>NZ_CM174418.1:807500-6230909 GCF_057835125.1 Pseudomonas sp. GL_117 | reverse complement strand
GGATATCCCCTAAGTTGAAAGCCGGTGAGGCAAAAACAGCCGCCATTGTAGCGGCGAGCCGCCCACTTATCCACATGTAGGTTGCGCACAGGGCAGCCAAAATCAACGTGTTAAGCACAAAAAATGCGACCAATGGTCTGTGCATAAGCTCTGTGGATAAGCGTGCCTAAGCTCGTTGTACAAGTGGGGGCGAAAGTCTGTGGGTAACTGGCCTGTGGATAACAACCCATTCCACCCACAGCTTATCCGACAGTGCAGCACAGGCAGAGCCCAGTTTCTCCCCCGTGTTGTCATTCTCTGTACATCAGGTGGAATATGGCCTGGAGGTAGTTATCCACAGAGGATGGCGTGCCTAGCTTTTATAAGCTTTACAGAAAAGCTTTAAATAACTTCCTTCTTTATTTTTATATCTATGGCATTGCTCATGAACGCCTGGCGAACAGGAAACGGCGAATTGGCCTATAGAGATCTAATTGAAGGAAAAGCTGGTTGGAAATTGACCTAGAGGCTTGCTTTCTCTAGAATCGCCGGTCTCTTAAAACGGGGGCCATTCCGGCCCGTTGTGGACGAACCAGGTAACAACGCCATGAAACGTACTTTCCAACCAAGCACCATCAAACGCGCCCGCACCCACGGTTTCCGTGCTCGCATGGCTACCAAGAACGGCCGTGCTGTCCTGTCGCGTCGTCGCGCCAAAGGTCGTGCACGTCTGGCAGTTTGATAATCCGGTACCTGCGGTGAGTCAGGACTTCAGTCGGGAAAAGCGTCTGCTTACCCCCCGGCACTTCAAGGCAGTCTTTGACTCCCCCACCGGCAAGGTTCCGGGGAAAAATCTCCTGCTCCTTGCGCGTAACAACGATCTGGATCACCCCCGTCTCGGGTTGGTGATCGGCAAGAAGAGCGTAAAGCTCTCCGTTGAGCGCAATCGCCTCAAGCGTCTGATGCGCGAATCGTTTCGCCTCCACCAGGACACTCTGGTTGGTTGGGATATTGTTATCGTCGCGCGCAAAGGCTTGGGGGATGTAGAAAACCCCGAATTGATTCAGCATTTCGGCAAGCTCTGGAAACGTTTGGCTCGCACCAGCAAGCCAGCACCAGCAGTCAGCACCGAAACTGTAGGGGTAGACAGCCTTGATGCGTAAACTGGCAATCGTTCCGATCCAGTTTTATCGCTATGCCATTAGTCCTCTGATGGCCAACCACTGTCGTTTCTACCCCAGTTGTTCCTGCTACGCGTTAGAGGCCATAGAAAATCATGGTCTTCTGCGCGGTGGCTGGCTGACCTTTCGTCGTTTAGGTCGCTGTCATCCGTGGAATGCCGGTGGTTATGACCCGGTTCCACCTATCCCTACCTCCCGTTCTTCTTCGATGGCCGAGTAATCATGGATATTAAACGCACGATCCTGATCGTCGCCCTGGCAATCGTGTCCTACGTCATGGTCCTTAACTGGAACCAGGACTACGGCCAAGCTGCCCTGCCGACTCAGAATGTTGCTGCCAATGCTGTTCCAGCGGGGCTTCCCGATACAGTGAGTGGCACCAACACTGCCGCCAGTGATGACATTCCACGTGCCGCGGGCGAAACCAATGCCCCTGCCGAAGTGCCAGTTGCCGCTAGCACGGACCTCATCCAGGTCAAAACGGATGTATTGGACCTGGCTATCGACCCGCAAGGTGGCGATGTTGCCAAGCTGACACTTCCGCTGTACCCACGCCGTCAGGATCACCCGGAAATTCCATTCCAGTTGTTCGATAACGGTGGCGAGCGCGTTTACCAGGCTCAAAGTGGCTTGATCGGCACCAACGGTCCCGATGCAAGCGCTACCGGTCGTCCGGTTTTCTCCTCGGAGAAGAAGAGTTATCAACTGGCCGATGGCCAGAACCAATTGGTCGTTGACTTGAAGTTCAGCAAGGACGGCGTCAACTACATCAAGCGGTTCACACTCAAACGCGGCCTGTACGACATTGTTGTCACCTACCTGATCGACAACCAGAGCGCTCAACCTTGGACCGGTGCGATGTTTGCCCAGCTCAAGCGTGATGCCAGCTCCGATCCGTCTTCCAGCACCGCGACGGGCACCGCGACTTACCTGGGCGCTGCCCTGTGGACAAGTTCGGAGCCGTACAAAAAAGTGTCGATGAAAGATATCGACAAGGTAGCCGAAGACAAGCAAAAGGCACCGATCACCTACAACGTGAACGGTGGCTGGGTTGCATGGCTGCAACACTACTTCGTGACCGCGTGGATTCCCCAGCCTGGCCAGAACAACCTGGTCGCGGCGCGCAAGGACACCAAAGGCAACTACATCATTGGCTACACTGGCCCGGCGTTGACCGTCGCACCAGGTGCCAAGGCTGAAACCAGCGCCACTCTGTACGCCGGGCCGAAAAGCCAGGCTGTACTCAAAGAGTTGTCCCCAGGTCTGGAACTGACTGTGGACTACGGCATCCTGTGGTTCATTGCCCAACCGATTTTCTGGTTGCTGCAACATATCCACAGCATCGTCGGCAACTGGGGCTTCTCGATCATCTTCTTGACCATGCTGATCAAGGGGATCTTCTTCCCACTGTCGGCAGCCAGCTACAAGTCGATGGCGCGCATGCGTGCCGTGGCCCCGAAACTGGCCGCGTTGAAAGAACAGCATGGTGATGACCGGCAGAAAATGTCGCAGGCCATGATGGAGCTGTACAAGAAAGAGAAGATCAACCCGTTGGGTGGTTGCTTGCCGATTCTGGTACAGATGCCGGTGTTCCTGTCGCTGTACTGGGTTCTGCTGGAAAGTGTGGAAATGCGTCAGGCGCCGTTCATCCTGTGGATTACTGACCTGTCGATCAAAGACCCGTTCTTTATCCTGCCGATCATCATGGGCGCGACCATGTTCATCCAGCAGCGTCTGAACCCGACTCCGCCGGACCCGATGCAGGCCAAGGTAATGAAAATGATGCCAATCATCTTCACCTTCTTCTTCCTGTGGTTCCCAGCTGGTCTGGTGCTGTACTGGGTGGTCAACAACGTATTGTCGATCTCTCAACAGTGGTACATCACGCGTAAAATCGAAGCGGCTACCAAAAAAGCCGAGGCGTAATTTACTCTGTGGATAACCACTCAAGACGCCCCCTAGTGGGGCGTTTTGCTTTCCGTCACTTTTGTTCTGGAACCTGCCGATGAGCGCTCCTCGTGAAACCATCGCTGCTGTCGCTACCGCTCAAGGGCGCGGCGGCGTCGGTATTGTGCGTATTTCCGGGCCACTCGCTGGCGTGGCGGCCCAAGCCATCAGCGGGCGGGAGCTGAAACCGCGTTATGCCCATTACGGTCCGTTCCTGGATGCTGACAGCAGTGTGTTGGACGAAGGCCTGGCGCTTTACTTCCCGGGGCCGAATTCGTTCACCGGCGAGGATGTCCTGGAATTGCAGGGCCACGGTGGCCCGGTGGTGCTGGACATGCTGTTGCAACGCTGCCTGCAATTGGGTTGCCGATTGGCCCGGCCGGGAGAGTTCAGCGAGCGTGCGTTCTTGAATGACAAGCTCGACCTGGCGCAGGCCGAGGCGATTGCCGACTTGATCGAGGCCAGTTCTGCACAGGCGGCGCGCAATGCGCTGCGCTCGTTACAGGGGGCGTTTTCCCTGCGTGTGCATAACTTGACCGAGCAATTGATCAGCCTGCGCATCTATGTCGAGGCGGCGATTGATTTCCCGGAAGAGGAAATCGACTTTCTTGCCGATGGCCACGTACTGGCGATGCTGGATAAAGTCCGTGAAGAGTTATCCACAGTGCTGCGCGAAGCCGGGCAGGGCGCCTTGCTGCGTGATGGCATGACGGTCGTTATCGCGGGGCGCCCGAATGCGGGCAAATCCAGCCTGCTGAACGCCCTGGCGGGGCGCGAAGCAGCTATCGTCACCGAGATCGCCGGCACTACCCGCGACATCCTGCGTGAACATATCCACATCGATGGCATGCCGTTGCACGTGGTCGACACTGCCGGTTTGCGTGATACCGATGACCAGGTGGAAAAGATCGGCGTGGAACGGGCACTCAAGGCCATCAGTGAAGCAGACCGCGTGTTGCTGGTAGTGGATGCCACCGCGCCTGAAGCTGTGGACCCTTTTGCACTGTGGCCTGAATTCCTCGAACAGCGGCCGGACCCGGCCAAGGTCACGTTGATCCGTAACAAGGCCGACCTCACGGGTGAGGCGATTGCCATGGAAACCAGCGAGGATGGCCACGTCACTATCAGCTTGAGCGCCAAGTCGGCGGGTGATGGCCTCGAGTTGCTACGCGAACATCTCAAGGCCTGCATGGGCTACGAGCAGACCTCCGAAAGCAGCTTCAGCGCGCGCCGCAGGCACCTGGAGGCGTTGCGCCATGCAAGCGCGGCATTGGAGCACGGTCGCGCGCAGTTGACCCTGGCGGGTGCCGGAGAGCTGTTGGCCGAAGATTTACGTCAGGCGCAGCAGCTGTTGGGGGAAATCACCGGCGCATTCAGCTCCGATGATTTGTTGGGACGGATCTTTTCCAGTTTCTGCATCGGCAAATAGCCGAGTTATCCACAGCGGTTTACCAGTTATAGGACACCGTACCGAGCAAGGTACGGCTGTCACCCCAATAGCAACGCCCCGCATCGTTGCAACCCGAGACATATTCCTTGTCGAACAGGTTCTTGGCGTTCAGGTCCACCGACCAGTGCGGGTCGATCTGATAACCCACAACCGCATCCACCAATGTGACGCTTCCAGGGTCGAGCTTGCCGTACAAGCTCGGCTTGCTGTAGGAAAACGCGCTATCGAAGTAACGCACACCGCCACCAAAGGACAGGCCTTTGAGCTGGCCATCGAGGACGCGATATTTACCCCACACCGAGGCTTGATTGCGCGGAACCCCCGTCATCTGGCGCCCCTCAACCAGCGAACCGGCGAAATCCTTGGTAATCCGTGCATCGGTATAGGTGTAGGCCGCTGTCACGTTGAGGTTGGGCGAGATGTTGCTGTTGATCTCGACCTCGGCACCTTTGGCACGGCTTTCACCCACCTGGCGGTACGTGTTGGTGGTGGAATCGAGGTAGGTATCGTCCTCCTTGCGCAAGTCATACACCGATAATGTCATCGCCGTATCCCAACCAATCGGCTCGTACTTCACACCCACTTCGTATTGCCGGCTGGTGATCGGCTTGAGCGGTGAGCCCGCCACCGAGATCTGCTGCACCGGCACGAATGCTGTGGAATAGCTGACATAGGGCGTCAGGCCGTTGTCGAACTGGTACATCACGCCACCCTGGTAGGTGAACTTCTGTTCCGTGGTGCTGGAGTCGGTCGAGGGCTTCACCTTGTCGCGGAAATCACTGTCGACCCAGTCCTGACGGCCGCCGAGCAAGAACAACCAGTGGTCATACTTACTCTGGATCTGTGCATAAACCCCTTTCATCTGCTGTTCCAGCAAGGTGTTCTGGATGGCGAGCGGTGTGGTCGGTTCGCGCAGGTACACCGGGTTATACACATTGATGGTCCCGGCAAACCCGGCGTCCCAGTCCTGGTTGAACGAGGTGCGATCGTAGCTGGCGCCGAACAGTAGAGTATTTTCCAGGTCGCCCAGCTGGAATTTCCCCTCCAACTGGTTATCCAGGGAATACACCATCGACTTGTTGTAGCGGTCGTAGGCATTCATGTTCAACTGGGTGCCGAAGCCGCGGTTGTTCAACTCTCCGGGCCAGGTCTCATGACGGTTGATGCGTGACTGCATGTAACGCGAGTTCTGGCGGAACTGCCATTCGTCGTTGAAGCTGTGGCTGAATTCGTATCCGGTGCTCCAGGCTTCCCGCTCAAACGTGTTCCAGTCCGGATCGCCGAGCAGGGTGTGCTTGGACAATTTCCCATTCGGGTTGGTCAGCAAAGTGCCGGCGGCGGGTAGGCCGAGTTCCAGGTTGGTGTGGTCTTTCTGGTAGTTGGCCAACAGCGTCAGGGAGTTGTAATCGTCGAAATTCAGGGTCAGGGACGGCGCAATGTAGAGGCGATCATCTGGCACATGGTCGGTCTGGGTGTCGGACTTGCGACCAAGCATCACCACGCGCCCCAGGATATTGCCGGCGTCAGTGAGTGGGCCGGAAATATCCACACCCAGTTGGCGGCGGTTATTCGAACCGTAACCCAGTTGCACCTCGCCCTGTGGCGTGGCGGTTGGATGTTTGCTCACCAGATTCACCAGGCCGCCGGGGGCGTTTTCGCCGTAGAGCAGAGAAGAGGGCCCCCGGAAGATTTCCACACGCTCCAGGCCATAGGGCTCGCTGGTGGTGTCGTACCGATTGCCTTGTACACGCAGGCCATCGCGCAGCAAGCCGTAGCCGTAATCGGTGGCGTTAAACCCGCGAATGAAGAACAGGTCACCCGCCAGACCATCGCCTGCGGCAAAAGGCGGCGCGAAGATACCGGGTACATAACCGAGGACTTCAGTCAGGGTCTGGGATTTCTGGTCCTTGATACGTTGGCCGGTGACCACCGATACAGAACGCGGCGTTTCCGACAAAGGCGTACTGGTCTTGGTGCCGATTCGACTGTTTTGCGCTTTGTAACCGACGTCCCCGGCAATCTCCTGATAAAAACCACCCTGTTGATAAGTACTGACGGTGGTAGGTGCCAACGTCAATTCCCCGGTCGGCGCGGCTTGTAATACATAACTGTCAGGCGCCTGCGCGACGGCCTGTAGGCCAGATTCGCGGAGTAACAGTGCAAAACCCTGTTCTATTGAGTAATCCCCATCCAATCCAGGACTGCGCAAATGCGCAGTCTGTTGCGGGGAGAAAGAGAGAATGACATTGGCCCTGGCGGCAAATTGGCTCAAGACGTTATCCAGCGGGCCAGCGGCAATGCTGTAGTGCTGCGTCGCGCTCGCGGCCATCACACAGGTAGGCAGGAAAACACCGACGGCACTGGCAGTACTTAACAGTAAACCGCATGAAAAGCCGTGGCGGGACAGTCGCTGGCGAAGCTGGGAAGGAAGGCGCATGTGTGGGTAAGCCCTGAAGGTTGCGTCGTAATTACCTGTAGGGCCGCGACAGATTGAAAAAAGATAACCCCCTTGTGGATTATTTTTCAGTCAGCCGATTCGCTGCACCGACACCCAATAACGGGTGAAGTACTTCACTTGGATCGGCAATGTCGCCTGCAGGTTAGCCAGCACTGCGTCGGTGGCATCCAGTCGGAAAGTCCCGGAAACGCGCAGGTGTTGCGACGCCAAATCGCATCTGATGACACCGGATCGATAGCGGGCGAGTTCGTCGATGACGTCACCGAGCCGTGCGTCCAAGACGATCAACTGGCCGTCGATCCAAGCGGTTTGTGTACGAAGATAGCGTTGGTTGGGTCCGACATTTTGTCGATCGAAGTCAGCGCTTTCGCCGGCGCCAAGCAATCGACTGTGTTCAGGTTGATCCGCAGGCGAGATGTTCACCTTGTCCTCCAGCACACCGACTCGTGTGGAGCCCGCCAGTTGGCGCACGGTAAATCGCGTCCCCAATGCCTGCACTCGTCCTTGGCGGGTTTCAACATAGAACGGTGTCTGCCCACCCGACTTGCCGGTGTTGATAAGTACTTCACCTTCGCGCAGGCGAATCAAACGCTGGCGCCCATCGAATGCCACATCAATCGCGGTGCTGGTATTGAGATCGATCCGTGTGCCGTCAGCCAGTTCGATACGCCGCCGGCCGCCCAGGGTCGTACGGTAGTCGGCCCAGATATTCCGCAGGTCAGTGTGTTGCTGAACGTTCCATCCGACATACCCCGTACCGCCAAGTACCAGCATCCACTTGAGTACCTGTCGCCGTTGTTCGAGGGTCGACAATGCGCTGTGGCTAACGTCCTGGGGCAGGGCACCGAGGCTGCGTTGTAACCGTTCCATCTGGTTCCACGCGGCCTGGTGGGAAGGATCGCCATTGAGCCATTGTTGCCAGGCATGTCGTTCGCTAGGGGTCGGCGGCTGTGCCTGAAACTGCACATACCAACTGGCGGCTGCCTCGAAGGCTTTGCGGTCGGGGGCGGACATCAGAGGCTGGCCATGATCAGCGCGCACTCGGTCAGCGCACGGATCATGTGCTTTTTCACAGTGGTCAGGGAAACCTGCAGTTGATCGGCGATCTGTTGATAAGTCAGGCCCTGTATTTGTGACAGCATGAAAATCCGACGTGCTCGCTCCCCCAGGCCAGACAGGGCTTTATCCACAGCCACTAGGGTTTCGATGATGATTGCCTTGTCTTCTTCACTGATTGCGAAGGTTTCAGGGCGTTCGGCCAGGCTTTGTTTGTAGGCCTGTTCGATGGCGTGGCGGCGATAACGATCGATCACCAAGCCCCGTGCGATGGTCGCTAGATAGTCTCGCGGCTCCAGGATCTGTGCCGCATGCCGTCCACCCAGAATACGCACGAACGTATCGTGTGCCACGTCGGCCGCATCGCAGGCGTTATGCAATTTGCCTTTTAGCCATCCCTGCAACCACGAATGGTGCTGCTCGTAGATGTGTTGGACGGCGGCCATGTGTGAAGGAGGGGACATAGGGCGCGACAAGACAGGTTAATGATAATCGCTATTATTAACTGCACTGTGGTTTCTCACAATAGGTCTCTTTTTCCAGAACTCTCACCGAATCGAAAGATTTCGGTGGCTTCCCCATGCGCCAAATATGCCGCGATTCGTCTGTTTCTGTGGATTAAGCCCTGTGAATAACCGCCCCTGTGCCCAGTTGATAACAGGGCTTGAAAACTGAAGATAAACCCGTCTGTGGATAACCACCTGTTTAATCCACAGGCTTAAAGCACTTATCCAACGGCCTCATTGGCACATGACCACAGACTTTTGAATCGCTGTACACAAAGTAAATAACGGCCTGTAGAGATCTATCCACAGAAAGGTGGCTCAGTAGAAATAAACATAAAAACAAAGATTTAATAAATTTCTCTCTTTTAATTTCTATTGTCTGTGATTCATCCACAGCTGGTTAAATTTTGTGCAAAGGGTTCTTTAGGAAGGGCTAAGTCCCTATACTTGCCGCCAAAGCTCTAAATCTCTTTCAACAGACAATTCCTGATTACCTACATAAGCAGGCACGAGGTGCGTGGTGGATTTCCCTTCCCGTTTTGAAGTGATCGTCATCGGCGGCGGTCATGCCGGTACCGAGGCAGCACTGGCGTCAGCACGTATGGGCGTAAAAACCCTGTTGCTTACGCACAACGTGGAAACCCTCGGTGCCATGAGTTGCAACCCCGCCATTGGCGGGATCGGCAAAAGCCACTTGGTCAAAGAAATCGACGCCCTCGGCGGCGTGATGGCCATGGCTACCGACAAGGGTGGTATTCAATTTCGCGTGCTCAACAGCCGCAAAGGCCCGGCCGTGCGCGCTACCCGGGCACAAGCCGACCGCATCCTGTACAAGGCGGCCGTGCGCGAAACCCTGGAGAACCAGGCGAACCTGTGGATATTTCAACAGGCCGCGGACGACCTGATCGTCGAGCAGGACCAGGTGCGCGGTGTTGTCACCCAAATGGGCCTGCGTTTCTTCGCAGAATCCGTGGTGTTGACCACTGGTACGTTCCTGGGCGGACTTATCCACATCGGTATGCAGAACTATTCCGGTGGTCGCGCCGGTGATCCGCCGTCGATTGCCCTGGCAAAACGCCTGCGTGAATTGCCGCTGCGTGTCGGCCGCCTGAAAACCGGGACCCCGCCGCGTATCGACGGGCGTTCTGTGGATTTTTCGGTGATGACCGAACAAGCCGGTGATACGCCGATACCTGTGATGTCGTTCATGGGCTCCAAAGAGCAGCATCCGAAACAGGTGAGCTGCTGGATTACCCATACCAATGCCCGTACCCACGAAATCATTGCTGCGAACCTCGACCGTTCGCCGATGTATTCCGGGGTGATCGAAGGCATCGGCCCGCGTTATTGCCCGTCGATCGAAGACAAGATCCACCGCTTTGCCGACAAGGAAAGCCATCAGGTCTTCATCGAGCCCGAAGGTTTGACTACCCACGAGCTTTACCCGAACGGCATTTCCACTTCGCTGCCTTTCGACGTGCAGATCCAGATCGTGCAATCGATTCGCGGCATGGAAAACGCACACATCGTGCGTCCGGGCTACGCCATCGAGTACGACTACTTCGACCCGCGTGACCTCAAGTACAGCCTCGAAACCAAAGTCATCGGCGGCCTGTTCTTCGCCGGCCAGATCAACGGCACCACTGGTTACGAAGAAGCCGGCGCCCAGGGTTTGCTGGCCGGAACCAACGCTGCGCTGCGCGCGCAGGGCAAAGACAGCTGGTGCCCGCGTCGCGATGAGGCATACATCGGCGTGCTGGTTGACGACCTGATTACCCTCGGTACCCAGGAACCGTACCGGATGTTCACGTCCCGGGCGGAGTACCGTCTGATCCTGCGCGAAGACAACGCCGACCTGCGCCTGACCGAAAAAGGTCGCGAGCTGGGCCTGGTCGATGACGCACGTTGGGAAGCCTTCTGCAAAAAACGCGAAAGCATTGCGCTGGAAGAACAGCGTCTGAAAAGTACCTGGGTTCGCCCGGGTACCGAGCAGGGCGACGCAATTGCCGAAAAATTCGGCACGCCGCTGACCCACGAGTACAACCTGCTGAACCTGCTGTCCCGTCCGGAAATCGACTACGCTGGTCTGGTCGAAGTGACGGGCGGTGGCGCAGAAGATCCACAGGTCGCCGAGCAAGTCGAGATCAAGACCAAATACGCCGGTTACATTGACCGTCAGCAGGACGAAATCGCTCGTCTGCGCGCCAGTGAAGATACCAAGCTGCCTGTGGACATCGACTACACCGGGATTTCCGGGCTGTCGAAAGAAATCCAAAGCAAGCTGGGGATAACTCGCCCGGAAACCCTGGGCCAGGCTTCACGTATCCCCGGTGTGACCCCGGCAGCCATTTCGCTGTTGATGATTCATTTGAAAAAACGCGGCGCGGGCCGTCAGTTGGAGCAAAGCGCTTGAGTTCGTCTGTCACCTCGCAACATGCCGAAGAGTTATCCACAGGTGCGCGCCAGTTGGGTGTCGACCTGACCCCGGCCCAGCACGAATTGCTGTTGGGCTACCTGGCCCTGTTGATCAAATGGAACAAGGCTTACAACCTGACCGCTGTGCGCGATCCGGACGAAATGGTTTCGCGTCATTTGCTCGACAGCTTGAGTGTGATGCCGTTTATCGAAAACGGCCGCTGGCTCGACGTTGGCAGTGGCGGTGGCATGCCGGGCATTCCCCTGGCCATCCTGTTTCCCGAGTCGCAAGTGACCTGCCTGGACAGCAACGGCAAGAAAACCCGCTTCCTGACCCAGGTCAAACTCGAACTCAAGCTGGATAACCTGCAAGTTATCCACAGTCGCGTCGAAGCCTTAACGCCTGAACAGCCTTTCAACGGAATTGTTTCCCGGGCCTTCAGCAGCATGGACAACTTCAGCAACTGGACTCGCCACCTGGGCGACCGTGACACCCGCTGGCTGGCAATGAAGGGCGTCCATCCAAGCGACGAGCTGTTAGCATTGCCGGCAGACTTCCACCTCGATAGCGAACACGCCTTGGCCGTACCCGGTTGCCAAGGCCAACGCCATCTGCTGATACTGCGCCGCACGGCATGATTGGGAACACAAGCAAGAATGGCTAAGGTATTCGCGATAGCGAACCAGAAAGGTGGCGTGGGCAAAACCACCACCTGCATCAACCTCGCAGCATCCCTGGTCGCCACCAAGCGCCGGGTGCTGTTGATCGATCTCGATCCACAGGGCAACGCCACCATGGGTAGCGGTGTGGATAAACACGGCCTGGAAAACTCGGTCTATGACTTGCTGATCGGCGAGTGCGACCTGGCCCAGGCCATGCACTTTTCCGAACACGGCGGTTATCAACTGCTGCCGGCCAACCGCGACTTGACCGCGGCGGAAGTGGTGCTGCTGGAAATGCAGATGAAAGAAAGCCGTCTGCGCAGCGCCCTGGCGCCGATCCGCGAGAATTACGATTACATCTTGATCGACTGCCCACCGTCGCTGTCGATGCTCACGCTGAACGCACTGGTGGCCGCCGATGGGGTGATTATCCCCATGCAGTGCGAGTACTACGCGCTGGAAGGCTTGAGCGACCTTGTGGATAACATCAAGCGTATCGCTGAGTTGCTCAACCCGAACCTGCAGATCGAAGGCCTGCTGCGCACGATGTTCGATCCGCGCCTGAGCCTGATGAACGATGTGTCGGCGCAGCTCAAGGAACACTTTGGCGACCAGCTCTACGACACCGTTATCCCGCGCAACATCCGTCTGGCCGAAGCGCCAAGCTACGGCATGCCCGCGCTGGCGTACGACAAATCCTCGCGTGGCGCCATTGCCTACCTGGCCCTGGCCGGCGAGATGGTTCGTCGTCAACGCCGCAACTCACGCACCGCTGCAGCCCAGCCAACTTAAGGAATCCCCATGGCCGTCAAGAAACGAGGTCTCGGACGTGGACTGGATGCACTGTTGAGTGGTCCGACCGTCACATCGCTTGAAGAACAAGCGGTGCAGGCCGACGAGCGCGAGTTGCAGCACCTGCCCCTGGACCTGATCCAGCGCGGCAAATACCAGCCACGCCGGGACATGGACCCCCAGGCGCTGGAAGAACTGGCCAATTCGATCAAGGCCCAGGGCGTGATGCAGCCGATCGTGGTTCGCCCGATCGGTGGCGGACGTTTTGAAATCATCGCCGGTGAACGCCGCTGGCGTGCCAGCCAGCAGGCCGGCAAGGAGACCATCCCGGCGATGGTCCGCGATGTGCCGGATGAAACCGCTATCGCCATGGCCTTGATCGAGAACATCCAGCGTGAAGACCTCAACCCGATCGAAGAAGCGATCGCGTTGCAGCGTTTGCAGCAGGAATTCCAGCTGACTCAGCAACAAGTGGCCGAGGCCGTGGGCAAGTCCCGCGTGACCGTGTCCAACTTGCTGCGCCTGATCGCGCTGCCGGAAGTCATCAAGACCATGCTGTCCCATGGCGACCTGGAAATGGGGCATGCCCGCGCTTTGCTCGGTTTGCCCGAAAATCAACAGGTTGAAGGGGCGCGACACGTTGTCGCACGAGGGCTCACCGTTCGTCAGACCGAGGCCCTGGTTCGCCAGTGGTTGAGCGGCAAACCTGCACCGGTCGAAACGGCCAAACCTGATCCGGATATTGCCCGTCTTGAACAGCGCCTGGCCGAGCGGCTGGGCTCTGCGGTGCAAATTCGCCACGGCAAGAAGGGCAAAGGCCAATTGGTCATCGGCTATAACTCTCTCGATGAGCTTCAGGGCGTCCTTGCCCACATCCGCTGAAACATTTGCTTATGTAGCGTGTGATCGGAAATCACTACCCGACAGTTGAATAGGGGCAGAACCGCCCCTATACTCTGCGCGCATTTTGTCGGCACAAATTATGCCAAGTTATTGATTTCCGGCAGCCGACCATTGAGGAGCAAGAGTGATGGAAACCCGCACGCCAAACACGTTGCCGTTCCATCGCTTGGCCGTATTTCCGGTTTTATTGGCTCAATTTGTCATTTTGCTGATCGCCGCTTTGGCGCTTTGGTACTGGCATGGAGTCGTAGCCGGATATTCAGGACTCTGCGGAGGCCTGATAGCCTTGCTGCCCAATATGTATTTTGCTCACAGGGCCTTTCGGTTTTCCGGCGCCCGAGCAGCCCAGGCGATCGTCCGGTCATTTTATGCCGGCGAAGCAGGGAAACTGATTTTGACGGCAGTGCTGTTTGCACTGACCTTTGCAGGTGTGAAGCCATTGGCGCCGCTGGCTGTATTCGGCGTCTTCGTGTTGACCCAACTGGTCAGCTGGTTCGCTCCCCTGCTAATGAAAACAAGACTTTCGAAACCTTAGGGCGTTTGAGGCAACCATGGCAGAAACAACCGCTTCGGGCTATATCCAGCACCACT
Source organism: Pseudomonas sp. GL_117 (assembly GCF_057835125.1). NCBI lineage: Bacteria > Pseudomonadati > Pseudomonadota > Gammaproteobacteria > Pseudomonadales > Pseudomonadaceae > Pseudomonas > Pseudomonas sp. GL_117. The sequence goes on along the minus strand of NZ_CM174418.1, from coordinate 6,216,968 downwards.
TGCAGAACCTGACCTTCGGTCAGCTTCCTAATGGCGGCTGGGGCTTTGCCCACTCCGCAGCAGAGGCCAAAGAAATGGGCTTCTGGGCTTTCCACCTGGACACTCTGGGTTGGTCGGTCGCATTGGGTCTGATCTTCGTCTTCATTTTCCGCATGGCGGCAAAGAAGGCGACTTCCGGTCAGCCAGGTGCTTTGCAGAACTTCGTTGAAGTATTGGTCGAATTCGTCGATGGCAGCGTGAAAGACAGCTTCCATGGCCGTAGCCCGGTGATTGCACCGCTGGCACTGACCATCTTCGTCTGGGTGTTCCTGATGAACGCCGTCGACCTGATCCCGGTCGACTGGATTCCTCAGCTGGCCATCCTGATCTCCGGCGATCACCACATTCCTTTCCGTGCGGTTTCCACCACGGACCCTAACGCTACCCTGGGCATGGCCCTGTCGGTATTCGCGTTGATCATTTTCTACAGCATCAAGATCAAGGGCATCGGCGGCTTCATCGGCGAACTGACCCTGCACCCGTTCGGCAGCAAGAACATCTTCGTTCAAGCCCTGCTGATCCCGGTGAACTTCCTGCTGGAATTCGTGACTCTGGTTGCCAAGCCGATTTCCCTGGCTCTGCGACTGTTCGGCAACATGTATGCCGGCGAGCTGGTGTTCATTCTGATCGCTGTGATGTTCGGCAGCGGCCTGCTCTGGCTTAGCGGCCTGGGCATTGTTCTGCAGTGGGCGTGGGCTGTGTTCCACATCCTGATCATCACCCTGCAGGCCTTCATCTTCATGATGCTGACCATCGTCTACCTGTCGATGGCGCACGAAGAGAACCATTAAGACCAGTCTCGACTAGTCTGATGTCCTTCCCGGTAAAACGGGAAGGTAGGCCCTACCGGGCTATGAAACGATTTGTTTTACCGCTTTAAAATCTAAAAAACCTAAACCATACGACGTAAAAGTCGGGAGGAAAGATGGAAACTGTAGTTGGTCTAACCGCTATCGCTGTTGCACTGTTGATCGGCCTGGGCGCCCTGGGTACTGCCATTGGTTTCGGCCTGCTGGGCGGCAAATTCCTGGAAGGCGCAGCGCGTCAGCCAGAAATGGTTCCAATGCTGCAAGTTAAAATGTTCATCGTCGCCGGCCTGCTCGACGCCGTGACCATGATCGGTGTTGGTATCGCTCTGTTCTTCACCTTCGCGAACCCTTTCGTTGGTCAACTCGCCGGTTAATCACTCGTCTTTTCGAGTGATTGGTGTGTTGTGCAACGAATGAGCGAGGTATTGGCGTGAACATTAATGCAACCATTATTGGTCAGTCCTTAGCGTTCTTGATTTTTGTCGTTTTCTGCATGAAGTTCGTATGGCCTCCGGTCATCGCAGCTCTGCACGAACGTCAGAAGAAGATCGCGGATGGGCTGGACGCTGCAGCACGAGCAGCTCGCGACCTGGAGTTGGCCCAAGATAAAGCGGGTCAACAACTGCGCGAAGCGAAAGCTCAAGCAGCCGAAATCATTGAGCAAGCCAAGAAACGCGGTAACCAGATCGTTGAAGAGGCTGTTGAAAAAGCCCGTATCGACGCTGACCGTGTGAAGGTTCAGGCTCAGGCCGAGATCGAGCAGGAACTGAACGGTGTCAAAGACGCGCTGCGTGCCCAACTGGGTGCTCTGGCCGTTGGCGGTGCTGAGAAGATCCTGGGTGCCACAATCGATCAAAACGCGCACGCGGAGCTGGTTAACAAACTGGCTGCTGAAATTTAAGCGAGGGCGATCATGGCAGAATTGACCACGTTGGCCCGACCTTACGCTAAGGCAGCCTTCGAGCACGCCCAGGCCCACCAGCAGCTGGCCTCTTGGTCAGCCATGCTCGGCCTGGCTGCAGCAGTGTCGCAAGACGACACCATGCAGCGCGTGCTCAAGGCCCCGCGACTGACGAGCGCAGACAAGGCCGCCACTTTTATTGAAGTGTGCGGCGACAAGTTTGATGTGAAGGCACAGAACTTCATCAACGTCATTGCCGAAAACGACCGTCTCCTGCTTCTGCCGGAGATTGCCGCTCTGTTCGACCTGTACAAGGCCGAGCAAGAGAAATCGGTAGACGTTGAAGTGACCAGTGCTTTTGCATTGAACCAAGAACAGCAAGACAAACTCGCCAAGGTTCTCAGTGCACGACTCGACCGGGAAGTGCGCCTGCAAGTTGCGGAAGACCCATCCCTCATTGGGGGTGTTGTCATTCGCGCCGGCGACCTGGTTATCGATGGCTCGATTCGCGGCAAACTCGCGAATCTTGCCGAAGCATTGAAATCTTGAGTTTGAAGGGGCAGCAGAGCAATGCAGCAACTCAATCCTTCCGAAATAAGTGAAATTATCAAGGGCCGCATCGACAAGCTCGATGTGACCTCCCAAGCCCGTAACGAAGGCACTGTCGTCAGCGTATCTGACGGTATCGTGCGGATTCACGGTCTGGCCGACGTAATGTACGGCGAGATGATCGAGTTTCCGGGCGGCGTCTACGGTATGGCCCTCAACCTGGAGCAAGACTCCGTAGGTGCCGTTGTATTGGGCGCGTACACCAGTCTGGCTGAAGGCATGAGCGCCAAGTGCACTGGCCGCATCCTGGAAGTTCCGGTTGGTAAGGAACTGCTGGGTCGCGTAGTCGATGCACTGGGTAACCCTGTTGACGGTAAAGGTCCACTGGGCAACACCGAGACCGACGCGGTCGAGAAAGTTGCTCCAGGCGTGATCTGGCGTAAGTCGGTAGACCAGCCTGTACAGACTGGCTACAAGGCTGTCGATGCCATGATCCCAGTCGGCCGTGGCCAGCGTGAGCTGATCATCGGTGACCGTCAGATCGGTAAGACCGCCCTGGCGATCGACGCGATCATCAACCAGAAGAACAGCGGCATTTTCTGCGTCTACGTAGCCATCGGTCAGAAGCAATCGACCATCGCCAACGTGGTTCGCAAGCTGGAAGAAAACGGCGCCCTGGCCAACACGATCATCGTGGCTGCCAGTGCTTCGGAATCTCCTGCGCTGCAATTCCTGGCACCGTACTCCGGTTGCACCATGGGTGAATACTTCCGCGACCGCGGTGAAGACGCGCTGATCGTTTATGACGATCTGTCCAAGCAAGCAGTGGCTTACCGCCAGATTTCCCTGCTGCTGCGCCGTCCACCAGGCCGTGAAGCCTACCCAGGCGACGTGTTCTATCTCCACTCCCGTCTGCTGGAGCGCGCATCCCGCGTTTCGGAAGAGTACGTAGAGAAGTTCACCAACGGCGCAGTGACCGGCAAAACCGGTTCCCTGACCGCACTGCCGATCATCGAAACCCAGGCTGGCGACGTTTCCGCGTTCGTTCCGACCAACGTGATTTCCATCACCGACGGTCAGATCTTCCTGGAATCGGCCATGTTCAACTCGGGCATCCGCCCTGCAGTGAACGCCGGTGTTTCGGTATCCCGTGTGGGTGGTGCCGCTCAGACCAAGATCATCAAGAAGCTCTCCGGTGGTATCCGTACCGCTCTGGCTCAGTACCGTGAACTGGCGGCATTCGCCCAGTTCGCTTCTGACCTGGACGAAGCGACCCGTAAGCAACTTGAGCATGGTCAGCGCGTTACCGAGCTGATGAAGCAGAAGCAATACGCCCCAATGTCGATCGCTGACATGGCGTTGTCGCTGTATGCCGCTGAGCGTGGGTTCCTGACCGACGTTGAAATCGCCAAGGTCGGCAGCTTTGAACAAGCGCTGATTGCTTACTTCAACCGCGATCACGCCGAACTGATGGCGAAGATCAACGTGAAGGGTGACTTCAATGACGATATCGACGCTGGCATGAAAGCCGGTATCGAGAAGTTCAAGGCCACCCAAACCTGGTAAGCCGCAGCGGGAGCCGCAAGGCTCCCGCTTGCTAACCTGATAGGTGTTACATGGCAGGCGCAAAAGAGATTCGCAGTAAGATTGCGAGCATCAAAAGCACGCAAAAAATTACCAGCGCCATGGAAAAAGTGGCGGTCAGCAAAATGCGCAAGGCACAAATGCGCATGGCTGCTAGCCGTCCTTATGCGGAGCGTATCCGCCAGGTAATTGGGCATCTGGCCAACGCCAACCCGGAATACCGCCACCCGTTCATGATCGACCGCGAAGTTAAGCGCGTCGGTTATGTGGTTGTGAGCAGTGACCGTGGTTTGTGCGGTGGTTTGAATACCAACCTGTTCAAGGCCCTGGTCAAGGACATGGCGGTAAACCGCGAAAACGGCGTCGAGATCGATCTGTGTGTTGTTGGTAGCAAGGGTGCGGCCTTTTTCCGTAACTTCGGCGGCAACGTCGTAGCAGCTATCAGCCACCTGGGTGAAGAGCCGTCGATCAATGATTTGATCGGCAGTGTGAAGGTGATGCTGGATGCGTACCTGGAAGGCCGGATTGACCGCCTCTCCGTGGTATCCAACAAGTTCATCAACACCATGACCCAGCAGCCAACCGTGGAGCAATTGATTCCACTGGTGGCGACTCCGGATCAGGAACTCAAGCACCACTGGGACTACCTCTACGAACCAGACGCCAAAGAGCTGCTTGACGGCTTGATGGTGCGCTACGTGGAGTCGCAGGTGTACCAGGCGGTGGTCGAGAACAACGCAGCTGAACAAGCGGCGCGGATGATCGCGATGAAAAACGCTACCGACAACGCCGGTGATCTGATCAGCGATTTGCAGCTGATCTACAACAAGGCGCGTCAGGCTGCGATCACCCAAGAGATCTCGGAAATCGTCGGCGGCGCTGCCGCGGTTTAACGGTTCAAATATTCAGAGGATCCAGCTATGAGTAGCGGACGTATCGTTCAAATCATCGGCGCCGTTATCGACGTGGAATTTCCACGCGACAGCGTACCGAGCATCTACAACGCGCTGAAAGTACAAGGCGCGGAAACTACTCTGGAAGTTCAGCAACAGCTGGGCGACGGCGTAGTTCGTACCATTGCGATGGGTTCCACCGAAGGCTTGAAGCGCGGTCTGGACGTTATCGACTCTGGCGCAGCCATCTCCGTACCGGTCGGTAAAGCGACCCTGGGCCGGATCATGGACGTACTGGGCAACCCAATCGACGAAGCCGGCCCGATCGACACCGAAGAGCGCTGGGGCATTCACCGTCCAGCACCTTCGTTCGCCGAACAAGCTGGTGGCAACGACCTGCTGGAAACCGGCATCAAGGTTATCGACCTGGTTTGCCCGTTCGCCAAGGGCGGTAAAGTCGGTCTGTTCGGTGGTGCCGGTGTAGGCAAGACCGTAAACATGATGGAACTGATCCGTAACATCGCCATCGAGCACAGCGGTTATTCCGTGTTCGCCGGTGTGGGTGAGCGTACTCGTGAGGGTAACGACTTCTACCACGAGATGAAGGACTCCAACGTTCTGGACAAAGTGGCACTGGTTTACGGTCAGATGAACGAGCCGCCGGGAAACCGTCTGCGCGTAGCACTGACTGGCCTGACCATGGCCGAGAAGTTCCGTGACGAAGGTAACGACGTTCTGCTGTTCGTCGACAACATCTACCGTTACACCCTGGCCGGTACTGAAGTATCCGCACTGCTGGGCCGTATGCCTTCGGCAGTAGGTTACCAGCCGACCCTGGCTGAAGAGATGGGCGTTCTGCAAGAACGTATCACTTCGACCAAGGAAGGTTCGATCACTTCGATCCAAGCGGTATACGTACCTGCGGATGACTTGACCGACCCGTCGCCAGCGACCACCTTCGCCCACTTGGACGCCACCGTCGTTCTGTCCCGTGACATCGCTTCCCTGGGTATCTACCCAGCGGTCGATCCACTCGACTCGACTTCGCGCCAGCTGGACCCGAACGTGATCGGCCAGGAGCACTACGACACCGCTCGCGGCGTTCAGTACGTGCTGCAGCGTTACAAAGAACTGAAGGACATCATTGCGATCCTGGGTATGGACGAGCTGTCGGAAGCCGACAAGCAGTTGGTAAACCGTGCTCGTAAGATCCAGCGCTTCTTGTCGCAGCCGTTCTTCGTGGCTGAAGTCTTCACCGGTGCTTCGGGTAAATACGTTTCCCTGAAAGACACCATTGCTGGCTTCAAAGGCATCCTCAACGGTGACTACGACCACCTGCCAGAACAAGCGTTCTACATGGTCGGCGGCATCGAAGAAGCGATCGAGAAAGCCAAGAAACTGTAATCCAAGCGCCCGGAAACGGGCGCTCATCAGGTTGAGGCAATCAGATGGCTATGACAGTCCATTGCGATATCGTCAGCGCGGAAGGGGAAATCTTCTCCGGTCTGGTAGAGATGGTGATTGCACACGGCGAACTCGGTGACCTTGGTATTGCCATGGGTCACGCGCCGTTGATCACCAGCTTGAAGCCAGGTCCGATCACTCTGACCAAGCAAGGCGGGGAAAAGGAGGTGTTCTACATCTCCGGTGGTTTCCTCGAGGTTCAGCCGAACATGGTCAAGGTACTTGCCGACACCGTGCAACGTGCTGGCGACCTGGATGAAGCCTCCGCTCAGGAAGCCGTCAAGGCTGCTGAGAAGGCCCTGAATGAAAAGGGTGCGGACTTCGACTACAGCGCTGCTGCTGTACGTCTGGCCGAGGCTGCAGCCCAGCTGCGCACGCTCCAGCAGATCCGCAAGAAGTAAGCGGCCCAGCCGTCATGCTTCATGTGTGATTTGATTAAAAAGGGTAGCCTCGGCTACCCTTTTTCTTTTTTTGCAAAACACTTCTTTGGTCTGACGCCGGACCGCCCAGGATTGGTAGCCATTCATGTCTCTTGAAATCGTCATTCTCGCCGCTGGCCAGGGCACTCGCATGCGTTCGGCACTGCCCAAGGTGCTGCACCCGGTTGCCGGCAACTCCATGCTTGGCCATGTTATCCACAGCGCCCGGCAACTCGATCCGCAGCGTATTCACGTGGTCATCGGCCACGGTGCCGATGTGGTACGTGAACGCCTGGCTGCGGACGACCTGAATTTCGTATTGCAAGACAAGCAACTCGGCACCGGCCACGCCACCGCGCAAGCCGTGCCGTTCATCACGGCCGACACCGTGCTGATCCTTTACGGCGACGTGCCGCTGATCGAAGTGGAAACCCTGCAACGCCTGCTCAAGCACGTGGCACCCGGCCAGATGGGCCTGCTCACAGTCGAACTGGCTGATCCGACCGGCTACGGCCGTATCGTGCGCAACGCTGACGGCAAGGTCGCGGCCATCGTCGAGCATAAAGACGCCAGCGAAGCCCAGCGCGCCATCACCGAAGGCAACACCGGAATCATGGCGGTGCCTGGCAATAAGCTCGCCGATTGGATGAGCCGCCTGTCCAACAACAACGCCCAGGGCGAGTACTACCTCACCGACGTCATCGAGATGGCCGTGAGTGATGGTCTGCTGGTCGCCACCGAGCAACCCCACGACCCGATGGAAGTGCAGGGCGCCAACGACCGCAAGCAACTCGCCGAACTGGAGCGTCACTACCAACTGCGCGAAGGCCGCCGCCTGATGGCCCAGGGCGTGACCCTGCGCGACCCGGCGCGCTTCGATGTGCGTGGTGAAGTCACCGTGGGCCGCGATGTGCTGATCGACATCAACGTGATCCTCGAAGGCCGCGTAATCATCGAAGACGACGTGATCATCGGCCCCAACTGCGTCATCAAGGACAGCACCCTGCGCAAAGGCGTGGTGATCAAGGCCAACAGCCACCTGGAAGGTGCCGTGATGGGCGAGGGCAGCGATGCCGGCCCGTTCGCACGCTTGCGTCCGGGCAGCGTGTTGGAGGCCAAGGCCCATGTGGGTAACTTCGTCGAACTGAAAAACGCCCACCTGGGCGAGGGCGCCAAGGCCGGTCACCTGACTTACCTGGGCGATGCCGTGATCGGCGCGCGCACCAACATCGGCGCGGGCACCATCACCTGCAACTACGATGGCGCCAACAAGCACCAGACTGTGTTGGGCGAAGACGTGTTCATTGGTTCCAACAACTCGTTGGTTGCCCCGGTGAAAGTCGGCGATGGCGCCACCACCGCGGCCGGCTCCACCATCAACCAGGATGTGGATAACTTGCAGCTCGGCGTCGCCCGCGCTCGCCAGCGCAACATCGATGGCTGGAAACGCCCGGTCAAAATCAAAAAGAGCTGAGTTATCCACAGCTCGCCTGGCCAGCGTTATCCCCTGTGGGAGCTGGCTTGCCTGCGATAGCGATCTATCAGCCACTGATGTGCAAGCTGATACACCGCTATCGCAGGCAAGCCAGCTCCCACATCTGGTTGGGGATTTTTCCAGAAATTTACCACGCCCCGCTTGACGATCTTTCGCCAATAGGTTTTGATTGCCTTCGTTATCTTTCGAAACGAAACTTATCATCACCATGTCGAAACGAAATACACCCCAACGCCGCCACAATATCCTGGCTTTGCTCAATGAACAGGGCGAAGTCAGCGTGGACGCATTGGCCAAGCATTTCGAAACGTCGGAAGTGACCATCCGCAAGGACCTGGCCGCTCTCGAAAGCAACGGCCTGTTGCTGCGTCGCTACGGTGGCGCCATCACCATGCCCCAGGAACTGGTAGGCGATGCCGCTCAGCCCATTTCGGTGTACAAGCGCGCCATCGCCCGTGCCGCCGTGATGCGCCTGCGTGAGCACGCACGCATCATCATCGACAGCGGCAGCACCACCGCCGCGATGATCCCTGAACTGGGCCACCAGCCCGGCCTGGTGGTGATGACCAACTCCCTGCACGTGGCCAGCGCCTTGAGCGAACTGGAACACGAGCCCGTGCTGCTGATGACCGGCGGCACCTGGGACCCGCATTCGGACTCGTTCCAAGGCCAGGTCGCCGAACAGGTGCTGCGGTCCTATGACTTTGATCAGCTGTTCATCGGCGCCGACGGCATCGATTTGCAGCGCGGCACCACCACCTTCAACGAACTGCTGGGCCTGAGCCGTGTGATGGCCGAGGTCGCCCGTGAAGTGGTGGTGATGGTCGAATCCGACAAGATCGGCCGCAAGATTCCCAACCTGGAACTGCCCTGGAGCAGCGTCCATACCCTGATCACCGATGATCGCCTGCCGCTTGAGGCCCGCGACCAGATCCAAGCCCGCGGCATTACGCTGATATGCGCGGCAATCATCTAGGAGAAACACCATGTGTGGCATCGTAGGCGCAGTCGCTGAACGCAACATCACCCCGATCCTGATCGAAGGCCTCAAGCGCCTGGAATACCGTGGCTATGACAGCGCCGGTGTAGCCGTCTTCACCAACGCCGGCAAGCTGGAGCGCACGCGCCGTCCGGGCAAGGTCAGCGAGTTGGAACAAGCCTTGAACGGCGAGCCGCTGGTTGGCCGCCTGGGCATCGCCCATACCCGCTGGGCCACTCACGGCGCTCCGTGCGAACGCAACGCCCACCCGCATTTCTCCGGCGACCTGGCCGTGGTGCACAACGGCATCATCGAAAACCACGAAGTGCTGCGCGACCAACTCAAGGGCCTGGGCTACGTGTTCACCTCGGACACCGACACCGAAGTCATCGCCCACCTGCTCAACCACAAACTCAAGGACCACAGCGACCTGACCGCCGCCCTCAAGGCCACGGTCAAGGAACTGCATGGTGCCTACGGCCTGGCCGTGGTCTGCGCCAGCCAACCGGACCGCGTCGTTGCCGCCCGCAGCGGCAGCCCGTTGGTGATCGGCCTGGGCCTGGGGGAAAACTTCCTCGCTTCCGACCAACTGGCCCTGCGTCAGGTCACCGACCGCTTCATGTACCTGGAAGAAGGCGATATTGCCGACATCCGTCGTGAAAGCGTGCAGATCTGGGACGTAAACGGCAACTCCGTCGAGCGTGAAGCCGTGCAGTACCGCGACGGTGCCGAGGCTGCCGACAAGGGCGAATTCCGCCACTTCATGCTCAAGGAAATCCACGAGCAACCAGCCGTGGTGCAACGCACCCTGGAAGGGCGCCTGAGCCAGCACCAGGTGCTGGTCAACGCTTTCGGCCCGCAAGCGGCCGAGCTGTTCGCCAAAGTGCGCAATGTGCAGATCGTTGCCTGCGGCACCAGCTACCACGCCGGCATGGTCGCCCGTTACTGGCTGGAAGAACTGGCCGGCATCCCGTGCCAGGTCGAAGTCGCCAGCGAGTTCCGCTACCGCAAGGTCGTGGTGCAGCCCGATACCCTGTTCGTGACCATCTCCCAGTCCGGCGAAACCGCCGACACCCTGGCCGCCCTACGCAACGCCAAGGAACTGGGCTTCCTCGCCAGCCTGGCGATCTGCAACGTCAGCATCAGCTCCCTGGTGCGCGAATCCGACCTGACCCTGCTGACCCAGGCCGGTCGTGAAATCGGCGTGGCCTCGACCAAAGCCTTCACCACCCAGTTGGTCGGCCTGCTGCTGCTGACCCTGTCCCTCGGCCAAGTCCGCGGCACCCTTGCTGCCGGCGTCGAAGCCACCCTGGTCGAAGAGCTGCGTCGCCTGCCTACCCGTCTGGGCGAAGCCCTGGCCATGGACAGCACCGTGGAAAAAGTCGCCGAACTGTTCGCCGACAAAAACCACACCCTGTTCCTCGGCCGTGGCGCGCAATACCCGGTCGCCATGGAAGGCGCCCTCAAGCTCAAGGAAATCTCCTATATCCACGCTGAAGCCTACCCAGCCGGTGAGCTGAAACACGGCCCATTGGCCCTGGTGGATGACGACATGCCGGTGGTGACCGTCGCGCCGAACAACGAACTGCTGGAGAAGCTCAAGTCCAACCTGCAGGAAGTGCGCGCCCGTGGCGGCCAACTGGTGGTGTTCGCCGACGAAAAAGCCGGCATGACCAACGGCGAAGGCACCCACGTCATCAACATCCCACACATCCACGACATCCTGTCGCCGATCCTCTACACCATCCCGCTGCAACTGCTGTCGTACTACGTCGCCGTGCTCAAAGGCACCGACGTCGACCAGCCGCGCAACCTGGCAAAGTCGGTGACGGTGGAGTAACCCCGCGTAGCCTGGAGGCCCCTCGGGTCTCCAGGATCAGCACGACGAAAGGATTCGACCTCGATGCCAACCCCTCTTTCCCAAATCGGCGAGCGTTTGCACAATCGCCGGTTTGCGGTCGCAAACAACACCCAGGGCCTCTCCGGTGCCGGTACGGTGTTCCATTATCAAGTCGAAGGCGAAGCCATCTGGGGCACTTACCAAGGCGGGCGGATTCGTATCGGCCAGCAGGTCGGGCGTGTAACCGGCGAGGATACGATCGAGTTGCTGTTTCAGTGCGTGACCACACAGGGCGAGTTATTGGCCGGCTGGTCTCGCGGCACGGTCGGCGTTGATGCTGCCGGGCGCACTACGCTGGCGTTTGTATGGGGTTGGTTGTCGGGGGCGACGGGAGGTGGGGAGTCCAGCTACACCGAGCTTGTCACGTAGCCGCTGATCACGGCACGAACTCCACCCGCAACCCCCGGCTCGCACTGCGCCCCTGATCATCGCTGACCCGCAGCCGATACTCCCCTGATTTGCCCGGTCGCCAGTTCAGCGTGGTCTGCGGCGGGCCCTGGCCGATCAAGGTTTGATCGGCGAACCAGTACAGCGTCGCCGCATCGCTGGCCGCGTTGGCATTCAGCGGGATGCTTTCCTGGGGTTGCGACAGGCGCAGTTGATAGCTCACTTGGGTCAGCGGTGAGCGGATCTGCGGCGCTTCGCTCTGGTCGCTGATGCGGTTGGGTTGGCAGTTTTTCATCACGCTGGGCGGCGTGCGCCGGGGCAGGCCGGCGGCGCGGTACAGGCGCTGTATGTCGCTGGGCCAGAATTCGAAGACTTCTTCACGGGTGTACTGCGCCTCGAAGGGCGGGCACGCGGCCTTGCCGGTGCGCGTGTCGATCAGCACCGGGCGATGCAGGTTGGATACTCGAATCGGCGACACGCCGGGCAGATACCAGGTCTTGCGGGTTTGCGGGCACCAGCGGTTGGGCAAATCGCCGGAGGCGGCGCAGACGTCGATGCGTACCAGCCCGACGGGTGGTTTATCGGGCTTGATCACCACATTGGGCAACGCCAGCGGCAGGGCGTCGGCGATGCGGAAGAACAGCGGCGCGGCGGTCTTGGCGCCGATAAACGCCGGGTTCGGCCGGCCGTCGAAGTTGCCCACCCACACCACCAGCACGTAGGGGCCGACCAGGCCGGCGCTCCAGGCGTCGTGAAAACCCCAGGAGGTGCCGGTTTTCCACGCGGTGCGCCAATGGCGGCCGGGCAAGCCATCCGGGCGCGGGTTGCGACGCAGCATGTCGCGCACCATGAACGCGGCCTGGGGCGTGAGCAGTTGCGCCCCGGTGGATTGCGGCTGCTCCTGTAAATAACGCAGCGGCCGCAAATGCCCGTCACCGGCCAGCATCACGTACAGCCGCGCCAGCTCCTCCGGGGTCATCTCGCCGCCGCCGAGGGCCAGAGCCAGGCCGTAATGACTTTCGTCACGCAGGCCCTTGATACCGGCGCGTTGCAGCAATCCATACAAGGACGGCGATTTCACCTGGCTGGCCAGCCACACTGCCGGGATATTGCGACTACGGATCAATGCATCGCGCGCCGTCAGCGGGCCGACAAAACTGCCGTCGAAATTTTCCGGCTGGAAGTAGCCGAAGTTACTGGGCAAGTCCTTGAGGATGCTCATGGGGTGGATCACCCCCTGGTCCAACGCCAAGCCATACAGGAACGGCTTGAGCGTCGACCCCGGCGAGCGCCGCGACAGCACGCCGTTGACCTGACCGTGGATGCCTGTGGATAAGTAATCCGCCGAACCCACCAGCGCCTTGACGCTCTGGTCGCGGCTGTCGATCAGGATCGCCGTGGCATTTTCCACGCCGGTGCTGCGCCGCTCGGCGATAAAGCCGCTGATCAGACGTTCGAGTAGTTGCTGCAACGGCAGGTTGAGGGTGCTGTTCAGCTCGTTGCCGGGCTGGGACGCCAGCAGTTGCTCACTCAAATGCGGCGCCAAAAACGGGATCTGCTGGCGGTTACGCGCCTCCAGCGGCAAGTCCAGCAAACTGTCGTTACGCGGGTCTTGTGGATAAGTCTCGCGCCAGTCGGCCATCAAGCGCAGCCGCGCATTTTGCAGCGACGCCCCGAAACGCGCGCGCCGCCCCGGCTGTTGCGGAATCACCGCCAGCGCCAGCGCTTCGGACAACGACAATTGCGCGGCGGCCTTGCCAAAGTAGATGCGGCTCGCCGCCTCGGCGCCTTCGATATTGCCACCCATCGGCGCCAGGTTCAGGTAGGCCTCGAGGATGTCGTGTTTGCTGTAGCGCGCTTCCAACCACAGCGCCAAGGCCATCTGCTGCAACTTGCCGGGCACCTGGCGGGTGTTCAGGTCCCATAGGCGCCGCGCCAGTTGCATGCTCAAGGTCGAACCGCCCTGACGCTGGCCGCCGCTGTAGGTGGCCATGGCCGCACGCAGCAAAGCCGGGGGATTGATCCCCGGGTGCCAGTAGAAATTGCGGTCTTCCTTGAGCAGCAAGGCTTCGACCAGTGAAGGAGACATCCGCTCCAGCGGTAGCCATAAGCGGTATTGGCCGTCATCCGCCAAGGTCATGCGCAGCAGCGAGCCGTCGTCGGCCAGCACCAGCCGTGACGAGGTCACGGCCTGTTCCAGCGGGGCATGGGGCCACAGGCGCAGCCCCGCCAGCACCACCGCCGCTAGCAGCAGCGGCGGCGCCAGGCGTTTAAGGCTTGGTAATTTCAAGCTGGCCTACTTTGCCGCGCCCTTGCAGGGTGGTTTCGTACATGCCTTCGGCGTAGGCCGGTGGCGTATTGAACGTACCGGCATTGGTGGCGCGCACGCGGTACACGAAGGTACCTACATCGCGCAGTGCAGTGCCGTACAACACCACTCGATCATCGCGTACATCCACGTAGTCCGGCTGCCAGTTGCTCAGCTCGGTCTCGCCGATGGGCGCTTGCCAGGCTTCGGCTTCCTGGCTGTCTTCTTCCACATACTCGGACTCTTCGCCTTCACTCTCTTCGCTGCTGGCCGCTTCCGGCTCCGGCGGCAAGTTATACACAGGCTCGACGCCACCCGGCAGCAGGTCGACCACCGCCACTTGCTGCACCTGGTCGCGATCGGTGGCGCGCAGACGCAAGCGCACCAGGAACTCATCGCCCACTGCGACCTTGCTCACCGGGTCGCCCTTGAGGTCGAGGTACTCGTGGATGATCTCCAGGCCGTTGTTGATCGGCTTGAGCTTGGCGCCCTTGTCGAAACCGGCTTCGCTGAGCATGTAGAACGCGGCCGGGCCGTCGGATTTTTCCATGACCAGTTTTTGCGTGGCCCCGGGAACGGCGGCGCGCGGCGGCTGGCCAGCCATTTCCAGCAACTGTTGTTGCCTGTCGCCCAACCAGGCCGTGGCCTTGAGCGTCATGTCGCTTTGCGCACGCTGGCCATAGTTATCCAAAGCCCGCAGCAACAGTGCCGCCGACAGCGAGTTGTAGCGCTGTTCGTTCAAGCGTTTACCGAGTTTATCCAGCAGCGCCGTTGGCACGTCGTCCATCAGCTCCGGGAAATGCCGCGCCAGCAGGTGCAAGTGTTCGGCGTCGTGCACCAGCGGGTCGTAGTACATACCGTCGCTGGTCCACTTATCCACAAGGGCGCGCCAAGGGATCTTGCGGAACAAGGTATCGGCCTGGCGATCCTGCTTGAGCAACTTGTAGCTGGCGGCCAGGTAAGCGGCGCCGAGGTCGTTCTGCCAGCTGTCCTTGAAGTAGCTCTCGTAGCGCTCGCGGATGTCACTCAAGGCACCGCTCACCAGAATCCCCTGACGGCTCAGCAGGTAACTGGCGTAGGCACGGTTGCGCAATTCCGACAGGCCTTCGCTAGGACCGTTGGCCAAATCTGTCAGATACGCGTTCGAGCGCACCAGCAGGTCTTCCGGCACCGGCAACCCACGCTCCTTGGCTTCGATCAGGAAGTCGGTGGCATACAGGCTGGCGTACGGCGCCACATCCGGGTTGGCCGCCCACAAACCAAAGCCGCCGGCCTGGTTCTGGCGTTGGCGCAACATGCGCACCGCGCTGCTGAAGGCCTGCTCGGCTTCAGGGGCGTTGCCACCCCAGATCAGCGCGGGCATGGCCTTGGACACCAATTGCTCGGTGCAGGCGTAGCCGTAGTCATCCAGGTAATGCTTGAGACCGTTGGCCCACACCAGCGGCGAGGCGGCGACGCCCAGTTGTACGTCGCGCAGTTGGCTGAACAGCTCGCGGGTTGGCTTGAGCTCTTTGCTGGCGCTGTCGAAGCGGCCCAGGCTCAAGGCCACACGGTGCTCACTCAGAGGGCGGATCGAAGTGGTTTCCGCCACCTGGATACGCTTGCCATCCGGCAGTACCGCGACAAAGCGCAGGTCGGCCGAACCGAGGGTTTCACCGACCTTGATCTTGAACTCGGCGGTGCCTTCCTTGCGCGGTTGCAGGGCCAAGGTGCTGCCCTTGTCGCCCTGCACCTTGAGGCCGTCGCTGGTTTGCACCTCAAACTTCACGTTGGCCGCGGCGTCGAGGTTGCTGAACACCCCGGCGCTGACATTGAACACATCCCCAGGCGCCACGAAGGCCGGCACGTTCGGTGTGATCACGATCGGCCCACGCACCTCGGTATTGGCCTCACTGACACCCACGCTGTCGCTGTCCACCGCCACCGCGAAGAGGTGCAGCTTGCCGTTGAAACTGTCCGGCACCTGGTAATGCAGCACAGTCTCACCGGCCGGCAGGTCCACCAACCCGGACCACCACGCCACGGGCGGCTGATGTTTACGCTTGAACGGGTTGAGGTGATTGGCCAGGGCGCCTTCCGTATCGCCACCGGGCGCTGCCCCACTGAGCAGGCGGCTGAATTCCGGCAGGATCAGGTCAAGGATCTGACTGGTGCCGACTTCCAGCGCGCGCTTCTGGAAGAAGAAACCCAACGGGTCCGGCGTCTGGTAGCGCGCCACTTGCAGGATGCCTTCGTCTACCGCATACACCACGGCGCGGCCCGGGCGGTCGGCGTTGACCTTGATGTCGAGCATTTGCCCCGGCTCGACCTTCGCCGGGCCCTCGACTTTCAGCGCCATGCGTCGCGCATCCAGGTTGATACTGAAGGGCACCACGCCGTAGGACAGCGGGCTCATATACACCTCGGCCGAGCCCATGTCGCGCACAAACTGCACGTTGACGTAGGCATTGCCTTCAAGCCCCGCAGGCACGCGGATATGTTGCACGCTGTTGGTGCTGTCAGCCTTGAACCACTGCTGGGTATAGACCTTGTCCCGTTCGATGGTGATCAAGCCGGCCCCGGTGTACGGCGCGCGGATACTGATGGCGATCTCGTCGCCGGTGGCGTAGCTGCGTTTATCCAGGCGCAGTTGCAATTCGGCGTTGCGCTCCAGGGAGCGCGAGGTGTTGCCACGCCCGGCCACACTGTAGTCGATCTGGTTAAGCAGGTTGCCGTTGGCGTCTTTCAGTTGCAGGGTGTAATCACCCGGCGTGCCGGTGTTGAGGCTCTGCCTGGCGCCGTCCTGGGTCATCACCAGCTTGGATGCCGGCTGGCTGATGTTCTTGATGCGCGACTCGTACTTGTAGGTGCCGTTGGACTGTTTCACCAGCACCGACACATAGCGGTGCTCGACCACTTCGCTGGTCAGGCCCTCCACTGCCAGCGGCGAAAGGTCCGGCGCCACGGCCAGCCATTGCACCTCGCGTGGCGCATCCTTGGCGACGTACGACAGCGAGTCCTGACTTTTCACACCCACAAGGTAAGGCGCAGACGACACCAACAAGGCACTTTGCGCCGCCACGTTGCGCCCGCCTTCGGCTTCGAACACCTGGGTCATGACCTGCAGGCGATAGGTGCTGTTGGCGAAGCGTTGCAGGTTGAGGTCGAGCAGAGCCTGGCCGTTGTCATCCACGGTGGTTTCGGCGAGGTCTTCGGTGCTGGCCTCTTCCAGGGAGTCGTTGAGGCGGAAGCGGTAATCGGGATAGCGCTCGAATGCCGCGAGCGTTGGGCTCAGGGACATTTTCGCGGTCACCCGACGCCCGGCCGCCGGGGCGCCGAACAGGTGCATCGCGGTGACTTTGGCGACCACTTGGTCCGGTGGAATCCAGCCCTGCACGGGAGTGTCATGCAGGCTCAGGCTGACTTTCATGCGGTCCGGTTCAAAGTCGCGGACCTTGAAGCTGACGCTGCCCAGGTCGGTGCGGGTCTGTTTCTGGCCAATCAACTGCAAGGTCGCGGTGTAGTCCCCGGCGGGGGCGACTTCGCTGCTGGGGAAATCAAAGGTTTCAAAACCACTGGCGGACAGCTTCAGCGGCTGGCGAATCACTTCCAGGCCGCGTGGGTCGGTGATTTGCAGCTCTACCGGCAGGCCTTGCAGGGCACCTTTCCAGTTGCCGCTGCGCACGATCATGCCCAGGTGCGCGGTCTCGCCAGGGCGGTACAGGCCGCGGTCGGTAAACAGGTAGGCGCTGAGGCGATCAACCGCACCGTCTTCTTCCAAACCGCCTACATCGAAGCGCGACAAATCCAGTTGCTGGGACTGACGGGCAATCGGCAGGAAGGATTGGTCATTGCCGCGAGTGACGACATACATCAGCGGCGTTTTCTCACGGCGCAATTCATCCAGCTTGGCGAAATGCGCGTGGCCTTCGCCATCGGTGCGCCCGCTGCTCACGGGCAAGCCGTTGCGGCCGATGATGTCGACCTGTGCGTCGGCCACCGGCGAACCGTTGCCGATGGACTGTACGTACACATCGTGGCTGCCATCGCTGGAGCGCTTGGCGATGATGCCCAGGTCGGTCACTACGATAAAGCGCAGGTCGCTGGTGCTGCTGCGGTCGTACTCGAAGGTGCGCTCGACCGGCTCGTCCTGGGGGCTGAGCTTGAGCACAAAAATGCCGCGACGGCCGCCGTTGGCGGTGAGGTAGTGGCTGAGGTCGACGTTGTCGTAGACGGTTTTCGCCGGATCATTGGACGACAGTGGAATGTCCAGCGTCTGACGTTCCACCATGCGGTCGAAGTACTCGTTGCCGAAATTCGGCCGGGCAAAGCTACCGCTGCTCTGGTCCACCAGATGCTGCAATTGGTTGGGCAGCAGGCGGGCGATTTCCACATGGGCGCCGGGCACGCCACGGGCCATGAAGCCCAGGCGTTTTTCGCCGTTGAGGCTGAGCAGGGCGCCGTCAGACAGGAACTGCAACGTGCGCGGGTACGCCGGCATGCTGATCAGCGACGCCGTAGGATTCTTCGCCAGATAACCGCCGATGGCTTCCAGGTTGGCGGGCACGCGTACATAGATAGCCCGGCCGGCCGGGGCCTTGAACTTGAAGGCATGCAGGGTGTTCAACGGTTCGACGCTGGGCACGTGGGTCAGGTTGACCTTGGTGCTGCGGGCGAGCAGGGCATCGTCGATGTCGTTGCTGTTGTAGGGGCGCGTATCGTCCTCGGCTTTTTCCGGCAGCAGCCAGGCCTGCACCTTACCGGCGATGGTGTCATCGGCTACGGCGCTGGAGCTGCTGAACATCAGCACCGGCTCGGGTTCGCCGCGCTGGTTGTCGACAAAGCTGACTTCGGCGCCAGTGAATGTCAGGCGATAACGCCCGGGCACAGTGACTTGCGCCACAAGCGGCGCGTTGCTGGCGTTGCCGCCGTCGCGGGCCTTGAGGCCTTCGTCGAGCTTGGCGCTGACCGGGGTACTTTCCAGCGGTGTAGCCAGGGCGGCGGAGCGCACGTAGGCGTTGAGTTTTTTCTCGTCGAACGTCACTTCCGGCCGATTGGGCAACTGGGCGTCGCGGTAGGCCAGGCCTTTGCCAAGGGTCACTGTCACGCGTTTGCGTAGGCTGTCTTCATCCACTGGGTGGGAAAAGTGGAAGGTCGCCACCAGCTGTTTCAGCGTTGGATTGGACGGGTCCTGGTACAGCTCGTTTTGCGCCAGGGTGGCGCGGAACGGTTGGGTGGAGAACTGGGCACTGTATTGGTCGAGCAGTACGCCGTCGGCCAGCAGGTTTTTCTTCGCCAGGTCCAGGGTGTAACCGGCGTCGATCGGCCAGTCTTTCTCCGGCACGAACAGCAAGGTGCGGTCATCGGACCAGCGCCACGTACCCGCCACGCTCGGCTTGAGGGTGATGCCTTCGCTCACCGGCTTGCCAATCGCCGCCAGTGGGGCCACGGACTCGGCGAAACGCACCTGCAAGTTATCCACAACCGGCGTTGGCTGGGTGTAATCGGTGAGGTTGGGCTTGTGCAGCGAATAACTCACGGTGTGGGGCTTGGGCAGGTGGGAGTACCACTGCCAGCCGTAGAACCCGGCAGCGCCCAGCAGCACCAGGCCCAGCACGCCGGCCCCGGCCTGGCGCGGATAAGCGCGGGCCTTCTGACCGAGCGCCAGCACGCCATCACCGATGGCGCGCAGCCAGAACGGCGGGCTCCATTGGCCGAACAGGGCACCCACCACAGTCGTTAATGCACCGTACAAACGGCGGCAGATCGTTTTGAACGAGTCGAACATGGTGAGCATCCCTGGCTAAGTGCGGCGTATCTTACAGTGTCTTTGATACAAAAGATGACACCGATACGCCGCACTATTTGTGGCGAGGGAATGTTACGAAGGGGTCATACATTCCAGCGAGCGATCCACCATGACTTTGGCCATTTTCGCCAGATAGCTGGCGGCTTTGGGTGAGTCACCTAATGCTTCAGCGCACTGGAGCAGGTCTGAGGCGTAAGCCAGGGCGTCTTCGAAGCTGAGTTCGGGATGGGTGATGAAAAAGGGATGGGGTGGGTCGGGCCTTACTTTGCTCATTGCGTTAACTCCAATGTAGAAAATTGGAGCTGACAGCCATCGCTGCTAAACAATGGGTGGCAGCTGTACGCAGGTTAGCAGGCCGGAACATTGGGAATCCGACGCACCCGAAGGTGCCCTGCGCACAGCCACCATAAAGCGTTGGCAGAAAAAAACGCCATGCTTGAGATGGCGCTTGTGCGCCCAATGTTGAACATTCGAGCTGCTAAACCCGGTCACTGAATGGGCAGTGACGAACGCAGACTAGCTACCGAAAAGGCAGGGCACAAGCGGCTGGGATTCTCTCGGAAATGTCCTGCGAAAGAAAGGGACGCGAGTGGTAGGAGTGCTTGTTTCAGACTTTGCCGCAGAACAAATGCACGCAGGTTTGCTGACGGAGTTTGGCACGATTTGTAAGCCTATAGGCTTACAAATTACCGACCCTTGTAAGCCTGTAGGCATACAAGTTTTTAGGTGTCACCGCAAAGCCTATGTGGGAGCGGGCTTGCTCGCGAAGGCGGTGTGTCAGCCAACCTATCAAGTGGCTGAAACACCGCCTTCGCGAGCAAGCCCGCTCCCACATTTTTGATTTTTGGATGGCTGGAGAATGGTGGACTCAGGTCCACCAGAACCGCACCAGGTGAAAGAAAATCGGCGCGGCAAAACACACCGAGTCCAAGCGATCCAGCATGCCGCCATGCCCCTCGATCATGTGCCCCCAATCCTTCACGCCCCGGTCGCGCTTGATCGCCGACATCACGATGCCGCCAGCAAACCCCAGCAGGTTGATCAACAGCGCGATCAGGAACGACTGCCATGGGTTGAACGGCGTGGTCCACCACAGGGCTGCGCCGATCAGGGATGACAGCAAGATCCCGCCGACAAAGCCTTCCACGGTTTTGGAGGGCGACAGGTTGGGCGCGATCTTGTGTTTGCCGAACAACTTCCCACACACGTACTGGAGCACGTCCGACAGTTGCACCACGATCACCAGGTAGGCGATCAGCAGCAGGTTGCGGCCCTCGTAGCCGGGAATGTCGAGGGTCAGCAGGGCCGGCACGAACGACACGCAGAACACGGCGATCATCAGGCCCCATTGCACCTTCGACGCCCGTTCCAAAAAGTGTGTGCTGTCGCCGCCGAGGGAGGCGAGGATCGGCAGCAGCAGGAACACGTACACCGGGATGAAGATCGAGAACAGCCCGTACCAGTCCGAGTAGATCAGCAGGTATTGCAGCGGCAGCGCCAGGTAGAACGCGGCCACCAGCGCCGGGTAGTCGCTGCGGCGGGTGGGGGTGAGGGTGAGGAATTCGCGCAGGGCGTAGAACGACACCGCGTAGAACAGCAGGATCACCGCCCCGGTGCCGAGCCAGAAGGCGATGCCGATGACCACCACCATCACCCACCAGGCGTTGATGCGTGCGTTGAGGTTGTCGATCACCGCGTTAGGCGTGCCACGGGTGCGCAGCTTGAGGATCAGGCCGATCAGCGAGGCGAGCACCAGGATCGCGCCGATGCCGCCGAACAGCATTATGGTCTGGCTATGCATATCAGGAATGCTCCGGGGCTAGGGCGAGCAGGGCGTCACGGGTGCGGGCGAGGAACGCGGTCTTGTCTTCGCCTTCTTCCAAATGCAACGGCGTGCCGAAGCTGGTGGTGCACAGCAGGGGCAGCGGCAACACGCGACCCTTGGGCATGACCCGGTTGAGGTTGGCTATCCACACAGGTACCAGTTCGGCCTGTGGGTAACTTTTTGCCAAGTGATACAAGCCGCTTTTGAACGGCAGCAGGCCGTCTTCCAGATTGCGCGTGCCTTCGGGAAACAGGATCAACGAGTCGCCGCCTTCCAATGCGGCCAACATCGGCTGCAACGGGTTATCCACAGGGTCCTTGCGCTCGCGGTCGATCAGCACGCCGTTGAACACACGGTTGATGATGTAGCGGCGCAAGGCGCTTTTGCTCCAGTAATCGCTACCGGCCACCGGGCGCGTGAATTTGCGCAGGTTTTGCGGCAATGAGGCCCACAGCAGCACGAAGTCGCCGTGGCTGCTGTGGTTGGCGAAGTAGATGCGTTGCACCGGCACAGGTGCGCAGCCCAGCCACAGGCTGCGGGCGCCGGTAACGGTGCGGGCCATGGAGGTAATCAGCGTGGCGACCACGGGTTCGAACATGGGAATTCCTTATCCGGCGAAAGGCAGCCAGGGGCTGGCGAGGATCACGCCCAGGGTCAGCAGCGTTTGTGCACCCAGCAACCAGGCCTGTTTGCGCAGCAGTTTGAGGGCGCCGCGACGGCGTTCGGTCCAAGGCCGGCCGGCGCGTTTGGGCGCTTGCAGGCCAAGGGTTTGCAGGGCCAGGTCGAGGTCGGCGGTGCGTTCGGTGTCGCGGGCGAGCAGGGCGAACAGGTCGGCATCGAAGGCCACGCGCAGCGCCCAGTACTTTTGCAGCAGCCCAAGGATAATCATCCACAGGCTGAGCAGCAGGCAGATCGGCGTAATGCTGGCCATCAGCAGTTGGGCCAGGCCGAACAACACGCCGAGCAGGGTCAGGCCTGTGGATAACTGATCCAGCGAACGGCCGCGGCGCAGCAGGCTGGCGACGACCTGGAGTTCCATATCAGCGGGCATGGGGCAAACCCTCCAAAGCTTCACGGTGAGCGGGGTGCAGGACCACATCGGCCCGCGCTGTACGAATAATAGTCAGCGCATCCTCCACCGTCGTGGCCCGCCCGCTGTGCAGCAGCCACGCGGCAACCGCCGTCGCGCTGCGCGAATAGCCCAGGGCGCAACACACCAGCAGCGGGCCACTGGCGCGCAGGCGTTCGATGGCCTCGGCGGCGAGCAGGCATTCGGCGGGCGTCGGGGCGATCAGGTCCAGCACGGGGATGGCCTGATAGGCACGGCCCTGTGGATTAATCGGCAATTCGGCGCAGAGATCGACGATGGCCTTGAAGGGCTCCTGCTCGCGGGTCGTGGGAATGCGCCCGAGCCAGACGTTATCCACAATCCGGTCGGGTTGTGGATGTTTGCGTGTCCACAGGCGCGAGTTGATCCACGCCGCCGCCAGATAAGGCGCATACAGCCAGCGCGCGGCCGGTGTCAGTCGACCATCGGCGCGCTTCTGGAAGCCTGCGGCGCCCAGCACGAAGTAGTTCGCCTTGATCAAGGCCAGGGACACCGCCGGCCACAGTAGCCACAGCCAGCCGCCGCCCAGGGCCAACGCAAGCACCGCCAGCAGCAACGCGCCCAGGCCGTAACGCACGCCCAGCCGCCAGCGCTTGGGGTCCCGCGTCAGCCGCGCATTCAGCAGCGGGCTCGGATGTTCCACCGGCCATAGCCACACGCAGATCCAGCCGGCGAGGGCGCCTGTGGGTAAGTCGATAAAGTGATGTTGATAAGTGGTCAGCACCGAAAGACCGATCAACGCGAACCAGCCGTGTACCAGCCAGCGCCAGACACCCTGGGTGTGGCGCTGGTACATGACCCACAGGATCACCAGCAGCGCGATGTGCAGCGACGGCGCCTGGTTGAACGGTTTGTCGAACCCGGCCAGCACGGCAAACAGCCAGCCGAACACGCCATCCAGTTCGGGCCGCTCGAAGGTGAACCGCAGCGGCCAGATCAGGAAGCAACTCACGGCAATCACCTGCGCACTCAACAGCCGCAGCGCATGTTGCTTCAGTTCATGCCGGCTGTTGGGCAGCAACAGGGAGAACCCGTAAAGCAGGTCGATGGACCAGTAGGGCACGATGGTCCACGCCAGGAAGGGCATGTGGGTTTCCCAGTCGAACACCAACGTGCCGACGTCGCTGCGCTGGCTGGTGACCCAGGTGGCGAAGCCGTAGGTGCTGAAGAACAGCGGCGCCAACAGCAGCAGCCAGAGGACGGCGGGCTTGAGCAGACCGGGTTCGCGCATGTTCAGATCTTCTGTGCCACGGACACGGTGAAAATGCCCCATTCGTCCACCCGCTGGGTGATCTTGCGAAAGCCCGCCGCCTCGACCAGTTGATCCATCTCCGCCTGGCTGCGCCGGCGCATTACCCAGGCCTGGCCCTGGCGGTGGCTGGTCAGCGCACGAGCGATCAGCTCCAGTTGCGGGTGCCATGGCTGGCCGGTGTAGACCAGATAACCGCCGGGCTCTACCGCTTCAGCCAGCCCGGCCAGCGAGCCGCCGACCATGGCGTTGTCGGCAAACAATTCGTACAACCCGGACACCACCGCCAGCGTCGGCTTGGGCGCCAGCGCGGCCAGGTCCGTACGGTCAAATGCATCGCCTTTGACGAATTGGGCAATGTCGCCCAGGCCCTTCTCGCGAATCAGCGCGCCACCGTCACGCACATTGATGTCGCTGTAGTCGCGCAGCAGGATCGACTCCGGCAGCGGCGAAACGCCCTGCAAGGCTTCCAGAATGTAGCGACCGTGGCCGGCGGCGATGTCGACGATGCGTACTTCGCGATCATCGGCACGCAACTTGGCCATGGCCAGGCGCAGCAGTTCCTCGACGTTCAGCTTGCGCTGGCGGATGCCGCGCCAGCCGATGGAGTTGAGGTAGTTGGTGTCGATCATCCGCCCCAGCCCGCCCTTGCCGGTGGGCTTGTTGCGGTACACGTAGTCCAGGGTGCTGCCGGAGTCGAAACCGGTGTCGAAGCCCAGCTTGACCCCGTCCGACAGGTTCTTGCCCAGGCCCATGCTGGCGCGGGTCAGGCGCCAGTACAGGTCGCGCAGGGAGTTGCGCGGCAACGGCGCGGCGAGGGCTTCGGATTCGGCGCAGGTGGCGCCGATCTTGTCGGCGTCGAGCAGCGAGGCGCGGTCCAGCGGGTGTTCGAAGTTCTGCAGGATAAAGCGCTTGGCGCTGCTCACGGCGGTGGCGCGGTCGCGTTCGCCGAGGGTGTCGTGGAAGAAACCGGGGAGGATGTGCAGCTCTTTTTTCAGGCTGCCGAGGCGGTCGAAAAATTGCTGCTGGGGTTTGCGGTGCACCACGAAGTCCGAGCCGGACACGAGTAATTGGGTCGGCACCTGGATCGCCTGGGCATCGGCCACAACCCGGTCGGCCGCTTCGTACAGGCCGAGCAGCACATTTACCGAGATCGCCTTGGTGATCAGCGGGTCGCTGTCGTAGGACGCCACGCGCTCGGGGTCATGGCTGAGGAACTTGGCCTTGACGTAGCTGTTGACGAAAAAGTTGCCGCGAAACTTGCGCATCAGCGCCAGGCCCGGCCGGGCGAACGGCACGTAGAGCTTGACCTTGAACGCCGGCGAGGCGAGCACCAGCGCGCGGATCTTTGGCGCGTAGTCATGCACCCAGGTGGCCGCGATCACCGCGCCGACGCTTTGGGCGATGACGGCGAAGTTCTCTTCCTCGATGCCATAGGTGGCGCCGATGTGGTCGCAGAAGGTTTGCACGTCGCGGGCGCTGGTGGCGAAGCTGGGGCTGTCGCCGCGTTCGCCGGGAGACTGGCCGTGGCCACGGGCATCCCAGGCGAAGAAGTCGAAGTGTGGCAGGTCCAGTTCATCGACCAGATGGGCAATGCGCCCCGAATGCTCATGGCCGCGATGGAACAACACGATGGCCTTGCGTGGCCCGTCGCCCGCGGTGGCCGGCCAGTGCCGGTAGAACAGCTCGACGCCATCGTGGGTACTGAAGGTGTGTGCTTGTTGTTCGCGCATCGCAAAATCCTTATGCAGAAGGGGAGTCTTGTTGTTCTTTGAGGCCTTGGCGTACCCGGTTGACCAGGGTGTAGGCAAGCAGGGCGGCGACCAGCCACATCACCCCATCCACCCAGCTGGCGCCGAGCCAACCCAGCGCTACACCAGTGGCCAGCACGCCGAGCACAAACGCCCGATCGCTCTTGCCCATCGGCCCGTCGTAGCGCCGCGATGCGCCCACCATCGGCCCGAGCACCCCGGCGTATTCGCTGAACACCGCCAGCAACGCCACCAGCAGCACCGGCGCCAGGCTCACGCCGGGAATCAATGCAAACGGCAGGATCAGCGCGCTGTCGGCAATCACGTCGCACAACTCATTGAGGTAGGCACCCAGGCGCGACTGCTGGCCGAATTCCCGGGCGAGCACGCCGTCGATGGCGTTGAGGGCCATGCGCAGGATCATCCACAGCGGGATCAGCGCAAACAGCCACAGGTGTTGGGCGAAGCTGGCGATCAGCAGGCCGACCAGCAGGGAAACCACGCCGGCCAGCACGGTGATCTGGTTGGCGGTGGTGCCGTTGTCGTAGAGGCGCTGCACGAGGGGGCGCAGCAGGTTTTGAAAACGCGGTTTGAGCTGATAGATCGAAATCATGGGAGGTGACGCTTCCTTGTCCGTGAGCCCGCGAAAAACTGGCTTGGAGTGTGCCGCTTAATCCTGGCCTGTACCAGTGATGGCGCGTGTTTATGGGGGTTTAGTCACGCTCCCGAGCACAACGAGGTATAGAAGTGGAAACGATCAATGTGGGAGCTGGCTTGCCTGCGATTGAATCACCTCGGTTTTGCTGGAAGACCTTGTTGGCAGCATCGCAGGCAAGCCAGCTCCCACAGGGAATCGGTGGTTGGGTTTGAAAGCGACATTCACCGGACAAAAATTTCACGCCCCGTGTTATATCGTAACCAATTGTGTGCAAGCGGACGTAAGTGGATGCAAGTGGATCTAGAGGCTGACGGCGCTTCGGTGGAAGGCCTGCCGCGTTTTCAGCAGGGGCTGTTCCATGCCCGTCGATTGCGCCAGGCCGGGATCAGCCTGACGGCGGTGGCGCTGTGCGGGTGGGTACTGGCGCTGTTCGTCGCGCTGTTCGCGCCGCTGTCGATCTGGCCGGTGGTGTTGATCAACTGTGCGTCGGCGTTGCTGTTGCTGGTGGCCGGTTTGCAGTCGGCGTGGTGGGTGGCCGATTGGCGCGCCCAGGCGCTGGAAGAACCTGCGGCGCAAGTGCCGGTTGAGGACACCAGCCGCTACGCCCGCTTCACCGAGCGCTTCGCCCAGCAGATCGGTACGCCGGTGGTGTGGCTCGGCGGTTGGTCGCTGCTGGCGCTGGTCAGTGTCGTCGAGTTCTGGAACCTGGCCCTGCCCGCTGCAGCAGTCGGTCAATCCGCCAGCATCGGTGCCGCGTTGGCACTGGCCTTGGCGTTTGGCCTGCTGGTGTTCGAACGCCGCCTCGCCCAGGAAACCGCCGTGCAATGGCCGGAAGCCGCGCAGCTGGCGCAGTTGAGCCGGGTGGCGATTATCTGCCTGGTGCTCAGTGGAATTTGCCTGCTGTTCGCCAGTGCCGAAGCGGTCTGGCCGTTGCGGCTCGCGGTACTGATCGGCGGGCTACCCGCGCTGGTCGCCATCGAGTTTCTGCTCAGGGCCATCCTTTCGCTGTTCAGTCCGCGCCAACCACGCCTCGAACCGCGGCTGATGGCGCAAAGCGTTATCGCCGGGCTGCTGCGCTGGCCACCGCAACCCTTGCTCGCCTTGCAGCACGAATTGCACAACCGCTTCGGCATCGACCTGCGCCAGATCTGGGCGTTTACCTACATCCGCCGCGCATTTCTGCCGGTGTTGCTGGTGGTGCTGGCGGTAGGCTGGGCGCTTTCTGGTGTGCACGAAGTGCCCCTGCAAGGTCGTGGGATTTATGAGCGCTTCGGCAAGCCGGTGGAGGTGTTCGGCCCTGGCCTGCATGCCGGTCTGCCCTGGCCGCTGGGCCGCGTGATCAGTGTGGAAAACGGCGTGGTGCATGAACTCGCCACCAGCGTCAGTGAGGCCGCCGCCCCGGAGCTGGCCGCCGCTGAAGGCCCGGCGCCGCTGATCGCCAACCGCCTGTGGGACGCCAGCCACGTGAATGACAAATCCCAGGTCATCGCCAGCAGCAGCGGCGACAAGCAGGGCTTCCAGATCGTCAACATGGACGTGCGTTTCGTCTACCGCATCGGCCTCAACGACCACGCCGCGCTGGCCGCCACCTACAACAGCGCGGATGTGCCGACCCTGATCCGCAGCACCGCCAGCCGCATCCTGGTCCACGACTTTGCCTCGCGCACCCTTGACGAATTGCTCGGCGAGCAACGCACCAGCCTCGCCGACGAGATCGGCCGCGCCGTGCAGGCCGATCTGCATCACCTCGACAGCGGCGTGGAAATCCTCGCCACGGTGGTGGAAGCGATCCACCCACCGGCCGGCGCCGCTAATGCCTATCACGGCGTGCAAGCTGCGCAGATCGGCGCACAGGCGCTGATCTCCCGCGAACGCGGCGCCGCCAGCGAACAAACCAACCTGGCCCTGTTGCAAGCCAGCAGCGCCCGTGACCAGGCCACGGCCACCGCGCGCGAAGTGAATGCCGGTGCCCAAGCGGCCGACCTGCGTTTCGCCGCCGAACAAAAGGCCTACGCCAGCGCGGGCAAAGCCTTCGTGCTGGAACAGTACCTCGGCCAACTGAGCCAGGGCCTGGCCCACGCCAAGCTGTTGATTCTGGATCATCGCCTGGGCGCCGACAGTGCGCCGACGATCGATCTGCGTTCTTTTTCCTTGCCGGCCGATCCGTCGCTGCCGCGCAAAGCCGTTCAATAAGGAGTCGGTCTGTTGAGCGCTCATTCTCACGATCACGGTCATCATCATGGCCATCACCACCACCACCATCATCATGGCGACGAACCCGCCGCCGGCCCGTTCCCATGGCGGCGCATGGCCTGGGCGGTGCTGCTGGTGCTGTTTGCGGTCGCGGCCGCGAGCCTGGTGCAAGTGCGCTCCGGCGAAGCCACGGTGATTACCCGTTTCGGCAACCCGGCGCGGGTGCTGCTGGAGCCGGGCCTGGGCTGGCGCTGGCCGGCGCCGTTCGAAGCGGCGATCCCGGTGGACCTGCGCTTGCGCACCACCTCCAGCGGCTTGCAGGACGTGGGCACCCGCGATGGCCTGCGCATCATCGTGCAGGCGTACGTGGCGTGGCAGGTGCAGGGCGATGCCGACAACGTGCAGCGCTTTATGCGCGCCGTGCAGAACCAGCCGGATGAAGCGGCGCGGCAGATTCGTACCTTTGTCGGTTCGGCGCTGGAAACCACCGCAGCCAGCTTTGACCTGTCGAGCTTGATCAATACCGATGCCAGCCAAGTGCGCATTGCTGATTTTGAAGCGCAGTTGCGCCAACAGATTGATCAACAATTGCTCACCACCTACGGCGTGCGCGTGGCCCAAGTCGGTATCGAACGGCTGACCTTGCCGTCGGTGACGCTCACCGCCACCGTCGACCGCATGCGCGCCGAGCGTGAAACCATCGCCACCGAGCGCACGGCCGTGGGCAAGCGTGAAGCGGCGCAGATCCGCTCCGCCGCCGAGCGTGACGC
Source organism: Pseudomonas sp. GL_117 (assembly GCF_057835125.1). Taxonomy (NCBI): domain Bacteria; kingdom Pseudomonadati; phylum Pseudomonadota; class Gammaproteobacteria; order Pseudomonadales; family Pseudomonadaceae; genus Pseudomonas; species Pseudomonas sp. GL_117. The sequence goes on along the minus strand of NZ_CM174418.1, from coordinate 6,187,899 downwards.
GCGCATCGTGCAGGCCGATGCCACGGTCAAAGCCGCCGACATCGAGGCGCAATCGCGGGTCGAAGCCGCGCAGATCTACGGCCGTGCCTACGCCGGTAATCCGCAGCTGTATAACCTGCTGCGTTCGCTGGACACCTTGGGCACCGTGGTTTCGCCAGGCACCAGGATTATCCTGCGCACCGACGCGGCGCCGTTCCGCGCCCTGGTGGACGGGCCGAAGGACGTCCAGCCATGACCGAGCGTGACAGCCCGGACAGCCCATGGGTCCAGGCCGGGCGCCTGACGTTCCTGGCGCTGTACGCGGTGACCGTATTGGCCGCGTTGGCCTGGGCGTTTTCCAATGTGCGCCAGATCGACCCGCAGAACCGTGCCGTGGTGTTGCACTTCGGCGCCCTCGACCGTATCCAGAATGCCGGGCTGTTGCTGGCCTGGCCGCAGCCGTTCGAGCAAGTGGTGCTGTTGCCCGCGGCCGACCGCGTGATCGAGCGCCGGGTCGAGAACCTGTTGCGCTCCGAGGCGGCGACCCAGGCTGACCGCGTGGCCAGTTTCGCCACGCCATTGAGTGATGCGCTGGCCGGCTCCGGTTACCTGCTGACCGGCGATGCCGGGGTGGTGCAGCTGGATGTGCGGGTGTTCTACAAAGTCACCGAGCCCTATGCCTTTGTGCTCCAGGGCGGGCATGTGCTGCCAGCGCTGGATCGACTGGTGACGCGCAGCGCCGTGGCCCTTACGGCGGCGCGGGACCTGGACACGATCCTGGTGGCGCGCCCCGAGCTGATCGGCACCGACAACGGCGCCGCCGAACGTCGCGAACGGCTGCGTGGCGATCTGGTGCAAGGCATCAATAAACGCCTGGCGGAGTTGACCTCCAGCGGTTTGGGCCTGGGCATCGAAGTCACCCGGGTGGATGTGCAATCGAGCCTGCCGGGCCCGGCGGTGAATGCTTTCAACGCAGTGTTGACCGCCAGCCAGCAGGCCGACAAAGCCGTGGCCAACGCCCGCACCGACGCAGAAAAACTCACCCAGGCCGCCAACCAGCAGGCCGACCGCGTGGTGCAAGTCGCCCACGCCCAGACCAGCGAACGCTTGGCCAATGCCCGGGCGCAAACCGCCACCGTCGCCAGCCTGGCCCAGGTCAAAGACCCTGGCTTGCTGCTGCGCCTGTACCGCGAACGCCTGCCGAAGATTCTCGGCCAGGCCGGTTCCGTGACCACAGTCGATCCGAAAGACGACTCCCGTTTGATCATTCAGGGAGCCGAACAATGAGCGCACCCATGCTGACCTCCGCCGAGCAGCGCAGTGCTGCGCGGCAATTGACCCTGGCCATGCTGGCCCTCGGTTTGCTGGTGCTGGGCCTGGCGTGGCGCTGGCTGGCGCCGGATCAAAGCGGGGTCAGCCAGTTGCTGCTGGGGGTTGCCTCGCTGTTGGTGGCCGTGCCGGTGATGCGTTCGGCGTGGTACAGCCTGCGCTTTCCGAGCCTGCATGGGATCACCGACCAACTGATCGCCCTGGCCATGCTTGGGGCCTGGGCCACTGGAGATCTGCTGACGGCCGCACTGTTGCCGATCATCATGATCTTCGGCCACGTGCTCGAAGAACGCAGCGTGATCGGCTCCCAGGAGGCGATCCACGCCCTGGGCAAACTGACCCGCAGCCATGCGCGGCTGGTGCAGGCCGATGGCAGCATCGTCGAGGTGGATAACGGCACGCTGCACACCGGCGATATTGTCGAAGTGCGCGCCGGCGACCGTGTGCCCGCCGATGGCGTGGTGCTGTCGGGCCAGGCGAGCCTGGACACCGCGCCGATTACCGGCGAGTCGGTGCCGCTGGAAGCGAGTGCCGGCGTGCAGGTGTTTGGCGGCGCGATCAACCTCGACGGCTTGCTGCGCCTGGAAGTGACGCGCACCGGGCATGAATCCACGTTGGGCAAAGTCATCGCGCTGATGCAGAACGCCGAGCGCTCCAAACCGCCGATCACGCGGCTGCTGGAGCGCTATGCCGGCAGCTATATGGTGTTGGTGCTGCTGCTGGCGGCGGTCACCTGGTTTGTCACCAACGACGCGCAGGCGATGCTGGCGGTGCTGGTGGCGGCGTGTCCGTGTGCGTTGGTGCTGTCGGCGCCGGCCACGGCGATTGCCGGGATCGCGGTCGCGGCGCGGCATGGGATTTTGATTCGCAGCTCGGCGTTTCTGGAGGAGCTGGCGGACCTGACCTCGTTGGTGGTCGACAAGACCGGCACCCTGACCTATGGCACCCTGCGCCTGCAATCCATCGAGACCACTGCGCCGGATCGGCAACGGTTGCTGAACCTGGCCGCCAGCCTCGGCTCGGCCAGCAGCCACCCGGTCAGCCGCGCGTTGGCGGGCTTGGCGACGCAGGAACAATTGCCGGGGCTGACCGATATTCGTGAACGCCAGGGCCTGGGCGTGGTGGCGCAGACCGCGCAGGGCGAAGCGGCTCTGGGGCGGCCGGAGTTGTTCGAACAGCTGGGCATCGTCACCACACCGGTGCCGACTCACGACGGCCCGATTGCCGGGTTGGCGCTGGATGGCCAGTTCCTCGCCTGGCTGCTGCTGGCCGACCGCGTCAAACCGGAAGCGCGCCAGGCGCTGCAAGAGTTGCGCGACCTGGGCCTGGGCCGCCAACTGCTGCTGACCGGCGACCGTCAGAGCGTGGCCGACAGCCTGGCGCTGGACGTGGGCATCAGCGACGTCCAAGCCCAGGCGCTGCCGGAAGACAAGCTCAACCGCGTGCTGGGTGAGATCGGCAGCGGCTTTCGCCCGATGGTGGTGGGCGACGGCATCAACGATTCCCTGGCGCTCAAGGCCGGTGTGGTCGGCGTGGCCATGGGGGCAGGCGGCGCCGACATCGCGCTGGCCTCGGCGGACGTGGTGCTGATCGGCAGCGACCTGCGGCGCCTGGGCACCTGTGTGCGCTTGAGTCGCCAGTGCCGGCAGACGTTGCAGGTCAACGTGATCATCGGCCTGGGCTGGACGCTGGCGATCGTGGTGTTCGCCGCGTTTGGCTGGCTGGGCGCTGCCGGGGCGATGATCGCTGCGGTGTTGCATAACCTCAGCACCTTGCTGGTACTGGGCAACGCCGGGCGTTTGCTGCGTTTTCAGGAGCCGTTGTTGACGCTCGAAGAATAAATTTCGAGCTTGTTGTAACGCCAGCCGGGCACCTCTCTCTAGTGGTGTGTCGAGACCGCACATTCCGTTCGGACCGACACCCCTACTGATCTTTTGAGGACTACGACAATGAACTTCAAGAAGGCCTTTTCCGGTGCTGCCCTGGCTATCGCTGCCGCCACTATGTTTGCCGGTGTCGCCACCCAGGCTCAAGCCGCCGACGCGACTGTGCACTGCTACGGCGTGACTTCCTGCAAAGGCATGAACGACTGCAAGACCGCGGAAAACGCCTGTAAAGGCCAGGCCGTCTGCAAGGGCCACGGTTTCAAGGCCATGACCAAGGCCGCGTGTGATGCGGCGGGCGGTAAAGTCGGCGAGTAAACGAGCGCACCCGCAGCGGTTGCCGTCCACCGCTGCGGACACTTTGCCCAGGAGTGTCTTATGTCCACTTCCCTTGCGAGCCTCGGTTACGGCCTGGGTCTGCGCAACCAGTACTACCAACAGATCCTTGAACAGTCGCCGGCCGTGGATTGGTTCGAAGTGATCTCCGAGAATTATCTGGTGCAAGGCGGCAAGGCCTTGTACTACCTGGACGCGATCGCCGAGCGTTATCCGTTGGTGATGCACGGTGTGTCCCTGTCCATCGGCGGGCCCCACGCCCTCGATCTCGATTACCTGAAACAGATCAAGCAACTGGCCGAGCGTATCCAGCCGGCGTGGGTGTCCGATCACCTGTGCTGGAGCCGCGGCAGCGCGCACCAGTTGCATGACCTGTTGCCGCTGCCTTACACCGAAGAGAGTCTCTACCACGTCGCCGCCCGCGTGCGCCAAGTGCAGGATGTGTTGCAGCGTCCGCTGGTACTGGAAAATGTCTCCAGCTATGTGCGCGCCCAGGCGGATGAGTTGACCGAGTGGGAATTCCTCAATGCCCTGGCCCACATGTCGGGCTGCCAGTTGTTGCTGGACGTGAACAATGTGTATGTCAGCTCGCGTAACCATGGCTTTGACGCGTGGACGTTTATTCGCAACCTGCCGCCGCAGAGTATCCGGCAATTGCACCTGGCCGGGCATATGGACTACGGCGACTATGTGGTCGATACCCATGATCATCCGGTGTGCGATCCGGTATGGGCGCTGTATCAGCAGACTCTGCAGCACTTGGGGCCGGTTTCGACGCTGTTGGAGCGCGACGACCATTTCCCGCCGTTCGAAGAACTGCTCACCGAGCTGGGCAAGGCCCGTGAACTGGGGGCCAGCGCCCTGGCCGGGAGGCCGCTATGCGCCTGACCGAATGGCAATTGGCCTTTGAGCAGCACCTGCTTGCCGACACTTCAGTCGCCGACACCGGCTTCGCCGCCACGTTGCTGGGCGGGCCGAGCCTGGACGTAGACACGGGCCTGGCGATTTATCACAACGCCTATCGTGCGCGGTTGCACGAAGTGTTGCGCCATGACTTCGGCGCAATCTGGTATTGGCTGGGGGATGAGGAGTTTGCGTTGCTCGCCGAGGCCTACGTACGGCGCTATCCATCGGCCCATTACAGCCTGCGTTGGTTTGGCGAGCGTTTTGCCGCGTTTATCGTCGAGCACTTGGTGGCCGAACAGAGTGCGCCACTGGCCGAGCTGGCGCGTTTGGAATGGGCGTTCACCCTGGCGTTCGATGCGCCCCAGGGCGAACCGCTGAGCCTGAATACGATGGCGCTGCTGCCACCTGAGGATTGGCCGGATCTGCGCGTCAGCCTGGCGCCTTCGGTGCAACAGCTGATTTGCCACTTCAATAGCGTGGCGATCTGGCGTGCGAGCAAGGATCAAGCGGATTTCCCTGGCAGCCAAGCCTTGGACACGGCGCACATCTGCCTGGTGTGGCGCCACCAGAATGTGTGCCGCTATCGCAGCCTGGAACCGGCCGAAGCGTGCGCCTTGGCGGGGATGGTGAGCACCGGCTGGAGCTTTTCCGAGCTGTGCGGCGAGTTGGCTGTCACCTACTCGGAGGGCGCGCCGCTACAGGCTGTTACATGGTTGAAACAGTGGGTCGAGGAGGGCTTGCTCGAGCGCCGGGCGCCATAGCGACGGACTATCAGATCGATAGCCTCCTACTTGTCTTGGGATGGTCTACCCTCTTTTCAGACGTCTGAAACAAGGGGGGACTACTCATGCTCGCGCAACTTCCACCGGCCTTACAGAATCTTCAGCTGCCGCTGCGTCTTCGACTCTGGGATGGCCATGAATTCAACTTGGGCCCCGAGCCCAGTGTGACCATCGTGGTGAAGGACCCCACGGTCGTGCCGAAACTGACCCATCCGACGCTCGACCTGTTGGGCGAAGCTTTTATCGAGGGCAAACTAGAGCTGGAAGGCTCCATCAGCGAAGTGATCCGGGTATGCGATGAGTTGAGTTCTGCCCTGGTCGACGATGACGAGGGCACCCGCCCGGTGCGCTCGATCCACGATAAGGCTACAGACGCGGCGGCGATTTCCTACCATTACGACCTGTCCAACGCGTTCTACCAGCTGTGGCTGGACCAGGACATGGCGTACTCCTGCGGTTATTTCGAAACCGGCAGCGAATCTATCGATCAGGCCCAGCAAGACAAATTCCGCCACCTGTGCCGCAAGTTGCGCTTGCAGCCGGGCGAGTACTTGCTCGACGTCGGCTGTGGCTGGGGCGGGCTTGCGCGGTTTGCGGCGCGGGAGTTCGGGGTCAAGGTATTTGGCATCACCCTGAGCAAAGAGCAACTGGAACTGGCCCGCGAGCGGGTGAGCGCCGAAGGCCTGGCGGACCAGGTCGACCTGCAACTGCTCGATTACCGCGACCTGCCCCAGGACGGGCGTTTCGACAAAGTGGTCAGCGTGGGCATGTTTGAACACGTCGGCCACGCCAACCTGGCGCAGTACTGCCAGACCCTGTTTGGCGCGGTGCGCGAAGGCGGCTTGGTGATGAACCACGGCATCACCGCCAAGCACACCGACGGCCGCCCGGTGGGGCGCGGCGCCGGCGAGTTTATCGAGCGGTATGTGTTCCCCAATGGCGAGTTGCCGCATTTGGCGATGATGACCGCCGAGCTTAGTGAGACCGGGCTGGAAGTGGTCGATGTCGAAAGCCTGCGCTTGCACTACGCACGCACGCTGGACCATTGGAGCGAGCGCCTGGAGGACAACCTGGAGGCCGCGGCGAAGATGGTGCCGGAGCAGGCGTTGCGGATCTGGCGGTTGTACCTGGCCGGGTGCGCCTATGCGTTTGCCCGGGGCTGGATAAATCTGCATCAAATCCTTGCACTCAAGCCCCATGCAGATGGCAGCCATGAACTGCCTTGGACGCGTGACGATATTTATCGAGGGTGAGGGATGTTTTCCCAGGTCAATGTTGTCGGGTCTTCCACGGTGTTTTTGTAACGGTGGAAGACGCCGTGCTGTTTGGCTGGGTTTTGATCGTTTTGTATATACAGCTGCTGGGTAAATACGTTGGTTGCCTGGCTGAAGGTTAAATCATGGCGAGCCAGGTATGCGCCCCAGTCGGTGGACGGCAGTGAGATAAAAGATATTCCCCAGCGTGGATCGCTCATATCGCCGACGATCACGAAGACGCCCCAATGGCGTTCGCCGGGTGAGAGGATCAGGTAGATGCCATTGTCGTAGAGATAGACCGCTGCCCGGTCGAAGGGCTTGTCTGGGTACAGCACTTTGTAGTGCAAATACAGGATGTCGGTTGGCTTGCCGATCTCCACGACGATCGAGGGGGCGGTTTGGGTGGCTTTCATGAAGGGCTCCAATTGTCATAAGTGACAGGTTGAAGCCTAGAGCAGGGGAGGCTGGAGAAGACGCCGTTTGTCGTATCGAGACATTTTCCAGGCCAATTGCCGCTGTCACTTACAAAATGGGCGAAATCAGCCGCGCCACGCGCATGCCCAATTGTTGCAGGCGCCGAGTCTCGCGGCTTTCTTCCTGGCTGACCTCGTGAGCCAGGGCAAAGTCGTCCAGCAGCATCCGTTCCACTTCATGGGCGAAGGCTTCATCCACCGTCAGCAACATCACTTCAAAATTCAGCCGGAATGAACGGTTGTCCATATTCGCACTGCCGATGGCGCTGATTTCGCTGTCCACCAACACCACCTTCTGATGCAGAAAACCCGGCGTGTAGCGGAACACACGCACGCCGGCGCGTACCGCTTCGATCGCATACAGGCTGGAGGCCGCGTAGACGATGCGGTGGTCGGGGCGCGACGGCAGCAGCAGGCGCACGTCGACGCCGCGCAATACCGCCAGGCGCAGGGCGGCGAACACCGCTTCGTCGGGGATGAAGTACGGGCTGGTGATCCACACGCGTTCGGTGGCGGCGTGGATGGCCTCGACGAAGAACAGCGAGCAGGTTTCATACGGGTCGGCCGGGCCGCTGGCGAGCAGTTGGCAAAGCACGCCGTCTTCCGGGTAGGTGTCCGGCAGGATCAATGGCGGCAGTTCCCGTGCGGCCCAGAACCAGTCTTCGGCAAACGACTCCTGCATGCACGCCACCACCGGGCCGGTGACCTGCACGTGGGTATCGCGCCAGGGTGCCAGCGGCGGCTTTTGGCCGAGGTATTCATCGCCGACGTTATGCCCGCCGACAAACCCGGTGACACCGTCCACCACCACGATCTTGCGATGGTTGCGGAAGTTGACCTGGAAGCGATTGAGCCAGCCGCTGCGGGTGGCGAAGGCCTTGACCTGTACCCCGGCGTCACGCAGGGATTGCACATAGCGGTGGGGCAAGGCGTGGCTGCCGATGCGGTCGTACAGCACGTAAATGGCTACGCCCTGAGCGGACTTTTCCTTCAATAGAGCGTGCAACTGCCTGCCAAGCTCGTCGTCATGAATGATGAAGAACTGGAACAGCACCGCCGTTTTTGCCTGGCGGATGGCGTCGAAAATCGCGCTGAAGGTGGCGTCGCCATTGATCAACAAGCGCACTTCGTTGTTGGCCAGGCACGGCATGCGTCCCAGTTTGGGCATGGCGCGCAGCGAGGCGTAGGCGCTGGAGTTGCGCGCGGCGAGGGCTTCCTCGACCCACGGGCGCCAGTTCAGCTCGGTGATGGCGGTGTGCATTTCCTGGTTGGCCTGGCGGCGTGCCTGGATGTAGGCGTCGAAGGTGCTGCGGCCAAAGATCAGGTAGGGGATCAGCGTGAGATAAGGCATGAACATCAGCGACAAGGCCCAGGCGATCGAGCCTTGCGCGGTCCGGACGGTCAGCACCGCGTGGAGCGCGGCGAGGGTCCCGAGAAAGTGCAGCGTGGCGATGACGTAGGCGAGCAGGTGTGGGCCAAAGAAATCCATGGACGACGTTACTCCAGACAATCCAATGCCTAACAGACCATGTCTGGTGCCGAATGTCGCTATTTTCTTTGCCGTGCAACACTGACCGCTTTGCGGCGTCTAACGCCCACAATTACCCAGGAGTTACCCGATGAATGCACGTCTGCTCTGCTTAGCCATGGTTGTTGGTTTGTCGCTGCCGGTGGCAGCACAGGCGCAGATGCTGGCGCCAGGCTTGTGGGAATTGACCACCAGCAATATGAAAGTCGATAACCAGGAGCTGCCGGACTTGTCGCTGATCCTCGGTCAGCTCAAGCAACAGATGACCCCCGAACAGCGCGCCATGCTGGAAAAGCAGGGCATCACCATGGCCGGCAAAGGCGTGCAGGTGTGCCTGACTCCGGCGCAGGTCGCCTCGGATTCGATCCCCCTGACCGACCCGCAATCGGGCTGCAAGCAGCAAGTGACCGACAAGACCGGCAACCAGTGGAAGTTCCGCTTCAGTTGCCCGAAAGCCCAGGGCACTGGCGTGGCGACCTTCCAGAGCCAGAAGGAATTCACCACCACCGTCAATGGCACCTTCAATGCTACCGGCATCCAGCAGAAGGGCAGCCTGGACAGCCACGCACAGTGGCTGGGCAACGATTGCGGTACGGTCAAACCCCGCGCTTAACGCAAAAAGTGCAGGGGCAAGCCCTGGCAGCTGTCGACCACCTGGCCGTTGTGCCACGCCAGGTGGCCCGAGACCAGGGTGGTGCTGACGCTGTGGCGAAAGCTGCGCCCGGCGAAGGGCGTCCAGCCGCAGCGGCCAAGGATCGCTTGGCTGCTCACCGGCTTGCCGGCAGGTTCGGGCTGGATCAACACCAGGTCGGCCCAATAACCTTCACGCAGGTAGCCGCGATCGGGGATGGCAAACAGGTCGGCCACGCGATGACTGGTCTTCGCCACCAGGGTGGTCAGGGGCAGATGCCCATCGGCCACCAACTCCAATAACGCCGGCAGTGCATGCTGCACCAGGGGCAAACCCGACGGCGCCTCACGATACCCCAACTGTTTTTGCGCCCAGGTATGCGGCGCATGGTCAGTGCCGATCACATCCAGACGTTCACTCAACAAGGCCAGGCGCAGCGCGTCACGGTCGGCGCGGGTCTTGATCGCCGGGTTGCATTTGATCTGGTGGCCAAGGCGGTGATAGTCGCGGTCGTCGAACAGCAAGTGGTGGATGCAGACTTCAGCGCTAATGCGCTTTTCCGACAGCGGTTTGTCTTCGAACAACGCCAGCTCACGGGCGCTGGTCAGGTGCAGCACATGCAGGCGGGTGCCGTGGCGCTTGGCCAATTCCACCGCAAAGGACGACGAGCGATAGCAGGCATGCGCATCGCGGATCAGCGCGTGGGCGACGGCGGGGATGTGCTCGCCAAAGCGCTCGCGCAGGCGCTGTTCGTTGGCCAGGATGCTTGGCGTGTGTTCGCAGTGGGCCAGCAGGAGGGTCGGTACTTCGGCAAACAGGCGCTCGAGGATACGCGGATCGTCCACCAGCATATTGCCGGTGGAGGCACCCATGAACACTTTGACGCCGGCCACTTCACGCGGGTCGAGGGCGGCGACGGTGTCGAGGTTGTCGTTGCTTACGCCGAAGTGAAAGGCGTAATTGGCCACCGAGTGCAGCGCGGCGCGGCGTTTTTTATCGGCCAGGGCCTCAAGGGTGAGGGTGGCCGGGTTGGTGTTGGGCATGTCCATGAAGCTGGTGATACCGCCGGCCACCGCCGCGCGGGATTCACTGTAGAAACTGCCTTTGTCCGGCGCGCCGGGTTCGCGAAAGTGCACCTGGTCATCGATCATGCCCGGCAGCAGCCACTGGCCCTGGGCATCGATGGCCACGGGCGCGTTGCAGCCTTCGATGCTGCCGGCGATTTTCTCGATGCGGCCATTGGCGATCAGCACATCGGCGTCGAATTGCTGGCCTTCATTCACCAGGCGGGCGTTGCGGATCAGCAGGCGGCTCATGGCTCAGAACTCGTTTTGCAGGGCTTTGTAGCCGCGCACCAGGTCGACGTTGGTGCGCGCGACGTCTTCGGAAAATTCCGAGGCGCTGACGCTCACCGGCGGAAACTGCGACAGGTCGGTGTTGGGCCCGATGCGGGTGGTGGAGGGTACGTAGAACGTGTCGGGCAAGTCGCGACCGTCGACCACCGAGTTGTGGCGCACCACGCAGCCATCGCCCACGGCGCAGTTGAACAGCACGCTGTTGAAGCCGATGAACACGCGGTCGCCGACGGTGCAGGGGCCGTGGACGATGGAGCGGTGGGCGATGGAGGTGAACTCGCCGATGGTCACGGCGGCGCCGGACTTGGAGTGGATCACCACGCCGTCCTGGATGTTGGAGTTGGCGCCGATGGTGATCGGGTCCATGGCGCCGCTGGCGTCGACCTCGTCGGCGCGGATCACGGCGTAGGGGCCGACGAAGACGTTCTCACCGATGATCACCTTGCCGCAGATGATGGCGGTCTTGTCGACGTAGGCCGATTCGGCAATCACTGGCAGATCACCGGAAGGGTTTTTGCGGATCATGCTGAGGGCTCCGTGATGATGTGGATGAGGTCGCCGTCGATAGCGTTGTAGAAGCAACTGGGTCGACCGGTGTGACAGGCCGGGCCTTGTTGATCGACGATCAGCAGCACGGCATCGCCGTCGCAGTCCAGGCGCGCTTGCACCAACTGTTGCCTGTGGCCGGAAGATTCGCCTTTGCGCCACAGCCGCCGGCGCGAGCGTGACCAGTAGCAGACCTGGCCGGTGGCGAGGGTTTCGTCGAGGGCCTGGCGGTTCATCCAGGCCAGCATCAGCACTTCGCCGCTGCCGTATTGCTGGGCGATGGCCGCGATCAGGCCGTCGCTGTTCCACGCTAGCGCATCGAGCACCTGATCGAGTGGAAAGCGGCTGCCGAGGGCAGCCCCTTCCAGGTCGAGCATGCGCAGGCTCATGGCTTGCCCAGGGCGGCGCACAGGGTGTCGAGGTTGTATTCGAACAGCCCGGTGAAGGTGCTGGCCGGGCCTTCGGCGGCGAGGGCGTCGGAGTACAGCGTGCCGCCGATCTGCGCGCCGCTTTCGTCAGCGATCTGCTTGAGCAGGCGCGAGTCCTTGATGTTTTCCATGAACACGGCCTTGACCTTGTCTTTGCGGATCTGGGTAATCAGCGCGGCAACTTCGGCGGCGGATGGCTCACGTTCGGTGGACAGGCCTTGGGGCGCGAGGAACTGAATCCCGTAGGCCTGGCCCAGGTAGCCGAAGGCGTCGTGGGAGGTGACGATGCGGCGGTTGCCGGCTGGCAGCGCGCCGAACTTGGCCTTGGCTTCGGCGAGCAGGCGGTAGATTTCTTTCAGGTAGGTTTGGCTGTTGCGCTGGTAGTCGGCTTTGTTGGCCGGGTCGGCGGCGATCAGGGCCTTGGTGATGTTGTTCACATAGATTTCAGCGTTGGCCAGGTTGTGCCAGGCGTGCGGGTCGGGGATGGTTTCGCCGTCTTCGTCCATGGTGTGGGAAATCACGCCTTTGCTGGCGGTCACTACGGTGGCTTTGGTTTCGGTGCTGGTCACCAGGCGGTCCAGCCACGGCTCGAAGCCCAGGCCGTTCTTGATGATGATCTTGGCCTTGAGCAGCGCCTTGGCGTCGTCCGGTGACGGCTCGTAGGTGTGGGCATCGGCGTCCGGGCCGACCATGTTGCTGATCTGGATGTGCTCGCCACCGATCTGGTGGGTGATGTCATCGAGAATACTGAAGCTGGTGACCACCTGGAGTTTGTCGGCCGCCTGGGCCATCGACAGCGGCAGCAGAAGGCTGAACAGTACGAGTAAAGCGCGCATCGGGAAACACCTCATTGGGATGACAGCAAGGGCGGGCGGCGCAGCAGGCCGTGCACCGGACCGAAGACCACGGACAGCAGATACCCGGCGCCAGCCACCAGCACGATGGCCGGGCCGCTGGGCAACGAGTAGTAGAACGACAGCAACAAGCCAAGCCACACCGACAGGCATCCCAGCACCGCCGATACCGCGATCAACACCGGCAGGCGCCGGCTCCAGAAACGTGAAGCAATGGCCGGCAACATCATCAGGCCCACCACCATCAAGGCGCCGATGGCCTGGAAACCGATGACCAGGTTCAGCACCACCAGCGTGAGGAACAGCCCGTGGGCGAGTGGGCCGAGGCGGCTGACGGTTTGCAGGAACAGCGGGTCGAGGGTGTCCAGCAGTAGCGGTTTGTAGATCGCCGCCATGGCGATCAGGCTGAAGCCTGTGACCCAGAGCATGCCGGTGAGGGTGGTCTGATCCACCGCCAGGGCGGAGCCGAACAGCAGGTGCAGCAGGTCCAGGCGTTTGCCCGCCAGACCGAGGATGAGCACACCGGCGGCCAGGGAGATGGGGTAGATGGCGGCGAGGCTGGCGTCTTCGCGCAGGCCGGTGCGGCGGGTGATCCACGCGGACAGGCCAGCCATGCTCAGCCCGGCGCCGAGGCCGCCGATCGTCAACGCGGGTAGGCTGAGGCCGGCGAACCAGAAACCAAGGGCCGCGCCGGGCAGGATGCCGTGGGCCACGGCGTCACCGATCAGGCTCATGCGCCGCAGGATCAGGAACACACCGAGCGGCGCGGTGCTGCAGGCGAGGACGAGCCCGCCGAGCAGTGCGCGGCGCATGAATACGAAGTCGACGAAGGGCATCCACAGGTGGGCGGCGAGGTGCATCAGGCCACCTGCATATGCGCTTGGGGGCGGATCAGGGTTTTGCTGTCGCCGAACACGCAGCCGCTGCTTTTGATTTGCACCACGTGCTGGGTGTGTTGGCGCACGGAGGCCAGGTCGTGACAGACCACGATCAGCGTGCGGCCCGCAGCGTGCCAGGCGTGGATGTGTTTCCAGCATAGTGCCTGGCCGTCTTCGTCGAGGGCGGCGTGGGGTTCGTCGAGCAGCAGGATGGGCGCTTCGGCGAGGCTCATGCGGGCAAGCAGGGCGCGCTGCAATTCGCCGCCGGACAACGCCATCAACGGGCGCTGTTGCAGGCCGCTGAGGCACCAGTCTTCCAGGACCGCCTCAAGGCGTTGGCTGCGTTGTTGCGGGGTGAGCTGCGAGCCCCAGAAGCCGGCGGCGACCAGCTCTTGCAGGCTGATGGGGAACTGGCGGTCGAGGTGTTGTTGCTGCGGCAGGAACGACAGGCCACCGCGCCGTGGAACCTCCACGCTGACTTTGCCCGCCAGCGGTTTTTGCAGGCCGGCGATGACTTTGAGCAGGCTGCTTTTGCCGGTGCCGTTGGCGCCGATGATCCCGGTGAGGCTGCCTTTTTCCAGGGTGAGGTCCAGGGCGGGAGTCAGCGGCTGGCCTGGGGCGCCCCAACGTAATGCGGTGCAGGTAATCATGCGGGGTGTCTCGTCCAGCGGCTTTCAGCCACGGCATCGTGCGCGTGCAGGCTTTCGGCATGGATCACTTTCAGGTGGAAGGCTTTGACGGCATCCGAGCGTTTCAAGGCGAGGTTCAGGCGGCGTGCGGCGTCTTCGCAGAACATCAGGTTCTGCCCGTTGGCCAGGGCGAAGGCTTGTTCGTCCGCACGTTTTACGGCGGTTTGCACAGCGGTGCCGAGGGCGGCTTCGGCGCTGTCGATCAGGTCGGTGAAGGGCAGTTGATCGCCTTGCAGATGGATGTGCAGTTGCGCGCTGCTGCGCTGGCTATGGGGTGTGGCGACGATGCCGTTGGCGCTGCCGAGCCAGGTCAGTAGGTCTTCGTGCTTGAGCGGGGCGTTGCCGAAATCCTCAAGAAATTGCTGCTGAATCAACTGCCTGGCGAGGGCGGCGGAGCAGGGGCAGGTTGAGGAGTAAGTAACGTCAATTTTTAGTTCCACGTGGAACATCTGGTTTTCCAGGCGCGCTTCGATGCTTACCGGGTAGCCTTTCCAGCCCGCCAGCGGGCTGACCAATGCCGGGCGTTTGAGCAGCAAATCGCTGTGGATGCGCAGGTAGGCGTTCTTAGATAAACCTTCATGTGTGTCGAGGAAACGCTGCAGTACATTACGCAGAAGTGCCGGCGTAAGGGGCTGCTGCTCAAGCATCTCCAGCGCCAGGTACAGACGTGACATATGAATGCCACGGGCCTCGCCATCGTCCAGGCTGACGCCGGCATCCGCGCTGGCGGTGAGGCGTTGGCCGTCGACGAGGATCGGCAGGGCGATGCCGCACATGCCGACCCAGTCGAGTGGCACGGCTTGGCGTGAAGCCTGCGCGGCAATATCCGGCAGAGTCAGCGCATTCATGGGCAGGTCCATCGTTGGAAGTAAAAAGACATGTTATATTATAACTATTGAGTCGACGATGATTTTTCTGCTCCGGTCTTTTTTCAGTCATGTCGAGTAGGGACGCTCCTTTTATCTGCGGTATTTTTCATGCACAGACGTCAGCTCCTTAACCTGCTGCTGGTCAGCCCGTTGTTCACCTTGCCGTTTACGGCCCACGCCACGCAGATCAGCAATGCACGCCTATGGCGCTCGGAAGACAAGCTGCGGCTGGTGTTCGACCTCAGCGGTCCGGTGCAGTACAAGACCTTTTCCCTGACCTCGCCGGAACGCTTGATCATCGACCTCAGTGGCGCGGGGCTGAGCGGAGATTTCTCGCAGTTGGCCTTGAAGAACAGCGGCATCACCTCGATCCGCTCGGGGCATTTCGGCAAGGCCGATACCCGCATCGTGCTGGACCTGGCGGCACCGATGCGGCTCAACAGCTTTCTACTGCCGCCGCAGGACGGCCAGGGCCATCGCCTGGTGCTGGACCTGACCAGCGCCACCCAGGCACCTCGTCAAATCGCCGCCGAACCGGCACGGTCCGTAGATAAGGCACACCCCAAGCGCGACATCATCGTGGTGGTCGACCCCGGCCACGGCGGCAAAGACCCCGGCGCCATCGGCTCCAAAGGCCAGCGTGAAAAAGACGTGGTGCTGTCCATCGCCCAACTGCTGGCCAAGCGTTTGAAGCGTGAGAAAGGTTTCGACGTAAAGCTGGTACGCAACGACGACTTCTTCGTGCCGCTGCGCAAACGTGTGGACATCGCCCGTCAGCACAAGGCCGACATGTTCATCTCGGTGCATGCGGATGCGGCGCCACGGCTCACCGCCTCGGGCGCCTCGGTGTATGCGTTGTCTGAAGGCGGCGCGACGTCTGCCACCGCACGTTTCATGGCCCAGCGCGAAAACGGTGCCGACCTGTTGGGGGCTACCACCCTGCTCAATCTCAAGGACAAGGACCCGATGCTGGCCGGGGTGATTCTGGATATGTCGATGAACGCCACCATCGCCTCCAGCCTGCAACTGGGCAGCTCGATCCTGGGCAGCCTGGAAGGCATCACCACCCTGCATCAGAAGCGCGTGGAGCAGGCCGGTTTTGCGGTGCTCAAATCACCGGACGTGCCGTCGATCCTGGTGGAGACCGGGTTTATCTCCAATGCCAGGGACGCTGAGCGGCTGGTCACGGCGCGTCATCAACAGGCGGTTGCAGACGGCTTGTTCGACGGCTTGAAAAAGTACTTCGAGAAGAACCCGCCGATGAACAGCTACATGGCCTGGGCCCAGGAACAGAAGAGTGGCCAGGTCTAACAGCCCGTTATCCGGCTACAGGTGAATTTGGCGCTGCTCCCACCGGAACTGGAGAACCTGTTTATGGTGGTCCAGCCCACGCGCCGCGTGTAGCCGACCCACGCCTCACCATCCGAAGCCAGCCCGGTAAAAAACGTCAGTTGCCCATAACGGCTGTTGGTCTGTGCCCACCGACGTTTGCCGATCACCTCGAAGCCGCGCAGATAGGTGGTGCTGCCGACCGTCGCCACGCTATAGGCGTTGCCCTGGGGGTCTACACAGGCCAGCAGATTGGCGCTGCGCGAGCATTTCGCCAGCAGGCTCGGCGCTTGGGCGCAGGCAGGTCCTGCCGCTGCCAACAACAGGGCGCATACCAGATATTTCATAAGGCTTCTCAGGGGCGCAGATGCTCAAGCATTGCGCCCTTCGTCATGTCGAGCAAGGGGGATTGGCTTATTTGTATTGTTATACTATAACATTAAGCCACAGCCTGACCCGTGAACCGCTCCCCATGACTGAACAAGACCTGCTGGCCCAACCGCCCGCCGACTACATGAACGAAGTCCAGCAAGGCTTCTTCCGCGAGCTGTTGCTGGCTCAGCGCAATGAGCTGCAAGCGCGCATCGACGCCGAGTTCCAGCTGCTGCGCGAGCAGGAACCCAACAGCGACCCGGCGGACGTCGGCAGCGCCGAAGAACAGCGCCAATGGCAACTGCGCCTGCTGGAGCGGGAAAAGAAGCTGTTGGACAAGATCGACGAGGCCTTCGAACGGCTGGCCCGCGGTGAATACGGCTGGTGCCGTGAAACCGGCGAGCCTATCGGCCTACAGCGCTTGTTGTTACGTCCTACCGCCACCCTGTGTATCGAAGCCAAAGAACGTGAAGAGCTGCGCGAACGCCATAAACGGGCGATTTGACCGGCCAACCCTGATGAGGAATACCTGATGTCCAATCGTCTCCCCGTGACTGTGTTGTCCGGCTTTCTCGGCGCCGGTAAAAGCACGCTGCTCAACTACGTCCTGCGCAATCGCGAAAACCTGCGGGTGGCGGTGATCGTCAACGACATGAGTGAAATCAACATCGACGGCAGCGAAGTTCAGCGCGACGTCACCCTCAACCGTTCCGAAGAGAAACTGGTCGAGATGAGCAACGGCTGCATCTGCTGCACCTTGCGCGAAGACTTGCTGCTGGAAGTCGGAAAACTCGCCAAGGAAGGTCGCTTCGATTACCTGCTGATCGAATCCACCGGCATCTCCGAACCGCTGCCCGTGGCCGAAACCTTCACCTTTCGCGATGAAAACGAACAAAGCCTGGCCGATATCGCCCGCCTGGACACCATGGTCACCGTGGTCGACGGCATGAACTTCCTGCTCGACTACCAGGCCGCCGAAAGCCTCGCCTCGCGCGGTGAAACCCTCGGTGAAGAGGATGAACGCTCGATCACCGACCTGCTGATCGAGCAGATCGAGTTCGCCGATGTGATCCTCATCAGCAAGATCGACCTGATCAGCAGTCGCGAACGCGAAGAGCTGATGGCGATCCTTGAACGCCTCAACGCCCAGGCCGAGATCATCCCGATGGTCATGGGTGAAGTGCCGTTGCACAAGATCCTCAACACCGGCCGTTTCGACTTTGAACGCGCCGCCCAGGCTCCGGGTTGGTTGCAGGAACTGCGTGGTGAACATGTGCCGGAAACCGAAGAGTACGGCATCGCCTCCACCGCCTACCGTGCGCGTCGGCCGTTCCATCCGCAGCGTTTTTTCGACTTCATCGACCGCCCTTGGGTGAACGGCAAACTGCTGCGCTCCAAGGGGTTTTTCTGGCTGGCCAGCAAGCACCAGGACGCCGGCAGTTGGTCCCAGGCCGGTGGCTTGATGCGCCATGGGTTTGCCGGGCGCTGGTGGCGCTTCGTGCCAAAAAGCCAGTGGCCCCAGGACGAAGAAAGCGTCGCGGCGATCATGGGTAACTGGCAGCCGAGCACCGGCGACTGCCGCCAGGAACTGGTGTTTATCGGCCAGAACATCGACTTCGCACACATGCGCGCCGAGCTGGACGCGTGCTTGCTCACTGACGAAGAAATGGCCCTGGGCGTCGAAGGTTGGCGCTTGCTGGCCGACCCTTTTGGCCCTTGGTTTGAGCAGGCAGCCTGATGCTGGCCCCGGTAATTGCCCTGCGCCCCGTGATTCGCCAGACCGCTGGTGAAACCCCGCTGGTGCTCGCTGAAATCCTTGAAGATGGCGTCAACCTGGCGCTGTGGCAGCGGCAGTTGCCGCTGCACATCGCCGAATTCGGCGCCTTGCTGGTGGCGCTCAACGAGCCCTTGGCGGATTCCATGGTCATCGAGCTCAACAGCGAAGATGCCACGGTGAACTTGCACGGTTTGGCGGCCAGTTGTCGCGATCTTGAAGGCTACGAAGGTTTTATCGCCGACGTGTCATGGCTGATCAGCGCGTTTGCCTGCCTGCTGGGCGCCAAGCGCATTGGCGTGCGCCTGCGCCTGTTGGACAAGGCCATGTGCCCGCGTTTTCACGTCGATCACGTGCCGGTGCGGCTGATCACCACCTACGCTGGCATCGGCAGCCAGTGGTTGCGCGAAGGCGTGATGGATCGCCGCAAACTGAGCCAGGCGGACGCCGAGCCCAGCGAGCGCATCGAGCAGATCCACTGCGGCGAAGTCGCCCTGCTCAAGGGCACCAAATGGCACGGTAACGAAGGCTACGGTTTGATCCACCGTTCGCCGGCATTAAAAGCCGATGAGCGACGCTTGATCCTGACGCTGGATTGGCTCGCATAACCGCGTAGGATCAAACCCTCTACACGGCCTGAACGATGCCCTCCATGTTGCAGAACATTCCCACCCACGTGATTGCCGGCCCTTTGGGGGCCGGCAAGACCAGCCTGATCAAGCACCTGCTCACCCAGCGCCCGGCGGACGAGCGCTGGGCCGTGCTGATCAATGAGTTCGGGCAGATCGGCCTGGACGCTGCGCTGTTGACCCTGGATGACGATGGCATTGCCCTGGGCGAAGTGGCCGGCGGCTGCTTGTGTTGTGTGAATGGTGCGCCGTTCCAGGTAGGCCTGGGCCGCTTGCTGCGTAAGGCCAAGCCGGATCGGTTGTTTATCGAGCCGTCGGGCCTGGGCCATCCCGCGCAGTTGCTCAAGCAGCTACAGGAGGCGCCGTGGCAAAACGTGCTGGCGGTGCAGCCCTGCGTACTGGTGCTGGATGCCCAAGCCCTGGCCGCGGGCAAACCTTTGCCGCAAGCCCAGCAGCAAGCGCTGGCCGGTGCCGGGCTGTTGGTCTTGAACAAGGATGAAGGGTTGGACGCTGCACAGCGTGAGGCCATCGAACGGCAATTGCCCGACTGCGCACGCTACTGGACCCGCCAGGCGCAGTTGCCGCTGGCGCAGTTGCCGGGGCTGACTATCAAGGCTGGCGCGGCTGTGGATAACTTCACTGTGCCCAAGGGGCTCGCGCAAATGCCGGCGATCTGGAGCGACCCGACGCTGCCCATCTGCCTCAGCCAGGCTCAAGAAGGCGGCTGGAGTATCGGCTGGCGCTGGCATCCGAGTCAGATATTCAGTGCCGAGCGCCTTGATCAATGGCTGTCATCCCTGAGCTGGCGTCGTGCCAAGCTGGTTATCCACAGCGCCGAAGGCTGGGTCAGCGCCAACGCTGTGGATAACAGCCCAGTCGCCTGGCAGCCCAGCGAATGGCGCCGCGATTCACGTATCGAATTGATCTTCAGCGCGCCACAGGACGTGGCGACGCTACAGGCCGCGCTGGCTGCCTGCCGTCAGTGACGGTTCTTGCTCGCGTGGTCCTGGCGCCATTGGCTGAGCTCGATCACATCGGCGCTGGGCAGCGGCGTCTTGATCTCGAACGGGTAGGGGGCCAGTTCGATCTGCGCACTGTGGGCGCCGAATTGGGTGATGGTCCCCGGATGGCGGGTTTCGCCGGTCACGGTGAATTCAAAATTGTAGATGCGCGCCAAGCGTCGCCGCCCCTTGGCATCCTTCACAAACCCGATGCGCTTGAGCGCCACGGCGCCATCGAGCAGTTCGATGTCGAGCTTGGCGCAATGCTGCTTGACCCGCTCCAACGCGCGCTCGCGCAGGCCGTGGTTGTGCCACACCCAGGCGGCAGCGGTCGCCAGCAGCATCAACACGAAGATATTTCCCAGGGTCAGCATGCGAAAAACTCCAACAAAGTGAGAGCAGCTTAACTGTGTCGCCGGTCTGTCGTACAGGCTGCGTTTAGTCGCATACTGCGCGGCCAGAATTTCATCGGTTTTACGGAAATCCCCTGCATGAAACGCACACCTCATCTGCTTGCGATCCAGTCTCATGTGGTTTTTGGCCATGCCGGAAACAGCGCCGCCGTGTTCCCCATGCAGCGGGTCGGGGTAAACGTCTGGCCGTTGAACACGGTGCAGTTCTCCAACCACACTCAGTATGGCCAGTGGGCCGGCGAAGTGTTGGCGCCGCAGCAAATTCCGGCGCTGGTGGAAGGCATCGCCGCGATTGGCGAACTGGGCAACTGCGATGCGGTGCTGTCTGGCTACCTGGGCAGTGCGGATCAGGGCCGGGCGATTCTGACCGGCGTGGCGCGCATCAAGGCCATCAACCCCAAGGCCCTTTACCTGTGCGACCCGGTGATGGGTCACCCGGAGAAAGGTTGCATCGTGCCCCAGGAAGTCAGCGATTTCCTGCTCGACGAAGCGGCTGCCATGGCCGACTTCCTGTGCCCCAACCAACTGGAGCTGGACAGTTTTGCCGGGCGCAAGCCGCAATCGCTGTTCGACTGCCTGGCAATGGCCAAGGCGTTGCTGGCACGCGGGCCAAAGGCTGTGCTGGTGAAACATTTGGATTACCCGGGCAAGTTGCCGGACGGTTTCGAGATGTTGTTGGTGACGACTGATGGCAGCTGGCACCTGCGTCGGCCATTGCTGGCGTTTCCGCGTCAGCCGGTGGGGGTGGGGGATCTGACTTCCGGGTTGTTCCTGGCTCGGGTGCTGTTGGGTGACAGCCTGGTGGCGGCCTTCGAGTTCACCGCAGCGGCGGTGCATGAAGTGCTGCTGGAAACCCAGGCGTGTGCCAGTTACGAGTTGGAACTGGTGCGGGCTCAGGATCGGATTGCGCATCCGCGTGTGCGTTTTGAAGCCACGCCGATAGGCCTGTAACACCGCACAGCAAAAATGTGGGAGCGGGCTTGCTCGCGAAAGCGGTGTGTCAGTCAAAGATGTTCCAACTGAACCACCGTATTCGCGAGCAAGCCCGCTCCCACATTTGACCCGGTTTACACCCTGGGATTGTCAGCGCCTCAGCCTTTGATTTCCTGATAACGCTTTTCCAGCTCCTGGCGAATCTGCCGACGTTGCTGGGCCTGCACGAAACGGCGCTTGTCTTCGCTGTTGTGCGGTTGCAGCGGCGGCACGGCGGCCGGTTTGCGCTGGTCGTCCACAGCCACCATGGTGAAAAAGCAGCTGTTGGTGTGGCGCACTGAGCGCTCGCGGATGTTTTCGGTCACCACCTTGATACCCACCTCCATCGAGGTGTTGCCGGTGTAGTTGACCGAGGCGAGGAAGGTCACCAGCTCACCGACATGGATCGGCTCGCGAAAAATCACTTGGTCTACGGACAATGTCACTACGTAGCGACCGGCATAACGGCTCGCGCAGGCGTAGGCCACTTCGTCGAGGTACTTGAGCAGGGTGCCACCGTGGACATTGCCAGAGAAGTTGGCCATATCAGGGGTCATCAGCACCGTCATCGACAGCTGGGCGTTTCCGGGTTCCATAGCACACTCACGGGTTGTAGGCATCTGTTGGGGGGCACCTCTGCGGGTGCTGGAATCTTTACTGCGCCATCCATAACGGGACGCCGGCGGGCGGCTTGCCGTCACGCGCTGGCCGATCTGTTTCCATATATTGCACCGGCTTTCTGCCGGAAGTCGCGGTGTTAACCTGCAAAAGCCCGTCTCAGGGCATTTCTTACGATTTCGGCAGACTTTTCCTTCCGCGCTTTGCGACATTTCAGCGGCGCGAACGGAAGTGGGAAAAGCACCAGTACCCTCAAGGAGCCCCTCGCCATGCACGCCATCAGCTTTATCCAGGACCTGGCCGTGATCATGCTGGTGGCAGGGGTGGTTACCATCCTGTTTCATCGCTTCAAGCAGCCGGTGGTGCTGGGCTACATCGTCGCCGGCTTCATCATCGGCCCGCATACCCCGCCGTTTGGCCTGATCCACGACGAAGACACGATCAAGACCCTCGCCGAGCTGGGGGTGATCTTCCTGATGTTCTGCCTGGGCCTGGAGTTCAGCCTGCGCAAGCTGTTCAAGGTCGGGGCCACGGCGTTTATCGCGGCGTTCCTGGAGATCATCCTGATGATCTGGATCGGCTACGAGATCGGCCGCTGGTTCGACTGGAAGACCATGGACTCGCTATTCCTCGGCGCGATCCTGGCAATCTCTTCCACCACCATCATCGTCAAGGCGCTCAACGACCTGAAGATGAAGAACCAACGCTTTGCCCAGTTGATTTTCGGCGTGCTGATCGTCGAAGACATCCTTGGCATCGGCATCATTGCCTTGCTGTCGAGCATCGCCGTCAGTGGCACGGTCAGCTCCGGCGAGGTGTTCTCCACCGTTGGCAAGCTGTCGCTGTTCATGATCGTCGCGCTGGTCATTGGCATCCTGCTGGTACCGCGCCTGCTGGCCTACGTGGCCAAGTTCGAAAGCAACGAGATGTTGCTGATCACCGTATTGGGCCTGTGTTTCGGTTTCTGTCTGCTGGTGGTCAAGCTGGAATACAGCATGGTGCTGGGCGCGTTCCTGATTGGCGCGATCATGGCCGAATCGAAGCAGTTGCTTGACATCGAGCGCCTGATCGAGCCGGTTCGCGACATGTTCAGTGCGATCTTCTTTGTCGCCATCGGCCTGATGATCGACCCGCAGATCCTCCTGCAATACGCCTGGCCGATTGCGGTGATCACGGTGGCGGTGGTGCTGGGCAAGATGTTGTCCTGCGGCCTGGGGGCATTTATCGCCGGCAATGATGGCCGAACCTCGCTGCGAGTAGGTATGGGGCTGTCACAGATTGGTGAGTTTTCCTTCATTATCGCGGCGTTGGGGATGACGCTGCAGGTGACCAGCGACTTCCTCTACCCGGTGGCGGTGGCGGTTTCGGCGATCACAACCTTGCTGACGCCTTACCTGATCCGGGGTGCCGACCCACTGTCGTTGAAGATCGCGGCGGTGATGCCCAAGCGCATGAGCCGGGTGTTCGGCCTGTACGGCGAGTGGCTGCGCAGCATTCAGCCTCAGGGTGAGGGCGCGATGCTGGCGTCGATGATCCGCAAGATCATCCTGCAAGTGGGGGTGAACCTGGCGCTGGTGGTGGCGATCTTCTTCGCCGGCAGCTTTTTTGCAGTGCGCATTGGCGGTTATCTGCAAAGCTGGATCAGTGATCCAAGCTGGCAGAAGGCGTTGATCTGGGGCGGGGCGTTGCTGTTATCGCTGCCGTTTTTGATTGCGGCTTATCGCAAGCTCAAGGCGCTGTCGATGCTGTTGGCGGAGATGAGCGTGAAGCCGGAAATGGCCGGGCGGCATACCCAGCGCGTGCGGCGGGTGATTGCGGAGTTGATCCCGATCCTGTCGCTGCTGGTGATCTTCCTGCTATTGGCAGCCTTGTCGGCCAGTATTCTGCCAACCAACAAGTTGCTGGTGTTGATCGCCATAGTCACGGCGGCGGTGGCGGCCGTGCTCTGGCGTTGGTTCATCCGCGTGCATACGCGGATGCAGGTCGCCTTGCTGGAGACGCTGGATAACCATAAGGATACGGCGCAGCACTAGTGGCTAATGTCGGGGGGCTGCAAAGCAGCCCAGCGGGAGCAAGCTCCCTCGCCACAAGCACGCTCTGGATCAGCTTTCCAGCCAGACGTCCCGCGCCCAGTGCCAGACCGATTCCCAGGTTTCTTCGGTGACCAGTTCTTCTTCGCCGGACCACAGCACCACGGTGCCGTCTTCCTCGACGCAGTAGTAGTCGTCGCCGTCCTGGCAGATCGGGATCATGCTGCGATCGACGCCGGCGTCCCAGGCGTTGGCGGCCACGTCCGGCAGGTAGGTGTGGGACTGCGGGTCGGTGACGGTCACCGGCTCCAGGCTGCCGTACACCACGTCGCTGACGGTCAGCAGGAATTCACGGAAGACAAACGGGATGTCGATGAACAGTTGTTCTTCGATTTCCACCAGTTGGTCTTCGTCAGGCAGTTCCAGAGGAACCGGGACCGGTTCGTTGGCTTCACGCAATTGTTCGATGATTTCTTCCACGGCCGGGATCCTCTTGCTGATGGCGCGGTTTATAGGGGCGTTTTATACAGTAGCTCGCTATAAGTGCAACCGTGAAATAGATATTCCGGCACAAGCACAATCCCTGTGACAGCGGCGGATTAGAACTGTTTCTCCAGCTTTAGGCTAATGCTGTTTTTGTCGTAGGAATAAATCCAGTCGATGTTGCTCTGCACCTTGTTGTACTTGACGGTGATGCTGGGAACCACGTCGTACACCGCCAGTCTTGGCGCACGTAGGATGAAGGTGTAGCCCTGCTCATTCTCTTCCCGTGTGCCATCGACGATTGCGCTGTAGGCATCGTATTGACGCTTACGGTACGAGGCAAACAGCACGGCACTCACGCCTATATCGAAGTCCTTGGCGATGCCCAGGCGCACACCTTTTTGCAGGTACGCCGCGACGCGGTCCCGGGCGTCGCGTTCGGTGATGTCGACGCCGCCGAACAGCGTCCATTGCTGGGGCAAGACTTGCCACAGGGTGGCGTAGACCGAGCTGATACCGCCGTCGAGGTTACTGTTGATCGAGTGTTTGTACGTCATGTCCTTGTACTCGCCTTCGAGTTTGAACATACGTGTGGCCGAGAGCGTGTGAATCCACTCGCCGCGCAGGCCCCAGGCGCTGTACATGGCGTTGTCGCCGATCGTGTTGAACTCGTACGAGGGCCCGAATGCGTACTGGTTGCGCGCATCGTGGTAGCTGTAGCCGGCGTTGTTGATCACGGTGGCTTCGTTGTACTTGCTCTCTTTTTCGTACGCTTGGCCGTACAGCAGCGAACGCACGAACAGCCCGTGATGGCCGCTGATGGAGATGCGTTTGTTGAGCGTGGCCTCATAGTCCTGGCCGTGGGCCGACACCGCCTTGGGCAGGGATTGCTTGACCACGTAGGTCTCTTCAGCGGTCTCATAGCGGTAGGTCACGCTGCCTTCGGAGGACTGGTTGAGGTTGTCGCTCCAGGTCGGGCCGATGGCGAATGAGCCTTGCCAGTCTTCGCGATGGTCCAGGGCCTGGATAAAACTGTCGACGGTCTTGCCCAGGCCCATAGCTTGGGCGTCCGACGGGCTGAGGCTGCTGCTGATCTGTTCGAACACGGCTTTGGAGTCGCGATCCTTGCGGTTCTCGAACTGTACCCGTGCCAACTCCAGGCGACCGGGCAGGAAATCGGGCTGGATAGCCAGCAGGTCCTGGTAATAGCGTTCGGCGGTTTCCAGGTCGCCATCGGCGCGGGCCAGGCCGCCGTTGGCGTAGGCGGTGAGCATCGGGTCGTGGCCGGGCAGGGCGGTGTAGCGCTTGAGATAGTCGCGGGCTTGCGGCCATTGCTGGCGCTCGACGCTCAGGTACACCGCGCGGCCCAGCTCGTCGAGGTTGTTGCCGACGCTGTAGACCTGGCCGTCGATAGTCAGCGACGGCGCGGCACCGTCACTCGGCAGTTCATCCTTGAGCAACT
This sequence comes from Pseudomonas sp. GL_117, assembly GCF_057835125.1. NCBI lineage: Bacteria > Pseudomonadati > Pseudomonadota > Gammaproteobacteria > Pseudomonadales > Pseudomonadaceae > Pseudomonas > Pseudomonas sp. GL_117. The sequence continues at coordinate 6,162,094 of NZ_CM174418.1, read as the reverse complement.
CGCGCTCTTGCTTGTTGGCGCGGTATTCGATGCTCTGGTTCAGGCGCAGGTTGGTGTCCTGGTCGGCGGCGAACACCGTCGGGGCTGTGAACAGCAGCAGGGAAAGGGGCAAAACATGCAACGTGAGGGATCGCTTGCAGTAGGGCTGGGGCATTACCGGGCTCTCGAGATCGCTTCAAAACGCCAAAAGCAAGTGCCTGGAGGCCAGGCACTTGCTTCGTGGTGCTACGTCAGTGCAAGCCGCAGTTACTTGGCTACGCCGCCGAAAGCGGTGTCGTAGTTGCGGTTGGTGAACTTGGCGATACCGGCCAGCGACGCGGTGGAGCCTGCACCGAAGAAGCTGCCTTGGGTGGTGCCGGCTGCCAGCACTGCGCTGGTGGTCGGGTTCTGGGCAATGGCGCTGCCGCTGAAACCGGCGGTGGCGGTGTTGATGTTGGCCGAAATCCCGACTTTCAGCGCGGCGTTGGTCAGCGAACCGGTGAGCGTGGGCGATGCGGTGCCGAAGGTGGCGGTCAGGTCGCCGGACAGCAGGTTAGCCCCGGAGTAGTTGTTGATGCCCTGCACCGCGTAGGTCACGCTGGTGGTGGGCAGCACACGGCCGGTGGTGTCGCCGGAGTAGTACACGACGCGAGTCGGATCGTTGTGGGTGCCGTTCTGCGACCACTCGCCGTAGTACACCTGCTGGCTGGCGACTTGCTTGAAGTCGAAATTGCCCAGTGCAGAGTGGGAGGCTGGCATCATTGCCGGGGTAATGGTGGTGACGCCGTTGGTGTCGGTGGGGACCATGCCTTTCAGGCCGGCAAACGTCACTTTTGCGCCGTTGTAAAAGGCTTTTACGCCCACGGCAGGTTGGCCCGCTGCACCCGGGTGATTGGTAGTGCCCGTGCCGCTGGAGCCATCTACAACGATGGTGCCGTCATAACTTTGACCGGAAGAAGTATCTGCTTGAGCAACGCCAGCCAAACCAAGAAAAGCCACTGCCAGTACGGTGTAGTTAAAAGTTTTCATTTCATGTTCCATTGAGTGAATTTAATTAAGTCAACACGTCGAGCATTTGCCAATTTCTTCTTTAGCCTCCCATGGTGCACCTCATAAGTTAGAACGTAGTGGTAAAGCCGAGTTTTAATGTGCGCCCCGGCGCGGGCATGGCCGAGCGTGTCAGCGGGTCGACGTAATAGAGATTGCTCAAGTTGGTGCCGGTGAGTTCGATCGAGGCGTCGTCGGTTAACTTGTAATTGATATAAGCGTCATACGTGACAATCTTGTCCCACGACATCGGTGTATTGATGTAGTAACTGACCATGGGGCTGTTGGGGTAGTTTTTATTAAACTTGTTTTCGTGTTGACGGTAATAAATGGCGCGCCCGCCAACTTCCAGCTTACGGTTGAAAAATCGACCGCCCAGCCCGAGGTTGGCCGACCATTCGGGTTGCGACATGCTCGCCAGGTAACCACCGACAAAGCCATCATCTACGCAGTTCGGTGTACTGCCGTCGGGTGTAATAGTGATGGCCGACCTCTCATCGCACACCCGGTTCTTCAACACATGGGCGACGCTCAGGTCAGTGAAGAACCGCCCACTGTCATAACGCCCCTGAAACTCAAGGCCGGATGTGGTCTGTTTTTCAACGTTGCTGAACACCAGTTCCGGGCTGCGTTCAATCACGTTTTTGGTGGTGTTGTGGTAATAGGTCAGTTTGACGTCGGCGCGTTCACTGCCGCCCCACCCGGCCAGGTTATGGATATACGCGGCCTCATAGTTATAGGCGTGTTCGGGTTCAAGCCCCCATGGGTTGAGAGAGGAGGAAAAGCCCAAGGTACTTTCAAACATGCTTGGGTAGCGGATGGCCTCGCTGTAGCGGATGTAAACCCGACCGTTGTCGGAGGTGTAGAACGTACCGGAAAGTGTCGGCGCCCAGGCGCTGTCTTTCTGATGTTTGGCCGTCACGTCTTTTTGGTAGCCAATGCCGGTATCGGACACGCCGCAAGACACGACATTCTGGCCCGCATTGGCCGCCAGAATGCACGGGTCGTTATAACGGGCAAGGCGCCCTTTATCATCCGCATTCCACACAGCCCGAAGTTGGGTGTCTTCAACCCGCGGCGTTTCTGCCTGCAACTGCTTTACATCAATGATGCGGAACTCCGGCGGAATGCCAAACAGATCAAATGCGGCGTTGAGGTCGGCAACTTTCTTATCAACGGCGGCATTCCATTCAGCATCCGTCAATGTTTTGCGCGTGGTGTAATCCACGCGATAGGCCGTATTGACCCACTGCGTGGTTGCGCCGCTTTTGTCTTGGGTTTCTTTCAAGTAGTCATCAAACGCCCAATACGATGAATAGCGCGCGCCTGCGGTGAACTTGGCAAAACTCACCGGTCGCCACTCGAAATTGAAGTTGTATTCCTTTTCTTCACGGCGTCCCGCGCGCGGGTTCATGCGCAAGGTGTCGAAGATCGCCGCGTCGTAATAGTTGTCTTTGGAACCCAACTTCTCATGTTGGTAGCTCGCGCCCAGGGTCAGGTCCAGGCTGTCGATCAACTTGAGTTTGTTGCTGACGGTCACCCCGGCCCGGTCATGTTGGGCATTGGCGACGGCGGTATTCCTGAACACCGGGTCGGCGGCGCTGGTGGCGTTGGGCACGCCGCCACTTGAGTAGGTGTCGCTTTGGGTATTGGTGGCCCAGAGGTTGGAATAGAAATCCACCCACGGGTTGCCCTCGGGCTTGAGGTTGTATTCCAGGTTGTAGGCTTTGCTCTGCACATGGCTCAGGGGCCACTGCGGCACGCCGCTGGATTCAGCATCGAACTGGTCGCCGGGGCGGAAGAACGAAATGCGTGACGGCAGGATCTCGCCGTACAGCGAATCGGTGTCGCGGTAGCCGAACTCCAAAGATTGGTCGTCGTCGATCTTGAGCTTGGCCTTGGCCAGCCAGGACTCCATCTTGCTGGAGGTGTTGGGCACTTCATCGCCCGGCTTGTAGATGTTGGCCAGATTGGGGATGTAGTCGAACTGGCCGTTGACCTGTTCGCCAGTGGCGTAGAACCCGCTTTTGTTCTTGCCCGCGTAGTGGTTGCCCTTTTCGCGGTAGGCGTAGGCGGCGAGCAGTTCGAATTTTTCCTGGCGGGTGCCGAAGGCCAGGCGATAGGCCGAGTCGCCGCCGGTGATCAGGTTGTTGTCGCGGCTGGTGCGTGGGTGCTTGTACAACGACGGGTCGTAGTAGGACGAGATCGGGATGTACTGATAGTCGGCGGGCGGGCTTTGGCCGGTCATCAAGTGCGGCAGCTTGGGCGATACCGAGTTGTTGCTGCCTTCCATCTTCAGCTCGCCGCCGAATGCCTGGCCTTCCTTGAGGATGTCATCCACGTTCAGGGTGTTGGCGACTACCGCGCCACCCACGCCGCTATAGACGTTGCGCTCCAGGTTCGGGCCCTTGAGCACCTTGATGCTGCCGATCAGGTTGGGGTCGATGTAATTGCGGTTGTTGGCGCCCATGTAGCCGCGATACACCGTCAGCGCCTGCTCGGTGCCATCGATGGTCAGCGGCACGCGGCCGGGGCCCTGGATGCCACGCACGTTCGGGTCCAGTGCGCCGCTGTTGCGGCCGTCACCGCTGTAGACGTTGAGCATGCCCTTGAACATATCGGCGGGGGCGGCGCCTTTGTAGCGTTCGATCTGTTCCTTGCCGGAATACACCGAGGACACGTCCTGATCGTAGATGTCGTTGTAGCCTTTTTCGTCGCGGGACTCCTTGCCATCCAGGCCGTGCACGTAGATCGGGTGCAGGTCGCCTTGCTGGATGCCGCTCATGCCCGGCGCGGGTTGCACCTGGATGATCGGCCGCTCGGGCTGGTTGCCCAGGCTGTAGGTCAGCGCCTGGTTGGCGAGCAGTTGTTGCAGCGCGGCTTCCAGGGATAGCCGGCCCTTGACCGGGTTGCCGTAGGTGCCGGTGAGGTCATTGCTGCCCAGGTACACCTCGACGCCGGCTTGGCGCGCCAGCAGGACCAGGCCTTCGTCCAGTGACAGGGCGGGAACGTCGAAGTCGTGATACGTACTTTGGGGTTGCACCTGGGCCGCGCTGTTGGCCGGGCGAGTTTGCAGCGGATGGATGTCGGCGGCGTCGGCGGCCAGCGCGAACACGGCGAGCTGAATCCCCAGGCTCAGCCGAGTGCGATGGGTTGCCTTGCGCTTCTTGTGGTTCTGTTGCATCTGCAAAACCGGCCTCACTAAAGCAAATAAGAGTTATTTACATGTAGTAGAAACGCAGCAGCAGTCAAAACGCGATAGATCGATATGGTCTATGTATCGCGTTTTATATATGAATGATGTCAAAAGGCCCGCAGACGCGGCCTTTCAGTAGATCAGCGTGAGCCCGGGCAGGTCGAGAATGCGCCCGTGGGCTTGCTGTGCGAGGCGTTTGACGGCGTCGTCGAGGTTGTCCAGGCGCATCACCGCACTGATTGGCACGGCGCGCAATGTGTCGCCTTTGACTACGATCAGCCCCGGCCGATAGCGGTTGATGCGCGCCACGGCATCGCCCAACGCTTCGCGCTGGAACACCAGGCGACCTTCCTGCCAGCTGGCCAGTTCATCCGGGTGCGTGGTGAGCGGCACCAACCCGGCTTTCGGGCTGAAGCGCAGGCTGTTGCCTTGCTCCAGCAGCGCGGACCCGGCCACGTCATCGCGCTGGGCAGGGGTGAGATTGACCTCGACCTTATGCTGCAACACCCCAACCCAGCCTTCACGCTCCTGGCCGATACCGACCAGATAGCGCGTGCCGCGTGCGGTGATGTCGGCGCCGGGGGCGCGCACGGTAAACGGGCGGCGTTCCTGATCATTGATTGGCGATGGGGTGAACACCGCTTCGCCCTGGCTCAGGTTCACCAGGCGGGTCTGATCGTCATAGGCGATGTTCAGGATGCTGTGGCTGCCCAGTTCAACCTGGCTGCCATCCGCCAGGGTGATGTGGCGAACCTCGCCGAAACCGGTGTGATAGTCGCTGTTCAACGCTTGCAGCCAGAAGGGCGGTGCAAGCAGCATCCAGCACCCCAGCGCGAGGGCGCCGACAGCGCTGGTGGCTGTCCCGCGTGTCCAGAGGCTGCGTGGCGGGCGCTGCGGTTTGACATAGCCTGGGCAGCGTTTGAGCGCGGCGGTGGCGCGCCAGGCGCGATCCGCCCGACCGGCAGCGGCGGCATGCCTGGGGTCGGCTTCCTGCCAACGCTGAAAAGCTTCTAGCTCACGCGCCGACAGCTGGCCTTGTCGATGACGCATCACCCAATCGGCAGCTTTGCGCTCCAACGGGTCGGTCGTTTGTGGGGAAGCATTCACGGTTCTGACTGTTTACCTTATCGCTTTGCAAGAGACCCAAGGCTTAGCCCTCCTGGTCTGGGTCAAGCGCCTTGCCAATCCTGGCCAGCGCCATCGCCATGTGTTTTTGTACAGAGCTTGTGGAAATCCGTAAATAGCGGGCGGTCTCTTTGTGCGTCATGCCCTCGACCCGGCACAGCAGGAAGATGTCACGGGTACGTTCTGGCATGCGCTCCAGCAGGCTTTCCAGTTGTTCCAGGGCAAGGGCGTCGAGGGCCTGTTCTTCCGGGCCGCTGGCCTCATCCACCAACGTATCGAAATAGGCGGCGGCATCGTTGTCGAAGCGCTTTTCACCGTAGCGGCGATGGTGGTCGATCATGAGGTTGTGCGCGACGCGAAACAGGTAGGACGGCGCACACAGGATGCGTTCCACGTTCTCCAGCTGGGCGATGCGCAGGAAGGTGTCCTGCACCAGGTCCGAGGCCAGGCTGGGTGTGCATTTTTTGCGCAACAGGTAGCGATGCAGCGCGGATGCGTGTTGATTGAAGAGTTTTTCCAGCACGGCGGCACGTTCCTATGCTCGGGCAGAACCGGGAGAGGGCACGAGTATAGTGAGAATGTTTCTCATTAATCCAGTAAAAACCGCAACGCATTTCCGCCCGGCAAAAAAAGACCCCGGCGGTGTATTTGCATACACCGCCGGGGTCGTTTACTGCGCGCTCAAGGCGCCAGGTGATCAGCCGTTCTGGCGGATACCGGCGACCAGCCAAGGCTGGTTTTCACCTTGTGGGCGTTCCATGTTCCAGCTTTCGCTGAACACTTCGCCCTGGTCAAAGCGCGAGTTTTTCGACACGCCGCTGAATGTCAGGGTGGCGATGGTCTTGTCGGCGCGGTCATCCACACCGTCCAGTTGCACGCGCAGGTCGTCGATGTAGGTCGACTGGAACGCATCGCCCAGCTCAGCGCGTTCGCGCTTGAGGAACTCCAGCAATTGCGGGGTCACGAACTCGGCGATCTTGTCCATTTCGTTGGCGTCCCAGTGCTGTTGCAGGGACTGGAAGTGACTGCGGGCTGCTTCGACGAAACGCTCTTCGTTGAACCACGCCGGTGCGTTGATCACCGGACGGGCAGCAGCGGCTGGCGAACCGCCGCCGAAGATCGAGCCCATGGCAGGCTTTTGCTCGAACACTTCACGCTGCATCGGCGCACCGGCTGGAGCCATGTGCTCCTGCTGCTTGCGGCGACGGGCGGCGATAAAGCGGAAGATCACAAAGGCGATGACCGCCAGGATCAGAATGTCGAAGATCTGCATGCCCTGGAAGCCGCCGCCCATGAACATGGAAGCGAGCAGGCCACCGGCCGCGATGCCGGCCAGAGGGCCCAGCCAGCGCGAAGCACCGCCAGCCTTGGCAGCGGCGCCAGCGGCACCGGCTGCGCCTGCGGTCGCGGCTGCACCGCCCATGCCACCGGCGGATGGAGCCATTTGGCTGGTCTGGTGAGTCGGTGCTGCGCCCGAACTTTTGCCGCCACCGAAGCGCTTGGCGTTGGCGTCGAGGCTCATCGTCAGGCCGATGCACAACGCCATGGCGATGCTAAGAAAACGTTTCATAAAGGGAATTCCCATTTGTGGATTGCACGCGCGCCATGTTGCACAGGTGTCGTGACAGTGGCTAGCGACATAATGTTTCGGGCTTTTGCGTAGGACGGATTCGGAAGTGTCCGTAGGACTTATTACAGATATTGGCCCGCGCTCGTGAATTACAAGGGCGGGCCAATAACCTTCATCCTAGGGATATGTGTCAGATTGCTTCGAGCTTCGCGTAGCCCATCATCAGCCACTTGCTGCCTTCGGCGAAGTTGACCTGCACCCGTGCCTGCGCACCGGCGCCTTCGAAGTTGAGGATCACGCCTTCGCCAAAGATCGCATGCTTGACCTGCTGGCCCAGGCTGAACGCGGTTTCCGGGATCGCGGAACCGGCGAACAAGCTGCTTGCGCTCTGCTGCTGGCCGCCACCGAACGGGCGGCTGACGCTGTTGGACAGGCGTACTTCCTGGATCAGCCCCTTCGGCACCTCGCGTACGAAGCGTGACACCTTGTTGTAGGTCTCGCTGCCGTACAGGCGTCGTGTCTCGGCGTAGGTCATCACCAGGTTCTGCATCGCCCGGGTAATGCCCACGTAGGCCAGGCGGCGCTCTTCCTCAAGGCGGCCGGGTTCTTCCAGGCTCATCTTGTGGGGGAACAGGCCTTCTTCCATGCCCACCAGGAACACATACGGGAATTCCAGGCCCTTGGCGCTGTGCAAGGTCATCAGCTGGATGCTGTCCTCATGCTCGTCGGCCTGAGCATCCCCGGCTTCAAGCGAAGCATGGCCAAGGAAGGCGGCGAGCGGCGTGAGGTCTTCTTCATTCTCGGTGTTTTCGAACGCACGGGCGGCGCTGACCAGTTCCTCAAGGTTTTCTACCCGAGCCTGGCCTTTCTCGCCTTTTTCCGCTTCGTGATAGGCGATCAGCCCGGACTGTTCGATCACCGTCTGCGTCATTAAATGCAGCGGCATTTCGGCGCATTTGGCGGCGAGGTTCTCGATCAGCTCGACAAACACCCCCAGCGCTCCGGCTGCGCGCCCGGTCAGGCCTTTATTGGCGATGAGCAAGCGCATGGCTTCCCACATCGACACATCGGCGTGGCGCGCGTGGTCGCGGATCGCTTCGACGGTTTTCTCGCCGATGCCACGCGCCGGGATATTGATCACCCGCTCCAGCGCCGCATCGTTGCCACGCCCTTCCAGCAAGCGCAGGTAGGCCATGGCGTTCTTGATTTCGGCGCGCTCGAAGAAGCGCTGGCCGCCATAGATGCGGTACGGGATGCGTTCGCGCAGCAAGGCTTCTTCCAGCACCCGCGATTGGGCGTTGGAGCGGTAAAGGATGGCGATGTCGCTGCGGGCGAGGCCGGTTTTCAGCGCGCTCTCGATGGTTTCCACCACATAGCGTGCTTCATCGTGCTCGTTGAATGCGGCGTACAGGTTGATCGCCTCGCCTTCGCCGCCGTCGGTCCACAGCTCTTTGCCCAGGCGCCCGGTGTTGTTGGCGATCAAGGCGTTGGCGGCCTTGAGGATACCGGCGGTGGAGCGGTAGTTCTGCTCCAGGCGGATGGTGACGGCGTCCGGGAAATCTTCGGAATACTGGTAGATGTTCTCGATTTTCGCGCCACGCCAGCCGTAGATCGACTGGTCGTCGTCGCCCACCACCATCAGGCTGTCGCCGCCCTTGGCCAGCAGGCGCAACCAGGCGTATTGCACGGCGTTGGTGTCCTGGAACTCGTCCACCAGGATGTGCCGGAAGCGCTTCTGGTAATGGGCCAGCAAGCCCGGGTTGTCGCGCCACAGGTCGAGGGCGCGCAGCAGCAGCTCGGAGAAGTCGATCACCCCGGCGCGCGCGCAGGCCGCTTCGTATGCTTCATAGATGCTGCGCATGGTGGCCAGGAACATGTCGCCGCTGGCCTGGATGTGCTGCGGGCGCAGGCCTTCGTCTTTCTGGCCGTTGATGAACCACTGTGCCTGGCGCGCCGGCCAGCGCTGTTCGTCGAGGCCCAGCTCGCGGATCACCCGCTTGACCAGGCGTTGCTGGTCATCGCTGTCCAGGATCTGGAAGGTCTGGGCCAGGCCCGCTTCCTGCCAGTGCGCCCGCAACAGGCGGTGTGCCAGGCCGTGGAAGGTGCCGACCCACATGCCGGCCGGGCTGATGCCCATCAACTGCTCGATGCGATGGCGCATCTCGGCAGCGGCCTTGTTGGTGAAGGTCACCGACAGGATCGAATGGGGCGACGCGTTTTCGACCTGGATCAACCAGGCGATACGGTGCACCAGCACTCGGGTTTTACCGGAGCCGGCACCGGCCAGGACCAACTGACGGCCAACGGGGGCCGCTACGGCCTGGCGTTGGGCATCGTTGAGGGAGTTCAGCAAAAGGGAGAGATCATCGCGCATCGGCGCATTCTATGGCCCTCGGCGGAGTGGGGCAAACCCCAATGCCGGATGGTCGATAATTCTGCCGGGGCGGATGACCGGTCGGTCATAGGGTCCAGGCCCCGCCACGCCTCGCTCGAGGGGTCTGGCCCCATGGTTTGCAGGTAAATCCTGGGGGATTTTATGACGTGGAGCAGTTTGGCGCAGACCTTTGCTTGTGTATGCTCCGTCGACGTTTCGGGCTCACCATTATAAGAACACTGCCTATGACCCTCAGTACCGACCTGCTCAGCCCCTCGGTGGCGCCGGCGCAGGTTATCCGCAAGCAGTACGCCACCGAGATGGCGGTCGAACGCACGCGCCTGCTGTATCAGGGCTCGTTGCTGCCCACCTTGTTGATGCTGATCAATGGCCTGGTCTGCGCCTGGTTGCTGTGGAACCCCAAGCAATACCTGCTGGACAGCATCTGGCTGGTCTGGCTGCTGGCGCTGGTCGCGATGCGGGTGATCCAGGTGGCGGCGTTTGATTCGGCGATGCCCAGCCGCCAGGCGCAGCCGGTGTGGCGACGCATGTTCATGCTCGGCTCGGCGGTCAGCGGCCTGACCCTGGCCATCGCCGCCATCGCCCTGGTGCCAGCGGACAGCTTTATGCAGCAGGCGTGGGTATTCGGCCTGATCGGCGCCGCAACGCTGTCGGCCAGCGTGGCCTACGCCGTGAGCCTGCCGGCGTTCTTGTCGTTTGCCGTGCCGTGCCTGGTGCCGGCGATTGTCTATCTGTTCTGGAACGGCGCCCCGCAGCAGCAAGGCTGGGGCGTGCTCGGCCTGATCCTGCTGGCCTCCTTGAGCGTGGTGGCGTGGCAAGTCAACCGCCTGATCCAGCGCGGGCTGCTGCGGCGCTTCCAGAACCAGGCGCTGATCGAACATCTGCAGCAGGCGCAGCAGCGCAGCGAGCAGTTGAATCAAGACCTGGTGCGCGAAGTCGAACAGCGTCGCCAGATCGAACAGGAACTGCGCAACGCCCAGACCGGCCTGCAAGACCGGGTGGCGCAACGCAGCCAGGAACTCGACGCCGCCAGCCTCGCCCTGAATAAAAGCGAAGCGCGCCTGGCCATGGCGTTGCAAGCCAGCGAACTGGGCCTGTGGGACTGGAATCTGCAAACCGACGAAGTCCACCACACTCAACTCAAGGAACTGTTTGGCCTGGAGCCCGAGTACGTCACGGCGATGCTCAGCCACCTCAAGCCGCGCCTGCACCCCGATGACTTGCCGTTGCTCAAGCGCGCGCTGGTCGAGCACCTCAAGGGCCGCAGCGAGGACTATCAAGTCGAGTACCGCGTGCGTCACGGTGCCGGCCACTGGGTCTGGATCGAAGACCGTGGCCGCGCCGTCGAGCGTGCGCCCAGTGGCCGGGTCACGCGCATGCTCGGTACACGCCGCGACATCAGTGCCGGCAAGGTCCTGGAAGAACAGCAGCGGCTCGCGTCGACGGTATTCGAGGCGGCCAGCGAAGGCATCGTGATTCTGGACCCGGACTACAAGTTGATCGCGGTCAACCAGGCGTTCAGCCGCGTCACCGGGTTTGAGATCGACGACATGCTCGGGCGCAACGTCGTCGAGCTGCCCAGCAGCCGCGATGCGCGCCGGCACTTCCCGGTGATCCGCCAGGCGTTGCTCAGCCACGGCACCTGGCAGGGCGAGCTGGTGGAAACGCGCAAGAACGGCGAGCTGTACCCGCAGTGGCTGCAATTGAATGTGGTGCGCGATGTTCGGGGAAAAGTCAGCCATATCGTGGGCTTTTTCGCCGATCTATCCGCGCGCCGCGAGTCCGAAGAGCGCATGCGCTACCTCACCCACTATGACGAGCTGACCGGCCTGGCCAACCGCTCGCTGTTCCGCGAACGCCTGCGCGAAGCTCACTCACGGGTGCGTCTGGGCGGGCGTAGCCTGGCGTTGCTGCACATCAACCTGGACCGTTTCAAGCTGCTCAATGACAGCCTCGGCCATGAAGTCGCCGACCAATTGCTGCAAAAAATGTCACGGCGCCTGATCAACGCCTTGCCCGAGGCGGACACCATTGCGCGCTTGTCCGGCGATGAATTCGCCGTGCTGTTCGACGCATACGGCAGCCTGTCGAGCCTGGCACGCGTGGCCACCCGGCTGCTGGCCAAGCTGCGGGTGCCGGTGACGGTGGACGGGCATGAGTTGGTGGTCAGCGCCTCGATGGGCGTCAGCCTGCTGCCGGATAATGCGCGTGAAATTTCCGCGTTGGTCAGCCAATCGAACATGGCCATGCAGCATGCCAAACACCTGGGCGGCAATAACTTCCAGTTCTACACCGACAGCCTGCAAGCCAGCACGCTGGAGCGTTTGCAGCTGGAAAACCAGCTGCGCAAGGCCATCGACGAGCGCCAGCTCACGGTGTTCTACCAACCCAAGCTGTGCCTGGCCAGCGGCAAGCTGAATGCCGCCGAGGCGCTGGTGCGATGGGAGCATCCGCAGTGGGGCATGGTGCCGCCGGGCGAGTTTATCGGCCTGGCCGAAGAGACCGGCCTGATCGCACCGTTGGGCGAGTTCGTGCTGCGCCAGGCCTGCTGGCAGGCGTGTGAGTGGCAACGCCAGGGGCTGGCGCCGATTCGCGTGTCGGTGAACCTGTCGGTGCATCAGTTGCGCCAGGGCAAGCTGGTCAGCCTGGTGCGCCAGGTCCTCGAAGAAACCGGGCTGGACCCGCAATACCTTGAGCTGGAGTTGACGGAAAGCCAGTTGCTCGACAGCGTCGAACACATCATCTCGACCTTCCAGCAGTTGCGCGACCTGGGCGTGAAGCTGGCCATCGACGATTTCGGCACTGGTTATTCCTCCCTCAGCTACCTCAAGCGCATCCCGGTGGACTACGTGAAGATCGACCAGACCTTCATCCGTGGCCTCGGCCAGGGCCGCGAAGATGCGGCGATCACCCGCGCAATCATTGCCATGGCCCATGGCCTGGCGCTGAAAGTGGTGGCCGAAGGCGTGGAAGATCAGCAGCAGTTGGACTTCCTGCGGCTGGAGCGTTGTGACGAAGTGCAGGGCTACCTGATCAGCCGGCCGATGCAGGCGCAAGGGCTGGCAGATTTGTTACGGAAAAATGCAGGTTTTCCCTGATCGCACCAAGGCCGCCCTGCGGGCTACAAAGCGCCTGCCCTTTGAATCAGAGGGCAGCAGGGCGATTTAGTGATGCATCAGACGGGCAAAACGACAATTCTTGTAGTATAACTACAAGCTTGCTACATCCCTGGCACCTGCCAATAACAAGAGTCCTGCCCTTTGAACCTGTTGCAACATATCGCCCAGTCGCGCCACCTGTTACGCAAATCGGAACTCAAGGTTGCCGACCACGTGCTGCTTGATCCTGCGGCCGTGATGCACAGTTCCATGGCCGACCTCGCCCACAGCGTGGGCATCAGCGAGCCGACCATCGTGCGCTTCTGCCGCGCCATCGGTTGCTCGGGTTTCCAGGACTTGAAACTCAAGCTGGCCCAGAGCCTGGCCGCCGGTGCGAGCTTCGGGCAGTTTGCGATCCACGAAGACGATTCCGTCGCCGACTACAGCCTGAAAATCTTCGACACCACGCTGCACACCCTTATGGAAGTGCGCGAGAAACTCGACCCGATCGAGCTGCAAAAAGCCGTGACGGCCATGTCCCAGGCCCAGCGTGTCGAGTTCTATGGTTTCGGCGCTTCGGGCGCGGTGGCGGCTGACGCTCAGCACAAATTCTTCCGACTGCTGCTGACGGCGGCGGCCTACAGCGATCCGCACATGCAGGCGATGTCGGCGGTGACGTTGAAGCCCACCGACGTGGCGATCTGCATTTCCCAGTCCGGCCGTTCCAAAGACCTGCTGATCACCGCCAACCTGGTGCGTGAAAGCGGCGCGACCCTGATCACCCTGTGCCCGAGCCAGACGCCATTGGCGGAGCTGTCCACGGTCAACCTGGCGATCGATGTGCACGAAGACACCGAGATCTATACGCCGCTGACCTCGCGGATTGCCCACCTGGTGGTGATCGACGTGCTGGCGATGGGCGTGGCCATGGCGCGCGGGCCAAGCCTGGTCAACCACCTCAAGAGCGTGAAGCGCAGCTTGCGCAGCCTGCGGTTGTCGCCCAAGTCCGTCAAAGCCCTCGACGACTGATAGGTCGGACGCGGAGCCATGTGGGGTTGGGCTTGTGTGGGAGCGGGCTTGCTCGCGAAGGCGGCGTGTCAGTCAAAGATGTTTTAACTGATCCACCGCCTTCGCGAGCAAGCCCGCTCCCACATTTTGATCTCCTGTATTTCCAGCAGATTCATCGTCCTGTCATCCCCCCGCCGCCAAACCGTAACCGCCAGAGCCCATCCTGAACTCCCGTACTCGCATTGGGAGACTCGAAATGGCCCGTCCCTACGAAGACAGCAACAGCGCCGTAAAAACCCGCCGTCAGCAGGAAGACCAACGCCGCATGGCGTTCCGTCGTGCAATCGAAGACCGTTGTGAAGAACGCCAATTGCTCAAAAGCATCAGTGACTACCCGGAACTGCATTGGCAGGTACCCGTAGCTGCCCAGCGAAACGCTCAGCCAGCGCGCTGATCTGCACCCGTTCGCTGCGGATAAAGCCCAGGAACGCATGGGCCACGGGTGACAGGCGCTTGGCCTTGGCCTGCACCAGGCACCAGCTGCGGTACAGCGGCAGTTCTTCCACCGGCAGCTCCTTGAGCCCGCCGGTGGCCAGTTCCAGGTTGACCGCGTGGCGCGTCAGCAAGGCCACGCCCAAACCTGCGCTCACGCATTCGCGCTGGGCCTCGGCGGACGACACTTCCACCGTCTGGGTGAAGTGCACGCGCTTCTCCTTGAAGTACTCCTCGCAAGCCATCCGCGTGCCGGAACCCTGCTCGCGTACCAGCAGCGTGTACGGCTCCAGATCCTGCAGGCGCAGCGGACCTTGCAGGCTCAAGGGATGGTCAAGGCGCGCCACGGCGACAATCGGGTTGTTCAGGAACGGCAGGAATTCCAGGCCCATGTCCTGGGGCACCATGGACATGATCACCAGATCGTCCCGGTTATCCGACAGCCTGCGGATCACCTGGGCGCGGTTGACCACCGTGAGGTGCAGTTGCACTTCGGGATGCTGGCGCTTGAACGCGGCAAACAGGTGCGGCACGAAGTATTTGGCGCTGGACTCAATCGCCAGCTTCAACTGGCCTTGCAGCGAACCCTGCATGTCCGAGAGCTGCATATCGAGGTTTTCCAGGCGCCCGAAAATATCCCGGCTGGCGCGCTGCAAGGCTTCGGCGGCCTCGGTCATGTAGAGTTTTTTGCCGACGTAATCAAACAACGGCTGGCCGATCAGCTCTTCCAGCTGACGAATTTGCAGGCTGACGGCCGGTTGCGTGAGGGACATTTCCTCGGCAGCGCGGCTATAGGAGCGCAAATCGCACACCTCATTGAAGATCTGCAATTGACGCAATGTCATACGCATCAATGACTTACGCATTTTTATAGTCCTTTCGCCCGAGGCCGTCCGGCCAACTATAAGTCTTTACTTATGCGCGACCCAATAATTATTGATTTTTGTTAATCCCTCCACGGGCTTAGTGTGTGTCTCGCGACTGTCATGAAACATTTGGTCACGCGTCGACCCGGGTCTAGCGGGTCGAAGAACGCAGCAATCGGCTCAAGGGAATTTCCAAGTGATAAAAAAGATCCTGATCGCCAACCGTGGTGAAATTGCCGTACGAATCGTGCGTGCCTGCGCCGAGATGGGCATTCGCTCGGTCGCGGTCTACTCCGACGCCGACCGCCACGCGTTGCACGTCAAACGTGCGGATGAAGCCCACAGCATCGGTGCCGAGCCCCTGGCCGGTTACCTGAACCCGCGCAAGCTGGTGAACCTGGCTGTGGAAACCGGTTGTGACGCGCTGCACCCCGGCTATGGCTTCCTGTCGGAAAACGCCGAACTGGCGGACATCTGCGCCGAACGTGGAATCAAGTTCATCGGCCCGGCCGCTGAAGTGATCCGCCGCATGGGCGACAAGACTGAAGCGCGCCGCAGCATGATCAAGGCCGGTGTGCCGGTCACTCCCGGCACCGAAGGCAACGTCGCCGACATCGCTGAGGCACTCACCGAAGGCGACCGCATTGGTTACCCGGTGATGCTCAAGGCCACCTCCGGTGGTGGCGGTCGCGGTATCCGTCGCTGCAACAGCCGCGAAGAACTCGAACAAGCCTTCCCCCGCGTGATTTCCGAAGCCACCAAGGCGTTCGGTTCGGCGGAAGTGTTCCTGGAAAAATGCATCGTCAATCCCAAGCACATCGAGGCGCAGATCCTGGGTGACAGCTTTGGCAACGTGGTGCATTTGTTCGAGCGCGATTGCTCGATCCAGCGTCGTAACCAGAAGCTCATCGAAATCGCCCCCAGCCCTCAGCTGACTCCGGAACAGCGTGCCTACATCGGCGACCTGTCGGTGCGTGCCGCCAAGGCCGTGGGCTACGAGAACGCCGGCACCGTGGAGTTCCTGCTCGCCGAGGGCGAGGTGTACTTCATGGAGATGAACACCCGGGTGCAGGTGGAACACACCATCACCGAAGAAATCACCGGGATCGACATCGTCCGTGAGCAGATCCGCATCGCCTCGGGCCTGCCGCTGTCGGTGAAACAGGAAGACATCCAGCACCGTGGTTTCGCGTTGCAGTTCCGGATCAACGCCGAAGACCCGAAAAACAACTTCCTGCCCAGTTTCGGCAAGATCACCCGTTACTACGCCCCCGGCGGCCCCGGCGTGCGCACCGACACGGCGATCTACACCGGCTACACCATCCCGCCGTTCTACGACTCCATGTGCCTGAAACTGGTGGTGTGGGCGTTGACCTGGGAAGAAGCCATGGACCGCGGCCTGCGTGCCCTGGATGACATGCGCCTGCAAGGCGTGAAGACCACCGCCGCCTACTACCAGGAAATCCTGCGCAATCCGGAATTCCGCAGCGGCCAGTTCAACACCAGTTTCGTTGAAAGCCACCCTGAGCTGACCAACTACTCGATCAAGCGCAAACCCGAAGAGCTGGCCCTGGCCATCGCCGCCGCCATCGCCGCCCACGCAGGCTTATAAATAAGCAGCTGCAAGTTGTCAGCGGCAAGCTACAAGTAAAAGCGGATTGGCTTTTTCTTGCAGCTTGTAGCTTGAAACTTGTCGCTATGAGGAGATACCAATGACTAAAAAGATCTTCGTTACCGACACCATCCTGCGCGACGCCCACCAATCGTTGCTGGCCACCCGCATGCGCACCGACGACATGCTGCCGATCTGCGACAAGCTCGACAAAGTCGGCTACTGGTCCCTGGAAGTCTGGGGTGGCGCGACCTTCGATGCGTGCGTGCGCTTCCTCAAGGAAGACCCGTGGGAGCGCCTGCGCAAACTGCGCGCCGCACTGCCCAACACACGCCTGCAAATGCTGCTGCGTGGCCAGAACCTGCTGGGCTACCGCCACTACAGCGACGACGTGGTCAAAGCCTTCGTCGCCAAGGCCGCCGTGAATGGCATCGACGTGTTCCGCATCTTCGACGCGATGAACGACGTGCGTAACCTGCGCGTTGCCATCGAGGCCGTGAAAGCCGCCGGCAAACACGCCCAGGGCACCATCGCCTACACCACCAGCCCGGTGCACACCGTCGAGGCATTCGTGGCCCAGGCCAAGCAGTTGGAAGCCATGGGTTGCGACTCCATCGCGATCAAGGACATGGCTGGCCTGCTGACCCCGTACGCCACCGGCGAACTGGTCAAGGCGCTGAAAGCCGAGCAGACCCTGCCGATCTTTATCCATTCCCATGACACTGCGGGTCTGGCCGCGATGTGCCAACTCAAGGCCATCGAAAACGGTGCCGATCACATCGACACCGCCATCTCCAGCTTCGCCTGGGGCACCAGTCACCCGGGCACCGAGTCGATGGTCGCCGCCCTCAAAGGCAGCGAATTCGACACCGGCCTCGACCTGGAACTGCTGCAAGAGATCGGCCTGTACTTCTATGCCGTGCGTAAGAAGTATCACCAGTTCGAAAGCGAATTCACCGCCGTCGACACGCGTGTGCAGGTCAACCAAGTGCCGGGCGGGATGATTTCCAACCTCGCCAACCAGTTGAAAGAGCAGGGCGCCCTCAATCGCATGGGCGAAGTGCTGGCCGAAATCCCGCGCGTGCGTGAAGACCTCGGCTTCCCGCCGCTGGTCACGCCGACCTCGCAGATCGTCGGCACCCAGGCGTTCTTCAACGTGCTGGCCGGCGAGCGCTACAAGACCATCACCAACGAAGTGAAGCTGTACCTGCAAGGCGGCTATGGCAAGGCGCCGGGCACCGTGAACGAACAACTGCGGCGCCAGGCCATCGGCAGCGAAGAAGTGATCGACGTACGCCCGGCCGACCTGCTCAAGCCGGAAATGACCAAGCTGCGCGGCGAAATCGGTGCGTTGGCCAAGTCTGAAGAAGACGTGCTGACCTACGCCATGTTCCCGGACATTGGCCGCAAGTTCCTCGAAGAACGCGACGCCGGTACCCTGGTTCCAGAAGTGTTGCTGCCAATCCCTGAAGCCGGCGGCGTGGCGCGTGCCGGTGGCGAAGGGGTGCCGACCGAGTTCGTCATCGACGTCCACGGCGAGAGCTACCGCGTGGACATCACCGGTGTCGGCGTGAAGGCCGAAGGCAAGCGGCACTTCTACCTGTCCATCGACGGCATGCCGGAAGAGGTGGTGTTCGAACCGCTCAACGAGTTTGTCGGCGGCGGCAGCAGCAAGCGCAAGCAAGCCACCGAGCCGGGCCATGTCAGCACCGCGATGCCGGGCAATATCGTCGACGTACTGGTCAAGGCCGGCGACGTGGTCAAGGCCGGCCAGGCCGTGCTGATCACCGAAGCGATGAAGATGGAAACCGAAGTGCAGGCAGCGATTGCCGGCAAGGTGACTGCCGTTCACGTGGCCAAGGGCGACCGGGTCAACCCTGGCGAAATCCTGATTGAAATCGAAGGCTGATCCAGCCTTCGACACGACCGCTTAATCCTCGGGGGGGCAGGTGCCCCCCTTTTTTTTCGCCTGAAATTTGCTTAGAAACGCATGCGCCACTGGCCCATCAAACCCTGGTTGCTGCTATGGGTGCCGTTTTCGCCGACGTAGGCCAGGCCGACGGTGTGGTTTTTCGACAGTGCCAGGTCCAGGCCGGCTTGCAGGCTGAGGCTGTTGCGATCCAGGGAGGAGCCCTGAATGGTGAACGCATCAATGCCGCTCTGGCGAAAGGATTGGCGCACTTGGCTATCAACGTCACCGTAGAGGTGTTTCCAGCCTGCACTCAGGTGGGGTGTGAGGCTCATCTGGTTATCGAACCGAATCTGCTTGGTCAGGCGTAGGCCAAAGGTGCTGCTCAGGTTTTGCTGGGTTTGCGCATCGACGTTCAGCGCGGCCGGCCCGCCTTGCTCCCTGAAACTGTCACGGCTGTAGCGCTGGTAACCAAGCCCGGCAAACGGCTCGATGCTCAGGCTGCCAGTGCCCAGTTGGTAACCCACTTCACCGAACACATTTTGGCTGGTGGCGTTGTAGTTGCCCTTGAGTGTGTCCTTGTAGCTGAGGATCTCGACGCCGCGCCGGTTCTGCCCGTTATGGCTGCTGTAGATCGCCCCCAGGCGCAGCGCCAATGGGCCGTCCTGGCGCACGGCGTAGCCGCCCAGGTGCCAGCTGTCCAGATCGGCGGTGAAGCGTTGGGTGTCAAAGCGACTACTGGACTTGGCCCCCAGCACCCCGACTCGCCATGCATGATCGACTGCCCAGTCTGCGCCCATGAGTACGCCCCCGTTGGCCGTGTTCAGACCGGCACTGCCGCGCTGGCTATCGAGGCCGCCTTCACTACCGAGGTTCTTGACCCAGAAGTGACCGTCGGTGTCGGTGGGCAGTTCGCGCAGGGACGAGAGCACGCGGTTGCTGAGCTGCTGGGTGGTGCTCTGCGTTGCAGCCGCCAGGTTGGCATTCTGGCTACCGGCCAGTTGTTCAAGGGCCGCGCCGAACGCACCCGGTTGCTGCGAGAGTGCGTAGCCGAATTTTTCCATTGCCTTGATCTGCTCCGCGGACAGTTGGCCGGACGCCAGCAGGTGCGAGAGATACGGCTCCAATACCTTCGCCACCTGCATTCCATTGTGGGTGGCGGCTTGCCGGGTGAGGTAGGTGTCGATGGGCGCTGCCGAGCCGTGCGATGGGCCCTGCGCATGGGCGTACTGAAGACTTAGCGCACCCATGACGAGGGCGATGACGGCGACGAATTGCGGGTGTGTAAAGGGCATGAATTCCCAACCTCTTATGGATGAGGCCGGGAATTTAGCGGGGTGGCTGGCGCAGGAATGTCAGGTCGTCGCCCCCTGTCTTGCGGGAGTTGTCTTTACTGGGGTGAGGTTAAAAGCGTGTCGGTCTTGTTCGGTCGCCGTGGGTTTCGGCTTACATACGGGTTGAAATGCATTTTAATGCATAAGTTTGCTCGCTGACGGGCCCTTGGATGCACTATATTGCGTATATGATCGAAAAAACACTCACCCAGGTGCATTAAATTGCAGATGAATACAACCTATCGAATCACGCTTCAGATTTTCGTCGATGGGCACTGGCAGGACGCTATGCGTCTGGAGTTTCCTGAGCCGCAAGAGGGGCTCAAGGGGGCTTGCAGGTTTGCCTACAAAAGCGAGTATCTCGTTGAACACCTCGACGATATCCAATTGCCTTTTGCCAGCGCGGTGAGTGCACGCTACCCGCTGGATTGGGACGTCAATGTGCTCAAGGCCGCACCGGCTTTCTTGCACGATATCGCCCCCGCCGGTGCAGCGAAGCGTTTTCTTATGGCGCGCATTGGGCGCAAAAAGCCGGATGATGTCGACACCGATCTGTTTTTACTCGGGCACAGCACGCCAGCACCTATCGGCAACCTGCGCATCAAAGAGTCGGTTGAGACGTTGAGCGAGGGAGCCCCCATAGGTTTTCCGCGTCAGGAAGTGGTCATTCGGGACCATGCATTCCTGGACTATGCCTACGAGCAAGGTGCCGCAATCGGTGGGGCAACGGGCGCCGGTGGCGAGGCGCCGAAGTTGTTGATGGCTGAAGATGCCGCCGGGCTGCTGTATCCGGATGCCATATTGGATGACGCCAGCGTTGCCCGGCATTGGTTCATCAAGTTTGCTCGCAACAAGGCAACGCAGACCGATCAAGACATCCTGAGAAGTGAGTTCCACTACTACAAGGCGCTCCAGTACCTTGGGGTCGACACGGTTGCTGCCGAAGGGCTCGCGCTGGAAGAAGCCGAAAAACCCAGCCTGTGGATGCACCGGTTTGACCGCCGGGTGACGGCGCAAGGTGTCGAGCGATTGGCTGTCGAGTCCATCTACTCCCTGGCCAACGTAGTCATTTCGGGGGCTGAAATGTCGCACATGGACGTGGTCCGACTGTTAGTCGACCAATGGACCCGTGTGGGCCAGAAGGACCAGCTCGCCGACCTCGTTGCCGAGTATTTACGCCGCGATTTGCTCAACAAGGTCTTGGGTAATTCGGATAACCACGGTCGCAATACTTCAGTGATCCGCGAGCACGCCGCTTTGCGTCTTGCGCCAATCTATGATTTGGCGCCCATGGTGATGGACGCCGAAGGCATTGTGCGGACAACACGCTGGCCCGGCCTGCTGGAACACGGCGGCAAAATCGATTGGCGCGGAGTGTGTAATGCCCTTGCCGGGATTGTCGACCCGCAGGAGGCCTTCGAACGGTTACGCAATGACGCCGATCACCTGCGTGCGCTGCCAGACATTTTGGTTGCTGGCGGCATACCGTCGGTCACGATGAATCACGCTCACATTCCGTTGGGGAAACTTGACCTGCGGCTGCAAGAGTGGGGGCTGAGATGACTGTCAGCATTGATACCCGTGCGCTGCTGATCGAAAGCATTGAGCACGGTTTGGCGGATGGCTCGCTTCAGATAGGCGACGCCGTACGCCGCCTGCGCACCGAAGTCACGGGGCTGCACCAGAGCCAGTTCGCCAGGATGTGCAAAATCTCCGTGCGCACCCTGGTGCATATCGAACACGGTGAGGGCAATCAAACCCTCAAGTCGTTGAACGCCGTGTTCAGGCCGTTCGGCCTGCAAATGGGTGTGGTCAAGCTGCGCCGCGAGTTGCGTTGAGCTTCAACTGCGGCGCACATACCCTTTGCCGTAATGCCGCTCCAGCCGCGCCTGGATCAGTTCCAGGCCCAACGACAGCACCCAGTAAATGATCGCGGCGGTGGTCAGCATCTCGATATAGCGGTAGCTCGAACGGCCGTAGGATTGCGCCAGGAACATCACTTCCCATACACCCATCACCGAGATCAGCGACGAGTCCTTGAGCATCGAGATGAACTGGTTGGTCGCCGGCGGGATGATGGTGCGCATGGCCTGGGGCAGGGTCACGTGCCAGAAGATCGCACTGTCGCGCATGCCCAGGGCCAGGGCGGCTTCGCGTTGGCCGTGGGCGACGCCGAGGATGCCGGCGCGGAAGATTTCGCTCAGGTAAGCGCCGTAGTTCAGCGACAACGCGATGATCCCGGCGACGATCGCGCCTGGCACCAGGCCCAGTTGGGGCAGGCCGAGGTAGATCAGCAGGATCTGGATCAGCAGCGGCGTGCCGCGAAAAAACGAGGCGTAGAAGCTCGCGATACCGAAGGCCACGGCGCTTTTCGACAAGCGCCCCAGTGCGGTGACAAAGCCCAGCACCGACGAAATTCCGATCGAGCACAGGCATAAAAACAGCGTCAACGCCGCACCTTGCAGGAAGCCGTTGGGCGCCAGGTGCACACCGACAAGGTTGGGCAGCTTGTCGAGGATGATCGAGAACTTCAGATCAAAGCTCAGGAAGAAGCTGGCAAACAGGCACAGCAGCGCAGCCCAGGTCAGGTACAGCCGCGTGCGAAAGCCCAGCAGCCGCTGCACCCGCGATGCACTCACCGGTGGCTTGGGAGGTGTCGGGAACGCAGTCATTGGCTGATATCGGCGCCGATCCATTTTTGCGAGAGCTTGCTCAGGGTGCCGTCCTGTTTCAACTGGGCGAAGACCTCACGCACCTTGCTGTCCCACTGCGGGTCGCCTTTTTCGATGGCCACCGAGTTGGGCTCCGAATACAGCGGCTCGCCGGCCAGCTTGAAGCGCTTGTCTTCGGTCAGGCGCGGCTGGGCGGTGACCAGGTTGGTGAGGATCGCATCCAGGCGCTTGCCGGCGCCCAGGCCGAGGTCCTGGAAGGCCACGTTGTCGGTGTCGTAGGGGGCGATTTCGACGTTGTCGAACGGGTACTGCAACTGGGTATCCTCGGCCCCTTCGATCACCAGGTTCTTGTTCAGGTAGCTCTCGTAGCTGGAGGCGCTGGTGAGGCCGACTTTCTTGCCGCTCAAGTCCTTGGCGCTGTGGATGCGATTATCCGTGGCGTTGACCACGATCACCGCTGGCGACGCGTAGTACTCCACCGGGAAGTCGAACACTTCGGCGCGGGCCTTGCTCGGGGTCATGGAGCAGATGCAGATGTCGTAGCGCCCGCTCCAGCGGCCGGCGGCGATCACGTCCCAGGACGGAGTTTCCAGGCGCAGCTTCACGCCGAGCTTTTGTGCCACGGCTTTGGCGACGTCGACGTCGAAGCCATCGAGCTGGTTTTGCTCGTTCAGAAACGAGAACGGCGGGTAGCTTTCCATCAGCACACCGACCAGTTCTTTGTTTTTCTCGACCCGATCCAGCGTGACGCCGCCGAAGGCTTGGGTGGAAGCAGCCAGAATCGTCAGGCCCAAGGCCAGCAGCGGTTTTAGTTTCACGGAGGACACCTGAGTAAAAAAGAGTTGTTATGAGCGGAATTGAACGTATTAAATAGTTATAAGAACGACTCTCATAGTGAGTTATTTTCATAAGCTTATGAGTAAAAAGCATATGGCCACAACAACAGTAATACTCGATGGCGGCATGGGCCGTGAACTGCAACGCCGTGGCGCGCCGTTCCGGCAGCCGGAGTGGTCAGCCTTGGCCTTGAGCGAGGCGCCACAAGCGGTTGAGGCGGTGCATGCGGCTTATATCCAGAGCGGCGCCAACGTCATCACCAGCAACAGCTACGCGGTGGTGCCGTTCCATATCGGCGAGGCGCGCTTCGCCGCCGAGGGCCAGGCCCTGGCGGCGCTGGCGGGTGAATTGGCACGACGTGCCGTGGAGGCATCCGGCAAGGCTGTGCGTGTGGCCGGCTCGCTGCCGCCGCTGTTTGGTTCATATCGTCCCGACCTGTTCGAACCGCAGCGCGTGTCTGAATTGCTGACGCCACTGGTGCAGGGCCTCGCACCCTTTGTCGACCTGTGGCTGGCGGAAACCCAAAGCTCGATCGCCGAAGCACGCGCCATCCAGGCCGGGCTGCCAAAGGACGGCAAACCGTTCTGGCTGTCGTTTACCTTGAAGGATGAAGACACCGACGACGTGCCGCGCCTGCGCTCCGGCGAGCCGGTGACGCAAGCCGCAGAGGCCGCTGCGCAGTTGGGGGTTGAGGTGCTGCTGTTCAACTGCAGCCAGCCGGAAGTGATTGGCGACGCCATCGACGCCGCTCGCCAGACTTTCGCACGCCTGGGCGTGCAGATTCAGGTGGGGGCCTACGCCAACGCCTTTCCGCCGCAGCCGAAAGAGGCCACGGCCAATGATGGCCTGGACCCGCTGCGCGAAGACCTTGATCCACCGGGTTACTTGCACTGGGCGACCGATTGGCAGGCCCGCGGTGCCAGCCACCTGGGTGGTTGCTGCGGGATTGGGCCGGAGCATATTGCGGTGTTGGCGCAGAAGCTGGGGTAATAGAACCCACACACGTCAACAGGTGGGAGCAGGCTTGTGTGGGAGCGATGTTGATGGGCAGTAGGCGCTCGACTGGAGATCGCCCAGGCACTGCCAATCTCCTGTGGGAGCTGCCGAGCTTTAGCGAGGCTGCGAAGGCGGTGGCACTGCTGGTAGAGGAGTTGGCTGAACTACCGCTTTCGCGGGCAAGCCCGCTCCCACAGTTGATTGGGGTTGCTGGGCTGTCAGTGTTTGGCTGGAGATAGACCAGACACTGCCAATCCCCTGTGGGAGCTGTCGAGCCCTAGCGAGGCTGCGAAGGCGGCGGTACTGCTGGTAGAGGTGTTGGCTGAACTACCGCTTTCGCGGGCAAGCCCGCTCCCACAGGTGATTGGGGTTGCTGGGCTGTCAGTGCTCGGCTGGAGATAGACCAGACACTGCCAATCCCTTGTGGGAGTTGTCGAGCTTTAGCGAGGCTGCGAAGGCGGTGGCACTGCTGGTAGAGGAGTTGGCTGAACTACCGCTTTCGCGGGCAAGCCCGCTCCCACAGTTGATTGGGGTGGCTGGGCTGTCAGTGCTCGGCTGGAGATAGACCAGACACTGCCCATCCCCTGTGGGAGCTGTCGAGCCCTAGCGAGGCTGCGAAGGCGGCGGTACTGCTGGTAGAGGAGTTGGCTGAACTACCGCTTTCGCGGGCAAGCCCGCTCCCACAGTTGATTGGGGTTGCTGGGCTGTCAGTGCTCGGCTGGAGATAGACCAGACACTGCCAATCTCCTGTGGGAGTTGTCGAGCTTTAGCGAGGCTGCGAAGGCGGTGGCACTGCTGGTAGAGGAGTTGGCTGAACTACCGCTTTCGCGGGCAAGCCCGCTCCCACAGTTGATTGGGGTTGCTGGGCTGTCAGTGCTCGGCTGGAGATAGACCAGACACTGCCAATCCCTTGTGGGAGTTGTCGAGCTTTAGCGAGGCTGCGAAGGCGGCGGCACTGCTGGCGGATAGCTGCCCCTCAACCATAGAACCTCCCACAGGGGTTATGCGCTGCCTGGGCGTCGGCATTCAGCCAGGGACTTCAGTTGGCCCGAGCCTGACTGGTTTTCTTCCGACAACCACTGCTCGAACCCCGCCCTAATCTGCGGCCATTCCGAGTCAATGATCGAATACCACGCCGTGTCCCGGTTCTGCCCCTTGACCACCATATGCTGGCGGAACACCCCTTCAAAGCTGAAGCCCAAGCGCTCAGCCGCATATTTGGAGCGGGCATTGCCGTTGTTGCACTTCCACTCCAAGCGACGATAACCCTGCTCGAACGCATATTTGGCCAGCAAATACACCGCCTCGGTGCTTTTTGGCGAGCGCTGCATCGGCGCGCCAAAGGTGACGTGGCCGATCTCGATGCGGCCCTGGGCCGGCACGATGGACATCAGGCTGAGAATCCCTTGCACCTGGCCGGTCGCGCGGTCGACCACGCTGAAAAAGTACGGGTCGCTGTGGGTCGCGTGGTTGTTGAGCCAGGCGTTGAACGCGCTGCGCTCCGGGAAA
Source organism: Pseudomonas sp. GL_117 (assembly GCF_057835125.1). NCBI lineage: Bacteria > Pseudomonadati > Pseudomonadota > Gammaproteobacteria > Pseudomonadales > Pseudomonadaceae > Pseudomonas > Pseudomonas sp. GL_117. Next base: position 6,136,449 of record NZ_CM174418.1, on the reverse strand, counting down.
GGGCCGTAAGGCAGGTAGTCCCACAGCTTGGGATCGGCGCCGGGGCCTTCGAGGGCTTGCCACAATTGCTCGGCATGGCGCGCCGGGTCGAGTTTTTCCAGGCGGATAAAGCGCCCTTCAAGCAGTTGCACCGTGGGGGCGGGGGCGCCTTTCCAGTCGGCGAGGGAAGTGGACATGCTGCGCTCCTTAAAGACCTTTGCGAAATTGGATGAAACCGGGGCGTTCGGCGATGCGTTCGTACAACTGGATCGCCGTGGCGTTGGTCTGGTGAGTCAGCCAGTGCACCTTGCAACAGCCATCGGCCCTGGCGGTGGTGTAGACGAATTCGATCAGCTTGCGGCCGACACCGGTGCCGCGTTGGGCCGGGTCCACCAACAGGTCTTGCAGGTAGCAGGCGTTCTCGATGCTCCAGTTGGAACGGTGGTAGATGAAATTGACCATGCCCACCGCCTTGCCATCCTGCCAGGCCAGCGCCGAATGGGTCGGCTCGCTTGGGTCGATCAGGCGTTGCCAGGTACTTTGGCTGACGGCGTCCGGCAGTTCGGTGTTGTAGAACTTCAGGTACGCCTGCCACAGCGGCAGCCAGGCGGTGTGGTCGGCGGCGGTCACCTGGCGGATCTCGATCGAACTCATTCTGCAACTCCTTGGGGAATATAGCGGGCGAGGCTCTGGTCGCGCACATCGGTGCTGGCAGCCAGGCCTTCGCGGACCCCGGCGACGTCGGCCGGGCTGCGGTTCTGGCTGAGTTTGCGCTTGCCGATCAGGCGTTCGATGGGCAGGGCGAAGCCGACGATGGCCTTGAGCATGCCGTCAATGTAGTCGGCCGGGGCATCGCTGACTTTCCACGGCTGGGTGCGACCGGCTTCATGGCGATCGGTCAGCGCACTGACCACCCCAAGCAGCCGCTCGGCATCGCTGAACACGTCGGCTGTACCGTAGGCGTGCACGGCGATGTAGTTCCAGGTGGGCACGACTTTGCCGTGCTCGGCCTTGGACGGGTAAAACGCCGGGCTGACATAGGCCTCGGCGCCGGCAAAGATCAGCAACGCTTGGCGGCCGTTCTGCAAGTCCCGCCACTGGGGATTGGCCTTGGCCAAGTGCCCGTAGAGCGTGCCGTTCGGGCCTTCATCGGGGTTGAGCAGCAGCGGTAAATGGCTGGCCAGCAGGCCTTGTTCGCCAAACGTCACCAACTGCGCCAGGCGTGTGTGCTGGATCAACTGATGCAGTTCGGGCAAATCGTCGAGGGCAAAGGCGCGGGGTGTGTACATGGAAAATTTCCTTGGCGAATGCGCCCATCCTAGGCAGGCTAATGGTTCGTTGTAAGAGCCATCTAAGGCCAATTTCATAGGTCCAATATGCCGCCAATGTCGTTCAATCCCGCCGGTATCGAACTGGATCGTCGCCAGGGGCTGGCCCGCCAACTCTACGAAGCCCTGCGCCAGCGGGTGTTGGACGGGCGTTTGGTCAGTGGCACACGCTTGCCCGCCAGTCGTGATTTGGCGGCGGCGCTGTCGATCTCGCGCAACAGCGTGGTGCGTGCCTACGATCAGCTGTACGCCGAAGGGTTTATCGAAAGCCGGGTCGGCGATGGCACTTATGTGGCGCAACTGCCAGGCGCGGGAAAATTATCCACAAAAGTATCCACAGGGTTACGCACAGGCTTATCCCCAGCCTTATCCACAAATTGGCTGGATCTGCCGGTCAATTCTTCCACGGAAGTTATCCACAGAGCTGCGCTGGGGCGCGTGGAAAACAACCATTTGCCGCAACCTCCGGTGGGTTCGCCACGGGCTTTTCGCGTGGGTGTACCGGCGTTCGATCTGTTTCCGTTTGACGTATGGGCCAAGCTGAATGGGGCTTTCTGGCGCAAACCGGACCTGGAGCAACTGTGCTACGGCGACCCGGCGGGGGATGCACGCCTGCGTGGTTTGATCGCCGCTTACCTGCTCAGCTCCCGGGGTATGCAGTGCAGTGCTGAACAAATTGTGATCACCAGTGGTGCGCAGCAGGCGATTAGCCTTTGTGCACAGTTGCTGGTGGAGCCCGGCGACGGGGTTGCGGTGGAAAACCCTGGTTACCGCGCCGCAGGCCATGCGTTCGCGCTGGCGGGCGGGCGCTTGCACGGCGTGCAGGTCGACGCTGAGGGGATCGACTGCCAGGTACTCAATAGCCTGGATGACTGCCGTGTGGCGTATGTCACGCCGTCCCACCAATACCCGCTGGGCGTGGTCATGAGCCTGGCGCGACGCCTGGAGTTGCTGGCCTGGGCCGAGCGCGCGGGTGGCTGGATCATCGAAGACGACTACGACGGTGAGTACCGCTACAGCGGTGCGCCCCTGTCACCCTTGGCGGCCCTGGACCGCAGCGGCCGCGTGCTTTATGTCGGCACCTTCGGCAAAGTCGCGTTCCCCGCGTTGCGCCTGGGCTATCTGGTATTGCCGCCGGGGCTGGTGGATGCCTTCTCCCGCCGCCGTGCGGTGGATATGCGTCACTCAGAGGTGAGTACCCAGGCAGTGATGGCCGAATTCATGGCCGCCGGGCATTTCCAGCGGCATATCCGGCGCATGCGGCGTGCGGCCTTGAGCCGACGCAACGCTTTGCTCGCCGGTTGGCCGAGCGGCCTGGCGGGTGTCGGTCAGTTACCGGGTGTCGCGGCCGGGCTGCACCTGACGGTGCGGGTGGACAGCCTGGCGCGCGAGCAGCAATTGCTGGAGCAGGCCCGGGCCGTAGAGGTCGAAGTCAACGGCTTGAGCACTTACTGGCTGGCGCAATCCACGACCCCCGTGGACCAGCGCGCAGGCCTGGTGTTGGGGTTTGCCGCCGTGCCCGAGCCAGCCATCGCCCAGGCCTTGGCGCGCCTGACGCTGGCCTGGCAGGCTTCAACCTCGGAAAAACAGTGACCTGGCCAATGCCGGGCTGATCTCACTGCGATAAATCGCAATCTGTTCACGGTCACTGGCTCCCTTGCGCTCAAAGGCGCCGCCGAGTTTCTGTTGGTCCCGGGTCTTGAGGTGCGCGGCGCTGAACGCTTCAACGGCTGCCTGGGGCGAAGGGTAGTGAAAGTGTGCGTACCACAGCACTGCATTGTCCTGGGTATCGCGTATCTCGTATTCGTCGAGGTAGTCCTTGCCCGGGCCCTTGAGGCGGCGACGGGCGCCGACTTGTTTGATGGTCACCTGTCCGTCGTTGTGCAGCCACTCCAGGCGTGTAGCGGTAGGGGGTTGCTGCTTGATCATGCTGATGCGGGTGTCTTTGCCGAGTTCAAACACCCGTGTTGATGCGTCGGTGAGGTTTTTGTTGAGGGTGGCGGCAAGGGGGCGGTCGATCCCGGTCAGGTTGAGTTGGGTCAGTGCCGTTTCAATTTCGCTGGCGGCGCGTGCCAGGCGCGTGGCGTACTGGCTGAACATTTCTTCGATTTCCACCGGCAGCCGTCCGGCTTTGCGGGAGTGCCCAAGGATGCGCCGGGTCGTCGTAGCCTCTTCGTCCAACAGGCTCTGGCCGGCGTTGACGCTGGTGTCCAGGTCGACCTTTTTCGGCGTTGGCGCGTGCTCGACCGGGGCTTCGCGTTCAACCCACACCCCTGGCGTTTTCTCGTGGAAGGTGGCGATGATCTTCCCGGTCATCGGCGCCTTGACGTCCACCAGGCTACTGTCGGATTCGCGGGGTTGGCCCACCACGACACCTTGGAAGCGGGTCTTGATGATTTTGCGCTGTGGCGTGGTTGGCGGCTTGGATGGCCCGGGCTTGGGCTCCTGGGACCTTCTTTCGCGCAGCAGTTTTACCAGGTCTTGGATGGCCCGCTGATGGAAGTCGTCGATATGCTGGCGCAGGGTTTCCAGTGGCTCGCGCAGCAGGTGCTGCGGGTAGTCGGCATGCAGATCGAGCAGGCGCTGGTCGCCGAGCGTGAACTGCTCGACCAGGCTGTTCAAGACTTCAATGCGCTGGTCCAGCGGGCTGCCGTTGATCTTGTCGAGCACCTCGATGAAGCTCTGTACGCTGAGGTCCACGGCGTCGACGATGTCGTGAAGCCGGCCACGAGCGGTGTCTTGCCCCCCGCCCTCGGTGGTGGCGCTGCACAGATAGCGCGCAATGGTGATCTGCAACGCCTTGAGGTCAGTCACGCGGATGTTCGGCAAGACGCGCATCGTCTCCTGAATCACGCGGGCTCCTGCCGCCCCCAGGCCGTCGAGCTCGCGAAAGCGCGATTCGACGTATTCCATGCGGCGCATCATCTCCACATTCATGTCCGACATGGTTTGTGCATGGCCGGCCTGGGTTTGCGGGTCGGCGGGTGGTTCGGACTCCAGTGTGTCCACGGTTGTGGTCAGCAGGTCGCGAAACGGGCCAAGTCGCTCCTCTACCGCGGTACGTGTCAGCACCAGTTGCTTGTTCAGGTAGTCCACCATCACGCTCTGGTAATTGGGCACGCTATCGATGACGCTCAGGGCCCTGAGCTGGCGGATCGGTGCGTCATAGGCTTCCAGGCGTTGATCCACCTGGGTGATGAACGCTTCGCGGCGCAGCTCCGTGGAGGGGCCCGGCTCGGTGCCTATCGATGACAGTGCGGAGGACAGTTGCGCCTGGGCCCGCTTTTCGTCGGCGTTGAAGGCAGTGAGTTCGCGGCGCAACGCCTGGATGCGCGAGGGCTTCTGCTCCTGGGCGGCGCGCCGACGGTTCCTGAACCCGCCGCCGCGCAGGCGCAGGCGAGTATCGACGAACCACTGCCCTGCCATGTTGTGGATGAGCAATGGGCCAGTGCGGGAGGGGTTTTTCGGGTCGACGATCAACACATCGTCATTTTCATCCACTATGACCTCGAACCAGCGCTGCCCAACGGCTACGTACCATTTATCGGCCTGGAAACGCAGATGCTGGTACTCGTTGGCCGTCTTGATGGGGTCACCCAGCCCCTCGGGTTTGGCAACGGCGAAGGTGTCCAATAACTCACCCAGGCTGCTCGGCGCACGCTTGAGGGCACCACTGACATGCAACGGTCCTTGATGCGCGGGCGGTAGTTCGCGATCCGCAACGTCGGGTTGGCGGGTGATTGAAATCTCCTTGATCGGCGCAATCGGTGTTTCCTTGGTCACCTCACTCAGGTCGAGCTCGGGCTCTGCCAGCGGCTCAAGGGACTCGACAATGACTTCGCGGGTGGGATGACGCAACGCGACATGCAGTGCCAGCGCCATGCCCAGGTTGAGGAACATATCCACCAGTGCTGCCCAGGGTGCAGGGGCTTCGGGGGTGTCGACCAGCACCTCGGCTTCCTGGAGGTCGTCCATGATCTGCCAGATCCACACGGCGATACCGGCAGTGCGCCCGAGGAATGGCAGGGCCCCATTGAAAATCTGCCAGCCGGCGTGGCGAAGGGTGTCCCAGCGCTTTTGCACGTTGGACACCGATTGCCGGGTCGCCAGTTCGATCAGCGCGTTGGCATTGCTGGTGAACAATGTAGCCAATGGATCGCCGAGCAGGGCTTCGTCACCGAGGTCAATCGGCCCGCTCATGTACACCAGGGTCGCCGGTTCGACCAGTGCGCGCACGGCGGCCCATGGCGATGGCAGGGTATCGGGGAACACGTATTGGCCATAATTGAAACGGTCCGCTTCGGGGAGCCAGGCCAGCACGGACTCACGCAAGGCACGATCATGCTTGATGGCATAGAGCAGGTTTTGCCGGGAGGGGAACTGCATCAGCATCGGCTGCAGCAAAGGTCGATAGAGCACGCAGGGACCCACGGTGTGGTCCCGGGGGCCGATGACGAACATATTGGCGACCACGTCCTGGCGGTGGCCGGGTCGCAGGGCGGGGGAGAAGGCGAGGGGACGGATCACGGCGGGTTGCCCGTCGACGTGGCGCTCATACGCTTCGGCCTGCACTGCCGCAGCGACATACAAAAAACCGCGCTCATCCAGCCCGTTGCGATGCTGCATTTTCATTTGCAGCGCCAACAAGGGGAGCTGCAGGCGCAGGTGCGAGGTGTACAGCGTCTGGCGGCGCTTGGACTCCAGGGGGTCATCCAGCAGTTTCTGGCGGATCAGGGCTGGGTAGCTTGCACCGATATCCAGGCTTTCGATCACGCCTTTCAGGTAGTCGAACGTCAGCCAGTCGGGAGCGTCGTTATCGTTGTAGACCACGCTCGACACGCCGGTCGGTAGGCCTGTGAGGTTTTCCAGGGCCAGGTCTATCAGGCCGCGACGAGTGATGTCCTTGCCCCCGGGGACGACGAAGGTGCCCCAGATCACTGGGCTCTGAATCACGATCTGGATCTTTTCCACATTCAGCTTCGCGCCCTGAGGGTGCGTCTTGATCCGGCCCTGCAGTTGCTCACGAGCGTAATCGCGGATCGGTGCAATGTCGTCGTTGAAGGAGCGCCCGCGATAATGGGTATGTAATTGGGCCAGGTCGATCATGAGGCGGCCGTAGGCGGCCATCTCCAGGTCCGAGGCAGCGATCATCCAGGCAGGCAAGCGTTGGTGGATCTCCCGGATGTTCGACAACCGATGGTCGCTCAGGTCTTCGATACTGGGCATGATCCGGGCGACAGTCGGGCGACGTCGAGCCAGTTCGGCCCGGTTGTCGGCTGCGTCCTTGCCCAGCGCGCCGATGGCGTCGATTTGCAGGGCGATCAGGGCGCACGCCTGGCTGTCGAAGAAGTTGCCGCGCGGCTCGTACAGCCGCCACTTCACCTCGGCACCCGGGTGCACGTTGCTCAGCTTGTAGAGCAGGTTGTCCGAGAGTTGCTCCATGGAGTCGAAGCGCTCGTATCCGGCGATCAGCGAGTAGGTGAGGATGATCGTGCGCTGCTTATGGGTGCCCACCAATATGGCCGTATCCAGCAGGCCGACGTGTTCCTGGTGGGTTGGCCTTTGCACGTCGACATCCATCAGGTAGGCGTGGCTCTGATAGGGGTCTTTGTCCGCCCGCATGGCCAGATCGGGGGCGTGGTACAGCGTGCGGGCCATGGCGCAGTCATCTTCATCCCAGCCTTGCACGTGGGTCACGTTCCAGATTTTGCGCAAGGCACTGGAAAACACTTGCCAGCGAAGGCCGGCGCTGTTGTAGGACGCGTTCCAGTAATCCAGTTGTTGCTCCTGGAACGCGCTGTACAACAGTAACGCGAGCTCGTTGATCAGGCGGCCAATGGTGTCGATCTTTACGGGCAGGTGTACGGAGGGTGTGGTGTCGGGCTGTAGGGTCAGGAAGTGCTCGCCCTCCAGGTAGGTCACCGGTTCACGTCCGAGCGCCTGGCGGGCCAGGATGCTGGTGAGGGATTCGACCAGCGGTTCAAGCGGCTCGATCACCTCCTTGTCGACTCGCCAGCGTGGCGTTACGAGCATCGCCAGGTCTGGGTTGAGGTTGAGCGTCGGGTATTGCTCGCTGAGCGCCGTCTTCAACAGGGTGCTGGCGACCTCTCGGGTGGTCGGACCAGTGGTCAACTGGGTCAGCAGGCCATAGGCGGTTGAGGGGCGGTTGTTATTGCTGTGGTTGGAGGCGTCGTTGGGCACTTTCAGTTCCTTGTCGGTCACCAGCCTGTTCGGGCTGTGGAGCCGCAAAGTAATCACTGAGGGTGCTGCGCAGTCGGTAGATAAGTACCGGGGCCCGCTCCCCGGCGGGAGCGGGCGTTGAGATCAGGTACCGGACTTGATCCTGGTCCAGGCCCGCGTCCTCGCCCGCTCGGCTTTGCTGTCCAGTGGCTTCAAGGTATAGAGCGTGGCCATGGCCGCATCGGTGGGGTACAGGTTGGGGTTGTTGCGGATCGCTGGGTCGACTTGCAGGGTGGCGTCCTTGTTGGGGTTGGGGTAGCCGACAAAATCACTGATGGGCGCAATGACTTGGGGCTGCAACAAGTAGTTGATGAAGGTGTAGGCGTCCTGCGGGTTCTGAGCGCCTTTGGGGATGGCGAGCATGTCGAACCAGATCGGCGCGCCTTCTTCAGGCAGGCGCATGTCCACGGTCACGCCGTTCTTGGCTTCCTTGGCACGGTTGGCGGCTTGGGAGAAGCTGCCCGAGTAACCCACGGCCACGCAGATGTCGCCGTTGGCGATGTCGGCCATGTACTTGGAGGAATGGAAGTAGGTGATGTAGGGGCGGATCTTCAGCAACAGCGCCTCGGCTTTTTCATAGTCCTTGGGGTTGTTGCTGTTGGGGTCCAGGCCCAGGTGTTGCAGGGCCAGGGGCAGGATCTCCGACGGCGAGTCCAGCAGGGCCACGCCGCACTGCTTGAGCTTGCTGATGTTCTCTTGCTTGAAGATCAGGTCCCAGCTGTCCACCGGCGCGTTATCCCCCAGCGCGGCCTTGACCTTGGCCGGGTTGAAGCCGATCAGGATGGTGCCGTACATGTAGGGCACGGCGAACTTGTTGCCGGGGTCGTTGGCCTCGATCAACTTCATCAGTTTGGGGTCCAGGTGGTTCCAGTTGGGCAGTTGGCTGCGGTCCAGGGGCTGGAACACGCCGGCCTCGATCTGCTTGGCCAGGAACACGTTGGACGGCACCACCACGTCATAGCCGGAGTTGCCGGTGAGCAGCTTGGCCTCCAGGGCTTCGTTGGTGTCGAAGATGTCATACACCAGCTTGACGCCGGTGTTCTGCGCCTTGAAGTCTTCCAGCGCCTTGGGGGTGATGTAGTCGAACCAGTTGTAGACCTTGAGGGTTTTTTCTTCGCCATGCACCGTGCCGCTCAACACGGCGATGCACAGGGCCAGGGAGGTGAGCATCTTCATCGGGTAGCTCCTTGTTGTTCGAAACCTTCGAGGACGTTGACGGCGTTGATGCCGATTTCTGCCACTGCGTAGCCACCTTCCATCACGAACAGCGTGGGCTTGCCCAGGCGTGCGATGCGGCGGCCCATGGCCAGGTAGTCCGGGCTGTCGAGCTTGAATTGGGAGATGGGGTCGTGCTTGAACGTGTCGACGCCCAGAGACACCACGATGATGTCGGCGCTGTAGCCCTCGATCTCATCGCAGGCCGCGTCCAGTGCCGCGCTCCAGGTGTCCCAGCCCGAGCCGGCCGGCAACGGGTAATTGAAGTTGAAGCCTTCACCGGCACCCTCTCCCCGCTCATCGGCATACCCCAGGAAAAACGGAAACTCCGCCTCGGGGTGGCCATGGATCGAGGTGAAGAGCACATCGCTGCGCTCATAGAAAATCGACTGGGTACCGTTGCCGTGGTGGTAATCCACATCCAGGATCGCGACCTTCTGCCGGCCCTGGTCGAGAAATGCCTGGGCGGCAATCGCGGCATTGTTCAGGTAGCAATAACCCCCCATCAAGTCACTGGCGGCGTGGTGCCCCGGTGGTCGGCAAAGGGCGAAGGCGCTGTGGGCGCCTTGCTGGATCGCCTGTTGCGCGGTCAACGCGACCTGGGCCGCGCTATAGGCCGCTTGCCAGGTGCCGACGGTGATGGGGGCGCCGCCGTCGAAGCTGTAATACCCCAGTTGCCCATGCAGGCTGGTGGGCAACACCCGGCGCAGGGTGCGGGCGGGCCAGGTGTAGGGCAGCAGGTCGCCGTCCTGGCCAAATTCGCTCCAGCGTGCCCAGGCACCTTTGAAAAAATCCAGGTAGTCGCGGCTGTGTATGCGTTGCAGGGGCGCCAGGCCAAAGTCCTGCGGCGCCAGTACCGGGCCCAGCTCGCGGTCCTTGACCCGTTGCAGCACGTGGTCGGCGCGGGAGGGCATTTCGAAACAGGGCATCAGTTGCCCGTCCATCAACTCGCAGCGGCCGTGGTGCAGATGGTGATCGTCCGAATAGATCGTCAGCATTTTGTTGTTCTCCAGGCGTCTTGTAGTGCCCACCAGTGTTGCGTCGCAGGCGTTGCAAGAGAACGGCAGGAGCGGCCAAAAGGGGATAGATATGGCCAAAGAATCTGACCGCTATTCGCCCCTTGATGGAGCATCAGGGCCGAAACTGACTGGGCGCCACCCCACTCCAGCGCACAAAGGCGTGGCGGAAACTCGCGGTTTCGCTGAATCCCAATTGTTCGGCAATGCGGTGGATCGGCACCCGATCCTGCACCAGCCATTGCTTGGCCTGCTCGAAGCGCAGTTCGTCGAGCAATTCCTGGTAGCTGCTGCCCAGCCCGTGCAAGTGGCGGCGCAGGGTGCGTGGCGAGCAGTTCATCTGCTCCGCCAGGCAGTCGAGCCCGGGGGCTGCGTGCAACTGCACGGCGAGCAGCTGGCGCACGCGGTTGAGCCAGGCCTGGCTCCCGGTGAACTCGGTGTTCTGTTTGCGGCAGCGCTCGGCCATGGCTCGGTGGGTGACGGCATCGGCCAGGGGCAACGGTTGTTGCAGCCAGTGTTTGTCGAACGCGAACGCATTGGAGGGCGCCGCAAACTGCAGCGGGCAATCGAAGCGTGCGGCATAGCGCGCCTGGTAGTCCGGCGCCGGGTAGGCAAATCGCGCGCCCAGCAAGGGCAGCGGCTTGCCGAGCAAGTCATCGCAGATCACTTTCAGCGATACCAGGCAGAACTCGATATTGAACTGTGCCAGCGCCGGGGCTTCCCGGTAATCGCTGGCGGTGAACCAGATGCGCTCTTCGTCTTCTTCAAGGCTCAACTCGAAGAGTGTTCCCAGCAGCGCCGGGTAGCGCAGTGCCAGGCGTAAAGCGTCACCGAAAGTGGCACTGGTGAGCAGCGCGTAGCCGAGCAACCCGTAGGACGACACATGCATGCGCTGGCCCACATCCAGGCCAATGTCCCGGCGCAGGGCCACGGCATTGGCGCACACCTGCATCTCCTGGTGGGTGGTGATGCAGGTGTCGGCGTGGCTCAGGTCTGCGACGCAGATGCCGCTGCCGGCCAACAGGGCCTCGGTAGCCTGGCCCTCGAAGGTGGCCAGCAGCAGGGAGACAGCGTTGAGAGTCGTCAGGTGTGAGTGCAGCATGGTCGCTCTGCCCAAGGGGTCTGCCCTTGAGGGAGCAAGTTATGTGCCGTCACTCGAAAAACAGGCGGCGGGCCTGTTCGAGGCTGATCTCACTGCGAAAGAACGCGATCTTTTGTGAATCGCTCAACCCCTTGGTGGTATCGGCGGCAGCCCCCAGGCGGTGTTCTTCTACGGTTTTCAAGCGTGCCGAGAGGTAAGTGCGGGCCGGCGTCCAGTTCGTGCTGTAGTGAAAATGCGCGTACCACAAGGCCTGGTGGTTGCTGCGGTCAGTGATGGTGTACTCGTCCAGGAAGTCGGGCGTCGGGCTTTTCAGGCGGCGTCGGCTGATGGTTTTTTTGATGGTGATCGCGTTGTGGAGTTTGAGCCACTCCAGGTTCGGGATCGTCGGGGGGTGTTGTTTGATCATCTTGAGCACATGTTCGTTGCTACGGCGGTACAGGTCCTCCACGGCCACGGTAAGAGCCTTTTTGACCCAGCTGGCCGGCAGCTTTTCACCTTCGCTGGTATTGCTTTGGATGAGCGCGGTTTCGATTGCGCCGATCGCCTGTTCCAGGCGTCGGGCCTGGCGATGGAACAAGTACTCGATGCCGATGGGGTTGCGTTCGGTCTGATCGGCCAAGGTCGCAGCGTGCTGGACAAACCCAGGCAATTCATCGAGCAAGGCCTGCCCGGCGAGAAGGCTGGTTTGCAGGTCCACCGGCTCCACCGGGCTTGGGGTGCGAGGTGGCGTCTTGATCCGTTCGACCCAGATTCCCGGGGTTTTTTCATGATAGGTGGCAACCACGTTGCGGGTGAGTGGTGAGTGGATGTCTACCAAGCCGGTTTCCAGGCCCAATGGGGTCAAGCGCGGCTCACCAATCAACTGGCCGTTGTAGCGAGTACGGATGAATTTTTTCTGCGGGCGCGGTGGCGTTGGCGGTGGGCTTGGGCGGCTGCGGAAGGTGTCCCTTTCTGCACTCAGCAGCGCCAGGTTGCTGATGGCGCGGTTATTGAAATCCCCCAGGATGCGCCGCAGGTGTTGAAACGGCTCGGTGATGACGTGCTGTGGATACTGCGTGTGCAGATCACCCAAGCGTTCGTCCAACAAGCGGAACTGTTCAATCAGGCTGCTCAGCGTGTCGATGCGTTCATCCAGGCGGCTTTCGCTGAGCTCGCTCAGGGTGTCGCGCAAGCACTGGATTGCGATGTCGGCGTTGTCGACTATGGAGTCGATGTCTTTCCAGGCTTCAGGTGCACTGGCCTGGCTTGCTTCTTCCAGGCACAGGTTACGGCTTAGCGTGACCTGCAGCGCGGTGAGGTCTTCGCTACTGTAGGCCGGCAATGTGGCCTTGATGGTGGTGATCAGCCGCATGCCGTCGCGCTGCAGTTTGCGCAGCTCTTGGAAGCGCCCTTGCATGTAGTCCAGCCGCTGGATCATCTGCTGGTTCAGGATGCTCAGTTCGCGTGCATCCTTGATGTTGCGCTCCAGTGGCATCGAGGCCTGGCGTTCGATCTGATCGAGCACGGTGCGCAGTTTCGGGGTGAATTGGGGCAGGGCCTCGCGGATGTCCGCGCTGGCGAACTCGGTCTGGGCCTTGATGTAATTGAGCGCCTTTTGCGAATAGTCCGGCGTCGGGGCGTGTACGTTCAGCTCCTTGAGTTTTTGCAAGGCTGTTTCGTAATCGTCGCGCTGGGACTCCAGGGTGCGCAGGTAGGTCTCGCGACGCGCTTCGACGGAGGTCGATGGCCCAGCCGCCATCGCCGCCTGGGCCTGTTGCAGGGCACTCTGGGCATTTTTCTTGTCGCCTTCGAAATCGCTGAGCTCCTTGCGTAGCTCCTCTGCGCGCTTTTGCGCCAGGGTCTTGGCCTTGCGGATCGCTATTTTGGGCCCGCCGCCGCGCAGGCGCAGGCGCAGGTCGATGAACCATTGGCCTTGTCGGTTGTGAATCAGCGGTGGGCCTGTGCGTTCTGGGTTGGTCGGATCGATAATTTGCACGGTGTCGTTCTCATCCAATTCCACCTCGAACCAGCGCGTGCCGACCGGGACGTAGAATTTCCCCGCGCTGGTGTAAAGGTGTTGATAGTCACCCGGGGCGCTGACGGGGCCTTTCAGGCGCTCGGGCTTGGTGACTTTGAAAGAGTCCAGCAGCGTGCCCAGTTCGGTGGGGCCACGGCTGATTGCGCCGCTGGTATTCAGTGGCTGGGCGCGAGTGGTGGGCAGCTCATCGGCGCGGATGTCCGGTAGCTTCTTGATCTCGAGGGGCTTGGGCTTGGAAGGTCGGTGCGCGGGGGACGGCGGCTTGGAGGCTTCTGGGGCCCGCGGCCGGGAAGCCGTCCGGGCGACACCATGCAATGCGATGGCCATGCCGAGGTTGAGCAGCAGGTCACTGAGCGCGACCCAAGGCGATTGCCGCTCGGGGTGCGACTCGGCGTCGACCACGTCTTGAAGCTGGTCCATGATCTGCCAGACCCACGCGGCTGCGCCAACGGTGCGGCCCAGGAACGGCAAGGTGGCATTGAAGATCAGCCAGCCGGCCCGCTTGAAGGTCTCCCAGCGAGATTCGGCATTTGATACCGATTGGCGATCGGCCAGCGTCACCAGGGCGTTCGCGTTGGCCTTGAACAGCGTGGCAAAGAGCTCGCCGTTCAGTACTTGGTTGCTCAAGCTCATTGGCCCGCTCAGGGTCCACAGTTTGGTCGGGTCCACGAGGAAATCGGCCGCGGCCCAAGGTGACGGCAGCGCGCTGGGGAACACGTAGCGGGCGTAGTCCTCGCGTACGTCGTCAGGCAGCCAGGCGAGCACCGACTCGCGAAGCCGCGAAGACTGCTGGATGGCATACAGCACGTTTGCCGGTGACGGGTATTGCACCAGCGGCGGGTCGAGCAAGGGACGGTACAGCAGGCATGGACCGGCATCCGGTTCTTGAGGGCCGATCACATACATGTTGGCCACTTCATCCCGGGTAGCGTCCGTACGACGCTGAGGCACAAAAGCCAGCGGCCGAATGACAATACGCTGGCCATCCACCAGGCGGTCAGCCGCATCGGCTTGCATCAGCGCGGCCACGTAGCGGTAGCCGAGCTCGTTGATACCGTATTGCCGGCGAATCTTGTATTGCAGGGCCAGTAGCGGCAGTTGCACCTGCAAGTGCTGGGTATACAGCGTCTGCCGCCGCGCCGACTCGCGCGGGTCCTGCAACAGTTTGCTCTGGATGAGTGCCGGGTAGCGGGCGCCGATATTGATGCGGCTGACCAGGCTTTCGACATAACTGACGGTCAGCCAGGCCGGCAGGTCGCGGTCATTGGCAGAGCGCAGGGTCTTGTCACCGAAGGGCACGGCGATCAGGTTTGCCAAGGCCAGGTCGACGAGGTTGAAGGTTGTCGTGTCGATCTGGCCAGGTACGACGAAAGTGCCCCAGATCACGAGGCTCTTGATCACCAGTTCGATCTTTTCCGGCATGAGCTGGCTGGCGTCGGGGTGGTCCTTGAGCATCTGGGCCTTGAGCTGGCTCAGGGCGTAGGCCTGGATGGGCTCTATCTCGTCCAGGTAGGTCTTGCCCTCATTGAGTCGGTGCACGGCGGCCAGGTCTTTGAGATGGCGTGAGCAGGCGTTCAGGTCGGACGTGGAGGCCTGGCTCAACCAGTCTGGCAGTGCTTGCTCGTACCACTGCCAGTCAGCGTGCTTGCCTGCCATCGATGCCGTCGGTGGCACTGCGAGCACAGCCTGCTGGGTTTCGCTGCCTCTGAGATCGGAAAAGTCGATCTCGCCGATGGCTTGGATCTGCACCGCGATCAATGCGCACGCCAGGTAATCAAAATAATTTCCCTCGGGTTCCACCAGCCGCCATTGCAGGTTGCCGTGGGCAATCGATGTGTCGACGAGGGTGGGCAGTGCGTGGCCCAGTTGGTCCAGGCTGCTGTATTTGTCGTAACCCTGCAGCAGCGAGTGAGTGAGAATCACCTCGTGGCCCTGCTGGCGGCCGATCAATACCGTGACCAGATGCTCGTTGAGGTGGCGGGCCTTGCCTTGGGCATCGATCTCTTCGACGTCGATCAGGTAGGCGCGGGTGGCGTAGGCATCGTCTGCGCGCAACGTCTTCAGGTCCGGGGCGCGGAACAGTTGGCGGGCCATGAGGCAGTCCTGTTCTGTCCAGCCGCGGACCTGGTCGACATTCCAGAACTCGCGCAGGGTGCGCGACAGCTGCTGCCAGTGCGGGTCGCTACTGCCATTGGAGGCATTCCAGTAGGCGACTTGCTGGTCCTGATAGCCGCGAATCATCGCCGGAGCCAGCACGTTGATGATCCCGGCGATTTCGTCGATACGTACCGGCAAATGGACGGCGGGTTTGGCGATGGGCTGACGGGTGAGGAAGTGTTCGCCTTCGAGGTAGATCGTCGGCACGGCGAGTACGGCCTGCTTGGCCAGTACTTCGGTCAGCGGTTGATAGTGCGGGGCGCCGGCGACCACCTGGTCTTCAACGATTTCCCACACGGGGGTGCCGACCATCGTGGTTTCGGGGTCGATATCCAGCGTCGGATAACGCTCTTGCAACTGCTGGCGCAGCAGCACGGCAGCCACTTCGCGAAAAGCCGGGCCGGCAGACAATTGAGCGATCAAGGTGTGGTTGAGGTTGGGGCGGGGGGGGAGCGTAGAGGTCATTGCGTACTCCTGGCGTGCCTGAGAATGGAAACGACCCGAGGGCTTGCCTCGGGTGTTGCCATGCTAGGAATCGCTCAGCCAGGAGGGGGGTGATTATGTAAGGGGTGGGCTCAGCCCAGTTCGCCGCACAGGTTGGTTTCCACCAGGCCACGGACCTGCGCGTTGTCCAGCCCTGCGCCGAGCAGCGCGTTGAGCTTGCCGAATGCCGCTTCTCGGGTCATGCCGCCACCCGACAGCACGCCTACCCCACGCAGGCGGCTGCCGGCTTCGTAGACGTCCAGTTCCACGCCACCTTCATGGCACTGCGTGACTGCGACCACGACCACGCCTCGCTCCTGTGCACGCTGGAGGCTGGCCAGGAACTCGGGGTTGTCGCTGGGCCCGGTGCCGCTGCCGAAGCACTCCAGGATCAGGGCTTGAATGCCGCTGCCAATCAGGGCGTCCAACTGTGCCGCGCCGATACCCGGCACCAGCGGCAGTACGCCGACGTTGGCCAAGGCCTTCGGCTGGCGATAGTCCAGGGCTTGAGGAATGGTCGCGGCACGGGCCACGCCGCCCTGGCGATTCAACGCCGCGAACGGGTTGCGGCCAAAGCTGCGCACCTTCGCGCAGGCGGTCGGCGCCATCATCGCGCCGTGAAAGTGCAGGTGCACGCCCGGCACCACGCCCGCGCCCAGCGCTTGCAGCGCGCCGCTGACGTTTTCCCAGGCATCGCTGTCCGGCACGCCGGCGGGCAGCATCGAACCCGTGAACACCACCGGCACCGGCAGGCCCAGCAGTTGGAAAGCCATGGCCGCTGCACTGTAGGCCAGGGTGTCGGTGCCATGCAGGACCAGCACGCCGTCGCAGCCCTGGTCCACGGCATCGATCACCGCGGTGCGCAGGCGCTGCCAGTAGGCGGGGGTCATATTGGCGCTGTCGATCAGCGGGGCCATTTCCTCGAAGCGCCAGGCGGGCACAGGCTGGTTGGCGAGCTGTTCGCGCATGCGCGCTTCGAAGCCGGAAGCGGGGGCCAGGCCGTTGGCACTGGCCTGCATGCCGATGGTGCCGCCGGTATAGAGCACCATGACGTTGTTAGCTGGTTGCATCGAAAAATCTCCTGAACGAAAAACGCCGCACGGCCCCGAGCATGCCCAAGGTCGTACGGCGTGTCATCTCTCTACGCTCAGCGCTGGGCTTGGGCGTTCAGTTCAGCCGATGGAGCGGCCTCGGGTTTTACCGGGTTGGCCGGCCAGGCGCTGCGGTCCAGGTCCAGGTCAGGGAACTGGCTGGAGTCGAACACCGGGGTCTTGATGCCTGCCGCGCGCTGGTTGTCGTAGTCGTTCAGGATACGCATGGCGATCTTGAACAGGAACGCCAGGGCGAACAGGTTGACGAAGGCGAGCATGGTCATGGTGATGTCGGCAAACGCGAACACGGTGCTCAGGTTCTCGATGGAGCCCCAGAAGATCAGCACCAGCACCAGGGCGCGATAGCCCATCAGTACCTTGCGGTTGTTGCCCACCAAAAAGCGCAGGTTGCTCTCGCCGAGGTAGTAGTTGTACATGATCGAGGTGAACACGAACAACGCCAGGGCCACGGAGATGAACATGCGGCCCCAGTCACCGACCACGGCAGCCAGGGAGTTCTGGGTCAGGGCAATGCCGTCGCCTTCAAAGCCCGGGGTGTAGAAACCGGAGAGCAGGATCAGCAAGGCGGTGCAGGTGCAGATCACGAAGGTATCGAGGAACACACTGAATGCCTGGACCACGCCTTGGGCAATCGGGTGCTCTACAGAGGCCACGGCTGCCACGTTCGGCGCACTGCCCAGACCGGCTTCGTTGGCGAACACGCCGCGCTTCACACCCATGATGATCGCGCTACCGACCAGGCCACCGAAGGCTTGATCCAGACCGAAGGCGCTCTTGACGATGGTCATCAGCATGGCCGGTACGTGGTCGAACTGCAGCACGATCACGTACAGGGTCACGGCGATGTAGACCAGGGTCTTGACCGGCACCAGCAGGTCGGCGATCGAGGCGATGCGCTTGATCCCGCCGATGAACACCAGGCCCAACAAGGCCGCCAGGGCCAGGCCGGTGTAGGTGGTGTCGAGGCCGAAGGCGTTGTTCAGCGAGTGGGTCACGGCGTGGGCTTGCAGGCCGTTGAAGGCGAAGCCGAAGGTCACCAGCAGCAGGAACGCCATGACCATGCCCAACCAGCGCTTCTGCAGGCCGTGCTGGATGTAATACGCCGGGCCGCCACGGTAGGTGCCTTCTGCGTCGGTGCGCTTGTACAGCTGGCCGAGGGAACATTCGATAAAGCTCGAAGACATGCCCACCAATGCGGTGACCCACATCCAGAACACGGCCCCCGGGCCACCCAGGGTCACCGCAATGCCGACACCGGCAATGTTGCCGGCACCCACGCGGCCGGCCAGGCTGAGCATCAGCGCCTGGAACGAGCTGAGTTGGTCGGAGCTGTTCTTCAGGCTGTCTTTAAACACCGAGAACATGTGGAAAAAGTGACGCAGTTGTACGAAACGCGAGCGGATCGTGAAATAACCGCCGAGCCCGACAATGAGCACGATCAGTACTTTCCCTGAGAGGAAGTCGTTGATGACTTCGAGCATGGAGTGTTCCTCGCTGATTTTTCTAATGGCAAACGCAGGACGGTTCGATGCCGTCGCTTGGCACCAGGCAGTGCGCGACAGTTCGACCCCAATCCTTTTGCGGGTTGTTATTCATGCGGTTTCGCGCTGTGTTCAGGGCCTCGTTACCGACGGCCGCAGACGCGAGAGGGGCGGCACTATACCTAGGCGAACGTGATCCGTCTGCTTGGGCTGATTAAAGGTTTCAGCCAAGCTGTTGCAGGGGCGGTGGGCTTACAGGGCGATATTGGAGTTTTTATGGGCGTCATTTCACAACCTTGAGGCAAAAAAAAGGGCCTGAAGAACGAGCCTTCAGGCCCTCAAAAGGTGAGAGGTGTCTAGTCCCTCAACCTGGTGAGCGGTGCAACAAACGCTTAGGCCTTCAGCGGGACCAAGCGTGGGGCAATCATGTTTTCGGGGCGCAGGATGTCGTCGAGCATGGCGTCGTCGAGCAAGCCTTCTTCGCGCACCAGTTCCAGCACGCCACGGCCGCTTTCGAGGGCGATACGGGCGATACGGGTGGCGTTTTCATAGCCGATGTACGGGTTCAGCGCGGTAACCAGGCCGATGGAGTGCTCCACCAGTTCGCGGCAGCGGGCTTCGTTGGCAGTGATGCCGGTGATGCAGTGCTCGCGCAGCATGTCCATGGCGCGTTGCAGCAGGCGGATCGAGTCGAAGATCTTGAAGGCGATCAGCGGCTCCATCACGTTCAGCTGCAGTTGGCCGCCTTCGGCTGCCATGGTCAGCGCCAGGTCGTTGCCGATCACTTGGAACGCCACCTGGTTGACGGCTTCCGGAATTACCGGGTTGACCTTGCCTGGCATGATCGAGCTGCCTGGCTGGCGCGCTGGCAGGTTGATCTCGTTGATCCCGGTGCGTGGGCCGCTGGACAGCAGGCGCAGGTCGTTGCAGATCTTCGACAGTTTCACCGCGGTACGCTTGAGCATGCCGGAGAACAGCACGAAAGCGCCCATGTCGGAGGTGGCTTCGATCAGGTCGGCGGCCGGTACCACCGGCTGGCCGCTGATCACGGCCAGGCGTTGTACGGCCAGGGCCTGATAGCGCGGGTCGGCGTTGATGCCGGTACCGATGGCGGTGCCGCCCAGGTTCACTTCGGTCAACAGCTCTGGCGCCAGGGTTTTCAGGCGGGCCAGGTCTTCACCGAGGGTGGTGGCGAAGGCGCGGAATTCCTGGCCGAGGGTCATCGGCACGGCGTCTTGCAATTGGGTGCGGCCCATTTTCAGCACGTGGCTGAATTCGACGCCCTTGGCGGCGAACGCCTGGATCAGGCTGTCGAGGCTGGCCAGCAGCGCGTCATGGCCCAGCAGCAGACCCAGGCGGATCGCGGTCGGGTAGGCGTCGTTGGTCGACTGCGCCATGTTCACGTCGTTGTTGGGGTGCAGGTATTGATATTCGCCCTTCTGGTGACCCATGGCCTCCAGCGCGATGTTGGCGATGACTTCGTTGGCATTCATGTTGGTTGAAGTGCC
This sequence comes from Pseudomonas sp. GL_117, assembly GCF_057835125.1. NCBI lineage: Bacteria > Pseudomonadati > Pseudomonadota > Gammaproteobacteria > Pseudomonadales > Pseudomonadaceae > Pseudomonas > Pseudomonas sp. GL_117. The sequence goes on along the minus strand of NZ_CM174418.1, from coordinate 6,116,811 downwards.
AGCGCCGCCTTGAATCATGTCCACCACGAACTCTTCGTGGAAATCGCCGCGGATCAGACGGGCACAGGCTTCGCTGATGGCAGCGTGCTTGGCTTCACTGAGCTGACCCAGCTCGCGGTTGGCGTCTGCCGCCGCTTGCTTGACCATTGCCAGACCGACCACCAATTTCGGGTAATGCGAAATCGGAACGCCCGAGAGGCGGAAGTTGTTCACCGCTCGCAGGGTCTGGATGCCGTAATACGCTTGAGCCGGTACTTCAAGTACGCCAAGCAGGTCTTTTTCGGTACGGAAAGATGCAGCGGAGGACATGACGGAAATCATCTCGATATGGACCCGGAACTGGCCGGAACGCTGCGAATGCTAGGCTTGTGTGTGTTTTTGGGCCAATGCTGTTCAGCACTGGGCTATGCATAAACGGCATAATGCAGGTGTGACCCGGCTATCATGGCGGGCGTGTGTACCAAAATGGTGCGTACCCGTGGGAGTAAGTGATGAACCTTGAGAGCAAATGGCTGGAAGACTTCAGCGCCCTGGCCGCCACCCGCAGCTTTTCCCAGGCGGCGGAGCGGCGCTTTGTTACCCAGCCAGCGTTCAGCCGACGCATCCGCAGCCTTGAGGCGGCGTTGGGCCTGACCCTGGTCAATCGCTCGCGTACGCCAGTCGAACTGACGGCGGCGGGGCAGTTGTTCCTGGTGACCGCGCGCACCGTGGTCGAACAGCTCGGTGAAGTACTGCGCCATTTGCACCACCTGGAAGGCGGGCAGGGCGAGGTCATGCAAGTGGCGGCAGCCCACTCCCTGGCACTGGGCTTTTTCCCGCGCTGGATCGCACAGCTGCGTAACGAAGGCCTGAACATCGCCACGCGGCTGGTCGCCACCAACGTCGGCGATGCCGTACACGCCCTGCGCGAAGGCGGTTGCGACTTGATGCTGGCGTTCTACGATCCGGACGCGGCGATGCAGATGGACGCGGAAATTTTCCCCTCACTGCACCTGGGCAACACCGAAATGCTCCCGGTGTGCGCGGCCGATGCCGATGGCAAGCCGTTGTTCGACCTGGAAGGTGAGGGCAGCGTGCCGCTCCTGGCCTACAGCGCCGGTGCGTTCCTTGGCCGTTCGGTACATCTGCTGCTGCGTCAGCGCGCGTTGCGCTTTACCACGGTGTACGAAACGGCGATGGCCGACAGCCTCAAGAGCATGGCGCTGGAAGGGCTGGGCATCGCCTGGGTGCCGCAACTGAGCGTGCGTGCCGAATTGGCGCGCGGTGAGCTGGTGGTGTGCGGTGGCCCGCAATGGCATGTGCCGCTGGAGATTCGTTTGTATCGCTGTGCATTGGTACGCAAGGCCAACGTGCGGTTGTTGTGGCGCAAGTTGGAGGGTGGGGCGGCGCAGGGCGCTTGAGTGCGCTGAAGATCAATGTGGGAGCTGGCTTGCCTGCGATAGCTGTAGTGAATTCACCATTGCTATCGCAGGCAAGCCAGCTCCCACATTGACCCAGTTCCCATGGGGAATGTGTGTTGTGTTCGCTGACCTGAAAGTCAATAAAACCGCCGCTTTGCCCCGCTAGACAGATGGTCATCCAAGGGGCTGTTTATCTGGATTATTACGGTATACTGCGCGGCCTTCGGCCGGTCCAACCGGCCTTAATTCGCACACCAAGCCACGCCGGATTTCCCGCGTGGCTTGTTGTTTTTTGACGCGCCTGCGGGCGCCCAGAGAGAAGAGGCACGACGATGAGTGCATTGGTTGGCGTGATCATGGGCTCCAAGTCCGATTGGTCCACCCTTAGCCACACCGCCGATATGCTGGAAAAACTCGGCATTCCGTATGAAGTGAAAGTGGTCTCTGCCCACCGCACCCCGGATTTGCTGTTCCAGTATGCCGATGAAGCAGAATCCCGTGGCATCGAGGTGATCATCGCCGGTGCCGGCGGTGCAGCGCACCTGCCAGGCATGTGTGCGGCCAAGACCCACCTGCCGGTTCTTGGCGTGCCGGTGCAGTCGGCGATGCTCTCGGGCGTGGATTCGCTGTTGTCCATCGTGCAGATGCCGGCCGGCATCCCGGTGGCGACCCTGGCGATCGGCAAGGCCGGCGCGATCAACGCCGCGTTGCTGTCCGCCAGCATCCTGGGCGCCAAGCACCCGCAGTTCCACGCGGTGCTGAAAAAATTCCGTGCTGAGCAGACAGACAGCGTGCTGGACAATCCAGACCCACGCATCGCCTGAGGTTGTTGACGATGAAAATCGGTGTAATCGGTGGCGGCCAACTGGGTCGCATGCTGGCCCTGGCGGGAACCCCGCTGGGGATGAACTTCGCTTTCCTGGACCCGGCGCCGGACGCTTGTGCGGCGGCCCTGGGTGAACACCTGCGCGCTGACTACAGCGACCCGGACCACCTGCGTCAACTGGCCGACGAAGTCGACCTGGTGACCTTCGAGTTCGAAAGCGTCCCGGCCGAGACCGTGGCCTTCCTGTCGCAGTTCGTGCCGGTGTACCCGAGCGCCGAAGCCTTGCGCATCGCTCGCGACCGCTGGTTCGAAAAAAGCATGTTCAAGGACCTGGGCATTCCGACCCCGGCCTTCGCCGACATCCAGTCCCAGGCGGACCTGGACGCCGCCGTCGCCAGCATCGGCCTGCCGGCCGTGCTGAAAACCCGCACCCTGGGTTACGACGGCAAGGGCCAGAAAGTCCTGCGCACTGCCGCTGATGTGGTCGACACCTTCGCCGAACTGGGCAGCGTCGCCTGCCTGCTGGAAGGCTTCGTGCCGTTCACCGGCGAAGTCTCGCTGATCGCCGTGCGTGCCCGTGATGGCGAAACCCGCTTCTACCCGTTGGTGCACAACACCCACGACAGCGGCATCCTCAAGCTGTCCGTGGCCAGCACCGATCACCCGTTGCAGGCCCTGGCCGAAGACTATTCCAGCCGCGTGCTCAAGCAGCTGGATTACGTTGGGGTGATGGCGTTCGAGTTCTTTGAAGTCGACGGTGGCCTCAAGGCCAACGAAATCGCGCCGCGGGTGCACAACTCCGGGCACTGGACCACCGAAGGCGCCGAGTGCAGCCAGTTCGAAAACCACCTGCGGGCGGTGGCGGGCTTGCCGTTGGGTTCCACGGCCAAGGTTGGCGAGAGCGCAATGCTCAACTTCATCGGCGTGGTACCGCCGGTGGAAAAAGTCATCGCTATCGACGACTGCCACTTGCATCACTACGGCAAGGCCTTCAAGGCCGGGCGCAAGGTCGGCCATGCCAACCTGCGCTGCAAGGACCGCGCGACGCTGGAAGCGCAGATCCTCAAGGTTGAAGCGCTGATCGCCGAGCAATAAGCCAAGTCCGACGGGAACCATTGTTGACCGTCGTCTCTCTGATTGCAGGATGCCAAAGCCTGTCTAGGCTTTGGCATAGCTCACCTACATTCAGAGGGAAATGCCATGGGTATCATCGGAACCATCTTTATCGGCTTGATCGTCGGTCTGCTCGCGCGTTTCCTCAAGCCTGGCGACGACAGCATGGGCTGGATCATGACCATCCTGCTGGGTATCGCCGGCTCCCTTGCCGCGACCTATGGTGGCCAGGCGCTGGGTATCTACCAGGCAGGCCAGGGCGCGGGCTTCATTGGTGCACTGGTTGGCGCGATCATCCTGCTGGTGATCTACGGTCTGATCAAAAAGAAATGATCTAAGCGACAAAGCCCTCTGCGCTGCGCAGGCGCAGAGGGCTAGAATGCTCGCCACCTGTACTTGTCGAGCCTCTCCATGCGCCGTCTTTTGTTGACTCTCCTCTTGCTCGGCTCCGGCCTGGCCCACGCCGGTGAACTGCCGGAAACCGATTGGCTCGACCTGATGCCGCTGTCGGACCAGAAAGCCCTCGAAGCCATGCCCGAGATCGACCACAACTCCCCCGAAGCCCAGGGCACCTTTACCGACAAAGGTGGCTTGAAGCAGAGCAAAGGCTTGCCGGCGGTGATGTATTCGACCAAGACCGTGGCCGCCATGAACGGCAAGAACATCCGCATCGGCGGCTACCCGGTGCCGCTGGAAACCGATGCCAAGGGCCGCAGCACGCTGTTCTTCCTGGTGCCGTACCCGGGCGCCTGCATCCACGTGCCGCCACCGCCGCCGAACCAACTGGTGCTGGTGCGTTATCCCAAGGGGCTGAAGCTGGATGACATCTACACGCCGCTGTGGGTGACGGGCACGTTGAAGGTGGAGAAGGTCAACAATGACCTGGCGGATGCAGCGTATGCGCTGGATGCTGGCAAGGTGAGGGTGGTAAAGGAGTCGGATCTCTAACGCCTGGCGAAGATCTAATGTGGGAGCGGGCTTGCTCGCGAATGCGGTGGTTCAGTCGAAATATTTGTGTCTGATACACCGTCTTCGCGAGCAAGCCCGCTCCCACACAAGCCCGCTCCCACATTTTGATCAGCGCTTACAGGTCGAGACCTGTGATGCTCACGCCCAGGGTGTGGCTTCGGCCGGGTGCCAACTCAACAACATCATCCAGCACATTCGCCGTCTCGATGCACAACATGCCCGTCCAGCCGTCATCGGCCATGTCATCAAACGCCTTGGCGCGTTCGGTCCACGGGTTCCAGATCACGGTGGATTTCGAGCCCTGGCTGGTGAGCTGGATGCGGCGCTGCCAATCCTGATCGACAATGTTCAACTGCGCCGGCGTATCCAGATAGATGCGATCGGTCTCGGCGTTGAAGTGCAGCAGCCCGCTCTGTCGTTTGGTCGTCCAGCCGTCGGCGGTGTCGATATAGGCCGTTGCGTCCAACCCTTCGACGTGCACGTTACGCACATCGCTCACGGCGAAATAAGTGTGCAGCGCCTGGCTCAGGGTCACGGTGTCGGTACCACGGTTGTGGCTGGTCAGGCGGATATGCAGTTGTTCGTCCAGCAGCAGGCTCAAGGTCAGCTCGACCTGGTGGGGCCAGCCGGGGAAGCCGCCCGCCGGCACAGGCAAGACCAGGTCGATACGCAGGGCGTCGCCTTCAAGCTCGGTCGTGGCCAATTCCCACAACGCAGTGCGCGCAAAACCATGGGCGCCGGCCGGCTGCTCGCTCTGGCGCATCGCCTTGACGCTCTGTGGGTTGCGCTCAAACACACCAAACCACGGCCAGCACACCGGCACGCCGGTGCGGATGCCTTTGCCTTGCTTGAACACCGCTTGCGGGTTCGGCCAGATCAGCGGCTGCTCGCCATCACGCTTGTAACTGAAGATATGCGCGCCCTGTTGGGCCACCATCAATTCAGCGCCGTTGTGGCGGATGCGCCAGCAGTCCAGCTCATCCAGTTTCACGGTTTCAACGTGGGGCGTAGGCATAACAGCGCTCTCAAATGGCAGGCAATGGGGCAATTGACCGTCAAAACCCCGCGAGGTTTAACGGGCGCGCGATGGAACCGAGCGCGTGCGGCCACTGCCGTCGATGGCGACGAACACGAATACCGCCTCGGTGACCTTGCGCCATTCGCTGGACAGCGGGTCGTCGCTCCACACTTCGACCATCATCTGGATCGAGCTGCGACCGATTTCCAGGGCCTGGGTATAAAAGGACAGTTGTGCGCCCACGGCGACCGGCACCAGGAACGCCATGCGGTCGATGGCCACGGTGGCGACACGGCCACCTGCGACCTTGCTGGCCATCGCCGTGCCGGCGAGGTCCATCTGCGCGACCAGCCAGCCGCCGAAAATATCGCCAAAGCCGTTGGTTTCACGGGGAAGCGCGGTGATTTGCAGGGCGAGATCGCCTTGCGGGATGGGGTCTTCTTGTTCGAGTTCGATCATGCCGAGGATGCCTCTCAAGACTGCGGGTCTGGCGCGTGCAAGGGCCGAGTATATCGGGAGCCTCGCGCCGCGACGACCGTCTATGGCTGATTTGGTCGGCAATTCGCCGCTGTATTGCGGCTTTTTCCGACAACTGTGCTTCTGGTGTGCTTTTGCAAGCGATTTGCTATCGTGCCCAACCGTCCTGGCTCAGCCAGCACCTCGGATCTGCCGTTCTGACTAATAAGAGAAGCCTTGCCATGTCCTCCGTGCCCGCAAGCAGTGCGCAACCTTCGCGCCCGCTGACCCGCAACGACTATAAAACCCTGTCGCTGTCTGCCTTGGGCGGGGCGCTGGAATTTTATGATTTCATTATTTTCGTGTTTTTCGCCACCGTGGTCGGAAAACTCTTTTTCCCCGTCGATATGCCTGAATGGCTGCGCATGATGCAGACCTTCGGCATCTTTGCCGCCGGCTACCTGGCACGCCCGCTGGGCGGCATCATCATGGCGCACTTCGGCGACCTGCTGGGTCGCAAGAAGATGTTCACCCTGAGTATCTTCATGATGGCCGTGCCGACCCTGATCATGGGCCTGCTGCCGACCTACGCGCAGATCGGCCTGTGGGCGCCGATCCTGTTGCTGCTGATGCGCGTGATCCAGGGCGCGGCGATTGGCGGCGAAGTACCGGGCGCCTGGGTGTTCGTCTCCGAACATGTACCGCCGCGCCACGTCGGTTATGCCTGCGGCACCCTGACCAGCGGCCTCACCGCCGGCATTCTGCTGGGTTCGCTGGTGGCGACAGCCATCAACACCCTGTACACCCCGGTAGAGGTTTCGGATTTCGCCTGGCGCATCCCGTTCCTGCTTGGCGGTGTGTTCGGCCTGTTGTCGGTGTACCTGCGTCGCTGGCTGCATGAAACGCCGATCTTCGCCGAGATGCAGCAACGCAAGACCCTGGCCGCCGAACTGCCGCTGCGTGCGGTTTTGCGTGACCATCGTGGTGCCATCGTGCTGTCGATGCTGCTGACCTGGCTGCTGTCGGCCGGTATCGTCGTGGTCATCCTGATGACCCCGACCGTGCTGCAGACCGTCTACCACTTCGCGCCCACCGTCGCCCTGCAAGCCAACAGCCTGGCCATCGTCACCTTGAGCCTGGGCTGCATCCTCTCCGGTGCCCTGGCCGACCGTTTCGGCGCTGGCCGTGTGCTGGTCGCCGGTTGCCTGTTGCTGCTCGGCAGCTCGTGGACCCTGTACCACAGCCTCTTCCAGCATCCGGACTGGCTGTTCCCGCTGTACGCCCTGACCGGTTTGTTCGTCGGCACCATCGGCGTAGTGCCTTACGTGATGGTGAAAGCCTTCCCACCCGTGGTGCGCTTCAGCGGCTTGTCGTTTTCCTACAACGTCGCCTACGCCATCTTTGGCGGCCTGACGCCGCTGGCGGTGTCGTTGCTGATGAAGGAAAGCCCGATGGGCCCTGCCTACTATGTCGCCGTGCTGTGTGTGATGGGGATGTTGGTGGGTGGGTATCTGTGGAAGCGTTCCCGCTAAGCGCTTGAGAGTGATCGTTCCTATGCAATGTAGGAACGATCACATTACAGAGTATTTCTGAACCACCCCCGTTGTTGCCCAACCCCCCGTATTCTCGACCTTTCCCCGTTTAGCCGCGTTTAAAGCCAATACTGGCCTTTCATCTAATTGTCATATTCCAGACATAGAGTGTTCACACGGCCTACCGATACTTGGCCCCGATCCAACTATCCCTATCTGCTAGGAGTAAGGCATGAAACTGAAGCGTTTGATGGCGGCTATGACATTTGTCGCTGCTGGCGTTGCGACTGCTAACGCATTCGCCGCTGTTGACCCAGCTATCCCGAGCTACACCAAGACCACCGGTGTGTCGGGCAACTTGTCCAGCGTTGGTTCTGACACCCTGGCCAACCTGATGACCCTGTGGGCTGAGTCCTACAAAAAAGAATACCCGAACGTAAACATCCAGATTCAGGCCGCTGGCTCCGCCACCGCGCCACCTGCGTTGACTGAAGGCACCTCCAACCTGGGCCCGATGAGCCGCAAGATGAAGGACACCGAACTGGCTGCCTTCGAGCAGAAGTACGGCTACAAGCCAACCGCTATTCCGGTTGCCGTGGACGCCCTGGCTGTATTCGTACACAAGGACAACCCGATTCAGCACCTGACCATGGAACAAGTCGACGCGATCTTCTCCTCGACTCGTCTGTGCGGCGGCAAAGCTGACGTAAAAACCTGGGGCGACCTGGGTGTGACTGGCGACCTGGCCAACAAGCCAGTGCAACTGTTCGGTCGTAACTCGGTATCCGGCACTTACGGCTACTTCAAAGAAGAAGCCCTGTGCAAAGGCGACTACAAGCCAAACGTGAACGAACAACCAGGCTCGGCTTCGGTCGTGCAGTCGATCAGCTCCTCGCTGAACGGCATCGGTTACTCGGGTATCGGCTACAAGACTGCAAGCGTGAAGACCGTTGCCCTGGCTAAAAAAGGCAGCACTGACTTCATCGAAGACAGCGAAGAAAACGCCCTGAACGGCAAATACCCGCTGTCGCGTTTCCTCTACGTTTACGTCAACAAAGCCCCGAACAAGCCTCTGGCTCCGCTGGAAGCTGAGTTCGTGAAACTGGTGCTGTCCAAACAGGGCCAGGAAGTTGTCGTGAAAGACGGCTACATCCCACTGCCAGCCAAAGTTGCCGCCAAGGCCCTGGCTGACCTGGGTTTGAAAGAAGGCGCCAAGTAAGCCTGCAATACCTGGTGTAGCAGCGGGCCCTGTGGGAGCGGGCTTGCTCGCGAAGGCGGTGTATCAGTCGCCACTGTGTTGAATGACACGCCGCCTTCGCGAGCAAGCCCGCTCCCACACAAGCAAACCGGTCTACACCTCCTAATTTTCAGTCCGCTGCCAGCTCTGCTACGCGGCGGATTTCTTGCGTCACTGCATTGTCATCTTTCTGTCATACAGGATCGCTAGGGTGTGCGCATGAATGATCTGGCCAATTCCACCATGACGACGACTTCTCCTCCCAAGCGCATTGATTTCAATACGCCTGAGCTGCAACGCAAGCGCCGCATTCGCGCGCTCAAAGATCGCCTGACCCGTTGGTACGTGTTGATCGGCGGCCTCGCCGTCCTCGGCGCTATCACCCTGATCTTCTTCTTCCTCGCCTACGTGGTCGCGCCGTTGTTCCAGGGCGCCTCGCTGACCAAGGAGGACGCCTTGACGCCCGCCTGGATGCAGGACGCCGGCAAACCGTTGATGATCTCCCTCGAAGAGCAGAACCAGGTCGCCATGCGGGTTTCCGACAAGGGCCAGGCACTGTTCTTCAATGTCGAAAACGGCGCCGAACTCAAGCGTGTCGACCTGCCGCTGCCAGCCGGTACAAGCGTTGCTTCCATCGGTGAAGACCAACCGGGCAGCCCACTGGTGATCCTTGGTTTGTCCAATGGCCAGTCCCTGGTATTCCGCCACACCTATAAGGTGTCCTACCCGGACGGCAAGAAGACGATTACGCCTGCGATTGAATACCCCTACGGTGAAACGCCGATCGTCCTGGATGACGCCGGTCGCCCACTGGAGCACGTTGCGCTCAACGCTACGGATTCGTCCCTGGTGGTCGCCGGTTCCGCCGGTTCGCACCTGAACGTGCTGTCCCTGAGCCGCGAAGAAAACATGATGACCGGCGAAGTCACCAGCGAGCAGAAGCGTATCGAGCTGCCGCAAATGACCGAGCCGGTGAAGGCGATCTTCATCGACCCACGGCAACAGTGGCTGTACGTGATCAACGGTCGCGCCCTGGCTGATGTGTTCAGCCTGCGCGACAAGAGCCTCAACGGTCGCTACAAATTGTTGGAAGATGGCACCGCCGAAATCACCGCCAGCACCCAGCTGGTTGGCGGTATCTCGCTGATCGTCGGTAACTCCAAGGGCGGCCTGGCCCAGTGGTTCATGGCCCGCGACCCGGATGGCGAGCAGCGTCTGAAGCAGATCCGCACCTTCCAGATGGGCACGGCGCCGGTTGTTGAAATCACCGCCGAAGAACGTCGCAAAGGCTTCACCGCCCTGGATGCTTCCGGCAAGTTCGGTGTGTTCCACAGCACCGCTCACCGCACCTTGCTGGTGGATCAAGTGGTCGACGCCCAGGGCGTGTTCGGCTTGTCGCCACGGGCCAACCGCGTGATCGTGGAAGCCGGTGGCAAGCTGCAACCGCTGGCGCTGGACAACCCGCACCCGGAAGTTTCGTGGAGCGCGTTGTGGAGCAAAGTCTGGTACGAGAACTACGACGAGCCTAAATACGTCTGGCAATCGACCGCCGCCAACACCGACTTCGAACCCAAGATGAGCCTGGCGCCACTGACCTTCGGTACGCTGAAGGCGGCGTTCTACGCCATGTTGCTGGCCGCGCCACTGGCTGTCGCCGCGGCGATCTACACCGCTTACTTCATGGCCCCGAGCCTGCGCCGCAAGGTCAAGCCGGTGATCGAACTGATGGAAGCGATGCCGACGGTGATCCTCGGCTTCTTCGCCGGCCTGTTCCTGGCGCCGTATGTCGAAGGGCATCTGCCGGGGATTTTCAGCCTGTTGATGCTGCTGCCGATTGGCATCCTGGTGGCCGGCTTCATCTTCAGCCGCTTGCCTGAGTCGATCCGCCTGCGCGTTCCCGATGGCTGGGAAAGCGCGATCCTGATCCCGGTGATCCTGTTTGTGGGCTGGCTCTCGCTGTACATGAGCCCGTACCTGGAAACCTGGTTCTTCGGCGGCGACATGCGCATGTGGATCTCCCACGACCTGGGCATCACCTACGACCAGCGCAACGCCCTGGTAGTCGGCCTGGCCATGGGTTTCGCGGTGATCCCGAACATCTATTCCATCGCCGAAGACGCCGTGTTCAGCGTACCGCGTGGCCTGACCCTGGGCTCGCTGGCCCTGGGTGCCACGCCGTGGCAGACCATGACCCGCGTAGTGATCCTGACCGCCAGCCCGGGCATCTTCTCGGCCCTGATGATCGGCATGGGCCGCGCCGTCGGCGAGACCATGATCGTGCTGATGGCCACCGGGAACACCCCGGTGATGGAGATGAACCTGTTCGAAGGCCTGCGCACGCTGGCGGCGAACGTCGCGGTGGAAATGCCCGAGTCGGAAGTGGGCGGCAGTCACTACCGCGTGCTGTTCCTCTCGGCGCTGGTGCTGCTGCTGTTCACCTTCATCATGAACACCCTCGCCGAGCTGATCCGTCAGCGTCTGCGCAAGAAATACTCGTCGCTTTAAGAAAGGTAGAAGTCTGTGAAACAGAACTCCCTGAATGGATGGTTCAAGAGCGGCGCCCCAGGCGTCTGGATCAGCGGTGGCGCGGTGTCCATCGCGGTCATCATGACCATTGGTTTGCTGGCTGTGATTGCGGTGCGTGGTTTGGGCCACTTCTGGCCGGCTGACCTGATCCAGGCCAACTACAGCGTACCGGGCCAGGCAAACCACATCGTCATCGGCGAAGTGGTGCAGAAAGAAGAAGTGCCGCGCGAGCGCCTCAAAAGCGCTGGCCTGCCCGTGCCGGAACAAGGCCCGGAATTCATGACCCGCGAGCTGATCAAGGTCGGCAACCGGGACTTGAACGGCAACGACTTCACCTGGATCGTCGGCGAGTGGCTCAAGGACCAGACCAAGCCGGTCGAGCTGATGGCCATCGAGCGTCGTGAGTGGGGTAACTTCTACGGCACCCTGGTCAACGTCAAGCAAGATGGCAAGATCATCGCCGAAGGCGAGGCTGCGTGGCCGGAGTTGCAAGCCCGCGTTGACCGCGTGAACAAGTTGGCTGCCCAGCTCAAGAGCCTGGAAAAAACCGACATCGGCGCGATCAACGCCGGTCTGGAACGCATCCGCCTGCACGGTCGCAAGCTGGAACTGGAAGGCAAGCTTGATGCTGCCGCCCAGGCCGACATGGCTGCCGACCGCGCCGAGCTGAATGCCCGCTACCAAGACATCGAAGCGCGCCTGGCCGACCTGCATACCCAGTTCAACCGTGACGCGCTGACCGCCCGTGATGGCAACGGCAAGGAAGTCGAGATCGGCATCGGCAAAGTGGTGCACGCCTACCAGCCGAACGCCATGGGCACCTTTACCAAGATCGGCTTCTACTTCAGCAAGGTCTGGGAATTCCTCAGCGATGACCCGCGCGAAGCCAACACCGAAGGCGGGATCTTCCCGGCGATCTTCGGCACCGTGATGATGACCCTGATCATGGCGATGATCGTGACGCCGTTCGGCGTACTGGCGGCGGTTTACCTGCGTGAATACGCCAAGCAGAACGCGCTGACCCGCATCATCCGCATCGCCGTGAACAACCTGGCCGGCGTACCGGCCATCGTCTACGGCGTGTTCGGCCTGGGCTTCTTCGTGTATGTACTGGGTGGTTCGGTAGACCGCCTGTTCTTCGCCGAAGCCCTGCCGGCCCCGACCTTTGGTACGCCGGGCCTGTTGTGGGCCTCGCTGACCCTGGCACTGCTGGCGGTGCCGGTGGTGATCGTGGCCACCGAAGAAGGCCTGGCGCGGATTCCCCGCACCGTGCGTGAAGGTTCCCTGGCACTCGGCGCGACCAAGGCGGAAACGCTGTGGAAGATCGTGCTGCCGATGGCCAGCCCGGCGATGATGACCGGCATGATCCTCGCCGTGGCCCGCGCCGCCGGTGAAGTGGCGCCGCTGATGCTGGTAGGGGTAGTGAAACTGGCGCCGTCGCTGCCGCTGGATGGCAACTACCCGTACCTGCACCTGGACCAGAAGATCATGCACCTGGGCTTCCATATCTACGACGTCGGCTTCCAGAGCCCCAACGTCGAAGCGGCACGGCCACTGGTGTACGCCACCGCCTTGCTGCTGGTGCTGGTGATCGCCACGCTGAACTTGTCGGCGGTGTGGATTCGTAACCACCTGCGCGAAAAATACAAAGCGTTGGACAGCTAATTGGAGTGAACGCGGACCCAATGTGGGAGCGGGCTTGCTCGCGAATGCGGTGTATCAGAAACACATGTGCTGGCTGACATACCGCATTCGCGAGCAAGCCCGCTCCCACACTGGACCGCGTAGCACACAGATTTTTGAGTAGGCCGCCACAGGTGGCTCAACACAACGAATTGGTAGCACAGGGAGCATCCCATGCAACACGAAACCCATTCCCACGGCATCAACATGTCTGCCCTGGGTCGCGACAAGCAGAGCCTGAGCCTGGCCCAGGAAACCGTGGCCATCGAAGTACCGGGCCTGAGCCTGTACTACGGTGAGAAGCAGGCGCTGTTCGACGTCAGCATGAACATCCCCAAGCAGCGCGTGACCGCCTTCATCGGCCCGTCGGGCTGCGGCAAGTCCACGCTGCTGCGCACCTTCAACCGCATGAACGACCTGGTGGACGGTTGCCGCGTCGACGGCGCCATCAACCTCTACGGCAGCAACATCTATCGCAAGGGCGAGGATGTGGCCGAGCTGCGTCGTCGCGTGGGCATGGTGTTCCAGAAGCCCAACCCGTTCCCCAAGACCATCTACGAAAACGTGGTCTACGGCCTGCGTATCCAGGGCATCAACAAAAAACGCATCCTCGACGAAGCGGTTGAGTGGGCCCTCAAGGGCGCTGCGCTGTGGGATGAGGTCAAGGACCGCCTGCACGATTCGGCACTCGGCCTGTCCGGCGGCCAGCAGCAACGTCTGGTGATCGCACGGACCATCGCCGTGGAGCCGGAAGTACTGCTGCTCGACGAACCGTGCTCGGCACTCGACCCGATCTCGACGCTGAAAGTCGAAGAGCTGATCTACGAGCTCAAATCCAAGTTCACCATCGTCATCGTGACCCACAACATGCAACAGGCGGCGCGGGTTTCCGACTACACCGCATTCATGTACATGGGCAAGTTGGTGGAATTCGGCGATACCGATACCCTGTTCACCAATCCGGCGAAGAAGCAGACCGAAGACTACATCACCGGTCGCTACGGCTAGTTGAGGCAGCTGCAAGCCGCAAGTTTCAAGCGGCAAGTAAAAGCAGTTTGATTAACGACACACATCAGCTTGCAGCTTGTAGCTTGCGGCTTACAGCTTTTGCGGAGCAAAACCATGATTTCGAAGGAAGGCCTTACCCACCACATCTCCGCGCAGTTCAACGCCGAGCTTGAGGAAGTGCGCAGCCACCTCCTGGCGATGGGCGGTCTGGTGGAGAAGCAAGTCAACGACGCCGTGACCGCGCTGATCGAGGCCGACTCGGGCCTGGCCCAGCAAGTGCGTGAGATCGACGACCAGATCAACCAGATGGAACGCAATATCGACGAAGAATGCCTGCGCATTCTGGCCCGTCGCCAGCCGGCGGCGTCCGACCTGCGTTTGATCATCAGCATCTCCAAGTCGGTGATCGACCTGGAGCGCATCGGCGACGAAGCCACCAAGATTGCCCGTCGTGCCATCCAGCTGTGTGAAGAAGGCGAAGCGCCGCGTGGTTATGTGGAAGTGCGCCACATTGGCGACCAAGTACGCAACATGGTGCGTGATGCACTGGACGCGTTCGCCCGTTTCGACGCCGAGCTGGCGCTGTCTGTCGCCCAGTACGACAAGATCATCGACCGCGAATACAAGACCGCCCTGCGTGAACTGGCGACCTACATGATGGAAGACCCGCGCTCTATCTCGCGGGTCTTGAGCATTATCTGGGTATTGCGTTCGCTGGAGCGGATCGGCGACCACGCACGCAACATTTCGGAGCTGGTGATCTACCTGGTGCGCGGCACCGACGTACGGCACATGGGGCTCAAGCGCATGAAGGCTGAAGTTGAAGGCTCGACCGATCAAATCCCTAATGTTCCCGGCGAATCTGACGATAAGTAAGGTTGCCCGAGAAATTAACGCCCGGCCATTGGCCGGGCGTTTTCGTTTGTGGCTTCTGAATTTTTTGCGCGGCAGGCGTAATAAAGTCCTGCTGTGACTAACGAGTTTTGGCAAAATGCCACCAGTCAGGCGTCTTGCGTGCCGAAGTTTTTATAGGATGAAGGGTCGATGAGTAAAGTCAGTGTATTGGTGGTGGATGACGCCTCGTTTATCCGCGATCTGGTGAAGAAGTGCCTGCGCAACTACTTCCCTGGGATCAAGCTTGAAGATGCGGTGAACGGCAAGAAGGCCCAGACCATCCTGATGCGCGAGACGTTCGACCTGGTGCTGTGCGACTGGGAAATGCCCGAGATGTCCGGCCTTGAGCTGTTGACCTGGTGTCGCGAACAGCCTCATCTCAAAGCCATGCCGTTCGTGATGGTGACCAGCCGTGGCGACAAGGAAAACGTGGTCCAGGCGATCCAGGCCGGGGTTTCCGGCTATGTCAGCAAGCCGTTCACCAACGAGCAGTTGCTGAACAAGGTCAAGCAGGCCCTGCACAAGGTCGGCCGCCTCGACGCCCTGGTTGCCAGCGCACCGACCAAGATGAACTCGGCTTTCGGCAACGACTCCCTGAGCGCCCTGACCGGCGGCAAACCCGAAGCCGCTCGCACGGCGCCGGTTGCGGCTGCCGCCCCCGCGCCTGCGGCGAACCGAGGCCTGCTCAACAGCCAGCCGGTGCAGGCACCTGCCGCGGCCGCCGCGCCGGCGGCTGGGCGCGGCCAGGGCCAGTTGCGCCTGTCCAGTGGCACCCAGCAATGCGTGATCAAGGGCCTGAGCATCAAGGAGGCGCTGTTGGTGGTGCGTCGCGGTGAGGTCCTGCCCCAGGTATTGGAAAGCGCCGTGCTCGACCTTGAGCAAGGCGACAACGCCGAAGTCGCACGCCTCAACGGCTACCTGCACGCCATCGTCGCTCACGAGCCCAAGCCCGACAGCGACTGGCTGCAACTGACCTTCCGGTTTATCGACCAGGACGCGCAGAAGCTCGATTACATCTCCCGCCTGATCGCCCGCGGCACCGCGCAGAAGCATTTTGTGCCGGGTGCGTAACCTTAGGCACGACACCTGAACATTGTGGGAGCGGGCTTGTGTGGGAGCGGGCTTGCTCGCGAATGCGTTGTACCAGTTGATGCATGTGCCGACTGACCCACCGCATTCGCGAGCAAGCCCGCTCCCACCAAGCCCGCACCCACGGTTGATCTGCTTTGCCGCATACAGAGTTGTCATGATCCCTTGCTAGCCTGCCGTTTCATCTCGGCAGGTTCACTTCATGCTCAAGCGCTGCTTGCTGTGCTGCGGGCTGGCCACGGTTGCCATGTCGGCCCAGGCCATGACCGTCTACAAATCCGTCGATGCCAACGGCAACGTGGTTTACAGCGACCGGCAAACCCCCGGGGCGCAGGCGTTCGTGATCCAGGAGCGCAAGCCCGAGCGGCCCGTGCTTGATAGACCCAAGCCCACTTACTCGTCGCAAGCCTACCGCTACCCGCTGCCCTGGCGCGGTGGGCCGTTCCGTCTGAGCCAAGGGCCCAACGGCAGCTTCAGCCATACCGACGCCAAAAGCCGCTACGCCATGGACATCGCCATGCCCGAAGGCACGCCGATCATCGCGGCGCGCAGCGGCGTGGTGGTGAAAACCGAGAACCAGCAGGCCGGACGTGGCAACGATGCGTCGGGGAATTTTGTGCGGGTGCGCCATGATGACGGCACCGAGGGCGTGTACCTGCACCTCAAGCAAGGTTCGGTCAGCGTTCGGGTGGGGCAACGGGTCGCGGTGGGCAGCCCGCTGGCGCTGTCGGGCAATACCGGCAACAGCAGCGGGCCGCATCTGCATTTTGTGGTGCAGCGCGCCAGTGAGGCGGGGCTGGTGTCGATCCCGTATGAGTTCAACCAGCCGGTGGGCGCATTGCCCAACTTTGCGTTGGGCAACTGAGGCTCAATCCAGGAGCAGGACCTTGGCCAATACGATCTTTGGCCCTTTCATCTTCTTGATGATGATCCGCAAGCCTTCGACTTCCAGCACTTCTTCTTCTTCCGGCACCCGTTTGAGGGTTTCGTAGATCAGGCCGGCCAGGGTTTCGGCTTCGATGTGGTCCAGATCGATGCCCAGCAGGCGCTCAATCTTGAACAGCGGCGTGTCGCCACGCACCAACAGCTTGCCCGGCTGATAGGCCAGGATGCCGCGCTCGGCCTTGCGGTGTTCATCCTGGATGTCGCCCACCAGCACTTCCAGCACGTCTTCCATGGTCAGGTAGCCGATGATCTTGCCGTCGGCTTCTTCCACCAGGGCGAAGTGTGCGCCGCCCTTGCGGAACTGCTCCAGCAGCTGCGACAACGGCATATGCCGCGACACGCGCTCCAGCGGGCGGGTCAGCTCGGCCAGGTTGAACGACTCGGGGATGTGGTCCAAAGCCGCCAGTTCCAGCAGCAAATCCTTGATGTGCAGCAGGCCCACGAATTCGTTGCGCACCGCGTCATACACCGGGTAGCGGCTGAATTTGTGGCGACGGAACAGCGCGAGGATTTCCTTGAGCGGGGCATTGAAGTCCAGGGTCACCAGGTCTTCCCGGGAGTTGGCCCAGTCCACCACTTCCAGTTCGCCCATTTCCACCGCGGAGGCCAGTACGCGCATGCCTTGGTCGCTGGGGTCCTGGCCACGGCTGGAGTGCAGGATCAGCTTGAGTTCTTCGCGGCTGTAATGGTGTTCATGGTGCGGGCCGGGCTCGCCTTGGCCGGCGATACGCAGGATCGCGTTGGCACTGGCGTTGAGCAGGTAGATCGCCGGGTACATCGCCCAATAGAACAGGTACAGCGGCACCGCCGTCCACAGCGACAACAACTCCGGTTTGCGGATCGCCCAGGACTTGGGCGCCAGTTCGCCGACCACGATGTGCAGGTAGGAAATCACGAAGAACGCGGCGAAGAACGATACGCCCTTGATCACTTCCGGCGACTCGACGCCCACGGCGCCCAGCAGCGGCTCGAGGATATGCGCAAACGCCGGTTCGCCGACCCAGCCCAGGCCCAGGGAGGCGAGGGTGATACCCAGCTGGCAGGCCGACAGGTAGGCGTCGAGCTGGCTATGCACGGTGCGCAGGATCTGCCCGCGCCAGCCGTTGGTGTGGGCGATGGCCTCGACGCGGGTCGAGCGCAGTTTGACCATGGCAAATTCCGCCGCAACGAAAAAACCGTTGAGCAGTACCAGGATCAGTGCAAAAAGAATCATGCCGAAGTCGGCGAAGAGTGTAGCGAGGGTGATACCAGGGGAAGGGTCCATGATGGGGTTTTGCAGGTTCCGTGTGTTCAATAAGGGTTAACAGGTGGCCCGCAAACGCGGACGCAAGTCGGCCAATGTAGCGGCTGGAGGGGCGCTTGCCTAGTGGCTGCTGCCAGGTGGGGCCTGGAATGCGTCTTTGAAAGCGATGCGAATCCACTGTGGGAGCTGGCTTGTGTGGGAGCGGGCTTGCTCGCGAAGGCGGTTTGTCAGAAAAGGATGTGCTGACTGATACACCGCTTTCGCGAGCAAGCCCGCTCCCACATTCAGCCCAGTGGTGCATTCGGGTTATTCGTCGGTGCCGAGGACGCGCGAGGGGGTCACCTGTGCCGGCGGAAAGTGGCAGGTAAACGTGCTGCCATGGCCCAGTACACTGCTGATTTCCAGGCGCGCACGGTGGCGCAGCAGCACATGCTTGACGATTGCCAGGCCAAGCCCGGTGCCGCCGGTGTTGGAGTTGCGGCTGGAGTCGACGCGGTAGAAACGCTCGGTCAGGCGCGGCAGGTGCTTGGCGTCGATGCCGATGCCGGAATCCTGCACGCTCAAGTGGGCGCCTTGTTCATCGGCCCACCAGCGGATGCGGATGGTGCCCTTGTCCTGGGTGTACTTGACGGCGTTGAACACCAGGTTGGAAAACGCGCTGCGCAACTCACCTTCGCTGCCTTTGAGCAGCACCGACGGGTCGGCTTCCAGGGTGATCTGCTGGCCGCGTTGGCCGGAGAGGGCCTGGGCGTCGTGCTTGATGGTCTGCAACAGGGTTTGTACGGCCACCGGCTGGTTGTCCGACGGGTAGTCGGTCGCCTCCAGCTTGGCCAACAGCAACAGGTCATTGAGCAGGGTCTGCATACGTGAGCCTTGCTGCTGCATCTGTTGCAGCGCCCGGCTCCAGCGCGGGTTGATCTCGTCGACATTGTCCAGCAGCGTCTCCAGGTAGCCACAGATCACCGTCAACGGTGTGCGCAGCTCGTGGGAGACGTTGGCGACGAAGTCCTTGCGCATCTGTTCGAGCTGGTGGATGCGGGTCACGTCGCGGACCAGCATCAGGTGTTCGTTGTTGCCATAGCGCGTCAGGTACAGCTGGATGCGCACGCGGTCATTGGTGGGCGAGGGGATTTCCAGGGCTTCTTCGTAGTTGTCCTGCTCGAAGTATTCCTTGAAGCGCGGATGGCGTACCAGGTTGGTCACCGGCTGGCCGCTGTCCTGGGGCGTCTTGAGGCCCAGCAGGGTTTCGGCGGCGCGGTTCCACCACTCCAGGTTGCCGTCGCTGTCGAGCATGATCACCGCGTCTTTCAGCGCGGCGGTGGACTCCTGCACCCGGTCGATCACCGCTTGCAGGCGCCCGCGCACCCGTTGGTCGCGGCGTTGCAGGTGGTAGATGCTGTCGAACACCTCGCCCCACAGGCCGTAGCCGTCGGGCGGTGCTTCGTCGGGTTTGTGCTGGCGCAGCCATTCATGCAAGCGCAGCAATTGCTTGAGCGTCCAGCCCAGGTACAGGCCGATGCCGATGGCCAGGCTCCAGCCGTAATAACCGCTGATCAGGCCGACCAGCAGGCAGCCGGTGACCAACAGGAGCATGTGGCGGATCAGGGTGCCGTGCCAGTTTTGGTTCACGATCGGTCCTTCGGACAGTGAAAAGTTTCAAGCTGCAAGCTTCAAGTCAGAGCAGATTAGCTTCCACTTGCCGCTTGCAGCTGACAGCTTGCAGCCGCTTTCAACCTTTGGTTGAAAACCGGTAGCCCGTGCCGCGCACGGTTTGTACCAGATTCTCGTAGGCATCGCCCAAGGCTTTGCGCAGGCGACGGATATGCACGTCCACGGTGCGCTCCTCCACGTACACGTTGCCGCCCCAGACCTGATCGAGCAGCTGGCCGCGGGTATAGGCGCGTTCCTGGTGGGTCATGAAGAATTGCAGCAGGCGGTATTCGGTGGGGCCCATCTCGGCCGGCGTGCCATCGATGGTCACGCGGTGGCTGATGGGGTCGAGGATCAGGCCGCCGACTTCAATCGGCGCTTCGCCATCGGTAGGCCCGGCGCGACGCAGGACGGCTTTCAGGCGCGCTACCAGCTCGCGTGGGGAAAACGGCTTGGTGATGTAGTCATCGGCGCCGACTTCCAGGCCCTGGATCTTGTTGTCCTCTTCGCCCTTGGCGGTGAGCATGATGATCGGGATGTCCCCGGTCAGTTCGTCACGCTTGAGACGGCGGGCCAATTCGATGCCGGAGGTGCCGGGCAGCATCCAGTCGAGCAGGATCAGGTCGGGCTTGCGGTCGACGATAATGGCATGGGCCTGCTGGGAGTTTTCCGCCTCCAGGCAGTCGTAGCCGGCCATTTCCAACGCAACGGCGATCATCTCGCGGATGGGCGCTTCGTCGTCAACGATCAGAATGCTCCTGCCAACCATGCCTAAATCCTCTTGTCATTTAACTGTCTTGCGCCGCATTAGATAACGGAATTATTGCAGTCGTGTGACAGTAATTTAGTCGCTTGGGCAATCTGCGTCTCTGTGGGCTACGCTTTGAGTCCGAATCCTGACAACCACAAAAGGAAGGTTCCGATGACTTACAGTACTGTTTCCTGGAAGGCCCTGTTGGTAACGGCGGCGTTGGCGCTGCCGAGCCTGGCCTTCGCGATGGACCCGGCGATGACTAAAGACGGGATGTTGGTGGATCACAAAGGGATGACGCTCTACACCTTCGACAAGGATGCCGACGGCAAGTCAGTGTGCAAGGACCAGTGCGCGATGAACTGGCCGCCACTGATGGCTGAATCCACTGACAAGTCGATGGGCGACTGGACGGTGATCACCCGTGATGACCAGACCAGTCAGTGGGCTTACAAAGGCAAGCCGGTGTACACCTACAAGGATGACAAGAAGGCCGGGGACAAGACCGGTGATGGCAAGGGTGGGGCGTGGCATGTGATCAAGCCTTGAGCCAGCGGAGCCACTAAAAGCATCGCGGGCAAGCCCGCTCCCACACTTTGAATGTATTCACCGATCAAAATGTGGGAGCGGGCTTGCCCGCGAAGGCGATCGCTGAGTCACTACAAAAAATGGCACTTAGCGAAACCCGTAATCCAACACAATCCCGACAAAAATCGCCAACCCCGCCCAGTGGTTGTGCAAAAACGCCTTGAAGCACTTCATCCGATCCCTGTCCCGCGTGTACCAGAACTCCCACGCAAAACAGCCCGCCGCGGCCAGCAGCCCCAGGTGGAACCAGCCCCCCAGCTCAAACCGCGCCCCGGCCAGCAACAGGCACGCCAGCGCCAGCCCTTGCAGGGTCAGGATAATCACGCGATCGGCATCGCCGAACAGAATGGCGGTGGATTTCACGCCGATCTTCAAGTCGTCATCGCGGTCGGTCATTGCGTAATACGTGTCGTAACCCACCGTCCACAGCAGGTTCGCGATGTAGAGCAGCCAGGCAGTGGCAGGCAGGCTGCCGGTCTCGGCGGTGAACGCCATCGGCATGCCCCAGGAAAACGCCGCGCCCAGCACCACCTGCGGGTAATAGGTATAGCGCTTCATGAACGGGTAGCTCGCCGCCAGGGCCAGGCCGCCCAGGGACAGCAGGATGGTGGTGGCGTTGGTCAGCAACACCAGCAGGAAACTGATGCCCATCAGCACCGCGAAAAACACCAGCGCCTCTTTCGAACTGATCTTGCCGCTCACCAGCGGGCGTTGCTCGGTGCGTTTCACATGGCCGTCGACCTTGCGGTCGGCCCAGTCATTGATCACGCAACCGCCGGCGCGGGTCAGCACCACGCCGAGTACGAAAATCACGATATTGATGAAGGACGGCGAACCCTTGCCGGCAATCCACAACGCCCACAGCGTCGGCCACAGCAGCAGGTAGATGCCGATGGGCTTGTCCATGCGGGTCAGTTGAATGAAATCCCAGGCCCTGGGGTTCAAGCGGTTCAGGGACTTGAGCAGGCGTTGATACATCAGCAGTTCTCCGGATGGGCGTGCAACGCGTGCCAGAAGTTCGGCAGGAAGATTTCCGCGACCAGAATGCTCAGCGCGCCGCGATCGAAGCGCGAGCGACGGCCCCACAGCCCGTCGGCCTGATCCGCGGTGGGCAGCCATTGGCGCGGGTAGTGGCACACCTCGATGGCTTGGCGGGTGAACGCCTGGTCGCAAAACAGCAATTCGCCCAGCGAGCGGCTGCCCAGTTCATCCATGTGCAAGCCATCGCCCTGCAATGCGCTGCGCGACGCCACGCTGCGGGCAAACACCCACGGCTGGCCGTGCCCGCGTAAATACACTTCGCGCACCCAACCGACGCTGGCAGGGGCCAGTTCAAGGGCGGCGCATTCGTCGTCACGCAGCGGCTGCCAGCCCTCGAACAGCGGTGTCACGCTGAAACCGTCGTTGGACAGCCACGTCAGCCGGCGCGTCAGCGAGTCTTCGTTGAACAGCCAGTTGACGGTCAGGGGCGCAGGCATGGGGGACAGAAGGCTCTGGGTCAGCCATTGGCAAGCATCGGGCAGGGCGATTGAGTGCGGCACGGTGAGTCAGTATTGGCAGCCAAAGAGGCGGCGAGCTTACCATGGCATCCCGGGATTTTGCCGGGCCGGCCCTGCCGTTTGCGTCGATCATGCTTGCATCTGCACGCCCCGATCAGTACAAAACGCCCTGAGCCGTGCGGCAATGCTGGATCTATCGACCGTCGGCCAAGATGCCTGGACCCTGAGGAAGCAAGTAATGAAGAAGTGGCAATGTGTAGTCTGCGGCCTGATCTACGACGAAAAGGACGGCTGGCCGGATGACGGCATCGCGCCGGGCACCCTGTGGCAAGACGTCCCGGAAGACTGGCTGTGCCCTGACTGCGGCGTGGGCAAGATGGATTTCGAAATGATCGAAATCGGTTAATTTTTAAGCAAAGAAACGTACTACAAGGAGAACGGAATGAACGCACCTGTCGTGATCATCGGCACAGGGTTGGCCGGTTACAACCTGGCCCGGGAGTTTCGCAAGCTCGACAGCGAGACCCCATTGCTGCTGATCACCGCCGATGACGGGCGTTCCTACTCCAAGCCCATGCTCTCCACCGGCTTTGGCAAGAACAAGGAAGCCGATGGCCTGAGCATGGCCGAACCCGGCGCCATGGCCGAGCAACTCAAGGCTGAAGTGCGCACCCACACCCGCGTCAGCGGTATAGACCCGGGCCACAAGCGCCTGTGGATCGGCGAGGAAGCGGTGGCCTATCGCGACCTGATCCTGGCCTGGGGCGCCGAGACCGTGCGTGTGCCGGTGGAAGGCGACGCCGCCGAGCTGATATTCCCGATCAACGACCTTGAAGACTACGCACGCTTTCGTGCCGCCGCTGCCGGCAAGCACCGGGTGTTGCTGCTTGGCGCAGGTCTGATTGGCTGTGAGTTTGCCAACGACCTGATCCTTGGCGGCTACGAAGTCGAACTGGTGGCCCCGTGCGAGCAAGTCATGCCGACCCTGCTGCACCCGGCTGCGGCCGCTGCGGTACAGGCCGGGCTGGAAGGGCTCGGTGCGCGTTTCCACCTGGGCCCGGTGCTCAACCGCCTGCAGCGCGGTGCTGAAGGGCTGGAGGCGCACCTGTCGGACGGTGAAGTGATCCACTGCGACCTGGTGGTCTCTGCCATCGGCCTGCGCCCACGGGTAGACCTGGCCGCTGCCGCCGGTTTGCAGACCAATCGTGGCGTCACGGTGGACCGCCACCTCAAGACCTCCCACGCCAATATCTATGCCCTGGGCGACTGCGCCGAGGTCGATGGCCTGAACCTGCTGTACGTGATGCCACTGATGAGCTGCGCCCGCGCCCTGGCCCAGACCCTGGTCGGCAATGCCACGGCGGTCAGCTACGGGCCGATGCCGATCACCGTGAAAACCCCGATCTGCCCGCTGGTGGTCTCGCCGCCGCCACGGGGCAGCGAAGGCGTATGGAGTGTCGAAGGCCAGGGCGCCGACATCAAGGCGCTGTGCCGCGACGCCAGCGGTCGCCTGCTGGGTTACGCGCTGACCGGTGGCGCCGTGATGGAAAAACTGGCGCTCAACAAAGAACTCCCGCCATTGTTGGCGTAAATACCAGTCGTTCTGTCGGAATCAGCACGTTCCTATCCCCAGAAAGGTCGCCGCGAGACTGGCGCGGCGTCCTAGGGCATGCCATCCTCACTCCCGTCTGCCGCAGAGTAGAGCCTGCGGCGCTTTGGGCGCTGCTCCGTTAGAGAGCAGCACGGACATAACAACAAAAAACCGTCAAAGAGGCTTCATTTATGCGTAAACCAGAACTCGCAGCCGCCATCGCTGAAAAAGCGGATCTCACCAAAGAACAGGCCAACCGCGTCCTCAACGCCGTTCTCGAAGAAATCACCGGCGCCCTGCACCGCAAGGACAGCGTCACCCTGGTTGGCTTCGGCACCTTCCTGCAACGCCACCGCGGCGCCCGCACCGGCAAGAACCCACAGACCGGCGAGCCAGTGAAGATCAAGGCGAGCAACACCGTTGCGTTCAAGCCGGGCAAGTCGCTCAAAGACAGCGTCAACCCGTAACAGCGGTAGCGCCTCGAAGGGAGGTGGGGTGGTAGAAAAGATGGGCACGCCGACTGGGTTGGGTGCCCATTTTTTGTGGGACCGGGTCAGGGTATCGCCCTCGGCTTGATTGTTGTGAAGCATTACTCGACTATTTGCGCCTTCTCGAGTCACTCATGTCCATGGAAAGCGATCACTGTGACCCTCTACAGAATTCAAGAAGCAGACCTCGAAATCCCTGATACCTGGCAGGACCAGAGTATCAATATCTTCAAGCTGCCAGCTGTTGGCAGCGCCAAGGAAGCCAGCTTTGTCATCAGTCGTGATGCCTCCCAAGGTGATGCGACCTTCGCGGATTACATCGACAAGCAAGTGCAAAGCGCCGAGCAGCAATTGCCGGAGTTCAAGTTGATCCAGCGCTGGGACACGGTGCTGCATGGACATGCCGCCACACTGGTGGATTACACCTGGAAGCGGGAAGGGCGCGAGCTGATGTTGCGCCAGATGTTTATTGAGCGAAAACCGGCCGTGCTGATTACCACACTGACGACCACGCCGGGTGACCTGGCGTCTCACGAGACGGCCTGGAAAATCGCCATGAGCAGCCTGAAGCCCCTTGTGTCTGGCGCCTGATTCGCACACGGCAGCGGTTTAACCCATACGGTAGATACACGCAATGGATGCGCAAGCAGCAGCCCGCTTGGGTGATGAAATAGCCCACGGATTCGGCGTCGCTGCAATGCTGGCGGGCGCAGTCGCAGGTGCATTGATCGGTGCCGCGGTGATCGCAGCGACAGTTGCCACGGGTGGACTGGCAGTGGCAATCATGGCCGGCTCCGTCGCGGCGGGTGGGCTGTCGATGTTCCAGGTCGTCAAGGGCTTGAGTACCATTTTCAACCTGCCCGAGCCCACGACAGGGGCACTGGTGGCGGGCAGTTTCAACGTCTATATCAACGGCCTCAATGCGATGCGCGCCGGTGAGGATATTGCCTCCTCCTGCACTGGGCTGCCGATGAATCACCCGGTTTGGCCCTTCCCGGTTTTGATCGCCGAAGGCAGTGCCACCGTGTTTATCAACGGCAAGCCGGCAGCACGCCTGCACAGCAAAATGGTGTGCGGTGCCCATATCAAGAGTGGCAGCCCCAATACCTTTATCGGTGGGCCAACCGTCTCGGTCGCCTTTGTGCTGGATATCGAGGGCTGGATGCATACCGGGTTTGAAGCCTTGGGCATCCTGGCCATGGGTGGCGCTGCGATCCTGGCGGCGATGGCCGGGCTGGCTGCCCTGGCCGGGTTCGTGGTAATCGGCGGCGCGGTGATGGGCGGTATGGCGTTGCTGGGCGACCTGGGGGATCGTTTGGGCCCAGGCTATCGGGACTTGCTGCAAGGGGTTGCCGGCATGGCGCTTCTGGGGCTTGGGCCGAAAATGGCAAAAATCGGCACGACCCCCAAGGTGCGGTTCAAGCCGGGTTATACCCAAGACGACATCATGGCGATTCCCCAGTACAGTCGACCGAATCCTGCCGACTATCTTGAGGGTTCTTATATCTCCAAGCACCTCAAGGTGTTTCAGGATGAAGGGGGGGCGTTCCTCTTCACGCCGGATGATATCGCCAACCCGATGTACACAACATTCAGTCCGTCCAAGTACGTCATGGCGAAGTCGGACCTGCACGGCGTTGTCGGCGAATTCAAAAAGACCGGCGACCTTGCGGTCCTGGAAAAGGCCCTGGGTTATGACCCTGGCACCTTTACCGGCAAAGAAATTTATATGATGGACCTGAACAATCCCAAGGTCGTCATGCCAACCGGTAATGAACGCGGAGCCAACTCACTCTGGCGCCCCGGTGGCGTGACCCATCCTGGCGGGATGCGTGAGGCGGTGCTGGACAATGTGGGCATTCCACACGGCAACGACATCAATTTCCTGCTCGCGAACCCCGATGTAGTGAGAATCCAATGAGTGCCAATTTAGATAATGTGCTGCTGCTTGCCCTGGCGAATAACGACCTGGATAAGTTCCTGGTGGGCGAACCGTTCTACTTTCAAGAAGCCAAGAGCGACAACGACGAGCCACAGAATGTGGTCGCAGCGTTCGATCTGTTGGTGGTGCGCTATTGGCAAGAGACCCGCGACCCGCAATTCCCAGGCGGTTTCGTCGCGGCCTTGCTTAAAATCCTCGCGACTTACCCTGATCGAAATCGGGCGATTTACGCGGCGGCAGTGTGGGTGTGGTACTACCGTTTTTGCCTGAGCAAAAAACGCACGAACCCCGATGGTCTGTATGCCGACCTGTTCGAGGTCGACATGGGTGCCGTGGCAGTGGCCCTGCAGAAGCAGCTGGAACGCAACAAGGCTGCCCTTGTCGGCGATACCCGCTGGGCGGGCGCTGGCTGGAATAGCCAGAACGGCCTGTGGGGGCCGTTGATGCGTACTGCGCTGGTGGTTCGGGACAAACTGGGTGGGCCCGACTTCGTCCCCGCCAACATCTGATGTCGCGAATGACCATGGACGGTCAGGACGCTTGTCCCACGCCGACTGGGCTGTGCCTTTTTTGTGGGGTCTGACCTGACTCAGCCGTAGAAGTAGTCAAAAAAGCGTTGGTAATTTTCCTCGCCCAGTAACGGGCCGACTTCCTTGTTGAGTAGCTTAACGAATTTGCTGGAGAGCTCATCGTCGTCGTCGTAGATATCAAAAATGTCGAATTTTCCATGGACGATCTCGACAGTCTTGGCGAAGGCCAGCAGAAAATCCGCAAGAGAGTCGGCAATCTTGAAAGGCGCTATGGCATCGTAGCTCGCCAATACGGGTGTGCCTGGAATATCGGTAACTGCGATAACCGGCTTGCCACCACCGATGTCATCCATGAAAACCAGATGTTGTGCCGGCCAATTTCCATTCAACTCAGTCTTGCTGGATTCGCCTGCCCACTTGTAACCGACCTGACCATCTTCCAATGCGTCCAAGCTGAAAAAGCGGATGGGGGTCAAACCTGTTTCGATTTCTACATCGACAGGCTCGCAAAAGTCGTAAAAGTAGTCCGTCTCAGAGGAGCGAGGCAGGGTTTGTGGCCATTTGGCGTTTGCCTGGCCGTTTTTTTCGAAGCTCCCTTCGATGTCAAATTTCTTGTGGATGCGGCGCAATTCTTTAAAGGCGTTATCGAGGGCGCTCATGTTCTTCTCCAATGGAAACCTATTTACCGCAGCCGGGTTTTGTAGCGGGTGTTCTGGCTCGGTCGATCAATCGGCCTTTGCCTGCGTTGGCGTAATTCTTCCTGTGCCCTTGCGGGCTGTTCAAGTGTTCGTCAATGCCACTTGGATGGTTCGCGTTCTGCAAGAACACAATGTTCCTTGGGTCACCTTTCCAGGCTTTGCCCAATGCACCGTTACCTTCGACGCTGTTGATGTGGTGGCCGGTGTAGCCTGCTTTGGACATCAAAGAATTCAAGCGTGCGTTGCTCTTGGTATTTTTGATCAACTCACGCTCATGGTCCGCCCAGTCTCTTGAGCCGCCACCGCGGGTCACAAGCTCCCGCTCTTCTCCCCAGGCCCGATTGATGGCTGTGCCACGACCACCAGCCTTGGGTGTCACGGAATCTTTGGGCTTGTACCGTACCAAATCCTTCGGGTTCAGGCCGTAGGGGTCGATCCACGTCAGCGGATTCGTTGAATACAGATAAAGATTCAGCCCCCCGGCGAGGCCAATGGGGTCAGGCGTAGTGAAGCGGCCGATATCCGGATCGTAGAAGCGGAAAATGTTGTGATGCAGGCCAGTTTCCCGATCCAGATACTGCCCCTGGAACCGCAGGTTCTGCTCTTCAATGTAGTAAGGCTCACGCGTTTCTCGAACGGTGTTTCCCCAGACCTGATAGCTGGCTTGCCAGACTGTCTGGCCTTCTGCTTCCGAAAGCAACTCGGGCAGCCCGTTCATGTCATTGTGGTAATAGCGCACTTTTTGCTGGGCGCCTGTCCCGTCAACCCTGGCCAGGGGTTCGTGACCTTCGTCACCGTAGATATAAAGACTGGTCTGCGCATGTTTGTGCTCTTGCACCAACCGCAGCCCATCCCATGTGAAGCGAGTTTCACTCAGTAAATGGCCATTTGCGTCGTGGGTTGTTTTGGATGTTCGTCGGCCAAGAGGGTCGTAGGACATGCGGACGACTGATCGCTGCGTGCCCTGTTCATTTCGTACCTCAATCAAGCGATGTTCAGCGTCATAGGCGAATCGCTGGACGCCGCGTTGGGCACTTCGCTTCTCGACCATGCGGCCGAAACCGTCGTAGCGATAGCGTTTGTCTTGGTATGTCAGGAGCTTGTTGTGTACAACCAGTCCGGCACCAGCCTGTGGGCCATCGAGCAGGTTGGCAGCGGCGTCATAGGAATAGGTTTCGTGTCGTGCTGCAAAATTGTCCTGGCTGGCGATTATTCGGTCGGTTGCATCGTAATGCAGCAACTGGCTGTGCTGACCGCCGGGCCGTTGCTCAAGCTTGCCCACCAAGTTATCGGCGGGGTCATACTCGAACTGTTTGAGTACTGCGCCAGGGAGTACCGATGCCCGGCTGATAGGGCCGCGTTCGCGCGAGCGCAATCGGCCGCAGCGATCATAACGCTGGCGTGTACTCAGGTGCCCCTGAGTACGCAGGACTTCGCGGTGTAAGCGGTCGCGCTCAAAGTCGCTGATAACCCGTCCATCGAGGTTTATCTGATGGAGGTGACCGCTGCCGTAGTACAACCGATTGAGCCAGCGCCCGTCGGGTAAGCGAGTCTGGTTGAGGTTTCCCAACTCGTCGTAGCAATGTTGTAAAACACCTGCCCTGGTTTTTTCTTCGACGGTCTGCCCAAGGGCGTCATAAGTGAAGCTGACGGTGTGTTGTTGGCCTGTCTTATGGGTAAACGTGACAGCTTTGAGCTGGTCCAGTAAGTCGTAACTGTATTCCGTACGCCCGTCATCGGTGACTTTGACCACCATTCGTCCCGCCGCGTCGCGCTCAAAGTCATGCACGATGGATGGTTCGGGCACCGCCGTTACTACTGCCAGGCCACTGCCGACTGGTGCTGCAACCGCCTCCATGCGTGAAATGTTGTTCAGCGCGTCGTAGTCATAGCGGCGGATACTGCCATCCAGATCCTGTTGCTCGGAGACACGATCATTGGCGTCCCATTCGAAACGGTATTGTTCACCGTTTTCGTTGGTCAACGTACGCAGGCGGCCATAGCTGTCATAGGCAAAACTGACCTGTCGGCCGTGCGCATCGACGCGCTCGCGGACCTGCCCCTTACGGTTGCGCTGATAGCGTGTGGAGTGGCCGGCAAAGTCGGTATGTGCAACCAGTTGGCCGCTGCCGTCGCGTTGGAAATATTCAGTACGCCCATCTGGAAGTTGAGTACTCAGCACTCGGCCTTGGGCGTCGTGTACAAACGAGGTGCGCTCACCCAGTGCATCAATGATGACCTGTAAATAACCTCTCTCGTCGTAGCTGAAGCGCGTCGGGTAACCGGAGCAGTCAATGTGTTCAATGAGCTGGCCGAACGGATTCCAGCGTAGCCGTTTGCTTTTGCCGGTGGCGTCGATGATCTCTACCGGTTGCCCGTGACTATCGTAGCGATACCTCGTGACATGCCCTAGCGGGTCGGTCTCGACGGTACAGTTACCCCGTGCGTCGTAACGTGAACGCCAGGTGTTGCCCTCGCAGTCAGTCACCGATACCGGCAAGGCCCAATGCTCCAGCCACACCGTCGAATCGCTGCGCCCCAACGGATCACTCTCGCCGATCAGATTACCGGCCTCGTCATAGCTGTACTCATAACGCCCGCCCTGCGGGTCGGTGGCGCTGAGCAATTGGCGTTCGTCGTTCCACTCGAACAGCCAGGTCTGGCCGAGGTTGTCGCTGTACTGGATGATCTGGTGCTGCGTGTTCCACAGGCGGGTGCTGACGCGCTGCAAACCGTCGGTGATGCGCGTGAGGCCGGCCTGCAAGTCATAGTCGAACTGGTAAGTGTCGCCTTCATCGGTCCAATGCCGGACCACACGCCATTCCAGGTTTTCAACCAACGCCCATTCGTAAAAACACCGTAACCCGGTCGGCAGTTGATGCTCGATCATCCGGCGGCCGTTGTCGTAGGCAAAACGCCGTTGCACCTGGCCGGTCGCGTCGCTTACTTGCGCCAGGCTCCCGGCCATGTCATAGCCGTAGCTGACCAGCACTTCACGACGCTGATCGGGATACAAGCGCTCGATGCGCGCCAATTGGCCCTGCTCGCGAACCAGCTCAACCTGCACCAGATCGAACGTATCGCGCAGTCGTACTAGATGTCCGGCTTCGTCGTAGTCGATGTAGATACGGTTGTCATTGCGGTCGCCGAGCTGGCTCAGGCGCAGCCGCGACGGGTTGGCCGTAGGCTCGAACAAGCGGTACAAACCATCGTCGCTTTCAATCAGCAACTGCCCATTGAGGTGGCGGCGCACCGCGAGCCCTTCACCGGCGCTGAATACCGCGCCGCCCAAAGCAATCGAGCCCATGTCGATTGCTCGGCCCTGCTCGTCGGTGTAGATCAGCGTTTCGCCACCCTCAGGATGGGGGCGAATGTCGACGCACACTTCGTAAGCCACGCTCCAGCCAGCACCCAACAAGCTGCCCGAGCGTTCATCGCGGCTGTTGTAGACCCGTTGCCAGGCAATCGGCAGGATGCCGGGCAGGACAAAATCCAGCTCCTCGACATCGCCCAACACTTTCGCGCCGGTCGCCGCATGCACCGGGTTCGACGAGCCCATCGCCGCATTCGCCATCGCCCCCATCGCACTGCTGACGGCCATCGACGTCGCGCCGCTGATCAGCATGCACGGCAGCTTGCTGAAGAACTTGCCCTTGCCACCTTTGAGCATCAACAACGCCGTCACCGCCAGCCCGACGCCCGGCGTCTTGCCGCTGCGAATCTCACGCACCACCACCGAACCGCCGCCGATGGTCACATTGGAGGAAATCAGCCCCGAACCCACCACCGTCGCATCGCACGTACTGCGATCACCGCTGCGCACCGCCGGCTGACCGTTGACCGTGACCTTGTCCGAGCCCTCGGCCAGAAACTGCGGCGGCATTGGCGGGTGCTTCATGCACACCACCAGGTCCAGCGGCTTGGGCACCGCGCCTGGCGCCGGCGTAGCGACCGTCGGGCGCCACATCTGTGAGAAGAAACTCTCGGCCATGTCCAGGTAA
The DNA here is from genome assembly GCF_057835125.1 of Pseudomonas sp. GL_117. Classification (NCBI taxonomy): domain Bacteria; kingdom Pseudomonadati; phylum Pseudomonadota; class Gammaproteobacteria; order Pseudomonadales; family Pseudomonadaceae; genus Pseudomonas; species Pseudomonas sp. GL_117. Next base: position 6,085,134 of record NZ_CM174418.1, on the reverse strand, counting down.
CCGGGCTCTGGCGCGGGCTCTTCCAGCTCGGTGCCGGCCGGCGCGACGTGGGAGCTGATCGCCCCGGCAGCGCGGGCGGCGGGGATGTTATTGGTCAGGGTGTTGGTGGAACCGGTGAGAATGTTCGCCTGCACCGTGGGCGGAAACAGGGCGTTGCTAAAGCTCTCGCATAAATTCGACAGGCCTTTGTCCGCCCCCGTCTTGCTCATGGCCAGCCCGACAATCGTGCCCACCACCGCGCCCAGCAGGAAGCAGCCAAGCCCGCCAGTGGCCACGGTGATGCCGGTGGCGGCCACCACCGCTGCGGTCGCCACGGCGGTGATCGCAATATTGGCCGCCACCTCCAGCACACCGCCGAGGATGTCGGCCATCATCGACGTGTGGGCAAGCGCGTCGCCCATGCGGGCCGCCCATAGCGCGTCAGCCATGCAGGCGGCTCATCAATGGGCCTCGAACGACAGCGATTGCTTGATCAAGGCCCAATGCGCGGCCTCGGCATCGCCGAGCTTTTCGGCTTTCACATAGCTCAACGCGAGCATCTTGCGCGTGCCCGGCAACACCAGCGCCAATTGGTACTGGAACACCTTGTCATTGCCCTTGTTGAACTGGCTGCGCAACTCGATGCCTTCGATCTCTTGAGCCGCGCCCAAACGCACGACTGTGCTCGGCTGGCAGCGCAAATCCTGCACCTGTTGTTCCAGGCGCTTGAGCTGGTCGGCGAAGTTGCTGTGCAGGGTTTCGTCCTCGGCCAAGAGGCTGCGACTGATGATCAGGGAAGTGCCCAGTTCAGGGAACTTGAGGATATTGATCGTGGCGTCCTGCAACTCGGCGGCCGGTAGTTGGAACTGGAATTCGTTGATTCGGTACGTCATCGCAAACAGGCCTCGTCAGGAGCTTTTGGGCGTTGGGAACGCGGCTTTGATATTGGCGTCGATGCTGGCTTTCACGCCCTGGCCATCGGGTGTTGCGCCGGGGCCGCCGCCGTTGTTCAGGTGCAGCACGCCGCCGGTGTTGAACTCGGCATCGCCGCTGGCGTAGAAGCTGATCTGCACGCCCGTGAGGTTGATCTGCCCGCTGGCGTTCAACTCCAGGATGCTTTCACCGCACACCAGGCGCAGGTTTTCGCCCACTTCAATGACGTAGCTCTGGCTGATGCTGTCGGTCTTGCGCTGGCCCACCGAGAGGATGTCTTCCTGCTTGACGATACGCAGGCGGTTGTTGCCGATGGTCACCGTCTCGTTGTGGCCGATGCTCTTGTTGCGGTCATGCCCCACCGAGTGGCTCTCATCCACCTCCACCACGATGTCCTGATTGCGCTCGGCGTGGATGTACAACTGCTCCAGCCCCTTCTTGTCCTCCATGCGGATTTCATTGAAGTTGGCCGGCGTGCCACCCTTGCTGGAGCGGCTTTTCATGCCGCTTTGCGTGGCGTTCTGCGGCAAGTCGTAAGGCACCGTCTGCTCAGCGTTGTACACCCGCCCGGTGATGATCGGCCGGTCGGGATCACCTTCCAGAAAACTCACAATCACTTCCTGGCCGATCCGCGGGATCTGCATCGAACCCCAGTTCTTGCCGGCCCAGGATTGCGACACGCGAATCCAGCACGAGCTGTTCTCGTTGGATTGGTCGTGACGGTCCCAGTAGAAGTGCACCTTCACCCGGCCGTACTGGTCGGTCCAGATTTCTTCGCCCTTGGGCCCGACCACCAACGCGGTCTGCGGGCCTTTGACGATGGGCCGGTAGGTGCTCGCCAGTGGGCGGAAGCTTTGCTGGGCATCGATGCAGGTCAGGCTGCTGCTGAACTGCGCCTCGCCCGAGCCGCCGCCACTTTCCAGGCTCTCCTGGGTGATGTGGTAGCGGACGCCGACGATCAGGTATTCGCGGTTCTGGTCCTGGCGGCTGAAGCCGGTGAGGCTGAACAAATGCCCGGAGCCCAGGCCCCGCGCATTGCCGCTGAACTCGATCTGCTCGTGCAGGGTTTGCAGGGCTTCGATACGGGTGCGCGCATAGTGTTCGCCGTCCTGGCTTTGCACGTAGGTGCCGGGGTAGTCGTACAGCGGGTAATCGCCGGCAGTGTGCGGACGCGGCATCGCCGAGCGCACCTCGATGCTCGCGCTGGGGCGCTGGAAGTCGTAGTCGTTGAGCTCCAGCGAACCGGGCTGCACCTCCTGCGCCAGGTGCCAGTTGTACATATGGTCGCGTTCGCGCTGCTGCTCGTCCTTGGGGTAATACGGAATCGACGCGTAGCCCGGCACCGTGGTGTGCGCGCCATAGGCGTCGGCCAGCACGAGCACGTGACGGTCCTGCTCGTGGCGGAAGAAGTAGTAGATGCCTTCCTGTTCCATCAGGCGGCTGACGAAATCGAAGCTGGTCTCGCGGTACTGCACGCAGTATTCCCACTCGCGATACGGCCGGCTCAGGGCGTCTTCGAAATCGGAAAAACCCAGGTCGCGAAACACCTGCTTGATGATCTGCGGGATGCTCAGGTTCTGGAAAATCCGGCAGTCCGAGGTGCGGGTCAGCAGCCAGAACCATGGGCGCAACACCACTTGGTAACTGGCGAACTGGCCCTGGTCGATGTCCTGGCTGCACCGCGCAACGATGCCGTGGAAATGCCGCTCACCGCCGTCCGCCAATTGCACGCCCACGCTCATGGGCTTGCCGAGCAGTTGGTTGAGGTCGATGTTGGCGTCCAGGGACGTCAGTTGCAGCTCATAGTTGAACAGCCGGCCCAACTCCTCACCGCCGCCCATTCCGTTGAGCAGCAGCACATCCGGCCCGAGGGGGCTGGTGATTTTGGCCAGGCGTGAGGCTTGGTTAAAAAGCATCGGTTAACCCGTAAATGTCGTTATGTCTGACGAAACCGCATCAAAATGTGGGAGCGGGCTTGCTCGCGAAGGCAGTGAATCAGTCGCCGGTTGTGTCAACTGACACACCGCTTTCGCGAGCAAGCCCGCTCCCACAGTTTTTCCCGCATTTCTTCAGGTCAATCGTTGAACTGGTAGTGCAATTCGTTATCCCGGCTGCTGATCCGCACACCCGCCAACGCCTTGCCTTCGAGCATGCGCGTGAGGAATTCACGGCTCATGTCCGGCAGCAGGCTGTTGGTCAGGATCGTATCGATCATGCGCCCGCCGCTTTCGGTCTCGGTGCAACGCGAGACGATCAGATCGACCACCGCGTCGTCGTAATCGAACGCCACCTTGTGCGTACTCTCCACACGCTTCTTGATGCGGCCCAGTTGCAGGCGGGTGATCGCCTTGAGCATCTCGTCGCTGAGCGGGTAGTACGGAATCGTCACCAGGCGCCCCAGCAGCGCCGGCGGGAAAATCTCCAGCAGCGGCTGGCGCAGGGCCTTGGCGATCTCTTCCGGCTCCGGCAGGTTCGCCGGGTCTTTGCACACGTGGGAAATCAGCTCGGTGCCGGCGTTGGTGGTGAGCAGGATCAGGGTGTTCTTGAAGTCGATCACGCGGCCTTCGCCGTCTTCCATCACGCCCTTGTCGAACACCTGGAAGAAGATTTCATGCACGTCCGGGTGGGCTTTTTCCACCTCGTCCAGCAGCACCACGCTGTAGGGCTTGCGCCGCACGGCTTCGGTCAGCACGCCGCCTTCGCCATAGCCGATGTAACCCGGCGGTGCGCCCTTGAGGGTCGAGACCGTGTGGGCTTCCTGGAACTCGCTCATGTTGATGGTGATCACGTTCTGCTCGCCGCCGTACATGGCTTCGGCCAGGGCCAGGGCGGTTTCGGTCTTGCCCACGCCGGAGGTGCCGGCCAGCATGAACACGCCAATCGGCTTGCTCGGGTTGTCGAGGCCGGCGCGGGAGGTCTGGATGCGCTTGGCGATCATCTGCAAGGCATGGTCCTGACCGATGATGCGTTTTTTCAGGTGCTGGTCGAGGTTGAGCACCGTCTCCAGTTCGTTGCGTGCCATGCGGCCCACCGGGATGCCGGTCCAGTCGGCGACCACCGAGGCCACGGCCTGGTAATCCACGGTCGGCAGGATCAGCGGGGTTTCGCCTTGCAGGGCGCTGAGGCGCTGTTGCAGGTCGACCAGTTGAGCACGCAATGCATCGTTGCCGCTGTCCACCGCGCCGACGGTCTCGCGCAGGGTCGCGCGGGTGGCGAGCAGTTCGTCCACCAGGGCCTTTTCTTCGGCCCAGCGGCTTTCCAGGGTGGCGAGACGCTCACGCTCGGCGCTCAACAGGGCTTCGGTATTGCTCTGGCGCGCGCCAATCGCAATGCCGATGGCATGCTCGCGGGCGATGATCTGCAGCTCGGTTTCCAGCGCTTCGATACGCCGGCGGCTGTCGTCCACTTCCGCTGGCACCGCATGCAGGCTGATGGCGACGCGGGCGCAGGCGGTGTCCAGCAGGCTGACGGATTTGTCCGGCAGTTGGCGCGCGGGGATGTAGCGGTGGGACAGCTTCACCGAAGCTTCCAACGCCTCGTCGAGGATCTGCACCTGATGGTGCTTCTCCATGGTCGAGGCCACGCCGCGCATCATCAGCAGGGCCTTGTCTTCCGAAGGTTCGGCAACTTGCACCACCTGGAAGCGACGGGTCAGGGCCGGGTCTTTCTCGATGTGTTTTTTGTACTCGGCCCAGGTGGTCGCGGCCACGGTGCGCAAGGTGCCACGGGCCAGCGCTGGCTTGAGCAAGTTGGCCGCGTCACCCGTGCCGGCGGCGCCACCGGCACCCACCAGGGTGTGGGCTTCGTCGATAAACAGGATGATCGGCTTGGGCGACGCCTGCACATCTTCGATGACTTGGCGCAGGCGCTGTTCGAACTCACCTTTCATGCTCGCACCGGCTTGCAACAGGCCGACGTCGAGGCTGCGCAGTTCCACGTCTTTCAGCGCTGGCGGCACGTCACCGGCGACGATGCGCAGGGCGAAGCCTTCGACCACGGCGGTCTTGCCCACGCCCGCTTCGCCGGTGAGGATCGGGTTGTTCTGGCGGCGGCGCATGAGGATGTCCACCAGTTGGCGGATCTCTTCATCGCGACCCACGATCGGGTCGAGCTTGCCGCTGCGCGCCTGTTCGGTGAGGTCGACGGTGAAGCGCTTGAGGGCTTCCTGCTTGCCCATGGCGCTCGGCGCCATGGCGCCGCTGGCTTCGCCCGGAACCCCGGCGTTGAAACCGTCGCTGGCGCTCAAGGCATTTTCCGGCGAGTCGCCGACGTATTCGTCAAAACGTTCGCTCAGGGCTTCGGCCTTGATCTTGTCGAATTCCGACGACAGGCCCAGCAGCGCATGGCGCAGGCTCGGCGTCTTCAAGATGCCCAGCACCAGGTAGCCGGTGCGCACCTGGCTTTCGCCGAACATCAGGCTGCCGTAGACCCAGCCGCGCTCAACGGCTTCCTCCACATGGGACGACAGGTCGGTGATCGACGTCGAGCCACGGGGCAGGCGGTCCAGCGCTTCGGTGAGGTCACGGGCCAGGCGCGCCGGCTCGACGTTGAATTGGCGGATGATGCGGTGCAGGTCCGAGTCCTGCAGTTGCAGCAACTGGTGGAACCAGTGAGCCAGCTCCACATACGGGTTACCGCGTAATTTGCAGAACACCGTGGCGGCTTCGATGGCCTTGTAGGCCACGCTGTTGAGTTTGCCGAACAGTGCGGCGCGACTGATTTCACCCATGCTCTGGATTCCTTGAGGTGGTGGCGTGATCGGCGTAATGCCGGGCCAGGATTAGGTCGTTGGCGTCTTGCTCGGGTTTGCCGAGCCAGGTGTTGAAGCCCAGGCGGAACCGGCCATTGAGTTGCAGCGCCGGGACTTCGGGTTGTTGCAGGACCAGGTTCAAGTCCCAGTCCAATTCATGCCCCAGGTACTCGGCCACCCACGCCACCAGCTCGTTGAACGGCTGTTGGCCGGGCAGCATGCCCATGTAGTCGTCGAGGCTGAGCGGGCCGAGGCGGATGCGGAATTTATGCTGGCGGTCCCACACGTGGCTGCCCAGGCAAAAATCCACGCCCAGGCGGTTGGCGCTGACCCCGACGCGGCTGCGTTCGGGCAGTTCCAGCCATTGGCCGACGTACTCTTCGATCGTCACCGGCAGGCCGAAATACTCGCCGAGGATCGCCTTCAAACCGTCCGGGTAGCGGGTTTGCGCCGACAGGTGGCCGCTGTAGTGCAGCTTCGCCGTGTCGGGGATCAGGCCCTGATCGAGCAGGCTCGGCATGCCGCGACCGCTCAGGGCGGCGAGGCGGGCGGACCAGTAATCGTCGTGCGGGCGGTCGTGGCTGACCGTCGGCCGCGCCTCGGCCCAGGCCCGGTAAAACAGGCTGAGCAGGCGGTGGTGGAACACGTCCAGAAACTGTTTGCTGGTGCTGTCGGCGTTGTTGCGCTGGCGCTCGCGCACGTACTCGGTGATGTGCAGCGGCAGCGGGCCGTTGGGGCCGCCAAGGCCAAAGAAGAACTGCTCCAGGCGCGCCGGTTTGCCGTCGCCACCCGGATCGACCGAGGCCAGGGTGGCCGGGGCGAAGGTGCAATCGGCCCGTTGGCCAAGGCGCAGCGGGTCGTCCGCCAGGCGCAGGGAATGGCCCAGGCGCGGCAACTCTGGCGATTCGCACTCGATACGCCGCAGCGCCTGGAAAAAATCGTATTCCCAGGGTTCCTGATGCATCGCATCCAGGGTCTTCACAGGGTTGGCCGCCGCCCGGGCTTGGCTTTCCAGCGCATGATCTCGCCGCGCTCCGTGGTGCGGATCACCGTCTCGGTAAAGCTGTTGATCGACACGTAGCGCGCCAGGAAGCGTTCCAGCACCGCACCAAGCAGGAACACGCCGGTGCCGCGAAACGCGTTTTCGTCGAACTCCAGGGTGATCTCCAGGCCGCGGCCAAACACAATCGGGCCGGGCATCGGCAGGCGCCGGGTCACGGCTTTGCTGCTGACCTCGCGCAGGCCTTCGATCTGCAATTGCAGCGCGGCGTCGTTGCTGTCGCCGTACAGGCGCAGCAGTTCGCGCAAGGCGCCAGCCCCTTGGCCCTGTTCGCTCAGGGAAAGGTAATTGAGCGAGAGCTGGCTGATCAGGCGCCAGGCCTTGGCATCATGCGCATGGCTGGCCCGTGGGCGGCTCGGGCCGGCGACGCAGCGCACGGCCAGCACCGGGGCGCTGTCGGCCAGGGTGAAGTCGGTCTTGCCGTTGCCCACGCTCATGAACAACGGCAGGTCGCGGTTGGTGCACAGGGCGGTCACGCCGAGTTGGCGCAGGTCGTGGCCGTACGGCGCTTGGCGGCTGTCGACCAGGCTGACAAAGGTTTCGCTGCCCACATAGGTCGAGCGCGGCCCGTTGCGACGCTGGTCGCTGGACAGCACCCGTGGCTCGCGGCGCACGGTGTAATACGCCTGGTCGCGGCCGTAACGCGACGGATCGCGCACCGCGTAGAACGGCAAGAACGGCTGTTCCGGCCCGGTGCCATGGCCCGTCAGGCCGCTGAGCGAGTGAATCTCGAAATCCATCGGCCGCGTACGGTCGGCGATCACATGGTGTTCGTTGACGCGGTCGGACAAGTGGATACGGTCCACGCGCTTGGGAAACAGGTTAATTGCCGGCGTGCAGAACGGCAGGAACTGCGCCGCGCCGACGCTGCCTTCCAGGCTCGGCTCGTGGCGGTCGAACAGCACGATCAACTCCAGCTCCTGGCCGTCGCAGCGTTTGATCGCACGGCCCAGCTCGGCGAATTCGACGAACAGGAAACGGTGGGGCAGGGCGAAGTATTCCTGCAACAGGCGATAGCCCTGGAACGCGCGCGCCACCACCGGCATGGCGGCGTCGGCGTCGTCAAAGCCCCGGGAGCGCAACGCGTCCTGCGGCAGGCGTTCGACCCAATCGCCGCCGGGCTTGCGCGCAAATACCGCGCAGGCGTTGCCCAGCAGTTGCTCGTAAAGGCGGAACGGTTGCTCATCGGCGCCACTGAGGTACAGCGGCAAGGTGTCGAGGTCGAGGCTGTTGAACGGCAATTCGGCGCCGGTGCGCAAGGTCAGGCGCAGGCCGGCCTTGGCTTTCGGCTCGCTGGCCGCCAGGCGCCCGAGCACGGCGGCGGGGTTGCCGAAGTATTCGGCATTGGCCACCTGCAACGGCCACAACGTCACCGGGTGCGCGGTGCGGTACTCGCAGCAGGTCTGGGTTTCGCGGCCCAATGCGGCGCGCAGGACGGTGTCGCGCGGCAGCGGGAAGCCGCTGGCCAGCGAGCCTTCGTCCGGGTCGGTCTGCAATTGCACCACGGTCATCGACGGCGTCGGCGCCAGGTAGTGCGGGTAGGCGATTTCCAGCAGGTTGTGGGTGAAGGTCGGGTACTCGGCGTCGAGCTTGAGCTGCACGCGGGCAGTCAGGTAGGCAAAGCCTTCGAGCAAGCGTTCGACGTACGGGTCGGCGCAGTCCATGCCGGACAGGGTCAGCCGACTGGCGATCTTCGGGTATTCCTTGGCGAACTCGGCGGCGCTTTCGCGCACGTGGTGCAGTTCCTGGTTGTACAGCTCCAGCAGGCGCGGGTTCATGGGCGTCTCCGCTGGTCGGCATTCACCACGCGCACGTGGCCGGATTCCAGGTCGAGGTCGGTTTGCAGCAACAGGCGCAACGGCACCGGCTGCGCCCACAGGTCGCCTTCGATCTCGAAACTCAGGGCGTTGTGGTTCATCTCGCCGTGGCCGACACGGGCTTTGACGCGCAGGGTGTGACGCAGAATGCGTGGCTCGAAGGTGGCGATCGCCTGGTAGATCAAGGCTTCCAGGGCCTTGATGTCGACGCCGGAAACACTGTTGCCAGCCAATGCCGGCAGGCCGTAGTTGACCACCGACGTACCGGCCGGGGTGTGCAGCGTGGCATCGGCATCGAGCAACGACGTGGTGTTGAGCAGCCACGCCAGGTCACGCAAAACCGAGGCTTTCAATTGGGTCAGGGACAGCACGCGTTTGTCGGCGCTTTCCTTGGGGTTGGTTGGGTCGTCGTCGGTCAACCTGTCCAGCAGGGACGGTTGCAGACGGTCGCGGGAAGCGATTTCAGTTACCACCAAAGCAGCTCCACGGACGGGTTGCGAGAGGAACAAAAATGCTGGGGCCGTGGCGGCAAGCCACGGCCACCAGAACTATCAGCGCTTGGTGTTGGAACGGATGTTCCAGCCAAACTTGATCGCGCCGCCGTCTTTGGTGCCGTCGGCTTTCTGCGGCTGGTAGTCGACCATCACTTGGGCGAAGTTCAGGGTGACGTTCTCGGTCAGGCGATCATCGGAGCCCGAACCGCCAGTGCTCAGGGACGTGACCAGCACTTCTTCCAGATTGATCACCATGTACTCGACCTGGCTTTCACCACCGGCCTTGCGCACGGTCAGCTTGACCTTGTCGATGTGCTTGCCGCTGGCGCAGTGCATCATCAGGTTCGGCGAAGCCTTGTCGACGTACTTGGTCAGCGACAGGTCCTGGATATTCACCTTGCCCGCGCCGCCGCCACCGCCAACGTGCATGTTGCCGGACTGGGCCATGCCCCAGCTCCAGTTCAGCACGTCGATTTCGTCCTTGTGGGCCTTGTCCATGGACTCGCCCTTGATGTCGCCGATCTTGATGAAAATATCAACAGCCATGTTTTCTCCCTGTGTGGCCCAAGGCCACTCAATTTGTTTTGTTTGGAAGTGGCTTTGTGTGGGAGCGGGCTTGCTCGCGAAAGCGGTGTATCAGCCAAAGATATTTCGACTGACCCACCGTCTTCGCGAGCAAGCCCGCTCCCACATAAGCCCGCTCCCACAGACGAGCGAATTACTTAGGCGGATTTTGCCGACGGCAGCTTCGAAACCAGGCGCAACGACACGGTCAGCCCTTCCAGCTGATAGTGCGGGCGCAGGTAAAACTTCGAGTTGTAGTAACCCGGGTTGCCTTCGACTTCTTCCACGATCACTTCCGCAGCCGCCAACGGATGCTGGGCCTTGGTGGTTTCGGTGGAGTGCGCCGGGTCGCCGTCCACGTAGTTGAGGATCCAGTCCTGCAACCAACGCTGCATCTCGTCCTTCTCTTTGAAGGAGCCGATCTTGTCGCGCACGATGCACTTCAAGTAATGGGCGAAACGGCAGGTGGCGAACAGGTACGGCAGGCGCGCGGCCAGGTTGGCGTTGGCGGTGGCGTCCGGGTCGTCGTATTCGGCCGGTTTCTGCAACGATTGCGCGCCGATGAAGGCGGCAAAGTCGGTGTTTTTCTTGTGCAGCAGCGGCATGAAACCGTTCTTCGCCAGTTCCGCTTCGCGGCGGTCGCTGATGGCGATTTCGGTCGGGCATTTCATGTCCACGCCACCGTCATCGGTCGGGAACGTGTGGGCTGGCAGGTTTTCCACTTCACCGCCGGATTCCACGCCACGGATGCGCGAGCACCAGCCGTAGTGCTTGAACGAACGGTTGATGTTCACCGCCATCGCGTAGGCGGCGTTGGCCCAGGTGTACTTGGAGCTGTCGGCGCCGTCGGTGTTTTCTTCGAAGGCGAAGGCTTCCACCGGGTCGGTCTTGGCGCCGTATGGCAGGCGCGCCAGGAAGCGCGGCATGGTCAGGCCGATGTAGCGCGCATCTTCCGATTCACGCAGGGAGCGCCAGCCGGCGTATTCCGGGGTGGTGAAGATCTTGGTCAGGTCGCGCGGGTTCGACAGTTCCTGCCACGAGCCCATGCCCATCACGGTCGGCGAAGCCGCAGCGATGAACGGCGAGTGCATGGCGGCGCAGACTTTCGACAGCTCGCCCAGCAGCTCGACATCCGGCGGCGACTGGTCGAAGTAGTAGTCGCCCACCAGGCAGCCGTACGGTTCGCCGCCGAACTGGCCGTATTCTTCTTCGTACATCTTCTTGAAGATCGGGCTCTGGTCCCACGCGGTGCCCTTGAATTTCTTCAGGGTCTTGTGCAGGTCCGGCTTGGAGATGTTGAGCACGCGGATCTTGAGCTGCTCATCGCTCTCGGTGTTGTTGACCAGATAGTGCAGGCCACGCCAGGCGCTTTCCAACTGCTGGAAATCCTGGTGGTGGATGATCTGGTTGACCTGGGCGGTGAGCTTGGCGTCGATGGCGGCGATGATCGATTCAATCGACTTGATCGCGTCGTTGGACACCAGGTCAGTCTGCGCCAGGGCCTGTTCGGCCAGGGTACGCACGGCGGTTTCCACGGCTTCGCGGGCACGCTCGGTCTTGGGTTTGAACTCTTGCAGCAGCAGGTTCGCGAACTCGCTGGCTTCTTCGGTGGCGCCCAGGATCTGGGAGCCTTCGCGGGCGGTATTGTCAGTCATGATTACTGGTCCCCTGCAGGCTTGGGCGCACTGGCAAGTGCTTGCAGCAGTGCCGGGTCCTTGATCGCCTTCATGATGATTTCTTCAGCGCCGGTCTTGCCGTCCATGTAGGTCAGCAGGTTGGCCAGCTGGGTGCGGGCTTCGAGCAGTTGGTTCAGCGAGTCGACCTTGCGGGCCACGGCGGCCGGGCTGAAGTCGTCCATGCTTTCGAAGGTGATGTCCAGGCTCAGGTTGCCTTCGCCGGTCAGCTCGTTCGGCACGTGGAAGGCCACGCGCGGTTGCATGGCCTTGAGGCGCGAGTCGAAGTTGTCGACGTCCACTTCAAGGAACTTGCGGTCGGCCACGGGCGCCAGAGGCTCGGCGGGCTTGCCGGCGAGGTCGGCCATCACGCCCATCACGAAGGGCAGCTGGACCTTTTTCTCGGCGCCGTAGAGCTCGACGTCGTACTCGATCTGCACTCGAGGCGCGCGGTTGCGCGCGATGAATTTCTGAGAACTTTGCTTCGCCACGTTGCTGCTCCTGGTCGCTTGAGCGACGGTGTTGTTACTGCACAGCCGGGCGGTTTACTCGCCGTCCGGGCCACGCAGGTTTTCAAATTGGGACATGCCGTCGGGAATCAGATTGCGCACGATGGCCGCGAAGTCGGCGTGCACCAGATTCTTCGCCCGGTTCAACAGCACCGGCAGCGGGCTCGAAGGCTCGTGCCGGGTGTAGTACGCAAGGATCTTGTCGAGGCTGCGCAGCACATCATCGCGGCTGGCGATGTCGCCCACCGGGCGCGGTGCTGCGGGGGCGGCGTATTCGACCGAGGGGGCACTGTCGTCACTGACGGCCTCGGGCTCGCTGCTGCCTTCGGTGCCGGGCACCGCTTGATTGAGTATTTGCAGCGCCTGCTTGAGCGGCTGCTTCAAGGCGCTGAGGTCCACGCCCTGGGCGGAACCGACCTGCTCGTTGACCTGCTGCTCGATGGCTTCGCAGGCCGCCCGCGCTGCACTCAGGGCGTCGCGGGTGGCTTGCAGGTGCTCGGGGTCGCTGTCGAGGAAGGCGGCGTTGAGCTGCTGGGTGCCGAGGGTTTCATCGGCGAAGTTTTGCAGGCCGCTGGCGTTGAGCGCTGCGCGCAGGCTCACCGGGCCGAAGGTGCGCGAGCGCGTGAGGATGCTTTCGCGCAGCAGGCGAATGTTGGTGTCGCAGGTCAGGCCGGTGAGGGCGTTGATGCGCACGGTGGGGTCGTTGTCGTCGTCGGCATCCAGGCGCGGGTGCAGGTCGGCCCAGTAGTCACGCAGCAGTGCGTTGATCAGCGACAGGGCTTCGGCAAGCCCGGCCACACCCTGGAGGGCGAGGCTGCTTTGCACCAGGAAATGGGTGATGCGCAGGTCTTTGCTGCGCTGCAGCAAGTCCAGGCTTTGCTGCTGGATGCTGCGCCATTCCGGCGGTTCAGCGGGCAGGATGGAGTCGCCCATGCTGCGCTCGGGTTGGCCCTTGGCGGCACGCTCAAGTTGAAGAAAGTCTGCGTCATATTCCATGTCTTCACCACACGGCGAAGTCGCGGAAACGGCGGTGAGCAGCAACGGCACATCCACTGAATTCGATCTCCCTATCAGCCCGTTAGATGGCGGGCAATTCATGCATTAGTTGCGCGGGGAACTTTGCATGTTTTCTCGGTCATATAAGCAAGATGCCACTACTGTGCCATCACTGGTATTCGAGAAGTTGTGCATTTTTGGTGTAGTACTTATGCCTTGTCAAGGTAAGCTATTCGCCCTCTGTGACAGATGTGCGGTGTTTAACAACCTGCGCGACTGATGGGTCGAACGGCGCACCGGGATAGGATTTTTGTCATGGAGCCCAGTTAAGATCAGCGATCATGCTGGCATTGGCTGGTTTTGATGGTCGATTGCACGACCTGAAGGGGATTTCTCGGGAACCGCTGCCCCGGGAATCGACCGCGCGCGGAAGTATCAGCAAGGAGGCAAGATGGCGCTGTGTTTGACTATCACTAGTTATCACAAGATTACCCCTGGGCAATGCCCCGAAAAGTCCATGCATCAGGGCGTGATGGCTATTGGCCGCAGCGCGGATAATGACTGGGTATTGCCTGACCCCGAGCGCCTGGTGTCTTCCCAGCATTGCGTTATTCAATACAAAGATGGCCGTTATTATTTAACCGATAACAGTACAAATGGTGTGGAGTTGGTTAACGCCGGCATCCGTCTGCGCAGAGGTAATAGCGAGCCGCTGCAAGATGGTGAGTTGATCCGTATCGGCGATTACGAGATCCAGGCCCGCATCGACTTCAATGTGCAGGCCGTCGACAGTCAGCCGTTTGTCGGCGATTCCTCGAACAGTTTCGAAGCGCTGATGGGCGCGGTGGCGAGCAAGCCTGCGCCGATGCCCGCGCCTGTGATCGCGCCGCAGTTCCAGGGCGCCTCGTCGATGGACACCCTGCCGGACCTGTTCGATTTCCTCAGCCCCACCGCCGTGCCGCCGCCGACCGTCGCCGATCATGTGCCGTCCGAGCAGCATGATTTCCGTCCGCCGACGCCGGTTGTCGTGGAGAAGCCCGTGGTATCCGGTGCGGTGATTCCCGAAGACTGGGACCTGTTTGGCGACGCCCCCGCCCCGGTCGCGCCCGCGCCACCACCGCCGCCGCCGCCGTCACCAGCGCCTGCGCCAGTCGTGCAGCCGCCACCCGTGATCGAAGCGCCGGTCGCCAACCCGGCACAACCCGACCTGCTGCAAGCCTTCCTGCGCGGCGCCGGCCTTGAGCAGTTGAACCTCGACAAGGCCCAGGCTGAAGCGCAGATGGAAAACATCGGCCGCAGCTACCGCCTGATGGTCGACGGCCTGATCGACGTGTTGCGTGCCCGCGCCAGCCTCAAGGGCGAGTTCCGCATGCAGCAGACGATGATCCAGCCTGCCGAAAACAATCCGTTGAAATTCGCGCCGAACGCCGACGAAGCGTTACTGCTTCTGCTGCGCCACGGCAACCAGGCGTTTATGGCACCGGATGCCGCCGTGCGCGACAGTTTCAACGACCTGCGTGCCCACCAACTGGCGGTGATGGCTGGCGTAGAAGCAGCGATCAAACACCTGCTCACGCGCTTTGAGCCGGCGCAGCTGGAAGAGCGCATGGGCAAGCCCGGCGGGCTCTCGAGTATTTTCAACGGTTCACGCCAGGCCCAGTACTGGCAGCAGTTCACCGAGCTCTACAGCAATATTTCCCGCGAGGCCCAGGAAGATTTCCAGGACCTGTTCGGCCGCGAATTCAGCCGCGCCTACGAAGAGCACAGCGCACGACAGCGTCGCTAAACATCGCAGTACATGGATTAACGGAAAGCTAAGTACGTCATTGAGGACGCAGGATGATTCCCAGGTTTTTACTCGCAGTCGCCACGATGCTGCTGCTGACGGCGTGTGCCAAAGATGCCGCCGCACCCGCAGCGCCCGTCGAGGATGAGGCAAACACGGCGGCCATCGAGCTGCATTTCCACGCCATCGAAGGCCTCAACCCCGGCGCCAACGGCCAGGCCGCCCCGGTGCGGGTGCGCATCTTCGAACTGAAAAACGCCGCTACCTTCGCCCGTTCCGATTACTTCGCACTGGCTGACCGCGCCCAGTCCACCCTCGGCCTCGACCTGCTGGACCAGGACGAAGTGGTGGTGCAGCCCGGCCAGCAATTGAGCATCCAGCGCGACCTCGACCCGTCCACGCGCCAGATCGGCCTGCTGGTGGGTTACCGCGAGTTGGACCGCGCGCAATGGCGCACGGTGATCAACGTGCCGGCGCGCCAATACACCGAATACCAGATCAGCCTCGATGTGCGTGCCGTGCGCGCCGACATCGCGGTCACCCCATCCAGCCCTGCCCAATAAAAAGCAATCGGAGCCCCCATGTCCTGGAACAATCGCGTGGTCTGGTCGGAAGGCATGTTCATCGGAACGCAGCACTTCCAGCAGCATGACCGTTACCTGGAAAACCTGATCGACGCCCGCAGCCGCCCACTGTCCGCAGGGGCCTGGGGCTTTTCCGAACTGCTGATCGACCAGGGCCTGCTGGCCCAGGGCAAGCTGGCAATCATCTCGGCACGCGGCCTGTTGCCCGACGGCACGCCGTTCAACATCCCCCAGGATGACCTGGCGCCGAGCCCGCTGAACATCGACGACCACCTGCGCGACGGCCTGGTGTACCTGGCCTTGCCGCTCAAGCGTGCCGGTGCCCGCGACACCGTGGACGAAGGCGAAGCCCTGGAAGCCGCCCGCTACGTAAGCCAGGTGCGCGAAGTGCGTGACGACAACGCGCCGTTCGAAAACCGTGCGCCGGTGGCGGTGGGCTCCCGCGCCCTGCGCCTGCTGACCGCGCAGGACGGCATCAGCGATTACGCTGCCATCGGCCTGGTGCGCATCAAGGAAAAACTCGCCGACCGCGCCTTGGTCCTCGATGACACCTACATCCCGCCGGTTCTCGATGTAGCTGCGAGCAAACCGCTGGCGGCCTTTCGCAGCGAACTGCTGGGCCTGCTGCACCAGCGCGGTGAAGCCCTGGCCGGGCGCGTGGTTGCATCGGGCGCCGGTGGCGCGTCGGAGATTGCCGACTTCATGCTGCTGCAACTGGTCAACCGCGCCCAGCCGCTGATCCAGCATTTCAGCCAACTCAGCCCGCTGCACCCGGAGCGGTTTTTCAGCGAGCTGGTGAGCCTGGCCGGTGAGTTTTCGACCTTCTCCACCTCAGGCCGTCGTCCCCAGGAATACCCGCAATACCAGCACGACGACCTGGCCGTGAGCTTCGCCCCGGTCATGGCCGCACTGCGTGAAGCGCTGTCGATGCTGATCGACAGCAAGGCCACGCCGATCCCGATTGTCGAGAAAGCCTACGGCATCCACGTGGCGATGCTGGCCGACAAGACCCTGCTCGACAGTGCCAATTTCATCCTCGTGGTGCGTGCCGATGTGCCCGGCGAAACCCTGCGCGCGCGCTTCGGCCAGCAAAGCAAGGTCGGCTCGGTGGAACACATCCGCGACATGGTCAACCTGCAACTGCCGGGCATCGGCCTGCTGCCGCTGCCGGTGGCGCCGCGTCAACTGCCGTACCACGCGGGCAGTACCTATTACGAGCTGGACCGTGGCAGCGAGCACTGGCAGCAGCTGCAGAATTCCGGCGGTTTTGCCTTCCACATCGCCGGGCAGTTCCCGGGCTTGAACCTGGCCTTCTGGGCGATCCGAGGATAATCCGCGATGCACCCCAATGATGACGACCGCACCCAGTTCATGCCGCGCCCCGGTGGCCGTGCGCCGGAGCCTGCGCGTGCCGAACCCTCGCCCCTGGCGATGCCGGCCGCGCCGATGCTCACTGGCAAGAGCCAGGGCCTCAACCCGTTGGAAAGCGCCGCCGGCCCGCTGCTGGCGCTGTTGACGCGCCTGCGCAACACCATCGCTCACCCGGCACCGGCCAGCCTGCGTGCGCAGTTGCTGGCGTACCTGCGCCAGTTCGAAGAGCGCGCCGAGGCCGCCGGCATTGCCCGCAACGAGGTGCTGCTGGCGCGTTACGCGCTGTGCACCGCCCTCGATGAAGCCGTGTTGAGCACGCCGTGGGGCAGCGCCAGCGACTGGGGCAAGCAAAGCCTGCTGATCACCGTGCACAACGAAGCCTGGGGCGGCGAGAAAGTCTTCCAGTTGCTCGACCATTGCCTGCAAAGCCCACGGGAACGCCTGTACCTGCTGGAGCTGTTGTACCTGTGCATGTGCCTGGGTTTCGAAGGCCGCTACCGCGTGATGAACGACGGGCGCAGCCAGTTGGAAGCCTTGCGCGAACGCACCGCAGCGGCCATTCGCAGTGCCCGCGGCGAACACGAGCGCGAGCTGTCGCCGCACTGGCGTGGCGTGACCGTGGCGCGTGATCGCCTGGCGCAATTCATGCCGCCGTGGATCGCCGTGGCCATCGGCGTGGCGCTGCTGCTGGCGTTGCTGTTTGGTCTGCGGCTCAAGCTGGCGGCGGATGCCGAGCCGGTGTTCAAGAATATTCATGCCCTGGGCGAGATCCCGGTGCAGGCCATCGACCGCCCGGTGGCGCAGCCGAAAGTGATCGAGCGGCCGCGTCTGGCCGGCTTCCTGGTCGAGGACATCAAGGCCGGGCGCGTCGCCGTCGAGGATGCGGTGGACCGTTCGGTGGTGACCATTCGCGGCGATGAGTTGTTCGCGTCGGCCAGCTCCAGCATTGTCGATGACTACCAGCCACTGATGCTGCGCATCGCCGATGCGATCCGCAAAGTGAAGGGCCAGGTGCGTGTCACCGGGCACAGCGACAACCGTCCGATCGCCACGCTGCGTTTCCCGTCCAACTGGGCGTTGTCCGAGGCGCGGGCCAAGTCGGTGCTGGAGATCCTGGCGGCCAAGACCGGCCAGGCCGAACGCTTCAGCGCCGAAGGGCGCAGCGACACCGAGCCGGTGGCTACCAACAGCACAGCCGAAGGCCGTGCCCGCAATCGTCGGGTTGAAATCACCGTATTGGCGGAGGGCGTCGAGTGAAGGCGTTTTTCAGTTTCATGATTCGCTGGGTGATCCCAGTGCTCGGGCTGATTGCCCTGAGTTTGATCATCTGGTTTGTCGGGCCATTGCTCGATGTGTTGGTCCCGCAAGGCCGTCGTTGGGCGCTGATCATCCTGGTGTTCGGCGTGTGGCTGGCCTACCGCGTGTGGCGCATCATCCAGGCACGCCGTCAGGCCGCCGAAGTGATGCGCAGCCTCGCCGCTGAAACCCCGGTCGATCCAAACTCGGTCGCCACCGCCGAGGAACTCAGCACCCTGCGCCAGCGCATGGACGAAGCCCTGGCGCTGCTGAAGAAAGCCAAGCTCGGCGGCGATGAGCGACGCAATCTCTACGAACTGCCGTGGTACGTGATCATCGGCCCGCCGGGTTCGGGCAAGACCACCGCGCTGGTCAATTCCGGCCTGCATTTCCCGTTGGCCGCCCAACTGGGCGCCGGTGCGGTACGTGGCGTCGGCGGTACGCGCAACTGCGACTGGTGGTTCACCGACCAAGCGGTATTGCTCGACACCGCTGGCCGCTACACCACCCAGGACAGCAACTCCACAGTGGATAAAGCCGCGTGGCTGGGCTTCCTCGGCCTGCTGAAGAAGCAGCGCTCGCGCCGTCCCATCGATGGCGCCTTTATCGCCATCAGCCTGTCGGACCTGCTGCTCGGCACCGACGCCGAGCGCGCCGCCCACGCTGCGGCGATCCGCCTGCGCATCCAGGAGCTGTACACCCAGCTGGGCGTGCGTTTCCCGATCTACCTGATGCTCACCAAGCTCGACCTGGTGCCGGGCTTCATGGAGTACTTCGACAACCTGAGCAAGGAAGAACGCGCCCAGGTGTGGGGCATGACCTTTGCCCTGGACGACGGCAAGAACAGCGACAGCCCGCTGGCGCACCTGCAAAGCGAATTCGCCGGTCTCGAACAGCGCCTCAACGAACGCCTGGTGGAACGTCTGCAACAGGAACGCGACCCGGCGCGGCGCGACCTGATCTACGGCTTCCCGCAGCAGTTCGGTGCGTTGAAGGATTGCCTGCAAAGCTTCCTTGAAGGTGTGTTCAAACCCAACGCCTTTGAAGAGCGCGTATTGCTGCGCGGCGTGTACTTCACCAGCGGCACCCAGGAAGGCAGCCCGATTGACCGCCTGATCGGCGCGATGGCCCAGAGCATGAACCTGGACCGCCAGCACCTGGCGCGCCAGAGCGGCACCGGGCGCAGTTACTTCATCGAAAAACTCTTCACCGCTGTGGCGTTTGCCGAACGCGGCCTGGTGGGGGTGAATCCCAAGGTCGAGCGGCGGCGCAAGTGGGTTGCCCGTGGTGTACTGGCGGCCACCGTGGCGTTGGTGCTGGTGGTCAGCAGCCTGTGGTGGGTGAGCTATCGCGCCAACCAGGCGTATATCGCCCAGGTCGACCAGAAGGTCGCGCCGCTGGGCCAGACCGTGCAGAACCTGAGCCCGGCACAACGCGAAGTGCTCGCTGTACTGCCGTTGCTCAATGCGGTGAAGAACCTTGCCGGGGATTCGCCGAGCTGGTCAGAAGGGTTGGGCTTGTACCAGGGCGACATGCTTGAAGCCGAGTCCGCCAGCGTCTACCGCAAGCTGTTGATCGCCGTGCTCGCGCCGCGCCTGGTGACGCGCATCGAAGAACAACTGCACGCGGGCGGCAATTCCGACTTCCTCTACGAAGGCCTCAAGGCCTACCTGATGCTGGCTGACAGCGAGCATTACGATCCAGATTTCATCAAGGCCTGGATTGCCCTGGACTGGGACCGCAACCTGCCGCGTGATCTGCCGGCCGAGCAGCGCCAGGCGTTGAGCGGGCATTTGCAGGCACTGTTCGATCGTCATCCGCCGAGTGCGCGTCTTGATCCACGCTTGATCGACGACCTGCGTCGGCAACTGCAACAGCTGCCGGTGGCGCAGCGCGTCTACGACCGGGTCAAGCGCCAGAAACTGCCGGAAGGCATCGCGGATTTCCGCCTCAACGAAGCCGCCGGCCGCGATGCCGCGCTGGTGTTCAGCCGCAAGAGCGGCAAGCCGCTGGGCGAGCCGTTGAGTGGCTTCTTCACGGCCAAGGGGTATCGCCAGGCGTTCCTGCTGAGCAGCCTGAACCAGACCGGCACCCTCGCCGAAGAGCAATGGGTGTTGGGCCATGAACAGGCCGACCAGCAAAACGTGGTGAGCCTGGCTGCCGACGTGCGCCGCCTGTACTTCCAGGACTACCAGCGCCAGTGGGACGCACTGCTCGCCGACATCGACTTTGTGCCAATCACCAGCGTGGCCCAGGCCGCCGACGTACTGCGGGTGATTTCCGGCCCGACCTCGCCGCTGAAAAAACTGCTGGTGGCGGTGGCCAAGGAAACCGATCTGCAAGCCGAGGAGCGTCAACTGGCGGCCAAAGGCGTGCCGGTGGAAGGTGGCGTCGACAAGCTCAAGGAGCGCCTGGGCAGCCTGCTCGGCCAGGAACAACCGAGCGCCAACGCTGCGCAAGCCACGGATGATCCGGTGACGGCGCACTTTGCCGAACTCAACAGCATCGTCAGCAAAAACGAAGGCGAACCGGCGGCCATCGACGCTTTGCTCGCGGACATGAACGCGCTGTACGTGCAGGTCAGCGCCATGGTCGGCGCCAGCGGCGATGCGTTGCTCGGCGAGGCGAAGAACCAGGCGGCGGCTGCGGCCACGCGGGTCAGCCTGAATGCCGAACGCCAGCCGCCGTTGGTGCAGGGCATGGTCAAGTCAGTGGTCAACTCCACCACCAACAGCATGATGGGCGGGGTGCGCAACCAACTGAACGCGGCCTGGATGAGCGAAGTGGTCAACGTCTACCGCCAGTCCCTGGCCGGGCGTTATCCCCTGGCGCCGGGGAGTGCGCGGGATGCGACCCTGGACGACTTCGGCATGTTCTTCGGCGTGGGCGGGGTGATGGATAACTACTTCCGCAAATACCTGCAGCCTTACGTGGACACTTCCACCCAGACCTGGCGCTGGCAGCCGGGCGCGGCGCAGAAGCTCGGGATTGCGCCGGGCGTGCTGCAAACCTTCCAGCGCGCCGCGACGATCCGTGATGCGTTCTTCCGCGCAGGCGGTACGCAGCCGATTGTGCGTTTCGAACTCAAGCCGGTGTCGATGGACCCGACCATCACCCAGTTCCTGCTCGACCTCGACGGCCAGCAACTGAGCTACGACCACGGCCCGAGCCGTCCGGTGGCCATGCAGTGGCCGAACCCCGGCAGCATCGGCGTGGTGCGCATCTCGATCATGCCCCCTGCCGCCAGTGGCCGCTCCGGCGTGACCCTTGATGGGCCATGGGCCTGGTTCCGTCTGCTGGAGCAATCGGACCTGACCCCGGGCAACTCGCCAGACCGCTTCAACCTGCGTCTGCGTGTGGATGGCGCGAGCATCGCCTACGAATTGCGCGCCAACAGCGCCTTCAACCCGTTCAAGAGCCGCGTACTCAGTGGCTTCAGCCTGCCGGAGCGGCTATGACGACGCTGGGTTTCTACGGCAAGTTGGCCAGCCGTGGCGACTTTGTCAGCCGCGCCTTGCCCCAGAGCTTTGTCGGCCCGTGGGACAGCTGGCTGGCGGCCGGTTTGCTCGCCAGTCAGAACAGCCTCGGCGCCGATTGGCTCAACGTGTATCTGGTCAGCCCGCTGTGGCGCTTCGTCCTGGCGCCAGGTGTGTGCGGGCCGGATGCAGCGGCAGGGGTGGTGATGCCGAGCATTGATCGGGTCGGACGCTATTTCCCGTTGGCGGTGGTTGCGCTGCTGGATCACGACACCAATCCGGCGTCCCTGGTGGGCGGGCCGGACACTTGGTTCGAGCAGGCCGAAGAGCTGCTGCTGAGCACACTGGACAGCGGTGCAAGCTTTGAAAGCTTCAACGCTGGCCTCGACCAACTGGGCGTCCCGACCCTTGAGCTGCGTGCGGTAGACAGCCGCTTCGCCGGCCTGCAACGGGTGTCCGCCACTGAGCCCCATAGCCGCATGACCGCGCTCGCCGAACAGGCCTGCGAAGGTGCGAGCCTGTGGTGGGGCCGAGGTTCGCAACGTATTTCACCCGGTTTATTGCGGTGTCAGGGCCTGCCTGCCGCCGGCGATTTTGCGCAGTTTTTGCTCGGACAAGAAGGTGTGGTGTAGATGGGGGCGACGTACAAATCCGCGAGCAAAAGCCATGTGGGCATGGTGCGCCAAGTCAACGAAGACGCCTGCCTGGATCTGCCGGAAAACCGCCTGTGGGTGGTGGCCGACGGTATGGGCGGGCATGCGGCGGGGGACTATGTCAGCAGCCTGATCGTCGACAGCCTGCGCAGTGTGGCGCCGGGCCGTTCCCTTGAGGAGTATTCGGCGGCGCTGCGCAACGACCTGGTACGCATCAACGCCGCTGTGCGCGAAGAAACCGTCAACCGTGGCGTGACCTTGATGGGCAGCACCGTGGTGTTGCTCGCCGCACGCGGTTTGCGCGGCGTGTGCGTGTGGGCCGGCGACAGCCGCTTGTACCGCCTGCGTGACGGCGTGCTGGAGCGCATTTCCCGCGACCACAGCTACGTGCAAGACCTGCAAGACAGCGGCCTGCTCAGCGAAGCCGACGCCCGCGTGCACCCGCGCGCAAACATTGTCACCCGCGCCATCGGCGTCGAAGCGCAGCTGGAGCTGGCGGTGGTCGACCTGCTGATCGCCCCCGGCGACAGCTATCTGCTGTGCAGCGACGGCCTCAACAAGACCGTCGAAGACCACGAAATCCGCGAAGTCCTCAGCCACGACGCGCCGGACGAAATCGTCCGCAGCCTGGTGCACCTGGGTCTCAACCGGGGTGCGCCGGACAACATCACCACCATCGTCGTGAAGGTCTCGGCATGAATATCCTGATCCCCGGCTACGACATCGACGGCGAAATCGGCGAAGGCGCCATGGCCAGTGTGTACCTGGCGACCCAACGTTCGCTGGAGCGCAAGGTGGCGTTGAAGGTGATGGCGGCGGCGCTGGCGGCCGACCCGACCTTCTGCGAGCGATTCCTGCGCGAGGGCAAGACCCTGGCGCGCCTGTCGCATCCGCACACGGTGACCATCCATGACATCGGCAACGTCGGTGAGCTGTATTACATGGCCATGGAATACCTGCCCAACGGCACGCTCAAGGAGCGCATCGCCGCCGGCATGACGCCGGAGCAGGGGGTGACGCTGATCCGCCAGATCGCCTCGGCGCTGGGCTATGCCCACGCCCAGGGCCTGGTGCACCGCGACGTGAAGCCGGCGAACATTTTGTTTCGCGCCGACGGCACGGCGGTGTTGTCGGATTTTGGCATCGCCAAATCCCTGGACGACCGCACCCAGTTCACCCAGGCCGGTTTTGCCGTGGGCACACCGAGCTACATGAGCCCGGAACAGGCGCGGGGCCAGGAGATCGATGGCCGCGCCGACCTGTATGCGCTGGGCGTGGTGTTGTATGAAATCCTCGTCGGCAAGCTGCCCTACAGCGGCACCGACGCGCTGTCGACGGCGCTGGCGCACCTGACCGAACCGCTGCCAGAATTGCCGGTGCATCACGGCCGTTATCAGGACGTGCTGCGCAAACTGTTGGCCAAGGACCCGGCTGAGCGTTTCCCGGACGCGGCGGCGCTGTTGCGGGCCTTGGACAACCTGCCGGCGGACTCCCCGGAAGCCACGCTGGTGCGGCCGTTGCCGATCCCGATGAGTTTTGACCTGGGGGGCATTACCCCAGAGTCGATCGAGATCCCCACCGAGAAACCCCAGCCCGTGCGCCAACCCGTGGTGCCACCGACCCAGCACAGCGAGCAGCGCCGTGGGCCGGTGTTGGCGTTGGCGGCGGTGGCAGTGGCGGTTGCACTGGCGATGGGTGGCGCAAGTTACTGGTGGTTGAGCGGCAGCGACGAGCCGGTGGCCAAGCCACCTGCCGCCGAGGTGCCGAAAGTCACGCCACCGCCGCCAGCGGTCGCCGAAGTCGATGGTGGCCAACGCCCGCTGTTGATGGCGGGCAAGAAGACCCTGTTCCAGCGCGTGCTCAGCAAGCCGGGCGCGAAACTGTCAACGGATGCCGGCGGCGCGCCAGGCAAGGCCCTGCCGGCGTTCTCCGTGCTCTACGTTTACCAACGCAAAGACGTCGACGGCAGCCCGTGGGTACGTGTCGGCGCGGCCACCGATGGGCGCAGCGACGGCTGGTTGCCGGCGGCACAGGTCAGCGACTGGAAACAAAGCCTGGTGCTGAAATTCACCGAGCGCTCGGGCCGGGCACCGGTGATGTTCCTGCGCCAATCCGGCGAAGTGGAAAAACTGCTGGCTGATCCTTCCGCAGCCAAAGGCGTGCTGGCCAAGGCGCAGAAAAACAGCGAAGACAACAGTCAGATCCTGGCGTTGGAGCCCGCAGCCAGTGCCGTGCCGCAGAACCAGTTCTACCTGTTGCCGATCTTCGACTCCAAAGAGAGCTTCGACGAAAACGGCCAGCCGGTGCAGTTGCTGAATGTGGCGTCCATCGATCCCGGCAGCAGCGCGGTGGCAAAACCCGCAACGCCGGTGATCAGCGCCAACGCCGACGCCTTTCGCACCGCCGTGGTGTTGGTGGTCGACACCACGGTGTCGATGCAGCCCTATATCGACCAGATCCGCGACGTGGTGCACGAGCTGCAAACCCGCATCGCCGAACGTGGCGAGTTGGACAGCGTCAGCTTTGGCATGGTGGGTTTTCGCAGCAGCGTGAAGAAGACGCCGGGCCTGGAATACGTGGCCAAGACCCTGATCAGCCTGGATCAAGGCCGCGACCCGCAGCGCTTCCTCGACATGGCGCGGCAGGTCAAGGCGTCCACGGTGTCCAGCCATTCCTTCAACGAAGACGCGTTCGCCGGGGTGATGCAGGCGGTGGACGGCATGGACTGGTCCGGCTATGGCGGGCGCATCATCCTGCTGGTCACCGACGCCGGTGCGCTGCGCAAGAACGACCCGTTCGCCGCCACCCAGATGAACGAAGCCGAAGTGCGCCAGGCCGCGCTGGGCAAGCAGATCAAGATCTACGCCCTGCACCTGCGCACCGACGTTGGCAAAAAAACCCACGCCGGTGCCGAGAGCCAATACCGCATCCTTACCGCCGACGCCAACCCGCAGATCGGCGACCTGTACACGCCGGTGCCCGGTGGCGATGTGCGCAAGCTCGGCGAGCGGGTGGATGAGATCGGCACGGTGTTCGCCAACCTTGTGCATCAGGTGCGCAGCAACACGCCGCAGCCGGTGCCGTTGCTGAGCAGCGCGCCGAGCCTGGCGGACAAATCCGCCGCCGTCGGCTACGCCATGCACATGGATTTCCTTGGGCGCAAAACCGCGAGCCAGGCGCCGCAACTGGTCAGCGCCTGGACCGCCGACCGCGACCTGACCAACCCGGCGCTGCCGGCGTTCCAGGTGTGCGTGATGCTGACCAAGTTGCAGCTCAACGACTTGCAGCAGTCGCTGAAACTGATCGTCGATGCGGCGCGCAAGACCCAGACCTCGCCGAAGGATTTCTTCCAGGAAATCGCCAGCGCCTCGGCCTACATGAGCCGCGACCCGCAAGCCCTGCGCAAGGGCGGCAACCTGGCCGACGGCGGCATTCTCGGCGAATACCTGGAGGGCCTGCCGTACCGCAGCAAGTCGCTGAACATGACCCAGGATTTGTGGTTGTCGTTGAGCGTGGCCGAGCAGGAAGATTTTATCGACGAGCTGGATTCGAAAATCCGCCTCTACGAAACCTTCCACAACGACCTGGCCAACTGGGTCCGTTTCGGTGATGCCGAGCCGGGCGACGCGTTGTACCGCGTGCCGTTGTCGACGTTGCCGTGATGCTGAACCTGAGCGCGGTGCACAAGAGCCGGGGCGTCGGCAGCCAGCGCTACAGCCTGGTGATTCCGGCGCTGGCGCTGCGTGCCGGCGAGCAAGTGGCGATTGTCGGGCCCAGCGGTTGCGGCAAAAGCACTTTGCTGGACCTGCTGGCGCTGGTATTGGCGCCGGATCAGGTCGGGCAGTTTGAGTTTTATCAGCAGGACATTGCCGGGCTGTGGCGCGCTGATCGGCAATCCGCGTTGGCCGCGCTGCGTAGCCAGCACTTGGGCTATGTGCTGCAAACCGGCGGCCTGCTGGGCTTTCTCGATGTGCGTGGGAATATCGCCTTGTCCCGGCAACTGCTGGGCTTGAAGGACGATGGCAGCGTGACGCGCCTGGCCGAGCAATTGGAGATCGGCGACCAGTTGGCCAAGAAGCCGGCGGCGTTGTCGGTAGGCCAGCGCCAGCGCGTCAGCTGTGCCCGCGCCCTGGCCCATGCGCCGCAACTGGTGCTGGCGGACGAACCCACGGCGTCCCTCGACCCCCTGAACGCCGAGCGCGTGATGCAGGCGCTGCTCGCGCAGGCTCGCCAGCACCAGGCAGCCTGTGTGATCGCCACCCATGACGAGCCCCTGGCCCGCGCCAGCGGCTTGCAGGTGCGGCGCATCAGTTGTCGTCGCGACACCGACGGCGGCGTCACCGCGACCCTCGGGGAGGCGTGCTGATGCGCATCGGCTTGGTGGCGTCGCTGGCCTGGCAGGATTACCGCAACGATGCGTGGCTGTCGGCCTGTTCGGTGCTGGCGTTGGTCGCGGTTATCGCGCCGTTGTTGGTGTTATTCGGCCTGAAATTTGGACTGGTTAGCAGTTTGACCGAACGTTTGGAGACCGACCCCGCTACCCGTGAAATTATTCCGCTGGGCGGTGGTCGATTCAGCAGTGCGTTTATCGAGCAACTGGGCGAGCGCAGTGAGGTAGCCTTCGCCATCCCGCGTACGCGGCAGATTGCGGCGACGGTGCAGGTGGGCAGCCTGGCGTTGGAAATGCTGCCGAGCGCCTCGGGTGATCCGCTGCTGGCCGGCTTGCCGGTGCCCCGGGGCCTGGACCAGGTCGTGCTGAGCCACACCGCTGCCGAAAAGCTTGCGGCGCGGCCTGGCGATTGGCTGGAAACCAGCTTTGCGCGGCAGGTGGCCGGGCGTGTCGAAGCCCAGCGCACGCGCGTACAGGTGCTGGCGGTGTTGCCGCTGGAGGCCTTTGCCCGTGACGGTCTGTTTGCCGACCTGGGTTTGCTGGAAGCGGCGGAAGACTACCGTGATGGCCGCGCAGTGCCGGCGTTGGGTTGGGCCGGTGAAGCGGTGGGTGTGAGTGAGCAGCGTGTGTACCCGGCATTCCGCCTGTACGCCCGCAACCTCACCGATGTGGAACCGCTGCGCGTGTACTTCGCCGGGCAGAACCTGTTGGTGTCGACCCAGGCGCAGACCATCGCCCAGGTGCAGTCGTTGAGCCGCAACCTGTCTATCGTGTTCTGGGTGATCTGCGGGTTGGCGTTGGCAGGGGCGTTTGCGGCGATCTTCGCCGGGGCCTTGGCCGCCGTGGCGCGCAAGCGCCGGGAGTTGTCGGTGTTGCGCCTGCTGGGGTTTTCCACGGGTGGGCTGCTGGTGTTCGTGGTGGTGCAGGCGCTGTACAGCGCGGGTTTTGCCGCCGTACTCAGTGCCAGTCTGTATGGCCTGGCCGAGGCGGGTTTGAATGAATTATTCGTGCAGGTGCCGGGCGAGTACGCCAGCCACCTGCTGGCGCGCCATTACGGCCTGGCCCTGGTTGCAGTCCTCGGCGTCAGCGCCGTGGCGGCGGCTTGTGGTGGTTGGCGAGTGGCGCGTATCCAGGCTTCTGAAGGAATCAGAGATGTATAAGTTACTGGGCGCCTGTGTGGCGCTGACCCTGGCCTCGATGGCCTGGGCCGATGAGGCGAGTGACAAGCTCGACAACCCCAAGCCATTGGAAGGGGATGTCAGCCTGCCGCTGCCCTGCGAAGGCAACATGGTGTTCCGCTACGCCTACGTGTTGGCCCAGGGCACCCTGGATGACCGCGAGATCAGCCTCGGCTACCCCTTTGCCGAAGGCGAGGCGGGTTACCAGCAATCGTTTATTTCCGGTTACCGCCGCGACTTCATCAACGGCCAGTTCACCCTCAAGGACCTGCCCAAGGACTGGAACAAAGTCATCGCGCCCTTGATGCCCAAGACCGACGCCAAGACCCCGCTCAAGCCCATGCTGTACTTCATCGGCAAGTACGAAGTGACTGCGCGTCAGTACGCCCAGGTCATGTCCCAGGCGCAGTCCCTGGCCAGTGGCGAGCCTGCGCCGGCGTGCGATGCGCCGACCGGGATGGCCGGGCGTTTGCCCAAGGTGAAACTGTCGCGCTTTGAGGCCGAACGCTTTTCGGCGGTGTACAGCGCGTGGCTGATGAAGTACCACCGCGACCTGCTGCCGGTGAGCGGGCGTGGTTCGTCGGCGGAGGATGGCGGCGTCGGTTTTGTGCGTTTGCCTACCGAAGTCGAATGGGAATTCGCTGCACGCGGTGGCCAGGCGGTGAGCCGTCAGGACCTGGAAGGGCGCCTGTTCCCGCGCCGCGCCGAAGGCAGTGACAGCGACGGCCCGCTGGGCGACTACGCAGTGTTCAACCAGGTCGCCGGCGGCACCGGCCAGGCTGCACGCCTGATGCCCATCGGCACCAAGCTGCCCAATCCCATTGGGATGTTCGACGTGATCGGCAACGCCGCCGAGATGGTCCAGGAATCCTTCCAACTGGTGCACGCCGGACGTCGCCAGGGCACCTATGGCGGTTTTGTGGTCAAGGGCGGCAACTACCTGGAAGGTGAGGGCACGCTGTTCACCGGCATGCGCCGTGAATACCCGCTGTTTGGCGCCGATGGCACCGAGCAGAGCAACGAGACCACCGGTTTCCGCGTGGCGATCGGCGCGCTGTCGGCACCGCGTTCGCGCTACAAGGAGCTGTTCGCCCAGTGGCAGAAAGAGGGCCGCCTGGCCTCGCTGACCGACGCCATCGACGACGCCCAGGACCCGACCAAGCGCCTGGACAGCATCATCGCCGCCAGCGTCGACCCCAAGCTGCAAGCCGAGTTGGGGCTGGTCAACGAAGAGCTCAAGCGCAACGTCTCGCTGATCGCCCAGCAACGCGAGGAAGCGGCGGGCAACCTGATTCAGTCGGCCGCGCTGGTGGCCGAGACCATCGCCAACTACAACATCCGCCTGGCGAACCTGCAGAAGAGCCGCCAGCAGGCGCTCGACAAAAAGGACGAGGCCAGCGCGCAACTGTTCGACATGGCCATCGCCAATGGCCGCAGTGCCCTCGACGGCGCAGTGGCGATCTATATCGACAACCTGGCCACCGGCACGCGTTATACCGATGCGGTGATCCAGGCGCAGTTTCAACGGATCAAGGAAGAGTTGGATCGCAAGCCGGTGCTCGGCAAGAGCCTGGTGACGCGCGCGACACTGTTCGTTCGCCATGTCGGCAACTACCGCAAGCAACAGCGGGCCGACCCGGCAACGATCTTGAAGGAATTGCTCGCAGCGAGCGGTCAGCGATGAGCGCTGGCTGTAGAGCGAGCTTGGAAGGGACTCAGGCGGCCGTGGCCGTGCTGGGCAAGTCAAACTTAAAAGAGAACACACCTATGCTTTTTTCCCGTAAGGCGGTTTCCAAGCGTCACTTGCTGCTGATCGCAGCCGGCTTCAGCACCGTGCTGACCGGTTGCGCCACGTCGCCGGCCTCCAAGGTCGCGTCGAGCACCAAGGTCGAGTACTACCCCAACTGCTACGAGCCGGTGCAGCACTTGCGCGCCACCGACTCGAACATGACCAAGTCGGTTGTCACCGGCGCGGCCATCGGCGCTGCCGGCGGTGCCCTGCTCGGCGTCCTGACCGGCGACAAGGAAAAACGTGGCCGTAACGCCGCCATCGGTGCTGCGGGCGGTGCCCTGGCGGGCGGCGCAGCGGGTTACTACACCGAGCGCCAGAAGCAGATCGCCGATGACAACCAGCGTATTGCCTCATATGCGGCTGATGTGAACAAAAGCGCCTCCGACATCGACCGCAGCACCGCGTACGCCAAGGCGTCCCAGCAGTGCTACCAGAGCGCGTTCACCAAGCTGGTGGCTGATCGCAAAGCCAAGACCGTCAACGACACCGAAGGCCGCAAGCGCCTGGCGGAAATCGTCGCGGGCCTGAAGGAATCCAATGACCTGATCGTTGCGGTCAACGGTAAAGCGGCCGAAGACCTGAACAACTACACCCAGGCCTACGAGAAAGACCTGCAACAGGTTGGCGTACAGCGTACCGACGTGGTCACCGTGGCCAAGGCCGATACAACGACACCTGTGGTAGCCGCGGGCAAGAAGAAAGGCACAGGCTCCAAACCGCCGAAAAAGCCGCCGCTCCCAACCGTACCAACAGAAGCGGTGAGCACCGAGAAGACCTTCCAGACCGCCCAGACCAAGCAGGATGAAAGCAAGAAGGTCGCCAGCGCCGGTAAAGCTCAGCTCGAAGGCAGCTGCCGCGATCCGAACCTGGCCGACTGGGCGCCGGTTCCTTGCCCCAACGTTTAATCCAGTGACTGGTTAATACAAGGGACACCCGTCAATTGAAATGACGGGTGTCCCTTGTGCCTCAGAGATAGTTACTTCACCGGAGGGTTCAGGCCTTTGATATGGAGTTGGCCACAGGTAAACCGGTAAGGCGGGGCTAAAAACTCTAGCGTGGCGGTGAGGGTTTCCGATTTTTCATCAAAAGAGAACTCAAGTTGCCCTGTAGTTCCCGCGTATGTTTTATCGGCGAAGAATGCCGCATAAGCTGAACCGGGGTCGCCCGTTGGCTCTATCGGTAGTATTGATGGGGTGTACAGGTCATCAAAATGTATATAAACCCAAAAAATCAAATGCGGGTAATTGTCGACGCGTGCAATAACTTCAAGATGCTCGCCGTTGAATCTCATCATCACTTCTTTCGTGGCTCGGAATTCGTCAAAAGGAGGAAGCGGATCCATAGCAATCTTTATGGTTAGTTCGCCCTCGCTGTGTGCAGCCCGACGTGGCTTGCGTAACCACGAAGGTGTCGTTTGGTTTTTTAACATCGTTAAGCCCTCATTCATGGGTTATGGCGTAAACCAGAAATTGATTCAGCCAAGGTCCGTGTAATTAGTTTGAGGGGTGTGTACTGCGCTCATAACTGTCAAAGTTGACAGTTATCAATTCTTTTTTGGAATAAGCCTTGGGCAGGGTAGGCGTGCTGGGTGGTTATCCTTCGGGCAAACCATTATTTGAGCGTGACTCATTAGTCATTAAATCTGCAAGTAACGTTTGGTTCTTGCGTGTAGCAAACCTTGTTGGTGTTCTATATAGGAATGGCTAAACTGCGCCAGCTGTTTAATTCAACGAGGCTGCGTCGTTATGAAATTCCGTCTTCTCCTGTGGGTGCTGGGCCTGATGATGGGCAAAGCCAGCCGCACCAACCCTGCCTTCCAGCAACAACTGGGTGATAAAGACCTGGCCTTCCAGTTGCAGACCCTCGACGGCAAAGTCGCCCGTCACTTCATCGTCAAAGACCAACGCATCACCAGCCGTTCGGGCGTCCACCCGACGCCGGCGTTTGCCATCGCGTTCAAGGACGCTGCCTACGGCTTCGCCACGATGCAGGCGAAGAACAAGCAATTGGCGTTCATGACGGGGATTCAGGACAAGTCGATCCAGATCAAGGGCAACCCGGCGCTGGTGATCTGGTTCCAGGGGTTGACCAAGTATCTGAAGCCGAAGAAAAAGAAGTAGGGTTTTCAGGTAGACCGAGGTGGATTCTTCGCGAGCAAGCCCGCTCCCACATTCGACCGCATTCTCATGTTGGAACTCGGTCAACTGTGGGAGCGGGCTTGCTCGCGAAAGCGGTCTGACAGGCTACAGAGTCAGGGCTGGCTGAACTGTGAGGCCAGTTCGCGCAACAGCACCTCGGCATCCAACACCTTGCCCACCACTTCCTCCGCCTTGTCCCGGGTCAGTCCCAGGCGCTCAAGCAGTTCGTCGGGAATGGCCTCGTCCGGCCCGGAACCGATGCCTCGGCTGCGCAGCAAGCGCACGGCCAGGCACACCAGGTTCGGATACTCGGCGTACTGACCGTCATAGGTCGGGTCGTGCTGGAAGCGCAGGGCGGTGGACAGTTCGTCCGGCATGTCCCAGTAGCGCATCAGCCAGGCGCCGATCTGCTCGCGGCTGATGCCCAGCAGGTGCTGTTCCACGTAGCTGTGGCATAGGTGCGGGTTGACCTCCAGGTGCCGGCAGATCAACGAGAAGTGCGGCGGGAACACGTGGGCCAGCAGCAGGTAACCGAAGTTGTGCAGCAAGCCGGCCAGGTAGGTCAGGCCGGCTTCCGGGCGCTGGGCGCGCGGCATGGCGCGGGTCAGGCCTTCGATCACGGCGGCGGTGTAGATCGACTGGTGCCAGTACGGCGTGGCCTGGTGCGGGTGGTCCTTGGGCAGGCTCAGGGTCTTGCCCAGGGCCAGGCCCAGTGCCAGGTTGATCACCAGGTCGAAGCCCAGCACGCGCACGATGGCGTCTTCCACCGAGCGGATCTTGCCCGGCGAAGCGTAGTACGGCGACGCGGCCCAGCTCACCACCTGGGCGGCCAGGGCCGGGTCGGTTTCCACTACGCCCGTGATGTCATCGATGGTGGCGTTGGGGTCGACGCGCAGCTTGATGATCTTTTGCGCGGTGTCGGCCAGCGGCGGGATCTCAAGGGTCGCTTCCAGGCGCTGCTGGATACGGCGGGCGGTGAACGCCTGCATCGCCTGGGTGATTTCCTCACGGTCATCATTGGGGCGGTCGAGGTTCGGCCGGATGTTGCTCAGGGGTTCGCCGAACTGCGCGGCGCTGGCCTTGGTGAGCATGCTCTTGAAGTGTTCGCTGGCGATCTCCAGCAGCAACCCGGCTTCACCCGAATGCACCAGCAGGTTCGGCTCGTTGAGCAGGCTGCCTTCGTACAGGCACGGCGAGCTGGTCAGTGCCGGCAGGCCGGGCAACAGGCTCAGGTCGTGCTTGCCGAGCATGCGCGCGACGCGATCCGGCGCCACGGCCGTGAGGCGGCGGCCGGTGAGTTCGGCGAGGCGGTTGAGGTCGAGCAGTTGGTTCTGCGGGAACAGCACCATCAGAGCGCCCACGGCATCTTCCAACAACACCGCCTGGACCTTGCGCGCAGGGTTCAAGCCAAGGTGTTCGGTGACTTCCGTGTAGGGGATGGCGAGTTTGGCGAGCAGCGCCTGAATGACCGGCGGAGTGGTCAGTGGGGCTGTGGCGTGGGCAACTTCTGACATGGCCTGATCCAATTTCTTACAGTCGTTGGAGTATAACCAGCTTGATACACATGGGGGTCGTATAAGTGCGCGCAGCGTCACACTTGGCCGTATTGCTGCCCATGTCGGAGCCAGCGGTCCAGCAATGGGCTGACATGTTCCGGCCAACGCTCCAGCAAGGCTTGCGCCGCATCACGCACGGCGGGTAGCAGGTCGGCGTCGCGCATCAGGTCGGCGACCTTGAATTGCAGCAGGCCGGTCTGGCGCGTGCCGAGCATTTCCCCGGGGCCACGCAGTTCGAGGTCTTTTTCGGCGATGACAAAACCGTCGTTGGTCTCGCGCATGATGCCCAGGCGCTGGCGGCCGATCTGTGACAGCGGCGGGTGGTACAGCAATACGCAATGGCTGGCGGCGCTGCCCCGGCCGACGCGGCCGCGCAGTTGGTGCAGTTGGGCCAGGCCCAGGCGCTCGGGGTTTTCGATGATCATCAGGCTGGCGTTGGGCACGTCCACCCCGACTTCGATCACCGTGGTGGCGACCAGCAGTTGCAGGTTGCCGGCCTTGAACTCGGCCATCACCGCGGCTTTTTCCGCGGGTTTCATGCGGCCATGGATCAGTCCGACCTTGAGCTCGCCGAGGGCGCTGGTGAGGTCTTCATAGGTGGTTTCGGCGGCCTGGCAGGTCAGCTCTTCGGACTCTTCGATCAGCGTGCACACCCAGTACGCCTGGCGGCCTTCGGCGCAGGCGCCGCGCACGCGCTCGATCACTTCGACGCGGCGGGTGTCGGTGACCAGCACGGTGTTGACCGGGGTACGGCCGGGGGGCAGTTCGTCGAGGATCGAGGTGTCGAGGTCGGCGTAGGCGCTCATCGCCAGGGTGCGTGGAATCGGCGTGGCGGTCATGATCAACTGGTGCGGATTCATGCGCCCGCCCACGCCTTTCTGGCGCAGGGCCAGGCGTTGCTGCACGCCGAAGCGGTGCTGTTCGTCGATGATCACCAGGGCGAGGTTCTTGAACTGCACTTCGTCCTGGAACAGCGCGTGGGTGCCGACCACCATCGGTGCGCCGCCGGCGATCTGCTCCAGCGCCGCGGCGCGGTTCTTGCCCTTGAGCTTGCCGGCCAGCCATGCCACTTCCAGGCCCAGGGGTTCAAGCCAGCGCTTGAAGGTGATGAAGTGCTGCTCGGCGAGGATCTCGGTAGGGGCCATCAACGCGACCTGGTAGCCGGCTTCCAGCGCCTGCAAGGCCGCGAGGGCGGCGACCACGGTCTTGCCCGCGCCGACGTCGCCCTGGATCAGGCGCAGCATCGGTTCTTGCTGGCTGAGGTCGTAGGCGATTTCATTGCCGACGCGCTGCTGGGCTCCGGTCGGGGTGAAGCCGAGGTTGGCCAGGTATTGCGCAGGCAACCTGGTGGCCTTGGGCATCGCCGGTGCGCGCGCCGAGCGCATGCTTTCGCGCAGGCGTTGCTGGGACAGCTGGTGTGTCAGCAGTTCTTCGAAGGCCAGGCGGTGCTGGGCCCAGTGGTGACCAAGGGCCAGCTCATCGACATCGGCGTCGGCGGGCGGGTGATGCAGATAGCGGATCGCATCGTCCAGCGGCGCCAGTTGATAGTCGCGGGCCAGCTCCAGCGGCAGCCAGTCGGGCAGGCTTTTCGGGCCGAGCAGGGTCAGGGTCTGCGTGCACAACTGGCGCAGGCGCTGTTGGGTCAGGCCTTCGGTGAGCGGGTAGATCGGGGTGAGGGTGGTGTCCACCGGAGGCGGCTCGTCGCCGGTGATGGCCCGGTACTCCGGGTGGTAGATCTCCAGGCCGGATGCACCGGGCCGCGCTTCGCCGTAGCAGCGCACGCGGGTGCCGCGCTTGAGACCTTCCTTCTGCGCATTGCTGAAATGATAGAAGCGCAGGCTCAGGCCGCCGGTGCCATCCTGCAAGCGCACCACCAGGCTGCGGCGCTTGCCCATCACCACGTCGGCGCCGCTGACGGTGCCTTCGACCACCGCGTCCTGCCCTGGGCGTAAATGGCCGATGGGCACCACGCGGGTGCGGTCCTGGTAGCGCAGGGGCAGGTGGAAGAGCACGTCCTGGAGATTCTCCAGGCCGACCTTGGCCAGTTTTTCGGCCATGGCTTCACCGACACCCTTGAGTGCCGTCACCGATACCTGCGACAGCTCAGTCATACGGTTACTTAGCTCGCAACAGGCGGCTTGGCCACCGAACACAGGCGGATCGAGTCGGCGAGGATCTCAATGGCCTTTGGCCGTGGGAAGCTGGCGCGCCAGGCAATCGCTACGGTGCGAAATGGCACCGGCGGCGTCAGTGGGCGCACTTCGATCACGCCGGGGGCGTAGTGATGGCTGTCGACTGCCGACAGCGGCAGGATCGAGATGCCCAGGCCGGAGGCGACCATGTGGCGGATGGTTTCCAGGGAGCTGGATTCCACGGTGGTGTGTTTGGCGCCGTCGTTGCCTTTGGTCAGGGTCGGGCAGGCTTCCAATACTTGATCGCGGAAACAGTGGCCTTCACCAAGCAGCAGCAGGCTCTTGTCGTTGAGCAGGGCGGCGTCGATGGTGTCTTTTTTGGTCCAGGGGTGGTCGGCGGGCATCAACACCTGGAATGGCTCGTCGTAGAGCGGCAGGGTCAGCACGTCGGCCTCGTTGAATGGCAGGGCGATGATGATCGCGTCCAGCTCGCCGTTGCGCAGTTTGTCGCGCAGCACGTGGGTGAAATTTTCTTCGATATACAGCGGCATCTGCGGCGCGACGCGGTGCAGTTGCGGGATCAGGTGCGGGAACAGATACGGGCCGACGGTGTAGATGGCGCCGACTTTGAGCGGGGCGGTCAGCTGGTTTTTACCGGCTTGGGCCAGCTCGCGGATGCTTTGCGCCTGCTCCAGGACTTTTTGCGCCTGGGCCACGATGCCTTCGCCCACGGGCGTGAGGCGCACGGCGCTTTTGCTGCGCTCGAAAATCAGCACACCGAGTTCGTCTTCAAGCTTTTTCACGCCCACCGACAGCGTCGGCTGGCTGACATGGCAACGCTCGGCCGCATGGCCAAAGTGCTGCTCTTGGGCGAGGGTCACGATGTAGCGTAATTCTGTAAGAGTCATAGCGGGCGTCCATGAGGTTGCGGGCCAAGCATACCGGCTGCAATCGATAGACACACGTTATCAGAAGTTTGCTGGGGATTGAGCGGGGAATGCCGGGGATTTTGTGGGAAAGAGACTTTATGCAGCGATGAAATAAAATGTGGGAGCGGGCTTGCTCGCGAAAACGGTGTGTCAGTGATGAATGTATCAACTGACACACCGTTTTCGCGAGCAAGCCCGCTCCCACATAGGCCGCGCTTGCGCGCGGTATTTAGCGGCGCTTTTCGATGTTGTACACGAACGGTGCAACGATCTCGATGGTGCCACCTTTGAGCATGTCGCTTGGCGGCTTGGGCAACGGTTGGGCACGACGGATCATGTCCAGGGTCGCACGGTCCAGGTCGGCGTTGCCGGAGCGGCCTACCAACTCGTAGGACAGCACATTGCCGTCTGCATCCACCACGAACTTCAGGCGGTTCAGGCCTTCCTTGCCACGGGCCTGGGCGCCGGGCGGGTACTTCTTGTACTTCTGCAGGTGCGCCAGCAGGGTGCCTTCCCAGGATGCCTTGGCGGCAATCTGTTGTGGCGACGGGCCGGGCACGGGCTGGGCCGATTTTTCAGCCGGTGCCTGGGTCGGTGGAGCGTCGCTCGGCGGCTCTTCGGAAGGCTTCTCCTTGACCGGCTCGACCTTTTTCTCCACCGGCTTGGGCGGCTGCGGTTTTGGTTTGGGCTTGACCGGCTTGGGCACCTGGA
Source organism: Pseudomonas sp. GL_117 (assembly GCF_057835125.1). NCBI lineage: Bacteria > Pseudomonadati > Pseudomonadota > Gammaproteobacteria > Pseudomonadales > Pseudomonadaceae > Pseudomonas > Pseudomonas sp. GL_117. Next base: position 6,048,367 of record NZ_CM174418.1, on the reverse strand, counting down.
TTGTCGGCTTGGGTGCCTCGGCCAGTTTCGGCAATGGCAGCTCTTCCACCGGCGCTGGCGGTTGCGGCGGCGTGATCACCTTCGGCGGAGCCGGCGGTGGCGGCGCGGGCATCGGCGCCAGGTCGATGACCATGGCAGCCGGCGGCAACTGGACCGTATGCGGCGCGGACCATTGAAGCGCGATGATGATCGCGACGGCATGCACGCCCAGCACGACAGCGAGGCTTGTGCCATACCGCGTCAGTTTGTGGCGCGTCGTGATCATTTCTTGGCTGCCGTCTCAAGTCCGACCAGGCCTACCTTGAGGTAGCCGGCTGCCCGCAGGGCATCCATCACGCTCATCAGGTCGCCGTAGTCCACGCCCTTGTCGGCCTGGAAGAAGATCGTCGTGTCTTTCTTGCCCTGGGTCTTGGCGTCGAGCACCTGGCCGAGGGTTTCGGATTTGACTTCTTCTTCGCCCAGGAACAGACGCTGATCCGCCTTGACGCTGAGGAACACCGGTTTCTCTGGCCGTGGCGCTGGTTTGGCGCTGGAGGCGGGCAGGTCGACCTTGATGTCCACAGTTGCCAACGGTGCCGCCACCATGAAGATGATCAGCAGCACCAGCATCACGTCGATAAACGGCGTGACGTTGATTTCGTGGTTCTCGACGAGTTCGTCGTCGCCTTGATTCAAATGCAGGCCCATGGCCGATTACCCCACTTTCACCATGTGCGGTTGCGAGCTGCGCTCGGTAGGCAGGTGATCGAGGTCGCGGCTGACCAGCAGCAGGACTTCTGCCGACGCGTCGGATACCTGGGCCTTGTAGCCGGCAATCGAACGGGCGAAGACGTTGTAGATCACTACCGCAGGAATCGCTGCAACCAGGCCCAGGGCGGTGGCCAGCAGGGCTTCGGCGATGCCCGGGGCAACGACGGCGAGGTTGGTGGTCTGGGTTTTGGCGATGCCGATGAAGCTGTTCATGATGCCCCACACGGTGCCGAACAGGCCGACGAACGGTGCGGTGGAACCGATGGTTGCCAGCACGCCGGTGCCGCTGCTCATGTTACGGCCGCAGGCCGCAACCAGGCGCTCGAGGCGGAAAGCCACACGTTCCTTGATGCCTTCTTTTTCGCGGGTGTTGGCCGACAGGCGCATTTCTTCCAGCGCGTCGTGCACCAGAGTGTTGGCCAGGGTGCCCTTCTTGGTCGCGCTTTCGCTGGCTTCCTTTAGGGTGGTGGCTTTTTTCAGGTGGACGATTTCAGCGCGCAGACGACGCTTGGCGCCCAGCAGCTCGAAGCCTTTGGCGATCCAGATGGTCCAGGTGATGATCGAGGCGATGGCCAGGCCGATCATCACGGCTTTCACCACTACGTCAGCGTTCTGGTACATGCCCCATGGGGACAGGTCGTGGGCCATGCCCAGGGTGTTGTCTTCTTCCAGGACCACGCCGGTTTCGTCGGCGGGTGCAGGTGCAGGTGCTGCAGCCAGGGCCGGATCGGTGGCGGCCGGCGCGGCGGCAGGCGCCGCAGTGCTGTGCTCGGCAGCAGCTGGAGCGGCCGGCGCGGTGGCATCGGCGAATGCTACGGTCGGTGCCAGCAGGACGCTGAGCATCAGCGCGGCAATCGCGCGCCAGGCGCGGGACGTGGTTGGCGAAGCGGGGTTTGTATTACGTGTCATGCTGGCCGGACCTGAGAAGAAAAAGTGGGTGATCGTCCTTCCAGACCCGGGGGGGCCGAGGACAAATGGGCGGTTATTATTGCAAGTAATTCTTGTTAACAGAAGTAATACAGTAACTTTATTTGTGCTTTTTCTGGCCGCCGGTCTGCTGCGAGGGCTAATCTAGACCTTTCAGTACGGAGTTTTGTGATGTCTGCGCCTTCTGTTGTGATTGCCGGTTGCGGCGATGTGGGTAGTCGGCTGGCTAGCCAATTGCTGGCCTCGGGATGGGAGGTTCATGGCCTGCGTCGCGATATTTCGCGCCTGCCCGAGGGCGTCATTGGCATCGCCGGCGACCTGTTCAGCAAGGACTGTCCGGACACCTGGCCGATCGGCGGGGTGGATTACCTGGTGTATTGCGCAGCCGCGACCGACCACGACGAGGCCGGGTATCGCGCGGCTTACGTGCAGGGCTTGAAGCATGTGCTGGAGTGGCTGGACGACTACGGCCAGGCGCCGAAGCACCTGCTGTTTGTATCCAGCAGCAGTGTGTATGGGCAGCAGAACGGTGAGTGGGTCGACGAAACATCCGATACCCAGGCCAAGGGCTATTCCGGTCAGGTGATGCTGGAAGCCGAGCAAGTCGCGCTCAATAGCGGCATCCCGGCGAGCGTCGTGCGGCTGACCGGTATCTATGGCCCTGGGCGTGAATGGTTGCTGACCCAGGTGCGCCAAGGCTATCGCGTGGCAATCGACCCACCTTTATATGGCAACCGTATTCATGCGGACGACGCCGCAGGCTTGCTGGCGTTTTTGCTGCGGCATGTGGAGCAGGGCGGGCAGTTGGACAAGGTGTACATCGGCGTCGATGACGCGCCGGCGCCGTTGGCCGAGGTGGTGGATTGGTTGCGCGGGTATCTGGGTGTGACGGAGTGGGCGGACGATGCGAGCGTGCGGCGGGCGGGGAGCAAGCAGTGCAGCAATGCGCGGGTGAGGGCTCTGGGCTGGAAGCCAACTTATCCGAGCTATCGCGAAGGTTATGCGGCGATTCTCAAGGGCTGAAATGCGGTCAAAAATGTGGGAGCGGGCTTGCTCGCGAATGGGGTGTTTCAGAAGCACATTCAGTGACTGACACTCCGCATTCGCGAGCAAGCCCGCTCCCACATTTATATTAGCGTGAGGCTGGCTATTGCTTTTCAAGCAACCATTGGCGCGGGCCCGGGGTGAACTGAGGCACTTCATCGGCCTGCGCAGTATTCACCGCCTGGAAGATTTCCAGCTGCCCACCCTTGCGCACGAATATCCACGGGTTGCCCTGGCCGTTCAGTTGCAGCCAGATGCTGTCGTAGCCGCCGCTCATCGATGCGCAGTCACCCGCCAGGCACAGCGAGTACTGGTCCGCATTCGGCAGGCCGACCACCTTGCCGTTGGCCTGGAACTGCACGATGGCGCCATTGCCGAAGCCGTCGGTGATCTTCCAGTCGCCGCCCAGGTAAGCGGCATATAGCGCCCGTTCGAAGTTGGCGCCCAGTGGGGCACCGTCCGGGGCGGGGTCTTTGGCGCGGGCGAACAGTTGCTCGGGCTCATTGTCGTTGGCCGCTTGCAGCAGTTGCTTGCCTTTGCGCTTGAGTTCGGTGGCGGAGCTGCCGTAGAAATCCACGCGCCATATGCCGGATTGTTCACCCAGCAACTTGCCTTCCGCTACTTCAAAACCGTTGTAGTAGCGTGCCTGGCCAGCCTTGGTGTTGACCTCCCATTCGAGGTTCGGGCCAAAGCTTTGCAGGGCTTCACGCAAAGGGCCGCCCTTGGCCGCTGCATCGATGGCGACCTGGTTGATCCAGGTGCCGCTCACATCGAGGTCGGCGGGGTTGCTGGCGCAGCCGCCGAGCAGCAGGGTGAGCAATGAAGAGGCTACAAGCGCTTTGCGCATTACGAAATCCTTCTGAAACAAAGTCGGCGCAGCCCGTGAGGCTGCGCCGGGTGTTTTACTCGATGACCAGAATCGCGTCCATCTCAACCTGCGCACCCTTTGGCAGGGCGGCTACGCCGATGGCGGCGCGGGCTGGGTAGGGTTGTTCGAAGTATTTGCCCATGATCTCGTTGACCTTGGCGAAGTGGCTCAGGTCGGTGAGGAAGATGTTCAGCTTGACGATGTCCTTGAACGAACCGCCGGCCGCTTCAGCCACGGACTTGAGGTTTTCGAAGACCTGCACGGTCTGTGCTTCGAAGCCTTCCACCAGTTCCATGGTCTTTGGGTCCAGCGGGATCTGGCCGGACATGTAGACGGTGTTGCCCGCCTTGATGGCCTGGGAGTAAGTGCCGATGGCGGCTGGGGCCTTGTCGCTGGTGATAACAGTCTTGGTCATGAGTGACTCCTTGTAAGAGACAGGTTATGCACGCATGCGGGTGATGCGGATCACTCCGGTCAGGGCGCGCAGTTTCTTGATCACGCGGGCCAGGTGCACACGGTCGTGCACGCTGACTACCAGCTGGACCACGCTGATGCGACCATCGCGTTCGTCCATGCTGATTTTCTCGATATTGCCATCGGCCGCATTGACGCTGCTGGCCAGCAAGGCGATCAGGCCGCGCTGGTGTTCCAGTTCGACGCGCAGCTCGACGTTGAATTCGCCGGTAACATCCTTGGCCCACGACAGCTGGATGCATTTTTCCGGGTTGTGGCGGATCTCGGTGATGTTGCGGCAGTTGTCCAGGTGCACCACCATGCCTTTGCCCGCCGACAGGTGCCCGACAATCGGGTCGCCCGGGATCGGCGTGCAGCACTTGGCGTAGCTGAGCACCAGGCCTTCGGTGCCGCGAATCGCCAGCGGGCCTTCGGGGCTTGGCAGTTGTTCGCCTTCGCCAAGCAGGCGGCGGGCGACCACGTAGGCCATGCGGTTGCCCAGGCCGATGTCTTCCAGCAAGTCTTCGATGGTTTCCTGGCGGTACTCGTGGAGCATCGCCTGCACGCGTTCGGCCGGGATCTTGTCGAGGGCGCTGTCGAAACCGTTGAGCACCTTGTTCAGCAGGCGCTCGCCGAGGCTGATGGACTCGGAACGACGTTGCAGCTTGAGGGCGTGCCGGATGTGGGTGCGCGCCTTGCCGGTGACCACGAAGTTGAGCCAGGCCGGGTTCGGGCGGGCGCCCGGTGCGCTGACGATCTCGACCGTGGAGCCGCTTTGCAGTGGCTCGGACAGCGGTGCGAGACGACGATTGATCCGACAGGCAATGCAGCTGTTGCCCACGTCGGTGTGCACGGCATAGGCAAAGTCGACCGCCGTGGAGCCCTTGGGCAGCTCCATGATCCGGCCTTTGGGTGTGAACACGTAGACCTCGTCCGGGAACAGGTCGATCTTCACGCTTTCGATGAATTCGAGGGAGTTGCCGGCACGTTGCTGCATTTCCAGCACGCCTTTGACCCACTGGCGCGCGCGGGCATGGGTGCCCTTCGGCTGCTCGTCGCCGCTGGACTTGTACAGCCAGTGGGCGGCAATGCCGTTGTTGGCCATCTCTTCCATTTCGCGGGTGCGGATCTGGATCTCGATCGGCACGCCATGCATACCGAACAGCGTGGTATGCAGCGACTGATAGCCGTTGGCCTTGGGAATCGCGATGTAGTCCTTGAAGCGGCCCGGCAGGGGCTTGTACAAATTATGTACAGCGCCCAGCACGCGGTAGCAGGTGTCGACCTTGTCGACGATGATCCGGAACGCATACACGTCCATGATCTCGTTGAAGGCCCGGCGCTTGCCGCGCATCTTCTTGTAGATGCCGTAGATGTGTTTCTGCCGGCCGCTGACTTCGCCCTCGATCTCATCGATCGCCAGGCAATGGCTCAGGGACTCTTCGATCTTGTTGACGATTTCCTTGCGGTTGCCCCGGGCGCGCTTGACCGCCTGGTAGATGCGCGCCGAACGCATCGGGTGCATGGCCTTGAAGCCGAGGTCTTCGAATTCGATACGAATGGCGTGCATGCCCAGCCGGTTGGCGATGGGCGCGTAGATTTCCAGGGTTTCCTTGGCGATGCGCCGGCGTTTTTCGCCGGACAGCACTTCCAGCGTGCGCATGTTGTGCAGCCGGTCGGCCAGCTTGACCAGGATCACCCGGATGTCGCGGGCCATGGCCATGGCCATCTTCTGGAAGTTTTCCGCCTGGGCTTCGGCCTTGGTCTCGAAGTTCATCTGGGTCAGTTTGCTGACCCCGTCGACCAGTTCGGCCACGGTTTCGCCAAATTGCGCGCTGAGCGCTTCCTTGGCGATGCCGGTGTCTTCGATCACGTCATGCAGCATCGCGGCCATCAGGCTCTGATGGTCCATGTGCATGTCGGCAAGAATGTTTGCCACCGCAAGAGGATGGGTGACATACGCCTCGCCACTGCGGCGGCGTTGGCCGTCATGGGCTTGTTCGGCGTAGAAATACGCTCGGCGGACCAGGTTGACCTGGTCTGGGCCGAGGTAGGCCGATAAGCGATCGGCGAGGGCGTCTATGCTCGGCAAAGTGTTAACTCCTGCCGATGGCTGTGACCCCGCGCCGTGCTACGTCGACCAGGCATAGGCTTAGACGGCCTCGTTGGACTCGTCCTCGAACGCTGCAAACAGCGGTTCGTCTTCAACGATTTCAGCGTTGGCGATGAACTCGTAGCTCATCAGGCCTTCAGCGATTTCACGCAGGGCTACAACGGTAGGCTTGTCGTTTTCCCACTGGACCAGTGGCTCTTTGCCGCCAGTGGCCAGTTGACGGGCACGCTTGGTAGAGAGCATGACCAGCTCAAAGCGGTTATCCACGTGTTCTAGGCAGTCTTCAACGGTTACGCGGGCCATGGTATTCCTCGGAGCGAATGCAAGATGCGCGCTGCCCGGTTGGGCGAGCGGACTGAACAGTTTAAAAAATCACCAGCGTTTAGGGAAGCGCTGATTTTTCGCGAGCCTTCGTAAAACCGCCGCAAGTGCCAATGTAAAGCCCTTGCAGCGGTTTTGGGAAGAGCCAATCAGCCGAGCAGTTCAGCCAATAATTTGCCGAAACGCTGCTGTTGACGCTTTTGCTGGAGCTGATTGGTGCGGAAAATCGCCTTCAAATCATCCAGCGCGTGGGAAAAGTCGTCGTTGATGATCAGGTAGTCGTAGTCGACGTAGTGGCTCATTTCGCTGACGGCTTCACGCATGCGGCCTTCGATGATCTCGTCGCTGTCCTGGCCACGGTTGGTCAGGCGCTGGTGCAAGGCGTCGAGGGATGGCGGCAGGATGAAGATCGAGCGCGCCTGGGGCATCAGCTTGCGTACTTGCTCGGCGCCCTGCCAGTCGATTTCCAGGATCAGGTCGTGGCCTTCGTCCAGGGTCTGCTGCAGGTGGCTTTGCGAGGTGCCGTAGAGGTTGCCGAAGACTTCGGCGCGCTCGAGGAAGTCGCCGTGTTCGATCATCTTGACGAACTCGGTGCGCTCGACGAAGTGATAGTGGACGCCGTTCACCTCTCCCGGGCGCATGGCGCGGGTGGTGTGGGAGACCGAGATGCGGATCTGCGCGTCAGCGTCGGTCAGGGCCTTGACCAGGCTGCTCTTGCCCGCGCCCGAAGGAGCGGAAATGATGTAAAGGGTGCCAGTGCTGTGGGTCATGGAAGTTGCCTTACTCAATATTCTGTACTTGTTCGCGCATCTGCTCGATCAACACTTTAAGGTTGACCGCCGCTTGTGTGCTGCGCGGATCGAACGCCTTGGAGCCCAGTGTATTGGCTTCCCGGTTGAGTTCCTGCATCAGGAAGTCCAGGCGCCGACCGGCGGCGCCGGCGGACTTGAGCACGCGGCGCACTTCAAGGATGTGGGTGCTCAGGCGGTCGAGCTCTTCGGCGACGTCGCTCTTTTGCGCCAGCAGCACCATTTCCTGCTCCAGGCGCGTCGGGTCGAGGTCGGCTTTCATGTCGGTGAAGCGATCGAGGACCTTCTGGCGTTGGGTCGCCAGCATCTGCGGTACCAGCTCGCGCAGGGTGACCACGTCTTCTTCGATCGACGTCAGGCGTTCGTTGATCAAACGGGCCAGTTCGGCGCCTTCACGCTCGCGGCCGGCTTTCAGCTCCTTCAAGCCCTGGTTGAACAGGGCGAGGGCTTCGGCGTTGAGGGCTTGCGGGTCGCTGGCGTCGGCCACCAGCACGCCGGGCCAGGCCAGGACTTCCAGGGGGTTCAGCGCGGCGGGTTGCTTGATCAGGCCGGCGATGGTCTCGGCGGCGGCGACCAGTTGCGCGGCGCGGTCGCGGTCCACCTGCAGCGGCTTGCCGGTGGTTTCCTCGGTAAAACGCAGGGTGCATTCCAGCTTGCCGCGGGAGATGCCCTGGCGCAGTGCTTCACGGACGGCGCCTTCGAGGTCGCGGAACGATTCCGGCAGGCGCAGGTGCGGCTCCAGGTAGCGGCTGTTGACCGAGCGCAGTTCCCAGCTCAGGGTGCCTTGGACGCCGGCTTTTTCGACGCGGGCGAAGGCGGTCATGCTGTGCACCATGGAGGTACCTCGCGTTGCAGCCCGTGTACACGGGCTGATGGTTAAGAAGGCGCAGGATTGTAGCGCAGTGGGGCGAGCGCGCCCAAACAATGGGCGACGGCCCGAGCATTCGTAAGCGAATTTTTTAGGCGTGCCCCGAATCGGTTCGCGGCTCTATAATGTCCGGCAGTTTTTCGTCCTCTGTACAGGTATCCCCTATGAAACGTCCAAGTGGTCGCGTTGCCGATCAGCTCCGCTCGATCCGCATCACCCGCAACTACACCAAACACGCCGAGGGTTCTGTACTGGTCGAGTTTGGCGATACCAAGGTGATCTGCACCGTCAGCGTCGAAAACGGCGTGCCACGTTTCCTCAAGGGCCAGGGCCAGGGTTGGTTGACTGCCGAGTACGGCATGCTGCCGCGCGCCACCGGCGAGCGTAACCAGCGTGAAGCCAGCCGTGGCAAGCAAGGCGGGCGCACCCTGGAGATCCAGCGCCTGATCGGCCGTTCCCTGCGCGCGGCGCTGGACATGTCCAAGCTGGGCGATGTGACCCTGTACGTCGACTGCGACGTTATCCAGGCTGACGGCGGCACCCGCACGGCATCCATCACCGGCGCCATGGTGGCCCTGGTTGATGCACTCAAAGTGATCAAGAAGCGTGGCGGCCTGAAAGGTGGCGACCCGCTCAAGCAAATGATCGCCGCCGTATCGGTGGGCATGTACCAGGGCGAGCCTGTACTGGACCTGGACTACCTGGAAGACTCGGCTGCCGAGACCGACCTGAACGTGGTGATGACCAGCACCGGTGGTTTCATCGAAGTGCAGGGCACCGCCGAAGGCGCGCCATTCCAGCCGGCCGAGCTGAACGCCATGCTGGCCCTGGCCCAGAAGGGCATGACCGAGATCTTCGAACTGCAGAACGCCGCACTGGCTGACTGAACCCGTCTCAAGGAGAAGCGCCATGAATGACAACCAAGTGCCGGTACCTACGCCTTCCTACGAAGTGCGCCAAGGCGCGATGTTGTGCCATCTCGCGGCGTTTCTGGGGTTTATATTCCCCTTCGGCAGCGTCGTGGGGCCGCTGATCCTGTGGCAGATGAAGAAGGAGTTGGACCCGTTCATTGATGATCAGGGCAAGGAGGCGCTGAATTTCCAGATCACCGTGGCCATCGCCTGGATTGTTTGCATCGTGTTGGCTTTTGCGGTCATCGGGTTTTTCCTGATGACGGCGCTGGCCATCGCCGGTGTGGCGCTGACGATCATCGGTGCGATCAAGGCCAACAAGGGCATCGCCTACCGCTATCCCTTGACCTGGCGCCTGATCAAATAATGAACGCCCACAAAAAAACCGACAGCGATGTCGGTTTTTTTGTGCCTGGAAAAAGACCTTAGATGGTCAGTGTCCAGTCGTAGTCCACGATCAGCGGCGCGTGCTGCGAGAAGCGCGGCTGGCGCGGCAAGCGTGCGCTGCGAACAAACCGGCGCAGGCCAGGGGTCAGCAACTGGTAGTCGAAACGCCAGCCCAGGTTGAGCATCTCGGCCTGTTCGTTGTCTGGCCACCAGCTGTACTGGTCGCCTTCGCGGCTGACTTCGCGCAGGGCATCGACATAACCCATGTTGCCGACAATCTCGTCCATCCAGGCCCGCTCCGGCGCCAGGAAGCCCGGGGATTGCTGGCTGTCACGCCAGTTCTTGATATCCAGCTTCTGTTGCGCCACGTACAGCGAGCCACAATAAATGTACTCGCGACGTTTGCGTCGCTGTTTATCCAGGTAACGGGCGAAATCGTCCATTAGCTTGAACTTCTGGTTCAAGTCTTCATCGCCGTTCTGCCCCGAAGGAAGCAGCAAGGTCGCGATGCTGACCTTGTCGAAATCGGCTTGCAGGTAGCGCCCGTAGCGGTCGGCTGTCTCGAAGCCGAGGCCGCTGATGACCGCCTTGGGTTGCAACCGCGAGTACAAAGCCACGCCACCTTGGGTGGGCACTTCGGCATCGCAGGCATAAAGGAAGTAGCCATCCAGTTGGAAGGCTGGGTCGTCCAGTTCAAAGGCGGAGGCGCGGGTGTCCTGCAGGCAGATGACGTCGGCATTCTGGGCTTGCAGCCAACTGAGCAAACCACGCTCGACTGCAGCCTGAATACCATTAACGTTCACACTGATGATCCGCATAAATGGCCCCAAAAATCGCGTGCGTGTATGATACACGCCGTCTACCTAATTAGCTAAATCCGTGGTATCTGAGGCTTTTTTCATGCAGGCGTATCAACGCGATTTCATTCGTTTTGCCATCGATCGCGGCGTTTTGCGCTTCGGTGAGTTCACTTTGAAGTCCGGGCGCACCAGTCCGTACTTCTTCAATGCAGGCTTGTTCAACTCGGGCTCGGCCCTGGCGCAATTGGGTCGTTTCTACGCAGCGGCCATCGTTGAAAGCGGTATTTCCTTTGATGTGCTGTTTGGCCCAGCCTACAAGGGCATTCCCTTGGCGGCCGCTACGGCCGTGGCGTTGGCGGAGCATCATGGGCAGGATCTGCCTTGGTGCTTCAACCGTAAAGAGGCCAAGGCGCACGGCGAAGGCGGCAGCCTGGTCGGGGCGCCGCTCAAGGGTGACGTGCTGATCATCGACGACGTGATCACCGCTGGCACCGCCATCCGCGAAGTGATGCAGATCATCGCTTCCCAGGACGGCGCCAAGGCCGCTGGCGTGCTGATCGCGCTGAACCGCCAGGAGCGTGGCAACGGTGAATTGTCGGCGATCCAGGAAGTGGAGCGCGATTTCGGCATTCCGGTGGTGAGCATCGTGTCGCTGAACCAGGTGCTGCAGTTCCTGGAAGATGATCCGCAGCTCAAGCAGCATTTGCCGGCGGTGCGTGCATATCGCGAGCAGTTTGGCGTCTGACGCAGTAAGTCTGTGGGAGCGGGCTTGCTCGCGAATACGGTGTTTCAGAAACATATCTGCTGACTGACACTCCGCTTTCGCGAGCAAGCCCGCTCCCACAAGGGGATCTCCATTGGTCTGCAGGTTCAGCGCACATAAAAAAGGCCCCGCTCAATCAGATTGAGCGGGGCCTTTTGTTTGTAGCGTTTAAGGACGCTTGCGGTTACTGATCAGTGTGCCCACACCGGTATCGGTGAAGATTTCCAGGAGGATTGCATTCGGAACCCGGCCGTCGAGGATCAGCGAGCTGCCCACGCCACCTTGCACCGCTTCCAGTGCGCAACGGATCTTCGGCAGCATGCCGCCGTAGATGGTGCCATCGGCGATCAACTCGTCCACTTGTTGCGTGGTCAAGCCGGTCAACACCTTGCCTTCCTTGTCCATCAGGCCGGCGATGTTGGTCAGCAGCATCAGCTTTTCAGCCTTCAGCGCTTCCGCCACCTTGCCTGCTACCAGGTCGGCGTTGATGTTGTAGGACTCGCCGTTGGCGCCCACTCCGATAGGCGCGATCACCGGGATGAAGTCACCCTTGACCAGCAGGTTCAGCAGGTCGGTGTTGATACCGATCACTTCGCCCACCTGGCCGATGTCGATGATTTCCGGCTGGGTCATTTCCGGCGTCTGACGGGTGACTGTCAGTTTTTTCGCGCGGATCAGTTCCGCGTCCTTGCCGGTCAAGCCAATGGCGCTGCCGCCGTGGCGGTTGATCAGGTTTACGATGTCCTTGTTCACCTGGCCACCGAGGACCATTTCCACCACGTCCATGGTCTGTGCGTCAGTCACGCGCATGCCATCGATGAAATGACTCTCGATCGACAAGCGCTTGAGCAGGTCGCCGATCTGCGGGCCTCCACCGTGGACCACCACCGGGTTGATCCCCACGGCTTTCATCAACACGATGTCACGGGCAAAGCCGGTTTTCAGCTCTTCGCTTTCCATGGCATTGCCGCCGTATTTGATCACCAGCGTCTTGCCGACGTAGCGTCGAATGTAAGGCAACGCTTCGGAAAGGACCTTGGCGGTGTTGGCAGCGGCTTCGCGTTCGAGGGTCATTCAGGGCTCCGGTGCAAAAAATCAGAACGGTAATTGGAGATCAGGGGCAACACGTTTCAACTGGGCGTGGAACACGTCCTTGATGCGCTGCAACTCAGCCTCGGTATCCGCCTCGAAACGCAGGACCAGCACCGGTGTGGTGTTGGACGCGCGAACCAGGCCCCAGCCTTTGGCGTAATCGACTCGCACACCATCAATGGTGGTCAGGTTGGCGCCTTCGCCCCATTGCGCATCGTGCAGTGCGTCAATGATGCTGAATTTGCTCTCCTCGGTCACATGGATATTGATCTCTGGCGTAGAAATATCATTCGGGAAGGTCTCAAACAGCTCTTGGGCCGTGGATTTCTCCTTGCTGAGGATCTCCAGCAGACGAGCGGCGCTGTAAATGCCGTCGTCAAAACCGAACCAGCGTTCCTTGAAGAACACGTGACCGCTCATTTCGCCGGCCAACAGGGCGCCGGTTTCCTTCATTTTCTTTTTGATCAACGAGTGGCCGGTCTTCCACATTAGCGGGCGACCGCCATATTCCTTGATCAGCGGGGTGAGGCGGCGGGTGCACTTGACGTCGAAGATGATCTCGGCGTTGGGGTTGCGCGCCACCACGTCACGGGCGAACAGCATCAGCAGGCGGTCTGGGAACACGATCTCGCCGGTTTCGGTCACTACGCCGACGCGGTCACCGTCGCCGTCGAAGGCCAGGCCGACATCAGCCCCGGTTTCCTTGACCTTGACGATCAGGTCCACCAGGTTTTCGGGCTTGCCCGGGTCCGGGTGGTGGTTGGGGAAGTGGCCGTCGACTTCGCAGAACAGCGGGATCACTTCGCAGTTCAGCGCTTCGAGCAGTTGCGGTGCGATCACGCCGGCCGCGCCGTTGCCGCAGTCCACGACCACTTTGAGGCGGCGGGCGAGCTTGACGTCGCGGGTGATTTCATCGGCGTAGCGCGGCAGGATGTCGACCTTGGTGATGCTGCCTTTGCCGCTGCTCAGGTCGTTGGTCTTCAGGCGTGTGTGCAGGGCCTGGATCTGTTCGTTGGCCAGGGTGTCGCCAGCGATGACAATCTTGAAGCCGTTGTAGTCCGACGGGTTATGGCTGCCGGTGAGCATCACCCCGGACTTGCCGGCCAGGACGTTGGCGGCGTAGTAGAGCGCCGGTGTTGGCACCAGGCCGACGTCGCTGACGTGGCAACCACTGTCGGCCAGCCCCTGGATCAGTTGCTCCACCAACTCCGGGCCAGACAGGCGGCCGTCACGGCCAACCGAGACATTGGGCTCATCCTGCGCCAGGCTTTGGGCGCCAATGGCGCGGCCGATCCAGTAGGCGGTTTCGGCGGTCAGGGTCTTGGGCACTACGCCACGAATGTCGTAGGCGCGAAAGATGCTGTCGGGGAATGTCGGGGCTACTCGGGCTGCGGTACTCATCGCGGGGGGAAACTCCATCTGAAAGGGGCAAGGCTGGCCGTAAAGCGGCTGACCGGCAGGCTCAAACTGAAGGGTATGACGGCTTTTTCGGCAGAGAGTTCGTGGTGCAAAAGTGCCATCGGAGCAGTCGCTCCGTGCTTCCTTGTGCGTAATCTGTTGATTTAACTCGTGAAATCCCGCTGATTAGGTCCGCGCATTCTTCATCCCGAAAAGCCATGCGGTGGCATCGAACCGGGCTGGGCTGCCCGGTTTGATTCAGCGTAGTCAGTGGCTGCCAGAATGGCCAAAGCCGCCTGCGCCACGTTGTGTTTCAGCAAATTCCGTAACCAGTTCGAAGTGCGCCTGCACCACCGGCACCAGCACCAACTGCGCGATGCGCTCGCCGACGGCGATGTTGAACGCGGTCTGGCCACGGTTCCAGCACGACACCATCAACTCGCCCTGGTAGTCCGAGTCGATCAGGCCGACCAGGTTGCCCAGCACGATCCCGTGTTTATGGCCCAGGCCCGAGCGCGGCAGAACCAGCGCGGCCAGGCCCGGATCGCCGATGTAGATCGACAGGCCGGTGGGAATCAGGACGGTCTGGCCCGGTTCAAGGACGGTGTCTTCCTTGAGCATGGCGCGCAGGTCCAGGCCGGCGGAGCCTTCGGTGGCGTAGGCCGGCAGTGGGAAGTCGGTGCCGATGCGGGGGTCGAGGATCTTGGCTTGCAAAGCGTGCATGGAAATTAAACCTGGTTCAGCCGTTGGGCGATAAATGAGATCAGTTGGCGGGCAATCTTGCCTTTGCTGGTCTGGGCGAAAAGGGTGGCGTGCAGCTCGCGGTCGATCACGCTGCAGGCGTTTTCCTCACTGTTGAAGCCGATGCTCGGGTTGGCGACATCGTTGGCAACGATCAGGTCGAGGTTTTTGTCTTTCAATTTGCGCGAAGCATAGTCCAGCAGGTGCTCGGTCTCGGCGGCGAAACCGACGCTGAACGGACGGTCCGGACGGGTGGCGATGGTGGCCAGGATGTCTGGGTTGCGCACCATTTGCAGGAGCAGGCCGTCACCGCTCGTAGGGTCTTTCTTGAGCTTTTGCGGGGCGACGACTTCCGGGCGGTAATCCGCAACCGCTGCCGAGGCGATAAACAGGTCGCACGGAATCGCCGCTTCACAGGCCGCAAGCATGTCCCGTGCGCTGACGACGTCGATTCGCGTGACGCGATCGGGGGTCGGCAAATGCACCGGGCCGGTGATCAGGGTGACGCGTGCGCCTGCCTCGACCGCCGCTTCCGCCAAGGCAAAGCCCATTTTTCCTGAGCTATGGTTGGTGATGTAGCGCACCGGGTCGATGTTTTCCTGGGTCGGCCCGGCGGTGATCAGCACGTGCTTGCCGGTCAGGGCCAGGTGTTGGAAGCACTCCGCGGCGCACAACGCCAGGTCGGTGGCTTCAAGCATGCGACCCATGCCGACGTCACCGCAGGCCTGGCTGCCGGAGGCCGGGCCGAACACCTTGAGGCCACGGCTTTGCAGGAGTTGGGTGTTGGCCTGGGTGGCCGGGTCGCGCCACATGGCCTGGTTCATGGCCGGGGCAATGGCGACGGTGGCGTCGGTGGCCAGTACCAGGGTGGTCAGCAGGTCATCGGCGATGCCTTGGGCCAGGCGGGCGATCAGGTCGGCGGTGGCCGGGGCGATCAGTACCAGGTCCGCCCATTTGGCCAGCTCGATGTGGCCCATGGCGGCTTCGGCGGCCGGGTCCAGCAGGTCCAGGTGAACCGGGTGGCCGGACAGCGCCTGCATGGTCAGAGGGGTAATGAACTCACTGCCACCGCGGGTCATGACCACGCGCACTTCGGCGCCCTGGTCCAGGAGCCTGCGAACCAGTTCTGCGCTCTTGTAGGCGGCAATGCCGCCGCCGACGCCGAGAACGATGCGTTTCCGATACAGACGCTGCATTGGTTTGCCTTTCCAGTTCAGTGATGCCAGTTCAGTGACGCCTGCGATACCCCCTCCCCAGGGGAAATCACATGCAAAAAAGAGGGCTTACGATAACACAGCGTCCGCCAGGCAACAGCGGCGTGCATGCCATGGCGCTTACGAAGAGGGAGGTGGGATGAGTATTCGCGATTGGCCTGCGGCGGAGCGGCCACGGGAGAAACTGTTGGAATGGGGGGCGAAGAGCCTTTCGGATGCCGAGTTGCTGGCGATCTTCCTGCGCACGGGGGTTTCCGGCAGAAGTGCGGTGGACCTGGCGCGCCATTTGCTGACGCAATTTGGCGGTCTGCGCCCACTGTTGGAGGCCAGTCAGAGCTTGTTCAGCCAGCATCTGGGCTTGGGGCCGGCCAAGTTTGCGCAGTTGCAGGCGGTGCTCGAAATGTCCCGGCGGCACCTGGCAGAGCGTTTGCGCAGTGACTCGGTGCTGGAAAGCCCGGTAGCGGTACGTGATTACCTCAAGGCGCTATTGCGGCATGAGCCCCATGAGGTTTTCGGCTGCCTGTTCCTCGACTCGAAGCATCGGGTGCTGGGGTTCGAGGCGTTGTCCCAGGGCACTATCGACACCGCCGTGGTTTATCCGCGGCAAGTGGTCAAGCGTGCCCTGGCATACAACGCCGCGGCCTTGATCCTGTGTCACAACCACCCTTCCGGCAGCCTTGAGCCCAGTGCAGCTGATCGAAAATTGACCAAGTTGCTGCAAAAGGCCCTGGAAGTGGTGGACGTGCGGGTACTCGATCACATCATCGTGGGGGACGGGGACCCCTTGTCGATGGCGGAATACGGCTGGATGTAGACCCGCCCCATGGGGGGCGGGGCGAGTGTTCAGGGCTTGACGCGGACTTTCGAAAAGTCCTGGCGGCCGAACGGGCTCACTTGGTAGCCCTCGACATTCTTGCGTGCCAGGGCAAACGCGGTCGGGTGCGCCAGTGGCAGCCACAGCGCCTGTTGCTGGATCTGCGCCTGGGCCTGCTGGTACAGCTTGCTGCGCACCCCTTGCTCGTTGGTGGTCTTGCCAGCGCTGATCAGCTTGTCGAGGGCAGGGTCGCAGTAACGGGCGAAGTTGGTGCCGGATTTCACTGCGGCGCATGAGAACTGCGGGGTCAGGAAGTTATCCGGGTCGCCATTGTCGCCGGCCCAGCCCATGAACAGCAGGTCGTGCTCACCGGCTTTGGCGCGGCGAATCAGTTCGCCCCATTCGATCACGCGGATCTCGGCCTGGATGCCGACCTTGGCCAGGTCGGCTTGCAGCAATTGCGCACCAAGGTTCGGGTTGGGGTTCAGCAGGCTGCCGGTGGGACGTGTCCAGATGGTGGTCTTGAAGCCGTCCTTGAGCCCGGCGCGGTCCAGCAGGGTCTTGGCTTTGGCGAGGTCCTGTGGATAACCCGGCAGATCCTTGGCGTAGCCCCAGGTATTGGGCGGGTAAGGGCCGTTGGCGGCTTCGGCGGTGCCTTCAAACACGGCCTTGAGGTAGCTGGCCTTGTCGAAGGCGAGGTTGATGGCCTGGCGTACTTCGGGCTTGTCCAGCGGCGGGTGCTGGCTGTTGATGGCAACGAAGGCGGTCATGAAGGCCGGGGTTTTCTCGACCTTCAGCGCAGGGTCCTTTTCGGCCTCACCCACGTCCAGGGGCTTGGGCGACAGGGCGATCTGGCATTCATCGCGGTGCAGTTTCTGCAGGCGTACGTTGGCATCCGGCGTGATGGCGAAGATCAAGTTATCCACAGCGGGTTTGCCGGCGAAATAATCCGGGTTGGCCTTGTAGCGCACCACGGCGTCTTTCTGGAAACGGCTGAAGATGAACGGACCGGTGCCGATGGGCTGGCTGTTGAGCTTCTCCGGCGTACCGGCCTTGAGCAGTTTGTCGGCGTACTCGGCCGGGTAGATCGAGGCAAAACCCATGCTCAGGGCGGCGAGGAAGGTGGAGTCGGCGTGGTCGAGGGTGAAGCGCACGGTGAGTGGGTCGAGGGCGTCGATCTTCTTCACCAGCGCCGGCAGTTGCAGCGATTGCGCGTGGGGGAAGCCGCTCTGGGCAATCTTGTGCCAGGGGTTGGCCGGGTCGAGCATGCGTTCGAAGCTGAAGCGCACATCTTCGGCAGTCAGGGTGCGGCTCGGGGTGAAGTATTCGGTGCGGTGGAATTTCACGTCCGGGTGCAGTTTGAAGGTGTACGTCAGGCCATCTGGCGAGACCTCCCAGCTGTCCGCCAGGCTTGGCACCAGCTTGCCGGCGGCTGCGTCATAGTCCACCAGGCGGTTCATCAGCACGTCGGCCGAGGCATTGGTGGTGGTCAATGAGTTGTACTGCACCACATCGAACCCTTCGGGGCTGGCCTCGGTGCAGACGCTCAAGTTGTTGGCGGCAGTGGCCAGCGGGGCGATAAATAGAGGGGCTAGCAATAGCGGTAGGGCAGCGAGGCGCATGTTCGGTTTCCTTTGCAGATCGAAGGCCCATCTGCGAGTGCAGTCTGGAAAAGGCCTACCGTAGAGGTCTGATTGAAAAATGACTAGTCCATTTTTGCCTGTGCTTTTGCTTCAAATGCTGTTTTCATGGCGCCTCAGCGCGTTTCGCCGAGCACTTCATCGTGCCTGCGGGCGCTGTAAATCATTCTGTGCGACGAGCGGTCGGCTGTGACAGCGGCCCCTCCTGGCAACGGTTCAGGTGTGTTTTGCCTAGATTTACACCGGTAAAAACACACGGGCTGTTGTTGCACCAGGGTCTTTCTGGTATAAAGCAGCGCTCTTTTCTAGGGGCCCGGTTCCTTCGCTTGTAGGTGTAGCCGGTAAGACCCTAAAGAAACGCGGCGCCTGGCGCCAAATGACTGAGAGATTAAGCGGCCAACCCATGCCGGGTTGGGCATGTGGTTTTAGAGGGCTGAGGCATGTCGAGAGTCTGTCAAGTTACCGGTAAGGGTCCGGTGACTGGGAATAACATTTCCCACGCAAATAACAAAACCCGTCGTCGTTTCCTGCCGAACCTGCAGCATCACCGCTTCTGGGTTGAAGAAGAGAAACGTTTTGTTCGCCTGCGTGTATCTGCCAAAGGCATGCGTATCATCGACAAGCGCGGCATCACTGTCGTGCTGGCCGAAATCCGCGCCGCTGGCAAGATCTAAGGAGCTCTATCATGCGTGAATTGATTCGAATGATCTCTAGCGCCGGTACTGGTCACTTCTACACTACCGACAAGAACAAGCGTACTACCCCGGACAAGCTCGAAAAGAAAATGTTCGACCCGCGCGTTCGCAAGCACGTGATCTACAAAGAAGGCAAAATCAAGTAATTGATTTTCCTCCTTGTGAAAAAAAGCCCGTATCTCACGATACGGGCTTTTTTTTGCGCCGGATTTGTTGATCAGGCTTTTTGTTCGAACACCACGTAGATCTTGCGGCACGGCTCCAGTACTTCCCAGGTGCCGCTGAAACCCGCAGGGATCACGAAGCGATCGCCAGCACGCAAGGTCTTGGCGTTGCCGTCGGCATCACGCAGCACCGAAACACCCTGCACAATCTCGCAGTACTCATGCTCGGTGTAATTGACCTTCCACTGTCCGACTTCACCTTCCCAGACGCCGGCACTCATCTGCCCGCATGGGCTGTTGTAGTGGTTGTAGATCGTTTGCTCGGGGTCGCCCTTGAGGACTTTCTCGGCGGCGGGGCGGTAACGGTCGGCGGGGGTCTTGGCTTGGCTGAAGTCGACGATGTCCTGGATGCTCATGTGCGTGTCCCGTCTGGCCTGCGGTGGGGGAGTCCAAAGTCTATGTTTATTAAAATGAACATCGCAAGGGCGTTTGCCGCGCTTATGTCAAATATATTGAAACATCCCCAGCCGCTGGTTTAGGGTGGCAGCTGCCTTGAGCCGAACAGCAGGCTGGCCGGGCAAGAATTCTTTGAGGCTGCCGGGGGACATCACCTGGCCCTTGTATTCAATAAGAGGAGGACACTCGCATGACCACCCTGACCCGTGCCGATTGGGAACAACGCGCCAAGGACCTGAAGATCGAAGGCCGCGCCTACATCAACGGCGAATACACCGCCGCAGCTTCCAGCGACACGTTCGAATGCATCAGCCCGGTCGATGGCCGCCTGCTGGCCAGCGTGGCCAGCTGTGACGCCACCGACGCCCAGCGCGCCGTGGAAAACGCCCGCGCCACCTTCAATTCCGGTGTCTGGTCGCGCCTGGCGCCGGCCAAGCGCAAAGCCACCATGATCCGTTTCGCCGCGTTGCTCAAGGCCAATGCCGAAGAGTTGGCGCTGCTCGAAACCCTGGACATGGGCAAGCCGATCAGCGACTCCCTGAATATTGACGTGCCCGGTGCAGCCAACGCGCTGAGCTGGAGCGGCGAGGCGATCGACAAGATCTACGACGAAGTCGCGGCCACCCCTCACGACCAATTGGGCCTGGTGACGCGCGAGCCGGTGGGCGTCGTCGCTGCCATTGTGCCGTGGAACTTCCCGCTGATGATGGCCTGCTGGAAACTCGGCCCGGCGTTGTCCACAGGTAACTCGGTGATCCTCAAACCGTCCGAAAAGTCTCCGTTGACTGCCATCCGCATCGCTGCCCTGGCCGTCGAGGCCGGTATTCCAAAAGGCGTGTTCAACGTGTTGCCAGGTTACGGCCACACCGTAGGCAACGCGCTGGCGCTGCACATGGACGTCGACACCCTGGTGTTCACAGGTTCGACCAAGATCGCCAAGCAGCTGTTGATCCGCTCCGGCGAGTCGAACATGAAGCGTGTATGGCTGGAAGCTGGCGGCAAGAGCCCGAACATCGTGTTCGCCGACGCCCCGGACCTGCAAGCCGCTGCCGAATCCGCCGCCGGCGCCATCGCCTTCAACCAGGGCGAAGTCTGCACCGCCGGTTCGCGCCTGCTCGTGGAGCGCTCCATCAAGGACAAATTCCTGCCCATGGTGATCGAGGCCCTCAAGGGCTGGAAGCCCGGCAACCCGTTGGACCCGGCCACCAACGTCGGTGCACTGGTGGACACCCAGCAGATGAACACGGTGCTGTCGTATATCGAAGCCGGTCACGCCGATGGCGCCAAGCTGGTGGCGGGCGGCAAGCGCACCCTGGAAGAAACCGGTGGCACCTATGTTGAACCGACGATTTTCGACGGTGTGACCAACGCCATGAAAATCGCCAAGGAAGAGATCTTTGGTCCAGTCCTGTCGGTGATCACCTTCGACAGCGCCGAAGAAGCGGTCAAGATCGCCAACGACACCATCTACGGCCTGGCCGCAGCGGTGTGGACGTCGGACATCTCCAAGGCGCACCTGACCGCCAAGGCGCTGCGTGCCGGTAGCGTGTGGGTCAACCAATACGACGGTGGCGACATGACCGCACCGTTTGGTGGCTTCAAGCAATCGGGTAATGGTCGCGACAAGTCGCTGCACGCGTTCGACAAATACACCGAGCTGAAGTCGACCTGGATCAAGCTGTAACTTTCAGGGCTCACCGCAGGTAAAAGTGTGGGAGCGGGCTTGCTCGCGAATACGGTGTATCAGTACCAGATGAGCTGGCTGGCCCACCGCATTCGCGAGCAAGCCCGCTCCCACAGTGTTTTGTGTGATCTCAGGAATTATCCACAGGAGCGTGGACATGCGTTGGGCGACTTATTTCGCCGTTCTGGCCTCGGTCCTCAGCGTTGGCCTGGCCCTGGGGGTCAGCATGCCGCTGGTGTCCCTGCGACTCGAAGGCTGGGGCTACGGCAGTTTTGCCATCGGGGTGATGGCGGCGATGCCAGCTTTTGGCGTGTTGCTGGGGGCGAAGCTTTCCAGTCGTTTGGCCTCGTGGCTGGGCACTGCCAATTTGATGCGCCTGTGCCTGTGGGGCGGGGCGCTGTCCATCGGTTTGCTGGCGATTTTGCCGAGCTATCCGGTGTGGCTGGTGCTGCGGCTGATGATCGGGGTGATCCTGACCATCGTGTTTATCCTCGGCGAAAGCTGGATCAACCAGTTGGTGGTGGAGCAATGGCGTGGCCGGTTGGTCGCGTTGTATGGCTGTAGCTATGCCTTGAGCCAACTGTCCGGGCCCTTGCTGCTGGGCCTGATCGGCACCGACCATGACTACGGCTTCTGGGTGGGTGTCGGCTTATTGGTGGTGGCGCCCGTGTTGTTGCTGGGACGCTCCGGTGCACCCACTGCCGAGTCGTTCAGCGTGACCTTCGCCGACCTGTGGCGCTTCTGCCTGAGCCTGCCGGCGATTGCCTGGGCGGTGGCCTTATTCGCCGCGTTCGAGGCGATGATTCTGACGCTGCTGCCGGTGTATTGCCTGCAACAGGGCTTCACTGCCGAGATCGCCTTGGCGATGGTCAGCACCGTGGTGGTGGGTGATGCGCTGCTGCAATTGCCCATCGGTGCGCTGGCTGACTACCTGCCGCGACGCACGCTGTTCCTCAGTTGTGCGGTGTTGCTGCTGGCGTCGAGCCTGGCGATTCCGCTGACCTTGCACACGTTGTTGATCTGGCCGGTGTGGGTGGTGTTCGGCGCCAGTGCCGGAGGGTTGTTCACCCTGTCGTTGATTCTGATCGGCGAGCGTTATCGCGACGATGCGCTGGTGCGCGCCAATGCCCACGTAGCGCAGTTGTGGGGGATTGGCTGCCTGATCGGGCCGTTGGTGGCGGGGGCAGGGAGCCAGTGGATCAGCGGGCATGCGTTGCCGTTCCTGATGGCGGCCGGCGCGTTGGGCCTGGTGGTGTTGCTGCTGCGCCAGGGGGCGTTCGGCGCAGCGCAACCGGCCTGACCTTACCGTGCAGTCAGCTCCCACAGTTGATCGGTGTTGTTCTTAAAGCATGCGTTCCAGGCCCACAGACGTGGCAAACCATGCATTGAAGCGACGCCACCAACTGCCCGGCTCGCGGGTCAGGGTGTGCAATTGGCCGTTGTCCTCGGTCACCCACACCAACTGCCCATCCTGCAATTTCGGTTCATAACTCAACGCTGGCGCCATGCCTTGCAGCGCCAGGTTGCGCACATGTTCCGCCAGTTCGGGACTGTCGACCAATACGCCGACTTCGGTGTTCCAAAGCACCGAACGCGGGTCGAAATTGAACGAGCCGATGAAGGACTTTTCCCGATCAAAGATCATCGCCTTGCTGTGCAGGCTGGAGTCCGAACCGCGAAAGGTGCCACGCCGAAACAGGTGGGGGCCGCTGCCGCTGCCATCGCCCGGTTGGCGGCGCAGTTCGTAGAGTTTCACCCCGTGTTCCAGCAGGGCCTTGCGATACGGCGCGTAGCCGCCGTGCACGGCCGGAACGTCGGTGGCCTCCAGGGCGTTGGTCAGCAGGCTCACGGACACGCCCGCGTCGGCGCGCCCGGTCAGGTAAACCAGCCCCGGCTGGCCGGGCACGAAGTACGCCGAGATCATGATCAGCTCGTGATTGACCCCTGCCAGCTCTGGCGCGAGTTGGGTGGTGAGCAGCAAGTGCGGGTCCGGTTCGGCCGTGGCCAGCACCTTGCTCGGCGCATCCCACAGCGCCTGGTTCCAGGCCCAGATCAACTCGCGGCGCCAAGTGTCCATGCGCGGTTGGGTCTGATAGGTGCGCAGCCGGTTGTACAGGGCGTAACGCTGCTGGCGTGATTCGGCCAGCGACTCTTGCAGGCGCGCGCGCGCGGTCGCCAAGTCGCCTTTGGATGGCGTGTTGGAGACAAAGTCGTCAATCGGCTTGCTCAGGGCGCTGTTCCAGTACTGGTCGAAGCTGTGGCCGAGCTGCTCGGCCACCGGGCCCAGGCTGAGCATGTCGATGTCGGTGAAATTCAGGTTGGGCTCGGCGTCGAAATACTCATCGCCCAGATTGCGCCCGCCGACGATGGCTGCGCTGTTGTCGGCCAGCCACAACTTGTTGTGCATGCGCCGGTGCTGCAAAGACAGATTGAACAGGCGACCCATGGCCCGCGTCACGCCGGTGCTGCGGCCCAGATGCAACGGGTTGAACAGGCGGATTTCGATCTTGGGGTGGGCGGCGAGGGTGGCGATGATCTGGTCGAGGCCGTCGCTGGTGGTGTCGTCCAGCAGGATGCGCACACGCACACCGCGGTCGGCGGCCTTGAGCAGTTCGTCCACGAGCATGCGCGTGCTGATACCGTCGTGGACGATGTAGTACTGCAAGTCGAGGCTGGTCTGGGCGTTGCGGATCAGTTCGGCGCGGGCCATGAACGCCTCGCTGCTGTTGGGCAGCAGGCGAAACCCGGAGCGGCCCTGGTAAGGCGCGGCCTGGGCCTGGATCGAGCGGCCGAACGACGACTGGGCGGCGGGCAGCGCATCGCTGGGGACGCGCGGTGCGTTCACGGTGGCACAGCCGCCGAGGGCCAGGGCTCCCAACAGGAAAAACGGGAATAGCCGTTGCATCATCAAGGGAGTCGCTTCCAGATCAGGGCGGTTGTCGACATCTGACGGCTATTTCTCGGGAAAGGTCAGTGCATTTCCTCGTTCAGTAGCTTGGTCGCGGCAGCGCCGACCTTGCGCACGGCCTCTTCGATCTGCGGGCTCGGCTTGGCGCCGTAGTTCATGCGCAGGCAGTTCCGGTATTTGCCCGAGGCCGAGAAGATGCTGCCTACCGCCACCTGTACGCCTTGTTCCAGCAAGATCCGGTTGAGCTTCAAGGTATCAAAGCCATCCGGCAACTCGACCCACAGCATAAAGCTGCCCTGAGGGCGGCTGGCCCGTGTGCCCGCGGGAAAGTAGCGGCTGACCCAATCGAGCATCAGGTCGCGATTGCGCTGGTATTGAGTGCGCATCCGCCGCAAATGCGGTTCGAAATGGCCGTTTTTCAGAAATTCCGCGATTGCAATCTGCGGTTGGGTCGCCGTGGAGCCGGTGCTGATGTATTTCATGTGCAGTACCCGTTCCAGGTAACGCCCCGGCGCTACCCAACCGATGCGCAGGCCGGGCGCCAGGGTTTTGGAGAACGAACTGCAGAGCAGTACGCGGCCGTCTTCGTCGAAGGATTTGATCGTGCGCGGGCGCGGGTAGCTGTAGGCCAATTCGCCATACACATCGTCTTCGATGATCGCCACGTCAAAGCGCTGGGCCAGGGTCAGCAGGGCGCGTTTGCGCGCTTCCGGCATGATGTAGCCCAGCGGGTTGTTGCAGTTGGGGGTCAGTTGGATGACCTTGATCGGCCATTGTTCCAAGGCCAGTTCCAGGGCTTCCAGGCTGATGCCGGTGATGGGGTCGGTGGGGATTTCCAGGGCCTTCATGCCCAGGCCCTTGAGGGTCTGCATGGCACCGTGAAAGCTGGGTGAATCCACCGCGACAATATCCCCAGGTTCACAAATGGCGCGGATGCTCGCAGACAGCGCCTCATGGCAGCCGGTGGTGACCACAATGTCTTCGGCGTTCAGTTGGCAGCCGGAATCCAATGACAGCCGGGCGATCTGCTCGCGCAATTCCATACAGCCCATGATGTTGTCGTAATACAGCCCTGGCAGATCCTGGCGGCGGCTCACGCGGGCGAGGCTGCGCAGCAGGGGTTTGAGGGTCGGTGACAGCACATCCGGCATGCCGCGGCCCATCTGTATGACGTCTTTGCGCGGGACGGCGCGAATCAGCTCCAGCACCTGGTCCCACTGGGAAATGTCCACCGGGCGCTGGGCCGGGCGGCCGACTTCGGGCAGGGCCGGCAACTCGCGGCCGACCGGCACAAAGTAGCCGGATTTGGGCTTGGGCATCGCCAGGCCATTATCTTCCAGCAAGCGATAGGCCTGTTGCACGGTGCTCAGGCTGACCCCGTGTTCCACGCTCAAGGCGCGGACGGAAGGCAAGCGATCGCCGGGACGGTAGAAGCCTTGTTCGATGCGGGTGCCCAGCAAATCGGCGAGGTTGACGTAAAGGGTCATGGTGGTCGCTCCCAGGAGACCAGTACAGATGCAGCGAAAATACAGGATTCAGCGGCCTATAGGCAGTGTCTGTATGGATTTAATAAAAATTGATTGGATCTGTAATGGTTTTGCTCGCGCGCCCATCCTAGTCACTCATGGCAACAGGTAAATGAGGGGCGACACAATGAGCGGCATGAGCGATGTGCGGTTGGCGTTACGCAGTCAGGAACTGGAAGCGGAGCAGGGACGCACGCTGTCGGCGCCGGCCAACAGCCGCTGGAGTCTGTTCTGGCACCGCAGCCATACGCGTAAGGCCTTGCTGGACATGACCGCCGAACAGCTCAGGGACATCGGCCTCAGCGCAGAACAGGCGCGCCAGGAAGGGGTGAAACCGTTCTGGCGCAAGTGATCACATCAGCTCTTTGAGGCGGTGCCAGAGCATCCCTAGCGCTAACAGTGGCGAGCGCAAATGCTTGCCGCCGGGGAAGGTGATGTGCGGCACCTGGGCGAACAGATCGAAGCGGCCCTGCTGCTGGCCGCTGATGGCCTCGGCCAGTAGCTTGCCCGCCAGGTGCGTGGCGTTGAGGCCATGGCCGGCGTAGGCCTGGGCGTAATACACATTGGGTTGGTCGGGCAGCCGGCCGATCTGCGGCAGGCGGTTGGCGCCAATGCCAATCATGCCGCCCCACTGGTAATCGATCTTCACGTCGGCCAGTTGCGGGAACACCTTGAGCATTTTCGGCCGCATATAGGCGCCGATGTCCTGCGGATCGCGGCCGGAGTAGTGGCAGGCGCCGCCGAACAACAGGCGTCGGTCGGCGGACAAGCGGAAGTAGTCCACCGTCACCCGCTGGTCGCATACGGCCATGTTCTGTGGCAGCAGGCTGGCGGCCTGGGCTTCGCTCAATGGTTCGGTGGCGATGATGTAGCTGCCGGCGGGCAGCACTTTGCCGCTCAACTGCGGGTTCAAGCCGTTCAGGTAGGCGTTGCAGGCCAGCACCAGGGTGTTGGCGCGCACGTTGCCCTGGGCGGTGTGCACGTTGATCTCGGGGCCGTAGTCGATGCGCGTGACGGCGGATTGCTCAAACAACTGCACGCCCAGTTGCTGCGCGGCGGCGGCTTCGCCCAGCGCGAGGTTGAGTGGGTGCAGGTGGCCGGAGCCCATGTCGATCATGCCGCCTACGTAGCGGTCCGAGCCGATCACGCTGCTCATCTGGCTGGCTTGCAGTAGGCGTACTTCGTGGCGATAGCCCAGGCTGCGCAACTCTTCGGCGTCTTCGGCCAGGCCTTGCAGGTCGCGGGGTTTGTTGGCGAGGTCGCAGTAGCCCCAGGTCAGGTCGCAGGGGATCTGGAAGCGTTCGACGCGCTCGCGCACGATCTCCACAGCCTCCAGGCCCATCAGCTTCATCTGTCGCACGCCGTCGCTGCCGATCACTGGGGTGAACTGCTCGAGGCCATGGCCGACGCCGCGAATCAATTGGCCGCCATTGCGCCCGCTGGCGCCCCAGGCGATTTTGCGGGCTTCCAGCAGCACCACGCTGAAGCCGCGCTCGGCCAGCTCCAGGGCGGTGTTCAGCCCGGAAAAGCCACCGCCGACCACGCACACGTCGGCCGTCATTTCGCCGGTCAGTACCGGGTAATCGGGTTGCGGCACGCTGCTGGCGGCATAGTAGGAAGCGGTGTGCCGGGCGCTGGCGGTCATGGGAGCATCCCTGTTTGGAAAATTTGACGCAGGATACAGCGGTCGGACGACGCTGTCTCACCGCGGGCTTTTGCGGCAGAATCCACGCCTATTCGCCGTTCGGTACGTGTTTCGATGAGTTGCAACAGCCAAAAGATCAGCGCACTGCGCCGACAGATTCCTTCGTTCGAGTGCGTCCCCGGCTGCCACGACTGCTGTGGGCCGGTGACCACTTCGCCTGAAGAAATGTCCCGCCTGCCACGCAAGACTGCGGCCGAGCAGGACGCTGCCATGGACGAGTTGAACTGTGTGCACCTGGGCCCAAACGGTTGCACGGTGTACGACGAGCGGCCGCTGATCTGTCGGCTGTTCGGCACCACCAAGACCTTGCCGTGCCCGAATGGGCGACGGCCGGTGGAGCTGATCCACCCGCGGGTGGAAAAGCAGATCCACGACTATATGGCGAGCACCCGGCAGGTATTGGTCTGACAGGTGTACTCGGTCAAAGTGTGGGAGCAGGGTGCCAGTTAATCGGGAATCGGCAGGTTCAGGCTCTCTTTCACTTCTTCCATCACGATATAGCTCTTGGACTCCCGCACATGGGGCAGCTTGAGCAGGATGTCGCCAAGCAATTTGCGGTACGAGGCCATCTCGGAAATCCGCGCCTTCACCAGGTAGTCGAAGTCACCCGACACCAGGTGGCACTCCAGCACATGGGGCAGTTTCAGTACGGCGCGGCGGAATTCCTCAAAGGTGTCGCCTGATTTGTAATCGAGGCTGATCTCGACAAATACCAGCAAACTCCCCTTCAAATGCTGAGGGTTGAGCCGTGCGTTGTAGCCCATGATGATCCCTTCGCGCTCCAACCGGCGCACGCGCTCGGTGCACGGCGTGGTCGACAGCCCGACTTTTTCTCCCAGCTCCGTGAACGAAATCCGCCCGTCGGTTTGCAGGATTCGCAGGATGTTGCGGTCGATCTTGTCCAGCTCCCGCTTGGTCTGGGTATTGGTACGCATAGGGGATCTGCCTCTGTGAAAAGGGTTTTTGCCGAGAATTGTCGCCAAATATAGGCATTTATATAGTGAAATGCACTGGTCATTGTTTTTTAAACTGCGCTCATCATTGCTCGAACAACACACGTCAGCGGCCACGCCCGCGATGAGGATATAAAAATGCGCGTTCTGGTCTTGGGTAGCGGCGTCATTGGTGTGACCAGTGCCTACTATTTGGCGCGGGCCGGCTTTGAAGTGGTCGTGGTCGACCGTCAGCCCGCCGCTGCCATGGAAACCAGTTTCGCCAACGCCGGCCAGGTGTCCCCAGGCTACGCCTCGCCCTGGGCGGCACCGGGCGTACCGCTCAAAGCCATCAAGTGGCTGCTGCAACGCCACGCACCGCTGGCGATCAAGGCCACTGCCGATGTCGATCAATACCTGTGGATGGCGCAGATGCTGCGCAACTGCACCGCCAGCCGCTATGCGGTAAACAAAGAACGCATGGTGCGCTTGTCCGAATACAGCCGTGACTGCCTCGACGAACTGCGCGCCGAGACCGGCATTGCCTACGAAGGTCGTAGCCTGGGGACTACCCAGTTGTTCCGCACCCAGGCCCAACTCGATGGCGCCGCCAAGGACATCGCCGTACTGAAAGAGTCCGGCGTGCCGTTCGAACTGCTTGACCGTGCCGGTATCGCCCGTGTGGAGCCGGCCCTGGCCAGCGTCACCGACATCCTCGCCGGTGCCCTGCGCCTGCCGAATGACCAGACCGGCGACTGCCAGATGTTCACGACGCGCCTGGCCGAGATGTGCACGCAGTTGGGCGTGGAATTTCGCTTCGAGCAGGACATCCAGCGCCTCGACTACGCCGGCGAACGCATCAACGGCGTGTGGATCGACGGCAAGCTGGAAACCGCCGACCGCTACGTACTGGCCCTCGGCAGTTACTCGCCCAAATTGCTCAAGCCGCTGGGGATCAAGGCGCCGGTGTACCCGCTCAAGGGGTATTCGCTGACCGTGCCGATCACCAACCCGGCGATGGCCCCGACTTCGACCATTCTCGACGAAACCTACAAGGTCGCGATCACCCGCTTCGACAACCGCATCCGCGTTGGCGGCATGGCGGAAATCGCCGGTTTTGACCTGTCGCTCAACCCGCGTCGGCGCGAAACCCTGGAGATGATCGTCAACGACCTTTATCCTCAGGGCGGCGATCTGGCCGAAGCGACTTTCTGGACCGGCCTGCGCCCGACCACACCCGATGGCACGCCGATCGTCGGTGCCACGCCGTTCAAGAACCTGTTCCTGAACACCGGCCACGGCACCCTCGGCTGGACCATGGCGTGTGGCTCGGGCCGCTTGCTGGCCGATCTGATGGCCAGGAAAACCCCGCAGATCAGCGCCGCAGGCCTCGATATTTCCCGTTACGGCAACCACCAGGAGTCCGCAAAACATGTCAATCCAGCGCCAGCTCACCAATGAGCGCATGAGCCAGATCGTAGTCCACAGCGGCACCGTCTATCTGGCCGGGCAAGTCGGCGACGACATGAACGCCGGGATTGAACAGCAGACCCGTGAAACCCTGGCCAATATCGAGCGTTTGCTGGACCTGGCCGGTACGGACAAGACCAAGTTGCTGTCGGTGACGATCTACCTGAAAGACATCGACGCCGATTTCGCCGGCATGAATGCGGTGTGGGACAAGTGGCTGCCCAAGGGCGTCGCCCCGGCCCGCGCCACGGTCGAAGCCAAGTTGTGCGAACCGCAAATCCTGGTAGAGCTGTCGGTCGTGGCTGCGCTGCCGTAAACCCAGATCCTCCCCCGGTGCCGACGTTATTGGGCGGCATCGGTTTTTCTTCACTCTGTCGCCTAGAAGCCTGCCGCCATGCGTCCTGCCCGTGCCCTGATCGATCTCCAAGCCCTGCGCCACAACTACCAATTGGCCCGTGAAGTCACGGGGGCCAAGGCCCTTGCCGTGATCAAGGCGGATGCCTATGGCCACGGTGCCGTGCGGGTGGCCCAGGCGTTGGAGGCCGACGCCGATGGGTTTGCCGTGGCGTGTATCGAAGAGGCGCTGGAGCTGCGCGCCGCCGGTATCCGCGCGCCGGTGTTGCTGTTGGAAGGTTTTTTCGAGGCTGACGAGCTGCCACTGATCATCGAGCATGATTTGTGGTGCGTGGTGCATTCGTTGTGGCAGCTGGAGGCGATCGAGCAGGCCAGGCTGAGCAAGCCGCTGACCATCTGGCTCAAGCTTGACTCCGGCATGCACCGCGTCGGCCTGCATCCCAAGGATTATCACGAGGCGTACCAGCGCCTGCTGGCCAGCGGCAAAGTGGCCAAGATCGTATTGATGAGCCACTTCGCCCGCGCCGATGAGCTTGATTGTGCGCGCAGCGATGAGCAAGTGGCGGTCTTCGACGCGGCGCGCCAAGGCCTGGCGGCCGAGGTCAGCCTGCGCAACTCGCCGGCGGTGATGGGCTGGCCCAACGTGTCCAGCGACTGGGTGCGCCCCGGCATCATGCTGTACGGCGCGACGCCGTTTGGCGAAGACCAGGCCGTGGCCGCGCGCTTGCAGCCGGTGATGACCCTGGAATCCAAAGTCATTTGCGTCCGTGAACTGCCGGCCGGCGAGCCGGTGGGCTACGGCGCCAAGTTCATCACGCCAAAACCGATGCGCATCGGCGTGGTTGCGATGGGCTATGCCGACGGTTACCCGCGCCACGCGCCGACCGGTACGCCGGTACTGGTCGCCGGGCAGCGCAGCCAATTGCTCGGCCGTGTGTCCATGGACATGCTGTGCATCGACCTGACGGACGTGCCTGAGGCGGGTCTCGGTTCGACCGTGGAGCTGTGGGGCAAAAACATCCTCGCCAGCGACCTCGCCACTGCCGCCGAAACCATTCCCTACCAGATCTTCTGCAACCTGCGCCGAGTGCCAAGGCTCTATTGCGGCGATTGACCGCCCGCTACGAACGCCGCTGCCCGGGATTTAGGCCCAAGTGTTGTAAATACTGAACGCTGTCGCCATGATAACGCTCAATTACAACAAAGCCTGAATCCTAGGAGGCTCCTGCATTGGACGTCGGCGAACGACTGCAATCCATCCGTAAACTGAAGGGTCTTTCCCAGCGCGAGCTCGCCAAGCGTGCGGGTGTCACCAACAGCACCATTTCGATGATCGAAAAAAACAGCGTCAGCCCCTCGATCAGCTCCTTGCGCAAGGTGCTGGGCGGTATCCCCATGTCCATGGTCGAGTTCTTTTCCGAGGAGATCCTCCAGGAAATACCGACGCAGATCGTCTATAAAGCCAATGAGCTGATCGACATCTCTGACGGCGCCGTCACCATGAAACTGGTAGGCCGGGCGCACCCCAGCCGGGCGATTGCGTTTCTCAACGAGATCTACCCGCCGGGCGCCGACACTGGCGAAGAAATGCTCACCCATGAAGGCGAAGAAACCGGGATTCTGGTGGAAGGTCGTCTGGAATTGGTGGTCGGTCTTGAAACTTTTGTGCTCGAAGCCGGCGATAGCTACTACTTTGAAAGCACCAAGCCCCATCGTTTTCGCAATCCGTTCGATGTGCCGGCGCGACTAATCAGCGCAGCCACACCCGCGAACTTTTAACAAAAGAGGCGCCCTGCCAGCGTTGCAGAGGTTCCCGCAGCCGTATCCGCAGGGCCGAATCCCCCTTTATTTAATAGGGTTGTTTCGGCCCGGCGGGCTAACCGTTATACTTTCGCCGCCTGCGAAACCGTGGCCGCAGGCGTGAATAGCCACCATTGAGGGTGAACGCGTGAACCTAATTATGAAAATGCTGGCTGCACCAGCAACCGTACTGGCCCTATGGGCTGTCAGCGCTCAAGCTGCGACCAATGATGACATTGCCAAACGCCTGGAGCCGGTCGGCCAAGTCTGCGTCCAGGGCCAGGAATGCAAGGGGATGGAAGTCGCTGTCGCCGCTGGTGGAGGCGGGGCGAAAACCCCGGATGACATCATTGCCAAGCACTGCAACGCCTGCCACGGTACCGGCCTGTTGGGCGCGCCGAAAATCGGTGACACCGCCGCCTGGAAAGAGCGCGCCGACCACCAGGGCGGCCTCGACGGCATCCTGGCCAAGGCGATCACCGGTATCAACGCCATGCCGCCAAAAGGCACCTGCGCTGATTGCTCGGATGACGACCTCAAGGGCGCCATCAAGAAGATGTCCGGGCTTTAATCCGCCGATCTTCGCCAAAAAAGCCGCTTACGAGCGGCTTTTTTGTGCCCGTTATGTGTGCTGAGGGCTGTTCATTGCAGCAAACACCCGCCACTCTCTGTCCAACCCCTAATCACGGAATGTTCAGGAGGGTCGGATGGTGCAGTTGTGTTCAATCGAGCAAGCAGTTGACGACGTACTCGCGCGTTTGCCGGCGCATATTCATTTGGGCATGCCGTTGGGTCTGGGCAAGCCCAACCTGTTCGTCAATGCGTTGTACCGGCGCGTTGCCAAGCTGCCGGAGCGGGCGCTGACGATCTACACCGCGCTGAGCCTGGGCCGTCCAACCCTGGGCGACGGCTTGCAGAAACGCTTTCTCGAACCTTTTATTGAACGGGTGTTTGGCGATTATCCCGAGTTGGATTTTCTCGCCGACCTACGCAAAGACAGCCTTCCACACAACATCCGCGTGCAGCAGTTCTTCATGCAGCCCGGCAGCCTGCTGCACAGCACTTCGGCCCAGCAGGATTACGTCAGCAGTAACTACAGCCACGCCGCCCGGGACATCAACGCCGCCGGCCTGAACCTGGTGGCGCAACTGGTGGCCAGCAGCGCCGAGCATCCTGATCGCCTGAGCCTGAGCTGCAACCCTGACATCACCCTCGACCTGCTACCGATGATCGCCAAGCGCCGCGCCGCCGGGGAAACCGTCCTGATCGTCGGCCAGGTCCACACCGAGTTGCCCTACATGCCCGGTGATTCCGAACTGGGCATGGACGCCTTTGATTACCTGATCGACGAAAAGGACAGCACCACGCTGTTCTCCACGCCAAACATGCCGGTGGGGTTTCAGGACCACTTTATCGGCCTGCACGCCAGCACCCTGGTGCGCGATGGCGGCACCTTGCAGATCGGCATCGGCTCCATGGGCGATGCGCTGACCGCCGCGCTGCTGGCGCGCCAGGCCGACAACGAAGCCTACCGCTCGTTGCTGACCGACCTCGACGTGTACCAGTGGGCGCCGCTGATCAGCCATGAAGGCGGCGTCGAACCCTTCGCCCGCGGCCTTTACGGTTGCAGCGAAATGTTCGTCAACGGTCTGCTGGTGCTGGCCGATGCCGGGATTGTGCGGCGCAAGGTCTACCCGGATGTGCCGACCCAGGAACAGGCCAACGCCGGCACCCTGGACGATGCCGCGCAACCGGATGGGGTTTCGATCCACGGCGGTTTCTTTGTCGGGCCGCGGAGTTTTTACCAGCGCCTACAGGAGATGACCCACGGCAAACGCCTTGAATTCAACATGACCCGCATCAGCTACATCAACGAGCTGTACGGCCAGGAAGAACTCAAGCGCCTGCAACGCCTGGATGCGCGGTTTATCAACAGCGCAATCATGGTCACCTTGCTTGGTGCGGGGGTGGCCGACCAGTTGGAAGATGGCCGGGTACTCAGCGGTGTGGGCGGGCAGTACAACTTCGTGGCCCAGGGCCATGCGCTGGAGGGCGCGCGCTCGATCCTGATCCTGCGCAGCTGGCGCGAGGCGGCGGGGGAGGTCAGCTCCAATATCGTCTGGGACTACGGCCACTGCACCATTCCCCGACACTTGCGGGACATTGTCATCACCGAGTACGGAATCGCCGACCTGCGCGGTCAGACGGATGCCAAGGTGATTGAGGCGTTGCTCAATATCACCGACTCACGCTTCCAGCACGACTTGATCGAACAGGCACAGAAGGCCGGCAAGTTGCCCAAGGATTTTCAGCTCGATCCGCGCTTTGCCGACAACACGCCGCAGCGGCTCACAGGTATCCAGGCCCGGCATCGACGGTTATTTACGGAGTACCCGCTGGGCAGCGACTTTACCGATGAGGAGCGGGATCTGTTGCGCGCGTTGAACTGGCTCAAGAGCAAATTCAAGCTGACGGAGATTTTGGAGTTGGGCAAGGCGGCGTTGGATGCGCCGGAGCCGGAGGTGTTTCCAGAGCACTTGAAACGGATGGGGTTGGATCAGCCGGAAGGGCTGAAAGAGGACTTGTACCAGCGCCTGCTGCTCGCCGGCCTACAGGCCACCGCGCACTAACAACCCACACAAAACCAACTGTGGGAGCTGGCTTGCCTGCGATAGCGGAGTGTCAGGCGACATCAATGTCGCTGTACCACCGCGATCGCAGGCAAGCCAGCTCCCACATTTTTAACCGTGTGCGTTCAGGAGTAGTGCTTACTCGATGAAGGTCACCACACCACCCTCCAGCGACTTCACCCGTGCCAGCGACTCAACCCGATAACCCTGCGCATCCAGCTCTGCACGGCCACCCTGGAACGATTTCTCGATCACGATCCCCAGGCCGGCAACGGTGGCACCGGCTTGCTTGATGATCGAAATCAGCGCCTGGGACGCCTTGCCGTTGGCCAGGAAGTCATCAATCACCAGTACACGGTCGCTGCTGGTCAGGTGGCGCGGCGAGATCGCCACGGTGCTTTCGACCTTCTTGGTGAAGGAGTACACCGTCGCCGACAGCAGGTTTTCGGTGAGGGTCAACGATTGCTGCTTGCGTGCAAAAATCACCGGGACCCCCAGGTTCAGGCCCGTCATGATCGCCGGCGCGATGCCCGAGGCTTCGATGGTGACGATCTTGGTGATGCCCGAATCCTTGAACAGCGCAGCGAATTCGTCGCCGATCAGTTTCATCAGCGCCGGATCGATCTGGTGGTTCAGAAAGGCGTCGACCTTGAGTACCTGATCGGAAAGCACGATGCCTTCTTCGCGAATTTTCTTGTGCAGTGCTTCCACGAAAGCTTCCTCTGTTGACGCAATTCGCGTCGAAAGTAGATTGAAAAGTAGTCGATTCTAGCGCTTTAGCATCGCGCGTATGTCCGCCAGGGCGGTGTTGCCGCGAACGGCTTTCACCTCGGTCGGGGTGTCGTCATTGCCTTCCCAGGCCAGGTCGTCCGGCGGCAGTTCATCCAGGAACCGGCTGGGGGCACAATCGATGATTTCGCCGTATTGCTTGCGCTTGGCGGCAAAGGTGAAGGCCAGGGTCTGACGGGCGCGGGTAATGCCCACGTAGGCCAGTCGGCGTTCTTCCTCGATGGTGTCGGCTTCGATGCTGGAGCGGTGTGGGAGGATTTCCTCTTCCATGCCCATGATGAACACGTAGGGGAATTCCAGGCCCTTGGATGCATGCAAGGTCATCATCTGCACACCTTCGGCGCCGTCTTCCTCTTCCTGCTGGCGTTCGAGCATGTCGCGCAGCACCAGCTTGCCGATGGCGTCTTCGACGGTCATCTCGCCGTCTTCGTCTTTTTCCAGGGTGTTCTTCAGCGCTTCGATCAGGAACCAGACGTTGCCCATGCGGTAATCCGCGGCCTTGTCGCTGGAGCTGTTGGTGCGCAGCCAGTTTTCATAGTCGATGTCCATGACCATGCTGCGCAGGGCGCTGATCGGGTCTTCGCCGGCGCACTGCTCGCGGACCTTGTCCATGAAGCGCTTGAAGCGCGACAGGCGGTCGGTGAAACGGGTGTCCAGGTGTTCGCCCAGGCCGATCTCGTCGGTGGCGGCGTACATCGAGATCTTGCGTTCGGTCGCGTAGTTGCCGAGCTTTTCCAGGGTGGTGGAACCGATCTCGCGGCGCGGCACGTTGATCACGCGCAGGAAGGCGTTGTCGTCATCCGGGTTCACGATCAGCCGGAAGTAGGCCATCAGGTCTTTTACTTCCTGACGTCCGAAAAAGCTGTTGCCGCCCGACAGGCGATACGGCACCTGGTGGTGCTGCAATTTCAGCTCGATCAGCTTGGCCTGGTAGTTGCCGCGATACAGGATCGCGAAATCGCTGTAGGGCCGGTCGGTGCGCAAGTGCAGGCTGAGGATTTCCACGGCCACGCGCTCGGCTTCGGCGTCTTCGTTGCGGCAGCGGATCACGCGGATCTCGTCGCCGTGGCCCATCTCACTCCACAGTTGTTTTTCAAACTCGTGGGGGTTGTTCGAGATCAGCACGTTGGCGCAACGCAGGATGCGGCTGGTGGAGCGATAGTTCTGCTCCAGCATCACCACTTTCAGGGACGGGTAGTCGTCCTTGAGCAGCATCAGGTTTTCCGGGCGGGCGCCGCGCCAGGCGTAGATCGACTGGTCATCGTCGCCTACCACGGTGAACTGGTTGCGTTTGCCGATGAGCATTTTCACCAGCAGGTACTGACTGGCGTTGGTGTCCTGGTATTCGTCCACCAGCAGGTAGCGCACCTTGTTCTGCCATTTTTCGAGGATGTCGGCGTGTTCCTCGAACAACTTCACGGGCAGCAGGATCAGGTCGTCGAAGTCCACCGCGTTGAACGCCTTGAGCGTGCGCTGGTAGTGGGTGTAGACGATGGCGGCGGTCTGTTCCTTGGGGTTGCGTGCGTTTTCCAGGGCCTGGGGCGGCAGGATCAGGTCGTTCTTCCAGGCGCCGATCATGTTCTTGATCTCGTCCACGCCGTCGTCGCCTGCGTATTCCTTCTGCATGATGTCGGTCATCAGCGACTTCACATCGGTCTCGTCGAAGATCGAGAAGCCGGGTTTGTAGCCCAGGCGTGCATGCTCCTTGCGGATGATGTTCAGGCCCAGGTTGTGGAAGGTACACACGGTGAGGCCACGGCCTTCGCCACCCTTGAGCAGGGTGCCGACGCGCTCTTTCATTTCCCGCGCCGCCTTGTTGGTAAAGGTCATGGCGACGATGTACTGGGCGCGGATGCCGCAGTTCTGGATCAGGTGCGCGATCTTGCGGGTGATCACGCTGGTCTTGCCGGAGCCTGCGCCGGCGAGCACCAATAGAGGGCCGCCGACGTAGTTCACGGCTTCTTGCTGCCGGGGATTGAGTCGGGACATACAGAATTTCAGGAGTCGTTGTTCAAAAGGGCGGGCATTTTAACAGGCTGGCAGGATTCTGCTCTCTCAGAACGACGGTGTGACGTACCACTCGATCTAAATTTGCCGGTTTTGCTACTTTGCCGCAGGATGTCAGGGCATTTGCGACTAACTGCGTGCAGTCTGTGTATTTGATAACCCCTATCATTGGTGATTGTCAGGCCGCACGTCATACTGCCTGTCGCCAACGAAATCTTGCAGAGTCTAGGGAGCTAGCTTGTCTACGCCTGTCGAACCCTTGCGTTTGCTGCTGCTGGCCGATGAGCCGGCATGGGCAGCGTTGTTGCGCGAGTGCCTGGCGCCGATGGGCGATGGGGCTGTGCTGATCAGTGCACCAAATTGGGATTCCGTAAGTCGTCTGTTTGATGACGACCACGGTGCCGTGCTATTGACCACGCCAGGCCTGCAACCCGCTCCCGGTCGTTGCAGCTTGCCGTGTGTGTTGCTGTTGGAGCAGGAGCCGCTGGTGCCGCCGTTGGGTGCCAGCGATTGGCTGGTTCGCACGGTGTTGGACGCCGATACATTGCGCCGCTGCCTGCGCCATGTGCGCGAACGCGGTGTGCTGGAAAACACCCTGCAACGCCTCGCCGAGCAAGACCCGCTGACCGGTATCGCCAACCGCCAGGGTTTCCAGACCTTGCTGGCGGCGCGGCTGGCCGAGAATGAAGGTCGCGGCCTGGCCCTCGGTCACCTGGACCTCGACAATTTCCGTCACGCCAACGACGCCCTCGGGCACCAGGCCGGCGACCGGTTGATCCTGCAAGTGGTCTCGCGGCTCAAGAGCCAGCTGGAAGCCGGCGACCAACTGGCGCGCCTGGGCAGCGACGAATTCGCCCTGCTGATCGACACCCGCCGTGCGCCCCAGCGCGCCGAGTGGATGGCCGAACGCATTACCGAGGTCATGGCCGAACCCTACTGGGTGGACGGTGAAAGCCTGTTGATCGGTTGCAGCCTGGGCATGGCCCATGCGCGTGCGCGTGCTGGCGCCGACCCGCTGATGTGGCACGCCCACATCGCCATGCAGCAAGCCAAGAGCACACAGGGCTGCACCTTTCATATTTTCAACGAACGCATCAATCGTAACGCGCGCAGCCTGGCCGACCTGGAAAGCGAACTGCGCCGCGCCTTGCGTCGGGATGAGCTGGAGTTGCACTACCAGCCGCGCCTGGACCTGGACGACGGGCACATCGTCGGCCTCGAAGCCCTGGTGCGCTGGCGTCACGGCGAGCGCGGCCTGTTGCCGCCCAGCGAATTCGTGCCCCTGGCCGAGCAAAGCGGGCTGATCGTGCCGTTGGGTTACTGGGTGATTTCCCGGGCCCTGCGCGACATGCAAGACCTGCGCGAACGTGGCCTGCCGCCGTTGCACATGGCGGTCAACCTGTCGTTCCGCCAGTTCCAGGACAGCCAATTGCTCTCCACCCTCAGCCGGCTGATCGCCGAACGCGGCGTGGAAGCGCAATGGCTGGAATTCGAACTCACCGAAACCGCCGTGATGCGCCGCAGCGATCTGGTCAAGCAGACCATGGACGCCCTCGGTCGCCTCGGCGTGCGCTTTTCCCTGGATGACTTCGGCACCGGTTTTTCATCGTTCGTGCACCTCAACAGCCTGCCGATTGCCTTGCTCAAGATCGACAAGAGCTTTGTCGGCGGCATGGAAGAGCGCGAAGAGAACCGCAAGCTGGTGCACGCGATGATCAACCTGGCCCACAACCTCAACCTGGAAGTGGTGGCCGAGGGTGTGGAAACCCCTGAGCAACTGGCGTTGTTGCGGTTGTTTGGATGCGACCAGGCCCAGGGGTATCTGATCAGCAAGCCGTTGCCGTTGCCGGAGCTGATCGAGTACCTGACCTTCGGCAAAGGCCGTGAGGCTTTACTGGGTTGAATTGCAACGCCGGTCGACTGTGCGAGCGGGCTTGTGTGGGAGCGGGCTTGCTCGCGAATGCGGTGTATCAGTCACTGACTATTTGGCTGACCCAGCGCATTCGCGAGCAAGCCCGCTCCCACAGTTGTAGACCTGGTTAGGTCGTTACTCCGCGTGTGCCGCCTGAAATGTGGCTTGGGCCTGCGGCTCGTGGCGGATCATCCGCTTCATCTTCGCCTCAAACGCCCACGTCAGGCTCACCGCCGCACACGCCAGCCCCAGCGCCAAACCCCACCACACGCCTGTCGGCCCCCAACCGAGGGTGAACGCCATCAGCCACGCCGACGGTGCACCGATTAGCCAATAGCAACCCAGGCCCACCAGGAAAGTGGTCTTGGCGTCCTTCAGCCCACGAATGCAGCCCATGGCAATGGTCTGCACCCCGTCGAACAACTCGAACCACGCCGCCACGGCCAGCAAGCTGACGGCCAGGACGATCACGTCGTGGAATGCCGGGTCGTTATGGTCGAGGAACAGTCCTATCAATGGGTCGGAAAACAGCCACAGCACCGCCGCAAATCCCAACATCACCGCGGCGCCAAAGCCGATGCCGACCCGGCCGGCCAAACGTGCCTGCAGCAGTTGCCCGGCACCGTAATGCTGGCCGATACGCATGGTCACCGCGTAGGACATTCCCGCCGGCACCATGAAGGCCACCGAGACGATTTGCAGGGCGATCTGATGCGCCGCCAGCTGCGTGCTGCCCATGGTGCCCATGCACAGCGCGGCGAAGGCAAACAGTCCGACCTCGACCGCATAGGTGCCGCCAATCGGCAGGCCCAGGCGCCACAGTTCGCGCAGATAGTGCGTGTTCAGGCGTAGGAGGCCGGTGCCCAGCGGGTAGGCAGCATAGGCGCGGTTGCTGCGGATGTACCACATCAACGCCAACGCCATGCCGTTGGCCACAATCGCGGTCACCAGGCCGATGCCCATCAAACCCAGTTTCGGCAAGCCGAACATGCCTTCGATCAAGGCGTGGTTGAGCAGGTAGTTGAGCACCGTGCCACACAGGCTGATCACCATCACCGGGGTGGCCTTGCCGATGGCGCTGGTGAAACCGCGCAAGGCCATGAAGCTCAGGTAGCCGGGCAGGGCGAAGGGCAGGATCGTGAGGAATTGCCCGGCGGCGTGCACGTTGGTTTCGGTCTGGCCGAACATCAGCAGCACCGGCTTGAGGTTCCACAGCAGCAGGGCGGCGGCCAGCGCCATCAGCCAGGCCAGCCACAGCCCGGCCTGGGTCAGGCGTGTTGCACCGTCGATGTCGCCCGCGCCATGCCGGATCGCTACCAGGGTGCCCACCGCCGCAATCACGCCGATGCAGAAAATCGACACGAACGAATAGCTGGCCGCGCCCAGGCCTCCGCCGGCCAAGGCTTCGGGGCTCAGGCGGGCCATCATCAGCGTGTCGGTCAGCACCATCAACATGTGCGCCAACTGTGAGGCAATCAACGGCCCTGACAGCCGCAGAATGGCCCAGAGTTCGGTACGTGCCGGATGCTGCATGATCATCACGCTCAAAAAGTCATAGGGTTGTGGAAGGGTTGATTCTCGGCGCTCTGGGCCTATTGCACAAAGGGATAAAAGCGATCACTTGCATGATTAAAACTCATGCCTGAATGATTCTGGTAGGGTTTCGGCATCCTGCTGTCGGAGCCTTCCCTATGTCTCGTCGTCTTCCTCCGCTTTACGCGTTGCGCGCATTTGAAGCCGCGTCCCGACACCACTCTTTCACCCGCGCGGCAGAGGAGCTGTCCATCACCCAAAGCGCGGTGAGCCGGCACATCCGCACCCTGGAGGAACATTTCGCCTGCCGCCTGTTCCAGCGCAGCGGCCGTACGTTGCAGCTCACCGAAGCGGCCCGCCTGCTGCTACCGGGCGTGCGTGAAGGCTTCGCCGCCCTTGAGCGGGCCTGCCATACCTTGAACGCCGAAGATGACATCCTGCGCATGAAGGCGCCGTCCACCTTAACCATGCGCTGGCTGCTGGCGCGGCTCAGCCGGTTCCGCGCGTTGCAGCCGGGCAACGAGGTGCAATTGACCAGCGCGTGGATGAGCGTGGACGAGGTGGACTTCAACCAGGAGCCGTTCGACTGCGCGGTGCTGTTGAGCGACGGGCATTTTCCGGCGGACTGGGAAGCCTGCTACCTGTTCCCTGAGTTGTTGATCCCGGTGGGCGCGCCGAACCTGCTGGACGACGGCCCATGGGACGCTGCGCGCCTGGCCACTGCCGAGTTGCTGCATCCCACGCCCGACCGCCGTGACTGGCGCAACTGGCTGCAACGCATGGGCTTGTCGTCGCAGGTCTCGCTCAAGGGCGGGCAGGTGTTCGATACCCTTGAGCTGGGCATGATCGCCGCTGCGCGGGGTTACGGCGTGTCCATGGGGGACTTGCTGATGGTGGCCGAAGACGTCGCCCAGGGGCGATTGAGCCTGCCGTGGCCAACTGCCGTGGCCAGTGGGGAAAATTACTATCTGGTGTGGCCGAAAACCCGTCCCGGCGGTGAGCGCCTGCGCCGCTTGGCGGACTTTCTCCAGAGCGAGGTGCAGGCCATGGCACTGCCGGCGGTAGAGCGCCTCGATTGAAGGGGGATGGCTCGGTATAGCAATCGTTTGCGTGATCCCCCTGCACAGTGCTCAAGTATTGCTCGGCGCCGCCGAAGTAGGTGTGTTGGAACCATCGTACTCCAACACTACCCACCCGATAATTTGCCGAGCAGCGCTATGAGATCAGGATGATCCTGGCCTCGGCCAGGAGCTGTCATGTCTCAACCTCGTGCTCGGATTGCTTCCCAGCTAGGCCTCGCGCTCGCCGTGATTCTGGCTGTCGTCATCAGCGGCAGTACGGTGTTTGCCTTGCGTTCCCTCGACTCCGCCAACCTCGACACCCGCGAGGAACACCTGGCCAGCGAAGCGCGCCTGCTCGCCGATCAACTCAACACCTTCCACAGCACCTTGCGCGAAAGTACCCAGCGCTTGAGCGGGTTGTTCGAGAAGCGCTTCGGCGCCGGTTTGAGTGTGCGTGCCGACCAGCCGGTGAGCGTGGCCGGCGTGCAGACCCCGGGCCTGTACCTGGGCAACGCGGTGCTGAACAACGATTTCGCCGAAGTCGATGAGTTCAAGGACACCTCGGGCGGCGTGGCCACCGTGTTTGTGCGCACGGGCGAGGACTTTGTGCGCGTCAGCACGTCCCTGACCAAACAGGACGGCAGCCGTGCCATCGGCACCGCGCTGGATCACCAGCATCCGGCCTATCAACGCCTGCTGGCCGGGCAAAGCTACGTCGGCCGTGCAGTGTTGTTCGAACGTTCCTACATGACCCAGTACACGCCGGTGCGCGATAGCGCGGGCAAAGTCATCGCGGTGCTGTTTGTCGGTTTCGACTACACCGACGCGCAAAACGCCCAGTTCGATAACCTCAAGCGTTTCCGCATCGGCCAGACCGGCTCCCTGGCGCTGCTCGATGAGCAGAAACACTGGCTGGTGCCGCCCGCGGGCGTGCAGGCGCTGGACCAGGCGGCCCCAGTGATCGTCGACCTGGCGAAAAAGCCGGGTGAAGGGCGCTTCTGGAGCGACAAGAACGAAGACTTCTACAGCGTCGCGGTGCCGTTCGACGGTGGGCCGTGGTCGGTGGTGGCGAGCATGCCCAAGGCAGAGATTCGCTCCGTGACGTGGTCGGTCGGGATTCGCCTGATCATCGGCAGCGTACTGGCGATGTTGCTGGCGGTGGGCGCAACGGTGTGGTTGCTACGCAGCAAGCTGGCGCCGTTGAGCGACCTGGTACGCCAGGCCGAAGCCCTCGGCGCGGGCGATTTGAGTGCCCGTCTGAACGTCTCCAGCCATGACGAAATCGGCCAACTGGCACGCAGCTTCAACCAGATGGGTGAAGCGCTGTCGACCATGGTTTCGCATATCCGCAAGGCCGCCGAAGAGGTCAACAGCCGCGCCCAGGCGTTGTCCGGTTTGTCTGGCGGTGCCTATGAAGGCATGGAGCAGCAATCCGGCGAGATCACCAGCATGGCCGGCGCGGTGGAAGAGTTCAGCGCCACCTCGTTGAACATTGCCGACAATATGGGCAGCACCGAACGCCTGGCCCAGGAAAACGCCCAG
This sequence comes from Pseudomonas sp. GL_117, assembly GCF_057835125.1. NCBI lineage: Bacteria > Pseudomonadati > Pseudomonadota > Gammaproteobacteria > Pseudomonadales > Pseudomonadaceae > Pseudomonas > Pseudomonas sp. GL_117. The sequence continues at coordinate 6,005,286 of NZ_CM174418.1, read as the reverse complement.
CAGACGCGCATCGGCCGCAATTCGATGCAAGAGGCGTCGTCGTCCCTGGAGCACATCGCCACCGCCTTGAACAGCACGGCCACGGTGATCAACACCCTCGGCCAGCGTTCCCAGGAAATCGGTGGGATCGTCGGCGTGATTACCTCCATCGCCGACCAGACCAACCTGCTCGCGCTCAACGCCGCCATCGAAGCCGCGCGCGCCGGTGAGCAGGGCCGTGGGTTTGCCGTGGTGGCCGATGAAGTGCGCAACCTGGCCTCGCGTACCCGCCAGGCCACCGACGAGATTTCCGGGATGATCCAGAGCATCCAGCAGGAGACCGGCAACGCCATCAGCACCATGGAGCATGGCAACGTATTGATGCAGGAAGGCCTGTCGCGCAACGCCGATGTCGCGTCGGCCCTGGCGCGCATCGATGAGCAAAGCCGTTCGGCGGGGCAGCAGTTTGCCGCGATCACCACCGCGACCCAGGAGCAGAGCAGCACCGCGACCTTGCTCAGCAGCAACCTGCAAAGCATTGCCCTGGCCAACAGCGAGCAGCGTGAAGTGGTGTCGAACCTGGCGATTACCGCCAAGGAGCTGGAGACATTGGCGGCGGGCCTGCGCCATGAGGTTGACCGCTTTCGTTGACCCAGACACGGCAACGCCGGTGTACGGGATAGCGATTCCCATACACCGGCGTTGCTCAAGCGCGTAAGCCGAGGGTTACACGGTGGCGCCCGCTGGCTGGGCGTCGATCACCTCGTTGTACGGCGCCTGGACCCGATCACGCAGGCCGTAGTCACGGATCACCGAGGTCACGCGCACGCGGTAGTCGTCGAAGATCTTGTCGCGGCCGGCTTTTTGCGCCGACAGGTGCGCGGTTACGTTGCGCCATTGGACCACGGCTTCTTCATCGCGCCAGGTGGTCACCGACATGACTTTCTTGGGGTTCAGGGTGCTTTGAAAGCACTCCACGGAGATGAAGCCTTCCATGGGCTCAAGCATCGGCGTCAGCTTGTTGACCAGATCGACATAGGTCTCGCCCTGGCCCGGCAGCGCTTGCAGCTCAAACAAAACTACGATCATGTTAATTCCTCATCCTTGTGTTTTTAGTGGGTGTCGCTCAGGTGGCTGTCACGGTCGACGGCCTGCTGTTCAGTGCTGTGCTGGCGATTCCAGTGCGTCCAGCCAGTCGTTGATCACGGCGCGGGCGGCCACGGTCAGGCGGTCGCCCAGCTCGATGGCGGCGGCGCGCAAGGCGTGGGGGTTGATGCCGGTTTGCGACAGTTCGCAGGCATGGCCGACCAGCCAGTGTTCGAGCTTGTTTACATCGGCTTCGAGGTGAAATTGCAGGGCCAGCACGTTGCGACCCAGGGCGAATGCCTGGTGGGCACCGACCGCCGTGCTGGCCAGGTGCACGGCATCCTTGGGAATATCGAATTGGTCGCCGTGCCAGTGCAGTACGGGGGTGCCTTGCAGCGCCGCGAGCACCGAATCCTGCCCGGCCGTGGTCAGGGTCAGGGCTGAAAAACCGATTTCCTTGACGCCCAGCGGGTACACCTTGGCACCCAGGGCGCGGGCAATCAGTTGTGCCCCCAGGCAGATCCCCAGCATCGGTTTGCCCGACTGCAAACGCTGGTTGATCAGCGCCAGCTCGTCATGCAGGAACGGATAAAGCTGCTCGTCGTAGGCCCCGATCGGGCCACCCAGCACGATCAGCAGGTCGGCCTTTTGCACGTGCGCGCTGTCGAGTGTGTCGAGCATGGGGTCAAGGTAGTGCAGTGCGTAACCCTGTGCGGCCAGGACGGCTTCCAGGGTGCCGGCGTCCTCGAAATGTATGTGGCGCAGCGCAATTGCAGTCTTCATGGAAAAAACTCGTGTGTGAAAGCGATTAAGTGCCGGTTCATGCCGGCGGGTTCAGGTCTACGTTGAGCGTCCCGGAACGCGGGAAGGTGCAGCAGGCCAGGGCATAGCCTTGCTGCTTGTCCTGATCGCTGAGGCAGAAGTCCGGTTGCAGGGTGTAGTCGCCGTCGGACACCTTGACCCGGCAGACCCCACAGATCCCTGCCCGGCACAGACTGCGCACGGCAATATCACCGGCTTCGAGCATGGCCAGCAGGCTTTGGCCGGCGGGACCTTCAACCACCTGGTCGGTGTCCTTGAGCTGCAAGCGCACGCTAGACGGCGATTCGGCCGCCGCTGCGGGGGCCGCTACCGGCGTGAACGATTCGATCAACAGCGTGCTGTCAGGAAACAGCGCCGTGGTGTGTTCGCGCATGCCTTGGGCAAATGCCTGGCTGCCGCAAATCACCACGGCCTCGGGTGCGCCCAGCAGGCTCAGGTCGGCGGCGCCGGGGCGCCCGGCCTTGAAGTGGCCGTTGCTCTTGACCGTCTCGCGGGTGACAAACACCTGCAAGGCGAACCACGCCGTGGTCAGTTCCAGCTCCAGCAGCTCCTGCAAGAACGGGATCTGGGCAATGCTCGGTACGCACAACACCAGCGCCACGTCGGGCACCGCCAAGCCGCGCTGTGCACGTTCGCGCAGGCCGCGCAGCAAGGCGATCGGCAGCGTGATACCAATGCCGCCGGCGAGCATGCCGACCCGCTGGCAATCCACAATCGAGGCCAGGCAAATGTCGCCGGCGACAAAGTGCATCGGTGCCGTTTCGCCTGCGCACAAGGTCGCGTGCAATTGGTCGGAGACGCCGCCGTGGCCTTCGCGTTTGACCGCAATTTCAAACAGGTCCGCCGCCGGTGTGCGGGTGATCGAATACAGGCGCTGCTGCGGCGTGCCGGTGGTGTCCGGGTAACTCACCGCCACGTGCCGGCCGGGGCGCAGGCCGTCGAGAAACTCGGCGCTGGCGCCGTGGGCGCGCAGGGCGAAGACCTTGATGTCGGCGGTTTCATGGGTAACGCTTTCGCAGCGTGCCTGAAGTGTCATGCCGTTCATGCGCGGGCCTTTTCGCGAAGGGCGTCCATTGCGCTGTCAACGTTGCCCAGGCCGTTGCCGGTCAGGCCGATGCGGTCGATCAGGGCTTCGACCGAGTCGGTGTAGACGCTGATCTCATTGTTGTCGCCGACGTCATGCAGGATGTCCTGGGCATGGGGGAAGTCGAGCATCGCGAACACGCTCGACCAGGCGCCCATTTCGTTGTTGGCGAACATCTGCACGGTCTTGAGAATCACCGCGCGCAGGTACTCGCGCTCCTTGCGGCTCAGGCCGTGCACGATGTCGGACGCGACGAAACTGAACACGCTGGAATGGCTCCATTCGTCCATGGCGTGGGTGCGGGTGACCTCATGGCAGATCGCCTGGATGCTGGTGTCTTCCGCCATGGTCTTGAGGTAGTCGGTGATCAGCGTCTCACTGGCGCACGCGACCCCAAAGCGGGTCAGGCGCCGTTCCCATTCGGCGGTGCAGTTGGCCAACAGGCCTTCGCGCCAGGTCACCAGGTTGAACGCGCTGAAGTCCAGCGGCTTGAGTTTGCGCATGTCGTAGATGTAGTTGCAGGCCATGATCGACATACGCGTATGCAGCGCCTCGTCCAGCAGCGCCTGGGACATCACGTCTTGCAGCAAGGCGCGGTTCTGGCTGGGTGGTGGGGTCTTGATGATGTCTTCGCAGGCAGGCACCACCACATCGCATTCGATGTAGATGGTCTTGAGGTTGTAGATCCCCCAGGCGTAGGACAGGCACTGCGATTGCAGGGCCTGCGGGGCTTCGCGCCACGCCTGGTGATCGCGGAACGGCAGCAGGCAAGCACTGAAATCCTGCTTGGCCGGGTTGAAGGCCAGGTTCCAGTAGTCGGGTTGTGGGTTGTTGACGGCGGCGCGGGTTTTCCACAGGCCGGATAATTTCGTCAGCATGTTCTGAACCACGTCATCGGTTCCACAGTTCAAACGGTCCATGTTTTCTTTCCCATTGGTCAGGCTATTTTTTTGTCTGTGTCTGGTTTGCGCATGTGTTTTTTTTCTACAGGCATGCGCTTTTCAAGTCTGCGGCAATTCGGTTGGCACGGTGTTGTCCTGGGTCATTTAAGGGCCACAAGCGGTGCGGTTGATGGGTTTGATCGCTCCAGGTACCAGGACTGCATCAAGGTCAACGCCACGGTCAATCCCATGAAAGCGGCGCTGGCCCAGAAGATGGCGTCGGGGTGGCCCCTGTCGAGCAGCCAGCCGAAACCGACCGGCCCCAGCGTGCCGCCGATGTTGAAGCCGGTGCTGACGATGCCAAAGGTTTTGCCCTCGGCGCCCTTGGGTGAGGCGGCGCGGACGAGCATGTCGCGGGACGGGGCGATCAGGCCGGTCAAGAAGCCGGCGCTGCCCAGGGTGATCAGCAAGGCCATGTCGCCCAATTCGGCGTTGGCCACAATCAGGATCAGTACGCCGGCCAGTGCAAAGGCGAGGGCGGCGACGAGGCCGTGGCGTCGGGTCCGATCCGCCAGCGCACCGCCGGCCAGCACGCCAAAGGCGCTGGCGAACAGGAATGCGGTGAGTGCCGCATTGGCCCAGGTCAGTGCCACGCCCTGGCCTTGCATCAATGCCGCGACAGAGAATTTTTCAATCGCGCTGGTGCTCAGGTTCAACACCACAAACAGCAAGGTCAGGCTCAGGATCATCGGCGAGAGCAGCACGGCCCGTCGGCCGCCGTTGCTGTCGGACGGCGTGGCGACGCGGCGTACATGGCTCACTTCTGCCAGCCCCGAGCCGGGCAGCAGCAATACCCCCAGCGCCACCACGCCCACCAGCGCGGCCGCCACGAAGGCCAGGCCCGGATGACTGGCGGTGGCAATCGTGAGCAGCAATACCGGGGCCACGGCTGCGCCGAGAAAACCGGCAAAGGTGTGCACCGAAAACGCCTTGCCGATATGGGCGGGGTTGATCGCCTGGGAGAGCAGTGCGTAGTCCGCCGGGTGATAGACCGCATTCGCCAGCCCCGCCAGGACCATGGCGATCAGCAGGCAGGTGTAGTTGGGGAACAGCGCAATCAGCAGGAAGCTCAGGCTGCCCAAGGCCACGGCGGCGATGAGCAGGCGCCGGGCGCCATAGTGGTCGACGGCGTAACCCATGGGGGCCTGCACCAGCGCCGTGACGATATTGAACAGGCTCAGCGCCACGCCCAGTTCCACATAACTGACGCCCAGAAACGCCGGCAACACCGGAAACAATGCCGCCAGCACCATGATGTGCAAATGGCTGACAAAGTGCGCCGTGGCGACCTGTGAGAGCAGTCCGATACGAACGATCGACATGGCTGAACCTGTTCAATGAGCGAAGAGTCGTTTGTTGAGCCGGGGCATTGGAAAAGCCATTGCGGCTCGAATCGGCGCAGATATTAAGCAGGCTATGGTCTTGCGCAGTAGTCCATTGCGGGCGGAGTAACCAGACCACTTGTAGGGTTATGCCAGCCGCTTGCGATGTGCCCTGGGATACAAGGTGTGTGGTTGCGAAGTGGTCTGTAGAACCGGCACGCAATGGTCTATCTGGCGCGTCGGGAGGCCGTTAGGGTAGTCGGCCATGGATAAGCCCGCTGGCGGGTGTGGCTTGCTATTCGATGTGCGCCGACAGGAGTCAATATGCCGAATTTCGCTCGAAGGGACGGATGTGCGCTGCCATTCGTCAGTGCCGATCACTTGTCCCAGGTGGACCGCGAAGTCTGGGGCGCGATCGAAGCCGAGCGTCTGCGCCAGATCCATTCCATTGAGCTGACGGCCACGGAAAACGTGGTCAGCCGCGCCGTGCTCGAAGCCCAGGGATCGATCCTCACCAACAAGCACGCCGAGGGTTACCCCGGTCGGCGTTATTACGCCGGTTGCCACAACGTCGACGTGGTGGAAAACCTCGGCATCGAACGCGCCAAGCGGCTGTTCAATTGCGCCTACGCCAACCTGCAACCCTATTCGGGCAGCCAGGCGAACCAGGCGGTGTTGCTGGCTTTGCTGGTGCCGGGGGACAAGATCCTCGGGCTGGACCTCAAGGCTGGCGGGCACCTGTCCCATGGCGCGCGGTTCAACCTCTCAGGTCGATGGTTCCAGGCCTTGAGCTATGGCGTGCACCCGCAGACGCATCGCGTAGACATGGAGGAAGTCGAGCGCATCGCCCGACAAGAGCGACCGCAACTGCTGATCGCCGGCGCTTCGGCGTACTCGCGCACGCTGGACTACGCGCGGTTTCGCGCAATTGCCGACGAGGTGGGCGCTTACCTGATGGTCGACATCGCCGAGGTGGCCGGGCTGGTCGCGGGCGGCGCGTTTCCGTCGCCGATCGAGTTTGCCCATGTCACCACGGCGACCACGCACACCACACTGCGCGGGCCACGTGGGGGAATCATCCTGTGCAATGACCCGGTGATTGCGCAAAAAATCAACGCGGCGGTGTTCCCAGGCCTGCAATGCGCGCCGCTGATGCACATCATCGCGGCCAAGGCGGTGGCCTTGGGCGAGGCCCTGCAACCGGGCTTCAGCACCTATACCCATGCCGTCATCGCCAACGCCCGGGCCTTGTGCGGACGGCTGGCGGAGGGCGGGTTGTCGGTGGTGTCCCAGGGCACCGACTCGCACCTGGCGGTGATTGACCTGCGGCCCTGGGGCCTGGCGGGCAATGTCGCCGAACACGCCCTGGAACAGATCGGCATCACCTTGAATCGCAATGCGGTACTGGGCGACCAGGCCAAGCCCAACGTCACCTCCGGTATCCGCCTGGGCAGCGCGGCGTGCACCTCGCGGGGGATGGGCATCGAAGAGTTCCAGGAAATCGGCGACATGATCCTGGCCTTGCTCGGCGGGGTCCGCAGCGGCACCTTCGACCGCCGCACCGCGACGTCCATCCGCGAAGGCGTCGCCAGCCTGACCAAGCGCTTCAGGCTGCCCTACTGACGCCTCCCGCCACTTGCCAGAAGAAGGACCTGCCATGCCGGACATCGCTCATCGCTCCCGTCACAAAACCCTGCGCACGCCAGCGCAGACCGCCGCGACAGCGTGCGCCAACAAGCTGCGGCGCGCGCGGATGTATGCCCAGGCGCAGCGCCTGTTGATGAACTACGCCCTGGGTCACTAGCGGGTTTTCAGCGCATTCGCCAGGCGCAGCATGGCGGCTTCGATCTCGTAGGCGGTCAAGGACGAATAGCCGAGCAGCCAGCCCTGCTTCTTTTCCTCGCCGGCATACAGTCGGCTGAGGCCGGACAACTGCACACCGGCACTGGCGGCCTGGCGGATGGTTTTCTCTTCCGACCAGCCTTCATGCAGCAGACACGGGATCTGCAAGCCACCCTGCGGGCGCCAGGCCGTCACCACCCCGGCCAAGTGCTTGCCGATCGCGTCCAGCATGATCGACTGGCGCCCCGCGTAGAGCTTGCGCATGGCGCGCACGTGGGCGTTGTAGTGACCGTCTTCCATAAAGCGCGCCAGGGTCAGTTGCAGGATCTGCGGCGTGTGGCCGTCCATCATGCTGCGGGCGTAGGTGAAGGCCTTGACCAGCTCGCGGGGCAGCACCATGTAGCCCATGCGCAGGCCGGGGTAGAGGGTCTTGCTGAAGGTGCCGATGTAAAGCGTGCGCTGGTACTTGTCCAGGCCCTGCACGCAGGCGGTGGGTTTGCCGTCGTAGTGAAACTCGCTGTCGTAGTCATCTTCGATCAGCCATTTGCCTTTTTCCGCGGCCCAGTTGATCAGTTCGAGGCGGCGCTCCAGGGTCAGCGTGGCGCCGGTCGGGTATTGGTGCGAAGGCGTGACGTACACGCAGTGGGCGCCGCTGCGGTCGGCGTACAGCAGGTCGGTGCGAATGCCGTGCTCGTCGACATCGATGGGCAGCACCTTGGTCTCGGCGGTTTCAAAGGCTTTCTTGGCGCCGTAGTAGCCCGGATTTTCCAGCAGGATCGGTTTGCCCACGTCTGCCAGCAACTGGGCGCACAGGAACAGCGCCTGGCGGGTACTGCTCAGCACCAGCACCTGGTCCGGCGAGCATTTGGCGCCACGTTCGAGGTTAAGGTAGGTGGCGATGGCCTTGCGCAGCGGCTCGGCGCCTTGGGGGTCGCCGTGCAACAGCACATGGCTGCGATAGTCCTTCATCACCTGGCGTTGCAGGCGCTCCCACACGTCGGTGGGGAAGGTGCGGGTTTCCGGCAGGCCGGTGGCGAACGCCTTGATCACCTGTTGATCGGTGACGCCGCCGCTGTCGAGGATCATTCGCCCGCGCTGGCTCAAGCCGGCGCCGGGTATGGCCTGGTTGCTTTTGACTTCCTGGGCCTTGATGCGTCGGCGCGAGGCGCCGCGCAAGTCGGTGCCGATGGCGTCGCACACGTAGCTGCCGGAACCTTCGCGGCGCACGATGAAACCGTCGCGGTGCAACTGCACGTAGGCGTTTTCCACGGTGTCGCGGGCGATCCCCAATGACTTGGCCAACACCCGCGTCGCCGGCAGCTTGAGGCCGGGGGCGAGTGCGCCTTCCAGGATCAGGGCGCGCAAGGCGCGTTGAATGCGCTGGTGCAGGTCCAGCAGTTGGAATTCAGCATCCTTGAGCCGCATCTGCAGCGTCTCCAACTCGAACGTTTTTGCCATGTGGTCTGCCTAACTTCCGTGAATTGGCCTGTAGCGGCAGGCCAGTCTATCCGTAGACTTCAAACCCTGCCACCGCCTTCATCGGCGGCCATTCCAGATGCTGCGTGCATGCTTCGACAGGGAGTCGTCAATTATGGCCAGGTCACACAATTTCAGCGCGGGCCCTGCGGCATTGCCCATGGAAGTGCTGCGCCAAGCCCATGAGGAGTTTTTCGACTTTGCGGGCACGGGCATGTCGGTGATGGAAATCAGCCACCGCAGCGGGATCTTCATGGAAGTCGCCCACCAGGCCGAACAGGACCTGCGGGAGCTGTTGCAGGTGCCCGCCGCGTACAAGGTGCTGTTCCTGCAAGGCGGTGCTTCGCTGCAATTTGCCCAGGTGCCGATGAACCTGTTGGGCGACAAACGCAGCGCGGACTACCTGCATACCGGTCTCTGGTCGGGCAAGGCCATCGAGGCTGCCCAGCGTTACTGCGACGTGCGTATCGCCGCCAGCGCCAAGGCCGACGGATTTGATCGCGTCCCCGCCGTGGCGGGCTGGAACCTCAACCCGGACGCCGCCTACCTGCACTACACCGAGAACGAAACCGTGCACGGCGTGCAATTTGCCGATGTGCCCGACAGCACTGTGCCGCTGGTATGCGACGCCTGCTCAAGCCTGCTTTCCAAGCCGATCGACGTGGCCCGGCACGGCTTGATCTATGCCGCCGCGCAAAAAAACATGGGCATTGCCGGGCTGACGGTGGTGATTGTCGACCCGGCGCTGCTGGATGCCGCCCAGGCGTTCACCCCCGACATCCTCAGCTATGCGCGCATCGCCGACGCGCAGTCGATGCTCAACACGCCGGCGACCTTCCCCTGGTATCTCACCCACCTGACGCTCCAATGGATCAAGCGCAGCGGCGGCGTCGAGGCCCTGCACCGGCTCAACCAGGCCAAGGCCGAGTTGCTCTATGGCGTGCTCGATAACAGCGACGGGTTCTATCGCAACAGCGTGCAAGTGCCGTTTCGTTCGATCAACAACGTGCCGTTCCGGCTGGCCGATACCGCGCTGGAAAAGACCTTTGTGCAGCGCGCCGAACAGGCCGGCTTCTACGGGCTCAAGGGGCACGCCTCGGTCGGCGGATTGCGCGCCAGCCTCTACAACGCGGTCACGCTCGATTCCGTCGCGGCGCTGGGCGACTTCATGCAGGGTTTTGCCCGCGTGCATGGCTGAACCCGGGCGGTCTGCCAAGTGGTCTGGTCAAGCTGGCGCAAGTGTCGGGGCAAAACCAGCCATTTCAGGGTTAAAAATTATCCACCTCGCGGGGCCTGAAACCTCGTTCTGTCAGGAGCAAATCCGTCATGTCTTCTCTGAGATCACCGTCGTCGCTGCGCTTGCGCGACCTGTTTCATCCCGTGATCGCCGGGCTAATCTCGGTGATCGTCAACTATGGCGGGACCTTTATCCTGGTGTTCCAGGCGGCCAGGGTCGCCGGGCTCAGTCCGGAGCTGACGGCATCGTGGGTGTGGTCGGTGTCGATTGGCGTCGGCGTGACCGGGCTGTTTCTCAGTTGGGTCAGCCGCGAGCCAATCATCACCGCCTGGTCGACGCCCGCCGCGGCGTTCCTGGTGGTGGCGTTGTCCACCACGCCCTACGCGGAGGCGGTCGGCGCGTACATTATTTCCGCGGTCGCCTTCGTATTGCTGGGGATGTCGGGCTGCTTTGAAAAAGTCATCCGGCTGATTCCGCCAGGTGTTGCGGCGGCGTTGCTCGCCGGGATCCTGCTGCAATTCGGTATCGGTGCGTTTGGTGGCATGAGCCTGGACCCGGTGCTGGTGGGGTTGCTGATCGTCGCCTACATCGTGCTCAAACGCTTTACCGCCCGTTACGCCGTAGTCGGCATCCTGGTGCTGGGGTTGGTGTTTCTGTTGACGCAGAACCGCGTGGACCTGTCCGGGCTGTCGCTGCAATTGGCCGCGCCGGTGTTCACCGCGCCTGAGTTTTCGCTGAATGCGCTGCTCAGCGTGGCGCTGCCGCTGTTTCTGATCACGCTGACGGGCCAGTACATGCCGGGCATGCTGGTGCTGCGCAACGATGGCTTCAAGACCAGCGCCAACCCGATCCTGACCGTGACCGGGCTGGGCTCGCTGCTCATGGCTCCGTTTGGCTCCCATGCGTTCAACGTGGCGGCGATCACTGCAGCGATCTGCACCGGCAAGGAAGCGTCGGAAGACCCGTCCAAGCGTTGGGTCGCCGGGGTAGCGGCGGGCGTGTTCTACATCCTCATCGGTGTGTTCGGGGTGACGCTGGCCGCTGTGTTCATGGCGTTCCCGGCCACGTTCATCACGACGCTGGCCGGCTTGGCGCTGCTCGGCACCATCGGCGGGAGCCTGGCCAGCGCCATGGCGGACGTCAAATCCCGCGAGGCCTCGCTGATTACCTTCCTGGCGTGCGCCGCCAACATCACCCTGCTGGGCATCGGTGGCGCGTTCTGGGGGCTATTGATCGGGCTGACCGCGTACGCCGTGCTCAACGGCCGCCTGCCACGGCGCAAGGCACAAGTGGCCGAGACCGACGTGACCGTCAAGGAGGCGACCCAGTGACTATCGCCCAACCGCAACACCTCGGCACCCTGCACTCAGGTCACGGCCGCTATCCGCAGGCCACCAGCGTGGAGGATTTCCGCCGCAACCTGGCGGCGGTGCAGCAACGGATCAGCGACGCCTGTGCGCGGGTCGGACGCGATCCGGCGAGCGTGCGCCTGCTGCCGGTGAGCAAGACCTTTGATGAAGCGCATCTGCGCCTGGCCTACGCCGCCGGTTGTCGGTTGCTGGGGGAAAACAAGGTGCAGGAAGCGCAGCGCAAATGGGAGGCAATGGCCGACCTGACCGACCTGCAATGGTCGGTGATTGGCCATCTGCAAACCAACAAGGCCAAGCAGGTCGCGCGCTTTGCCAGTGAGTTCCAGGCGCTGGACAGCCTGCGGGTAGCCGAGGCGCTGGACCGTCGCTTGCAGATCGAGGGGCGCCAGCTGGATGTGTTTGTCCAGGTCAACACCTCCGGCGAGGCCAGCAAGTACGGGCTGGCGCCGGATGCCGTGGCGGATTTTCTACAGGCCCTGCCGGCGTTTTCCGCGCTGCGGGTTCGCGGCTTGATGACCCTGGCGCTGTTTTCCGCCGATGTGGTCCGCGTGCGCCCGTGCTTTGTACGTCTGCGTGAGTTGCGCGAACGCCTGCGTGACAGCGCCCCGGCGGGTGTCGGCCTGGGCGAGTTGTCGATGGGCATGTCCGGCGACTTTGAAATTGCGATTGAAGAAGGCGCCACCGTCGTGCGCGTCGGCCAGGCCATTTTCGGCGCCCGCGCCATGCCGGACGCCTACTACTGGCCGACGGCGGACGCCTGATCGACCGGCCTTGAACTACCTACGTATCGAGTGACTTGCAAGGAAACCCCGTGATGTCTTCTGCACCCGCGTACCTCATGCACACCTATGCCCGCCAACCGGTCGCGTTCACCCGTGGCGAGGGGCCCTATCTTTGGGATACGCAGGGCGTCCAATACCTGGATGCCATTGCGGGCGTCGCGGTGACCAGCCTGGGTCACGCCAACCCGGAAATCGCCGCGGCCATTGCCGAGCAGGCCGGCCAGTTGCTGCACACCACCAACATGTTCCAGATCGAATGGCAGGCGCGGTTGGGCGAGCGCTTGTGCGGTTTGTCCGGCATGCAGCGCGCGTTTTTCTGCAACTCCGGTGCGGAAGCCAACGAAGCCGCGCTGAAGCTGGCGCGCTTGCACGGCAACGCCCGGCAGGTCGCGCAGCCACAGATCGTGGTGATGGAAAACAGCTTTCACGGGCGCACCCTCGCCACGTTGGCCGCGACCGGCAACCCTGCGGTGCAGCGCGGCTTCGAACCGTTGATGCCAGGTTTTATCCGCGTGCCCTACAACGACATCGACGCCATTCGCGCAGTGGCCGAGCAGTATCCCGACATCGTCGCGGTGCTGGTCGAGCCGGTGCAGGGCGAGGGCGGTGTACACCCGGCGTCCCGCGAGTACCTGCATGCCCTGCGAGAACTATGCGATGCCCATGACTGGCTGATGATGGTCGATGAAGTGCAGACCGGCATGGGCCGCACAGGTGCCTGGTTCGGTTTCCAGCACGCGCAGGTCGTACCGGATGTGATCACCCTGGCCAAGGCGCTGGGCAATGGCTTTCCCATTGGCGCCTGCCTGGCGCGGGGCAAGGCCGCCGAATTGTTTTCGCCCGGCCACCATGCCTCCACGTTTGGCGGCAACCCGCTGGCCTGCCGGGTCGGGTGCACGGTGGTCGACATCATGGCGCGGGACCAGATCCCACTGCGTGCGGCTGTCTCGGGGCGGCGCCTGTTGGCCACGTTGCAGGAGGCGTTGGGCAATCACCCGGACGTGGTGTCGATTCGCGGCCTGGGCTTGATGGTCGGCATCGAACTGAATCGCCCGTGCGCCGAACTGGTGGGACGCGCGCGTGACGAACAACACCTGCTGATCACCGTGACGCGGGGCACCACTATCCGCCTGCTGCCGCCGCTGATCTGCGACGACGCGCAGATCGACGACATCGCCGAGCGTGTCACTCGACTCCTGGCCCACAGCGCCTGACTTTTCACTCAAGGACCTCTTCACCATGTACGACTCAACGTTGACCCTTAAAGCTTTCGACCCTCAGCTGTGCGAGGCGATTCATAACGAAGAACATCGCCAGGAAGACCATGTCGAGCTGATCGCTTCCGAGAACTATGCAAGCCCCCTGGTGATGCAAATCCAGAGCACGGTGCTGACCAACAAGTACGCCGAGGGGTACCCGGGCAAGCGTTATTACAGCGGCTGCGAATACGTCGACGTGGCCGAGCGGCTGGCCATCGAGCGGGTCAAGACGCTGTTCGATTGCGACTACGCCAACGTGCAGCCCCATGCCGGTGCCCAGGCGAACGCCGCTGTATTCTTGGCGCTTATCAACCCCGGCGACACGGTGATGGGCATGAACCTGGCCCAGGGGGGTCACCTGACCCACGGTAACCCGTCGAACTTTTCCGGCCGTCATTACAAGATCGTGCCGTATGGCCTCGATCCAAAGACAGGCCTGCTCGACTACGACGAGATGGAGCGCATTGCCTTGGAAACACGGCCGAAGATGTTGATCGGTGGTTTCTCGGCCTACTCGCGATACAAGGACTGGGCGCGCATGCGCGAAATTGCCGACAAGGTCGGGGCGATCTTCTGGGTCGACATGGCGCACGTCGCCGGGCTGGTCGCCGCCGGTGAATACCCGGACCCATTGCCCCATGCCCATGTGGTCACCAGCACCACGCACAAGACGCTGCGCGGTCCTCGGGGCGGCCTGATCCTGTCCAAGGGGCAAGACGAAGCGTTTTACAAGAAGCTCGACTCGGCGGTGTTCCCGGGGGTTCAGGGGGGGCCGTTGATGCACCAGATCGCGGCCAAGGCGGTCGCGTTCAAGGAAGCGCTGACGCCTGAGTTCAAGACCTACCAGGCCCAGGTGGTGACCAATGCCCGGGCCATGGCTGCGGTGTTGCAGCAGCGCGGGTACAAGATCGTCTCGGGCGGCACCGATAACCACATGATGCTGATCGACTTGTCCGACCGGCCTTACACCGGCAAGGAAGCCGACGCGGCCTTGAGCAACGCCTACATCACCGCCAACAAGAACTCGGTGCCCAATGATCCACGTTCGCCGTTTGTGACCTCGGGCCTGCGCATTGGCACGCCGGCCGTCACCACCCGTGGTTTCGGCGTATTCGAATGCGAACAGTTGGCCGGCTGGCTGTGCGACGTGCTTGACGCAATGGAGCGCGATGACAGCGATAAAGTCGCCCATCATGTGCGCGAACAGGTGATTGCGCTGTGCCGGCGTCACCCGGTCTACCGTTGATCGGCCTGGCCGCAGGCGACTGGCCGGTATTGCAGCGCTTCGGCCAGGTGCGGGCGGGTGATGGTGTCCACACACTCCAGGTCTGCCAGGGTGCGGGCGACTTTCAACAGCCGGTGGGCGGCCCTGAGGGATAGGGTCAAACGCTCGCACGCGCTTTCCAGCCACGCTTCATCCGGCCTGGACAGCGCGCAGTGCCGGCGCAGCCCGGGCAAATCCAGGAAGGCGTTGGCGCAGCGCTGGCGGTTGTGTTGGCGCTCCCGCGCCTGGGCAACCTGCGCCGAGGCGGTGGCCGTGTTGTCGCCGCTTTGTGGCGTGGGGTTCAATGCGGTGGCTTCCCGGGCAACGGTCAGGTGCAGGTCGATGCGGTCCAGCAGCGGGCCGGAGAGTTTGTTGCGATAGCGCTGGATCTGTTCCGGCGTGCAGCGACAGCGTCCGCTGGCATCGCCCAGGTAGCCGCAGGGGCAGGGGTTCATCGCGGCCACCAGTTGAAAGCGCGCCGGGAAACTCACCCGGTCGCGGGCGCGGGAGATGACGATATGCCCTGACTCCAGGGGCTCGCGCAGTACCTCCAGGACCTTACGGTCGAACTCCGGCAATTCATCCAGGAACAACACGCCGTGGTGCGCCAGGGTGATTTCCCCTGGCTGCGGTTTCGACCCGCCGCCGACCAGCGCCGGCCCCGATGCCGAATGGTGCGGCTGGCGGAACGGCCGGTGGGGCCAATGGCTCAACGGCTCCAGGCTGACCACCGATTGAATCGCGGCGACCTCCAGGGCTTCCTGCTCACTCAGCGGCGGCAGCAGGCCCGGCAAGCGACTGGCAAGCAGGGTCTTGCCGGTGCCCGGCGGGCCGCTGAACAACAGGTTGTGCGCGCCGGCGGCGGCGATCAGCAAGGCGCGCTTGGCGGCGAGTTGGCCCTGTACCTCGCTCAGGTCCGGGTAAGGTCGGTTCAGGTACAACAAACCATCGGACTTGTAGGGCTCAATGGGCTGGTGCCCGTTCAGATGGGCCACCACTTGCAGCAAATGATCCACTGCAATCACCTTCAGCCCCGACGCCAGGCAGGCTTCCTCGGCATTGGCCCGCGGCACTATCACGGTGCGTCCAGCCTTGCGCGCGGCCAATGCCGCCGGCAACACGCCCTTGACCGCCCGCACGGCGCCCGACAAGGCCAGTTCACCCAGGCATTCGACCTCATCGAGCATCAACGCCGGCACCTGCACGCTGGCCGCGAGGATTCCCAGGGCAATCGCCAGGTCAAACCGCCCGCCGTCCTTGGGCAGGTCGGCGGGCGCGAGGTTGAGGGTGATGCGCCGGGCCGGGTATTGCAGCGCGCTGTTGAGGATGGCACTGCGTACGCGGTCCTTGCTTTCCTTGACCGCGGTTTCGGGCAAGCCCACCAGGGTGAGGGACGGCAGACCATTGGCCATGTGCACTTCAACGGTGACGGAAGGGGCTTCGACGCCGACCTGGGCGCGACTGTGGACGATGGCGAGGGACATGCTCGTTCCTTGAAATGGGGGCCGCATCCTGCGGGTTTTTCAAGGGTAGACGAGGAGTGAAACTATCGATGGCGGGAGGTTTTACAGAACGTATCCAGAGAGCGACGGGGCCAAATGTGGGAGCGGGCTTGTTCGCGAAGGCGGTGGGTCAGTCAATAAACTCGGAGACTGACACCCCGCCTTCGCGAGCAAGCCCGCTCCCACAATGGGCCGCGTTTATTCAGCAGATGGCGGCGTCAATCGTGCTTCCAGTTCGGCGACCTTCGCTTCCAGGCTCTCCAGCCGCGCACGTGTGCGGGCCAGCACGACCATCTGGCTGTCAAACTCTTCCCGGCTCACCAGGTCGAGCTTGCTGAAGCCGCTTTGCAGCAGCGCCTTGAACTGGCTTTCGATTTCGTTGCGGGGCAGCGGGGTGTCGCCGCTGAACAGGCGAGAGGCATGGCCGCTCAGGGCGTCGAGGAGATCTTTGGGCGCGAGCATGGGAAATATTCCGGAATAACTGTTGGCCGGCAGTGTATCACGCAGCGTCTATAGTCTTTTTCACTGCGTGGGGCGCACGCTTTTCGCGCAACGTGCCGTCCGGCGGCGCACTGTTTTTGTGCGCAATACAGCCGCCAAAAAGCCCCGACGGTGGGCAAAAGTGGGCAAAGGACTGATTTCAGTGATTTTTACGGAGCTGGCAAGGTTTCTGCTTAGACGATCATGACCCATGCACTGATGCAGTCGCTGTGACGAATGCAGTGCGCCGACGGATCAGGGGTACAGGTTTCGTCACCAGTGGTTCGCTGGTGTCGCAATGGCAACTGCCGTTGAGACGATGCGTTACAAAGCCAGGCACTGCGCTTAGACTTGAGACGGGTTTGTTTTCCTGGGGCAAGTCCACCAATTCGGGAGAGAGTTTTCATGAAGCTAGTCACTGCCATCATCAAGCCGTTCAAGTTGGACGATGTACGCGAGTCGTTGTCCGAGATCGGCGTGCAGGGCATTACCGTTACTGAGGTCAAAGGCTTCGGTCGGCAGAAGGGTCACACCGAGCTGTATCGCGGCGCGGAATACGTAGTCGATTTCCTGCCGAAGGTGAAGATTGATGTCGCCATTGACGACAAGGATCTTGACCGGGTTATCGAGGCGATAACCAAGGCGGCCAACACCGGCAAGATCGGTGACGGCAAGATCTTCGTGGTCAATCTGGAACAGGCTATTCGCATCCGTACCGGCGAAACCGATACCGACGCAATCTAAGCCGCCAAACCCCAACGCCCCAGGAGAAAACAATATGACTCTGCGTAAATTCGCAGGGCTAGGAGCCCTGTTGTCCATCGTAATGCCAAGCCTGGCCATGGCGGCAGACGAAGTGGCTGCTCCAGTCCTCAATTCCGGCGACACGGCGTGGATGCTCACATCCACCGCGCTGGTGCTGTTCATGACCATTCCAGGCCTGGCGCTGTTCTACGGCGGCATGGTGCGCTCCAAAAACATTCTTTCCGTGATGATGCAGTGCTTCGCCATCACCGGCCTGATCAGCATCCTGTGGGTCGTCTACGGCTACAGCATCGCCTTTGATACGACCGGGATGGAGCAGGGCGTCGTCAACTTCAACTCCTTCTTCGGCGGCATGGGCAAGGCGTTCCTGGCGGGCGTGACCCCGGCCAGCATCACCGGGCCTGCGGCACTGTTCCCCGAGGCGGTGTTCATCACCTTCCAGATGACCTTCGCGATCATCACTCCGGCGCTGATCGTCGGTGCCTTCGCCGAGCGCATGAAGTTCTCCGCGATGCTGATCTTCATGGCGATCTGGTTCACCCTGGTCTATGCGCCGATCGCGCACATGGTCTGGAGCGGTAACGGTGGCCTGCTGTGGGACTGGGGCGTGCTGGACTTCGCCGGCGGTACCGTGGTGCACATCAATGCCGGTGTGGCTGGCCTGGTGGCGTGCATCGTGCTCGGCAAGCGCAAAGGCTACCCGACCACCCCGATGGCCCCGCACAACCTGGGTTACACCCTGATCGGCGCGGCCATGCTGTGGGTGGGCTGGTTCGGCTTCAACGCCGGTTCCGCCGCTGCGGCCAACGGCACCGCCGGTATGGCGATGCTGGTCACCCAGATCGCGACCGCTGCTGCGGCGCTGGGCTGGATGTTCGCCGAGTGGATCACCCATGGTAAGCCAAGCGCACTGGGCATTGCCTCGGGTGTCGTGGCCGGCCTGGTTGCTGTAACGCCAGCCGCAGGCACCGTGGGCCCGATGGGCGCCCTGGTGATCGGCCTGGTGGCCGGTGTGATCTGCTTCTTCTGCGCTACCAGCCTCAAGCGCAAGCTGGGCTACGACGACTCCCTGGACGCCTTCGGTGTGCACGGTATCGGCGGTATCGTCGGTGCAATCCTGACCGGTGTGTTCGCAGCGCCAGCCCTGGGCGGCTTCGGCACCGTGACTGACGTTGCTGCGCAGGTCTGGATCCAGTGCAAAGGTGTCGGCTTCACCGTGATCTACACGGCGATCGTGACCTACATCATCCTCAAGGTGCTGGACATGGTCATGGGCCTGCGGGTTACCGAAGAGGAAGAGGCTGTCGGCCTCGACCTGGCACAACACAACGAACGCGGCTACAACTTGTAAGTACGCGGAAAAAAGATGCCCGGCTTGCCGGGCATTTTTTTGCCTGGCGTTTTTCAGTGTCTCAACGCTGTAACGGTTTTTGCGTTGTGTTTGTGATGGGGCACACAAGCCACTTTCAAGCATGCGAATGTCTTACAGGCATGTAGGCGTATTCGGCACTTTGTTTTTTCCCTGAGCGCGCTAGAATGCGCGCCGATGGGCGCAGAACTGTATTTATCCGGCGAGCAGCGTGAACACGGCGGTGCTCGTAAAGTCCTCGCCATCTTGCACGGTGATGGGGCATAAGCCACTGGTTATCCGGTGGATGTTGATTTTTTTCCAGCGGCCTCGACAGGGGATGAAGCTGGGCTATAACTAATCTGCTTTTCGCAAGTCATGAGGTAGAACATGAGCGACGATGATCTGGAAAACGACGACCTCGAAGTAGGTGATGACGACGAGACCGATGAAGGTCTTGAAGTTGCAGCGGATGATGGCAGTGCCGACGAGGTCGATGACAGTGGCGACGACGCTGCTGCTCCCAAGGCCAAAGGCAAAGCCAAGGCCGCCGTTTCGGTAGATGAACTGCCGAGCGTTGAAGCCAAGAACAAAGAGCGCGATGCGCTGGCCCGCGCGATGGAAGAATTCCTCGCCAAAGGCGGCAAAGTGCAGGAAGTCGAGGCCAACGTGGTGGCGGATCCACCGAAGAAGCCGGATAACAAGTACGGCAGCCGACCTATCTGAGGTCAGCCACTTGCTTGTAAGAAAAGCCCGCCGTCGCTGCGGGCTTTTTCATGTCTGGAATAATTTCCTAAGGCCCACCGCATACCCAATGTGGGAGCGGGCTTGCTCGCGAATGCAGTCTGTCAGTTACGGATGTGCTGACTGACACACCGCATTCGCGAGCAAGCCCGCTCCCACAGGTTTGATCTGCGTTTTTACTGCCAGCCGCGAAGCAACTCTGGCAATTGCGCCAGGTTACGAATCTCGGCATCCGGGCGCTTATCTGCATCCCACACCTTGCCCGTCGGGTTGAACCACACCGCCCGCAAACCCGCCTGCTGCGCCCCGGCAATGTCATCCCCTGGATGATCGCCGATATGCACCGCCGCACTGGCCTCCACGCCGCCGCGCTTCATAGCCTCCTGAAACAATCGCGCATCTGGCTTGGCAATCCCGATGTCTTCGGCGCGCAGGGCAAAGTGGAAGTAGTCGGCCAGGCCAACGCGCTGCACATCGGCATTGCCGTTGGTGATTACCCCCAGCAGGAAGTGCTGACGCAGCGCTTGCAGCATCGGTTCGGTTTCAGGGAACGGGGTGAGCTGATGACGCGCATGAATGAACGCCTCAAAACACACATCGGCCATTTGTGTGGCCTCGGGCTGTGGATAACCGGCCTCTTCAAAGGCATGCATCAACACCCGGTGGCGCAGCACGCTGATGCGGTGCTTCAGCTCCGGATGGCGCTCCAGCACCTGCTGGCGCAGGCTGGCGAAATGCTCCAGGGGCAAGTCGCCGACCTTCGAGGCGTGGGTCGCCAGCCATTCACGCATCGACGCTTCGGCGCTGATGATGACGGGTACGTTGTCCCAGAGCGTGTCGTCCAGGTCGAAGGTGATCAGCTTGATACTCATGAGTCGCCGCCCTTGATGCGTTTGGCCCGTGGATGGGCGCTGTCGTACACCGTTGCCAGGTGTTGGAAATCCAGGTGGGTGTAGATCTGCGTGGTCTTGATGTCGGCGTGGCCGAGCAGTTCCTGCACCGCGCGTAGGTCCTGGGATGATTCGAGCAAATGGCTGGCGAAGGAGTGGCGCAGCATGTGCGGGTGCAGGTTCTGGCCCAATTCACGCTCGCCCGCCGCCTTGACGCGCAATTGGATGGCACGTGGCCCCAGGCGTCGGCCTTGTTGGCTGACAAACACCGCGTCGTCCGCCGGGTTGGTCAACAACCGCAGCGGCAGCCACAGTTGCAGGGCTTCGCGGGCTTTGCGGCCCACCGGCAGCACGCGGATCTTGCTGCCTTTGCCGAGCACTTGCACCAGGCCGTCCGCCAGGTCCAGTTGATCCAGGTTCAGGCCGGTCAGTTCCGACAGGCGCAGACCTGAGGAATAGAACAGTTCGAGGATCGCCTGGTCGCGATGGGCCAGGAAGTCGTCCTCGACCGCACCGTCGAGCAATTGCAGGGCGCGGTCGGTGTCGAGGGTCTTGGGCAGGCGTCGCTCGCCTTTGGGCGGTGACAGGCCATTGGCCGGGTCGTGCTCGCACAGGCCTTCGCGATTGAGATAGTGATACAGGCCGCGCACCGCCGACAGCAGGCGCGACAGGCTGCGCGAGGATTGGCCGGCCTGGTGCAGGCGGGCAATCAGGCTGCGCAGGCTTTGGATGTCCAGGGCCTTCCAGCTGGCGATCTGCTGTTTTTCGCAGTACGCCAGGACCTTGTTCAAGTCGCGCCGATAGGCTTCCAGGGTGTGGGGCGACACCTGGCGCTCGCTGCGCAGGTGAGCGCAGTAAGCGTCCAGTTGCCGTTCCATGCCTAGCGCACCGCGCGCAGGGCGGTGGTGAAACGCGGCAGGACGCGGCCCAGCACTTCGGCGATGTAGGTCAAGAACAACGTACCCACCGAGCTTTTGTAGTGCGCCGGGTCGCGGCTGGCGATGGCGAGAACGCCATGCAGGCCTTGATGGCTGAGGGCGACGACGGCAGTGGAGCCGATCTGCTTGCGCTGTTCGGCGCCAAACAGGAAGTCCAGCTCATGCTCGCGCAGGGTGCCGCTGATGGTCTTGCCTTCGGACAGCAGGCCGCCGATGGCGGTCTGTGCTTCGGCACCGCTGACCCAGCGCCCCACCGGCATCGGGTTGTCGCTGAACAGGATCAGGCTGACAAAGGGCACCTGGAAATCCTGGCGCAGGCTGTCTTCCACGGCGATCACCGTTTCTTCCAGGCTGGTGGCGTCCATCAGTGTGAGGATCAGGCGGCGGGTTTTCTCGAACAGGCGGTCGTTGTCGCGGGCCACGTCCATCAGGTGCGAGAGCTTGTGGCGCATTTCGATGTTGCGCTCGCGCAGGATCTTCATCTGCCGCTCCACCAGCGACACGGTGTCGCCGCGCTGGTGGGGGATGCGCAAGGCCGGCAGCAGCTCCTCGTGTTCGACGAAGAAGTCCGGATTAGCCTCAAGGTACGCCGCGACGGCAGCGGCCTCCAGACTGTCGCTCGGGGATGCTTGTGCGGGTACTTGAGGCTTATCGGTCATTGGCTGGGCTCACTCATAGACGGACCTGTCCTTCGTATACACGCGAGGCCGGCCCGGTCATCAGTACCGGGTGGCCAGGGCCTGCCCATTCGATGGACAGACGTCCGCCGGGCAGGTCGATCAACAGCGGCGAATCCATCCACCCCTGGCTGATCGCGGCCACGGCAGCGGCGCAAGCACCGGTGCCGCAAGCCTGGGTTTCGCCGGCACCGCGTTCCCAGACGCGCAATTGCGCGCGGGAACGGTCGATCACCTGCAGGAAACCTACGTTGACCCGGGCCGGAAAGCGCGGGTGGTGTTCGAGCTTGGGCCCCAATTCGTGTACGGGCGCGTTATTGATGTCGTGGACCCGCAGTACCGCATGGGGGTTGCCCATGGACACGGCGGCCAGCTCGACACTCTGCCCGTCGACGTCGACCGTGTAGCTGGCGGCTTGCTCGGTGGCCTGGAACGGAATGTCCGCCGGCACCAGGCGTGGCGCGCCCATGTTGACGCTGATCTGGCCGTCGTTGCGGACGTCCAGTTCGATCACGCCGCTCTTGGTCTCGACGCGGATCTGGCGCTTGGCGGTCAGGCGCTTGTCCAGCACAAAGCGCGCAAAGCAGCGCGCGCCGTTGCCGCACTGTTCCACTTCGGAGCCGTCGGCGTTGAAGATCCGGTAACGGAAATCCACCTCCGGGTTGCTCGGCGCCTCGACGATCAGCAATTGGTCGAAACCGATGCCGGTGTGGCGGTCGCCCCACTGTTTAGCGTGTTTGGGCAGGATATGCGCGTGCTGGCTGACCAGGTCGAGGACCATGAAATCATTGCCCAGCCCGTGCATCTTGGTAAAACGCAGCAGCATGGCTTACTCCGGCAGCAGGCTTTCGCCAGCATACAACTCGGCTACCGTCTCGCGGCGACGCACTTCAAACGCTTGATCACCGTCCACCAGCACCTCGGCGGTACGCCCGCGGGTGTTGTAGTTGGAACTCATGACAAACCCGTAGGCACCGGCCGAATGCACGGCCAGCAGGTCGCCTTCTTCCAGGGCCAGCTGACGATCCTTGGCCAGGAAGTCGCCGGTCTCGCAGATCGGGCCGACGATGTCGTAGGCGCGCGCTTCGCTGTCGCGAGGGGTCACGGCGGTGACGTTCATCCAGGCCTGGTACAGCGCTGGGCGGATCAGGTCGTTCATCGCCGCGTCGACGATGGCGAAATCCTTGTGTTCGGTGTGCTTGAGGTACTCGACCTGGGTCAGCAGCACGCCGGCGTTGGCGACGATGTAGCGGCCCGGCTCGAACAGCAGCGCCAGGCCACGGCCTTCGATGCGCTCGCGCACAGCCTTGATGTAGTCGGCGATCTGCGGCGGCTCTTCATCGCGGTAACGCACACCTACGCCACCACCGAGGTCGATGTGGTGCAGGTAGATGCCGCACTCACCGAGGCGGTCGACCAGTGCCAGCAGGCGGTCGAGGGCGTCGAGGAACGGTGGCAGGGTGGTCAGTTGCGAGCCGATATGGCAGTCGACACCCAGTACTTCCAGGTTTGGCAGTTGGGCGGCGCGGATGTACACGTCCTCGGCGTCGGCAATGGCAATGCCGAACTTGTTCTCTTTGAGACCGGTGGAAATGTACGGGTGGGTGCCGGCGTCGACGTCCGGGTTGACGCGCAGGGAGATCGGCGCGCGAACGCCCATCTCGGCGGCCACCACTTGCAGGCGTTCCAGCTCGTCGGTGGATTCGACGTTGAAGCAGTGCACGCCGACTTCGAGGGCGCGGCGCATGTCATCGCGGCTCTTGCCCACGCCGGAGAATACGATCTTGTCAGCCTGGCCGCCGGCGGCCAGTACACGTTCGAGCTCGCCACGGGAGACGATGTCGAAACCAGCGCCCAAGCGCGCCAGGACATTCAGTACACCCAGGTTGGAGTTGGCCTTGACCGCGTAGCACACCAGGCTCGGCGTGCCTTCCAGCGCGTCGGCAAAGCTGCGGTATTGGGCTTCGATGTGCGCACGGGAGTACACGTAGGTCGGGGTGCCAAAACGTTCGGCAATCGCGGACAGCGCCACGCCTTCCGCGAACAGCTCGCCGTTCCGGTAGTTAAAAGCGTCCATGAATGTCCCTTAGTAGGTGTCGTGCTTATGCGCTTTTGCAGATTTTTGCGACGATTGCGCCTGTTCATTCGGGTCTTTGCTGTCGTCGGGCAGGTACAGCGGGCCTTTTTGACCACAGGCACTAACGAGGCAAGCGACCGCGACGAGCGCAGCAAGGGAAGAGATCAGGCGCTTCATGGCGAAATCCTTGAATATGCATTAATTGCGCCCGAGTATACCGACCACCCGCCAGCTTGCCTATGCGCTGAAATACCCGTCCGGCGGGGGTTTGCCGAGATGGCTGCGAAGCGGACTACGCTGACTGGGGATATTTCATACCGCCAATCGCGATGGAATCGGTATCCTTTGCAATCGGCCGGGCTCGCCCGTATCGTGCGGCGCTTGAGCAAAACCAGACACTTTTGAGGTTGCCACAATGAGTTTGACCGAAGCCCGTTTTCACGACTTGGTGGATGCGACCCAGCAGGCGCTGGAAGATATTTTCGACGACAGCGGCCTGGATGTAGACCTGGAGAATTCGGCTGGCGTGCTGACCGTCAAGTTCGAGAGTGGCCAACAACTGATCTTCAGCCGCCAGGAGCCGCTGCGTCAGCTGTGGCTGGCGGCGCGTTCCGGTGGCGTGCACTTCGACTACGACGAAGAAAGCGGCAAATGGCAGTGCGACAAGAGTGAAGAGTTGTTGGGCGAAATGCTTGCGCGCCTGGTCCACGAATACACCGGCGCCGAGCTGGACTTCGACGAGATCTGATGGTGACGCAGCCCGCTCCCGTACGTCCGCCCAAGCCGCTGTTCAGCAATGTCAGCCCGGCGGTGCCGTCACCTTGTATCAGTTTGTGTCGCCTGGACGAGGAAAAAGTCTGCCGCGGCTGCTTCCGTCACGTCGAAGACATCCGTGAATGGCGCTCCGCCGACGATGCGCGGCGCCGGGTGATTTGCGCCGAGGCCGAGCAGCGCAGGGCTGGCGCCTGAGGTCGTCTTGTTTATTTGTGACGCTGTGGTAGTGTCCGGCTACGCCTCAACTCATCGAGGCCAGTGAGAACCCCGCCTTTTTCTGGCGGGGTTTTGCTTTTTTGTGCAGAAAAAAGGAGTCTGCCTGAATCATGACCACCGCACCGTCCATCATCCTCACCCGTCTTGACGTGCAGCGTCTGGAGCAACTGATCGACCGCCTGGGCGACGAGTCTCCTGGCGTCGAAGCATTGCAAGCCGAACTCGACCGCGCCGAAGAGGTGGTTGGCCACGATGAAGTGCCTGCGGGTGTCGTGACCATGAACTCCAGCGTGCATTGCCGTGAACAAGGCAGTGGCAAGGACTACCACCTGACCCTGGTCTACCCGAAACACGCGAATGCCGATGAAGGCAAGATCTCGATCCTGGCACCTGTGGGCAGCGCGTTGCTGGGCCTGCAAGTGGGCCAGCATATCGACTGGCCGGCGCCCGGCGGCAAGACCCTCAAGCTGGAACTGCTCAGTGTTGACGGCCAGCCCAAGGACGGCGGCGCCTTCCCGCTCTAAATCTGCTTCAGCGCCGCGTTGAGCGACAGCTCCAGCTCGGCCTTGTAACGCAGGTACAGGTTGCTCGGGCTTTGCACGTCGCCGAGCAGGCCCGACAGGTCCAGATCGGTGATGTAGCAGCGGTAGCGCTCGGTTTCCCGGCGCTGCCCGACGATCTCCTGGGCGACCACGCTAAAGAGCTGGTCGCCAAATTCCAGTTCGCAGAACTCCCGCTGATTGCAATACAAGGTAACGCCCACCTGGCCCGGTGCGGCCTTGCCGATAATCGCCTGCACGTCATAAAACGGTTTGTTGGCCGAGTTCTGCGGCGCCGGACGCGGCTCGACGCTGCGCGCGCGATTGCTGCCCGACGGCAACAGTTGGTAATACAGGATTTGCACTTCACCCAAGGGTTGCCTGTTGTCCAGCGGTGCCAGTGCTTCGCGTCGATAGATGATCGATTGCAGGAAGCGCTGCAGCGGCGCCAACAGGCTCTGCTCATCATGAAACGGCAATTGCTGGCGCCAGAGCGCGTTGAACTCATCCAGCACGTACAGTTCGGCAACACCGTCGTTGACCCGGTAAAACACCTGCACGCAATCGGCCAGGCCCATGGGCAGCAGCAGCGCCAGGTCGTCGCCTTCCAGTGCCATGGCGTCCAGGTGCAGCGGGCTGTAGCCTGCCAGCTCTTCGCTGAGGTAGCTGATCAATGCGTCCTGGGTTGGCAGCGGTACGTGGGTGGCCTGGCCCGGCACCAGCTCCATCACGTGATAGTGCTGCTGCACCTGCAACAGGTAGCGGTGATTGCCTTGAGCCAGCAGCAGGTGCTGCGCGGTGTCGAAGATGTCCTCGACGCGCTGGGCAATGAACTGCGCACGGTTGTGACAGAAACAGCGCACCCGCAGGCGTGGCAGGTGATCCGACGGCAGTTGGTTCAGGTAGTCGCGCAGGCAATCGAGCAGGGCGTGCGGGCCGTCGTAGCGGCTGACCAGCACCTCGTTCCAACTATTGAGCGTGACCTGATCCAGGGTCAGAACCAGGTTGTCACGCACCCCGGCGTAGCTCAGGGAGTCGGTACGCTCGGTGGTCATCAGGATGTTCAGGTCGCGGTGGTGCTTGAGCGGGTCGACGCCGACGTTGATCAACAGCAGCACTTCCTCTGGCACGGCCGAGCGCAGCAGGCGTTCTTCATCGACACTGGCCAGGGGCAGGGCGACCGTCTGTTGCAGGCTGCCGAGCAGGTTGAACAGCTCGAATTCGGTCATGTCGCTGATGCCAGGGTGCAGCGCCAGGCGCGTGCTGCTGTCGATGACGCCGTTGCGATGGCACCAGGTGAGCATCTCCAGCAGGTCGCGGCTGCGTTTGATCGGCGCGAAGTGTTCAGATTCCTGGGCTGTGAGGTTGCCGTTGTACAGGCCCCAGTAATGTTGACCGGGCTCCTTGCGGTTGGGCGATTGCACCAGGGTCAGGGTGTCTTCGGCCAGGTCCGGGGCGATGCCGGGGTTGATGAACTCGACTTTGCCGGCCTTGCGCTCGAACGCGGCGTACAGGCGGCGGCCGAGTACATTCAGGTCGCGCTTGTTGATCAGGCTGACGGTCTGCTCGGTGCGGGCGAACTGGGTAAGGAAGCGGTAGCTGTAGTTCAGCTCGTTGACCAGGGCGCGGCGCTCGGAGGCAACCTGGCGCACTTTCCATTGGCTGCGGCTGTCGAGCAGGGCCAGCTGGCGTTGGTCCCAGCCCCATTCGTGGGCCAGCCGCTCCAGCAGCAAGCGTTGCCAGCTGGTGGTGCGCTGGCCAGCGCTGAGCTTGCGGTTGACCTTCAGGTACAGGGCGCGTCGCACCAGTTCCAGGCGCTCGGGCTCGTTGCGTGCCTTGAGGTATTCCTCGATGCGGCGGTAGACCACGATGTAAGGGTCCAACTCGTCGAGGTCGATCTGATTGGCGAACACCGCCCGCTTGAACCGCAGGCTCAAGCAATGCACGTGGGGGTGTTCGCTGGCGTAGACCTCGGTCAGCAGCAGCTTGAGCACCGATTTGTAGGGTGACTCGATGCCCTTGAACAGCTGCCACAGCCCGGCGCCGATGAACTCCCCCGGGGGGATGCGCGCCAGATGGCCGAGGTCGAGGGTTTCGTCGGCGCGGATAAAGCGCTTGGAGATCAGCGTGTGGGTGAATTCGGCGTAGCGGGTTTCTTCATACACCGGCACCAGCCACCAGATCGGCGTGCGTCCGGCCAGCCAGATGGCGGTACGGTAGAACTCGTCCAGCAGCAGGTAGTGCTGGGTGGTGCCGCAGTCGTCGGAACTGAGCTGGGTGTCGCGCTCGCCCAGTACAAAGCGTGTCGGCTCGATCAGGAAAAAATGCGCTTCGGCGCCCATGCCCAGGGCCCAGGTTTCCAGCAACTGACACTTCTTGCGCAACTCGGCCAGTTCGTTTTCGCCGAGGTCCGGGGCATGGCAGACCCACACGTCCATATCGCTCTGGTCGGCCTGGGCCAGGGTGCCGAGGCTGCCCATCAGGAACAGGCCGTGGATCGGCTGCGGCGGGTTGCCGTGGCGTGGCTTATAGGAAAACGAACGGGTCAGGCGCTGGGCTTCGGCCAGGGCTTGGGTGTCGGGTTCGAAATTCGACAGCCCGGCCGGCGTGCTTCCGGAGACATAGCCGGGCAACAGCGGATGATTGACGTGAAAGAACAGCGGCAACAGGGTCAACACGCTTTGTTGGCGTGGTGTCAGCCCCTCGACAGCCCGGGCCATGCGGCCATCGTTGAGCGCCATGAAGCGCGCACGCAGTTGGGCCAGCACCTTGCGGTCGATGCCTTCGTCCAGGTCGGGGCGGATTTCATGGGTGCGGGTCATGTCGAGCTCGGTGGCGCGCAGGGCCCGACGTGGGCGGCCGTATTGGAGTTTACCGCCAGGAGCATAGGAGGTTTAGAGGGTAATCGGTCTTTGACGTCAGAACTTTAACCCTTTCACAGCAGCGCCCCCGGAATCCGCATTGGGCGGACTCCATGGGCGGGTATCGAGCGTCAGGCGGCTTCTTTGGTACTGGCGGTGGTCAGGATGGTCAGCAGGGTTTGGGCCTGCTCTGCAGCGTCACGGCCAAGGCTGGTCAGGTAGCCTCCGTCCGGCTGGTCGATAAGTCCTTTGGCGTGGAGGCGCTTGGCAGCGGCGATAGCAGTGGGAGCGGCGGTCTGGTGGACTTTCAGACCTTCCTTGGTGCTGTCCAATGGGAAGAGTACAAGGATTTCCAGTTCGGCAACCAACTCAGGGGTATACGACATAAGGACTCCAGACTTTCTAAGAATTTATTAGAGGCTAGCAGGCCATAAGGTGAACGCACTTTGCCGAACTGTCCAGCGTGTTACTGCGCCCTTGGATTATTGCTTTTCCGGCGGCAGATCCGGCAGGGCGCGCAGTGCAGTTTCATACCATTCGGTATTGAACGCACGGTCCTCTTCCAGCAGCGCATCAATCTCGACAGCCAGCACGTGGGCCATCAGTTGCAGGATTTCTTCACGCTCGTAACCCACCAGGGTCAATTTGTTGAACGTGGCCTTGGCCGCTGGTGGGTTTTCGCTTTCGATCTGGTTCTCGATCGCTTCGATCAGGGTGTTTTCGGCGAATTCTTCTTCGTCGTTGTCGATATCGGTCGGCTCGCTCATGGCAGGCTCCTCACAGGAAAGGGCGCCAGTCTACCCCCATTCAGGCGGGTGATGCTGTTGGCAACGTCGGGTTCTGGGAGCTATAACCCTTGCAGCCAACCCCATTCCCGGCCTGGAGGCGCCTGCAATGCTCAAGCTCTACGGATTCTCGGTCAGCAACTACTACAACATGGTCAAGCTCGCGCTGCTGGAGAAGGGACTGCCGTTCGAAGAGGTGCTCTTTTTTTCCGGGCAGACCTCCGATGTCTTTGCGGTCAGCCCACGTGGCAAGGTGCCAGCCCTCGGCGTCAAGCAGGGGTTTATCAACGAAACCAGCGTGATCCTCGAATACATCGAACAGAGCCGGGAAGGGCCTTCGCTGCTGCCCACCGAGCCGTTCCAACGAGCCCAGGTGCTGGCGCTGTGCAGGGAGATCGAGTTGTACATCGAGCTGCCGGCCCGTGCGTGTTACCCCGAAGCGTTTATGGGCATGCCGGTGCCGGAGGCGATCAAGGAGAAGTCCAGGTCCGAGTTGCTGCTGGGGTTCGGTGCGCTGGGCAGGCACGGCAAGTTCGCGCCGTATGTGGCGGGGGAGAGCTTCACGATTGCCGATCTGTATTTCATGTACAGCGTGAACCTCGCCTGCGCGGTGGGCGAGAAGCTGTTTGGGCTGGATTTGCTGGCTGAGATGCCGTCGGCCAAGGCGTTGCTGGAAAAACTGCATGCACTGCCCAATGCCCAGAAGGTCGCGGCGGACAGGGAAGCGGCGATGCCGGCGTTCAGGGCGATGATTGCTGCCAAGAAATAAGCAAGCCCGAGTGGATCAAGTGTGGGAGCGGGCTTGCTCGCGAAAGCGGTGTGTCAGTCAGCCCATAGCTAACTGAGAGACCTTATTCGCGGGCAAGCCCGCTCCCGCGTTTGTCCGAGGTGTCTGGTAGTACTCGGTCTCTTGTGGGAGCTGGCTTGCCTGCGATGCTTTTAGCTAGCGGCTGGCGAGCAATGCCTGGCCACGTGCAACGGCGGCCTTCACCTGCGCCGGTGCGGTCCCGCCAATATGGTCACGCGCATTCACCGAACCTTCCAGGGTCAGCACGGCAAACACATCCTGCTCGATCTGGTCACTGAACTGGCGCAGTTCTTCCAGGCTCATTTCCGCCAGGTCCTTGCCGGTGTCCACGCCGTATTTCACGGCGTGACCAACGATTTCGTGGCAGTCACGGAACGGCAGGCCACGGCGTACCAGGTAGTCCGCCAGGTCGGTCGCGGTGGAGAACCCGCGCAGCGCCGCTTCACGCATGATCGCGTGCTTGGGCTTGATCGCCGGGATCATGTCGGCAAACGCGCGCAGCGAGTCGCGCAGGGTGTCGGCGGCGTCGAACAGCGGTTCCTTGTCTTCCTGGTTGTCCTTGTTGTAGGCCAAAGGCTGGCCTTTCATCAGGGTCAGCAGGCCCATCAGTGCGCCGAATACGCGGCCGCTCTTGCCACGCACCAGCTCTGGCACGTCGGGGTTTTTCTTTTGCGGCATGATCGAACTGCCGGTGCAGAAGCGGTCCGGCAGGTCGATGAACTGGAATTGCGCGCTGGTCCACAGCACCAACTCTTCGGAGAAGCGCGACAGGTGCATCATCGCGATGCTGGCCGCGGCGCAGAATTCGATGGCGAAGTCACGGTCGGACACGCCATCCAGGGAGTTGCCGCCCACAGCGTCGAAGCCCAGCAGTTGCGCGGTGTACGCGCGGTCGATCGGGTAGGTGGTGCCGGCCAGTGCGGCACTGCCCAGCGGCATGCGGTTGGCGCGCTTGCGGCAATCCACCAGACGCTCGTAGTCGCGGCTGAGCATTTCGAACCAGGCCAGCAGGTGGTGGCCGAAAGTCACGGGCTGTGCGGTTTGCAGGTGGGTGAAGCCGGGCATGATGGTGGCGGATTCACGCTCGGCCTGCTCCAGCAGGCCTTTTTGCAGGCGGGTGATCTCGCCCAGGATCAGGTCGATCTCGTCACGAATCCACAGGCGGATGTCGGTGGCGACCTGGTCGTTGCGGCTACGGCCGGTGTGCAGTTTCTTGCCGGTCACACCGATGCGGTCGGTGAGGCGGGCCTCGATATTCATGTGCACGTCTTCCAGGTCGACGCGCCAGTCGAACGTGCCGGCTTCGATCTCACCCTGGATGGTGTTCAGGCCATCGATGATGCTGTCGCGCTCGGCGTCGGTCAGCACGCCGACCTTGGCCAGCATCGTGGCGTGGGCGATCGAGCCCATGATGTCGTGGCGGTACAGGCGCTGGTCGAAGGTGACGGAGGCGGTGAAGCGGGCGACGAAGGCGTCGACGGGTTCACTGAAGCGGCCGCCCCAGGACTGGTTGGTCTTGTCGGTGCTCATGGATTCGCTCGTGATCTGCTTTAAAGAGGCTTGGAGGTGTGCCGGCGATAATAACAGGGTTGCCCGTGGAGGCGGTGCTACGGGTGATCGGCATTTTTATTTGCACGAAGGATGGCAAAGTGCCTTGCCGCCGGACGCGTCCGGGAAGAGACTGGACTCGGGTGTTTATTGAAACGATATTTGACGATAGAGCAATACCGTCGCAGTGAGCGTCTACAGTTGCACTGAACAGAGCGTGAATGCACCAATGTCGGGTGCTGCGGTCAGAGCCCTGACTATCCATCAAACACGGGGGGATTCGGATTGTGTATCAGCAAACCCTACGACGATGCCCGAAGTCAGAAGGTCCTGGGCGCAATTGAACAGGTCCGGGTAAATATGGGTGCCGCTGTCAGGGCACTTTTTGCCGCTCGCGCTAGTCTTAGCGTGGATCGCTGTGACGCAAGTCACCGCACCTGTCTACGCTATCCTTGTGCGAGACTCACGCAGGAATCCAGCGCAATATGAATGTCCTGATCGTTGAAGACGAACCCCAAGCCCGCGAGCGACTGAGCCGTTTGGTCAGTGAACTCGAGGGTTATACAGTCCTTGAACCGAGCGCCACCACGGGCGAAGAAGCGTTGACGCTGATCGACAGCCTCAAGCCGGATGTGGTGTTGCTCGATATTCGCCTGCCGGGCCTTGATGGCCTGCAAGTCGCCGCCCGCCTGAGCGAGCGTGAATCGCCACCGGCGTTGGTGTTGTGCGCGGCCGAAGCGGAATTTTCGGCGCAGACCCTTGAGGTCAGTGGCGTCAGTTTCCTGTCCAAGCCGGTCGAGGCAGGTGCGTTGCTCAAGGCCCTGAAAAAGGCCGAGCGCCCCAACCGCAGCCAGCTCACCGCCTTGACCCAGCCTGCCGCCCAAAGTGGCAACGGGCCGCGCAGCCATATCAGCGCGCGGACCCGCAAGGGCATCGAGCTGATTCCCCTGAGCCAGGTGGTCTACTTTATTGCCGATCACAAATACGTGACCCTGCGCCACGAGGGCGGTGAAGTGCTGCTCGATGAGCCGCTCAAGGCCCTTGAGGATGAGTTCGGCGACCGCTTCGTGCGAATCCACCGCAATGCCCTGGTGGCCCGCGATCGCATTGAACGCCTGCAACGCACGCCACTGGGGCACTTTCAGTTGTTCCTGAAAGGGCTTAATGGCGATGCGTTGATCGTCAGCCGACGCCATGTCGCCGGCGTGCGCAAGATGATGCAGCAGCTTTAACCCAAGGGTTTTGGCGCGACCTGCAGTCCTTATCCCGGTGCGATGCGGCCAGGGAGGCCCCGCACTTGCTGATTCAAATCAAAGCGTATTTGCCTGAGCTGTTATTATCTGCCGTATCTATTCAGTACGGATTGATCCATGTCCTCTCGCGAAATCCGCATCGCCACCCGTAAAAGTGCCCTTGCCCTGTGGCAGGCCGAATACGTCAAAGCACGCCTCGAGCAGGCCCATCCCGGCCTCACGGTGTCCCTGGTGCCCATGGTCAGTCGCGGCGACAAGCTGCTCGACTCGCCGCTGTCGAAGATCGGCGGCAAGGGCCTGTTCGTCAAGGAACTGGAAACCGCATTGCTGGACAACGAAGCCGACATCGCCGTGCATTCGATGAAAGATGTGCCCATGGACTTCCCTGAAGGCCTGGGCCTTTTTTGTATCTGCGAGCGCGAAGATCCGCGCGATGCCTTCGTCTCCAATACCTACGCGTCCCTGGATGAGTTGCCCCAGGGCAGCATCGTCGGCACCTCCAGCCTGCGGCGTCAGGCGCAGCTGTTGACCCGTCGCCCGGACCTGCAGATCCGCTTCCTGCGCGGCAACGTCAACACGCGCCTGGCCAAGCTGGATGCCGGTGAATATGACGCGATTATCCTGGCAGCAGCCGGTCTGATCCGCTTGGGCTTCGAAGACCGCATCACGTCGGCCATCAGCGTCGAAGACAGCTTGCCGGCCGGTGGCCAGGGCGCCGTGGGTATCGAATGCCGCACCGCCGACACTGAAATCCACGCACTGCTCAAGCCTCTTGATCACCACGACACTGAGGTGCGCGTTACCGCCGAACGTGCCCTGAACAAACACCTTAATGGGGGCTGCCAGGTGCCCATCGCCTGTTACGCGGTGCTCGAAGGTGAAAACCTGTGGCTGCGCGGCCTGGTCGGCGACCCGGACGGCGGCACCCTGTTGACCGCCGAGGTCCGTGGCCCGCAGGGCGACGCGGCAGCTTTGGGTATTCAGGTGGCCAACGCGCTACTGGACCAGGGCGCCGGTGCCATCCTGCAAAAAGTCTACGGCGAGGCCGGCCCGCAGTGACCGATTGGCGTGTGCTGCTGACGCGGCCTGCCGAGGAGTGTCTGGCCTTGGCGGCGTCGTTGTCGGCAGCCGGGATCTTCAGCAGCAGCCTGCCGTTGCTGGACATCGAGCCGCTTCCCGTCACCCCCGAACAACAGGCCGTGTTTCGTGACCTGGGCCGCTATTGCGCGGTGATTGTGGTCAGCAAGCCGGCCGCCCGCCTGGCGTTGCAGCAGTTGGATCGCGCCTGGCCGCAGTTGCCGTGGTTCAGCGTCGGCGCTGCCACGGCCCAGGTATTGGCCGATCATGGCCTCAACGTTCACTATCCCCCAACCGGCGACGACAGCGAGGCCTTGCTAGCACTACCCGCCTTGCGCGAGGCTATCGCACGGCCTGGCGCCCGGGTGTTGATCCTGCGCGGCGAAGGCGGCCGGGAGCTGCTGGCTGAGCGTTTGCGCGAGAGAGGTGCTAGTGTCGACTATCTGGAGTTGTACCGTCGTTTCCTGCCGACCTACGCCGCTGGGGCACTGGTGCAACGCATCCAGTTGGAACGCTTGAACGGCGTGGTGGTCAGCAGTGGGCAGGGTTTTTTACACCTGCAAGCCCTGGCCGGTGTCGATTGGCCCCAGGTGGCACAGTTGCCGTTGTTCGTGCCGAGCCCGCGAGTCTGTGAGATGGCGCGGGCTGCCGGCGCAGAAAAAGTTGTGGATTGTCGCGGCGCGAGTGCCGCGGCGTTGTTAGTGGCGTTGCGCGCCCATCGTGCGGCCACTCTCTGATACGCAAAGGACGGATACGTGAGCGAAACAGCCTTGCCCAAAGATGAAACCCAACCCGCAGCTGCTGCGTCGGTTGAGTCAGCTGTCACCGCGCCACGCCGTGGCAATGGCCTGGCGATCGTTGCCCTGTTGCTCGGTGCGGCCGGTGTTGCCGCCGGCGGCTGGGGGCTCTGGCAGGTCCGTGCCTTGCAAGCCGGCAGCCAGCAACAGCTGGGCCAGGTGCAGACGCTTGCCGAACAGACTCAAGGCCTCAAGCAGGGTCAGCAACAGTTGGCGGCACGCCTGGCCCAGTTGCCGGCTGCGGACGAGCTCGAAGAGCGTCGCCGCCTGGTAGCCCAGTTGCAGGGCGATCAACAGCGCCTCAGCCAGCGCCTGGAAACCGTGCTGGGTGCCAGCCGCCAGGATTGGCGCCTGGCGGAAGCCGAGCACCTGATCCGTCTGGCCAGCCTGCGTTTGTCGGCCTTGCAGGACATCAACAGCGCCCAGTCGCTGGTGCAGGGCGCCGACGAAATCCTGCGTGAGCAAAGCGATCCGGGCGCCTACGCCGCCCGTGAACAATTGGCCAAGAGCCTGGCCGCGCTGCGCAGTACCGAGCAGCCGGACCGCACCGGGCTGTACCTGCAACTGGCGGCGCTGCGCGATCAGGTGGTGCAACTGGCCGCGATCGCACCGGAATATCAGCTCACCGAACCTGCGTCCCAAGGGCGCCCGACCACCGATACCGAAAGCCGCTGGAGCCAATGGTGGGAGCAGATCTCGCGCTACTTCCGCATCGACTTCAACCCTGACGACAACATCCGCCCACTCCTGGCCGGCCAGGGTTTGAACCAGGTGCGCCTGGCCCTGAGCCTGGCGCTGGAGCAGGCGCAATGGGCTGCGCTCAACGGCGAGACGGCGGTCTACAGCCGCTCGTTGGGCGAGGCGCGTAGCGTGCTGCAAGACAACTTCAACCAGGACAACCCGCAGAGCAAGGCGATGCTGGCGCGTATCGCCGAGCTTGAGCCCAAGGCCGTGTCGGTGGTGACGCCGGATCTGGCGGCGAGCCTGGCAGCTGTGCAGGCATACCTTGAGCGCCGCCATTTGTCTGCCGACGAAGCCAAGGCGTCGGCGGGTAAGCCGGCCACCCAGGAGTGAAGCCGATGAAGCGTTTCTATGTGGTCCTCGTGCTGGCGATTGCAATCGCCCTGGCACTGGCTGTGGGCATCTCGAAACATACCGGCTACGTGCTGATTACCTATCCCCATGTGCTGAATTACGAGTCGAGCCTGTGGGCGACGCTGGTGGCGGTGTTTGCCATCGGCCTGGCGATCTACCTGGTCCGCCTGTTGTTGAGCCTGGTGACCACCTCCGGCGGCGTGGTCAACCCGTGGTCGCGGCGCAACCGCAGCCGCCGTGTGCAGATCGCGATTGAGCAGGGCCAGATGGACCTTGCCGAAGGCCGCTGGGCCAGCGCCGAGCGTCACCTGCATCGCGCCGCCGAAGCGGAGCGCCAGCCATTGCTCTACTACCTCGGTGCCGCGCGTGCGGCGAACGAGCAGGGTCGTTATGAAGAGGCGGATGGTTTGCTGGAGCGCGCTCTGGAGCGTCAGCCCCAAGCCGAGTTGGCGGTAGCCTTGAGCCATGCGCAATTGCAGATGGATCGCGGCGACACCGAGGGTGCCCTCGTCACATTGCAGGCCATGCACGCCCGTCATCCCCATAACGCCCAGGTCCTGCGCCAATTGCAGCGCCTGCATCAGCAGCGTGGCGATTGGTCGTCGGTGATTCGCCTGCTGCCCGAGTTGCGCAAGGACAAAGTGTTGCCCGCCACCGAACTGGCCGAACTGGAGCGTCGCGCCTGGGGTGAAAACCTCAGCCTGGCGGCCCAGCGCGAGGAGCAGGGCGAAGCGGGCTTGCAGTCCCTTGAGCGGGCCTGGCAGCAACTGACCTCTGCCCAGCGTCAGGAGCCGCAGTTGGTGCTGGCGTATGCCGAACAGCTGCGCCAACTGGGCGCCGATGCGAAGGCCGAAGAGGTGCTGCGCGGGGCGCTCAAGCGCAGTTATGACAGTCATCTGATCCGACTGTATGGCTTGCTGCGTGGCAGTGATCCGGCGCGGCAACTGAAGTTTGCCGAGAGATGGCTCAAGGACCATCCGGGCGATGCCAGCCTGCTGCTGACCCTGGGCCGCCTGTGTCTGCAAAACAGCCTGTGGGGCAAGGCACGCGACTATCTGGAAAGCAGCCTGCAGGTGCAGCGCAACCCCGAAGCCTGTGCCGAACTGGCACGCCTGCTGGCGCAACTGGGCGATACCGAACGCAGTAATCAGCTGTTCCAGGAAGGCCTCGGCCTGCTGGATAACCGCCTGCTTGCTTCACCTTTGCCGGTGCCTGCGCGAGTCTGAAGTAGGAAGGATGCAAGGGGTGGCTCGGATACGTCTGACGGCCAACCCCTCAAGTCTACGCATTTACTCGGCCGAATCGCATTCGTCATAAACTCCTACGTAGCGTTGTGTTATGTCCTCCAAACTCTGGTGGGATGTCCTTACGTTTTCGCGGAATTGTCTGCTCTAGCGCGTATTGAAAGGGGTCAGGCCTTTCCTCTACCGTAACGGCCTATCTTTTGCGGTACGGATAAACAATGTCTCTGGCCCCCTCACGTTCCCTGTTTCTCCTGGCGTTCATGGCAGGTGTTCTGACGTTGGGCGCGTCTTTCTACCTGGAATATGGCGCGCTTCTGCGGCCCTGCTTCCTGTGCCAGGTGCAGCGGGTATTTCTCGCCACGTTCACGCTGATCAACTTGATCGCGGTCGCTCATAACCCCAGACGTTTCGCCGCGGGTCTGTACGGGTTGGCGGGCATGGGGTGTGCGTTGTTTGGCGCAATTGCCGCAGCACGCCAGGTATTGCTGCAGAGCAGCACGTCGGGTGTAGCCCCTGAATGTTGGCCAAGCCTGCAGGACATGCTGGAAAAGCTGTCGTTCTGGCAGGCGGTGCACGCGATTTTCAACGGTACCGTCGATTGCGTGGAAATCAACTGGACGCTATTCGACTTGAGCCTCCCCGAGTGGAGCCTGTTGTTCTTTGTCGCGATGCTGATCCTGGGGGTCATGCAGTTTGCGGGGCTGTTGTCCGGCCAGCGATTGAGTCTGGGTTAGCACGCAAATCAACATTAGGGTTGTAGGACGGGATTAAACACTTGTATGAACTTTCTGTCCTGCGTACCTTGAAGCCATAGTCATGCGGGCATAATCTGGCCCGCATGCAGTATCGGAACCGTTTATCCGATGCGGCCTTGTCCGGCCGCGGCGTTATCCTTTAAGTGTTGCGCGGGCACCAGGCGGCAGCGCCCCTATAGGGAAGAGAGATCATCATGCTGGAAAGTTGTCAGAATGCTCAGGAACGCTGGGGTGGGGTGCACAAGCTGATCGACAGCTGGTTGAAGGCACGTCACGAACTGGTTCGGGCCTTTGATGCGCTTGGCGCCAAGCCCGAGGAACTGGCTGAGAATCGCAAACCGTTGTTGGGTTTTTGCGGTGTACTGATGGACTACGTGTCTGAGGGACACTTCGGTGTCTACGAGCAATTGACCAAGGAAGCGAAAGCCTTTGGTGATGATCGCGGCCTCAAGCTGGCGGATACTATTTACCCGCGCCTTGATGCAATCACTGAGAAGCTTGTCGCCTTCAATGACCTGTGTGATGCCGGTCAATGCGTGGCCGAGAAATTCAAAGAGTTGGGTGGCCTGCTTCACGAACGATTCGAGCTGGAAGACTGCCTGATCGAAGTGCTGCACAACGCTCACAAGGAAGAGCCCGCCACCCAGGCTTGACCCCTGAACTGCAGATAAAGAAACGGCGCGTTTACGCGCCGTTTTTTATTGGGTCAGTGGCGGATGCCGAGTAATTCGATCTCAAAGACCAAGGGTGTGTAGGGCGGGATCAACTCGCCTGCACCGTCGGCGCCGTAGGCCTGGGCAGAGGGGATGACCAGGCGCCATTTTGCGCCCGTCGGCATCTGTTGCAGCGCGCTGGTCCAGCCGCTGATCACACTGTCCAGGCGGAACCATTGGGGCTGCGTGCTCTGATCGAATACCGTCCCATCGGGCAGTCGTCCCACGTATTTGACCTGCACTTCATCCGTCGCCAATGGCTTCGGACCACTGCCTGGTGCCAGCTCCGTCAGCAGGATTGCGTCGGCCAGTTCGCGCACGCCGGCAACGGCTTTTTCCTTGGTCAAGAACTGCTGTTCTGCGGCGAGTGCTTTTTCGCTTTGAGGTGCCTGTGCGTCGGCTGCGCTCTGTGCTTCGTGCTGGGCCAGCAGCTGTTCGATGCGCGCATTATCGAGTGCCAGCGGCTTGCCTTGATAGGCTTGCTTGAGGCCGTCGAGCAAGGCTTGGATCTGCAAGTCGGGGACTTCCTGGCGCAAGCGTTCGCCGAGGCTGGCGCCGAGGCTGTAAGCGAGGTCGTGCCGGTTCTGGTCAGTGGTTTTGGACGACGATTGCTCGCTCCCGTTGGCCACCGAAATCGCCAGACCCAACACAAGAAAAAGGTAACGCGACATGGGCATCCTCCCGCCGAAAGTGCGACGGATTATGCCAGTGCGAGGCGGTAAAAAGTGCCGTGTATTTTCGTTATGACGATAAGAATTTTCGCACGGTGCAACGCCAGGCAAACGATACTGTCAACATGCCCTAGCGGCGGTAAGAGCAGAGGGCTAGTATGAGCCGCACCCACGTCAGCCAGGAGGTAAACCATGTCGGCCAAACAGAAGCCTGTAAATACCCCGTTGCATTTACTCCAACAACTTTCGGGCAGCCTGCTCGAACATCTGGAAAGCGCTTGTTCCCAAGCCTTGGCCGATGCAGAAAAGCTGCTCGCCAAGCTGGAAAAACAACGCGGTAAAGCGCAAGAGAAGCTGCACAAATCCCGCACCAAACTGCAAGACGCCGCCACTGCCGGCAAGGCCAAGGCACAAGCCAAAGCCAAAGACGCAGTCAAAGAACTTGAGGACCTGCTGGATGCCCTCAAGGATCGCCAAGCCGAAACCCGCGGCTACATTTCCCAACTCAAAAAAGACGCTCAAGAAAGCCTGAAACTGGCCCAGGGCGTTGGTCGTGTGAAGGACGCCGTAGCCAAAGTGCTGGGCGCTCGCACCCCGGCAAAAGCCGCTGCGCCAAAAGCCCCAGCCAAAGCTGCTGTCGCCAAGCCAGCTGTTAAAACTGCTGCTGCAAAACCAGCCGCCAAGCCAGCTGCCAAAACTGCTGCTGCAAAACCAGCCGCCAAGCCAGCTGCCAAAACCGCTGCTGCAAAACCAGCCGCCAAGCCAGCTGCCAAAGCCGCTGCTGCGAAACCAGCCGCCAAGCCAGCTGCCAAAACCGCTGCTGCAAAACCAGCCGCCAAGCCAGCTGCCAAAGCCGCTGCTGCGAAACCAGCCGCCAAGCCAGCTGCTAAAACCGCTGCTGCGAAACCAGCCGCCAAGCCAGCTGCCAAAACTGCTGCTGCGAAACCAGCCGCCAAGCCAGCTGCCAAAACTGCTGCTGCGAAACCAGCCGCCAAGCCAGCTGCGAAAACTGCTGCTGCAAAACCAGCCGCCAAGCCAGTTGCCAAAGCCGCTGCGGCAAAACCAGCCGCCAAGCCAGCTGTTAAAACTGCTGTTGCGAAACCAGCCGCCAAGCCAGCGGCCAAACCTGCTGCCGCGAAACCAGCCGCAAAACCTGCTGCTGCAAAGCCGGTCGCTGCTAAAGCCGCACCGGCCAAGCCTGCAACACCAGCGGCTACCCCGGCAGCGTCCACCACGCCAGCTGCTGCTCCAGCTGCTGCGCCGGTAGCACCAAGCACCACTCCAACCAGCGCTTCCTAAGTGCCGGAGATCATGACGCGCAGCTGTTGCAGCGCGTCATGGTCAAGGTTGGCGGCATCCTCGGCCGCCAATCCTTCCAGCCACGGCTGGTGACCTTTCACACCGGTTGGCCATTCCAGCGCCAGCGTTTCCAGGCGTGCCAGCAATTGCCGTTCGGCATCCAGCTCCAGACTTTTGACCCGCTCTCGCAACTGCGCCAGTGATTCGTCCTGCTGCGCCAAGGCGCGCCACTGCGTGCGCAGCTGTCGCAAGGGTTCAATCACCTGTGCGCGCCACGGGCGGGCGAGCTGTTGCAGTGCATGAACGCGTCCAGGCTCAAGCGCAACACCGCGTTGCTCCAACCATGCAGCGCAGAGCAGCAGGCACACATCCGTCCCGTGTTCCTGCAAGCGCAGGCACGTGCTTTCGACGCCCGGACGGGCGTAAGTCGAGAGGGCAAAGCTCCACAGGTCAGCGCACATATTCACACCCAAGCCAGCGGCCAACGAAGCTGGTAGACTCCGCCGCCATTATGATCCGACTTCAAAGCCTAACATTACAGCGTGGCCCGCAACGTCTTCTCGAAGACGCCGAGCTGACCCTGCACGCCGGTCACAAAGCCGGCCTGATCGGTGCCAACGGCGCCGGCAAATCCACGTTGTTCGCCCTGTTGCTGGGTGAGCTGACCCCGGATTCCGGGGACTGCTTGCTGCCGGCCGACTGGCGTATCGCCCATATGCGCCAGGAGATCGACACCCTGGACCGCATCGCGATCGACTACGTGCTCGATGGCGACTTGCGCCTGCGCCAGGTGCAGCACGACCTGGCCGAGGCCGAGAAAGCCCAGGACGGCGCCGCCCAGGCGCGTCTGCATTCGGAGCTCGACAGTGCCGACGGCTACACCGCCGACGCCCGTGCGCGCAAGATGCTGGCGGGCCTGGGGTTCACCAACGAACAGATGGATCGCCCGGTCGCCGACTTCTCCGGTGGCTGGCGCATGCGCCTGAACCTGGCTCAGGCGCTGATGTGCCCATCCGACCTGTTGCTTCTCGACGAACCGACCAACCACTTGGACCTCGATGCGATCCTGTGGCTGGAAGATTTCCTCAAGAGCTACCAGGGCACCTTGTTGCTGATTTCCCACGACCGGGATTTCCTCGACGCCGTGGTCGACAACATCGCCCACGTCGAACAGAAGAAAATCACCCTCTATCGTGGTGGCTACACTGCGTTCGAACGCGCCCGCGCCGAGCGCCTGGCCCAGCAGCAACAGGCCTTTGAGAAGCAGCAGGCGCAGCGTGCGCACATGGAAAGCTACATCGCCCGGTTCAAGGCCCAGGCCACCAAGGCCCGTCAGGCCCAGAGCCGGATCAAGGCGCTGGAGCGCATGGAAGAGCTGTCGGCGGCCCATGTCGATTCGCCGTTCGACTTTGTCTTTCGCGAGTCGGTGAAAATTTCCAGCCCGCTGCTGGACCTCTCGGATGCACGCCTGGGTTATGGCGACAAAACCATCCTGGAGAAGGTCAAGCTGCAGCTTACGCCGGGCGCGCGTATCGGTTTGCTCGGTCCCAACGGCGCGGGCAAGTCGACGCTGATCAAGAACCTGTCGGGCGAGCTTGAGCCGCTGGCCGGGCGCCTGACCCGTGGCGAGAACACCGTGGTGGGCTACTTCGCCCAGCATCAGTTGGACTCCCTCGATTCCAAGGCCAGCCCGCTGCTGCACCTGCAACGCCTGGCGCCGACCGAGCGCGAGCAGACCTTGCGCGACTTCCTCGGTGGTTTCGACTTCCGTGGCGCTCGCATCGACGAGCCGGTGCTGAATTTCTCCGGCGGCGAAAAGGCCCGCCTGGCCCTGGCGCTGATCGCCTGGGACCGGCCGAACCTGCTGCTGCTCGACGAACCGACCAACCACCTGGACCTGGAAATGCGCCTGGCGCTGACCATGGCCTTGCAGGAGTTCAGCGGTGCGGTACTGGTGGTGTCTCACGATCGCCACTTGCTCAAGAGCACCACCGACAACTTCCTGCTGGTGGCCGACGGCAAAGTCGAAGAGTTCGACGGCGACCTCGACGACTACGCACGCTGGCTGACCGACTACCGCCTGCGCAACGCGCCGGTCAGCAACACCCCGGTCAACCCGGACAAGACCGACAAGAAAGCCCAGCGCCAGGCCGCTGCCGCATTGCGTCAACAGTTGGCGCCGCACAAGCGCGAGGCCGACAAGCTGGAAGCCGAGCTGGGCAAGGTGCACGAGCGCCTGGCCAAGATCGAAGCCAGCCTGGGCGACAGCGCCGTGTACGAAGCCGCGCGCAAGGACGAATTGCGCGACCTGCTGGCCGAACAGGCCAAGCTCAAGGTGCGTGAAGGGCAATTGGAGGAAACCTGGATGGAGGCCCTCGAGTTGCTTGAAACCCTGCAAGCGGAGCTGGAGGCGCTGTCCTGATGGAAGCGCTGCAACTGCCGCTGCCGGCGCAATGGATCGCGCCTGTATGGATTGGCGTGCAAATCCTGCTGATCCTGCTGGCCGGCTACCTGGCCCAGCGTTTTGTCGCCAAGGGCCTGACGCGCCTGGGCCAGCGTTATCCGTTCCCGCCGCAGCTGCTGATGCCGCTTCGCGGCGGTCTGCGCTGGCTGATCATGGGCAGTGCATTGATCTTTGTGCTGGAGCGCGTGGGCGTGTCGGCCACGGTGTTGTGGACGGCGCTGTCGGGGTTTGTCGCCGTGGCCGCCGTGGCGTTCTTCGCCATGTGGTCGGTGCTGTCCAACCTGCTGTGCGCAATCCTGATCTTCACCGTCGGGCCATTTCGCATCGGTGACATCGTCGAGTTGGTCGACACGGTCGACAAACCCGGGGTGAAAGGTCGGGTGGTGGCGATCAACCTGCTGTACACCACGCTGATCGAAGTCGCGGAGGCCGGGACTGACAGTGCGATGGTGCAGGTGCCGAACAGCCTGTTCTTCCAACGTTCGGTGCGTCGCTGGATCACACCCGCTTAAAAAAACCTATAGCCAGGCCTCGTTGCTCGGAGTTAGCTTAACGCTCACGACGAATTTGAAATGAGGTGTGTAATGGCACTCGATACATGGCTGGCCTTTTTCGTGGCCAGTTGGGTCATCTCTCTTTCCCCTGGTGCCGGCGCCATCGCCTCGATGTCCAGCGGCCTGCAATACGGTTTTGCGCGCGGCTACTGGAACGCCATCGGCCTGCAAATCGGCCTGGCGATGCAGATTGCCGTGGTCGCCGGCGGCCTGGGTGCCATTCTGGCGACGTCTTCCACAGCGTTCTATGCGATCAAATGGTTTGGCGTGGCGTACCTGGTGTACCTGGCCATCAAGCAATGGCGCGCCTTGCCCGTGGACATGACCGACGACGCGGCCGTGCGCCCGATCGGCAAGCCGCTGGCGATGATGTTCCGTGGCTTCCTGGTCAACGCGAGCAATCCCAAGGCGTTGGTGTTCATGCTGGCGGTGCTTCCGCAGTTCGTAAATCCGCAGGCGCCGCTGGTGATCCAGTACCTGATCCTGGGCGCCACGATGATCTGCGTGGATATGATCGTGATGGCGGGGTATACGGGGCTGGCGTCGAAGGTGTTGCGGTTGTTGCGTACGCCTAAGCAGCAGAAGCGTATGAACCGGACGTTTGCCGGGTTGTTTGTTGGCGCGGCGGGCTTCCTCGCCAGCCTGCACCGCGCCACGGCATAACTGTCGAAACCGGATTAAAAAATGTGGGAGCGGGCTTGCTCGCGAATACGGTCTGTCAGTCACTGATGTGCTGACTGATACACCGTATTCGCGAGCAAGCCCGCTCCCACATTGGTTTTATGTTGCCTGTGAGATAGCTGATCAGCGCAGGATCTTCGGCGCTTCATCCCTCGGCAGGTTGTTGCGCAACACCGGCTGGTCCGGTGCTTGATAGCCGCCCCCCAACTGCTCCGCCA
Source organism: Pseudomonas sp. GL_117 (assembly GCF_057835125.1). Classification (NCBI taxonomy): domain Bacteria; kingdom Pseudomonadati; phylum Pseudomonadota; class Gammaproteobacteria; order Pseudomonadales; family Pseudomonadaceae; genus Pseudomonas; species Pseudomonas sp. GL_117. The sequence goes on along the minus strand of NZ_CM174418.1, from coordinate 5,961,049 downwards.
ACTGCCGCGCTACATCCTCGCCCAGGGTTTTCGACACTTCCTTCACCACCCGCGGCCGGTTCAGGCTCACACGCACATCACGGCTGCTTACCAATTTGGTGTCCTGGCCTTCGCCCATGGCGGTAAACGCCGAGGTGATCTCGAAGGTGCGTGTATTGATCAGGCTGAAATCCGCCACCAGGGTCAGGCCCAGCACTGCCGAGTAGCTGTTGGTGCGGTCGATGGCGTTGAGGTCCTGGGTGAAGTCGATGTCGGACAGGGTGCCGAACAGCACGTAGTCCGCGCCTTTGAAATTGCCGGCCTTGATGCGCTTGATCACGTCATAAACGTCAGCTGTGGCATCGGCGGTGTAAGGCGTGCCCTGCACCAGTTGGAACTGGCGCGACTTGAGGATCTCGCCCTTGATGTCACCGCTGAATTTACGCAGCTCGTTCTGCTCGATGTAGCTGGAGCGGCTTTCGTACTCGCTGTAGCTCGACGCGCCACTGGCGTTGTACGCGCTTGCCCGGAAGTTGTTGCTGGCCGAGACCTGGTGGATGTATTCCTCGACACGCGCCTGATAGGCCAGGTCGGTCACCGCAATCTTCGGGGCGGCCGTGGCGCCAAAGGCACACAACAGGCCGATCATGCCGATCCATGCACGCATTGCTTAGCGCTCCGTGGTCTTGCGGATTTCTTTTTCGTCCATCCATTCAGCCAGACCGCTCTCGACGTCGATCAACTGCAGGCTGAATTTGTAGAACACGTCCTTGTAGTCCGAGCTGCGCTTGACGATGGAGCTGATGGAGCCTTCCAGGCGGTACTTGGCAGCGACCATGTTGCCGGTCTTGCTCACCGTGGACTTCTTGTACAGACCGCTCTGGTTTTGCAGCTTGAGCTGGTCGACCTGGCTTTGCATGTCGGTGTTGTCGCTGGCGAAGCGCGCGGTGCCAGTCTTCATCAGCTGGGTCTTGATCGACGTGGTGATCTCACGGGTGTCGATGTACTCGCTGGTCTTGTTTTTCACGTCGTACACCTGCACCACCGGGCGGCCTTGCAGGATGCCGGACTGGGCGAGGGAGCGGGTCATGCTTTCGGCGATCATCTGCAGGTCGGTGGAACCGAACTCGTTGGTGACCAGTTCCACGGCCTTGGTGTCGCCGTAGCTGATGTTTTTACCACCCAGCACTGGCGAAGTGTTGGAGCAACCGCTGGCCAGGACGGCAACCACGGCGAGAATCGAGAAGCGTGCAAACATGGGGAAATCTCTCAGCAGCAAAAAGGATGAACGGCTCAAGGGGTTTTCACTTCAAGACGGAAGTCCGCCGCCTGCGGCAGGTTGGCAATGGCCGGCAGGAAGGTCGCCTGGTTGGCGTACAGGCTCAGCACCTTCCAGGCTTCTTCATCACCCACCGGGAAACCGTCGGCGCCCAGCCAGGCAAAGCGGTAATACATCATCTGGTTGCTGCTGGTGATGTTGCTCAGCTGCACCTTGGCGGTGAGGAAACCGTTCTCGCGGGCCACACGAATGGCGCCGACGGCGATGCCCTTGAACTTGCCCATCACCACGATTTTGCTCGCGGCGCTGCCAGGGGCCGGTGGTGGCGGGGTGGCGCAGCCGGCGAGCAGGACCAGCGCCAGGGCGCCGAGGATGAAATGACGCATAGCGTGCTCCTTAAGGTTGTTTGAGGGCGATGGCTTGGGTGGCCGCGCTCGGGACCACGTGGGCGGCGAGACCGCCGGCGAACACCTGATTGCCGACCACGCGCAGGGTGATCACCTGGTAACGCTGGTCGGCCTTGACCGTGACCAGCGTGCCGCCCAAAGCGTTGGGCAGGCTGACCTGGTGCTCGCCGCGCTTGAGGCGCAGGCGGGTGACCTGGGTCAGGTCCGGCAGGGTGCGCCAGGTGCGCGTGTCGGCGCCTTCGGCGACGGCCGAGGCGATACCCAGTACCAGGCCGGCCATGGGGTTGGTCTTGTTCAGGTTGTTTTGCGCCACGCCACGGCTGACGGCGCGCACGGTGGTGCGCAGGATGATCCCCGGCATGTCGTCACGCAGGGCGCGACGGGACATGGCGGTGGTGCTGTTGAGCGCAGTGAGGTTCTGTTGCTGGCCGTCGACGCCGATCTGGGCGAAGGCTTGGGTGGACGTGTCGGGCTTGATAATCGGGAACGACAGCGGGGTGATCACCAGGTTGCCGTTGATCGGGATCGGCAGCGGCAGGCGAATCGAATCGCGGGCCGGGGCCAGGCCGCTCTGGATCACGATCAGCACGTCGGTTTCATCGGCGCCGACCTTGGATTTGTCCAGGTCGAGCAGGGCCTTCTCCAGCAGCGGGGTGTTCGGGCGCAGTTCGGCGGCCTTGCGGTAGCCGGGGGCAGCCAGGTCTTTTTCGCCGAGGGCTTCGTAGACGAAACCGGCCAGGTAATGGCTGAACGCGCTTTGGTAGCTGTTCTTCAGGCCGACCACTTCCGGTGCGTCGAGGGCTTGCACCGGGTAGCCGTGCAGGTCTTTGAGCTGGGTGGTCACGCCCTGGCGCTCGGCGTCGTCTTCGCGCTTGAGGTATTCCTTGTCACGCAGGTCGGCGATCACGGCTTCGCGCTCGTGGGTCTTCTTGATTTCGGTGCGGGCGCCGTCGAAGTCATTCAGGGCCAGCAGATTCAAGGCCATCTGGGTGGTCAGCATGACTTTTTCGTAGTCGTAGCCTTCGTAGCGGCGCACCTTGTCGTTGGCCAGGAAGCTGCCGAACTGGGCGAGGTACTTGTCGCTGTCGAACTTGACCGACTCTTCCCACTTGTAGACTTGCAGGTCGGCGCTGCGCCAGGCGGTCTGGCTGCCGCTCAGGTCGCCCTTGGCCCGTAGCAACTCACCCTTTTCGAAGAAATACAGCAGGTCTTTGTCTTCGCTGCTGTTGTTCTTTTCCAACAGGGTCAGGGCCGCGTCGACATTGCCGGTGGCCAGTTGCTGGTTGGTGGCCTGCAGCTCGGTGTCGTAGCTGCGAAACATCGAGCAACCGGACAGCAAAGTGACTGCCACGAGCGCAAGCGGGGTAACGGCGCGAAATGCCATGCAAACTTCTTCCCTGAAAGTAACCAGCTGATGTGCAGATTCCTCATAAAAATGAGGCAATAAAGACCCTTTCGCGATAACAGGGCGCGGCATTATAGGCGCCATCAGTGGCAAAACAATGGCTTTTTGCTCGGTTTATGGTGGTAAGTGCCATCATCGGTTCAAGGGTTTTGCAAACGCCCATTCACTAACGCCTTGAGTCAAAGCCGTTAAACCTCAACAATGTGTTACTTCGTATTTCCCTTTGAGATTCATTCATGACTGCCCCCTTCCGTTTTCTCGCCTGGCTGATGCTACCGGCGCTGATGTCGTGCAGCTTCAATCTACTGGCCGCGACTGCCGAAGGCGCCCCACAGGCCCTGCATTTGCTGGACTACATTGGCGCCGACTACCCTCCCACCGTGGAAGCGGGCAAGGTCATCGATGAATCCGAATACCGTGAGCAGGTGGAATTCCTCGGGGTGTTGCAGGGGTTGGTGGCGCAGTTGCCGGCGAAGCCCGAGCGGGCCGACTTGATAAAGGGCGTCGATGAGTTGCTGGCGGCCGTGACCGCTCACGCCGAGGGCGCAACCGTGGCTCGCCAGGCCCGGCAATTGGGCGCCCAACTGGCGGTGGCGTATGAAGTCAGCCAGGCTCCGGCGATCACCCCTGACCCGACGCGTGGCGCGCCGCTCTACGCCCAGCATTGCTCGGTGTGCCACGGTGCTGCCGGGGCCGGTGATGGCCCGGCGGGCATGGGCATGATGCCGCCGCCTGCCAATCTGACGGACACCACGCGCCTGGATCGCCTGAGCCTCTACGCGATCTACAACACCCTCGGCCTGGGCGTCGAAGGCACGGACATGCCGTCTTTCGCCGATCAATTGGACGACCGTCAGCGCTGGGACCTGGCCACCTACATCGCCGGTTTCACCGCCGACCCGGCTGCCGCGAAGAGCGAACAACCGTTCAACCTCGCCGACCTGGCCCGCCAGACCCCAAATGAAGTGCTGGCTGCCAGCGGCCCAAGCGCCGCCGCGACCTTCCGCGCCCAGCGTGCTCAACCGCCGCAGGTCAAGCGTGGCCCGGCGCAGTTGCTGGATTACACCGCCAGCACTCTGGACAAGAGTCTCGCCGCGTTCCGCAATGGCGACCACGAGCAGGCTTACGACCTGTCCGTCGCCGCCTACCTGGAAGGCTTCGAGCTGGTGGAAAGCTCGCTGGACAACGTCGACGCCAACGTGCGCAAGGACACTGAGAAAGCCCTGATGGCCTATCGGCAGTCGTTGCAGGACGGGTTGCCGATCGAGCAGGTGCAACAGCGCCTGGACGTGGCCAAGGGCAAGCTCACGCAATCCGCCGGCTTGCTCGGCAGCGATGGCCTGAGTTGGTCGTTGAGCTACATCTCCGGCTTGCTGATCCTGCTGCGCGAAGGCCTGGAAGCGATCCTGGTGCTGGCGGCAATCCTCGCGTTCCTGCGCAACACCGGCCAGCAGTCGGCGGTGCGCAGCGTCAACGTCGGCTGGGGCCTGGCGCTGTTGGCCGGGCTGGCGACCTGGGCGCTGGCGGCGTATGTGATTGACGTCAGCGGCGCCCAGCGCGAACTGCTTGAAGGCTGCACGGCGCTGTTCGCCAGTGTGATGGTGCTGTGGCTCGGCGTGTGGATGCACGACCGTCGTCACGCCGCCGCCTGGCAGGACTACATCAAGAGCAGCCTGGTTGGCGGCGGCGGGCGCTTTGGTTTTGCGATGCTGGCGTTCTTCTCGGTGTACCGCGAGCTGTTCGAAGTGATCCTGTTCTACGAAACCCTGTGGCTGCAAGCCGGTCCGGCGGGGCACAACGCGGTGCTGGCCGGCGGCGCCACGGCGCTGGTGCTGTTGGTGGGCCTGGCGTGGGTGATCCTGCGCGGTTCGGCGAAGCTGCCATTGGCACTGTTCTTCGGCATCAACGCAGCGCTGCTGTGTGCGTTGTCGGTGGTGTTTGCCGGGCATGGCGTGAAGGCGCTGCAAGAAGCCGGCATCTTCGGTACGCGGCCGGTGGCATTTTTTGACTTTGACTGGCTAGGGATTCATGCCGATGCGTACTCGTTGAGTGCGCAGGCGGTGGCGATCCTGGCGATTGTGGTGTTGTATGGCCGCAGTCGGTTGGCTGAGAAGCGCCACGCCACTGCTTAAGCGGGCACAGTCAGTGTGGGAGCGGGCTTGCTCGCGAATGCGGTGTATCAGCTTGCCTATATATTGCTGACCCACCGCTTTCGCGAGCAAGCCCGCTCCCACACAAGCCCGCTCCCACATGTTGAACTGTGTTGTGGATATGAGGAGTGTTTATGCGCGTATGGATCGATGCCGACGCCTGCCCTCGGGCAGCCAAGGATCAGGTGGTCAAGTTCGCCCTCAAGCGTCAGTTCGAGGTGGTACTGGTGGCCGGACAAAGCCAGATCAAGCCGAGCTTTGCCTGCGTGAAGCTGATCGTGGTACCTAGCGGCCCTGACGCGGCGGATGATTATCTGGTGGAGCACGCGGTGCCCGGCGACTTGGTGATCTGCAGCGACGTGCCCCTGGCGGATCGTTTGGTGAAGAAGGGCGTTACGGCCCTCGACCCGCGGGGCAAGGAGTTCAGCCCGGCGAACATGAGTGAACGCCTGGCGGTGCGCAACCTGTTCACCGATCTGCGCGAACAAGGCCACATGGGCGGTGGCCCGCCGCCCCATGGCGAGAAGGACAAGCAGGCGTTTGCCAATGCCCTGGACCGAATCCTCACGCGCCTGATGCGCCAACCCTGATGTAGTGAGCGGGCTTGCCCCGCGCTGGGGGGCGAAGCCGCCCCAATAGAGCGCTGCGGTGTTTCAGGGAGACCGAGGTGCCTGGTTTTAGGGCGGCTTCGCCCCCCGGCGCGGGGCAAGCCCGCTCACTACAGGGTCAGGCGTTTTCGTGGGTCAGTTCGAGCACGCGGTCCACCAGCTTGTTGATGCCTGACGCCACCTCGCTGATGCTTTTGCCCACCATATAGGCCGGTGTGCTCACCAGTCTGCGCGCCGTGTCCTCGACGATGTCGTCCACCGCGCATTCCTGGTGGGTGGCGCCCATCTTGTCCAGGGCCGCTGCCGTGTCAACGCAATTGCCGATGGTGCAGGTCACGCCGGGGCCGTAGATCTTCGCGGCCAGGGCCGGGGAGATGCAGATCAGCCCTACCGGCTTGCCCGCTTCGGCAAAGGCTTCGGCCAACGCCAGTACCTGCGGGTTGACGCTGCAACCGGCGCCTTCCACGGCAAAGTTCGACAGGTTCTTCGCCGCCCCAAACCCTCCGGGCACGATCAGCGCGTCGAAGTCGGCGGCGTTGGCCTCGCCAATGTCCTTCACTTCACCGCGAGCGATACGTGCCGACTCCACCAGTACATTGCGCGACTCGGGCATTTCTTCGCCGGTGAGGTGGTTGATCACGTGCAGTTGCGCAATGTCCGGGGCAAAGCATTGGACCTGAGCGCCGCGCTGGTCCAGACGCAGCAGGGTGATCACGCTTTCGTGGATCTCGGCGCCGTCGTACACGCCGCAGCCGGAAAGGATCACTGCAATCTTTTTGCTCATGGGCATTTCTCCTGGGGTCTTGGCGTTAAATGTCTACTAATTTGTCACCTGTTGCCAATGGGCTCTCGCGGCGCTACACCTACTCTAGATGTAACAAAAATAGACCGGACTAGCCCATGGACTTCGTGCCTTACGCGGTACCGTTTTTCATCGCCTTGATCGTGGTAGAGCTGCTTGCCGACCGCTGGCGCGGCGCGCGCAATTACCGGGTGGCAGACGCCATCAACAGCCTCAGCACCGGCGTGCTTTCCACCACCACGGGCTTGCTGACCAAAGGCGTGGGGCTGCTCACCTACGCGTTTGCCCTCAAACACTTGGCGCTGCTTGAATTGCCTGCCCAGAACCCCTGGACCTGGGTATTCGCTTTCGTGTTCTACGACTTCTGCTACTACTGGCTGCACCGCATGGGTCACGAGCGCAATATTTTGTGGGCCGCGCATTCGGTGCACCATCAGAGTGAGGACTACAACCTCAGCACCGCCCTGCGCCAGACCAGCACCGGTTTCCTGCTGAGCTGGATCTTCTACCTGCCGCTGGCGGTGGTCGGCGTGCCGCTGGTGGTGTTTATCAGCGTGGCGTCGCTCAACCTGCTGTACCAATTCTGGGTGCATACCCGCCACGTGCCCAAACTTGGCTGGTTCGAATGGTTCTTCGTCACACCGTCCAATCATCGGGCGCACCATGCACAAAACGCTCTCTACATGGATCGCAACTACGGCGGTGTGTTCATTATTTGGGACCGGCTGTTCGGCACCTTCCAGGAAGAAGACGACAACGAACCGGTGATTTTCGGCGTGACCACGCCCCTGGCCAGCTGGAACCCGCTGTGGGCCAACCTGCAGTTTTATGCCCAACTGTGGAGTGATGCGCGGCGCACCGAGAAGTGGTGGGACAAATTGCGCATCTGGTTCATGCGCACCGGCTGGCGCCCGGCGGACGTGAAAGCCAGGTACCCGTTGGCCAAGCACGACTTGAGTCAGTTCCGCAAATTCGAGGTGCCGCTGGATGTGCGCCAACAGGTGTACATCGCCCTGCAATTTGCCGCGTATGTGGGGTTTGGCAGCTATCTGATGAATTTCGGTGAAGGCCTGCCGACCGCCGCGTTGATTCTGGGCTGGAGTGCCATGGCACTGGGATTGTTTACCCTGGGCGTGGCCCTGGAGGACCGGCCGTGGGCGCTGAAGGCCGAGCTGACGCGGCTGGCGCTGAATGTGCCGCTGGTGTGGCTGGCGCCGCAGGTCGGGCTGTGGCCGGCCAGCAACCTGGGCTGGCTGGGCCTGGCGAGTTACAGCCTGCTTAGCGTGATCGGCCTCTACTGTTGCAGAAGCCGGCTTACTCGACTGGTGTCTTAGGCGCCTCGACCGCCGCCGGCTCGGCCGCGAGCCGGGCCTTGGCGTCGGCGCAGGCTTGACGGGCGATGCGCGCGTTCTTGATCCGGCGGCGCAGCCACAGGCCAAAGCCCAGCACCAGCAGCGCGCCCAGCACCCACAGCTCGTACTTCTTGACGCTGCCGAGCATGCCTTCGAGCACCGCGCCGAAGTGATACGCCGCTGCGCCCAGCGCTGCCGCCCAGATCGCCGCGCCAATGCCGTTGAGGATCAGGTAGCGCACCGGCGGATAACCGGAAAGGCCGATCGCCACGGGCATCACCGTGCGCAAGCCGTAGACGAAGCGGAAGCTCAGTACCCAGATGTCCGGGTGCTTGCGGATATGCTCCAGGGCTTTGTCGCCCATCAATTGCCAGCGCGGCTTGCGCGCCAACAGCTTGCGGCCGTGCTTGCGCCCCAGGAAGTACCACAACTGGTCGCCGGCATAGCTGCCGAAGAAGGCAACGACCACCACCAGATTGATGTCCATGTACCCACGGAACGCCAGGAAGCCTGCGAGCACAAGGATGGTCTCACCTTCAAAGAAGGTGCCCAGGAAGAGCGCAAAGTAGCCGAAGTCATGCAGGAATTGTTGAAGCATGGTCTGGGGTGCTGGCGAAATGAACGCGCAGCCTACGCCTTCGTGAACATTCATGAAAGTATCGAGATGTGTCTTGAAGTGAACAATTCCTACATAAATGACGAATGCGGCTACAGGTCGCACCGTTAAGCACAACTGTCATTCATTCGTCATAATGCCCGCTTATAACTGCAACGCTCGCCCGTAAACGCGGGCTCAGGAGTCTGTCGTGAGCTTTACCCCTGCCAATCGCCTGTTCCCCGCCACCCGCCTGCGTCGCAATCGTCGTGATGATTTTTCTCGCCGTCTGGTCCGTGAAAACGTGCTGACGACGAATGATCTGATCCTGCCGGTGTTTGTGCTCGACGGCGAGAATCGGCGCGAAGCAGTGGCGTCGATGCCGGGTGTGGAGCGCTTGACCATTGATCAGTTGCTGATCGAGGCGGCGGGTTGGGTCGAGCTGGGGATTCCGGCGGTGGCGTTGTTCCCGGTCACACCGGCGGGGCTCAAATCCCTCGACGCGGCCGAAGCCTGGAACCCGCAGGGCATCGCCCAGCGCGCCACCCGCGCCCTGCGCGAGCGTTTCCCGGAGCTGGGCGTGATCACCGATGTTGCCCTGGACCCGTTCACCACCCACGGCCAGGATGGCATTCTGGACGAAGACGGCTATGTTCAGAATGACATCACCGTCGATGCGCTGGTCAAGCAAGCCTTGTCCCATGCCGCAGCCGGTGCCCAGGTGGTTGCACCGTCGGACATGATGGACGGCCGCATCCAGGCGATCCGCGAAGCCCTGGAGCTGGCCGGTCACGTCAATGTGCGGATCATGGCCTACTCGGCCAAGTACGCCAGCGCCTATTACGGCCCGTTCCGCGATGCGGTGGGTTCGGCACTGAACCTGGGCAAGGCCAATAAGGCCTCGTACCAGATGGACCCGGCCAACAGCCACGAAGCCCTGCACGAAGTGGCGGCCGACCTGGCCGAAGGCGCCGACATGGTGATGGTCAAACCCGGGATGCCGTACCTGGACATCCTTTACCGGGTCAAAGAGGAATTCAAAGTGCCGACCTTTGTCTATCAGGTCAGCGGTGAATACGCCATGCACATGGCCGCGATCCAGAATGGTTGGTTGAGTGAAGGGGTGATCCTTGAATCCCTGACTGCCTTTAAACGTGCCGGCGCTGATGGCATCCTGACTTACTTCGCCGCCCGCGCTGCCCAATTGCTTAGAGAGCAACAATAGCCCTCACAGGAACACTTGATGAATACCGAAGGACTCACAGAAGTTGCCGTAAAAGACGCTCACCCGGTGGTTGAACCCGTCACCGAGACCCCGCCGGAGCTGGAGCCGGCCCCACCTGTCGTGGTGGTCGAAACACCGGCCCCGGCGCCTGTGGCGGTGGTGACCAACCTGGATGACAGCAGCCTGTACATCCATCGCGAGCTGTCACAACTGCAATTCAACATCCGCGTGCTGGAACAGGCGCTGGATGAGTCCTACCCGTTGCTGGAACGCCTGAAGTTCCTGCTGATCTTCTCCAGCAACCTGGACGAGTTCTTCGAAATCCGCGTCGCCGGCCTCAAGAAGCAGATCACCTTCGCCCGTGAACAAGCCGGCGCCGACGGCTTGCAACCGCATCAAGCGCTGGCGCGCATCAGCGAGCTGGTGCATGGCCACGTGGACCGCCAGTACGCGATCCTCAACGACATCCTGCTGCCGGAACTGGAGAAACATCAGGTCCGCTTCATCCGTCGCCGCCACTGGACCACCAAGATCAAGACCTGGGTGCGCCGTTACTTCCGTGACGAAATCGCGCCGATCATCACCCCGATCGGTCTCGACCCGACGCACCCGTTCCCGTTGCTGGTGAACAAGAGCCTCAACTTCATCGTCGAGCTGGAAGGCATCGACGCCTTCGGTCGCGATTCGGGCCTGGCGATCATCCCGGCGCCGCGCTTGCTGCCACGGATCATCAAAGTACCGGAAGAGGTGGGGGGCGCTGGCGATAACTATGTATTCCTGTCGTCGATGATCCATGCCCATGCCGATGACTTGTTCCAGGGCATGAAGGTCAAAGGCTGCTACCAGTTCCGCCTGACCCGCAACGCCGACCTGGCGCTGGACTCCGAAGACGTCGAAGACTTGGCCCGTGCCCTGCGCGGCGAGCTGTTCTCGCGGCGCTATGGTGATGCGGTACGCCTGGAAGTGGCCGACACCTGCCCGAAACATCTGTCGGATTACCTGCTCAAGCAGTTCAATCTGGGCGAGACCGAGCTGTATCAGGTCAACGGTCCGGTGAACCTGACGCGCCTGTTCAGCATTACCGGCCTGGACAGTCATCCGGAACTGCAATACACCCCGTTCACCCCGCAGATCCCGAAACTGCTGCAAAACAGCGAGAACATTTTCAGCGTGGTGAGCAAGCAGGACATCCTGTTGCTGCACCCGTTCGAGTCGTTCACCCCGGTGGTCGACCTGCTGCGCCAGGCCGCCAAGGACCCGCACGTTCTGGCCGTACGCCAGACCCTGTACCGCTCCGGTGCCAACTCGGAAATCGTTGACGCCCTGGTCGACGCTGCGCGCAACGGCAAGGAAGTCACCGCGGTGATCGAGTTGCGGGCGCGCTTCGACGAAGAGTCCAACCTGCAACTGGCCAGCCGCCTGCAAGCGGCCGGTGCGGTGGTGATCTACGGCGTGGTCGGCTTCAAGACCCACGCCAAGATGATGCTGATCCTGCGCCGCGAAGCGGGTGAGATTGTGCGCTACGCCCACTTGGGCACCGGCAACTACCACGCCGGCAACGCCAAGCTCTACACCGACTACAGCCTGCTGACTTCCGACGACGCTCTGTGCGAAGACGTCGGCAAGTTGTTCAGCCAGTTGATCGGTATGGGTAAGACGCTGCGCATGAAAAAGCTGCTGCATGCGCCGTTCACCCTCAAGAAGGGCATGCTCGACATGATTGCCCGCGAAACCCAGTTCGCCCTCGACGGCAAGCCGGCGCACATCATTGCCAAGTTCAACTCGCTGACCGATCCGAAGATCATCCGCGCGCTGTACAAGGCCAGCCAGTCCGGCGTACGCATCGACCTAGTGGTGCGCGGCATGTGCTGCCTGCGTCCGGGGATTGTCGGCGTATCGCACAACATCCACGTGCGCTCGATCATCGGCCGCTTCCTGGAACACACGCGGGTGTTCTATTTCCTCAATGGCGGCGAAGAGCAGATGTTCCTCTCCAGCGCCGACTGGATGGAGCGCAACCTCGACAAGCGTGTGGAGACTTGCTTCCCGGTGGAAGGCAAGAAGCTGATCATGCGCGTCAAGAAGGAGCTGGAAAGCTACCTGACCGACAACACCCACAGCTGGAGCCTGCAATCGGACGGGCGCTACGTGCGCAACACGCCAACCGGCAACCAGAACCCGCGCAGTGCGCAGGCGACGTTGTTGGAGCGGTTGGGTAGCCCGATCCTGGCGGTGAGCTGAAACCTGCGACAAACCTAATGTGGGAGCGGGCTTGCCCGCGATAGCGGTAGGTCAGTCAAAGATGCATTGACTGACACTCCGTCATCGCGGGCAAGCCCGCTCCCACATTTGTTTTTGCAGTGTTCTTTAGAGCGCCTCAGCGCACGTTCAGCGTGAACCCCACTCGCGTCAACCATTCCGCTTCTTGCGCAAAATCCGCCTGGGTCAGTTGGTTTTCATCCAGCCAGCCTTTCGGGAACACCACGTCCAGGCTCTCGCCGTCGGCGCGCAAGGTCACCTGGGGCATTTCCTGGGTACCACGGATGTGATGGAACAGGATCGCAAAACGCAGCAGCACGCACAGGCGGATCAGCTTGATGCCGTCGTCGCCGAACTCGGCGAACTTGTCCTTGGGGATGTTGCGGCGGTGGCCGCGCACCAGCAGGGCGAGCATCTGTTGGTCTTCGCGGGAGAACCCGGCGAGGTCGGAGTGCTCGATCAGGTAGGCGCCGTGCTTGTGGTAATGATAGTGGGCGATGTCCAGGCCCACTTCATGCACCTTGGCCGCCCAACCCAGCAGCTCACGCCAGACGCCGTCTTCCAGGTCCCAGTCGGCCGCGACCTGGTCGAAGGCGTGCAGGGCTTTGCGCTCCACGCGCACCGCTTGTTCCATGTCGACGTGATAGCGCTCCATCAGCGAGCCGAGGGTGCGCTCACGCACGTCTTCGTGGTGATGGCGGCCCAGCAGGTCGTAGAGCACGCCTTCACGCAGGGCTCCGTCGCAGTGGTCCATGCGTTGTAGTTCGAGGGCGTCGAAGATCGCCTCGAGAATCGCCAGGCCCGCCGGAAAGATGGTGCGACGGTCGGGCTTGATGCCGTCAAAGTCGATTTTTTCCGCGTCACCCAGCTTGAACAGCTTGCGCTTGAGCCACGCCAGGCCTTCGGCATTCACCTCGCCGGTGCCATGGCCGCCGGCTTTCAGGGCCAGGCCGATGGCGCGGATGGTGCCGGAGGAGCCGATGGCTTCGTCCCAGGTCAGGCGGTGCAGGGCGTGCTCGATGCTCATGATCTCCAGCCGCGCCGCCGTGTAGGCCTGGGCGTAGCGTGCCGGGGTGATCTTGCCGTCCTTGAAATAGCGCTGGGTGTAGCTGACGCAGCCCATCTGCAGGCTTTCGCGCAACAATGGCTCGAATCGTTGGCCGATGATGAATTCGGTACTGCCCCCGCCGATGTCGGCGACCAGGCGTTTGCCGGGGGTGTCGGCCAGGGTGTGGGATACACCGAGGTAGATCAGGCGTGCTTCCTCACGGCCGGAGATGACTTCCACCGGGTGCCCGAGGATCTCTTCGGCGCGGCGGATGAATTCGCCACGGTTGCGCGCTTCACGCAGAGCATTGGTGCCGACGATACGCACGGCGCCCAACGGCATACCGTTGATCAACTGGGCGAAACGCTTGAGGCAATCGAGGCCGCGTTGCATGGATTCTTCGTTGAGCTGACGCTCATCATCGATCCCGGCTGCCAGTTGTACTTTCTCGCCGAGCCGCTCAAGGATGCGGATCTCACCGTTCTGGGCCTTGGCCACGACCATGTGAAAGCTGTTGGAGCCCAGGTCGATGGCGGCGATCAGGGACAGATTCTTGGCTTGGGATTGCGGCATGGTTTGGGGGTCTCGGTCGATAACCTAGCCATCGTGCCACGATCGACCGCTGGAGCCAACGCGTAGTGCTTCGGGAATTTCGCTGAGGCCGCTTGTGGAGCTTTTTTGCAGAAAATATAGGTTGTCTTTACGGGCTTATGTCGAGGTGGATGACGGATATGTAGGAGTTGTTAACCGGGGACTGTTGTAGAACTTCTTATGACTTCTCCTACAGTGGTTGGTCGATGTTCTTTTTGTTTTATTGTTCTACGCCTACCGCTGAGGCGGGCTCTTTGCACAACTTGTCTTTTACGGGTCCTACGCTAACTGATGTGTTGTCTTATTCTTTAATGGAGTACCAAAGCGACAGACTGTCACCCGGCAATTTCGCCGTGGTGTTATTTATTTATGGATTTATATTTCCAGGATAAAAATAAATACGCCTGATAACTCTAAGTGACGGGTCGACTATGAAGAAAATTATTGGATTGACGCTTGGTATCGCTTGCCTGGCAGCAACGCTTAGCGCCCAGGCAACCACCAGCGCTCAGTTGGTGGTCAGGGGCTCAATTACACCTGCCGCCTGCAACCTCAGCCTGGCGGGCAGTGGCGTTGTCGATTACGGCGTGATCCGTTCCGGTGAACTGTCCCAGACAGCATTCAACCCGCGCGAGGAGAGGACCACTTCCCTGGTCGTCAACTGCGGTTCTACGCCAGCGAAGTTCGGCATCACCTTCACCGACCTGCAAGCGGGCAGCAAGGTGACGGGTATCCTGGGTGCCGGCTTTACCGAGGCGCAGAACTATGGCTTGGGCCTGGCAGGAAACCGCAGAACCGGCGGCTATTCGATCACGCTCAAGGATCTGCGGTCTTCCGGCGTAACGCTGTATCCGATCATGCGCTCCGGTGGCGGAGCTTGGCAGAGCAGTGATGGCAAGGTTGCGCAGTCACCCAGCCAGTACTCCTGGCGCAACGGTTCGACGATTACACCTGCCTCCATCACCCAACTGACAGGGACCATTGCAGTGAAGGCCGTCATCAATAAAGCCCAGGACCTGGACCTGAGCCGCGACGTCTCCATTGATGGGCGAGCCACGCTGGTATTGAGTTACATCTAAACGACGACAATACAGCCGTTCAAGAAGTGTAACTACTTCTTGTCGGCTGTTTTACGTGGGCGCTTGGCTATCAACCGTTACTTCATGGATTGCGGGGAATACTGCGTGCGTGGTTCTTCAGTAATAAACAGTGTGCTGTTACAGGTGGCAAGTTTATTTATTCTTTTAACCAATGTTGCGGCAGCGGACGGCATGCAGCCGGAAACTACTGTGGTCGTGCTGTATGAAGAAGCGGGTGAAGCCACACTCAATGTCAAGAACACGGACGCGGGCCCGGCGCTGCTGCATTCCGTCGTGGAAAATGTGCCCGAGGACCAGGCCCCGCTACTGATTGTCACGCCGCCGATCACACGGGTGGAGGCGGGCGATACGCAACTGGTGCGTTTTATCGGCACATCGACGGAACCGCTGAAGACCCAGCGGCTCAAGCGTGTGTCCTTCGAGGGGATTCCCCAGGCACGTGCCGCCGGCGCTGCGACCATCGGTATCACCCTGCGCCAGAATTTACCGCTGATCCTTCACCCGCGGGGCCTGCCTTGGCATCACACACCCTGGGAACTGCTGGTGTGGCGGCGGGCCGGTGAGCAGCTCACGGTGCATAACGACAGCGCGTATGTCGTACGCCTGGCGCCAGACGTGCGTTTGTTGCCGCAGGGCGTCCCGGCCACGTTGCCGCGTGCCTACCTCTTGCCGGGTGAAACGCTGACCGCGAAGGCCGACGGGCCCATGGCGGGCTCAGTCACGGTCGAGATCCAGCCGGCCACGGTCTACGGTTTCTCGGTAGACAGTTACCAGGCGCCGATCACCCAGGGCGAGGGTTGATCAGCCCATGACAAACCTGTCGAGTGTCCCCATTACGGCTTCTTCCAGGTCGCGCCGGCCGTCACTGTTCGTGGGGGTTGCCACGCTCTGGAGCTTGCCGGCCCTGGTATCGGCCCTCGAGTTGGGCGAGGGTTTCGACCTGGCGGCGCTTACCACCTTTGGCATTGACCCGAAGGTCTCCGATTATTTTCGCAGCGCCGCGCGTTTTCGCGAGGGCGTCCATGTGGTCGGTTTGCGGGTCAATGGAAACCCGCTCGGGCTGGTGGATGCCCGTTTCGACGCACAAGGCCGATTGTGTTTTACCCCTGGCTTGCTGGAAAAGGCCGGGTTGGTCAAACCCGATACGGTCATTGGCGAGGGCGCGGCACCGGGCGAGGCCTGTCATGACTTCCTCGGTGAGTTCCCGACGACGATGGTGAGGCTGCGCCCCGGCATCGACGAAGTCGCGTTGGTGGTGCCCACCCAGTCATTGCGCGAGCCCCAATGGGAAGCCGGACAATTTTCCCAAGGCGGAGGGGCGGCATTGTTCAATTATGACCTGCTGGGTTTTGACAGCCGCTCGCGCAGTGGGCCCAGCCGGTTCGTGTCGGCCTATACGGAGGCGGGCTTCAACTGGGAGGACTGGATCGTTCGCAGCCGCCAGTTCTACGTGTCGGATAACGGCAAGGTCCGCACCGAGCATCTGTACGCCTATGCCCAGCGGGACATCGCGGCGTTGCAGTCGACCTTTCAACTGGGCCAGATCTCCAGCAACAACCCGCTGTTTGGCGGTGTGCAGTTGTCGGGTTTGCAGTTTTCCCCCGATGGCCAGTCGCGGGTGCCGGCAGGCAGTCATAACGCGGTGGTCGAGGGGCTTGCCCATAGCCAGTCGCGGATCGAGGTGCGTCAATCCGGTGTGCTGATCCACAACACGCTGGTGCCCGAGGGGCCGTTTCGTCTGACGGGGTTGCCCCTGCTCAATGGCACCAGTGACCTTGAAGTCAGCGTGATCGATGTGCGGGGCGCCAAGCGCAGCTTTGTTGTACCGGCCGCGTCGTTCGGCGGCGCTGCGGCTGCCCCCGGCTACTACTTCTCGGTGGGGAAGGCGCGTGAAAGCACTGGCGAAGGGGCGGCGTCACCGATGGTTGCCATGGGCAGCGGCACCTGGGGGCTTGGGCGCGATGCGTCCATGGGGCTTGGCGTGTTGGGCGCCGAAGACTACTGGTCGGCGGGAGGCAGTTTGAGCAACGTGTTTTTCCAGCGGGTTGCAGTGGGCGCGCGCCACAACCTTTCCCGGGACAGCCGCAACGCAGTGTCCGGTTCGCGCAGTACCGTGTCGGTGAGCAGCCCCGTTTCCGCCAATGTGCAAGCCAACCTCAGCGCCACCCGCCAGACCCGTGGTTATCGGGAGGTGCTCGAAGCGGGCCGGTCATGGACGGCCGATGAGCTGGGTACGCGGTTCAAGAACCAATATACGGCGGGCATGAGCTGGGTCGATCCCTCGCTGGGCGTGTTCTCCCTGGGATATACCCGCAGTGCGCAATTCGACGGGCGGACCGCCGAGCAGGTGTTCGCTTCGTGGAACAAGTCGTTCAATCACGTGGATGTCGCGTTGATTGCCGATTCGCAGGTAGGCGGCACGCGTGATTCCACGCCCGACGGCAACCGCCGCAACGCGCCCCAGGACAATGACCTGGCGGTACGCCTGCAAGTCAGCGTGCCCCTGGGCGCTGATCGTCGCCTGAACAGCTATGCCAGCCGCCGTGGGGATCAGTTCGGCGCCGGCACTGCGCTGAACGAGCGGGTCAACGAGTACGTGAACTACGAGGTGGGCGTCGAGCGAGACCTCAAGGCTGGGGAGCAATCGACTCGCGCTCATGTCGACCTGCTGCCGCGCTATACGCGGGTCGGCCTGGGGGTCAGTCGCGACCCGCTGGGCACCAGCTACTCGGGACAGTTGCAGGGCGGGATCGTGGCACACGAGCGCGGCGTGACCTTTTCGCCCTACGCCGTACAGGACACGTTTGGCATCGTTTCCGTGGGCGACATCGGCTCGGCCCGGATCGAAACCCCGCAAGGCCCGGTGTGGACCGACTACCGTGGGCACGCGGTGATCGCCGGCTTGCCGGCGTATACCAACAGCCGCGTCGAAGTGCAGACCCGCTCGCTGCCCAAGCGCGTCGACTTGAAGAACGGCACCCAGGTGCTTGCCGCTGGCCGTGGTTCCGTCAATACCGTGGATTTCGATGTGGTGAAAGTCCGTCGCGTGTTGCTCAACGCCAGTGATGCGCAAGGCCGACCACTGCCCCAGGGGGCTGCGGTACTCGGCAAGGGCAACCGCTTCCTTACCAGCGTGGCGGGTGAAGGCATGGTTTTTCTGAATGATGTCAATGAGTCGCAAGACCTGCGGGTATCACTGCCGGACTCCTCCACCTGCTCACTGCGTTTCGACGCCGAGGCCAAGCCGGATAATGACAAGTTCTACGAAACTGCATCGGCGGTGTGCCATGCTCTTTAAGTGGGCAATGCTGCTTTGCGCGTTACTGATCGCTCCGGGAGCGTGGGCCGAAAACTGCCGCTTGTCGTTGAGCCAGGCTCATATCGACTACGGTGCCATTCGCCGGGCCGGGCCGGTGACAGGCGCCTCCATGGCACTGCCGACTCGCTCGCTGCATCTGACTGTGCTGTGTGCCGAGCCCTCGGCAATGGCGTTGCGCTTTACCGGCGCGGCTGCCGATGGCCAGGGGTTTCAGTTTGGTCGCCCAGGGCGCTTTCGCCTGAGCCTCAAGCACGCGCGGGTGGACGGCCGCGCGGTCGAGTGGGCGGCGATGCAACGGCCCGACGAGTCGGCGGATGGGCAATTGCTGCCTGGCCAGACCCTGGAGGTGCGAGTGGCGGGGATGCGGGTGGCAGGGCGAAGGCTGACCGCTCAAGTCGACATCGACACCGACCTGCCAGCCGATGCCCTGGAGGTGCGCAACGAGGCGCGCCTGGAAGGACGCGGCAGCCTTGAGCTGATCAGCCTGCCTGCTCCACCGAGCCAATGAAGTTGGCGAGTTCAGTGGTCTGCGGGTTGGCGAACAGCACCTTGGGGTCGCCCACTTCATGCACCTTGCCCTGGTGCATGAACACCAGCTTGTCGCCGACTTCGCGGGCGAAGCGCATTTCGTGGGTCACCATGATCAGGGTCATGCCGTCCTTGGCCAGCTGGCGCACCACGCTGAGCACTTCGTTGACCAACTCCGGGTCCAGGGCCGAGGTGATTTCGTCGCACAGCAAGACTTTCGGCGACATGGCCAGCGCACGGGCAATCGCCACGCGTTGTTGCTGGCCGCCGGACAAGCGATCAGGGAAGGCATCGAATTTTTCGCCGAGCCCGACGCGTTCCAGCATCTGCCTGGCCAGTTGCGCGGCCTTGGCCTTGGGCACTTTCTGCACCACCTGTGGTGCGAGCATCACGTTTTCGCCCACCGTCAGGTGTGGGAACAGGTTGAATTGCTGGAACACCATGCCGACTTTCTGTCGCAGGCTGCGCAGGTCGGCGCGAGCGGCGTCGAGGTACTCGCCGTCGACTTCGATCACGCCGTCGTTGATCGATTCCAGGCCGTTGAGAGTGCGCAGCAAGGTGGACTTGCCCGAGCCGCTGCGGCCGATGATCGCCACCACCTGGCCTTCTTCAACGGTCAGGTCGATGCCCTTTAGGACGTGGTGATCGCCGTAATACTTATGCAGGGCGGAAATTCTAAGCAGAGGCATGCAGTCTCCTTTCCAGGTAGCGCGCGCTGAGGGACAGGGGGTAGCAGAGCAAAAAGTAACCAAGGGCCACCAGGCCGTAGACCATGAAGGGCTCGAAGGTGGCGTTGGCGAGCATGCCGCCGGTCTTGGTCAGTTCGGTGAAGCCGATGATCGAGGTCACGGCGGTGCCTTTGACCACCTGCACCGAGAAGCCCACGGTGGGCGCCACGGCAATTCGCAGGGCCTGGGGCAGGATCACGTAGCGCAGTTGCTCCAGTGGGTTGAGCGCCAGGCTGGCCGAGGCCTCCCATTGCCCGTGGGCGATGGAGTCGACGCAGCCGCGCCAGATTTCGGCGAGGTAGGCACTGGTGAACAGGGTCAGGGCAATCGCGGCGGCAAGCCAGGGCGAAATATCCACGCCGAGCAGGGCGATACCGAAAAACACCAGGAACAGTTGCATCAGCAACGGTGTGCCCTGGAACAATTCGATATAGGTGCGCGCCACGTTCCGCGGGAACGCCTTGCTGCTGATGCGCAGGGTCATCACCAGCAAGCCGATCAAGCCGCCGCCGATGAACGCCACCAGCGACAGCAGCAGGGTCCATTGCAGGCCGGTGAGCAGGTTGCGCACGATGTCCCAGAACGAAAAATCACTCATCGGCTATTCCTCATCACAAACCGGCGGCCGATCCAGTTGAGCAACTGGCGAATCATCAAGGCCATGCACAGGTACACCAGGGTGGTCAGGGCATAGGTTTCAAAGGCGCGGAAATTGCGCGATTGGATAAAGTTGGCGGCAAAGCTCAACTCTTCGGTGGCGATCTGCGAGCACACTGCCGAACCGAGCATCACGATGATGATCTGGCTGCTCAGGGCCGGCCACACCTTGCCCAGTGCCGGTAGCAGCACCACGTGGCGAAACGCTTCGAAACGCGTCATCGCCAGCGCCGCTGCGGCTTCCAGTTGCCCACGGGGGACGGCCTGGATGCCGGCGCGGATGATTTCGGTGGAGTAGGCGCCCAGGTTGATCACCATCGCCAGCACGGCGGCTTGCCATTCGGTGATCTTCAGCCCCAGGGACGGCAGGCCGAAGAAGATGAAGAACAGCTGCACCAGGAACGGCGTGTTGCGGATCAACTCGACGTACACGCCGAAGAACCAGGCGAACGGCTGGATCTTCCACGCCCGCACCACGGCGCCGGCAGTACCCAGGGCCACCCCGAGAATCGCGCCAATGGCGGTCAACTCCAAGGTGAACAGCGCGCCACGCAGCAGCAGGTCGGTGTTGGCCAGCACGGGCACAAAGTCGAACTGATAGGCCATGGGTCAACTCCGCCTTCAAAGATCGGCCGGCAAAGGCTCTTTCAGCCATTGCAGGGCGTTCTTTTCCAGGCTGCCATCGGCCTTGGCGGACACCAGGATCTGGTTGACCTTTTCCAGCAGCGCCGGCTCGTTCTTGTTCACGCCCACGTACACCGGCGAATCCTTGAGCTTCACCTTCAGCGCCGGCACGCGTTTGGGGCTGCGCTCGCTGATCGCGACCATCACCACGTTGCCGCTGGCGATCAGGTCGACCTGGCCGGCCAGGTAGGCGGCGATGGTCGAATTGTTGTCTTCGAAGCGCTTGATCGTGGCTTCCTTGGGCGCAACGGCGGTCAGTTCGATGTCTTCGATGGCGCCACGGGTCACGCTGATGGTCTTGCCCTTGAGGTCGTCGAGGCCAGTGATCGCCGCGTCAGGCGGGCCGAATACGGCCAGGTAGAACGGCGCGTAGGCCTTGGAGAAGTCGATGACCTTTTCCCGCTCGGGGTTCTTGCCCAGGCTGGAGATCACCAGGTCGACCTTGCCGGTGGTCAGGAACGGAATGCGGTTGGTGCTGTTGACCGGGGTCAGCTCCAGCTTGACCTTGAGCTGGTCGGCCAGCAGCTTGGCGGTGTCGATGTCCAGGCCCCGCGGTTTCATATCCGGGCCGACCGAGCCGAAGGGCGGGAAGTCCTGGGGCACGGCGACCTTGAGGGTGCCACGGGCGACGATGTCGTCCAGACCGTTGGCCTGGGCGGGTGCCTGGCTCAGCATCAGGCTGGCAAACAGGGCAGTGAGCAGGGCGCTGTAGCGCTTGGTCATGGCAACTCTCCGAGAAGGGCGAAGGGGTTTTCTGGATTGGGCTGATGGAGTAATTGCACAGCCCATGCCAGCCTGCGCAGGATCGTCTGCAAGGCAGGGTTTTGCTGCGCTGCGCTGGTCTTACTGGTCTGAACAGTGGTGGGGCTTTTCGCACCCTTTTCGAGCGCCGTTAAAACCGCGCGAGCCCCTTTGGGGCGTGGCTTGCCGCCGGCCGCGAATAGCTTTACAACTAGCCGCTCAGTTGACTGGAACCTTGAGTTTTTTATGAATTCCATCGCCCAAGCCGTACCGGAAGCGGCCCTGCAGGCCATCCGCAAACTGATCAAGGAGCAAGGCTTCGGGCCGGGCGATGCATTGCCGTCCCAGCGCGATCTGGCGCTGCAGTTGGGGGTGAGCCGGGCGTCTTTGCGCGAGGCGCTGTCGTCTTTGAGCGCCTTGGGCGTGGTCAGCGTGCAGCCGGGCAAAGGTGTGTTTGTGCAAGCAGTCGACGAGGCGCCGGGATTTGCCTGGCCGTTTGCGGCGCAGGCCACGCCGTTGGATATTTTCCAGTTGCGCTATGCCCTTGAAGGCTTTGCGGCGGGTTTGGCGGCGGTGACGTTGACCATCGACGAGCTGGACAGCCTGGACGATAACGTCGAGGCGATGCGCAAGGTGCTCAAAGCCGGTGACTTTGAAGCGGCGGCGCGGCTGGACTTCGAATTCCACCAGCGCATCCTGCTGGCCAGTGGCAATCAGGCGATGGTGAGCATCCTGAGCGCCAGCGCCGAGGTGTTCCTGGAAAGTCAGAAACTACCGTTCATCCGGCCGGAGCGGGCCATGGAAACCTGGCAGGAACACCGCAAGATCCTGCGCGCCCTGGCCCGGCGCGCCAGTGCGGCGGCGCAGAAAACCATGCAGGAACACGTGCGCAATGCGGCGCTGCGCACCGGCATTGCCTTTGTGACTCCCGTAGCGCCTTGAGTTGGGCTATACCCAAACTCATGCACCACCATAGCAAGACTCAATCAGAGGCGGCTTCCTGAACGGGGGAAGGGCAGCTATGATGGGCCACGTTTTTTTTGCTTACAATCCGGAGACATCCATGAGCAACGATCTTATCAAGCACGTCACCGACGCGACCTTTGAGGCCGAAGTACTCAAGGCTCAAGGCCCGGTGCTGGTTGACTACTGGGCTGAATGGTGCGGCCCTTGCAAAATGATCGCTCCTGTTCTGGACGACATTGCAACCACCTACGAAGGCAAATTGACCATTGCCAAGCTGAACATCGACGACAACCAGGAAACCCCGGCCAAGCACGGCGTGCGTGGTATCCCGACGCTGATGCTGTTCAAGAACGGTAACGTCGAAGCCACTAAAGTGGGCGCGCTGTCGAAGTCCCAGTTGCAAGCTTTCCTCGACGCGAACATCTAAACGTCGTCAGAAAGGCCCCGCAAATTGCGGGGCTTTTTCGTGAAACAGGGCTAGACGCTCCGAAACTCAGGTGGTACATTCGGCCCCGCACTGGTTTCTCCACTGCCCCCTGCATGCCGTCGCCGACGCACTCCTTTTCGATTAGTACGCGATCCTGTCGCCTTCTCTGCGGCGCGGCCTCATTAAGCCAAAAGCTTAATTTCCCCCCTCCATAAATGATTACGTCATTCCTATATGAATCTGACTGAACTCAAGCAAAAGCCGATTACCGACCTGCTCCAGCTGGCCGAAGAAATGGGCATAGAAAATATGGCCCGTTCGCGCAAGCAGGACGTGATTTTCTCCCTGCTGAAAAAGCACGCGAAAAGCGGCGAGGAAATCTCCGGTGATGGCGTGCTGGAGATTCTCCAGGACGGCTTCGGCTTCCTCCGCTCTGCAGACGCCTCCTATCTTGCCGGCCCAGACGACATTTACGTCTCGCCGAGCCAGATCCGTCGCTTCAACTTGCGCACCGGTGACACCATCGTTGGCAAGATCCGCCCTCCAAAGGAAGGCGAGCGTTATTTCGCCCTGCTCAAGGTCGACACGATCAACTTCGATCGTCCTGAGAACGCGAAAAACAAGATTCTCTTCGAGAACCTGACTCCGCTGTTCCCGACTGTGCGCATGAAGATGGAAGCCGGCAACGGTTCCACCGAAGACT
The DNA here is from genome assembly GCF_057835125.1 of Pseudomonas sp. GL_117. Lineage (NCBI taxonomy): Bacteria > Pseudomonadati > Pseudomonadota > Gammaproteobacteria > Pseudomonadales > Pseudomonadaceae > Pseudomonas > Pseudomonas sp. GL_117. Next base: position 5,937,496 of record NZ_CM174418.1, on the reverse strand, counting down.
TGACCGGTCGTGTGATCGACCTGTGCGCCCCGATCGGCAAAGGCCAGCGTGGTCTGATCGTCGCACCGCCGAAAGCCGGTAAGACCATCATGCTGCAGAACATTGCAGCGAACATCGCGCGTAACAACCCTGAAGTTCACCTGATCGTGCTGCTGATCGATGAGCGTCCGGAAGAAGTGACCGAAATGCAGCGCACCGTGCGCGGCGAAGTGGTTGCCTCGACGTTCGATGAGCCGCCAACCCGCCATGTGCAGGTTGCCGAAATGGTGATCGAGAAGGCCAAGCGCCTGGTCGAACACAAGAAGGACGTGGTGATCCTGCTTGACTCCATCACCCGTCTGGCCCGTGCCTACAACACCGTGATCCCGAGCTCCGGCAAGGTATTGACCGGTGGTGTCGACGCCCACGCCCTGGAGAAACCGAAGCGTTTCTTCGGCGCCGCGCGCAACATCGAAGAAGGCGGCTCGCTGACCATTATCGCCACCGCACTGGTTGAAACCGGTTCGAAGATGGACGAAGTGATCTACGAAGAGTTCAAGGGTACCGGCAACATGGAACTGCCCCTGGACCGTCGCATCGCGGAAAAACGCGTATTCCCGGCCATCAACATCAACCGTTCCGGCACCCGCCGTGAAGAGTTGCTGACTGCCGACGACGAACTGCAGCGCATGTGGATCCTGCGCAAGCTGCTGCACCCGATGGATGAAGTTGCTGCCATCGAGTTCCTGGTCGACAAGCTGAAGACCACCAAGACCAACGACGAGTTCTTCTTGTCGATGAAGCGTAAGTAATACGACGCTTGCGGTCCGAAAGAATGGCGCCCCCAGGGGCGCCATTTTTTTTGCGCCCGCTTTTTAAGTGCTCCGGCAGCCAAATGCCCCTCGGAGCAGGTAGGATGTACGCCTATTTTACGGGTGGCATGGTTAATGAAATTCAAGGATCTTCGGGATTTCGTGCAGCAGCTTGAGCAGCGCGGAGAGTTGAAACGTATCCAGATGCCGGTTTCCCCGGTGCTGGAAATGACTGAGATTTGCGACCGTACCCTGCGCAACAAGGGCCCGGCGCTGCTCTTCGAAAACCCGACCGGCTTTGATATTCCGGTGCTCGGCAACCTGTTTGGCACCCCCGAGCGCGTGGCGTTTGGCATGGGCGCCGAGTCGGTCAGCGAGCTGCGCGAAATCGGCAAGCTGCTGGCTTTCCTCAAGGAGCCCGAGCCGCCCAAGGGGTTGAAGGACGCCTGGTCGAAGCTGCCGATCTTCCGCAAGATCATTGCCATGGCCCCCAAGGTGGTCAAGGACGCGGTGTGCCAGGAAGTGGTCATCGAAGGTGATGACGTCGACCTCGCCATGCTGCCGGTGCAGACCTGCTGGCCCGGCGACGTCGGCCCGCTGATCACCTGGGGCCTGACCGTCACCAAAGGCCCGAACAAGGACCGCCAGAACCTCGGCATCTACCGCCAGCAAGTAATCGGCCGCAACAAGGTGATCATGCGTTGGCTGAGCCACCGTGGCGGCGCGCTGGATTACCGTGAATGGTGCGAAAAACACCCAGGCCAGCCATTCCCGGTCTCCGTGGCCCTGGGCGCCGACCCGGCCACCATCCTTGGCGCCGTGACGCCGGTGCCTGACAGCCTGTCCGAATACGCCTTCGCCGGCCTGCTGCGCGGTAACCGCACCGAGCTGGTGAAGTGCCGTGGCAACGACCTGCAAGTGCCGGCCACCGCCGAAATCATCCTCGAAGGCGTGATCCACCCGGGGGAAATGGCCGACGAAGGCCCGTACGGCGATCACACCGGCTACTACAACGAAGTCGACAGCTTCCCGGTGTTCACCGTCGAGCGCATTACCCACCGGATCAAGCCGATCTACCACAGCACCTACACTGGCCGGCCGCCGGATGAGCCGGCCATTCTGGGCGTGGCGCTCAACGAAGTGTTCGTGCCGATCCTGCAAAAGCAATTCCCGGAAATCACCGACTTCTACCTGCCGCCGGAAGGCTGTTCGTACCGCATGGCCATCGTGACCATGAAGAAGTCGTACCCAGGCCACGCCAAGCGGGTAATGCTCGGTGTGTGGTCGTTTTTGCGACAGTTCATGTACACCAAGTTCGTTATCGTCACCGACGACGACATCAACGCCCGCGACTGGAACGACGTGATCTGGGCCATCACCACGCGCATGGACCCCAAGCGCGACACGGTGATGATCGACAACACGCCGATCGACTACCTCGACTTCGCTTCGCCGGTGTCGGGCCTGGGCTCGAAGATGGGCCTGGACGCCACCCACAAATGGCCGGGTGAAACCACGCGCGAGTGGGGCCGGGTGATCGTCAAGGACGAAGCTGTCACAGCCCGTGTCGATGCAATGTGGAAAGAATTGGGAATAGATTGATGCGTGTAACCCTGCAACCGTCCGGCGCCGTGCTGGAGTTGGTCCCTGGCGAGCGAATCCTCGAAGGCGCCCGTCGCCTGGGCTACGAGTGCCCCCAGGCCTGTCGCAACGGCGTGTGCCACATATGCGCGGCGTTGCTGGTGGAAGGCCGGGTGCAGCAAGCCGGTGAGGTGCGCGACCACGGTGAGTTCTACACTTGTATCGCCGAGCCGCTGGAAGATTGCATTGTGTTGTGGGATGGCGTGCTGGCGCCGGGAGAGTTGCCGTTGCGCAAGTTGTCGTGCCAGTTGAGTGAGTGCGTGGACGTCGGCGGCGACGTGTGGCGCGTGCGCCTGCGTGCACCGGCCGGCAAGGCGGTGCGTTACCACGCCGGGCAATACCTGATGATCGAGCGGGACAATGGCGACAAGTCGGCGTTCTCCCTGGCCTCGGCGCCCCACGCCGGGCGTGACTTGGAGCTGCACGTGCTGGCCCGTGAAGACAGCGCCCGCAGCTTGCTGGCGCAGTTGCAGCGCAACCAGATGGCGCGCGTCGAGCTGCCATTTGGCGACACCCACTTGGCCGAACTGCCGGACGGGCCGCTGGTGCTGATCGCCGCCGGCACCGGCATGGCACAGATGCACAGCTTGATCGAACACTGCCGCGCCTCGGGCTTCAAGCACCCGGTGCATCTGTATTGGGGCGTACGTCGCCCGGAAGATTTCTACGCCATCGAGCACTGGGACCAGTGGCTGCAACTGCCCAACCTGTTCCTGCACAAAGTTGTCAGCGACCTGTGCGGCTGGGACGGGCGTTGCGGGTTGTTGCATGAAGCAGTGTGTGAGGACATCGCCGACCTCAAGGCCGTGCACGTGTATGCCAGTGGTTCGCCGGCGATGATATACGGCACATTGGATGCCCTGGTCGAAGCCGGGATGGACGCGCACCAGATGCGCGCCGACGTGTTTGCCTACGCTCCCCGTCCATAAATAACTGGCCTACACCGATCAAAATGTGGGAGCGGGCTTGTGTGGGAGCGGGCTTGCTCGCGAAAGCGGTGTGTCAGCCAAAGATGTTTTGACTGATCCACCGCTTTCGCGAGCAAGCCCGCTCCCACATTGGGTTGTGTCGTGTCAGGGTCAGAAGCGTACGCCGGTTGTCACCATCGCCGCATTGAACCCCAGCAACACCAGTTCCGCCGCCACCGGCCCGTAATGGGTGCCCACTGACGGAATGATCACCGGCGCCACGCCGAAACGGTTCAACGGAATCTTGTCGCGGTATTCGCCGCGATAGCCCTGGATCACCCCGCCGGTCAGCTTGAGGTACACCGGGTAGTCGCTCATGTCATAGCGCTTGCCCGCATAGGCGTAGTACGAGCGCTGGCTGAACGAGTTGCGAAATGTCGCCCCGCCATATACCCAACCAGATGCGTCATTGCGCTCCAGGCCGATCAGGTCCTGGTTGTTGTTGTGCTTGGGGTCCGGTGAGAAATGCCGGGTGTAGATGCTGGTCTGCGCGTACCAGAAGCCCTTGTCGTCTGGCGCAGCGGTTTCGTTGGCCAGGGCGGCGGTGGCTTGTGCCAGAAGCAGCAAGCCGAGGAAAAGCTGTTTCATGATCCGACCTCGGTAGTCGTTTGGATGGGCGGCTAGTGGGGTCGCTTAATCCCTGTAGTTTGACGGCTAGCGCCCGACCTGGCCTGAACGTGGGCTGAAAGTATGACCGCCTATGCTTATGCATTTAAGGTCTTTTAAATGTAGGAAAAGTCTTATTAAGATATAAGACAACGGACTACCGACGTTCTGCCAAACACCAACAACTGACCGCCACCGCCCGCCAGCCGGATCGATCGTACGCATTCAGAGCATGACGTTCTGATAGATGATTCCAAGGGGAGCGGTATGGGGAGCTACAAGAAACACGCGCTGTACTCGGCGATTTTGTCAGCCAATTTGCTGACCGCCGCAGGCTTCAATCCTGTCTTTGCGGCCGAAACGTCCGCCACCGATGTGCCTAAGCTCGACACCGTGATCGTCACCGGCACCCGCGCCCAGGAGCGCACTGCCAGTGCCTCGCTGTCGCCGGTGGATGTGATTTCCGGCGACACCCTGCGCAGCACCGGTTCCGATGAGCTGGGCGCAGTGTTGGCGCGGCTGATTCCGTCGATCAACTTTCCACGCCCAAGCCTGGTGGATGGCGCCGAACTGGTACGCCCTGCGCAACTGCGCGGGTTGTCGCCGGACCAAGTGTTGGTGCTGGTCAACGGCAAGCGCCGCCACACCAGTGCCTTCGTCAACCTCGGCGGGGCGGTGGGGCGTGGCTCGGCCCCAGCGGACCTGAACGCGATCCCGCTGTCGGCGGTGGACCATATCGAAGTGCTGCGCGACGGCGCGTCCGCGCGCTACGGTTCGGACGCGATTGCCGGGGTGATCAACGTAATCCTCAAGCATGCCGACCATGGCGGCTCGATCTCCAGCAAGTTCGGCCAGTACAAGAAGGGCGACGGCATCCAGCGCAATATCAGCGGCAACACCGGCCTGGCCTTGGGCGACAACGGCTTTATCAGCCTCTCCGGCGAAGGCGCCGACAACGATTACACCAACCGTGCCGGCAAGGATTACCGCACTGCCAGCATTGGCTCCACCACCTACGGCCAGCGCGTGTTCCGCCAGGGCGAACCGGCGACCAATGAAGGCAAGCTGGCGTTCAACTCCGAATATTCCTTCAACGATGCGGCCGAGTTCTACAGCTTTGGCGGTTACAGCAAGCGGCGTGGCGAGACGGCGGCGTTCTACCGTGCAAGCAATGCGTCCAACAACATCGCGGCGCTCAACCCCAATGGCTACCTGCCGCTGATCAAGGGCAGCCTGGAAGACACCTCGCTGGTGGTGGGCCTGCGCGGCTTGCTGGCCTACGACTGGCATTACGACCTGTCGGCCAACTACGGCAAGAACCAATACGAGCTCAGCACCGAAACCATCAACACCTCCCTGGGTCTGGCCACGCCGCGCAAGTTCGACAACGGCACCCTGAGCAACGACCAGAAGCAAGTCAGCCTGGACCTGTCCCGTGAGTTCGACGTGGGGTTGCTGCCGTATCCGGTGTCCGTCGCGTTTGGCGGTGAATACCTGCGCCAGGGCTATGAAATCGAAGCGGGCGAGCCGGCATCCTACTACCAGAGCGGCAGTTCGGGCCTCGGCGGCTTCCGTGAGGCTGACGCCGGCAGCAGCTCACGCCACAACTGGGCCCAGTACCTGGACCTGGAAACCAACTTCACCGAAAAACTCAGCGCCTCGGCCGCCGTGCGGCATGAGGATTACAGCGACTTCGGCTCCAATGTCAGCGGCTCGCTGTCGGCGCGCTACGATTTCACCCCGCAGGTGGCCTTGCGCGGCAGTATTTCCAACGGTTTCCGCGCACCGTCCCTGGCCCAGCAGAACTTTGCGTTTACCTCGTCCCAACTGATCGGCAGTGAAATCCGCGAGGCCGGCACGTTCCCGGCCTCCAGCCAGGTCGCGCGCCTGCTTGGCGCAGAGGACCTGAAGGCCGAGAAATCGCGCAACTACAGCCTCGGCCTGGTACTGGAGCCCGCCGATGACCTGACCGTGACGCTGGATGTGTACCGCATCGATATTCGCGACCGCATCAGCCTATCGTCCAACCTCAACCTGAGCCCCGCGACCCAGGCCTACCTGCAAGCCAACGGCGTCGGCAACATCAACTACACCACGGCGCGCTACTTCACCAATGCCACCGACACCAGCACCGACGGCGTCGATCTGGTGGCCAACTATCGCTACCAGTTCGACAACGGCATCCGCTGGAACAGCACCGTCGGCTACAACTACAACCACACCAAGGTCACGGACGTGAAGGCCAACCCGGCGATCCTCGACAGCCTGGGGGCCAACCTGGTGCGGGTCGATCGCCGCGAGAAAAGCGGCCTGCTCGGCGATACCACGCCAGAGCACAAGCTGAGCCTGGGCAACGACTTCACCTTCGGCAATTGGGCGTTGCACAGCAACCTGGTGCGCTATGGTGAGTTCACCAGCTATCAGGCGGACAAGGTCAACGACCAGACCTTCAAGGCGGCGTGGGTGCTGGACCTGTCGGCGGACTACAAGTTGCAGAACTGGACCTTCACCCTGGGCGGCGACAACGTCACTGATAAATACCCGGAAAAGGTCAATGCATTCGCCAGCAGCGGCGGCAACCTGGCCTACAGCACATTTTCGCCGTACGGTTACAGCGGCGCGTTTTATTACGGTAAAGTTGCTTACAACTGGTAACACACAGGAGACCTAAGCGATCTGCCATGACCGTTATTGAATCCGATCTTATGCAATTGGCTTACCCTCCGCGGCTCGATCTGGGGCCGCAACTCACTCACGAGCAGTTGATGAGTTCGATGCAGGCGACCATGGGCCGGCACAAGGGTGGGCCGGTCTGGCTGTTCGCTTACGGCTCGTTGATCTGGCGTCCTGAATGCTCATCCACCCAACGCGTGCGGGCGCGGGTCCATGGTTATCACCGTGGCCTGTACCTGTGGTCCCACGAACACCGGGGGACACCGGAATTGCCGGGGTTGGTCTTTGGCCTGGATCGCGGCGGCTCATGCAGCGGGTTTGCCTACCGCTTGCCGGAAGACCAGCTGGAAGCCTCGCTCTACGCGCTGTGGTGCCGCGAAATGCCTTACCCCTCGTATCGGCCACACTGGCTCAGTTGCCGTCTTGAAGATGGCAGTCAGGTGCAGGCTTTGGGGTTTGTGTTGGAGCGGCACTTGCCCAGCTACGCGGGCAATCTTCCCGACGCCATCCTGAACCACGTGTTGGAAAGCGCTTGCGGGCGTTACGGCACTACGCGCGATTATGTCGAGCAGACCGTCCACGCCCTGCGTAGCCACGCCATGCCAGATAAAAACCTGGAGGCGCGGCTCAAGCGTTGTGCGAAGGGGTGTTCAGGCGGTTAACGCGCCGAACTGACGCTGTTGGTGTGCCACAGCGTGGGGATCAGGAACGCAATCGCCAACACGCACGCGCCGATCAGCAGCACGAAACCACCGTCCCAGCCGAAGTGGTCCACGGTGTAGCCCATGGCCGCACTCGCCGCCACCGAACCGCCCAGGTAACCGAACAGGCCGGTGAAACCCGCCGCTGTACCGGCAGCTTTCTTCGGTGCCAGTTCCAGCGCCTGCAGGCCGATCAGCATCACCGGGCCGTAGATCAGGAAACCGATGGAGAACAGCGCGATCATGTCGATCATCGGGTTGCCCGGCGGGTTGAGCCAGTAAACCAGGGTCGCCACCGTCACCAGCGCCATGAACACGATGCCGGTCAGGCCACGGTTGCCACGGAAGATCTTGTCCGACATCCAGCCGCACAGCAGCGTGCCCGGAATACCGGCCCACTCGTAGAAGAAGTACGCCCACGACGACTTGTTGACGGTGAAGTGCTTGGCTTCCTTGAGGTACGTCGGCGCCCAGTCCAGCACGCCGTAGCGCAGCAGGTAGACGAACACGTTGGCGAAGGCGATGTACCAGAGCATTTTGTTGCGCAGCACGTACTTGACGAAGATTTCCTTGGCGCTGAATTCGTCTTCGTGGCTGGCGTCGTAGCCTTCCGGGTAGTCGTTCTTGTACTTCTCGATTGGCGGCAGGCCGACCGATTGCGGGGTATCGCGCATGGTGATGAAGGCAAACGCCGCCACCAGCAGGGCCACGGTGGCCGGTACGTAGAACGCCGCGTGCCAGTCGTTGAACCAGGCCATGCCAAGCAGGAACAGCGGGCCGATCAGGCCGCCGCCGACGTTATGCGCCACGTTCCACACGGAAACCACGCCGCCGCGCTCCTTCTGCGACCACCAGTGCACCATGGTCCGGCCACTTGGCGGCCAGCCCATGCCCTGGGCCCAGCCGTTGATGAACAGCAAAATGAACATCATGGTCACGCTGGACGTCGCCCAAGGTGCGAAACCGAAAATGAACATCACACCCGCTGAAACCAGCAGGCCGAAGGGCAGGAAGTAACGCGGGTTGGAGCGGTCGGACACCAGGCCCATGAGGAACTTGGACAGGCCGTAGGCAATCGCGATGGCAGACATCGCCAGGCCCAGTTCGCCGCGGGTGTAACCCTCGTCGATCAAGTACGGCATGGCCAGGGAGAAGTTTTTACGCAGCAGGTAGTAGCCGGCGTAACCAAAGAAAATACCGGCGAAGATCTGCCAGCGCAGGCGTCGGTAGGTGCTGTCTATTTTTTCTTCAGGCAGGGGCGCCTGGTGTGCGGCAGGACGAAAGAAAGCAAACATTCAAGAGCTCCAAATTTCTTGTTTTGACTGCGGATGCGAATGTTACAGTTTCGTTACCGAAAATAGCATCGCCTCTTATCTGCAAACACAGGAAATGAGCGTCAGTGGATGTTCTCTTACGAACATGTCGCGAATGGATAAGTGTGGGTCGGGATGGGGTCTCGCAGGACACTGGAGATCCAAATGTGGGAGCAAGCTTGTGTGGGAGCGGGCTTGCTCGCGAATGCGGTGGATCAGTCACCGAATATATTGACTGGCACACCGCTTTCGCGAGCAAGCCCGCTCCCACATTCAACTGCATTTCAAGTGGGTTAGCGGGTTTGGACGACGACTTTCCCGACAGCCCGACGCTGCCCCAGGTCATTGATCGCCTGTGCCGCCTGTTCCAGCGGATACACCTGCGACACCAACGGCTTCAACTTGCCCTCGCCATACCAAGTGAACAGCTGCTGGAAATTCGCGGCATTGTCTTGCGGCTGGCGCTGGGCGAACGAGCCCCAGAACACCCCGACCACCGCCGCGCCCTTGAGCAGCGCCAGGTTCACCGGCAGCTCCGGGATGCGCCCGCTGGCAAACCCCACCACCAGCAAGCGGCCGTTCCAGGCAATGCTGCGGATGGCCTGGTCAAACAGGTCGCCACCCACCGGGTCGTAGATCACATCCGCGCCGTTGCCGTCGGTGAGGCGCTTGATCTCATCCTTCAGGCTGGTTTCGCTGTAGTTGATCAACTCATCGGCACCGGCGGCTTTTGCCACCGCGAGTTTGTCGGCGCTGCTGGCCGCCGCGATCACACGGGCGCCCATGGCCTTGCCGATTTCCACCGCCGCCAGGCCCACGCCACCGGAGGCGCCGAGTACCAGCAGGGTTTCCCCGGGTTGCAGGTGACCGCGCTGTTTGAGCGCGTGCATCGAGGTGCCGTAGGTCATGCTGAAGGCGGCGGCGGTGTTGAAGTCCATGCTCGGCGGGATCGGCAGCACGTTGTAGCCCGGCACCGCGACCTGCTCGGCAAAGCTGCCCCAGCCGGTCAGGGCCATGACCCGGTCGCCGACCTTCAGGTGGCTGACCTTCTCGCCGACTTCACTGACCACACCCGCCGCTTCGCCACCCGGCGAGAACGGAAAGGGCGGCTTGAACTGGTACTTGCCCTCGATGATCAAGGTGTCCGGGAAGTTGACCCCGGCAGCATGCACGTCCAGCAGGATCTCGTTGTTCTTGATCGCTGGGCTTGCGACATCTTCCAGCACCAGGGTTTCGGCAGGGCCGAAGGCTTTGCACAGCACAGCTTTCATCGGACTATTCCTTTGGGCGTCGTGGCCGATAAGTGTAGAAGGGTGCGTCTGGGGGTCAACGAGCATGCTCGTGCCTGATACGTCGCCATAAGCTTGTGCTGAGCGTTGCTAGCGTTATGCTAGCGCGCAACCGAATGTGAGGAATGAACTGTGAAAGCGTGGATCCTGTTGATGCTGGCCCTGACCTTGCCGATGGCAGCCCAGGCCCAGGAAGCGAAAGAAGGCGAGGCGCCGAAAGTCAGCTATATCAGCCTGACGCCACCGTTCGTCGGCAACTATGGTCTGGACGGCACCGCCAAGCTGAAGGTGTACAAGGCCGACATCGCCCTGCGCGTGACCGGCACCGAGGCGGCCGCGGCGGTCAAAGCCAACGATGCGTTGATCCGTAACCAACTGGTGGCGCTGTTCACCCAGCAGACCAACGAGACCATGAGCACCGTCGAAGGCAAAGAGAAACTGCGCCAGGAAGCGTTGAAGCAGACTCAGCAAGTGATGACCGATGAGACGGGCAAGCCAGTGGTGGAAGATCTGTTGTTCAACAACCTGATCATTCAGTAACCCGGGCGCTTCGCGCCATTCGCGAGCAAGCCCGCTCCCACAGTTGACCGCGTTTCAACATGAGAATGCGGTCGGATGTGGGAGCGGGCTTGCTCGCGAAGAGGCCCTGACAGTCACCTCAGGACGCCAAACTCTTCCTGAACCGCCCCAACGCCACCGCAAAAAACACCAACCCAATCCCCGCCAGCGCCAGCAAATCCGGCCACACCACCCCGATCCCCGCATCCCGAAACAGAATCGCCGCGCTCAGGCTCACAAAATGCGTCGAGGGCGACGCCTGCATCACCCACTGCAACCACTCGGGCATGCTGTCCAACGGCGTACTGCCGCCGGACAACAACAGCATCGGGATAATCACCGGAATCGCCAGCAAGCCAAATTGCGGCGTCGAACGGGCCAGTGTGGCGAGAAAGATCCCTAGTGCGGTGCTGGCAAACAGATACAGCGCCGTGACAAACAGGAACAACCCCAGCGACCCCGCCAGCGGTACGCCGAGCAAACCCTTGACCACCACCTCCAGCGACACCCAGGTGCACAACACCACCACCAGCATATTGCTCCAGATTTTTGCCAGCATGATTTCCAGCGCGGTCAGTGGCAGCACCAGCAAATGGTCGAGGGTGCCGTGCTCGCGTTCCCGCAGCAGCGCAGTGCCGGTGAGCACGACGGCGAGGATGGTGATGTTGTTGACGATCTGGATCACCGCCAGAAACCAGCCGCCTTCCAGGTTGGTGTTGAACAGCGCGCGGGTGGTCAGCAGGGCCGGCGTGTTGCTCGCGGCGGCGGTCTGCCCGCTATAGGCCAGCAGCTCACGCTGGAAAATCCGCCCGATGTAGCCTGCGCCCATAAACGCCTGGCTCATTGCCGTGGCGTCCACATTCACCTGCACGTCGGGTTGGCGACCGGCCAGCAGGTCGGCCTGGAAATTCGCCGGCACATTGATGACGAAGGTATACGCGCCGCTGTCCATGACCTTGTCCAACTGGTCATAGGCTAATGGCACAGGCGCTTGAAACTCGGGTGGCTGCAGCGCTTCGGCCATCTGCCGCGAGAGCGTGCTGTGGTCTTCGTCGACAAACGCCACACTGGCGTTGTGTACGCCAATCACCGAACCGGCGGCGGGCATATAGATGGCTACGGTGAAGGCGTAGAACAGGAACAGCAGCAAGACGCTGTCGTGGCGCAGGCTGGTGAGTTCCTTCAGACCCAGGCGCAGGATGTGCGCGAACTTGTGCATCAGGCCTCCTGCTTCTTGAGCATGATCAGGCTCAACCCGGTGAACCCGACAAAAAAACCGAACAGCGCCAGGCACTGCGGCCACAGCTGGCGCAGGTCCAGGGCCTTGGTAAAGGTGCCTACCGCAATGTCGAGGAAGTGCCCCGCCGGAAACAGCATGCCCATCAGCGCGGCGGCGCCTTCCAGGGACGAACGCGGCACGATCAGCCCGGAAAACTGGATGGTCGGCAGGCTGGTGATGATCATGGTGCCGAGGATCGCGGCGATCTGGGTGCGGGTGAACGCGGAAATCAGCAGGCCCATGCCGGTGGTGGCCAGCACATACAGCAGGCCGCCGAACGCCAACGTCAGGCCGCTGCCCTTGAATGGCACGCCGAACAGCCAGCGGTTCATCGCCACCAGCAGCGCCAGGTTGATCAGGCTGACGGCCAGGTACGGCGCCTGTTTGCCCAGCAGGAACTCCAGGCGTGTGAGCGGCGTGGCGTAGAAGTTGGTGATCGAGCCCAGCTCCTTTTCACGCACGATGCCGAGGGCGGTGAGCATCGCCGGAATAAACGCCAGGATCAGCGCCATTACGCCGGGGCCGATGGCGTTTACGCTGACCACGTCCTGGTTATAGCGAAAGCGCGTTTCCAGTTTGGCCGCTGCCGGGGTGTTTTGTGGCCGGCTGCTCAGTTCGCCCAGTTGCTGGAGGTTGGCCTGGTGCACGGCTTCTACATAGTTGCGGCTGGTTTCCGCACGAAACGGCATGCCGCCGTCGAGCCAGGCGGCCACGGTGGGTTGGCGACCGGCGTAGAGGTCGCGGCCAAAACCGGGGGGGATCTCCAGGGCCAGTTTGATTTCCGAGCGTTGCAGGCGTCGGTGCAGTTCACCCGAATCCTGAATCGCCGGCTGCTCCTCGAAGTACCGCGAGCTGCGGAACGCCTCCAGGTAGGCGCGACTCTGCGGGGTCTGGTCTTGGTCATAGACGGCGAATGCGAGGTTTTCCACATCCAGGGAAATGCCGTAGCCGAAGATCACCATCATGAACATCGCGCCGAGCAGGGCGAAGGCCATGCGCACCTTGTCGCGCAGCAGTTCCTTGCCTTCGCGGCTGGCCACGGCCAACAGGCGCGCCAGGCTGAAACCGCGCTTGCTCACCGGCGGCGCCGCGGTTTCGCTGACCGTGGCGGTGGGCGCAGTCGGTTCGGGTTCGCCCTGGGCCTGTTCCAGGCAGGTGACGAAGGCGGCTTCGAGGGTGTCGCCGTGGAACTGCTGTTGCAGCGCGTGCGGCGTGTCGCAGGCCAGCACCTTGCCCGCGTGCATCAAGGAAATGCGGTCGCAGCGCTGGGCTTCGTTCATAAAGTGGGTGGACAGAAAGATGGTCACGCCCTGTTCGCGGGACAACTCGATCAGCAGCCGCCAGAAGTCATCCCGTGCCGCCGGATCGACGCCCGAGGTCGGCTCGTCGAGGATCAGCACTTCCGGGCGATGCAGCACCGCCACCGCCAATGACAGGCGCTGGCGCAGGCCCAGGGGCAGTTCGCCGGAGGGTTGCTCGGCGACATCACCGAGGTCGAAACGCTGGATCAACTCGTCGATCCGCGGCCCGCTCTCGGCCGGGTTCAGGTCGAACAACTGCGCGTGCAGTACCAGGTTCTGGCGCACGCTGAGTTCGCCATACAGCGAGAAACTCTGCGACATGAACCCCACGCGCTTGCGGGTGGCCAGGTCCTTGGCATTCACCGGGTTGCCCAGCAATTTCGCGCTGCCTTCGGTGGCCGGCATCAGCCCGGTCAGCACCTTCATGGTGGTGGTCTTGCCGCAACCGTTGGAACCGAGGAAGCCGAAAATCTCGCCACGGCCGATGGCGAAGCTGACCTTGTTCACTGCGGTGAAATCACCGAAACGCAGGGTCAAGTCGTGGGCTTCGATGGCGATGTCGGTGTTGGCGCTTTCCCGGGGTGGGATCAGCAGCGGTTGGTTGTCGTGGGCGCTGTCGCCCTGGAAGTGGGTGAAGGCCTCATCCAGTTTGCCACTGGGTGTGGCGGCGGCCAGTTCGCTGCTCAGGCCGTCGGCGATCAGTTTGCCGCGATCGAGCATCAGGCAATGTTCGAATTGTTCGGCTTCTTCCATGTAGGCCGTCGCCACCAGCAACGTCAGCTGCGGGCGCTCGCTGCGTACGGTTTCTACCAGCTCCCAGAAGCGTCGGCGCGACAGCGGATCGACGCCGGTGGTGGGTTCGTCGAGGATCAGCAGGTCCGGGTCGTGGATCAGCGCGCAGCACAGGCCGAGCTTCTGCTTCATCCCGCCGGACAGCTTGCCCGCCGGGCGTTCGGCGAAGCGTGCGAGGTCGGTGGCCAGCAGCAGGTTGTGCATGCGCTGGTCGCAGTCGGCTCTGGACAGGCCGAACAGCGTGGCGAAGAAACGGATGTTTTCGCTGATCGACAGCTCGGGGTACAGGTTGCCGCCCAGCCCTTGGGGCATGAAGGCGATGCGCGGGTAGAGGCTGTTGCGGTGGCGCCGGTCCTGGATCGAGCCGCCAAGCACCTCCAGTTGGCCTGCCTGGAGCTTTTTGACCCCGGCGATCAACCCCAGCAGGCTCGACTTGCCTGCGCCGTCCGGGCCGATCAAGCCGCAGCGCGTTCCGGCGGGCAGGCTGAAGGCGATGTCGAGCAAAGCCTGTTGTTTGCCGTAGCGATGGCTGATCCCGCTGGCGTGCAGCGCCAGGCCGGTCATTGCAGGTTGGCCGGCCAGGCGATGTCTGCCGTGCGCACGTAACCGGCGCCGGGCATGCCCGGTTTGGCTTGGGGCACGGCGTCGGGTTGGGTCAGGCGCAGTTTGACGCGGAACACCAGTTTCTGGCGCTCGTCGCGGGTTTCCACTTCCTTGGGCGTGAACTGGGATTTGGCGGCGACAAAGCTGATCTTGGCCGGCAGCGGTTGCTGGGGCAGGGCATCGAGCAGGATGCGCGCGTCGCTGCCGACGGTCAGGCGACCGGTGACGGAGGCGGGCAGGTAGAGGTTCATGTACTGGTCATTCGGATCGATCAACAGCAGCACACGTCCGCCCGCGCCAAGCACTTCGCCGGGCTCGGCCAGGCGCAGTTGGATGATCCCGTCGATGGGCGCGCGCAGGCTGCTGTCGTCGATCTCGCTGTTGAGCTGGGCGACTTGGGCCTGGGCCGCACCGATGGCGGCCTTCACCGAGTTGACCTGGGCTTGCGCGGCGATCACCGCCGCGTTGCCGGTGTTCTGCCGGGCTTGCTGCTGGTCGATCAGTTGGCTGCTGGCGAAGCCGCGCTTGTACAGCTCCTGGGTACGCTTGAGTTCCTGGTTGGCCAGCAACTGTTCGCTTTGGCGCAGTTGCACATTGGCCTCGGCGGCGGCGAAGTTTTCCTTGGCGCGCAGCACTTCGGCCTCGGCCTGGGCGCGTTGGGCCTCGAGGGTGCGGGTGTCCATGCGTGCGAGCAGTTGGCCTTTGAGCACCTTGTCGCCTTCGTCCACGCGCACCTCGGCCAGGCGCCCGGGGATCTTGGCGGCGATCTGCACTTCGGTGGATTCCAGGCGCCCGTTGCCCATGCTCAAGCCTTCGGGAAGGCGGTCCTGGAGGGAGCGCCAATAGCCGAAGCCGCCGGCACCCAGCAACAGGGCGATGAGTGCGATGGCGAAAAGACGGGAGGTGTGGTGATTCGTCGACATGGCGGCTTCCTGCGGCATTAGCATCCTAGTTTGACCGGATGGCGCCCAGGGGCGGTTGATTCCGGTCAAATGAAGCACAAGCCTAACCCGCCCGGCGTGCAGATGCATGCGTCTGGCGCGTGACTGCCGGGTTCTGGGTGTTTAACCCAGGGCGAGCACCGCCGCCCATTGTTCGGCGGTCACCGGCATCACCGACAGTCGGCTGCCTTTTTGCACCAGCGGCAACTCGGCGAGGGCGGTTTGCTGCTTCAGGTAGCCCAGGCCCAGCACTTTGGGGAATGTCTTGACGTGGGCGACGTCGATCGCGCTCCACGGATTTTTGTCCGGGGTGGCCTTGGCGTCGAAGTAGTGGCTTTGCGGCTCCAGGGCTGTGGGGTCCGGGTAGGCTGCCTTGATGATTTTTCCGATGCCGGCAATCCCTGGCTCCGGGCAGCTGGAATGGTAGAAGAAAAACTCGTCGCCCTCGGCCATGGCGCGCAGAAAATTGCGCGCCTGGTAGTTGCGGACCCCATCCCAGCGAGCTTCGCCGAGCTTTTCCAGGCCCTTGATGGAGAGTTCATCAGGCTCGGATTTCATCAGCCAGTAGGCCATTTTTGCGCTCCTCAAAATGGGATTGGGCAAGTTGTCGGGCAATTGCATGACAAACCGACAGTCGGTTGGCGTCAAGGTTTGCGTGTTGGTTCACGTTACCGCAGAATGCCCGCTTTTAAGCTTGACAGCGCCGCAACGGACTCCTGAGGAACGTTGTTGTCATCGTGTACGAGGTGCCTGAAGGGGGGCAATCGATGCAACGTAAGCCGGATTTACTATGGATTTTGGTTATTTTGTTTGGTCTGGGCGTCGTGACCACCGGGTATGCCCAAAGCTTGTGGTCGAACAAGACCGATGCTCCCGTTGAATTGACTCAGCAACAGCCGCAACCGTTCAAGCGTTGACCCTTCTTCCAGACGCCGCTTTTTTTACTGCGGCGTCTGCGCGATATACCACTGCCTATCCGTGACGGTGCCAGCCAATGGCACATCCCAGCTCGCCTGCGTCAACTTCTCGACCTTCTGGCATTCATGGGCCAGGCCCAGCAACGTCGGCTTGCGCCAGCTCTGGCGGCGCGCGAGGTAAGCGAGGCTGCGGTCGTAGAAGCCGCCGCCCATGCCCAGGCGGCCACCCGCCTCATCGAAACCGACCAACGGCAACAACACCAGGTCCAGCGCCCAGACCTTGCGCTGTTGGCCGATGTTGACCCGTGGCTCAAGGATGCGGAAGCGATTGGGCCTTAACTTTTCCCCAGGCCGCACGCGCTGGAACACCATCTTGGTGCGTGGCCACGCGCTGAGCACCGGCAGGTAAGTGGCCTTGCCCCGGCGCTGGGCGGCACGCAGCAACAGGCGCGGGTCGATTTCGCCGTCCGTCGGTAGATACAGGGAAATGTGTTTGGCCCGGCGAAACAGCTGCTGCTGTGCCAGTTGCCGATAGAGGCCGTGGGCGGCCTTGCGCTGCTGGCTCGGGCTGAGCTCGCGGCGGGCCTTGCGCAACATGCGTCGAAGTTGCGGACGGGAAAGCGGCGCAGGTTCGGTCATGGTTTTCGGCTCATAAAACAATGCCAGTCCGAAGACTGGCATTGAGTTTGGGAATTCAGGCTCCCCGACAGAGCCGCTGTCGACTTAGCCCTTGAACCCGAAAGTTCAAGGTGGAAGAAGCAGTAGGCTTTAAGGCTTTCCGTCTAGCGGACATGCACACCAGCCCAACGTGCAACTTCCAGGGTAGTGCGAATCGGCTCAGGGACATCGCCGACTGGCAAACACGCCAGGGAGTGGGGCGAGTATACCTTAAACAGTCGCGGCAATCAGCCCTTGGGTGTGTCTGAATCGCTGGACAGCACCAGATCCACACGTTCCAGCAGGTCGCGCACCTGCTCGCGCGTCGAGCCGCTGGCCTGCACGTCAGGGCGCTCCTGCTTGTGCAGCAGATCGTGAGTGATGTTCAGCGCGGCCATCACGGCGATACGGTCGGCGCCGATGACTTTGCCGCTGCTGCGGATTTCACGCATCTTGCCATCCAGGTAGCGGGCGGCGCTCACCAGGTTGTTGCGCTCTTCCTGGGGACAGATGATCGAATATTCTTTATCCAGGATCTGCACGGTGACGCTATTGCTTGAACTCATGAGTCTTGCTCCAGGGCCTTCAGGCGCGAAATCATCGATTCGACCTTACGCCGGGCGATTTCGTTTTTTTCAATGAGGTGAGCGCGTTCCTCGCGCCAGGTTTTTTCCTGAGCTAGTAGGAGTCCGTTTTGACTCTTTAGTTGCTCGACCCGATCAATTAGCAACTCGAGTCTGGCCATCAGCGCTTGCAGGTCGGTGTCTTCCATTGGGTTCCACTGGATTTGTCTGATGAATGGCAACTGCAGGATAAACGATCTGACGCCCTTGATAGTCTTGGTACGTCTGCCGGTGCTAGGATACAGCGCTTCATTCTAGACATTGCGCCGTCTGGCGCCTAGCTCACCATGCCCATTCAGAACTCCCCGTACGATGCTTTTTCCAAACTGCTGAGCGCCAGCGGTCACCCATGCTCGCCTGCCGAATTGCACGGCGTGTTGCTGGGCCGCAGCTGCACCGGCGTAGGCTTTGATGCCGACAACTGGCTGGCCGATGTGGCCGAACTGCTGGAGACCGAGCCGACCGACAACGTGCGCAACGCGCTGATCGGCCTGCAGGAAATGGTCAAGGGCGAGCTGACCGGTGACGACGTCACCGTGGTCCTGCTGCTGCCGACCGACGACGCACCGCTCACCGAACGCGCCGCCGCACTGGGCCAATGGTGCCAGGGCTTCCTCCACGGTTTCGGCGTGAACGCCGGCGGCCTGGAACTGAGCACCGACGCCAAGGAAGTGTTGCAGGACCTTGCGGCCATCTCCCAGGTACAAGACGCCCTGGAAGAGTCCGAAGACGGCGAAGGCGACTACATGGAAGTCATGGAGTACCTGCGCGTCGCGCCGCTGCTGCTGTTCACCGAGACCAAGAAGTCCGCAGAACCTGCCGCACCCAAGCCGTCGCTGCACTAAGCAAGGAAGCCCATCTGCCCATGATTCATATCCCCAGAGCGGAATACACCCGGCGTCGCAAGGCGCTCATGGCGCAGATGGAACCCAACAGCATCGCGATCCTGCCGGCCGCCGCCGTGGCGATCCGCAACCGTGATGTCGAGCATGTCTACCGCCAGGACAGCGACTTCCAGTACCTGAGCGGTTTCCCCGAACCCCAGGCGGTGATCGTGCTGATGCCCGGTCGCCTGCATGGCGAGTACGTGCTGTTCTGCCGCGAACGCAACGCCGAACGCGAATTGTGGGACGGCCTGCGCGCCGGCACCGAAGGCGCGATCCGCGACTTTGGCGCCGACGACGCGTTCCCCATCACCGACATCGACGACATCCTGCCCGGCCTGATCGAAGGCCGCGACCGGGTGTATTCGGCCATGGGCAGCAATGCCGAATTCGACCGCCACCTGATGGAGTGGATCAACGTGATCCGCTCTAAAGCGCACCTCGGCGCCCAGCCGCCGAACGAATTTGTTGCGCTGGATCATCTGCTCCACGACATGCGCCTGTATAAATCGGCGGCGGAAGTGAAGGTGATGCGCGAGGCGGCACGGATTTCCTGCGCGGCCCACGTACGGGCGATGCAGGCCAGCCGCGCCGGTTTGCACGAGTTCAGCCTGGAAGCCGAACTGGACTACGAATTCCGCAAGGGCGGCGCAAAGATGCCGGCCTATGGCTCCATCGTCGCCGCCGGGCGCAACAGCTGCATCCTGCATTACCAGCAGAATGACGCCGTGCTCAAGGACGGCGATCTGGTGCTGATCGACGCCGGTTGCGAGATCGACTGCTACGCCAGCGACATCACCCGCACCTGGCCGGTCAACGGCAGGTTTTCGCCTGAGCAAAAGGCGGTCTACGAGATTGTGCTGGCCTCCCAGGAAGCCGCCTTTGCCCAGATCGCCCCCAACAAACATTGGAACCAGGCCCACGAGGCGACGGTGCAAGTCATCACCGCCGGGCTGGTCAAGCTGGGCTTGTTGCAGGGCGACGTCGACGAGTTGATCGCCAGCGAAGCCTACAAAGCCTTCTACATGCACCGCGCCGGCCACTGGCTGGGCATGGATGTGCATGATGTGGGCGAGTACAAGGTGGGCGGTGAATGGCGCGTGCTGGAGGTGGGCATGGCATTGACCGTGGAGCCGGGGATCTACATCTCGCCGGACAACCAGAATGTGGCAAAGAAATGGCGTGGCATTGGCGTGCGCATCGAGGACGACGTGGTAGTGACCAAGCAAGGCTGTGAAATCCTGACCGGCGGCGTGCCCAAGACCGTCGCCGAGATCGAAGCGCTGATGGCGGCTGCCCGATGAGCCGGGTCAACCTCGCGATCATCGGCGGTGGCCTGGTGGGCGCCAGTCTGGCCCTGGCGTTGCAGGCCGGGGCCAAGGCGCGTGGCTGGAAGATCGTGATGATCGAGCCGTTCGCACCGGGCGACAGCTACCAGCCGAGCTACGATGCGCGCTCGTCGGCGTTGTCCTACGGCGCCCGGCAGATTTATCAGCGCCTGGGCCTGTGGCAGGACATTTCCCGTCGCGCCGAGCCGATCAAGCAGATTCACGTGTCGGACCGGGGGCGTTTTTCCACGGCGCGCCTGTCTGCCATGGAAGAGGGCGTGCCAGCCCTGGGTTACGTCGTCGAAAACGCCTGGCTCGGCCAATGCCTGTGGCAAGGTTTGGATAAAGACGTGGTCAGCTGGCGCTGCCCGGCTGAAGTCACGCGCATGGAACCACTGCCCGACGGCTATCGCCTGACCCTCAACGATGAAACCGTGCTGGAATGCGACCTCGCCGTGCTGGCCGACGGCGGCCGTTCCGGCCTGCGCGAGCAACTGGGCATCGGCGTGAAAACCCGGCCGTACAACCAGAGCGCGCTGATCGCCAACATCACCCCGAGCGAAGCCCACAACGGCGAAGCCTTCGAGCGTTTCACCGATGAAGGCCCGATGGCCTTGCTGCCGCTGCCGGACAACCGTTGCGCGCTGGTGTGGACGCGCATCGGCATGGACGCCCAGCGCCTGGCGAACCTCGATGAGCGCAGCTTCCTCAGTGAATTGCAGGGCGTGTTCGGCTACCGCCTGGGCACCCTCAAGCAAGTTGGCGCACGTCACCTGTATCCGTTGACCCTGGTGGAAGCCGAGGAACAAGTGCGCTCCCACCTGGCGATCCTCGGCAACGCCGCCCACAGCCTGCACCCGATTGCCGGCCAGGGCTTCAACCTGTCCCTGCGGGATGCCCATGCCTTGGCCGAAGCCTTGCTGGCCGGGCCTGAGGTGCCGGGCGACCTGGCGACGTTGCAAGGCTACCGCGAGCGCCAGCGCCTGGACCAGAAACTTACTGTGGGCTTCTCCGACCAGGTCACGCGCCTGTTTGGCAGCGCCCAGCCGCTGGTCGCCCTGGGCCGCAACATGGGCCTGCTCGGTCTCGACCTGCTACCGCCGGCCAAACGCTGGTTCGCCCGTCAGGCCATGGGCCTGGGCACGCGTCCCGATGCGTAAGTGGTTGATTGAGCTCCTGGGCAAGGCGCGCTTGTTGCGCTGGATCATGACCCTGTACCCGCCGTACCTGGGGGCGGGCGTCAGCGTGCAGCAGATGAGCGCCGACTTTCGCCACGTCAAAGTGCGCATGGGCCTGGGCTGGTACAACCGCAACTATGTCGGCACGCAGTTCGGCGGCAGCCTGTATTCGATGGTCGATCCCTTCTACATGTTGATGCTCATGGAGAACCTGGGCCGCGACTACATCGTCTGGGACAAGGCCGCGAGTATCGATTTCATCTCGCCGGGCAAAGGCCCGGTGTTTGCCGAGTTTTCCATCGACGATACGTTGCTCGATGAAATCCGCCGGCAGACCGAGGGTGGCGAGAAGTACTTGCCTCACCTCAAGGTACAGATTCATGACGGCGCCGGCACCCTGGTGGCGCGCGTCGACAAAACCCTTTACGTGCGGCGCAAGCCGCCAGCGAGACAGGCTTAAACCATGGACATGCGCGCAGATGTGCTGATTGTCGGGGCCGGAATGGTCGGAAGCGCCCTGGCGCTGGCGTTGCAGGGCAGTGGCTTGCAGGTGTTGCTGCTCGACGGCAGCCCGCTGAGCGTCAAGCCGTTCGCTCACGACGCGGCGTTCGAACCCCGCGTGAGCGCCTTGTCGGCCGCCAGCCAACGCATCCTCGAGCGCCTGGGCGTGTGGGACGGCATCGTCGAGCGCCGCGCCAGCCCTTACGGCGAGATGCAGGTGTGGGACGGCAGCGGCACCGGGCAGATCCACTTCTCGGCGGCCAGCGTGCATGCCGAGGTGCTTGGGCATATCGTCGAAAACCGTGTGGTCCAGGATGCCTTGCTTGAGCGCCTGCACGACTGCGACCTGGGCCTGCTGGCCAATGCGCGCCTGGAACAGATGCGCCGCTCCGGCGATGACTGGCTGCTGACCCTGGCCGATGGTCGCAAGTTGCGCGCGCCGCTGGTGGTGGCGGCCGACGGCGCCAACTCCGCCGTGCGCCGCCTGACCGGCACCGCGACCCGCGAATGGGATTACCTGCATAACGCCATCGTCACCAGCGTGCGCAGCAGCCAACCGCACCAGCGCACGGCGTGGCAACGTTTCACCGACACCGGGCCGCTGGCGTTTTTGCCCCTGGTTCGCGATGGACAGGAGGACTGGTGTTCGATCGTCTGGTCGACCACGCCGGCGGAGTCCGAGCGCCTGATGGCACTGGACGATGAAGGCTTCTGCCGTGAATTGGAGCGCGCCTTTGAAGGCCGCCTGGGCACGGTGATCAGCGCCGACCCGCGTGTCTGCGTGCCGCTGCGCCAGCGCCACGCCAAACGCTACGTGGCCGAAGGCCTGGCGTTGATCGGCGACGCAGCCCACGTGATTCACCCGTTGGCGGGGCAGGGCGTGAACCTGGGCTTTCTCGATGCGGCGACGCTGGCCGAAGTGCTGTTGTCCGCCACCGAGCGCGGCGAACGCCTGGCGGATGTAAAAGTGCTGAGCCGCTACGAGCGCCGACGCATGCCGCACAACCTGGCGTTGATGGCCGCGATGGAGGGCTTCGAGCGGTTGTTCCAGGCCGACCAACTGCCGCTGCGCTGGTTGCGCAATGCCGGGCTGAAGATGGTCGACCAGATGCCCGAAGCCAAGGCGGTGTTCGTGCGCCAAGCCTTGGGCCTGACTGGCGATCTGCCTGATTTGGCAAAGCCCTGAGCTTGAAACGCGGTCCCCTGTGGGAGCTGGCTTGCCTGCGAAGAGGCCATCAGCTCCACTATAAATCCTACTCATGCAACATCTGGTAACGCCTCCAGCAAGCGCCGGCAAATGTGAGTCCTTATCATTTGCGCTCTTTTTGCAAATGAGAGACCGCACCCATGTTGGCACCCAAGCGCCTCCTGACTGCCCTGGCACTCACCCTGATCGGCAGCACCACCGTGCAGGCAGCCGACGAAGTGGTGGTCTACTCCTCGCGCATCGACGAACTGATCAAGCCGGTGTTCGACGCCTACACCCAGAAGACCGGTGTGCAGGTGAAGTTCATCACCGACAAGGAAGCCCCGCTGATGCAGCGCATCAAGGCCGAGGGCGAAAACGCCACCGCCGACCTGCTGCTGACCGTCGATGCCGGCAACCTCTGGCAGGCCGAGCAAATGGGCATCCTGCAACCGTTCACCTCGCCGGTGATCGACAAGAACATCCCCCTGCAGTATCGCTCCTCCAACCACGCCTGGACTGGCCTGAGCCTGCGTGCCCGTACCATCGCCTATTCCACTGACCGGGTGAAACCGGGTGACCTGACTACCTACGAAGCCCTGGCCGACAAGCAGTGGGAAGGCCGCCTGTGCCTGCGCACCGCGAAGAAGGTCTACAACCAGTCGCTGACCGCCACCCTGATCGAAACCCATGGCGCGGCCAAGACCGAAGAAATCGTCAAGGGTTGGGTCAACAACCTGTCCACCGACGTGTTCTCCGATGACATCGCCGTACTCGAAGCGATCAACGCCGGGCAATGCGACGTGGGCATCGTCAACACCTATTACTACGGGCGCCTGCACAAGCAGAACCCGAAGCTGGCGGTGAAGCTGTTCTGGCCGAACCAGGGCGACCGTGGCGTGCATGTGAACCTGTCGGGCATCGGCCTGACCAAGCACGCGCCGCACCCGGAAGCCGCCAAGGCCTTGGTCGAGTGGATGACCACGCCTGAGGCGCAGAAGATCTTCGCCGACGTGAACCAGGAATTCCCGGCCAACCCGGCAGTGCCGCCGTCGGCGGAAGTGGCGACCTGGGGCAAGTTCGTGGCGGACACCTTGCCGGTGGAAGTGGCGGGCAAGCGTCAGGCCGAGGCGATCCGCCTGATGGATCGCGCTGGCTGGAACTAAGTACAATCTGCCAGGCACCGCAGTCCTGAATGTGGGAGCTGGCTTGCCTGCGATAGCATCACCTCGGTGTATCAGTGATACCGAGGTGATGCTATCGCAGGCAAGCCAGCTCCCACATTGGTTAGCGGCGACTTCAAATTCTTCATTATTCCGAGAGCTTTTCCTTGGCCCACCCCGCCCAACGCCGCTGGTACCTGCCGGTTTTCACCGTCGCCGCCCTGGTGCTGCTGCCGCTGAGCGTGCTGTTGCTGTCGTGGCAGAGTATCGATGTGCAGATCTGGTCCCACCTCTGGGAAACCCAGATGGCGCGCCTGCTGGGCAACACCCTGACTCTGGTGCTGGGCGTCGGCGTCGGTGTGACCCTGCTTGGGGTCAGCCTGGCCTGGCTGACCAGCCTGTGCGAATTCCCCGGGCGGCGCTGGCTGGATTGGGCGCTGATGCTGCCCTTCGCCATTCCGGCCTATGTACTGGCGTTTGTGTTTGTCGGCCTGCTGGATTTTTCCGGGCCGGTGCAAACCCTGCTGCGCGAGTGGTTCGGCACCGGCCTGCGCCTGCCACGCGTGCGTTCCACCAGCGGCGTGATCACCGTATTGGTGCTGGTGTTCTATCCCTATGTCTATCTACTGGCGCGCACCGCGTTCCTCGCCCAGGGCAAGGGCCTGATGGAAGCGGCGCGGGTGTTGGGGCAGTCACCGTGGCAAGCGTTCTGGCGCGTGGCGTTGCCCATGGCGCGGCCGGCGATTGGTGCCGGCGTGGCGTTGGCGCTGATGGAAACGCTGGCGGATTTCGGCGCGGTCTCGGTGTTCAACTTCGATACCTTTACCACCGCCATCTACAAGACCTGGTACGGTTTTTTCAGCCTTTCGAGTGCGGCGCAACTGGCCAGCCTGTTGCTGTTGGTGGTGATGTTGGTGCTGTACGGCGAGCGCCGTGCCCGGGGCGCCAGCCGGCCGAGCAACGAGCGGCCACGGGGCAAGGCGCTGTATCACCTGCGTGGGCTCAAGGCGGCGGCAGCCAGCAGTTGGTGTGGGTTGGTGTTTGCCTGCGCGTTTGTCATCCCGATGCTGCAACTGGTCGCCTGGTTCTGGCAGCGCGGTCGCTTCGACTGGGATGAGCGTTATTCGGGCCTGATCGTGCATACGCTCTACCTGGGCGGTATCGCTGCGTTGATAACCGTCAGTGTGGCGCTGGTGCTGGCGTTCGCCAACCGGCTGGCGCCTACCCGGGCGATTCGCTCCGGCATCAGCCTGGCCAACGTCGGCTACGCCTTGCCGGGCTCGGTGCTGGCGGTGTCGATCATGTTGGCGTTCAGCTACCTGGACCGTGAGCTGGTGGTGCCGCTGTCGGGCTGGCTGGGCGGTGCGGGCAAGCCGTTGCTGCTGGGCAGCCTGTCGGCGCTGGTGCTGGCGTATCTGGTGCGCTTTTTGGCGGTCGCCTACGGGCCGCTGGAAAACAGCCTGGCGCGAATCCGACCCTCGTTGCCGGAAGCGGCGCGCAGTCTTGGCGTGAGCGGGCCACGACTGTTTTGCAAAGTGTATCTGCCGTTGCTGCTACCGGGGACGTTGAGTGCAGCGTTGCTGGTGTTCGTCGATGTGCTCAAGGAAATGCCCGCGACCCTGCTGATGCGTCCGTTCGGCTGGGACACTCTGGCCGTTCGGATCTTTGAAATGACCAGCGAAGGCGAGTGGGCGCGGGCGTCATTGCCGGCCCTGACGCTGGTGTTGGTCGGCCTGTTGCCGGTGATCGGGCTGATCCGGCGCTCTGCTCGGCAAATCGGCTAGGTGCCAGTCCTACGGCTTGCAGCTACAATGCGCGGCATTCGGTGCGCTCCGCCTTTCTGGCCGGGTTGCTGTAGGTGGTTGCCGGCCTTGTAAATCAAGGCGTTCAGCACGTACGGCAACGCTGCGCACCTTCGCCAAGCCCGGAAGGAGAAACCCATGGGACAGCGTACGCCTCTGTATGACCTGCATCTCGCCCTCGGCGCGAAAATGGTCGATTTTGGCGGTTGGGATATGCCTCTGCACTATGGTTCGCAAGTCGAAGAACACCATCAGGTGCGACGCGACTGCGGGGTGTTCGATGTATCTCATATGACCGTGATCGATGTCACCGGCCCCCAGGCCAAGGAATGGCTGCAGCACCTGCTGGCCAATGATGTCGAGCGCTTGCATGGCTGCGGCCGTGCGTTGTACAGCGCCATGCTCAACGAAAAGGGCGGCGTGGTGGACGACATGATCGTCTACCGCACCGAGAGCGGCTACCGGCTGGTGGTCAACGCCGCAACCCGCGACCAGGACATCGCCTGGATGCAGGCGCAACGGGGTGACTATGGGGTGCAACTGCACGAGCGGTCCGAGTTGGCCATGCTCGCCATTCAGGGCCCCCATGCCCGGCAGAAGATCGCCGAGTTGGTCACCCAGTCCCGCGGCGCCCTGATTCATCAGCTCAAGCCGTTTGAAGGCCTGGCCGATGGCGACTGGTTTATCGCACGCACCGGTTATACCGGCGAGGACGGTTTGGAAATCGTGCTGCCCGCCGAACAGGCCCCGGGCTTTTTCAACGACCTGGTGGGCGCGGGCATTTCTCCCATTGGCCTCGGCGCCCGCGATACCTTGCGCCTTGAAGCGGGCATGAACCTGTATGGCCAGGATATTCACCAGGATGTTTCGCCGCTTGCGGCCAACATGGCCTGGAGCATTGCCTGGGAACCGGCCGAGCGCAATTTCATCGGCCGTACCGCGCTGGAGGCCGAGTTGGCGGCCGGTGTGCAATTCAAATTGGTCGGGTTGGTGCTGGAAGAACGAGGTGTTTTACGCGCTCACCAAGTAGTTCGTATCGCCAATGTTGGCGAAGGGGAGATCACCAGTGGTAGTTTCTCTCCTACGCTGAGCAAATCCATTGCCCTGGCACGTGTACCGACGGCGACAGCTGATCGTGCCGAAGTGGAAATCCGCGGCAAGTGGTATCCGGTTCGAGTGGTCAAGCCGACCTTCGTGCGCCATGGTAAAACCTTGATCTAACCTATTTCCGGCAGGCCAAAGGCCGCTGACACTACTTCTTGAGGACACAGACTATGAGCAATATCCCGGCCGACCTGCGTTTTGCCGAGAGTCATGAATGGGCCCGTCTGGAAGCTGACGGCACTGTGACCGTCGGTATCTCCGACCATGCCCAGGAAGCGTTGGGTGATGTGGTGTTTGTTGAGCTGGCGGAAGTCGGCGCGCAGTTCGAGGCTGAAGGCCAGGCCGGTGTGGTTGAGTCGGTGAAGGCGGCTTCGGATATTTATGCGCCCGTTGCTGGCGAAGTGATTGCCATCAACGAGGAACTGAGCGGGAGCCCCGAGCTGTTGAACTCCGACCCGTACGGCGCCTGGATTTTCAAGCTCAAGCCAAGCAACCCGGCTGACCTGGAAAAACTGCTGGATGCTGCCGGCTACAAAGCCGCCATCGGCGAGTAAGCACGGGTAAAAAGCTGGGAGGGGGCAAGCCCCTCCCAGATTGGCGTTTACTCAGGGTTTGAGTACGGCTTTTACCGCCTCCACCGACCGCTCCACATCCGCTTGCGTCATCGCCGTGAACATCGGCAACGACACGATCAAACGCCCCACCTTTTCCGCGACCGGGAACATGCCTTCCTTGAACCCCTGTGCCCGATAAAGGCTCAACAGGTGGATAGGCGGGTAGTGATAGCCGATGCCGACGCCGCGGGCCTGCATCTGCTCCATGAAGGTGGCGCGAGCGGGCAGGCCGTCCTGGCGTTCCGGCAGCACCAGTTGGAACAGGTGCCAGTTGCTGTTCTCAAAATCCGCCGGCGGCAGCTGTGCACCGTATTTCTCTTCGAAGTCGCTGCCGAAGCATTTGAAGTAGTGCCGCGCCAGGTTCTGGCGGTGGGCAGTGATCTCTTCGATGTGGGCAAACTGGCCCAGGCCGATGGTAGCGGCGATGTCGGTCATGTTGAACTTGCCGCCGAGTACGTCCACGTCCAGGCCGTCGAAACCGGTGCGTGTTACGCCTTGCAGGCGATACTTCTCTGCCAGGCGGGCTTCGTCGGCATTGTTCAATACCAGGCAGCCACCTTCGGAACAGGTGACATTCTTATTCGCCTGGAAGCTGAACGATACGAAGTCACCAGTGGCGCCGATGCGCTCGCCATCCCAGCTGGAGCCCAGGGCCTGGGCGGCATCTTCGATGACGCGCAGGTTGTACTTGTTGGCCAGTGCGTAAAGCATCGGCATGTCCAGGGGCAGGCCGGCCAGGTACACCGGGATGATTGCCTTGGTACGTGGCGTGATCGCGGCTTCTACCTGGGCCAGGTCGAGGTTGCGGGTAACCGGGTCGATGTCGGCAAATACCGGCGTGGCGCCCACTTCCAGAATTACGTTGGCGGTGGCGACCCATGAGATTGGCGTGGTGATGACTTCATCGCCCGCGCCGATCCCGGCGATGCGCAGCGCGATCTCCATGGTGCAGGTGCCCGAGTTGAATGTGCGCACCGGCCGGCCGCCAAAATATTCCGACAGCTGTGCTTCGAACGCCTGCACTTTCGGCCCGCTGGTGATCCAGCCCGAGCGCAGTACATCGCCAACCGCCGAGATGGTGGCTTCATCGATGATGGGTTTGGAGAACGGCAGAAAGGGCTGTTGGCTCATGACGACGAAGGCATCCGTTTCAAAGGGGTGATGAGTAAAGAATCGGTCAGTGCCGGCATAGTTGCACGGTCCGACTGAATATAGCCTGTCCTGCGTGAATGAATCGTCACCGTCGGGTTAAAAATGCCGCTTCAAAAGCGGCATTCTGTGCAGGCTTCAAAAAGAGTAGCGGGCTTCCAGAAACACATTCTGCTCCTTGAGCTTGCCTTTGAGTTGTTCATCCCGGGCGTTCACACGGTTCGCAAAGGTGTTGTAGCCGGTTTCAACATCGCCCATTGCGATGTAACGGTAACCAGTGCCCAGTGTGATCTGGTCAGTGACCTTGGCTTCCAGCCCCATGCCTAGGCTGTAGGCGAAGTTATGCTGGCGGTTATTGGCGAAACGACGGGTCACATTGGTTTGATAGCCTTCGGCTTCAACGCGTGCGACGCCCACCCCGGCCATCCCGTAGAACGACAACCATGGGTTGATCGAGATGTCTTTGTAGCCATTGAGCATCAAGCGTTGGCTCTGGACATGCAGGCTGTTGACGTTGGCATTAAAGGGGGCCCAGTAGGACTTGAATGTCGAGTTGTTCGGCATCGTGTATTCCCCTTCCAGACGCCAGCCACTGTCGAAGGCATAGCCCGCGGCGAACGAGGCCACGACAGACTTGCTGCTGTCCGGGGCGTCCACCCGTTCTGTCACGCGAGGGCTGGTGAGCAGCGAACTGGCGAGGTTCTGGCGAGCGCTGTTGAATTTGACTGATCCGTACCAGCTTTCTGCCTGGGCGTAGCTGGTGGAAAATGCAGACAGTAGCAGTGCATAGGCAATCTTGTGCATGGGCAGTGATTCGCTTTATCTAAAAAGGAATCCTTAGCTTGTTCCCCACCCGGATGAGGCTCGACAGGACTTTGCTGTATTGGGCTGTGAAAGCAGGAGTGCTTGTGTAGTGCCCCGGCGAGATTGACTGTAGGAATGGAAGACAAAAAAATGCCGCTGGTTAACAGCGGCATTTTTTATCGAGCACGAATCACTCGGTAACTGCGTTTTTCGCAAGGATGGCGTTGGCCAACTCCATGTCCGTGGCCTGTAGGCCAGGGTTGTCGGCGCGGACTTTCTGCATCGCGGCTTCCAGGTATGGGCCACGGATGCCACCGTCGCTGGCGACAAAGCTGCCTGCATCGTCTTGAGCAGCGACCACCAGTTTGTGGTCTTTGAATGTCAGGTACGTCGAGCCGGTAGTGGCGCCCGACGAGATGACATTGCGCCAGAAACTGTCGGCCATGGCTGAACCGACAGGGAGGGAAAGCACAGCAAGGGTTGCGACAGCATATTTGAGACGCATGATGGGTGACTCCGGGTGGGTTATCTGTTCTTTATGATTGTAGTTAGTCCAACCGAGTTCCCTCACTGACTAAACAGTTTCAACCCTCAACACCACGCCGTCCTGACCAACCACCCGGACTTGAGCGCCCACAGGGCTGTCCGGGCCGGTCACCATCCACACGCCATCGCCGACTTTTATCTTGCCTCGTCCATCCACAATCGCCTGGTGCACCATGAAGGTGTGACCGATCAGCTCCGAGCCGCGCTCGTTGAGCCCGGGTTGGTCGCTCACCTTGGCACTGCTGCGCTGGCGCTTCCACCAAAACACCGCTGTCAGTATGGACAGCAGCGCAAACAACAGGAGCTGCCACTCCAGCCCCAGGGGCGGCACCAGGAACTTGATCACGCCCACGGCAGCCGCGGCGATACCCATCCACAACAGGTAACCGCCAGCGCCGAAAACCTCGAGAATCAGCAGCACCGTACCCAGTGCCAGCCAATCCCAGAACGACAGATGCTGCAGGAAATCCCACATGGCGCTGGCCTCAGCCTTTCTTGTTGTCGAATGTAGCCTTGACGATCTCGCCGATACCGCCGACCGCTCCGATCACCTGGCTGGCTTCCAGCGGCATCAGGATGACCTTGCTGTTGTTGGCGGAGGCCAGCTTGCCCAGTGCGTCGATGTATTTTTGCGCGACGAAGTAGTTGACCGCCTGCACGTTGCCCGACGCGATCGCTTCCGACACCACCTGGGTAGCGCGGGCTTCGGCTTCGGCCTGACGTTCACGGGCCTCGGACTCCAGGAACGCGGCCTGGCGGCTACCTTCGGCCTCCAGGATCTGCGCCTGCTTCTTGCCTTCGGCGGTCAGGATCGCCGACGCCCGCAGGCCTTCGGCTTCGAGGATTTGTGCGCGCTTGATCCGCTCGGCTTTCATCTGGCCCGACATGGCAGCCATCAGGTCGGCGGGCGGGCTGATGTCCTTGATCTCGATCCGGGTGATCTTGATGCCCCACGGCGCGGTGGCTTCGTCCACGGTTTTCAGCAGTTTTTCGTTGATGCCGTCACGCTGGCTGAGCATGGCATCCAGCTCCATGGAGCCGAGCACGGTACGGATGTTGGTCTGCAGCAGGTTGCGGATGGCGTGTTCGAGGTTGTTCACCTCATAGGCCGCCTGCGCGGTGTTGACCACCTGGAAGAAGCACACGGCGTCGATCTGCACGGTGGCGTTGTCGGCGGTGATGACTTCCTGGGGCGGGATGTCCAGCACGCTTTCCATCACGTTGATCTTGCGACCGATGCGGTCCATGACCGGGATGATGATGTTCAGGCCGGGCTTGAGGGTGTTGGTGTAACGGCCGAAACGCTCGACCGTCCATTGGTAGCCCTGGGGGACGACCTTGAAGCCCATGAACAGGATGGCGATGGCCAATCCCACGAAAAGAAGCAGTACGGTTCCGATCTGCATAGCGATTCCCTATCCGATGTTTTCAGTGAGCGGATTGTAACGGTGTTGTCACCGTTAAGAACGGTTTCACACGGCAACAATCAACGGATTTGTTTCTGAATCCCCAGGCGTCACCCGCAACGCTTCGGCCATCGTCGTCAGGCCGGCGGCGACCTTGTCCGTGGCGGCCTTGCGCAAGCTACTCATGCCTTGGGCAATTGCACGTTGACGCAAGGCCTGTACGTCGGCACCGGGCGTGATCAGCGCCCTGAGGTCATCATTGAGCACCATGATTTCGTAGACCCCGGCACGCCCCCGGTAACCACTGTTTCGGCATTGCGCGCAGCCAATGGCCTCGTAGGCATCACCCATCGCACGCTTGCAGTGCGGGCATAACAGTCGCACCAAGCGCTGGGCCATCACTCCTATAAGGGTAGCCTTGATCAAATAATGAGCAATGCCCAACTCCTGCAAACGACTGACCGCGCTGGGCGCGTCGTTGGTATGCAGGGTCGACAGCACGAGGTGCCCGGTCAATGCGGCCTGGATCGCCATTTCGGCGGTTTCCTGGTCGCGGATCTCGCCGATCATGATGATGTCCGGGTCCTGGCGCAGCAGCGCGCGGATGCCGCTGGCGAAGCTCAGGTCGATGTTGTGTTGTACCTGCATCTGGTTGAAGGCCGGTTCGACAATCTCGATGGGGTCTTCCACCGTGCACAGGTTGATCTCCCGTGTCGCCAGTTGCCTGAGCGTGGTGTACAGCGTGCTGGTCTTGCCTGATCCGGTCGGGCCGGTGACGAGGATGATGCCGTTGGTCTGGCGTGTCATGGCGTGCCAGCGCTGCTGGTCGTCACCTGACAAGCCCAGTTGATCAAAGCCCTTGAGCAGCACCTGCGGGTCGAAAATCCGCAGTACCAGTTTCTCGCCAAACGCCGTCGGCAAGGTCGAGAGGCGCAGCTCGACCTCGGCCCCCGCCGGGCTTTTGGTCTTGACCCGGCCGTCCTGGGGTTTGCGTTTTTCCGCCACGTTCATTCGCCCCAGGCTTTTGAGGCGGCTGACCACCGCCATCGTGACCTGGGGTGGAAACTGATACACGTCGTGCAGCAGGCCGTCGATGCGAAAGCGCACGCGGCCTTGCTCACGGCAGGGTTCGATATGGATGTCACTGGCGCGCTGGCCGAAGGCGTACTGCAACAGCCAATCGACGATATTGACGATATGCGCGTCATTGGCGTCCGGCTCCTGGTCGCTGGCGCCGAGGTTGAGCAGATCGGCGTTGCCTGGCGCAGCGAGCTTTTGGTCGGCACCGCTGATGGACGTGGCCAGGCGATAAAACTCACCGATACAGCGGCGGATGTCCTCGGGGTTGGCGACCACGCGCTTGATCGTGCGTTTGAGCACCTGCGCCAGGCCGGCCTCCCAGCGGGTCACGTAGGGCTGGGCGCTGGCGATGGTAACGGTCTGCGCGTCCACGGCCACCGCGAGAATGGTGTGGCGCTGGGCGAAGGCGTGGGACATCAAGGGCACTACCTTCGCCACGTCGATGCTCAGCGGATCGATGCGCCAATACGCTTGCCCGGCCTGTTCGGCTAGCCACTGAGTGAGGGTTTCCAGAGGGACGCCCTGGGCGGCGATGCATTCGAGGGGGTGTTGGGTAGGGCAGACCGGCAGTGCCAGCAGGCGTTTCGCCACTTCGGCGGTCACCAACCCGGCGGTGATCAAGGCCGGCAATAACTGCTGCAATTCCAATCGCTGATCAACGGACATCAAGGTGTTCCTGGGTGGCTTGGGGTGTCATCCCAGGCTAGTCAGCCCTTGAACCGCTCAGTGGCGAGGTGTATTGCAGGTTTTTACTGAGCACTCGCCATTACCGCGCCAGGCCGCGCGGAATCGGCCGGCCACAGTTCCAGTGAACACACGCTGATCAGGTTTCGAATCTTTTCACCGATCACCTGGGCGCGGTGCCAGCTCAGGCCATCCATCACGATGTCGAGGGTCAGCAGGTCCTGCTCGCGGCTCATCGTCACCTGTTGCGGCGTCAAAAATTGCAGCGCGAAATAGTTGAGTACCCGGCACAGCACGTCCGGCTCCGCTTCGGCGACGATCTGGTAATGCGCCTGGCAATGGCTGCTGTTGACGGCCCACGCATCGACGCGGGTGACAGGTTGGGTGGTTTCGACGGCGTGCATGGACATCTCCACAAGTGATGGGAGAAATTTTTACATTCGCCAGCGGAGATTTCTTATCTAAAATGGGCATGATTTGCGAATAATCGAATCATACAATTCAAGATAAGCGCCATAGAAGGTATTTATATGCACAGCGAGCTGGACGCCTACGACCGCCGCATCCTGGCCCTGCTTCAAGAGGACGCCTCGCTTTCCAGCGCGCAGATTGCCGAGCAGGTCGGCCTGTCCCAATCGCCGTGTTGGCGGCGTATCCAGCGACTCAAGGAAGAGGGCGTGATCCGCGCCCAGGTGACCTTGCTGGACCGCAAGAAAATCGGCCTCAACACGCAGATTTTCGCCGAGGTCAAACTCAACGCCCACGGTCGCTCCAACTTCACCGAATTTACCGACGCGATTCGCGGGTTTCCGGAAGTGCTGGAGTGTTATGTGCTGATGGGGGCGGTGGATTTTCTGTTGCGCATCGTGACGGCGGATATTGAGGCGTACGAGCGGTTTTTCTTTGAGAAGCTGTCGATGGTGCCGGGGATTCAGGAGGTCAATTCGATCGTGGCGCTTTCGCAGATCAAGTCCACTACCAGCCTGCCAGTGTTGCGCTGACCCTGTGGGAGCGGGCTTGCTCGCGAATGCGGTGTGCCAGTCAGAAATCAGCTAACTGACCCACCGCTTTCGCGAGCAAGCCCGCTCCCACACAAGCCTGCTCTCACATTTGGATTACAGACGCAGCAGAGTCTTCCACGCCCGGTTCTGATACACCGCAATCGCCTGATGCATCCGCGCATCCAGCGACTCATCGGTGATCGGCTGGTTGGCCAGTTGCGCCAACTTGTTCAGCTCCCCGTACAGGCGGTCCAGTTCCGGGATGTCCACCACCTGACGCGCATGGTGCAGCCAGGCCTGGATGCGTTCGATGCGCGGCAGTTGCTCGGCCAGGTCTTCCGGCTGTTGCTGGTAGCGCGGCAGTTGCAGGGCGACGGCGTCGTCGGCCAGCAGGCGCGGCAGCCAGTTGGTGATTTGCGCCGCGCCCTGGCGGTTGCCGCGCACGTTGCGGTCGGCGGTCCAGGTGCGGGCCAGCAGCCAGCGGGAGGCGTTGAGTGAGAACAGGCCCCAGCGCACGTCCTCCAGTTCCTCGGCGAATTGCTCCGGCGCGGCCTTGCGGATGTCTTCGTCGTCATCACCGGCTTGCACCAGTGGGCGCCAGTCTTCCAGCAGGGCGTCCAGTGCACTGCGCAGTTCGCTGGTGGATTGACGCGGTGCGGCCTGGCCGAGGCTGCCGACCAGGGCGCGCATTTCGCCGAGGTTGTCGACCCAGTCTTGCAGCAGGCGCCAGTGGCCATTGAAACGGTATTGCTCGGCCAGGCGCTGGCTGCTGCCGAGCAGGTGCCACATGATCGCGGCGAAGGCATCGTCCAGAGGCATTT
Source organism: Pseudomonas sp. GL_117 (assembly GCF_057835125.1). Lineage (NCBI taxonomy): Bacteria > Pseudomonadati > Pseudomonadota > Gammaproteobacteria > Pseudomonadales > Pseudomonadaceae > Pseudomonas > Pseudomonas sp. GL_117. The sequence goes on along the minus strand of NZ_CM174418.1, from coordinate 5,902,592 downwards.
CGGCGTGGATCTGCGGCGCGGGCAGGCTCAGGGAGTAGCTGCTGGCGTCATACAGACGGTAGCCGCGTTCGGCCTTGCTGATGTCACACGGCATCAACGCCAGGGTCGCGGCCAGTTCGGCGGCCAGTTCCAGCAGGGCGGCCGGTTCACCTTCGCGCAGTTCCAGTTCCAGCTCGCAGATTTCTTCTTTCTGCTTGCCGACCACCACGTGGCCCAGGTCGAGTGCGGCTTCGATGACTACTTTGGCCTTGCCACGGCCCCAGGCGATTTCGGCGCGTTCACGCACGAAGTCGGTGGTGAAGATCGGCTTGAGGGTCTTTTTGTCCAGTTCGGCCAGTTGCTCGGGCCAGCATTCACCGTCGAGCTTTTTCACGTCGAGCTTGGCTTTGGGCAGGTCCCAGTTGTACTCGTTGCGTTCCGACAAGCCGGCGATGCTCTGACCGCGGGTCTTGAGGGTCTGGATGATCTCGTCACCGTCCTTGCGCAGGCGCAGGGCGACTTTGGCCTGGGCCAGGTCGCGCTCGGGGGTGTCGAAATACTGGTTCATCAACTCACGGCGTTCCCAGCCACTTTTGTTGCGTTTTTTCAGTAGCGGGTGCTCACGCAGCGCGGCGAGTGTTTCGCGGCTGACGCGGAGCTTGATTTCGGTTTCTTTCTGCATGGCCGGAAAATCCAGGATCGGGAGCGCAGCCGGGGAAAAGAGTGGCTGCCAAGGTCGTGCAGTGTACAGGACTGAGCCCGGCAACGCGCCGCAACGGTTTATTGTGTCGTACAGATGGCTCTATAGTGGGACTCATCCGGGAAGTTGAGAGGCCGCGCATGCCGTTACCGTCCATGAAAGAACAGTTCGCTGCGCTGATTGCCGCGCCGTCGGTCAGTTGCACCCAAGCGTCTCTGGACCAGAGCAACCGCCCGGTGATCGATTTGCTCGCCAGCTGGCTGGGGGATTTGGGTTTTGCCATCGACATCCAGCAAGTCAGCCCCGGCAAGTTCAACCTGCTCGCCAGCTTCGGCAGCGGCCCCGGTGGCCTGGTGCTGGCGGGGCATAGCGATACCGTGCCGTACGACGCGGCGTTGTGGAAGACCGATCCGCTGAAGCTGACGGAAGTCGACGGCCGCTGGGTAGGATTGGGCAGTTGCGACATGAAGGGCTTTTTCGCCCTGGCCATTGAAGCGGTGCTGCCGCTGCTGGAGCAACCGTTCAAGCAACCGCTGCTGATCCTCGCCACCTGCGATGAAGAAAGCTCCATGTCCGGCGCCCGCGCGCTGGCCGCAGCCGGGCGCCCGTTGGGCCGTGCGGCGGTGATCGGCGAGCCGACGGGCCTCAAGCCGATCCGTCTGCACAAAGGCGTGATGATGGAACGCATCGACATCCTGGGCCGCAGCGGCCATTCGTCGGACCCGAGCCTGGGCCACAGCGCCCTTGAGGCCATGCACGACGCCATCGGCGAACTGCGCGGCCTGCGCCAGACCTGGCAGCGCGAGTACCGCAACGCGCAATTCAGTGTGCCGCAGCCGACGATGAACTTCGGCTGCATCCACGGTGGCGACAACCCCAACCGCATCTGCGGCCAATGTTCCCTGGAGTTCGACCTGCGCCCGCTGCCGGGCATGGACCCGCAGGTGCTGCGCGATGCCATCCGCCAGAAGCTCGAACCCCTGGCCGAGCGCCATCAGGTGAAGATCGACTACGCGCCGCTGTTCCCCGAAGTGCCGCCGTTCGAGCAGCCCGAAGACGCCGAGCTGGTGCGCGTGGCGGAACGATTGACCGGTCATCGTGCCGAAGCAGTAGCGTTCGGCACCGAAGCACCTTATCTTCAGCGCCTTGGCTGTGAAACCCTGGTGCTCGGCCCTGGCGACATCGCCTGCGCCCATCAGCCGGGCGAGTACCTCGAAATGTCACGCTTGACGCCTACAGTGCGTCTATTGCGGGAACTGATCGAACATTACTGCCTGAAACCTGCATAAATTAACCCCTGTCTGTTCGTACATAGAAGGAGAGCGAGCGTGTCGCCAAGCCTGTTCCGACGATAACCATCAGCCTGCTGTGCGCTTTCACGATTGATCCTTTTTCGGCTGCTTTTTATTACAGGCCCAGGTGTTATGCCCGACTACGTTAATTGGCTTCGTCACGCGTCCCCTTACATCAACGCCCACCGCGACTGCACCTTTGTGGTCATGCTGCCCGGCGACGGTGTGGAACACCCCAACTTCGGCAATATCGTCCACGACCTGGTGCTGCTCCACAGCCTGGGCGTGCGGCTGGTGCTGGTGCACGGTTCGCGCCCGCAGATTGAAACCCGCCTTGAAGCCCGCGGCCTCACTCCGGCTTACCACGAAGGCTTGCGCATCACCGATGCCGCCACGCTGGAGTGTGTGATCGACGCGGTCGGCCACCTGCGTATCGCCATCGAAGCGCGCCTGTCGATGGACATGGCCTCTTCGCCAATGCAGGGCTCGCGCCTGCGGGTGGCCAGCGGCAACCTGGTAACCGCACGGCCGATCGGCGTGCTCGAAGGCGTGGACTACCACCACACCGGCGAAGTGCGCCGGGTCGACCGCAAGGGCATCAACCGCCTGCTCGACGAGCGCTCCATCGTGTTGCTGTCGCCGCTGGGTTATTCGCCCACCGGCGAGATCTTCAACCTGGCCTGCGAAGACGTCGCCACCCGCGCCGCCATCGACCTGGGCGCCGATAAGCTGCTGCTGTTTGGCGCCGACATGGGCCTGCTCGATGAAAACGGTCGCCTGGTGCGTGAACTGCGCCCGCAGCAAGTACCGGCGCACCTGCAACGCCTGGGCAGCAGCAACTATCAAGCCGAATTACTCGATGCCGCCGCCGAAGCCTGCCGTGGCGGGGTAGGGCGCAGCCATATCGTCAGCTACGCCGAAGATGGCGCGTTGCTCACCGAACTTTTCACCCGCGACGGCGGCGGCACGCTGGTGGCCCAGGAGCAATTCGAGCTGGTGCGCGAAGCGGCGATTGAAGACGTGGGCGGCTTGCTGGATTTGATCAGCCCGCTGGAAGAGCAGGGCATTCTGGTACGCCGCTCGCGGGAGGTGCTGGAGCGTGAGATCGAGCAGTTCAGCGTGGTCGAGCGCGAGGGCATGATCATTGCGTGTGCGGCGCTGTATCAGATCGCCGATTCGGACGCGGGCGAGCTGGCCTGCCTGGCGGTGAACCCGGAGTACCGCCACGGCGCGCGCGGCGATGTATTGCTGGAGCGCATCCAGACCCGTGCGCGGGCGCAGGGTTTGAAGACCTTGTTCGTGCTGACGACCCGCACCGCCCACTGGTTCCGCGAGCGTGGGTTCGTGCCGAGCAGCGTGGATCGCCTGCCATCGGCGCGGGCGTCGCTGTACAACTATCAGCGCAATTCGAAGATCTTCGAAAAGGCGCTGTAAACCCGGCTTTCAAGCCAATGCAGAGGGGGCTTGCCCCCGATAGCGGAGTGTCAGTCAGTCCATCTGATATTGATACTCCGCCATCGGGGGCAAGCCCCCTTTTGCATTTGCCTGGCTGGGTGCCCTGGCCCCTGCGACAACGTGACTGCCGTTGCGGGCTATCCATGCTTCAGAAAGCTTGATTCGCGCCTATACGATGAGCGCGACGATGGATAGATTGCGCGAAGGGGCGACCGAGAAGATTTGAACCGAGGTTGCCGATGGGCAAATCGGCTGGCTTGGACAGCAGAAGAAATTATTAGTGACACTAAAACTGTAACAAATTGACGGGAGGATATGCGTTTGGCCATGATGGCGTCGCCTTTTTGATCGTGGGTGACGTAAGAAACGGTACGGCCACACTAATCGGTCTAAAAAAGCGTCGAAAAATACCCTTTAGGAATTAGCTTATGGAGCGGGTCGTCTATGCTGACCGGTCCATGTCGCACAAATGCTTATTCCCGAATCGTATGAAAAAGAATGAAACAATTCTTTTTGGGTGTATGAAAAACTCATTACCCTGCAGGGACCAAATCAACTGCTGTTAGACGAAGGTAGTAGACACACAAGGTTACGATTGACTTGCCAGTCACTATCCGGTGCTAATCGCGCATCTGTGGATCAAGGGCGTCAGACCCGAGACCAAAGAAATACAAAAATTAGAAATGAGAGGAGCGGTACATGAAGAAGTCCACCTTGGCTTTGGCTGTAGCTTTGGGCGCAATCGCCCAGCAAGCAGGCGCTGCCGGTTTCATCGAAGACAGCCACGCCACCCTGAGTGCGCGTAACTTTTACATCAACACCGACAACCGCGATGGCCAGCCATCGTCCAGCTCCAACACCCGTAGCAAGAACGCTGAATGGGGCCAAGGCTTCGACCTGCGTTTCATCTCGGGTTACACCCAAGGTACTGTTCAGTTTGGCGTTGACGCCATCGGCCTGTACGGCGTGCGTCTGGATTCGAGCCGCGCTAACCACGGTAACTACAACGGCACCGCTTCAGGCGGCACCGTGTTCCCGAGCGATGGCAACGAAGCGGTCAACGATTTCGCCAGCCTGGGCGTGACCGGCAAGGTCAAGATCTCCCAGACCGAACTGAAGCTGGGCACCCTGCAGCCTAAGCTGCCGGTTATTGTGACCAACGATGGTCGTCTGCTGCCACAGACCTTCCAAGGCGGCCAGATCACTACCAACGACATCAAGGATCTGACCTTGGTTGCTGGCCAGGTCGAGAAGGCCAAGGGTCGTAACTCCAGCAACAACGAAAACCTGTCGATTGGTGGTGCCAACGGTAGCTCGAACTACAACACCGGTACTTTCGTTAACAAGTTCTACTATGCAGGCGGTGACTACAAAATCACCAAAGACCTGACTGCCCAGTACTACTACGGCAACCTGGAAGACTTCTACAAGCAGCACTTCCTGGGCCTGACTCACAACTGGGCAATCGGCCCGGGCGTTTTGAAGTCTGACCTGCGTTATTTCAACAGCTCTGACGACGGTAAGAACAGCAACACCCCTGCCTACTACAGCAGCGGTAACTACAACGGTTTTGCGTCGGGCAAAGGCAAAGTCGACAACAATCTGTACAGCGGTCTGTTCCTGTACTCCGTTGCCGGTCACACCTTCGGTGGCGGTTATCAGGTCAGCAATGGCAGCAGCGACTTCCCATGGCTGAACCAAGGCGACGGTTCGTCGGCTTACCTGACCACTGACATGCAGATCCAGAAGTTCGCCCGTGCTGGCGAGCGTACCTGGCAAGCTCGCTACGCTTACGACTTCGCTAAAGTCGGCGTACCTGGCCTGACTGCCGGTGTTGTCTACCTCAAAGGTACCGACATCGATACCGTCACCGCCACCCGTGCAGAGCTGACTGGTCAATCCGAGTGGGAACGTGACATCACCGTTGCCTACGTGATCCCAGAAGGCCCGCTGAAAAACCTCGGCGTTGCCTGGAAAAACGCGATGTGGCGTACCGACCTGGCGAACACCCGTTCCCAGGACGAGAACCGCCTGATCGTCAGCTACTCGCTGCCACTGTTCTAGTAGCGTGAAGCTGTTGTAAGACTGTTTGTAAAACCTTGCCCGGCGCAACGCCGGGCAAGGTGTCTTGCCTTTCAAGTCGGGCCAAACCCCCGCAAGCCCTTCCTGAACCCCTCTTTGTACAGCGTCTCAAGGCCTTCTCGAACCTTGGAAACGATGGTGCGCCTCGCGCATTGCCGCGTCCAATGAACACATTTTTAATATTCCTTTATCGTCTAGATAAATCGATATTTATTCTTTTTAAATAATCTGCAACCCATGCACAGTAGGCTCCATAAGCACTCACCAGGAGCCATACCATGAGCCTAAGACTGGGCGACATCGCCCCCGACTTCGAACAGGATTCCAGCGCCGGCAAGATTCGTTTCCACGAATGGCTGGGCGACAGCTGGGGGGTGTTGTTTTCCCATCCGGCGGACTTCACTCCGGTGTGCACCACCGAGCTGGGCTTCACCGCCAAGCTCAAGGATGAATTCGCCAAGCGCGGCGTCAAGGCCATCGCCCTGTCGGTCGACCCGGTGGATTCGCACCACAAGTGGATCGAAGACATCAACGAAACCCAGAACACCATCGTCAACTTTCCGATCCTGGCGGACGCCGACCGCAAGGTCTCGGACCTGTACGACCTGATCCACCCGAATGCCAGTGACACCCTCACCGTGCGTTCGCTGTTCGTGATCGACCCGAACAAGAAGATTCGCCTGACCATCACCTATCCGGCCAGCACCGGGCGTAACTTCCACGAGATCTTGCGGGTGATCGACTCGTTGCAGCTGACCGACAACTACAAAGTCGCCACGCCGGCCAACTGGCAGGACGGTGATGAAGTGGTGATCGTGCCGTCGCTCAAGGATGAGGACGAGATCAAGAAGCGCTTTCCCAAGGGATACCGTGCCGTGAAGCCGTACCTGCGCCTGACCCCTCAGCCTAATCGTTAACACAGCAACCCTGTGGGAGCGGGCTTGTGTGGGAGCGGGCTTGCTCGCGAACGCGGAGTGTCAGCCAATACATTCGGTGGCTGATACACCGCGTTCGCGAGCAAGCCCGCTCCCACACAGCGCGCCTTCCACATGTTCCAGATCTCATTTCAAGGCTCACAATGCAGGGGTTTTCAGGCCGTTTTCACGGCCTTTTTTTTCGCCCGGCGTTTCATCATCCGCATATGCATTTAAAGAATAAACAAATGAAAAAATAAGATTTATAGATATATAAATCTGCTGATAAGGTCTGTTCCATCTTGGCGCCATCGCCACACAGCGAACCGCCGGCACTTGCTCAAGGAATTACCGCATGTTGGTCGTAACACTTGGAGGCAGTCCCAGCCAGCGTTCCCGCTCCGGGGTGTTGCTGGAAAAAACCCGTCAGTGGTTGCAAGACAAAGGTGTGGAGGTGGTGAGTTACCAGATTCGGGACTTCCCGGCTGAAGACTTGTTGCACGCCCGTTTCGATAGCCCCAAGGTCATCGACCTGCTGCAACAGGTCGCCAACGCAGACGGTCTGGTGATCGCCACGCCGGTGTACAAGGCCTCGTTCTCCGGTGCGCTGAAAACCGTGCTGGACCTGCTGCCCGAACGCGCCCTGGCCCACAAGATCGTCTTGCCAATGGCCACCGGCGGCAGCATCGCCCACATGCTGGCGGTGGACTACGCCTTGAAGCCGGTGCTGTCGGCGCTCAAGGCCCAAGAATTGCTCCACGGCATCTTTGCCGAAGACAGCCAGATTGCATACGCCGAAGGCAGTGCCCAGGCGCAGTTGGTGCCGGTACTCGAACAGCGTTTGCACGAAGCGCTGGAAACGCTCTACGGCGCCATGGCCCGTCGCCCGAAACCGCTGGACCCCCATGTGTTGAATGAACGTTTGTTGAGTGCTCGCTGGAGCATTTGAGCCTCACCGCACTAAAAAGATTTACTCACCTTACTCAGCCGCCAACGGCCAAGCAGGTGCAGCCAACCCCCTAAACGCATTATTTGGAGAGAGCGCCATGCGCACTGCCATCTTGCGTCGTGGCCTGGTCGCACTGTTTGCTGCGGCTGTGTCCTTCGGCGCCATTGTTCAAGCCCAAGCCGCCGAGACCCTGCGGATCGGTTATCAGAAATACGGCACGCTGGTGCTGCTCAAGGCCAAGGGCACGTTGGAAAAACGCCTCGCCGCCCAAGGCGTCAACGTGCAGTGGACCGAGTTCCCAGGCGGCCCGCAATTGCTCGAAGGCCTCAACGTCGGCTCCATCGACTTTGGCGTCACCGGCGAAACCCCTCCGGTGTTCGCCCAGGCCGCCGGTGCCGACCTGCTTTATGTCGCCTACGAGCCGCCAGCGCCGACCAGCGAGGCGATCCTGGTGCCGAAAGACTCGCCGATCAAATCCGTGGCCGAGCTCAAGGGCAAGAAAATCGTGCTCAACAAAGGCTCCAACGTGCATTACCTGCTGGTACGTGCGCTGGAAGACGCCGGCCTCAAATACACCGACGTGCAGACCGTATTCCTGCCGCCCGCCGATGCCCGCGCCGCGTTCGAGCGCGGCAGCGTGGACGCCTGGGTGATCTGGGACCCGTACCAGGCCGCCGCCGAGAAACAACTGCAAGCGCGCACCCTGCGTGACGGCACCGGCATCGCCGACAACCATCAGTTCTACCTGGCCACCAAGCCTTACGCCGAAAAACACCCGGAAGTGGTCAAGGCGCTGATCGAAGAAGTGCGCGCCGTGGGCGAGTGGTCCAAGGCCAACCCGCAGGAAGTCACTGAACAAGTCGCACCGTTGCTCGGCCTGCCGGCCGACATCACCCTGACCTCGGTGAAACGCCAGGGCTACGGCGCGCTGTTCCTGACGCCGGAAGTGGTCGCCGCCCAGCAAAAAATCGCCGACAGCTTCTACCAACTCAAATTGATCCCCAAACCCTTGAGCATCAAGGACGTGATCTGGACGCCACCCGCCGCCGTTGCCAAAGCGCCGTAATCCGACTACTTCAGGAGACAACTCCATGAGCCTCAATATTTTCTGGTTCCTGCCCACCCACGGCGACGGCCATTACCTTGGCACCGCCGAAGGCGCTCGCGCCGTTGACCACGGTTATTTGCAGCAAGTGGCCCAGGCCGCTGATCGCCTGGGCTTCGGCGGGGTGCTGATCCCCACCGGGCGTTCGTGCGAAGACTCGTGGCTGGTGGCCGCGTCGCTGATCCCGGTGACCCAGCGGTTGAAATTCCTTGTCGCCCTGCGCCCCGGGATCATCTCCCCGACGGTGGCGGCGCGTCAGGCCGCGACTCTGGACCGTCTGTCCGGCGGCCGCGCGTTGTTCAACCTGGTGACGGGCGGGGACCCGGAAGAGTTGGCCGGTGATGGTTTGTTCCTGAGCCATGAGGAGCGTTACCAGGCCTCGGTGGAGTTCACCCGCATCTGGCGGCGCGTGCTGGAAGGCGAAACCGTGGACTATGACGGCGAGCACATCAGCGTCAAAGGCGCCAAATTGCTCTACCCGCCGATCCAGCAGCCGCGTCCGCCGCTGTACTTCGGCGGTTCCTCCGACGCGGCCCAGGACTTGGCGGCCGAACAGGTGGACATGGTGCTGACCTGGGGTGAGCCGCCTGCCGCCGTCGCGGAAAAAATCGCCCAGGTGCGGGCCAAGGCCGAGAACCTTGGGCGCACCCTGCGCTTCGGCATCCGCTTGCATGTGATCGTGCGCGAAACCAACGAAGAGGCATGGAAAGCCGCCGACAAGCTGATCTCTCACGTCGACGACGACACCATCGCCCGCGCCCAGGCCTCGCTGTCGCGGTTTGACTCGGTGGGCCAGCAACGCATGGCCGCATTGCACGGCGGCAGCCGCGATAACCTCGAAGTCAGCCCCAACCTGTGGGCCGGCGTCGGCCTGGTGCGCGGCGGTGCGGGCACGGCGCTGGTGGGCGACGGCCCGACCGTCGCGGCGCGGGTCAAGGAATACGCGGACCTGGGTATCGACACCTTTATCTTCTCCGGTTACCCACACCTGGAAGAGTCGTACCGCGTCGCCGAACTGCTGTTCCCACATCTGGATGTCGAACGTCCCGAGCTGCCCAAAGGCACCGGGTACGTCAGCCCGTTCGGCGAGATGGTCGCCAACGACATCCTTCCCAAAGCTGCGTCGGCGAGCTGAGGCGGCCCATGAACTATGAAAAATTGAGCCATCGCGTGGCGCCCTGGGTGCTGCCGATCCTGTTGCTGGCGATATGGCAGCTGTCGGTGTCGGCCGGTTGGTTGTCGACGCGCATTCTGCCGGCGCCGAGCGCAGTGATCGCAGCTGGCGTCCACTTGGTGGCCAGCGGCGAAATCTGGACGCACCTGGCCATCAGTGGCTGGCGTGCGGGCCTGGGGTTTGTGATCGGTGGCGGCATCGGTCTGGCCCTCGGCTTTATCACCGGCCTGTCGCAATGGGGCGAGCGCCTGCTGGACAGCTCGGTGCAAATGATCCGCAACGTGCCGCACCTGGCGTTGATCCCACTGGTGATCCTGTGGTTCGGCATCGACGAGACCGCGAAGATTTTCCTGGTTGCCCTCGGCACGCTGTTCCCGATCTACCTGAACACCTACCACGGCATCCGCAACGTCGACCCGGCGCTGGTGGAAATGTCGCGCAGCTATGGCTTGTCCGGGTTCAGCCTGTTCCGTCAGGTGATCCTGCCGGGTGCGCTGCCTTCGATCCTGGTGGGGGTGCGCTTTGCCCTGGGCTTTATGTGGCTGACGCTGATCGTGGCGGAAACTATCTCCGCCAGCTCGGGCATCGGCTATCTGGCGATGAACGCCCGGGAGTTCCTGCAAACCGACGTGGTGGTGCTGGCCATCGTGATGTACGCGATCCTCGGCAAGCTCGCCGACCTCGCGGCGCGCGGCCTGGAGCGTGTGTGGCTGCGCTGGCATCCGGCGTATCAAGTAAATAAAGGAGGTGCGGCATGACTGCTCAACAACCTCCGCGCCTGCTCAAGGGGATCCCGCTGGCTGTGCGCAAGCTGCGCAAGGCCTTTGGTGCGCGGGAAGTGCTCAAGGACATCGACCTGCATATTCCGGCCGGTCAATTCGTAGCGGTGGTCGGTCGCAGCGGTTGCGGCAAAAGTACCCTGCTGCGCCTGCTCGCCGGCCTGGACAAGGCCAGCAGCGGTGAGCTGTTGGCTGGTTCCGCGCCGTTGAGCGAGGCGATTGAAGACACGCGGCTGATGTTCCAGGAAGCACGCCTGCTGCCGTGGAAAAAGATCATCGACAACGTGGGCCTGGGCCTCAAGGGCAACTGGCGCCCTAAAGCGTTGGAAGCCCTGGAAGCGGTCGGCCTGGCCGAGCGTGCGAATGAATGGCCGGCGGCCCTGTCCGGCGGCCAGAAACAACGGGTGGCCCTGGCGCGCGCCTTGATCCACCAGCCGCGCCTGTTGCTGCTCGACGAACCGCTGGGCGCACTGGATGCACTGACCCGTATCGAGATGCAGCAACTGATCGAAAACCTCTGGCGCAAGCACGGCTTTACCGTGTTGCTGGTGACCCACGACGTGAGCGAAGCCGTGGCGATTGCCGACCGGGTGATTTTGATCGAAGACGGCGAAATCGGCCTGGACCTGATCGTCGACCTGCCACGCCCGCGCGCCCGGGGTTCCCATCGCCTGGCGGCGCTGGAAGCCGAAGTGCTCAACCGTGTGCTGTCGCTGCCCGGCACGCCGCCGGAACCCGAACCTGTTTCACCGCTGCCTACGCAATTGCGTTGGGCTCAATAACTCACGCGTCCCACGAAGAGAGAACTCCATGACTATTAAAGCCATCAACGTGCGCAACCAGTTCAAAGGCACCATCAAGGAAATCGTCGTAGGCGACGTGCTGTCGGAAATCGACGTGCAGACCGCGTCCGGCATTGTCACTTCCGTGATCACCACCCGCTCGGTCAAGGAGCTGGAACTGGTGATTGGCAGTGAGGTGATTGCCTTTGTTAAGTCGACTGAGGTGTCGATTGCCAAGTTGTGATTGGCAGCGTTCCTGAGGTCGCCATCGCAGGCAAGCCAGCTCCCCCATTTTGATTTGTGAACACCGTCAAATGTGGGAGCTGGCTTGCCTGCGAAGGGGCCCACCCCGCCACCACAAGGTTCAACGCTTGGGCAGGTAGGCCGGCAAATACAGCCCCACATACGCATCAAACACCCGCATCCCTTCCTCCGCCATGCGCGGCGTGATCAGCCCATGCTGATGCATCGAGCGTGCATACACGCGGTCGCTCAGTTCCAGTGCCAGCGCAAACACATCCACGTCTTTGGGCAAGGTCGGCACTTCGAAGTGGCGGTTGAACACCGTGAGCATCAAGTCGCCCAATTCCAAGTCATGCTGACGGTCGGCCTGGGTCACTTCGGTCAGCCCGTGCTGCGCCAGGATCAACTGGCGTGCGGCGGCGTCGTGCTCATAGATGGTCAGCATGCGCTGTTCAACGATGTAGGACAGGTCCCGCCAGTGCTTGAGTGATTCATGCTCGATGGGCGCCTGGATTGCTGCACGAAAGGCCGCGTGCACATCCGCTGTCAACGCTTCCAGCAGCGCCGGTACGCTGGCGAAAAAGTGGTACACCGACGATGGCGGGATCTGCGCGCGCTCGGCCACGCTGTAGATCGACAAACCGGCCACCCCTTCGGCGGCCAGCAAGGTGCGGGCGGCGTCGAGGATCGCGTCGATCCGGGCCTGGCTGCGGGCGCGGGGTTTGCGAGGGGCGGCGGGGCGGGGGGGCATGGAAGTCTCCTACAAGGCAGCGGGCATTGTATGAGCAGGAAACGGTGTTGTCTTCAAGGCCGCCATCGCAGGCAAGCCGGCTCCCACAGTTGACCGAGTTCCAGCTTTGGAATGCAGTCAACTGTGGTAGCTGGCTTGCCTGCGATGAGGCCACCTCGGTCTCCCGAATTAAACCCATAAAAAAACGCCACAGACCAAAAGCCTGTGGCGTTCTTTTTATGCCGCCGCCGGTTAGACGGTATGCAGGTACCAGTTGTACTCAAGGTCGGAGATGGAGTGCTCAAACTCCTCCAGCTCACTTTCCTTACAGGCGACGAAGATATCGATGTATTTAGGATCGATGTACTTGGCCATCACCTCGCTGTCGTCCAGCTCGCGCAGGGCATCACGCAGGTTGTTCGGCAGGCTCTGCTCGTTTTGCTCGTAGCTGTTGCCTTCCACTGGTGCGCCCGGTTCGATCTTGTTGGTCAGACCGTGGTGCACGCCTGCCAGGACCGAGGCCATCAGCAGGTACGGGTTGGCGTCGGCGCCGGCCACGCGGTGTTCGATACGTACGGCGTCGGACGAGCCGGTCGGTACGCGAATCGCCACGGTGCGGTTGTCCAGGCCCCAGCACGGCGAGTTCGGCACATAGAACTGTGCGCCGAAACGACGGTAGGAGTTGACGTTGGGGCACAGGAACGCCATTTGGGCGGGCAGGGTCTCCAGCACACCGCCGATTGCGTGACGCAATGCGGCGTTCTGCTCGGGATCCTCGCTGGCAAAGATGTTCTTGCCGTCCTTGTCCAGAATGGAGATGTGCACGTGCAGCCCGTTGCCTGCCTGGCCTGGGTAAGGCTTGGCCATGAAGGTGGTGTCCATTTCATGGTCGTAGGCGATGTTCTTGATCAGGCGCTTGAGCAGTACCGCGTAGTCGCATGCCTTGATCGGGTCGGCGACGTGGTGCAGGTTCACTTCGAACTGCGCCGGGGCACTTTCCTTGACGATGGCGTCGGCCGGGATGCCTTGCTCCTTGGCACCTTCCAGGATGTCCTGGAGGCAGTCGACGTATTCGTCGAGGTCGTCGATCAGGTAGACCTGTGTCGAGTGCGGGCGTTTGCCGGAGATCGGCGAGCGGGGCGGTTGTGGGCGGCCGTTCACGTTCTCCTGGTCGATCAGGTAGAACTCAAGCTCGAAGGCGGCGCAGATGGTCAGACCGAGGTCGTCGAATTTGCTTACAACTTGGCGGAGCACTTCGCGCGGGTCGGCGAAGAAAGGTTCACCTTCGAGTTCGTGCATGGTCATCAGCAGTTGCGCGGTTGGACGCTTTTGCCAGGGCTCATTGCACAGGGTGTCGGGGATCGGATAACAGATTCGGTCAGCATCACCGATGTCCAGGCCCAGGCCGGTGCTTTCCACCGTCGAGCCGTTGATATCCAGGGCAAATAAAGAGGCAGGCAGGTTAATGCCCTTCTCGTAAACCTTGTGGAGGCTGGTGCGTTCGATGCGCTTGCCGCGCACCACACCATTCATATCCGCAATTAGAAGGTCTACGTACAGAACCTCAGGATGATCCTTAAGGAACGCGTTCGCTTCGTTAAGCTGAACGGCACGCGGGGGTACCGACATGATGCAACACCTTTGTTGTTAAAAATATCAATCATTGATCTTTTCTGGTTTCAGTCAACCCGAACGGCATGCCGAAGTCAAGCGAGGCCTTTTTTGCCCTAAAAAAGCGCTGCAATGGCTTTTTTGGGGCTTTTTGGGGCGATTTTTCCGCTTTGAATGGTGTAGGACTCGCGGGCTTGAGCGGGCCGTGTTGTATTTTTTACGGGGGAGTTGTGTAAAAAAATGAACAAGGCTAAGCTCGATTCAAACCCATAACAGCAATAATACCGGGGTGTTTCATGCGTCGCCTGTCTCCATCCGGCGTCTATGCCTGCTTCAGGCAGGCCAGTTCCATCGCTCATTCTTCCTTTGCCCGTGTGGGTGTTCCGGTCAATATTCTTGACGGTTCAACCGCCTGCGTCTTTACCGCTTCGCGACTCCAATGCCTGTCTCAAGAAGCGCGCCTGCCAAGGTGCCGCTCATGATTCTGCACGGCTTTTGCTTTAGGAATGCAACACCACCACAAATGGCAGGTAAGCTCCTATCCGGAACGAAAAGACGACGCGGATGCTGCGTCAACCAACGCCTGGCCTTTAATGGATGCCAGGAAACCCAGCCCAGAGGCATTTATGAGTAACAACCTCGACCAGCTCACCGATTGGTTGAAAGACCACAAGATCACAGAAGTCGAATGCATGATTGGCGACCTGACCGGCATCACCCGGGGCAAGATCTCGCCGACCAACAAGTTCATCGCCGAAAAAGGCATGCGCCTGCCCGAGAGTGTTTTGTTGCAGACCGTGACCGGCGACTATGTCGAAGACGACATCTATTACGAATTGCTCGACCCGGCCGACATCGACATGATCTGCCGCCCCGACCAGAACGCCGTCTACCTGGTGCCCTGGGCCATCGAGCCGACCGCGCAGGTGATTCACGACACCTACGACAAGCAAGGCAACCCGATCGAGCTGTCGCCGCGCAACGTGCTCAAGAAAGTCCTCCAGCTCTACGCCGACAAAGGCTGGCAGCCCATCGTGGCACCGGAAATGGAGTTCTACCTGACCAAACGCTGCGAAGACCCCGACTTCCCGCTGCAACCGCCGATCGGCCGTTCCGGTCGCCCGGAGACCGGTCGCCAGTCCTTCTCTATAGAAGCGGCCAACGAATTCGACCCGTTGTTCGAAGACGTCTACGACTGGTGCGAACTGCAGGAGCTGGACCTCGACACCCTGATCCACGAAGACGGCACCGCGCAGATGGAAATCAACTTCCGTCACGGCGACGCGCTGTCCCTGGCCGACCAGATCCTGGTGTTCAAGCGCACCATGCGTGAAGCCGCGCTCAAGCACGACGTGGCCGCCACCTTCATGGCCAAGCCCATGACCGGCGAGCCCGGCAGCGCGATGCACCTGCACCAGAGCATCATCGACATCGCCACCGGCAAGAACGTCTTCTCCAATGAAGACGGGACCATGAGCCAGCTGTTCCTCAACCACATTGGCGGCCTGCAGAAATTCATCCCTGAATTGCTGCCGCTGTTCGCCCCCAACGTGAACTCGTTCCGCCGCTTCCTGCCCGACACGTCGGCGCCGGTCAACGTGGAATGGGGTGAAGAAAACCGCACCGTCGGCCTGCGCGTACCGGATGCCGGCCCGCAGAACCGTCGTGTGGAAAACCGCCTGCCGGGCGCCGACGCCAACCCGTACCTGGCGATTGCCGCCAGCCTGCTGTGCGGCTACATCGGCATGGTCGAAGGCCATAACCCGAGCGCACCTGTGGTCGGCCGTGGTTACGAGCGACGCAACCTGCGCCTGCCGTTGACCATCGAAGATGCCCTGGAGCGCATGGAAAACAGCAAGACCATCGAGAAATACCTGGGTCAGAAATTCATCACAGGCTACGTCGCGGTCAAGCGGGCCGAGCATGAAAACTTCAAGCGCGTGATCAGTTCGTGGGAGCGGGAATTCCTGCTCTTCGCCGTCTGATGCGCCGGGCGCACGGGGTAACCCGCGCGCCCTTCACTGAAAAGTCTAGGAGATTGGTATGTCCAGCAACAACCCGCAAACCCGTGAATGGCAAGCCTTGAGCAGTGAGCATCACTTGGCGCCGTTCAGTGACTTCAAGCAATTGAAAGAGAAAGGCCCACGGATCATCACCAAAGCCCACGGCGTTTACCTGTGGGACAGCGAAGGCAACAAGATCCTCGACGGCATGGCCGGCCTGTGGTGCGTGGCGATCGGATACGGTCGCGATGAACTGGCTGACGCCGCCGCCAAGCAGATGAAAGAACTGCCGTACTACAACCTGTTCTTCCAGACCGCTCACCCGCCGGTGCTGGAACTGGCGAAGGCCATTTCCGACATCGCGCCCGCCGGCATGAACCACGTGTTCTTCACGGGTTCCGGCTCCGAAGGCAACGACACCATGTTGCGCATGGTCCGCCACTACTGGGCGATCAAGGGCCAGCCGAACAAAAAAACCATCATCAGCCGCAAGAATGGCTACCACGGTTCCACCGTAGCCGGCGCCAGCCTGGGCGGCATGACCTATATGCATGAACAGGGCGACTTGCCGATCCCGGGTATCGTCCATATCGCCCAGCCGTACTGGTTTGGCGAAGGCGGCGACATGAGCCCGGAAGAATTCGGTGTGTGGGCCGCCAACCAGTTGGAAGAGAAGATCCTGGAACTGGGCGTGGACAACGTGGGCGCCTTTATTGCCGAGCCGATCCAGGGCGCCGGCGGCGTGATCGTGCCGCCTGAGACCTACTGGCCGCGCATCAAGGAAATCCTCGCCAAGTACGACATCCTGTTTGTGGCCGACGAAGTGATCTGCGGTTTCGGCCGTACCGGTGAGTGGTTCGGTAGCGATTTCTACGGCCTGAAACCACACATGATGACCATCGCCAAGGGCCTGACCTCGGGTTACATCCCCATGGGCGGCTTGATCGTGCGCGATGAAGTGGTGGACGTGCTCAACGAAGGCGGCGATTTCAACCACGGTTTCACCTACTCCGGCCACCCGGTGGCAGCGGCGGTGGCCCTGGAAAACATCCGCATCATGCGCGATGAAAAAATCGTCAGCCGCGTACACGAGGAAACGGCACCGTATTTGCAGAAACGTCTGAGGGAACTGGCTGATCACCCGTTGGTGGGTGAAGTTCGCGGTGTGGGCATGCTCGGTGCGATTGAGCTGGTGCAAGACAAGGCCACGCGCAAACGCTATGAAGGCAAGGGTGTGGGCATGATCTGCCGCACGTTCTGCTTCGAGAATGGCCTGATCATGCGCGCCGTGGGCGACACCATGATCATTTCGCCGCCGCTGGTGATCAGCAAGGCAGAGATCGACGAGCTGGTGACCAAGGCTCGCCATTGCCTGGACCTGACTTTGGCGGCATTGCAGGGCTAAGTGCTAGGCTCAGCACGCAGGCTTTCGAGCGCTGCGTGCTGAGCAGTTATAGATGAGGCTTTGGTTGAAAGCCGGCCTCTGAACTTGCCAGACTGTCGCCCTGTTTTGTCGCCCTTTGGAAGGGTCGCAAAACCTTGTAAGAACGTGGCCCAAAAAAGAAAAATTGGAGCATCACCAAATGAAGGCATTAGGTTTGAAGAACGCTGGCAAGACCCTCCTCGCCTTGTCCCTGATGGGCGCAATGGCGGGCGCGGCCCAGGCGGACGATAAAGTCCTGCACGTCTACAACTGGTCCGACTACATTGCACCGGACACCATCGCCAACTTTGAGAAAGAGTCGGGCATCAAAGTGGTGTATGACGTTTTCGACAGTAACGAAACCCTGGAAGCCAAGTTGCTGGCAGGCAAGTCCGGTTATGACATCGTCGTACCGTCGAACAACTTCCTCGCCAAGCAGATCAAGGCCGGTGTCTACCAGGAACTGGACAAGTCCAAACTGGTGAACTACGACAACCTGAACAAATCCCTGCTTAAAGCCGTGTCGGTCAGCGACCCGGACAACAAGCATGCCTTCCCGTACATGTGGGGCTCCATCGGCATCGGCTACAACCCGGAGAAGGTCAAGGCTGCGCTGGGCGTGGACAAGATCGATTCGTGGGACGTGCTGCTCAAGCCTGAAAACATCGCCAAGCTCAAGAGCTGCGGCGTGAGCTTCCTCGATTCGCCAACCGAAATGTTGCCAATCGCCCTGCATTACCTCGGTCTGCCGACCGACAGCCAGAAGAAGCCAGACCTCAAGCAAGCCGAAGACCTGTTCCTCAAGATCCGTCCTTCGATCGGCTACTTCCACTCGTCCAAGTACATTTCCGACCTGGCCAACGGCAACATCTGCGTGGCCGTGGGCTACTCGGGTGACATCCAACAGGCCAAGTCCCGCGCGGCTGAAGCCGGTGGCAAGGTCAAGGTGGCCTACGACATTCCGAAAGAAGGCGCTGGCAGCTTCTTCGACATGGTCGCCATCCCTAAAGATGCCGAAAACGTCGACGCCGCCTACAAGTTCATGAACTACCTGCTCAAGCCGGAAGTCATGGCGGCGATCACCAACAGCGTGCGTTTCCCGAACGGCAACGAGAAAGCCACCGCCCTGGTGGATAAAGACATCACCAGCGACCCGGGCATCTACCCGCCGGCGGACGTGCAAGCCAAGCTCTACGCCATTGCCGACCTGCCAGCCGCTACTCAGCGTGAAATGACACGCAGCTGGACCAAGATCAAGTCCGGCAAGTAAGCCTTGAAACCTGTGGGAGGAGGCCAAGCAGTGAGCCCCCTCCCACAAACTAAATGACAGAAAGTTTTGCCGGATCGGTTTATCGAGGGTAAGTTGCGCGCCGGTTTTGTTGCCGGGCAACAACTTCAAGGCCCAACTATTTAAGAGGACCTCCACTTGCCAATTTCTTTATTTCGCAAAGCCATGCTGGTGGGTGCAGGTATCACGCTGACGTTGAGCGTGCAGGCCGCATCGACGGTGCATATTTATAACTGGTCGGACTACATCGGCACCGACACCCTGGCCAACTTCGAAAAAGCCAGCGGTATCAAGCCCGTGTATGACGTGTTTGATTCCAACGAAACCCTGGAAGGCAAGTTGCTGGCCGGGCGTACCGGCTACGACGTGGTCGTGCCGTCCAACCACTTCCTGGGCAAGCAGATCAAGGCGGGCGCGTTCCAGAAGATCGACAAGTCGCAGTTGAGCAACTACGCCAACCTCGATCCGATGCTGCTCAAGCGCCTGGAAAAGAACGACCCGGGCAACCAATACGCGGTGCCGTACCTGTGGGGCACCAACGGCATTGGTTACAACGTCGATAAGGTCAAGCAAGTGCTGGGCATCGACAAGATCGACTCCTGGGCGGTGCTGTTCGAACCGCAGAACATGAAGAAGCTCGCCACATGCGGCGTATCGTTCATGGATTCGGCGGATGAAATGCTGCCGGCGGTGCTCAACTACATGGGCCTGGACCCGAACAGCACCAACCCGGACGACTACAAGAAGGCCGAGGAAAAGCTGCTTAAAGTGCGGCCTTACGTGACCTACTTCCACTCTTCCAAATACATCTCCGACCTGGCCAACGGCAACATCTGTGTGGCCGCGGGTTTCTCTGGTGATGTGTTCCAGGCCAGGGCCCGCGCGACCGAGGCGGGCAAAGGCGTGAACATCGCCTACGCGATTCCGAAAGAAGGCGGCAACCTGTGGTTTGACGTACTGGCGATCCCCAAGGATGCCACCAACGTCAAAGAGGCCCACGCCTTCATCAACTATTTGCTGCAACCTGAGGTGATCGCTCAGGTCAGTGATTACGTCGGTTATGCCAACCCTAATCAGGGGGCGGACAAACTGATGAAGCAATCGATACGCACCGACGAAGCGGTTTACCCACCGCAGGCGGTTCTCGACAGGACGTTCGTCAACTTCGAGCTACCCCCGAAAGTGCAGCGTGTAATGACCCGTATCTGGACCAAGGTCAAGACGGGCAAGTAAGGCTCAAACTATCCAGGGTTCGCTTGCACAGAGCGAACAGCACCGTTTTTTTTTGGGAGTTTCGTAAATGGCAGTTGCCTCCGGCGCCTATAAGAAAGCCCTCGAAGGGGACCAGACACCGAAGAAGGTGCTGGTCAAAATCGACCGGGTCACGAAGAAGTTCGACGAGACGATTGCCGTGGACGATGTGTCCCTGGAAATCAAGAAAGGCGAGATCTTCGCCCTGCTCGGCGGTTCGGGTTCGGGCAAGTCCACCTTGCTGCGCATGCTCGCAGGTTTCGAGCGCCCGACTGAAGGTCGCATCTACCTCGACGGTGTGGACATCACCGACATGCCGCCCTACGAGCGGCCGATCAACATGATGTTCCAGTCCTACGCCTTGTTCCCGCACATGACCGTGGCGCAGAACATCGCGTTCGGCCTGCAACAGGACAAGATCCCCAAGGCCGAGATCGACGCCCGCGTGGCCGAGATGCTCAAGCTGGTGCAGATGAGCCAGTACGCCAAGCGCAAGCCGCACCAGCTGTCCGGTGGCCAGCGCCAGCGTGTGGCCCTGGCCCGTTCCCTGGCCAAGCGCCCGAAACTGCTGCTGCTCGACGAGCCCATGGGCGCCCTCGACAAGAAGCTGCGCTCGCAGATGCAGCTCGAACTGGTTGAAATCATCGAACGCGTCGGCGTGACCTGCGTGATGGTGACCCACGACCAGGAAGAAGCCATGACCATGGCCGAGCGCATCGCGATCATGCACCTGGGCTGGATCGCCCAGATCGGCAGCCCGATCGACATTTACGAGACGCCAACCAGCCGCCTGGTGTGCGAGTTCATCGGCAACGTCAACATCTTCGAAACCCAGGTGGTCGATGACGCCGAAGGCCACGCGGTGCTCAAGTGCCCGGACCTGGACCGCGACATCTACGTGGGCTACGGCATCGCCACGGCGGTGGAAGACAAGTCGGTGACCTACGCCATCCGCCCGGAAAAGCTGCTGGTCACCTCCGAAATGCCGACCTGCGAGCACAACTGGTCCAGCGGCAAGGTGCACGACATCGCCTACCTCGGCGGCCACTCGGTGTTCTACGTGGAACTGCCGAGCGGCAAGCTGGTGCAGTCGTTCGTCGCCAACGCCGAACGCCGTGGGCAGCGTCCGACCTGGGGTGACCAGGTCTACGTGTGGTGGGAAGACGACAGCGGCGTGGTACTGCGCTCATGAACATGAAGAAGCTCAAGCGCCGCCTGCAACGAATAACCCCCAGTGGCCGGCATGCGGTCATTGGTATTCCCTTCCTGTGGCTGTTCCTGTTCTTCATGCTGCCGTTCTTCATCGTCCTGAAGATCAGCTTTGCCGAAGCCGACGTGGCGATCCCGCCTTACACCGAGATCTACACCTTTGTTGAGCAGAAACTGCAGTTGGTGCTGAACCTGGCCAACTACGCGATGCTCGGCGACGACGAGCTCTACATCGCCGCGTACCTGGGTTCGCTGAAAATGGCGTTCTTCAGCACGCTGCTGTGTCTGCTGATCGGCTACCCGATGGCCTACGCCATTGCCAGTGCGCGCAAAGAGATGCAGACCGTGCTGGTGCTGCTGATCATGATGCCGACCTGGACCGCGATCCTGATCCGCGTGTATGCGTGGATGGGCATCCTCAGCAACAACGGCTTGCTCAATGGTTTTTTGATGTCCATCGGGCTGATCAACGAACCGCTGCAGATCCTCAACACCAACATCGCGGTGTATATCGGCGTGGTCTATTCGTACCTGCCGTTCATGATCCTGCCGCTGTACGCCAACCTGGTGAAACACGACCAGAGCCTGCTGGAAGCCGCATCCGACCTGGGTTCGAGTACCTTCAACAGTTTCTGGAAGATCACCGTGCCGCTGTCCAAGAACGGCATCATCGCCGGCTGCATGCTGGTGTTTATCCCGGTAGTGGGCGAGTTCGTGATCCCGGAACTGCTCGGTGGCCCGGAAACCCTGATGATCGGTAAAGTGCTGTGGCAAGAATTCTTCAACAACCGTGACTGGCCGGTGGCCTCTGCTCTGGCGGTGGTGATGCTGGCGATCCTGATCGTACCGATCATCCTGTTCAACCGCAGCCAAGCCAAAGAGATGGAGGGCAAGATATGAAGCGCTTCAGTTTCTCCAGCTTTATGCTGGTGGCGGGGTTGTTGTTCATCTACCTGCCGATGCTGATCCTGGTGATCTACTCGTTCAACGAATCCAAACTGGTGACGGTGTGGGGCGGTTGGTCGATCAAGTGGTACGTGGGCCTTTTGGACAACACCCAGTTGATGGGCTCGGTGGCGCGTTCCCTGGAAATCGCCTGCTACACGGCGGTGGCCGCCGTGGCGCTGGGCACGTTGGCGGCATTCGTGCTGACCCGTATCAGCCACTTCAAGGGCCGCACGCTGTTCGGCGGCCTGGTGACCGCGCCGCTGGTGATGCCGGAAGTGATCACCGGTCTGTCGCTGTTGCTGCTGTTCGTGGCGATGGCGCAGATGATCGGCTGGCCCCAGGAGCGTGGCATCGTCACCATCTGGATCGCCCACACGACGTTCTGTGCGGCGTATGTGGCGGTGGTGGTGTCGGCACGCTTGCGTGAGCTGGACCTGTCGATCGAAGAAGCGGCGATGGACCTGGGCGCGCGGCCGTGGAAGGTGTTCTTCCTGATCACCATCCCGATGATCGCGCCGTCGTTGGCGGCGGGCGGCATGATGTCGTTCGCGCTGTCCCTCGACGACCTGGTACTTGCCAGCTTCGTGTCGGGGCCGGGTTCGACCACCTTGCCGATGGAAGTGTTCTCGGCGGTGCGCCTTGGGGTCAAACCCGAGATCAACGCCGTGGCCAGCCTGATTCTGTTGGCGGTGTCGCTGGTGACCTTCCTGGTGTGGTTCTTCAGCCGTCGTGCCGAAGAGATGCGCAAGAAGGCCATCCAGCAAGCGATCGAAGAAGCGGCGGCGGATGGCTGGCAGCAGCCGGACAAGCGTAGAGCACCCGCACCGGTCTAAAGGTCGGAACGGGGTCAAAATGTGGGAGCGGGCTTGCTCGCGAATGCGGTGGATCAGTCGGTAAATCTGGTGACTGACACTCCGCCTTCGCGAGCAAGCCCGCTCTCACATTTGATTGCATATCAAGGCAGCGATTATGCGGCCCAAGGGGATTTGCGAATCACCTCGACAAAATTCATCGGCCTGAACCCCGGCTCCTGATCCACCAGCACATCGGTCTTCACGTTGCCAAACGTGGTCTGCGGACGATGGCGCAAGCCGTCGGCGAACGCGCAGAGGATGCACTCCTTGAACCCTTCACCGCGTGGATGCGCATGCACCACCGCTTCGCGCTGGGTGTCGCTGAAGGCGGCGTAGTCCATGCCCAGCACGTCCATCTCGACGCCGGCAGTCACCAGCGCGACGGTCGGGCGCAGATGTTGCGGTACGCCCGGGGTGGTGTGCAGGGCGATGGACAGCCACACCTGTTCGATGTCGTCCTCGCTCAGGCCATAGGGCTTGAGGAAAGCTGCCGCCGCGTTGGCGCCGTCCACTTCAAAACGTTCGTTGTCACTGCGATGGCCGGCCACCAGGCCCAGGTCGTGGAACATCGCGCCCACGTACAACAACTCCGGGTTGTAGGCCAGTCTCTTGCGCTCACCGCTCAAGGCGCCGAACAAAAACACCCGGCGCGAGTGGTGGTAGAGCAGGTCGGATTCGACGTCGCGGATGTATTCGGTGGTGGCCTTGGCGAGGGCGCTGTCGGGGATCGGGATGCCGGCGATGGTGGTCATGGTGGTTCTCCTGTGGGAAGAATTCCAGTCTGATCGCGCACCCCTGGCGGAGCCATCGCCGCGAGGGCGCGATCCCGGCCAATGTGCCGCCACTTCATGCCAAGGGTGTACACAGTCCAATGTGGGAGCTGGCTTGCCTGCGATAGCATCACCTCGGTATACCTGCTGCACCGAGGTGTCTGCATCGCAGGCAAGTCAGCTCCCACAGGGGGGCTGTGTTTATCCAGTTAGAGAAGGTGTGCCTGTTCATGAGCAAAACCGTCGCCATCCTGATCTTCCCCGGCGTCCAGTCACTGGACGTGAGCGGTCCGATGGACGTGTTCTGCGAGGCCAACCGCTTCCTGCCAACCCAGGACCACTACCAGTTGGACGTCATCGGCCTCGGCCACGGCAACATGACCGCCTCCAATGGCTTGTCATTGCAGGCCCATCGGCATTACAGCGAAGCCCTTGAGCCCTATGACCTCTTGCTGGTCGCCGGCGGCCCACGGTTGCCTTTCGAAGATTTCGGCGCCGGGTTCGACGCCTGGCTGCGCGCCGCCGCCGCCCGTGCCCAGCGCTTCGGTTCGATCTGCAACGGCGCGTTCATGCTGGCTCGCGCCGGGCTGCTGGAGGGCAAAACCGTCACCACCCACTGGAATGACGCCGCCGACCTGGCGCGCCTGTGCCCGTCGGCCAGGGTCGAAGCCGACCGTCTCTACGTGCAGGACGGCAATCTCTACACCTCGGCCGGGGTTACGGCGGGCATCGACTTGTCGCTGTATTTGCTGGCCCAGGACCACGGCCCGGAAGTCGCGCTGAGCGTGGCCAAGCGATTGGTGGTGTTCACCCAGCGAGCGGGCGGGCAGTCGCAGTTCAGTCCGTTCCTGACGCCCCACGCCGAAACCACCTCGGCGGTGGCGTTGGTGCAGCTCTACGTGCTGGCCAACCTGACTGGTGACCTGGGCATCGTCGACCTGGCCAAGGCGGCCAATATGAGTGCGCGCAACTTCTCCCGGGTGTTTGCCCGTGAAGCGCGGATCACCCCGGCGGAGTTTGTCGAGCGGGCAAGGGTGGATGCGGCGCGGGTGATGCTCGAAAGCACGCACACGCCGCTCAAGACGGTGGCCTATCAGTGCGGGTTTCGTGATGCCCAGCATATGCGCAGTGTGTTCAATCGCAGGCTTGGGGTGACGCCGCAACAGTTCCGGCTCAACTTTGCCGCGCCGGTCTAAAGCAGTACTCGGACCAACTGTGGGAGCGGGCTTTTGTGGGAGCGGGCTTGCTCGCGAATGCGGTGGATCAGTAGAAACATCTGTAACTGACACACCGTATTCGCGAGCAAGCCCGCTCCCACATTTTGACCGGATTCCAAGCCGTTATCGGGCTGGCAGCAGTTTCAACGTGCCACGGGTATTGGCCGTGACTTCCTCATCGCTGAAGTGCGCCTGCTCGTAGCCTCCCTCGATATACGTTTCCGCCTGATCCCCATAATGCCGATCAAACGGCACCCCGCTTTGTCCCACCGGGTTGATGGTCAGGGCGTGAGCCACGTCGGCGAAGTCGATCAGGCGCCGGGTCGACGGGCCATAGGTCACCGGCCATGGCGCCGGGCCGATAGCGGCGGACTGGTTGTTCGGCACTTCATGGGTGCCCGGCGCCGGGAATGGGCCGACGTTGAACACGCTGTCCAACGGCTTCTGCAGACCCAGCGGATGGCCGTGGGTCAGGGTGTGGGCCTTGCCCCATTGCCACTGGCTCGGGTCATCGCCCAAGGTGGCCTTGAGGTGCGCGAGGCTGTTGTCCCAGGCGCGCTTGACGGTCTCGGCACGCTGGCCATTCCACCAGGGTGAATCCGCCGATGCGGCCAGACGCGGCAGCGCGGCGTCGATCACACGGGTGCCGAGCAGGGTCTTGAACATGCCGTCGCCGAGCTTGGGGTGGAACGCCGCGTCGGCGAGGTTGAACAGGAACTGGTTGAACAGCGTGGCGCTGGTGGAGTCCAGCGGGTAGTCGCCTTTCCAGCTGGCCAGTTGCTCCAGCAGTGGCAACTGCGCCGGGTCCTTGACCACCTCGCGCAGCACCGGCAATAGCGGCGCCAGCAGGCGCGGGCCGAAGGCGGTGGCGGTGCCCAGTTGCAGGGCCTGGCTGTTGTTCACGTCCCATTTCACGCTCTTGTCGCTCAATTGCGCATTCAACTGCTGGCCGCGATCAGCGAGGTTGTAATAGCCCGGGATCTCCATGCCGGTGGGCGAGACCGGCTGGGCATTGGCCGACACCACGTAACCGCGTGCCGGGTTTTCTTCCTGGGGGTTGGCGCTGAAGGGGTAGAAGCCCAGCTTGTCAGCCTGGGCTGTGCTGCCGTCGAGGATAAACCCGGCGTTGACCCCGGCCGGGCGGATCGGCAGTTGGGCCGAGGCCCACCAGCCAATATCGCCCTTGGCATTGGCCCAGACGATGTTCAAACCCGGCGCCGACACCTTGGCCGCCGCCGCGCGGGCCTTGGCCAGGGTGTCGGCACGGTTGAGCTGGTAGAAACCTTCGAGGATCGGGTTCTGCGTGTCGAGGAATGCCCACCACATGGCAATCGGCGTCTTGCCGGCATTTTCCCCGAGCACGTCATTGATGATCGGCCCGTGGGGCGATTGGCGCAGGATGAGGCTGACCGGCGCCTGGCCCTTGACCTTGATTTGTTGCTCGGTCTGGGTCATGTCGACCCATTGGTCGTGGTACCAGACCTGGTTGGGGTTGTCCGGGTTGACCTTCTCGGCGATCAGGTCGAGGTCATCATTCTGGAACATGGTCAGGCTCCAGCCGAAGTCCAGGTTGTGCCCCAGGAACGCCACCGGCACCAGCGCGTTGTGATAGCCATACAGCTCAAAGCCCGGCGCCGACAGCTGCGCCTCGTACCACACCGACGGCACCGAGAAGCGGATATGCGGGTCGCCCGCCAGCAACGGCTTGCCGCTCTTGGTACGGTTGCCGCTGATGGCCCAGGCGTTGCTGCCTTCGAATTGCGGCAAGCCGTTGTCGGCCAGTGCCTGCTCGCTCAGGGACGCAAGGGCGCCGAGGGTTTGCCAATCGCTGGCGGCGAGGTTGAGGGCACCCTTGGGTTGCCAGTCGAGGTCGAAGACTTTCAGGTAGTCGCTGCCCAGCTGGTCGCGTACGTAAGTCAGCAAAGGTTCGGTACGAAACGCGGCGGCAAAGCTGTAGGCCATGTACCCGGCGACGCTGATGGTGTCCTCGGCGGTAAACGCGCGCTTGGGGATGCCCAGCACGTCGAACTCCACCGGGCTGGCGTGGCTGTCCTGATACTGATTGATGCCGTCCAGATAGGCTTGCAGGGCTTTCCAGTGCGCGGACTCATGGTCCAACTGCGCCACATAGGTGGTGGCACGCTCGCGAATGCGCAGGCTGCGGAACAGCTTGTCGGTCTCCAGCACCTTGGGTCCGAGCACTTCGGCCAGCTCGCCGCGGGCCAGGCGGCGCATGATTTCCATCTGGAACAGCCGGTCCTGGGCATGGACATAGCCCAGGGCGCGGTACAGATCGGTCTCGTTTTCGGCGCGGATATGCGGCACGCCACGGTCGTCGTAGCGCACCGTGACCGAGCCTTGCAGGTTGCTCAGCATCACCGTGCCTTGGCGGGTCGGTTGCTTGCTGTAGATGTACAGGCCTGCGCCGAGGGCGACCAACACCAGCAGAACCGCGAGAACCTGCAAGACGCGCTTCATGAACTTTCCTTGGCAAGAATGGGGGACGGACTACTGATCCTTAGGCCACGAACAATAGCAGCCCACCGCCAGGGTGTGCGTGGCATTCACTTCGCGTCCGCTCTGCAGTGCCATGAGGATCGGCTCGATAAAACTGTTGCTGGAGTTGCACGTCAGCCCTTCGCTGTAGGGCCCGAAATACGCGAGCTTGCCGCTGCGATCCCAGATGCCCACGGCGGGGCTGGCGGGCACCTGGTCGGCGCCGGGCAGGGCGTTGAGGATTTTCATCTGGCGCAGGTTTTCCGGTAGTTGGCCGTGGCTGCCGGGTTTTTGCAGGGCGTAGAACTCGACGCCCTGGGGCGCGTAGCGCTCGATCAGCTCGCCCAGGTGTTGCTGGTTGCCGACGTTGCACGGGCATGCCGGGTCCCAGAAATGCACCAGGCGGATCGGGCCGGGGCCGGCGAGGTCGGCAGGCAGTGTCAACGGATCGCCGGAAAACACCGCCGTGTGTTCGCTGAAAGCGCGCAGATAGCGGCCCTGGAACCAGTCATACGCCGCCCACAGCACACCGGCGCAGATGACCAGGAGCAGGCTGGCGAACAGGGCGGAACGGTAGGACGGTCGCATTCAGATGTATCCTCGAAGGTCGCGTAGCTTGCCATGCTTGTCCTGACAGATGAATATCGCAGCTCGATATTCATCTGCGCCGCCAGTCTGGAAGCCTTTATGCCCGTCACCTTTGACCCCGATCATCTGCGCGAAAGCTTGCGGCCCCTGGTGGACGCGCAACCGCTCAGCGCCGAGGCGCGGGTCTACCAGCGTTTCTACGGGCTTGATCAGGCCGTCAGTCGCCTGGGGCGTTTCGAGGTGGCCGGGTTCGAGGTTGTTGCGCAAGTGTGGTGGCCAGCCCAGCCTGTGGCGACGATGTTCATGTATCACGGCTTCTACGACCACATGGGGCTGTATCGCCACGTGGTGAAGTGGGCATTGGAGCAGGGCTTTGTGGTGATTGCCTGCGATTTGCCGGGCCACGGCCTGTCCAGCGGCGAGCGGGCGAGCATTGATGATTTTGCGGTGTACCAGCAGGTGCTGCAGGCGCTATTTGCCGAGGCCCTGACGCTGCAATTGCCGCAGCCGTGGCACCTGTTCGGGCAAAGCACCGGCGGTGCGGTGGTGGTGGATCACTTGCTCAACCATGGCGCCGACAGCCCGGCCCAGGGTAAGACGTTCCTGTTGTCGCCATTGGTGCGACCGCGTTCGTGGGGCTGGTCGCAGGTCAGTTATTACCTGCTGCGGCCGTTCGTCAAAGGCATTGCGCGGCGGTTCAGCGATAACACCAACGACCCGGCATTCAGGCCGTTCCTCGAAGCCGACCCGCTGCAACCACGGCAACTGCCGACAGCGTGGGTGGGTGCGTTGGCCCGCTGGATCAAGCGCATCGAAGCCGCCCCGCGTAGCTCGCGACGGCCGGTGATTGTGCAGGGCGAGGAAGATATGACGGTGGACTGGCGGCACAATTTGCAGGTGCTGCGGGGCAAGTTCGATCAGCCGGAGATATTGATGCTGGCGCGGGGCAGGCATCACTTGGCGAATGAGATTGCGGAGATTCGCCAGGAGTACTTCAGTTTCCTCACGGACCAACTGAAGTAACACCGTTCAAAATGTGGGAGCGGGCTTGCTCGCGAATACGGTGTGTCAGTCACAGATGTTTTGACTGAGCCGCCGCATTCGCGAGCAAGCCCGCTCCCACATAAGCCCATTCCACACTGATTACTGCGTCAGGCTTGAAGTGCTTTGGCCCACAGCAAGCCCTGCGCGAATCGCCGCCAGCGCCGCCTGGTAATACGCCTTACCCTCTGGTGATTCGGCAAACGTGGCGAATTCTTCCAGCTCCGGGTCGGACAAATCCCGATAGACGTACAGCAACGTATTGTTCAGATCATTGCCAATCTGCTGCATCAGCCGTTCGCGCTGCCCATTCAACATGCCCTGGGCCTGGCCACCGCCAAGCAGCCCGGGAATCATCTGGCTCAAGCTGTCGGCAGCCACCCCGGCAATCGCCAGGCTGACTTCCGCGCCCGCTTCACGGGCGGGCAGTGCTTGCGCCAGGTGACCGATGATCAGGCTGCGAGTGGCGTCGGCTTCGATTTTCGGCAAGCCCTGGGCATTTTTCGCCAACTGGTCGCGGCGCGTGGCCAGCAACTCGGCGGCCACGATTTTGCGGCCCAAGGGCGACTGGAAGAACGCCAGCGCGGGTGCCGGGTCCGCCAAATTCTTGCGCAACTGCGCCTCGGCACGCTGGTCCATGGCCTGGGCGGCGAAGCGTTTATTGCTGTTGTCTACCAGCGCTTGGTAAACCGCCGGCGGCAGGCTGTTGCGGTAGCGTTGCTGGGCGGCACTGAGGGCGTCATTGAAATGCGCACGTTGTTCGGCCCAGCCGGCGACCTTGTACAACTGGTCATGGCCGTCTGCCCAGGCGGGCATTACGCAGAACATCAGCAAGGATAAAAACAAACGACGCATTAGGGACTCCTGTCAGTCGGCCACTATTGTCCGTGTCGGGCGTAGGATTTGTCGAGAAGTCCTATCAGTCGCCTGACTAAAGTGTATTCAGATGCTCGGCGGCTCTGTCGGATTCACAGGCGTATGGATACTATGCGCGCCATGCAAATACCCCTCGATCACCCGCTGTTGCAACGTATTGTCGACGACCTGGCTGAAAAGGGCTGGTCGCGGCAGGACGGCTTCGTGCCCCAGGCTCTGACCCTGGAACTGGCGGCTGAGTGCCGTAAACGTGCGGCTGAAGGTGAATTGGCACCGGCGGCCGTAGGACGTGGTCCGACCCAGGAGGTCCGTGAGGGTATCCGTGGTGACCATATCCAGTGGCTGGAGGAGGGTGACTCGCCCGTCTGCGATACCTACATGGCGTTGATGGACAGCCTGCGTCTGGCGATGAACCGCAGCCTGTTCCTTGGCCTGGAAGACTTCGAAAGCCACTTCGCGATGTACCCGCCGGGGGCGTTTTACCTCAAGCACCTCGACCGCTTTCGCGACGATGACCGGCGCACGGTCTCGGCGGTGATCTACTTGAACGAGGCCTGGCTGTCCGAGCAGGGCGGCCAGTTGCGCATGTACCTCAAGGACGGTGTCGAATACGACGTGGACCCTGCGGGGGGGAGCCTGGTGGTGTTCCTGTCTGTCGAAGTGCCCCATGAAGTGCTACCCGCCACGCGCGAGCGCCTGTCCTTGACCGGCTGGTTTCGCCGGCGCGGCAACGAGCCGTTTTAAGCATGGAAAAAATTCTGATCAGCCGCTGTTTGCTCGGGCACAAGGTGCGCTACGACGGTGGCGCCAGTGGGCCGTTCGATCAATTGGCGGCGTGGCAGGCTGAAGGGCGGGTGGTGGCGATCTGCCCGGAAGTCTCCGGTGGCTTGCCGACGCCGCGCCCGCCCGCAGAGATTCCCGGTGGTCAGGGCGTGGATGTGTGGGAAGGACGTGCGCAGGTGCTGACGGCCGAGGGTGAAGATTTCAGCGAAGCCTTCCTCGACGGTGCTCGCCAGGCGTTGGCGTTGGTGCAGCGGCATGGCATTCGTATCGCCGTGCTCAAGGCCAATAGCCCGTCTTGTGGGAATTTGCTGACGTATGACGGTACGTTTAGTGGCGTGAAAGTCAGCGGAGAAGGCGTGACGACAGCGCTGCTCAGACAGCATGGGGTGCAGGTATTCAGTGAGCTGGAGCTGCCCGAGGCGGCGGTGGCCTTGGCCCATCTCTCAGAAAATGTGTAGTTCAATGTGGGAGCAGGCAAGCCAGCTCCCACATTTAAAAATCACTCGGCTTTGGGGGCGGGCTCGGTCTCAAGCCACTTCTGCGCCAACGCTTTCAACCGCCCATCCGCCTTCACCCGCTGCAACGCGCCATCCAAACTTGCCTTGAACGCCGGGTTGCCCTTCTGGAACGGGATCGCCAGCTCAGGCTTCTCGCGATACGCCTCACTGAAATCGAACCGATCCTGCAAGGCGGCAGTCATAGCGATATGGTTGATGGCCACGTCGTACTTGCCGGTTTCCACGCCTGGCAGTAAATCGGCGTCGTCGGTGGTGATAAACGAAGGGCGCACGTCCATCTCCTTGGCCAGTTGTTCGCCGAGTTCCACTTCAAAACCGGTGAGTTTGTCGCCTTCCTTGAAGTTGAACGGCGGGGTGTTGGCTTCAAGGGCGATGCGCAGTTCGCCACGGTCAAACACATCATCGACCAGTTCGGCGTGAGCCAAGGGGCTCATGAGGGGCAGCAAAAGTAACAGGCCAGGCGAAAAGCGCATGGTCACTCCTAGAGAATTTTTTATGTGCGAGGCGCCGTTCAGCATCGCTTTGCTATGGTGTTGAGTGCCTTGGACAGCAATTTGTCGCGAAGTTGTCATAACCCTACAGATTTCCTGGAAAAACTGGAGAAGCGAATGAAAGCCCTTTTGTCCCGTGCAACGATTGCCAGCCTGTTGCTGGGTGCCTCGATGTTGGCCAATGCCGCCGATGTGCCTCGTACCCCTGCACCGAAGGGTGCCGAGGTGTTTATCGTCTCGCCCAAAGACGGCGCGACGGTCGACAAGACCTTCACCGTCAAATTCGGCGTCAAGGGCCTGGACCTGGAGCCGATCGACAAGCAAGTGCAAGGCGCCGGCCACCATCACCTGTTGGTCGACCGGGACGTGCAGTCGCTCAAAGCCGACGAAGCCATTCCAGCCGATGCCACCTCGATCCACTTCGGCAAGGCACAAACCGAAACCGAACTGACCCTGACCCCGGGCAAACACACGCTGCAACTGGTGGCCGGCGACAACGTACACCGCCAGTTCGAGCCCACTGTAGCCTCGAAAGTGATCACGGTTAATGTGAAATAAAAAAACGGGAGCCCCTGGCGGGGTTCCCGTTTTTTTATTGCTGCAAGCTTCAAGCTATAAGCTGCAAGGAACAGCTTTTAGCTTGCCGCTTAAAACTTGTAGCTTGTAGCCGACCACGACCACCGCTTTAGAAAAGCACTCGGCTTCGGATGGTCCCATTAATGTGCTGCAGTTTCTCTTGCGCCAGGTCCGAGTACTCGGCGTCGACGTCGATCACCACGTAGCCAACCTTTTCGTTGGTCTGCAGGAACTGACCGGAGATGTTGATGCCGTTTTCCGCGAAGACCTTGTTGATCTCCATCATCACGCCAGGGATGTTCTGGTGGATGTGCAGCAGACGGTGCTTGCCAGGGTGAGCCGGCAGGGCCACTTCCGGGAAGTTCACCGAGGATACCGACGTACCGTTGTCGCTGTACTTGACCAGCTTCTCCGACACTTCCAGGCCGATGTTGGCTTGGGCTTCGGCAGTGGAACCGCCGATGTGCGGGGTCAGGATCACGTTGTCCAGGCCGCGCAGCGGGCTTTCGAAGATGTCGTCGTTGGAGCGTGGCTCCACCGGGAACACGTCGATGGCGGCGCCGATCAGGTGCTTGTCCTTGATCGCGTCGGCCAGGGCGTCCAGCTCGACCACGGTGCCGCGTGCAGCGTTGATCAGGATGCCGCCTTTCTTGATGGCGCGGATTTCCTTCTCGCCGATCATCCACTGGGTCTCAGCGGTTTCCGGAACGTGCAGGGTCACGATGTCGGACATGCCCAGCAGTTCGGTCAGGCTGGCCACTTGGGTGGCGTTGCCCAATGGCAGCTTGGTCAGGGTGTCGTAGAAGAACACCTGCATGCCCAGGCCTTCGGCCAGGACCGACAGTTGAGTACCGATCGAGCCGTAACCGATGATGCCCAGCTTCTTGCCGCGGATTTCGAAGGAGTTGGCTGCGCTTTTGATCCAGCCGCCACGGTGGCAGGAAGCGTTCTTCTCAGGAATGCCGCGCAACAGCAGGATCGCCTCGGCCAGCACCAGCTCCGCCACGGAACGGGTGTTGGAGTACGGTGCGTTGAACACTGCGATGCCGCGCTCGCGCGCTGCGTTGAGGTCGACCTGGTTGGTGCCGATGCAGAAACAGCCGACCGCCACGAGTTTCTTGGCGTGATCGAAGATTTCTTCGGTCAGCTGAGTGCGGGAGCGAATGCCGATGAAGTGCGCGTCGGCGATCTTTTCCTTGAGCTGGGCTTCCGGCAGAGAACTGGTGATGTACTCAATGCTGGTGTACCCGGCGGCTTTCAGAACGTCGACAGCCGATGGGTGGACGCCTTCCAGAAGAAGGAACTTGATCTTGCTCTTATCGAGAGAAGTCTTGCTCATCTGCGTAAACCTGTATCCCGGAGAAAAATGGCAGGGAATCGGATCGCTTAAGCTGACCCGGACGGCAGGAAAGCCGTCACCGCAGAAACGCCCTTGGGCTCTGTCCTGCGGGGGCGGTATGCTAGCATACGCGCCCCGCAAACACTCATTCCTGCGACGTGAAGCGTTCTCAGGATGACCATGAATTGTTCGAGAGTTCTGTCGATGACCCATCCTGCCCTGATTGATGAGCTAAAGACCCTGGTTGAGCCTGGCAAAGTGCTGACCGATGCAGACTCCCTGGAGGCTTACGGCAAGGATTGGACCAAGCACTTCGCACCCGCGCCGACCGCCATCGTCTTCCCCAAGACCATCGAGCAGGTCCAGGCCATCGTGCGTTGGGCCAATAACCATAAGGTCGCGCTGGTGCCATCCGGTGGTCGTACCGGCCTGTCGGCCGCTGCCGTGGCGGCGAATGGTGAAGTGGTCGTGTCCTTCGACTATATGAACCAGATCCTCGACGTGAACCTCACCGACCGCACCGCCGTGTGCCAGCCGGGCGTGGTCACCAAACAACTGCAGAACGTTGCCGAAGAAAACGGCCTGTACTACCCGGTGGACTTCGCATCCTCCGGTTCCAGCCAGATTGGCGGCAATATCGGCACCAATGCCGGCGGGATCAAGGTGATTCGCTACGGCATGACCCGCAACTGGGTGGCCGGCATGAAGGTCGTCACCGGCAAGGGCGACGTACTGGAGCTGAACCGCGACCTGATCAAGAACGCCACCGGCTACGACATGCGCCAGCTGTTCATCGGCGCCGAAGGTACGTTGGGCTTTGTGGTCGAAGCCACCATGCGCCTGGACCGTGCGCCGAAAAACCTCACCGCCATGGTGTTGGGCACGACTGATTTCGACTCGATCATGCCGGTGCTGCACGCGTTCCAAAGCAAGCTCGACCTGACAGCCTTTGAGTTCTTCTCCGACAAAGCCTTGGCCAAAGTCCTCGGCCGTGGCGACGTGCCGGCACCGTTCGAAACCGAGTGCCCGTTCTACGCGCTGCTGGAATTCGAAGCGACCACCGAAGAAGTTGCCAACCACGCGCTGGAAACCTTCGAACACTGTGTGGAGCAGGGCTGGGTGCTGGACGGCGTGATGAGCCAGAGCGAAACCCAACTGCACAACCTGTGGAAACTGCGCGAGTACATCTCCGAGACCATTTCCCACTGGACTCCGTACAAGAACGACATCTCGGTAACCGTGTCGAAAGTGCCGGCGTTCTTGAAGGAAATCGACGCGATCGTCGGCGAACACTACCCGGACTTCGAAATCGTCTGGTTCGGCCACATCGGCGACGGCAACCTGCACCTGAACATCCTCAAGCCGGAAAACCTGAGCAAGGATGAGTTCTTCGCCAAGTGCGCCACTGTTAACAAGTGGGTGTTCGAAACCGTCGAGAAGTACAACGGTTCGATCTCCGCCGAACACGGTGTGGGCATGACCAAGCGCGATTACCTGACCTACAGCCGTTCGCCAGTCGAGATCGAATACATGAAAGCCGTCAAAGCGGTGTTCGACCCGAACGGGATCATGAACCCTGGCAAGATCTTCGCTGTTTAATCGGCCCTGAAGGAGTCGTTCCATGAGCTACCAGCACAAGTATGTCGACGGCACCAACATCCACTTTCCGGTAGGGAAAGTGGTGTGCATTGGGCGTAACTACGCCGAACATGCCAAGGAACTGGATAATCCGGTGCCAACCGAGCCGTTGCTGTTCATCAAGCCAGGCAGCTGCGTGGTCGCGTTGGAAGGGGGTTTTGCCATCCCTACCGAGCGCGGTTCGGTGCACTACGAAGCGGAAATCGCAGTGTTGATCGGCAAACCACTGTCGACCAAGCCCAGCCGCGAAGAAGTACTGGACGCGATCTCTGGTTTCGCCCCGGCGCTGGACCTGACCCTGCGCGACAAGCAGGCCGAGCTGAAAGCCAAGGGCCTGCCGTGGGAAATCGCCAAGTCCTTCGACGGCGCGGCAGTGATCGCGCCGTTCGTGGTGAGCAGCACCTTCCCTGACCTGGCCGACATCGGCATCCGCCTGACCATCAATGGCGAAGTGCGCCAGGACGGCAACAGCGCGATCATGCTCAACCCGATCGTGCCGATGATCCAGTACATGGCGGGCTGCTTCTCGCTGCAGGCTGGCGACGTGATCCTCACCGGCACCCCGGCCGGCGTGGGCCCGCTGAATGTGGGCGATGAGCTGGTGCTGGAGTTGTCGGGTGTGAATCGCTTCGAAAGCGTGGTTCGCTAGGTACTGGCGAAACGCGATTAAACATGGGGGAGCGGGCTTGTGTGGGAGCGGGCTTGCTCGCGAATACGGTGGTTCAGTTGGAACATCTTTGACTGACACACCGCTTTCGCGAGCAAGCCCGCTCCCACATTGGTTTTGTGTGTGCCCGCAAAATCCAGCTCTTTGCATTTTTTTCACACGCCATCCGGATAATCCTCAGCGTCTTGCGCGCGGGCTTCTAGATCCTGTGCTATCACCTAACGCTGACTTTCCGGAAAAAGCGCCCCCATGGCCGTTACCCTGCCCAGCAGTACCTCCAAGCCGCGTTCGCGTTTTGCCCTGCGCTGGTATTCCTGGCTGCTATTGGTCGGCGTGATTACCTATGGCCTCGCCTGGGCGATGCACTGGGATGATCGCGGCATGCTGTGGGTCAAGGAACGCTTCGAAAACCCTGCCGAACGCCAGCAGAGCGTGTGGCTGCCGGATTATCAGGTGGTGATCGATGGCAAAGTTTTGCCAGGCATGGAGAAGGATGAGGCTTCGGACGTCTCCTACAACCCCCGCACCAAAACCCTGTTTTCCGTCATGGGCAAAAACCCGTTCCTGGTTGAGCTGACCCTGCAAGGCGATGTGCTGCGCAAGATGCCACTCAACGGCTGGAGCAACCCGGAAGGCGTGACGGTGCTGGAAAACGACCTGTTGGCCGTGGTCGACGAGCGTGACCACACCTTGACCATCGTCAAGGTCGACGCCGGCACGACCCAACTGAACAAGGCCGACTTCCACAGCTACGACCTGGGCCCGTCGAAGAACCAGAACAAAGCCTTTGAGGGCGTCACCTGGGACAAGCGCAACCAGCAGCTCATCCTTGGCGAAGAACGCCCGCCTGCGCTGTTCACCTGGAAAAGCGACGGCAGCCAGACCTTGGCTGGCGACAAGCAAAAACTGAGCAGCACCGAATTGGACATGCGCAACCTCTCGGCCCTGGCCGTGGACCCACGCACCGGTCACTGGCTGGTGCTTTCGGCCGATTCCCACCTGCTGCTGGAGCTGGATGAAAAGGGCGAGCAAGTCAGCTTCATGACCCTGCTCGGCGGTTTCAATGGGCTCAAGGACACCATTCCACGTGCGGAAGGGGTGACCATGGACGAGGACGGCAACCTGTACATGGTCAGCGAGCCGAACCTGTTCTATCGCTTCGAAAAGCACAAATAACACCTCGGTTACGTCGGATAGTTCTCTAAGAACGGCATCCGCCAGACACCAGGGCGCGTTTAAGTTTAAATTCAGACGGGCGTGATATTCATGCGCCACCTTTGACTTTGAGCCCGCCCGATGCGCCGACTTGTCCGCCCCACACCCATCCTCCTGCTACTTGCGCTGATCGCCCTGATCAGCGCTGCAGTGGTTGCGCAAGAATTTCGCCTGTTCGAGCGTGGCTGGTTCAACTTCCTGGCGTGGCGCCAGCCGGCCAATGAGCATTCCATCGGCCTGGCCGATTACCGTGTGACCCTTGAGGCCCAGGTCATCGAAGGCCTGGACAGTGATGTGTCGGCCCTGACTTACGACCCGGTGCGCAAGAGCCTGTTTACCGTCACCAATAGAAACCCCGAGCTGATCGAACTGTCGCTGGAAGGCAAGATCCTGCGGCGCATCCCCCTGGTGGGGTTTGGGGATGCCGAGGCGGTGGAATTCATCAGCGAGAGCATCTACGTCATCAGCGACGAGCGCCAGCAGCGGCTGATCAAGGTGCATGTGGATGACGACACGCAGTTTCTCGATGCCGCCGACGCCGAGCAAATGGTCCTGGGCCTGCACATGGGTGGCAACAAGGGCTTTGAAGGGCTGGCCTATGACTCGCTGGGCAAGCGTCTGTTCGTGGCCAAGGAGCGCGACCCGATGCTGATCTACGAGATTCACGGCTTTCCCCATTTCAAGCCGGAAAAAACCTACTCGGTGCATGTGATCAACAACCCCAAGCGCGATGCCGGGCTGTTTGTGCGTGACCTGTCGAGCCTGCAATACGATGAGCGCAGCGGCCATTTGCTGGCGCTGTCGGATGAGTCGTTTCTGGTGTTGGAGCTGGATGTCGACGGTCGCCCGTTGAGCAGTTTGTCGCTGCTCAACGGGCGCCATGGCCTGAAAAAACGCGTGCCTCAGGCCGAAGGGATCGCCATGGACGATGACGGTACGTTGTACCTGACCAGTGAGCCCAACCTGTTCTACGTGTTCAAGAAGCCCTGATCAGAACATCCATTGCACCCCCAGCGAGTAGCCGGTCTGGCTGCCTTCGCTGTGGCCCAGGCGGCCGTTGACCTCGGCAAATACTCCCAACTGCGGGGTGATCGCCAATTGGCTGCCGACTTGCGCGCGACCAAAGCTCTTGTCCGCTGAGCCCAGCTTGGCGGTGCGCGCCTGGCCGTCGGCGCGGGCGGTCAGTTGCAGGTCGTCCAGGCGGCCGTCAGCCATCTCCTTGACCCAAGCGATGTCGCCGTAAGGCAGCAGGTTGAGGCCGTAGGGCAGGGCGACAGCGCCTCGCACGCGCCAGCCGAGGCTGGCTTCCAGGGAGTCGAAAGACTGTTCCTCGTAGGTCAGGGCCGTGCGTAGGTCCTGCTTTTCGCGGAATTTATCGATACGCGAGTGGCTGTAGTCCAGGCCTGCAAAAGGCCCGCTCTTGATGGCGCCGAAGTCAAAGTCATAGCCACCCAGCACGCGCGCGCCCAGGGTCAGGGCGTCGGTGTTGCCGGTCAATTGCTGGTTGAGCAGGATCGGCCCGCCATTCGCCTGGATCAGCAGGTTGCGCTTGGACTCGAAGCGGCTGTGGCCGATGCTCAGGTCGCCGGCCAGCCAGCTCGGCCCGCCATCGTTGAGCAGCGCATAGGCCGCGGCTTGCCAAGTGTCGCTGTCGAGTTTGCCACGGTGCTCAAGCGTGTCACGGCCGTTGAGGTAGCTTAGGCTGGCGCCGATGTTCAGGCTCGGGGTCAGTTGATAGTCGCCCAGCGCATGCAGGCCCACGCGTCGCGCTTCGGGGTTGGGGGCAGTATCGAAGCCGCTGTCCGGGTTGTATTCGCCGTCCACGCCGATCTCGCCATCAAAGCTGCCAACCTCGCGGCTGGCCGACTGCAAGGTCAGCCAGCGCCGGTCATGCAGGCGCACCATGGCCTGGTGCTGGCGTTGCAGGTTGTCTTGCATATTGCGTGCAACGGCGCCGCCCGAGGCGGTGGAGGCCATCAGGTCGGCGTTGGTCAACTCCAGCACGAGGCGGCTGAGCAGGCGCGAATAGTCGCGCAGGCGTTGATCGATGCGCGCCTGGCCGAAGGCGTCAGTGAGCACGGCCTTGTTGTCTTCGGCGGGGTCGTGCCAGGTCGAGCCACCGGGGATCTTCGGGTTGTCGGTCTGGGTGTAACCGTCGAGGTCGCCCAGTTCCCAGTTGGTGGCTTCTATATACAGAATCGGGATGTTCAGCGGCTCGAAGGGCTCGCCATCGCTGCAGCAGCCGGTGCCTTTGGGGTATTGCGGGTCCAGGCCGGGGTTGGTGAACAGCGGGATGTTCAATTCCTTGGCGATCTCAAAGGTGTGCTCGCGCAACGACGCCAAGGCCGGGTTGGCGGTGCTGTTCTGGCCGGCGTGGGCGTACATCATGTCGCCGGTGATCAGGCTGTCGAGGTTGATCATCGCCAGCATGTTCGCGCGCTGGCTGGCGCTCAGCGACGCGACAAACGCCCGCGAACCGCGCAGGCCTTCCTCTTCGGCGCCAAAGCCGACGATCTGCAAGCCGTTTTCCAGTTGCAGGCCGCCAAGGTTCTTCGCCACTTCCGTCAGCACGCTGGCGCCGGAGCCATTGTCGTCCAGGCCTTGCAGGGTCGGGCGGCCGAAGAAGGTGTCGAAGTGTGCGCCAATCACCACGTACTGCGGTTTGGTGCCGGCGGCGTAGGCCACCACGTTTTGCGACGCGCGACTGCCGCTGTTCCAGGTGAAGTCCTGGCGACTGATGCTGTAGGCCGTGCCCATCTGGCTCTGCATCCAATCGGCGGCCCCGGCGAAGTTGGCCGTGCCGCGATAACGGCCGGGGTAGTCGTTGATCAGTTTTTCCAGGGTGGTGTTGGCGTGCTCGCCGTAGTCGTAGGCCAGGAGGTGGGTCGGCAGCAGGGCGCAGGCCGCGCTGATAGCAAGGGCTAGGGGCTTTATCACAAGGTCTTCCTTGAGGTGATGGGGATGTTCAAGCCGAGACCCTTTGCACAATGTGCGCCTCATTCCCTGGGCGATTGTGATTTGGCGCATTGTTAAACGGGCGAGTCGCCTGGCTGTAATTTGTAACGGATTTGATACCAGTGGCGGTGTTGAGTGTCGTGACGTGGCGCACGATTTTGGCGAGGGGGGCGGCGAAAAGTAGCGTTTTTGTTACATGGGTGCTTTGAGCGAGGGGATCAAATGTGGGAGCTGGCTCCCACATAAAGCGAGGCAGTAAGCCTTAGGCCTTGAGGGTTTTCACACCTTCAGCGGTGCCCAGCAGCAGTACATCAGCCGGGCGCGCAGCGAACAAACCATTGGTGACCACGCCGACGATGGCATTGATCTGGGTTTCCAGCTCCACCGGGTTGGTGATCTGCATATTGAACACATCCAGGATGATGTTGCCGTTATCGGTCAACACGCCCTCACGGTAAACCGGGTCGCCGCCCAGTTTTACCAGCTCGCGGGCCACGTGGCTGCGGGCCATCGGGATCACTTCCACCGGCAGCGGGAACGCGCCGAGCACCGGTACCAGCTTGCTGGCGTCGGCGATGCAGATGAAGGTCTTGGCCACGGCCGCGACGATCTTCTCGCGGGTCAGGGCTGCGCCGCCGCCTTTGATCAGGTTCAGGTGCGCGTCGCTTTCATCGGCGCCGTCGACGTAGAACTCCAGGTCGCTCACGGTGTTGAGCTCGTACACCGGAATGCCATGGCCCTTGAGGCGTGCAGCGGTGGCTTCGGAGCTGGCCACGGCGCCGTCGAATGCGCCCTTGTGCTGGGCCAGCGCATCGATAAAGCAGTTGGCGGTGGAGCCGGTGCCGACACCGACGATGCTCTTGTCGTCGAGTTTGGGAAGGATTAAATCGACAGCGGCCTGGGCCACTGCCTGTTTGAGTTGATCCTGGGTCATGCGGGCTCCGGAACGGGCGGGGGAGTTATCGAGGGGCGCGAGTATAACCCAACAAAACCTCTGGATTCGTGTGGTCGCCCGGCCAAAAGCCGGGTTAGACTCCTTGGCCCTGCCAAACCGTGAAAGTAGATGCCCGCCGATGCTTGAACAGTACGTCAAAAAGATCCTCACCTCGCGCGTCTACGACGTTGCCGTAGAAACCCCGCTGCAGACCGCCCGCCAGCTCTCCGAGCGGCTGGGCAACAAGGTCTGGCTCAAGCGTGAAGACTTGCAGCCGGTGTTCTCGTTCAAGATTCGCGGCGCCTACAACAAGCTGACCCAATTGAGCGGCGAAGAGCGTGCCCGCGGTGTGGTCACGGCCTCGGCGGGCAACCATGCCCAGGGCCTTGCCCTGGCCGCCAAGGTGCTGGGGGTCAAGGCCACCATCGTGATGCCCAAGACCACCCCCGAGATCAAGGTTGAAGGTGTGCGCTCCCGTGGTGGCAAGGTGGTGTTGCACGGTGATTCCTTCCCGGAAGCCCTGGCCTACTCGCTGAAACTGGTCGACGAAAAGGGCTACGTCTACATTCACCCCTACGATGATCCGCACACCATTGCCGGGCAGGGCACCGTGGCGATGGAAATCCTGCGCCAGCACCCGGGGCCGTTGGACGCGATCTTCGTACCCGTGGGCGGCGGCGGGCTGATCGCCGGTATCGCGGCGTACGTGAAATACCTGCGGCCGGACATCAAGGTCATCGGCGTTGAGCCGGACGACTCCAACTGCCTGCAAGCCGCGCTGGCCGCAGGTGAGCGCGTGGTACTGCCGACCGTCGGGCTATTTGCCGATGGCGTGGCGGTGGCGCAGATCGGCCAGCACACCTTCGACATCTGCAAGGACTATGTGGATGAAGTGATCACCGTGAGCACCGATGAAATCTGTGCGGCGATCAAGGATATCTACGACGACACCCGTTCCATCACCGAGCCGGCAGGCGCGCTGGGTGTGGCGGGCATCAAGAAGTACGTCGAGACCCGTGGCGTCACCGGGCAAACCCTGGTGGCCATCGACTCCGGTGCCAACGTCAACTTCGACCGCCTGCGCCACGTAGCCGAGCGCGCCGAGCTGGGCGAAGGCCGCGAAGCGATTATCGCCGTGACCATCCCCGAGAAGCCGGGCAGCTTCAAGGCGTTCTGCGAGGCCGTGGGCAAGCGCCAGATCACTGAATTCAACTACCGCTTCCACTCTGGCAGCGAGGCGCACATCTTTGTCGGTGTGCAGACCCACCCGGAAAACGACCCGCGCAGTGCCTTGATCGCCAGCCTTACCGGCCAGGGTTTCCCGGTGCTGGACCTGACCGAGAACGAACTGGCCAAGTTGCACATCCGCCATATGGTCGGCGGGCATGCGGCGCACGTCAGCAATGAAGTGGTGTTTCGCTTCGAATTCCCGGAGCGCCCGGGAGCCTTGTTCAACTTTCTTAACAAATTAGGCGGGCGCTGGAACATCTCGATGTTCCACTATCGCAACCACGGCGCAGCTGACGGCCGTGTGGTCGCAGGCCTGCAAGTGCCGGCGAACGAGCGTCACCTGGTACCGGCAGCCCTGGAAGCCATCGGCTACCCGTACTGGGATGAAAGCGATAACCCGGCCTACAAACTGTTCCTCGGTTGAGCGACTACGCTGATTGGGGCGGCCTTTGAGAGATTCGAGATATGCAAACCCTGATCACCCTGAAAGTTATCCACATCGCGGCCACCGTGTTGCTGCTGCTCAGCGGCCTCGGCCTGGCGCTGTTGGCCTGGCGCAAACGCAGTGCCGGCCCGGCGGTTACCGTGCAGCGGCCGTGGGCCTTCGTCTGGTTGCTGATGGGGATCTGCGTGGTCAGCATGCCGTTCACCGGCTGGTGGCTGGTGCATTTGGTCGGCTGGCCGCTGGGGCAGACCTGGATCCTGGGCTCCAGCATCCTCTATACCGTAGCGGCGCTGGCCTGGTTCTGGCTGGTGGCGCGGCTTAATCGCCTGCGTAAAGGCGAGGGCGGCAGCCTGAATTTCACCCTGGTGCTGGCGGTGGTCAGCCTGGTGGGGTTCGTGGCGATTGCGGGGCTCATGGGCGCTAAGCCGGTTTAAGGCGCAAGATCGAGTCGCCTGCATTCGCGAGCAAGCCCGCTCCCACACTCGACCGAGTTCCAACATGAGAATACGGTCAAAATGTGGGAGCGGGCTTGCTCGCGAAGAGGCCATCAGCTGCGCAATGTAATCACCGGCCAGCCACGCTTTTCGGCCTCAGCCCGCAAATTTGGGTCCGGATCCACCGCCACCGCGTGCGTCACTTGCTCCAGCAACGGCAGGTCATTCATCGAATCGCTATAGAAATAGCTGCCTTCCAGGCTGAATCCGGTTTCTTCCAGCCACCGATTCAAGCGCGTCACCTTGCCTTCCCGGAAGCACGGCACGTCAGTGCTGCGCCCGGTGTAGCGGCCATCTTCCATCTCGCATTCGGTGGCAATCAGGGTTTCCACGCCCAGGCGTGCGGCAATCGGCGCGGTGACGAAACGGTTGGTGGCGGTGATGATCACCAGTGTGTCGCCGGCGGCGCGGTGCTTGGCCAGCAGTTCCACGGCGCTGGGCAGCATCAGTGGCTCGACGCAGTCGCGCATGAAATCGCGGTGCCACTCGTCGAGTTGGGCCATCTCGGTACGGCCGAGGATTTCCAGGCTGAAGTTCAGGTAGGCGGCGTTGTCCAGCTTGCCGGCCAGGTAATCCTGGTAGAACTCGTCGTTGCGGGCCTTGTAGGCGATCGGGTCGAGAATCCCGCGTTCACAGAGGTAATCGCCCCAGGCGTGATCGCTGTCGCCGCCGAGAAGGGTGTTGTCCAAGTCGAATAAAGCCAGGCGCATTGCAGTTACTCGCTGAAATGTCTGTAAAAAGGCGTCCAGAATACGGTCTTTTCACAAGA
The DNA here is from genome assembly GCF_057835125.1 of Pseudomonas sp. GL_117. NCBI lineage: Bacteria > Pseudomonadati > Pseudomonadota > Gammaproteobacteria > Pseudomonadales > Pseudomonadaceae > Pseudomonas > Pseudomonas sp. GL_117. Next base: position 5,858,779 of record NZ_CM174418.1, on the reverse strand, counting down.
GTGCACATAAGCTAAGAAGCCTCGTTGCCGCTGCAACAACCTTTGTGGAACAATGCGGCGACATGCGTTTGCGAGGTTGTTGCCGTGATCGACCCCGATGGTTTCCGTCCTAATGTCGGGATTATTCTTACGAATGATGCCGGACAGGTGCTATGGGCTCGCCGAATCAACCAAGATGCCTGGCAGTTTCCTCAAGGTGGAATCAACCCCGACGAAACCCCTGAAGACGCCTTGTACCGTGAGTTGAACGAAGAAGTCGGCCTTGAGCGCGAAGATGTGCAGATTCTGGCCTGTACCCGTGGCTGGTTGCGTTATCGTTTGCCGCAACGCCTGGTGCGTACCCACAGCCAACCGCTGTGTATCGGCCAGAAGCAGAAATGGTTTCTCCTGCGCCTGATCTCCAACGAGCAGCGGGTGCGGATGGATTTGACCGGTAAACCGGAGTTCGATGGCTGGCGTTGGGTCAGCTATTGGTATCCGTTGGGCCAGGTGGTGACATTCAAGCGCGAGGTTTATCGTCGCGCTCTCAAAGAGCTTGCCCCGCGCCTTTTAGCGCGCGACTGACGACGGAGTTCGACCCCGAGCCATGCTCAATACGCTGCGCAAGATCGTCCAGGAAGTTAACTCCGCCAAGGATCTCAAGGCGGCGTTGGGGATTATTGTGTTGCGCGTCAAGGAAGCCATGGGCAGCCAGGTCTGCTCGGTTTACCTGCTGGACCCCGAGACCAACCGTTTTGTGCTGATGGCCACCGAGGGCTTGAACAAGCGCTCCATCGGTAAGGTCAGCATGGCGCCCAATGAAGGTCTGGTGGGCCTGGTGGGGACGCGTGAAGAACCCCTGAACCTCGAAAACGCGGCTGATCACCCGCGTTACCGCTACTTTGCCGAAACCGGCGAGGAGCGCTACGCCTCGTTCCTCGGCGCGCCGATCATTCACCACCGCCGCGTCGTCGGCGTGTTGGTCATCCAGCAAAAAGAACGCCGCCAGTTCGACGAAGGTGAAGAAGCCTTCCTCGTGACCATGAGCGCGCAGCTCGCCGGGGTTATCGCCCACGCCGAGGCCACTGGCTCGATTCGCGGCCTGGGCCGTGAGGGCAAGGGCATCCAGGAAGCCAAGTTCGTCGGCGTGCCGGGTTCGCCGGGCGCGGCGGTCGGTACGGCGGTGGTCATGCTGCCGCCGGCGGACCTGGATGTAGTGCCGGACAAGACCGTCAACGACATTGACGCTGAAATCAAACTGTTCAAGACCGCCCTCGAAGGCGTGCGCGCCGACATGCGCAACCTGTCGAACAAGCTGGCCACCCAGCTGCGCCCCGAAGAGCGTGCGCTGTTCGACGTGTACCAGATGATGCTCGACGACGCGTCCCTGGGTAACGAAGTCAAGACCGTGATCAAGACCGGCCAGTGGGCCCAGGGCGCGCTGCGCCAGGTGGTCACCGATCACGTCAACCGTTTCGAAATGATGGACGACGACTACCTGCGCGAGCGCGCCTCGGATGTACGCGACCTCGGTCGTCGTTTGCTGGCGTACCTGCAGGAAGATCGCACCACTAATATGGTCTTCCCCGACAAGACCATCCTGGTCAGTGAAGAACTGACCGCGACCCAACTGGGCGAAGTGCCGGAAGGCAAGCTGGTGGGCCTGGTCTCGGTACTCGGTTCGGGCAACTCCCACGTCGCGATCCTGGCCCGGGCCATGGGCATCCCGACGGTGATGGGCCTGGTGGACCTGCCGTATTCCAAGGTCGACGGCATCGACATGATTGTCGATGGCCATCGCGGCGAGGTGTTCACCAACCCCGGCGAAGTGCTGCGCAAGCAATACGCCGAGGTGGTTGAAGAAGAGAAACAACTGGCGCTGGGCCTCGATTCCTTGCGCGAACTGCCGTGCGTGACCACCGACGGCCATCGCGTGCCGCTGCTGGTCAACACTGGCCTGCTGGCCGATGTGGCTCGTGCGCAACAGCGTGGCGCCGAAGGGGTGGGGCTGTACCGCACCGAAGTGCCGTTCATGATCAACCAGCGTTTCCCGAGCGAGAAGGAGCAGCTGGCGATCTATCGCGAGCAATTGCAGGCCTTCCACCCGTTGCCGGTGACCATGCGCAGCCTGGACATTGGCGGCGACAAGTCACTGTCGTATTTCCCGATCAAGGAAGACAACCCCTTCCTCGGCTGGCGCGGGATTCGTGTCACGCTCGACCATCCTGAAATTTTCCTCGTCCAGACCCGCGCCATGCTCAAGGCCAGCGAAGGCCTGAACAACCTGCGCATCCTGTTGCCGATGATCTCCGGCACCCATGAGCTGGAAGAGGCGCTGCACCTGATCCACCGTGCCTGGGGCGAAGTGCGCGACGAAGGCGCCGACGTACCGATGCCGCCGATTGGCGTGATGATCGAAATCCCGGCGGCGGTGTACCAGGCCAAGGAACTGGCGCGGCAGGTGGACTTCCTGTCGGTGGGTTCCAACGACCTGACCCAATACCTGCTGGCCGTGGACCGTAACAACCCACGGGTGGCCGACCTCTACGACTACCTGCACCCGGCGGTGCTGCAAGCCCTGCAACATGTGGTGCGCGACGCCCATGCCGAAGGCAAGCCGGTGAGTATCTGCGGCGAAATGGCCGGTGACCCGGCGGCGGCAGTGCTGTTGATGGCGATGGGCTTTGACAGCCTGTCGATGAACGCCACCAACCTGCCAAAGGTGAAGTGGATGCTGCGCCAGGTGGACCTGGGCATGGCCAAGGAGCTGCTGGCGGAATTGATGACCATCGACAACCCGCAAGTTATCCACAGTTCGCTGCAGTTGGCGCTGAAGAATCTGGGGCTGACGCGGATGATCAATCCGGCTTCGGCCAAGACTCTCTAGACCGCGTCGGCGTCATCGCCGGCAAGCCAGCTCCCACATTTGGAATGCATTCCCCTGTGGGAGCCGGGCTTGCCCGCGATAGCGGTCGCTCAGGCACCGCTAAATCAGCAGTTCTACCTCACCCAGCCGCCCACCATGGGGCCCAAAACTACGCTCCACCATCCGCCGAGTCCCGTCGGCATTCACAATCAACGCCGTACTCGCCCGCGTCCCATAACTGGGGCTGGCAATAAACACGCTGGATAACAGACTCTCCGTCGCCAACCCCACGCCGGTATCGGGCAAGTCTGCAAACGGCGCTGTCTGTGGATCACTCAAAAGCCCCAGCAACGCCTCGGGTTGCGGGTCATCCAGCACCGCACTCAGCGCCGCCTTGGCCTTGAGCAACTTGGGCCACGGCGTATCCAGCCCAGCGTTGGATAACCCATACACCCCGGCCTGCAACCGCGTCGGCTGGGTGTGATTGGCGTTGTAGTGCCACAACTCCTCCCGTGTGCCCAGCAGCAGGTTAAACCCGGCATATTCGATCGAACGACCGTTAACGTCGGCCAAGTAGTCGTCAATCGGCAGGTTTCCATTGAGAAAGCGCGCCACCAGTTCCCCGCGGGACTTGCGCGCCGGTGGCTGGTGCGGATCGCGGATATTGGTCAGGGCGGCAAACCGCCCGTCGGCATTCACGCCCAGCCAGGTGCCGCCGGCTTCTTGATCGCGGCCGGCGTAGACCTCGGGTGCATCCGGCCACTGGGCCAGCGGCAGGCTGGGGCGGGCATAGAACTCATCACGGTTGGCCGCGACGATCAGTGGCTGGGCATGGCCCGGCCGCCAGGCGAAGACAATCAGGCACATCAGGCGATCCCTTTTGTGTTTTTTGCCACTCTACGCACTCAAGCGCGGGCGTTCCATCGTCTCCAGTTGGGTCGCATGCCTTCCATCCGTTAACATGCCGGACTTGATTTGGGGGCTCCCATGGAATTTTTGCTGTATTTGACGCTGGGCGCCTGTGCGGGTGTGCTGGCCGGGCTGTTCGGGGTGGGCGGCGGGATCATCATCGTGCCGGTGCTGGTGTTCAGCTTCACCTTGCAGGGCTTCGACCCCCAGGTGCTGACCCACCTGGCCGTGGGCACCTCCCTGGCGACCATCATTTTTACCTCGATCAACGCCGTGCGTGAGCACCACCGGCGTGGCGCGGTGCGTTGGCCGATCTTTGTGTGGATGACCGTGGGCATCCTGATCGGCGCCGGTTTTGGCGCACTGACCGCCGAAGCCATCTCCGGCCCGCACTTGCAGAAGGTCATCGGTGTGTTCGCCTTGGTGATCGCGCTGCAACTGGCCCTGGAGGTCAAGCCCAAGGCCAGTCGCACGGTGCCGGGCAAACTCGGCCTGACCCTGGCCGGCACGGTGATCGGCTGGGCGTCGGCGATTTTCGGCATCGGCGGCGGCTCGTTGACCGTACCGTTCTTGACCTGGCGCAGCGTGCCGATGCAGCAGGCGGTGGCCACCTCATCGGCGTGCGGCCTGCCGATTGCCCTGGCCAGTGCATTAAGTTTCATGATTCTGGGCTGGCATGACCCGCTGCTGCCCGCTCATAGTCTAGGGTTCGTGTATTTGCCGGCGCTGTTGGGCATTGCCCTGACCAGCATGGTGTTTGCCCGTTTCGGCGCGCGCCTGGCGCACAAACTGTCGCCGCGCTTGCTCAAGCGCCTGTTTGCCGGGTTGCTGTTTTGCGTCGGTTTGAATTTCTTGCTGTAACGCAGCCTTAATCGCGCCCCGGCATGGTCCGGGCGCTATAACGAATGATTTAACGAGGAGTCGCAATGCTGCCTTACCCGCAGATCGACCCGGTGGCCCTGGCCATCGGTCCGCTGAAAATCCACTGGTACGGGTTGATGTACCTGATCGGTATCGGCGGCGCCTGGCTGCTGGCTTCCCGGCGCCTGAACCGTTTCGACCCGACCTGGACCAAGGAGAAGCTCTCCGACATGGTCTTCTGGCTGTCGATGGGGGTGATCGTCGGCGGGCGCCTGGGCTACGTGTTGTTCTACGATCTGTCGGCGTACATCGCCAATCCGACGCTGATCTTCGAAGTGTGGAAGGGTGGCATGGCGTTCCACGGTGGGTTTGTCGGCGTGATGATCGCTGCCTGGTGGTTCGGCCGTCGCAACGGCAAGTCGTTCTTCGAACTGATGGACTTCGTCGCGCCGCTGGTACCGATTGGCCTGGGGGCCGGGCGCATCGGCAACTTCATCAACGCCGAGCTCTGGGGCAAGCCGACCGACGTGCCGTGGGCGATGGTGTTCCCGCCCTTCAGCGACCCGGCGCAACTGCCGCGCCATCCGTCGCAGCTCTACCAGTTCGCGCTGGAAGGCGTGGCACTGTTCCTGATTCTCTACCTGTTCTCGCGCAAGCCGCGCCCAACCATGGCTGTGTCGGGCATGTTCGCGTTGTTCTACGGGATCTTCCGGTTCATCGTCGAATTCGTGCGCGTGCCGGATGCACAGTTGGGCTACCTGGCGTGGGGCTGGGTGACCATGGGTCAGATCCTCAGCCTGCCGATGATCCTCGCTGGCCTGGGCCTGCTGTGGTGGGCGTACAATCGCCCGCAGCCGCTGAAGAACACTGCGCTTTAAATTCGAATGCCGAGGCGGTTGCCCTGCCTCGGCTTCAACGATACGGGTAAAAAGATGAAGCAATATCTCGAACTACTGAACGACGTCGTGACCAATGGATTGACCAAGGGCGATCGCACCGGCACCGGCACCAAGGCCGTGTTTGCCCGTCAGTATCGGCATAACTTGGCCGACGGCTTTCCGCTGCTGACCACCAAGAAGCTTCACTTCAAAAGCATCGCCAACGAACTGATCTGGATGTTGAGCGGCAACACCAACATCAAGTGGCTGAATGAAAACGGCGTGAAGATCTGGGACGAATGGGCCACCGAAGACGGTGACCTGGGCCCGGTTTACGGCGAGCAGTGGACCGCCTGGCCGACCAAGGACGGTGGCACGATCAACCAGATCGACTACATGGTGCATACGCTCAAGACCAACCCCAACAGCCGCCGCATCCTGTTCCACGGTTGGAACGTCGAGTACCTGCCCGACGAGACCCTGAGCCCCCAGGAAAACGCGCGCAACGGCAAGCAAGCCCTGCCACCGTGCCACCTGCTGTACCAGGCCTTCGTGCATGACGGTCACCTGTCGATGCAGTTGTATATCCGCAGCTCCGACGTGTTCCTCGGCCTGCCGTACAACACCGCGGCGCTGGCGCTGCTCACCCATATGCTGGCGCAGCAGTGCGACCTGATCCCCCACGAGATCATCGTCACCACTGGCGACACCCATGCGTACAGTAACCATATGGAACAGATCCAGACCCAGCTGGCGCGTACGCCGAAGAAGCTGCCGGAGTTGGTGATCAAGCGTAAGCCTGAGTCGATCTATGACTACAAGTTCGAAGATTTCGAGATTGTGGGTTACGACGCCGATCCGAGCATCAAGGCTGATGTCGCCATCTGATCAATGTGGGATCTAGCTTGTGTGGGAGCGGGCTTGCTCGCGAAAGCGGTGGATCAGCTTGCAGATGTGTTAGCTGACACACCGCATTCGCGAGCAAGCCCGCTCCCACATTTAGTCCGTATTCACTTGAGTTAGTGGCCGTGGCTTCTGCCCACATGGGAAGGCTCAGCCTCACTGGCCGCCACGCTTCCGCTGACTTCAAGCCGCTGCAAAATCCCGCACTGCTCCCCACCGCCACAACGCTGGCGCAGGTCCAGCAACTGTTCCTGCAACGCCAACAGCCCGTCGATCCGCGCTTTCACATGGTGGATATGCTCGTCGATCAACGCATTCACGCTTTCGCACTGGTCCTGCGGACTGTCGCGCAAGCCCAGCAGGCTGCGGATCTCCTCCAGGGTCATGTCCAGGCTGCGGCAATTGCGGATAAAGATCAGCCGCTCGGTGTGCGCCTGGGTGTACACGCGGTAATTGGCCTCGGTGCGCGCCGGCGGCGGCAGCAGGCCTTCCTTCTCGTAATAGCGGATGGTTTCCACGGGGCAGTCGGTCAGTTTCGCCAGTTCGCCGATCTTCATCGCCGCAATCTCCAAATGGGTGCTTGACCCTATAGTGGCTACAGGGTCTTTACTTGGCAACAGGCACCTTACGGACGCGACCTGATGAGCGATTCCATCCACACCCCGCATAAACACAAGCACGACCATGATCATGGCGAGCATAAACTCACGCCTGTGCATAAAAACGGCCACGGCGATTCCTGCTGTTCCGCCAGCCCGGCTGCGGCAAAGGTGACGCTGAACGAGGCGCCCACCGCCGGCTCGCGCTTGAGCACGTTCCGCATCGAAGCCATGGACTGCCCCACCGAGCAGACGCTGATCCAGAACAAACTGGGTAAGCTCGCCGGCATCCAGCAGTTGGAATTCAACCTGATCAACCGCATCCTCGGCGTCACCCACGACCTGCCGAGCACCGCGCCGATCATCGCCGCGATCAAATCCATCGGCATGCAGGCCGACCCCATCGAGGAAGGCACCCCGGCTGCCGCACCACCGGCCAAGAAACACTGGTGGCCGCTGGCATTGTCCGGCGTCGGTGCATTGGGCGCCGAAGTGCTGCACTTCACTAACGCCGCGCCGACCTGGGTGATTGCCCTAGTGGCGCTGGTGTCGATCCTCAGCGGCGGCCTTACCACCTACAAAAAGGGCTGGATCGCCCTGAAAAACCTCAACCTGAACATCAACGCGCTGATGAGCATCGCGGTGACCGGCGCAATCCTGATCGGCCAGTGGCCGGAAGCGGCCATGGTGATGTTCCTGTTTACCGTCGCCGAACTGATCGAAGCCAAATCCCTGGACCGTGCGCGCAACGCTATCAGCGGCCTGATGCAGATGACCCCCGAACAGGCCACGGTGCGGCAGGCCGACGGTTCGTGGGCTGAACAAGAGGTCAAAAGCATCGATCTTGGGGCTATCGTGCGGGTCAAGCCTGGCGAGCGCATCGGCCTGGACGGTGAAGTCACTGCGGGCCAATCGACCATTGACCAAGCGCCGATCACCGGCGAAAGCCTGCCCATTGAAAAGACCGTGGGCGACAAGGTCTTCGCCGGCACCATCAACCAGGCCGGCGCTCTGGAATACAAAGTCACCGCAGCGGCCAACAACTCCACCTTGGCGCGGATCATTCACGCCGTGGAACAGGCCCAAGGCGCCCGCGCGCCGACCCAGCGCTTTGTCGACAGTTTCTCCAGGGTCTACACCCCGGCGGTATTCCTGTTTGCCCTCGGCGTAGCCCTGATCCCGCCGCTGTTCATGGCCGGCGTGTGGTTCGACTGGATCTACCGCGCCCTCGTGCTGCTGGTGGTGGCGTGCCCGTGTGCGCTGGTGATCTCCACGCCCGTGACCATCGTCAGCGGCCTCGCGGCGGCGGCGCGCAAAGGCATCCTGATCAAGGGCGGCGTCTACCTGGAGGGCGGCTACAAACTCGACTACCTGGCCCTCGACAAGACCGGCACCATCACCCACGGCAAGCCGGTGCAAACCGATTACCTGGCGCTGTTCCCCAACGTCGAAGCCAGCGCACCGGCGTTAGCCGCGAGTTTGGCCGGACGTTCCGACCACCCGGTGTCCCTCGCCATCGCCAATGCGGCTGTGGATAAAAACCTGGCGCTGCACGCTGTGGATAACTTCGCGGCGCTGGCGGGCCGTGGTGTGCGTGGCGACATCAACGGCGAAACCTATCACCTGGGCAACCACCGCCTGGTGGAGGACCTCGGCCTGTGCTCGCCGGAGCTGGAAGAAAAACTCTTCGCCCTGGAAAAACAAGGCAAGTCCGTGGTGCTGTTGCTCGACAAGTCCGGCCCGCTGGCGCTGTTTGCCGTGGCCGACACGGTCAAGGACAGCAGCCGCGAAGCCATCCAGCAACTGCACGCGCTGGGCATCAAGACCCTGATGCTCACCGGCGACAACACCCACACCGCCCAGGCGATTGGCGCCCAGGTCGGCATCGATCAGGCCCGTGGCGACCTGTTGCCCACCGATAAACTGCAAGCCATCGAAACCCTCTATGGCCAAGGCCATCGCGTCGGCATGGTCGGCGACGGTATCAACGATGCCCCGGCCCTGGCCCGTGCCGAGATCGGTTTCGCCATGGCCGCCGCCGGCACCGACACCGCCATCGAGACGGCCGATGTGGCCCTGATGGACGATGATCTGCGCAAGATTCCCGCATTCATTCGGTTGTCGCGGCAAACCTCGAGTATCCTGCGGCAGAACATCGCCCTGGCGCTGGTGATCAAGGCGATCTTCCTCGCAGTCACGTTCCTGGGCATGGCCACCATGTGGATGGCGGTGTTTGCCGACATGGGCGTCAGCCTGCTGGTGGTGTTCAATGGCCTGCGCCTGTTGCGCAAATAATGGATGTGAGGGTGGCGTGCTGAGTGCCGAGTTGAAGGCTTTTTACATGGTCGCGCGCCTGGGCAGCATTACCCAGGCGGCGAAAAAACTCGGCCTGAGCCAGCCCACGGTGACCACCCAGATTCGCAACCTCGAAAGCCAATACGGTGTTGAGCTGTTCTACCGTGGTGGCCGGCGTCTGACCGTCAGCGATGAAGGCGCGCGGCTGCTGCCGATGGTCAAGGCGCTGTTGCAGCAGGAAGCGGACATCGAGTTTTTCCTGCGCAACAACGGCCAGGTCCAGGGCGCATTGCGGATTGCCGCGACGGCGCCGTATTACATCCTCGACCTGGTCAAAGCCTTCCGCGAACGCCTGCCGCAGGTGGACGTGTCGGTGGAAATCGGCAACTCCCAACAGGTGCTCGAAGCGCTGGACGATTACCGCGTCGATGTCGCCGCGTCCTCGCAGTTGGTGGAAGACCCACGCCTGATCCGCCGGGTATTGGGCACCGACCCGCTGGTGCTGGCGGTGCATCGCGACCATCCCCTGGCCAAGCTCGACCATGTGCCCCTCAGTGCCCTGGCCGGGCATACCTTGTTGATGCGTGAAGCGGGCTCGACCACACGGCGGCTGACGGAAGAGATGTTGCAGGGCGCTAGCGTGAGCTACGGGCCGCTGCTGGAAATCGGCAGTCGCGAGTCGATCCGCGAGGCGGTGTTGCGCAATATCGGCATCAGCATCATTGCGCGCCAGGAAGTGCCCCATGACCCGCAATTGCGGGTGCTGACCATCGAGCATGCGCCGCAGATTCCGGAGTATTTGTACTGCCTCAAGGAAAGAAAAAACGCACGGCTGCCAGCGGCGTTTCTGGGGTTGGCGCAGGAAATGTCGCCCCTCTGAGTTCTATGGTGGTCTTGAGGGCCTCTTCGCGGGCAAGCCCGCATTTTGACCGTGTGAACCCGATCAAGTGTGGGAGCGGGCTTGCCCGCGAAAGTGGCAGTGCAGGCACCACACCCCTTTGACCCCTACCCAAATCCACCAATACCACTATCACCACCTTTTGCCTTCCTGCCACACGCGCGACGCATTGCCTACCTAGCATGACCCTCATCCGTTTGATGAGGTGCCACGCATGAACACTGCCCTGAGCCAACCCGGCGCGCCGATGAAGGTGCGCAATATCCAGAAACGCTTCGGCGCCTTCACTGCGCTCGATAACGTATCCCTGGACGTCGCCGCCGGTGAGTTGGTGTGCCTGTTGGGCCCGTCCGGCTGTGGCAAGACCACCTTGCTGCGCTGCATCGCCGGGCTCGAGCGCCAGGACAGCGGCGAACTTTACCTGGGCAACCGCGACGTTTCCCTGCTGCCACCCCAGGCGCGGGACTACGGCATTCTGTTCCAGTCCTACGCCCTGTTTCCCAACCTGACCGTCGAAGCGAACATCGGCTACGGCCTCACCGGCAGCGGCCGCGATGAAGTGCGCAAGCGTGTCGCTCAGATGTTGGAACTGGTCGGCCTGGTCGGCAGTGAAAAGAAATACCCCGGCCAACTCTCCGGCGGCCAGCAACAACGCGTGGCTCTAGCCCGGGCGCTGGCGCCTGCGCCGTCGTTATTGCTGCTGGATGAACCGATGTCCGCCCTCGACGCCCGTGTGCGCGAGCATCTGTGCACCGAACTGCGCCAACTGCAACGGCGCCTGGGCATCACCACGCTGATGGTCACCCACAACCAGGACGAGGCCATGCTGATGGCCGACCGCATCGCCGTGATGAACAACGGCAAGGTCGAGCAGTATGCCACGCCCCAGGAAATCTACGACCGCCCGGCCACGTCGTTCGTGGCGGAATTTGTCGGCCAGGGCAATTGGTTGCCATTCAGCCGCAACAGCGCCAGCCACGCCCAGGTCGGCGGGATGAACATGCGCTTGGCCGATGATGCCGGCGTGGCCAAGTCCGGCCGCCTGTTCTGCCGCCCGGAAGCCATCAGCGTCAACCCGCCGGTGCATGAAGAAAACCTGTTCCCGGCCAAGGTCCGCGAGGTCACGTTCCTCGGCAACCGCTGCCGCATGAGCTTTGAGCTTGAGCAGTTACCCGGCCATGCGCTGCTCGCCGAACTGGCCCCGGAAGCCATGCCGCGCCTGGGCGCCCAGGACATCTGGGTGGCCTTGCCGCCGCGCAGCCTGCAGGTGTTTGCCTGAGATGGCCGTTGTCATGACCTTGCCCGCCGTGCGCCAGGCTTCCCGTGCGGAACTGGGCGACCGCCTGTTTGTGGTCGGCGGCAAACTGCTCTGGCTGTGCTTGCTGGGCGTCGCCGTGTTGCTGCCGTTGCTGGCGATCTTCTGGCGTGGTTTCAGCAGCGAAGCGGGGCAGGGCGGCGGTCTGGTCGCGGCTAAAGCACTGATCAGCAGCGCCAACTTCCACTGGTTGCTCGGCAACAGTCTGAAAGTTTCCCTCAGCGTCGCGGCCATCGTCGTACCGCTGGCCTACCTGTTTGCCTACGCCCTGCAACGCACGCTGATTCCCGCCAAGGCGATCTGGCGCGGCCTGTCCCTGCTGCCGTTGATGGCACCGTCGATGCTGCCGGGGATTGCGCTGGTTTATCTATTCGGCAACCAGGGTATGTTGCGCGGCTTGCTCTCGGAGAATATCTACGGCTTCTGGGGCATCGTTCTGGGTGAAGTGATCTACACCTTCCCACACGCCTTGATGATCCTGCTGTCGGCGCTGTCCCTGGCGGATGCGCGCCTGTTCGACGCGGCCTCCAGCATGGGGGCGAGCCCGGCCCGGGCGTTTCGCAGCATCACCTGGCCGGCCACGCGCCAGGCGGTATTCGCGGCATTCTGTCTGGTGTTTACCTTGACCATCACCGACTTCGGCGTGCCCGTGGTGGTCGGCGGCGATTATCAGGTGCTGGCGCTGGAGGCGTACAAGGCGGTGGTCGGCCAGCAACAGTTCGGTCGCGGCGCGTTGATCGGCATGGTGTTGCTGTTGCCGGCGCTGTTCAGCTTCGGCGTGGATGCGTGGTTGCGCCGCCGTCATGGCGACTCCATGAGCGGCCGCGCCCAAGTGTTCCAACCGCTGCCATCGCGTTCAAGGGACGGCTGCTACCTGGCCATCGTCCTACTGATCTGCGCCGTTTTGCTGCTGGTGTTCGGCATGGCGGTGTACTCCTCGCTGGTGAAATTCTGGCCGTACAACCTGTCGCTGTCGCTGAACCACTACCAGTTCGAAGACACTGCCGGCGGCGGCTGGCTGGCCTATCGCAACAGCCTGACCCTGGCCTTGTGCACCGCGTTGATCGGCAGCGTGCTGATCTTCACCGGCGCCTACCTGATGGAAAAGACCAAGGGCCAGAAGGGCCTCAACCTCGCGCTGCGCCTGCTCAGCTTTGTGCCGATGGCCGTGCCGGGGTTGGTGCTGGGTCTGGGCTACGTGTTCTTTTTCAACCTCAACAGCAACCCGCTGCATGTGTTCTACGGAACCATGACCCTGCTGGTGGTGTGCACCATTGCGCATTATTTGACCACCGCGCAGATGACCGCCACCACGGCGTTGCGCCAGCTGGACGCCGAGTTCGAAGCCGCCGCGCTGTCCCTCAAGGCGCCGCTGTATCGCCATTACCTGAAAGTCACCGTGCCGATCTGCCTGCCGGCGCTGCTGGACATCGTGCGCTACCTGTTTGTATCGGCGATGACCACCGTATCCGCCGCGATTTTCCTCTACAGCCCCGACACCATCCTCGCCGCCGTCGCCGTGTTGAACATGGACGATGCCGGCAACGTGGGCGGCGCGGCGGCCATGTCGACCTTGATCCTGTTCACCTCGGCCGGCGTCTCGCTGTTGCTGGCGTGGGCCTCACGCGGCGCGTTGCGTCGCTCCCAAGCCTGGCGCCAGAGCGCGCCGGGCCAATAATCCCGATAGGAGGTGTTCCATGTTCAAACCCCTGGCGCTGGTCGCTGCCGTACTGTCTGCATTCAGCCTGAATGCCTTCGCCAAGACCGACCTTACGGTGTACACGGCCCTCGAAGCCGAGCAGTTGAAGACCTATAAGCAAGCCTTCGAAAAGGCCAACCCGGACATCGAAATCAAGTGGGTGCGCGACTCCACCGGCATCATCACCGCCAAGCTGCTGGCCGAGAAAGACCGCCCGCAAGCCGACGCGGTCTGGGGCCTGGCCGCGTCGAGCCTGGCGATCCTCGATCAGCAAGGCATGCTGGATAACTACGCCCCCAAGGACCTGGACAAAATCGGCAAAAACTACCGTGACCCTGCCAACCCCCCGGCCTGGGTCGGCATGGACGTGTGGGCCGCGACCATCTGCTTCAATACCGTTGAAGCCGAAAAGCAGGGCCTAAGCAAGCCGGTGAGCTGGCAAGACCTGACCAAGCCTGAGTACAAGGGCAAGATCGTGATGCCCAACCCGGCCTCGTCCGGCACCGGTTTCCTGGATGTGAGCGCGTGGTTGCAGACCTATGGCGAGAAGCAGGGCTGGCAGTACATGGACGACCTGCACCAGAACATCGGCCAGTACGTTCACTCGGGCTCCAAGCCGTGCAAGCTGGCGGCGTCTGGTGAATTCCCGATCGGGATTTCCTTTGAATACCCGGCCGTGCAGTTGAAGCGCCAGGGCGCGCCGCTGGACATCATCCTGCCGAAAGAAGGCCTGGGTTGGGACATTGAAGCGACGGCCGTGATGAAGGGCACGGCCCACGCCGACGCGGCGAAAAAACTCGCCGACTTTTCCGCCAGCCCGGCGGCGATGGCGCTGTACAAGGACAACTTCGCCGTGCTCGCCCAGCCGGGGATTGCCAAGCCGCAGACCGAATTGCCGGCCGATTATGAGCAGCGGCTGATCAAGAACGACTTTGCCTGGGCGTCGAAGAACCGCGACAGCATCCTCACCGAATGGCGCAAGCGCTATGACGGGAAGTCGGAGAAGGTCGCCGGTCAGTAATTTTTTCGTTAGGGCTGCTGGCCTCTTCGCGAGCAAGCCCGCTCCCACATTTTGATTTGTGAACACATTCAAATGTGGGAGCGGGCTTGCTCGCGAAGGCGGTCTTGAATTCAGGACATCATTCCATGACACACCCCACCGACCTTTTAATTGTCGGCGCCGGCATCCTCGGCCTGTCCCACGCCTATGCCGCCGCCAAACGCGGCCTCAAGGTCAAGGTCTTCGAACGCAGCGCCACGCCCCTGGGCGCCTCGGTACGCAACTTCGGCCAGGCCCTGGTCACCGGCCAGCCGCCAGGCACGATGCTCGACCTGGCGCGGCAAAGCCGTGACATCTGGGGCCACTGGGCCCAGGCCGCCGGCCTGCAGCTCAAGCGCAACGGCGCCTACCTGTTCGCCCGCAACGAAGCCGAAGAGCATCTGCTCGAAGCCTTCTGCGCCGGCCGCGCCAAGGAACACGGCTACCACGTCGAATTGCTGCAAGGCGCAGCGATGAAGGATTTGTATGGCGGCCAGTTCCGCCATCACCGTGCCGCGTTGCACGGCAAGGACGACCAGCAACTGTATTCGCGCGAAGCGCTCCCGGCGTTGATCAACTACCTTCGCGACGAATTGAACGTGGAGTTTCATTTCTCCACCCTGGTACGCGATGTGGAACCAGGCCTGCTGCACAGTACGGCGGGCAGTTTTCGCGGCGAGCAGATCATCGTCTGCTCCGGTCACGATTACCAAACCCTGCTGGCCGACGCGATGGCCGAACTCAACCCAAGTATCTGTCGCCTGCAAATGCTGCGCGCACGGCCAGCGGTCAATCTCAACCTGCAACACGCCTTGCTCACCGGCCTCAGTTGCGTGCACTACGGCGCCTTCGCTGACCTGCCCGAGGCGGCGACGGTGCGGGCGCAGATCCTGCGCGATGTGCCGCACCTGCACGAGCACGGCATCCACCTGCTGATCAGCCCGACACCCTATGGCGAGCTGATCATCGGCGACTCCCATGCCTACGGCAGCGATGCCTCGCCGTTCAACGCCGAGCAGGTCGACGACTGGATGATCGAACTGGCCGAGCAGACCCTGGGTTGTAGGCTCCAGGTGCTGGAGCGCTGGCAGGGCGTATACGGGGCACGGGGGCCGGGGCCGTTCTCGTTCCTGCGGGCGGCACCGGGGGTGAGTGCAGCGTTGATGCACACCGGCGTGGGCATGAGCGTCGGGCCGGCGCTGGCCGAGCGCAATATCAGCGCGTTGTGGGGGAGTGTGTGATGAGCCCGGAACAGGCGATTGCCGAGGTCTTTGGCCTGTACGAGCGACACGGCGCGGCGGATTACATCGGCGAGCCGGTGTCGCAGATCGAGCACATGTCCCAGGCCGCGCAGCTTGCCATGTTGGAAGGGTTTGACGATGAAGTGGTGCTGGCGGCGTTTTTCCACGACATCGGGCATCTGTGCGGCCAAGGCGGCGCGGACATGGGCGGCTACGGCGTGGTCAGCCACGAACGGCTGGGCGCGGATTACCTGCGCCGCGCCGGGTTCAGCGAACGCTTGGCCAGGCTCGTGGAATATCACGTGCAAGCCAAGCGCTACCTGACGTTCAACCAACCGGGCTACTACGCCCGATTGAGCGCAGCCAGCCGTCGCACCCTGGGCTATCAGGGCGGGATGATGACCGCCGAAGAAGCCCAGGCCTTTGAGCAGGACCCGCTCTGCGCGGTCAGCCTGCGCATGCGTCATTGGGACGAGCAGGCCAAGCAGATGCATGTGCCGCTGCTCGACCTTGAGGTGCTCAAGGCCAAGGCGCGGCAGGTGTTGGCGGCTTAGGTTTCGTCGAGGCGCTGGGCGAGTGCTTCGACCTGCTCCTGGCGTTCGGCCTGGCTGAGTTTGGCGTGGGGGTTGAGCGACGACCATTGCGGATGGGCGCGAGCTTTGTGCAGCGCGTCCGGCAATTTGCCCTCGCGCCAGCTTTTGTCCTGGGGCGTATCGACCTTGATGCTGTGCATCGCCGCATGCCCACGCAGGTTCAGGGCCTTGAGCAACTGACGTTGGCGCAGCGCGAGCAGGCGCAGCACGCTGTCGTCCACGGTCAGTTCGCGTTGGCCTTTGATCTTGCCCAGCAGCCGGCTGCCGTAGCTGCGCGCGGTTTGCAGCGCACCACCGGCAATCGCCCCGGCCAGGGCGGCGGCGCCGAGGGTCAGGCCGCCGACCAGCAGATCCACACCCGCCCCGGCGGCGGCCCCGGCGGCGATCCCGCCACCGACGCGCACCCCGAGTTGCTTGAGGGTTTCCGGGTTGAACAGGTCATCGCCCCAGCGCCCGTCAAGCAGCGGCAAATCGCTGGCGGCGGCGTCTTGCGGGCGAAAGCCGAACAGTTTGAGCAGCGCTTCCACGCATTTCTGTTCGCGCTGGCGCACGGCCTTGCGCAGCTCGTTGATGGCGTGCGGCTCATCTTCGGTGACCACGCTGCGACGGCACGCGGCACAGTCGATCAGCAGCTCGGCGATCAACCGCGCCGCGCTTTGCTGACGGGCCTGGCGCTGGGCCTGCTGGTCAAGAATCAGGCGCTCCAACTGCGGCCGGGCGTTTTCCAGCAATAGGGCGAGGCTTTCGTACAGGCGGCGCTCGCCGTCTTCCGGTGGTGCGACGCTGTCGAACCGCACCAGTGCATGCAGGCCCAGGCGGGCCAGGGCTTCACGCCAGTCCGGTTCGCGGTGGTCGCTGCTGCTGACAAAGTTGAGCACCGGCAGTAACGGCTTGCCGCAACTGGCCAGCACTTGCAGCTCGTCGCGGTACTTGGCCAGCACCGGCTCGCGGGCGTCGATCACATACAGGCCGGCGTCCGAGGCCAGCAGTTGGCGCAGCACCTTGGCTTCCTGTTCGAAACGCTGGCGCGCTTCGCTGCCTTCGAGGAACCGCGCCAGCCGGGCCGGGCCGTCGAGGCGTTCACCCGGTCGGTCCAGGCGCTCCAGGTAGTCGAGCAGGGCGATGGCGTCTTCCAGGCCGGGGGTGTCGTACAACTCCAGCAGGGCTTCGCCGTCCACCGACAAGCGCGCACCTTCGACATGCCGTGTGGTGCTGGGGCGGTGGGAGACTTCGCCGAAGCCCACGTCGCGGGTCAGAGTGCGCAGCAGCGAGGTTTTGCCGACATTGGTGTGGCCGACCACGGCGAGTTTCAGCGGTTTAGTCATGACCGGTCTCCAGCCAGTTCAGCGGCGCGCAGTCGGCGAAGGGCAGCTCAAGCTGTTGCAGCGCGCTGTGCCAGTCGCCCAGGCGTTCGGCGTCCAGCGCCTGGCCGGGCGGTGCTTGCAGCAGCCACACACGGGTGGCGGCGGCGCTACGGGCGAGTTCGGCGATCAGCGCGAGGCTGCCGCGATCCGGCGAACGTCGTGGGTCGCAGGCGATGGCCAGGCGGGCGGGCGGGAAGCGCGTGAGTTGTTCCAGCAGTTTGTGGCGCGATTCGCGGCTGTCGAGGATGCCGGCATCGTTGACGTTGGCAGGCAGCTTGGGCGGCCATGGATGCTGGTCGTCCAGTTCGATGGCCACCAGCAGGGCGCCGTCGCTGTGCAGGTCGCTGACGCCGCCGCTGACAGGGGGCAGCTGCTCCGGTGCGGCGTCGTTGACGCCGAGGCGTTCGCTGCTTGGCATCAGGCGTTCACGCAGCTGGCTGTAGCCCGGCAGGTTGAGGTCCAGGCGCAGGGCGGCGCGCCCGCGTTGCCAGCGCCACAGGCAGAGCAGGGCGAGGAGCAGACGCGGCAGCAGGCCGTAGACCAGCAGCACGCCTACCAACCAAGCGGCCCAGGCCTGGCGGGCGCGTTCGATGTTCAGCGCGGAATCGCCGCTGGCGCGGATCATCTCGACGGTTGGTACGTTGAAGCCCAGCAGCGCGGGCAGGCTGCCCAACGTTTGGGTTGCGGCGACGAAGGTGTCGGCGCTGAGGATGGTGGTTTCCCACACGAAGCCGTAGCGGCGGGTGGCGAGCAGCGTCAGCAGGATCGCCAGGGCGCTGAGCATGGCCAGCAGCCACAGGCCATTGACCAGCACGCCGACGGCCCAGCGATTGAGTTTCTGGCGTTGCAGCAACAGCAACAACGCCGGTGCCAATTGTGCGGCCTTGGCGTCGCGAGCGAGTTTTTCGCTGAGCCACAACCATAGCCGCCCCAGGCTGGCGCCGTGTTCGCCGGCAAACAGCAGGCCCAAGGCCCAACTGATCAGCAGGATCAGATTCAAACCGAGCAGGCTGCCCAAGGCCCAGAACACATTCACCGGGGCCAGGCCGTTGCCCAGCGCGGCGAAGGCCAGGCCGGCGCCGCTGATCAGCGCGACGATGGCCAGCAGCACCAGCGCCAGGCGCGCACCTTGCAGCCAGCGGGTGAGGGCGGCGCTCAGGCCATCGCGCTCGGCCAGGTGCAGGGCGCGGCGCTGGATACGCATCGGCAAATCGCCACCGGCCGCGCGGGCCAGGCGGTTGGCTTCCTGGTCGTCCAGGGGCCCCGCGTGTTCTTCGCGCAGGCGCACGGTTTCTGTCAGCCAGAGTTTTTGCAGCGGGGTCAGTGCAGTCACGCGCCGTCCTGTTGTGTTTGTGAGCCTGGAGCATAACCCCTGACTCGGGGCTCTGGTATTCTCGTCGCCATGAAAAAAACTCTCCCTTTAAGCCTGATCGCAGCCCTCGGTGAAAACCGCGTGATCGGCGTCGACAACAGCATGCCCTGGCATTTGCCGGGGGATTTCAAATATTTCAAGGCCACCACGCTCGGCAAGCCGATCATCATGGGGCGCAAGACCTGGGATTCCCTGGGCCGACCGTTGCCGGGGCGCTTGAACCTTGTGGTCAGCCGTCAGACCGATCTGGTGCTGGAAGGTGCCGAGGTTTTTCCGTCGCTGGACGCTGCGGTTGAGCGCGCCGAAGCGTGGGCGCTGGAGCAGGGCGTGGATGAGCTGATGCTGATCGGCGGTGCGCAGTTGTATGCGCAGGGGCTGGAGCAGGCCGATCGCCTGTATTTGACGCGGGTGGCATTGAGCCCGCAGGGGGATGCGTGGTTTCCGGAGTTTGATTTGAACCAGTGGAAGCTGGTTTCCAACCAAGAAAATCCGGCTGAAGGCGACAAGCCTGCCTACAACTTCGAAGTCTGGAAAAAAGCCTGACAGCCCGTAGTGAGCGGGCTTGCCCGCGCTGGGCGGCGAAGCCGCCCCAACAGGTACGCCGCGGTGTTTCAGGAAAAACGCGGTGTCTGGTTTTGGGGCGGCTTCGCCGCCCAGCGCGGGTGCAAGCCCGCTCACTACAAGTTTAGGCTTGGGCTAGTTCGGCGTGCTCATCGGCATCCAATACGGCGTTATCCGTCTGCCCCATGATCTGGCTGGTAATCGCCCCGGCCGTCATCGAGCCGTTCACGTTCAACGCCGTGCGGCCCATGTCGATCAGCGGCTCCACGGAAATCAGCAACGCCACCAATGACACCGGCAAGCCCATCGCCGGCAGCACGATCAGCGCGGCAAACGTCGCGCCGCCGCCCACACCCGCCACACCGGCCGAACTCAGGGTCACAATCGCCACCAGCGTCGCGATCCACAGCGGGTCGAGCGGGTTGATGCCCACGGTCGGCGCCACCATCACCGCCAACATCGCCGGGTAAAGACCCGCGCAACCATTCTGGCCGATGGTCGCGCCAAACGAGGCGGCGAAACCGGCGATGGAGTGCGGGATGCCCAGGCGACGGGTCTGCGCCTCGATGCTCAGCGGGATCGCCGCCGCGCTGGAGCGGCTGGTGAAGGCAAACGTCAGCACCGGCCAGACCTTGCGGAAAAAGCGCAGCGGGTTGATCCCGGCCAGGGACAGCAGCAGGCCGTGCACCACGAACATCAGGCCCAGGGCCAGGTACGACACCACCACGAAACTGCCGAGCTTGATGATGTCTTGCAAGTTGGAACCGGCGACCACCTTGGTCATCAGCGCCAATACGCCGTACGGCGTCAATTTCATCACCAGGCGCACCAGGCGCATCACCCAGGCTTGCAGGGTGTCGATGGCGTTGAGCACTTTCTGGCCTTTTTCCACGTCATCCTTGAGCAGTTGCAGCGCGGCAACCCCCAGGAACGCGGCGAAAATCACCACGCTGATGATCGACGTCGGCTTGGCCCGCGCCAGGTCGGCGAACGGGTTCGACGGCACGAACGACAGCAGCAACTGCGGGATATTCAGGTCGGCGACCTTGCCCGCGTAATCACTCTGGATCACCTGCAGGCGCGCCATTTCCTGGGTACCGGCCACCAGGCCTTCGGCGGTGAGGCCGAACAGGTTGGTCAGGCCGATACCGATCAACGCCGCGATCGCGGTGGTGAACAACAGCGTGCCGATGGTCAGGAAGCTGATCTTGCCCAGGGACGCGGCGTTGTGTAAACGCGCCACGGCGCTGAGGATCGAAGCAAATACCAGCGGGATCACGATCATTTGCAGCAATTGCACATAACCGTTGCCGATCAGGTCGAACCAGCCGATAGAAGCCTTGAGCACCGGGTTGCCGGCGCCATAAATGCTATGCAGTGCCACACCGAACGCCACGCCCAGGGCCAGGGCGAACAACACCTTTTTGGCCAGGCTCCAGTTTGTGCGGCGGGTTTGTGCCAGGCCCAGTAACAGGACCACGAACACCAGTAAGTTGAGAATCAGAGGCAGATTCATTGAAGCTCCGTCAGAGGCTGCCAATCGCGTGAGCCTGCGATTGCGAACCGGAAATCCTAACAGCTTGAAATATATTGATTTAATACCGATATCGAATGGTGACTGTCGCTTTTGGAATAAGCCTTTGACGCTCAGGTATATGGCGTTGGCGGAATCAGGACGCAAGCGGTCGTGCTCGGGCGCTAACTGTCACAGGGATTTGTTAGCGTCGATGTCTTTCACTCAGGGAGAAAACGCATATGAAGCTCGCTTCGAGAATGTTTGCCGCCGCGCTGTGCCTGGGCCTTGCTGGCCACGCCATGGCCGCCACCGAGTTGAAACACTGGCCGGCCCCGGCCGCCGAGCAACTGAACAAAATGATCGCCGCCAACGCCAACAAGGGCAATTTCGCGGTGTTCGACATGGACAACACCAGCTACCGCTACGACCTCGAAGAGTCCCTGTTGCCCTACATGGAAAACAAGGGCCTGATCACCCGCGACAGCCTTGATCCGTCGCTCAAGCTTATGCCGTTCAAAGACACTGCCGACCATAAGGAAAGTCTGTTCAGTTACTACTATCGCCTCTGCGAAGTGGACGACATGGTCTGCTACCCGTGGGTCGCCCAGGTGTTTTCGGGGTTCACCCTCAAGGAGCTCAAGGTCCAGGTCGACGAACTGATGGCCTCCGGCAAGCCGGTGCCTGTCAGCTATTTCGAAGGCGACGTGGTGAAAAAATCCGAAGTGCAGCCGCCGAAAGTCTTCACCGGCCAGCAGGAGCTGTACAACAAGCTGATGGAAAACGGCATCGACGTGTATGTGATGACCGCTGCCTCGGAAGAACTGGTGCGCATGGTCGCCGCCGATCCGAAGTACGGCTACAACGTCAAACCCGAGAACGTCATCGGCGTGACCACCCTGCTCAAGGACCGCAAGACCGGCGAGTTGACCACCGCACGCAAACAGATCAGCGCCGGCAAATATGACGAGAAAGCCAACCTCGGCCTCGAACTCACCCCTTATCTGTGGACCCCGGCCACCTGGATGGCCGGTAAACACGCGGCGATCCTGACCTACATCGACGAGTGGAAAAAACCGGTGCTGGTGGGCGGCGACACGCCAACGAGCGATGGCTACATGCTGTTCCACGATGTGGACGTGGCCAAGGGCGGTGTGCATTTGTGGATCAACCGCAAGGACAAATACATGACCCAGCTCAACGGCATGATGGCCAAGCACGCGGCGGCGCAGGCCAAGGAAGGGCTGGCGGTGACGGCGGACAAGAATTGGGTGATTGTGAAGCCTGACGACATTCAGTGACACCGAGTCGCCCTTATCGCAGGCAAGCCAGCTGCCACATTTTGACCGTGTGAACCCGGTCAAGTGTGGGAGCTGGCTTGCCTGCGATGGCTCCCTGAAGAACGCCACAACACCCACAGTAAAAAATAGATTTCAATTGCGAACCAATCTCATCCTCTGCTAGCGTGCGCACCTCCTGAACCCCTCGTTCATCTCAAGGTAGTGCCGTGCTCTCCTGGAATTCGCAGATCGCGCGCCTGTTCGCGGAGCAGAAGAAAGCCCTCGAAGCCTTCGTCACCCGCCGCACCGGCAGCGCTCAGGTAGCCGCCGACCTGACCCAGGAATCGTTCCTGCGCCTGGCCCGGTTGGACTCCGGCGAGAAGATCGACAACCTCCCGGCCTTCCTCTTCACCATCGCCAGTAACCTGGTGCGCGATCACCAGCGCCAGGCTATTCGCCGTGAGCGCCTGGACGCCGGCGAGCCCAGCGAAGAACTGCCGTGCAGCAACCCCGGCGCCGATGAACAATTGGCCGCCTACCAGCAGGAGCAACTGATGCAGGACGCGATCCTGGCGTTGCCCGAGGCGACTCGGCAGATCTTCCTGCTCTATCATGTCGACGAACTTTCCTACCGCCAGATTGGCGAACGCCTGTCGATCACCCCGCGCAGCGTGGAATACCAATTGCGTCGCGCCTTGATTGAATGCCGCGCCTACATCAAGACGCGGCTTGCCTGCGATGCACAAGGACGTCGGACATGACTGCGTTACCCACTGCCGACGAGCTGTTTGAACAAGCGTCCGGCTGGTATTTCCGCCTACAGGCCGAGGACGTGACGCCGGCTGAAATGGACGCCTTCGCCGCCTGGCTCGGCCAGGGCAATGCCCAGGATGAAGCCTGGCAGGAAGTGCAGGCGATGCTCGGCGGTTTGCGTGAACCGGCACGGTTGATCCGCCGCGCCGAGCAGGCCGCGTGGCGCAAACCCGCGCGGCGCTGGGCTTATGCCGCTGCCGTGCTGCTGGCGGTTGGGCTGACCGTGCAGAACACGCCCTGGCTCGACCGCCTGCGCGCGGACTACGCCACCAGCACCGGCGAATCGCGCACCGTCGAATTGGCCGATGGCTCTCAGTTGCAACTCAACACCGACAGCGCGATTCAAGTGCGCATGAGCGGCGGCGAGCGTCAGATTCGTCTGCTGCGTGGCGAAGGTTTTTTCAGCGTGACCAAGGACCCGGCGCGGCCGTTCGTGGTGCAGTCCGGTGAGGGCTGGGTCAAGGTGGTCGGCACCCAGTTCAGCGTGGCGCGGCGCGATGCGCAGACGCGGGTGCAGGTGGCCCAGGGCAAGGTGCAGGTCAGTGCGGGCATGGGCGAGCCGGTCTACCTGGAGCCGGGACGGGCGGTGGAATATCAGGACCAGCGCCTCGCCGACGTGCACGCTTTCGATCCCGCCAGCGGTTTTGCCTGGCGCCAGCGCCAACTGGTGTTCCGCCAACAGCCGCTGTCGGAAGTGGTCAACGAGTTGAACCGTTACTGGCCCGGCAAGACCTTGGTGCTTGGTGACGCGTTGCGCAATCGCGTGGTCTCCGGCGTGTTTGAGATCGACAAACCCGATGCCGTAATCAAGGCGCTGGAATACACCCTCAACCTGCATGCCGAGCACTACACCCCGTATTTGCTGGTGTTGCGCGAAGGCAAAGCCTCTTAGCTGCAACTTTTGCAAAATATTTTCAGGGTTTCCCCGCAAGCCATCGTCCTTGATCACTGAGGCGTAAATAGTAAGCACTCTCAAGTAGTGCGGCGCCGATCACCGACTTTTTTGCACCGGGGAGCACCATCCATGGCACACCGATACGCCGCACGGCCCTTGCTGGCACTGGCTATTTCCTTGGCCAGCGGCACTGCGCCGCTGTATTTGCAGGCTGCTGAGACCACCCAGGCCCAGACCTACCGCTTCGATATTCCAGGGCGAAGCCTGGACGGTGCGTTGGCGGCGTTTTCGGCGGTGACGCGGGTGCAGGTGCTGGTGAATGGTGAGTTGACCCAGGGGGTGGTGTCGCCGGGGGTGAAGGGCAACCTGGGGCAGCGTGAAGCCTTGGGGCAACTGCTCGGCGGCACGGGCTTGAGCGCAGCGTTTATCAATGCCGATACCGTCACCCTGGAAAAGCGTGTGGACGCCGGTGGCGCCCTCGAAGTCGGCGCCACCACCATCAGTGCCGAGCGCCTGGGCGTCACCACCGAAGGTACCGGCTCCTACACCACGGGTGCCGTGACCATCGGCAAGGGCGAGCAGAAACTCAAGGACATCCCGCAGTCGGTCAGCGTCATGACCCGCAAGCAGATGGACGACCAGAACACCACCAAGCTGTCCGACGTGGTCAAGCGCACGCCCGGCCTGACGGCGACCAAATCTCCTGGCCCTGGCATGTTCATCTTCTCCCGTGGTTTCGAAGTGGGCACGCTGCAATACGACGGCGTGGGCATCCCGCGTAACACCTACACGCTGGGCAGCTACCTCACCGAAAACATGGCGATCTACGACCGCGTCGAAACCCTGCGTGGCCCGGCCGCCTTGCTGCAAGGCGCCAACAGCCCCGGCGGCACCATGAATCTGGTGCGCAAGCGTGGCCAGCAGGCGCCCACAGTGACCATCACCGCCAAGGCCGGCTCGTGGGACCACTACGGCACCCAAGTCGATGCCGGTGGCCCGCTCAACCCGGAAGGCACCTTGCGCGGCCGGTTTGTGGCGGATTACGACACCACCAACTCCTTCGTCGACTACGCGGGCGGCTGGAACCAGACCGTCTACGGCGCCGTCGACTACGACTTCACGCCAGACACTACCGTGGGCGTCGGCATCAGTAACCAGAAAGGCCATTCACGCCCCAATTTCATGTCGTTGCCCCGCTACGCCAATGGCAGTGATATCGGCCTGCCGCGTTCGACCTTTGTCGGCGCCAGCTGGAACCGTGCCGTCAACAACCAGACCCAGGTGTTCGCCGACCTGGAGCATCGTTTCAACGATGACTGGAAAGTGAAGGCTGCGCTGGTGGCAATGGACGAGCACAACGACGCGACTTACCAGGCAACGTGGGACACCGTCCCCAACCCCGGTGATACGGGCAATGTGCGCTACATCGACTGGGTGACCGACTTCAATACCAAAAGTCGTGGCGCGGATGTGTATGTCAACGGCAAGTTCGACGGCCTGGGTTTCCAACAGGAAATGGTCCTGGGCGCCAACTATTCCAAACTCACCACCGACGACCAGTGGGCGCGGGCGGCAACGAATGGCGCGGATATTTTCAACATCGACCACAACCGTGTGCAGCGCGACAAATACCAGTTGTTCCAGGCCGGGAACGCCTCGAAGAGCTGGTATGACATTCGCCAGAAAGGCATCTACGGCACCTGGCGCGTCAAGGTGCTGGACCCGCTCACGCTGATCCTCGGCGCGCGCACCAGTTGGTATGAGTACTCCTACATCGGCCAGAACGGTCGCCAGGGCGTGTACGACGCTGCCGAGGAAAGCACCACGCAAACCTCCGGCAAGGTCACCCCGTATGCAGGCCTGGTCTATGCCCTGAACGATCAATGGTCGGCCTACGCCAGCTACGCCGATGCGTTCGAGCC
This sequence comes from Pseudomonas sp. GL_117, assembly GCF_057835125.1. NCBI lineage: Bacteria > Pseudomonadati > Pseudomonadota > Gammaproteobacteria > Pseudomonadales > Pseudomonadaceae > Pseudomonas > Pseudomonas sp. GL_117. The sequence goes on along the minus strand of NZ_CM174418.1, from coordinate 5,832,984 downwards.
GCAAACCAACCTGACCACCTCCGGCTCGCTGCTCAAGCCTATCGAGGGCAAGAACTACGAGCTGGGCATCAAGGGTGAACTGGCCGATGGTCGCCTCAACACCTCGTTTGCGATCTTCCGCTACGACCAGGAAAACCGTGGCGTCCAGGACCTGCAAGGGCCGATGAACTGCAATGGCTGGTACTGCTCGGTGGCCTCGGGCAAGGTCCGCAGCCAGGGCTTTGAAGCCACATTGGGCGGTGAAGTGCTGCCGGGTCTGCAACTGGTCTCCAGCTATACCTACAACACCACCAAGTTCCTCAAGGACGACACGTACGAAGGCAAGGTCTTCAGCACCTGGACACCCAAGCACCTGCTCAAGGTATGGGGCGACTACCAATTGCCGGGGGACTGGCAGAAGTTCAGCGTCGGCGCTGGCGTGACGGCGCAAAGCAGCACTGTCGCCTACGATCGCACCTTCAGCGTGCCGGGCAATGCACTGTGGGATTCGCGGGTGGCTTACAAGATCAACCAGGAGTTCACCGTCGCGGCGAACCTGAACAATATGTTCGACAAGAAGTACTACATCCCGGCGTACAACGCGAACTGGGGCAGTAACTACTATGGCGACCCGCGCAATGTGATGTTCACCATGACCTACACCCCACAGTTCTGATGTCAGCCGGATAAAAAATGCCCGGCTCTTGGCGGGCACTTTTTATGCGCGGCGTTTCAGCCTGACGACTTATCCTGTATCGGCGCTCCAGTTGCCGGGACTGTATCGCAACTTTCTTCGCGCAAAGTGGCACGGTATAGAGGTGCTGCAGGATTAAGCAGGTTCGGGCGACAGAATGAAGCGTGAATCTCTTGATACTGCAGCCCCTTGTTATTCACCTCCGTCAGGGCATCCTGCAAAGTGATGGCTATGTTCCTCAAGGCGAGTGAAGGGTTTTTCCGGTTGCGCACAGTCAGCACGTCGTAGTCCGAGTTGTTCACGGTATACCGAATGTTGTTGTAAGAGTCTTCCGGGTATTTGCCGAGCAGATAATTTCGGACTTTTTCACCAGGGCGCGTTTTCTCGTAAATATTCACGGCTTCTCGGGCTACGCCACCCAGGGTGGGGTCTTGCAGCGAATGGCCATCCGGGCCATAAAAAACAAGAGACGTGTTCTCTGGCACTTTCAAGTTCATACCCGGAAGGTAGGCGCCATGGGCGCTGATGACCAGTTTTCTGGGAGACTGCTGTGTCGGGCCTTGGAATAGGTAGAAATGTTCACCAAGGGCCGTTGCCCCGTTTGGCGGCAGGTTTGCTTTGTGTTGTGGAGGATGCTGGAGGGGCGGGGCAACAGTGAAAGAAGGTGCAGGCGCGATTCTGGGCATGAGCGTTACCTGTTAGAAAACTGAAACCATGAACGGGCATTTGCAGTGCTGAGTTCGGTAGGGTCAGTTTGTTTATCGGTAGCTGATGACATTTGGTTCCAGCGAGGGGGCAAAAAAATGCCCCGAAGATCGGGGCATTTTTGAGGCGCTGAGGGGGGTTATAGCCCGTCAAGCATCGCCTTGTTACGCACGGCACCCTTGTCGGCACTGGTGGCCAGCAGGGCATAGGCTTTCAACGCGGTGGTGACTTTGCGCGGACGCTTCTCCACCGGCTTCCACCCCTTCTTGTCCTGCTCGACCCGGCGTGCCGCCAGTTCTTCATCGCTGATCAACAGGTTGATCGAACGGTTCGGAATGTCGATCAGCACCTTGTCGCCGTCCTGCACCAGGCCAATCGCGCCACCGGCTGCGGCTTCTGGCGAAGCGTGGCCGATGGACAGGCCCGAGGTGCCGCCGGAGAAACGGCCGTCGGTCAGCAAGGCGCAGGCTTTGCCCAGGCCCTTGGATTTCAGGTAGGAGGTCGGGTAGAGCATTTCCTGCATACCCGGGCCGCCTTTCGGGCCTTCGTAGCGGATGATCACGATGTCGCCTTCCTTCACTTCGTCGGCGAGGATGCCGCGAACCGAGCTGTCCTGGCTTTCGTAGATCTTGGCGCGGCCTTCGAAGACGTGGATGGATTCATCCACACCGGCGGTTTTCACCACGCAGCCATCCAGAGCGATGTTGCCGTACAGCACGGCCAGGCCGCCTTCTTTTGAGTAGGCGTGCTCGACGCTGCGGATGCAGCCGTTTTCACGGTCGTCATCCAGCGTGTCCCAACGGGTCGACTGGCTGAACGCGGTTTGCGTCGGGATGCCGGCCGGGCCAGCCTTGAAGAAGTGGTGCACCGCTTCGTCGTCTGTCTGGGTGATGTCCCACTTGGCGATGGCTTCTTCCATGCTGCGGCTGTGCACGGTCGGCAGGTCGGTGTGCAGCAGGCCGCCACGGGCCAGGGAGCCGAGGATCGAGAAGATCCCGCCGGCGCGGTGCACATCTTCCATGTGGTACTTCTGGATGTTCGGCGCGACTTTGCACAGCTGCGGCACGTGGCGGGACAGGCGGTCGATGTCGCGCAGGTCGAAATCGATCTCGGCTTCCTGGGCCGCGGCCAGCAAGTGCAGGATGGTGTTGGTGGAACCGCCCATGGCGATGTCCAGGGTCATGGCGTTTTCGAACGCCTTGAAGTTGGCAATGTTGCGCGGCAACACCGAGTCATCGTTCTCGCCGTAGTAACGCTTGCACAATTCGACGATGGTGCGGCCGGCCTGCAGGAACAGCTGCTCGCGGTCGCTGTGGGTGGCCAGTGTCGAACCGTTGCCCGGCAAGGCCAGGCCCAGGGCTTCCACCAGGCAGTTCATCGAGTTGGCGGTGAACATGCCGGAGCACGAGCCGCACGTTGGGCAAGCGCTGCGCTCGTATTCCGCGACCTTCTCGTCAGAAGCGCTGGAATCGGCGGCGATGACCATGGCGTCCACCAGGTCGAGGCCGTGGGAGGCGAGCTTGGTCTTGCCGGCTTCCATCGGGCCGCCGGAGACGAAGATCACCGGGATGTTCAGGCGCAGGGCAGCCATCAGCATGCCGGGGGTGATCTTGTCGCAGTTGGAGATGCACACGATGGCGTCGGCGCAGTGGGCGTTGACCATGTATTCCACGGAGTCGGCGATGATCTCGCGGCTCGGCAGGGAATACAGCATGCCGTCATGGCCCATGGCGATGCCGTCGTCGACGGCGATGGTGTTGAATTCTTTAGCCACACCGCCGGCGCGTTCGATCTCGCGGGCGACCAGTTGGCCCAGGTCCTTGAGGTGGACGTGGCCGGGTACGAACTGGGTGAACGAGTTGGCAATCGCGATGATCGGCTTTTTGAAGTCGTCATCTTTCATCCCCGTGGCACGCCACAGTGCGCGCGCGCCGGCCATGTTGCGGCCGTGGGTGGATGTTTTCGAGCGGTAATCAGGCATTGGAGCACTCCGGGCGGCTAATCAAGTACTAAAGGGGAGTGAGCTTCTATTTCACTACTGGAACACCCGAAAAATGGCCGTGTGTCCGGAAGTTGCCACTCGCGTCGCGGGATCGCCGCGTGCTTGGGCCTCGAGCTCATAAACCCGCCGGGGGATGACTGGCGATGAATAGGGCCGATTCTACACCGCTGGCGGCTGGAGGGAACGGGGCAATACAGGGCCTGCGGCTTTGTTTAGACTGGCGGCCTTTTTTGCCCCTCCCAACTCCAAAGGAACTGGAATGCCCGGTATCAATCGTTTTCTTGGCTTCTACCTGCTGATCGGCCTGGTCCAGGGAATCGCCTTCTATTACTCCGACCAGCTTTATCGCTTGAACGAAGCGCTGTTTTTTGTCACCTACACCCTGGTCCTGGTGGGCGGCACCACGTTGCAGTTGCTCGGGGAAAAAGTCCGGCACTGGCGTTCGCTGTTGCCGACGCTGCTGTTCACCCTGCTGATGGGCGGCATGACGCTGTGGGTGTGTTATGGCGTCGAGCATATCGGCGACGACCGTTGGGCGATCAACTCGTGGTTTATCAGTGTGGTAGTGCTGAGTTACGTCTGCGCCAGCTTCCTGTTCGCCTGGCCCTCGGCCAAAGGCCAGCGCTGGCGCTATGAAGACCTGTTCCAGCAAGCCTGGAACAGCGTGTTTATCGTGCTCTACGCGCTGATCCTGGTGGGGCTGTTCATGGCGTTGCTCAAGCTGTGGAGCCGTCTGTTCCTGATGCTGGGCATCGAGTTTTTCGAGCGGCACTTCTGGAGTGAGTTGTTCCTGTGTTTCGCCCTGCCGCTGGTGTTCGCGCTCGGTATGTACTTGGCGGCGCGCAGCGAGAAGGTCATCGGCCAGATGCGCAGCATGCTGCTCAGCGCCTGTGGTTTGCTGCTGCCGTTGATCGCGTTGATTAGCGTGCTGTTTACCCTGGCCCTGCCGTTTACCGGGCTCGGGCGGATCTGGGCCACGGGCTACTCCACGCCGATTTTGCTGGTGTTGGCCGGTGCGCAGTTGTTCCTGCTCAATGGGGTGTTCCAGGATGGCCGGCAGCCGCGGCCCTATCCCCAGTGGCTGACGCGGTTTATCGAGTTGAGCCTGTTGTGCCTGCCGGTCCTCGCGGCGCTGGCGTTTTATTCGAGCTGGCTGCGGGTCGAGCAATACGCGTTGTCGCCGCAACGTTTCATCGCGTTGGCGGCGGCGTTGCTGTGTGGTTTGTATGGCCTGGCGGCGGTGTGGGCGGTGGTGCTGCGTAAGCCTGTGTGGCTGGGCAACTTGCGCGTGACCAACCCGGCACTGGCGTTGCTGTTTTGTGCGCTGGTGGTGTTGATCAACACGCCACTGCTTAACCCGGTACAGATCAGTGTGAATGATCAGGTGCAACGCTTGCTCGACGGACGCACCAAGGCTGAGGCCTTTGATGCGCGCTACCTGCGTTTTGGCCTGGAGAAGGCCGGCGAGGAGGCTTACGCCCGGTTGCAGGAGGATCTGGATAAAGAGCGCATTCTCGACGCGGACTCCCGTCGCGTCTTGCGCGAACGGATGGACGACACGGCGCTGAGTTTCAGCGAGCAATATGCCAAGGAGCGCGCCCAGCGGCCCAAGGCCGAACTGGAATGGATCGGCCCCAAGCCCAAGGGCAACGAACAGTTTGCCGAACTGAGCCTGGAAACCGACTCACCGTGCGAGTCCAAGTGTGTGTTGTGGGCAGTGGATCTCGACCTGGATGGCCAGCCCGAAGTGCTGGCGATTCCGAACACCGGCTACCGCCAAGACTCCAAGCCACCGCGCATTTTTGTCCTGGATGAGAAGGGCCAATGGGACGATCGCGGCCCACTGGTCTGGACGCAACTGCCGGACGGCTATGTGGACACCGAAACGCTGATCCACGACATCCGCATCGGCAGGATCGAGCTGGTCAAACCGCGTTACCGGCAGTTGCAGACCAGTGACATGCTGCTCACGCCGGTAATGCGCGAGCCGTAGTCTGCCGGTTGGTCAGCAACCCCCATAGGCTGAGCACGATAAAACTGAGGGCGATGGTCAGCAGTAGACGATCGCCGGCCTGGGCCAGCGCCGCGCTGCTGACGGCGGCGGTGAGGAACATGATGCTGTTGCCCGCCGACGCGGCCGTGCCGGCGCTGCTGGAAAACAGCAGCATCGCTGCGGAAATCGCGGCGGGTCTTACCAGTGTCACGGCCAGGGCGCTGATCAGCATCGGGATCAGCAAGGTCACCGTGGTGATGGCGCGCATGCCGACAATCAATGTCAGCAGCCCCCCGGCGACACTCAGCAAGCCGAGGCCGATGTTGATCTGCCGGGACAGCGTGATGCGCTTCTGCAAATACGACGCCACGACGCCGCCGAGCAGGTAGGCCACGCCGTACACCATCAGCACCAGCGCGTATTGGTATTCGGAAAGCTGCAGCGTGTCCATGAAGATCAGCGGTGTCACGCTGATCAGCGCGAAGTAGCAGGCGAACACCAGCGCGGCGATCCACCAGTAGCGTAGGAAATCACGATTTTTGCCGACGGCTTTCAGCGTGCCGATGATGGAAACGGCGGCGCGGTGCGGGCTGGCGGCCTTCGACGGCAGGATGCAGGCCGCGTGGATCAACATGCCCAGGGCCATCAGGGCAAAGCCGTAGAAACTGCCTTGCCAGTCGAAGGTGGTTTGCAGCCAGGAGCCGATCAGCGGTGACAGCGCGACAAACGAGCCGCTCAAGGTCATGTAATACAGGCGTATGCGGGCGCGGTCTTGTTCGTCGAACAGGTCTTCCACCAGCGCGTGACCCAGCACGAAAAATCCACAGCCCATGGCCTGGACACTGCGAAACAGCAGGAAGCTCAGGTAATCCGGCGCCCATGCGCAACCGATGGCGCCGAGGATCGACAGGCTGATGCAGCCGATCAGCACTTCCTTGCGCCCCCATTTATCCGACAGCGGGCCAGCCACCAGTTGCGAGACCGCAAAGACCAGCGTGAACAGGCTGATGGACAGCGCGATGTCAGCGGTGGGCGTATCGAAGTGGGCGGACAGGGCGGGGAAGGAGGGCAGCAGGATATTGATCGGAAAGAAGCTGATCAGGGAAATGCAGGTGATCAGGATGAAGCGCGAGAGGGCGGGCCCAGACATTGTTTTTGTTTTCCCGGAGTAGAACCAGAAATCGATACTAGTCTGCGGAAAGTGGAATTCAATCGTCGTGGCACGAAAAAGGTCCTGACACGTCGCAAAAAAGTGTGGGAGCGGGCTTGCTCGCGAAAGCGGTGTGTCAGTCAGCCTATCTTTCACTGATCCACCGCATTCGCGAGCAAGCCCGCTCCCACATTTTGATCTGCGTTCTAGCTTTACTTAGCTATTAGGCAACAACCGGCACGTGATGCTCTTGATGTAGCGCGTCTCGACAATCGCCGGATGCACCGGGTGATCCGGGCCCTGGCCGCCGCGTTCGAGCATCTGGATATTGCGGTCCAGGTGGCGGGCGCTGGTCAGCAGGATGTTTTGCAGGTCGTCTTCCGGCAGGTGCATGGAGCACGAAGCGCTGACGAGGATGCCGTCTTTGCTGAGCAGGCGCATGGCTTGCTCGTTCAGGCGGCGGTAGGCGCCTTCGCCGTTCTTCATGTCTTTTTTGCGTTTGATGAAGGCCGGTGGGTCGGCGACGATCACGTCGAAGCGTTCTTCGCTGGCTTTCAGTTCTTTCAAGGCTTCAAACACGTCGCCTTCGATGCAGGTCATTTTCTCGGCGAAGCCGTTCAGCGCGGCGTTGCGTTCCACGCCGTCGAGGGCGAAGGCCGAGGCGTCGACGCAGAACACTTCACTGGCGCCAAAGGCCGCGGCTTGCACGCCCCAGCCGCCGATGTAGCTGTACAGGTCCAGTACGCGCTTGCCCTTGGCGTAAGGGGCCAGGCGCGCGCGGTTCATGCGGTGGTCGTAGAACCAGCCGGTTTTCTGGCCCTGGATCACCGGGGCTTCGAATTTCACGCCGTTTTCTTCCAGCGCCACCCACTCCGGCACCAGGCCGAACACGGTTTCGACGTAACGGTTGAGGCCTTCGGCGTCGCGCGCGGCGGAGTCGTTCTTGAACAGGATGCCGCTGGGTTTGAGCACTTGGGTCAGGGCGGCGATCACGTCTTCTTTATGGGCTTCCATGGTCGCCGAGGCGATCTGTACCACCAGGATGTCGCCGAAACGGTCGACCACCAGGCCTGGCAACAGGTCGGAATCGCCGTAGACCAGGCGGTAGAACGGCTTGTCGAACAGGCGGTCACGCAGGGACAGGGCGACGTTCAGGCGGTGCACCAGCAGCGACTTGTCCAGCGGCAACTTGATGTCGCGCGACAGCAGGCGGGCGCAGATCAGGTTGTTCGGGCTCATGGCCACGATGCCCAGGGTCTTGCCGCCGGCCGCTTCCAGGATAGCCTGGTCGCCTGCCTGGAAGCCGTGGAGTGGGGTGGCGGCCACGTCGATTTCGTTGCTGTAGACCCACAGGTGGCCGTTGCGCAAACGACGATCGGCGTTGGCTTTGAGACGCAGGCTTGGCAGGGACATGACGTCGCTCCGGAAAAAAGAGCGGGAGTATACCTGTTGCACGCCGTTTCATGTGGGAGCTGGCTTGCCTGCGATGCAGACGGCGCGGTGTATCTGACGTACGGCGGTGAGGCCATCGCAGGCAAGCCAGCTCCCACCTTGGATCGGGTTCCCGTTCGGGTTTTTGAGGTGTCGGTCAGGTTTGCTTAGGGGTTAGAATCCCCGCCTAGCCCAGAGTAAGTACTTATGTCCCAAGAGCTATCCGCCGAACAGATCCAGCAGGCCCTGCAAGGCATCAGTGTGCCGCCTCAACCGCAGATCATGGTGGATCTGCAGATGGAGCAGTACATGCCTGACCCGGACCTGGAAGTGATCGCCCGGCTGATCGCCCAGGACCCAGGCCTGTCCGGCGCGTTGCTGAAGATCGTCAACTCGTCGTATTACGGCTTGAGCAACAAGATCGCCTCGATCCAGCGCGCCGTGAACCTGCTGGGCAGCCGTTCGATCATCAACCTGATCAACGCCCTGTCGATCAAGGGCGAGATGAGCGACGACACCATCGTCACCCTCAACCGCTTCTGGGACACTGCCCAGGACGTGGCCATGACCTGCCTGACCCTGGCCAAGCGCATCGGCGCCCAGGCGGTGGACGAGGCTTACGCCCTCGGCCTGTTCCACGATTGCGGCGTGCCGCTGATGCTCAAGCGCTTCCCCAACTACATGACGGTGCTCGAAGAGGCCTATGCCAACGCCGGCCCCGACTGCCGCGTGGTCGACACCGAGAACAACGCGTTCAACACCAACCACGCGGTGGTCGGCTACTACACCGCCAAGTCCTGGCGCTTGCCGGAGCATGTGACCGACGCCATCGCCAACCACCACAACGCCCTGGCGATCTTCAGCGATGAATCGTCGCGCAATCCGCAGCTGAAAAACCTGCTGGCGATCCTCAAAATGGCCGAGCACATCGGCTCGTCGTACCGCGTGTTGGGCAACCAGACTGTCGATCATGAGTGGAATGCCATCGGCCATCTGGTGCTGGACTACGTGGGCCTGTCGGACTACGACTTCGAAAGCATGAAGTTGTCTATCCGCGAACTGGGCGCCCACTGACCCTTCTTTCACGAGGTACACATGCCCGAGTTACCTGAAGTCGAAACCACCCGGCGCGGAATTGCGCCGCACCTGGAAGGCCAGCGCGTCAGCCGTGTGGTGGTCCGTGAGCGGCGCCTGCGCTGGCCGATCCCGGAAGACCTGGATGTGCGCCTGTCCGGGCAGCGCATCGTGCTGGTGGAGCGGCGCGCCAAGTACCTGTTGATCAATGCCGAAGTGGGCACCTTGATCAGCCACCTGGGCATGTCGGGCAACCTGCGCCTGGTGGAGGTCGGCATGCCAGCGGCCAAGCATGAGCATGTGGACATCGAGCTGGAGTCTGGCCTGGCCCTGCGCTACACCGACCCGCGGCGCTTTGGCGCGATGCTCTGGAGCCAGGACCCGCACAACCACGAGCTGCTGCTGCGCCTGGGGCCGGAGCCGTTGACCGACCTGTTCGACGGTGAGCGTTTGTTTCAACTGTCTCGCGGCAAGTCGATGGCGGTGAAGCCGTTCATCATGGACAACGCGGTGGTGGTTGGCGTGGGCAACATCTATGCGACCGAGGCGTTGTTTGCGGCGGGGATTGATCCGCGTCGTGCGGCGGGCGGTATTTCCCGTGGGCGCTATTTAAAGCTGGCGATCGAGATCAAGCGCATCCTGGCCGCTGCGATCGAGCGGGGCGGTACGACATTGCGCGACTTTATCGGTGGGGACGGGCAGCCGGGGTACTTCCAGCAGGAGCTGTTTGTCTATGGCCGGGGGAACGAGGCGTGCAAGGTGTGCGGGACTGAGTTGCGCAATGTGGTGCTGGGGCAGCGGGCGAGTGTGTTTTGCCCAAGGTGTCAGAGCTGATTGCTCGGTGATGGCTGATGACGCCTTCGCGAGCAAGCCCGCTCCCACATTCGACCGCATTCTCATGTTGGAACTCGGTTAACTGTGGGAGCGGGCTTGCTCGCGAAGAGGCCCTTAAGCCTTGCCAGTAATCTTGCGGTACTTCTCCATCAACTGCTCTTGCGATTCCGGATGGGCTTCATCCAGCGGAATGCAATCCACCGGGCAGACCTGCTGGCACTGAGGTTCGTCATAGTGGCCGACGCACTGCGTGCACAGGTTCGGATCGATCACGTAGATCTCTTCACCTTGGGAAATGGCAGCGTTCGGGCACTCGGGTTCGCAGACGTCGCAGTTGATGCAATCGTCGGTGATGATCAGGGACATGGAAACTCCTGCCAGGGCTGTCAGCCAGGGCATCTGAAAACTAATGCGCGCAATTGTGCCGCATTGGCGGCCGCAGTGCGAGCAGCTCTGACCTATGGCTGTAGTGAGCGGGCTTGCCCCGCGCTGCGATCGACCAGGCGCCTCAAGCTAACCTGACACACCGCGGGCGCGGGCAAGCCCGCTCACTACGGGCCAAGTTACTTCTTGAAGCGCAGGGTCAGTGCATCGGCGACGGCCGGGTGGACGAACTTGGTGATATCTCCACCCAACGCGGCGATTTCACGAACCAACGTCGAGGAAATGAACGAATAACGTTCCGACGGCGTGAGAAACAGGCTCTCCACATCCGGCGCCAGTTGGCGGTTCATGTTGGCCAGCTGGAATTCGTATTCGAAGTCCGACACCGCGCGCAGGCCGCGCAGGAACACATTGGCATTCTGCTCTTTGGCGAAATGCGCCAGCAGCGTCGAGAAGCCCACCACTTCCACATTGGGCAGGTGCTTGGTGACTTCACGCGCCAGCTCCACGCGCTGTTCCAGGGGGAACAGCGGGTTTTTCTTGGGGCTGGCTGCGACCGCGATGATCACATGGTCGAACAAGCGTGAGGCGCGTTCGACCAGATCGCCATGGCCTTTGGTAATCGGGTCGAAAGTACCTGGGTACAACACTCGGTTCATCGCGTCGTCCTGGCGGAGTCCGTTGGGGAACCGGATGGTATCGCAGCCATCCCGGTCGGCCAAGTCGACTTATGTAGATAGAGGCCGCTTATCCGACGTTTTTTCACGCTGTTTTCAGACGTTCGGCCAAGGCCGTGGCCAATTGCGCGGTCAATCCATACACCGACAATTGCGGGTTTGCCCCAATGCTGGTGGGGAATAGCGAGCCATCGTGGATCGACAGGTTGCGTAATTGGTGATGGCGCCCGAGGCTGTCGGCCACCGCATTTTTCGGCTCTTCGCCCATGGCGCAACCGCCCATCACATGGGCGCTGCCCAGGCAGGTGCGGTGCAGTTCCAGCTTCAGGCCTTCGATCAGGGTACGGGCTTCGGCCAGGGTTTTGACGTAGCGCGCATCGTGATGCAGCGGCTTGACCGACTTGGCGCCCGCGGCGAACTGAATCTCGGCCATGCTGTGGAATGCCCGGCGCAGGCCGTCCCAGGCGTAGTCCGAGACCTGATAGTCGAGCACCGGCGTACCGTCGCCGCGCAACTCCACGTTGCCACCGGGGCTGTCGGGGTGAAAGCCGTCGCGCAGCAGGGCGAGCATCGCGTGGGTATTGGGCAGTTGGCTCATGTCCAGGGCGTTTTGCGTGCCGTAGCCACCGAGCAGGGTACTGGCCAGCGCCGGGTGCAGGGGCGGCGCCTCAAGCTTGTACGACATTTTGCCGGTGGTGCCGTCCTGCCATTGGAAATGGTCGGAGTAGATCGACTGCGGTGCGCCGTAGAACGGGTTGATCACCTCGTCGAACAGCCCGGCGGAAAAATTCACCAGGTGCAAAAAGGTCCGCTTGCCCAGGCGCGAGTGCGGGTCGGGCGCGTCCGAGCGCATCAGTAGGGCCGGGCTGTTGATGCCGCCGCCAGACAGCACGTAGTGCTTGGCCTTCACGCTGATCCTGCGCCCTGTGGGCGCCACGCACAGGGCGTCCATCGCCACGCATTCCAGGCTGCTGATGGTGTCGCCGGTGAATTTCAGGCGTTCGGCGCGGGCGAGGTAGAGCAGCTCACCGCCTTTTTCCAGGGTGGACGGGATCGTGGTCACCAGCATCGATTGCTTGGCGTTGACCGGGCACCCCATGCCGCAATACCCCAGGTTGAAGCAGCCACGCACGTTGCGCGGGATCACGTGCCAGCTGTAGCCGAGCTTCTCGCAGCCTTTGCGGATCACCTCGTTGTTGGCATTCGGCGGCATGGCCCAGGGGGCGATGCCCAGGCGCTGCTCCATTTTTTCAAACCACGGCGCCATCTCGGCGCTGCTGTGGCCCTTCACCGCGTATTCGCTGGCCCAGTGGGAAAGGGTGGCGTCTGGTGTGCGAAAGCTCGATGTCCAGTTGATCAGCGTGGTGCCGCCTACCGCCCGACCTTGCAGGATGGTGATCGCACCGTCCTTGCTCATGCGGCCGATGCCTTCCTGGTACAGGCTGGTGTAGGCCTCGTCTTCAAGCAGCTTGAAGTCGCTGCTGGTCTTGAGCGGGCCTTCCTCGATCAGCAACACTTTGTAGCCGGCGGCACTGAGGATTTCGGCGGTGGTACCGCCCCCGGCGCCGCTGCCGATAATGGCTACGTCGGCTTCCAGGGTCAGGTCGCTGTCGAGGGCAGCGCCATTGTGGGTTTTCCAGCCACGGGCCAGGCCATCACGGAACAGATCGGGTACGGGCATAGACATGCACTCTTATTTTTGTACGAAGTTGAGTTCAGGCATTCACTGCAAACCCCCTGTGGGAGCGGGCTTGCCCGCGAAGGCGGTGGGTCAGCCAATACCGCCTTCACTGATGCACCGCCATCGCAGGCAAGCCAGCTCCCACAGTTTTGATGGGGTTATCAACGCTAGATCTTCGGCGGCCCGGGATAGCCGCAGTGGGCCCACGACGCCGGCTGGAAGTACCACGCCATGATCAGCAGCTTGAGCAGCGAGCCCTGGCCCATGCGCAACAGGTTCAGGTAACTGTTCTCCCAGCGGTGCAGGAAATTGCGGATCTGCTCGCTGCTGGCGTTTTCCCAACTGCCCCAGATCCCGGTCAACGGTCCGCGGGTGATGCCCATGCCCAGCACGTCGAACAGTTGCTGGGTGAGCTTGAACATCTCCGGCGACAGGCGTTGCAGGCTGAAGTCGAGCTTTTTCAGCGTGTCTTCGATTGCGCTGGCGACTTCCTGGGCGCTGGCCACGCCTTCAAGCAGCACCGGGATGACGGCGCGCAGGAACGGCAAATCACTGCTGCGCAACATCACAAAACCGCTGGCCGGCGTGCTGCTGGAGCAGCCGCTGAGGCTGGCGCCAAGCCCGGCGGTGGCCAGGAAGGCGCTGGCGCACAGGCCGATTTTCAAGACGCCGCGCCGTGACAGCGCGGGTGTTTCAGTCAGGCTGGGGTTCATTGTTATTGTTATCCCGAGAGTGGCGTGATCAGCGGATAAACAGCTTCTGGATCAACTTCTGGATGGATTTTCCGTACGGCGGGTAGATCAATTTCGCGGCGTTCAGGCGCTGTTTCACCAGCACGCCCTTGGCCTTGCTGAAGGTGAGAAAGCCTTCGTGACCGTGGTAGTGGCCCATGCCCGAGGGGCCGATGCCGCCAAATGGCATGTCGTCCTGGGCCACGTGCAGCAGGGTGTCGTTCAGGCACACGCCGCCGGAATGGGTCTCGTGCAACACACGCTCCTGTTCGCGCTTGTTGTAGCCGAAGTAATACAGGGCCAGCGGGCGAGGGCGCTGGTTGATGTAGGCAAAGGCCTGGTCGAGGCCGCGATAGGGCACGATAGGCAGCAGCGGGCCGAAGATCTCGTCCTGCATCACCGTCATGTCGTCGCTGACATTCAGCAGCAGGCTGTGGGCCATGCGCCGTGCCTGGCCTTGCTCATACAGCGGGATCAGGGTGGCGCCTTTGTCGGTGGCGTCCTTGGTGTAGGCATTGAGCCGCGCCAATTGCCGTTCGTTGATGATGGCGGTGTAGTCCGGGTTGTCTGCCAGGGTCGGATAAAACCCGCGAATGGCTTGGGTGTAGGCCTCGACGAACCCTTCCACACGCTCTTCCGGGACCAGCACGTAGTCCGGCGCCACGCAGGTCTGCCCGGCGTTCAAGGCTTTGCCGAAGGCGATGCGTTCGGCGGCGTCCTTGAGCGGCACATCGGCGGACACGATGGCCGGCGACTTGCCGCCCAGCTCCAGGGTGACCGGCGTGAGGTGCTCGGCCGCCGCGCGCATCACGTGCTTGCCGATGCTGGTGGCGCCGGTGAACAGCAGGTGGTCGAAACGCAGCCTGGAAAACGCCATGCCCACTTCTGCTTCGCCCAGCACCACGCATACCAGGTCTTCGGGAAAGATCTTCGCCAGCAGCGTCTTGAGCAGTTCGCCGGTGGCCGGGGTGGATTCGCTGAGCTTGAGCATCACCCGGTTACCGGCGGCCAATGCACCGACCAGCGGGCCGATGGCCAGGTACAGCGGGTAATTCCAAGGCACGATCACCCCGACCACGCCCAGCGGTTGATAGATGACTTTGGCTGACGCGGGCTGGAAGGCCAGGCCTACCGCGCGGCGCGAAGGCTTCATCCAGCCCTTGAGGTGTTTGCTGGCGTAGTGAATGCCATGCAGGCTGGGCATCAGTTCGGCGAACAGGGTTTCGTCGGCGCTGCGGTGGCTGAAGTCCTGGCTGATCGCGTTGATCAACGCTTGGCGTTCGTCGCTGAGCACGTCGCGCAAGGCCTTGAGCCACTGCTGGCGTTGCGCCGCCGGCGGCATCGGGTTGGCGGCATAGGCGCGCTGTTGGGCGTCGAACAGGTCCTGGAGTTGATCCAGCGCCTGGGAATCTTGCAGGTAGGCAACGTTGGCAGACATGGCGCAGTTCCCGGTTGTTATAGGTCTGCCTGGATTTTTAGAGTCATTGCTCTAAATTGTCAAATAACATTGCAGCAACATGCAGATTTATCCTGGCCGGGATAGGCCGTAAGATGCCCCATCACGTGTATAGAAGCTGATTCCCCTATGGCACCACGAGTAAAGACCAGCGAGCGCATTGTGCAAACCAGCCTGGAGCTTTTTAACCAGCAGGGCGAGCGCAGTATCAGCACCAACCACATCGCCGCCCACATGGAGATTTCGCCGGGCAACCTGTACTACCACTTCCCCAACAAGCAGGCGATCATCGCCGTGCTGTTTCGTGAATACGAAGCCCTGGTAGACAGTTTTCTGCGCCCGCCCCAGGGGCGCGCCGCCACCGTTGAAGACAAGCGCTTCTACTTGCAGGCCCTGCTGGCCGGCATGTGGCGCTATCGTTTTCTGCATCGCGACCTTGAACACTTGCTGGAAAGCGACCCGGAACTGGCCACTGGCTATCGGCGGTTTTCCCAGCGCTGCCTGACCCAGGGCAACGCCATCTACCGGGGGTTTGTCGATGCCGGCATCCTCAATATGGACCCGATCCAAACCGAAGCCCTGACCCTCAATGCGTGGATCATCCTTACGTCGTGGGTGCGTTTCCTGTGCACCACCAATGAAAACTCCGCCCATTTGAGCGCCGAGGCGATCAAGCGCGGGGTGTATCAAGTGCTGGTGCTGGAGGCGGGGTTTGTCACACCCCAAGCCAAGGATGCGGTGGATGCGTTGTTCAAAGAGTTTTACGTGCCGTTGAATCAGGCACTGGAAGAAGTGAAGTAGGACCTTTCCCGAATCTGTTTACAGGAGTCCGTCATGCCGCTTGCCCAACTGATCAGCCCCACCCAATTGGCCGAGCGCCAGAAGTCGCCCGGGCTGGTGATCCTGGATTGCCGTTTTGCTCTCGAAGACCCGTATTACGGGCGTTGCAGCTACGCCGAGGGGCATATCGAGGGCGCGCAGTACGCTGACCTTGAGCGCCACCTCAGTGGCCCGGTGATTAAAGGCGTGACCGGCCGTCATCCACTGCCGGCGGCGGACGTTCTGCTTCAACAACTGCAGGCGTGGGGCATCAATGCCGACACCGACGTGGTGCTGTATGACGACGGCCCCGGCGCATACGCCGCCCGGGCGTGGTGGTTGCTGGCCTGGTTGGGCAAGCGCGATGGTGTGTTTATCCTCGATGGTGGCCTCAAGGCCTGGCATGCCGCCGGTTTCCCGTTGAGCCTGGATGCGCCGCTGGTTGCGTCTGGCACCTTTGTCGGCACGCCGGATAACGGTTTGCTACTGGATGCCGAGCACTTGCAAAAACGCTTGGGCCAGCCAGGTTTGACCCTGATCGATGCCCGCGCACAGGCGCGGTTTCGTGGTGAGGTTGAGCCGATCGACCCGGTTGCCGGGCATATTCCGGGGGCGCAGTGCGCGGCGTTCAGTGAAAACCTGGGCAGCGATGGGCGTTTCCTGCCGGTTGAGCAGCTCAAGCAACGGTTTGCTGATCAGTTGCAAGGCCGCTCACCGGACGAGTTGGTGGCCTATTGCGGTTCGGGGGTGACGGCGTGTCATAACCTGTTTGCCCTGAGCCTGGCGGGGTACCCATTGGGTAAGTTGTATGCGGGGTCTTGGAGTGAGTGGATTACTGATCCGGCGCGGGCTATTGCAACCGGCGATTGAGCTATTCGGGATGTAAGCCCCCCACATTTTTACCGATGTTGTGTCAGTAGCCATTGTGGGATGCGGCGTTCGAGGTAGTAGCTCGGGCGCTTGAGTGAGCCGTCGACAAATCCGACATGCCCACCTTTGGCGGTCAATTCGAACTCCGTGCAATCCGACAACTCAGCGGCCTCAGGCAAGCTGTGGGCAAACACGAACGGATCATCCGCCGCCTGGATAATCAGCGTCGGCGTGCGGATTTCCCCCAAGTAGTAGCGACTCGACGCCCGTCGGTAATAGTCCTCGGCACTGAGGAAGCCATGCAGTGGCGCAGTCACCCGCCCGTCGAAATCCCAGAATGTGCGCATCTTCTCCAGCGAGCCCAAGGCCTCCAGGGTCTTCAGCCCGTCCGCGCGGCCGTCCTGTAGGAAGCGGCTCTGCTTGACGCGGATATACGCGAGCATCTCGCGCATGAAGTGTTTCTGGTACACCCGCGAAAACCCCAGCCCGATGCGGTCGGCGCATTGATCCAGGCGAAAGGGCACCGACACCGCCGCCGCGCCTTGCAGCCCGCAGGCGCCGCCGGTTTCACCGAGGTGCTTGAGCAGCACGTTGCCACCCAGCGAATACCCCACGGCATACAGCGGCGCCAACGGTCGTTTGGCACGCAGGTGGGCAATTGCGGCGGCCAGGTCTTCGCTGGCGCCCGAGTGATAGCTGCGCGCCAGTAGATTGGGCTCTCCCGAACAACCACGCCAGTTCAGCGCTGCGCTGGCCCAGCCTTGGCTGGCGAGGGCTTTTTGCAGGCCGGCGACGTAGGGCGAGTTGGATGAACCGGTCAGCCCGTGCAGCACCAGCACCAGCGGCGCTTGGGCGTCGTGGGGGCCGTGCCAGTCGAGGTCGAGGAAGTCACCGTCGTCCAGCCACAGGCGTTCGCGTTGGCGTTCGAGATGGGTAGTGGGGCGCCACAGCGGCCCCCACAGCGTTTGCAGGTGGGGGTTGCCGAGGCCGAAGGCGGGTTTGAACCGGTCTGAAGAGGGAGTCATGAGAATCTCGGTAGCAGGCGAACTCGATGGTGGTGAGCGGGCTCGCCCCGCGCCGGCGGTGTGTCAGGTTAGCTTGAGGCGCCTGGTTGATCGCAGCGCGGGCAAGCCCGCTCACCACAGAGTCCTGCTAGGCGGCGCTTTCGACCAGGCGGTGCCACAACGCGTAATACACCCGACCGGACTTCTGCTCCCGGTGCAGGCGCCAGGCGCCCGGCAGACCCAGTGTGGAAGGTGCGGTCTCGCTTTCAGTGTAGATCCACGCATCGGGAGCCAGCCATTGGCGCTCTTCCAGCAGTGTGCACACGGTCGGCAGCAGGTTCTGGTTGAACGGCGGGTCGAGGAACACCACGTCGTACTCGCTGGCTGGTTGGGTTTCCAGGTAGCGCAGGGCATCGGCGGTCTGCACCTGGCCGTTGGTGCAGCGCAGGGTGCCCAGGTGTTCCTTGAGGCTGGAGACCGCCACGTTGCTCGCGTCCAGCGCCTGGGCCTGGGCGGCGCCACGGGACAGCGCCTCCAGGAACAGCGCCCCGCTGCCTGCGAACGGGTCCAGTACCTTGGCGCCGCCGATGTACGGCGCGAGCCAGTTGAACAGGGTTTCACGCACGCGATCCGGCGTTGGGCGCAGGCCCACGACATCGGGGAAGCTCAGCTTGCGGCTGCCCCATTCACCGCCAATGATGCGCAGTTGGCCCACACCGTTGTGGACGTTGTGGACAGGTTTTTTCGGGCGAGATGAACTGGCCATTAATGCTCCGGAACCCCGAGCGGCTGCTCGGCGGGTTTATCAGTGGGGGGCGGTAGTGGCTTTTGCGCAGTCGTCGGGCCGGCGGTCACGATGACCATCTTGTCGGCGCTCAAGTGTTTGTTCATTGCAGCCTTGACCTGCTCTACGGTCAGGGCCTGGGATTGTTTCATGAAATCTTCCAGATAGCTCAGCGGCAGGTTGTAGAAACCCATCGCACCCAGCTGCCCGACGATATCGGCGTTGCTCGCGGTAGACAGAGGGAAACTGCCGGCCAGTTCGCGCTTGGCGTCATCCAGTTCCTTTTGTGTCGGGCCGGTCTTGAGGTAGTCGGCGACAACATCCTCGACCAGGCGCAGGGTGCCGCCGCTCATTTCGGCTCGGGTCTGCAGGTTGATCATGAACGGGCCGCGCGCCTGCATCGGGGAAAAGCCGGAGTAGACGCCGTAGGTCAGGCCGCGTTTTTCGCGCACTTCGCTCATCAGGCGCGTGCCGAAACCGCCGCCGCCGAGGATCTGGTTGCCCAGGGACAAGGCTGCGTAGTCCGGGTCAGTGCGATCGATGCCGAGCTGGGCGAACAACAGGTGTGTCTGCTTGGACGGAAACTCGATATGGCTCAGGCCGGCTTTAGGCTCGCTCGGCTGGGCGATCTTCGCCAGTGCCGGGCCTTTGGGCAGCGATGCGGACACCTTGGCGGTCATGGCTTCGGCTTCGGCGCGGGTGAGGTCGCCTACGACCGCAATCACGGCGTTACCCGCTGCGTATGCCTTGGCGTGAAACGCCTGCAACTGCGCCAGGCTGATCTTCGGAACGCTCTCGGGAGTGCCTTCGCTCGGGTGCGCGTAAGGGTGGTCGCCATAAAGACGCTTGAACAGCTCAAGGCTGGCCAGCTTGGCCGGGTTTTGCTTCTGGTATTCGAAGCCCGCGAGGATCTGGTTCTTGATCCGGGCCAGGGAGTCGGCCGGGAACGTCGGCTTGCCGATCACCTCGTCAAACAGCGACAGCGCGGCGTCGCGCTTGTCGCTGGCGCTCAGGCTGCGCAGCGACACCAGCGCCATGTCGCGGAAGGCGCCATTGCCGAAGTCTGCGCCCAGGCCTTCAAAGTCGCGGGCGATCTGGCTGACATCCTTGCCCGGCACGCCTTCGTTGAGCATGGCGTTGGTCATCAACGCCAGGCCCGGTACGTTGCCGTCCTGGCTGCTGCCGGCGGCGAACAGGATGCGCATGTCGAACATCGGCAGTTCATGGGCTTCGACGAACAGTACTTTGGCGCCCTCGGCGGTGGTCCAGGTTTGTACGTCGAGCTTGCGGTTGGTCGGCGCCTTGCCGTCCAGCTCCGCAAGGGATTGCAGCTTGTTGGCCGATTGGGCTTTTTCCAGCGCCGGGCTGGCGATGGATTCGCTCGGGCGCAGGAAATACACGGCGCCGGCGGCGACCAGGGTGACGGCGATCAGGCCGGGCAGGATCAGGCGGCTGCTTTTGCGATCACTCATGAGCGGTCTCCTCAGGCAGTACGTGGGCGACGCTGAGACGTTCGCGGGTGAAGTAGGTGCGGGCGGCTTTCTGGATGTCTTGCGGGGTCACGCTTTGCAGTTCGGCAAGCTCGGTGTCCATCAGCTTCCAGGACAGGCCGACGGTTTCCAGCGAGCCGATGGCCGTGGCCTGGCTGGTGATGGAGTCACGCTGGTAGACCAGCCCGGCGATGACCTGGGCGCGGATGCGTTCCAGTTCTGCGGCGGTTGGCGGCTTGGCCTTGAGTTCATCCAGCAGGCGCCACAGGCCGGCTTCGGCTTGGGCAATGGTCTTTTTCTTCTGCTGGTTCGGCGTGGCCGAGAGGGTGAACAGGCTGTCGCCACGGGTGTAGGCGTCGTAGTTGGTGGAGGCGGCGGAGACCAGCTCTTCACCACGCTCCAGCTGTTCGGAGATGCGTGCGCTGTAGCCGCCGTCCAGCAGCGCCGAGATCAGGCGCAAGGCCTGGACCGAGCGTTTGTCTTCGGCGGTGGCCAGGCCCGGCACGTTGAAGCCGAGGATCACGCTGGGCAGTTGGGTCTGCACTTTCATGGTCAGCAGGCGCTCGCCGGGCTCGGCCAGTTCCATCGGCACCTTGGCCGGTGGCACGTCACGCTTGGGGATCGGGCCGAAGTAGCGCTGGGCAAGGGTCTTGACCTCGTCCAGGGTCACATCGCCGACCACCACCAGGGTGGCGTTGTTCGGCACGTACCAGGCCTGATACCAGTGGCGCAGTTCTTCGACCTTCATGCGGTCCAGGTCAGCCATCCAGCCGATGGTCGGCGTGTGATAGCCGCTGGCCGGGAAGGCCATGGCCTTGAAGCGTTCGTAGGCCTTGGACATCGGGTTGTCGTCGGTGCGCAGGCGGCGTTCTTCCTTGATGACCTCGATTTCGCGGCTGAACTCGTCGGCCGGCAGGCGCAGGCTGGCCATGCGGTCGGCTTCCAGTTCGAAGGCGACGCCCAGGCGGTCACGGGCCAGTACCTGGTAGTAGGCGGTGTAGTCGTCGCTGGTAAAAGCGTTCTCTTCGGCGCCCAGGTCACGCAGGATCAGCGAGGCTTCGCCGGGGCCGACCTTGGCGCTGCCCTTGAACATCATGTGTTCCAAGGCATGGGACAAACCGGTCTGGCCCGGGGTTTCGTAGCTCGAGCCCACCTTGTACCAGACCTGGGACACCACCACTGGCGCACGATGGTCTTCGCGCACGACGACTTTGAGGCCGTTATCCAGGGTGAATTCGTGGGTGGGTTGTGGGTCGGCAGCCAAGGCTGAAAGGGGCAGACAAACTGTGCTGAGCAGCAGGCCTGCGGCGCGGCGGGCTAGAGCATTCATTCGTTTTTAAACCTGTTGGGCTGCCCGCTTGGTCTTAGCGTCGGCGGGCGAGGAGGTGCTAGGATACTGATCCGATTTAGGGACGGCCACTGCGGCAGTCATCTTGTCCCGGATCAAGTCGTAGGAATGTTGGAATAGACCCTCGGTTTCCCCGACGATCTTCCACTTTTCGCCGATTTTATCGCTTCAGTCCTATATTGAATCGATTTGTAGAGGCCTTTATTTACGCCTTACAAAATGTTGCGCATGAACAAGCGAGCCTTAAAGCAGTCTGTTCTGCATCGAATTTATTTACCGAGGCGCCCTGGCGCATCGCTACCTTGAGATAGCCGTCCTCCATGTTTGGTTCCAACGACGACAAGAAGAGCCCAGCTGCGGCTGGCGAGAAAAAAGGCCTGTTCGGATGGCTGCGCAAAAAGCCGCAGGAAACCGTCGTCGAACAGCCACAGGTACAGCCTGAGCCGATTCCAGCGCCCATCGTGGACGCCGAACCGATGGTCGAAACCCCTGCGCCGGTGGTACTGCCACTGGTTGAGCCGGTGTTGCAGCCGGTCGTGGAGGCCGCGCCAGAACCCGAGCCAGAACCCGAGCATAAGCCTTGGCCGGAACTGCCAGTCGCCGAAGAGCCGGTGGCGTTGGTTGAAGACGTTCAGGCCGAACACGTAGCACCACCGATTCCTGCTGTGGTTGAACCTGTGGAAGACGTGGTGGTGCAGGCGCCGCCAGTTGTCGAAGTCGCAGCGCCTGTTGCTGTGGTCGAGGCCGCTGTGCCTGCGGTTGTCGAGCCAGAGCCGGTCGTCGCTGCCGTTGCCGTTGCCGAAACCAGCAAGACCGGCTTTTTCGCCCGCCTCAAGCAAGGCCTGAGCAAGACCAGCGCCAGCATCGGCGAAGGCATGGCCAGTCTGTTCCTCGGCAAGAAAGTCATCGACGACGAGTTGCTGGAAGACATCGAGACCCGTCTGCTCACCGCCGACGTGGGTGTCGAAGCCACCGCCGTGATCATCCAGAGCCTGACCCAGAAGGTCGCGCGCAAGCAACTGACCGACGCCGACGCCCTCTACAAATCGCTGCAAGCCGAGCTGGCCGCGATGCTCAAGCCGGTGGAAGCACCGTTGGTGATCACGCCGAACAAACCGTTCGTGATCCTGGTGGTTGGCGTCAATGGCGCCGGCAAGACCACCACCATCGGCAAGCTGGCCAAGAAGCTGCAGTCCGAAGGCAAGAAAGTCATGCTGGCGGCGGGCGACACCTTCCGTGCCGCGGCCGTGGAACAGCTGCAAGTGTGGGGCGAGCGCAACAAGATCCCGGTGATCGCCCAGCACACGGGTGCCGATTCCGCTTCGGTGATCTTCGATGCCGTGCAGGCCGCCAAGGCTCGCAACATCGATGTGCTGATCGCCGATACCGCCGGCCGCCTGCACACCAAAGACAATTTGATGGAAGAGCTGAAGAAGGTCCGCCGCGTGATCGGCAAGCTCGACGCAGACGCACCGCACGAAGTACTGCTGGTGCTGGATGCCGGCACCGGCCAGAACGCCATCAGCCAGGCCAAACAATTCAACCAGACGGTGCAACTGACCGGCCTGGCATTGACTAAGCTCGACGGCACGGCCAAGGGCGGTGTGATCTTTGCCCTGGCCAAACAGTTCGGGTTGCCGATTCGTTATATCGGTGTCGGTGAAGGCATCGACGACCTGCGCACCTTTGAAGCCGAACCCTTTGTACAGGCACTTTTCGCCGAGCGGGAGCGTTCATGATTCGATTCGAACAGGTCGGTAAACGCTATGCCAACGGGCATGTGGGCTTGCATGAGCTGAGCTTTCGAGTGCGTCGCGGCGAATTCTTGTTTGTCACCGGTCATTCCGGTGCCGGTAAAAGTACCTTGCTGCGCCTGTTGCTGGCCATGGAGCGTCCGACCACGGGCAAACTGCTGCTGGCCGGCCAGGACCTGGCCACCATCAGCAATGCACAGATCCCGTACCTGCGCCGTCAGATCGGCGTGGTGTTCCAGAACCACCAGTTGCTGTTCGATCGCACGGTGTTCAACAACGTTGCGCTGCCCTTGCAGATCCTCGGGCTGTCCAAGGCCGAGATCGTCAAGCGCGTGGACTCGGCCCTGGAGCGCGTGGCGCTGTCGGACAAGACCGACCTCTACCCCGGCGACCTGTCCACCGGCCAGCAACAGCGCGTCGGCATCGCCCGCGCCATCGTCCACCGCCCGGCCTTGCTGCTGGCGGACGAACCCACCGGTAACCTCGACCCGCGCCTGGCGGCCGAGATCATGGGCGTGTTCGAAGACATCAACCGCCTGGGCACCAGCGTGCTGATTGCCAGTCACGACCTGGCGCTGATCGCGCGCATGCGCCACCGCATGCTGACCCTGCAACGCGGTCGCCTGATCGGTGACGGGGAGGCTGGCGTATGAGTGCTACCCGCAGCCCCAAGGTTTCCGAACGCGTGGCGCCGAAAGCCGCCGACCCGCAACCGCAGAAAAAGAAAAAACACGACGATGACGACGGCCCGGACTTCGGCACGCTGCTGCGCGCCTGGATCGAAAGCCATCGCGCCAGCCTGCTCGACAGCCTGCGTCGCCTGGGCAAGCAGCCGATTGGCAGCTTTTTCACCTGCCTGGTGATGGCCGTGGCCTTGAGCCTGCCGATGGGCTTGTCGCTGCTGCTTAATAATGTGGAGCGCCTGGGCGGTTCCTGGCAGCGTGCGGCGCAGATTTCGCTGTACCTGAATATCGACGCCAGCAGTAAAGAGGGCGAAGCGCTGCGCGACCAGATCAAGAACATCCCGGGCGTGGCAGAGGCCGAGTACATCAGCCGCGATCAGGCGCTTGAGGAGTTCCAGCAGCAATCCGGCCTGGGCGAGGCGCTCAAGGAACTGCCGCAGAACCCGCTGCCGGGTGTGGTGCTGGTGACGCCAAACGAAGTCGACAAGCCAACCCTGGAGGCCCTGCGACAAAAACTCGCAGAGATGCCCAAGGTGCAACAGGCGCAACTTGATCTAGTCTGGGTGGAGCGCCTGGCGGCAATCCTCAAGCTGGGCGATCGTTTTGTGTTCGGTCTGACGGTGCTGTTGGTGTCTGCATTACTTTTGGTGATAGGTAATACCATTCGTCTTCATATTGAAAACCGTCGCACCGAGATAGAAGTGATTAAACTGGTCGGCGGCACGGACAGCTATGTGCGTCGTCCTTTTCTGTACATGGGCGCGCTTTATGGCTTCGGTGCCGGGATTTTCTCCTGGGGACTGTTGGCGTTTGGCCTGGACTGGCTGAACGACGCGGTTGTCGGGCTGGCCGGTTTGTACGGCAGCGATTTTGCCTTGGCCGGGGTGCCGGTAGCCGATGGTCTGAGCCTCTTGCTTGGCGCGGTATTGTTGGGGTATATCGGTGCGTGGATTGCGGTCGCTCGTCATTTACGTGAGCTGGCACCGAAGTAGTTAATGTCAGATTAATGTGGTTTCGTTTGTATTGACCGTATCAGTGGTTTAGGGAACTTGTCCTACGGTTCCCGGTCAATTTTCGCAGTGCTGAACTGCACGAGTTATGTAAGTCGGAGGTTTCGTATGACCACTTCTTTGCAACCTGCTTATGCTCTGGTCCCAGGTGCGAACCTGGAGGCGTATGTGCACACGGTCAACAGCATTCCATTGCTGACGCCCGAGCAGGAGCGTGAACTGGCCGAGAGTCTCTACTATGAGCAGGATTTGGGGGCGGCTCGGCAGATGGTGCTCGCCCACCTGCGTTTTGTTGTACATATCGCCCGTAGCTATAGCGGCTACGGCCTGGCGCAGGCCGACCTGATCCAGGAAGGCAACGTCGGCCTGATGAAGGCTGTAAAGCGCTTCAACCCGGAAATGGGCGTGCGCCTGGTGTCGTTTGCCGTGCACTGGATCAAGGCGGAAATCCACGAGTTCATCCTGCGCAACTGGCGCATCGTGAAAGTCGCGACCACCAAGGCCCAGCGCAAACTGTTCTTCAACCTGCGCAGCCAGAAAAAACGCCTGGCGTGGCTGAACAACGAGGAAGTCCACCGCGTGGCTGAAAGCCTCGGCGTGGAGCCTCGTGAAGTACGCGAGATGGAAAGCCGCCTGACCGGCCATGACATGGCCTTCGACCCGGCTGCCGAAGCAGACGACGACAGCGCCTTCCAATCGCCGGCCAACTACCTGGAAGACCACCGGTACGACCCGGCGCGTCAACTGGAGGATGCGGACTGGAGCGACAACTCCAACCACAACCTGCACGAAGCCCTGGAAGTGCTGGACGACCGCAGCCGTGACATTCTCTACCAGCGCTGGCTGGCAGAAGACAAAGCCACGCTGCACGACCTGGCGCAGAAGTACAACGTGTCGGCCGAGCGGATTCGTCAGCTTGAAAAAAGCGCGATGAACAAGCTGAAACTGTCCATCGCCGCCTGAAACGCGGGTTTCGAAACCAACACGATCGAATGTGGGAGCGGGCTTGCCCGCGAAAGCGGAGTGTCAGTCGCCAGAGATGCTGGCTGATACACCGCATTCGCGGGCAAGCCCGCTCCCACATTTTTTTGTGTAGGGTCAGTCAGGCCAGGGGGCTTTTCAGCTCAAGCAGGTAGCCATCACCGCCCATTCTCTACCCGCGCTGGCTGGCGGAAGACAAAGCCACGCTGCACGACCTGGCGCAGAAGTACAACGTGTCGGCCGAGCGGATTCGTCAGCTTGAACAAAGCGCGGGTTTCGAACCAACACGATCGAATGTGGGAGCGGGCTTGCCCGCGAAAGCGGAGTGTCAGTCGCCAGAGATGCTGGCTGATACACCGCATTCGCGGGCAAGCCCGCTCCCACATTTTTTTGTGTTGGGTCAGTCAGGCCGGGGGGCTTTTCAGCTCAAGCAGGTAGCGATCACCGCCCATTCTCTACCCGCGCTGGCTGGCGGAAGACAAAGCCACGCTGCACGACCTGGCGCAGAAGTACAACGTGTCGGCCGAGCGGATTCGTCAGCTTGAACAAAGCGCGGGTTTCGAAACCAACACGATCGAATGTGGGAGCGGGCTTGCCCGCGAAAGCGGAGTGTCAGTCGCCAGAGATGCTGGCCGATACACCGCACTCGCGGGCAAGCCCGCTCCCACATTTTTTGTGTTGGGTCAGTCGGACCAGGGGGCTTTTCAGCTCAAGCAGGTAGCCATCACCGCCCATTCTCTACCCGCGCTGGCTGGAGGAAGACAAAGCCACGCTGCACGACCTGGCGCAGAAGTACAACGTGTCGGCCGAGCGGATTCGTCAGCTTGAAAAAAGCGCGGGTTTCGAAACCAACACGATCGAATGTGGGAGCGGGCTTGCCCGCGAAAGCGGAGTGTCAGTCGCCAGAGATGCTGGCCGATACACTGCACTCGCGGGCAAGCCCGCTCCCACATTTTTTTGTGTTGGGTCAGTCGGACCAGGGGGCTTTTCAGCTCAAGCAGGTAGCCATCACCGCCCATTCTCTACCCGCGCTGGCTGGCGGAAGACAAAGCCACGCTGCACGACCTTGCGCAGAAGTACAACGTGTCGGCCGAGCGGACTCGTCAGCTTGAACAAAGCGCGGGTTTCGAAACCAACACGATCGAATGTGGGAGCGGGCTTGCCCGCGAAAGCGGAGTGTCAGTCGCCAGAGATGCTGGCTGATACACCGCATTCGCGGGCAAGCCCGCTCCCACATTTTTTTTGTGTTGGGTCAGTCAGACCAGGGGGCTTTTCAGCTCAAGCAGGTAGCCATCACCGCCCATTCTCTACCCGCGCTGGCTGGCGGAAGACAAAGCCACGCTGCACGACCTGGCGCAGAAGTACAACGTGTCGGCCGAGCGGACTCGTCAGCTTGAACAAAGCGCGGGTTTCGAAACCAACACGATCGAATGTGGGAGCGGGCTTGCCCGCGAAAGCGGAGTGTCAGTCGCCATAGATGCTGGCTGATACACCGCATTCGCGGGCAAGCCCGCTCCCACATTTTTTTGTGTTGGGTCAGTCGGACCAGGGGGCTTTTCGGGAGCTGTTCAGCTCGAGCAGGTAGCCATCACCGCCCAACTGGCCCATCTGCTGGCGAATCCACGCCGCGCGCCGCGCCACGTACGCCGTCGGATGGCTGGCACTCCACACCCGCGGGTTCGGCAACACCGCCGCCAGATAGCTGGCCTGCTGTCGCGACAGGGCCTTGGCACTCACCCCAAAGTGATGCCGCGCCGCCGCTTCTGCGCCAAATACACCCTCATCCCATTCCACGCTATTGAGGTACACCTCAAGAATCCGCTGCTTGGGCCACAACACCTCGATCAGCCCGGTAAACCAGGCCTCCAGGCCTTTGCGCAAATAACTGCGGCCGGCCCACAAGAACAGGTTTTTCGACACCTGCTGGCTCAAGGTACTGGCGCCGCGAATCGAGCCGCCGCGCTCGTTGTGCAGGAGCGCCGCCTGGATCGCGCCGAAATCGAAACCCCAGTGCTGCGGGAAACGCTGGTCTTCGCCGGCCATCACCGCCACTTTGAGTTCGTCGGAGATCTCCTCCCACGGCACCCAGCTGCGTTGCAGGTCAATAGGTTCGCCATCGATCCAGGATTCGATCTTGCGCTCGACCATCAACGCGGTGAACGGAGGCGGAACGATACGGAACAGCAGCACGAGCAATACGCTGCCGATCGCAAACCATTTCACGACTTTGAGAAAACGACTGAAGAGGACACGCAGCATAGAGATGGCTTGGCCGAACCCGTTGAGCGGGCCATTATACAGACCCTGCCCCTTGTGACTGGAGTTCCTCATGCTGCGTGGCTTTCTGATGCTGGCTGCCTTTTTTGGCTTTACGGGTGTCGCCCTTGGCGCGTTCGCCGCTCACGGCCTGAAAAACCGCCTGAGCGCCGAGTACCTGGCGATCTTCCACACCGGCGTGACCTACCAGTTGGTGCACACCCTGGCCCTGTTCGGCGTGGCACTGCTGGCGGCGCACCTGCCTGGTCGCCTGGTGACCTGGGCAGGCGTTTCGTTTGTGGTCGGTATCCTCTTGTTCTCCGGCAGTCTGTACGTGCTGACGATGACCGGCATCAGCAAGCTCGGCATCATCACCCCGTTTGGCGGCCTGGCATTCCTGCTTGGCTGGTTCCTGCTGGGGCTGGCTGCATGGCGCTTGCAGCTGTGACCGCTTGACGCTTGGTGCTGACCTTCCGGTCTCAATCACGCTAGAATGCGGGCCCCTAAAAACGATGGCGGCCCGTGGCATGCGCATTCAGTTGAACGGCGAATCCTTTGAACTGCCCGACGGTGAAACCGTTGCGGCCCTGCTGACCCGTCTGGACTTGACCGGACGTCGTGTCGCAGTGGAACTCAACCTGGATATTGTCCCGCGTAGCCTGCACGCCGAGACCGCGCTCACCGAAGGTGACCAGGTCGAAGTGGTCCACGCCATCGGTGGCGGCTAGTCGCCGGCCCGAATTCTGCAGAACCTCACCCCATTACGAGGATTTCCCATGAGCATCGTTCGTAGCGACAAGCCCTTCGTCCTGGCCGGTCGTACCTACCAGTCCCGTCTGCTGGTCGGCACCGGCAAGTACCGCGACATGGAAGAAACCCGCCTGGCCATCGAAGCCTCGGGTGCCGAGATCGTGACTTTCGCCGTACGCCGTACCAACCTCGGCCAGATCGAAGGCGAACCGAACCTGCTCGAAGTCCTGTCGCCGGATCGCTACACCTTCCTGCCCAACACCGCCGGTTGCTACGACGCCATCGAAGCCGTGCGCACCTGCCGCCTGGCGCGTGAGCTGCTCGACGGCCACAACCTGGTGAAGCTGGAAGTGCTGGCCGACCAGAAAACCCTGTTCCCCAACGTGATCGAAACCCTCAAGGCCGCCGAAACCCTGGTCAAGGAAGGTTTCGACGTGATGGTCTACACCAGCGATGACCCGATCATCGCGCGCCAACTGGCGGAAATCGGCTGCATCGCCGTGATGCCGCTGGCCGGTCTGATCGGTTCCGGCCTGGGTATCTGCAATCCGTACAACCTGCAGATCATCCTAGAAGAAGCCAAGATCCCGGTGCTGGTGGATGCGGGCGTGGGCACCGCCTCCGACGCAACCATCGCCATGGAACTGGGCTGCGACGCGGTGCTGATGAACTCGGCCATCGCCCATGCCCAGCAGCCGATCCTGATGGCCGAAGCCATGAACCACGCGATCGTCGCGGGCCGCCTGGCCTACCTCGCCGGCCGCATGCCGAAAAAACTCTACGCCAGCGCCTCTTCGCCGCTGGATGGTCTGATCAAGTAAGAGCCATTGATGACTGAATCAAACGAAACGCCGAACACCCTGGAAGAAGGCGACGAGTCCAAGCACCGCCGCATCAAGAGCTTTGTGATGCGCGCCGGTCGCATGACCGAAGGCCAGCAAAAGGGCCTGGAACAGGGGACGCCGCTGTTCGTGTTGCCCCTGGCCGACGCGCCGGTGGACTACGACCAGGTGTTCGGCCGTTCGGCCCCGCGCTCCCTGGAAATCGGCTTCGGCATGGGGCACTCCCTGCTGGAAATGGCGGCGGCCTCGCCGGAGCAGGATTTCATCGGCGTTGAAGTGCATCGTCCGGGTGTCGGCGCGCTGCTCAATGGCGTGCTGACCCAGGGCCTGACCAACCTGCGCGTGTACGACTGCGACGCGATCGAGGTGCTCAACCGTTGCATCGCCGATAACAGCCTCGACCGCCTGATGCTGTTCTTCCCGGACCCATGGCACAAAGCCCGTCACCACAAGCGTCGCATCGTGCAAGCGTCCTTCGCGGAACTGGTGCGTAGCAAGCTGAAAGTGGGTGGCATCCTGCATATGGCCACCGACTGGGAACCGTATGCGGAATACATGCTGGAAGTGATGGATGTCGCGCCTGGCTATCGCAACATCGCTGAAGACGGCAAATGCGTGCCACGCCCGGCCGAGCGGCCGATCACCAAGTTCGAGCGTCGCGGCGAGCGACTCGGGCATGGTGTGTGGGATCTGAAATTCGAGAAGGTCGACTGAGTCGCACACGCTCAAAAATGTGGGAGCTGGCTTGCCTGCGATAGCATCACCTGGGTATCACTGATACACCGAGGTGTCTGCATCGCAGGCAAGCCAGCTCCCACATGTGTTTACGGTGTACTTGAGGTTAGCGGCGGTCTGCTACTACGCCGATCAGTACCAGCACCACCACCAGCACCGGCGCCAGGCTGTAGTTATTGAACTGGCTCAACCCCCGCACAATCCAAGGCGTGGCGTAGATCAACGCCGCACCGCTGCCGATCATGCACAGCAACGCCATCAACGGTACGCGCAACGCACCGGCCACGCTGCCCAGGCGGGCTTCGACCCAGCCTTTGATGTCGGCGCCAAACAGCACCAGCAAACAACCGACGAGGGCCAGGGAGATTTCCGACAGGTTGCTACGGCTCCAGCGGGATACGGTGGCGAGCAGGTCGAGTACCAAATCCATTCGATTTCCTTAAGAGCTTCAGCTCAAAAACGTCTGCAACAGGTCATTGAGAAAGAGTTGCCCGCGGTCGGTCGCCGCCAGGCGTGACGGTTCGACCTGCATCAGGCCACTTTGTTCGGCCTCGCGGCGGCCTTCGTTGAGGCTGGCCAGGTCCAGCCCGGTACGCTCGGCGTAGAGCCTGGCCTCGACACCTTCGGTGAGGCGAAGGGCGTTCATCAGGAACTCGAACGGCAACTCTTCGTTGGTCAGCTCTTTCGCCCCGGCCTGGAAGTTTTTGGCCGGGTTGAGGTAGTCCTTCGGTGCACGGGTCTTCCAGGTGCGCACAATGCGCCCGTCCGGATGGCTGAGCTTGCCGTGGGCACCGGCACCGATGCCGATAAAGTCGCCAAAGCTCCAGTAGTTCAGGTTATGCCGCGCCGGGCGACCCGGTTGGGCATAGGCCGACACTTCATATTGCGCGTAGCCATGCTCGGCAAGCAGGGCCTGGCCGGCTTCCTGGATGTCCCATAGCGTGTCGTCTTCCGGCAACGCCGGCGGCTGGTTCCAGAACACCGTGTTGGGCTCCAGGGTCAGCTGATACCACGACAAATGCGTGGGCTTGAGCGCGATGGCCTGGCGCAGGTCGCTCAGAGCATCATCCAGGGACTGGTTGGGCAAACCGTGCATCAGGTCGAGGTTGAAGTTGTCGAACCCGGCCTGGCGCGCCATGCCAGCAGCCCGAACGGCTTCATCGCCATTGTGGATACGCCCCAGGGCCTCAAGCTTTTCCTGCTGGAAGCTCTGGATGCCGATCGACAGGCGATTGATCCCCAGCTTGCGGTACGCCACGAACTTCTCTTGCTCGAAGGTACCGGGGTTGGCTTCCAGGGTGATCTCGATGTCGCCGGCAAACGGGATGCGCGCTTCCACGCCCTTGAGCAGGCGGCCCAATGCCGCGGCGCTGAACAGGCTTGGCGTGCCGCCGCCGAAGAAGATCGAACTCAGCTCGCGCCCGTACATGGCATGCAGGTCCTGATCGAGGTCGGCGAGCAAGGCGTCCACATACTCTTCTTCCGGCAGCACTTTGCTGGCGGTGTGGGAGTTGAAGTCGCAATACGGGCATTTGCGCACACACCACGGGATGTGGATGTACAGCGCCAGGGGCGGCAGCAGGGGCAGGGCCGCCCGAGGGGTTTGCGCGCCGCCGTGGATCAGCGGCTGCGCAGAGGTGTTCTGGGTCATTTCAGGCTCAAGCGTTGGCGCAGCAAATCCATTGCGCGGGCGCGGTGGCTGATCTGGTTCTTGTCGGCCGGGCTCAGCTCGGCGCTGGAGACATTGCGCTCAGGCACCCAGAACAGTGGGTCATACCCAAAGCCATGTTCGCCGCTGGCCGCATGCAGGATGCGCCCGTGCCACAGGCCTTCGCAGAGGATCGGCAATGGATCGTCCGCATGGCGCACCAGGGCCAGCACGCAGACGAACTGTGCACCGCGCAGCGCGTCCGGTACGTCCTTGAGGGCGTCCAGCAGCTTGGCGTTGTTGGCCGCGTCGCCTTTGCCATCGGCGTACCGCGCCGAATAGATGCCGGGGGCGCCGCCGAGGAAGTCCACCGCCAGGCCCGAGTCGTCGGCCAGTGCCGGCAGGCCGGAGATGCGTGCGGCGTTGCGCGCCTTGAGGATGGCGTTCTCGACGAACGACAGGCCGGTTTCTTCCGGCTCTACCTGGCTGAACTCGCCAATCGAGCGCAATTGCACCGATTCGCCGAGCATGGCCTGCAGTTCCTTGAGTTTGCCGGCGTTATGGCTGGCCAGTACGAGTTGAGTCAGGTTCATTTGTCGGCCGGGTACAGTTCTTGGTTGAATTGGAAGCTATGGGCTTTGCCGCCGGTTTCAACGTTGATGGTAAACGTCTTGTATTCACGCTGCGTCACGGAGTAAGGCGCCAGGTAGTTGATCCCGCCTTTCTCGTTGATCTGCTTGAAGGTCAGGATCTCGCTCTTGCCGCCCAGGTCCTTGATGGTGCCGGTCACTTGCGCCGCCACTGGGGTCACGCCCTTGATCACGGTCACGTTGATCAAGCCTTTCTCCTTGCTGCGCACCACGCCGATGTTCTGGGCGGTTTCCGGTTGCAGGAAGCTGGAGGTGAAGGTGTTGTAGTGGACGGTGATGTCACCGAAGTCTTTCTTGCGGTTAGCGTCGATAGCGTCCGCTGCGATGGCGCTGGTGCCCAGGCATGCGGTCAGTAGAAAAATAGCCAAGCGACTCATGATCATCCCTCTTGAAAATGATTAGACGGCAATCTTGTGATCCGTCAGGCCAGGACTGCTGACCCGGTAAATGCCGATTTCACCCAACAGGTTGGGCCATAGCTTGCTTGCCCAGCCGTGGCGGTGCTGTTGATCGACCGCAAGGCGGTTGATCACCTTGGCTTCGCGCTCGCCGCACAAGGCTTCGAAGTCTTCGAAGGTGCAGAAGTGGATGTTTGGCGTGTTGTACCACGTGTATGGGAGGAAATCCGAGACCGGCATGCGGCCCTTGGTGGCCAGGTACCAACGGCAACGCCAATGCCCGAAATTCGGGAAGGTGATGATGCACTGGCGGCCCACGCGCAGCATTTCGTCGAGGATGCGGTCCGGGTAGTGCACCGCTTGCAGGGCTTGGGTCATCACCACGATGTCGAAGCTGTTGCTGGCAAAGTTGCCCAGGCCCTTGTCCAGGTCCTGCTCGATCACGTTGATGCCCTTGGCCACGCACTGGGCGATGTTGTCCGGGTCGTTTTCCAGGCCGTAGCCGGTGACTTGCTTGTTGTCCCGCAGCCAGCTCAGCAGTTCGCCATCACCGCAGCCCAGGTCGAGCACGCGGCTGCCGGCGGGGATCCATTCTTGGATGATGTCCAGGTCGGCTCTCATGGCTTTCTCACAATACGATTCGGTTCATGTAGTTGCTGAACGCTTGCAGGTAGCGCGGGATCGGGATCAGGAAGGCATCGTGGCCTTGCGGAGCGTCGATCTCCAGGTAGCACACGTCTTTGCGCGCGGCCATCAGCGCATCCACCAGTTCGCGCGAGCGCGCCGGCGAGAAGCGCCAGTCGGTGGTGAACGACATCACGCAGAACTTGGCCTTGGCGCCTTCGAAGGTTTTCGCCAGGTCGTCGTCAAAGTTGGCGGCCGGGTCGAAGTAGTCCAGGGCCTTGGTCATCAGCAGGTAGGTATTGGCGTCGAAACGCCCGGAGAACTCCTCGCCCTGATAACGCAGGTAGCTTTCCACCTGGAACTCGACACTGTGGAAGTCGTAGTTGAGCTTTTCGCTCTTGAGGCCACGGCCGAATTTCTCGCCCATGGAGTCATCGGACAGGTAGGTGATGTGCCCCACCATCCGCGCCAGCATCAGGCCGCGTTTGGGGATCACGCCCGCTTCCTGGAACGAACCACCGTGGAACTCGGGGTCGGTGAGGATGGCCTGGCGCGCCACTTCGTTGAAGGCAATGTTCTGCGCCGACAGCTTGGGGGCCGAGGCGATTGCCAGGCAATGGCGCACGCGATCCGGGTAGGTGATGGTCCATTGCAGCGCCTGCATGCCGCCGAGGCTGCCGCCGATCACCGCCGCCCACTGGTTGATGCCCAGCAGGTCGGCCAGGCGCGCCTGGCTGTGCACCCAGTCTTCCACGGTGAGCACCGGGAAGTCGGCGCCGAACGGCTTGCCGGTTTCCGGGTTGAGGCTGCTGGGGCCGGTGGAACCGTTGCAGCCGCCGAGGTTGTTCAGGCTGACCACAAAGAACTTGTTGGTGTCGATGGGTTTGCCGGGACCGATGCAACTGTCCCACCAGCCGGGCTTGCGCTCGTCGACCGAGTGGAAACCGGCCGCGTGATGATGCCCGGACAAGGCGTGGCAGATCAGCACGGCGTTGCTCGCCGTAGCGTTCAGTTGGCCGTAGGTTTCATAGATCAGGTCGTAGGCGGGCAGCGAACGGCCGCAGGCCAGGGCCAGCGGTTCGCTGAAGTGCGCCACTTGGGGCACGACCAGTCCAACAGAATCGGGGGGAAAGGCAGCTGGCATCGACCCTGCTCTCGTTTAAATGAGGCGTAAGTCTAAAGAGCGGGGGGGCTAGCGGCAAGCAAACCCCTGAACCCGTTCACAGAAACAAAATGTGGGAGCTGTTTGTGTGGGAGCGGGCTTGCTCGCGAAAGCGGTGGGTCAGCCACTCATCTGGTGACTGACACTCCGTATTCGCGAGCAAGCCCGCTCCCACACAAGCTCGCTCCCGCATTTAGGTGTTGCGTGTCAGATCAACCCGAACAGCATCTTGGGCATCGCGGCAAATTCAGCCAGGTACGGGATCACCCAACCCTGGATCAGCTGGATTGCGATAAACGCGAAGATCGGCGAGATGTCCAGGCCACCCAGGTTCGGGATCAACCGACGGAACGGTGCAAGCACCGGCTCGGTGATCTGGTACACCAGCTCGGCGCCAGGGCTGCGGCTGCCCGGTGCGACCCAGGACAGAATCACACTGATGATCATCGACCAGAACAGAATCTTCAAAAACAGCGAGAAGATGCCGATCAGTGCCCACGGCAACAGCAGCACGGTGTAGGGCAGGAAGCCCTTGAGCAGCAACACCACCGCAAACAGCAGGATCTGCAACAGCAGCGCCAGTACCAGCGACGACATGTCCAGCCCGAACATGCTCGGGACTACCCGACGCAGGGGCTTGAGCAGCGGCTGGGTCGCCTTGACCACGAATTGGCACAGCGGGTTGTAGAAGTTCGCCCGCACCAGTTGCAGGATAAAACGCATCAGCACGATCAGCAGGTACAGGCTGCCCAGCGTCTGGATGATGAAAATAAGCGCGTCATTGAGTCCGAGCATGTTTGATTCCTTGAAGGGGACGACTATTTGCCCAGCTGCTCGGCCATTTCTGCCGAACGATGTGCTGCGGCACCCAGTGCTGTTTCCACCAGGGCTTCAAAGCCCCCGGCCTGGAACGATTCGATGGCGGCTTGGGTCGTGCCGCCCGGCGAGGTCACGCGACGGCGCAGTTCGGCGGCGTCGACGTCGCTGGTTACGGCCATCCTGGCTGCGCCCAGTGCGGTCTGCTCGGCCAGTTGCTTGGACACTTCCTGTGGCAGGCCCAGTTTGACGCCGGCAGCGGTCATGGCTTCGATCAACAGGAAGAAGTACGCCGGGCCGCTGCCGGACACGGCGGTGACCGCATCCAGTTGCTGTTCTTGCTCCAGCCACAGGGCGATGCCCACGGCGGACAGTAGCTCCTGGGCCTGATCGCGCTGTACGGCGCTGACGGCGTCGGTGGCGTACAAACCGCTCACGCCCTGGCGCAGCAGCGAAGGGGTGTTGGGCATGCAGCGCACGATCGGCTGGGCACCGAGCCAGGCGGTCATGCTCGCGCAGGTAATCCCGGCGGCGATGGACACTACCAACTGCTGCGGTTGCAGGCTCGGGCGCAGGCTTTCGCACACGGCCTTCATGGCCTGTGGCTTGACCGCCAGCACGATCACATCGACGCCCTGGATGGCCTCGGCATTGTCGGCAAAGGTTTCGATACCGTGCTCGGTGCTGACGCGGGCACGGGTTTCGGCGCCGGGGTCACTGGCGCGGATCTGCGCGGCGTCCAGGCCCTTGGCCCGCAGGCCGCCGATCAGGCTGGCCGCCATGTTACCGGCGCCGATAAAGGCAATACGCGTGTCTCTCATGACAGGTCCTTATTCAGTGAAAAGTCAGCCGCTTCACGGCTGGCCGTAGTCGCGGGCGCCAAACAGTGCAGTACCGATCCGCACCCAAGTGGCGCCTTGGGCGATGGCCGACTCAAGGTCATGGCTCATCCCCATGGAAAGTGTGTCCAGCGGCAGATTCAAGCTGGCTTGCAGCTCGCGCACCGTGGCGAAGGCTGCATCTTGCGCGGCGCGATCTTCAGTCGGCTCGGGGATTGCCATCAACCCACGCAACTTCAAGCGCGGCAGAGCGCTGATCGCCTCGGCCAGGGCCGGCAGATCGGCGGGCGTACAGCCGGACTTGCTGGCTTCACCACTGACGTTGACCTGGATGCAGATGTTCAGCGGTGCCAGGTC
Organism: Pseudomonas sp. GL_117; assembly: GCF_057835125.1. Classification (NCBI taxonomy): domain Bacteria; kingdom Pseudomonadati; phylum Pseudomonadota; class Gammaproteobacteria; order Pseudomonadales; family Pseudomonadaceae; genus Pseudomonas; species Pseudomonas sp. GL_117. Next base: position 5,796,373 of record NZ_CM174418.1, on the reverse strand, counting down.
GGCAGGGCGTTGTTCGGACAGGCGTTGTGCGATTTTCAGGCGTTCCACGGAATGCACCCAAGCGAAGTTCTCGGCGATAGCGCGCGTCTTGTTCGATTGAATGGGGCCGATGAAGTGCCAACTCAAGGGCAGGTCGGTTAATTCGGCCTGTTTGCCCAGGGCTTCTTGCAGGTAGTTTTCGCCAAAATCGCGCATGCCGGCGGCATAGGCTTCCCGCACGGCTTGGGCGGGTTTGGTCTTGCTCACGGCCAGCAGGTGGATGCTGCTGGCGTCACGTTGCACGGCGTCGGCTGCGGCGCGGATCCGCTGGCTAACCAGATCGATGTTGTCTGCTATCGTCGACATTCAAGATGCGCCCGTGGATATGGAGTCCGCGGCATTCTACTGGAAATGGAAAGCCCTATGGATATCACTGAACTGCTCACGGCCTGCGTGCGCCGTGGCGCCTCCGACCTGCATTTGTCGGCTGGCCTGGCGCCGATGTTGCGTGTGGACGGCGAGGTCTGGCCGCTGGATTGCCCGGCACTCTCACCGCCCCAGGTGGCGGATCTGCTCAGCCCTTTGCTCAATCAATACCAGCAAAAGGATTTCGAAACATCTCTTGATACAGATTTCGCTTTCGAACTGCCCGGCGTGGCGCGGTTCCGGGCGAACGTGTTCCGGCAGGACCGTGGCATGGGCGCGGTGTTTCGCAGCATTCCCAGTGAGGTCCAGAGCCTGCAGAGCCTTGGCCTGGGTGAGGTGTTCCAGCGCATAGCCCAACTGCCGCACGGGCTGGTGCTGGTCACCGGGCCGACCGGCTCGGGCAAGTCCACCACCCTGGCGGCGATGATCGACTACCTCAATCAGCATCGGCGCCAGCACATCCTCACCCTGGAAGACCCCATCGAATTTATCCACAGGCCGAAAACCGCGCTGATCAACCAGCGCCAGGTGCATCGCGATACCCTTAGTTTCTCTACGGCCTTGCGCTCGGCGCTACGCGAAGACCCGGATGTGATCCTGATCGGCGAGTTGCGCGACCTGGAAACCATCCGCCTGGCGCTGACCGCCGCCGAGACCGGGCATCTGGTGTTCGGCACCCTGCACACGGCATCGGCGCCCAAGACCGTGGACCGCCTGGTGGACGTGTTCCCGGCCGGCGAAAAAGCCATGGTCCGCGCGATGCTGTCGGAGTCGTTGCAGGCGGTGGTGTCGCAGGTGCTGGTGAAGAAGGTTGGCGGCGGGCGGGTGGCGGCGCACGAGATCATGCTGGGTACACCGGCGATCCGCAATTTGATCCGTGAGGACAAGGTGGCGCAGATCGTCTCGGCGATCCAGACCGGCGGGGCACTGGGAATGAAGACGCTCGATATGAGCTTGAAGGCGTTGGTGGGCGAGGGGGTGATCAGCCGGGAGGTGGCGCAGGAGAAGGCGAGGGTGCCTGGTGATATATAGCGCTTGAGAACAATGAAAACCAAATGTGGGAGCGGGCTTGCTCGCGAACGCGGAGTGTCAGTCAGCTCATCTGGTACTGATACACCGCATTCGCGGGCAAGCCCGCTCCCACATTTTGTACTGCATTGCAGCTTGAAATCAGCGTTGCACAACCCGCAGGTTGTTCTGCTCTTTGGGCAAAACCCGCTTGGCGATCACGTAGTTCTTGTCCCAGAACGGCTTCTTCAGCGTGTCGATGCTCACCGACTTGCCACGACGCGGCGCGTGGATGAAGCGGTCGTTGCCCAGGTAGATGGCAACGTGGTTGACCTGACGGCTCTTTAGCTTGAAGAACAACAGGTCGCCCGGCTTCAGGTCCTTGCGATCAACCTTTTGCCCGTGGCCGGCGGCCATGGCGTTGGACGTGCGCGGCAAATCCACTGCGGCAACGTCGTTGAACGCATATTTCACCAAACCGCTGCAATCGAAGCCTTTACTTGGGCTGCTGCCGCCCCAACGGTAGGGAGTACCGAGCACATTGACGGCGCGGCTGAGTACATTGCTGCTTTGCTTGGTGTTGTTCAGCGCCAGTGAGTTATGAAGGGCCTTGCCGTGAACCTTGCTCACTTGAGTAGGTCGGTTGACGGTCGGCTTTTCTCTTTTGGCGGTGGCTGGTGTGCTGTGAACTTTAGGGGTGAAACCGTTGACGTTCGGAAGTCGTTGCTCACGATTGGTGGCGTGGGCGGCCAGTGGCATTAATAGGCAAATGGTTAGCCATGTCTTGAAAAATGGTCGCATTAGGCGTGGCTCTTTTTGGTTTGCGCGCAACTTTATAACAGCTTTTTTTGCCGTTATCAGGCCGTTTGTCGACTGAACCTTGGGGTCAAAATCAGGAAAAACGCGACGAAACGCCGCAATTGTCCTACACAAGTCAGGTGGCATAAGGCTTTCAGGGGAGGGAAGATACCATTTGCCGTACGTCGGGCGCCTGTAAAAAAGTCACAAAGAAAGTGAAAAAATTTATCTATGGAGTGAAAAGAGGTACGCCATGAACACCTATCGACAGGCAATTTCGCAGCCCGACACCCATAGCAAGGTGATCGGCTACCTGCTCTGGATTTTCGGTTTCACCGGATCGCACCGCTTTTATTACGGCAAACCCGTGACAGGTACGATCTGGTTCTGCACCTTAGGTTTGCTGGGGATTGGCTGGCTGATCGACCTGTTCCTGATCCCGGCCATGGACCGTGAAGCCGACCTGCGTTTTACCGCCGGGCCCATCGAATACAACGTGGCCTGGGTGCTGTTGACGTTCCTGGGTGTGTTCGGCGTGCACCGCATGTACCAAGGCAAATGGATCAGCGGCTTGATCTACCTGCTGACCGGCGGCTTGTTCCTGGTGGGGGTGCTGTATGACTTCTGGACGTTGAATACGCAGATTTCAGTGCGTAATGCCGAGCGCAATGGCGGCCGCTGAGACTCTAGAGGCATATACAGAAGCAAATGTGGGAGCGGGCTTGCTCGCGAATGCGGTGGATCAGTCAGCACCTTCAGCGACTGACACTCCGCATTCGCGAGCAAGCCCGCTCCCATATTTTTTACCCTGCCCGCTTTAGGCCTGGTAGCTGATCCGACCATCGACCAGGGTGTAGCGCACCGTCGCCGGCAGGCTGTGGCCAATGAACGGGCAGTTTTCACCCTTCGACAGCCAATGCTCCCCGGCAACGGTGGAACTGGCCGGGTCAAACAGCACCAGATCCGCCGCCGAACCCACCGCCAGCTTACCCGCCGGCAAGCGCAGGGCGTCGGCAGGCCCCGCGCTCAAGCGTGCCAGCAGCGTCGGCAAATCGAGCAAGCCTTCCTCAACCAACGTCATCGCCAGGGGCAACAACAGCTCAACGCTGCTGATCCCCGGCTCAGTCGCGCCAAACGGTGCCAACTTGGCATCGCGTTCGTGGGGCTGGTGGTGGCTGGAAATCGCCGAGACCACCCCGGACTTCACCGCCGCCCGCAGACCATCACGGTCGGCACGGGTGCGCAGGGGCGGCTGCACGTGGTACAGGCTGGAGAAGTCGATCAGCGCTTCGTCGGTCAAGATCAACTGATACAACGCCACATCCGCCGTCACCGGCAAGCCACGGGCCTGGGCCTGGGCGATCAGGGCCACGCCCCGCGCGCTGGTCAGCTGGCTGAAGTGCGCGCGCACGCCGCTTTGCTCGACCAGCAGCAGGTCGCGGGCCAGGGCCACGGTCTCGGCGGTCTCGGGGATGCCGGGCAGGCCGAGGAAGCTGGCCACGGCACCTTCATGGGCCAGGCCACCTTCGGCGAGGTCGCGGTCCTGGGAATGGAAGATCACCGTCAGGTCGAAGGTGGCCGCATATTCCAGGGCGCGGCACAGGGTGCGAGTGCTGCGAAAGCTTTCCAGGCCGTTGCCGAAGGCCACGCAACCGGCGTCGCGCAGGGCGATCAGTTCGGCAAGTTGTTCGCCTTCCAGGCCTTTGCTCAGGGCGCCGATGGGGAACACTTTGCAGTTGCCGGCTTCACGGGCGCGGTCGAGGATCAACTCGGTCACCGCCGAGGTGTCCAGGATCGGCTTGGTGTGCGGCGGGCAGCACAGGCTGGTCACGCCACCGGCAGCGGCGGCGCGGGTTTCGCTGAGGATGCTGCCTTTGCGGCTGTAGCCCGGCTCGCGCAGGGCGACGTTTAGGTCGACCAGCCCGGGTGCGGCCACCAGGCCTTTGGCGTCGATGGTTTCTACCGCGCTGAAACCGGCCGGGGCGGCGCCGATGGTGATGATCTTGCCGGCTTCAAGATGCAGATCGGTGACTTGATCCAGGCCACTGGCCGGATCGATGACGCGGGCGCCGAGGATGCTGAGCTTCACTGGGCGTTCTCCTGCTCGAATTGACGTTGTGCGGTTTGCCCGCTCATGGCCATGGACAACACGGCCATGCGCACGGCGATGCCGTAGGTGACCTGGTTGAGAATCACCGACTGGGTGCCATCGGCCACCGCCGACTCAATCTCTACGCCACGGTTGATCGGGCCAGGGTGCATCACGATGGCGTCCGGCTTGGCACCGGCCAAGCGCGCAGTGGTCAGGCCGAACAGGCGGTAGAACTCACCTTCGCTCGGCAGCAGGCCACCGGCCATGCGCTCGCGCTGCAGGCGCAGCATGATGACCACGTCCACATCCTTGAGGCCTTCGGCCATGTCGGTGTAGACCTTCACACCGTATTGCTCGATGCCGATGGGCAGCAGGGTTTTTGGCGCGATCACGCGGATGTCCGGGCAGCCCAGGGTTTTCAGGGCCAGCATGTTCGAGCGCGCAACCCGCGAGTGCAGGATGTCGCCGACGATGGCCACCGACAGGTTTTCAAAGCTGCCCTTGTGCCGACGGATGGTGAGCATGTCGAGCATGCCCTGGGTCGGGTGGGCGTGACGGCCGTCGCCGCCGTTGATGATCGCGACCTGCGGGCACACGTGCTCGGCGATGAAGTGCGCGGCGCCAGAGTCGCCGTGGCGCACCACGAACATGTCGGCGGCCATGGCTTCCAGGTTGCGCAGGGTGTCGAGCAGGGTCTCGCCCTTGCTCGCCGACGAGGTCGACACGTTCAGCGTGATCACGTCGGCCGACAGCCGTTGGGCCGCCAGTTCAAAGGTGGTGCGGGTGCGGGTGGAGTTCTCGAAGAACACATTGCAGATGGTCTTGCCGCGCAGCAGTGGGACCTTCTTCACCGCGCGGCCGCCGACTTCAAGGAACGAGTCGGCAGTGTCGAGGATTTCGGTGAGCAGTTCGCGGGGCAAACCGTCGAGGGACAAGAAATGTTGCAACTGACCCTGAGCATTGAGCTGCAGCGGGCGCTTGGCATCTAGAGGCGTCATCGCGGGGACTCTTTACAAGGCGGTTTAAAGGGCAAGGTCTTGCAGTTCGAGTTCGAGCGGCGTGGGACCGGACAATTTTACCCGCTGGTGGGGTTCCAGCGACAGCGTTGCGCCGACCACATCCGGGCTGATCGGCAATTCGCCGGCGTCCAGGTCCAGCAGGCAGACCAGGGTCACGCTGGCCGGGCGGCCGTAGTCGAACAGTTCGTTCATGGCGGCGCGGATGGTGCGCCCGCTCATCAGCACGTCGTCGATCAGGACCAGGTGCTGGCCTTCGATCTCGAACGGCAGGGCCGACGGGCGCACTTGTGGATGCAGGCCGTTCTGGCTGAAGTCGTCCCGGTAGAACGACACGTCCAGGGTGCCGAGGGGCGCGTCGCTGCCCAATGCTTCCAGCAATGCCTGGGCGACCCACACACCGCCAGTGCGAATGCCGATGAAGCGTGGCTCGCTGATGGCGCGGTGTTGCAGATGGGCCGTGAGGTTTTTGGCCATTTGGCTGATCAGTTCGGCGGGGTTCGGCAAGCTCATGCAGGCTCCTTCAGGACCTTGGCGCAGGCAAGGTCCGGGCTCAAACGTAAAAAGACGCGGCAAGCCGCGTCAGTCAGGATTCAAATAAAGCGGTGTTTTCATCCAGCCAGCCCTGCAACAGCAAGGCGGCGGCGATGGCGTCCACCGGGTTGTCGCGGTAGCTGCCTTTCTGGCCGCCACGGTCGCGGCGTTCACCTTTGGCTTCAAAGGTGGTGAGGCGCTCGTCGTGGGTATAGAAGGGCAGGTTGTAGCGGCCATTGAGGCGGCGGGCGAATTTTTCGGCGCGCAGGCACATGTCGCTTGGGGTTCCGTCCATGTTCAGCGGCAGGCCGACCACGACGGCGTCGGGCTTCCACTCCTTGATCAGGGCTTCGACCTGGTTCCAGTCCGGTACGCCGTTCTGGGCTTTCAAGGTGCACAGCTCGCGGGCCTGGCCAGTGATCACCTGGCCGACCGCTACGCCGATCTGTTTGGTGCCGTAGTCAAAACCGAGGATCAGACGCAAAGCCATCAGGCGTGCCCCGCCTGGCTGGTCAGCAGGCTGAGGTTGACCCGCAGCTTGGCCGCAGCGGCGTCAAGGCGCAGTTCCACGGGGGTGTTGAACAGGATGTCGGCGTCGAACGGGCAGGTCAGCCAGGCGTTGCTGGCCAGTTCGGCCTCCAGCTGGCCAGCTTCCCAGCCGGCGTAGCCGAGGGTGATCAGGCTGTGCTCGGGGCCCACGCCGTCGGCGATGGCGAACAACACATCCTGGGACGTGGACAGCGACACGCCGTCCAGGTCGACCGTGGCCTGGAACTTCGGCCCGGTGGGGTGCAGGACAAAACCGCGATCGGTCTGCACCGGCCCGCCGATGTAGATCGGCACGCCCTGGCAGCGAGCCGGCGGGTCGGCCTCGGGGCGCAGTTGCTCAAGAATGTCCGCCAGGTTCAGCTCTTGCGGGCGGTTCACCACCAACCCCATGGCACCATTGGCGGTGTGCTCGACGATGTAGGTCAAGGTCTGCGCAAAGTTCGGGTCGGCCATGTGAGGCATGGCGATCAGGAATTGGTGCTTGAGGTAGGTCGGGCTGACGTTTTTCATGTCCGCTAGTGTGGCGTTGGAGGGGCGAACTGACAAGCCTGGCGTGTAGTGAGCGGGCTTGCCCGCGCTGGGTGGCGAAGCCGCCCCAAACGGTACGCCGCGGTGTTTCAGAAAGACCGAGGTGAATGGATTGGGGCGGCTTCGCCGCCCAGCGCGGGGCAAGCCCGCTCACTACAAGTGTCTGATTTAGTTGCTGGAGAGGCGGTCGCCCTTGGCAAACTTCCAGGTGCGGATGATTTCCAGGCGGTCGACGTCGTTCAGGTCGCCGGTAAACGGTGCAAAAGGTGCGGCCAGGCGCACGATGCGCTGGGCGGCCTGGTCCAGCAAGGGCTGGCCGGAGGACTCGAGTACCAGCACTTCATATAACGAACCATCGCGGTTGATCGACACCAGTAAGCGCAAATTGCCATAAATCTGCTGGCGACGGGCCTCTTCCGGATAGTTGAGGTTGCCGATGCGCTCGACCTTCTTGCGCCACTCATCCTTATACCAGGCGCCCTTGTCACGCATGGTCGAGGCGGCATTCAGCCGGTAGATGCGCGGGCGCTTGGCGTACAGCTGTTGTTCGTTGGCCAGTTCGGCTTCGAGGCTGGAGATTTCGTCGGTCAGCGTTGAACTGTCGAAGGTCGGCGCCGGCTTGACGGGCTGGGGCTGCGGCTCGGTCTTGGCTTTTTCGCGTTGCACCGGCGCTTTCTGCGGTTTTGGCGCGACGGTGGTCACGGTGGGCTTGGGTACCGTCTGCTGGACCTCGGGCTTGGGCGTCGGCGGTGGGCTGACTTTGTTGACCTTGTTGTCCTGGAATGGCGCCACTTGCGTAGTCTTGGGCACCGCTTTCTTGTCCAGGGTGCCGCTGCCTTGCTGGTTGTCCTGGGCGAGAAAATCGGCCTTCTCGGGCTTCTTTTCGCTCTTGAACGTGGCGAGGGTGATTTCCAGGGTCCTGGTGATCTGCTTGGGTTCGACCATGGTGAAACCCACGCCAAGGAGCAGGGCCAGGTGAATCAACGCAGCCAGGAACAGGGTAAATCCGAGCCGATCAGCCGGGCGCACCCTGCTGTGGGAGAGTTCGGGGGGCAGTTCGGACGGAGGGGGCATAAAAAACCAACATCACGCGTTTGGTGGGTGCCGCATGATAGCGCAATGTTGGTTTTTAGCTTCAAGTGACAAGTTACAAGCTGCAAGTCTTGATGCGGTCCGCCTTAAGCTTGCCGCTTGGAGTTTGCCGCTTGAAGCTTCGCATCAATGGCGGCCATCAGCATTTCGCCGATATTGGTGCCGAACGCGTTGTCGATCTCGCGGATGCAGGTCGGGCTGGTGACGTTGATTTCGGTCAGGTGCTCACCGATCACGTCCAGGCCTACAAACAACAGGCCTTTTTCCCGCAGGGTTGGTCCGACTTGGGAGGCGATCCAACGATCCTTGTCCGACAGCGGCCGTGCTTCGCCACGTCCACCTGCCGCCAGGTTGCCACGGGTCTCGCCGGCTGCCGGGATCCGCGCCAGGCAGTAATCCACCGGCTCGCCGTCGATCATCAGGATGCGCTTGTCGCCGTCCTTGATCGCCGGCAGGTAAGCCTGGCCCATGATCTGCTGGGTGCCCAGGGCGGTCAGGGTCTCCAGGATCACCGACAGGTTCGGATCGCCGGCGCGGTGACGGAAGATCGACGTACCCCCCATGCCATCCAGCGGCTTGAGGATTACATCACCGTGCTTGGCGGCAAATTCACGCAACACGTCGGCACGGCGGCTGACCACGGTCGGCGGCGTGCATTGTGGGAACAGGGTGGCGAACAGCTTTTCATTGCAGTCGCGCAGGCTTTGCGGTTTGTTGACGATCAACACACCGGCGCGTTCGGCCTGCTCCAGCAGGTAGGTGGAGTAGACGAACTCCATGTCGAACGGCGGGTCCTTGCGCATCAGGATCACGTCCAGGTCGCTCAGGGAACTGTCGGTTTCGTCTCCCAGTTCGAACCACTTCTCGGGGTTGGCAAACACCTGCAGCGGGCGCATGCGCGCGCGGGCCTCGCCGTCGCCCTGGTACAGGTCGCGCTGTTCCATATAGAACAAGGTCCAGCCGCGGGCCTGGGCGGCCAGGAGCATGGCCAGCGAGCTGTCCTTTTTATAGGAAATGCTGGCGATAGGGTCCATGACAATGCCGACGCGAACGCTCATGGGGGATTTCCTCTAGCAAATTAGGGCGCATAAAAGTGGCGTCAGAGTGGCGCTGCGGCTGTTGTGGGTCAAGGAAAAACCACCTGGCCGGTTGCTCGATAGATTGCGCCCGGAGACTGTGCTAAAAAGACTGCCACAGCGCAGCAGCCCTTGAGATCCAAGGCTTGCGGCACTCACCCTGTGAGACGTCAGGCAGTACACACCGAAAACCGATTCGCTGTGGCGATGGTAGAGCAGATATGGAACAGCATTCCAACGCCTTGAGAGTGATGGTGATCGACGATTCAAAGACGATCCGCCGTACCGCCGAGACCCTGTTGAAGAACGCGGGGTGCGAGGTCATCACGGCCATCGACGGTTTCGATGCCCTGGCGCGGATTGTTGATCATCACCCACACATTATTTTTGTCGACATCATGATGCCGCGCCTGGATGGCTACCAGACCTGCGCCCTGGTGAAGAACAACCCGGCGTTCAAGTCGATCCCGGTGATCATGCTGTCCTCCAAGGACGGCCTGTTCGACAAGGCCAAGGGGCGTATCGTCGGTGTCGATCAGTTTTTGACCAAGCCTTTCAGCAAGGAAGAACTGCTGGGCGCGATCAAGGCCTACGTGCCTGCCTTCGCCGCAGTAGAACAAGCACACTGACACCGCCCCACAAGGGCCGGCGTCTACCAAGTTAGTGGGGAAAACCATGGCACGTGTTCTGATCGTCGACGATTCGCCGACTGAAATGTACAAATTGACCGGCATGCTGGAAAAGCATGGCCACGAAGTCCTCAAGGCCGAAAACGGCGCAGACGGCGTGGCCCTGGCCCGCCAGGAAAAACCCGATGCCGTCCTCATGGACATCGTGATGCCGGGCCTCAACGGCTTCCAGGCCACCCGCCAGCTGTCCAAGGAGCCGGAAACCAACGGCATCCCGATTATCATCATCACCACCAAGGATCAGGAAACCGACAAGATCTGGGGCGCGCGCCAGGGCGCCAAGGATTACCTGACCAAGCCGGTGGATGAAGACACCCTGATCGCCACCCTGAACAAGGTGTTGGCCGGCTGACGGCAGGCGATCATGACCGAGTCGCAAACCGCCTTCGAGCTGTTGCTGGACATCGACCGCCGCTGCCGCCTGCTGGCTGCCGACCTGCCGTCCCAGGAAACCCGCCAGCAGGGTTGGAGCGGCATCGGCTTTCGCGTGGGCGCGCACTGGTTCGTCGCGCCCATGGGCGAAGTCGCCGAAGTCCTGCATGAGCCGCGCTGCACTTTAATGCCCGGGGTCAAGACCTGGGTCAAGGGCGTGGCTAATCTGCGTGGACGCTTGTTGCCGGTGATGGACCTCGGTGGGTTCCTCGGCCAGGCGCTGTCCAAGGCGAGCAAGCAACGGCGCGTACTGGTGGTGGAATACAACGACCTGTTTGTCGGGCTGTTGGTGGACGAGGTGGTGGGCATGCAGCATTTCGCACAAGACGCATTGCGGGTGAACGTCACCCCCGGCGCGCCGTTTATCCAGGGCCGGTTCGACGGCGATCAGCCATGGCAGGTCTTCAGCCCCTTCGCCCTGGCCCAGGCCCCTGGCTTCATGGATGTCGCCGCATGACCACCGCTACCACGCCCAAACCCCAGGCCGCCTCGCACAGCCGCTCACAGATCATCGTGCTGTTTATCGCGCTGATCGTGTTCATCATGCTGCTGTTTGCCAACTTCGCCTACCTCAACACCCAGTCCACCTACGACAAGCAGTACATCGGCCACGCCGGTGAATTGCGCGTGTTGTCCCAGCGCATCGCCAAGAACGCCACCGAAGCCGCCGCCGGCAAAGCCGCCGCGTTCAAGCTGCTCGGCGAGGCGCGCAACGACTTCGCCCAACGTTGGGGCTACCTGAAAAAAGGCGACCCGCAAACCGGCCTGCCCGCCGCCCCCAGCGCGGTGCGCGCCGAGATGCGTGCGGTGCAGACCGACTGGGAAGCGCTGCTGAAGAACACCGACGCGATCCTCGCCAGCGAACAGACCGTGCTGTCCCTGCACCAGGTGGCCGCGACCCTCGCCGAAACCGTGCCGCAATTGCAGATGGAGTCGGAAAAAGTCGTCGACATCCTGTTGCAACGCGGCGCCCCGGCCAGCCAGGTGGCGCTGGCCCAGCGCCAATCGCTGCTCGCCGAGCGCATCCTTGGCGCGGTCAACACCGTGCTCGCCGGCGACGAAACCGCCGTGCAGGCCGCCGATGCGTTTGGCCGTGATGCCAACCGCTTCGGCCAGGTGCTCAACGGCATGCTCCAGGGCAACGCCGGGCTGCGCATCACCCAGGTCGAGGACCGCGACGCCCGTGCGCGGCTGGCGGAGATTGCGGAGCTGTTCGAGTTTGTCTCCGGCTCCGTGGATGAAATCCTCGAAACCTCGCCGCAACTGTTCCAGGTGCGTGCGTCGGCGAGCAACATCTTCAACCTCTCGCAAACCCTGCTCGATGAAGCCTCGCACCTGGCCACCGGGTTTGAAAACCTCGCCAGCGGGCGCACCTTCGATACCATCGGCGGCTACGTGCTGGGCTTGCTGGCGCTGGCTTCGATCATCCTGATCGGCCTGGTGATGGTGCGCGAGACCAATCGCCAACTGCACGAAACCGCCGAGAAGAACGAGCGCAACCAGAACGCGATCATGCGCCTGCTCGATGAAATCGAAGACCTCGCCGACGGCGACCTCACCGTGACCGCCTCGGTGACCGAAGACTTCACCGGCACCATCGCCGACTCGATCAACTATTCGGTCGACCAGTTGCGCGACCTGGTCGCCACCATCAACCTCACCGCCGGCCAGGTCGCGGGCGCAGTGCAGGACACCCAGGCTACCGCCATGCACCTGGCCCAGGCCTCGGAGCATCAGGCCCAGCAGATCGCCGAAGCGTCCACCGCGATCAACCAGATGGCCCAGTCCATCGACCAGGTTTCGGCCAACGCCGCCGAATCTTCGGCGGTGGCGGAGCGCTCGGTGGAAATCGCCAACAAAGGCAACGAGGTGGTGCACAACACCATCCACGGCATGGACAACATCCGCGAGCAGATCCAGGACACCGCCAAGCGCATCAAGCGCCTGGGCGAGTCGTCTCAGGAAATTGGCGACATCGTCAGCCTGATCGACGACATCGCCGACCAGACCAACATCCTCGCGCTCAACGCGGCGATCCAGGCGAGCATGGCCGGGGATGCCGGGCGTGGTTTCGCGGTGGTCGCCGATGAAGTGCAGCGCCTGGCCGAACGTTCCTCGGCGGCGACGCGGCAGATCGAAACCCTGGTGCGCGCCATTCAGGCCGACACCAACGAAGCCGTGATCTCCATGGAGCAGACCACCACCGAAGTGGTACGCGGCGCGCGGCTGGCGCAAGACGCCGGGGTGGCGCTGGAAGAGATCGAAGGCGTGTCGAAAACCCTGGCGGCGCTGATCCAGAGCATCTCCAATGCGGCGCAGCAACAGACGTCTTCGGCGGGGCAGATTTCGCTGACCATGAACGTGATCCAGCAGATCACCAGCCAGACGTCTTCGGGCTCGACCGCGACCGCCGAGAGCATCGGCAACCTGGCGAAGATGGCCAGCCAGTTGCGGCGGTCGGTGTCGGGTTTCACCCTCCCGCCCGCCAAGCAGGTGGATGATTGAAATACCATCCCAATGTGAATGCGGGCTTGTGTGGGAGCGGGCTTGCTCGCGAATGCGGTGGGTCAGCCAATACAGATGCCGGCTGACCCACCGCATTCGCGAGCAAGCCCGCTCCCACAGTTGATCTCCTCTGGTCTGGAGAGCGATGCACTACCAGCAACCCACGAATTCTAAGCGGAGCAGTTATGGTTGATCGGCACGACTACGTGGCCCTCGAATGGGTCAAGGGCGACATTGCCGAAACCCTGAAACAGGCCCGTTCGGCGCTGGATGCGTTTGTCGAAACCAACGACAGCGCCGTCATCGACCAGTGCCTGGCCGGTATTCACCAGGTGCATGGCGCGCTGCAAATGGTCGAGTTCTACGGCGCGGCGCTGCTGGCCGAAGAGATCGAACACCTGGCCCTGGCCTTCCAGGCCGGCCAGGTCAGCCAGCGCGACGAGAGCGTGCGCCTGCTGCAACAAGCCCTCGGCCAACTGCCGCTGTACCTTGACCGCGTGCACAGCGCCCGCCGCGACCTGCCGCTGGTGGTGTTGCCGTTGCTCAACGACCTGCGCAGTGCACGGGGTGAAAGCCTGCTGTCGGAAACCAGCCTGTTCAGCCCGCAACTGCTGTCGATTGCGCCGCTGCCCGACGACGTGCTGGCCCAACGTGCGCCACCCGACCTGCAAGAACAACTGCGCCAGTGGCACCAACTGCTGCAACAAGCCCTTGCCGGGCTGCTGCGTGAAGACCATGGGCCCAGCAACCTGGAAGACATGGCACGGGTTTTCGCCCGCCTCGAAACGCTGTGCCAGGGCGCGCCGTTGTTGCCGCTGTGGCAAGTCACCTCGGCGCTGGTCGAAGGCATGCTCACCGGCGTGATCGCCAACAGCCCGGCGCTGCGCAGCCTGCTCAAGGCCAGTGATAAGCAACTCAAGCGCCTGTTGGCCCAGGGCATCGGCGGGATCAACCAGCCGGCGCCGGATGACCTGCTCAAGAGCCTGCTGTTCTACGTGGCCAAGGTCACCCGGCCGACACCGCGCATGCAAAGCCTGAAGGAACGTTACGGTCTCGACGAAGCCTTGCCCGACAGTGCCGTGGTGGACGCCGAACGCGCACGGCTGGCCGGGCCGGATCGCAACGCCATGGGCTCGGTGCTCGGCGCCTTGTGCGAAGAACTGGTGCGGGTCAAGGAGCGCCTCGACCTGTTCGTGCGCAGCGACCGCCAGCACACCAGCGACCTCGATGCGCTACTCGCACCACTGCGGCAGATCGCCGATACCCTGGCAGTGCTGGGCTTTGGCCAGCCGCGCAAAGTGATCATCGACCAACTCGCCGTGGTGCTGAGCCTGGCCCAGGGCCAGCGCGAACCCAACGACGCCGTGTTGATGGACGTCGCCGGTGCCTTGCTCTACGTCGAAGCCACGCTGGCGGGAATGGTCGGCACGGTCGAGCCGGAAAGCCGCGAGGACAGCCGCCTGCCCACCACCGACCTGACCCAGATCCACCAGTTGGTGATCCGCGAGTCCTGCCAGTGCCTGCGCCAGGCCAAGGAACTGGTGATCGATTGCGTCGAAGCCGACTGGGACAGCCAGCGCCTGGAGTCTTTGCCGGAACTGCTCAGCCAGGTGCGCGGCGCGCTGGCGATGATCCCGCTGCCACGGGCGGCGAGCCTGATGCGCGGTTGCACCCATTACGTCGACGAACAGTTGATGGTCAACGAGGTGCCGCCGTCCGAAACCGAACTGGGGCATTTTGCCGATGTGATCAGCAGCCTGGAGTACTACCTCGAACGCATGCTCCAGGACCCCGACGCCGATGGCGAACGGGTCCTGGAAACTGCCACCCAGGGCCTGGCGGCGCTGGGTTACCTGCCGGCGGAGAAACCCTGGCGCCAGGCGCTGGCGGCGCCGGACGGCGCGTTGACGGTGGACGCCACGCCGAGCCAATCGCAGTTCGATGCCCTGGCCAACCCCACGTCGCGGCTCAACCCGCCAGCGCTACAACGCCCCGGCAGCCTGCTGCCGCCACCGGCCGACGAAGAACCGATCGACGATGAACTGCGCGAAGTGTTCCTCGAAGAAACCGATGAAGTCCTCGACGTGCTGCACCGCCACCTGTCCAACGGCGCCGACAAGGCGGCTTTGGGCGAAATGCGCCGCGCCTTCCACACGCTCAAGGGCAGCGGGCGCATGGTGCGTGCGCTGGTATTGGCGGAGCTGGCCTGGGCCGTGGAAAACCTGCTCAACCGTGTGCTGGAACGCAGCGTGGCGCTGGGGCCCGACGTGCAACAGGTGCTGGACGACGCCGTCGCCCTGCTGCCGGAATTGATCGCCGACTTCGCCACTGACGACCAGCACCAACGCGATGAAGTCGACGCCCTGGCCGCCCGCGCCCACGCCCTGGCCAGCGGCGCGCCGGCACCTGCCGCCGAACCCCACGACCCGATGCTGCTGGAGATCTTCCGCAACGAGGTCCAAAGCCACCTGGAAAGCCTCAACCACTTCCTGCACCAGGCCGCCGAGCATGTGCCGCTGCAAGTCAGCGATGAACTGCAGCGCGCCCTGCATACCCTCAAGGGCAGCGCCTATATGGCCGGCGTGTTGCCCATCGCCGAACTGGCGAGCCCGCTGGATCACCTGACCCGCGAGTACAAGGCCCATCGCCTGCCGCTGGACCTGGATGAAGTGGAGTTGCTGCTGGAAGCCGAGGGCCTGTTCCAGCGCGGCTTGCGCCACCTGGACCGCGACCCGCTGGCACCGATCAAAGGCGCGCCGGACCTGATCAAGCGCATCCAGGCCCTGCTCGATCATCAGTTGGCCGCGCTGCTCGATGCGCCGAACACCGGCCTGCGCATCAAGCGCGACCCACAATTGATCGCCAACTTCCTGGCCCAGGGCATGGACATCCTGCTCGATGCCGAAACCCTGCTGCGCCGCTGGCAACAGCACCCCGGCGAACGCCAGGAACTCACTGCGCTGCTTGACGAGCTGACCACGCTGGGGGAGGGCGCGCACATCGCCGACCTGCACGCCATTGACGAACTCTGCGAAGCGCTGCTTGATCTGTACGGCGCCGTGGAAGAGAGCAGCCTGGCGGTCAGCGAGCGCTTCTTCCACGAAGCCGAACTGGCCCATGACGCGCTGATCAACATGCTCGACCAACTGGCCGCCGGCCAGGAAATCAGCCCGGTGCCGACCCGCCTGCAAGCCCTGCGCGAACTGCTGGACGAAGCCCTCGACCCGTCCGCCACTGGCCTGGTCAAGAGCGATGGCAGCCAAGCGCTGAGCATCGCCGAACTGGGCGCCGCCACGGCGAAACTGGAACACGAGACGGCAGTGGACGACGAGATCGTCGAGATCTTCCTCGAAGAAGCCGTGGACATCCTCGACAGCGCCGGGCAGTCCCTCAAGCGCTGGCTGCTGGAGCCCGAGAGCAGCGCACCGTTGTCGTCACTGCAACGTGACCTGCACACCCTCAAGGGCGGTGCGCGCATGGCCGAAATCGGCCCGGTGGCCGAGCTGGCCCATGAGTTGGAAGGTCTCTACGAAGGCTTGGTAGACCGCCGCTACAGTTACTCCGCCGAGTTGGCCCAGGTGCTGATGGCCAGCCATGAACGGCTGGCCTTGCAACTCGAAGAACTGCAACACCAGCAGCCCCTGAGCGACAGCGCCGAACTGGTGGCCAAGGTGCGTGCCTTGCGCCAGAGCGCGCCGCCGCCCGCTGCGCCCCAGGCGCTGGAAAACCCCGGCGCCGACCCTGAGCTGCTGGATATTTTCCTCGAAGAAGCCGCCGATATTCTCGACAGTTCCGGCAGTGCCTTGCTGCGCTGGCAGGCCGAGCCGGGCAACCGCCAGGAAGTCGAAACCCTGCTGCGCGACCTGCATACCCTCAAGGGCGGCGCGCGCATGGTCGAGATCGGCCCGATTGGCGATTTGGCCCACGAGCTGGAGTTTCTTTACGAAGGCCTGTCGGCCGGTTTGCTCGCGCCGTCGGCGGAACTGTTCGCGCTGCTGCAAGGTTGTCACGACCGTTTGGCGCAGATGATCGATGCGGTCGCGGACGGCTTGCCGGTGGGCTCGGTGGACAAACTCATCGAACGCATCAAAAGCCTGGTGCACCCGAGCAACGAGCCGGTGCTGCCGGTGGCGTTGCCGGCAGGCAAGGCCGAGACGGTGGTTGATCCCGCTGCCGACATGGTGAAGATTTCCGCCGACTTGCTGGATGACCTGGTCAACCTGGCCGGTGAAACCTCGATCTTCCGTGGGCGTATCGAGCAGCAGGTCAACGATGCGCGCATTGCCCTGAGCGAGGTGGAAACCACCATCGAGCGCATGCGCGACCAACTGCGGCGCCTCGACACCGAAACCCAGGGCCGTATCCTCAGCCGCCAGCAGGCCGAGGCCGAGCGCCTGGGTTATGAAGAGTTCGATCCGCTGGAAATGGACCGCCATTCGCAGTTGCAGCAACTGTCCCGCGCCTTGTCTGAATCGGCCTCCGACCTGCTCGACCTCAAGGACACCCTCGAGCGGCGCAACAGCGACGCCCACGACCTGTTGCAGCAACAGGCGCGCATCAACACCGAGTTGCAAGAAGGCCTGATGCGCACGCGCATGGTGCCGTTCGAGCGCATGTTGCCGCGGCTCAAGCGCATCGTGCGCCAGGTGGCGGGCGAGCTGGGCAAGGACGTCGAATTCATCGTCGGCAACGCCGAAGGCGAGATGGATCGCAACGTGCTGGAACGCATGGCGGCGCCGCTGGAACACATGCTGCGCAACGCCGTCGACCACGGCCTGGAGTCCCGTGATGCGCGCCTGCTGGCGGGCAAGCCGGAGAAGGGCCGCATTACCCTGGACCTGACCCACGAAGGCGGTGACATCGTTTTCGACATGCGCGACGACGGCGCCGGTGTGCCGCTCGAAGCGGTGCGGCGCAAGGCGATCAAGCGTGGCCTGCTCGACCCCAACCAGGAGATCAGCGACCGCGACGTGTTGCAGTTCATCCTGCAACCGGGTTTTTCCACGGCGGAAAAGATCACCCAGATTTCCGGGCGCGGCGTGGGCATGGACGTGGTGCATGAAGAAGTGCGCCAGCTCGGTGGCTCGATGTTTATTGAGTCGACGCCGGGTGTCGGTGTGCACTTTCGCATTCGCCTGCCGTTTACCGTGTCGGTCAACCGGGCGCTGATGGTGCAGTGTGCGGACGATCAATACGCGATCCCGCTCAACACCATCGAGGGCCTGGTGCGTGTGCTGCCCCACGAGCTGGCCGGGCACTATCAGCAAGATCCGCCGCGTTATGAATACGCCGGCCAGCGCTACGAACTGTTTTACCTGGGCGACCTGCTGCACACCGTCAGCCGTCCCAAGCTGCTTGGCCAATACCAGCCGGTGCCGGTGCTGTTGGTGCAATGCAATGAACGGCGGGTGGCGGTGCATGTGGATGCCATGGCCGGCACGCGGGAGATTGTGGTCAAGGGCCTGGGCCCGCAGTTTGCCGGGGTGCAGGGGGTGTCCGGGGCGACCATCCTCGGCGATGGCCGCGTGGTGCTGATCATCGATTTGCTCGCACACATCCGCGCGCGTCAACCGGCGCTGCCGGCCCAGGTGGCCGATGCGCCGCTGGTCCTCAACGACCCGCTGAAAAAGCGCCCGCTGCTGGTGCTGGTGGTGGACGATTCGGTCACCGTACGCAAAGTCACCAGCCGCCTGCTGGAGCGCAATGGCATGAACGTCCTGACCGCCAAAGACGGCATCGACGCCATCGCCGTGCTTGAAGAACACACCCCGGACCTGATGCTGCTCGACATCGAAATGCCGCGCATGGACGGCTTCGAAGTGGCGATCCAGGTGCGCAACGACCCGCGCCTGATGCGCCTGCCGATCATCATGATCACCTCGCGCACCGGCCAGAAACACCGCGACCGCGCCATGGCCATCGGCGTCAACGACTACCTCGGCAAGCCGTACCAAGAGTCGGTGCTGCTGGAAAGCATCGCCTACTGGAGCAAGTCCCATGCTTGACCACCGCACCAGCCAACTCACCGGCCTGTTGTTGCCCCTGGCCGACCGCCACCTGGTGCTACCCAACGTCGCCATCGCCGAGCTGATCGACTTCCAGCGCGGCGAACCGGCCAGCGATGCGCCACCGTGGTATCTGCGCCAAGTGACCTGGCGTGATCAACAACTGCCGCTGATCAGCTTTGAAGCCGCGTGCGGCGAAGCGGTCGTGACCGCCGAGCGCTCGCGGATCGTGGTGCTGAACGCCCTGGGTGGGCGGCCGACGTTGAAGTTCATTGCGCTGGTGATCCAGGGGATTCCGCGTTCGTACAAGCTCGATAGCCAGTTGAGTTATGTGGACGTGCCGCTGTGCCCGCTGGAGCTGGCGGCGGTGCAGGTGGGGGAACATGTGGCGAAGGTGCCGGATTTGCTTGGGCTGGAAGCCTTGCTGGTGGAGTCCGGATTGGCCTGATTTCAAGCCCTGTGAAGATCGAATGTGGGAGCTGGCTTGCCTGCGATAGCGGTGTGTCAGATGTTGATGCTGTGACTGACACACCGCTATCGCAGGCAAGCCAGCTCCCACAGTGGATCTTCTGTGCCTTGAGCGCTGTGCCCGTTACTCAATCCGCGCAAACCGCTCAATCACCGGCTGTTCCCGATGCTCGGCCTGCCACAAATCATAGGCACTCTGCATCGACAGCCACAGCTGCCCAGTGCTCACGCCTGCCCGTTCCAGCCGCACCGCCAAATCCGGGCTTACCGGCGCACGCCCGTGCAAAATCCTTGAAAACGTCTCACGAGCAAACCCCAGACGCCGGGCCATTTCGGTGATGGTGATGCCTAGGGCAGGGATCACGTCTTCAAGCAGGATTTCGCCTGGGTGAGGGGGAGGGTGTATGGGCATTCTGGATCCTTTTTATGGCGCTGGGCATTCGGCTAAAAAGGCTAGAAGGGTCAGTTCCGAGCAACAACCCTAAAACGTTGTATGAAACTTCTTGTTTGTCGACGTTGGGCGATGCCTCGGATTTTTCCTGCAAGATTTTGGGCCAGGCGTGAACTTGTCGCGTGCAGCCAGCGCGCCTAGTCTTCGTCCCGTCATCGCAAAAAACGGTGACACGGACGTGCAAGTCCGACGAAACTGTTTAGGCGTACAAACGCCCAGCCATCCAACGGGCGTTTTTTGTGCTCGCTGCTTTATGGCGGCTGCGCGCAGGAGGTCTTCGGACCTGCTGGGTGTCCTAAACAGGCCCGGTCTTGCACACCTGCGCACGGTCGCCACCCTCATTCGCGTGCAAGCGAACGGTGGCGCTCCTTACTCACTGTTTAGGAGCTTCATCATGATCAAACCCACCCCCAATCCCCCCAGGCACCTCTTCACCGTCAACCCTCACCAAGACACCGAAGCGCTGCTGGTCAACGCCAGCGAAACCCTGTCGTCCCTCAACGCCATGACCTGCAACCTGGCCTTCGACCTGGACACCTCCCAGCGCGCAATCATGCTCGGGATCCAGCAAATGGCAGAGCTTGGGCAGTTGTTGGTGGATCGAGCTCTTGAACAGATCGCTCCCTCATCTGGGGCTTAAAACTTGATCGTTCCCAAAAAGGGACCTATCGTTCCCTTTTTGGGACTGATTGGCCTCGCCATGCAAACCTTGTCGCTTAGCGCTGCACTTTTCACCGTCACCCAGCAAAAAGTATTGGGGCTGCTTTTCGGTAAGCCCGACCAAAGCTTCTTCACCAATGAAATCGCACGGTGGGCCCAGGTGGGCAAGGGCAGCCTCACCCGCGAGCTGGAGCGCTTGCAGTTGGCGGGCATCCTGAGCATGACGCGACAAGGAAACCAGACCCACTACCAAGCCAACCCCCAGTGCCCGATCTATTCGGAGTTGCTGGCCATCGTGCGTAAAACGCTGAGTCTGGACGAGCCACTGCGCACTGCACTGGCGCCGTTCACTGAGCAACTGACGTGGGCTTTCATCTATGGCTCTATCGCCAAGGGCGAGGCGCACTCATCCAGTGACATAGATCTGATGCTGATAGGTGAAGGCCTCAACTACAGTGACGTCATGGAGCAACTCATGCCGCTGGAAGAGCAACTGGGCCGCACCATCAACCCAACGCTTTACACCCCTGAAGACTGGATCGGCAAATGGAAGGCCGGGAACAGTTTTGTGCAGCGGGTCGTGCAGCAGGACAAGATCAATCTGATGGGGGGCAACCCCCTGGAGTCCACGGATGGACAGCAAGGCAAACCTGGAGAATCTGCAACGTAGTGGCAGCTTGAAAGCTGAACCGCCGGACCGCAAGGAGTGCGATGGGCTGATGCGCTCGGCCCGGGACCGTTTGAAAGACGCGGGCACGCCACAGCTATCGTTTGCCGGTCGTTTCGACCTGGCTTACAACGCTGCCCACGCCATCGCCCTGACGGCCTTGCGTCTGCAAGGTTATCGTTCTGACAAACGTTATCTGGTCTTTCAGTGTCTGATCCACACCCTCGGTGCGAGCAAGGTTCAGGTGCGGTTATTGGCGCTGTGCCATGAGCGCCGGAACCTCGCGGAGTATGAAGGCTATATGGACGAAGATGAAGCGCTGCTGGGCCAACTCATGGACGGCGCAACGGCGATGTTAAGTCTTGCGGATGACTTGCTCGCAGGTCATGAATGGACGTGAGCCGCTCACAACCCCCTTGCACTCTCCCCCACAACGCTGGACCCTAGCCCCTCATTGCTAACGTGAATCGGAGGTCAGTGGCGCATGTATCACGGTGAACGATTCAACGCCTGGAGCCACTTGCTCGGGGCCGTGGCAGCTTTTGCCGGCGCGGTGTGGATGTTGGTGGTGGCGAGCCTGGATGGCAGCCCCTGGAAGATCGTCAGCGTGGCGATCTATGGCGTCACGCTGCTGGTGTTGTACAGCGCGTCGACCGTGTACCACAGCGTGCGCGGGCGACGTAAGGAGATCATGCAGAAGGTCGATCACTTTTCGATCTACCTGTTGATCGCCGGCAGCTACACGCCGTTTTGCCTGGTGTCGTTAAGGGGCCCGTGGGGCTGGACGCTGTTCGGCATCGTGTGGGGGTTGGCGGTGATCGGCATCCTGCAAGAGATCAAGCCCCGTTCCGAGGCGCGGATCTTGTCGATCGTGATCTATGCGGTGATGGGCTGGATCGTGTTGGTGGCAGTCAAGCCGCTGATCGCTGCGCTGGGCACGGCGGGTTTTACCTGGCTGGCGGCGGGCGGGGTGTTGTACACCGTCGGCATCATCTTCTTTGCCCTGGAGGACCGCCTGCGGCATTCCCATGGGATCTGGCATTTGTTTGTGATTGGCGGGAGTTTGCTGCACTTTGTGGCGATCATGCGCTACGTACTCTGACAGACGACTCGATCAAAAAGTGGGAGGGTGCTTGTCGCACCGCCCCACCCCGATGGAGTTGGGCCAGTGACAAATAGGTTGGCTGACGCTGGTTTACATTGAAAATTTACTTTTCTTTCAGCTGTTTGTAAGTAGTAGAAAAGCAGTAAGCTCCCATGAGCATTATTAAACCATAGCTTAGCCCATTCATTATTTTCTCTGGAGAAAAGAAAAGGCTGCTTACCATAACTGTAAATATAACCGCAATTGTCGTTACGAGTTCGGTGATTAGAAAGAAAGAGAATATTTCCTGCCTACATGCACGATCTAGAACTTCATTTGATGTGACTCTGGTCATTATGATTCCAATCCCAGCCCCAAAAAAACAGAAGGCGGAAAGAATCAGGAAGTATGAAGTGTTCGTGTTGTCAATGGCCGTTGGCAGGGATATGGCAACGGTTATGAAAAAGCAAAAAAATGAAAATGTTGAGCCGGATTTTTTCAGTGTGGGCTGTGATAGTCCGACGACTCCGAGAACCGTAGACGCCAAAAAAACTACAAAGGCTGTTAGTGAGCTTCCTAGCCAAGATAAACCTTCAGGTATGTCTGTCGAGGGTTTGTGTCGATATAATAAGCCAATTGCGTACATGAGGATCAACATCTCAAAAGTATTGCCTGCTACGTATCCCAAAAACTGGCTAGGGTATTTAGAGATGACTGCAAAGTGCTGAATATAATAAAGGCGGGTTCGGTGCTTTGAGCTGTTCTTTTTAGTGAGGACTGGCTTGAGATCATGGTAGGAGACGTAAGTCTGAATGACTCGGCATAGTAATATTGGCAACATCGTCACTAGCATGGCGTACAGGTAGTATCCGCTACTCATCATGAGCGATGCTATTAGTAATAAAGTTAATGGAGTCCCTATGCGTATGTGCAGGTATTTTTTAAAAGCACCCACGTAATCTGCGCTATGTCCAGTAAGGTGAAGGTGGAGGTCATTGTAGGCCGGCCTGAAAGATGATCGTAGGCAGCCAGTGCCTATTGAGTCGAAGGTGAATGAAATAAGTATCAAACACCAACTAATATGCCAGTAGTCGAGTAGTGCTAAATAAAATCCGGTGGTTAAAAAAATAGCGCATGTAAACTTGAATATGAAACCGTAAATTGTTGTGTATGCCGTGCCAAAACGGTTTGCAAACGAATGCCCAACGTAAAACTCAATAACCAGAGAAATTAGCAGCTGTGTAATGAGCGAGAACTCTAAGGAAAAACTCCCAAGCTTAGGGTTGGTTGCTATCAGAGCCAGTTCTAGTATCGTTACACCCATCGCGATGCCACCATGTAGTGCGTCTGAGCGGGAGACAATATTGGTGGCGCTTTTCATAGGCTGCCCCTGAAAGTTTTGCCGGGTTCAAGTACTAGATTTTTATAAAAGATCGACGGGGCATGAACTCTACCAAAAACATTTTTTGTTTTTGGTTTCAGCGTATTTGCGTATTTGCAGTCGGATTAAGTGTCTTGCATGCCAGCAAGAATCGTGGCTGCTCTTATATAAAAGTCCCAGAGATTCTTTAAGTCAAATAAAAAATGAAATTTCAGAAATTTCCTAAGATTACTGTTTGCTTGTAAGAAAGGTCCCGCTTTGAAGGATGGTTCCTACGAGTATGTAGGATGAAGAGGTCATGGAGCCAATCGAATCGTTTGTGGTGTGCTTGTTTATTTTTTTGCAATTATGGATTAACGGCTGACTCGTTACAGCAAAGCTCTATTTTCGAAATTTCAAGACTTTTTAAGCCGTTATATCGTGCGGATGTAATCCGATTCCTATCTCTTGGTCTTAAAAACAGTCCTCTGAGCTGTTTCTGCAATCGATACTCAGATTCCAATTCATGCATTAAGTAAGTGCTTTAACTGAGATAAACATATGGAGTAGGGCTTGCCCCTCCCACATTGGATCTTCTGTGTTCCTACAGACGTTGCAGCAGTTCCCAGGCACGCTGCCCAACAATCCCCAACAACTTGGCCAACATATGCGGCGGCGGCTCATCTGCGCGGGTCAGGGCGTACAAGGTGATCGGCAACGGTGGTGTGAGCGGGCGGATGCAGGTGGTGGCGGTCGAGGCGCCGAGGGCGGTGAAGGGGTCGATGACCGTCAGGCCAGCGCCGGATTCGACCATGGCGCGGGCCAGGGAATAGGTTTGCACCGAGATTGTCACCCGGGGCGCGGGGTCGACGTTTTCCAGGTAGCTGTCGAGTTTGGCGGCCAGCGGATCGGCGCTGGAAAGGCCGATCAACGGCGCACCCGCCAGGTCCGCCAAGGGCAATGGCGTGCTCAGTTCGGCTTCGCTCCAGTAGCCTTTGGACGCCAACGCCACCAGCACACCGTTGGCCAGCACTTGGGTGGTCAACCCCGGGTGCCCGGAGAAGTTGAGGGTCAGCGCCAGATCAATCTCGCGCATCAGCAGTTTCTGCACCAGCTCACGGCTGTGGTCGCTGGACAGCTCGCAGGCCATGTCCGGGTAATCGCGGGTCCATTCCAGGATTGCCGGCGGCAGCAGCGACAGGGCCAGCGCCGGGATCGCCCCGATGCGCACGCTCTGGCCCGGCGCGCGGCGCAAGCTCTTGGCCAGGCGCCGCACGGCTTGCAGGCTGTCGGTGACTTTATCGACTTCGCGCTCCAGCGCCAGCGCTTCCGGCGTGGGCTGCAACTTGCCGCGCACCCGCAGAAACAACGGGAAACCCAACTGCAACTCGGCGTGCTGCAGCACCTTGGTCACTGCCGGTTGTGACACGTGCAACAACTGCGCGGCAGCGCTGACGGAGCCGGTCTGGCGGATAGCCTGGAAGATTTCGATATGACGCAGGCGCATGGCAAGTCCATAACCTTTGTTTATAGGTGAACCATCTTTATTCATTGTCGCTGGCCTGTCACCTGCCCCTAGGCTGGAACCCTCTTAATGCAACGGCAGGTGGCGGGGATGGTGTGCATCATCGGCGGTGGGGTGATCGGTCTGGCCAGTGCCTATGCGCTGGTGCGTGCGGGCCATGAAGTGACGGTGATCGATGCGCGCGACACCCTGGGCAGCGAGACCAGCTTCGCCAACGGCGGGCAATTGTCCTACCGCTACGTCGCCCCGCTGGCGGATGCCGGTGTGCCACTGCAAGCCATCGGTTGGTTGCTGCGTGGTGACTCGCCGCTCAAGCTGCGCCCGCGCCTCGACCCTCGGCAGTGGCGCTGGATGGCGGCGTTCCTCGGCGCTTGCCGTGGCTCGGTGAACCAGCGCAATGCCGCGCACCTGCTGCGCCTGGCGGCCTTGAGCCAAGCGACGTTGCAGCAATGGCGCGAGGATGATCGCCTGGACGGTTTCGACTGGCGGCGCAACGGCAAGCTGGTGACCTTTCGCACTGCGGCAAGTTTTGAATCGGCACGCAATAAAATCACCGACATCCTGCAACAGCAAGTGCTATCCGCCGCCGATTGTGCACGCTTGGAACCGGCGCTGGAGGGCGGTGGTTTTGTCGGCGGGATCTACACACCGAACGAAGAAGTGGCCGATTGTCATGCCTTCTGCCAGCGTTTGGCGGCGCGGCTGCAAGCGTCGGGGCGTTGCCGCTTTGTGCTGGGGCGCAAGGTCACTG
Source organism: Pseudomonas sp. GL_117 (assembly GCF_057835125.1). Lineage (NCBI taxonomy): Bacteria > Pseudomonadati > Pseudomonadota > Gammaproteobacteria > Pseudomonadales > Pseudomonadaceae > Pseudomonas > Pseudomonas sp. GL_117. Next base: position 5,770,678 of record NZ_CM174418.1, on the reverse strand, counting down.
GCATTCGTCATGCCGACGGCGCGGTGCAGGCAATCGAGTTGGGCGATGAGGTGATGCCGGTCGAAAACCTGGTGCTGGCCGCCGGTTATCGCAGCGCTGAACTGGGGGCCTCGCTGGCGCTGTACCCGCTCAAGGGCTACAGCCTCAGCGTGCCGATTGGCGCGCAGCATCGGGCGCCGAACGTGAGCATCACCGACTACGACCGCAAGATCGTCTACGCGCGCATCGGCGAGCAACTGCGGGTGGCGGCGATGGTGGACATCGTCGGTTTCGATGCGAGCCTCGACCCCAAACGCCTGGCGCTGATGAAACGCCAGGCCCTGGAGACTTTTCCCCTGGCTGGCGACTATGCCCATGCGGTGGAATGGGCCGGCATGCGTCCGGCCACCCCGACCGGCGTGCCGCTGATTGGCGCCGGTCAATATCGCAACCTGTGGCTGAACCTGGGCCACGGCGCGCTGGGTTTTACCCTGGCCTGTGGCAGCGGCCAACTGCTTGCCGAACTCATCGACCAACAGGTCACTTCCATTGATATGCAGGGCCTGGCGCCCCGCGCGGCATAAGGATGCCCCCATGACCATCAACCGAATCAGCAGCAATGAACGCCTGAGCGGCGCCGTGACGTTCAAGGACTTGGTGTTCCTCTCCGGCCAGGTGCCAGGCGACGGTGAGGACGTGGCGACGCAAACCCGCGAAGTCCTCGCCAAGATCGATGGGCTGTTGGCCCAGGCCGGCAGCGACAAGGATCATCTGCTCAATGCAACGATTTATCTGAAAGACATCAGCAGCGGTTTTGCACCGATGAACGCGCAGTGGTCTGCGTGGCTTTCGCCAGGCATGGCGCCGACCCGCACCACCCTGCAAGCGGAACTGGCTCGACCCAGTGTGCTGGTGGAAATCAGCGTGATTGCTGTACGTAAATAACTCAAAGACCAACGGAGAATAACAATGAAAAAGATCCTGTTGACCGGCTGCACCCTCGGGCTGTTATTGGCCGCACAGGCCCAAGCGAGCCCGGCCCCGCTGGACGGCACACTGGCCAAGATCGCCAGCGCCAAGTCAATCACCCTGGGTTATCGCGATGCGTCGGTGCCCTTTTCCTACGTGGGGGATCACAGTGGCAAACCCATGGGCTATTCGGTGGAGCTGGCGAGCAAGATCGTCGAGCGCATCCAGCAGAAAACCGGGGTGGCCAACCTGAATGTGAAGTACAACCTGGTGACATCGCAAACCCGTATCCCGCTGGTGCAGAACGGCACCGTCGACCTGGAATGCGGTTCCACCGGGGTGACCGCCGAGCGGCAGAAACAGGTGGCGTTTTCCTACGGGTTTATCTATGTGAAGGGCCAGTTGCTGACCGCCAAGGACAGCGGCATCAAAGGCTTCGCTGACCTTTCCGGCAAGAACGTGGTGACCACTGCGGGTACCACCAACGAGCGCTTTCTCAAGAGCTACAACGCCGAGCACAAGGCCAATATGTTTGTGATCAGCGCCAAGGACCATGGCGAAGCGTTCAAGATGCTGGAGACCGGCCGCGCGGCGGCGTTCTACATGGATGATGCGTTGCTTTACGGCGAACGTGCCAAGGCCCGGGACCCGCATAACTGGGTGGTGGTAGGCGAGGAGCAGTCGCGGGAGATCTACAGCTGCATGGTGCGCAAGGATGACCCGCAGTTTCTGGCGGTGGTCAACGAGACCCTCGGTGACCTGTACCGCAGCGGGGAAATCAACGGGATTTACCAGCGCTGGTTTGAACAGCCGATTCCGCCCAAGGGCTTGAACCTTGAGTTCCCGATGACCAGCGAGCTGAAGGCGATCATTGCCAAGCCGGTCAGCGACCCGGTGGAGTAGTTGCCTGGCAATCCAATCCAAATGTGGGAGCGGGCTTGCTCGCGAATGCGGTGTGTCAGCCACGGTTAAGCTGACTGACTCACCGCATTCGCGAGCAAGCCCGCTCCCACATTTTTGATTGGGTTTGCAAAGGCAGAGGGTTAGAAATCACCCCATAGCTGTTGAGCGACAGCCAATGCCACCACTGGCGCAGTTTCGGTACGCAACACCCGCGGCCCAAGGCGGGCGGCGTGGTAGCCGGCGGCTTGGGCTGTTTCGACTTCATTGTCGGTCAGCCCACCTTCCGGCCCGATCAAAAACGCCAGGCTCGACGGCTTGGCATGGCTGATCATCGGTTCAGCCACCGGGTGCAGCACCAGCTTCAGGTCCGCCGCGGTTTGCTTCAACCAATCGGCCAGCAGCAGCGGCGGGTGAATCACCGGCACCGTCGAACGCCCGCATTGCTCGCACGCGCTGATCGCCACCTGGCGCCAGTGCAGCAGGCGCTTGTCGGCGCGTTCGTCCTTGAGGCGCACTTCGCAGCGTTCGCTGAAAATCGGCGTGATCGCGTTGACCCCAAGCTCGGTGGCTTTCTGGATCGCCCAATCCATCCGCTCGCCCCGGGACAGGCCCTGGCCGAGGTGGATGTGCAGCGGGGATTCGGCCTGGCCCGCGAAGCTTTCGCTCAGTTGCACGGTGACGCGCTTCTTGCCGACTTCCAGCAAGCTGCCGAGGAATTCCTGGCCGGAGCCGTCGAACAATTGCACGGCGTCGCCTTCGACCATGCGCAACACGCGGCTGATGTAATGCGCCTGGGCCTCGGGCAGTTCTACGTCGCCGAGGCTCAGCGGGGTGTCGGTGAAAAAGCGGGACAATCTCATTTCTGTTCTCTGGAAAATTCTGTGCAGGAGCAAGATAACGGTGGCGAGGGTGCCTAAAAAGGTGGGGAATCAACCCGGATCGCGAAAGCCCGGGTGGAAGTCCTGTGGCACCGCGACGCTGACGCTGCTGTTGGTGGCGATGTCGATGCCTTCACTGGCCACTTCGGCGAGGAAGTCGATCTGCTCCGGCGTGATCACATACGGCGGCAGGAAGTACACCACGCTGCCCAACGGCCGCAACAGTGCGCCGCGTTCCAGGGCGTGTTCGAACACCTTGAGGCCTCGGCGTTCCTGCCACGGGTAGGCGGTCTTGGTGGCCTTGTCCTGAACCATCTCGATGGCCAGTACCATGCCGGTCTGGCGCACTTCCGAGACGTGCGGGTGGTCGACCAGATGCGCGGTGGCGCTGGCCATGCGCTGGGCCAGGGCCTTGTTGTTTTCGATGACGTTGTCTGTTTCGAAAATATCCAGCGTCGCCAACGCCGCCGCGCACGCCAGCGGGTTGCCGGTGTAGCTGTGGGAATGCAGGAAGGCGCGCAGGGTCGAGTAGTCGTCGTAGAAGGCGTTGTACACGTCATCGGTGGTGAGCACGGCAGCCAGCGGCAGGTAACCGCCGGTGAGGGCCTTGGACAGGCACAGGAAGTCCGGGCGGATGCCGGCCTGTTCGCAAGCGAACATGCTGCCGGTGCGGCCGAAGCCCACGGCGATTTCATCGTGGATCAGGTGTACGCCATAGCGGTCGCAGGCTTCGCGCAGCAGCTTGAGGTACACCGGGTGGTACATGCGCATGCCGCCAGCGCCCTGGATCAGCGGCTCGACGATGACGGCGGCGACGGTGGCGTGGTTTTCCGCCAGGGTCTGTTCCATGACCAGGAACATGTTGCGCGAGTGCTCTTCCCAGCTCATGCCTTCGGGGCGCAGGTAGCAATCCGGGCTGGGCACCTTGAGGGTGTCGAGCAGCAGCGCCTTGTAGGTCTCGGTAAACAGCGGCACGTCGCCCACCGACATCGCGGCGATGGTTTCGCCGTGGTAGCTGTTGGTCAGGGTGACGAAGCGCTTCTTGTCGGGCTGGCCGCGGTTGAGCCAGTAGTGAAAGCTCATTTTCAGCGCGACTTCGATGCACGATGAACCGTTATCGGCGTAGAAACACCGGGTCAGGCCTGCGGGTGTCATCTTGACCAGGCGCTCGGACAACTCGATCACCGGCTGGTGGCTGAAACCGGCGAGGATCACGTGTTCCAGCTGGTCGACCTGGTCCTTGATGCGCTGGTTGATGCGCGGGTTGGCGTGGCCAAACACGTTGACCCACCAGGAACTGACGGCGTCGAGGTAGCGCTTGCCTTCGAAGTCTTCCAGCCACACGCCTTCGCCGCGCTTGATCGGGATCAGCGGTAGTTGCTGATGGTCTTTCATCTGGGTGCAGGGATGCCACAGCACGGCGAGGTCGCGTTGCATCCACTGGTTATTCAAGCCCATCTTGCATCTCCTCAAGCAACAATCGCGCAAGCCTATGCAATGGGCGGCCGTGTCACAACCCTATAAGAATTAATTCGCGGTAAACGCAGGACGGTCTGTCACGTTTCTTAGGAATAGTCTTAATCCCTTGTTAATTTATTATGCATAGTCTCTTGATCGTATTTCTCGATATTTCAAAGCGAAATTTTCGGCTTTAATTCGATAGGTAAATCGCTAGTCTTGAGCGCAGCTCTTACGGGATTAAGTACATGCAGTTACGCAATTCACCGGCCCGCTACGGCTGGGTCAGCATGGTTTTGCACTGGGGCGTGGCCCTGGTGGTGTTTGGCTTGTTTGCGCTGGGTTTGTGGATGGTCGGCCTCGACTACTACAGCGCCTGGCGCAAAGACGCACCGGACCTGCACAAGAGCATCGGCATCACGCTGTTCGCCATCATGCTGGTGCGTATCGTCTGGCGCCTGGTCAGCCCGCCGCCACCACCGTTGGCCAGCTACAGCCGCATGACCCGCATGGGGGCCGCGTTTGGCCACGCGTTCCTGTATCTCGGGCTGTTTGCCGTGATGATTGCCGGTTACCTGATTTCCACCGCAGACGGTGTCGGGATCCCGGTGTTTGGCCTGTTCGACATTCCCGCCGTGGTTTCCGGGCTACCGGACCAGGCAGATAACGCCGGCCTGGTGCACCTGTACCTGGCCTGGGTGTTGGTGGTCTTCGCCGGCTTGCATGGCGTGGCTGCGTTGAAACACCACTTCATTGACCGTGATGCGACCCTCATGCGAATGCTGGGGCGCAAAGCCTGATGTTCAACCTCGACTCACAAGGAATAGAAAGCATGTTGAAAAAGACTCTCGCCGCACTGGCACTTGGTTCTGCGCTGTTGTCCGCCGGTTCCGCGATGGCCGCTGACTACAGGATCGACAAAGAAGGCCAGCATGCCTTCATCGATTGGAAAATCAGCCACCTGGGCTACAGCTACATTCACGGTACCTTCAAGGATTGGGATGGTTCGTTCAGCTGGGATGCCGCCAAGCCTGAAGCCAGCAAGATCGCCGTCGATGTGAAAACCGCCAGCCTGTGGTCCAACCACGCTGAGCGTGACAAGCATATCGCCAGCAAAGACTTCCTGGACGTTGCCAAGTTCGCCGATGCCAAGTTTGTTTCCACCGCGGTTAAACCGACTGGTAAAGACACTGCTGACGTGACCGGCGACCTGACCTTCCACGGTGTGACCAAGCCAGTGACCTTCAAGGCCACGTTCAACGGCGAAGGCAAGGACCCATGGGGCGGTGAACGTGCTGGCTTCAACGCCAAAACCACGGTCAATCTGAACGACTTCGGCATCAAAGGCCCAGGTCCTTCTTCGCAGACCGTTGACCTGGACATCTCGCTGGAAGGTGTAAAGCAGAAGTAATTTCTGCTCGCACATAAAACCGGGTCGAAAGACCCGGTTTTTTTATGCCTGCGAGTTCCATACAACCATTGAGCTGAAATGGGACCCCTGTGGGAGATTCTATGGTTGAGGGGAAATCTCTCTACCAGCAGTGCCGCCGCCTTCGCAGCCTCGCTAAAGCTCAGAGGACTGGCCGTGTCTGGGCGATCTCCAGCCGAGCGCTGACAGCCCAGCAACACCAATCAACTGTGGGAGCGGGCTTGCCCGCGAAAGCGGCGGGTCAGGTGGCACATCTTTAACTGACAGACTGCTCTCGCGAGCAAGCCCGCTCCCACACAAACCCTGGCCCAGGTTTGATCGGCGTCGAGCCCATAAAAAATGCCCCGTCTCAAAAGAGGCGGGGCATTTTTATATCGCGTTGAAACTCAGCGGTTGCGAGTCAGCAGCGCTGGCTTCTCACCACGAGGACGGCCTGGCAGTTGATCCAACTGCTCGGGTGTCGGGAAGCGATCCGCTTTCGACTCCTTGTGGATGATCTTCGGCGCCGGGCCGCCACGCGGGTTTTGCACGGCTGGTTCGGACGAACGTGGCTGGTCGTCACGGGACGGGCGGCGGTTGTTGCTGCGCGAGTCTTCGCGACGCGCCTGGCCGTCACGGGGTGCACCACTGCGTGGGCCGCTGCGCTTGGCCGGTGGCGTACCGGTGGTGCCGCCGCTGCTGTTGCGTGGGCCGTTCTGGCGGCCGCCTTGCGGTTGACCATTGCGCGGTGCACCTGCACCGGCGCCTTGTGCCGGGGCACCTGGACGACGGCCACGGCCTTGGGCCGGTTTGGCTTGGGGCACGTAGTCAACGCGGTTACCGAAGTTGTCCACGTCGTCGTCGAGGAACTCGTCCGGGGCGCGGTCGGCAGCGGCGCGTGGCGGCTGGCTCGGCTGGCGCTGTTCGCGGGCCGGGGTGCCTTCGCGGGGCTTCTGCTCGCGGGCCGGGCGTTCGCCACGGCCGTTGGTCGGCGCTTTTTCCTTGCCGCCCTTGTCCTTGCCCTTGTCGCGACGACCGCCGCCACCTCCGCCGCCGTTCGGGCCATCACCCTTCGGACCGCGTGGGTTGCGTGGGTTGCGCACGTCCGGACGCTCGCGCACTTCTGGCTTCTCGGCCTCTACGGCGCTGGCATCGAAGCCCATCAGGTCGCCGTCGGCGATTTTCTGCTTGGTCATGCGCTCGATGCTTTTCAGCAGTTTTTCTTCGTCCGGTGCAACCAGGGAGATGGCTTCACCCGAACGACCGGCACGGCCGGTACGGCCGATGCGGTGCACGTAGTCTTCGTCGACGTTCGGCAGCTCGAAGTTGACCACGTGTGGCAACTGGTCGATGTCCAGGCCACGGGCAGCAATATCGGTCGCCACCAGGATACGCACGCTGCCGGCCTTGAAGTCGGCCAGGGCCTTGGTACGTGCGTTCTGGCTCTTGTTGCCGTGGATGGCGACGGCGGTGAGGCCGTGCTTGTCCAGGTATTCGGCCAGGCGGTTGGCGCCGTGCTTGGTGCGGGTGAATACCAGCACCTGTTCCCACGCGCCGGCAGTGATCAGGTGCGCCAGCAGCGCACGCTTGTGGCTGGCGGCCAGGCGGAACACGCGTTGCTCGATACGCTCGACCGTGGTGTTCGGCGGCGTGACTTCGATGCGTTCCGGGTTGTGCAGCAGTTTGCCGGCCAGGGCGGTGATGTCGTTGGAGAACGTGGCCGAGAACAGCAGGTTCTGGCGTTTGGCCGGCAGGCGCGCGAGGACTTTTTTCACGTCATGGACAAAGCCCATGTCGAGCATGCGGTCGGCTTCGTCCAGTACGAGGATTTCCACGTGGGACAAGTCGACGCTGCCTTGGCCGCACAGGTCGAGCAAACGACCCGGGCAGGCGACCAGCACGTCCACACCACGGGACATGGCCTGAACCTGTGGGTTCATGCCGACGCCGCCGAAGATGCAGGCGCTGACGAACTTCAGGTCGCGGGCATACAGCTTGAAGCTGTCGTGCACTTGGGCGGCGAGTTCGCGGGTTGGGGTCAGGACCAGTACGCGGGGTTGGCGCGGGCCGTGACGCTGGGATTTGTCCGGGTGACCGTTGGGGAACAACCGCTCCAGGATCGGGAGGGCGAAGCCGCCGGTTTTACCAGTACCTGTCTGAGCCGCAACCATCAGGTCGCGACCTTGCAACACGGCGGGAATGGCCCGCTGTTGCACCGGAGTAGGCTCGGTATAGCCCGCTGCCTCGATGGCGCGGACTAAAGCCTCGGAGAGACCGAGGGAAGCAAAGGACATGAGTAATCCTGTTCTAGTTAGGGCTTGGCCCAAAGGGATAATCTTGCCGGGCGTGAATGGCGCTTAGGGGAGCGCAATCCCGTCCGGTCCTGCTGCGTCTGGCGGGCACTCCACCGGCTCGCGCGGGGCTGAAAGCTGCGCTGTAGCGGGGTTGGGTGCCTTTTTCAAGACCTCAGCGGCCGGGCGTAAGCCTGGCGGAAAGGCCGGAGTATAACAGAGCAATCACGGCGCGCTGCTTTCCTGCTGCTCAACGGCGTGTTCCAAGGCCGTACTGGCTTGAAATCCACCGTATTGGGCGCTCAGAGCGATGTACGCGGGTTCCTGCTTGAAACGCTTGAGTTCGGCGGCAAAGCGCTGCACCAGCAGGTCCATGCCCGCGCCCCGGCGTACGGCCAGAAATTGCTGTTGGCGGCTGACCACCACTGGCGCCTGGCTGACTTTGCCCTCCAGGCCCAGGGCCTTGATCACATGCTGGCCGACGCGGCGGTCGGTGATCACCAGATCAATGCGGCCCAGCAGCAATTTGCCGAAGTTGGCTTCGTGGCTGGGCGCCGGTTCGCGGTTGAACAAGCTGGAACCGCTGAAGGCATCGCCGTAGAGGTAGCCCGGCGAGGTGCCGACGGTCAGGCCGCGCAGGTCGTCAAGGGTGTCGGCAGGGTGGGGGCGGTCGTTGGCGTAGTACAGCACGAACTGGACTTCCGACAGCGGCTCGCTGGGGTAAAGCAGTAGGGTGTCGCGCTCGTGGCTGTGGAAAATATCCAGCGCGCCGTCGGCATGGCCTTGTTCGAGCATCGCCAGGCAGCGCTTCCAGGGCAGGAACTGCCACTCCACGTCGACCCCAAGGCGCTGGAATACTATCACCGTGGTTTCGTAGTCCAGCCCGCGCATGGTGCCCTGGTCGTCGTAGACGTAGGGCGCCCAGGGCTCGGTGACAATGCGCAATTTCTCGCCGTAAGCCGCCAGGCTCAAGCAAGTCAAAAGGGCAGCGGTCGCAAGCTTCAGAATCACGGGCATGCCCTGAGGTTACGTCGCTCGGGCCCTAAAGAAAAGCTCTGGCACAAGCATCTGCGGGCTGCGCTATTTTGTCTCCGAGGTCATCAGGTGGGCATGGATCGCCGCACGGCGCTCGCCCAGAATCAGGCGCACCAGGGGATTGGCGAACCAGCGCTCCAGTTGATGAGCATCCACGGGGGATTTCTGCCGCTCTGCCTGATTTTGCCGGGCCTTGTCCCACCAAACCGGGCCGCACGCCTGGTCGAACTCGTTTTCGTGCTCGTAGCAGCCGTAGAGGATTTCGCGGATGAACTGCTGCTTGCGCTTGGGCAGGGCCAGGGTGATCAGCTTGTACATCAGGCGTTGCAGGCGTGGTGGGCGCGGCAGGTGGGCGGAGACCTGGCGAGTGTCGGCCAGGGCGTGCGCGCAGGTCGGTGCGGCACCGTGCTTGGCGATCCACGCCCTGACCTTGGCCCGGAACAGCTGCTTGCGGCTCCAGTAGTGGTGGATCAGGTCCGGGCACTGGCGCACGTTGACGCTGCGGTAGGCGACCACCGACAGGCAGAACTCTTCCAGGGTGTAGGCGCCCTGGGCCAGGGGGAACAGTTCGTCCATCAGTTCGATGGAACGGTCCAGCAGGTGCGCATCCTCGCGAGCCATGCCCATCACGCCGGAGTTGAGCAGTGGCATGTCGTCATCGGCCAGGCCTTTGTCGGCCAGGAGCTGGGCGAGGGCCTCGTACAGCACGCTTTCGCGGTTATCGCCGTACTTGGCGTGGAATGCGTTGCACAGCACGGTGCCGGGGGCGACGCGCTCGAACAGGGCCATGGGCGAGTCGTGGAAAAACGTGTCGGTGTCGATCAGCAGGGCGCGCTCCGCGGTCTCCAGGACCTGGCGCAACAGCACGTGCTTGGTGCGGAAATGGTAGCCGTGGGGCTCGCTCCAGCGTTTGCGGGTGGCGTCGTCCAGGGTGTGGACGTGCACCGGCAGGTCGCGATAGGGCTCGGGGTTGTCGCTGAATACCTGGATGTCCAGAGGCATGTCCTGGGGGCCGCCCAGGTGGGACAGGGCACTGGCGATGCTGAATACCGCTTCCTGATGATAGGTCTCGGCGCCGAATACCAGATAAACCAGCTGCGGGCGGGGAGTCGGGGATGCTGTATTCATGTACTGCAGGCTTCCATTCCGGGAGGTATGAACAAAAAAAGCCCCCGTATCAACGAGGGCCCGGGTGCGACCGAACGGGCCTTAGCGTGGCAGCTTGAGGTTGTTCCAGATCGCCAGGCTAGGGTCAGCCTGGTTGAGGGTATAGAAGTGCAGGCCGGGTGCACCACCTTGTAACAAACGTTCACACATTTCGCTGATGACCTGCTCGCCGAACGCCTGGATGCTCTTGACGTCGTCGCCGTAGGCTTCCAGTTGTTTGCGCACCCAGCGTGGGATCTCGGCACCGCACGCGTCGGAGAAGCGTGCGAGCTTGCTGTAGTTGGTGATCGGCATGATGCCCGGCACGATCGGGATGTTCACACCCATGGCCCGTACACGCTCGACGAAGTAGAAGTAGCTGTCAGCGTTGAAGAAGTACTGGGTGATCGCACTGTTGGCGCCGGCGTTGGCCTTGCGTACGAAGTTCTGCAGGTCATCTTCGAAATTGCGTGCCTGGGGGTGCATCTCCGGGTAAGCCGCCACTTCGATATGGAAGTGATCGCCGCTTTCTTCACGGATGAAACTCACCAGGTCGTTGGCGTAGCGCAGCTCACCGCTGGCGATACCCATGCCGGATGGCAGGTCGCCACGCAGGGCAACGATACGTTTGATGCCGGCTTGCTTGTATTGGGTCAGCAGGCCGCGCAGGTCGGCCTTGCTGTCGCCCACGCAGGACAAGTGCGGAGCGGCAGGAACTTTGACTTCGCTTTCCAGCTGCAACACGGTGTTGATCGTGCGATCACGGGTCGAACCGCCGGCGCCGTAGGTGCAGGAGAAGAAGTCGGGGTTATAGCTGGCCAACTGCTTGGCAGTCGCCATCAGTTTTTCATGCCCAGCATCGGTCTTGGTCGGGAAGAACTCGAAGCTGTAGCGACGGTCTTGGGACATGGGGGAGGTCTCCAGCTGCAAGTTGCAAGCTTCAAGCTTCAAGAGCGGCGGTGCGCCTGATCTTGTTGCTTGAAGCTCACATCTCTCAGCTGCTCAAAGAGCAATGAGGTAACAAGCCCTGTACCACAAGCGCTTTTACTTACCGCTTGTAGCTAAAAGCTTGCAGCTGCTTAGTACCGATAAGCGTGCGGCTTGAACGGACCTTCAACGGTCACGCCGATGTAGTCGGCCTGGGTCTTGGTCAGTTGAGTCACGACGCCGCCGAAGCCGCGGACCATTTCCAGGGCCACTTCTTCGTCGAGTTTCTTCGGCAGTACTTCCACGGTCAGACGCTCGGCTTTCTGGGCTGGCGACAGGTCGGCGTATTTCTGCTCGAACAGGAAGATCTGCGCCAGTACCTGGTTGGCGAACGAGCCGTCCATGATGCGGCTTGGGTGGCCAGTGGCGTTGCCCAGGTTAACCAGGCGGCCTTCGGCCAGCAGGATCAGGTAGTCGTCGTTCTGCGGGTCGAAATCGCCAGCGCCGGTGCGGTGAACCTTGTGCACCTGCGGCTTCACTTCTTCCCATGCCCAGTTCTTGCGCATGAAAGCGGTGTCGATTTCGTTGTCGAAGTGACCGATGTTGCAGACCACGGCGCGCTTCTTCAGGGCCTTGAGCATGTTCGAGTCGCAAACATTGACGTTGCCGGTGGTGGTCACGATCAGGTCGATCTTGCCCAGCAGGGCCTTGTCGATGCTCGCTTCGGTGCCGTCATTGATGCCATCGATGAACGGCGAAACCACTTCGAAGCCGTCCATGCAGGCTTGCATGGCGCAGATCGGGTCAACTTCGGAAACCTTGACGATCATGCCTTCCTGACGCAGGGACTGGGACGAACCCTTGCCCACGTCACCGTAGCCGATCACCAGGGCTTGCTTGCCCGACAGCAGGTGGTCGGTGCCGCGCTTGATGGCGTCGTTCAGGCTGTGACGGCAGCCGTATTTGTTGTCGTTCTTGCTCTTGGTCACCGAGTCGTTGACGTTGATGGCCGGGATTTTCAGCTCGCCCTTGGCCAGCATGTCCAGCAGGCGGTGTACGCCGGTGGTGGTTTCTTCGGTCACGCCGTGGACGCGGTCCAGGATGGCCGGGTATTTCTTGTGCAGCAGCTCGGTCAGGTCGCCGCCGTCGTCGAGGATCATGTTGGCATCCCAAGGCGCGCCATCTTTCAGGATGGTTTGCTCCAGGCACCACTCGTACTCTTCTTCGGTCTCGCCTTTCCAGGCGAATACCGGGATACCGGCAGCAGCGATGGCGGCGGCGGCCTGGTCTTGAGTCGAGAAGATGTTGCAGGACGACCAACGCACTTCGGCACCCAGGGCAACCAGGGTTTCGATCAGCACGGCAGTCTGGATGGTCATGTGGATGCAGCCGAGAATCTTCGCGCCCTTGAGCGGTTGCTCGCTGGCGTATTTGCGGCGCAGACCCATCAGGGCTGGCATTTCGGATTCGGCGATAAAGGTTTCGCGACGGCCCCAGGCAGCGAGGGACATGTCGGCGACTTTGTAGTCGGTGAAATCTGCAGGCGTGTTGACAGCGCTCATAGAGAGCCTCCATTCGTAGTGTGCGAATGGGCGCCGTTGTGCGTTTAGTATCAAGCCCGATGAACCAGGCCGGACAACGCCCCATCCGAGCCTGACAGGTTGAACCTGCTGCAGCGCCCCTCGGACAGGTGGCGGGAAAACGGCATTAGCCGTTGTAAATCGGCGGCGATTATAGCTTTCTTTGGCTGGCTAGTGGCAAGTGACAAGCTACAAGCGGCAAGTTAAGAGCGAATCGGCTTTTACTTGCAGCTTGTCGCTTGAAACTTGAAGCTGGGGGCGCAACCTTATTGATTACCCCCCCTCGAACCCGGAGCCCCCATGAACTTCCACACCCGCAAATGGGTAAAACCTGAAGACCTCAACCCCAACGGCACCCTGTTCGGCGGCAGCCTGCTGCGCTGGATCGACGAAGAAGCGGCGATATACGCGATTGTCCAACTGGGCAACCAGCGCGTCGTTACCAAGTACATCTCCGAAATCAACTTCGTCAGTGCCTCGCGCCAGGGCGACATCATCGAACTGGGCATCACCGCCACCGAGTTCGGCCGTACCTCCATCACCCTGACCTGTGAAGTGCGTAACAAGATCACCCGCAAAAGCATCCTCACCGTGGAAAAAATGGTCTTCGTCAACCTCGGCGAAGATGGCTTGCCGGCGCCACACGGGCGTACCGAGATCAAGTACGTGAAGGATCAGTTTCAGGACGAAAGCATCAGCAAGTAGGGGGCTGCTCGGGATAAATATTTCCAGATGCCACGAGAGGGATCTTTCATCGGCGCTCGCGTTACTCAGGATTACATCCTGCAGAGAGCGCCACCATGAAAGTCTCACCTACTCCCCTGCTTGTATCCTACCCCGCACCTCAATCCGAGACTGCCGCTGACAAAACCGTATTGGTGGCGAACAGTGGCAAGCGTGCCTTGACCCTCAACCGGTATCGAAATGGCCAGGTAGAAGTGCTGCTGTCGCGGCCGCCCGCGACGCAGTTGGTGGCCAGCGGCGGTGGGGCCAAGGGCGTTGCCTATTCCGGAGTGGTGCAGGCTCTGGAGGAGAGGAACGCTCTGCGTGACATTCAGACGGTTTCCGGCTCGTCGGCCGGGGCGATTTACGGCGCGCTACTGGCCAGTGGCATGGGGGCCGAGCGGTTTGACCTGCTGTCGGACAACTTGGAGCTTCCGACGCTGCTCAATAGCGACAAGACCTGGGTCCGGGCGTTGCAGAATGCCTACACCGACGTGGGACGGATGGTGGGTCGCTTACCGGCGCCTGTAGGCGATGTCCTGCAAGCGCTCTACACGCTGCTGCCACGCCTGCAATCCAACGCGCAGCCCCTGGAACGCTTGATCCGTGACGAGTCGCGCCAGGCGGTGCTGGAACGAATCGCCGAGCTGCCCAGGGATGCGCGTTCGACCAGCACCATGGCCATCGCCGACCGGCTCAGTGCCGGCGGGGCCACTACGTTTGCCGACCTGGAGGCCTTGAGCCGGCAGATTCCTGCAATCAAGCCGCTCAATATCACCGGCACGGCGATGTTTGCCGGCAGACCGCAACTTGTCGTGTTCAACGCCAGCCTTACGCCGGATATGGACATTGCCCGCGCCGCGCACATTTCCGCAGCCCTGCCGATCCTGTTCAAGTCACCGCAAGAGCGGGGGCATGGCTTCCAGGAGCAAGGTGAAAAAACGGCTTTCCAGGACGGCGGCGTATTGCTCAACACGCCGGTGGCGGACCTGTATCAGCGCCAGCCCCACGGCAACACAGTGACCGATGTCGAGCGGTTGATCCTGCGATTGGACGACGTCACGGTGCCCAAGCCGGGTGCGGGCCTGATGGATGCGGTCGCGGACGCCGTCACGGGAACCGCACACACCGCCAACGGCGAACTGATGCACGCTCGGTTGAAGCCCTTTGCCGATCAGACGGTGAGCCTGCCTTTCAATACCGAATTGGGCGATTTCCGCAGCGCGCTCAAGGGCACACTCAACTTCAGCATGTCGCAGGATGTAAAAAATCATCTGCAAAAGCGCGCCTTTGATGCGGTGAGCGAGCACTTGGACAAGCGCGAAAACGTACGTGAGCAGTACATGTTTGACTCCGTCCACAGCGCCATTCTGGCCCTGGACGACGAAACGCTGGCCAGTGCCGCACCGGATCTCGCCAAGGACGAAGCCTGCAAGCCGGTGCTGCGTTTTCGGCATGAGGCGCGCCAGGTGTTAGCGGCTCTGGACAGTGCCATCAGCGCGTCCAATCAGGGTGATCGGCTGGAACTGAGCGCAGCGCTGGGCAGTGCCTTGCGCAACCTGGACGGCCTGGCTGATCGGCCGGAGTCGCTGGACTGGCTGGCGACGCAACTCAATGCCCCGGGCAACGCCAACTTCCAGCAATTGCTGCAATCGACACACGGGCATATGTCCAAGGTGCTGCGAAGTGGCATGGCTGAGATGAAGCGGCGCGATGTGGCTGCGGCGGCCGATAACCTGGTGCGCGAAGTGATTTACCCATCCTTGTTCCGCTACGGTCAGTCGGATGCCAACGCGACGCTGTTGCGCGACGCCGTGCGTGATCTGGAGCGTGCGACGACGCCAGCCGAAGTGAACCAGGTGCTGGATAACATCATTAACAACTATCAGGCGCGTAACAAACCCTGGGGCAAACCCTTTAGCTCAACCACCGTGGAAATGGCCAAGACCTGGCGCCTTCCGGTTTAAATGAACAGCCACGCTCGCGGCATGTCGTATCTTCAGGCACCCCTTGGACGCACACGATCATGGCCACTCGAGACGACGGCAAGACCCCCAACCTGTCGCGGGAAGAACAACAGGATGTAGACGAGAACCAGCCGCCACGCGCGGCGGTTCTGCATGAAATCATCCGCACCCAGGGCGACCAGGAGCTGGAGCGCAATGTCGCGGCCTTGTGGTGGTCGGCGTTGGCCGCCGGCCTGACCATGGGCTTGTCGTTGATGGGCATGGGCCTGCTCAACTCGCGCCTGCCGGACGGCGAGGCGTTCAAGGTCATCGCCAGCTTCGGCTACTGCGCGGGGTTTCTGGCGGTGATCCTCGCGCGTCAGCAACTGTTCACCGAAAACACCCTTACCGCCGTGTTGCCAGTAATGAGCAAGCCGACCCTGGCCAATGCCGGACGCCTGTTGCGGCTGTGGACGGTGGTGCTGGTGGGCAACCTGTGCGGCACCTTACTGGTGGCGTACGTGATGTTGCACCTGCCGATCTTCGACACCAAGACCGACCTGGCCTTCCTGGAAATCGGGCGCAAGGTCATGGAAAACGCCCCAGGCCAGATGTTCGCCAAGGGCATTGTCTCCGGCTGGATGATCGCCACCATGGTGTGGATGATCCCGTCGATGGAGAGCGCCAAGCTGTGGATCATTATCCTGATTACTTATCTGATGGCCCTTGGCGACTTCACCCACATTGTTGTCGGCTCGGCGGAAGTGTCCTACCTGGTGTTTGCCGGCGAGCTGGCGTGGAAGGACTTCTGGCTGGTATTCGCCGGGCCGACCCTGGCCGGCAATATCATTGGCGGCAGCTTTATCTTTGCGTTGATCAGCCATGCGCAGATCCGCAGTGAAAGCAGCCTGCCGGCCAAAAAGACTGCGGACCCGAGGCATCCGCAGTCGGTTCCCAAGGATCAGTGATGCTCTGGCGCGGCCTGGGGTTCGTCACGGGTCACGCGCTTGACCAGCTTGCCGATGCTCAATCCCTGCAACAGGATCGACGACAGCACCACGATGTAGGTGATGCTCAGTAACAGGTCACGCTCCGGGCCCAACGGCAGCGCCAGTGCCAGCGCCACCGAAACCCCGCCGCGCAAACCGCCCCAGGTGAGGATGCGGATGGTGCCGCGGGGCACCGTGCGCCAACGCCTCAGCAACAGGATCGCGGGTGCCACGGTGAGCAGGCGCGAAAGCAGGATCGCCACGGCCAGCAGGCTGGCGGCGAACACGTGCAGCCAGTTGAACGGCAACAGCAGCAGCTCCATGCCGATCAGCGCGAACAGCAGGGCGTTGAGCATGTCGTCGAGCAACTCCCAGAAACCATCGAGGTAGCGACGGGTCATGTCGTTCATCGCCAGCTTGCGGCCCAGGTTGCCGATGATCAGGCCCGCCACCACCATCGCAATCGGTGCCGAGACGTGCAGTTCGGTGGCCATCGCCGAGCCGCCGATCACCAGGGCGAGGGTCAGCATCACTTCGATCTGGTGTTGCTCGATGCTCTTGATCATCAGGTACACGAGGTAGCCGATCAGGCCGCCGAACACCACGCCGCCAATCGCTTCATGGGCGAACAGCATCGCTGTGGCGCCGACGGTGGGGGTTTCGCCCAGCTGTGCGATGCCGAGCAAGACGGTAAACACCACCACTGCCGTGCCGTCGTTGAACAGCGACTCGCCGACGATGGTGGTCTTCAAGGGTTTCGAGGCATTGGCGGTACGCAATACGCCCAATACCGCAATCGGGTCGGTGGGCGAGATCAGCGCGCCGAACAGCAGGCAGTACAGGAAACTGACGTGCCAGCCGAACAGGGCAAAAATGTAGTACGCCAGGCTGCCGATCACCACAGTGGCGATCAACACGCCAAAGGTCGCGAGCAGGCCGATGGGCCAGCGGTAGCTGCGCAGGTCATTGAGGTTGACGTGCAGGGCGCCGGCAAACAGCAGGAACGAAAGCATCCAGTTCATCAGCAGGTCGCCGAAGTCGATCTGGCCGATCAATTGCTGGATGCGTTCCTCCAGGCCCGGGTAGCCGAGGACACTCAGGCCTTGCAGGATCAGGGAAAACACCAGGGCCGTGACCATCACACCGATGGTGGGCGGCAGGCCGATAAAGCGGAAGTTCACGTAGGTGAGCAGGGTGGTGAGGCAAATAAACGCGGCGACAAGTTCAAGCATCCGGGGTCCTTGGAAGTTGGGTGACGGATCATTGGTGGGGGGATGGACCGCAGCAGCGGCGGGAGGTTGCAGGGCAAGCGGCAAGTCGACGATAGAACCTTTCGCGCGGCGGCGGTTCATAGCGGTGAGTGCGGCGTGTCAAATTTAGTGCTAAAACTCTAATTTCTGTTTAAAAACCAAAAAAGGAAGCAGTGATGACGGTGGCCTTCTGGTGTGTGTTGATCGCGATTTTCCTGCCTTACCTGTGCACGGGTGTGGCCAAGTTCAGCGGCGGTAAGTTCGGGCCCCGGCAGAACCATGATCCGCGTGCGTTCCTGGAAACGCTTGATGGGGTCGCCAAACGTGCGCACAACGCGCAGCTCAACAGTTTTGAAGTCACCCCGGCGTTTGCGACGGCGGTGATTGTCGCGCACCTGGCCGGCACGGCTGAGTTGGTGACGATCAATGTGCTGGCGGTGTTGTTTATCACCAGTCGCCTGCTGTACATCATTTGTTACCTGGCGGACTGGGCGATGTTGCGTTCACTGGTGTGGTTCGTGGGCATGGCGTTGATTGCGAGTTTCTTCTTCATCTCGATCTAAAGCCTGATAACAATCCCCTGTGGGAGCGGGCTTGCCCGCGAATGCGGCGTATCAGTAGCGAATTTGCTGGCTGACACTGCATATTCGCGGGCAAGCCCGCTCCCATACTTTTGATCTTCAGCGCTTGTCAGCTCCCGGTAGTGACTTGCGGCACTTGTGGCAATGCTGCGCCTTTAGGCCACAACATCCAGATCTGCCCCTGCTGCTTCATATTCCCCGCCAGCTCACCCGCTGCTGCGCCAGTGCCCCAGAACAAGTCCGCACGCACTTCGCCGGTGATTGCACCGCCCGTGTCTTGCGCGGCTACAGGTCGCGCGATGGGCGAGCCATCCGGCTTGGTGGTGGACAGCCACAACAGACTGCCCAACGGAATCACCTTGCGATCCACCGCCACGCTGTAGCCGGCAGTCAAGGGTACGTTCAGCGAACCGCGCGGGCCTTCGTTGCTGTCGGGGCGCACGCTGAAGAACACGTAGCTGGGGTTGCTCGCCAGCAGTTCCGGGATGCGCTGCGGGTGGGCCTTGGCCCAGGCACTGATGGTGCCCATGGTCACGTCTTCTTTCTTCAACTCGCCTTGCTCCACCAGCCAACGCCCGATAGGGCGGTAGGGGTAGCCGTTCTGGTCGCCATAACCGATGCGCAGTTGGCGTCCGCCGGCCAGTTGGATACGGCCCGAGCCCTGGATCTGCAGGAATTGCAGGTCCATCGGGTCGGTCAGCCAGGCAATCGGCTTGGCGGTGGAGCCCTGGCCATTGATCGCACTGGCGTCGTCGTAAGGCTTGAGCACCCGGCCTTCGAGGCGGCCGCGCAGGCGCTTGCCCTTGAGTTCGGGGTAGATGCTTTCGAGGTTGACGATGATCAGGTCATCCGGCACGCCGTACACCGGCACGTCGGCTTTGGCGGTCTTGGTCAGGCTGCCGGGGTAGACCGGTTCGTAGTAGCCGGTGATCAGGCCGTTAGGCGTGTTGTCGGCCGAACGCAGGCCGAAGACATCCAGGCGCTCTTTGAGAAACCCGCGTACCGCCTCGGCATTGCCCGGCACCGTAGCCGCTGCGGCGCAGGTCGCGCCCCAGATCGGGTCGGCCTTGAGGCGTTGGCAGGCACTGCGCCAGGATTCAAAACCGGCCAGCAGGTCGCTGTCGGATACCGCCGGCAAGGCTTCCCAGGGGGCGCTCACATAGGTGGCCACGGCGTGGGGTTTGGAAGTTTCATCTTTGGCTGTTTCTTTCCCCGCATCGCAACCGGCAAGCAGCGCGATCAGCGGTAGAGCCCACGCCAGGCGGCTGCTCCAAGGGTTGAGGGTGACATTCATACACGTATTTCCTGAAGCGATTGCCCGCGCCGTAGCGCCTGTTGGGCAACCCTTATTATTAATAGGGCTATTGGTCTTTGTGGGCTGGGCGAGGATACTGGCCGCCGTTTCCCGTGACCCTGAAGCCACCATGACTTTTAAACGATTGACCGTTGTATTGCTGGCCTGCATGACACTGTCCGCCTGCGGCGGCGTTGATCCGAATTCGCCCTTGGGCCAGCGCAAGGCGATCTTCAAACAGATGCTCAAGACCGGCGAAGACCTGGGCGGCATGCTGCGTGGGCGCATCCCGTTCGACGGCGCCAAATTCGCTGAAGGTGCGGTCAAGCTGGACGCGTTGTCCCATGAGCCATGGAAGCACTTTCCGAGCGTGCGCGAAGAAGACCATAGCAGCGCCAAAGATGATGTCTGGCAGAAACAGGCGCAATTCCAGGAACTGGCCCGCAACCTTGAAACGGCCACCGGTGAATTGGTAACCGCCAGCCAGGTGCAGCCTTACAAGGCCAGCAACCTGGGGCCTGCGGTGCAGAAAGTCGAAGATGCCTGCAGCGCGTGCCATAAGCAGTTCCGCGACCACTAAGCGATTTTACTGGTCGAGCTCTTCCACAGCGTCCTGCAGCTCTTTACGCGACTCGGCAAGCTTGTCCTTACGCTTGTTGATCTTGTCCGCGTCGCCTTTTTTCATGGCCTTGTCGAGGTCGGCCTGACGGCGGCTGACTTCGTGCTTGGCGTCGAGCACCTTGTTTTCCCGTTCCTTTTTCAAGGACGCGTCGGTGCAATTGGCGGTGACTTCGCTCAGGGCTTTTTCCAGGCCGGCTTGCTGGGCGCTGTTGCCGTGGGCCTTGGCTTGTTCGATCTGGGCGCTGATGGCCTGGCGCTTGGCGGCGCAGCCGGTGAGTTGCGGGGCGTCTTCGGCGGCCAGCAACGGCGTGGCCATGAAGCTTGCGACGGTCAGCAGGGCAAACGGTGCGAGAAATTTCATGTGGAGCTCCAAGGTCGCAATCTGATGGCCGGGCGGGTTCAAAACCCGTCGATCCCGGCCGCGCGTAATGTTTCAGCCATGGCCAGCACCTGCGGGTCGCGAAAAAAGGCGCTCAATTGCGCCGCGCGACCGGGGCCGATGCCGTCGGTTGCCAGCCAGGCTTGGGTGTCTTTGGCAGCCAGGGTGTGCCAGCCGCCTTCCAGGTTGTTGCGTGCCGTAGGCGGTACGCCGAGGGCTTTGAGCCATTGTGCAAAGGGCCGTTGTCGCGCGCTGCGCAGGCTGTCGAGCACTCGCGCGCGACTGCGATCACCGAGGCCGTCAATGTTAGCAAGCTCTGCCGCATCCAGGGTCAACCAATCGAGAAAGCCTGCGATTAGACCGGCCTGGATCAATACGTTCCACGTCTCGCGGCCCACATGGGGCAGCGCCAGGCCCTGACTACTGCTGAGCCAGGTGAGGCGGGCGAGCAATTGCTCTTCGCAACCGGGGTCCAGTTGCCAGCAACTGAGGGCGTGAAAGGCGCCGGCGTCGGGGGCGTGCACCTCGACACGCTCGGTGTTGCGCAAAATCACCTCGTCCAACCGCGGGATCACCTGGCCGGCGAGGCTGATGGACACCTGATCGCCGGGGCGTATGTCCAGCGCTTGCCAGCGTTTCAATGAGCCGGCGCTGACGCGACTGATCTGCCGGTCATCCAGGCGCACCGGTTCCAGTTCCAGGATCGGCGTGATGCGCCCGGTGCGGCCGATCTTGAACTGCACCTTGCGCACCAGTGCCAGGGCCTTGGTGACCGGGTACTTCCACGCGACCACCCAGTAAGGCGCGCTGACTTTCCAGCGCTCGGCCGGTGCGCGCAATGCCTGGTGCAGTACCACCCCATCGCTGGCGAAGGGCAACGGGTGGGTGTACCAATAAGTGCGCCAGTGCGCGGCTTCGCTGATGCTCCGGACCGGCTGGCTGTAGCGCTGGCTGTCGGTGAAACCCAGGTGT
The DNA here is from genome assembly GCF_057835125.1 of Pseudomonas sp. GL_117. Taxonomy (NCBI): domain Bacteria; kingdom Pseudomonadati; phylum Pseudomonadota; class Gammaproteobacteria; order Pseudomonadales; family Pseudomonadaceae; genus Pseudomonas; species Pseudomonas sp. GL_117. The sequence goes on along the minus strand of NZ_CM174418.1, from coordinate 5,749,349 downwards.
GCGAGGGTATTCAGGCGTTCGCTGAATGAGGCCGGGCCGTCGGGCCAGGCCCAGACAAACAGGCCGATACCGGCGGCGTCGGCGTCGCTCAGCTGTTGGCGGTTCATCAGCCCGGCCACCTTGCTGCGGGCATTGAGCCCGCCGTGTACCGATTGCACATGGTCGGTGAGGCGCCAATAGAGTTCACCTTGCAGGACCAGGTCGATGGGCTCCGGCAGGTGCTGGACAATGCCGGGAATCCTGCGTGCGGCGGCTGACCAGTCCTGGCCCTGGAGACCGTCGCCGCGGCTGATCAACCGGCTCAGGCGGCCCTTGCGATACACCAGGGTCACAGCCACGCCATCGATCTTGGGCTGAATCCAGACATCCTGGCGGCTGCTCAGCCAGGCCTCGACAGCGTGTTCATCCAGGAGTTTTTCCAGGCCGGTATGGGCGACAGGGTGGGGGTGGGTGCCCCGGGAACTGGCCAGGGGGTTGTCTGCTGGCGCCGTGGGTTGGGGCGCGCACTCGCGCCAGCGGGCCAGGCGCTGGCGGGCCTGGTCGTAAAGCTCGTCGCTGATGGGGGACTGCCCGAGCCGGTGGTAACTGTCGTCCCACTGGCGGATCTGCGCGGACAGGCTGTTGATCTGTGTCCGGGCGTCATCGGGGCAATCCTCGGCCCACGCCCAAAAAGCGCACATGCTGAGTAAAAGAGCCATCACTGAACGCATCATGAGCATCCTTGCTCGGAAGGGGAACCCAGCCTAAATGATCCACACGCCCACAAAAAAGCCCCGACGGTGCGGGGCTTTTTACGGGGTGTTTCTGCTTACTTGAACAGGCCGCCCAGTGCTTTCACGGCGTCGTTCTTGTCGGCCTTGGCTTCGGTGGTTTGCTGCTTGGCGTCGGCCTTGGCCTGGGTTTCGGCGAGTTTGTCACAACCTTTGTTGACTTGGTCCTGCGCTGCTTTGAAGGCCTTCACGGACAGCGTGTCGTTCTTGGCTTCGGCGGCATCGATCTTGGTTTGCAGGTCTTTGGCGTGTTGCTGGCAGTCGCCGGAGTTGCCGCCCAGTTGGGAACTCAGGGCGCCGCTCAGTGCGCTCAAGTCGGTGCCGGCGTGAGCAGGCAGGGCGAACAGGCTGAGCAGAAGGGCAGCAGGGGCGAGCGTGGAGATGCGCATGAAAAACCTCAATGTTCGATTGCTCGCGCGCGGATGAATCCCGGGCTGGCGCAAGGCAATATCCAAATAAGGTGAAGGCCCGAGAGGGCGCGGATTCTAGTGGGCCATTATTTGGCCTGCAAGGTTTGGATCCAAAAAATGTGAACATCACCGCGAATCATCCGGCAATAAAAAGCCCCGCCGGGCGAACCCGGCAGGGCTTTGGGTACTGCGGGCGATTACAGGCCGGCAGCGACGCGCAGGTCGTTGGCGCGGTCGGTTTTTTCCCAGGTAAACGTGGTGAAGGTGTCGTCGCCAACCGTCTTCTGTGCAGGGGTGCGGCCGAAGTGGCCGTAGGCTGCGGTTTCCTGGTACATCGGGTGCAGCAGGTCGAGCATGGTGGTGATGGCGTACGGACGCAGGTCGAAGACCTCACGCACCAGCTTGACGATCTTGTCATCGCTGATCTTGCCGGTACCGAAGGTATTCAGCGAGATCGACGTAGGCTGGGCCACACCGATAGCGTAGGAAACCTGAATCTCGCAACGCTCGGCCAGGCCGGCCGCGACGATGTTCTTGGCCACGTAACGACCAGCATAGGCCGCCGAACGGTCAACCTTGGACGGGTCTTTGCCGGAGAACGCGCCGCCGCCGTGACGGGCCATGCCGCCGTAGCTGTCGACGATGATCTTGCGGCCGGTCAGGCCGCAGTCGCCCACTGGGCCACCGATGATGAACTGGCCAGTCGGGTTGATGTGGAACTGGGTGTCTTTGCTCAGCAGTTCGGCTGGCAGCACATGCTTGACGATCAGCTCCATCACGCCTTCGCGCAGGTCGGCGTAGGACACGTCCGGGTTGTGCTGGGTCGACAGTACGACAGCGTCGATACCGACGACTTTGCCGCCTTCGTAACGGCAGGTCACCTGGGACTTGGCGTCCGGACGCAGCCATGGCAGCAGGCCGGACTTGCGCGCTTCAGCCTGACGCTGCACCAGTTGGTGCGAGAAGGTGATCGGGGCTGGCATCAGCACGTCGGTTTCGTTGCTGGCATAGCCGAACATCAGGCCCTGGTCGCCGGCGCCCTGATCTTCAGGCTTGGCGCGGTCGACACCCTGGTTGATGTCGGGGGATTGCTTGCCGATGATGTTCATCACGCCGCAGGTCGCGCCGTCGAAGCCGACGTCGGAGCTGTTGTAGCCGATGTCGGTGATCACATCACGGACGATCTGCTCCAGGTCAACCCAGGCCGTGGTAGTCACTTCGCCAGCGATGATCGCTACACCGGTTTTCACCAGAGTCTCGCAGGCCACACGGGCGTGCTTGTCTTCAGCAATGATGGCGTCCAGCACCGCGTCAGAAATCTGGTCGGCGATTTTGTCCGGATGCCCTTCAGACACGGACTCGGAGGTGAAAAGGGAGTATTCGCTCATCTCGATGTTTTCCTGATATTTACCGATGGTGAGTGTCGCCAGCCGGTCGCTGAAAATGGCGGACCTGGATCTGGAAACCATTACGTAAACCTACATAGAGGCTTTCCCCGGGAACGAGTCCCGCAGCGGTGGCCCAACGGGCCAGATCGTCCTGTTCAAAACCCAACCAGAGATCACCGCAGGCCTCCTTGGCCCAATTCTGGTTGTGGCTGCATAAATCCGTAACCAACAGGCTACCGCCGGGGTGCAGGAGCCCGGCCATTTGCTTGAGGGCGTCGGCGGGGGCGGCGAAATGGTGCAAGACCATGTTCAGCACCACGCAGTCGGCCTGCAGGGTTGTGCCATTGAGCGCGTCAGCCAGTTGCAGCGTGACGTTGCCCAAAGCCTCGCGCTCGCAGAGCTGGCGCGCCAGTTCGAGCATCGCCGGGCTGTTGTCCAGCGCACTGACGTGCTTGAAACGGCATGCCAGGTCTGGCAGGAAACCACCATCCCCAGGGCCGACCTCCAGCGCGCTGGCTTCATCACTGAAGCTCAGCTTGTCCAGTAGCGCCAGTACGCTTTCGCGGTATTGGGGCAGACCGGCAATCAGGTCCTGTTGGGCGCGAAACTTCTCGGCCACCCGTGAGAAAAAGTCCTGGCTGGCCGCAGCACGCTGCCCGTGGACCTGGGCGATGCGCGCTTGCACGTCGCCCGGCAGGTTCAGGCCATCGACTTCTTCAAGCAGGGCGGCGTGCAGCTTGCCACCGAGCAGGTCGGTGTGGGGCAGGGCGCGACGGTAGAAGATCGCGTTGCCTTCGCGGCGGGTGGCCACCAGTTCGGCCTGGGCCAGCACCTTCAGGTGGTGGCTCATGCCGGATTGACCGATGGCGAAGATCTGCGCCAGTTCCAATACGCCAAACGAGTCGTTGGCCAGTGCGCGCAGTACGTTCAAACGCAACGGATCGCCGGCGGCCTTGCACAAGGCTGCCAGTTCATCGCCGTCATCGGGACGCAGGGAGGGCACGGGTAGATTCATAAGGCCAGCAGTCTAGTGACGGGTGCAAGGCATCGCAAGGTCAATATCAAAAAGTTTTGATATTGATCGATAAGTGGCGGTCATAAGCAAGCACTCCAGCCTTTAGACGAACGGGTGGCCGATTTCTGCAAGGGATTGGCGCACAAAGGGCAGGAAAAACCGCTCAAGTGACTATCTGTCATTGCCCGCAGGCGGTGGCTGAGGGAAAATGCCGGTCCTTTTTTCCGTTTCTTTTTATTCAAACCCCAGGAGATCAGCGATGCCCAGCCGTCGTGAGCGTGCCAACGCCATTCGTGCCCTCAGCATGGATGCCGTGCAAAAAGCCAACAGCGGCCATCCCGGTGCCCCGATGGGCATGGCGGATATCGCCGAGGTACTTTGGCGTGACTACCTGAAACACAACCCGAGCAATCCATCGTTCGCCGACCGTGACCGCTTTGTGCTGTCCAACGGCCACGGCTCGATGCTGATTTACTCGCTGCTGCACCTGACCGGCTACGACGTCACCATCGATGACCTCAAGAGCTTCCGCCAGCTGCACAGCCGCACCCCGGGTCACCCGGAATTCGGCTACACCCCAGGCGTCGAGACCACCACCGGTCCCCTGGGCCAAGGCCTGGCCAACGCCGTTGGCTTCGCGCTGGCTGAAAAAGTCCTGGGCGCACAATTCAACCGCCCTGGCCACGACATCGTCGACCACCACACCTACGTGTTCCTGGGTGATGGCTGCATGATGGAAGGCATTTCCCACGAAGTCGCGTCCCTGGCCGGCACCCTGGGCCTGGGCAAGCTGATCGCCTTCTACGATGACAACGGCATCTCCATCGACGGCGAAGTCGAAGGCTGGTTCACCGATGACACCCCGAAGCGTTTCGAAGCCTACAACTGGCAGGTGATCCGCAACGTCGACGGCCACGATCCGGAAGAGATCAAGACCGCCATCGACACCGCTCGCAAGAGCGCACAGCCGACCCTGATCTGCTGCAAGACCACCATCGGCTTCGGTTCGCCGAACAAGCAAGGTAAAGAAGACTGCCACGGCGCCCCACTGGGTGACGCGGAAATCGCCCTGACCCGTGCTGCGCTGAAGTGGAACCACGGCCCGTTCGAAATCCCGGCCGACATCTACGCCGAATGGGATGCCAAGGAAAAAGGCCTGGCGACCGAAGCCGAGTGGGACCAGCGTTTCGCTGCCTACTCCGCCGAGTTCCCGGAGCTTGCCAACGAGCTGGTACGTCGTCTGGCCGGTGACCTGCCTGCCGACTTCTCGGAAAAAGCCTCGGCCTACATCGCCGAAGTCGCGGCCAAGGGCGAGACCATCGCCAGCCGTAAAGCCAGCCAGAACACCCTGAACGCCTTTGGCCCGCTGCTGCCGGAGATCCTCGGCGGTTCGGCCGACCTGGCCGGTTCCAACCTGACCCTGTGGAAAGGCTGCAAGGGCGTGACGGCGGAAGACGCCAGCGGCAACTACATGTACTACGGCGTACGTGAGTTCGGCATGAGCGCCATCATGAACGGCGTGTCCCTGCACGGTGGCCTGGTGCCTTACGGCGCGACCTTCCTGATGTTCATGGAATACGCACGCAACGCTGTGCGTATGGCTGCGCTGATGAAGAAGCGCGTGATCCACGTTTACACCCACGACTCCATCGGTCTGGGCGAAGACGGCCCGACGCACCAGCCGGTCGAGCAGCTGACCAGCTTGCGTACCACGCCGAACCTGGACACCTGGCGTCCAGCCGACGCGGTGGAATCCGCCGTGGCCTGGAAGCACGCCATCGAGCGCAAGGACGGCCCTTCGGCGCTGATCTTCTCGCGTCAGAACCTGCAACACCAAGTGCGTACCGACGCGCAGATCGCCGACATCGCCCGTGGCGGTTATGTGCTCAAGGACTGTGCTGGCGAGCCGGAGCTGATCCTGATCTCCACGGGTTCCGAAGTGGGCCTGACCGTTCAGGCGTACGACAAGCTGACTGAGCAAGGCCGCAAGGTGCGTGTGGTTTCGATCCCGTGCACCAGCGTGTTCGATGCCCAGGACGCCAGCTACAAGCAATCGGTCCTGCCGTTGCAGGTCAGCGCGCGTATCGCCATCGAAGCGGCTCACGCCGACTACTGGTACAAGTACGTGGGCCTGGAAGGCCGTGTGATCGGCATGACCACCTACGGTGAGTCGGCGCCGGCGCCAGCGTTGTTCGAAGAGTTCGGTTTCACCCTGGACAACATCCTGGGTCAGGCTGAAGAGCTGCTGGAAGACTAAGGCTGTAAATTGGGGTGGCTGTACCGACGCCTTCGCGAGCAAGCCCGCTCCCACACTTGACCGAGTTCCAGCATGAGAATGCGGTCAAAATGTGGGAGCGGGCTTGCTCGCGAAAGCGGTCTAACAGTCACCCCTCTACCCAAGGTAATCGAGAACCCCATGCCTCAACCGCGTCCCTACAAAGTTGCACTCAACGGCTACGGCCGCATTGGTCGTTGCGTCTTGCGTGCTCTGTTCGAGCGAGGGGCGGCTGCCGGGTTTGAAATTGTTGCGATCAACGATCTGGCCGACATGGCCAGCGTCGAATACCTGACACGCTTTGACTCCACCCACGGCCGTTTCCCAGGCGAAGTGCGGGTCGAGGGCGATTGTCTGCATATTAATGGCAACTGCGTGCAGGTCCTGCGCAGTGCCACCCCCGAAGGCATCGACTGGAAAGCACTGGGCGTCGACCTGGTGCTGGAGTGTTCCGGTGTCTATCACACCCGTGCCGATGGCCAGCGTTTTCTCGACGCCGGCGCGCCGCGTGTGCTGTTTTCCCAGCCGATGGCCAGCGAGGCGGATGTCGACGCCACCATCGTCTACGGCATCAACCAGGATTGCCTGACCGGCGCGGAGCTGTTGGTGTCCAACGCCTCCTGCACCACCAACTGCAGCGTGCCGCTGTTGCGCCTGCTGGATCAGGCGATTGGTGTGGACTACGTGTCGATCACCACGATTCACTCGGCGATGAACGACCAGCCGGTGATCGACGCCTACCACCATGAAGACCTGCGTCGTACGCGTTCGGCGTTCCAGTCGGTGATTCCGGTGTCCACGGGCCTGGCGCGCGGCATCGAACGACTGCTGCCGGAACTTGCCGGGCGAATCCAGGCCAAAGCCGTACGGGTGCCGACGGTGAACGTGTCTTGCCTGGACATCACCATGCAGACCGTGAGCGACACCGATGCGACGGAGGTCAACCGTATCCTGCGCGACGCCGCCACCAGCGGCCCGCTCAAAGGCCTTTTGGCCTACACCGAGTTGCCCCACGCCAGTTGTGATTTCAACCATGACCCGCATTCGGCGATTGTCGATGCCAGCCAGACCCGCGTTTCCGGCCCGAGGCTGGTGAACATCCTGGCCTGGTTCGACAACGAATGGGGTTTTGCCAACCGCATGCTGGATGTTGCAGGACACTATCTGCACATCGCCTCCAAACAACCTCAACAGTAATTCAGGAACTGCGACCCATGACCGTGTTGAAGATGACCGACCTCGATCTGCAAGGTAAGCGCGTACTGATCCGCGAAGACCTCAACGTCCCAGTCAAGGACGGTGTTGTCACCAGCGATGCGCGAATCCTGGCCTCGCTGCCGACCATCAAGCTGGCCCTGGAAAAAGGTGCGGCCGTGATGGTCTGCTCCCACCTGGGTCGTCCGACCGAAGGTGAGTTCTCCGCCGAAAACAGCCTCAAGCCTGTAGCCGATTACCTGAGCAAGGCCCTGGGCCGCGAGGTGCCGCTGGTGGCTGACTACCTGGCTGGCGTCGACGTTAAAGCCGGCGACATCGTGCTGTTCGAAAACGTGCGCTTCAACAAGGGCGAGAAAAAGAACAGCGACGAACTGGCCCAGCAATACGCAGCGCTGTGCGACGTGTTCGTGATGGATGCATTCGGCACCGCTCACCGTGCCGAAGGTTCGACCCACGGCGTGGCCAAGTTCGCCAAAGTCGCCGCTGCGGGCCCTTTGCTGGCCGCTGAACTGGACGCACTGGGCAAGGCCCTGGGCGCGCCGGCGCAACCGATGGCGGCCATCGTTGCCGGTTCCAAAGTCTCCACCAAGCTGGACGTGCTCAACAGCCTGAGCCAGATCTGCAACCAGCTGATCGTTGGCGGCGGTATCGCCAACACCTTCCTGGCCGCCGCCGGCCACCCGGTGGGCAAGTCGCTGTACGAGCCGGACCTGCTCGACACCGCCCGCGCCATCGCCGCTAAAGTCAGCGTGCCATTGCCGGTAGACGTGGTCGTCGCCAAGGAATTCGCCGAGAGCGCCGAAGCCACCGTCAAGCTGATCGCAGACGTGGCTGCCGACGACATGATCCTGGACATCGGTCCGCAAACCGCGGCCAACTTCGCCGAACTGCTGAAAGCCTCCCAGACCATCCTGTGGAATGGCCCGGTCGGCGTATTCGAGTTCGACCAGTTCGGCAACGGCACCAAGGTGCTGGCCAAGGCCATCGCTGAGAGCTCGGCGTTCTCGATTGCCGGCGGTGGCGACACCCTGGCGGCCATCGATAAATATGGCGTTGCTGATCAGATCTCCTACATTTCTACCGGGGGTGGCGCGTTCCTCGAGTTCGTCGAAGGCAAAGTCCTGCCGGCGGTTGAAGTGCTGGAAACACGGGCCAAAGGTTAAGGCGCGTGATCCGGAAAAGGAGCATTCCCATGATCAAGACGTTGGCACTGGTGATCGCAGCGGGCCTGTTGGCCGGCTGCGGCAGCACGCCGAACGCGGCGTCCGAGGCCGGAACGCCTGGGGCACAGCCGAAAAAAAGCTGCTACCAGGCTGACTGGCAAGCCGAGACCATGCCGGTGATCAACAAGCGTATCGGCAATGAACGGCTGGAGAAATACGACGCTGCGCCCAACGGTCAGGAACAGGGTTGTCCTTGACGGGTCTGATCAATTGGCGGCCGTTGGTCGCCTCACGAGGATTGGCAATGAAAGGCGTTTTCGCCCTGGCAGCCCTGGCCCTGTTGGCCGGCTGCAGCAGCATGAACATGTTCAACAAGGCAGAGCCTGCCGACAAGTGGACCACCTGGACCTGCGACAGCAAGGCCGAGGTCAACTGGCGCTTTGCCAATGCAGCCCGCAGTGAGGTGGACGTACGCCTCGGCGGTTCTGACCAGGTCTACCGCCTCAAGCAAGACGTCGCCGCCTCGGGTGCGCTGTACGCCAACGACCAATTGGCGTTTCACACAAAAGGTGAGGAAGGCCTGGTTTACTGGGTCGCCACCGACGATTTGATCGGCCGTGGCTGCAAAGCTCAATAGTTGGATCAATAGAGTTCAAATGTGGGAGCGGGCTTGCCCGCGAAAGCGGTGGGTCAGTTAGCGAATTCGGCATCTGGTACACCGCCATCGCAGGCAAGCCAGCTCCCACATTGACCCCGTTTCAACTTCAGATTGGTTAAATCCAATCAGCAATAACGATTCAGCAGGCCAGGCAAGCAAACCTGACCGGCAATAACTTGAATAGCAGTCGCCGCTACGGCAGGCTTGCACGATTAACGACCCTCGACCGGGAGAGACAACACAATGGCACTTATCAGCATGCGTCAAATGCTGGACCACGCAGCCGAATACGGCTACGGCGTCCCAGCCTTTAACGTCAACAACCTTGAGCAGATGCGCGCCATCATGGAAGCCGCTGACAAGACCGACTCCCCAGTGATCGTCCAGGCTTCGGCCGGTGCCCGCAAATACGCTGGCGCGCCGTTCCTGCGTCACCTGATCCTTGCCGCGATCGAAGAATTCCCGCACATCCCGGTGTGCATGCACCAGGACCACGGCACCAGCCCTGACGTGTGCCAGCGCTCCATCCAACTGGGCTTCAGCTCGGTGATGATGGACGGCTCCCTCGGCGAAGACGGCAAGACCCCGACCGACTACGAGTACAACGTACGCGTTACCCAACAAACCGTCGCCATGGCCCACGCCTGCGGCGTGTCGGTTGAAGGCGAGTTGGGCTGCCTGGGGTCCCTGGAAACCGGCATGGCCGGCGAAGAAGACGGCATCGGCGCCGAAGGCGTGCTGGATCACAGCCAGATGCTGACCGACCCGGAAGAAGCCGCTGACTTCGTCAAGAAGACCCAGGTCGACGCCCTGGCCATCGCCATCGGCACCAGCCACGGCGCCTACAAGTTCACCAAGCCACCTACCGGCGACGTGCTGGCCATCGACCGCATCAAGGAAATCCACAAGCGCATCCCCAACACCCACCTGGTGATGCACGGTTCTTCCTCGGTGCCGCAAGAATGGCTGGCGATCATCAACCAGTACGGCGGCGACATCAAAGAAACCTACGGCGTACCGGTTGAAGAAATCGTCGAAGGTATCAAGCACGGCGTGCGCAAGGTCAACATCGACACCGACCTGCGCCTGGCGTCCACGGGTGCGATGCGTCGCCTGATGGCTACCAACCCGAGCGAATTCGACCCGCGTAAGTTCTTCGGCGCCACTGTGACTGCGATGCGTGATGTGTGTATCGCGCGTTATGAAGCGTTTGGTACTGCCGGTAATGCTTCGAAGATCAAGCCGATCTCGTTGGAAGCGATGTACCAGCGGTATTTGAAAGGTGAGTTGAACGCCAAGGTCAACTAAGCCCCAAGCGTTTAAAAAGAAGCCCGCAGCGATGCGGGCTTTTTTGTGCCTGCTGGTTCAAATAACGGTAAACCGTAGATTCTGCGAGATAACGGTGTAAGTTCCGGATGCATTGGTCTGTTCGAAATAAATGTCGTAGGTGCCAGGTGAATTGAATTTGAATGGTGCCTCCGCCTCGTAGTGCTCTTGCTTGTTGGTAATGAATGCCTGCAAGCGGGCAGCGGTCAGCAGCGTGGTGATAACAGTCACCCTCGGGAAACCGGCAGAGGGAACCGGGTACAAATAATAGGTCACCGTGTCATTGATCCGGGTGTCTACGTCGAGCAGGTGATAGAGGACGAGGTACCTGATGTTGATACTGACTACCGGCAAAGTCTGAGGGCCGGTTGAAAACCCCCCCGGTGGCACCGCGTTATATATCTTGGGTTGGTTGCCCGATGAAAATCCGGAGACAGGAGCTTGAGCAATAGAAATTAAGCTGGGCATCAACTACTCCGGGGTAACGTGGCTATCGGCAGGACAATCTCGGCTCAGTCACTCAACTGCCTCCGACGTTGTGATCTGAGTGCGGTGCCGTGTGCCAAGTCTAAAGGGAGTTGATGTGCCCTCCACCTGTGAAACTTGACAGTGTTTTATAGGTGTTGGCTATATCGACGGTTTTTTCCATTCCCCAGTGTGCTGAAGAATGAAAAAAACCGTGCTGACAGGGTGTCGGTGCTCAGTCGTGATCAATATCCAACTTTGCAAAGGTCACCTTCGCGCCTTCCTTGCTATCTCCACTGTTGTCCTGCACATACGCCCCCGCCTTGAAATACAACGGCTTCGCCCCCCACGCCGCACCAATGCGTTCGTTCCACTCGCCATCCGCGGCATACACGCTGAGCAACCCTGCCTTATTCAGATTGATCACATAGGTGAAGCTCTTCTGCAGCGGCACATTCGAAGCGACGATCACTACCCGCCCTTCATCCTCATCCGGGCGCATGCGCACTTTGGCGACGATGTTGCCGGTCTGGGTCTTCTCCTTGAATTGATACTCCAGCTTGATCAGCGGTTTCTGGCTGTCGTAGGCGTGAATCTGCCCGATCACGATCTTGCCCGAGGATGGCACTTGATTGACCGCCAGGGTTGCGCGCAGGAAGTTGTCCGCATCCGGGTAGGTCCAGTTGCGCAAACGCCCATCGGCGTAGGTTTCGCGCAGTTCGCTGCGTGGGTAGATGGCGTTTTCGGTGCGGGTGCCGGTCACGGGGGTCCAGAACTGCACGTTGCTGCCTTCGGCCTGGAAGTATTGATCGTTAAAGCCGCTCATCAGCTTTGGCGTATCGATGGTCGCAGGCGGGGAGCCGACAGGGATGCTCAGGTTCCAGGTAGAGAGGTCGATCATGGCGTAGGCCTTTTTACAGAGGGGTGAAAGCTTTGGCCCGGAGGCCAGACAAGTTCTTTATAGGCGGTGCTTGTCCGGTTGTTAAACACTGGTTGGCAACTTATTGGCGTCAGCGAAATGTCAAAAAGCCATGTTTCCCATGAACCGCGGGCTGTAGCGGTTGACCGTTAGTCGGCTGACTGAACTTTGCGTCTATCATGGCATCCACGTCACTTCTGATTTTCAGGAACCGGGTCTAGAGTGAAGCCTCAGGGTTTGTCCGGGTTTTCTCTCAAAAATGACCGGAATTGCACCTTAAGGAAGAGAAGCAGCATGGATTGCGCTCCACACAACGGCGATGGCAGTTCGGTTCTTTTGGTGGTCGACGACTACCCGGAAAACCTCATCAGCATGCGTGCGCTTTTGCAGCGTGAAGATTGGCGGGTGATGACCGCCGCGTCCGGCATGGAAGCGCTGGAATTACTGCTGGCCCACGAAGTCGACCTGGTCCTGCTGGATGTGCGCATGCCCGGCATGGACGGTTTTGAAGTGGCGCGGCTGATGCGTGGCAGCCAGCGCACGCGCATGACCCCGATTATTTTTCTCACCGCCAATGCGCAGTCGCCCGCCGCCGTGCAGGAAGGTTATGCCAGCGGGGCGATCGACTACCTGTTCAAGCCGTTTGACCCGCATATCCTCAAGCCCAAGGTCCAGGCATTGCTGGAACACCAGCGCAACCGCCGGGCCTTGCAGCGCCTGAGTCATGACCTGGAGTCCGCCCGCGCCTTTAATGCCTCGGTGTTGGACAACGCCGCCGAGGGCATTCTGGTGGTGGGCGAGGGCAGTGTGATCCAGTACGCCAACCCGGCGATTTCGCGGTTGTTGAACGCCACGATGCTCGAGTTGCAGGGCGAGAGCTTCCTGAGCTTCCTGCAAAAGCCCCACGTGCCCGCCTGGCTGAGCTTCCCCATGTATGAGGCGTACTGCAAAGGTGAGACGTGGCGCCTGCACGACGCCATTTTGCGCACCAGTCGCGGCCAGCAGGTGGCGGTGGCCTTGTCCAGCGCGCCATTGCCCGCCGAGCAGAAGGCCATGGTGGTGACGGTGCTGGACATGTCCGAAGTGCGCCACCTGCATCAGCAGCTGGAGTTTCAGGCGGTGACCGACCCGTTGACCGGCCTGCTGAACCGGCGCGGCTTCTACCAGGCGGTGGAAAGCACGTTGCTGCGCAGCGAACGCAACGAGAACGCACTGGTGCTGCTGTACCTGGACCTCGATGGTTTCAAGCGGGTCAACGACTCCCTCGGCCATGATGCGGGGGATCGTGTGTTGCGTTGGGTCTCGGAACAGATGCAGGCATGCCTGCGCTCCTACGACATCCTGGGGCGCATGGGGGGCGACGAATTCACCGCGCTGCTGGAGCTGGAATTCCCCGAGCAAGCGGCGAAGATTGCAGAAAAACTCATCGAGCGCGTGTCGATCTGCCAGCAGGTTGACGGCCTGGATGTGATGCTTGGCGTGAGCATCGGCATCGCGACGTTCCCCGACTGCGGCGCGGACTTGAGTGGCCTGTTGCGTGCAGCCGACATCGCCATGTACGAAGCCAAGCGCGCCGGGCGTCAGCAGTATCGCTATTACGATCAAGACATGAACGGCCGCGCCCGCTCACGCCTGATGCTGGAAGACAGCGTGCGCACGGCCATTGAGAACAGAGATTTCACACTGGTGTACCAACCCCAGGTGTCGCTGCTGGACGGGCGTTTACGTGGCGTCGAGGCGTTGTTGCGCTGGCAGCACCCCAGTGTCGGTGATGTGCCGCCAGGGCTGTTTTTGCCGCTGCTGGAAGAGGCGCGGTTGATCAGCCAGTTGAGCGCCTGGATCTACCAGCAAGTCGCCGCCCAGCGCCAGGCCTGGCAAACGTTTGACCCGGAGTTGGTGCTGAGCGTCAGCCTGAGCGGCAACCAGTTCAATATGCCCAACCTCGCCGCCCAGTTGCAGCAGGTGGTAGAGCGCCATGGGTTGCAGGGGCGCCAGCTGGAAGTGGAGATCAGCGAAGACTGCCTGACCAGCAACCTGGAAGAGTCGGCCAAGCAACTCAAGCTGCTGCGCCAGATTGGGGTGCGCATCGCGCTGGATGACTTTGGTTGCGGCCATTGTTCCCTGGCCCATCTGCGTGACCTTGAGTTCGACACCCTCAAGCTCGACCCGCAACTGGTCGCCCGTTTGCCGGGATCGACCCGGGATGCGGCGATGGCGCGCAGCATCATCGAACTGTGCGGACACTTTGATGTGCTGGTGGTTGCCGAAGGGGTGGCCACCCAGGCGCAGGCGGATTGGCTCAAGGCCAGTGGTTGCGCGTTTGCCCAGGGCCCGCTGATTGCGCAACCGCTGATGGCCGACGAAGTCGCCAGCTGGCCGCACCCTCGGCAGGTCTGAATTCGTTACACTGGCGGCCATTCGAACCCTGTTGCAGACCCCATGACCGCGCTGAAATACCTCCAGGCCTATCCCGCTGCGCTCCAGGAGCAAGTGCGCCAACTGATCGCCAAGGACCAGTTGGGCGCCTACCTTGAGCAGCGCTACCCTGAACGTCACGCCGTGCAGAGCGACAAGGCCCTGTACGCCTACGCCCTGGCCTTGAAGCAGGAGCACCTGCGCAACGCGCCGGCCATCGACAAAGTGCTGTTCGACAACCGCCTGGACCTGACCCACCGCGCCCTCGGCCTGCATACGACGATTTCACGGGTGCAGGGCGGCAATCTCAAATCCAAGAAAGAAATCCGCATCGCGGCGCTGTTCAAGGACGCGGCGCCGGAGTTCCTGCGCATGATCGTCGTTCACGAACTGGCGCACTTCAAGGAATCGGACCACAACAAGGCATTCTACAAACTCTGCGACTACATGATGCCGGGCTACCATCAGGTGGAATTCGACCTGCGGGTGTACCTCACGTATCGCGACCTGCAAGGCAAGCCCTGACCGCATAAGGCGACCGACCATGGATGTGAGCAAGACCAAGAGCAGCTTCTACCGCCGCCTGTACGTGGCGTACCTGATCGACAGCGGGCTGGCGAGCAATGTGCCGGCATTGACCGACGTCACCGGCATGCCCCGGCGCACGGCGCAGGACACGATTGCGGCGTTGGCCGACTTGGACATCGTGTGTGAGTTCGAGCAGGAAGACGGGGCGCGCAATCATGCGGGGCAGTATCGGATCCGCAGTTGGGGGGCGATTGATCGGGGGTGGATTGCGGGGAATCTGGCTTCGGTGAAGCAGGTGTTGGGGTATCCCTGAAGTTTTGTGGTGAAGGGGCTGGCGTTATCGCAGGCAAGCTCCCACATTTTGACTGTATTCACAAATCAGAATGTGGGAGCTGGCTTGCTTGCGATGCGGCCCTCAGACCCGCCGCATCCCAATATGCGGAATGTCATCCTCCAGATATTCCTCCCCCGCCACCACAAACCCATACCGCCCGTAATACCCCTGCAAATGGGCCTGGGCCGACAGAAAGATCGGCGTCTCGGGCCAGATGTCGGCAATCCGCTTGAGCGTCTCTTCCATCATCTGGTGGCCCAAGCCGGTGCCCCGCGCCACCGGCGCCACGATCACCCGGCCGATGACCACATCGCCGCCCTGGGACTCCGGGTCCAGCAGGCGCAGGTAGGCCACCAACTGGTCATCCTGCCAGGCCATCAGGTGGTGGGTGTCGCCTTCCAGATCCTGCCCGTCGATGTCTTGGTAGACGCACTTTTGCTCGACGACGAACACCTCGCCACGCAGGCGCAGGATCGCGTACAGCTGCTCCTTGCCCAGGTCGGTGTGATGTTTGCAGACCCAATCGACTGTCATGGCGAAATCTCTTATCAGTAGGTGTTCTGGATAGTAAGCGCGACGAGCGATTGTGTCTAAATCAGCTATTTTTTGTGAGTGAAATCAATTTGCCATCATTGGGTGCATTCGCCGCCCGTTTCTTTGTGTAATCTTGAGCTACTGTTAGAACCTCTGGGCCCGCCAAGGATGTTGAGCATGCCGCGATTGTTTCGTGCCGTTGCTTTGATTGGAGTGTTGTTGCTGGCCCAGCCGGCGTTCGCACAGCGTTTACGCTTGGTGGCGGATGCCTGGCCTCCCTTTACCGATGCCACCTTGATCAATGGCGGCTTGGCCACCGACATCGTCAGCACAGCCTTGGCCCGTGCCGGCTACGCCAGTGATTTCGAGCAGGTGCCCTGGGCCCGTGCGCTGATGGGCGTGGGTGACGGGCGCTACGACGTGCTGGTCAATGCCTGGTACGACGATGCCCGTACCCGGCTGGGCCAGTTTTCCGGCGAGTACCTGCTCAACCGCGTGCGTTTCATCAAGCGACGCGACGACCCTATCGAGTTCAACAACCTTGAGCAATTGCACGCGTACCCCATCGCGGTGGTGCGCGGCTATGCCTACTCCGCAGCGTTCGACGGCGATGCGCAGTTGCAGAAAGTCCCGGTGCACAGCTTCGCCATGGCCGTGCGCATGCTGGCGGCGCAACGGGTGCGGCTGACGGTGGAGGATGAATATGTGGCGCGCTATTACCTCGCACGGGAGTCGCCCAAGGTGCGCAATGCGGTGGAGTTTCTACCCACACCGTTGAGTGAAAACAGCCTGCATATCCTGGTGAGCCTGAAGAACCCCGAACATGCGCAGATCGTTGCCAGTTTTGATCGGGAAATTGCCCGGATGAAGGATGATGGCAGTTATGCGCGGTTGATGAAGGCGCATGGGATGTAGTGCCTGGAAGGGCCTCATCCGCAAGCCCGCTCCCACAGGGGAATGCATTCCTACAGATAAATGCATTTCAAATGTGGGAGCGGGCTTGCCCGCGATAGCGATCTAAGCCTCGCCGGTTTCTTTGATCAGATGCGCCGCCAGAGTCCGCAACGGCCCCAGCTGCCGACAAATCAACGCCAACTGCGTCTGCACCAATCGCTGCCCCTCATCAATCTCATCCGGCATCTGCTCCAACTCCGCCGCCAACGCTTCCTCGGCATCACTCTGAATCGCAATCGGCTGCTTGTTCGCCAGCCCCGTGGCGATCTCATCGATGCTCGCCGCCAATGTCTTGCCGGCGCCGTCGATCAGATGCTCGCGCACCTCGGCCGGCAACTGCGTTTCGCGGTGCGCCCCCAGCCCCGACAAGTAGCTGAGCAAGGTGTGTGACAGCACCAGGAAGCGAAAGCCCACATCGGCTTCCTTGCGGAAGTGCCCCGGCTCCATCAGCATGTTCGCCAGGGTGGTGGACAGCGCCGCATCGGCGTTGTGCGCGTTGCGCCGGGCCAGGCGATAGGCGAGGTCGTCGCTCTTGCCGGCGGCGTACTGCTGCATGATCTGGCGCAGGTAGATGCTGTTGCAGGTCAGGGTGTTGGCCAGCACCTTGTTCAGGCGTCGACCTTGCCAGTCCGGCAGGAACAGGAACACCGCCAGGCCGGCGATCAGGCTGCCAAGCAAGGTATCGAACAGGCGCGGCAGGAACAGCCCGTAGCCGTCGCCCACCTGGTTGAAGCAGAACAGCACCATCAGGGTGATCGCCGCCGTGGCCAGGGTGTAGCGGGTGGTGCGGTTGATAAAGAACACCAGGCCGGCGGCGATGGCGAACATCGACTGCACCAGCGGGCTGGGGAACAGA
Source organism: Pseudomonas sp. GL_117 (assembly GCF_057835125.1). Classification (NCBI taxonomy): domain Bacteria; kingdom Pseudomonadati; phylum Pseudomonadota; class Gammaproteobacteria; order Pseudomonadales; family Pseudomonadaceae; genus Pseudomonas; species Pseudomonas sp. GL_117. Next base: position 5,732,124 of record NZ_CM174418.1, on the reverse strand, counting down.
TCAAACAGCGCCCAGGCCACGGTCAGGCCGATGGCGGTGCCGATGATCCGCTGGCCGAGCTTGCGCCGCGTGGCGCCGTAGTTCGGCTGGCACACGAACAGTGTAGTGAGGATGATCCAGTAGCCTTGCGAGGCGTGGATCGCATGCAGCATGCCGTAGCCGACGGTCAGCGCCAGGGACAGGCGCAGCGCATGGCGGAACAGCAACGAGGTCGGCGTCATCTGCGTGCGCAGGCGCGTCCACATTTCCTTGAGGTTGCGCGGGGCACGGTCGAGCAGGTTGCTGTCGGTGGCGTCGGCCAGGCTATCGGGGTTGCTCGCGTCGCCGAGCAGGCGGTCCAGTGTGGACAGGTTGGCCGCCAGTGCACGCAACGAACGCAGCAGGCCGCGCCAGGCCGGGTTGCTCTGGATGCGCAGGTGTTCCAGGGATGCGTTCAGGTCACCCAGGGCTTCGGCGAAGCTGGCGTCATAGATGAATGGCTGGCGCAGTTGGATCGACTCGGCCAAGGCCTGGCAGGCCTTGCCTTGCTGGCGCAGCAGGCGCTGGCAGCGGAACAGCACGTCACTGTGGAAAAAGGCTTCGGCCAGGGCGTTGTAGGGGTAGTGCGACGAGCTGGCGCGTTCGTGGATGTCCTGGGCGAGGAAGTACAGCTTGAGGTAGCGACTGACCTTCGAACCCGGTCGGCCATTGCCCACGCGGTGCAGGATGATTTCCTTCGCGGCATTCAGTGCGGCGACCACCCGGCCGTTTTGCTGGGCCAGTTCCAGGCGGCGCGCTTCCACATCCAGCTGGCGGATCGGTTCGAAAAGCGACGATTTGAGCTTGAGGTAGCGCCCCAGTTCGCGGAACAACCGCGCCAGGCTCTGTTGCACCGGCTGGTTGGAAAACAGCGCCTGCCACAGCACCGACAACGCGCCGTACCAGGCCGCACCGGCCACCAGCAGCAGTGGTTCATGCCAGAAGTCCGAGACCGCGCCACCGCGCTGGTCCACGCCGATCATGGTGTACACCGACAGGATCAGCGTCGCCGAGGCAATCGCCCCGTAGCGTTCGCCCAAGGCGCCGAGCATGGTCAGGCAGAAGGTGGCCAGGGCCAGGGAAATCGCGAAAATCCACGGGTAGGGGAACAGCAACTCCACGGATAGCGCGGCAATGCTGAAACACACCAGTGTCACGGCCAGGGCGTTGAGGCGGCCTTGCCAGCTGTCGTCGGTCTCGGCCAGGGCACTGGCGATAATCCCCAGGAACAGCGGGATCAGCAGGGTCATCTCATCCTGATACCAGCACAGCGCCATACTGCCGGTGAGGGCGATGAACACCCGGATGCTGTAGCTGAATTTATCCAGCGCCCACAGGCGGCGCAGGGACTGCTTGAACGAGGTCGATGACATGAAGGCTGGAGTCTTCCGGGGCGATGCCGTTAAGTTGGCGCATCAGTGACGCCACGGCAAGGGTCGTGATCACATCTACTCGCAATTATTTCAGCAACACCCCATAACCCTGTGGGAGCAGGCAAGCCAGCTCCCACAGGGGATTGCATTTCAAAGGTTGAAACCGTGGTGTCAGGCGTATTGTGCGGCGGCGTAGCCCGAAGCCCACGCCCACTGGAAGTTGAACCCGCCCAAGTGACCGGTCACATCCAGCACTTCACCGATAAAGTACAGCCCAGGGCTTTTCAGGGATTCCATGGTCTTGGACGACACCTCCCGCGTATCCACCCCGCCCAGCGTTACCTCCGCCGTGCGATAGCCCTCGGTGCCCGCCGGCACTAGCTGCCAACTGCCGAGTTTTTGCGCAATATCGGCAATCTCCGCATGGGTGTACTGCTTCATCGGCTTGGACACAAACCAGGTTTCCGCCAGCAGGTTGGCCATCTTCTTGGTGAAGATCTCGCCCAGCAGGGTTTTCAGCTCGCTGTTCGCACGCTCGGCCTGTTGCTGTTGCAGCCAGGTGTGGGCGTCGTGGTCGGGCAGCAGGTTGATCTCCACGGTGTCGCCGGGTTCCCAATACGAGGAAATCTGCAAGATCGCCGGGCCGCTCAGGCCGCGGTGGGTAAACAGGATGTTCTCGCGAAAGCTCTGGTCGTTGCAGCTGACCAGGCAATCCACCGAGGTGCCGGATAACTCGCCGCACAAGTCCTTGAGCTGGTCGGTGATGGTGAATGGCACCAGCCCGGCGCGGGTCGGCAGCAGTTCGTGGCCGAATTGCCTGGCCACCTGATAGCCAAAGCCGGTGGCGCCCAAGGTTGGAATCGACAGGCCGCCGGTGGCGATCACCAGGGACTCGCAGCGCAGTTCGCCGAGGGTGGTCTGCAATTGGTAGCCGCTGTCGACTTTGGCGATCTCCTGGATGGAGGTGTCCAGGTGCAGGCTGACGCCGGTCTGGATGCATTCGTCGAGCAGCATGCCGAGGATGTCGCTGGACTTGTTATCGCAGAACAGCTGGCCGAGTTTCTTCTCGTGGTACGGCACGCCGTGCTTGGCCACCAGCCCGATGAAATCCCACTGGGTGTAGCGCGCCAGGGCGGATTTGCAGAAGTGCGCATTGTGCGAGAGGAAGTTGGCCGGCTCGGTGTACAGGTTGGTGAAATTGCAGCGGCCACCGCCGGACATCAGGATCTTCTTGCCGGCCTTGTTGGCATGGTCGATCAGCATCACCTTGCGCCCGCGCCCGGCGGCGGTCAGTGCGCACATCAAGCCTGCGGCGCCGGCGCCAATGATCACTACTTCGGTCGAGCGCACAGCCACGTCCTCATAAAAATTCTGAATTGGAATACAGTCAAAAGTGTGGGAGCGGGCTTGCTCGCGAATGGGGAGTGTCAGTCGTTACATGTCTGACTGATACACCGCATTCGCGAGCAAGCCCGCTCCCACATTTGGATCTCCATTGGGTGGGAGATCGTGTTACAGGATCCGCACGCGCAACGAACGGCCCTTGATCTTGCCGTCATTCAAACGCTGCAACGCCTGCTTGGCGATGCCGCGTTCCACGGCCACAAAGGCCTGGAAGTCGAAAATCGCGATCTTGCCGACCTGGGCCCCCGGAATCCCGGCTTCACCCGTCAGTGCACCGAGGATGTCACCCGGACGCACTTTGTCTTTACGGCCAGCGGCGATGCACAGGGTGCTCATGACCGGCAGCAACGGCCCACCACTTTGCGGCTTGAGGTTGTCCAGTTGGTCCCAGTTCAGCGGCGACTTCTGCAACTGCTCGATAGCCTGGGCGCGGTGCGCTTCGGACGGCGCCACCAGGCTGATCGCAATCCCGGTCTCACCGGCACGGCCGGTACGGCCGACGCGGTGGATGTGGATTTCCGAGTCACGGGCCAGTTCGACGTTGATCACCATGTCCAGCGAGTCGATGTCCAGGCCACGGGCGGCGACGTCGGTCGCTACCAGCACCGAGGTGCTGCGGTTGGCGAACATCGCCAGTACCTGGTCGCGGTCGCGCTGTTCCAGGTCGCCATGCAGGCCAACGGCGGAGATGCCCTTGGACGTCAGGTGGTCGACGGTTTCCTGCACTTGCTGCTTGGTAAAGCAGAACGCCACGCACGAAGCCGGGCGGAAGTGCGCCAGGACTTTGGTCACCGCGTCCATGCGTTCTTCTGGGGAGATCTCGAAGAAACGCTGTTCGATCTGATCGTCGGAGTGGAACGCTTCGGCCTTCACTTGCTGCGGCGCGCGCATGAACTTGGAGGCCAACTGCTTGATGCTTACCGGGTAGGTGGCCGAGAACAGCAGGGTCTGGCGGCGTGCCGGGGTCTTGCTGATGATGTCTTCGATGGCATCGTAGAAGCCCATGTCGAGCATGCGGTCGGCTTCGTCGAGGATCAGCGTATTCAAGCCATCCAGCACCAGCGAACCCTTGCGCAGGTGCTGCTGGATCCGGCCCGGAGTGCCGACGATAACGTGGGCGCCGTGTTCCAGGGAGGCGATCTGCGGACCGAGGGACACGCCACCGCACAGGGTCAGGACCTTGATGTTGTCTTCAGCACGGGCCAGGCGACGGATTTCCTTGGCGACCTGGTCGGCCAGCTCACGGGTCGGGCACATCACCAGCGCCTGGCAGCCGAAGTAACGCGGGTTGATCGGGTTCAACAGGCCGATGCCGAAGGCGGCAGTCTTGCCGCTGCCGGTCTTGGCCTGTGCGATCAGGTCCAGCCCCTTGAGGATCACCGGCAAGCTTTGCGCCTGGATCTGCGTCATCTCGACATAACCCAGCGAGTCGAGGTTAGCCAGCATGGCGGCGGACAGCGGCAAAGTATTAAAAGCGGTGGCGATGGTAGTCACGGGACTGGCTCTGCAAAACAAAATGTCGCGCAGTGTAGCAGGCCCCCTCGGGTTTATTTGTATGTTCTCGACGAGGAGTAGGGGGCCAGCGGCAAGTTATGAGCTGCAAGCTGCAAGTTAGCGCTTTTTCTTGCAGCTTCAAACTTGCGGCTTGCCGCTGTTTGTATGTTCTCGACGAGGAGTAGGGGGGGGCCAGCGGCAAGTTATGAGCTTCAAGCTGCAAGTTAGCGCTTTTTCTTGCAGCTTCAAACTTGCGGCTTGCCGCTGCCTTTAGGCGACAATTGCAGGAAGATCGCCGCCGCCAGCATCGCCATGATGCCTACGGTGAGGAAAGTCAGCTGGAACGCGCCGAGCACGCTTTCCACGCCATCGTTGCCGGTTTCTGCGGTGAACCCGCCGAGCAATGCACCGGCGCAGGCCACGCCAAGGCTGAGGGACAATTGCGCCACGACCGACAGCAAACTGTTGCCGCTGCTGGCCTGGGCGTCGTCGAGGTCGATCAGGGTGACGGTGTTCATCGCGGTGAATTGCAGCGAGTTGATTGCCCCCAGCAGCGCCAGCATGCCCAGCAACAAAGGGTAGGGCGTGTGTTCCGTGACCAGCCCCATGCTCGCCAGCATGATGCCCAGCGCCAGGGTGTTGCCGGTCAGCACGATGCGGTAGCCCAGTCGCTCGATCAACGGCCGCGCGATGGACTTGGCAAACATCGCCGCCGCCGCCAGCGGCAACATGCTCATCCCGGCTTCCGACGGCGAATAGCCCAGCGCCACCTGCAACAGCAGCGGCACCAGGAACGGCAGCGCGCCGCTGCCCAGGCGCGCAAACAAGTTGCCGAGGATGCCCACCGCAAAGGTGCGCGTCTTGAACAGCACCGGCGAGAACAACGGGTTATCGATATGCCCGGCGCGCAGCCAGTACGCCGCCAGGCACGCCAGCCCGCTGAACAGCAGCAACATCACCCGCAGGTGCGGCAGGTGCAGTTCGCCCAGGCCTTCCATGGCGATGGTGATCAGCACCATTGCCGCGCCAAACAGCAAGAAACCCAGGCTATCAAAGCGTGTGCGCTCGCTGCCGCGCAGGTCGGGGATGAATTTCCACACGGCGTAGCAACCGATCATGCCCACCGGCAGGTTGATCAAAAAGATCCAGTGCCACGTCAGGTATTGCACCATCCAGCCGCCCATGGTCGGGCCGAGCAGCGGGCCAAGCAGGCCGGGGATGGTGATAAAGCCCATGATCCGCACCAGTTCGGAACGCGGGTAGGCGCGCAGTACCACCAGTCGCCCGACCGGCAGCATCAACGCACCGCCCAAGCCCTGGATGACCCGCGCGCCCACCAGCATGGTCAGGCTGCTGGACAGCGCGCACAGCAGCGAACCGATGCTGAACAGCATGATCGCGCCAAAGAAGATTTTCTTGGTGCCGAAGCGGTCGGCGATCCAGCCCGAGGCCGGGATCAGCAAGGCGACGGTGAGCATGTAGGCGATCACCACGCCTTGCATGCGCAGTGGGTTTTCCGCCAGGTCCCGGGCCATGGCCGGCAGTGCCGTGTTCAGAATCGTCCCGTCCAGCGACTGCATGAAGAAGGCAATCGCCACCACCCAGGGGAGCCAGCGGGCGGTCTTGGCATCGAGCGGGACGCGATTCGGCATAGAAAACCCTTTTTGTTAGCAGGCTATGTGTCGGCGATTATGCGCCATCCGTCGTGCGTTTTCCCACCAGGAAATCCAGCAGTTCACGGTGCACCGCCGCGGCGGCCTCACTGGATTCGAGGTCGAGCAAGTGCCCGGTATGTTCGGCCACGGCAAAGCTGCTGCGCCCCACATACTGCATGAATACCTGCGCCTCGGCGGCCGGCGTGTATTCATCCAGCGCGCCGTTGATGAAGTGCACCGGCGTGTCAATCTTCTTGAGCTCTGGCAGGTAATTGCCATCGCCCAGCGCCAGCACCTGATGAATATGAAAGCGCGCCTGGCGGTATTCGGTGGTGGCCATGGTCGACAGGTGCCGATGGTTATTGCGCTTGAGCCGGGGCGACAGGTATTTGCCCACCGTCTCGTTGAGCAAATGGCCGACGGCGGACTTGTCATCCGCCTCGATCAGCACGCGCACGCGCTCCACGTAATCGAGCATCGCCCTGTTGAGGTCTGGGGCCAGGGCCATCACCACCGAGCTTTTGATCGATGGCGGGTTGTGCGCCAGGGTCAGCAGCGTGGAGATGCCACCCCACGAAGCCGACACCAGATGGTTGACCTCGAAGCGCTCCACCAGGGCGCGCAGCATCTGGACTTCATCGTCCTTGGTCACCAGATCCAGGTCGGTGTTGTGCTCGCGCGAGTAGCCCGAGAAGGGCAGGTCGAACAACAACACATTGAAATGCTCGGCCAGGCACTTGCTGGTGCGGGCGAACGAGCGGGTGGTGGACAGCGCGCCATTGACCATCAATACGGTGTCTTTCTGCGGGTCGTTGCCCAGTTGCTCAACGTGAACGTTGTAGTGCTTGAACAGCTTGTTGATGACGAAACTTCCGTGGTCCATGTCAACGCTCACTTCCTGTGGGTGGCGGTATGCCACTAACCGTTATAGCGAGGTTTTTTGCAGGGGACAACAGAGCACGGGGGAACAAGTGCGAGATGGGATTTTGCGGTAGGAAGGTGCGAAGCGAGGTATCAGAAACCTGCACAGTGCAATGTGAGAGTGGGTTGGTGTGGGAGCGGGCTTGCTCGCGAAAGCAGTGTGTCAGTCACTGAATGAGTTGACTGACCCACCGTATTCGCGAGCAAGCCCGCTCCCACACAAGCCCGCACCCCACAGGGGGGGTGTTGTGTTTAGAGGGTCAAGGTCAGGCGTTTGACCAAGGCGCCCGGGAGCAGGTTGGACGAGGTATTGCGTTGCCCATAAGTACTGGCCGACAGCAGCAACTCCCGCTCCGCCGTCAGCGCTTCCAACTGCGAACCGAGCAAGCTGTACACACTGTCATCAAAGCGCATGGTGCTCACCGGCGCCTTGATCTCGCCGTCCTCTACCCAGAACGTCGCAAAGCGCGTCATGCCGGTCAGGCGCGCCGCCGGCAGGTCGGAGTAGTTCAAGTACCACAGGTTGCTGATGTACAAACCGGTGCCCAACCTCTTGAGGATGTCGGCCTGGGCCAGGTTGCCCGCCGCCATCTGCAAGGCGCTCGGCGCTTCGTCACGGCTTGCGCCGTTGGTGCTCAGGCCGTACTCGGCGGCGCTGCGCGAGTTGATCAGCTCGCCTGCGGCCTGGCCCGCGTTGATCAGCGTGACATCGCCCCGCGGATAGCCTTCGCTGGAAAACGCTTCGCTCAGGGAGCCGCTGATGCGCTCATCCACCGTTACCAGCGGGCTCAGGGATTGTTCCCCGGCATACAGTTTTTGCAGCGAACTGCTTTTGCTGGCAATGGCCTGGGCGGAAAAACCGCTCCAAGTGATGATGCTGATGATTTCTTCCATGGCCGCCGGAGCGAGGTAGGCGCGGTACTGCCCCGGTGCCAGCTTGTGCAGTGGGCGGCCAAGGAACTCGAGTTGCTCGCGGGCCTGTTGCAAGCGTGCGGCAAACGCTTTGCTGTCCCAGGTGTGCCCGGCGTAGCTGGCTTTCACCGCTTCGCCATTGGCGTGAAACAGGCTGAAGTCGAAGTTGAAGCTATTGGCCTGGTGCCAGCCGAACGCCCCCGAAGAGCTGGCAAAACCACGGCTGATCGGGCCGGCGGCGTAGAAGCCAACCAGGTCCACGCCGTCGGCGGCGCGGCTGATGTCGTCCAGCACCTGGGCCAGCGCTGGCAATGGCTGTGCCTGTTCGTTGCGGCTTTGCCAGGCGTTGTGGTTCAGCAGCAGGTACGGGTCTGGCGGCAGCAGCGGCAGGGTTTCGCGCAACTGTTGCAAGCCATCGGCGAGGCGCTGGCGGTCCAGTTGGGGTGCACCGGCGAGGGTGATGTTCAGGTCGGCGTGGCGGTCAGCGTTGATCAGCTTGAGCGTGACGCTGGCCTGCTGCACCTGCCCGGCCTGGCGCACCTTGGCGTGGTTGAAACGTACGAACTCGGACGCTTCGGCGGCGTAGCCCAAATGAAACTGTTCGTTGTCGGTGATGGCCTGCTTGAGCCATTGCACCAGTGCCTTGAAGTCGTTCATCAGGCATCTCCCCCAAATACATCGACATCACTGAACACACAGGCCGGCGACGCATGGCCGACGCGGATCACCTGGTTGGGTTCGCCTTTGCCGCAGTTCGGCGTACCCAACACCTTGAAGGTGCTGGCATCGCCGACGGCGCTGAGATTGCGCCAGAACTGCGCGGAAATTGCCCGGTAGTTGGGGTTTTTCACCACGCCCTTGAGCTCGCCGTTTTCGATCAGTTGGCCCCATTCGCAGCCGAACTGGAATTTGTTGCGCGCATCGTCGATGGACCATGAACGGTTGGTCGACATCAGGATGCCGTTTTCGATGCCGCCAATCATCTGCGACAGGCTCTTGTCACCCGCCTCGATATTCAGGTTGGCCATGCGGTCGATGGGCGCGCGGTTCCAGCTGCTGGCGCGGCTGTTGGCCACGCCTTGCATGCCCGCACGGAATTGCGACAACGCACCGCCCAGCGGCTTGAGCAACAACCCTTCGCGGATCAGGAATTGCTTGCTGGCGGCGGTGCCGTCGTCGTCATGGCCGTAGCTGGCGAGTTGCTCGGGGATCTGCGGGTCGAAGGTCACGTTGAGCAGCGGTGAGCCGTATTGCAGATGGCCGAAGTCGCTGGCCTTCACAAAACTGGTGCCGGCGTAATTGCGCTCGTCGCCAAGGATGCGGTCCAGTTCCAGTGGGTGGCCGATGGATTCGTGGATTTGCAAAATCATCTGGTCGGGCATCAACAGCAGGTCGCGCAGGCCATTGGGCGTATTTGGCGCGAGCAGCAGTTGCAGGGCTTCATCGGCAACGCGCGGCGCGGCGCCGACCAGGCCGAAGCGGCTGATCACGCCAAAGCCGCCTTGCTGGCCGAAGTTGCTGCCGCCCAGGGTGCGGGTCTGGCTGTCGTGGCCGTCGTAGGCGGTGACGTTGACGCCGGGGAACACGAAGCGTTGGGCCTGGCGCAGTTCGGCACCGGCAGTGTTGAGGTAGATCTGCTCGACGTGGGTCAGGCCCAGGCTGACTTCCCAGTTCACCAGGCGCTCGTCTTTGGGCACCGCAGCGGATTCATCGCCGAGCAGTTGGTAGCAGTCGCTCAAGGACGGGAAGGCTTGCTCGAGATCGGGCGACAGGTAGTCGGCCACGTCGCTGGACACCGGCTGGTCGCGCAGGTCGAGCAGGGCGTGGGCAGCGATCTGCCGGGCTTGCTGTTCGGCGCGCTCAAGGGCGGCTTGCAGGCCGGCGAGGGAAATGTCGTGGGTCGCGGCGTAGGCTTCCACACCGTTGACGCGCACGGTGAGCATGGCGCCCTCGTCGTGGTTCAGGTGCGGCGGTTCGGCGACGTTCTTGCGCACGGCCAGGTAGTGGCCGGATTCGCACACGTAGCGCAGGGAGAAGAATTCGGCGCAGGAGCGCAGGGCACTGAAGTGCTGTTTGAGGAGGGAGTGTTTATCGAACATGGGGCCTTCCTTGTGGGCGGCTCGTCGCGGGCAGGCGGACAGAGTAGGCCTGGGCTGGGAGCTGATCAAGGAAAGTGTAGGCGGGTGGTTTTGTGGTGTCTGGTCGGGCCTCATCGCGGGCAAGCCCGGCTCCCACAGGTGATCGAGTTATTTAGACGAACTCGGTCAACTGTGGGAGCTGGCTTGCCTGCGATACAGGCGACGCGGTGTCTCAGTTACTGCGCGGTAGGGCCCACTTCACGCAGCGGCTTGCCACGCACTGGGGCATCGCCGGCCACGTAGTAGTCGGCAGTGCTGCGTGGCAGCGGCTGGCGGCCACGGATCTTGTCGGCGATTTTCTCGGCGATCATGATCGTCGGCGCGTTCAGGTTGCCAGTGGTGATGATCGGCATGATCGACGCATCCACCACACGCAGACCTTGCATGCCGTGTACACGGCCTTCGCCGTCCACGACTGCCATCTCGTCGGTGCCCATCTTGCACGAGCAGGACGGGTGGAACGCAGTCTCGGCGTGCTCGCGGATGAACTTGTCGAGCTGTTCATCGGTTTGCACGTCGATACCCGGGCTGATTTCGCGGCCACGGTACGGGTCCAGGGCCGGCTGTTGCATGATTTCACGGGTCAGGCGAATGCCGTCGCGGAATTCCTGCCAGTCCTGTTCGGTGGCCATGTAGTTGAAGAGGATGCTCGGGTAGTCGCGCGGGTTCTTCGACTTCAGCTGGATGCGCCCACGGCTCGGCGAACGCATGGACCCCATGTGCGCCTGGAAACCGTGCTCTTTCACACCGTTGCTGCCGTTGTAGTTAATCGCCACCGGCAGGAAGTGGTACTGGATGTTCGGCCACTCGAATTCTTCACGGGTACGGATAAACCCGCCTGCTTCGAACTGGTTGCTGGCGCCGATGCCGGTGCCGTTGAACAGCCACTCGGCACCGATCGCCGGCTGGTTGTACCAGAGCAGCGACGGGTACAGCGACACGGGTTGGGTGCACGCGTATTGCAGGTACAGCTCAAGGTGGTCCTGCAGGTTCTCGCCGACGCCGGGCAGGTCGTGGACCACCGGGATGTCGAGGCTTTCCAGCAGTTTGGCCGGGCCTACACCGGAGCGTTGCAGCAGTTGCGGCGAAGCGATTGCACCGCTGCACACCAGCACTTCCTTACGGGCGCGGGCTTCGACGCGCTCTTCGGCGGCACCGATCAGGTAACGCACGCCGACCGCACGCTTGCCTTCGAACAACACTTTGTCGGTGAGGGCGTGGGTGACGATGGTCAGCGTCGAACGCTTCTTGGCGGTGTCCAGGTAACCGCGTGCGGTGCTGGCGCGACGGCCGTTAGGCGTGACGGTACGGTCCATCGGGCCGAAGCCTTCTTGCTGGTAGCCGTTCAAGTCTTCGGTACGCGGGTAACCGGCCTGCACGCCGGCTTCGACCATGGCGTGGAACAGCGGGTTGTTGCCGGCCTTTGGCGTGGTCACGCTGACCGGGCCATCGCCGCCGTGCCAGTCGTTAGGACCGATGTCGCGGGTTTCGGCCTTGCGGAAATACGGCAGGCAGTCGAGGTAGGTCCAGTCTTCCAGGCCCGGCAGCTTCGCCCAGTTGTCGTAGTCCATGGCGTTGCCACGGATGTAGCACATGCCGTTGATCAGGGAAGAACCGCCCAGGCCCTTGCCGCGACCACATTCCATGCGGCGGCCATCCATGTGTGGCTCTGGATCGGTTTCGTAGGCCCAGTTGTAGCGGCGGCCTTGCAGTGGGAACGCCAGCGCGGCTGGCATTTGCGTACGGAAATCGAAACGGTAGTCCGGGCCGCCGGCTTCCAGCAGCAGGACGGTGACGCCTTCGTCTTCGGTCAGACGGGTCGCTAGTGTGTTGCCCGCAGAACCTGCGCCAACAATGATGTAGTCGTATTCTTGAGTCATGGGGGGCTCCTTGAGAGCTGCAAGCTCTTAGCTTCAAGCTGCAAGAAAGGGCAGCGAGCGGTGTATCGGGGAGGTACGGCAAGCCAAACTGCTTTTACTTGCAGCTTGAAGCTTGCCGCTTGAGGCTCATCAGAACACTGATGCGTAATCGCCCAGCTCGACCTGTACCGATTTGATGCGGGTGAAGTTGTTCAGCGAGCTGATGCCGTTCTCACGGCCCACACCGGATTGCTTGTAGCCGCCAACCGGCATCTTCGCGTCGGACTCGCCCCAGGCGTTGATCCAGCAGATACCCGCTTCCAGCTGATGAATCACACGGTGGGCGCGGTTCAGGTCCTTGGTCACCAGGCCGGCGGCCAGGCCGAAGTCGGTGTCGTTGGCGCGGCGGATCACTTCTTCTTCGGTTTCGTAGGTCAGGATCGCCATGACTGGACCGAAAATTTCTTCACGCACGATGACCATGTCGTCGGTGCAGTCGGTGAACACGGTCGGGGCCACGAAGGCGCCTTTGGCGAAGTCGCCGTCGGTCAGGCGCTCGCCGCCGCACAGCAGGCGTGCGCCTTGCTCTTTGCCCTTGGCGATGTAGCCCAGCACGCTTTCCATGTGGGCAAAGCTGACCAGTGGGCCGAAGTTGGTGTTTTCGTCTTCCGGGTTGCCGACGCGAATGCGCGCGACACGCTCGACGATCTTGGCTTCGAACGCCGCTTGCAGGTGCTTGGGCACGAACACGCGGGTGCCGTTGGTGCACACCTGACCGGAGCTGTAGAAGTTGGCCATCATCGCGGTGTCGGCGGCGCGGTCGAGGTCGGCGTCGTCAAAGATGATCAGCGGGGACTTGCCGCCCAGTTCCATGGTCACGTCTTTGAGCGAGGAGCTCGACGCGCTGGCCATGACTTTCTTGCCGGTGTCGGTGCCGCCGGTGAACGAGATTTTTTCGATGCGCGGGTGCTCGGTCAGCCAGGTGCCGACTTCACGGCCGCTGCCGGTCAATACGTTGAACACGCCCGCGGGAACGCCGGCTTCGGTGTAGATCTCGGCCAGTTTCAGGGTGGTCAGCGAGGTGACTTCGCTTGGCTTGAAGATCATCGCGTTACCGGCGGCCAGGGCCGGTGCGGATTTCCACAGGGCGATCTGGATCGGGTAGTTCCACGCGCCGATACCCGCCACCACGCCCAGCGGCTCGCGGCGGGTGTAGACGAAGGAAGTGTCGCGCAGCGGGATCTGCTCGCCTTCGATGGCGGGCACCAGGCCTGCGTAGTATTCCAGCACGTCGGCGCCGGTGACGATGTCGACGTACTTGGTTTCGGAGAACGCTTTACCAGTGTCCAGGGTTTCCAGGGCCGCCAGTTCGTCGTTGCGCTCGCGCAGGATGTCGACGGCACGACGCAGGATGCGCGAACGCTCCATGGCGGTCATCGCGGCCCAGATTTTCTGGCCTTTTTCGGCGCTGACCACGGCACGTTCAACGTCGTCTTTCGTCGCGCGTTGCACTTGGGCGAGAACTTCACCGTTAGCCGGGTTGATGGCTTCGAAGGTGGCATCGCTGCCAGCGTCGCTGTAGCCGCCGTCAATGTAGAGTTTTTGCAGTTCGAAACGGGCCATAAAGTCCTCGCAAGTGCATAAGTGGTTGGCGTTGACCACCGCACCGTAGGCCGGTGCGGCAGCGTTCAGGGGTTGAGCGTCTATGTGTGCTCTAACTCACCTGCTTGGCCAATTGGAAATCCATGTATTCGTAAGCGATCCGTTGCGCCTGCGCCGTGTCGAAAGCGTCTCCCGACAGGGCGCCGCGCAACCACAAACCGTCGATCAGGGCCGCCAGGCCTCGGGCTGCTTTGCGTGCGTGCGGCAGCGGCAGCACTCGGCGGAACTGGCAGCACAGGTTGGAATACAGACGTTGATCGTTGATCCGCTGCAACCTGTGCAATGACGGGTGATGCATGCTGGTGGCCCAGAAGGCCAACCAGGTTTTCATTGCCGGGCCGTTGACCTGGCTGGCGTCGAAGTTGCCCTCGATGATCACCTGAAGGTGTGCCCGTGGGCTGTCGTCCGTCAGCGCGAGCCTGCGTTCGTGGACGTTGTCGATCAGCGCGTTCATCAAGTAGCGCATCGTCGCTGCAATAAGGCCGTTCTTGTCCTTGAAGTAGTGACTGATGATGCCGTTCGAGACGCCGGCCAAACGGGCGATCAGCGCAATGCTGGCATCTCCCATCCCGACCTGATCGATGGCCGTCAAGGTGGCTTCGATCAATTGCTGGCGGCGTATGGGTTGCATACCGACCTTGGGCATGTAGCACCTCTCCTTAGGCCTGCCGACTGGCGATAAACGTCCGTCGGCTTGATGGCCAGTCTATTTTGTTTTGATTGAACGTTCAATCAACAAAGAATAAGATCTGCGACAAATGGTCGCTGCCTACAGAAGTTTCCTGCCTGAGAGCCGCGACAAATGACACCTGCAAAAACCCTTGAAACGCCCTGTCTACCTGTCCGGTAGGGGGCCAAGGGTTTTCGGGGTGTCTTTATAACACCCGTCCGTCGCCTGCCCATAAAGCGATGTCCCGGGATAACCGCTGCCTTGTGTTTCTCTTTCGCACTGCCCGGAGCATCTGCGCCATGAGTTCTGCCTCTCTTATAAAGACCCCGCCGGAAAAGGTGCGGGTCAACGGTTGGGTGTTCTACACCTCCACCGCGTTGATTCTGTTGTTGACTGCCATCCTGATCATCGCCCCGCAGGAGGCCGGGCGCATGCTCGGCGTCGCACAAGCCTGGCTGTCGAAAAGCTTCGGCTGGTATTACATGGTGGTCATCGCCGCCTACCTGGTGTTTGTGGTGGGCCTGGCGTTTTCTTCCTACGGCAAATTGAAACTGGGCAGTAAGGACGACACCCCGGACTTCAGCTACGGCGCCTGGGCCGGCATGCTGTTCTCGTCGGGTATCGGCATCTCGCTGCTGTACTTCGGCGCCTCGGAGCCGCTGGACCACTACTTCAACCCGCCTGAAGGCGCGGCCGCCAGCAACATGGCTGCACGCCAGGCGCTGCAACTGACCTTCCTGCACTGGGGCTTGCACGGTTGGGCGATCTACGCCTTGGTCGGCCTGGCCGTGGCGTACTTCGCGTATCGCCATAACCAGCCGCTGGCCTTGCGTTCGGCGCTGTACCCGCTGGTCGGCGAGCGTTGGGTGAAGGGCGCGGCCGGTCACGCGGTGGACGGTTTCGGCATGTTCGTGACGCTGCTGGGCCTGGTGACCAACCTGGGGATTGGTGCGATGCAAGTGTCGTCCGGTTTGGAAAACCTGTTCGGCATGGCGCACAACAACACCAACCTGCTGATCGTGATCATCGTGATGAGCACCGTGGCGACCATCGCTGCCGTGTCGGGTGTGGAGAACGGCATTCGCCGCCTGTCCAACCTCAATATCGTGCTGTTCAGCGGCTTGCTGATCTTTGTGCTGCTGTTCGGCCCGACCCTGCACCTGCTCAACGGCTTCGTGCAGAACATCGGCGACTACATGAACGGCCTGGTGCTGAAAACCTTCGACCTCTACGTGTACGAAGGCGACGCCGACAAGACCGAACGCTGGATGGGGCTGTGGACCCTGTTCTACTGGGCCTGGTGGATTTCCTGGGCGCCGTTCGTAGGCATGTTCATCGCGCGCATTTCCCGTGGTCGCTCGGTGCGTGAACTGGTGGCGGGCGTGCTGTTGATCCCGCTGGGCTTCACCCTGGCGTGGCTGTCGATCTTTGGCAACTCGGCGCTGGACCTGGTGCTGAACCACGGTGCGGTGGAGTTGGGCAAGACGGCGCTGGAACAACCGTCGATGGCCATCTACCAACTGCTGGAGCATTACCCGGCGTCGAAAATCGTCATCGGTGTGTCGATCTTTGTGGGCTTTGTGCTGTTCCTGACCCCGGCGGATTCCGGCGCGGTGATGATGGCCAACCTGTCGTGCAAAGGCGGCAATGTGGATGAAGATGCGCCGCACTGGCTGCGGATCTTCTGGTCGGCGGTGATCACTCTGGTGACCATCGGCCTGTTGTTCGCGGGTAACTTCGAAGCCATGCAAACCATGGTGGTGCTGGCGGGGCTGCCGTTCTCGGTGGTGCTGGTGTTCTTTATGTTCGGTCTGCACAAGGCCATGCGCCAGGACGTGGCCATCGAACAGGAGCAGGCGCAATTGGCCGAGCGTGGCCGTCGTGGTTTCAGCGAGCGGTTGACCGCGCTGGACCTGCAACCGAGCCAGGGCACGGTGCAGCGTTTCATGGACAAGCACGTAACGCCGGCGTTGGAAGAAGCCGCCGTGGCATTGCGTGAGCAGGGCTTGGAAGTGCAGACCTTGCTTGGCAAATCCAAGCGCTGCATTGGTGTGCGCATCGAGATGGAAGAGGGCAACCCGTTTGTCTACGAAGTGAGCCTGGATGCTTACTCGTCGGCCTCGACCGACTTGCCTGAAGAAGAGCGCACCCGCTACTACCGCGCTGAGGTGTACCTGCACAACGGGCCTCAGGAGTACGACCTGATGGGCTTTGCTCAGGAACAGATCACCCGGGACGTGCTCGATCAGTTTGAAAGCCATCGGCAGCTCCTTGGCCGGGTCTATAGCTGATAGTTGAAACGAACGGCGCCGTCACTGGCGCCGTTTTTTTATGTTGTACGTAGATCAAAATGTGGGAGCGGGCTTGCTCGCGAATGCGGTGTATCAGTGGCAGATGTGCTGTCTGACACACCGCATTCGCGAGCAAGCCCGCTCCCACATTTGCTTTGCGGTGTGGCTTACCCCAGGTTCTTGCCTAGCAGGGCGTGGTACAGCTCGCTGTCCCCCAAGATCCCCACCACCTGGTTGTTGTCATGCAACACCAGCTTGTTCCCCGTGTGATACCGAATCTGCAATGCATCACGCATGCCGATATTCGAATCCACCAGCGTTGGCAACCGACTCAAACCTTCCACCGCTTGCCCCGGTGCCCAGTTCTGCAAATTCATCACCGCGCCATTCTGGCGAGCACCCTTGATGGTGTTGCCTTCGGCCAGGTCCAGCCACGAGTCGCCGCCCGGGTCCAGGCACACCGAACCGTTGACGCGCTTGCAGTTGTCCAGGGTGCGCATCAGGCTGCGGCCGCACAGGACGTTCAGTGGGTTGGTATGGGCGACGAAGGTGCGCACATAGTCATCCGCCGGGTTCAGCACGATCTCTTCCGGCACGCTGTACTGGATGATCTTGCCGTCTTTCATGATCGCGATACGGCTGCCCAATTTGAGCGCTTCGTCGAGGTCGTGGCTCACGAATACAATGGTCTTGCTCAGCTTGCGTTGCAGTTCCAGCAACTCGTCCTGCAAGCCCTGGCGGATCAGCGGGTCGAGGGCGGAGAAGGGTTCGTCCATCAGCAGGATGTCGGCGTCCATCGCCAACGCGCGGGCCAGGCCGACGCGCTGCTGCATGCCGCCGGAGAGTTCATCCGGCTTCTTGTTGCGCCATTGGGTCAGGCCCACCAGTTCGAGCTTTTCGTCCACCAGCTTGCGCCGGTCTTTTTCCGGACGGCCCTGCATCTCCAGGCCGAAGCTGATGTTTTCGCGCACGGTCAGCCACGGCATCAGGGCGAACTTCTGGAACACCATGGCGATGCGCTTGGTACGCATCATTTTCAGCTCGGCGGGGGTGCAGGAAGCGATGTCGATCTGGCGACCCTCATGCTCCACGAACAGTTGGCCGCGGCTCACGGTGTTGAGGCCGTTGATGCAGCGCAGCAAGCTGGATTTGCCCGAGCCCGACAGGCCCATCAGCACGCAGATCTCGCCTTTCTCGATGTCCAGGCTGGCTTTTTCAACGCCGACAATCTGCCCGGTCTTTTTCAGGATCTCGTTACGGCTCATGCCCTGGTCCAGCAGCTTGAGCGCTTCGCGTGGGTCTTTGGAGAAGATCACGTCGACATTGTCGAATCGGATAATGCTCATGCATCACCCCCTACTTTGGCGTCGGGTTGTTTGCAGATGCGGTCGAGCATGATGGCCAGCAATACGATTGCCAGGCCGGCTTCAAAGCCCAGGGCGATGTCAGCGGTGTTGAGTGCGTTGACCACCGGTTTGCCGAGGCCATCGGCGCCCACCAGGGCGGCGATCACCACCATCGACAACGACAGCATGATGCATTGGGTAATGCCGGCAGCGATGCTCGGCATGGCGTGGGGCAGTTCAATGCGCGAGAGCAACTGACGGCGCGAGCAGCCAAAGGCCTTGCCGGCGTCCATCAACTCTTGCGGTACATCACGGATACCCAGGTAAGTCAGGCGGATCGGCGCGGCAATCGCGAACACCACCGTGGAAATCAGCCCAGGCACCACACCCAGCCCGAAGAGGGTCAGGGTAGGGATGAGGTAGACGAAGGTCGGTACGGTCTGCATCAGATCGAGTACCGGCCGCATCATGGTGTAGAACATCGGTTTGTGCGCGGCAACAATGCCCAGCGGCACACCGATGACCACGCAGACCAGGGTGGCGAACAGCACCTGCGCCAGGGTCTCCATGGTTTCCTGCCAGTACCCCAGGTTGAGGATCAGCAGGAAGGAGGCAATGACAAAGACGGTCAGGCCCCATTTGCGTTGAATAAAATGAGCCAGCAGCGCAATCAGACCGATCAATGCCAGCGGATTGAACCAGGTCAGCGCGAACGTCACGCCGTGGATCATCGTTTCCAGCGTCGATGCGATTGCGTCGAAGTAGTTGGCACCGTGTTGGGTCAACCATTCAACGAAGGCAGCGATGTACTGGCCTAGTGGGATTTTCTGTTCAGTCAGCATGGTAGTGAATGTCCACATGCGAAGAGGGAAAACATCCCGGGGCAGCGCACCGCCCCGGGGACAACGGTGAATTACTTGGCGAGATAGGCTTTCACGGCGTCCAGTCCAGGTTTGCCATCAACGGTGGTGACCCCCGCGAGCCAGGTGTCGAGCACTTGCGGGTTTTTCTGCAGCCAGGCTTTCGCCGCGGCGTCGGGCTTCATCTTGTCGTCCAGCACGTTACCCATCAGGGTGCTTTCCATGTTCAAGGTGAACGACAGGTTTTTCAGGAGCTGGCCAACGTTGCTGCATTCCTGGGTGTAGCCCTTGCGCACGTTGGTGTAGATGGTGGCCTGGCCGTAGTTGGGGCCGAAGGAATCATCCCCGCCGGTCAGGTACTTCATCTTGAAGCGGGTGTTCATCGGGTGCGGTTCCCAGCCGAGGAACACGATGGCCTGGTCACGCTTGGAGGCGCGCTCAACCTGGGAGAGCATCCCGGCTTCGCTGGATTCGACCACTTTGAAACCGGCGGTTTTCAGGCCGAAGGCGTCTTTGTCGATCAGTGTCTGGATGGTGCGGTTGCCGTCGTTGCCCGGCTCGATGCCGTAGATCTTGCCGCCCAGCTCGTCCTTGAATTTGGCGATGTCGGCGAAGTCCTTCAGGCCTTTGTTGTACAGCGCTTCGGGGACCGCCAGGGTGTACTTGGCGTTCTCCAGGTTGGCGCGCACGGTTTCCACGGTGCCGGCATCACGGTACTGCTTGATGTCGTTTTCCATGGTCGGCATCCAGTTGCCGAGGAAGATGTCCATGTTCTTGCCGTCGGCCAGGGACTTGTAGGTCACTGGTACGGAAATCATCGTGGTGCGCGGCTTGTAGCCCAGGCCCTTGAGGATTTCGCTGGTGGTCGCCGTGGTGACGGTGATGTCGGTCCAGCCGACATCGGAGAAGTTGACGGTCTGACATTGTGCCGGCTCTGCCGCGTGCGCCAGGACTGGCAGACTCAGCATGGCGGCCAATAACAACTGGGGTGAACCTTTCATGGGGCTAGACTCCTGTGTTTTTTCTGGCGGCCTTCGCCGCGCTTTATAAGTGTTGCGTTTAGAGCGTGTGACAACTGCTCTGGCACGGCGCCTTGCAAACGAGTCGAGACTGATCATGTACCAGTGAAAATCTGACGCCTACAGGGGGCGTCGTATCCAGTACAGGGAGGGTCGTATCCAGTGTCGGTGACGTCGCTTACAGGTTTTTCCCAAGGCAAAACTGCAGTTTTTGCCCATCTGCACCGCAAAAAACGCCCAAAACAGGTGATCACACGCCAGCGACGCTAGTGAGCATGGGTGCGTCGGTGTGAGACGCCGTGACGGCGGATAAAAGCTTGATGATGCCGCCATCTGGGCGATCTGAGCGTAGCACCTCGTTCAAGCCTGGCCGTGCTTATCGAGGAGTTCTACCGCAATGGCTATCAGTGTTTTCGACCTGTTCAAGATCGGCATCGGGCCTTCGAGTTCTCACACCGTCGGCCCCATGCGCGCCGCGGCGTTGTTCGTCCAGGGCCTGCGTGGACGTGAGTTGTTGGAACAAGTGCGGCGCGTCGAAGTTCAGCTTTATGGCTCCCTGTCCGCCACCGGCATCGGCCACGGCAGCGACACCGCCACCATCATGGGGTTGATGGGCGAGTGGCCGGACGCAATCGACCCGTCGCAAATCGGCCAGCGCATTCACACCCTGCGCGAAACCGACACCCTGCTGCTGGACGGACACCTGGCGGTGCCCTTCGTGTGGGCCCGCGACATGCGCCTGCTCGACGAAAACCTGCCGTTTCACCCCAATGCCATGACCCTTGTGGTGTACGGCGACAGCGGCGAGTTGCATCGCGACACTTACTATTCGGTGGGCGGCGGTTTTGTGGTGGATGAAGCCCAGGCACAAAGCGGCGTGGCCGACATGGATCGCACCGAACTGCCCTACGATTTTTCCAGCGCGGTGGAGCTGTTGCAGCTGTGCAAGACCCACAACCTGCGCGTCGCCGAACTGATGCTGGCCAATGAAAAGGTCTGGCGCTCCGAAGAAGAAATCCGCAGTGGCCTGCTCAAGCTCTGGCACGCCATGCAAGATTGCGTGGAGCAAGGCCTCAAGCACGAAGGCATCTTGCCCGGCGGCCTGAACGTGCGCCGCCGCGCCGCCAAGTTGCACCGCAGCCTGCAGGAATTGAACAAGCCCAATGTAATCGGCTCGACGTTGAGCGCGATGGAGTGGGTCAACCTGTTCGCCCTCGCGGTCAACGAAGAAAACGCCGCTGGCGGGCGCATGGTCACCGCACCCACCAACGGCGCGGCGGGGATCATCCCGGCGGTGCTGCACTACTTCATGAAGTTCAGCGAAGAAGTCACCGAAGCCAATGTGGTCGACTACCTGCTCGGCGCCGCGGCGGTGGGCATCCTGTGCAAGAAAAACGCCTCGATCTCCGGTGCCGAAGTCGGCTGCCAGGGCGAGGTGGGTTCAGCCTGCGCGATGGCTGCCGCCGGCTTGGCGGAAATCCTCGGCGCCACGCCGGAGCAACTGTGCAACGCCGCCGAGATCGGCCTGGAACACAACCTCGGCCTGACCTGCGACCCGGTGGGCGGGCTGGTGCAGGTGCCGTGCATCGAGCGCAATGCGATTGCGGCGGTGAAGGCGATCAACGCGGCGCAGATGGCGTTGCGTGGCGATGGCCAGCACTTTATCTCGCTGGACCGGGTGATCCGCACCATGCGCGATACCGGGGCGGACATGCACGACAAGTACAAAGAGACGTCGCGGGGTGGGTTGGCGGTGAGTGCTGTCGAGTGTTGAGTCAGTGACACCGCCATCGCAGGCAAGCCAGCTCCCACAGTTGACCGAGTTCCAGCATGAGGATGCGGTCGAATGTGGGAGCTGGCTTGCCTGCGATAGCGGAGGTCCAGACAACACTGCTCACAAAGTGCACACCCAAAGCAAAAGCGCCACCTTTTAGCGCGTCGCAAACAGATAAGTAGCTCACGAACGATTTACCCCTCGACCACCCGTCCCCCGTGCCATGGGTGACAGACTTCTCCTACGCCCGCAAAGCGCCTTCCCACAAGTGCTACCGTTCTGCTCACCCGGTCTGTGAGGGCCCGTTCCTACGCCCATTTCAGGGCTTAACCATGCGTCTCGCGCGGGCTTATATAGACGCGTCAAAACGTCGTTTTTAGGAGTTATTGGACGGCCATTCAAATTTAGGCATGGCATTTGCTCTGTCAATTCAAAGCCTCTCTCCGTGAAGGATGAAGAGCGCAATAACAAGAGCCTCGCCTGAGGCCATCACCCGCTTTGTGTGAGGAGATACTGTGATGACGTCGTTCAACTCCGGGGCTCAACCCCAGAACCGTACGCCTCAATCCATCGGCTTT
This sequence comes from Pseudomonas sp. GL_117, assembly GCF_057835125.1. Classification (NCBI taxonomy): domain Bacteria; kingdom Pseudomonadati; phylum Pseudomonadota; class Gammaproteobacteria; order Pseudomonadales; family Pseudomonadaceae; genus Pseudomonas; species Pseudomonas sp. GL_117. Next base: position 5,710,150 of record NZ_CM174418.1, on the reverse strand, counting down.
TTGCTGCTGGACAATTTCACGCTGATTTCCCTGGCATCCGCAGTCGAACCCCTGCGCATGGCCAACCAGCTGTCCGGTCGCGAGTTGTATCGCTGGACAACCCTGAGTGTCGACGGCAACCAAGTGTGGGCCAGCGACGGGCTGCAAATCACTCCCGATGCCTCCATGCACAAAGCCCCGGCCCTGGACACTGTGATCGTGTGCGGCGGCGTGGGTATCCAACGTACCGTCACCCGTGAACACGTGTCGTGGCTGCAGAGCCAGGCGCGCCAGTCGCGTCGCCTGGGCGCCGTGTGCACCGGCAGCTGGGCCCTGGCCTGCGCGGGTCTGCTCGATGGTTTCGATTGCAGCGTGCACTGGGAATGCCTGGCCTCGATGCAGGAAGCCTTTCCCCGCGTGGCCATGAGCACACGCCTGTTCACCCTCGACCGCAACCGCTTCACCAGCTCCGGCGGCACCGCGCCGCTGGACATGATGCTGCACCTGATCAGCCGCGATCACGGGCGTGAACTGTCGGCCGCGATCTCCGAGATGTTTGTGTACGAACGCATCCGCAACGAGCAGGATCACCAGCGCGTGCCGCTCAAGCACATGCTCGGCACCAACCAGCCGAAGCTGCAGGAAATCGTCGCGTTGATGGAGGCCAATCTGGAAGAGCCGATCGACCTGGATGAGTTGGCGGTATACGTCGCCGTATCGCGGCGCCAGCTGGAGCGGCTGTTCCAGAAGTACCTGCACTGCTCGCCGTCGCGTTACTACCTGAAGTTGCGCTTGATCCGCGCGCGGCAGCTGCTCAAGCAAACGCCGATGTCGATCATCGAAGTGGCGTCGGTGTGTGGGTTTGTCTCCACGCCGCACTTCTCCAAGTGCTACCGCGAATACTTCGGCATTCCACCACGGGATGAACGTGTGGGCTCCAACACGACCCAACAGGTGGCGATGATGCCGATTCCGCCGGCCTTGGTGCTGTCACCGTTGTCGGGACCGATGTCGGCGTTGAGCCAGGCGCGCAATGAGTCGACGTTTGCCAGCGTAAGGCTCTAGACCCAGGCGCCTGCATTCGCGAGCAAGCCCGCTCCCACACTCGACCGAGTTCCAACCCTGGAATGCAGTCGAATGTGGGAGCGGGCTTGCTCGCGAATGCGCTTCATCAGGCCCCCGAGTTCTGCTTGAACTGCATCAGGGCCGGGAGCAACTGCTTATCGATGGCCTGGCGCACCGCCGGCAAGATCGTCGCGCTGCCGGTGTACATCTGCTCCACCATCCCCTTCAGTGCCTTGGCCCGCGCCTCGCTCAAGCCACGCACCGCACACTCGCAGGCCTGCTCGGCGGTAGAGCCGCTGGAGACTTCAAAACCCAGTGAGCGCAACTGGCCCAGCAGGTCATCCTGGTCAATCAAATCCGCATGCATCATGACGTTTATCCTGGTGAAGGGAACGGGTTTGACCTCGATTCTGGTAGCCACTCAACGGGGCGGCAAGGGCAGATTGCGCGAATGGCTCAGATGGCTATGAGCATGTCGTTTTCGGGCCATTTGCCGACGGCACTAATGGGCACACTGGGTTCAAGCAAGCAGCTTGACGGTTTGGTCACCCTCGGGATGTACAGCTCACACAAAACCTTCTGCCTCGATCTCGTCACGGCTTGATCGGGGCTTTTTTTATGCCGATGACCCGGCCGAGCAGGGCAGGGCGCGGCAAGTCGGCCTGCTCCAGGCATATCGCCGAAAGGCGTTGCAGGGTGGCCTCGCTAAACGCTGTCGCATGGGGCCCTTTGAGGTCGACGTGCAGCAGCATCTGTTCGTTGCCCGCCAGTTCCTTATCGCCGCCGACCAGATGCAGGCTGTGGTAGAGATGCAGGCGCTTGGCGTCATGGGCGATGAGTTGGGTATGCACCTCGACGTCGGCGCCGAGTTTCACTTCGTGCAGGTAGTTCAGGTGCAACTCCAGGGTGAACAGCGAGTGGCCGCTGGCTTCGCGGTGGGTGCTGTCCAGGCCGAGGCTGTCCATCAGCGCGTCGGTGGCGTAGCTGAAAATCAGCAGGTAGAACGCGTCGCGCAGGTGGCCGTTGTAGTCCACCCAGTCGGGTTGGATTTGCGTCGTATAAGTGGTTAATGCAGGCATGGCATGTACTCGGTCAAAAAATGTGGGAGCGGGCTTGCTCGCGAATGCGGTGAGTCAGAAAAATTTAAGTGACTGACACTCCGCTTTCGCGAGCAAGCCCGCTCCCACAGGGGTTATTCAGCGAAGCTCATGCCGTGTTTGGCCTTGGTGGTTTTTACCGCTTCCAGCACCGCCAACAGGCAATCATCACGATAGCGCTCCAGCGCCGAAATGCTGTGTGTGCCCAACTGATCGCGGGTGCCCTCCACCACATCGTCGATCAACTTGTCGGTCAGCTCCGGTGCCGGCAGGTAGGTCCACGGCAGCTGCAGCGCCGGTCCGAACTGCGCCATGAAATGCCGCATGCCGGCGTCGCCACCCGCGAGGGTATAGGTGAGGAACGTGCCCATGAACGACCAACGCAGCCCCGCGCCAAAACGGATCGCATCGTCGATCTCGCCAGTGGTCGCCACGCCGTCGTTGACCAGGTGCAGCGCCTCACGCCAGAGCGCTTCAAGCAGGCGGTCGGCAATAAAACCAGGGACTTCCTTGCGCACATGCAACGGGCGCATGCCGAGGGATTCATACACCTTGATCGCGGCCTGGATCGCTTGCGGCGCGGTGTTTTTGCCACCGACCACTTCCACCAGCGGCAGCAGATACACCGGGTTGAACGGATGGCCGACCACGCAGCGTTGCGGGTGTGTGGCGCTCTCGTAGAACTCACTCGGCAACAGACCGGACGTGCTCGAACCGATCAGCGCATTGGGCTTGGCGGCGGCGCTGATCTTGCTGTGCAATTCGAGCTTCAACTCCAGGCGTTCGGGGGCGCTCTCCTGGATGAAATCGGCGTCTTTTACGCAGGCTTCGATGGTGTCGACAAAGCGCAGGCGATCCTGTGATGCACCGGGTGCCAGGCCTTGTTTCTCCAGGGCACCCCAGGCGTTGGCGACGCGTTTGCGCAGGGCGGCTTCAGCGCCGGGCGCGGGGTCCCAGGCGACCACATCCAGGCCATGGGCGAGGGCGCGGGACACCCAGCCGCTGCCGATGACACCGCTGCCCAGGGCGGCGAAGGTTTTGATTTCGGTGATAAAGCTCATTGGCGACATTCCTGAAGAGTTCGGTGATCCATTGTGGGAGCGGGCTTGCTCGCGAATGCGCAGTGTCAGTCGCTCTATCCGGTACTGAGCCACCGCATTCGCGAGCAAGCCCGCTCCCACATTTTTGATTCGGTTTCGGGCAGGGGGTTAGCCGCGTCGGGTCAGGCCCATCTTCACGCGACCTTCCGCCGGGGTCAGAACCCGTGCACCAAGCCGGCTGAGAATTTCACTCGCCCGCTCCACCAACTGGCCGTTAGTGGCGAGCACGCCCTTGTCCAGCCACAGGTTGTCTTCCAACCCCACCCGCACATTGCCGCCCAGCAGCACCGCTTGCGCCGCCATCGGCATTTGCATGCGGCCGATGCCGAAGCCGGCCCACACGGCGTCGGCGGGCAGGTTGTCGACCATGGCTTTCATGGTGGTGGTGTCGGCCGGTGCGCCCCACGGGATGCCCAGGCACAGTTGGAACAACGGGTTGTCGAGCAGGCCTTCCTTGATCATCTGTTTGGCGAACCACAGGTGGCCGGTGTCGAAAATCTCCAGCTCGGCCTTGACCCCCAGCTCCTGGATACGCTTGGCGCCTGCGCGCAGTTGCGCCGGGGTGGATACGTAAATGGTGTCGCCATCCCCAAAGTTCAGCGTGCCGCAGTCCAGGGTGCAGATTTCCGGCAGCAGTTCCTCCACATGCGCCAGGCGGGTCAACGGGCCGACCAGGTCGGTATTGGGGCCGAACGCCATCGGGTTCTCGCCCGCCCCGATCTCCAGGTCGCCGCCCATGCCGGCGGTGAGGTTGACGATGATGTCGATGTCAGCCTCGCGGATGCGCTCCATCACTTCGCGGTACAAGGCGACGTCGCGGCTGAACTTGCCGGTCTCGGGGTCGCGCACATGGCAGTGCACAACGGTGGCGCCGGCCTTGGCGGCTTCCACGGCGGCGGCGGCGATCTGTTTGGGAGTGACCGGCACGTGGGGGCTGCGGCTGGTCGTGTCGCCAGCACCGGTGAGTGCGCAGGTGATGATGACGTCGTGGTTCATGAGGCGGTTCCTTACAGGCGTGGTGATGCCGTTCGCGGTCGGGAGTGACCGCGAAACGGTGGTTGGAAATGGCTTATTTGCTGGACAGTTGCAGGTTGGCCGCAGCCGGCTTGCCGTCGAAGGTGGTCACGCCTTCGAGCCAGCGCGCCTGGTCCTGGGGGTGATCCTTGAGCCACTGCCTGGCGGACTCGATGGCGTCCTTGTGATCCAGCAGGGGCTGCATCATCCGGCTCTCGTCGGCAGCGGTGAAGGTCAGGTTGGTCAGCAACTTGTGCACGTTGGGGCACTGTTCGGCGTAGGTTGGCGCGGTGACGGTCCATACCGTGGCCATGCCTTCGTTCGGGCCCAGGGCGTCGTCGCTGCCGGTGAGGTAGGTCATGGCGACGTTGACGTTCATGGGGTGCGGCGCCCAGCCGAAGAACACCACGGCTTCCTTGCGGCGCACCGCACGGTCGACGGCGGCGAGCATGCCGGCCTCGCTGGATTCGACCAGCTGGAACTTGCCCAGGCCGAACTGGTTCTTGGCGATCATTGCCTTGATCTGGGTATTGGCGCCCGAGCCTGGTTCGATGCCGTAGATCTTGCCGCCCAGTTCTTTCTCGAACCTGGCGATGTCGGCGAAGGTTTTCAGGCCCTTGTCCGCCAGGTAAGTCGGCACGGCGAGGGTGGCACGCGCATCTTCCAGGCTCGGCTTGTCGAGGACCTTGACTTGCTTGGCGTCGACGAACGGCGTGATGGTCTGGGTCATCAGCGGGTTCCAGTAGCCGAGGAACAGGTCCAGGCGCTGGTCGCGGATGCCGGCGAAGATGATTTGCTGGGAGGCGCTGGTCTGTTTGGTCTTGTAGCCGAGGCCGTCGAGCAACACTTGGGTCATGGCGCTGGTGGCGATGACGTCGGTCCAGTTCACCACGCCCATGCGCACGTTCTGGCAGGACGCCGCGTCGGCCGCCATCGCGTTGGTACTCAAGAGTGCGCAGGCGCTGAGTGCGAGCATCAGTCGTTTCATGGTGGTTCCCTCGGCAGGTCGTTATTGTGGGGGGCCGGTGTCTTTGTGCACCGTGCAGCCAAGGTACGCAGCTTGCGCGGCGGTAAAACGCACGGCGGCGACCGACTCTTGCACTGCAGCGACCTGCCCCCTTGAAACCAGCCGCGAACGGGAGTATCACAGTGCCACGCTGGCCGTCCGACGAGAGCGCCACCATGTCCCAGGATGTCTATTTTTTGCTGATGCCGGGCTTCTCGGCCATCGGCTTTATCTCCGCGCTGGAACCGCTGCGGGTGGCCAATCGCTTTCGTGGCGAGCTGTACCGCTGGCACGTGCTGAGCGCCGACGGCGGCGCGGTGTTGGCGAGCAATGGCATGTCGGTCAACGCCGACGCGGCGCTCGAGCCGCTGAAGAAAGGCGCGACATTATTGGTTGTCGCTGGCTTCGAACCTTTGCAGTTCGCCACGCCCGCGCTGGAGCACTGGTTGCGCCGCCTCGACCACGAGGGCGTAACCCTTGGCGCCATCGACACCGGCGCTTGTGTGCTGGCTGAGGCGGGCCTGCTCGATGGGCACCGCCTGACCCTGCACTGGGAAGCCATCGACGCTTTCAAGGAATCGTATCCGCACCTGACCGTGACCCAGGAACTGTTCGAGATCGACCGTCGTCGCATCACCTGCGCCGGCGGCACCGCGTCCATCGACCTGATGCTCGACCTGATTGCCCAGGCCCATGGCCCCGACCTGGCGATCCAGGTTTCCGAGCAATTCGTGCTGGGCCGCATCCGCCCACGCAAAGACCACCAGCGCATGCAGATCGCCACGCGCTACGGCATCAACAACAAGAAACTGGTGCAAGTGATTGGCGAGATGGAACAGCACACCGAGCCACCGCTGAGCACATTGGCCCTGGCCGAGGCGATCAAGGTCACTCGGCGCCAGCTGGAGCGCCTGTTTCGTTTGCACCTCAATGACACCCCGAGCAATTTCTACCTCGGCCTGCGCCTGGAAAAGGCCCGGCAACTGCTGCGCCAGAGCGACATGAGCGTGCTGGAAGTGAGTATTGCTTGCGGGTTTGAGTCGCCGTCGTATTTCACCCGCAGTTACCGCGCGCGGTTTGCCAAGTGCCCACGGGAGGATCGGCGACGGGAGGTGGTTTGATCATTTTTTAGCCAATTACAGTGGCGACTATAAATTATAGTTGCCGCCATCATTGGGTATAAAACTCAATTTCAGAGCTGCACCGAGTATCAGTGTGGCTTATTTATTCAGCAGGGCCGAGCAGGCGGCTTTGTAGGCTTCGTGCTGGTACTTGTTGAGCGTCGCGGGCAGATCAAAATTGTGCTTCTTGTTCTGCGCATTGATGGTCTGTGGCGACAACAACGTCACCTCCACACCGTCGAGCAACTGAAACACCCCTTCAATCTTGAACGTGGTCGGCCCACCGGCAAATTCACCCTTCTTGCTGCGCTTCTTGATCGCGATGCGCTCGATGCCGTTGGCCTGCACAAACGCCTTCACTTGCGCGGCGAAGGCTTTGACGTTGGCGGCTTCGTCGTCGTCTTCCAGGGCGATCTTCTTGGTGGCCAGGGCGACGTGGCTCAGCACTTGGTTGTCCAGGGAGGCGACGGCGATGATGGCTTCGCTGCCTTTGATTTCGATGCCGCAAGTCTTCATGAATAGCCTTGTTTCAAACGGAAAGTGCCGGGGATTGTCGCTTATTCCTGGCCAATCGACTCCAAAAACTCCGACCGCTCGTCACTCATGCGCGCCAGGCAGTCATTCACTGCAATCGCATAGGCCTTGGTGCCCGTTACCGCCGGGAAGGTGTCCACGGCGCAATCGGCATCCCGCAGTTTTTCCCACTTCTGCTGGGCATCCTTCAGACGAGCGGTAATGTCTGCCAGCTTGGTTTTGTCGCTGCCGTAGGTCGCCGCCATGCGTTCCAGCAGGCCCTGGTAGTTATCCTTGAGCAATTGCTCGGCGGTGGTTTTGTTGTAGGTAGCGCATTCCAGGGTTTGTTTGTCGTTTTCGATGCCATCGCACGGCGTGCTGTCGGTGTCTTCGGCCGCGTGGACGCCGGTTGCGATGAGTGCCAAAGCCAGGAAAATCGATTTCATTGCGCCGTCTCATATCTGGTGATGCGGGAATTCTGGCCCAAGAGTAGGACAAAGAACAGTCGCCAGTCAGGCCTCTGTTCTTAGCCTTTGTCGTGGATTGACGCTTTCGGCAATTCCCCTGTCGTTTTTGCACCCGGCTCTGTCGGCCCCTGGGCATATGCTGGCCCCAAAGCGCCGGCAGACGATTCGGCGCATGAATCGCCAATAAGGGGACGCCTGATGAGCCCAGCCGAATTGCACGCCGACAGCATCGTTATCGACGGGCTGATTATTGCCAAGTGGAACCGCGACCTGTTCGAGGACATGCGCAAAGGCGGCCTCACCGCCGCCAACTGCACCGTGTCGGTGTGGGAAGGGTTCCAGGCCACCATCAATAACATCGTGGCCAGCCAGACCCTGATCCGTGAAAACAGCGACCTGGTGATCCCGGTGAAAACCACCGCCGACATCCGCCGCGCCAAGGAGCAGGGCAAGACCGGCATTATCTTCGGCTTCCAGAATGCCCACGCGTTTGAAGACCAGCTCGGCTACGTCGAGATCTTCAAGCAGCTCGGCGTTGGCGTGGTACAGATGTGCTACAACACCCAGAACCTCGTCGGCACCGGCTGCTACGAGCGTGATGGCGGCCTGTCGGGTTTTGGTCGTGAGATCGTCGCCGAGATGAACCGTGTCGGCATCATGTGCGACCTGTCCCACGTCGGCTCCAAGACCAGCGAAGAAGTCATCCTCGAATCGAAAAAACCGGTGTGCTACTCCCACTGCCTGCCGTCCGGGCTCAAAGAGCACCCGCGCAACAAGTCCGATGAAGAACTCAAGTTCATTGCCGACCACGGCGGGTTTGTCGGCGTGACCATGTTTGCGCCGTTCCTGGCCAAGGGCATCGATTCGACCATCGACGACTACGCCGAAGCCATCGAATACACCATGAACATCGTCGGCGAAGACGCCATTGGCATCGGCACCGACTTCACCCAGGGCCATGGCCAGGATTTCTTCGAAATGCTGACCCATGACAAGGGCTACGCCCGCCGCCTGACCAGCTTCGGCAAGATCATCAACCCGCTGGGCATCCGCACCGTGGGCGAGTTCCCCAACCTCACCGAAACCCTGCTCAAGCGCGGCCACCCCGAGCGCGTGGTCCGCAAGATCATGGGCGAAAACTGGGTCAACGTCCTCAAGGACGTCTGGGGCGAATAAGCCACCGCCAACACATCTTCTCCCCCGGCCGTCCGCGCCCGGGGGCATTAACAAGAATTTTTCTGGAGTTAAGTTTCCATGGCCAAGATCGCCCCGCAATTGCCAATCGAAGTCGACAGCGAGACCGGTGTCTGGACCTCCGACGCCCTGCCAATGCTGTACGTGCCGCGCCATTTCTTCGTCAACAACCACATCGGTATCGAAGAAGTGCTGGGCGCCGAGGCCTACGCCGAGATCCTCTACAAAGCCGGCTACAAATCCGCCTGGCACTGGTGTGAAAAAGAAGCCGAATGCCACGGCCTGGAAGGCGTCGCGGTGTTCGAGCACTACATGAAGCGCCTGTCGCAACGCGGCTGGGGCCTGTTCAAGATCCAGGACATCGACCTCGACAAAGGCACCGCCAGCGTCAAGCTGGAACACTCGGCCTTCGTCTACGTGTACGGCAAGGTCGGGCGCAAAGTCGACTACATGTTCACCGGCTGGTTTGCCGGTGCCATGGACCAGATCCTGCAAGCGCGTGGCAGCAAGATCCGCACCGTCGCCGAACAAGTCTACGGAGGCTCCGAAGAGGGCCACGATGATGGCTTGTTCACCGTCAAGCCGTTGTAAGCCGAGGACCGTGCCATGGCTTTCGAAGCAATGTTTGCGCCGATCCAGATCGGCAAACTGACCATCCGCAACCGCGTGCTCAGTACTGCCCACGCCGAGGTGTATGCCACCGACGGCGGGATGACCACCGACCGCTATGTGAAGTATTACGAAGAGAAAGCCAAGGGCGGTATCGGCCTGGCGATCTGCGGCGGCTCCTCCGTGGTGGCGATCGACAGCCCCCAGGAATGGTGGAGCTCGGTGAACCTGTCCACCGACCGTATCATCCCGCACTTCCAGAACCTGGCTGACGCCATGCACAAGCATGGCGCCAAGATCATGATCCAGATTACCCACATGGGCCGTCGCTCGCGTTGGGACGGTTTCAACTGGCCGACCCTGATGTCGCCGTCCGGCGTACGTGAGCCGGTGCACCGTGCCACCTGCAAGACCATCGAACCGGAAGAAATCTGGCGCGTGATCGGCAACTACGCCCAGGCCGCACGCCGCGCCAAGGCCGGTGGCCTGGACGGTGTAGAACTGTCCGCCGTGCACCAGCACATGATCGACCAGTTCTGGAGCCCGCGCGTCAACAAGCGTACCGACGAATGGGGCGGCACCTTTGAAGGCCGCATGAAGTTCGGCCTGGAAGTGCTGAAGGCCGTGCGCGCCGAGGTCGGTGACGACTTCTGCGTGGGCATGCGCCTGTGCGGTGACGAGTTCCACCCGGACGGCTTGTCCCACGAGGACATGAAGCAGATCGCCAAGTATTACGACGACACCGGCATGCTCGATTTCATCGGCGTGGTGGGTTCGGGCTGCGACACCCACAACACCCTGGCCAACGTGATCCCCAACATGAGCTACCCGCCGGAGCCGTTCCTGCACCTGGCGGCCGGGATCAAGGAAGTGGTGAAGGTCCCGGTACTGCACGCGCAGAACATCAAGGACCCGAACCAGGCCACACGCATCCTGGAAGGCGGTTATGTGGACATGGTCGGCATGACCCGTGCACACATCGCCGACCCGCACTTGATCGCCAAGATCAAGATGGGCCAGATCGACCAGATCAAGCAGTGTGTGGGCGCCAACTACTGCATCGACCGCCAGTACCAGGGGCTGGACGTGCTGTGCATCCAGAACGCCGCGACGTCCCGTGAATACATGGGCGTGCCGCACATCATCGAAAAAACCACCGGCGTCAAACGCAAGGTCGTGGTGGTCGGTGCCGGTCCTGCCGGGATGGAAGCCGCGCGCGTGGCGGCCGAACGTGGCCACGACGTGACCCTGCTGGAAAAGAAAGAATTCATCGGCGGGCAAATCACCACCGCGTCGAAAGCCCCGCAACGCGACCAGATCGCCGGCATCACCCGCTGGTATCAGCTGGAGCTGGCGCGCTTGAAAGTCGACCTGCGCCTGGGCGTCGCGGCCGACGCCGACACCATCATGGACCTGCGTCCAGACGTGGTAGTGCTGGCGGTCGGTGGCCATCCGAACGTGGAACAGAACGAACACTGGGGCGCGGCTGAAGGCCTGGTGGTCAGCAGCTGGGACGTGCTCGACGGCAAGGTTGCACCGGGCAAGAACGTGCTGGTCTACGACACTATTTGCGAGTTCACCGGCATGTCGGTGGCGGACTTCCTCGCGGACAAAGGCAGCCAGGTCGAGATCGTCACCGACGACATCAAGCCGGGCGTGGCCATCGGCGGTACGTCGTTCCCGACCTACTACCGCAGCATGTACCCCAAGGAAGTGATCATGACCGGCGACATGATGCTGGAAAAGGTCTACCGCGAGGGCGACAAGCTGGTGGCGGTGCTGGAGAACGAATACACCGGCGCCAAAGAGGAGCGGGTGGTCGATCAGGTCGTCGTCGAGAACGGCGTGCGTCCGGATGAAGCCATCTACTACGCCCTCAAGGAAGGCTCGCGCAACAAGGGCCAGATCGACGTCGAAGCGCTGTTCGCGATCAAACCGCAACCGTGCCTGAGCGAGACGGGCGATGGGTACTTGCTGTTCCGCATCGGTGACTGTGTGGCGCAGCGCAATACCCACGCCGCGATCTATGACGCCCTGCGCTTGTGCAAGGATTTCTGACCCAGCCTTGAACCAATGTGTACTCGGTCAAAAATGTGGGAGCGGGCTTGCTCGCGAATGCGGTGAATCAGCCACCGAATGCGTCAGCTGACACACCGCATTCGCGAGCAAGCCCGCTCCCACATTTGTGGCCAGTTTCACAGTAGACCTGTGTGGTCTTTGGGAGCTTCACCATGTTGAACACCCTGCTTCCCATTTTATTGTTTGCCGCCCTGGGCCTCGCCGTCCTCGGCGCGCTGCGGCGCGTCATGATGTGGCGCCGTGGCCGCGCGTCCAAAGTCGACCTGCTGGGCGGCCTGCTGGCCATGCCCAAGCGCTACATGGTCGATTTGCACCATGTGGTCGCTCGCGACAAATACATCGCCAACACCCACGTCGCCACGGCGCTGGGCTTTGTGCTGTCGGCGTTGCTGGCGATCCTGGTGCACGGTTTCGGCCTGCACAACCGCATCCTGGGCTATGCGTTGCTGCTCGCCTCGGTACTGATGTTTGTCGGCGCCACCTTTGTCTACCTGCGTCGGCGCAACCCGCCGGCACGCCTGTCGAAAGGCCCGTGGATGCGCCTGCCGAAAAGCCTGATGGCGTTCTCGGTGAGCTTTTTCCTGGTGACCCTGCCAGTGGCCGGGATTCTGCCGGCGGACTTCGGCGGCTGGCTGCTCGCCGCGCTGCTCAGCGTAGGTGTGTTGTGGGGCGTGTCCGAAATGTTCTTCGGCATGACCTGGGGCGGCCCGATGAAACACGCCTTCGCCGGTGCCCTGCACCTGGCCTGGCACCGTCGCGCCGAACGTTTCGGCGGCGGCCGTTCCACCGGCCTGAAGCCGCTGGACCTGAGCGACAAAACCGCGCCCCTGGGGGTGGAAAAACCCAAGGATTTCACCTGGAACCAACTGCTCGGTTTCGACGCCTGCGTGCAGTGCGGCAAGTGCGAAGCCGCGTGCCCGGCATTCGCCGCCGGGCAGCCGCTGAACCCGAAAAAGCTGATCCAGGACATGGTGGTCGGCCTGGCCGGTGGCACCGATGCCAAGTTCGCCGGGAGCCCGTACCCAGGCAAAGCCATCGGTGAACACAGCGGCAACCCACATCAGCCGATCGTCAATGGCCTGGTGGACGCCGAGACCCTGTGGTCGTGCACCACCTGCCGCGCCTGCGTGGAAGAGTGCCCGATGATGATCGAGCACGTGGACGCCATCGTCGACATGCGCCGCCACCTCACCCTGGAAAAGGGCGCCACGCCGAACAAGGGCGCTGAAGTCCTCGAAAACCTGATCGCCACCGACAACCCTGGCGGCTTCGCACCGGGGGGGCGCTTGAATTGGGCGGCGGATCTGAACCTGCCGTTGCTCAGCGACAAAGGCAGTGCCGACGTGCTGTTCTGGGTCGGCGACGGCGCCTTCGACATGCGCAACCAACGTACCCTGCGTGCGTTCGTCAAAGTGCTCAAGGCCGCCAATGTCGACTTCGCCGTACTGGGCCTCGAAGAGCGCGACAGCGGTGATGTGGCCCGACGCCTGGGCGATGAAGCCACCTTCCAACTGCTGGCCTCGCGCAATATCCAGACCCTGGCCAAGTACAGCTTCAAGCGTATCGTCACTTGCGATCCGCACAGTTTCCACGTGCTGAAAAACGAGTACGGCTCCTTCAACGGCCACTACCTCGTGCAGCACCACAGCACCTTCATGGCCGAGCTGATCGGCGAAGGCGCGCTGAACCTGGGCCAGCACAAAGGCAACAGCGTGACCTATCACGACCCGTGCTACCTGGGCCGCTACAACGGCGAGTACGAGGCACCGCGCCAAGTGCTGCGTGCGCTGGGTATCGAGGTCAAGGAGATGCAACGCTCGGGCTTCCGTTCCCGCTGCTGCGGCGGTGGTGGCGGCGCGCCGATCACCGACATTCCCGGCAAGCAACGTATCCCCGATATGCGCATGGAAGACATCCGCGAAACCGGCGCCGAACTGGTAGCCGTGGGTTGTCCACAGTGCACGGCGATGCTCGAAGGCGTGGTTGAACCGCGGCCGTTGATCAAGGACATCGCCGAGCTGGTGGCCGACGCATTGCTTGAAGACGCCGCACCGAGCAAAGCCCCTTTAAAGCGTGAACCTGCGGAGGTGCACTGATGAGCGACATTATCCGCCGCGACCCCCGTGCCGAATGGATCGCCCGCAACCGTCTGCACCCGCTGCACGCAGCGATGCAGCCCGTACAACATAGCTGGATGGGGCCTAACGGCATCGTCCGCAAGAACGTGCATGGCGTCGGTTTTATCGGCCCCAACGGCATCAAGCGCATCGACCGCAGCGGCGCCCAGCAGGGCGGCGCGGCCAAACGCACGGCGGCAGAGCAAGTGCAGTTGCCGCTGCATCAGGTGGCGGCGCCGGCGTTCTACATCAACGTGGTGCCGGACATGGTCGGTGGCCGCCTGAGCAGCCACGACCGCGACCTGCTCGGCCTCGCCCGGCAACTTGCCGGCAGCGACGGCGCAGTGCTGGCGGTGGTGTTTGGCGAGCATAAGGAAAACACGTTTGCCACTGCGGGCGTGGATCGCCTGCTGGTGCTGGAAGGCCACGAGTTCGAGGGTTATTCACCGGAGCAACGCGTGCAAGGTTTGCGGGCTGTGGATAACCAGTTCAACCCGCGTCACTGGCTGCTGCCGGACAGCCGCAGTGGCGGTGGGGAACTGGGACGACGGTTTGCCGCCAGCCTCAAGGAGCGTCCGGCCACGCGGGTGTGGCAGATCAAGGGCGACGAGTGCATCGGCCGTGCCGGCGCGGGCCAGGAAGACTTGGCCCGGCCACTGCCGCGCCTGATCCTGGCTGCCGTGGAATGCGCTGAACCCGTCAGCGAAACCCGGCACGAAGTGCTGCCCGTGGAGTTATCCACAACCCTGGCGCGCAGCCTGCCGCGTATCGAGGACCTCGGCGCGGTGGCCGTGGACCCGGCAGCGATTCCGATGGCCGAGGCGGAGTTCATTTTCTCTGGCGGCAACGGCGTGAAGGACTGGGCGCTGTTCCACCAGACTGCGGCCGCACTGGGTGCCACCGAAGGCGCTTCGCGGGTGGCAGTGGACGATGGCTTCATGGGCCGTGATCGCCAGGTCGGCGCCAGCGGCACCTGGGTCACCGCCCGGGTCTATGTGGCCGTGGGGATTTCCGGGGCGATCCAGCACCTGCAAGGCATCGGCGCCTGCGACAAGGTGGTGGCGATCAACCTCGATCCGAGCTGCGACATGATCAAGCGTGCCGACCTGTCGGTGATCGGCGAAAGTGCCGCGATCCTGCAAGCCTTGATCGCTGCAGTCGAGACCTACCGCAACGGCGCCAAGCGCGATGCCGCTTAAGGACATGACCATGACCACGAATGTAATCAGCCTGGTGTCCATCGGCGCCCACCCTACCTCCGGGCGCCCGCGCCGCGCCGAGCAGGACGCGCGCGCGGTGGAGCTGGGCCTGCAACTGGCTGGGGATACATTGCAGGTGCTGCATGCCGGCAACATCGCCGAGCCGACCTTGCGCAGTTATTTGGGCATGGGCCTGCCGCAACTGCATGTGCTGGAACAACCGGCGGGCAGCGATGCCTTGCCGGTGCTCAGTGAATACCTGCGCGATGCCGGTGCCCACGTGGTGCTCGCCGGCAGCCAGGCGGAAACCGGCGAAGGTTCGGGCATGTTGCCGTTCCTGCTTGCCGAGCAACTGGGCTGGCCGTTGATTGTCGGGTTGGCGCAAGTGGAGTCCATCGACGGCGGCGTGGCCCATGTGCTGCAAGCCTTGCCTCGCGGCCAGCGGCGGCGCTTGAAGGTGCGCCTGCCGTTTTTGGCCACGGTGGACAACGCCGCGCCCAAGCCCCGGCAAAGTGCCTACGGCCCGGCGCAACGTGGTGAGTTGGCGGCGCATGAGGTTGAGGTGGCAGAAGATGAACTGTTCAACGCCGCAGTGCTGCAACCGGCCAAGCCACGGCCCAAGCGTTTGAAGGTGATCAAGGCCAAGAGCGGTGCCGATCGGATGAAAGCCGCGACGGCCAAGGCCAGTGGCGGTGGCGGGCAAGTGCTCAAGGGTGTGAGCGCGGAGGAGGGCGCCCAGGCGATCCTCAAGTTGTTGGTGGAAGAGGGTGTAGTCCGCTAACTAGGGAACCCATGCAAAACCATGTGGGAGCTGGCTTGCCAGCGATAGCGGTCCATCAGCTAAGGCTGTGCAAGCTGACCCGCCGCCATCGCAGGCAAGCCAGCTCCCACAATTGATCTTCATTGTGCCTGTGGGGCTTGAGGTGTCGGCACCGGCGCTGGCTGGGGCAGCAAGTCCGGCAACGGCGGCGGCAGCGGTGCCCAGTTGGCATTCGGTTGCTGCATCGGTGGCGGTATCGAGGGCGTTGGATCGCCGCCGGTGGGCTTGAGCGTCATCTTCTCGGTGGTATCACGCAGGATCATGCCCTCCGTCGAACTGCGCGCCTCGGTGCCGCTGTGGAAGGTGCTGATCTGGGAAATCGGCAGGTCGAGGTTGCGTTCGATCCTGGGGGTCAGCAGCAGGATGATCTCGGTTTTCTGCTGGGTACTCTGATTGGTGCCAAACAGCTTTTTGCCGATCCATGGGATCTGGCTCAACCACGGCAAGCCCGAGCCGTCATCGACGTCGGCGGTGCGGATCAGCCCTGAGACCACCTGGGTTTCATTGTTGCGCGCCGTGAGCAAGGTTCTGGTCGAGCGCGAACCCAATTCAAAAGTGGCAGGCACATTTTCCGAGCCGGCAATGCGTTTGGTGATATGGCTCATCTCCACATCCACTTCCAGGTTCACCTCATCGCTGAGGCTGATATTGGGCTTGACCCTGATCTGTAGCCCCACGTCCTGGTACGCCACGGATGAGGTGGTGACCAGGTTGGCCGTCGTGGTGGTGACCACGGGGATCTTGTCGCCGATATTGACCTGGGCCTCTTCGCGATTGCGCACCCGCACCCTCGGGTTGGCCAGGGTCACGGTGTTGCCGCTGCGTTGCAGCATATTGATGCGGGCCGAGGTGCTGCCTGAGTCCAGCAGGATGTTGTCGCCATTGATCCCGCGCAGTGCACTCAGCGGCACACCCGCGAGCCCCGCGGGTACGTTGGCCAGGTTGCCCACCGACAAGCCGAGACTCTCCGGGTACTGGATGCCCAGATTCAGTTCATCCGTCAGGCTGACCTCCAGCACCTGAATGTCGATAGTGACCTCCGATTGCGCAATGTCGATGGCCTCGACCATCTTCTCCACCGCACTCAACGTATCCAGCCCATCGCGCACAATCACCGCATTCAGGCGCTCGTCCACCAGCACTTCCTTGGGTTTGAGCACTTGCTTGATCTCGGCGGCGACGATCTTTGCGTCACCATGGCTGAGGTAAAAGGTGCGCACGGCCAGCTCACGGTATTCACGCTCTTTGTCGGGGCGCTTGGGGTACACGAGGATCGTATTGTTGTTGAGGATTTTCTTGTCCAGGCCCTGGGTCGCGAGCAGCAGGTTCAGCGCATCTTCGGCGGTGGTGCGGCTGGCGCTCATGCTCGCCGAGGCGCTGGGATTGACGTCTTTGTCGATGACGAAATTGACCCCCGACAGCCGCGCTATCGTCTCGAAGATCGTGCTCAGGCTCTGGGCGCTGAACTCCAGGCTCAGGGGTTTGCGCATGGCTTCGGACAGGTCGGCGCTCAGGTAGTCGGCACTCACCAATTCGCGGGTCAGGGCGTTGCGAAAATCCAGGGCCTCTCGGTAGTTGGGTTTTTGCGCAATGATCTGGCGCACCAGGTTGAGCGCTTCGACCGGGTTGGCGCGTTTCATTTCATAGGCCCGCGCCAGTTGCGGGCGCAGTTGTTTCATCGCCTCGATGTTCTGGATTTCCTGGCGGGCGCCGAGGTTGCTGGGGTCGTACTTGAGGATGATTTGCAGCGCGCGAATGGCGGCCGCGTCGTCGCCGCGCATCAGTGCGGCGCTGGCTTCGCGGCTGTATTGGGCGACCAGCAACTCCAGCTTGCTGAATTGGGCGGTGCGCAATTTCACATCGTCGGGCGCCTGTTTGGCTTCGGCTTGCAGCACTTCGACCGAGCGCACGATGTCGCCTTGCTGGCGCAGTTCGTCACTGTGCTTGATCGCTCGATCGGTCTCGCAGCCGGTAAGCAATATCAGCACCAGGCCCAGGGGAATCGATGTACGCATCCACATGATCATTCCCCTTCATCAGTGAGTATCCAGGCGCAAGGTGCTGACATGTTTGAGCGGCATGTAGGTCAGCACCACGAGCGTGTCGGTGAGTTTGTCCAGCCGGTAGTGCGCGTCGAGCATCTTGCCGGGCACGATACGTCCGGGTACGGAGCAGCGGTTGCACAGGGTGTATTGGCTGCCGTTGCCTTGCAGCACGACGATTTTCGCTTGGTTCTCGTAGCGCCATTGCGCACTGACAGTGAATGGCAGCGGCGGCGGTTTGGGCGGCGAGTTATCCACAGGTATCGGCGGTGGCGGCGGGGGTGTCCAGGTTTGCGCGGGGAACAGCTCGACCATGGCCGCCGGTGCGTTCACGGGCTGGGGTGCCGGTGCGGCGGCCACCGGCTTGGCGGCCACTGCCGTGGGGGCGCTGACCGGGCTGTCCGGCGTGTCCTGCCAGAACAGCCAGGCGCAGCCGATGACGGTGAGCAGCAACAACACGCGTAGATAGAGGGGCAGCTTCATTGCGTCACCCCCAGCAGGCTGATCTTGAGGTTGATGTTCAG
This sequence comes from Pseudomonas sp. GL_117, assembly GCF_057835125.1. Lineage (NCBI taxonomy): Bacteria > Pseudomonadati > Pseudomonadota > Gammaproteobacteria > Pseudomonadales > Pseudomonadaceae > Pseudomonas > Pseudomonas sp. GL_117. The sequence goes on along the minus strand of NZ_CM174418.1, from coordinate 5,692,204 downwards.
CCGGCTGCTGATGATCTCCTTGCGTTCCAGCATGAGGTTTTCAATGCGCACTGCCGGCTGTTGCGCGATGTCCACCAACGCCTCGCGCAGCAGGCTGTAGGGCCCGACCAACGGGATTTCCACGTCCAGGCGTTGCAGCCCGGTGTCGCCGGGGGCGGAGTAGGCCAGGGTGGTTTGCTCGATCACGAAGCCGCGTTGGGTGAGGGAGCCCAGCAGCTGTTCCAGGCGCAGCGCAAAGTCGTCGGCACTGGGCATTTTTTCGACGGCTGCCGGTTCCGTGACTTGCACGTCCTGGGGCCGTTCGGCGATGCCGGCCTCCAGTTCCTGGCGGCGCTGGCGGTCGACGATGCCCGCCGGTTGAATCACCGCGACTTCGACCACCAGTGCAGTCGCCATCACGGCCAATGCCAGCAGCCCCCAGGAGCCCAGGCGCCGTTGCCATTGCATGAGGTGCCAGCGCACGCGCGGCAGGTGACGAGTCAACGCGTCCATGGGCGATTACCCCGCGCCCACGGCGATCTTGACCTGCACCGGGTGTTGCGGGTCATTGGTCTTGAGGGTGCTTTGTTGCAGGTTCACGTGCAGCCGCGGCTGGGCCTTGAGCCGTTCGACAAATCGGAACGCATCGCCCAGCCGCCTGGCCTCCAGCTCCATGTGCAACAGCTGGGTCTGGGTGTTGACCTCGACCCGGGTCAGGGCCACGTCGGCGGACCAGGCTTGCGCCACAGCGTCGATCAGCGCGAAGGGTGTCGCCGCTTGCTTGGATAACGCTGCCAGCTGTTGTTTCTGCCGGGGCGACAGACGACTCGCAGCCTGGATCAATTGCTCCTGGCGTCGCGTCAGCTCGATGAACTGCTGCTCCCGTGCATCGGTCTGGCGTTGCTGCTGGTCCATGCGCTGCCAGTGCAACCAGGTGTTGAGCAGCACTCCCAGCGTGAGCAGCCACAGCACGGCGACCAGCGGCCGATGGACGCCGTCGGGGCGTTGCAAGTCCACCGCTGGCGCCTGGGGCGTGCGCAGGGTGTGCCAGGCGCTGGCGAGCCGGGATTTCATGTGGACGATTCCTCCAGCCACGGATGCAAGGGCCCCAGCCAGGGCGAGACAGGGCGATTGGCGACGATCAGCGTGGTCGTCGCCTGTTGCTGTGCCAGCAGGTCAGCGGTGAACAGGTTGTCGCTCAAGTGACTGTCGGGGCGGGTGGGCAGCACGCACACCTGGGACGGCGCACCGCTGTGTCGATACAGGCAACTGAGGCCGCTGGATTCGGGGACGGCCAGCACGCAGTCTTCGGGCAGGTATCGCCAGTAACGCTGGGCCACGGCCGTGAGCAGCGGTGTGCAACTCACCAGGGGCAGGTGCGCCAGCTTGAACAGCTCGCGGATGTCTTGCAGCAGGTCCCGTGGCAGGGCCACCGCCAGGCGATCGCGGCCGAAGCTACTGTTGGCGACCTGGACCTGCCAGTGTTCGCTGTCGATACCGGCCTGTTGGCTGAACGTGGCTTCGGCGAAGCCCTGCCAGTCAGTGTGGCGATGCAGGTCGGCTTGCCACGGCAGCATCAGGTAATGCACGTGGGGAAACCCCAGCAGCACGCTGGCCCGGTCCAGAAAGCGCACGCGACCGCGCGGCGCCTGTGCGAGCAGTTCGGCGCAGGCGGCCAAGGGTTCGCCGGCCTGTTCCGCGCGCCATACCGTTGCACCGCGCCAGCGCGGGCGCGCAGCCCAGACGGCGCCGCTGCTGTGCAGCCATACCACGTGCTCAATGAAAGGGAAGGACACGGAGGATCTCCTTGATCGTGGTGTGGCCCTGGGCGGCATGGGCCAGGCCGATGTCGCGCATGAACACATGGCCGGTCTCACGCGCCAGCTCGCGCAAGGTGGCTGCCGAGCTGCGGTTGAGCAGGCCCTCCTTGATGCTGTCGTTCAGCGTGAGCACTTCCGCCAGGGCGAGCCGTCCGCGATAACCCGTGTGACGACAGGCGTCGCAGCCTTTGCCCGCGCGGTAGTGGCCGTGTTTGAGTTGGTCATCGGCAAGCTGGACGAGGCGGGCGCTGTCGGCGTCGGGTTCGGCATTCACCGCACAATCCGGACACACCCGCCGCACCAGACGCTGCGCGACCACACCGTTGAGGGCTTCGACGAAGCTGGCTGGGTCCACGTCCATGTAGGTAAAGCGTTCAAGCACGCTGAACGCGCTGTTGGCGTGCACCGAGGACATCACCAGATGCCCGGTGAGTGCGGCTTGCACCGCGATGCCGGCGGTTTCACTATCGCGGATTTCCCCGACCAGAATGGTGTCGGGGTCATGGCGCAGGATAGAGCGCAGACCACGGGCGAAGGTCAGCCCCTTTTTGTCATTCACTGGAATCTGCAGCACACCGGGTAGTTCGTATTCCACCGGATCTTCGATGGTGATGATTTTTTTCTCGCCGGTGTTGATCTCCGACAGGGTCGCGTACAGCGTGGTGGATTTGCCGCTGCCGGTGGGCCCGGTCACCAGCAGCATGCCGTAGGGCTCGCTGGCCAGCAGGCGGATGCGGGCGATGGTGTCGGCGGCGAGGCCGAGGCTTTCCAGGCTCAGGGATTCACCGCGCTGGGACTTGTCGAGAATCCGCAGCACCGCGCCTTCGCCATGGATGCTGGGCATGATCGACGCACGAAAATCCACCTCACGGCCTTGGATCTTCATCTTGAATCGCCCGTCCTGGGGCACCCGGCGCTCGCCGATGTCCAGCTCCGACAGGACCTTGATCCGCGACAGCGCCTGCTCGGCCATGTCCAGGCCGTTGGCCTTGCCCATCGCTTGCAGCACACCGTCGATGCGGTATTTGATGTCCAGGCCTTCGGGGTTGGTCTCCAGGTGGATGTCGCTGGCGCGGCTTTGCAGCGCATCAAACAACATGGAGTTGATCAGGCGCACCACGGGGTTGTCGTCGCGGGCAATGCTGCTCAGGGAGATTTCCTGGGCGGCCTGGCCGACGCGGGCGTCTTCATTGTCCTCGCCAAACGGCTGCATCACGCGCTGGCTGGTTTCGGCGAGCGCCAACTGGGCCTTGACCGCGCCCGGCAGGCTCATCGCCAGGGGCAGTGAATGCAGGTTGGGGGTGGACTGGATCCAGTGCCGATTGGCCAGGGTGAACGGGTCGCCGAGCACCAGGCAGGGGTGGCCCTGGTAGTCCAGGGGCAGCACGTTGTGCATCAGCGATTGGGGCAGTGGCAGCAGGTCGAAACGCCAATGGCTTTCCGTCAGGTGCTTGGGTTTGATCGGCGTCAGGCCCAGGGGGGTGGCGATGGTTGCGAGTTGATCGGGTGCCTTGTCCAGCACTTCCAGCAGGTAGTTGGCCAAGGACATCGAGCGTTGTTGCGCCAATGCTTGCCATTGCCGTGTCTGTTCGCTCATGGCGCTACCCCTGAATGGAACCTGCCAGTTCGAAGATCGGCATGTACAACATGAACACGATCAGGCCGATCAAGCCGCCCACCACCAGCATCAACAGAGGCTCGAAAACTTTGCTGAAGAGTTCGATGGCGCGCTCCAGCGCTTCATCGTGAAATTGCGCGATGCGCTCGCACATCGCCGCCAGTTCACCGCTCTGTTCACCGACCCGCAACAGGCGTTCGGCGACGGCGGTGGTCAGTTGATGGCGGGCCAGGGACGTGGACAGCGGCTGCCCGGCCTGGATGTCGGTCATGGCCTGGCGCAGCGCGCCCTGACGCTCGGCGGGCAGTAGTGCGCCGGACATGTGCACCGCCGTGACCACCGGCATCCCGCCCATCAGCAACATGCCGGCGGTGCGGTAGAAACGCGCAAGGACAAACAGCGTGCGCTGGGCGCCGAGGCTGGGAATCTTCCAGAACAGGTCGGCGGCGCGACGCTTGAACGCGGCGCTGCGCAACAGCAGCACCAGGCCGACAGTCGCCAGCACCACGGCGCTCAACAATTCGCGGCCACGGGTCTCCACCAGCGCGCCCCACCACACCATGAAACGTGCGGTGGCGGGCAGGTCGCTGACCGAGTCGAACACCGAGGCGAACCGCGGGATCACGAAAAACAGCAGGAACAACAGGATCAGCGCGCCGACGCTGAGCACCACCAAGGGATACATCAGCGCACCGCTGACGCGTTTTTTCACGCTCTCCAGGTGTGCCTCGAAGTGGTGATAACGGCGCAGGGCCACCGCCAGTTGGCCGCTGTGTTCGGAGGACGCCACGGTGGCGATCAACAACTCGGGAAAGGTCTGTGGCTTGAGCTGCATGGCCTTGGACAGTGAGTTGCCCTCGTACATCGAGGCCAGCAAGTCGCTCATGACGTGCCGGTTGATCCCCGCCGGCGCCTTGTCCCGCAGGGTTTCCACGGCCTCCACCAGCACCAGCCCGGCATCCAGCAGCACCACCAGTTCCTGGATAAACAGGCCCAGGGCGAACTTGGCGCGGCGGCTGGGCAGCTTGAGTTGGCGGCGTGTCTTCAGCGACACCACCTGGGCGCCATCGGCTTGCAGTTGCTGGCGTGCCTGGGCGAGGTCGCGGGCTTGCAGGCGCAGGGTCTGCAAATGACCGTCACGGATGATGCGCGCGTCGATGTCGATCATGGCGTCTGCCTCGCCAACTGCTCGCGTTGTTGCCGCAATACGCCGTAGTAGCGCCATACCGCCAGTGCATAGCTTGAGCGCCGCGTCGCACGATCCGGCCGGGCGCCCGCGTTATACGCGCCGACGGCCTGCCAGCCATAACCCGTCTGTTGAATAAACCCGGCGAGGATCCACGCGCCGACCATCACGCTGGTACAGGGCTGGCTGATCAATTGCTGTTCGGTGATGCCAAAGCGGGCGAGGGCGGGCAAGTGGCGGCTGTTGATCTGCATCAGGCCCAGGTCCTGGCTGCCGTCACCGTTGAGATTGCGTGCGTTGGGGTTGAGGTTGGATTCGACCTTGGCGATGGCGTACAGCAACAGCGGATCGACGTGATAACGGCTGGCCGCCAACTGCCAGCAGTCGGCCTGGGCGGTGCCCACGAGGCACAGCAAGGTCAGGGCGATCCGCAGCGTGTGCATGTCAGAGTCCGTAGACGATGTCGGCGTAGGTGTTTACACCGCCGGCCTTGCCATCGCGGCCCAGCGAGATGATCTCGGCATCGTTGGGCGGGGTGCCGGGGTTCTTGAAAATGTACGGGTTGCCCCAGGGGTCTGGCGGCAGCGTTTTCAGATACGGCCCCTGCCAGTTCGCTGCGTTGGCGGGGCGGGTAGTGAGGGCGTTGAGGCCGAGGGTTTCGTCGGGGTAGTTGCCGTTGTCCAGGCGGTACTGGTTCAAGGCATCCGCGATGGACTTCATCTGGCCCTGGGCGGTTTGGACTTTGGCCAGCTCGAGCCGGTCGAACATTTTGGGACCAACGTAGCCGGCGAGGAGCGCGATGATCAGCAGGACGACGAGCAGCTCCAGCAGGGTGAAGCCGTGTTGGGGGCTGTGGATAAGCGTGCGTGTGCGCATGGCGATACCCGACGGTTGTGTGTAACTCTTCCGGCCCGCGTTTTTGAAGCGGGCACCGCCGGTAGGACTGCGTCAGTTAAGAAATGAACATCTGTTGTTGGAGACATAATTCCAAGTGATAGGTGAAATATAGCGTTACTTGATATGCAGTATGAGCGAGGCACATATAACGTTTAGCACTCAGAAATAGTGAATTATTGAATAACGTTTCAAACAACGCCGTACATTGTGTACGGCGTTGTTTTACCCGTGTTCACCTCTGGTCGTTATTGTTTCTCCCACGCTTGGCTCCACGCGAGCCCTTTACCGGGTTCATAGTAGAGAGGCGAGCCGTCGCACCATGGTTTTTGCAGGCACTTATAGTTCTCTCCATTATGGGAGTAGATTTTACCGGCTTCATGCGATCCGCTTGGTACATACGGACCGTCGGGCTGTTGTCCGCCGGTTGCTGGCGTAATGGTAACGTCCTGTTCAGCCTGGGCTGTTTTATTGTTCTGAGCGTCCAGTACGTTCAAACGCACCTTGTGCACCGTTGTCTGAGGGACGCCTACGGTCACACCGTTCAACGTGACTTGGTCGTACGGTGCAGTCATACCGATGAAGGCCCAGTTGTATTTCAATCGACCGTTGTATCCAACCGACTGGCTGGCGCTGAAGGTAAACGGCTTGCCGGACTGGAGGGTAGTGGGGCCGGAAATCCGCGCGATCGGAGCGGTAGGGTTGACAGGGTTTTGACCTCCTCCCGGGATGATTGCCATCGCCTGTGCATACCCTTGCACGGTGGCGTAAACGGAGTTGGCGCTGGGGTCAGCAGTATTAAATACAATATTGCCGTTTTGTTTTTCCCCTACTTTTGCGATGGCTGGATTTATTTTATTAGCCAGCTGTTGCCCCCAGACTTTTGGGTCCAGATTACTTCCAGTAATGGGCAGGGTAATGTCAACGATCTCTTTGGCTGCGGGTGTGTTGTCCAGAATACGGAAGTGAACGGCATCATCCGGTTTTAGCCCACCCATGATGGCATCTATGAACTGCCCCATATCGAACCATTGCCCTGGAGTCACCGCATTGACAATATTGATGTCGCTGCAGTTATAGAAACCCTCGCCTGCCGGGTCAATACGCTGCCACTGTACGAATAGGGTGGCATTGCCACTTTGTCCTGAAGGTACAGGGACCAAGAACTCGAAATATCCAGAGGCGCCTGGGATAGCGGGCGGAGAATTACCCCAGTTGGTTTTCGCGACGGTCAGTTGCTCGGTGTGGATAAGAACCAGGTCCCTCCAGGTCAAGGGCGATTTGGTCGGGTCAAAGCCAGGTTTAGTGAGGAACACCTTTGCAAAGCTGGGCACGTGTGGCGCGGTCCCGATGATTCGGACCGTCATCATGCCATTGACCGGTGTCACATCGGTTCGGAACCAGTCCGCCGATACCCGGTTCAACCCCGCTTTCTTATCATCGCCAGCCGAACACAATTTACCGTCTGGAACCTGCTGCTCGACGATGGCTGGATCGTTATAGCCGGGTGCCGCAATCAAGTGGGCGACTTCGTTCCATTGTTGAAATTGATACGCCCATTCGGCGGGAGTGGAAAAGACTAAGGCGGCTCCTCTACAGCCTTTGTCTTTGATCGACGACCCGTCTTGCGAGGCCCAATAGCCTCCGTCTTTCTGACACTTCACTTGCCTGGCAATCGGAGTGTCTACTGCCCCATGTGCCCATCCCAAGGCGGGCACCAGCAAGGCCGCAGCCAACACCCACTTGATCAAATACTGCGTATACCTCTGTAAGTTGTTCATGCTCTATTCCACCTTCAATTCAGATAAACAAGTTCCGAACTGCTGGAACGACCAGTTGTGTAAATGCATTCACGTCATCGGTTCAGCTGATCTCCCATGGGAGCGGTGCGGGTTGGAGGGCTACTCTGTACAGAGCCATACAGAAACACCCACCCTTGATAACTGCCTTGCCCTGTAAAACTCTGATTGATCACTGCAAAGTTGCCTTGCTTGAACGGTGTGCCGTGGGCTTTGCTGAATACGCCCATGATGGTGTCACCCGGCCCGGCGACTACGCCCCAGTCTGTGGTGCCGCTCAGGGGGTCGTTGTAGAGCTTGCGCAGGTAGCGTTTGACGGTGGGTTGGCGGCGGTCCTGGACCAAGTCTTCGAGGGCCTTGGGAAAGGTGTTGCCCTCGCGGTAATACAGGCCGATCGCCCGACGAATCTCGTTGCCCCGCGCGAGCAATTCCAACTCACGCTCGCGCTGCAACACGCTGGACCACAGCGTGCCCACCTGCATCAACATGACGGCCACCACGGCCACCGTCACCAACATGCCCATGAACACCGAGCCGTGTTGGCGTGGTTTACCAGTCGGCATAGGCGCTCCCGTCGCTGGCAGTGCCGGGTGCGCCGCTGCGCACGTCGCCCAGGCCTTGTTCGTCGGAGGGTTGCAGTTGCCAGGTGTCGCGGCTGCCGGTCACCGGGTCCCGGGGGATCTCACGCAAGTAGCGCTTATCCACCAAGGCTTGCAGGCTGTCGGGGTTGGCGCCGTGGTCTTCGCGGTATTGGTCCAGGGCCTGGCGGATCGACGACAGGTTGTGGCGCAGCACGGTTTCCTGGGCCTTGGCGTGCTGGCGGAAATACTGGGGGGTCACGAGGGTCATGAGGGTCGCGATGATGGCCATGACCACCAGCAACTCGATCAGGGTAAAACCCCGATTACCAGGTGTTGTAGGGCGTTCCATTCAAACTCTCCCGAGTGCTGCGCGATGAAACGTCGAAGACATCTTCCCCCTCTTGCGGGCTGTCGGCGCTGCTCTTGTAACTGCGCAGCTGCCAGGTTTTTTCAGGCGCAAGTTCCGGACACTCGCAGACTGGATCGCGAGGAATGCGCCGCAGGAAATAGAGTTTTTGGCCTTGCAGGTTGGTTTTGTCCGTCACGCCTTCCACCAGTGCGTGCAAGGTGGGCGGGTAGCCGCTGTCGGTGACGCTCTTTTCAATGCGTCCGTCGTCGCTGGCTTCCTTGTAGGAATCGATGGCGCGCCGGATCTCCCGCAACGAGCGCTGCAAGTCGAGTTCACGATCACGTTTTCCCATCAGTGCTGTCAGCGGATATGCCACTGTCGCAAGCGTGGCCAGCAGGGCCAGCGTCAGTAGTAACTCAATCAGCGTAAAACCTTTGGCGCAGTGATGGCTGGTTTGACCCTGCCAGATCACCGTGGTCTCTCCTGTTGTTGCGCCAAGGACGTCCGCGTTAACCCAGGCTTGTGAAGTTGGATGCAACAGTCAGTGTAGATGCCGTATGTTTTTTGTACAGTTGCGCGGGTTACCCACAATCGCTGTGAGCGTAGCTGTGGATAAGGTGTTGGTGCTTGTCCACAGGCCACGCCAATCAACGGCTCCAGGCCCTTGTATGAAAACTGACCAGGCTAAGTCACGGTTTTTAAGGCAGTTTTCGTGTGGATAAGGCACCTGCGGGTTCTGGAGTTGCCCCCAAAGTCTGTTGGCGCTTCTGTGGATAAGATGTTTGCTATCGGCTACAGGCCAGGTGGATAGGGCGCTTCACGCATGTGATCATATTTTGATCAATTTCCGGTAATTGTGCGCCCAACTCCCTCGAAGCCTCGATTTATGAAGCTTTAAGGTGGTTTTCCACAGCGCTTTCAAAGTTACACCCAAAGTCTGTTGGCGCTTCTGTGGATAAGGTGTTTGCGTACTGCTGCATGCCAAGGATTACGTGGCTTGTAGAGTTATGGTCAAAAAATGATCAGCGCGTACTCAAAACCGTCTGACTGAATAAGTCACGGATTTTCTTCGGTTATTTTTGGCTGGAAGACACAGTTGCCCACAATTGCTGTGGGTGGCTTTGTGGATAAGTTGTTGGGCAAAGGCTGGAGGGCCTATTGCTAGCGGCCTGTAGGCTGTATGGCTAAATTTTGAACAGTGTGCGGATCAAACTGTGGGAGATTCCATGGTTGAGGGGCAGCCTATCTGCCAGCGGCGCCGATCAACTGTGGGAGCGGGCTTGCCCGCGAAAGCGGTGTATCAGTCAACTTCATCCGTGACTGACACTGCGCCTTCGCGAGCAAGCCCGCTCCCACATCAAGCCCGCATGTTTGTTTATTCGTGTGCGGCCACGCCCTTGAGGTAAGGCGCCGGTGCCGCACCCAGGTTGTTGAGCATGCGCTCGCTGTACCAATCCACGAAGTTCACCACGCCGAACTCGTAGGTCTTGGAGTACGGGCCCGGTTGGTAGGCGGTGGAGTTGATGCCGCGCTGGTTTTCTTCGGCCAGGCGACGGTCCTGGTCGTTGGTGGCGTCCCACACCTGGCGCATGCGCTCCACGTCGTAGTCCACGCCTTCGACGGCGTCTTTGTGCACCAGCCACTTGGTGGTGACCATGGTTTCCTGGGCGCTGATCGGCCACACGGTGAACACGATGATGTGGTCGCCCATGCAGTGGTTCCACGAGTGCGGCAGGTGCAGGATGCGCATCGAGCCCAGGTCCGGGTTCTTGATGCGGCCCATCAGCTTGGCGCAGCCCTGCTTGCCGTCCAGGGTCATCGACACGGTGCCCTTGAGCAGCGGCATGCGCACGATGCGGTTACGCAGGCCGAAGCTGGCGTGGGCGTACGGGATCTTCTCGGCGTCCCAGGCGGCGGCCGATGCGGCGACGTGATCCTTGAAGGCCTGGTCGGCGCGAGGGTCGGTGACGTCGTCCCATTCCAGCAGGGTCTTCAACAGTTCCGGGTGCGACGCGTTGCAGTGGTAGCACTCGCGGTTGTTTTCCAGCACCAGCTTCCAGTTGGCCTTCTCCATCAAGGTGGTTTGCACCGCCACCTTGGTGTTTTCCATGTCGTACGGTTCCATGTAATGGTTCAGCGTCGACAGGAAGTCATCAATGGCTGGCGGGTTCTCGGCCAGGCTGATAAAGATGTAGCCGCCAGCGGTCTTCACGTTCACCGGCTTCAAGCCATACTGCTTCATGTCGAAGTCGGCACCCATCTCGGTGCCGGCGAACAGCAGGCGGCCGTCCAGCTCGTAGGTCCACTGGTGGTAGTGGCAGACCAGCTTGGCGACCTTGCCCTTGTCGCTGGTGCACAAGCGCGAGCCACGGTGACGGCACACGTTGTGGAACGCATGCACCACGCCTTCGGCGCCGCGGATCACGATGATCGGGTTCTTGCCCACTTGCAGGGTCAGGTAGTTGCCCTTGGCGGGGATCTCGCAGGTCATGCCGGCGATCAACCATTCTTTCTGGAAGATTTCCTGCATGTCGATATCAAACAGTCGCTCATCAGAGTAGAACGGCTGTGGCAGCGAGAAAGTGCGCTCGCGCTCTTGCAGCATTTGCGCGGTGGCCTTGCGTGCGGGTTCCAGCGGATCGCCCAAGCTTAAGGTTGCGGTGACGTCCATCGTGTGTGTCCTCATGGCCATTCTGTGTGGCCGGCGAATAGTGGCTACGGTTGGTGCAGTGCAAGGCGTAAAGAAAGCGTCGTTGTTGGGAGCGAGTGTGGGGCCGCCGATGGGTTGAACCTTATCCATGGGCGACATGGCCCAATCTGTTCCCGACGCGCAAGCCTAGGTAGTTGGGGGCTGGTCGCGATAAGTATGTGAATGTCGCAGATAGGTAAATGGGCGGTTGCGACGTTACGCAGAATCGCCACCATAAAGCCGAACATCGGCAGTGGAGAATCAGCATGTCCAACAGCTTCCTGAATCCGGTAACCACCCAGACCTGGGCCAATGGTCGACACATTGTCCGTTGCGTCAAAGTCATCCAGGAAACCTGGGACGTGCGCACCTTCTGCTTCATGGCCGACCAGCCGATCCTGTTCTTTTTCAAGCCGGGGCAGTTCGTCACCCTGGAGCTGGAAATCGAAGGCCAGCCGATCATGCGCTCCTACACCATTTCCAGCTCGCCGTCGGTGCCGTACAGCTTCTCGGTGACGATCAAGCGCGTGCCGGGCGGCAAGGTGTCCAACTGGCTGCACGATACCTTGCACGAAGGCCAGGAGCTGGCGGTGCACGGGCCGGTCGGCCTGTTCAACGCCATCGATTTCCCCAGCCCGAAAGTGCTGTACCTCAGCGGTGGTGTCGGGATCACCCCGGTAATGTCCATGGCGCGCTGGTTCTACGACACCAACGCCAACGTCGACATGACGTTTATCCACAGCGCCCGCTCGCCCAAAGACATCATCTACCACCGCGAGCTGGAACACATGGCGTCGCGGATCGACAACTTCAGCCTGCACCTGATCTGCGAAAAGCATGGCCTGGGCGAACCATGGGCGGGTTATCGCGGCTACCTCAATCACAAGATGCTCGAGCTGATGGTGCCGGACTTCCTTGAGCGCGAAGTGTTCTGCTGCGGCCCGACGCCGTACATGAACGCGGTGAAACGCCTGCTGGAAGTCGCCGGGTTCGATATGGCGCGTTATCACGAGGAATCCTTCGGTGCCACGCCGGCGGAAGCGCGTGCCGATGCGGTAGAGCAAGCTGAACAAGCGGCGGATGCGCCGGAGATCGACCTGGCGGACCTGCATCAAGTGGAGTTCATTGCCTCGGGCAAAAGCATCCGCGTGGCGCCGGGCGAAACCGTGCACGCGGCAGCGGCCAAGCTCGGCCTGTTGATCCCGAAAGCCTGTGGCATGGGGATCTGCGGCACGTGCAAGGTGATGAAGCTGGGTGGCGAGGTGGAGATGGAGCACAACGGCGGGATCACCGAGGAAGACGAGGCCGAGGGTTACATCCTGTCGTGCTGCAGCGTACCGAAGGGTGACGTGCGCATCGAGTTCTGACAGCGGGCGCAGTTCAGAGTAGGAGCGGGCTTGTGTGGGAGCGGGCTTGCTCGCGAAAGCGGTGTGTCAGATCACTGATCTGGTGACTGATACTGCGTATTCGCGAGCAAGCCCGCTCCCACACAAGCCCGCTCCCACATCAGTGGTTACTGGGCGTAGATATGCACGACGAAGTGCTGACCTGATGCTGTCAATTCATAGACTTTATCGTAGATCCTCAACGTCCTTGATGGCTCGCGGATGGTGTCGCCGACTCTGGCGGATTTCCTGAACTCATCCCAGTCGATGACTGTGGTGTTGACGCCGTCGTCGCTTTGCAGGGTGGTACCGTTGCTTTGATATTCCATGGTTTGGCTCTCTGCTGGATTTCCATTTCCGGCCGATGATTCGGCAGGCAGTTGTACCCGGAAGGTGGCCGCTGCAGCGGCCTTTTCCTTGCGGGTTCCAAGAGGCTAGTCAATGAAAATACAGTGTGCTGCTGTCAGAAATATCAAATAACAGACTCGGCATAGCGCCAGTATCCGCCGGGATCAGGCGCCCATCACTTTCCGAATATCATCGGCCAATTCCCTTACACGTTCCTCTTCTGTGTCCCACGCACACATGAAGCGCGCGCCGCCTTTGCCGATGAAGGTGTAGAAGCGCCAGCCCTTGGCTGTCAGCGCCGCAATCGCCGGTTCCGAGAGTTGCAGGAACACGCCGTTGGCCTGCACCGGGAACATCAGCTCCACGCCGGGAATATCCGCCACCAGGCTGCTCAACAGTTGCGCGCAATGGTTGGCGTGGCGTGCGTGTTTGAGCCAGGCGTCGTTTTCCAGCAGGCCTACCCAAGGGGCAGACAGGAAGCGCATTTTCGACGCCAACTGGCCGGCCTGTTTGCAGCGGTAGTCGAAGTCTTCGGCCAGCTTGTGGTTGAAGAACAGGATCGCTTCACCCACGGCCATGCCGTTCTTGGTGCCGCCAAAGCACAGCACGTCGACGCCGGCCTTCCAGGTCAGGTCGGCCGGCGAGCAGCCCAGGAATGCGCAAGCGTTGGAGAAGCGTGCGCCGTCCATATGCAGGTTCAGCCCGAGTTCCTTGCAGGTGGCGCTGATGGCGCGGATTTCGTCCGGGGTGTACACGCTGCCGACTTCGGTGGCCTGGGTCAGGGTGACCACGCGGGGCTTGGGGTAGTGGATGTCCTGGCGCTTGAGGGCGATCTCGCGGATCGATTCCGGGGTCAGCTTGCCGTTTTCGGTACGGGCGGTGAGCAGCTTGGAGCCGTTGGAGAAAAACTCCGGCGCGCCGCATTCGTCGGTCTCGACGTGGGCGGTTTCCGAGCAAATCACGCTATGGTAGCTCTGGCACAGCGAGGACAGCGCCAGGGAGTTGGCGGCGGTGCCGTTGAAGGCGAAGAACACTTCACAATCGGTTTCGAACAGGTTGCGGAAACCGTCGGCGGCGCGGTGGGTCCATTCATCATCGCCGTAGGCACGTTGATGGCCGTGGTTGGCTTGTTCCATGGCGGCCCAGGCTTCCGGGCAAATGCCGGAATAGTTGTCGCTGGCGAATTGTTGGCTCTTGTCAGTCATGGCCCATTCCTGTGGTCGATGTTGGTGCGCACTGTAACCAAGATTGTCGCGGGTGCGCACGCTCTGTAAATGCAAAGTCACTGGGGAATTATGCACGGCACTCACACCTTGCCTGTCGGACCTGTCCGAGATGGCGCTTTGGACTTGCTCAAGTGGCTGGCGCTGCTGTGCATGGTGCTCGATCACCTGCGCTATGTCGGGTTGAGCCTGGACGGTTTGTATGTGCCGGGGCGCCTGGCGTTCCCATGGTTTTGCCTGGCGATTGCGGCGAATCTGCACCGGGTGAAAGGGGCCCCGGTCAGCGTGCGCTACCTGGGCTGGCTGCTGTTGTTCAGTGTGATCAGCGAGGTACCGTACCGGTTGTTTATCGAGGATGCCGATACGTTGAATGTGTTGCCGACCTTGGCGCTGGGAATGCTGGTTGCGCGAGGATGGCAGCAGAAGACGCTTTTTGATCGAGGATTGGCGCTGATTGCCCTCACGATAGCCGGCGTGTTTTCCCCGTACCTGATGTTCGGATTTTTTGGCGTGCTGCTGCCGTTGGCGATGCTGCTGGTGTTTAGCCGTGCCTGGTATTTCAGCGTATTGCCGGGGTTGGTCTGCGTGGCCGCCAATCAATGGCAGGTGTTGCTCGATAGCGGCACGCTGATGGCGATGTCGGGATTGGCCACATGCCTGATCGCGCCATTGGCCGGTCTGGTCTTGTTGCGACATGCCAAAAACGCCTCGCCGCCGGCGATGCGGCGCTGGGCCTACACCCTCTATCCTCTGCATTTTCTGCTGCTGTTAATCGTCCGCAAAATCATTGCGTAACCCCCTGTGGGAGCGGGCTTGCTCGCGAATGCGGTGGGTCAGTCAACACATGTATTGGCTGGCCCACCGCATTCGCGAGCAAGCCCGCTCCCACATTTTTTCTGCGGCGCTCAATGAATGTCGTAAACGCACCTTTGCGTGGCGTGCGTAGGCATTTGATCTACAGGCGCCAGCCCTACCATCGCATCAAAGGGCCCTGCACCGGGCCTCAACAATACGAAAGGCTGGGAGAGACGCGATGTTCAGCAAACAAGACCAGATCCAGGGATATGACGATGCACTGCTGGCGGCGATGAATGCCGAGGAGCAGCGCCAGGAAGATCATATCGAGCTGATCGCGTCAGAGAACTACACCAGCAAGCGCGTGATGGAAGCTCAAGGCAGCGGCCTCACCAACAAATATGCCGAAGGCTACCCAGGCAAGCGTTACTACGGTGGCTGCGAGCATGTGGATAAAGTGGAAGCCCTGGCCATCGAACGCGCCAAGCAGCTGTTCGGCGCCGATTACGCCAACGTGCAGCCACACTCCGGTTCGTCCGCCAACAGCGCCGTGTACCTGGCCCTGCTGAACGCCGGCGACACCATCCTGGGCATGAGCCTGGCCCACGGCGGTCACTTGACCCACGGCGCCAAAGTGTCGTCCTCGGGCAAGCTGTACAACGCGGTGCAATACGGCATCAACACCGACACCGGCCTGATCGACTACGACGAAGTCGAGCGCCTGGCGGTCGAGCACAAGCCGAAAATGGTCGTGGCCGGTTTCTCTGCCTACTCCAAGACTCTGGATTTCCCACGCTTCCGTCAGATCGCCGACAAGGTTGGCGCGCTGTTGTTCGTTGACATGGCCCACGTCGCCGGCCTGGTTGCCGCCGGCCTGTACCCGAACCCGCTGCCGTACGCCGATGTGGTCACCACCACCACCCACAAGACCCTGCGCGGTCCACGTGGTGGTTTGATCCTGGCCAAGTCCAACGAAGAGATCGAAAAGAAACTCAACGCCGCCGTATTCCCCGGCGCCCAGGGCGGCCCGCTGATGCACGTCATCGCCGGCAAGGCCGTGTGCTTCAAGGAAGCGCTGGAGCCAGGCTTCAAGGCCTACCAGCAACAAGTGATCGATAACGCCCAGGCGATGGCCAGCGTGTTTATCAAACGCGGCTACGATGTAGTGTCCGGCGGCACCGATAACCACCTGTTCCTGGTCAGCCTGATCCGTCAGGGCCTCACCGGCAAAGAGGCGGATGCCGCCCTCGGTCGCGCCCACATCACCGTCAACAAAAACGCCGTGCCGAATGACCCGCAGTCGCCGTTCGTGACCTCGGGCCTGCGCATCGGCACCCCGGCGGTGACCACGCGTGGTTTCAAAGTGGCGCAGTGCATCGAACTGGCCGGCTGGATCTGCGACATCCTCGACAACCTCGGCGACGCCGACGTCGAGGCCAACGTGGCCAAGCACGTGTCTGCCCTGTGCGCTGATTTCCCGGTTTATCGCTGAGCGCGGTTTTGGAGTAATGACTATGCAACGCTACTCGGGCTTCGGCCTCTTCAAGCACTCCCTCAGCCACCACGAAAACTGGCAGAAGATGTGGCGCACGCCCACCCCTAAAAAGGTCTATGACGTGGTCATCGTCGGCGGCGGCGGGCATGGTCTGGCGACCGCCTACTACCTGGCAAAAGAACACGGCATCACCAACGTGGCCGTGGTCGAGAAAGGCTGGCTGGGCGGCGGTAACACCGCGCGCAACACCACCATCGTGCGTTCCAACTACCTGTGGGACGAGTCGGCGCACCTGTACGAACATGCGATGAAACTGTGGGAAGGCCTGTCCCAGGACCTGAACTACAACGTGATGTTCTCCCAGCGCGGCGTGTACAACCTGTGCCACACCCTGCAAGACATCCGTGACTCCGAGCGGCGTGTGAGCGCCAACCGCCTCAACGGCGTGGACGGCGAGCTGCTCAACGCCAAGCAAGTGGCCGACGAGATCCCGTACCTCGATTGCTCGAAAAACACCCGCTACCCGGTACTCGGTGCCACCGTGCAACGGCGCGGCGGCGTGGCCCGTCACGATGCCGTGGCGTGGGGCTTTGCCCGTGCTGCCGACGCCCTTGGCGTGGACCTGATCCAGCAGACCGAAGTGATCGGTTTCCGCAAGGAAAACGGCGTGTGCATCGGCGTGGAAACCACCAAGGGCTTTATCGGCGCCAAGCGCGTCGGTGTGGTCACGGCCGGTAACTCCGGGCACATGGCTTCGCTGGCCGGGTTCCGCCTGCCGATCGAATCCCATCCGCTGCAAGCGTTGGTGTCGGAGCCGATCAAGCCGATTATCGACAGCGTGATCATGTCCAACGCCGTGCACGGTTACATCAGCCAGTCCGACAAGGGCGACCTGGTGATCGGCGCCGGTATCGACGGCTACAACGGCTACGGCCAGCGTGGTTCGTACCCGGTGATCGAGCACACCATCCAGGCCATCGTCGAGATGTTCCCGGTGCTGTCGCGCGTACGCATGAACCGCCAGTGGGGCGGCATCGTCGACACCACGCCGGACGCCTGCCCGATCATCTCCAAGACGCCAGTGCCGAACATGTTCTTCAACTGCGGTTGGGGCACCGGTGGCTTCAAGGCCACTCCAGGCTCAGGCAACGTGTTTGCCGCCAGCCTCGCCAAGGGTGAAATGCACCCGTTGGCCGCACCTTTCTCCATCGACCGTTTCCACAACGGTGCGTTGATCGACGAACACGGCGCTGCGGCCGTCGCCCACTAACAGGAGAAATTCCTATGTTGCATATCTTCTGTCCTCACTGTGGCGAACTGCGCTCCGAAGAGGAATTCCACGCGTCCGGCCAAGCGCATATCCCGCGCCCGCTGGACCCGAATGCCTGCACCGATGAGCAGTGGGGCGACTACATGTTCTTCCGCGACAACCCCCGTGGCCTGCACCACGAGTTGTGGATTCACGCCGCCGGTTGCCGCCAGTATTTCAACGCGACCCGCGACACCCTGACCTACGAAATTCTTGAAACCTACAAGATCGGTGAGAAGCCACAATTCACCGCCAAGGCCTCTGGAGAGAAGGTATGAGCCAGACCAATCGCCTGTCCAACGGTGGCCGGATCGACCGTAATAAAGTCCTGACGTTTACCTTCAACGGCCAGACCTACAAGGGCTTTGAAGGCGACACCCTGGCCGCCGCCCTGTTGGCCAACGGCGTCGACATCATCGGCCGCAGCTTCAAGTACTCGCGTCCTCGCGGCATCTTCGCCGCCGGCGCCGAAGAGCCGAACGCGGTGTTGCAGATCGGTGCGACCGAAGCCACCCAGATTCCCAACGTGCGCGCCACGCAACAGGCGCTGTACCAAGGCCTGGTCGCCACCAGCACCAACGGCTGGCCGAACGTCAACAATGACGTGATGGGCATTCTCGGCAAGGTCGGCGGCAAGCTGATGCCGCCGGGTTTCTACTACAAAACCTTCATGTACCCACAATCGTTCTGGATGACCTACGAGAAGTACATTCGTAAGGCTGCCGGTCTGGGCCGCTCGCCGACCGAGAACGATCCGGACACCTACGACAACTTCAACCGTCACTGCGACGTGCTGGTGGTCGGTGCAGGCCCTGCCGGCCTGGCCGCCGCACTGGCTGCCGCACGCAGCGGCGCGCGCGTGATCATTGCCGACGAGCAGGAGGAGTTCGGCGGTTCGCTGCTCGATTCCCGCGAAAGCCTCGACGGCAAGCCGGCTACCGAATGGGTCGCCAGCGTCATCGCTGAACTCAAGGCCCTGCCGGACGTGGTGCTGCTGCCGCGCGCCACCGTCAACGGCTACCACGACCATAACTTCCTGACCATTCACGAGCGCCTCACCGATCACCTCGGTGACCGTGCGCCGATTGGCGTGGTGCGTCAGCGTATCCACCGTGTGCGTGCCAAGCGCGTGGTGCTGGCGACGGGCGCGTGCGAGCGTCCACTGGTGTACGGCAACAACGACGTGCCGGGCAACATGCTCGCCGGTGCGGTCTCTACCTACGTGCGTCGCTACGGCGTGGCGCCGGGTAAAAAACTGGTGCTGTCGACCAACAACGACCACGCCTACCGCGTTGCGCTGGACTGGCTCGACGCCGGCCTGCAAGTGGTCGCCGTCGCCGATGTGCGCCACAACCCACGTGGTGCGCTGGTGGAAGAAGCCCGCGCCAAAGGTATTCGCATCCTCACCGGCAGCGCCGTGATCGAAGCCCGTGGCAGCAAGCACGTCACCGCTGCCCGTGTGGCCGCGATCGATGTGAAAGCGCACAAAGTCACCAGCCCAGGCGAATGGCTGGACTGTGACCTGGTGGCCAGTTCCGGCGGCTACAGCCCGGTGGTTCACCTGGCGTCGCACCTGGGCGGCAAGCCGACCTGGCGTGAAGACATCCTCGGTTTTGTCCCGGGCGAAGCGCCGCAGAAACGCGTGTGCGTCGGTGGCATCAACGGCGTCTACGGCCTCGGCGATTCCCTGGCCGATGGTTTTGAAGGCGGCGTGCGCGCGGCCAGCGAAGCCGGTTTTGCGCCGGTGGAAGGCACCCTGCCAAAAGCCCTGAGCCGCTTGGAAGAGCCAACGCTGGCGGTATACCAGGTGCCCCACGACAAGCCGACCGCACGGGCGCCGAAGCAATTCGTCGACCTGCAGAACGACGTCACCGCCGCCGCCATCGAACTGGCGACCCGCGAAGGTTTCGAGTCGGTCGAGCACGTCAAGCGCTACACCGCGCTGGGCTTCGGCACCGACCAGGGCAAGCTGGGCAACGTCAACGGCCTGGCGATTGCCGCCCGTTCGTTGAACGTGACCATCCCGCAGATGGGCACCACCATGTTCCGTCCGAACTACACGCCGGTGACGTTCGGCGCGGTGGCAGGTCGTCACTGTGGGCACATCTTCGAACCTGTGCGCTACACCGCACTGCAAGCCTGGCACGTGAAGAACGGCGCCGAGTTTGAAGACGTCGGCCAGTGGAAACGCCCATGGTATTTCCCACGCAACGGTGAAGACCTGCACGCCGCGGTGAAACGTGAATGCCTGGCCGTGCGCGACAGCGTGGGCCTGCTGGATGCGTCCACACTCGGCAAGATCGACATTCAGGGCCCGGATGCCCGTGAGTTCCTCAACCGCATCTACACCAACGCCTGGACCAAGCTCGATGTGGGCAAGGCGCGCTACGGCTTGATGTGCAAGGAAGACGGCATGGTCTTCGACGACGGCGTAACGGCCTGCCTCGCCGACAACCACTTCCTGATGACCACCACCACCGGCGGCGCTGCTCGCGTGCTGCAGTGGCTGGAAATCTACCAACAGACCGAATGGCCAGACCTCAAGGTGTACTTCACCTCGGTCACCGACCACTGGGCCACCATGACCCTGTCCGGCCCCAACAGCCGCAAGCTGCTGGCCGAAGTCACCGACATCGACCTGGACAAGGACGGCTTCCCGTTCATGACCTGGAAAGAAGGCCTGGTGGGCGGCGTACCGGCGCGGGTGTTCCGGATCTCGTTTACCGGCGAGCTGTCGTACGAAGTCAACGTGCAGGCCGACTACGCCATGGGCGTGCTCGAACAGATCGTCGCGGCGGGCAAGAAGTACAACCTGACCCCGTACGGCACCGAAACCATGCACGTGCTGCGGGCCGAGAAGGGCTTCATCATCGTCGGCCAGGATACCGACGGCTCGATGACCCCGGACGACCTGAACATGGGCTGGTGTGTTGGTCGCACCAAGCCGTTCTCGTGGATCGGCTGGCGCGGCATGAACCGTGAAGACTGTGTGCGTGAAGAGCGCAAGCAACTGGTGGGCCTCAAGCCGGTCGATCCGAAAGTGTGGCTGCCCGAAGGTGCGCAACTGGTGTTTGATCCGAAGCAGTCGATCCCGATGAAGATGGTCGGTCACGTCACTTCAAGTTATGCGCACAACTCCCTTGGTTATTCGTTTGCCATGGGCGTGGTGAAGGGCGGCTTAAAGCGCATCGGTGAACGGGTGTTCTCGCCACAGGCCGATGGCAGTGTGATCGAGGCGGAGATTGTGTCTTCGGTGTTCTTCGATCCTAAGGGCGATCGTCAAAATATCTGACGGACCGAGTAGCGGCCTTCGCGAGCAAGCCCGCTCCCACATTTGGAATGCGTAACCCCTGTGGGAGCGGGCTTGCTCGCGAAGACGCCAGTAGCCTCACAACAGAATTTGGATAGGTGCTTTATGACAGCAGCCAATGTGTACCAACAACGCCCAACCACCGGGGCCAAGGCCGAGTCGTCGCTGCACCATGCCGACCTCGCCAGCCTGGTTGGCAAGGGCCGCAAGAACGCCGGTGTGACCGTGCGTGAAAAGAAACTCCTGGGCCACCTGACCATCCGGGGCGATGGGCACGATGCAGCCTTCGCCGCCGGCGTGCACAAGGCCCTCGGCATCGAACTGCCCAGCGCCCTGACCGTGATCGTCAAAGGCGAAACCAGCCTGCAATGGCTCGGCCCGGATGAGTGGTTGCTCATCGTGCCAAGCGGTGAAGAATTCGCCGCCGAGAAAAACCTGCGCGAGGCCCTGGGTGATTTGCATATCCAGGTGGTCAACGTCAGCGGCGGCCAGCAGATCCTTGAGCTGAGCGGCCCGAACGTGCGCGATGTGTTGATGAAGTCCACCAGCTACGACGTGCACCCCGACAACTTCCCGGTAGGCAAGGCGGTGGGCACGGTGTTCGCCAAGTCGCAACTGGTGATCCGCCACACGGCCGAAAACACCTGGGAACTGCTGATTCGTCGCAGCTTCTCGGACTACTGGTGGTTGTGGTTGCAGGACGCCTCGGCGGAATTCGGCCTCAACGTCCAAGCCTGAGGAATCAGCCATGAGCCGCGCACCTGATACATGGATTTTGACCGCCGACTGCCCCAGCGTGCTCGGCACGGTGGACGCGGTCACCCGCTACCTGTTCGAGCAGGGCTGCTACGTTACCGAGCACCACTCGTTCGATGACCGGCTTTCGGGCCGGTTTTTCATCCGCGTGGAGTTCCGCCAGCCCGACGGTTTTGACGAGCAAGGTTTCCGCGATGGCCTGGCCACTCGCGGCGGAGCCTTTGGGATGATCTTCGAGCTGACGGCGCCGAACTACCGGCCAAAAGTGGTGATCATGGTCTCCAAGGCCGATCACTGTCTCAACGACCTGCTGTACCGCCAGCGCATCGGCCAACTGTCGATGGACGTGGTTGCGGTGGTGTCCAACCACCCTGATCTGAAGCCGTTGGCCGACTGGCACCAGATTCCCTACTACCATTTCCCCCTCGACCCCAATGACAAACCGTCCCAGGAGCGTCAGGTGTGGCAGGTGGTGGAAGACACCGGTGCCGAACTGGTGATCCTTGCGCGCTACATGCAAGTGCTGTCGCCGGAGCTGTGCCGCAAACTTGATGGAAAGGCCATCAACATTCACCACTCGTTGTTGCCGGGGTTCAAGGGCGCCAAGCCGTATCATCAGGCGTACAACAAGGGCGTGAAGTTGGTGGGCGCCACGGCGCATTACATCAACAACGATCTGGACGAAGGCCCGATCATCGCCCAGGGCGTGGAGGTGGTGGATCACAGCCACTATCCCGAGGATTTGATCGCCAAGGGGCGTGATATTGAAGGGCTGACGTTGGCCCGGGCCGTTGGGTATCACATTGAGCGGCGGGTTTTCTTGAACGCCAATAGGACTGTGGTGCTCTGATGGACGCCTTCGCGAGCAAGCCCGCTCCCACATTCGACTGGGTTCCAACCTTGGAATGCAGTCGAATGTGGGAGCGGGCTTGCTCGCGAAGAGGCCTTCACTAACAACGCAAAAACAGCATCTGTACCCGAGCATTTAACGCGCTGCCCACCCAAGGGCAACGCAGTTCCATAAAAACAACAGCGAGGTGAAAGCATGTCTGGTAATCGTGGTGTCGTGTATCTCGGCAACGGCAAGGTCGAAGTACAGAAAATCGACTATCCCAAAATGCAGGACCCCCGTGGCAGGAAGATCGAGCATGGCGTCATCCTGCGCGTGGTCTCCACCAACATCTGCGGCTCCGACCAGCACATGGTGCGCGGCCGTACCACCGCCCAGACCGGCCTGGTGCTCGGTCACGAGATCACTGGTGAAGTGATCGAGAAGGGCAGCGACGTCGAGAACCTGAAGATCGGCGACCTGGTTTCCGTCCCCTTCAACGTCGCCTGCGGCCGCTGCCGCTCGTGCAAAGAGCAACACACCGGCGTGTGCCTGACCGTCAACCCGGCGCGTGCCGGGGGGGCCTACGGCTACGTCGACATGGGCGACTGGACCGGCGGCCAGGCCGAATACGTGCTGGTGCCGTACGCCGACTTCAACCTGCTCAAGCTGCCGGACCGCGACAAGGCCATGGAAAAAATCCGTGACCTGACCTGCCTCTCCGACATCCTGCCAACCGGCTACCACGGCGCCGTCACGGCCGGCGTTGGCCCCGGCAGCACCGTGTACATCGCCGGTGCCGGCCCAGTCGGCCTGGCCGCTGCCGCGTCTGCTCGCCTGCTCGGTGCGGCGGTGGTGATCATCGGTGACGTCAACACCATCCGCCTGGCCCACGCCAAGGCCCAGGGTTTTGAAATTGTCGACCTGTCCCAGGACACGCCGTTGCATGAACAGATCGCCGCGTTGCTGGGCGAGCCTGAAGTGGATTGCGCAGTCGACTGCGTGGGCTTCGAAGCCCGTGGTCATGGGCACGACGGCGTCAAGGCGGAAGCCCCGGCCACCGTGCTCAACTCGCTGATGGGCGTGGTGCGCGTGGCGGGCAAGATCGGCATTCCGGGCCTGTACGTCACCGAAGATCCGGGTGCCGTCGACGCCGCCGCGAAAATGGGCAGCCTGAGCATCCGCTTCGGCCTGGGCTGGGCCAAATCCCACAGCTTCCACACCGGCCAGACCCCGGTGATGAAGTACAACCGCGCGCTGATGCAAGCGATCATGTGGGACCGTATCAACATCGCCGAGATCGTCGGTGTGCAGGTCATCAGCCTGGACGACGCGCCAAAAGGCTACGGCGAGTTTGACGCAGGCGTGCCGAAGAAGTTTGTGATCGATCCGCACAAGCTGTTCAGCGCGGCGTAATCGACAGATAAGGGCGACTCAGGGTCGCCCTTATCTCATGGGTCAGTTTTTTATAAACAACCAGCTGATACACATACTGATGAAAGAGATGAAGCTGATCAGGGTGGGGATGACCATCCAGTACTTGAGATGCGCAGGTATTTTTTCGACATCCTCAACACGTACCAAATGCCTCCATTGAAATAGTGTGGGAACTAGAATGATGAGCGCCATGGCGACGAGACGAGAGGGCCGCCCTTCAAAGGGAGCATTACGAAGTGCAGTCTTGTGCACGATGATATAGGCGCTGCAGTCCACATAGCGCTCTGCAGCATCGAGTTTTTTGAACATGGCGTAAAAGATCAGCGGGAAGCTAAGTAGCATGATGGCCCCCGAGCAGATGCCGATGTATTCAATGAACATCTAATCCCTCACAGTCTTGAAGAGAAATCTTCCAGTACTTTCCCCCAACTCGCTCCCCACCTTGCCACCGACCAGTCCGCCTGCTGCACCACCTACAACTGCGCATGCCAAGGCGCCGGCGCCTGCCGTCGGTATGCCAAAAACAATCATGCATGCCGCAATACCGATAGGGGCCCCGAATGTACCTCCCGCAGCAGCACCACCGATGCCAAGTACTAGCTTGCCTCCTTCAACGTACTTTGCCTGGGTGCAGTCTTGCTCACGTCCGGTAGAGCAAGCCTGCGTTATCTCCAACGCCGTTGCCCCTACATCCAGCGCTATACCGATGTAAGTCCCCTTCTTCAGCATTTGCGAGGCCTTGGCTATACGCTTGACCGACTGCTCGTACCCCTGGATTTCCCCATGGTGCCAATAGCTCTTACTGGAAATCCCTAGCATCTTTTTAATCGAACCTTCGCGTTTCAACCCTGTGCCCCAGTGCGCAAATCCTGAGAGTTGAATATCAAGCTTCGCAAACAGTTCCCTGCGTTTAAACAAGAACTCATCTCTTGCAGCCAGGGTGCCCTTTCTCAAGTACTGCTTATGCAAATCATCGATGTCCTTGAGCGTTTTCTCGATCTTTGCCAGGTGATTGCTCCAGGCACCACTGGTGCTGCCAATGCCAAGAGAGGCCAGGGACATGATTACTTGTAGTTGATCGTAGTTTTTGACCAAGAATTGATCGACGGCAGAGTGCGCCAATAACGAGTGTTTGATGTTTTCGGCTGAGCGCATCAATCGCGCTTCTTCTGCCGTGCAGGACGCTGTTCGGTTATCTCCGATAATGACCAACTGCCCAGGCAACACCACGGTGTTGCGGATGTGCTGATTGAGGAGATCGAACTTTGTGTGCGTGTGCAGGTTGAGTGACAGGCTTAGTTTGAGCAGTGGATAAGGCTGAGGCCTTTCGTTGATGAATGCGTAGGGTCCTTGCATCGCGTACACCTCCAAGACTGTGGCGCACGACTATAAGAAGGCGCCACAGATGGAGTAAGACGCTAACTGGAGCATGGTTAACGTTTCAGAAGCGGACTACTCAAGTGTCCGCTCGTGCCTACAATGGCAGTGTGGGAAGGATCAGCGATTGGCCAACGCCCCTTGGTACACCGTCGGGCCTGTCGGCTGTTTGCTCACCGAGCCGCCTTTGGTTTCCGAACTCACCATCAGCGTGACCGGCTTCTTGATCGACTCCTGCTGGCGCGGGTTGAGGCCGATGATGCCTTTGCCGTCTTCCGGCAACAGGCCAAGGGACACTGGCACACCGTCTTCGGGGATTGCCCACAGTTCCAGGCTCTGGTCTGGCGCAGGGGTGGCGGCGGCAATCGGTTGCACTTCCAGGTAGTCCTTGTGGGCCATGATCTGCGCAGCGGGCTGCTGGGTCGTGGTCACCAGGGTCGCGGCGGATTTGACCGAGTCTTGGGTGTAAAGGGCACCGCCGATACCCGCGAGCACCACAAGGCAGGCGCCCACGAACAGACGCGGGCCGTTCCAGAATGAGGGTTTGTGCTCAATCACTTGGGGGTCGATCGTAGTCATAGGTCTCTTCCTGACAAATTTTGTAGTCAACTCATGGACCTTGTGCAGGACGATGGGTTCCTGAACCCATCGCCCGTGATCTTCGCTAAAGTGATGCCAATTTGCCTTGATATAGCACTGGGCCAGTGGGCTGGCCGGTCGGTGAGCCGCCTTGTGGCTCCAGGCTCACGGCCAAGGTCAGTGGCGTGGAGAGCAGGGCTTTTTGTGCGTTGTTCAGCTGGATTTGACCTTTACCCGCTGTGGGTACCAAGCCCAGTGAAATCGGTTTGCCACCGGCGGGGATCGCCCACAGTTGCAGGGCACGCGCCGGTTCCACGGCGGCCAGGGCCAGCGGCTCGACCTGCAGTCGGTCGCCCACCGCCTGCACCCGCAATGCCGGTTGCTGGCTGGCGTTGACCAGGGTGGCGTTGTACGTCACGCCTGGATCGCGGGGGTACAGCACCCCCACCAGCAGCGCCGCGCCCAGCACGCAAGCGGCCGCGAGCAAGCGCCAACTGATCCTGAACGCTTTCTTCGCCGGCATATGCAGCACCTGCGGTTCGATGCGCGCCTGGATGCCCGCCCAAACGTGATCCGGCACCGGGTGTTCCGGCAGCTCGCCGGTCAGCGTGGCGAGGGCGTCCTGCCAATGGCCGAGCTCGACCCGCAGCGCGGGATCTTCCAGCAGCAACCCATCAAAGCGCCGACGCGCGGTCGCGGGCATCAGACCGATGGCGTAGTCGGCCGCGAGAGCGCGGCGCAGGGGCGTGGTTTGGTAGTTCATGATTCAAGGCACCTGCGTAGGCGCTCCATGCCGCGACGGATCCAGGATTTGACCGAGCCCAGCGGCGCCGCCATGTGCGCGGCCAACTCTGCGCACGACAGGCCCTTGAAGTAGGCCACGCTGATCGATTGACGCTGCATGCCGTCAAGGCTGTCGAGGCAGCGGTTCAGTGCATGGGTATCGCGTTCGCGGTCGAGTTGCTCGTGGGCGCTGGGGCCGTCATCGAGCAGGGCGTCCTGCTGGCCGTCGGCCAGGGGTTGCTCGCGGTGTTTGCGCAGTTGGTCGATGGCCAGGTTGCGGGTGATGTTGACCATCCACGTCATCGGCGCCGCCAGGTGGGCCTCGTAGCGCGAGGCGTTGTACCAGATACGCACGAAGGCTTCCTGCAGCACCTCTTCGGCCAGGTCCGGGCGCCCCATGAACCGCAAGGCAACACCGTGCAAGCGCGGCGAAACACTGCGGTAAAGGGTTTCGAACGCCTGGCGATTGCCCTCGGCACATCGGGCCAGCAAGGCGCACAACGGATCAGCGTCGTTGATCGAAATAAGGCATCTCCAGGCTCGCGAACGAGGGCGACGGCACTGCGCACGGTAGGCAAAGGGTAGTTCAGCTTGTGCGTTCATTCCATTTCACTCGCGGCGGCGCATGGTGGATATACGCGAGGGCAGGGGATTCGGATGCAGCCTTTTCTGAACTAACCTCCATGTGGGAACAATCCTTCGGGACAGTCAGTCAAACCCATGCTTTCAGCTCTTACATCCAGAGGTTGTTTCAATGAAGATTTCACGCGGTTTCGCCCTTTCCTGCCTGATGACCCTGGCAGCCGGCCCGGTGTTTGCCGCAGGCTTCAGCCTTGGCGATGCAGCCAATGCGATTTCCGGCATGCAAGGTGGCAACAACAAGGCTGCCGCTGCCGCACCGTCGTCCGAGACGGCCGATTTGCTGAGCACACTGACCTCGCAACTGAACA
This sequence comes from Pseudomonas sp. GL_117, assembly GCF_057835125.1. Lineage (NCBI taxonomy): Bacteria > Pseudomonadati > Pseudomonadota > Gammaproteobacteria > Pseudomonadales > Pseudomonadaceae > Pseudomonas > Pseudomonas sp. GL_117. Next base: position 5,664,713 of record NZ_CM174418.1, on the reverse strand, counting down.
TCACCCCCGAGCAAGCCATCGGCGGCACCGGCGCGATGCTCGGCCTGGCCAAGAACAAGCTGAGTGGCAATGACTACTCGCAACTGGGCAACAGCGTGCCGGGCCTGGATCAGCTGTCGGGCAACAATGCCCTGGGCAGCCTCGGCGCCTTGAGCGGGATGCTCGGCCAGGCCGGTGGCAGCAAGACCAGCGGCCTGGACGGCCTGCTGGGTAACGTGAAGAGCACCAACGACCTGAACACCGCGTTCGGCGCCCTGGGTATGGACAGCGGCATGATCGGCCAGTTTGCCCCGGTGATCCTGCAGTTCCTGGGCGGCCAGGGTGCCAACGAATCGTTGCTGGGCAAATTGGCTCAGGCGTGGGGCACCGGCAGCTAAGAACGCTCTGCGCGCAGTTGTTCGATGCGCGCATCCTTCTCGTTCCAGAGCTGGTTCACCCAGTTCTGGACGGTCTGGCGAAACGCCGGATCGTTCTCGTAATCCCCCTGCCACAACGCCGGGTCCAGCTCACGGGTACGGATGTCGATGATCACTTCTGGCACCGCGCCGCTGATCAAATCCCAGAACCCCGGAATCTTTTGCTGTGGATACACCACGGTCACATCGAGGATCGCGTCCAGCTGTTCGCCCATCGCCGCCAGCACAAAGGCCACGCCGCCCGCCTTGGGCTTGAGCAGGCGCCTGAACGGTGAGTCCTGCTGCTGGCGCTTGGCCTCGTTGAAGCGCGTGCCTTCCAGGTAATTGACCACCGTCACCGGCTGGCGCTTGAACAATTCACAGGCCTGTTTGGTGATTTGCAGATCCTGCCCGGCCAGTTCCGGATGCTTGGCCAGGAACGCCTTGCTGTAGCGCTTCATGAACGGGTAATCCAGCGCCCACCAGGCCAGGCCGAGGAACGGCACCCAGATCAGCTCTTTTTTCAGGAAGAATTTGAAGAACGGTGTGCGCCGGTTGAGGGCCTGGATCAGCGCCGGGATGTCCACCCAGGATTGGTGGTTGCTGATCACCAGGTAGGAGGTGTCGCGACGCAGGTCGTCGCCGCCGCGAATATCCCAGCGGGTGGGGATGCAGCGCGCGAAGATCAGTTTGTCGATCTCGGCCCAGGTCTCGGCGATCCACATCACCGCCCAGGACATAGAGTCGCGAGAACGGCCAGGGGCGACCAGCTTGAGCAGGGCAAACACCATCAACGGACCGATCAGGACCAGGGTGTTGAGCAATAGCAGCAGTGTGACCAGACAGCCGGTGAGCAGGCGGCGCATAAGCAACTCTTGGGATCTTGTGGGCGGGCCATGATAAGAGAGCTGAGTCTAGAGACCAAATCGCAAAGTATCGGACGAATGTTTCACAATGTGCCGGGTATGGTTCCGGTGAGCTAACTAAGTGCCGCGCGTGCGGTCTAGAATCCGCCTACTTCTTTCCGAGGACATGCCTTCGTGAAACTTCTATTTGCCTCGCTTGCCCTGGTTGCCTTGCCGGTCATGGCTGCTGAACCGACCCTTTACGGTCGCTACGAATACATCCAGTTGCCGGAGATCGGCCAAACCTTCAAGGCCAAGATGGACACTGGCGCGCTCACCGCTTCGCTGTCGGCCCGTGACATCGAAACCTTCCAGCGCGATGGCGATGACTGGGTGCGTTTCCGCCTCGGCGGCAAGGATGCGTCGGACAAAGTCTACGAGCACAAGGTCGCGCGGATCAGCAAGATCAAGAGCCGCGCCGACGAAGATGACGAGAAGGACGAACCCGCCGTGGCCAAGCGCCCGGTGATCGACCTGGAAATGTGCCTGGGCAACGTCAAGCGCACCGTCGAGGTCAACCTCACCGACCGCAGCAGCTTCAACTACCCGCTGCTGATCGGTGCCAAGGCCCTGCGTGAATTCGGCGCTGCGGTAAACCCGGCCCGTCGTTACACTGCCGACAAACCGGACTGCTGACAGAGCCCCATGCCCCACATCCTGATTGTCGAAGACGAAGCGGCGATAGCCGATACGCTGCTGTTTGCCCTGCAAGGCGAGGGTTTCACCACCACCTGGCTGAGCCTCGGCCAGGAGGCGCTGGCCTATCAGCGCCAGACCCCGGCTGACCTGATCATCCTCGACATCGGCCTGCCGGACATCACCGGCTTTGAAACCTGCAAGCAATTGCGCCGCTTCAGCGAAGTGCCGGTGATGTTCCTCAGTGCCCGTGACGGCGAGATCGATCGGGTGGTGGGCCTGGAAATCGGCGCCGATGATTATGTGGTCAAGCCGTTCAGCCCGCGGGAAGTGGCGGCGCGGGTGCGGGCGATCCTCAAGCGTGTAGGGCCCGCTGTCGCGCCGGCGGTGTTTCAGGTGGACCTGGAACGCATGCAGATCAACTATCGCGGTCAGCCCCTGAGCCTGACGCGGCACGAATTCCGTTTGTTGCAAAGCCTGCTGGAACAGCCCGAGCGTGTGTTCAGCCGCGAGCAATTGTTGGACGCGGTCGGCGTGGCCGCGGATGCCGGTTACGAACGCAATATCGACAGCCATATCAAAAGCCTGCGCAGCAAGTTGCGCAGCGTCGCCGCCGAGGCCGAGCCGATCCAGACCCATCGCGGCCTCGGCTACAGCTACAGCCCGAGCCACAGCTGATGCGCCTGGGGCTACGGATTTTCTTGGTATACGCGCTGTTTATCGGCCTGACCGGTTATTTCGTGCTCAGCACGGTGATGAAGGAAATCCGCCCCGGCGTGCGTCAGTCCACCGAGGAAACCCTGGTGGACACCGCCAACCTGCTCGCCGAGATCCTGCGCGATGACGTGAAAAACGGCACCCTTGGCCAAAGCCACTGGCCCGAATTGCTCAAGGCCTATGGCAACCGCCAGCCAGGGGCGACCATCTGGGGGCTGCCGAAAAACCAGGTCAACCACCGCATCTACGTGACCGATGCCAAGGGCACCGTGCTGCTCGACTCCACGGGCGAAGCGGTGGGCCAGGATTACTCCAAATGGAACGACGTGTACCTGACCCTGCGCGGCGAGTACGGCGCCCGTTCCACCCGCAGCGCAGCGGATGACGCCGCGTCGTCGGTGATGCACGTCGGTGCGCCGATCCGCGACAACGGCCGGATCATCGGCGTGGTCACCGTGGCCAAGCCCAACAGTTCGTTGCAGCCCTATGTGGACCGCACCGAGCGGCGCTTGCTGTGGTACGGCGCCGGCCTGGTGGTGCTGGGCCTGTTGCTCGGGGCGTTGCTGTCGTGGTGGCTGAGCGTGGCCCTGCGTCGGCTCACGGCCTACGCAGAGGCGGTCAGCGAAGGTCGGCGGGCCGAGTTGCCGCATTACCGGGGCGGCGAGCTCAAGCAGCTGTCCACCGCCGTGGAGCACATGCGCACGCAGTTGGAGGGCAAGGCCTACGTCGAACATTACGTGCACACCCTGACCCACGAACTGAAAAGCCCACTGGCGGCGATTCGCGGCGCGGCGGAGCTGTTGCAGGGCGACATGAGCCGCGAGCAGCAGCAGCGCTTTGTCGGCAATATCGACAGCGAAAGCGCGCGCTTGCAGCAGTTGATTGAACGCCTGCTGAACCTGGCGCAAGTCGAGCAACGCCAGGGGCTGGAAGAGCAGGTGCAGATTCCGCTGGCGACTATGGTCGAGGACGTGCTCAAGGCCCAATGTGCGCGGATCGAAGGCGCGGGCCTGCATGTCGAGCAACGGATAACGGCGGATGTGAAGGTGTATGGCGAACCCTTCCTGCTGCGCCAGGCCCTCGGCAACCTGCTGGACAACGCCTTGGACTTCACCCCGCCCGGTGGGGTGTTGCGGTTCAGCGCGCAGGTGCAGCACAACGCTGTGCACGTCAGCCTGTTCAACCAGGCCGCACCGATTCCCGACTACGCCCTGCCGCGCCTGAGCGAGCGTTTCTACTCGCTGCCACGCCCGGCCAGCGGGCGCAAAAGCACCGGCCTGGGCCTCAACTTTGTCGAAGAAGTGATGAAGCTACACGGCGGCGCGTTGCAGATCGGCAATGTGCAAGGTGGGGTGAACGTGGTGCTGCATCTCCACACAGTCTCCACAGTGCCCACATAAATCTCCCACACAGGCTGCCCAGACTCTCCCCATCAAAACAGGGAGAGTCCCATGAACCGCAGTCTGCTTTTCAAACTTGGCGCGATTGCGCTGCTGATGCTGGTGTTGCTGATTCCACTGCTGATGATCAACGGCATCATCGGCGATCGCCAAAACACTCGCGATGCCGTGCTGGATGACATCGCCCGCAGCTCCAGCTACAGCCAGCGTCTGACCGGCCCGTTAATGGTGGTGCCGTACCGCAAGACTGTGCGCGAGTGGAAGCTCAATGAAAAACTCAACAAACGCTACGAAGTCACCCGTGAAGAGCGCGGCCGTTTGTACTTCCTGCCGGACCGCTTCGAACTCGACGGCAAGGTGCAGACCGAACTGCGCGCCCGTGGCATCTACCAGGCGCGGCTGTTCCATGCCGATAACCGTATCAGCGGGCATTTCGAACTGCCGGCACAACTGGGCATCACCGAAGACTTTGCCGACTACCGCTTTGAACCGGCGTTCCTGGCGGTGGGTATCAGCGATATTCGTGGCATCGAGAACTCGCTGAAACTGGAACTGGGCAGCCAGCGCCTGGACTTCGAACCGGGCTCCCAAGTCGACTGGCTGGGCGAGGGCGTGCACGTGGCGCTGCCGGAGCAGGACAGTAAAAAACCTTATGTCGTGACCTTCGCTTTCGACCTGCGCCTGCAAGGCACCGAACAACTGCAAGTGGTGCCGGTGGGCAAGGTCAGCCAAGTGTCGCTCGCCTCCAACTGGCCGCATCCGAGCTTTATCGGCAACTTCCTGCCGGCCCGGCGTGACGTCACCGATCAGGGCTTCAGCGCCAACTGGCAGACCTCATTCTTTTCCACCAACCTTGAGCAGGCGCTGCAAAGTTGCCTGGACGGGCAGGGCTGCAAGGACTTCAACAACCGCAGCTTCGGCGTCAACTTCATCGACCCGGTGGACCAGTACCTCAAGAGCGACCGCGCGATCAAATATGCGCTGCTGTTTATCGCCCTGACTTTTGCCGGCTTCTTTCTGTTTGAAGTGCTCAAGAGCCTGGCGGTGCACCCGGTGCAGTACGCGTTGGTAGGCTTTGCGCTGGCGTTTTTCTACCTGCTGCTGTTGTCGTTGTCCGAGCACATCGGCTTTGCCCTGGCTTACCTGATCTCGGCGAGTGCCTGCGTGTTGTTGATCGGTTTCTACGTGTGCCATGTGCTGCGCAGCGTCAGCCACGGGCTGGGGTTTTCGGCGGGGTTGGCGGCGTTGTATGCCTTGCTCTACGGGCTGTTGAGTGCCGAGGATTACGCGCTGCTGATGGGCTCGCTGTTGCTGTTTGGGTTGCTGGGCACGGTGATGGTGCTGACGCGCAAACTGGATTGGTATGGCGTGGGCAAGCGCAAGGCGGTGGAGCCATTGCAGTTCGATCTGGAGGCGGTGCAATGATTGGGTTAAGGGAAGATCAGCAGATGAAGGCGAGGCTGGTCAACTTCCTCAACCACGCCACTGGACAATGTGGGAGCGGGCTTGCTTGCGAAAGCGGTGGGTCAGTCAATGAATCCGTTACTGATAGACCGCATTCGCGAGCAAGTCGAATCGTCGCACCGCCGCTCCCACAGGGGAATGTCGGTGGGGGTTAGGCGGGAGGTTGGGTTTCAAGCATCGAGGGACGCTGGCTGACCTCGGCGTACCAGGCGGCGAGCTTCGGGTTATCGAGGCGCCATTGCAGGTCCGGGTGGCGGAAGTCCAGGTAACCCAGGGCACACGCCACACTGATCGCCGCGATATCGAAATGGCTGGCCAGCTCCGCAATCGCATCCGCTTCCAACTCGGCCACGCTGCGCCGGATCTTGTTGCGCTGCTCATCCAGCCACTGGTCCCAATGCTTCTGCACCGGGCGCATCGCGGTCTCGTAGCGCACCAGCACGGCGGCATCCATGATGCCGTCGGCCATTGAGGCCAGGGTCAGGCGGCGCCAGCGGGCGGAGCCGTCGCGGGGGATCAGCGGGTTGCCGACGTGCTGGTGGTCGAGGTAATCGAGGATCACCCGGCTGTCGTGCAGCATCGAACCGTCGGCCAGGCGCAGGGCCGGGATCTTGCCCACGGGGTTGCCTTGCACCACTTGCAGGTCGGGCTGGACCGGCGTCGGCAGGGTGGCTTGCAGCGCCACGCGGTCCTGCTGGCCGGTTTCGATCAGCAGCACGCGGACCTTGCGCACGAAGGGCGAGGCGGGGTTGTGGAACAGGGTCATGGTGGACATGGGCATTCCTCAAGATGGGCAGGGGCTAGCCTAGAGGCATTTATGGTGTTTTTGAAGGCCTCTTCGCGAGCAAGCCCGCTCCCACATTTGACCCCATTTTGTCAGGCGGATCGCGGTCGAATGTGGGAGCGGGCTTGCTCGCGAAAGCGCCATCAGCTACGCCGCTTAAACAACCCCCAAGTGCCAAGCGCCGCCGGCACCCCCAACCCAACCCAACTCAACGAATCCCACCACCCATCCCCCAGCAACGCCGCAAACAACCCGGCTGCACTCAGCACGCCAATCCCCAAGGGAATGCCAAACACCTTCCAGAAACTCGACTGTCTTGGCTTCATGTCTTGCGCCTGACGATCCACAGGTAAATACCGCTGAGCAACACGATGATGGTCAGCACATCCAGCACCGCCCACAGAATTTTCATTGGCATGCCGCCGTAGTCGCCAAAGTGCAGCGGCTGGGACATGCCCATGGCGTCCATGTACCACGGCCGCTCGGCGATGGCGGTGACAGCCAGGGTACTGGCGTCGATCAGCACCGGCGTGAGCAGGTGCGAGGTCAGGTGCGTGCTGCCCTTCATGAACACCGCGTAGTGGTGCTCGCTGGAAAAGCGCGTGCCGGGGAAGGCGATAAAGTCTGGCTGCATGCCCGGTGCGGCCTTGGCGGCGATGGTCAGCAAGTCCGTTGCCGGGGCGCGCTGGGTCAAGGGCGGGGCGTTTTTGTAGGGTTCGATCATGGCGCCGAGGCTGTCCTGGCGCCAGGCGGCGATGATCAGGTCGGCGCAGGCGCTGATCACGCCGGTGACGCCGACCACCAGGGCCCAGGTCAGGGTCACCACGCCGATCAGGTTATGCAGGTCGAGCCAGCGCAGGCGTGTGGATTTGTCGTGGCGCACCGTGGCGAACCTCAGGCGGCGCATGAACGGCAGGTACAACACCGTGCCCGAGATGATCGCCAGCACAAACAGAATGCCCATGAACGCCAGCAGCAACTTGCCCGGCAGCCCGGCGAACATATCCACATGCAGACGCAGCAGGAACAGGGTGAAGCCGCCATTTGCCGACGGCATCTGCACCGCATCACCCGTACGCGCATCCAGCATGAAGGTGTGCGACGAATTGGGTTCGGTACCGGCAGTGGCGGCCATGATCGCGATCACACCGTTCGGGTCGTCCTCGTCCCAGGCCAGGTACTGCATGGCCTCGCCGGGGCGATGGGCCTGGGCCTTGGCCACCAGCTGTTCGAGGTTGAGCCGCGGCGTATCGGCGGGCATCTGCGCCAGTGCCGGCTCGTTGCCCAGCAGGTGGTCGATCTCGTGGTGGAACACCAGTGGCAGGCCGGTGAGGGCAAGCAGCAGCAGGAATACGGTGCAGATCAGGCTGGTCCAGGTGTGGATGAAGGACCAGCGGCGGATAGTGGTGCTTTTCATTTTCCAACCTTCAGACATGCCGAGGCCGCCCACTGGGGGGCGGCCCGGCTGTTAACTCAGCCGATCACCACTGGTAGGTGGCGCTGGCAACGACGCTGCGTTGGTCGCCGAAGTAGCAATAGTTGGCGTCACAGGTCGACAGGTAGTCCTTGTTGAACAGGTTGGTGGCGTTGAGCTTCACCGATGCGCCCTTGAGGGCGTTGTCCAGGCGGCCGAGGTCGTAATGCACCGAACCGTCGAACACGGTGTAGGCGTTGGCCTTGCCCAGCCAGGTGTTGGCCTGGTCGCCATAGGTGTTGCCGGTGTAACGCGCACCAAAGCCGACGCCGAAACCATCGAGTGGGCCGGTGTGCCACGTGTAGTCAGTCCACAGCGAGGCTTGCTGGTTGGGCATCAAGGTCAGGCGGTTGCCTTTGTAGATGCCTTTTTGCACCTCGGACTTGGCCAGGGTGTAAGCGGCGATGACCTTGAGGTTCTCGGTCACGTCAGACACGGCTTCCAGCTCCAGGCCCTTGACCTTCACTTCGCCGGTCTGGCTGTTGATCTGCTGGTTGCCAGCGCCAAGGGTGGTCACTTGCACGTTCTTCTGGGTCAGATCGTAGACCGCCGCCGTCAGCAGCGTGTTGGAACCGGGCGGCTGATACTTGACGCCCATTTCCCACTGTTTGCCTTCAGTCGGTTTGAAGGTCTTGGCCGCACTGGTATCGGCGTTGCTGGCCGGTTGGAACGATTCGGCGTAGGACAAGTACGGTACGACGCCCGAATCGAACACATAGCTCAGCGCTGCGTTACCGCTGAAGTGTTTGATGCGGTCGGTGTTGGTCGCATCGCTGTCGTTGAAGTAAGTGGTGGCCTGATGCACCCAGTCTTCACGCCCGCCCAGGGTCAGGCGCCATTTGTCCAGGGCCATCTGGTCCTGTACGTAGAGGCCGGTCTGCACGGTTTTCTGGTTGTAGTCGTAGAACGGCCGGACGTCGGTCGGGCGTACCGTCGGCGTGGTATTGACCGGGTTGAAGATGTTGATACCCGAAGCGGTGCCGTAAATCGCGCGGTAGGACGTATCGGTACGCTGGTGGTCCAGGCCCAGCAGCAAGGTGTGGATCACGTCGCCAGTGGCGAAGTCGGCCTGGAAGTTGTTGTCCACCGCAAACTGGCCGATGTTCTCGTCCACATTGGTGGTCGAACGGCTGATATTGCCTGCGGCATCCGCCGGCGAATAGGCATAGGAGCCCACAGTCAGCTGCTGGAACGATAATTCCGACTTGGTGTAGCGCAGGTTCTGCTTGAACTGCCACGTATCGTTGAAACGGTGTTCGAACGCATAACCCAGCGCGTAGTAGGTACGGTCGTAGAACTCGTAGTCCGGGTCGCCCAGGTTCTTGTGATGGGACACTTCGCCCAGCGGCGATTTGATCTTGGTGCCCTGGATCGGCATGAACTGGCTGGTGGTGCCGGTATCGTCGCGGGTGAACTGCGAGAGCAAGGTCAGCTTGGTGTCGGGGTCGACGTTCCAGGTCAGGCTGGGGGCGATGTTGTAGCGCTTGTTATCGATATGATCGACCTGAGTGCCGGCATCGCGCACCACGCCGCTGAGGCCGTAGAGGAACTGGCCTTCATCGTCGATCTTGCCGGTGCTGGCGAAGTTGATCTGGCGGTAGTTGTCGCTGCCGTATTGCACTTGGACGGCATGGCTCGATTCTTCGCTGGGACGGCGGCTGACCATGTCCAGGAGGCCTCCCGGTGGCGTCTGGCCGTACACCGACGACGCGGGGCCGCGCAGCAGGGCGAGGCGGTCGAGGTTCCAGGTCTCGGCCTTCGGGTTGGCGTAGACGCCGCGCGGCAGCGGCAGGCCGTCGAGGAACTGGGTCGGTTCGAAGCCGCGTACACGCATCCAGTCGTAGCGGGTGTCGCTGCCGTAGCTCGCGGAGACGATACCGGGCATGTATTTGACCGCGTCATCCAGGTTCTGCACGTTGCGGTCTTGCATCTGCTGGCGGGTGGCGACGGAAATCGAGCGCGGCGCCTCGACCAGGGCGGTATCGGTCTTGGTCCCGGCAGCGGTGCGCGTTGCGACATACCCGTCCACCGGGCCCCAGGCGCTTTCATAGCTGCCTTGGCCAATGATATTGGTCTGCGGCAACGCCACTACACCCTCCGGGATTGCCACCAGCGTGTACGTGCCGGCGCTGCTCTGTTCCAACTGCAAGCCCGTGCCGCGCAGGGCTTCGCGCAGTGCGCCCGGTGCATCGAACTGGCCTTGGACCGGGGCCGAGGTCTTGCCGGCGGCGAGTGCCGGGTTGAGGGTCAGGGCCAGGCCCGCTTGGCTGGCGATCTGGTTCAGGGTGGCCGCCAGGGGCGCCGCCGGCAGGTTGTAGGCACGCACGCTGGAGGCCTGTTCGGCGGCGATCAGCAAGGGGCTGGCCAGCGGGGTACCGAGGGCGATGGCCACGGCTAACAGGCTGGGGCGCAGCAGGGTGTCTAGCGTGCGGGACATGGGGCGGCTCCTGAATGGAAATATTTCTCAATTGCCTAGGTGCCGAACGAGAATCGAAAAGTGATAGGGCTGGGTGTAATTATTTTTTGCGCTGTTCTTGGGGGCCTCTTCGCGAGCAAGCCCGCTCCCACACTTGAGCGCATTCGTTCCGGTAGAACGCGGTCGAATGTGGGAGCGGGCTTGCTCGCGAAAGCAATCGGCCAGGCACTACAGAACCTAAGGCTTGGCGCTGACAGTCACCCACCACGGCGTAAGCTGCTCGATCTGAACCGGCAAAGTCGGCAGCAGCGCATTCAACGCCAGGGTTGTGTCATGCAGCGGGAAGCTGCCGGTGATCCGCAGGTCGGCCACATTGTTATCCACGCCCAGGTGCCCGGTGCGATAACGGCTGAGTTCCTCGATCACATCCCCCAGGCGAGCGTTGTCGACCACCAGCATGCCGCGCGTCCAGGCGTCGGTAGCCGGGGTGACGGCCAACGTAGGGCCCAGCCCGTCGCTGCGCATCAGCACTTGCTGGCCTTCCTTGAACACCTGTTCGTGCGGCGAGGTTTCGGGCTGGGCGCCGACGGCCGATTGCAGCACGCTCAAGCGCGTGGCGTGGTCTTCGCGCTTGACGATAAACCGCGTGCCCAGCGCCCGCAGGCTGCCGTCGCGGGTCTGCACATAGAACGGCCGCGCGTCGTTGTGGCCGGTTTCGACGAGGATTTCGCCGTCCTGCAACACAATCAGCCGGCGCTTTTCATCGAAGCGTACGTCGATGGCGCTGTGGGTGTTGAGGTTGATCAGCGTGCCGTCCGGCAACTTCAGCGTGCGCTGCTCGCCAGTGGCGGTGCGTTGGTCGGCCAGCCAATAGTGGATCGGTACGTAGCGTTCGCCGGCGAACAACGCCAGGCCGATGACCAGCGCGATGCTTGCCAGCCCGCTGCCGAGCTTGCGCACCCGCTGGCGAATGCCCTCGCGGGACTGCAACAACGCCACCCGCGCCGGGCCCGAGGCGGCGCTGAAACGCTGGTCGAGCATGCCCAACTGGCGCCAGGCGCGGGCGTGTTCTTCGTCGCTGGCCAGCCATTTATCGAACTCTTCGCGCTCAACCGGGCTGCCGTCGCCGGAGTCGAGGGACAGTTGCCAGGCAATTGCCGCGTCCAGCACACGGGACGACACCGGTTTGGAACTGATCGTGTTCACTGCGGCTCGCCATACAGCGCGATGTAGCACTGGCGAATGCCCTGGGCCAGGTACTGGCGCACACGCGGCACCGACACGCCGAGGCGCTGGGCGATTTCGGCGTGGCCAAGGCCGTCGAGGCGGTTATAGAGGAAGGCGGCGCGGGCCTTGCTCGACAGCTTGCCGAGCAGGCGGTCGATGGCCTTGAGGTCTTCGAGGATCAGTTGCTGTTCTTCCGGCGAGGGGTGTTCGCTTTCCGGGATCAGCATCAGCTCGGTGAGATAGGCCTGTTCCAGTGCGGCGCGGCGGAAGTAGTCGAACAACAGGCCCTTGGCGATGGCCACCAGGAACGCCCGTGGCTCGCGCGGTTCGCGCAGTTCGTCACGGCCGAGCAGGCGCATGAAGGTGTCCTGGCTCAGGTCTTCGGCACGGCTCGGGCAGGCCACGTTGCGTCGCAGCCAGGCCAGCAGCCAGCCGCGATGGTCGCGATACAACGCGCCAACAAGCTCACTGCGTGGGGTCTGGATCGACGACAAGGATCACCTGGCAAACAAAACGTTTAAACTAACGAGAATTATTCGCGATTGTGTCAGAGCCGTAGGGTGGACGCAATTGGCGTCTGTCGGGCGGTGCTATTAAAACGCTGGCGCTTGTTTACGCCGTTTCCATTGGCTTAAACGCTCTTGCAGGGCGTGGGGCGTGTCGATGAACTGCTGGCGCGCGCGGCTGAACAAGATGAGCATCAACTCGGCCGTGGCCAGGGCGTCGGCGCTGGCGTGGTGGCGTTCGCCGACCTGCAAATTGAAGTGGCTGATCCAGTCGTCCAGCCCGGCCTCGCGGATATGCGCTTCAGGGCACAGCAGCGGGGCGATGTCGGCCACGTCGAGGAACGGGTGGGTCAGGCGGTAACCCAGGCTGTCCTTGAGCGCCCGGCACAGCATGTGTTGATCGAATGGCGCGTGGAACGCGAGCAACGGGCTGTCGCCGACAAACGCCATGAACTCCAACAGCGCTTCCACCGGATCACTGCCGGCGGCAATTGCACTGGGACCGAGGCCGTGGATCAACACGCTGGGGCTGAGTTTGGTCTCGGCCCGTTGCAGGGTGCGTTCAAACATCTGTGAGAAATCCACCGCGCCGTCTTCGATCACCACTGCGCCGATCGACAGCACCTGATCGCGGTTGAGGTTCAGGCCGCTGGTTTCCAGGTCGACGACCACCCAGCGTTGCGTGCGCAAGGCGTTATTGCCCAGCGCCGCGGGCTCCGGCAGTTGCGCCAGGCGTTGTAGTTGCGTGCTGTCGAGGCCAGGCTTTTTCGCACGCAGCCAACTGAACAAACTCACAGCTGATACCGCAACGTCAGGCTGCTTTGCAGGCGTTGGGCCTGGCGCAGGGATTCGCGCAGGATGCGTCGGTCCAGGTGGTTGAGGCTGTCGGGGTCGACGCGATTGGAATACGCCTGGTTTTCCCGGGTCTGCAACTGGTGCTGCTGCATGCGGGTTTGCTGGATGAAGTGATACGCCTCTTCATAGGCGGCGCCGTCCAGCGGCTCGATGATTTCCTTGAGCACCAGTTGGCGCAGGCGCTCCAGGGTGTTGTTGGCGTGGATGCCATTGGCCAGGGCCAGCAGGCGCGCACCATCGACGAAAGGCGTGAGGCCCTGCACCTTGAGATCCAGCATGGCCTTTTCGCCACCTTTGCGTGTGAGCACAAAATCGCGGAAACGTCCTACGGGCGGACGCTGGCGCAAGGCGTTCTCGGCCAGCATGCGTTGGAACAGCCGGTTATCCCCAACCTGATCGAGAATGCCCTGGCGCAGTTGTTCACAGCCGCGTTCATCGCCCCACACCACGCGCAGGTCGAAGTAAATACTGGAGCCGAGCAGGTTCTCCGGGGTCGCCTCGCGGATAAACGCCGCGAAACGCCGCGCCCATTCGGCCCGCGACAGGCACAGCTCGGGGTTGCCGGCCATGATATTGCCCTTGCACAGGCTGAAGCCGCACAGCGCCAGGCTCTGGTTGATCTGCTGCGCCAACGGCAACAGTTGGGCGCGGATCTGTGCGGCTTCGGCGGCGTCCTTGGCCTCGAACAGGATGCCGTTGTCCTGGTCGGTATACAGCGTCTGTTCGCGGCGGCCTTCGCTGCCAAAACACAGCCAACTGAAGGGCACGCCGGGGTCGCCTCTTTCGGCCAGGGTCAGTTCGATCACCCGGCACACGGTGTGATCGTTGAGCAGGGTAATGATGTGGGTGATCTGGGTGGACGACGCGCCATGGGCCAGCATGCGCTCGACCAACTGGCCGATCTCGCCGCGAATCGCCACCAGGTTGTCGACCCGGGGCGCGTTGCGGATGGTGCGGGCCAGGTGCACCAGGTCTACCCGTTGCAGGGAAAACAGGTCGCGTTCGGATACCACGCCACACAGGCGTTGCTCCTTGACCAGGCAGACGTGGGCGATATGTCGCTCGGTCATGGCGATGGCGGCGTCGAATGCACTGTGGTCTGGCGTCAGATAGAACGGCGCCTGGGTCATATGGCGTTCGATGGCCTGGTTGAAATCACTGGTGCCGTCGGCCACCACCTGACGCAGGTCGCGCAGGGTGAAAATTCCCAGCGGCGCCTTGTGCTCGTCGACGATCACGATGCTGCCGACCTGTTGCTCATGCATCAGCGTCACCGCTTCGCGTAGCGGCGTGGTGGGGCTGCACGTTACCGGATGGCGCATGGCCAACTCGCCGAGGCGGGTGTTCAGGGAGTATTGGGTGCCGAGGGTTTCCACGGCTTTTTGCTGGACTTGCTGGTTGACCTGATCCAGCAGACTGCTCACGCCGCGTAGGGCAAAGTCGCGAAACGGGCTGGAAAGGGCGAACAGTTTGATGAACGCCGGTTTGTTCAGCTGTAGGCAGAAGGTGTCTTCGGCGGCTTTATGCTCGGTGCGGGTAGCCCGTTCACTCAGCAGGGCAGCGAGGGGGAAGCATTCGCCGGTGGTGATTTCGAAGGTGGTTTCGGTCGAGTCCGGGCGTTCGCCGACCACGCGGCCTTGCTTGACGATGTAAAAGTGTTCGACGGGCCCACCCGACGGCTTGAGGATGCTCTCGCCGGGGCCGAAGAAGCGCAGTTGGCATTGCTCCACCAGGAACGCCAGGTGGGCGTTTTCCATCTGGTTGAACGGCGGGAAGCGCTGCAGGAACTGCAAGGTGCCGTGGATATTCTGTAGTACGGCAGTTTTCCCCGCCTGGGCGAAGGCATCAGCTTTACTCATGACAGTGACCGCATTTTTTTGTCGTTATCGGTCTGCATGGTCGACTCCTGCGCTGCGGGTGCCCATTGGACGTAAGTCTAGGTCGATACAAGCGGCATAAACCTAGGGCAAAACCTTAGATGAGGATCGTGCAAAACCCGTAGAACGCCCACTAGGCAAACTTTCCGACGAAGTGCACATTGTTCGTCCGTGCGCCGATGTCTGACGAATGTGCCGGGAGCTGGATGAGAACTGCTGAGAACCGTATGTCCGACCACGATATTTTAAGTGATGCCGAGCGCGAGGCGCTGAGCGCCGTGATGCTGGAGCCTGATTTACCGCCGCAACGGGTGTTGATCGTCGATGACGACAAGGACGCCCGTGAACTGCTCGCGGAGATACTTGGGCTGGACGGCATTCGCTGCATGACCGCCGAGAGTGGCGAAGCCGCCTGGGCATTGTTGCAGTCCAACAGTTCCATTGGTTTGCTGATCACCGACCTGCGCATGGCGCCGAGCAATGGCCTGGAGTTGATTCGTCGGGTGCGCGAGTCCACACGGGCGGCGTTGCCGATCATCATCATGTCGGGGGACGCGGAAGCGCTGGATGTGATCGATGCAATGCATTTGAGCGTGGTGGACTTTTTGCTCAAGCCGATTGATAGCGTGAAGTTGGCGAAACTGGTGAAGCGGGAGTTGGGGATGGTTTCCTGATTGTTGTGGTGCCTGTACCGGCCTCTTCGCGAGCAAGCCCGCTCCCACATTTGATCGCGTATATCCCGTAGGCACTCGGTCGAATGTGGGAGCGGGCTTGCTCGCGAAAGCGCCAGTCCGGTCACCCTGGCCCCCCAAGAAAAAGCCCCAGTCTCTCGACCGGGGCTTTTTTCATTTACAGGCCATTCTTAGCCTTGAACTCCCGACGCCGACGATGCAACACCGGCTCGGTATAGCCATTGGGCTGCTTGGTCCCTTCAATCACCAACTCCACCGCTGCCTGGAACGCGATGTTGCTGTCGAAATCCGGGGCCAGTGGGCGATACAACTTATCCCCAGCGTTCTGACGGTCCACCACCGGCGCCATGCGCTTGAGGCTTTCCAGCACCTGATCCTGGTTGACGATGCCGTGGCGCAGCCAGTTGGCGATGTGCTGGCTGGAAATGCGCAGGGTGGCGCGGTCTTCCATCAGGCCCACATCGTTGATGTCCGGCACTTTCGAGCAACCGACGCCCTGGTCGATCCAGCGCACCACGTAACCGAGGATGCCCTGGGCGTTGTTGTCCAGTTCGTTGCGGATTTCTTCGTCAGACCAATTGGTATTGGTTGCCAGAGGAATGCTCAGGATGTCGTCCACCGAAGCGCGTTCGCGCTTGGCCAGTTCGGTCTGGCGGGCGAATACGTCGACCTTGTGGTAGTGCAACGCGTGCAGCGCAGCCGCCGTTGGCGACGGCACCCAAGCGGTGTTGGCGCCGGCCAGCGGGTGGGCGATTTTCTGTTCGAGCATCAAAGCCATCAGGTCGGGCATTGCCCACATACCTTTACCGATTTGCGCACGGCCTTGCAGGCCGGTGCTCAAGCCGATGTCGACGTTCCAGTTTTCGTACGCGCCAATCCATTTTTCCGCCTTCATCGCCGCCTTGCGCACCATCGCGCCGGCTTCCATGGAGGTGTGGATTTCGTCGCCGGTACGGTCGAGGAAGCCGGTGTTGATAAACACCACGCGCTCGCTGGCCGCCTTGATGCAGGCCTTGAGGTTGACCGTGGTACGGCGCTCCTCGTCCATGATCCCGACTTTGAGGGTGTTGCGCGGCAGGTTCAGCACCTCTTCGATGCGACCGAACAGCTCGTTGGTGAATGCGGCTTCTTCCGGGCCGTGCATCTTCGGTTTGACGATGTACACGGAGCCGGTGCGGCTGTTTTTGCGAGTGCTGTTGCCGTTGAGGCTGTGGATCGCGGCCAGGCTGGTGATCAGCCCGTCGAGGATGCCTTCCGGTACTTCGTTGCCGTCTTTGTCGAGGATCGCGTCGATGGTCATCAGATGACCCACGTTGCGCACAAACAACAGCGAACGGCCGTGCAGGGTTACGTCCTGGCCATTCACGCCGGTGTAGACGCGGTCGGCATTCATGGTGCGGGTGAAGGTCTTGCCGCCCTTGGCCACTTCTTCGGCCAGGTCGCCCTTCATCAGGCCGAGCCAGTTGCGATAGATCACGACTTTGTCATCGGCATCGACGGCGGCGACGGAGTCTTCGCAGTCCATGATGGTGGTCAGCGCAGCTTCCATCAGCACGTCTTTGACACCGGCGGCGTCGGTCTGGCCGACCGGGGTGCTGGCGTCGATCTGGATTTCGAAGTGCAGGCCGTTGTGTTTCAACAGTACGGCAGTCGGTTGTGCCGCGTCGCCGTGGAAACCGATCAGTTGCGCATCGTCGCGCAGGCCGCTGTTGCTGCCGCCCTTGAGGCCGACGATCAGCTTGCCATCAACGATCTTGTAAGCGGTGGAGTCGACGTGGCTGCCGGCGCTGAGCGGTGCGGCTTCGTCGAGGAAGGCGCGGGCGAAGGCAATCACCTTGTCGCCGCGCACTTTGTTGTAGCCCTGGCCCTTTTCGGCGCCGTCGGCTTCGCTGATGGCGTCGGTGCCATACAGCGCGTCATACAGCGAGCCCCAACGCGCATTCGATGCGTTGAGGGCAAAACGCGCGTTCATCACCGGCACCACCAGCTGCGGGCCGGCCATGCGGGCGATCTCGTCGTCGACGTTTTGGGTCGTGGCCTGGAAATCTGCGGCTTCTGGCAGCAGGTATCCGATGTCTTGCAGGAAGGCCTTGTAGGCCACCGCGTCATGAGCCTGGCCCGCGTGGGTCTGGTGCCAGGTGTCGATCCGCGCCTGGAAATCGTCGCGTTTGGCGAGTAGGGCTTTGTTCTTCGGTGCCAGGTCATGGATGACCTTGTCGGCACCGGCCCAGAACTGCTCGGCAGTAATGCCGGTGCCGGGAATGGCTTCGTTGTTCACGAAGTCGAACAGGACTTTGGCGACCTGCAGGCCACCGACTTGAACGTGTTCAGTCATTGCTTGCCTCACTCTACGGAGCTTATGCGCTTTTTCAGATTTTCATTATGTAGTGCACGGTTGGGCATACTACATGATGACTTGCGGTTGTGAAAATTAGACTAAATACGTCGTTTAGCGACCCACTTTGGTCGTACGGTCACAGCGGAGAACCGGATGTTCTCAAAAAACTATTGGATTGTTCCAGATAAATATAAAAATGGTACACGATTTGTTATCAAGGGCTTCCGGGTCCACCTTGTAGATTGAATTCCAGAGGGCATCGCCATGGACCATCTTGTACTCACAATCATCGCCGCCGACAAACCCGGCCTGGTGGAACGCATTGCACAGAACATCGCCGCCCACGGCGGCAACTGGCTGGAAAGCCGCATGGCGCACATGGCCGGGCAGTTTGCGGGGATCCTGCGGGTCAGCGTTCCTGCAGAAAACCGTCAGGCCCTGGTAGGCGCGCTGGAGGACTTATCCACACATGGCATCCGTGTGCTGGTGGGTGAGGGCAGCAGTGGGCAGGCGTCGGCGTCCAAATCCATCCTGATGACGCTGGTGGGCAATGACCGCTCGGGCATCGTGCGGGAGATCACGGCGTTGTTGAGCAAACAGGGGGTGAACCTGGAGAGCCTGAGCACCGATGTGCGGCCGGCTCCGATGAGCGGTGATCCACTGTTTACCGCCGAGGCGCTGTTGCGGGTGCCGGCAGCGTTATCCCTGGACACCTTGCAGCTCTCCCTGGAAACCCTGGCCGACGACTTGATGGTGGAGCTGCACCACGAGGAATAATCTGCCCACAGGGTTATGCATGGAAATCTTGCATGGGCCTGTGGATAACCTGTAGAGACCCGGCGCCAGGCCACGCCGGCCGGGCTTCTGCGCTGCTTGAGCAAAAAACGAGCAATTTCAAAAGCTTGTGCACAGATGGCGGGGATCAGGTTGTGGATAACCTTGGGGTGGATGTCTGCAAGCCACGCCCGCTGTGGCTTGCAGAGTTTTGTACGTTATTTGATCAGCGTTTGCGCACGCTCATCCACGCATCCACGCTGTAAACCACCAGGCCCGCCCAGATAAACGCGAAGGCGATCAGGGTGCTCGGTGCCAGGTGTTCACCGAACAACAGCACCGCTTCCAGCAGCACCAGGGTCGGCGCGACGTACTGCAAAAAGCCCAGGGCTGTGTAGGGCAGGTGCCGTGCGGCGGCGTTGAAACAGACCAGCGGGATCAGCGTCACCGGGCCTGCGGCCACCAGCCACCAGGCTTCGGACGTGCTCCAGAACGCCAGCTGTGCACTGTGGGCGGTCGGGTTGAACAGCAACCACGCCACGGCAATCGGCACCAGCATCCAGGTTTCCACCACCAGCCCCGGCAGCGCCTTGACCGGCGCCTGTTTGCGGATCAGCCCATAGAAGCCGAAGGTCAGTGCCAGCACCAGCGACACCCACGGCAAACTGCCGACCTGCCACACCTGCTGTGCCACACCCACTGCCGCCAGCCCGACCGCCGCCCACTGCAAGCGTCGCAGGCGTTCGCCGAGGATCAGCATGCCCAGCAACACATTCACCAGCGGGTTGATGTAGTAACCGAGGCTCGCTTCCAGCATGCGCCCGCTGTTCACCGACCACACATAGGTCAGCCAGTTGCCCGCAATCAACGAACCGCTGAGGGCCAGGATCGCCAGGCGCTTGGGGTTGTCACGCAGTTCACGGAACCAGCCGGGGTGCTTCCATACCATCAGCAGCAAGCCGCCGAACAGCGCCGACCACAACACGCGATGCACGATGATTTCGGCGGCCGGGACGCTGGCGATAGCTTTGAAATAGAGCGGGAACAGACCCCAGATGACATAGGCGCTCAGGCCCAGGATGTACCCCTTGCGGGGGTTGGCGGAGTGCATTGCAGAATCCTTGCTTAGGCAGCTAACAAAGGCGCGATTGTAAGTACATTTGCCAGGCAATGGGCGGTGCTTTTCTGTGGGAGCTGGCTTGTCGGCTCCCACAAGGAGAGGGGTTGGGTCAGAAGAGTTTCAGCGGCTCTTCGTTCAGTGCCGACAGCTGCTCACGCAATGCCAACACCTGGTCCCCCCAATACCGCTCAGTGCCAAACCACGGGAAGCTGTGGGGAAACGCCGGGTCATCCCAGCGCCGCGCCAGCCAGGCGCTGTAATGCATCAGGCGCAAGGCGCGCAGCGGTTCGATCAGCGCCAGTTCGCGCGGGTCGAAGTCGTGGAATTCCTGGTAGCCGTCCATCAATTCCGACAACTGTCCCAGGCATTCCTGACGATCACCGGCAAGCATCATCCACAGGTCCTGCACTGCCGGGCCCATGCGGCAGTCATCCAGGTCGACGATGTGGAACATCTCGTCACGGCACATCATGTTGCCGGGGTGGCAATCGCCGTGCATACGGATGTTCTTGTGCGGCGTGGCCTTGTACACCTCTTCCACGCGCTTGAGCAGGTCGCGGGCCACGGACTCGTAGGCCGGCAGCAGGCTCTTGGGGATGAAGTTTCCCTCGAGCAAGGTGGTGAGGGAATCGTGGCCGAAATTCTTCACACCCAAGGCTTCACGGTGTTCGAACGGGCGGGTGGAACCCACCGCATGCAAACGGCCCAGCAGTTGCCCAAGACGATACAGCTGGTCGAGGTTGCCCGGCTCCGGCGCACGGCCGCCACGGCGGGGAAACAGGGTGAAGCGGAAACCTGCGTGTTCGAACAGGCTTTCGCCGTTGTGGATAAGTGGTGCAACCACTGGCACGTCACACTCGGCCAGTTCGAAGGTGAAGCGGTGTTCTTCGAGGATCGCTTCGTTGGTCCAGCGCTGTGGGCGGTAGAACTTGGCGATCAGCGGCTCGGAATCTTCGATGCCGACTTGATACACGCGGTTTTCGTAGCTGTTGAGCGCCAGTACGCGGGCATCGCTGAGGAAACCGATGCTTTCAACGGCGTCGAGGACCAGATCAGGGGTGAGTGTTTCAAACGGATGGGCCATGCGAACTCCTGCGCGCAGCAGGGCGCCGCGTCCGGCCGGGTATGGTAACAGCATAGATAGGCGGTGGCTGTGCGGACGCCTTCGCGAGCAAGTCGAATCGTCGCACCGCCGCTCCCACAGTTGACCGAGTTCCAATATGAGAATGCGGTCGAATGTGGGAGCGGGCTTATCAGGCGCCGACTATTCCACCATCATCCCTACGAATCGCCACGACCGACGACCTTGGCTTGCCGTTCGGCACATGCTCCGGCCAGGTCGAACCGCCGGTTTCCCCCGGATGCTGAATCCCCACAAACAACGTTTTCTGATCCGGCGAGAAGCTGATGCCTGTCACCTCACATGCCACCGGTCCTACCATGAAGCGGCGGATTTCCCCAGTGGCCGGGTCGGCACACAGCATCTGGTTATTGCCCATGCCCGCGAAGTCGCCCGTGTTGCTGTAGTCGCCGTCGGTAAGAATCCACAGGCGCCCAGCCTTGTCGAAACCCAAGCCATCAGGACTGTTGAACATGTTCTGCGGGTTGATATTGGACGAGCCGCCCTTAGGTGTGCCGGCGTGGACACCCGGGTTGCCGGCCACCACAAACAAGTCCCAGCTGAACGTCGCGGCGCCGTGGTTATCGGCGTCGGCCTTCCAGCGCAGGATCTGGCCGTAGACGTTTTTCTCGCGCGGGTTGGGCCCGCCCACCGGCTGGCCGTCTTCGCCGCGCTTGGCGTTGTTGGTCAGGGTGCAATACACCTGGCCATCGGTGGGGCTGACCACGATCCATTCCGGGCGGTCCATGCGTGTGGCTTTCACCACGCTGGCGGCGAGGCGTGCGTGGATCAGCACCTCGGCCTGGCTGGTGAAACCTGTGCTGGCGTCGATGCCGTTCTTCCCGAAAGTCAGCTCGACCCATTGGCCTTTGCCCTTGGGATGGTCGGTGTTGCCGTCGCCGGCGTCGAAAATCGCCACGTACAAGGTGCCGTGGTCGAGCAGGTCTTTGTTGGCCTTGGGGTTCTTGTGGTTGATCTTGTCGCGGCTGACGAATTTGTAGATGAACTCGCCACGCTCGTCGTCGCCCATGTACACCACGGCGCGGCCGTCGCGGGTTTCGGCCAGCGCGGCATTTTCGTGTTTGAAGCGGCCCAGGGCAGTGCGCTTGACCGGGGTGGACTTGGGATCGAACGGGTCGATTTCCACTACCCAGCCGTGGCGATTGAGTTCGTTGGGGTTCTTGGCGAGGTCAAAGCGCGGGTCGTGCTGGTGCCAGTTGATGTCTTTGCTGGCGGCCACGGCGCCGTAGCGCTTTTGCCCGGCATCGAAGGTTTGTTGTGGGTTGGTGCTGCCGAAGCAGTCGGTGAAGTTCTCTTCACAGGTCAGATAAGTACCCCATGGCGTTTTGCCGTTGGCGCAGTTCTGGAACGTGCCAAGGGCCTTTGTGCCGCTCTTGTCGGCGCCGGTTTTCAGCCAGGCGTGGCCGGCGGCGGGGCCGCTCAGGCGGATCGGCGAGTTGCCGTGGATGCGCCGGTTGTAGCGCGAGTCCTGCACGAACTGCCAGGTATCGCCCTGGCGCCGCACTTCG
This sequence comes from Pseudomonas sp. GL_117, assembly GCF_057835125.1. Lineage (NCBI taxonomy): Bacteria > Pseudomonadati > Pseudomonadota > Gammaproteobacteria > Pseudomonadales > Pseudomonadaceae > Pseudomonas > Pseudomonas sp. GL_117. The sequence goes on along the minus strand of NZ_CM174418.1, from coordinate 5,642,484 downwards.
ATCACCGACACGCCTTCGCTGGCCTGGGCCTTGCGCACGTCCTCGGCCGATTGCGGCGCGCCGCCGTGGGCGAAGAGGTAGCGGTAGTTGGTGTATTCGTTGTTGATCGCCATGAGCGCACGGTTGTCGTCGCCGGGGAAGGCGAACAGGCTCATGCCGTCGTTGTGGTCGCCGAACTGCTGCTCCTGGGCCAGGGCCGTGCCGTTGCCGGACGGGTCGAACGCCGGTGCGCTCTTGCTCAGCGGCTGGCCCCAACTGATCAGCACCGAGGCGCTGTAGCCCGGCGGCAAGGTAATGGCGTCGCTGGTGGCGGCGGCGATGCTGGTGAAACCCAGCAACGGGCTGGCGCTTGCGGCGTTGACGGCCATCGCGCTGCGGCTCAACAGGTTGCCACCGAGGAACATCGCGGCACCGCACAGGGCACCGGCGCCGATAAAGCGGCGGCGGGTGAGGCCGACCATCTGTTCGAGGTCGGTGGCTTGGTTTTCTTCTAATAGGCTCATCGTCAGGCTCCCTGCGGTTTTTGCAGACACCTTAAGGAGCGCGCGTGACGAAATTGTTGCAGTTTGAGGATGGCCGTCGCCTATACCGGTGTGCCCAGCAGCACATTGCTTGGGGCGAATTGCACACGGATCGTCTGGCCTTCGGCGGCGCCCAGGGCCGTGAGCGTGCCGGGCGGCGCCAGGGCGCATAAAACCTGGCCGTTGGGCAGGGTGATACGCACTTCGCTGGGGCCGTCTTCAGCGTCGAGAATCGCCTCGATCCTGCCGCTCATGCAATTGTGTCCAGGTGTTGCAGAGGACCCGGGGGCCAGCAATTCCAGCCAGCCGGCCTTGATCAGTGCGACCACTTCCACACCGCTTTCCAGTTCCAGCCGTTGCGTGCTGTCGTGGGTGATCTGCGCTTGCAGCGTCAGGCCACCAGCGAGTTGCAGGCGGATCAGGTCGTTGCGGCCATGGCTCTCAATCGCCATGACCTGGCCGTGCAACTGGTTGCGCGCGCTGGTGCGCAGCATCAAGCGGCCAAGCAGGTTGAAGTCACTGGCGGCTTCATCCGAACCGAGCAGTTCGGCTTGCAGCACTTGCAGGCGCTGGTAGAGGCGCAGGACCCGCTCACCCTCTGCCGTCAGCCTGGCACCGCCGCCGCCCTTGCCGCCGACGCTGCGCTCCACCAGCGGTTTTTGCGCGAGGTTGTTCAGTTCGTCGATGGCGTCCCAGGCGGCTTTGTAGCTCAAACCGGCGCTTTTCGCTGCGCGGGTAATCGAACCCTGTTCGGCGATATGTCCCAGCAAGGCAATGCGCTGGGGGCGGCGGATGATGTGTTGGCTGAGGGAGGCTGGCAAAGACATGGCGATACGCTTGGATGAGATAAACAGAACGTTGCGGGCAAGGCGCGCTTGCGTCAAGTCAGGCCCCCGGTTTGGGCGTGCGGGCCAGGCAATACACATCGACTTGCCGCGCACCGGCGTTGATCAACAGGCGCGCAAGGCTGTGGGCGGTGGCGCCGGTGGTGAGTACGTCGTCGACCAGGGCGAAGTGGCGCCCCGTCACCTCGGCGTTGGCGGCCACGGCGAAGGCCTTGAGCAAGTTGCGTTTGCGCTGTTTGGCGTCAAGGGCTTGCTGCGCGACGGTTTCCTGGGGCCGCAGCAGCACGTGTTCATCCAGTGCGATGTCGAGGTCGTGGCTCAGCCACCGCGCCAGCATCAGTGCCTGGTTAAAGCCGCGTTCACGCTGGCGTTTGCGCGCCATGGGCACCGGCAGCAGGCAGTCGGGGCGCGGGAGTTCGGCGTTGTCGAAGCGGTGTTGCAGGTGCTGGGCGAGCAAGCGCGCGAGCAGGTGGCCGAACGGCCAGCGTGCCTGGTGCTTGAAGCGGCTGATCAGGCTGTCGACCGGAAAGCTGAAGGTCCAGGGCGCGATCACATGTTTAAACGCCGGTGGCTGTTTGAAACATTGTGCGCAAACCAGGCCGTCCATCGGCAGGGGCACGGCGCAAATCTCGCACTGCTCCAACAGCCAGGGCAGCTCGGTTTCGCAGACGTTGCACACACAATGGGCGGATTCCGTCGCTTCATCGCAGATCAAACAGGTGTGTTCGTTTTTTAACCAGATGTAAACCTGGCGTTTGTAGTCCGGTTGACAGTGCATGAATCTTCCTTAAATATGCCGAGCATCCGTGTCGTGTCTGTGGGTATTGCCCTTCCCACAGCGCTTGCCCAAGCATAATCAAGGAATCGCCCATGAGCGCCAGCACCACCGCCACCTTGCGTCACGATTGGTCCCTCGCCGAAGTCAAAGCGCTGTTCGTGCAGCCGTTCAATGACCTGTTGTTCCAGGCGCAGACCGTGCATCGCGCGCATTTCGACGCGAACCGTGTGCAGGTGTCGACCTTGCTGTCGATCAAGACCGGTGCTTGCCCGGAAGATTGCAAATATTGTCCGCAGTCGGGCCACTACAACACCGGCCTGGAAAAAGAAAAGCTGATGGAAGTGCAGAAGGTCCTCGAAGAGGCCGCCCGCGCCAAGGCCATCGGTTCGACCCGCTTCTGCATGGGCGCCGCGTGGAAGCACCCGTCGGCCAAAGACATGCCCTACGTGCTGCAGATGGTCAAAGGCGTGAAGGCCATGGGCCTGGAAACCTGCATGACCCTCGGCCGCCTCGACCAGGACCAGACCGCAGCCCTGGCCCAGGCCGGTCTCGATTACTACAACCACAACCTGGATACGTCGCCGGAGTTCTACGGTTCGATCATCACCACCCGCACCTACAGCGAGCGCCTGCAAACCCTGGCCTATGTGCGTGAATCAGGGATGAAGATCTGCTCTGGCGGCATCCTTGGCATGGGCGAGTCGCTGGATGACCGAGCCAACCTGCTGATCCAGCTGGCCAACCTGCCGGAGCATCCGGAGTCGGTGCCGATCAACATGCTGGTGAAGGTGGCCGGTACGCCGCTGGAGAATGCCGAGGACATCGACCCGTTCGACTTCATCCGCATGCTGGCCGTGGCGCGCATCCTGATGCCGCAGTCCCACGTGCGCCTGTCGGCCGGCCGTGAAGCGATGAACGAGCAGATGCAGGCCCTGGCGTTTTTTGCCGGCGCCAACTCGATCTTCTATGGCGACAAATTGCTGACCACTGCCAACCCGCAGGCGGACAAGGACATGCAACTGTTCGCGCGCCTGGGGATCCTGCCCGAAGCCCGCGAAGAGCACGCCGATGAAGTGCATCAGGCGGCAATCGAACAGGCACTGGTTGAGCAAAAAAGCAGCGAGCAGTTCTACAACGCGGTGGTTTGACGCCCATCTCTCTATTGGAATGCAATCCATTGTGGAAGCTGGCTTGCCTGCGATAGCGGCCTTTCAGACACATTGATGCTGAATGTGCCACCGTCATCGCAGGCAAGCCAGCTCCCACATTGAGACTGTGTTCAGTCTGTTTAATCGAGGCCTGCATGTCTTTCGATCTCTCCGCGCGCCTCGCTGCCCGCCGTGCCGAGCACCTATATCGCCAACGCCCGCTGCTGGAAAGCCCCCAAGGCCCGCAAGTGGTGGTCGACGGCCAACCGCTGCTGGCGTTCTGTAACAACGATTACCTGGGCCTGGCCAATCACCCGCAAGTGATTGAAGCCTGGCGCGCCGGTGCGTCCCGTTGGGGTGTCGGCGGCGGCGCGTCGCACCTGGTGGTCGGGCATGCCACGCCGCACCACGAGCTGGAAGAGGCCCTGGCCGACTTCACCGGGCGCCCGCGCGCATTGCTGTTTACCACCGGCTACATGGCCAACCTCGGCGCAGTCACGGCGTTGGTGGGGCAGGGCGATACGGTGCTGGAAGACCGGCTCAACCACGCCTCGCTGCTGGATGCCGGCTTGCTGTCCGGTGCGCGTTTCAATCGCTACCTGCATAACGACGCCGAAAGCCTGGCCAAGCGTCTGGAAAAGGCCACTGGCAACACGCTGGTGGTCACCGACGGCGTGTTCAGCATGGACGGCGACCTGGCCGACTTGCCCGCGCTGGCCCGTGAAGCCCGCGCAAAAGGCGCCTGGCTGATGGTGGATGATGCCCACGGTTTTGGCCCGTTGGGCGCCAATGGCGGTGGGATCGTCGAGCATTTCGGCTTGAGCCAGGAGGACGTGCCGGTACTGGTCGGCACCCTCGGTAAAGCCTTCGGTACGGCGGGCGCCTTTGTGGCGGGCAGCGAAGAGCTGATCGAAAGCCTGATCCAGTTCGCGCGGCCGTATATCTACACCACCAGCCAGCCCCCGGCGCTGGCCTGTGCGACCTTGAAAAGCCTGGAGTTGCTGCGCACCGAGCATTGGCGGCGCGAGCACCTCGACGGCCTGATCCGCCAGTTCCGCCGGGGCGCCGAGCAGCTTGGCCTGGATTTGATGGCGAGTTTTACGCCGATCCAGCCGATCCTGGTCGGTAGCAGCGCCAAGGCCGTGCGCCTGTCGCAAATGCTGCGCGAGCGTGGCCTGATGGTCACGGCGATCCGCCCGCCCACCGTACCCGCCGGCAGCGCACGTTTGCGCGTGACGTTAACGGCGGCCCACACCGAGGCGCAGGTGCAGCTATTGTTGAACGGATTGGAAGAGTGTTTCCGCTTGTTAGGCGCCACGGAGCCCGACCATGCGTGATCGACTGATTTTGTTGCCTGGCTGGGGCCTCGGCGTATCGCCGCTGGAGCCGTTGGCCGCTGCCTTGCACGGTCTGGACGAACACCTGCGGGTGCAGATCGAACCGTTGCCGACGCTGGACGCCAGCGACCTGGATGAATGGCTCGATGAACTCGACGCGACGCTGCCGGACAACGCCTGGCTGGGCGGCTGGTCCCTCGGCGGCATGCTCGCTGCGGAACTGGCGGCACGACGTGGCGAACGCTGCTGCGGCTTGCTGACCCTGGCGAGCAACCCCTGTTTTGTCGCCCATGACGGTTGGCCGAGTGCGATGCCTGCCGAGACCTTCGACGCCTTCCTCGCCGGTTGTCATGCCGATTCCCAAGTCACCCTGAAACGCTTCGGCCTGTTGTGTGCCAAGGGCGCCGCCGACCCGCGTGGGCTGGCGCGTTTGCTGGTGGGCGGGGCGCCGAACACTCCACCCCGGGCGTTGATGAGCGGCCTTGAATTGCTTGCCCGACTCGACACCCGCGACGCCTTGCTGGCCTATCGGGGCCCGCAGATGCACCTGTTTGCCGGGGGCGACGAACTGGTGCCCGCCGAAGCCGCGAGCGACCTGCTGAGCTTGCTGCCCGATGTTGAAATCGGCCTGATTGAACAGGCTGGTCACGCTTTTCTTCTGGAGGACCCCCACGGTGTGGCGGGGGCCATCCAGGCTTTTTTGCATGAGTGCGCTGATGACTGATTTATCCCACGCCCCGTTGCCGGGTGCCCTGCCGGACAAGCGCCAGGTGGCGGCGTCGTTTTCCCGTGCGGCGGCCAGCTATGACAGCGTTGCCGAGTTGCAGCGGGCTGTCGGCGCTGAATTGCTGGCACGTGTGCCGGCCGGTATTGCACCGCAACGCTGGTTGGATATGGGGTGCGGCACCGGGTATTTCAGCCGTGTGCTGGGCGCGCGCCTGCCCGCCAGCCAGGGCATTGCGTTGGACATCGCCGAAGGCATGCTCAACCACGCGCGGCCCCTGGGTGGCGCACAGCACTTCATCGCAGGTGATGCCGAGCGCTTGCCGCTTAAAGCTGAAAGCGTGGGGCTGCTCTTCACCTCCCTCGCGGTGCAATGGTGTGCGAATTTCGGCGCGGTGCTCAGCGAGGCTTATCGCGTGCTGCAACCCGGTGGCGTGTTGGCGTTCGCCAGCCTGTGCGTGGGCACCCTGGATGAGCTGCGCGAAAGCTGGCGGGCGGCGGACGGTATGGTTCACGTCAACCGTTTCCGCACCTTCGAGATGTATCAGCAATTGTGCGCGGCCAGCGGCCTGCGGGTGGTGAGCCTGGAGCGCCAGCCCCATGTGCTGCACTACCCGGATGTGCGTAGCCTGACCCATGAATTGAAGGCGTTGGGCGCCCATAACCTCAACCCCGGCCGGCCGGGAGGGTTGACGGGGCGCGCGCGGATTGTTGCACTGGTGGACGCTTACGAGCAGTTCCGTCAGGCCCAGGGCCTGCCCGCCACGTATCAAGTGGTGTACGCCGTACTGGAGAAACCGCTATGAGCGCCTATTTTGTCACCGGTACCGATACGGATGTCGGCAAGACAACCATCGCCGCCGGCCTGTTGCACGCCGCCCGGCAAGCCGGAAAAAGTACTGCCGCCGGTAAGCCGGTGGCCTCTGGTTGCCAGGTCACGCCCAAAGGCTTGCGCAACGCCGACGCGCTGGCGCTGTTGGCCGAGTGCTCGCTGCCGCTGAGTTATGCCGAGGTCAACCCGCTGGCGTTCGAGCCGGCCATCGCGCCCCATCTGGCGGCGCGCGAAGCGGGGGTTGCGCTCACGGTGCAAGCGTTGCTCAAGCCGATGCAGCAGATCCTGGCGCGGGATGCGGATTTCACCCTGATCGAGGGCGCGGGCGGTTGGCGCGTGCCGCTGGCGGATCAGGCGAACCTGTCGGACCTGGCCATTGCGCTGAAGCTGCCGGTGATCCTGGTGGTGGGCGTGCGCCTGGGGTGCATCAGTCATGCCTTGCTGACTGCCGAGGCCATCGCCCGGGACGGTTTGTCGCTGGCGGGCTGGGTGGCGAATATCATCGATCCCAAGACCTCCCGTCTGGAAGAGAACCTCGCCACCCTGGCCGAGCGATTGCCTGCGCCGTGCCTGGGGCGTGTGCCGAAGCTCAAGCACGCCGGGGCTGAAGCGGTGGCCGAGTACTTGCAATTGGACCTGCTTGACTGATTTTGGCTATCACTAAGGCATTGTGCCATTAGTGTTTTTGACGGGTGTTTTGCCGGTTTCTCTGCTTCAATCAGGGCTCACGATTCTATAAAGGCAGGTTTACGCCATGGACATCTCTGGAAGCAGCGCGTTTTATTCGGGACTGAGCACCATTCAGGCCGGGCAGAACCGTGTCGACCAGGCCGCCGGCAAGATCGCCAGCGCGGCGACGACCCAGCCATCGGATGCACAGCTTGATCGTCTGCGCGCCAACGACCGGGCCCAGCCGTCGAATTCGGCGAGCAATATGGTCGAGATGGCTGAAGGCAAGTTTCAGGTGGAGCTGGGCGCCAAAGTCGCCAAGGCTTCGGATGAAATGCTCGGCACCTTGATCGATACCTTCGCTTGACCCCTCTGCGCCCAGGCGTGCTGGCTCTTCTGGGGGAGCTGGCTTGCCTGCGATAGCTTCTACTTTTTCTTCCTGATGCACCGCGGCGCCTGTATCGCAGGCAAGCCAGCTCCCACATTTGTTCTGCGCCAACCCTCTGAACTTCTACACTTTCCTGTGCAGTGGCATCTCGCCACGGCGCTGTCGTGCGCGCCATTGATTTGCCGCATGACAAACGGCGTCTTGACATCCCCAAGTCGTAAACGTATGTTTCAAACACCTGTTTGACCGCCACAACAATTCCACGCGGTTGTTCATTCCAGATACATCAGCAGAGGTTTATCGCTATGCCTGACTACAAGGCCCCCTTGCGTGATATTCGCTTCGTTCGTGACGAACTGCTTGGCTATGAAGCGCACTATCAGAGCCTGCCGGCTTGCCAGGACGCTACCCCGGACATGGTTGACGCCATCCTTGAGGAAGGCGCCAAGTTTTGTGAGCAAGTGCTGGCCCCGTTGAACCGCGTGGGTGACATCGAAGGGTGCACCTGGAGTGAGTCTGGCGTTAAAACCCCTACTGGTTTCAAAGAAGCCTATAAACAATTCGTCGAAGGCGGCTGGCCAAGCCTGGCCCACGACGTAGAGCACGGTGGCCAAGGCCTGCCGGAATCCCTGGGCCTGGCCGTGAGCGAAATGGTTGGTACCGCCAACTGGTCGTGGGGCATGTACCCAGGCCTGTCCCACGGTGCGATGAACACCATTTCCGAGCACGGCACCCCCGAGCAGCAAGAGGCTTACCTGACCAAACTGGTGTCGGGTGAATGGACCGGCACCATGTGCCTGACCGAGCCTCACTGCGGTACCGACCTGGGCATGCTGCGCACCAAGGCCGAGCCTCAGGCGGACGGTTCCTACAAGGTCTCCGGCACCAAGATCTTCATCTCGGCCGGTGAGCACGACATGGCCGACAACATCGTCCACATCGTACTGGCCCGCCTGCCGGACGCTCCGGCTGGCACCAAAGGCATCTCGCTGTTTATCGTGCCGAAGTTCCTGCCCAACGCCGACGGCTCGATCGGCACGCGCAACGCGGTGAGCTGTGGCTCGCTGGAACACAAGATGGGCATCCACGGCAACGCCACCTGTGTGATGAACTTCGACCAGGCCACCGGTTTCCTGATCGGCCCGGCGAACAAAGGCCTGAACTGCATGTTCACCTTTATGAACACCGCTCGCCTGGGGACCGCGCTGCAAGGCCTGTCCCACGCCGAGATCGGCTTCCAGGGCGGCCTGAAATATGCCCGTGATCGCCTGCAAATGCGCTCCCTGACCGGCCCGAAAGCACCGGACAAAGCTGCTGACCCAATCATCGTGCACCCTGACGTGCGTCGCATGCTGCTGACCATGAAAGCCTTCGCCGAAGGCAACCGTGCGATGGTGTACTTCACCGCCAAGCAAGTGGACATCGTCAAGTACGGCACCGACGACGAAGCCAAGAAACAGGCAGACGGCCTGCTGGCCTTCATGACTCCTATCGCCAAGGCGTTCATGACCGAGGTCGGTTTCGAGTCCGCCAACCACGGCGTGCAGATCTACGGCGGCCACGGCTTCATTGCCGAGTGGGGCATGGAGCAGAACGTGCGCGACAGCCGCATTTCGATGCTGTACGAAGGCACCACGGGTATCCAGGCTCTCGACCTGCTGGGCCGTAAAGTGCTGATGACCCAAGGCGAAGCGCTCAAGGGCTTCACCAAGATCGTGCACAAGTTCTGCCAGGCCAACGAGGGCAACGAAGCGGTCAAAGAGTTCGTCGCACCGCTGGCTGCACTGAACAAAGAGTGGGGCGAGTTGACCATGAAGGTCGGCATGGCCGCGATGAAAGACCGCGAAGAAGTCGGCGCCGCCTCGGTGGACTACCTGATGTACTCCGGTTACGCGTGCCTGGCTTACTTCTGGGCCGACATGGCGCGCCTGGCGGCTGAGAAACTGGCGGCCGGCACCACCGAAGAAGCGTTCTACACGGCCAAGCTGCAGACGGCGCGCTTCTACTTCCAGCGCATCCTGCCGCGTACCCGTACCCACGTGGCCACCATGCTGTCGGGCGCCAACAACCTGATGGACATGAAAGAAGAAGACTTCGGCCTGGCTTACTAAGCCTTACCGGGTCACTTCCTGAGCCGCCGCTTCCTATCGGAAGCGGCGGCTTTTTTTTGGGCAATAAAAAACCACAGTACAGCGCTCAGGGATTGCCGTTGGCTGCCGTTAAAGTGATGGCAATGTGATACATGCGTGCCAGGTTATGCTTAACTGTTCGCGCAGAGGCACAGTGCCATCATTCTTTTGCGGGTCGGAGTTTTACCCTTGTCACGCGTGTCCGCTGTACGGTTCAGTCATTTCCTACCTTCGTTGCTGCTGTTGCTGGCCGGGCTCTCGGCTGCGTACGTCAAGGACCTCAACGTCTTCTTCACCTCGCTGTTCAACGTGCTGCCGACCCTGGTGCTGTTGCTCGGCGGTTCGTATTGCGCGGTGTATCGACGCCAGCGCGAACTGTTTCTGATGATCACGGTGTATATCGCCTACTTCCTGCTCGATACCCAGACCGACTACTACCGCGACAATGGCCGCGTGCGTGAAGACGCCGCCGTGGTGTTCCATTTGTGTTGCCTGCTCTTGCCGCTGTTGTTCAGCATCTATGCGTTATGGCAGGAAAAAACCCACCTGTTCCGCGACCTGGTCGCACGCTGTGCTGTGTTGCTTGCCGTAGGCAGTGTTGCGTTGGCGTTGGAGCAAAGTTATCCCCAGGCGCTGTTGAACTGGCTGGCAGAGATCCGCTGGCCGGCGTTGCATGGGGCCTGGATGAGCCTGATCCAGTTGTCGTACCCGATGTTCCTGATCGGCTTCCTGACCCTGGTGGCGCAATACTGGTATCAGCCACGCCCGCTGCACGCCGCGCAACTGGTGGGGTTTATCGGTTTGTTCTGGATGCTGCCGCAAACCTTTATCCTGCCGTTCACCCTCAACATCATGTGCAGCCAGGTGATGCTGATGATCGCCGCGGGTGTGGCCCACGAGGCCTATCAAATGGCCTTCCGCGACGAACTGACCGGCCTGCCCGGACGGCGTGCGCTGAACGAACGCATGCAGCGCCTGGGGCGCAACTACGTGCTGGCGATGACCGACGTTGATCACTTCAAGCGCTTCAACGACACCCACGGCCACGACGTGGGTGATCAGGTGCTGCGCCTGGTGGCGAGCAAGCTGGCCAAGGTCAACGGTGGCGGTCGCGCCTACCGGTATGGTGGTGAAGAGTTCGCTGTGGTGTTTGCCGGCAAGAGCCTGGATGAGTGCATGCCGCATCTGGAAGAAATCCGCGAGATCATCGCCAACTACGACATCAAGCTGCGCAACCCGGATCGTCCCCAGGACGATCAGCAAGGGCGCCAACGGCGGGTGGGCAATGGCGCCAGCAGTGTGTCGGTAACCGTCAGCATCGGCGTGGCCGAGCGTCAGGCTGAGCAACGTACCAGCGAAGAAGTGCTCAAGTCTGCCGACCAGGCGCTGTACGCCGCCAAGGGCGCGGGGCGCAATTGCGTGATCGCGGCCGGGCAGACCCGGCGTGGCGCCGTGCGCACGCAAAGCGCTGCCGGTTGAGTAATGGCGCTGTATTCAGCAGCGCTACAGTGATTGTCCGAGGGCTTGGCCGGCAGTAGGTTGAAGCGATCTGCTGCCGGAGACATTGCCATGCCTGACTACAAAGCTCCCCTGCGCGACATGCGCTTTCTGATCGACAACGTGTTTGATTTCCACGGCCACTACGCCGCGTTGGGCGCGACGGATGCCAGCCCCGACATGGTCAGTGCGATCCTCGAAGAAGGCGCCAGATTCTGCGAAAACGTGCTCGCGCCGCTCAACCGCAGCGGTGATGAAGAAGGCTGTCATTTCGACAACGGCGTCGTCACCACACCCAAGGGTTTCAAGGAAGCGTTCGCCCAGTATGTCGAAGGCGGCTGGCACGGCGTGGCGGCGGACCCGGCCTACGGCGGCCAAGGCTTGCCGCAGTCCCTGGGCCTGGTGCTCAGTGAGATGATCGGCTCCAGCAATACCTCGTGGGGCATGTACCCGGGGCTGACGCATGGCGCGATGTCAGCGATCCACGCCCATGGCACTGCGCAACAGAAAGACACCTTCCTGACTAAGCTCACCGCCGGCGAATGGACCGGCACCATGTGCCTCACCGAAGCCCATTGCGGCACCGACCTGGGCCTGATCAAGACCCGCGCCGTGCCCCAGGCGGACGGCAGCTATGCGCTGACCGGCAGCAAGATCTTCATCTCGGCCGGCGAGCACGACATGAGCGCCAATATCATCCACTTGGTGCTGGCCAAGCTGCCGGATGCGCCGGCGGGTACCAAGGGCATCTCGTTGTTTATCGTGCCCAAGTTCCATGCCGATTCCGGCGAGCGCAACGCGGTGCATTGCGGCTCTATCGAACACAAGATGGGTATCAAGGGCTCGGCCACCTGCGTGCTGAATTTCGACGGAGCCAAGGGCTTCCTGATCGGCGAGGCGAACAAGGGCCTCAACTGCATGTTCACCATGATGAACCATGCGCGCCTTGGCACCGGCATGCAGGGGTTGTGCAACGGCGAGGCGAGTTACCAGGGCGCGATCAAATACGCCAACGACCGCCTGCAGATGCGCTCTTTGACCGGCGCCAAGGCCCCGGACAAAGCCGCCGACCCGATCATCGTGCACCCCGACGTGCGGCGCATGTTGCTGACCATGAAGGCCTTCAACGAAGGCAACCGGGCGCTGACCTACTTCACTGCGCAATTGCTCGACACCGCGCACCTGAGCAGCGACGCCGCGCAACGTCAGGAGGCCGAAGACCTGTTGGCGTTCCTCACGCCGATCTGCAAAGCCTTTATGACCGACACCGGCCTTGAAGTGACCAACCACGGCATGCAGATCTTTGGCGGCCATGGCTACATTCGCGAATGGGGCATGGAGCAACTGGCGCGGGATGCGCGGATTGCGCCGATCTATGAAGGCACCAACGGCATCCAGGCCCTCGATTTGCTGGGGCGTAAAGTGCTGGGTAGCCAGGGCAAGTTGCTGCGCGGGTTTACCAGGATTGTGCATAAGTTTTGCGCGGCGAATGCCGAGCATGCCCAGCTCAAGGCCTATGTGGCGCAACTCAATCAACTCAATGGGGAATGGGGCGAGTTGACGACCAAAGTGGGCATGGCGGCCATGAAGAATCCCGACGAAGTCGGCGCGGCGGCAGTGGATTACTTGATGTACAGCGGGTACATCGTGCTCGCCTATCTGTGGCTGCGCATGGCGGTTGCCGCCCAAGCGCAGGTCGAGGATGCCGCGTTCGCCCAAGCCAAACTGGCCACCTGCGACTTCTACTTCAAGCGCCTGCTGCCCCGCACCGCCACCCACCGCGCTGCCGTAGAAGCGGGCAGCGAATGCCTGATGAGTCTGCCTGCGGAGGCATTTGCGTTGTGATGACTTAAAAATACCGGCCAGTCACAAGTGGACCCTATGTGTCTGAAAAGTTGTTCGGGTACACTCGGAGCCTGTAAAACCGACCCTTACCGAATTACTTTTCACGTTCTCACGAGGTTTGCCATGGCTGATTACAAAGCGCCGCTGCGTGATATGCGCTTCGTCCTCAACGAAGTCTTTGAGGTCGCCGACATTTGGGCTCAGTTGCCGGCATTGGCAGACACCGTTGATGCCGAAACCGTAGAGGCAATCCTCGAAGAAGCCGGCAAAGTCACTGCCAAATCCATCGCCCCGCTTAGCCGTGGTGGCGATGAGCAGGGTTGCCGTTGGCAAGACACAGCGGTGTTTACCCCGGATGGTTATCCGCAGGCTTATAAAACCTACGCTGAAGGTGGCTGGGTGGGTGTAGGCGGTGATCCGGCGTTCGGTGGCATGGGCATGCCCAAGGCGGTATCGGCCCAGGTTGAAGAGATGATCAACTCGTCGAGCCTGGCGTTTGGCCTGTACCCGATGCTGACGTCCGGCGCCTGTGTCTCCATCAATACCCACGCCAGTGAAGAACTCAAGGCCACCTACCTGCCGAAGATGTACTCCGGTGAGTGGGCCGGTTCCATGTGCCTGACCGAAGCCCATGCCGGTACGGACCTGGGGATTATTCGCACGAAAGCCGAGCCGCAAGCGGACGGTTCCTACACGATCAGCGGCACCAAGATCTTTATCACCGGCGGCGAACACGACCTGACCGAAAACATCATCCACCTGGTGCTGGCCAAGCTGCCGGACGCGCCGGCCGGTCCCAAGGGCATCTCGTTGTTCCTGGTGCCGAAGTTCATGGTGAATGCCGATGGCAGCCTGGGCGCGCGCAACCTGGTGAGCTGTGGCTCGATCGAGCACAAGATGGGCATCCAGGCGTCCGCGACCTGCGTGATGAACTTCGACCAGGCCGTGGGTTATCTGGTGGGCGAGCCGAACCGTGGCCTGGCGGCGATGTTCACCATGATGAACTACGAGCGTCTGGGGGTGGGTATCCAGGGCCTGGCGTCCGGTGAGCGCTCGTATCAGAACGCGATTGAATATGCGCGTGACCGCCTGCAAAGCCGTGCGCCGACCGGTGCCCAGGCCAAGGACAAGGTGGCCGATCCGATCATCGTCCACCCGGACGTGCGTCGCATGCTGCTGACCATGAAGGCCGCGAACGAAGGCGGTCGCGCGTTCTCCACCTACGTGGCGACGCAGTTGGACATCGCCAAGTTCAGCGAAGACCCGGCTGCCCGCGAGCGTGCGGATAACCTGGTGGCCTTGCTGACCCCGGTGGCCAAGGCGTTCTTGAGCGACCTTGGCCTGGAAACCACCGTGCTCGGCCAGCAAGTGTTCGGCGGCCACGGCTACATCCGCGAGTGGGGCCAGGAGCAACTGGTGCGTGACGTGCGCATCACCCAGATCTACGAAGGCACCAACGGCATCCAGGCGCTGGACCTGATGGGGCGCAAAATTGTTGGCAGTGGTGGGGCGTTCTACACCTTGTTCGCTGACGAGATCCGCGCATTTATTGCCTCGGCCGCTGGCGAGTTGGCGGAGTTCACCAAGCCGCTGAGTGCGGCGGTCGACACCCTGGACGAACTGACGGCGTGGGTGCTGGATCGCGCGAAAACCAACCCGAATGAAATCGGTGCGGCGTCGGTGGAGTATTTGCATGCATTTGGATACATGGCCTACGCCTATATGTGGGCGCGCATGGCAAAGGCGGCGTTGGGCAAAGAGGCTGAGGAGGCCTTCTACGCCAGCAAGCTGGGGACTGCGCGCTTCTACTTTGCCCGCCTGCTGCCGCGTATCCAGTCGCTGAACGCGTCGGTAAAGGCCGGTAGTGAATCGCTGTTCCTGTTGGATGAGGCGCTGTTTTAAGGGGAGAGGGCGTGTAAGTATTCTCTTACATGACGTGCTGCTATTCGTCCTCTATCGCCAAATTGGATCCACAGTTAATCTACTTCACATGGACGTCGCGCAGGAAGCGCAAAGCAACAACACGGACACGTAGGATTCTGCCAGGATGGCGGAGTGAAATGGATGTCAGGGAAACAGTCTGCAAAGCCCCGCTTCGGCGGGGTTTTCTTTTGCCCGCGAAAAAGTCAGGCGCTTGCCTGCGGCGCATTCATCACGTCTTCCAGCAACGTGCGCAACAGCGCTACCGTCGCCTGCTGGCGTTGCGCATCACGGCACACCAAACCGACTTTCAACGGCACCCTGGGTTCGCTCAAGGGTTTCCACAGCAGTGCCTTGCTGTTGTGTTCGTCTTGGGAGCGGCCCGGCAGTACCGTCGCCAGTTTGGAATGGGGCAGGCTGTCGAGAATCCCCACCATGGTGTTCAGCTCGGCCTGCACCTGCGGGCGCCGTCCGAGGTTGGCCAACTGGCCCTGCCAGATTTGTCTGACCTGAAACTCTTCCCCCAGCAGCAACATCGGCAACTCGGCCGCCTGTTTCAGCGAGACTTTCTTGAATTCCCGCAACGGGTGATCCTCGGGGATGACCACCTTCAACTCATCTTCATACAACAGTGCGCCGTGCAGGCCCGGCTGGCGTGGCGGCAGGTAGCTGATGCCGATGTCTAGCGAGCCATTGAGCAGTCGCCGTTCAATCTCCAGCCCGGTCAACTCGTAGATCTGCACCACCAGGTGTGGCTGGGCCTTGCGCACCCGTTCGAGCATTTGCGGGACCAGGCTGGTATGCACGGTTTGCAGCACACCGATGGCCAAGGTGCGCATGGCCTGGCCCTTGAAGTTGCGCAAGGCTTCGACGGCTTGCTGCATGCCATCGATCAACGGCAACGCGTGGTTGTACAGGGTGTGTGCGGCGAGGGTCGGCAGCAGGCGTTTGCTGCTGCGCTCGAACAGGCTCACGTCGAGGTTTTGTTCCAACTGGCGGATCTGCTGGGACAACGCCGGCTGGGAGATCGACAGACGCTCCGCGGCACGGCCGACGTGGCCTTCCTCATACACCGCGACGAAATAACGCAGTTGCTTGAAATCCATAAGATTTGCTTATCGAAAAAGCTGGAAAATCGAAATGGCCGTTGGCCCCCGGGGCGCCTAGTCTAGCGCCTATTCGCAGGGCTTACAGGGCCAGATCGGGCAATGAATAGCGTTTATTTAGATAGCGTTTACATAGGCAAGGCAAAAAACCTCAAGGCACTGATGCTCGGTCGCACCGACCAAGGTCCGGTTGCTATTGGGGGGGAGCTGTGAACCTGTTCAATATGCGCCGCCCGACGCCCAGCCTGGATGACCTGATTTTGGACGAGTCGCGTGATGATGCGTCGAGCGAATCCCTGATGCCCACTGTGGCGCGTCCACCGCAAGTGTTCGTACGCGGCCAGGGCTCCTGGCTGTGGGACAGCGACGAGCGTGCCTACCTGGATTTCAGCCAAGGCAATGCTGCCAACAGCCTCGGCCACAGCCCACAGGTGTTGATCAAGGCCTTGGCCGACCAGACCCAGGCGCTGATCAACCCGGGCAACGGCCTGCATAACCGTGCTCAACTCAACCTCGCCGAACGGCTCTGCCATCGTACCGGCAGCGACCAGGCCTACCTACTCAACAGTGGCGCGGAAGCCTGTGAGGCGGCGATCAAGCTGGCGCGCAAGTGGGGCCAACTGCATCGCGGTGGCGCCTACCGCATCATCAGTGCCGGCGGCGGTTGCCATGGGCGCAGCTTCGCGGCGATGTCGGCCTCGGCCGGTGGTCCGGACAATCGTTTTGAACCGCAACTGCCAGGCTTCAGCCATGTGCCTTTCAACGACCTGCCGGCCCTGCACGCCGCAGTCGATGCGCAAACCGTGGCCATCCTGCTCGAACCCATCCAGGGCGAAGCGGGCGTGATCCCGGCCACCGAGCACTACCTCAAGGGTGTTGAGCGCCTGTGTCGTGAACTGGGCATCCTGCTGATCCTGGACGAAGTACAAACCGGCCTTGGCCGTTGCGGCACCCTGCTTGCCGAACAGCAATACGGCGTACGCGCCGACATCATCACCCTGGGTAAAGGCCTGGGCGGCGGCGTACCCCTGGCGGCGCTGTTGGCGCGGGGCAAAGCCTGTTGCTTCGAGTTGGGCGAGCTGGACGGCACCCATCACGGCAACGCGTTGATGGCCTCAGCCGGCATGGCGGTGCTTGATACGGTGCTGGAGCACGGCTTCCTTGAACATGTACGTGAAGCCGGCTTGCATCTGGGCGAAGGCCTTGCCCGCCTGGCCTACCGCTACGACCACGGCCAACTGCGCGGCCACGGCCTGATGTGGGGCCTGACCTTGTCGGATGATTCTGCAGATGCAGTGGTAAAAGCGGCGCTGCACGAAGGCCTGATCCTCAACGCCCCGCAACCCAATTGCCTGCGCTTTACCCCGGCGTTGACCGTCAGCAAAGGCAACATCGACGAAATGCTCCTGCGCCTGGCGCGCGCTTTCTCCCGCGTGCGTACTGCGCAGTTGCAATGCCGCAAGGGCATCGCCGTTTAACCCCAATTTCCTGAACCGTCTCGCGGTATACGCGGCGCCTCCAGCCTGATTCTTTTGGCTGGGGGCGTTTTTTTGTGTACGTCGGTATGGATGGCTCTAAGCCAGATCCCACTGAACCCTCACGAACCCCCAAGGTCGATTAGCTACACGGCTCACACGAGCCGATTTTCTGGAGCTGACCCATGGATTTCATTCGTATCCTCATCGCCATCCTGCTGCCGCCACTGGGCGTGTTCCTGCAAGTGGGCTTCGCCGGCGCGTTCTGGCTGAATATTCTGCTGACCCTGTGCGGCTACTTCCCCGGCATCATTCACGCGGTATACATCATCGCCAAGCGCTGAGGCCGTCAGCTTTTGGCGATGAGGCGTGAGTTGCGCTCGTTGCGAAACGCCAGCTGTTCGATGGTCTGGGTGGCGTGTTCGGCATCTTCGCGCGCTTGAAGGATGATGCCGTGCTGCTCGGATTTGCTGCACACCGGGTCGGCGTTGCTGGCGTCGCCAGTGAGCATGAATGCCTGGCAGCGGCAGCCACCGAAGTCCTTTTCTTTTTCATCGCATGAACGGCACGGCTCGGGCATCCAGTCGTAGCCGCGAAAGCGGTTGAAGCCGAACGAGTCGTACCAGATGTGTTGCATGCTGTGGTCGCGCACATTCGGAAATTGCACCGGCATCTGTCGGGCGCCGTGGCAGGGCAGGGCGGTGCCGTCTGGCGTCACTGTCAGAAAAATACTGCCCCAGCCGTTCATGCAGGCTTTCGGGCGTTCTTCGTAGTAATCCGGGGTAACGAAGATCAGCTTGCACGGGTGGCCTTCGGCTTCGAGCTTGGCGCGGTATTCATTGGTGATGCGTTCGGCGCGCACCAGTTGTTCCTTGGTCGGCAACAAACCCACACGATTGAGCTGCGCCCAGCCGTAGAACTGGCAGGTGGCGAGCTCAACGAAGTCTGCCTCCAGCGCGATACACAGCTCGATGATGCGGTCGATCTTGTCGATATTGTGCCGGTGGGTAACGAAGTTCAGCACCATCGGGTAGCCGTGGGCTTTCACCGCCCGGGCCATCTCCAGTTTTTGCGCGAAGGCTTTTTTCGAGCCGGCCAGCAGGTTGTTCACCTGCTCGTCGCTGGCCTGGAAGCTGATCTGGATATGGTCCAGGCCAGCCTTCTTGAAGTCGCTGATCTTCTGCTCGGTCAGGCCGATGCCGGAGGTGATCAGGTTGGTGTAGAACCCCAGCTTGCGCGCTTCGGCGATCAGCTCGGCGAGGTCCTGGCGCACCAGCGGTTCACCGCCGGAAAACCCCAGCTGTGCTGCGCCCATTTCCCGCGCCTCGCGAAACACCTTGAACCACTGCTCGGTGCTCAGTTCCTTGCCCTGCTCGGCGAAATCCAACGGGTTGGAGCAATACGGGCATTGCAGCGGGCAGCGGTAGGTCAACTCGGCGAGCAGCCACAGCGGCAGGCCGATCGGCGGTTTTTCAGGCAAGGGTGATCCAGTGTTCTGCACGGGCGACCTCCATGAATTGCTCGATGTCGTCACCCAGCTCAGGTACGCCGGGGAACTGCTTATCCAGCTCGGCGATGATCGCCGCCACGTCGCGCTCGCCGTCGATCAAGCCGCCGATCAGCGCAGCGCTGTCGTTGAGCTTGATCATGCCTTCGGGGTAGAGCAACACATGGCCTTTTTGCGCGGGTTCGTACTGGTAGCGATAGCCCTGGCGCCAGGTCGGTTTCTTGCTGCGATCAAAGCTCATAGGGCGATCCCTTTATGC
Source organism: Pseudomonas sp. GL_117 (assembly GCF_057835125.1). NCBI lineage: Bacteria > Pseudomonadati > Pseudomonadota > Gammaproteobacteria > Pseudomonadales > Pseudomonadaceae > Pseudomonas > Pseudomonas sp. GL_117. Next base: position 5,623,505 of record NZ_CM174418.1, on the reverse strand, counting down.
CACACCCGCTGGTCGGTCACGCTGTGATACGGCGGGCGTTTGAGTTCGTAGGCCATGCTCATGGCGTCCAGCATGCTCCACAAAATATCCAGTTTGAACTGGAGAATTTCCAGCATGCGCTCCTGGCCTTCGCGGGTGGTGTAGTGCTGCAAGGTGATCGCCAAACCGTGTTCCACATCCCGGCGGGCCTGGCCCAGGCGGGTGCGGAAATATTCGTAGCCGGTCGGGTCGATCCACGGGTAATGCTGCGGCCAGCTGTCGAGGCGCGACTGGTGGATCTGCGGCGCGAACAGCTCGGTCAGCGAACTGCTGGCGGCTTCCTGCCAGCTGGCGCGACGGGCGAAGTTGACGTAGGCATCGACCGCAAAGCGTACGCCGGGCAGTACCAATTCCTGCGAGCGCAGTTGGTCGGGATCGAGACCGACGGCCTGCCCCAGGCGCAGCCAGGCTTCGATGCCGCCGTCTTCACCGGGGGCGCCGTCGTGGTCGAGCAGGCGCTGGATCCATTCGCGGCGGATCTCGCGGTCAGGGCAGTTGGCCAGAATCGCCGCGTCTTTGAGCGGAATATTCACTTGATAGTAGAAACGGTTGGCGACCCAGCCCTGGATCTGCTCGCGGCTCGCGCGGCCTTCGTACATCGCCACGTGGTACGGGTGATGGATATGGTAGAAGGCGCCCTTGGCACGCAGGGCGGCTTCGAATTCGGCGGTGGTCAACGGCGTATCAGTCATTTCGATCGCTCCTACAGTTCAATGCTCATGCCGTCGTAAGCCACTTCGACATTGCGCCGCACCAGCTCGGCTCGCTCGGGGGAGTCTTCATCGAGGATCGGGTTGGTGTTGTTGATGTGGATAAGCACTTTGCGCTGCTCGGGCAGTTGTTCCAGCACTTGCAGCATGCCGCCGGGGCCGTTCTGCGCCAGATGACCCATTTCGCGGCCGGTGCGGGTGCCGACGCCACGGCGCTGCATTTCATCGTCGTCCCACATTGTGCCGTCCACCAGCAGGCAGTCGCTGCCGGCCATGATCTCCAGCAGTGGTGCGTCGACCTTGCCCAGGCCGGGGGCATAGAACAGCTTGCCGCCGGTGCGCAGGTCTTCGACGATCAGGCCGATATTGTCGCCCGGGTGCGGGTCGAAGCGGTGCGGTGAGTAGGGCGGTGCAGCGCTGCGCAGTGGCAGTGGGGTGAACCGCAGGTTGGGGCAGGCCGGGATGCTGAAGCTGGTGTCCAGCTCGATGCGGTTCCAGGCCAGGCCGCCGTTCCAGTGGGTAAGCATGGGGAACAGCGGGAAGCCGGTGCTGAGATCTTCGTGGACCATGTCGGTGCACCACACCTGGTGCGGGCAGCCTTCGCGCAGGCTCAGCAGGCCGGTGGTGTGGTCGATCTGGCTGTCCATCAGGATGATGGCGCTGATGCCGGTGTCGCGTAGCGCACGGCCGGGCTGCATCGGCGCAAAGCCTTGCAGTTGCGCGCGAATATCCGGCGAGGCGTTGCACAGCACCCAATTCACGCCATCGTCGGAGATTGCGATGGACGACTGGGTACGTGCCTGGGCCCGCAAGCTGCCATCACGAAAACCTGCGCAGTTGGCGCAGTTGCAGTTCCACTGTGGGAAACCACCGCCGGCGGCGGAACCTAGAATCTGGACAAACATGGTAGCTCCCAAGCAAAGCTCAAAACAAAAACGCCCCGGGCGGGCCGAGGCGTTGTAGTACCCAGCGGATTAACGGCTGGCGAAGTACATGGTGACTTCGAAACCGATACGCAGATCAGTGTAAGCAGGTTTGGACCAGGTCATATTCTTACTCCTACCAAGGGATGGGACTTTCACTACCAAGTAATACATATAGTCCATCTCCGATCGGAGATGTTCAGCAGCGTGAGTAGGAATAATACTCAGATCTGCTCAAGTTAGCGCTGTCTCGCTGGAAAAAGCCTGTTGCAAGGTTGGCAATGATCAGCCCGCCGGTATCAGCCTGTTGTGATGCGCGGGCCGTTGGCGACATAGCGCCAGCCGCCTGTGGCGTTGTTCAACTGTTCGGCGGCGTGTAGCAGATCTTCGCGGGTCAGGCGTTGGATCGACTGTTGAACGCGCTCCAGATAATCCGCCGGGTGCCCGGCCAAACGCGCATGCCAGAGCAGTTCGGCGGCTTGGGCAAGCGGTAGCGTGCTTGCCGAGAACTGGCCCGCCAGTGCCGTGTTGGCCATGTCGTCAGCGTTGTTGATCAGCGTCGGCAATTGCGTCAGGAAGATCTGTAACTGCTCAACGATCGCTTCCCGGGACACATTGGGCGATTGCACGCCAAACAGCAGGCCCGTTTGCCCGTTGATCTGTCGGACGCCGCTGAACACGGCGTAGCCGATTTGCAGCTCTACCCGCAGGCGTTGGTAAAACGGACCCTGGAGCAGATGCCCAAGCAGGCGCCACGCGGCTTCATCCTCCAGGGATTGGCTGGGTGCCGGGCAAAACAGCAGCAAGGCGGCCTCGCTGGAATCGGTCTTCACCTCGTGCCAGATGCGCTGGCCGCCTAGGGTTGGCAGGAACTGCTCGGTCGGTGCGGGTTGCCCGGGCAGGTGCGCTGCGGCTGCCTTGATCGCCGCTTCGGACGCGGCCGGAAAACCCAGCCCCAGGCCCTGCCAGCGGGCGTTGACCCAGGAGGTTTCGCGGTGCTCGGGCGGGGTGGCGCAGTAAGCGGGCAGTGCCTTGAGCAATTCGCGAATGGCGATCGTCGGCGTCGGGGCGCAGGGTTTCTGTTGTGCCTGGTTCAGGCTGTGCGCCAAGGCATCCAACACCGCCGGCATGGGTTCGTGCAGCCCGACCATTTTCACCAGCCAGTCGTTGCCGATGGTTTCAAACGACAATTCAACGCCCGCCTGGCGAGCATTCTCACGCAGTGGCTGCAATGCGCCTTGCAGGTCGCTGGGAGCAGAGCGCCAGCGCAGGTACAGCGCGGCTTCATCGGTGTCATTCGCCCACGCTTGGCTGAAGGACAGCGCCGACACTTCCCGGCGGCCCCGTGAACGGTCCTGGGCGAAGGTGCGCAAACCGCGGTGGGCGCTGGTCTGGCCACGAATCAGGCCAGCACGCTCTTCCTTGGCCGGCGGGCGCAGGAATGGATTGTTCGGTGGCAGTTGCCATGTGTGCTGCGCCGGTGGCAGGTGCAGGGCGGCGAGCAGGGTTTTGAGGGCCGTGAGGGCCTGCTCCGACAGGTCTTCGCTGTCGTGTCGAGCCAAGGCGAGGGCGCCGCCGGTTTGTTGCTGGCGAGCGGCCAGCAGGGCGAACTCTTCTTGCAGTGCCGTCCAATCGCTGTGTGCGAAAAAGCTCAGCCAGTCGTGCAGCAATGCCTCAATCGCTGTCGCCGGTTCATCTTGAGTGTCGAGGGTGAAATCGACGTCCAACAGTGCTTGCCCGGCAAAGTGATACAGCACCCTCGCTTGCAGGTCGGTGGCCAGTTGTCGTGTTTGCAGTTCGGCCAACAATCCGCCTGGAGCCGAAGCGTTGAGCCAGGTGCAGAGGAACTCCAGGGCTGCGCGCGGCGCGTTGCAAGTGATGACTTGGTGCAGGTGGTTGTCAGCTTTGTGCTGGTAGCCCTGAACGTCACCGGGCATCAACGGCGGTGGTGCGAGTTGTGGGCGTTGAGGGCTCGAATTCAACACAGCGCTGAATCGCTGCGCGAGAGTTTCCAGTGCGTCCAGCGACTGTGGGCCTGCAAGGCTTAAGGTCATTTGTCCGCTCTGGTAGAACTGCTGATGAAATTCCCGCAATGCCTGCTGAAATGCCTGACTTTCCACCGGCAAGCTGTCGCGGTTGCCCGCATGAAAACCGCGCAGTGGATGATCCGCCGCCAGCCCTGCGAACAACGCCACCTGCTGCTGGGCCTTGGCATCCTGGGACCAGGCGACAAATTCCGCGTGCAGCACTTCGCGTTCGCGCAGTTGATCTTCCAGCGCCAGACGCGGCTGGGCCAGCATGTCGGCCAAGCGCTCCAGGCCATCGGCGAAGGCCGACACCGGCAGTTCAAAGAAGAAGTCCGTGGTGCGCTCGCGGGTGCTGGCGTTGACCTGGCCGCCGTGACGTTGCACGTAGGCCATCAGCCCTTCGTCTGTGGGAAAACGCTCGGTTGCGAGGAACAGCAGATGCTCAAGAAAGTGCGCCAACCCCGGCCAGGCCAGGGGCACATCGTGGCTGCCGGCGGCGACCCGTAAAACCGCTGCGCTGCGCTTCAAGCGCGGCGCATGGCGCAGGGAAACCCGCAGGCCATTGGCCAGGGTCAGTTGACGGTGAAGAGGGTGGGCCGGCGCAGGCATGGGCACTTCCGAAACGTAGGAAGTGCCTATGCTAACAAACCCATAAGGTCAGGGCTTGTGCAGCGCGCTGTACAGCTCGGGACGGCGGTCGTGCAGGTAGTGGTTGGCGGCGCGGGCGGTGAGGATCGATTGATGATCCAGCGTGCCGATGATCAGCGCTTCATCCAGTCCGGCCTGGGCAATGCGCTGGCCGTCCGGCGCGGCAATACTGCTTTGCCCGCAGTAGTGGATGTCGCCTTCATGCCCGCAGTAATTGGCGTAGGCCACGTAGCATTGGTTCTCGAAGGCCCGCGCTCGCACGGTGACATCGGCGACAAAGTCGAACGGCACCATGTTCGCGGTGGGCACCAGGATCAACTCGGCACCGGCCAGGGCCAGGCGGCGGGTGTTTTCCGGGAATTCCAGGTCGTAGCAGATCAGCATGCCCAGCTTCCAACCGTTGAGTTCCACTACCGGGAAGTCATCGCCCCCGGCACTGAACATCCCGTGATCCAGATCGCCAAACAGATGCGTCTTGCGGTAGTTGCACAGGCGCTGGCCGTGAGCGTCTATCAGTTGCACGGCGTTGTAGATCTGCCCGTCGTCGGCCCGCTCCGGGTAGCCGTAGACAATTGCCAGCCCGGCACTTTGCGCCAGTGCGGCAATCCTCTGCGCGGCCGGACCATCCTGAGCCTCGGCCAAGGCCCCCACCGCCTCGGCGCCGATGTTGTAGCCGCTGAGGAACATTTCCGGCAACACCAGCACATCCGCACCGGACGCTTCATGCGCCAGCTGGTGCAGGCGTGCCAGGTTGCCGGCCACATCCAGTGGCAGCGGCGGGCATTGGTACAAGGCGACACGCATGGTCAACTCCTTACTCAGGCAGGGCAATCGGGCCGATTTCATCGAACACATCGCCCGGCCCCGGGTTCTCGGGGTAAGTGCTGCCGCCGAAGTGGGTCATGATGCCCCATACAGCATTCAGCGAGGTTTGCACGGCGCCTTCTACCCATGCCGGTGTCCAGGAAACGTCGTCACCGGCGATAAAGATCCCACGCTGTTCGGCGGGCATGTCCTTCTGCATGAAGTGCGCATACATACGCTGGTTGTAGCGATAGTGACCGGGCAGCGCGCCTTTGAAGGCCCCGAGGAAATGCGGGTCGGCTTCCCAGGATACGGTGATCGGGTCGCCGATGATGCGCGCCTTGATGTCGACTTTCGGGTAGATCTTCTTCAGGGCGTCGAGGGCCAGCTTCACGCGTTTGTCGATGGGCTGCGGGAGCATTTTCAGTGCGTCGCTCATCCACGCGTAGGACAGGCAGATCACCCCCGGCTTGTCGTCACCGTTGTCGAACAGGTAGGTGCCACGGGTCAGGCGATCGGTGAGGGTCATGCTCATCAGGTCGCGACCGGTTTCCGGGTCTTTGTCTTTCCAGAAGGGGCGGTCGACCATCACGAAGGTTTTCGAGGACTGCATGTAGCGTGTGCGGTCGAGGGCCATCCACATTTTTTGTGAGAACAGGCTTTCGTCACATTCGATCTGGGTGGTCAGCAGCCAGCTCTGGCAGGTGGTCAGGACGGCGGCGTATTCGCGGGTGTCGCCGTAGTTGTCGGTGACGGCGAAGCGGCCACCGTCGGCGTGGGCAATGCGCTTGACCCCGGCCCGTGGCGCGCCGCGGTGCAGCGAACTGAGGCTGGTGCCCGCCGGCCAATGGGCGCAGCGCTCCGGTACATGGCGCCAGATGCCCATGGGCACTTGGGCCACGCCACCGACCACGAGGTGCTGGTGGTCATCGCAGTTGGTCATCACCACGCGGAAGATTTCCAGCATCGAGTTGGGGAAGTCCGAGTCCCAGCCACCTGTGCCGAAACCGACCTGGCCGAAGACTTCGCGGTGCAGGAACGACAACTTGGCGAACGCCTTGGAGGTGGCGACGAAGTCGTAGAACGTGCGGTCGTCCCACAACGGTACGAGCTTGTTCCACAGCGCCTTGAGGCGTGGTACGTCACGGTCGCGGATGGCTTGCTGGATGTCACCGAACTGCGAGCCGGCCTCCAGGGCATCGGCCCAGGCGTCGGCAACTTCCTGGAACAACGCCGGCAAGTCCGACAGCTTTTGTGCGTAATGGGTCTGGCCTTCGAGGTCGATCACCGTGCTGCCGGACGCTGGCGTCAACGGGTTGGGGAAGGGTTTGGTTTCCAGGCCGAGCTTGTCGACGTAGTGGTAGAACGCGGTGGACGACACCGGGAAGCGCATGCCGCCCAGCTCGGCGATGATGCCTTCGGCGCCTTCAAACGCCTGGGAGCGCAAGCGCCCGCCCATTTTCGAGGCTTCGTACACCACCGGCTTGAGGCCCAGCTTCATCAGTTCGTAAGCGGCCACCAGACCGGCGATGCCCGCGCCGACAATCGCTACTTCGGCGCCATGGTTGGCGGCGGGAATGCTGCCCAGGCCGGCGGGGTGTTCGATCCAGTCATCGAAGGCGAACGGAAAGTCCGGGCCAAAGATGGTGATGGGTTTTTTACCGTCTGCAGGGTGGCGATTGTTTTTGTTGAATGTGTTCATGGCTGACCTGGCTGGCGACTCGGCGGGGCACGTCCCGCTGAGTATAGGAAAAGATGGCAGCCAGTTTAGGGAGCGTAGCGTTCGTTAATAAGACGCAAAGTGTCGTCGGAATGAATTGTTTTTAGTCAGAGTGACGAAGCGGGTGGTCAGACTGGCTGGCCGCGATCCAATTTGTTACTGAGGATGATCGAAGTAGTGGTCTTCTCGACGCCATCGACGCTGCCGATCTGGTCGAGCAACTGGTCGAGCTGCTCCGGCGAGTCGGTGCGCAGCCAGGCCACGTAATCGAACTCGCCGCTCACGGCGCACAACTGCTGGACCTGGGCCATCGCACTCAGTCGGCGCAGCACTTCCTTGCCGGAGCGCGGCTGGACGGTGATCCCCACATAAGCCTGCAAACCACCGCCCGCCACCCGTTGGCCGAGGCGTACACCGTAACCTGTGATCACCTGGGTCTTTTCCAGGCGCGCCAGGCGCGACGTCACCGTGGTGCGCGCGATCCCCAACTGGCGGGCCAGCATGGCCACGCTTTCGCGCGCGTTGATTTGCAGGGCGGCGATCAGTTGGCGGTCGATTTCGTCTAGGGCAGGCAAGGGGAGGCTCCAGTAGGTGAGCGATGGAGTGTGGACGCTTTTTACACACTTTCGTCGATTTATTCGCCTGGGCTGGCTGGCAAACCACTCGGCCAGACACACAAAAGCCGCGCAATGCGCGGCTTTGGAGTTGGTGGGCCCACACGGACTTGAACCGTGGACCAAAGGATTATGAGTCCTCTGCTCTGACCAACTGAGCTATAGGCCCTAAACAGGTCGCGGATTATAACGACGGTTTCTCCACTGTGCTATCCGAAAAATCCTCAGCCCTCATACGAAGGAATGTAGCTGCGAACAGTTCGGGCGGCAGGGGCAGGCTGACGATGTAGCCTTGCATCTGTTCGCAGCCCTCGGCGGCAAGGAATGCCTGTTGCGCGGAGTTTTCCACGCCCTCGGCGATGATGGTGAATTGCATGCTGTGGCCCAGGGCGATGATGGCGCGCACGATTGCAGCGTCGTGGGGGTCGTCGGGCAGGCCGCGGACGAAGGATTGGTCGATTTTCAGGAAGTCCAGCGGCAGCCGCTTGAGGTAGCTGAGGGATGAATAACCTGTGCCGAAGTCGTCGATCGCCAGCTGCACGCCCAGGTGCTTGAGTTGGTGCAGGACCTCCAGCGCTTCTTCAGCCTGGCTCATGATGAAGTTTTCGGTGATCTCCAGTTGCAGGCAGCCGGGTGTGAGGTGGTAGTCGTGCAACAGTTGTTCGATGCGTGACAGCAGGTTGGGGTGACGCAGTTGCGCGCCGGCGAGGTTGACCGAGAGTGTACCGAAGTCATCGAAGGTGCCTTGCCAGGCGTGCATTTGGCGGCAGGCCTGTTCCAGTACCCAGTCGCCGATCTGCAGGATCATGCCGTTCTCTTCGGCGAGGGCGATGAAGTGTTCGGGCGGCACTTCGCCGAAGGTCGGGTGACGCCAGCGGATCAGTGCTTCGGCGCCGATCAGTTCTTGTGTCGCCAGGCTGCGCTTGGGTTGGTAGCACAGGCTCAGTTCGTCGCGTTCGATGGCGCGGCGCAGTTCGTGTTCCAGGGCCACGCGCTCGTTGGCCTGGGCGGTGAGGTCGCGGGTGTAGCTCTCTACCCGGTTGCGGCCCTTGGCCTTGGAGCGGTACATCGCGGCGTCGGCGTTCTTGACCAGAGTGGCGACGTCGGTGCCGTCCTGGGGATACAGGCTGGTGCCGATGCTGGCGCTGATGAAGAACTCATGTTCGCCGGCCTGGAACGGTAGGGTGAAGCACGCCAGCAGCTTGTTTGCGAGGTGTTCGGCGTCGCTGGCATGTTGCAGGCCCGGCAGCAGGATGATGAATTCATCGCCACCGAGGCGGGCGACGGTGTCGATGTCACGCAGTTGTTCCTTGAGGCGTACGGCAATGTCCTTGAGCAGCAGGTCGCCAACGGGGTGGCCGAGGCTGTCGTTGATGTGCTTGAAACGGTCCAGGTCGAGAAACAGCACGGCGCCCTGTTTGCCGGTTTCCTGATGGCCGTTGAGGGCGGCCTGCAGTCGGTTTTCAAACAGCGTGCGGTTTGGCAGGCCGGTCAGCGGGTCGTGGTGTGCCTGGTAGTCGAGGCGGGCCTGGGCCAGTTTGAGGCTGGAAATGTCGGCAAACACGGCGACGAAGTGCGTGATCAACTGGTCGCGGTTGCGTACGGCGCTGATGGTCAGCCAGCTGGGGTACGGCTCGCCATTCTTGCGGCGGTTGGAGATCTCGCCTTGCCAATGCCCGTGGGCGGTCAACTGATGCCACATCGCGGCATAGAAGGCGCTGTCGTGCAGGCCCGAGGCGAGCATGCGTGGTGTCTGGCCCAAGGCTTCGGCTTCGCTGTAACCGGTGATCTCGCTGAAGGCGCGGTTGACGGCGCTGATGTTCTGCTGCGTGTCGGTGATCAGCACGCCCTCGGCAGTGCTTTCGAAGACCGTTGCGGCTTGTTGCAGTTTTTCCTGCATCAGCTGGCGTTCGGTAATGTCGCGGGCAATGGTGAGCATGCAGTCGTCGTCGCCGATTGGCAGTGGGCGGCTGGACAATTCACAGAGGCGGACTTGCCCATCACTGCGGCGGATATGGCAGATGAAATCGCGGACAAAGCCGTCGCGCTGCATCATCTCCAGCATGTTTTTGCGTTCGTTGAGGTCGACCCAGATGCCCAGGTCCAAGGCGGACTTATCGATGGAGGTGGCGCTGGCGAAGCCGGTAATGCGGCTGAAACCATCGTTCACTTCGATCAGCAGGCCATCGCGTTGACGGCTCAGCAGCAAACCGTCGGGGGAGGCATGGAATGCCTTGGCGAACTTCTCTTCCGAGGTTTGCAACTGCTGCTGGGTTTCCTTGAGCTGGGAAATATCGCGCACGACCACGACGATGGCTTCGATGGTGTCGAGCTGGAACGGCTCGGCGGAAATCAGGCCGGTGAAGACTTGGCCGTTGCTGCGCCGAAAGGGCATCTCCAGGTTGCGGATGCTGGAGGTCTGCACCCGTTTCAGCAGATCCGGGCCGGCGCCCTCGTAGCCCCAGATGTTCAACGCCGTGCCGGTTTTACCCACTACTTCCTCGGCGCTCAGGCCGACCTGATCCTCGAAGGCCTTGTTCACCTCCAGCAGGCAGCCGTCGGACAGACGGGCGATCACGAGTATGTCCGGGCATTGCTGGAACACCGAGGCAAACTTTTGCTCGGACAGTTGCAGCGCTTCTTCAGTGCGTTTGGCTTCGCTGATGTCGATCATCAGGCCGCGCAACACGGGCTCGTGGCCATGCTCTATGAGGCTGACGATGTCGCGCACCCACAGGCAGCGGCCGTCGGCGGTGATGACGCGGTAATCGACGCTGTGGTCGCGGTTGGCGCTGGTTTCGCGATGGCAATAGGTTTCGGCGCGTGTCAGGTCGGCAGGGTGGATGATGTTGCGCCAGAAGCCCGGGATCAGCCAATGGGCACGCGGGTACCCCAGCAGTTCTTCGGCGTGGGGGGAGACGTAGCTGTAGGTGAAATCGATGATGCTGGCTTCCCAGGCGATAGCCGACAGGCTCTCTACCAGGCCGCGGTAGTGGTATTCGCTGCTGCGCAGTTCTTGTTCGAGCGCCACGCGGCGGGAAATTTCCGAACTGAGCCGGCGATTGATCCGAATCACGATGGCCAAAACGGTGCTCAGCAGCAGCACTGCGGGCAGGCCGTAGGTCAGCAGGTCAGTCCAGAATGCGCGGTGATCGGTAATGCTGCCGACCCAGTGTTGCTGGATGGCATCGGTTTCGTCCGGGCTGAGGTCGGCCAGGACTTTATCGAGGATGCCGACCAGCATCTTGTTGTCACGCGGCACGCCCATCGCCAGTTGGTAGCGGTAGGGCGTTTCGCCGCTGACGTACAGACCGTCGAGTTTCAGCTGGCGCAGGCTCCAGACGCTGGATGCGAGGTCGCCGACCACGGCATCCACTTCGTCGGTGGCCAGCGCTTGTAGCGTCGAGCTGACGTTGGGCATGGCCACCAGATTCAGGTCGGGGTGGTGGGTGCGGAGCAGTTCGTGGGGGGCGTAATTTTCCACCACGGCAATTTTAAGCCCGTAGAGATCCTTGAGGTTGCGCGGCTGGGCGCCACCCTCATGGGCCAGGATCACGATGGGGAAGTCCAGGTACGGGCGCGTGAAGGCCATGTAGCTCTGGCGTTCAGGCGTGGACATGACACCGGGCAGCAGGTCGAGCTGGTTGTTTCGGGCCTGCTCGAGCACCGCGCTCCAGCTTGCGGGTTCGATCAATTTGATCCTGACGCCCAGGCGGTCCTGGATCAGACGCACATAGTCGGCGGCCAGGCCCTGGTAGTGGCTATTTTCATCACGGTATTCGAAGGGTGGCCATGACGCATCCACCCCCAGCCGCAGTTCCTGATGGTCCGCTAGCCAGCCACGCTCATCATCGCTAAGAGTCAACGCGCCAGCCGTTGCGGTCCAGGTCAGCAGCGACAGCAGTAACACGGTCGGCAATCTGGGCATAACGGTCTCGTTATGGCACGGGGAATGGTTCGAGTGTAGACGGGCATTGCGGGGGAGGGGTGTTGCGCGGGATTTTTTGCTGTAGAAAACAAAACCCCCGGCCTGGGCCGGGGGTTCTGGTATCACTCGTCGAGGAAGGAGCGCAGGTGCTCGCTTCGCGTCGGGTGGCGCAACTTGCGCAACGCCTTGGCTTCGATCTGACGGATCCGCTCGCGGGTCACGTCAAACTGCTTACCGACTTCCTCAAGGGTGTGGTCGGTATTCATGTCGATGCCGAAACGCATGCGCAGTACCTTGGCTTCACGGGCAGTGAGGCCGGACAGTACGTCGCGAGTCGCTTCCTTGAGGCTCTCAACGGTGGCGACATCGATTGGCGACTGCATGGTCGAGTCTTCGATGAAGTCACCCAGATGGGAGTCTTCGTCATCACCGATCGGGGTTTCCATGGAGATCGGCTCTTTAGCGATCTTCAATACCTTGCGGATTTTATCCTCAGGCATTTCCATGCGTTCGCCCAACTCTTCCGGGGTCGGTTCGCGACCCATTTCCTGCAACATCTGCCGGGAAATGCGGTTGAGCTTGTTGATGGTCTCGATCATGTGCACCGGAATACGGATGGTGCGGGCCTGGTCGGCGATCGAGCGAGTGATCGCCTGACGGATCCACCAGGTGGCATAAGTCGAGAACTTGTAGCCGCGACGGTATTCGAACTTGTCCACAGCCTTCATCAAGCCGATGTTGCCTTCCTGGATCAGGTCGAGGAATTGCAAGCCACGGTTGGTGTACTTCTTGGCGATGGAGATCACCAGACGCAAGTTCGCTTCAACCATCTCTTTCTTCGCGCGGCGGGCCTTGGCCTCACCGATCGACATGCGACGGTTGATGTCCTTGATCTCGGCAATTGTCAGGCCGGTCTCGGTTTCAAGCGCGGTCAGCTTCTGCTGGCAGCGGATGATGTCCGGTTGCAGGCGACCAATGGCTTCAGCGTACTTCGCCTTGCCTTTGGCCAGTGCGTCGGACCAGCTTTCGTCAACTTCGTTGCCCGGGAACTGGCGCAGGAAGTCGGTACGCGGCATGCGCGCATCACGGACACAGAGCTGCATGATCGCACGCTCTTGTGCACGCAGACGCTCAAGGGCGCTACGAACGCGTTCAACCAGGCCTTCGAATTGCTTCGGCACCAGCTTGATCGGCATGAACAGCTCGGCCAGGGCCAACAGTTCGGCAATGGCCTGCTTGTTGGTGCGACCGTGCTTCTTCAATGCCTTGCGGGTGATTTCCATTTGATCGGAAACCGCCCCGAAACGCTGGGCAGCGACGATCGGGTCCGGGCCGCTTTCGACTTCTTCTTCGTCGTCGCTGCTGGCTTCAGCATCGTCGTCTTCGGAATCGTCGTCAGCTTTCGCCGCTTTTGCATCGACAGGCGGCGGTACTTCGGCGGCAGGCGGCGCAATGCCGTCGTCCGGGTCGATGTAACCGCTCAAGACGTCGGACAGGCGACCACCTTCGGTGGTGACGCGAGTGTACTCGGAGAGAATGTGGTCAACCGTGCCAGGGAAGTGCGCGATTGCGCCCATCACTTCACGGATACCCTCTTCAATACGCTTGGCGATTTCGATTTCGCCTTCGCGTGTCAGCAACTCGACGGTACCCATTTCACGCATATACATGCGCACAGGGTCAGTCGTGCGACCGATGTCGGTCTCCACCGCAGCCAGCGCGGCAGCGGCTTCTTCAGCGGCTGCCTCGTCGGTATCGGCGTCGGCCAACATAAGGGCGTCCGCATCCGGAGCACTCTCGTGTACGGGGATCCCCATGTCGTTAATCATGCGGATGATGTCTTCCACCTGCTCAGGATCTGAAATATCCTCAGGCAGGTGGTCGTTGACCTCTGCGTAAGTCAGATACTTCTGCTCACGACCAAGGGTGATCAACTCTTTGATACGAGACTGCTGTTGCGCTTTTCCGGACATAACACCCTATCCACTGAAGGTCTTGGCGGGCAAAAAACAAGCCGAGGATTATACCCGAGCTATGACCTCACACGCCAGCTGAGGTCGGGTTTGATGCGGAAACATTCTGTTTTAAGAGGTCGCGCATCTGTTTTGCTATCTGAATTTGCTCTTCAGCCGACAATCCCGGCTGTCTTGCTCTCTTGATCAGTTCATCGAGGGTCTGCGTGTGCTGGCCCGCGGATAACCTAGTAATGGTGTCTAAAAACTGTTGTTCAAGGTTATCGCCGTCAATTAGCCACTCCTTTTCCGCGAGCGCCTTGAGTAATCGGCCTTGTTCGGTGCCATGCCAGCGAGCCATCAGCTGAATAGAGTTTAGCTTAGGATTTTTCTGCACGGCTTCGATCAGGGCAATCAGCACCTGGGCGTAAGTGTTGCTCGCGTTGGCAAAATGATCGGCACTTTCAACCTTGCCCGCCAGTTGCGGGTGGTGGATGAGCGTGCGCAGGGCAATCAGCGTCGGCGCTTCTACGGCGACCGGGGTGCGCGGGGCATAGGCTTCATCGCGGTCACCGCGCTTGCCGTTCTTGCTCCAAGGCTTCTTGTTCCATTTCTTGCCGCCGGCGCCGGGCTTTTTCGGTGTCCACTCCTGCTGGGGCGCGTAGGCCTCCTGCGGCTGGTGGAAGTCGGCGTAATCCGGCATGGCGTCGTAGTCCATGCCTGGGTCGTAGGTCGGTGGCGGTGCATCTTGCGGCGCGCTGTGCGCCAGCTGGCTGACGGCTTCGCCGCTCAGGCCGGTGATCTCTTGCAGGCGTTGGCGCATAAGCGTGCGCAGGTTGGCGCCCGGCACCTTGTCGATCAGCGGCGCCGCGAGGGTGGCCATGTGGGCCTTGCCTTCGAGTGAGCGCGGGTCGGCTTCTTCGGTCAGTTGCTGGAAGAAGTAATCTGCCAGCGGTTGCGCGTGTTGGTTGATGCGGGCGCGGAATGCGTCGGTGCCTTCGGAGCGGACCAGGGTGTCCGGGTCTTCGCCTTCGGGCAGGAACAAAAAGCGCGCGCGGCGCCCATCTTGCAGGCTCGACAGCGTGGCTTCGAGGGCGCGCCAGGCGGCATTGCGGCCGGCCTGGTCGCCGTCGAAGCAGAAAAGCACACTGGGCACTACGCGAAACAGGCGCTTCAAATGTTCTTCGCTGGTCGCCGTACCCAGGGTCGCCACGGCATTGCGCAGGCCTTGCTGGGCGAGGGCGATCACGTCCATATAGCCTTCGACCACGATGATTTCATCGAGGTTGCGGTTGTTCTTGCGCGCTTCAAACAGGCCGTAGAGTTCCTGGCCCTTGTGGAATACCGGGGTTTCCGGGGAGTTCAGGTACTTGGGCTTGTCGTCCCCCAGCACGCGGCCACCGAAGGCGATGATGCGGCCGCGGCTGTCGCGGATCGGAAACATCACGCGGTCGCGGAAGCGGTCGTAACGTTTGCCGGTCTCGGCGTTTTCCACCAGTAGGCCGGCGTCGATCATGGCTTTTTGCTGCAGGGTGTCGCTGCTCAGGTGCTTGTACAGGTTGTCCCAGCCAGGCGGAGCGAAACCCAGGCCGAAGTCACGGGCGATTTCGCCGGTGAGGCCACGACCCTTCAGGTAGTCGACGGCGGCCTTGCGCTGCGGGTGGCTTTTAAGCGCCTGACGATAAAAGTCGGCAGCGGCCGTCAGCAGTGGGTACAGCGGCGAGTCGGTGGGCTGGCGCGGTTTGTGTGGGCGACCACTTTCTTCGCGAGGGACTTCCATGCCGGCGGCTTTCGCCAGGTCCTCGATGGCCTGGGGGAAGTCCAGGTTGTCGTGGTCCATGAGGAAACCGAGGGCATTGCCGCCAGCGCCGCAGCCGAAACAGTAGTAGAACTGCTTGTCGGGGCTGACGCTGAATGACGGGGTTTTCTCTTTGTGGAACGGGCAGCAGGCGGTGTAGTTCTTGCCGGCTTTTTTCAGTTGCACGCGCGAGCTGACGACATCGACGATGTCGGTGCGGTTCAGAAGGTCGTCAATAAAGCTCTGGGGAATTAGCCCGGCCATGGCGTTCTCGTCATCACTGCGTGTAAATGAGGGCCCATGATGTGCTCAAGCGCACGTAAGGCGTGGCTCGTTCATCGATTGTGTGCTGGGGCTGCATGGAAGTGTATCTGCCGAACATTCACTGACGTTAATTTCTGATCAGTCTTTGGCGTGGAAATGTTGCCCGGGCGTCCGGTCTTGGCCGTTAATGGGCCTCGGAATCGCTTTGTTGGGCACAGCCGACCTGTTGATCGTCTGTTTACAGAATAAGTGTGCTCGTCAGTAGCCTTGTTAGACTCGTCAGAAGAGACGTGCACCGCTGGCAGAAGAGCCAGTCCTGACGTGTGAAGCAGTTGTTTCAGTCGCATGTGCGGCGTCAACAGTGAAGCATCAAGCGTTGTCCGCAAATGCCATTAGCCCGGCTGAGGGCCGGGCTTGGCAGAAGCTTGCTACGAACGTCTGTGTATTAGTACAGACGAACGGCGCGGCGCTGTTCGCGCTGAACTTTCTTGGCGTGACGCTTAACAGCGGCTGCTGCTTTGCGCTTACGCTCAGAAGTTGGCTTCTCGTAAAATTCGCGGCTACGAACTTCAGCCAGTACACCGGCTTTTTCGCAGGAGCGCTTGAAACGACGCAGAGCTACGTCGAAGGGTTCGTTCTCTTTAACTTTGACGGCTGGCATCCAGAGCTACCTTCTTTCATTACCGGGATCAACGTTCTCGTCGCAAACAATTCGCGGCTGAGGTCGTCGGTTTTTAAGGGTTGCGGATGTTAACCCCTCATTGGCCGGAATGCAAAGCCTCTGATCGAAAACCGCTAGTCGGGAGGGGGAGTGGCGACTATTATGCGCGCCTTCGAATTCAGCCTCTACAAGGCGCAAACCCATGCTAGTACTGGGACTTGAAACCTCCTGCGACGAAACCGGTGTCGCACTTTACGACAGTGAACGCGGGCTTTTGGCCGATGCACTGTTCAGTCAGATCGACCTGCACCGCGCCTATGGCGGCGTGGTGCCGGAGCTTGCCAGCCGAGATCACGTCAAACGCATGCTGCCGTTGATTCGCCAGGTGCTGGACGAGGCCGGTTGCGTGCCGACCGAGATCGATGCGATTGCCTACACGGCTGGTCCAGGATTGGTCGGAGCCCTGCTGGTTGGGGCCTCTTGCGCCCAGGCACTGGCCTTCGCCTGGGGCATTCCGGCCCTTGGCGTGCACCATATGGAAGGCCATTTATTGGCTCCAATGCTGGAAAAAACGCCGCCAGAGTTCCCGTTCGTCGCTTTGTTGGTTTCCGGCGGCCATACGCAGCTGGTTCAGGTGGATGGCATCGGCCAATACACGCTGCTGGGTGAATCCCTGGACGACGCCGCCGGCGAAGCCTTCGATAAAACCGCGAAGATGATGGGCCTCAACTATCCAGGCGGTCCGGAAATCGCACGGCTTGCCGAAAAAGGCGTCGCCGGTCGCTACACCTTCCCGCGTCCGATGTGCGATCGCCCGGGTTTGATGTTCAGCTTCAGCGGCTTGAAGACCTCCGCGTTGAATACCTGGCAGCACAGCGTCAGCGCCGGAGACGACAGCCAGCAAGCCCGTTGCGACATCGCGCTGGCGTTCCAGCAGGCCGTGGTGGAGACTTTGACCATCAAGTGCAAGCGTGCGCTGAAACAGGCGGGCATGAAGCGCCTGGTGATTGCCGGTGGCGTCAGCGCCAACAAGGCCTTGCGCACGTCGTTGGAAAAAATGCTCGGCGACATGAAGGGCGACGTGTTCTACGCGCGCCCCGAGTTCTGCACCGACAATGGCGCGATGATCGCCTACGCCGGCTGCCAGCGCCTGCAGGCCGGGCAGCATGAGAGTCTGGCGATCAGCGTGCAGGCGCGCTGGCCGATGGAGCAGTTGTCTGCGTTGTAAGCCTTTGCATGGGGCAACGTGAGCGGGTATTTAAAAATGCCGTTCGCGCCCGGCAAACAGGTCGCGTAAATTGCCGCGGTGGCGCCAGACGATCAGCAATGTCAGCACGCTCATCGGCAACAGTGCCGCCGGCTCCTGCCAGGCCAGCAGCGGCAGGGTCAGCGGGGTGGCGATCAGTGCGGCGAGTGAGCTGGTGCGGGTCAGGTAGAACGTCAGCAGCCAGGCGATAACGGCCAGCAACGCTGCTGGCGGGTAGATCCCCAGCAACATGCCGGCCGCCGTGGCGACACCTTTGCCACCGCGAAAGCGGAAGTACAGTGGGAACAGATGGCCGAGGACGGCACACACGCCGACCCAGGCCTGCTGTTGCAGGGTAAGACCGGCGAGGCTGGCGATCAGCACGGGCAACAGGCCCTTGCACAGATCGCCCAGCAGCGTCAGCACGGCGAGCTTCTTGCCCGCCAGGCGCAACATATTGGTGGCGCCGGCATTGCCTGAACCACTCATTCGCGGATCGGGATTTCCCGTCAGGCGGCTGAGCAAAATGGCGAAGGACAGCGAGCCGAGCAGGTAGGCGAAAATCGCCAGTGACCAAAACATGCTAACTATTCCGGGCGAGGACGCCCTGATTCTAACGGGGCATCGCGCCCTTGTCGTGCTGCGGAGAAGAGTGCTTGGACAGAGTGTTTATCGAAGGCCTGGAAGTCGACACCGTGATCGGGGCCTACGACTGGGAGCGCGGAATCCGCCAATGCCTGCGCCTGGACCTGAGCTTCGCCTGGGACAACCGTCCGGCTGCGGCCGGTGACGACCTGACCCTGGCCCTGGATTACGCCAGCGTTAGCGCGCGCATCCAGGCGTTTGCCGAGCAATCCCAGTACCAGCTTGTGGAAACCTTCGCCGAGCGTCTGGCCGAAGTGTTGATGAGCGAGTTCCAGATTCCCTGGCTGCACCTCAAGTTGACCAAGCCTGGGGCTGTGCCGGCCGCCAAGGGCGTGGGCGTGGAGATCGAGCGCGGATGTCGCTAACTCAGATTTACCTTGGCCTTGGCAGCAATATTGATCGCGAGACCCACCTGCGCGCCGGTCTTGATGCATTGGCGAGCTTTCTGACGCAAATACGTTGCTCGGCTGTGTTCGAAAGCCAGCCAGTGGGCATCAAGAGCGGTCCGTTCTTTAATCTGGTGGTGTCGGCCTATACCGACCTGTCATTGATGGAACTGGATCGTCGCTTGAAATCCATCGAGGCCGATAACGGTCGCTATGCGCCGGACCGCAAAGGCTTGCCGCTGGACATCGACGTACTGCTGTATGGTGACCTGGTGGGCGATTTCGATGGTTTGATCCTGCCGCGAGCAGAGATCCTCAAGAACGCCTTCGTGCTGTGGCCGCTGTCACTGATGGCGCCGCAGCGTGTGCATCCTGAGGTGGGCAGGACCCTTGGCGACCTGTGGCGCGATGCGCAGATCGACCAGGTGCTGGCGCCTGTCGGGTTTGAATGGCAAGGCCAGCAACTCACGCCCGATGAGCTTCTGTAGGCCTGTGGCGAGCGCTGGGGTGCGCGGCGCCCCCGCGCCACGGTGGATTGGCGTCTACAGGTTGTGTTGCTCTTTGTAGGTTTTCAGCGCCTTGAGCCGTTCGCGCTTTAGAGCCTCGCCCAGTTCCGGGCCTTTGAAGCCCTTCTCCAGCAATGGCGCCACCGCCACCTCCCGCGCGGCCTTGGCAGCGCCGCGTAGATAATCCGCCTGTGGATAACTACGCTGCTCGAAACCCTTGCGGCCTCGGGCATCCATTTCGCAGGCGACCACAAACTCTTCGAAGCGCTGTGGTCGACGGTACACGTCAAAACTCTGCAGTAATTCCAGTAAAGTCGAGGCCTTCAGCTCCAGTGCCCGGTGGCCATGGGTGTGATATTGACCCACCAACAGTGCCAGTTCCTGGCAATCTCGCGGCACCTTGAAGCGTTCGTTGACCGCCTTGATCAGTTTGAGGCCGGTGTATTCGTGCGCAATGTGCTGTGGCAACTTATCCACAGGCGTCAGGCCCTTGCCCAGGTCATGCAGCAGGCAGGCCCAGCGCACAGTCAGCGGCTGTGTGTGTAGGGCGGCCTGTTCCAGCACGCTTAAGGTATGCACGCCCGTGTCGATCTCGGGGTGGTGCGCGGCCGGTTGCGGCACGCCGAAGAGGGCATCCACTTCCGGCATCAAGGTTTTCAGGGCGGCGCAGTCGCGCAGCACTTGGATAAATACCTGTGGCTGATCTTCCATCAGTGCGCGGGAGATTTCCTTCCAGCTGCGCTCCGGGGTCAGGGCTTCCAGTTCGCCGGATGCACTGAGTTGACGCATCAGCTCCAGGGTTTCCGGTGCGACGCGAAAACCCAAGGGCGCGTAGCGCGCGGCGAAGCGGGCAACACGCAGGACTCGAAGGGGATCTTCGGCAAATGCGGGGGAAACGTGACGTAAAATGCGCGCTTTGAGATCGCGCTGCCCGTTATAAGGATCGGTCAGGTTGCCGTCGTCATCCTCTGCCATGGCATTGATGGTCAGGTCGCGGCGGACCAGGTCTTCTTCCAGCGTGACGTCAGGGCTGGCGTGGAACACAAAGCCACCGTAACCCCGGCCGCTCTTGCGCTCGGTGCGGGCGAGGGCGTATTCGTCACCGTTTTTCGGGTCGAGGAACACTGGGAAGTCCGAGCCCACCGGCTTGTAGCCCTTGGCGAGCATCTCTTCTGCCGTGGCACCCACGACAACGCGGTCGATGTCGGTGACCGGGATGCCCAGCAGGCGATCCCGTACCGCACCGCCGACTTTGTAGATTTTCATGAAAAAGCCTCCATTAGCCGCACAGGATACCGCCTGTGCCCTGCCAATGGAGGCTTTGCCGATTCAGAGGTGGACGACGGCAAGGTCCAGGCGGCCGTAGTCGTTGTCGTTGTGATCGGTGCGCGGGGGCACGTGGTGGGTTTTCATCACCTGATCGCCCTGCAGGGTTTCCAGGTGGATGTCGAAGCCCCAGAGCCGATGCAGGTGCTTGAGCACTTCCTCGGTGGACTCGCCCAAGGGTTTGCGGTCGTGTTGCTGGTGGCGCAGGGTCAGCGAACGGTCGCCGCGCACGTCGATGCTGTAGATCTGCACGTTGGGTTCGCGGTTGCCCAGGTTGTACTGCGCCGCCAGGGTTTCACGGATGATGCGGTAGCCGGGTTCGTCGTGGATGGCCGGTACCACCAGGTCGTCCTTGAGATCGTCGTCGAGGATGCTGAATAGCTTGAGGTCGCGAATCACCTGGGGGGACAGGTATTGCAGGATGAAACTCTCATCCTTGAAGCTGCTCATGGCGAACTTGATGGTCGATAACCAATCGCTGCCGGCGATTTCCGGGAACCAGCGGCGGTCCTCCTCGGTGGGGTGTTCGCACATGCGCCGGATGTCGCGGTACATGGCAAAGCCCAGCGCATAGGGGTTGATGCCGCTGTAATACGGGCTGTCGAAGCCGGGCTGGAATACAACGCTGGTGTGGGATGTGAGGAACTCCATCATGAAACCGTCGGTGACCAGGCCTTCGTCGTACAGGTCGTTCATCAGCGTGTAGTGCCAGAACGTCGCCCAGCCTTCGTTCATCACCTGGGTCTGGCGCTGTGGATAAAAGTACTGGGCGATCTTGCGCACGATGCGCACGATTTCCCGTTGCCACGGCTCCAGCAAAGGCGCGTGTTTTTCCAGGAAGTACAGGATGTTTTCCTGGGGTTCGGCGGGGAAGCGCGCATTGTCCTTGTCGCTGTTTTTGCCGGTTTTTTTCGGAATGGTGCGCCATAGGTCGTTGATCTGTTTCTGCAGATGCTCCTCGCGCTCCTTTTGGCGCAGGCGTTCTTCCTCGGCGGAAATCGGGTACGGGCGTTTGTAGCGATCGACGCCGTAGTTCATCAGCGCATGGCAGGAGTCGAGCAGGTCTTCCACCGCATCGATGCCGTGGCGCTCCTCGCACTGCATGATGTACTGCTTGGCGAATACCAGATAGTCGATGATCGAGCTGGCGTCGGTCCAGGTACGGAACAGGTAATTGCCCTTGAAGAAGCTGTTGTGCCCGTAGCAGGCATGCGCCACTACCAATGCCTGCATGCAGATGGTGTTTTCTTCCATCAAATAGGCGATGCACGGGTCGGAGTTGATCACGATCTCGTAGGCCAGGCCCATCTGGCCGCGGCTGTAGGACTTCTCGGTGCTGAGGAAGTGCTTGCCGTAGGACCAATGGTGATAACCCAAGGGCATGCCCACGGAGGCATAGGCGTCCATCATCTGTTCGGCAGTGATCACTTCGATCTGGTTGGGGTAGGTGTCCAGGGCATAACCCGCCGCAATACGGCTGATTTCCCGGTCATAGGCCTGGATCAGTTCAAAGGTCCACTCGGACCCCGTGGAAATCGGTTGGCGCTTTTGCTCTTTTTTGGCGGTCATGTCACTAACCTGCGCTGGAAGAGTTCACGGAAGACCGGGTAGATGTCGCCGGCCGAGACCAGTTGCTGCTGGGCGAACGTGTCGGCAAAGGCTTCGCCGATGCGCTCGTATTCGAACCACAGGGCCTGGTGCTCACGGGGGGTAATCTCAACATAAGTGTAGTACTGCACGAACGGCATGATCTGGTTGATCAGGATGTCGCGGCAGATGGGCGAATCGTCGTTCCAGTTGTCGCCGTCCGAGGCCTGGGCGGCGTAGATGTTCCATTCGTTGGCCGGGTAACGTTCGGCCATGATCTCCTGCATCAGCTTCAGTGCGCTGGAGACGATGGTGCCGCCGGTTTCCCGTGAGTAGAAGAACTCTTCTTCGTCCACTTCCCGGGCGCTGGTGTGATGGCGGATAAACACCACGTCGATCTTGTCGTAGTTCCGTTTCAGGAACAGGTACAGCAGGATGAAGAAGCGCTTGGCGATGTCCTTGGTGGCTTGAGTCATGGAGCCGGAGACGTCCATCAGGCAGAACATCACGGCCTTGGAACTGGGGTTGGGCTGCTTGACCAGCAGGTTGTACTTCAGGTCGAAGGTGTCGAGGAACGGCACGCGGTGAATGCGCGCGCTGAGTTTCTCGATTTCTGCCTCGATTTCCTGAATATCGCCGAAGTTGTCCGGCTCTTCGCGTTTTAGACGCGCCAACTCTTCCTTGGCTTCCTTGAGCTTGGCGCGGCTGCTGCCGGACAGGGCGATACGCCGCGCATGGGCCGAGCGCAGGGTGCGGATGATATTGATGCGAGACGGATTGCCCTCGTTGCTGATCCCGGCACGCACAGTCTTGAAGGTATCGGTGCCGGTCAGGTTGCGCTTGACCAGGTTGGGCAGTTCCAGGTCTTCGAACATGAATTCGAGGAACTCTTCCTGGGTGATCTGGAACACGAACTCGTCCATGCCCTCGCCGGAGTTGCCGGCCTTGCCCGGGCCTTTGCCACCGCCACCGCCTTGGGGGCGCTGGATGTGTTCGCCGGTGGTGAACTCCTTGTTGCCGGGGTGCACGACAGTCTGTTTGCCGCCCCGGCCGTGGTGCAGCACCGGTTCGTCGATGTCCCGGCCGGGAATGCTGATTTGTTCGCCATGCTCCATGTCGGTGATGGAGCGGCGGCTCACGGCCTCTTCAACGGCCTTTTTGATATGGTCACGGTAACGCCGCAGGAAACGCTGGCGGTTTACCGTGCTCTTGTTCTTGCCATTGAGGCGTCGGTCGATCACATAGCTCATGGGGCCCTCCGGGAGCTTCAAGTCGTAAGCTGCAAGCGACAAGTAAAAGCGGATCGGCTTTTACTTGCAGCTTGTAGCTAGAAGCTTGCAGCTGCTTCTCTTACTGCGATTTCCGGACCCGTAGGTACCATTCCGACAGAAGCCGTACCTGTTTGTCGGTGTAGCCACGTTCGACCATGCGTGTGACGAAGTCGTTGTGTTTTTGCTGATCCTCCTTGCTGGCCTTGGCATTGAAGCTGATGACCGGCAGCAGGTCCTCGGTGTTGGAGAACATTTTCTTCTCGATGACCACCCGCAGCTTCTCGTAGCTGAGCCAGGTGGGGTTCTTGCCGTTGTTGTTGGCCCGGGCACGCAGCACGAAGTTGACGATTTCGTTGCGGAAATCTTTCGGGTTGCTGATGCCGGCCGGTTTTTCGATCTTTTCCAGTTCCTCGTTGAGGGCTACGCGGTTGAGGATCTCGCCGGTTTCCGGGTCGCGGTATTCCTGGTCCTGGATCCAGAAATCGGCGTACAGCACGTAGCGGTCGAAGATGTTCTGGCCGTACTCGCTGTAGGACTCCAGGTACGCGGTCTGGATTTCCTTGCCGATGAACTCGATGTAGCGCGGTGCCAGGTATTCCTTGAGGAACCGCAGGTAGCGCTCGCGGGTTTCGGCCTGGAATTGTTCCTGTTCGATCTGCTGTTCCAGCACGTAGAGCAGGTGCACCGGGTTGGCGGCGATCTCGTGGGGGTCGAAGTTGAAGACCTTGGACAGGATCTTGAACGCAAAGCGTGTCGACAGGCCGTTCATGCCCTCGTCCACACCCGCGGTGTCGCGGTATTCCTGGATCGATTTGGCCTTTGGATCGGTGTCCTTGAGGTTCTCGCCGTCGTACACGCGCATCTTCGAGTAGATATTCGAGTTCTCCGGCTCCTTGAGGCGCGACAGCACGGTGAACTGGGCGAGCATCTTCAGGGTGTCGGGCGCGCAATGGGCCTTGGCCAGGGAGCTGTTGAACAGCAGTTTGTCGTAGATCTTGATCTCATCGCTGACCCGCAGGCAGTACGGCACCTTGACGATATAGATCCGGTCGATGAAGGCTTCGTTGTTCTTGTTGTTGCGGAAGGTGTGCCACTCCGATTCGTTGGAGTGGGCCAGCAGGATGCCGGTGAACGGAATCGCGCCGAGGCCTTCGGTACTGTTGTAGTTGCCTTCCTGGGTGGCGGTGAGCAGTGGGTGCAGCACCTTGATCGGTGCCTTGAACATCTCCACGAACTCCATCAGGCCCTGGTTGGCCCGGCACAGCGCGCCCGAGTAGCTGTAGGCGTCGGCGTCGTTCTGTGGGAACTCTTCCAGTTTGCGAATATCGACTTTGCCCACCAGCGCCGAGATGTCCTGGTTGTTCTCGTCGCCCGGTTCGGTCTTGGCCACGCCGATCTGGTTAAGGATCGAGGGGTAGAGCTTGACCACGCGGAACTGGCTGATGTCACCGCCGAACTCGGCCAGGCGCTTGGTGGCCCAGGGCGACATGATGGTGTTGAGGTAGCGGCGTGGAATGCCGAAATCCTCTTCGAGGATCGCGCCATCTTCGGTGGCGTTGAACAGGCCCAGGGGCGACTCGAACACCGGCGAGCCCTTGATGGCGTAGAAGGGCACTTTTTCGATCAGTTGTTTGAGTTTTTCGGCCAGGGACGATTTACCGCCACCGACGGGGCCGAGCAGGTAGAGGATCTGTTTCTTCTCTTCCAGGCCCTGGGCCGCGTGGCGGAAGTAGGAGACGATCTGGTCGATGCATTCTTCCATGCCATGGAAGTCTTCAAAGGCCGGATAGCGACGGATCACCTTGTTGGAGAATATTCGCGACAGCCGCGAATTGTTCGAGGTGTCTATCAATTGCGGCTCGCCTATCGCCAGCAGCAGACGTTCGGCGGCAGACGCGTAGGTGCTGCGATCCTGTTTGCACAGCTCGAGGTACTCTTGCAGCGTGAGTTCCTCCTGCTGTGTGGATTCGAAGCGGTTTTTGAAGTGGCTAAAAATACTCATGACGTCGTCACCTCGCTCGATACGTGGAGCCGACGCCGGATCAATCAGTCGATGCTGGCAGTCATTGGCAGACGCCAATGGCCGTTTTCCCCCCAGAACACCCTGAAACGCTACCGATGACCCGCACGCCGGTGTACCGGCTCTCCCCTGATTCGGATGGCCTGCGCTTAAGGATAGTTCGGAATCAGGGAGGTCAAGGCGCGATGCGTAATTAGTTTGGCTGCGCCGTTCGTCAGAAACGGCGCGAGCCCAAGCGTCACGCGGGGTAGCGGGGTGTGAAAAAAATTATTGCGAGTCGCCTGAGGAAATTTCCGCAGGAAAGGTCGTACGCCACAGCTCAAAGCCACCGTCCAGGCTGTAGACGTCGGAGAAGCCCTGGCTGATCAGGTAGGCCGCTGCGCTCTGGCTGGAATTGCCGTGGTAGCAACCCACGATCACCGGTGCGTCGAGGTCGGCGGCGCGGATGAAGTCGGCGATGTTGTGGTTGTCCAGGTGCTGGGCGCCGCTGATGTGTGCAGCGGCAAAAGTCGGTTGGTCGCGGATGTCGACAACCACTGCGCCTTTCTCGCGCAGGGCCTGGGCTTGTTCGGGAGAGATGCGTTTGAATTCGCTCATGGGGGCTCCTAGGGCTTGGCGGCCGGCAGTGTAACGGAAAGGGGCGATTCGCACTGGCAGCTGTGGCGCTCGCCGGTGTCGATGTTCATCAGGGTCATGGCACCGCCCCACACGCAGCCGGTGTCGAGGGCAAATATACCGGGCTCGGTGCACTTGCCTTCGAGGGCTGCCCAGTGGCCAAAGATGATCTTTGTGCCGGCGGCCTTGCGGTCCTTGTGGGCGAACCAGGGTTTGTAGCCGGGCAGCGCGGTGTCGGCGCCTTCCTTGCTCTTGAGGTCCAGCTTGCCTTCGGCGGTGCAGAAACGCATGCGCGTGAAGTAGTTGGTGATCACCCGCAGGCGGGCAACGCCGGTCAGGTCGTTGTCCCATTTCACCGGATCGTTGCCGTACATGCCGTCGAGGTAGGCGGTGTACAGGTTGTCATCGGCCAGGGCCGCCTCGACTTCGGCAGCGCACTTGAGGGCTTTCTTCAGCGTCCATTGCGGCGGGATGCCGGCATGCACGAGGGCCATGTTGCGGGCCTCGTCATAGTGCATGAGCTTTTGTCGGCGCAGCCAATCGAGCAAATCGGCCCGGTCGGGTGCGTCGAGGATCTCCCGCAGGGTGTCGCTTTTTTTCAGGCGTTCGACGTTTTTATCCGCCGCCAGCAAGTGCAGGTCGTGGTTGCCCAGCACGCAGACCAGGGAATCGCGCAGGCTATATAAGTAGCGCAGGGTCTCCAGGGATTCGGGGCCGCGGTTGACCAGATCACCGACCAGCCACAGGCGGTCGCTTTTCGGGTCGAAGGCCACGCGCTCAAGTAAGCATTTGAGGGGTTCCAGGCAGCCTTGCAGGTCGCCGACCGCGTACGTCGCCATCAGTGCAGGGCTCCTGGCACGGCGAGGCGGAAGGGTGCGATGACGGCGTCGAACAGCTGGCCGTCCGTTGCTTTCATCTGATAGGAACCTTGCATGGTACCGACCTTGGAGGTCATCACCGTGCCGCTGCTGTAGGTGTGGCTGGCGCCGCAGTCGATCAACGGTTGCTGGCCGACGACGCCGGCACCGCGTACTTCCTCGACCTGACCGTCACCATCGGTGATCACCCAGTGGCGTGATAGCAACTTGGCCGGCACCAGCCCGTTGTTTTTCACCGTGATGGTGTAGGCAAAGGCGAAGCGGTTCTGTTCAGGTTGCGATTGGTCCGCGAGGAAGCGGGTGACGACGCTGACGTCGATCTGATAGCGAGGATCGGACATGCGAAAGGCCTTAAAAGCAAAAGCGGAGGACAGCAGATGCGGATCAGTCTAGGCCAAGAGGCGGGCACTAGGCCAGACATGCCGTCTGGCCTGTGCTCGGCAGGCTTCAGTCCGCGGCGGGCGCTGGCTGGATGGCAAGCTGGTCGGCCAGGCGCACGAATGCAGCCAGGTCCAGCTGCTCGGGGCGCAAGCTGCCGTCGACGCCAGCGGCTTCGATTTCAGCATTGCTCAGCAAAGCCTTGAGCGTGTTGCGCAGGGTCTTGCGACGCTGGTTGAAGGCCTCGCGTACCACGCGTTCGAGCAGCTTGTGATCCTTGGCCGGATGCGGCAGCACAGCGTGTGGCACCAGGCGCACGATGGCCGAATCGACCTTCGGCGGCGGGTTGAATGCGCCCGGGCCGACATTGAACAGGTGTTCGACGCGGCAGTGGTACTGGACCATGATCGACAAGCGGCCCCAATCACCGCCGCCAGGCCCTGCGGCTAGGCGCTCTACCACTTCCTTTTGCAGCATGAAGTGCATGTCACGGATGATCCCTGCGTTATTCAGCAGGTGGAAAATCAGCGGCGTAGAGATGTTGTACGGCAGGTTGCCCACCACGCGCAGGCTGTTCGGCGCGGCGTTGAGGCTGTTGAAGTCGAACTTCAGCGCATCGCCCTGGTGCAGGTTGAAGTTGGGCTTGTTGGCGAACTGCTGGTTGAGGATCGGGATCAAGTCCTTGTCCAGTTCCACTACGTCCAGCTGCCCACCGCTGGCCAGCAGGCCTTGGGTCAGTGCGCCCTGGCCCGGGCCGATTTCCAGCAGACGGTCTTCGGGTTTGGCATGGATGGAGCGCAGGATGCGGTCGATCACGCCAGCGTCGTGCAGGAAGTTTTGCCCGAAGCGCTTGCGCGCCCGGTGTTGGTAATGCTCGGTCATATACGGGTCTCGGCCATCTGATAGGCGGTTTCCAGGGCCACGTGCAGGCTGCCGGTATCGATCTTGCCGCTGCCCGCCAGGTCCAGGGCAGTGCCATGGTCGACGGAGGTGCGGATGATCGGCAGGCCCAGTGTCACGTTGACGGCGGCGCCGAAGCCTTTGTATTTAAGCACCGGCAGCCCCTGGTCATGGTACATCGCCAGCACTGCGTCGCAGTGCTCCAGATATTTGGGGGTAAACAGAGTGTCTGCAGGCAGTGGGCCGCGCAGGTCCATGCCTTCTTGGCGCAGACGCTCCAGGGTGGGTTCGATGATGTCGATTTCTTCATGGCCCAAGTGGCCGCCTTCACCGGCGTGGGGGTTGAGCCCACAGACCAGGATGCGCGGTTGGGCGATGCCGAATTTCTGTTGCAGGTCGGCGTGCAGGATGCGCGTGACGCGCTCAACCCGCTCGACGGTGATGGCGTCGGCAATTTCACGCAGCGGCAGGTGCGTGGTCACCAGGGCGACGCGCAGGCCGCGGGTGGCCAGCATCATCACGACTTGTTCGGTGTGGGTCAGTTCGGCAAGGAATTCGGTATGCCCGGAAAAGGCGATCCCGGATTCGTTGATCACGCCCTTGTGCACCGGTGCGGTGATCATCCCGGCGAAGTCGCCGTCGATGCAGCCTTGGCCGGCACGGGTGAGGGTTTGCAGCACAAACGCGGCGTTGGCTTTGTCCAGTTGGCCGGCAATTACCTTGGCCTGCAGCGGGGTGTCCCACACATACAGGCTGCCGGCGGGGGCGGGCAGGTCGGGCCAGTTGCCTGGCGCCACGTCCAGCAAACTGACAACCACACCCAGCTGCGCGGCCCGCTCAAGGAGCAGGTCACGGCTGGTAATGGCAATCAGGGGGTATGGCTGTGGGTGCGAGGCGAGCAGCAGGCACAGGTCTGGACCAATGCCGGCCGGCTCGCCGGGTGTTACCGCGAAACGCTGGGGTTTCACTGGGGTGCCTGGTCGGTGCCTGTTTGCTCGGCGCCTGGCAGCTTGTTTTCTACGTAGGCTTCGTCACGGATCTGACGCAACCAGGTTTGCAGCTCTTCGTCGTATTTGCGGTTACGCAGTACGGACAGGGCTTGTTGCTCGCGGGCCTGGCTGGTGTTGTCGGTGGCGCGACGGCCAAGGACTTCCAGCACGTGCCAGCCATATTGGGTCTTGAACGGCTTGGACAATACGCCTTGCGGGGTCTTGGCCATGACGTCCTGGAACTCTGGCACCAGGGCTTTCGGGTCGATCCAGTTCAGGTCGCCGCCGTTGAGGGCGGAACCCGGGTCTTCCGAGAAGCTCTTGGCCAGGGTGGCGAAGTCTTCACCGTTTTCGATACGGTCATAGATCTTCTGGGCCAGTTCCTTGGTCTGGGCTTCGGTGCGGATTTCGCTAGGTTTGACCAGGATATGACGAACGTGCACTTCGTCTTTCAGCGAGGTCTCGCCGCCGCGTTTCTCCAGCAACTTCAGGATGATGAAGCCGCCCGGCGTACGTGCGGGCTGAGTGATTTCACCCGGCTGCATGGCGCTCAGCTCACGATCGAATGGAGGTGGCAATTGAGCGGCTTTACGCCAGCCCATGTCACCGCCGTCCAAGGCGTTGTCGCTGTTGGATACGGCAATCGCCGTCTGGGCAAAGTCGGCACCGGCTTTCAGGCGGTTATACACCGCCTGGGTCTTGGCGGCGGCGGCATTGAGCTGCTCGGAGTTGGCGCTGTCGGGTGTAGCGATCAGGATGTTGGCCAGGTGCAACTCTTCGGAGAGCTGCATCTTGCCCAGATCGGAAGCCAGGAAGTTCTTCACTTCCTGTTCCGACACCTGAACCCGCTCAGCTACGCGACGCTGACGTACACGGCTGATGATCATCTCGCGACGGATCTGGTCACGGGCGTCCTCATAGGACAAGCCGTCGTGGGCCAGGGCGGCACGGAACTGGTCGATGCTCATGTTGTTGCGTTGAGCGATGGTGCCAACCGCCTGGTTCAGTTCTTCGTCCGAAATACGGATACCGGAACGCTCGCCGATCTGCAGTTGCAGGTTCTCGACGATCAGGCGTTCCAGCACCTGTTGGTCCAGCACGCTGGTCGGTGGCACGCCACCGCCACGCTTGGCGATGGTTTGCTGGACTTCCTTGACGCGTTGGTCCAGCTGGCTCTGCATGATCACGTCGTTATCGACGATGGCCACCACTTTATCCAGCTGTTGAACCGCAGCGTGTGCCGATGCGGTACCCAGGAACAGCGCGCCCAGTACGAGCGGGCGCAGACAATCAGAAAGCTTGGTCTTCACGTTCACGATAACCTTCAATGCCTTTGTCGAGGAAGCTCTCTACCTTGGCGCCGGTCAGGCCGCCGAGTCCTTTGAGGACGATCTGCAGGAAGAGCCCGTGGTCACCCTTTTCGTTAAGCGGGGCGATCTGGCTGTATTCGTCGTTGGCAACCCAGTAACGGTTGATGACACGCAGTTTCCAGCAGCAGTTGTCGTACTCGAAACCACCGAAGGCTTCCAGGGTACGGTTGCGGGCATAGTCATACTGCCAGCGGGTGATCAGGTTCCATTGTGGAACAATCGGCCACATCATCGAGAAGTCGTGTTGCTGGATTTTGTAGTAATCCTTCACGAAGTTCGCGTCGCCTTCCTTGCCATAGTCACCACCGAACTGCCATTTGCCGGTCAGCTGGTTGTACACCACCTGATCGTTGCGATAGCGGTAGCCAAGGTTGACGACCTTGTTCGGGTTGTCTTCCGGCTGGTAGTGGAACATCGCGCTGCCGGAACGAGGACTGTGGTTCTCGGTGTCCCAGTTGTAGTCGGCCGTGGCGCGCCAGTCGCGGTTGAAGCGGAACTCGTAGTCCAGGGCGATTGGCGATACGTTGGACTGTGCGTCGGCACGGTCTGCGGCCAGGATGCCCGGCAGTTGCACCTCACGATCCTTGAAGTACAGCGCCTGGCCAACGGCGACGCGTTGACGTTCGAAGCCGTTTTCTTCGATCCAGCGGCTAGTCACACCCAGGGATAGCTTGTTCTCGTCGCCGATCCGGTCGGAGCCGCTGAAGCGGTTGTCACGGAACAGCGAGGCGTAGCTGAACGAGTACTCACTGGTGTCGAATACCGGGATGTCGCTCTGGTCCTTGTTCGGTACGTACAAGTAGAAGGCGCGCGGTTCAAGAGTCTGGCGATAGTCTTTGCCGAACCAGTTGGTGTCGCGGTCGAAGTACAGGCCGCTGTCGACACTGGCGACTGGCACGGCACGGTCTTGCGAGCTTTTGAATGTGCCGCCGGAATATTGGGTCCCGGCTAACGCTGCTGCTGCTTGCGCCGCAGCGATGTCGTTCTTGCCTCGGTTATCCAGATCAAGATCGTACTTGGTGTAGACGTACTTGAGCTTCGGCGTAATGAAACCGTAGGTCGACTCCATCGGGTACGAGACAGCCGGGGCAGCGTTCAGGCGAGTACCGTTTGCACGGGTCAGGCCTCTGACATTGGTGTCCAGGCGAGGGGTGACTGTTACCCCGTCCTGAGAAACAAAGTCGCCACTTAGAAGATTTCGCTCAAACCGAACTGCTTCGGTCTCGTAAGTGAAATCCAGGCCGCCCGGATGGTAAGGCAGTGCACCGTTAAAGGTGATCTGCGGCAAACGGTCATACGGCGTGATCTGGGAAATCGTCGCCAGCTGGTAAGCCTGCACATTCAGGCGCGCCTGATAGGAGTCGCCACGGTAAGCCACCGAACCTTGCTGGTTCAGGAAGTCGCGGCTTTCCACACCTTCCTGATAGGCCTTGAGGTCCTGGAAGTAGTACGGATCGCTGATCTTGGTGTAGTCGACCTGAGTCGTCAGGCGCGAATCCAGCCCACCCCTGTGCTGCCAATTGAGCATATAGCGGGTTTTTTCGTAATCGGTCTGCTTCTTGCGCTCGTCGCTATCGTCATTCAGGTACGCCCCACCGAACTGACCTTCGCTGGACTTGGTGAGGTAGCGGAATTCGCCTTCCATCAACATGCCGCGCTTGGTCATGTACTGCGGATACAACGTGGCATCGTAGTTCGGCGCCAGGTTGAAGTAGTAAGGCGTAACCAGGGTGAAGCCGGTTTCGCTGCCGGTGCTGAAGCTCGGCGGCAGGAAGCCGGACTGACGACGGTCGTCGATCGGGAAATAGATGTAAGGGGTGTACAGGATCGGAATGTTCTTGATCCGCAACGTCGCGTTGGTGGCCGTACCGAAACCGGTCGCCGGGTTCAACGTGATGTTGTTGCCCTTGAGCTGCCAGGCGTTGCTGTCCGGCTCGCAGGTGGTGTACGTACCGTCCTTGAGACGGATGATCGCGTTTTCGGCACGCTTGGCGTACAGCGCGCTGCCGCGGATACGCGACTTGTGCATCACGTATTCGGCGTTGTCGATCTGTGCCGCACCGGTATCCAGCTGGACTTCGGCATGGTCGCCGACGATCAGCGCGCCGTTGTCGCGCAGACGGACCTTGCCGTTCAGCTCGCCACGGTTCTCGGCCTGATACAGGCTGGCCTCATCGGATTCCATCTGCATGCTGCCCTGACGCATGACGACGTCACCGGCCAGGGTCGCGACCTGTTGTTCCTGCTCGTAACGAGAGGCCTTGGCACCGATGAAGGTCGGCGCATCGCTCTGTTTCGTCTTGTCGTTCATGCCAGGACGAGTCGGCTCGATATACGCACCGCCGCAATACGGGCCGGTTTCGGCCAGTTGGGCAGCGGTCAGCTTCTCGCGGGGTACCCAGTCCAGGTGGCTGTAGTCGGCGCTGCGCGAACGCAGGCCACGGCCCTTGGATTCGGTGACCAGTGCGGTCTGCGGCGCGGCGTCGGCGCTGCCGCCGGTTTCGCCTTGCGACGCAACGGCGGTCGAGCCAGCGGCGGCACCGTCGTGCACCGGACGCGGTGGCAATGGGGCTGCGGCGGTTTTCGGCGCGCAATCCCAGGCACCCGAAGCAGAGACTGAGCAGTCATACTGTTCCGCGGCGACCACGAATGAGGTGGCGAAAGGTTGCATGGCCAGCAGACTGCCGGTTACCAGCAACGGAAATTTTCTACGAAACGCGGGGGATTTCAATGCCATCTTATTAGTCCGGGCTTCCTGCGTGCCATCTGCCCGCGGTGTGGGCCGCACGACTCTCGATGGTCTGAAAAAGATGCGTGATAATAAAGCATGACCCGCTTGACGGCTAGGGCCGTCGGAGACCCTTGTAATGCCCGACCAAGATCTACGTTTACAACAGCTGGAAGTCTGGCTGGAAGAGCAGTTACCGATCCTTTTCAATGCTCAAGGCTGGGGTGCCGTACCCCCGGCAACATTGACCGCAGCCAGCAGCGACGCGAGTTTCAGGCGTTACTTCCGCTGGGAAGGCGGTGGTCGCACGTTCGTCGTGATGGACGCCCCACCCCCCCAGGAAAACTGCAAACCTTTCGTCGATATCGCGCATCTGCTGGCGAAATCGGGAATAAATGTGCCAAAAATTTATGCAGAAGATTTGCCGCGCGGCTTTCTTTTGCTCAATGACCTGGGCACAAAAACCTATCTGGACGTGATCGACGAGCAAAACGCCGACCCATTGTTCGCCGATGCCATCAACGCCCTGCTGGCCTTCCAGCAATTGCCGATGGACGCGCCACTGCCCAGCTATGACGTGGCTTTGCTGCGCCGCGAGCTGGAATTGTTTCCCGAGTGGTACGTGCGTCGCCACCTGGGTCGTGAACTGGATACCCACCAGCAAGCGCTGTGGCAACGCGCCAGCGACCTGCTGATCGACAGCGCCCTGGCCCAGCCGAAAGTGCTGGTGCACCGCGACTACATGCCGCGCAACCTGATGATCAGTACGCCTAACCCCGGCGTACTGGACTTCCAGGACGCGGTCTACGGCCCGGTGACCTATGACATCACCTGCCTGTTCAAGGATGCGTTCCTCAGCTGGCCCCAGGCTCGTGTGCGTGAATGGCAGCGCGGCTACTGGGAGTGCGCTGTGCAGGCCGGAATTCCTGTGCAGGCGCAATTTGATGACTTCCTGCGCGCCAGCGACCTGATGGGCGTGCAGCGTCACCTCAAGGTCATCGGCATTTTTGCGCGGATCTGCCATCGCGACGGCAAACCCCGCTACCTGGCCGATGTACCGCGCTTCTTTGCTTATATAGAAGCGGTGCTGGCGGATCGCCCTGAGCTGGGCGAGTTGGCCGAACTGCTGACCAGCCTGCGCCAGCCCGCCGAGGCGACGGTATGAAGGCCATGATCCTGGCCGCCGGCAAAGGTGAGCGGATGCGTCCGCTTACCCTGCACACGCCCAAGCCGCTGGTGCAGGCCGGCGGCAAGCGCCTTATCGAGTATCACCTGGAGGCGCTGGCCAAGGCCGGTTTCACTGAAATCGTGATCAACCATGCCTGGCTCGGCCAGCAGATCGAAAGTTACCTGGGCGACGGCGCGCAGTTCGGCTTGCGTATCCAGTACTCGCCGGAGGGCGAGCCGCTGGAGACTGGCGGCGGGATCTTCCAGGCCTTGCCGTTGCTGGGGGATGAGCCATTTCTGGTAGTCAACGGCGACATCTGGACCGACTACGATTTCAGCCGACTGCGCCAGCCGCTCCAGGGCCTGGCCCATCTGGTGATGGTCGATAACCCGGCACATCACCCCTCGGGCGGTGATTTCTACCTCGATCAAGGTTTGCTTCATGATGCTGCGCCCGGTGCCGATAACCTGACCTTCAGTGGCATTTCTGTGCTCGACCCGCAGCTGTTCGCGGGTTGCAGCGCCGGTGCCTTCAAGCTGGCGCCGCTGTTGCGGGCGGCGATGGCCAAGGATTTGGTGACGGGGGAGCACATGGCGGGACGCTGGATTGATGTCGGTACGCTGGAGCGCCTGGCGCAAGTCGAAACCCTGCTGACAGCGGGGCAGTAATATGCTGTGGCCAGGGACGCTGATCGGCGCCGGGGCTGGCTTTGCCATTGCCAGTATTCCGGGGGCCATGTTGGGTGCGCTGTTGGGGCAGGCGCTGGATCGGCGGTTGCACCTGCAAAACTGGGCGCAACTGCGCGAGCGCCTCGGCGGGCGGCCGGCGTTGCGCAACGACGAGTTGTTGTTTGTGCTGCTGGGTCGCCTGGCCAAAAGCAATGGCCGGATCGTCGACGGGCATATCCAGCAGGCGCGCCAGGAAATGCGCGCGCTGGATATGTCCGAGCCTGCCCAGCGCCGGGCGATTGCCGCGTTCAACCGTGGCAAGTCCGGCACCGACCGCGTGCGCAGCTACTTGCGCGTGCTCAAGGCCCAGCCCCATGCCGCGGAAGGTGTGTTGCGTGCCTGTTGGCGCATGGTCTGGGCGGACGGCAAGGCGGATGACGCCGAGCGCGATCTGATCGAGCAATGGGGTAAATGGCTGGGCTGGACGCCGCAACAGTTGCAGGCATTGGCGACTGACTACAAGCCGGAACGCAAGCCGCTGGTGAGCCGGGGGATGTCCTATCAGGACGCGTTGCGCCTGCTCGCCGTGACGGCCACCACTGAACCTGCGGTGATCAAACGTGCCTATCGTCGCCTGCTCAGCCGCCACCATCCGGACAAGATTGCTGGCACTGGCGCAAGCCCCGCGCAAGTGCTTGAGGCCACCGAGCGTACCCGCGAGCTGCACAGCGCGTTTGCATTGATTCGCGAGCGCCGGGATTTCCGCTAGTCATCGTCAGTCTTGATTTGATAACCCATTCCAATGTGGGAGCGGGCTTGCTCGCGAATGCGGTGGTTCAGTCAAAACATCTGTGACTGATACTCCGCCTTCGCGAGCAAGCCCGCTCCCACAAGGGGATCGGCGGTGTTCTTTGAGTCTGCGATCAGTCGGCGGTTGCCTGCGGGCTCAGCCAGCCACGAATCCGCCGATACAACTGCTCCTGCTCGGCCGAGCTGTTGCCCGGCACGGTCTTGAGCGATACCTGCTTGTACCCGTCATTCTTCGAGCGCTTGGCCGCCTGAATACGTTCCAGCGCGGCTTTGCGATCCTGGGCGGCGTCTTGATAGAACACATCCGCCGTGGGCACCTTCAGCTCCGGAGCCAGTTGTTGCAAATTCGGCTGGCGACCTGCGGGCGTTTTGCCGGCGACCATCACCAGTTTCTGCACCTGGGCCGGCTGTTTCTCGCTGAGATAACGCGCCGCCCACCAGGCGCCGGTGCCGTGGCCGAGCAGCACCACACTGCGCGCACCCTGGGTCTGGGCGAAGGCGACGGCGGCGTCGATGCGCTCGAAGATGCGCTTGGCGTCGGTTTTGTCGCTCTCGTCCGCACCTGGCACCACCGCCGGATCGGTGCCTTCGGCTTCGGCGCTGGCCGCTTGTTCGATGGGCTTGGCGGCGGTGCTGCCGTCTTTGCTGCTGGTGTCGACCGCTGCCTTCGGCGCTTCGATCACCCGAGGTGGCAAGGTGTCGATGTTGATGTCGGGCAGCGAGAGGCTGAGGGTGCCCCAATTGGCATTGGGCAGTTTGCGCCGCAGCGGTGCAATTGCTTGCGGCCAGTCAGCACTTTCGCCGGCGCCCGGTACGATAATCACCACGCCTTCGGGTTCGGCGCTGTTGGCCGGTTTCCACAAGGCCAGGAAGGTATCGCTGGCGGCCTGCAGTTGTTGCTGTTCCTCACGCGGAACCTGGCGTTCCAGGGCCCTGGCATCTTCCTGGCTACGCTCCGGCAGGGGTTGGCGCACGGCAGGTGTTTCGGCGGCGGGGGCAGGCACATCGGCGGCCTGCGCAGAAAAGCCGCTGGTAAAGAGCAGCGACAGGCACAATGCTGGCAGTGCCGAGCGGTTTCGAGGTGGCATCGTTGGTTTCCGGCCGTAAGTGATTCCAGCAGCCTAATGGGTTGGTCAGTATTTGTCAGTGATGTGAGACGTGGATCATGGGTTTTCGCTGTCTGCTGGTTATCGGCTGTTTGTGGTTTCCCTTGATGGCGGGAGCCACGCCTGTCTCTGCGGCGCCGCAAGCGCAGCTGGACGCCGGGCAACGGGAATGGTTGGCCGCGCACCCGCAGCTGCGCGTCGGCCTGGTGCTGCAGGCGCCCTACGCGCAGTACGACCGGCGCTTGCAGCGCTTGTCGGGGGCCAATGTCGAGTTGATGCAGTGGCTGGCCAAGGCGTTGAACATCGAACTGAGCTGGCGCAACTTTCCCACCCAGGAGCAACTGGAAGAGGCGTTGCGCGACGGTGAGGTCGACATCGCCCCCGGCCTGCAACAAACCCCGGCCGGTTTGCGCCTGTGGTTGTTCACCGATCCGTATATGCGGGTGCCCCAACATATCGTCGGGACCCGCGAAGGTGGCGGCGCCGTCGAGTTGGAAAAACTCGACGAGCTCTCACGCATCGCCGTGCGTATGCCCAGTGCCGTGGCCGACTACCTGCGCAGTACCTATCCCAAGCTGAACCTGCAAGGCGTGCCCATGGAGCGCCAGGCCTTGCAATTGCTGCTCAGCCAGCAAGCGCGCTATGCCGTGGTGGATGAGGCGCAATTGAGCCGGCTGTCGGGTGAGGCGGAATTCGCCGGGCTGGCGGTGGTGGGGGACATCGGCCTGCCGCAATTGCTGCGGGTGGCCACGCGTCGCGAATGGCCGGAACTGGCCGGGATCATGCAAAGTGCGCTGCGCGCGATCCCCGCCCGGGATCTGGACCAACTACACACCCGCTGGCTGCAACCCAAATACCCGCGGTTGTCGGAGTCGCCAGGGCTGTGGCAAAACCTCAGCCTGCTGCTCGGCCTGTTGCTGCTGGCCGGCCTGGCGGCGCTGTTCTGGCAGCGGCGCCAGTTGCGCGGCCTGGAGCACAGCTTGCTCGGCGCGCGGGAAGAAAGCGCCGCGCGTGCGGCGGGCGCCGAGGCGTTGCGGTTGACGCAGTTTTCCATCGATCAAAGCACCGTCGGCATTCTGTGGGTCAACTGGGACAGCCATGTGCGCTACGCCAACCGTGCGGCGGAAAGCATGCTTGGCTACGCGCCCGGAGCCTTGATCGAGCGGCCGCTGATCGATTTTGATCCGACCCTGGACATGGACCGTTGGCTCAACCTGTGGAAACGCGCCCGCGCCAGCGACGACGCCCCGCAGAACTTCGCCACCGACTGCCTGCGCGCCGATGGCAGCATCCTGCCGGCCGATGTGTCGTTGAGCTTTCTGCGCTTTGCCGACGGCGAATACCTGGTGGTCTACCTCAATGACGTCACCGAACGCCGTCGCTACGTGGCCGCGTTGCTGCAGAGCGAGGCGCAACTGCGCGAACTGTCCGCGCACCTGGAAACCGTGCGTGAAGAAGAAAAAGCGCGCATCGCCCGCGAAGTGCACGACGAACTGGGACAGATGCTCACCGTGCTCAAGCTGGAAACCTCCATGTGCGAATTGGCCTACGCGCAACTCGACCCCGGCCTGCAGGAGCGCCTGAACAGCATGAAGCGCCTGATCGCCCAACTGTTCCAATTGGTGCGCGATGTGGCCACCGCGTTGCGCCCGCCGATTCTCGACGCCGGGATCGCCTCGGCCATCGAATGGCAGGCGCGGCGCTTCGAAGCGCGTACGCAGATTCCCTGCCTGGTGCAGGTCCCGGATAATCTGCCCGCCTTGAGCGATGCCAAGGCCATCGGCCTGTTCCGCATCCTGCAGGAGGCGCTGACCAATGTGATGCGCCATGCCCAGGCGCATACTGTCGAACTGACCCTGGCTGTGGAGGATTCGGACTTGCGGCTGACCATCAGCGATGACGGCGTCGGTTTTGTCCAGGCCCAGGGCCGCCCGGTATCGTTT
Source organism: Pseudomonas sp. GL_117 (assembly GCF_057835125.1). Taxonomy (NCBI): domain Bacteria; kingdom Pseudomonadati; phylum Pseudomonadota; class Gammaproteobacteria; order Pseudomonadales; family Pseudomonadaceae; genus Pseudomonas; species Pseudomonas sp. GL_117. The sequence continues at coordinate 5,584,877 of NZ_CM174418.1, read as the reverse complement.
GGCCTGGTCGGCATGCGGGAGCGCGTGTTGATCATGGGCGGGCAGTTGAGCCTGGACAGCGAGTTGGGGGAGGGCACCACCCTGAGTGTCACGGTGCCGTTGGATGCATAACACCAAGAGGAAGTCCCTGTGATCCGCGTACTGGTAGCCGAAGACCACACCATCGTTCGAGAAGGCATCAAGCAATTGATCGGCCTGGCCAAAGACCTGCTGGTGGTCGGCGAGGCGAGCAATGGCGAGCAGTTGCTGGAGACCCTGCGCCATGTGGCGTGCGAGGTAGTGCTGTTGGACATCTCGATGCCCGGCGTCAACGGCCTGGAGGCGATTGCGCGGATCCGTGCATTGAACAACCCGCCGGCGATCCTGGTGTTGTCGATGCACGATGAGGCGCAAATGGCCGCCCGTGCGTTGAAGGTCGGTGCCGCCGGTTACGCCACCAAGGACAGCGATCCAGCGCTGTTGCTCACGGCAATTCGCAAGGTCGCGGCAGGTGGGCGTTATATCGACCCGGACCTGGCCGACCGCATGGTCTTCGAGGTCGGCCTGACCGATGCGCGGCCGCTGCATTCGTTGCTGTCGGAGCGCGAGTTCTCGGTGTTCGAACGCCTGGCCCAGGGCGCCAACGTCAACGACATCGCCCAGCAACTGGCGTTGAGCAGCAAGACCATCAGCACCCACAAGGCGCGCTTGATGCAAAAACTCAATATCACCTCCCTGGCCGAACTGGTGAAGTACGCCATGGAACACAAGCTCCTCTGACGACATACCCAATAACGACACCCCAAAAATCTCGGCGCACCTATTCTTGCCGCTTGCGGCTCACCCCTTGCGCCGGCACTGTCCCGTGCGCGCCATCCGTGTAGGGCAATCCCTACCCCCAACCTTCCATCCGGCTGATGCAATTCTCTCCCGGCCCCCGATTTCCGGGGCCTCGCGCCTGGACTACGCTTGTGCCACAGCAGTCCAAAATACAAAGGTGCGGGTATGAGCGAGGTGGATTCAAATGAGGTCCTGGTCAGCTTTCGTGGCGTGCAGAAGAGCTACGACGGCGAGAACCTGATCGTCAAAGACCTCAACCTGGAGATTCGCAAGGGCGAGTTCCTCACCCTGCTCGGGCCTTCCGGTTCGGGCAAGACCACCAGCCTGATGATGCTTGCCGGCTTTGAAACGCCGACCGCCGGCGAAATCCAGCTGGCCGGGCGCGCCATCAACAATGTGCCGCCGCACAAGCGCGACATCGGCATGGTGTTCCAGAACTACGCGCTGTTCCCGCACATGACCGTCGCCGAGAACCTGGCGTTCCCGCTGTCGGTGCGCGGCCTGAGCAAGACCGACATCAGCGAGCGGGTCAAACGTGTGCTGAGCATGGTCCAGCTCGACGCCTTCGCCCAGCGCTACCCGGCGCAATTGTCCGGCGGCCAGCAACAGCGTGTGGCCCTGGCCCGCGCCTTGGTGTTCGAACCGCAATTGGTGCTGATGGATGAACCCCTCGGCGCCCTCGACAAGCAACTGCGCGAACACATGCAGATGGAGATCAAGCACCTGCACCAGCGCCTCGGCGTGACCGTGGTGTACGTGACCCATGACCAGGGCGAAGCCTTGACCATGTCCGACCGTGTGGCGGTGTTCCACCAGGGCGAGATCCAGCAGATCGCCCCACCGCGCACACTTTATGAAGAGCCGAAGAACACCTTCGTCGCCAACTTCATCGGCGAAAACAACCGCCTCAATGGCCGCCTGCACAGCCACTCCGGCGAGCGCTGCGTGGTCGAGCTGGCGCGCGGTGAGAAGGTCGAGGCACTGGCGGTCAACGTCGGCCAGGTCGGTGGCCCGGTGACCCTGTCGGTGCGCCCGGAGCGCGTCAGCCTCAATGGTTCCAGCGAAAGTTGCGTCAACCGCTTCTCGGGGCGGGTGGCGGAATTCATCTACCTGGGCGACCACGTGCGTGTGCGCCTGGAAGTCTGCGGCAAGGCCGATTTTTTTGTGAAACAACCGATTGCCGAGCTGGACCCGGCCCTGGCAGTCGGCGACGTGGTTCCGATTGGCTGGCAAGTCGAGCACGTTCGCGCACTCGACCCACTTCTAGAGGCGAATTAATCGCCCCCATGGCTTCACCAACCCTGCACGTGGAGAGAACAACAATGTTGAGAACCCTGAAATTTTCCGCCCTGGCCCTGGGCCTGATCGGTGCGACCCAGGCCATGGCCGGCCCGGACCTGACTGTCGTGTCCTTCGGTGGCGCGAACAAGGCCGCCCAGGTCAAGGCCTTCTATGCCCCGTGGGAAAGCGCGGGCAACGGCAAGATCGTCGCTGGCGAGTACAACGGTGAAATGGCCAAGGTCAAGGCCATGGTCGACACCAAGAGCGTGTCCTGGGACCTGGTGGAAGTGGAGTCGCCGGAGCTGTCCCGTGGCTGTGACGAAGACATGTTCGAGCCGTTGGACCCGAAACTGTTCGGCAACACTGCCGATTACGTTAAAGGCGCGATCCAGCCATGCGGAGTGGGCTTCTTCGTGTGGTCCACGGTGTTGGCCTACAACGCCGACAAACTGGCCAGCGCGCCTACCAGCTGGGCGGATTTCTGGGACGTGAAGAAATTCCCGGGCAAGCGCGGCCTGCGCAAGGGCGCCAAGTACACCCTGGAATTCGCGCTGATGGCCGATGGCGTTGCGCCGAAGGACGTCTACAAAGTACTGGCCGGCAAAGATGGCCAGGACCGCGCGTTCAAGAAACTCGATGAACTCAAGCCGTCGATCCAGTGGTGGGAAGCTGGCGCGCAACCGCCGCAGTACCTCGCCTCGGGTGACGTGGTGATGAGCTCGGCCTACAACGGCCGCATCGCCGCCGTGCAGAAAGAAAGCAACCTGAAAGTGGTGTGGAACGGCGGTATCTACGATTTCGACGCATGGGCCATTCCTAAAGGCCTGGCCAAGGACCGTGCCGAAGCGGCGAAGAAATTCATCGCCTTCTCGGTACAGCCGCAGCAGCAGAAGACCTACTCGGAAAACATCGCCTACGGCCCCGCCAACACCCAAGCCGTACCGTTGCTGGCCAAGGACATCCTCAAGGACATGCCGACCACCCCGGAAAACATCGCCAACCAGGTGCAGATCGATGTGAGCTTCTGGGCGGATAACGGCGAGCAGTTGGAGCAGCGTTTCAACTCGTGGGCTGCCAAGTAATCAGCAACACCGCTAAATCCATGTGTAGTGGGCTTGTGTGGGAGCGGGCTTGCTCGCGAAGGCGGTAGATCAGCCGCCACATGTGCAAGCTGATCCACCGCCTTCGCGAGCAAGCCCGCTCCCACATGGGATCTGCTGTGTTCAGTAGATTGCATTCATTTTCAGATTTTCCGGAGTTAGCCATGGCCATCGCCGTTCCCTCTAACGAGGTCAACAGCCCCACCCTCAAGCAGCGTCTGGCGCATGCCGAGCGGGTCAATCGCTGGAAGGCCCAGGCCTTGATTGCGCCGCTGGTGCTGTTTTTGCTGCTGGTGTTCCTGGTGCCAATCGTTGCGCTGCTGTTCAAGAGCGTCGGCAACCCGGAAGTGGTGGGCGGCTTGCCGCGTACCGTGGTGGCTGTGACGGCCTGGGACGGGCGTGGCCTGCCGGGCGAGCCGGTGTATCAGGCCCTCAGTGAGGACCTGGGCGAAGCCCGCAAAAACCAGACCTTGGGCGACCTGTCCAAGCGCTTGAACATGGAACTGGCCGGCTATCGCAGCCTGCTGACCAAAACCGCCCGTGCGCTGCCGTTTACCGAAGCGCCGGCCTCTTATAAGCAAGCGCTGGAAAGCCTCGATGAACGCTGGGGCGACCCGGCGTACTGGCAGGCGATCCGGCGCAACACCAGCAGCCTGACGCCGTTCTACCTGCTGGCGGCCGTCGATCACCGTATCGACGACCTCGGTGAAATCGCCCCGGCCACACCGGACCAGGCGATCTACCTGGACATCTTCGCCCGTACCTTCTGGATGGGCCTGGTGATCACCGCCATCTGCCTGCTGCTGGCCTATCCCCTGGCCTACCTGCTGGCCAACCTGCCGGCGCGTAAAAGCAACCTGTTGATGATCCTGGTGCTGCTGCCGTTCTGGACCTCGATCCTGGTGCGGGTGGCGGCGTGGATCGTGTTGCTGCAATCCGGTGGCCTGATCAACAGCGCACTGATGAGCATGGGCCTGATCGATAAACCGCTGGAGCTGGTCTTCAACCGCACCGGGGTCTACATCTCCATGGTGCACATCCTGCTGCCGTTCATGATCCTGCCGATCTACAGCGTGATGAAGGGCATCTCGCCCACCTACATGCGTGCGGCGATCTCCCTGGGCTGCCACCCGTTCACCAGCTTCTGGCGCGTGTACTTCCCGCAGACCTACGCCGGTGTGGGCGCCGGTTGCCTGTTGGTGTTCATCCTGGCGATTGGTTACTACATCACCCCGGCACTGCTGGGCAGCCCGAACGACCAGATGGTCAGCTACTTCGTGGCCTTCTACACCAACACCAGCATCAACTGGGGCATGGCCACGGCACTGGGCGGCTTGCTGCTGCTGGCCACCGTGTTGCTGTACCTGATCTACAACCGGCTGGTGGGCGCCAGCCGCCTGCGCCTGAGCTAAGGAGACCTTGCGATGCTGAGCCCTTATATGTCGCCCGTTGAGCGGGTTTGGTTCTACAGCTTGCGGATCCTCTGCGGCTTGATCCTGTTGTTCCTGATATTGCCGGTATTGGTGATCATCCCGCTGTCGTTCAACAGCGGCAGTTTCCTGGTGTATCCGTTGCAGGGGTTTTCGCTGCATTGGTATCAGGACTTCTTCGGCTCGGCCGAATGGATGCGTGCGCTGAAAAACAGCATCATCGTCGCCCCGGCGGCCACGGTGTTGGCGATGGTGTTCGGTACCCTGGCTGCGATTGGCCTGACCCGTGGCAATTTCCCCGGCAAGGCGCTGGTGATGGCCCTGGTGATTTCGCCGATGGTGGTGCCAGTGGTGATCATCGGCGTGGCCAGTTACCTGTTCTTTGCGCCGCTGGGCCTGGGTAACAGCTTTTTCTCGCTGATCGTGGTGCATGCGGTACTGGGCGTGCCGTTTGTGATCATCACCGTGTCGGCGACGTTGCAGGGCTTCAACCATAACCTGGTGCGGGCGGCGGCGAGCCTGGGCGCTTCGCCTTTGACCGCGTTCCGTCGGGTGACCTTGCCGCTGATTGCACCGGGGGTGATTTCCGGGGCGTTGTTTGCCTTTGCGACGTCGTTTGATGAGGTGGTGGTGACGCTGTTTCTGGCCGGGCCTGAGCAGGCGACGTTGCCGCGCCAGATGTTCAGCGGTATCCGCGAGAACCTCAGCCCGACGATTGCTGCTGCCGCGACGTTGTTGATTGCCTTCTCGGTACTGCTGTTGCTGACATTGGAATGGCTGCGCGGCCGCAGCGAAAAACTGCGTACCGCACAGGTCTGACTTACCGAAACCGGATCAACTGTGGGAGCTGGCTTGCCTGCGATAGCGGTGGGCCAGCTTGCTTATCTGCTGCTGACACACCGCTATCGCAGGCAAGCCAGCTCCCACATCGACCGTGCCCACTTTGAATTACCTCTGCATTCAGTTGCTGAATGGCTGACAACCTATTTCCCTCAGCTACGCTTGTGCCAGCCCATTTCCGAATAAGAGGCCGCGCACATGAGTACTTCCTCATTCAAGATCGCCCACAAACTGCTCACCGGCGCTGGCGCCATCGAACAACTGGCGTTTGAACTCACGCGCCTGGATGTGGATAACCCGCTGATTGTCACCGACGCTGCGTTGGTCAAGTCCGGCACCGTGGCGCTGGCGCTCGAACACCTGGGCGAGCGCAGTTACGAAATATTCGACCGCGTACTGCCCGACCCGGAAATCGCCATCGTCGAAGACTGCATGCGCGCCTACCGCGAAGGCGGGCATGACGGGCTGATCGGCCTGGGCGGCGGCAGTGCCATCGACATTGCCAAAAGCGTAGCCGCCTATGCCGGTTACCACGGCGCGCTGGCGGATTTGTTCGGTGTCGACCAGGTGCCGCGCAAGGGGCCGCCGCTGATCGCGATTCCGACCACGGCCGGCACTGGTTCGGAAGTGACCAACGTGGCGATCCTTTCCGACAAGGTCGCGCAACTGAAAAAAGGCATCGTCAGCGACTATCTGTTGCCGGATGTCGCGCTGATCAGCCCGCAAATGACCCTCACCTGCCCGCGTAGCGTGACTGCCGCCAGTGGCGTGGATGCGCTGGTGCATGCCATCGAGTCGTACCTGTCGCTGAATGCCTCGCCGATCACCGATGCGCTGGCGATTGGCGCAATCAAGCTGATCGCCAACGCGTTGCCCAAGGCTTACGCCAACCCGGCCAACTTGCAGGCCCGGGATGACATGGCCACCGCCAGCCTGATGGCCGGCATGGCCTTTGGTAATGCCGGCGTGGGCGCGGTGCATGCGCTGGCGTACCCGTTGGGCGGGCGGTTCAATATTGCCCATGGGGTGAGCAATGCGCTGTTGCTGCCGTATGTGATGCACTGGAACAAGCTGGCATGCGTGGAGCGCATGCAGGAGATTGCCCAGGCCATGGGCGTGAATGTCACGGGGCTGAGCGCCGTCGATGCGGCCGATAGCGCTGTCGAGGCGATGACGCGACTGTGTGCCGCAGTCGAGATCCCGGCGGGCCTGCGCAGCTTCGGGGTGCCCGAGGACGCCATCCCGGCCATGGCCACCGAAGCGGCGGGCATTGAGCGGCTGATGCGCAACAATCCGCGCAAGCTCAGCGCGGCCGACATCGAGAAAATCTATCGGGCTGCCTACTAGCCGTTGAGACAGGTCACGGTGCGCGTGGCAAAGCATGCGGTATACAATGCGCGCCATCGTGATTTAGCTCAGAAAAGGTGCGTCATGCAGCCCTTCGTAATTGCTCCATCGATTCTCTCCGCCGATTTCGCCCGCCTGGGTGAGGAAGTGGACAACGTGTTGGCCGCCGGTGCCGACTTCGTGCACTTCGATGTCATGGACAACCACTACGTGCCCAACCTGACCATCGGTCCGATGGTCTGCGCGGCGCTGCGCAAGTACGGCGTCACTGCGCCGATCGACGCGCACCTGATGGTCAGCCCGGTGGACCGCATCGTCGGCGACTTCATCGAAGCCGGTGCGACCTACATCACCTTCCACCCGGAAGCCACGCAACACGTCGACCGCAGCCTGCAGCTGATCCGCGAGGGCGGCTGCAAGGCGGGCCTGGTGTTCAACCCGGCGACGCCGCTGGACGTGCTCAAGTACGTGATGGACAAGGTCGACATGGTCTTGCTGATGAGCGTCAACCCAGGCTTCGGCGGGCAGAAGTTCATCCCCGGCACCCTCGACAAGCTGCGCGAAGCCCGCGCGCTGATCGACGCGTCCGGCCGTGACATCCGCCTGGAAATCGACGGTGGGGTCAACGTCAACAACATCCGCGAAATCGCCGCCGCCGGCGCCGACACCTTTGTGGCCGGCTCGGCGATCTTCAACGCGCCGAACTATCAGGACGTCATCGACAAGATGCGCGCCGAACTGGCGCTGGCGCGCCCATGAGCGGCTTTGAGCAGCTGTTTCCCGGCAAACTGCCCCGGCTGGTGATGTTTGATCTGGACGGCACCCTGATCGACTCGGTGCCAGACCTGGCGGCGGCGGTGGACAACATGCTGCTCAAACTGGGGCGTAAGCCGGCGGGGATCGAGGCGGTACGCATGTGGGTCGGTAACGGCGTGCAGATGCTGGTACGCCGGGCTTTGGCCAATAACATCGATGCCGAGGGGGTCGATGAGGTCGAGGCCGAGCACGCGCTGGAACTGTTCAACACCGCCTATGAAGACGGCCACGAACTGACCGTGGTCTACCCCGGCGTACGTGACACCCTCAAGTGGTTGAGCAAGCAGGGCGTGGAAATGGCCCTGATCACCAACAAACCGGAGCGGTTCGTCGCGCCGCTGTTGGACCAGATGAAAATCGGCCGCTATTTCCGCTGGATCATCGGCGGCGATACCTTGCCGCAGAAGAAACCCGACCCGGCGGCGCTGTTTTTCGTGATGAAAATGGCCAATATTCCTGCCTCGCAGTCGCTGTTTGTCGGTGACTCGCGCACTGACGTGCTGGCCGCAAAGGCCGCTGGCGTGCAGTGCGTGGCCTTGAGCTACGGCTATAACCACGGCCGCCCCATCGCCGAAGAGTCGCCGTCGCTGGTGATTGATGACCTGCGACTGCTAATCCCCGGTTGCTTGGGAGCGGGCGCTGAGATAACGTTGCCCGACACCGATCCGTCCCCTTCTGGAAATCCCATCGTGGTGGTCACTCGCAAACTCTGGATGAAAGTCATCAAGGCCCTGGCCCGCTGGCGTTGGCGCGCCTGACTGATCCCGGCCGCGCTACGCGGCACGTTTGCATACCTGACCGTTAGACCCTCACGCCACGAGGCACACATGATCCGCGAAGAATTCCTGCGTTTGGCCGCTGCCGGCTATAACCGTATCCCCCTGGCCTGCGAAACCCTGGCCGACTTCGACACGCCGCTGTCGATCTACCTGAAACTGGCCGACGAGCCCAATTCCTATCTGCTGGAATCGGTGCAGGGCGGCGAGAAATGGGGCCGTTATTCGATCATCGGCCTGCCGTGCCGCACCGTCATGCGTGTTCACGATCATCACGTGAGCATCACCCATGATGGCGTCGAGATCGAAAGCCACGACGTAGAAGACCCGTTGGCCTTCGTCGAAACCTTCAAGGCGCGCTACAACGTGCCGACCATCCCGGGGCTGCCGCGTTTCAACGGCGGCCTGGTGGGTTACTTCGGTTATGACTGCGTGCGTTATGTGGAAAAGCGCTTGGGCAAATGCCCGAACCCGGACCCGCTGGGCGTGCCGGACATTCTGCTGATGGTTTCCGACGCGGTCGTCGTGTTCGACAACCTGGCCGGCAAGATGCACGCAATCGTGCTCGCCGATCCGTCCCAGGCGGACGCATTCGAACAAGGCCAGGCCAGCCTCGAAGCCTTGCTGGAAAAACTGCGCCAGCCGATCACTCCGCGTCGCGGCCCTGACCTCAGCCGTCCGCCGGCGGCCGACCCGGTGTTCCGCTCCAGCTTTACCCAGGATGACTACGAGCGCGCCGTCGATACCATCAAGGAATACATCCTCGCCGGTGACTGCATGCAGGTTGTGCCGTCGCAGCGCATGTCCATCGACTTCAAGGCCGCGCCGATCGATCTGTACCGCGCGCTGCGCTGCTTCAACCCGACGCCGTACATGTACTTCTTCAATTTTGGCGACTTCCACGTGGTGGGCAGCTCGCCGGAAGTGCTGGTGCGCGTCGAAGACAACCTGATCACCGTGCGCCCGATTGCCGGCACCCGCCCACGTGGCGCGACCGAAGAAGAGGATGTGGCGCTGGAACAAGACCTGCTCAGCGACGACAAGGAAATCGCCGAGCACCTGATGCTGATCGACCTGGGCCGCAACGATACCGGGCGCGTCTCGGAAATCGGTTCGGTGAAGCTCACCGAGAAGATGGTCATCGAGCGGTATTCCAACGTGATGCACATCGTGTCCAACGTCACCGGCGAGCTGAAGGCCGGCCTGACCGCGATGGACGCACTGCGTGCGATTCTGCCGGCGGGCACCTTGTCGGGCGCGCCGAAGATCCGTGCGATGGAAATCATCGACGAGCTGGAGCCGGTCAAGCGTGGTGTCTACGGCGGTGCCGTGGGTTATTTCGCCTGGAACGGTAACATGGACACTGCGATTGCAATCCGCACTGCGGTGATCAAGGACGGGGAGCTGCACGTGCAGGCCGGTGGCGGGATTGTCGCCGACTCGGTGCCGGCCCTCGAATGGGAAGAAACCCTGAACAAGCGCCGCGCGATGTTCCGCGCCGTTGCGCTGGCTGAACAGACCCCCAATTCCTGAGGTTTCCCCCATGTTGCTGATGATTGATAACTACGACTCCTTTACCTACAACGTTGTGCAGTACCTGGGCGAACTCGGTGCCGAGGTCAAGGTGGTGCGCAACGATGAAATGACTGTGGCCGAAATCGCCGCGCTGAACCCAGAGCGCATTGTGGTCTCGCCAGGGCCGTGCACGCCGACCGAAGCGGGCATCTCCCTCGAAGCGATCAAGTACTTCGCCGGTAAATTGCCGATCCTGGGCGTGTGCCTGGGCCACCAGTCCATCGGCCAGGCCTTTGGCGGTGACGTGGTGCGCGCGCGCCAGGTCATGCACGGCAAGACCAGCCCGGTGTTCCACAACAATGTGGGCGTGTTCCACGGCCTGAATCTGCCGGTGACGGTGACCCGTTACCACTCCCTGGTGGTCAAGCGCGAAACCTTGCCCGAATGCCTGGAACTGACCGCCTGGACCCAGTTGGAAGACGGCTCGGTCGACGAGATCATGGGCCTGCGTCACAAGACACTGAATGTCGAAGGGGTGCAATTTCACCCTGAATCGATCCTGACCGAGCAGGGCTACGAGCTGTTCGCCAATTTTCTCAAGCAGAGCGGCGGCACGCGCTAAGGACTTTCCATGGATATCAAGACTGCCCTGAGCCGTATCGTCGGCCACCTGGACCTGAGCACCGCTGAAATGAGCGATGTGATGCGCGAGATCATGACCGGTCAATGCACCGATGCGCAGATCGGCGCGTTCATGATGGCGATGCGCATGAAGAGCGAGAGCATCGACGAGATCGTCGGCGCCGTGTCGGTGATGCGCGAGCTGGCGGACAAGGTTGAGCTCAAGACCCTGGATGGCGTGGTGGATGTGGTCGGCACTGGCGGTGACGGTGCGAACATCTTCAACGTGTCGACGGCATCTTCTTTTGTGGTCGCCGCGGCGGGTTGCACAGTGGCCAAACACGGTAACCGTGCGGTGTCCGGCAAGAGCGGCAGCGCCGATCTGCTGGAAGCGGCCGGGATCTACCTGAACCTGACGCCGGTGCAAGTGGCGCGTTGCATCGATAACGTCGGCATCGGCTTCATGTTTGCCCAGACCCACCACAGCGCAATGAAACACGCCGCCGGCCCGCGCAAAGACCTCGGCCTGCGTACCCTGTTCAACATGCTCGGCCCGCTTACGAATCCGGCCGGTGTGAAACACCAGGTGGTTGGCGTGTTCAGCCAGGCGCTGTGCCGGCCTTTGGCCGAAGTGTTGCAGCGCCTGGGCAGCAAACATGTGCTGGTGGTGCACTCCAAGGATGGCCTGGACGAATTCAGCCTGGCGGCACCGACCTTTGTCGCGGAGCTGAAGAACGACCAGATCACGGAGTATTGGGTCGAACCTGAAGACCTGGGCATGAAGAGCCAGAGCCTGCACGGCCTGGCGGTGGAAAGCCCGGCGGCGTCCCTGGAATTGATTCGTGATGCCCTGGGGCGGCGCAAGACCGAGAACGGGCAAAAAGCTGCGGAGATGATTGTTCTGAATGCTGGCGCGGCACTTTATGCAGCCGACCACGCCTATAGTCTTAAGGAAGGTGTCGCCTTGGCCCACGATGCGCTGCACACCGGTCTGGCTCGCGAAAAGCTCGAAGAGCTGGGAGCATTCACCGCGGTATTCAAGATGGAGAATGAAGGATGAGTGTGCCAACCGTTCTGGAAAAGATCCTCGCCCGCAAAGCCGAAGAAGTCGCCGAGCGCCGCGCCCGCGTCAGCCTTGCCGAGCTGGAAAGCCAGGCCAGGCTTGCCGATGCCCCGCGTGGTTTCGCCAACGCCTTGATCGCCCAGGCCAAGCTCAAGCAGCCGGCGGTGATCGCCGAGGTCAAGAAAGCCTCGCCAAGCAAAGGCGTGATCCGCGAGAATTTTGTGCCGTCGGAAATTGCCGTCAGTTATGAGAAGGGCGGCGCGACGTGCCTGTCCGTCCTGACTGATATCGACTATTTCCAGGGTTCCGACCTGTTCTTGCAACAAGCCCGCGCCGCGTGCAAGTTGCCGGTGATCCGCAAGGATTTCATGGTCGACCCGTACCAGATCGTTGAAGCCCGTGCCCTGGGCGCCGATTGTGTGCTGCTGATCGTCTCCGCCCTGGATGACGTGAAGATGGCCGAGTTGGCGGCCGTGGCCAAAAGTGTCGGCCTGGATGTGCTGGTGGAAGTGCACGACGGCGATGAGCTGGAGCGCGCACTGAAAACCCTGGATACACCGCTGGTTGGCGTCAACAACCGCAACCTGCACACCTTCGAAGTGAGCCTGGAAAACACCCTCGACCTGTTGCCGCGGATCCCGCGTGACCGCCTGGTGATTACCGAGAGTGGCATCGTCAACCGTGCCGATGTGGAACTGATGGAAATCAGTGGGGTGTATTCGTTCCTGGTCGGCGAGACGTTCATGCGTGCCGAGAACCCGGGCGCGGAGTTGCAGCGCCTGTTCTTCCCGGAGCGTGGCGTGGCGGTCAGTGGTTCGACCCTCGACTGATTTGAAATGCGATCAAACTGTGGCAGCGGGCTTGTGTGGGAGCGGGCTTGCCTGCGATAGCGATTGGTCAGTCGATGGATAGGTGACTGACACACCGTCTTCGCGGGCAAGCCCGCTCCCACATTGGGTTTTGTGTTTGTTCAGAAAGATAGGTGTTTGATGGTTAAGCCAGTTTCGATGACTGTTGAGGCTGGCCTTGCCGCCGAGCAGGACCTTTTGGCGGCTGTTTGCGCAGGCGACCAGGAATACGGCCTGCTGTTCTGGCAGCCCAGCGATCAAGCCTTGGTAATGCCGCGTCGGCTGAGTCGTTTGCCTGCATTCGAAACCGCCAGCCAGGTCTCGGCCGCCGCCGATTGGCCGGTGTTGCTGCGCGAAACCGGTGGCGAGCCGGTGCCGCAGTCGAGCGCCACGGTCAACATCGCCCTGGTCTATGCGCCACCGCGCAGTGAAGGCGATCAGAATCGCATCGAAACCGGCTATTTGCGGTTGTGCCAGCCAATCTGCGATTTGCTGATCGAGCTGGGTGGCGATGCGTCTGTCGGCGAAATCGATGGCGCGTTCTGCGACGGTCGCTACAACGTCAATCTCAACGGCCGCAAAATGGTCGGCACGGCCCAACGCTGGCGCCAAAGCGGTGGGCGCCCGGTGGGGTTGGTGCACGGTGCGTTGTTGCTGGACGGCGATCGCGAAGAGCTGATCGCGGCGGTCAACCGCTTCAATGCGGCATGCGGGCTGGAACAGCGGGTTCGCGCCGAGAGTCATATCGCCTTGCACGAAGCTTTCCCTGCGCCGGATGCAATCAGCCGCCTGGACACGTTGTATCGTCAGATGCTGGCAGGCTTCCTGGCGCTTTAACGTGTACCGAACACCACCATCGTCTTGCCTTTGACGTGCACCAGGTTGCGTTCTTCGAGATCCTTGAGCACGCGGCCGACCATCTCCCGTGAACAACCGACAATGCGCCCGATTTCCTGGCGTGTGATCTTGATCTGCATGCCATCGGGGTGGGTCATGGCGTCGGGCTGCTTGCACAACTCCAGCAGGCAGCGGGCTACGCGGCCGGTCACATCAAAGAAGGCGAGGTCGCCGACCTTGCGTGTCGTGTCCCGCAGGCGCTGGGCGATCTGGCCACTCAGGGCGTAGAGAATGTCCGGGTCTTGCTGGGCCAACTCGCGAAACTTGGCGTAGCTGATCTCGGCCACTTCGCACTCGACCTTGGCGCGCACCCACGCACTGCGTTCCTGTTCCTTGCCTGCTTGCTCGAACAGCCCCAGCTCACCAAAGAAATCGCCGGTGTTGAGGTAGGCGATGATCATCTCGCGGCCGTCTTCGTCTTCGATCAGGATGGTGACCGAGCCCTTGATGATGAAGAACAGTGTCTCGGAACGTTCGCCGGCGCAGATAATGTTGTGTTTGGCCGGATAACGCCGACGTTGGCAGTGCATCAGTAGCTTGTCGAGATTCTTGATCTTGGGTATGGGCGTAAGAGCAACCATGTTTGTATCCCGAAAAGACAGCGCAAGGGGTCGGAGTTTTTGTATTTGTGTGGGTATCGGCATTGATACACGTTGTATAAATACTAGCAATACGCCATCCATTTGGCGCCAGCTTACCAGACACATTCTGACTCGATTAGCCAATTTTCTCGGCAAACCCTGCTATTGATCGCTTTGATGCGAAACGCAGTCGGCGGCGGGCCCTGTGCTAAGCTGGCGACCCTTTTTTAGCAGTGGAGTCTGGGCGATGAAGGCACGCATCCAATGGGCGGGCGAAGCCATGTTCCTCGGTGAGTCGGGCAGTGGCCATGTCGTGGTCATGGACGGCCCGCCGGAAGCCGGTGGCCGTAACCTGGGCGTACGCCCGATGGAAATGCTCCTGCTTGGTGTAGGCGGTTGCAGTAATTTCGACGTGGTCAGCATCCTGAAGAAGTCCCGGCAGGCCGTGGAAAGCTGCGAAGCCTTCCTGGAAGCCGAGCGCGCCACTGAAGATCCCAAGGTGTTTACCAAGATCCACATGCATTTTGTGGTGAAGGGGCGGGCGTTGAAGGAAGCCCAGGTCAAGCGTGCCATCGAGCTGTCGGCCGAGAAGTACTGCTCGGCGTCGATCATGCTCGGCGCGGCCGGTGTGGCCATCACCCATGACTACGAGATTATCGAGCTGGGTTGATCGCACGTTCCGGCAAAAAGAAAGGGCGCTTAGAAAGCGCCCTTTTTTGTGGATTGGATTTGATGTATTCAGATTCGGTACGTGCTTTTGGTCATGACCTTGGCCAGTAGGCTCATGCCAAATCGTACCGGCGCCGGGAAGCGGAAACCGCCGGCGTCCAGTGCGCTTTCTGCGTGGTGTTCCTCGTCGATGCGCATTTGCTCGAGAATCGCCCGGGACTTTTCGTCCTCGGCCGGTAATTGCTCAAGGTGCTCGTCCAGGTGTTTGCACACTTGATGTTCGGTGGCGGCGACAAAACCCAGGCTGACCTTGTCGCTGATCAGGCCGGCGGCGGCGCCGATGCCAAATGACAAACCGTAGAACAGCGGGTTGAGCACGCTCGGGTGGCTGCCCAACTGCCGAATGCGCTGCTCGCACCAGGCCAGGTGGTCGATTTCTTCCTCGGCCGCATGTTCCATGGCCGCGCGTACTTGCGGCAGCTTGGCGGTCAGCGCCTGGCCCTGGTACAGCGCTTGGGCACAGACTTCGCCGGTATGATTGATGCGCATCAGGCCCGCGACGTGGCGGGTGTCGGTCTCGCTCATCTGTGCGTCGGGCTGCACGATGGCAGGCGAGGGGCGATACGGCTGGCCGCTGAACGGCAACAGCGTGCGCATGGCCATGTCGGCTTGCAACAACAGACGGTCAATCGGCGAGTAGTGACGTTGGGTAGTCATGCTGACCTCCGGGAAGAATCTCGGCGGCCAGTTTACCGCAAGAGAGGGGGAAGCGTTTGCGCTGCGTCAAGCCCATGGGGTCGCGGCCTGGGGCGCACGACCGTTGCTGAGGGGCTGATCAGCCCGGCGGCCAGTTCATCTGGCGTTGACCGAGCACATGCATATGGATGTGATAAACGGTCTGCCCGCCTTTCGGGTTGCAGTTCATCACCACGCGGAAACCTTCCTCGCAGCCCTGCTCCAGTGCCAGGCGCTGGGCGGTGAACAAGATATGGCCGGCCAGGGCCTTGTCTTCTTCGGTCAGGTCGTTGAGGGTCGCGATGTGCTTCTTCGGGATGACCAGAAAGTGCACGGGTGCTGCCGGGTGGATGTCCTTGAAGGCCAGGACCTGGTCATCTTCGTAGATGATGTCGGCCGGTATTTCTCTGTTGATGATCTTGGTGAACAGAGTATCCACAGCTGTTTCTCCATTATGAGTAGGCAGGGTGAGTGTACTCAGGCAATCAACGCGGGCAATAGGCCTTGTTGATCGCGCCGGCAATCTTGCGAGTCAGCCAGCGTGGGCTGAAACGCGGGCTGAAGGCGAGCCAGCGGTTGCGTCGGCCGGGAATGATGATGGCTTTGTTCTTGTCGAGGGCGCGTACGGTGAAGAGTGCCACTTCTTCCGGACTCATCAGTTTTTCGCTGCGGTCGAGCTTGGCGGTATCCATTTGCGCAGTGCCGAAGAACGCGGTGCGCGTCGGGCCGGGGCAGAGTACCGAGACCTTGATGCCGCAGGTCTTCAACTCTTCACGCAAACCTTCTGAGAAGTGCAGCACGTAAGCCTTGCTGGCGTAGTAGCTGCTCATCCATGGGCCGGGCTGAAACGCGGCCACCGAGGCAACGTTGAGAATCTGCCCGCCGCCGTGCAGCGCCATGGCGTTGCCAAGGGCGTGACACATACGGGTGAGGGCGAGGATGTTGACTTCGATCAGGTCCTGTTCGGTCATCCAGTCCTGGGCCAGGAAGGGGCCGCTGGTACCGATGCCGGCGCAGTTGACCAGCAGGTCGATCTGCCGTTCGCCTTCTTCCAGCTCCAGCAGGAACCCGGACAAACGCAGCGGTTCGCCCAGGTCGCAGGCTCGAAACAGCACCTCCACGCCGAAACGTTGGGTCAATTCGAGTGCAATGCTTTCCAACTGATCACGCTGGCGGGCCACCAGAATCAAGCTGCGGCCGCGACGGGCCAAGGCTTCGGCCAAAGCCAGGCCGATGCCGCTGGAGGCACCGGTGATCAGAGCGTAACGGGTCATGCCTTTCTCCATCGCAACGCCGCCGAGCCTGTGACAGAGGCATCACAGGCGGCGGGCGTTTCTTCACTGTTCTGGAGAGTCTACAGGTTCGGCCGCTTCGTCAGCACTTTGCGCTTCGTCTTCATCAACGATCACGCTCTGGTCGGTGTCGGCATCGGAGGTGATGGAGCTGTTTTCGTAGCTGCTGTCGACGTTGGCTTCAAGTTGGTTCAGGTAACCGTTCATACCCAGGGTCACCACAATCGCCAGCATTACCGGGATAAACGCCAGCCATAGGGTGGCCAGGACCTTTACCGCGGTGGAGTTGCGCGGTGGTGGCGCGCCGTATTGGTTGGCGCCTGCATTGCCTGGCAATACCAGCAGCAGGATCGGGAAGACGCTGTTCACCAGCGGCACCAGGTTGAGGAACCACAACCAACCGGACCAGCCCAGGTCATGCAGGCGCTGCACGGCGATTTGCACGCTGACCCACAGCAGTGCGACGAACAACGCAAACCCCAGCAGGATGCCGAGAATCATGCCTGCCGTCGGCGAGGCGGTTGCCACGGCGAAGCCGGCAGTGGCGATGATGCCCGAGGCGACCAGCATCGCGACGGTCAACACCAGCGTCCATGCCAGGTAGCGCAGGCGACCGATACGCCCGTGGATGGTGAACACCTTCAGGGTGGAGAATTCCGGCAAGTCGTCACCCACAGCGGCGCGGGGCGGCGCGTAAGGGGATGCGGCGGCGGAGGGGCCGGAACCGGTTTCGTGTGTTTCGGCAAGGTTGAACGCTACGGGTTGCTCGGTTTCGATGCGTGCGTCGACCCCGGCGTTTTTCAGTGCATTGAGGTAGGTTTCGGCATCGGGGCGGGACAGGTCGCGTTTCAGCGCGACCGGGCGGCCGGTGAAGAGTTTTTCGATGGCGTCGACTTCACTCTTGAACAGCTCGGCCAGGTTGAGTTTGGCAGTGGCGCTTTCGACCCCCGGGAGCAAGGCTCCATCAAACACAATCTTGAAACGGTTGTCGCTCATGCGGGCTTCCTTGTCACTTTATCTGTGAGGTAATGCAGGCCTGCCCAAGCGGCAGGCCTTGCGGTTGGTTCAGCGTGGCCAGCGCAATTGTACCGCCTGTTCGTGCGCCTTGCGGTATTCGGCATCCAGGCGCGCAACCAGTTCATCGACGCTGGGTAAATCTTTGATCTCACCAACGCCTTGGCCGGCCGACCATACGGTCTTCCAGGCCTTGGCTTCGTCGCTCAACGGCTTGAGCTTGGAGCCGAAGTTGACTTCACCCTTGCCTTGCAGCGCAGCGAGGTCGAAACCGGCGTTTTCCAGACTCTGGCGCATAAAGCTGGCGGGTACGCCGGAGACTGCAGGAGTGTGCACGATGTCGGCGGCGCGCGATGTGAGCAGCATCTCTTTATAGGCATCCGGGGCGTGGCTTTCGGTGGTGCCGATAAAGCGAGTGCCGAAATACGCCAGGTCAGCCCCCAGTAACTGGGCCGCGAGGATCTCGTGCCCGTGGTTGAGGCAGCCGGCCAGCAGCAGGGTCTTGTCGAAGAACTGACGAATCTCGGCGATCAGCGCGAACGGGCTCCAGGTACCGGCATGGCCGCCGGCGCCTGCGGCCACGGCGATCAGGCCATCCACACCGGCTTCAGCGGCTTTCTCGGCATGGCGCCGGGTGGTGACGTCGTGGAACACCAGGCCGCCATAGCTGTGCACGGCGTCGACCAGTTCCTTCACCGCGCCAAGGCTGGTGATGACGATTGGCACCTTGTGCTCGACGCAGATCGCCAGGTCGGCCTCCAGTCGCGGGTTGCTGTTGTGCACGATCAGGTTCACGGCATATGGCGCGGGGTTGTCCAACTGCGCCAGGCCCGCTTCGATTTCTTCCAGCCAGGCTTTGAAACCACTGCTTTCGCGCTGGTTGAGTGCCGGGAAACTCCCGACGACACCATTACGGCAGCAGGCCAGCACCAGTTGCGGGTTGGAAATCAGAAACATCGGCGCGACCACCACCGGCAGGCGCAGACGTTGTTCAAGCAGAGCGGGCAGCGACATTGGATTGACCCCGTGTGATTGAAGTTAGAACGGTTTGACCACGACCAAAATTACGATAGCCAGCAATAGCAGAACCGGGACTTCATTGAACCAGCGATAAAAGACATGGCTGCGGGTGTTTTCGCCACGGGCAAAGCGTTTCACCTGCGCGCCGCACATGTGGTGGTAGCCGATAAGCAGCACGACAAGGGTCAGCTTGGCGTGGATCCAGCCGCCCGAGTGAAAGATGCTCGGGTTCAGGTAGATCAGCCAGCCGCCGAAAATCAGCGCGGCAAGCATCGCCGGGCCCATGATGCCGCGATACAGCTTGCGCTCCATGAGGCTGAAGCGTTCCTGGCTGACGGTGTCTTCGCTTTGGGCGTGGTACACGAACAGGCGTGGCAGGTAGAACAGCCCGGCAAACCAGCAGACGATGCTGATGATGTGGAAGGCTTTGACCCATAGATAAAGCATTTTTAGTTATTCCCAGGTTCACGGTAGCGAAGATAGTAGTGGCTGATGCGCCCGTACGTCACGTTGGCGGTTGTCGCAGGACGATACGGCCCCTATTATCGTCGGCTTTCCAGTGGGTTCGTTGAGGGCAGGTTTATGGTCAAGGTCGGTATCGTCGGCGGCACGGGTTACACCGGTGTCGAATTGCTGCGTCTGTTGGCTCAGCATCCGCAAGCAGAGGTGGTGGTCATCACTTCCCGATCCGAGGCTGGGCTGGCCGTGGCCGATATGTACCCGAACCTGCGAGGCCACTACGATGGCCTGGCGTTCAGCGTGCCGGACATCAAGACCCTGGGCGCCTGCGACGTGGTGTTCTTCGCGACCCCGCACGGTGTTGCCCATGCGCTGGCCGGTGAGCTGCTGGCGGCCGGCACCAAGGTGATCGACCTGTCTGCGGACTTCCGCCTGCAAGATGCCGATGAGTGGGCCAAGTGGTACGGCCAGCCGCACGGTGCGCCGGAGTTGCTTGAGGAGGCTGTCTACGGTCTGCCGGAAGTCAATCGTGAGCAGATCAAGCAAGCCCGCCTGATTGCCGTGCCCGGTTGCTATCCGACCGCGACACAACTGGGTTTCCTGCCATTGCTGGAAGCCGGGCTGGCGGATGCATCGCGTTTGATCGCGGACTGCAAGTCGGGCGTCAGCGGTGCCGGTCGTGGTGCTGCCGTAGGCTCGCTGTACTCCGAGACGTCGGAAAGCATGAAGGCCTATGCGGTAAAAGGGCATCGTCACTTGCCGGAAATCCGCCAGGGGCTGCGTCGCGCCGCCGGCAAGGAGGTGGGCCTGACGTTTGTGCCGCACCTGACGCCGATGATCCGTGGCATTCACTCCACGTTGTACGCGACCGTGGTCGATCGTTCGGTAGATCTGCAGGCACTGTTTGAAAAACGTTATGCCAACGAACCGTTCGTCGATGTGATGCCTGCCGGCAGCCACCCGGAAACCCGCAGTGTGCGTGGCGCCAACGTGTGCCGTATCGCCGTGCATCGTCCGCAGGATGGCGACCTGGTCGTGGTGCTGTCGGTGATCGATAACCTGGTCAAGGGCGCGTCGGGCCAGGCGGTGCAGAACATGAACATCCTCTTCGGCCTGGATGAGAAGTTGGGCTTGTCCCACGCAGGCATGCTGCCTTAAGGCCGCTGGCTGGATGTGCAAAAGGCCCGTTGATCGGGCCTTTTGTGTTTTTAATGGCGCCAGCGCAGATTGATATACCGTAACAATAGTTGACCGCTTTTCTAGGAGAAGCGGATAATGCCCGCCATTACGCATATGGCGGCGGTACGCCGGGAGATTATCAGCATGAGCGTCGAATCCTTCACCCCCACGGCTTTGCAATTCACCCACGGTGCTGCGCACAAGGTGAAGAGCCTGGTCGATGAAGAGGGTAATGATCGCTTGAAGCTGCGCGTGTTTGTTACGGGCGGCGGTTGTTCAGGGTTTCAGTACGGTTTTACCTTCGATGAAGATGTAGCCGATGACGACACCATCGTCGAACGCGAGGGCGTGAGCCTGGTCGTGGACCCGATGAGCTTCCAGTACCTGGCAGGCGCCGAGGTGGATTATCAGGAAGGTCTGGAGGGTTCGCGTTTTGTGATCAAGAACCCTAATGCCACGACTACCTGTGGTTGCGGGTCTTCGTTCTCGATCTGATCGATAGCGGATACAAAAACGCCGCTTGGCTTTAATCGGCCAAGCGGCGTTTTGCTGTGCGGGGTTCAGGCTGGATAGATCGCGCCCAATACGCGAAGCCCGCGTGCTCCGGTAACGCTGGGGCGGTTGGCGGCGATTCCCTCCAGGCAGCAGTGGGCCAGCCAGGCGAAGGCCATCGCTTCTACCCAGTCAGGGTCTACGCCGTGGGTGGCTGTACTGCTGACCTGAGTGGAGGGCAGTAGCGTCGCCAGACGATTCATCAATGTCGAGTTATGTGCGCCACCGCCACAGACCAGCAAGGTTTCGGTCTGGGGTTGGGCGGTTTGCAGAGACTCCACGATGGTCAGGGCGGTCAGTTCCAGTAGGGTGGCCTGAACGTCCTGCTGCTCGAATACAGGCAAGCGGGAGAGGTGTTGTTGCAGCCATCCCAGGTTGAACACTTCGCGGCCGGTGCTTTTAGGGCCCTTGGTCAAGAAGAAGGGGTCGCTGAGCAAGGCGTTGAGGAGCTGGGGCACGATACTGCCGCTGGCTGCCCATTGGCCATCAAGGTCGAAGTGTTTGCCGCGTTGTTGATGAATCCACGCATCGAGCAGCACATTGCCTGGGCCGCAGTCGAAGCCGGCTACCGGCTTGCCGGTCTCGATCAGGCTGAGGTTGCTGAAACCTCCCACATTCAACACCGCGTTATTGCCGGTGCGTTCACCAAACAGTGCTTCGTGAAAGGCTGGAACCAGCGGTGCGCCTTGGCCGCCGGCGGCGACGTCGCGGCTACGGAAGTCGCTGACCACGGTAATACCTGTCAGCTCGGTGAGCAGGGCAGGGTTGCCGATCTGCACCGTAAAGCCCCGTGCAGGCTCGTGGCGGATGGTCTGGCCGTGGCTGCCAATCGCGCGAATATCCTGGGGCTTGAGGTTTTGCTGGTCGAGCAAGGCGTGAATGCCTTGAGCGGCAAGCGTAACCCAGTGTTGCTGGGCAATGGCCGAGCGTGCGATCTCGTCCGGGCCGCTGGCGCACAGTCCGAGCAGCTCGGTGCGCAGGGCGTCGGGCATGGGGATGTAGTGGCTGGCGACCAGTGCGATCGCCGAGTCTTGTTTGATGAGGGCTATGTCCAGGCCGTCGAGGCTGGTTCCGGACATCACTCCTATATAGAGCGACATACCTTAGCGCTTCGCCGAAGCCAGCAGCGTGGAGCGCTCCTGGTCCATGCGCGCCATCAGCGGCTGGCTTTGCTGCATGAAGCGCGCGCGCTCAGCCTTGGCAATCGGATCGGCCATCGGCAGCTTCTGGCCCAGCGGGTCGACGTGTACGCCGTTGACCTGGAATTCATAGTGCAAGTGCGGGCCGGTAGACAGGCCAGTGGTGCCGATGTAGCCAATGACCTGGCCTTGTTTCACGGTGCCGCCGGTCTGCACGCCTTTGGCAAAGCCCTGCATGTGACCGTAGAGCGTACGGTAGGTGTTGCCGTGCTGAATGATCACGGTGTTGCCATAACCGCCACGACGCCCGGCCAGCAGCACTTTGCCGTCACCCGCTGCCTTGATCGGTGTGCCGCGAGGGGCGGCGTAGTCGACGCCTTTATGGGCGCGGATTTTGTTCAGAATTGGATGCTTGCGGCCCATGGAGAAACGCGAGCTAATGCGAGCGAAGTCCACGGGTGTGCGGATGAAGGCCTTGCGCATGCTGTTGCCGTCGGCGGTGTAGTAGCTGCTGTTGCCTTGTTTGTTGGTGTAGCGCACGGCGGTGTAAGTCTTGCCGCGGTTGGTGAAGCGTGCGGAGAGGATGCTGCCGGTGCCTACCACTTTGCCGTTGGCGACCTTTTGTTCGTAAATGACGTCGAATTCGTCGCCTTGGCGGATGTCCTGTGCGAAGTCAATGTCATAGCCAAACACGCTGGCCATGTCCATGGTCATGCTGTGGGACAGACCGGCGCGGGCGGCCGATTGCGACAAGGAACTGTTGATCACGCCGTGTGCGTAGGCCGAACGCATTACCGGTTTGGTCGTGATGCGGTTGAAGGCGAAGCCTTTGGCGCCCTTGGTCAGGGTAATGATTTCGAGGTCGCTGACGCTGCTGTGCAGGTTGTTCAACTGGCCGTCGGGCGTGAGTTCGAACTCCAGCTTTTGTCCGTGCTTGAGTTGGGTGAACTGCTTGGCTTGCTTATCGCTGGCGAGCACGTCATTTACCGTGGCAGCAGGCAGGCCGACCTTCTCGAACAGCGTAGATAGCGTGTCGCCCTTGGCCACGACCACTTCGCGGTGCTGAGGGTTCTTGGCGGTGGCTGCAGCAGGCGCGGGTTGACCCTGGGCGGCTTGCTGGGTGTCTTCTGGAGCGCTTTCTATCTGGGCGAACGGCGATTCGCTTGGCGCATTTGTGGCTTGTTGTGCGTCGGAAGCGTCTTGATCTTGTGTCAGTTGTTCAACTGGACTTTCCAGGTCAAGGCTCAGGGATGTTCGTTTGGCTTCTACGTCACTGGAAGGGAATACCAGGAGTGCCAGGCTGAGAAGGGCGGCGATACCACTTGCTGCGAGCAGGTGGGTCTTCGGGTAAAGCGGAGGCGCTTTAGACGGTTCAGTGGTCATAAGTAATTTTGACTTTGAAGATGAAATGGAAAAGATGAATGACATGATGAAGATGAAATAACTGTATAAAATATAACCAAATCATCTGTGGCGCAAGCTCGCGAACGCTGGGCTTGCTGAACGGTGTCCGTGCGCAGGGCAAAACTTGTAATTAGTCCCTGATCTTGTATGGTTGGTTCCCTTTTGAATCTGAGCCTTGCGGGTCTGTTATGAAGTCGGTTGAAGAGCAGCTAGCGCTGATAAAACGTGGTGCGGAAGAACTGTTGGTTGAGGCTGAGCTGATTGAAAAGCTCAAGCGTGGCCAGCCCCTGCGTATTAAAGCCGGCTTTGATCCGACTGCGCCGGATCTGCACCTGGGTCACACCGTGCTTATTAATAAGCTGCGCCAGTTCCAGGAGCTGGGGCACCAGGTGATCTTCCTTATAGGTGACTTCACCGGGATGATCGGTGATCCGAGCGGCAAGAGCGCGACGCGTCCACCGTTGACTCGCGAGCAAGTGCTCGACAATGCCGAGACCTACAAGACTCAGGTGTTCAAGATTCTTGATCCGGCCAAGACTGAAGTGGCGTTCAACTCCACGTGGATGGATCAAATGGGGCCGGCGGATTTTATTCGCCTGACTTCCCAGTACACCGTGGCACGCATGCTTGAGCGTGACGACTTCGATAAGCGCTATTCAACCAATCAGCCAATCGCTATTCATGAGTTCCTCTATCCGCTGGTTCAGGGCTATGACTCGGTGGCGTTGCGTGCGGACGTTGAGTTGGGTGGCACGGATCAGAAGTTCAACCTGCTGATGGGGCGTGAGCTGCAGCGTGCCTATGGGCAGGAAGCTCAGTGCATTCTGACCATGCCGTTGCTGGAGGGCTTGGATGGCGTCAAGAAGATGTCCAAGTCGCTGGGTAACTATGTCGGTATCCAGGAAGCGCCGGGCGTGATGTACGGCAAGCTTGTTTCGATTCCGGATGCCCTGATGTGGCGTTACTTCGAGCTGTTGAGCTTCCGTTCGATGGATGAGATCAATGCGTTGCGTGCTGATGTCGAGGCAGGTGCCAACCCGCGTGATGTGAAGATCAAGCTGGCGGAAGAGATTGTTGCGCGCTTCCATGGTGAGGAGGCTGCGGCCAGCGCTCATCGTGGCGCTGGCAACCGCATGAAGGATGGCGAGCTGCCGGATGATCTGCCGGAAGTTGAGCTGTCTGCTGCGGAAGCCATGCCGATTGCGGCCGTACTTAATAAGGCGGGCTTGGTGAAGAACTCGGCGGTTGCGCGTGATCTGTTGGGTTCGGGCGGCGTGCGTATAGATGGTGAAGTTGTTGATCGCACCTTTATATACGAGCTGGGCGCTACCCATGTCTGCCAGGCTGGGAAGAAGGCATTTGCGCGTATTACGCTCAAATCCGAATAAACCTGTAATTAAGTGTTGACGGCGAATTGTAACTGTCTATAATTCGCCCCACTTCCGGCGCAGTCGAAACGGAAAACTCCTTGGTAAACAATGAGTTACGCAGTTTTCGGCAGCGGGTTGCTTCAGTTCATCGAAGCGCTGAGGAAGTTGAAAAAGAGGTGTTGACAGCGGCGTGTAACGCTGTAGAATTCGCCTCCCGCTAACGAGAGATCGTAAGCGCAAGTGGTTGAAGTTGTTGAAGAAATCTTCGAAAGCTTCTGAAAATAATCACTTGACAGCAAATGAGGCTGCTGTAGAATGCGCGCCTCGGTTGAGACGAAAGATCTTAACCAACCGCTCTTTAACAACTGAATCAAGCAATTCGTGTGGGTGCTTGTGGAGTCAGACTGATAGTCAACAAGATTATCAGCATCACAAGTTACTCCGCGAGAAATCAAAGATGTAACCAACGATTGCTGAGCCAAGTTTAGGGTTTCTTAAAAACCCAAAGATGTTTGAACTGAAGAGTTTGATCATGGCTCAGATTGAACGCTGGCGGCAGGCCTAACACATGCAAGTCGAGCGGTAGAGAGAAGCTTGCTTCTCTTGAGAGCGGCGGACGGGTGAGTAATGCCTAGGAATCTGCCTGGTAGTGGGGGATAACGTTCGGAAACGGACGCTAATACCGCATACGTCCTACGGGAGAAAGCAGGGGACCTTCGGGCCTTGCGCTATCAGATGAGCCTAGGTCGGATTAGCTAGTTGGTGGGGTAATGGCTCACCAAGGCGACGATCCGTAACTGGTCTGAGAGGATGATCAGTCACACTGGAACTGAGACACGGTCCAGACTCCTACGGGAGGCAGCAGTGGGGAATATTGGACAATGGGCGAAAGCCTGATCCAGCCATGCCGCGTGTGTGAAGAAGGTCTTCGGATTGTAAAGCACTTTAAGTTGGGAGGAAGGGCAGTTACCTAATACGTATCTGTTTTGACGTTACCGACAGAATAAGCACCGGCTAACTCTGTGCCAGCAGCCGCGGTAATACAGAGGGTGCAAGCGTTAATCGGAATTACTGGGCGTAAAGCGCGCGTAGGTGGTTTGTTAAGTTGGATGTGAAATCCCCGGGCTCAACCTGGGAACTGCATTCAAAACTGACTGACTAGAGTATGGTAGAGGGTGGTGGAATTTCCTGTGTAGCGGTGAAATGCGTAGATATAGGAAGGAACACCAGTGGCGAAGGCGACCACCTGGACTAATACTGACACTGAGGTGCGAAAGCGTGGGGAGCAAACAGGATTAGATACCCTGGTAGTCCACGCCGTAAACGATGTCAACTAGCCGTTGGAAGCCTTGAGCTTTTAGTGGCGCAGCTAACGCATTAAGTTGACCGCCTGGGGAGTACGGCCGCAAGGTTAAAACTCAAATGAATTGACGGGGGCCCGCACAAGCGGTGGAGCATGTGGTTTAATTCGAAGCAACGCGAAGAACCTTACCAGGCCTTGACATCCAATGAACTTTCCAGAGATGGATTGGTGCCTTCGGGAACATTGAGACAGGTGCTGCATGGCTGTCGTCAGCTCGTGTCGTGAGATGTTGGGTTAAGTCCCGTAACGAGCGCAACCCTTGTCCTTAGTTACCAGCACGTAATGGTGGGCACTCTAAGGAGACTGCCGGTGACAAACCGGAGGAAGGTGGGGATGACGTCAAGTCATCATGGCCCTTACGGCCTGGGCTACACACGTGCTACAATGGTCGGTACAGAGGGTTGCCAAGCCGCGAGGTGGAGCTAATCCCATAAAACCGATCGTAGTCCGGATCGCAGTCTGCAACTCGACTGCGTGAAGTCGGAATCGCTAGTAATCGCGAATCAGAATGTCGCGGTGAATACGTTCCCGGGCCTTGTACACACCGCCCGTCACACCATGGGAGTGGGTTGCACCAGAAGTAGCTAGTCTAACCTTCGGGAGGACGGTTACCACGGTGTGATTCATGACTGGGGTGAAGTCGTAACAAGGTAGCCGTAGGGGAACCTGCGGCTGGATCACCTCCTTAATCGACGACATCAGCTGCTCCATAAGTTCCCACACGAATTGCTTGATTCATTGAAGAAGACGATAAAGAAGCAGCCCGAAATTGGGTCTGTAGCTCAGTTGGTTAGAGCGCACCCCTGATAAGGGTGAGGTCGGCAGTTCGAATCTGCCCAGACCCACCAATTTTGTGTGGGAAACGCCTGTAGAAATACGGGGCCATAGCTCAGCTGGGAGAGCGCCTGCCTTGCACGCAGGAGGTCAACGGTTCGATCCCGTTTGGCTCCACCACTACTGCTTCTGTTTGTTGAAAGCTTAGAAATGAGCATTCCATCGTGACGATGGTGAATGTTGATTTCTAGTCTTTGATTAGATCGTTCTTTAAAAATTTGGGTATGTGATAGAAAGATAGACTGAACGTTACTTTCACTGGTAACGGATCAGGCTAAGGTAAAATTTGTGAGTTCTCTTAGTTGAGAAATTCGAATTTTCGGCGAATGTTGTCTTCACAGTATAACCAGATTGCTTGGGGTTATATGGTCAAGTGAAGAAGCGCATACGGTGGATGCCTTGGCAGTCAGAGGCGATGAAAGACGTGGTAGCCTGCGAAAAGCTTCGGGGAGTCGGCAAACAGACTTTGATCCGGAGATGTCTGAATGGGGGAACCCAGCCATCATAAGATGGTTATCTTGTACTGAATACATAGGTGCAAGAAGCGAACCAGGGGAACTGAAACATCTAAGTACCCTGAGGAAAAGAAATCAACCGAGATTCCCTTAGTAGTGGCGAGCGAACGGGGACTAGCCCTTAAGTGGCTTTGAGATTAGCGGAACGCTCTGGAAAGTGCGGCCATAGTGGGTGATAGCCCTGTACGCGAAAATCTCTTAGTCATGAAATCGAGTAGGACGGAGCACGAGAAACTTTGTCTGAATATGGGGGGACCATCCTCCAAGGCTAAATACTACTGACTGACCGATAGTGAACTAGTACCGTGAGGGAAAGGCGAAAAGAACCCCGGAGAGGGGAGTGAAATAGATCCTGAAACCGTATGCGTACAAGCAGTGGGAGCAGACTTTGTTCTGTGACTGCGTACCTTTTGTATAATGGGTCAGCGACTTATTTTCAGTGGCGAGCTTAACCGAATAGGGGAGGCGTAGCGAAAGCGAGTCTTAATAGGGCGTCTAGTCGCTGGGAATAGACCCGAAACCGGGCGATCTATCCATGGGCAGGTTGAAGGTTGGGTAACACTAACTGGAGGACCGAACCGACTACCGTTGAAAAGTTAGCGGATGACCTGTGGATCGGAGTGAAAGGCTAATCAAGCTCGGAGATAGCTGGTTCTCCTCGAAAGCTATTTAGGTAGCGCCTCATGTATCACTGTAGGGGGTAGAGCACTGTTTCGGCTAGGGGGTCATCCCGACTTACCAAACCGATGCAAACTCCGAATACCTACAAGTGCCGAGCATGGGAGACACACGGCGGGTGCTAACGTCCGTCGTGAAAAGGGAAACAACCCAGACCGTCAGCTAAGGTCCCAAAGTTATGGTTAAGTGGGAAACGATGTGGGAAGGCTTAGACAGCTAGGAGGTTGGCTTAGAAGCAGCCACCCTTTAAAGAAAGCGTAATAGCTCACTAGTCGAGTCGGCCTGCGCGGAAGATGTAACGGGGCTCAAACCATACACCGAAGCTACGGGTATCACGTAAGTGATGCGGTAGAGGAGCGTTCTGTAAGCCTGTGAAGGTGAGTTGAGAAGCTTGCTGGAGGTATCAGAAGTGCGAATGCTGACATGAGTAACGACAATGGGTGTGAAAAACACCCACGCCGAAAGACCAAGGTTTCCTGCGCAACGTTAATCGACGCAGGGTTAGTCGGTCCCTAAGGCGAGGCTGAAAAGCGTAGTCGATGGAAAACAGGTTAATATTCCTGTACTTCTGGTTATTGCGATGGAGGGACGGAGAAGGCTAGGCCAGCTTGGCGTTGGTTGTCCAAGTTTAAGGTGGTAGGCTGAGATCTTAGGTAAATCCGGGATCTTAAGGCCGAGAGCTGATGACGAGTTACCTTTTAGGTAACGAAGTGGTTGATGCCATGCTTCCAAGAAAAGCTTCTAAGCTTCAGGTAACCAGGAACCGTACCCCAAACCGACACAGGTGGTTGGGTAGAGAATACCAAGGCGCTTGAGAGAACTCGGGTGAAGGAACTAGGCAAAATGGCACCGTAACTTCGGGAGAAGGTGCGCCGGTGAGGGTGAAGGACTTGCTCCGTAAGCTCATGCCGGTCGAAGATACCAGGCCGCTGCGACTGTTTATTAAAAACACAGCACTCTGCAAACACGAAAGTGGACGTATAGGGTGTGACGCCTGCCCGGTGCCGGAAGGTTAATTGATGGGGTTAGCTAACGCGAAGCTCTTGATCGAAGCCCCGGTAAACGGCGGCCGTAACTATAACGGTCCTAAGGTAGCGAAATTCCTTGTCGGGTAAGTTCCGACCTGCACGAATGGCGTAACGATGGCGGCGCTGTCTCCACCCGAGACTCAGTGAAATTGAAATCGCTGTGAAGATGCAGTGTATCCGCGGCTAGACGGAAAGACCCCGTGAACCTTTACTATAGCTTTGCACTGGACTTTGAATTTGCTTGTGTAGGATAGGTGGGAGGCTTTGAAGCGTGGACGCCAGTTCGCGTGGAGCCATCCTTGAAATACCACCCTGGCAACTTTGAGGTTCTAACTCAGGTCCGTTATCCGGATCGAGGACAGTGTATGGTGGGTAGTTTGACTGGGGCGGTCTCCTCCTAAAGAGTAACGGAGGAGTACGAAGGTGCGCTCAGACCGGTCGGAAATCGGTCGTAGAGTATAAAGGCAAAAGCGCGCTTGACTGCGAGACAGACACGTCGAGCAGGTACGAAAGTAGGTCTTAGTGATCCGGTGGTTCTGTATGGAAGGGCCATCGCTCAACGGATAAAAGGTACTCCGGGGATAACAGGCTGATACCGCCCAAGAGTTCATATCGACGGCGGTGTTTGGCACCTCGATGTCGGCTCATCACATCCTGGGGCTGAAGCCGGTCCCAAGGGTATGGCTGTTCGCCATTTAAAGTGGTACGCGAGCTGGGTTTAGAACGTCGTGAGACAGTTCGGTCCCTATCTGCCGTGGACGTTTGAGATTTGAGAGGGGCTGCTCCTAGTACGAGAGGACCGGAGTGGACGAACCTCTGGTGTTCCGGTTGTCACGCCAGTGGCATTGCCGGGTAGCTATGTTCGGAATAGATAACCGCTGAAAGCATCTAAGCGGGAAACTAGCCTCAAGATGAGATCTCACTGGAACCTTGAGTTCCCTGAAGGGCCGTCGAAGACTACGACGTTGATAGGTTGGGTGTGTAAGCGCTGTGAGGCGTTGAGCTAACCAATACTAATTGCCCGTGAGGCTTGACCATATAACACCCAAGCAATTTGCGTCGAAAGGCCAGATTGCGGTGTGTGAAGACGAAATGAACCGAAAGTTCGACGCTCACAAAACACCGAAAGCTATCACATACCCAATTTGCTGAAGCGAGGCATAAGCCACGACTCAGTACCAGAATTTCTTGACGACCATAGAGCATTGGAACCACCTGATCCCATCCCGAACTCAGCAGTGAAACGATGCATCGCCGATGGTAGTGTGGGGTTTCCCCATGTGAGAGTAGGTCATCGTCAAGATTAAATTCCGAAACCCCATTTGCGAAAGCAGATGGGGTTTTGTTTTGGGTGGTCGAAAAGTTGACGTGGCCACGTCTCGCTTTTCAGGCGCTAAATTCTCGGCTTTCTATGCAATGACCCTGCGCATGGCTATCATGCGGGCCTCATTGTGAGGCGATACTTGCATGCTGACGTTGTTAGAACTTCTGAAAGATGGCCGATTCCACTCCGGAGAAGCACTTGGCGTGGCCCTGGGTGTCAGTCGCAGTGCTGTCTGGAAGCAGCTCCAGCACCTTGAGGCGGAATTAAATCTGCCCATTCATAGGGTTCGTGGAAAGGGCTATCAGTTGGCCTCCCCACTGGTGTTCCTGAGCGCTGAAAAAATTGCACTGAGCGCGCCTTCTCTGGCGTGGCCTATTCAAATTTACAACTCTATTGATTCTACAAATGCAGAGGCTCTACGTCTTGTTGATGCGGGACGTGCGGCGCCCATCCTGGTGCTTGCGGAGCAGCAAACAGCGGGAAGGGGGAGGCGCGGCCGAAAATGGGTCAGTCCATTTGCACAGAATGTTTATTACAGCCTCGTGCTGCGTATCGAAGATGGCCTGCGGCAGCTGGAAGGTTTGAGTCTCGTTGTTGGCTTGGCGGTTATGCAGACTTTGCGTGAGTCAGGTGTGCAGGAGGCTGCCCTGAAGTGGCCAAATGATGTCCTTGTGGGGCAGAAAAAAATTGCCGGAATTTTGCTGGAGTTGGTAGGAGATCCTGCTGATATTTGCCACGTTGTTGTCGGAATAGGCATCAATGTGAATATGCACAAAGCCGA
Source organism: Pseudomonas sp. GL_117 (assembly GCF_057835125.1). Lineage (NCBI taxonomy): Bacteria > Pseudomonadati > Pseudomonadota > Gammaproteobacteria > Pseudomonadales > Pseudomonadaceae > Pseudomonas > Pseudomonas sp. GL_117. Next base: position 5,553,587 of record NZ_CM174418.1, on the reverse strand, counting down.
TGCTGTCGACCAACAGTGGACCTCGATGCAGCTTGAAACGGGCGTACCCGTTGATCGGAACTCGTTGGTCGCGCGGCTGGGGCTGCAGTTGCAAGGCTACCTGGCGCGGCACAAGGCTGAAGGTTTTGCGGCTCTTCAGGGGGAGTGGGAGCGGGGGCATGCGTGGCAGGGGCGGCAAGTCTCTCTCATTGCTGGAGTTAATCAGGTTGATGGTGTGGTGCTGGGCGTCGACCATCAAGGGGCGTTGCGTTTGAATGTTGATGGTGTTGAGAAAATATACAGCGGTGGTGAGTTAAGCCTGAGGTTGCGTGATGATTCTTGAGCTCGACTGTGGGAATAGCTTTATCAAATGGCGTGTACTTGACACGGATCGGGCAGATGTCTCGGCGGAAGGTATCGTTGGTTCGGACAGTGCTTTGATTGATTGCTTGGAGGTGCTCCCAGGCTTGTTGCTGACGCGTTGCCGCTTGGTGAGCGTCAGGGCGCAGGAGGAGACCAGCAAGCTGGTCGCGGCCTTGGAGTCGGCTTTTGGCGTCATTGTGTCTTGTGCCTCCTCTGCGCGTGAAATGGCCGGGGTGCGCAACGGCTACGAAGACTTCGAACGTCTGGGTCTTGATCGTTGGTTGGCGATGTTGGGCGGATTCAAGCTGGCCTCAGGCGCTTGCCTGGTCCTCGATTTCGGTACAGCGGCGACTGCGGATTTTATTGGTGCAGATGGTGAGCACCTGGGCGGCTTTATTTGTCCTGGTATGCCTCTCATGCGTAACCAATTGCGTACTCATACCCGCAAGATCCGTTACGACGATGCTGCTGCCGAGAGGGCTCTGGAGCGCCTCTCTCCAGGTCGTACCACGGTAGAGGCGGTCGAGCGTGGTTGTACACTGATGCTCAGGGGGTTTGTACTGACTCAGCTGGAGCTGGCTCGTAGCTATTGGGGTGATAACTTCACCGTATTCCTGACCGGAGGGGATGCGGATCTGGTTTCGGGTGCCGTGCCGCACGCTCGACTCGTTCCTGACCTGGTATTCGTGGGTCTTGCGATGGCGTGCCCTTTATCCTGAGGTGTTTATGCGTTGGTTGTTTCTACTTTTACTTGTCCTCAACGCGTTTTATTACGTCTGGCATCAACAAGAGGCGCCGCTACGGGCCAAGGATGTCACGCCTTTAAGTCTTTATCGGGGGACTCAGCAGGATATTCGTCTGCTGAGTGAGTCTTCTGATGCGGTCGGTCGTAGAGAGCGAGCAAAAACCGCCGATGCGCAAAATACGTGTTTGTACATAGGTGGATTTACGGATCAGCGCCAGGCGCAGGCGGTTGAGCAGCGTCTGATTAGCCTGGATATAAAGGCCAAGGTCCAACTGCTGAGCACTCCTGACGCTTCTGGTTATTGGCTTCGCGTGGCGCCTGAAAGTCGGCGATTGGCTGATGATCTGCCCTTTGAAAACCTTGCTAATGAATTCAATGAGTTAAAACATAAAATAATGTTGTGCGAAGGCGTTGCAACTCTCGAATAGTTTGCATAGAATGGCGCCCGCTTCGCAGTGAAGACCTTTAAGGCTTTAGCTGCAAAGCAATCGTCAACGCAGCTAACCTCATAATTTAAATGAGAAAATGCTTGACAGAAGGCCGGCGTGATGTAGAATGCCGGCTCGCTTAGGAGGGGTTCCCGAGCGGCCAAAGGGATCAGACTGTAAATCTGACGTCTACGACTTCGAAGGTTCGAATCCTTCCCCCTCCACCATTTTTAGCGTGAGCTGCAAGCTCCGCGGGTATAGTTTAGTGGTAGAACCTCAGCCTTCCAAGCTGATGATGCGGGTTCGATTCCCGCTACCCGCTCCAAGTTTGCAGGTTGTGCAAGATGTTTCGCTCTTGTAGCTCAGTTGGTAGAGCACACCCTTGGTAAGGGTGAGGTCAGCGGTTCAAATCCGCTCAAGAGCTCCATATAACAAGGCAGATATGAAAATATCTGCCTTTGTTTTAACAGCTGCCTCGGCTTGATATTGTTTTTTCTGGCGCTTTTGTCAGGTGGTTTCAAGTCTGTTGGGGTTGGTTGTTGTAAAGTCTTTTTCAGGTCTGCATAATGGTCGGCCTGATTTTGTTTTAGGTCAGTAGCTCAATTGGCAGAGCGACGGTCTCCAAAACCGTAGGTTGGGGGTTCGATTCCCTCCTGACCTGCCAGATTCACGTGGTGTGTCTGGCTTTCTTTTCACAGGATCTTCATAGATGACTCCTAAGGCTGAAGCTCAAAGCTCTCGTTTCGATCTGGTCAAGTGGCTCGCTGTAGTCGCCTTGGTGGTCGTAGGCGTTGTTGGCAATCAGTATTATTCTGCTTCGCCGATCCTGTACCGTGTACTCGCTTTGCTGGTCCTTGCTGCTGTGGCTGCCTTTGTAGGCCTGCAGACTGCCAAGGGCAAGTCGTTTGCGGTCCTGGTAAAGGAAGCTCGCACCGAAATTCGTAAAGTCGTTTGGCCGACTCGCCAAGAAACCACGCAGACCACGTTGATTGTTGTGGCTGTTGTCCTGGTTATGGCGTTGCTGTTGTGGGGTCTTGATTCCCTGCTCGGCTGGCTTGTTTCCTTGATTGTTGGCTAAGGGTGTCCCGTGGCTAAGCGTTGGTACGTTGTGCATGCTTACTCGGGTTACGAGAAGCATGTTATGCGCTCTTTGCTGGAGCGCGTAAAGCTGGCAGGCATGGAAGATGGCTTCGGCGAAATTCTGGTTCCCACTGAAGAAGTGGTTGAAATGCGGAATGGTCAGAAGCGTAAAAGCGAACGCAAGTTCTTCCCTGGCTATGTGCTGGTTCAGATGGACATGAATGAAGGTACTTGGCACTTGGTCAAGGATACCCCTCGTGTCATGGGTTTCATTGGCGGAACCGCTGATAAGCCTGCTCCTATCACTGACAAAGAGGCGGAAGCAATTCTGCGTCGTGTTGCTGATGGCAGCGACAAGCCCAAGCCGAAGACGTTGTTCGAGCCGGGTGAGGTTGTTCGTGTTACTGATGGTCCGTTTGCTGATTTCAACGGCACTGTCGAAGAAGTTAACTACGAAAAGAGCCGGATCCAAGTGGCGGTGCTCATTTTCGGTCGCTCTACTCCGGTAGAGTTGGAGTTCAGCCAGGTCGAGAAGGTCTAGCTGAATAAGCATCCCAACCCCACAGCCTTAGGCTGTGGGGTTTTGTCGTCACTGGGATAAACGCGCAAGTAACCGGGGAGCCTTTCGAGGCGTCTGAACCCGTAATTGGAGTGCCTCATGGCCAAGAAGATTACCGCTTACATCAAGCTGCAAGTGAAGGCCGCTCAGGCCAACCCAAGTCCACCCGTCGGTCCAGCTCTGGGTCAGCACGGCGTGAACATCATGGAATTCTGCAAGGCCTTCAACGCCCGTACTCAGGGTATTGAACCAGGTCTGCCGACTCCAGTGATCATCACTGTATATAGCGACCGTAGCTTCACTTTCGAAACCAAGTCGACCCCGGCTTCGGTTTTGCTGAAGAAGGCTGCCGGTCTGACTAGCGGTTCCGCTCGTCCTAACACCGTTAAAGTCGGCACTGTAACTCGTGCTCAGCTGGAAGAAATCGCGAAAACCAAAAACGCGGATCTGACTGCAGCTGATATGGATGCAGCCGTGCGTACCATCGCCGGTTCTGCTCGTAGCATGGGCCTTAACGTGGAGGGTGTGTAATGGCTAAGCTGACCAAGCGCCAAAAGGCTATCGCCGGCAAAATCGAAGCAGGCAAGGCCTACAACTTTGTAGACGCTGCTGCCCTGCTGACCGAGCTGTCGACTGTCAAGTTCAGCGAGTCCGTTGACGTTGCTGTAAACTTGGGTGTTGACCCACGTAAATCCGACCAGGTCGTACGTAGCGCTACTGTGCTGCCTCACGGTACTGGCAAGACTGTACGTGTAGCTGTCTTCACCCAAGGCCCGGCAGCTGAAGCTGCTCTGGCCGCTGGCGCTGATCGCGTTGGTATGGACGACCTGGCTGCCGAAATGAAAGGCGGCGACCTGAACTATGACGTAGTTATTGCCTCCCCGGATGCAATGCGCGTTGTAGGTCAGTTGGGTCAGATCCTCGGTCCACGTGGCCTGATGCCTAACCCTAAAGTCGGCACCGTAACTCCAGACGTAGCTACCGCGGTTAAAAACGCCAAGGCTGGTCAGGTTCGTTATCGCACCGACAAAAACGGCATCATTCACACCTCCGTTGGCAAAGTCGGTTTCGACGCCGTCAAGCTGAAGGAAAACGTTGAAGCCCTGATCGCTGACCTGAAGCGTATCAAGCCTGCTTCCTCGAAAGGTATCTACGTCAAGCGCGTTACCCTGAGCACCACTATGGGCCCAGGTCTGGTCATCGACCAAGGCTCGCTGGACGTATAAGACACAGATTGGCGCGCGAGATCGCGTCAATTGAAAAAATTGGGGTCCCTGCCTGGCGGGGGCTATCCAAGACCGTAGGCGACGCAAGTCTTAAACCTCCAGCCTACGCAGATGGTGCTCCCGGTTCCTTACCGAATCAGACACCAAAACGACATCCGGCTTCGGCCAGATGAAACGGTAACAAGCAGGAGTTAAACCCGTGGCAATTAATCTCGAAGACAAGAAGGCCATCGTCGCTGAAGTCAACGAGGCTGCCAAAGCTGCTCTGTCCGCTGTCGTGGCTGATGCCCGTGGTGTGACAGTAGGCGCTATGACCGGACTCCGTAAAGAGGCTCGTGAAGCTGGCGTATACGTACGTGTTGTACGTAACACCCTGCTCAAGCGCGCTGTTGCTGACACTGAATACAGTGTCCTCAACGACGTGTTCACCGGCCCGACTCTGATCGCGTTCTCCAAAGAACATCCAGGCGCTGCTGCCCGTTTGTTCAAAGAATTCGCCAAGAGTCAGGATAAGTTCGAGATCAAGGCAGCTGCGTTCGAGGGCAAGTTCCTCGCAGCTAACCAAATCGACGTACTGGCAACACTGCCGACCCGCGACGAAGCCATTTCGCAGCTGATGAGCGTGATTCAAGGCGCTACCAGCAAGCTGGCTCGTACTCTGGCCGCAGTTCGCGAGCAAAAAGAAGCTGCCGCAGCCTAAGGCTGAGCAACTTCTCTCGCGTATTTTTGTTTATTTCGATGGCCGTGTAGGCCGTCCCCCAATTCAGGAAATACAGCAATGTCTATCTCCCAAGACGATATCCTCAACGCCGTAGCTGAAATGTCGGTTCTGCAGGTTGTTGAGCTGATCAAAGCTTTCGAAGAAAAATTCGGCGTTTCCGCTGCCGCTGCTTCCGCTGGCCCAGCTGCTGCTGCTGCCGTTGTTGAAGAGCAAACCGAATTCAACGTCATGCTGACCGAAGCTGGCGAGAAGAAAGTAAACGTGATCAAGGCAGTACGTGAACTGACCGGTCTGGGCCTGAAAGAAGCCAAGGCTGTAGTTGACGGCGCTCCTGCCGTGGTTCTGGAAGCTGTGTCCAAAGACGCTGCTGACAAAGCCAAAGCTACTCTGGAAGAAGCAGGCGCTAAAGTCGAGCTGAAGTAAGCATCGACCTTGCGTCTCCAGCCCAAGCGTTAAGCTGAAGGCTGATGGCTGGTGGCTCTTGCCACCGGCCTTTTTCCGTTCTTGGCTGTCGACTCGGTCGCCGCCATTAACGCGCTGTAGCCACCCGATGCGGTGGTGCAAACCATGGGGTTTGCGAGATTTTCTGGCTGCTCCCGTCGGAGGGGCCAAACAAGCAGGTGACCAAGCTGGGGAACGCTGATGGCTTACTCATATACTGAGAAAAAACGTATCCGCAAGGACTTTAGCAAGTTGCCGGACGTCATGGATGTCCCGTACCTTCTGGCTATCCAGCTGGATTCGTATCGTGAATTCTTGCAGGCGGGAGCGACCAAAGATCAGTTCCGCGACGTGGGCCTGCATGCGGCCTTCAAATCCGTTTTCCCGATCATCAGCTACTCCGGCAATGCTGCGCTGGAGTACGTGGGTTATCGCCTGGGCGAACCGGCATTTGATGTCAAAGAATGCGTGTTGCGCGGTGTTACGTACGCCGTACCTTTGCGGGTAAAAGTCCGTCTGATCATTTTCGACAAAGAATCGTCGAACAAAGCGATCAAGGACATCAAAGAGCAAGAAGTCTACATGGGCGAAATCCCACTGATGACTGAAAACGGTACCTTCGTAATCAACGGTACCGAGCGTGTAATCGTTTCCCAGCTGCACCGTTCCCCGGGCGTGTTCTTCGATCACGACCGCGGCAAGACGCACAGCTCCGGTAAACTCCTGTACTCCGCGCGGATCATTCCGTACCGCGGTTCGTGGTTGGACTTCGAGTTCGACCCGAAAGACTGCGTGTTCGTGCGTATCGACCGTCGTCGTAAGCTGCCGGCCTCGGTACTGCTGCGCGCGCTCGGCTATACCACTGAGCAGGTGCTGGACGCTTTCTACACCACCAACGTATTCAGCCTGAGTGGCGAAACCCTCAAGCTTGAGCTGATCGCTTCGCGTCTGCGTGGTGAAATTGCCGTCCTGGATATCCAGGATGAAAAGGGCAAGGTCATTGTTGAGGCTGGCCGTCGTATTACTGCGCGCCACATCAACCAGATCGAAAAAGCCGGTATCAAGGAGCTGGAAGTACCTCTGGATTATGTCCTGGGTCGTACTACCGCCAAGGTCATCGTTCACCCGGCTACAGGCGAAATCCTGGCTGAGTGCAACACCGAGCTGAATACCGAGATCCTGGCAAAAATCGCCAAGGCCCAGGTTGTTCGCATCGAGACTCTGTACACCAACGATATCGACTGCGGTCCGTTCGTCTCTGACACTCTGAAGATCGACTCCACCAGCAACCAATTGGAAGCGCTGGTCGAGATCTATCGCATGATGCGTCCTGGCGAGCCGCCAACCAAAGACGCTGCCGAGACCCTGTTCAACAACCTGTTCTTCAGCCCTGAGCGCTACGACCTGTCTGCGGTCGGCCGGATGAAGTTCAACCGTCGTATCGGTCGTACCGAGATCGAAGGTTCGGGCGTGCTGTGCAAGGAAGACATCGTCGCGGTACTGAAGACCCTGGTCGACATCCGTAACGGTAAAGGCATCGTCGATGACATCGACCACCTGGGTAACCGTCGTGTTCGCTGCGTAGGCGAAATGGCCGAGAACCAGTTCCGCGTTGGCCTGGTACGTGTTGAGCGTGCGGTCAAAGAGCGTCTGTCGATGGCTGAAAGCGAAGGCCTGATGCCGCAAGACCTGATCAACGCCAAGCCAGTGGCTGCGGCGGTGAAAGAGTTCTTCGGTTCCAGCCAGCTCTCGCAGTTCATGGACCAGAACAACCCGCTCTCCGAGATCACCCACAAGCGCCGTGTTTCCGCACTGGGCCCGGGCGGTCTGACCCGTGAGCGTGCTGGCTTTGAAGTTCGTGACGTACACCCGACGCACTACGGTCGTGTTTGCCCGATCGAAACGCCGGAAGGTCCGAACATCGGTCTGATCAACTCCCTGGCTGCCTATGCGCGCACCAACCAGTACGGCTTCCTCGAGAGCCCGTACCGTGTGGTGAAAGACGCTCTGGTCACCGACGAGATCGTGTTCCTGTCCGCCATCGAAGAAGCTGATCACGTGATCGCTCAGGCTTCGGCCACGATGAACGACAAGAAAGTCCTGATCGACGAGCTGGTAGCTGTTCGTCACTTGAACGAGTTCACCGTCAAGGCGCCGGAAGACGTCACCTTGATGGACGTATCGCCGAAGCAGGTAGTTTCGGTTGCAGCGTCGCTGATCCCGTTCCTGGAGCACGATGACGCCAACCGTGCGTTGATGGGTTCCAACATGCAGCGTCAAGCTGTACCTACCCTGCGTGCCGACAAGCCGCTGGTAGGTACCGGCATGGAGCGTAACGTAGCCCGTGACTCCGGCGTTTGCGTCGTGGCTCGTCGTGGCGGCGTGATCGACTCCGTTGATGCCAGCCGTATCGTGGTTCGTGTTGCCGATGACGAAGTTGAAACTGGCGAAGCCGGTGTCGACATCTACAACCTGACCAAATACACCCGCTCGAACCAGAACACCTGCATCAACCAGCGTCCGCTGGTGAGCAAGGGTGATCGCGTTCAGCGTAGCGACATCATGGCCGACGGTCCGTCCACCGATATGGGTGAGCTGGCTCTGGGTCAGAACATGCGCATCGCGTTCATGGCATGGAACGGCTTCAACTTCGAAGACTCCATCTGCCTGTCCGAGCGTGTGGTTCAAGAAGACCGTTTCACCACGATCCACATCCAGGAACTGACCTGTGTGGCACGTGACACCAAGCTTGGGCCAGAGGAAATCACTGCAGACATCCCGAACGTGGGTGAGGCTGCACTGAACAAGCTGGACGAAGCCGGTATCGTTTACGTAGGTGCTGAAGTTGGCGCAGGCGACATTCTGGTAGGTAAGGTCACTCCGAAAGGCGAGACCCAGCTGACTCCGGAAGAGAAACTGCTGCGTGCAATCTTCGGTGAAAAAGCCAGCGACGTGAAAGACACTTCCCTGCGTGTACCTACCGGTACCAAGGGTACTGTCATCGACGTACAGGTCTTCACCCGTGACGGCGTTGAGCGTGATGCTCGTGCACTGTCCATCGAGAAGACCCAGCTCGACGAGATCCGCAAGGACCTGAACGAAGAGTTCCGTATCGTTGAAGGTGCGACCTTCGAACGTCTGCGCTCCGCTCTGGTAGGCCGCAAGGCTGAAGGCGGCGCAGGCCTGAAGAAAGGTCAGGACATCACCGACGAAATCCTCGACGGTCTTGAGCACGGCCAGTGGTTCAAACTGCGCATGGCTGAAGATGCTCTGAACGAGCAGCTCGAGAAGGCTCAGGCCTATATCGTTGATCGCCGCCGTCTGCTGGACGACAAGTTCGAAGACAAGAAGCGCAAACTGCAGCAGGGCGATGACCTGGCTCCAGGCGTGCTGAAAATCGTCAAGGTTTACCTGGCAATCCGTCGCCGCATCCAGCCGGGCGACAAGATGGCCGGTCGTCACGGTAACAAAGGTGTGGTCTCCGTGATCATGCCGGTTGAAGACATGCCGCACGATGCCAATGGCACCCCGGTCGACGTCGTCCTCAACCCGCTGGGCGTACCTTCGCGTATGAACGTTGGTCAGATCCTTGAAACCCACCTGGGCCTCGCGGCCAAAGGCCTGGGCGAGAAGATCAACCGTATGATCGAAGAGCAGCGCAAGGTTGCTGACCTGCGCAAGTTCCTGCACGAGATCTACAACGAGATCGGCGGTCGCAACGAAGAGCTGGACTCCTTCACCGACCAGGAAATCCTGGATCTGGCGAAGAACCTGCGCGGCGGTGTTCCAATGGCTACCCCGGTATTCGACGGTGCCAAGGAAAGCGAAATCAAGGCCATGCTGAAACTGGCAGACCTGCCAGAAAGCGGCCAGATGCAGCTGTTCGACGGCCGTACCGGCAACAAGTTCGAGCGCCCGGTTACTGTTGGCTACATGTACATGCTGAAGCTGAACCACTTGGTAGACGACAAGATGCACGCTCGTTCTACCGGTTCGTACAGCCTGGTTACCCAGCAGCCGCTGGGTGGTAAGGCTCAGTTCGGTGGTCAGCGTTTCGGGGAGATGGAGGTCTGGGCACTGGAAGCATACGGTGCTGCATACACTCTGCAAGAAATGCTCACAGTGAAGTCGGACGATGTGAACGGCCGGACCAAGATGTACAAAAACATCGTGGACGGCGATCACCGTATGGAGCCGGGCATGCCCGAGTCCTTCAACGTGTTGATCAAAGAAATTCGTTCCCTCGGCATCGATATCGATCTGGAAACCGAATAACACGTGACGCGAATCGAGAGCGGGGCTGTTTAGCCCGCTCTCTGCTCCGCCAGGAGGAAAGGCCTTGAAAGACCTACTGAATTTGCTGAAAAACCAGGGTCAAGTCGAAGAGTTCGACGCCATCCGTATTGGATTGGCATCGCCTGAGATGATCCGTTCGTGGTCGTTCGGTGAAGTTAAAAAGCCGGAAACCATCAACTACCGTACGTTCAAACCTGAGCGTGACGGCCTGTTCTGCGCCAAGATCTTTGGCCCGGTAAAGGATTACGAGTGCCTGTGCGGTAAGTACAAGCGCTTGAAGCATCGCGGTGTGATCTGCGAGAAGTGCGGCGTTGAAGTTGCACTGGCCAAGGTTCGTCGTGAGCGCATGGCGCACATCGAACTGGCTTCGCCGGTTGCCCACATCTGGTTCCTGAAATCGCTGCCGTCCCGTATCGGCTTGCTGATGGACATGACCCTGCGTGATATCGAACGCGTTCTCTACTTCGAGAGCTATGTCGTTATCGACCCAGGCATGACCACCCTTGAAAAAGGTCAGCTGCTGAACGACGAGCAGTACTTCGAAGCGCTGGAAGAGTTCGGCGACGATTTCGATGCCCGCATGGGTGCCGAAGCTGTCCGCGAGCTGCTGCACGCTATCGACCTGGAGCACGAGATTGGCCGTCTGCGCGAAGAAATTCCGCAAACCAACTCCGAAACCAAGATCAAGAAGCTGTCCAAGCGTCTGAAGTTGATGGAAGCCTTCCAGGGTTCCGGCAACTTGCCAGAGTGGATGGTGCTGACCGTTCTGCCGGTTCTGCCGCCAGACCTGCGTCCGCTGGTACCGTTGGACGGTGGTCGTTTCGCGACGTCCGACCTCAACGACCTGTACCGCCGCGTGATCAACCGTAACAACCGCTTGAAGCGCCTGCTCGATCTGTCCGCTCCGGACATCATCGTGCGCAACGAAAAGCGTATGTTGCAAGAAGCTGTCGATGCCTTGCTCGACAACGGTCGTCGTGGCCGCGCTATCACCGGTTCCAACAAGCGTCCTCTGAAATCCCTGGCTGACATGATCAAGGGTAAGCAAGGTCGTTTCCGTCAGAACTTGCTCGGTAAGCGTGTTGACTACTCCGGTCGTTCGGTAATTACCGTAGGCCCGACCCTGCGTCTGCACCAGTGCGGTCTGCCTAAGAAGATGGCACTTGAGCTGTTCAAGCCATTCATCTTCGGCAAGCTGGAAATGCGCGGTCTCGCGACCACCATCAAAGCGGCCAAGAAAATGGTCGAGCGCGAACTGCCAGAGGTTTGGGACGTTCTCGCCGAAGTGATCCGCGAACACCCGGTTCTCCTCAACCGTGCACCGACCCTTCACCGTCTGGGTATCCAGGCGTTTGAACCGGTACTGATCGAAGGTAAGGCTATCCAGCTGCACCCTCTGGTCTGTGCTGCGTACAACGCCGACTTCGACGGCGACCAAATGGCCGTGCACGTACCGCTGACACTGGAAGCCCAGTTGGAAGCGCGTGCGTTGATGATGTCGACCAACAACATTCTGTCGCCAGCCAACGGTGAGCCAATCATCGTTCCGTCGCAGGACGTTGTATTGGGTCTGTACTACATGACCCGTGAAGCGATCAACGCCAAGGGCGAAGGTCGTGTGTTCGCTGACCTGCAAGAAGTTGACCGTGTGTTCCGTGCCGGCGAAGCCGCACTGCACGCCAAGGTCAAAGTGCGGATCAACGAAACCGTCAACGACCGTGATGGTGGCAGCGTGAGCGGCACCCGTATCGTCGACACCACTGTCGGCCGTGCGTTGCTGTATCAAGTTGTGCCAAAAGGTTTGTCCTACGACGTCGTCAACCTGCCGATGAAGAAAAAGGCGATCTCCAAGCTGATCAACCAGTGCTACCGCGTGGTTGGTTTGAAAGAGACCGTGATCTTCGCTGACCAGTTGATGTACACCGGCTTTGCTTATTCGACCATTTCCGGCGTTTCCATCGGTGTTAACGACTTCGTTATTCCGGATGAAAAAGCCCAGATCATCGGTGCTGCTACCGATGAAGTGAAAGAGATCGAGAGCCAGTACGCCTCCGGCCTGGTAACCCAGGGCGAGAAGTACAACAAAGTGATCGACCTTTGGTCGAAGGCGAACGACGAAGTTTCCAAGGCGATGATGGCCAACCTCTCGAAAGAGAAGGTTATCGACCGTCACGGCGTGGAAGTCGATCAAGAGTCCTTCAACTCGATGTACATGATGGCCGACTCGGGCGCACGGGGTTCTGCTGCGCAGATCCGTCAGCTCGCCGGCATGCGTGGCCTGATGGCCAAGCCGGACGGTTCCATCATCGAAACGCCGATCACTGCGAACTTCCGTGAAGGTTTGAGCGTACTTCAGTACTTCATCTCCACTCACGGTGCTCGTAAGGGTCTTGCGGATACCGCGTTGAAAACCGCCAACTCCGGTTACCTGACTCGTCGTCTGGTAGACGTTGCACAAGATCTGGTAGTAACCGAGATCGACTGCGGCACCGAGCACGGCCTGCTGATGACTCCGCACATTGAAGGCGGTGACGTTGTAGAGCCGTTGGGTGAACGCGTTCTGGGTCGAGTGATCGCCCGTGACGTATTCAAGCCTGGCACCGAAGAAATCATCGTTCCTGCCGGCACCTTGGTAGACGAGAAGTGGGTCGAGTTCATCGAACTCAACAGCATCGACGAAGTGATTGTTCGCTCGCCGATCAGCTGCGAAACCCGCTACGGCATTTGCGCCAAGTGCTACGGCCGTGACTTGGCTCGTGGTCACCAGGTGAACATTGGTGAAGCGGTCGGCGTTATCGCTGCCCAGTCCATCGGTGAGCCGGGTACCCAGCTGACCATGCGTACGTTCCACATCGGTGGTGCGGCAAGCCGGACCTCCGCAGCTGACAGCGTTCAGGTGAAGAATGGCGGTACCGTCCGTCTGCACAACCTGAAGCACGTTGAGCGAGTGGATGGCCACCTGGTTGCTGTGTCCCGTTCCGGTGAGCTGGCAATCGCTGATGACTACGGTCGTGAGCGTGAGCGCTACAAGCTGCCGTACGGTGCTGTGATTTCGGTTAAAGAAGGTGACAAGGTCGACGCTGGCGCAATCGTGGCCAAGTGGGATCCGCACACTCACCCAATCGTTACCGAAATGAAAGGTACCGTGACCTACGTGGGCATGGAAGAAGGCATCACGATCAAGCGTCAGACTGACGAATTGACCGGTATGACAAACATTGAAGTACTCGACGCGAAAGATCGTCCAGCTGCCGGTAAAGACATCCGTCCTGCCGTGAAGATGGTCGATGACAACGGCAAGGATCTGTTGCTGCCAGGCACTGACGTAATCGCTCAGTACTTCCTGCCAGCCAACGCCCTGGTCGGTGTAGCGGATGGTGCGAAGATCGCGATCGGTGATGTTATCGCGCGTATCCCGCAAGAAACTTCGAAGACCCGTGACATCACCGGTGGTCTGCCGCGTGTTGCCGACTTGTTCGAAGCTCGTCGTCCGAAAGAAGCGTCGATTCTGGCTGAAGTCAGCGGCACCATCGCGTTCGGTAAAGAAACCAAAGGCAAGCGCCGTCTGGTTATTACCCCGAACGACGGTAGCGATCCGTATGAAGAGCTGATTCCAAAGTGGCGTCACCTGAACGTGTTCGAAGGCGAACAGGTAAACCGCGGCGAAGTTATCTCCGACGGCCCGAGCGATCCACACGACATCCTGCGTCTGCTGGGTGTGAGTGCGCTGGCCAAGTACATCGTTAACGAGATCCAGGACGTTTACCGTCTGCAAGGCGTGAAGATCAACGATAAGCACATCGAGACCATCCTGCGTCAGATGCTGCGTAAAGTTGAAATCGCTGAATCCGGCGATTCCAGTTTCATCAAGGGCGACCAGATGGAACTGACTCACGTACTGGTAGAGAACGAACGTCTGGCGAACGAGGAGAAATTTGTTTCCAAGTTCACTCGTGTGTTGCTGGGTATCACCAAGGCGTCGTTGTCCACTGAGTCGTTCATCTCGGCGGCCTCCTTCCAGGAGACCACTCGCGTACTGACCGAAGCAGCGGTAACCGGCAAGCGCGATTACCTGCGCGGCCTGAAAGAAAACGTGGTCGTGGGTCGTTTGATCCCGGCTGGTACCGGTTTGGCTTATCACAGCGAGCGTAAGCGCCGCCGTGATGCTGACAAGCCGTTGCGCGTAAGCGCCAGTGAAGTGGAAGCTGCACTGACCGAAGCGCTGAACTCAAGCGGTAACTGAGTTCTGCGATAAATAAGTCTGGGCCCTGGCAGTCCCATTCGTCGGAACGAGGCAATTTTGCCCCGGTTCGATGAGTGGGAAGGTCGGGGCCTTGCCTTGACTGGGGGCAAGATCCTCTTTAGACTCTTGTACCCCTAAATTTGGCGGGAATTCGTTCCTGCCATTTTGCTTTTCTTGCAAGACAATAGCGTCGCAAGACAACAGTGGAGCTAGTAGATGGCAACTATCAACCAGCTGGTACGTCAGCCGCGTAAGCGTATCGTCGAGAAATCCGACGTGCCTGCGCTGCAGAACTGCCCGCAACGTCGTGGCGTATGCACCCGTGTGTATACCACCACGCCGAAAAAACCTAACTCGGCACTGCGTAAAGTATGCCGTGTGCGCCTGACCAACGGTTTCGAGGTTTCCTCGTACATCGGTGGTGAAGGTCACAACCTGCAAGAGCACAGCGTGGTACTGATCCGCGGCGGTCGTGTAAAAGACTTGCCAGGTGTTCGTTACCACACCGTACGCGGCTCCTTGGATACTTCCGGCGTTAAAGGTCGTAACCAGGGTCGTTCGAAGTACGGTACCAAGAAGCCTAAGTAGTAGCGGCTTTTTGTAAAACTGAATCATCTTATTTTCTGAGTCGATAAGAGTAAGGTCGGAGGCGTCCCGAAAGGGCACCGATTCCGAGCGAACCTGAAGACCGTTTGAGGGCTTATCCATGCCAAGAAGACGCGTAGCAGCCAAGCGCGAAGTGCTTGACGATCCAAAATACGGAAGCCAAATCCTGGCCAAGTTCATGAACCACGTGATGGAAAGCGGCAAGAAAGCCGTTGCCGAGCGTATCGTTTATGGCGCGCTGGAAAAGGTTAAAGAACGCAAGAACAGCGACCCCCTGGAAATCTTCGAGAAAGCTCTCGACGCCATCGCTCCGCTGGTCGAAGTGAAGTCGCGCCGTGTAGGCGGTGCTACTTACCAGGTTCCGGTTGAAGTTCGTCCGTCCCGTCGTAACGCTCTGGCAATGCGCTGGTTGGTAGACTTCGCCCGTAAGCGTGGCGAGAAGTCTATGGCTCTGCGTTTGGCCGGCGAACTGTTGGACGCTGCCGAAGGTAAAGGTGCTGCTGTTAAGAAGCGTGAAGACGTGCACCGTATGGCTGAAGCCAACAAAGCTTTCTCGCACTACCGCTTCTAATCTTAGCTTCACTAATTTTGCGAGGGCTTTATGGCTCGTACTACTCCGATTAGCCGCTACCGTAACATCGGTATCGTTGCTCACGTGGATGCTGGTAAAACCACCACCACCGAGCGCGTACTGTTTTACACCGGCAAAAGTCACAAAATGGGCGAGGTGCATGACGGCGCCGCGACCACAGACTGGATGGTTCAGGAGCAGGAGCGTGGTATTACCATTACTTCTGCTGCTATTACCGCCTTCTGGAAAGGTTCCGAGAAGCAGTACAAAGACGAGCATCGCTTCAACGTAATCGATACCCCGGGCCACGTAGACTTCACCATTGAAGTTGAACGTTCCCTGCGCGTACTCGACGGCGCTGTCGTTGTGTTCTGCGGTACCTCGGGTGTTGAGCCTCAGTCGGAAACCGTATGGCGTCAAGCCAACAAGTACGGCGTTCCACGTCTTGTTTACGTAAACAAGATGGACCGTGCTGGTGCCAACTTCCTGCGCGTGATCGGTCAGATCAAGCAGCGTCTGGGTCACACTCCGGTGCCAATCCAATTGGCTATCGGTTCCGAAGACAACTTCCAGGGTCAGATCGATCTGATCAACATGGAAGCTGTTTACTGGAATGATTCCGACAAAGGTATGGTTCCTGTTCGTAAGCCTATCCCTGCAGAGCTGCAGGAACTGGCTGACGAGTGGCGCAACAACATGGTCGAGGCTGCTGCCGAAGCCAGCGAAGAGCTGATGAACAAGTACCTCGAAGGTGAAGAGCTCACCAACGTGGAAATCAAGGCCGCTCTGCGTCAGCGTACTATCGCTGGCGAAATCGTCCTGGCTGTTTGCGGTTCTTCCTTCAAGAACAAGGGTGTTCCCCTGGTTCTCGACGCCGTTATCGACTTCCTGCCTGCTCCAACCGACATTCCTGCTATCAAGGGTTCCAACCCTGATAACGAGGAAGAAGAGATGGAGCGTCATGCTGACGACAGCGAGCCGTTCTCGGCTCTGGCGTTCAAGATCGCTACCGACCCATTCGTGGGTACTTTGACCTTCGTCCGTGTTTACTCGGGCGTGTTGGCATCCGGCGACGGCGTGATCAACTCGGTTAAAGGCAAGAAAGAGCGCGTGGGTCGTATGGTGCAAATGCACGCAAACGCCCGTGAAGAGATCAAGGAAGTTCGCGCTGGTGACATCGCGGCCCTGATCGGCATGAAGGACGTCACCACTGGTGAAACCTTGTGTGACGCTGCCAAGCCAATCATCCTGGTTCGTATGGACTTCCCGGAGCCGGTTATTTCGGTTGCCGTAGAGCCTAAGACCAAGGATGACCAGGAAAAAATGGGTATCGCTCTGGGCAAGCTTGCTCAGGAAGATCCATCTTTCCGCGTTAAAACTGATGAAGAGACTGGTCAAACGATCATCTCCGGCATGGGCGAGCTGCACCTGGACATCCTGGTTGACCGGATGCGCCGTGAGTTCAACGTCGAAGCCAACATCGGTAAGCCTCAGGTTTCCTATCGTGAGCGCATCACGAAGAATTGCGAAATCGAAGGCAAGTTCGTTCGTCAGTCCGGCGGTCGTGGTCAGTTCGGTCACTGCTGGATCCGTTTTGCTCCTGCTGACGAAGGTCAGGAAGGTCTGCAATTCGTGAACGAAGTAGTTGGTGGTGTTGTTCCTAAGGAATACATCCCGGCTATCCAGAAAGGCATCGAAGAGCAGATGAAGAACGGCGTTGTTGCCGGCTATCCGCTGATCGGCCTGAAAGCAACCGTTTTTGACGGTTCTTACCACGACGTCGACTCCAACGAGATGGCGTTTAAGGTGGCTGCCTCCATGGCTACCAAGCAACTGGCCCAGAAGGGCGGTGGTGAGTTGCTTGAGCCGATCATGGCGGTAGAAGTTGTTACACCTGAAGACTATATGGGTGATGTCATGGGCGACCTTAACCGTCGTCGCGGCATGATCTTGGGTATGGAAGACACGGTTTCCGGCAAAGTGATTCGCGCCGAGGTTCCGTTGGGTGAGATGTTCGGTTATGCGACCGACGTTCGCTCCATGTCCCAGGGTCGCGCAAGCTACTCTATGGAATTCAAAAAATACAACACAGCTCCGGCGCACATCGCTGAAACTGTATCCAAAAAACAAGGCTGATTCAGTCCTTTAGGCAAGGAGTTAATTGTCGTGGCTAAAGAAAAATTTGATCGTTCCCTACCGCACGTAAACGTTGGCACCATCGGCCACGTTGACCACGGTAAAACCACTCTGACCGCAGCTCTGACTCGCGTTTGCTCCGAAGTATTCGGTTCTGCAATCGTTGATTTCGATAAAATCGACAGCGCTCCAGAAGAAAAAGCTCGTGGTATCACCATCAACACCGCGCACGTCGAGTACAACTCGAAAATTCGTCACTACGCTCACGTTGACTGCCCAGGTCACGCTGACTATGTGAAGAACATGATCACCGGTGCTGCCCAGATGGACGGCGCGATCCTGGTTTGCTCGGCCGCTGATGGTCCGATGCCACAAACCCGTGAGCACATCCTGCTGTCCCGTCAGGTAGGCGTTCCGTACATCGTGGTTTTCCTGAACAAGGCTGACCTGGTAGACGACGCTGAGCTGCTGGAACTGGTTGAGATGGAAGTGCGCGATCTGCTGAGCACTTACGACTTCCCAGGCGACGACACTCCGATCATCATCGGTTCTGCTCGTATGGCTCTGGAAGGTAAAGACGACAACGAAATGGGCACCACTGCCGTTCGTAAACTGGTTGAAACTCTGGATACCTACATCCCAGAACCAGTTCGTCTGACCGACAAGCCGTTCCTGATGCCAATCGAAGACGTGTTCTCGATCTCCGGTCGCGGTACTGTTGTGACTGGTCGTATCGAGCGCGGTATCGTTCGCGTTCAAGATCCGCTGGAAATCGTTGGTCTGCGTGACACCACCGTCACCACCTGCACCGGTGTTGAAATGTTCCGCAAGCTGCTCGACGAAGGTCGTGCTGGCGAGAACTGCGGCGTTCTGCTGCGTGGTACCAAGCGTGACGACGTTGAGCGTGGCCAGGTTCTGGTTAAGCCAGGCACCGTTAAGCCGCACACCAAGTTCACCGCAGAAGTCTACGTTCTGAGCAAGGAAGAAGGCGGTCGTCACACTCCGTTCTTCAAAGGCTACCGTCCTCAGTTCTACTTCCGTACTACTGACGTGACTGGTAACTGCCAGCTGCCAGAAGGCGTTGAAATGGTAATGCCAGGTGATAACATCCAAATGGAAGTTACCCTGATCAAAACCATCGCAATGGAAGACGGTCTGCGCTTCGCTATCCGTGAAGGCGGCCGTACCGTTGGTGCTGGTGTTGTAGCTAAAATCATCGAGTAAGCTCTTTTTTGAGTTAGCTTGATGCTTTGAAAAAGGCCCCCGCTCAGCGGGGGCCTTTTTTATTGGGTTGACACCTATCTGGGGCGTCTATAGAATTGCGCCTCCTTTTAACGGGCGTATTGCGCTCGCTGGGAATAGCAGCCGGAGTCTGAAATCCAATGCAAAATCAGCAAATCCGTATCAGGTTGAAGGCTTTTGACCATCGCCTGATCGACCAATCCACCCAGGAAATCGTGGAAACCGCGAAACGTACTGGTGCTCAAGTGCGTGGTCCAATTCCACTGCCTACCCGTAAAGAGCGGTTCACCGTTCTGGTCTCCCCGCACGTCAACAAAGACGCGCGTGACCAGTACGAGATCCGTACTCATAAGCGCGTACTGGACATCGTCCAGCCAACGGATAAAACCGTTGATGCACTTATGAAGCTTGATCTGGCGGCCGGTGTGGAAGTACAGATCAGCCTCGGCTAAGACTTGGGTCTTAGTCGTGTAACGCTCTGAAATGGGCGGCCATAGCGGGTGAAAGCCCCGTACACTCATGAGGTTTACAACATGACTATTGGTGTAGTCGGTCGTAAATGCGGTATGACCCGTATTTTCACCGAAGAAGGTGTCTCCATTCCGGTCACGGTCATTGAGATCGAACCGAATCGCGTCACCCAGTTCAAAACTGAAGAAACCGATGGCTATCGTGCAGTGCAAGTCACTGTCGGCGAGCGTCGTGCTTCGCGCGTGACTGCTGCTCAAGCAGGTCACTTCGCAAAAGCAAACGTTGCAGCTGGTCGTACTGTTATGGAGTTCCGTCTTGAAGATGGCGACTACCAGGCTGGCGATCTGATCAACGCTGAAATCTTCGCCGCTGGTCAACTGGTTGATGTAACCGGTCAGTCCAAGGGTAAAGGCTTCCAGGGTACGATCAAGCGTTGGAATTTCCGTGGCCAAGACAACACTCACGGTAACTCCGTTTCCCACCGCGTCCCGGGCTCTATTGGCCAGTGCCAGACTCCTGGTCGTGTATTCAAGGGCAAAAAAATGTCCGGTCATATGGGCGCTGAGCGCGTGACCGTGCAGTCCCTCGAAGTAGTGCGCGTCGACGCTGAACGCAATCTGTTGTTGGTCAAGGGTGCTGTTCCTGGCGCTACTGGCGGCAACCTGGTTGTACGTCCAGCGGCCAAGGCTCGCGGTTAAGGGGAAGCTGACATGCAATTAAATGTAAATGACGCTCAAGCGATCGAAGTTTCCGAACTGACATTTGGCGGCGAATTCAACGAGACGCTGGTTCACCAAGCAGTCGTGGCCTACATGGCCGGCGGCCGTCAAGGTAGCAAGCAGCAAAAGACCCGTTCCGACGTACGTGGTGGCGGTAAGCGCCCTTGGCGTCAGAAAGGCACTGGCCGTGCTCGTGCCGGTACTATCCGTAGCCCAATCTGGCGTGGCGGCGGTACCACTTTCGCAGCTCGTCCACAGGATCACTCTCAGAAGCTCAACAAGAAGATGTATCGCGCAGCACTGCGCTCCATCCTTGCTGAACTCGTGCGTACTGATCGTCTGGTCGTGGTTCAGGACTTCGCTGTTGAAAGTCCAAAAACCAAAGATCTGCTGGGCAAACTGAACAACATGAGCCTGACCGACGTTTTGATCGTGTCTGAAGCTGTTGATCAGAACCTGTACCTGGCTGCTCGCAACCTGCCACACGTTGATGTACGTGACGTGCAAGGTTCCGATCCAGTTAGTCTGATCGCATACGACAAGGTGTTGATCACCGTGTCGGCCGTGAAGAAATTCGAGGAGCTGCTGGGATGAACCAGGAACGCGTATTTAAAGTTCTGCTTGGCCCGCACGTTTCCGAAAAGGCTACGGTTCTGGCTGACAAGAAAGGCCAGTTCGTTTTCAAGGTTGCAACTGACGCAACCAAGCTGGAAATCAAGAAGGCCGTCGAAAGCCTGTTCAGCGTGAAAGTAGAGCGTGTTACTACCCTGAATGTTCTGGGTAAGAGCAAGCGCACTGCTCGCGGTCTGGGCAAGCGTAATGACTGGAAGAAGGCAGTTATCTCCCTTCAGCCAGGCCAAGATCTCGATTTCAGCAGCAGTGCTGAGTAAGGAAGGGGTGCATCATGGCAATCGTTAAATGCAAACCGACTTCCCCTGGCCGCCGTTTTGTGGTCAAGGTGGTCAACCAGGAGCTGCATAAAGGCGCTCCTCACGCACCGCTGCTCGAGAAAAAATCGAAGTCTGGTGGTCGTAACAACAATGGTCGTATTACCACTCGTCACATCGGTGGTGGCCATAAGCAGCATTATCGTCTGGTCGACTTCCGTCGCAACGACAAAGATGGCATCTCTGCCACTGTCGAGCGTATCGAATACGATCCAAACCGTACTGCTCACATCGCTCTGCTGCTGTACGCAGATGGCGAGCGTCGCTACATCATCGCCCCTAAAGGCGTGAGCGCTGGCGACCAGCTGATCGCAGGTGCCCTGGCACCGATCAAGCCGGGCAACGCTCTGCAACTGCGTAACATTCCAGTTGGTAGCACCGTACACGGCATCGAATTGAAGCCAGGTAAAGGCGCACAGATCGCTCGTTCCGCTGGTGCTTCGGCTCAGCTGATCGCTCGTGAAGGTGTCTACGTGACCCTGCGTCTGCGTTCTGGTGAGATGCGTAAAGTGCTGGCTGAATGCCGCGCGACCCTGGGCGAAGTCTCGAACTCCGAGCACAGCCTGCGTTCGCTGGGTAAAGCTGGTGCCAAACGCTGGCGTGGCGTTCGCCCAACCGTTCGTGGTGTTGCCATGAACCCGGTTGACCACCCACACGGTGGTGGTGAAGGTCGTACCTCTGGTGGTCGTCATCCGGTATCGCCATGGGGCTTCCCGACTAAGGGCGCGAAGACTCGTGGTAATAAGCGTACCGACAAAATGATCGTCCGTCGTCGCAAGTAAATAGAGGGATACGACAGTGCCACGTTCTCTGAAAAAAGGTCCTTTTATTGATCTTCACCTACTGAAGAAGATCGAAGTGGCGGCGGAAAAGAACGATCGCAAACCAGTTAAGACCTGGTCGCGTCGTTCGATGATCCTGCCACAAATGGTCGGTCTGACCATCGCAGTACACAACGGTCGTCAACACGTCCCAGTTCTCGTTAACGAAGACATGGTCGGCCACAAACTGGGCGAGTTTGCCGGTACCCGCACTTATCGTGGGCACGTGGCAGACAAGAAAGCCAAGCGTTAAGGGGTTAGGAAATGGAAGTAGCCGCTAAGTTGTCGGGCGCTCGAATCTCCGCCCAGAAAGCCCGCTTGGTCGCCGACCAGATCCGCGGGAAGAAGGTGGGCGAAGCGCTCAACCTGTTGGCTTTCAGCAGTAAGAAAGCCGCCGAGATCATGAAGAAAGTGCTGGAGTCGGCCGTAGCCAACGCCGAGCATAACGAAGGCGCAGACGTTGATGACCTGAAGGTCAGCACCGTTTTCGTCAACGAAGGGCGTTCGCTGAAGCGCATCATGCCACGTGCCAAAGGCCGTGCTGATCGCATCGTCAAGCGGTCTTGCCATATCACTGTCAAGGTTGCTGACAAGTAACGGAGTCGAAGAGATGGGTCAGAAAGTACATCCCATTGGCATTCGCCTGGGAATCGTCAAGGAGCACACCTCCGTCTGGTACGCAGACGGTCGGACTTATGCGGACTACTTGTTCGCTGATCTGAAGGTGCGTGAGTATCTCCAAGACAAACTAAAAAGCGCGTCCGTAAGCCGTATCGATATCCATCGTCCGGCCCAAACTGCACGTATCACCATCCACACCGCTCGTCCAGGTATCGTTATCGGGAAGAAAGGTGAAGATGTTGAGAAACTGCGTCAGGACCTGACCAAGCAAATGGGTGTGCCTGTGCACATCAATATCGAAGAGATCCGCAAGCCGGAGCTCGACGGTATGCTGGTTGCGCAGAGCGTAGCTCAGCAGCTGGAGCGTCGCGTAATGTTCCGTCGCGCTATGAAGCGCGCAGTACAGAACGCCATGCGCATTGGTGCCAAAGGCATCAAAATCCAAGTGAGCGGTCGTCTCGGCGGTGCTGAAATCGCACGTACTGAATGGTATCGCGAAGGTCGTGTGCCACTGCACACCCTGCGTGCCGACATCGACTATGCCAACTACGAAGCTCACACCACTTACGGTGTGATCGGTGTAAAGGTTTGGATCTTCAAAGGCGAAGTAATTGGTGGTCGCCAAGAAGAACTGAAACCACAAGCACCAGCGCCTCGTAAAAAAGCTGCTAAGTAAGGGGTACGCCAAATGTTGCAACCTAAGCGTACGAAGTTCCGCAAGCAGATGACAGGCCACAACCGTGGTCTGGCTCAGCGCGGTAGCAAAGTCAGCTTCGGCGAGTTCGCGCTGAAGTCTGTAGCTCGTGGTCGTCTCACCGCTCGTCAGATCGAGTCAGCGCGTCGTGCTCTGACCCGTCACGTAAAACGTGGCGGCAAGATCTGGATCCGTGTATTCCCGGACAAGCCGATCTCCAAGAAGCCTCTCGAAGTGCGGATGGGTAAAGGTAAGGGTAACGTGGAATACTGGGTAGCCCAGATTCAGCCAGGCAAAGTCCTGTATGAGATCGAGGGTGTTTCTGAAGAGCTGGCGCGTGAGGCTTTCGCCCTGGCTGCTGCAAAGCTGCCGCTCGCCACCTCCTTTGTTAAACGGACGGTGATGTGATGAAAGCGAATGAACTTCGTGAAAAATCCGCACAGCAGCTGAACGAGCAACTGCTCGGCTTGCTGCGCGACCAGTTCAATCTGCGTATGCAGAAAGCAACTGGCCAGTTGGGGCAGTCTCATCTGCTCTCGCAAGTTAAGCGTGACATCGCTCGCGTGAAGACTGTGCTCAACCAGCAGGCAGGTAAGTGATCATGGCTGAAGCCGAAAAGACTGTCCGTACGCTGACTGGCCGTGTTGTCAGCGACAAGATGGACAAAACCATCACCGTTTTGATCGAGCGTCGCGTTAAGCACCCGATCTACGGTAAATATGTTAAGCGTTCGACTAAGCTGCACGCGCACGACGAAACCAATCAGTGCCACATCGGCGACAAAGTCACTATTCGTGAAACTCGTCCGCTGGCCAAGACCAAGTCTTGGGCACTGGTTGATGTTCTCGAACGCGCTGTGGAAGTCTAAGGACTAGGGGTCGGAGAAATTATATGATTCAGACTCAATCCATGCTCGATGTGGCCGATAACAGCGGCGCTCGCCGTGTTATGTGCATCAAGGTGCTGGGTGGCTCCCATCGTCGTTACGCTGGTATCGGTGACATCATCAAAGTTACCGTGAAGGAAGCAATTCCTCGCGGTAAAGTGAAAAAAGGCCAAGTGATGACTGCTGTTGTAGTCCGCACTCGTCACGGCGTACGTCGTGCTGATGGCTCCATTATCCGCTTTGATGGCAACGCTGCTGTTCTTCTGAACAACAAGCAAGAGCCGATCGGCACCCGTATCTTTGGGCCAGTGACCCGTGAACTTCGTACTGAGAAGTTCATGAAGATCGTCTCGCTCGCCCCAGAAGTGCTGTAAGGAGATCCGACATGCAAAAGATTCGTCGTGACGACGAGATCATCGTGATCGCCGGCAAAGACAAAGGTAAGCGCGGTAAGGTGCTTAAGGTTCTCGCTAATAACCGTCTGGTTATCGGTGGTCTGAACCTGGTTAAGCGTCATACCAAGCCTAACCCGATGTCGGGCGTGCAGGGCGGTATCGTCGAGAAAGAAGCTCCGCTGGATGCTTCTAACGTCGCCATCTTCAACGGCGAAACCAACAAGGCTGACCGCGTTGGTTTCAAAGTAGAAGACGGTAAGAAAATTCGTGTCTTCAAGTCGACCCAAAAAGCGGTTGATGCTTGAACACTGCTAGGTAGATTAGACCATGGCACGACTACAAGAGATTTACCGGAAGGAAATCGCCCCTAAGCTTAAGGAAGAACTTAAGCTTGGGAACGTGATGGAAGTTCCGCGCGTTACCAAAATCACCCTGAACATGGGTCTGGGCGAAGCGATCGGCGACAAAAAAGTCATCGAGCACGCTGTTGCTGACCTGGAAAAGATCACCGGCCAGAAAGTCGTTGTGACCTACGCTCGGAAATCCATCGCTGGCTTTAAAGTCCGTGAAGGTTGGCCGATCGGCGTCAAAGTGACCCTGCGCCGTGAGCGTATGTACGAATTCCTGGATCGTCTGCTGTCGATCTCCCTGCCTCGGGTTCGCGACTTCCGCGGCCTGAATGCCAAGTCCTTCGATGGTCGTGGTAACTACAGCATGGGCGTGAAAGAGCAGATCATCTTCCCGGAAATCGACTACGATAAGATCGATGCTCTCCGCGGTCTGGACATCACCCTGACCACCACTGCCAAGAACGATGATGAAGGTCGCGCCCTGTTGCGTGCTTTCAAATTCCCGTTCCGCAACTGATTGGAGTAGGACCATGGCCAAGATGAGCATGAAAAACCGCGAGCTGAAGCGTCAGCTCACGGTTGCCAAGTACGCCAAGAAGCGTGCAGCACTGAAAGCAATCATCGTTGATCTGAACGCAAGTCCAGAAGCGCGTTGGGAAGCTACAGTAGCTCTGCAGAAGCAGCCACGTGACGCAAGCGCTTCGCGCATGCGTAACCGCTGCCGCCTGACCGGTCGTCCACACGGCGTTTACCGCAAGTTCGGCCTCGGCCGTAACAAACTGCGTGAAGCGGCAATGCGTGGTGACGTACCAGGTCTGGTTAAAGCCAGCTGGTAAGTACTTTCAACGTCCGGGTGGTCTGAATCGAAAGATACTGACCGCCGGTGACCTTGAATCTGGAACAAGCCCCTTTTGGGGCTTGTTTCATTTCCGGAGTGTGTCTAAAATACGCGGCTCGCCTGAGCCCGTGTTTTTTACACGGAGATTCTCGGCGATATATGTAGCCGCAAGGCTAATTTTTTTGTATTAGGAGCGTCTAGCCCATGAGTATGCAGGACCCGTTAGCGGACATGCTAACTCGTATCCGTAATGCCCAGATGGCTGAAAAGTCCGTCGTAAGCATGCCATCTTCCAAGTTGAAGGTAGCTGTTGCCAAAGTCCTGAAAGACGAAGGCTACATTGCGGATTATCAGATCAGCAGCGATGTTAAAGCACTGCTGTCCATCGAGCTGAAGTACTTCGAAGGCCGTTCGGTCATCGAGGAAGTGAAGCGCGTTAGCCGTCCAGGCCTGCGTCAGTACAAGTCCGCTGAAGATCTGCCGAAAGTTCGTGGCGGTCTGGGCGTGTCTATCGTCTCCACCAACAAAGGTGTGATGACGGATCGTGCTGCGCGCGCTGCCGGTGTCGGCGGCGAAGTTCTTTGCACTGTGTTCTAAGGGGGGATAAGCATGTCTCGCGTCGCTAAGAACCCCGTTAAGCTGCCAGCCGGTGTCGAAGTAAAATTCGCAGGCCAACAGCTTTCGGTGAAGGGTGCCAAGGGTACTCTTGAACTGAACATCCATTCGTCCGTTGAGATCGTTGAAGAAGCTGGTGAGCTGCGTTTCGCTGCTCGCAATGGCGATCAACAAACTCGCGCAATGGCCGGTACCACGCGTGCGTTGGTAAACAACATGGTCCAAGGCGTAAGCCAAGGCTTCGAGCGCAAGCTCCAGCTGGTCGGTGTTGGTTACAAAGCGCAAGCAAAAGGCACGGTTTTGAACCTGGCCCTTGGCTTCTCGCACCCAGTGGATTACGAACTGCCGGAAGGCATCACCGCTGAGACTCCTAGCCAGACCGATATCCTGATCAAGGGCATCGACAAGCAACTGGTAGGTCAAGTGGCTGCTGAGATCCGCGACTTCCGTCCACCAGAGCCGTACAAAGGCAAAGGTGTGCGCTACGCGGACGAAGTCGTCCGTCGTAAAGAAGCCAAGAAGAAGTAGGGCATAGCAAATGACCGACAAAAAAGTTACTCGACTGCGTCGCGCTCGCAAAGCACGCCTGAAAATGCACGAACTCGAAGTCGTGCGTCTCTGCGTGTTCCGCTCGTCGCAGCACATCTACGCCCAGGTCATCTCGGCCGACGGCAACAAAGTCCTGGCAAGCGCCTCGACTTTGGATAAAGAACTGCGTGATGGTGCCACTGGCAACATCGACGCGGCCACTAAGGTTGGCCAGCTGGTCGCTACGCGTGCTAAGGCCGCTGGCGTCTCGCAAGTGGCTTTCGACCGCTCTGGCTTCAAGTACCATGGCCGCGTGAAAGCGCTTGCTGATGGCGCTCGTGAAGCTGGGCTGGAGTTCTAAGTTATGTCAAATAACGACCAAAAGCGCGACGAAGGCTACATTGAGAAGCTGGTTCAAGTTAACCGCGTAGCCAAAACCGTTAAAGGCGGCCGTATCTTCACCTTCACCGCGTTGACCGTGGTTGGTGATGGTAAAGGCCGTGTTGGCTTCGGCCGTGGCAAGTCGCGTGAAGTGCCTGCTGCGATCCAGAAGGCAATGGAAGCTGCTCGTCGCAACATGATCCAAGTTGACCTGAACGGCACCACTCTGCAGTACGCAATGAAGTCCGCCCATGGCGCTTCGAAGGTGTACATGCAGCCTGCTTCTGAAGGTACCGGTATCATCGCTGGCGGCGCTATGCGTGCTGTCCTCGAAGTTGCTGGCGTTCAGAACGTTCTGGCCAAGTGCTACGGCTCGACTAACCCGGTAAACGTGGTTCACGCCACTTTCAAAGGTTTGAAAGCTATGCAATCTCCTGAGTCCATCGCTGCTAAGCGTGGCCTGACTGTCAAGGAGATCTTCTGATCATGGCTACCGTTAAAGTAACGCTGATCAAAAGCATGACCGGCCGCATCCCTAACCACAAACTGTGCGTTAAGGGTCTGGGTCTGCGTCGCATCGGTCACACTGTAGAAGTACTTGATACTCCCGAGAATCGCGGGATGATCAACAAGGCTTACTACATGCTGCGTGTCGAGGGTTAATCGATGAAACTCAATGATCTGAGTCCAGCGCCGGGTTCCCGTCGCGAAAAGCATCGTCCGGGCCGTGGTATCGGTAGCGGTTTGGGTAAGACTGGTGGCCGTGGCCACAAAGGTCAAACCTCCCGCTCCGGTGGCACCATCGCTCCAGGCTTTGAAGGCGGTCAACAGCCGCTGCATCGTCGCCTGCCTAAGTTCGGTTTCGTATCCCTGAAAGCCATGGATCGCGCAGAAGTACGTCTGTCCGAGCTGGCTAAAGTGGAAGGCGACATCGTTACTGTGCAGACCCTGAAAGATGCCAACGTGATCAACGTCAACGTACAGCGTGTGAAAATCATGCTGTCCGGTGAAGTGACTCGCGCTGTCACTATCGGCAAGGGAATCGGCGCCACCAAAGGTGCGCGTTCGGCTATCGAAGCAGCTGGCGGCAAGTTCGAGGAATAAATGGCTAAGCAAGGTGCTCTCTCAGCGCTCGGCAAAGGCGGTATGTCTGAACTTTGGGCTCGTCTGCGTTTTCTGTTCCTGGCGATTATCGTCTACCGAATAGGCGCACACATCCCGGTTCCAGGTATCAACCCGGACCGACTCGCAGACCTGTTTCGACAGAATGAGGGGACCATTCTTAGCTTGTTCAACATGTTTTCCGGCGGCGCGCTGGAACGGATGAGCATCTTTGCACTGGGGATCATGCCGTACATTTCGGCATCGATCATCATGCAACTGATGACCGCCGTCAGCCCGCAGCTGGAGCAGTTGAAGAAGGAAGGTGAAGCTGGCCGTCGCAAGATTAGCCAGTACACCCGCTACGGCACTGTCGCTCTCGCCCTGGTTCAAGCTATCGGCATGTCCGTTGGCCTGGCGGGGCAGGGCGTTGCGTTCACTGGTGACTTTGGCTTCCATTTCGTCGCGGTATCCACTTTTGTGGCTGGTGCGATGTTCATGATGTGGCTGGGTGAGCAGATTACTGAGCGTGGTGTTGGTAACGGTATCTCGATGTTGATTTTCGCAGGTATCGTCGCCGGTCTTCCGAGAGCAATCGGGCAGTCTTTCGAGTCTGCGCGTCAGGGTGATATCAATATTTTCGCCCTGGTTGCCATCGGTTTGCTGGCAGTAGCGATTATCGGTTTTGTGGTGTTCATTGAGCGTGGCCAGCGTCGTATTGCTGTTCACTACGCCAAGCGTCAGCAGGGCCGTAAGGTTTTTGCTGCGCAGACCAGCCACTTGCCGCTGAAAGTGAATATGGCCGGTGTTATCCCGGCAATTTTCGCGAGCAGCATTTTGCTGTTTCCGGCTTCGTTGGGTACCTGGTTTGGTCAGTCTGAAAATATGGGCTGGCTGCAGGACCTCTCTCAGTCGATCGCTCCTGGTCAGCCGTTGAATATTCTGCTGTTTAGTGCAGGGATTATTTTCTTCTGCTTCTTCTATACGGCGTTGATGTTCAATCCGAAAGACGTAGCGGAAAACCTGAAGAAGTCCGGTGCCTTTATTCCGGGCATCCGTCCAGGTGAGCAGTCGGCACGCTACATTGATGGCGTTCTGACTCGTTTGACCCTGTTCGGTGCTCTATATATGACGGCCGTGTGCTTGCTGCCCCAGTTCCTGGTGGTTGCAGCAAACGTTCCGTTCTACCTTGGCGGGACCTCGTTGCTGATCGTCGTCGTGGTTGTGATGGACTTCATGTCCCAAGTACAATCGCACCTCGTTTCGCACCAGTACGAATCCCTGATGAAGAAAGCCAACCTGAAGGGCTACGGCAGCGGCATGTTGCGCTGAGTACCCATAAGGTTCGAGGAGTTGGTGATGAAAGTTCGTGCATCGGTGAAAAAGCTGTGCCGTAACTGCAAGATTATTCGCCGCGAAGGTGTTGTTCGAGTAATTTGCAGCGCGGAACCGCGTCACAAACAGCGCCAAGGCTGAGTGTGATCCGCTTGAAGCCCGGCAGCTAGTGCGCTGCCGGGTTGATTATTTGTTATTACAGCGATATTATCTCGCGCCCTATTTCTTGGCTTCCGGGGCGTAGGTAGCTGTCAATTGGAGTCCCACTGAATGGCCCGTATTGCAGGCGTTAACATTCCAGATAACAAGCACACTGTTATCTCGCTGACCTACATCTATGGTGTTGGTCGCACTACTGCGCAGAAAATTTGCGCAGTTGCTGGGGTAAACCCAGCCGCTAAGATCAAGGATCTGAGCGACGAGCAGATTGAACAGCTGCGTGGCGAAGTGGCGAAGTTCACCACTGAAGGTGATCTGCGTCGCGAAATCAACATGAAAATCAAGCGTTTGATGGACCTCGGTTGCTATCGCGGTCTGCGTCATCGTCGTGGTCTTCCAGTACGCGGTCAGCGTACCAAGACTAACGCGCGTACCCGTAAAGGTCCGCGTAAGCCGATCCGCAAGTAATCGCCCCAGCGAATCGACAGGAAAATTATCATGGCAAAACCTGCTGCTCGTCCTCGTAAAAAAGTTAAAAAGACAGTGGTTGATGGCATCGCCCACATCCATGCTTCTTTTAACAACACCATCGTGACCATCACCGACCGTCAAGGTAACGCGCTTTCTTGGGCTACCTCTGGTGGTTCGGGTTTCCGCGGTTCCCGCAAGTCCACCCCGTTTGCTGCTCAAGTAGCTGCTGAACGTGCTGGTCAAGCTGCGCTGGAATATGGCCTGAAAAACCTCGACGTTAACGTCAAAGGTCCAGGTCCAGGTCGTGAGTCTGCTGTCCGTGCTTTGAACGGCTGTGGCTATAAGATCGCCAGCATCACCGACGTGACGCCAATCCCGCACAACGGGTGCCGTCCGCCGAAGAAGCGCCGCGTGTAATCCAGGAGATTGTAAAGAATGGCTCGTTACATTGGTCCAAAATGCAAACTCGCTCGTCGCGAAGGCACCGATCTCTTCCTGAAGAGCGGCGTGCGCGCGATCGAATCGAAGTGCAACATTGAAGCAGCACCTGGTATCCACGGCCAACGCCGCGGTCGCCAGTCCGACTACGGCACCCAACTGCGTGAAAAGCAGAAGGTCCGTCGTATCTACGGCGTTCTCGAGCGTCAGTTCAGCGGCTACTACAAAGAAGCTGCTGGCAAGAAAGGTGCAACCGGTGAAAACCTGCTGCAACTGCTCGAATGCCGTCTGGACAACGTTGTATACCGTATGGGCTTTGGTTCTACTCGTGCCGAATCCCGTCAGCTGGTATCGCACAAATCCGTCAGCGTAAACGGCCAAACCGTTAACGTCCCGTCCTACCAGGTTCGTGCTGGTGACGTGGTCGCGATTCGCGAGAAAGCAAAAAACCAACTTCGCATTGTCCAAGCTCTCGATCTGTGTGCCCAACGTGGCCGCGTAGAATGGGTAGAAGTAGACACTGAGAAGAAGTCGGGCGTTTTCAAGAACGTTCCAGCTCGCAGTGATCTGTCCGCCGACATCAACGAAAGCCTGATTGTCGAGCTCTACTCCAAGTAAGGGCTAGAAAATAGGTGCATCCATGCAGATTTCGGTAAATGAGTTCCTGACACCCCGCCACATTGATGTGCAGGTTGTCAGTCCAACCCGCGCCAAGATCACTCTCGAGCCTCTCGAGCGTGGTTTTGGCCACACCCTGGGCAACGCGCTGCGCCGCATCCTGTTGTCCTCAATGCCCGGCTGTGCAGTAGTCGAGGCCGAGATTGACGGTGTGCTCCACGAGTACAGCGCCATCGAAGGTGTACAGGAAGACGTAATTGAAATCCTGTTGAACCTTAAAGGTCTGGCTATCAAGCTGCACGGCCGTGACGAAGTTACGCTGACCTTGTCGAAGAAGGGTTCGGGGGTGGTTACCGCTGCCGATATTCAGCTGGATCATGATGTCGAGATCGTTAACCCCGATCACGTAATCGCTAACCTGGCGTCTAACGGCGCCCTGAACATGAAGCTCACCGTAGCTCGTGGTCGTGGTTATGAACCGGCCGACTCGCGTCAGAGCGATGAAGACGAAAGCCGCAGCATTGGTCGCTTGCAGCTTGACTCTTCGTTCAGCCCGGTTCGCCGTATCGCATACGTGGTGGAAAACGCCCGTGTCGAGCAGCGTACTAACCTGGACAAGCTGGTTATTGATCTGGAAACCAACGGTACTCTGGATCCTGAAGAGGCTATCCGCCGCGCTGCAACCATCCTGCAACAGCAGTTGGCTGCGTTCGTCGACCTCAAAGGTGACAGCGAACCAGTGGTAATCGAGCAGGAAGACGAGATCGATCCGATCCTGCTTCGCCCGGTTGACGATCTGGAACTGACTGTACGTTCGGCTAACTGCCTTAAGGCGGAAAACATTTACTACATCGGCGACCTGATTCAGCGTACCGAAGTAGAACTGTTGAAGACTCCGAACCTGGGCAAGAAATCCTTGACTGAAATCAAGGACGTTCTGGCCTCCCGCGGTCTGTCCCTCGGCATGCGCCTCGACAACTGGCCGCCTGCAAGTCTTAAGAAGGACGACAAGGCGACTGCCTGATCGTCGTAATCACCGAACGTGAGTTTGGTAAGGAATGAACCATGCGTCATCGTAAAAGTGGTCGTCACCTGAGCCGTACCAGCTCGCACCGCAAGGCCATGTTCCAAAACATGGCGGTGTCGCTGTTCGAGCACGAGCTGATCAAAACTACACTGCCGAAAGCTAAAGAACTGCGTCGCGTTGCTGAGCCGCTGATCACTTTGGCCAAGACAGACAGCCTGGCTAACCGCCGTCTGGCTTTCGACCGTACCCGTTCGAAAGCTATCGTTGGTAAGCTCTTCAACGACCTGGGCAAGCGTTACGCTACCCGTGAGGGTGGCTACCTGCGCATCCTCAAGTGCGGTTTCCGCGCTGGCGACAACGCGCCTATGGCGTACGTCGAGTTGGTTGATCGTGCTACTGCCGGCGAAGCTGTAAGCGCCGAGTAAGACGTCAGTCTGTAACGAAGAACCGGGCCTAGTGCCCGGTTTTTTGTGCGCGTAAGAAATAGCTCGATGGGTACAAGCTTCCACAGGCAGTGCTCGGCACTATGGCGTTTAGAGGGTTGGTAGTTATTCTCTATCGATGCTTACAATTTAATGAATTTGTAGGCTTCATAGGGATGACCAATACTCTATCCAAGCCGATTAGCCGGCAGTTCCAAGTCCGACCTGAGGAAAATTGAGCATGAGCCAGAATAAAGTTCTTACCACCGCCAGCGGCGCTCCCGTCGCGGACAATCAGAATTCCCGTTCCGCCGGCCCGCGTGGTCCGTTGCTGCTCGACGACTTCCACCTGATCGAGAAGCTCGCTCACTTCAACCGTGAAAACATCCCTGAGCGACGCGTGCACGCCAAGGGTTCAGGCGCCTACGGTACTTTCACGGTAAGCAAAGATATTACCCAATACACCAGCGCCAAGCTGTTCGAGAGCGTAGGTAAGCAAACCCCGACCTTCCTGCGGTTTTCCACGGTAGGCGGTGAGCGTGGCTCGGCGGATACAGAGCGTGACCCTCGTGGCTTTGCTCTGAAGTTCTACACCGAAGAAGGCAACTGGGACATCGTGGGTAACAACACCCCTGTGTTCTTCATCCGTGACCCGCTGAAATTTCCTGACTTCATCCACACCCAGAAGCGTCTGCCCCAGAGCAATCTGAAAAGCGCGCAGATGATGTGGGATTTCTGGTCGCACTCTCCAGAAGCGCTGCATCAGGTCACCATCCTGTTTTCGGACCGTGGTATCCCGGACGGCTATCGTCACATGCACGGCTTCGGTAGCCACACCTACAGCCTGATCAACGCCAAGGGTGAGCGTCACTGGGTAAAGTGGCACTACAAAACCAAGCAGGGCATCAAGAATCTGGCTCCAGCTGAAGCCGCTCGCCTGGCCGGTACAGACCCCGATTACGCGCAGCGCGATCTGTTCGGTGCGATCGAGCGTGGTGATTTCCCGAAATGGCGCGTGTGCATCCAGATTATGACGGAGGCCCAGGCCAATGCTCACTACGAGAACCCTTTTGACGTGACCAAGACCTGGTCGCAGAAGGAATTCCCGCTGATCGAAGTGGGTGAACTGGAACTCAACCGTAATCCGCAGAACTACTTCGCTGAAGTCGAACAAGCTGCGTTTGGACCGAGCAATATGGTTCCGGGTGTAGGCCTGTCGCCGGACCGCATGCTGCAGGGCCGTGTGTTCGCCTACGCAGATGCTCACCGCTACCGTGTCGGCACCAACCACCAGCAGCTGCCGGTGAACGCCCCACGTAGCCCGGTGAACAGCTACCAGCGCGACGGTTCGATGGCATTCGGCAGCAATGGCGGTGGTACACCTAACTACGAGCCGAACAGTTACGCCGATGCGCCTAAACAAGCGCCTCAGTACGCAGAGCCCGCGCTGGCCCTGAGCGGTGCCGCAGACCGTTACGATCACCGCGAAGACACGGATTACTACAGCCACGCGGGTGCCCTGTTTCGCTTGATGAGCGCCGAGCAGAAAGACTTGCTCGTCAACAACATCGCCGGCGCAATGGCTGGGGTTTCCAGTGATGTGGTTCAGCGTCAATTGGCGCACTTCCAAAAGGCCGACCCGGCTTATGGAGAAGCAATCGCAAAGGCGTTGGGTGTATCGCTTAACTGACTCTAAACGATAAGCAGAACCGCCCTCATTTGGGCGGTTTTTGCGTTATTTAAGCTACTTTTCTGCGAAAATCTTCACTTTTCTGCCGTTGATCCCGTGACCTCCAGGTCATCATGGTTCAAACTACAGACTTTCAAGCAGGGAGATGTAGGGCGATGCAAGGTCACCCCGACGTAATCGATTACCTCAACACGTTGCTGACGGGCGAACTGGCAGCTCGTGACCAATATTTCATCCATTCGCGTATGTACGAAGACTGGGGCTTTACTGAGCTCTACGAGCGTATCAACCACGAAATGGAAGAAGAGGCACAGCACGCCGACGCGCTGATGCGCCGTATCCTGATGCTCGAAGGCACGCCACGTATGCGTCCCGATGACCTGGATGTAGGTACCACAGTGCCTGACATGCTCGCTGCCGACCTGCGATTGGAATACAAAGTCCGTGCTGCACTCTGCAAAGGCATCGAACTCTGCGAACAGCACAACGACTATGTCACTCGTGAAATCCTCCGCGTGCAGCTGAACGATACCGAAGAAGATCACACCTACTGGCTGGAGAAGCAGTTGGGCCTGATCAAGCTCATTGGCCTGGAAAATTACCTGCAATCGCAGTTCTAATTCCCGGCTATAAAAAAGCCCCGGTCACCTTAGCGGTGACCGGGGCTTTTCATTGGGCCCGATAAAGTCAGGCCCGGTCGCGGGCCAACAATGGTTTCAAGTAGTAACCGGTGTGCGACTGAGGCATCTCGGAGACCTGCTCCGGCGTACCTACTGCGATGATCTGGCCACCTTTGGAGCCACCTTCCGGCCCAAGGTCCACCAGCCAGTCGGCGGTTTTGATCACATCCAGGTTGTGCTCGATCACGACCACCGTGTTTCCGTGGTCGCGCAAGCGGTGCAACACGTCCAGCAGTTGCTGGATGTCCGCAAAGTGCAGGCCGGTTGTCGGTTCATCGAGGATGTAGAGAGTCTTGCCGGTATCGCGCTTGGACAGCTCGCGCGACAGCTTGACCCGTTGCGCCTCACCACCGGACAGCGTGGTCGCCGATTGCCCCAGCTTGATATACGACAGGCCCACATCCATCAGTGTTTGCAGCTTGCGCGCCAACGCCGGGACTGCATCGAAGAACACCCGCGCTTCCTCGATGGTCATCTCCAGGGTTTCATGGATGCTCTTGCCCTTGTATTTGATCTCCAGGGTTTCGCGGTTGTAGCGCTTGCTCTTGCACACATCACACGGCACGTAGATGTCCGGAAGGAAGTGCATTTCCACCTTGATCAAGCCATCGCCCTGACAGGCTTCGCAGCGTCCACCCTTGACGTTGAACGAGAACCGGCCTGGCCCGTAGCCCCGCGAACGGGACTCCGGAACGCCGGCAAACAATTCGCGGATCGGCGTGAACAGCCCGGTATAGGTCGCTGGGTTTGAGCGTGGCGTGCGACCGATCGGGCTCTGGTCGATGTCGACTACTTTGTCCAGGTGTTCCAGGCCCTTGATGCTGTCGTGCGCCGCTGCTTCCAGGGTGGTTGCGCCATTCAAGGCGGTAGCGCTCAGCGGGAACAGGGTGTTGTTGATCAGCGTCGACTTGCCTGAGCCGGAAACGCCTGTCACGCAGGTCAGCAGGCCAAGCGGGATTTCCAGGTCGACATTGCGCAAGTTGTTCCCGCGCGCACCCTTGAGGTGCAACGCCAGCTTCTTGTTGCGCGGTGTCCGTTTGGCCGGCACTTCAATCTTGACGCGACCAGACAGGTACTTGCCGGTCAGTGAGTCCGGGTGCGCCATGACTTCGGCAGGCGTACCTTCGGCGACAATATGCCCACCATGCACACCGGCGCCCGGGCCAATATCGACGACGTAGTCCGCCAGGCGAATCGCATCTTCGTCGTGTTCGACCACGATCACGGTGTTGCCAATGTCCCGCAGGTGTTTCAGCGTACCGAGCAGGCGATCGTTGTCCCGTTGGTGCAAGCCAATGGACGGCTCATCAAGGATGTACAACACACCTACAAGACCGGCACCAATCTGGCTGGCCAGGCGAATCCGCTGGGCTTCACCGCCCGACAAGGTATCCGCGCTGCGATCCAGCGACAGGTAGTCCAGGCCCACATTGACCAGGAACTGCAGTCGCTCGCGAATTTCCTTGAGGATCTTGTCGGCAATTTCCCCGCGACGGCCTGTCAGTTTAAGCACGCCAAAGTACTCGCAGGCATCACCGATAGGCAGGTTGGTTACCGCCGGCAACGTCTTCTCGCCTACCCACACATGCCGCGCCTCGCGACGTAAACGAGTGCCCCGGCAATCCGGGCACGGTTGGGTGCTTAGGAACTTCGCCAGTTCTTCGCGCACGCTCGCCGATTCGGTTTCGCGGTAGCGGCGCTCCAGGTTCGGCACGATGCCTTCGAACGGGTGGGAGCGTTTAACGATGTCGCCACGGTCGTTCAGGTACTTGAAGTCGACATTCTGCGTGCCGCTGCCGTGGAGGATGACCTTCTGCTGATCCGCCGGCAGTTGGTTGAACGGCACTTCGAGGCTGAATTTGTAGTGTGACGCCAACGACCCCAGCATCTGGAAGTAGTAGACGTTGCGCCTGTCCCAGCCGCGTATCGCGCCCTCCGCCAGGGTCAGCTCGCCGTTGACCAGGCGCTTGATGTCGAAGAACTGCTTCACACCGAGGCCATCGCAAGTCGGGCACGCGCCGGCCGGGTTGTTGAAGGAAAACAGCTTGGGTTCCAGCTCACTGATGGCGTGGCCACAGATCGGACAGGCAAAGCGCGCGGAGAAGATGATTTCTTCACCCGGCTCGTCGTCCATCGGCGCCACCAGGGCAATGCCGTCTGCCAGCTTCAGTGCTGTCTCGAACGATTCCGCCAGACGCTGTTGCAGGTCGGCCCGCACCTTGAAGCGGTCCACCACGACATCGATGGAGTGCTTTTTCTGCTTGTCGAGTTTCGGCGCTTCATCCAGCTCATAGAGCTTGCCGTTGATCCGCGCGCGTACGAAACCTTGTGCGCGAAGCTCCTCGAAGACGGAAAGGTGTTCGCCCTTGCGTTCACGAATCACCGGCGCCAGCAGCATCAGCTTGGCGCCTTCCGGCTGTGCCAGTACCAGGTCAACCATCTGGCTGACGGTCTGGGCTTCCAGGGGAATGTCGTGGTCCGGGCAGCGCGGGATACCTACGCGCGCATACAGAAGACGCAGGTAGTCGTAGATTTCGGTGATGGTGCCCACGGTGGAGCGCGGGTTATGGGAGGTCGACTTCTGTTCGATGGAGATCGCCGGCGACAGGCCTTCAATCGTGTCGACGTCGGGTTTTTCCATCATCGACAGGAACTGCCGGGCATAGGCCGACAACGATTCCACATAGCGCCGCTGGCCTTCGGCATACAGCGTGTCGAACGCCAGGGACGATTTGCCGGACCCGGACAAGCCGGTGATGACGATCAGTTTGTCCCGGGGCAGGGTCAGGTCGATGTTCTTCAGGTTGTGGGTTCTAGCCCCACGAATCAGGATCTTGTCCAAGATGGCCTCGCACGGCGGGCGTAAATAATGCAGGAGTATACGGCTAAAGACTGGATGAATATACACTGTCAAGTGGCCGCTTGCAGCCTTACATGAAAGCTGCGCGGCAAAGCGCCGCATATACCCTCTCAATCGATGGGACTGGTAGAATCGCCGCCGGTTCACACGAGGTTTTTCCATGCACGATCCCCACAGCGAACGCATGAGTAGCGGCGAGACCCGAGCGGCAAGCGGTCTGGCCCTGGTGTTCGCCTTCCGTATGCTTGGCATGTTTATGGTGTTGCCGGTACTCGCGACCTATGGAATGGATCTCGCAGGCGCGACCCCCGCCCTCATCGGCCTGGCGATTGGCGCCTACGGCCTGACCCAGGCAATTTTCCAGATTCCGTTCGGGATCATTTCCGACCGCGTTGGCCGTCGTCCGGTGATTTACCTGGGGCTGATCGTGTTCGCCCTCGGCAGTGTGCTCGCGGCGCAGTCCGATTCGATCTGGGGCGTGATCGCCGGTCGCGTCCTACAGGGCGCCGGTGCGATTTCTGCCGCCGTCATGGCGCTGCTGTCGGACCTGACCCGCGAACAGCATCGCACCAAGGCCATGGCCATGATCGGCATGACCATCGGCCTGTCGTTTGCCGTGGCCATGGTGGTCGGCCCCTTGCTGACGCGCGCGTTCGGCTTGCACGGGCTGTTCCTTGCCACGGGCGGCATGGCGTTGTTCGGCATCGTGATCGTCGCCTTCATGGTGCCGCGCTCCACTGGCACATTGCAGCACCGTGAGTCCGGGGTTGCGCGCAAGGCGTTGTTGCCGACACTCAAGCACCCCGACCTGCTGCGCCTGGATTTAGGTATCTTCGTATTACACGCGATGCTGATGTGCAGCTTCGTCGCCTTGCCCCTGGCCCTGGTGGAAAAAGCCGGCCTGCCCAAGGAGCAGCACTGGTGGGTCTACCTCACCGCGCTGTTGATTTCGTTCTTCGCCATGATCCCGTTCATCATCTATGGCGAGAAACGACGCAAGATGAAACAAGTGCTGCTCGGCGCCGTCGCGACGCTGATGCTCACTGAGCTATTCTTCTGGCAGTTCGGCGATAGCCTGCGAGCGCTGGTCATCGGTACGGTGGTGTTCTTCACCGCGTTCAACCTGCTGGAGGCTTCGTTGCCTTCGCTGATCAGTAAAGTTTCACCGGCCGGTGGCAAGGGCACGGCGATGGGGGTGTACTCCACCAGCCAGTTCCTTGGTTCTGCATTGGGCGGCATCATGGGTGGCTGGATGTTCCAGCATGGCGGTTTGTCGGTTGTGTTCCTCGGATGCGCTGGGCTGGCTGCACTTTGGCTAGCCTTTGCTGTTACCATGCGCGAACCCCCATACGTCACAAGCCTGCGCCTGCCGTTGTCGCCCGAAGCCATTCGTGAAGCCGGCCTGGTAGAGCGCCTGAAGGCCGTTGTTGGGGTAACAGATGCGGTAGTGATCGCCGAAGAAGCCGCCATCTACATCAAATTGGACACCGAATTATTGGATCGCGCGACGCTCGAGCAACTGGTCAATCCAGTGCCGACAGCGCGCCCAGCCTAGGAGAACGTTATGGCCCGTGGGGTTAACAAAGTCATATTGGTCGGTACATGCGGCCAGGATCCCGAAGTTCGCTACTTGCCTAACGGTAACGCCGTGACCAACCTGAGTCTGGCGACCAGCGAACAGTGGACCGACAAGCAAACCGGCCAGAAGGTCGAGAAAACCGAATGGCACCGTGTGTCGATGTTCGGCAAGGTGGCAGAGATCGCCGGTGAATACCTGCGCAAAGGTTCGCAGGTCTACATCGAAGGCAAACTGCAGACCCGCGAGTGGGAAAAAGACGGTATCAAGCGTTACACCACCGAAATCGTGGTCGACATGCAAGGCACCATGCAACTGCTGGGCGGCCGTCCACAGGGCGACCAACAGGGCCAGGGCGGCATGTCCAACTCGGCTCCGCGCCCACAGCAGTCGCGTCCGCAGCCAAGCCAGCAGCCACAGCGTGAGTCGCGTCCAGCGCCACAGCAGGCTGCTCCGCAACCGGCTCCGGATTTCGACAGCTTTGATGACGATATCCCGTTCTAGGATACCGCCCGGACCTGCCGTGCAGCGTCTTTCCCAAAAGCCCCCTGAGCCCTGCTCTCGGGGCTTTTTGTTTGCCTGCGAAAAACACCCTCAAGGATGAACACCGTGCCAAACACTCTTCTGGTCTTCCTGTTCAGTGCGATTTTTGTTGGCGTCTGCCCTACGCTGCAAGCGGCCCCAAACGCCTCGGCGTCCCTTGCGGGCGACAAAAAACTGGTCGTAGGAATCTGGGCCATGCAGGCGTTGAACGAAGGCAGAACCAATGTGGCCGAATTCAGGCCTGACGGCCAACTGTTGCTGCACGCGTTCAACTGTGTGGCATCCAGCCAGGAACCGACCGATGTGATGCGTTATTCCGTGGCCGATGACGGCAAGGTGATCAACATGATCTTGCCGACCAAAACCATCGAGCTGAAGGTGCTGACCTTCTCGCCGCAGTTCATGCAGTTCACCTCCCGTACCGGGGGGATGGAAATCAGGTACGACTTCGAGAAAGTCGACGACGTCGACTCAGTGTGTGAGCGATACCCGAAACTCAAGGCGGAGAAGGCGCGCAATACCCCCTATGCGAGCAGTGACTTTGTCGCCGCGCCGGCCATTCCCGAACACCCGGGCATGGAGCGATACCTTGGGACATGGGGGTCCAACAACGTCGCTGTGGTTGAAATCCTGCGAGACGCCGCCGACGGTTTTTACCTGAGTATGCCCAGCGACGGAACCTGGCATTACCTCTATAACGACGTGCATTGGGTCGGCGACGAACTGCACTTCCAGAGTTACACCTACTCGGATAATTCTGCGTCGTTTCCCTCACCCAAACACAAGCAGCGGATTCCGACCAGCCTGACGCCCATGTCCGACGGCATCTTGCGCCAAAACTTCACCCTGTTTGGCGATCCCTATCTGGGCATTTTGACGCGCATGAAATAGTCGGCGTGGTGTTTCGGCGGGTTTGTCGTCACGCCTCACAAGATTTAGGCTGTGGCCCACCTCAAGCGAAGGAGAGTCGCCATGACCTGGTCTGCCAAGCAGTACACGATGTTCGAACAACAGCGTACCCGCCCAGTCCGGGATTTGGTCGCGGCCATTCCTGACACCGAAGTCCACAGCGCCGTCGACCTGGGCTGCGGCCCCGGCAATTCCACTGAAGTATTGGCCGAGCGTTTCCCAGACGCCCACGTCACTGGCATGGACAGCTCCGTCGACATGCTGGCCGACGCGCGTAAACGCCTGCCGGCGCTGAATTTCGAACTGGCGGATATTGGCGACTGGAGCCCGGCGCAACCACTCGACGTGATCCTGGCCAACGCCTCGCTGCAATGGCTGCCGGACCACGCCACACTCTATCCGCACCTGGTCAGTCAACTGGCACCCGGCGGCACCCTGGCCGTGCAAACCCCGGACAACCTCGACGAACCCGCCCACCGGCTCGCCCGCGAAGTCGCAACTGATGGTCCCTGGGCCGCCAAGATCGGCGCGGTCAGACACAACGAGCGCCACACCGCGAGTTACTACTACGAGCTGCTGAGCCAACATTGCAGCACCGTCGATATATGGCGCACCACCTACCTGCACCCGTTGGCGAATCACGCGGCCGTGGTGGAGTGGTTCAAAGGCTCGGCATTACGCCCATTCCTTGCAGCGCTTACCGATAGCGAAAAGGCTGCGTTCCTACAGCAATACCAGGCACGGATTACCCAAGCTTACCCAGCCCTGGCCGATGGTACTGTCCTGCTGCCATTCCCGCGCCTGTTTATCATCGCTTCCCGCTGACACCGGCCGAGCAAGTGACGGTCATGCCGCCGTCGCTTGCGCCTTCAGGTATTCGTCCGCCGAAACCACGCCTGCGTAACCGAACGCCAACGATGCCATATACGCATCGTGCACTTGCGCGGCCGGAATCACTCGGCCATTGAACTCCAGGTCCCGCGTCGCGCAGGCATCGTGAATCAGCGTGACCTTGTAGCCCAGATCCGCCGCCGCCCTCACCACGGCATCGATGCACATATGGCTCATGCTGCCGACCACCACCAGTTCGGTGATGCTGCGTTGCTCCAGCAATGCACGCAGGTTGGTTTCGCGAAACGCGTTGACGAAATGCTTCAGCACCACCGGCTCGTTGCCTTGGTTCAGCACCTTTGCATGCAAATGCGCGCCTTCGGAGCCCGGCGTGAAGAACGGCGCGTCCTCGGAGGTGAACTCATGGCGCACGTGAATCACCGCATCCCCAGCCTGTCGAAACGCTTGCAGCACCTGCGCCGCCTTGTCCGCAGCGGCGTCCACGCCGTCGAGCGGCCACTTGCCCTGCGGGAAGTAGTCGTTCTGTATATCGATTAGGATGAGTGCTCTCTTGGCCATGTGTATTGCCTCGTGATGGGTTGATAGGCCCAGTATCTTAGCTGGCGTGTGCACCCGGGATTGGCTGCACCGACAAAAACAGGGGGAAAACTGACAATGGCTGTTGTTGAATTGGGTGTGTTGATCTACCAAGGCGCGCAACTGGCCGCCGTGCACGGTTTGACCGACCTGTTTGGCGTGGCCAACCGGATCGCCGCCGAGCATCAATCTGCGCAGTTGCCGTTGCTGCGGGTCAGTCATTGGCAGGTGGATGTCACCGGCACACCTGCGCGGGTATTCGACAGCCATCCTGGCCCTGATCAACCGATGATGGCCGTCTTGGTGCCACCCTCGATTGGCGACTTTACCGAAGAACAAGCGCCGCCGGCGCTGCTGGAATGGATCCGCCAGCAGCACGCGATGGGTACGGTGCTCGGCGGCGTGTGTATCGGTTCGATCATGCTGGCGCGCAGCGGTCTGTTGGACGGGCGTAGCGCCACCACCCACTGGTCCTCCGCCCAGTCCTTCGCCAGGCGCTTTCCCGCTGTGCGCCTGGAAGCGGACAAACCCATCGTCGATGACGGCGACCTGATCACCACCGCCGGGCTGATGGCCTGGTCCGAACTGGGCCTGCGCCTGGTCGACCGGCTGATGGGCCCGAGTGTTGCAGCGGATACTGCGCGTTTTCTGGTGATCGAACACAGTGACAGCGCCAGCCAATGCGGCAGCAACTTCGCGCCGATTCTCGGGCATGGCGACGGCGCGATCCTCAAGGTTCAGCATTGGCTGCAAGCCAGCGGCGCAGTGGATGTCAGCGTCGCGGCCATGGCGCAAGAGGCGGGCCTGGAAGAGCGCACTTTCCTACGGCGCTTTCGCAGTGCCACGGGGTTGAAACCCACCGAATACTGTCAGCACCTGCGCGTGGGCAAGGCGCGGCAAATGCTTGAATTCACCAACGGCACCATCGACCACATCGCCTGGACCGTGGGTTACCAAGACCCCAGCGCCTTTCGTGCCACCTTCAAGAAAATCACCGGCCTGGCCCCCAGTGATTACCGCAGTCGGTTTGGTGTCTGATCGTGCAGAACACCACCGAATCACGGCCGCCTCGTGCAGAATAAAACAGGCGTTATGCCATCGCTTTTTGCTTAACAGCTTGATTTGACAGCCTTCTGTACTCTGCGGGCCTTGGCGTGATCCCTGCATTCCTTCCCCTACACACAGGGCTGCACAGCCGAGGGGAACGCATGACCCCGACACAACGCAAGAAACTCGTAGTCGCCCACTCCACCCGCGAGGGGGCTGCGCAGCATGAGGTCGACACCAACCACGCGCTGGCGCGCTGGCTGGCGCAGATTCTCGGCCTCAAGTTCGGCGGCAGTTACGACGCGCAGCAGCATGCCGGCCGGGAACTCTACGTGCTGCCCACCCAGACCCTGGTCGGCGCCGCGCAAGCGCGAGCGCTTCAAGTCAGAGGCCCGCAAGACCTGTGGGGCGGTTATGTCGATCACGACTTCATCTGCACCAAGGCGATCAGCCACGGCCTGTTCAACCCGCAGGCCAAGGCCCCGGAAGGCTGGTCATCCCTGTTCGCTGAGCGCGTACGAAAAGTCGTGTTGGATGGCGTGAGCGTCTTCGCGTTGGAGGACGCCAGGCCCGCCGCCGCGCACCTGCTCAAGTGTGGGCCGATCCGCCTGAAGCCCGTGCATGCTTGCGCCGGACGCGGCCAGGAAGTTATCCACAACCTGGATGAATTCGAGGCAGTGCTGGCGCGTCCCGGCGCTGCGGCAATGATTGATGAAGGCCTGGTGCTGGAGCAGGATTTGCAGGACGTGA
The DNA here is from genome assembly GCF_057835125.1 of Pseudomonas sp. GL_117. Lineage (NCBI taxonomy): Bacteria > Pseudomonadati > Pseudomonadota > Gammaproteobacteria > Pseudomonadales > Pseudomonadaceae > Pseudomonas > Pseudomonas sp. GL_117. Next base: position 5,509,631 of record NZ_CM174418.1, on the reverse strand, counting down.
TGACCCACAGTGTCGGTCAGAGCTTTATCGGCGATCACGTATTCAGCTACTGCGGCGAGCAGTACCTGACCCAGGACGGGCAGGGTGAAGATGTCTACGGCGGCTCCGACCTGCTGGTGGTGCCGGGCTACTATGAAGACTTGCTCAAGCTCCCATTGCCTGGGGATGTGCGCCTGGCTATCGAGCAAGCCCGGGTTTTCGATAACGCCGCCGACGAGGCCTATCCCGGCTTCTACGCGTCCCGGCGCAATTACGACATTGCCCAGGGCCTGGACGGCAACGGCCAGCGCCGCAGTGGTGTGCTCGAACAATCCTGGCGCATGGGCGGCGCCAGCAGTGCCGAAGTGGCGGCGCTGCAAAGCTTTATCAACCACCCCGGCCTGCGCGCCATTCGTGTGTCTTCAGTGGAGACCTACGTGGACCGGGCACTGCCGGCGGATGCGATCGAGGTGTATCGGGGCCCGGCGCAAAACAGTGACTTTCTTCTCAAGTATGTGACGGTCAAATCCTATGACGGCTAGAAGCGAAAGCATTGCAATCGACATTGACGACGAGCAAATGAGCGGCACCTTCCTGAGCCCGAAATCCAAGGTGCCAGGGGTGCTGTTCGTGCATGGCTGGGGCGGTAGCCAGGAGCGTGACCTCGAGCGCGCCAAGGGCATCGCCGGGCTGGGCTGCGTGTGTCTCACCTTCGACCTGCGCGGTCACGCCGACACAGGCATTGCGCTGTCACGCGTGACCCGTGAAGACAACCTGCGCGATCTACTGGCGGCTTACGACCGCTTGCTCGCCCACCCGGCCATCGACACCTCGGCGGTGGCGGTGGTGGGCACCAGCTACGGCGGTTACCTGGCCGCCATCCTCACTTCCTTGCGCCCGGTACGCTGGCTGGCGCTGCGGGTGCCGGCACTGTATCGCGACCAGGAATGGCTCAAACCCAAGCGTGACCTGGATAAGGTCGACCTGATGGACTACCGCAGCACCCTGGTACACGCCGAGACCAATCGAGCCTTGCATGCCTGTGCGCAATTTACCGGCGATGTGCTGATCGTCGAATCCGAGACGGACGAGCACGTGCCCCACGCCACCATCATGAGCTACCGCGCGGCGTGCCAGCAGACTCACTCGTTGACCCACCGCATCATCGATGGTGCCGACCATTCGTTGAGCGATCCTGTGTCCCAGCAGGCCTACACCTCGATCCTGGTGGGCTGGATTACCGAGATGGTGGTGGGGGAGCGCTTGAGCATCATCCAGTCCCGATAAGCGGGGTGTCATTGACGCCGCCTTCGCGGGCAAGCCCGCTCCCACAGTTGGAATGCATTTTCCCTGCTGGAATGCATTCTTCCTGCTGGAATGCACTCCCCTGTGGGAGCGGGCTTGCCCGCGAAGGCAATAGATCAATCAACAGCGATTCAAGCCGGTGCCTTCTTCACCCGCAACGCCTTGGCCTTGGCCTCTACCGCGAGGTACATCACCAATGCAATCAACAGCGGCACAATAAAATAAATCGCCCGGTAGGCAATCAACCCCGCCAATAAACTGCCCCGCGACGCCTCATGCTGCAACAGCGCGATAAACACCGCCTCGAGCACGCCCAAACCCGCAGGAACATGGGTGAGCACACCGGCAATCGCGCTGATCAGCAATACCCCCAACACCAGTGGATAATCGAGCTTGGCCGGCAGCAGGGTGAAGATCACCGCCGCCATCAGCGACCAGTTCAACGCGCCCAAGGCCAGTTGCAGGCATGCCATGCGCACCGACGGCAGATTGATCTCCATGCCCCGGATCGCCCACGCGCGCTTTTTGCAAAACTGGCACGCTGCCAGATACCCCAGGCTCGCCAGCACCAACACCAGGCCAATGCCCTGCAACGCGCCGGTGCTGACTTTCCAGCCCGGCGGCATGCGCACCAGGCCGCTGCTGAACACCACCCCGGCCAGCGCCATGTAGCCAAACCAATTGGTTGCCAGGCTCAGGCCGAGGATCTTGGCGATATTGCCGTTGCTCACCCCCAGCCGCGAATACAATCGATAGCGCATGGCAATGCCGCCGACCCATGCGCTGAGGTTGAGGTTGAACGCATAACTGATGATCCCCACCGGCAGAATCTGTTTCCAGCCCAGGTTCTGGCGGATGTAGGTGCGGCCGATCAGATCGAAGCTGGCGTACACCAGAAAACTGCACAGCGTCAGCGCGCCCGCGATCAACAAGGTGCGCAGCTTGAAATCGCCCAGGGTCTGCAGCACTTCACTCCAATCGATGCGTCGGGCGAGGAGGGTGAACAGCACAATCAGCGCCAGGAAGAACAACACGGTCAGTGGTTTCTTCCAGTTGGCAAAGCGCGAAGCGCTGGCTTCAGAGGTCATGGGCCTGGCTCTCGATGGGTTTCAACCGCGGCTTGTGCGCCGGCAACCAGCCCGTCAGCGCGGGGAAGTGGCGCATCACATGAAACACCAGGAACCCCACGGTCAACCGCCATAGCCATAAACGCGGCTTGCGGTTTTCCGGCATGGTCTGACAGTGGTCTTTCGCTAGGGTTTGCAGGCGCTCGTACAGCTGTTGGTTGAACCGGCGGTCATGAATCAACACGTTGGCCTCCAGGTTCAGCGACAGGCTCAGCGGGTCCAGGTTGCTTGAGCCCACGGTGCTCCACTCTTCATCCACCAGCGCGACCTTGCCGTGCAGTGGGCGCTGGCAATATTCGTGGATCACCACGCCGTCCTTGAGCAAGTAGTCGTAGAGCATGCGCGCCGCCAGCTTGGCCAGCAGCACATCGGGCTGGCCCTGCATGATCAGTTGCACCTGTACGCCCCGGCGCGCCGCATTGCGGATTGCGCGCAGCAGGCGGTAGCCGGGGAAGAAGTACGCGTTGGCGATCACCACGCGTGTCTGCGCCTTGCCCAGGGCATGGATATAGGCTTCTTCGATGTCATCGCGGTGTTGCAGGTTGTCACGGTAAATCAGGCGCACCAGCCCCTCGCCTTGATCACCGGGCCACGCTGACGGTGGTTGCTGACGCCGCCGCCAGCCGCGCCGCATACGCACCTGGCGACCGCTCTGCGCCAGGGCGAAGTGATGCAAGTCCGCCACCGCCGGGCCCGTCACCTGCACGGCGTAATCCTGCTTGGCCTCAGGGCCGAAATCCCCCAGGTGATCCGCCGAAAAATTGATCCCGCCGATAAACGCCACGTTGGCGTCCACGACCACAATCTTGCGATGCAAGCGGCGAAACCAGTTGGTGCGAATGCCCAGGGTCTTGGACGCGGGGTCGAACATCTGCACCGTCACGCCGGCGTCGGCCAATTCGCCGAGAAACGCCGGCTGCAACTCACCGCAACCAAAACCGTCCAGGCTGACCACCACCTTCACCCCACGCCGGGCCGCCTCAATGAGCACGCCTTGCAGCTCAAGGCCTACCTTGTCTTCGAACAGGATAAAGGTCTCCAGCAGGATCTCCCGCTGCGCCTGGCGCAATACCTCGAACACCTTGGGGAAGTACGCTTCGCCGTTTTCCAGCAACTCAACCTGGTTACCGCTCTGCCAGCCGTAATCCAGGTCACGGGCCTTGGTTTGATCCGGCGGCTGGTCGGTGGCGATGTGTTCGACGGCAATGTTCATAGCTCGATCTCCACCGACAGCGGCACATGGTCAGACAAATGCGACCAGGGCCGCGTGGTCAACACCTGGGGGTTGTGTACCTTGAGGTTGCGCACGTAGATACGGTCCAGAGGCAGCAACGGCAGCCGCGCCGGGAACGTGCGCGCCGGCTTGCCATGGGCCTGCACGAATACTTCGGTGAGGCCGCTCTGGCTCAAGTCGGCCTTCTGCCGCCAGTCGTTGAAATCGCCAGCGACCACCAGCGGCGCTTCGGCGGGAATCTCGCGAATGCGCTGCTCCAGCAGGCGCAACTGTTGCTGGCGATGGACCTCGCGCAGGCCCAGGTGGATGCAGATCGCGTGCACCTCATGGCCGCTGCCCGGCAGGCGCAGCACACAATGCAGGAGGCCGCGGTTTTCATGGCCGCTCTGGGAAATGTCGAGGTTGTCATAGCGCACGATCTGGAATTTCGACAGCAGCGCATTGCCGTGATCGCCGTGGGGGTAGACGGCGTTGCGTCCGTAGGCGAACTGCGGCCAGATGCTGTCGGCGAGGAATTCGTACTGTGGCATGTTGGGCCAGTCGCTGTAGCGCTGCGGGTGGCGTTCGTGGGTGCCATGGATTTCCTGCAGGAACACCATGTCCGCGCCCACGGCACGCACCGCTTCGCGCAGCTCGGGCAGGATGAATCGCCGGTTCAGGGCGGTAAAACCCTTGTGGATATTGACCGTCAGCACCGTGAACCGAGTGATGGCGACGTTGGGCGTGATGGGCATCCAGTCGGGGATCGCAGCCATGGTTGCTCCTGAAAAAGAGTGGGGGGCTTACCCTCGTTTAAGGCTGACTCTAAGGGGCCGCGGAAAGTTTCCAGCGTCCTACGGATGGCATAAACATGGCCGCGCGGGGGAACGATCAAGCCTCAATCCCGTCAGTTCCTTACAGACCCATCTGCAAGGAGTCCGGTGTTTTGCTGAATTTCAAGACTGCAATCCTGCTCGGCGCGCTGCTGTTGTGCGCCAGCGGCGCCCTGTACGCCGCGGATTCCGCGCCCGAAGCCCAAGCACCGGCCAAGCCTGAGTTGTTGGTGGAAGGCGGGCTGTTGGGGGCCATCAGTTCCAGCATCGACGATGTGCAACAGCAGCTCGACCTCAACCAGGGCCTCATCGACGCCTGGCGCCTGCGCGCCGATCGCGCGGCGGATGAAGTAGGGCGGTTGGTCGATCAGACGTCCGAGCGTTCGCCATGGAGCGTGGCCGGGGACTTCGTCTTGTTGTCCGGGGTGTGGGTCGGTGCGTTTGCCTTGCTGACGTTGCTCGGGCGTTTGATTGTGCAGCGCTTGGGGCGACGCCCATGGTTTGAGCCGCGCGAGCGCCTGCAGGCGCTGCTCGGGTACGTGGTGCCCTATACGATTCCCGCACTGATTTGTCTGCCGCTGACCCTCTATGTCAGCCACTTTTTACCGACTTCCGTAGGACGTGCGCTGGCGCTGTGTTTTGCCTACGCCACCAGCAGCGGGATCTTTTCCACATCGATGCTGCTTTGCGTGATCGTCATGTTCAATCTCGGTCACAAGCGTTCGGCGGTGCGGATTATTCGCAATTATTGTCCCAAGCCGCTGTTCCTGATCGGCTTCCTGGCTGCCCTCAGTGATGCCCTGACCAGCCCGCAAATCGCTCGCCAACTCGGCGGCAATATCACCAGCAGCGTCGCGGTATTTACCGGCCTGTTTGCCGCCGTGATCTTTGGCGTACTGGTCGTGCGCCTGCGCCGCCCGGTGGCCCATCTGATTCGCAATCGGTCGCTGGCCCAGCGCCTGAAGCATCCGGCGTTGCAACAATCCCTGCGGGTGTTTTCCGGGCTGTGGTACTGGCCGATCCTGTTGATGGTGCTGGTCTCGGCGATCAACCTGATTGGCGCCGGCGACGACAATCAAAAAGCCCTGCGCTGCGCCCTGTTCACCACGATCCTGCTGATCGGCACCGTGTTCCTCAGTACCGTGCTGCAACATCTGTTCAAGTCGCGCAGCCAGGTGGCGATCCAGCGCAGCAGTGCCTACAAGGAGCGTTTTCTCAGCCTGCTGCACGCAATCCTGCGCATTGCCATGGCGATCGGCTTTATCGAGATCCTCGGGCGCATCTGGGGTGTCTCGCTGTTCGAGTTCGCCGAGCGCAATTCCATCGGCCGGGCGATCAGCGATTCACTCAGCAGCATCGGCCTGATCCTGTTGATGACCTGGCTGTTCTGGGTGGTGCTCGACACCGCGATCCAGGAAGCCTTGAAACCGCCGGTGAACAAACGCTCCAGCCGCCAGCCGAGCACTCGGGTGAAAACCATCCTGCCGCTGGTGCGCAATGCGGTGAAGATCATCCTGGTGGTGATCTGCGCGATCACCACCATGGCCAATCTGGGGATCAACGTTGCGCCGCTGCTGGCGGGTGCCGGAGTGGTCGGCCTGGCGATTGGTTTTGGTTCGCAGCAACTGGTGCAGGATGTGATCACCGGGCTGTTCATCATCATCGAAGACACGCTGTCCATCGGCGACTGGGTGGTGCTCGACTCGGGCCACGCCGGTACGGTCGAGGGCTTGACCATTCGCACGTTGCGCCTGCGTGACGGCAAGGGGTTTGTGCATTCGGTGCCGTTCGGGCAGATCAAGGCGGTCACCAACCAGTCGCGGCAATTTGCCTATGCGTTCTTCTCGGTGCAGTTCACCTACGACACCGATGTGGACAAGGCCGTAGAGTTGATCCGCGAGGCGGGGCAGTCGATTCGCGACGATGTGTTCCTCAAGTACAACCTGCAAGGGCCGCTGGAGGTGTTTGGCGTCGACAAGATGGACCTCAATGGCGTGGTGCTCACGGCGCAGTTCCGCACGGTGTCGGGCGGGCAGTACGCGGTGAGCCGTGCGTTCAACCAGCGCTTGAAAAAGCTTGTGGATAACTGTGCCGAGGTGCAGTTCGCGCAGACTTATCCACAGCAGGTCCTGGTGCCCGCACGAGCACCCCTTGAGCATGACCCGGCCGCGGCCGGCACGAAAACAGTTAATCCGTGACGGTTGCGCTACAAACCCGCAAAATGCAACGATTCTGACCAATACTTAAATAGCCATCGTTCCAAACTGACCGGGCCTGCTCAATCTATGCGAATGCGCCTTATGTTGTTGGGCGGCGGGAATGCCCTCGGGCAGGCGCTGATTCGCCTCGGTGCAGAGGAAGACATCGGTTTCCTCGCCCCCAAACCGCCCCAAGACGGCTGGGATGCCGCGAGCCTTACCCAATTGCTCGACGACACCCGTCCCGATGCGTTGATCAACCTCGCCTACTATTTCGACTGGTTCCAGGCCGAAGCCGTCAGCGAAACCCGTCTGGCCGCCCAGGAGTTCGCCATCGAACGCCTGGCCGAACTGTGCCAGCACCACACCATCACCTTGCTGCAACCCTCCAGCTACCGGGTGTTCGATGGCTCCCGCGCCACCGCCTACAGCGAAAAAGACGAGCCGGTGCCCCTGGGCCTGCGCGGCCAGGCGTTGTGGCGTATCGAACAGAGCGTGCGCGCCACCTGCCCGCAACATGTGTTGCTACGGTTTGGCTGGCTGCTGGATGACAGTGTCGAGGGCTCCCTCGGGCGCTTCCTTGCCCGTGCCGAGAAACCGGACGAATTGCTGATGGCGGACGACCGTCGCGGCAATCCGACGCCCGTGGACGATGCGGCGCGGGTGATCATTTCGGTGCTCAAGCAGCTCGATTGCGCGGCGCCGTTGTGGGGCACTTATCACTACGCGGGCCAAGAGGCGACCACACCGTTGGCGCTGGGCCAGGCGATCCTCACCGAAGCGCGCAATTACCACCCATTGGCCATCGAATCACCCACCGCCCAGGCCCATGCGGCCCGGCCGGATGCGGGTGACGAACCGCAGCATGCGGTGCTGGCCTGCAAGAAGATCCTGCACACCTTTGGTATCAAGCCACGGGCCTGGCGGGCGGGGTTGCCGGCGTTGCTGGATCGTTACTACCGTCACAGCTGACACAGCCCAAACGCAAATGTGGGAGCTGGCCGCTGTGGGAGCCGGGCTTGCCCGCGATGCAGACACCTCGGTGTATCAGTGATACCGAGGTGTTGCTATCGCAGGCAAGCCAGCTCCCACAGCGGCCAGCTCCCACATGGGTTATGCGGTGCCGCTTAGAACTTGTAGCCGATACCCACCATGTAGACCATCGGGTCCACGTCCACATTGACCTTGGCACGAGTGCCAGGTGCCACGGCGTTGTTTTCCACGGTGGCCTTGGTGCTGATGTCGATGTAGCGCGCCTGGGCGTTGATCATCCACTTGTCGTTGATCATGTAGTCCGCACCGATCTGTGCGGCCCAGCCCCAGGAGTTTTCAGCCTTGAAGTTGCTGAAACCGGCGCCTTGAGCGCGGCTGCCGACGTGTTCGTCGTAGATCCAGGTGTAGTTGATACCGGCGCCCACGTACGGTTGGAAGGCAGACTTGTTGTCCAGCGGGTAGTACACGACGCTCAGGGTCGGCGGCAGGTGTTTCAGGGTACCGAGCTTGCCGTTGGCGGCGCCGAGGGCGGTGTTCTTGATCTTCACGTCATGTTCGAACGGCGTGGCGGCCAGCAGTTCGATACCGACGTGGTTGGTCAGCATGTAGGCGAAGTTCAGGCCCAGTTGGGTGTCGCTGCTCATGGTCGCCTTGCCGCCCAGGTTGGCGCCTGCCAGTGGGCCCTGGTCAACCTTTACGGTGCCGCTGTCGGCCTTCGGGTTGACGGTAATGGCACCGGCGCGAACCAGGATGTCGCCCGCTTCGTGAGCGTGGGCAACAGGGGCGACGAGGGCGAGCGCGAAGAGGGACGCGCCGAGCAGTGACTTGTTCATGGGAGCTCCAAGGGACGTTTAAAAGTTGTAGGTCCAATGGTAAAGATCGTTCCGTGCGGTCTTTTGATTCAGCTCAATGAAAGGGCGATCAGCGTTATTACTGCAGTTCGTACATGTAAATCTTCTCGGCCTCCATCTGGTAACCGGCGTCGGCCAGCTCGCTGGTGGACGGCTTGACCTGCATCGCGCCCTCGATCCAATACGGCTGGTATAGCTCATCGAGTTTCACGCCGACTTCGCTTTTGACATGCACGATCTGGTTCGACGGCGGCGGTGGCACATGGATGCATGCGCCGAAATACGGCACCAGCAAGAACTCGGTGGTGCGGCCTTCTTCGCTGACTTCCAGCGGCACGATATAGCCCGGCAGGCGGATGTGCTGGCCGTCGAGGGCCTGTACCACGGGGGCGTTGGGCAGGTCCTGCTTGGCGGCCGGCGCCGCTTCGACCGATAAGGTATCGGCCATGTTCGACAGGTCGTGCAGCGGTTTCATGTTTGGTACTTCCGGCGGCGCATCCGGCGGGATCATCTCCTGCCACGACAAATCCTTGGGCTGCCCGGCAGCCCAGGCAGGCACGCTCATCAGCAGCAACAGCGCAAACAGGGCACGACGCATCGAAGCCTTCCTCATAAACGAATGGACAGGCCGTCGGCCAGGGATTGTCGATAGGCACGCCACGCGGGCACGCCTCCCATCAACAGCGCGGCGGCCAGGATACCGGCGAGCAACGTCCATTCATATTCGCTTGGCCACGCCATTGGCAAGTCCAGGCCGTAGTTGGCCTGCAAATACCCACGCGAGGCGGCGATGCACACGTACAGCAAGCCAATGCCCGCGACCACGCCGGACAGCGCCAGGGCGAAGGCCTCGAAGATCAGCAATGTCGCGATGTGCCACGGACGTGCGCCCACCGAGCGCAAGATCGCCATTTCGCGGCGGCGCTCGTTGAGGCTGGTGAGGATCGCTGTGAGCATGCCGATCAAACCGGTCAGCACCACGAACAGCGAGATCACGAACAGCGCTTTTTCGGCGGTGCTCATCATGCTCCACAACTCTTGCAGCGCCACGCCCGGCAAGATCGCCAGCATCGGCTCGCCACGGAATTCATTGATCTCCCGTTGCAGGGCGAACGTGGAAATCTTGTTGTTCAGGCCCAGCATGAACGCAGTGATGGCCTGCGGGGTGAGGTCCATGTTGCGCGCCTGATCTGCGCTGATACGGCCTTTGCCCTGGGCCGGCACGCCGTTGTGCCAGTCGATGTGGATCGCCTCCATGCCGCCCAGGCTGATGTGCAACGTGCGGTCTACCGGGGTGCCGGTGCGTTTGAGGATGCCGACCACGGTGAAGGGTTTGTCGTCGTGCTTGACCAGGCTGACCACCGCCACGCCATGGGCCAGTACCAGCTTGTCGCCGAGCTTGTAGTGCAACGCCTCGGCGACTTCGGCGCCGAGCACCACTTCGAACGGGTCGCTGGCGAAGGCGCGGCCGCTGGCCAGTTCGAGGTGTTGCTTGCGGCCGTACTGATAGTGCTCGAAGTAGGATTCGTTGGTGCCCATCACGCGGTAGCCACGATGAGAGTCGCCGAGGGAAATCGGGATCGCCCATTTCACCTGGGGGTTGGCGGCGAAGTGCTCGTAGCTGTCCCAGCGGATGTTGTTGGTGGCATTGCCGATGCGGAACACCGAGTACAGCAGCAGGTTCACCGAGCCGGAGCGGGCGCCGACGATCAGGTCGGTGCCGCTGATGGTGCTGGCGAAACTGTTGCGCGCCTCGACGCGCACACGCTCTACCGCCAGCAGCAGGCACACCGAGAGGGCGATGGCGAAGGCCGTGAGGATCGCGGTAAAGCGGCGGTTAGCCAGGCTGGCCATGGCTAGACGGAACAGATACATCTCAAACCTCTGCGGGCGTGGCGGCGCGATTGAGTTCGGCCAGCGACAGGTGGCGGTCGAACAGCGCAGCCAGGCTTTGATCGTGGCTCACAAACAGCAGGCTGGCGCCGGCTTCGCGGCATTCGGCGAACAACAGCTGAAGGAAAGCCTCGCGGGCGTCGTAGTCCAGGGCCGAGGTGGGCTCGTCGGCGATCACCAGTTCCGGTTGGCCGATCAATGCACGGGCGGCGGCGACACGTTGTTGTTGGCCGATGGACAGTGAATCGGCGCGGCGTTCCAGCAAGGTTTTATCCTTCAAGCCGAGGTGCGCGAGCAAGGTCGCGGCGGCTTGATCGACACTGCCGTGGCGCTGCCTGGCCCGTTGCGCACGCAGCTTGGAAAAGTGGCAGGGCAACTCGACATTCTCGCGCACCGACAGGAACGGCAGCAGGTTGAACTGCTGGAAGATATAGCCGGTGTGGTCGACGCGGAAGCGGTCGCGGGCGCCGGCCGAAAGCTCGGTCAGCTCCTGGCCGAGCAGGCGGATGCTGCCCTGGCTGGGCGTTTGCACACCGCCGAGCAGGCCCAGCAGCGTGGTTTTGCCGCTGCCGCTAGGGCCCTTGAGGAACAGGCTTTCACCCGCGTCCAGGCGGAACGCGGGGATGTCGAGCAACTGCGGGTGACCGGGCCAGTTGAAGCCCAGGTCGGACAGTTCGATCAGTGCTTGGGTCATGTGAACTCAGAACTTCAGAGTGGCGGCTGTGGCCGTCGCGTCAACACCTTGCTGGCCGCTCGGGCCGATCAGTTGTACCTGAATTTTCTGGGTGGCGGGGAAGGTCTTGAACACCTGGGTCAGGTCGAGGTTGCTCAGGGCCGTCGGCGTGGCGCAGGTGAATTGGTAGTGGGCGTGGATTTCGCTGTGGTCGTGATGATGCTCGCCGTCTTTGGCGTCGTGATCGTGGTCATCATCGTCGTCGTGATCGGCTTCGGGCTTGTCGCCGAACAGTGGGCTGTTGAGTTCCTGGGAGCTGGCCACGCAACCGGCGGCCTTGGGCAGGTTGAACAGGGCCAGCGGGTTCTCCAGCTGTTTGCGCACGGCCGCGACCTTGGCTTTGTCGGCGGCGCTGGTGGCAGGGTGTTCGAAACCCACCAGGTTCATTGCCGGGCTGTCCAGTTCCAGCTCCAGGGCCTGGCCGTCGAGCACAGCGTTGAGGCGGCCGACGCCATGTTCGTGGGCGCCGAGGCTGCCGTGCTCGTGGTCGTGCTCTTCATGGGCATGGGCAACCGCCAGTGGCAGCAGGGCAAACGGCAAAGCAAGCAACAAACGGCGCATGGGGGCGGCTCCAGAGATGAAAGTTTTGTTATGTGATCTTATAACAATAGGGCTGAGAGTTTGACCGCCCGCTTGGCGTTGCGCAAGCCGCATGGGAGCATGCCCGTCAGAAAAAATGCAGGAGTACGGATGATGTTGAGAATTCGTGGAACCGTCGGCGACCTGCCGGTGGACTTGACCCTGGAGCTGGACGACGGCGATTGGGCACGCCTGGGCGCCCAGTTGCAGGCTGCCCCCGCGCCAAGTGCGCCGGCTGCAGTGCCAGTCAAGCAGGATGAAGATCTATGGCAGAAGGCCCAGGATGTATTGCGCAGCGCCGGGCAACTCAGCGGTCTGGAGTTGCTCGATCAATTGGAAGGCCTGGCCGGCGACGCCTCGGCGGGCAAGCGCCTGTTGGTGCGCCTGCGCCATAACGCCAAGGTGAAAGTCGCCAGCGGCGGGGATACGCCGCTGTACAGCTGGGTCGGTGATTAGTACAACGCAGCGAACAGCTTGCGGCGGTACACCGTGACCAGCGGGTGATCATTGCCCAGCAGTTCGAACACCTGCAGCAAGGTCTTGTGCGGCAAGCCTTCACTGTAGCTGCGGTTGCGGATAAACAACTTGAGTAAACCTTCCAGCGCCGCGTCGTACTGCTGGCGCGCCAGTTGCTGGATGCTCAGTTGGTAGGCCGCTTCGTCATCCTGCGGGTTTTGCGCCAGGCGGCTTTTCAGGTCGGCGGCGTCCGGCAGGTCGGCGGCCTGGCGCAGGAAGGTGATCTGCGCCTTGGCGCCGGCGAGGGCGGCCTTGTGCTCGTCGCTTTTGACTGCGTCGAGCACGGTTTGGGCTTCGCCCAGCTCACCGCGCTCGGCCAGGCAGCGTGCATACAGGATCAGCGCGGCGGCGTTGGTGTTGTCCTCGCCCAGCAGCGTCACCAGTACGGCCTCGGCATCGTTGATGCGGCCTTCGGCAAACAACGCCTGGGCCTGCTCCAGCGGATCGGCTGCCGCCGGTGGTGGCATCTGCACATGCGGCTCCAGCATTGCCCGCACTGCCGACTCCGGCTGCGCCCCGGCAAACCCATCGACCGGCTGGCCATCCTTGAACAGCACCACCGTCGGCAGGCTGCGAATGCCAAAGCGCGCCACGATGTCCTGTTCGGCCTCGCAATCGACCTTGGCCAGCAGCAGCTCACCCTGGTAACTCTCGGCAATCTGCGCCAACAACGGCATCAACGCCTTGCACGGCGCACACCACTCGGCCCAGAAGTCCACCAGCACGGGCTTGTGGAAGGAGTTCTCGATCACTGCCTGGTCGAATGTGGCGGTGGTGACATCGAAGATATACGGCGTGGGCTCACTCATGGGGCGTCTCGAATAAAGCGGGAATGGGGGGAACTATAAGGGCTGGCGCAGTTGGCTGAAAGCACGGCGGGTTCAAGATCGCTATCGCGGGCAAGCCCGCTCCCACAGGGGAATGCATTTCAACAGGACGCGGCAGTGCGAATCTGGGAGCGGGCTTGTCGGCGATGGCCTCAAGGCCGCCGCGAGTGGTACAGGCTCACCTTGCGAAACTCCCAAGGCTCGGCCAGGTCCGGCAGCGTCAACGCGTCCAGGACTTCCAGTCTTTGATACTCCGCATGTTGAAAGTCGCGCACCCGCGAATCGGCCACCAGTGCCTCACGGCCGCGGGTCAGGAAGTGATCGAGCAGCGGCAGGTTGGCGCGGTCGTAAAGCACGTCGGCCACGAGGATCAGGTCGAAGCGGTCGGTTTCGGCAAAGAAGTCCTGTGAATACCCCAGTTCCACACCGTTGAGTTCGGCATTCGCCCGGCAAGACGCCAGCGCCAGCGGATCAAGATCGCACGCCACCACTTCCAGGGCGCCGGCCTTGACCGCCGCGATCGCGGCCACGCCGGAGCCGGCGCCAAAATCCAGCACGCGCTTGCCGGCAACCCACTCGGGATGCACCGCCAGATACCGCGCCAGCGCCAGGCCGCTGGCCCAGCAGAAGCTCCAGTAGGGCGGTTCATGCAGGATGCGCCGGGTTTCTTCGGGGCTGAAGGCGCGGTCCATGTTGTCTGCATCCAGCAGCCATAACGACAACTCGGTGCCCGGCAGCGGGCAGGGCATCAGTTGGGCGTCGCCGATCAGTTCGCTCAGTGCCGCTTGCAGGGCCAGCGGTGGCGTCATGGTGCCTTGACGAGTTGCAGGGGGCCGGTGGTCTGGGTGATCGCCTGGGTGATGCGCACGGCGGGCAGGTGCAGGATCAACTGGCCGGACTGGCTGGCGCGGCCGCGCAATTCAACGCGGGCGCCGGCCGGGAAGGCCTGGGGGTTGAAACGCAGGCGGAAGGCCAGGGGCTTGCCATTGCCGGTGAGCACGCTGCTGGCGAGCAACTGTTGTGGGCGCGAGCGATCGTCGATCACCAGCAGGGCCATCTCGACTTCGGCGCCGGCCGGCACGTTGGTCAGGCTGCCGTTGATTTCACGCTGATAGGCCGGTAGCGGGCCGAGGTCTTCAAGGCCCGGGACTTTTTTCTCTTGCGCAGGCTGAGGGGCGGGCGCGGAAGGTTTGGGGGCTTCGCTGCTGCAGGCGACCAGGAAACTGAACACGGTAAGTAATACAAGTGGTCGTAACTGCATGTACGGCTCCAGAAAGGGCAAAATCCGTGGCTTAAAAAAAATGAAACATAATAGTCAGCCTATATACCGTAAAGGCTATGGCTTGTCTTGCCACGGGGATGCGCTACCATGGCCCTCCCTTTTTTTGTTGCCTGCCACCATGCACTGTCCCTTCTGCGGTGCCAACGACACCAAGGTCATTGACTCACGTCTGGTCGCCGAGGGCGATCAAGTGCGTCGCCGGCGCGAATGCCTGGCCTGTGGTGAACGTTTCACCACCTTCGAAACCGCCGAACTGGTATTGCCACGCCTGATCAAGTCCGACGGCAGCCGCCAGCCTTTCGACGAAGAAAAACTGCGCGCCGGTATGCAGCGCGCCCTGGAAAAACGCCCGGTGAGTGTCGAGCGGCTGGAGGCGGCGCTGGCGCATATCAAGCACAAACTGCGTGCGACCGGCGAGCGCGAGGTCAAGAGCCTGGTGGTTGGAGAACTGGTGATGGGCGAGCTGCAAAAGCTCGACGAAGTCGCCTATATCCGTTTCGCCTCGGTCTATCGACGCTTCCAGGACCTCAATGAGTTCCGCGAAGAGATCGACCGCCTGGCCCGGGAGCCTGCCAAACAATGAACCCGCCGTCTGCCGAACAAGCTGTCCTGGACGCCCACTACATGGCCCGCGCCCTCGAATTGGCGCGCAAAGGCTTGTACACCACCCATCCCAACCCTCGGGTCGGCTGCGTGATCGTGCGCGATGGGCAGATTGTCGGTGAAGGTTGGCATGAGCGCACCGGCGAGCCCCACGCCGAGCCCAACGCCTTGCGCGCCGCCGGTGACAAGGCCCGGGGCGCCACGGTGTACGTGACCCTCGAACCGTGCAGCCACCACGGGCGTACACCGCCGTGCGCCGATGCCTTGGTCACGGCCGGTGTCGCGCGCGTCGTGGCCGGCATGCAGGACCCGAACCCCGAAGTGGCCGGGCGCGGCATGCAGCGTCTGGCACAAGCCGGGATCGAGGTCTTTAGTGGCGTGCTGGAAGCCCAGGCCCGCGCATTGAATCCGGGGTTCCTCAAACGCATGGAACACGGCCTGCCCTTCGTGCGGGTCAAGCTGGCAATGAGCCTGGACGGTCGCACCGCCATGGCCAGTGGCGAAAGCCAATGGATCACCGGTCCGGCTGCCCGCGCCGCCGTGCAGCGCCTGCGTGCCGAGGCCAGTGTGGTGCTGACCGGCGCCGACACGGTGCTCGCCGACGGCGCCCGCCTGACCGTGCGCGCTGCCGAACTGGGCCTGGACGACGCCACCACGGCCCTGGCCATGTCGCGCCCGCCGTTACGTGTACTGATTGACGGCCGCCTGCGCGTGCCGCTCAACGCACCGTTCTTCAAGGCCGGGCCGGCGCTGGTCATCACCTGCGTAACCCCGGAGAACCAGTTCCCACGTGGCCCCGAATGCCTGGTGGTGCCGGGTGTCGATGGCCAGGTCGACCTGCGTTCGGCGCTGGTGGCGCTGGCCGCCCGTGGCGTCAACGAAGTGTTGGTCGAGGCAGGCCCGAGCCTGGCGGGGGCATTTGCCCAGCAAGGCCTGGTGGATGAGTACGTGATATTCATCGCCGGCAAGTTCCTCGGTTCCGCTGCACGGCCGTTGCTGGACTGGCCGCTTGAGAAACTGGCCGACGCCCCCCAACTCAAGATCACTGAAATGCGCGCTGTAGGCGACGACTGGCGAGTCACTGCCATCCCGCTTCCACCCGCGAGCGTATAATTCTGACCGGGCGCTCAAGTGCCCGCACCGTTTTCCAGGAGAAGGCCATGTTCACCGGCATCATCGAATCCATCGGCAGCATCCGCGCCATGACCCCAAAAGGCGGCGATGTGCGCCTGTCGGTTGAAACCGGCAAGCTCGACCTCGGCGACGTCAAGCTGGGTGACAGCATCGCGATCAACGGCGTGTGCCTGACCGTCATCGAGTTGCCGGGCAACGGCTTTGCCGCCGACGTCAGCCGGGAAACCCTGGATTGCACCGCGATGAACGACCTCAAGGCTGGCAGCCCGGTCAACCTGGAAAAAGCCCTCACCCCAACCACCCGCCTGGGTGGTCACCTGGTCAGCGGCCATGTCGATGGCGTCGGCGAAGTGGTAGCCCGCAGCGAAAACGCGCGTGCCGTGGAATTCCGTATCCGCGCGCCCAAAGAGCTGGCCAAGTACATCGCGCACAAAGGCTCGATCACCGTCGATGGCACCAGCCTGACCGTGAACGCCGTGAACGGCGCCGAATTCGAACTGACCATCATTCCCCACACCCTCAGCGAAACCATCATGGCGTCCTACCAACCAGGGCGCCGGGTGAACCTGGAAGTCGACTTGCTTGCCCGTTACCTGGAGCGCCTGCTACTGGGCGATAAGGCCGCAGAGCCAACCGGAAGTAACATCACCGAAAGTTTTCTGGCCGCTAACGGCTACCTGAAATCCTGACCAAGGGGGTGCCACGTGGCGCTCAATAGCATCGAAGAACTGGTTGAAGACATCCGCCAAGGCAAGATGGTCATCCTCATGGATGACGAAGACCGCGAGAACGAAGGCGACATCATCATGGCCGCCGAGGCCTGCAAGCCCGAGCACATCAACTTCATGGCCAAGCACGCCCGGGGGCTGATCTGCATGCCCATGAGCCGCGAGCGCTGCGAATTGCTCAAGCTGCCGTTGATGGCGCCGCGCAACGGCTCCGGGTTTGGTACCAAGTTCACCGTGTCCATCGAAGCGACGACGGGCGTCACCACCGGTATCTCCGCTGCCGACCGCGCACGCACCGTGCAAGCGGCCGCCGCCAAGGACGCCAAGGCCGAAGACATCGTCAGCCCCGGCCACATCTTCCCGTTGATGGCCCAACCGGGTGGCACCCTGGCCCGCGCCGGCCACACCGAAGCCGCCTGTGACCTGGCGCGCATGGCCGGTTTCGAGCCCAGCGGCGTGATCTGCGAAGTGATGAACGACGACGGCACCATGGCCCGTCGCACCGAACTCGAGGCGTTTGCCGCCGAACACGGCATCAAGATCGGCACCATCGCCGACCTGATTCACTACCGGATGATCCACGAACGTACCGTTCAGCGGATTGCCGAGCAGCCACTGGACAGCGAACTGGGCCAATTCAATTTGGTGACCTACCGTGATTCAGTGGAAGGCGACGTGCACATGGCCCTGACCCTGGGCACCGTGTGCGCCGAAGAGCCGACCCTGGTGCGCGTGCACAACATGGACCCACTGCGCGACCTGCTGATGGTCAAGCAACCGGGCCGCTGGAGCCTGCGCGCCGCGATGGCTGCGGTCTCCGAGGCCGGCAGCGGTGTGGTGCTGTTGCTCGGTCATCCCCTTGATGGCGATGTGCTGCTGGCGCATATCCGTGAAACGGCCGACCACGCGCCGGTGAAAAAGCCGACCACCTACAGCATTGTCGGTGCCGGTTCGCAGATCCTGCGTGACCTGGGCGTGCGCAAAATGCGCCTGATGAGTGCACCGATGAAATTTAATGCCATATCCGGTTTCGACCTGGAAGTTGTAGAATACGTGCCCTCCGAATAAAGGCCGGCGATTTCTGCCCCTTGTTCGCGGTTAAATCATCACTAAGGGACGCACTTTTCGCGTCCCCGCTCTTTAAGAGATTTGTCGAATGACCCTGAAGACCATCGAAGGTACCTTCATCGCCCCCAAAGGCCGCTACGCCCTGGTGGTTGGCCGCTTCAACAGCTTCGTGGTTGAAAGCCTGGTAAGCGGTGCCGTGGACGCCCTGGTTCGCCACGGTGTGAGCGAGAGCGACATCACGATCATCCGTGCGCCTGGCGCCTTCGAAATTCCGCTGGTTGCGCAAAAAGTTGCTCAGCAGGGCGAATACGCGGCGATCATCGCCCTGGGCGCGGTCATTCGAGGCGGCACTCCGCACTTCGAATACGTGGCTGGCGAATGCACCAAGGGCCTGGCTCAGGTGTCCATGGAGTTCGGCGTGCCGGTTGCGTTCGGCGTTCTGACCGTTGACTCCATCGAGCAAGCCATCGAGCGTTCCGGCACCAAGGCCGGCAACAAAGGTGCTGAAGCTGCCCTGTCCGCCCTGGAAATGGTCAGCCTGCTGTCGCAGTTGGAGGCCAAGTGATTTCCGACGAGAGCGATCGTTTCAACCCACGCGACGAGCGTCCGGCCGATGCCGGCAAGCCATCGAAGAACGAGAAGCGTCGCGCTGCTCGTCAGTTGGCGACCCAGGCGCTGTACCAACGTCACCTGGCCGGTGCCTCGCTGAACGAAATCGAAGCGCAGTTTCGCGTCGACAACGATTTCACCTTCGCCGACCTGCCGTACTTCCACGACATCCTGCACGGCGTGCATGCGCACCTGACCGAGATCGACACGGCCCTGGCACCTTGCCTGGACCTGACCATCGAGGAACTGGACCCGGTTGAACTGTGCGTGATGCGCCTGTCCGCATGGGAACTGCTCTATCGCGTCGACGTGCCGTACCGCGTAGTGATCAACGAAGGCATCGAACTGGCGAAAGTCTACGGTTCGACCGACGGTCACAAGTTCGTCAATGGCGTACTCGACAAGCTGGCCCCGCGCTTGCGCGAAGCCGAAGTGAAGGCGTACAAGCGCTAACCTGCGCTTGAATCCTTGATGGGCGAGTTTGAGCTGATCCGTAAATACTTCGCCGCCGCGCCTTGTGCGCAGGGCGGCGAAGGCATTGCCCTGGGGATCGGCGATGACTGCGCCTTGCTGGCGCTCCCCGCTGGGGAGCAGTTGGCAATCTCCACCGATACCTTGGTGGCCGGGGTGCATTTTTCCGACCCTTGCGACCCGTTCCTGCTCGGCCAGCGCTCGTTGGCCGTGGCGGTAAGCGACCTGGCGGCCATGGGCGCCCATCCCCTCGCATTTACCCTTGCCCTGACCACGCCGACCGTGGATGCCGATTGGCTGCAACGCTATGCCCAAGGTTTGAACGCCATGGCGCAGAGTTGCGGCGTGGGCCTGGTGGGCGGTGATACCACACGTGGCCCGCTGAGCCTGACCCTGACCGTGTTCGGTCGTGTGCCGGCCGGGCAGGCGTTGACCCGCAGCGGTGCGCAGCCGGGCGACCTGCTGTGCGTGGGCGGTGAGCTGGGCAACGCCGCCGGTGCCTTGGCTTTGGTCCTGGGGCAGCGCAGCGCCGACGCAGCCATCGCCGAACCGTTGCTGGCCCATTACTGGTCGCCACAACCGCAACTGGCCCTGGGGCTGGCGCTGCGGGGCAAGGCTACGTCTGCGATGGACATCTCCGACGGTCTGCTGGCTGATTGCGGGCATATCGCCAAGGCTTCGGCCGTCAGCCTGTTGATCGAGCGCGAGCGATTGCCGCTGTCAGAGGCGTTGCTGGCGTTTGTCGGCGATGACGAAGCGCGTGTGGCCGCGTTGAGTGGCGGCGATGATTATGTGCTGGCGTTCACCCTGCCACCTGCCGAACTGGCGCCGTTGCTGGCCAGCGGTTGGCCGGTGCGGGTGATTGGCCGGGTCGAGGTGGGGCAGGGCGTGACGCTGCTGGACGCCAACGGGCGGGACATCACCCCGGCCGTGCGCGGTTATCAGCACTTTCGCGATGCGCCGTAAGTCGGCGCGCTGCGCTACCCTCTATCCGATGGTTACGAAGTAGGAGGTTGTCCGTATGGATGTGCGCCGCTGGCTGCTTATCCTACTGTGCGCAATGACATCTTTGGCTCAGGCCGATCAGGTGCCCGGCAAGGTTCTGCTCGCCAGTGAAGCCTGGGACGACTACACCAATACCGATGGCAGCGGTCTGGCCTGGGACGTCTTGCGCCAGGTGTTCGAGCCGGAGGGAATCACCCTGCAAACCCGTACCGAACCCTATACACGCTCGGTCGGCCTTACCCAGCGCGGCGAGGTGGACGGCTGGGTGGGCGCCTATCGCGACGAAGCCACCGGCGTGTTGTATCCCCGCTCGAATTTCGACTCCGACCATATCTACGCCCTTGGACTGGCCAGCACGCCACCGCCGACGTTGGCCACATTGGGCAACTATCGCCTGGCCTGGGTGCGCGGCTACAAGTACGAGGACTACCTGCCCAATGTGCAGCGTTTCAACCAGATCGAGCGGCGCGACAGCGTCACGTCAATGCTCCTGCATGCCCGGGCGGACTTCTATATCGATGCCCTGACCGAGGTCAGCGAAGTCCTCAAGCAAGCGCCAGACCCTTCCAGGTTCAAACTGACGCATCTCGCGGAACTGCCGCTGTACGTGGGTTTTGCCGATACCGAACGAGGCCGCAGCCTGATGGCGGTATTTGACCGGCGCATGGCAGCCCTGGTGAGCAGCGGCGAGCTGAAGCCGATCTTTGAACGCTGGAAACAGCCGTATCCGTTCTGACCTGCATAGAACCGGGATGAAGGCCAATCGAACCGATTGATCTTTATCAGCGATAATTCAGCTTAAGCGTCTGTAGGAACGTGCTGTTACAATGGCCGCCTTTGTAAAAACTGAAATCAGGAGCACACGGTGCCCGTCGTTTTCGTCGCCGCTTCCAAGCTGCCTACCCCTTTTGCCACGTTCACCATGAACGGCTTTCTCGAAGAAGCCACCGGCCGCGAGCACGTTGTGCTCAGCCTTGGCGACATCGCTGACGGCGCGCCGGTGCTTGGCCGCGTGCACTCCGAATGCCTGACTGGCGACGCACTGTTCAGCCAGCGTTGCGACTGTGGTTCACAACTGGAAGCCGCCATGCGTGCCATCGCCCGTGAAGGCCGTGGTGTGTTGCTGTATCTGCGCCAGGAAGGCCGTGGCATTGGCCTGATGAACAAGATCCGCGCCTATGAGTTGCAAGATGGCGGCGCCGACACCGTCGAAGCCAACGAGCGCCTGGGGTTTGCCGCCGACCAGCGGGACTATGCGATCTGCCTGCCGATGCTCGAGCACCTGGGCGTCAAGTCCCTGCGCTTGATGACCAACAACCCGCGCAAGGTCAAGGCCTTGACCGAAATGGGTATCACCGTCGCCGAGCGTGTGCCGCTGCACACCGGGCACAACCCGCACAACAAGCTCTACCTGGCCACCAAAGCCAGCAAGCTCGACCACATGATGGGCAATGAGCATCAGGGCGAGGTCGACCGCGCGTGACCCGTGGCCAGGTGAAACGGCGACTGTCCTTCAACTGGTGGCAGTACCTGGCCCTGGCGCTGCTGCCTTTGTTTGTGATCAACCTGGTGTTTGGCCAGACCGAAGCCCTGCTGCCGGTACTGGCCATGCCGTTCTTTATCGCCGGCGTGGCCTCGATGTTTCTCAGCCTGCGTTACTTTCACGGCTATAAACACGCGTTGATCGCCACCTCCAAAGCCCTCGATACCCCTGAAGAGCCCGCGGCCTGGATCACCCTGGCAGCCCGCCGACGTACCGCCTTGCTGATTGCCGCCATACCGGCCTGGATCGGCGCGCTGGCGGTGTTTGTCGGCCTCGAAGCGGTGCCACTGTTTTTGTTGGCGCTGTCGACGCTGGTGCTGTTTTACCTCTACCGCATCCCTCGCCAACTGGGATGAAGCGCCACTGGCTGGCGCTTGTGTTGCTGGCATCCAGCGTTCAGGTGCTGGCGGTTGAGCGTGTCGTCAGCCTGGCGCCATCCCTGTCTGAAATCGTGTTTGAACTGGGCGCCGCCGACCTGCTGGTGGGCGTGCTCGACGGCGGTGAACGGCCGGCAGCCTTGGCAGAGGTGCCGTCAGTCGGGCGCTACGGCCAGTTGGACATGGAGCGTCTGCTCAGCCTCAAACCCGACCTGATCCTGCTGTGGCCCGGCAGTGTCGGCCCGGCGCAGCGTGAGCAGCTACAGCGCTTGAAGATTCCGGTTTACCTCGCCGACCCCCATAGCCTTGAACAACTGGTCACCCAGGTGGACGCGATTGCCGTGCAACTGGGGCGTGCGGACGCTGGCCGCCGATTGGCCGCCAACTTGCGCGAACAACTGGTTGAACTGCGCCGGCGTTACCAGCGCGCCGAGCCGTTGCGGGTGTTTTACCAGGTGTGGAACCAGCCGCTGTATACCGTGGGCGGTGAGCAGATCATCAGTGATGCGCTGAAGGTGTGCGGCGCACGCAATGTGTTCGATGACCTCAAGCTGCCTGCGCCGCAGGTGAGTATCGAGTCGGTGTTGCAGCGTGATCCGCAGGTGATTCTGGTCGGTGATCAGGTGCAGAAAGAGGCCTGGAATGCCTGGCCGGCGATGGCGATGCGGGTTCGGGTGGTGCCGGACAAAGGGCTGGAGCGGCCCAGTGGGCAGATGGTGCAGGCGCTGGGGCGCTTGTGTCAGGTGATTGCGCCGAGCCTCTGAAGGTAGTCCAAACCAATGTGGGAAGGGCTTGCCCCTCCCACATTCTGATCCGGGTTACAGGCCCAGTTGCGCCGTGCGCTTGAGCACCGCCGCCTCGATACCCGCTTCATCCAAACCACATTCCGCCAGCATCTGCGCCGGCTTGGCGTGTTCGACGTACACATCCGGCAAGCCCAGGTGCAGCACCGACTTGAGGATGTTCTCCCGCGCCAGGAACTCGCTGACCGCCGCACCCGCGCCGCCCATGATGGCGTTTTCTTCAACCGTCACCAGCAGCTCGTGGCTGGCGGCCATCTCGCGGACCAAGGTTTCATCCAACGGTTTGACGAAGCGCATGTCGACCACGGTAGCGTCGATCTTCTGCGCCACTTTCAGGGCTTCGGCCAGTTGCACGCCAAACACCAGGAACGCTGTCTTGCTGCCTTGGCGCCGCACGATGCCCTTGCCGATCTCGATAGGCGCCAGGTCCTTCTCGATCACCGCGTTCGGGCCATTGCCGCGGGGGTAGCGCACGGCGGCCGGACCGTTGTAGAGGTGGCCGGTGCTGAGCATCTTGCGCAGTTCGTTCTCGTCGCTCGGGGTCATCACCAGCATGCCGGGGATGCAGCGCAAGTAGGACAAATCAAAGCTGCCGGCGTGGGTCGGGCCGTCTTCGCCAACCAGGCCGGCGCGGTCGATGGCGAAGAGCACGTCGAGGTTCTGCACGGCGACGTCATGTACCAGTTGGTCGTAGCCGCGTTGCAGGAATGTGGAGTAGATCGCCACCACCGGCTTGGCGCCTTCGCAGGCCATGCCAGCGGCGAACGTCACCGCGTGCTGCTCGGCAATCGCCACGTCGAAGTAGCGCAGCGGGAAGCGCTCGCTGAAGGCCACCAGGTCGGAGCCTTCCTTCATCGCCGGGGTGATCCCCACCAGGCGCGGGTCGGCAGCGGCCATGTCGCATAGCCATTCGCCGAACACGCCGGAGTACTTCGGCCCACTGGCCTTTTTCGGCGCGGCGGCGGGGGCGTCCAGCGGTTCCAGCTTGGTGATGGCGTGGTAGCCAATCGGGTCGACTTCCGCAGGCGCGAAGCCTTTGCCTTTCTTGGTGACGATGTGCAGGAACTGCGGGCCCTTGAGGTCACGCATGTTGCGCAGCGTGGCGATCAGGGTCGGCAGGTCATGGCCGTCGATCGGGCCGATGTAGTTCCAGCCCAATTCTTCGAACAGGGTGCCGGGAACCAGCATGCCCTTGGCATATTCTTCGGTGCGCCGGGCAATTTCCCACGCGCCGGGCAGGCGCGAGAGCACTTTCTTGCTGCCTTCGCGCATGCTGGCGTAGGTGCGGCTGGAAAGGATTTTTGCCAGGTAATTGGACAAGCCACCGACGTTGCGCGAGATCGACATGTCGTTGTCGTTGAGGATCACCAACATGTTGGCGTCCACTTCCGGCGCGTGGTTCAACGCTTCGAAGGCCATGCCGGCGGTCAGCGCGCCATCACCGATCACCGCAATCGCCTTGCGATCGCTGCCTTGCAGGCGGGCGGCAATCGCCATGCCCAGCGCGGCACTGATGGAGGTGCTGGAGTGACCGACGCCAAAGGTGTCGTACTCGCTCTCGGAGCGACGCGGGAAGGCGGCAATGCCGTCCTTCTGGCGCAGGCTGCCCATCTGGTCGCGGCGGCCCGTGAGGATTTTATGCGGATACGCCTGATGGCCCACGTCCCACACCAGCCGGTCGTCCGGGGTGTCGAACACGTAATGCAGGGCGATAGTCAGCTCGATGACGCCCAGGCCGGCACCGAAATGCCCACCGGTCTGGCCGACCGTGTAGAGCAATTCCAGGCGCAACTCATCGGCCAGGGTTTCCAGCTCGGCTTCACCCAGACGACGCAGGCCGGCCGGCGTGGCAGCACGGTCGAGCAGGGGCGTGGACGGGCGCTTGCGGGGAATCTCTTGAAACGTCGTGGGCATCAGGCGAATCGTTATAGGTATAGAAGAGGCGGCAGTTTACCTCAAGCATCGCAAACTGCCCACGCAGAGCGCCGAACTTGGCTGATATGCGGCTGCAATGGCCGCAGTAATCAGTGCCGGCGTTCGACGATATACCGCGCCAGGTCGCGCAGTGGCTCGGCTGCCGCGTCGAAAGGTCGCAGGGCGTCCAGGGCCTGGTCGCGTAGTTCCAAGGCGTAGGCCTTGGCCGATTCAAGCCCAAGCAGCGCAGGATAAGTCGGTTTGTCCCGTGCGATGTCGGCGCCCTGGCGTTTGCCCAGGGTCGCGGTGTCACTTTCGACGTCGAGGATGTCGTCCTGCACCTGGAAAGCCAGGCCGATGGCGCGGGAATAGGTCTTCAATGCGGCCAACTGCGCAGCGTCGGCACGGCCACTGGCCAGGGCGCCGAGTTGCACGGCGGCTTCGATCAGCGCACCGGTCTTGTGGCGGTGCATGAATTCCAGGGCGTGTTGATCGAGCTTCTGGCCGACCGAACCCAGGTCGATGGCCTGGCCGCCGACCATACCGGCGGGGCCCGCTGCCAGGGCCAGGGCGGTGACCATGCGCAAGCGGATCTCGGCGTTGGCGTCGCTCAGCGTCGGGTCCAGCAGTGCGCTGAACGCCAGGCTTTGCAGGCCGTCACCGGCCAGAATCGCGCAGGCTTCGTCAAAGGCTTTGTGGGTGGTGGGCTGGCCGCGACGCAGATCGTCATCGTCCATGGCCGGCAAATCGTCATGCACCAGGGAATAGGCGTGGATCAACTCCACCGCACACGCCGCGCCGTTGGCCTGCTCGGCAGGCGCGCCGAGGGCTTCGCAGGCGGCATAGGCCAATAACGGGCGCACGCGCTTGCCGCCATTCATCACGCTATAGCGCATGGCTGCATAAAGACGTGTGAGTTCGGGGCTTGGCGCAACAAACAAGGGCTCCAGCGCCGCATTGACCCGGGCTTGGCTACTGGCCTGATACGCGTCGATCATTCCGGCTGTTCCGCATCGAAAGGTTCTTCGGCCAACTCCCCGTCACGCTCCAGCAGCACCTGGACCTTCTGCTCCGCCTGCGCCAAGGCGCTCTGGCAGTCGCGGGTCAGGCCGATGCCTTGCTCAAACGCTGTCAACGAGTCTTCCAGCGACAACTCGCCGTTCTCCAGACGCTCGACCAGGGTTTGCAGGTCGGCGAGGGATTGTTCGAAATCGAGTGCAACTTTTTTGCGGGCCATGGCGGCTATTCCGGTAGACGGTAAACCGGCGCGACACTAGCAGACATGGGGGATGGGGGCAAATGAGCGGGGGGGGCGATCGTCTGGGCCAGTGATTTGATAGCGCGTACCGCGTCCCTTATAGGGCCATGCCTTAAAAGGCACCGTTGGTCGATCAGGCCGTGCTGATCCACGTTGTACTGCTCGACGTTGCTGCATAGAAATGTGGTCGGCAGGCGTGTGAGCCGATTGTGTAGCCTAATTGACGGTTATCTCGATGATGGCCCGGTGCTATTCTGCGTCACGACCTGCAGCCATCCGTGGACAGTGCAGGCAAAAAAAAGCGCGTTTGAGGAGATAGGGATATGTCGTTGTTGGCGTTCTTGCAGGCCAGGAAATACTCAAGCTCGGGGCGTGTCTATGTAGCACCCAATATTCCCAAGAAGCTGCTGAGCAATGCGCTGGCCGCTTACGATTTGACGCTGGACCCCAGCGACGTGGTGGTGTTGGTCGACGACACCATGTTTGGCAGCGGCAAGGATGGTTGCCTGATCGCGCACGACTGCCTGGCGATCCGTGAAACCTTCACTGACGCTGTCACCTACGCCTACAGCGAAGTGCAGTCGCTGGAGCTCCAGGGCAGCAAACTCTTCCTCAACAAGCGTCAGGCAATTGCCTTCAACATGCCGGACAAGGCGGATCTGAACCGCTGTTTCGCATTGGTCCTGGAGTGGATGAGCAGCCAGTCCGGTGCTGCGCCTTCGGCCAAGCGCACCGAAGTAAAAGCTGCCGCCGGCAATCAGGAGTTAAGCGCCGCCCAAGTCGAGGCGGTGGTGCAGATGAGCGTCAACCTGGCCGAACGCCTGGGCTTGGAGCGCGTCTACGTGCGCCCGCACATTCCGCAGAAAAAACTGCAAGCGGCGCTGGAGTCTTACGGCGCCAATATGCGTGAAGACGAAGTGCTGGTGCTGATCGATGACACCCTGTTCGGTGGCGCCAAGGAAGGCGTACTGATGGGCGAGAGCAAGCTGGCGCTGAAAATGGTGTTTGAAGCGCCGCGCCTGTTTTTCTGGCGCCATCTGGAGGGGCTGTCGGTGGAGAAGCGCGACCTGTACGTCAACTCGCGCAAGGTCGGCTCCTTCACTCAGGTAGGCGAAAAGGAATTGGGCGAGTTCTTTTCGCTGATCGACCAGGCGTTGATCGATGTGCGCCAGGCCTCGGTCGACGACACCCCTGCGCCCCAGCAGGTGGTGCCCGAGCCTGAACCTGAGGTGCTGGAGCCTGCGCAGGTGGAAGAAATTTCTGCCCTGGCGGTCATCGAAGACACCCCAGTGCGTAGTCCCGCCGAGCAGCAGAGCAAGGTCAGCGGCAAAGACAAACTGCTCGGTTATGTCGCCGTGGCCATCGAGCAAAACAAGCCCAAGATCCTGCCGTTTCTCAAGGAAAAAACCGGCGAGGCGTCCCTGGCTGCACTGCGTGATGACGCCAACGTCGAGAAGCTGGGCGTGTTCATTTATGCCTTCCTGCCGGGGGTGGTTCGTCTCGCGCTGAAGGAAGATACCTTCGTGCGCTTCATGCTGGAAAACCGCAACAAACTCCTCGACAAGCTATTGGTCGGCGAAGCCGAACGCGTCGCTGCCTTGCCGGACATCACGCCGGCGGCGCCAGTGAGCCGTGGCTACCATGCCTATCTGGACGACCTGTTGATGGACGATGAACCCGAGCTGCGGCCGGGGCAGCAACCCGTCGACACCCTGCGTGCGATTTTGCAGGAGATGAAACAGGATCAGCTCGAAGACCCGGATGCCGAGTTCATCTGGCAGTTGCCCATTGATTTCCTGGAAGCGCTGATCCCCAAGGCGGAAAAACTGATTGGCGCCCCCGATAAAAAAGTCGAGGACCAGGTCTTCTTTGTGCTGGCGCTGATGTACGGTTTTTCCTTCCACAAGGTGCCGGAGGCCGTGCGTACTCAGGAGAACATTTTCGAGACATTCCTCAACGGTTTCGGCGTGATCTGCAGCAGCTACGAGGAACGTAACCCCGCCAGCACCTTCAATCTGGACGACGATGTGCTGCCGATGTTGCTGATCATGACCAAAGTGGCGAGCAAGCAGCAGCTCAACGAGCTGGTCAGGAAAATGCTCGACGAGCACAGCACCGTCAGTGAACCGGGTGACTTCGAGATGGATGACATCATGTTGCTGCTTCGTGCCGCCAACACCGGCGCGGTGGCCTGGGTGGACGCACTGACCCGTGTCTGCGTCGCCCAGGAGCGCGAAGTGCAACGCAAATGGGGAGACGTGCTCAACTAAGTGCGGGGCGGGCGGCCAGTTTCAACCAGGCGTTCAAACTGGCATTGCCCCTGCGCGTCTTGCAGGCTGGCCTCAAAGGCCAGCAAACCGGCCAGCACCTGCTGCTGGGCTGCAATCTGCGTGACCAGTTCATGCTTCTTTTGCGCAATCGCCGCCGTCGCCCGTTGTTGTGCCAACGCACCTGCCGGGGCGCCGTGGAGAATTTCCTGCAATTCCTTGAGCTTGAATCCCAGTTGCTGGGCGCACTTGATGAACATCAGCAGCTCGACACTTTGCTCTGAATAGACCCGGTATTGGCCCTCGCGCCGGGCCGTCGGCAGCAGGCCGATCGCCTCATAGTGACGAATCGCCTTGATGGTCGTGCCCGACAGTTGCGCGGCTTTGCCGATGTACATGAAAACTCCCTTTTTCCAGAAGTGCGCCGGCTTGTTTCAGCCAGGCGTCGCGCTGCGTGGATGTCGATCCGAGGACCGGCCCGAACAGCAACGTCTTGATCGGCTTGATGCCGCAAAACGCCAGGGTGGTCTTGCGCATCTGATGTACGCCCGGCATGTGATAGAACCAACGGTAATACCACGGCGGCGTATCCAGGGTCACCAACAGGTGTGCGGTTCGGCCGCGCAGGAGTTTGTCAGGAAACGCCTTGCCTGCGCGGTATTTGAAGGCAAAACCGGGTAGGAAAATACGGTCGATAAAGCCTTTCATCAAGGCCGGTATGCCACCCCACCAGATGGGGAAGGCGAAGGCCAGGTGGGTGGCCCATAGGATGTCGGCTTGCGCGCGGAGCAGATCGGCTTCCAGGGGTTGAATCTGGTTGTAGCCGTTGTGCAGGATCGGGTCGAAATCAAGCTCGCCCAAGCGTAGGACGCGCACCTCATGGCCTGCGGTTTTTGCACTGCGGATGTAGGCGTCGGCGAGGGCAGAGCAGAGGCTGGTCGTGGAGGGGTGGCCGAGGATGACCAGGATGCGATGGGCCATGGTGGGATGTCCTGAAAGCGGGGGTTCAGGGTAGGGGGTGCTGTATAGGGGAGAGTCAAGCAATACGCCTATTTGCAATTGCCAGCAGGACGGATCTGCAATCCTTGAGAGGCCCTTCCTGAAGCGTTCGTTGCGCCTTGTGGCCAACGCGCGTTGGACGCGCAGGAGCACGACATAGAAACCGCGTTGATCAAGCATGTCACCGACTTTCTGCGGGGGTTGGAGGGGCGCAAACAACAAAAGCCTGCTTTTCAGGGCAGGCATTTTGTTTAACGCGCTTTGCTTAGTTCTTGTGCGCCGTCAGCGCCGCATAACCATTCATCAGGTTGCGATAGTTCGGAATGCGCTGGGACAACAGGTTGCCCAGGCCTTCGATGTCGTTGCGCCAGTCGCGGTGCAGCTCACACGCCACCGAGAACCAGTTCATCATCTGCGCGCCGGCCTGGGTCATGCGGCTCCATGCGGCCTGCTGCACGGTGGTGTTGAAGGTGCCCGAGGCATCGGTGACCACGAACACATCAAAGCCTTCGGCCAGTGCCGAGAGGGTAGGGAACGCTACGCACACATCGGTGACCACGCCGGCAATGATGATCTGCTTGCGGCCGGTGGCCTTGATCGCCTTGACGAAGTCTTCGTTGTCCCAGGCGTTGATCTGGCCTGGGCGGGCGATGTACGGCGCGTCCGGGAACATTTCCTTCAACTCTGGCACCAGCGGGCCGTTGGGGCCTTGCTCGAAGCTGGTGGTGAGGATGGTCGGCAGTTCGAAGAACTTGGCCAGGTCCGCCAGGGCGAGCACGTTGTTCTTGAACTCGTTGGGCGAGAAGTCCTGCACCAGGGAAATCAGGCCGGTCTGGTGGTCGACCAGCAGAACTACGGCGTCGTCTTTGTTCAAGCGGTTGTAGGTTGGAGTGCTCATGGTTGAATCCTTTTTTGTTTAGGTTGGTTGGGCGTTGCGTTCAACATGGGCACAGATTAATGGGTGGGTGGCGGTGGATAAATCGGCTGGAACGGGTAATACCGTCAACTCAAAAGCGACAATCGTTAAATCTTCACCCGTACGGGGAGGGACGTAGCCAAGAAAAGTCATACAAAAAATCTCACGCGTGAGCTATTGAGCGTGATGAAAATTGCCTGTAGATTTTCTCACGCGTGAGTTTTTCACTACGAGGTCAGCATCATGAAAAGCAGCTCTCCATCGAGCCCGTCCGCCGGGTCCGATTCCGATTCCGCAAGCTTTCAAGGAGAGCGCTTGAAACCGGCCGCGAAAAAGCCATCGAGCTTCTACATGAAACAGATGCGCGCGGGGCTGGCGGCCGCCGGGTATGTGAAACACGAGACTTGGGTGCTTCCCGAAAACCGAAGCCTGCTCAAGCAGATGGAGAAACAGCTCCGCCAGCCGATCCTGGCTGGCTCATTCATGTCGGAGAATTACATGAGCGCAGGTAACAACTGGAATATCGATCGCCTCTTCACCGCTCTCCAGGCCCTGGACGAAGTGGTCGCCAATGACATTACGCTTTCTCTGGTGCAAGGCTCCGAGTCCAGCATCAAGCTGGAGATGAACGACTTCGGTGGCTTGCCGATTTACATCGCGGTGGTGGGCGAGCAGATCATCGTGGATACCGTGCTGGTCGACGTCGAGTCCATCAACGACGTGCCGAAATTCAATGACGCCGTGTTGCGCAGCCGGGAAATGTTCCCGCTGTCCTCGATCGGCATCGAGTCCATGCCTAATGGGCAAGTTGTCTACAACATGTTCGGTGCGTTGAGCTCCGACTCCAGCCTGACCAACATCGTGACCGAGGTGAAAACCCTGGTCGACAACGTGCAGCGCGCCAGCGAAGCCTTCGAACGTTTCTTCAATTAAGTATTCGGGAGTACCCAATGACTCAGTCCATCTGGAGCAAATTGTTCACCGCGCTGCGTGGCGGTGCGAGCGAAGTCGGCGAGTCGATCGTCGACCAGCAGGCCCTGCGTATTCTCGACCAGGAAATCCGCGACGCCGACACCGCGCTTGCCAATGCCAAGCGTGAGTTGGTCAGCATCATGGCCAAGCACAAACTGGCGACTGATCGCGTCGGTGAGTACGACGCCAAGATCAAGGACCTGGAGTCCAAGGCGATGGCGGCTATCCAGGCCAATCGTGAAGACCTGGCCCTGGAAGTGGCCGAAGCCATTTCGACCCTGACCAACGAGCGGGATGTCGAGCAAAAGCAGGCCGCCGAGTTCGGTGGTTACGCGGACAGCATGCGCAAGGACATCACCAAGGCCGAAAGCCGGATCAAAAGCCTGCGCCAGCAAGTGGACATGGCCAAGGCGCGTGAAAGCGTGCAAAAGGCTCAAGTCAGCGCGTCCATCGCCAGTGGCGGTGCCAACGGCAAGCTGGAGACCGCTGTCGGTACGCTGAATCGCTTGCAGGCCAAGCAGCAGCAACGCGCGGCTGAACTGCAAGCCCAGGATGAACTGGCCGAGGCGTCGACGGGCTCCGACCTGGAGCGCAAGCTGCGTGAAGCCGGCATCACGCCGAATGAAGGCAGTGCCAATGCGATCCTCGAACGCCTGAAGAAAAAGTCAGCCGAGTAAGGCCGACAAGGGCGAACACTGCACCTTTGGTGAGGGCGCTTGCTCCCGCTGGACGGCGCAAACAAAAGCTGGGGGCCGCTTCGCGTCAAGCGCCCTCGCCACAGGTCAATTCTTACCCTATCTGCTTTTTAACGACGTCGAGGTCAGGATGGATGCCTTGAAGGGTTTCAAGATAATCGCAGGCCTGGCCTTGTGCATGGTTGCACTGCAACTGCTCAATGTCGCGACCGGGTACAGCCTCATGGCATTCGGCCTGGTCCCGAGAACGGTGCAGGGATTGCTTGGCATTCTCGCGTCACCGTTCCTGCACGGGTCCTTTGCCCACCTCAGTGCGAACCTGATCGCGTTTCTGGTACTGGGCACCCTGGTCATTATCGAAGGGCTCAACCGGTTCGTCAGCGTCAGCGCGATCATAATTGTGCTGGGCGGCTCATTGGTCTGGCTGTTCGGTTTTGCGGGTATACACGTGGGCGCCAGCGGCTGGGTATTCGGGCTGTGGGCTTATCTGTTGTCTCGGGCCTGGTTTCACCGCAGCTGGGCCAACCTGATAACGGCCGGTGTGGTGGCGGTACTTTATGGTGGCCTGATCCTTGGTTTCCTGCCTCGCCAGGGGGTTTCCTTCGAAGGGCATCTGTTTGGTGCGTTCGCCGGATTTATTGCAGCCAAGGTACTTCTCTCGGCGCCGCGCAGCAGGTTTAATGCCGGCTGACTGCGCTTGAGCATCCTGCTTTCAGGAATCAAGTACCCAAGGAACCAGGGGCAAAAATGTCGACTTTCCTGTTGTTGCGCCAACTCTCTTCTTGCTTCGATCAGCCCGCCCAGTGCCATGCGCATTGAAGGCTGCGCCTCTACCTGCCTCAAGGAAATCTCCAATGGGATGGTTTAAACAGTTGATGGGGCTTGAGGCCCCGCGAGCCAATGCCGAGTCGAAACCGGTCTTGCCAAGCACTGGCCCATTGGGCCTGGCCCCAGGCAAAGGCGTGATGTTCGACACGACCCTGAAGTTGCTGCTCGATGAGAAAACCTCGGTGGTGATTCCCGGCTCCCAGGAAATCTGGAGCAACGGCACCGTGGATCTCGGGCAGTCGACCTGGCTGTCGCGCTATTACATGAACGACGAGGATTACTGGTTGCAGGTCCACACCACGGGCGAGATCGCCGGGCAGGTGGAGTCCGTGATCCTGTTTAACTACCTGAGCTACGTCACCCTCAGTAGCGAAGCCGAACTGCGTCGACTGGCCGGGCCGCAGAGTCTGATCGGGTTGCCGACCTACACCCTCGACGGTGTCGAATACGCCCGTGTGTGGGGCAGCGAAAACGGCCAGACAGAATTGGTGGCGATGAGCGAGCAGGTGATAAGCCCCGAGGATTCCTACAGCGTCGAGCACCGCTCGATGCTATATGCCCGTGACACCGGACTGACCGATCGACGCGAGTTCCTTTTGTTTTCTGTCGAAGAAGACGCTGAAGGCACCATCAGCCTGAGCACGTCGCTGGGCATTTCGCTGTACACCACCGACCTGACCGTGCTCTAAAAAAGGAAGCCATCCATGCTAGAAGCTCTTTCCATTTCCCTGAACAAAGCCGCCGTACTCGGGTTTGTCCTCTACATCCTCGGTGCGGCCGTACTGTTCGTGCTGTTCCAGTTCATCTACACCCGCATCACCCCGCACAAGGAGTTCGAGTTGATCCGTGCGGGCAACGTGTCCGCGGCGGTCGCCCTGGGTGGCGCCATCATCGGTTTTGCCATTCCTGCCAGCAACGTGATTGCCTATTCGATCAGCCTTCTCGACTTCGCCGTTTGGGCGATCATCGCGGCTGTCGTCCAACTGCTGGCGTTTTTGTTGACCAGCCTGGTGCTCAAAGGCACGTCCGAGCGCATCAGGAACGGCGAGCTCGCGGCCGGCATCTACGTGGCTGCAGTGGCCATCAGCGTCGGCATGTTGAATGCCGCGTGCATGACGCCTACCCAGAACTGATCGCGCACGGAGCTCCCGATGAAACGAAGCAAGTATGTCCAGCTTTCGCTGGCAGCGTCGGTCGCCATGGCGATCTCCGGCTGTGGGCCGACGGAAAAAACCTACGATTTGCAGAAGAAGTACAACTTCCAGTCGGTTCAGCAATGTGCCGATGAGAAGCTGCCGGTGGACGTCTGCTCGGACGCCTATATGACCGCCATGGCCGAGCACCGCCGCATTGCGCCGGTGTACGACAGCCAGGCCGATTGCGATGCCGACTTTGTCGCTGACTGGTGCCAACAGGACTCCAGCGGAAAATTCATCCCCAGGCTGGGTGGTTTCGAACTGACCGCCGAAGGCCAGGTGACGCAATCCCAGGTCGATGCGGCCAACGCCCAGGCGGCGGGCGCGCAAGCGAGCAGTGGCGGCTCAGGCTTTTCCACCAGCAGCCTGCTGACTGGGCTGCTGATCGGCAACATGCTGAGCAACAATCGCAACAGCTACCGCTCCGAGCCGGTGTACCGCTATCGCGATGATCGCGGCGATTACGCCTCTTCAACGCTCAACCAACGTGTCTCGAAAGGCGCGACCTTCGGCCGCTCGAACCAGGCCAGGTACGGCAGTAGCAATTACACCAACACGCTGCGTTCCTCCAGCAAGTCCAGCTCCGTTGCGTCGGCCACTTCCCGTGGCGGCTTCGGCAGCAAGGCCAGCGCACGCAGTGGCTGGGGCGGCGGCAGGTCGAGCAGCTAAGGAGGGCTGGCCATGAAGAAAATCCAATGCGCAGAACGTCACGACTGGAAACAAACCGCCGACAGCCTCGGCTTTCTGTTCCACACCATCGACAACGAGCCCTATTGGGACGAGCGCGCGTACTACCAGTTCACGCTCAAGCAAATTGAGCAGGACCTGGAAGACCCGACCACCGAGATCCATGAGATGTGCATGGACCTCGTGGCCCGTGTGGTCCAGAGCGAAGAGTTGCTCGAGCGCCTGAGCATTCCCGCACCGTTCTTTGACATGATTCGCACCTCATGGCTCGAAGGCCACCCGCACCTGTACGGGCGCATGGACTTTTCCTACAACGGCAACGGTCCCGCCAAACTGCTCGAACTCAACTACGACACACCGACCAGCCTCTACGAGGCTGCGGCGTTTCAGTGGGGCTGGCTGGAACAATGCATCGAGCGCGGCCTGCTGCCCAAGCATGCCGACCAGTTCAACAGCATCGACACCAAACTGCACCAGGCCTTTGCCCAATTGCAGGTCAACCAGCCCTTCTACTTCGCCTCGATGAAAGACTCGGTCGAAGACAAAGGCACCACCGACTACCTGCGCCTCGTCGCGGAAAAAGTCGGCATCGAATCCCGTCATATCGACATCGAAGACATCGGCCTTACCAGCGAAGGCCGCTTCGTCGACCTCCAGGATCGCTGGATTCCCCACCTGTTCAAGCTGCACGCCTGGGAGTTCATCTTCCATGAGCCGTTTGGTGCCGCGATTGCCCAGAGCGACACGCAGTTCTTCGAGCCGGCATGGAAATCCATCCTCTCCAACAAAGGCGTGCTTCCCCTGTTATGGGAGTTCAACAGCGGCCATCCAAATTTGCTCGCGGCGCACCTGGATACCGATCCGGGTAAAGCCGTGCCGAAGGGCTGGGTGCGCAAGCCGTTCTTCTCACGGGAAGGGGCGAACATTGAACTGCAAACGGTGGATGGGCTGATCGTGAAAGAAGACGGGCCCTATACGGATGCGCCGTTCATCCTTCAGGAGTTCGCGCCGCTGCCGCGGTTTGGGGACAGTTATACGTTGATTGGTTCCTGGGTGATCGGGGACCAGGCGGCGGGGATTGGCGTGCGCGAGGATAACAGTTTGATAACGAAGGATTCGAGTCGGTTTTTGCCGCATTTGATACTGGATTGAAAACGACGGGCTTCTCGGCAATGTCTGGTGAATGTCAGTCGGTTATTGATTAGGGTTGAAGTTGAGAAGAAAACTTTGTGCGCGTGGGCGTTATATTGAAGTAAAACAGCATGGCTTAAAAATAAGCAGGTTGAGTATTAAAGTTTAATTGTGTTCTGTTTTCGGTGAATTTACCTGCATAAGCCGTTCTGATATAGTGCTCCGCTGAGGAGAGAAATATGCTATTGCCACGTTTTCCCGCAACACGCTTTCAAGGTTCAAAAAGAAAGATTCTTCCGGAAATTGCAGCACTGATAGAAGCTGAAAAGTGCGAGTCAATAATTGATCTGTATTCCGGATCCGGGATCGTGGCATTGTTATTTCGTTATCTGGGCAAAAGAGTTCTGGCAAACGATTACTTGAAATACAATCAAAATACCGCCTCTTTGTTCTTGAATTACTCACAGGAAGAGCTGAGTGCGCTGGATTTGGATGCGGACTTGGATTTCTTGCTGAATCATCGTGCCGTTGATTTTGAATCTATTGTGTCTGACGAGTTTCAAGGGGTTTACTTCAAACCTCATGAAAATAGCGAGATAGACAACTTTTGCCAGAACATACAGCGCTATTGCGGATTAAAGCAAAGCCTTTATATCTACGCAGTGGGGCAGGCGCTCATCAAGAAGAGACCTTACAATCTGTTTCATCGCGCGAATCTGGATATGCGCCTCAAGGATGTCGTCAGGTCCTTTGGCAACGCAAAGACCTGGGAGACCTCAATCAAGGAACATGCCGTAAAGTGCATCAAGGAATTGGCAGCCTTGCCTGCTGTTGATGCACGGCAGCCGATAACAACCTGTGTTGACACGGCCTGCCTGGAAGCGCTTCCTCAAAATTATGATGTTGTGTATATGGACCCTCCCTACATGAATGGGAAGTCTGTGTCGGTTAATTACTCCAACTTTTATCATTTTCTGGAAGGCTTATGTGACTATAGCCTTTTCTCGAAAGGCGATACTCGATACCCGCACAAACCCATCGTAAATATAGAAAGTGCCTGGCATAAAAAAGAGTCTGCGCTCAAGCAATTAAAGTACATATGTGAGTATTTTCATTCGTCGACCATCATCATGAGCTATAGAAGCGACGGTACACCGTCTCCCCTTGAGATCCAGGCGGTCATGCAGGGCTGTGGCAGGCAGGTGGAGATACACACGGCAGGTGAATACAAATATGCACTGAGCAAAAACGCAGACAATGAAGAGATTTTTATCATCGCACGCCTGTAGTTGACGACGGGGCACTCAACTACAGGCATGTGGACGCGCAAAAGTTTACAGAAACCTCTGGAAGTCCGGGTGAGCCAGCAGGTCTTGCTGGGTTTTGATCGCGCCCTTGTAGTGGTCGTAGTTCTGCCAATAAAAGTCGCAGGCTTCTTTTACTTGAGAGAAGTGTGAGAACGGCCCTTTGACTGTCGAGAACTCCTGAGGGCTTTTCAGCTTGATGGAACCAATGTTGGCGGTATTGCCGCTTCCCGCTCTCAATCCTACAACATCAGTCTTTTCTCTGATGAAGATGCTCTGCAAGTCATAAGGGCATTTGATGTCGCCGGCTTTTGGTATGTTGGTTAGATCATACTCTTCAAAGGCCAGGTTTCGCGTGTAGATAAAGCCAATCACCCAATGATGGGTGTAGGTCGAATACGGATGTAAAATGTTTTTGGTGTCATTCCTGATAAACGACTTATAACTTCCCAGGGTCAGGCCCATGGGTTTTCCTTGGGCGTGATAGGTCGTCTTGATGTCGATGGCGATGCGTTGCACGACATTGCCATAGTTATCGAACTTGGTGAAGGTGAAATCGGGATACGTGGTCTGATTAGCGTTGGCTACGATAAAACCGTGATTGAGTGCAATGGTTCTGAGAACAGGGCTGGCAAGCCTTTCGAACACAGTACTGATGACTTTTGTATCGGAGTCGATGGGGTAGACCCGGTTTTGCTCGTCAATAAAACCCTGGATTTCCCAGGTCCAGCCTTTTGTGTAGTTACGAAATTCTTTTTCGAAATCATTGAGTGTGATCACTACTACCTCTTAACTCTGCCCAATCAAAAAACACATCAAGCTCCCTGTCAAAGCGCCTTGCTAGTGTCCGAGTTGTTTCAGACGCAGGATATACTGCGGGTTGGATTGGTGTCCATTTGCGCAGCTCGCTTAAAAGCAGCGCGCGCGACTCTCTCCGAGGACGCGTGAGGTGGGGCCCCTGAAAGTCAATTCGGCCATTTATTGCAGGCATTAAAAAGCCGGCTTGTGGCCGGCTTCTCGGGGACTGCTTCAGCTTGTTTTTGACAAGCCTCACCAGCCTTCAAATCGCTCAGCCAACGTCGCGTCTGGCTGAATGGTAGGGGCATCCGCGGGAACTCCTCCGCATCGCCAGACAGGGGAAACAGCTGAACGCCACCCCTGCCAAATGTGCGGCGCATGATACCCACATTCACCTCAATTGCCCACCTCCGGATCCGATTTAGAGCCTTCCCAGCCCAATAACTGCTCATCCAGCGGCACGGGTGGGCGACGGGTGTTGAGTGTGGCCCACCAGAACACCCACCCCACGATCTGGAAGTTCTGTTCAAAGCGTTGCTCGTAGGTGAGGTATTCGTCGGGATGTTCACCGGCGTTGTGGCTGCGCATACGCAGGCCGCCGCCGGGACGGTTGTAGAGGTATTTGATGCGTAGCATGCCGTCATGTTCGACCGCGTAGATTTCGCCGTCGATGATTTGGGTGCGACCGCTGTCGATGGCGAGTATGGCGCCCTGTTGGATGATGTCGGTCATGCTGTTGTCGACCATGTACGCGCCTACTGCGCGCTCGGGGTTTACTTTGAGGGTTTCGAGGCTGAGCAGGGAGACGCGGATGCATTCGGTGGACGTAAATTTGGGGTGGAGGGGGATTTCCACGTCGGTTTTTTCTGGGGTGCAGGCGGAGCCTGTGAGGTATTTGCCGGTGGTTTCGCGGGTGGGGAGTGCATTCCTTGCGTTCGGACCGTCCAACAGAAAGTTGACCGGTGGGTGTTTAGGGCCCATGCCGGTGTGCAACCACCGACTGGAGACGCACAACAACTCTGCAATCTCGTTGAGTTTGCCCATGGGTACGCCGCGTTTGAACCAGTTGTTCACGTGTTGAGGCGTGACGCCGCGGTTCTTGGCGAAGTCGGAGGCGGAAAGATGAACTTCCCGTAGCAGTGCTTTTAAACGATCACCTGATGTATTCATAAACGCAGAGTTTACTGGCGGGAAAAACAAATCAAATAAACCATGCGTTGAATTGTGCGTGTAGGGTTTTACTTAGTTGTGGCCTGATTTTTCAGTTTTCTTGTATTGTTAAACGTTAGTTTTTGTTTGTTGATCCGAGTGTTTAATTACATGCATAAAAAAGCCCCGAATAGTCGGGGCTTTTTCTATTGCCGGGGTAATACCGGACGGGTATCAGCCTTTGTAGGCGGCAACCGATTTCAGGATCTCGGCGCGGGCGGCGTCTGCATTGCCCCAACCGTCGATCTTCACCCACTTGCCTTTTTCGAGGTCTTTGTAGTTCTCGAAGAAGTGCTTGATCTGTTCCAGCAGCAGTGGCGGCAGATCGGTGTATTCCTTCACATCCACGTACAGCTGGGACAGCTTGTCGTGTGGAACTGCGATAACTTTGGCATCGCCGCCGCCGTCGTCGGTCATGTTCAGGATGCCGACTGGACGGGCACGGATAACCGAGCCTGGGGTCACCGGGTAAGGGGTTACCACCAG
Source organism: Pseudomonas sp. GL_117 (assembly GCF_057835125.1). Lineage (NCBI taxonomy): Bacteria > Pseudomonadati > Pseudomonadota > Gammaproteobacteria > Pseudomonadales > Pseudomonadaceae > Pseudomonas > Pseudomonas sp. GL_117. Next base: position 5,470,301 of record NZ_CM174418.1, on the reverse strand, counting down.
CACGTCGAGGGGGTCACCGTCGTCAGCCAGGGTGTTGGGGATGAAACCGTAGTTGGCCGGGTAGAACATCGGGGTGGCCATGAAACGGTCAACGAACAGGCAGTCGCTGTCTTTGTCGATTTCGTATTTGATCGGCGCGTGGTTGGCCGGAATCTCGATGGCGACGTAGATGTCGTTCGGCAGGTCTTTGCCAGCCGGAATCTTGCTGTAGCTCATTGGGCGTTGCCCCCGTTAATTGGCCAAGATACTTGGCCGGATTGGCCTAAAAGTGGCGGCGATTATAGGCACATTCCGCCGCCGATGCCATGCGCCAGACGTCGTACGGTTATTCGCCCTGCGGCTGATAACGCGGGTCCGTGGCTTGCAGCTGGTTCAAGCGGGCCAGGGTGTCCTGGCGATAAAAGCGGCTGAGTTGGGCGTACACCTGTGGATAACTATTGACCAGTAAATCCGGGGCGCTGAAAAAATATTCGCTGGTAACGGCAAAGAATTCCGCCGGGTTTTCCGCCGCGTAGGGGTCGATCTCGGTTTCGGCGTCCGGGTTGGCGTCCAGCTGGCGATTGAGGTCGTCGTAGGCGCTTTGCATCACGCTGGCCCATTCCTGCACGCGCATGTCGCTGTGCAGCGGCGGCAGGCCATTGGCGTCGCCGTTGAGCATGTCGAGTTTGTGCGCCAGTTCGTGGATGACCAGGTTGTAGCCTTCCCAGTTGCCACTGGCCAGCACGCCTGGCCAGGCCAGGATCACCGGACCCTGTTGCCAGGCTTCGCCGCTGTGCTCACCGTCCCACTCGTGCTCGATGCCACTGCTGTCGCGATGGCGTTGGGGGCTGAGAAAATCGTCGGGGTACAGCACGATTTCGTGGAAACCCCGATACCAATCGAGGTCGCCCAGGTTCATCAGCGGCAGTTGCGCCTGGGCGGCGAGCAGCAGGCGTTGTTCCTGATGCAGCTCGACGCCGGGGAGGGCGGTGAGGTGTTTTTCGGCGAGAAATACTACGCAGGCTTCGCGCAGCCATTGATCCTGCTCGGCGCTGATGCCGTCGAGAAAGGTCAGGTGCTGGCGCACCCGCTGCCAGGTGTCATCGGCAATCGGGTGCTTGGCCAGCAGGCGCCGGCGACGCCAGGCGCTGAGGGACCACATTCGCGGTTACTGCGGCTTGGCTTCGGAGGAGGTGCGACCAAAGCGGCTGCGAAACACGCCAATGATCATCGGCACCAGCGACAGCAGGATGATGAACACCACCAGCAGCGAGAGGTTCTTCTTGATGAACGGCACGTTGCCGAAGAAGTAACCCAGGGTCACCAGGCCACCGACCCAGAGGATAGTGCCCAGCACGCTGAAACCGAAGAAGCGTGCGTAAGGCATTTTGGCGATGCCGGCGACAAATGGTGCAAAGGTCCGCAGGATCGGCAGGAAGCGCGCCAGGGTCACGGTTTTGCCGCCGTGCTTGTCGTAGAAGTCGTGGGTTTTCTGCAGGTAGTCGCGTCGGAAGATCTTCGAGTTCGGGTTGCTGAACAGGCGCTCTCCCGCTGTTCGTCCGATGACGTAGTTGGTGCTGTCCCCGAGGATCGCCGCCAACATCAGCAGGCCGGCCAGCAAGACCGGGTCCATGCCGCCGCCTGCGGCGACCGCACCGGCGATGAACAGCAGCGAATCACCGGGCAGGAAGGGCATGACCACCAGGCCGGTTTCGCAAAAAATCACCAGGAACAAAATAGCGTAGATCCACGGACCGTAATTGGTTACCAGCAGGTCGAGGTAGACGTCGAGATGCAGGATAAGGTCGAGCGGGTTGAAATCCATGGATGGCACCTGTGTGAATGGCTCGGCTCAGCAGGCCAGTGCGGAAGCTGGGGTAAGTAAGGCTACAAGTGTATGCCGCGATTCTTACATCCCTGAAAGGTCCGCATTATACGGATCGAGAGGTGAAAAGCCTGTTGGTTTTGTAGCGGGGGATGTCGCGGTTTTCGAAAATATACACCGATCCAAATGTGGGAGCGGGCTTGCTCGCGAAAGCGGCGTGTCAGTCAGCACATCTGAGACTGAAGCACCGCATTCGCGGGCAAGCCCGCTCCCACAGGGGATTTTGAGGGGCAGTGTTCAGTCTTCGCTGATCGGCAGCACGTAGTTCTTGAACTCGGTGTCTTCACGAAACCCGATCGACTCATAGGTCTTCTGCGCCACTTGATTGTCACTGCTGGTAGACACCCGCAGCCGTACCGCATGGGTCTCCTTGGCCATTTTCTTCGCGGTGCGCATCAGGTTGTCGGCCACCAGTTGCCGACGAGCGTCTTCGGCCACATAGATGTCGTTGAGGATCCACACGCGCTTGAGCGACAGCGAAGAAAAGCTCGGATACAGCTGGCAAAAACCGAGCAGCTTTTTATCGTCATCATCGGCCAGGGCCAGGTAGATCACCGATTCCTTGCGGCGCAGGCGCTTTTCGAGGAAGGCCCGCGACGAGTCTGGGAAGGGCAATGCACCGTAGAATTCGCGGTATTTGACGAACAATGGGGTCAACAGGTCCAGGTGTTCCAGGGTCGCTTGAGTAATCCGCATGCCAGGCCTCAACTTCCAAATGGGGTATGACCACACAAGCGGCCGTGACTCGATGCTGCCTAACGGCGCGAAAAAGCGCAATCATGCAGCGTTCAGTCATCCGGTGAACTGAGCAGGAAATTACCTTTCATCAGGTCCGGATCATCCGATTCGATGGTCTGAACCTGCGCCTCATCCTTGAGGTTGACCCCCGACAGTTGCCGGCGACACGCCTCTCGCATCAAGTAAAGCAGGCGATGGGCTGCCATGCCGTAGCTCAAGCCCTCCAGGCGTACGTTGGAGATGCAATTGCGATACGCATCGGTGAGGCCGACCTTGGGGTTGTAGGTGAAATACAACCCCAGGCTGTCCGGCGAGCTGAGCCCTGGCCGTTCGCCGATCAGGATCACCACCATTTTGGCGCCGAGCAATTGGCCGATCTCATCGGCCACGGCCACACGGCCTTGTTCGACCAGGATGACGGGTGACAAGGACCAGCCTTCGGCGTGGGTCTGTTCTTCCATGCGTGTCAGAAACGGCAACGTATGTTTATGCACCGCCAGTGCGGACAAGCCATCTGCCACCACCACTGCCAGGTCCACGCCACCGGGATTGGCCGCCGCATGCGCGCGCAGCGCCTGGGCCGACTCATCGCTCAAGCGCCGCCCCAGGTCCGGGCGTTGCAGGTAGCTGTGCCGGTCAGTTGCGGCGCTGTGCAGCAACAGGCTCTCACGGCCGCGTTCGGCCAGTTGGCCGCTGAGGCCGGCATGGTCGAAGGGCAGGTGCACGGCGTCCCGCGCCTGGGCGTGGGCGAACTGGAAGTCCAGTTGCGCCTGGGTGGGAATGCTGGTGCCGGTACGGCCCAGGGCAATGCGCGCCGGGGTCAGGCGGCGCAGTTCCAGCCACGGGTTCTCAGGTAGGTCGAGTTGCACGGGCGGCTCCTTCATCCCAATTGCGCCAAGGCTTGGCGAAACGCCGGTGGCAGGCTGTTACCGAAGCGCACCTTGCCATCGGCTTGCGTGAAGATACCCATCTTCGCCAGCCACTGTTCAAACTCCGGTGCCGGCTTCAAGCCCAGGGTCTGGCGGGCGTACAGGGCGTCGTGGAACGAGGTGGTCTGGTAGTTGAGCATGATGTCGTCAGAGCCGGGGATGCCCATGATGAAGTTGATCCCCGCCACGCCGAGCAGGGTCAGCAGGGTGTCCATGTCGTCCTGGTCGGCTTCGGCGTGGTTGGTGTAGCAGATGTCGCAACCCATCGGCACGCCCAGTAGCTTGCCGCAGAAGTGGTCTTCGAGGCCGGCGCGGATGATCTGCTTGCCGTTGTACAGGTACTCCGGGCCGATAAAACCGACCACGGTGTTGACCAGGAACGGCTTGAAATGCCGCGCCACCGCATAGGCCCGGGTTTCACAGGTTTGCTGGTCGACCCCAAAGTGCGCGTTGGCCGACAAGGCGCTGCCCTGGCCGGTTTCGAAATACATCAGGTTCTGGCCCAGGGTACCGCGATTGAGGCTCAGGCCCGCGTCGTAACCTTCCTGCAACACGTTCAGGTTGATGCCGAAACTGGCGTTGGCCGCTTCGGTGCCGGCAATCGACTGGAACACCAGGTCCAGCGGCACGCCACGGTTGATCGCTTCGATGGAGGTGGTGACGTGGGTCAGCACGCAGGCCTGGGTCGGGATCTCGTAGCGCTGGATGATTGCGTCGAGCATTTCGAGCATGGCGCAGATCGAGGCGATGCTGTCGGTGGCCGGGTTGATGCCGATCATGGCGTCGCCGTTACCGTACAGCAGGCCGTCGAGAATGCTCGCGGCGATACCGGCCGGCTCATCGGTTGGGTGGTTGGGCTGCAGGCGTGTGGATAAACGCCCGCGCAGGCCCATGGTGCCGCGGAACTGGGTGACGACGCGGATCTTCTGCGCCACCAGCACCAGATCCTGCACGCGCATGATCTTGGACACGGCGGCAGCCATTTCCGGCGTCAGCCCAGGCGCCAGCGCGCGTAGGCTATGTTCGTCGGCCGCGTCGCTCAGCAGCCAGTCGCGCAAGCCGCCGACGGTCAGGTGACTGACCACGGCAAACGCCTGCTTATCATGGGTGTCGATGATCAGCCGGGTGACCTCATCGCTTTCATAGGGGATCAGCGCTTCTTCGAGGAAGTGTTTCAGCGGGATATTCGCCAGCGCCATCTGCGCGGCCACCCGTTCACCGTCGTTTTGCGCGGCCACGCCAGCGAGAAAGTCCCCGGAGCGTGCAGGACTGGCCTTGGCCATCACGTCCTTGAGGCTGTCGAAGCGGTAGGTTTGTGTACCCACCGCGTGGGAAAAGCTTGCCATACAGTGTCTCCTTGACGACGCGGGCACGGCGCTCGCGTCGAGGTTTACGGCAGTCAGTGCAAGGCGGCCTCTGCGGCCTGGATCGCCGCGAATTCCTCTTCGGGCGTGCCTGCTACCAAGTGATGCCGGCTGTAGAAAGCAAAGTAAGCAATTAATACTCCATAGATGATCGCCGCGCCAATCACCACCCGTGGATCGACCAGGAAGCCCGCCACTACGGCCACGCAAGCCAGTACCAAGGCGACGCCGGAGGTGAAGATGCCCCCAGGTGTGCGGTACGGGCGGTCCATTTTGGGGCGACGAATGCGCAGGGTGATGTGCGCGGCCATCATCAGCACGTAGGAAATCGTCGCGCCGAACACCGCCACCAGGATCAGCAAATCACCCTGGCCGGTCAAAGACAGGCCAAAACCGATGATGCCGGGGATGACCAATGCCAGCACCGGTGCTTTGCTTTTATTGGTCTGGGACAGTTTGCGCGGCAGGTAGCCCGCACGGGAAAGCGCGAAGATCTGCCGCGAATAGGCGTAGATGATCGAGAAAAAACTCGCAATCAAGCCGGCCAGGCCGACGAGGTTGACGAAGCTGCCCATCCACGTCGAACCACCGTAGGACAGCGCCAGCGCTTCAACCAATGGGTTGCCCGATTTGATCAGCGCATAGGTCCCCGCACCGCCCGGCGCAATCACCAGGATCAGCAGGGCAAAACTGGTCAGCACCACAATGGCGCCAATCAGGCCGCGAGGGAGGTCGCGTTTCGGATTCTTGGTTTCTTCGGCAGCCAGCGGTACGCCTTCGACGGCGAGGAAAAACCAGATCGCATAAGGAATCGCCGCCCACACGCCGACGTAGCCGAACGGCAGGAACGTGCTGGCGCCCTTGGCTTCGGTCACGGGAATGTCGAGCAGGTTGGCGACGTTGAAGTGCGGCACCATCGACACCAGGAACACACCCAGGGCAATCGCGGCGATAGCGGTGATCACAAACATCAACTTCAGGGCTTCACCGACACCAAAGATGTGGATGCCGATAAAGATGATGTAGAACGCCAGGTAGATCATCCAGCCGCCAACCCCGAAGAGCGACTCGCAATAGGCGCCGATGAACACCGCGATGGCTGCCGGTGCAATGGCATATTCGATCAGGATCGCGGTGCCTGTGAGGAACCCGCCCCAGGGGCCAAACGCACTTCGGGCAAACCCGTAGCCGCCGCCAGCGGTTGGGATCATCGAGGACAGTTCGGCCAGGGAAAAACACATGCACAGGTACATGGTGGCCATCAGCAACGTGGCGAGGAACATGCCACCCCAGCCACCCTGGGCCAGGCCGAAGTTCCAGCCGGCGTAGTCGCCGGAAATAACATAGGCAACCCCAAGGCCAACCAACAGCACCCAGCCGGCGGCGCCTTTTTTGAGTTCGCGTTGTTGGAAGTATTGGGAGTCGACTTTTTCGAAGTCGACAGAAGATCCACTCGGTTCGCTAGGCATGAGGAAGTACCTTTCATTGTTATTGTTCTAATTCGGCATCTGTGTGCCGGATGAAGTTCGCAAGTACTTATGAAACTTCAAGTGTGGGAGCGGGCTTGCTCGCGAAAACGGTAGGTCAGTTGATAAGTCTGTAACTGATACACCGCTTTCGCGAGCAAGCCCGCTCCCACATTTTCAATTGCATTTCAAATGTGGGAGGGAAGTGGTTAGTTAGAAGAAGCCCAACGGATTAATGTCATAACTAACCAGCAAGTTCTTGGTTTGCTGGTAGTGATCCAACATCATCTTGTGCGTCTCACGCCCCACGCCGGACTTCTTGTAACCGCCGAACGCGGCATGCGCCGGGTACAGGTGATAGCAGTTGGTCCACACGCGGCCCGCCTTGATTGCCCGGCCTACGCGATAGGCGCGGTTGATGTCGCGTGTCCACACGCCAGCACCCAGGCCGAACTCGGTGTCGTTGGCAATGGCCAAGGCCTCGGCTTCGTCCTTGAAGGTGGTGATGCTTACCACCGGGCCGAAGATTTCTTCCTGGAACACGCGCATTGCGTTGGTGCCCTTGAGCAGGGTCGGTTGGATGTAATAGCCGCCAGCCATGTCGCCGGTGAGCTTCTCGACCTTGCCGCCGGTGAGCAGCTGCGCGCCTTCACCCTTGGCGATTTCCAGGTAGGACAGGATCTTGTCGAACTGCTGCTCGGATGCCTGGGCGCCAACCATGGTGTCGGTGTCCAGCGGGTCGCCACGTTTGATCGATTCGATCTTTTTCATCACCACTTTCATGAAGTCGTCGTAGATCGACTCCTGCACCAGGGCGCGAGATGGGCAGGTGCACACTTCGCCTTGGTTGAAGAACGCCAGCACCAGGCCTTCGGCGGCCTTTTCGATAAAGGACGGCTCGGCCTTCATGATGTCTTCGAAGAAGATGTTCGGCGACTTGCCACCCAGCTCAACGGTCGACGGAATGATGTTGGTAGCCGCCGCATGCATGATGTGCGAGCCCACCGGCGTCGAGCCGGTGAACGCAATCTTGGCGATGCGCTTGCTGGTGGCCAGGGCTTCACCGGCTTCTTTACCGAAACCGTGCACCATGTTGAGTACGCCCGGTGGCAGCAGGTCGCCGATCACTTCGAGCAGCACGTTGATGCCCAGTGGGGTTTGCTCGGCCGGCTTGAGTACCACGCAGTTGCCGGCGGCCAGGGCCGGGGCGAGTTTCCAGGCGGCCATCAGGATCGGGAAGTTCCACGGGATGATCTGGCCGACCACGCCCAGCGGTTCGTGGAAGTGATAGGCGGCGGTGTGTTCGTTGATCTCGGCGCTGCTGCCTTCCTGGGCGCGGATGCAGCCGGCGTAGTAGCGGAAGTGGTCGGCGGCCAGCGGGATGTCGGCGTTGAGGGTTTCACGCACCGCCTTGCCGTTGTCCCAGGTTTCGGTGATGGCCAGCAGTTCGAGGTTCTGCTCGATACGGTCGGCGATTTTCAGCAGCACCAGCGAGCGGTCCTGCACTGAGGTTTTGCCCCAGGCGTCCGCAGCAGCGTGGGCGGCGTCAAGCGCCTTATCGATGTCCTTGGCAGTGGAGCGCGGGAACTCGGCGATAGGCTTGCCGTTGACTGGCGAGGTGTTGGTGAAATAGTTGCCTTCGACCGGCGGCACAAACTCGCCGTTGATGTAGTTGCCGTACTTGGCCTTGAACGAAACGATCGCGCCTTCAGTACCGGGGTGTGCGTAACGCATGGTGGGTATCTCCTGGCTTTTATGTTTATTTGGAGTGCAGCGCTGCTGCGCTTGATAAGCGTAGAGCAAAGGTTGGGCCACCGCTGCGCAGGCCAGCTAAATCAAGGGCTTGGACTTTGTTGCAAGGCGCTACTGTGGCAGCGTTGACACAGGTGATGTGACAGGTTGTGCCATAAACGGTACAGCCCGTGACCAGTGAGTCTGCCCGGGATTGCATTGGTCGGATGGCTGGGGGATGCTGGGCGCTCTCACGCAGGGAGAATAATAAGAAATGCACAACGATCATTTCAGTCGCCATGCCCAGCAAGTCTTGACCGTGACACGCGGACAAGCACGTTCCCAAGGCCCCGCCAGTGATCCGTCGATCGCCCGGTCCTGGCTGCGTTGCCTGGAGGACTATCATCTCGACCCTGCGCAGACCCTCGCGCCCACCGTGCTTGAGCACGGCCGCTTGCTGGAAAGCCGCGAGCGCCTGCAACAGGTGCTGCACATTGCCGGCAGTGAGATGAACAGCCTGCACCAACAGCTCTCGGGCGCCGGTCATGCGGTGCTGCTGACCGATGCGCGCGGGGTGATCCTCAACTGTGTCACCGCGCCGTCCGAGCGCAAGATCTTCGAGCGTGCCGGGTTGTGGCTCGGTGCCGATTGGAGCGAAGCCTGCGAAGGTACCAACGGTATCGGCACCTGCCTGGTAGAGCGCCAGTCCCTGACCATTCATCGCGATGAGCATTTTCGCGGCCGCCATACCGGGCTGACGTGTTCGGCGAGCCCGGTGTTCGACCCTCATGGCGAATTGCTGGCGGTGCTGGATGTGTCTTCAGCCCGTGAGGCCGTATCGCGCCAGAGCCAGTTCCATACGATGGCGCTGGTCAACCTCTCGGCGAAGATGATCGAAAGTTGCTATTTCCTGCGCCACTTTGAACATCACTGGCTGCTGCGTTTTCATCTGCAAGCCGAGTCGGTGGGCCTGTTCAGCGAAGGACTGCTGGCGTTCGACGGCGATGGGCGGATTTGTGCGGTCAACCAGAGCGCCCTCAACCTGCTGGGGCAAATGCGCGGCAGTTTGCTGGGGCAGTCGGTAGACGCATGCTTCGACTGTTCCCTGGATCAACTGCTCGGACGCGCCAGTGCCAATGCCACTGCCAGTTGGCCTCTGCGCACACGTGACGGCCGGCACCTGTTCGCCGCGTTGCGCGGTCAGTCGCGCACGGTGCCGGTGTCGATGCCAGTGGCCAAGCCCGCGCCGGCGCGCTTGCCCGGTATCTGCCTGGGCGATCCGGCGCTGCAAAACGAGTTTCGCAAGGCGCTGCGGGTGTTCGAGCGCGATGTGCCCTTGTTGATCAACGGCGAGACCGGCTCTGGTAAAGAAGCCTTCGCCAAGGCCGTGCACCAGGCCAGCCAGCGCGCAGACAAGGCGTTTGTTGCACTCAACTGTGCGGCCATCCCGGAAAACCTGATCGAAAGCGAACTGTTCGGCTATCGTGGCGGCAGCTTCACCGGCGCGCTTAAAGAAGGCATGCGCGGCAAGTTACAGCAAGCGGACGGCGGTACCCTGTTCCTCGATGAAATCGGTGACATGCCGCTGGCGTTGCAGACCCGCTTGTTGAGGGTGTTGGAGGACCGCCAGGTGGTACCCATCGGCGGTGCGCCCCAGGCGGTGAATGTCAGAATCGTCAGCGCGACCCACCGCAATCTGCTGGCGCGTGTGCAGGACGGCAGCTTTCGCGAGGATTTGTACTACCGCCTCAACGGTCTGGAAGTGGCCTTGCCGGCATTGCGCGAGCGCAGTGACAAGCAGCAGTTGCTCGACTTCCTGTTGACCGAGGAGGCGCAAGGACAGTCGATCAGCTTGGAGCCGGCGGCGCGTCAAACGTTGCTGGGCTATGCCTGGCCTGGGAATGTGCGGCAATTGCGCACCGTGTTGCGCACCCTGGTGGCGCTGTGTGATCACGGACGCATCGGGCTGGCCGACCTGCCGGCGCTATTGCACCAGGCCCCGCTGAACCGGGCCAGCGAGTTGCCGCTCGACGATGCCGAGCGCCAGACTTTGTTGGCGGCGCTGGAGCGTCAGCATTGGCGCATGACGCAAACGGCGGAGCATCTGGGTGTCAGTCGCAATACCTTGTACCGCAAGTTGCGAAAACACGGGATTACCCGTTTTGCTTCGGTTTAATTGAAAGTTGTAGGAGGGTGTTCTTTTCAACGGTCAGCTGAATTGATTTTTTATTGTTAAGTGGGAAGTTCCACGCACATTGAGTTGGCCTGTTCCTATAGGAACTGGTCAATGCCATTTATTCACTCAATTAGGGCAACTGCTCAAGGTGTTTTCATTTAATAAAAATCACTCGGGTGAACACGATGATAATTACAACTCCAACGCTTGCGTATATTCCCCAGCTGTCGGCAACTATCGATAAACCTGCGGCGCCGACGGTGGTGCGCAACAGCGATACCACCGCACAGCCTTTGGCGCGCAGCAAGCGCGGTATAAAAGACAAAGGCATTTTTTCGTTGTTCGGCAGTAAGTCGTCGGCGGCGCCACCCGTGGTCGTGCCGCCAAGACCACAGGTCCCTCCCAAGCCTACCGTGTCACCACCCCCTAAGCCGAAGCCGTCGAACAAGCCGTCCGGTTCAGGGCTGCCGACCCCGATCAACCGCTTCCAGAACGTGGCGAGCGCGGTGATTCATGCCAATAAGGTCAAACAAAATGACGCGTTGCTGTTGGCCAGCCTGTCCAAGCAAACGCCGAAAATCAGCGTTGCCGAGGCGGCCAAGCGGCTTATCGATGCGGACAGCCTGGTCAAGGCCGGCGTGATTTCCTCGGCGCCCAAAGCCAGCCAGGTTGCGCGGGATGCCTTTATCAGTGCCGGCATTACCGGCATCGTCAGTGCGCCGGTCAACGTGGGGGCCTATGCTGGCTCCGTGGCCGCCGGGGAGTCGATCAAGGCGACGTACGCTCCGGGCGTGCTGCCGCCGCCGTTTTTGCCGAGCGCCGCGACCGCCCCCAAGGCAGTGCAGTCGCCTGCCCCAGCGGAAACGACCCTCGGCGCGCAACTGGAGGACGCCGAGACCAAACTGTTAGGAATGGCTTCCACGGTGATGTTCATTCTTGGTGATACCAAGAGTGTGTTCACTAAAAATGAAAGTTGGCCAAAAGATGAGCCTGGGCGTCTGGGTAACCTGGAGAAACTGCTCGATGTATCAGAGCAGCAGCTTAAAAAGGCCACTCGTCAGAACGGCATTATTTTCAAACCCTATAAACCTGGCATGACACCTCCAGTCGATGCCAAGGGGCGTCTCGAGCTGATTGAAAAACGCTTTGAGCGGATGGCCGAGTCGTATGAAAAGTTGCGCGTGTTCGCGGCCATCAAACAAAGTGAAAATGAAGAACAGGCGCTAGCCAAGGTCTGAAGTGTTCGCCGCCGGTGGGAGCGCCTGCTGCGCTCCTACCCGTATAAAGAGTGCGATTTCCCCCCTCCTGCGCTAACCTGCCTCGATGTTTTACGAGGTCGACTATGCACATTCATATTCTCGGTATTTGCGGCACGTTCATGGGCTCGATGGCGGTTCTGGCCAAGGAACTGGGCCATCACGTCACAGGCTCCGATGCCAACGTTTACCCGCCCATGAGCACGCAACTGCAGGCCCAGGGCATTGAGTTGACCCAAGGTTACGACCCGGTGCAGTTCGACCCGGTCCCGGACCTGGTGGTGATCGGCAATGCCATGTCCCGTGGCAACCCGGCGGTCGAATACGTGCTCAACAAAGGCTTGCCGTATGTGTCGGGCCCGCAATGGCTGGCCGATCATGTGTTGCAAGGTCGCTGGGTGCTGGCAGTCGCCGGTACTCACGGCAAGACCACTACCAGCAGCATGCTGGCCTGGGTGCTGGAACATGCCGGCATGAGCCCGGGGTTCCTGATCGGCGGCGTGCCCCAGAACTTCTCGGTGTCGGCGCGCCTGGGCGATACGCCGTTCTTCGTGATTGAAGCGGATGAATATGACAGCGCCTTCTTCGACAAACGCTCCAAATTCGTCCACTACCGCCCGCGCACGGCGATCCTGAATAATCTTGAGTTCGATCACGCGGACATCTTCCCGGATCTGCCAGCCATTGAGCGGCAATTCCACCATTTGGTGCGCACCATCCCGAGCGAAGGCCTGGTGATTCACCCCACCACCGAGCCCGCCTTGCAGCGCGTGATCGAAATGGGCTGCTGGACCCCGGTGCAAACCACCGGCGCGGGCGGGCAGTGGCAGGTCAAGTTGCTCAGCGAAGACGGTTCCAGATTTGAAGTGCTGTTCGAAGGCCAGGCCCAGGGCGTTGTCGAGTGGGACATGACCGGCCAGCACAACGTTGCCAACGCCCTGGTCACGCTGGCAGCCGCACGGCACGTGGGCGTGGTGCCGTCGATGGGCATTGCGGCGTTGAGCGCATTCAAGAGCGTGAAGCGGCGCATGGAAAAAGTCGCCGACGTGAATGGGATTACCATCTACGACGACTTTGCCCACCACCCGACGGCGATTGCCACCACCTTGGACGGCCTGCGCAAACGCGTGGGCGATGCGCCGATCATCGCGATTGTCGAGCCGCGCTCCAATTCCATGAAGCTTGGCGCGCACCGCGATGGCCTGCCGGAAAGCGTCAACGATGCCGACGAGGCCGTCTGGTACGCGCCGGCCAACCTCGGTTGGGACCTGCCGGCGATCGCTGCGTTGTGCACCGTGCCGTCGACGGTCTGCGATTCCATCGAAGGCATCATTGAACACGTCAAACAGCAAGCCAAGCCCGGTACCCACGTGGTGGTGATGAGCAACGGCGGCTTCGGCGGCCTGCACGGCAAACTGGCCGAGGCCCTGAAATGAGTGGCCCGGAACGCGTCACCCTGGCGATGACCGGTGCTTCCGGCGCGCCTTACGGCTTGCGCTTGCTTGATTGCCTGGTGCGCGAGGACCGTGAGGTGCACTTCCTGATCTCCAAGGCTGCGCAGTTGGTGATGGCGACCGAGACCGACGTCGCGCTGCCGCCGAAGGTGCAGATGATGCAGGCGTTCCTCACCGAGTACACCGGTGCGGCGGCGGGGCAGATCAAGGTCTACGGCAAGGAAGACTGGATGTCGCCGGTGGCCTCGGGCTCCGGCGCGCCGGCGGCGATGGTGGTGGTGCCGTGTTCCACCGGCACCTTGTCGGCGATTGCCACGGGCGCGTGCAACAACCTGATCGAGCGCGCGGCGGACGTGACCTTGAAGGAGCGTCGCCAGTTGATCCTGGTGCCGCGCGAGGCGCCATATTCGAGCATTCACCTGGAGCACATGCTCAAGTTGTCGAACATGGGCGTGACCATCTTGCCCGCGTCGCCGGGTTTCTATCACCAGCCACAGACCATCGATGACCTGGTGGATTTCGTGGTGGCGCGCATCCTCAATCTGCTGAACATTCCCCAGGACATGCTGCCGCGATGGGGTGAGCATCATCTGAGCAGCGATGAATAAGGCGCTGATGTTGGTTGTCGCGTTGCACCTGACGGGGTGCGCCACGGCGCGCACGTTGGATGCGGCGCAACCCGGCGCGCCGGTGGTGTATGCCGGCACGCGCCTGGATCTGTATGCCATGAACGGCGGCTGTTGCGCCAAGGATCGGTTTGGCGCGCAAGCGCCGAGTTATCCCGGCGTGGATCTGCCGGCCAGTGCGTTGCTCGACACGCTGTTGTTGCCGCTGTCGGTGTTGACGGTGCTGGGGGTTGGCTTCAACGCCACGGGCGGTCTTTAAGAGAAGTGGGTGCCTGTGCTGGCCTCTTCGCGGGCAAGCCCGCTCCCACATTTGAACGGTGTGAACCTGATCCGCTGTGGGAGCGGGCTTGCCCGCGAAGAGGCCCGCCCAGCCACCGCGAAATCACTTGCCGAGTTTGCGCAACTCATCCGACTCCACCACCCGCACACCATCCTGCTCTTCCAGCGCCAGGCGCCACATCGCCCGGGCCAGTTCGCATACTTCAATACCACGGTATTTGCCCGGAATCAGCCGCGACAACGGCCCCGCCAGTTGTTCGGCCAGGCGCGGTTCCAGGCGTTCACCCAGCAACAGCGAGGGCCGCACGATGGTCAACTGCGGCCAGCCTTGGGCTTTCAGCGCCTGCTCCATCTCGCCTTTGACACGGTTGTAGAAGATCGAGGATTTCGCGTCGGCGCCAATCGCGCTGATCACGATCAGGTGGCGCGCGCCCAGTTCCCGTGCACGCTTGGCGAAAGCCACCACCAGGTCCAGGTCAACTGCGCGGAACGCTTCTTCGGAGCCCGCGCTCTTGATGGTGGTGCCCAGGCAGCAGAAGGCAATGTCCACGCGCCCGCTCAATTGCGGCAAAACCACCGCCGGGTCGCCCACTGGGTTTTCCAGGTGCGGGTGTTCGGCCAGTGGCTTGCGGCTGGGCGCCAGCACGCGGGTCACGGTGGGTTCATTGAGCAGGCGATCCAACAGGTGTTCGCCGGTCAGGCCGGTAGCTCCGGCCAGCAGGATATGTTGAGGCGTCAGGTACATGGTGTTTCCCCCTGTTACACGTTACAGCTTAGTTGCCTTTGGCTTCCTTGCTATTCATTGAGACGCTTTCCAGCGCCTTTCGTGCCTGCTGTTTGCGTAATAACTGCCAGTGGGCGATCACGCCTTTCGGCGCCCAGATCTGCGGTTCCGAAGCTTCGAAGTTGTCTGCCTGTTCGCGTTCGCTGACATGCAGTTGCGCCAGTTTGAAGGCTTGCTGCAGGTCGTCGGTCTGGTTGAAGGCCTGGGCGAAGAGGGCGTCGCCGAAATAGGTGAAGTCGGCTTCTTCGGAGCAACCGAAGGACACCCGGTCGGCGCGCGAGGCGGTCATGATCAGGGTACGCTCATCCTTCAGCGTCGGGATAAACCCGCCGGAATAACACGCGGAAATCACGATGACCTTGTCGCGGTTTTTCAGCGGTGCGAGCACGGCGGCCAGTTCGTCGGCCGGCAAGTCAGCCAGCTCCATGCGCGGCTGGTCCAGCACCAGTTCGTGTTCATGGGTACCGTGGCTGGTCATGTAGATAAACACCAGGTCTTCCGGCCCGGTGCGTTCGGCCAGGGTCTGCACGGCGCGGCGCAGGCTTTCACGGGTGGCCAGGGGGCGGTCGGCGATATGGTCACGGTGGTTGACCAGGCGGATCTGCCCGCGCGCGCCGAAGCGGGTGGCGAGCATGTTGCTGACGTAATCGGCCTCACGCAGGAACACGCTTTGTTTACCATCGCCGGCCAGCACCAGGGTGTACAGCTCGACGGCGGGGGTGGAGGCGGGCACGGCGGCGAGGGCGGCATCGAGCAATTGGCCTTGGGCCAGTACGCCGATTTCCAGTGGGTCGGGGAGCAGTTTGCCGTCGGCGTCGCGCACGCGCATGCCGTTGACCCAGGTGCCGGCTTGCACGGTGCCGTCGGTTTGCACGAGAGTGCCGCGGCCCTGGTAGTTGTCGCTGTCGAAGCCGCCGATATAGAAACTGCCGTCGGTGAGGTTCAGGCGGCCCTCGCCGGTAAAGCGCCAATCGCTGAACTGGCCGACATAGTGGCTGCCGTCCACGCCGATCAACTCGCCTTTGCCACTCAGCGCGCCTTCCTTGAACTGGCCGATCCACACGTCGCCGTCGGCGTTTTCATAACGGCCCTTGCCGTTGAGCTGGTTTTGTTTGAACTGGCCCACATAGATGTCGCCGTCGGCGCTATTGAAAGTGCCATTGCCTTCGAGCTGACCATCGACGAAGTGGCCGCTGAACTGGTTGCCGCTGTCGTCGTTGCGCTGGCCTTCGCCATTGGGCTTACCGTGGGCGAACTGGCCCTGGTATTGGCTGCCATCGGCCAACTCCAGGCGCCCGAGGCCGGAGTACTGGTCATCCTTGAATTCGCCGCGATAGGTCATCTGCCCCTCTTTGAGGGTGCCTTCGCCGTTGCGTCGGCCACGCTTGAAACCACCGACATAGCTGCTGCCCGGCGTGGTCAGGCTGCCCTGGCCGTCGAACAGGCCTTGCTGGAACTCGCCTTTGTAGACTTCGCCGTTGCTGCCGTGCCATTCACCCAGGCCGTGCCACTGGCCGTTGTCGAACTGGCCGGCGTACCAGCTGCCATTGGGGTAGTCGACGCGGCCCTGGCCTTGCAGCAAACCATTGACCACATCACCCCGGTAGCGGCCGCCATCGGGCAGGCGCGCATCGGGCGGCAACAGCGATTCGCCGTCTCCGCAAGCGGTGAGCAACAGGGCAAGGGCAAGGGGAGCAAGTGGGCGCATAGCGGGATCCGGATAATTGAGCGCCGAGTATGCCGCAGCCGCGAGGTTCATACATAAATTTACATACCCTGTGATGAGTTTCAGTGCCTCATCACAGGGCCGGGCTTATACGAAGCAGAGTGACAGCGACTCGGCGATGTAAGCGGGTTTTTCCTGGCCTTCGATTTCCAGGGTCGCCGTGGCCTTGAACAGCCATTGGCCGGGTTTTTTCTCGGTGACGTCCGTCAGCGTCACGTTCAGGCGCACCTTGGAATTGACCTTGACCGGCTGGATAAAGCGCACGCTGTCCAGGCCATAATTGACGGCCATTTTCAGGCCTTCGGGCATGATCAGGATGTCTTCCATCAACTTGGGCATCAGCGACAGCGACAGGAAACCGTGGGCAATCGTGCTGCCAAACGGGGTTTGCGCGGCCTTGACCGGGTCGACATGGATGAACTGATGATCGCCGGTGGCCTCTGCGAACAGGTTGATCCGCGCCTGGTCGATGGTGAGCCATTCGGAACGTCCCAGTTCCTTGCCGACATAATCTTTGAGCTGCGCTACAGGTACATAGGGCATTGCGTCTCTCCTTGGTTCATCGGTTTTTATAGGTAGGCGAAATCCATCTTAGATCATCATGGGCAACAGGCTCGGTCAACCCACCATGCTTTTGGCGAATGCCGGAGCATAGGGCGGGCGTGCTTATAATGCGGGCGGGTTTTGACGGGGGAGAGAACGGATGCTGTTACGTGGGCTGACATGGCTGGTGCTGTTCCAATTGATCGGCACGGCGATCAACCATTTGCTGCTGCCGATATTGCCGGGGCCGATTATCGGCTTGCTGCTGCTGCTCGGCTTCCTGATCTGCACTGGCGAAGTCGGCGAGCCCCTGAGCCTGGCGGCCGGCAGCCTGCTGCGTTATCTGCCGCTGCTGCTGGTGCCGCCGGCGGTGGGGGTGATGGTCTATGCCAAGGACATCGCGGCGGACTTCTGGGCCATCGTCGGCGCGCTGGTGCTGTCGCTGGTGATCGCCATGGGGTTTGTCGGTGTGCTGATGCAGCGCATGGTCAAGCGCAAGGAGAAGGATCAATGATCTTCGACTGGCACGGCGCGTGGGCCGCAGTGATTCACCACCCCTTGTTCGGCATTGGTATTACCCTCGGCGCCTATCAGTTGGTGCTGGCCGGTTTCGAGAAAACCCGTTGGATCTTCCTGCAGCCGGTGCTGGTGTCCATGCTGCTGGTGATCGGCATCTTGCTCACCTGTGGCCTGAGTTACGCCGAGTACCGCAAGAGCACCGAGATCATGGGCACCTTGCTCGGCCCCGCGACCGTGGCGCTGGCGGTGCCGCTTTATCTGAACCTGCGGCGCATTCGTCAATTGTTCTGGCCGATTTTTACTACGCTGGTGATAGGCGGGGTGTTGGCCACCGGCCTGTGTGTGCTGCTGGGCTGGTGGTTTGGCGCCGAGCACATGATGCTGATGACCATGGCGCCCAAGTCGGTGACGTCGCCGATTGCCATGCTGGTGGCCGAGCAGATCGGCGGCGTGGCGGCCTTGGCCGCGGTGTTTGTGCTGATCACCGGGGTGGTCGGCGCAATGGTCGGCCCGGCGCTGTTGTCGCGCCTGGGGGTGCACAGTCCCGAGGCGCGCGGCATGGCACTGGGCATGACTGCCCACGCCGTCGGCACCTCGGTGGCATTGCAGGAAAGTGAAGAGTGCGGTGCCTTTGCGGCGCTGGCCATGAGTCTGATGGGCGTGGCTACGGCGGTGTTCCTGCCGCTGGCTGTGTCGGTGATCGTTTAAACCGGGTTTAAGGAAACCTTTATGAGTCTGGCGCTGTTTCCGCTCAATACCGTGTTGTTCCCTGGCTGCACCCTCGACTTGCAACTGTTCGAGGCGCGCTATCTGGACATGATCAGCCGCTGCATGAAAAAGGGCGAAAGCTTCGGCGTGGTGTGCATCCTCGACGGCAAGGAAGTGGGCCTGGCCCCGGATGGCTACGCGTTGATTGGCTGCGAAGCGTTGATCCGCGACTTCAAGCAACAGGACAACGGCCTGCTGGGGATTCGTGTCGAAGGCGGGCGGCGTTTCCGCGTGCTTGATGCCGGGGTGCAGAAGGACCAGTTGCTGCTGGCCGAGGTGCAATGGCTGGACGAGGCGCCGGACCAGCCGCTGGAAGAGGAGGATGCCGACCTGCTGGCGTTGCTCCAGGCGCTGGCCGAGCATCCGATGGTGGCCTCGCTGGACATGGACACCCACGCCGACGGCCAGCAAGTCCTGGGCAACCAGTTGGCCTATCTACTGCCGTTCACCGAGGCCGACAAGATCGACCTGCTGCAACTCGACGATCCGCAGCAGCGCCTGGATGCGATCCAGATGTTGCTCGACGAGTTGCAGGGCGAGCTCTTCACTCAATAGGCGTATCGCAGCAGCGCGTGAGGCGTGCCGGTGAGGGCGATAAAGCTCAGTACCGCGACGATGGCCGGCAACAGTAGCCACCAGGCTTTGCGCGACAAGGCTGGCAGTGGGCTGCGCTGCTGGCTGAGGCTCAGGCTGAAGGCGCAGACGCTCATCGCCAGCAGGGTACCGGCGAGGATGTCGGTCGGCCAGTGCACGCCCAGGTAGACCCGCGACAAGGCGATGAACGCGGCGGGAATGCAGCCCAGCAAGAGCCAGGTCATGCGCAGTCGTGTCGGTTGCCCAAGGCCGGCCAGCATCGCCAGCGCCAGGAAGAATGCGAAAGAACCCGACGCATGGCCGCTGGGCATGCTGAAGCTGGTCAGCGGGTCGGTGAGGATCTCCGGGCGGCCACGGGCGAAAAACAACTTGGCGGCGGTGTTGATCACGGCGGCGCTGGCCAGCGTGGCGCCGACAAACACCGCATGGCGCCATTGCCGGGCCAGCAGCAGCAAGCCGGTGAAGATCGCACTGGCAACGAACATCTTCTTGAATTCACCCAGTTGGGTGATCCGCACCATCACTTCGTCCAGCCATGGGCTGCGGTGCTCTTGTACCAGCGCGATCAGGCCCTGGTCGAAGTCATTGAGGTGGGGGTAGCCGATAAACAGCGCGATCAACAGCGTCAGGCTGGCGCAACCCACCCACAGCGTGGCCCGCCGATGGCCGCGCAGGCTGCTGTTCAGGCTCAGTCCCAGCAATATGGCGATAGATGCCGCGACAACCGCCGCTTCCGGCCAGAATCCCTCCGGCAATGGCAGGCGCAACGCCGCACCGGTCGCCCAGCCGGGCAGCAGGTAGGCCACCGACCAGCCAGCGCCCGCCAGAATACTCACGGCGACGAAGCGGGGGAGCGGCATGTCGCACATGCCGGCAACCATCGGCAGCATAGGGCGCAAGGGGCCGATAAAACGTCCGACCAGCAGGCTGGCAATGCCGTACTTGTGGAAGTAACTCTCGGCAGCGTTCATCCATTCAGGATGATGGCGCAGGCCGGGCAGGCGCCGGATGTTCTGATGGAAGTGTCGGCCAAGGAAGTAGGAAATTGCGTCGCCGAGCAAGCCGCCGAGAAAGCCCAGCAACAGGGTTTCACTCAATGACAGTGCACCGCTGCCGGCGAGTGCGGCGATCGCAAACAGCATCACCGTGCCCGGCACGATCAACCCGGCGATGGCCAGGCACTCCACGCACGCGACGATAAACACTGCCGCCGCCAGCCATTCGGGGTTGAGGGTCAGCCAGCCGGTGATGCCATCGAGCCATTGGCCCATACAAATCCACTCCATCTATTCTATTCAGCTTGCGCGCTTGGTAATGCGTAGCCCGAAACACTGAAGATCAAACTGTGGGAGCGGGCTTGCTCGCGAAAGCGGTGTATCGGTTGATAAAATCGGTGACTGAGCCACCGCTTTCGCGAGCAAGCCCGCTCCCACATGGGGTCTGCTGTGCCTGCGAATTTATGTTCAGCAGGCATAACTGGCCAATCAGTTCACATCAAAAAATAATCGCGACCTTCGACCTGGCCCCTGCGCAGCGGGTTCCGTGTGCAATAAGGCGCGTAGCCCGCATCGACGAAGCGATACATCAGGTGCTCGTCGCGGCCGCTGGGGATGCCCAGGCGGGTGGTCTGGATGGTCTGCGTCGGCACCTGGCCTACGTCTTCAACGTAGAGATTCTGCGGGTCGAAGCGTTTGGCATCCCACATCGGCACCTTCAATCCCAGCGCCTTGCACAACAGCGTCTGGCCCGCACACAGCTTTTGCGCGGCGCGCGGGCTGCCATTGGCATCGGGGTTGTTCAGCAGCATCTGCGCCAGGCTCGCTGGCCCGGACAGTTCATCGACCCATGGATAAGCCGATTTGATCAGCACGGCATTGCCCGGCCCCTGGGCGCTGAAGTTCAGCGAATCACCGCCACGGGCGTAGTACATGTAGATGTGCCCACCGTCCAGAAACAAAGCCTTACGCTTTTCTGTGTAGCCGAGTGAGGCGTGGCTGCCTTTTTCGGCCACGTAATAGGCTTCGGTTTCGATAATTCGCGCCGAAAGCCAGATTTCACCGACACGATGACGTATGACTTTTCCGAGCAATTCCCGCGCGAGAATCTGCGCGTCACGGTCGAAGAAGCTGTCGGGCAGGGCGCTGGCGGGGCGTCGGGTGGCTGAATTGGGCATGGCGGTCAGGGGTTGATACGGCTAAAAGTGACGGAATAGTAACAACTCCCACCTTAATTACCGCTGAACCCCAGGTTTTTACAGTTCATTTCGACCATCCGCCCCTCACCGCTGTCAGTCGAGCGGCGTCACAGCTATAATCTGCCGCTTTCCTCCCTGCCAAGACTCCCTGACTATGACTGAGTCCGTTCTTGACTACATGACCCGCCTGGGTCGCGCTGCCCGTCAGGCCTCGCGGTTGATCGCCCGTGCGAGCACTGCGCAGAAGAATCGCGCCCTCCTGGCGGCCGCCGACGCTCTGGATGCCTCGCGCTCCGAGCTCAGCGCCGCCAACGAACTGGACCTGGCCAACGGCCGCGCCAATGGCCTGGAGCCGGCACTGCTGGACCGCCTGGCGCTGACCCCGGCACGTATCGACGACATGATCGAAGGCCTGCGTCAGGTGGCCAAGCTGCCTGACCCCATCGGTGAAATCCGCGATATGCGCTACCTGCCGTCCGGCATCCAGGTCGGCAAGATGCGCGTGCCCCTGGGCGTGATCGGCATCATCTATGAGTCGCGTCCGAACGTGACCATCGACGCTGCGAGCCTGTGCCTCAAGTCCGGCAACGCCACTATCCTGCGTGGCGGCTCCGAAGCCATCAACTCCAATCGCGCCATTGCTACGTGCATCCAGCAGGGCCTGGCCGTGGCCGAATTGCCGGCCGAAGTGGTGCAAGTGGTGGAAACCACCGACCGCGCCGCTGTTGGCGCGTTGATCACCATGCCGGAATTCGTCGACGTGATCGTGCCGCGCGGTGGCAAGAGCCTGATCGAGCGCGTCAGCCGTGATGCCAAGGTGCCGGTGATCAAGCACCTGGACGGCGTGTGCCACGTGTACATCGACATCGCTGCCGACATCGACAAGGCGATCCGCATCGCCGACAACGCCAAGACCCACCGCTACGCCCCGTGCAACACCATGGAAACCCTGCTGGTGCACGCCGGCATTGCCGAGCGCGTGCTGCCGCCCCTGGCTGCCATCTACCGGGATAAAGGTGTGGAATTGCGTGGTTGCGAGCGTACCCGCGCGCTGCTCGGCGCGGACGTGATCGAGGCGACCGAGCTGGACTGGTACACCGAATACACTGCGCCGATCCTGTCGATCAAGATCGTCGATGACCTGGACGAGGCCATCGAGCACATCAACACCTATGGCTCCAAGCACACCGACGCGATCGTCTCCGAGCATTTCAGCGATGCGCGGCGTTTCCTCAACGAAGTGGACTCCGCTTCGGTGATGATCAACGCCTCGACGCGTTTTGCCGACGGCTTCGAGTATGGCCTGGGCGCCGAGATCGGTATTTCCACCGACAAGCTCCACGCCCGCGGCCCGGTTGGCCTCGAAGGCCTGACCAGCGAGAAGTACGTGGTGTTCGGCGACGGTCACGTGCGCACTTGATGGCTAAACGCATCGGGCTGCTCGGCGGTACTTTCGACCCCGTGCACATCGGCCATTTGCGCAGTGCCCTGGAAGTCGCGGATGCCCTCGCGCTGGATGAGTTGCGCCTGATCCCCAATTTCCGGCCGCCGCACCGCGATACACCGCAGGTGTCGCCGCAGCAGCGCCTGGAAATGGTGCGCCTTGCCGTTGAAGGCATCGCGCCGCTGGTGGTGGACGACCGTGAGCTCAAGCGCGATAAACCGTCCTACACTGTTGACACCCTGGAGCTGATGCGCGCCGAACTGGCCGCCGATGACCAGTTGTTTTTGCTTCTGGGCTGGGACGCATTTTGCGGCCTGCCCTCTTGGCATCGCTGGGAGGAACTCCTCCAGCATTGCCACATCCTGGTTCTGCAACGCCCGGATGCCGACAGCGAACCGCCGGATGCCTTGCGCAACCTGCTGGCCGCGCGGTCGGTAAGTGACCCCTTGGCCCTGACCGGGCCGAACGGGAATATTGCATTCGTCTGGCAGACCCCGCTTGCGGTGTCCGCCACCCAGATCCGTCAACTGCTGGCCAGCGGTAAGTCGGTACGTTTCCTGGTGCCTGACGCGGTCCTGGCCTACATCGATGCGCACGGGCTTTACCGTGCGTCGAACTGAAAAGGCGTGCTTGAACGTACGAACAGTCGTACAGCGAGCACCCGAACATACGAGCAAAACGAGTTTTATATGACGAACAAAGACGTAAGCAAAGTTAAGCGCAAAGGCACCTTCAAAAGCGCCCCGCTGCCGGTTGAAGCCCACGTTGGCCCAGAGCTGGCTGGCGAAGAGCTGGTCAAAGTCGCCGTGGCGGCCCTGGAAGACGTCAAGGCCCAGGACATCCAGGTGCTGGACGTGCGTGACAAGCAAAGCATCACCGACTTCATGATCATCGCCACCGGTACGTCGAACCGTCAGATCGGCGCGATGCTCGATAAAGTCCGCGAAGCCGTCAAAGCCCAAGGCGTCAAGCCGCTGGGTGAAGAAGGCAAGGGCGACAGCGACTGGGTCCTGCTGGATATGGACGACGTGATCGTTCACATGATGACCGCCAGCGCCCGTCAGTTCTACGACCTCGAGCGTCTGTGGAAAGGCGCCGAGCAGAGCCGTGCCGCCGATGGCAAGCACCACAGCCCGGAAGTGGGCCACGCGCACTTCGACAAGCTGAACAAAGACCAGGAATAAGGAACGGCTGTGCGCCTGCGTCTGATTGCTGTCGGTTCACGCATGCCCAAGTGGGTAGAAGAAGGCTGGCACGAGTATGCCAAGCGTCTGCCCGCCGAGCTGTCGCTGGAACTGGTGGAGATACCGCTCAATACCCGGGGCAAGAATGCCGATGTGGCGCGCTTTATCCGTCAGGAAGGCGAAGCCATGTTGGCCAAGGTCGGCCCCAACGAGCGCATTGTCACCCTCGAGGTGCACGGCAAACCCTGGAGCACCGAGCAGTTGGCGGTGGAACTGGATCGCTGGCGCCTGGATTCGCGCACGGTCAACTTCATGGTCGGTGGCCCCGAGGGGCTGGCGCCGGAAGTCTGTGCGCGGGCGGACCAGCGCTGGTCGCTGTCGGCGCTCACGTTGCCGCACCCGTTGGTAAGGATTCTGATCGGTGAACAGCTGTATCGCGCCTGGACAGTCCTGTCCGGGCACCCTTACCACAAATAGCCTGCGCCCCTCCCGATGACCCAGCCGATCCGCATCAAGGACCACGAGAAAGACGCACGTCTGGTACGCGCTCGCGTGGTGTTTGGTGCGTTTCTGGTGGTGGGGTTGATCGGCGTGCTGATCGCGCGCCTGTATTTCCTGCAAGTGATCCAGTACGACTATCACTCCACGCTGTCGGAAAACAACCGGGTGCATGTGCAGCCGATTCCACCGACCCGTGGGCTGATCTTCGACCGCAATGGCGTGGTGGTCGCGGACAACCGGCCCAGCTTCAGCCTGAGCATGACCCGCGAGCGTTCCGGCGATTGGCAGCAGGTCCTCGATGTGATCGTCGAAGTGCTGCAACTGACCCCGGAAGACCGGGTGGTCTTCGAAAAACGCATGAAGCAGGGGCGCCGGCCATTTGAGCCGGTGCCGATCCTGTTTGAGTTGACCGAAGAGCAGATCGCCCGGATCGCGGTGAACCAGTTCCGTTTGCCAGGTGTGGAAGTGGTGGCGCAGTTGGTACGGCATTACCCGCAAGGGCCGCACTTTGCCCACTCCGTCGGCTACATGGGGCGGATCAACGAGAAAGAGCTGAAAAGCCTCGATCCGGTCAATTACAGCGGCACCCACCATATCGGCAAGACCGGCATCGAGCGTTTCTACGAGCCGGAACTGCACGGCCAGGTGGGTTACGAGGAAGTCGAGACCAATGCCCGTGGCCGTGTGCTGCGGGTGCTCAAACGCACCGACCCGGTGCCGGGCAAGGACATCGTGTTGAGCCTGGACATCAAGCTGCAGGAAGCGGCGGAGATGGCCCTGGGCGGGCGGCGTGGTGCCGTCGTGGCGCTGGACCCGGCAACGGGCGAAGTGCTGGCGATGGTCAGCCAGCCGAGTTTCGACCCCAACCTGTTTGTCACTGGTATCAGCTTCAAGGCGTATGCCGAGTTGCGCGATTCGATCGACCGGCCACTGTTCAACCGCGTGTTGCGCGGCCTGTATCCACCGGGCTCGACGATCAAGCCGGCGGTGGCGATTGCCGGGCTCGACGCGGGCGTGGTCACGGCCTCCAGCCGGGTGTTCGACCCGGGCTACTACATGCTGCCCAACTACGATCACAAATACCGCAACTGGAACCGTACCGGTGACGGCTATGTCGATTTGGACACCGCGATCATGCGCTCCAACGACACCTATTTTTACGACCTGGCCCACAAGCTGGGGATCGACCGCCTCTCTGCCTACATGGGCAAGTTCGGCCTTGGCCAGAAAGTCTCCCTGGACATGTTCGAAGAATCCCCTGGCCTGATGCCATCGCGGGAATGGAAGCGCGCGACCCGCCGCCAGGCCTGGTTCCCCGGCGAAACCCTGATCCTCGGGATCGGCCAGGGCTACATGCAGGCCACGCCGTTGCAACTGGCCCAGGCCACCGCGCTGGTGGCCAACAAAGGCATCTGGAACCGTCCGCACCTGGCCAAGACCATCGAAGGCGAGAAACCGGTGGACGAAAACCCGATTGCCGACATCGTGCTGCGCGACCCGTCTGACTGGACCAAGGTCAACCACGGCATGCAGCAAGTGATGCACGGCGCCCGTGGCACCGCGCGCAAGGCGGCGATTGGCGCGCAATACCGCATCGCCGGCAAGAGTGGTACGGCCCAGGTGGTCGCGATCAAGCAGGGCGAGAAGTATGACCGCTCCAAGGTCCAGGAGCGCCACCGTGACCACGCCTTGTTTGTCGGCTTCGCGCCGGCGGATGATCCGAAGATCGTGGTCGCGGTGATGGTCGAGAACGGCGAGTCCGGCTCCGGTGTCGCCGCCCCCGTGGTGCGCCAAGTGATGGACGCCTGGCTGTTGGCCGACGACGGCAGGCTAAAGCCCGAATATGGCGGCCCCCCTTCAAGCACCGAGGTTACGGCCAGTGAAGAGTAATTTTGACCGCATCCTCTCCAGCGAGGATGTGATGCGTCGCCGCGCGACGTTGTTGCAACGCATGCACATCGATGGCCCGTTGCTGATCCTGCTGCTGACCCTGGCGGCCGGCAGCCTGTTTGTCCTGTATTCGGCCAGCGGCAAGAACTGGGACCTGCTGATCAAGCAAGCGTCGTCGTTCGGCCTGGGCCTGTTGTCGATGGTGGTGATTGCCCAGCTGGAGCCGCGATTCATGGCGCGCTGGGTGCCGCTCGGTTATGTGGCCGGTGTGCTGCTGCTGGTGGTGGTGGATGTGATGGGGCACAACGCCATGGGCGCGACCCGCTGGATCAACATTCCGGGGGTGATTCGCTTCCAGCCGTCGGAATTCATGAAGATCCTGATGCCGGCGACCATCGCCTGGTACCTGTCCAAGCGCACCTTGCCGCCGCAGCTCAAGCACGTGGGTATCAGCCTGATCCTGATCGGCATACCGTTCATCCTGATTGTGCGCCAGCCCGACCTCGGCACCTCGCTGCTGATTCTCGCGGGCGGTGCGTTCGTGCTGTTCATGGGCGGCTTGCGCTGGCGCTGGATTCTCAGCGTGCTGGCCGCCGCCGTGCCCGTGGCGATCGCCATGTGGTTCTTCTTTATGCACGACTATCAGAAGCAGCGGATTCTCACGTTCCTCGACCCGGAAAGCGATCCGCTGGGCACCGGCTGGAACATCATCCAGTCGAAGGCCGCCATCGGCTCCGGCGGCGTGTTCGGCAAGGGCTGGCTGCTCGGCACCCAGTCGCACCTGGACTTCCTGCCGGAAAGCCATACCGACTTCATTATTGCGGTGATGGGCGAAGAGTTCGGCCTGGTGGGCATTTGCGCGCTGTTGCTGATCTACCTGCTGTTGATTGGTCGCGGCCTGGTGATCACCGCCCAGGCGCAGACGCTGTTCGGCAAACTGCTGGCCGGCGCCTTGACCATGACTTTTTTTGTTTACGTTTTCGTCAACATCGGTATGGTCAGTGGCCTGCTGCCGGTGGTTGGGGTGCCGTTGCCGTTCATTAGCTACGGCGGAACTTCGCTGGTGACATTGCTGTCAGCGTTTGGGGTTTTGATGTCGATTCATACGCATCGCAAATGGATCGCACAGGTTTGAATAAGGTGAAGATGTCAATGCAAGTAATGCGCGGCTGGGCGACTCGGCACGCGTCCTGGATGGGCCTGATTGGCCTGCTGGGCGCAACGCAAGAGGCGCAGGCCGGTGACTACGATGGTTCACCCCAGGTCGCCGAATTTGTCGGTGAAATGACCCGCGACTACGGTTTTGCCGGCGAACAGCTGATGGGCGTGTTTCGCGAGGCCCAGAAAAAGCAGGCGATCCTCGACGCCATCTCCCGCCCGGCCGAACGCGTGAAGCAGTGGAAGGAATATCGCCCGATGTTCCTCACCGACGCCCGTGTGGCGCGGGGCGTGGACTTCTGGCGCCAGCACGAAGCGGTGCTGGCCCGCGCCGAGCAGGAATACGGCGTGCCAGCCCAGGTCATCGTGGCGATCATTGGCATTGAAACCTTTTACGGGCGCAATACCGGCAGTTACCGGGTGATCGACGCGTTGTCGACCCTGGGCTTCGACTACCCGCCGCGCGCCGAATTCTTCCGCAAGGAACTGCGCGAGTTCCTGCTGCTGGCCCGCGAAGAGCAGGTCGACCCGTTGACCCTCAAGGGCTCCTACGCCGGTGCGATGGGCTTGCCGCAGTTCATGCCGAGCAGTTTTCGCGCCTATGCAGTGGACTTTGACGGCGACGGGCATATCAATATCTGGAGTAACCCGGACGATGCCATCGGCAGCGTGGCCAGCTACTTCAAGCGTCATGGCTGGGTGGCCGGCGAACCTGTGGTGATCCGCGCGGATGTCAGCGGGGAGCGCGCCGATGAAGGCCTGACCCAGGGCATCGAGCCGGCCAAGACGGTCGGGGAGTTGCGGGCGCTGGGCTGGTCGAGTCAGAATGCGCTGCCTGATGATATGCCGGTCACGGCATTCCGTCTTGAGGGCGAAAACGGCCCGGAATACTGGATGGGCCTGAAGAATTTCTACGCAATCACGCGTTATAACCGCAGTGTGATGTACGCCATGGCCGTGCATCAGCTGTCAGACATGCTGGTCCAAGCACGGGGCAACAAGTAATGCGGGTATCGCCGATCAACAAACCGCTCAAGCTGGTGGCGTTTGCCGCGTTGTCCTTGCTGGTTGTCAGTTGCTCCACCAGCCGAGGTCCGGCGCAGAAGTCCGGGGGGGCGGTAGTCCGTTCCCAGCCGGGCCTGGACATCAACCGCGCGCACAAAGACGGCGCGCCGTGGTGGGACGTCGATGTCTCGAAAATCCCGGATGCCACGCCAACCCTGCACACCGGGCCCTACAAGGCCAACCCGTATACCGTGCTGGGCAAGAATTACTTCCCGTTGCAAGATTCCAAGACCTACGTGCAATCGGGCACGGCGTCCTGGTACGGCACCAAGTTCCATGGCCAGAACACCGCCAACGGCGAAGTGTATGACCTGTACGGCATGAGCGCGGCCCACAAGACCTTGCCGCTGCCCAGCTATGTACGGGTGACCAACCTGGACAACAACCGCACGGTGATCCTGCGGGTCAACGACCGTGGGCCGTTCTATTCGGATCGCATCATCGACCTGTCCTACGCCGCCGCGAAGAAGCTCGGCTATGCCGAAACCGGCACGGCGCGGGTGAAGGTCGAAGGCATCGACCCGGCGCAATACTGGGCCCAGCGTGGCAAGCCGGCGCCGTTGATGCTCAATGAGCCGACCACCCAGCAACCGCAAGTCAACGCGTCGGCTGGCAAGATCGAACAGTGGACGCCACCGCCGCAGCAACACGCACCGGACACCGTGGTTGTACCGCGGGCCGCGCCTGGCGCCTCGCTTGCGGGCGGGCAATACCTGCAGGTGGGCGCTTTCGCCAACCCGGATGCGGCAGAGCTGTTAAGGTCGAAACTCAGCGGCATGGTCAACGCGCCGGTTTTCATCAGCTCCATCGTGCGTAACCAGCAGACCCTGCACCGCGTGCGCATGGGCCCGATCAGCTCGCCAAGCGAAGTCGCGCAAGTACAGAACAGTGTGCGTCTGGCCAACCTGGGGCAACCCAGCGTGGTCACCGCCGAATAACAGAGGATTGATGGCTCGGGCGCGCATGCGTGCCTGGGCCGTGGTTGTTGGCTCGTTGAACAATAAAACCCAGGGGCAAGGGGTGAGCGGGCAACCGAACACGCGACAGTCTGGTAGCGGGCTGTCTGAATAAGTTTTGCCCGAGAGGGCAAGTTTCCATAAGCAATTTCGAGAGACGGATGAACATCACCACCTTAGCCAAACGCACGTGCCTGCTTCTTTCGCTGATCATCACCCCGGCCGCCTGGGCGGTCGAAATGGTGCCGGCTTCCCCGCAACTGGCTGCCAAGGCCTGGGTCCTCATGGATGCCGCCAGCGGCAACGTGCTGGTCGAGAGCAACGGTGACCAGCGTCTGCCCCCAGCCAGCCTGACCAAGCTGATGACCGCCTACATCGCGACCCTGGAAATCCGTCGCGGCCAGATCGGCGAAAACGATCCAGTGACCGTCAGCGAAAACGCCTGGCGCACCGGCGGTTCGCGGATGTTCATCAAGGTTGGCTCGCAGGTGACTGTCAGCGACCTGCTGCACGGCATCATCATCCAGTCCGGCAACGATGCCAGCGTGGCCCTGGCCGAGCACATCGCCGGCAGCGAAGATGCGTTCGCCGACATGATGAACAAAACCGTCGCTGACCTGGGCATGACCAACAGCCACTTCATGAATCCGACCGGCCTGCCGAACCCGGAGCACTACTCGTCGGCTCACGACATGGCGATCCTGGCGCGCGCGATCATTCGTGTCGACCCGGTGCACTACGCGATCTACTCCCAGAAAGAATTCTTCTGGAACAACATCAAGCAACCTAACCGCAACCTGTTGCTGTGGCGTGACAAGACCGTCGATGGCCTGAAAACCGGTCACACCGACGAAGCCGGCTACTGCATGGTGTCGTCCGCCGTACGTGATGGCCAACGCCTGATCGCCGTGGTTTTCGGCACCAACAGCGAGCAGGCCCGTGCGGCCGAGACGCAAAAACTGCTGACATACGGTTTCCGTTTCTTCGAAACCCAGACCTTCTACCAGAAGGGGGCCGAACTGGCACAGGCGCCGGTTTGGAAGGGCGCGACCCACCAAGTCAAGGCCGGCCTGGCTGAAGACCTGACCCTGACCATGCCAAAAGGCCAGCTGAAAAAGCTCGCCGCCAGCATGACCATGAACCCGCAATTGGTTGCTCCAATCGCCAAGGGTGATGTGATCGGTAAAGTCGAAGTGAAGCTGGACGACAAGGTGGTGCACAGCGCCGACCTGATCGCGCTGGACGCCGTCGACGAAGGTGGCATCTTCCGCCGCGTGTGGGATAGCATCCGTCTATTCTTCTACGGCTTGTTCAACTGACACTGAGCATCTGCAAAGCCCCGCGTTGATCCGACGCGGGGCTTTGTCGTCGCCAAGGCTTACGCTTACGAGGCCGTTACGCCATGACCGATACCGAAGTAAAGGCGCCAAAGATCGAATTCCCAGTGACGGACTATCCCGTCAAAGTGATCAGCGATACCGGCGTGGGCAACAAAGACAAGATTATCGAGATCGTGCGTAAACACGCGACGATCAACGACAACCGGGTGGACGAGCGTTCGAGCACCAACGGTAAATACACCACGATCCAGTTGCACATCGTTGCGACCGGTCAAGACCAGCTCTACGACATCAACAGCGAACTGCGGGCCACCGGCTTCGTGCACATGGTGCTTTGATGCCAGGCGTCCTGGGCTTTCGCGAGCTCGGCCAGATGGCCTACGAGCCGGTCTGGCATGCCATGCAGCGGTTCACCAACGAGCGCGGTACGTCGGCCCCGGACGAAATCTGGCTGGTCGAACACCCGCCGGTGTTTACCCAGGGCCAGGCCGGCAAGGCCGAGCACCTGCTGGTGCCGGGGGACATTCCGGTGGTGCAGGTCGACCGAGGTGGCCAAGTGACTTACCATGGCCCCGGACAACTTGTCGCATACCTCTTGCTGGATGTGCGCAAGCTGGGGTTTGGCGTGCGTGATCTGGTCAGCCGCATGGAGGCTTGCCTGATCGAGCTTTTGGCCAGCTACGGCGTGAGCGCCGCGGCCAAGCCCGATGCCCCGGGCGTGTATGTGGATGGCGCGAAAATCGCCTCCCTGGGCTTGAGGATTCGCCACGGTTGTTCGTTTCATGGCCTGGCCCTGAACGTGGACATGGACCTCGCACCGTTTCGCCGGATCAACCCGTGCGGCTATGCCGGGCTGGCGATGACCCAGCTGAGCGAACACGCCACACCGATTAAATTTGCCGAGGTAAGTGCCCGGCTGCGTGCGCAGCTCGTCAAACACCTCGACTATGCTGAGCAGACGACCCTTACGGGCGGAATCGACTGATTATGACTACTGATGCAGTGCAAACCATGATCCCGACGGTGGACGTTACCGAACGTCCGGCCCCGGCCCCGCGTGCCAAGGTGGAAGCCGGCGTCAAGCTGCGCGGCGCCGAGAAGGTTGCACGCATCCCGGTGAAGATCATTCCGACCACCGAACTGCCGAAGAAACCCGACTGGATTCGCGTGCGCATCCCGGTTTCGCCGGAAGTCGACCGTATCAAGGCCCTGCTGCGCAAGCACAAGCTGCACAGTGTGTGCGAAGAAGCCTCGTGCCCGAACCTGGGTGAGTGTTTCTCCGGCGGCACCGCCACCTTCATGATCATGGGTGACATCTGCACCCGTCGTTGCCCGTTCTGCGACGTGGGCCACGGCCGACCGAAGCCACTGGACGTCAACGAGCCGGAAAGCCTGGCCATCGCCATCGCCGACCTGCGCCTCAAGTATGTGGTGATTACCTCCGTTGACCGCGACGACCTGCGTGACGGCGGTGCCCAGCACTTTGCCGACTGCATCCGCGAGATCCGCAAGCTGTCGCCGAACGTGATGCTCGAAACCCTGGTTCCGGACTACCGTGGCCGCATGGACGTGGCGCTGGAAATCACCGCCGCCGAGCCGCCGGATGTGTTCAACCACAACCTGGAAACCGTGCCACGCCTGTACAAGGCGGCGCGTCCGGGGTCGGACTATCAGTGGTCGCTGACCCTGCTGCAGAAATTCAAGCAGATGATGCCGCACATCCCAACCAAATCCGGCCTGATGCTGGGCCTGGGCGAGACCGACGAAGAAGTCATCGAAGTCATGAAGCGCATGCGCGAACACGACATCGACATGCTGACCCTGGGCCAGTACCTGCAACCGTCCCGCAGCCACTTGCCGGTGCAACGTTTCGTGCACCCGGACACCTTCGCCTGGTTCGCCGAGGAAGGCTACAAGATGGGCTTCAAGAACGTCGCGTCGGGCCCGTTGGTGCGTTCTTCGTACCACGCTGACGAGCAGGCCAAACTGGTCAAGGCGAGCCTGGTTTCGTAAATACCGCTGCTCAAATTTGGGAGCGGGCTTGTGTGGGAGCTGGCTTGCCTGCGATAGCATCACCTCGGTGCGATTGATACACCGAGGTGCCTGCATCGCAGGCAAGCCCGCTCCCACATTTCGTTCTGCGTTATTTAGGGAGAATTGTGGATGAGCATTGCCGTACCTGCGTTGCGACCAGAAGGCACCATCGCCCTGATCGCCCCCGCCGGCCCTGCCGCACTGGACGTCGAAAAAGCCGGCCAATGGATGCGCGCCCGAGGCTACGACCTGCACATCTTCCCTGGCGTCTACGAGCGCGACGGCTACCTCGCCGGCAGCGATGAAGTGCGCCTGCGCGACCTCCACGCCGCCTTCGCCAGCCCTGAGATCGACGCCATCTTCTGCCTGCGCGGCGGCTACGGTACGCCACGTCTGCTCGATGGCCTGGATTTCAACCTGCTGCGCGCCAATCCCAAACCGTTTGTGGGCTACAGCGACATCACCGCCCTGCACCTGGCGATCAGCCGCTACGCCGGCTTTGTGACCTTCCACGGGCCGATGCTCAATGCCGACCTGCTGGGCGGCAAGCAACCGCCGACCGAGTCTTCGCTACTGGGCCTGCTGCGCGGCGATCTCGGCGCCGGCAGCGTGCTGGCGCACCCGGTGGCCTACCCGTTGACCACGATTGCACCTGGCATCGCTTGTGGGCGCTTGCTGGGGGGGAACTTGTCGATGATCGCAGCGGTGATGGGGACGCCATACGAAATCGATGCCGAGGGCATCATCCTGCTGATCGAGGACGTCAACGAGCCGATTTACCGCATCGACCGCTTGCTCACACACCTGCGCCTGGCAGGCAAGCTGGCCCAGGTGGCGGGGGTGCTGGTGGGCGATGTGGCGGGTGTGGACGGCATGGCGCTGGAGCGGTTGCTCAAGCAGACCTTTGAACCGCTGTGCATTCCAGTGTTGGCCGGTTGGCGCAGTGGGCATTGTGATCCGAACCTGACGCTGCCGATGGGCGCGTTGGTGCGGTTGGATGCGGGGGAGCAGCGGGTGGTGTTGGAGCAGGATGTGGTCTTTAAATAGTTGTTGCTTGTGATGCCGCTATCGCAGGCAAGCCAGCTCCCACATTCAACCGTGTACATCCTTTGGAATGCGGTTGAATGTGGGAGCTGGCCTGCCTGCGATAGCGGCAGTAGCCATAAGCAGATCTAGCGGTTCTGCAAAGACTCCAGCAGTTTCACCGTCGGATACCCATCCGCCGGCCATCCCAGCGCCTGCTGCGCCGCACGGATCGCCTTGCGTGTATTGGCACCGATAATCCCATCCGGGTTGCCCGCGTCATACCCCTTGGCGCTCAGCGCCGTCTGCAGGTCGATGCGCTGGGAGCGGCTCAGTGGCAGCTCATCCTTTGGCCAATCGCCCCGAATCACGCCGCCGCCGCCAAAGCGTTCCGACAACAGGCCTACTGCCAACGCGTAGGACGACGAGTTGTTGTACTTGAGGATCGCGCGGAAGTTATCCAGCACCAGGAACGCCGGGCCACGGTAACCCGCCGGCAACAGCAGGGCGGCAGACAGTTGCTCGACGTTCGGCGGCATGCTTGCGCCAAACGGCAGCTGCAAGCCGAGTTTCATCCATTCGGCCACGGTCTTGCGCACACCGCCGTCGGCCAGGGCGTAATCGAAATTCGTCGGCAGTTGTTTGACCTCGAAGCCCCACGGCTGGCCTTTCTGCCAGCCGGAGCTTTGCAGGTAGTGGGCGGTGGAGGCGAGGGCGTCGGCCGGGCTGTTCCAGATGTCGCGGCGGCCGTCGCCATCGAAGTCGACGGCGTGGGTGTTGTAGGTGGTCGGGATAAACTGGGTCTGGCCCATGGCGCCGGCCCAGGAGCCTTTCATCTGGTCGGCCTGGATGTCGCCGTGCTGGATGATCTGCAATGCGGCCAGCAATTGCGCCTGGGCAAACGCCGGGCGACGACCCTCGTAGGCCAGGGTTGCCAGTGAGCGGATCACCGAGTTGTTGCCCTGGAACTGGCCGAAGTTGCTCTCCATGCCCCACACCGAGACCAGTGCCTGGCGGTCGACGCCGTAGCGTTCTTCGATGCGTTGCAGGATGTCGGCGTGCTTGATCAGCAGCGCCTGACCGTTGCGCACGCGCAGAGCTGACAGGGCGCCGTC
Organism: Pseudomonas sp. GL_117; assembly: GCF_057835125.1. Lineage (NCBI taxonomy): Bacteria > Pseudomonadati > Pseudomonadota > Gammaproteobacteria > Pseudomonadales > Pseudomonadaceae > Pseudomonas > Pseudomonas sp. GL_117. The sequence continues at coordinate 5,435,580 of NZ_CM174418.1, read as the reverse complement.
GAGGTATTCCCACACCGGACGGGAAAACTCCGGCTGGCTGCGGTCGGCACGGATCACCGCCATGTCCGGCGTGACATTGGCGAAGGCGTTATCAAAGACGGCGGGGGTGATCCCGGCTTTCAACGCTTGCTCGCGGAAAGCGGCCTGCCATTCGGCAAAGGTCTGGGTCGGCTGTATGTCGAGGTTGTCGACGGCCAGGGGCCCCACGACGGCAGGTGCCGCGACCGGTGCGGCCTGGAGTTTGGGCAGGGGTTGAGCGTCCGCGGCGGTGGGTTTCTCCGCGCAGGCGACGAGCAGAATGAGGCTGGAGGCAGCGATCAGCTGGCGAAGGTGCCAACGACGGGAAAGACAAGAGGGCATGCACAGGTCCAGGGATTACAAATCAGGTGCAGACCTTATCATGCCGAAGGGGCGCTTGCCTTCAGGCAGCCAGAAAGTAAGAAGCCTCCCAGCTATTAGACTGGAAGGCTTCGCGGCGGTAGCTGCCTTTGCCCTTGCCGGCGCGTTCCTGACGGCTGCGGAACAGTGGCTGGGCGATGATGGATTTGGCCTTGTTGGGGCCATGCTTGGATGGCTTTTTGCTCATGCTTGATACTCTCTGGGTGGGTTGGAGCGGTGCAAATCATCTGCCGAAGTTACGCTACTGTAAAGCCCGGCGAAATGTAGGAAAGGTAGACACGGTCAAAACTGTGGGAGCGGGCTTGCTCGCGAATGCGGAGTGTCAGTTTATAGACCAAGTGACTGACCCAACGCCTTCGCGAGCAAGCCCGCTCCCACATTGGACTGTGATGTTTTTGAGGGAGGGGTTATTCGGCAGGCAGTGTCAGGCGCTGGCCCGCCATCAACAGCGACAACCGGCTCAAGCTCATCCACGGCGAACCCGCCGCCTGGCCCTTGATCTGTGCATCGATGCGCTGGGCCTCCAGCAACAGTTGCGCCCAGCGTTGCGCCGAGTGCCGTTGCAGGGCTTTGCTCATCAGGGGCTTGCGCTTGTCCCACACGGGCGGTCGGGCCTGGCTGAAGCACTTGTCCAGCGGCGTGCCCTGGCTGTATTGCAGGGCAATATTGGCCAATACCCGCAGCTCCCGGGCCAGGGCCCAGAGAATCACCGGCGGCTCCACGCCTTCGCCGCGCAGGCCTTCGAGCATGCGCAAGGCGTGGGCGGGTTCGCCATTGAGGATCGCATCCACCAGCCCGAACACGTCAAACCGGGCACTGTCAGCCACCGCACCCTGTACGGTTTCGACAGTGATCTGCCCGTCTTCGGCCATCAGCTTGAGCTTTTCGATCTCCTGGGCGGCGGCCAGCAAGTTGCCCTCGACCCGCGCGGCAATCAGCTCCACGGCGTCTTGCGTCGCCGATAGCCCCGACTGGGACAGGCGCTGACGAATCCACTGCGGCAATTGATTGCTGTCCACCGGCCAGATCTGGATGAACTGGGTCTGCGGACCCTCCACCAGCGCCTTGCCCCACTTGGTTTTCTGCGCACTGCCGTCAAGCTTGGGCAGGCTGATCAGCAGCACCGTGTCTTCGGCGGGGCGTGAGCAGTATTCCATCAAGGCTGCCGCGCCTTTGTCACCCGGCTTGCCCGAAGGCAGGCGCAGTTCCAGCAGGCGCTTTTCGGCAAACAGCGACATGCTCGCACCGGCCTGCAGCAACGTGCCCCAGTCGAAACTGGCGTCGGCGGCAAACACCTGGCGTTCGTCGAAACCTTGCTGGCGCGCAGCGGTGCGGATGGCGTCGGCGGCTTCCTGGCACAGCAACGGGTCATCACCGCTGACGATGTAGACAGGCGCAAGGCCACCTTGCAGGTGTTTGGCGAGTTGGGCGGGGGCGAGTTTCATAGGCGGGGCGAACGGGGCGCTTGGGGCGCCCCGTCTGGCTTACTCGACAGGGACTTCAACAGGCGATTGTTTCGGCGTGTTGTCTTCGTATTCCTGCGCCGCTTTCAGGGCGTCGGCTTCAGCCTTGGCCTTGTTGTCAGCGGCTTGCTGCAAGGTTTCGAGTTTTTCCGGGGTCAGCATCTGCAGACGCAGGACGACACGCTGTACCAGCTCGCGACGGATTTCCTTGCGGACCTGGATGGTCTCGGAGTCCGAACCGACCAGGTTGTTGCCGTCGTGGCTGACGATTTTCTGTACCACGATCTTGTCGCCCATCAATGGCAAGTGATCGCGGCCCTGGACTTCGATGTTCAGCTCGGTGGCCAGTTCGATGTCCGACGCGCGGCCAGCGCTGGCGTAGCTCAGGTTACGCTGGGTTTCTTTCTCGTTGACCAGGACCAGCTTGTACGTCGCGCCGGTGTAGACGTGCACGCCGCTGTTTTCCAGAACCTGGCGCAGCTGGGTGACGGTATCGCCGTAGGCATCGCGTGCGCTGACGTCCAGTTCCTTGATTGCCAGCTCGTTGGTGCCGGTGCCGCGCAGCTGGAAGCCGCAAGCGCTCAGCAGTACGGCCAGGCCCATCACCAGCAGATTGCGTTTGATCATTGTGTTGCTCCCCTTGAAACCAGATGGGCCTTATCGAGGCCCTGAAGGTTTAGTTCGGCGCGGGCTCGAGCTCCGCGCCTGATCCGATTTAGCTGGCGACGATGTTGACCAGTTTGCCGGGCACCACGATCACTTTGCGGATCGTCAGGCCTTCGGTGAAGCGCAGCACATTCTCGTTGACCCGTGCGGCGGCTTCGACGTCTTCGCGACTGGCGCTGGCCGGCATGTCGATCTGGCCACGCAGTTTGCCGTTGACCTGGATCACCAGTTGCAGCGTGTCCTGTACCAGGGCGCTGTCATCCTGCTTTGGCCAGCCGGCATCGATGACTGCACCGCTGTGGCCCAGACGGCTCCACAGCTCATGGCTGATGTGCGGTGTGATCGGCGCCAGCAGCAGGGTGACCGTTTCCAGGCCTTCCTGAACCAGCGCGCGGTCCTGTTCGGTTGCCTGTGGTGCTTTTTCCAGCACGTTCATCAGCGTCATCACCTGGGCGATGGCGGTGTTGAACTTGTGGTTCTGGCCCACGTCCTGGCTCGCTTGGCGGATGGCCAGGTGAGTGCTGCGGCGAACGGCTTTCTGCTCGTCGCTCAGGCTCGCAACGTCCAGCTTGCCCGGCAGGCCCTGGCTCACATGGGCGTGCGCCAGGCGCCAGACGCGCTTGAGGAAACGATGCGAACCTTCGACGCCGGAGTCGGACCATTCGGCGCTCATGTCAGGCGGCGACGCGAACATCATGAACAGGCGGCAGGTGTCGGCGCCGAACTGGTCGATCATCGATTGTGGGTCGACGCCGTTGTTCTTCGACTTGGCCATCTTCTCGGTGCCGCCGATTTCTACCGGCAGGCCGTCCGAGATCAGCTTGGCGCTGATGACCTTGGCTTTGCTGTCACGCTCCAGCTCGACGTCCGCCGGGTTGAACCAGGTGTAGGCACCATTGGCTTCGCGACGGTAGTAGGTCTCGGCGATCACCATGCCTTGGGTCAGCAGGTTCTTGAACGGCTCGTCGGAGCTCACCAGGCCTTCGTCACGCATCAGCTTGTGGAAGAAGCGCGCGTAGAGCAGGTGGAGGATGGCGTGTTCGATACCGCCGATGTACTGGTCCACTGGCAACCAATGGTCGGCTGCGGATTTTTCCACCAGGCCACCCTCGTAGTGCGGCGAGGCGTAGCGGGCGTAGTACCACGAGGACTCGACGAAGGTGTCCATGGTGTCGGTTTCACGCTTGGCAGGCTGGCCGCATTTCGGGCAGTTGCACTCGTAGAACTCAGGCATGCGCGCCAACGGCGAACCGGCGCCGTCCGGCACCACGTCTTCGGGCAGGACGACCGGCAGTTGGTCTTCCGGCACCGGCACGTCACCGCAGGTTTGGCAGTGGATGATCGGGATCGGGCAGCCCCAGTAGCGCTGACGGCTGATGCCCCAGTCGCGCAGGCGGAACTGGGTGCGCGAGGCGCCCAGGTTCTTTTTGATCAGCGCAACTTCGATGGCGTCGAACGCGCCCTGGAAGTCCAGGCCGTCGAACTCGCCGGAGTTGATCAGGGTGCCGTGTTCGCCATAGGCGTCTTGCCACGGCGCCGGGTTGGTGTCACCGGAGCTGGTGCGCACCACGGATTTGATCGGCAGGTCGTACTTGGTGGCGAATTCGAAGTCGCGTTCGTCGTGAGCCGGCACTGCCATTACGGCGCCATCGCCGTAGTGCATCAGCACGTAGTTGGCGACCCATACCGGCAGCTTTTCGCCAGTCAGCGGGTGCTCGACGAACAGGCCGGTCGGCAGGCCTTTTTTCTCCTGGGTAGCGACGTCGGCTTCCGCCACGCTGCCGCCTTTGCATTCGGCGATGAACGCCTGCAGCTCAGGGTTGTTCTGTGCCGCCTGGGTGGCCAGCGGGTGCTCGGCGGCCACGGCGACGTAGGTCGCGCCCATCAGGGTGTCCGGGCGGGTGGTGAATACTTTCAGTGCGCCAGCAACGCCGATCGAATCAACGTTGTACGGGAACTGTACTTCCATGCCCTTGGACTTGCCGATCCAGTTGCGCTGCATGGTCTTGACCTGTTCAGGCCAGCCCGGCAGATCGTCGAGGCTCGACAACAGTTCATCCGCGTAGGCGGTGATCTTGAAGTAGTACATCGGGATTTCGCGCTTTTCGATCAGCGCGCCGGAACGCCAGCCGCGACCGTCGATCACCTGTTCGTTGGCGAGTACGGTCTGGTCGATCGGGTCCCAGTTCACGGTACCGCTCTTTTTGTAGATCACCCCTTTTTCGAACAGGCGAGTGAACAGCCATTGTTCCCAGCGGTAGTAGTCCGGCTTGCAGGTGGTCACCTCGCGGGACCAGTCCACCGCCAGGCCCAGGCTGCGCAGCTGGGTCTTCATGTAGGCGATGTTTTCGTAGGTCCACTTGGCGGGGGCCACGTTGTTTTTCATCGCGGCATTTTCCGCCGGCATGCCGAAAGCGTCCCAACCCATGGGTTGCAGAACGTTTTTACCGAGCATGCGCTGGTAGCGGGAAATCACGTCACCGATGGTGTAGTTGCGCACGTGCCCCATGTGTAGCTTGCCGCTGGGGTAAGGGAACATCGATAGGCAGTAGTAAGTCTCCTTGCCTGGCTGTTCACTGACTTCAAAGGACTTTTGCTCGTCCCAGAAGGTTTGGGCGGCATTTTCGATTTCACGGGGCTGATATTGTTCGTGCATGGCTACTTTTGAACTGAATAGGGGTGGCCTAATCCTCTTCGGTGCATGGCCGGGGTTGATCGACACCAAAAAGCGGCGCGTCCGTGCCCAAACCCTGCGGGAAGTGGAGTTACAGGAAGCGCCGTAGCATACATGACCCCACTCTATCGAGGGAAACCCTGATTGCGCAGGCCTGGCCGTCTGTCGCGGCACCGGGCAGGCGCAGCCACGGGGGCTACGCTGTTTATTGGGGAGCAAGAACTTTCTTCAATGAGGTGAGGGGATGGCTGAATCGCAGCGAACTTTAACGAAACCGCAGTTGTACGAAGGACTGATCGACCGTTTGGGTCGTGCATTGGATGCAGCAGATACCGCAGGCCGTTTGTGTGATGAGCGGCCTCAGGAGCTGGAGTTGCGTGGCTTGAGCCAGGCAGAGCTTGAATTGATCAAGGTTTACCTGGAGTCCAATCACCACCGCGCAGCACTTGGGCAGGCCTCCCCGCCAGCCCAGGAGCCCTCGCGCTCGGCTAAGGTGATTTGGCTGAAAGACTTGCCCACCGCCCGCGGCCCGGAAAAGCGCCGGGCCGTACGGTGCAAGTGAAGCACAGCGTTATCCGTTAACCTTCTCAAAATGTGCTGGTAAAGATTGTCGCTAAATCCCGTTGCATCTAGGCTTCGGGCATCTTTGGAGATGCCCGATGCCTTTTCGTTATTTCATTAAACAATTGTTGTTGCCGCCCGGCATTTTCTTGCTGCTGCTCGCACTTGCCTGGTGGTTTCGCCGCAGCCGCCCGCGCCTGGCTGGCGTGTGCTTTGCCCTTGGGTTTGGCGGCATGTGGCTGATCAGCCTGCCGGTGATGGTGGAGTGGGGCGCCCGGGCCCTGGAGACGGAGCCGCCTTTGGCGCAGGAAGACTGGTCGACCCTGGCCCAGCGTGCGGATGCCATTGTGGTGCTGGGTTCGGGGCGTGAGCGCGGCGATCCGGCGTGGGGCACCGACCAGCCGACCGGCGTCGGGCTTGAGCGCCAGCGCTATGCGGCGCGCCTGGCCAAGGCGTCGGGGTTGCCGGTGCTGACCAGCGGCGGGCTGCACTACGGCACGCCGCCCAGTGAGGCCGAGTTGATGGCGGTGTCGATGCGTGACGACTTCGGTGTGACGGTGCGTTGGAAGGAAGAGCGCAGCCGCACCACCTGGGAGAATGCGCAGATGAGTGCCGAGATTCTATTGCCCCAAGGCATCAAGCGCGTGGTGGTGGTGACTCAGGCGTGGCACATGCCGCGTTCGGTGTGGAGCTTTGAGAAGGCCGGTTTCACCGTGGTGCCCGGGCCGGTCGGCTTTCTGGGGGTGGACAACTCCCGGCCGCTCGGTGGCTGGATGCCGGAGTTCGTGTCGGTATGGCGCAGCGGGCAGTTGATCAATGAGGCAGTGGGGCAGGTAGGTTATCGATTGTTTTATAAGTAGCACCGCAGGACAAATGTGGGAGTGGGCTTGCTCGCGAATGCGGTGGATCAGTATCAGATGTGTTGACTGACACGCCGCCTTCGCGAGCAAGTCGCACCGCCGCTCCCACACAAGCCCGTTCCCATATGGGTTTTGTGTTGTCGTTTAGACCGTCTTGGCCATTCTTGCGGCCAGCAGCGCCCAGCCAAACAGCAGTACACACACAATGATCAACGGCCACGACCGCCATTGCAGGTACGGCGTGAGGTTGTGCATCGGCACCACTTCACCATAAAGAATACCGCGCTCGAACTGTGGGATCTGCTCGGTGATCTGCCCGTAGGGGTTGATCAGGCCGGTCACGCCGTTGTTGGTGGCGCGGATCATCCAGCGGCCGGCTTCCAGCGCACGCATCTGCGCCATTTGCAGGTGTTGCAAGGGGCCGATGGACGTGCCGAACCACGTGTCATTGCTGATCGTCAGGAGCAAATCGCTCTGTGCCGAGAGGCCGGCGGCAAACTCCGGGTACACCACTTCGTAGCAAATGAACGGTGCGATCTGATAACCCTTGGCCTGCAACATTGCCTGGTCGGCCGGGCCACGGGCGAAGTCCGACATCGGCAAGTCGAAGAAAGCGATCAGTCCGCGCAGCATGTCTTGCAGCGGCACGTATTCGCCGAACGGCACGAGTTTTTGTTTCAGGTAGGTGCCATCACCTTCGCCCACCACGGTGATGCCGTTGAAGTAGCGCTTCTGGTGATGCACTTCCTGGCGGATCGGCACGCCAGTGATCAGCGCGGTATGCCGGTCCGCGGCAAACTTGTCCATCATCCCCAGATAGCCTTCAACCGACTCCTTGAGCACTGGCACTGCGGTTTCCGGCCAGATCAGCAAGTCGACGCGCTTGGAGGCGAAGCTCATGTCGCGGTACAGCGCCAGCTGTGCGTTGAGCTGTTCCGGGTCCCATTTCATGCTCTGTGCGACGTTGCCCTGGATCGCGGCGACGCTCAACGGTGCGCCGGACGGCGAGGTCCAGGCGTGATGCTTGAGGGCCAGGCCGATGGCCCACGGCGCAACCAGCAAGACCAGGCCCGCGCCGATAAAGGCGTTGCGCTTGCTCGCCAACAGGCGCGGCAAGTTGCACAGCACGGCGGCAGTCAGCGCCAGGGCGAAGGAGATCAGCCACATCCCGCCCAACGGCGCGAGGCCGGTCAGCGGGCCGTCGAGTTGACTGTAGCCGGAGTACAACCACGGGAAACCGGTGAGGAACCAGCCACGAAACGCTTCCTGGCCGACCCACAATGCAGCAAAGGTCAGGGCATCGGCCAGCGGTGCTTCATTGCGGCGCAGCCAGCGGGCCCACAGCCAGGCGGGCAGGGCGAAGAACAGGGCGATGGCGGCGGTAAACAGCAGCATCAGGAAGCCAGCCAGCAGCACCGAGGCGCCGCCGAAATGGTGGATGCTGTAGTAGATCCAGCTGGTGCCGGCACCAAACAGGCCGAAACCGAAACACCAGCCACGGCCCAAGGCCTGGCGTGGGCTCAGTTCCCGCAGGCCGATATAGAACAATCCGACGGCGATCAGCGCAAACGGCCACAGGTCGAACGGCGCCAGCGCCAGGGTAGTGATGGCGCCGGCCACCACGGCCAGCAGGTTACCGGGCCAGCCGGGTGCGGTGAGACGGCGCATGTCAGTCCTTAGCGGGCAATAGGGGTCAAGCGGATCAAGTGGATACGACGACTGTCCGCATTAAGGATGCGGAAGCGGTACGCGCCGATCTCGGTGGTTTCGTTGCGTTTTGGCAGGTGGCCAAACGCATTCATCACCAGGCCGCCAACGGTGTCGAACTCATCGTCGGAGAATTCGCTGTCGAAGAACTCGTTGAAGTTTTCGATCGGTGTCAGCGCCTTGATCAGGAAATCACCGCTGGGCAGCGGCTTGATGTAGCTGTCTTCTTCGACGTCGTGTTCGTCTTCGATGTCGCCGACGATCTGTTCCAGCACGTCTTCGATGGTCACCAGGCCCGCCACGCCACCGTATTCGTCGATCACGATGGCCATGTGGTTGTGGTTGGCGCGGAACTCACGCAGCAACACGTTCAGGCGCTTGGATTCCGGCACGAAGGTGGCCGGGCGCAGCAGGTCCTTGATGTTGAAGCTGTCGCCGTTCTCCTTGAGGATCAGCGGCAGCAGGTCCTTGGCCAGCAGGACGCCCATGACGTCGTCATGGCTTTCACCGATCACCGGGTAGCGCGAGTGCGCCGAGTCGATCACGGCCGGGAGGAATTCCCGTGGGGTCTGGGTCGCCTTGATGCTGATCATCTGCGAGCGCGGCACCATGATGTCGCGTACTTGCAGGTCAGCCACCTGGATGGCGCCTTCGACGATGGCCAGCGCTTCGCTGTCCAGCAACTTGTTCTGGTGGGCCTCGCGCAGCAGCTCCAGCAGCTCCTGGCGGTTTTTCGGCTCGTGGGCAAAAGCCTGGGTCAGTTTACCCAGCCATGACTTCTGCCCGTTGCTCGATCGGTCTTCGCTCATAGCGATTACTCTAAATCCTTTGTTGTTTCAGTTAGGTGTCGATCAGTTTTCGTCGTCTGCGTAGGGGTCAGGGTGACCCAATTCAGCAAGCAACGTTTGTTCCAGTGTTTCCATTTCCTCGGCTTCGTCATCGTCTATATGGTCGTAACCCAAGAGATGCAAGCAGCCGTGGATGACCAGATGAGCCCAGTGGGCTTCAAGGGCCTTGCCTTGTTCCTTGGCCTCGCGCTCGACGACTTCGACGCAGATCACCAGGTCGCCCAGCAGGGGGATGTCCAGCAACTCGTCGGGTACGTCGGCGGGGAAGGACAGCACGTTGGTCGCGTAGTCCTTCTGGCGCCAGGTGTGGTTCAGTTCGCGGCCTTCGGGCTCGTCCACCAGGCGGATGGTCAGTTCCGAGTCAGCGGTGCGCTGGCGCAGGGCCAGGGCACACCATTGACGGAACTGCTCTTCGCTGGGGGCGGGCGCTTCGGTGGCCAGCTGCAGGTCTAGCTCAAGCATCGCGGCGAACATCCCTGGACAAGCCATCGTCACGGTGTTCGAAACGCTCGTAGGCTTCGACAATGCGCTGTACCAACGGGTGGCGGACCACGTCCTTGGGCATGAAGTGGGTGAAACTGATGCCCGGCACGTCCTTGAGCACCTCGATCACCTGGCTCAGGCCCGACTTGGTGCCTTTCGGCAGGTCGACCTGGGTGATGTCGCCAGTGATCACGGCGGTGGAGCCGAAACCGATCCGGGTCAGGAACATCTTCATCTGCTCGACGGTGGTGTTCTGGCTTTCGTCGAGGATGATGAAGCTGTTGTTCAGGGTGCGACCGCGCATGTACGCGAGCGGTGCGATCTCGATGACTTGGCGTTCGATCAGCTTGGCCACGTATTCAAAGCCAAGCATCTCGTACAGCGCGTCGTAGAGCGGGCGCAGGTACGGGTCGATCTTTTGTGCGAGGTCGCCAGGCAGGAAACCGAGCTTCTCGCCGGCTTCGACCGCCGGGCGTACCAGCAGGATGCGGCGCACTTGCTCGCGCTCCAGGGCGTCGACCGCACACGCCACGGCGAGGTAGGTCTTGCCCGTACCGGCGGGGCCGATGCCGAAGTTGATGTCGTTGCCGAGGATTTCCTTGACGTACTTCTGCTGATTCAAGCCGCGCGGGCGAATCATGCCTTTTTTGGTACGCAGGGCCACGCTGGCTTCGGCCACAGGGTTGTTGGCCAGGTCTTGCACGGCCGATTCCTGCAGGTACAGGTGCACGGTTTCCGGCGACAGCTCGCTACCTTTGGTTTCGCGGTAGAGGCGGCGCAGCAGGTTTTCCGCAGACGTGGTGTGCTGGGTTTCACCAATGAGTTCGAATTGATTGCCGCGGTTGCGGATCTCGATGCTCAGGCGTTGTTCGATCAGGCGCAGGTGCTCGTCGAACTGTCCGCACAGATTGGCGAAACGACGAGCCTCAAACGGCTCGAGGATAAAACGATGGGGTTCTGCTATGGGTGCGTTCAAGGTCGCTTTTAGCCGCCCTTTGGCTGTTGAGTTGAAAGAGAGAATAACGCCAGCTGCCTGTGTGCGAAAGCACTTAAATGGACTGACCCCACTCTCCAGAACAATGAAGAACCTTTGTGGGAGCTGGCTTGCCTGCGATGAGGCCGGCACATCCAAAATAGAGGTTGGCTGTTGCATCGCTATCGCAGGCAAGCCAGCTCCCACATTTGAGCTTCATTGGTCTTCAGGTTTTTGCGATCAGTTGATCAACGAGCCCCGCAGCGAGTGCGGTTGCGCCGCGTCGATGTGCACATCGGCGAACTGGCCGATCAAGGTCGGGTTGTCGCAGCGGAAGTTGACGATCCGGTTGTTCTCGGTGCGGCCTTGCAGCTCGCCCGGGTCTTTCTTGGAGTAGTCGGTAACCAGGATGCGCTGGACCGACCCGACCATTTGTCGGCTGATCTCGAACCCTTGCTGGTTCAAGCGGTGCTGCAATGCATTCAAGCGTTCTTTTTTCAGCGCTTCCGGGGTCTCGTCCAGCAAGTCGGCCGCCGGTGTGCCGGGGCGCTGGCTGTAGACGAACGAGTAGGAAAAGTCGAAACCGACGTCTTCGATCAGCTTCATGGTCTGCTGGAAGTCTTTCTCGGTCTCGCCGGGGAAGCCGACGATAAAGTCCGAACTGATGCAGATACCCGGCACCGCCGCACGCAATTTGCGCAGTTTGGATTTGTACTCCAGCGCGGTGTGGTTGCGTTTCATCGCCGCGAGAATGCGGTCCGAGCCCGATTGCACCGGCAAATGCAGGTGTTTGACCAGCTCCGGCACTTCGGCGTGGGCCTGGATCAGGCTGTCGGAAAACTCCAGCGGGTGCGAGGTGGTGTAGCGAATGCGCTCGATACCGTCCACGGCGGCGACCACGCGGATCAACTCCGCCAGGTCCGCCAGGCGGCCGTCGTCGGTCAGGCCGCGATAGCCGTTGACGTTCTGGCCGAGCAGGGTCACTTCACGCACGCCGTTTTCGGCGAGGTGGATGATTTCCGACAGCACATCGTCAAACGGCCGGCTGACTTCTTCACCACGGGTGTAAGGCACCACGCAGAAGGTGCAGTACTTGCTGCAACCTTCCATCACCGACACATAGGCGCTCGGCCCGTCGATACGCGGCTCGGGCAAGTGGTCGAATTTTTCGATTTCAGGGAACGACACGTCCACCTGCGGCAGCTTGGTGAAGCGCGCGGCGTCGATCATTTCCGGCAGGCGGTGCAGGGTTTGCGGGCCGAAGACCACATCGACATAGGGCGCGCGATCGCGAATCGCCGCGCCTTCCTGGCTGGCCACGCAACCGCCGACGGCGATCACCATGTCCGGGTTGGCCAGTTTCAATTCGCGCCAGCGGCCCAGCTGGGAGTACACGCGGTCCTGGGCCCGCTCACGGATCGAGCAGGTATTGAGCAGGATCACGTCGGCATCTTCGGCGCGGGCGGTGACTTCCAGGGCCTGGTGTTCGCCCAGCAGATCGACCATGCGCGAGCTGTCGTACTCGTTCATCTGGCAACCGTGGGTTTCGATGTAAAGCTTCTTGGCCATGGGAATCGTCAACTGGTGGTAAAGAACCGCGCATTATAGGGGGCATGCCCATTGGTTCCTAGCGTTGTGCATCGGGTGCCATGCTATAGTTCGCGCCCTCTTTTATATCCCCGATGTGTTGTTCGCCCACCATGACCAAACGTGAAGCTCCAATCTATAAGGTGATTTTCCTCAATCAGGGCCAGGTGTTCGAAATGTACGCCAAGCAGATCTATCAGAGCGATCTGTGGGGATTCCTGGAGGTGGAAGAGTTCGTCTTTGGCGAGCGCACCCAGTTGGTCGTCGATCCGGGCGAAGAGAAGCTCAAGGCGCAATTCGAAGGTGTGGTGCGCAGCTTTGTGCCGATGCATTCGATTGTGCGCATCGATGAAGTCGAGCGTTTGGGTACGCCGAAGATCAGTGAGGCGCGGGGGATGGGCAATGTGATGCCGTTTCCGATGCCGATGCCTGAGAAGTAGGGCGTTAGACCGCGTCGCTCCCTTCGCGAGCAAGCCCGCTCCCACATTCGACCGAGTTCCAAATTTGGAATGCAATTAAATGTGGGAGCGGGCTTGCTCGCGAAGAGGCCTTCAAAAGCACTGAAGATTCAGGGGAGGGGTGAGAAAGGCGAACGCCCGTCTGCACTCTGCAATTCCTGCAGATAATTGCGGAAGATCTGCCCCAGCACCTGGGTCGCCACTTCCAATTCATCACGCTGCATGTGCTCGGCCACTTCGTCGGCCGTGTCCAGCGCATCTTCGGCACCGTTGACCGCGGCCATCTTCAGCACGATATACGCCTGGACGTTGTTGGCCGGTACGCCTTCGCCGTGGAAGAACATGGTGCCCAGCTTGAATTGGGCTTCGGCATGGCCCTGCAACGAGGCTTTCTCGAAGTAGCTCAAGGCTTTGTTGAGGTCGCGGGCGGGGTTCTTGCTGTCATGGTAATACTCGCCCAACTCGTATTGCGCCTGCGCATCCCCGCCGTCGGCCTGTTTCTGACACGCGCTCAGGGCTTCGGCCTGGCTGTCTGGCTGGGTATTGAGGGTGCAACGACCCATCGCTGGGATTAACAACGAGTTGCCGCCTGCTTGTGCATGTGCCAGCAGCGGCTGAAGGAGCAACAGGCAGCCCAGAACCAGGGTGCGGCCGGTGCGTTTCATGGGAATCGACTTACCTCTGACGGGGCACGCGGACCCTCGCGGGATCCAATAAGCGCGCATTATGAAATAAGCAGGCCTCTGCTTACAAAGTCTTTACTCGTTTTTCTGCTGGTTGGGCAAGTTATCTGCCGGATTGCAGGTGATTTCTCGAAAAAACAAGGAAATGTCTGTAAGCAAAGTAGCAAATCTGACGCCACCGGGGGCGGCGTCAGGCGATGCATCGGCTTATTTCAAGGCAGCGAAGGCACGCTCGGCGGCATCCAGGGTCAGTTTCAGCTCGGCTTCGCCATGGGCGATCGAAGTGAAGCCGGCTTCGAATGCACTCGGCGCCAGGTATACGCCGCCTTCCAGCATCAGGTGGAAGAAGCGCTTGAACAGGCCGGCGTCGCTGCCCATCACATCGTCAAAGGTGACGATGTCGTCGGCACCGCTGAAGTACAGGCCGAACATGCCGCCTGCCTGTGTGGTAACGAACGGGATACCGGCAGCGTCGGCGCGTTGTTGCAGGCCGTCGAGCAGGCGGGTGGTGTAGTCGGTCAGCTCGGCGTGGAAGCCCGGGCGGCTGATCAGGCGCAAGGTGGTCAGGCCGGCCGCCATCGCCAGCGGGTTACCGGACAACGTGCCCGCCTGGTACACCGGACCCAGCGGTGCGATGTGCTGCATGATTTCGCGCTTGCCACCGAAGCAGCCGACAGGCATGCCGCCACCAATGATCTTGCCGAAGGTGCTCAGGTCTGGTGTGACGCCGTAGTACGCCTGTGCGCCGCCGAGGGCCACGCGGAAGCCGGTCATCACTTCGTCGAAGATCAGCACGACGCCGTGCTTGTCGCACTGCTCGCGCAGGCCTTCGAGGAAGCCCGGCGCCGGCGGTACGCAGTTCATGTTGCCGGCGACCGGCTCAACGATGATGCACGCCACGTCCTGGCCCACTTCACTGAGCATCTGCTCGACCGCAGCGATGTCGTTGAACGGCAGGGTCAGGGTGTGTTTGGCGAACGCCGCCGGCACGCCGGCCGAGCTTGGCACGCCTTGGGTCAGCAGGCCGGAACCGGCCTTGACCAGCAGGCTGTCGGAGTGGCCGTGGTAGCAGCCTTCGAACTTGATGATGCTGTCGCGGCCGGTGAAACCACGGGCCAGGCGGATTGCGCTCATGGTCGCTTCGGTGCCGGAGCTGACCATACGCACCATTTCCATCGACGGCACGATCGAGCAGACCAGGTCGGCCATCTCGGTTTCCATCGCCGTCGGCGCGCCGTAGGACAGGCCGTGTTGCAGTTGCTGGCGCACTGCGTCGAGCACGTCCGGGTGGCTGTGGCCGAGGATCATCGGCCCCCAGGAACCGACGTAGTCCACATAGCGCTTGTCATCTTCGTCGGTGACGTAGGCGCCTTCGGCATGCTTGAAGAACAACGGCGTGCCGCCCACGCTCTTGAACGCACGCACGGGGGAGTTCACACCGCCGGGGATGTGCTTCTGGGCATTGGCAAACAGCGTTTCGGAACGGGACATGATGGGCTCTCTGAAGTCAGAATTGCTTTCTATTTAAGGCGCAGAAGGGTGTTGAAGGCGCGGGCGCGGCGTGTCACTTCCTGGGTGCTGTCGGCACCGAACAGGCCGTGGACCACCGCCAGCAGGTCGGCACCGTGGGCCACCAGCGGTTCGGCGTTCTCCAGGGTAATGCCGCCGATCACGCAGATCGGCACCTGCAACCGCGCGCGGGCCTGGGCCAGCATTTCAACGGTGGCCGCCGGGGCGCCGGGCTTGGTGTTGGAATTGAAGAAGCGGCCGAAGGCGACATAACTCGCGCCTTCTTTGGCGGCCTGCTCGGCCAGTTCGATCTGGCCGTGGCAGGTGGCGCCGATGATCGCCTTGGAACCGAGCAGCGCACGGGCCGGAGTCAGCGGGCCGTCGGTCTGGCCCAGGTGCACGCCGACGCCCAGGCGCGCGGCCAGTTCGGCGTCGTCGTTGATGATCAACTGGGTCTTGTAGCGCGAGCACAGTTCGCGCAGCTTTTCCGCTTCACGCAGGCGGCGGGCTTCGTCGCTGCTTTTGTCGCGGTACTGCAGCAGGGTCACGCCACCGTCCAACGCCGCTTCGACGTAGGCGAGGAATTTGCCGGCCAACAGTTGGCTGTCGGTAATGGCATAAAGGCCACGTAGTTTCATCGGGCAGGTTCCTTGGTCTTACGAGCAGAAATCCAGCGGCAATCGGCGCGGTACGAACTGGCCCTGGCCGAGTTGTTCGGCGTCACGCAGGGTGCGCCAAGTGTAGTTGAGGGCCGATTGCACGGCGCTGACCAAACCTTCGCCCTGGGCAATCCGCCCACTCAGTGCACTCGCAAGCGTACAGCCCGAACCGTGATAACTGCCCGGCAGACGCTGGCAGGTAAAGGTCTGCTGCGTGCCATCACGGCTATATAGGCGGTTGTGTACTTCATGCTCATCGCCATGGCCGCCGGTGATCAGCAGGTGCTTGATAAACGGCAATAGCTTCGCGGCGCATTCATCCGCCGTACCTTCGGGCAACTCGGCGAGGATGCGGGCTTCAGGCAGGTTCGGCGTGGCGATCAGCGACAGCGGGAACAAACGCTCGCGCATCGCATAACCGACCTCGTCCTTGCCCAGGCTGCCGCCGCCACCGGCGCGCAGCACCGGGTCGCACACCACTGGCAGGTGCGGGTGCGCCTGGAGCAGCTCGACCACGGTGTCGACCATCGCGGTGGAGCCGAGCATGCCCAGCTTGACCGCCGCGACTTCGGAATCGCCAAGCACGGCATTGGCCTGGGCCAACACCCACTCGCGGTCGAGTACGCGGAAATCGCTGACATTGACCGTGTTCTGCACGGTCAAGGCGGTGACGGCCGGAGCCGCATGGCAACCCTGGGCGAGCAGGGCTTCGATATCTGCCTGCAGGCCGGCGCCACCACTGGGGTCATGGCCGGAGAGACAGAGGACAACGGGGCGAGAGCTGTAGATATTCATGGTGCGCGAGCTTACCACCAAACGCTTTTTGCGTGGCTGTCTGGCGATGGCTGAATTTTGCTGCGCTAATGACGCTTTTCTGGCGCTGGCCTTGCCGGATAAAACGCGCCGAAAGGCCCGTGCTAGAGCCTCCGTAAAAATTAATTACATGGTGTCCAATGGCCTTTAGCGGCTATGCTAGAGTGGATCCAAATTACTAACAGTATCGCCGGTATACGTCTTCTCAAAAGGAATGGGGGGCTTTTGACTAACCGGACAGGCCACGCTGGGGCTCTATGCGCTATTTTTTCATTCTACTGTTGTGCGGGCTGCCGCTGTTCGCCAACGCCATCGAGTTCAACCAGGACACGCGAAGCCTGCCCCTGGGCCGAGTGATGCAAGTCCTTGAAGACCCCACCGATGCCCTCACTATCGCCGAGGTCAGCTCCCCCGCCTACGCCGCACAGTTCAAGCCCCATGACAAAGCCACCCTGAATGCCGGTTACTCGCGCTCGGTGTTCTGGCTCAAGGTCGACCTGCATTATCAAGCCAAGGACCCGCGCGCGCCGCGTACGTGGTTTCTGGAGTTGGCCTACCCGCCGCTCAACCACCTGGACCTGTACCAGCGCGACAGCACCGGCGCCTACCGCCTGAGCACCCGCACCGGCAGTGCGCTGCCGTTTTCCAGCCGTGAAGTGCGCCAGAGCAACTACCTGTTCAAGCTCAACTTCGTGCCCGACCAGCAGGAAACCCTCTACCTGCGCCTGCAAAGTGAAGGTTCGATCCAGGCCCCCCTGACCCTCTGGGCCGGCACCGCCTACCTGGAAGAACAACCGCTGCGCCTCTATGTCCTCGGCGCGATCTACGGCGTGCTGCTGGGGATGCTGATCTACAACCTGTTCATCTACCTGAGCGTGCGCGACACCAGCTACCTCTATTACATCCTCTATATCGCCTCGTTCGGCCTGTACCAGTTGTCGGTCAATGGCGTGGCCGTGGAGTACTTCTGGCCGGACAGCCCGTGGTGGACGAATGCCGCGGTGCCGTTTCTGATCGGGTCGGCCGCGCTGTTCGGCAGCTTGTTTGCGCGCAGCTTCCTGCACACCGCCCAGCACAGTCGCTGGCTTGACCGGATCTTGCTGGCGCTGGCCGCCTGTGGCGCGCTGGTGATGGCGCTGGCCCTGCTGACCAGCTACGCCGTGGCCCTGCGCCTGGCCACCGGCTTGGCGCTGGTGTTCACCGTGACCATCTTTATTGCCGCGATCAAGGCCTGGCTGTGTGGCCAACGCATGGCGCGCTATTTCATCATCGCCTGGTCGGCGTTCCTGCTCGGCGGGGTGGTCAACACGATGATGGTGCTGGGTTACCTGCCCAACATCTTCCTGACCATGTACGCCAGCCAGATCGGCTCGGCCATCGAAGTGGCGCTGCTGTCCCTGGCCTTGGCGGATCGCAT
The DNA here is from genome assembly GCF_057835125.1 of Pseudomonas sp. GL_117. NCBI lineage: Bacteria > Pseudomonadati > Pseudomonadota > Gammaproteobacteria > Pseudomonadales > Pseudomonadaceae > Pseudomonas > Pseudomonas sp. GL_117. The sequence continues at coordinate 5,417,820 of NZ_CM174418.1, read as the reverse complement.
CAACGGCATGCGTGAGCAGCAAGCGCAGATCCTGTTCGATGCCAGCCAGAAACTCGAAGTGCTCAACCAGCAACTGGCCCGCAGCAACCGGCTCAAGGACGAGTTCCTCGCCACCCTGACCCACGAATTGCGCACCCCCATGAATGGGGTGATCGGCTCCCTCGAACTGATGCAGACCGTGCCCCTGGGCGACGACCTCGCGCATTACCAGCAAACCGCCGCCGGTTCTGCGCGGGACATGATGCGCATGGTCAACGGCATCCTCACCCTCACCGAACTGCAAGCCGGGCGCCTGAGCGCCCAGCCGCAGGTGTTCAGCCTGCGCGGTGTACTCGACACCCTGCGTCAGCAATTCAACGCCAGCGCCCAGGGCAAGGGCCTGGAGTTTTCGATTGATGTGGCCGATGAACTGCCGGACCGAGTGCTCGGCGATGCCGACAAACTGACCCAGTGCCTGGGTTGCCTGCTGGACAACGCCTTCAAGTTCACCCACCAGGGCGCCGTGCGTCTGCGCGTGGTCGGCGTGCCGGATAGCAGCGGCGCGTTGCGCTTGAGCTTTATCGTCACCGACACCGGCATCGGTTTTGCCTTTCTTGACGAGGCCACGCTGTACCAGCGCTTCTTCCAGCTCGACGGTTCGACCACCCGTGAGTACGGCGGCCTGGGCATTGGCCTGGCGATCTGCCGACAGTTGACTGAGTTGCTGGGCGGACGCCTGACCCATCATTCCGAGCCGCGCAAGGGTAGCCGCTTCCAGTTGGAGGTGGAGGTCAGCCCGGTGCCGTCCGAACCGAAAAAAGCGCCCGACCGCCAGCGCTGCCCGCAGGACTGCACGGTACTGCTGGTGGACGACAACAGCGTCGGCCAACTGGCGGTGCGTGGCATGCTGCTCAAGCTCGGCTACCGGGTCAAAACCGTGGACACCGGCGCGGCGGCATTGGCGGCCTTGCAGGCGGACAGCTTCGATGCGGTATTGTTGGATGTGCCTGAAGGCGGTTTCTCGTTGTGCTGTCAGATTCGTGCACTGCCCGGTTGCGGTGAATTGCCGGTGATTGCGCTGAGCACGTCGTTGAATGTGTCGGACCGCGAGCGTTGCCATGGCATCGGCATCACCGACCAGCTGGGCAAGCCGGTGCGTTTCGACGCGTTGCAAGCGGTGCTGGAGCGTCGTGTGCTGTGCCAGGTCGAGGGCGAAAGCGCCGGACATTAGGCGCCTATGCCACTTTTTTAAGCGCAGAGCCGGTGCTTAACTGAAATTCAGGCCGCTGATGACCGTGGCCTTTTTTCCAGGAGGCCCGTCATGAACCTGCATCAATTCGCCGAAACCCACGACGTCACCAACCAGCCGCCCTCCCTGGACGGCACCAACCTGTATCGCATCGACCTGCCCCTGCAAGACTGGTCGCGCCGTTTCGGCGCCGGCTGGGCAGAGACGCGCCTGGATGCCTACGGCGCGCTGGCCGGTGGACCACTGATGGCGGCCGGTTTCCTGGCGAATCAGCACAAGCCGGAGTTCAGCAGCCATGACCGTTATGGCCATCGCATCGACACTGTGGCGTTTCATCCGGCGTACCACGAACTGATGCGCACCGCCGTCGAGCATGGCCTGCCGTCGCTGCCGTGGGCACACCCGCAGCCCGGCGCCCATGTGGCCCGCGCTGGCTTGACCTACCTGCATAGCCAGGCCGAAGCGGGCACCGGTTGCCCGCTGACCATGACCTTCGCCTGTGTCCCGGCCCTGCGCTTGCAGCCGGACTTGGCTGACATCTGGTTACCGAAAATCCTCAACACCGAATACGACCCGCGCAACGTCGGTATCGCCCACAAAGGCGGTGCCACCATCGGCATGGCCATGACCGAGAAACAGGGGGGCACCGATGTGCGCGCCAACACCACCCGCGCCTACCCGTTGGGCGCCGGTGGTCCTGGCCAGGCGTATGAACTGGTGGGTCATAAGTGGTTCTGCTCCGCGCCGATGTGCGATGGGTTCCTGACCTTGGCCCAGACCGACAAGGGGCTTACCTGTTTCCTACTGCCCCGGCACCGTCCGGATGACACGCGCAACGAGTTTTACATCCAACGCCTGAAGAACAAACTTGGCAACTGCTCCAACGCCTCCAGCGAAGTGGAGTTTCGCGGCGCCCTGGCCTGGATGGTCGGCGAAGAAGGTCGTGGCGTACCGACCATCATCGAAATGGTCGCCATGACCCGTTTCGATTGCATGGTCGGTTCCAGCGCGCTGATGCGCCAGGCGCTGACCCAGGCCAGCCATCATTGCGCCCATCGTACGGTGGGTGGCCGCCTGCTCAGCGAGCAACCGCTGATGCAAAACGTGCTCGCCGACCTGGCCCTGGAAAGCGAAGCCGCGCTGGCGTTGAGCATGCGCATGGGCGGCGCGCTGGATCATCTGGATGATGCGCGGGAAGCCAAGTTCGCCCGGCTGGTGACGGCGGTGGGCAAGTATTGGATCTGCAAGCGTGCGCCGGCGATGATCAACGAAGCAGCCGAATGCATGGGCGGTGCCGGGTATGTCGAGGACAGTATCCTGCCGCGTCTGTACCGTGAGGCGCCGGTGAATTCAACGTGGGAAGGTTCCGGCAACGTGCAGTGCCTGGACGTGTTGCGTGCGTTGTCGAAGGAGCCGGGAGTGCTGGAGGCGCTGTTCGTAGAACTGGGGGATGGGCATGGCGATAAATTGCTGGCGCGGCATGTTGAACAATTGAAAGCGGCGTTCATGGACACCCAGGACATTCAGTACCGTGCGCGGCAACTGACCGAGGACATCGCCGTGGCGTTGCAGGCCAAGTTGTTGCTGGAGGCGGGGAATGCGGCGGTCAGTGACGGGTTTATTGCCAGCCGGTTGGGTGAGTCGTCCGGGCGGGTGTATGGCACCTTGCCGCGTGGGGTGGATGTGGCAACCATCGTCGCGAGGTCCACGCCCCAACCTCTCTGACAGCACTCGGTCAAAATTGTGGGAGCGGGCTTGCTCGCGAATGCGGTGTATCAGTCACCTATTCAGTAGCTGATCCACTGCATTCGCGAGCAAGCCCGCTCCCACATTATTAATCACATTCCAATTGCGCTGTTTCAGTAGGGCTGGGATACAGGCAAGATAAAGGCCTGCACGTCAGAACACAGGATGCTTACCGTGACCGAAGCTTTTGTTGTCGTTCAATCCGCCGAAGAAGCCGTGGACCGGCTGGCGGCCCTGCATGAGCGTGCTACCGGCGCACTCAACAGAGCCCTCAAGCAATACCTCAAGGACCGCGTCGAACCCGACGCCGAACAACGCGCGCTGTTTCGCTACCCGGAACTGCGCCTGACCTACCACTGCCACGGCGAAGTCCCACAGACGACCCGGGCGTACGCCAAGGTCCAGTTGCCTGGAACCTACAGCGTCACCGTGACCCATCCCGCCGCGTTCCGTAAGTACCTGCTGGAGCAACTGGTGCCGCTGATGCACGACTTCACCGTGACGGTGGAAGTGGGCGTCAGCGAGCAGAACATCCCGTACCCGTACGTGGTGGAGCAGGGCGACGAATTGGCCGGCTCCGGCGTGACTGCCGCGACCCTGGCCCGCGTGTTCCCGAGCACCGACCTGTCGGCCGCCACCGATGGCATCGCCGATGGCCTCTACGACTGGGAAAACACCGACCCGCTGCCGTTGGCACTGTTCGATGCGGCCCGCGTGGACTTCTCCCTGCGCCGGCTGGTGCACTACACCGGCAGCGACTGGCGCCATGTGCAGCCGTGGATCCTGCTGACCAACTACCACCGCTACGTTGACCAGTTCATCCTGCATGGCCTGGAACAATTGCGCAGCGACCCGCGTTTTATCCGCATGGTACTGCCGGGCAACGTGGTGATCGACAAGGCCATGGACCATGGCGAAGCGTCGGCGATTGCCGCAGGCGTGGTCTGGCACCGCTATCAGATGCCGGCCTATCACCTGCAGGCCAGCGACGGCCACGGGGTGACCCTGGTGAACATCGGCGTCGGCCCGTCCAACGCCAAGAACATCACCGACCACCTTGCCGTGCTGCGTCCGCATTGCTGGCTAATGATCGGCCACTGCGGCGGCCTGCGCCAATCCCAGACCATCGGCGACTACGTATTGGCCCACGCCTATATGCGCCGCGACGGGATTCTCGATCGTGTGGTGCCGCCGAACATTCCGATCCCGGCCCTGGCCGAGGTGCAAATGGCGCTGCAACAAGCGGCGGCCAATGTCACTGGCGAAAAAGGCGAAGAGCTGAAAAAACGCCTGCGCACCGGCACCGTACTGACCTACGACGACCGCAACTGGGAACTGCGCTGGGCCCAGGAACGGCCGCTGATCAACCTGTCCCGCGCCGTTGCCGTGGACATGGAAAGCGGCACCATTGCCGCCCAGGGTTATCGCTTGCGGGTTCCGTACGGCACCCTGCTGTGCGTATCGGACAAACCGCTACACAGCGAAATCAAGCTGCCGGGTTCGGCCAACGCGTTTTATGAGCGTGCAGTCAGCCAGCACTTGAAGATCGGCATCGCCGCGGTGGATTTGCTGCGCACCGAACTCAACTCACTGCACTCGCGCAAACTGCGCAGCTTTGACGAGCCGCCGTTCCGCTAAGCGGTTGGGATGGTCATTTAACGGTCAGGCCACTAGCATTGTCGGTCCTGACCGTTAGATGTTCCTTGCCATGTCCCGTCCCACCCGTCCCGATTCGCGTCGCCCAGGCGTGAAACCCCCGTATTGCGCCGCACGGCGTGTCGCCAAGGCGCCACCGGCCGAGCCGAAGCTGATCCTGTTCAATAAACCCTTCGACGTGCTGACCCAGTTCAGCGACGAAGGCGGGCGCGCGACCCTCAAGGATTTTATCGACATCCCTGGCATTTACCCGGCGGGTCGCCTCGACCGTGACAGTGAAGGTTTGCTGCTGCTGACCAATGACGGCCAGTTGCAGGCGCGCATTGCCGACCCCAAGCACAAACTGGCGAAAACCTATTGGGTGCAAGTGGAAGGCGAGCCGACCACCGAGCAACTGCAACGCTTGCGCGACGGCGTGGAACTCAATGACGGCATGACCTTGCCTGCCCAAGCCCGGCAGTTGGACGAGCCCGAATTATGGCCGCGCAACCCGCCGGTACGCTTTCGCAAAAGCGTGCCCACGACGTGGCTGGAATTGGTGATTCGTGAAGGGAGAAATCGTCAGGTTCGACGTATGACCGCAGCGGTGGGCTTGCCCACGTTGCGTCTGGTGCGTGTACGAATTGGCGATTGGTCGATCGACGGCCTGGATCAAGGCCAATGGAAGGCAGTGCCGGCGCGCCTATAGGGCGCCGGACTCGATCAGGCCTATCACCACGCTCTTGATGACGAACGCGGCCACGCCCAGGCCCAGTACGAAAAACAGGATGAACGAGCCAAAGCGTCCGGCCTTGGATTTCTTCGCCAGGTCCCAGACGATAAAACCCATGAAAATGATCAGGATCGTGACCAGGCCGGTCATCATCCATTCTTCAAACAGGGCGGGGTCGATGTTGTTCATGGGGGCATTTCCGACAAAGGCAGGCGCGGAGTATAAGGCAGGGGCGCAGGCACTACATTGATCTGCGTCGAGCACGGTCAAAATGTGGGAGCTGGCTTGCCTGCGATAGCATCACCTCGGTTTTGCTGACACACCAAGTTGCCTGCATCGCAGGCAAGCCAGCTCCCACATTTGTTTAGTGGTGATCTCAGGTTCTCAGGTGAGTCAGCGGCAACTCAGTGCTATTGAGCACTTGGTTCAGCACAAAGCTGGAACGCACGCTGGTCACGCCGTCGATGCGGGTGAGATGCCCCAGCAGCAGTTTCTGATAGTGATCCATGTCCGGCACCACCACCTTCAACTGATAGTCGGCATCCATCCCGGTGACCAAGCTGCATTCCAGCACCTGGGGCAGGGTGCGGATCGCCGCCTCGAAGTTCTCGAAACGCTCCGGTGTGTGTCGGTCCATGCCGATCAGAACGTAGGCCGTAAGGCTAAGGCCAAGCATCTTGCGGTCGAGCAGGGCGACCTGGCGGGCGATGTAGCCGTCGTCTTCCAACTGCTTGACCCGGCGCGAGCACGGCGAAGGCGACAAGCCGATGCGTTCGGCCAACTCCTGGTTGGAGATCCTCGCGTCGCGCTGCAATTCCGCCAAAATACTCAGGTCGTATCGGTCAAGCTTGCTCATTGGGTTGGCCTTTGTCGTAACTATTGCGGTGAATTATCCATGAAGGGTTAAAAATTGCGCAAGCACTGTTTATTGACGCAATCTTCGCAATCATCTGCCGGGCGCTAGCAGGTATCTTTATCAACAGAATCACCGCCTGGACAACAGTCCAAAGCAGCTCGCCCAATCAGGCCCGCTGCGGCCGCCACCCCAGCAGGGTTGAGTTGGCCTCCAGGCTGCACACTGTCCACAAGACGGCGTGAGGTGAGCCAACGTCAAAAGCGTTGAGCACGGACGAAATTCTCAAGGGGTGGCCGACGGGTCACCCCTTTTCTTTTGCCCACGAAAATAGTTCTCGTGACTGATAACCTGTCTCAGAACCGGGCCGCGCTTTTCCAGTCTCATGGACAGGCCCCAATCCGCAGTGAGGAATAGCATGAAGCGCATCTGGCGTTTGACAGGTGTAGGTTTGCTGATGGTCGCCGTGGGCGCCAACGTGATGGCCGACGAGCGTGATAACACACCGCGCCCTGAAGGCGGTGGCCAGCATGAGCGCGGCCAGGGTGGCGGCCGACAGCCGGGCAATGAACCGCCACGCCCGCAGAACAATGCGCCACGGCCGGAGAATAACCAGCCACGGCCAGAGAACAATCAGCCGCGCCAACAGAATCCGCATTTTGAACAGCACAGTGGCCAGAACGACCACTGGCAAGGTCGTCAGCCGGGCAATGAACCGAGCCGGCCGGTGCAACAGCCGCAGCCACAGCCGTCGAACAACCTGCCGATCCAGAGCCGCCCCGATACCGTGCGCCAGACCCAGGAACCGCGTCAGGGCAATTACCGCGACATCCCTCGCCGCAACGACGGCAACCCACACTGGGAGGCCGGCGGCCCCGGGTCGCGTCCGGGTTACAACGGCGGTGGTTACAACAATAACCGGCCTGGCGATAACCATTGGCCCGGCCGTCCCGATGGCCACGGCAATGGCTGGGGCCCAGGCCCGCAGCATCGCCCGGGGTATGTCATCGACCGCTTTCCCGACCGCCACTACCGCGTGCCTTACCGTGGCCAGGACTATTTCTTCTCCGGGGGTTACTGGTATCGCCCGCAAGGCCCGCGCTACGTGGTGGTGACGCCGCCTTACGGCATCCGCGTGCAATATCTGCCGGACTATGCGCGGGAAGTGTGGGTGGGCAGCGCGTTGTTCTTCCTCGCGGCCGGTGCCTACTACACCTATGAAAGCAGCACCCAGCAGTATGTGGTGGTGCAACCGCCGACCGAAGTCCCGGTCGCCCAGCCGGCGCCCCAGGGCAACGGGTATGACGTGGTGGCGTATCCCGCCAACGGCCAGTCACCGGCCCAGGTGCAGCAGGACGGCTATGACTGTTACCGCTGGGCCGTGCAGCAAAGCGGCTTTGATCCACAGCAAGTCACCTATGCCCCCGACCCGGCGGTGGTGCAAACCTACCGCCAGGCCCAGGGCAACTGCCTGAGCAGTCGCGGCTATCAGGTGCAGTACTAGGCCTTGGTGCCGGTGACCACTTCCCGCGGGTCGGCGTGCACCAGCACTTCGGCACGCGGGTAGGCGTCGTGAATGGCATCGGCGGCCCTGTCGCTGATGGCGTGGGCCACGGACAAGGTCAACTCCCCCGGCAACTCCAGGTGCAACTGCACAAACCAGTGGTTGCCCGAAATGCGCGTGCGCAAGTCATGCGCGCCCAACACCCCCGGCACGCCACGGGCCAGCTCCAGCATGTGCTGGCTGACGTCCGGCGGCAGCTCTTCATCCATCAACACCGCAAAACTTTCCCGGGCGATATGGATGGCGCTCCACAGGATATAAACAGCGATGCCCAAGCCAAACCAGGCATCCACCTGGTGGTAGCCAAACGCCGCGAGCCCCAGGGCCACCAGGATGCTGCCATTGAGCAACAAGTCCGAGCGATAGTGCAGCGAGTCGGCGCGCACCGCGTTGGAGCCGGTTTCGCGCACGACCCGGTGTTGCAGCATCAGCAAGGCCACGGTCAGCAGCAGGGAAAAGATGATCACCCCAATGCTCAACCACGGCGCACCGACCGGTTCCGGGTGCTGCAAGCGTTCGTACGCCTGCAGCGCAATCAACACCGCACTGCCGCCGATAAACAGCGCCTGGGCCATGCCTGCCAGTGATTCGGCCTTGCCATGGCCGTAACGGTGATCGTCATCGGCCGGGCGCAGGGCGTAATGCACCGCGAGCAGGTTCAGCAGTGAGGTCACCCCGTCCAGCAACGAATCGGTCAACCCGGCGAGCATGCTCACCGAGCCGCTGAGCCACCAGGCGATGGCCTTGGTGATAATCAACGCACACGCCACGCCCACCGAGGCGCGGGTAGCCAGGCGCAGAAGCCTGGCGTGTTCGGGACTGCTGGTCATAGGCGGATCGAACCTCAGGCGGCGGGTTTTAGGCCGAGGGAGGCGAGTTGCTGCACGCTACCCTTGAACTGGATCAGGCGCGGGTCGTCCAGCGGCAGGTTGCGGCCGGTTTCTTTCTGGATGATGGATTGCAGCTTGGCGTTGTCGACCTTGCCGTCGGCGCCGATGGCTTCGTGCAGCTTCTCGGGGGCCGCCTGGGCGGTCTTGCCCGGTTCGAAGTAGATCGCGCCGGTGGCGAAGTCCACACCGAAGGCGATCAGGCCGGGGATCACATAGAACAACAGGCCCACGGCATCGAGTACGGCAATCGCCGGGTCGATCTTGCCGTCGATCTGGCCACGGCGGTCCGGGTAGAAGATCGAACCGCAGGCCGTCAATTGGCTCAGCAGGGTGACGGCGAGGACACCGCCGATGACACGGGAAGCGATACGCATGGGGAATCTCCTGAATACGATTGATACGGGACTATAAGCGACGAAGATCCAGTGTGGGAGCGGGCGTGCTCGCGAATGCGGAGTATCAGTCGCATATCCATCAACTGACAGACCGCATTTGCGAGCAAGTCCGCTCCCACATTTAACCGTTTCTGTGACCATCACCGGTACTCGGCAGTTCGCCGTTATACTCGCCGCTCTGCTTTGGAGCCAGTATGAATTCGTTGCCCATCGATGATGTTTTACCCGCCCTGCGTGACGCCTTGGCGAATCGCCATGAAGCCGTGCTGGAAGCACCGCCCGGCGCCGGTAAAACCACCCGTGTGCCCTTGGCCCTGTTGAACGAACCGTGGCTGGCCGGGCAAACCATCCTGATGCTCGAACCACGCCGCCTCGCCGCCCGCGCGGCAGCCGAGCGGCTGGCCAGCGAGTTGGGCGAAAAAGTCGGCGAGACGGTCGGCTATCGCATCCGCCTCGACAGCAAGGTCGGCCCCAACACCCGTATCGAAGTGGTCACCGAAGGCATCCTCACGCGCCGCCTGCAGGACGACCCGGCGCTCGACGGCGTGGGCCTGCTGATCTTCGACGAGTTCCACGAGCGCAGCCTCGACGCCGACCTCGCCCTGGCCCTGAGCCTCAACGGTCGCGAACTGTTTCGCGATGAGCAGCCGCTGAAAATCCTGCTGATGTCCGCCACCCTTGAAGGCGAACGCTTGTCTGTGCTGTTGGACAACGCGCCGATCCTGCGCAGCGAAGGGCGCATGTTCCCGGTACAGATGCGCTGGGGCCGGCCGTATCAGGCCGGGGAGTTCATCGAGCCGCGCGTGGTGCAGACGATCCTTGACGCGCTGCACGATGAAAGCGGCAGTGTGCTGGTGTTCCTGCCCGGTCAGGCGGAGATTCGGCGGGTCAACCAGCAACTGGCTGACGCCCTCGCTGAACGCAGCGATGTGCTGTTATGCCCGCTGCACGGCGAACTCGACCTCAACGCGCAGCGCGCGGCCATCGACCCGGCGCCCGCCGGCAAACGCAAAGTGGTACTGGCCACCAACATCGCCGAGACCAGCCTGACCATCAACGGCGTGCGCGTGGTGATCGACGCCGGGCTGGCGCGGGTGCCACGTTTCGACCCGGGCAGCGGCATGACCCGTCTCGACACCCAGCGCATTTCCCGCGCCAGTGCCACCCAGCGCGCCGGTCGGGCGGGGCGCCTGGAACCGGGGGTGTGTTACCGCTTGTGGTCCGAAGACCAGCACGAGGGCCTCGCCGCCTACGGCAGTGCAGAAATCCTCGCCGCCGACCTCGCCGGCCTCGCCTTGCAACTGGCGCGTTGGGGTGTCACGCCTACGCAACTGGTCTGGCTGGATGTGCCGCCCACCGCTGCGTACGCCCAGGCCCAGGATTTGCTCGAACGTCTCGGCGCCTTGAATGACGACACGCTCACCGCCCACGGCCAGAAAATGGCCGAGCTGCCGGCCCACCCGCGCATCGCCCATTTGCTACTGCGCGGCCAGGACCTGGGGCTGGCGGCGACCGCGTGTGATGTCGCCGCGCTGTTGGGCGAGCGCGACATTTTGCGCGGTGGCGGCGCGGATCTGCACAGCCGCCTGGCGCTGCTGTCCGGTGAAGAACGCGCACGCGGCGGCCAGGGCGGCGTGCAACGGGCCAGGCAACTGGCGCGCCAATACCGTGGCTACCTGAGGGGCCAGGCCACGCAGGCAGTGGCCGACCCCGACCACCCGCGCTGGCTCGGCGCCTTGCTGGCGCTGGCCTACCCGGACCGCGTCGCCCAGCAACGTCGCCCCGGTGGCGCCGAATACCGCCTGGCCAACGGCCGCGCCGCGTTGTTTGCCGAGGCTGACAGCCTGATGAAACAGGCCTGGCTGGTGATCGCTGACCTCGGCAGCCGCCAGGGCCAGCGCGAAGAACGTATCTACCTCGCGGCGGATTTTGATCCGACGCTGTTCGACACGGTGCTCGCCGAGCAAGTGCGCAATGTCGACCAACTCGACTGGGATGAACGCGAAGGCGTGCTGCGCGCCGAGCGCCAGCGCAAAGTCGGCGAACTGGTGCTGAGCCGCGAGCCGCTCACCGGCCTCGACGAATCCGCGCGCAGCCAGGCGCTGGTCAACCTGGTGCGACGCAAAGGCCTTGAGTTGCTGCCGTGGACCCCCGAGCTGCGCCAATGGCAAGCCCGCGTCATGCTGCTGCGCCACCTCGACGCCGGCAAACCCAGCGAATGGCCAGACATCAGCGACAGCGCCTTGCTCGCCAGCCTGGAACACTGGCTGATGCCGTACCTGGGCAAGGTGTCGCGCTTGAGCCACTTCGCCAACCTGGATATTTCCAGCTTCCTGCACAACCTGCTGCCCTGGCCGCTGCCCCAGCGCCTGGACGAATTGGCACCGCAGCATGTGAAAGTGCCGTCGGGCTCGTCGGTGCGTCTGGACTACAGCGAGCAGCCGCCGATTCTGGCGGTGCGCTTGCAGGAACTGTTTGGTCTGGCGGATACGCCGCGCATCGCCGGCGGGCGTCAGGTGGTCAAGCTGCACCTGCTGTCCCCGGCGCGACGGCCGGTGCAGGTGACGCAAGATCTGGCGAACTTCTGGCGCAGTACCTACGCCGAAGTGAAGAAGGATCTGAAGGGCCGCTATCCGAAACACTACTGGCCGGATGACCCGTTGGTAGCCGAAGCCACCGCCCGCATCAAACCGCGCAAATAAAACCTGTAGTGAGCGGGCTTGCCCCGCGCTGGAGTGCGCAGCGCTCCCAAAATCGTGGGGCGGCTTCGCCACCCAGCGCGGGGCAAGCCCGCTCACTACAGGACGGTGTTTGGATCAGTTGAGGTGGGCTTTCAGTTCACCTGCGGCTTGACGCATCGCGGCTTTGACTTGCGGGACAGTGCTCAGTGGGTTGAGCAAGCCGTAGTCATGGATCATCCCGTTGTAGCGCACCGCCGTCACATCCACACCCGCCGCGTCCAGCTTGCGGGCGTAGGCCTCGCCTTCATCGCGCAACACGTCCAGCCCGGCGGTTTGGATCAGCGCCGGTGGCAGGCCCGTCAGCTGTGCCGGGGTGGCGCGCAACGGCGAAGCGTAGATCTCGGCGCGTTGCTTGGCGTCGGTGGTGTAGCTGTCCCAGAACCAATTCATCATGTTCTTGGTGAGGAAGTGGCCTTCGGCGTACTGCTGGTATGACGCTGTGTCGAAGCTGGCGTCGGTCACTGGCCACAGCAGCAGCTGGAAGCGCAGTGTCGGCGAGTGCTGTTCCTTGGCCTTGAGCGCCACCACCGCCGCCATGTTGCCGCCGACGCTGTTGCCGGCCACCGCCAGGCGCGTGCCATCGACGTTGATCTCTTTGCCGTGCTCGGCGACCCAGCGGGTCGCGGCGTAGGCCTGGTTGATCGCGGTCGGGTAGTGCGCTTCCGGCGACGGCGTGTAGTCCACATACACCGCGACGGCGCCGGAGCCCACCACCAGGTCACGAATCAGGCGGGCGTGGGTCGGGTAGTCGCCCAGCACCCAGCCGCCGCCGTGGAAGTACATGAACACCGGCAACTCACCCTTGACGTTGGCAGGGCGCACGATGGTCAGCTTGATGCGCTGGCCGTCGGCCTGGATGGTCTTGTCGCTGACCTGAATGCCCGACATGTCGACCTTCACCGAGTTCTGTGCACCCGTCAGCACGGCCCGTGCATCCTTGGGGCTCAGTTGCTCCAACGGGCGACCGCCGCCGGCGGCGAGGGCGTTGAGGAACGCCTGGGTCTGGTGCTCGGGCACCGCGGTTTCGGCGGCAAAAGCGCTGCCGATGGACAGGGCGAGGAGGGTGGCGGTCAGGGCTTTGTTGAGGGTGTTCATGTCGTTTGGGCTCACTTGAAGTATTGGAATTGGAAGGCCGCTTCAGCGCCTCTGGCTGTCTGCGTGCTGGCTTGGGAGGAAATTTACGGCCTAGTCGAGTGAGAGACAATTAGGCTGATTCGAGATTTATTGTCCCCTTAAAAAGGACAATGTAGTGAGCGGGCTCGCCCCGCGCTGGGTGGCGCAGCCGACTAAATGGTCCGCCGCGGTGTTTCAGGGAGACCGAGGTGCATGGGATTGGGGCGGCTGCGCCACCCGGCGCGGGGCGAGCCCGCTCACTACAAGGCGGGGAGCAGGAAGCGGGCAATCACGGGCAGGTGGTTGGAGATGCGCAGGGTGTCGTCCTGGCGCACCCGGGCTTCTACACGCTTGAGGCGCGGGCTGTAGAACAGGTAGTCGAGGGTGCGATCCGGGCCGTCGAGGCTGGGGTCGTTGGGGAAGTGCGTTAGCCATTTCTCACGGTCGATGCCGCTGGATTGGCTGTTGCTTGGGATCATCGGGTATTTGTCCCACAGCAGGTGCAGCTCACTGTCCGGCGAATACTGCCCGCGTTTGCTGGCGTCCAGGCGTAGGAATTGGCCCAGGGGCAGCAGGTTGAAATCCCCGCCAATCAGCCAGGGCGTGCCACGGCCTTCGAATTTATCCAGCAGTTTGACCGTGGCCTGGACCTGCTCTTGCACCGCACTGCGCCCAGGTGCATCGCCGTCCAGGCGGGTATTGAGCACCGCCAGTTGGCCGCCGTCGCTCAGGGGCAGGTAGGTCAGCAGCAGGGCCGGTTTGGGTTGGAACTGGCGGCTGAAGATATTCGCCTCGGGCGCGGGTAATTGCAGGCGCTCGGCGTGTTCGATCTGGTAGCGGCTCAGGGTCGCCAGCTTGCGGCCGACGCTGCCGAAGATGTGCAGGTCCGGGACAAAATCGGCTTTCCAGTCGAAGGCCTGGGCGCTGCACGGGTAGAGGTCGACCAGACGCTCTTGCAACAGGGCCAGTTGGTCCTGGTAGTGGGAAGGCTTGGCGTTTTCGTCGAGTTCCTGCAACAGCAGCAGGTCGGGCTGCTCGTCGCGGATCACCCGCGCCACTTCGTCCAGGCTGAAGGCCATGTCTTCGACGGTCGGGCGCTCATCGGGGCCGCTGCCGTCGGCGGTGTCGTACCAGAACACGTAGTTCTTGCCGGCCAGGTATTGCACGTTCCAGGTCATGACCTTGAGCGCCTGCCCCGGCAACAGGGTCGGCGCACGCGGCGCCACGCAGCTGACAGGCAGGATTTCCTTGTCGGCGGGGCGCCAGGTCAGGCTGTAGATCAGGGCGGTGAGCAAGCCTGCGAGAATCAGCAGGCCCAGTAAGGTGATGCGCAATAAACGGGTCATCGGCTCGGCTTATGGCGTTTCAGAGGTGCCAGGAGCATATCACCGCGCGTCGGCATCGCCACCGATCAGCATGAATAAACGGAACAGCACCACGCTGGTGAACAGTTGCAGGAAGCTGTGGGCGCTGTCCATCACCAGCCCCAGCAACGGCGCGGGCTCTGGATAGGCCGCGACACTGGCGCCCTTGAGCAGCCACAGCGGCGTCATCACGCACAGCAGGCACACGAGGATGCGCCAGAAGTGCCCGCGGGTCAGGCGAAAACTCTCCTTGATCGCTTCCAGCGCCGTCATGCCGCGCAGCACCAGCAGGTATTCGGCAAAGGCCAGCACCACCATCAGCCACAGGCCCGGCAGGAAGTACAACGACAACCCGAGCAGGATCAGCAAGGTGCTGATGGCCGTCAGCAGCGCGAAACGTGGCCACAGGGTCAGGGCCATGGCCCACACATCCTTGGTGCGCGGCGACTCGCCCCGGGTGCGGGCGTCGAGAAACAGGATCAACGCGCCGGTGTACAGCGGGTACACCAACAACCCCACCACCACGCTGAAACCGGGGAAGGCATCGGGGCCCACCACGTGGTTGAGCACTTGTTGCAGCAAGGCTTCGAGAATCACCAACGGCAGGCACAGCTGGACGATGGCGCCCAGGTTGCGTTGAGTGAAGCGGAGGGAGTCGCGCAATACATCTAACGGATTCATCAAGTTCATCGCAGGCCTGAAAGCAAGGGCAACACTTTAACCGATCGTGACCGGACGTAAGCAAACGTAAACCTTGAGTAAAGACCATTGAAACAACTCGTAACATCCCCATAACTAGCATGTACCTCAGCCTGACTCCAGGCGGGACCACGATTTCTACCGGCAATCTAACGAGGTCGCCATGAACAGCGAAGAGCAAACCCTGATCGATGGACTGTTTTCACGGTTGCAACAAGCCGAAACGGACTCAGCCCCCCGCGACGCCCTGGCCGAAGCGCGGATCAAGGAGCATATGACGCGCCAACCGGCGGCCGGGTACTACATGACCCAGTCGATCCTGGTGCAGGAACACGCGCTCAAGAGCCTCGACGCGCAGAACAAGCAACAGGCGCAACAGATCCAGCAGTTGCAGGAAGAGTTGCAACAAGCCAAATCCCAATCGGCCCAGCCAGCGCCGAGCAGCGGTGGTTTTCTGTCGAGCATCTTTGGCGGTGGCGGTTCCCGTGAGCAGCAACCGGCCCAGAGCGCTCCGGCGTCTACGGGTGGTTGGCGTGAACCGGCGCGGCCGTCGTTCAACCAGGCGCCTGCGCCGCAACAAAGTTATCAACAGCCTCCCGCTGCCGCCGCCCCGATTGGCAGCGGCTTCCTCGGCGGTGCGATGAAAACCGCCGCTGGCGTGGCCGGCGGTGTGTTGCTGGCGGAAGGCATCAGCAGCCTGTTCCATCACAACCAGCAGCCGCAGGTGGTGGAAGAAATCATCGAGCAACCGGCACCGGCCAGCGATCAAGGTGGCTGGGGCAATGACGACCAGAAGTTTGCCGGCAACGACAACTGGGGCAGCAACAACTCGGACAGCTTTGCCGACAGCGATTATTCCGACGATTCCTCCTCCTTCGGCGACGACGATTCCTTCGTCTGATGCTCCCAAGCCCGGTGCGCTTTGTCGCGCCGGGCTGATTTTTCTCGGAAACTTCCCCATGGCTGGCATACTGGCGCCTTTGCGGACGTGCGCGTCCGGCATCCAAGTGGCTGTCATGGGGAAGTGCGGTGAAGAAAATTGCAGTGTTCGCCGATGTACAAAACCTCTACTACACCGTGCGCCAAGCGTATGGCTGCCACTTCAACTACGCCGCCCTGTGGGCTGACATCAGCGCCCGCGGGCAGATCGTCGAGGCGTACGCCTATGCCATCGACCGTGGCGACAGCAAGCAGCAACAGTTCCAGCAGATCCTGCGCAACCTGGGCTTTACGGTAAAACTCAAGCCGTACATCCAGCGCAGCGACGGCTCGGCCAAAGGCGACTGGGACGTGGGCATCACCCTCGACATCATGGACGCCGCGGACCACGTCGACGAAATCGTGCTGGCTTCCGGTGACGGGGACTTCGACATGCTGCTCGAACGCATCATCAACAAGCATGGCGTCGAAGCCGTGGCCTACGGCGTGCCGGGGCTGACCGCCAACTCGTTGATACGTGCGGCCAGCCGCTACGTGCCGATCGAAGGCGCGCTGCTGCTCAAATAAATTGTGGAACGGAGTTGGAACAGGTTTGGAACGTATAGCGGTCATCGACTTTGAAACCACCGGCATCAGCCCGAGCAGCCAGTGCCGCGCCACGGAAATCGCCGTGGTCATCCTTGAGCGTGGTCAGATCGTGGACCGCTACCAGAGCCTGATGAAAACCGGCGTGCACGTGCCCGCGTTCATCGAACAACTCACCGGCATCAGCAACGCCATGCTGCGCGGCGCGCCGCCGGCCGAGCGCGTGATGAACGAGGTCAACGAGTTCGTCGGCACCACCCCGCTGCTGGCGCACAACGCCGCGTTCGACCAGAAGTTCTGGGACTTCGAGCTGGGCCTGATCCGCCGCACCCGCCTGCAGAAGTTTGCCTGCTCGCTGCTGCTGGCGCGGCGCTTGATGCCCTCGGCGCCGAACCACAAACTCGGCACCCTGAATGCGTTCGCCCAGTTGCCCCACACCGGCAAGGCTCACCGGGCGATGGCGGACGCGGAAATGGCGGCCAACCTTACGGCGCACCTGGCGCAGGAACTGCGCGGTACCCATGGTTTGCGCGAACTGTCCCACGACCTGCTGTGCAGCTTGCAGAAAGTCCCGGCGGCAAAAATCACCGAACACCTCAAAAAACATCGCGGCTTCTGAGCCACCACAACCCCAAGAACCCCAAAGATCAAAAATGTGGGAGCGGGCTTGTGTGGGAGCGGGCTTGCTCGCGAAAGCGGTGGATCAGTCGCCGGAAATATTGACTGACACACCGCCTTCGCGGGCAAGCCCGCTCCCACAGGGGTTATGTGTCGTTCATCGAGACTGTGTGCAGTTCAGCGTCTGATCCACGACCACCTTCGCCATCTCCACCAGATGCATCACTGCCCGCTGCTGCACATTCATTGATTCTGCCGATGAGTGTGCTGTCTCTACCGCGCAATGCAGCAAATCCGCCGCATGGGCGAGGGCGTCTTCGAAACTCAGGTTGTCGTTCAGAATGAAATTGGGCGCATCCGGGGCGGACGCTTTGAGGTAGTAGTCGATGGCTCGGCGGTGGAGTAGGGCGTCTTCGCTGAGAAAGCTGGGTGGGTCGGGGGTTACTTTGACCATGGTGAAACTCCTTTTGTGTTGTAAGGAGCTGCATCATTCGCTTGCACGCAAATGAGGGTGGCAGCAGTACGCGGGTGTGCAAGACCGGGACAAAAGGTAAACCCAGCAGATCCGAGGATCTCCCGCGCACGGCTGCCATAAAAATATCGATGCTGCGTATCAAAAACTGAGCAACGAAGAAGTAAGGCATCTGAGCGGCTTTTGTTTGGTCGGACTTGCACGTCCCATCATCAAGTGTTCGATGACTGAGCGAGACTAGCTACCTGATCCGACGGAAACAAGGCCGTGGAATTCTCTAGGAAACATCCCTCAAATGAAAGAGATCGGTCTTGCTGGCCATTGAAATTGAACAGCGCTCAAGTCCTCTGTGAGGCAACTGACGTCATCGCAGGCAAGCCAGCTCCCACAGTTGAATGCATTCCAACTGTGGGAGCTGGCCTGTTCATCGTTCCCACGCAGAGCGTGGGAACGATCGGAGTCAGCCACCATTTTTCCCATTGCTCTCCAACTGCGCCAACGGCACCCGCCGCTCTATCGCGCTGGACAAAATAATCGACGTCTTGCTGAACCCGAACTTCGCGACCCGGTTGATCAGGTTCTCCAACTCCGGCATCGAGCCCACCGCCGCCTGCATGATCACGCACGGATCACCTGTCACCCGGTGGCATTCGGTCAGCTCGGGAATTTCCGCCAGGGCGTCGTAAACCTTCTGGCTGCCGTGGTTGGTCAAGCGCAACTCAATGACGCACTGGATCGGCAAGCCGACTTTGGACAGGTCGACCTTGGCCTGATAACCCGTGATCACCCCGCTGGCCTCCAGCTTGGCCACGCGTTCGGCCACGGCCGGGGCCGAGAGGTTTACTGTGCGCGCCAGTTGCGCGTAGGACGCACGGCCGTCGGCGAGCAGGGCGCTGAGGAGCATGCGGTCGTATTTGTCCATGATAAGGCTCCAATGCTGGGTGGCTTTCGAAAGCGTGGGTTATAGCCCTCACAACCATGCTTTGAAAAGTGTATGGGCGGTTTAAACAGGTTTTGTAACTTAAGTTTAAAGGCCTGCCTTTTTAGAATAAGCATCCCATCTCCTGCCATAGAGCCACCCAATGCCTGGCCCACGTCGCTTTCCCTTACCGTTGATCGCCGCCTTTTTTGCCTTGTATGTGATTTGGGGGTCCACCTACCTGGTGATCCGCATCGGCGTGGAGTACTGGCCGCCACTGATGCTCGGCGGGATTCGCTTTTTGGCGGCGGGGGCGGTGATGTATGGCTTCCTGCGCTGGCGCGGGGTGCCGGCGCCGACGTGGGAGCAGTGGAAGGCGTGCGCGAAGATCGGCATTTTGCTGCTGACCTTCGGCAACGGCGCGGTGACGCTGGCCGAGCACTCCGGGGTGTCGTCCGGGGTGGCCGCGCTGGCGGTGGCGACGGTGCCGTTGTTCACGTTGTTGTGTGGCTATTTCTGGGGCGCACGTAATACCCGTCTGGAATGGGCAGGTGTGATCCTGGGGATCGCTGGCATCGCCATGCTCAACATGGGCAGCACCTTGCAATCGAGCCCGATGGGCGCCGCGTTGCTGCTGTTTGCGGCCGCTTCGTGGGCGTTCGGTTCGGTGTGGAGCCGACGTCTGCCGTTGCCCCAGGGGGCGATGGCCAGTGCCGCGGAGATGCTGGTGGCGGGCGTAACGCTGCTGATCGGCAGCGCACTCACCGGCGAACGCCTGCACGGCATGCCTCCCGTCGAAGGCTGGCTGGCCCTGGCGTACCTGGCCGTGTTCGGTTCGATCATCGCCTTCAACGCCTATATGTACCTGCTCAAGCACGTGCGCCCGGCGGCGGCGACCAGCTATGCCTACGTCAACCCGGCGGTGGCGGTGTTGCTCGGGATTGTGTTTGTCGGTGAGACCATCGGCATGGAAGAGGCCCTGGCGATGTTGGTGATCATCAGCGCGGTCCTGCTGATCAGCCTGCCCCAGTGGCGCAAGCCCAAGCCGGAAATAAGGTAAACTGCGGCGCATTGCGTGCTTGCGCTGAATTTTCCTACGGTAACTACATGACTTTCGCCTCCCTTGGCCTGATCGAACCCTTGCTGCGCGCCCTTGACACGCTTGGCTACCAGACCCCGACGCCGGTGCAGGCGCAAGCCATTCCAGCGGTGCTGGCCGGTCGCGACTTGATGGCTGCGGCCCAGACCGGCACCGGCAAGACCGCCGGTTTTGCTCTGCCATTGCTGCAACTGCTGACCATGGAAGGGCCGAAAGTTGCCGCCAACTCGGCGCGTGCACTGATCCTGTGCCCGACCCGTGAGCTGGCCGAGCAGGTGCACGCCAGCGTCGCCGAATACGCGCAAAACCTGCCGCTGACCACTTACGCGGTATACGGTGGCGTAAGCATCAACCCGCAGATGATGAAGCTGCGCAAGGGCGTCGACATTCTGGTCGCCACCCCTGGCCGCCTGATCGACCTGTTCCGCCAGAACGCGCTGAAACTCAATCAGCTGCAAACCCTGGTGCTGGACGAGGCCGACCGCATGCTCGACCTGGGCTTCTCGGAAGAGCTGGCGAACATCTACCGCATGCTGCCGAAAAAGCGCCAGACGCTGCTGTTCTCCGCGACGTTCTCCGATGACATCCGCCTGCTCGCCGGGCAGATGCTCAACGACCCGCTGAGCATCGAAGTCAGCCCGCGCAACGTTGCCGCCAACACCGTGAAGCAGTGGGTTGTGCCGGTGGACAAGAAGCGCAAGCCGGAGTTGTTTGTGCACTTGATGCGCAAGGGGCGCTGGAAACAGGTGCTGGTGTTCGCCAAGACCCGTAACGGCGTGGACGCGCTGGTGGACAAATTGCAGGGCCTGGGCATCAACGCCGATGGCATCCACGGCGACAAGCCGCAGGCGACCCGCCAGCGTGCGCTGGACCGCTTCAAGGCCAGCGAAGTGCAGATCCTGGTGGCCACCGACGTGGCAGCCCGTGGCCTGGACATCGAAGACCTGCCGCTGGTGGTCAATTTCGACCTGCCGATCGTGGCCGAGGACTACATCCACCGCATCGGCCGCACCGGGCGTGCGGGCAACACCGGCGAGGCGATTTCCCTGGTGTGTGCCGATGAAGTGAACATGCTGTCGGCCATCGAGATGCTCACGCGTCAGACGTTGACCCGCAAGATGGAGCCGGACTTTGAACCGGAGCACCGTGTGCCGGACACCGATGCCAGCGGCCAGGTGGTGAAGAAACCGAAAAAGCCGAAGAAACCTAAAACTTCCGGTGGTGGCGGCAAGCGCAACCTGGGCAAGTGGGTGGACAGTGGTGACGCGGCGCCGGCCGAGCCTTCGATCAAGCCGGTGCGCAAGGTGCCGGTGTTTAATACCGGGCCGCGTAAGAAGAAGTGATTTTGCGCTGTGGCTGATGGCCCCTTCGCGAGCAAGCCCGCTCCCACACTCGACCGAGTTTCGACATGAAAATGCGGTCAAAATGTGGGAGCGGGCTTGCTCGCGAAGGGGGCTTTGAATCCAAACCTCAGCGTTTAAGCCACTCCACCATCCCCCGCCCAGCCGCTCGCCCGCTGGCAAAACACCCCGTCAGCAAATACCCGCCCGTCGGCGCTTCCCAGTCCAGCATCTCTCCGGCACAAAATACGCCTGGCAATTGCTTGAGCATCAAGCGCTCATCCAGCGCTTCGAACGGCACGCCGCCGGCGGTGCTGATCGCTTCGTCCATCGGCCGGGTTTTCACCAGGGTCAGCGGCAGGGCCTTGATGGCGGCGGCCAGCTGCGCCGGATCGTTGAAGTGTTCGGCGGGCGCCAACTCGCGTAATAACGCCGCTTTCACGCCATCCAGCCCCAACTGGCTGTGCAAATGTTTGCTCATCGAGCGCGAACCACGGGGCTTGGTCAATGCAGCTTGAACCTTATCCACAGGCTTGCTCGGCAACAGGTCGATATTCACGGTGGCCGAACCGGTTGTGTTGATCGCCTCGCGAATCGGCGCCGACAACGCGTAGATCAAACTGCCTTCGATACCGGCGGCGGTGATCACACATTCCCCCAGCCGGGGTTTGTCGTCGCCCAAGCCGATGGCGACGTTTTTCAACGGCGCACCGGCGAATTTGCTGACCATCAACTCGCTCCAGGCCGACACCTCGAAGCCGCAGTTGCTCGCTTGCAGCGGGGCACAGGGCACGCCTTTGCCTTCCAGCAGCTTGAGCCACGTACCGTCGGAACCCAGGCGCGACCAACTGCCACCGCCGAGGGCCAACAGTACCGCATCGCCGCGCACGGTTTTTTCGCCGTCGGGACTGTGGATAAGTAAATCGCCGTGGGCATTCCAGCCGGTCCAACGGTGCCGGGTGTGGATAACCACGCCCTGGTCGCGCAGGCGCTTGAGCCAGGCGCGCAGTAGTGGGGCGGCTTTCATGTCGGTAGGAAACACCCGGCCGGAGGTGCCGACAAAGGTTTCGATACCCAACCCATGTATCCATTCGCACAATGCTTCGGCGCCAAACCCACGCAGCAGCGGGGCGATGTACGGCGCTCGTTCGGCGTAGCGCGACAGAAACGTCGGGTAGGCTTCGGAGTGGGTGATGTTCATGCCGCCAACACCGGCCAGCAGGAATTTGCGCCCCACCGACGGCATCCCGTCGTACAGGTCCACGTGCAGCCCCGCCTGGCTCAAGACTTCGGCGGCCATCAGCCCGGCGGGGCCGCCGCCGATGATGGTGACGTGTTGGGGTGCGGTCTGGGGCATGGCGAGGGCTACGGTCGGATAAACAGGCCGAGCATTCTACCCGAGGACAGCGCAAACGCCTGATCAAAAAATGTACAGCTTCCTACAGGCCTTACAGATATTGACTCTTAGGTGCTTACGCTCAAGTTATCCACAGGCCGTTCCACAGGCATTGTGGGTAACGCGCATAACTCAATGACAACCTGATGACGTCCACACCCGTTGTGCGCTGTGGTGCAGGATGCCGTGGCGGCGGGCCAGGGCAGGGCGGTCCTTGCTGTAGCCGCCGCCGATCACGCCCATCACCGGGATGTCGCGGCCCAGGCAGTGGCGCATCACGCTTTCATCGCGGGCGGCGACGCCTTGGTCTGTCAGCTTGAGGTAGCCGAGGGCGTCGTCCTTGTGCACGTCGACGCCGGCGTCGTACAGCACCAGGTCCGGCTGGTAGAGCGGCAGCAGGTAATTGAGCGCGTCGTCCACCACCTTGAGGTAGTCGCCGTCGCCCATGCCCATGGGCAGCGGGATGTCCCAGTCGCTCTGGGCTTTGCGTGCGGGGAAGTTCTTTTCGCAGTGCAGCGACACGGTGATGGCCTCCGGTGTGTCATGGAGGATGCGTGCGGTGCCGTCGCCCTGGTGCACGTCGCAGTCGAAGATCAGCACGCGATTGACCCGGCCGCTGGCGAGCAGGTAATGGCTGATCACCGCCAGGTCGTTGAAGATGCAAAAGCCCGCCGGGTAATCGTAGTGGGCGTGGTGCGTGCCGCCCGCCAGGTGGCAGGCGAGGCCGTGTTCCAGCGCCTGTTCGGCAGCGAGGATCGAGCCGCCCACCGCCCGCACGGTACGCCGCGCCAGGGCTTCGTTCCACGGCAGGCCGAGGCGGCGCTGGTCTTCGCGGGACAGTTCACCGCCCATGTAGCGTTCGATGTAGCCGGGGTCATGGGCCAGCGCCAGGATCTCGGGTGGGCACAGTTGCGGGCGCAGCAGTTGGCGGTCCTCGGTCAACCCGTTGGACACCAAGTGGTCACGCAACAGGCGGAACTTGTCCATGGGGAAGCGGTGCTCCGCCGGGAACGCGGGGCTGTAATCATCGTGGTAGATCAGTGGTAAAGGCATGGGATTATCTGACGGGAACCTGCGACGGATCTTACCCGCGTTGTACACTCACGCACATGGCAAGGGAGGGGACCCATGGAGCCGATACTCGAACTGGAAAGTGCGCGCCTGGTGCTGCGCCAATGGCGCGACAGCGACCTGCCGGAGTTTGCGCGCATGTGCGCCGACCCACAGGTGATGCGCTATTTCCCGGCCAGGCTGAGCCACCTGGAAAGCGCCGCATTGATCGGCCGCATTCGTGGCCACTTCGCCGAATATGGCTTCGGCCTGTGGGCCTTGCAGCGCAAGGACAGCGGCGAGTTCATCGGCTTGACCGGCTTGCAGCATGTCAGCTTTGACGCCGCCTTCACCCCGGCGGTGGAAATCGGCTGGCGCCTGGCCCGCGAACATTGGGGCCTGGGCTACGCCAGCGAAGCGGCGTGGACGGCGTTGCGCTGCGGCTTCGATCGCTTGCAGCTGGATGAAGTCGTCGCCTTTACCACCGAAGCCAACATGCCATCACAAAAAGTCATGCAGGCCATCGGTATGCATTACGATCCCCTGGCAGATTTTGCACACCCCAAGGTCGCAGCCGATGACCCGCTGCGCCATCATGTGTTGTACCGCATCACCCGCGCCCAATGGTTGGACACGCTGCACGGATAAGCAGACCGGAATGCCCCATAGATTGTAGGAGTTGCTCTATGAGCCAAGTATTGGAAGATCTGGTGGACTTGCTGACCCTGGAGCCGATCGAGGAAAACCTCTTTCGCGGCCGCAGCCAGGACCTGGGTTTTCGTCAACTGTTCGGCGGCCAGGTGCTCGGCCAGTCGCTGTCGGCGGCCAGCCAGACCGTAGAAGAAGCGCGGCATGTGCACTCATTGCACGGCTATTTCCTGCGTCCCGGTGATGCGGCATTGCCGGTTGTGTATTCGGTCGACCGTGTGCGCGATGGCGGCAGTTTCAGCACGCGCCGGGTCACCGCGATCCAGAAGGGCAACCCGATCTTCACCTGCAGCGCTTCGTTCCAGTACGACGAAGAGGGCTTCGCACACCAGAGCACCATGCCCGTGGTGGTCGGCCCGGAAAACCTGCCGTCGGAGCTGGAGTTGACCCAGCAACGCGCGCACCTGATCCCCGAGCATATGCGCGACAAGCTGCTGTGCCCCAAGCCGATCGAAGTGCGCCCGGTCACCGAAAAAGACCCGTTCAACCCGCAGCCGTCCGACCCGGTCAAGTACGTGTGGTTTCGTGCCGACGGCGCGTTGGCCGACACGCCTGCGCTGCACAAATACCTGCTGGCCTACGCCTCGGACTTCGGCTTGCTGACCACCTCGTTGCTGCCCCATGGCAAGACCGTGTGGCAGAAAGATATGCAGGTCGCCAGCCTCGACCACGCGCTGTGGTTCCACGCCGACCTGCGCGCCGATGACTGGTTGCTCTACGCCATGGACAGCCCGTGGGCCGGCAATTCCCGTGGGTTCTCCCGTGGCAGCGTGTACAACCGCGCGGGGCAATTGGTGGCTTCGGTAACGCAGGAAGGCTTGATCCGCCATCGCAAGGATTGGACGTGAGCCTGTCGCACATCAAGCACTGGGTGTTCGACATGGACGGCACCCTGACGGTGGCCGTGCATGACTTTGCGGCGATCCGCCAGGCGCTGGAGATTCCTGCGCAGGACGACATCCTCACGCACCTGGCCGCCCTGCCCCAGGACCTCGCAGCGGCCAAGCATGGGTGGTTGCTGGAACATGAGCGCGAGCTGGCCCTGGGCTCGGTCGCGGCCGAGGGCGCAGTGGAACTGGTGCGTGAACTGGCCGGGCGCGGTTATCGCCTGGGCATCCTGACCCGCAATGCGCGGGAACTGGCGCACATCACCCTGGAGGCAATTGGTTTGGCAGACTGCTTTGCCGTCGAGGACGTGTTGGGGCGTGATGATGCGCAGCCCAAGCCGGACCCGGATGGCTTGTTGAAACTGGCGGCGGCGTGGGATGTGGCGCCGAGCACAATGGTGATGGTCGGGGATTATCGCTTTGACCTGGAGTGCGGTCGGGCGGCGGGGGCGCGGACGGTGTTGGTCAACCTGGCGCAGAACCCGTGGCCGGAACTTGCCGATTGGCATGCCGAGGACTGCGCGGCCTTGCGCCGGATGATCTAACACTGATAATGAAGATCAACTGTGGGAACTGGCTTGTGTGGGAGCGGGCTTGCTCGCGAATGCGGTGTGTCAGCTATACATCGATCGACTGACCCACCGCTTTCGCGGGCAAGCCCGCTCCCACAGTTTTATTGCGTGAACAACACCTTCTGCCCCTGCGGCGACGTAAACATCCCATCGCCGTTATGCCCGACACCGGGCACTTCCACCAGCGTATGACGCAACTGCGGATGCCGCTGCTTGAGGTAGTCGAAATAATTGTGCCCACGAATCAACCGATACGCGCCCTGGGTTTGTGCCTCGCAGCCTATATCCAGCGCGTGATGCTTCGGGTCGATGTCCTGCTGGCCCAGCAGGTACGTGATGTCACGTGACACGTAAGCCTGCTCCAGTTGTTCGACGCTGCGGCCTTTGGCATAGGCCGGCAGGTTCTGCATGCCGTATTTCCAGTCGTTGAAGCCTGGGCAACTGGCGGCATCGAACGGCACCGGCCGCTGTGGGCTGAAGTAGGCGTAGGACGAAGGATTCGCCACCACATACCGCAGGCCGATGCCTTCGCTTTGCAGCTTGGGATGATCGTGGCTGGTGAGGGCAAAACGCTGTATCACCTGGCCACCGCCGGAGTGCCCGGCCACCACGATTTCCTTGAGCGCCGGGAACAGCTTGCGGTTGCCCAGGTGCTTGATGATCTGGTCGAGGGCGCCATAGGAACTGATCGGGCCCGGGCCGGTGGACGCTTCGCCGGCCATCCAGCCGTTGTCGGTCCAGCGCAGTATCCGCTTGTCCAGATGCTCGTGCCGCGCATCCGCCTCCGTCAGAAAGCGCGGTGCAATCACCAGGGTGTGGGTGGCTTGCCCGGCATTCTCGGCGGCCTGTTCGCCACTTTGCAGATAGGCCGCGGCATCGCGCAGGCGGCCATGCACGATGATCAGCGCGCGGGTGACGTCTGGCAGCGGCTGGCGCCAGTCCTGGCTCAAGCCCAGGCTGAGATCCCCGGCCTTGAGTGGGAAACGATCGAGGTCGCTGTCCTTGATGTCGTGCCCAGCGGCGAACGTAGAACAGCTGACGAACAGACCCAGCAGCAATGCCAGTCGTTTATTCATTTAGAGACTCTTGGCGGAAAAGGTATCGCACTGAGTGATCTGGCCCTGGGCGAAGCCGGTCTTGAACCAGCGTACGCGTTGCGCCG
The DNA here is from genome assembly GCF_057835125.1 of Pseudomonas sp. GL_117. NCBI lineage: Bacteria > Pseudomonadati > Pseudomonadota > Gammaproteobacteria > Pseudomonadales > Pseudomonadaceae > Pseudomonas > Pseudomonas sp. GL_117. Next base: position 5,391,112 of record NZ_CM174418.1, on the reverse strand, counting down.
AGGTGCCGTGGGTGAACGAGTCCGGCACCACGCGGCCTTGGCCCTGTTGCTGCAAACGGTCGTCGCCGATGGCGTTGGCGGCGTTCAGGGCTTCGTCGATGTCGCCGGGCTCCAGCCAGTTCAAGCGTTTTTGCGCATGGTTGGCCCACACGCCGGCGAAGCAGTCGGCTTGCAGTTCCTGGCGCACCAGCAGGCCGCCGTCGCCCTGCATCTGCCGGCCTTGTTGGCGGGCCGTCTGGAGCTTGGCCGAGATGCCGAGCAACGTCTGCACGTGGTGCCCGACTTCGTGGGCGATCACGTAGGCCTGGGCGAAGTCGCCGGCGGCCTGGAAGCGTTGCGACATTTCGCGGAAGAAATCCAGGTCCAGGTAGACCTGCTGGTCGGCCGGGCAATAGAACGGGCCGCTGGCCGAGGTGGCGCCACCGCAGGCCGAATTCACCCGGCCACGGAACAGGATCAGTTTCGGGTTCTTGTAGGTCAGGCCGTTTTCCTGGAACACCTGGGCCCAGGTGTCTTCGGTATCGCCGAGCACGGCGCGGACAAAGTCGGCCTGTTCGTCATTGGCCGCTGGCGCCTGGCGCGTCTGGGTGCTGACCGACGGCGCCTGCTCCATCTGCCCGGTGAGTTGGCCGAGGATCTGCAACGGGTCCTGGCCGGTCAGCCAGCCGATGCCGACGATCAGCACAATCGCGGTCAGGCTCAGGCCCTTGCCGCCACCAAAGCGCATGCCGCCACCGCCGCCGCCACTGTCATCGCGGGCGTCCACCACGTTGTCGCTGCGTCGGCCTTTTTTCCATAGCATGGGGGCAATCCTCTCGATAAGCCTTTTATAAGTTGAAACTTAACTGTGGCAAGTTCGTTGGAGTATGGACGTTATTGGCGGCAGTAGCCTTCGCCACTCGCCACGACCAGGCAGTCCTTTTTATCTGCCAGCCACTTGAGGCCAGTGGCGGCACCGTCGCCGGCGCGTAGCAATTGCGGGCCGTCCGGGCGGGTGAAGGCGATGCCGTCTTCGGCGGCTTCACCTTTGAAGGTGCCGGAGTCGCCGGCGTCGAGGCCGTATTGCATGGTGATGATGTAATGCCCGCGGCCGACGCTGTCGTCCTTGGCGATGGTCAGGTACAGGCCTTCGACGCCGACCCACTTGCCGACCCACTGGTCGGTGGGCGGGGTGGCCGGCACCAGGGTCGCTTGCACGGAGGCGGGCGCCGGTTTGGGCGCGTCCTTGGCTTCCTGGCCGCAAGCGGCGAGCAGGGCGATGGCAGAGAGAACAAACAGGGCTTTTTTCATAGTGGCAGGCCTTGGATAAAAAGTGTGCAATGCGTGGGCGATCGTGCGAGGTTGGACTCGAATCCCATGATTTAGTGCGCTGTTCGCACAGTGTTTGGTTATGCTCTTGGGGCAGACGCAAGCCCGGCTGCTAGATTACCGGGTTGAGCAGCCCGCGTTCAGCCCGTCATGCAAGAGAACTCAATGACCGTCAGCACTCCCCTCTCCGGCGTCAACCATCCTTTCAAAGGCATCTTGCTGATTGTGGTGGCGACTTTCCTGTTTTCCAGCCACGACGCCTTGTCCAAATACCTGGCCGGGTTCTACCCGATCGTGATGGTGGTCTGGGCGCGCTATCTGGTGCATACCCTGTTGATGGCCGGGATTTTCCTGCCGCAATCGGGCTTGCGCGTACTGCGCAGCAAACGGCCGGGAATGCAGGTGGTGCGGGCGTTGTGCCTGCTGGGTACCAGCCTGTTCTTTACCACGGCGCTGCATTACATCCCCCTGGCGGAAGCCACGGCAGTGAACTTCCTTGCACCGATCCTGGTGACAGCGCTGTCGGTGCCGCTGCTCGGTGAGCACGTTACGCGCGGCCAGTGGCTGGCGGTGATCTGCGGGTTTGTCGGCGTGCTGATCATCATCCACCCCGGTGGCGAACTGTTCACCCCGGCGGTGCTGCTGCCGCTGTGTTCGGCGTTGTTCTTCTGCTTCTACCAACTGCTCACGCGCATCCTGAGCCAATACGACAGCCCGACCACCAGCAACTTCTTCGCCGGCCTGTGCAACACCCTGGTGATGAGCGCGATGGTGCCGTTCTTCTGGCAGGTCCCGACGCTGTGGCATGGCGTGTTGATGCTGGCGCTGGGCACCTGCGGGATGACTGCGCACTTGATGTTGACCCAGGCGTTCCGCTTCGCGGCACCGGCGTTGCTGGCACCGTTCGGCTATTGCCAGATCGTGTTTGCGGGGTTGTTGGGCTGGCTGGTATTCAACCATACCCCCGACTTGACCACGGTGGTCGGCATCGGGGTGATCTGCATGAGCGGGTTGGCCGCTGCCTGGCAGCAGCGGCGCAGGTAGATCAGACGTCTACGGTAGGGATCTTGCGCGGCGCCATGAAGTACATCCAGGTCAGCGCAATGAAGTACATCGCCGGGATCAGGGTGAACAACACGGTGTAGTTGTTGTTGGTCACGGTGAGGATATGGCCGACGATCTGGGTCATGAACATGCCGCCGATGGCCGCACACATCCCGCCGAAGCCGAACACCGTGCTCATCATGTGCTTGGGCGTGTAGTCCATCACCAGGCTCCAGATGTTGGCGGTCCAGGCCTGGTGCGCACCGATGGCCAGGGAGATGGCAAACACTGCGACCCACAGCTGGCTGGAACCGGCCGCCATGATCACGCCGACGATGCAGCAGGCGAATAGCAACATCGACAGCAAGCGCGCCTTGATCGAGTTCATGCCACGGCCGATCAGGAACGACGACAGAATCCCCCCACCCACACTGCCGAAGTCGGCTGTCAGGTAGATGATGATCAGCGGGATACCCATCTGGGTCACGTTGATGCCCAGGTTGTATTGCTGGTTCAGGAACGGCGGCAACCAATACAGGTAGAACCAGAACACCGGCGCGGTCAGCGCGTAGGCAATGGCGAAGGCCCAGGTGCCGCGCATGCGCAGAATGCGGCTGAACGGCACACCCGGTTGTTCGGGTTCGACTTCCCGTTGCACGTAGTCCAGTTCGGATTGTTTGACGCTCGGATGGTCTTCCGGGTTGTAGTACTTCAAGCCCCAGAACACCAGCCAGATCGCGCCGAGCGAGGCCATGCACAGGAATGCCGCCTGCCAGCCCCACACGTGCAGGATCAGCGGCAGCAGCATCGGCGTCATCATCGCACCGACGTTGGTGCCGGCGTTGAAGATGCCGGTGGCCACCGCACGTTCGCCGGCGGGGAACCACAAGCGTGTGGTCTTGACGCAGGCCGGGTAGTTGGCGGCTTCGGTCAGCCCGAGGATAAAGCGGCAGACCATGAAACCCACCGCCGAGGTGGCCAGGCCGTGGGCACCAGTCGCCAGGCTCCACAGCAGCACGGCGAAGAAGAACACGCGTTTCACACCGACGCGGTCGATCAGGCGGCCTTGCAGCACAAAGCCGACGGCGTAGCCAACCTGGAACCAGAAGTTGATGTTGGCGTAGTCCATCGCCGTCCAGCTCATTTCCTTGGCGAGGATCGGTTGCATCACGCCCAGGGCGGCGCGGTCGATGTAGTTTAGGGTGGTGGCAAAGAACACCAGGGCCAACATGCCCCAGCGAGTTTTACCCACGGCCAGGGCGCCGCGGATCTTGTCGCCGATGCCGGCGTGCGGGGTGCCGGAGCGCGAGGCCAGGGCGGAGTTTTGCAGAGGCATGAGGTCGTACCCGTTTTTTGAAATTTTTATGGTGTGTTCTGGGTCAGGTTGCGTCGTTGATGGTGCGCAGCGGCTAAAAAATCGTCAATTCGGTAAACGGGCATAGTGTTCGATAATCGCACCAAAAACTAACTGGTTCGTACATTTTAATTGCTGTGGGTAGACTGGGGGCGAATAATTTGGCGCAAACAATAATTGCCGGGAGTCGCCCCATGCAACGTTCCATTGCCACCGTTTCCTTGAGCGGCACCCTGCCGGAAAAACTCGAAGCGATTGCCGCCGCCGGGTTTGATGGCGTCGAGATCTTCGAAAACGACTTGTTGTATTACGACGGCAGCCCCCGCGAAGTCAGGCAGATGTGTGCCGACCTCGGTATCGCCATCACCCTGTTCCAGCCGTTCCGCGACTTTGAGGGCTGCCGCCGCGACCGTCTGGCCCGCAACCTGGAGCGTGCCGAGCGCAAGTTCGACCTGATGCAGGAACTGGGCACTGACCTGGTGCTGGTGTGCAGCAACGCCTCCGCCGATTGCGTCGGCGATGAACGCATTTTGCTCGACGATCTGCACCTGTTGGCCGAACATGCCGGCCGCCGTGGCTTGCGCATCGGTTATGAAGCGCTGGCCTGGGGCAAGCATGTGAACACCTGGCAGCAGGTGTGGAACCTGGTGCGCCAGGTCGATCACCCGGCCCTCGGCGTGCTGCTCGACAGCTTCCACACCCTGTCACTCAAGGGCGACCCGAGCGCCATCGCGCAGATCCCCGGCGACAAGATCTTCTTCGTGCAAATGGCCGACGCGCCGATCCTGGCCATGGACGTGCTGGAGTGGAGCCGGCATTTCCGCTGCTTCCCGGGGCAAGGCGAATTTGACCTGGCGGGCTTTCTTGCGCCGATCATCAAGAGTGGCTACACCGGGCCGCTGTCCCTGGAAATTTTCAACGACGGTTTCCGCGCCGCGCCGACCCGCGCCAATGCAGCGGATGGCCTGCGCTCCTTGCTGTACCTGGAGGAGAAAACCCGCGAGCGCCTGAAGCAGCAAGCACCGGCGCAACCCGTGCAGATTCTGTTCGATACCCCGGCTGCCAGCGAGTACGACGGCATCGAATTCCTCGAATTTGCCGTGGATGAAAGCCTTGGCGCCAAGCTGACTCACTGGCTGGAGCGCCTCGGCTTCGTCAAGGCCGGCCAGCACCGCTCCAAGAGCGTGAGCCTGTTGCGCCAGGGCGACATCAACCTGATCCTCAACTGCGAACCCTACTCCTTCGCCCACAACTTTTTCGAGGCCCATGGCCCGTCGTTGTGCGCCACCGCGCTGCGGGTCAAGGACAGCGCCAAGGCCCTGGAGCGGGCGGTGGCCTACAAGGGCCAGCCCTATCGCGGGCTGGTCGGGCCCAACGAGCTTGAGCTGGCCGCCGTGCGTGCGCCGGATGGCAGCCTGATCTACCTGGTGGACCCCAGCGAAGGCACGCTGTACGACACCGATTTCAACCTGCAAGCCGCGCCGGCTGCCAGTGGTGGCCTGTTGCGTATCGACCATATGGCCATGGCGCTGCCGGCCGACAGCCTCGACAGTTGGGTGCTGTTCTACAAGAGCCTGCTGGATTTCGAGGCCGACGACGAAGTGGTGCTGCCCGACCCCTATGGCCTGGTGAAGAGCCGCGCCCTGCGCAGCCGCTGCAGTTCGATTCGTTTGCCGCTGAACATTTCCGAGAACCGCAATACCGCAATTTCCCACGCGCTATCGAGCTATCGCGGCTCGGGTGTGCACCACATTGCCTTCGACTGCGCGGACATTTTCGCCGAGGTGCGCCGGGCCAAAGACGCGGGCGTGCCGCTGCTGGACATCCCGCTCAACTATTACGACGACCTCGCGGCACGGTTTGATTTTGACGATGAGTTCCTCAGCGAGCTGGCGTACTACAACGTGTTGTACGACCGCGACGCCAACGGCGGTGAGCTGTTTCACGTGTACACCGAACCGTTCGAAGGGCGGTTTTTCTTCGAGATCATCCAGCGCAAGAACGGCTATGCCGGTTACGGCGCGGCCAACGTGGCGGTGCGTCTGGCGGCCATGGCCAAGTCCCGCAGCGGTGCGGTACGCCAAGCACGGTTGTGAGCGGTGGTGCGGTGCTTCCTTCGGGGAGCGCCGCAGCCCATAATCGGCGCCTGCACAATAAAAACGGCCGTGAGCGCACCATGACCCTGACTCCCGACCTCTCCGCTGCGTCCGAAGCGCCGCGCAAGAGTCGTAAGAACAACCCGGAAAAGACCCGCGAAAACATCCTGCAGGAAGCGATCGTCGAGTTTGTCCAGCAAGGCCTGTCCGGCGCGCGCGTGGACGCCATCGCCGAGCGCATCCACACCTCCAAGCGCATGATCTATTACTACTTCGGCAGCAAGGAGCAGCTGTACGTCGAGGTACTGGAGAAGCTCTACGGCGACATCCGCAACACCGAAACCCGCATGAACCTCACCGCCCTGGAACCGCGCGAAGCGATCCGCCGGCTGGTGGAATTCACCTTTGATCACCACGATCAGAACGTGGATTTCGTGCGCATCGTCAGCATCGAAAATATCCACAATGCCGAATACGTGAAGCGCTCGGAGTCGATCAAGGCGATGAACAGCAACATCCTCGAAGCGCTGGGCACGACCTTGCGCCGGGGCGCGGAGCTGGGTTTGTTTCGTGAGGGGCTGGAGCCGTTGGATGTGCATCTGCTGATCAACTCATTCAGCTTTTACCGGGTGTCCAACCGCCATACATTCAGTGAGATTTTTCAAATTGAGCTGTCGGATGAGGCCATCAAGCAGCGACATCGGGAGATGATCTGTGAGTCGGTGATGCGCTACCTGCAAGCCTGACGCTTACGCGACTCTTCGAGTGGAATGCAACCTGAATGTGGGAGCGAGCAAGCCCGCTCCCACAAAAGCTGCTCCCATATTTGAATTTGTTTCGCCTGTTAGATATTCATGGCCTGAAAGTGCGCCAGCATCCGCTGCGCATCCGGCACTTCGCCACTGAACAACTCAAACGCCTTCACCGCCTGGAACACCGCCATATTGCCGCCATCCAGCGTGCGGCAACCCAAGGCGCGGGCGTCGCGCAGCAGTTCGGTTTCCAGCGGGAAATACACAATCTCGGCCACCCACAGTTCGGCCCGCAGCAGGGCCGCCGGAACCGGAGTGCCAGGCAGCTTGGCCATGCCCATCGGCGTGGTGTTCACCACCCCATCCGCCTCGGCCATGGCGCTTTCCAGGTGGCTGCCGACCTGGGCGCGACCGCTGCCGAAACGCAGGGCGAGGTTGTCCACCAAGTCCTGGGCGCGGCTGCTGTCCAGGTCAAAGATGCTCAGGCGTTCAACGCCTTCGGCCAATAGCGCGTGGGCCACTGCCGCGCCTGCGCCGCCTGCGCCCATTTGTACGACGCGCTGGCGCAGCACATCACTCAGGTTGCGTCGAAATCCTTCGGCGAAGCCCAGGCAGTCGGTGTTATGGCCGATACGTTTGCCGTCCTTGAACACCACGGTATTGACCGCGCCAATCCCCCGGGCCTCGTCGGACAAATCATCGAGCAGCGGCAGGATCGCCTGCTTGCACGGGTAAGTAATGTTCAGGCCGGTGAACTGCATCAACTCGGCAGCGTCGAGCAGGTCGGGCAGGGCATCGACGGTCAATCGCAGCGGGTCCAGGTCGATCAAGCGATACAGGTAGCGCAGGCCTCTGGCGTCGCCTTCCTGTTCATGCAAAGCCGGGGTGCGGGAAGCCTGGATGCCGGAGCCGATCAGGCCGGCGAGGATGCGCGGTTTCATCGGGCTGATCCTTTCAAGATCTGGCTGAAGTGTTCCAGGGCCAGGTGGTAGCCATGGCTGCCAAATCCTGCGAGCACGGCCTTGGCGATGGGCGACACAAAGGAGTGATGACGAAACGCCTCGCGTGCATGCACGTTGGATAAATGCACTTCGATCACCGGCACTTCACTGGCCACCAGCGCGTCACGGATGGCGACGGAGGTGTGGGTCCACGCGGCCGGATTGATCACGATACCGGCGCAACGGGCGCGGGCGCCGTGGATCCAGTCGAGCAGTTCGCCTTCGTGGTTGGTCTGGCGAAATTCGATTTTCAGCCCGAGCTTGTCAGCGCTGCGACCGCACAAAGCGGCCACGTCAGCCAGGGTTTCATGCCCGTAGGTCGCCGGCTCGCGGGTGCCGAGCAGGTTGAGGTTGGGGCCGTTGAGCACCAGCACGATAGGCGGCATGGGAGGGTCTCCACAATTATTGTTAGTTGTGGCGGTAAAATGTACTGAATGGTTAATTTGGTCAATCGACGGCGAAGGATATGTTCGATTACCGAACGGTTATGCGCGGTAACAACACGGCATTCGACGCTTCGTTGCCGGTCACTAGTCTGAGAAACAGCTCCAGGATTTTGGAGCCGGTTGTCGGGTGGCACGGGGTGAAATTGTTACCGGACGGAAAATAACCTAACGGATGGGTTACGATGCGAATAGGCACTTACAAGGGATGTGTAATTTCAGTGCTTCTCAGGGATGAGCACTGCCCGCCGCATGTGCATGTAAGGGGCACGGGCTGGGATGCGCGTTTTCGTTTCAGCTTTCTGGATGACGGCGTGGAGTTGTGGGATGTGGACCCTGAACGACGTCGGCCGCCCGGTGCCGTTCTGTTGGGGATTTGCCAGGCGCTGAGGCAGCGGCATTATCTGGCGCGGGCGCGAAGGATTTGGTGGGAGAAAATTCAAACGGTCTGCCTGGAGAACCATTCCTGGGACCTGGGGGCGGATGAGGTGGTACCTGGATTGGTCATCCGGCCGGGTGTTCATGTAATCGCAAGCGCTTGGCACGATGTTGTCGAGCAACAGACAATTTTGAGTCTAGTGAGGGTCCCGGTATGGGTGAAGATAACTCTGTGAAGGTCGTAAAAGCCAAAGTCCGGCCCTACGTGCCGCTTACCGAGGCTGACATCGATAAAGCGATAGCCCGTGGGCGCAAGACAAGGCATTTGTATGCCCGAGCCAGCTCGGTGCGCTATGAAGACAAGAGTATTTCCATCGGCTTCAGCGACGGCAGCCGGATCTCGCTGCCCGTTGCGGGCCTTCCCGAGTTCGAGGGGTTTTCGCTGGAAGACTTCCAGCGGTTGGAGGTCGGTTTCGGTGGCAAGGCGCTGTGCTGTGAACCCCGGGACCTGGACGTGTCCATCACCGGCCTGATCGCCACGAGCCAGCCCCTGATGGACCTGGCCGCCAGCCTGGTGGCTTCGCGCAACGGTCGCAAGAGCAGCGCCGCCAAAGCCGCCGCTGCCCGCGCCAATGGCAAGAAGGGCGGGCGGCCGCGCAAGGATACGACGAAGCCCGACGATTCAACTGACGCATGAAAAGCCGTGTTGGGAGTCGGCTTATGTGGGAGCGGGCTTGCTCGCGAATGCGGTGTGTCAGCGTAAGCCGCTGTGACTGACACTCTGCCATCGCGGGCAAGCCCGCTCCCACACAAGCCCGTTCCCACAGGGGGATTGCGAGTGGCTGTAAGTTTCAGCGACGCGTCAGCAGGACGCCCGACTCCATATGATGCGTCCACGGAAACTGATCAAACATCGCACACTGGGTGATGCGGTGCGTGTCATGCAGTTGCGCGATGTTCGCCGCCAATGTCTGCGGGTTGCACGAGATGTACAGGATATTGTCGAAGCGTCGAGTCAGCTCGCAGGTGTCCGGGTCCATGCCCGCGCGAGGCGGGTCGACGAACACGCTACCGAACTCATAGCTCTTGAGGTCGATGCCGTGCAGGCGACGGAACGGGCGCACTTCGTTGAGCGCTTCGGTGAGTTCTTCGGCGGACAGGCGCACCAGGGTGACGTTGTCCACCGCGTTTTCAGCGAGGTTGCTCAGCGCGGCGTTGACCGAGGTCTTGCTGATCTCGGTGGCCAGCACTTTGCGTACGCGGGTCGCCAGCGGCAGGGTGAAGTTGCCGTTGCCGCAGTACAGCTCCAGCAGATCATCCGGGCGGTCGCCCAGGGCTGAGTACGCCCAGTTGAGCATCTTCTGGTTCACCGTGCCGTTGGGCTGGGTGAAGGCGCCTTCGGGTTGGCGATAGCTGAAGGTGCGACCACCGACTTCGAGTTGTTCCACCACATAGTCGTGGCCGATCACATCGCGCTTGCCCTTGGAGCGGCCGATGATGCTCACGTTCAAGTCAGCCGCGAGCTGGTTGGCAGCGGTGTGCCAATGCTCGTCCAGCGGGCGGTGATAGCACAGCGTGATCATCGCATCGCCGGCCAGGGTGGTGAGGAACTCCACCTGGAACAGCTTGTGGCTCAGGGCGGCGCTGGCTTGCCAGGCGGCCTTGAGTTGCGGCATCAACTGGTTGATGCGCAGGCTGGCGATGGGAAACGCTTCGATCAGGATCGGCGTGCGCTTGTCGTCCTGGGAAAACATCGCGTAGTGGCGCTCACCGCCTTCGCGCCACAGGCGGAACTCCGCGCGCAGGCGGAAGTTCTGCAGCGGCGAGTCGAAGACCTGCGGCTCGGGTGCATCGAACGGGGCCAACAGGTCACGCAAGCGCGTGACCTTGTCTTGCAGTTGAGCGGTGTAGCTTGCGGCGTCAAAAGTCATGCGTTGAACCAGCCCAGCTTGATCACGAACAGGATCGACAGGATCACCAGCGCCGGGTTCAGCTCACGGTAGCGGCCCGAAAGCAGCTTGATGGCGGTCCACGCGATGAAGCCGAAGGCGATGCCGTTGGCGATGGAGTAAGTAAACGGCATCGCCAGGGCGGTGATCACCACCGGCGCTGCAACAGTGATGTCATCCCAGTCGATTTCCGCCAGGCCCTGGGTCATCAGCACGGCCACGAACAGCAGCGCGGGGGCGGTGGCAAACGCCGGGACGCTTTGCGCCAGTGGCGAGAAGAACAAGGCCAGCAGGAACAGGATCGCGACAACGATGGCGGTCAAGCCGGTGCGGCCGCCGGCGCTCACGCCCGCGGCGGATTCGATGTAGCTGGTGGTGGTCGATGTACCCAGCAGCGAACCGGCCATGGCAGCGGTGCTGTCGGCGATCAGCGCACGGCCCATCTTCGGCATGTGGCCGTCCTTGCTCATCAGGCCGGCGCGCTTGGCGACGCCGATCAGGGTGCCGGAGTTGTCGAACAGGTCCACGAACAGGAACGCAAAGATCACGCTGACCAGGCCGATGTCCAGCGCGCCCTTGATGTCCAGTTGCAGGAAGGTCGGGGCCAGGGACGGTGGCATCGACACCACGCCGTTGAACGGGGTCACGCCCAGGGCGATGGACGCAATGGTCACCGCGAGGATGCCGATCAGCACCGCGCCGCGTACGGCCAGGGCTTCCAGCGCGACGATCAGCACGAAACCGAGGGTGGCCAGGATCGGCGCGGCCTTGGTCAGGTCACCGAGGCCGACCATGGTGGCTGGGTTGCTGACGACAATGTCGGCGTTGTGCAGGGCGATCAACGCCAGGAACAGGCCGATACCGGCAGCAATCGCCGAACGCAGGGGCAGCGGGATGGCGTTGATGATCCATTCACGGATACGGAAGATCGACAGCAGGAAGAACAACACCGCCGAAATAAACACCGCACCCAGCGCTACCTGCCAGGTATGGCCCATGTGCAGGACCACGGTGTAGGTAAAGAAGGCGTTGAGGCCCATGCCCGGCGCCAGCGCAATCGGGTAGTTGGCGATCAGGCCCATCACGGTCGAACCGATGGCCGCCGCCAGGCAGGTCGCGACAAACACCGCGCCCTTGTCCATGCCGGCCTGACTGAGGATGCTCGGGTTGACGAACAAGATGTAGGCCATCGCCAGGAATGTGGTGATACCCGCGAGAATCTCGGTGCGCACATTGGTGTTGTGGGCTTTGAGTTGAAACAGCTTTTCCAGCATGCCGGCTCCCTGTGACGCTATTTTGCGTCGTGATTTGTTGACCTCTAAGTCAAAGCACAAACTGCGCCAAGCGCCTGTGGTTTCAGAGAGGATCGGAAAAAGCGGCGCATCATACCAGCAGCCGAGGCCGTGTGGTGTGCGGGCTGGCCGTTGTGAGCAATCGCCCTTGATCATGACCTTGAGGCATACTGCGCCGACGTTTAATCCGGGGTCATTCACAGCATGAAAAAAGCCAACGCGTGGAGTCTAGCTCTGATCCCCTGTATCGGCCTGTGGCTCGGCGCAGCACCGGCGTGGGGCGCGACTGCACCGCCGTTGAGCGAGGTGCGGGTGTTCCAGGTTCAATCGGCCGGTTGCACCGAAACCATCCCGGAGCGCGCGCAAGGCACCCAGATGTGTACGCACCGCGGGCCCACCAAGGTTTCGGTGATGGAAGTCGGCCTGGGCAACAACCCCGTGGGCCGCTTCAACGGCGCCGAATTGAACGGGCAGCGCACGCCGGTGTGCCAGGTCGGCAACGTCAGCCAGGTGTGCAGTGGCGCGGGCACGGTGATGGGTTACATCTACGTGTTCGACCTGAATGTCGAGGACCAGGGCTGGTTCGAATACAGCAATTCGTCGATCAACGGCCCGCAGAACACCCTCAAGACCCTGCTCAATATCCGCTGATCAATCATCTTGAACGCTCAAAACCCCGGGAAGTCGTACCCCTGAGACGGCGAATTTCCTGAACGCCGCGGATGTACACCAACCCGTGAGGTGTTTATGAGCGCAACTTCCCATGGCGCGACGGCTCAGCCGTTCGTCAGCCACTCGATCCGCCTGCGCCTCAATGGCCAGGAACGCCAGTTGGACGTGCTGCCCTGGACCACCCTGCTGGACTTGTTGCGCGAGCAGCTTGACCTGATCGGTAGCAAAAAAGGCTGCGACCACGGCCAATGCGGCGCCTGCACGGTGTTGCGTGACGGCAAGCGCGTGAATGCCTGCCTGACCCTGGCGGTGATGTGCGATGGCGCCGAGTTGACCACCGTCGAAGGCCTGGCCGACGGTGACACTCTGCACCCGATGCAGCAGGCGTTTATCCAGCGCGACGCCTTCCAGTGCGGTTACTGCACGCCGGGCCAGATTTGCTCCGCAGTGGGCCTGATGAATGAAGGCCGTGCCCATGACGCCGCGCAGATCCAGGAACTGATGAGTGGCAACCTGTGCCGCTGCGGGGCATACAGCAACATTCGCGAGGCTATTGAAGACGTCGTGGGAGGTGAGCGATGAACCCCTTCCACTACAGCAAACCCGTGGATGTGCGTGAAGCGGTGCACCTGAGCAGTGCCACCTCGCGTTTTATTGCCGGTGGCACCAACTTGCTGGACCTGATGAAAGAAAACATCAGCCGTCCCCAGCACCTCATCGACATCACGGGCTTGCCGCTGCATGACATCAAGGCAAGCGCTGATGGCGGCCTGTTGATCGGCGCGATGGTGAGCAACGCCGACCTGGCCTGGCATCCGCTGATCGAGCAACGCTACCCGCTGCTGTCCCAGGCGATCCTGGCCGGCGCCTCGCCGCAACTGCGCAATATGGCCAGTACCGGCGGCAACCTGTTGCAGCGCACCCGCTGTTACTACTTTTATGACACCGGCGTGCCGTGCAATAAGCGCGAGCCCGGCAGTGGCTGCCCGGCGCTGACCGGCCTGAACCGCATCCACGCGATCCTCGGTGCCAGCGACCAGTGTGTCGCCACCCATCCTTCCGACATGTGCGTGGCCCTGGCGGCACTCGAGGCACGGGTCCATGTGGAGGGGCGCGGCGGTGTGCGGATCATTGAGTTTGCCGACTTCCACCGCCTGCCCGGCGACACGCCGCAGCGGGACAACCTGTTGGCCGACGATGAACTGATCACAGCCGTTGAGTTGCCGGCTGATCAACTGGCAAACCACAGTCATTATCTGAAGGTACGCGACCGTGCGTCGTACGCCTTTGCGCTGGTGTCCGTCGCCGCGGCGTTGGAGCTGGACGGCGACCAGATCATCGATGCGCGCCTGGCCCTTGGCGGCGTTGCCCACAAACCCTGGCGTGACCGCGCCGTGGAAGCGTTGCTGATCGGCCAGACGGTCAGTCGCGAAACCTTCAGTGCCGCGGCTGACGCGCTGCTGCAAGACGCCGTGCCGCTGGCGCACAACGGCTTCAAACTCAAACTGGCGCGCCGCGCGATCATCCGTGCCTTGAGCGACGCCGCTGTCGCGGGAGAACAACCATGAGCGCTATCGGCAAACCCTTGGACCGTGTCGACGGCCTGCTCAAGGTCACCGGCCAGGCGCGTTATGCGGGTGAGTTTCCCGAAGACGGTCTGCTCCACGGCAGCGTCGTGTCCAGCTCTGTCGCCAAGGGCCGAGTCATCAAGGTCGATGCCTCCAAAGCCCTGGCGTTGCCGGGCGTGATCATGGTGCTCGACCACCTCAACCGGCCAAAGATCGCCAGTTATGACGAGGCTTTCGCCGACGCCGATGCGGCGGACGGCTCGCCGTTCCGCCCGCTGTACAACGACCGGGTGCTGTACAGCGGTCAGCCACTGGCCCTGGTCATCGCCGATAACCTGGAACTGGCGCGCCATGCCGGTTCGCTGGTGGAGATCGAGTATGCGAGCGAAGCCTTTGACACTGACTTGATCGCCCAGCAGCAACACGCCTACCCATCGCCCCAGACCCCGCCGAAGCCGCGCGGCAACTTCCAGGCGCAATGGCGCGCCGCCGCCGTCAGCCTGGACCTGAACTACAGCACCCCCATCGAACATCACAACCCCATGGAGCCCCATGCCAGCACGGTGCTGTACCAGAGCGATGGCACGCTGCACATCCATGACAAAACCCAGGGCCCGCAGAACTGTCAGGCCTATGTGCAGAAAGTGTTTGGCCTGGATAAAAGCCAGGTGCGGATCTTTGCCGCGTTTGTGGGCGGCGCGTTCGGTTCCGGCCTGCGCCCGCAGTACCAGTTGCCACTGGCGGTGATGGCGTCGCTGGCGCTCAAACGCTCGGTTCGCGTGACCCTGACGCGCCAGCAGATGTTCACCTTCGGCTACCGGCCGCGCACCTTGCAGCGTCTGCAAGTGGGCGCCGCCGCCGATGGCAAGCTGGTCGCACTCGGCCACACCGCCACCGGCCAGACCTCACGCTTCGAGGACTTCAGCGAGCATGTGGTTGAGTGGAGCGGCATGCTCTACCACTGCGACAACGTGCAATTGACCTACAACCTGGTGCCGCTGGATGTGTTTACCCCGCTGGACATGCGCGCCCCGGGTGCTGCACTGGGGGTGATCGGTCTGGAGTGTGCAATGGACGAACTGGCCTGCGCGCTGGGGGTCGACCCGGTGCAACTGCGCCTGACCAATTACGCCGAGCGCAACCAGAACGAAGACAAGCCCTGGTCCAGCAAGGCGTTGCGTGAATGCTACAGCGAAGGCGCCAAGCGTTTCGGCTGGCAGCGGCGTAACCCGGAACCGCGCAGCATGCGCGAGGGGCGCCAACTGATCGGTTGGGGCATGGCCGGGGGGGTGTGGGAGGCGATGCAGATGAAAGCCAGTGCCAAGGCGCGGATCGACGCCGAGGGCAAGCTCACCGTCAGCAGCGCCACCACCGATATCGGCACCGGCACCTATACGGTCATGACCCAGATTGCAGCCCAGGCCAGCGGCGTGGCGCTGGAAAATGTCGAGTTTCTGCTCGGCGATTCCTCATTGCCCACGGCCCCGCTGCAGGGCGGCTCGTTTACCGTGTCTTCGGTGGGCACCGCCGTTCAGCAAGCCTGCGAAGCATTGGCGGCCAAACTGCTGGAGATTGCGCGACAGACGTATCCGGTGTTCAAGGACGCCGAGTCGGTGCGCTTTGACGACGGCCACCTGCACACCGGTGATGTGAGTGTATCGCTGGCCCAACTGGTCAAGGACAGTGGTGAAGACGCGTTGCAGGTGCAGGTCGACAGCGAGCCGGACGAGAAACGCGGGGGCTATGCCAGCGCCACGCATTCTGCGGTGTTTGTGGAAGTACGGGTGGATGAAGACTTGGGCACCATCCAGGTCAGCCGGGTGGTCAGCGCGATTGCGGCCGGGCGCGTGGTGAATCCGAAAATGGCGCGCAGCCAGATTCTCGGCGGGGTGGTGTGGGGCATCGGTATGGCCCTGCATGAAGAAACCCAGACCGACCACCACTTGGGGCGCATCATGAACCACAGCCTGGCCGAGTATCACATTCCGGTGAATGCGGACATCGGTGAGATTGACGTGGTATTCGTCGAGGAACACGACGAGATCGTCAATGCGCTGGGCTCCAAGGGGGTGGGTGAGATCGGTATTGTCGGGGTGGCGGCGGCGGTGGCGAATGCGGTGTATCACGCCACGGGCAAGCGGGTCAGGGACTTTCCGATCACCCTCGATAAAGTGCTTTGACAGCACTTTACCGGCCCTGCCCAGCACCCGTGTGGGAACCGGGCCTTATGCTTTTGTTTCTTCAACCGGCACGTGCATGCGGTCGCGGTTGGCCAGGGTCGGGAACAGTTTGATCCACACCCCGGTCACCACCAGCGTGCCGATCCCGCCCATGACCACCGCCGGCACGGTGCCGAACCAGTGGGCGGTAATCCCCGATTCAAACTCGCCCAACTGATTCGACGCGCCGATAAACAGGCCGTTGACCGCGCTGACGCGGCCGCGCATTTCATCCGGCGTCTCCAGCTGCACGAACGATGCACGGATCACCATGCTGATCATGTCTGCCGCGCCCAGCACCACCAGCACCGCCAACGAAAACCAGAACGAAGTGGACAGGCCGAACGCAATGGTCGCCACACCGAACACCCCGACGGCGGTGAACATCACGCGGCCGACGTGGCGGTCCACCGAGAAGCGCGCCAGCCACAACGACATCAACAACGCGCCCACCGCCGGTGCCGAACGCAACAGGCCCAGGCCCCAGGCGCCGGTCAGCAGGATGTCCTTGGCGAACACCGGCAGCAATGCGGTGGCGCCGCCCAACAATACGGCGAACAGGTCCAGGGAAATGGCGCCGAGGATGTCCGGGCGGCTGCGGATAAAACGGATGCCGGCCAGCAACGAATCCAGGGTGGCCTTGCCTTTGTTCAGCGGGGTCTGGCGTGCGGGCAGGTTGAGGGTCAGTACGCAGGCAATCAAGTACAGCACCACAGTGGGGCCGTAGACCCACACGCTGCCAAAGGCGTAGAGCAAACCGCCCAGCGCCGGGGCGACGATGGTTGCCAGTTGCTGGGCCGACTGCGACGAGGCCACGGCACGCGGGAACAGCGCGCTGGGCACGATGCTCGGTAGCAGTGCCTGGGTGGTCGGCATTTCGAAGGAGCGTGCGGCGCCCAGCACGAAGGCGAGGATAAAGATCATCTCGCGGGTCACGCTGCCGGTCAGGCCGCCGATGGCCAGGGATAATGCGATCAACGCCTGTACGGTCTGACAGATCGCGGCGACCTTGCGTCGCTCATAGCGGTCGGCCACATGTCCGGTGTGCAGCATGAACAGTACGCGTGGCACGAACTCCACCAGGCCGACCAAACCCAGGTCCAGCACGTTGCCGGTCAGTTGGTAGAGGTTCCAGCCGATGGCCACGGTGAGCATCTGGAAGCCGCTGGCGGTGAAGATGCGCGCCAGCCAGAACGCGATGAAAGGGCGGTGGTGGCGTAACAGCAACGCGGGTTCACTGGGCATCGGGAATTCAGGTCAAGGCCGAAGGGAGCGCCGAGATTAGCATCAAGCTGTAACAGATAGTTGCAAGAACTGAGCTGAGACAGTCTGTCACGCGGCAAAAGACCACGCCGTCCTGCGGCGAAATTGGGGCTACTCTTTCACCAATGCTTGATCCAGATCAAAACCCGTCATGGGGATTGTCCTGGCGGCCGAGAGGCCAGATTCCCTACGTGGTTGGTTAAAAAAAGAACGAATTGAAATTCGACACACTCCATATCCGTGGGGGCAGTGGGTGCAGGCTCCCGCCAGCAGCCGGTATTACCTGACAGAGGAAGACTTATGTTCGGTTTGGAGGCGCTAGATCTCGCCCGAATTCAATTCGCGTTCACCATCTCGTTCCACATCCTGTTCCCGGCGATCACCATCGGCCTGGCCAGTTACCTTGCGGTGCTGGAAGGCTTGTGGCTCAAGACCCGCAACGACACCTACCGTGACCTCTACCATTTCTGGTCGAAGATCTTTGCCGTCAACTTCGGCATGGGCGTGGTTTCCGGTTTGGTCATGGCTTACCAGTTTGGCACCAACTGGAGCCGCTTCTCGGACTTCGCCGGTGCCGTTACCGGGCCGCTGCTTACGTACGAAGTGCTTACGGCCTTCTTCCTTGAGGCCGGTTTCCTTGGGGTGATGCTGTTTGGCTGGAACAAGGTCGGGCGCAACCTGCACTTCTTCTCCACCGTGATGGTGGCCATCGGTACGTTGATCTCCACCTTCTGGATCCTCTCGTCCAACAGCTGGATGCAGACGCCCCAGGGCTTTGAGATCATCGACGGCCGAGTGATTCCGACCGATTGGTTCGCCGTGGTGTTCAACCCGTCGTTCCCGTATCGCCTGGCGCACATGGCCACGGCGGCTTTCGTGGCGACCGCGTTCTTCGTCGGCTCCTCGGCGGCCTGGCACTTGCTGCGGGGCAAGGACAACCCGGCGATCCGCAAAATGCTCTCGATGGCAATGTGGATGGCCCTGATCGTCGCGCCTATCCAGGCGGTGATCGGCGACTTCCACGGCCTCAACACCTTGAAGCACCAGCCGGCGAAAATCGCCGCGATTGAAGGCCACTGGGAGAACATCGGCAACGAGCCGACCCCGCTGATCCTGTTCGGCTGGCCGGATATGAAGGCCGAGAAAACCAAATACGCCGTGGAAATCCCGTACCTGGGCAGCCTGATCCTGACCCACTCCCTGGACAAGCAGGTGCCGGCCCTCAAGGAGTTCCCGCCGCAAGACCGCCCCAACTCGACCATCGTGTTCTGGTCGTTCCGGGTCATGGTCGGCCTGGGCTTCCTGATGATCTTCACCGGCCTGTTCAGCCTCTGGCTGCGCCGGGGCGGCAAGATGTACACGTCCAGGCCGTTCCTGTACCTGGCGTTGTGGATGGGGCCGTCCGGGTTGATCGCGATTCTCGCCGGCTGGTTCACCACCGAAATCGGCCGTCAGCCGTGGGTGGTCTACGGGTTGATGCGCACGGCGGATGCGTCCTCCGGGCATAGCCTGGCGCAGATGACCATCACCCTGGTGCTGTTCGTGGTGGTGTACTTCGCGCTGTTCGGCGCCGGCCTGGGCTACATGATGCGCCTGGTGCGCAAAGGTCCGGTGGCCCACGAAAGTACCGAACCGACTCACGGTGGCCCTGGCCAGAAACGTACACCGGCGCGTCCATTGTCGGCGGCCGATGATGGCTCCGACGACGACCACGTCGACATCCAGCACAAGGGGCATTGAGATGGGTATTGATCTTCCGCTGATCTGGGCCGTGATCATCATCTTCGGCATCATGATGTACGTGGTCATGGACGGCTTCGACCTGGGTATCGGCATCCTCTTTCCGTTTATCCCCGGCAAGACCGACCGTGACGTGATGATGAACACCGTCGCCCCGGTGTGGGACGGCAACGAAACCTGGCTGGTACTGGGCGGCGCGGCGTTGTTCGGCGCCTTCCCGCTGGCCTATTCGGTGGTGTTGTCGGCGTTGTACCTGCCGCTGATCCTGATGCTGATCGGGCTGATCTTCCGCGGCGTGGCCTTCGAGTTCCGCTTCAAGGCCAAGGACGCCAAGCGTCACCTGTGGGACAAGGCGTTCATCGGCGGCTCGTTGACGGCCACCTTCTTCCAGGGTGTGGCGCTGGGGGCGTTTATCGACGGCATTCCGGTGGTAGACCGCCAGTTTGCCGGCGGTTCGTTGGATTGGCTGACGCCGTTCACGATGTTCTGCGGTGTGGCGTTGATCGTCGCCTATGCATTGCTGGGCTGCACCTGGCTGATCATGAAGACCGAAGGCCCCTTGCAGGAAAAGATGCACAACCTGGGGCGGCCGTTGGCCTTCGGGCTGTTGGCGGTGATTGGCATCGTCAGTATCTGGACGCCGCTGGCGCACCCGGAAATCGCCTCGCGCTGGTTTACCCTGCCGAACCTGTTCTGGTTCATGCCGGTGCCGATCCTGGTGCTGGTGACCTTGTACGGGCTGATCCGTGCGGTGGCGCGCAACGCGCATTACACGCCGTTCCTGCTGACGCTGGTGCTGATCTTCCTCGGCTACAGCGGCCTGGGAATCAGCTTGTGGCCGAACATCATTCCGCCCTCCGTGTCGATCTGGGACGCCGCCGCGCCGCCGCAAAGCCAGGGCTTCATGCTGGTGGGCACGCTGTTCATCATCCCGTTCATCCTGGGCTACACCTTCTGGAGCTACTACGTGTTCCGCGGCAAGGTCACCCACGAAGACGGTTATCACTAGGAGGCTCGTTTCATGTCCGGCAAACCTTCGTTGCACGAGATTGAGCAGGCCGAGAAGCAGCCGTTGTGGCGGCGCCTGGGGTGGTTGGCGATGATCTGGACCGGCAGCGTGCTGGCCCTGTTTGTCGTGGCCAGCCTGATGCGCATGTTCATGAATGCGGCCGGCCTGACCACCCACTGACATCCCAACCGGGCTTGACCGCCCGGCTTTTCAACCCTGTTTTTCGCGAGAGAAGCAGGGTTTTTTTATTTGCGCGCTTTGAGGATGACGAATTTCGGCGTGGCGGCCACTTGTTCGACACCACGGAACAGCCGTGCCAATTTGCTGTGATAACCCAAATGACGGTTGCCGACTATATAGAGGGCGCCACCGACCACCAGCGCTTCGCGCGCCTGCAGGAACATGCGCCAGGCGAGGAAGTCGCCGACCACCTGCTGCTGGTGGAAGGGCGGGTTGCACAGCACCACGTCCAGCGAATCAGGCTCCTGGCCGGCCAGGCCATCGGCGGCGCGCACGTTCACGTCGCGTTGGCCGAGGGCGGCGTGCCAGTTTTCCTGCGCCGATTGCACGGCCATGTAGGACTCATCCAGCAGGGTGTACTGCGCCTCGGGGTTTTGCAGGGCGCTGGCAATCGCCAGCACGCCATTGCCGCAGCCGAGGTCGGCCACGCGGGCGTTGCCGAGGTTTTTCGGTAGGTGCGGGAGGAAGGCGCGGGTGCCGATGTCCAGGCCTTCGCGGCAGAACACGTTGGCGTGGTTGAGCAGTTCGATAGCCGGGTTGTCCAGCGTGTAGCGGGTTGGGTAGGGCGAGACTGCGGCGGGGCGCTCTTCAACGGTGGCGATCAACAGGCGAGCCTTTTTGACCGCGAGCGAGGCGTGCATCGGGCCGATGTAGCGCTCCAGCAACTCCCCGGCCGCCCGCGGCAGGTGCTTGATCATGGCTCCGGCGATCACTTCGGCGCCCGGTGCGAGCTGGCCTTGCAGGCGGATCAGTTGTTCTTCCAGCAGCGCCAGGGTCTTGGGCACGCGGATCAGTACGCGGTCGAAAGGCCCGCCTGGCGTTTGGCTGGCCGGAATGAATGTCACCGCATCGAAGGCCTGGCCGTTGCGCACCAGGTTTTTCTCAAGGCCCTGGGCCGCGAGAAACGAGTCGCCGCTGGACGTCACTTGCACCTGGCCAACAAGGCTGGCGGCCAGGGCGCCGAAGCTGTCGTTGAGTACCAATACGCGGGTGGCCGTGTCTGGTTGTTGCTGCGCCAGATGGCTGAGCAGGTACTCGTCGGCGGCGTCGAAGGCTTGCAGCGGATCGTTGTGTTGCTCTGGCTGGCGGATCAGATCGAGCTGGGCGAAGGGGCTTTCGAGCAGGGGCATGGCGGGGGAGGCTCTGGGTCATCGATGGGTGTTCGGCGGGCATCGGCCAAACCGTCTGAGTGAACGACGAAGCCACACCCGGGGGCTGCTTCATCACTCAGAATTGGCCGTAAATGTTACGTTTTTTTCGCTGCGATTACATGCGGTGTTTCTACGTCAGCTAGAAAAGCCCTGCCCTGGACGCACAAAGAACGGCGGCGATCTTGTTGGTAACGCCAAGCTTCTTGAGTGCGCTGCTGATGTGAAAGCCCACCGTACGCGGCGAAATCGAGATAATGCTGGCGATTTCTTCCGCGGTCTTGCCCATCCCTGACCATTTGAGAATCTCCGTTTCTCGCGACGTCAGTGTGGTGGGAGCGTTGATGCCGGACCTGTCTGCGTATTGCTGTGCGACGACCGCGTGCATCGCATGGCACAGCCACAAAACGTTGCCGGCCTTTTCATACAACTCTTGCGGGCTGACCTCGCCGCTGCTGCGCCCCAACGTCAACATGCTGTAGATGCCCTGGAAGTCGTGCACGGGTTGGGTCCATGCTTGATGCACGCCGAGGGATTGGGCCAGCGACCATAAGCCGGGTGTCGCGTTGAAGGCCTTCTCCTCCCAGACAATGGGAAGTACACAGCGTTTGCAGTGCGCAACTATCGGGTCTACTTCGAAGAAGTGCGCTTGTTGATAAAGTGCGCTCCATTCATTTGGATAGTTGTTGATGTGAATCGGTTTGGTGTCGTTGCTGGGTAGTTGAGAACTCATCGTAAAGGAACAGTATTGGAAGCCGAGTTCATGGATATGGTGGGTGACCATGTCAAAGACAGTTTCGATCTCGCTTTTATCTTCCAGTTTGGGGAGCCGAGTATTTCGCCAGTTCACCATTGGTAAATCTCCATGGGGTTCTACGTGGCCTGGGTACGTCCTCATCCCATCGCTGCACGAAAATTAGTGTAGGACATGACTTACGTAATAAAGCAAAAAAAACGTTATATGAATCGCATTTTTACGCCATGTTGGCCTGTACGCTGCCTGGGATTTTGTATAAGTAATTTGGTTTGTCTGGGCATCTTTAGTGTATTTAAGGGTTTGACGGTAGTGTCAATTTGATAGCTGCTTAGAGGGGTAGTTTGATCTGGTGTGTTGGCGGGCTAGTGTTAATAGCCAAATAGTTAGTCCCAACTAGTGGGTGTGATTTCCCCCCGGTTGTATCGCCAAATTAACAGTCTGATCCTGTTTTTTAGTCGCAGCCGCTTTGGAGCGCGGTAATGCCAGTACAAAACAACGGTGTTTGCGCGCCTGGCTTTGAGGGACACTAGGGGCCTGTGCAAAACGGAGTTCCCCATGACGGCCAGTGCTGAGAAATTTACCCGGCAGACGTTGCTCGACGTGCAATCGCTGACCCCCAGCCTCTTCACCCTGCGCACCACGCGTGACCCAGGCTTTCGTTTTACCGCCGGCCAGTTCGTGCGCCTGGGCGTGACCAAGGCCGATGGCAGCACCGTGTGGCGCGCTTATTCCATCGTGTCATCGCCGTTTGACGAGCATCTGGATTTTTTTTCCATCGTGGTGCCCGGCGGTGAGTTCACCAGCGAGCTGAGCCGCTTGCAGGTCGGCGACACCTTGATGGTGGAGCGCCAGGCCACGGGGTTCCTGACCCTCAACCGTTTTGTCGACGGGCGTGACCTGTGGCTGCTGGGCACCGGCACCGGGGTGGCGCCGTTTCTGTCGATCCTGCAGGACTTTGAGGTCTGGGAGAAATTTGAACGCATCGTCCTGGTCTACAGCGCTCGCGAAGCCCGGGAGCTGGCCTACCAGTCGCTGATCAAGGACTTGGGTGAGCGTGAATACCTGGCCGAGTACGCGCACAAACTCACCTACATCCCTATCGTCACCCGCGAGCAGCATCCGGGGGCGTTGAACGGGCGCATCACCACATTGATCGAGAATGGCGAGTTGGAGCGTGCCGCGGGTGTCGAACTCACGGCGGAGCACTCCCGCGTGCTGATTTGCGGCAACCCGCAGATGGTCGATGACACCCGTCAGTTGCTTAAACAGCGTGACATGCAACTGAGCCTGAGCCGACGCCCAGGCCAGGTGGCGGTGGAAAACTACTGGTAATAAAAAAGGCGCCTCAAGCAGGCGCCTTTTTCATGCCGGCTTTTTGTTAAAGCGGCTTGTCGTTCTGTGCCTTGAGCAGGTCACGGATCTCACCCAGCAACACTTCCTCCTTGGTCGGCGTCGGCGGCAGGCTTGGGGCCACGGCTTCTTCGCGCTTGAGGCGGTTGATGGCCTTTACGCCCATGAAGATCGCGAACGCGACGATCACGAAGTCGATCACGCTCTGGATGAACTTGCCGTACGCCAACACCACGGCTGGTACATCGCCTTGTGCGGCCTTGAGCGTTATCGCCAAGTCACCGAAGTCCACGCCGCCGATCAACAGACCGATGGGAGGCATCACCACGTCGCCTACAAACGAGGAAACAATTTTGCCGAAGGCAGCGCCGATGATAATACCGACGGCCATGTCGACCACATTACCTTTGACCGCGAAGGCCTTGAACTCACTGATCACGCCCATAGGTTATTCCTTGTTACAGATGAGGAGGGTGGAGGTCAGTGTAAGTCAGTCGTAGAGGGCTTGCCTGAAACAACCGTTAACACTGTTGGTTTTTATCGACACATTAAAACGCAAATAGTTTGCAAAGTGCCACCAATCGCGCGCGAAATACGCGCCAAATCAGTGGCTTACCAGATTATTTTATCAATCGGGTTGTTACGGCTTTTCTATTTATCTTCTGACTCGCGGGTCACTAGCCTCTGGCAAGCACAACTGAATGTGCACTAAAAAAACCAGAGGAAACCTCGATGAAGAACCCAATGAACCGCGGGCCTGTTGCAGCGCGATCCGCGCTGGTACTGGTGACCGCCAGCTTGCTTTCCCTGTCTGTACACGCCGCCAACCTGACCCGCGACAACGGTGCTGCCGTGGGCGATAACCAGAACTCGCAAACCGCCGGCGCCAATGGCCCGGTGCTGCTTCAGGACGTGCAACTGATTCAAAAACTGCAGCGCTTCGACCGCGAACGTATCCCCGAGCGCGTCGTACACGCGCGTGGCACTGGCGCCCACGGCACCTTTACCGTCACTGACAGCCTCAGCGACCTGACCAAGGCCAAGGTGTTCGCCGCCGGCGAAGCCACCCCGGTGTTCGTGCGCTTCTCCGCCGTGGTCCACGGCAACCACTCCCCGGAAACCCTGCGTGACCCACGCGGCTTTGCCACCAAGTTCTACACCGCTGACGGCAACTGGGACCTGGTAGGCAACAACTTCCCGACGTTCTTCATTCGCGACGCCATCAAATTCCCGGACATGGTTCACGCCTTCAAGCCGGACCCGCGTACCAACCTGGATGACGATTCGCGTCGCTTTGACTTCTTCTCCCATGTGCCGGAGGCGACTCGTACGCTGACCGAGCTGTATTCCGACTCCGGTACGCCAGCCAGCTACCGCGAAATGGACGGCAACGGTGTGCACGCCTACAAGCTGATCAACGCCAAGGGTGAAGTGCACTACGTCAAGTTCCACTGGAAGAGCCTGCAAGGCATCAAGAACCTCGATCCCAAGCAGGTCAGCGAAGTGCAGGGCCGTGACTACAGCCACATGACCAACGACCTGGTCACCCACATCAACAAGGGCGATTTCCCCAAGTGGGACCTGTACGTGCAGGTGCTCAAGCCTGAAGACCTGGCCAAGTTCGACTTCGACCCGCTGGATGCCACCAAGATCTGGCCGAATGTGCCGCAACGCAAAGTCGGGCAGATGGTGCTGAACCGCAACCCGGCCAACGTCTTCCAGGAGACCGAGCAAGTGGCCATGGCCCCGGCCAACCTGGTGCCTGGCATCGAACCGTCGGAAGACCGCCTGCTGCAAGGCCGGGTGTTCTCCTACGCCGACACCCAAATGTACCGCCTGGGCGCCAATGCCCTGCAACTGCCGATCAACGCGCCACGGGTGGCCGTCAACAACGGTAACCAGGACGGGGCGATGAACCTTGGCAAGACCAGCAGCGGCGTGAACTATCAGCCAAGCCGCCTCGAGCCGCGGCAAGAGCCGCAAACCGCGCGCTACAGCCAGTCGGCGCTGGTGGGCAGCACCCAGCAGGCGAAGATCCAGCGTGAGCAGAACTTCAAGCAGGCCGGCGATTTGTACCGTTCCTACAGCAAGAAAGAGCGTCAGGACTTGATCGACAACTTCGGCGGCTCCCTGGCCACCACCGATGACGAGAGCAAGCACATCATCCTGTCGTTCCTCTACAAGGCTGATCCGGAGTACGGCACCGGCGTGGCCAAGGTCGCCAAGGGTGACTTGGCGCGCGTGAAGGCGCTGGCAGAAAAACTGACTGACTGATCCGTTGGTTCTGGTCGGCGGCCGTGAGCGGGCGTCGACCTTTGGCAGGAGAACACCCATGCGTATTTCTATCGGCCTGCTGATGGCCATGCTGGCCTTTGTCGCCCAGGCCGAGACTCCCGACCCGATGGCGCTCAAGGCGCAGTTGCAGGACTACTATTTCGACGCCGCCCGCCGTGGCGACCTCGACATGCTCAACACGTTTATCGACTCCGGCTACAGCCTCAACACCCGGGACGACAAGGGCTACACCGCGCTGATCCTCGCCGCCTATCACGGCCAGGCACCGTTTGTGGAGCGCCTGCTCGAGGCCGGCGCCGACGCCTGCGTGCAGGACAACCGCGGCAACACCGCGCTGATGGGCGCGATCTTCAAGGGCGAGCTGAAAATCGCCCAGCGTCTGCTGGCCACCGACTGCAACCCCGACCAACGCAACGGCGCCGGGCAGACGGCGGCGATGTACGCCGGGCTGTTCAAGCGCATCGAGTTGCTGGACGCGCTCAAAGCCAAGGGCGCCGACCTCAACGCTGAAGACCCGGTCGGCAACAGTGCTTCACGATTGGCCGACGGTGAAATCCGGACCCCGACGCCGCGCTGAGCTATCATCGCGGTTTTTCGGTTGGAGGTTCTCATATGGCAAAGGCCAAGCGCATGTACGGCTGCACGGAGTGCGGCGCGACCTTTCCCAAATGGGCCGGCCAGTGCGGTGAATGCGGTGCGTGGAACACCCTCACCGAAACCATGATCGAAAGCGGCGGCGCGGCAGCCCCCACCGGTCGTGCGGGCTGGACCGGGCAACAGGCGCAGATCAAGACCATGGCCGAAGTCAGCGTTGAAGAGATCCCGCGTTTTTCCACCGCGTCCGGCGAACTGGACCGCGTGCTCGGCGGCGGCCTGGTGGACGGCTCGGTCGTGTTGATCGGCGGCGATCCCGGCATCGGCAAGTCGACCATCCTGCTGCAAACCCTGTGCAGCATCGCCAGCCGCATGCCGGCGCTGTATGTCACCGGCGAAGAATCCCAGCAACAAGTGGCCATGCGCGCCCGTCGCCTGGGTTTGCCCCAGGACCAGCTGCGGGTGATGACCGAAACCTGCATCGAAAGCATCATCGCCACGGCGCGTATCGAAAAGCCCAAGGTCATGGTGATCGACTCGATCCAGACCATTTTCACCGAGCAACTGCAATCGGCACCGGGCGGCGTGTCCCAGGTGCGCGAGAGTGCGGCGCTGCTGGTGCGTTATGCCAAGCAGAGCGGCACGGCGATCTTCCTGGTGGGCCACGTGACCAAGGAAGGCGCACTGGCCGGGCCACGGGTGTTGGAGCATATGGTCGATACCGTGTTGTATTTCGAGGGGGAATCCGACGGCCGCCTGCGTTTGCTGCGGGCGGTGAAGAACCGCTTCGGTGCGGTAAACGAGTTGGGTGTATTTGCCATGACCGACCGGGGGCTGAAAGAAGTCTCCAACCCCTCCGCGATTTTTCTGACCCGTGCCCAGGAAGAAGTCCCGGGCAGTGTGGTGATGGCAACGTGGGAAGGCACCCGGCCGATGTTGGTGGAGGTGCAGGCGCTGGTGGATGACAGTCATCTGGCCAACCCCCGGCGTGTCACGCTGGGCCTGGATCAGAACCGCTTGGCCATGCTGCTGGCGGTATTGCACCGGCATGGCGGCATTCCGACCCACGACCAGGACGTGTTCCTCAACGTGGTGGGCGGGGTCAAGGTGCTGGAGACCGCGTCTGACCTGGCGTTGATGGCGGCGGTGATGTCCAGTTTGCGTAACCGGCCGTTGCCTCACGACCTGTTGGTGTTTGGTGAGGTGGGCTTGTCTGGCGAAGTGCGGCCCGTCCCAAGTGGCCAGGAGCGCTTGAAGGAAGCCGCCAAGCACGGCTTCAAGCGTGCCATCGTACCCAAGGGCAACGCGCCGAAGGAGTCGCCGCCGGGGATACAGATTATTGGGGTGACCCGCCTGGAACAGGCATTGGATGCACTTTTTGAATAACTCAGGGATAGGCGTCATGCAACGAATGAATCGCTGGGGCGCGCTTGCCCTATTCATGACCTTGGTCGGATTGCCCGCCATGGCGCGGGCCGACGTGCCAGCGGGGTATCGGCTGGCACAAACGCTGGTCACCCAAGAGGGCAGCAGCTTGCAGGTGCTGGAAGACCAGCGCATCAGCGCCCAATTGCACAAGGACAGCTGGGGCAGCGGGCTGGATGAAGACTCGTTCGACGAGCCCGGTGATCTGGTTGAAAACCCGTTGCGAGAGGCCCAGGTGCGTTTGGTGTCGGCCTCCGGCGCGGTGATAGCGCACAAGGACCTCGGCTACCCGCTGGCCAAGGTCAAGAAGGCCGCGCTCAACGGGCAGCCGGAGCCTGTGTATTTTTTGACCATCGACCAGACCGCCCCAATGGGCAGCTACAGCGGCCCGGCCACGCAATTGTTGCTGCCTGCCAAGCAGCAACTGGAGCCGGTGGGCTACCAGGACGCGGATGGCAAACTCAAGCCACTTATCCTGGCCAGCACCGGCAAGGCGGCCTGGAAGGTTTCGACGCCTGCTGGCGGCGGTGCGGATGAACTCTTGCAAGTCTCGTCATTCATGGACGGCGACGGTGACGATGATTTTGCCACGCGCTACCAGACCTACCGTTGGGTAGGGGGGCAGTGGCATGGGGCATCCACGCAGAAAGCCGGTTACTGGGACACGGAAAGCGACTTCCCGGCACGTACGGCATTTCCCTGAGCCCTCACACCTCCAGCAGCGCCCCCAGCTCCCGCTCCAACTCTTCCTGGTCGCCCAGATTCAACTCGATCAGCCGCCGCAGGTGGCTGATCGACTCCAGGTCGATGTCTTTGCACACAAAGCCCAACTGGCCGCGATCATCATGGGCCAGTCGTACCTGCATCTTGATATGGGCCTTGGGGTCCAGGCGTATGTCGACGTCGAACGGCAATGCTTTGTTGCCCTTCCAGTCCTCGGGCCGTTGCACCAACAGACCCTTTAGCGACAGATCCACCAATTGCACTGGCCATTCCCGGCCGTTCTGCCGCAGTTCAGTCTTGGCGTCAAAGGCGATCCTGCGGAAACGGCGGCGGTCAGACGGTTGCTCGGTCATGGTGAAGCCCTCTGGAGATAGAAGGATTGTAGCCCTGCGCCATTATTGGGCTGGTATTTCTGCTTTTTTTGCCCGCTGAAGGCTCTAGACCAACGTAGGGGGGTGGTCTTTAAAGCCAACAGCGCTAAACTCGGAGCGGCTGTCCTTTCTGTCCACCCTGGCTGGAATATAAAAATGAAAAATAATAATAGCCTGCTACGCCACCTACCCTGGCTGGTGCTGGCAATCGTAGGAGCGTGCGCCCTTGGCGTAGTGGCCTTGCGCCGCGGCGAGGCGATCAACGCCTTGTGGATTGTGGTCGCTGCTGTGGCCATCTACCTGGTTGCATACCGCTACTACAGCTTGTTCATCGCGAATAACGTGATGCAACTCGATCCACGGCGGGCCACCCCCGCAGTGATCAACAACGACGGTCTGGACTATGTGCCGACCAACAAACATATCCTTTTCGGTCACCACTTTGCGGCGATTGCCGGTGCAGGCCCCTTGGTCGGCCCGGTGCTGGCGGCGCAAATGGGCTACCTGCCCGGCACGCTCTGGCTGATTGCCGGTGTGGTACTGGCCGGCGCGGTGCAGGACTTCATGGTCCTGTTCCTGTCCACCCGGCGCAACGGCCGTTCCCTGGGGGATATGGTCCGCGAAGAGATGGGCCGCATTCCGGGGACTATCGCGCTGTTCGGCTGCTTCCTGATCATGATCATCATCCTTGCGGTGCTGGCGCTGATCGTGGTCAAGGCCCTGGCCGAGAGCCCGTGGGGCATCTTCACGGTGATGGCGACCATCCCGATTGCGATGTTCATGGGCGTGTACATGCGTTACATCCGCCCGGGCCGCATTGGTGAAATCTCGGTCATCGGCGTGCTGTTGCTGCTGGGTTCGATCTGGCTGGGCGGGCAGATTGCCGCTGACCCGGTGTGGGCCAAGGCCTTCACCTTCACCGGCATTCAAATCACCTGGATGCTGATCGGCTACGGTTTCGTCGCGGCGGTACTGCCGGTATGGCTGATCCTGGCGCCGCGTGACTACCTGTCGACCTTCCTGAAAATCGGCACCATCATCGCCCTGGCCATCGGCATCCTGGTCACCATGCCAGAGCTGAAAATGCCCGCGCTGACCCAGTTCATCGACGGCACCGGCCCGGTGTGGAAGGGCGGCCTGTTCCCGTTCCTGTTCATCACCATTGCCTGTGGCGCGGTCTCGGGTTTCCACGCGCTGATCTCCTCGGGCACCACGCCCAAGCTGCTGGATAACGAAACCAACGCCCGCTACATCGGTTACGGCGGCATGTTGATGGAGTCGTTCGTGGCCATCATGGCGATGGTTGCTGCTTCGGTGATCGAGCCTGGCGTGTACTTCGCCATGAACAGCCCGGCCGCCGTGGTCGGTGCCGATGTCGTTGCCGTTGCGCAAACCGTCAGCAGCTGGGGTTTTGCGATTACCCCGGAGGCGCTGCAAGCCGTCGCCCATGACATCGGTGAAACCACCATCCTGGCTCGAGCCGGTGGTGCGCCGACCCTGGCCGTGGGTATCGCGCAGATCCTGCACAGTGTGCTGCCGGGTGAAAACACCATGGCGTTCTGGTATCACTTCGCGATCCTGTTCGAAGCTCTGTTCATCCTGACGGCGGTTGACGCCGGTACCCGCGCCGGTCGCTTCATGTTGCAGGACCTGCTCGGCTCCTTCGTGCCTTCGCTCAAACGCACCGAATCATGGACCGCCAACCTGATCGCGACTGCCGGTTGCGTGGCTATGTGGGGTTACCTGCTGTACCAAGGCGTGATCGACCCACTGGGCGGCATCAACACCTTGTGGCCGCTGTTTGGTATCTCCAACCAGATGCTCGCGGGTATCGCGCTGATGCTGGCGACCGTCGTGCTGATCAAAATGAAACGCCAACGCTACATCTGGGTGACCATGCTGCCGGCAGTATGGCTGCTGATCTGCACCACTACCGCAGGCTTCATCAAGCTGTTCGACGCCAACCCGGCGATCGGCTTCCTGTCGCTGGCGAAGAAGTACAGCGATGCATTGGCCAATGGCCAGATCCTCGCCCCGGCGAAGAACATCGACCAGATGCAGCACGTGATCTACAACGCGTACACCAACGCAACGCTGACGGCGATGTTCCTGTTCGTGGTGTTCAGCATCCTGTTCTATGCGCTCAAGGTCGGCGTAGCCGCCTGGGGCAACAAAGAGCGTACGGATAAAGAAGCCCCGTTCCAGGCCCTGCCGGACGCGTGATAGAGGATTGCAGCCATGTTCAATGACATCAGTCGCCTCGGTAAATACCTCGGTCAGGCCGCGCGCCTGATGGTCGGCATGCCCGACTACGACACGTACGTCGAGCATATGCAAACCAAGCACCCGGACAAACCGGTGATGGACTACAAGGCGTTCTTCCGGGAACGCCAGGAGGCCCGTTACGGTGGCAAGGGTGGGCCCAAGTGCTGTTGACCCGGTAGCCCGGGCTGGCGGTGATCCCATGTGGGAGCGGGCTTGCTCGCGAAAGCGGTTTGTCAGTTGATGTATGTGCTGGCTGACACATTGCTTTCGCGAGCAAGCCCGCTCCCACATTTGTTTTGTGTTCCTTCAGTTATAAGGAGAACTGTCTTTGTCCTCTCCCATCCCCGTTACCATCCTCAGTGGCTTCCTCGGCGCCGGCAAGACCACCTTGCTGCGTCACCTGCTCAAAGCCGAGCACGGCCTGAAAGTCGCCGTGATCGAAAACGAATTCAGTGATGCCGGTATCGACACCCAACTGTTGGGCGATGAGCCGGTGCAAGTCATGACCCTGTCCAACGGCTGCGTGTGCTGCACTATCCACACCGACCTGACCAAGGCCCTGTACCTGCTGCTCGAACGCCTGGACAGCGGCGAAATTGCCTTCGACCGCCTGGTGATCGAGACCACCGGCCTGGCCGACCCGGCGCCGGTGGCACAGACCTTTTTCATCGACGAGGAACTGCGTGAGCGCTACATCCTCGACGGCATCATCACCCTGGTGGACGCGGCCCACGCCGAGCACCACCTGACCCAGACCATCGCCCAGGCCCAGATCGGCTTTGCCGACCGCCTGCTGGTGAGCAAGCGCGATCTGGTGGATGACGCCACCTTTGATGCCCTCAGCGAGCGCCTGACCCGCATCAACCGTCGGGCGCCGATTCGGGTGGTCGATCACGGCACCATCGACCTGGCCGAATTGCTCGATGTGCGCGGCTTCAACCTCAACGCCGGCATGAGCCTGCGCCCGGTCAGCAAGGCGCCGTCCATCGACCGTATCTCCAGCCTGGTACTGCGCACCGAGCAGCCGCTGGATATTGACCGTCTCAGCGAGTTCATGAACGCGCTGCTGGAAGATCACGGCAAGCAACTGCTGCGCTACAAGGGCGTGCTGAACATCGCCGGGGAGGATCGCAGGATGGTGTTCCAGGGCGTGCTCAAGCTCTACGGGTTCGACTGGGATACCGAATGGGAGGAGGGCGAGGCGCGGGAGAGTGTGATTGTGTTTATTGCCGATGAATTGCCGGAAGACAAGATTCGCGAGGGCTTCCAGCGCGTCTACCAACCTTGACTTGCAATGCATTCAAACTGTGGGAGCTGGCTTGCCTGCGATAGCGGTACATCAGGCACTGATGGGCTAACTGACAGCCCGCTATCGCAGGCAAGCCAGCTCCCACAGGTGACCGTATTTCAATTTTCGATTGCATAAAAAAGCCCGGCTCAAGAGCCGGGCTTTTCATTCAAGCAACTGCAATCAAGCGCCGTACACCGGCAGCTTCTTGCAGATGGCCTTGACCTTCTCACGTACTGCGTCGATCACGGCTTCGTTGGAAAGATCTGCCAGGATGTCGCAGATCCAGCCGGCCAGTTCCTTGCACTCTGCTTCCTTGAAGCCACGAGTGGTCACAGCCGGGGTGCCGAAGCGCAGGCCGGAAGTGACGAACGGCGAACGTGGGTCGTTCGGCACGGAGTTTTTGTTCACGGTGATGAAGGCTTTGCCCAGGGCAGCGTCAGCATCTTTACCGGAGATTTCCTGCTTGATCAGCGACAGCAGGAACAGGTGGTTTTCAGTACCGCCGGAAACCACGTCAAAACCGCGCTCGATGAACACGCTGGCCATGGCCTTGGCGTTCTTGACCACTTGTTGCTGGTAGACCTTGAACTCAGGCTGCAAGGCTTCCTTGAAGCAGATCGCCTTGGCCGCGATCACGTGCTCCAGCGGGCCGCCCTGGGCGCCCGGGAATACGGCGGAGTTCAGCTTCTTCTCGATGTCGGCGTTGGCGCGAGCCAGGATCAGGCCGCCACGTGGACCGCGCAGGGTCTTGTGGGTAGTGGTGGTGACCACGTCAGCGAAAGGTACCGGGTTCGGGTAGACGCCAGCGGCGACCAGACCGGCCACGTGGGCCATGTCGACGAACAGGTAGGCGCCAACCTTGTCGGCGATAGCGCGGAAGCGTGGGAAGTCCAGGATTTGCGAGTAGGCAGAGAAACCGGCCACGATCATTTTTGGCTTGTGTTCAACAGCCAGGCGCTCGACTTCGTCGTAGTCGATCAGGCCGTTGCCATCGATACCGTATTGAACGGCGTTGTACAGCTTGCCGGAGGAAGAAACAGTGGCGCCGTGGGTCAGGTGACCGCCGTGGGCCAGGCTCATGCCCAGGATGGTGTCGCCCGCTTGCAGCAGGGCCAGGTACACGGCGCTGTTGGCTTGGGAACCGGCATGCGGCTGGACGTTGGCGTAATCGGCACCGAACAGTTCTTTTGCACGGTCGATGGCCAGTTGCTCAACCACGTCGACGTACTCGCAACCGCCGTAGTAGCGCTTGCCTGGGTAGCCTTCGGCGTACTTGTTGGTCAGAACCGAACCCTGAGCCTCCATGACCGCTGGGCTGGTGTAGTTTTCCGAAGCGATCAGCTCGATGTGCTCTTCCTGGCGCACGGCTTCTTGCTCCATGGCGGCGAAGAGATCGGCGTCGTACTTGGCAATAGTCAAATCACGGCTGAACATGGCGGTCCTCAAGGATCGGGGGCAGAAAAGGAGGGCATTCTAACCCAAGCGCTAATTAGAAGGGATATGAAACATAGTCATGGGGATGAGGTGCCAGTTTCAAGTTGCAAGCTACAAGCTTCAAGTAAGGGCAGTTCCGCTCTCGCTTGCCCCTTGTAGCTTCAAGCTTGCAGCTGCTCTCATTCAATCAAACATGAACAGCGCATCATTGCTGAACTGCGCTTCAAACCGGCTTGCCGGCATCGGCCGTCCAAACAGGTAGCCCTGCACTTCATCGCAACCATGCTCACGCAGGAAGTCGAGTTGCTCATGGGTTTCCACGCCTTCGGCGATCACCGCCAGGTTCAGGCTGTGGGCCATGGCGATGATGGCGCGGGCGATCTGGGCGTCCTGCTCGCCAGACGGCAGGCCGTCGACAAAGGTGCGGTCGATCTTCAGCACGTCGATGGGGAATTGCTTGAGGTAGTTGAGCGACGAGTAACCCGTGCCGAAGTCGTCGACCGCAATGCTCAGGCCCAGGTTTTTCAGGCCGTCGAGGATGTGCAGGGCTTCGTTGACTTCGCGCATCAGGATGCTTTCGGTCAGCTCCAGTTCCAGGCACGCCGGAGGCAGGCCGGTGTCTTCCAGGATGCTGGCGATGCGTTCGCCCAACTGGCCGTCGGAGAACTGCCGCGCCGAGATGTTCACCGAGACTTTCGGCACGCGCACCTTGTTCTGGTGCCAGGTCTTGAGCTGGCGGCACGCCTCGCTGATCACCCAGTCGCCCACATCCACCACCAGGCCCAACTCCTCCAGCACCGGGATGAAGTCCCCCGGCGGCACCAGCCCGCGACGCGGATGACGCCAGCGCAGCAAGGCTTCGGCGCCGGTCAGGCGCTTGCCGTCGCCGCTGAACTGCGGCTGGTAATAGAGCACGAATTCGTTCTGGTCCAGGGCATGGCGCAGGTCGCTTTCCAGCTCCAGGCGCTCCAGGGCGCTGGCGTTCATGTCGGCCTGGTAGAACTGGAAGTTGTTCTTGCCGCGTTCCTTGGCGTGATACATCGCCGTGTCGGCGTTTTTCATCAGCTGGCTCAGCTCGTTGCCGTCCTGCGGGCTGAGGGCAATGCCGATACTGGCGGTGACGAAGAATTCGCGGCCTTCGAGCACAAACGGCTTCACCAGGCTGGCGAGGATCTGTTCGGCCACGTGGATCGCGCGGTTCAGTGCCATTTCGCGGCTGATGCGCGGTTGCAGCAGCAAGGTGAACTCGTCGCCACCCATGCGCGCCACGGTGTCGTCTTCGGCGACGCAGCCGAGCAGGCGCGTGGCCATTTCCTTGAGCATGCGGTCGCCGGCGGCGTGGCCCAGGGAATCGTTGATCGGCTTGAAGCGGTCGAGGTCGAGGAACATCAGCACGACCCACGACTTCTGCCGTTCGGCCGATTGCAACGCGGTGTGCAGGCGGTCCTGGAACAGCGTGCGGTTGGGCAGGTGGGTCAGGGCGTCGTAGTACGCCAGGCGGTGGATACGCTGCTCACTGGCCTTGCGCTCGCTGATGTCGCTGAAGAAGCACACGTAGCTGGCCAGGTCGCCTTCATCGTCGAACACGGCGGTAATGCCGACCCAGGCCGGGTAATGCTCGCCGTTGCGGCGCTTGAGCCACACTTCGCCTTCCCAGGTGCTGTGCTGGTGCAACTGCTTGAGCACGTAGCGCAGATGGGCTTCTTGCTGTTCGTCGACGGTGAGCATGTTCGGCAACTGGTCGAGCACGTCGGCCACGCTGTAGCCGCTGACGCGGGTGAATGCGTCGTTGGCCTGGACGATATAGCCGGCCGGGTCGGTGATCAGGATCGCCGAGGTGGAGTGTTCGAATACCGTGGCCGCCATGCGCAGGTCTTTCTCGGCGCGGCGTTGCTGGCTGATGTCGCGGCCGACGCCAAGGATGCCTTCGAACGTGCCGTGTTCATCCCACACCAGCACCAGGCGCAATTCGATCGGCACTTTGCGCCCGTCGGCGCGCAGGCAATCGAACAGGAACAGCTGGGTCCGCGCTTCGTCGCGCAGCCTGGCCAGTGCGTCGGTATCACCGAGGGCGCGGCTGACCTGTTCCACCAGGCTGTAGATGCCGGTCAGTTGCTGCGGGTTGGCGATGATCGACTGCCAGCCGTTCTTGAACACCCAGTCCACGTCGTAGCCCAGCACCGCGTTGACCGACGGGCTGATGTAGTTGAGGGCCAGTTGGCTGTCGGTGGAACAGATCACGTCGCTGATGCTTTCGGCGAGCATGCGGTAGCGCTGCTCGCTGTCGCGCAGGGATTCACTGGCTTCGATCTGGTCGGTGATGTCCTTGGCCACGCCGATGATGCGCGTGACCTGCGCCGCCTTGTCCCGCGCCAGGGCCTGCTCGCGAATTTCGAAGCGGCGCCACTGGTTGTTGCGGTGGCGGAAGCGCAACTGGCATTGCAACTGGGTCGAATAACCGGCCTGGCGCTGTTGTTGGCGCAAGTCGTGGTAGCGCTCGGCGTCTTCGGGGTGCAGCAGGATTTCCCAGAAATACTCGCCCATTTGCAGCAGTTCGGCTTTGTTGTAGCCGAGGGTGTGGCCCAGGTGATGGTTGCTGAAAATCATGCGCTGGCTGATCACGTCCTGCACATACAGGTGGTCGGGCACGGTGCGGACCACGTCCGACCAGAAACTCTCGCGTTCCACCAGTGACAGCTCGATCAGCTTGCGGCTGGTGATGTCGCTGATGCTCAGGATCACCGCCTTGAAGTCGTCCTGCTGCTCCGGCAGGCGCATCACCAGCCACAGGTATTGGTCATTGCCGGCGACATCGTTGAGGTGGATTTCCAGCTCCAACTGCTTCTGCTGGGTCAGCACCGCTTCCAGCACCTGGTAGCCGATGGCCGTGGCGTTGTGCGGGCAGTCATCGATCAGGCGCTCCCAGGCTTCCTCGCACGAGCCGACGTTGAGCAGGCGCACTGCGACCTGGTTGACCTCGGTGATGCGCAGTTCCCTGAGCAGTTGCTGGCGCTGTTCGCGGTTGCCTTGCAGCCAGTCGTGCAATTGTTCGCGGGTTTGCAGTCTGGCCTTGTCAAAGAACGTGTTCAGCCCCGACAGGTCCAGCACGCACAGGGCCACGCCGGTGCCCTCGAAAATATCCTGGTAGCGCCGCCGACCTTCATGCACCTGGCGCTGGCGGCGGCGCATGTTGACCAGCACGAATACCGGGATCAGCGAGAACGCGAGGCCGAGCAGGCACTTGCCGATGAAGGCGGGCAGCAGTTCTTCCAGCACGGCATTGCGGTCGAACAGGCCGCGCAATTGCCAGTCGCTTTTGCTCAGGGGGGTGATGAGTACACTTTTATTCAATTCGTCCGGGGTCAGCGCCACGGCCCATTGCGCCGGCATGCCGCTGTCGCGGCCGACCACGCGGTGATTGATGCGGTTCTCGATGGCCCACATCGGTCGCTGGCCCTGGCCATCCTGGCGAGTCAGGTTGACCAGGTAGGCGGGCGCCAGGCGCAACACCCAATACACCCGCGAGCCGCCAGTTGGCTGGTGCAGCAACAGATAGATGATCGTGCCGTCGTTGCTGTTGCTCAGGTAGTAAGGCTGGGAATGGCTGCGTTGCACCAGCTCTTCGAGCCAGGCCGCGTCCTGGCTGTCACTGGCGCTGTCGCTGATCATTGCGCCGCTGGGGGCCAGCAAGGCGATGCTGCGCAACTCCGGCAGGGAGCGCTGCAACGTATGCACCAGGGCCTGCTGCTGTTCGCTGTTGCGCGGCGGCTCGACCATCGGCAGCAGGTTCAGGGCGATTTTTGCGCTCAGGGCCATGTTCAGGCTGATCTGCTCAGCCAGGTCGGCGCTGTAGTCGATGGTGTATTGCTGCTGGTTTTTCTGGTTTTGCTGCAACTGGTCCAGCAGTTGCCAGAACAAAAGCGCGAGCAACAAAAGGACGAGCGTCGCCAACGCGCCTTTCAAGGTGCCATGCAGGGGCGCTCCCGGCGCTATATGAGCGGCGCGTAGGGGAGTAGGCGGCGTGACTTTGGACAAGCTGTGATCCTGCGGGTTGGCTGGACTGGCGTGCGACACGCACTATAAGCCGGACGCCGAAGGGCGGCTAGCATGCCTTGAGTTGTGGCAAAGTGCCAGCCCCGCTTGGCTGGACTGGCCAGGCGCATTCAGGTAGCTTTGCCGGTTACGCGGGGGCGTTCCAGCCCCAGACATTCAGGCTCTTTCCGCACGCAGGCATTGATTACCGTCAACGGCCCGCGCGGCGCATGGCCTGGCACGGGCTTCGCCCGCATTAATTCATCAGTCACTGACGCTAGGTTCACCATGGCTCAATACGTCTTCACCATGCATCGGCTGGGAAAAGTTGTTCCGCCGAAGCGGGAAATCCTGAAAAACATTTCGCTGTCCTTCTTCCCCGGCGCCAAGATCGGCGTGCTCGGCCTCAACGGTTCGGGTAAGTCCACACTGCTGAAAATCATGGCCGGCGTCGACACCGAGTTCGAAGGCGAAGCCCGCCCGATGCCCGACCTGAACATCGGTTACCTGCCACAAGAGCCGATCCTGGACCCGACCAAGACCGTGCGTGAAGTGGTTGAAGAAGCCGTCGCCGTGATCAAGAACGCCCAGGCGCGCCTGGACGAGGTCTACGCCGCCTACGCCGAACCGGATGCCGACTTCGACAAGCTCGCCGCCGAACAGGCCAAGCTCGAGGCCATCCTGCAGGCTTGCGACGGTCACAACCTTGAGCGCCAGCTGGAAGTCGCCGCCGACGCGCTGCGCCTGCCGGCATGGGACGCCAAGGTCGAACACCTGTCCGGTGGCGAGAAGCGCCGCGTGGCCCTGTGCCGCCTGCTGCTGTCGGCCCCCGACATGCTGCTGCTCGACGAACCGACCAACCACCTGGACGCCGATTCCGTCGCCTGGCTGGAACATTTCCTTCACGACTTCCCAGGCACCGTGGTTGCGATCACGCACGACCGTTACTTCCTGGACAACGTTGCCGGCTGGATCCTCGAGCTCGACCGTGGCGCCGGTATCCCTTACGAGGGCAACTACTCCGGTTGGCTGGAAGCCAAGTCCGACCGTCTGGCCGCCGAATCCAAGCAGCAATCGGCCCACGAAAAAGCCATGAAGGAAGAACTGGAGTGGGTGCGCAAAGGCGCCAAAGCCCGCCAGTCCAAATCCAAGGCGCGTCTGCAACGCTTTGAAGAAATGCAATCGCAGGAATTCCAGAAGCGCTCGGAAACCAACGAGATCTACATCCCGGCCGGTCCGCGCCTGGGTGACAAGGTCATCGAGTTCAAGAACGTTTCCAAAGGCTATGGCGACCGCGTGTTGATCGATAACCTGTCGTTCTCCATGCCAAAAGGCGCGATCGTCGGCGTTATCGGTGGTAACGGTGCGGGTAAATCCACACTGTTCCGCATGCTGATGGGCAAGGAAACCCCGGACTCCGGCAGCATCGAGATCGGCGAAACCGTACAACTGGCCTGTGTGGACCAGAGCCGTGAAGACCTCGACGGCAGCAAGACGGTGTTCCAGCAGATTTCCGACGGTTCCGACCAGATCCGTATCGGCAACTATGAAATCCCGTCGCGCACCTACGTCGGCCGTTTCAACTTCAAGGGCGGCGACCAGCAGAAGTTCGTCAAGGATCTGTCCGGTGGTGAGCGCGGTCGCTTGCACCTGGCCCTGACCCTCAAAGAGGGCGGCAACGTCCTGCTGCTCGACGAACCGTCCAACGACCTTGACGTTGAAACCCTGCGTTCCCTGGAAGAAGCCCTGCTGGACTTCCCGGGCGCCGCCATTGTGATCTCTCACGATCGGTGGTTCCTTGACCGCGTCGCGACGCACATCCTGGCGTACGAAGACGACTCCCAGGCGGTGTTCTTCGAAGGCAACTACACCGAGTACGAAGCCGACCGTAAGAAGCGCTTGGGCGAAGCCGCTGCCCAGCCGCACCGCGTGCGTCACAAAAAACTGGCCTGATTCGGGTTGGTGGTGTGAAAGAGCGGAGCCTTCGGGCTCCGTTTTTTTTTGTGTTTTTCTGTAGGACCGAGGTGCATTCATCGCAGGCAAGCCAGCTCCCACATTCGACCGCGTCGCTGCGGATGTACTCGGTCAAATGTGGGAGCTGGCTTGCCTGCGAAGGCGGTTTATCTGTTGGTGCATTCCCTGGGCTGACAATCCCTTTTAAGGTGCAAAAAAAACCTGTTTTTCAGGTTTATTTATATCCAATGCACCATTTAAATTCACAAAAGCGACATTTTGCCCTGTCGCAGTGCGACATGAATTGATAAAGTCCGGCCCAATCTCATTTAAAAACAATCAATTTGCCGAGACTTTTCATGATCGAATCCGTCGAATCCTTCCTTGCCCGACTCAAGAAACGCGACCCGGACCAGCCAGAATTCCACCAGGCTGTAGAAGAAGTCCTACGCAGCCTGTGGCCGTTTCTCGAAGCCAATCCCCACTACCTGACCTCGGGCATTCTGGAACGCATCTGCGAGCCCGAACGCGCAATCACCTTCCGGGTGTCGTGGGTCGATGATCATGGCAAGGTCCAGGTCAATCGCGGTTTCCGCATCCAGATGAACAGCGCCATCGGCCCGTACAAGGGCGGCCTGCGCTTCCACCCGTCGGTGAACCTGGGCGTGCTGAAATTCCTCGCCTTCGAACAGACCTTCAAGAACTCCCTGACCTCGTTGCCCATGGGCGGCGGTAAAGGCGGTTCGGACTTCGACCCCAAGGGCAAGAGCGACGCCGAAGTCATGCGTTTCTGCCAGTCGTTCATGAGCGAGCTGTACCGTCACATCGGCGCCGACGTCGACGTGCCGGCCGGCGATATTGGCGTGGGCGCCCGCGAGATCGGTTTCCTGTTTGGGCAGTACAAGCGCCTGAGCAACCAGTTCACCTCCGTGCTGACCGGCAAGGGCATGACCTATGGCGGCAGCCTGATCCGTCCGGAAGCCACTGGTTTCGGTTGCGTGTACTTCGCCGAAGAGATGCTCAAGCGCGACGGCCTGCGGGTTGAAGGCAAGCGCGTGGCGGTGTCCGGTTCCGGCAACGTGGCGCAATACGCGGCGCGCAAGGTCATGGACCTGGGTGGCAAAGTGATTTCCCTGTCCGACTCCGAAGGCACGCTGTATGCCGAAAGCGGCTTGACCGAAGAACAGTGGTCGGCGCTGCTGGAACTGAAAAACGTGCAACGCGGGCGCATCAGTGAGCTGGCCGAGCGTTTCGGCCTGGAATTCCGCAAGGGCCAGACGCCGTGGGAACTGGCCTGCGATATTGCACTGCCCTGCGCGACCCAGAACGAACTCGACGCCGATGCGGCGCGCACCCTGTTGCGCAATGGCTGCATCTGCGTAGCCGAAGGCGCCAACATGCCGACGACGCTGGCGGCCGTGGATCTGTTCATCGAGGCGGGCATTCTGTTCGCGCCGGGCAAAGCCTCCAATGCCGGTGGCGTGGCCGTCAGCGGCCTGGAAATGTCGCAGAACGCCATGCGCCTGCTGTGGACGGCCGGTGAAGTGGACAGCAAGCTGCACAACATCATGCAGTCGATCCACCATGCCTGCGTGCACTACGGCGAAGAAAACGGCCGGATCAACTACGTCAAAGGCGCGAACATCGCCGGTTTCGTCAAAGTCGCCGACGCGATGCTGGCCCAAGGCATCGTCTAAACCTCGGGGTCGATGCGCAACACTTCGATCAACTGATCGCCGACGGGGCGCTTCCACAGCACCTCGTCCCCCACCTGGGCCCCGAGCAATGCGCGGCCCAGGGGCGAACCCCAGTTGATCAGGCCTGCCGCAGCGTCGGCCTGGTCTTCACCGACCAACTGAATGCGCTGCTGCACGTCCTGCTCATTGGCGAAGGTCACCCAACTGCCGATCTGCACCTTTTCGGTGGAAGTGGCCGGCGCTACGACTTGGGCGCTCTGCACCCGCTGGTTGAAGTAACGCAGGTCCCGCTCAAGGTCGGCCTGGCGCTGTTTATCGTCTTTGGCGGATTCGACACTGTAGTCGTGCTGCAACTGCGCGACTTTGGCCTGCAACTGCGCCAACCCCTGCGCAGTGACGCGGTTGGGCTGATCACTGACGTGACGCTCCACCGGCTGGTCAGCCTGGGCGGCGGCGTTGTCCTCATTTACAAAAGCTCGGCTCATGACAGTCTCCCTCAATGGAGTTTCGGCCATGTTCGCCGCGCTTTAGTTTCAGTGGATGTCTGAAAGCGACCTATTGCGAACGATAGGCCTTGGCGGCGTCGCGGTCCTTCTCATGCTGCCAGGCGCGCTCACGGTCGTCCCAGTGATTGTCCTTGTAGTCGCGCAACTCTTCGTTCTCACGCATGGCCTTGCACTGGCGGAAGCCGTCCTCCCAGCCTTCGGCGTACTCGCGATCCTTCAGATAACGCGGGACGTTCTTGCGAAACTCCCCGCTGATCACCCCGGCCGCTTGCCGCCCGCTGCTGCAGCCGTCGTCAAAGCCATCGGCAAAGGCTGGGGGGTAGCCCTTGGCCAATAACTCCTGATGGGTCGACTGGCAACCCGACAACCACACCACCGCGCACAGCAATACCGCATACCGCCACATGACGAACTCCCTGGCCGGTTACCGGCTGATGGGGATAAGTCTAGATAGGGAATTGTCGGGGGGGTGTGAAAGGGAGGTGAGAAAGCTGTTGGGCGCGGGGTAAATGTATGAGGGGACTTGTCCCCTCATACATTTTGGCCTTTGTTGGGTTTAAGAGCGGGGTCAGTCGTAGTAACCCACTGTTTTTTTCAGTTGATCCGCGTACTCGTAAATCTCATCGATGGACGAGATTGCGTGGCGGGTCTCGTTTTTTTCTTCGTCGAAAACACCGAGGTATTTCTGACTGCGATTGAAGTGCAGGCGGCAAATCGGCTTGCGATTGTTATCGTCCAGCAATATCCCAAAATAGCTTTGGGTATCTCGCTGGACAATCCGTTTGGCGTCGACCACCGAGCGCACGACAGCCCGAACGATGTGATAACCCTCTAGCTCTTCCAGGGTTGTCAGGATTTTTTCTTCAGACTCGTCTCTATTTTGCACCTCTGGGGGTGTGCCGTTCGAAATGGGGGCTGATGCCAGTGTCGGTTGTATCACGCCACTCATTGCCGACTTGAGGCGATCATTGATTTGGTCATTTAAAAATTGGGCCAACGCTTTTCGTGTCAGCTCGAAAAATTGCTCGCGCACTTTCTGCGTGATGACACCCTCGTAAACACGGGATGCGAAGAATTTCACAAAGTCGTCTTCTGGTTTGCTGACCTGGCTGCCAATGAGCTTTTTGAGTTGGCTGACGTATTTCAGCTCTCCGGCGGCATTGATAATGGAATCAACATCAAATGCCGACTTGGTGAGTTTGATCAACTCCGGAACGGAGTATTCATCAATGTCCAGCAGGTCCAATTCCAGAAACGGCTTTTCGTCCATTTTGTTAGGGGCGTCCAAGTCTGTAAAAAAGCGGTAGACCTGGCCGTTAGTGAGAATCGAGATTCTTGCGCTGGTGACATGAAAATAACGAAAGAGCTGTGATGCGTGATTGATGCTCAATGATTCGCCAATTTTTTTGCATTCGATGAGTATCTGGACCTCACCGTCTTTCATGATCGCGTAGTCGATTTTTTCGCCTTTCTTCGTACCCACATCACAGACGAATTCGGGCATCACTTCTTGTGGATCAAACACGTCGTAACCCAGCACCGTGTTGATAAAAGGCATTACGAAAGCATTTTTTGTCGCTTCTTCGGTTTGAATGGCGGGGCCTTGTAACCGAACCTTTGCTGCCAGACTGGTGAGCTTTTCAAAAAATTCCATACTTAGCCTCTACCTATTCGGATCCGTGTATAGATGTGGTGGCAATTTGATTGCTACCCGAGACTAGACTCAAATCCGTATAAAGCGAGGCTTAAAAGCAACAAGTTTGATGCTCGCCGAAAAAGCTAAAAAACCCTTAGGAATTTCTTGCTTGCTAATCAGTGAGTTGAATGTGGCATGTGGGTTTTCTATGCAGGCCAACAAATTTGCTAATTTCTAGCTGACCTCTCCGAGCTTCGCATGCTCAGCCAGCTCCTGCTGGATAAACGCCGCAATCATGGCGCGATAGACCTGTTCGGTAACGTCCGGGTTTGCGCCGAGCGTGTGGGACAAGTCCCGCACCTTGGCGATGACCTGTTCAACCCGTTGGGGCGCCTTGACGCTATCGGTGTCTTTTTTGAAGCGCGCGGCCTGGGAGACATAGTTGCCGCGCTCTGCCAGCAGGGTGACGATTTGCTGGTCGAGGCGGTCGATGTTGCTGCGCACGTGTTCGAGGGTGGTGCAGGTAACGGCCATGTTGGTTGAGCTCCTTTAGGTGTATCTGAATGGATGCGGGCCCGATGTGGGAGCGGGCTTGCCCGCGAATGCGGTGGGGCAGTCGATACACAAGTGGCTGACACTCTGCATTCGCGAGCAAGCCCGCTCCCACATTTTTGATCTGTGTCGGGCTTCGGGGCGGGGTCAGTAGTGGTACCACTTCACTTCGAGCATCACCTCGTTGATGGGGGTCGACAGGTGGCTGTACTCACGCTGCG
This sequence comes from Pseudomonas sp. GL_117, assembly GCF_057835125.1. NCBI lineage: Bacteria > Pseudomonadati > Pseudomonadota > Gammaproteobacteria > Pseudomonadales > Pseudomonadaceae > Pseudomonas > Pseudomonas sp. GL_117. The sequence continues at coordinate 5,346,534 of NZ_CM174418.1, read as the reverse complement.
CACTTAGGCGCAGGCCCAGGTTGCGCGACAATTCCCACTGCTGGTTCAGGCTGAGACTACGGCGTACTTCGCCATTGGTAAAGAAATCCCCCCTGGCTTCCAGGCTCAGGTTGCCCAGCGGGTTTTTCCACAGCACGCCGGTGTTGAACCCTGCTGCCGGGGAGATAGCCTCGTTGAAGTCGTTGTTGTGTTCCACGCGCACGGTGCCGAGGGCGAAGCCGAGCATGTCGTCGCGCAGTTGCCAGGTGCCGCCGGCGCCGCCGTTGACGTGGGCGACAAGGGTTTCGTCGTCGTGTTTGCCCGGTACGCGCTCCAGGCCGCCGGTGACTTGCCAGGACAGCGGTTGCAGCAAGGCGTTGCGCGGGGTCAGGGAGCGGATGGTGGCCAGGTCCAGTTGCTGCAATTGCCAGTGGTTGCCTTCGTACTGGCGCAGTTTCATTTGCAGGATTTCGATCTGCGCGCCGAGGGGGAAGCCTTCGGCGTTGTCGTTGAGGTCGTGGTAGGCCATGCGCAGGCCGTATTCGCCAAAGGCCTTGTCACCCCGGGTGCCGATGCCGGCTTGCCAGGTGCGTGACTCATGGCCGTTTTCCGGCAGGCCTGGCGGCTGGATCTTCAGGTCCGGTGCAGGGTTCTGGTTGATTGCGCGCAGCAGTTCGAAGCTGCGCTGGGAGCGGGCCGGGTCACGCTCCAGGCCGTTGGCGCGGTAGCGGCCCAGGCGGTAGGCGGCGTCGATGATCAGGGCTTGGCGGTCTTTGGCGAGCGCCTTGAACGCGGGGTCCTGCAAGTGTTTCTGCTCTTCGCTGACCTTCAGCACCCATTGCTGCTCATCGCTGTCCAGGGGCTTGGCGCGTTCCAGCAGCTCGCGTTCGCGCGATGGGCGGTAGTCGATCTTCTCGACAAGGCCGGCGTCCTTGACGGCCTTGACCGTGTCGGTGGGGATCGCGGTCAGTGGGAACTGTTCTGTCAGGCGCAGGCCGGGGCGGGCGACTTGCAGCAATTCCAGCAGGCGATAGGAGCAGTTTTCGTCGAAGAAGAAGTAGTCGAACTTGATCTGCTTGAGCTCCCACACGTGCTCGACCATGCGCTCGGTCTCGACCTGGGTCAGGTTGAGGCGGTATTCCCACAGGTCGCGGTTTTCGAGGCTACGGTACTCGGAGAGCTTTTCCTGGTAGGGGACCAGTGCAAACAGGCCGGGATAGCCGCCCATCAGGCCTTTCCAGGCGTAGAGGATGCTGTTGTCCGAGCCTTCGATATACGCGCCGAAGTTGATCGCGTAGCTGAGCAGCGCGGTGTTGTCTCGTTGCACGTCGGCCTGGTCGATGCGCAGCAGGGTGTGACCGAACATCGACGACGGGCTGTTGAGGTAGGCCGCCGGGAAGATCATCACCGCGCTGTGGGGCGCGACGTCCTTGAACCATTGCTTGAATTCGCTGCAGTCCACGGCGGGCAGGCCGGTCAGGTGCAATTGATCCTTGAGCCAGCGGGTACGTGCGGGGTAGACGCATTGGGCGTGTTTTTCACCCAGGCTTGCGGGCGCATACAGCGCGTCGACGCTCGCCTTGAGTTCGGCATCCGGGTGGTGCGCGCCGTCGGCGGCGAGGAAGAATTTCTGGTCGCTGACATAGCTGCGCCAGCCACTGATTTTACCGGCTTCGTAATGGCCCAGAGACAGCCAGAACGGGTCGTTGGCCAGTTGCTGCAAACGTTGATCATCAAGATGCGGGGCCGCGTACAGCGGGGCGCAGGCGAAGAGTGCCATCCAGGCAAGGCGTTTGAGCATAAGGGCAACTTAAGTCGGAAAAAGTGAGACCCAAAAGGGGAGCGGGTCCAAACGTAAAACCCGCGCCTGGGGAGGCGCGGGCTGGTCGAGCTTAAGCTTGGGTTGCGTATTTCGCCAAGCGTGCATCACTTTTCAGGACAGCGAGGGTGTTGTTGTGCACGTCGTCAGCGGTCACGTCAGCCTTGCTGAAGATCTGCTGGAAGTGTTCGTGGGTCACGGCCGCGAAGTGCTCGCGATCTTCTGGCGCCACACCCAGTACCACCGCGTAGGTGGTCAGTGCTTCGCCATTGCCCTTGGCCATGTCTTCGGACAGCTCGTTCATCATGCCGTTCATGGCAATCCAGGACTTGCCGCCGTAGGTCAGGGCGCTGTTGGTGCTGCAACCGTTGGTGCCCGAAGTCATGCCGAAAGTGGCGTTACCGGACGTGCCGTTGGTGGTGGAGGCGAGGAAGTGTGCCGGCGTACCGCGTTGGCCTTCGAACAGCATGTTGCCCCAACCGCAGTTCGGGCCGCCTGGGGATTCTGCCATTGCATTGAGGGAGACAACGGTGAAGAGAGTACCGAGAAGGATCCGTTTCATAGCTATTTTCTCTTTGTGTGCAAACCAATGGACAAGGGTCAGGCGCGTCGCAGCGCCTCAGGGGCCAGTTATTATTTGTCCGACCCGCGCAGTTTGGAGTTTAGGCAGGTTCCAGGGGTTCCGTGATTTTTTACTAACAATCAGAGTTTTCGCGATTTTTATGTAGGACCTGTTACGTATCCGAGCTTTCCCAACGTCGCGCCTTGCCAGAGCGCGCAAGCGAGAGCCAGAATGCCGTCATCTGCCCCGCCTGATGTAAGGAAGCCCGATGCCTGATCCTGTTGCTGCCAGCTTGCGTCTAGCGCCCGAAGCGCTGACTCGCCCTTTCTCCGCTGAACAGTTCAGCTTCTCGACCACCAATGATTTGGAGCCCTTTCGCGGTGTGCTTGGCCAGGAACGTGCGGTTGAAGCCTTGCAGTTCGGTGTGGCCATGCCACGCCCCGGTTACAACGTGTTTGTCATGGGCGAGCCGGGGACCGGTCGCTTTTCGTTCGTCAAACGCTACCTGAAGGCCGAAGGTAAACGCCTGCAGACCCCATCGGACTGGGTCTACGTCAATAATTTCGATGAGCCTCGCGAGCCGCGTGCCCTGGAATTGCCAGGCGGTGCGGCGGCAGCGTTCATTGCCGACATCAACGGCCTGGTCGACAACTTGGTGGCGACCTTCCCGGCCGTTTTCGAGCACCCGACCTACCAGCAGCGCAAAAGTGCGATCGACCGCGCCTTCAACCAGCGCTATGACAAGGCCCTGGACGTGATCGAGCGCCTGGCCCTGGAAAAGGACGTGGCGCTGTACCGCGACAGCTCCAACATCGCCTTCACCCCGATGCTCGATGGCAAGGCGCTGGACGAGGCGGAGTTTTCGCAGTTGCCGGAAGCCGACCGCGAGCGCTTCCACACCGATATTTCCGAGCTGGAAGAGCGCCTCAACGAAGAGTTGGCGAGCCTGCCGCAATGGAAGCGTGAGTCGAACAACCAACTGCGCCAGTTCAACGAAGAAACCATCACCCTGGCCCTGCAGCCTCTGCTTGCGCCGCTGTCGGAAAAATACGCGGAAAATGCTGGCGTCTGCGGTTACCTGCAAGCCATGCAGGTGTACCTGCTCAAGACCGTGGTCGAGCAACTGGTCGATGACGCCAAGACCGACGCCCAGGCGCGCAAGCTGCTCGAAGAGCAGTACTGCCCGAGCCTGGTGGTGGGCCATCCGGTCAACGGCGGCGCGCCGGTGGTGTTTGAACCGCATCCGACCTACGACAACCTGTTCGGTCGGATCGAATACAGCACCGATCAGGGCGCGCTCTACACCACTTATCGCCAACTGCGTCCCGGCGCATTGCACCGTGCCAACGGTGGTTTCCTGATCCTTGAGGCCGAGAAAATGCTCGGCGAACCGTTTGTGTGGGACGCCCTCAAGCGTTCCCTGCAATCGCGCAAACTCAAGATGGAGTCGCCGTTGGGCGAACTGGGCCGCCTGGCCACCGTGACCCTCAACCCGCAGATGATCCCGTTGCAGGTCAAGGTGATCATCATCGGTTCGCGCCAGCTGTATTACGCGTTGCAGGACGCCGATCCGGACTTCCAGGAGATGTTCCGCGTGCTGGTGGACTTCGACGAGGACATCCCGATGGTCGACGAGAGCCTGGAGCAGTTCGCCCAGTTGCTCAAGACCCGCACCTCGGAAGAAGGCATGGCACCGCTGACCTCGGACGCGGTGGCGCGGTTGGCCACGTACAGCGCGCGGTTGGCGGAACACCAGGGGCGCTTGTCGGCGCGGATTGGGGATTTGTTCCAACTGGTCAGCGAGGCGGATTTCATTCGTCACCTGGCCAGCGATGAAATGACCGACGCCGGGCATATCGAGCGCGCGCTCAAGGCCAAGGCCACCCGTACCGGGCGTGTGTCGGCGCGGATTCTCGACGACATGCTCGCCGGCGTCATCCTGATCGACACCGACGGCGCGGCCGTGGGCAAGTGCAACGGGCTCACGGTGCTGGAAGTCGGCGATTCGGCCTTCGGCGTGCCGGCGCGGATTTCCGCCACGGTGTACCCGGGCGGCAGCGGTATTGTCGACATCGAGCGTGAGGTCAACCTTGGCCAGCCGATTCACTCCAAGGGCGTGATGATCCTCACGGGTTACCTGGGGAGCCGTTATGCCCAGGAGTTCCCGCTGGCGATTTCGGCGAGTATTGCGCTGGAACAGTCCTACGGTTACGTGGACGGTGACAGCGCGTCCCTGGGCGAGGCGTGCACCCTGATCTCGGCCCTGTCGAAGACGCCGCTCAAGCAGTGCTTTGCCATCACCGGCTCGATCAACCAGTTCGGCGAAGTGCAGGCGGTGGGTGGGGTCAACGAAAAGATCGAAGGCTTCTTCCGTCTTTGCGAAGCCCGCGGCTTGACCGGCGAGCAGGGGGCGATCATTCCCCAGGCCAACGTCGCCACGCTGATGCTCGATGAGAAGGTGTTGCAGGCCGTGCGTGCCGGCCAGTTCCATATCTATGCGGTACGTCAGGCGGACGAAGCCTTGAGCCTGCTGGTGGGCGAGCCGGCCGGTGCGCCGGATGAAGAAGGGCAGTTCCCGGAAGGCTCCGTCAATGCGCGGGTGGTTGAGCGTTTGCGCGTGATCGCAGAGATGATCAGCGAGGAAGACCTGAAGGACGCGGAGAAGGAGCTGGCGCAGGAGGCGCTGGCCGAAACCAAGCCGACCTGACGTTGTAGTGAGCGGGCAAGCCCGCTCACTACAGTCATAAAATTGGCGGTGGAGGGGGGGTGATGGCCGTTGGTCTCTACGGTCTTGGTTTGTAGCGATTTTATTCTATTCTCTGCTCAAGGGATTTCTACAGGAGTCGCAGGATAGAAACAGCCTCGCCGTGTGTGATCGAGGCTGAACGCCGATCTAACGAGGGTCGCCGCCATGTCGCGCAACCTTTGCCTTACCCGCCAGTGTTTTGGCCTGGTCACCCGTATCGAATGCTCCATTCGCCCTCTCGCGGGGGATAACGGCCTGTGGACCTTGTTGTTTGCTGCCGGAATGACCGGTGAGCAGCCGTCCACCATCAAGTCCCAAGGCCCGTTCCATGGGCCTTTTGTGGCAGAAAGCATGCTGGAATCAATCGTCGACAGCCTCACTTCCCATGGCTATGAGAGGGCGGGCGACCCGCAGATCTGGAGCCTGCACATGCAGGCCCATCTGCGACAGCTCAATGGCGACACCCAGCACTGAGCGCTATTTGCTCTCGGGCTTGTCCAGCTTGACCTCGAAACCGTATTGCACGGTGCTCAGGTCAGTGCGCTGGTAGCTTTCCAGCGTGGTTGGCTGGCCGTAGAAATAGTGCACGTCAAACATCGCCGTGCCGAATTCCTCGGCGCGGTGGCTCACACCGAGAATTTCCTTGAGGTAGTTGCCACTGGCGTCCTTGGCATAGAAGCGCCAGCTGTCGGCGGGGAATTCCTTCTGGTCGACAATCAGCGCGTTGTCCTTGAGCGACAGGCCCTTGGGTAGCTTGGCGACATCGATCGTGGCTTTGTCGATGGTGGCGAGGAACAGCGGCACCGAGCCCACCACAAACGCCGGGTTTTCCGGGAACAGGTTGAGGTCGTAGGTCAGCGTGCCGCGTGCCGGGTTCAGCTCGAAGGCTTCGGTCGGCAACTCGATCGGCTCACCGCGCTCGCCCTTGTCATCGGCGGTGAAGAAGGTAATCGGCGATTCGCTGCTGTTGCGCTCGGCGCCGACCAGGTCGTCATTGAAGGTGAACGGGTGGTCGAACACGATATGGGCGGCACTCGCGTCTTCGGTCGACTGGCTGATGGTGACGCTGTTTTTCAGCTGGTCTTCGGTCATGCTCGCGTCTTTGAGCCAACCGGCGGCGCCGTCGTCATACACCGTGACCGGCATCGGCAAGGCTTGCACGGTTTTCTGCAGGCTGTTCTTGTCGAAGCGCAGCACTGGTAGATCAAGGTCTTTGCGGGTGAGCGTGGCGGTGGAGAAATCCAGCACGTTGACGTGTAGCTTGTCGATCACGCCATTGAAATAGACTTTGGCGTAGTGGCTGGTTTGTTTGTGTTCGAAGGCTTTCTGCTCATCGACGAGTTTTTTCTCGAACGCCTCCGACCAGGCCGTCTGCTTTTGCATCTCGGCCAGTTGTTTTTCGTAGAACGCCACCTGCGCTGCGCTTTCGTTGATCGAACCCGAACGCGTGAGGAATTGCCCGGTGCTGTCTTGCGCCTGTACCAGCAATGGGTTGGGCGATTCGTCGCCCACTTCTGCGGCGAGTGGCGCGTTGTTGGTCATCTCGATTTCGGCGTAGTTCTTTTCCAGTAACAACAGCTTGAGGCTCACAGTGCCGTCGGTGCGTGTGCGGCCAACGTCCTGTTTCGACAGCTCGAAGTTCAGCAGCTTGCCCGGCGCGATCACTTCTACCGTGCCCTTGAGGCTGACGGGCTGTGGCTGGCTTTTGTTTTCCGTCTCGACGCCTTCGATGAACGGGTAGGTCACTGTCAGGTCATCGGGGTTGGTCAGGTTGGAACTGCTGGGGCTCAACTGGATGCCAGGGTCGGTTTCCGACCATTCCGGCTGGAATGGGATGACTTTGTTGTTGCTCAGCGTGACCGACTGCCATTCCAGCCCATGGGGGAAGGGGAATTGGTCCGGGGCGTTGAAGCTGAACGGGAAGACCGGCTGCAGATCCGTCAGGTAGTCGGAATGCGAGGCTTTGCGCAGTACGAAAAGGCCGTTGATATAGGTGTCCACCAGCGCCTGGGGCGTGGGGTAATGCGTTAGCAGGGCGAGGGAGTTTTCACCGTATTCGGCTTCGACGGGTTTGTCGGCGAGTTTGACCCGCGCCCGTTCCAGCAACAGCAGCGAGCCGCCAAGGTCGGCGATGGCGTCGCGCAGTTTGGGGTCCTGGATGCTGTCGAGGGATTGCTCGAACTTAGCGGTTTTCTCTTCGAGGGTGGCCTGCTTCTGCTCATCTTTGGGGGAGCAGCCGCTGGCCATCAGCAACGCCGCACACAGGCCGATGTTGGCCAAAGGGGATCGCACATCCATCATCTGAGTCTTCCTGTCCGACATCATCGAGCCGATTTAATGGCCTCGACACTAGCAGAAAAATTCTCTTACAAGTGCCGGCCAGGTCAGTTTTCTCGCGGTTACAGGTGTTTGACAGCGGCTGGTATACTCGCCGCCATTTTTAGCCACGCTGTGTGAGATCCCATGGAACGCTTTATCGAAAATACTATGTACGCCTCACGCTGGCTGCTGGCGCCGATTTACCTGGGGTTGTCCCTGGGCTTGCTGATCCTGGCGCTGAAGTTCTTCCAGGAAATCATCCACGTGCTGCCCAACGTGTTCACCATGTTGGAAGCGGACGTCATCCTGCTGCTGCTGTCGTTGATCGACATGGCGCTGGTCGGTGGTTTGCTGGTGATGGTGATGATCTCCGGCTACGAGAACTTCGTCTCGCAACTGGACATCGATGACAACAAGGAAAAGCTCAACTGGCTGGGCACCATGGACTCCTCCTCGCTGAAGATGAAAGTGGCGGCGTCCATCGTGGCGATTTCCTCCATCCACTTGCTGCGCATCTTCATGGACGCCAAGAACGTCGATCCACAACACCTGATGTGGTACGTGATCATTCACATGACCTTCGTCGTCTCGGCGTTTGCCATGGGGTACCTGGACAAGCTGACCAAGCACTGATCCCCCACGCAGGCCTTACTGCTCTATGAAGTAGTAAGGCTTGCGACTGATCGCCATCTCCTTGATGACCTTCACCTGTTCCTTCAGCACACTGGTTTGATCCGTCAACGCAACGTTGCCGGGTTTGGCGCTGAGGAATGCCTGCAACTCGGCCTCGGTTTGCAGGAGCGGCACGTAGCCCTGCATATAGAACACCCCCGCGCCGGCAATCCGCTCGTTGGGCTGAAACATCGCCACTTCTCGACCTTCTGCTTGCAGCGCCTGGAGCTGGCTGATCACCGGCACGAATGACTCGCGCTTGTCGGCCTTGGGCGCGAACACGAATGCAGCGCTCATATAGCTGGCAATCAGTACGGCGAACACGCCGCCGATCACCTGCCGATGGTAACGGTAGAGTGCGGGCCTGCGGTCTTTCAGGCGGTCCAGCAGCACCCGCGCATATTCTGCCGCGAGCACCGCGGCGGCTGGCGTGAGCGACATCAGGTACACGGTGCGCTTGCTCGAAGCCAGCGTCAGCAGGGTGAATTGCGCCACCAGCCAGATGCAGAAAAACAGCAAGTAGCGATTGCGTGCCAGGCTCTTACGCAAGTGCCACAGGCCCAGGTACACCAGGATATTCCACGGCAGAAAGGCTTCGGGCAGCTTGGCAAGGTAGTAGTAGAACGGTTCGTAGTGCCCAGCCTCGACGAACGAACCGCTGAAGCGCCCGACGCTGTTTGTCCACAGCACTTCGCCGACGGCCTGCATACCGCCGCGTTGAAACAGGAAACCCAGCCAGATCAGCAGTGGCACCAACGCCAGCAAGGTGAACAGCCCGGGCTTGAGCCAGTCGCCGATGCGCAGGCGTTTGTCGATCACGCTTGTAACGACCAGATACACGAAGATCACGATGCCCGGCATCGCCAGGCCCAGCACGCCTTTACTCAGGGTGGCGATCACCATGCCGAGGGTAAACAGCGCCCAGGCGCCGGACTTGGAGCCTTGGTTCTCAGGACGCATCGCCTGGTAGAACCCCAGCAGCGCGGTGGTGACGCCGAGGCTGAGCAGCGAGTCCTCACCCACGCCGCGTACGTTGCTCCAGTAACTGGCCATGGTCGCAAGGATCAGCGCGGCGCTGAACGCCAGGGTCTGCGGGCGGCCGAACTTGCGCAGCATCCCGTAGAACAGCATCACGCTGAACAAACCGGCAAATGCCGAAGCCAGGCGTACCGCCCAGGTGGTGCCGCCGAACAGGCGAATCGCCCCGGCGTCGAGCCACAGGCTCAGGGGCGGTTTTTCCAGGAAGGGTTCGCGAAATAGTTGCGGCACGACCCAGTTGTTGTCCAGGTGCATGGCCATTGCGATCCCGGCGACGCGGGCTTCGGTAGAACCTTGCAGTTCGTGGCTGCCAAGGGCAAAGAAGAACAACAGGGCAACAAGCAGGAGCAACAGAGGAACAGGACGCGTCATGGATTCTGGCTACCAGGGCGGGGGAGCGCTCGGGGGGAGCGGTCATTGCAATGGGCTAGTATCGGTCGGTGATTCTGAATATTTCGTGAATGAGCGCGGGATTTTTCTACGCCCAGGTCTCTTACGGTGCCTGCAAGCTCGGTAGTGCCGCTTTACCTTGTGCCGTCAGGACCGGCGCCAGTTGCTCCCAGGTGAAGCTCAACTCGTTGTCACAACCGTCGCCTTGGGCGGGGGTGGAGAGTTGCAGGCCCTCGGTGTTGAAGCTCAAGTCGAAGGTGGAGTAACTGGTGACCGCCGGGCAGCCTTCGTCGACGCTGGTTTGTTTGGCCAGCCAGGCGCTGAACGTGGCCGGCAGCTGGACTTGGCCGGAGTAGGGGCTGTCCCACTGCGCCTGGCCTCCGAGCCATGTCCACGGGTCGACGCTCTCGCCGGTGTGCAGGTTCCAGCTGTGCAGGCCCCAACTGATGCCGCCACGGCCGTAGCCTGCCGCCCAGTGGTAGAACCGCACGGTGATCCACTGCGAGGACCAGTAGAACGGCTCCACCGTGATCTCACTGGTATAGGTGCCGCCGCTCTGGTCCAGGGCGTTGCGGCGCTCTCGGTAGAACTGCGCCTGGCCTTCGGGGCTGATGGCCATGCGCGCGAGGTCTGCGTTGATCTTGCTGATGGCCGGGCCGTCGCCGTCGAGACTCAGGGTGACTTGCCCGCCCTGGGTTTTGACCTGATAGGCGTGTTCGTTGAAGGTCTTCTTTTCCACCGTTACCGGCGGCGGCGACGCTTCGAGCGGGTTGTTGTAACTGTCGCTGGCGCAACCCTCCGCGTCCGCACGTTTTAGGCGCAATGCCAGGCCTTTGCCGCCTACGGCCTTGCTCCAGGTGCCGGTGAGTGTGTCGCCTTGAGGGTCGTCCAACTGCCAGAACCCGGTTTGCCCGTCTTCTACCCAGGGCTCGCTCGCGTTGGCCTGGGTCAACTGAATCGGGCTGAGGATGCGTTGGTAGTAGTAGCTGCCATTGGCGCCGTGGGCGCCGTTGAAACACGCGGTGATCGCGGACTTGCCCAGGGTGCCGGTCCACACGCCGGCCAGGTCGGCGGCAGTGGCGAGCAAAGGGGTGCAGACGAGGGTCAGGACGACAAGGGGCTTGAACACGGGTATCGGACTTCCGGTTGTCTGATAGAGGGCGCTAGGGTAATGGGAAGTGCGTGCGGAACCAACCTAAACCGAAGTTCGTGCCCCATCGCGATTGAGTTTCACGACCTGCTCTTTTTGTTTACCTGTATGAACGCACAACGTGGACGCGACCTGCTGTTTTACTTAGGGTGTGGCGATTCAATATCAGCCATAAGGCAGTCTGCATGAAGCGTGAACAGTTCCTGACACAACCTGAAGTTGCGTCGTTTGTTGAATGGTTGCAGGCCAATTTGCCGACGCTGACCTTCAACCTGAACTTCAAGGCCAGCAAGTTTGTGCCCGGTGGCTTGATTGCTCAGGTGCAGGGCTTCGAGCAGGTGATCGGGCACTACCGCTGGAAGGCCAGCTGGCAGGATGCCCACCAGCAGAGCGTCAATTCGCAGAGCTGGGTGCAGACCCGGCAGTCGCTTGGACAGTTGGGCGCTTGGCTTAAACGCGCAGTCGACGCGGGTGACGAGCCGCAAGCGCTGCAAGCGTGCTTGCAGGTGCTGCGTTGGGGCGGGGTACGCGGCGCCATTCCGTTTTTGCAGCGATTGGCGGCCAACGGGGAATTGTCGGCGTATTTGCGCAAGATGGCCGGGCTGATAGCGCTCGACGGTGAGCAGGACCTGGATGATCTCAACGCCAGCAGCGTCCAGCGTTTTGATGCGGGCCTGACCAAAATCCATGCTTTGCTGGATGCATCGGGATCGCCGATCTATGACAGCCGCGTCGGTGCGGCGATGGGCATGTTGTATTCGTTGTTTCGCCAGCAGTGGAGCGGCGGTGGCAAGCCTTTGCTGGCGTTCCCCTCCGGCAGTGCCCGTGGCAGCCAGTTGCGCGATCCGGGTGCGTTTGTGAACGGCTTGGCAGCGCGCCAGTTTTCGTCGATCAGCTATGAAACCTGGGCCCGCTCGCAGGTGCGCCTGGGGTGGATCATCCGTGAACTGCTGGGGCGTACGAACTGGTTCGCCGACCAAGGGGCGCTGCCCGCGCGCTGCCATGCGTTTGAGGCCAGCCTGTTTGTGTTGGGGTATGACTTGCGGTGTTTTGGGGGCGTGCCGGTGGCCGTAGTGCCGGTAGTTGGCAAGAACAAACGCAAGCGCCAAGGTACGGGCTGGGTGCCGACAGGCCATCCCTTCCGCCAGGTGATCCAGGACTATCTGGTCTACCGCCGCAGCGGTGGGCAGGACAATAAAGAGTCCTTCGTCAACTGGCTGCCGACGCGTCCCAGCGAGAAAGAGCCGATCTCCCATGAAACCGCCAACGGCTACTGTTTTGCGTTTTCCATTTTTGAGTTCGACCTCTTTGAGCGACCGCTTGACGTGCTTGAACGCATCGTCGCCGGCGGCGAGGACGGCCTGCGCGCGGTACTGGCGAGCGAGGTGCTGGAGCCCTTCAGCCTGAGTGATGAACGGGTCAACGTCTGCCTGGTGGACGTCTTGATCACGGGCACGGCGTATCAACGGGCGCAGACCGCTGACGCGCGCGCCGCCTACATCCTCAACGCCGGTTATGCCGGCACCGAGAATGCCGCAAATACGTTGCTGTCGCTGGGCCGCAACGTCGGCCAGCACTTTGGCCTGCTCAACGCGCAATACCTGCCCACGCCGCTGTTCGAGCGGTTCTTCGGTGATTGCGAGCTCGACGTCTGAGGCGTTCTAGCGCCTCGATCTTTGCGCGCTGGCCGTCAGTTGCCAGCGCGCAGCCCTCAATCGAACGAAAGCCACGGCCGCAATTCTTTCAAATTGCTGACCACAATCTGCTGCGCCTCTGGCGTGGTGGCCAGGTTTCGCGGGTCGATCTGATAGCGACGCAACACGTACCGCACCAACGCCTTGCGGCTGGCGACCACCAGTTGCCCATCGGTCATGCCGAAGTCGGTTTCGATGATCGCCTGCTGCGCGGTGTTCAAGCGGCTGTCGGGGGCGAAGATGATCGGCACTTCGGTGTTCCAGTCGTCATCTTGCTCGCGTGTGTACGCTGACGCGTCGAGCAGCTCCGGCTCGCCGCGCAGGCGGCTCAGCACGAAGTCACGGTACTGGCGGTTCTTCTCGCAATAGGCGCGCACGTGCCAGCGCATGCCGGTGTACACCAGGGTGTGCGGGGCGATCAGGCGGATTTCCACGTTTGGCGTGTTGAACGAAACGTACTCGGTCTCCAGGCGCAAACCGTCGCGACAGGCCTTGAGCAACGGCCGCAGGATTTCCGGACGGATTGGCCGGTCGGGCACTTCCAGCACCTTGGTGTGGGCGTAGGCCAGGGCCAGCCCATCGATGTGCGGCGCCCGTTCATTGTTCTGGTACAGCAGGTGCAAATAGGCACTGGCGCTGTCCTCGATGAACCGCGGCTTGAAGTGTTTGCTCGGTACGTAGCCCTTCAGCTGCTTGTCATATGTCAAGTTTCGGGGCGCATGTTCATTGATGTAGGTGTTGATGTCCTTGGAGGCCTGCTGGCGGCTGATACCAAAGCTCTGCATCAAGTGCCCCGTGGTCAGCCGGCCTTCCCACCAGGCGACGGTCTCGATGAGGCGATAGCGAAGTGCCAGGTCCCAGCGCACTTGCTCGATGGATTGCTTGCGTTTCATGGCTGCTCCATGTGTGTGAATACTTTACCTGTATAAGTCTACATTCTAGACCTGTCGTGAATCACTACATATCGTGTTGCTGTCTTCGAAATACCTCGAAGGCTTGAAAGGACGTGAACATGAGTATGTCGGAAGTGGTTTCGACGGGGGCATTGGTGGTGATGGGGATCATCCTGCTGGTGCTGATCCAGCATTGCCTGAAACTGAGCGAACTGTGGAAGATGGTTGCGCACTACCAGAAAGACCTGCGCTGGGCGCAGATCTGGGAAGTGGAGAACCGGGAGCTGCGCTCGGCATTACGTGCCGAGCGTGAACACGTTGCGCAGTTGCAGCGCAAGTTGGAGTTGTTGCAGGCAATGATTCCGGTGGAAGGCTAGCTCAGCGGTGTCAGGTTGCGGGCTGTTTGCAACTCAGATTTCAATCGCATCCGCGAACTCATCCTGCATGCGGCGACGGACCAGGAACACCGGTTTTTCTTCGTCTTGAGTACGCGGTTTTTCCAGTTCAAGTTCTTTGCTTTTGAACTTGGCTTCGACGATTTTTTGCGGGGTTGGGAAGTCGCCTTTTTCTAGCAGATACTGCTGGTAAATAGGCTTCAGCGGCCGCAGCAGGCTGGAGAGTTCGATAAAGTTGCTGCCCTCCAAAACGTCCAGGCGTGTCTTGATCTCGGCTTCCACCGCCTGGGTATAACGCGCTTTCAGATCCTCCTTCAGCGCACGCAGGTCGAGGCCTTCTTGGGCGATCAATTCCATCGTGGCCTTGAGGTCATCAGGGTTGTGTTCCTTGATGAGCCGCAGGGCTTGGAGGAAGTCTTGACGCTGCAAGGCGGCGGGGATTTTTTTCAGCAGTTCGCGGTTCTTCACGCCGTCGCGGTAGGCCTTGATGATCAGGTAAGGGATGCTGATAGGCAGGGTCACAATGCCCAGCGCGCAGATCGATACCCACTTGGTGACGGACCAGGCGTGTTTGAGGATGATCCCCGCGAAGCCGATCGCCAGCAGCAATAAAAACCCGTAGACAATAATGATCATGGTGACTCTGCTATCCGACAAATAGAACAGTGGAGAGCGTGCACCGGCACGCTCCGCTTAAGGCATCAGGCCGTTGGTTTGTCGTACGTGTAGGCGATTTTTTTCTCGGCGCGGATACGCGCCTGGTCCTCTTTCAAGAAGTAGAGGTCCAAGGGTTTCGGCGTATCGATGTGGGCGCTTTTAACCCATTGTTTATTGGCGTCCGTGAAGTAAAGGTCTACGCCAAAGACGAACTTATCCTCGTCCTGCAGCGCAATGAAAACCTCACCTGAAACGAAGTCCAACTGTTTGGCTGTTTGCTCGTGAAGAATGTAGGGGTCGAGGCCAGTGGTTTTTTGAGCCAGGTAGTCATCGACTGAGACTTGGCCTTCCTTGATCAGTTTTTCGCCCTCTTTGAGCAACTCTCTCAAGCCCAGCTTGACCGCCTTCTTGAAGTCTTCCAGCAGGGCGCCACCCAATGTCTTGTCGTCGTGATTCATGAGTTACAGCTCCAGCTTGAGTTCTTTGGCAATGTCTTCTGAAATGTCCACCGGCGCTTGGGTGCTTTCCAGCTTGCGGCGAATATGCTCGGGCACATCTGATGCGGGAATGGTCCGCGTGGTGACGGTTTCTTCCCACTGCTGATCTTCATTTTTCGAGTAGAACTTGTTCAGCGCCTGTAAGCCTGCGGCAATCCCGGCAACCACATTCTGGGTTTTGATGTAGGCGGTCAGGCCGACGATGGTTGCTTTGACGATTTGGCGTACGTGTTTGACGGAGGCTTCCAGAAAGTTCTTTATCTTGTCCCAAAATGCAGAGACCACCACGGCGCCGGCGAACAGTGCCGCGCCCAACAAAATAAATGGAATCATTCCAGCACCATCCCTGTTTGCTTTTCGACGTAGTCCTTGGAGACCACTTTGGTTGTAGTTGTGTATTCGCTTTTTGCGTTTGCCTGTTTGCTGGCAAGGGTGTTGTTTATTTCCTTCAAAATGTCCTCTTCGCAAAGGCAGGTCGACTGCTTGTAAGCGGCCTTGAAGGCGGCCATCAGTGTGATGTTCTCGATGTCCGCTGCACTCAATCCCTGCGCCGCCTGTGCATAGGTTTCCAACGCCAGGCCGGCTTGCAGCGGTTGCGGGATGTAGCGTTGGAACAGCGCGACGCGGTTGTCATGGTCCGGTAGCTTGAAGTGGATGTGCTTGGCGATCCGGCGCATGAAGGCGGGGTCGTAGTTGGAGATGAAGTTCGTGGCGAAAATCAGGATGCCGCTGAAGTCATTCAAGATATTCAGAAGTACCGAGCGGGTCTGGTTGACACTTGTATCGGTGGCGCTGGTCATGTTGGTGACCCGTCGACTCAAGATGGCATCGGCCTCGTCGAAGAAAATCACACAGTCCATTTCCTTGGCGAAATCAAACACCTTCTTCAGGTTTTTCGGCGTGTCGCCCACATACTTCGATTCAATCTGTGAGTAGTCGACGACCAGCAGATCCTTGCCAAACGCTTGGGCAACCGCGTGCGCCGTGATGGTTTTACCGGTGCCGGGCTCGCCATAAAAATTCAGTACGAATTTGTCTGACATCTTGTGGGTGCTGGCGAAGCCGAGGGTGTTGTAGACGAATTCACTGTCTTTGCGCAGGGCAATCGCAGAGAGAATTTCGTCTTTGGTGTGGCTGTTGACCACGACGTCATCCAGGTTGTATCTGGGAACAATGACTTCAAAGTCATACGCCGGTGCTGCGGGCGCTTGCTCCTTGCTGTGTGGCTCGGCCTTGGCCAGCGGTCTTCCGATGGGCATATCTACTCCAGGCTTGGAAAATCAAACGCGTACATAGGAGGGGTCATGGGTGCTTGAACCCACGCTCGTTACCCCAATGCACACGTGCAAAAAACACCACGGCGACCACCGGCACCAGTGCCGAATAACCGGGCTTCAAGGCGGTCTTCAAATTGGTCATCCAGCGCCCCACCGGGGTCATGTCCAGCAGGCTCGGGAGCGCCGAAACCACATTCCAGGTGGCGAGGCCGCTCAGGTTGATCTCGCCACGGGTAACCGCCAACTCGCCTGACGGCTCAGCCTGCGGTGGGGTTGACGGGCTCTTGAGGTAAGAGGCCAGGGTCAGCCGTTCCGCCAACGCGTCCACATGTTTGAAGTAGGTGTCGGCGGGCATGGCCTTGACCACGGCAATCGTTGAACGACTGAACGCATGGCCATCTGGAAACGCGTTATCGAACACTTGTCGAATCAGCAGGGCTTCGAGCTCTACTACGGAGCTACAGGTTTGCCGGCCATTGCCCAAGTCGAAATGACTGACTAACCCATCGAGCACGTTGGCATAGGCAAGGCCGCGCCCGCGGGTCAAATTGGCCAGGCAATGCCCGCCCAGCAGTTGCAGTTCCTGGATGAAGGAATACAGCGGCTTCTGCTCGTCGAAGGACACCCAACTGCTGCTTTTAAGGTGCTTGATGCCTTGCTCCAGCACGGCTGCTGGCGCGCTTTGCATCAGACCGTAGAGCAGCGCGTCAGTGTGGATTGGGTCCTGCGACATCACCGCGCCGAGCCGCTGGCCGCTAAAACCCGCGAACCGCGTGCGCAGCAAGACGTCATGCAGCTTGGGCCAATAGTCCAAGTGGCCGAAGTCGGTCATTTCGACATTTTTAAAGTGCGGTACCTCGTGTCGACCCACGCAGGTCTCATCCACATTCATCAACAAGATGGCATCGGATTTTGAATAGGCGTTAATCACCCGCCCCGCCGCGCAGTTGTTCAATGCCTGGGCCTCGTCTGCCGAAACCTCGACCGCCGCAGCCATCAACAGCACATCGCCGATGATCAGCTCACAAGACTCGGGATGGCTGGCCAGCTTGCGCAACGCACTGACCACCACCCGCCCGCCCAGGGAATGGCCGACCAGATTGACGTGGGTGACATACGGATAGTGCTCCAGCAGATGGGCCTCCAGCTCCTCAAGCAGCGCTTCGCCAATGCGGTTCGCCCGCTTGCGAACCACCGCGAAATGCACCGACCGATCCAGAGCAAATGCAGCAATACCCGCACCGGGATGCAATCGCGAAGCGCCCATGATGACGTTGCGTGACATCGAACTGATTGAGGAATAGTGGCTGGAGCGCCAGAACGCCAGGAGGTTGATGTCACCATCCAGCGCTTGCGGGATCTGGCTGGACAGAAGAGTACGATCGCCCAAGTTATGGCCCGCCGAGTAGCCGTGGATAAACACGTTGGCGATGGTGCTGGCGCTGAAGGACTGGGTGGTGAAGCTGAAGTGTTTTGTTTCCAACGCTGAGATTCCGTTCAGTCGCGTGGTTTGGGGAGCGTTAGGTTATCGGCTGGGAGGGGGGGAACTTTAGGGCAGAAGGCCATCATTCTTGTTGGGGGAGGGGGGAATTGCAGGCATAAAAAAAGACGTCCGTAGACGTCTTTAGATGTTGAAGTGCCGGGGGGATTTGAAACAGCTCTGTAGCCATCTGTTTTTATTGGCTAATAATTGATCAGATAAACTCCTTGGAATACCAGCTGGAATGCTGCGTGGCCTGGCTTCCGATGGACGGTCATTGTTGAGTTCGGCCCCCTGCAGGACTTCGAGGTTAAAGCTCCATGCGAATGGGCGTGACGGCTTTAGCCGTATGGACCGGACATGCTGAGACACACCGAGCTTGCACATATCTCAGCCCAGCATGCCCCTCATGCTCTGCTGCAACGAAGACTTGAGCGCTTCATCACTGGCTACCAGCCGGTAAAGCTCTAGGTCCTGGCGGCGGCGTATCAGCATGACTTCCTCGAAAATCTTCTCGAACGCCAGTGCACGGTGGTCTTCGTCCTGGCTCTTTTGGTACTTTGGCTCAAAGTCCGGATGCTCCTGAATGCCCTTTAGAATGCTCAGGAACTTCACGCGCTTTTCTTCCGTGGTCACCCCCCAGCCCTGGAACCAACGCTCGTTGAAGCTCTGGATGATTTGGTCCAGCAGGTCTTTTTCCTGCTCACCAGTATGTACCCCGCGCGGATTTGGGTTGGCTGGGTCCAGCTCGGTTTCCGCGTCATCCAACGCAATGCTGTGGTTCAACTTGACGCGTTCCAGCCCATAGGACGCGAGGTCGACCGAGTTGAGCAGAGCGTCGATTTCGTCGGCGTCTTTGTCCTGCACTTTGAGTTTCGGGATCAGGAACTTGAGGAACCAGAAAAGCTTTTCCCAGGCCACAATCTCATACGGCATGATCGAGGCCATCTGGCCGTAGATCTTCACAAACTGCTTGGCCTTGATTTTGAAATCGACCTTTGCCTCATCCTCCAACTCTAGTTCCACGTCGAAACGCTCGGCGGCGATATCGATAAGCACAGCGAGCTTTTCGGCATCGACGTTGTCGAAATACTGCGTGGCGAATGCCTCTACTTCCGGCCACTCGTAGACACCGACCTCGTCCAACTGGTCCTTGAGTTCGTGCAGCACATTGATATCCGTTGCTCCGGACAGGCTGGTGGCCGTGTAAAACGGGTCGAAGGAGGCTTTTATGTCCTCCACCTGGTTGAAGAAATCCAGAACGAACAGGTCTTCAGTCTTCTTGGCCCACTTCGGCGCGGCACGATTAAGGCGCGACAGCGCTTGCACAGCGAGTACGTACTGCAGCTTCTTGTCCACGTACATGGCACACAGCTTAGGCTGATCGAAGCCTGTCAGGTACTTGTTGGCCACTACCAGCAATCGGTATTCGTCGGTGTCGAACTTGTCTCGCGTATCCGCTTCGGCGAAGCCGTTGATACCGGCTTCGGTGTACTCGATACCATCAACCAATTTTTCGCCGGAGAAGGCAATTAGCGCCTTGAACGGGTTGCCGCGCGCTGCCAGCAAGCGGCTGATGGCCTTGTGATAACGGATGGCGGCTTCGATGTTTTGGGTTATGACCATGCCCTTGGCCTGGCCCTTAAGCTTTTTCGGCGTGACCACCTGCTCAATAAAATGCTCCAGCATCACCTCAGCCTTAACGTCGATGGTCTGCTGGTCGCGTTCGACATAGGCGCGTAGCTTCTTCTGTGCTTTCAGCGTGTCAAACAGCGGATTGTCCTCGATGGACTTCTGAATTTCGTAGTAGCTGCGGTACGTGGTGTAGTTGGCCAGCACATCGAGGATAAAGCCCTCTTCAATGGCCTGCTTCATCGAGTACAGGTGGAAGGGCGCGAAGCGGCCATCGGCCTGCTGCTCGCCGAACTTCTCCAGCGTGCTGTTCTTCGGCGTGGCGGTGAAGGCAAAGTACGAGGCATTTCCGCGCATCTTGCTGTTCTTGATGGCGCTGAGGATCTTCTCCTGAGTGTCGTCTTGCTCGTCGCCGCCCATCACCTTGTTCATCGTGCCGTGGCTGCTACCGTCCTGCGAGCTGTGCGCCTCGTCGATGATCACGGCAAAGCGTTTGCCGGCCATGTCGTCGATGCCATCCACGATCACCGGGAATTTCTGGATGGTGGTAATGATGATTTTTTTTCCCTGCTCCAGCGCCCGCTGGAGGTCAGAGGACTTCAGCGCCGGAGCGATGATGTTTTTCACCTCGGAGAACTCGCGTAGGTTCTCGCGCAATTGCTTGTCCAGCAGGCGGCGGTCAGTCACCACAATCACCGAGTCGAACAGCGGCACATCTAGAGCGCGCGCGCCGACAACCTCCAGCGAAGCCGGATAGGTTTCTATCAACTGATAGGCCGCCCAGGTGATGGAGTTCGATTTGCCCGAGCCGGCCGAGTGCTGGATCAGGTAGCGCTGACCCACACCATGCTGGCTGGCATGCGTCACTAGGCGGCGCACCACATCCAGTTGGTGGTAGCGCGGGAAGAACAGCGTACGCTTGGCCAGTGGCATCTTGCTGCTGCCGTCCAGGCGCACAAAGTGCTGGATGATGTTGGCCACACTTTCGCGGCTGAAAACCTCCTGCCACAGGTAGGAGCTCTTGTGCCCGGCGGGGTTGGGCGGGTTGCCAGCCCCGTGGTTATGGCCCTTGTTGAATGGCAGGAAGAAGGTCGCGACACCGGCCAACTTGGTGGTCATGTAGACCTCGTCGGTGTCTACCGTCATGTGCACTAGGCAGCGGCCGAATTGCAGCAGCGGCTGGCCCGTGTCGCGGTCCTGCTTGTACTGCTTTTGCCCGTGATAACGGGCGTTCTGGCCCGTCCAGGGGTTCTTCAGCTCCAGCGTGGCGAAGGGCAAGCCATTGATGAACAGTACCAGGTCGATCTCTTCCAGCGGATTACTCAGGGAGTAACGCACCTGGCGGGTGCTGCTAAAGATATTCGCCGCAAACTGCTGTTTGACCCGCTCCGAACTGCTGGCAAGCGGCGCGGGGTACATCAGGTTGAAGTGCATATCGTCGATGGCCAGGCCGCGCTTGAGCAGGTGCAGCGCACCGTACTTCTTCGCCAGCCGGTCGAAGCGTTCGAAGATGCGCAAATCCCAATCATCGTAGCGCTGCTTGAGGCGTTCCAAATCATCGCCCTGGCTGGCCTCAAGAAATTGCCACAAGCAGCGGCTATCCACGGCATAGCGGGCATTGAAATCCTGAGCGCGGCCCAGTTGATACCCGTGGTTGAGGCCCGCCGGCACGGTCACCGCGCTGTCCCGGACCACCGTCTGCTCTTCTAGGCAAGTGCCGGTCAGGTATTTCTCGATGCTAGCTTCCAGCGCCTGTTCGTTGGTCTTGCTTACCATGCCGGCTTCCTTGTGCCTGTTCTTTCTTATCTCTGCCAGGCGAGCCAGGCGCGGGGTGCAAATGTCTAAAACTATACAGCTAACGGGACCAGACATTCGCCGCTACCCACCTGACTTACTACAAACCCATTGATTCACCTGACAGCATAACCATTAACAGAGCTGGCCGGCAGCCTGCTGAATGTCTAACAGCTCGGCTTATTCGTTTAGCGCAATCTGCTCAGTCAAATGAGTTCACACCGTGTTACTGGGCATTATTTGTCTGCGCCAAACCCGCCCACGGGGCCGAAAAATGTCTAGCAATCAGCCTTTAGACATTTGCCAAAGCTTGCCCTTAGGTTCGATGACTCCTTGTTTTTTCAAGGCTTGCAGCAGATTTTTGATCTTATGGGCTTGGCCTCGTTGCTCGGGGCTCAGAAGTATTTACCGAGTTTGGTGAAGTCATAGCCGTTCTTGGCCTCCTTAAACTCCACCACCTCGCTTTCACCGCTGCCCTCAAGCAAACGCTGCAGGTGCTGCTGGGCACACATCAAGCCAACTCCCTATCTTGAGTATCCGGCTCCACCACGCCCGGCACCTTGATCTTGCCGGTGACGGCGCTATAGATCAAAGTGGCTTTGTATTCTATGAGTTTGGTGATTTGTTGTTCCAGCAGCGTGACGGTAGCGTTTTGCTTGAGCATGGCCTGCTCGATAAACTCGACGATGGCACGCTGTTCCTCAACCGGAGGAACAAGGGTTATCAGTTGCTTGAAACCGTCCCAGTAGAGCCGTTTGCGAAAATCCGTAATGCCCTTGGAGTAACGGTCCATCTGCTGGATAAAACCGGGAGTGCGGTACTGGTACTCGAAGTACCGGGCATCAAGGCTAGGACGGGGCACTGCAATGGTATACGCGGGGCTGACCATTCCATCCACACGTACCGCACCAATCGCTCCTTGCCAGGCGCGCATCATATTGAAGGCAATATCGCCTGGGCGCACACAGATGTACTTGGATTTATCTTCAATCTTTACACGACCACGAATGTTCTCTTCTTCGGAGATTTCTTCTTCGGATACACCGGAATGGATGGAAACCGACAACAAAGGCAAATCCTCTCGCCCGGGCTCCACCCGCTCGCGGAACAATGCACGGTTAGCCATCATTCTCCAATGCGCCGGAATTTCGCCAATCCATTCGAGGCCGGTATCCCGCATGGGGACATGCGAATCAAGACCACGGGTTACGGCCTGCTGGATCAGTATCTGCTTGCGCTCTTTAAGTCGCTCGATCTGACGCTCCTTGATATGGATTGCCTGCTCAATCTGGGTAGATTTTTGATCGATAAACTCTGCAATCGCCTTTTTTTCTGCCGCTGGTGGGTGCGGGAATTGTTGGTTTTCTACCACTGCTACAGAGATACCAGGCTGTGCAGTAGATTGGGATAGCCTATTGAAGTTGGCGGCTCGAATTGTTTCGCCGAGCCATGTAACGCTGCACTCTGACCTTGGATACACCACCACAGCGTGCTCAGAGGCAAAGAAGTATCCTGACGAATAGTTGACGTTACCGCACAAAGCGCCCTGTCTTCCTATCAGCGGGAATTTGCCGATATTATTAAACGACCTCGTGTACCCCCGAAAACCGTTCCCTCCAAAAACAGGGTATCCATCCTCAGTGAACTGCTCTGGCCGAATAGTGTCGCCACTCTGTAGTTTGGCAATATACTTGAGCGCTTTCGTTTCCCAGTGAAATGGGATTTGATTTGCCCAATCGACTTTGGAGTTTTTATAGCGCTTATATGGCGGCAAATTGATCTCCATTTTGGTCACACCATAACCCCCGAGACATCCTTCACTTCCAACCCCAAAATTTCTGCAATCAGCCCCTCTGCCTGCTGCTCCAGCGACACGATTTCCCGCGCCACCTCTTCCATGCTGCGTAGCGTTTGATGCTTGTAGAAGTATTTATTGAAGCTGATCTCGTAGCCGATCTTCACCGACTCCAGATTGATCCAGGCCTCCGCTACATGGGGCTGCACTTCGGCCTTGAAGAAGTGGTGGATAGCATCCTCCAGCGGGATGCTTTCGCTGTCGCGCAGATCGCTGCTGGACTCGTAGGTGATGAACTCGCCGGCCTTCCCGTTGGGGTAATAACCGAAGTCGGGCAGCTCGAGCTCGCTACAACCCAGGCGATCAAGCAGCGCAACCAACTGGGCACAGTCGAACTTCTCTACCTTGCGGATGACCTTGGCGGCGTTTTCGTCGTACCAGCTCACTGCATTGAGCAACTGGTTGCGCTCGCTGGCGACGAGCTTGATGCCGGCCTCCTTGCCCAGTTGTTTGAGCACTTTGTCCACCAGCTTGGCAAACAGGTTAAAGTCGTCGTATTCGTCGCTGCCGATAGCCTGCTTCAGGTAATTGGCCACGGTGACCAGCAGCGACTGCTTAGCCCAGGTTTCCAGACTCAGCAGTTTTTTACGCTGCTTGGCGTTGAGCTCCAGACCTTGGTCTTCACACCAGGCGAGGATGGCTTTTTCATGGGTGGCCAAGGTGGCGTCCTGGTACACCGCCTCGCCCCACTCTTGGTAAATCCACTGCATCGGTTCGCGCAGGGCCTTGTCGAAACGCAGGGTTTCGATGCGCTCGGCGCTGAACTGCGCCTTGCGCCGGTCTGGCCGTTCGATGCTGACCTTGTGGTACCCGAAGTCGCGGTTATCAAACACCTGCGCGGCAATGCCGTCGCCACCGGCCGGGCGGTCGAGGCTGGCCAGGTCGAGGTAGGTTTGGGTGATCCGCTCGATATGCTCGGAAGCAAATTCACAGTTTTTGTTGCCGAGGTTTTTACGCAGTTTGCGATACAGCAGACTGGCGTCGATCAGTTGCACCTTGCCTCGGCGCTGCGCCGGCTTGTTGCTGGAGAGCAGCCAGATATAGGTAGTGATGCCGGTGTTGTAGAACAGGTTGTTGGGCAACTGGATGATGGCATCGAGCAGGTCGTTTTCGATCAGGTGGCGGCGGATATTGCTCTCGCCGCCGCCTGCGTCGCCGGTGAATAGGCTGGAGCCATTGTGCACTGAGGCGATGCGCGAACCGAGACTGCTTTCGCCCGGCGTCTTCATCTTGTTGACCATTTCCATCAGAAACAGCAGTTGGCCGTCGCTTGAGCGCGGGGTGGCGTCCTGCATTTCGGCGTTGCCCCAATAGTCCGCGAGGCTGACCTTGAAGCGCGGGTCGATGACATCGCCGCCGTCTTTGATGAACTTCTGCTCACTCGCCCAGCTTTTACCGTAGGGCGGGTTGGACAGCATAAAGTCGAAGCGGCTGCCGGCGAATTCGTCCACCGAGAGGGTGGAGCCGGGGCGGATGTGGGCAGGGTTGTTACCTTTGATCATCATGTCCGACTTGCAGATGGCATAGGTCTCGTCGTTGATCTCCTTGCCGTAGAGGTGGATGTCGCGCTGAATGGTCGAGTCCGGGTATTTTTCTTCGATAAAATTCTGCGACTCGGTGAGCATGCCGCCACTGCCGCAGGCCGGGTCGTAGATGGTCATCACAGAGGGCAGGCGATTTTTGATCGGGTCGAAGACCAGGTGGGTCATCAGCTCGATCACTTCGCGCGGGGTGAAGTGCTCACCGGCTTCCTCGTTGTTCTCTTCGTTGAACTTGCGGATAAGCTCTTCGAACACATAGCCCATGCCCAGGTTGCTCAGGGCTGGCAGGCGGTTGCCTTGTGGGTCTTCGCTGTCGTGAGGGGTGAGGTTGATGGTGGGCGAGGTGAATTTTTCCAGTACGTCAAGCAGCACGTCTTTGCTGGCCATGTGGCGCATCTGCGACTTGAGATTGAAGCGCCGGATGATGTCTTTGACGTTGTCGCTAAAGCCGTCGAGGTATTCCTCAACGTTGCTCAGGAGGATCTGCTGGTTGTTGGTGGCAGTCTTCTGCAGTTGGCTTAGCGTCCATTTGCTGGTGTTGTAGAACACATAACCGGAAGCGGCACGCAGGGCGCTGTCGTCCAGTTCGGTCTGGCTCATTTCATGTTGCTGAAAGGCCAGCTCTTCCATTACCTTGACCTTGCTCGCCTCCAGCAGGGCATCGAGTCGGCGCAGCACCACCATGGGCAGGATGACGTCACGGTATTTTCCGCGCACATACACGTCGCGCAGGCAGTCGTCGGCAATCGACCAGATAAATGAAACCAGTTTGTTGTGGACCGCGTGGTTCAACTGCAGATACTCCAAATCAAAGCGCTGAATAGCAGCGCTGGTAGGGCGGCTGTACCGCACCCCTGTGCAAGCTAAGGAGCGCATCTTAACCAATGCAGCCGCGTTTTTGGCAGCGGAGATGCAAGCGGGGGCAGCCTGGCAGGTGACAGTGGAGACGATGTTCGTGATAAGGTTTTGGAGAGCCTAGAGGAGCGATTTCGCGATCAACTACCCTGCGCTCTCGTGCAGCGGCTGATTGTAAGCGTCCGCACAATTCACCTGCGCGAGTCACATCGGCATCCACTCATGCGGTAGCAATTACACGATCACGTTGGCCCGCAGCGTCGTCAGCCGGTCAGCACATCCTCGAGATTGGCATGCTGACGGTGTTCATTCTTGCTCGTCGACTGGATCAAGCTCATGATTGCTGCCGACCGTTTACCGCGGCATAGCGATCTGGTAAAGGATCAGTAGGAACGTCCCAGTGCCCATGGCCGTCCCAGGTCCTCAACCGGGTTGTTGTCGACTGGCACAGTCCTATCACTGAGGAAGCATGTCACAGCACCCAGCGTATCTGGCTGAACCGAGGGCTTTGGCCGTGGCTGATCCGTTAGACATCAGGTCGCGTTGGGCTACGCATCTTGTCTTTAATCGACTGTACCTACTTACGCGAGCAAGAACCTAGGGCTAAAGAATGGTGTTGCGTAGATCATTAGCTGGATGGGACTAGAACTTGACAGCTTTTCGGTCACCGCCAGAGAGCTTCATACGTGCACCACGCATTGGAAATGGCTGCCGCAGGCGTTCTCGGTAAAATATTACGGTGACCTCTCCGTAAACTGCACGCATCAATTACGCAGCTAATTGCTACGCCCTTTTTTGCAAGATAGAGGTCTTGGGTTAGTTGACTGAAGAGAGGCAGCTCGACAGGTAGCCTGCTGTTTTTTAACTCAAGCTAATGGCGGAAGCCCCAGGTCTCTAAGGAAAGCATTATGTTTGTCTCGGGCCGATTTAATGGTTTTTTCCAGGGTTGCTAGTTCACGATTTACGGTCTGTAAGTCAACCTCAGCTTCGATGCTGGACGTGCTTATATAGCGAGAAATATTAAGGTTATAGCCATTCTCCTTGATTTCCTCCATCGTAACCCTGCGGGCGTAGCGGGATTCTTCCCTACGGAACCGATAAGTGTCAATGATCTTGGTTATTTGCTCGTGGGATAAATGGTTCTGTCGCTTGCCTTTAACGAAGCTCTCTGTTGCATCGATAATAAGTACATCTTCCGGTCGAGTACATTTCTTAAGGACCAAAATGCAAACTGGGATGCCTGAGGAATAAAGGAGGTTTGAGGGTAGCCCAATTACCGTATCAATGTGGCCATCCTTCAGCAGTTTAGTCCGAATTCGCTCCTCGGCACCGCTACGGAAGAGGACGCCATGGGGCTGAACGATGGCCATCACACCTTCATTTTTTAGATAATGAAGTCCATGTAGCAGAAAGGCAAAATCTGCGGAAGATTTAGGAGCCACTCCATAGTTTTTGAAGCGTACATCTTCGGTTAGAGAGTCGGTTGGCTCCCACCGGCAGCTCAAAGGCGGATTAGCAACTACGATATCAAAAGCTAGTTTCTTTGCAGGGTTCATCTCGCGTAGTATGGCCCAGTCATTCGCCAATGTATCGCCATGGTGAATTTGAAAATCAGTATCTTTTAATCCGTGCATCAGCATGTTCATGCGCGCTAAATTATACGTAGTAAAGTTCTTTTCCTGTCCGTATATAATCCCGGTATGCCGCGATTTGACGCGTTTCCGTACGTTAAGCAGCAGCGAACCGGAACCGCAGGCAAAGTCCATCACACTTCCCAAGCTCTGTATTGAGCCGCTCTGGGGATCCTGGCTATCGAGTGTAACAATAGAGGAAAGGATGTCGGAAATTTGCTGTGGCGTGTAGAACTCACCCGACTTCTTGCCTGAACCTGCGGCAAACTGTTCGATCAAGTACTCATAAACATCACCAAATGCATCCATGTCAGTGGGGAATTCAGCTAAGCCTTCGGAGATTTTCTGAATGAGGACAGATAGCTTAATATTGCGTTCGGCGTAAGTGCGGCCTAGTTTTTCAGAGTCAAGGTTGATTGCGCTAAATAGACCTTGGAATGTGTGCTCAAAAGATTCAAGCTCGATGTGTTTGAAGGCCCCCTGCAGTGTGCTGAGTAGTTCGCTTTTTTGAGATCGAGCCATGTTCGCGATGCTGCTCCATATATACTGAGGGTGCAGTACATAATGGATCTTCTTGCGCATATGTTTTTCGAATTTGGTGATCTCTTCCGGGTTGTTGGCGTACCAAAGGGTAAGGGGTACGCAATAGTCTTTATCTTTGACTTTAGGGTAGTCATCGCCAAGTTCTGTCTTCGCTGCATTTTCATAATTGTCTGATAAATATCGCAGGAGAAAGAATGAAAGTATGTAATCGCGGAAGTCGTCTGCATTCATTAGTCCGCGCAGTTGGTCGGCGACACTCCAGAGGGCCTTGCCAAGCATTATTTTATTTGATTCTGTCATTTTTCACCTCCGGGCAGTGTAGAGTATCAAGGTTTCTCGATGAAGGGGGAGCGAAATACGTAAGAGTTTCTGAGTCCTGGAAAATGCTGAGGTCCAGGACAAAAATAGTAATTTGGTAGACATTCGAGACGATCATGGTGCGGGCGCTGCTGCGAGTGACTTCGGAAATAGTGTTGTGTTGAACGGGTGAAGATTAATAAATGTGCTAAGAATGTCACGAAACATTTTTTTCTCAGATCGACTCAGGGGGTCGGGTTCAAAGACAGAATACTTTGAATGGCTGCGGATATTTAAAAAGCGGACATATAGATTTTTATTGGGATTGCCATCAAAGCAAGTAGATATATGCTGTCGGCCAAAAAATATTGCCGTTTTCTCTAAAATGCTTCGAAGAGAGTTGAAATGGTGTTGCGAAATGTTGCCTGACCTCGCTGCAGCCTGTAATTCTAGTAATGATGCTACATGATTCAAGAATGGAGACTCTCCTGTGTCTTGGAGTGTGTAGCTTGGGGACTTATTTGGACGGCTCAGGATATAAGACTTTTTTCTGATTTCCTCTTTTTTCGCAGATTGTTCATTTTTTCCTTTGAGTTCATTGAAAAGAACATTAAAGAACAATCCGTGGTGTGTGGATATGATGATTTTTATATTGTTTCTGGAGTCTTTTAAAAGCGCAGAAAGTCCGGAGGCGACAGCGATTGTGTTGTGTTCATCAAGGGACGAAATCGGGTCGTCAATGTAAACAAATTTTACCCAATAATATGGGTCACCTGGTTCTGCTAAGCTGGCCAATTCGAGTATGGCAAGAAAAAAACACCAAATAAAAATATTCTCTTCCCCGCGTGATATTTTTATATCCTCCAGGGTCTCAATTTTACCTGCGACGATTTCCTCACGAAAAAAGCTAATTTCTGCATCGTCGTAGTTTATTGTGAAATTAAAGTCAGCGTGGCGATGTAAGTGGGGGCGAATGCGACTTTCAATGCCAATGCCATCAAGCCCATTAAAAAACTGAGAGTGGGATTTGAATTTTATTCTTCTTTCTCTATCCTCGTCGAAATCGTTATCCCAGTCAAAAAGGTCTTCAGTGAAAGCGTTGAAGTATAGAGTGTCTCTCTTGTCCTGTTTTTTTCCAAGATCTTTAAACTCCATGGATAAACGAGTTTTGCCTACCCCGTTGTGAGCAAAAAGCAAAACAAAGTCGTTCCCTTTTATTGGTGCGATCGCTTTTCGTGCGCCAAGTTTTTTTCTTCCTCGAACTCCTGTCATATCCTTGCGCAACTTTTTGGCTAGCGACTTTAAAGATCTGAAATTCGATTGTACTAACGGTTTGTTCATTAAATATCCTTGTCCGACCGCGGGAAAAGCTTTTGCAAAAGCGCCGTCTTGTGTTTTTTTATGGATTCAAGCTTCTGTATGTGCGAAGTAATTAAGCTGTCAAGTGAGCTAAGACAGCCTGCAATACATATTTGCTCAGGCAGCGACGGGAGTGTAATACTCTGTTTGTTCAATTCCTTTAGCGATATCCTTGTCTGTCCGAGGCCGGTAGAGTTGCTTTGTGCGTAGTCTGATAAGAAATGTCGACAAAAATGAAATGCGAAATCTGCGCAAAGTAAATCGGTAATGATTTCCAACTTGGCTAGCTGATGGCTGAAAATCGATTTTTCATTATTTTTACTAATTTTGGTGATCTTTATTTCTTCATTGCGCATTGGTCGATAGAGCGCAAAGACAATGTTATTAGTTTGTAATAATAATTCAGGGTGCTTGTCTGCATAGGTTGTAGGGAGGTGAGGTGAGTCATCGCTCCATATTAATGAGCCATATTCAATATTTTTCGATTGTATTAATCGAATCCCCTCGCCCGAGTACTCCGATGGCTTAAATTCCTTCCCTGAAGTTACTTTTATAGCGTTTGTAAATAGGACTTTTTTCCATTCCTCAGCGTTCTGGAAATCAGGGAAACGTAACCGAGGCTTGAATTCACCTTTACGTGGAAATAGTTGCAGTGTCAGACCGATCTTATGAGTGCTGAGCGTTTTTATTTTCTGAGATTGGGCCGCAATCAGGCTCTCCAATGACTCCAGACAGTCGGCGATTTTTTTTTGTTCCGATTCGCACGGGCGCCATACGTTTATGGCGAGAAATTTATTGACTGGAGTGTTAAATCGTCCCTGGGTTGCACCCTCATTTATAACTTTACTGAGCTGATTGTTGTGCGCTCCTGATTCGAAATATCCTTCCCAAAAGCCTGGGTGTTCATTGGCATGAAAGCGGAAGCACTTGTAAACTGAGGGGACCACTCCATTGGAGTAATTGGATAATCGCTTTATAGTGCCTGAGGCCGGATTTTTTGTGCTTTTGTCAATGTAAATAAAGTCATCGCGAATAATCCTAAGATAGCGTTCAGAGTATTTATTTATCTCATTGCCTTCCAATATGTCACTCTGAAGCACTATGGTGTTTTCAGTTGAGAGACTCAGGGCATTATTCTTCTCACCAGAACTAGCTTTGTCTAAGACAGGGTCGGCAATCATCCTGAGCTCTGTCTTTTCCCACTCTTTCGAATCCCTAAACTCAGGAAAGCGTAATTTGGGCGTACGTATAGTTTTGGCGTTTTCGTTGCCGTTCGTTGTTTTCGTTTTACTCATACGCGCTGAGTCCTGAAATTTCGCGACCTTGTGCGACCTGCGTGAGACGAGGTGGCGATTCGTTCAACTGGGTGCCTATTGCCTGAGTCGGTTCAAACGAGACCTGTAGTAAAACATGACTCCGGGAAATCTCCTCGTACCTATTGAAAGGAACGCTGCCGATTAGGCCTGCTGCGCAAAAAAATCATTTTAAACTAACCGCTTAGGGTGGCCCACTACGTTCTTGCTTCCTTTACGCGGAACTCAAAGCATCCTAGATGCATTCGTGACCTAAGGGTGGTCATTTTAGCCACTGGCCAATCTGCTCGTTCTTGGAGCTCTGCAACCAGAGCATGGATGTTTGGATCCGTCATTGAACGCGGCGTCAATGTGCCTAGGATGAAGGGGGACGTGTGCAGGTGGGCATTGTGCTCAAGCAATCGTCTGCATTGCCGGTTCTTCCTTCCATGGCTGAGTGGAATGGGTCGATCGCTTGACGTTTAGGGCTAGCAAAAGCCTTATCCACGCGAAAGGTTGAATGCCCATGTCTTTTTCAAGCGGCGAGCGAGCAGACGCGCGCTCAGCAAAAAGTAATACCGCGTCGCTTCACTGCGTTGATCTAAGCGATGCTCGAGAAACCAAGCCACGTGCTTTCTCTGCCAAGCCCAAGGTGTCTCTCGTTGCCAGCGCTTCGCGATTTCAGCCTGCATGATCTTTGCCTGGCGCACATGGCGTTGTTGGGTTGCCTGCGACCCCGTCAGCACTCCAGCCAAGAACAGTTCCATGTCGAATTGCTTACTCATGTCCGCCCTCCAATGTAGGCAGCGACCACGTCGATCCGACAGTGCCCCAGCTCATAGCTGATTTGCCTTCGGGCTTCACGATCAAGGTTCCTATCTGTCAGGCAGCATTGGCCACCGTTGATAGGAGCGCGGTGTTGGGTGATTTGCTCATAGCGCTCACATGCGTATGCCGCTCGTAACTCATGGAAGCCTTTGAGGTTCTGCGAATGCAGGATGTCCCGCGCAGGGCGGATGATTTGTTGCAGAAGACTCAGGCAGCTTTCGTGTGGCGCAATCAGGTTGCGGCTACCCGCAGGCGAAATCTGCCGTGCAAACCTAAGCGCATCTCGAACATGGCAGTCAACCGCAATCCAACGCGGCGCCGAGGCACCGGCGCGGCCGCCTTTGGTGCCATCCTGAATGTTAATTTTGCCTAGGTCGTTTGCCTCACGGCTTAGCCGAGGCAGATCAGCCAAGATGGCCTCACGCAAGCGCATGCCTGTGGCTCGCGCCAACAGAACGATCGCGGCGGCGCGTAGCTGATAATGGCGGCAAAGCGTATCGACGATCTGCCTCACCTGTTCACGGTCCTGGCCCTGAGGCACCGACTGGCGAATCCCAGTGCGCTGCATACCCAGCGCCTTGCTCGGGCTTGGCATCTTTACGTACTGATCACCGCGAAGCGCCGCCATGGTCCTGTTAACGCTGGATAGTCGGTTTTGTGCGGTGCTGATGGCTAGGTCACCGCGTCCAACAACGTCGCGCAGATAAGCTGCATAGTCGGCCAACACCCTGCGATCAATCTGCCGCGCATCATTGATACCGGGCCCCTGTTCGGAACGGCACCACTTTACGAATGCCTGCCACCGATCACAGTGCGCCTTGACCGTGCCGTAGTGACCGCCGCCGAACATGTCTTTCAGCGCTTGCGGCCCCGCGTAGCTCAACTGCCTACCGTAGCCGAAATTACGACCATCGCGTCTACCCACCAATGCCATATCGATCACCTCATCCTCCGTTCTCCGATCCTCGCCCCACGTCATCCCGCCAAGAATGCTGAGTGTTATCAGGGATCAAGGCCCCTGCGACCTGTGGGGATGTCCTCTACGCGGGACTGACGGCTCCTTACGACCGGGAGCAAGGGCATCTCATGATCTGGCCTCCTGAGCACCGTTACCGGTGGGCGGGTGGAGGCTGCACTGGCTGACGAGACCAGTGCCGCGAGATCCTGAGCCGGGTGAACGCAGCGGTGCGATGACCGGGGCATGCCTGACTGTCAGTCAGGTGCAGTCCATTCCCTGGTCTGCGGCACCGTCATCTGCATGGCTGTTGCTGGTGACATCGGCGTTTGTCACGCCGATTGTCACGAGGGGGAATGCCGCAAAGCCATGTGCGATCAGGGCTGCAGCAGTGCTAGAAGTGCCCGTCTCTTTCCAGAAGAAAGAGACGGGCACAGGTTGGCGCAAGATTCGGCCAAGCGGATAGGTTGCTGCAGGGCAGCGAAGTAGGAGGTGTTGTCTGGCGCACGAGGGCCATGATCTGAAGTAGGCATCCATCACCGGGGAGGTGACCGGGCGAACTGCCGGATGCGAATCGCCATTTGGGGGAGAACCACCACGAGAGCGGCGTGACCTTCAAGGTTCGGGCCACCTGGGTTGCTGTCATCGACAGCGCTTGCACGGCCAGTTTTACTCTTGTGGATAAAACCGGTCAAGGTTCAAAATTCAGCGCTACTTTGGACTTGAAGAACGGTTATCCACTGGTGGAATTCCGTGGTAAATCCTGGAAAACGTGGTCGCTTTTAGCTCTTCAAAGTAAGGTCCATCCAAACAGGGCGGCTTTGCAGCCCTGTTTGGATGGACCCGCGCTGAGAAGCGGATAAGCGAGGCTGCTCGCCCTGAATCTTGAACGCTCAGTTGTTGCTGCCGTTATTGCGCCTGCATAGCGCTAGCGTATCGGCACCACGTTCTTGTCTCTGACTTGGCCGTATGCTGAGGCGAGCAGGCTACCGGTGGCGGCTTTCTGAATGTACTCACTCCACCACGCCATCATCGGGCGTCGGCGCTCGATGTAGTCGGCTCGGTTGTAGGCGCTGCGCACCTCATCCTTGTCGACATGCGCCAATGCGACCTCAATGAGTTCCGGGTCCCACCCATGTTCATTCAAGATGGTGCTGGCCATAGAGCGCATGCCGTGGCTGACCAAGCGGTCCTGGAAGCCCATGCGTTTCAACGCCATGTTGGCCGTTTGGCTATTGGCGTGGGTGCGCGGATTTCTGTCTGCCGGGAAGACGTATTCGCGATGGCCGCTGTGAGTCTTCAGTGACTCCAACAGTGCGACAGCGTGATCACTCAACGGGATGCTGTGTGGGCGGCGCTTCTTCATCAGCTCCGGCGGGATGGTCCAGACACGCCTTTCAAAGTCGATGTCTGCCCAGCGAGTAGTTGCCGCCTCGGCGGGGCGAGTCATAGTGTGCAACTGCCATTCGATCAGGCAACGGGTAGTGCGTTTGATACTGGCGTTCGCGATCTCCAGCATGAGCTCGGGGAGCTCCTCGGGTGGAAGCGCAGCCATATTCTCTTTCTTGGGCTTCTTGAAAACCGCCCTGATACCGCTGAGCGGGTTGGCGAAGATCAGGCCAGAGTTCACGCCGTAGGTCATGATCTCGTTAAGCCGCTGACTAAGGCGCTTGACCGTCTCCAGGCTGCCTTTAGCTTCGATTGGACGAAGTAACCCGATCACCATCGGCGCGGTGATTTTCGCGAGTGGCGTCGTCCTCAAGTCAGGGAGCACATGCAGCGTGAGCGACCGCCAAATGTCCTCGGCGTAGGCCGGGGTGACCGAGTCTTTCTTGAGCTCGAACCAGGCGGTGGCCACGTTCTCGAAGGTGTGTTCGGTTTCCGCGCGCTTGGCTTCATTCAACGTATTGCGCTGCACCTTCGGATCGATGCCCTGGGCGAGCAGCTCGCGTGCTTCGACTGCCATCTTTCGTGCGTTCGCCAGCGACAGCTCGGGGTAGGTCCCGAAGCCGATGTTGATGCGCTTCTTGGTCACCGGTTCGCGGTAGTTGAAATTCCACAGTAACGAGCCGTTGCTGCGTACGCGGAGCTGCAAACCGTCACCGTCGGTGAGGACGTAATCCTTGGACGCGGGTTTGACTCCCTTGAGCTGTCGATCGGAGAGGCGGAGGGTTTTAGCAGGCATGAGATTGTCCTCAGGCACTGATTCGGTATTCCAAAGATTAGCACCGGATGGGCTGGAATACCGTCTGGAATACCCGAACGGCCGGAACTCAAAAAATCTCAGAAGACCGAAAAAGCGCTGGAGGCCGCGTATTTACTGGATTTAAGGCACAAAAAAAGACGCCCGTGGACGTCTTTAGATGATCAAATGGTGGAGCCGGGGGGATTTGAACCCCCGTCCGCCAGTACTCCGCTGTCGGTACTACATGCGTAGCCGTTTCTATTAAGTTAACCCTCAGCGACCCGAAGGGCAGGGTGCTTTGGGCGAGTTGTGTAAGTTTTAGCCGCTTCGTCCACAACGTACTGCACGGCGATTCTGTTCTATATGACAATCACTTTGGGTTTACAGACATCCCCTGGTGATTGCTGGACCCGAAGGTACCAGAAGCTCAGGGCTAAGGCTGCTTACGCAGCGAGAGCGAATTCCTGGCCGTAGTTTTCGTCATTGGCAACTATAAGAAGTTGCAACAGTGGATTTACGAGTTCTGTTACCAACTCGGCATGCACCTAAAGTTTCGCGACCGGCGTCGAATCCTAAACGGCCCCGTGCTTGTAACTCGTTGTTTCATAGTGAGTGACAAGCCTGTGCAGTGTACGCCAAACAGCGCGGGAAGGCCAACCCGAAGGTTGGCCTCACGGCTGTGGGATTATTTACCGCCTTTGTCGAGGTCTTGCAGGTCTTGCAGCGCCTTGGTGGTGATCTCGATGCAATTTTTCTCATCGCCGGCAGCGTGGGCGGCTTTGGCCTGGGCGACGGCGGTGTCGATTTCGCCGCTTTTACCGCTGGAGTCGGTGGCCAGCAGCGCCTTGCCGTTGTTGATTTTGTTGAGGTTGATTTCGCAGAGGTCTTTGTCTCCGGCGGCGAAAACAGGGGAGGCCAGCATCGCAGCGGTGATGAACAAGCCAGCAAGAGCGGAACGCTTCATGGGGTATCTCCTCGCAAATAGGGCTCGACGCTGCTGGCGTTCACGGCTGCCAGCGACATCACTGATGAGCCTCGTTCGCCGAGGCCTATCTAGATGACTACGCGGGTGCGCGGGGGTTCTGTTTTTTTTGTCGGATCAATGGGCGCGTGCCTGTGTGACACGATCCACGAGGTACACGAGGCCGTGGTAATCGATACCGCCATGCTGGCTCAGGCCGATCTCGCAGGTGCGGCTGGTGGAGATGCCTTCGCTGCAATGTTGCACCGCGTCCTTGAGGGAGCGCAGTGAGTGGGCGTTGAGTTGCGGCGTGGTAAAGCCCTTGTCGCCGGCAAAGCCGCAGCAATGGATGCCTTCCGGGATGACCACCGTGTTGGAGCAGCGTCGGGCCAGGTCGATCAGCGCTTGGCTTTCGCCCAGGTGTTGGGTGCTGCAGGTGACATGCACGGCGATCGGTGCGTCTTGCGGCGTGAAGTCGAGGCGGTCCATCAAGTGGGTGCGGATAAAACGCACCGGATCGTAAAGGTCCAGGCGTGTTTCGCCGAGGTCTTGCACCAGGCGCAGGGTGCATGGGCTGGTGTCGCAATAGATCGGGTCGAGCCCGCCACGGCTGGCGTGGAGCAGGGCGCCAATGAGTTCCTGGCGTTTGTGTTCGGCTTGTTCGGCGTAGCCTTTGGAGACGAAGGGCTGGCCGCAGCACAGGCTGTCCTGGTTGTCGGGGAAGACGACCTGGTAACCGGCTTTTTCCAGCAGGCCGCGGGTTTTGTCGTACAGCGACATCTGCTCTTTATCCCCGGCTGCCGGGCCCATGGTGCGTGAGACGCAGGCCGCGAGATAGACCACGCGTGGCCGCTCGTCGGTCACCGGCGGACTGAAGCGGATAGCCTTTTCCGGCTGCGGCATGGCGTTGGTCCATTGTGGGATTTGCCCCTTCGACAGCCTGGTCACCGTGGCCGACAGTTTCGCCAGGCGCGGGGCGCCCAACAGCATGCGTGCGCCATTGGCCACGTGCAGGGTAAAGCGCGCGCCTTGCAGTGCGGTGGCGAAATGGGTAGCGAGCCATTCGGCGGTTTTCGTACGGTCGGCGTCGCGACTACGCAGCTTTTTCACCAGGTCGCCAGTGTTGATTCCTACAGGGCAACGCTGGGCGCACAGGCCGGTGGCAGCGCAGGTTTCGATGCCTTGGTAGTGGTAGGCCGCTTCCAGTTCGGTGGTGTCGACGCCAGCGCGTTTCTTCGCCTGGATGTCGCGCCAGATCACGATGCGCTGGCGCGGGCTCAGCGTCAGCCCTTTGGACGGGCACACCGGCTCGCAGAAGCCGCACTCGATGCACTTATCCACAAGCTCGTCGGCGGCGGGCAGCGGTTTGAGGTGTTTGAGGTGGATCTGCGGGTCTTCGCTGAGTACCACGTCCGGGTTGAGGATGCCGTTGGGGTCGAGCAGGCGCTTGAGTTGCCACATCAACTGATAGGCATCGCTGCCCCATTCCAGTTCGACAAACGGTGCCATGTTGCGACCCGTGCCGTGCTCGGCTTTCAGCGAACCGCCGAATTCCACGGCCACTAACTGGGCGACGTCATCCATGAACGCTTGATAGCGTGCGACTTCCTGCGCACTGTTGAAGCCTTGGGTGAATACAAAGTGCAGATTGCCTTCCAGGGCGTGTCCGAAAAGGATGGCTTCATCGTAGTGATGTTTGTCGAACAGTTCGATCAAGCGGTTCACACCGATGGCCAGCTGTTCGACCGGGAAGGTTACGTCTTCGATGATCACTGTAGTGCCGGTTTTGCGCACGGCACCCACTGCTGGGAAGGTGTCTTTGCGGATCGCCCACAGACGGGCGTTCTCCACGGGGTCTTCGGTAAAGTCGACCTGTTTTTCCACCGCAAATGCGGCCAGGGACGCCATGATCAATGCCAATTGCTCGTGCAGCAGTGACGGCGAAGCGGCGCGGGATTCGATCAGCAGCGCGCAGGCATTTTCCGAGAGGTGTTGTACGAAAGCAGGCATGCCCGGTTTGTTCTGTACCGAGCGCATGCTGCGCCGGTCCAGCAGTTCAACGGCTGAAACCGGTTGGGTTTTCAGTACCGTTACCGCGTTGCAGCAGGTTTCCACATCCGGGAACACAATCAGCGCCGAGGCTTTGTTCGGATGGTCGACCACTGTGTCGTAGGTTACTGCGCTGATAAAGCCCAGGGTGCCCTCGGAGCCCACCAGCAGGTGGCTGAGGATGTCCAGCGGTTCGTCGAAATCCACCAGGGCGTTGAGTGACAGGCCGGTGGTGTTTTTCAGACGGTATTTGTGGCGGATCTTAGCCGCCAATTCAGCGTTTGCCCGCGTCTCGCGCCCCAGTGTTGCCAGGCGCTCAAGCAGTGGGCCGTGTTGTTCACGAAAGGCCGCGATGCTGCTTGCGTCTTCGGTATCCAGGCGGCTGCCATCAGCGAGTACCAGGCGGATGCCGGCGAGGGTGTGATAGGTGTTTTGCGCCGTGCCGCAGCACATGCCGCTGGCGTTGTTGGCAACGATGCCACCAATTTTGCAGGCGTTGATCGATGCCGGGTCTGGCCCGATCTTGCGCCCGAATGGCGCCAGCCACGCGTTGGCCTGGGCGCCGATGACGCCAGGTTGCAGGCGGATTTGCGTGCCTTGCCCGCGAATCTCGCGGCCGTTCCAGTTGTCACCCAATACGATCAGCACGGAGTCGCTGATGGCTTGCCCGGACAGGCTGGTGCCGGCTGCGCGGAAAGTGACGGGGACGTGGTCGCGTTGGGCCAGTTGAAGCAGTGCGACAACTTCGTCTTCTGACTCCACGCGGATAACCAGCTGTGGGATCAGTCGGTAAAAGCTGGCGTCAGTGCCGAAGGCGAGGGTGGAAAGTGGGTCGTCGAAGCGTCGATCCTGTGGGATCAGCTGTGCGACATCGCGCAGAAAAGCAGCAGGCAGGCTCATCGGTCCTCCAGAAATAGCTGACGCCGGAACCGTGGTCCGGCGTCGATTCTTACTCTATTGCGTGCAGGTCTTAGTGCACCAGCATACCGGTGAACCAGTAGGCCTGGGCCAGGGTGATCAGGCCGACTATGGTGGCAAAGAACAGGCTGTGCTTGAGTGTGAAGCGGAACAGGTCTGACTCTTTGCCGACCAGGCCGGTGGCGGCGCAGGCCACGGCGATCGATTGCGGCGAGATCATCTTGCCAGTGACGCCGCCGCTGGTGTTTGCCGCGACCAGCAGGGTGTCATTGACGCCGATCTGGTGTGCGGTGGTGGCTTGCAACGAGCTGAACAGGGCGTTGGACGAGGTGTCCGAGCCTGTCAGGAACACGCCCAGCCAGCCGAGGAATGGCGAGAAGAACGGGAATGCCGCGCCCGTGCCGGCCAATACCAACGCCATGGTCGAAGACATGCCGGAGTAGTTGGTGACGAAGGCGAAGGCCAGCACCATGCCGATGGACAGGATCGGCCAGCGCAGTTCATAGAAGGTCTCTTTCAAAGTGGTAAGACCAGTTTTGATGTTGATCTTCAGTACCAGCATCGAGATCAGTGCGGAGAAGAAAATCGCCGTGCCGGTCGCCGAGATCGGGTCCAGCTTGAACACTGCCGGGATCGCGGTCGGGTTGGTCACGATGGGGGCGACCTTCACTACCATCTGGTCCAGGTGCGGAATCGCGAAGTTGAAGACCCAGCTGTACATCGAGCCGCCCGCAGCGAACATGGCCTTGAACGGTTTGAGGGTCCAGATAGTCACCAGTACGGTGAGGATCAGGAACGGCGACCATGCCTTGAAAATTTCCCCCAGGCTGTAGGGCGATGCAACCGTGGTGCGTGGTTGACCGAAACCGCCGGCACTGGCGGTGACAGTGGCGCCGGCGGTGGCGCCAGCAATCTGCGCGCCCGCGGTGCGCTTGGGTTGCCAGACCTTCAGGAACAGGGTCAGGGAAATCAGGCTGGCCAGGGCCGAGGTGATGTCCGGCAGTTCCGGGCCAATGAAGTTGGATGTGAAGTACTGCGTGATCGCAAAGCTCAAGCCTGCGACCAGTGCCGCGGGCCAGGTTTCGCGAACGCCGCGCAGGCCGTCCATCATGAACACCAGCCAGAACGGTACGAACAGCGACAGTAGCGGCAGTTGGCGACCAGTCATGGCGCCGATTTTGAACGCGTCGATGCCGGTTACCTGGCCTGCCACGATGATCGGGATCCCCAAGGCGCCGAACGCCACCGGTGCGGTGTTGGCAATCAGGCACAGGCCGGCCGCGTACAGCGGGTTGAAACCCAGGCCCACCAATAGCGCGGCGGTGATCGCCACGGGCGCGCCGAAACCGGCAGCCCCTTCGAGGAAGGCGCCGAAGCAGAAGCCGATCAGCAGCACTTGCAAGCGCTGGTCGTCGGTGATCGACAGGACCGAACTGCGGATGACCTCGAACTGGCCGCTCTTGACGGTCAGTTTGTAGAGGAACACGGCGGCGACGATGATCCACGCGATCGGCCACAGGCCATAGGCAAAACCGTAACCGGCTGCGGCGAACGCCATGTCCACCGGCATTTGGAAGGCAAAGATCGCCACCAGGATCGAGAGGGCCAGCGTGATGCTGCCGGCTACGTGGCCTTTGAGGCGAAACACGGCCAGGGCCAGGAAGAAGAATACGATGGGAATGACGGCGGCCAGTGCGGACAGGCCGAGGCTGCCGAGCGGGCTGTAGAGCTGTTGCCAAGTTTGCATATGGGGTGGCCCCTAATTGTTGTTGGTCAGGCACTGTTTAGTCGATTTGGCTAATTGGTAATACCAATTTACAATCGCTGTTGGCTAGGTTAAAAGCCTTCGGGGGATGTGTCAATTTGCCGCCTGCGAAACTTTCGTCGTAGGAAGTTGGGCGAGGGGATCTGATCGGATAAATCCGAGGCGCTCTGATAGGTGCTGCAAGCGCTGCGATAGGCGAGAATAGAGGGCCCGGCGAGTGGTCGGGATGGTGGAGAGTGAGTTATGGGGTTTGATCAGGTGCGTCAGCGCCGTTTGTCCGACGATATTGTCGAGCAGCTTGAGGGCATGATCCTTGAGGGCACGCTGAAGTCGGGCGAGCGCTTGCCAGCCGAGCGCGCATTGGCGGAGCGGTTTGGCGTGTCGCGACCGTCGTTGCGCGAGGCGATCCAGAAGCTCGCGGCCAAGGGTCTGCTGGTCAGTCGCCAGGGCGGGGGTAACTATGTCGCTGAATCGTTGGGGTCTACGTTCAGTGATCCGCTGTTGCACCTGTTGGAGAACAACCCCGAGGCGCAACGGGATCTGTTGGAGTTTCGCCAGACGCTTGAGGCGTCATGTGCGTATTACGCATCGTTGCGCGCCACCGAGGTTGACCGTGAACGGCTGACAGCGGCGTTTAATGCGTTGCAGGATTGCTACTCGCGGGTCGATGAGGTCAGTCGGGCGGAGGAGGGGGCGGCGGATGCGAGCTTTCACCTGGCGATTGCCGAGGCCAGTCATAACGCCGTGTTGCTGCACACCATCCGCGGGCTGTTCGATTTGCTCAAGCGCAATGTGGTGACCAATATCGGCGGGATGTATCAGCAGCGTACGGAAACCCGTGACATGCTGATCAGTCAGCACCGGGATTTGTATCTGGCGATTATCGAGGGGCGGGCCGAGGCGGCGCGTGAGGTTTCCACGCGTCATCTGCAGTACGTGCAGGAAGTGTTGGAAGAGGTGCGTCAGGAGGTTCAGCGGGTTGCGCGGGCTGAGCGGCGTAAAGGCATGTAGCCAAGGGTGATGCACCCAAGGCTACATCGCTGCAAGGATTACTCTTCCTTGCCCTTGTTGCGCACGGCGCGGTGCAGCTCGCGATTGGAGTCGCGTTCACGCTCGGTATCGCGCTTGTCGTATTCCTTCTTGCCCTTGCCGAGTGCGATCTCGCATTTGACCAGGTGCTTGCTCCAATACCAGGACAGGCAGACGCAGGCATAGCCTTTCTGCTGTACGGCGGCGGCGAGTTTTTCCAGTTCGCGCGCATTGAGCAACAGTTTGCGCGTGCGCACCGGGTCGGCAATCACGTGGGTGCTCGCGGTGGTCAGCGGGGTGATATGACTGCCCAGCAGCCACGCCTCGCCATCCTTGAGCAGCACGTAGCTGTCGACCAGTTGCAGCTTGTTGGCACGCAGACTTTTTACTTCCCAGCCGGCCAGGACCAGACCAGCCTCGAACCGATGTTCGATGAAGTAATCGTGTCGCGCCTTTTTATTTTGCGCGATGGTCCCTGTGGGGTGTTTCTTTTGTTTAGCCATAGGGGCGGCATTATAGGGAGTTGCGAGCGAGTCGGCTACGGTCAACCTGCGTGCTTGAGCGTGTTGGATGAATCCCGGACAATACGGGCAGTTCTTTGGTTTTTTTCTCTCGCGGATCGGGCTGTTGTTTCGCGATGTTTGCCTCAGCAGTGGAAATAACGCTCACATGACGACGCATATTCAACGTTCGGCCTTGTTGCCTTATCCGGCGCAAGCGCTCTATGACCTGGTCAACGACGTGGCGCGTTACCCGGAATTCCTGCCCTGGTGCTCGGCGGCCGAGGTGCTTGAAAGCAGTGATGAGCATATGGTTGCCAGCGTTGGTGTGGCGAAAGGGGGCATTGGCCAGCACTTTGTTACGCGTAACGTGTTGGTGCCCGGGAAATCCATCGAGATGAATCTGCAGGAAGGGCCGTTCACCCAGTTACATGGCGTATGGGTATTCAAGGCGCTGACTGACAAGGCTTGCAAGATCAGCCTGGATCTTTCTTTTGATTACGCGGGGCCGCTTGTTCGCGCGACACTGGGCCCTTTGTTCAACCAGGCGGCCAATACGTTGGTGGACGCGTTCTGTCAGCGAGCCAAGCAACTGCATGGTTGAGATTGAAGTGGTGTATGCCTCCGTGGATCGCCAGGTCTTGCTGGCGATGGCAGTGGCGCCCGGCACCAGCCTGCGGGCGGCGGTGCAGGCTTCGGGGATTGCGGCGCAATTTCCCGAGCTGAATCTGGCTGATTGTCCCTTGGGAATATTCGGCAAGGTCGTTGCGGACCCAGAGGTGCGCGCCGTACAGGCGGGTGATCGGATTGAGATCTACCGGCCCTTGCTGGCGGATCCTAAGGAGGTGCGTAGGCTGCGTGCAGCCAAGGCGGCCTTGGCCCGGCAACAGAACTCCTGAGCTTGCCAGGCAGCAGGCAACAAAAAGCCCGGCATGCCGGGCTTTTTTGAGCGCCGCACACTTACTGCGGGCTGGTGTCCAGAGGCTGTGGTGTTGGGACTGGAACAGTTTCCACGCCGTCGACGTCTTTCTGGATCTTGTCGAGCAGAGAGCCTGGTTTGGCAGGGACTTCGGACTTGGGCTTCTCGGCTTCCTGCGCTGGCGCAGTGACGTTGGTGCCGTTGTCCTTGCCGAGCAAGGCTTCATCGCGGCTTACGCCAGGCATGAAGTCACCGGACAGGCTCACAAGCTGGTCGTTGCCATTAAAAATGACGCTGACGCGTTCCTGCTGGCGCTCACCGCCACCAGGTTGGATGCTGTAGAGATAATCCCAGCGATCAGCATGGAAAGTGTCGGTCAGCAGGGGGTTACCCATGATAAACCGTACTTGCCGTCGGGTCATTCCCGGGCGTAACTGGTCTATCATGTCCTGCGTGACGACATTGCCCTGCTGGATGTCGATTTTGTAAACCCCGGGGAATGAACAACCGGCGAGTGCGAGCAGTCCCACAAAGGTGAAACTGGTTAGCAAGAGCTTGGTGTTTTGCATCGGTGGGCGACTTCCACTATCTTGGCTGGGACAACGTAAACGCCGATCATACCCGTATTAAGAGAAGCTGCGAAGCAGCATCCGCGAGAAAGCTAACCATGGTTGAAAATAGCGAACTACGTAAAGCCGGTCTTAAAGTGACTCTGCCACGAGTCAAGATTCTACAAATGCTCGATTCTGCTGAGCAGCGTCACATGAGTGCTGAAGATGTCTACAAGGCGCTGATGGAGTCTAACGAGGACGTTGGCCTAGCCACGGTTTACCGTGTGCTGACCCAGTTTGAAGCCGCAGGGCTGGTGGTTCGTCATAATTTCGACGGCGGTCATGCGGTATTTGAACTGGCTGACGGTGGTCATCACGATCACATGGTTAACCTGGATACCAACGAGGTTGTCGAGTTCACCAGTCCGGAAATCGAAGCGCTCCAGCACAAAATAGCTGAAGAGCATGGCTTCGATTTGATTGACCATAATCTCGTGTTGTACATCCGTAAGAAAAAGTAAAAATAGCGCAGATTTGTTCTGCGAAACGCACGAAGGCGACCCTGGGGTCGCCTTCGTGCGTTCTATATAAAGGTAAAAGCGTCAGGTCAGGCCTTCGACGCCACTACCATTTTTTTCGCGTGCGCCAAGGACTCCTTGGTCAAGTCGATGCCGCCGAGCATCCGTGCTACTTCTTCCACGCGTTCCGATTTGTTCAGCTTGGACACGGCCGTGTGCGTCGCATCGCTACCGCGGACTTTGTGCACGAACAGGTGTTGATGCCCCTGGGCCGCCACTTGCGGTAGGTGAGTGACGGTAAGTACCTGACCGCGATCTCCCAGTCGGCGTAGCAGTTGGCCCACAATTTCCGCCGTCGGCCCACCAATCCCCACGTCCACTTCATCGAATACCAGCGTTGGCACGCGAGATGTCTGTGCGGTGATGACCTGGATGGCCAGGCTGATCCGGGAGAGCTCGCCGCCGGACGCCACTTTTGCCAGTGCCTTGAGCGGCTGCCCAGGGTTGGCGCTGACCAGTAGTTCTACCTGTTCAAGGCCGTGAGGTTGCAGTTCGGCGTTGGAGTTGGCGCGTAGCTCGATGGTGAAGCGTCCGCCTGGCATGCCCAGGCGCTGGATTTCCAGTTCCACTGCGCCGGCGAGGCTGGTGGCGGCCTGTTGGCGCAGGTCGCTTAGTTCGCGGGCCTTCTCTTGATAGTGGCGGGCGAAAGAGGCGAGCTCATCGCCGAGTCGCTCGATGGATTCGTCATTGGCATTCAGGGTTTCGATTTCATCCAGCAGCTTCTGCTGCATCGCTGCCACTTCGGTGGGCTGGATTCGATGTTTGCGCGCCAGGGTATAGATAGTGTCCAGGCGCTCTTCGATTTCCTGCAGTCGTGCCGGGTCGGCGTCGAAATGGTCGAGGAAGCGATTCAGCTCGCCGACGGCTTCTTCCACTTGAATCTGGGCGCTGGTCAGCAGGGTGGTCGCTTCGCAAAGGGAGCCAGAGGCGTTGTTAACGCTGGACAGGCGATTGAGGCTGGCGGTCAGTGCGTTGAGCACATTGCCGGAGTCGCTTTCGCTGCACTGCTCGACCACCTGGCGGCAAATAC
This sequence comes from Pseudomonas sp. GL_117, assembly GCF_057835125.1. Lineage (NCBI taxonomy): Bacteria > Pseudomonadati > Pseudomonadota > Gammaproteobacteria > Pseudomonadales > Pseudomonadaceae > Pseudomonas > Pseudomonas sp. GL_117. Next base: position 5,301,899 of record NZ_CM174418.1, on the reverse strand, counting down.
CCAGCAGGGTTTCGGCGTTGGTCAGGTTTTTGTGTTCCTGCTCAAGCTGTTCCAGTTCGGTCTCGCCCAGGCCCAGGCTTTCGAGTTCTTCGAGTTGATAGCTGAGTAGCTGGTGGCGAGCACGCTGTTCGTCGCCGGAATTGGAAAGGCGTTCCAGTTCCTGGCGGGTTTGGCGCCAGCGTTGGGCGGCCAGTTGCACTTGTCGCGCAAGGTCGGTGGCGCCGGCGTACTCGTCAAGCAGGCGACGATGGGTGTCGGTTTTCAGCAGGGACTGGTGTTCGTGTTGGCTGTGGATGTCGATCAGCAACTCGCCCAGGGCTTTCAGGTCGCCAAGGGGGCAGGGCGTGCCATTGATATAGCCACGTGAGCGGCCTTCGGCGGTGATGACCCGGCGCAGGATGCATGGACCGTCATTATTAAGGTCGCGTTCGGCCAGCCAGGCTTCAGCCTCGGGAATGTCTGCCAGGTCGAAGGTCGCGAGGATGTCGGCCTTGTCTGCGCCCGGGCGCACCACGCCGCTGTCGGCGCGGTCACCGAGGGTCAGGCCCAGGGCGTCGAGCATGATTGATTTACCGGCGCCGGTTTCGCCCGTGATTACGCTCATTCCGCGATCCAGTTCGAGATCCAGGTGTTCAACGATGGCGTAGTTATGTACAGACAGGTGCACGAGCATGAGGGCGCTCCCAGGCGTTAGGTCTGGTTATTTATACAGTGTTTTGTTCTGGGCTGACAATCCTGATGCTTAGCTCGATTTGCTTGATCGGCTGTTTTTTTTAGCGCGATGAGGAATGATCGTGCAGGAACTGATCGGGAGCACGTGAACGACTTTTGGTAACGCTCTGGCCCTTGAACCTGGAAATTGTGGCCCCATATACCGGAACAGAAGCGCGAGTTGAGTTCGCGCATGATTTTGAAAGGAGAAAACTATGGCTGACGAACAGACGCAGGATACGCAAACTCCAGACGCCAATTCGGCTGTCGGTGATGAGCTGGCAACGCGTGTGCAAGTGCTCGAAGAGCAATTGGCTGCGGCGAATGATCAGGCTCTGCGTGTTGCCGCCGATCTGCAGAACGTCCGCCGCCGTGCCGAGCAGGATGTGGAGAAGGCTCACAAGTTCGCGCTGGAAAAATTCGCTGGCGACCTGCTGCCGATTATCGACAGCCTGGAACGTGGCCTTGATTTGTCCAACCCGGACGATGAAAACATCCGCCCAATGCGTGAAGGGATCGAGCTGACCCTGAAAATGTTCCAGGACACCCTGAAGCGTTATCAGTTGGAGGCGATTGATCCGCAAGGCGGCGAGCCGTTCAACGCTGAGCATCACCAGGCCATGGCCATGCAGGAAAGCCATGACCTTGAACCGAACAGTGTGTTGAAAGTGTTCCAGAAGGGTTATCTGCTCAACGGTCGCTTGTTGCGCCCGGCAATGGTGGTGGTAAGCAAGACGCCGGCACCTGTTGCACCTTCTATTGATGAGCAGGCTTGAAATTCGCCGCAAGGCCCCCATCTATAAGTCAAGCGTTTAAGTGCTACCGCAGTTAGCCACCACTGCTGCGGCAACCAAATTCAAGTTTCGGGAGAGTAAATCATGGGCAAAATCATCGGTATCGACCTGGGGACCACCAACTCGTGTGTCTCCGTTATGGAAAACGGTAAAGCTAAAGTTATCGAAAACGCCGAAGGCGCGCGTACCACGCCGTCGATCATTGCTTACGCCAATGACGGTGAAATTCTTGTAGGTCAGTCGGCCAAGCGCCAGGCTGTCACCAACCCGCACAACACTCTGTACGCGGTAAAACGTCTGATCGGTCGTAAGTTCGACGAAGAAGTCGTGCAGAAAGACATCAAGATGGTTCCGTACAAAATCGCCAAGGCTGACAACGGTGACGCCTGGGTTGAAGTAAACGGCAACAAGATGTCTGCACCGCAGATCTCGGCTGAAGTCTTGAAAAAGATGAAGAAAACCGCCGAAGACTACCTCGGCGAGCCAGTGACTGAAGCGGTCATCACCGTTCCGGCCTACTTCAACGACAGCCAGCGTCAGGCAACCAAAGACGCCGGCCGTATCGCGGGCCTGGACGTAAAGCGTATCATCAACGAACCTACCGCGGCCGCTCTGGCTTACGGTATGGACAAGGCCAAAGGCGACCACACCGTGATCGTTTATGACCTGGGTGGTGGTACTTTCGACGTCTCCGTGATCGAGATCGCTGAAGTTGACGGCGAGCACCAGTTCGAAGTGTTGGCCACCAACGGCGACACCTTCCTGGGTGGTGAGGACTTTGACATTCGTCTGATCGACTACCTCGTCGACGAATTCAAGAAAGAAAGCGGCATGAACCTCAAGGGTGATCCGCTGGCGATGCAGCGTCTGAAAGAAGCTGCTGAAAAAGCCAAGATCGAATTGTCGTCCAGCAATGCGACCGACGTGAACCTGCCGTACATCACTGCAGACGCCACCGGTCCTAAACACTTGAACGTGAAGATTTCTCGCGCCAAGTTGGAATCGCTGGTCGAAGACCTGGTTCAGCGCACCATCGAGCCTTGCCGCATTGCATTGAAAGATGCCGGTATCGACGTTGGTTCCATCAACGACGTGATCCTGGTCGGCGGCCAGACTCGCATGCCGCTGGTACAGCAAAAAGTAACCGAGTTCTTCGGTAAAGAAGCACGTAAAGACGTGAACCCGGACGAAGCGGTTGCCATGGGTGCTGCTATCCAGGGCGCGGTATTGGCCGGCGACGTGAAAGACGTGTTGCTGCTGGACGTCAGCCCGCTGACCCTGGGTATCGAAACCATGGGTGGCGTGATGACTGCGCTGATCGAGAAAAACACCACGATTCCTACCAAGAAATCGCAAGTGTTCTCGACTGCCGATGACAACCAGGGCGCTGTGACCATTCACGTGCTGCAAGGTGAGCGTAAGCAGGCTGCGCAGAACAAGTCCCTGGGCAAGTTCGACCTGGCCGAGATTCCACCAGCACCACGTGGCGTGCCACAAATCGAAGTGACCTTCGACATCGACGCCAACGGCATCCTGCACGTTGGTGCGAAAGACAAGGCTACCGGCAAAGAGCAGAAGATCACGATCAAGGCCAACTCCGGTCTGTCTGATGAAGAAATTCAACAGATGATTCGTGATGCTGAAGCCAACGCTGACGCGGACGCCAAGTTTGCAGAGCTGGCCGCTGCCCGTAACCAGGGTGATGCACTGGTTCACTCGACGCGCAAAATGGTCGTTGATGCTGGCGACAAAGTGACTGCCGAAGAGAAGACCGCGATCGAAGCTGCCGTGGTTGCCCTTGAAGCCGCCATCAAAGGCGACGACAAGGCTGCCATCGATGCCAAGGTTGAGGAGCTGTCGAAAGTCTCCGCGCCGGTTGCTCAGAAGATGTACGCCGAACAACAGGCTCAGCCTGAGGGCGGCGCGCAACAGGCAGAGCCTGAAGCCAAGCACGATGACGTGGTTGATGCTGAGTTCGAAGAAGTCAAAGAGCAGAAGTAAGTTGCTCGTCCGGTTGACCGCTATCAAGCGGTGACTGGTAGGATGTCGCCGCGCGGGAGCTTGCTCCCGCGTTGGCGTGTCTGGGGTATGGGAATTTTTACAGCATGCGACATCGCTCGGATGCTGGCGGTGTGATCGGGAATGCTCCTGCTTTCCGAGCAGTAAATACCGCATTTTTGGCCAGGTCCCTGGCTAAAAGTAGTTATGACCAGGATCGTTGAATTGACGTGAGTTGGGTCCGGGCCTGTATTGGGGCTCAACGAGTTTGGCAAGGCTCAGGAGGGTCTGGCTGAACGTCCTACAAGAGTGCAAAGACTTATGGCAAAGCGTGACTATTACGAAGTGTTGGGTGTGGAGCGCGGCTCCAGCGATGCGGACCTGAAGAAGGCCTACCGTCGCCTGGCGATGAAGCACCACCCGGACCGTAATCCGGATAGCAAAGAATCCGAAGAGATGTTCAAAGAGGCCAACGAGGCCTACGAATGCTTGTCTGATCCCAATAAGCGTGCGGCCTACGACCAGTATGGCCATGCCGGCGTCGACCCGAGCATGGGTGGCGGTGGTGCCGGGTTTGGTGGTCAGAATTTCTCCGATATTTTCGGCGATGTGTTCAGCGATTTCTTCGGCGGTGGCCGTGGCGGTCAGCGTGGCGGGGCCCAGCGTGGCAGCGACTTGCGCTATACCCTCGAGCTGAACCTGGAAGAGGCCGTGCGCGGCACCAGCGTCAACATTCGTGTGCCGACACTGGTTAACTGCAAGCCGTGCGACGGCTCGGGTGCCAAGAAAGGCTCCTCGCCGATCACTTGCCCGACGTGCGGCGGTATTGGTCAGGTTCGCATGCAGCAGGGCTTCTTCTCGGTGCAGCAGACCTGCCCGCGTTGCCATGGCCAGGGCAAGATCATTTCCGACCCGTGCGATTCCTGCCACGGCGAAGGGCGTGTCGAAGAGTACAAGACGCTGTCGGTGAAAGTGCCGGCGGGCGTGGATACCGGTGATCGCATCCGCCTGTCGGGTGAGGGCGAAGCGGGCACCCAGGGCGGGCCAACGGGCGACCTGTACGTGGTGATCAATGTGCGCGAGCACTCGATCTTCCAGCGTGATGGCAAGCACCTGTTCTGCGAAGTGCCGATCAGCTTTGTGGATGCGGCGCTGGGTGGCGAGCTGGAGATTCCGACGCTGGATGGTCGGGTCAAGCTGAAGATCCCTGAGGGGACTCAGACCGGCAAGCAGTTCCGTATCCGTGGCAAAGGCGTTGCGCCGGTGCGCGGTGGCGGTGCTGGCGACCTGATGTGTCGTGTGGCGGTTGAAACGCCGGTCAATCTGAATCGTCGTCAGCGCGAGTTGCTTGAAGAGTTCCGCAGTTCGCTGGAAGGTGATGACTCCCATTCGCCGAAAACCACAGGCTTTTTCGATGGCGTGAAGCGCTTCTTCGGCGACCTGTAAGGAATGAATATGCGACGTATAGCCGTAATGGGCGCTGCCGGGCGCATGGGCAAGACGCTGATCGAGGCGGTGCAGCAGCGCTCGCCGGTTTCCGGGCTGACGGCGGCGATCGTTCGCCCCGGCAGCACGTTGATCGGTGCGGACGCCGGTGAGTTGGCCTCGTTGGGTCGGATCGGCGTTTCGCTGTCGGGCAGCCTGGAGCAGGTGGCGGATGAATTTGACGTCCTGATCGACTTCACCCTGCCGGACGTGATGCTGAAGAACCTGGCGTTCTGCCGCAAGGCGGGCAAGGCCATGGTCATCGGTACTACGGGCTTGAGTGCTGAACAGAAGCAGGTGCTGGTGGAGGCGGGCAAGGAAATTCCTGTCGTGTTCGCGGCCAATTTCAGTGTCGGCGTGAATCTGTCGCTCAAGTTGCTGGATCTGGCAGCGCGGGTGCTGGGAGATGAGGCGGACATCGAGATTATCGAAACCCATCACCGTCACAAGATCGATGCGCCCTCGGGCACTGCGCTGCGCATGGGTGAGGCAATTGCCGATGCGTTGGGTCGTGATCTGTCGAAGGTCGCGGTGTACGGTCGTGAAGGCCATACCGGTGCGCGTGCGCGTGACACCATCGGCTTTGCGACCGTGCGCGGTGGCGATGTGGTCGGTGATCACACGGTGCTGTTCGCCACCGAGGGCGAGCGTCTGGAGATCACGCACAAGGCATCCAGCCGCATGACCTTTGCCAAGGGTGCGGTACGTGCTGCGCTCTGGTTGGACGGCCGTGAGCCGGGGCTGTATGACATGCGTGATGTGCTGGATCTGCACTAATCAGTAGCTAAAACGGAGCGTCAGGATTACCCTGAGGCCCCGTTTTTACCCGCTAAGCGACGTCCTGTCGCATTCCCCTGCCTTTTAGGCTCATTAGCGGTGGACCCAAAAAGCCTTTTTCTGTAAGCTACAGCTTTAGTGTGTCCACTAAAAGCGCGCAGAATAATTCAGTGAAGAAGCGGGGTGACGTGTCCATACGTCACTCCGCTTTTTTACAACCTGCGATCGCCCTTTCAGGCTTTATTTACGGGAGGTCTTCTTGACTAAGCCAGCCATACTCGCCCTTGCTGATGGCAGCATTTTTCGCGGCGAAGCCATTGGAGCCGACGGTCAGACCGTTGGAGAGGTGGTGTTTAACACCGCCATGACCGGCTATCAGGAAATCCTTACCGATCCTTCCTACGCCCAACAGATCGTTACCCTGACCTATCCACACATCGGCAACACCGGTACTACACCGGAAGACGTCGAGTCTGATCGTGTCTGGTCGGCTGGTCTGGTGATTCGTGACCTGCCACTGGTTGCGAGCAACTGGCGTAACACGATGTCGCTGTCCGATTACCTGAAAGCCAACAATGTTGTGGCGATCGCCGGTATCGACACGCGCCGCCTGACACGCATCCTGCGTGAAAAAGGCTCGCAGAACGGCTGCATCATGGTCGGTGACAATATTTCCGAAGCTGCTGCAATTGCTGCTGCGCAGGGTTTCCCTGGCCTGAAAGGCATGGACCTGGCAAAAGTGGTCAGTACCAAGGAATCGTATGAGTGGCGCTCCACTGTCTGGGAATTGAAGACCGACAGTCACGCGACCATCGAGGCCGCCGAGCTGCCTTACCACGTTGTGGCCTACGACTACGGCGTCAAGTACAACATCCTGCGCATGCTGGTCGAGCGCGGCTGCCGCGTGACCGTGGTGCCGGCGCAAACCCCGGCCAGCGATGTCTTGGCCCTGCAACCGGACGGCGTGTTCCTGTCCAACGGCCCGGGCGACCCTGAGCCGTGCGACTACGCCATCCAGGCGATCAAGGACGTGCTGGAAACCGAGATCCCGGTGTTCGGCATCTGCCTCGGTCACCAACTGCTGGCCCTGGCCTCCGGCGCCAAGACCCTGAAAATGGGGCACGGCCACCACGGTGCCAACCACCCTGTGCAGGACTTGGACACTGGCGTCGTCATGATCACCAGCCAGAACCACGGTTTTGCAGTGGATGAAGCGACTTTGCCGGGCAATGTCCGCGCCATTCACAAGTCGCTGTTCGACGGCTCCCTGCAAGGCATCGAGCGCACCGACAAGAGCGCGTTCAGCTTCCAGGGCCACCCAGAAGCGAGCCCGGGCCCGAACGACGTAGCGCCGCTGTTCGACCGTTTCATCAATGAGATGGCCAAGCGACGCTGACTGAGTGGCCTGCGGGCGGCCCCGTACCTCGGTGGCCCCCGCAGGCTCTTCAAAGATTGTTCAAGACGGCTTGCCGACTGACCTGCGGATTTGAGTGACAAACCCATGCCAAAACGTACAGACATAAAAAGCATCCTGATTCTTGGCGCTGGCCCGATCGTTATCGGCCAGGCCTGCGAATTCGACTACTCCGGCGCCCAGGCCTGCAAAGCCCTGCGCGAAGAGGGCTACCGCGTCATCCTGGTGAACTCCAACCCGGCCACCATCATGACCGACCCGGACATGGCCGACGCCACCTACATCGAGCCGATCAAGTGGCAAACCGTTGCCAAGATCATCGAGAAAGAGCGTCCGGACGCACTGTTGCCAACCATGGGTGGCCAGACTGCCCTGAACTGCGCCCTGGACCTGGAGCGCGAAGGCGTCCTGGAAAAGTTCGGCGTAGAGATGATCGGTGCCAACGCCGACACCATCGACAAGGCTGAAGACCGTTCGCGTTTCGACAAGGCGATGAAATCCATCGGCCTGGCGTGCCCGCGTTCCGGTATCGCCCACAGCATGGAAGAGGCCAACGCGGTCCTCGAGACCCTGGGCTTCCCGTGCATCATCCGTCCGTCCTTCACCATGGGCGGCACGGGTGGCGGTATCGCTTACAACCGTGAAGAATTCGAAGAAATCTGCGCCCGCGGCCTGGACCTGTCGCCGACCAAAGAGCTGCTGATCGACGAATCCCTGATCGGTTGGAAAGAATATGAGATGGAGGTTGTCCGCGATAAGAAGGACAACTGCATCATCGTCTGCTCCATCGAAAACTTTGACCCGATGGGCGTGCACACTGGTGACTCGATCACTGTGGCTCCAGCGCAGACCCTGACCGACAAGGAATACCAGATCCTGCGTAACGCCTCCCTGGCGGTACTGCGCGAGATCGGCGTGGAAACCGGCGGTTCCAACGTTCAGTTCGGCATCTGCCCGAACACCGGCCGCATGGTCGTGATCGAAATGAACCCGCGTGTATCCCGCTCTTCGGCTCTGGCCTCGAAAGCCACCGGCTTCCCGATTGCCAAGGTCGCGGCCAAGCTGGCGGTGGGTTACACCCTGGATGAGCTGTCGAACGACATCACCGGCGGCAAGACTCCGGCGTCCTTCGAGCCGTCCATCGACTACGTCGTGACCAAGCTGCCACGTTTCGCCTTCGAGAAGTTCGCCAAGGCTGACGCGCGCCTGACCACCCAGATGAAATCCGTGGGTGAAGTCATGGCCATCGGCCGTACGTTCCAGGAATCCTTGCAGAAAGCCCTGCGCGGCCTGGAAGTGGGCGTTTGTGGCCTGGACGAGAAGCTCGACCTGAGCAACCCGGAAAGCATGAGCGTGCTCAAGCGCGAGCTGACCGTGCCGGGCGCCGAGCGTATCTGGTACGTGGCTGATGCCTTCCGTGCCGGCCTGTCCGTCGAAGACATCTTCGGCATGAACATGATCGACCCGTGGTTCCTGGTGCAGATCGAAGATCTGATCAAGGAAGAAGAGAAGGTCAAGACCCTGGGTCTGGCCAGCATCGACCGCGACATGATGTTCCGCCTCAAGCGCAAAGGTTTCTCCGACCAGCGTCTGGCCAAGCTGCTGGGTGTGACCGAGAAAAACCTGCGGACCCATCGCCACAAGCTGGAGATCTTCCCGGTCTACAAGCGCGTTGACACCTGCGCTGCCGAGTTCTCCACCGATACCGCGTACCTGTACTCCACCTACGAGGAAGAGTGCGAAGCGGCGCCGTCGGGTCGCGACAAGATCATGATCCTGGGCGGCGGTCCAAACCGTATCGGCCAAGGCATCGAGTTCGACTACTGCTGCGTACACGCCGCTCTGGCCCTGCGCGCAGACGGGTACGAGACCATCATGGTCAACTGCAACCCGGAAACTGTTTCCACCGACTACGACACTTCTGATCGCCTGTACTTCGAACCAGTGACCCTGGAAGACGTGCTGGAAATCGTACGCGTCGAGAAGCCCAAAGGCGTGATCGTCCAGTACGGCGGCCAAACCCCGCTGAAACTGGCTCGCGCCCTTGAAGCGGCTGGCGTGCCGATCATCGGTACAAGCCCTGACGCCATCGACCGTGCCGAAGACCGTGAGCGCTTCCAGCAAATGGTTGAGCGCCTGAACCTGCGTCAGCCGCCAAACGCCACTGTGCGCAGCGAAGACGAGGCCATCCGTGCAGCCAGCAAGATCGGCTACCCGCTGGTGGTGCGTCCGTCCTACGTACTGGGCGGTCGGGCGATGGAAATCGTCTACGAAGAAGAAGAGCTCAAGCGTTACCTGCGTGACGCCGTGAAAGTGTCCAATGACAGCCCGGTGCTGCTGGACCACTTCCTCAACTGCGCCATCGAAATGGACGTGGACGCTGTTTGCGACGGCACCGACGTGGTGATCGGCGCGATCATGCAGCACATCGAACAGGCTGGCGTTCACTCCGGTGACTCCGCGTGCTCGCTGCCGCCGTACTCGCTGCCGGTGCACATCCAGGACGAGATGCGCGAACAGGTCAAGAAAATGGCCCTGGAGCTGGGTGTGGTCGGCCTGATGAACGTACAGTTGGCGCTGCAAGGCGAAGACATCTACGTTATTGAGGTCAACCCGCGCGCTTCGCGTACCGTGCCGTTTGTTTCCAAATGCATCGGTGTGTCCCTGGCCATGATCGCTGCCCGTGTGATGGCTGGTAAGACCCTGAAGGAAATCGGCTTCACCAAGGAAATCATCCCGAACTTCTACAGCGTGAAAGAGGCGGTGTTCCCATTCGCCAAATTCCCTGGTGTGGACCCGATCCTGGGCCCTGAAATGAAGTCCACTGGTGAAGTGATGGGTGTGGGCGATACCTTCGGTGAAGCATTCGCCAAGGCCCAGATGGGCGCCAGCGAAGTGCTGCCGACCGGCGGTACTGCGTTCATCAGCGTGCGTGATGACGACAAGCCACTGGTTGCAGGCGTTGCCCGTGATCTGATCAACTTGGGCTTCGAAGTCGTGGCCACTGCCGGGACCGCCAAGCTGATCGAGGCTGCCGGTCTGAAAGTGCGTCGCGTGAACAAGGTGACGGAAGGCCGTCCGCACGTGGTCGACATGATCAAGAACGACGAAGTCACCTTGATCATCAACACCACTGAAGGTCGCCAGTCGATCGCGGATTCCTACTCCATTCGTCGTAACGCCTTGCAGCACAAGATCTACTGCACCACCACCATTGCTGCTGGCGAAGCTATCTGCGAAGCGCTCAAGTTCGGTCCGGAAAAGACCGTGCGTCGCTTGCAGGATCTACACGCAGGATTGAAGGCATGACCAAATACCCAATGACCGTCCAGGGCTTCAAGGCCCTGGAAGAGGAACACGCCCATCTGACCAAGGTCGTCCGTCCAAAGCTGAGCCAGGACATCGGTACGGCCCGCGAGCTGGGTGACTTGAAGGAAAACGCTGAATACCACGCTGCTCGCGAGCAGCAGGGTATGGTTGAGGCGCGGATCCGTGACATCGAAGGCCGCCTGCAGAACTCGGTGGTGATCGACGTGACGACCATTCCGAAGACCGGCAAGGTGATTTTCGGCACGACCGTGGAAATCGCCAATGTCGAGACTGACGAAAGTGTGGTCTACCACATCGTTGGCGAGGACGAAGCTGACTTCAAGCTCGGCAAGATCTCCGTCGGTTCACCGCTGGCCCGCGCCTTGATTGCCAAGGAAGAGGGTGATGTGGTGGCCGTCAAGACGCCGGGTGGCGTGATCGAGTACGAGATTGTTGAAGTTCGTCACGTCTGAAAGGCGGCGCCCGCTCCGTGCGGGCGCCATGCTATGGCAGCTCTCCCAGATGCTTTGGGTGGGTGGCCTGTGGTTGTTGCACATTGGTGTTTTACCGGCGCTGGGCCTGATAGGCCTGGCACCGTTGCTGATCGATGAGATCGACGGATTACTGAGTGCGCTGCTGGTGGGTTTTGCGGCGGCGTGCGTGACACTCCAGGCGTTGGTGCTGGTCAAGGCCGAAGGCTGGGGGAGTTTGTGGCGGGATATTCGCGGCCAACTGCTGTTGATGGCGCTGTATGCGTGTGCAATGTTTTGCATCGTGCATGTCTGGCTGCCGGAAGCGTTGCGCTGGCAGTTGTTCAGCTATCTTGTGCTAGGGTTCTCTGGCTTGGTCCTGGTTGTGCAACCTGCACCGGGATGGAGCGGCAGGGCGCGCGAAGCACGCCCGTGACCCTTTGAATCATTTGAAGCGATGAACGTTCGACAGCTGCTTGTTGACGCTGAAGTTCTTGCGATACAGCAGCGCCATCTTGCCGATGACCTGAACCAGGTCGGCCTTGCCCACCTTGCACAGTTCTGCAATGGCGGCCAGGCGCGCTTCGCGGTCAAGGATGTTGACCTTGATCTTGATCAGTTCGTGATCGCCCAATGCGCGTTCAAGTTCGGCTAACACACCTTCAGTCAAACCGTTGTCTGCCACAATCAGAACTGGTTTCAGATGGTGGCCAATGGATTTGTACTGTTTCTTCTGCTCTTGAGTGAGCGGCATAATCTGACCCCTGCGTCTGATCTTGTAAAAAGCGGCGGCCAGTTTACCCGAGCGAGTCCGGGACCGCCCAGTTAATCACAACCCGTTTTATTTTCGAGGTGGCCCGTGGCCCGTTCCAAAACTAGCCTCAAGTGGCTGCAAGAGCATTTCAACGATCCTTACGTCAAAAAGGCGCAAAAGGACGGCTATCGTTCCCGTGCCAGCTACAAGCTGCTGGAGATCCAGGACAAGGACAAGCTGATTCGTCCAGGCATGAGCGTTATCGATCTTGGTGCAGCCCCTGGTGGCTGGTCCCAGGTGACCAGTCGTCTGATTGGTGGGCAAGGTCGCCTTATCGCTTCCGACATCCTCGAGATGGACAGCATCCCGGACGTGACCTTTGTTCATGGTGACTTTACCCAGGACACGGTGCTCGCCCAAATCCTTGAGGCTGTGGGAAATTCGCAGGTAGACCTTGTGATTTCCGACATGGCCCCCAATATGAGTGGATTACCGGCCGTCGATATGCCGCGTGCAATGTTCCTTTGCGAGCTGGCACTGGATTTGGCGGGTCGGGTATTGCGTCCCGGTGGCGATTTCCTGGTGAAGGTCTTCCAGGGTGAAGGTTTCGACGAGTACCACAAGAACATACGCAAGTTGTTCGATAAGGTGCAGACGCGTAAGCCAGACTCTTCCCGGGACCGGTCCAGAGAGCAATACCTGCTGTGCCGTGGCTTCCGTGGCGTCGAAGGTGCGACGAGTGAAGAGCGTTTTTGAGAAAGTCGAGGAGGGCGATAGGTTTTTTTATGTCGCTTTCGTCACGAAGCTTTACGAATATTGTGTAGTCAAAGTTTCACAAAGGGTTACAGACGGCGCCTGCCAGAGTTGTAGGTAATGTAGTAAGTTAGGCCGGTGAATATCATGCGAAGCGCGCGCCAGTAGCGGAGCTTGCTTCAGAGGGTAGTTAATTGAACGATATGGCAAAGAATCTGATCCTGTGGTTGATCATCGCGGCTGTCCTTGTGACGGTGATGAACAACTTCTCCAGCCCTAACGAGCCGCAGACCCTCAACTACTCCGACTTCATCCAGCAAGTCAAGGATGGCAAGGTCGAGCGTGTAGCGATTGATGGCTTTGTGATCAACGGCAAGCGCAACGACGGCGATAGCTTCAAGACCATTCGTCCGAACATTCCGGACAACGGTCTGATCGGCGATCTGGTGGACAACCACGTCGTGGTCGAAGGCAAGCAGCCTGAGCAGCAGAGCATCTGGACCCAGCTCCTGGTCGCCAGTTTCCCGATCCTGGTGATTATTGCCGTGTTCATGTTCTTCATGCGCCAGATGCAAGGTGGTGCGGGAGGCAAGGGCGGGCCGATGAGCTTTGGCAAGAGCAAGGCGCGCCTGCTCTCCGAAGATCAGGTGAAGACCACCCTGGCTGACGTTGCCGGTTGCGATGAAGCCAAGGAAGAAGTGGGTGAGTTGGTCGAGTTCCTGCGCGATCCGGGCAAGTTCCAGCGCCTGGGTGGTCGCATTCCACGTGGTGTGCTGATGGTAGGCCCGCCAGGTACGGGTAAAACCTTGCTGGCCAAGGCGATTGCCGGCGAAGCGAAAGTGCCGTTCTTCACCATTTCCGGTTCTGACTTCGTCGAGATGTTTGTCGGTGTCGGCGCCAGCCGTGTTCGCGATATGTTCGAGCAGGCCAAGAAGCACGCACCTTGCATTATCTTCATCGATGAAATCGACGCCGTTGGTCGCCATCGTGGCGCCGGCATGGGCGGCGGTCATGATGAGCGTGAGCAGACCCTCAACCAACTGCTGGTTGAGATGGACGGCTTTGAAATGAATGATGGCATCATTGTCATCGCTGCTACCAACCGTCCGGACGTATTGGACCCTGCGTTGCTGCGTCCGGGCCGTTTCGACCGCCAGGTCGTGGTTGGCTTGCCGGACATCCGTGGTCGTGAGCAGATTCTCAAAGTGCATATGCGCAAAGTGCCGATGGGCGACGACGTGGCTCCGGCCGTGATTGCCCGTGGTACTCCTGGCTTCTCCGGTGCTGACCTGGCCAACCTGGTTAACGAGGCTTCGCTGTTTGCGGCCCGTACCGGCAAGCGCATCGTCGAAATGAAAGAGTTCGAACTGGCGAAAGACAAGATCATGATGGGCGCCGAGCGCAAATCCATGGTCATGTCCGAGAAAGAAAAGCAGAACACTGCTTATCACGAAGCCGGTCACGCCATTGTTGGTCGCGTTGTGCCAGAGCATGACCCGGTCTACAAGGTATCGATCATTCCTCGCGGTCGGGCCCTGGGTGTCACCATGTTCCTGCCGGAAGAGGATCGCTACAGCCTTTCCAAGCGTGCGCTGATCAGCCAGATCTGCTCACTGTACGGCGGCCGTATCGCGGAAGAAATGACCCTGGGCTTTGACGGTGTGACCACCGGCGCGTCCAACGACATCATGCGTGCCAGCCAGATTGCGCGAAACATGGTGACCAAGTGGGGCTTGTCGGAAAAACTCGGTCCTTTGATGTATGCCGAGGAAGAAGGTGAGGTGTTCCTGGGTCGTGGCGGCGGCGGTCAAAGCGCTAGCTTCTCCGTTGAGACAGCCAAGCTGATCGACTCCGAAGTGCGCAGCATCATTGACCAGTGCTACGGCACGGCCAAGCAGATCCTGACCGATAACCGCGACAAGCTCGACGCGATGGCTGACGCGCTGATGAAGTACGAAACCATCGATGCCGACCAGATCGACGACATCATGGCTGGCCGCACACCGCGTGAGCCGCGCGATTGGGAAGGTGGTTCGGGTACTTCGGGTACTCCGCCAGTGGTCCAGAATGAACGCCCTGAAACCCCGATCGGCGGCCCTGCGGCTGACCATTAAGGTTTGAAATGACTTCTGTGTTGTCCTCCACCCGGTTGCCTTGCGGCAATCGGGTTCTTGATTTGGCCCATACGCATGTCATGGGCATTCTTAATGTCACTCCTGATTCCTTCTCTGATGGTGGTCGCTTCAGCCAGCTTGATGCTGCGTTGCGCCACGCCGAGGCGATGGTGTTGGCCGGTGCGACCTTGATCGATGTGGGTGGGGAGTCCACCCGTCCCGGTGCTCGCGTGGTTTCTCCCTTGGAGGAGTTGGAGCGGGTTGCACCGATTGTCGAGCGCATCGCCCAGGAGCTGGATGTCATTATCTCGGTTGATACCTCGACCCCGGCGGTGATGCGCGAAACCGCGCGGCTGGGGGCTGGACTTATCAACGACGTGCGTTCCTTGCGGCGTGACGGTGCCCTGGATGCGGCAGCAGCCACCGGTCTGCCGGTGTGCCTGATGCACATGCTAGGGGAGCCTGGAAATATGCAGGACAATCCGCACTACGACGATCTCGTTGGTGAGGTGAGCAGTTTCCTGGCTGAGCGGATCGCTCAGTGCGCCGGAGTAGGCATCGCTCCCGAGAAGATCATCCTTGATCCTGGGTTTGGCTTCGCCAAGACCCTGCAACATAATTTGAGTCTGTTTAAACACATGGAGTCTCTCCATGCGCTTGGTCGTCCCTTGTTGGTTGGGGTTTCGCGCAAGAGCATGATAGGGCTGGCATTGAATCGTCCAGTGGGTGAGCGGTTATATGGTGGCCTGGCGCTTGCGGCGCTTGCCGTGACTAAGGGCGCACGCATCTTGCGTGTACATGATGTCGCCGAGACGGTCGATGTGGTGCGCATGATTGCCGCTGTAGAATCCGCCGAATAAGAATGATGGAGCACTTATGACTAAAAAATACTTTGGCACCGACGGTATCCGTGGTCGGGTCGGCGAGTTTCCGATTACTCCTGATTTCATGCTCAAGCTGGGTTGGGCGGCAGGCATGGCGTTCCGCAGCATGGGCGCGTGCCGCATCCTGGTGGGCAAGGACACCCGCATTTCGGGCTATATGTTTGAGTCTGCGCTTGAGGCGGGTTTGTCTGCTGCCGGTGCTGATGTGATGTTGCTGGGGCCGATGCCGACGCCGGCGATCGCCTACCTGACGCGTACCTTCCACGCTGAAGCCGGTATTGTGATCAGCGCTTCGCACAATCCCCACGATGACAATGGCATCAAGTTCTTTTCCGGGCAGGGCACCAAGTTGCCTGACGAAATCGAGCTGATGATCGAAGAGTTGCTCGACGCACCGATGACTGTGGTCGAGTCCAGTAAGCTGGGCAAGGTGTCGCGCATCAATGATGCCTCTGGGCGTTACATCGAGTTTTGCAAAAGCAGTGTTCCTACCAGCACCAATTTTGCCGGGCTGAAAATTGTTGTCGATTGCGCACACGGTGCGACCTACAAGGTTGCCCCGAGCGTGTTCAAGGAGTTGGGTGCCGAAGTAACGGTGCTGTCGGCGCAGCCTGATGGTTTGAATATCAACGAGAACTGTGGCTCCACGCACATGGAGCAGTTGCAGGCAGCCGTGCTGGCCAAGCATGCTGACTTGGGTATTGCCTTTGATGGCGATGGCGATCGCGTGCTGATGGTGGATCACACGGGCGCGGTGGTCGATGGCGATGACCTGCTGTTCATCATTGCTCGCGACTTGCATGAGCGTAACAAGCTGCAGGGCGGCGTCGTTGGTACGTTGATGAGTAATCTGGGATTGGAGTTGGCCCTGGCTGACCTGGGGATTCCCTTTGTTCGTGCCAATGTCGGTGACCGATACGTAATCGCCGAGCTGCTAGAGCGTAACTGGCAAGTGGGGGGCGAGAACTCCGGGCATGTTGTCTGCTTCCAGCACACCACTACTGGCGACGCAATTATCGCGGCGCTCCAAGTATTGCTGTCTTTGCGTCGTCGTGAAGAGAGTCTTGCTCAGGCGCGTCAGGCGCTGCGCAAGTGCCCGCAAGTGCTCCTCAATGTGCGCTTTGCAGGGGGTGAAAACCCAATCGAGCACCCGGCTGTCAAAGATGCCTGTGAGCGTGTGACGCTGGCAATGGCGGGGCGTGGGCGGGTGTTGCTGCGCAAGTCCGGCACAGAGCCTTTGGTGCGCGTTATGGTCGAAGGTGACGATGAAACGCAGGTTCGCGAGCATGCAGAAAGCCTGGCAAAACTGGTAAGTGAAGTTTGCGCCTGAATTCGGCTTGCCAGTGGTGATGTGGTTGGGTAACATCTGCGCCCACTTTGACCGACGGGGTACAGCATGCGTCGCACTATGGTAGCTGGTAACTGGAAGATGCACGGTACCCGCGCCAGTGTCGCTGAGCTGATCAACGGCCTTCGTCACCTGGCCTTGCCTAGCGGCGTTGATGTGGCGGTTTTCCCGCCTCTCTTGCATATCACCCAGGTGGTTGATGGCTTGAAAGGCAAGTCGATTCAGGTCGGCGCGCAGAATTCTGCGGTGGAAGCCATGCAAGGTGCGTTGACCGGTGAGATTGCACCGAGTCAGTTGGTTGATGCGGGTTGTTCCTATGTGCTGGTCGGGCACTCCGAGCGTCGCCAGATGATGGGCGAGCGGGATGGGACACTCAATCGCAAGTTCGCAGCGGCACAGGCTTGTGGCTTGATTCCGGTGTTGTGCATAGGGGAAACCCTTGAGCAGCGCGAATCGGGCAAGACTCTTGAAGTTGTCTCGCGTCAGCTGGGCAGCATCATCGAGGAGCTGGGTGTCGGTGCGTTTGCAAAGGCAGTAATCGCTTACGAGCCGGTCTGGGCCATTGGTACCGGGCTGACTGCAACGCCGCAACAGGCGCAGGATGTGCACGCAGCCATCCGCGCGCAGTTGGCGGCAGAGAATTCTGAAGTCGCACGAGGTGTGCGTCTTCTATACGGCGGCAGCGTGAAGGCGGCCAATGCGGTCGAACTGTTCGGCATGCCGGATATCGATGGGGGGCTCATTGGTGGAGCTTCCCTGAATGCAGATGAGTTCGGTGCGATCTGTCGCGCCGCGGGAAACTGAAAAAATGCTGGAAACAGTCGTAGTCGTTTTTCATCTGTTGGCCGCACTGGGCGTAGTTGCCCTGGTTTTGCTGCAACAGGGTAAAGGTGCGGATGCTGGTGCGTCTTTCGGTGCAGGTGCTTCAAATACTGTGTTCGGAAGCCAAGGTTCCTCTACCTTTCTTAGTAAGTTTACTGCTATACTTGCCGCCGGTTTCTTCATAACCAGCTTGGGGTTAGGTTACTTTGCTAAAGAGAAGGCTCATGTGCTGACTCAGGTAGGTCTCCCAAACCCAGCAGTGTTGGAAGTTCCAAAAGCAAAACCGGCTTCTGATGATGTCCCGGTGCTTCAAGAGCAAAAGTCGGCTACTCCAGCGACTGACGTACCTCCAGCTCAAGAGCAAAAGTAAGAAGGGTTGTAAACGCTGTATTGCCGAGGTGGTGGAATTGGTAGACACGCAACCTTGAGGTGGTTGTGCCCATAGGGTGTAGGGGTTCGAGTCCCCTTCTCGGTACCAATTATCAGGAGAGCCCGCTGTTGCGGGCTTTCTTGTAGGTGGAAGGTTACATTGACCCTGCAAGGGATCGGTCGTATACTTCCGCCCCAGCTTTGTCGCGGGGTGGAGCAGTCTGGTAGCTCGTCGGGCTCATAACCCGAAGGTCGTCGGTTCAAATCCGGCCCCCGCAACCAGTTTTAGCGGAGCCCCTTTTAAGGGGCTTTTTGTTAGCTGGACACTTTCAACGCCGCTGTTCGACGGCGTTTCAAGGATGGGCGTTTCGCCCATTTTTTTATTTTGCACAGCATGCACATACATGCACGAGGGGGTTCAGGTGTCGAGCAAGCTAGAAGAGTTGCAGGCCTTGCTGGCCCCGGTGGTCGTGGCCCTAGGCTATGAATGCTGGGGTATTGAGTTTTCGGCTCAAGGTCGCCACTCAATGTTGCGCGTTTATATCGATAAAGAGGGCGGTGTGCTGGTGGACGATTGCGCCATTGTCAGCCGTCAGATCAGCGGTGTCCTGGATGTTGAAGATCCAATCGCCGTTGAATACACCCTCGAAGTTTCCTCGCCAGGCATGGAACGCCCACTGTTCACTATCGAGCAGTTTGCTAAATATGTCGGTGAACAAGTGAAGATCAAGCTGCGATCCCCGTTCGAAGGGCGACGCAATTTTCAGGGCCTTCTGCGCGGTGTAGAAGAACAGGATGTCGTGGTGCAGGTAGAAGACCATGAGTTCCTGTTGCCGATCGATATGATCGACAAGGCCAACATTATTCCCAGTTTTGACTGAGACGCGGATCCCGCGGATCCAATGGCTTGCGAAAGGCGAGGCGTACGATGAGCAAAGAAGTACTGCTGGTTGTTGAGTCGGTATCCAACGAAAAGGGTGTACCGGCAAGCGTGATTTTTGAAGCGTTGGAGCTGGCCCTGGCCACTGCTACCAAAAAGCGCTTTGAAGACGAAGTTGATCTGCGTGTGGAAATCAACCGCCACACCGGTGCCTACGAGACTTTCCGTCGCTGGACGGTGGTCGAAGAGGACGATCTTGATGATCCGGCCATCGAAACCTGGCCGAGCAAGGTTGCGCAAACGCATCCTGGCGCCAAGGTCGGTGATGTCGTTGAAGAGAAAATCGAATCCATCGAGTTCGGCCGCATTGCTGCACAGACTGCCAAGCAGGTCATTGTGCAGAAAGTCCGCGAAGCCGAGCGCGCTCAAGTCGTTGACGCTTATCGCGAGCGCCTGGGTGAAATCATCTCCGGCACCGTGAAAAAAGTCACCCGCGACAATGTGATCGTCGACCTGGGCAACAACGCAGAAGCGTTGCTGGCTCGCGAAGACATCATTTCTCGCGAAACCTTCCGTGTTGGCGTGCGTCTGCGTGCGCTGCTCAAGGAAATCCGCACCGAGAACCGCGGCCCTCAGTTGATCCTGTCGCGTACCGCGCCGGAAATGCTGATCGAGCTGTTCCGTATCGAAGTGCCGGAAATTGCCGAAGGCCTGATCGAAGTCATGGCTGCGTCCCGCGACCCGGGTTCGCGCGCCAAGATCGCGGTCCGCTCCAAGGACAAACGCATCGACCCGCAAGGCGCTTGCATTGGTATGCGCGGTTCGCGCGTCCAGGCAGTGTCGGGCGAATTGGGCGGTGAGCGTGTGGACATCGTCCTGTGGGACGATAACCCGGCGCAGTTCGTGATCAACGCCATGTCGCCAGCTGAAGTGGCGGCAATTATCGTTGACGAAGATGCCCATGCAATGGACATCGCCGTTGGCGCAGACAATCTGGCTCAGGCCATTGGTCGTGGTGGTCAGAACGTGCGTCTGGCCAGCCAACTGACCGGCTGGACCCTGAACGTGATGACCGAATCGGACATCCAGGCTAAGCAGCAAGCTGAAACCGGTGACATCCTGCGCAACTTCATCGACGAGCTGGAAGTCGACGAAGACCTGGCGCAGGTGCTGGTAGATGAAGGCTTCACCAGCCTGGAAGAGATTGCCTACGTACCGTTGGAAGAAATGCTCAACATCGACGGCTTTGACGAAGATACCGTCAACGAGCTTCGCGCTCGGGCCAAGGATCGTTTGTTGACTAAAGCCATCGCTACTGAGGAAAAGCTGGCAGACGCCCATCCGGCCGAAGACCTGCTCTCGCTTGAGGGTATGGACAAGGATTTGGCGATGGAACTGGCGGTGCGCGGCGTAATTACCCGCGAAGACCTGGCCGAGCAGTCTATTGACGACCTGCTCGACATCGACGGCATTGACGATGATCGTGCCGGCAAGTTGATCATGGCCGCCCGAGCCCATTGGTTCGAGTAATTAGGCGCGGCCTGAGGAGAGAAGTGCATGACGCAAGTCACGGTGAAACAACTGGCCGATGAGGTCAAAACACCGGTAGAGCGCCTGTTGCAGCAGATGCGTGAGGCAGGTCTGCCGCACACCGCCGCCGATGAAGGTGTGAGCGATAGTGAGAAGCAGTCTTTGCTGACTCACTTGAAGAGCAGCCACAAGGCGAAAGTGGAAGAACCGCGCAAGATTACATTGCAGCGCAAAACCACCAGCACACTGCGTGTTGCTGGTAGCAAGAGCATCAGCGTTGAAGTACGCAAGAAGAAAGTCTTCGTACAGCGCAGCCCGGAAGAAATCGAAGCCGAGCGCAAACGCGAACTGGAAGAGCGTCGCGCAGTAGAAAATGCTGCTCGTCAGAAGGCTGAAGAAGAAGCCAAGCGTCGCGCCGAAGAAGAAGCGCGTCGCCAGCCTGCTGCTGCGCAACCTGCGGCCACTGAAGCGGTCGCTGCGCCTGTTGAAGCTGTGCGTGAGGCCGCTCCGGTTGCCGCTGCACCTGCTCCGGCAGCTGACGCCCGCAAGCGTGACGAACCTCGTCGCCCGGACAAGCCACGTGCCGACGATAACAATCGTCGCAGCGGTGGTGGCGATGGCGAGCGCAAAAACGCTCCGCATCGTGCTTCGGTCAAAGAGAAAGCGCCTGCTCCACGCGTTGCCCCACGTACTACCGACGAAGAAAGCGATGGCTTCCGTCGTGGTGGTCGCGGCAAGGCCAAGCTGAAGAAACGCAACGCCCACGGTTTCCAGAGCCCAACCGGCCCTGTCGTGCGTGAAGTGAAGATCGGCGAGACCATCACTGTTGGCGATCTCGCCCAGCAGATGTCGGTCAAGGCAGCTGAAATCATCAAGTTCATGTTCAAGCTGGGTACTCCGGCCACTATCAACCAGGTACTGGATCAGGAAACTGCCCAACTGGTTGCTGAAGAGCTGGGCCACAAAGTGACCCTGGTCAGCGATACCGCCCTGGAAGATTCCCTGGCCGAGTCCCTGAAGTTTGAAGGTGAGGCAGTTTCCCGTGCACCGGTCGTGACCGTAATGGGCCACGTTGACCACGGTAAAACTTCCCTGCTCGACTACATCCGTCGTGCCAAGGTTGCTGCTGGCGAAGCCGGCGGTATCACCCAGCACATCGGTGCGTACCACGTTGAAACCGACCGTGGCATGGTGACGTTCCTCGACACCCCTGGTCACGCCGCGTTTACCGCAATGCGTGCCCGTGGTGCCAAGGCGACTGACATCGTGATCCTGGTGGTTGCAGCTGACGACGGCGTGATGCCACAAACCATCGAAGCTGTTCAGCATGCCAAGGCTGCTGGCGTTCCGCTGGTTGTTGCGGTGAACAAAATCGACAAGCCGGGCGCTGATCTTGATCGCATCCGTAGCGAACTGTCGGTTCACGGCGTGACATCCGAAGAGTGGGGTGGCGACACTCCATTCGTACCAGTCTCCGCGAAGATGGGTACTGGCGTTGACGAACTGCTCGAAGCCGTTCTGTTGCAAGCCGAAGTCCTGGAACTGACTGCTACTCCATCGGCTCCTGGCCGTGGCGTTGTGGTTGAGTCCCGTCTCGACAAGGGCCGTGGCCCGGTTGCGACCGTTCTGGTTCAAGACGGTACCCTGCGCCAAGGCGACATGGTCCTGGTCGGTTCGAACTACGGCCGTGTACGTGCCATGCTCGACGAGAACGGCAAGCCAATCAAGGAAGCAGGTCCTGCTATCCCGGTCGAGATCCTCGGCCTGGACGGTACGCCGGACGCTGGCGACGAGATGAGCGTAGTGGCCGACGAGAAGAAAGCCCGTGAAGTGGCTCTGTTCCGTCAAGGCAAGTTCCGCGAAGTCAAACTGGCCCGTGCTCACGCAGGCAAGCTGGAAAACATCTTCGAGAACATGGGCCAGGAAGAGAAGAAGACGCTTAACATCGTCCTCAAATCTGACGTACGTGGTTCCCTCGAAGCGTTGAACGGCGCCTTGAACGGCCTGGGTAACGACGAAGTGCAAGTGCGCGTTGTCGGTGGCGGTGTCGGTGGTATCACCGAATCCGACGCCAACCTGGCACTGGCTTCCAACGCTGTACTGTTCGGCTTCAACGTGCGTGCCGATGCTGGCGCTCGCAAGATCGTCGAGCAGGAAGGCCTGGACATGCGTTACTACAACGTCATCTACGACATCATCGAAGACGTCAAGAAAGCCCTTACCGGCATGCTTGGCAGCGACGTCCGGGAGAACATCCTGGGTATCGCCGAAGTACGTGACGTGTTCCGCTCGCCGAAATTCGGCGCGATCGCCGGCTGCATGGTTGTCGAAGGCACTGTGTACCGTAACCGTCCAATCCGCGTACTGCGTGAAGACATCGTTATCTTCGAAGGCGAGCTGGAATCCCTGCGCCGCTTCAAGGATGACGCTTCCGAAGTACGTGCCGGCATGGAATGCGGTATCGGCGTCAAGAGCTACAACGACGTCAAGGTTGGCGACAAGATCGAAGTCTTCGAGAAGGTTCAGGTTGCTCGCAGCCTCTAACTCGCGCACTTCCGGAGCCACGCAGCGAGTGGGCATGCAAATGCCCCGCGCAGCGTACGGACTCTAAACGCAACGCCCGGTCTGGCTTTTGTCAGGCCGGGCGTTTGCCGCTTTCAGACCCCACGGGTTTCACCGTGTGGCAGTAACAGGTAACAAGACATGGCAAAAGAATACAGCCGTACCCAGCGTATCGGCGATCAGATGCAGCGCGAGCTGGCCCAACTGATCCGTCGCGAAGTCAAAGACCCACGGGTTGGCCTGGTCACCATCACCGCCGTTGAAGTGAGCCGTGACGTTGGTCACGCCAAGATCTTCATCACCGTGATGGGGCAGGACAACAGCGAAGAAATCGCGCAAAGCATCAAGGTGCTCAACGCTGCGGCAGGTTTCCTGCGCATGCAGTTGGCCCGTGAAATGAAGCTGCGCAGCGTTCCCCAGCTGCACTTCCACTACGACGAAAGCGTCGTGCGTGGTGCGCACCTGTCGGCACTGATCGAGCGCGCCGTGGCGGAAGACAGTCAGCACCCGTCCACACCTGAAGACGCCAAGGAGTAAGCGGTGGCTCAGGTCAAACGTATCCGTCGCAACGTCAGCGGCATCATTCTGCTCGACAAGCCCATTGGCTTTACCTCCAATGCCGCTTTGCAGAAGGTCCGCTGGCTGCTCAATGCCGAGAAGGCCGGGCACACCGGCAGCCTTGATCCTCTGGCCACCGGCGTGTTGCCGTTGTGCTTTGGCGAGGCCACCAAGTTCTCGCAATACCTGCTCGATTCCGACAAGGGTTACGAAACCCTCATGCAACTGGGCAAGACCACCACCACGGCCGATGCCGAAGGTGATGTTTTGCAGGTTCGCGATGTGACCGTTGGTCGTGCGGATATTGAAGCGGCTTTACCCGGTTTTCGTGGGCAAATCAGTCAGATACCGCCGATGTACTCGGCGCTCAAGCGTGATGGGCAGCCACTTTACAAGCTGGCACGTGCGGGCGAAGTAGTGGAGCGCGAACCGCGTTCTGTTACTATTGCGCGCTTGGAATTGCTCGCCTGTGAAGGTGACACTGCGCGTCTGGCCGTGGACTGCAGCAAAGGCACCTATATCCGTACCCTGGTGGAAGATATTGGTGAAAAGCTTGGTTGCGGCGCGTACGTTGCAGAACTGCGACGCACCCAGGCCGGCCCTTTCACCCTGGCCCAGACGGTCACGCTGGAAGAGTTGGAAGCGGTGCACGCCGAAGGCGGCAATGAAGCAGTTGATCGCTTCCTGATGCCATCGGACAGCGGTTTGCTGGACTGGCCATTGCTGCACTTCTCGGAGCACAGCGCGTTCTACTGGCTCAACGGCCAGCCGGTACGTGCCCCGGATGCCCCGAAGTTCGGCATGGTGCGGGTACAGGATCATAACGGTCGCTTTATCGGTATCGGTGAAGTGAGCGAAGACGGGCGCATCGCGCCGCGTCGACTGATTCGGTCAGAATGACCGAACGAGTGTGGCTGTTAACAGGCACGGTCAACACTCATTTTTAGATACAGGGATTTGTCCCTGGCCTGTTGAGACTGCCCTTTGGGTGGTTTCCTGAAAAAAGGATTGCCTCATGGCTCTCGACGTTCAAGAAAAAGCACAAATCGTTGCTGACTATCAGCAAGCTGTTGGTGACACTGGTTCGCCAGAAGTGCAAGTTGCACTGCTGACCCACAACATCAACAAGCTGCAAGGTCACTTCAAGGCCAACGGTAAAGATCACCACTCCCGTCGTGGTCTGATCCGCATGGTAAACCAGCGTCGTAAGCTGCTGGATTACCTGAAAGGCAAGGATCTGGGTCGTTATCAGGCTCTGATCGGTCGCCTGGGTCTGCGTCGCTAATAAGCGATTGCGCTAGAGGTTGGTTGTCTGCCGTGTGTCAGTGGGATTTCCGCTGGCCCATGGCAGGCTCCCAGCCTCAAGTTTTATCTGGATACACGTTTTACCCTGGACTAGCGTCGGGCCGATTCCCGGCATTGCCCAAGAATTTCGCAAGAAGACAAGTTCCCCAAGAGCCACAAAGAAGGTAGGACACCGTGAACCCGGTTATCAAAAAATTCCAGTTCGGTCAGTCGACCGTTACCCTCGAGACAGGCCGTATCGCCCGTCAAGCCTCCGGCGCAGTGCTGGTTACCGTTGACGACGACGTGACCGTATTGGTGACCGTTGTTGGCGCCAAGACCGCTGACCCAAGCAAAGGCTTCTTCCCTCTTTCCGTTCACTACCAGGAAAAGACTTACGCTGCCGGTAAGATCCCTGGCGGTTTCTTCAAGCGTGAAGGCCGTCCTTCCGAGAAAGAAACCCTGACTTCCCGACTGATCGACCGTCCGATCCGTCCGCTGTTCCCAGAAGGCTTCATGAACGAAGTGCAGGTTGTCTGCACCGTCGTTTCCACCAGCAAGAAAACCGATCCGGACATCGCTGCGATGATCGGTACTTCGGCTGCCCTGGCTATCTCGGGCATCCCGTTCGACGGCCCGATCGGCGCCGCTCGTGTTGCTTTCCACGAAAGCACCGGCTACCTGCTGAACCCGACTTACGAGCAACAGAAAGCATCGAGCCTGGACATGGTCGTTGCCGGTACCTCGGAAGCCGTATTGATGGTTGAATCGGAAGCCAAAGAGCTGACCGAAGACCAGATGCTGGGCGCCGTACTGTTCGCCCACGACGAGTTCCAGGCGGTCATCAAGGCCGTTACCGAACTGGCTGCCGAAGCCGCCAAGCCTACCTGGACCTGGACTGCTGCTCCGGAAGCCACCGAGCTGCTGAGCACTATCCGCTCCGAGTTCGGCGCTGCGATCTCCGACGCCTACACCATCACCGTCAAGGCCGACCGCTACGCTCGCCTGGGTGAGTTGAAGGATCAGGTCGTTGCCAAGCTGTCCGGTGAAGAAGGCCAGCCTTCCTCCAGCGACGTCAAAGCGGCTTTCGGCGAAATCGAATACCGCACCGTTCGCGAAAACATCGTCAACGGCAAACCACGTATCGACGGTCGCGACACCAAGACCGTACGTCCGCTGAACATCGAAGTCGGCGTTCTGCCGAAGACTCACGGTTCGGCGCTGTTCACCCGTGGTGAAACCCAGGCCCTGGTTGTCGCGACTCTGGGTACTGCCCGTGACGCACAGCTGCTGGACACCCTGGAAGGCGAGAAAAAAGACCCGTTCATGCTGCACTACAACTTCCCTCCGTTCTCGGTGGGCGAGTGTGGTCGCATGGGTGGCGCTGGTCGTCGTGAAATCGGCCACGGCCGTCTGGCCCGTCGTTCGATTGCAGCCATGCTGCCGGCTGCCGACGTGTTCCCGTACACCATCCGTGTCGTATCGGAAATTACCGAATCCAACGGTTCCAGCTCCATGGCTTCGGTCTGCGGTGCTTCCCTGGCACTGATGGATGCTGGTGTGCCGATGAAGGCGCCGGTTGCCGGTATCGCCATGGGCCTGGTTAAAGAAGGCGAGAAGTTCGCCATCCTGACCGACATCCTGGGCGACGAAGACCACTTGGGCGACATGGACTTCAAGGTAGCCGGTACCGCCAAAGGCGTCACCGCGTTGCAGATGGACATCAAGATCAAGGGCATCACCGAAGAGATCATGGAAATCGCCCTGGGCCAAGCCCTGGAAGCGCGCCTGAACATCCTCGGCCAGATGAACCAGATCATTGGTCAGTCCCGTACCGAACTGTCGGAAAATGCTCCGACCATGATCGCGATGAAAATCGACACCGACAAAATCCGTGATGTTATCGGTAAAGGCGGCGCGACTATCCGTGCGATCTGTGAAGAGACCAAGGCTTCGATCGACATCGAAGACGACGGCTCGATCAAGATCTTCGGCGAAACCAAGGAAGCCGCTGAGGCAGCACGTCAGCGCGTCCTGGGCATTACCGCTGAAGCCGAGATCGGCAAGATCTACGTCGGTAAGGTTGAGCGCATCGTCGACTTCGGCGCATTCGTCAACATCCTGCCGGGCAAGGACGGTCTGGTTCACATCTCCATGCTGAGCGACGCTCGTGTTGAGAAAGTGACCGACATCCTGAAAGAAGGCCAGGAAGTGGAAGTGCTGGTACTGGACGTGGACAACCGCGGCCGTATCAAGCTGTCCATCAAGGACGTAGCAGCAGCCAAGGCTTCGGGCGTTTAATCACCCTCAGGCTTTTCGCTGAAAAAAGGGACTCTTCGGAGTCCTTTTTTTATGCCTGGAGGAAAATGCCTGGAAATCAGGTGCTTACCCAGATCCAAAAGCCGCAACTTGCATGCAGAGGCGAGGGGTTTCATGCAAGTTGCACGATTACAAAAAACAGCTGTTTTCGTAACTCGTTGTTTTGTAAGGTTTTAATTGCCTGATGCGACTTGGCACACTGTCTGCAATATCCCTGTTAACGCTGCAGCATCAAGGTTTACGTACTGCAGACTTTTAATAAAACAGGAGTTACTCGTATGAAGAAGTTCGCTCTCGCTACTGCTACCGCTCTGACCCTGGCCATGGGTGCTAACGTAGCCTTTGCTCAGACTTCCCAAGCCCCTATGACCCTGGCGGCCGGTGAAGTGACCAAGGCTAAAGAGTCCACCTCGGACACCTGGATCACCACCAAAGTGAAAGCTGATCTGCTGACCGAGAAAGGCATTCCTGGTTCGGACATCAAGGTTGAGACCAATAAAGGCGTGGTTTCCCTGTCTTCGACAGTCGCGATCTCCGACGCTCAGAAAGCCACTGCCGTAGCCATCACCAAGAAAATCAAAGGTGTTACCGCCGTTTCGGCTGACGGCCTGATGGCTGGCGGCGCTACCAAGGCTGACAATATCGACAAAACCAAAAGCGCAGCGGCTGACGCCAAAGAGTCCACTTCGGACACTTGGATCACCACCAAAGTAAAAGCTGACCTGGTGACCGAGAAAGGCATTCCTGGCACCGACATCAAAGTCGAAACCAACAAAGGCGTAGTGTCCCTGTCTTCGACCGCCGCGGTCACTGAAGCTCAGAAAACTACCGCGGTGAACATCACCAAGAAAATCAAAGGCGTTAAAGCTGTATCGGCCGACGGCCTGAAAGCAGAGTAACGCACCCCTTTTCGTCTGAACTGGACGGCGGCGGCTTAGGGTGAGTTAGACATCCACCTGATGCACCTCTGGAGTTCATGCGAGCGACCACACGGATGTGGTCATTACAGGCCCCGGCACTTGTGTCGGGGCCTGTTCTATTGTGGGTGACGTTAACTGTAAGCGCCGGCGATCAGGCCCTCGACCCGTCGTCGATTTCAAGGCTGCATCGCCTGCAAGCCGGCTCTTGCAAGGGGCTTACTCCGCGTCCAGGTGCATCGGTGTGACGACACGCCCATCCTTCTCGGCCTGGCCCAAGTTGGCATCAATGAAGTACACCCGGTCATCTTCCAACTGTCCCTTATCCACCAGGTAGTCCTTGATGGTGCTGGCACGGTCTTGGCCCAGCTGGCGCAGCAGTACATCACTGCCACTCCAGAACTTGATCACCCCGTCACGAAGTTTCGCGCTACGTTCATCGTTGCTCAGGTCTTTCCATTCGGCTGGCGGTTGCTGTTTCAGGCGGGTGCGGTAAATGCCTTCAAGCAATGGTGCTTTTTCCTTCTCGGGTACCACCAGCAATGACGCTTGGGCGGGAACCTTTTCTCCACGACGCTGAAGAATCTTGTAGTAGTTGTACTGGTACTCGCGCTCCAGTCGCTGAGCGGCAAGGAAAGGCCCGTCGCTGCTGGCCGCCGCGGTGCCTTCGATCTCCAGGCGCAGGCTAGGGCGTTCTTTCAGTGCTTTGGCCAGCGTGTTCAGGGCGCCTTCAGCATCCTTGTCCAATTCGCTGGAACCGGCGGCGAACGATACATTGCCGAGGTCTTCCGAACCGCCGCCCGTTACCAGCCCACCGATAAACTTAAACGGCGCTGTCGCTGCACGCACCACCAGGTTACGCAGGGTCTGCCAGACAATCGGCATGACACTGAACTGCGGGTTATTCAGATCGCCAGTCACCGGCAGTTCGATGGAAATCTTGCCGTCGGAGTCCTTGAGCAGTGCAATTGCCAGACGAATCGGCAAGTCCACGGCATCGGCGCTGTCGACCTTCTCGCCCAGTTGCAATTGCTCGACCACCACTTTGTTCTCGGCCTTCAGCTGGCCCTTTGTGATCACATAATGCAGGTCGAGGTTCAGTCGCCCCTTGCGGATGCGGAAACCGGCGAACTTGCCAGAGTAGGGCGTGAGGGTGGTCAGTTCTACGCGTTTGAAGCTGGTCGCAATATCCAGCGCCGCCATCGGGTCAAACGGGTTAACGCTGCCCTTGATCGTCACGGGTGCGTAGCGATCCACCTTGCCCTTGATGTCGACGCTGGCCGGTTTGGCCTGGCGGCTGTCGATGGTGCCAATTTGTCCGTTGAGCTGTTGAATCGCGGTCGCGAAGTTGGGGGTCAGGCTGAAGTCGGCAAAGTTGGCGGAACCGTCGTTGATCGCAATCTGCCCGATACGAATGCCCAGGGGCTTTTCTTTGCTGACAGGTTTCGAGCCTTTGTCCGGTGGCTGCGGGATCAACAAGTCGTCGACGTTGGTGGTGCGGTCGTCGTTGATCATGAAGCGCGCATACGGCTGCAGCAGGTTGACCTTATCGATCGACAGGCTATCGCCGTGCTGATAGTTCACGCCTTCGAGCACCAGGCGCTGCCATTTGAGGAAGTCGCGGGTCTTGAGGGTGTCCAGGGTGTGCAACTGGTCCACCTGCGCCCGGCCGGTGACCTGGAACTTCAGAGGATCAGTGCTTTTAAGGTTCACATCAAGATTGCTGCCGAGCATGCCGCTACGCAGTTCCAGGCGGATGAACGGGCTGATATAGGACTGGGCGACTCGCAGGTCGATGTCCTGGGTATTTACTTTCAGCTTGGCGCTGACCGGGTTGAGGTTGACCTCGCCAGTCGCCTGGACCTTGCCTTGCTTGCCCAGGCCCGTGTCGACTTTCAGCGTGAACGGGCTCTGGTTGAGGCTATCGAAGTTCTGCACATCGACATTCAGCGGGCCGACTTCCAGTGCGACCGCCGGCTTGGCCTGGCGGTCAGCCAGGTGCACCTGATAGTTACGCAGTTGCACATCCTTGAGCAGCACTTGCCAAGGTTTGCTTGGCGCCGCGGGCTCGGTTTTTGGCGAGTCGGCGGTGGCGGGGGCATTTTTCGGCTCCGGCGCCTTGGTTGGTTTGCTCGGCTGGCTGGCGAACAATTTCTGCCAGTCCAGTTGCCCATCCGCTTCCAGCGCCGCCCAGGTTTCCAGCTTGTTGCTGCGGATCTTGCCGACAACGACCTGCTGTTTGGCCAGGTCCACGCTGGTTTCGCTGACGTCCAGGCGCTCCAGGCGCACCAGGGGGCGGCCATCCGGTGCCTTGATGGCAAACGGTGCGATGCTGGCGGAGGTGTTGGTCAGGTTCAGCTCGGTCTCTTTGGCCAGGCTGAATTTATACTCGGTGCTGAAGTTCAGCACGCCGTCTTCAAGCACCAGCGGCAGGGCATCGCGCACATAGGGCCACCAGGCCTTCATCTTGCCGTCGGTGACTTTCAGTGTGCCCTGGGACGTGATTGGCACCAGGCTGAAGTTGCCTTTCCAATCGATTTGCCCGCCTGCCGGGCCTGCCGCGACGAGCGTCATGTCGGCATTGTCTTCGGGCAGGGTGCTGAGGTTCTTCAGCTCGAAGTCGAGCTTGTCGTAGAGGAATTCGATGGGCTCGCTGGGGCGCAAGTCCTCAAAGTGCACATAGCCGCCGGCCAGCTTGATGCCGTCGATACGCAGAGGAAACGGTTTGGCATTCGGGTCGGTCGGCGTTGGTTCGCTCGGCGGGATTTTGAACAGTTGCGCCAGGTTCAACTGGCCGGACTTGTCGAACAGCAACTCAGTCTTCGGTTTGTCCAGTTGCACATCGGCCAGGTGCAGCGCGCGGGTCCACAGGCTGTCGACCTGCAGGTTGGCGTAGAGGCGCTCGAAACCCACCTGCTCCTTGCCGGGGTCGCCGATCTTGAGGCCCCAGACGGTCAGCTCGAGGCTGAAGGGGTTGAGTTCGATCCGTTCGATTCGCGCCGGCACCGTGGCGTAATTCGCCAGTTGCTGGTTGGCAATCCGCAGGGCAATTCCGGGCAAAATCAAGAAGCCCAACAGGCTGTACAGGGCAAGGGCGGTCAACAAGGCGCCAACGGCGCGAATCAATCCTTTGTGCATGGGGCGGCGCCATCTATGTCAAACAGGAGTGCCTTGGAGTATGGCACGGGTTTTCGGTTCCGAAGAGCGAGGGCTTTGGGAAGCGTCCTACAGCTGGAGTATCAATGTTTTCAGGGGTGGCTGCTGGTCTTGTGAAGGAAAATCCGCCCCCGGCGTCATGATTTGCCAGTCGCGTACCGCACGTCCGGCTTTTTCTGCGCAACGCAGTACCTGTTCGCGCCAGTCATCCATGCTGACCTTCGCCAGGTTGTTGCAGCAAATCAGTACACCGTTGTCGGCCGTGGCGAGCAGTGCGGGCTTGAGCAGGCTTTGGTAGTCGCGCAACAGGTCGACGGTGCCGAATGCGCTCTTGGCCCAGGCCGGAGGGTCGAGCAACACCAAGTCATACTGGCGCTGCTCCAGGCGTGGATAACTCGGCAGTTTCTGGCCACGGCGCTGGGTGATCGGCAGGCCGGCCAGTTGGCGAATCGCCGGGAAGTAGTCGGACTGCACGAACTCCATGGTCGGCAACTGCGGGTTCAGCAGGCCGTTCTCGCGGCCGACCGCCAGGTTGCCCTCGGCGAAGTCCAGGTTGCACACCTCCCGCGCCCCGCCGGCCGCAGCGCTCAGGCCGACGCCACAGGTGTAGGCGAACAGGTTCAGCACGCTTTTGCCGGCGCTATGGTTCTTGACCCAGCCGCGGGTGTTGCGCAGGTCGAGGAACAGCAGCGGGTCCTGCCCGGCATGCCGTCCGCGTACGCGGTAATTGAGCCCCCATTCATGGCAGACCAGATCTTCCAGCGCCGCCGGCTCGGCGCGGTACACCGTGTCTTCACGGTCGACCCGCGAGTTGCCACGGGAACGGTCGTTGTACACCAGCAGCAATTCCAGGCCCATGTACTGGTTGATCAACTGGTGCAGGTCCAGCAACTCCTCGGTATGCAGTGACTGATGGAAGCTCTGCACCAGCAGTTGCGGGCCATAACGGTCGATGGTCAGGCCGCCGGCGCCTTCCTGGCTGCCATGGAACAAGCGATAGCAGTCGGTGCCCTGGGCGTGCAGCTCGTTGATCAGGTCTTGGCGATGATCGAGGGCGGCGCGCAGCGCCTGATTCAAGGGAGACATGGAGCGCGCCTTGCTTAAGTAATGGGGGTAAATGTGGGCGCGGAGTTTAACAGTTATAAAGCCTGGCCTACATCAACCCCATCCGCCGATGCGCCCGTTGTACCGAACCGTTGCGCATCGCCCAGCGCAGCAACGGCGCGCTGCGTTTGACCGCGCCCCGGATCATCTGGCGTTGCAGCGGGCTCTGGTGTTGATCGAGCATGGCGCTGGCCCAGTCTGGCAGCAGGTCGATGCCGGCTTGCATCATCAAGGCGCCAAACGGCTTGGCCATCGTGCTGGGTGCCGGGGCATTGAGCAGCAGGCGCAACACTTCACGACTGCGCGCGTCGCACAGCAGTTGCGGGCGGATACGCGCCAGGTAATCCGAAACTTCCTGCCGCGAACGCGGAACATGCCGCGCGCCCAGTTGTTCGGCGACCAAGGCGATCTCGCTGTAGTAACGGTCCTGGTCCCGACCCGAGAGCAGTGGGTTGCGATAGCGCAGGTGAGCGGCTAGGAAGTTGCTGACCTCGGCCACATGCACCCAGGTGAGCAGTTCCGGATCGCTGGCTGCATAAGGTCGGCCGTCCGGCGCATGGCCAACCACTTGCAGGTGAATGGTGCGCACTTTTTCGATCAGCCACTGCGCGTCCTTGCGCGAGCCAAAGGTCGTGCCGGAGATGAACTGCGAGGTGCGCCGCAAACGCCCGAGCATGTCCTCGCGAAAGTTCGAGTGATCCCACACCCCAGCCAGGGCCAGCGGGTGCAGGGCCTGCAACATCAAGGCGCTGATGCCGCCGATCAACATGCTGCTGAAGTCGCCATGCACTTGCCAACTGACCGAACTCGGTCCGAACAGGCCTGGGTCGCCCTTGGGGTTTTCCAGGTCCAGCTGGCCCAGTGAGAGCCCTGTGAGGCTCATCAATTGGGTTTCGATACGGCTGCGGATAAATTCCATGGCGACGCTGGGTTTCCTATCGGTTCAGGCGTTTGTCGATCAGGCCGTCGACAACGCTGGGATCGGCCAGGGTGGAAGTATCACCGAGGCTGTCCAGTTCGTTGCAGGCGATCTTGCGCAAGATCCTGCGCATGATTTTGCCGGAACGGGTCTTCGGCAACGCGGGTGCCCATTGGATCAGTTCCGGCTTGGCAAAGCTGCCGATTTCCTTACTGACCAAGTCCAGCAGGTGTTTTTTTAGCGCATCGTCGGGCGCTACGCCATTCATCGGCGTGACAAAGGCGTAGATGCCCTGGCCTTTGACATCATGGGGGTAGCCCACCACGGCGGCCTCGGCCACCAGGTCATGCAGGACCAGGGCACTTTCCACCTCGGCGGTGCCGATGCGGTGGCCGGAGACGTTGATCACATCGTCGATGCGCCCGGTGATCCAGTAATCGCCGTCCTCGTCGCGTCGCGCGCCGTCGCCGGTGAAGTAGTAGCCGGGGTAGGGTTTGAAATAGGTGTCGATCATCCGCTGGGGGTCGCCGTAGACGCTGCGGATCTGCCCCGGCCAACTCGCCTTGATCGCCAGCACGCCACTGCCGGCGCCGGTAAACACCTTGCCGTGCTCATCCAGCAACACCGGTTGTACGCCAAACATCGGTTGCGTGGCGCAACCGGGCTTGATCCGCTGCGCGCTCACCAGCGGGCTGAGCATGATGCCGCCGGTCTCGGTCTGCCACCAGGTGTCGACGATCGGGCAGCGCTGCTCGCCGACGGCATTGAAGTACCAGTCCCACGCTTCGGGGTTGATCGGCTCGCCGACGCTGCCGAGCAAGCGCAGGCTGGCGCGCGAGGTGTTTTCCAGCGGGCCGTGGCCCTCGCGCATCAAGGCACGCAGGGCCGTCGGCGCGGTGTAGAAGATATTGACCTTGTGCTTGTCGATCACCTGCCAGAACCGCGAACTGTCCGGGTAGCTCGGCACGCCCTCGAACATCAGCGACGTCGCGCCATTGGCCAGCGGGCCGTACACGATGTAGCTGTGGCCGGTGACCCAGCCCACGTCGGCGGTGCACCAGAACACTTCGCCGTCCCGGTAGTCGAGTACGTACTTGAAGGTCATCGCCGCTTGCAGCAGATAGCCGCCGGTGGTGTGCAGCACGCCTTTGGGTTTGCCGGTGCTGCCGGAGGTGTAGAGGATGAAGAGCGGGTCTTCGGCATCCATCGGCTCGGGTGGGCAGTCGGCGCTTGCGGCGTCCAGCGCCTGTTGATACTTGAGGTCGCGGCCTTCGCTCCAGTTCACGGTCGCACCGGTACGTTCCACTACCAATACGGTGCTGACGTTCGGGCAGTTGGCCAGGGCTTTGTCGACATTCTGTTTCAGCGCCACCGGCTTGCCGCCGCGTACCCCTTCGTCGGCGGTGATCACCGTGCGGCAGTCGGCATCCAGGATCCGGTCGCGCAGAGCGTCGGGCGAAAAGCCCCCAAATACCACCGAGTGCACCGCGCCAATACGTGTGCAGGCCAGCATGGCGTAGGCCGCTTCCGGGATCATCGGCATGTAGATGCACACCCGATCACCTTTTTTCACGCCACGACCTTTCAGCACATTGGCCAGGCGACTGACGTTTTGGTGCAGTTGGCGGTAGGTGATTTTCGAGGACTTTGTCGGATCATCACCTTCCCAGATGAAGGCGGTTTGCTCAGCGCGTTGCGCCAGATGACGGTCGATGCAGTTGTAGCTGACGTTCAGTTGCCCGCCCGCGAACCATTGGGCAGCGCCCGTGTGGATGTCTGATTGCTGAACGGTATGCCAGGGCGTGATCCAGTCCAGAAAGCCCTTGGCCTGTTCGGCCCAGAAGGTATCCGGTTGCTCGATGGATTGGCGGTAGAGGCGCTGATAGTCCTCTTGACTGAGTTGCGCAGCGCGGCGGACGGCATCGGCGCTGGGGAACGTGCTGATATCGAACATGAGCGGTCCTTATTCTTGTTTTTGGCACAAGTCATAAAGATGCACGCTGTGGGGGGAGGGTTCAAGGCCAACGTCCAAACGGACGTTGGCCCTGGAGTGGCCGGATCAGCCGCGGTGACGACCGCGGAAGTAGTTGATCAAACCCTGGGTCGAGGCGTCATCCGCCACGGCTTCTTCAGTGCCGGTCAGGCGATTGTAGACGCCCTTGCCCAGCTCTTTACCCAGTTCCACGCCCCATTGGTCAAAGGCGTTGATGCCCCAGATGACGCTCTGCACGAACACCTTGTGTTCATACATCGCCACCAGTGCGCCCAGACGACGCGGGCTGATGCGTTCCACCACCAGGGTGTTGCTCGGACGGTTGCCCGGGATCACCTTGTGCGGTGCCAGCTTCTGCACGTCTTCTTCGGCGATGCCCTTGTCGCGCAGTTCGGCCTCGGCCTCGCTGCGGGTCTTGCCGAGCATCAGCGCCTGGCTCTGGGACAGGCAGTTGGCGTATAGCCACTGATGGTGGTCCGACACGGGGTTGAAGCTGACAATCGGCACGATGAAGTCGGCCGGAATCAGTTGGGTCCCTTGGTGCAGCAACTGGTGGTAAGCGTGCTGGCCGTTGCAGCCTACGCCGCCCCAGATCACCGGACCGGTATCGGTGGACACCGGGGTGCCGTCCTGGCGCACGCTCTTGCCGTTGGATTCCATGTCCAGTTGTTGCAAGTGCTTGGTGATGTTACGCAGGTAGTGGTCGTACGGCAGGATCGCATGGCTCTGCGCGCCCCAGAAGTTGCCGTACCACACGCCCAGCAGGCCCAACAGTACCGGCATGTTGGCTTCGAACGGCGCGTTCTGGAAATGCTGGTCCATGGTGTAGGCACCGGACAGCAGTTCCTTGAAGTTGGACATGCCGATGGCCAGGGCGATTGGCAAGCCGATGGCCGACCACAGCGAGTAGCGGCCACCGACCCAGTCCCACATCGGGAAGATGTTTTCTTCGCGGATACCGAACGCCACGGCCGCGGCGTTGTTGCTCGATACGGCGATGAAGTGGCGGAACAGCTCGGCTTCCGACCCCCCCTGGGCCAAGTACCAGGCGCGGGCGGCCTGGGCGTTTTTCAGGGTTTCAAGGGTGTTGAAGGATTTCGACGAGACGATGAACAGCGTGGTCTCGGCGCGCAGCTTCATGGTCAGCTCGTGGAACTCGCTGCCGTCGATGTTCGCCAGGTAGTGGCAGCGCACGCCTTTGTGGGCGTAGGACAACAGCGCTTCGGAGACCAGCTCCGGGCCGAGGAACGAGCCACCGATACCGATGTTCACCACGTCGGTGATCGGCTTCTCGGTGTAGCCACGCCACAGGCCGTCGTGGATGCGGCCGACCAGGTCAGTCATCTGGTTCAGCACCTTGTGCACGTCCGGCATGATGTTCACGCCGTTGACCGACAGCTTGTCACCCACCGGGCGGCGCAGGGCGGTGTGCAGGGCAGGGCGGCCTTCGGATGAGTTGACCGGTTCGCCGGCGTACAGCGAGTTGATCGCGGCCTTGAGGTCGACTTCCTTCGCCAGAGCCACCAGCAGGTCACGGGTTTCGCTGGTGATCAGGTTTTTCGAGTAATCGAGGAAAAGTCC
The DNA here is from genome assembly GCF_057835125.1 of Pseudomonas sp. GL_117. NCBI lineage: Bacteria > Pseudomonadati > Pseudomonadota > Gammaproteobacteria > Pseudomonadales > Pseudomonadaceae > Pseudomonas > Pseudomonas sp. GL_117. The sequence continues at coordinate 5,265,094 of NZ_CM174418.1, read as the reverse complement.
GCAGCTGCTCAAGGTGAATTGGGAAAAACGCTGGGGATCGGCATTGAACGCGTCGCGCATGCTGAAATCCTGCATGGCTTGGCGGTGTTGATTGAGCGCTTGCCAGGCGGGCAGAGCGGTAACGTCGTGAGGAGTGCGGTAGTACGCCATCGCTGCGGGTTTCCTTTTATTACGGGGACTGCCTTTAGGACACTTCTAAGCCCGGAACGTCCTGCCTCTCATCAAGCGGCGGACTCCGGACAGCGCTAACCAAGAGCGCAGGGCGATTACATTAAACCTAGCGTGTGAATATGTCTTGGCTTTGTCTGCGCTGTGGCCGGTACTTTTTTATACCGGCACAGAGAGGAGGGCAACAGGCGGGGGTCAGTCGAGGTTCAGATGCAGGTTGTCGATGAGGCGGGTGGCGCCCAGATAGGCCGCAACGAGGATGACGACATCACGGTCTTCAGGCGTTGCCGGGCGCAGGTGCACGCCTTGGCGCACTTCGAGGTAATCGATGCGCAGCCCGGCGGCTTCGATCTGCCGGATGTGTTCGGCACGCAGCTTGGCAAAGTCGTGATCATCGGCCTGGATGGCCGCGGCAATCTGGCTGAGGCTGCGGTACAGCACCGGCGCGATGGCGCGTTGTTCGTCGCTGAGGTAACCGTTGCGCGACGACAGCGCGAGGCCATCCTCGGCGCGCACGGTGGGCTCGCCGATGATCTGGATCGGCATATTCAGGTCATGCACCATGGCGCGGATCACTGCCAACTGCTGGTAGTCCTTTTGGCCAAACACCGCGATGTCCGGCTGGACCATGTTGAACAGCTTGCTCACCACGGTCGCCACGCCTTCGAAGTGCCCGGGGCGACTGGCGCCGCACAGGCCCTCCGACAGCAGCGGGACGCTGACGCGGGTCTGGCCGCTCATGCCGCCGGGGTACATCTCGTCGACGGAGGGTGCGAACAGCAGGTTGCAACCGGCTTGCAGGAGTTTCTCCTGGTCGGCGGCCAGGGTGCGCGGGTATTTGTCCAGGTCTTCACCCGCGCCGAATTGCAGCGGGTTGACGAAGATGCTGGCGACGACAAAGTCCGATTGTTGCGCAGCCTTGGTCACCAGTGTCGCGTGGCCGCTGTGCAGGTTGCCCATGGTCGGCACAAAACCGATGCGTTTGCCGGCGTTGCGCGCGTGGGTCACAGCGGCGCGCAGTTCGCGTAGGGTTTTTACGGTGTTCATGCAGAGAATCCGTGTTCGGCGCCTGGGAAGGTCACGCCTTTGACTTCGGCGACGTAAGCGCTCAATGCCGCGTGGATGCTGTCTTGGCCGGTCATGAAGTTCTTCACGAACTTCGGTACGCGGCCGCTGATCGACAGGCCGAGCATGTCGTGCAGCACCAGCACCTGGCCATCGGTGGCCGAGCCGGCGCCGATACCGATGACTGGCACTTTAACGGCTTGGGTGATTTCCGCCGCCAGCTCGCTCGGCACGCATTCAAGCAGGATCATCGCCACGCCGGCCTGTTCCAGGGCAATGGCATCGGCGCGCATCTGGCGCGCCTGGGCTTCGTTGCGGCCCTGAACCTTGTAGCCGCCGAGGATGTTCACCGACTGTGGCGTCAGGCCCATATGGGCGCACACCGGCACGCCGCGTTCGGCCAGCAGGCGGATCGACTCGGCGAGCCAGACGGCACCTTCGACCTTGACCATATGTGCACCGGCACGCATCAGCTTGCCGGCGTTGTGGAAGGTCTGTTCGACGGTGGCGTAATCCATGAACGGCAGGTCGGCAATGATGAATGCGCCATGGTTGCCGCGTTTGACGCTGGCCGTGTGGTAGGCCAGTTCATCGGTGGTCACAGGCAGGGTGCTGTCATGCCCTTGAAGAACCATGCCCAGGGAGTCGCCCACCAGTAACACTTCGACTCCGGCCTGGCAGCAGGCGTGGGCGAAGGTGGCGTCGTAGCAGGTCAGCATGGTGATTTTTTCACCTTTGAGCTTGAGGCTCTGCAAGGTGGTCAGGGTAATGTCTGGCATGAAAAGGGTCCTCGTTCAGGCGCTTGGAAACAGCGAGTAACGCGCGTGAGTCTTCGTTTATACAGGCGCACTGTCTTGAGAGCAGCGCTTATAAGGCCTGGATTGCGCCCTTCAGTGCCGGGTTGGCGGCAGCGGGACGCCTATAGTCGTGAGGAGGACACGGGAAGTCAATTGGATGTGTTACCGCATTGTTACGATGGCGGTGTTACCGCTGTTACTGATGCGATTCAGCAGGGATCAGCCGTTTTTACAGTGCCGAAGCTCCCACATTGATCGAGTCAGTCTGGAAGGATGCGTTCCAGCCCGACGAATGGGCACGCAGCCAACAGGTCACTGAGTTGCCGGCCGTCGGATAGCTGCAGGGTGCTCGGCGCCAGTTCAGCCAGCGGGTACAGCACGAAGGGCCGCAGGTGCATCTGGTAGTGCGGCACCTTGAGGCGCGGTTCTTCGATCAGGCGATCGCCAAACAGCAGGATGTCCAGGTCCAGCGTGCGTGGGCCCCAACGCTCAAGGCGCTCGCGGCCCTGGTCGTTTTCGATGGCTTGCAGCGCATCCAGCAGGGCCAGCGGCGCGAGGTCGCTGTCCAGCGCGGCCACCGCGTTGGTGTAGCGCGGTTGGCCCGGGAGCAGGGAATCGCTTTGATAGAAGGCGGATACGCCGACGAGCGTGGTGCCGGGCAATAACGCCAGCGCCTCGATGGCGCTGCGCAATTGCTGGTCCGGGGCAGCCAGGTTGCTGCCCATCCCGATGTAGATACGTTCCACGGTTTATTCGCCCGAGGCGTCGGCCGCGCTGCGTTTGCGCTTGCTGCCGCTGCGTCGGCGTTTCTTGGGCCCTTCGCTGGCGCCATCGCCTTTGCTGCCGAGGTCGCGGATCATGTCGCGGCGCTCGCTGTCATTGGCGTCCTGATAATCGGTCCACCATTCGCCCAGGCCGTCGGTCTGCTCGCCGGCGCTTTCGCGCAGCAGCAGGAAGTCGTAGCCGGCACGGAAGCGCGGGTTGTCGAGCAGCAGGTCGGCGCGTTTGCCGCTGCGGCGCGGCAGGCGCTCCTGCATGTCCCAGATCTCGCGGATCGGCATGGTGAAACGTTTGGGAATGGCAATGCGCTGGCACTGCTCGGCGATCAGTTCGTGTGCCGCTTCCTGCATGGCCGGAATCGGCGGCATGCCGCGCTCTTGCAGGCGCAGAACGCGTTTCGGCAGGGCAGGCCACAGCAAGGCAGCAAACAGGAAAGCCGGGGTCACCGGTTTGTTCTGCTTGATGCGCAGGTCGGTGTTGATCAATGCCTCGCTGATCAGCGTGTGGGTGTACGTCGGGTTGTACTCCAACGCCTCGGCGCTGGCCGGGAACAGGGGGTCGAACAACTGCAGGTCGACGAGCATTTCGAAGGTATCGGCGGCGTGGCCCGAGAGGAACAGCTTGAGCACTTCTTCGAACAGGCGCGCCGAAGGAATTTCCCGCAGCATCGGTGCCAGCTCGCGAATCGGCGCGGCGGTGTGTTTCTCGATACCGAAGTTCAGCTTGGCGGCAAACCGCACCGCCCGCAGCATGCGCACCGGGTCTTCCTGGTAGCGCTGCGTCGGGTCGCCGATCAGGCGGATCAGGTTGTTGCGAATATCGTGTACACCGTTGGCGTAATCGAGGATGCGCTCGCTGACCGGGTCGTAATAGAGGGCGTTGATGGTGAAGTCGCGACGTTGCGCGTCTTCTTCCAGGCTGCCATAGACGTTATCGCGCAGGATGCGTCCGCTTTCGTTGCGGGAAGACTGGTTGGTGTCTTCCTCTTCATCGTTTTGCGGGTGGCCGGCGCGGAAGGTCGCGACCTCGATGATCTCGCGACCAAAGTGGATGTGCACCAGCTTGAAGCGACGGCCGATGATGCGCGCATTGCGGAACTCGGCGCGCACTTGTTCAGGCGTGGCGCTGGTGGCGACGTCGAAATCCTTGGGCGTGATGTTGAGCAACATGTCGCGCACACAGCCGCCGACCAGGTAAGCCTGGTAGCCAGCGTTCTGCAAGCGTTCGACGATATTCACCGCATAACGGCTGAATTGAGCGCGTTGCAGCGAATGTTGGCTGCTATTGAGCACTTCAGGCGTGCTGCGTTTGTGTTGCGTACGACGCAAGGGGGAACGGAATGACTGGAACAACTTCTTCAGCATGGGATGCACTGTTTGAAGGAATGTTCGGCCATAACGAAGAATGACCGCATGATGGGCGGGGATTCTAGCATTTAGTCAGGGGATGGTGTAGGAACAAGCTACAGGCATTGCGCCATAAGCCTTTGGTGGTCAAATTCCGGAAACTACAAGGGGAGCCGAAGCTCCCCCAGAAGTAGTTGCGTGCTCTATTTTTATTATTGATTGCGGGCTTCTTGTTTTTGTTGATCGCCCTCGCCATGAAGCTTCACCTTCATGACACTCCCAATCGGGAGTCAAGAGCAAACGGATTGCTTTGGTCGCTGTGTTGCTGATCTACGATCCAACCAGTTCAGGCTCTGCCTTAGGGCAGTTTTTGTTGTTCTCGGCCTGGTTGCGGGGCAAGCCCCAAATGCAACGCCTCTCCAAAAGAATCAGTTAGCTGCGCCTCCGCCGTGTTGTTTTTGTTATGCGTGAGTCGATTCGTCTTATTTTTATTGTCTTGTACAAAGCTTGTTATTGTTTTTGTACTAAGCATATAGCAGGGTGCGTGCCAACTTTTGCACCGCCCAATAAAACCGGGGGGTTGAGCGGTTTTTGGGCTTTTGGCGGGCAAAAAAAAGCCGGGGCTTCGTTACCGTAAGCCCCGGCTTTTGTTACGTGAAAATCATCGGTAACAGTTTTTTCACATCTGAGGGTGTTACCTGTGGGGTCACACCCTCAGCTTTCGCTGGCCACCCCGGTCTTGCGCCGTGGGATGCCCAGGCGCTGGCGACGTTCCCACAGGCACTTGCGGCTCACGCCCAGCTTGCGTGCCAGTTCGGTCTCGGTCATGTGGTCCTGATGCTCGAGGACGAAGTGCTGGAAGTAGTCTTCCAGTGACAAGTCTTCTGTCGGCTCATGGCTGGTAGCGTTGGCGCCGCCCTGTTGTGGGGCCAGGCCGATGAAGTCGTCATCTTCCAGGTCGCTGAGCTCTATATCGATACCTAGCAGCTCGGCGGAAATTTCCGGGCTCTCCGACAGAATCACCGCACGCTCCACCGCGTTCTCCAGTTCCCGCACGTTGCCCGGCCACGAGTAATGCCGGATCGCCTGCTCGGCATCCGGGGCGAACTTGAGATCGGTACGGTTGATGCGTGCACTCTGGCGTTGCAGGAACGCGTTGGCGATCTCGTTGACGTCGGCGCCACGCTCGCGCAGGGCCGGCAGCTTGAGGGCAATCACGTGCAGGCGGTAATACAAGTCTTCACGGAACTGGCCGATCTTGGCCAGGCTCTTGAGATCCCGGTGAGTCGCCGCGATCAGGCGCACGTCGACCTTCTGCGATTGCACCGAACCGACGCGGCGAATCTCGCCTTCCTGCAGTACGCGCAGCAAACGTGCCTGCGCTTCCAATGGCAGTTCGCCGATTTCGTCGAGGAACAAGGTGCCGCCGTCCGCCGCTTCCACCAGGCCCGCACGCCCGGCGCTGGCGCCGGTGAAGGCGCCTTTTTCGTGGCCGAACAGTTCGGACTCGATCAGGGATTCCGGGATTGCCGCGCAGTTCACCGAAATCATCGGGGCCTTGGCGCGCTTGGACAGGTTGTGCAGGGCGCGGGCCACCAACTCTTTACCAGTGCCCGACTCGCCCTGGATCAGTACATTGGAATCGGTAGGCGCGACCTTGCGGATCTTGCCGTACAGGTCCTGCATCGGCGGGCAGGAACCGATGATGCCGATCTCGCCATTGCTGTTGTCGACACCTGGCTTGTCGGCCGCTTTGCCGGCTGGACGCGGCTCGGCAGGGGTACTGCTGGCCGACTGACGGTCGCGCAGGATACGGGCCACGGCCTGGAGCATTTCGTCATGGTCGAAAGGCTTGGCGATGTAGTCCACCGCGCCCATCTTCATGGAGTCCACCGCCGAGCGCAGGCTGGCGTAGCTGGTCATGATCAGCACCGGGGTGCCTTGGCCAAGCTTGATCAACTCGGTGCCAGGTGCGCCCGGCAAGCGCAGGTCGCTGACAATCAGGTCGAACGTGGGAATGCTGAACCGCTCCTGGGCTTCCTGTACCGAGCCAGCTTCGCTGACCTGGTACTGATTACGTTCAAGCAGGCGACGCAAGGCAGAGCGGATAATGGTTTCGTCTTCGACGATCAAAATGTGCGGCATTGATTCAATTCTCTCGACGGTCTCAGTTCACAGCGGACGTCGCTTCGACATGACGCGGCAAGGTCACCCGAATACGGGTGCCGCGTTGGCTTTCGGTGTCAGCCGGGCTGTCGATGGTGATTTGTCCATAATGCTCTTCAACGATGGAATAGACCAGTGCAAGGCCCAGACCGGTGCCTTCACCCGGGTCCTTGGTGGTGAAGAAGGGTTCGAACAATCGGTCCATGATGTTCTGTGGAATGCCGCTGCCTTCGTCTTCGACGATCAGGTCGACCGTATGCTCGAAAGCCTCGGTCTTGACGCGTACCGCACCACCGGCCGGGGTCGCGTCACGGGCATTGGACAACAGGTTGATCAGCACTTGGGCCAGACGCTGTGAGTCGCCGTCGACCCAATGGTCCGGGTCGCACAAGTTGAAAAACTGTACTTCGAAATTTCGTCGGTTCAAGGCCAGCAGCCCGATGGCGTCCTGCGCCACTTCGGCCAGGCACACCGCTTCGTCCTGGTTTTGATGGGCGCCGGCGTGGGCAAAGCTCATCAGCGACTGCACGATGCGCGATACGCGCTTGGTCTGTTCGAGGATCTGCCCGCTGATCTCGGTGATTTCACCGTCCTCTTCGCGCTCTTCGCGCAGGTTCTGCGCCAGGCACGCGATACCGGTGATCGGATTGCCAATCTCGTGGGCCACACCGGCCGCCAGGCGACCAATACTGGCCAACCGCTCGGAGTGCACCAGCTTGTCTTCGAGCATCTGGGTTTCGGTCAAATCTTCCACCAGCAACACCAGGCCGCTGTTGCCCGGCGCCAGGGGCTCGTCGATGGCGGCTTTGTGAAGGTTCAGCCAGCGGGTCTGGCCGTCGAGGGCCAGGTGCTGTTTGTGCAAGTGTTCGTCGGGCAGGTTGATGAAACCTTGCAGCAACTCTCTCCACGGTTCGCCCAGGGTATTGAGGCGCGAGCCGACGACCCGTTGCGCAGCGATGCCGGTGAGTTCTTCCATGGCCTTGTTCCACATCAGGATCTCTTGATCCTTGGCCAGGGAGCAGACGCCCATCGGCAGTTCCTGCAGCGTCTGGCGGTGGTAGCGGCGCAAGGCGTCGAGTTCGGCGGCAAGGCCCGTGAGGCGCGAGTGGTAGTCCTCCAGCCGGCTTTCGATGAAGTGGATGTCTTCGGTGACGTAGTTTTCGCCGCCCGCCTTGTAGGGCAGAAAGGTTTCCACCATGTCCTGGGACACGCTGGGACCCATCAGGCCGGACAGGTTGGCCTCGATGCGATCGCGCAGACGGCGCAGCGCGTACGGGCGACGTTCGTCGAACGGCAGGTAGAGATCGCGCAGTGCCTGCTCGACTTCCTTTTGCGCGGCCTTGGCGCCCAGTGGCTTCGCCAGTTGCGTGGCGAATTCCTGGGGTGAGGCCGCGTGCAGTTCGCGCCGTTGCGGGCGGCGCACGTTGTCCACCGCGCAGGCTTCGGCGGCGCTGGTTTCCTCCGGGCTGGCATTGGTGAACAGCGAGATCAGGGTGAACATCAGGACGTTGGCGGCCAGGGATGCAATCGCCGCCATGTGCCAACTGGTGTCGTCGAGCACGTAGATCATGTTCAGCAGCGGGATGTAGAAACCCTGCAAGTTGCCGACCAGCGGCAGCAGCATGGTCACCGTCCAGACCAGGATCCCTGCCAGCAGCCCGGCGATGAAACCGCGGCGATTGGCTGTCGGCCAGTACAGCACCGACAACACCCCCGGCAGGAACTGCAAGGTGGCGACAAACGCGACGATGCCCAGGTTGGCCAGGTCCTGCCCGGCGCCGAGCAGCAGGTAGAAGCCGTAGCCGGCCATGATGATCGCGACGATCAATGCGCGGCGCGTCCACTTCAGCCAGCGGTAGATATTGCCTTCGGCCGGCGGCTGGTACAGCGGCAGCACCAAGTGGTTGAGCGCCATGCCCGAGAGCGCCAGCGTGGTGACGATGATCAGCCCGCTGGCCGCCGATAAACCGCCGACATACGCCAACATCGCCAAGGCCGGACTATTGGCCGCAATGCCGATGCCAAGGGTGAAATATTCAGGGTTGGTGGTCGCGCCCAGCTTGAGGCCGGCCCATAGGATCAGCGGCACCGCCAGGCTCATCAGCAACAAGAACAGCGGCAAGCCCCAACTGGCACTGACCAGCGAGCGGGGGTTGAGGTTTTCAGTGAAGGTCATGTGGTACATGTGCGGCATCACGATCGCCGAGGCAAAGAACACCAGCAATAACGTGCGCCACGGGCCTTCCTGCAAAGGTGTGTGCAGGGCCGCGAGGGCGGTCTGGTTTTGCAGCAGCCACAGTTCCAACTGTTGCGGGCCGTCGAACACGCCGTAGAGCGCATACAGGCCGACGCCTCCGATGGCGATCAGCTTGATCACCGATTCAAAGGCAATCGCAAACACCAGGCCTTCGTGCTTCTCGCGGGTGGCGATATGGCGCGAACCGAAGAAGATCGTGAACAGTGTGATCAGTGCGCAGAACGCCAGGGCGACGCGATGCTGCACGGGCTCGCGGGTGAGAATGCTGATGGAATCAGCCACCGCCTGGATCTGCAGGGCCAGCAGCGGCAGCACGCCGATCAACATGAAAATCGTAGTCAGCGCGCCAGCCCAGGTGCTGCGAAAGCGGAAGGCGAACAGGTCGGCCAGGGACGACAGCTGGTAGGTGCGGGTAATTTTCAGGATCGGGTACAGCAACACCGGCGCCAGCAGAAACGCGCCGGACACGCCGAGATAGCTGGAAAGAAAACCATAACCGTACTGATAGGCCAGGCCCACCGTACCGTAGAACGCCCAGGCGCTGGCATAGACGCCGAGGGACAAGGTGTAGGTCAACGGATGGCGAATGATCGCCCGCGGAATCATTCCGCGCTCACTGATCCAGGCCACCCCGAACAGCGCGGCCAGGTAGGCGGCGCTGACCAGTAGCATCTGGGTGAGACTAAAGCTCATCGGCATCTTTTTGGCTCTGCAGGATGAAAGTCACGACGATCAGGATCAGCCACAGCAGATACGGGCGATACCAGGCGCCCGTGGCGTCGATCCACCAATCCATGATGGCGGGGGAAAACAGGTAGATCCCGACGACCAGCAGCAGGACCAATCGATAGATGTACATGTTGGCCTCTGATTAGAAAACTGCGGCGATGGTAACGGATGGTGGGCAAGCTGCAAGCGCCTTCAGCTCAATTGCGCTTCGGCCAGCGTGAGTGTGCGTGGGATCTGTGCCGCATCCCAGTGCTGGATGCCCCAATCAAGCAGTTCACGTGGGCTGGCGTGCAACAGCTCGTCGCCGGGTTGCTGGCCGAGGGCGCGCAGTGCCCGCAGTAGCAAAGGCGTGGCCTGGTCTGGTGTCAGCGGTGGGGAGCGGTAGGACTTGCCCAGTTTGTTACCGTCCGGCTGGACGATCAGCGGTACGTGCAGGTAGCGCGGTTGGCGCAGGCCCAGCAGTTCTTGCAGATACAACTGGCGTGGCGTGGAGTCGAGCAGGTCGGCACCGCGGACAATATCGGTAACACCTTGCCAGGCGTCGTCGAGGACCACGGCCAGTTGATAGGCGTACAGGCCATCGCGGCGACGGATGACGAAATCGCCGACATCGCGGCCCAGGTGCTGTCGGAATTCGCCCTGAACCCGGTCGGTAAAGTGATACTCCAGTTCCGGCACACGCAGACGGATTGCGGCATCTTGCTGATCGTGACCGGCGTTGCGACACAGGCCGGGATAGATCCCGTTGTAGGGCTCCAGCTGTTTGCGCGAGCACGTGCAGGCGTAGGCCAGGCCATGGTTGAACATATCGTTCAACACTTTTGCGTAGGCGTCATGCCGCTCGCTTTGTCGGACCAATTCGCCGTCCCATTCAAAGCCGTAGCTTTCCAGCGCATGCAGGATGGCTGCCTGGGCGCCGGGCTCTTCACGGGGAGGGTCGAGGTCTTCCATACGCATGAGCCAGCGGCCTTGATTGGCGCGGGCGTCGAGGTAGGAGGCGAGGGCGGCGACCAGGGAGCCAAAGTGCAAATGGCCGCTGGGCGTGGGGGCGAAGCGCCCGATATAGGTAGAGGCTGTCATGGGCCGGATACTACTGGAAAAACGGTAAACGCCAGAAACAAAAATGGGGCGTTTGCACGCCCCATTCGTTCAGCTCGGAAGGATTACTTGCCGACCTGCTTTTCCTTGATTTCCGCAAGGTTCTTGCAGTCCACGCACATGTCTGCGGTAGGACGGGCCTCGAGGCGGCGAATACCGATCTCGATGCCGCAGGACTCGCACCAGCCGTATTCTTCGTCTTTGATCATTTGCAGTGTCTTGTCGATCTTCTTGATCAACTTGCGCTCGCGATCACGGGCGCGCAGTTCGAGGGCGAACTCTTCTTCCTGGCTGGCACGGTCTGCCGGGTCGGGGAAGTTGGCTGCTTCGTCCTTCATGTGGTCAACGGTACGGTCGACCTCCTGCATCAAGTCCTGTTTCCACTTGTTCAGGATCTTGGTGAAGTGCTCGCGCATGGGCTCGCCCATGTACTCTTCGCCCTTCTTTTCCACATAGGGTTCGAAGCCGCTGAGGCCTTGAGTCTGCTGTTGCTTTGCTTGGGTGGACATGAATAGACCGCCTCTCACTCTTCTAATCCATTGCGCAGGATTGCAACATCACCGACACCTGCCGGCCCTGCGGCTGCAAGCGGGCGAACTTACCAGATAGATTCGGGGTGCGCCACTCCCGGTTGTCGAGGCCGTGGCGAAGGCGTCGCAAACTGCGGCGGCCCGTCGTAGCTGGGCATGCACTGTCTCGAATCTTGATTTTAGTCGTTTTGCAGACGCTTGCCCGGCCTGCGCGGATAGCCGGGCAGGCAATAGAACATGTTTTACCGCGTGGGTTCGGTAGAATCCGGATTTTGTCCTCACCGTTAAGGAAGGCTAATGGTCCAGCCCTACAGTGCGCGCAGTCGCGCCATCGAACCTTTTCATGTCATGGCGTTACTGGCACGTGCCAATGAGCTGCAGGCCGCCGGGCATGACGTGATCCACCTGGAAATCGGCGAGCCGGACTTCACCACCGCCGAGCCGATTATCCGTGCCGGCCAGGCGGCGCTGGCCAATGGCAAGACCCGTTACACCGCAGCCCGCGGTCTACCTGAGTTGCGCGAAGCGATCAGCGGTTTCTACCAGCAACGTTACGGCTTGAATATCGACCCGGAGCGCATCCTGATCACGCCTGGGGGCTCAGGTGCATTGTTGTTGGCCAGCAGCTTGTTGGTGGATCCGGGCAAGCACTGGTTGCTGGCCGACCCTGGCTACCCGTGCAACCGCCACTTCCTGCGGCTGGTGGAGGGCGCGGCGCAGTTGGTGCCGGTGGGCCCGGACGTGCGCTATCAACTGACCGCCGAGCTGGTGGCCAGGCATTGGGACCAGGACAGTGTGGGCGCGCTGGTCGCTTCCCCTGCCAACCCGACCGGCACCATCCTCACGCGCGACGAACTGGCTGGCTTGTCGACGGCAATCAAGGCGCGTCACGGTCACTTGGTGGTGGACGAGATTTACCACGGCCTCACCTACGGCACCGATGCCGCCAGCGTGCTCGAAGTGGACGATGACGCCTTCGTCCTGAATAGTTTTTCGAAGTATTTCGGCATGACCGGCTGGCGCCTGGGTTGGCTGGTAGCACCACCGGCTGCAGTCGGGGAGTTGGAGAAACTCGCGCAGAACCTCTACATCAGCGCACCCAGCATGGCCCAGCATGCCGCGCTCGCGTGTTTCACCCCGGACACCCTGAGCATCCTCGAGGAGCGCCGCGCCGAATTCGGCCGCCGTCGCGACTTCCTGCTGCCGGCCCTGCGTGAACTGGGTTTTGGCATTGCGGTTGAGCCGCAGGGGGCGTTCTATTTGTATGCCGATATCAGCGCGTTCGGTGGTGATGCCTTCGCGTTTTGTCGACACTTCCTTGAAACCGAACATGTGGCGTTTACGCCGGGGCTGGATTTCGGTCGCCATCAGGCCAGCCATCATGTGCGTTTTGCCTACACGCAAAACCTTGAGCGGCTACAAGAGGCGGTGGATCGGATCGCCCGTGGGTTGCGGAGCTGGCAAGGCTGATGCGTTTTAATCCTCCCCTCGAACAAGCGCGGCTGATCCGTCGTTACAAGCGTTTTCTCACCGATATCGAAACCGTTGGCGGCGAGTTGCTGACTATTCACTGCCCGAACACTGGCTCGATGCTCAACTGCATGGTGGAAGGCGGGCAGGTGTGGTTCAGTCGTTCCAATGACCCCAAGCGCAAGCTGCCCGGCACCTGGGAAATCGCCGAGACACCCCAGGGCCGCCTGGCCTGCGTCAATACGGCACGCGCCAATCAGTTGGTCGAGGAGGCGTTGCACGCCGGGGTGATCGCTGAGCTCAATGGCTTCACCGCACTCAAGCGTGAAGTGCCGTACGGCCAGGAGAAAAGCCGCATCGATTTTCGCCTGGAATACCCCGACGGTGTGGCTTATGTGGAAGTCAAAAGTGTCACCCTGGGCTTCGATGACAGTGCGGTCGCGGCGTTCCCGGACGCGGTAACGCAGCGCGGAGCCAAGCATCTGCGCGAGTTGGCGCACCTGGCCCGCGAAGGGGTACGGGCGGTGCAGTTGTATTGCGTCAACCTCTCGGGGATTGAGGCGGTGCGCCCGGCCGTGGAAATCGATCCCGCTTACGCGGCGGCATTGCGTGAGGCCAAGGCTGCCGGTGTACAAGTGTTGGCGTATGGCGTGCGGGTCACGCCGCAGGAAGTATGCGTAGAGCGTCGCCTGGACGTACTGCTCGACTAGAGTTCCACCCACAAGCCCTGCGCGTCTTCACGGCCGGGCAGGGCGGTGAGGCTTTGGCCGGCGCACGGGCCGGAGATGCACTCGCCACTTTCGATCAGGAACAAGGCACCGTGGGTGGCGCACTGGATCAGGCTGGCGCTGGTGTCAAGGAACTGGTCCGGCTGCCATTCCAGCGGGATGCCGCGATGAGGGCAGCGGTTGATGTAGAAGTAGGCAACGCCGTCACGGCGCACCGCCAACAGTTTGCAGCCATCGATTTCAAAACCGCGGCTGCTGTCGGGGGCGAGGGTGTCGGAGGGGCAGAGAAACTTCATTTCAATCCTTAAGTGCCTTGACGTTCAAATGCAAACAATTATCAAATGCAGGCTTCGCCCGTCAGCTGACTGGGCGCCCAGTACGATGCCCGGCAGGGATTATCTGTCACATCGATGAGTGCCCGTAAGGCCCGCCTTTGGAAGGAAACCCTGTTATGCGCTTGAGTGCCAGCGCTATTGCGCTTGTTGTCGGACTGCTGTTCAACCTCGGGGCACACGCCTCTGAACGGCCACAACGCTGGGTCAGTGCCGGTGGGGCGCTTTCGGAGTGGGTGACGGCCCTGGGGGGCGAGTCGAATCTGGTGGGGGTGGACACCACAAGCCAGCATCCGGCCTCACTCAAGGCCTTGCCGAGTATTGGTTATCAACGACAACTGTCGGCGGAGGGCATCCTGAGCCTGCGTCCACAGATTCTGGTGGGCACCGAGGAGATGGGGCCGCCGCCGGTGCTGGCGCAGATCCGCAGCGCGGGCGTGCAGGTGGAGATGTTCTCGGCCCAGCCGGATCTGCCGACGCTGAAGGGCACCCTCCAGCACTTGGGCAAGTTGCTGGGTGATGAAACCAAGGCCAATGAGTTGTTTAGCGGATATGAGCAGGTTCTGGATCAGCAGAAGAACTGGTTGACCAAGGCCCAAGCCACGCAAAAGGCCCCGGGTGTATTGCTGTTGCTCGGCCATTCGGGTGGCAAGCCGCTGATTGCCGGCAAGGATACGGCGGCGGACTGGGTGTTGCAGCAGGCCGGTGGACGCAACCTGGCGACCCACAGTGGTTACAAGCCGTTTTCGGTAGAGTCGCTGGCTGGCTTGAGCCCTGATGTGCTGGTGTTCTCTGATCGCGCCCTGAGCGGTGATGCGGCGCGGGCGGCCCTGTTCAGGGAGAACCCGATCCTGGCTGCAACCCCGGCGGCCAAAGGGGGACGGGTGTTTGAGCTGGACCCCACGCTCTTGGTCGGTGGGCTTGGGCCGCGCTTGCCGCAAAGCCTCAAGCAATTGTCCGCCGGGTTTTATCCGTCCCAGGGCAAGCCTGCCCCATGACTACTCTGGTTAAACCCAAGACGCTGTTTATCGGGCTGGCGCTGTTGTGTGTGTTGGCGATTTGGCTCTCATTGGCCCTGGGGCCGGTCAGCCTGCCGTTGTTGGATACGCTCCGCGCGGCGTTGCGCTTGATGGGCGCCCCTATCGAGGCCCAAGGGCTGGAGCAGGCGGAGCTGATCCTGGGGCAGATCCGTTTGCCGCGTACGTTGCTGGGGCTGGCGGTGGGCGGGGTGCTCGCGTTGTCGGGCGTGGCGATGCAGGGCCTGTTTCGCAATCCGCTGGCGGACCCGGGGCTGGTCGGGGTGTCGAGCGGCGCGGCGTTGGGGGCGGCGATTGCGATTGTCGGCGGCGCTTTTTTTGGCGGTTTGCCGCAAGCGTTCGGCCCTTATTTGTTGTCATTGTGTGCGTTTCTCGGTGGCTTGGGGGTCACCGCACTGGTGTATCGGCTGGGGCGGCACAACGGGCAGACGAACGTCGCGACAATGCTGCTGGCCGGCATCGCTCTTACGGCGCTCGCGGGTTCGGCGGTGGGGCTGTTTACTTATCTGGCGGACGACGCCACCTTGCGCACCCTGACCTTCTGGAACCTGGGCAGCCTCAATGGCGCCAGCTATTCGCGGCTGTGGCCGTTGCTGCTGGTGAGTGCCGCTGTCGCGTTGTGGCTGCCGCGTCGGGCCAAGGCCTTGAATGCGCTGCTGCTGGGCGAGTCCGAGGCCAACCATCTCGGGGTTGATGTTGAGCGGCTCAAGCGCGAGTTGGTGTTCTGTACGGCCCTCGGCGTTGGCGCAGCCGTGGCGGCGGCGGGGATGATCGGGTTTGTCGGCTTGGTGGTGCCGCATCTGGTGCGATTGCTGGCGGGGCCGGATCATCGGGTGTTGCTGCCGGCGTCGGTGCTGGCGGGGGCGAGTTTATTGCTGTTTGCCGACTTGGTGGCCAGGCTGGCTTTGGCGCCGGCGGAGTTGCCCATCGGTATTGTGACTGCGTTTATCGGCGCGCCATTTTTTCTCTACCTGTTGTTGCGGGGGCGTGCCTGATGCTGCGTGTGGAAGACCTGCAGATCCGTCGCGGCCGCAAAACCGTGCTGGCGGATGTCACCCTGGAGCTGCTGCCGGGTGAAGTACTCGGTGTGCTGGGCCCCAATGGCGCGGGCAAAAGCACGTTGCTCGGTGCGTTGTGCGGTGAGTTGCCGCCGGATCAGGGCGGCGTATGGTTGGATCAGCGCCCGCTGAGCGAGTGGAGTGGTTCGCAGCGCGCGCAACGTTTGGCGGTGTTGCCGCAGTCTTCGTCCCTGGAGTTTGCCTTTCGCGTCGAAGAAGTCGTGGGCATGGGCCGCTTGCCCCATCAGACCGGGCGGATGCGCGATGATGAAATCATCGCGGCGGCCCTGCTGGCAGCGGATGTCGGGCATTTGAGCGGTCGCAGTTATCTCGCCTTGTCCGGCGGCGAGCGTCAACGCGTGCACCTGGCGCGAGTCTTGGCGCAGTTGTGGCCGGGGGAGGCTGGGCAGACATTGTTGCTGGATGAGCCGACATCGATGCTCGACCCTTTGCATCAACATACGACCTTGCAGGCGATCCGCACCTTCGCCGATCGCGGCGCGGCGGTGCTGGTGATTCTCCACGACCTGAATCTGGCGGCGCGTTACTGTGACCGGATCTTGCTGCTGGAGGCGGGGCGTCCCCATGCCCTGGATACGCCAGTACAGGTGATGCAGCCGGAGCCGCTCAAGGCAGTGTTCGGTTTGGATGTGTTGGTACAGCCGCATCCGGAACGGGGGCATCCGCTGATCATTGCGCGCTGAAACGTAGTTTTGCGCAGGCAAAAAAAGACCCGGCAAGAGCCGGGTCAAATAACCGTGATTAGCCTGATGAGGAGATAATCTGAGAGTCCGAACCAAGGGTCTTTCAGTTATCGGCTGATCTCGCGACCAGTTGTGATAATCATAACGATTCTCATTTGAGAGTCAACATTTGTTTTTGCATGCATTCGTGCTTTTCTCAAACGCTCGTTCGTAACCCCCGTCAACCCTGGCTCTGACCGTCGCGCTAATTCTTCTGGCGCGCCGAGATAGCATCCAATTGACGGTTCAACGCTTCCTTGCGCTCGGCTGGAATGTCGTTCCAGTGAACATCCATCAACGCCCCTTCAATTGCATACAGCAAGACTTTCGATGCGCGGAACCCGCGAGTCCGTACAGCTCGGTAGGCGTCGACCGCGCCCAGGCGACGCAGGTCGGACGCACTGTGGATGCCCACCGCATGCAGCCATTGTGCTGACG
This sequence comes from Pseudomonas sp. GL_117, assembly GCF_057835125.1. Taxonomy (NCBI): domain Bacteria; kingdom Pseudomonadati; phylum Pseudomonadota; class Gammaproteobacteria; order Pseudomonadales; family Pseudomonadaceae; genus Pseudomonas; species Pseudomonas sp. GL_117. The sequence goes on along the minus strand of NZ_CM174418.1, from coordinate 5,248,352 downwards.
TCTTGCCGAGGTTTTTCAGGTGTTGCAGCTCATCGTTCATCAAGCCTCCTTGCGACGGCCGAATGGTGCGGTGGGTATCGTGACCAGGCAAGCCTGAAAAGGAGTGTAGCGCTCAGTAGGAAAAGCGTAGTTCTTTGGCCTGAAACGGCCTAAAAGCTTATAAGAATGGTGCGGGGATTTTTTGCAGGGCAGGGATGGAGCACCCCGGAGCACTGAATGTGTCCGGGGCTTTGCGGCAGGGAATTACTTGGTGCGATAACGCAGGCGTGTACCGAAATTGACCGACATGAGGATCTCGTCGGCGGTCAGTTCGGGCGGGAAGTAAGTACCGGATATCTGTGCATGGGCCAGGCTGGCGCCTTCGAGCGAGCACTCGCGCAGATCCAGGCCGCGCAAATCGGCCGAGCGGAAATAGGCGTCGGTGAAGTCCACGCCCGCGGCTTCCAGTTCGCGTAAATCCAGCCCTCGGAAGTCGCCACCGCGCATGTCGATCGTGCCGCCTTTTGGGCGCTCCAGGTTGAAGCCGCGAATATCGTCTTTATGCAGGAGCGAGTAGAGCGGTGTATCAAGAAGCTTCGGCTGACTCATGATGGCAACTCCTGTTAGTTTTATGACGCCATTATAGTGCCACTATTGCTTGGCCGTGCGCCGAAAGTCGGTGACACGGCCAAGAAATTTTTCTTACAGCCCAGGCAGGCGCTGACGGATGTGCGCGACCAAAGCGTCCAGTGTCCCGCTTTCATTGGTTTCGACGCGTTTGCTCAGGAGCAGTTCCTCGGCGCTCAGTGGTTCGCGGTTGGCCTGTTGCTCTTCGATAACGGCCAGTGTTGCGTCGGACGGATCGTTTTTGTCGGCCTGACGTTGTGCCAACCAGCTCTCGATAACGGCTTGTGGTGCGTTGCAGTCCAGGATCAGGAACGGTGCGCCAGTGGCTTCGGCAACCTTGGCGGCGGCGTCGCGTTGTGCGCGCTTGAGGAACGTGGCATCCAGCACTACCGGGAAACCGGCGCGCAGCACGATATCGGCGATTTCATTCAAGCGCGCGTAGGTGGCAGCGCTTGCGTCGGCTGCGTAGATACCGGCCTTGGGCGTGTTCTCGACCTGCTGTTCGCCGAACAGGCGTTTGCGTTCCACATCCGAGCGCAGGCGCACGGCACCCAGTGCCTCGACCAGGCGCATGGACACCTGGCTTTTGCCCACCGCGGAAACGCCGTGGGTAATTGCCAGGAACCGCGAAGGAATGGTGCTGTAGCTTTCCGCCAGGTTGGCGTAGTTGCGGTACTGGCGCAGGCTGCTGGCGCGTTGCACCGGGCTGGCGTCGCCTGGCATGCTGAACAGCGCGATCTTGGCGCGTACCAGGGCACGGTAGGCTTTATAGAAGTTCAGCACTTCGAGGCCCTGGTAGTCGCCGGTCAGTTCCAGGTATTGGCTGATAAAACGCCGTGCCAGGGATTTGAGGCCACGGTCTTCCAGGTCCATCGCGAGGAAACCGGTATCCGCGTACACGTCGGTGAAGCGGAACGGCTCGTTGAACTCGATGCAGTCGAAGATCACCACCTGGCCGTCGATCAAGGTGGCGTTGCCCAGGTGGATGTCGCCGTGGCATTCACGGGTGAAGCCGTCCTGCTTGCGCTGGATGAACAGTGGCTTGAGGCGTTCGAAGCTGCTTTCGGCCCAGGCTTGCAGCGCGTCGAGTTGAATCAGGTCGGCCTTGTCGCTGAGGAAGGGACGGATCTGGTCGAAGTTCTGGCGCACCGGTGCCATCACCTCGTCCGGAGTGCCGGCTGGGTGGTCTTGCGCAACTTTCGGTGCCGTCAGGTGGAACTGTGCGATCTGTTTGGCCATCTCATCGATGTGCGCGCTGGTCAGTTCGCCGTTGGCTTGCAAGGTGCTGAGCAGTTGGCTTTGCGGGAACTGGCGCATTTTCAGCGCGTACTCGATGACCGGGCCTTCACCGCCCAGTTGTGGGGCTTCGGCGGTGCCAGTGATCGGCAGCACCTCAAGATACAAATCCTTGGTCAGGCGCCCGTTGAGGCGCAGCTCTTCCCGGCAGAAATGGCCGCGATCATCCAGGGCCGTGAAGTCCAGAAAGCCGAAGTTCATCGGTTTCTTCAGTTTATAAGCGTAGGGCCCAGTGAGTATGACCCAGGAAATGTGGGTCTCGATCACTTGGAATTCTTCAACCGGATGAGGGTACAAAGCCGGGTTTTGCAGGGCTGCGATCAGGGACTGGCTCACGGGCGATCCTTCAAAGACTGGGGGAAATCATGGCGGGCATTATGGCTGCTGATGTCTGCCGTGCAAACCGCTGTCCGGCTCATGTTGATCATCAATAAAGTGCGTATAATCCGCCGCCATGACTCGAACCCGATCTCCCCGTTCCCGTAAAAAACCTCCTTCCCGTGGCCTGCGCCCTTGGCTGGGCTGGGCGCTCAAGCTCAGCCTGGTGGGCCTTGTGGTCCTCGCCGGCTTCGCGGTGTATCTCGATGCCGTGGTGCAGGAGAAGTTCTCCGGCAAGCGCTGGACCATCCCGGCCAAGGTGTATGCGCGGCCATTGGAATTGTTCAATGGCCAGAAGCTGAGCAAGGATGACTTCCTCACCGAGCTTGATGCCTTGGGCTATCGCCGTGAGCCCGTGAGCAACGGCCCGGGCGCCGCTGCCGTCAGCGGCAATACCGTCGACCTGAACACCCGCGGCTTCCAGTTCTATGAAGGCCTGGAAAAAGCCCAGCCGGTGCGCGTGCGTTTCTCCGGCGACTATGTGGCCGAGCTGTCGTCCCTCAACGGTTCGAAGCTGCCGGTAGTGCGTCTGGAACCGCTGATGATCGGCGGGATTTATCCGAAGAACCTTGAAGATCGCATCCTGATCAAGCTCGATCAGGTGCCGCCGTACCTGCTCGAAACCCTGGTCGCCGTAGAAGACCGCGATTTCTACAGCCACTGGGGCGTCTCGCCGAAGTCGATTGCCCGTGCCATCTGGGTGAACACCTCCGGCGGCAAGATGACCCAGGGCGGCAGTACGCTGACGCAACAGTTGGTGAAGAACTTCTACCTGACCAACGAGCGCAGCCTGACCCGTAAGCTCACTGAAGCCATGATGGCGATGCTGCTGGAGGTGCATTACAGCAAGCAGGAAATCCTCGAGGCGTACCTCAATGAGGTGTTCGTCGGCCAGGATGGTCAGCGCGCGGTGCATGGTTTCGGTCTGGCCAGCCAGTTCTTCTTTGGCCAGCCGCTGTCCGAGCTGAAGCTGCATCAGGTCGCTTTGCTGGTGGGGATGGTCAAGGGCCCGTCCTACTACAACCCGCGTCGCAACCCGGAGCGTGCGCTGGAGCGTCGTAACCTGGTGCTTGATGTGCTTGAGCAGCAGGGCGTTGCCACTGCAGAACAAGTGGCTGCGGCGAAGAAGATGCCGCTGGGCGTGACCACGCGCGGCAAGTTGGCTGACAGTTCGTTCCCGGGCTTTATCGACCTGGTCAAGCGCCAGTTGCGTGAAGACTATCGCGACGAAGACTTGACCGAAGAGGGCCTGCGTATCTTCACCAGTTTCGACCCGATCCTGCAGATGAAGGCCGAGGCGTCGGTAAATGACACCTTCAAGCGCATGACCGGCCGCAAAGGCGCCGACGAAGTCGAAGCGGCCATGGTCGTGACCAACCCGGAGACCGGCGAGGTCCAGGCCCTGGTTGGCAGTCGCCTGGCTAGCTTTGCCGGGTTCAACCGCGCGCTGGATGCGGTGCGACCGATCGGCTCGCTGGTCAAGCCGGCGGTTTACCTGACCGCGCTGGAGAAACCGAGCAAATACACACTGACCAGTTGGTTGTCGGATGATCCGCTGTCGGTCAAAGGCGGGGATGGCCAGGTGTGGACGCCGCAGAACTTCGACCGCCGTTCCCACGGCACGGTTTTCCTGTACCAGGGCCTGGCGCACTCCTACAACATCTCCACTTCACGCCTTGGGCTTGAAGTGGGCGTGCCGAACGTGTTGAAAACCCTCGCACGCCTGGGCATTACCCGTGAGTTCCCGGCCTTCCCGTCGATCCTGTTGGGTGCCGGTGCGATGACGCCGATGGAAGTCGCGACGATGTACCAGACCCTGGCCAACGGCGGTTTCAATACGCCGATGCGTGGGATTCGAAGCGTGCTGACTGCCGAAGGCGAGCCGCTCAAGCGTTATCCGTTCCAGATCCAGCAGCGTTTCGATGCAGGCTCCATCTACCTGATCCAGAACGCCATGCAGCGCGTGATGCGTGAAGGTACGGGCGCCTCGGTCTATAAGGTGCTGCCGTCGAACCTGACGCTGGCGGGCAAGACCGGCACCAGTAACGACTCGCGTGACAGCTGGTTCGCCGGTTTCGGCCAGGATGTGCTGGCGGTGGTGTGGATGGGCCGTGATGACAACGGCAAGACTCCGTTCACCGGCGCGACAGGTGCGTTGCAGGTCTGGACCAGTTTCATGCGCAAGGCCGACCCGCTGCCGTTGAACATGCCGCAGCCGGACAATATCGTGCAGGCCTGGATTGATCCGCACACGGGGCAGGGCTCTGACGCGAACTGTCCGGGTGCGGTACAGATGCCGTATATTCGCGGCAGCGAGCCACCACCCGGCGCCGCGTGCGGTGGCAGTTTGCCTGCTGACGCGGAGTCGGTGATGGATTGGGTCAAGGGCTGGATGAATTAAGCGAAGAGGGTTTCACGTGAACAAGTGGTTGTTTCCAGCTATTACAACTCTGGCTTTGCTCGGTGGTTGCTCCAGCGTGCAGCGCGGCTCCATCCCCGTGGTGGATTCGAGCACCGCTGTCTCCAACAGCGACCGTATCTCGGCCAATGGCGGTTTCCGCCAGACCGTGACCAACCGTCCCGCCCAGGCCCGGCCGCAGGCTGTGCCGCAGGATTCGGGCGTGGTGGTGATGGTGCCGGGTGCTGGCGCCGCGACATCGGCGCCCATCAGTGCCGAGCCGTGGACGCCGGGGCCAAGCACTTCCGGCCCGATCGATTCCACGCCGATCCAGTCGGCGCCGATCAACCAGGGCACCTACAATATGCCGTCGACGCCGAGCGGCATTCCGTCGTCGTCCAATTCCGGCGGCCTGTCGGCTGACGAGCAACTGGACGGCCCGGTGCTGGCGTTGTTGACCACTGCCCAGCAACAGCAGGCCGGTGGCGATTTGAACGGCGCATCGTCGAGTCTTGAGCGCGCCCAGCGTGTGGCACCTCGTGAGCCGCAAGTGTTGTATCGCCTGGCCCAGGTGCGCATGGCCCAGGGTGATGCGCCACAAGCCGAGCAGTTCGCCCGTCGTGGCCTGACGCTGGCCAATGGTCGCCCCGACCTGCAAGCCAACCTGTGGGCCCTGATCGGCGACGCGCGCGCCGCCCAGGGTGATGCCGCCGGTGCTGCTCAGGCGCGGCAGAAAGGCAAGGTCACGTACTGATGGATGCACGGTTTCCCGCAATTGCCGAGCAATTATTGCTGATCGAGCGCGAATTGCGCGTGCAGGGCTGGTGGGACGAGGTGTCCCCCGGCATTGAAGCGCTCAGCAGTGTCGAGCCGTTTTCGGTGGATACCCTGGACTTCCACCAGTGGCTGCAATGGATCTTCCTGGTGCGCATGAAGCAGATCCTCGAACAGGACCTGCCGCTGCCCAACGCCTCGGGGATCCTGGAGATGGCGGAAATGGTCTACGCCGACCGTCCGCGTGAGAGCCTCGGATTGCGTAACGCGCTGAAAAAGTTCGACCAATTGATCGTCGACGCTCGTTAATTGCCTGACTGCCGGGTTTTCCGGCAGTCTTGCGCACATTTCTACCGCTTGACGACATTCAGGCGAGTTTTATCCCTCCTCAAAGCCCTTTCTTCTACGTTCTCATGCGCTTAGTTGGAAAAAAGCGCAATTATTGCTTGACTTGAACGGCCTGAAACAGAAGAATCCAAAGTCCGCTGTATCGGGACTGCCAGAAGCAGGCCCGCTCAGCAGATCATGAGGCGCACACCCGCGCCGACCTGTTACACCCGCAACGCGTTACCTCGCGCTGGGTGGGAAAAGCCCGCAACACTTGGGACGATCCCAATACTTGCTCAGTCAGTGCTGACGTAGTCGGCGACCACCGTCGCTCATGCTCTGTTGAGAAGTAAACCTATTAAGACCCGTCGGTTTTCAACGGACGGTATTCTGGCGTTTTAGAGGTGAACAACGTGGAGCTTTTATCTGGCGGTGAGATGCTCGTCCGCTTTTTGCGTGACGAAGGCGTCGACTATATCTACGGGTACCCAGGTGGTGCTCTGCTGCATGTCTACGACGCACTGTTCAAGGAACCGGCTGTCAACCACATCCTGGTTCGCCACGAACAGGCCGCGACCCATATGGCGGACGGTTACGCCCGTGCCACCGGCAAGGCCGGCGTGGTACTGGTAACGTCCGGCCCAGGCGCAACCAATGCCATTACCGGCATCGCGACTGCTTATATGGATTCCATTCCGATGGTGATCATTTCCGGTCAGGTGCCAAGCACCATGGTCGGCACTGACGCATTCCAGGAAACCGACATGATCGGTATTTCCCGGCCGATCGTGAAACACAGCTTCATGATCAAGCACGCCTCGGAAATCCCGGAAGTCATGAAAAAGGCGTTCTACCTCGCACAGTCCGGTCGCCCGGGCCCTGTGGTGGTCGACATTCCAAAAGACATGACCAACCCGGCGGAAAAATTCGAATACGTCTTCCCGAAAAAAGCCAAGCTGCGCTCCTACAGCCCGGCCGTCCGTGGGCACTCGGGGCAAATCCGCAAGGCGGCAGAAATGCTCCTGGCGGCCAAGCGTCCCGTGCTGTACTCGGGTGGTGGCGTGATTCTCGGTGGTGGTTCTGCACCGCTGACCGAACTGGCCAAGCTGCTCAACCTGCCGGTAACCAATACCCTGATGGGTCTCGGCGCATTTCCGGGTACTGACCGTCAGTTCGTCGGCATGCTCGGCATGCACGGCAGCTACACAGCCAACCTGACCATGCACCACGCCGACGTGATCCTGGCCGTGGGCGCTCGTTTCGATGACCGTGTGATCAACGGCGCGAGCAAATTCTGCCCGAATGCCAAGATCATCCACATCGACATCGACCCGGCGTCCATCTCCAAGACCATCAAGGCCGACGTGCCGATCGTGGGTCCTGTAGAAAGCGTATTGACCGAAATGGTCGCTGCGCTCAAGGACATCGGCGAAACGCCGAACAAGGAATCCGTTGCCAGCTGGTGGAAACAGATCGACGAATGGCGCGGTGATCGCGGCCTGTTCCCTTACGACAAGGGTGACGGCAGCATCATCAAGCCACAGACCGTGATCGAGACCCTGTGCGAAGTGACCAAGGGCGACGCCTTTGTGACCTCCGACGTGGGCCAGCACCAGATGTTCGCCGCGCAGTACTACAAGTTCGACAAGCCAAACCGCTGGATCAACTCCGGTGGCCTGGGCACGATGGGCTTTGGTTTCCCTGCGGCCATGGGTGTGAAACTGAGCTTCCCGGACAGCGACGTCGCGTGCGTCACCGGCGAGGGCAGTATCCAGATGAACATCCAGGAACTGTCGACGTGCCTGCAATACGGTCTTCCAGTGAAGATCGTGTGCTTGAACAACGGCGTACTGGGCATGGTTCGTCAGTGGCAGGACATGAGCTACAACAGCCGTCACTCCCATTCCTACATGGAATCGCTGCCGGACTTCGTCAAGCTGGTTGAAGCCTATGGCCATGTCGGCATTCGCATCACCGATCTGAAAGATCTGAAGCCGAAGATGGAAGAAGCGTTCGCCATGAAGGATCGCCTGGTGTTCATCGATATCAAGGTGGATACCAGCGAGCACGTCTACCCGATGCAGATCAAAGACGGCTCTATGCGCGACATGTGGCTGAACAAGACGGAGCGTACTTAATCATGCGGCACATTATCTCCCTGCTTCTGGAGAACGAACCCGGCGCTCTGTCTCGTGTTGTCGGCCTGTTTTCGCAACGTAACTACAACATCGAAAGCCTGACCGTGGCCCCGACCGAAGACCCGACCCTGTCGCGTCTGACGTTGACCACCGTGGGCCACGATGAGGTGATCGAGCAGATCACCAAGAACCTCAACAAGCTGATCGAAGTGGTCAAGCTGGTCGACCTGTCGGAAAGTGCCCACATCGAGCGCGAGCTGATGCTGGTTAAAGTCAAGGCCACGGGCGCCCAACGTGCCGAGATCAAGCGCACTACCGATATTTATCGCGGGCAGATCGTCGATGTGAGCGCCAGCGTTTATACCGTTCAACTGACCGGTACAAGCGACAAGCTGGACAGCTTCATCCAGTCGATCGGGACGGCCTCGATTCTGGAAACGGTACGCAGTGGTGTCACCGGCATTGCCCGTGGCGACAAAGTACTCAGCATCTAAACCAAATTAGCGAATGGCCTTACGGCCTGGATATATAGAGGAACCTCATGAAAGTTTATTACGATAAAGATTGTGACCTGTCGATCATCCAGGGCAAGAAAGTCGCCATCATCGGCTACGGCTCCCAGGGTCACGCGCAAGCTTGCAACCTGAAAGATTCCGGCGTTGACGTGACTGTTGGCCTGCGCAAAGGCTCGGCCACTGTTGCCAAGGCAGAAGCCCATGGCCTGAAAGTGACTGACGTTGCTTCCGCTGTTGCTGCTGCCGACCTGGTCATGATCCTGACCCCGGACGAGTTCCAGTCCTCGCTGTACAAGAACGAAATCGAGCCGAACATCAAGAAGGGCGCCACCCTGGCCTTCTCCCACGGTTTCGCGATCCACTACAACCAGGTTGTACCGCGTGCTGACCTCGACGTGATCATGATCGCGCCGAAAGCACCGGGTCACACCGTGCGTTCCGAGTTCGTCAAAGGCGGCGGTATCCCTGACCTGATCGCGATCTACCAAGACGCATCGGGCAACGCCAAAAACGTTGCGCTGTCCTACGCAGCAGGCGTGGGTGGTGGTCGTACTGGCATCATCGAAACCACCTTCAAGGACGAGACTGAAACCGACCTGTTCGGCGAGCAAGCCGTTCTGTGCGGCGGTACCGTTGAGCTGGTGAAAGCTGGCTTCGAAACTCTGGTTGAAGCTGGCTACGCGCCAGAAATGGCCTACTTCGAGTGCTTGCACGAACTGAAGCTGATCGTTGACCTCATGTACGAAGGCGGTATCGCCAACATGAACTACTCGATCTCCAACAACGCCGAATACGGCGAATACGTCACTGGCCCGGAAGTGATCAACGCCGAGTCCCGTCAGGCTATGCGCAACGCCCTGAAACGTATTCAGGACGGCGAATACGCCAAAATGTTCATCAGCGAAGGCGCTACCGGCTACCCTTCGATGACCGCCAAGCGTCGTAACAACGCCGCTCACGGTATCGAAGTCATCGGCGAGCAACTGCGCTCCATGATGCCGTGGATCGGTGCCAACAAGATCGTCGACAAAGCCAAAAACTAAGTCGTACGGATCAAGAGAAAACGCGGCTTAGGCCGCGTTTTTTCGTTTGGGGGGCAGGTTCTGGTATAAAGCTGCATCGTTTGCGGGCGAACACTCGCCGCAAGTATCTGTCGAATTTTTTCACACCGTTGCAAGGTAAAGTCCATGAGCGAACGTCCCGAAGAGCCAAACCAGGCTCCTGACGCCGAAAGCCTGCTACCGATCGATGAGCATGTCGAAGAAGGGCATGACGCGGAGGGCCGCAAGGTCCGGCATCGTGGCATCTATCTGCTGCCCAATCTGTTCACTACGGCGAACCTGTTTGCCGGGTTCTATTCCATCATCAACTCCATGAGCGCCCAAAGTGCGCTGGCAGCGGGTGATGCGGTGAGTGCCAGCAAATACTTCGGTTTTGCTGCCATCGCAATCTTTGTTGCCATGGTGCTCGACGGCCTTGATGGGCGTGTGGCGCGCATGACCAATACCCAAAGTGCCTTCGGTGCCGAGTATGACTCGCTGTCGGACATGGTTGCCTTTGGTGTTGCGCCTGCGTTGCTGGCGTTTGCCTGGGCGCTGGGTGATATGGGCAAGGTCGGCTGGATGGTCGCCTTTATCTATGTCGCCGGGGCTGCATTGCGCCTGGCGCGTTTCAATACCCAGGTTGGGACCGCTGACAAGCGTTACTTCATTGGTCTGGCCAGCCCGGCTGCAGCAGGTGTGGTGGCGGGTATCGTCTGGGCATTCAGTGACTACGGTATCCAGGGTTCGAAGATGTCGTTCCTGGTGGCCTTGATGGTTGCGGCCGCTGGCATGCTGATGGTCAGCAATATCAAGTACAACAGCTTCAAGGAACTGGATCTCAAGGGGCGCGTGCCTTTTGTGGCAATCCTGGCCGTTGTGCTGGTGTTTGCAGTGGTCTTCAGTGATCCTCCGCGGATCCTGCTGCTGGCGTTCCTGGTCTATGCCGCGTCGGGCCCGGTTCAGTACTTGCTGCATCTGCGTCGGGACAAAACATTGCCTTAATGTAATTTCCCCCATACTCCGCAGTCTATTGGTGCATCAGTTCTCCAATGCTGCGGAGTTGCCATGTTAATCAAATTGCCAAAAGCGTCCGATTGCCACGAGTCGGATGTCACACCTGAATCCCTTTATTTCTCTCGCCGCAGCTTGCTCGGTGGTGCGCTCGCCGGTATCGCTGCCAGCAGCTTGCCGCGCTGGGCCAGTGCGGCTGATGCTTCCCGTTACGCCGATGTTGAGCCGGGCAAGGCACCGAATTGGTTTGCCGAGAAACTGCCTGGCACTCAATGGCAGGCTGTGACGGTGAAGGATGAAGCGATCACCCCCTTCAAGGATGCGACTCACTACAACAACTTCTATGAGTTCGGCACCGGCAAGGGCGATCCGGCAACGAATGCGGGTTCGCTCAAGACCGAGCCCTGGAGTGTTGTGATTGATGGTGAGGTTGCAAAGCCAGGGCGTTATGCCCTGGAAGATTTTATGAAGCCTTATCAGTTGGAGGAGCGGATCTACCGTTTACGGTGTGTCGAGGCGTGGTCGATGGTCATCCCCTGGATCGGCTTCCCTATCTCGGCGTTGCTCAAGCAAGTCGAACCGACCTCCAAGGCCAAGTACATTCGATTTGAAACGCTTCAGGACCCCAAGAGCATGCCGGGCCAGCGTTCGAGTTTTGGTTTGATCGACTGGCCATATATAGAAGGGTTGCGTCTGGATGAAGCGATGAACCCTTTGGCGATTCTTGCCGTTGGCATGTACGGGCGTGAACTGCCCAACCAGAACGGTGCGCCGCTGCGCTTGGTGGTGCCTTGGAAGTACGGCTTCAAAAGCGTGAAGTCCATTGTGCGCATCAGCCTGGTGAGCGAACAGCCGAAAACCACCTGGCAGAGTATTGCGGCGGATGAGTATGGGTTCTACGCGAACGTGAACCCCACGGTTGATCATCCGCGGTGGACCCAGGCGCGGGAGCGTCGCCTGCCGAGCGGCCTGTTCAGTCCCAATGTGCGTGAGACACAGATGTTCAATGGCTACTCGGATGAGGTTGCCTCCCTGTATGCCGGCCTTGATCTGCGGAAGAACTACTGATGCGCTACCCCATCTGGCGCCTCGGCGTTTTTATCGCGGTGGCCGTGTGGCCGCTATTCTGGCTATACGAGGCGTGGAGCTCTGTTCTCGGGCCTGATCCGGGCAAAGTGCTGGTGGATCGGCTGGGCCTGGGGACGTTGGTCCTTTTGCTGATCACTCTTGGAATGACGCCGTTGCAGAAGCTCAGCGGCTGGGCGGGGTGGATAGCTGTACGCCGGCAGTTGGGATTGTGGTGCTTTGCTTACGTAGTGCTGCATCTGGCGGCTTATTGCGTGTTTGTCCTTGGGCTCGACTGGTCGCAGTTGGGGGTGGAGTTGCGCAAGCGGCCTTACATTATTGTAGGGGCGCTGGGCTTCTTGTCGCTTTTGGTGTTGGCGGTGACTTCAAATCGCTATAGCCAGCGACGTTTGGGGAGTCGGTGGAAGAAATTGCATCGCCTGGTTTACGTGATTCTTGGGCTCGGCTTGCTGCATATGTTGTGGATAGTGCGGGCTGATCTCAAGGAGTGGGCGGTCTATGCATCTATAGGTGTATTGCTTTTGGCCCTGCGGATACCACCGGTGATGCGCCGAATCCCTCGTCTTATTGCCAAAAAGGCACCTTCTGCAACAAAAGCGTAATTAAAGGTTGACGGCAAATTGTAACTGTCTATAATTCGCCCCACTTCCGGCGCAGTCGAAACGGAAAACTCTTTGGTAAACAATGAGTTACGCAGTTTTCGGCAGCAGGTTGCTTCAGTTCATCGAAGCGCTGAGGAAGTTGAAAAAGAGGTGTTGACAGCAGCGTGTAACGCTGTAGAATTCTCCTCCCGCTAACGAGAGATCGTAAGCGCAAGTGGTTGAAGTTATTGAAGAAATCTTCGAAAGCTTCTGAAAATAATCACTTGACAGCAAATGAGGCTGCTGTAGAATGCGCGCCTCGGTTGAGACGAAAGATCTTAACCAACCGCTCTTTAACAACTGAATCAAGCAATTCGTGTGGGTGCTTGTGGAGTCAGACTGATAGTCAACAAGATTATCAGCATCACAAGTTACTCCGCGAGAAATCAAAGATGTAACCAACGATTGCTGAGCCAAGTTTAGGGTTTCTTAAAAACCCAAAGATGTTTGAACTGAAGAGTTTGATCATGGCTCAGATTGAACGCTGGCGGCAGGCCTAACACATGCAAGTCGAGCGGTAGAGAGAAGCTTGCTTCTCTTGAGAGCGGCGGACGGGTGAGTAATGCCTAGGAATCTGCCTGGTAGTGGGGGATAACGTTCGGAAACGGACGCTAATACCGCATACGTCCTACGGGAGAAAGCAGGGGACCTTCGGGCCTTGCGCTATCAGATGAGCCTAGGTCGGATTAGCTAGTTGGTGGGGTAATGGCTCACCAAGGCGACGATCCGTAACTGGTCTGAGAGGATGATCAGTCACACTGGAACTGAGACACGGTCCAGACTCCTACGGGAGGCAGCAGTGGGGAATATTGGACAATGGGCGAAAGCCTGATCCAGCCATGCCGCGTGTGTGAAGAAGGTCTTCGGATTGTAAAGCACTTTAAGTTGGGAGGAAGGGCAGTTACCTAATACGTATCTGTTTTGACGTTACCGACAGAATAAGCACCGGCTAACTCTGTGCCAGCAGCCGCGGTAATACAGAGGGTGCAAGCGTTAATCGGAATTACTGGGCGTAAAGCGCGCGTAGGTGGTTTGTTAAGTTGGATGTGAAATCCCCGGGCTCAACCTGGGAACTGCATTCAAAACTGACTGACTAGAGTATGGTAGAGGGTGGTGGAATTTCCTGTGTAGCGGTGAAATGCGTAGATATAGGAAGGAACACCAGTGGCGAAGGCGACCACCTGGACTAATACTGACACTGAGGTGCGAAAGCGTGGGGAGCAAACAGGATTAGATACCCTGGTAGTCCACGCCGTAAACGATGTCAACTAGCCGTTGGAAGCCTTGAGCTTTTAGTGGCGCAGCTAACGCATTAAGTTGACCGCCTGGGGAGTACGGCCGCAAGGTTAAAACTCAAATGAATTGACGGGGGCCCGCACAAGCGGTGGAGCATGTGGTTTAATTCGAAGCAACGCGAAGAACCTTACCAGGCCTTGACATCCAATGAACTTTCCAGAGATGGATTGGTGCCTTCGGGAACATTGAGACAGGTGCTGCATGGCTGTCGTCAGCTCGTGTCGTGAGATGTTGGGTTAAGTCCCGTAACGAGCGCAACCCTTGTCCTTAGTTACCAGCACGTAATGGTGGGCACTCTAAGGAGACTGCCGGTGACAAACCGGAGGAAGGTGGGGATGACGTCAAGTCATCATGGCCCTTACGGCCTGGGCTACACACGTGCTACAATGGTCGGTACAGAGGGTTGCCAAGCCGCGAGGTGGAGCTAATCCCATAAAACCGATCGTAGTCCGGATCGCAGTCTGCAACTCGACTGCGTGAAGTCGGAATCGCTAGTAATCGCGAATCAGAATGTCGCGGTGAATACGTTCCCGGGCCTTGTACACACCGCCCGTCACACCATGGGAGTGGGTTGCACCAGAAGTAGCTAGTCTAACCTTCGGGAGGACGGTTACCACGGTGTGATTCATGACTGGGGTGAAGTCGTAACAAGGTAGCCGTAGGGGAACCTGCGGCTGGATCACCTCCTTAATCGACGACATCAGCTGCTCCATAAGTTCCCACACGAATTGCTTGATTCATTGAAGAAGACGATAAAGAAGCAGCCCGAAATTGGGTCTGTAGCTCAGTTGGTTAGAGCGCACCCCTGATAAGGGTGAGGTCGGCAGTTCGAATCTGCCCAGACCCACCAATTTTGTGTGGGAAACGCCTGTAGAAATACGGGGCCATAGCTCAGCTGGGAGAGCGCCTGCCTTGCACGCAGGAGGTCAACGGTTCGATCCCGTTTGGCTCCACCACTACTGCTTCTGTTTGTTGAAAGCTTAGAAATGAGCATTCCATCGTGACGATGGTGAATGTTGATTTCTAGTCTTTGATTAGATCGTTCTTTAAAAATTTGGGTATGTGATAGAAAGATAGACTGAACGTTACTTTCACTGGTAACGGATCAGGCTAAGGTAAAATTTGTGAGTTCTCTTAGTTGAGAAATTCGAATTTTCGGCGAATGTTGTCTTCACAGTATAACCAGATTGCTTGGGGTTATATGGTCAAGTGAAGAAGCGCATACGGTGGATGCCTTGGCAGTCAGAGGCGATGAAAGACGTGGTAGCCTGCGAAAAGCTTCGGGGAGTCGGCAAACAGACTTTGATCCGGAGATGTCTGAATGGGGGAACCCAGCCATCATAAGATGGTTATCTTGTACTGAATACATAGGTGCAAGAAGCGAACCAGGGGAACTGAAACATCTAAGTACCCTGAGGAAAAGAAATCAACCGAGATTCCCTTAGTAGTGGCGAGCGAACGGGGACTAGCCCTTAAGTGGCTTTGAGATTAGCGGAACGCTCTGGAAAGTGCGGCCATAGTGGGTGATAGCCCTGTACGCGAAAATCTCTTAGTCATGAAATCGAGTAGGACGGAGCACGAGAAACTTTGTCTGAATATGGGGGGACCATCCTCCAAGGCTAAATACTACTGACTGACCGATAGTGAACTAGTACCGTGAGGGAAAGGCGAAAAGAACCCCGGAGAGGGGAGTGAAATAGATCCTGAAACCGTATGCGTACAAGCAGTGGGAGCAGACTTTGTTCTGTGACTGCGTACCTTTTGTATAATGGGTCAGCGACTTATTTTCAGTGGCGAGCTTAACCGAATAGGGGAGGCGTAGCGAAAGCGAGTCTTAATAGGGCGTCTAGTCGCTGGGAATAGACCCGAAACCGGGCGATCTATCCATGGGCAGGTTGAAGGTTGGGTAACACTAACTGGAGGACCGAACCGACTACCGTTGAAAAGTTAGCGGATGACCTGTGGATCGGAGTGAAAGGCTAATCAAGCTCGGAGATAGCTGGTTCTCCTCGAAAGCTATTTAGGTAGCGCCTCATGTATCACTGTAGGGGGTAGAGCACTGTTTCGGCTAGGGGGTCATCCCGACTTACCAAACCGATGCAAACTCCGAATACCTACAAGTGCCGAGCATGGGAGACACACGGCGGGTGCTAACGTCCGTCGTGAAAAGGGAAACAACCCAGACCGTCAGCTAAGGTCCCAAAGTTATGGTTAAGTGGGAAACGATGTGGGAAGGCTTAGACAGCTAGGAGGTTGGCTTAGAAGCAGCCACCCTTTAAAGAAAGCGTAATAGCTCACTAGTCGAGTCGGCCTGCGCGGAAGATGTAACGGGGCTCAAACCATACACCGAAGCTACGGGTATCACGTAAGTGATGCGGTAGAGGAGCGTTCTGTAAGCCTGTGAAGGTGAGTTGAGAAGCTTGCTGGAGGTATCAGAAGTGCGAATGCTGACATGAGTAACGACAATGGGTGTGAAAAACACCCACGCCGAAAGACCAAGGTTTCCTGCGCAACGTTAATCGACGCAGGGTTAGTCGGTCCCTAAGGCGAGGCTGAAAAGCGTAGTCGATGGAAAACAGGTTAATATTCCTGTACTTCTGGTTATTGCGATGGAGGGACGGAGAAGGCTAGGCCAGCTTGGCGTTGGTTGTCCAAGTTTAAGGTGGTAGGCTGAGATCTTAGGTAAATCCGGGATCTTAAGGCCGAGAGCTGATGACGAGTTAACTTTTAGTTAACGAAGTGGTTGATGCCATGCTTCCAAGAAAAGCTTCTAAGCTTCAGGTAACCAGGAACCGTACCCCAAACCGACACAGGTGGTTGGGTAGAGAATACCAAGGCGCTTGAGAGAACTCGGGTGAAGGAACTAGGCAAAATGGCACCGTAACTTCGGGAGAAGGTGCGCCGGTGAGGGTGAAGGACTTGCTCCGTAAGCTCATGCCGGTCGAAGATACCAGGCCGCTGCGACTGTTTATTAAAAACACAGCACTCTGCAAACACGAAAGTGGACGTATAGGGTGTGACGCCTGCCCGGTGCCGGAAGGTTAATTGATGGGGTTAGCTAACGCGAAGCTCTTGATCGAAGCCCCGGTAAACGGCGGCCGTAACTATAACGGTCCTAAGGTAGCGAAATTCCTTGTCGGGTAAGTTCCGACCTGCACGAATGGCGTAACGATGGCGGCGCTGTCTCCACCCGAGACTCAGTGAAATTGAAATCGCTGTGAAGATGCAGTGTATCCGCGGCTAGACGGAAAGACCCCGTGAACCTTTACTATAGCTTTGCACTGGACTTTGAATTTGCTTGTGTAGGATAGGTGGGAGGCTTTGAAGCGTGGACGCCAGTTCGCGTGGAGCCATCCTTGAAATACCACCCTGGCAACTTTGAGGTTCTAACTCAGGTCCGTTATCCGGATCGAGGACAGTGTATGGTGGGTAGTTTGACTGGGGCGGTCTCCTCCTAAAGAGTAACGGAGGAGTACGAAGGTGCGCTCAGACCGGTCGGAAATCGGTCGTAGAGTATAAAGGCAAAAGCGCGCTTGACTGCGAGACAGACACGTCGAGCAGGTACGAAAGTAGGTCTTAGTGATCCGGTGGTTCTGTATGGAAGGGCCATCGCTCAACGGATAAAAGGTACTCCGGGGATAACAGGCTGATACCGCCCAAGAGTTCATATCGACGGCGGTGTTTGGCACCTCGATGTCGGCTCATCACATCCTGGGGCTGAAGCCGGTCCCAAGGGTATGGCTGTTCGCCATTTAAAGTGGTACGCGAGCTGGGTTTAGAACGTCGTGAGACAGTTCGGTCCCTATCTGCCGTGGACGTTTGAGATTTGAGAGGGGCTGCTCCTAGTACGAGAGGACCGGAGTGGACGAACCTCTGGTGTTCCGGTTGTCACGCCAGTGGCATTGCCGGGTAGCTATGTTCGGAATAGATAACCGCTGAAAGCATCTAAGCGGGAAACTAGCCTCAAGATGAGATCTCACTGGAACCTTGAGTTCCCTGAAGGGCCGTCGAAGACTACGACGTTGATAGGTTGGGTGTGTAAGCGCTGTGAGGCGTTGAGCTAACCAATACTAATTGCCCGTGAGGCTTGACCATATAACACCCAAGCAATTTGCGTCGAAAGGCCAGATTGCGGTGTGTGAAGACGAAATAAACCGAAAGTTCGACGCTCACAAAACACCGAAAGCTATCACATACCCAATTTGCTGAAGCGAGGCACAAGCCACGACTCAGTACCCGAATTTCTTGACGACCATAGAGCATTGGAACCACCTGATCCCATCCCGAACTCAGCAGTGAAACGATGCATCGCCGATGGTAGTGTGGGGTTTCCCCATGTGAGAGTAGGTCATCGTCAAGATTAAATTCCGAAACCCCATTTGCGAAAGCAGATGGGGTTTTGTTTTGGGCGGTCGAAAAGTGCGAAGAGGGCCATTGCAATGGCCTTCAATGCTAAAGTCCACGCCTCGATTTTGCTTTTCCCAAGGAAGCCGTTATGCCGGATGCGACGTCTCTCAGTGCTGGATTCATGGTGGTTCATGGCAACCGCCTGGATGAACTGCGTAGCCTGGTCGTCAGCTGGATGCGTCGCTATCCCCTGGCGCCGCTTGAAAACGAGATCGCCCTGGTACAAAGCAACGGTATCGCCCAATGGCTCAAGTTGGCCTTGGCCGAAGACCCGGAAGATGACGACATGGGCGGTTGTGGTATTGCCGCAGCAATTGACGTGCAACTCCCCGGCAGTTTCATGTGGCAGCTCTACCGCATGGTCCTCGGCCGTGACGAAATCCCGCTCAAGTCCCTGCTCGACAAAGCCCCACTGACCTGGCGCCTCATGCGCCTGCTCCCGGAACTCATCGGTCAACCCTACTTCGAGCCGCTGCAACGCTTCCTCACCCACGACACCGACCTACGCAAACGCTACCAACTCGCCGAGCGCCTGGCCGACCTGTTCGACCAATATCAGGTTTACCGCGCCGACTGGCTTGAGGACTGGGCCGCAGGCAGCCACCAATTACGCAACGGCCGAGGCGAGTCAAAACCCCTCGACCCTGCCAACTGCTGGCAAGCCGAACTATGGCGTGCGCTATTGCTGGATGTCGGCGCAGAGGGCATGGCCGAAAGCCGTGCCGGCGTTCACCAGCGTTTCATCGAGCGCATCAACACCCTTGAAACGGCCCCCCCAGGCCTACCTTCGCGGGTGATCGTGTTTGGGATTTCATCGCTGCCCGCCCAAGCACTGGAAGCACTCGCCGGCCTCGCGCGTTTCAGCCAAGTCCTGCTCTGTGTACATAACCCTTGCCGTCACCACTGGTCCGACATCGTTGCCGACAAAGACTTGCTGCGTAACGAATACAAGCGCCAAGCACGCAAAGCCGGCATGCCGCTCACCATCGACCCGCAAACCCTGCACCAGCACGCCCACCCGTTGCTCGCCGCTTGGGGCAAACAAGGCCGCGACTACATCAGCCTGCTCGACAGCTACGACGATCCCAACAGCTACCGCGCCGCATTCCGCGACGGTCGCATTGACCTGTTCAGCGACAGCGAACCCACCACGCTGCTCAACCAACTCCAGGACGACATCCTCGAACTGCGCCCACTCAACGAAACCCGCGAACTCTGGCCCGCTGTCGACCTGGAGCGTGACACCTCAATCCGCTTCCACGTCGCCCACAGTGCCCAGCGCGAAGTGGAGATCCTCCACGACCAACTGCTCCAACGCTTCAGCGCCGACCCCGCATTGCGCCCGCGAGACATCATCGTCATGGTCCCCGACGTCGACAGCTACGCGCCGCACATCCGTGCCGTGTTCGGCCAGCTGGAACGCAACGACCCACGCTTCATCCCCTTCACCCTGACAGACCAGGGCCAACGCGGCCGCGATCCCTTGCTGATCGCCGTCGAACACCTGCTCAAACTCCCCGACAGCCGCTTCCCGGTCAGCGAAATCCTCGACCTGCTCGATGTGCCCGCCCTGCGCGAACGCTTCGCCGTCAAGGAGCGCGACCTACCCACGCTGCACCGCTGGATCGAAGGCGCCGGAATTCGTTGGGGGCTTGATGCGCAGCAACGCGCAGGGCTGGGGCTGCCACAAGAACTGGAACAAAACAGCTGGCGATTCGGCCTACGTCGGATGTTGCTTGGTTACGCCGTAGGCAGCGGCGCGTCCTGCGAAGGCATCGAACCCTACGACGAAATCGGCGGCCTGGATGCCGCCCTCATCGGTCCATTGGTCGCCTTGCTCGACGCCCTCAATGACGCGCATAAAACCCTGTCCGAGTCGGCAACCCCCCAGGTCTGGGGCGAGCGCCTGCAACGCCTGATGCAACTGTTCTTCCTGCCTAGCAGCGAGCACGACGACTACTTGCTGGGCCAACTCGAACAGCTGCGCGAAACCTGGCTGGAAACCTGCGAGTCCGTAGGCCTACAGGACGAGTTACCGCTCACCGTAGTCCGTGAGGCTTGGCTGGCTGGCTTGGACCAAGGCCGCCTGTCCCAACGCTTCCTCGCTGGAGCTGTCAATTTTTGTACACTGATGCCCATGCGAGCGATCCCGTTCAAACTTGTCTGCCTGCTCGGCATGAACGACGGCGACTACCCGCGCGCCCAGCCGCCGCTGGACTTTGACCTGATGGGCAGCGACTACCGTCCCGGCGACCGTTCACGCCGCGAAGACGACCGTTACCTGCTGCTCGAAGCCCTGCTCTCGGCGCGCGACCAGCTCTACATCAGTTGGGTCGGCCGCAGCATCCGCGACAACAGCGAGCGCCCGGCCTCGGTGCTGATCGGTCAGTTGCGCGACCACCTCGCCAGCGGCTGGCACCACGCCCACAGCGCCGAACCGCTGCTTGAGGCCATGACCCAGGAACACCCGCTGCAACCCTTCAGCGCCCGCTACTTCCACGAAGGCGACGCGCTGTTCAGCTACGCTCGCGAATGGCAGTTGCTGCACGAAGCATCTGATGTCGAAGCCAAAGCAGAACAATTGCCGGAGCATCACCAGGAAGAACCCCTGAGCCTCGGCCAGTTACAAGACTTCCTGCGCAACCCGGTCAAACATTTCTTCAGCCAGCGTCTGAAAGTGTTCTTCGAGGCCGCTGAAGTGCCTCTGGCCGATGAAGAACCCTTCGTTCTCGACGCCCTGCAACGCTACAGCCTCAGCGACAGTTTGTTAAACGCGGCACTGGCCGAGCCCGATCATCCTGACCAGGCCCTCAACGCCCAAGCCCTGCGCCTGCAAGGGAGTGGCCTGCTGCCCATGGTCGGTTTTGGCGAATGCCTGCGCAATGAATTAATCGAGCCGTTGCCCGACCTGCTGCAACGTTACCAACAACTGCTGGCTCTCTGGCCCACGCCACACATCGGTGCTGAACCGATCAGTTTTGAGCATCAAGGCATTCAGCTGGAAGGCTGGATCAGCGGCCTGCACCGGCGCAGTGATGGCGGATTGCTTAGCGTGACCACTATTCCCAACAGCATCGGTTCGATCAAGACTCGCAAGTGGCACCGGCTGATCCGCCCCTGGGTCAACCACGTGGTCGCGTGCGCCTGTGGCCTGTCGTTAAGTACCGGCCTGGTCGCCAGCGACGACACCCTGCTGCTGGCCCCTCTGGAGAAATCCACCGCCCAGGACATCCTGCGCAAGCTGCTCCAGGCCTGGCATCGCGGGATGCAAAAGCCGCTCCCCGTGGCCGTCAAGACCGCCTTCGCCTGGCTCGGCCAAACCGACCCGGCCAAAGCCGACGCCGCAGCCAGCAAAGCCTACGAAGGTGACGGCGTGAACACCGACGGCGAGCGCCGCGAAAGCCCTGCGCTCACCCGCCAATTCCCCGACTACGCGACACTCATCGCCAGCGCCGAATTCGAAGGCTGCTGCGAAACCCTGTATCGCCCGCTGATGAACGCAGCATGGCGATCACTGACCAGCGAGGAGGCCAGCGCATGAGCAGCAAACCCTTGGCCCTGGCCTTTCCGCTCAAAGGCAGCCAACTGATCGAGGCCAGCGCCGGCACCGGCAAGACCTTCACCATTTCTGCCTTATACCTGCGTCTTGTACTGGGGCACGGTGGCGAAGAGTCCGGGTTTGGCCGCGAACTGCTGCCACCGCAAATCCTCGTCGTAACCTTTACCGACGCCGCCACCAAGGAGCTGCGCGAGCGTATCCGCATCCGCCTGGCCGAAGCCGCGCGCTACTTTCGCGACGAAATCCAGCAACCCGATGCGCTGATCGCCGACCTGCGCAACCAATACCTGCCCGAACAGTGGCCCGCCTGCGCCAACCGCCTGGACATCGCCGCGCAATGGATGGACGAAGCCGCGGTTTCGACGATCCACAGTTGGTGCCAGCGCATGCTGCGCGAGCACGCGTTCGACAGCGGCAGCCTGTTCACTCAAACCCTGGAAACCGACCACAGCGACTTGCTTGGCGAAGTCCTGCGCGATTACTGGCGACTGTTCTGCTACCCGATGCACGACGATGCGCTCAACTGGGTCCGCACCCACTGGGGTGGCCCCGCTGCGCTGATGCCGCGGGTGCGCGCACTGTTTGGCAGCGAACGCCCCAGCGGTGAAAGCCGCGACCCTGCCGAACTGATCAACGCCTGCCTGCAGGAACGCCGCGAAGCGCTGATCGAACTCAAGGCACCTTGGCAACAATGGGCCAACGAACTGCGTGACATCTGCCTGCAAGCCGTGGCCGCCAAAGCCGTCGACGGCCGCAAGATGCAGGCGCGGTACTTCGAGCCCTGGTTCGAAAAAATCAGCGCCTGGGCCGCTGACGAAACCCTTGAGCAACTCGACATCGGCACCGGCTTCACGCGCCTGAGCCCCGACGGCATGGCCGAAGCCTGGAAGGGCGAGCCGCCGCAGCACCCTGGCATCGACGCCATGGCCGGCCTCAAGGCCGCCCTCGACGCGCTGCCAACCCCCGATGCCGCTGTGCTGCAACACGCCGCCGGTTGGGTCGGCAAACGCTTCGAAGAAGAAAAGCGTCGCCGCGCCGAAATGGGCTTCGACGACATGCTCACGCGCCTCAACACCGCGCTCCAGGCCGACGGCGGCGAGCGCCTGGCCAGTGTGATCCGCGAGCAGTTCCCGGTCGCGCTGATCGACGAATTCCAGGACACCGACCCGGTGCAATACAGCATCTTCGACAGCATTTACCGCATCGAAGAAAACCACCTCGACAGCGGCCTGTTCCTGATCGGCGACCCCAAACAGGCGATCTACGCCTTCCGCGGCGCCGACATCTACACTTACCTGCGCGCACGCGAGGCCACTACCGGGCGCCATCACACCCTGGGCACCAACTTCCGCTCCAGCCACGCGATGGTCGAGGCGGTCAACCACGTGTTCCAACGTGCCGAAAGCGGCCGTGGCGCGTTTCTCTTCCGCAAGCCGGACGGTGAAAACCCTGTGCCGTTCCAGCCGGTCTTGTCCCAAGGCCGCAAGGAGCTGTTGCAGGTCGATGGCCAGACGCTGCCGGCGATGAACCTGTGGCACCTGCCCACCGACCAACCGATTTCCACTGTGGTCTATCGCCAGCAACTGGCTGGCGCCTGTGCCACGCAGATTGCTGAACTGCTCAACGGCGGGCAGCAGGGCACAGCAGGTTTCCTACAGCCAGATGGTAGTTTCAACGGGGTGCTGCCGTCAGACATCGCCATCCTCGTGCGTGATGGCAAGGAAGCCCAAGCCGTGCGCGCCGAACTGGCCGCCCGTGGCGTACGCAGCGTGTACCTGTCGGACAAGGACTCGGTCTTCGCCGCCCAGGAAGCCCATGACCTGCTGGCCTGGCTCAAGGCCTGCGCCGAGCCGGACGTCGAGCGCCCGCTGCGCGCCGCCCTGGCTTGCGTAACCTTGAACCTGTCACTGCCGGAACTGGAGCGTCTGAACCAGGACGAACTGGCGTGGGAAACCCGCGTCATGCAGTTCCGTGGCTACCGCGCGATCTGGCGTACCCAAGGCGTGCTGCCGATGCTGCGGCGCTTGCTGCATGACTTCAAATTGCCGCAAACCCTGATCGCCCGCAGCGACGGCGAACGGGTGCTGACCAATCTGCTGCACCTCAGTGAACTGCTGCAACAAGCCGCCTCGGAACTGGACGGCGAACAGGCGTTGATCCGCCACCTGGCCGAACACCTGGCATTGTCGGGGCAGGCCGGGGAAGAGCAGATCCTGCGCCTGGAAAGCGATGAGCAACTGGTCAAAGTGGTGACGATTCACAAGTCCAAGGGCCTGGAGTACGACCTGGTCTTCCTGCCGTTCATCTGCTCGGCCAAACCGGTGGACGGCACGCGCTTGCCGCTGCACTACCACGATGAAAAGGGTAACCCCCAAGTCAGCCTGCGCCCGACCGCCGAGCTCATCACCCAGGCCGACGATGAGCGCCTGGCCGAGGACCTGCGCCTGTTCTACGTAGCCCTGACCCGCGCCAAGCACGCCTGTTGGCTCGGTATCGCCGACCTCAAGCGCGGCAACAGCAGCAGCTCGGTGTTACATCTCTCGGCGCTGGGCTACTTGCTCGGCGCCGGTGCCGCGCTGGGTGAGTCCGCCGCCCTGGCGCGCTGGTTGCTGGACTTGCAGGAAGGCTGCCCCGCCGTACACTACGGCCACGTGCCCGACGCGCAAGACATCCTCTTCCACCCGCCGCGCAACGAAGCCACCTTGCTCGCACCATTGCTGCCCAAACGCAAAGCGGCAGAGAACTGGTGGATCGCGTCCTACAGCGCCCTGCGCATTGGCGACAGCATGAGCGTGGCCACCCTTGAAGCCCCGGAAAGCCCACAGGCGCAAAAGCTGTTCGATGACGAGCGCCTCGACCCGGATGCGCCGCGCGAAGTGGCGGCTTCCGGCGGTGACATTCACCGTTTCCCACGCGGTCCGAATCCGGGGACTTTTCTCCACGGCCTGTTGGAATGGGCTGGCGAAGATGGTTTCAACGTCACCCCGCAGGCCATCGAACAAGCCGTTGGTGCGCGCTGCAATCGACGCAATTGGGAGGGCTGGATCACCACCCTCAGCGCCTGGCTGGGCCAGTTGCTGCACACCCCGCTGCCGGTGGATAACGATCAGGTCGCACTCAGCAACCTGCAGCAATACCAGATCGAAATGGAGTTCTGGTTCGCCAGCCACAAAGTCGACGTGCTCGCCCTCGACAAGCTGGTGTGCCAGGCCACCCACAACGGAGTGTCCCGGGTCGCCGCCGAACCGGTGCTGCTCAACGGCATGTTCAAGGGCTTTATCGACCTGACCTTTGAACACGACGGCCGCTATTACGTGGCCGACTACAAATCCAACTGGCTTGGCCCCGACGATTCGGCCTACACACTGGAAGCCATGGAGCAGTCGATCCTCGAGCATCGGTATGACCTGCAATACGTGCTTTACCTACTGGCCCTGCACCGCCAGCTCAAGGCACGCCTGCCCGATTATGACTACGACCGCCACGTCGGCGGTGCGCTCTACGTGTTCCTGCGCGGCGTTCAAGCCGCCAGCCATGGCGCGTATTTCACCCGCCCGCCGCGCGAACTGATCGAAAGCCTGGATCTGTTGTTTCAGGGCAAGCCCATCCCACCCAAGGTTGAGCCCGCCTGGGAACAAGGAGTTCTGCTATGAGCCTGTCGCCATTGCCGTTGGAGGCGTTGGACCCCCTCAGCCGCGCCGCCGACCTCGTGCAACTGCTGGAGCGCTGGGTTGACCGCGGCTGGCTGCGCGCCCTGGACAAGGCCTTCGTCGGCTTCCTGCACGAACTCGATCCCCAGGCCGACCCGCTGGTGCTGCTGGCCGCTGCATTGACCAGCCACCAACTGGGCCACGGTCACGTCTGCCTGGACCTGTTCGAAACCCTCAAGGCGCCGGACTTCGCGCTGTCCTTGCCGCCCGAAGGCGACCTGCAGACCGGCGCGATGGTGCTGCCGTCGCAACTGCTCGACGGCCTCGACGGTGGCCACTGGTGCCAGGCGCTGGCTGCCAGTCGCCTGGTGGCCCAGGCCGTCGACGCCAGTGAGGCCGCGCAAAGCCGCCCGCTGGTATTGGCCGGCACGCGCCTGTACCTGCGTCGTTACTGGACTTACGAGCGGCGCATCGACAGCGCCTTGCGTCGTCGCCTCGCCACCCAGGAAAGCGTCGCTGCCGACTTGCCCCAGCGTCTCAATGGCCTGTTCGACCAGCCGCCACCGGACGGCGTGATCGACTGGCAAAAACTCGCCTGCGCCCTGGCCACGCGCGGTGCATTCAGCATCGTCACCGGCGGCCCCGGCACCGGCAAGACCACCACCGTGGTGCGCCTGCTCGCACTGCTGCAAGCGCCGGCGGTAGAAGCCGGCAGCCCGTTGCGCATTCGCCTGGCCGCGCCCACCGGCAAAGCGGCGGCGCGTCTCACCGAATCCATCAGCCAGCAAGTCCAGTCGCTGACCGTGCCCGACGACGTGCGCGAAAAAATCCCGACCCAGGTCACCACGGTTCATCGCTTGCTGGGCAGCCGCCCGGGGACGCGCCATTTCCGTCATCACCTGGGCAACCCGTTGCCCCTGGATGTGCTGGTGGTGGACGAAGCCTCGATGATCGACCTGGAAATGATGGCCAACCTGCTGGACGCCTTGCCGCCCCATGCACGGCTGGTACTGCTGGGCGACAAGGACCAACTCGCCTCGGTGGAAGCGGGCGCTGTGCTTGGCGACTTGTGCCGCGACGCCGAAGCCGGCTGGTACAGCGCCGACACCCGCCAATGGCTGCAAGCGGTCAGCGGCGAAGACCTCAGCGCCAGCGGCCTGGAGGAAGACCGCGACGCCAGCCATCCCCTGGCCCAGCAAGTGGTGATGCTGCGCTACTCGCGGCGTTTCGGCGAAGGCAGCGGCATCGGTCAGCTCGCCCGCTGGGTCAACCAGCAAAACCCCGAGCAAGCCCGTGACCTGTTGAATGCCGGCAGCCACGCCGACCTGGCTTGCGTAAGGCTCAAAGGGGAACACGACCACGCCCTGGAACGCTTGGTCCTGGACGGGCAGGGCAGTGACGGCGCCAGAGGTTATCGCTACTACCTCGACCTGCTGCGCAGTGCGCGTCCCGCCCTCGACACCCCACGCGAAGACAATGCCTGGATCGACTGGGCACAACAGTTATTGCAGGCTTTCGACGCCTTCCAACTGCTCTGTGCCGTGCGCAAAGGCCCGTGGGGGGTAGAAGGGCTGAACCTGCGCATCACCGCCGCCTTGCGCAAAGCGCGGCTGATCGACGGCGACGAGCAATGGTACGAAGGCCGCCCGGTATTGATGACCCGCAACGATTACGGCCTGGGCCTGATGAACGGCGACATTGGCATCGCCCTCAAGCTGCCCGAAAGTGACGGTGGGCCCCAGGTGCTACGCGTCGCTTTCCCACGTAACGATGGCCAGGGTGGTGTACGGTTTGTTCTGCCCAGTCGTCTGAACGATGTGGAAACCGTGTACGCCATGACCGTGCACAAATCCCAGGGCTCGGAATTTACCCACACCGCGCTGATCCTGCCGGATGCGTTGAACCCGGTGCTGACCAAAGAACTGATCTACACCGGCATCACCCGGGCCAAGCGCTGGTTCAGCCTGATCGAACCCCGTGGCGGGGTATTTGAAGAGGCCGTGCGGCGCAAGGTCAAGCGCTTGAGCGGGCTGATGCTGGAGTTGGGGCATGTGGCGCAAAAACCTGACTGATAGGTCATTTATGGCGCTATATCGCGGGGGTTTCCGTCGCTGTGCTATCGTTGCGGCATCATTGTGACAAGTCCTGAGAGAAACGCTGCATGAACGTGGCTGTCTCGCCTACAGAGCGTCGTTTGAGCTGGAGACACATGCTGCTGACGGCGGTTCTGTGCATGCTCGCTCCCTGCGTGTTTGCCCAGGCGCCCAGCCCGGCGGATCATCGCGCCCAGGCCGTCACCCAGGTGGTACTCGGTATCCTCAGCTACGCCCGTTGGCCGGTGGAACCTGCGCAGTTGCGGCTGTGCATCGTCGGGCCCACCCAGTACACCGACGACCTGATCAAAGGCACCACCCAGGCCACCGGCCGTCCGGTGCTGGTCCAGCGCTTGCTGGCCGATCACCCCGACATCGTCAATACCTGTAACGCCGTATACATCGGCAAACTCAGCGCTGATGAACGCAGCAAGTTGTTTGCCTCACTGATCGGCCACCCGGTGCTGAGCATCAGTGAAGGTGGCGACCAGTGCACCGTCGGCAGTCTGTTCTGCCTGCGGGTAGGGGATGAGCAGGTGTCGTTCGAAGTCAATCTCGATTCGGTGGCGCGCAGCGGCGTGCGCATTCACCCGAGTGTGCTGCAACTGTCCCGACGCAGGGCGCCAGAGTCATGACCGCGCTGAAAGAACGCCCGACCCTGCGTTCGGTCATCGGCCGTGGGCACATGATCCTGGCGCTGGTGGCGGTGATTCTGGCGAGTGTGTCCTTGACCCTGCTCGGCGTGCTGGCGCTGCGTGTCTATGCCGAACACAACCTGCACCTGATCGCGCGTTCGATCAATTACACCGTGGAAGCGGCGGTGGTGTTCAACGACAGCGCGGCGGCCACCGAGGCCCTCAGTCTGATTGCCTCCACCGAAGAAGTGGCCCAGGCCGAAGTCTTCGATGCCAACGGCAAGTTGCTGGCGCAATGGGTGCGTCCGGACACCGGCATGCTTTCGCGGGTTGAGCTGGCGCTGGCGCATACCCTGCTTGAACAACCCATCAGCCAGCCGATCCTGCACCAAGGGCGCATCATCGGCAGCATCCACCTGACCGGCCACGGCGGCAGCCTGCTGCGCTTCTTGCTCAGTGGCCTGGCCGGGATTCTGATCTGCACCGCCCTCAGCGCCTGGGTCGCCCTGCACCTGGCCCAGCGCCTGTTGCGCGGCATCACCGGGCCGTTGCAAAGCCTCGCCGCCGTGGCCCACGCTGCCCGTAGCGAGCGGGATTTCGACCGCCGCGTGCCGCCGGCGCGGATTGCCGAACTCGACAGCCTGGGCAGCGACTTCAACGCCTTGCTCGGTGAGATGCAAGCCTGGCAGAACCACCTGCAAAGCGAGAACGAAACCCTCGCGCACCTGGCCAACCACGACAGCCTGACCGGCCTGCCCAATCGCGCGTTCTTCGAAGGCCGCTTGATCCGCGCCCTGCGCAGTGCCGCCAAGGCCAAGGAACAACTGGCGGTGCTGTACCTCGACAGCGACCGCTTCAAGGAAATCAACGACAGCTTCGGCCACGCCGCCGGTGATGCGGTGCTGGTGGCCGTCGCCGACCGTGTGCGTGCGCAGCTGCGTGAGGATGACCTGGTGGCACGCCTGGGCGGCGACGAATTCGCGATCCTGCTGGCGCCCCTGCACAAACTGGAAGATGCCCAGCGTATCGCCGACAACATCATCGCCAGCATGGACCTGCCCATCTCCGTGCCGGGAGAGGCCCAGGTGTTTACCTCCCTCAGTATCGGCATCGCCCTCTACCCCGATCATGGTGCCACCCCCGGCACCCTGCTCAATGCCGCCGATGCGGCGATGTACCAGGCCAAACGCTCGTCTTCGGGCGGCCAGCAAACGGCGGAATCGGAAGCCTCCGTCGTCAACGTTCAACACAGGAGTTGACCCCTTGTTCTCGACCGCGCGCTTTATGTTTATCACCCTCCTGGTGGCGCTGCTCGCCCTCGGCGGCTGCCAGACGGCCCCACCCAAAGGCCTGACCCCGGCGCAGATTGCCGTGCTCAAGCAACAAGGCTTTGAACTCACCGACGACGGCTGGGCCTTTGGCCTGTCTGGCAAAGTGCTGTTTGGCAGCGATGTCGAAAGCCTGAACCCGCCCAGTACCGAAATCGTCGAACGCATTGGCAAGGCCCTGCTCGGCGTGGGTATCGAACGGGTGCGTGTCGACGGCCACACCGACGCCTCGGGCAAGGAAACCTACAACCAGCAACTGTCGCTGCGTCGCGCGAAAAGCGTGGCCAAGGTACTGACCGGCGTGGGGATGAAGGAAGAAAACATCCAGTTGCGCGGGCTGGGCAGCAGCGAACCGGTAGCGCCGAATACCACGGTGGCAGGGCGTACGGAGAACCGGCGGGTATCGATCGTGGTGATCGCCGACTGAGTCGATTCACCTATTTTCAAATTGAAACACAATCAACTGTGGGAGCTGGCTTGCCTGCGATAGCGGTCTATCAGCCGTGAAGTGCCGACTGATCCACCGCAATCGCAGGCAAGCCAGCTCCCACACTCTATTTGGGGTGTGCTTTAAACCCCATCTCTCGTGTCTCCCCCATCAACAACCCCTGGTTCTGCTCCGTCACTTCCCGGATGTAATCCCACAGCAACGTAATCCGCTTCAACTTCCGCAGATCCTCCCGGCAGTACATCCAGAACTGCCGCGTAATCGCGATCTCCTCTCCCAGCACCGGCAACAAGCGCGGGTCCTGCGCCGCCAGGAAACACGGCAGGATCGCCATCGACCGTCCCTGCTGCGCTGCCACGTACTGCGCAATCACGCTGGTGCTGCGCAAGCTGGCGCTGGCGCCGGGCACCACGTTTGCCAGGTACAACAATTCCGAGCTGAACGCCAAGTCATCCACGTAACTGATGAACGGATGCTCGGCCAGATCCGCCGGGCGTCGGATCGGCGGGTGTTGGTCGAGGTATTCCTGGGTCGCGTACAACTGCAGTTTGTAGTCGCACAGCTTGCAGCACACGTAAGGCCCGTGTTCCGGGCGTTCCAGGGCGATGACGATGTCGGCTTCGCGCTTGGACAGGCTGATGAAGTGAGGCAGGGGCAGGATGTCCACCGAGATTGCCGGATACGTATCGACGAAGTGGCTCAATTGCGGCGTGACGAAAAAGCTGCCGAACCCTTCGGTACAGCCCATGCGCACATGCCCGGACAGCGCCACGCCAGAGCCGGAAACCTGCTCGCAGGCCATGTGCAGGGTGCTTTCGATCGACTCGGCATAGCCCAGCAAACGCTGGCCCTCGGGGGTGAGGACGAAGCCGTTGGTGCGGGACTTTTCGAACAGCAGGGTGCCGAGTGACACCTCCAGCGAACTGATACGCCGCGACACCGTGGTGTAGTCCACCGCCAGGCGCTTGGCGGCGACGCTGGCCTTGCGGGTGCGGGCCACTTCGAGGAAAAACTTCAGGTCATCCCAGTTCAGGGCGCCCAGTGACGTGATGTTTTTTTGCATATTGGTCCGGCTTTTATGTGCGTTCTTATTAGAGATTTGCACATCTATACTCCAAAAACAGTCCGAACGCCTCATTCCCAAGGCGATTCACGCGCCTTGTCTCTGCATAACTACAAGATTGGAGACCCCATGAACGCTTCTGCCGATATCTCCGTACAACAGGTCAAATTGCTGATCAATGGTGAATGGGTCGAGTCCAAGACCACCCACTGGCAAGACATCGTCAACCCGGCCACCCAAGAAGTGCTGGCCAAAGTCCCGTTCGCCACGGCCGATGAAGTCAATGCCGCCATCGACGCCGCTCACCGCGCCTTCCAGACCTGGAAGCTGACGCCGATCGGCGCGCGCATGCGCATCATGCTCAAGCTGCAAGCCCTGATCCGCGAACATTCCAAGCGCATCGCCGTGGTCCTCAGCGCCGAGCAGGGCAAGACCATTGCCGATGCCGAAGGCGATATTTTCCGCGGCCTGGAAGTGGTGGAACACGCCTGTTCCATCGGCACCCTGCAGATGGGCGAATTCGCCGAGAACGTCGCCGGTGGCGTCGACACCTACACCCTGCGTCAACCGATCGGCGTGTGCGCCGGCATCACCCCGTTCAACTTCCCGGCGATGATTCCGCTGTGGATGTTCCCGATGGCAATTGCCTGCGGTAACACATTCGTCCTCAAACCGTCCGAGCAGGACCCGCTGTCGACGATGCTGCTGGTAGAACTGGCGCTGGAAGCCGGTGTGCCGGCGGGCGTGCTCAACGTGGTGCACGGCGGCAAGGACGTGGTGGATGCGCTGTGCACCCACAAAGACATCAAGGCCGTGTCCTTCGTCGGCTCGACCGCAGTCGGCACCCATGTGTACGACTTGGCGGGCAAGCACGGCAAACGCGTGCAGTCGATGATGGGCGCCAAGAATCACGCCGTGGTGCTGCCGGATGCCAACCGCGAGCACACCCTCAACGCCCTGGTCGGTGCCGGTTTCGGCGCGGCAGGCCAGCGCTGCATGGCCACCTCGGTGGTGGTTCTGGTGGGGGCGTCCAAGCAATGGCTGCCGGACCTCAAAGCGCTGGCGCAGCAACTCAAGGTCAACGCCGGCAGTGAAGCCGGCACCGACGTCGGCCCGGTGATTTCCAAGCGTGCCAAGGCGCGCATCCTGGAACTGATCGAAAGCGGTGTGAAGGAAGGCGCCAAGCTGGAGCTGGACGGCCGCGACATCCAGGTGCCGGGCTACGAGCAAGGCAACTTTGTCGGCCCGACCCTGTTCTCCGGCGTGACCACCGACATGCAGATCTACACCCAGGAAATCTTCGGCCCGGTGCTGGTGGTGATCGAAGTTGCGACCCTCGATGAGGCCATCGCACTGGTCAACGCCAACCCGTTCGGCAATGGCACTGGCCTGTTCACTCAAAGTGGAGCGGCGGCGCGTAAGTTCCAGAGCGAAATCGATGTAGGCCAGGTCGGCATCAACATTCCGATCCCGGTGCCGGTGCCGTTCTTCAGCTTCACCGGTTCCCGTGGCTCCAAACTCGGCGACCTCGGCCCGTACGGCAAGCAAGTCGTGCAGTTCTACACCCAGACCAAGACCGTCACCAGCCGCTGGTTCGACGACGACACGGTCAACGATGGCGTCAACACCACCATCAACCTGCGCTGATTCCGGGAGACGAGCATGAAGATTGCATTTATCGGCCTGGGCAACATGGGCGCGCCCATGGCCCGCAACCTGATCAAGGCCGGCCACGCGCTGAACCTGTTCGACTTGAACCAGACGGTCCTCAAGGAACTGGCCGCGCTGGGCGGCACTATCAGCGCCTCACCGCGTGACGCGGCCAACGGCGCCGAACTGGTGATCACCATGCTGCCGGCCGCGGCCCATGTGCGCAGCGTCTGGCTGAATGAAGACGGCGTACTCGCCGGCATCGGCAAAGGCGTACCGGCGGTGGATTGCAGCACCATCGACCCGCAAACCGCGCGTGACGTAGCCGCGGCTGCGGCCAAGCAAGGCGTGGTGATGGCGGATGCACCGGTGTCCGGCGGCACCGGCGGCGCCCAGGCCGGGACGTTGACCTTTATGGTCGGCGCCACCGCAGAACTGTTCGCCACCCTGCAACCGGTGCTGGCGCAGATGGGCCGCAACATCGTGCACTGCGGCGACGTGGGTACCGGGCAAATCGCCAAGATCTGCAACAACCTGCTGCTGGGCATCAGCATGGTCGGCGTCAGCGAGGCCATGGCGCTGGGGGATGCGCTGGGCATCGATACCCAGGTGCTGGCGGGAATCATCAACAGCTCGACCGGGCGCTGCTGGAGTTCCGATACCTACAACCCGTGGCCGGGGGTGATCGAAACGGCGCCGTCGTCCCGTGGCTATACCGGCGGGTTTGGTGCCGACCTGATGCTCAAGGATCTGGGGCTGGCGACTGAAGCGGCACGCCAGGCGCACCAACCTGTGATCCTCGGCGCGGTGGCGCAGCAGTTGTACCAATCGATGAGTCAGCGTGGGGAGGGGGGCAAGGACTTCTCGGCAATCATCAACAGCTACCGCAAACCCGAATAAGGTCGACCTGTCGTGAGCGGGGCAAGCCTGCTCACGACAGCGGTTTTGGCTTCGGCAGCAGGTCAGGCGAACACGAAGTACTTACGCACGGTCTCGACCACTTCCCAGGTGCCTTTCATCCCCGGTTCCACCACAAAGATGTCCCCGGCGCGCAAGTGAATCGGCTCCAGGCCGTCTGGGGTGATGATGCAGTAGCCTTCCTGGAAGTGGCAGTATTCCCACTTCACGTAGTCCACATACCACTTGCCCGGTGTGCAGATCCAGGTGCCCATGATCTTGCTGCCGTCTTCGCTGGTATAGGCGTTGAGGTTGACGGTGTGCGGGTCGCCTTCGAGCTTTTCCCATTTGCACGCGTCCAGGACCGGCAGGGGGTGAGTGTCGCGCAGTACGGTGATGGGCTTGGACATGATGTCTCCGAGGCAGGGAATTCAAAGATGAACCCTACGGCCTCGGGCGTTGCGCCAGTGGTCTGAACTCGACATCGGGATGCCCAGAAGCGCAGCAGGGTCCGATTCCTCTGACACGCCTCTGTTCACTGTGGGAGCGGGCTTGCTCGCGAATGCGGTGGGCCAGTCAACTCAGCCGTAACTGGCCGACTGCATTCGCGGGCAAGCCCGCTCCCACACGGATTACTGCGCCACAGCGACTTTCGTGTTTTTCATCCGCAAGCGATAGGCAATGTAGATCACCCCCACCCACACCGGCATTGCAAACACCGAATTGCGAATCCCCGGGATCGCCAGCATCACGCTGATGATCACCACCATGAATGCCAGGCACAGGTAGTTGGTGTACGGGAACCAGAAGGTCTTGAACGATGGCGTCACGCCTTGCTCGCCCATGGCCTTGCGGAACTTGATGTGGGTGAGGCTGATCAGCGCCCAGTTGATCATCAGCGAGGCAACCACCAGTGCAAACAGCAGTTCCAGCGCGCTGTGCGGTGCCACATAGTTGACCACCACGCAGAGCATCGTCACCAACGCCGAGACCGCCAGGGCGCGTAGCGGCACGCCTTGCTTGTTGAGCTTCATCAGCGCTTTTGGCGCATCGCCTTGCTCGGCCAGGCCGAACAGCATGCGGCTGTTGCAGTACACGCCACTGTTGTAGACCGACAACGCTGCGGTCAGCACCACGAAGTTGAGGATGTGTGCCGCGGTGTCATTACCGATCAACGAGAAGATCTGCACAAACGGGCTGCCACTGTAGGCATCGCCCGACGCGCCGAGGGTTTGCAACAGTTGGTCCCACGGGTACAGCGACAGCAGCACGGTCAGGGCGCCGACGTAGAAAATCAGGATGCGGTACACCACCTGGTTGATCGCCTTGGGGATCACCTTGCGCGGCTCGCTGGCTTCGGCGGCGGTGATGCCCACCAGCTCCAGGCCACCGAACGAGAACATGATGAACGCCATCGACATCAACAGCCCCATGCCGCCATTCGGGAAGAACCCGCCGTGGTCCCACAGGTTGCTGATGGACGCTTGCGGGCCGCCAAGGCCGCTGAACAGCAGGTAGCAGCCGAGCAGGATCATGCCGATGATCGCCACCACCTTGATGATCGCAAACCAGAACTCGGCCTCACCGAAGAACTTCACGTTCAGGGTATTGATCAGGTTTACGGCCGCAAAGAACACCAGCGCGCTGACCCAGGTCGGAACCTCTGGCCACCAGAACTGGATGTACTTGCCCACCGCCGTCAGTTCGGCCATGCCGACCAGTACGTAGAGCACCCAGTAGTTCCAGCCCGCCAGAAAGCCCGCGTAGCCGCCCCAGTATTTGTGGGCGAAGTGGCTGAAGGAACCGGCCACCGGCTCTTCGACGATCATTTCGCCAAGCTGGCGCATCATCAGGAATGCGATGAAACCGGCGATCGCGTAACCCAGGATCATCGACGGCCCCGCTGACTTGAGCACGCCCGCCGAACCGAGGAACAGCCCCGTACCAATCGCCCCTCCCAAGGCGATCAGCTGAATATGCCGATTCTTCAGGCCCCGCTTGAGGCCCACCGGGTTAACCATGTCATCCGCCATTCACGTTACCTTCTACTTTTTTCGCGAGGTGGTGCACATCGCACCTGCCCTTGGAACTGCTGAGGGGGCAGATATTACTCTGCGTGACCGCCGAGCGTTATCAACGCGGTCAAAAAATGTGTGAGGGGTTCAGGGCGTCGAACAAGGCTTTGGCGTAACCGGGTAGCTGTTCAAATGAGCGCGCGCTGAGCAGCAGCTGTCGGCAGGCCCATTCTTCGCGCAAG
Source organism: Pseudomonas sp. GL_117 (assembly GCF_057835125.1). Lineage (NCBI taxonomy): Bacteria > Pseudomonadati > Pseudomonadota > Gammaproteobacteria > Pseudomonadales > Pseudomonadaceae > Pseudomonas > Pseudomonas sp. GL_117. The sequence goes on along the minus strand of NZ_CM174418.1, from coordinate 5,212,856 downwards.
GGTTGAGCCTTGAAGCGGCGTTCCTTCGGCCAACGCTCCAGGGCCGCCTGGGGCACGATGCCGAGCCCGGCGCCGCCTGCGACCATGCGGATAACCCCATCAAAACCCTCCGCGCGGATCCGCGTTTGCAGGCGGAACCCGGCGTGCAACGCCTGTTCTTCCAGATACACCGCCAGCGCGCTGTTGGCGGCGAGGCCTACGTAGTCGTGTTGCAGGCTATCGATGAAGCTGACGTTCCGGCTGGCGAGCGGATGATCCAGCGGCATGATCAACACCAGCGGGTCGTCGCGAAACGCCAGGGTCTGTAAGCCGTGGGTGTCCACCGCGTCGGAAATGATCCCGAGATCGGCCGTACCCTGGCGCAGTGCCTGGGTGATGCGCAGGCTGGGCAATTCCTGCAGGTCGATGTCGAGGTTGGGGTGCTCACGCAGAAAGTCCGCCAGCAGTTCCGGCAGGTATTCGCTGAGGGCGGTGGTGTTGCACAGCAGGCGCACCTGGCCTTTGACGCCGTTGGCGTATTCCGCCAGGTCCTGTTGCAGGTGTTCGGCCTGTTGCAGCAACAGGCGCGCGTGACGGGCCAGGGCCTTGCCGGCGGGCGTGGGGGTGACGCCACGGCGACCGCGTTCGAGGAACTCGATGCCCAGTGACGCTTCCATCGCCCGGATGCGTGCACTGGCAGCGGCCAGGGATAAATGGCTGCGGGCGCCGCCGGCGGTGATATTGCCGGTGTCGAGGATGTGCAGGTAGAGGCGCAGGTCGATCAGGTCAAAGTGCATGGCGGGGGTTCTTGAGTGACTGGGTTGGCCTCTTCGCGGGCAAGCCCGCTCCCACACTTGACCGGGTTCCAGCATGAGAGTGCGGCTGAATAATGGCTGCGGGCGGCGCCGGCGGTGATATTGCCGGTGTCGAGGATGTGCAGGTAGAGGCGCAGGTCGATCAGGTCAAAGTGCATGGCGGGGGGTCTCGAGTGATTGGGCTGGCCTCTTCGCGGGCAAGCCCGCTCCCACACTTGACCGGGTTCCAGCATGAGAATGGGGCTGAATAATGGCTGCGGGAGGCGCCGGCGGTGATATTGCCGGTAGGGGCGCAGGTCGATCAGGTCAAAGTGCATGGCGGGGGGGCTCGAGTGACTGGGCTGGCCTCTTCGCGGGCAAGCCTGCTCCCACACTTGACCGGGTTCCAGCATGAGAATGGGGTCGAATGTGGGAGCGGGCTTGCCCGCGAAAGCGTCATCAGCCTCACCCAAAACAAGAGGCTGCCTCAGTATATGGCGAATTTCCAACCCCGCCTCAACCCGCCACAATCCGGCCATGACTACTGTCCTCACGTTCTACCAAGACATCGGCCCCGCCCTGACCCTGCTGGTATTCGGCACCTTCCTGCTGGCCGGCGCCGTCAAGGGCGTTATCGGCCTGGGCCTGCCCACGGTCGCCATGGGCCTGCTCGGCCTGGCTATGCTCCCGGCGCAGGCTGCGGCGTTGCTGATCATTCCATCGACCGTTACCAACCTCTGGCAATTGGCATTCGGCGGCCACCTGCGTGCGCTGCTCAAACGCCTGTGGCCGCTGTTGCTGCTGATCTTCCTCGGCACCGGGCTCGGCACGCTGTGGCTGGGCATGGACGGCGGCGGCTGGGTGGTGCACGCCTTGGGCGGCGCGCTGCTGGTGTATGCGTTGAGCGGATTGTGCCTGCCTACGTTGAAGGTCAAGCCTGAAACCGAACGCTGGCTTGGCCCGGTGTGTGGCCTGGTCACCGGCATCATCACCTCGGCCACCGGCGTCTTCGTGATTCCGGCGGTGCCGTACCTGCAAGCCCTGGGCTTGAGCCGCGACCAACTGGTGCAGGCGCTGGGGCTGTCGTTCAGCGTGTCAACCCTGGCGTTGGCCGCCGGTCTGTCTTGGCGCGGCAGCCTCGGCGTTGGCGAAATCAATGCCTCGCTGCTGGCGCTGGTGCCCGCGCTGCTGGGTATGGGGTTGGGCCAAGTGGTGCGTCAGCGCATCAGCGCGGTGCTGTTCAAACGCGTGTTTCTTATCGGCATGGCACTGCTGGGCGGCCATCTGCTGATCAACGGTTAACAATCGCCGGGTATTCGTGCATTGCGGTCAAATGTATTTTGCCGCGCCACCGCTTATTCCGAGGGGCTGAGGTCGATAGTCTGCGTCCAGACATTTCAACTTCTGGAGACCCTCCCATGAAAAAAGTACTCCTGCTCAACGGCGGCAAAAAGTTCGCCCACTCCGATGGCCGCTACAACAACACCCTGCATGATGCCGCCGTGGCCGTGCTGGACCGTGGGGGTATCGACGTCAAGGTCACCCATATCGATGAAGGCTACGACGTGGCCGAAGAAGTCGCGAAATTCCTCTGGGCCGACGTGATCATCTACCAGATGCCCGGCTGGTGGATGGGCGCACCGTGGATCGTCAAGAAATACATCGACGAGGTCTTCACCGAAGGCCACGGCAGCCTGTACGCCAGCGATGGCCGCACCCGCTCCGATGCGTCGCAGAAATACGGCAGCGGCGGCCTGATCCAGGGCAAGCAATACATGCTGTCGCTGACCTGGAACGCACCGCAGCAAGCCTTCGACGACCCGAGCGACTTTTTCGAAGCCAAGGGCGTGGACGCGGTCTACTTCCCGTTCCACAAGGCCAACCAATTCCTTGGCATGACCGGCCTGCCGACCTTCCTCTGCGTGGACGTGATGAAACGCCCGGCCATCGACGCCGACGTGGCGCGCTACGAGCAGCATCTGGCGCAGGTGTTCAACCTCTCGGTGTAAGCTGCGGCTAACCGATTACGAGGACAGCCAGTGAAAGCCCGATCCGACGAGCTACAAATCTTCGTCAGCGTGATTGAGTGCGGCTCGATTTCCGCCGCGGCGGAGCAGGTCGGGCAGACGCCGTCGGCGGTCAGCCGCACCTTGTCGCGCCTGGAGGCCAAGCTCGACACCACGCTGATCAACCGCACCACGCGACGCATGGACCTGACCGAAGAGGGCAAGTACTTCTTCGAGCAGGCCAAGCTGATCCTGGCGCAGATGGATGAGCTGGAAGAACGCCTGTCGTCGCGCCAGAAGCACCCGGCCGGGCGCCTGCGTATCAATGCGGCTGTGCCGTTCATGCTGCACGGGATCGTGCCGTACATCGCCGAATTTCGCCGCCTGTACCCGCAGATCCAGTTGGAGCTGAACAGCGATGACTTGATCATCGACCTGCTGGAACAAAGCACCGACATCGCGATCCGCATCGGTACGCTGGCCGACTCCACCCTGCATGCCCGCGCCTTGGGCTGCACGCCGCTGCATATCCTCGCCAGCCCTGCCTATATCGAGCAGTTCGGCACGCCGACCACGGTAGCTGAACTGGCCGACCACACCTTGCTTGGCTTCACCCAGACTGAAACCCTCAACCACTGGCCACTGCGCCATGTGGAAGGCGAACGCTGGCTGATCCAGCCGGGCATTGCCGCGTCCAGCGGTGAAACCCTGCGCCAGCTGGCGCTGGAGGGGCAGGGCATTTGCTGCCTGTCGAACTTCATGACCAGCGCCGACATCGACGCCGGGCGCCTGGTGCCGGTGCTGGAGGCGTTCAACAGCGGCTATCGCCAGCCGATTCATGCGGTGTTCTATCGCAACTCGCAGTTGGCGCTGCGCATCCAGTGTTTCCTCGACTTTATCCAGGCCAAGCTGGCGCGGTATGCCTGCTAGCGGTTGGCTTGGGATCGCGGTGCAGCCTTTCGCAGGCAAGCCCGCTCCCACACTTGACGGCATTCCAAGGTTGAAACGCGGCCAAATGTGGGAGCTGGCTTGCCTGCGAAAGGCCCGACACGGTCCACCAGACTAGCCCCACCCCCCGGCAATTGCGTACCATCGCCCGCCTTATTCCCGCCTTACCCTGGTACTTCATGAACCTCACCCGTCTGCGCGCCGATGCCCTGGCCGGCCTCACCACGTCTTTCGCGCTGCTGCCCGAATGCATCGCCTTTGCCCTGGTGGCCCATCTCAACCCGCTGATGGGGCTCTACGGCGCCTTTATCATCTGCACGCTCACGGCGCTGTTCGGCGGTCGTCCCGGCATGGTCTCGGGTGCGGCAGGGTCGATGGCGGTGGTGATCGTCGCGCTGGTGGTGCAACACGGTGTGGAGTACCTGCTGGCCACGGTGCTGCTGGGCGGGTTGATCATGATCGCCTTTGGCCTGTTGCGCCTGGGCAAGCTGGTGCGCATGGTGCCGCACCCGGTGATGCTGGGGTTCGTCAACGGCCTGGCGATCATCATTGCATTGGCGCAACTGGAGCATTTCAAGAGCGGTGAACACTGGCTCGGCGGCAGGCCGCTGTACGTGATGATCGGCCTGGTGCTGGTGACCATGGCCATCGTCTACCTGCTGCCGCGCATCACCCGCGCAGTGCCGCCGGCGCTGGTGGCGATCCTTGGAGTGGGCCTGGCGGTGTACCTGCTTGGCCTGCCGACCCGCACCCTGGGCGATATGGCCCACATCGCCGGCGGCCTGCCGACGTTTGCGCTGCCGCAGGTCCCCTGGACCCTGGAAACCCTTGGCATCATCGCGCCGTACGCGTTCCTGATGGCCATGGTCGGCCTGCTGGAAACCCTGCTCACCCTTAACCTCACCGACGAAATCACCGAGACCCGTGGCTACCCTGATCGCGAAAGCGTGGCCCTGGGCGCGGCGAATATGGTCTCGGGCGTGTTCGGCGGCATGGGGGGTTGCGCGATGATCGGGCAAACCGTGATCAACCTCAGCTCCGGCGGGCGCGGGCGTTTTTCCGGGGTGTTTGCCGGGGTGATGATCCTGTTGTTTATCCTGTTCCTGTCGCCGTTTATCGAGCGCATTCCGCTGGCGGCGCTGGTCGGGGTGATGTTTGTGGTGTCCCAGCAGACCTTCGCCTGGGCGTCCTTGCGGGTGATCAACAAGGTGCCGCTCAACGATGTGCTGGTGATCCTGGCAGTGACGGTGATCACCGTGTTCACCGACCTGGCCACCGCCGTGCTGTGCGGGATCGTGATTGCGGCGCTGAACTTCGCCTGGCAACAGGCCCGCGAGTTGTACGCCGATACGCATCTGGAGGCCGATGGCAGCAAGCTCTATCGGGTGCACGGCACCTTGTTCTTCGCCTCGACCACGCCGTTCTTGAACCAGTTCGACCCGGCGGGCGACCCGGCGCAGGTGACGCTGGATTGCCGGCACCTGAGCTTTGTCGATTATTCAGCGATTGCCGCGCTGATGACCTTGCGCGAGCGGTATGCCAAGGCCGGCAAGCACCTGCGGGTGCTGCATTTGTCGGAGCGCTGCAAGAAGCTGCTCAAACGCGCCAAGGTGCATCACGACTGATGGTGGAACCTTGTGGCGAGGGAGCTTATTCCTACAGGGTCAGGGTCCGACCAGGTTTTCCAGTTCCTGGGCGCGGGTCTGGGTCATGTCCAGTACGCAGCCGGAGCCGTTGACCTGATCGATGCTGCCTCCGGTGGCTGAGCCGGCGAAGGCGCAATTGGCATCGCGGTATTTTATCCACAGGCGCTGCACGTCTTGCAGTTGCTGTTTGCGTGCGCCTTCCTGGGCGGCGAGGGCGGTCTTGTAGGCCGCGTTCAGGCGCTTGTCCTGCACCTTGGTTTCCTTGGCGTTGCAATTGACCATGTCGGCGGTGGTGTTGGCGCCGTCCATGCATTTTTGCAACGCCGCGTTTTCGGCAGCCGAGGCCGCGCCGCACAGGACGAGGAGCAGGGCGCCGATGGCTAGGGATGTACGAGTCATGGTCGTGTTTCCTGAGCGTGAGTGATTGCGCATTGTAGGACTCGACGACGACGCTTGAGTTTCCGACATCCTCTGATCTTCATGTAAGAACACCCCCCGAATTTTCATCCACAGCTGTCGGGCATATCCCCAGGCGACAGTGCTTGTCTGTGGGCGAAAATTACTTTCATAAAAATTGAAAACACTCATCGGTAATGATTTATGACTTTCACAACCTATTCGACGTGACCCTTTCCGAGGAGTACCGCATGGCCGCATTACCGGGCTTGGGGCTATTGGCATACGCTGCCATCGCCATCATCGCTTTGATCGTGCTGATTGCACGCTACCGACTCAACCCGTTTATCGTCATCACCCTGGTGTCCATTGGCCTGGCGCTGCTGGCCGGGATGCCGGCGGACACCATCATGGGTTCGTATGAAGCGGGCGTCGGCAAGACCCTGGGGCACATCGCCTTGGTCGTGGCGCTGGGCACCATGCTCGGCAAGATGATGGCCGAGTCCGGCGGCGCCGAGCAGGTAGCGCGTACCCTGATCAATCGGTTCGGCGAGCGCAACGCGCATTGGGCGATGGTCTGCATCGCGTTCCTGGTGGGGCTGCCGCTGTTTTTCGAGGTCGGTTTTGTGTTGCTGGTGCCGATCGCCTTTACCGTGGCGCGACGCGTGGGCGTGTCGATCCTGATGGTCGGTTTGCCGATGGTCGCCGGTTTGTCGGTGGTGCATGCCTTGGTGCCACCGCACCCGGCGGCGATGATGGCGGTGCTGGCGTATAACGCGTCGGTGGGGCAGACCGTGCTGTATGCGATTTTGATCGGTATTCCCACGGCGATCATCGCCGGCCCCGTGTACGCCAAATTCATCGTGCCGCGCATTCACCTGCCGGCGCAAAACCCGCTGGAACGCCAGTTCATCGAGCGCGAGCCGCGTACCCGCCTGCCCAGTTTTGCGCTGACCATGGGCACGATCCTGCTGCCGGTGGTGCTGATGATGATCGGTGGTTGGGCCAACGTGATCTCGACGCCGGGCAGCGGTTTCAACCAGTTCCTGTTGTTTATCGGCAACTCGGTGATTGCGCTGCTGCTGGCGACCTTGGTGAGTTTCTGGACCTTGGGCATCGCCCAGGGGTTTAACCGCGAGTCGATCCTCAAGTTCACCAACGAATGCCTGGCGCCGACGGCGAGCATCACCTTGCTGGTGGGCGCGGGCGGCGGCTTGAACCGCATCCTGGTGGATGCGGGCGTGACCAATGAAATCCTGGGGCTGGCCCACGCGTTTCAGCTGTCGCCGCTGGTGATGGGCTGGCTGTTCGCGGCGTTGATGCGCATCGCCACCGGCTCGGCGACGGTCGCCATGACTACCGCTTCCGGCGTGGTGGCGCCGGTGGCCATGGGCCTGGGTTATCCACACCCGGAATTGCTGGTGTTGGCCACTGGTGCGGGTTCGGTGATCTTTTCCCACGTCAATGACGGCGGCTTCTGGCTGATCAAGGAATACTTCAATATGACGGTAATCCAGACCTTCAAGACCTGGACCGTGCTGGAGACCTTGATTTCAGTGGTCGCCTTCGGTCTCACCTATGGTCTGTCCTGCCTTCTGTAACCCGGAGATTCCATGGACATCCTCTACCAGATCCGTGCCCGCCAGGATTCCTTCAGCGCCGGTGAAGGGCGTATCGCCAGGCTGCTGCTCGACGACGTGGGGTTTGCCGCGTCGGCCAGCCTGGAAGCGTTGTCCCAGCGGGCCGAGGTCAGTACGGCCACACTGTCGCGGTTTGCGCGCAGCGTGGGCTGTCGCGATTTGCGTGACCTGCGCCTGCAATTGGCCCAGGCCAGTGGGGTGGGCAGCCGTTTTCTGGACCCGGCGGGCAAGCCTGAGCAGTCGGCGTTTCATCGGCAGATTCTTGGCGACATCGAGGCGACTTTGCGCCAGCACTTGTCGGGGTTCAACCAGGCAGGGTTTGCCGATGCGGTCAGCCTGCTGGGCAAGGCACGGATGGTCCACGCGTTTGGCATGGGCGGCCCGTCGAGCCTGTGCAGCGACGAATTGCAGGTGCGCCTGGTGCGCCTGGGCTATCCGATTGCCGCCTGCCATGACCCGGTGATGATGCGGGTCACGGCGGCGACCCTGGGCTCGGATCACGCGTTGATTGTGTGTTCCTTGACCGGCCGCACGCCTGAGCTGCTGGACGTGGTGGCACTGGCGCGCAATTACGATGCACGCGTCATCGCCATCACCTTGGCCGACTCACCCTTGGCGCAGTTGGCGGATGTCCTGCTGCCGCTGCAACCGGCCGAAACCAGTTTTATCTACAAACCCACGGCGGCGCGCTACGGCATGCTGCTGGCCATCGACCTGCTCGCCACCGAGCTGGCACTGGCCCAGCCGGACGACAACCGCGAGCGCCTGCGCCGCATCAAGCTGGCCCTCGACGAATACCGCGGCGGCCCCGACAGCCTGCCGCTTGGAGACTGATATGAAGTACGACACGTTGATTCGCCAGGCGCTGATCATTGATGGCAGCAACACCCCCGGGTACATCGCCGATGTGGGACTGTGGGAGGGGCGCATCGCGGCGATCGGTGATTTGTCGCAGGCAACGGCCACGGATCAGATCGACGCCACGGGGCGCGTGCTGGCGCCGGGGTTTATCGACGTGCACACCCACGACGACACCATGGTGATCCGCCAGCCGCAGATGCTGCCCAAGCTGAGCCAGGGGGTGACCACGGTGATTGTCGGCAACTGTGGCATTAGCGCCTCGCCAGTGAGTTTGCGCGGTGACCCACCGGACCCGATGAATTTGCTGGGCACGCGTGAGGCGTTCACTTATCCACGGTTTGCCGATTACCGCACGGCCGTGGAAAGTGCTCATCCAGCGGTCAATGTCGCGGCGTTGATCGGCCACACGGCGTTGCGCAGCAACCATATGGACGATCTGCATCGCACCGCCACGCCGGACGAAATCACCGCCATGCGCGAGCAATTGCAAGACAGCCTCGCGGCCGGCGCCCTCGGTTTATCCACAGGCCTGGCCTACGCCAGTGCGTTTAGCGCCGAGACCGATGAAGTGTTGCAACTGAGTGAAGAACTGACGGCGTTCGGCGCGGTGTACACCACCCATTTGCGCAGTGAATTCGAGCCGGTACTGGAGGCCATGGACGAGGCGTTCCTGATCGGCCGGCACGCCAAGGTTCCGGTGATCATTTCTCACCTCAAATGTGCCGGAGCGGGTAATTGGGGGCGCAGTCCGCAGCTGTTGGCCGCGCTGGAGTCGGCGGCGAAAACCCACCCGGTGGGCTGTGATTGTTACCCCTATGCGGCGAGTTCTTCGACCCTGGATCTGAAGCAAGTCACCGACGCGTTTCGTATCACCATCACGTGGTCGACGCCGCACCCCGAGTTGGGCGGGCGTGATTTGCAGGACATCGCCGCCGAGTGGGACGTTTCGCTGATGGATGCTGCACGTCGCCTGCAACCGGCGGGGGCGGTGTACTACGGGATGGACGAGGCGGATGTGCGCCGCATCCTCGCGCATCCATTGTCCATGGTGGGCTCGGATGGGTTGCCGGAAGACCCGTTCCCCCACCCACGGTTGTGGGGCGCGTTTGCGCGGGTGCTCGGGCATTTCAGCCGGGATGTGGGGCTGTTCCCGCTGCACACGGCGGTGCACAAGATGACCGGCTTGTCGGCGGCGCGGTTTGGCTTGGCCGAGCGTGGCGAAATTCGCCAAGGGCACTGGGCCGACCTGGTGCTGTTCGACCCGTTGCGCGTGCGTGATGTGGCCGATTTCAAGGACCCGCAACGGGCGGCGCAGGGCATTGACGGGGTGTGGGTCAACGGCGTGTTGAGTTACTGCGAGGGGCAGGCCAATGGCCAACACGCCGGCCGGTTCCTGGCGCGCAATGGCGATTTGCGTTGTGGTTTTTCGTCTCTATAGTGGGGGCTTTTCATACACGGAGCGGTTGCCATGCACTTAGGAAAAGTCATCCCCATTTTGCGGATTTTCGACGAGGCCAAGGCGTTGGAGTTCTACGTCGAGTTCCTGGGGTTCAAGGTGGATTGGCAGCATCGTTTCGAGGCGAATTTTCCGCTGTATCTGCAAGTGTCACTGGGGGAATGTGTGTTGCACCTGACCGAGCATCATGGTGACGCCTCGCCGGGCGCAGCGGTGCGAATTCAGGCACAAGGCGTGGACGCCTATCAGCAGCAGTTGCAGGGCAAGGACTATCGCTATGCCAAGCCTGAGGTTGAGCCAACACCGTGGGGCTCGCGGGAGATGAGCATCAAGGACCCGTTTGGGAATCGGGTGGTGTTTGTTGAGGAGGGCGAGGGGTAAATCGCAGGCAATAAAAAACCGCCTTGGGAGGGCGGTTTTTTGCAATCCCAGTTAGTGGCTGGGTTTGATGTCTCACAGGAGCATTGGCTTGTCAGCGATGCTACTGTCGCTCAAAACTTTATGCAAGACCCGACAAAAAGTGGTTTCCACTGCAAAAAAAGCAACAACTTTGGATCGGGAGAATTGTTGCCTGTAACACCTTAGCGTAGATCGCTGAGCTAGCATCGTCCTCGTTCTATGTACATCGTGAGGAGGGGGACTGGGTTCGCGCGCAAATTTTGGACCGATCGCCACGGGCTAGTAATCCGTGCCGGATTCATGCGGGAGGACCATAAACCCAGCCGCCTCACAGGAGCATTGGCTTGCATCCGAAGGCTCACATGTTCCGGTAAGTGCGCTGGAGGTAAGGCCCAACTCACGGAGGGCCGAGTATGTCTAGGTTTGCACGACGTACGTGGAACCTCGTAGTGAACTGCCTGCGTGCTTATCACGTCTGGAAGTTCCTGCGGGACAGCTTCGATGACCGTTAAGGTCTGAGAAGTGGAGCCGCCTCGGTTCAGGCCGAGGCGGCTTTTTGGTTTCCTACACCCGGAAATGGCTGACCATCTGCTGCAACTGGCTACCCAAACGCGCCAATTCAACACTCGATTTCGCCGTCTCGTCACTCGCCGTAGCCGTCTGTTCCGAGACATCACGCACGTTCACGATACTGCGGCTGATCTCTTCTGCCACGGCACTCTGCTGTTCGGCGGCGGCGGCAATCTGTTGGTTCATCGACTGGATGTTCGACACCGTGCGGGTGATGTTTTCCAGGGACACACCGGCCTTGCGCGTCAGCTCGACGCTGCTGTCGGTGAGGCTGCGGCTGTTGTTCATCACATTGGCCACTTGCTGGGTGCCGTTCTGCAAACCGGCGACCAGGCCTTCGATTTCCTCGGTGGATTTCTGTGTGCGCTGGGCCAGGCCCCGCACTTCATCGGCGACCACGGCAAACCCACGACCGGCTTCACCGGCACGCGCGGCTTCAATCGCGGCGTTGAGTGCCAGCAGGTTGGTCTGCTCGGCCACGGCCTTGATCACGTCCATCACGCTGCCGATCTTGTTGCTCTCTTGTTGCAGGTGCGCCATGGCGTCGGTGGAACGTGCCACTTCGGCGGCCAGGCGCTCGATCTGGGCGATCGCTTCACCCACCACCTTGTCGCCTTCGCGGGCTTGGCCGTCGGCGTCGGAGGCGGCTTGGGAGGCTTGTTCAGCGTTGCGCGCGACTTCCTGCACGGTGGCGGTCATTTCATGCATTGCGGTGGCAACCTGATCGGTCTCGATCTTCTGGCTGTTCACCCCGGCGCTGGTTTGTTCGGTCACGGCCGACAGTTCTTCGGCGGCGCTGGCGATTTGTGTCACACCGTCGCGGATACCGCTGATCAGCTCGCGCAGGGTCGTGCCCATGCGCTGGATGCCTTGTTGCAGCACGCCCAGTTCGTCGCGGCGGGTGACCTGGATGTTGTGGCTCAAGTCGCCGGAAGCGATGCGCTCGACCACGGCCAGGGTTTCCTGCAGTGGGCGGGTGATCTGGCGGGTGATGACCAGTGCGGCGATAACCCCGACCAGCAGGGCCAGCAAGGTGCTGATCAATTGCAGGCTGCGGGCCTGGGCGCTTTCGGCGTCGCGGCGCTCAAGCTGGATGTCGTAGAGCTTGTCGCTGATGGTGACGATGTCGGCACCTTGGGTGGTCATTTCTGCGCGAGCGCTGACGATGTTGGCGTTGGCGGCCTTGTAGCTTTGTACGGCGGTGCGGTAGGCGCCAAGGGCGGTTTCAAGCGAAGCCAGTGCGGTTTGCTGTTCGGCACCAAAGACGGCGCTGAGCTTTTTCAAGCCACTGATGGCTTTTTCGATTTGTGCGGCGGCGCGGGCTTCGGTTTCGGCGTTGACGTTGCCGGTGTAGCCACGCACTTCATAACGGGCGAGCTGGAACTCTTCCTTGGCCTGGGTCAGTGCCTGGTACTGGACGAAACGCTCCGGACTGTCGGCCATCTGCTGCACGCTGGTGTCCAGGGCATTGATCTGGGCGTTGGCGATGTCGGCCTTGTCACCCATGACCTGGCGCGCGGCGTTGCCGTTACGGTAGGCCTCGCGCATTTTGTTCAAGGATTGCTGGTAGGCGGTGATGACGCTTTTCTGCTCGTTGAGCAGCTTGAGGTTATCCGGGCTCTTGAAGCTGTCCAGCAGCTTTTGTTGCTGGGCAGCGAACGCGTCCAGGTTGGTCTGTACGGTTTGTGCCACGGCTTCGTCACCGTTGGCCAGCATGTATTGCAGGCGCACGATGCGCAGCTTGGTCAGCGAGGCATTGAGCTGGGTGATATCGCTCATCCAGTTGCTGCGGTCGATCAGGCCGCCCAGGCTGGTCCAGCCGGTCAGGGCCAGGATCGAAGTGAGGACCAGTACCAGGCCGAAGCCCAGGCCGAGTTTGAGGTTGACGCTGATGTTACCGAACCAGCTGTTCATCGAATGCTCCGCAAGAGTGATGTCTGTTTGCTGGTTGATGTTGTTGTTTGAGCCAGCCGAGGTGTAGCGGGTTATCGGCGGCAAAACCTGAATCTGAAATGCTATTTCGGCTCATCGACGCAGGGCGCCGATGAGTGGTTGCGGGAGAATTGGGTCAGTGGCTCATGGGGTTTAGCCGACGTGCTTCAGGCCAACACCTCCGGGCGGAGGGGTTTTGAGCATATCGACCAGTTGCGATAAATAGAAAAAGCGCTGATGACGCTGTTCTGGCCAGCGCTCGATGAAGAACTGGCCCTTGTCGTTGATTTGAATGGGGGTGCTGACAATCTCATTGCCACGGGACATGTGCACAAGGTTGATCTCGGTGGAGGTTCGGCGCTCGACGATGAAATGCCCGGGTGTTGTGAGTCTGCTGCGGTCCGGCGGCGCCGGCACGCTTGGCACTCTTCGCCCAGGAATACCGACGTAGAGCGTGAAGTCACTGCGCAACGCCACGTCCTTACCTTCCTCGAACGATTCCCACGCCCCCTGGTGCAACGGCCTGGCCAGTTCCGGGGCGCTGTCGCGCACATGCAGGCTGACGGCATCCTGCAGCGTGGCGAGGCCCGGCACGCCCAGGTACGTATCGGTGTGGGTACTGCCCACGAACGCGACCCACTTGTGTGGCCCTTGGGCGAGTTGGTCGGCCTTGATCACCTCGTTGGCGAAGTAGCTGAACATTTGAAGGCGCGGCAAATCGCCATTCAGACCTTTGACGTAATAGGTGGCCGTACAGTCCAGCGCTCGTACGCGTATCCCGTATTTGTTGGCTTTCTTGACCAGGTGAGTGTAGGTGTCCGTGCCCTCGTAAAGGGGCATCTGGCCTCGGTCCAACTGCCGGAGGTAGTTCTCCAGGATCGACGGCATCTTCGAGGTGCGGTAGTAGGTTTCCAGGGCTTCCTGATGCAGATCGGTCAACAAATGCTCGAGGTACAGCGTCTTGACCCCCAGCTTTTTCAGGTGCTTGAAGTACTGGATCAGCAGGCGCTTGCTGGATTGCGCGGAATGGGCCTCGCCGATGACCAGCCCATTGCGCTGTTTGAACAGCCGTTCAAACAACACGCTCTCGTTTCTTGCGCTGGTCAGCTCGCCCAAGGCTCTGCGTTGGGGCAAGGTGAGGTCGGCGAAATGCGCTTTGGCAGTGGCGTACAGGCGCTGGCGGGTCTCGATGAAGGTGTTCATTGCCCTGGCATTCTCTGGCTGGGCGTGGGAGTAACGCGAGTCCAGGCCACGCCGCTCCAGGCGCATCTGGTCGATGTTCGCGCGCATCGCTGCCGGGATGTCGAACGCCGCGTAATGGGAGACGGTGCCCGATGCTGGCGTGAGGCTGCTCGGTGCGCGCAGTGCCCCATGGGTTGTTGCAATGGATAGGGCGTAGTCACCTCGGGACTGGGCGCTGCTGTGTGTGTCGGGCCACAGGCCGGTCGGCTCCCCAGGCGCCACGTCGTGAACGCGCAGCGCTGGCGCCTGTTGCAACTCCGCCAGCCCGGCAATGCGCTCGTAACGGCCCAGGCGGTTGGTCTCGACCAACGCCAGCCAACCTTCGTCCGGGTTGTGTTTCAGGTTGAACTCGATAGCGGTGTGAGAGTAGAAATTGCGCAGCTTGCTGCTGCGCGGCACAAAACGCGCGCCTTCGCCCAGGGCCAGCACGTGGCCCATATGGTATGAAACTGCAGCGTCCAGGCCGTCGATGGCGATGTTCAGGCGCTGGGTTTCGAGCAGCAGCTTGCGGTACGTGAACGGCGCATCCGCTGCGAACCCCAAGGCCTCGTCCACCTGCGCCAGATGCCGCTCGATCTGTTGCAGGGCGTGGGCTTTGTTGCCGCTGAGCTGGTTGTTGAGGATTTTCAACTTGCGATGGAACAGGTCGCGGGGCAGGTTCTCGATGTACACCCGCTTGAGTCCCTGTTCCGCCAGGCCTGGCAGTTGTTCGATCAACAGCTGTTTACTGGCGATGGAGTTGTCGACGGCTCCGATAATCAAGCGCTTGTTGCGGCTGAACAGGCTCTTGAGAATGTCGCTGTGGGCTGCGTTGCTCGCCAGTGCGGGCAGTGCGCTTTTCGGCGCCGGGGCCGGTAACGCCTGGTAGAACGCGTCGGCGTCTTCGCTCAAGCGTGCGACGTTTTGTTCATAGGCCGTGCGCAGTGGTTGCACTTCGATAAACGCGTTGCCTTGGGCCGCCGCCGCGTCCTGCCCCCGGCTTTGCATGTGTGTTTTGAAGCCTGGGTCGAGCAGGGTGCGGAAGGTCTTGGCCTGATCGGGCGCTACGTCGAAGGCCTCCAACGGGCTGCTTTCATCCGCCAGCAGCTTTTCGTATTGCTTGCGCCCACCCCCGGGGACGCTGAAACGCACCCACTGCCCATCACTGTTCTGGCTGACCAGGCGTGCGGTCGAATGGAGCTGGCCGGTCAGCGGGTCGTGGCGATACAGCAAGTAACGGCCCAAGGCGTCGGGAGTCTGCGATGCCCACAGTGGCTGCCCATCAAACAGGATGGATTGCATGCCTTCGGGGTTGATCGCATCCAGTTGCTTGAGCGGCGCACTGCCGACGGCGTGTGAACTGGTCTGGATGACGGCACGCAGGGGTTTGAAGCTGCTTTTGAGCAGTGGGCGCAAATCGAACAGCACGGCCCCCATAGCATTGGCCAGGAAGCCGACGTAGTGCTCAATCGCGGCTGCCATGTCGTTCTGGTGATAGGCGTTGAGGGCCAGCATGGCGTCCTTGAATGCCAGCAGGCCGCCCAAGGTCAAGCTCAGCAAGGGGAATGGCATCGTTGCAATGGCCGTTACCCACTCGATACAGGTCCACAGGATGCCGGTAATCATTTGGGTGCGATTGACCGTCGTGCCGTGCACGTCATCGATGGTGCGCTGCAAGCTCATGTTGTATAGCTCGTGGCGCAGATCGAGCAGCGGCGTGACGCGGCTTATCGAGTCGTGCCGAGCCGGGCTTGGGGTGGTGCGGTCGATGTCATCCGGCAGGCCGTTGCGGGCGTTCTCCAGAAACAGGTGCACTCTGCGCAGCGACTGCAACGACACACGAGAGCACCAATAGCCGGGCATGCCTTCGACTTTTTTCAGCAGGTAGTTGAACAGCTTCGCTTCGCGAAAGTTGACGCCGTCCGGTGCGTTGGGCGTGTACAACAACACGGGATAGTCGGCGTGGCTGAACAGGTAGTTGCCCATCACCCAATCACCGTCGATAAACAAGCGGTGGACTTTGTAGGTATTGCGCGTGGTGCTGCGGGTATCCGACAAGCTGTCGATGGCCTGGTTGAGCCAGCTCAGGTCGACACTGGCGATATGCCCCTTGAGTCGGGCCTCCAGCGCGGCACTCTGCATCTGCAATTGGTGAATCGCCAGCACCGCACTGCGTCGTTCGTGATAACCGGGGCTGTCGCTGGATTGCAGGCGCTGGCGCACTTCATTGATATAGCGTTCACCGACCCATACGCCGGTGACCGAGCGGGCAACGTTCTGTGCGGTCAGCGGGCTCAGATCTACGCCCTTGGGGCCGCGAAAGACCGCGGATCTGGAAAACTTCTCGTCGAGAAAGCCGATGCCGTCTGCATAGCCGTCGCGGTACAGGGTGGTGTAGGACAGTGGTGTTGGCGGCGCACCGAGCAATGTCCGTGGCGAGTAGGCGAAGACGCTGTCCGGGTCGATGTCATTTTTGGAGCGTCCCAGCAGTCTGTTCAGGCTGAGCCTGGCTTTATCGCGCAAATAGCTGTCGAAGCTCGGGAAATTGGCTTCGGCATCGGGTCTGGCATTGTAGGTGCGCAGGGCACCCTCGATGTTATCCGCCAGGGTGATCAGCCGGGTTCTGTCTGCCAGGGAGGCGTTACGAAACCAGGAGGGTGAGCTGAAACTGTAATCATCCAGTTGCAGCGCCAGGCGGTGTGCGGCCATCGCGTTCAGGCAATCGGCGTGGCTGCAGGGTTTGCCGAAGGTCACCTCGTGGTGTTCTTCGGCATCGGGGCGCAGGCTGATCGCCTGGATGAAGGTGCTCATTTTCGGGCGGAAGCGCAGCGGCACTTGTTGCAGTACGTAATTGCTCATCGTCTGGGGTTGATCCAGCCAACCGATGATATGGGTCTGGCATTCGCGCAGGCTGCTGAAGGCGAAGAACTGTTGTGCGCTGGGGGCGTCAGGGGTGCACAGCAATAGGCGTTTGACCTGGCCGTGGGCATCATCTTCGCGCAGCAGCCACAGGTCTCGCAGTTGAGCGCCGTGCAGCAGCACGGTTTGTGCGCAGAGCTGCGGGCGGGGATTTTCGCGCAGGTCTGCAAACAGCTGCACATCGTCCGGACTGAGGTGGCCTTGCAGCTGGGCAATGTAGGCCAAGGCGACCAGGCGCTGATCGAAAAACGTGCGGGCCGCCTGTTTGATCTGCGGGGTGCCCAGCACGGTTTTTTGTGTGTCGGCAAAGTCCAGGCGTGGTTGCAGGTCTTGCAGCAGGGTGATCAGCACTTGCGGGGTGAGTCGGGCATAAGCCGTATCGAGCGGGGCGCCGGCGTAGCTCAAGGTGCTGTGTTCAAGGAAGGCTGAGCCCGGCGCGCTGTCGCCGGTGTGCAGGCCGCGCAAGGCCAGTTCCACCAGTGAACGCTGCTGCTCGTAGGTGCCGACCGGCGGCACTGTGCGCCGGGTTGTGATGTGCAGCAGGTCCGGGTCGAGGTCGTGGATGTCCAGTTCATCGGCCAGTTTCTCGGCCCATTGGTGCCGGGCGAGGGCCTGGGGCGTTGCTGCCGGGCCGAACAGATTCATGAACGCCTCGCGCGCCTGGTTGTAGTTGCGCAGGTGTTGGTCGAGGGTGTCGCGAAGCGGCTTGCTGGCGCTGCGGTACCAGTCGGGCAGGGCGTAGAACAGGTCGCGCTCAAGCAGTCGCTGTGCGCGAAAGTCCAGGCGCAATGTCAGGTCGGGCAACGCGGCTTGGATGGCGTTGTCGAGGTGCTCCTTGATGTGTGTGGTGTCTGCATGGCTCAGGGCGTAATTGATGTCCTGTTCACGTTTGTCGAGCAGCGCTTGGTAGACGTGTTCGAACAGCGGTTTGTCCTGGATCGGAAGTAAGGTCAGTGGCCATATATCAACGGTATCCAGGTGTTGGTAGCGCACAGGCAGGTGACGATTGAACTCAGCCCGCCCGGTGGCGAGCGCCATCGCAGATTGCAGGCCTTGGTCCAGGTCGTGCAGCGAGTCGAAGGCTTCCAGACCCCGCGCGGGCGTGAACAACAAGACCGGCCCCACGGGGGGCGCTGCTGGCAGGCTGTCGACGACGGGGTTGGCCTGGCGCGTCAGCACAAACGCACCGGCGAATATGACGGTCTGTTCCTGGTAGGTGAAGGCCAGGGCGTACATGCCGGGGCGGAAGGTTGGCCCCAGCGAGCAGTTTTCCAGCATCTGCTGGTCGGCGGGGGACAGCAGGTTGTCACTGACGTTGAGCCGGGTTTCCAGTTCCAGCGCGTTGATGCCGGCGGTGAAGGTCAGATAAGTCTTACGGCTCTGCCCTGCGACGGCGCTGGTTTCATCCAGCGCCTTGAGGCGGCTGTTCAGGTCCGGTGGGATCACATCCTGATACAGGGCACGCGCCTGGCTCATAAACGTAGCGTTGATACGCTTGAGGTCGGTGTTGAGCTGTTGCAGCGTGGCGTACTCCGCCGGCAAGGTAACGGGGCGTTTGCTCTGGCCGCGCAGGGTGGGGTCAATCTCCAGCAAGTGGGCGTGAATCTGATCAAGCGTGGGCGCGGCATCGCGGGTATTCGGCGTACTCATTGGCACAACCCCTGAGGTGGTGAGTGGAATCACCAGCATGGGCAGCGCAGGGGCGTGTTCGGCAGTAGATAGGTATGTCGGTGCGCTCATCAAGGCACGGTGTTGTGTGCTAGTCTGCTGGCCCTTTTAGTTTTGGGTGACAAGGAACGCGCGGCTTTTGTGCGGCGTTTTCAGTGTTGTCCTACAGCGGAGCACCTTCATGTCCGAAGTTAATCTGTCCACCGACGAAACCCGCGTCAGCTACGGTATTGGCCGTCAACTGGGCGACCAACTGCGTGACAACCCGCCACCGGGTGTGAGCCTGGACGCCATCCTGGCTGGCCTGACCGACGCTTTCGCCGGCAAGCCAAGCCGTGTTGATCAAGAGCAAATGGCTGCCAGCTTCAAGGTTATCCGCGAAATCATGCAAGCCGAAGCGGCTGCCAAGGCCGAAGCGGCTGCTGGCGAAGGCCTGGCTTTCCTGGCTGAGAACGCCAAGCGTGATGGCATCACCACCCTGGCTTCCGGCCTGCAATTTGAAGTGCTGACTGCCGGTGAAGGCGCCAAGCCGACCCGTGAAGACCAGGTACGTACCCACTACCACGGCACCCTGATCGACGGCACTGTGTTCGACAGCTCCTACGAGCGCGGCCAGCCTGCAGAATTCCCGGTTGGCGGCGTGATCGCCGGCTGGACCGAAGCCCTGCAACTGATGAATGCCGGCAGCAAATGGCGCCTGTACGTGCCGAGCGAACTGGCTTACGGCGCTCAAGGCGTTGGCAGCATCCCGCCGCACAGCGTTCTGGTGTTCGACGTCGAGCTGCTCGACGTTCTGTAAGACCTGCTGATTACTGCGGGAAATGGCTTGTGTGGGAGCGGGCTTGCTCGCGAAGACGGCGTGTCAGTCGCACATTTATTGACTGACCCACCGCTTTCGCGAGCAAGCCCGCTCCCACATGAAGCTCGCTTCCACAGGATGGGCTCATGGATGGAATTTGCCATTCAATTCAGTGGCCGGGCGCAACGCTCGGGCATAGCAGAACAGAAACAGATTGCGCACCACTTCCTTCAGTACCCCGGGCTCACTTGAGCTCAAGCCATTCACGTCCAGGTCGCCCTGGTCCTGCAGCTCGCTCAGCGCCTCTTCTTCCAATACCGCACAGACTTCGCCGGTTTCCCGATGCAGGATGCGCAGGTAAGGGTGTGGGCGGTCCAGCCAGGCGTCTATCAAATAAGTCATGGTCGTTCTCCTTGATGGGTTTCAATGAGAATAATTCTTATTCGTAGAATAGCAAGTGCCTATTGGCGGTTTGTGGTTTTTTCTGTGTGGTTATTGCGCGGGGTCAACCGGGAGGGCGAAACGCCATCCCGCGGCGGGCGCGGGATGGAAGTTGCAGGTTCAGACCTTGCGGACGAACTCGGACTTGAGTTTCATCGGGCCGATACCGTCGATCTTGCAATCGATGTCGTGGTCGCCATCGCACAGGCGGATGTTCTTGACCTTGGTGCCGACCTTGACCACCAGGGAGGTGCCCTTGACCTTGAGGTCCTTGATCACGGTGATGGTGTCGCCGTCCTGCAGGACGTTGCCCACAGAGTCTTTCTTCGCGGTTTCATCGCTAGCCGCTTCGGCCTCGCCATTGGCGGACCACTCGTGGGCGCATTCCGGGCAGATCAGCTGGGCGCCGTCTTCGTAGGTGTATTCGGAATTGCATTTCGGGCAGGGTGGCAACGTGCTCACTAAAGCTCCTTGTAGAGTCAGGGATGGCTAAAAGTCGCACATTATATAGGGTTTTAACGGTGGGAGGGGCGGCTTGGCTCGGTCTAATGTGGGAGCTGGCTTGCCTGCGATATCGGTAGTGAATTCACTAAAGCTATCGCAGGCAAGCCAGCTCCCACATTAAACGGTGTGCAATCAGTGCGTACGGGCGACCGCAAACTCACTCAGCTCAACCAGTGCATCCCGGTATTCGCTGGCCGGCAGGGCTTCCAGGCATTGGATGGCACGGGCCACGTAGTCACGCGCCAATTGCGCGGTGTAGTCCAGCGAACCCGAGGCTTCCACGGCTTCGCGGATGCTTTCGAGGTCTTCGATCCCGCCTTTCTGGATCGCCTTGCGCACCAGGGCCGCCTGTTCCGGCGTGCCTTCGCGCATGGTGTAGATCAGCGGCAAGGTCGGCTTGCCCTCGGCCAGGTCGTCACCGACGTTCTTGCCCAGGGTCTCGGCGTCGCCGCGGTAATCGAGCAGGTCGTCTACCAGTTGGAAGGCCACGCCCAGGTGGTCGCCAAAGGTGCGCAGGGCTTCGGCCTGTTCGGCGGTCGCGCCACACAGCGCGGCGGCGCTATGGGTGGAGGCTTCGAAGAGCATCGCGGTTTTGCCGCGAATCACTTCCATATAGGTTTCTTCGGTGGTGCTGGCGTCGCGCACCTTGGACAGCTGCAACACTTCGCCTTCAGCGATGATGCGGGTGGCCTGGGACAGAATCTTCATCACCGGCATCGAGCCCAGTTCGACCATCATTTCGAACGAGCGCGAGTACAGGAAATCGCCGACCAGCACGCTGGGGGCGTTGCCCCACATGGCATTGGCGGTCTCGCGGCCACGGCGCATGCCCGACATGTCGACCACGTCGTCATGCAGCAGGGTCGCGGTGTGCAGGAATTCGATAGTCGCCGCCAGCAAACGCAAGTCGTCGCCTTCGCGACCCAGGGCCTTGCCACACAGCAACACTAATAAAGGACGCAGGCGTTTGCCGCCCGCCGACGTAATATAGTCGCCAATTTTGGAGACCAGCGGCACTTTGGACGTGAGCTGTTTCTTGATGATGCCGTCGACGGCGCTAAAATCGTCCGCGACCGCGCGGTAGAAAGCTTGGGGTTGCATCAGCTACAGTCGCTCCAGAAGGGTTGCGCGGCATGCTAGGACCCTGACCCCGCAGTGTCAAGGCGCGATAGACGGCCCCTTGCAAGGCTTCTATAGCTTGCGTACAATCGCGCACCCTGAACTTCCTGGGCAGCACCTGCCTTACGCAATTGCATTCGGGACGTCCATCCCATGCAGCCATGCCAGCCAATACCTCTTCTTATAAAGAGCTGGGTGAGCAGGATTATCGGAGAAATACCATGTCGTACGCAGTAATTGTTACTGGTGGCAAGCAATACAAAGTCGCCCCAGGTGAATACCTGAAGATCGAAAAACTGGAAGTCGCTACCGGCGAATCCGTTACCTTTGATCGCGTTCTGTTGGTCGCCAATGGCGATGACGTGAACATCGGCGCTCCAGTTGTTGCTGGCGCTACCGTTGTGGCTGAAGTGATCTCCCAAGGTCGTCACGATAAAGTCCGCATCATCAAGTTCCGTCGTCGTAAGCACCACATGAAGCGTATGGGCCACCGCCAGTGGTACACCGAGATCAAAATCACCGGTATTCAGGCTTAATTTCAGCCTAATTCCTCACTAGGAGAATTGACTCATGGCACACAAAAAAGCTGGTGGTAGTACCCGTAACGGTCGCGACTCAGAAGCCAAACGCCTTGGCGTGAAGATGTATGGCGGCCAGAAAATCATTCCGGGCAACATCATCGTGCGTCAGCGCGGCACCCAATTCCACGCCGGTTACGGTGTAGGCATGGGTAAAGATCACACCCTCTTCGCGAAAATCGAAGGCGTGATCAAGTTTGAAGTAAAAGGCGCGTTCAACCGCCGTTACGTGAGCGTTGTCGCAGCTTAATTGCGAGATCGCTGGAAAAGCCCTGTCTTGCGACGGGGCTTTTTCGTTTGTGGAGTGAGTCTCTTGCAAAGCTGTTTGTAATGGGCGATAGCAGCAGGATATGCGGTCGTTGCTTGAGGTCGCTGCGCTCATTTTTGCAAGAGTCTTATGTCTTGGTTTCTTAAGCTCGTCCATGCGGCGAGAGGCGTTTTGTTATGAAGTTCGTTGATGAAGTTTCCATCCGAGTAAAAGCAGGCGACGGCGGTAACGGTTGCATGAGTTTCCGTCGCGAAAAATTCATCGAAAACGGTGGCCCAAACGGCGGTGACGGCGGTGACGGCGGTTCCATCTACATGATGGCCGACGAAAACCTCAACACCCTGGTCGACTACCGTTACACCCGGCACTTCGATGCCGAGCGTGGCTCCAACGGCGGCAGCACCGACTGCACCGGTAAAAAAGGCGAAGACCTGGTGCTGCGCGTACCCGTCGGCACCACGATTATCGACTCCGCTACCCAGGAAGTGATCGGCGACCTGACCAAGGCCGGCCAGAAGCTGATGGTTGTGCAGGGCGGCTGGCACGGTCTGGGTAACACCCGATTCAAGTCCAGTACCAACCGTGCGCCACGCCAGACCACGCCAGGCAAGCCGGGCGAGCAGCGTGACCTCAAGCTGGAAATGAAAGTACTGGCCGACGTAGGCCTGTTGGGCCTGCCGAACGCGGGTAAAAGTACCTTCATCCGCTCGGTCTCGGCCGCCAAGCCGAAAGTCGCCGACTACCCGTTCACCACCCTGGTGCCAAACCTGGGCGTGGTCAGCGTCGACCGCTGGAAAAGCTTCGTGATCGCCGACATTCCCGGCCTGATCGAAGGCGCTTCCGACGGCGCCGGCCTGGGCATTCGCTTCCTCAAGCACTTGTCCCGCACCCGTTTGCTGCTGCACCTCGTGGACATGGCGCCGTTGGATGAAACCAGCGCAGCGGACGCCGCTGAAGTGATCGTCAGCGAACTGACCAAGTTCAGCCCGGCCCTGGCCGAGCGTGATCGCTGGTTGGTCCTGAACAAGTGCGACCAGATCCTCGAAGAAGAGCACGAAGAGCGCGTCAAGGAAATCGTCGACCGCCTGGAGTGGGAAGGCCCGGTCTACGTGATCTCGGCCATCGCCAAAGAAGGCACCGAGCGCCTGACCCGCGACATCATGCGCTACCTCGAAGACCGCGCCGACCGCCTGGCGGCCGACCCGGTGTTCAAGGCCGAACTGGCTGAACTCGACCAGCAGATCGAAGACGAAGCCCGTGCCCAGTTGCAGGCGCTGGACGACCAGCGTGCCCTGCGCCGCAGCGGCGTGAAGTCGGTCCATGACATCGGTGACGACGATTGGGACGAAGAAGACGTGGATGATGAAGACGGTCCTGAAATCATTTACGTGCGCGACTGATTCGTTGCAGTAAACTTAAGCGCCGCTCAATTGAGCGGCGTTTTGGTATCTGGGTATACGTAGTCACGAATAACGTTATGGGTTGCGCTGGGTCGCGCAGCCCTCTATCTAAGGTTGAAGATGATGCGGAGCAAAGTGACAGGTGCGCAGCGCTGGGTCGTAAAGATCGGAAGTGCGCTGCTGACGGCGGATGGCAAGGGGCTCGATCGTGCAGCCATGAGCGTCTGGGTCGAGCAAATGGTGGCCTTGCATGAGGCTGGCGTTGAGTTGGTGCTGGTGTCGTCCGGGGCGGTTGCCGCCGGGATGAGCCGCCTCGGCTGGACCGCGCGACCCAGCGCGATGCACGAACTGCAAGCCGCCGCCGCCATCGGCCAGATGGGCCTGGTACAAGCCTGGGAATCCAGCTTCGCCGAGCACGGCCGCCACACGGCGCAGATCCTGCTGACCCACGACGACCTGTCCGACCGCAAGCGCTACCTCAACGCCCGCAGTACCCTGCGTGCGCTGGTTGAGCTGAAAGTCATCCCGGTGATCAACGAAAACGACACCGTGGTCACCGACGAAATCCGTTTCGGCGACAACGACACCCTGGCCGCCCTGGTAGCCAACCTGGTGGAAGCCGACCTGCTGGTGATCCTCACCGACCGCGACGGCATGTTTGACGCCGACCCGCGCAACAACCCGGATGCGCAACTGATCTACGAAGCCCGCGCCGATGACCCTGCGCTGGACGCCGTGGCCGGCAGCGTCGGCGGTGCCTTGGGCCGTGGCGGCATGCAGACCAAGCTGCGCGCTGCACGCCTGGCTGCGCGTTCCGGTGCCCACACCATCATCGTCGGCGGGCGCATCGAGCGTGTGCTCGACCGCCTCAAGGCTGGCGAGCGGATCGGCACGCTGCTGTCGCCTGAGCGGGGTATGCTCGCGGCGCGCAAACAATGGTTGGCCGGTCATCTGCAAACCCGTGGCACCCTGGTGCTGGACGATGGCGCTGTATCTGCGCTGTCCCAAGGCAACAAAAGCTTGCTGCCGGTCGGCGTCAAGCTGGTGCAGGGCAGCTTCCGCCGTGGCGAGATGGTGGTGTGTGTGGCCCCGGACGGTCGTGAAATCGCCCGCGGCCTGGCCAACTACAGCGCCCTGGAAGCGCAGAAAATCATTGGGCAGTCGTCTGACGCGATTGTGGGCCTGTTGGGTTATATGGCGGAGCCGGAACTGGTGCACCGCGACAACCTGATCCTGGTTTAAACAAAGGGAGTATTCGATGCGCGTAATGAAGGGATTGCTCGGCCTGCTATTGGCCATGCCACTGTTGGCGTCTGCCGAAGAAGTTGGCCAGGTGTCGACGGTATTCAAGTTTGTCGGCCCCAACGACCGGATCGTCGTCGAAGCCTTCGATGACCCCAAGGTCGACGGTGTGACGTGCTACCTGTCGCGCGCCAAGACCGGCGGCGTCAAAGGCGGCCTGGGCCTGGCCGAAGACCGTGCCGAAGCCTCGATCGCCTGCCGTCAGGTGGGGCCGATCCGCTTCAAGGGCGAGCTCAAGGATGGCGACGAAGTATTCAAGGAGCGTACGTCGCTGGTGTTCAAGACCATGCAGGTGGTGCGCTTCCTCGACAAGAAGCGCAACACCCTGGTTTACCTGGTGTACAGCGACCGCCTGATCGAAGGCAGCCCGCAGAACGCCGTGACGGCGATTCCGATCCTGCCGTGGCCTACCGCTCAGTAATCCGCAGGCGGGTTTTGTCATCGGCGTCTATGATTGCAGGCTTGCGGGTTGTAATCTCGACGAGCCGCTTTGCTAAGAACATGGGATATCTGGAGTTCGTCATGAGTGCTTTCCACGATCTGAAACTCAAAGCTTTGGACGGACAAGAGCTGCCACTGGCACCCTTCAAGGGGCAAGTGGTGCTGGTGGTCAATGTGGCCTCCAAGTGTGGCTTGACCCCGCAATATGCGGCTCTGGAAAACCTCTACCAGCAATACAAGGGCCAGGGGTTTGTCGTGTTGGGCTTGCCCTGCAATCAGTTTGCAGGCCAGGAGCCGGGCAGCGAAGAGGAAATCCGCGAGTTCTGCAGCCTGAACTATGGCGTGACCTTCCCGCTGGGCGGCAAGCTTGACGTCAACGGCCCGGACCGTCACCAGCTCTACCGCTTGCTGGCGGGCGAGGGTGCGGAGTTTCCCGGGGATATAACCTGGAACTTCGAGAAATTCCTGCTGGGCAAGGATGGGCGGGTGCTTGCACGCTTCTCTCCGCGTACCGCACCGGATGATCCCACCATCGTCCAAGCCATCGAAAAAGCCTTGAATTAACTCGGCCCGGCCTGTGGAGGGGGAGCCAGCTCTCTCGCCACAGGTCAGTCGCCGTTCGCTTTTATCCTTTAATCACTCAGATCAATAGTGCTGTTCAGGCCTCTGTGGGGCCAATATTATCCACGTCATAAACCCGCCTTACGTGGAGCATCCCCATGCCTGTCCAAGCCTTGTTCAAACCCTTCCAGCTCGGTGCTCTGCAACTGTCGACCCGTGTAGTCATGGCGCCGATGACCCGTTCGTTCTCGCCGGGCGGCGTACCCAACGCCCAAGTCATCGAGTACTACCGCCGCCGCGCCGCTGCCGGTGTGGGCCTGATCATCACCGAAGGCACGGTGGTCGGCCACCCAGCATCCAACGGCTATCCCAACGTCCCGCATTTTTACGGTGAGGCCGCTCTGGCTGGCTGGAAAAAAGTGGTCGACGCCGTGCATGCCGAGGGCGGCAAGATCGTCCCGCAGCTGTGGCATGTGGGCAGTGTGCGGCGCATCGGCACCGAGCCGGATGCCAGCGTGCCGGCCTACGGCCCAATGGAAAAACTCAAGGACGGCAATGTCGTTGTCCATGGCATGACCCGGCAAGACATCCAAGACGTGATCAATGCCTTTGCCCAAGCCGCCAAGGATGCCCAACGCATCGGCATGGACGGCGTGGAGATCCACGGCGCCCACGGTTACTTGGTCGACCAGTTCTTCTGGGAAGGCAGCAACCAGCGCACCGACGAATATGGTGGCAGCCTGGCCAACCGTTCGCGTTTTGCCATCGAGTTGATCCGGGCCACCCGCGCCGCGGTTGGCGCGGACTTTCCGATCATCTTCCGTTTCTCTCAGTGGAAACAGCAGGACTACACCGCCCGACTGGTGCAAACCCCCGAGGCGCTGGGTGAGTTCCTGCAGCCGTTGGCTGACGCTGGTGTGGACATTTTCCACTGTTCCACTCGCCGCTTCTGGGAGCCGGAATTCGAAGGTTCCGACCTCAACCTGGCCGGTTGGACGCGCCAGCTCACCGGCAAGCCGACCATCACCGTAGGCAGCGTTGGCCTGGACGGCGAGTTCCTGCAATTCATGGTCAACACCGACAAGGTCGCGCAGCCGGCCAGCCTGGAGAAGCTGCTGGAGCGCCTCAACAATGAGGAATTCGACCTGGTTGCCGTGGGCCGTGCGTTGCTGGTGGACCCGGATTGGGCGGTGAAGGTGCGCGAAGGTCGCGAGGGCGACATTCTGCCGTTCAGTCGCGAGGCGTTGACCACGTTGGTCTGATCAAGCCATTCGGCGTTGGAGAGGGGCCGGGTATGTCGATACCCGGCCCTTTTATTTCAGCGGTTGCTCAAGCGATGGTGTGGTTGTACCGGCCGTCGCCCTGCATAGGGCGTCCGGTAACCGTCATCGTGGTCGGGCTGCCTCGGTGTAGGCCTTGACGAGGTTTGCCGGTAGTCCCAGTCGGGTTGTGAGTAGTCGCGATCCGGCTGTGGCCGGTACGGTGGGTTCCAGCCTGGTCGGGTGTACTGATAGTCGGGCTGTGGCGGGGGCGGAGGGTTCCAGCCTGGCCGGGTGTACTGGTGGTCGGGCTGTGGCTGGTACGGAGGGTTCCAGCCTGGCCGGGTGTACTGGTAGTCGGGCTGTGGCTGGTGCGGAGGGTTCCAGCCTGGCCGGGTGTACTGGTGGTCGGGCTGTGGCTGGTACGGAGGGTTCCAGCCTGGCCGGGTGTATGGCTGATCCGGCTGTGGCCGGTGTGGTGGGTTCCAGCCCGGCTGGGTGTGTTGGTTATCCGGCCGGGGTGGGCGCGGGCGATACCACGGTTGCTGAAGGTGGGTCTCGGGCCTTTGCGAGGGATTGCCCGTAGCCGCCGGAGCGCTGAAGTGCCAATTACCGTGAGCCGCTGCTCCGTTGATGTGTGTCGACATAAAAAACTCTTTCAGATTATGGGGTGCCCACCTTCACCAGGCAGGTGCGTCATGGGTGGCCATAATCGGAGTGACGTTCCCGAAATATCCTGTTTGGTGGCGGGGATTCAGACAATGCCTATTGCCTATTCCGAATCGCGGCCCCATAAACCGTCGGCTGTGGGCGCCGGGTGGTGAAGTGGATGACTGAAACTGTCGCCGGATCAGCGGGTGGAGGGTAACGGCGGAGCAACAAACTCTCCCTTGCACACACCCCGTAACTGGTGCTCGAACTGCTCGATGATCGCCGGCCAACCCTGGCGGCTGGCATGTTGGCGTGCATTCAGGCGCGCCCTGCGCAAACTCTCGCGCTCTTCGAGCAGCCAGCAGGCCGCATCGCAAAACGCCTCTTCATCCCCCGGCATCGCCAGTACGCCGTTATAGCCATGGCGGATATGCTGGGTCGCAGCCGCCTGGTCATACGCCACCACGCCCAACCCGGAAGCCATGGCTTCCAGCACCACGTTGCCGAAGGTTTCGGTGAGGCTGGGAAACAGGAACAGATCGCCCGACGCGTAATGCCGCGCCAGTTCTTCGCCGCGTTGCGTGCCGCAGAACACGGCGTCGGGCAGGTCATGTTCCAGCAGTGAGCGTTGCGGCCCGTCGCCGACGATGATCAATTTCAGCCTGCGCTGTGGATATGTGCTGCGCAGCGCCTCGAAACAGCGCTTGAGTACACCCAGGTTTTTCTCCTGGGCCAAACGTCCTACGTGCAAAACTGCAATGTCGTCATTGCCCAGGCCCCAGCTCTCACGCAGTACGTTGTCGCGCTTGGCCGGATGGAACAATTGGCTGTCGACGCCCCGCGACAACATGCCCAGCCGCTCGAAGTGGCGGCGTTCCAACTCCAGGCGCTGGCTGGCACTGGGCACCAGGGTCAAGGTCGAGCGGTTATGGAACCAGCGCAGATAATGGGTGACTACCCGGCTCAGCATGCTTAACCCATATTGGTTCGAGTACTGCTGGAAGTTGGTGTGAAAGCCGCTGACCACGCTGATCCCCAGGCGCCGGGCAGCCCGCAGCGCGGATAAGCCCAGCGGGCCCTCGGTGGCGATGTACAGTACATCCGGACGCTGGCGGGTCCAGCGGCGCAGCAATTTGTGCATCGACGACTGGCCCCATTGCAGGCCCGGGTAGCCCGGCAGCGGCCAGCCACGGCACAGCAGCAATTCGTCGTCGCTGGGACGGCTCTGGTCAGCGTTCTGGCGTGGACGCACCAGTTCGACCTGATGGCCGCGCGCGCGCAGACCTTCGCACAGGCGGCCAAGGGTATTGGCCACCCCGTTGATTTCGGGCGGGAAGGTTTCGGTGATCAGAGTGATGTGAAGCGAGGCTGTCGTCATGGCCCACAGTGTCACTGTGGGCCATGTCGTCATTGTGTCATTGGGATGATGGATTTATGACGTGGTCACGTTCTGCCGCGCCATTGCCTCGGCACCTTGCTCACGCACCCAGAACAAGGTCGCCCCGGCCACTGCCGCCGGCATCATCAACAGGTTGACCACCGGCACCAGCAACACCAGGTAAACGATGCCGCCGAAGCTCATGCTCTGCCAGCGTTTCTGGCGCAGCCAGGCGAGCATCTCGTTCCAGCCCAGCTTGTGGTTGTCGGCCGGGTAGTCGATGTACTGGATCGCCATCATCCACACCCCGAACAGTAGCCACAACGGCGCGGCGATCAGGTTGACCACCGGAATGAACGACAGGATAAACAAGCCGATGGCCCGTGGCAGGAAGTACCCCAGCTTGCGCATTTCCCGGGCCAGTGTGCGCGGCACCATGGCGATCAACTCACCCCAACTGAACGCCGGTAAATCATCGGTGCCACGCACCACCACTTCGACTTTCTCCGAAAGAAAACCGTTGAACGGCGCGGCGATGATATTGGCCAGCATGGTGAAGGTGAAAAACACCATCAGCACCACCAGCACCACAAACAGCGGCCATAGCAAGTAGTTGAGAAAGCTCAGCCAGTTCGGCAGCGTCGGCATCAGGTGGTCGACCCACAGGCTGAACTGATGGCCGGCGAAATAGATCAAGCCGACGAACAACACCAGGTTGATCGCCAGTGGCAGCAGCACAAACAGGCGCAGGCCAGGGCTCAAGACCAGTTTGAGGCCTTCACGCAGGTATTGCGGGCCGGAAAGGGCAGGGGCGGGCATGGATAACTCCGAGCAAAGGGGCGAACGCGCCGACCTTACCGGCTTTGTATCACGGGCGAAAGCGGCGACATCAGCCGTAACAAACACGTCGATCAGCCGGGTCGACTGCATAGGGACCGTCTATGAGCTGGATTGTTAATGCGTATTTCCTTAATCTTGCCCCCCTCTATACGCTGCACCCATTATTTTCAGGGCCTGCGAGTTAAAGCCTTCCCCAAGTGCTTCGTGGTCCCTTTTTTATTCCAGCCGCCTTGTGGTCCGGGCGGTCGACAGGAGTGAGTCATGTCTGATACCCGTCATTCGCGAGTGATTATTCTCGGTTCCGGCCCTGCCGGTTACAGCGCTGCGGTCTACGCTGCCCGGGCCAACCTCAAGCCGCTGCTGATCACCGGCATGCAGGCGGGCGGTCAATTGACCACCACCACTGAAGTCGACAACTGGCCGGGCGACGTCCACGGCCTGACCGGCCCGGCGCTGATGGAACGCATGAAAGAACACGCCGAGCGCTTCGAAACCGAGATCGTGTTTGACCATATCAACCAGGTCGACTTCTCCAAGAAGCCTTACAGCCTGACCGGCGACAGCGGCGTCTACACCTGTGACGCACTGATCATCGCGACCGGCGCCAGCGCCCGTTACCTGGGCCTGCCATCGGAAGAAGCGTTCATGGGCAAGGGCGTTTCCGCCTGCGCGACCTGCGACGGTTTCTTCTACCGCAACAAGCCGGTCGCTGTGGTCGGTGGCGGCAACACTGCCGTGGAAGAAGCGCTGTACCTGGCCAACATCGCCAGCACCGTGACTCTGGTTCACCGCCGCGAGACGTTCCGCGCCGAGAAGATCCTGATCGACAAGCTGCACGCCCGTGTGGCTGAAGGCAAGATCATCCTCAAGCTCAATGCCACCCTGGACGAAGTCCTGGGCGACAACATGGGCGTGACCGGCGCCCGCCTGAAAAACAACGACGGCAGCTTCGACGAGCTGAAAGTCGACGGCGTATTCATCGCCATCGGCCACACGCCGAACACATCGTTGTTCGAAGGCGTGCTGGAAGCCAAAGACGGCTATCTGGTCGTACAGGGCGGCCGTGAAGGCAATGCGACTGCGACCAACCTTGAAGGCATCTTCGCTGCTGGCGACGTAGCCGACCATGTGTATCGCCAGGCCATCACCTCGGCCGGCGCTGGTTGCATGGCGGCACTGGATGCCGAGCGTTACCTGGATGGTTTGGGCAACGCTTCGCTCTAAACCGTGGCAATAAAAAACCGGCTGAGAGGCCGGTTTTTTTACACCCACGATTTAACTGACACCAAAGCACAAATGTGGGAGCGGGCTTGCCCGCGAATGCTGAGTATCAGTCACTGAATTAGGCGACTGACCCACCGCTTTCGCGGGCAAGCCCGCTCCCACAGTTTGATGGTTGTCCGACTCAGGATCTGCGGGTCAGGGGCTGCGCCGTGAACGTCACACCCGCCAAGCCGGACACCAAAGCACAAATGTGGGAGCGGGCTTGCCCGCGAATGCTGAGTGTCAGTCACTGAATTAGACGACTGGCCCACCGCTTTCGCGGGCAAGCCCGCTCCCACAGTTTGATGGTTGTCCGGCTCAGGATCTGCGGGTCAGGGGCTGCGCCGTGAACGTCACACCCGCCAAGCCGTGTGCGATAAGTGCACGGATGTTGCCATGGTCACTGCCCTCAGGCGTCGCCACCACCGAACGGTAGTGCTCGCCAAACGCCAGCAGCGCTTGCTGATCGCTCAAGCCTTCCAGCACAGCCAGGCCCAGGGTCTTGCAGGAGCCTTCGTTCTGGCCGGCAGCGTTTTCCACATCACCATTGGTAAAGGCTTGCGGCTGGTAGTCATAACCTGCGGCAATAAACGCCAAGGTGTCGGCAAACGCATGTTCGCCGCTGTTGAGGCTGGCGCGCAGGGTGTTCAAATCAGTCATGGGTTTTTCCTTTGGCGAACGCCGCCTGTTGATCGGCGCTGGCTTCTTTCTGGTATTGGGCTTTCCACTCGGCGTACGGCATGCCGTACACCACTTCTCGGGCATCATCGAGGCTCAGCTCGATGTGGCGCTCATCGGCCTCGGCCTTGTACCACTTGGACAAGCAGTTGCGGCAGAAGCCTGCGAGGTTCATCAGGTCGATGTTCTGCACATCCTTGCGGCTGTCCAGGTGTGCCACCAGCCGGCGGAAGGCGGCTGCTTCGAGTTCGAGGCGTTGTTGGTCGGTCATAGTGGTCTCTTCGAGACAGCTTCAAGCGGGCAAGCTTCAAGCTGCAAGTTGGAATGGGTTGGCTTTAGCTTGCAGCTTGCAGCTAACGGCTTGCAGCTAACGTTATCGACACCGATTCGGCAAAGCGCAGCGCA
Source organism: Pseudomonas sp. GL_117 (assembly GCF_057835125.1). Classification (NCBI taxonomy): domain Bacteria; kingdom Pseudomonadati; phylum Pseudomonadota; class Gammaproteobacteria; order Pseudomonadales; family Pseudomonadaceae; genus Pseudomonas; species Pseudomonas sp. GL_117. Next base: position 5,180,534 of record NZ_CM174418.1, on the reverse strand, counting down.
TGGGGCTTGTCCACTTCGACTTCGGCGTACAGCACTGTTTCATTGCTCATCACCAGATCCAGCAGTTCCTGGGTCAGGCGCTCCAGCAGGGCAAAACGGTTGCCTTCCACATGGGCAATGATCGCCTTGGTGATGGTGCGATAGTTCAGCGCATGGTCGATGTCATTGTCGCGCACGGCTTCCTGGGCGGCATACAGGATGGTCAGGTTGATCAGCACATCCTGCTTGTTGAGGATTTCGTCCTCGTTGATGCCGATGTAGGTGCGCAGGCACAGGTCCTTGACCCGGATGCGCGCCATGCCTGGTTGAAGTTGTGGCATTGCTACTTGCTCCGTCCGATCAGTTGCAGGAACTCCATGCGCGTGGTGTTCGACTCGCGGAACGCGCCGAGCATCACCGAGGTGTTCATGGTTGAATTCTGTTTCTCCACACCGCGCATCATCATGCACATGTGCTTGGCCTCGATCACCACTGCCACGCCGGCGGCCTGGGTCACTTCCTGGATCGCATCAGCGATTTGCCGCGTGAGGTTTTCCTGGATCTGCAGGCGCCGTGCGTACATGTCGACAATGCGCGCCAGCTTCGACAGGCCGAGGACCTTGCCGGTTGGAATATAGGCCACGTGGGCCTTGCCGATGAAGGGCAGCAGGTGGTGCTCGCATAGCGAGTACAGCTCGATGTCCTTGAGGATCACCATCTCGTCATTGTCGGAAGTAAACAGCGCGCCGTTGACGATGTCGTCCAGGTTCTGCTCGTAGCCGTGGCACAGGTACTGCATTGCCTTGGCCGCGCGCTTGGGGGTGTCGAGCAAACCTTCACGCTCCGGGTCTTCGCCCAGGCCTTTGAGGATCTCGCGGTAGTGTTGGGGCAGGGATAAGGTCATACAACATCCTCACAAACGGCTTACTTGATATGCCGCCCGCCGTTGACGGTCAGGGTGGTACCAGTGACATAGGGGTTGTCCAGCAGGTAACGCACGCTCTGGTAGATCACCTCGGGCCCGGGTTCGATGCCCAGTGCGGACTTGGCCAGCACCTGGGTGCGATAAGCGGCGTCGTCGCCTTCGTTGAACATCACCATGGCGGGCGCGATGCCGTTGACCTTGATCAGCGGCGCGAACTGCGCGGCAAACGACAGCGTGAGGCTGTCGAGCCCGGCCTTGGTGGCGCAATAGGCGATGTGCTGGCGGCTGCCCTTGCGCACCACGTCATCGCTGATGTGCACGATGTCGGCGGGTGTCGAGCGTTGTAGCAAAGCTGAACAATGCAGGTTGATCAGGTAAGGCGCAAGCATGTGCACGCTGAACATGTCGGTAAAGGCACGGCTTTCGTCGTCGGGACTCTCTGCGATCCAGGCCGAGGCGTTGTGGATGATCGCACGCAGGCTTTGGGTGTGGGTGTTCAGCTCGGCGATAAACGCCAGGATGCCGGCTTCGCTGGAGAAGTCGGCAAACACACCGATCGCACCGCGTTCGCGCAGGGCCTGCACGCCGGGACGTTCGCTGCGGTAGCTGAAAATCACCGGATGGCCGTCGTCCAGCAGGCGCTGGGCGCAATGCAGGCCGACACGCTGGCCGGCGCCGGTGATCAGGATCGGGGCGTGTGTTGCAGTCATGGAGGGCTCGCTTCGCTGGCAGGTTCAAATCATACCAGCGAGCGGCCCCCCCTGTACTCACGCGGCGGCTTCGGTGGCCTTGCGTGGTGTGGGCGCAGGGTGCAGCCAGTTGGCCAGCAGGTGGGTCGACAGCGGAATGAACAGATAAACCATCAGCGGCGTGAGTGCCAGGGTGCTGACCAGCACGCGCGGCACCAACTCCAGCTCATTGAGCAGCGGGCCCAGTACAAAGTTGAAGATCAGTGACACCGGGAAAAACGCCAGCCAGATCGCCACGGCCTGCTTCCAGCGCGGCGGCCGTGCACCCACGGCACCAAACCAACCGTCGATGCCGCTCACGCGATGCTCGGACGGGTCGGCAAACAGCTCGCTGCCACGGCCCAGCCAGGCACTGCGGGACGCGGAAAACTCCCAGGCATGCAGGGTCTTTTCATCGGCGAAGCGGAAGATGATCTGGAATTCGTCGTCATTGGGCGGCGGTGCGAGCACGCCTGAACCCAGGTAACCGGGGAAGTCGGTGGCCAATTGCTCGCCTTCGCGCAGCCAGGCCATCAGTTCTTCGTAGCGACCTTTGGCCACGCGACGCGCAACCATCAGGGTGACTGGGGAGGTAGACATTATGTATCTCCAAATAAACGGGTGCGCTGGACCGGGTAGGTGGCGCACGAACATAGCGGCGGGGTAGTGCCGCTATGTAAAAACAGGCAAGGATTATTCCTGTTTTACAGAAATACGCCAGTGACATTGGTCTAAAGAGGGTGGACCTTGAAAAAGACAGCTCTAAAGGCGTTAAATGGCTGCCCCAATTACCGTTGGTTTTTTGGCCTAAAATGCCCGAAATTACTGCTCCTCTTGATAGCATTTCACATCTGGATTCGACCGATTCCGAGGCGTTTTTTCCGATTCGTGAAGTGTCGAGATTGACAGGCATCAATCCAGTGACGCTGCGTGCATGGGAGCGGCGTTATGGCCTTATACAGCCGACGCGCACCGAAAGCGGGCACCGGCTCTACTCCAAGGCCGATATTGAGACGGTCAATCGTATTCTTGATTGGATCGAGCGCGGCGTGGCCGTAAGCAAGGTCGGCAAGATCCTGGCGCGCGACGACCAGCAGGCGCAAGCCGTGCGTGCCGAGCACGACACGCCTGAGGGCGCCGAGTGGGCTCAATGGCAGGCGCGGTTGAGGCTGGCCGTGAGTGCTTTCGATGATCGCCAGTTGGAGCATGTGTACGGCCAGATTTTTGCGACCTACCCCCAGAGCATCGTGTTCCAGGACATCCTGATGCCCCTGTGGAACGAGCTGCTGCGCCATCAAGGCCGATTCGGCCAGGCCAGTGAGTGGCTGTTCTTCGACGCGTTCCTGCGGGTACAGGCGTTGGCGCGTCTGCATGTGGCGTGCGCCTCGTCGGCCCCCCGGGTGCTGTTGGCGGCCATGCCCGGCGAATGCCGCAAGTTGGAATTGCTGGTGGCCGGGCTGTTGATGACGCGCGACGACCTGGCGGTGAAGGTGCTGGGCATGGGCCAGCCATTTGATGAGCTGACACTGGTCTGTGAAAAGACCCGTCCCCAGGCCCTGATCGTCTATTCCAACCGTTCCCACGGTTATGACCTGCCGGGGCGCCTGAACCGCCTGGCGCTGACCCTGGATTGCCCGTTGTTCCTGGCGGGGGTCGCGTCGGACCTGGCCGAGAAGGACCTGGCCGGTTCTTCCATCGGCTGCCTGGGCAATGAAGGACGCCTGATGCAGCGTCGCTTGCAGCAGTTTCTCAGTGGGCAGCTGGATACCTGAGATCAGGCGTGTACGTGCGGGTGGACCAGGCGGTGTTGATGCAGGATGAATTGGCGCAGGCGCTCGATCTCATCCGCATCGCTCTGGCTCAGGCGGTAGGCGAACAAACCGCGTGCGGTTACCCGTTCCAAAGTGCCGCGTAGCGCAATGCGTTCGTAACCGGAAGGGCTGAACCACAGCGCAAAGGTCTTGGGCGCCTTGACCCGGCCGCGGATCTCGACCAGCACCCCCTTGAATGACACTTCGTGCACCCACAGCGCGCCCGGCGTGCCTTTGATGTTCTCCAGTGCCACCGGTGCCTCGAGGGCCAGGCGCCACGGACGGATCATCGGCCCGTCTTCGAAAATGCTCGGCACCCCCAGACGCAGATGCACCGCATGAAACTCATCCTCCACCAGATGCAGGGGGAAGGTGAGTTGCTGGTTGTCGAACTGTGCCTGGATGGTGACGTGATCGTGAGCGGCCAGGCGTGTGAGCAAATCGCGGATCTGCGCGCCGCCGTTGACGGTCAGGCTCGATGAAGCATCCCGCAGGTTTAGCTGGGGGGTGTGCTGCATGTTCTGAATGAAATCCAGTTCATCCTGGGTCAGAAGTGCGTCGCGTCGCATCGATCATTGCTCAATGAGGGGGTACTAAAATGCCATTATCCGCTCTACAGACCGCATTATCTAAATTTTGTTAGATCCGCTCGTCATCTTTAGCGCGGCCAGCTCGGCCTTGACCTGGGCCAGTTCGGCTTCCAACTGGGCGACGCGCTGCTGGGCCTTGACCTGCAAGGTCACATCTTTTTGCACACCGACAAAATAAGTCTGCTTGTCGGCCTCGTTGTACACCGTCGACAACGACAATTCGTTCCAGAAGTGACTGCCGTCCTGACGATAGTTGCGCAGGATTTCCCGGCACGAACCGCCACAGTCCAACGCCTCGCGAATCGCCATCAGCGCCGGCTGGTCGCGGTCACCTGACTGCAGGAAGCGACAATCCTGGTACAGGATGTCATCCAGGTGGTAGCCGGTCAGCTTCTCGAATGCCGGGTTGACGTAAATTATCGGCTTGTCCTTGCCTTCGCGCTCGGCGACGACAATCCCGTCGTTGGAAGCGTTGACAACCATTTGCATCAGCTTGGCGTTGATCATTGAGCGGTCCATGGCTTGTTTTGGGAGCTTTGAGTTTATGGCAACGGTTGAATGTTTCACCGGGCCCGCTGAAATATTTGTGACAACTGCTAATATCCCAGCCTTTCACTCAACTACAGGATCAGATTGATGAAAGTCGCCATCCTTTCCGGCTCGGTCTACGGCACGGCTGAAGAAGTCGCCCGCCACGCCGCCGGTATCCTCAGCGCAGCCGGTTTTGAAGCCTGGTACAACCCGCGCGCCACCCTGGCGGACGTACAGGCTTTCGCGCCCGAAGCGTTTCTGGCGGTGACGTCCACCACCGGCATGGGTGAGCTGCCCGACAACCTGCAACCCCTGTATTCGGCCCTGCGTGACCAACTGCCCGCCACCTTGCGCGGTCTGCCCGGTGCGGTGATCGGCCTGGGCGACGCCAGCTACGGCGACACCTTCTGCGGCGGCGGCGAGCAAATGCGTGAACTGTTCGGCGAACTGGGCGTGCGCGAAGTGCTGCCGATGTTGCGCCTGGACGCCAGCGAAAGCGTCACCCCCGAGGCCGACGCCGAGCCCTGGTTGGCCGAGCTGGTCACTGCACTGCGCGGCTGACCGGATACTCGCGCAACAACGCCAGCCAGGCCTGGGCGGCTCTCGACAGATAGGCGCCCTCACGCCAGATGAATGCAATGTCCCAGCGCAGGAAGTCCGGCGCCTTGAGCGTCAGGCGCACCACGCCCGGTCGCACCAGCCCACGGGCGACCACGCTGGGCAGCAGCACCACGCCTTGACCGGCCGCGACCAAGGCCACGAGAAAATCCGCCTGGCCACTGCGGCCGATTTCCTTCGGGGTAAAACCCACTTGCTTGCACGCCTGCATCAGCCGGTCGTTCAGCACAAAACTGCGCTGGTACATCAGGAATGGCGTGTCCGCCAATTCCTCCAGGCGCACCTGGGCGTTTTCCGCCAGCGGGTGATCCATCGGCAGCAGGGCGTCCAAAGGCTCGTCGCAAAAGGCTTGCCAGGCGAAGGCCGGGTCGTTGGGCATCAGGCTGCCACCGACATCCAGCTCACCGTTGAGGATCGCCTGTTCGATAGTGCGGCTGCCGCCCTCCAGCAACTGGATAGTGACGTTGGGGTAACGCTTGCGATACTCGGCAAACAGCCCGGCGAACAACGTATCCCCCGCCAGCAGCGGCAAGCCCAGGCGCAGCTCGCCGCGGGCCAGTTGCTGCATGTCGTCCAGCTCACTGAGCAACTCGCTGTGCAGGCGCAGCATCGCCTCGGCGCGCTGCAATACCACCGCGCCGGTGGCGGTCAGGCGCACGTGCGAGCCGGTGCGCTCAAGCAACGGAGTGCCAAGGCTGTGCTCCAATTGCGCCACCTGTTTGCTCACGGCGGATTGGCTGATGTGCAAGGTTTTACCGGCTTGGGTAAAACCGCCCCGGTGGATGACTTCGACAAAGCTGCGCAGCTGTTTGAATTCCATGCTCTCAATTCCAGTTTGGAATAGTTGACAGTCTAACAATTCGCTGTGGGTATGGGGTTGGCCTCTTTAAAATGGGCGCTTGCGAGGACCCAAAGCCCATGAAACGTTTCACCCGTTTGTCTATTGAATTGGTTGTGCTGTTGGCCATCTACTTTCTCGGCTGCCAACTGGCCGTGTGGTTCGCCTGGCCTATCCCTGGTGGTGTCGTCGGCCTGGGCCTGCTCCTGGCCACGTTCGCCAGCGGCCTGGTCAAGCCCGCCGCCCTGCAATTGGGCGCTGGCGTGTTGATGGCCGAGATGCTGCTGTTCTTTATTCCGGCCTTGATGAGTTTGCTGGACTACGGCGGCCTGCTGCGCAACGAGGGCTGGCGCATCCTGCTGGTGATCGGCGTGAGCACCTTGGCGGTGATGTTGGTGACGGCGTTCACCGTTGAGATCGTCTGCCGCTGGAGGCTGCGCCATGAAGCTTGAACTGATGCCGGTGTTCTGGCTCGCCCTGACCCTGGGCGCGTACATCTTCAGCCGCTGGATCTACCGGCGCACCGGGCGCTATCTGTTGTCGCCGCTGATTCTGGTGCCGGTGCTCTTGCTGGCGGTGGCGGTGCCGATGCACACCGCCTACGCCGAATACGCCGCCGACACCCACTGGCTGATGCTGGTGCTGGGGCCGGTCACCGTGGCATTCGCCGTGCCGATCTGGCAACAGCGCCGCCTGTTGGCGCGGCACTGGTCGGCGTTGCTGCTGGGAATGGTCGCCGGCAGCGTGGCCTCCATCGGCACTTCGTTCGGCCTGGCCAAAGCGCTGGCGCTGGACAGCGCGGTGACAATGTCCCTGGTGCCGCGCTCCATCACCACACCGTTTGCCATGCCGGTGTCGTCCGACTTGGGCGGCGTGCCGGAACTCACCGCCGTGTTCGTGATGTTCACCGGCGTATTCGGTGCGATGCTCGGTGGCGTGTTGCTCAAGTGGCTGCCGCTGCGCACGCCCTTGGCGCGTGGCGCATTGTTTGGCGTGGGGGCCCATGGCGCCGGGGTCAGCCGGGCACATGAAGTGGGCGGTGAAGAAGGCTCGGTCGCCGGTTTGGTGATGGTATTGACCGGGCTGCTCAACCTGTTTGCCGCGCCTTTATTGGCGGCGCTTCTCTGACGCCATTTGCGCAGGTTTCAACTATTCTCAAAGCTGACTCGTACGGTCATCAAGCTGGCTGCCAAGGCAACTACGACGACTGGGACGTCTGACTAGACTGGCCCATCACTCAAAAAAACAATAAGAAAGTGCGCCAAGGAGGTCATCACCGTGAGCTTAGCCCCGGTTCTATCGCCGCAAAATGTCCAAGGCCAGGTCAGCGCTGCCGAATGGCAGACCCGTGTCGACCTGGCAGCCTGCTATCGCCTGGTGGCGTTGCACGGTTGGGATGACCTGATCTTTACCCACATCTCGGCCAAGGTGCCGGGCACCGATGACTTCCTGATCAACCCGTATGGGCTGATGTTCCACGAGATCACCGCGTCGAGCCTGGTCAAGGTCGACCAGGCCGGCAACAAGCTGATGGACAGCCCCTACGAGATCAACCCGGCGGGCTACACCATCCACAGCGCGATCCACGAAGTCCGCCACGACGTCACCTGCGTGCTGCACACCCACACCGCGTCCGGTGTCGCAGTGGCGGCGCAGAAGCAGGGCGTGCTGCCGATCAGCCAGCAATCGATCTTCGTGCTGTCGAGCCTGGCCTACCACGCCTACGAAGGCGTGGCGCTGAACCATGAAGAGAAGGCCCGCCTGCAGGCCGACCTCGGTGATAACAATTTCCTGATGTTGCACAACCACGGCCTGCTCACCTGCGCCGCCAGCATTGCCGACACCTTCCTGATGATGTTCACCTTCCAGCGGGCCTGCGACATCCAGGTGCTGGCGCAGAACGGTGGGGCCGAGTTGATCCCTATCGGCCCGCAGATTCTTGCCGGGGCCAAGGCGATGGTGGCGGCCGTGACCAAGAGTGCACAAGGCATGGGGGGCGCGCTGGCCTGGCCGGCGTTGCTGCGTAAGTTGGACAGCCTCGACCCTGGGTATAAAACCTGATGCCACTCGCCGAGATCCCGCTCACTGCCTGGCACAAGCGCGGCCAGAGCTTCGTCTTCCGTGGCCATACCATCCGTTATTGGGTGGCGGGGCAGGGCGAACCGCTGCTGCTGATCCACGGCTTCCCCACCGCCAGCTGGGACTGGCACTACCTGTGGCAACCCCTGGCCCAGCGCAACCTGGTGATCGCCTGCGACATGCTCGGCTTTGGCGAATCGGACAAACCCCTCGACCATGAGTACTGCCTCTTGGAGCAGGCGGATTTGCAGCAAGCCTTGCTGGAGCATTTGGGTGTGGACCAGCCGGTGCACGTGCTGGCCCATGACTACGGCGACAGCGTCGCCCAGGAACTGCTCGCGCGGCATTACGAAGCGCGTTTCCAGATGGCCAGTTGCGTGTTTCTCAACGGCGGCTTGTTCCCCGAAACCCACCGGCTGGCGCTGGTGCAGAAACTCCTGCTCAGCCCCCTGGGCTGGATGATCGGTCGCGCGTTTGGGCGCAGCGCGTTGTCCGACAGCTTCGGCCAGATTTTCGGTCCGCATACGCGCCCCAGCGAAAGTGCCCTGGATGATTTCTGGCGGTTGATCAACTGCAACGATGGCACGCGGGTGCTGCATAAACTGATCGCCTACGTGCCCCAGCGCCGTCGCCTGCGCGAGCGATGGCTGGAAGCGATGCAGCGTGACGAGGTGCCCCTGCGGGTGATCGACGGCGAGGTTGATCCGATTTCCGGTGCCCATATGGTGGCGCGTTATCAGCAGTTGATACCCCATGCCGATACGGTGCTGCTGGCCAATATCGGCCACTACCCGCAGATCGAGGCGCCGGTGCAGGTGCTCAAGCATTACCTGGCGTTTCGTGAGCGGATCGCCGGCCCGATGTCCTATCTGGCTTATTCCTGAAGGCACACAGTTCAACATCTGTGGGAGCGGGCTTGTGTGGGAGCGGGCTTGCTCGCCAAAGCGGTGGATCGGAGAAATAGGTGTCGACTGAAACACCGCCTTCGCGAGCAAGCCCGCTCCCACACAAGCTGACGTCCACGGCGCCCCGGCCATCATCCCCCAGCCTTATCGCGCACCATTCAGCCCTGGCCGACTTTATTGTGACCAGAGGCCGGGTGCCTGACACTCATGCCATTCCCATTGTCGCCAGCGGAGTTCGGTATGAGTGAGTCAGTGCAGTTCCAGGATAAGGTCGTGATCGTCACCGGAGCCGGCGGCGGGTTGGGCCGGGCCCATGCGCTGCTGTTCGCCCGCCACGGGGCCAAGGTGCTGGTCAACGACCTGGGCGGCTCGACCCAGGGCGAAGGTGCCAACGCCTCGGCGGCCGACCGCGTGGTCGCCGAAATCCGCGCCGCTGGCGGTATTGCCGAAGCCAACCACGACTCTGTCACCGACGGTGACAAGATCGTGCAGCACGCGCTGGAGGTGTTTGGCCGCATCGATGTGGTGGTCAACAACGCCGGCATCCTGCGCGACAAGACCTTCCACAAAATGGACGACAGCGACTGGGACCTGGTTTACCGGGTGCATGTCGAAGGCGCCTACAAAGTCACCCGCGCTGCCTGGCCGCATATGCGTGAGCAAGGGTATGGACGGGTGATCTTCACCGCGTCCACCTCGGGCATCTACGGCAACTTCGGCCAGTCCAACTACGGCATGGCCAAGCTCGGCCTGTATGGCTTGACCCGCACCCTGGCGCTGGAAGGGCGCAAGAACAACATCCTGGTCAACGCCATCGCGCCCACCGGCGGCACACGCATGACCGAAGGCCTGATTCCGCCGCAGGTGTTCGAGCGGCTCAAGCCGGAGTTGGTCAGCCCGCTGGTGGTGTACCTGGGCAGTGCCGCGTGCGAGGAAACGTCCGGCCTGTTTGAAGTGGGCGGCGGCTGGATCGGCAAGACCCGCTGGGAGCGCAGCCTTGGCGTGGGGTTCGATCCTGAAGCCGGTTTTTCCCCGGATGACGTCGCCGCGCACTGGCAGCAGATCTGCGACTTCGAGGGCGCCGCCCACCCCAAGGACAATATCGAGGCGCTGAAGGAGATGATGGCCAACTTGCAGAAGTACAGCCTCTGATCATTGCTCCAACAGCAGTGAATCGTGCGGGGCGCCAAGGGCGCCCCGTTTTATTGCGCGCATAAAAAAGGCCGCTGCATAGGCAGCGGCCGAAGTAAGACGTTGGATCAAGGAGCTACAAATCCACGTCAGTGAACACCGGTAACAGATTGATAAAAGGCATCAATCCCATTGAATCTGGCTTTTCTCCCGGTAGCGGAAGCGGGCGTTGTGCCCTGCAAGCCCGGTAAGAATAGTCGGTTGTAACAGAATGAGTAATAGCGCTTCAGGACAAGGACTGTTACCGATACCGCAACAGTTGCCGGGGCGCTATCCATTGGCCTGATAAGCCGCCATCCATTCGATCCATACCTGCCTCCAAACCCGCGGCCTGGGCGGCCGCTAATCCTTTCGAGCGACAACACGAATCCCTCCTTGGTGCGCTTATCGCTCCTGTTGCGCGGCAGTAGGGTGGGGCCTTCTGTCACTCACCGGGGAAGACGCATGACAAAAACAACAATGCGCGCCATCTTCACGCCACAGGCGCTGGCCGCTGCGGTTGCACTGGGTTGCTGTGCGCAGGCGCAGGCTGTTTCGTTCAACATTGGCGAGATCGAAGGGCAATTCGACTCCTCGCTGTCGGTCGGCGCGAGCTGGGGCATGCGCGATGCCGATAAGAAACTGGTGGGCACCGTCAATGGCGGCACCGGGCAGGCGTCTACCGGCGATGACGGACGGCTGAACTTCAAGAAGGGCGAAACCTTCTCCAAGATCTTCAAGGGCCTGCACGACCTGGAACTCAAGTACGGTGACAGCGGCATGTTTGTGCGCGGCAAGTACTGGTACGACTTCGAGTTGCAGGACGAAGACCGCGAATTCAAACAGATCAGCAACCACCACCGCGACGAAGGCGCGCGCTCGTCCGGCTACGAGCTGCTCGATGCCTTCGTCTATCACAACTATTCGATTGGCGATCAGCCGGGCAACGTGCGCCTGGGCAAGCAGGTGGTCAGCTGGGGCGAAAGCACCTTCATCGGCAACTCCATCAACAGCATCAACCCCATCGACGTTTCCGCCTTCCGTCGCCCTGGCGCGGAGATCAAGGAAGGGCTGATCCCGGTGAACATGCTGTTCGCCTCCCAGAGCCTGACCAACCAGCTGACGGTGGAAGGCTTCTACCAGTTGAATTGGCAGAACACCGTGCTGGATAACTGCGGTACGTTTTTTGGTGGCGACGTTGCGGCCCATGGCTGTAATGGCAACTACACCGTGGGCAACCCGGCGATTGCGCCGTTGCAGCCGGTGGCCGCAGCCTTCGGGCAGGGTTTTGAAGTGACGCGCGAGGGCGTGATCGTGCAGCGCGCACGGGACCGGGATGCGCGTGATGGCGGCCAGTTCGGTGCGGCCCTGCGCTGGCTGGGGGATGACACCGAGTACGGCCTGTATTTCATGAACTATCACAGCCGTACCCCGACCGTCGGCACCATCACCAACAACACCACGCTGGCCCGGCTCGGCGCCATCGCTGGCGCCGCCAACGGTATCGCGCCCGGCACTGGCTCGGGCCTGGTCCAGAGCCTGATGCTCGGCCGTGGCCAGTACTACCTCGACTACCCCGAGGACATCCGTCTGTTCGGCGCCAGTTTCTCCACCACCTTGCCGACCGGCACGGCGTGGACCGGCGAAATCAGCTACCGCCCGAATGCCCCGGTGCAACTCAACACCACCGACCTGACCCTGGCCCTGATCAACCCGGTGGCCGGCCAGGCGGCCTCACCGATCCGCAGCAACTTCGGCGACGACAACAAAGGCTACCGCCGCAAGGAAATCACCCAGATCCAAAGCACCATGACCCAGTTCTTCGACCAGGTGCTGGGCGCCGAACGCCTGACCCTGGTGGGCGAGGCGGCCTTCGTGCACGTCGCCGGGCTGGAAGACAAATCCAAGCTGCGTTACGGCCGTGACTCGGTCTACGGCGCCTACGGTTTCCAGGGCGACACCGACGGTTTTGTCACGGCCAACTCCTGGGGCTACCGCGCCCGGGCGATCCTTGACTACAACAACGCGCTGTTCGGGGTGAACCTCAAGCCCAACCTGTCGTGGTCCCACGACGTCGCCGGCTACGGCCCCAACGGCCTGTTCAACAAAGGCGCCAAGGCCATCAGCGTCGGCGTGGATGCGGACTACCGCAGCACCTACACCGCCAGCCTGAGCTACACCGACTTTTTTGGTGGCGACTACAACACCCTCACCGACCGTGACTTCCTCGCCCTCAGCTTTGGCGTGAACTTCTGATCTGGCTTAAAGAAGGACAAGAATCCATGCGTAAGACACTTGCTGTATTGGCTCTGAGTTTGCTGGCTGCCAATGTCATGGCTGCCGTATCGCCGCAGGAAGCCGACAAACTCGGCACCAGCCTGACCCCGATCGGCGCCGAAAAAGCCGGCAACGCCGACGGCTCGATCCCGGCCTGGACCGGCGGCATCCCGAAAAACGCCGGCGCGGTGGACAGCAAAGGCTTCCTCGCCGACCCGTTCTCCAGTGAAAAACCGCTGTTCGTGATCACCGCGGCCACCGTCGACAAGTACAAGGACAAACTCTCCGAAGGCCAGGTGGCGATGTTCAAGCGCTACCCCGAGACCTACAAGATCCCGGTGTACCCGAGCCACCGCACGGTCAACCTGCCGCCGGAGATCTACGAGTCGATCAAGCGCAGCGCGCTCAACGTCAAGCCAATCAACGACGGCAACGGCCTGGAGAACTTCACCGGCAACCGCTACTACGCGTTCCCGATTCCCAAGAACGGCGTGGAAGTGCTGTGGAACCACATCACCCGCTACCACGGCGGCAACCTGCGCCGCATCATCACCCAGGCCACACCGCAGACCAATGGCAGCTACACGCCGATCCGCTTCGAAGAAGAGGTGGCGGTGCCGCAACTGATCCCCGACATGGACCCGGCCAAGGCCGCCAACGTGCTGACCTTCTTCAAGCAGTCGGTGACCGCGCCGGCACGCCTGGCGGGCAACGTGCTGCTGGTGCACGAAACCCTCGACCAGGTGAAAGAGCCGCGCCTGGCGTGGATCTACAACGCCGGCCAACGCCGCGTACGCCGTGCCCCGCAAGTGGCGTATGACGGGCCGGGCACCGCGTCCGACGGCCTGCGCACCTCCGACAACTTCGACATGTTCTCCGGTGCGCCCGACCGCTACGACTGGAAGCTGGTGGGCAAGAAGGAGATGTACATCCCCTATAACAGCTACAAGCTGGACCAGCCGACACTCAAGTACGACGACATCATCAAGGCCGGCCACATCAACCAGGACCTGACCCGCTACGAACTGCACCGGGTGTGGGAAGTGGTCGGCACGGTCAAGCCCAGCGAGCGGCACATCTACGCCAAGCGCCACATGTACATCGACGAAGACAGCTGGCAGGTGGCGCTGGTGGATCACTATGACGGTCGTGGCCAACTGTGGCGTGTCGCCGAAGGGCATGCGCAGTTCTACTACAACCACCAGACCCCGGCCTACACCGTGGAAACCCTGTACGACATCATCGCCGGGCGCTACATCGCCCTGGGCATGAAGAACGAGGAGAAGAGCAGCTTCGTATTCGGCTTCAACGCCAAGGCCGCGGACTACACCCCCGCTGCGCTGCGAGCCGAAGGCGTACGCTGACTTCAGAGGTGAAATGCAATCCAACTGTGGGAGCAGGCTTGTGTGGGAGCGGGCTTGCTCGCGAATGCAGTGTGTCAGTCAAAGATGCTTCGACTGATCCACCGCCTTCGCGAGCAAGCCCGCTCCCACACAAGCCCTGCTCCCACATTCGTTTGTGTACACCTTGGGTTTTATGGCCACCAATCACCCCGCTGAATACTTCTTCAACAACCGCCAACCACAGGACTAGGGTACGCATCAGGTTGCATAACAATAAAAAAGCAGGATGCAGCAATGACCGCCATGACACGCTGCCTGGACCGTCCTGGATTCATGCCCCGGCTGTCCGCCCACCATCTGCTGCGCCCGCGCCTGGCCGAGCCTTTGCTGGCGGCGCAGGCACGGGTCAGGTTGCTCTGCGCCCCCGGTGGCAGTGGCAAGAGCGCCTTGCTCGCCGAGTGCGCGTTGCAGGCACCGGCCGCTTGCCAGGTGTATTGGCTGCCGCTCAATGGCGTCACCCTCAGCCCGCTGGAGTTGTGCCAGCGCCTGGCCCTGAACCTGGGCCTGCCGTTTACCGATGAAGCCACGTTGCTGCTCGACCTTGGTCGCTGGCAGGCCCCGGCGTGGCTGTTTCTCGATGATTTCTGCCGCCAGCCTGCGCCCGCACTGGACGCACTGCTCGACCGCCTGCTCAGCGCCGCCAGCCCGGCGTTGACCTGGTGGCTGGGCGCTCGCCGCCGGCCCCTCTGCAACTGGCCGCGCCTGTTGCTCGATGACGAACTGCTGGAATGCAGCGGCAGCGAACTGGCCTTCAGCGCTGCAGACATCCAGGCGCTGGCGCCGGGGCACGAGGTCGACCGCATCCTGCAGTTCAGCGGCGGCTGGTGCGCGGGCGTGCGGATCGCCCTGCTCGGCGACGGGCACCCGGACAAAACCCTGCTCGACTACCTGCAACACGAACTGTTCAGCAGCTTGCCGCCGGAACTGGCCGAGGCCTGGCGCGTGCTTGCCCATCTGCCGCGTTTCAACCCCGGCTTGTGCGAGCACCTGTTCGGCGCCGGCGACGGCGATCAGTACCTGCGCGACTTGCAGGCCCTCGGCGCCTTTATCCAGCCGTGGGAAGATGCCGCCGACTGGCTGCAGGTGTTCCCGCCGCTCGCGCAACTGCTGCGCGACGAGCCCTGGCCGGCCAAGCGCTCCTGGCATCGGCGTGCCTGCCAATGGTTCACCGCCGAGGGGGATTGGCAGGCGGCGTTCGAGCAGGCGTTGCTGGCGGAGGAATATGAGATCGCGGTCAGCCTGTTGCAGCACTTCAGTTTCGAGGACCTGTTCCGCCAGCAAAACGCCGTGCTGCTGTTGCGCCTGCACGAGCAGCATGGCGATGAGCTGATGCTCGGCTCGGCGCAACTGGTGGGGTTGGTCACGGCGGCCTTGTTGTTCGCCGGGCGCTTCGAACAGGCGGCGTTGTGCATCGATCAACTGGCGCGTTTCGCGCCGCAACCCAGCGCGGCGCAACAGTGCTATCTGCTGGCGCGCTGGCAGGCGCAATGGGGCTGGTTGCTGCATTTGCGTGGGGATGCCGAGCGTTCCCGCGAACATTTTCTTGAAGCGCTGCAAGCTTTGCCCGACAGCGCCTGGACCTCGCGCCTGATGTGCTTGTCGGGGCTGACCCAGCAAGCCTTGCTGCGCGGCGAACTGGAAGTGGCGCAAGCCTTGAGCCGCGAAGCGTTGTGCCTGGCCCGTGCCCACGGGTCATTGGTGTTGGAGGCGTTGCTGGAGTTGGACCACGCTCAATTGCTGGAACAGCGCGGCGCGCCGTACCGGGCGCAGAGCCTGTTGGAAAATGTCCAGGCGATGTTGCTCAAGCAGCGTCTCAAGGCCGGGCCGCTGGTCGGGCGCATCGCCTTGCGCCGTGGGCACCTGGCCTTGCGCCAAGGCCAGGATGCGCTGGCCGCCGAGTGTTTCGATGCCGGCTTGAAGATGTGTCTGCACAGCCAGGACAAGCGCGTGCTCTATGGTTTTCTCGGCCTGGCGTTGCTGGCGGCCAACCGTGGCGATTACGCCCAGGCCTTTGTGCAACTGCGCGAGGCCGAGCGGCTGATGCAGCAGCGTCAGGTGCCGGATTCGGTGTATCGCGCGGTGTTGCTGTTGGTCAGTGGGCACTTCTGGTTGCAACAGGGCCGTGCCGAGTTGACGCTCGAAGCGGTGCGGCGGGTGCTGCGTCACTTCCGCGGGCCACAGGCCAAGCAGGCTCCGCCGGCGACGTTGGAGTTGATACCGCGCCTGGAATACCTGTTGGTGCTGGCCGAAGTGAAACTGGGCTGTGCCGAGCAACCGTTGGAGCGCTTGCACGCCTTGCTGGCGACTATCCAGCAGCGCGGCATGTTGTGCCTGGAAACCGAACTGCACCTGGTGCTCGGCGAGGTGGCCTGGCAACTCGGCGACTCGACCCTGGCGCGGCGGTCGTTGCAGGCCGGGTTGGAGCTGGCCGCACGTTGCCAGGTGCAGCAGGCCATTCGTGAGCTGCGTTTGCGCTCGCCCGGGTTGTTGAGTGAGGTGGGGCTTGAAGCGCAGGTGTCGCCCGCCGGTGCGGCGGACAATCCCCTGAGCCAGCGCGAACTGGAAGTGCTGCAATTGATCGCCCTGGGTAGCTCCAACCTGGAAATCGCCGACCGTTTGTTTATCTCCCTGCACACGGTCAAGACCCATGCACGGCGCATCCACAGCAAGCTTGGCGTGGAGCGGCGCACGCAAGCGGTGGCCAAGGCGAAGACGTTGGGCCTGATGGTCTAGGCGCTGAACGCCTGGCGGTATTCGCCGGGCGTGGCGCCCATGGCCTGGCGGAAGCGGTGGGTGAAGTGGCTGGCGCTGGAAAAACCGCACATCAGGGCGATCTCACCCAGGGGCAGGGCGCTGCTGCGCAGCAGTGCCTGGGCGCGGGTCAAGCGCCGCGCCAGCAGGTATTGGTGCGGCGGCAGGCCGAAGCTTTGGCGGAACATTCGCGCGAAGTGGTATTCCGACAGCGCGCACAGCCCGGCGAGTTGCCCGAGGCTGATGGGGTCTTCCAGGTGCTGATCGATGTAGTCCACCAATAGCCTGCGCTGGTACGCCGCCAGCCCGCCTTTCAAGCGCAACCCATCGCGCGCGCCGACCTGGCTGAGCAGGGTGTGGCTGAGCATTTCGTGGGCCAGGCTGCTGGTCAGCAGGCGTTCGGCCGGTTCGTGCCAGTTGAGGGCGATCAACTGGTGGAAGCGCCGGGCCTGGTTGGCATCTTCCAGGAAGGTGCTTTCGCGCAGTTGCAACGCGCGCGGTTCGCGGTCGAGCAGGGTGACGCAGCCGAGGGCAAATTGCTCCGGGCTGAAATACACGTGGGCCAGGCGGATCTCGCCGTTGATCACCCAGGCCGACTGATGCTCGGCCGGCAGGATGCACAGCTTGTCGGGCCCGCCCTTGGTGCCCGGCTGATCGCGGCGAAACGTGCCGGTGCCGCCACCGACGTAGCAGGACAAGGTGTGATGGCTCGGTGCCTGATAATCCTGGGAATCGTGATGGTTGCTCCACAAGGCCGCAGACAAGCCGTCACCGAGCTCGGCGCAGGCTTCGAGGCGTGCGTTGGGCGAGCGGTTAAGGGCTTGGAAGACTTGCAGGGATTGCAGATCAGGCATGGCGAGCACTCTGTGGACGCCTTGCATCCTACTCCGCGCTGATGACGCTGTGATCCCACCGCCCGACAAAAGCGCAAGAATCTGCAAGCGGTTTGCTCGGGCCGGGGGCGACACTGGGGCTCAATCGATGGAGCCTGTCATGAACCTTTTCCTGTACTTACTCACCGTGCTGATCTGGGGCACCACCTGGATCGCCCTTAAATGGCAGCTGGGCGTGGTGGCGATCCCGGTGTCCATCGTCTATCGCTTCGGTCTCGCGGCGCTGGTGCTGTTTGCGTTGTTGCTGCTCAGCCGCCGGTTGCAGGTGATGAACCGGCGCGGGCATCTGATCTGCCTGGCCCAGGGCTTGTGCCTGTTCTGCGTGAACTTCATGTGCTTCCTGACGGCCAGCCAGTGGATTCCCAGCGGGCTGGTGGCCGTGGTGTTTTCCACGGCGACCTTGTGGAACGCGCTGAACGCCCGGGTGTTTTTCGGCCAGCGCGTGGCGCGCAATGTGTTGATGGGCGGCGGCCTGGGTCTGCTGGGGTTGGGCTTTCTGTTCTGGCCGGAGCTGGTCGGGCACACCGCCAGCCCGCAGACCCTGCTTGGCCTGGGCTTGGCGCTGCTCGGGACGATGTGTTTCTCGGCGGGCAACATGCTGTCGAGCCTGCAACAGAAAGCCGGGCTCAAGCCGCTGACCACCAATGCCTGGGGCATGGCGTATGGTTCGGCGATGTTGGCGACCTATTGCGCGGTGCGCGGGATTGCGTTCGAGATGGACTGGAGCGCGCGGTATATCGGCGCATTGTGGTACCTGGTGATCCCGGGCTCGGTGATCGGGTTTACCGCGTACCTGACCCTGGTCGGACGCATGGGGCCGGAGCGGGCGGCGTACTGCACGGTGCTGTTCCCGGTGGTGGCGTTGAATGTGTCGGCGTTTGCCGAGGGCTATCAATGGACCGGGGCGGCGCTGGTGGGGTTGGTGCTGGTGATGTTGGGGAATGTGTTGGTGTTCAGAAAACCCAAGCCCGTTACCCCCATCCTCAAGGCGCAGCAAATCTGATGTGGGGGCTTGTGTGGGAGCGGGCTTGCTCGCGAAGGCGGTGGGTCAGTCAACGGATTTAGCGACTGACACTCCGCCTTCGCGAGCAAGCCCGCTCCCACATTTGACCGAGTTGACCGGGTTATTTGAGACCGAGGCGCTTGGCCATGCGCCCCAGGTTGGCGCGGTCCAACCCCAGCTCACGGGCCGCACTGGCCCAATTGTGATCGTGACGCTCCAGGCAGGCGCTGATGATCTGGCGTTGAAAGTGCTCGGTGGCCTGGCGCAGGTCGCCCGTGACCATGGGGATCGCGTCGTCTGGGGCTTCGATGGCCGGCGCGCTGACGTCAGGCAAGTCCAGGTCCTGGGCGCTCAGGCTGAGAATCTTCGGCCGCTCGCGGCAGTTGCCCAGGGCTTTGAGCGCGCTGCGGCCGATCAAGTGTTCCAACTCTCGCACATTGCCCGGCCAGTTATAGGCCAGCAGCGCCGCCTGGGCATCGCTGCTCAGGCGCAGGCTGCCCAGGCCCATGCGCGAGCGGTTCTGCTCCAGGAAGAAACCCGCCAGCAGCAACACATCGCGCCCGCGCTCGCGCAGGGCCGGGACTTGCAGCGGGTACACGCTGAGGCGGTGGTAGAAGTCGGCGCGGTAGCGGCCGTTGCGCACTTCTTCGGCGAGGTCGCGGTTGGTGGCGGCGATCAGGCGCACGTCGACCTGATGTTCCTTGTCCGAGCCCAGTCGCTGCAACTGGCCGCTTTGCAGCACGCGCAGCAGTTTGGCCTGCACGCTCAGGGACAGTTCGCCGACTTCATCGAGGAACAGCGTGCCGCCATTGGCCAGTTCGAACTTGCCGCGTCGCTCATTCAGCGCGCCGGTAAAGGCGCCGCGCACATGGCCGAACAGCTCGCTTTCCACCAGGGTTTCCGGCAGGGCGGCGCAGTTGAGGCTGATCAGCGGTTTGTCGGCACGGGCTGACGCGGCGTGGATCGCCTGGGCCACCAACTCCTTGCCCACCCCGGTTTCGCCGGTGATCAGAACGGTGAGGTCGCTGCCGCCCACCAGCTTGATCTCTTCCACCAGGCGCTTGTGGGGTTTGCTCTGGCCGATCATTTCCTTGTGCTGCTGGCCGCTGGCCTCGCGATAGATTTCGGCGCGCAGGGTCAGGCGTTCGATACGTTCGGCGACGTTGACGGTCGCGGCCGCGAGGCTGGCGAAGGCTTGCAGGGCGTCGAGTTCGACCCGTTCGAAACGCTCGGTGTCGAGGGCGTCCAGGGTCAGCAGGCCCCATGGCCTGTCGTCGACAAACAGCGGGCAGCCCATGCAGTCGTGGACTTCCAGCTGCCCGTGTATGCCAGCGACGAGACCGTCGTAGGGGTCGGGCAATTCGCTGTCGCTGTCAAAGCGCGTCGGGCCGGGGCTGGCGAGCAATACGGCGAAGCGCGGGTGTTCACTGACCTTGAAGCGCCGCCCGAGGGTATCGGGGCTCAAGCCATCCACCGCCAGTGGTACCAGCCATTCACCGTCCAGGCGCAACAACGCGGCGGCATCACACGGCAGCAGGGCACGCATGGCTTGCAACAGGCGGCGGTAGCGCTCGCCTTCGGGCAGTTCACGGGACAGGTCGGCGACCAGGGGCAGCAGGGTGGTGAGCAGCGATTGTGCAGTCATAATGACTCCTTGTAGTCCTTATGACTATAAGGTGTAGGAAGTCATACTGACTACATATTGTTCAAGTTATTGAAATATAAGAATTTATAAGTTGGCACGAATACTGAGTAGGTAAAGGCAATCAGTAAAAAGACCCAGGAGTCTGCCATGCTTAGTGCCCAAGACCGTGCCATCGTCAAATCTACTGTGCCCCTGCTGGAAAGCGGTGGCGAAGCGCTGATCACCCATTTCTATCGCATGATGCTCTCCGAGTACCCTGAGGTGCGCCCGCTGTTCAACCAGGCTCACCAAGCCAGTGGCGACCAGCCGCGCGCCCTGGCCAACGGCGTGCTGATGTATGCGCGGCACATTGACCAGTTGGACCAACTGGGTGACCTGGTGGCGAAGATCATCAACAAGCACGTGGCCTTGCAGATCCTGCCGGAGCATTACCCGATCGTGGGGGCCTGCCTGCTGCGGGCGATTTCCGAAGTGCTGGGCAGCGAGATCGCCACCCCTGAAGTGATGAATGCCTGGGGCGCGGCCTACGGCCAACTGGCGGATATTCTGATCGGTGCCGAAAGCGCCATCTACGCTGAAAAAGCCCAGGCCCCAGGCGGTTGGCGCGGTGCGCGGGCGTTCACGCTGGTCAAGCGTGTGGAAGAAAGCGCCGAGATCACGTCCTTCTACTTTGCACCTGTGGATAACGGCCCGATCCTCGCGGCTGCGCCCGGCCAGTACATCGGCATGAAGTTGGTGCTGGACGGCGAAGAAGTGCGCCGCAACTATTCCCTGTCGGCCCTGAGCGATGCCGGCCAGTACCGCATCAGCGTCAAGCGCGAAGCCGGTGGGCGGGTGTCCAACTACCTGCATGATCAACTGCAGGTTGGCGCGACCATCGATCTGTTCCCGCCGGCGGGCGAGTTCACCTTGGTGGCCAGTGATAAACCGCTGGTGCTGATCAGCGGCGGGGTGGGTATCACACCGACCCTGCCAATGCTCGAAGCCGCGCTGGCGACCGAGCGCCCGGTGCACTTTATCCACTGCGCGCGCAATGGCGGGGTGCATGCGTTCCGCGATTGGGTGGATGCCCTGGCGGCCAAGCACCCGCAACTCAAGCGCTTCTATTGCTACGCCGAGGATGACGGGGTGAGCGCGGCGGCAGACAAGGTGGGCTTGTTGAGCCAGGCGCAACTGGCGGCGTGGTTGCCCGAGCAGCGTGATGTGGATGCGTATTTCCTCGGGCCCAAGGGCTTCATGGCGGCGGTCAAGCGTCACCTCAAGGCGTTGGGGGTTCCAGAGAAACAAAGCCGGTATGAGTTCTTCGGTCCGGCTGCGGCATTGGAGTAACACGCTGTCCGAATTGTGGGAGCGGGCAAGCCTGCTCCCACATGGGGTCGCTATTGCGACTGATTAATCTCCTGTTAACCCCTTTCTGTTTAAACCTCTCTCTGTGTGTAAACTTGCGGCCATTGGCATGACCAGACAAAGGGAAACAGAGATGAGTGACGAATTGCGTTTAGGCAGGGAGCGGCGCTTTCTGGTGTTGCTGGGCATCATCTGCCTGGCGCTGATCGGTGGTGCACTTTATATGCAGGTCGTGCTGGGCGAGGCGCCGTGCCCGCTGTGCATCCTGCAACGCTATGCGCTGCTGCTGATTGCGGTCTTCGCCTTCCTCGGCGCGGCCATGCGCCGCAAAGGCGCGGTGACGCTGTTCGAAGGCCTGGTGGTGCTCAGCGCCCTCGGCGGCGTGGCAGCAGCCGGCCATCATGTGTACACCCAGTTCTTCCCCCAGGTCAGTTGCGGCATCGATGTGCTGCAACCGATCGTCGACGACCTGCCCCTGGCCAAGGTGTTCCCCCTGGGCTTCCAGGTCGACGGTTTCTGCAGCACGCCGTATCCGCCGATACTGGGCCTGTCCCTGGCGCAATGGGCGCTGGTGGCGTTCGTGCTGACGGTGATCCTGGTGCCGCTGGGTATTTACCGTAACCGCCAACGCCGCACCTGAGTGTTGACTGAAACGCCCCGGTCCTCCTTGAGGGAAGTCCGGGGCGTTTTTGTTTGTAGGGTTTTGTGAACAGAGGGTGACACGGGACAATTCCGGGTGCGCGCAGCGTGCGACATGTTGTCACACGGAAGCTGCCGCAGGACATTTCCGACTCGCTCATTGCCTCGTTAAATTTGCCTAAAACGCGCAAATTGTGCTGTCAGTTCGTGGTTTGGACGAGGCGGCGCAGCTCACGCCGCCCGTGCCTTTGAGTGATGTCCGAATGCCTTGTTTTCTGGGGGGTTGGGTACGTTTAGCGTGCCCTTACACTGGGTAAGGGCTGTGACGTTTTGTGCAATAACACGGCAATTTTTGTGGTTTTTGTTGAGAATCGAACACGATAAGATCGCGAACCTTTGCGGTTTTGGTGAAGGATTGTTGCTGTAATCGATAAAAATTATTTCTTTATAAGACATGGTTTATACATCGCTAGCTAACTACAATCGCCCGCACTGAATGTCCGGTGCTGTTCAATATTTGAGCACTGGAGCGGTCGAGGGGCAGATGGATGGCTCTGTGCGACCCCAAGGTTCCGGCAGCCTTTCAACTATCCGCACCAAATGGAATTGGTCTGTAACAAGGCCTTTAACCACGAAATCGAATAAGAACTCACCGCAGGTCCGCGAAACGCGCCGTTAAATGGCGTGATGGGCAGGCTCTTATTCAATCGAAGAGAAATGCCAACCCTTGGCAGGGTGAAGTGTTGGCGATCAAAACCCAACTGCATTGCGCAAGCTGCTTTAGAGGTCGTGAGATGAGTAAAAACAGGTACCCCCGATTACTAGGCTTTTTGCCGCTGCTTGGCATGATGTTAATGCTGGGAGGCTGCAAGTGGACCTTGCTCGACCCGAAAGGACAGGTCGGCCTGGATGAACGAAACCTGATCATCACCGCCACCCTGCTGATGCTGCTGGTCGTGGTCCCTGTGATCATCATGACCTTCGCGTTCGCCTGGAAATATCGCGCGTCGAACACCAGCGCGACCTACGCGCCGAAGTGGTCGCACTCCACCAAGATCGAAATCGCGGTGTGGCTGGTCCCGATCCTCATCATCATTGCCCTGGGTTATGTGACCTACAAGTCCACCCACGCTCTGGACCCGTACCGTCCGCTGGAATCCGACGTCAAGCCGATCAACATCGAAGTCGTCGCGCTGGACTGGAAGTGGCTGTTCATCTACCCAGACCTGGGTATCGCCACTGTTAACCAGATCCGCTTCCCGGAACACACTCCGCTGAACTTCAAGATCACCTCCGACGCCGTGATGAACTCGTTCTTCATCCCAGCCCTGGGCGGCCAGATCTACGCGATGGCAGGCATGCAGACCAAGCTGCACCTGATCGCCAACCAGAAAGCTGAAATGGAAGGCATCTCCGCCAACTACAGCGGCGCTGGCTTCACCGGCATGAAATTCAAAGCGATCTCGACAAGCCAGGAAGAATTCGACGCCTGGGTAGCCGAAGTCAAGGCCGCACCTAAACAGCTTGATCAAGCTGAATACGACGCCCTGGCCAAACCAAGCCAGAACAACCCAGTCGCCCTGTACTCCACGTACGAGCCGAACCTGTTTCAGAAAATCGTCGACAAGTACGAAGGTATGAAGCCAGGCAAGCCGGTCAAGCACGAGAAGAAAGAAGTGGCCGCGGTTGAAGGTTCTGACACGGGCTCGCATTCAACTGCTGGGGCAGAGGAGTAAACGATGTTTGGTAAATTAAGTTGGGATGCGATCCCGTTCCACGAGCCGATTGTGATGATTACCATCGCCATGATCGCGCTGGGTGGTCTGGCGCTGTTCGCGGCAATCACTTATTTCAAGAAGTGGACCTACCTGTGGACCGAGTGGCTGACTTCGGTTGACCACAAGAAAATCGGCGTCATGTACATCATCGTGGCCATGGTCATGCTGCTGCGTGGTTTTGCCGACGCCATCATGATGCGTACCCAGTTGGCCATGGCCACCGAGGGTTCGCCTGGCTACCTGCCACCTGAACACTATGACCAGATCTTCACCGCCCACGGTGTGATCATGATCATCTTCATGGCGATGCCATTCTTCACCGGCCTGATGAACCTTGCAGTGCCGCTGCAGATCGGCGCGCGTGACGTTGCCTACCCGTTCCTGAACTCCCTGAGCTTCTGGCTGCTGGTTTCCGGCGTGGTGCTGATCAACGTATCCCTGGGCGTCGGCGAATTCGCCAAGACCGGTTGGGTTGCGTATCCGCCGCTGTCGGGCATTCAGTACAGCCCTGGCGTGGGTGTGGACTACTACATCTGGGCCCTACAGTTATCAGGACTCGGGACGACGCTGACGGGGGTCAACTTCCTGGCCACCGTGCTGAAAATGCGCGCCCCTGGCATGAAACTGATGGACATGCCGATCTTCACCTGGACCTGCACCTGGGCCAACGTCCTGATCGTGGCTTCGTTCCCGATCCTGGCCGCCACCATGGCGCTGCTGTCGCTTGACCGTTACCTGGATTTCCACATTTTCACCAATGAACTTGGTGGCAATCCAATGATGTACGTGAACCTGTTCTGGGCATGGGGTCACCCTGAGGTGTACATCCTGATCCTGCCAGCGTTCGGTATCTTCTCCGAAGTGATCTCGACCTTTACCGGCAAGCGCCTGTTCGGTCACCACTCGATGGTTTACGCATCGGGCGCAATCTCTGTACTGGGCTTCATGGTTTGGCTGCACCACTTCTTCACCATGGGTTCGGGGGCCAGCGTCAACGCCTTCTTCGGCCTGGCGACGATGCTGATTTCCATCCCGACGGGGGTGAAGCTATTCAACTGGCTGTTCACCATCTACCACGGTCGTCTGCGCATGACCAGCCAGGTCCTGTGGACCCTGGGCTTCATGGTGACCTTCGCCATCGGCGGCATGACTGGCGTACTGCTGGCCATCCCGGGTGCTGACTTCGTCCTGCACAACAGCCTGTTCGTGATCGCGCACTTCCATAACGTGATCATCGGTGGTGCGGTATTCGGTTACATCGCTGGCTTCAGCTTCTACTTCCCGAAAGCGTTCGGCTTCAAGCTGCACGAAGGCTGGGGCAAGGCTGCATTCTGGTTCTGGATCTCGGGCTTCTTCGTCGCGTTCATGCCGCTCTACGCGCTGGGCTTCATGGGCATGACCCGTCGTCTGAACGCCACTACCAACCCTGAGTGGGTGCCGTACCTGTACGTCGCCATGTTCGGTGCGGTGATGATCGCTGTGGGTATCGCCTGCCAGCTGATCCAGCTGTACGTGAGTATCCGTGATCGCAAGCAGAACATGTGCGAGTCCGGCGACCCATGGAATGGCCACACCCTGGAATGGTCGACTTCGTCGCCACCACCGTTCTACAACTTCGCCGTGATCCCGACTGCGAACACCATTGATGCGTTCACCGAAGCCAAGGAAGACGGTACTGCGTACCAGAAACCGGCCAAATATGAACCGATCCACATGCCAAGCAACACCGCCACTGGCGTGGTGATGGGTGCGCTGTTGACCGTGTTCGGTTTCGCGATGATCTGGCACATCTGGTGGCTGGCAATCGTGAGCCTGGTTGGCACTATCGGTTACTTCATCGTTCACGCAGCCCGTGACGATCAAGGCTACATGGTGCCGGTCGAAGAGATCGAACGCATCGAAGCCGAGCAGCACGCTCGCCTGGTAGCCGAGAAGAAGATCCCGGCCAACCGTGTTGAAACCTCGTTGGAACAGGCTTAAACCATGTCGAACTTAGTGACCAATGCTGGACACGCCCATGTCGATGACCATGGGCACGATGACCATCACCACGACTCGGGGCCGATGACCGTTTTCGGTTTCTGGCTCTACCTGATGACCGACTGCATCTTGTTTGCGTCGATCTTCGCGGTGTACGCGGTACTGGTAAACAACACTGCCGGTGGCCCGTCGGGCCACGACATCTTCGAACTGCCCTACGTGCTCGGCGAAACCGCCTTGCTGTTGTTCAGTTCGATCACCTACGGCTTCGCCATGTTGGCCTTCTACAAGGGCAACAAGAAAGGCGTACTGAGCTGGTTGGCACTGACCTTCCTGTTCGGCCTGGGCTTCATCGGCATGGAGATCAACGAGTTCCACCTGCTGATCTCCGAAGGTTACGGCCCGCACCGTTCCGGCTTCCTGTCCGCGTTCTTCACGCTGGTAGGCACCCACGGTCTGCACGTATCCGCCGGCCTGCTGTGGATGGCGGTGATGATGTATCAGGTCAATAAACACGGCCTGACCAACACCAACAAGACTCGCCTGAGCTGCCTGAGCCTGTTCTGGCACTTCCTGGACGTGGTCTGGATCTGCGTATTCACCGTTGTCTACCTGATGGGGACTCTGTAATGGCTAATGCACACTCCCATGACAGCCACGATGCAAGCCACGGCAGCGTCAAGTCGTACGCTATCGGCTTCATCCTGTCGGTCATCCTGACCCTGATCCCGTTCGGCCTGGTGATGTACCCGACCCTGCCGAAATCGATCACCTTGATGATCGTGTTGGCATTCGCGGTAATCCAGGTTCTGGTTCACCTGGTGTACTTCCTGCACCTGGACCGTTCCGAGGCCCAGCGTGAGAACGTGATTGCGTTCGTGTTCGCAGGCCTGGTGATCGTTCTGCTGGTTGGTCTGTCGCTGTGGATCATGTTCAGCATCCACACCTACATGATGGCGAAGTGAGGTAAGACCCGATGTCGCTTAAGCACTTTATCCAAATCACCAAACCGGGGATCATTTTCGGTAACGTGCTTTCTGTGGCGGGCGGTTTCTTCCTGGCCTCCAAGGGACATGTCGATCTGGCCATCTTCCTGGCTGCGATGATCGGTACGTCCCTGGTGGTGGCTTCCGGTTGCGTGTTCAACAACTGCATCGACCGTGACATCGACATCAAGATGGAGCGCACCAAGAATCGCGTGCTGGTCCAGGGCCTCATCTCCCTGAAGCTGGCACTGGTCTATGCGACCGTCCTCGGTGTTGCCGGTGTGGCGTTGTTGTACAAGGTGGCCAACCCGCTGGCGGCGCTGTTTGCCGTGATCGGGTTTGTCATCTACGTCGGCCTCTACAGCCTGTACCTCAAGCGCAAGTCGGTGCACGGCACGCTGGTGGGCAGTCTGTCGGGGGCGATGCCGCCGGTGATTGGTTATGTGGCTGTGACCAATAGCTTCGACATGGCCGCGCTGACGCTACTGGTGATGTTCAGCCTGTGGCAGATGCCGCACTCCTACGCCATTGCGATTTTCCGCTTCAATGACTACCTGGCTGCGTCGATTCCGGTTCTGCCGGTCAAGCGTGGCATCCAGGTGGCCAAGAAACACATCCTGCTCTACATCCTGGCCTTCCTCGTGGCGACCTTGATGTTGACCTTCAGTGGCTATGCCGGCATGAGCTACCTTGCCGTCGCCGCCGCCATGGGCATGTACTGGTTGTACATGGCCTGGACCGGCTACAAGGCGGTGGATGACACCGTCTGGGCGCGCAAGTTGTTCGTGTTCTCGATCTTCACCATCACCGCGCTCAGCGTGATGATGTCCCTGGATTTCCAAGTGCCGAAAGAGCTTCTGCTGACCTACGCTCACTGAGTGGTCGCGCAGTGAAAGAGCCCCGCCTTCGAGAGAAGCGCGGGGCTTTTTCTTGGGCGGGCGGTTAAATCGGACCAGGCTTTTCTCGTCTTACCCTCAAGTACGAGCTGTGCGAATCCATCCCCCGCCTTACAAGGAGTTGTCACATGGTCAGCGTTAGTCGTCGGTCCCTTCTCGCCGTGGGCGCAGCCCTGCCGCTGTTGGGGCGTCTGGACTGGGCGGTAGCGGCCCCGAAGCCGGCAAAGTCTGACAAGGTGCGGCTCAACTACAACGAAAGCCCCTACGGCCCCTCGGGCGTTGCGCGTGAGGCGATGCAGCGCGGCATCGCCAGCGCCGGGTTGTACCCCTACGGCCACATGTACGCACTGGCCGGGCTGTTCGCCCAGCAGCAAGGGCTTGCCGAGGACCAGGTGGCGGTGTTTTCCGGCTCCATGGCCGCGCTGCGGTTTGCGGTCCTGGCGTTTACCAGTGAAACCCGCGGGCTGGTGATGGCCACGCCGTCCTATGAAGTCCCGCGCCAGGCGGCCGAATCGCGCAAGGCGCCGGTGAAAGAGGTCGACCTCAACGCCGAACACGCCCACGACGTGCCCGCCATGCTCGCCGCCGACCCCCAGGCCGGCATGCTCTACCTGTGCAACCCCAACAACCCCACCGGCACCATGACCCCCACCGAGGCGATCCGCCACGCACTGGCGAACAAACCCAAGGGCAGCGTGCTGGTGGTGGACGAGGCTTACATCGACTTTTCCGACGCTCCCAGCGTGATCAGTTGGGTCAAGGAACACGATGACCTGCTGGTGCTGCGCACCTTCTCGAAAATCTACGGCATGGCCGGTGCCCGCGTCGGCCTGGCGGTGGGTCACCCGAAGTTGCTGGAACAACTGGCGGTGTTCGGCGGCGACAACGTCCCGGCCGGTTCGGCGTTGCTCGGCGCCAAGGCCAGCCTGGAAGACATCAAGCTACTGCCCCAGCGCAAGGCGCTCAACGCACAACTGCGCGACGAGACCGTGGCATGGTTGAAGGGGCGTGGGTTTACCTGCACGGTGTCCCAGAGCAACTGCTTCATGATCGACGTGAAGCAGCCGGCCGAGCAGGTTATCGAGCGTCTGGCAGAGCAGGGTGTGTTGATCGGGCGGGTGTGGAAGAACTGGCCGCAGTGGGTGCGGGTGACGGTGGGGAACAAGCAGGATATGCAGCGCTTTCGTGAGGCGTTTGCGGCGCAGGATGTGCGGGCTGTCTGACCCCGTATGAAACAGATGTGGGAGCGGGCCTGCTCCCACATTCAGTTCGGCGGTGTCGCTGGCGAGGTGTTATTGCTGGACGATGCTGTAACCGTCAAACGCACGCTGCTGCTGCAACGCGGTGATCACACTCTTGCGGCTCAGCGGTTGCTCAGCGCCGGTGTTGTCCACGAAGCTTTCCACTTCCAGCTCAGCCTCATCCCCTTCACCCACAAAGCTGAAGCCCAGGAATTCAAACGCCTCGCGGTCAACGTTCAGCTTCGAGCGCGGTGTGCGCAATGGCAGGGTGACGCTGATCCCATCCTTGCTGATCACAAACACTTCGGCTTCTTTCTTCGGGCGCGAGGCCTTGCTCTTGCCGGCGCTTGGGTTGCTGATGGCCTGGTGGCTCTGGTTCAGCACCTTCAACGCCAGGCCGTAGACCAGCTCCTGGAACTCGGGGTCGTCCTTGAAGCTGGACAGGATGCGGCTGATGGAGAACTTGCTGCTCAGGTCTTCCAGGGCGATGTTATCGGCGGCCTCGGCGTCCTTGAGTTGCTTGAGCTGGCCCATCAGGTCGTAGGCCTTGTCATCGTCGAAAGCGTCGTGGGCCTGGCGGATCGCCACGCGCAGTTCGCGGATCTGATCGCTTTCCTTGGAGGTGTGAAACGCGTCCAGCACCATTTCGCTGATGATCTTGGCCGCTGGCACATGCTGTGAAAGATTGATGGCGTTTTCGTATTCCGCTTTGGATTGCAAGGCGACTACGGATTCTTCGTGGTGGGAATCAGACATTGAAATTTCACTACTTCAGTAAACGGGAGACAAAAAAGCGTCGCGCATTTTCAAGGCGTGGGGGGATCAGGTCAAGGCAGCACATTGCTCCTGACCCATATCAAAACCCCCTGCCCGCATATCCGTTACAACAACCCTGCCTGATGAACCTATAAAAACGACCACTGACCTGCGCCAAGGGGGCCTCCCCACGCCAGGTGATTAAAGGACTAACACGATGGCGCTTTCTCTTGCACGCCTGGCCATGCTGGGGGCGACGCTGAGCGTGGCGCTTCCCCTGCACGCCAGCGCCCCCGACACCCCACTGATCGAGCATGGCAAGTACGTCGCGCAACTGGGCGACTGCATCGCTTGCCACACCGCCAAGCAAGGCCAAGTGATGGCGGGCGGGCTGGAGCTGAGCACGCCGATGGGCACGATCTTTTCCAGCAATATCACGCCCGACCGTGACACCGGCATCGGCAACTACACCTACGAGCAATTCGACCGGGTCATGCGCGAAGGTGTCACGCCCAGCGGTATGAACCTGTACCCGGCGATGCCATATCCGTCCTACGCCAAGATGAGCGAAGACGATATGCGCGCCTTGTACGCCTACCTGATGCAAGACGTAGCGCCTGTGCAGCGAGCCAACCGTGAAGCCGACATGGGTTTCCCGTTCAACCAGCGCTGGGGCCTGGCGCTGTGGAATTTCGCCTTTCTCGACAAGCGGCCCTTCCAGCCGGACCCGGCGCGGGATGCACAGCTCAACCGCGGCGCCTACCTCGTCCAGGGCCTGGGCCATTGCGGTTCGTGCCACACGCCGCGTGGCATCGCCTTCCAGGAAAAAGCCCTGAGTGATGAAGGCCGCAGTGGCCAGCATTACCTGGCTGGCGAAACCGTAGAGCATTGGCGCGCCCTGAGCCTGCGCAACCTGTGGACCGTGGAAGACACCGTGCAATTGCTCAAGACCGGGCAAAACCGCTTCGCCACGGTCGCCGGCAACATGGCCGATGTGATCCACCACAGCACCCAGCATTTCAGCGATGACGACCTCACGGCCATCGCCCGCTACCTCAAGTCCCTGCCACCGGGCAAAGACGATTTGCCAATGCCGTCCGTGGCCCAGGCACCCGCTGCGCCGCCGGCGGACCTGTTCACCAGCCGTGGCGGCCTGGGTTACATGCAGTTCTGCAGCGACTGCCATCGCAGCGACGGCGCCGGTGTCAAAGGCCTGTTCCCGCCGCTGGCGGGCAATCCGGGCATTGCCTCCAGCAACCCGACGTCACTGCTGCACATCACCCTGACGGGTTGGGAAACCGCGCAAACGGCCGCTCACCCACGGGTCTACACCATGCCCGGCTTCGCCCGCCTGGCCGATCAGGAAATCGCCGAGATCCTCAGCTTTGTGCGCACGAGCTGGGGCAATGGGGGCACGCCCGTCAGCGCGGCGCAGGTCAAAACGCTGCGTGACCAGCTCAACCCGGTGACCACCGATTCAACGGCATTTGAAACCCCGCGCCTGGCCGATCTGCTCGCCGCGCCCAACGCCGACCAAGTGGTGCGTGGCATGCGCCTGCATCTGCAAACCAAGGCATTGTTGCCGGACAACGTCGGCAACGCGCTCAATTGCACCAGTTGCCATCTCAACGCCGGTACCGTGGCGGACGGTTCGCCCTTTGTCGGCGTGTCGGCATTCTTCCCCAGCTACGCACCGCGTGCGGGCAAGGTGGTGAGCCTGGAAGAACGCATCAACGGCTGTTTCCGTCGCTCGATGAACGGCAAGCCATTGCCGCCGCAATCGGCGGATATGCAAGCGATGGTCGCCTACTTCGACTGGATGAAAAACAACACCCGCCCCGCAGACAAAGTCGCCGGGCGCGGCGTGGGCAAGGTCGACCCGGCGATCAAGCCGGACCTGGTCAATGGTCAAGCGGTCTACGCCAAGCAATGTGCGGTGTGCCATGGCGACAACGGCCAGGGCCTGGCGCGCGCCGACGGCGAACTGATCTACCCGCCGCTGTGGGGCGAGCAATCGTTCAATATCGGCGCCGGCATGGCCCGCACCTATACGGCGGCGGCATTCGTCAAACGCAACATGCCGATAGGCTTTCACGAGAAATTTCCGCTGGGGCAGGGTGGTTTGTCCGACCAGGACGCGGTGGATGTCGCGGCGTATTTCTCGGGGCAACCGCGCCCGGACTTCCCGGACAAGGTCAAGGATTGGCCCAATGGCGGCAAGCCCGCCGATGCACGTTATTGATGGGCTGAAAACGGGGAGCCGCCGGGCTCCCCGCGCAGCGGCCTAGGGGTAGGTGACCGCTCCCACCGAGCAGCTTTGCTTGTTGCTTTCATAACTGTTGGCCCGCACCGTCCACGTGCCGCCCTGGGTGGTGCCCAGCCAGATGGCGATGGTGGTGATCAGCGTCGCGTCATGGACGTGCTTGTCCTGGCGCCAGCAGACTTTCAGTTCGGTCATGGTTCCGTCTTGCGTGAATTTTTCCTGGCAATAGCTGGCCATGGTTGGGTTCTCCCTGAGTGGATGGCGGTACAGCGCTTAATGACCCGTGGCGCTTGGGATGCTGATCACCCCGAGCAACACCGGTATGTCGATGTCGGTGGAATCAAGCTCAATATCGAACTGGTCCGAGCCCGCACTCGTCACCGCGCCGGCCTGCACCGAGAACGGGCCGATACGGCTCACATTGCTGGCCAATTGCTGGGCCGATTGCAGGGTGCTGGCGCGCAGTTTCAGGCACGGGCGAAAGCCCAGCACTGCCTTGAGCGGCAGCAGGCCAAGCGGGCCGTCGAGCGCCAGAAAGGGCGGTGCGCCAGCGGGCAGTGGGTAACGGGTGGCGTCGAAGAAGCTCGGGTCGAGCCACGCGGCGGGGCTCAGGCTGAAGGTGCCGAAGGCCTGCATCGACACGCTCAGGCTCAGCGTCGTGGTGTCTTCCAGGGCGGCGAGGCTGGCGGTATCCACTTGGATAAAGGCAGGCGCGCTTTCCGGCACGTTGACGCTGACGGCATCGAGCACTGCCACGGGGGCAACGCGTGCTTGCCACTGTGCAAACGTGGCGCTCCAGTTTTCCAGGGCATAGCCGGGATACAGGTACTGAGGAGCGCCCGCCGCCAGTTGCACCCACATGTTGGTCGCGACCTTCTCCAGCTGCATGGCCAGCCAGCATTGATTGAGTGCCGCGCAAATCTCGGGGACGCTCGGCCCCAGCGTCGCCATCAGGTGTTGATGGGTCTGGGACAGCGGTGTGCTGTTCAGTTGTTGGGCCTGCAAGGGATTGGGCGGCGTCGAGGTGCTCACCAGTTGCCGATACCGATCAAAGTCGACCGGGCTGGCGTTTACGTTCGCCAGAGATACCGGTTGTGCGGCTTCCAGCAAGTAGCTGAGGTAAATCCAGTAAGCGGTGAACACCCCGCTGTGGATCGAATAAGTCCCCGTGGGCACGGGAATGCCATTGCCCAACTGGTAGATGCTGGCGTTGCATATGGCCGGAATCGGGCTACCCAGGTCGGTGTAGGTGTTGAGCGCGGTAATCGAAAACACTTCGCCGGGTGCTACTTGGGCCAGGTTGGCCAAGGTTTGGTCGTATAGCTGCCAAAGCGTTGGGTCTGCCACGCGCGATACTCCTGTGCCATGAGGCCGGGAGCCGCGAAGGCTCCCGGCCGGGCTGTCATTGGCCCAGTTGTTGGCTGACCACACCCAACAGAATCGGCAGGCTGCTGTGGATCGGACCGATGGTCACGGTGGCCGAGGCGTCATCCCAACGGATGTCTTGTTTGCTGCCATAGGCGGACGTAGTCGCCGACCCGATGCGGAACGGGCCGATGCCGATGGACGCGGTGGCCTGGGATTGCCAGCTGCTTTTCACGTTGCTGTAGTCGCTGGCCTTCATTTTCAGTTTCACCGTTGGCTCAAAGCCGACCACCAGTTGCGTCGGCACGGCCGCCAGGGAGCCGTTTTCGCCGAAGAAGGCCGGCGAGCCCGGTTTGAGTTTGTTCTGGAAGGTGTTCACCAGCGAACCGTTATCCCACCAGGCGCCCGGAGCGATGATAAAGCTGCCCAGACCAGTGAAGTCGACGGTCAGCGAGAAGTCGCTGCTTGAGGTGTCGATGCTGGTTTTCTGGCCACTGGCGGAACCGCTGGCGGTGAAGTTGAAAAAATCGCCGAACAGGCTGGCATTCGCCGAAGCACTCCAGCCGGATTGGCTGAAACTGTAACTGGCGGTGCTGGAGCTGACCGAAATCGAGGCCCCGACCTGCCCGGCGACGCTGGCGGCTTGCCAGGCGGCATACGCGGTGGCAAATCCTTGCAGGGTGTAGGACGGAGCAAAGGACGATACCAACGCACTGGCCGGTGGTGGAGTGGTGCCACCGACGACCACCGGCTGTGAACCCGGCGCTGCGATCGACCCGGAGGTCACGGCCATGTTGAACGGGTTTTGCGCGGTGAGGCTCTGCGCACCGTTGATCCCGACCTTGCTGCGTGCTTGCTGCAACGGCACATACCCGGCGCCATACGCCTGCACCATCAACGAATCGAGGGCGTTGGCGGCGCCAAGCAGATTGTTGTTGGCGGTGACGTAGCTTGGGTAGCTTTGTACGACCCACGTCGAGAACGGCACAAACGGTGGAGAGTTGATGGCTTTGTAGTTGACGTACTGCTGGATCGCCTGGGTGGTGACGTTGTTGAACGCGGTTTGCGCGGTGTTCAACGCCGACGTGGCAAGGTTCACCTGGCTGGCCAGGTTCGGGTTGGGGATCGCGCCCAGGTCGATGCAGTCCAGAAACACCGCGTAGCTGGTCAGCAGGCCGCCGGCCGGCGAGTACGACGGGCTGTTGGCGGGCACCACATCGCCCAGGCCGTGGATGTAGTAATTGACGATCGTCGGGTCGACGTTGCCCAGGTCGACGTTCAGCGTGGTGGAACCCGCGCTGAAGCGCTGACCGCCGCCCAGCCCACCGCTCAGTGCTTGATTTTGTACAGCCCCCATCCATTTTGCCCACAGGTCCAGCGTATCAACGTTAGCCATGACATTAAGCTCCAAATCGGTTGAGTAAACCGAGCACCGGGCAACCGCCGCGGTCTCCGAAGGCCATCAATGCAAAAGGTGAAGGGCACTGATAGCCGGAGGCCATATTCGTCATCGCGGGCGTTCGAGGCACTGTGCCGGATGCTGATTTACGTGTTCCGCAATACTGATTTTCGGATCGGTACAAGTACCGATGCCCGCCGTCAGACCAGGCCTTCGCGCAGCGCATAACGGGTCAATTGGGCGATGCCTTTGACGTTGAGCTTGCTCATGATGTGCTCGCGGTGGGTGCTCACGGTCTTGCTGCTGATGTGCATGCGTTCGGCAATCGCCCGCGTGGTGCAGCCTTCCACCAGCAACTGCAGGATCTGTTTTTCGCGCGGGCTCAAGGGGGCTCCGGCGACCCCGGTGCGTTGGCTGGGGTGTTGATGGGCGACCATCTCGGTGGCCACCTCCGGTGACAGGTAGATGCGCCCGCCGGCCACACTGCGCAAGGCCTTGAGCAGTTCTTCGGCGGCGCAGTCCTTGAGCAGGTAACCGCAGGCCCCCGACTCCAGCGCCAGGGCAATCTTGCGCAGTTCACCATGGGCGGAAACGCACAGACAACGCACGGCGGGGTAGGCCTGGCGGGCGCGAAGCAACGTGTCGATACCGTTGAGCAGCGGCATCTCCATATCCAGCACCACCAACTCGGGGCGCAGCAGGTCAATCTGCGACAACGCCTGCAGGCCATTTTCTGCCTGGCCGACGACGTGCATGTCCGCCTCGGCGGCGAGCAAGGCGGCCAGGCCCTGGCGAAACAGTTGGTGATCGTCAACCAGCAGCACCCGCAATGGGGCGCCGCTCACGGCGCAGGTACCCTGAAACGCCGGTGGTGTGCAGGGGCCATTGGGATCACCACACGGGCACATGTGCCAAAGCCAGGGCGCGAGTCGATCATTAGCCTGGCACCGACCGCTTCCAGGCGTTGGCGGATGCTCGCCAAGCCGCGGGAGGGGTCTATCAGCGTCGGGTCAAAGCCACGGCCACAATCGGCCAGCACCACTTCAACGCAGCGCTGAAGGCACGAAGAACTCAGGAACGCCTGGCTCGCCTCGCTGTGTTTGCGCAGGTTGGCCAGCAACTCATGGACGGCACGCAACACGGCGGCCATCAGCGGTGGCGCAAGCGGCAGGCGTGGCCCCTGAAGGTTGAGCAGAATCGATGGCGAACCGGTGAAGCGCTGGTGCATTTCGCGCACGCTGGTACGCAGCGCATCATCCAGGCGCAAGCCGCCCGCGGGGGGGCGCACGAGGCCGTCGATCACGTGGCGCAGTTGTTGGCTCACGTCACGAATCAGGCGCCGTATGTCCTCGATCATCGGTCGGATATGGGCGCTGCCCTCGTGGCGATTCAACTCCGCCAGGCGCAGTTGCGCCCATGCCAGGGTTTGCAGCGGTTGGTCGTGCAGCTCGTGGGAAATGCGTCGGCGCTCTTGTTCAAGCTGCGACAGTTCAAGCACAGGCGTTGCTGGCGAGGCGTGCGGGGCAAAGGTCTGTGGCCCGGCACGCAGGGTTTTTTGACGTGACATTCCTTGTCTCCGTGATAGATCGGGATAGTGCGTCACAAAAAGGGCGGTGCTGAAGGTTGCTGTGTCGCTTGCCCGATGTTCCTTGCAAAGGGGATGAATCACAACATTGGAGCCCAGCCGCGTGCAGCGCAATACTGCCGATGGCGTAGGTTTTACGCGGGCATGGCGGTCTAGAGCGGGTGTTGCAGGCAGTAGAGGACCAGTTGCGCCATGCGCTGGATGCCGAGTTTACGGTAGAGGTTTTCCCGGTGTTTGCGCACGGTGAGGTCACTGATGCCCAGGTTTTTTGCAATTTGCTTGCTGGTTTGCCCGGCGGCGATGTATTCGGCAATTTCCCGTTCACGGCGTGTCAACGGTGGTGCAAGGGCCAGCCGCCGACGGCCGGGGTGGAATTCCCATTCGACGGCAAAGGTGGCGAGTTGAACCGCAGACTTGAGCCCGGTTTTCGCCAGGATATTGCTGCGGTGTTTACGCGCGGTGAGTGGGCTGATGGCCAGGTGCAGGGCTACCGCCTGGCAATCCATGCCCATGCTGATCAATCGCAATACCGCTTGTTCGCGGGCCGTCAGGGCACCCGTATTCAAGGCCCGCTCCGGTTCCATATGGGGATGACTGCGCAAAATGTGACCCTGGAGTTCTCTGCTGAGAACAACGGTATAGCACTTTGACAGCAGTTCGGAGGGGCGACCCGCTCAGAGGTGACGCAATCAGACCAACTGCGCCAGGCAGCGCTGCAAAATATCCAGGCCTTCCTCCAGCACCGCAGGCTCGATCGTCAGCGGTGCGAGCAAGCGGATGATGTGCCGCGACTTGCCGCTGGGCATCAGCAGCAAGCCTGAATCCCGCGCCAGGCCGAGCAATTGCGTGAGTTGCTGGGGCGCCGGCGTGCCGTCGGCGTGGGCCAACTCGATGCCGCGCATGGCGCCGACGCCGGTCAGGCGGCCGAGGTAGGGCGACAGGCCTTGTGCACGCCAGGCGTTGTAGCGGCTGACGATGGCTTCTTCCTGCTGCGCGCCCCACGTGTTCAAGTGCGCATCGCTCATCGCATCCAGCGTGGCCAACGCTGCTGCGCAAGCAATCGGGTTGCCGGAATAGGTGCCGCCCAATCCGCCTTTGGGCAGGTTGTCGAGCAGCGCCTTGCGCCCGACCACCGCACCCAGTGGTACGCCACCGGCGATGCTTTTGCCCAGCAGGATCAGGTCCGGCTCAATGCCCAGGCGCGAAAAGGCGAAGCGCTGGCCGGTGCGGCCGAAGCCGGACTGGATTTCATCGGCGATCAGCAGGATGTTCTTTTCATCGCAAAAGTGCCGCAGGGCTTGGGCGAACCCACTGTCCAGGGCCAGGAAACCGCCTTCGCCCTGCACCGGCTCGATGATGAAGCAGGCCACGTCGTTGACGTCGATTTCCACGCTGAACAGGCGGTCCATGGCCTTCAAGGCCTCGGCGCAGGACACGTCGTTATCGGGGCTTGGATAAGGCAAGTGGTACACAGGGCCGGGTAGTACGCCGACCTTTTGCTTGTAGGGCGCTACCTTGCCATTGAGGTTGAGTGTGGCCAGGGTACGGCCGTGGAACGCGCCGTCAAACGCGATCACCGCCGTGCGGCCAGTGGCGCCGCGCACGATCTTCAAGGCGTTTTCCGCAGCTTCCGCGCCACTGTTGGTGAGCATGCCGCTGACCGGGTAATCCACTGGGATAAACGCGCTCAGACGCGTCATCAGTTCAATGTAGGGCGCGTGGGGCGCGGCGTTGAACGCGTAGTGGGTCAACTTTGTCGCCTGTTCGCGAATCGCCGCGACCACACCGGGGTGGCAATGGCCGAGGTTGAGTACGCCGATGCCGCCGACAAAATCGATATACCGTTTGCCCGTGGTGTCCCAGACCTCGGCGTTCCTGCCGTGGCTGAGGCTGATGGGGTGAACGATGGAAATCGACTGGCTGATGGTTTCGCGGCTCATGAATCTGGGACTCGGCAATGGAGGGCACCTTTTTATCTAAGCCGTGCGCCGGGCCTTGTCGCAAACGAAATAAAGTCGCCGGATCATTATTAAAATTCGGGATGTGCCGTGGCGAGGGCGCTTGCTGCCGCGGGGCGTGCAGCGGTGCCTATCCAGTTGGAGCACGTTGCTTTGCTACCTCGACGATCCAGCTGAGAAAGGCCTTTACCTTGGGAATCTCCCCGGCATGTTCGGCATGGGCGATAAAGTGCGCGCCAGCGCTGGGCATCGCGTACTGCCACGCAATCATCAAACTGCCATTGGCCAGCTCTTCGGCCACCAGATACTGTGGCACCAGCGCTACGCCGTAGCCCGACTGCGCGGCACGGATGCACATGTAGAAGGTGTCGAAACGCGGCCCGTGGTAGCTGTTCTGCGAGTGCAGGCCCTGTTCCAGGAACCATTCGTGCCAGGCCTCCGGGCGCGAGGTGCATTGCAGCAAGGTATGGCGCGACGAGGCGTCGCTGCCCTCGGCGACGAACCCCGGTGCACACACCGGTACCACCGCTTCACGAAACAACTCGATGCAGGTCGCCCCCGGCCACGAGCCCTGGCCGAAGAAAAACGCGATGTCGGCCTTGGCCTGCAGCACATCGAAGGGTTCCAGTTCGTTGCGCACGTCGAGGTGGATATTGGGGTGGCGCGCCGCGAAGTCCTTGAGCTTGGGCACCAGCCAGCGGTCACCGAAGGTCGGTTGGGTGGCGATGCGCAGCACTTCGGTCTCGCCACCGTAGGTGAGGATGTAGCGGCTGGAAATGTCCACCTGCGTGAGGATCTTGCGCACTTCGGCCAGGTACAGCGACCCCGCCGGCGACAGGTACAAGCGCTGGCGCACCCGTTCGAAGAGGTTGTGGCAGAGCATTTCCTCCAACTGCGCCACTTGCTTGCTCACGGCACTCTGGGTCAGGTGCAGCTCTTCGGCGGCGCGGGTGAAACTCAGGTGTCGGGCAGCGGCTTCGAAGCACTGCAGGGCGGTCATCGAGGGGGTCAAGCGTTTTGAAATCATGCAGTTCATTCCAAATCGGAAGGAGCCTTTGCCTAAAGGTCGTTTGTGGCAGCGGCGCAAAGCCGTTGATACTGCCCGCCAGCACTATAAACCGGCGCGGGATATGCGGCGCCGAATAAAAAGAACGACAGGGAGAGCCTTGCATGACCCCATTCAAAACCACTTTGGCCGCACTTGTTGCCAGCGCTGTACTGGGCCTGGCCGGCACCGCCCAGGCGGGCGTGACCCTTGATGCGATCCAGAAGAAAGGCTTTATCCAGTGCGGTGTCAGCGACGGCTTGCCAGGCTTTGGTGTGCCGGACAGCAACGGCAAGATGACCGGCATCGATGTGGACGTGTGCCACGCCGTCGCGGCGGCGGTGTTTGGTGATGCGTCGAAAGTGAAGTTCAGCCAGTTGACCGCCAAGGAGCGTTTCACTGCGTTGCAGTCCGGCGAAATCGACCTGATCTCGCGCAACACCACCTGGACCAGTTCGCGGGATTCGGGCATGGGCCTGGTGTTCACCGGCGTGACCTACTACGACGGCATCGGCTTTCTGGTGAACAACAAGCTGGGCGTCACCAGCGCCAAGCAACTGGACGGCGCGACGGTGTGTA
Source organism: Pseudomonas sp. GL_117 (assembly GCF_057835125.1). Lineage (NCBI taxonomy): Bacteria > Pseudomonadati > Pseudomonadota > Gammaproteobacteria > Pseudomonadales > Pseudomonadaceae > Pseudomonas > Pseudomonas sp. GL_117. The sequence continues at coordinate 5,140,571 of NZ_CM174418.1, read as the reverse complement.
TCCAGGCCGGCACCACCACCGAACTCAATGTCTCCGACTACTTTCGCACCCACGGCCTGAAGTACACGCCGATCACCTTCGACACCGCCGATGAAAGCGCCAAGGGCCTGGAAGCCGGCCGTTGCGACGTGCTGACCACCGACCAGTCGGGCCTGTACGCCCAGCGCATCAAGATGGCCCACCCGGACGAATTTGTGGTGCTGCCGGAAATCATCTCCAAGGAACCCCTGGGCCCGCTGGTGCGCAAGGGCGATGACGAGTGGTTCAGCATCGTCAAGTGGACCCTGTTTGCCATGCTCAATGCCGAGGAAATGGGCATCACCTCGCAGAACGTCGAAGAGCAGGCCAAGACCACCAAGAACCCGGATGTGGCGCGTTTGCTCGGCGTAGACGGTGAGTACGGCAAGGACCTGAAACTGCGCAAGGATTGGGTGGTGCAGATCGTCAAGCAGGTGGGCAACTACGGCGAGGTGTTTGAGCGCAACATTGGCCAGGGCAGCGTGCTGAAGATCAAGCGTGGGTTGAATGCGTTGTGGAACAACGGCGGGATTCAATACGCGCCGCCAGTCAGGTAAGCGCAAGAGAGGGTGAGCAGTAACCTGTGGCGAGGGCGCTTGCTCCCACTGGACTGCGCAGCAGCCCCATGTTTTGGGGCCGCTTCGCGCCCCAGCGGGAGCAAGCTCCCTCGCCACAGGCGGTGGGTCAGGTAAAAATTGGCCGGCTGATCCACCGCCCCCGGGGGGTTACTGGACATCGCAGGCTGCGGCATTTGCATCGGAGTTCGGTACCAGGCGCACCTCTACACGCTGACCCAATGCCCTGGCTGCGCTCGCCAGAGTAGCCAGCGTCATGCCCGCATCATTCCCGTCGAGTGCACGGTCTACGGCTGTGCGGCTGGTATGCATACGTTCTGCCAGTGCTTTTTTACTGACCTTCTGCGCTTTCATCGCTTCTGCCAATTGCCAGGCGATAACACGCTTCAACGCGCCAGCAGAGACTTCCTCTATGAGCCCATCGTCGTTGAGAAAATCATCGAAGCTGGAGCCGATATGTTTGTTCATGGGGGGTCCTCATAGCTTGTTTTTGCGACGTCTGGCGGTAGCTAACTCGATCAGCGGAGTTTTCTGAGTCTTTTTGATGAAACCGTGCAACAGGACCATTTCGCTATCAACCAGCGTGAAGATGACTCGTGCAATGTTTTCACCGAGGTCAGTTCGCACCTCCCAGAGTCGATGTTCCAGTTTTCGAACCAGCGGCATTCCCTGCGGCCACGCGAACTGGACCGACTTGATGTCAGTGCCTATGAGTTTTCTTGATTCCCTGGGCAGTTCCATCAGCCATTCACGTACGGGCTCCTTGCCAGCCTCCGTTCGGAAAAAAGCGACGTTCAATACGAGATGTATGTCGTTCACTGAGAGTGCACCAAAATAGGTTCATATGGCAATCGGCGATTGATGGGGCTTTTCGCAAAGACCGGTAAGAGCCTGGCACTGTTTAGGTGAACGACGAGGCTTGAATATTTTCAGAAAGTTTCTTTAAAAACAGAGGGTTGTGAACATTCTGATGAGCGAGTGAGAGCATGGTTTTACATAGGTGAGAAAACTTACTGCGGCGCCACCATGCGCGTGCGCGGCGTCCCATCGGCGTTGTGCTGGTAGATCGCTTCAGGCTGGCCCTGTTCGTTGAAAAACACCTGGCCGATCCCTGCCGAATTCCATAGCCGTTCGCCCGCTTCGGCGTGTTCGGGAATGTGCGGCACTACTTGCATGGTGCGTCGACGGGTAAACCAGTTGAGCGGGGAGCGCGGTGAGTAGAGCCAGCGGTTGAGGCGGTCGAACCATTCCAGCAGGCGCGGCGGGAATTCGTTCTTGATGCCGCTGCTGGTGATCTGCCAGATTTTCGGGCCGGCGTTGCGGTGGCGGATCAGCACTTCGTAGACGAACGAGTAATGCACGTCGCCGGAGAGGATCACGTAGTTACCCGGCGTGCGGGAGTGACGGAAGATATTGAGGATCACCTGGGCGGCGCCGCGATGGGCCATCCAGTTTTCCGCGTCCACCAGCAGCGGGTAACCGCACCAACTGAAGACCTTTTGCACGGTTTCGATCAGCTTGACGCCGAAGATCGGTGCGGGTGAGACGATGATGGCCGAGGGGTGGTCGAGCAGTGCCTGTTGCAGTTCGCTCAAGGCTTCCCAGTCCAGCAGACCGGAGGGTTGCTTGAGGGTGAACTCGCTGCGCCAGCGCCGGGTGCGGGTGTCGAGCACCACCAGGGCCGGAGTGGTGGGCAGCACGTAGTGCCAGTGCTGGAATGTCAGCAGGGTTTCGAGCAATTCATCCTGTCTGGTCGCATCGAGGCAATTGTCCAGGGCGTGGGCGGTGAGCGTTTGGGTCTGGCTCAGCAGATCACCGAACACCTGCGGCTGGTTACCCCATCCCTGACAGAGCAGATAGGCGAGCAGCGCGTTGCCGATGATGCGTTTGGAAAACGGGTGGCCGTAGGCGGTTTCTTCCCATTGGGCGCTGAGGTTCCAGTCGTCGGTGATGTCATGGTCGTCAAAGATCATCAGCGTGGACAGGTGCGCAAACACCCGTGCGACACCCGGCAGGCCATCGCGGAACCGTTCGATCTGCACCTGTTCCCGGGCGTACCGCCGTTGTTCGTCCGCACCCAATTGCGGCGGTTGCGGCGCGATCAGTGTCCACGGCGTGGGCGACCATACCAGCAGGTACATCGCGATCACTTCGGCAAAGGTCACCAAGTGATTGTCGGCGGTGCTGCTGGTGAAAATCGGTTTCTTCGCCCCACCAAAAAAGCGTTCGCGCAGGGTTTCGTTGCTCTCCAGCGCGGGCAGCAGGTCGGCACGATGGTAATAGCTGGCGCGATGCCCATAGAGGCTGGCGCTGTCGTCCACCACCGCACCCTCAAGGGATTCGTCGAACAGGCCCAGGCGCTCGACCAAGGCATGAATCGCCCGCAGCATCGGCCCGGCGACATCGTCGGCGTAGATCTGGTCGCCGCTCATCATCAGCAAGGCCGGACGTTCTGTCGGGGTGGGTGCACCCGCCAGCAGGCGGTCGACACACAACAAGCCTTCGTCGGCACGGTGATGGGGTTTGCGGCAGGAGCCGTGCACCAGTTGCCGGATGCGACTGTGCAACACGAACGTCGGGCCGTGGGCATTGGCATAGAGCAGGTGCGGCGCCCAATCGGCGATGCCGTGGCCGTCGATCAGCAGGTCATAGCCAATCTCTACATCCTCGGGCAGCGCGTCATCCAGCGGTACGTCGATCAGGTGGATGAACGCGTGGCGCCCGACCGGCACGACCTGGCACTGACCCTGGTCCAGGGTGACCAGACGGGCCTGCCCGGCAACGTGCAGTTTGAGGGTCGGCGCCAGTTCGCGACTGCCCACCAGCCAGAACACCAGGCGGTGGGGTTCCAGCCGCCGTAGAAGCGGGCCAGCGAGGACAGCAGGTTGACGCATGGGTATGACGGCTCTGTTCAAGGACGATATTCAGATTAACGCAGTGGATGTCAGCATTTTGTTGAAGCGACCCAGAGGACGGTATTTAAACCGCCCCCTGACTCAACGCGTCAGATGATTCTTCCGCCGCCCAGGCTGTCGATGCTGCCAGAGCGCCGCTTGTCTTGCCGGTTTCTGCTACCGCTGAAATCAACGCTTGCGTCCGGAGTGGGCGGCGGTTGTCGGGGGGCTGTGATTTTTGCCGGCGTGGAAGTGGCCGGCAGAATGTTGTGTATGAACGTTGCGGTAGAACCGAAAAAAATATCCATGGCGTTTTCCTCTGAATGGTTGGGGTACGCCGCGCTGCATCATGGACACAGCGACGCGAGCCGACCTTACAGAGCGTGTGGCGGGAAACCTATAAGCGCCTCATCTCAAAACGTTGCGAGATTCAGGTATGCGAATCGCCAAGCACCTTGGGCACCGTAAAGCGGAACTCGCTGCCACGCCCCACCTCGCTTTCAGCAACAATTTTGCCGCCGTGGGCCTGGATGATGCCTTGGGTGATGTACAGCCCCAGCCCGCTGCCGGTGGGATTGTTTTCAGTCTGTGTCCAATAGCGATCAAACACGTGGGGCAGTTGCTCCGGCGCAATGCCTTCACCGCTGTCACGTACCGAAAACACGATCTCTTCACCGTTGCTCATGGCGCTGATACCGATATTGCCCTGGCGCGGGGTGAACTTGATGGCATTGCCGATCAGGTTCGACAGCACCTGGAACAGGCGCTCCGGGTCCGCATTGATCTGCAGGCCGGGCTCGGCATTGAACGACAGGTCGATGCCTTTCTCCATCGCCAGCGGCGCCAGCAGCGAGTAGGCCTCCTCAAAGATCTGGCTGACATCCAGCGACACCGGCTTGACCACATAACGCCCGGCCTCGATTTTCGAGGTGTCGAGCAGGTCCTCCAGCAACACGTTCATGCGCCCGGCGGCCTGTTGCATGGTGTCGATGGCCGAGGAAATCCGCCGCGAGGTGTGTGGGCCATCGGAGCTGAAGGCCTTTTGCATCATGCCGCAGAGCATCGAGATGACAGTCATCGGGTTGCGCAGGTCGTGGGACACCACCGCCACCAGTTCATCACGTGCGCGCACCGCTTGTTGCTCGCGCAGCACCTGGCGCGCCAGGTCGTTTTCCAGGGCGGACCGGCGCAGGTCGTTGGCGGCGAAGCGGTCGCCATGGCTCCATTTGGTGGAGATGCCGGCCATTTCCACTTTCCAGATTTCAAACGAGGTGCGTGGGCGAAGACGCAGGCCTGCGTCGGAGTTTTCCAGGGCCAGCGGCTTTTTCGGGTCGCCACTCCAATTGATGTTCTCTTTCACTTCCGGGCGGAACCACAGCACGCCGTTGTCCACCGGCTTGGGCAGGCTCATGGCCAACACGCCGCTGGCGACTTGTTGGAAGTCGACGGCCGGTGGATACACCGAGGCCAGGTTGTGGCTGGAAAACACCGGCTCGCCGCCTTGTTGCAGCCACTTGTGCAGCGCACGGATCTGCCCCGGTTCCGGGCAATTGCCGTAGCGGTGCAGTTGCTTGTCTTCGATGATCGCCACGCCGCCGGACAGGGTCAGGTTCATCAGCACCTGGGCTTGCTGGGCCAGGCCGTCGAAGACGTTTTCTTGGGACGCCTTCATCGCTTGATCCAGCAGGGCCAGGGCCTCGACCTTTTCTTCGCGTTGGCGGTTCAGGTCGAGGGCTTCCATGGCGCTGATCTGCAACGACAGCACCTGGCCGATGGTCTGGCAGGCGGTGCGCAGGTCGTTCGGCACCAGCAGCGGCGCGCGGTTGCCGCAACTGATCAGGCCCCAGAGCTTGTCGCCCTTCATCAGCGAGATGCTCATGGACGACAACACGCCCATGTTCTGCATGTATTGGCAGTGAATCGGCGACACGCTGCGCAGGGTGGCGAAGCTCAGGTCCAGCGGTTGGCCGGTGTCCGGGCGCAGCTTGGGCAGCAGTGGCACGGGTTCGTAGGCTGCGTTCGGGATGATGCGTAGCCAGTTGGTGCGATACAGCTCACGGGCCTGCTCCGGGATGTCGGACGCGGGGAAGAACAACCCGTTGAAAAGCTCCATGGACGGTGCTGATGCTTCGGCGATGACCTGGCCATGGCCTTCCTCTTCGAAACGGTAGATCAGCACACGGTCGTAACCGGTCATGGCCTGGATTTCATTCACGCTGATTTCGTACAGCGCCTGCAGGGTTTTCGCCGACTGCAAACGCTGCAGCATCTTGCCCAGGTCACTGGTGCGACCGTTCAGCGCCCGTGGGTGGAAATCCCTGAGCAGCGGTTCGAACTCCAGCACCAACACGTTCTGATGGCGATGCAACAAGCCCTCGAATTCCGCACCGTTGAACGTGACGTGCAGCGGTGGCGCGTCAAAAAACGTGTTGTTTGCGGCCATGGCTGCAACAGCCTGGGCTTGCTCGCTACCAATCAGCGTGTGCAGCGGCTGACCCAGCAGCGCCTCGGGCGCATGGCCGAACAATGTGCCGATGTTGGCGCTGACCTGGATGATTTCCAGGCCCGGTTCGGACAAGGTCAGCAGCACGCCGTGGGGTTGGATCGCCCCCGGGAAGCGAATGGGCTCGTCGGCACAGTTGGCAAGCAGCTTTTCAAAATCGTCGGGTTTCATAGCAGTACCTCCTGGCTGTCGAGCCATTGCTCAAAGCAGCTGAATGTCGAACAGGCTGCATCCACCGCGCGCTGTTTGGCGTCAGCGTCCAGCGGCAGGCGGCCCAGGTAATCGAGGAAATCCTTCCAGCGTCGACCGGTCTCGGCGCCGTACACATTGAGAAACGCGCCACCGTTGTCGGCGTCCAGGCCCAGGCGCTGGGCCATTTCCCGGCGCAGTACCTGGCCGCCCAAGGTTGCGCCTTCGAGCACATACAAGGCGCCTAGACAGGCGGCGGCGGTGTCGGATACCGGGAGTTCGGCGCAGCGGGGCAGGGCGTCGATGGCGAGGTTGTCCAGACCCAGCGCGTGCAGGTCGTCCACCAGCGTCGGTGTTTTCAGACGCATTGCCGAGTCGAAGCCTTCAGGAATCAAGGCGTTGTCATACAGTGAGGCTTCGATGGGCCGATAAAAGCCGTAGTACGCCTGGAGCAGGCGCCCATACCAATGGGCATCCAGCCGTTCAGAGAAAAACGGCAGGCGCTGTTCCAGCGCTACGTGCAGCAGGGCAGTGCCTGTGCGCAACGCTTCCAGCAAGGTGGGCGGACCAACGTCATGGGCCTTTGAGTGCATTCAGCTAGCTCGAACTGTGGGCCTGTCGGCCATGAATGACGCGTGGAAATGGGCGACGATTCTACACACCTCAGAGCCGATAACTGTCCGCACAAGGCGAATAGGCTGACCAGCGGATCAGAAAAGTCGCTCCATGCCTCATTAATGACCGCACTATTTGCCGCGAAGTTCGGTTTAAGTGATGTTGTGATGCTATCAGTGCACGGACGATCCGTGCCCGCTCAGTGCGGTTTGCACCGACTCCAGCAGGTGTTCAGTGCTCCACGGTTTGGGCAGAAAGCGCACCGAGCCCCCCAATTGCGTCGCCAGCCTGGCATTACCGGACGTCAGTAGCACCGGCACGCTCGGCCAGCGATGGGCCACCACCCGGCTCAAGTCATAGCCATTGAGCAACCCCGGCATCTGAACATCACTGACAATCAGGTCCACTGGTTCGTCGCCTCGTTCCAGGTAAATCATTCCTTCATCCGCCGAAGGAAACGATGTCACCAGCGCCCCGAATTCCTCCAGCACATCCACCATTAACGAGCGAATGATCTCGTCGTCTTCCAACACTAAAATCGATGGCTGAGCCATGATCCTTACTCCACCATCAGGGTTCATTAACGTGGAGTAGAGCACGACTGGATAGGTTCGATCGGATGTGTTCGAAGTGATGGGTGGTCATGAGAATGCCGTTGCAGGATACTCGCGCACCTCAAGGCCACTCGCGCAAGGCAGTCAACCGTGAATGATCCGGATCTGGGCAACCGCATGATCAAAGTCGACCATGCCGGTGAGCATGGCGCGATTTGCATCTACAGCGGCCAACTGTTCATGGCCCGGTTGTTGGTCCCGGGCATGGTGGCCGAGTTGCAAGAATTCCTCTCCCACGAACGGCGTCATCGCGAGGTGTTCAGGGCTGAACTGCAACGCCGCGGTTACCGCCGCTGCCGCAGCTATTGGTTGTGCGGGCTGGGTGGCCTGGTGCTGGGGTTGATCACTGGCCTGTGCGGGCGCAAGGCGATCGTTGCCACCACCGTTGCCGTGGAAAGCGTGGTGCTGCGCCACCTGGCCCATCAACTGCAGAGCTTGCACGACATCGACCCGCAGGCCGTAGCGGCGATTGCCTCGATTGTCGAGGAAGAACAGCACCACCACGATCACTCGGCGGCGCAGATTGATCAGCGTGACCCGTGGTTCCGTGGGTTGACGCCGGTGGTCACGGCGTGGACCGAAGCCGTGATCTGGATGGGCATGCGTTCCTGACAAACAGGCATAATCGCCCGCTACACCTGATGGAGCCTGCCATGAAGTACGCCTTGATCACCCTCGCCCTGACCCTCAGCGCCAGCCCCGCCTTTGCGGCCGGCGATGCCGAGGCGGGCGGCAAGCTGTTCACCAAGACTTGCGGCGGTTGCCACAGCGTTGGCGAAGGCGCGCGGGGCGGGTTTGGGCCGCAGCTCAATGGCATCATTGGCCGTCCCGCCGGTACCACGGACGACTACCAGTACTCCGACGCGATGAAAAACTCCGGCGTGGTCTGGACCCGCGACAAACTCGCCGCCTATATCGAGGCGCCGAAGAAGGTGGTGAGCGGCACACGGATGATCTTCTGGGGCATCAGCGACCAGGAGAAGATCGACAACATCCTGGCCTACCTCGAAACCTTCCAGCCCCGATAATCACTCGCGCACATTCCGGAACAGCATCCACCGCGCACTCTCATGCAGCCCGCGCGTGAGCCCCTGCAAGCGCTGGAATTCCTGCGGATGCTGCGCGGCCACGTCGTCTCGCGGGGTGTGTGAGGCCAGGTCATGCAGGGTCGGCGAGCTGCCGTCGTGCTGCATCTGCAACAGGAAATGTTGGGTTACGCCGCCGATAATCGGGAAGCTGCCTTCACGCAACACCAGCGGCACCACGCGTTCGCCTTCGGGCGCCGGCTGCTGGATATCGCGGCCCAGGGCACCATTGCGAAACGGCATGCCCGCCATACCCGCCACGGTCGGCAACAGGTCCGCCAGCCCCACCGCTTCTTCGATCACCTGTGGCGCCAGGCCAGGGGCGTGGATCAGCAGCGGCACGTTATTGCTCTCCAAGCCGAGCTGTTCGAAGGCCGGCGCCATGTGTGGGATCTGGCTGATGCGCGTGTTGTGGTCGCCGAAGAACACAAAGATGCTGTTGTCATACCAGCCGCCGGCCTTGGCGATCTCCATCAGGCGGCCGATGTTGTAGTCCAGCAGGCGCACCGCGTTGTATTGCTCGACGCTGCGCGACCCTGCGGCCTGGACTTGCTCCAGAGTCACCTCGGCGACCTGGAACCCATCGTTGTGTTTGGGGATGGTGAATGGCCGATGGTTGCCGGAGGTTTGCAGGTAGGCGAAGAACGGTTGCGCCTCCGGTACGGCACGCAGCAGTTGGTCGCTTTCCTTGAACAGGTCCAGGTCGGAAATGCCCCACACATCCACCCGTGGCGAGCGCCAGTGGCTTTCGTCATAGAGCTGCACGCCGTCGATGCTTTGGCGGATCAGGGCGTTGATGTTCGCCCAGCCGGCATTGCCGCCGATCATGTAGAACTTCTGGTAACCCGCGAACGCATTGATCAACGTGTGTTGCCGGGTGATCAGCGGGTTGCGTGTGGCGGTCTCCTGGCGGGTCACGTCCGGCACGCCGCTGATGCTGGCCCACACGGTCTTGGCGGTGCCGGTGACAGGTACGTAGAAGTGTTTGAAGAACCAGCTCTGCGTGGCCAGCTTGTCGAGGTTCGGCGTGGGGTTCAGCGGGTTGCCGTAGGCGCCGACAGCACTGGTGCCGAGGGATTCAAGCATCACGAACACTACATTGGGCGGGCGCTTGCCGGCCAGTCGATAGGGCTGCACGCCTTGTTCGCGGATGAAATTCAGTTGCTGGGTGTCGGGCTGATCGACCCCCAGGTAGTCGGCGATTTGCGGATAGTGTTCGCGCACCTTTTTTTCATCGAATTGCGACTGCCCGACCTTGAAAGTGTCGTACAAAAACAGCACCGGGTTCAGGCCCACGGCGGCGACTTGGCTGTTGCCAGAAAAGAACGCATCGCTCCAGCGCAGGGGCACCGGGTTTTCCAGGTTGAGATTGGCGACGCGACCAAGCAGGGCCAAGAGTACGGCGACCACGCCGATCACCGAGACTGACGCCACTGCCCATTTGCCCATCGGCTGGGCTGGACGCTCCAGGGTCAGGCGTTCCAGGCACACCAACGCCCATACCCACAACGCCACGGCGGCCAGCCAGCAGGCAGTTATCCACAGCACGGGGTAGGTTTCCCAAACCATCTGTTGTGAAATCTGCGCGTCTTGCAGGTAGCGCAACACGGTCGCGTTGATACGTACACCCAGGTAGGCGTAGTGGCCGAAGTCGATGATGTAGACCAGGCCGACCACGGCCAGGGCCATCACCAGATAACCGCGCGCCAGCCAGCGCAGGGCGGGCAGGGTAATGAGGTTCCAGCGCGGTAACCACGCCAGCACCGCCAGCGGCAGTAGCAGCAACACCGCCAGGCGCAGGTCGAAACGCAGGCCGATGCCGAGGGTTTCCAGTAACTGCGGAGTGTTTAACGGCAGGCCGGAAAAACCCAGCACAAATACCAGCCGCAACGCCGCCAGCAACACAAACACCAAGCCGATCGCGCCTACGCCGTAGCGCAGGCGGCGTGATTGCAACGCACTCATCATCTCTCTACTCAATCTAATAAACACCACAAGACAAATGTGGGAGCGGGCTTGCTCGCGAAAGCGGTGGGTCAGTTAGAGCTGCTGTGACTGACACTGCGCATTCGCGAGCAAGCCCGCTCCCACAGTTTGAATTGCATTAACCCGGCGATGACGCAGTAGGTCGCCAGGAGTGGGTCCACCAGATAATCCCAGTAGTTCTCCGACGCCTTCAGCCGCAGTGCAAACGCTAAAGTGCCCAGCACCAGCATCCACACGGCCAACGTATTACGCAGCCACAACATCAACAGCGCCGCCACGGCCACCAGCACAATCATCGGCCGCGGGTTGAACCCCCAACGGTACGGATCGACATACGTCAGCCCCAGCGTCGCCGGGTACAGCACCAAGCTCAACACACAGAACACCAGCAACATCTGCACCCGGTGCGGGCGAGCAAGCGGCTGCACCAAGCCCAATCGGCTCAAGGCAGCCCACGCCAGCAACACCAGCGTGCTGATCGCCAGGTCATCGGTAAAACTGCGCACATACGCCGCCAACGGCAGTTCATTGACCGGGATAAAACTCAACGCCACCAACACTGGCAGCAACCACGGCCGCCACGGCTGGGTGAAGCGCGGCGCGCACAGCGCCACAAACCCCAGCAACACAAAACTCAGATGGGCCTGCCACAGGGAAACCATCACAGACGCTCCGCCAGCCAGGCTTCGTTGAAGCTGACGTGTTTGATAAAGGTGTTATTCCACGAGTACACCAAGTGGTAGGTGCCGTCCGGGCTGCGGCTGAAATACGGGTACTCGTATTCGAAATCGCAGCCACGGGGTTTGCACACGCGGTAATCCAGGCTGCTCAGGAAACGTTGTTCCAGGGGCAGGCGTTTTGCGCCGCTGGAGGCGCGGAAGCCTTCGCCGATGATTTCTTTGTAGGCGTCGGGGGAGAACGGCTGGCCCAGCGGGTCCGGCGACTGGTCCAGTTGCACCACGGTGCGCCACTGACTGAGCTGGGCGTCGGTGCCGTAGAGGCTGAGCTTGAAGCGGCCGTCCTTCAGGTCGTTGAGTGCCACTAGCAAACCATCATCTTCGGTGCCCACCGCCGCCAGCGAGGAATTCGGGTTGGCCGGCTCCAGCGGGTATGGCTCGCTCCAGGTCTGCCCGGCGTCGGTGGTGCGGCTGGCCAGCACACGATGGTGAGTGTCGCCAGCGTAACGCAACATCGCCACGGCGCGCTGGCCGTCCAGCGGCACGATGGTCGGTTGCAGCGAGTGCTTGCCCCGGCTGATGCGGAATTTGTCGATCACGGCGCCGTCGGCGCTCAAGTACAGGTACTCGGCGAACTTGCCCATGAACTCGTGGTACACCGGCAGGCCAATGGAACCGTCGGCGTGGAACACCGGCGCGGCACGCACCAAGGTGCTGATATTGAAAAACGGCGAGGTCACCAGTTGCCTCGGTGCCGACCAGCTGGCGCCGAGGTCATCCGAGACCATCACATTGATCGCACTGGCGGCCCAGCCACCGACTGACACCGACACGTAAAACATCCACAGGCGATTGTCCGGCGCGAGGGCGATCACCGGGTTGCCGAGTTTGCGGATATAGCGCTGTGTGCCGTCGCGGGTGCTTTCCCGTGTGGCCAGTACCTGCTCGGCGCCCCATTCGCCGCTGCTGGCATCGAAGCGCGCGGTGCGCACTTGCACATCGGCGGCGCCTTCGCGGGAACCGGCGAACCACACCGCCATCAAGTCGCCGCCGGGCAGGGCAGTGACGGAGGAGGAGTGCACAAAATCCGTCAACTGCGTCGACACAAACCGGCTGGTGTACTGCGGGGCCGCCGCGACTTTCGCGGTCGTCGGGCTGGCCTGGGCAAACGGCGCCAGCACATGGGGCGGATGGCTTTGCCAGGCGGCGAGAAACACCGCGAGCAGGCCGCAAATCATTAAGACGGAGCGCATAGGAGACCTGTGGATAAAAGGATTACTGCGCACGTTCATCCGGCAGGCGCTTCCTGCGACCGGTGAGCATGGATAACGGTAAGTTGTCGCGTACCAGGGCACTTTCAAACAGCGCGGCCAACACATGCATACACACCAGGCCCAGCAGCCCATTCGCCGCGGTCTCGTGGATTTGTTGCGGCCAGTCGGCGCCCCACAGCGCATCGACTTCCTGCATCAAGAAGCCGCTGGCGCCAAGGGTGAGCAAAGCAAGCAACATCAACAGCATCACCAGCGCGCCAATCGGTGAATGACCCAGGCGATGTTGCGGCCGGCGGTTGAGCAGCGAACGCAGGTGGGCATTCAGCCGTTTGGGTGTCGGCCAAAAGTCCGTCCAGCGTGCGCTGCGCGGCCCGACGAAGCCCCACACTAAACGCACCAGCAGCCAGGCCATGGCGTAGTAGCCCAGCCAGACATGCCAGTCGTCGCCCGCTTCGTTAAAGAAGTAATTGGCGACAAAGACCCCGGCGATCGACAGGTGAAACAGCCGCACCAACGGGTCCCACAGGCGCAGGGATTCGCCTGGCATCAGCCTTTGATCTCAGTCTTCACAGCCTTGCCGGTCACCGGGTCGTGGTAGATCTCGACCTTGCGCTTGTCTTTGTCGAAACCGTAGATCTCGTAGCAATTGCCGTCGGTGACTTTGAATTTGCTGATCTGGTAGCCGTCGGCCTTGAGCTTGTCCTGGAAGGCTTGCTGGTCTTGCCATTGCGAGCGTTCGGCGGTGGTGCATTGCGGGCCGGCGAGGGCCAGGGGGCTGGTGAGAATCAGGGACAACAGCAGAATTTTGCGCATGGAAAAGCTCTCAGCAGAGGTGGGAGATTTCACAGTGCAAAACCAACCTTAGTGCAACCTTAGTTGGCAACGAGCCGTAACATCTTTGCCAGGGGTGTGCCTGGAAAACCCGGCATGATTTCGCCGTTTCCTACAGAGAATTAGTAATGCGTCTACTCCTTGTCGAAGATGATCGTGCCCTCGGCCAGGGGATTCGCGTGGCCTTGGGTGCCGAAGGCTACACCCTCGATTGGCTGCAAGATGGCGTCGCGGCCCTGCATGCGCTGCGTACGGAGTCGTTTGATCTATTGCTGCTCGACCTCGGTCTGCCGCGCCTCGACGGCCTTGATCTGTTGCAGCAACTGCGCGCCGAGCAACACGACTTGCCGGTGCTGATCCTCACCGCCCGCGACGGCACCGCCGAACGCATCGCCGGCCTGGACGCCGGTGCCGACGACTACCTGGTCAAACCTTTCGACGTCGAAGAACTCAAGGCCCGCGTACGCGCCCTGTTGCGCCGCAGCCAGGGGCGCGCGCAGCCGTTGCTGGAACACGCCGGCGTCAGCCTCGACCCGGCCACCCAGCAAGTGCGCTATCAAGATGGGGAGGTCATCGTGACGCCGATGGAATACCAACTGCTGCACCAACTGATGGTGCGCCCCGGCAAAGTGGTGACGCGCGAGCGCCTGTCCCGCGCGCTGTACGGCTGGCAGGACCGGGTCGAGAGCAATACCCTGGAAGTGCTGATCCATAATCTGCGCAAGAAGTTATCCACAGAGCTGATCCGCACCGTGCGCGGTGTCGGTTATGTGCTGGCGCTTAAACCATGACCTCGGTTCGTGCGCGCATCCTCATCCCCGTGTTGGTGCTGATCCTGCTCGGCGACGCGTTGATCAGCTGGCTGGTGCTGCGCGACAGCCACCACGAAATCGAAGAAGTCTACGACGCCCAACTCGCCCAAAGCGCGCGCCTGCTGCAAGGCGTGTTGCGCCAGCGCGACCCCGGCGAAGCCGACTGGCAGCGCTTGTACGAGGCGTTTGACCAGGCCATGAGCCGCGTGGGTGAGGAGGGCGTGGCCCATCCCTATGAAACCCGCCTGACCTTCCAGATCTGGCGCACCGACGGCCAACTGCTGGTGCGCTCCGCCGAAGCGCCGGTGCTGGCCACACCGCCTGCGACCCTCGGCTCCCACGACCTGATGGACAACGGCAACGACTGGTGCGCCTTCCTTCTCGCCGACCCGCAGCAAGGGCTGTTGATCTGGGTGGGCGAGCGTGACGACATTCGCCAGGACGTGATCCAGCGCATCATGCGCCACACCCTCTGGCCTACGTTGATCGGTGTACCACTGCTGGCGGTGTTGATCTGGCTGGTTATCGGTTGGGGCTTCAAACCGCTGCGCGCCATGGCCCTGTCGATTCGCGGACGCAATACCGACACCTTGCAACCGCTGCATTTAGCGCCACTGCCCAGCGACCTGGAACCCATGCAAACTGCGCTGAACCGGCTACTGGTCCAGGTGGACGAGCTATTGGAGCGCGAGCGCCGCTTCATCGCCGACGCCGCCCACGAACTGCGCACGCCCCTGGCGATCCTGCGCATCCACGCACAAAACGCGCAAAGCGCCGAAACCCCGGAGCAACGCCGTGAAGCCCTGGAGTTTCTGGTCAATGGCGTCGACCGCGCCACCCGCATCGGCAGCCAACTGCTGACCATGGCGCGCATCGAACCGCAACTGAACAACCCGGTGCGCAGTCGTGTGCAACTGACCGAGCTGGTGCGCGAAGAACTGGCCGAACTGACGCCGTTGGCCATGGAAAAAGGCGTGGAACTGGTGCTGGAAGGCGAGGAAGAGGTTTGGCTGGAAACCGAGCCTGTCGCGCTGGCGATTGCATTGCAAAACCTGGTCACCAATGCGCTGAATTTTTCGCCTGCTGGCAGTGAAGTGAAGGTGGTGATTGGCGCCAATTGCCTGAGCGTCGAAGACCAGGGGCCGGGGATCGATGAGGCGGAATTAGGGCGATTGTTCGAGCGGTTCTACAGCCGCGGGAACGCCAACGGCGCTGGGTTGGGGTTGGCGATTGTGGAGATGATCGTTGGCAAGATTGGCAGTCGCTTGGCGTTGCGGAATTTGGAGCAGGGTGGGTTGTGTGCCCGCCTGGAATTCTGACCCAGCATTAATCCCCAGTGGGAGCTGGCTTGCCTGCGAAGACGGCGTGTCAGCTGATATAAGTGCTGGCTGAGCCCCCGCTTTCGCAGGCAAGCCAGCTCCCACACTTTGACCTGTGCCAGGCTCGGGAAATGACTGCACCGCCAATCATCTGTGGGAGCTTTCGAGGCCCGGCGAAGTGGGCGATAGCGGATTGATCGACTTTGGTGTTTGGCTTTGGGGCTTCGTCGCAAGAGCGTGCGCATAGACCACACCGTTGAAGGTATGGGTTCTGCAGTCATAAAAGGTTGGCATGCGCTCAGGTGTCAGTTGGGGATCAACTTTTTGCAACAGGCCCGCATCGTCAACCCATAACCCGCTGTAGTAACTATTTTCATCCGTTCTCACATAGTCCTGCTTGTCGCTTTCATGGAGCGCGACCATCCAGAAGATTGGATCGGGGCGATCCAGGCGGGCGTTGGCTTCGCTGAAGACCTGGTCCCATGGGTGGCCGACTTTGGACAGTAGAAACCGATAGAGCGGCGTGTAGTCGAAACCGTGTCGATGGTGGCTGTGCATTGAGCTGCGGTTGGACTGTGCGGCCTTTTCGCTTTTGGTGTTTCGCTCGTACCGATAAGCGCAGTAACTGCCGTGACATACTCCATGGGTGCGGGTGTTGACTGAACGGTAGAGGAGGGGCTTTTTCATGGTCGGCCTCATGGGGTCTTGGGCTGCTTGGGGGGGGGTGGCCAGGCGCCTTGGTAGCGGAAGGAGATTTGGTAGTTGAAAAGGCCAGGCGCTATTACGTGTTGGAAGTACGGCTGGAGAATCGTTATCCAACTTGGTAGTACGTCGAACCCTCCTGCATATATCTGGGGCTCCTCGTTTAAATCGAGCGCGTTGAGGATGCTGTCCTCTTCCTCAAAGTCTGCTGAGTGTTCGCTTGCTTCCAAGTTGTCGGTTGTTTTGTTGAACCATTGCAGGCGTATTTTCATTGTCATAACAACGTCTCCAGTTATTTTTCTATGCGTCTTTCGTCTTTTGCTGGACCCCGTTGTTCGCCGGTGTAGGGGTCAAATGAGCCTAGATGCTCCAAGTCGCTGTATCGATATACTTCCAGTTCACCTCGTTCTGAGTCCCACTCAAAAATCCTCCTTCCTTTGGCGTCCTTCCAACGCTCTCGCAGGCCGCCGCCATTACGTTTTCGTGTCTTTCTTTTTTGTTCTATCAAGCCAGGGAATCCAGTGATGTCCTCGGTTTTTGGTGCAGGAAAGTAATCATAATCCGGGTTTTTCATCCCCTTCCGAGGCTGATTAACCACCACATACAACGGCCCAACCCCCGACTCCACCGGGAACACCAGAATAAAATCCCGATACTGCGGCGGATAAACCGGGGTCACCAAAATCTGCGCTGCCTTATTCCTCAATCAGCTCAAGGGGGACGTAACCGGATGGATCGTTGTAGTGAATGAGCCCGTCGGGCAGTTGGCAGGGCTTGAGGAATACGCCGCCGGGAGGTTTGGTGGGCGCAGGGTTTGCAGGAGGGAGAGGGGCGAGCAAGTCGATGGGCGGCGAATAGGGAATCCGTTTCGGCTGCGGGGTCAGGATGCGGCGTTTGAGTTGTTCTTCTTCGGTGATGGGGTAGGCGCGTTCTGACATGGCGGGCTCACTTCCTTGTGTGGGGGAGTGAGGCTACGGGGGGGAAGCGAGGGGCAGAAATAAGCGTTGTTCGATGGTTTTCGTGGGAAAAGTCAGCTGGCTTGTCGCGACGTTGAAAGTACGTATTTGAGTTCTCTCATCTGCGGGTGGGTGGGGCTGTGTGCTTTGGACTTCAGGCAAAACTTGCACACGAGTAGGACCGATCTGTTTTCCGTCTGCGTCCCTCTTTGAATGCAAGGTGTTTGTTACGGTCGCGCGAAAAAACGCGATGGAAATACCAAATGCTGACGTTCAACACCCTATGGAAAAACCACCCCGAAATTTTCGGCGATGCAGCCCCGTGCAGAACCAACGGCACCAAAAATTTCAGCGATCAATGCGCGATCAATTTAGGCGTGGCGCTGCGTCGATCTGAGCCGCTTAGTCGGCGTGCGCTATTGTTGGCAGCACCCCAAGAGCGAAGGCCATGTATTGGCAGCGGAGGAAATGGCCAGAGCATTAAGCCGTGCCAGCATCCCTGGTTTGAGGGCTGTTATTAAGTTGAAGCCCGAAGATTTTGAGGAAGTGCTAGCCGGGCAGCAGGGCGCTATCTTCTTCAAAGACTTTTGGCGGCGGGGGAGCGAGACGTTTGGCAATCGTAGTGGTGACCATATCGACCTGTGGAATGGGCGACGGTTGACGGATTGGCTGAGCTACCCGCGTATTCAGATGGGTTTTTCGGTTGAGGGGACTTTTTCGAGTTATCACGATTCCAGGGAGATTTGGTTTTGCAGGGTTTTATGACGGTGGTTAAGGGGATTGGGTTTGTGGTGTTGGTGGTTGCTGTAGCGCTTGTGGTGTTTAACGGGTTAGTGGTGGCGGTGTCTGCGTATTTTGGGCCGTTTTATGAGAGTGATGCGGAGCAGAGTCGGAATTTTGGGCTTTGGTTGGTGGGGAATGGGGGGGCGGTTGTGGGAGCGGTGGTGGGCGGGGCGGTCTGGTATTGCAGTTGTTTAAAGAGGGGCGCGGAGTCTCGGGAGAGTAGAACGGGGCGGAAATAGTTAGCTTTGTTTCGAATACTGCGATTTTCGTTTATTTCGTCTGGCGTTGGCCTCAACTGAATTACGCAACATTGGAGCTGCATCATGGTCACCAAGTTGCTCCCACATTTTGATCCGGTACAGCCGTTGAACGATGTAGGCAGCAAAAAGACCTTGGAGCGCCGAGGTCTTTTTTTACCCACCGATCAGGCCAGCAGATGCCTGGAAATCAACCGGGAAATTTCAACAATCGAAGTCTTCCCCGTGAATTCAAACTTCACTTTCCCCAACGAAGAAAAGTAAATCTCCAACTCAGAATCCAGATCAAACGTCCCGGATGTTTCCACCGAGTAGGCGACGATATTTTTATACGGCAGCGACGTGAAGTCCTTCTTGCTGCCGGTAATTCCCTGCACATTCACGGCGATGATGCGTTTGTTGGTGAAGACCACGCCGTCGCGCATGGATTTGTACGCATCGATCACTGTTTCGCCGTCCAGCAGCAGGGCGGATACGCGTTCGGCGTATTCGTTGTTTTGTTTGAGTTTGAAGAAGCCTTTGTTGTTGAAGTCGATCATGGGGCGATCCTTTTGATGGTGCGGCGCTTAGCGCGCCATGACGTTGACGATGACATGCAGGATAAACGCGGGTCCATAACAGGGCTGGCCTTGTTCATCTTCTATGCGCCAGATGGAAGTCACCGTGCAGGTTTCTTTGGGCGCGGCGAATGTGACGGTGAGGTGTACCGGCTGGCCAGGAAGGGTAACGGCAATCGGAATTTCGTTGGTAAGACTGCGCAGGTGGCTGTCCATCACCACTTCCAGTGGGGCGCCTGTGTCGGTGCGGCGGGCGATGACGTACTCGCCGTCTACTCGTACCAGCCTCCGCCCGCGCCAGGGGTGGGTGCCGAGGTTTTGGATTTCCCAGGTTTTTTGGAAGGTTTCGCCGGGTAGCACCACGGTTTGGTCGGGGGTAGTGACGTCGGCGTTGAAGACAACAACGTCACCGGGGTCGTGTAGGCCGGTGGCTCGGTTGGTGGCTGCCGTTGAATGGGTATCAAGCGGGGCGCCTGCCAGGTCGGCGAAGTAGCGGAACAGCAGCAGTGGCGAAACCTGGAGTGCTTTCGCGAGTTTGATCAGGGTGCGTACAGAGGGATCTTGGGAGGCGCCTCCGGCCAGGCCGTAGAGGTAGGTTCGGGAAATGCCGGATTCTCTGGCTAATGTGGTTATGGATTTGCCAAGCTCACGACTGCGTCGCACAACCAGAGCTCGGAGAGTGTTGCGCGTTCGTATACTCATATTCGATTGTTGATCCCCAGTACTTGGCAGCGGTTGTTACCTTGTTCGCCAAAAAAGACAACCTGCTCGCCGCGGCGAGTAACGCGTAATGCAAACTTGTGACCTGCTGGCGATGTTGTGAAGGACATGGATTGGTCCCTTTTTGGTTAGCTATATCCAGTGTCGTAGTTTCTCGCATGCTTGCGAACCTAGTGTTTGTTGCATTCCTTTACATCTATCATTGGATATAACCATGACTCAAATAAAAACCTGCTCTGATTCCATTGCTCGATCAGGCTTCGGCACTCTGCAAATACCGGATTCCATGTTTCAGGACTACAGAAAGATCGTTGATGGGTACTCAGCAATATCTCCTGCTACCAAAGCATCATTTTCATTCGGTCAGGATACCGATGGTTTTTTCCCATTTGGTGCCGAATATTCAGGCTCTGAGGACCATCCCGATCTGTGTGAGCGCTTCTGTTATTGGCCTGTCCATGTTTCGAAGCGAATCGGTTTTGAGTTCACACGGAGCGACTTTTTCGCGGCTGTGGATACCTTTGAACGACAGATCAGCGAGTTGGCTCAAGAGTTGATGGACGGCATCTGTGGTGAGTTTGGGGTCCCACCACTCGCTCCGTTTCGCTTGGCGTCCTACGTGCAGTTGTGTGTCTACGGTGTTCAGACGGCAAACATCGAACGCCGATTTGCCCAAGACCCTCATGAAGATGGGCATATGTTGTCGTTTATCAAACCTACTCGCGAAGGGCTTGTCTTGGTGAAGGGCGGCTCGCTGGAGTCGGTGCGTCTATTGGAGAACGAAGTTGCGGTTCTGGCAGGATCACTACTTACTGAACTCTCTGATTACGCAATTCCTGCTGCTTATCACGCGGTCCTTGCGCCTCAAAGGCCGGTCTCCAGAAGCTCGCTAATCTACTTTGCCAACCCGAATCCAGAGCAAGTGCTAACCAGCTTTTTCTGCAAGCAGCCAATTGACTTGAATAGCGCCGTAAACGCCCGACACACCGGGTTTGGTAATCAGCCTATTCAGCTTCCTTAATTTCCTCATGGGCACGAATACTTCATGGCTCCCTACTTCAATGCCCTTTTCCTTGAAGGCTTGCTCTTAGGTATCGGCCTATTCGCCGCCCCTGGCCCCAAAGACACCTTGGTCATCCGCCAAGGTGTCGGTCGCGGCCCTATCTGGGGGGTGGTTGCCATCTGCGTGTTCGCCGATGTTCTGCTGATCGCCCTGGGCATAGCCGGTCTGGGCAAGCTATTGGAAAGCCGGCCAGTACTGGTCGCGCTGTTGCTGATTTCCGGCGCGGCCTACCTGCTGTGGTTTGCTACTCAGCGCCTGTTGGCCTGCCTGCGTGACCACTCCATGCCGGACACCCTAAGCGGTAAATCGCAACGAGGGCTGTTACGGACGGCAGTTGTGCTGGGATTCGCCAACCCCTACGCCTGGCTCGATACCGTCGTGCTTATCGGCTCCATCGGCGCTGCAAAGCCCTTGAACCAACAAGCACTCTTCGCGACCGGTGCCATGACCGCATCACTGCTGTGGTTCGTATTCTTGGCGTTGGGATGTCAGCGTTTGACCAACCTGTTTCGCACTCCTGTGGTGTGGCGCTGGCTGGACGCCGTTGTGGCGGTGTTGATGGTGTATCTGGCCGGTATGTTGATCACCGATTCACTGGATGTCTTTAAGGTAATCCTTGAGGGTGGATAGGGGCGGGGGTAGTTCCTCGAGCTGATGAACGCTTTGCACGTCAGTCGCTAATCTTTTCAGCTCCCGCCCCAACACTGTCTCAGCCCCACCCACCGCAACCAGCGCCTGCCCCACACATACATCCACCTTCAGCAAAATCCCCGCCAAATCCCCCTGGCGCAGCAACAATCCAAACACCTCCCTGTCATAGCCAACCATCACCGGGTCGTCGCGCAAAACCGGACTGCCGCCGTCTTCCTCATGCACCAGTTTCAGTGCAAAAAGCGCCACAGCTTCCAGCGTCAATTCCATGGTCTCAGCTCCTTCACATACGGGGGAGGGCGATGATCACTGTTCTTGCGCGCCAAAAACAACCCCGCGCCTCAGCACTCCACTATCAACTCCGCGCGACGATTGCGGGGGCGGCCCTCGGCGCTGTTGTTGTCCGCCAGCGGTCGGGGTCTCCACATAACCAGTGGCTGCTAGGCGCCTTGGCTGTATGCCGTTGGCTTGCAGGTAGTCCTCCACGCTACCGGCGCGGGCGATTCCTTCTATATAGAGAGGGAAGGCCTGTTTTGGGTTGTTTGATAGAAAAACCAAATAAACGGTTGACGGCAGATTCTGGATGTCTATAATTCGCCCCACTTCCGGCGCAGTCGAAACGGAAAACTCCTTGGTAAACAATGAGTTACGCAGTTTTCGGCAGCAGGTTGCTTCAGTTCATCGAAGCGCTCAGGAAGTTGAAAAAGAGGTGTTGACAGCAGCGTGTAACGCTGTAGAATTCGCCTCCCGCTAACGAGAGATCGTAAGCGCAAGTGGTTGAAGTTGTTGAAGAAATCTTCGAAAGCTTCTGAAAATAATCACTTGACAGCAAATGAGGCTGCTGTAGAATGCGCGCCTCGGTTGAGACGAAAGATCTTAACCAACCGCTCTTTAACAACTGAATCAAGCAATTCGTGTGGGTGCTTGTGGAGTCAGACTGATAGTCAACAAGATTATCAGCATCACAAGTTACTCCGCGAGAAATCAAAGATGTAACCAACGATTGCTGAGCCAAGTTTAGGGTTTCTTAAAAACCCAAAGATGTTTGAACTGAAGAGTTTGATCATGGCTCAGATTGAACGCTGGCGGCAGGCCTAACACATGCAAGTCGAGCGGTAGAGAGAAGCTTGCTTCTCTTGAGAGCGGCGGACGGGTGAGTAATGCCTAGGAATCTGCCTGGTAGTGGGGGATAACGTTCGGAAACGGACGCTAATACCGCATACGTCCTACGGGAGAAAGCAGGGGACCTTCGGGCCTTGCGCTATCAGATGAGCCTAGGTCGGATTAGCTAGTTGGTGGGGTAATGGCTCACCAAGGCGACGATCCGTAACTGGTCTGAGAGGATGATCAGTCACACTGGAACTGAGACACGGTCCAGACTCCTACGGGAGGCAGCAGTGGGGAATATTGGACAATGGGCGAAAGCCTGATCCAGCCATGCCGCGTGTGTGAAGAAGGTCTTCGGATTGTAAAGCACTTTAAGTTGGGAGGAAGGGCAGTTACCTAATACGTATCTGTTTTGACGTTACCGACAGAATAAGCACCGGCTAACTCTGTGCCAGCAGCCGCGGTAATACAGAGGGTGCAAGCGTTAATCGGAATTACTGGGCGTAAAGCGCGCGTAGGTGGTTTGTTAAGTTGGATGTGAAATCCCCGGGCTCAACCTGGGAACTGCATTCAAAACTGACTGACTAGAGTATGGTAGAGGGTGGTGGAATTTCCTGTGTAGCGGTGAAATGCGTAGATATAGGAAGGAACACCAGTGGCGAAGGCGACCACCTGGACTAATACTGACACTGAGGTGCGAAAGCGTGGGGAGCAAACAGGATTAGATACCCTGGTAGTCCACGCCGTAAACGATGTCAACTAGCCGTTGGAAGCCTTGAGCTTTTAGTGGCGCAGCTAACGCATTAAGTTGACCGCCTGGGGAGTACGGCCGCAAGGTTAAAACTCAAATGAATTGACGGGGGCCCGCACAAGCGGTGGAGCATGTGGTTTAATTCGAAGCAACGCGAAGAACCTTACCAGGCCTTGACATCCAATGAACTTTCCAGAGATGGATTGGTGCCTTCGGGAACATTGAGACAGGTGCTGCATGGCTGTCGTCAGCTCGTGTCGTGAGATGTTGGGTTAAGTCCCGTAACGAGCGCAACCCTTGTCCTTAGTTACCAGCACGTAATGGTGGGCACTCTAAGGAGACTGCCGGTGACAAACCGGAGGAAGGTGGGGATGACGTCAAGTCATCATGGCCCTTACGGCCTGGGCTACACACGTGCTACAATGGTCGGTACAGAGGGTTGCCAAGCCGCGAGGTGGAGCTAATCCCACAAAACCGATCGTAGTCCGGATCGCAGTCTGCAACTCGACTGCGTGAAGTCGGAATCGCTAGTAATCGCGAATCAGAATGTCGCGGTGAATACGTTCCCGGGCCTTGTACACACCGCCCGTCACACCATGGGAGTGGGTTGCACCAGAAGTAGCTAGTCTAACCTTCGGGAGGACGGTTACCACGGTGTGATTCATGACTGGGGTGAAGTCGTAACAAGGTAGCCGTAGGGGAACCTGCGGCTGGATCACCTCCTTAATCGACGACATCAGCTGCTCCATAAGTTCCCACACGAATTGCTTGATTCATTGAAGAAGACGATAAAGAAGCAGCCCGAAATTGGGTCTGTAGCTCAGTTGGTTAGAGCGCACCCCTGATAAGGGTGAGGTCGGCAGTTCGAATCTGCCCAGACCCACCAATTTTGTGTGGGAAACGCCTGTAGAAATACGGGGCCATAGCTCAGCTGGGAGAGCGCCTGCCTTGCACGCAGGAGGTCAACGGTTCGATCCCGTTTGGCTCCACCACTACTGCTTCTGTTTGTTGAAAGCTTAGAAATGAGCATTCCATCGTAATGATGGTGAATGTTGATTTCTAGTCTTTGATTAGATCGTTCTTTAAAAATTTGGGTATGTGATAGAAAGATAGACTGAACGTTACTTTCACTGGTAACGGATCAGGCTAAGGTAAAATTTGTGAGTTCTCTTAGTTGAGAAATTCGAATTTTCGGCGAATGTTGTCTTCACAGTATAACCAGATTGCTTGGGGTTATATGGTCAAGTGAAGAAGCGCATACGGTGGATGCCTTGGCAGTCAGAGGCGATGAAAGACGTGGTAGCCTGCGAAAAGCTTCGGGGAGTCGGCAAACAGACTTTGATCCGGAGATGTCTGAATGGGGGAACCCAGCCATCATAAGATGGTTATCTTGTACTGAATACATAGGTGCAAGAGGCGAACCAGGGGAACTGAAACATCTAAGTACCCTGAGGAAAAGAAATCAACCGAGATTCCCTTAGTAGTGGCGAGCGAACGGGGACTAGCCCTTAAGTGGCTTTGAGATTAGCGGAACGCTCTGGAAAGTGCGGCCATAGTGGGTGATAGCCCTGTACGCGAAAATCTCTTAGTCATGAAATCGAGTAGGACGGAGCACGAGAAACTTTGTCTGAATATGGGGGGACCATCCTCCAAGGCTAAATACTACTGACTGACCGATAGTGAACTAGTACCGTGAGGGAAAGGCGAAAAGAACCCCGGAGAGGGGAGTGAAATAGATCCTGAAACCGTATGCGTACAAGCAGTGGGAGCAGACTTTGTTCTGTGACTGCGTACCTTTTGTATAATGGGTCAGCGACTTATTTTCAGTGGCGAGCTTAACCGAATAGGGGAGGCGTAGCGAAAGCGAGTCTTAATAGGGCGTCTAGTCGCTGGGAATAGACCCGAAACCGGGCGATCTATCCATGGGCAGGTTGAAGGTTGGGTAACACTAACTGGAGGACCGAACCGACTACCGTTGAAAAGTTAGCGGATGACCTGTGGATCGGAGTGAAAGGCTAATCAAGCTCGGAGATAGCTGGTTCTCCTCGAAAGCTATTTAGGTAGCGCCTCATGTATCACTGTAGGGGGTAGAGCACTGTTTCGGCTAGGGGGTCATCCCGACTTACCAAACCGATGCAAACTCCGAATACCTACAAGTGCCGAGCATGGGAGACACACGGCGGGTGCTAACGTCCGTCGTGAAAAGGGAAACAACCCAGACCGTCAGCTAAGGTCCCAAAGTTATGGTTAAGTGGGAAACGATGTGGGAAGGCTTAGACAGCTAGGAGGTTGGCTTAGAAGCAGCCACCCTTTAAAGAAAGCGTAATAGCTCACTAGTCGAGTCGGCCTGCGCGGAAGATGTAACGGGGCTCAAACCATACACCGAAGCTACGGGTATCACGTAAGTGATGCGGTAGAGGAGCGTTCTGTAAGCCTGTGAAGGTGAGTTGAGAAGCTTGCTGGAGGTATCAGAAGTGCGAATGCTGACATGAGTAACGACAATGGGTGTGAAAAACACCCACGCCGAAAGACCAAGGTTTCCTGCGCAACGTTAATCGACGCAGGGTTAGTCGGTCCCTAAGGCGAGGCTGAAAAGCGTAGTCGATGGAAAACAGGTTAATATTCCTGTACTTCTGGTTATTGCGATGGAGGGACGGAGAAGGCTAGGCCAGCTTGGCGTTGGTTGTCCAAGTTTAAGGTGGTAGGCTGAGATCTTAGGTAAATCCGGGATCTTAAGGCCGAGAGCTGATGACGAGTTACCTTTTAGGTAACGAAGTGGTTGATGCCATGCTTCCAAGAAAAGCTTCTAAGCTTCAGGTAACCAGGAACCGTACCCCAAACCGACACAGGTGGTTGGGTAGAGAATACCAAGGCGCTTGAGAGAACTCGGGTGAAGGAACTAGGCAAAATGGCACCGTAACTTCGGGAGAAGGTGCGCCGGTGAGGGTGAAGGACTTGCTCCGTAAGCTCATGCCGGTCGAAGATACCAGGCCGCTGCGACTGTTTATTAAAAACACAGCACTCTGCAAACACGAAAGTGGACGTATAGGGTGTGACGCCTGCCCGGTGCCGGAAGGTTAATTGATGGGGTTAGCTAACGCGAAGCTCTTGATCGAAGCCCCGGTAAACGGCGGCCGTAACTATAACGGTCCTAAGGTAGCGAAATTCCTTGTCGGGTAAGTTCCGACCTGCACGAATGGCGTAACGATGGCGGCGCTGTCTCCACCCGAGACTCAGTGAAATTGAAATCGCTGTGAAGATGCAGTGTATCCGCGGCTAGACGGAAAGACCCCGTGAACCTTTACTATAGCTTTGCACTGGACTTTGAATTTGCTTGTGTAGGATAGGTGGGAGGCTTTGAAGCGTGGACGCCAGTTCGCGTGGAGCCATCCTTGAAATACCACCCTGGCAACTTTGAGGTTCTAACTCAGGTCCGTTATCCGGATCGAGGACAGTGTATGGTGGGTAGTTTGACTGGGGCGGTCTCCTCCTAAAGAGTAACGGAGGAGTACGAAGGTGCGCTCAGACCGGTCGGAAATCGGTCGTAGAGTATAAAGGCAAAAGCGCGCTTGACTGCGAGACAGACACGTCGAGCAGGTACGAAAGTAGGTCTTAGTGATCCGGTGGTTCTGTATGGAAGGGCCATCGCTCAACGGATAAAAGGTACTCCGGGGATAACAGGCTGATACCGCCCAAGAGTTCATATCGACGGCGGTGTTTGGCACCTCGATGTCGGCTCATCACATCCTGGGGCTGAAGCCGGTCCCAAGGGTATGGCTGTTCGCCATTTAAAGTGGTACGCGAGCTGGGTTTAGAACGTCGTGAGACAGTTCGGTCCCTATCTGCCGTGGACGTTTGAGATTTGAGAGGGGCTGCTCCTAGTACGAGAGGACCGGAGTGGACGAACCTCTGGTGTTCCGGTTGTCACGCCAGTGGCATTGCCGGGTAGCTATGTTCGGAATAGATAACCGCTGAAAGCATCTAAGCGGGAAACTAGCCTCAAGATGAGATCTCACTGGAACCTTGAGTTCCCTGAAGGGCCGTCGAAGACTACGACGTTGATAGGTTGGGTGTGTAAGCGCTGTGAGGCGTTGAGCTAACCAATACTAATTGCCCGTGAGGCTTGACCATATAACACCCAAGCAATTTGCGTCGAAAGGCCAGATTGCGGTGTGTGAAGACGAAATGAACCGAAAGTTCGACGTTCACAAAACACCGAAAGCTATCACATACCCAATTTGCTGAAGCGAGGCACAAGCCACGACTCAGTACCCGAATTTCTTGACGACCATAGAGCATTGGAACCACCTGATCCCATCCCGAACTCAGCAGTGAAACGATGCATCGCCGATGGTAGTGTGGGGTTTCCCCATGTGAGAGTAGGTCATCGTCAAGATTAAATTCCGAAACCCCATTTGCGAAAGCAGATGGGGTTTTGTTTTGGGCGCGAAAAAAAGCCCAGGAAGGGCCGGTTTATCCTTTCATCGACGTTTTCAGTCCCGGGCAAGTTTATGATTTTTGAGTACGTTTCGGTCGCTGCTGGAGTCAATCTACCCGGCACTCCGAAGCGCTCTCCAGCGGGTCCTTGGAGGCTCGTAAGTGGCGATGAACGGTAGGGGGGGAGGGTCGTGTTGTCTTGGCGTGTCTGGGCGCTCCTGGAGAGGGCTCGGCACGATAGATCGCCTGCTAAAGGAAGGCTTGATGCGTTCCGCGCTTTTCTACAGACGAAAAAAAAGACCTTGAAATTCAAGGTCTTTTTTTAAGATGGTGCCCCGAGGGAGACTCGAACTCCCACTCCTTTCGAAAACGGATTTTGAATCCGCCGCGTCTACCAATTCCGCCATCAGGGCTCAATGGCGGCGAAGTATAGAGATGAGATTACCGTTGGTCAATCACCTTTCATGGTCAATTTTCACTATTTCCGCTAGACTTCCCGGCCCTGCTAGACGAACTCCATCATGCGCGTTGCTGACTTTACTTTTGAGCTTCCTGATTCGCTGATCGCTCGCCATCCTTTGGCCGAGCGTCGCGCCAGTCGACTGCTGACCCTGGACGGGCCCAGCGGTGCCCTCGCACACCGTCAATTCACTGATTTGCTGGAGCATTTGCGCCCAGGCGATCTGATGGTGTTCAACAATACCCGGGTGATTCCGGCGCGGCTGTTTGGCCAGAAAGCTTCCGGCGGCAAGCTGGAAATCCTGGTAGAGCGCGTACTGGACAGCCATCGTGTGCTGGCCCATGTGCGCTCCAGCAAGTCGCCGAAACCGGGCTCCTGCATCTTGATCGATGGTGGTGGCGAAGCCGAGATGGTGGCGCGCCATGACGCCCTGTTCGAACTCAAGTTCGCAGAAGAGGTGTTGCCTCTGCTGGAGCGTGTCGGCCATATGCCGCTGCCACCCTATATCGATCGCCCCGACGAAGACTCGGACCGCGAGCGCTACCAGACCGTCTACTCGCAGCGCCTGGGTGCCGTTGCCGCGCCGACCGCCGGGCTGCATTTCGACCAGCCACTGCTGGATGCGATTGCCGCCAAGGGCGTCGAGACCGCCTATGTGACCCTGCACGTGGGGGCCGGCACGTTTCAGCCGGTGCGTGTGGATAACATCGAAGACCACCACATGCACAGCGAGTGGCTGGAAGTCAGCCAGGAAGTTGTCGACGCTGTGGCCGCCTGCAAGGCGCGTGGCGGGCGAGTGGTGGCGGTAGGCACCACCAGCGTGCGCTCCCTGGAAAGCGCGGCACGTGATGGCGTGCTCAAGCCGTTCAGCGGCGACACCGACATCTTTATCTTCCCGGGCCGACCGTTCCATGTGGTCGATTGCCTGGTCACCAATTTCCATCTGCCCGAATCCACGCTGTTGATGCTGGTCTCGGCATTTGCCGGCTACCCGGAAACCATGGCCGCTTACCAGGCCGCCATCGCCAACGAGTACCGTTTTTTCAGCTACGGTGATGCGATGTTTATCACCCGCAACCCGGCGCCACGCGGCCCAGAGGAACAACTATGAGTCGTATGTCGTTTGAATTGCTCGCTACCGACGGCAAAGCCCGTCGCGGTCGCCTGACTTTCCCGCGCGGCACCGTGGAGACCCCGGCGTTCATGCCGGTCGGCACCTACGGCACCGTCAAGGGCATGTTGCCGCGCGACATCGTCGCCACCGGCGCCGAGATCATCCTCGGCAACACTTTCCACCTGTGGTTGCGTCCGGGCACGGAAGTGATCAAGAAGCATGGCGACCTGCATGACTTCATGAAGTGGCAAGGCCCGATCCTCACCGACTCCGGTGGTTTCCAGGTGTTCAGCCTGGGGGCCATGCGCAAGATCAAGGAAGAGGGTGTGACCTTCGCCTCGCCGGTAGACGGTTCCAAAGTGTTCATGGGCCCGGAGGAGTCGATGCAGGTGCAGCGCGACCTGGGCTCCGACATCGTGATGATTTTCGACGAGTGCACACCGTACCCGGCCGATGAGGACGTCGCGCGGATCTCCATGGAGCTTTCCCTGCGTTGGGCCCAGCGCTCGAAGAACGCACATGGTGATAACACCGCGGCGCTGTTCGGCATCGTCCAGGGCGGCATGCACGAAAGCCTGCGCAAACGCTCGCTGGAAGGCCTCGACAAGATCGGCTTTGACGGCCTGGCCATCGGCGGCTTGTCGGTTGGCGAGCCCAAGCACGAGATGATCAAGGTGCTGGATTATCTGCCGGGCCTGATGCCTGCTGACAAACCTCGTTACCTTATGGGCGTTGGCAAACCGGAAGATCTCGTAGAGGGTGTGCGCCGCGGTGTGGACATGTTCGATTGCGTGATGCCAACCCGTAATGCCCGCAATGGGCATCTGTTCATCGATACAGGCGTGCTGAAGATCCGTAACGCGTTCCATCGCCATGATGATTCGCCGCTGGATCCCACCTGTGATTGCTACACCTGCCAGAACTTCTCCCGTGCTTATCTGCACCATCTGGACAAGTGTGGGGAAATGCTGGGTAGCATGTTGAATACCATCCACAATTTGCGTCACTACCAAGTCCTGATGGCTGGTTTGCGCGAGGCTATTCAACAGGGTACATTGGCCGCCTTCGTCGATGCCTTCTATGCCAAGCGCGGGCTTCCTGTGCCGCCCTTGGACTGAGTTTTCCGACCCTAAGATTCACTATTTGCAACTGGAGTGCTAAATGAGCTTTTTTATCTCTAACGCCATGGCTGATGCCGCTGCGCCTGCCGCTGCCGGTCCTATGGGCGGTGGTTTCGAGTGGATTTTCCTGGTCGGCTTCCTGGTCATCTTCTACCTGATGATCTGGCGCCCACAGGCCAAGCGCGCCAAAGAGCAGAAAAACCTGCTGGGCAGCCTGCAGAAAGGTGACGAAGTCGTGACCACTGGCGGCATCGCCGGCAAGATCACCAAGGTTTCCGATGCTTTCGTGGTGCTGGAAGTTTCCGACACTGTGGAAATGAAGTTCCAGAAGGGCGCCATCGCCGCCACGCTGCCAAAAGGCACGCTCAAAGCGATCTAAGTAACAACCTTTACCAATCGACGGGGCGCGCAAGGCGCCCCGCGTCATAAGCGGGCGGCGTGATGCTGAACAAATACCCTCTGTGGAAATACGTACTGATCCTGGCGGTGCTGGCGATCGGTTTTATTTATTCCGCTCCCAATCTCTACCCTGATGACCCTGCGATCCAGATCACTGGCGCCAGCACTTCGCTGCAGGTCAATCAGGCTGATCTGGAACGCGCGAGCAAAGCGCTCACTGACGCAGGTATCCAGGTCAAGGCGGCAACGTTGGCAGCTGATGCGAAGGGCGGCTTGTTGCGCCTGACCAAGCAAGAAGACCAATTGCCGGCCAAAGATGTCGTGCGCAAGGTCATGGGTGACGACTACGTTGTCGCGCTCAACCTGGCACAGACCACGCCAAAATGGCTGCGCAGCATTGGCGCGCACCCGATGAAGCTGGGTCTGGACTTGTCCGGTGGTGTGCACTTCCTGCTGGAAGTCGACATGGACAAGGCCCTCGACGCACGCCTTAAAGTCTATGAGGGCGATGTGAAGAGCCTGCTGCGCAAAGAGAAATTGCGTTATCGCAGCCTGCCGCAGCTCAACGGTGCCATCCAGCTGGGCTTCTCTGACGAGGCTTCCCGCGAACAGGCCCGTGCACTGGTACGCAAGAACTTCACCGATTTCGACATCGTACCGGCCGACCTGAACGGTCAACCTGTACTGCGTCTGGCGATGACCCCGGCCAAGCTGGCGGAAATCCGCGAATACTCCATCAAGCAGAACTTGACCACGGTACGTAACCGCGTCAACGAACTGGGTGTGGCCGAGCCGATCGTTCAGCGCCAGGGTGCCAATCGCATCGTGGTTGAATTGCCGGGCGTACAGGACACTGCTGAAGCCAAGCGTATCCTGGGTAAAACCGCCAACCTGGAATTCCGCCTGGCCGCTGAGCCGGGAGCTTCCAAGGCCACCTCCGAGGAATTCGAGTTCCGCGAAGGCAACCGCCCGCCTGCACTGATCGAGCGTAGCCTGATCATCACTGGTGACCAGGTGACCGACGCCAAGGCCGGTTTCGGCGAGCACGGCACGCCTGAAGTAAACATCCGCCTGGATGGCCACGGTGGTGAGCTGATGAGCCGCGCCACGCGCAGCAACGTCGGTCGCAGCATGGCGGTCATCTTCATCGAGCAGCGTCCGGTCACCACCTACACCAAGCAAGTGGTCGACGGTGTAGAGAAAGATGTGCCGGTACAGTCCTTCAAGGAAGAGAAGAAGATCATCAGCCTGGCGACCATCCAGTCGCCGCTGGGTGCTCAATTCCGCATCACTGGCCTGAACGGTCAGGGCGAGTCGTCCGAGCTGGCACTGTTGCTGCGTGCCGGTGGCCTGGCGGCGCCGATGTACTTCGCTGAAGAGCGCACCATTGGCCCGAGCCTGGGTGCCGACAACATCACCAAGGGTATCGATGCGGCTTTGTGGGGCATGCTGTTCGTGTCGCTGTTCATCATCGCCATCTATCGCTTCTTCGGCGTCATCGCCACCGTGGCCCTGGCGGGCAACATGGTGATGCTGCTGGCCCTGATGTCGCTGCTGGGCGCTACACTGACCCTGCCAGGTATCGCCGGTATCGTACTCACCATGGGTATGGCGGTAGACGCCAACGTGCTGATCTTCTCGCGGATCCGTGAAGAGATCGCCGCCGGCATGACCGTACAGCGTGCAATCAACGAAGGCTTCGGCCGGGCATTTACCGCGATTCTCGACTCCAACCTGACCACCTTGCTGGTCGGCGGGATTCTCTTTGCCATGGGCACTGGCCCGGTCAAAGGTTTTGCGGTGACCATGTCCCTCGGTATCTTTACCTCGATGTTCACGGCCATCATGGTGACCCGCGCAATGGTCAACCTGATCTTTGGCGGGCGTGACTTCAAGAAGTTGTGGATTTAAGGGGCTGCCATGTTACGTACAATCAACTTCATGGGCGTTCGCAACGTTGCGTTCGGCGTCACTGTGCTCCTTACCGTTCTGGCGTTGTTCAGCTGGTTCCATAAGGGCTTGAACTACGGTCTGGACTTCACCGGCGGTACGCTCATCGAGCTGACCTACGAGAAGCCCGCCGACGTCACCCTGGTGCGCAACGAGCTGGTCAAGGCCGGCTATCACGAAGCCATCGTGCAGAGCTTCGGTGCAACCACCGACCTGCTGGTGCGTATGCCGGGCGAAGACCCGCAACTGGGTCACCAGGTAGCCGAGGCCTTGCAGAAGGTCGGCGGCGACAACCCGGCGTCGGTCAAGCGTGTCGAGTTCGTCGGCCCGCAGGTGGGTGAAGAACTGCGCGACCAGGGCGGCCTCGGCATGCTGATGGCGCTGGTCGGCATCATGATCTACCTGGCGTTCCGCTTTCAGTGGAAGTTCGGCGTCGGCGCGATTGTGTCGCTGATCCACGACGTGATCGTGACCGTGGGTATCCTGGCGTACTTCCAGGTTACCTTCGACCTGACCGTACTGGCAGCCGTGCTGGCGATCATTGGTTACTCCCTCAACGACACCATCGTGGTATTCGACCGGGTTCGTGAGAACTTCCGCGTACTGCGCAAGGCGTCGTTGATCGAGAACATCAACATCTCCACCACCCAGACCCTGCTGCGGACCATGGCGACGTCGATCTCCACCTTGCTGGCGATTGCCGCGCTGATGATCTTCGGTGGCGATAACCTGTGGGGCTTCTCCCTGGCGCTGTTCATCGGCGTTCTGGCGGGGACCTACTCGTCGATCTACATCGCCAACGTGGTGCTGATCTGGTTGAACCTCAACAGCGAAGACCTGATCCCTCCGGCCAGCACTGGCAAGGAGGTCGACGACCGCCCTTGATGGGCCGTTGTTGATCCGCTGTGACAAGAAAGGCACGAGTATTGAACTCGTGCCTTTTTTTTTGCTCCAAGGCTGGGTATAGCGCGGACGTTTCCGTCCGTTTGTGATGGTCAGGAGGTTCATGTGAACAAGTCGTTGCTGGTTGGTGCGGTATTGGGTGCTGTCGGTGTGACTGCCGGGGGTGCTTTTGCCACCTATAGCCTGGTAAAAAGCGGCCCTGAGTATGCGCAAGTGCTGGCGGTGCAGCCGGTGAAAACCCAGATCAAGACACCACGCGAGGTCTGCAAGGACGTCGCTGTGACCCGGCAGAAGCCGGTGCAGGATCAACATCAAATAGTCGGCACCGTGGTCGGTGCGCTGGCCGGTGGCCTGTTGGGCAACCAGGTCGGTGGCGGTAACGGTAAAAAGCTGGCCACTGTGGCCGGTGCGGTCGGTGGCGGTTATGCCGGTAACAAGGTTCAGGAAGGCATGCAGAACCGCGATACCTACACCACCACGCAAACCCGCTGTAACACCGTCAATGACATTAGCGACAAAGTGGTCGGTTACGACGTGCGTTACAACCTGGATGGCAAGGAAGGCACCGTGCGTATGGATCGCGATCCGGGTGGCCAGATTCCTGTGGATAAAGAAGGGCGTCTGATCCTCGGCCAGAATCAGCAGTAACCCATAAGCCTGGTGCAGTTCAAAATGTGGGAGCGGGCTTGCCCGCGAAAGCGGAGTGTCAGTCACCGGATGTATTGACTGGCCCACCGCATTCGCGGGCAAGCCCGCTCCCACATTGAGTATGTGTTGTGGCAGGAAATGCAGTGTTACCGCAATCCCAGGCAAAAAAAAGCACCCCGAAGGGTGCTTTTTTGTGCTCGCTCGCTTAGCGCTTCAGCGAGGCCGGCAGGTGCGGCTGGATTGCCGTCAATACTGCCTTGAAGCATTTGGTGTTACCCGCAACCACGTGACCTTTCTCAAGGAAGTCGTGACCGCCAGTGAAGTCGCTCACCAAGCCGCCTGCTTCCTGGATCAGCAGGGCGCCTGCAGCCATGTCCCACTCGGACAGCCCCGACTCCCAGAACGCATCAAACCGGCCGGCGGCCACGTAGGCCAGGTCCAGGCTCGCTGCGCCAGCGCGGCGGATGCCGGCAGTCTGGCCAACCAGGGCGCGGAACATGCCCAGGTAGTTTTCCAGGTTGTCCATCTGATCGTCACGGAACGGGAATCCGGTACCCAGCAGGGCGCCGTCCAGGCTGGTGCGGCCGCTGACACGCAGGCGACGGCCATTGAGCTGGGCGCCACGGCCACGGCTGGCGGTGAATTCTTCCTGACGGACCGGGTCCAGTACGACTGCGTGTTCCAGGCGGCCACGGTATTTGCACGCGATGCTCACGGCAAAGTGTGGAATGCCGCGCAGGAAGTTGGTGGTGCCATCCAGCGGGTCGATGATCCACAGGTAGTCTTCGCCTTCGCCGCTACCTTTGTGCAAACCGGTTTCTTCACCGAGGATGCCGTGGGTAGGGTAGGCCTTGCGCAGCGCGTCGATGATTTTCTGTTCGGCGGCGCGATCCACCTCGGATACGTAATCCTTGGCGTCTTTTTCGTCGACCTTGATGGTATCCAGGCGCTCGATGGAGCGGAAGATCAATTCACTGGCGCTGCGGGCGGCGCGCAGCGCGATATTCAGCATGGGCTGCATGGATGTGTCACCTAAGGTTGTTAAAGAAAGCCGGGCATTCTAGCAGAAACTTTCTTCAGGTGAAGGACGACGTTCGCTTTCATGGCATAACCTTAGGCGGTTCTGTAAGATTTGCTCCCCTTTCCTGTGTCCGAGAGCGCCTCCCTTGCTGCAAAACATTCGTGTCGTCTTGGTCAATACCAGTCATCCCGGCAATATCGGCGGGGTGGCGCGAGCCATGAAAAACATGGGGCTGACGCGCCTGGTGCTGGTCGAGCCGCGCGTGTTCCCGCACCACGAGGCCGATGCCCGCGCTTCGGGCGCCAATGACATCCTTGCAAATGCACAGGTGGTCGCCACGCTGGAAGACGCCTTGGTCGGCTGCAACCTGGTGCTCGGCACCAGCGCCCGCGACCGCCGCATCCCCTGGCCGCTGCTGGATCCGCGCGAATGCGGAACCAAAGTGGTGGAGGAGGCCGCTGGTGGCGCCGAAATCGCCCTGGTATTCGGTCGTGAAGATTCCGGCCTGACCAATGACGAGCTGCAGCGATGTCATTACCACGTACACATTCCATCAGATCCCGAGTTCAGTTCCTTGAACCTTGGGGCGGCGGTGCAGGTGTTGACTTACGAAGTGCGCATGGCCTGGCTGGCCGCTGCTGGCCAGCCGAGCAAAGTGGAAAAGGAAGAAGTCGCTTCGACCAAAAGTGGCGAGCTGGCCACCATGGACGAGCTGGAGCGGTTCTATGAGCACCTGGAGCAAACCCTGGTGGCCATCGAGTTCCTCGATCCTGAAAAACCACGGCACTTGATGGCGCGCCTGCGTCGCTTGTACGGACGCAGCTCGGTCAGCCGGGCGGAAATGAATATATTGCGTGGCATCCTCACGGAAACCCAGAAAGCGGCCCGTGGTGAGCTTCTAAAGCGGAAGGATTAAAAAATGTTCGAGCGTTTGCGAGAAGATATCCAAAGTGTTTTCCACCGGGACCCGGCGGCGCGCAACGCCTTTGAAGTGCTGACCTGCTACCCGGGCATGCACGCTATCTGGATTCACCGCTTGTCCAGCGCGTTGTGGGGCATGGGCTGGAAATGGCTGGCGCGGCTGGTGTCGAACTTCGGGCGTTGGATGACGGGGATCGAGATTCATCCGGGAGCCAAGGTGGGGCGTCGCTTCTTTATCGACCATGGCATGGGCATTGTTATCGGCGAGACCGCAGAAATCGGCGACGACGTGACGCTCTACCAGGGTGTGACCCTTGGCGGCACCAGCTGGAACAAGGGCAAGCGCCATCCGACCCTGGAGAATGGTGTGGTGGTCGGAGCGGGCGCCAAGGTGCTCGGCCCGTTTACCGTTGGTGCCGGCGCGAAAGTCGGGTCCAACGCCGTCGTGACCAAGGCTGTGCCGCCTGGCGCCACCGTTGTCGGCATTCCCGGGCGCATTATCGTCAAGCCGGAAGTCGGCGAAGAGCAGGAAGCCAAGCGCAAGGCCATGGCCGAGAAGATCGGCTTCGATGCCTATGGCGTCAGCGAAGATATGCCTGACCCGGTGGCGCGTGCCATTGGCCAGTTGCTCGATCATCTGCAAGCGGTGGACGGCAAGCTGGAGGGTATGTGCGGTGCGTTGAAGGATCTGGGGAGTCCTTACTGTGCGAAGGAGCTGCCTGAGTTGCGCGAAGAAGACTTCGCCGAAATCAAGGACGAAGCGGCTACCAGGGCGAGCTGAGTTCTCGCAATCGCCGCAAACCCCTTGTGGGAGCGGGCTTGCTCGCGAATACGGTGTATCAGTCGCCAAATATATTGACTGGCTCACTGCTTTCGCGAGCAAGCCCGCTCCCACTTTTGATCTCCGTTGGTCTCGCGGTCCCAGTCCGGTCGCCTTCCCGCTGTTCGTCACCACCCCATCCTGCTATGATTCGCGCGCCCTTTTTACGGGTAATCCTGACTAAAGTACTAGGTCTTATAGTTGACTTAAATACTCGGGAATCGCATACTCGCTCCCATTCTGAAACACCTTGGTACTTGTCCATGAGACTGACTACAAAAGGCCGATACGCGGTGACTGCCATGCTTGACTTGGCTTTGCACGCGCAAACTGGGCCGGTGTCCCTGGCCGATATCTCCGAGCGCCAAGGCATTTCCCTGTCCTATCTTGAGCAACTGTTCGCCAAATTGCGCCGCAGCAATCTGGTTTCCAGTGTGCGTGGGCCGGGTGGTGGCTATCAGCTGTCCCGCGATATGCAGGGCATCCAGGTCGCCCAGGTGATCGATGCGGTCAACGAATCCGTCGACGCCACCAAATGCCAGGGTCTGGGTGATTGCCATGCCGGCGACACCTGCCTGACGCACCACCTGTGGTGTGACTTGAGCCTGCAGATCCATGAGTTTTTGAGTGGTATCAGCTTGGCTGATCTTGTGACTCGCCGTGAGGTGCAAGAAGTAGCCCAGCGTCAGGACCAGCGCCGTTGCAATACCAAGGCGCCGCGTCTGGACAAGATCGAAGCGTCCGCCGTCGAGTGACAGCCGAAGAGCTAACGGCACGCCAGCCAGCCTGATTTAGGAGAAAGTCCATGAAATTGCCGATTTACCTTGATTACTCAGCGACCACCCCGGTTGATCCGCGTGTCGCGCAAAAGATGAGCGAGTGCCTGCTGGTTGACGGAAACTTCGGCAACCCTGCCTCCCGTTCCCACGTATTTGGCTGGAAGGCCGAGGAAGCGGTCGAGAACGCTCGTCGCCAAGTCGCTGACCTGGTCAATGCCGACCCGCGCGAAATCGTCTGGACCTCCGGTGCTACCGAATCCGACAACCTGGCAATCAAGGGCGCCGCGCACTTCTACGCGACCAAAGGCAAGCACCTGATCACCACCAAGATCGAGCACAAGGCTGTCCTCGACACCATGCGCCAACTGGAGCGTGAAGGTTTCGAGGTCACTTACCTTGAACCAACCACCGACGGTATCGTCACTCCGGCCATGATCGAAGCCGAGCTGCGTGAAGACACCATTCTGGTTTCCGTGATCCACGTGAACAACGAAATCGGCACCATCAACGACATCGCGGCCATCGGCGAGCTGACCCGCTCCAAAGGCGTGTTGCTGCATGTCGATGCGGCCCAGTCCACCGGCAAGGTCGACATCGA
Organism: Pseudomonas sp. GL_117; assembly: GCF_057835125.1. Lineage (NCBI taxonomy): Bacteria > Pseudomonadati > Pseudomonadota > Gammaproteobacteria > Pseudomonadales > Pseudomonadaceae > Pseudomonas > Pseudomonas sp. GL_117. The sequence goes on along the minus strand of NZ_CM174418.1, from coordinate 5,102,461 downwards.
CCTGTCGAAGCTGAAAGTCGACCTGATGTCGTTCTCCGCCCACAAGACCTATGGCCCTAAAGGCATCGGCGCGCTGTACGTGAGCCGCAAGCCTCGCGTACGCATCGAAGCCACCATGCACGGCGGCGGTCACGAGCGCGGCATGCGTTCGGGCACCCTGGCAACCCACCAGATCGTCGGCATGGGCGAAGCCTTCCGTGTAGCCAAGGAAGACATGGCTGCCGAAAACATCCGTATCAAGGCCCTGAGCGACCGCTTCTACAAGCAGGTCGAGAACCTTGAAGAGCTGTACATCAACGGCAGCATGACCGCCCGTGTACCGCACAACCTGAACTTGAGCTTCAACTACGTCGAAGGCGAGTCGCTGATCATGGCGCTCAAGGACCTGGCGGTTTCGTCCGGTTCGGCCTGCACCTCGGCGTCCCTTGAGCCGTCGTACGTACTGCGCGCCCTGGGCCGCAACGACGAACTGGCACACAGCTCGATCCGCTTTACGTTCGGCCGCTTCACCACCGAAGAAGAAGTCGACTACGCCGCGCAGAAAGTCTGCGAAGCCGTCAACAAGCTGCGCGTTCTGTCGCCGCTGTGGGACATGTACAAAGACGGTGTCGACATTTCCAAGATCGAGTGGGCGGCACACTAAATATAGAAGCCGCCACCCCGGCTCTGTAGGCACGTGGCGGAAAACGCAGGCGTGTCTACAGGGTTCCAGAGCGGCCCTGATGAGTGAGGATTCAGTACCATGGCTTACAGCGAAAAGGTCATCGACCACTACGAAAACCCGCGTAACGTCGGCAAGATGGACGCGGAAGACCCAGACGTCGGCACCGGCATGGTCGGCGCCCCGGCGTGCGGCGATGTCATGCGCCTGCAGATCAAGGTCAACGACGCGGGCGTTATCGAAGACGCCAAGTTCAAGACCTACGGCTGCGGTTCGGCCATCGCCTCCAGCTCCCTGGCGACCGAATGGATGAAAGGCAAGACCCTGGATGAGGCTGTCACCATCAGCAACACCCAGCTGGCCGAAGAACTGGCCCTGCCGCCAGTGAAAATCCACTGCTCCGTACTCGCAGAAGACGCCATCAAGGCGGCCGTTCGCGACTACAAGCAGAAGAAAGGCTTGATCTAAGCATTTGGCGACGAGTAAGGAGTCAACGATGGCTATCAGCATGACAGAAGCGGCTGCGCGGCACGTGCGACGCTCCCTGGATGGGCGCGGTAAAGGTGAGGGGATTCGTCTGGGTGTACGCACCACGGGCTGTTCCGGCCTTGCCTATGTGCTGGAGTTCGTCGACGAGGTGGTTGCGGAAGACCAGGTGTTCGAAAGTCACGGCGAGAAAGTGATCATCGACCCTAAAAGCCTGACCTACCTGGACGGCACCGAACTCGATTTCGTCAAGGAAGGGTTGAACGAAGGCTTCAAGTTCAACAACCCCAACGTACGCGGTGAATGTGGCTGCGGCGAAAGCTTCAACATCTGAGGCTATTCGTGGGTACTCCTTGTCATTTCGCTTTATTCGAGCTGCAGCCGAGTTTTCGGCTGGACCTTGAGCAGCTTGCCACGCGCTACCGAGAATTGGCGCGTGGTGTGCATCCGGACCGCTTTGCTGACGCTACCGAACGTGAGCAGCGCTTGGCGCTGGAGCAGTCGGCCAGCCTCAACGAAGCCTATCAGACGCTCAAAAGCCCCCCGAAACGCGCGCGCTACCTGCTCGCGATGAACGGTGGCGAGTTGCCGCTGGAAGTGACCGTGCATGACCCGGACTTCCTGAGGCAGCAGATGCAGTGGCGCGAAGAGCTCGAAGACTTGCAGGACGAGGCCGATCTGGCCGGTGTCGCAGTCTTCAAGCGTCGTCTGAAAACGGCCCAGGATGAGCTCAACGAAAGCTTCGCAGCCTGTTGGGATGACGCTGCGCAACGCGAACAGGCCGAACGCCTGATGCGGCGCATGCAGTTCCTCGACAAGCTCACCTACGAAGTGCGCCAGCTAGAAGAGCGCCTCGACGATTAACCCCGTGTGCTGCCCGTGATGCACGCCTGATAGACAGATAAGACCTGATTACCATGGCCCTACTGCAAATCGCCGAACCCGGCCAAAGTCCTCAACCGCACCAGCGTCGCCTGGCGGTCGGGATTGACCTGGGCACCACCAATTCCCTGGTCGCTGCCTTGCGCAGCGGCCTGTCCGAGCCGCTGCCCGACGCCGATGGCCAGGTGATCCTGCCGTCCGCCGTGCGTTACCACGCTGACCGTACCGAAGTGGGTGAGTCAGCCAGGCTGGCGGCGTCTACCGATCCGTTGAACACCGTGCTGTCGGTCAAGCGCCTGATGGGGCGTGGTTTGTCCGACGTCAAGCAGTTGGGTGACCAGCTGCCGTACCGCTTTGTCGGTGGCGAATCCCACATGCCGTTCATCGACACCGTCCAGGGCCCGAAAAGTCCGGTGGAAGTGTCGGCCGATATTCTCAAGGTGCTGCGCCAGCGTGCGGAAACCACCTTGGGCGGCGAACTGGTGGGGGCGGTGATCACCGTTCCGGCGTACTTCGATGACGCCCAGCGCCAGGCCACCAAGGATGCGGCAAAACTCGCCGGTCTGAACGTGCTGCGCCTGCTCAACGAGCCGACGGCGGCAGCGGTGGCTTATGGCCTCGACCAGCATGCCGAAGGCCTGGTTGCGATCTACGACCTGGGCGGCGGCACCTTTGATATTTCGATCCTGCGCCTGACCGGCGGCGTGTTTGAAGTGCTGGCCACCGGAGGCGACAGTGCCTTGGGCGGTGACGACTTCGACCACGCCATCGCGGGCTGGATCATCAGCAGCGCCGGCTTGTCTGCCGACCTGGACCCGGGCGCGCAACGCAACCTGTTGCAAACCGCCTGTGCCGCCAAGGAAGCACTGACTGACGCTGCATCTGTTGACGTCTCCTACGGCAACTGGTCGGCCCAACTGACCCGTGAAGCCTTCGATTCGCTCATCGAGCCGATGGTCGCCCGCAGCCTCAAGGCCTGCCGCCGCGCCGTGCGTGATTCCGGTATCGAGTTGGAAGATGTCGGCGCCGTGGTCATGGTCGGTGGTTCAACTCGCGTGCCGCGCGTTCGTGAGGCGGTCGCTGAAGCCTTTGGTCGCCAGCCGTTGACCGAAATCGACCCGGATCAAGTCGTCGCCATTGGCGCCGCCATCCAGGCCGATACCCTGGCCGGCAACAAGCGTGACGGCGGCGAACTGCTGCTGCTTGACGTGATTCCATTGTCCCTGGGGCTGGAAACCATGGGCGGCCTGATGGAGAAGGTGATTCCACGCAACACCACCATCCCCGTCGCCCGCGCCCAGGATTTCACTACGTACAAAGATGGCCAGACGGCCATGATGATCCATGTGCTGCAAGGCGAGCGCGAGCTGATCAGCGACTGCCGCTCCCTGGCGCGCTTTGAATTGCGTGGCATCCCGGCGATGGTGGCGGGTGCGGCGAAGATCCGCGTGACCTTCCAGGTCGACGCCGACGGCCTGCTGAACGTGGCCGCGCGCGAGATGGGTTCGGGCGTTGAGGCGAGCATCCAGGTCAAGCCGTCCTATGGCCTTACTGATGGTGAAATCGCCAAGATGCTCAAGGATTCGTTCCAGCACGCCAGTGACGACAAGGTCGCCCGCGTACTGCGTGAGCAACAAGTGGATGCCCAGCGCCTGCTCGAAGCGGTGCAGGGCGCCCTGGATGTCGACGGCGAGCGCCTGCTGGACGCCGAAGAGCGCATGGTCATCGACCTGCAGATGCAGGAACTGGCCGAATTGATGAAGGGCACCGATGGTTATGCCATCGAGCAGCAGACCAAGCGCCTGTCGCAAGTGACCGATGCCTTTGCCGCCCGCCGCATGGACCAGACGGTAAAAGCCGCCCTGGCGGGACGCAACCTGAATGAAATCGAGGAATAATTAATGCCGCAGGTCATTTTTCTGCCACACGCCGAGCATTGCCCGGACGGTATGGTCGTGGAGGCTGAGACCGGCAAGTCCATCCTCGAAGTTGCCCATGACAACCACATCGAGATCGAAAGTGCCTGCGGCGGCGTCTGCGCCTGCACCACTTGTCATTGCATCATCCGCGAGGGGTTCAACTCCCTGGAAGAGGCCGACGAGCTGGAAGAGGATTTTCTCGATCGCGCATGGGGCCTGGAGGCGCATTCGCGCCTAAGCTGTCAGGCCAAGGTCGGGACTGAAGACATCACCGTCGAAATTCCGAAATATTCGCTCAACCATGCGGCCGAAGCGCCGCACTGATTGGTAGTACTGTCATGAAATATGGTTGGAATGATGTACAGCGCATTGCTGAAGAGCTCGCTGAAGCGAAGCCGGATGTGGACCCGTTGAAGGTCAACTTCGTTGATCTGCAGCGCTGGATCATGGAGCTTCCCGATTTCGACAACACCTCTGGCCGCTGTGGCGAGAAGGTATTGGAAGCGGTCCAGGCGCTCTGGATCGAAGAAATCGACTGATCATCCCCGCAGGTTAGGCAATACCCGATAACCCGCGTATAATTCGCGGGTTTAATTTTTCGTAAATTACCGTTTCTGGAGTTACACCATGGCTGTTCAACGTACTTTCTCCATCATCAAGCCTGACGCTGTTGCAAAAAACGTCATCGGCGAGATCACCACTCGTTTCGAAAAAGCCGGCCTGAAGGTTGTAGCTTCGAAACTCAAGCAACTGTCCAAAGCCGAAGCTGAAGGCTTCTACGCTGAGCACAGCGCTCGTGGTTTCTTCGGCGACCTGGTTGCCTTCATGATCTCCGGTCCTGTTGTTGTTCAGGTTCTGGAAGGCGAAAACGCTATCGCTCTGAACCGTGAGCTGATGGGCGCTACCAACCCTAAAGAAGCTGCTGCCGGCACCATCCGTGCTGACTTCGCTGATTCCATCGACGCCAACGCTGTTCACGGTTCGGACTCCGAAGCCGCAGCTGCTCGTGAAATCTCGTACTTCTTCGCAGCTACTGAAGTAACCACTCGCTAAGCATTGGCTTAAGAGTGAAGGTGAATCCATGACTACATCGACTGTTAAAACCAACCTGCTGGGTCTGACCCAGCCGGAAATGGAGAAATTCTTCGACTCAATCGGGGAGAAGCGTTTCCGTGCCGGTCAGGTAATGAAATGGATTCACCACTTTGGCGTCGATGATTTCGACGCCATGACGAACGTCAGCAAGGCCCTGCGCGACAAGCTCAAGGCTATTGCCGAGGTGCGTGGTCCCGAAGTGGTCAGCGAGGACATCTCCAGCGACGGCACCCGTAAGTGGGTGGTGCGCGTGGCGTCCGGCAGCTGCGTCGAGACCGTATACATTCCCCAGGGCAAACGTGGCACCTTGTGCGTTTCGTCCCAGGCAGGCTGTGCCCTGGATTGCAGTTTCTGCTCCACCGGCAAGCAAGGCTTCAATAGCAACCTCACCGCCGCCGAAGTCATCGGCCAGGTGTGGATTGCCAACAAATCCTTTGGCAGCGTCCCGGCGACCGTCGACCGTGCCATCACCAACGTGGTGATGATGGGCATGGGTGAGCCGCTGCTGAACTTCGACAACGTCATCTCCGCCATGCACCTGATGATGGACGACCTGGGCTACGGCATCTCCAAGCGCCGCGTGACCCTGTCGACCTCCGGCGTGGTTCCGATGATCGATGAGCTGGCCAAGCACATCGACGTCTCCCTGGCGTTGTCGCTGCACGCACCCAATGACGCATTGCGTAACCAATTGGTGCCGATCAACAAGAAGTATCCGCTTAAGATGCTGCTCGAATCCTGCCAGCGTTACATGGCGACCTTGGGTGAGAAACGCGTGTTGACCGTCGAGTACACCCTGCTCAAGGACATCAACGACAAGGTCGAACACGCCGTCGAGATGATCGAGTTGCTCAAGAACACCCCGTGCAAGATCAACCTGATCCCGTTCAACCCGTTTCCCCATTCTGGCTACGAGCGGCCGAGCAACAACGCGATCCGCCGTTTCCAGGATCAACTGCACCAGGCTGGCTACAACGTCACCGTCCGCACCACCCGTGGTGAAGACATCGACGCCGCCTGTGGCCAACTGGTCGGGCAGGTGATGGACCGCACCCGCCGCAGTGAACGTTATATCGCCGGGCGCGAAGTGAATGCCGCCGACGATTTGCCGCTCATTGCCGTGAATCGAATCTGAGAGAGGATCTCTATGCCCTTGCGCCTTGCGCTGCTTTTGCTTGTTACCGGCCTTGTGGCCGGTTGTGTTTCATCGGGCTACGAGAGCCCTTTGCAAACCGGCAAAGGCCGTGATGAGGCGCGGGTTGCCTATGTGCAACTGGGGTTGGGTTATCTGCAACAGGGTCTGAGCGAACAGGCCAAGGTGCCGCTGAAGAAGGCGCTTGAGCTGGACAGCGACGATGCGGACGCCAATGCCGCGCTGGCCCTGGTGTTCCAGGCCCAGGCCGAGCCGGAACTGGCCGGCCAGTATTTCAACAAGGCCCTGGCCGCCCGTCCTGCCGACCCACGGCTGCTGAACAACTACGGCAGTTTCCTGTTCGAGCAGAAACGTTATGACCAGGCCGCCCTTTATTTCCAGCAAGCCAGCGCCGATACCCTCTATCCTGAGCGTTCCCGTGTCTTCGAGAACCTCGCAGTGACCTCGCTGCGCCTAGGCCAGCGCGACAGCGCTCGCCAGCAACTGGAAAAAGCCCTGCACTTGAATGGGCGTCAGCCGCGGGCCTTGCTCGAAATGGCTGAGTTGTCCTACGAAGACAGGCATTATGTGCCGGCACGTGACTATTACGAGCGTTTTAGCCTGCTCAGCGGGCAAAATGCACGTAGTCTATTGCTCGGTGTGCGGCTGGCGACGGTTCATGAAGAACGCGACACGGCCGCACGTTTTGGCCAGCAACTCGAACGACTCTATCCCGGTACGCCGGAATATCAGCAATACCTGTCGGAGCAATGATGAAAGCGGCGCACCCGGAAGTTGTAGCAGCTAATCGCGTAAACCCAGGCGACACCTTGCGTCAGGCCCGCGAAAGCAATGGTTGGTCGCTGGCGGAAGTGGCCCTCAAGCTCAATTTGACCACCACATCCCTGGCCAACCTGGAAGCCGGCGCGTTCGACAAGTTGCCGGGGCATACCTTCGCCCGTGGCTACATCCGCGCCTACGCCAAATTGCTCGGCATCGACCAAGCCATACTGGTCCAGGAGTTCGACCAATTCACCGGTACGGATTCCCAGGGCAGCAATGTCCACGGCTTGGGCCGTATCGAGGAGCCGGTGCGGGTTTCCCACACGATTCTGCGTATTGTCAGCCTGTTGCTGCTGATCGCCGTGATCGGCGGTGGTTTTGTCTGGTGGCAAGACCAGACCTCCCAGCGCACCAAAGACATGACCAGCAACGCCATGGAGCACGTCGAAGTCGAAAGCGCCGACGGCACCACCCAGATTCATCCACTGGATGAGCCGGAAGACCAGGCTGTTGCCGAAGGCCAGGCTGCCCCCGAAGCGCCGGTTGCCACCGAGCAACCCGCCCCGGAAACCGCGCCAGCCGCGACCGCCGCTGCACCGACTCCCGCGACGCCGACTGCACCGGCTCACGCCCAGGCCACCCCAGCCGCCCCGGTTGCGCAGGCGCATACGCCAGCCGCACCGGCACAAGCGCCTGCTCCAGTCACGCCTGCCGCCCCTGCGATTTCCGCGCCGACCACCCCAGCGTTGATCGCCGGTGATGGCCGCGTACAGGTCACTTTCATCGCCGACTGCTGGACGCAACTCACCGATGGCAATGGCAAGGTGCTGTTTAGCGGTCTGAAGCGTAAGGGAGATACGCTCGACCAGGCCGGCAAGCCTCCTTTGACGCTGCGTCTGGGCTTTGCCCGTGGCGCGCAAGTGGCCTACAACGGCCAGCCTGTGGACGTGGCGCCGTTCACCAGTGGCGAGACCGCTCGCCTCAAGTTGGGACAATAGTCATGCACGGCGAATCTCCAATCAAACGTCGCGTATCGCGCAAGATCTGGGTTGGCTCGGTGCCTGTGGGTGGCGATGCCCCCATCGCGGTCCAGAGCATGACCAACAGCGACACCAATGACGTGGCCGCCACCGTCGCCCAGATCAATCGTCTGGAAGCGGCTGGTGTCGACATCGTGCGCGTCTCCGTACCGGACATGGACGCCGCCGAAGCCTTCGGTCGCATCAAGCAGTTGGTCAAGGTGCCACTGGTTGCCGACATTCACTTCGACTACAAGATCGCCTTGCGCGTAGCCGAACTGGGTGTGGACTGCCTGCGGATCAACCCGGGCAACATCGGTCGCGAAGACCGTGTGCGTGCCGTGGTGGATGCTGCCCGTGATCGCGGTATTCCAATCCGTATCGGCGTCAACGCTGGTTCCCTGGAAAAAGACCTGCAAAAGAAATACGGCGAGCCTACGCCGGCAGCACTGGTTGAGTCGGCGCTGCGTCACGTTGAGCACCTCGAACGCCTGAATTTCCAGGACTTCAAGGTCAGCGTAAAGGCCTCCGACGTATTCATGGCGGTCGAAGCCTACCGCCTGCTGGCCAAGGAAATCGTGCAGCCGTTGCACCTGGGTATCACTGAAGCGGGCGGTTTGCGCTCAGGCACAGTGAAATCTGCGGTGGGTCTCGGTATGCTGCTCGCCGAAGGGATTGGCGATACCATCCGCATCTCCCTGGCGGCAGACCCTGTTGAGGAAGTGAAAGTCGGTTACGACATTCTCAAATCCCTGCGTTTGCGCTCCCGTGGCATCAATTTCATTGCCTGCCCGAGCTGCTCGCGGCAGAACTTCGACGTGGTGAAAACCATGAACGATCTGGAATTGCGCCTTGAAGACCTGTTGGTGCCACTGGATGTAGCGGTGATCGGTTGTGTGGTCAACGGTCCGGGCGAAGCCAAGGAAGCCCATGTGGGCTTGACCGGCGGTACACCGAACCTGATTTACATCGATGGCAAGCCGTCGCAGAAATTGACGAATGACAATCTGGTGGACGAGCTTGAAAAGCTGATCCGCGAGAAAGCGGCCGAAAAGGTCGCAGCTGACGCAGCGCTGATCGCGCGCGGCTGATTGAACGAATTTAAGGATTTGATGTGAGCAAGTCTCTGCAAGCCATTCGCGGCATGAACGACATCCTGCCGGAGCAGACGCCGTTGTGGCGCTACTTCGAAAGCACCGTCGCGCGCCTGCTGGATAACTACGGTTACAAGCAGATCCGCATGCCGATCGTCGAATTCACCGAGCTGTTCAAGCGCTCCATCGGTGAAGTGACCGACATCGTCGAAAAAGAAATGTACACCTTTGAAGACCGCAACGGCGACTCCCTGACCCTGCGTCCGGAAGGTACCGCCGCGTGCGTGCGCGCCGTGCTGGAGCATGGCCTCACCGGTGCCGGCCAGCCGCAGAAGTTGTGGTACATCGGCCCGATGTTCCGCCATGAACGGCCACAGAAAGGCCGTTATCGCCAGTTCCACCAGATCGGCCTGGAAGTGTTCAACATCGACGGCCCGGACATCGACGCCGAGCTGATCGTGCTGACCTGGCGCCTGTGGGGCCTGCTGGGCATCCGTGACGCGGTCAAGCTTGAACTCAACAGCCTGGGCACCAGCGAATCCCGCGGCCGCTATAAAGTGGCCCTGGTCGAGTACCTGTCCGCTCACCTGGACAAGTTGGACGAAGACAGCCAGCGCCGTCTGAAAACCAACCCGCTGCGCGTGCTCGATACCAAGAACGCCGACACCCAAGCCGTACTGGTCAACGCGCCGAAAATGGCCGATTACCTGGACGACGAGTCGCGCATTCACTTCGAGGGCCTCAAGGCTCGCCTGGATGCTGCCGGTATCCCGTTCGTGATCAACACCAAACTGGTGCGCGGCCTCGATTACTACAGCAAGACCGTGTTCGAGTGGGTCACCGACAAACTCGGCGCCCAGGGCACCGTGTGCGCCGGTGGGCGCTACGATGGCCTGGTCGAGCAGATGGGCGGCAAGCCGACCACTGGCGTGGGCTTCGCCATGGGCATCGAGCGCTTGATCCTGCTGCTGGAAACCCTGGAAAAGGTCCCGGAAGAAATCTCCCGTCAGGTGGATGTGTACCTCTGCGCCTTTGGCGAGGCCGCCGAACTGGCCGCCCTGGCCTTGAGCGAGAAGGTGCGCGACCAACTGCCGAACCTTCGCCTGCAGGTCAATGCCGGCGCCGGCAGCTTCAAGAGCCAGTTCAAGAAGGCCGACAAGAGCGGCGCGCTGTATGCGCTGATCCTTGGCGATGACGAACTGGCCCAGCAAGTGATAGGTTTCAAACCCCTGCGTGGCCAGGGCGAGCAACAGAACATTGCCTTTGATGCGCTCGCTGCGCACTTGGCCACCTGCGTCGTGCAGGGTTGAAGCTGTCGAACAGCCGAATTTAGCGATTAAGGAGTATTGGGGTGTCGAGTACTGATGATGAGCAACTGGCCGAGTTCAAGGACTGGTGGCAGCGTAACGGCAAGCCCCTGGTTACTGGCGGCCTGCTGGCTTTAGTGGTGGTGTTCGGCTGGCAAGCCTGGCACAAGTATCAGGCCAACCAGTCCCAAGGCGCCTCGGTCCTCTACCAGCAGTTGCTGGAAACCACGCTGACTCCGGATGGCAAGCCTGACCCGGCACAGGTTGCAGACCTGGCCGGCAAGCTGAAAAACGAATTTGGCGGTAGCACCTACGCCCAGTACGGCAGCCTGTTCGTCGCGAAAGTCGCGGTCGACACCGGCAAGCTGGATGACGCCGCCTCCGAGCTGAAGGCCATCGCCGACAAGCCGAAGAACCCGACCCTGGGTGAAATCGCACGTCAGCGCCTGGCTCAGGTACTGGCAGCACAGAACAAGGCCGACGAAGCACTCAAACTGCTCGACGGCGATGCTGACAAGGCATTTGTAGCCACTCGCGAAGAGCTCAAGGGCGACCTTCTGGTCCAATTGGGTCGTACCGACGAAGCCAATGCTGCGTACAAAAAAGCCAAGGCGGCGCTGTCTGATGAAGCGGCGGTCGGTGGCTTACAAATCAAGCTCGACGACTTGGCCAAAGGGGATGCGTGACGTGATCCGTTGGAAACATGCAGCATTGCTGGCTCTGGCCGTTCTGGCCGCGGGTTGCAGCAGCAACAGCAAGAAAGAACTGCCTCCTGCGGAGCTGACCAGCTTCAAGGAAGAAGTGGTCCTGCAAAAGCAGTGGAGCCGCTCCATCGGTGATGGCCAGGGCGAAACCTACAACATGTTGGTGCCGGCCATCGACGGTGACAACATTGTGGCCGCCGACGTAACCGGCGTGGTGATCTCCATGGATCGCCTCAACGGCGACGTGAAGTGGAAGAAAGACCTCGAACTGCCTGTCTCCGGCGCCGTCGGCGTAGGTTACGGCATGGTGATGCTCGGCACGCTGAAAGGCGAAGTCGTAGCCCTGGATTCCAGCACCGGTGAAGAGAAATGGCGCGCTCGCGTGACCAGTGAAGTTCTCGCACCGCCTGCCACCAACGGTGACATCGTCGTGGTGCAAACCCAGGACGATCGTGTGATTGGCCTCGACGCCAGCACCGGCCAGCAACGCTGGTTGTACGACAGCACCCCGGCGGTACTGACCTTGCGCGGCACCAGTGGTCCGGTTGTGACCAATAATCTGGCCGTTGCAGGCCTGTCGACCGGTAAAGTAGTCGCCCTGGACACCCAGAACGGCGTACCGGCCTGGGAAACCCGTGTGGCTATCCCACAAGGTCGTTCCGAGCTGGATCGCGTTGTGGACATCGACGGTGGCTTGCTGCTGTCGGGCGAAACCCTCTACGTCGCCACTTACCAGGGCCGTGTCGCGGCACTGGACCTGCAGAGCGGTCGTGTGAACTGGCAGCGTGATGCTTCCAGCTACGCCGGTGTCGCCCAAGGGTTTGGCAGCGTCTACGTAAGCCTGGCGTCCGGCACCGTTGAAAGTGTCGACGAGCGTTCCACCACTGCACTGTGGAGCAACGACTCCCTGGCCCGCCGTCAACTGTCGGCACCGGAAGTGTTCTCCAGCTACGTAGCGGTTGGCGACTTCGAAGGCTACCTGCACCTGCTGAGCCAGGTGGATGGTCGCTTCGTAGGTCGCGAGCGTATCGACAGCGACGGCCTGCGTGCGCGTCCGCTGGTCGTGGGTAACATGCTTTATGTGTTTGGCAACAGCGGCAAGCTGGAAGCCCTGACCATCAAGTAAGAACTATGCTTGGGGTAACACCCAGGCGGCCCCGCTTCGGCGGGGCATGCGGCATTTGATTATGCTGCCCCGAGCACCAGCCGCTGCCATGCAGCGGCTTTTGTATTTTCTGAAATAACGAAGTGGAGAGCCGCATGGTTCCCGTAATCGCCCTGGTGGGCCGACCTAACGTCGGCAAGTCCACCTTGTTCAACCGCCTGACCAGGACTCGCGACGCCATCGTCGGCGACTTGTCCGGTCTGACCCGTGATCGCCAATACGGTGAGGCAAAGTGGCAAGGGCGCTCCTACATTATTGTCGACACCGGTGGTATCTCCGGTGACGAGCACGGCATGGACGAAAAAATGGCCGAGCAGTCGCTGCTCGCCATTGAAGAAGCCGACGTCGTGCTGTTCCTGGTGGACGCCCGTGCGGGCTACACCGCTGCCGACCAAATGATTGGCGAGCACCTGCGCAAGCGCAACAAGCGTTCCTATCTGGTCGCGAACAAGATCGACAACATCGATCCTGAAGCTGCCCGTGCCGAATTCAGCCCGATGGGCCTGGGCGATGCGATCCCGGTCGCCGGTGCCCACGGTCGCGGCATCACCCAGATGCTGGAAATTGCCCTGCGCGATTTCCCCAAGGATGACGTCGAGGAAGAAGAGGGCGAAGAGGAAATCGTCGCCGAAGGTGAGGAAGCCAAGCGCATTCCTGGCCCGAGCGAAAAAGACGGTATCAAGATCGCTATCATCGGTCGTCCCAACGTCGGCAAGTCGACCCTGGTCAACCGCATGCTCGGTGAAGACCGCGTCATCGTCTATGACCAGCCCGGCACCACCCGCGACAGCATCTACATCCCGTTCGAACGCAACGAGGAAAAGTACACGCTGATCGACACCGCCGGTGTGCGCAAACGCGGCAAGATCCACGAGGAAGTTGAAAAGTTCTCGGTGGTCAAAACCCTGCAAGCGATCAAAGACGCCAACGTGGTGATCTTTGTGATGGACGCCCGCGAAGGCGTGGTGGACCACGACCTCAACCTGCTGGGCTTTGCCCTCGAGGCCGGTCGGGCACTGGTGATCGCGATCAACAAGTGGGACGGCATGACGCCGAGCGAGCGCGATTTCGTCAAGATCGAGCTGCAACGTCGGCTGTTCTTCGTCGAGTTCGCCGACATTCACTTCATCTCGGCATTGCACGGCACTGGCGTGGGCAACCTCTACGCGTCCGTGCAGAACTCGTTCAAGTCTGCCGTGACCCGTTGGCCGACCAACCGCCTGACCCAGATCCTGGAAGATGCGGTTGGCGAGCATGCGCCGCCGATGGTCAACAACCGCCGGATCAAACTGCGTTACGCCCACTTGGGTGGTGCCAACCCGCCGATTATCGTGATCCACGGTAACCAGATCGAGAAGGTGCCGAAGTCCTATGTGCGTTACCTGGAAAACACCTACCGCCGTGTCTTGAAACTGGTCGGTACACCGATCCGTATCGAGTTCAAGGGTGGCGAGAACCCGTACGAAGGCAACAAGAACACACTGACTGACCGTCAGGTGAACAAGAAGCGTCGTTTGATGACTCACCACAAGAAGGCCGACAAGAAGCGTCGTGACAAGAAGTAACGGCAGCTTCAAGTTGTAAGCGTCAAGCCTCAAGAAAGGGCTCCTTTGGAGCCCTTTTTTGTGCGCGAGGGTTTGTGCCTTGACCCCGTGCGATTGGCAGCTTAAAACTTGGGGCTCACCTGCAGGGGCTTTTTGATGATCACCAGCAAGCTGCCGAATGTCGGCACGACCATTTTCACCACCATGTCGCAACTCGCAGCCGAGACCGGCGCGCTCAACCTGTCCCAAGGGTTCCCCGACTTCAATGGTCCCCAAGGTTTGCTTGATGCCGTGGGCAAGCACGTCGCCAGCGGGCATAACCAGTACTCGCCGATGACCGGCTTGCCGGCCCTGCGTCAGCAAGTGGCGGCGAAGATCGCCCGCAGCTACGGCGCCAAGGTCGATGCCGACAGTGAAGTGACCGTGACCCCGGGCGCCACCGCCGCAATCTTCTGCGCGATCCAGGCAGTGATCCGAAATGGTGATGAAGTCATCGTGTTCGATCCCAGCTACGACAGCTACGAGCCGTCAGTCGAGCTGGCCGGCGGGCGCTGCGTGCATGTGCAGTTGAGCCTGGATGGCTTTGCGCTGGACTTCGACAAGATCCGCGCCGCGCTGTCGCCCCGTACGCGCATGATCATCCTCAACTCCCCGCACAACCCCACCGGTGCCTTGATCAGCCGTGCCGAGTTGGATCAGTTGGCCGATCTGATCCGCGACCGGGATATTTACCTGGTCAGCGACGAGGTCTATGAACACCTGGTGTACGACGGTGTGCCCCACGTGAGCGTACTGGCCCACGAAGAGCTGTATCAGCGCGCCTTCGTGGTCAGTTCCTTCGGCAAGACCTATCACGTCACCGGCTGGAAAACCGGCTACGTGGTCGCGCCAGCGGCCCTCACCGCTGAGCTGCGCAAGGTGCACCAGTACGTCAACTTCTGTGGCGTGACACCACTGCAGTTCGCCCTGGCCGACTTCATGGCCGAGCACCCGGAACACGTCGAGGAACTGCCAGCGTTCTACCAGGCCAAACGCGACCTGTTTTGCGACTTGCTGGCGCCGTCGCGCTTCAGCTTTAGTCGAGTGGCCGGCACCTACTTCCAACTGGTGGATTACTCACAGATCCGTCCGGACCTGGATGACGTCGCCATGTCGCTGTGGATGACTCGAGAACACGGCGTGGCGACGATTCCCGTCTCGGTGTTCTACCAGAACCCACCCCAAGGCCAGCGCCTGGTGCGCCTGTGCTTTGCCAAACGCGAGGAGACGCTGCGCCAAGCAGCCGAGAAGCTATGCGTGATCTGAGTGCACTGCCGGACCTGAACATCGCCCTGGTCCAGACCACCCTGGCCTGGCACGACCGCCAGGCCAACCTTGAACACTTCGAGGCACTGCTGGAGCAGGCCAGGGGCGCCGATCTGATCGTGTTGCCGGAGATGTTCACCACCGGGTTTTCCATGGCGTCCGACACCCTCGCCGAACCGGAGAACGGTCCGACCCATCGCTGGCTCCAGGCCCAGGCAGCGAAGTACGACGCGGTGATCACCGGCAGCGTGATCATCCAGGCCGCCGATGGCAGCCACCGCAACCGCCTGCTGTGGGCGCGACCCGATGGCGAGGTGCTGCACTACGACAAGCGCCACCTGTTCCGCATGGCCGGTGAGCACAATCACTACACCCCCGGCGAGCGCCAGGTGCAGTTCGAGTTGAAGGGCTGGCGTATCCGCCCGCTGATTTGCTACGACCTGCGCTTCCCGGTGTGGAGCCGCGATGCCCAGGACACCGACCTGTTGCTCTACACCGCCAACTGGCCCGGTGCGCGGCGTTTGCATTGGAACCGCCTGCTGCCGGCGCGGGCCATCGAGAACCTGTGCTACGTGGCGGCGGTGAATCGGGTGGGTACGGACGGCAAGGGTTTTGTCTACACCGGTGACAGCCAGGTGCTGGATTTCCAGGGTGAGACCCTGCTCAGTGCGGGGGAGGCGGATGGGGTGTTCCAGGTGTGCCTGAATGCGGCGGAGCTGGCGGCGTATCGCACCCGATTCCCGGCGAATCTGGATGCCGATACCTTTCAGTTTGTCTGATAGGCCGCCTTCGCGAGCAAGCCCGCTCCCACATTCGACCGCGTTTATCCTGTAGGAATGCGGTCGAATGTGGGAGCGGGCTTGCTCGCGAAGAGGCCATCAGCACCACCCAAGACCCAAAGCAAAAAAAGGCCCCTGGATTCACACCCAGGGGCCTTTCGCATTTCAGCAGCCGCTTACGCCGCTTTCGCTTCCAACTGGCTCAACGAGCGGTTCAGCGCGCTGAACACTGCCTTGAAGCTGGCCGTGGTGATGTTTTCATCAATGCCCACGCCATGTACCGGCCGCTCACCGTTCACACGCAGTTCGATGTACGCCGCCGCCTTGGCATTGGTACCGGCGCCGATTGCGTGTTCGTTGTAGTCCATGATCTCCACCTTGATCGGCAGGGCGGCAACCAGCGCTTCCAGCGTGCCGTAGCCCTTGCCGTGCCAGCGCAGGTTGGTTTCGCCCTGGCCTTTGCCCGAGACTTCCACTTCCACCGAGCTGTTGCCGTTCTCTTCCTGCAAGCGATGGCTGACCAGCGCATACGGGGTGTTGGCTTGCAGGTATTCACGCTGCAGCAACGCGTAGATTTGCGGCGCGGTCATCTCCAGGCCCACGCGGTCGGTTTCGGCCTGCACCACCTGGCTGAACTCGATCTGCATGCGACGCGGCAGGCTGATGTCGTATTCCTGCTCCAGCAGGTAGGCGATGCCGCCCTTGCCCGACTGGCTGTTCACGCGGATCACGGCCTCGTAGCTGCGACCAATGTCGGCCGGGTCGATCGGCAAGTAGGGCACTTCCCACAGGGCGTCGTCTTTCTGCTGGGCGAAGCCCTTGCGGATGGCATCCTGGTGGGAGCCGGAGAAGGCGGTGTGGACCAGGTCGCCGACGTACGGGTGGCGCGGGTGCACCTGGATCTGGTTGCACTCTTCGACGACTTTGCGCACGCCGTCGATGTCGGAGAAGTCCAGCTCAGGATTGACGCCCTGGGTGTACAGGTTCAGTGCCACGGTAACCAGGTCGACGTTACCGGTACGCTCGCCGTTGCCGAACAGGCAGCCTTCGACGCGGTCGGCACCGGCCATCAGGCCCAGTTCGGTGGCGGCCACACCAGTGCCACGGTCGTTGTGGGTGTGCAGGCTGATGATCACGCTGTCACGACGGTTGATATGACGACCGAACCACTCGATCTGGTCGGCATAGATGTTCGGCGTGGCGCATTCCACGGTAGCCGGCAGGTTGAGGATCATCTTGTGCTCGGGCGTCGGGTTCCACACCTCGATCACCGCGTCACAGACTTCCTTGGCGAACTCCAGTTCGGTCGCGCTGAAGGTCTCCGGGGAGTACTCGAAAGTCCACTGGGTTTCCGGCTGCTGGGCGGCGTATTTGACGAACAGCTTGGCCGCGTTGACCGCGATGGCCTTGATGCCGTCCTTGTCCTGGTTGAACACGATGCGGCGGAACGATGGCGAGGTCGCATTGTACAAGTGCACGATGGCTTTCTTGGCGCCGCGCAGGGATTCGAAGGTGCGCGCGATCAAGTCTTCACGACCCTGGGTCAGCACCTGAATGGTGGTGTCCTCGGGGATGTGGCCGTCTTCGATCAGGGTGCGCACGAAGTCGAAGTCGGTTTGCGAGGCGGCCGGGAACGACGCTTCGATTTCCTTCACGCCCACCGATACCAGGGTCTTCCAGAAACGCAGCTTCTTCGCGGCGTCCATCGGCTCGATCAGCGACTGGTTGCCATCACGCAGGTCGGAGCTGCACCAGATCGGCGCGGTGGTGATGGTTTTCGAAGGCCAGGTGCGGTCCGGGATGTCGATGGTCGGAAACGCGCGGTACTTCGAAGACGGGTCTTTGAGCATGCTCATCGGGAAATCCTTTGTTTAGGGGCCGAGAAAAGGCGGCCTGCCGTGTAACTGTTATTGGGGATAAAGCGGGGACGAGGCAGATCGATTCAGCCTGGCAGTCGTGCGCTGACGAGGCACAGGCTGCGGTGCTGGCGGAGCTGAATGAGGGTGTGAGAGGTTTTCATAAGCTCAACCCTAACCGCCGGGGTGAAAGATGGCAAGCAGTCGAGAAAAATTGAGATAAGTTCTGCTATTGGCTCGCGAAACAGGATTTTATGCCTGATAACTGTCAAGACTCTCGCTTTAATTGCGCGCCATTTGGCTGGCGCGCAATCGAGTCGGTCAGGGCTGGAACGCGCCGATAAAGATCGCCGGGTCGACCCGCGCATCGTTCAGGCTGACATTCCAATGCATATGCGGCCCGGTCGCACGGCCGGTCGAACCGACCTTGCCCACCACCGCGCCGCGGGTGAGTTGATCGCCGACTTTCACGTCGATCTTCGACATGTGGCAGAACATGCTGATAAAGCCCTGGCCATGGTCGACGAACACGGTGTTGCCGTTGAAGAAGTAGTTGCCCACCAGGATCACCTTGCCGTTCGCTGGAGTCTTGATCGGCGTACCGGCCGGTACGGCGAAATCCAGGCCCGAATGCGGGTTGCGCTCCTCGCCGTTGAAGAAGCGCCGCACGCCGAACTTGCTCGACAGCGGTCCGTTCACTGGTTTGTCCAGTATCAGGTTGCTGGGCAGGTTCGGGCTGAAGCTGCGGTAGGCCTTGATCTGCACCGCCAGCTCGGCCTCGATGCGCTTGAGCTGCGCCGGGTCCGGGTTCACCTGGCTTTTGTTCTTCAAGGTGATGCGCTGTTCCGGGTACTTCTTGTAGCCGACGATAAATGGCAGGTTGCGTCCACCGCTACTGATGCGTTCATTGCCCGGCTTGACCGTCAGCGGGATGCCGACGATTGCCAGCCAGTTGTCCTGCTCCCTGACCACCAACACCGGCTTGCCCAGGTAAGTGGCTTTCGGCGCGGCCGCCGATGGGCCCAACTCGACCACGGCCACACCGCCCGGCACCGGCTTGTTCAAGGTGCGGGTGATGTAGCTGTCGGCGTGGGCGTTGACGGCAAGGCACAACAACATCAACAGGCTGAATAAACGTGGCATCGATCAATCCAATAACGAAAGGGTGACGGGTGTCAGGTGATTGTCTTCCACCCGCACCTGCAGTTGGCCTTCACCGAGGCGTGCGGTCAGGCGCTGGCCGGTGTGGGTTTGTGCTGCGTTGCGAATCGCCTGGCCGCGCTCATCCAGCAGGATGCTGTAGCCACGCCCGAGGGTCGCCAGCGGGCTGACCACCTGCAACGTCTGCACCTGGCTTTGCAGTTGCAGGCGGCGCGCCTTGAGGCCTTCGCGCATGGCGCGGGGCAGACGCTCGGCGAGGCTGTCGAGGCGCTGGCGCAGCAGGGCCAGTTGACGGCCGGGGTGTTGGCCGGCGAGGCGGGTTTCCAGGCGGATCAGGCGTTCGCGACGGGTGTTGAGGTTGCGTTCGAAGGCGCGGCGCAGGCGCATGTCCAGGTCATCCAGGCGCTGGGCTTGCTGGCGCAGGCGCTCGCCGGGGTGACGCAGGCGTCGGGCCATGCCCTCCAGGCGCAGGCGGTCGTGGGTCAGGCGGTTGCGCATCAGCATCACCAGGCGGCGATGCAGGCTGTCGACCTGGCGCACCAGGTTGCTGGAATCGGGGGCCAGTAACTCGGCGGCGGCGGATGGGGTAGGGGCGCGCACGTCCGCGACGAAATCGCTGATGGAGACATCGGTTTCATGGCCGATGGCGCTGACGATAGGTGTCACGCAGGCATCTACTGCACGGGCGACCGCTTCTTCGTTGAAGCACCACAGGTCTTCCAGCGAGCCGCCGCCACGGGCCAGGATCAACGCGTCAAAGCCACGGGCGTCGGCCATTTTCAGTGCGCGCACAATCTGCGGGATCGCTTCGCGGCCTTGCACGGCGGTGGGGATCAATGTCAGTTGCACCTGCGGCGCACGGCGGCGGAACACGCTGATGATGTCGCGGATCACCGCGCCCGTGGGCGAGCTGATAATGCCGATCTTCTGCGGGTGGGCCGGCAGCGGCACCTTGCGCTCGGCACTGAACAGGCCTTCGGCGCTGAGCTTCTCCTTCAGCGCGTCGAAGGCCAGGCGCAGCGCGCCATCACCGGCAGGCTCTACGGTATCGAGGATCAGTTGGTAATCGCCGCGGCCTTCAAACAACGAAACCTTGCCGCGTACCTTCACCGCCAGGCCGTCCTTCAACGCCTGGCGCACCCGCGCCGCATTGTTGCGGAACAACGCGCAACGCACCTGGGCGCCGCTGTCCTTGAGGGTGAAATACACGTGGCCGGAAGCCGGGCGGGCGAGGTTGGAGATCTCGCCTTCGACCCAGATATTGGTGAACACGTCTTCCAGCAACACCCGCGCACGGCCGTTGAGCTGGCTGACAGTCAGGACTTCGCGGTCCAGGCCCAGGCGGGCAAACGGGTCTTTAATCATGAGCAGAGGTCTTTAATCATGGGCGGCAGTTTATAGGCATTCACGCAGGGTTTGACAGAATTGCTCCACCAGCGCGCTCGGCGTCTGCGCGCAGGCCAGGGCCACGGTGCTCAGGCAGTCCGGGTCGGCCAGCGGTAGAAACCGCACATTGGCGGGGGCGATGTCCTGCATGGATTTTGGTAACAAGGCAATACCGAAGCCGGCCTGGATCAACTGCAACTGGGTGGTCTTGCGCGACATGACCCGTGCCGCCTTGGGGAAAAATCCTGCACGCATGCACAGCTCGGCGGATAGATAACTCAGCCCCCCACGCTGGGGATGGGGGATCGAGATAAACGCTTCGTCCTTGAGTTGTTCCAGTTCAATCGGCGCATTACTGCGTGCCAACCCATGCTTTGGCGGCACCGCGAGCAACAGTTGTTCACTATATAAAGGTGTCACGCGCACGCCTTCGCGCTGGCGCAATACCGGCAAACGCAACACGCCCACCTCCAGGCGGCCGTCGGCGATTTCCTCCAATTGCGCCTCCGAGGACAGCTTGACGATGTCCATCGACACGCCCGGGCAGCGCTCCAGCCACGTACTGATGCCATGCAGCAACGCGCCACTCATCGGCACGGTACTGGAATGGCTCAAGCGCAGCGTGCCGCGTTGGCCGTTGCCGATTTGCGTGGTCATCTCGCAGGCCTTGAGCAGCTCACTCAGCAGGTTGCGCGCCCGTGGGTAGAAGGCTTCACCCGCCGCCGTCAGTCGGGGCTGGCGCGCAGTGCGTTCGAACAAGGGGGTTTGCAGTCTGGTTTCCAGCTCCTTGATCTGCCGGCTCAATGCGGATTGGGCGACAAACAAGCGCTCGGCTGCGGCGCTGAAGCTGCCACTGTCGGCGATTTCGACGAAGTAACGCAGTTGGCGGGTGGAGATCACGCGTCATGCCTTTTCGAGATGGGTGGAGGGCTTTGAAGATATTAGTCGCAACCCTCGTCGATGGCTAAAGTGAAGGCTATCTCTTTCAAGGAATAACCCATGAGCCCGGTTGAGCTGATGAGCCAGTGGTCGTTTGGCGCTGTGGATTGGCTGGTGATCGGCCTGGGCGTGGCGGTGGCCTACATCGTGTTTGGTATCGCCGGTTTTGGCACGGCGCTGGTGGCGGGGCCGATCCTGATCCTGTTTATGCCGCTGTTCAAGATCATCCCGCTGCTGGTGCTGCTGGATTTTGTCGCGGCGTTCGGCAATCTGCTGCAATCACGGCGCGACGTGAACAAGCCGGAGTTGCTGCGCCTGCTGCCGTGCATGGCGATCGGTTGCACCCTTGGCGTGGTGTTTTTGCTCAACCTGCACTCGGATGTGTTGCTGCTGTTGATGGGCCTGTTTATCAGTGCATATGCGATCTACAGCCTGGCCGTAAAAGCCCGGCCGGCGCAATTGGCGGCGGGTTGGTCGATCCCGATGGGCACCGTGGGCGGCTTGTTTGGGGCGTTGTTTGGCAGCGGCGGTTTTTTATACGCGATCTATCTGAACAGCCGCTTGCCCAAGGACGCGGCGCGCGCCACCCAAAGTGCGTTGATCAGTTGCAGCACGGTGGTGCGCTTGAGCCTGTTCCTGATTGCCGGGGTGTATGCGGATTTGCCGCTGTTGATGTTGGCGCTGTGCCTGTTGCCGGCGATGGTGCTGGGACTTTGGTTTGGGCGCAGGCTGACGATGCGCCTGTCCCGTGAAACCTTTGTGCGATTGGTGGCCTGGCTGGTGCTGGCCAGCGGTATTGCATTGATCGGGCGGTATTTGAGCGCTTGACCTGATTTCTTCAGGGATTAAGCTGCCAGCCTTCAGGGCCTCTTCGCGGGCAAGCCCGCTCCCACATTCGAGCGCATTTCTTCTGTTGGAATGCGGCCACCTGTGGGAGCGGGCTTGCCCGCGAAGGCGCCAGACGGCACACCGCAGGACTCTCAGGCCCCATGAACTCCCAAAGCATCCTTGTCCCGAAAATCTCCACCTTGCCCGTCCACGAACCCCGCGCCCGGGCGATTGTGCGTTGGCTGGTGCGCAAGAACATCATCAAGGAAGAACTCACCACCTGCGGGCGTACCGGCAACCGCATGGCCTACGCCATGGCCGATGGTGCCCGCGCCGTGGTGCTGTACCCCGAGGCGCTGCCATTCAACGAGCCGATCAACGGTCTGGAGATCATCTACAAGCGCTGCATCTATACGCCGGCCAAGGGCTTCCTCGAAGAAGCGGGCTGCCCGGAATGCCGCAAGGAAGTCGGCGAGGCGCTGTTCGAAAGCCTGGAAGACTGGATGCCGGGCCACACCGACAACTTCACCTGTCCGCTGTGTGGGCATGAAGACGACATCAACGGCTTCCTCTTCCTACAGGAATGCGGATTTTCCAACCTGGGATTCATCTTCAACAACTGGGCGGAGGCGGGGTTCAAGCAGAGCTTTATCGACGAATTTGCCGATTGGCTGGACCAGAAGATGAGTTGGGTCAAAGTCGAACTTTAATCCATCTATCAGTATTACCAAGTTTGTCAGAGTTTTACATTGAGCCCAGTGGGGTGCATGAGTATAATGGCGCGCTTCCATTTTCCCGCTCGGGAGCCCCCGCGATGCTGCGTATCAGCCAAGAAGCTCTGACATTCGACGACATTCTTTTAGTGCCCGGTTATTCCGAGGTGCTTCCTAACGAAGTCAGTCTCAAGACCCGCCTAACCCGTGGCATCGAGCTGAATATTCCACTGGTTTCCGCTGCCATGGACACCGTCACTGAAGCCCGTTTGGCAATCGCCATGGCTCAGGAAGGCGGCATCGGCATCATCCACAAGAACATGACCATCGAGCAGCAAGCTGCCGAAGTGCGCAAGGTCAAGCGTTACGAAGCTGGTGTGGTGAAAGATCCGATCACCATCGAAGCCGACGCCACCGTGCGCGACCTGTTCGATCTGACCCGCCTGCACAACATCTCCGGTGTTCCGGTGCTGCATGATGGCGACCTGGTCGGCATCGTCACTTCCCGTGACGTGCGTTTCGAAAACCGTCTTGAAGTCACCGTCCGTGAAGTGATGACGCCTAAAGAGCGCCTGGTCACGGTCATGGAAGGCGCCGACAAGAACGATGTGCGCGAACTGCTGCACAAGCACCGCATCGAGCGCGTGCTGATCGTCGACGACAAATTTGCCCTCAAGGGCATGATGACCGTCAACGACATCGAAAAAGCCAAGGCTTACCCGCTGGCCAGCAAGGATGACCAAGGTCGTCTGCGCGTTGGCGCTGCCGTCGGCACCGGTAAAGACACTGGCGACCGCGTTGCCGCGCTGGTGGCTGCTGGCGTTGACGTGGTAGTGGTCGACACTGCCCACGGTCACTCCAAAGGCGTGATCGACCGCGTGCGTTGGGTCAAGCAGAACTTCCCTGAAGTGCAAGTGATCGGCGGCAACATTGCCACCGGCGCTGCCGCCAAGGCCCTGGCCGAAGCGGGCGCGGATGCGGTCAAGGTCGGTATCGGCCCTGGCTCGATCTGCACCACCCGTATCGTTGCCGGTGTGGGCGTGCCGCAAATCAGCGCCATCGCCAACGTTGCTGCTGCCCTTGAAGGCACTGGCGTTCCGTTGATCGCCGACGGCGGCATCCGTTTCTCCGGTGACCTGTCCAAGGCCATCGTTGCCGGTGCTTCCTGCGTGATGATGGGCTCGATGTTCGCCGGTACCGAAGAAGCACCAGGCGAGATCGAACTGTTCCAGGGTCGTTCGTACAAGGCTTACCGCGGCATGGGTTCGCTGGGCGCCATGTCCCAGGCACAAGGCTCTTCCGACCGTTACTTCCAGGACTCCTCGGCAGGCGCCGAGAAGCTCGTTCCGGAAGGCATCGAAGGCCGTGTACCTTACAAAGGCACCCTGAGCGCGATCATCCACCAACTGATGGGCGGCCTGCGCTCCTCGATGGGCTACACCGGTAGCGCCAACATCGAAGAAATGCGCACCAAGCCAGAGTTCGTACGGATCACCGGCGCCGGCATGGCTGAATCCCATGTTCACGACGTGCAGATCACCAAGGAAGCGCCAAACTACCGCGTCGGCTGAAGCCGACGACTAGAAGCCACAAGTTATAAGCTGCAAGCGGGGCTGTGTTGGTGCAGCTCCCGCGCAGTCCCCGATTACTTGCAGCTTGCAGCTTGAAGCTCGCAACTGCTTTTCAGAGTCCCTCCCATGGCCCTCGACATTCACGCCCACCGCATCCTGATCCTCGACTTCGGTTCCCAGTACACCCAACTGATTGCCCGCCGCGTGCGTGAGATCGGCGTGTACTGCGAACTGCATCCGTTCGACATGGACGACGAAGCGATCCGCGAATTCGCACCGAAAGGCGTCATCCTCGCCGGTGGCCCCGAGTCCGTGCACGAAGCCAACAGCCCGCGCTGCCCGCAAGCCGTATTCGACCTGGGCGTGCCTGTCTTCGGTATCTGCTACGGCATGCAGACCATGGCCGAGCAACTGGGCGGCAAGGTTGAGGGTTCCGAACTGCGTGAATTCGGCTACGCCCGTGTCGACGTGGTCGGCAAGAGCCGCCTGCTGGACGGCATCGAAGACCACGTTGACGCCGACGGCCTGTTCGGCCTCGACGTGTGGATGAGCCACGGTGACAAGGTCACCAAGATGCCGGAAGACTTCCACATCCTGGCCAGCACCCCGAGCTGCCCGATCGCCGGCATGTTCAGCGACGAGCGTCGTTACTACGGCGTGCAGTTCCACCCGGAAGTGACCCACACCAAGCAAGGCGGCCGCATCCTGTCGCGCTTCATCCTCGACATCTGCGAGTGTGAAGCCCTGTGGACCCCGTCGAAAATCGCTGAAGATGCCATCGCCCAGGTTCGCGCCCAGGTCGGCACCGACAACGTACTGCTGGGCCTGTCCGGCGGCGTTGACTCCTCCGTGGTAGCAGCCCTGCTGCACAAAGCCATTGGCGACCAACTGACCTGCGTCTTCGTCGACAACGGCCTGCTGCGCCTGCACGAAGGTGAGCAAGTGATGGCCATGTTCGCCGAGAACATGGGCGTCAAGGTGATCCGCGCCAACGCTGAAGATCAGTTCCTCAACAACCTGGCCGGCGAGTCCGACCCGGAGAAGAAGCGCAAGATCATCGGTCGTACCTTCATCGACGTGTTCGATGCCCAGTCCAACAAACTGGACAACATCAAGTACCTCGCCCAGGGCACCATCTACCCTGACGTGATCGAGTCGGCCGGCGCCAAGAGCGGCAAGGCCCACGTGATCAAGTCCCACCACAACGTGGGTGGCCTGCCTGAGGAGATGAACCTCAAGCTGGTAGAACCGCTGCGCGAACTGTTCAAGGACGAAGTGCGCCGTCTGGGCCTGGAACTGGGCCTGCCGTACGACATGGTCTACCGCCACCCATTCCCGGGCCCGGGCCTGGGCGTGCGTATCCTCGGTGAAGTGAAGAAGGAATACGCCGACCTGCTGCGTCGCGCCGACCACATCTTCATCGAAGAGCTGCGCAAGGCCGACTGGTACCACAAGGTCAGCCAGGCGTTCGTGGTGTTCCAGCCGGTGAAATCCGTTGGCGTTGTAGGCGATGGCCGTCGTTACGCGTGGGTCGTGGCCCTGCGTGCCGTAGAAACCATCGACTTCATGACCGCCCGTTGGGCACACCTGCCGTACGAACTGCTGGAAACTGTCAGCGGCCGTATCATCAATGAGATCGAAGGCATTTCGCGCGTTACTTATGACGTGTCGAGCAAGCCGCCGGCGACGATTGAGTGGGAATGATCCCGCGTCCGGTACCGACCGGCATCAAGTGCTAAGAAATACCCCGAAAGCCCGCGTAACTGCGGGCTTTCTGCTTTTTTGGCCTGCCACCTTCGCTGTCGCTTCGGCATGAGCGCGAGTTGCGCCTTGCCCTCTTTGGCGGTTTAAACCACCTGCAACTTGGCCAGTTGCTCGCCTTCAAGCCAGGTACTGATGTCGCTGGCGCGCATGGGTTTGGAGAACAGGTAGCCTTGGGCCCAGGCGCAGCCGAGGTCTTTCAGGGCGTCGAGTTCTTCGGCGGTTTCCACGCCTTCGACGATGCATTCCAACTGCATGTCCTGGCACATGGCAATCAGCGACTTGACGATCTTGAAGCGAGCCGGGTCGAGGTGGATGTTGGTGACGAAGGTTCGGTCCACCTTCAGTTTGGTCAGCGACAGCGCATGGATCTGGCTCAGGCTGGAATAGCCGGTGCCGAAGTCGTCGAGAGAAATGCCACAGCCCAGTTCGCGAAACTGGCTGATCGCCCGCTGGGTCTGCGGCAGGTCTTGGATGGCCGCGGTTTCGGTGATTTCCAGATCGAGAGAGGGCGGGTCGAAACGGCTGTTCTTGATCTGCTCGACGATCTGCTGGGCGGCGTCCTGGGAACCACAGTCGTGAGCGGACAGGTTGAATGACAGGCGGATGCCCGCAGGCCAGCTCGTTGCCGCGTCCAGCGCCTTGTTCAGCAACGGTATAGTGAGGCGATTGATCATGCCGATACGCTCGGCAATCGGGATGAACTCACTTGGCGGGACGTTACCCAGCTCCGGGCTTTCCCAACGTGCCAACGCCTCGAAGGCGACTGTTTGCTGACTGTGAACATCCACGATGGGTTGGAACACCATGTAAAACTCACAATCCAGATCGGCCCTGCGCAGGGCCTGTTCGGTCAGCCCTTCGCGATTGAGCTGCTGGCGATGGGCTGCGCTGAACAGGCAGACCGAGCCTGGACGGTGGCGCTTGCTCTGGTACAGGGCATAGTCGGAGTATTCATACACTTGTGTGGCGCTGGATGCCTGATCCGGGAAGGTCGCGATGCCCAGTGACGCACTGATCTGAATAGGGATGTCCACCAGCAGAAACGGCTCGCGCATACTGGCGCAGATTCTCTCGCCAAAGGCCTGCAACTGGTCGTCGCTCATGGCCTGAGTGATGATCAGACCGAACTCGTCGCCTCCCAGCCGGGCCAGGTGTACTTCTTCGTTGAGTAACCCGGTCAGGCGCTGGCCAACCAGATAGAGCAGTTTGTCACCGATGCTATGGCCATAGAGATCGTTGACCGGCTTGAAGCCATCCAGGTCGATCAGCCCCACGGCCAGGCGAACCTCCTGCCCGCTGGCGCGGGACAGCAGCGTATCGAGGCTGGAAAAAAATTGCCGCCGATTGGCCAGCCCGGTCAGGCTGTCCTGGTTGGCCAGTTGAAGGTTTTCCTCACTGAGTTTTGCCGTCTGCGCCTGCATGTTCACCAGCCGGGTGAAGTCGGCGTACTGCGCCTTGAGAATGATCAGCATGGCGATGGACACCAGCAGGACGTCAATCGCAGTGGCCACAAAGGAAATGATATGGGTGGATGCGAAGAACACCACGAACGCCGAGTTGACCACTGCAGTGGTGACCAGGGCTGCCGGCAGCAGGTGCATCATGCAAAAAATGCAGCCGATGACGGTGATCGCCATATAAAAGGCGACATGCGCCTGGGAATAGCTGTCGCCATAGGGAAACAGCGCCAGCGACCAGGCGGTGAACGCCGCGGCGACAAACGGCGCGAGCATATTGGTGCGCTTAAGCGCCGTCAGCATCTGCGCCGGGCTGCGCGAGCGACTGCGCGTGCATATCCATTGCGCTGCACGAATCACCCCGAACAACGTCATGATCAAAGGGCAATACACCACCAGCCAGCGCGGCGCGACCGCAAAGTGGGTGCCCGCCAGCATCAGGCTGTTGACCAGCAGGATGAAATACATCATGGGCAACTGGCGAGACAGCGCGATGTATTGCGCCTTGACCAGACCGGGATTGTCCTTGGGCACAGACATGAGCGCTCGCACTCCGCGCAGTGTTTTCTTCATATATCCAAAGCTCTGAAAATACGGCCAGATAAATACCCAAACGGATTTTCCTTTCCCCCCTGGACCGAGCAGGGCTAAACACTGCTCTCATGGAAGTGTGTCGGCCGACCCCTCTTGTTTCTGCAATATTTGCGACTAGTGGCACTTTGAATTCGTTCCGGCAGCCGCGCGCAATAGTGGTAAGCGAGGCAAGCGCCTTCGGACAGCGCCGACAATTAACGGCCAATGGCTTGCTATCTGCGACGATTGGCGCTTTTGCGCAGGGAACGGGTGATTGGCGCTAACCGACCAGGGGCTATTTAGCAGACTCAACGAGCGCTGCTTCGCCCCGCACTGCTCAGCCAGATGTCGCTCAGCGGCGCGCAATATCCGAAAAGTAAAACTTATCCAACGTATGCCGCGACTCGGTGTACTCGAACTGCCGCCCATCCTGCAAAAACGTCTGGTTGCTCACCACGATCACATGGCTTTGGCCTTCGAGATCGAGGTGTGCCTGGTCGTCCTTGCTGCGGGGCAGGGCTTCGATGGTGCGCTGGGCGTAGGCGATTTGCAGTTGCAGGGTCTGTTCGATAAACGCGTAGATCGACTGCTCGGCGATGCTGCGGTCCAGGCCGGGGATCAGCTCGGCGACGAAATGGTTGATGTCGAGGATCACCCGTTTGCCGCCGATGCGCCGCACCCGTTTGATGCGGGTGATCAGGGTGCCGGGCTCGGCTTCGATATGTTGCAGCAGTGAACCTTCCAGCGGGAACTGGGTGAACTCGACGACGTCGGTGCGTACGTCATCGCCCAGGTCGGCGTGGGTTTCATGGAAGCTGACGATGCCGCCCAGTTGGAACTCAATCGGGTTGGGCGACAGCACGAAGGTGCCCTTGCCGTGGATCTTTTGCGCAAAGCCGCGCTCCTGCAACTGCTCGATAGCCCGGCGCACGGTGCCGCGGCTGGCCTGGTAGCTGTGCATCAGTTCGGTTTCGGAGGGGAGGCGCGTGCCGCGTTGCAGGCGTTCAGTGGTGATGCTGGCAAGCAGATCGGTATAGATCTGGTTGTATTTGCTCATGGGGATGGCTCTGTGCCTTTGCGTTCAGGCAGGAACCTTAGTGGCATGGGTGGGGTTTGTCCATTCGACCTACAGTGAGTCGGGTCCTACACCGAATAAACTTTTTGTAACTCGTCTGTACGAGTTATTGCTTTAACTCGTACAGACGAGTACTTTTGCCCTCGGCGTGCTGCCAATGACTGCCCCCCCAATAAAAAAAACCAAAGTGGAAACCAAGCATGAGCCACGACTATTCGAACATTGCCCGCGAGATCCTCGAACACCTCGGTGGCAGCGACAATCTTGAGCAAGCCGCCCACTGTGTGACCCGCCTGCGCCTGGCGTTGAAGGACCCGAGCCTGGTCAACGGCAGTGCGCTGAACCAGGTCGATCTGGTCAAGGGCTCGTTCTTCACCGGCGGCCTGTTCCAGGTGGTCATCGGCCCCGGCGAAGTGGAAAAGGTCTACGCCGCCCTGCGCGAACAGACCGGCCTCGCCGCCGCCACCATCGCCGACGTGAAGAAAAAAGGCGCCGACAAGACCAACGCCATGCAGCGCCTGGTGCGGGTGTTCTCCGATGTGTTCATGCCGATCCTGCCCGCGCTGATCATCGCCGGCCTGTTGATGGGCGTGAACAACCTGATGGGTGCCAAGGGCATGTTCATCGAGGGCAAGACGCTGCTGGAGGCGTATCCGAACCTGGATGGCCTGTGGAGCCTGATCAACCTGATGGCCAACACCTCGTTCGTGTTCCTGCCGGCGCTGGTGGGCT
This sequence comes from Pseudomonas sp. GL_117, assembly GCF_057835125.1. NCBI lineage: Bacteria > Pseudomonadati > Pseudomonadota > Gammaproteobacteria > Pseudomonadales > Pseudomonadaceae > Pseudomonas > Pseudomonas sp. GL_117. Next base: position 5,072,531 of record NZ_CM174418.1, on the reverse strand, counting down.
GGTCGGCGGCCAAGCGCTTTGGCGGCAGTGAAATCCTCGGCATCGTGCTGGGCCTGATGCTGGTGCACCCGGACCTGCTCAATGCCTGGAACTACGGTAAAGCTGTTGCCGGCCTCGACGGCCAGAGCCTGCCGTACTTCGATATTTTCGGCTGGTTCAAGATTGAAAAAGTCGGCTACCAGGGGCAGATCCTGCCGATCCTGATGGCCGCCTATGTGATGAGTGTCATCGAGAAATGGCTGCGGGCGCGGGTGCCCAACGCGATCCAACTGCTCGTCGTGCCGATCACCACCATCGTTGTCACCGGCGTGCTGGCCCTGGCGATCATCGGCCCGGTGACCCGTCACCTCGGCATCCTGATCACCGAAGGTGTGGTCACCCTGTTCGACCTGGCGCCGATGGTTGGCGGGGCGATTTTCGGCCTGCTGTATGCGCCGTTGGTGATCACCGGCATGCACCACATGTTCCTCGCCGTGGACCTGCAACTCATCTCGACCCAGGGCGGCACCTTTATCTGGCCGATGATTGTCATGTCCAACCTGGCCCAGGGCAGCGCCGCGCTTGGGGTGTTCTACATGACCCGCAATGCGCGGGACAAAAGCATGGCGTCCACCTCGGCGATTTCCGCGTACTTCGGCATCACGGAGCCAGCGATGTTCGGGGTGAACCTGCGCTTCAAGTTTCCGTTCTACGCCGCGCTGCTGGGCTCGGCGCTGGGCAGCATTTTCCTGTCGCTGAACAAGGTGCAGGCGTCGGCCATCGGGGTCGGTGGCTTGCCTGGGTTTATCTCGATCATTCCGCAGTACATCCCCAGTTTCGTGATCGGGATGGTGATTGCGATCGTGGTGCCGTTTGTTCTGACCTGTGGGTTGAGCATGAAGATTGTTCGGCCTGGGTACAGGGTTGCCTGAACCACTGCTATCGCGGGCAAGCCCGCTCCCACTTTTTGATTTGTGAATACATGCAGATGTGGGAGCTGGCTTGCAAAGCCAGCACCAAACTCTACTCAAGGAGCCCCCATGCAAAACTGGCAACACTCGGTGATCTACCAGATCTACCCCAAAAGCTTCCACAGCCACGCGGGTAACGCCACCGGTGACCTGTTGGGCATCGTGGACAAACTCGACTACCTCCAATGGCTGGGCGTCGACTGCCTGTGGATCACCCCGTTCCTACGCTCGCCGCAGCGCGACAACGGCTACGACATCAGCGACTACTACGCCATCGACCCCAGCTACGGGACCATGGCCGACTGCGAGTTGCTGATCAGCGAAGCCGCCAAGCGCGGCATCAAGCTGATGCTCGACATCGTGGTCAACCACACCTCCATCGAGCACGCGTGGTTCCAGCAAGCACGCAGCAGCCTCGACAACCCGTACCGCGACTTCTACATCTGGCGCGACCAGCCGAACAACTGGGAATCCAAGTTCGGCGGCTCGGCCTGGGAGTACGAGGCGCAAACCGGCCAGTATTTCCTGCACCTGTTCGACCACACCCAGGCCGACCTCAATTGGGACAACCCCAAGGTGCGCGCCGAAGTGTTCAAGCTGATGCGCTTCTGGCGTGACAAGGGCGTCGGCGGTTTCCGCCTGGACGTGATCAACCTGATCTCCAAGCCCGCCGATTTCCCCGAGGACAACACCGACGGCCGTCGCTTCTACACCGACGGCCCGAACGTGCACGAGTACTTGCAGGAAATGCACCGCGAAGTCTTCGAAGGCCACGACCTGATCAACGTCGGCGAGATGTCGTCCACCAGTCTGGAACACTGCATTCGTTATTCGAATCCAGCGTCGAAAGAGCTGTCGATGACCTTCAACTTTCATCACTTGAAAGTCGATTACCCAAACCTGCAGAAGTGGGTGAAGGCCGACTTCGATTTCCTCCAGCTCAAGCAGATCTTTTCCGACTGGCAACTGGGCATGCAGGCCGGTGGCGGCTGGAATGCGCTGTTCTGGTGTAACCACGACCAGCCGCGCGTGGTCTCGCGTTTTGGTGACGACGGTTTACACCGCGTGGTCTCGGCCAAGATGCTCGCCACCGCGCTGCACTTTCTCCAGGGCACGCCGTACGTGTATCAGGGCGAAGAGTTGGGCATGACCAACCCGGGCTTCGACCGCATCGAGCAATACCGTGATGTGGAGACCCTGAATATCTTCCGTCTCAAGCGCGATGCGGGCGAGTCCGAAGCCGTGAGCATGGCTGCGATCATGCAGAAGTCGCGGGACAACGGGCGTACGCCGATGCAGTGGAATGCCGGGGCCAACGCCGGTTTCAGCCGCGGCGAGCCGTGGATTGGTATTGCGGCCAATGCCTCGACGATCAACGTCGAATGCCAGCTGGATGACCCGGATTCGGTGCTGCATCACTACCGTGCGCTGATCGCCTTGCGTCGCCACGAGCCGCTGATCCAGCACGGCGTCTATCGCCAACTGCTGCCAGACCATCTCCAGGTCTGGGCCTACCTGCGCGAAGGTCACGGCGAACGCCTGCTGGTGCTGAACAACTTCTACGGCAAACCCTGCGAAATCCAACTGCCTGACAACGTGCTCAACGCGGCGACCGAGCAACGCCTGCTGATCAGCAACTACCCCGACTGCCCGCAGCGAAGCGCGGCGGTGGTGTTGCGCCCCTACGAATCGTTTGTGCTGCACCTCAAGGACTGAGACCCGCTGTAACCCCGTGTGGGAGCACGGGGCGCTGCAAAAACCATAATAAAAATTCGGAGTGCGTCATGAAAACAACAATAAAACTGGGCCTCGTTGCGTCCTGCCTGGGCTTGCCCTTCGGTGCGCAGGCGCTGGAATTTGCCGGTTACCTGCGTAGCGGCGCAGGCACTTCAACGGGCAGCGGTCCGCAACAATGCTTCCAATTGCCGGGGGCGCAATCCAAGTACCGCCTGGGTAACGAATGCGAACAATACGCTGAGCTGGAACTGCGTCAGGACCTGCTGACCCTCGACGACGGCTCGGTGCTCAGCGTTGATGCCATGGCCTCGCTCTATAACAAGTACGACCGCGAGCTCAAGTTCCAGGGCGAGAACAACGGCTCGGCGCGCATGCCGCAGATGTATGCGCAGTGGTCCAACCTGCCCAGCCTCAACGGCGGCTCGATCTGGGCCGGGCGGCGTTATTACAAGCGTAACGACATCCATATCTCCGACTTCTACTACTGGAACCAGAGCGCCACGGGCGGCGGCATCGAGGACGTGCTGATCGGCGACCTCAAGTACAGCTATGCGATTTCCCGCAAGGACAACCTGTACCAGAAGGAATACGCCACCCGTCACGACTTCAACGTTGCCGGCTTCAAGACCAACCCTGGCGGTGAGCTGGAACTGGGCTTGAGCTACATCGAAAAAGCCGGTGGGCGCGACACCAACAGCGGCTGGGCGCTCACCGCGCAGCACGTGCAAAAACCTTTCCTGGGCGGCAAGAACAAGTTCGCCTTGCAGTACGGCGAAGGCCCCGGCACCGGGCTCGGCTACACCGGCAATACATTCCTGGATAACAGCAGCAAGAGTTATCGCGCCGTGGAGTTTTTCGACTGGCAGGTGACTCCGCGTTTCGGCGGGCAGATCGAGGCGGTGTACCAGAAAGACATTCGCCCCGGCAGTCAGGACCAGACCTGGATGTCTGTCGGTGTGCGTCCGGCGTATGCCATCAGCGAGCAGTTCAAGCTGGTCACCGAGCTTGGCCATGATCAGGTCGATGCCAGTGGCGGCACGCGCAAGCTGAGCAAATTTACCTTTGCCCCGACCTGGTCACCCAAAGGCCCGGATTTCTGGGCGCGCCCGGAAGTGCGTTTGTACTACACCTATGCAACCTGGAACGAAGCGGCCAAGCGCGCGGCGAATGAGCTGGCGGCAGGGTCGGCGTTGTCCGATACCGGGTCGTACGGTACGGCGCGGCATGGGTCGAACTTTGGTGTGCAGGTCGAGTACTGGTGGAAGTAAGTATGTGGGTGTACGCGGACTAATAATGTGGGAGCGGGCTTGCTCGCGAATGCGGTGTATCAGCTATGTATTCGGTGACTGACACACTGCATTCGCGAGCAAGCCCGCTCCCACATGTTGATCTCCGCCGCCCCAGGGATTTGTATCCAACCGATGATTTTTACAGAACAAAACAACAGGTGAAGTCATGACCACAACTCAACCCCTGGAACTGCTGGCACCGCTGTCCGGCGTGCTGCTGGCACTGGACTCGGTGCCCGACCCGGTCTTCTCCAGCCGCCTGATCGGCGATGGCCTGTGCATCGACCCGACCTCGCAGACCCTCTGCGCACCGTTGGCCGGGGTGATCAGCAATATCCAGGACAGTGGGCATGCGGTCAGCATCACCGATGACCACGGCGTGCAGGTGCTGATGCATATCGGCCTGGACACCGTGAACCTCGCAGGCAAAGGTTTCACCCGCTTGGTGCAGGAAGGCCAGCGCGTGGAGGCCGGGCAGGCGCTGATCGAATTCGATGCCGATTATGTGGCGCTCAATGCCCGCAGCCTGCTGACCTTGATGCTGGTGGTCAGCGGTGAGCCGTTCACCTTGCTGGCGAACGGCTCGGTCGAGATGGGCCAGCCGCTGTTGCAGTTATCCCCAGCCGCGCCGGTTGACGCAGTGGATGAGGAGGAGGGCGATGCGCTGTTCTCCAAACCGCTGACGCTGCCCAACGCCAACGGCCTGCATGCGCGCCCGGCGGCGGTGCTGGCCCAGGCGGCCAAGGGCTTCAAGGCGAGCATCTACCTGCACAAGCAAACCCAGAGCGCCAACGCCAAGTCGCTGGTGGCGATCATGGCGCTGCAAACCGTGTACGGCGACACCTTGCAAGTGAGCGCCGCGGGCGAGGATGCCGACGCGGCGATCAAGGCATTGGTGGCGCTGTTGGCTGACGGTTGCGGCGAGACGGTCGCGGCAGCGGCCGAAGTGATTGCGCCGGTGTCATCGTCGACACTATTGCGTGGCGTGTGCGCGTCGCCGGGCTCGGCGTTTGGCCAGGTGGTTCAGGTGGCTGAGCCCGAGTTGAGCATCACCGAGCAGGGCGCTGGTGAAGCGGCCGAACGCGCCGCATTGCAGCGTGGCCTGCGGGCCGCCAACGCAGCGCTGCAAGCGTTGCAAGACAAGGCCGCCGGTAGCGCCCAGGCGGAGATTTTCCGTGCTCACCAAGAGTTGCTCGAAGACCCGACATTGCTTGAGCAAGCCCACGACCTGCTGGCGCAAGGCAAGAGCGCCGCGTTTGCCTGGAACAGCGCCACGCTCGCCACCGTCCAGTTGTTCCAGGGCCTGGGCAATGCGCTGATCGCCGAACGTGCAGCGGACTTGGCCGACGTTGGCCAACGCGTGCTCAAGTTGATCCTCGGCATTCAAGACAGCGCCTGGGACTTGCCCGAGCGCGCGATCCTGATCGCCGAACAGCTGACGCCCTCGCAAACCGCCAGCCTCGACACGCGCAAGGTGCTGGGGTTTGTCACCGTCGGCGGCGGCGCCACCAGTCACGTCGCGATCCTCGCCCGTGCCCTCGGCCTGCCGGCGATGTGTGGTGTGCCGCTGCAAGTGCTGGCGTTGGCCAATGGCAAGCAGGTGCTGCTGGATGCCGACAAAGGTGAGCTGCACCTGGAGCCGAACCTGGCTGAAATCGAACAGCTGGAGGCCGCGCGCCAACAGCAAGTACTGCGTCGCCAGCGCGAAGTGGCGCAGGCTGGATTAGCTGCCACTACTCGCGATGGGCATCACGTTGAAGTCACTGCCAACGTCGCCTCGTTGCAAGAAGTCGAGCAGTCGTTGACCCTGGGCGGCGAGGGGGTTGGCCTGCTGCGTTCCGAGTTCCTCTACCTGGACCGCAATCGCGCGCCCAGCCCGGAAGAACAGGCGGGCACCTACACCGCCATCGCCCGTGCCCTGGGCACCGAGCGCAATCTGGTGGTGCGTACCCTGGACGTCGGCGGCGACAAACCATTGGCCTACGTGCCGATGGACGCCGAGACCAACCCGTTCCTCGGCTTGCGCGGCATTCGCCTGTGCCTGGAGCGCCCGCAGCTGCTGCGCGAGCAGTTCCGTGCAATCCTCGCCAGCGCCGGTTTTGCGCGCCTGCACATCATGTTGCCGATGGTCAGCCTGCTGTCGGAGCTGCACCAGGCCCGCACGATTCTTCAGGAGGAAGCGCTGGCGCTCGGGCTCTCTGAACTGCCGAAACTTGGCATCATGATCGAAGTGCCGTCCGCCGCGCTGATGGCCGATGTGTTTGCGCCCCATGTGGATTTCTTCTCCATCGGCACCAATGACCTGACCCAATACACCCTGGCCATGGACCGCGACCACCCGCGCCTGGCCAGCCAGGCCGACAGCTTCCACCCGGCGGTGCTGCGCTTGATCGCCACTACCGTCAAGGCGGCCCATGCCCATGGCAAGTGGGTCGGCGTGTGTGGGGCGTTGGCCTCCGAAGCACTGGCGGTGCCGGTGTTGCTCGGGCTGGGGGTGGATGAGTTGTCGGTCAGCGTACCGTTGATCCCGACCATCAAGGCCACCGTGCGCGAGCTGGACCTGGCCGACTGCCAGATCATCGCCCGTCAGGTGCTGGGCCTGGAAGAAGCCGCCCAAGTGCGTGAGGCGTTGCGCCTGTACCACGCGGCCACCGTTGAAACCTCACCTGTCGTGGAGCTTTGAACATGTTCGAGAAATTGCAGCGGGCGTTCTGGAAGGCGTTGACTCCGGATTTGATTGCCGAGACGGTCGCCGCGCCTGGGGTGTTGTCAGCCGAAGTGCTGAATGCGTTGGGTGGGGCGGACAACCTCAAGTCGCAGCAGCGGGTGGCACTGACGCGGGTGAGGGTGCAGTTGTTGGATATGGCGAGGCTGGATGCCGCGGCGTTGAAGGCGGCGGGTGTGCCAGCGGTGATGGTGCTGACGGGGGGCGTGGTTCACCTGCTCACCGGCCTCTGAACCAGATGGAGATTCAAATGTGGGAGCGGGCTTGCCCGCGAATGCGCCGTGTCAGTCTCTACATGTGCCGACTGACCCACCGCTTTCGCGGGCAAGCCCGCTCCCACAGGTGATTGGTGTTGCTGGGCTGTCAGCGCTCGGCTGGAGATCCCCCTCACACCGCCAATCCCCTGTGGGAGCTGCCGAGCTTTAGCGAGGCTGCGAAGGCGGCGGCACTGTTGGTAGAGGTGTTGGCTGAACCACCGCTTTCGCGGGCAAGCCCGCTCCCACATTGGTTTGTGGTGTCTGGGAGAGTGCGTGCTTACAGTTGGGGGTTGTCTTCCGGCGGCTTGGTCTTGTTCACGCCCGGCACATGCAGGTTGCCTTCGACCACCTGGTTGCCCTCCAGCTGCGGCTGGGTCACCCAGGTCAGGATGTCGTAATAGCGCCGGATGTTCGCCACAAAGTGCACCGGCTCGCCACCCCGGGCATAACCGTAGCGGGTCTTGCTGTACCACTGCTTCTGCGACAGGCGCGGCAGCATCTTCTTGACGTCCAGCCACTTGTTCGGGTTCAGGCCTTCGCGCTTGGCCAGGGTGCGCGCATCTTCCAGGTGACCGGTGCCGACGTTGTAGGCAGCGAGGGCGAACCACGTACGGTCCGGCTCGGCGATGCTGTCGTCCAGTTCATCCTTGATCTTGGCCAGGTACTTGGCGCCGCCCATGATGCTTTGCTTGGGGTCCAGGCGGTTGGACACGCCCATGGCCTGGGCGGTGTTCTGGGTCAGCATCATCAGGCCGCGCACGCCGGTCTTGGAGGTGACCGCTGGTTGCCACAGCGATTCCTGATAGCCGATAGCCGCCAATAAACGCCAGTCGACCTTTTCTTCCTTGGCATAGGCCCGGAAGTGTTTCTCGTATTTGGGCAAGCGCTGCTGCAAGTGCTGGGCGAAGGTATAGGCGCCGACATAACCGAGTACATCAACGTGCCCGTAGTAGCGGTCTTTGAGCCGTTGCAGAGTGCCGTTCTTCTCGACCTTGTCCAGGTAACTGTTGATCTCGTTGAGCAGGCTGTTGTCTTCACCGGCGGCCACGGCCCAGCTCTGGTTGCTGGCGTTGCCGAGGTCGAACGCCACGCGTACGTTGGGGAAGTAGACTTGGTTCATCGCCACTTCGTTGGAGTCCACCAGGGTCAGGTCGATTTGCCCTTCGTCCACCATGCGTAGCAGGTCGACCACCTCAACGGCGTCGGATTCTTCATATTCGATTGCAGGGTTCTGCTGTTTAAGCGCCGCCAGTTGTTCGGCGTGGGTGCTGCCCTTGAGCACCATGATCTTCTTGCCCACAAGGTCCGCCGCATTCGTCGGGCGGGACTGGCCGTTGCGGTAGATGATCTGCGGGGTCACTTCAAGATAAGGGTGGGAGAAGCGCACCTGCTGCTGGCGCTGCTCGCTGCTGACCAGGCCGGCGGCGGCCAATACCGGGCCGTTGGTCTTGCCCAACTGGCCGAACAGGTCATCGAGGTTGTCGGCGGTCTCGATCTGCAACTTGACGCCCAGGTCATCGGCAAAACGCTTGACCAGTTCGTATTCGAAACCGGTTTCGCCGTTGCGGTCCTGGAAATAGGTCGCCGGGCTGTTCCGGGTAATCACCCGCAATACGCCATCCTCCTTGATTCGCTCGAGCGTGCTGGGTTTATCAACACAGGCGCTGAGCATCAGGAAGAGTCCGGTTGCGATGAGCCATTTGGCGCACCGCGGGCGCAAAGCAGTAGGGGAGAACATCTGCGCAGTATACGCAAACGGCCCACGGCGCCATATCTCGACAGCGCGGGACTTGTCTGCTAGGTGCCGAAAAAGCGTGCTGCAGCCCGCAGAAATGCGGGTTGGCGGGTGATTGTGACGGTTAAAATAACTGCGCCGAATGCCCTGGATAATGCCCCGATAGCGTGCAAACCATGCCAACTGACGTTCGGCAGCGGCCAGCGGTGCCGTTTCGGGTGCCGTTGGCGATGGTTTACGCTAGAATGCACGGCCTCAAAGCACACCCCCTTCCCGAGGCTGTCCCGAAGATGTTGATCCTGCGCGGCGCTCCTGCCCTTTCTGCCTTTCGCCACAGCAAACTCCTTGAGCAACTGAGCCAGAAGGTTCCAGCTGTTACAGGCCTGTACGCTGAATTTGCTCACTTCGCCGAAACCACCGGCGTATTGACCGCCGACGAACAGCAAGTGCTGGCACGCCTTCTGAAGTACGGCCCAAGCGTTCCCGTTCAAGAGCCGACTGGCCGCTTGTTCCTGGTTCTGCCACGGTTCGGCACCATCTCGCCTTGGTCGAGCAAGGCCAGCGACATCGCCCGCAACTGCGGCCTGGAAAAAATCCAGCGCCTGGAGCGTGGTATTGCCTTCTATGTCGCCGGCCAGTTCAGCGACGCCGAAGCCGAGCTGATCGCCAGCAGCCTGCACGACCGCATGACCCAGATCATCGTCGGCCAGCTGGAACAGGCCGCCGGTCTGTTCAGCCACGCCGAACCCAAGCCGCTGACCGCGATTGACGTGCTCGGTGGTGGTCGCGCCGCCCTCGAGAAGGCCAACACCGAACTCGGCCTGGCCCTGGCCGACGACGAGATCGACTACCTGGTCAACGCCTTCAACGGCTTGAAGCGCAACCCGCACGACATCGAACTGATGATGTTCGCCCAGGCCAACTCCGAGCACTGCCGTCACAAGATCTTCAACGCCAGTTGGGACATCGACGGCGAGAGCCAGGAAAAAAGCCTGTTCGGCATGATCAAGAACACCTACGTGATGCACAGCGAAGGCGTTCTGTCGGCTTACAAGGACAACGCCTCGGTCATCGTCGGCTCCGTCGCCGGCCGCTTCTTCCCGGACCCCGAGACCCGCCAGTACGGCGCGGTGCAGGAGCCGGTGCACATCCTGATGAAGGTCGAGACCCACAACCACCCGACCGCGATTGCCCCGTTCCCGGGCGCAGCCACCGGCTCCGGCGGCGAGATCCGCGACGAAGGTGCAACCGGCCGTGGCGCCAAGCCAAAGGCAGGCCTGACCGGTTTCACCGTGTCCAACCTGCAGATCCCGGGCTTCGAACAACCGTGGGAAGTGCCGTACGGCAAGCCTGAGCGCATCGTCACCGCGCTGGACATCATGATCGAAGGCCCGCTGGGCGGCGCTGCGTTCAATAACGAATTCGGCCGTCCGGCGCTGACCGGTTACTTCCGTACGTTCGAGCAGTCCATCACCACCCCGCGTGGCGATGAAGTGCGCGGCTACCACAAGCCGATCATGTTGGCTGGCGGCATGGGCAACATCCGTGAAGAACACGTCAAGAAAGGCGAGATCCTGGTCGGCTCCAAGCTGATCGTGCTCGGCGGCCCGGCAATGTTGATCGGCCTGGGCGGCGGCGCAGCTTCCTCCATGGCCACCGGCACCAGCTCGGCAGACCTGGACTTCGCTTCCGTACAGCGCGAAAACCCAGAGATGGAACGCCGCTGCCAGGAAGTCATCGACCGTTGCTGGCAGTTGGGTGACAAGAACCCGATCAGCTTCATCCACGACGTCGGCGCCGGCGGCTTGTCCAACGCCTTCCCGGAGCTGGTCAACGATGGCGACCGTGGTGGCCGTTTCGAACTGCGCAACATTCCAAACGACGAGCCGGGCATGGCCCCGCACGAAATCTGGAGCAACGAATCCCAGGAACGCTACGTGCTGGCTGTTGGCGCAGAAGACTTCGCGCGCTTCCAGGCCATCTGCGAACGCGAGCGTTGCCCGTTCGCCGTGGTCGGCGAAGCGACTGCCGAACCGCAACTGACGGTCACCGACAGCCACTTCGGCAACAGCCCGGTGGACATGCCGCTGGAAGTGCTGCTGGGCAAAGCCCCGCGCATGCACCGTTCGGCCGTACGTGAAACCGAACTGGGCGACGATTTCGACCCAAGCACGCTGGATCTGTCCGACAGCATCGAACGCGTGCTGCACCACCCGGCCGTGGCGAGCAAAAGCTTCCTGATCACCATCGGCGACCGCACCATCACCGGCCTGGTTGCCCGTGACCAGATGGTCGGTCCGTGGCAGGTCCCGGTGGCTGACGTTGCCGTCACCGCCACCAGCTTCGACGTCTACACAGGTGAAGCCATGGCCATGGGCGAGCGCACGCCGCTGGCCTTGCTGGACGCCCCGGCGTCGGGCCGCATGGCCATCGGTGAGACCCTCACCAACATCGCCGCGTCGCGCATCGGTAAATTGTCTGACATCAAACTGTCGGCCAATTGGATGTCCGCTGCCGGTCACCCGGGTGAAGACGCGCGCCTGTACGACACCGTCAAAGCCGTCGGCATGGAGCTGTGCCCTGAGCTGGGTATCACCATTCCGGTGGGCAAGGACTCCATGTCCATGGCCACCCGTTGGAACGAAGACGGCACCGACAAGAGCGTCACCTCGCCGCTGTCGCTGATCGTGACGGGTTTCGCGCCCGTCACCGACATCCGTCAGACCCTGACCCCGCAACTGCGCATGGACAAGGGCACCACCGACCTGATCCTGATCGACCTGGGCCGTGGCCAGAACCGCATGGGCGCGTCGATCCTCGCGCAAACCCATGGCAAGCTGGGCAAGCAGGCGCCGGACGTCGATGACGCCGAAGACCTCAAGGCCTTCTTCGCGGTGATCCAGGGCCTGAACGCCGACGGCCACCTGCTGGCTTACCATGACCGTTCCGACGGCGGTTTGCTGACCAGCGTCGTCGAAATGGCCTTCGCCGGTCACTGCGGCCTGAACATCGTGCTCGACAGCGTTGCCGAGGATAAGTCCGAGATCAACGGCATCCTGTTCAACGAAGAACTGGGCGCGGTGATCCAGGTTCGCCAGGACGCCACCCCGGACGTACTCGCACAATTCAGCGCCGCTGGCCTGGGTGATTGCGTAGCCGTGATTGGTCAGCCGATCAACAACGGCCAGATCGACATCGTCTTCAATGGCGACACCGTATTTGAAGGCCAGCGCCGTCTGCTGCAACGCCAGTGGGCCGAGACCAGCTACCAGATCCAGCGTCTGCGCGACAACGTGGAGTGCGCCGAGCAGGAATTCGACGTGATCCTGGAAGAAGACAACCCGGGCCTGAGCACCAAGCTCAGCTTCGACGTCAACCAGGACATCGCCGCGCCTTACATCAAGAAAGGCATCCGCCCACAAGTGGCGGTACTGCGTGAGCAGGGCGTCAACGGCCAGGTGGAAATGGCGGCTGCGTTCGATCGTGCCGGCTTCAATGCGATCGACGTGCACATGAGCGACATCCTCGCCGGTCGCGTTGACCTCAACGAGTTCAAAGGCCTGGTAGCCTGTGGCGGTTTCTCCTACGGCGACGTGCTGGGTGCCGGTGAAGGCTGGGCCAAGTCGGCCCTGTTCAACAGCCGTGCGCGCGATGCGTTCCAGGGCTTCTTCGAGCGCAACGACAGCTTCACCCTGGGCGTGTGCAACGGTTGCCAGATGATGTCCAACCTCAGCGAACTGATCCCGGGCAGCGAGTTCTGGCCGCACTTTGTGCGCAACCGTTCCGAGCAGTTCGAAGCCCGTGTCGCCATGGTGCAGGTGCAGGAGTCCAACTCGATCTTCCTGCAAGGCATGGCCGGTTCGCGCATGCCGATCGCCATCGCCCACGGTGAAGGCCATGCCGAGTTCGAAAGCGAAGAAGCGTTGCTGGAAGCCGACCTGTCCGGTTGCGTGGCCATGCGTTTCGTCGACAACCACGGCAAGGTCACCGAGACCTACCCGGCCAACCCGAACGGCTCGCCGCGCGGGATCACCGGCCTTACCAGCCGCGACGGTCGCGTCACCATCATGATGCCGCACCCGGAGCGGGTATTCCGCGCCGTGCAGAACTCGTGGCGCCCGGAAGAGTGGAACGAAGATGGCGCCTGGATGCGCATGTTCCGCAACGCTCGCGTGTGGGTGAACTAAGACGGTGTACAAGCTCGCCTTCTTTGTGCCCGACAGTCATGTGGAGACGGTGAAGACCGCCGTCTTCGCAGCTGGCGGTGGGCGCATCGGCAGCTACGACAGCTGCGCCTGGCAAGTGCTGGGCCGGGGCCAATTCCGTGCGATGGACGGCAGCCAGCCGTTTATCGGGCAAGTGGGCCAGGTTGAAGTGGTTGACGAATGGAAGGTTGAGCTGGTGGTGGCGGATGAGTTGATCGCGGCTGTTGTGGCTGCTTTGAAACTCAGCCACCCGTACGAGACACCCGCGTATGAAGTGTGGCAGTTGGCGGATTTCTGATTCGCATGCTGCAAAAACAACGAACCCGCCGGGCCAGTTTGGTCAGCGGGTTTTTTGTTGTCTGCTAGGGCCTCATCGCAGGCAAGCCCGCTCTCACATTCGACTGTATTCCCACATCAACATGTGGGAGCGGGCTTGCCCGCGATGGCGCCTGCCCTAGCACCTCAGACCTTTCCGACAAGCCTTTCAGGTTGTCCCTCGGAACCTGCCTCAATAGCCTTTTACGGTCGCTGTCGGTTCAGTGATCGGGATCTGAATTCGAGGCCCGTCCAGTAACATTGCTTACGGGTTTGACATTCAATGATGGCATTTCCAGATACCGTCGTTCCGCGCATCAAGACAAGTACTTCACTAGGACGAGCTTTGGTTGCGATGTTCAAGTCCATCGAAGAGGAATTGATGCTTGAAGGCGCCAAGCCGGGTGCGGTCAAGGTGATTGTTTTCGGCGGCTGCGCTGTTCACTTATATACGCACCATCGTATTTCCACGGATGTGGATGCGGAGATTTATTCCTCGGATTGTCGAAACACACTGCGCCTTCAAACCCTACTGGCAGAGTTTCCTGAACAGTTTTTCGATGAGCACTCTGGCCGTGTCATGGAGCTGAACTATGACCTTCAATACAACACCGGTTTTGGTCCGCTTCACGAAGACTATTGGGAGCGAAGCATCCCATTGGAAGACTTTTCGCTTGAATCCGCGTTGCACCTGCATATCGCGGCACCTGTCGATATTGCGATCTCAAAGTTGGGTAGAGCTACAGAGCAGGACGTGAGTGACATCATGGCGTTGCTCCGGGCGGGCTTCATAGTGACCACTGAGCTCCGTCGGCTGGCAATGCAGGCGATTGATATGTATGTTGGCAACAAAGAGCAGCCTAAATCTATTCTGACCAATATCTTGCACGAATATCTGGAGACTGCAGATGGCGAAGCCTATTAATGGTCCCGTCCTCTCGTCCGCCTTGGACACACTGGTCAAATGCCCTTTGAATCAGGCGGATGACGATGCGCTGGTGAGTGCCGCAAAAGCTGTCTGGTACTCGGACGCGAATCTCGTCGGTGAAGTGAAAAACTTTCTAGATGCTCACTCCTGCGAACTGGAACTTCGTCGCGCGGGGTATCTGCTGGAGCGCTTCACACGTTTTTCGTGTGTGACGGATAGCCGAGTTTTAGAAGCAATGCGTGCTATCGAGCTGTTTTCGGCGACTGCTTCCAAACAGGATGTGAAGCCTTTGGGCGTTGTTGCACTGCGCAGCCGTCGTGATGAACTGGCGGTGTCCTGGGGACTGAGTGAGGGGTTGGGTTTGAAGGTCCAAGCGCTGATGCCTTTTCAGACTCGTCATTACGAAGCGGAGCAGCGTGGGGCGTCTGCCTAGACGTTCGTTGCGATTAGAGAGCCCGGCTTAGGCCGGGTTTTTATTGTCTGCGATTTTTTCAGCTCGCGAATATTTCCGACAAGCCTTTCAGGTTGTCCCTCGGAACTCGCCTCAATAATTTTCGCCAGTCGCTGCTAATTCAGCGACCGGGACTGCAAGCCTGAAAAATCACCAGAAGCCTATTCCATCTGGAGTTTAATGATGATCAGCGACAACTTGCTAACCGGTTCAATCTCATCTCAAACCGAGTCCCACCACGCTGGTGATTCACCGTCCGACCAAATCTTCACTGTACTACCCAATCTGAACACCGAAGCCCTGCTCGCCAATGCTTCCCAGGACCTTGCGTCAGTGCAGGCGCTGATGGGCCATTTGGCTTTTGAAGTCGACGGTGCCCAGCGAGACATCGCACTGGCAGTTCACCGGATGCTCGAAGGTATCCAATTGATGGTGGGTCGGGTGTTGGACTTGAATGAGATTCCTGGTCTCAACACTCCAATCGCCAGTTAAGGCCAATCGCAGGCAAGCCAGCTCCCACATTTTGAATGTATTCACAGATCATAAATGTGGGAGCCGGGTTTGCCCGCGATGGGGCCTGTTCAGGCAATGATCAATCAAGCACCAGCCCCAACCTGCCGACCACTGACCAACCGTTCCAACGCTTCACCCAACCCCGACGCCTTGTCGCCGATCAGCAAGTGCCAAACACCACTATCCAATTGGCTCACGCCTTGGCAACCCAGCGCAGTCAGGTCAGCCTCGGACAGCACCGAGTCATCCCCCAGCTCCACCCGCAATCGAGTCATTGCCACCGCTTCCAACTGCCGTACATTCGCCCGGCCACCCAAGGCATCCAGCCATTTCTCGGCCTCCTGCACGTTCACCGCGACCGGTTTATCCACAGGCACAACCGTCACCGGCGCACTGGCAACAAACGCAGGCATCGCCAACCGAATCTCATCGGCAATGCTATCGGCCATCGGCCCCACCACCACCTGCAGACTCCCGCCATTCCCCGGCCGTACAACGGCCATGGCGCCCAATGCTTTCAAGTCCGCATCCACTGCTTTATTGCGATCGACCATGTCCAGGCGCAGACGTGTGGTACAGGCACCCACGCTCAGCAAATTGGCGGCACCGCCCAGCGCCCGGATATAGGCGCTGGCGCGCTGGTTATCGGTCATCACTTCAGCCTGCACCGCCTGGACATCCTCACGCCCCGGTGTCTTCAGGTTGAAACGACGAATGCAGTGGTTGAACACGCTGTAGTAGATCGCCGCGTAAGCCAACCCTACCGGGAACACCAACCAGCCATTGGTGGACTTGCCCCAACCCAGCACCATGTCGATAAACCCACCGGAGAAGGTAAACCCGAGGTGGATATTCAACATGTTGGTGACCGCCATCGACAGCCCGGTCAACAGCGCATGGATCAAGTACAGGAACGGCGCGAGGAACATGAACGCAAATTCAATCGGCTCGGTCACCCCGGTCAAAAACGAGGTCAGCGCCATCGACAGGAAAATCCCGCCCATCACCTTGCGGCGCTCCGGTAATGCATTGCGGTACATCGCCAGGCACGCCGCGGGCAGGCCGAACAGCATCACCGGGAACATGCCGGTCATGAATTGGCCGCCTTTGGGGTCGCCGGCGAAGTAGCGCGTCAGGTCGCCCGTCACCACGGCGCCGGTCGCGGGGT
Source organism: Pseudomonas sp. GL_117 (assembly GCF_057835125.1). Lineage (NCBI taxonomy): Bacteria > Pseudomonadati > Pseudomonadota > Gammaproteobacteria > Pseudomonadales > Pseudomonadaceae > Pseudomonas > Pseudomonas sp. GL_117. The sequence continues at coordinate 5,056,258 of NZ_CM174418.1, read as the reverse complement.
CGGTAAAACTGCCGAACACAAACCACGCCATATTGTTAAGAATATGGTGCAGCCCGGTAACGATCAGCAGGCGGTTGAACACGCCGAACACAAACGCCCCCAGGCTGCCGCTCTCCATCAGCAACACGCCAAAACTATTGATGCCATGCTGGATCGGCGGCCAGATCAAACCAAAGATCACCCCCAGCCCGACCGCGCTGAACCCGGTGACAATCGGCACAAACCGGCGCCCGCCAAAAAACGCCAGGTACTCTGGCAGCTTGATGTCCTTGAAGCGGTTGTACAGCCCGCCGGCCATCAGGCCGCTGGCGATACCGGCGAGCATGCCCATGTTGATGCTGGTGTCCATCACCTTGAGGGTGGAGATCATCACCAGGTAACCAATCGCCCCGGCCAGACCGGCGGTGCCGTTGTTGTCGCGGGCAAAGCCCACGGCAATGCCGATGGCGAAGATCAGCGCGAGGTTGGCGAAAATCGCCTGCCCCGCATCGTGCATCACCGCGATGTTCAACAGGTCGGTGTCGCCCAGGCGCAGCAGCAGGCCGGCGATGGGCAGGATCGCGATCGGCAGCATCAGCGCACGGCCAAGGCGTTGCAGGCCTTCGATGAAATGTTGGTACATGGCGAGTCTCCTTTTTTCTTGTTGTTGTCAGCTCAGCGGCCAGTGGTGTTGACAGGCTTGGCGAACCGCCTTGGCGCTGCTCAGGTCGAGCAGGCCCTGGCTCAGTTGCCGGCATTGCGCCGCGTCCAGGTGGCGGACGCGGTCCTTGATTTCACCGATCTGCGGCGGGCTCACCGACAGCTCGCTGACGCCCAGACCGATCAGTACCGGCGTGGCCAGCGGGTCGCAGGCGAGGGCGCCGCACACGCCGACCCAGCGCCCATGCCTGGCCGCGCCGGCGCAGGTCTGGGCGATCAGCCGCAGCAACGCCGGGTGCAACGCGTCGACCCGCGCGGCGAGGCCTGCATGGTCGCGGTCCATGGCCAGGGTGTACTGGGACAGGTCATTGGTGCCGATGGACAGGAAGTCCGCATGCTTGGCCAGTTGCTCGGCCAGCAGCGCGGCGGCGGGCACCTCGATCATCACGCCGAGTTCCGGGCGTTGGGTCAGTCCGAGCTCTACGCAGAGTTCGTCCAGGCGCTGGCGGATCTGCAGCAGTTCATCCACTTCGCTGACCATCGGCAGCAGGATGCGGCAGCGCGCCAGCGGCGAGACTTGCAGCAGTGCGCGCAGTTGCTGATCGAGCAGCTCGGGCCGCACCTGGGCCATGCGGATGCCGCGCAAGCCCAACACCGGATTGGCTTCGACCGGCAGCGGCAGGTAGTCGAGCTGCTTGTCGCCGCCCACATCGATGGTGCGGATGATCACCGTCTTGTCGCCCATGGCATCCAGCACGGCTTGATAGGCCTGGCGTTGCTCCAGCTCATCCGGTGCGGTGCGACGCTCGACAAAGAGGAACTCGGTGCGCAGCAGGCCGACGCCATCAGCACCGTTTTCGTACGCCAATTGGGCCTCGGCGCTGGAGGCAACGTTGGCAGCGACTTCGATGCTCACGCCATCGGTGGTGCGTGCCGCTTGTCGGGCCTGGGCCTGTTGCTGTTGGCGGCGCAGTGTCTGCGCGTCGCGCAGCTGGTGCACTTCGGCGTGGCGCGCTGCACTGGGGGCCAGTTCCAGGCGGCCGTTGGCAGCGTCCAGTACCACGCGTTGGCCGTGGGGCACGTCGAGTAGTTCGGCTCCCAGCGCGACCACGCAGGGCAGGCCTTTGCCTCGGGCGAGGATTGCCACATGGGACGTCGCACCGCCTTCGGCCATGCAGATGCCGACGGCGTGTTGTGCGCTCAACTGCAACAAGTCCGAGGGGGTCAGTTCGTGGGCGCTGACAATGGCGCCGGGCGGCAGTTCGAAATGCCAGGCTTCACCCAGCAAGGCGCGCAAGACACGTTGTTGCAGGTCGCGCAGGTCATTGGCGCGCTCGGCAAACAGTGGTTTGCCCAGGCTCAGCAACACCGCGCATTGGGCCTGGATCGCATCGCGCCAGGCGTGGGTGGCGGCGCTGCCGTGTTCGATGGCGCGGGTGGCCGCGTCGAGTAAGGTCGGGTCTTCCAGCAGGGCCAGGTGGGCGGCGAAGATGTCTTCCTCGTCGACGTTCTTGCGCTGGCGGGCGTGGTCGAGGGTGCTGCGGATTTCGCTACGTACCTGTTCCAGTGCCGTGTCCAAGTGTTGCAACTGTTCGTCGGCGGAGTGCTGGCCGGGGTCCTGCGGCAGTTCGATGCCGGTCAGGCGCACCAGTGGCCCGCACACCAGACCGGGGGCCGCGCACACGCCTTGCAATACACCGGCTTCGCGGTTCGCGCGGCGCGGCGTGATAGTCACCGGCGCGTGAGGTTCTTCGCCGACCGCCACTGACAACGCCGCGACCAATGCCTGCAACGCCGCCGCCGAATCCTTGCCGCGGCAGGTGACGCGCACCTCATCGCCTTCACCAATCCCCAGCCCCAACAGCCCGATCAGGCTGTCGCACGGCGCCGATTTGCCGGCGAAATGCAGCTGCGCCTGGCTGCTGAAACCCTGGGCCGCCTTGCGGATCAACGCCGCCGGACGCGCATGCAAACCGCCCCGGTGGGTGATGCGCACACTGGCGCTGCTTTCGCTCGCGGCGTTATCCACAGGCGCTTCAACCGCAGCTGCCGAGCGCGCCACGATCTGCAGCAACGGCTCACCGACCTTGACGGATTTTCCCGCGACCGAGCGTAGTTCAAAGTGCTCGCCGTTGGTCAGGATAATCAGGCTGACCAGGCTCCTGCACTGCCGCGCAATGCGGTCCAGATCAAACTGTATCAACGCCTGCCCCTGGCTCACCCGTGCACCGTCCTTGACCAGCAGCGCGAACCCTTCGCCATTCAGCTCCACGGTGTCGATGCCCACATGCATCAACACCTCGGCGCCGTTTTCGGCACGAATCGTCAGGGCATGCCCGGTGCGGGCGACGTGGATGATCACGCCGTCACAGGGCGCATGCAGGCAGTCGTTGAGCGGGTCGATGGCAATGCCGTCGCCGATGGCGCCGCTGGCGAACACTTCGTCGGGAACGTCGCCGAGGGCCAGTACTGGCCCGCTTAACGGGGCGCTGAGGGTCAATTTATTATTGTTGTAGGACATCGGCACGGTACTCATCAGGAAAACGCGGCAATCGACTCAGTGAGTGCGAGTGACTTTGCTCAGGTGGCGCGGCTGGTCCGGGTTCATGCCCCGGGCGACGGCGAGGCCTGCGGCCATCACGTAGAAACTCTGGATCGCCAGGATCGGGTCCAGGCTCGGGTGTTCGGCGCGGTTCAGGGTCAGGTCGCGCTCGGCGATGTCGTCCGGTGCAGCCAGCAGCACGCGGGCGCCGCGTTGGCGCATATCGGCGGCCAGGCTCAACAGGCCGGCTTGCTCGGCGCCGCGTGGGGCGAAGACCAGTAGCGGGTAGTTGTCGCCAATCAACGCCATCGGGCCGTGGCGCACTTCGGCGCTGCTGAAGGCTTCGGCCTGGATCGCCGAGGTTTCCTTGAGTTTGAGTGCGGCTTCCTGGGCGATGGCAAACCCGGCACCACGGCCGATCACCATCAGTTGCTGGCAACCGCGCAGCGCTTCAATGGCTGCGGACCAGTCCTGCCGGGCCGCTTCGCGCAGGCCGTCGGGCAGTGCCTGGCAGGCTTGCAGCAAATCCGCTTCGCCGTTCCAGTGGCCGACCAACTGCGCGCTGGCGCTGAGGGTGGCGATAAAGCTCTTGGTGGCGGCGACACTCTGTTCCGGCCCTGCGCACAGCGGTACGTGAAATTCGCAGGCGGCCTCCAGCGGCGAGTCTTCGGCGTTGACCATCGAGATACTCAGCGCGCCGCGCTTGCGCAGCAGGCGCAGGCTGTTGACCAGGTCCGGGCTCTGTCCCGATTGAGAGAAACCGAACGCCACCTGGCCGCTGACCTTCATTGGCGCTTGCAGCAACGTCACCACCGACATCGGCAACGAGGCGACCGGAATGCCCACATGCTGCATTGCCAGGTAGGCAAAGTAGCTGGCGGCGTGGTCCGAGCTGCCGCGCGCGATGGTCATCGCCACTTGCGGCGGCTGGCGCCGCAGGCGCCCGGCGATTTCCTCGAGCAGCGGCTGCAGGCGTTGCAGTTGGGCGGCGACGGCGTCGCAGGAGGCCAGGGCCTCTTCAAGCATTTTTGAAGTCAATGGTTTCTCCTTCGACCATTACGTCGGTGAGTTGCAGGGAGCGGTCCAGGCGCACGCAGTCGGCAAAGCTGCCGGGTTGCAGGCGGCCGCGTTCTTCCAGGCCCAGGTAGTCCGCCGGAAATTGCGACAGGCGTTGTGAGGCTTCGCTGATGGGCAGGCCGATTTTCACCAGGTTGCGCAGCGCCTGATCCATGGTCAGCGTACTGCCGGCCAGGGTGCCGTCGGCCAGGCGCACGCCGCCCAGGCATTTGGTCACGGTGTGGCTGCCCAGCTTGTATTCGCCGTCGGGCATGCCGGCGGCGGCGGTGGAGTCGGTGACGCAGTACAGGCAGGGGATCGCGCGCAGGGCCACGCGCATGGCGCCGGGGTGCACGTGCAGCAAGTCGGGAATCAGCTCGGCGTACTTGGCGTGGGCCAACGCGGCACCGACGATGCCTGGCTCACGGTGATGCAGCGGGCTCATGGCGTTGTACAAATGGGTGAAGCTGCTGGCGCCGGCGGCGAGGGCGGCGACACCTTCTTCGTAGCTGCCCAGGGTGTGGCCGATCTGCATGCGGATGCCGCGTGCGCTGAGGGCGCGGATCAAGGCGTCATGGCCGGCGATTTCCGGGGCGATGGTGATCACGCGGATCGGCGCCAGGCGCAGGTAGGCTTGCACTTCATCTATCAACGCGGTGTGGGCGAAGTTGGGCTGGGCGCCGAGTTTTCCCGGATTGATGTAGGGCCCTTCCAGGTGAACGCCAAGTACCCGGGCGCAGCCTGTAGGGCGTTGCTCGCAGAAGCTGCCGAGTTGCTCGAGCACACGGGAGATCTCGTCCACCGGCGCGGTCATGGTCGTAGCCAGCATTGACGTGGTGCCAAAGCGCACGTGGGTGCGGGTAATGGTCTGGAAGGCGGCAACGCCTTCCATGATGTCCTTGCCGCCACCGCCGTGCACATGCAGGTCGATAAAGCCCGGCAGCAGGTAGGGCAAATCGTTGCTGGCCGGGTCGCAAGGCGCGCCGTCGATGGCGACCACCTTGCCGTGTTCGTGCACCAGGCGGCCGCGCATCCAGCCGTGGGGCGTGAGGATATTGTCTTCGGACATGGCAGTTCTCTAAGGCCGCAACTCGGCGGCAAAGTCATAGCGGCGCAGCTCTGCGACAAAGTCGTAGTAATCGTTGCGGCAATAGGTGTCGGTGATTTCAATCGGCGTGTTGTCGGCGGTGTAGCCCACGCGGGTCATCAGCAGCATGGCGGTGCCGGGGGCGATGCCGACCAGCTTGGCGAATTCGTCCGAGGCGTTGATTGCCTGGATGTGTTGCAAGGCGCGCACGATGGGTTTGCCAATGCCTTCCAGGTATTCGTACAGCGAGCTGCCGACCACCTGTGGGTTGGGCAAGACGGTGGCGGGCATGGCGGTCATTTCAATGGCCATCACCGTGTCGTCGGCTTTGCGCAGGCGCTTGAGGCGCGCGACTTTGTCGGTGGGCGACAGGCACAGGCGGATCAGTTCTTCGTGGGTCGGCGGGGTGATGTCGCGCTCCAGCCATTGGGAGCTGGGCACGAAGCCCTTGAGGCGCAGCATCTCGCTGAAACCGGACAGGCGTGACAACGGCTGTTCCAGGCGCGGCGTGATAAAGGTGCCCGAGCCTTGGCTGCGGCGGATCAGGCCTTGGGCAAACAGCACTTCCAGGGCTTTGCGGGCGGTGACCCGCGAGATGCTCAACTGCTCGCACAGCGCACGTTCCGAGGGCAGCGCCTGTTCGGACGTCCACTGGCCGGCATGGATCGCCGCTTCCAGTTTGCGCGCCAGTTGCAGGTACAGCGGCGTGGATTGCTTGTCGTCGGGGCGCAGGGCCAGGATGGGGTTCATCGTTCAGGTTTCCGATGCGGTTATTGGAGTGTTGTCGCCCGGTATTGGCCGGAAATTAATACCACTTAAATACCATGTCAATGCAGCCAAAATGGTACAGGCCAGGGTTTTAGAGCCCTGTAGTAGGGCTTATTTTCAAGTGGTATTAGAGAGGTCTTTGTTGCGCGCAGAGCAGCGCAGCCCGGCGCGGTGAACTGGTATTCACCGGCGGGCGTGATCTGAGGTGGGATTTTTTTTGAATTAATTTACGAACGGTCGACGATTACGGACGAATCTCGATCAGGGTGCCGTCCTTGACCAGGTTCCACACTTCCCGCATGTCGACGTTGCGCATGCCGATGCAGCCGTCGGTCCAGTCCAGGGTGTGGAACCACTGCTCCGGGTATTCTTCGGTGTCGGGGGTGCCGTGGATCATGATCATGCTGCCGGGCTTCACGCCTTCGCGGCGGGCGCGTGCGGCGTCACTGATATTGGGGTAGGAAATGTGCATGGCCAGGTTGAAGCGCTCGCTGGTCTTGCGCCAGTCGAGCCAGTACAGGCCCTCCGGCGTGCGGCGGTCGCCCTCGACCAGTTTTTGGCCCTTGGGGTTCTTGCCGAGGGAAATGCGGTAGGTCTTGAGGGGCTTGCCGTCGTTGATCAACTGCAATTGGTGGGCGGACTTGAGGACCAGGACTTTTTCGACGGTTTTGCCGCCGATGGTTTCTACGGTGGAGGCTGATGACAACGTAGCGAACGACAGGCAGATAAGAGCGAGCAACAAACGCATTAAAACGGTTTCCCTGAGAAAAAGTGCTGCCTGGAATTATTTGGGCGACGGCATCATCGGCGGCACCGCTTCGCTGCGCACCGGGAACTGCTGTTGGCGGCGGTCGGCGAAAAAGCATTCTAAGGTACGCCCGACCGTGCGGAAAGCCAGCTCGGACCAAGGGATGTCGGCTTCGTCGAACAGCTGCACTTCAAGGCTTTCGGGGCCTGCGGCGAAATCCAGGTCGACCAGTTCGGCACGGTAGAAGATGTGCACCTGGTTGATGTGGGGCACATCGATCAGGGTGTAGATGCTCAGGTTGCACACACGGGCGCAGGCTTCTTCCAGGGTTTCGCGGGCGGCGGCCTGTTCGACGGTCTCGCCGTTTTCCATGAAGCCGGCGGGCAGGGTCCAGTAACCCAGGCGCGGTTCGATGGCGCGGCGGCACAACAGCACTTTATCGCCCCACACCGGCACGGTGCCGGCCACGATATTGGGGTTCTGATAATGAATGGTCGAACAGTGATCACACACAAAACGCAGGCGGCCGTCGCCGTCGGGGATGCGTTGGGTGACCGGTTTACCGCACTGGCTGCAGAAATTCATGCTGGGGTTCCTGGAAAGTGCGTCTATCTTGGCGTGGAGGGCAGGGCGCTGCAACAAGTTGTCGTTTAGCGACACCGACAGGGTTTTGGGGTTGGGCACCCGCACGCTTTGGTGCATGATGCAAGGTAGCCAACAGACCGAGATGACTCATGCTGGACGAGCTACTTCGCCGGGTAAGCAATCACACCCCCCACACGCTGGAAACTGACGGACGTTTCCCCGAGGCCGCGGTGCTGGTGCCGATTACCCGTAGTGACGAACCTGAGCTGATCCTGACCCTGCGCGCCAGCGGCCTGTCGACCCACGGTGGCGAAGTGGCCTTCCCCGGCGGGCGCCGTGACCCCGAAGACCCGGACCTGATCTTTACCGCCTTGCGCGAGGCCGAAGAAGAAATCGGCCTGCCGCCCGGCCTGGTGGAGGTGATCGGCCCGTTGAGCCCGTTGATTTCCCTGCATGGCATTCGGGTCACGCCTTATGTCGGCGTTATCCCCGATTACGTCGAATACCTGGCCAACGACGCCGAGATTGCCGCCGTTTTCAGCGTGCCTTTGGAGTTCTTCCGACAGGACCCGCGTGAACATACCCACAGGATCGATTACCAGGGCCGCAGTTGGTACGTGCCCAGTTATCGGTTTGGCGAATACAAGATCTGGGGCCTGACGGCGATCATGATCGTCGAGCTGATCAACCTGCTCTATGACGACGCCAAGATCAGCCTGCATCAGCCCCCCAAGAGCTTCATCAATAGCTAAAAGCCATCGTTTGAATGGCATGCCGTGAGGACACACCATGAAATACCGCCTGGGCGACGCCCGCGTCGAGACGCATCCCCACAGCTGGGTGGCCCCCAATGCCACGCTGGTGGGCAAGGTCAAGCTGGAGGAGGGCGCCAACGTCTGGTTCAACGCGGTGTTGCGTGGCGACAACGAGCTGATCCTGATTGGCAAGAACAGCAACGTGCAAGACGGCAGCGTGATGCACACCGACATGGGCTACCCGCTGACCCTGGGCACCGGCGTGACCATCGGCCACAACGCCATGTTGCACGGCTGTACCGTCGACGACTACAGCCTGATTGGCATCAACGCGGTGATCCTCAATGGCGCCAGGATTGGCAAGCATTGCATCATCGGCGCCAATTCGCTGATCGGCGAAGGCAAGGAAATTCCTGACGGCTCGCTGGTGATGGGTTCGCCGGGCAAGGTGGTGCGTGAGTTGACCGAGGCGCAGAAGAAGATGCTGGAAGCCAGCGCCGCGCACTATGTGCACAACTCGCAGCGTTATGCGCGTGACTTGGCTGAGCAGGAAGAATGAACCCGATCGAACGCTCCGTTGCCTCGCCGTGCGTGAGTATTTGTGCGCTGGATGACGACGATATCTGTACCGGCTGCCAGCGTACGGTAGACGAGATCACGCGCTGGGGGCGCATGGACAATGCCGAGCGCCGTGTGGTGTTGGGGTTGTGCCATGAGCGTGCGGTGGCGGGGGGGATGGTGTTTATGGTTTCGGGGAAATCTAGCGCCTGATAGATTGCTTTCGCGAGCAAGTCCGCTCCCACAGTTGACCGCATTCCTACAGAATAAACGCGGTCCAAATGTGGGAGCGGGCTTGCTCGCGAAGGGGCCCGCCCCGACGACATATTTCCAATTGTGAAGTACCCTGTGCGGCATAACCCACAGGTCCACTTTCCCATGCTCTTCCTGATCGCCTACATCAGCAGCGTCGTGCTGATCAACTTCGCCTTCTCCACCGCCCCGCACCTGGATGTCATCTGGTCCGCCTGGGGTGGCCTGGTGTTTATCCTGCGCGACATGGTGCAAACCCGCTTCGGCCACGGTGCAATCGTCGCCATGCTGGCGGCGCTGGTGCTGTCCTATGTCACGTCCGACCCGGCGATCGCGCTGGCCAGCGCCACGGCGTTTGCGGTGTCCGAGTGCATCGACTGGCTGGTGTTCAGCATCACCAAGCGTGCGCTTCACGACCGCCTGTGGATAAGCTCGGCGCTGAGCATTCCCCTCGATACCTTTATCTTTTTCGGCTTGATCGGTGCGCTTACCCCGGCCGTCGCGGGCACGGCGCTGGTGTCGAAATTCGCCGGGGTCACGGTGGTGTGGCTGATCATGGCCTGGCGCGTGCACAAGCGAGCTGTCGCCAACTGAGGCCAATTCTTGCAGTTCATGTAAAATGCCGGCCTTTCTCCCCATGATCCGCTCCCCTGAGGACCTGAGATGACCCGAATCGGAACTCCATTGTCGCCAACCGCGACCCGCGTTTTGCTGTGTGGCTGCGGTGAGCTGGGCAAGGAAGTGGTAATCGAGCTGCAACGCCTGGGCGTTGAAGTGATTGCCGTGGATCGCTACGCCAATGCGCCGGCCATGCAGGTCGCGCACCGCAGCCACGTGATCAATATGCTCGACGGCGCCGCCCTGCGTGCGGTGATCGAGGCCGAGAAGCCGCACTTCATCGTGCCGGAAATCGAAGCCATCGCCACCGCCACCCTGGTAGAGCTGGAAGCCGAAGGCTTCACCGTGATCCCGACTGCACGCGCAACCTCGCTGACCATGAACCGCGAAGGCATCCGTCGCCTGGCCGCTGAAGAGCTGGACCTGCCGACCTCGCCGTATCACTTCGCTGATACCTTCGAAGACTACAGCAAGGCCGTCCAGGACCTGGGCTTCCCGTGCGTGGTCAAGCCGGTGATGAGTTCGTCGGGCAAGGGCCAGAGCCTGCTGCGCAGCACCGACGACGTGCAGAAAGCCTGGGAGTACGCCCAGGAAGGCGGGCGCGCCGGCAAAGGGCGGGTGATCATCGAAGGCTTTATCGACTTCGACTACGAGATCACCTTGCTGACCGTGCGCCACATTGGCGGCACCACCTTCTGCGCGCCGGTTGGTCATCGTCAGGAGAAGGGCGATTACCAGGAGTCCTGGCAGCCACAGGCCATGAGCCCGATTGCCCTGGCCGAATCCGAGCGCGTTGCCAAGGCGGTCACCGAAGCATTGGGTGGCCGTGGTCTGTTTGGCGTGGAGTTGTTTATCAAGGGCGATCAGGTGTGGTTCAGCGAAGTTTCGCCGCGTCCCCATGACACGGGTTTGGTGACGTTGATTTCCCAGGATCTGTCGCAGTTCGCCTTGCACGCGCGGGCAATTCTCGGCCTGCCAATTCCATTGATCCGCCAGTTCGGACCTTCGGCTTCGGCGGTGATTCTGGTGGAGGGGCAGTCGACCCAGACTGCATTCGCCAACCTTGGCGCGGCCTTGAGCGAGCCGGACACGGCGTTGCGTCTGTTTGGTAAACCGGAAGTGAATGGCCAGCGCCGTATGGGCGTGGCGTTGGCGCGGGATGAGTCGATTGAAGCGGCTCGGGCTAAAGCGACCCGTGCTTCCAAGGCTGTTGTAGTAGAGCTGTAAACCGCGTCGCGCCCTTCGCGAGCAAGCCCGCTCCCACATTTGACCGCATTCTCATGCTGGAACTCGGTCAAGTGTGGGAGCGGGCTTGCTCGCGAAGGCGATCTATCAGGCGACTTTATTCAAATCGTTATCCCGCGTCTCTTTCAGGCACAGCACCGCAATCAAGCTAAGCAACGCTGCCGCCGACACATACCCACCGACATAGCTCAGCCCGCCCATCGCCACCAGCTTGGTCGCGAAGAACGGCGCCGCCGAGGCTCCCACAATCCCACCCAGGTTATAGGCCGCCGAAGCGCCGGTATAACGCACGCGGGTCGGGAACAGTTCCGGCAGCATCGCGCCCATCGGCGCAAAGGTCACGCCCATCAGGAACAGCTCCAGCGCCAGGAACAGCGCCACAGCCCAGGTCGAACCGTGGGTCAGCAGTGGTTCCATGGTGAAACCCGACAGGATCGCCAGGATTGCGCCGACGATCAGCACCGGCTTGCGCCCGTAGCGATCACTGGCCAAGGCCGCCAGTGGCGTCGCCAGGCCCATGAACAGCACCGCGAAGCACAGCAAGCCGAGGAACGTCTCGCGGCTGTAGCCCAGGGTGGACACGCCGTAGCTCAGGGAAAACGCCGTGGTGATGTAGAACAGCGCATAACACACCACCATCGATGCGGCGCCCAACAGTACTGGCAGCCAATGCTGGCTGAACAGCTCCACCAACGGCACTTTGACTGGCGCTTCTTTGGCCACGGCATTGGCGAACACCGGGGTCTCGTGCAGTTTGAGGCGCGCATACAGGCCAACCATCACCAGCGCAGCGCTGAGGATGAACGGGATACGCCAGCCCCAGCTGCGGAACTGCTCGTCGCTCAGGCTCATGGCCAGGATCAGGAACAAGCCGTTGGCCGCCAGGAAGCCGATCGACGGGCCCAATTGCGGGAACATACCGAACCAGGCACGTTTGCCTTTCGGTGCGTTCTCAGTCGCCAGCAAGGCTGCGCCACCCCATTCCCCGCCCAGGCCAAGGCCCTGGCCGAAACGCAGCACACACAGCAGGGTGGGGGCCCAGGCGCCGATGCTGTCATACCCCGGCAGCAAGCCGATCAACGTGGTGCACACGCCCATCAGCAGCAGCGAGGCCACCAGCGTGGATTTACGCCCGATACGGTCTCCGAAGTGGCCGAACAACGCCGAACCCAGCGGGCGGGCGATGAAGGCGATACCGAAGGTCAGGAACGATGCCAGCATCTGCGCGGTGCCGGAGGTCTGCGGGAAGAACACCGGGCCAATCACCAGTGCAGCGGCAGTGGCGTAGATATAGAAGTCGTAGAACTCGATGGCGGTGCCGACGATGCTCGCCGTGGCAACCCGCGCGGTCGAGTTGCTCGGTGCAGCGGTCGCCGCTTCGTTATAGGTGGTGCTCATGAAGGTATCCCTGGCAGTCAGTGCGCGTTTGGACGCGGATTATTATTGGTCGAACACCCATGGATCAGGGTTGTGTGCGGGGCCGCTCGGGATGGGGGCGGACACCGGTCAGACACGGTAATGCGGCGCCTGTCCGCTTGGAGTGCGGGTAGCACGCGGACGGGTGGGGCTCTGGTAGGCCGCAGGGATTATAGGAAGGGGTTTGGAGATACAACAAGAGGGACTGATGCACCGCAAACCAAATGTGTCAGATAGTCAGGCGGCGACCGGCACGCGATTGGTGTGCCAGATCAGCACCTTGCTCACCCGGTTGTCCTCGGTCTCGAGGATCTCCAGGCGATAGCGGCCGATCTTCAGGCACACCGCGCAATCGGGGATGGTTTCCAGCGCTTCAGTGACCAAACCATTGAGGGTTTTGGGCCCGTCGCTGGGCAGGTGCCAGTTCAGGCTCTTGTTCAACTCGCGGATCGATGCGGCGCCATCGATGATATAGCGACCGTCTGGTTGCGCCTCGATATGCGGGTTGTCCGCGCTCTGCTCGCTTTCGAATTCGCCGACGATCTCTTCGAGGATGTCTTCCAGGGTCACGATGCCCAGCACTTCGCCGTATTCGTCCACCACCATGCCCAGGCGCCGTTGCTGCTTGTGGAAATTCAGCAGTTGCAGTTGCAGCGGTGTGCTCTCCGGGACGAAGTAGGGCTCGTGGCAGGCGGCGAGCAACGCTTCTTTGGTCAGGCTGGCGTCGGGCAGCAGGTGCTGGATCTGGCGGGTGTTGAGCACCGCTTCCACTTGGTTGATGTCGCTGTGGAATACCGGCAGGCGTGTGCGTTGGGAGCTGCGCAGTTGCTCGATGATCGCTTCGATCGGGTCATCCAGGTTGATGCCGTCCACTTCGCTGCGCGGTACCAGGATGTCATTGACCGTGATGTTGTCGAGGGCGTGGATGCCGGGCATGCCAGGGGGACGGTCTGCGTCGGCCTGGGGCTCGGGTTCGTCGTCGTGATCAGGCAGTGGCTCGTCGCTCTTTTTCACCACGCCGGTCTTGCGGGCGAACGGGCGCAGCAACAAGAGGCTGATGCCGTTGAGCAGCCAGGCCAGGGGATAGAGGATTTTCAGCGGCACGCCCAGCAGCGCGTTGCCAAAGCCGAGCACCGCCTGCGGGTAGCGGGTGGCGAGGGCGCGGGGCAGGTAGTCGGCGAGGACCAGCAGGAGTGCACAGGAGATCAGCCAGCCCAGCCATGGACCGTTCTGCGCCCAGGCATAGATCGCCAGCAGCGTGCAGAGGATCACCACTGCGGCACGACACAGGCTGTTGCACAGGATCAGGCTATTGCGCGGAAAGTTCAGGCGCGCGGCCGCCTTGTCGCCCTGGCGAGTGCCCGGGCGCAGTGCCAGCAGGTGCTGTTGCGCGGCCTCGATAGCGGTAAACAGCGCCGCCCATAACACCAGCAAGGCGACTACCGCGAGCATCGGCCCCAAGGGCAAGTTGTCCATGATCGCGGTCCGTCAGATATGCAGGATGTATTCACGAACCAGCTTGCTGCCGAAATAGGCCAGCATCAGCAGGCAGAAACCGGCCAGGGTCCAGCGGATCGCCTTGTGCCCGCGCCAGCCGAGACGGTTGCGGCCCCACAGCAGCACGCTGAACACCACCCAGGCCAGGCACGCCAACAGGGTTTTGTGCACCAGGTGCTGGGCGAACAGGTTTTCGAAGAACAGCCAGCCAGAAATCAGCGACATCGACAGCAGTGTCCAGCCGGCCCACAGGAAACCGAACAGCAGGCTTTCCATGGTTTGCAGCGGCGGGAAGTTCTTGATCAGCCCGGACGGATGCTTGTGCTTGAGCTGGTGGTCCTGCAGCAGCAGGAGCAGGGCCTGGAACACCGCGATGGTGAACATGCCGTAGGCCAGGATCGACAGCAGGATATGCGCGAGGATGCCCGGCTCCTCATCGATCACCGGTACGGTGCCGGTCGGGGCGAATTGCGCCAGCAGCACCGTCAGCAAGCCGAGGGGGAATAGCAGGACCAGCAGGTTTTCCACCGGGATGCGCGAGCAGGCGATCAGCGTCAAGGCGATCACGGCGGCAGCGATCAGGCTGGCGGCACTGAAAAAATCCAGGCCCAGGCCGACTGGCGTCATCAGGTGGGTAAACAGGCTGGCAGCGTGAGCCAGCAGGGCAAGGACGCCAAGGCCGACCAGCAGGCGTTTGTCCGCCTTGGTGCCTTGGGCCAGACGAGTGCCCTGATAGAGAGTCGCAGCGGCATACAACACGGCGGCGGCGAGGCTGGATAGCAAACTGGGTGACAAAGGGAGCATAAATCCTGTTAGGCAAGCCCGAAAGCCGCTGAGTTTGGCATACCCCCGCGTAACACGAAAGACTCTCAGGCCAGACAGCGGGTGTGCACGGCGACAGTCTTCGCTATAATCCGCGACCTGCCCACGCCGCAGGCTCGCCAAGCGCTGTTTTTAATAGCGATTTATCACAGCCTGGGCCGCCATGACCTCGGTCTACCAATGCACTTCGCTGAATAGGGCCTGAAAGGATCGCGCATGTTTGAAAACTTGACTGACCGTCTCTCGCAGACGCTGCGCCACGTAACCGGCAAGGCCAAGCTGACCGAGGACAATATTAAAGATACCCTGCGCGAAGTGCGCATGGCGTTGCTGGAAGCCGACGTGGCGTTGCCTGTGGTCAAGGACTTCGTCAACTCGGTCAAGGAGCGCGCGGTCGGCACTGAAGTGTCCCGCAGCCTGACTCCGGGCCAGGCGTTTGTAAAAATCGTCCAGGCTGAACTCGAAAGCCTGATGGGCGCGGCCAACGAAGACCTGAACCTCAGCGCCGTGCCACCGGCTGTCGTGCTGATGGCGGGCCTGCAAGGTGCGGGCAAGACCACCACTGCCGGCAAGCTGGCGCGCTTCCTTAAAGAGCGCAAGAAGAAGTCCGTGATGGTCGTGTCGGCCGACGTATACCGTCCGGCGGCGATCAAGCAGCTGGAAATGCTTGCGGGCGAAGTGGGCGTGACCTTCTTCCCGTCCGACCTGAGCCAGAAGCCGGTCGACATCGCCAACGCGGCTATTAAAGAAGCCAGGCTGAAATTCATCGACGTGGTCATCGTCGATACCGCCGGTCGCTTGCACATCGACGAAGAGATGATGGGCGAGATCAAGGCGTTGCACGCTGCGATCAACCCGGTCGAGACGCTGTTCGTGGTCGACGCCATGACCGGCCAGGATGCGGCCAACACCGCCAAGGCCTTCGGTGACGCACTGCCGCTGACTGGCGTGATCCTGACCAAGGTCGACGGCGACGCCCGTGGCGGTGCCGCGCTGTCGGTGCGTGCCATTACTGGCAAGCCGATCAAGTTCATCGGTATGGGCGAGAAGAGCGACGCGCTCGAACCGTTCCATCCGGAGCGTATCGCTTCGCGTATCCTCGGCATGGGCGACGTGCTCAGCCTGATCGAGCAGGCCGAGGCCACGCTCGACAAGGACAAGGCCGACAAACTGGCCAAGAAGCTGAAGAAGGGCAAGGGCTTCGACCTCGAAGACTTCCGCGACCAGCTGCAACAAATGAAGAACATGGGCGGCCTCGGCGGCCTGATGGACAAGCTGCCAAACATCGGCGGTGTGAACCTGGCGCAAATGGGCAACGCCCAGGGCGCGGCAGAGAAGCAGTTCAAGCAGATGGAAGCCATCATCAACTCCATGACCCCGGCCGAGCGCCGCGACCCTGAGCTGATCAGCGGTTCGCGCAAGCGTCGGATCGCCATGGGTTCCGGCACCCAGGTGCAGGACATCGGTCGCTTGATCAAGCAGCACAAGCAGATGCAGAAGATGATGAAGAAATTCTCCGCCAAGGGCGGTATGGCCAAGATGATGCGCGGCATGGGCGGTATGTTGCCCGGTGGCGGCATGCCGAAAATGTAAAGAATTCGAGCGGGGGCCTGGCTCCTGCTCCGACCCACAGGGATGTGGGATCTCCAGCAAACCCGCCGTTGGCGGGGGCTGACTCGCCGTTTTAATCGACGGCTCTATAGCAGATCTGAATGGCACGCCTATAGGCGCCAGAAAAAGACATTTGCAAAAGTCCGGATATTCCTTAGAATATGCGGCCTTTCGGGCACCTATGCCCGCTGTGCATTTAGATTTGCAGCACCGACTACAGGAACGATGTTCACATGCTAACAATCCGTCTTGCCCTTGGCGGCTCCAAAAAGCGCCCGTTTTACCACTTGACCGTAACTGACAGCCGCAACCCACGTGACGGCTCTCACAAGGAACAAGTTGGCTTCTTCAACCCGGTTGCTCGTGGTCAAGAAGTCCGTCTGTCCGTGAACCAAGAGCGCGTAGCCTACTGGCTGAGCGTTGGTGCACAACCATCTGAGCGTGTTGCTCAGCTGCTGAAGGACTCGGCTAAGGCCGCAGCCTGAGCAATATGAACGCGACGCCAGCTGTTGCTGATGATTTGATCGTTATCGGCAAGATTTACTCTGTTCATGGCGTTCGCGGCGAAGTGAAGGTGTATTCCTTTACTGATCCGACTGAAAACCTGTTGCAGTACAAAACCTGGACGCTCAAGCGCGAAGGTAGTGTGAAACAGGTCGAGCTGGTCAGTGGACGCGGGAGCGACAAGTTCCTGGTCGCAAAGCTCAAGGGTCTTGATGATCGTGAAGAAGCTCGTCTTCTGGCCGGTTATGAGATCTGCGTGCCGCGTAACCTGTTCCCTGAATTGACCGACGGCGAGTACTACTGGTACCAGCTTGAAGGTCTGAAGGTTGTTGATCAACTCGGGCAATTGCTCGGGAAAATCGATCATCTTCTGGAAACCGGCGCCAATGATGTAATGGTGGTCAAGCCTTGCGCTGGCAGCCTGGATGATCGCGAACGCCTGTTGCCGTATACCGAGCAATGCGTGTTGGCCGTCGACCTGGCAGCGGGCGAGATGAAGGTGGAATGGGATGCGGACTTCTAAGCGTGGCTAATCTGCGCATTGAAGTGATCAGTTTGTTTCCCGAGATGTTTTCCGCCATCAGCGAGTACGGCATCACCAGTCGGGCGGTGAAACAGGGGCTGTTGCAGCTCACCTGTTGGAACCCGCGAGACTACACGACGGATCGACATCACACTGTGGACGATCGCCCATTTGGCGGTGGCCCGGGCATGGTGATGAAGATCAAGCCCCTGGAAGACGCATTGGCCCAGGCCAAGGCTGCAGCGGGGGAGAAGGCGAAGGTGATTTACCTGTCCCCTCAAGGCCGTCAGCTGAAACAGGCTGCGGTACGCGACATGGCGAATGAGGAAGCACTGATCCTGATTGCCGGTCGCTATGAAGGCATTGACGAGCGCTTTATAGAGGCTCATGTCGATGAAGAGTGGTCGATTGGGGACTATGTCCTGTCTGGCGGCGAGCTGCCGGCGATGGTCCTGATAGATGCGGTTACACGACTGCTGCCTGGAGCTTTAGGGCATGCGGACTCCGCGGAGGAAGATTCCTTCACGGATGGTTTGCTGGATTGCCCGCACTACACCCGACCGGAGGTGTATGCGGATCAGCGTGTTCCCGACGTATTGCTAAGTGGCAATCACGCACACATCCGGCGTTGGCGTTTACAGCAGTCCCTTGGTCGGACCTATGAACGACGCGCCGATCTTCTGGAAAGCCGCTCGCTTTCTGGAGAAGAGAAGAAGCTGCTCGAGGAATACATCCTCGCGCGGGACGATAGTTAACAACGTATCGATGGTAGGTCCATTGACTTACCTTAGGAGCACAGCATGACTAACAAAATCATCCTTGCACTCGAAGCAGAGCAGATGACCAAAGAGATCCCTACCTTTGCCCCGGGCGACACCATTGTCGTTCAGGTGAAAGTGAAGGAAGGCGACCGTTCGCGTCTGCAAGCGTTCGAAGGCGTGGTAATCGCCAAGCGTAACCGTGGTGTGAACAGTGCTTTCACTGTTCGTAAAATCTCCAACGGTGTTGGCGTAGAGCGTACTTTCCAGACCTACAGCCCGCAAATCGACAGCATGGCCGTCAAGCGTCGCGGTGACGTACGTAAAGCCAAGCTGTACTACCTGCGTGACCTGTCCGGTAAAGCAGCTCGCATCAAGGAAAAACTGGCTTAAGTCCAGCTTCCCGATGCAGAAAAAAGCAGCCTACGGGCTGCTTTTTTGTGCCTGAAATTTGTCTATTTGCCGGTATTTGTCCATGACCTCCCGCCTTGAAGAAATCCAGCGCCGCACCGACCTGTCCGTCACCCATGTGACCAAGGCCGTGTTCCCGCCGACCACCAATCACCACAATACGTTGTTCGGTGGCACTGCCTTGGCGTGGATGGATGAAGTGTCGTTCATCACGGCCACCCGTTTCTGCCGTCTCCCACTGGTCACGGTCTCCACCGACCGTATCGACTTCAACCACGCGATCCCGGCGGGTTCCATCGTTGAGTTGATCGGTCGCGTGATCAAAGTCGGTAACACCAGCCTCAAGGTCGAGGTGGAAGTGTTCGTCGAGAGCATGAGTGCTGATGGTCGCGAAAAGGCGATCCAGGGTGTGTTCAGTTTTGTGGCCATTGATGCCGATAAGCGACCAGTGCCAGTGCTGCCTGGGTTTGTAGACTGATCTGGAACCGCGTCGTGGCCTTCGCAGGCAAGCCTGCTCCCACATTTGATCGGTGTTGGATGCAAATCAGTGGTCCAACACAAAACCCTGTGGGAGCTGGCTTGCCTGCGATAGGATCTGACAGACACTCCAGTAATCCACCTGAGCCCCCATGCCCGCCATTGACCACCCCTTGATCGACCGCTTCCTCGATGCCCTTTGGTTGGAAAAAGGCCTGTCGGACAACACCCGCCAGGCTTACCGCAGCGACCTGGCCCTGTTCAATGGCTGGCTACAGGAAAAAAATCTCGAACTGCTCAACGCCGGCCGCGAGCTGATCCTCGACCACCTGGCCTGGCGCCTGGAACAGAACTACAAGCCACGATCCACTGCGCGATTCCTCTCCGGTGTGCGTGGTTTTTATCGCTATCTGCTGCGGGAAAAGCTGATCGCCCTCGACCCCACCCTGCAAGTCGATATGCCCCAACTTGGCAGACCATTGCCCAAATCCCTGTCGGAAGCTGACGTGGAGGCCTTGCTCGCCGCCCCGGACCTGAGTGAAGCCATCGGCCAGCGCGACCGCGCCATGCTCGAAGTGCTGTACGCCTGCGGCCTGCGGGTGACTGAGCTGATCAGCCTGACCCTGGAGCAAGTGAACCTGCGCCAGGGTGTGTTGCGGGTGATGGGCAAGGGCAGTAAGGAGCGGCTGGTGCCGATGGGCGAGGAGGCGATTGTGTGGGTCGAGCGCTATATGCGCGATGCCCGCGGCGAACTGCTCGGCGGGCGCCCCAGCGATGTGCTGTTCCCCAGCCTGCGTGGCGAGCAGATGACCCGCCAGACCTTCTGGCACCGCATCAAGCACCAGGCCAGGGTTGCCGGGATCGGTAAGACGCTGTCGCCCCACACGTTGCGCCATGCATTCGCTACGCATTTGCTCAACCACGGGGCGGATTTGCGTGTGGTCCAGATGCTGCTCGGCCACAGCGACTTATCCACCACCCAGATCTACACCCATGTGGCACGCGCACGTTTGCAGGATATGCACGCCAAGCACCACCCGCGAGGCTGAAAACGTCCAATTTATCCGGCCACGGGCTGCCCTGCGGCCCAACTGTGGTAGGCTTTGCCGGTTAGCAAAGGGGACGACCCAGACCTGTGTTGCCAAGCAGTGTTACTTCCCGTCCCTGCATCTGCCTTCAGGAGTTCCCATGCGCTTGACCCAGATTATTGCCGCCGCAGCCATTGCGTTGGTTTCCACCTTTGCCTTCGCCGATGACGCTGCCGAGCAGACCATCCGCAAGAGCCTGGCCAACCTGCAGCTCGATACCCCGATCGAAAGCATCAGCGCCAGCCCGATGGCAGGCCTGTATGAAGTCAAGCTCAAGGGCAGCCGCGTGCTGTACGCCAGCGCCGACGGCCAGTACATCGTCCAGGGCTACCTGTTCCAGTTGAAGGATGGCAAGCCGGTCAACCTGACGGAAAAAGCCGAACGCCTGGGTGTTTCCAAGCTGATCAATGGTATTCCGGTGGCCGAGACGGTGGTGTACCCGGCCATCGGCGAGACCAAGACCCATATCACCGTGTTCACCGACACGACCTGCCCGTATTGCCACAAGCTGCACGCCGAAGTGCCTGCGCTGAACAAGCTCGGCGTGGAAGTACGCTACGTAGCGTTCCCGCGCCAGGGCCTGGGTTCGCCGGGTGACGAGCAGTTGCAAGCGGTGTGGTGCTCGGCCGACAAGAAAGCCGCCATGGACAAGATGGTCGACGGCAAGGAAATCAAGGCGGCCAAATGTGCCAATCCGGTTTCCAAGCAATTCGCCTTGGGCCAGTCCATCGGTGTGAACGGTACGCCGGCCATCGTTTTGGCCGACGGCCAAGTGATTCCGGGCTACCAGCCAGCACCACAAGTTGCCAAACTGGCGCTCGGTGCCAAATAAATCAGTATCGTCGAAACGTCGACGATCAAGGCGCGCTGACACGTCGGCGGGTCGTTAATTGCAAGCCGCAGTCGTGCGGCTGTTTTCCACGGCCGACCTAGCGTCGGCCGTTTCATGGGGAGTTCTTCAGTGAAACCGGTCAAAGTAGGCATCTGTGGGTTAGGGACCGTCGGTGGCGGCACCTTCAACGTACTTCAGCGTAATGCTGAAGAAATTTCCCGCCGTGCAGGTCGCGGGATTGAAGTGGCGCAAATTGCCACGCGTTCGCCAAAGCCTCAGTTCGAAACGACCGGTATTGCGATTACCAACGATGTCTTCGCCGTTGCCACCAACCCCGAAATCGATATTGTCATTGAGCTGGTCGGCGGCTACACCGTGGCCCGCGAGCTGGTGCTCAAGGCCATCGAGAACGGCAAACACGTGGTCACCGCCAACAAGGCGCTGATCGCCGTGCACGGCAACGAGATCTTCGCCAAGGCGCGCGAGAAGGGCGTGATCGTGGCGTTCGAAGCGGCGGTGGCCGGTGGCATCCCGGTGATCAAGGCGATCCGGGAAGGCCTGTCTGCCAACCGTATCAACTGGGTGGCCGGCATCATCAACGGCACCGGTAACTTCATCCTCACCGAAATGCGCGAGAAGGGCCGCACCTTCGAAGACGTGCTGGCCGAAGCCCAGGCCCTGGGTTACGCCGAAGCCGACCCGACCTTCGACGTGGAAGGCATCGACGCCGCGCACAAGCTGACCATCCTGGCGTCCATCGCCTTTGGTATCCCGCTGCAGTTCGACAAGGCCTACACCGAAGGCATCACCAAGCTGACCACCGCGGATGTGAACTACGCCGAAGCCCTGGGCTACCGCATCAAGCACCTGGGCGTTGCGCGCAGCACCCCGGCAGGTATCGAGCTGCGTGTGCACCCGACGCTGATCCCGGCGGACCGCCTGATCGCCAACGTCAATGGCGTGATGAACGCCGTGATGGTCAACGGTGACGCCGCCGGCTCCACGCTGTTCTACGGCGCCGGTGCCGGTATGGAGCCAACCGCTTCGTCGGTGATCGCCGACCTGGTGGACGTGGTGCGTGCCATGACCAGCGACCCGGAAAACCGCGTACCGCACCTGGCCTTCCAGCCGGATTCGCTGTCGGCCCACCCGATCCTGCCGATCGAAGCCTGCGAAAGCGCCTACTACCTGCGTATCCAGGCCCAGGATCACCCGGGCGTACTGGCTCAGGTCGCGAGCATCCTGTCGGAGCGCGGTATCAATATAGAGTCGATCATGCAGAAGGAAGTCGAGGAGCAAAACGGCCAGGTGCCGATGATCCTGCTGACCCACCGCGTGCTCGAGCAGCACATCAACGATGCCATCACCGCCCTGGAAGCCCTGCAAGGCGTGGTCGGCCCGGTGGTGCGCATCCGCGTCGAACACTTGAACTAACCGATTTGTTCCAGGGGCCCCGTACGTGCGGCGGCCTCTGTTCGAGAATGTTTTAGAGGAGCCAGTCATGCGTTACATCAGCACCCGCGGCCAGGCACCGGCCCTGAATTTCGAAGATGTCCTGCTGGCAGGCCTTGCCACCGACGGCGGCCTGTACGTGCCGGAAAACCTGCCACGCTTCACCCAGGAAGAAATCGCCTCGTGGGCCGGTCTGCCGTACCACGAGCTGGCGTTCCGGGTGATGCGCCCGTTCGTCACCGGCAGCATTCCGGACGCGGATTTCAAGAAGATTCTGGAAGAGACGTACGGCGTGTTTTCCCACAACGCTATCGCCCCTCTGCGCCAGTTGAACGGCAACGAATGGGTCCTGGAGCTGTTCCACGGCCCCACCCTGGCGTTCAAGGACTTCGCACTGCAACTGCTGGGTCGCCTGCTGGACTACGTGCTGCAAAAGCGCGGCGAGCGCGTGGTGATCATCGGCGCCACCTCCGGTGATACCGGTTCGGCGGCCATCGAAGGCTGCAAGCACTGCGAAAACGTCGACATCTTTATCCTGCACCCGCACAAGCGCGTGTCGGAAGTGCAGCGTCGGCAGATGACCACCATCTTCGGCGAGAACATCCATAACATCGCCATCGAAGGCAACTTCGATGACTGCCAGGAAATGGTCAAGAACAGCTTCGCCGACCAGAGCTTCCTGAAGGGCACACGCCTGGTGGCGGTGAACTCGATCAACTGGGCGCGGATCATGGCCCAGATCGTCTATTACTTCCACGCCTCGCTACAGCTGGGTGGCCCGGCCCGTTCCGTGTCGTTCTCGGTGCCGACCGGCAACTTCGGCGACATCTTCGCCGGCTACCTGGCGCGCAACATGGGCCTGCCGATCAACCAGTTGATCGTCGCCACCAACCGAAACGACATCCTGCATCGCTTCATGAGCGGCAATCAGTACGTCAAGGAGACCCTGCACGCCACGCTGTCGCCGTCCATGGACATCATGGTCTCGTCGAACTTCGAACGCCTGCTGTTCGACATGCACGGTCGCAACGGTGCAGCCATTGCCGGCTTGATGGACACCTTCAAGCGCGGCGGCGGTTTCAGTGTGGATGAAGAGCGCTGGACCGAAACCCGCAAGCTGTTCGACTCCCTGGCCGTGGACGACGCGCAGACCTGCGAAACCATCGCAGAAGTCTATGCCCAGACCGGCGAGCTGCTGGACCCGCACACCGCCATTGGTGTGAAGGCCGCCCGCGAATGCCGTCGCAGCCTGGACATTCCGATGGTGATCCTGGGCACCGCGCATCCGGTCAAATTCCCGGAAGCGGTGGAGAAGGCCGGTGTCGGCAAGGCCCTGGAATTGCCGGTGCACTTGGCTGACCTGTTCGAACGTGAAGAACGTTGCACAGTCTTGGCCAATGACCTGAAGGCTGTGCAGACGTTTGTGAGCCAGCACGGAAATCGTGGCAAGCCGCTCTGATTCAATAGCTTTGCGAGGTTGCTCAAGCCCGTCTTCGTGACGGGCTTTTTTATTGGGGCAAGCCATACCCATGGGTTAACGACGTTTTTTGTTTTTGGCAGGCCCGGCCGAGCGCTATGAGAATAGCTTCTGCGCGACCACTATTACGCTGCCGACAGCGGCATAAAAGCCTGTTGCGTAAGTATTTATGTGCGCCGTTTTTTGCCTGTCATGTAGCAAGCGCATGCTGGAATCCGTCACCCATGACGCCCCCATAAAGACGATAAAGCGAACTTTCCTACGTCACAAACAGTCACTTAGGATAGATGCAGCTCCCGTTGAAACGATTGTTCCCGAACTATTGAGTGGTGATCGAGATGGAAAGTATCAGCCTATTGCTCGAAGAAGCACTGAGCCCTTATCAGGTTACGCTGACCACCTCTGGTGTGCAGGCCGAGTGCCTGGTAACCGTGAAGAACCCTGCTGGCGCCATCGTGGTCGAGCGTGAAGTCGACCGCGCCCAATTGATGGACAAGCGCGTGCTGGTGGATGTGGTGGATTGCCTGCTGCGCGACATCAAGATTGCCGAAGGGCGCCTGGAGCCCTCGGTCATTGCGGCCTTGCGCAACGCAGCCCAGACCCGCAGCGCCGCCGTTGCATGAAGAATTGTTTAATCATGGAAACTTCCTACGGCATGGCCGGTCAGATTTCGTAACAGCAAGAGCAAACATTGTGCTCCGGTGTTTGTGCCTTGCTGTACTGGTCTTTGTAGGCCACGTTTAACCCCGAAGTGTCTCCCCACTCTTCGGGGTTTCTTTTTGCCCGGGATTTGTCACTGCTCCGGGAAGTCCTGGAAAAAGCTCGGGTTGTCCCGCAGGTAACGTTCGCGCATGACCGGGTCCAGCCACGACGCATACGATTGCTGCACCTGCTCCAATGGAATCTCACGCAGCACTTGATTGATTCGCGCTATGGCCTGGCGACCCAGGGGTGTATCCGAGCAGGCAATGTGCGTGTGTTGGTAAGGTGCTGTGCCCTTGATGGGATAGAAGCTCAGGTCGTCGGTGGCAATGCCCTGTTGCTGGGCGTGGTAGCGGATCTCCGGCCAGTAACCCAGTACCGCCTCCAGGCGTCCCAGGCGCTGCATTTGCAACAGGCTGCCCAAGGCATCGTTGCCGTAGTGAAGGGCGAGCGTGTGGGTATCGGCGTGCTTGAGCTGCTCATCGATGACCGGTCCGTAGCTGCGCTCCGCGATCGCGCCCACCCGTGTCTTGTGGGCATCGAGGAAGGCCTGCAGGTCAAACTGGCCCTCGATGATGTAGGGCTTCATCGCGTCCAATTGGCTGTGCCGGATCGCGATGCCATTGCTGGCAACCACAAATGCCTGGCTGGAAAACACGATGTACTTGGCGCGATCTGGCGTCCACAGCAATGACGGGTCGCAGGTGAACGTAGGTTCGCGCAGCATCTGCATGCCACGCGCGCGATTGACGTGCTGCACCTGATGCCGGTACTCCGGCAAGTGTTCGATGAGAATCGGCAGCAACTGGTCCAGCGCGCCCTGGCCTTTGCCCGGCCCCTCGAAAATGGTCAGCGGCGGCAAGTCGCGCAGCAGCCAGATCAAGGTGTCTTCGGCATGCGCCGTTGCAGGCAGCCCACCCAGTATTGCGCAAGCGAGGCACCACTGGATGAACCAGCATCTGCACCGGTGGGCCATCAGATCGCGCCTTCCTCACGCAAACGCACAATGGCGGCAGCGTCGTAGCCCAGTTCAGCGAGTACCACGCTGTTGTGTTCACCCAGTTGCGGCCCGACCCATTCGCAACTGCCTGGGGTGTCCGACAGTTTCGGCACGATGCCTGGCATCTTGAAGTCCTTGCCGCCGGGCAGTTTGGCCTGGAGGAACATTTCCCTGGCGAGAAATTGCGGGTCGCCCAGCATGTCTTCGGCGCTGTAGATGCGACTGGCGGGTACCTCGGCGTTGTTCAATGCTTCGACCACCTGATCCAGCGCAAGCGAATTGACCCAGCGATCAATCACGCCATACAGCTCGTCGCGGCGGCTGTCGCGCCCGTCATTGCTGGCCAGTTGCGGATCATTGGCCAGGTCTTCGCGACCAATGGCCAGCATGAACCGCTTGAAGATCGCATCACCGTTGGCGCCGATCTGTACGTGCTTGCCATCGGCGCTGGTATGGATCGACGACGGTGTAATGCCCGGCATGATGTTGCCGGTGCGCTCGCGGATAAATCCGAAGACATCGAACTCGGGGATCATGCTTTCCATCATGGCGAAGATGGCCTCATACAGCGCCACGTCCACCACCTGGCCCAGCCCGCCATTCACCTCGCGATGACGCAGCGCCATCAACGCGCCGATCACCGCCCACAGCGCGGCAATCGAGTCGCCGATGGAAATCCCCGTACGCACCGGCGGGCGGTCCTCGAAGCCGGTGATGTAGCGCAGGCCGCCCATGGATTCGCCCACCGCGCCAAAACCCGGCTGGTCTTTCATGGGCCCGGTCTGGCCAAACCCCGACAGGCGCACCATCACCAGCTTGGGGTTCAGTGCATGCAAGGTTTCCCAGCTCAGGCCGAGCTTCTCCAGCACGCCGGGGCGGAAGTTTTCGATAAGGATGTCGGCGTCGGCCAGCAGCTGTTTAAGGATCGCCAAACCCTGTGGGTGCTTGAGGTTCAGCGTCAACGACTGCTTGTTGCGCGCCTGCACGAACCACCACAGCGAAGTGCCTTCATACAACTTGCGCCATTTGCGTAACGGGTCGCCGCCGTCCGGGGATTCGACCTTGATCACCTCGGCACCGAACTCGGCACAGATCCGTGACGCAAACGGGCCAGCGATCAGGGTGCCCAGTTCGATGACTTTCAGCCCGGCAAGTGGTTTGGCGGTAAACGACATGAGGATCCTTGCAAACATGAGACGGTGGTGTGATGCCTTTTAACATAGGCGAGCGGCCCAGGGATAAGGATGATGCAGCGCAGTATTCGTTGAATGGCCTCGCCATCGGTTAGACTGGCCGCCTTTCCCTGTCTCTAGAAGTCCGTTCATGGCCCAGCCGTCCACGACCTACAAATTCGAACTCAATCTCACCGACCTCGATCGTTCGGTGTACGAGAGCGTCAAACAGACCATCGCCCGGCATCCTTCGGAAACCGAAGAGCGCATGACCGTGCGCCTGCTGGCCTACGCCCTCTGGTACAACGAACAGTTGTCGTTCGGTCGTGGCCTGTCAGATGTAGACGAACCAGCCCTGTGGGAAAAAAGCCTGGATGACCGGGTTTTGCATTGGATCGAAGTTGGCCAGCCTGATGCCGACCGCCTGACCTGGTGCTCGCGCCGCACCGAGCGCACCAGCCTGCTGGCCTATGGCAGCCTGCGTGTGTGGGAAGGCAAGGTGGTGCCGGTGGCGAACAACCTCAAGAACGTGCACATCGCAGCTGTGCCGCAGGACGTCCTGGAGATCCTGGCCAAGGACATGCCGCGCGTTATCAAGTGGGACGTGATGATCAGCGAAGGCACGATGTTCGTGACTGACGACCGTGGCCAGCACGAAGTGCAGCTGCAATGGCTGGTCGGCGAACGCGGCTGAACCTGCAGCAGCAGGCAGCTCCCACAAAGGGCCTGTGCCGTTTTCACTATTGCTGTTTAACCGTTGTATCGAAGAGAAGCCTTCCTCACCCCATGCGTATCGATCCCCGCCCGTTGCCCGCCGTCCTGCCGTTTCTCGGTGATCTGCCACCGCTGTTGACCCGCCTCTACGCCGCACGCGGGGTACAGTCCGAAGCCGAGCTGGATAAAAGCCTGGCGCGGTTGATTCCCTATCAGCAGCTCAAGGGCATCGACGCGGCGGTGGATTTGCTGGTGACGGCCCTGGAACAGCGCCAGCGCATCCTGATCGTCGGCGACTTTGACGCCGATGGCGCCACTGCCAGCACCGTGGGCACCCTCGGCCTGCGTTTGCTCGGTGCGGCCCATGTCGATTACCTGGTGCCCAACCGCTTCGAATACGGCTACGGCCTGACCCCGGAAATCGTCGCCGTGGCCTTGCAGCGCGAGCCGCAGTTGCTGATCACTGTGGACAACGGCATTTCCAGTGTCGAAGGCGTGGCGGCGGCGAAAGCGGCGGGGCTGCAAGTGTTGGTCACCGACCACCACTTGCCGGGCGATGAGCTGCCGGCGGCGGATGCCATCGTCAACCCGAACCAGCCAGGTTGCGAGTTCCCCAGCAAGGCCCTGGCCGGCGTGGGGGTGATCTTTTACGTGCTGATGGCCCTGCGTGCGCGTTTGCGCAGCCTGGGCTGGTACGAGAACAAACCCCAACCGAACATCGGCGAGTTGCTCGACCTGGTGGCCCTGGGCAGCGTGGCCGACGTGGTGCCGTTGGACGCCAACAACCGTATCCTGGTGCACCAGGGCCTGGAGCGTATCCGCGCCGGGCGTGCGCGGCCAGGGATCAAGGCGATCCTCGAAGTGGCCAAGCGCGACGCGGCGCGCATCACCTCCACCGACCTGGGCTTTATCCTCGGGCCACGCCTCAACGCAGCCGGACGCCTGGATGACATGAGCCTGGGCATCGAGTGCCTGCTTACCACCGACTTCGCCGCCGCGCGGGAAATGGCGGCGCAACTGGATGGCATGAACCAGGACCGCAAATCCATCGAACAAGGCATGCAGCGCGAGGCCCTGGCCCAGCTCAAGGACTTGCCGGTGGAGTCGATGCCGTACGGTTTGTGCCTGTTCGACCCGGAATGGCACCAGGGCGTGATTGGCATCCTGGCGTCGCGCATGAAGGAGCGCTACTTCCGCCCGACCATCGCCTTCGCCGATGCCGGTGATGGCTTGCTCAAGGGCTCAGGGCGCTCTGTACCGGGCTTTCACATCCGCGACGCGCTGGCGGTGGTCGCGAGCCAGCATCCCAACCTGATCGCTAAATACGGCGGCCACGCCATGGCGGCGGGGCTGACATTGCCCGAGGAAAATTTCCCACTGTTTGCCGAAGCCTTTGATGCTGAAGTGCGTCGGCAACTGCGCGAAGAAGACCTCACCGGGCGCCTGCTGTCCGATGGCACCCTGGCAGTCGAAGAGTTTCACCTGGAACTGGCCCGCGCCTTGCGCCACGCCGGCCCGTGGGGGCAGCACTTTCCCGAGCCGTTGTTTCACGGGGTGTTTCAGTTGGTGGAACAGCGCGTGGTAGGGGAGCGGCACCTGAAGGTGGTGCTCAAGAGCGAATGCGGGTCGGTGAAGCTCGATGGCATTGCGTTTGGGGTGGACCGCGAGGTGTGGCCGAATCCGACGGTGAAGTGGGTGGAGCTGGCCTACAAGCTGGATGTGAATGAATTTCGGGGCAATGAAACGGTGCAACTGATGATTGCGCACATCGAGCCACGCTAGACCTTAATCACACCACGAAACAAATGTGGGAGCGGGCTTGCTCGCGAATACGGAGTGTCAGTCAAAGTTGCTGTGACTGATCTACCGCTTTCGCGAGCAAGCCCGCTCCCACATTGGGTTTTGCGTATGGCGCAGGATTACTCGGCCTTGGCCTGGTGCTTGACGATGATGTCCACCAAGCGCTTGGCCAGCGCCGGGTAGTTCTCATCAAAGTGATGCCCACCGGGTAGCTTCAAGGCTTCGCCTACAGCGGTTTTGTCGGTGCAGCCACTCTCGTCGACTTCTTCCGCACCGTAGATGCACACCACCTTCTCCGGCGGCAGCTTGGCCATTTCCGGGCCGGTCGCGGCTTCCTTGCCGGCGTTGCCAAGCCAGCCTTCCACTTCGATTTCAAAGCTGCCGGTACGGGCGAATGCCAGCAGGATGATCGCATCTACCCGTTGCTGTTCGTTTTCCGGCATGCGGTTGTAGATCGCTGGCAGCACGTCGGCACCGAACGAGTAACCGGTCAGCACGAAGCGCTTGGTGCCCCATTTCTGCCGGTAGTGCTGCATCAGCTCGGTGAGGTCCTTGGCGCTTTGTTCCGGGGTCTTGTGCTGCCAGTAGTAGCGCAGGGTGTCGATGCCGACCACCGGGTAGCCGATCTTGGCCATTTCACCGGCCACGTCACGGTCCAGGTCGCGCCAGCCGCCGTCACCGGAGAGGAACAGGGTCACGGTGTCCTTGGCCTGGCCAGCGGGCACTTCGACCACCGGGATCGCCAGGCCGCCGTTGTCCGAGCCCACCAGTTGCTTACGCAGCTCGTTGTTCAGCACTTGCGGGTAATGAATGTCGTAGTCGCTGATGCTGGTGGTGGCGCGCGGTGTGTCGCGTACGAAACTGGCGCTTTCATCGTCAGGGTTATCGTTCCAGGCCACCAGCCAGTTGCCGTGGGCCGAAGTTTTCGGCAGTGGGTCCTTGCAGCCTTCCTGCACCAGGGCGAAACCGACGGAGATGGCATTGGCCTTGTCGTCGTTCTGTGTCGCCAGCCAGCGCCAGGCGAGGGCTGCGCCAGGGCCGATGCCGCTGACCAGGGTGGCCGGGCCTTTGAGCTGGGCCAGGGCGCCTTGCAGCGCTTGTTCCTGCAACTTGCAGTCATCCTTTGGCAGGATCACTTGGACGATTTGTGCTTTGCCGCCCTGGCTCAGGGCAATCAGTTGGCTGTCGGTCAGGGTTTCTTCGGCCATCACGGCCACCGCTACGCGAGCTTTTGGCGTGCCGTTCGGGGTTACGCGGGTGATCACCGAACCGTCGGCCTGGGGCAATTGCTCCAGGGTCGGCTGCGGGGCAGGGCGGCTCCAGTACCAAAAGCCAGCGCCCGCGACCAGGGCGAGCAGCACTACCAGGGCCAATACATACCGCCAGGAACGTCGAATCATCAGCGTTTCACCAATCCAGTCAAGCCGCCCGCGATCAGGGCGGCGGTATCGGCCAGTGCCACCAGCGGATCAAGTCCTGCGGGCACGGCCATGTAACGGGGTTCCCAGTCTGGCTGGAACTTGTCTTTGAAGCGGCGCAAACCTTGGAAGTTATACAGTTGCTCGCCACGGCGGAACACCATCGAACCCAGGCGCTGGGTCAGCGGTGCGCCGCGACGTGGCTGCAGGCCCGACAACGGCACCATGCCGAGGCTGAAGCGGGCGTAGCCATGACTCTTATAGTGTTGAATCAGGCCGACCATCATGAACTCCATGGTCAACTTGGGTGCGTCCGGGTGGGCACGCATCAGGTCGAGGCTGGCCAGGTCATGGTTGTACGTCTCGAGCAGGTTGGCGAAGGCCACCGGGCGCCCTTCGAAGCGAATGATCGCAATGCGAAAGTGCTTGAGGTAGTCGTCGCTGAAACGGCCCAGGGAAAAACCCTTTTCCCGCACGTTCTTGCCGGTCAGCCAGGCGTCGGAAATGACTTTGAGCTCATCCATCGGCGCGGTGCCCGGTTCATGGATCTCCAGGGACAGGCCGTCCCGGGTGCCACGGTTCCAGGTGTAGCGCAGGTCCTTCATCTCTTTGCCCTTGGCTTCCAGGTCAAAGCGTTTCAGGTCGACGCGGGCTTCCTCGCCCAGTTTGATCGCGGTCAGGCCGATGTCCATGTAGTACGGCAGGTTTTCCGCACGCACCTGATAGAACACCGGGCGGGCGTGGTGGATGTCGCATAGGTCACGGAATTGCCAGATCATTTCGGCGCGAGGTTGGGTCGGGCCGATCGGATCGTACAAGGCTACCAGGCTGCGGCCACGACGGGCGTACATGAGGAAAGCTTCATCATTGGGATGAAACAGCAGCGCCTTGTCGCCGGTCAGCGCCAGGCCGCCGTCGGGCTGGGACGAGGCCATCAGGATCTTGCTGGCGCGCTCCAGTTCGTCAGGTGTCGGCAGGTGGATCACCGGGCGCGCAGTACGCAGCAGCCAGGTCAGGGACACGATCACCAGCAACACGGCGGCGCCCAGCAGCGAGCGCAGGCCGCGGGGGGCGTTGGCGTCCAGGGTGAACTGCCACCACAGCTGATGGCTGTACGGTACGTCCTGGTAAGCGAACAGCAGCAGCCAGATCGACGCCCCGAGCACACAGACGCTGGCCACCAGGTACAGCGGCGAGAACGGCAGTTCGGTGAGGCGGCTGGCGCGGTAGAACGAGCGTCGGAAGATCGCCAGCAGGATCGCGGTCATGGTCATCAAGCTGGCTTCTTCCCAATCGAAGCCTTTGAGGAGCGAGAGCAGGGCGCCCGCCAGCAACAGCACCATGGTCAGCATCCAGGCGGCCGACAGGCGTCGACGCAGGCCCTGGGCCAACAGCAGGCACAACACGCCGATCAGGCTGGCGCCAAAGTGCGAGGCGTCAATCAGGCGGTGGGGAATCAGGAAGCCGATGTTTTCCAGGCGTGAGTCGATTTCTGGCGTGGCGCCGGAAAACAGCAGGACCACGCCGGACAAAAAAACCAGCACGGCCAACACCGGTGCCGCGAGGCCTGAGGCAACCCGCAGGCTTTGCTGGGTCTGGAACAGGCGCTGGGCTTCGTTGACCAGCAGGAATACGCAGGCGATCAGCAGCGGCAGCACCACGTAGATCATGCGGTACAGCAGCAGAGCGGCGGCCAGCGGCGCGGCGCCGAGCTTATCGGCAAAGGCCGCGAGCAGGATGGCTTCGAAAACCCCCACACCCCCCGGCACATGGCTGAGCACACCGGCGGCGAGGGCCAGCAGGTACACCAGCAGGAACGGACCAAACGGTGGCGCTTCCGGCAGCAGCATATAAAGGACGGTGGCGGCAGCGGCGACGTCGAGTGCGGTGATGACCAGTTGCAGGAAGGTCAGACGCGCGCCGGGCAGGCGCAGGGTGCGACGGCCGATCTTGACCAGCAGGTTGTCGGCAAACGGTTGCTCCGGCAGGCGGCGGCGATAGAGGCCGACGCACAGTGCGATCGACAGCAGCAGCACCGCACCGGCGACACCGCCGAGCAAACCTTGCGACAAATTCAGTGCCGTGGCCGCGGCGGGCAGGTTGCTCAAGGTGGCCAGGGCGGCGAGAGGGGGCAGGGCACAACCGAGCGCCAGGCTGGCGAACACGGTCATGCGGGCGACTTCCGAAGCGCCAATACCGTGGCGAGCATACAGGCGGTAACGCACCGAGCCGCCGGAGAGCATCGACAGGCCAATCGCGTTGCCAATGGCAAAGGCGGTGAAACCGCCATGGGCCAGGGTCTTGGCCGGTAACTTCACCCCGGCATAGCGTGCGCCGGAGAATTCGTAGCCCAGCAGAATGACGAACCCGGCCACCGCTGCGGCAAACGCACCCAGCAGGGCAGGCTTGGGCACTTCCAGGATCGAGTCGTGGAGAGCGTAGAGATCCAGTTCCAGCAGCAAGTGTCGGCAAGCGATCAGGGCGATAGCAAACAGCAACAGGGTGACGGCCAATCCGATGGGTTGGCGGTATTTGCTCAACAGATCCAGCCAGCGCAAACGGGTGGGAGTGATCGGTTGTTCTGCTGTGACGGTGTCTTGTGGTTCAGACGAGTTGGCGCGCATCAATCACCTCGTGGATTGTGCGCGACAGGATGGAGGTATCCAGCCAAGTTACCAATCCCTATGGACAAAATAATTACAAATATTAACGCGTATCGCCGGGGGCGGCGACTGCGGCCATTGGTCGTAGAGGATTAAGCATAGCGTGCGATGAAATGGACTCTACAAACCGTGTACGGTTTCATGAAAGATGCCATGTCATTGTTTCAGAAGAACTTTTTCACCGGATACAAAAAAGGCCACTCTTTCGAGTAGCCTTTTTTGATGTTTGGTTGCGGGAGCCGGATTTGAACCGACGACCTTCGGGTTATGAGCCCGACGAGCTACCAGACTGCTCCATCCCGCGTCTGTGGGCGGCATTCTACAGCCAAGCGGCGGGGTGTCAACCGTTAATCAACTAATGGGTCAAATAAGTGTGAATTGACGGTCATCGGTTGGCCGTGCGCGGTAAGTGCGCGATGGGGAAAGACTTTTTTGTCTTACAATTTTCATACATACCCAAAACAGGCGCGCACAAAAAAGGCCACTCTTTCGAGTAGCCTTTTTTGATGTTTGGTTGCGGGAGCCGGATTTGAACCGACGACCTTCGGGTTATGAGCCCGACGAGCTACCAGACTGCTCCATCCCGCGTCTGTGTGTCGGCATTCTACAGAGGATCGCTGGGGTGTCAACCGCTGAATTGAAGAAAAGCGCTTGTGGTTCAATCGCTTAGCTCTCCATGAAGGCCTCTGGAAGCGCTCCAGGCCAGTGTGGCCGAGGGTTTCAGCTCTATTGGGATGCCGAATTCGATTGAGAAAATAAATTCATCTGGGATATTTCCTACCGCTTAAGCGGAAGATTCAAACTACTGGTGCTATATACAGGGGTGAGTGCGATACTGGCGATCCGTTGAATCAACCCTCTGTTTATATGACGCAACGCAAAATCATCCACGTCGACTGTGATTGCTTCTACGCTGCCATCGAGATGCGTGATGACCCGAGCCTGGCGCAAAAGCCGCTGGCGGTCGGTGGCTCGGCAGACAGGCGAGGGGTGATCGCCACCTGCAACTACGAAGCCCGGGCCTATGGCGTGCGTTCGGCCATGTCTTCACGCCACGCCCTGAAGCTCTGCCCGGACCTGACCATCGTCAAGCCGCGCATGGACGCCTATAAGGAAGCGTCGAAGGAAATCCAGACGATTTTTCGCGACTACACCGACCTGATCGAACCGCTGTCGCTGGATGAGGCCTACCTGGATGTCTCTGATAGCCCACACTTTGGCGGCAGTGCCACGCGTATCGCCCAGGACATTCGCCGCCGGGTTTCCAACCAGCTGCACATCACCGTGTCCGCAGGCGTAGCGCCGAACAAATTCCTGGCCAAGATCGCCAGTGACTGGAAGAAGCCCAACGGCCTGTTTGTGATTACCCCCGACCAGGTCGAAGACTTTGTCTCGCAGCTACGGGTGAGCAAGTTGCACGGTGTGGGCAAGGTCACCGCCGACAAGCTGGCACGCCTGGGTATCGAGGATTGTCTGCAACTGCGGGAATGGAACAAGCTGGCACTGGTGCGCGAATTCGGCAGTTTTGGCGAGCGGCTCTGGAGCCTGGCCCGTGGGATTGATGACCGGGCAGTGCAGAACGACAGTCGCCGGCAATCGATCAGCGTGGAAAACACCTACGATGTGGACCTGCCGGATCTCTCAAGCTGCCTGGCAAAACTGCCTGAACTGATGGAAACCCTGGCTGGGCGCATGGCGCGTATCGACAGCAGTTATCGTGCGGGCAAGCCGTTCGTCAAGGTGAAGTTTCATGACTTTACCCAGACCACTTTGGAGCAGGCGGGGGCAGGGCGGGATCTGGAGAGTTATCAACAGCTGCTGACGCAGGCGTTTAATCGGGGTGGGAAGCCGGTGCGGTTGCTGGGGATTGGGGTGCGCTTGCTGGATCTGAGCAGCGGCAATGAACAACTCGAATTTTCCTGGTAAAACCGGATAGAACTGTGGGAGCTGGCTTGCCTGCGATAGCGGTGGATCAGCCCGTTATATGCAAGCTGGTTCACCGCAATCGCGGGCAAGCCCGCTCCCACATTTTTGATATTTAGCTGTCTTAAAGTTTTAGCGAGCCCCAGGGTCCGCCACCAACCGCCCCGCATCCTTGGTCAACGCCTGCAAAAACTCCTGCTGCAACTCGGGGTCATTGCGCGTCAGTTCGATCAGGCTTTGTTCCAGCTCGCTGGCTTCTTCCTCCAGGCCCAACTCCGACAGGCGTTTGACTCGGTGCACCCACTGGTTCACCTCGTCATCCTCCAGGTCGTCATAGATCAGGCCGTGGGCTTCGAGCAACTTGCCGCGCAGGTTGCTGCTGATCGCCAGGGTCGAGTCCGAATGCACGTCGTCCTGGCCATCTTCCACACTGATTTTCAGGGTGGTGACGCGGTTCAGGTCTTGCTCGGCAAATGGGCTGTCCAGCAGGTTCAGGCGCAGGACGCCGTTACGGTCGGTGGTCAACTCATGGGTTTGCTTGCCAGCGGTAACCTGTACCGGACGTTCGCTCCAGGGCAGGCTCGAATACTCCACGCGCTTGTCGCGCTGGACTTCATCGATACCCGCCAGGTTCTGTTGCGCACGGCCGTGGGATTGCACGTTCATGAACGGGTTGAGGCCGTCCACGCCGTAGGTGAGCCAGTCGCGGGTCACGCTGGCCGGCAGGTTGCCAAGGGCGAAGATATTCACCACGTTGGCGCCCGCGCCGGCCACCAGGGCGACGGCACCCAAAGGCATCTCATAGAGTTTGCGCCAGGGCTGGTAGGGGGTGTAGCGGTCATAACGACGGGTGACTTCGAACTCGGTGACCTCAAAGGTCTTCTGCTCGTGAATCCGGACCCGGCGTTGCGGCAGCTCCAGCACTTTGGGTTCGCCTACATCAATCTGCAGGCTGTGGTCGAGCAACTTACGCTCGACCCGCTCCTCGTGCTCACTGCGTTGCGACATCTGGTTGGCGCAGCCGCTGACCAGCAGGGCGCCGCACAAGGCGGCGCCCCCCAGGGCTCTGGTGTTTCGCTTGAACATGACTTCTCTTGATCTGGTTTTCAGCGACGAATACGCGCCTGAAGGAAAGACAGCACGTCAGCCACCGGCAACGGTTGGGCTTCGGCTTCGGTCCGGCTCTTGTATTCCAGATTGCCATCGGCCAGGCCGCGGTCACTGACCACGATCCGGTGCGGGATGCCAATCAGTTCCATGTCGGCGAACTTGATGCCCGGGCTGGTTTTCTTGTCCCGGTCATCCAGCAATACTTCAAAACCGGCGGCCGTCAGTTCGGCATACAGTTTGTCGGTGGCTTCGCGTACCAGTTCGGTCTCATAACGCAGGGGGACCAGGGCGATCTGGAACGGCGCCAGGGTGTCGCTCCAGATGATGCCGTTTTCGTCGTTGTTCTGCTCGATGGCAGCGGCAACCACGCGGGAAACGCCGATGCCATAGCAGCCCATTTCCAGGATCACCGGCTTGCCGTTCTCGCCCAGCACTTTGCAGTTCATCGCCTGGCTGTATTTGTTGCCCAGCTGGAAGATGTGCCCGACTTCGATGCCGCGCTTGATTTCCAGGGTGCCCTTGCCATCCGGGCTCGGGTCGCCGGCGACGACATTACGCAGGTCGGCCACGGTCGGAACCGGCAGGTCACGTTCCCAGTTCACTCCGAAGTAGTGCTTGTCGTCGATGTTCGCGCCGATACCGAAGTCGCTCATCAGCTCGACCGAACGGTCGATGATGATCGGCAGCGGCAGGTTCAGCGGCCCCAGGGAGCCGGCACCGGCGCCGATGGCGTCGCGCAGTTCGGCATCGGTGGCCATGACCAGCGGGCTGGCCACGCCAGGTTGCTGGGCAGCCTTGATTTCGTTGAGTTCGTGGTCGCCACGGATCACCAGGGCGATCAGCTTGCCTTCTTCTTCGGCGCGCACGATCAGGGTCTTGATGGTCTTTTCAATCGGCAGATTGAATTTCTCCACCAGGGCCGCGATGGTCTTGGTATCCGGGGTGTCCACCAGGCGCAGTTCTTCGGCCGGCGCCGGGCGGGACGTTTCCCGTGGCACGGCTTCGGCTTTCTCGATGTTCGCCGCGTAGTCGGAACCGTTGCTGAACACGATGTCGTCTTCGCCGGATTCGGCCAGCACGTGGAACTCGTGGGAACCAGCGCCGCCGATGGAGCCGTTGTCCGCTTCAACCGGGCGGAATTTCAGGCCCAGGCGCGTGAACACGTTGCAGTAGGCCTGGTGCATGCGGTCGTAGGTGACCTGCAAGGACGCCTGGTCAGCGTGGAACGAATAGGCGTCCTTCATGATGAATTCGCGGCCGCGCATCAAGCCGAAGCGTGGGCGGATCTCATCACGGAACTTGGTCTGGATCTGATACAGGTTCAGCGGCAGCTGCTTGTAGCTGCTCAGCTCGTTGCGCATCAGGTCGGTGATCACTTCTTCGTGGGTCGGGCCGGCGCAGAAGTCGCGGCCGTGACGATCCTTGAAGCGCAGCAACTCAGGGCCGTACTCTTCCCAGCGCCCGGATTCCTGCCACAACTCAGCCGGTTGGGTGCTCGGCATCAACACTTCCAGAGAGCCGGCGGCGTTCATTTCTTCGCGAACGATGGCTTCGACCTTGCGCATCACCTTCAAGCCCATGGGCAACCAGGTGTACAGGCCGGAGGCCAGTTTGCGGATCATACCGGCACGCAGCATCAGTTGATGGCTGATCACGACCGCGTCGGAAGGCGTTTCTTTCTGTGTGGCGAGCAAATATTGACTGGTACGCATGGTAGGCCGTTGTCGGTTGCTTGGACTTGAAATGACTTGGGATTGTACGGGCGCAAGCTGTCGGAGTACAGGCATCCGAACGCAGAGGGGGATGTGGGAGCGGGCTTGCCCGCGAATGCGCAGTGTCAGGCGCTAAATCCGTTACTGACCCACCCCATTCGCGAGCAAGCCCGCTCCCACAGGTTCAGTCTTCTACCGGCGGGTTCAACCGAATCCGTCGATTCTCCTGGAACCAGTGCAACGCGATCAGAAACAGCGTTGGCACGCCGAGCATGCAGGTAATCAGGAAGAAGTTGTGATAGCCGAACTTCTCCACCATCACCCCCGAGTACCCGCCGATCAGGCGTGGCAGCAGCAGCATGATCGAGCTGAGCAGCGCATATTGTGTGGCGGAGAACTTGAGGTTGGTCAGGCTCGACAGATAGGCCACGAACGCCGAAGTGGCGAGGCCGGAACTGAAGTTATCCAGGGAGATGGTGAAGATCAGCATCTGCAGGTCCGGGCCCATGTCGGCAAGCATCACGAACAGCAGGTTGGTGCCGGCCGAGGCAATCCCGCCGATGAACAGGATCGGCAGGATACCGAACCGCACAATCAGCAAGCCGCCCATACCGGCGCCGAGCAGGGTCATGATCAGGCCGAAGATCTTGCTGACTCCGGCGATCTGGTCCTTGGTGAAGCCCTGGTCGATGTAGAACACGTTGGCCATCACGCCCATCACCGTATCGGACATGCGATAGGTGGCAATCAGCCCGAGCAGCAGCAGCGCCTGCCAGCGGTAACGCAGGATAAAGTCGTTGACCGGCGTCAGCACCGGCGCCAGGCCGCGACGGCCCATGGCTGACAGGCACAAGGCGGTGAGGGTGATATAGAGGATGGCGCGCAGGAACGCGCGGTCGTCCATCAGCAGGTCCCACACGCTCATGCCGTGGAACAGCACGCTGTCGAAATCGGTGTTGTACAGCTGGGTGAACATCGCCGGCACCGACACCAACAGCACGATCAGCACGAATACCGAGACCAGCTGGTGCACAAAACTGTAGCGTCCGGCTTGCAACTGGGTGCGCAGTGGCACGTTCGGTTCACGCATGAACAGGGTGGTCAGCAGCGCAGGCACCATCAGCACGCCAAACAGCACATAGGTGCCGAGCCACGCCGAGTGTTGATAGTTGAACCCGGTAGAGCCGAAACCTTCGGCAAAGAACAGTGCGCCGGCCGTGGCCAGCAGGGCGGCGATGCGGTAGCCGGACATGTAGCTGGCGGCCAGGGCGGCCTGGCGGGTGTCGTCGGCGATTTCCAGGCGGTAGGCGTCGACGGCAATGTCTTGGGTGGCGGACGCGAAGGCCACCACGACCGCGATGGCGATCAGCCAGGACAAGTGTTTCTGCGGGTCGCAGAAACCCATGCCGATCAATCCGAGGATCACCAGCGACTGGGCCAATACCAGCCAGGAACGACGACGTCCGAGTTTGCCCAGCAGCGGCAGGCGCCATTGGTCGAGCAGTGGCGACCAGACCCATTTAAAGGCGTAGGCCAAACCGATCAGGCTCGCATAGCCGATGGTTTCGCGAGCCACTCCGGCCTCACGCAACCACACAGAAAGCGTCGAGAACACCAACATGTAAGGCAGGCCGGCGGCAAAGCCGAGCAACAACAGGACCAACGTCGAGGGGCTGGCATAGGCAGCGAGCGCGGCGCGCCAGGTTTTACGGGGCATGGGCTGGAGTCTGCCTCAGGTTTGCGGAAACAAAGCGCGCACTCTAACCGCTGTGCTCTACCGGGCGCCAGCCATGACGCTGAATATCCACGCGATTGTTCAGGATACTGACACCTTCGCTGCGTAAACGCGCACGTTGTTCGTCGCCCGAGGCGCTGCCCACCGGCAGACTTATCCGACCGCCGGCACCCAACACCCGATGCCAGGGCAGGCGCGTGTCTTCGGGCAACTGGCTGAGGGTGCGTCCGACCCAGCGTGCGGCGCGGCCCAAACCCGCCAGATGGGCCAGCTCACCGTAGCTCACCACGCAACCTTCAGGCACTTGGGCCAGCGTCAGGTATAGCGCGGTACGGCGCATTTCGGCAGGGCTTTGCGGCGTATCGGCGGGTTGATTCACTGTGGCGCATCCGTTGAAAACATCGGTCTTATTGTAAGAAACGTCTGTAAACGTGCCGATGAGAATTGAACTCAATATAAATCCTTGAGTCAGTCCTAGCTATCTAACACGATAACGCGCCCTTTTCGCCAATCCTGAGCTCCGAATCCGCTTATGTTGTCCAGAACCCTGCTGTGCCTTGCTGTTTTCAGTGCTTCCACGCCCTTGCTGGCTGACACCGTCTGGTTGAAGAACGGTGACCGCCTGAGCGGCAAGATCAAAGTCTTCGACGGTGGCAAGCTGCTGATTCAGACCGACTACGCAGGCGCCATCCCGGTGGACTGGAAGCAGGTGAAGACCCTGGAGAGCGACCAGGAGTTGCTGGTCAAGCAGGATGCCTACACGGGCGAGAAGGCCAAGTCCCTGAGGGCGGCAGAGGATGGCAAGGTGGTGCTGGCCAACGGCGAGGCGCCGAAGACGGTCGATTTGGCCAGCATCCAGCAGATCATCAAGCCCAAGCCGGTCATCGAAGACCTGGTATGGAAGGGCAATGTCGACCTGGCGCTGGACTACAAGCGCGCCGAGAAAGACACCAATGACTACGACATCGACTTCAAGACCAGCGCGCGGCATGGCCAATGGCGCCACACCGGGCAGGGCGAGTACAACCGCGAGTTCCAGGACGACGTGACCACCACCGACAACTGGGCGCTGGAATATGACCTGGACCGCTTCCTCACCGAACACTGGTTCTGGCAGGGCCGTTTAACCTACAAGCGCGACAAGGTTGAAGACCTGTCCCGCCAGCGCACCGTCGGTACAGGCCCGGGCTACCAGTTCTGGGATGATGAACTGGGCGCGTTCTCCCTCGGCTCGCTGATCAACCGCACCGATTATGAATATGCCGAGGGCGGCAAGGACCATTTCTACTCGGCAGCGATGAAGTGGAACTACAACCGCTACCTGGTGGGCAAGACCGTCGAGTTCTTCACCATGGGCGAATTGGGCAAGCCGATCGACGGGCCGATCGATTATTCCCTGGATGCGGAAATGGGCCTGCGCTACAAAGTCACCGAATGGGCGTCCCTCAACCTCAAGGCCGAGCGCGACATCATCAGCGGCGACTCCGACAGCAGCCTGAGCAAGACCCGCTATACCGCCGGCTTCGGCGTGGCCTGGTAATAAGGCTGCACAAAACCCGCTTGGCAACCTTCGCCGATATTGATTACCTTGTGTTGAGATCCATTCCCATATGCCATGGGCGGCTGAATACCCGAGGAGTCATACGTTGAGCGCACAGGTTGCCAAGAACGCCCGAGAGCTGTTGCTCAAGGAATACCGTGGGGCTCTCGCCACACA
This sequence comes from Pseudomonas sp. GL_117, assembly GCF_057835125.1. NCBI lineage: Bacteria > Pseudomonadati > Pseudomonadota > Gammaproteobacteria > Pseudomonadales > Pseudomonadaceae > Pseudomonas > Pseudomonas sp. GL_117. The sequence goes on along the minus strand of NZ_CM174418.1, from coordinate 5,014,871 downwards.
ATCGAAGGCCATGCCCGGTTTTCCCTTCGGCTCCGTGGTGCCGTACTGCCTGGACGAGCAGGGCCGCCCGCTGATCCTGATCAGCCGCATTGCCCAGCACACTCATAACCTGCAAAAAGACCCCAAGTGCTCGCTGCTGGTCGGCGAGCGCGAGGCGGACGACGTGCAAGCAGTGGGGCGCCTGACCTACCTGGCCGAGGCCGAAAAGATCGACGACCCGGCGGCGATCGAAGCGGCGGCAGAGCGTTATTACCGTTACTTTCCCGACTCGGCCAACTACCACAAGGCTCACGACTTCGACTTCTGGGTGCTCAAGCCCGTGCGTCATCGCTACATCGGCGGATTTGGCGCGATTCATTGGGTTGATCAACTCACCCTGGCCAACCCGTTCGCCGGCAAGGCCGAGCGCAGCATGATCGAGCACATGAACAGCGACCACGCCAAGGCCATCGCCCACTATGTCGCCTTGGCCGGCTTGCCTACCTCCGAACCTGCGCAACTGGCCGGCATCGACAGCGAAGGCATGCACCTGCGTATCGGCCAGTCGTTGCATTGGTTGCCCTTCGCGGAGTCTTGCAATACGCCGACACAAGTGCGCGAAGCCTTGGTTTCATTGGCTCACGCCGAGGTCTGGCCGAAAAAAACAGTGGCCAGCGCTTGAATTCACGAAACGGCGACGTCATCTAAGGTGGACTAGCAAGGCATTCTTGCGTTGAGGAACCATTTGATGCGCCCTTTTTTATTGCTCTTTCTGCTATTTCCAGTGTTGGAGCTGTTCGTCTTCGTTCAGGTCAGCGGAGCCATCGGGTTTTTCCCGGCGCTGCTGCTGATCATTCTCGGCTCGATGCTTGGCGTGCTGGTGCTGCGCGTCGCCGGCCTGGCCACTGCGCTGCGTGCCCGTGAGAGCTTGAACCGTGGCGAGCTGCCAGCCCAGACCATGCTTGAAGGCCTGATGATGGCCCTGGCCGGCGGCTTGTTGATCCTGCCGGGTTTCGTCAGCGACGTCGTTGGCCTGGTGTTGCTGTTGCCGTTCTCGCGCAAGTTGCTTGCCGGCAAGATGCGCCAGCGCGCCGAAGAGGCAGCGCTGCGCCAGCGGGCTTTCGCCGACGACCTGCAACCCCGTGGCGGCCCGGCCCCGCGCCAACCGCTGGGGCGTGAAGGGGATGTGATCGAAGGCGAGTTCGAACATCGCGACAGCAAATAACCGCTTCTTTGGCACGGCACCTTCGGGTGCCGTGTTGCTTTCAGCCGTCGGCACACGTAAAAAATTTCCGCCGAGGCCCCTTGTAATCGGCTTGTACGCCCTTATGTAACGGTCACCGCAAGGTTTCTGGTGGCAACACCAGACAGACTTCCGCGTCTTGCTTGGCGAGACGCGACCGGCACAGCCGGAATACAACCCGCCGGTACTGATACCGGCCGATGAAAAACACAATTAGGAGAGATCGACAATGAGCAAGCTTCGTCCTCTGCACGACCGCGTCGTTATCAAGCGCAGCGAAGAAGAAAAGAAAACCGCCGGCGGTATCGTTCTGCCAGGTTCGGCTGCTGAAAAAGCCAACCACGGTGTGATCGTCGCTGCAGGCCCAGGCAAGACTCTGGAAAACGGTGATGTTCGTGCGCTGGCAGTTAAAGTCGGTGACAAGGTTGTATTCGGTCCTTACTCCGGCAGCAACACTGTGAAAGTCGACGGCGAAGACCTGCTGGTTATGGCTGAGAACGAGATTCTCGCCGTTCTGGAAGACTGATTTCCCCGCTCATTTTCCCGTTACTACAAAGTATTTAAGGAATATCGATCATGGCTGCTAAAGAAGTTAAATTCGGCGACTCCGCCCGTAAGAAAATGCTCACCGGTGTCAACATCCTGGCTGACGCAGTAAAAGCGACCCTGGGCCCTAAAGGCCGTAACGTGATCATCGAGAAGAGCTTCGGCGCTCCGACCATCACCAAGGACGGCGTTTCCGTCGCCAAAGAAATCGAACTGGAAGACCGTTTCGAAAACATGGGCGCGCAGCTGGTCAAAGACGTTGCCTCCCGTGCCAACGATGACGCAGGCGACGGCACCACCACCGCCACCGTACTGGCTCAGTCGATCGTCAACGAAGGCCTGAAAGCCGTCGCTGCCGGCATGAACCCGATGGACCTCAAGCGCGGTATCGACAAGGCGACCATCGCCGTTGTTGCCGAGCTGAAAAACCTGTCCAAGCCATGCGCTGACACCAAGGCTATCGCTCAGGTAGGTACTATCTCTGCCAACTCCGACAGCTCCATCGGCGACATCATTGCCGAAGCCATGGAAAAAGTCGGTAAAGAAGGCGTGATCACCGTTGAAGAAGGCACTGGCCTGGAAAACGAACTGTCGGTTGTAGAAGGCATGCAGTTCGACCGTGGCTACCTGTCCCCGTACTTCGTCAACAAGCCAGACACCATGGTTGCCGAGCTGGAAAGCCCGCTGATCCTGCTGGTCGACAAAAAGATCTCGAACATCCGCGAAATGCTGCCAGTGCTGGAAGCCGTTGCCAAAGCCGGCCGTCCACTGCTGATCGTTTCCGAAGACGTTGAAGGCGAAGCCCTGGCGACTCTGGTTGTGAACAACATGCGTGGCATCGTCAAGGTTGCAGCCGTCAAGGCTCCAGGCTTCGGCGACCGTCGCAAGGCCATGCTGCAGGACATCGCCGTTCTGACCGGCGGTACCGTTATCTCCGAAGAGATCGGCCTGAGCCTGGAAAGCGCCACCCTGGAAAACCTGGGCAGCGCCAAGCGCGTGACCATCTCCAAGGAAGCCACCATCATCGTTGACGGTGCTGGCGTTGACGCTGACATCCAGTCGCGCATCACCCAGATCCGCGCCCAGGTTGCCGAGACTTCGTCCGACTACGACCGTGAAAAACTGCAAGAACGTCTGGCCAAGCTGTCCGGCGGCGTTGCAGTGATCAAGGTTGGCGCTGGTTCCGAAGTAGAAATGAAAGAGAAGAAAGCCCGCGTTGAAGACGCCCTGCACGCTACCCGTGCAGCCGTTGAAGAAGGCGTGGTACCTGGCGGTGGCGTTGCGCTGATCCGTGCTCTGGAAGCCCTGGTTGACCTCAAAGGCGACAACGCTGACCAGAACGTTGGTATCGCTGTTCTGCGTCGTGCCGTTGAATCGCCACTGCGTCAGATCGCTTCCAACAGCGGCGACGAGCCAAGTGTTGTGGTCAACGAAGTGAAGAACGGTAAAGGTAACTACGGTTACAACGCCGCGACCAGCGAATACGGTGACATGGTTGAGATGGGTATCCTGGACCCAACCAAAGTAACCCGTTCGGCGTTGCAGGCTGCCGCTTCTATCGCTGGTCTGCTGCTGACCACCGAAGTTGGGATTGCTGACAAGCCAAAGGCTGAAGGCGCTGGCGGCGGTATGCCAGACATGGGCGGCATGGGTGGCATGGGCGGCATGATGTAAGCCAGCCTTACCCCCGCACTGAAAAAGCCCCGCCTGCAGTGATGCAGGCGGGGCTTTTTTGTGGCTTGTGGCCAGTGTCTAGACTGTATGCACACATCAAACTGTGGGAGCTGGCTTGCCTGCGATAGCATCGCCTCGGTATCTACTGATACACCGAGTTGCCTTTATCGCAGGCAAGCCAGCTCCCACACAAGCCAGCCCCCCACAAGCCAGCCTTAGCGTTCGGTCAGTTGCGGGCTCGCATCCTTGGGGCCCTTCCAGCTCAACAACTGCTGCTTGAACCCATAACTGGCTGCCTGGTAGTAGGTGATCGCTCGCTGGATCAACGGATCATCGCTGCCCACCCGCGACTCCTGGCTCTCACCCAGGGCCTGGTCGTGGCGGCGCAAGCCCTGGCGTGGGCTGAGGATCGCCAGGTCCTTACCGTCAAACAAGCCCAGGTGCTGATAGTTGCCGACCACCACGCGCGGTGGCAGTGGGTTGTCCTGCAACAGGTTGCGGCCAAAGAAGGTCGATTCGTAGCTCAGGTTGATCAGCCCCAACAACGTCGGCGCAAGGTCGATCTGGCTGGCCAGTTGCGCGGACTCCCGAGGGTCGATCAGCTTGGGTGCATAGACGAACAGCGGAATCTGGTAGTTGGTGATGGGCAGGTCTTCCTTGCCCGCGCTGCCGGCGGTGTGGTCGGCGACGAACACGAAGATCGTGTTATCGAACCAGGGTTTCTGGCGCGCCGCCTGCAGGAATTCGCCGATGGCGTGGTCGGTGTATTTCACCGCGCCGTCACGACCGTTGCCGGACTTGATGTCGATGCGCCCGTCCGGGTAGGTGTAGGGGCGGTGGTTGGAGGTGGTCATCAGTTGCAGCAAGAACGGTTGCTGCCTGGCGTAGTCGGCATCGGCCAGTTTCAGGGTTTGTTTGTAGAGATCTTCGTCGGCCATGCCCCAGGCGTTTTTAAACGAGATTTCCGCTTCCGGCACGCTGCTCTGGTCCACCACCCGATAACCGTTGCCGCTGAAAAACGCGTTCATGTTGTCGAAGTAACCGCGCCCGCCATAGACGAACACGCTGTCGTAGCCAATGGCACTGAGTTGCTGGCCGAGGCTGGCGAAACCGCTTTCGCGGCCAATGCGCTTGACGATCGAGCGGCCGGGCGTCGGAGGGATCGCCAGGGTGATCGCTTCCAGGCCGCGGTCGGTGCGAGTGCCGGTGGCGTAGAAGTTGTTGAAGTACAGGCTTTGCTTGCGCAGGGCGTCGAGGTTGGGCGTCAGGTTGCGTTCATCGCCGTTGCTGCCCATGTACTTGGCGCTGAAGCTTTCGATGGTCACCAGCACGATGTTGGGTTTGCGCAGCGTGCCGGGGTTGTCGATGGCGCGGCGAATATCCAGCGGGTCTTTGCCGATGAAGCGTGCATTGGGCTCGCTGAGTTCGGCCCGCAATTGCTGGGCGACTACATCTGCCGGCAGTGTTTTGTAGAACTGCGGGTAGTCCAGCTCGTTGTTGCGGAAGGCGGCGAAAAACTGATACGGGCCGTTGCTGGCCAGTTCGTTGTTGTAGGCATTGCCGCCTTGGGTGCGCGGGCTGTCCTGGCTGATCAGCTGCAGGCTCAGGCCCGTGATGACCAGCAGGCTCAACGCAGTCACCAGGCGCCCACGCAGTGGCGGCAGCGGCGCGTTCATCGCCGCGTTGAACGGCTTGCGCAGGACCAGGCTCAACACAATCGCGAGCATCGCCAGCAGGCTGAGCAGTTTGCCGATCGGGTAGGACTCCAGCAGGTTGTTCAAGACCTCGTCGGAATACACCAGGTAATCGACGGCAATAAAGTTGAAGCGCACGCCGAATTCATCCCAGAACAGCCACTCGGCCACCGAGGTAAACAGCATCGCGAACAGGCTGACGCTGAGCACCGCTTGCAGGAACCAGCGATGGCCACGGCGGCGCCACAGCGCAGGCGGGCAGAGCAGCAGATACAGGCCCAGCGGCAGGGCGGCGTAGGCGAGGAAACCCAGGTCGTACAGCAGGCCCACGCCAAACACCGGCAGCAGGTTGCCGCTGACTTCATCGAGGTGAGTGATGAGCAACACGCCACGCGTGAGCAGGAAAACCAGGAGCCAGGCCCCGGTTACAAGCAGCAAATAGCGCATAGGCGCGGTTTTGAGAAACCCCATGTCCAAATTCCTTATATCGATGGGCGGCGATCTTCGTGCTGACACTGTAGTCAGTTTGTGAAGCTATAGTGAAAAACTCGTTGTAAGGTTAAATCAGTTGAAATCCTTTATCGACCGGTCTTTCAGGTCTATCCCTGAACCACACTTGGCCTTAAGCTGCGCGAGCCAACACGGCCGTTACCGCGTACGGAGACACTGCCCATGCGAATTCTATTGGTTGAAGACAACCGCGATATTCTGGCCAACCTGGCCGATTACCTGGGGCTCAAAGGCTATACCGTTGACTGTGCGCAGGACGGCTTGTCGGGCCTGCACCTGGCCGCCACCGAGCATTACGACCTGATCGTGCTCGACATCATGCTGCCCGGTATCGATGGCTACACCCTGTGCAAACGCCTGCGCGAAGACGCCCGTCGCGACACGCCAGTGATCATGCTCACCGCGCGCGACCAACTGGATGACCGGCTGCAGGGCTTCAAGTCCGGCGCCGATGACTACTTGCTCAAACCCTTTGCCCTGTCGGAGTTGGCCGCGCGCATCGAAGCCGTACTGCGCCGCGCCCAGGGTGGCGGGCGGCGTGCCCTGCAAGTGGCCGACCTGCATTACGATCTCGACACCCTGGAAGTCACCCGCGAAGGGCGCCTGCTCAAGCTCAACCCGGTCGGCCTGAAGCTGCTGGCGGTGCTGATGCAAAAAAGCCCGCATGTACTGCGCCGCGAAATCCTTGAAGAAGCCCTGTGGGGTGATGACTGCCCTGATAGCGACAGCCTGCGTAGCCACGTCCACCAATTGCGCCAAGTAATCGATAAACCGTTCGCCAAGCCATTGCTGCAAACGGTGCACGGTGTCGGTTATCGCCTGGCCGAGGGGCGTGATGGAGTTTAAGCAAAGCCTTGCCCAACGGATCATCATCGCCTTTGCCTTGATGAGCGCGTTGGTCGCGGGGGCCTTCGCCATGGGCATCGTTGCGACCGTGCACCTGGTGGAAGAGAAATTGATCTCGGCGGGCCTCGGCGGTGACTTGCAACGTCTGCTGCTGATGGACAGCGTCGAGGACTGGAACCACCGCCCCGAGCCGGACCAGCTGTTTTATTTCAGCGGCGGCCCCGGTGATTTCGACCTGCCCAAGGATCTGCGTCACCTTGAGCCCGGCTTCCATGAAGTGTTCCGTGAGTCGCTGTCGTACCACGCCATGGTCGAAGTGGTGGACGGTCGGCGCTACGTATTGCTGCAGGATCAAAGCGATTTCGAAGAGCGTGAGCGCGTACTGTTTGCCGTCGTGTTGGTGGGCTTTGTGCTCAGCCTGGCCCTGGCGGTATTCCTCGGCTGGGTGCTGGCGCGCAAAGTGATGGCGCCGGTGGTGCGTCTGGCCCGCCAGGTGCGTCATCGCGACCAGTTGCTGGGCCTTGCACCGCCCCTGGCGCCGGACTACGCGGCCGATGAAGTGGGCGAACTGGCCGTGGCGTTCGATGCCACGCTGGGGCGTTTGCGGCAGGCGTTGTCTCGCGAGCAGTTGTTTACCAGCGATGTCAGTCACGAATTGCGCACGCCGCTGATGGTGCTGGCCAGCTCCTGTGAATTGCTGCTGGAAAACCCCGCCATCGACCAGCGTGGGCGTAACCAGGTGGAGCGGATCGCTCGCGCCTGCGCGGAAATGCGCGAACTGGTGCAGACCTTCCTGATGCTGGCCCGGGCCCAGCATGACGATGGCAGCATGTCGCCTCGGGTGACCCTCAAACAGGTGGCCGACGACTTGCTCGGCCTCTGGCGCGAACCTATCGAGTGCAAGGGCCTGGAGTTGATCTACCAACCGGGCAACCCGCTGGATACCCGCTACAACGCGACCTTCCTGCACGCGGTGATGGGCAACCTGCTGCGCAATGCCTTGCACTACACCGAGCACGGCTTTATCCGCCTGACGCTGGAGCCCGAAGGCTTCGTGGTGGAAGACTCGGGCGTCGGTATCCCGGAAGACAAACGCGAAGCCATGTTCGAGCCCTTCGTGCGTGGCAGCGAGAAGCGCGGCGAAGGCCTCGGCCTGGGCTTGTCGCTGGTGCAACGGATCTGTGAGAACCAGGGCTGGAGCGTCAGCTTGAGCACCATGGAACCCAACGGCTGCCGCTTTCATGTTGAGCTGAGCCAGGTCAAGTCCTGAGGGCCAGGCTTGCCGTTATGCTGCGGCAAGCTTGCGTCGAATTTCGGCGAACATGGCCCAATGATACTGAATGTGTCTGTAAAGTCTTGAAATGTATGGGATTCGACAGGACAACTTTTTCACAAACAGTTGACCTGATGATCACAGTAGGGTGCTTAAGGTTGTAGGCATCAGCTACTGGAGATCCGTTGATGTCTTCCCCGATCAAGCTCGAATTTTCCGATAAGTACGACGATCAGCACGCCCAAGAATATTTGCTCAAGCATCAGGACAATCTGGCTCGCCGGTTGTCCCACAAACGCGACGAGCAATTGGCCCGTGGTGCGTTGGCCATGGCTGGTGAGCCTGGGCTGGTGCTGGACCTGCCTTGTGGCGCCGGGCGTTTCTGGCCGCTGTTGGCCGAAAAACCCAACCGCGTGATCATTGGTGCGGACAATTCCGAATCGATGTTGAAGGTCGCAATGGCCGCCCAACCCGCCGATGTGGTGAAACGGGTACGACCCTTGCAGACATCTGCCTTTGATATCGATTTGCCGGATAACTCGGTCGACAGCATTTTCTGTATGCGTCTGCTACACCATATTGGTGATCCGGCGCATCGGGTCGCGATACTGCGCGAGTTTCAGCGGGTTACGCGCGACAGCGTGATCCTTTCATTGTGGGTCGATGGCAATTTCAAGGCCTGGAAGCGTAAGCGTCTCGAAGAAAAACGGCGTGGCGAAGGTGAGCAAGAAGGTTACCAAAACCGCTTTGTGTTACCAGCTGCTACTGTTGAAGACGAATTCGAACAGGCCGGTTTCCGCGTTCAGGAATCTCTGGACTTCATGCCGCTCTACGCCATGTGGCGAGTGTATGTACTGAGAAAGAGGTAACAGGATGGCAGTTGAGTGCGTAGCGGGCAGTCACGTAGCTCCGGAGGAGAGATTTGATTTTTTCTGGCGCCAGCAGGGCGAATGGGTCGAGGAACCCAATCGTCGGCGCGGCGGTGAAAGTGGCGTGCAACGGGTGACCGGTCCGAACGGCCACTTGCTCTACAGCAAGCGCCAGACCGGCCACATCTACCGCAGTTGGCTGCACCCCTTCGGACGGCCCACCGTGCTGCGTGAGCGTGATGCGCTCAAGGGCCTGCGCTCTCTTGATGTGCGCGTGCCGGACCTGGTGTTTTGCGGGGCGCGTCGCGACCCCGAGCACCAATGGAAAGCACTGTTGGTGACGGCCGCCCTGGATGGCTTCGATGAAATCGAAAACTGGTATGCCGCCGGTGGCCGCGAACAGTACGGCGAATTGGTTCACGAACGTGTGCTCAAGGAGTTGGCCGGCACGCTGGTGCGTATGCACAAGGGGCGCTGGCAACATGGCTGCCTGTACATCAAGCACATCTTTATTCGTGTCACCGGCGAAGGCGACTCGGCCAATGTGGAGATTGCCTTGCTGGACTTCGAAAAATGCCGACAGCGGCTGACCGCTTATCGCGCGGCTTCCCACGACATGCAGCAGTTGCGGCGCCATTCGTCGTGGAGCAGCGCTGACTGGAACAAACTCAGCTACTTTTACGAGACGGCGTTTGGCAGCGCTATCAAGGGTTTAACCAGATGAAGCTAGAAATAGCACGAGGTCTGTTCCTGGTTGGGGCGCTGGGCGTTGCGGCGCTCGCCCTGGCGGCGTGGGAACAACCTCGCACACAAGTGCTCAGTGCCACGCAGGGTGGCGCGCAATGCCTGTTGCCGCGCGTTGCCAAGGCGAGCACGGCGGTCAAGCCTGATCATGAATTGTTGCTGTTCATGTTTGGGATGTCTCAAGGCATGAGGCCGCAAAGTTGAAACGATTCAACCCCCCTGAATAAGGCCTCGCACTGCGAGGCCTTTTTTTTGCCTGTAGTGAGCGGGCTTGCCCCGCGCTGGGTGGCGAAGCCGCCCCAAATCCCGGCACCTCGGTCTTTCTGATGCACCGCGGCGTACCGTTTAGGGCGGCTTCGCCACCCAGCGCGGGGCAAGCCCGCTCACTACAAGGTTCGGGTCAGGGGGATTGGCCCGCAGGACAAGGTTCAGGGCTTATCAGGTCTGGCCAGCAGGGTGTAGACGCACGGCAGCACAAACAGCGTAAACAACGTGCCAATCGACATCCCCGTCGCAATCACCATGCCGATGTCAAACCGGCTCACTGCCCCGGCGCCAGTGGCGAGGATCAGCGGCACCATGCCGAACACCATGGCGGCGGTGGTCATCAGCACTGGGCGCAAGCGAATCGCCGCGGCTTCTTCCACGGCCTGGCGAGGTGTCAGGCCCTTGTCCTTGCGCAGTTGGTTGGCAAACTCGACGATCAGAATCCCGTGCTTGCTGATCAGCCCGATCAAGGTGACCAACCCCACCTGGGTATAGATGTTCATGCTCGACCAGCCGAGGAACAGGGGAATCAACGCCCCGCAGATCGACAACGGCACCGTTACCAGGATCACCAGCGGGTCGCGAAAGCTTTCGAACTGCGCCGCCAGCACCAGGAAGATAATCGCCAAGGCCAGGCCAAAGGTCACCCACAGCGCCGTGCCTTCCTGGATAAATTGCCGGGATGCGCCGCTGTAGTCGAACGCGTAGCCGGGCGGTGTTTCTTCGATGGCAATCTGGCGCACCGTGTCTATCGCTTCACCCATGCTGACAATCGGGAAACCCGAGATCAGCGCCGAGTTGAGCTGCTGGAACTGGTTCAACTGCCGAGGTCGGGCGCGGTCGGAGAGTGTAATCAGCGTCGACAATGGCAGCAGCTCACCCTTGTTGTTTTTCACGTAGTAATTGTTCAACCAATCGGGGTTGTCACGGTAGGCGCGTTCGACCTGGGCGATCACCTTGTAACTGCGCCCGTCCAGGGTGAACCGGTTGATCTCCGCCTCCGCCAGCAACGTCGCCAGGGTGCCGCCAAGGTCCTGCATCGACACGCCCATCTGCGCCGCCTTGGCGCGGTCGATGTCCACCACGATTTCAGGTTTGTCGAACGCCAGGTCGATGTCGACAAACGCGAACTTGCCCGACTCCATCGCGCGCTTTTTCACCCGGTTGGCCACCTCCAGCAACGACTCGTAATCGTTGGCAGTGTTGATCACAAAGCCGAACGGCAAGCCTTCGCCCGTGCCCGGCAGGGACGGCAGGTTGAAGCCGAACACTTGCAGGCCGGGAATCTGCTCCAGGCGGTGCTGCACCTCGGGGAGGATTTGCATCTGGGTGCGGCTGCGCTCGTTCCATGGCTTGAGCAGAAAACCGCCGATGCCCGATTGCACGCCGTTGAAGCCGTTGATCTGGAACGACGAGTAGTACTCCGGGAACTCCTTGAAGATTTTTACGAACTCGTCGGTGTAGGTGTTGAGGTAGTCCAGGTTGGCCGGTTGCGGCGCGCTGGCCATCATGAAAATGATGCCCTGGTCTTCATCCGGGGCCAGTTGCGACTGGGTGAACTTGAGGAACACCGGGATCAGGCCCAGCACGATCAGCGCAAACACGATCACCACCGGGCGCGTGTTCAGGGTGCCGTGCAGCAGGCTTTGGTAGCGACGCTTGAGGCCGTCGAAAATGCGGTCGAGGCGATGGGCGAGGCCGGATGGGTTTTCGTCATGGCGCAACAACAGCGCGCACATCATCGGCGACAAGGTCAGGGCAATGATGCCGGAGATGATCACCGCGCCGGCCAATGTCAGCGCGAACTCCTTGAACAGCGCCCCGGTGAGCCCTTCAAGAAAACCGATGGGCGCATACACCGCCGCCAGGGTGATGGTCATCGACACCACCGGCAGGGCGATTTCCCGCGCACCTTCGAGCGCCGCATCCAGGGGCGTCTTGCCTTCCTCGATATGCCGGTGGATGTTTTCCACCACCACGATCGCATCGTCCACCACCAGGCCGATGGCCAAGACCATCGCCAGCAGCGTCAGCAGGTTGATCGAGTAACCCATCAACTGCATGAAAAACAGCACGCCGATCATCGACAACGGGATGGTGATCACCGGAATCACCACCGAGCGCAGGGCGCCGAGGAACAGGAACACCACCACGATCACGATCAGCACCGCTTCGAACAGGGTCTTGACCACCTCGTTGATGGACGCCTGGATAAACAGCGTGGCGTCGTAGGCAATTTCTGCCTTGAGGTTGGGCGGCAGCTGGGATTCCAACTGCGGCATGATCTTGCGCACTTCCTTGATCACCTCCAGCGGGTTGGCGCTGGGCGTCGCCTTGATGCCGATGTACACCGACGGCGTGCCGCCGAACGAGCTGATGGCGTTGTAGTTTTCCGCGCCCATTTCCACCCGTGCCACATCCCGCAGCAGTACGCGGCTGTCGCCGTCGGCCTTGACGGTAATGGCGCCAAACGCTTCGGCGGACTTGAGGTCGGTGTTGGCGTTGATGCTGGTGACCACGAACTCGCCCTTTACCTCGCCGGCGGCGGAGAGAAAGTTGTAGTGGCGCACCGCGTCGGTGATGTCGCTGGCGCTGAGGCCGAAACCGGCGAGTTTCACCGGGTCGAGCCAGATGCGCATGGCGAACACCTGGTTGCCGAGGATCTCCGCTTCGGCCATGCCCGGCAGGGTCGCGAGCTTGGGCTGGATCACCCGCGACAGGTAGTCGGTGATCTGCGGGTTGCTCAATTGCCCGCTGGAGAAACTGATGTACATCAGCGCCGAGGCGTCAGCGGCCTCTTTGCTCAGCACCGGGTCTTCGGCGTCCTGGGGCAGCTTGTTCTTTACCTCGTTGGCCTTGGCCAGCAGCTCGGTGAACAAGCGGTCGCTGTTGGAGCCGATGCGCGCGTAGATCGAGATCACCGAGAAATTCTGCCGACTGACCGAGGTCATGTAGTCGATGCCCTCGGCGCTCGCCAGGCTTTGCTGCAACGGTTGGGTGATGTAGCCCTGGATCGTTTCGGCGTTGGCACCGGGGTAGGCGGTGGTCACCGTGATCAGGGCGTTTTCCATGCTCGGGTATTGGCGCAGCGGCAACTTGCTGTAGGCCTGCATGCCCAGTAATACGATCAGCAGGCTGACCACCATGGCCAGCACCGGACGGCGGATAAAGGCGTCTGTGAACTTCATGGCTCAGTGCCCTGCCGGCAGGTTTTTGTCCGGGCTGATGGCGATGGGCGTGCCGTTGTCCAGCTTGAGCTGGCCGGCGCTGACCACCTGCTCGCCGGCTTTGAGGCCCTTGCTCACCAACACCAGGCCAGCGCGGCGCTCACCGGTCTCGACAAAGCGCCGCTCGGCGATCAGCACGGGCTGGCCGTGGGCGTCTTTTTCCGGCGTGCCGTCTTCGGCCTTTTTCTCGGCCACGGCGTACACCGAATTGCCGTAGAGGGTGTAGGTGATCGCGCCCTCCGGCACCACGACTTGCGCGGTCGGATCTGGCAGCAACACGTCCAGGCTGGTGAACATACCGGGCAGCAACTTGCCGTCCGGGTTGGCCAGGGTGGCGCGCACCAGCACGTTGCGCGTGGTGTTTTCCACCTTGGGGTTGATCGCGCTGATATTGCCGGGGAACTGCTGGCCTGGCCAGGCCGAGACTTGCACCTGCACGGCCTGGCCGAGGGCGATTTTGGGCACCGATTGTTCGGGGACGTAGAAGTCGACGTAGAGGCTGCTGAGGTCCTGCAAGGTGGCGATCACCGTGCCGCTGGCCAGGTAGTCGCCGACGTCCACCTGGCGAATGCCGATGGTGCCGCTGAACGGCGCGACGATATGTTTCTTCGCCAGCGACGCCTTGAGCTGATTGACCGTGGCCTTGTTCTTTTGCAGTTGTGCAGAGAGGCGATCGAACTCGCCCTTGGAGATTGCCTGGCTGCCCACCAGTTGGCTGCCGCGTCCGTAATCGAGCTGTGCCAGGCCCAGGTCGGCCTGGGCGGTTTCCAGCAGCGCGCTTTCCACCGCGCTGTCGAGTTGCACCAGGGGCTGCCCGGCCTTGACCTTCTGCCCGGATTCGAACTGCACGTCCTTGACCGTACCGGCCACCTCCAGGCTGAGGTTGACCCCTTGCAAGGCCTTGAGCGTGCCCACCGACGGCAGGCGTTGCTGCCATGGCTGCTCGGTCGCGGTGGCAACGGCCACGCTTACGGCGGGCTTGGGCTTGGCAAAGACCTGGATCTGCTGGTAGATGGAAAAGGCTTTATAGCCCCCCAGCAGCAGGACAATGAACAGCACGACAGCAAACATGATCAGCATGCGACGGCGCAGCATATTCCGATTCCTTGGAAAAACTGGGACAGACGAAGACAGACAAGTCCGGAACATTACTCCAGGTATTGAGGGGTTTCCAGCCGGTAAACCTGACAGGTAATGGGGCCAGTGCTGGCCCCTTCCAGGCTGCGCGGGTCAGACCAGATGCAGATGGTTATCCCAGAGCCCTGCCGGCAATTCCAAGGGTTTTGCGACCAATTGCGTCTGGCGGCAATCGTAGAAGCGGCAACGTCCCTGGCCGGAGGTGACGACAAAGCCGTCGGCCACAGCACCCACGCCGGCACAGTCCGGCAACGGCCCGTCCAGGCGCAGTGCACCGCTGTCCATGTCCCAGATAAAGAAGCGATTGCCACGCGGTGCGGTCAACGCCACCAGGCGCAATTCACTGTGCACGGCAACGCTGGCGGTGTAGTGCCCCATGGCCTGCAACTGCTCGTCGGCCACCGGGAACGCCACGAACGGCTGCCCCGGCCGCTTGATCGCGAGCAGCTCGGAACGCTCCTGGGATGGCCCCATGAACTGCTGGCCGGTGAGGATGGTGCCGTCGCTGGCGATCCCCATGTGGCGCACGCTGTTCATCTGCTGGCCGAGGGTTTCCTTGCTGATCAGCGTGCCGTCGCGCTGCATCAGCACCAGGCTGGGCTCCATGGCGTTGAGGTTCATTTCCACACGGCTTTCGGCTTCGGTGCGGATGCCACCGTTGGCCACCACCAGGGTTTCACCGTCGGGCATCCACGACACCTGGTGCGGGCCGATGCCGTGGGTGGATATCTCGCCGCTGTGCACCAGGCGCTCGCCTTCGAATTTGTACACACCGAGCAAGCCACGGCCGGGGTCGGAGGTGTCGTTCTCGGTGGCATACAGCCAGTCGCCGCTCTTGTGGATCACCGCGTGGCCATAGAAGTGACGATTGGCATGGGAGGTGATGGTCTGCAGCAGCGTGCCATCGCGCAAATCGATCAGGTAACTCTCGGTGCCCGGGCGACGGGCGACGAACAGTGCAATCGGCAGTGTCGGGTGGTTGATGATGTCGTGGCAGCGCTGGCCGACCTGGGTGGCAAACACCTGCTTGCCGTCCAGGCGAAATCCTACGGCGTAGTGCTTGCCGTCGCCATCATCCCGCGCTGACAAGAGCAGCGGGCCCTTGTCCTTGCTTTTGAACAGCGTCCAGCCCCCTAGCGTGAGAGCACTGAGCAGCACACTGCCAATGGCCAAAGCCTGTCGCCTGAGCATCATCAGTCACCGTCGTTGGCGTTAAAGCCCAGTTGGATACCCAGCGCCTTGGCCAGATCCCCCTCGTGCAGGCGGTGCACGACGTTGAGGCTGTCATAGAGGTCGTTGAGCTGCTGGCGCCCGGCGTCATCGCCCAACAGCTCGTTGAGGCTGCGCTGGTTGCTGGCGAACAGTTTCAGGGACGCGGCGTAGGCGGCGTCGATCTTGTCGGCCAATGGCTTCTGGTCGGACGGCAGCAGGCCACGCAGGCCTTTATTGTCGACGCCGACCCAGACGGTCTGGGCCGCCGCGAGGCTGGCTTCGAGGCTTTGCAGGGACGACTGGCTGCGCCACGCATCGGCCTGGAACGGCTGCGGGATACCCTTGGTCTGGCGGCCCATCGGCGTGCCGAGTTTCTTCTTCAGGGTGTCGAGTGCGGTCACTTGGACGCGCAGCAGGTCGGCGATGGCTTCGTGGGAATCAGCGTAACGCTGGTTCGGAAACTTGCTCATCTGCGCGAGCATGCCGTCGGTGCTGTTCCAGCTCGCCAGGATCTCCTCGGCGAGGGCTTTCTGGCGCTCGCCGATGGCCACCAGCAGCGGGCAGTAACGGGCCTTTTGCGCTTCGTCGGCGAGGTCGGTCTTGGCGTCATAGAGGATGTATTCGTAGGCCGACAGGCCTTGCACCACCACGCTTGACTTGGCCAGGGCGGCGCCGTCGATCTGCGGCTGGGCGGTCACGAGTTGTTCAACCTGACGGCCGACCAGGTTCTTTTTGTCTGGCCAGAACTGCACCTGCCACGAACGGTTGCCCTCGGCCAGCGGGCCGATCAGCAGCGGTTGCAACTCGGCCCAGGCTTTTTGCGCGTGGAGGAAATCGGCGCGGGCGGTGTCCAGGCTCTGTTTGCCCTGGCAGTAGGCGAGGGCGCTGACGGCCAACTGGCGGTCGGCTTCGACCCAACGGCTGTAGGTCGGCAGGATCACTTGCTTGGCGATGGCCGCCGAGGTCACGGCTTGCGGGTCTTGCGGCGAGCAGGCACCCAGGGCGAGGGCGGCCAGGCTGGTGAACAACAACTTGGGACGGAACATGTCGAGCTCCCTTCTGTAATTGGGGCGAAGCTTATAAAGAATTCAGGAACGCCAGCAACGCAGCGCGCTGCTCGGCATTAAAGGACAACACATGCTGCTGCGCCGCTTGTGCTTCACCGCCGTGCCACAGCACGGCTTCCAGCAGGTTGCGGGCGCGGCCGTCATGCAAGAACTGGGTGTGGCCACTCACGGTCTGCGTGAGGCCGATGCCCCACAACGGCGCGGTGCGCCAGTCGCGGCCACCGGCTTTGAATTCGCTGCGGTTGTCGGCAAGGCCTTCGCCCATGTCGTGCAGTAGCAGGTCGCTGTAGGGGCGGATCACCTGGTTGGCCAGTTCAGGTTCGGCGGCATTGGCGGCCGTGGTGAACGCGGGTTTGTGGCAACCCTGGCAACCGGCGCTGTAGAACAGGTTCTTGCCGGCGAGCACCTGCGGCGTGTCGACGTCGCGACGCACCGGCACGGCGAGGTTGCGGGTGTAGAACAGCACCAGGCGCAGGATGTTGTCGCTGACTTCCGGCTCGCCATCCGGGCCATCGCCGTTGGGCGCCTGTTTGCAGGCCACTTGGGCATCGGTGCAGTCATCAAAGGGTCTCAGGGACGTGGTGAGGCCCATATCACCAGAAAACGCGTGAACATTTTGTTGATTGAGGTTCGGTTGCCCGGCTTTCCAGCCAAAACGCCCGAGCACGGTTTTTTGTTGCGCGTCATCCCAGACCTGATTGGCACGGCCGACGATGGTGTCTGCGTCGGCGGTGTCCGCGCTGGTGTTGCGCAGGATGTCGGCGTCGCTGATGGCTTCGAGCAGGCCCAGGCCGATCATCGGCGGGGCGATACGCGCGGAAAAACGTGTGTCCGGGTGCATCGGGCCGTAGCCGAGCTGGGTGATCTGCAGGTTTGGCTTGCGCAACTCGACCACCGTGCCGTCGTTGAACGTCACGTTGACCGGCGTGTAGTCGACCCGCACCTTGCCTTCCGGCACGACGCCGGGCACTGCCATGTCCTGCAATTGGCCGCCGTAGACGGGCTCGGGCACCACGCCGGCTTGCTCGATCAGCTTGGCGTAGGCTGGCGCATCGGGGATCGACAGGCGCACCAGCATCGACACCGCGTTGGCCGCGTCGGGCAACGGCGGATGGCCGCGACCGTCCTTGATATGGCAGTTCTGGCAGGCATTGGTGTTGAACAGCGGGCCCAGGCCATCACGCGCGGTGGTGGTGGACGGCGCGATTACCCAGGGGCTGCGAAAGAAGCTGTTGCCGACGCTGAAATCCAGGCGACGTGTAGGCGACAGGTTGGCCGAGGGTAGGGAAAACGCGTTCTGGTCGCGCTTGTTCACGGTCGCAGCGCCGCCCGCCCGTGATTCACCCGGCTCGGCCTTGGTAAACCTGGGCGCGTCGTCGCAGGCGGTCAGGCTCAAGGCCAACCAAGCAGCGGACACCGGAAAAAGCCAACGGGACATCGAATTTCCTGAACGGCGGGCAAAAATAAGGTCGCAAAGTCTAACAGGGCAGGGCCGAATGAATAAGAGCAATTATCGTTTGGTGGGTGGTGCCGCATTCCCGCTAGAATGACCGCACATTTTTTTCTGGAGGTGGCCAATGCAGGCTCTCGACGCTTTGCTCAACCGTGTTTCCGTGCCGCGATTGTTGGAACCTGCGCCGACCCAGGAGCAGCGCGACGTGTTGTTCGCCGCCGCCATGCGCGCGCCGGACCACGGCCAGTTGCGCCCTTGGCGGTTCCTCACCGTCGAAGGCGCCGCTCGCGAGCAGATGGGCACGTTGCTGGCCGAAGCGGCACGCCTGCAAGACGCCGACGCCCCGCAAGCGCTGATCGACAAGGCCCAGAACGGCCCGCTGCGTGCGCCGTTGGTGGTGGTGGTGATTGCGCGTTTGCAGGAACACTTCAAGGTGCCCAAGTCCGAACAACTGCTGGCGGCGGCCTGCGCGGCCCATGGCATTTTGCTGGCGGCGTACGCCCAGGGGATTGGCGCGGTGTGGCGCACCGGCGAATTGTCCTACTCGGCGCATGTGGCCAAAGGCTTGGGGCTGACGGCGGATGAGGAAGTGATTGGCTTCCTGTACCTGGGTACGCCGCAGAACCCGCCGCGTACGGCGGCGAAGGAAGATGTGGCGGCGTTTGTCCAAGCCTGGCCCGGTCATTAAGACCAACGTGATCTAAATGTGGGAGCGGGCTTGTGTGGGAGCGGGCTTGCTCGCGAAGGCGGTGGATCAGTCAGAGATGAATTGACTGACACGCCGCCTTCGCGAGCAAGCCCGCTCCCACAAAAGCCCCGCACCCACAGGGGGGGCCATTGTTCTTGGGGTTGGGGACTAAACCCTGAACTGATCCATCAATTTCATCTGCTGGCTGGCCAATGCATTCAGTTGGCTGCTGATCGCCGCCGACTCGGTGGCCTGGCCGGTGAGTGTCTCGGTCACCGTACGGATCGCCGAGACGTTGCGGTTGACCTCTTCGGCCACCGCGCTCTGTTGCTCGGCGGCGCTGGCGATTTGCAGGTTCATGTCGCTGATCACCGTCACCGCATCACTGATCTTGCCCAGCGCCTGCACCGCCTGATGGATTTGCCCGGCATTGCTCTGGGCCTGGTTCTGGCTCGAGTGCATGGTTGCCACCACGCCACGTGTGCCGCTCTGGATACGTTCGATCACCAGGCGGATTTCCTCCACCGAGTCCTGGGTGCGCTTGGCCAGGTTGCGCACTTCGTCGGCCACCACCGCAAAACCACGCCCGCTTTCGCCGGCGCGTGCCGCTTCAATCGCCGCGTTGAGCGCCAGCAGGTTGGTCTGTTCGGCAATGCTGCGGATCACTTCCAGCACTGAACCAATCTGCTCGCTGTTGAGCGCCAGGGCTTCAACTTCACCCACGGCCTTGCTGACCTCTTCGGCCAGGGTGGTGATGTCGCGGGTGCTCTGCTCGATGATCGACAGGCCTTCCCGCGCCGACTGGTCCGCACCGCGTGCCGCGCTGGCGGCATTGGAGGCGCTGTTGGCGACGTCATGGGCGGTGGCGCTCATTTCATTCGAGGCGGTGGCTACCTGGTCGATTTCGCGGAACTGCACCTGCATGCCTTCGCTGGTCTGGCGCGCGATGGCCGAGGATTGGTCGGCCGTACCGCGTGCCTCGGTGATGCTTTGCTTGATCTGCGCGATGGTCGGTTGCAGCTTGTCGAGGAAGCGGTTGAACCAGTTCGCCAACTCGCCCAATTCGTCTTTTTTGCTATAGGTCAGGCGTTGGGTGAGGTCGCCGTCGCCGCTGGCGATGTCCTTGAGCATGGCGGCCACACTGTTGATCGGGCGGGTCACGCCGGTGGCGGTCAGCCAGATCAGCAGCAAGCCCAGCAGGCCAGCGGCGGCGGCCACCAGCAGGGCCTTGAGCGTACCGGCTGCCTGGGCGTTGTCGAGTACCCCCTGCAACTTGACGCTATCGGCGAGCATCACCGCTTTTGGCAGCTTGATCACCACGCCCCAGGCTTTGGCGTCGGCAATCGGCTTGACCGGGTACACGGCGCGGATGGTGTCAGCCTGTTCGCGGATCATGGGTTTATCACTGGCCAGCAACTGCACGATTTCCTTGCCCTCGGCGCCGAGGGTGTCGACCAGGTTCTTGCCGACCTTGGCCGGCTCGCCGCTGTAGGCGGCAATCAGGCCGGTGCTGGAGAGAATCTCCAGGTGCGCTGCGCCGTTGAACAGGTCCTTCTGCGCAGCGTCGGCGGTTGCTTGCAGGGCGGTGAGGGCGATGTCGACACCGATGACGCCGATGAGTTTGCCCTCCACGATCAGCGGCGAGGCGATGGTGGTCATGAGTACCTTTTTGCCGGCCACCGTATCCTCATACGGGTCCAGCAAGCAGGTATTGCGGGTGTCCCGTGGGCAGGTGTACCAGATGTTGTAGGGCGTACCGTTGAGGGTGAGGGTGGTCTTGTTCAGGTCTTCTTCGACCATGATGGTGTTCAAGCCTTCACCGCCGGCACGGCTCCAATAGCTGGAGAAGCGTCCTTTTTCGTTGGAGACGCGCGCCTTGTCATCGACGAATTCGCTGTCTTTGCCGTCGAGGCCGTTGGGCTCGAATGACAGCCAGAAACCCAGCACTTTGCTGTTGCGATCGAAGGTGGTTTTCAGGCTCTGGTTGATTTCTTCGCGCAGTGCGCCGGCTTCCAGGCCACGCTTGCTGGCCATGCTGCGCAAATCCTTGATTTGGTCGGCCAGTGCGGTCAGCGCCATCAGGCTGTCGCCGAAGGTTTTTTGCAACTGCACCGCTTGCTCGGCGGCCCTGGCTTGCAGCAGTTGTTCCACGCTGGCGGTGAGCATGCGCGAGCTTGAATCGCTGACCAACAGATCATTCTGGTTGGTGTTGTAGATATTGATGCTGACGACCAGCGCTATCACCCCCAACAGGCAAAGGCCGGACAGCAGCACGATTTTCAGGCGGATGGAGAGGGTGTTGAACATAGGCTCACTCGCGAGTGGAGTTGTTGGAAGGCACGCAGTGCAGGCCAAATCCCTTCAGCGCTATGTCTGAAACATCGGCGTAACAAATTTAATCATGAGCAGCAGGCGATGAGCGGTAGGAAAACGCCTACAGTCTGCGTTACACGGGCTGTGCGAGTCGTTCGGGGCGTGACCAGATCCACAGGTTGCCCAGGCTCATTCCGGCAATCGCCAGGTAGATCGGCCAGCCGTGATCGAGCATCACCAGCATCAGGCCGGCGCACAGCAGCATGCTCACGGTGGCGCTGACCTTGGCGCGCCGGGCGATGATCTTGCCGTTGCGCCAATTGAACAGGATCGGCCCGAACAGGCGGTGGTTCTCCAGCCAGGCGCTGAGGCGTGGCGAGCTTTTGGTGGCGGCCCAGGCGGCCAGCAGGATGAATTCGGTGGTGGGCAAACCCGGCACGACAATCGCGATCAACCCAATGCCCAGGCTGACGTAGGCCAGCAGGCCGAAGAGGAGCCGGGCGATTTTCGAGGTGGATTGGGTTTTGCCGGTCATGGGGGGGTCACAGGGATTCAATATGAAATGAGACCAGAATGTGGGGGGCGGGCTTGTGTGGGAGCGGGCTTGCTCGCGAAGGCGGTGTGCCAGTCGACATCTTTATCAACTGACAGACTGTATTCGCGAGCAAGCCCGCTCCCACACAAGCCCGCTCTCACATTTTTGATTGCATCCCAACCAAGGGTCAGGCCAGTTCAGGGGCGCTAGCGTACGCCTGTTCCAGCAATACGGTGAAGCGTACAAACGCATCCACAGCACCTTTTTCCACCGCGGCTTCTTCTTCAGCACTGAACTGCAGCGCGTCGAGGGTGCGGGTGAAGCGCTTCCAGCCTTCGGCGCGACCACCGGCGGGCTCGCCCAGGTGACGGGCACCGAAGGTTTCGCTCAGGCCCAGGCCTACCGCGCGCTTGATCAGGAACGCGGCGCCCAGCTTGGAGCCTTCGGACACGAACAGCCAGCCCAGGGCTTTGGCCTTGCTCGGGTTGCTCACCGCACCGGCCACGGGTGCGGGCACTTCGGTGTCGAGGTCGGCCAGGTCCAGCTTGGCGGCGTCGGCACGGCAGCGCTCGGCCAGGTCCGGGATGAGCTTGATCAGTTCGGCATCGGTGTACAGGGCCACCAGTTCCGACTGGAACAGGTACTGCGCGACCACGAAACGGGCGAAGTTGGCCTGGGTTTCGAACGGAGCGTGGGCTTTGACGAGGGCATCAAGCTGGGCGTGTGGCGCGTGGGTGATCTGGTTCAGGCGCTGGGAGCGCAGGTGTGGGCGTTCTGCGGTAGCTGTAGCGGTCATGGAAAAGTCCTTGAGAAGGGGAGCGCCTTGTTGCTCTTAAAGAGAGCCGTTATCAAATAGACGAACAGGAAGACGCGGCACAGTAAAAAAACCTCACCCCGTCGATGAAATTTCGACGAGGTGAGGCGAGTGCTATCAGATGTCCCAGATCAGGTTGATCGCAAAGTTGCGGCCAGGCTGGGTCAGGCGGTCGATGTTGGCGGGCGCGGTCACGCCGGCTTCGCCGATGCTGTCGAAGCTGCGCACGTCATCCCAGTTCCAGTATTTCTTGTCGGTCACGTTGTACAGGCCACCATTGATGGTCACGTCGTTTGTGACTTTGTAGAAACCGGTCAGGTCGACGATGCCAAAGCCTGGGGTCTTGAACGGGGCCTTGGTGGTGTCGCCATCGGGTGAGAAGAAGGTCGCGCTGTCGACACGGTTCTGTTTCTTGACCAGGGTCCAGCTGACCAGCGCACCGTAGTTCTGTTGCTCGTAGCCCAGGCCGAACACGCCCTTGAGCGGGTTGACGCTATTGATCGGCTCGCCGGTGTCTTCGTTGCGGCCGTAGGCATAGGCCACCGAACCCAGGGAGTACAGGCCCTGCGGCGCGCCGAAGGCGTCGAGGTTCAGGCGCCCCTTGGCTTCCACGCCCTTGATGGTGGCGCGCTTGATGTTGCTGGCCTTGAAGGCGGTGCCGGTGGGGGACAGCAACGCGGCGTCTTCGTTGATGAAGTCGCGGTACTTGTTATAGAACACCGCCACGTCGAAGTTGCCCGATTCGAAATTGCCACGCAGGCCGGTTTCGAAGCTCTTGCTGCTTTCCGGCTTGAGGTCCGAGTTCGGTTCGACCACGTAGCCTTGCTGGATATTCTCGAAGCGCCCGTACAGGGCCTTGGCCGACGGGGTGCGGAAGCCTTCGGCGTACTGGCCGAACCAGGTGTAGTTATCGGTCAGGGCGTAGGTCAGGCCGAATTTGGGCGATACGCGGTGCCAGGTCTTGTCGCTGTCGTCGTGGGCGTAGATGCGGTTCGGGTCGGTGGCGTTGAGGAAATCCTCGGTCAGCTTGGGCTTGAGCTGGGTGTAGTCATAACGCACGCTCGGCAGGAAGGTCCAGTCGCCCCAGCTGATCTGGTCCTGGGCGAACAGCGCGTAGGTGTTGATGGTCGGGTCCGGGAAGTCGCTGGCCGGCGTGACTTTGTCCGAGGCGAAGCTGCTGGGGCCACCGACGGTCGCGCAGTAGGTGCTGACGGTCAGGCAGGTGGCGCTGCCGGTACGCGAGCCGGTGACTTTGGCCTGTTTGAGGGTGGTGCCGTAGGTCACCACGTGGTCGGTGTCACCGATGGCGAAGGCTTTGTCCAGCTGGGCGTCGAAGATCCATTGTTTTTCCTGGTAGAGCGTCTCGCGCTCACGCAGCAGGTTGCGCGCACCCGACACGTAGTGTTCGGCGGTGCTCTGGTCGGTCTTGGCGATCTGGTAGTTGAGGCTGGTCTTGATGTGATCGGCAAACGGCGCGTCGAGGGCGAAGGTGTTTTCCAGGCCGAAGCGTTCACGGCTGATGGTGTCGTTGCCCGAGCGTGCGCGGTACAGGTTGCTGTTGAAGCCGGTGTTGAACGGGCCGCCTACCGCACTTTTCTGGTTTGTATCGCGGTCGTCCTTGTACTTCTCGTAGGTCAGCACCAGGCGGTTTTCGTCGCCGTAGTTCCAGCCCAGCTTGGCCAGGACGTTGGTGGTGCGCGCGTCTTCCGGGTTGGCGCCGGTGCGGGCCAGGCCGGTGGCATTGTTGCCGTCGTAGGATTCGGTCTCGTGGCCGTTGCGCTGGCTCAGGTGCAGCAACCCGTCGAAGTCCTGCACGCGGCCGGCGACGGTGCCGGAGGTCAGCCAGCTCTCGTCGGCGGAACTGTAGCCGGTCTTGAGGCGGGCGCCGACGTCCTGGCCGGGCTTGATGATGTCGTCCGGGTCGAGGGTGAAGTAGCTCACTGCGCCGCCGATGGCGCTGCTGCCGTACAGGGCTGACGCCGGGCCGCGCAGGATCTCGACGCGCTTGACGATTTCCGGGTCGACGTAGTTGCGACGGGTTTGCGCGTAGGGGCCGTTGGAGAAGTGATCGGGCACTTCAACGCCGTCGACCTGGGTGAGGATGCGGTCGCCGTCGATGCCACGGATGTTGAAGCCGGCATTGCCGGAGCGGGTACCTGCGCCGCCGACGGAGACGCCGGGCTCGTAGCGCACCAGGTCGCGGCTGTTGCCGACGTTGAGGCGGTCCAGCTCCTGGCGATCATGCACGCTGACGGTGCTGGGTACGCTGTTCACATCCTGTTCGTGGCGGGTGGCGCTGATGGTCACTTGTTGCAGGTTGAGGGTACTGCCGGCGGCGCGCTTTTCCAGGACGATATTGTTGTTGCCCAGTTTGCGGTAGCTCAGGTTGGTCCCCACCAACAGCTGGTCCAGGGCCTTTTCCGCTGACAGCGGGCCGCGTACGCCGGGGGACGAGACACCCTGGCCCAGTTCCGCCGGCAGGCCGACTTGCCAGCCGGTGACGCCGGTGAAGGCATTCAGCGCCGAGACCAGCGGTTGCTGGGCGATGCTGAAGTTGTAGTTGCCGTGGCTGCGTGGCGCCGGTTCGGCGGCGCTGGCGCTCATCACCGGCGCGCCGGCCAGCAGAATGGCGGCGGTCAGCAAGGACAAGACGGGCGAAGAAGACCGGCGATTGAAACGAGAGGACATCGAGAGCGCTCCGGAGTACGAATCTTATAGTTGCGAACCGAACCAAATAGGAATCAGTTGCATTGGCTAAGACGAGACGTACCGTCGCGGGCTATCGAGTAAAAATAATTCTCATTTAGTTCAGGATCACCAGCGCGGGGTATTCCGAGAGCTTGGCCGAAGTGATGTGTGCCAGGGAGCGCACCACATCCAAGGGCTGGTCGAGGCGGTAGTTGCCGGTCACGGCGACGCTGGCGAGCTGCTCGTTGTTATTGACGATCCAGCCGGGGTAGTAGCGGCGCAGCTCGGCGAGCACTTCGCCCATCGGGCAGTTTTCAAAGATCAGCCGGCCCTCGACCCACGCCAGGTCCTTGTCTGCATCCAGCTTGGCCGGTGGGCCGAAGCCCTTGGGGCCGATGCGGATGCTCTGCCCGGCGCTCAGGCGCACACGGGCGTCGTCGACGGTGTTGCTCAGGTCCACGTCGCCGCGTTGTACTTGCACCTGGGCCTCGCCGTTGAGGTAGCGCACGGCGAAGGCCGTGTCGCGCACGCTGGCGCGCACCGGGCCGGCGTCGATCTCCAGGGGCAGGCCACGGTTGGGCGCGATCTCGAAAAACGCTTCGCCCTGATACAGGCGGGCAACGCGTTGGTGGTCCTTGATGCTGCTGGAAAACGCCGAGTTGGTGTTCAGCAGCACTTTCGCGCCGTCGTCGAGTTGCAGGCGCTGGCGTTCGCCGACCACGGTCAGGTGGTCGGCTTGCAGGCGCACCGGCAGATTGCTGAAGCTGAACAGGCCGATCAGCAGCACGGCGGCGGTGGCCAGGGGTTTCCAATGCGGTTTGAGCCGGCGCCAGGCACTCGGCTTGCGCGGCGCGGCGAGGGCGACGGCAGCGCTGTGCACCGGCGCGCCCCCCCAGGCGGCCTGGGCCTTGGCGAAGGCGTGGACGTGGGCCGGATCGCTGGCCAGCCAGGCCTGGAACTCGGCCTGCTGCCCAGGCTGCGGGCACTGCAAGGTGATCAGCCAGTCGAGGGCCTGGTCCATAGCCGTGTCTTGCAACACCTCATGAGCCAGCTCATGGGGGCGCAGTTTATTCGGGTCCGTCACGGTGTTCCTCGGGTCTTCGCCACGTTTTATTGATCTTTCCTACAGCTGAATCGGGTGAAGCTTAAGGCCGATCCAGCCTTTCGGCCACACCTACACAGATGGCCATGATCAACTTCAGTTCCTTTTGCACGGTGCTCAAGGACACGTCCAACTGATCGGCAATCTCCTGGTAGCTGCAACCGTGCAGGCGGCTGAGGATGAAGATCTGCTGCTGGCGGGTGCTCAACTGGCCGAGGCTGACGCTCAGGTGTTCCAGCAGTTGCTCGGCCTGGGTCGCGTCTTCGGGCGTACTGATGGGGGCGGCGACGCTTTGCAGGACATCCAGCGGGACATCTTCCTGCAACGTACGGGCCTGGATCCTGCGTGAGCGCAGATGGTCCAGCGCCAGATTGCGCGCGGTTTGATAGACGAAGGGTTCGAGGTGGTCGATCGGCCGCTCGCTGAGGGCGCGGGTGACACGCAGGTAGGTTTCCTGCAAGAGGTCCTCGGCGGTGCTGTGGTTATTCACCATCCGCTGCAAGGTGCGTAGCAGAATCACCCGTTGGGTGAGAAAGACTTGGTTGAAGCGAGATTGGCTCACAGGGGTACCAGACCGATTTGCAGTTAATGATAATGCTTATCATCAACTTAAATGGCAAGTAGCACTTTCTGCGGGTTTGCGCCGAAGCAAGGAGGTTGCACACAACCCATGTGGGAGCGGGCTTGCTCGCGAATACAATCTGTCAGTTGATAAAGATGTCGACTGACCCACCGCCTTCGCGAGCAAGCCCGCTCCCACACAAGCCCCACACAAGCCAACTCCCGTGGGGATTTCTACTGGGCCGTTATTCGGCGTTGCACAGCGCCAGGCAGTTATCCAGCATACGGTTGGAGAACCCCCACTCGTTGTCATACCAGGCCAGCACTTTCAGCAATTTGCCAGTGGACTTGGTGTGATTGGCATCGAAAATCGACGACAACGGGTTGTGGTTGAAGTCGCTCGAAACCAGCGGCAGGGTGTTGTAACCGAGGATTTTCGAGTGCTGGCTGGCTTCCTTGAGCAGCGCGTTGACTTCTTCGGCCGTGGCTTCCTTCTTCAACTGCACGGTGAGGTCGACCAGCGACACGTTGATCACCGGCACACGCACGGCCATGCCGGTCAGCTTGCCTGCCAGTTCCGGCAGCACCAGGCCGACGGCTTCGGCGGCGCCGGTCTTGCTCGGGATCATGTTCTGGGTGGCCGACCGCGCGCGGTACGGGTCGGTGTGGTAGACGTCGGTCAGGTTCTGGTCGTTGGTGTAGGCATGAATGGTGGTCATCAGGCCGCTTTCGATGCCCAGTTCGCGGTGCAATACCTGGGCAACCGGCGCCAGGCAGTTGGTGGTGCACGAGGCGTTGGAGATGATCTGGTGGGATTGGCGCAGAATGTCGTGGTTCACCCCGTAGACGACGGTGGCGTCCGCGCCCTTGGCCGGTGCGGAAATGATCACCTTGCGTGCGCCGGCGGTAATATGGGCGGCAGCCTTGGCGCGGTCGGTGAACAGGCCGGTGCATTCGAACACCACGTCGATATTCAGCGCGGCCCACGGCAGTTCGGCCGGGTTGCGAATGGCACTGACAGCGATCCGGTCACCATTGACGGTCAGGCTTTCCTGATCGTGGGCGACCTCTGCTTCGAAAGTGCCATGTACGGTGTCGAATTTGAGCAGGTGGGCGTTGATCGAACTGTCGCCCAGATCGTTGATGGCGACGATCTGCAAATCCTGGCGGTAGCCTTGGGTATACAGTGCGCGCAGGACATTACGGCCGATACGGCCAAAACCATTGATTGCGATACGAAGAGTCATTGGAAAGTGCCTGTCGTCGATTTGTTGTAAGAATTACAAGATTATTCGCATAAAAATAGAAAACAAGCCTTTTTAGTGGCAATATTTTGTTCAATCTACAACGAGTGACCTGAATCAACTGGTCCGATGATTCAAACGACACCCTGCCATCCCATGGTTAGCGGGCGTTTGATCAGCATAGACACTCAGGTCGCCACATCCGTTAGCCTGGAGTTCTACACATGCATCCCCGCGTTCTTGAGGTCACCGAACGGCTTATCGCCCGTAGCCGCGCCACCCGCGAGGCTTACCTTTCGCTCATTCGCGGCGCAGCCAGCGACGGTCCGATGCGCGGCAAGCTGCAATGCGCCAACTTCGCCCACGGCGTGGCCGGTTGCGGCACTGAAGATAAAAATAGTCTGCGCATGATGAATGCCGCCAACGTGGCAATTGTTTCGTCATATAACGACATGCTCTCGGCGCACCAGCCGTACGAACATTTCCCTGAACAGATCAAGAAAGCCCTGCGCGAAGTGGGCTCGGTCGGCCAGTTCGCCGGCGGCACCCCCGCCATGTGCGACGGCGTGACCCAGGGCGAGCCCGGCATGGAGCTGAGCCTGCTCAGCCGCGAAGTGATTGCGATGTCCACGGCGGTAGCGCTGTCCCACAACATGTTCGACGCCGCGCTGATGCTGGGCATCTGCGACAAGATCGTCCCCGGCCTGATGATGGGCGCGCTGCGCTACGGTCACCTGCCGATGATTTTCGTGCCCGGCGGGCCGATGCCGTCCGGTATCTCCAACAAGCAGAAAGCCGACGTGCGCCAGCGCTACGCCGAAGGCAAGGCGACCCGCGAAGAACTGCTGGAATCGGAGATGAAGTCCTATCACAGCCCCGGCACCTGCACCTTCTACGGCACCGCCAACACCAACCAATTGCTGATGGAAGTGATGGGCCTGCACCTGCCCGGCGCCTCGTTCGTCAACCCGTACACGCCGCTGCGTGACGCGCTGACCCGCGAAGCCGCGCACCAGGTCACGCGCCTGACCAAGGCCAACGGCAACTTCATGCCGATTGGCGAGATCGTCGACGAGAAGTCCATCGTCAACTCGATCATTGCCCTCAACGCCACTGGCGGCTCGACCAACCACACCCTGCACATGCCGGCGATCGCCATGTCGGCGGGCATCATCCTGACCTGGGACGACATGGCCGACCTCTCCGAGGTGGTGCCGACCCTGTCCCACGTGTATCCAAACGGCAAGGCCGACATCAACCACTTCCAGGCGGCTGGCGGCATGTCGTTCCTGATCCGCGAACTGCTCGAAGCCGGCCTGCTCCACGAAGACGTCAACACCGTGGCGGGCAAGGGGCTGAGCCGCTACACCCAGGAACCGTTCCTGGTCGACGGCGAGCTGATCTGGCGCGACGGCCCGATCGAGAGCCTCGACGAAAGCATCCTGCGCCCCGTGGCCCGCGCGTTCTCGCCGGAGGGTGGCTTGCGCGTGATGGAAGGCAACCTCGGCCGTGGCGTGATGAAAGTCTCGGCCGTGGCCCCTGAGCACCAGATCGTTGAAGCGCCGGCGGTGGTGTTCCAGGATCAGCAAGACCTCGCCGATGCCTTCAAGGCCGGCCAGTTGGAAAAAGACTTCGTCGCGGTGATGCGCTTCCAGGGCCCGCGCTCCAACGGCATGCCCGAACTGCACAAGATGACCCCGTTCCTCGGCGTGTTGCAGGACCGTGGTTTCAAGGTTGCGTTGGTGACAGACGGGCGCATGTCCGGCGCCTCGGGTAAGATTCCCGCCGCGATCCACGTCAACCCCGAAGCCCAGAGCGGCGGGCCACTGGCGCGGGTGCGTGATGGCGATATTATTCGCGTGGATGGCGTCAAAGGCACCTTGGAGCTCAAGGTGGACGCCGAAGAATTTGCAGCGCGCGCGCCGGCCACGGGCCTTCTGGGCAATAACGTGGGAGCCGGTCGCGAGCTGTTTGCATTTATGCGCTTGGCCGCAAGCTCCGCAGAGCAGGGCGCCAGCGCCTTTACCTCTGCCCTGGAGACGCTTAAGTGAAGCTTGCGCTGGTCGGTGATATTGGTGGAACCAACGCGCGTTTTGCGTTGTGGCGCGATCAGGAGCTGCATTCGATCCGCGTGCATGCAACGGCGGACTATGCCAGCCCTGAGGATGCGATCAAGGTTTACCTCAAGGAAGAAGGCCTGCACATCGGCGACATCGGCGCGGTGTGCCTGTCGGTGGCCGGTCCCGTGAGTGGCGATGAATTCAAGTTCACCAACAACCATTGGCGCTTGAGCAGGGCGGCTTTCTGCAAGGCCTTGCAGGTAGACGAACTGCTGCTGGTCAATGACTTCTCGGCCATGGCCCTCGGCATGACCCGCCTCAAACCCGGCGAATTCCGCGTGGTCTGCGAAGGCACGCCGGAACCGTTGCGCCCGGCGGTAGTGATCGGCCCGGGCACCGGCCTGGGCGTCGGCACGCTGCTGGACCTGGGGGGCGGGCGTTTTGCCGCGCTGCCGGGGGAGGGCGGCCATGTCGACCTGCCATTGAGCAGCCCGCGAGAGACCCAGCTGTGGCAGCACATCTACTCTGAAATCGGCCATGTCAGCGCCGAAACCGCCTTGAGCGGCGGCGGCTTGCCGCGTCTGTACCGGGCGATTTGTGCCGTCGACGGGCATACCCCGGTGCTGGAAACCCCCGAAGCCATCACGGCCGCAGGCCTGGCCGGCGACCCGGTGGCGATGGAAGTGTTGGACCAGTTCAGCATCTGGCTGGGCCGCGTGGCCGGCAACAACGTGCTGACCACGGGCGGGCGCGGTGGTGTGTATATCGTGGGCGGGGTGATACCGAGGTTTGCCGACTTCTTTATCGCCAGCGGTTTCGCCAAGAGCTTTCGCGACAAAGGCTGCATGAGTGACTATTTCAAAGGTATTCCGGTGTGGTTGGTGACGGCTCCTTATTCCGGGTTGACTGGCGCGGGCGTGGCGCTTGAACAGGCTTTTGCGTAGGCCGCGATGGCCTCTTCGCGAGCAAGCCCGCTCCCACATCCTGGCGTGTGAACACCTTCAAGTGTGGGAGCGGGCTTGCCCGCGAAGGGGGCCTCAAGGGCAACAAATGACTTAAGCTTGGCCATAACAACAAGGAGGCCCCCGTGAGCGTAATCAGTAAATCCATTCTCCTCGTCGACGACGACCAGGAAATCCGCGAATTGCTGCAGACCTACCTCAGTCGCGCCGGCTTCCAGGTGCGTGGCGTGCCGGATGGCGCGGGGTTCCGCCAGGCGATGAACGAGGCGCCGTACGACCTGGTCATCCTCGATGTGATGCTGCCGGACGAAGACGGTTTCAGCCTTTGCCGCTGGATCCGCCAGCACCCGCGCCAGGCGCAGGTGCCGATCATCATGCTCACCGCCAGCTCAGACGAAACCGACCGTGTGATCGGCCTGGAACTGGGCGCCGACGATTACATCGGCAAGCCGTTCAGCCCGCGCGAGCTGCAAGCGCGGATCAAGGCGCTGTTGCGCCGTGCACAGTTCGGCCAGGAACAACGCGGCAGCAGCGATGTGCTGGCGTTCGATGAGTGGCGCCTGGACATGATCAGCCACCGGCTGTTCCACGTAGACGGCGAAGAAGTGATCCTCTCCGGCGCCGACTTTGCGCTGCTCAAATTGTTTCTCGATCACCCGCAACAGATCCTCGACCGCGACACCATCGGCAACGCCACCCGTGGCCGCGACCTGATGCCGTTGGACCGTATCGTCGACATG
Source organism: Pseudomonas sp. GL_117 (assembly GCF_057835125.1). NCBI lineage: Bacteria > Pseudomonadati > Pseudomonadota > Gammaproteobacteria > Pseudomonadales > Pseudomonadaceae > Pseudomonas > Pseudomonas sp. GL_117. The sequence continues at coordinate 4,983,423 of NZ_CM174418.1, read as the reverse complement.
GCCGTCAGCCGCCTGCGCCAACGCCTGCGCGATACCGAAAAACCGCCGAGGCTGATCCGTACCGTGCGTGGCAGCGGTTATCAACTGGCAGCCAGCGTGGTTGCCGGCAATGCCCACTGAACATCTGAGCGAACGCCGTCGCCGCTTCCCGGTACCGCGCTCGCTGCTGGGGCGCATGCTGCTGCTGACCTTGCTGGTGGTGTTGTTTGCCCAGGCGCTGTCGAGCGTGATCTGGGTCTCGCAACTGCGCGCCACCCAGCTTGAAGGCCTGGTCACCAGTGCCCGCAGCCTGGCGCACTCGATGACGGCCAGCGTGAGTTATTTCCGTTCGTTGCCGGTGGCCTATCGCCCGTTGGTCCTCGACCAATTGCGCAGCATGGGCGGCACACGGTTCGTGGTGACGCTCAACGATCGGCCGCTGGACATGCAGGTCTTGCCGCAAACTCCGCGCAAACAGGCGGTACTGGAGGCGGTGGATGAAGTGCTGCGCCAGACCCTGGGCGCCGACGTGCATATCTCGGTGGAATTCGTCAGCGCCGAAGACCTGCGCATCTTCAACGCCGGTTTGAAACTCGACGAGTTGCCACGCTCATGGGCGCATTACGCGCTGACCCTGGAGCCGGTGAACCCGCCGGTGCTGGTCACCCAGATCCAGCTCGCCCCTGGCGAGTGGCTGTACATCGCCTCACTGCTGCCCGAGCCCTACACCAGCCTTGAAGAACAGGGCCTGCCATCCCAGCAAGTGTGGTTTATCGTGCTCACCAGCGGCTTCTTGCTGCTGTTTATCGGCCTGCTGGTGCACTGGCAAAGCCGGCCGCTCAAGCGCCTGGCGCGGGCGGCGCGGGACATGTCCCTGGGCGCCGACGTCGAACCCGTGGCCGAAGGCGGCGGCAGTGAAGTGGTCGAAGTGGGCCGCGCCTTCAACGCTATGCGCGAGCGCATCAGCCGTTACCTGACCGAGCGCAGCCAGTTGTTCAGCGCTATTTCCCACGACTTGCGCACCCCGATCACACGCCTGCGCCTGCGTGTGGAGTTGCTTGAGGACGAAAACCTGCAAGCCAAGTTCGGCCGCGACCTGGATGAATTGGAGTTGCTGGTCAAAGGTGCGCTGCAGTGCGTGAAAGACACCGACATCCACGAAAACATCGAGCCGGTGGACCTCAACCACGTGCTCGACTGCCTGGTCGAGCCGTACCTGGCGCCGAACGGCAACGGCCGCGTGACCCAGCACGGTCGTGCGCTGAGCACCTATCCGGGCAAGCCGCTGGCGCTCAAGCGCTGCATCGGCAACCTGATCGACAATGCGTTGAAGTACGGGCAGAACGCGCATTTGCACATCGAGGACGATGGCGCGCAGTTCATCCTGCATGTGGATGATGAAGGGCCGGGCGTGCCGGAGCAGCGCTTGGAGCAGGTGTTTGAGCCGCACTTCCGCTTGGCTGGGCAGCAGCAGGGGTACGGGCTGGGGTTGGGGATTGCGCGCAATATTGCCCACAGTCATGGCGGCGAGGTGAGTCTGCAGAATCTGCGCGAGGGGGGGCTGCGCGTGACCCTCCAGCTACCTCGTGGCCTGGATTAAAAAACGCCGCAGATCAAAATGTGGGAGCGGGCTTGCTCGCGAATGCAGTGGATCAGTGAATATATTTTTGACTGACACACCGCATTCGCGAGCAAGCCCGCTCCCACATTTTTGATCTCTATTGAATCAGATGCTTTGGCGCAGTCTGGCCAGGTCTCTCAAAGGCGGCGCGCCGAATAACCGGCTGTATTCGCGGCTGAACTGCGACGGGCTTTCATACCCCACCCGATACCCCGCCGCCGAGGCTTCCAGCCCTTCGGCAATCATCAGTCGGCGCGCCTCCTGTAACCGCAGCTGCTTCTGATATTGCAGCGGGCTCATGGCGGTAATCGCCTTGAACCGATGGTGCAAGGTCGAGACGCTGAGGTTCACTTCCTTGGCCAGGTCATCGATGCGCAGCGGCTGTTCATAGTTGCTGTTCAACCAGGTGATCGCCTGGCTGACCCGATGACTCTGACTGTTGGCCACGGCGATTTCATACAGGCGATAGCCCTGCGGCCCACGCAACAAACGGTAGAGGATTTCCCGGTTGATCAGCGGCGCGAGCATGGCGATGTCTTTGGGCGTATCCAGCAGGCGCGCCAGGCGCAGCACCGCGTCGAGCAACGGGTTGTCGATGCGGTCGACGTACATGCCGCGGGCGGTCGGACGCGACGGCACACCCATCGGCCCGGCTTCGGCGATCAGCGCGGTGAGTTGCGCCGGGTCGATATTGATGCGCACCGACAGGTTCGGGTCTTCGGGCGTGGCATCGATGATCCGCCCGGCGACCGGCATGGCGACCGAGAACACCAGGTAATTGAGCGGGTCATAGGCAAAGATTTCATCGGCCAGGCGCACTTCCTTGCTGCCACTGGCGAGGATGCACAACGCGGGCTCCACCAGCACCGGCATAAAGTCGCGTGGGGTGTTGTGGCGGTTCAGGTAGAGCGAAGTGATCGCGGTGCCGTAGGAACCGTCCTCCCAGGTGTGCCGGTGGACGATGCTGGCCAGTTCGGCACGCTGTTTTTCCATCTCGGCATCGAGGGGCGTGGACTGATGTTCAGCTGACGACATGGGGCGTCCTCTACAGGCTTTTTTGATGGGCTCAGCTTAGCGGCGACTTTTCAAAAAGTGTTACGTCGATTCTGCACAATCCTTGCCTGATCCTGCGATACGTCACGAATCAGGCAAGCAGCGGGGCTGTCATCTGCCTGAAACACTGAGTCTGCGGTGCTCATCTCTCCAGCGCCCCGGACCTGCGCACTACGCTTCTCGCAGGATTGTGCAATAAGCCGGCAGGAATAGACTAACCGCGCCGAGCGCCGCGCCGTTATCTTTGATCCTGTGGCAACACGCCCTCACCGTGCTTGCCGAGCATCACTTCTCAACGGGAGAGTCGAACATGTCCACCCCCATTCCCGCGAGCCATATGGCCTTTATCCGCGCCCGCAGCGGGTGCAGCACCGAACTCGGTGCACGCTTGAGCAGTTTGATCGAACCGGGCCGCCAGGCTCAGGGTTGCCTGCAATTCTCGTTGCAGCAGTCCCAGGTTGACGCCGATGTGTGGCTGGTCTCGGGCTTCTGGAGCAGCGAGCAGGCGATGAGCCTCTACTTCAACTCACCGGCCTTGATGATCTTCACTGAGCTGTTGAACGACATGGTGATCCGCAGTATGGATTTCCAGACATTCACCGATGCATCCGCCGCCAACGCCTATGGCGAGTACCTGCAACTTGCCGGCTAAATCAGGTTTAGAATGGCCGACTTTCCATTGGCCAGGACCTGCAACATGGCACGTAAAGAGTTTGCCCACCACGAAGCCGTTTCCGCCGTAGTGCCGGGAGAGGGTGGCTACAGCGCCGCCGTCGCCGTGAAGGCACTGGATGGCATGGGCGCACCGCGCTTTCACAAGATCCTTGATGGACAGAAGTTCAAGACGGCGTCCGATGCTGACGATGCGGCGGCACTGCAGCTTGAGCGGTTGATTGCTGTGGATGAAGAAGGTCAGCTGTCCTGGGCGCCTGCCACAGTCTAAATAACACTGCTGATCCAAAGGTGGGAGAGGGTTTGTGTGGGAGCGGGCTTGCTCGCGAATGCAGTCTGTCAGTTGATAAAGATGTCGACTGATACACCGCCTTCGCGAGCAAGCCCGCTCCCACACAAGCCCTCTCCCACAGTTTTGATCGCATTTCAGTCAGGGTTTGGTGGCCCCTGGGCGGTACATCTTGAACAGGGCTTCCGGGCCCAACTGGAAGTAATCTGCCGGCCCACCGCCACGCAAGATCGGCTCGGCGGCGGCCGTGTCGTAGACGCCATCCTTGAGCAACCACTTGGCAATATGCACCGCGACCACCTCGCCGAGCACCAGCCAGCTCGGCACCCGTTCCTTGTCGGCCCGTTGCAGCTGAATAATCTGCGTCACCTTGCATTCAAACGACACCGGGCTCTCGCCGACCCGTGGCACGGCAACGATTTTCGAAGCCACCGGCGTCAGCCCGGACAACTCGAATTCATTCACCTCAGGCGATACCGCTGCGCAACTCTGGTTCATCTGCTCGGCCAGCGGGCGGGTCGCCAGGTTCCACACGAACTCGCCGGTCTGCTCGATATTGTTCAGGCTGTCTTTGCGCCCGACGCTGGAAAACCCAATGATCGGCGGAATGTAGTTGAACGCATTGAAGAAGCTGTAAGGCGCCAGGTTCAAGCGGCCTTCACGGTCCTGGGAGGAAATCCAGCCGATGGGCCGTGGGCCGACGATGGCATTGAACGGGTCATGGGGCAGGCCGTGGCCGTTGGCGGGTTCGTAGAAGTGGATGTCGTCGGGCATGGCCGGGGTTCCTGCGATTGAGTGCGGTGAGGTGGCCATACTGCAAGGCATGGCGGTGAATTTCCATCGGCGATATGGAATTTTCATACAGCGCCCACCTATTTTTCACAGCTACACGTTCAGTCTGCGCGGCAGGTCGACGCCCCCTCATAAGTCGGCCAGTTCAAAGACTGAGCATTGGAGCTTTTTACCCCCCATGAACAAACTTCCTCAGATCACCCTGGCGTTCTGGGTCATGAAAATCTGCGCAACCACCCTGGGCGAAACCGCCGGGGATTTGCTCTCGATGACCCTGAATGTCGGCTACGCCCTCAGTTCGATGATCTTGATCAGCGTGTTCCTTGTCACCCTGGTGACGCAACTCTGGTCGAAAACCTACAACCCGGTGCTGTACTGGATCGTGATTCTGTCCACCAGCACGGCCGGCACCACCATGTCGGACTTTATGGACCGTACCTTGGGCCTGGGCTACGCAACGGGGTCGATGATCCTGATTGTGATCCTGATGATCATCTTCGCGATGTGGCACCTGAGCGGCGATTCGCTGAACGTGAACAAGGTGCAGACGTTCCGTGGCGAGTTGTTCTACTGGATGGCGATTCTGTTTTCCAACACCCTGGGCACCGCACTGGGCGACTTCCTGGCGGACGATTCGGGGCTGGGTTTTGCCGGCGGTGCGTTGTTGATCGGCTCGACCATTGCGGCCGTGGTGGCGCTCAAGTACTTCACGCGGATCTCGTCGGTGTTGTTGTTCTGGGTGGCGTTTGTGTTGACCCGCCCGTTTGGCGCGACACTGGGCGACTTCCTCACCAAACCCCATGAAAAGGGCGGGCTGGATTTCGGCACGATTGGCTCGTCGGCGGTGCTGGCGGCGGTGTTGGTGGTGATGATTGTCGGGGCGTCGTATGCGCAACGGCGGTATGGACGTGACCGCATTAGCCCGGCGATACAAAACTAAAATGTGGGAGCGGGCTTGCTCGCGAATGCGGTGGATCAGTCAAAATATCTGTGTCTGATACACCGCATTCGCGAGCAAGCCCGCTCCCACACAAGCCCGCTCCCACATTTAGAACTGCATTCAGCTGTTAGTCAGTGGTAATCCGCGAATGCTTGCGCGTGTCCTTCATGGTCACGTAGACCACCAGCGACACCGCGATGCACGCAGTCACATACCAGTAGTAACCGGTTTCCATGCCGATGCTCTTGAACCACAGCGCAATGTATTCAGCCGTACCGCCGAAGATCGACACCGTCAGCGCATACGGCAGGCCCACGCCCAATGCACGGATTTCAGTAGGGAACAGTTCGGCCTTCACCACCGCGTTGATCGAGGTGTAGCCGCTGACGATGATCAGCGCGGCCATGATCAGGAAGAACGCGCCCCACCAGGTCTGGATGGTGTGCAGGGTTGTGAGGATCGGTACGGTACACAGGGTGCCGAGGATACCGAAGGCGATCAGGATCGGCCGCCGGCCAACCTTGTCCGACAGGGCGCCGACCAGGGGTTGGATGCACATGAACAGAAACAGCGTCGCCGCCGAAATGGTGGTGGAGTCGGAAATGCTCATGCCGACGGTGTTCACCAGGTATTTCTGCATGTAGGTGGTGTAGGTGTAGAACGCCAGCGTGCCGCCCATGGTCAGGCCGACCACGGTCAATACTTCCTTGGGGTGACGCAGCAAGGTGCGCATCGCGCTTTCCTTGGCTTTTTCCTTCTTGGTGAACGACTCGGTTTCTTCCATGCCGCGACGCAGGTACAGCGCAACGACCGCGCACAGCGCGCCGATGGCGAACGGGATGCGCCAGCCCCAGGCGTACAGCTGCTCGGTGGTGAGCACTTGTTGCAGCACGATCAATACCGCCAGGGCAATGAGCTGGCCGGAAATCAGGGTCACGTACTGGAAGCTGGAGAAGAAACCGCGACGTTCCTTGGTCGCCATTTCACTCAGGTAGGTCGCGGAGGTGCCGTACTCGCCACCCACGGACAGGCCTTGCAGCAAGCGCGCGAGCACCAACAGGATGGGGGCGCCGATGCCGATGGTGTCATAGCCCGGCGTCAGGGCGATCAGCAACGAACCGAAGCACATCAACAGTACCGAGGCCATCAACGCGGCCTTGCGGCCTTTGTAGTCGGCGTACATGCCCATCAACCAGCCGCCGATCGGCCGCATGATGAAGCCCACGGCAAAGATCGCGGCGGTGTTCATCAGTTGCGCGGTGGAGGAACCGGCGGGAAAAAAGGCTTTGGCGAAGTACAGCGAGAATGCCGCGTAGACGTACCAGTCGTACCACTCGACCATGTTGCCGACCGAGCCGCTGAAGATCGATTTGATCCGGCTGGAGGTGGTGCGTTCTTTTGCCGGCGCGGCCGCCGACCCAAGAGGCAGGGCGTTGGAGTTATCCATTGAAGGATCCTTCATCTAGTTGTTTTTATGGAGCGTGCCTGGGCACAGCCTGGTTGGGGCTATAGCAGGAGCTGTGCCAGGTGGATGAAGGCCCGGTCTAGAAGGGTTTAGCGGATTTTTTGAGCGGAAAGTCGCTGATGTTTTGTGAGGGGTGAGCGGAAATCCGCTTATGGCGGTTGGCCTTTTCGCGGGCAAGCCCGCTCCCACAGCTGACCGAGTTCCAAATTTGGAATGCAGTCAGTGTGGGAGCGGGCTTGCCCGCGAAGACGGCCCGAAGGTCGCTAGAGAAACATCTCCCGCACCAACCCATGGCGCTGCATCTTTTCATTGAAGGTGCGCCGCGGCAGTTGCAGCTCCGCCAGCACCGCCTTGATGTCACCTTTGTGCCGCGTCAACGCCGCCTTCAAGCAATGGGCTTCGAACGCTTCCTGCTGCGCCGCCAACGATTGCCCGGCCTCGATGCCTTCCTGCTCCGGCTCGCCCAACCCCAGCACCTGGCGTTCGGCGACGTTGGCCAGCTCGCGCACATTGCCCGGCCAGTCGTGGCTGAGCAGGCGCCCCAACTGCGCGCCGCTCAAGGGCTCGATACTGCGGCCGAGGCGCTCGGCGGCACTGTGTGCAAAGTGGTCGAACAACAGCGGAATATCTTCACGCCGCTCACGCAACGGTGGCAGGCGCAGTTGCGCGACGTTCAACCGATAGGCCAGGTCTTCACGGAAACGCCCGGCGCGCGCTTCTTCCAGCAGATCGGGTTTGGTCGCGGCAATAATGCGCAAATCCACGTGGATGCTCTGGTTGGAGCCCAAGCGCTCCAGCTTCTGCTCCTGCAACACTCGCAGCAGCTTGACCTGCTGGGCCAGGGGCATGCTTTCGATTTCATCCAGGAACAGCGTGCCGCCGTGGGCGTATTCCAGTTTGCCGATGCGTTTGCCCTGAGCGCCGGTAAACGCGCCGCTTTCATGGCCGAACAGCTCGGCCTCAAACAGTTGCTCGGGGATCGCCGCGCAGTTGAGCGCCACAAACGGCTTTTTCGCGCGCGGGCCGAAATCATGCAGGCAGCGCGCAACCAGCTCCTTGCCGCTGCCGGTCTCGCCGCGAATCAGTACATTGACCGGCAAGCCTGCCAGGTCCAACACCTGGCGACGCAGGTTCTGCAACCCCCGGGACACGCCGAGCAGGCTCGATTCAAGCTGGGCCTTGTGGTCAGCCTGTTGATGCAGGCGCCGGTTTTCCAGGATCAGCCCGCGCTTGTCCAACGCCCGGCGCAGGCTGTTGAGCAGGGCGTCGGGGCTGAAGGGTTTTTCCAGAAAGTCGTAGGCACCGTCGCGCATGGCTTCCACCGCCATCGGCACATCGCCGTGGCCGGTGAGCAGGATCACCGGCAGGTCGGCATCGCGGCGTTGCACTTCGGCGAGCAACTCCAGGCCGCTGAGGCCGGGCATGCGCACATCGCTGAGGATCACGCCGGGGAAGTCCCTGGGCAACTGCGCCAGGCATGCCTCGGCGCGGCTGAACAGCTGCACCTCAAAGCCCGACAGGCTCAACCACTGCTCCACGGCCGTGCGGATGCTGGCTTCGTCATCGACCACAATCACCGCGTTCAACATAGGTCGGGCGTCTCCAGCGCGATTGGCAGCGTCAGGGTAAACACCGCGCCGTCGCCACGGTTGCCGGCGATCAGGCGCCCGCCCAATTCGTGCACGATGGCGTAGGACACCGCCAGCCCCAGGCCCAGCCCATCACCCACCGGCTTGGTGGTGAAGAAGGGGTCGAACACGCTGTTCAGGTGTTCTTCGGCGATCCCGCCGCCGCTGTCGCTGACGGTCAGTTGCCACAGCTGCTGGTCGGCGTGCAGGCGGATTTCCAGGCGTTTGCGCGGCTTGTCGGCCATGGCGTCGAGGGCATTGCGCAGCAGGTTGATCAGCACCTGTTCCAGGCGGATCGCGTCGCCGCGGACCCAGGCCGGGCGGGTCAGGTCGAGTACCACGCCGATGCCTTCGTCACGCAGGCGTGCGTCGAGCAGGTGCAGGGATTGGTCGACCACCATCGCCAGGTCCAGGCGTTCGCGCAGGCCGCTGGGGCTCTTGCGGGCGAAGGTCTTGAGGTGGCCGGTGAGCGCGGCCATGCGTGTGAGCATTTCGTCCAGCGGGGTCAGGGCCTTGTAGGCATCGTCCACGCGGCCGTGGTCGAGCAACAGGCGCAGGGTGGCCAACTGCATGCGCTGGGCGGTCAGGGGCTGGTTGATCTCATGGGCGAGGGCGGCGGACATCTGCCCCAGCGCCGCCAGCTTGGCCGATTGCACCAGGCCATCCTGGGCGGTGCGCAGCGCCTGGGTGCGTTCTTCCACCAGGCGCTCCAGCTCCTCGCGGCTGCGCTGGCGCAACCGGGCCAGGCGCCAGCGCTGCGTGAGGAACAACACCAGGAACACCAGGGCCAGCCAGGAGCCCGCGGCGGCCAGGCCGGCGTTGCGCTGGTCTTCAAAGGCGAATTGCGGTTTGCGCAGCAGGTGCAGGGTCCAGCCTTCGGCTTTGAGCGGCAGGGATTCCCAGATGTAATTGGCGTTGCCATCGGGGCCGTTGACGCGCATCAGGTGGCTGTTGTCGTCAAAGCGCTGCAAGGGCTGGGTGTCCAGCGGTTCCAGGTGTTTCTTGTCGTATTGGCGGGTGGCCTTGAGTTCGGCCAGGTCGGTTTCCGACAGCGGTCGCAGGTTGCGGTAACGCCAGCCTGGCTGATTGGCGATAAACACGATGCCGCGCGCGTCACTGACCAACAACAGGTCGTTGCCCTGGGCCCATTCGCGCTCGAGCTCGGGGAATTCCAGCTTGACCACCATGGCGCCGAGGAACTGCTCGTGTTCATCCACCACCGCGCTGGAAAGGAAGTAGCCCGGCACGCCTGTGGTCACCCCCACCGCGTAGAAGCGTCCCGTGCCCTGGCTTTTGGTCTGGCTGAAATACGGCCGGAACGCGTAGTTGTGCCCGACATAACTGCTCGGCAGGTTCCAGTTGCTGGCAGCCACCGCGAGGCCGTTGCGGTCCATCAACTCCAGGGTCGATGACTGTGCGGCGCCGTTGATGCGTTCCAGTTTGCGGTTGAGCACATCCTGGGTTGCGGGCTCCAGCGGGCCTTTCAACGCGCTGATCATTTCCGAGTCCAGCGCCAGCACGGCGGGCAGGGCGCGGTAGCGTTCGATCAGGGTGTGCAGGGAATTGGCGTACAGCGCGAGTTGCTGATTCGCACGAGCCGCATCGTCCACCAGGGCTTGGCGTTCGGCGTGGCGGGTGGCCAAGGCGGCGGCCAACAGCGCACCGGCGATGATCAACAGGGAATAGAAGGTCAGGCGCAGGGGGCGAGGGATCACGATCATACGGTGATGAACAGGCGCAGTGAGGGGAGTGCACCATATCATGCGTGCCTTGAATCTTGTGACGAATGGGTGTGTGTGGGAGCGTGCCAGCCATAAAAAAGGCGACTGGGCCGTGTAGCCGCAGTCGCCATTTTTTTTGGCAGGAAAGTGCTTATTGCACTTCTACCGCCAGGCTTTCACTGATCTTTTTCTGCCAGATGGCAGGACCGGTGATGTGCACGGATTCGCCCTTGCTGTCGACTGCAACGGTGACCGGCATGTCTTTGACGTCGAACTCGTAGATCGCTTCCATACCCAGTTCGGCGAACGCAACCACGCGCGACTTCTTGATGGCTTGCGCCACCAGGTAGGCAGCACCGCCGACGGCCATCAGGTACACGGCCTTGTGGTCCTTGATCGCTTCGATCGCAGTCGGGCCGCGCTCGGATTTGCCGATCATGCCCAACAGGCCGGTTTGCTCGAGGATCTGGCGGGTGAACTTGTCCATCCGCGTCGCGGTGGTCGGGCCAGCCGGGCCAACCACTTCTTCGCGCACCGGATCAACCGGGCCGACGTAGTAGATGAAACGACCCTTGAGGTCCACCGGCAGGGTTTCGCCCTTGTTCAGCATCTCGACCATGCGCTTGTGCGCGGCGTCGCGGCCGGTGAGCATTTTGCCGTTGAGCAACACGGTTTCGCCCGGCTGCCAGCTCTGCACTTCTTCCGGGGTCAGGGTGTCGAGGTTGACGCGACGGGCCGATGGGCCGGCTTCCCAGACGATTTCCGGGTAGGCGTCCAGCGGTGGCGCTTCCAGCGACGCCGGGCCCGAACCGTCGAGCACGAAGTGCGCGTGACGGGTGGCGGCGCAGTTGGGGATCATGCACACCGGCAGGGAGGCAGCGTGGGTCGGGTAGTCCATGATCTTCACGTCGAGCACGGTGGTCAGGCCACCCAGGCCCTGGGCGCCGATGCCCAGTTGGTTGACCTTCTCGAACAGCTCCAGGCGCATCTCTTCGATACGGTTCTGCGGGCCGCGCTTTTTCAGCTCGTGGATGTCGATGGATTCCATCAACACTTCCTTGGCCATCACCGCGGCTTTCTCGGCGGTGCCGCCGATGCCGATACCGAGCATGCCCGGTGGGCACCAGCCGGCGCCCATGGTCGGAACGGTCTTGAGCACCCAGTCGACGATCGAGTCGGACGGGTTGAGCATGGCCATTTTCGATTTGTTCTCGGAACCGCCACCCTTGGCCGCCACGTCCACTTCCACGGTGTTACCCGGGACGATGGAGTAGTGGATGACCGCAGGGGTGTTGTCCTTGGTGTTTTTACGCGCGCCTGCCGGGTCGGCGAGGATCGATGCACGCAGGACGTTTTCCGGCAGGTTGTAGGCGCGACGCACGCCTTCGTTGATCATGTCGTCCAGGCCCATGGTGGCGCCATCCCAACGTACGTCCATGCCTACGCGCACGAACACGGTAACGATACCGGTGTCCTGGCAGATCGGGCGATGGCCGGTGGCGCACATGCGCGAGTTGATCAGGATCTGGGCGATGGAGTCACGGGCCGCTGGCGATTCTTCGCGCAGGTAGGCTTCGTGCATGGCCTGGATGAAATCAACGGGGTGGTAGTAGGAAATGAATTGCAGGGCGTCGGCAACGCTCTGAATCAGGTCGTCTTGCTTGATCACGGTCATGAGTCGCGCTCCTCTATAAGGGAACATTCAATAAAGGTGGCTTCAGTGGGGTGCATCGGTCGGCTGAAGCCACCTTTCCAAGGCACGCCAATGGTGCAGGCGCGACGCTAAAAAGGCGCGGCAGTATAACCCGGCACGGTGGCCGATACACCCGACTATGGTCAAACTGTCGCAGGCATGATTCCCTGTGCCCATCCCCTGTGATTGAGACCTTTATATGCCTGAACTGCACGTCGGCGAACGCCACTGGTCGGTCGCCACCGGCAGCAATCTGTTGGATGCGTTGAATCAGGCGGGTGTGGCGGTGCCCTACAGTTGCCGCGCCGGCAGTTGCCATGCGTGTCTGGTGCGGTGTACCGGCGAGGTTTCCGATCGGCAGCCGGATGCCTTGAGCCCGGCCCAACGCCTGGAGGGTTGGCGGTTGGCCTGTCAGTGCCAAGTCAGCGCGGATCTGCGTGTCGAAACCTTTGATCCGGTGCGTGACGGTTTGGCGGCGCAGGTCGTGGGCGTCGATTGGTTGAGCTCGACGGTGCTGCGCCTGCGTCTGCAACCGGAACGTGGGCTGCGCTATCGCGCCGGCCAGCATCTGGTGGTGTGGGCGGGGCAGGTGGCGCGGCCTTACTCGCTGGCGAGTTTGCCGCAGGAGGACCCGTTCCTGGAGTTTCACCTCGACTGCCGTCAGCCTGGGGAATTCACCGATATTGCCCGTCAGTTGCAACTCGGCGACGGTTTGCGTCTGGGCGAGTTGCGTGGCGGCGCGTTGCAATATGATCCGGACTGGCAAGCCCGACCGTTGTGGCTGCTGGCGTCGGGCACGGGCCTGGGCCCATTGTGGGGGGTATTGCGTGAGGCGCTGCGCCAGGATCACCAGGGCGCCATCCGCGTGATTCACCAGGCCCATGATGTCGCCGGGCATTACCTGGCCGAACCCCTGGCAGCGCTGGCCGCGCAGCATCCGAACTTGACGGTGGAGCTGTGGACGGCGGCGCAGGCGACCCAGGCATTGGCGCAACTGCGGCTTGTTTCGCGGCAAACCTTGGCCTTACTCTGCGGACACCCCGCCCATGTCGACGCGTTCTCCAAGCGCCTGTTCCTGGCGGGCCTGCCGCGCAATCAACTGCTGGCCGACGTGTTCCTGCCCCGTGGTTGAGCGCTGAACTCCACAGCCGCGAGAATCGCCATGACCGACGCCATCCTGCAGCACCGCGAACGTGGGCTGCTGACCTTGCAGCTCAATCGCCCCGACAAGAAAAACGCCCTGACCCGTGGGATGTACACACAGTTGGCCAAGGCGCTGGAGTTGGCCGATGCAGATCCAGCCATTCATGCGGTGCTGATCCAGGGCAGCAGCGAGTGTTTTACCGCCGGCAATGACATCGGTGACTTCCTCGAGCAACCGCCTGCCGACCTCGACAGCCCGCCGTTTCACTTCATGCAAAGCCTGCTCAACTGCCGCAAACCGGTGATCGCCGCAGTGGCGGGCGCGGCGGTGGGGATCGGCACCACGCTATTGCTGCATTGCGACCTGGTCTATGTCAGCCGGGATGCGCGGTTGCGCATGCCGTTCGTCAACCTGGGGCTGTGTCCGGAGTTTGGCTCGAGCCTGATCCTGCCGCGACTGCTGGGGCATGCGAAGGCGGCAGAACTGTTGCTGTTGGGTGAGGGGTTCAGCGGTGAGCAGGCGGCGGCGTGGGGGATTGCGACCGAGGCGCTGGGCAGTGGCGAAGCGGCGTTGGCCAAGGCGCGGGAAGTGGCTGCGCGTTTCGAGACGCTGGCGCCGGGGGCGGTGCAGGTGACCAAGCAGTTGATGAAAAGCGTGGATCGCGAGCAGTTGCGGCGGGTGATTGAGGAGGAGGGCGCGTTGTTTACCCAGCGGTTGAGGTCGCCGGAGGCGGTTGCGGCGTTGTCGGCCTTTATCACTGGGCGATGATGCTTGGGTGATTGGTCTGGCCTCAAGGGGATCGCGGTCAAACTGTGGGAGCGGGCTTGCCCGCGATGAGGTCCTCTGTCGCCACACAAAAACCCAGGCATAAAAAAGCCCCGAACCAGTCGGGGCTTTTTCATTCAGCAGTCACTCAGACCATTGGGTCGCCAACGTGCAGAATCTTCATGCCGTTGGTGCCGCCAGTGGTGTGGTAGCTGTCGCCCTTGGTCAGGATGACCCAGTCGCCTTTTTCCACGACGCCGCGCTTGACCAACTCGTCGATGGCCGCCTGGCTGACTTCGTGCGGCGGCAGCGATGCCGGGTCGAACGGCACGGTGTACACACCACGGAACATCGCCGCGCGGGCCTGGGCTTCGCGGTGTGGGGTGAACGCGTAGATCGGCACCGAAGAACGGATGCGCGACATGATCAACGGCGTGTAGCCACTTTCGGTCAAGGCGATGATCGCCTTCACGCCCGGGAAGTGGTTGGCGGTGTACATGGCCGCCAGGGCGATGCTCTGGTCGCAGCTTTCAAACTCTTTGCCGATGCGGTGGCTGGAGGTCTTGCTGGTCGGGTGCTTTTCAGCGCCGACGCAGATACGCGCCATCGCTTGCACGGCTTCCAGTGGGTACGGGCCGGCGGCACTTTCAGCCGAGAGCATCACGGCGTCGGTGTAGTCGAGCACGGCGTTGGCCACGTCGGACACTTCGGCGCGGGTCGGCATCGGGTTCTGGATCATCGACTCCATCATCTGGGTCGCCACGATCACCGCTTTGTTGTGGCGGCGTGCGTGCAGGATGATCTTCTTCTGGATACCGATCAGCTCGGCGTCACCGATTTCCACACCGAGGTCGCCACGGGCAACCATCACGGCGTCGGAAGCCTTGATCAGGCCATCGAGGGTTTCGTCATCGGCCACGGCTTCGGCGCGTTCGATCTTCGCCACCAGCCAGGCGGTGCCGCCGGCTTCGTCGCGCAGTTTACGGGCGTATTCCATGTCGGCTGCGTCGCGCGGGAAGGACACGGCGAGGTAGTCCACTTCCATTTCAGCGGCGAGCTTGATGTCGGCCTTGTCTTTTTCAGTCAGGGCAGGAGCGGTCAGACCACCGCCGCGCCGGTTGATGCCTTTGTGGTCCGACAGCGGGCCGCCGATAATCACGGTGCAGTGCAGTTCGGTCGGGGTAGCGGTGTCGACGCGCATGACCACGCGGCCGTCATCCAGCAGCAGTTCGTCGCCGACGCCGCAATCCTTGACCAGGTCCGGGTAATCGATACCCACGACTTGCTGGTTGCCTTCGGTCAGCGGGTGGCTGGTGGAGAAGGTGAACTGGTCACCGATCTTCAGCTCGATGCGCTTGTTGGCGAATTTGGCGATACGGATTTTCGGGCCTTGCAGGTCACCCAGCAACGCCACGAAACGGCCATGCTTGGCCGCGAGGTCACGCACCAGCTTGGCACGAGCCTTGTGCTCGTCCGGGGTGCCGTGGGAGAAGTTCAGACGGGCGACGTCCAAACCAGCCAGAATCAGCTGTTCGAGGACTTCCGGCGAGTTGCTGGCCGGGCCAAGGGTGGCGACGATTTTGGTACGACGGACGGACATGCACAGACTCCTGAGTTCAAGCGCTGAGGAAGGCTACTATGCTCTTTCGTTGTAGTCATTGTTCGTTTGCACTACTTATCGACGATTGACTTGTTTTCGCGGCGGCTGATTACGAACAACCTTGAAGATTTTCGACGAGGGGTCGATACATTGCACAAGACAGGAGAACCCTCATGCGAATTTTGCTCGTTGCCGCCCTGGCCGTCAGTGTTGTCGGCTGCACCCGCTGGTCGATGGACCACCATTTGAACAACGCTTATCGCGCCTACAAGGTCGGCGATTGCGAGCGCGTCACCCTGGAATTGTCCCAGGTCGACCGCGAGAGCCGTACCCGGCGTTATGTGCAGCCGGAGGTCTCGATGTTGCGTGGGCAGTGCCTGGAGCGCCAGAAATTGTTTGTCGACGCTGTGCAGACCTATCAGTTCATCATCAATCAGTATCCGTCGAGTGAGTACGCCTACCGTGCCCGCGCGCGGCTCGATACCTTGCAACAGCTAGGGCACTACCCTGGAGCAAGCACCGCCCAGACGCGCCCGGCCTCGCTATGATGACATTCGTCATTTAATAACTGGCCCGTTGCCAGTCTTGGGCTATCCTTCGGATGTTCGTTTGTACAAGTTTCTATTCGAACGAATGAATGACCCGGATTCGGCAGTTGTCTGGTGACACAAGGTTGTATGTTGTCACTCCGATATCCAGGGAGAGCGAGAGATACGCGCTCGTTCCGAATCACTGGCACGGCCAGATTAATGGCCATTGGATGGCGATCTCACCATGTTTACTGACCGACGGATCGAGCGGCATCAGCTACCTTGTTTTCTGCAAGTATTCAACCGCCTCACTGACAAGCCCATCGGCTTTTTGGGTAACGTCTCGGCAGACGGGCTTATGTTGATCAGCCTGCTGCCCATGATGGTCGACGCGGACTTCGAGTTGCGCTTGAAGATTCCCGTGCCTGGCGACACCTTTGAGGCCATTGACCTGACGGCGACCTGCTTGTGGAGTCATGAAGACATCAACCCGCAGCATTACGATTCCGGGTTCAGGGTGCTCCAGGCGCCCGAGGAATATGGGCAACTGATCAGCGTATTGATGCATTACTTCAGTTTCGATCCTTTGCAGGCTTCAGCCTAGCTATCGCGTGCTGTCGGCCCGGTTGGGGACTGCCCCTTGCCGAGGCCGTGCGCTCTGTTCTC
This sequence comes from Pseudomonas sp. GL_117, assembly GCF_057835125.1. NCBI lineage: Bacteria > Pseudomonadati > Pseudomonadota > Gammaproteobacteria > Pseudomonadales > Pseudomonadaceae > Pseudomonas > Pseudomonas sp. GL_117. The sequence continues at coordinate 4,966,865 of NZ_CM174418.1, read as the reverse complement.
AGAGTACGCCCGCTTTCTTCCAGCCCAGGTAGCGTGTCACCAGGGCTGGGCCAAGCTCCGATGGTGGAGTGTCCAATACCGACAGGCCATGGGCGCTCAAGCGGTCATGCAGTTCATCCCGGGTATTGAGGTAGTCGACGGTGCCGCTGTAGGCCAGGGCTTCGGGCAAGGTTTGCACGGGGACCTGGCGCAGTTGGTCGAGTACTTCCTCGCGCAGGCTGGCCACCAGCACCCGGTGTTGGCGGCCGATGCGCTTGGCCGCGGTCAACAAAGCCTCATCGTCCTCATCCCGAAGGTTGGTGACCACAATCACCAGGGCGCGGCGTTTTTGTCGGGCCAGCAGTTGGCTGGCCGCGGCCTCGTAGTCGGCTGTGCGTCGTGTCGTGTCCAGGTCGTAGACTGCGTTGAGCAGCAGGTTCAACTGGCTGCTGCCCTTGACCGGTGCCAGGTAGCGCGACTGTTCACCGGCAAAGGTGCATAAGCCCACCGCATCGCCCTGGCGCAAGGCTACATAGCTGAGCAGCAGGCAGGCATTCAGCGCATGGTCGAAGTGCGACAGCTCGTCGTCCTGGCTGCGCATGCGTCGGCCGCAATCAAGCAAGAACACGATTTGTTGGTCGCGCTCATCCTGATATTCCCGGGCGATCGGTGTGCGTTGCCGTGCAGTCGCCTTCCAGTCGATCTGGCGCAGGCTGTCGCCCTCGCGAAATTCGCGCAGTTGATGAAACTCCAGCCCCAATCCGCGTCGCTGATGCTGCCGAACGCCCAACTGGCTCAGCCAGTTGTCCACTCCCAGGAGCTGTGCACCATAGAGTCGGGCGAAATCCGGGTAGACACGTGTGGCGTCGTTGACGTCGATCAAGCGCCGCACCGCCCATAGCCCAAGGTGGCTCGGCAGGTGCACCTCGCAACGAGTGAAAGTGAAATGCCCGCGCCGCAAGGGGCGCAGGCGATACCCCAGCTCACTGCGTTCACCTGGTCGCAGCGCGATGGACTGCGGCATGTTCTCTACGCTCAGGCCGTCGGGAGCATGGTCGAATACCTGCACGGTCAGGGGCTGTGGCGAGTCGTGTTCCAGCGTCAGGCGCACCTCGCCCCAGCGGCCCAGCGCCAGGCTGCCTGGCATCTGCCGTTGCACGCGTGGGGAAGGGCGACGGCGCAGGCGCGCGGCATCCAGCAACGCCAGTAGCAAAAGCGCCAGCAGCAGGCCCCAGGCTATCGAGTACAGGGTGTCGGGCACCTTGAACTGCAACGCGGTCGCCGCGCCGAGCAGGGTGTTCAGGCCAAGCAGTACTGCGAGCCAGGTCAACAGCAGGCGGGTCGGTTTCATGGGCGGTTCATTGCCGAGGTGCCGGGATCTGGTCGAGCATTTGCTTTAGCACCTGGTCCACGTCCAATCCGTCGATGTCCAGTTCGGGGGCGATACGCACCCGATGGCGCAATACCGCCAGGGCGCAGCCCTTGATGTCATCCGGGGTGACAAACTCACCGCCGCGCAACAGGGCCCTGGCCCGGGCGCCGCGTACCAGGGCGATGGACGCCCGGGGGCCGGCGCCAATGGTCAATCCTGGCCAACTGCGGGTGGCGCGTGCCAGGCGCACGGCATAGTCGAGTACCTGCTCGTCGAGGGGCAGTTCGCTGGCGATCTGTTGCAATTGCAGCACATCTTCAGCCTGCAACACGGTACGCAGGGGCTGTACATCAAGCATGTCGGCGCGGGATGAGCGCGTCACTTCGCGCACCATGTCCAGCTCTTGTTGTGCATCGGGGTAGTCCATGCGGACTTTCAGCATGAAGCGGTCCAGCTCGGCTTCGGGCAGGGGGTAGGTGCCTTCCTGTTCGATCGGGTTCTGGGTCGCCAGCACCATGAAGGGTTGGCCGATGGGCAGCGCTTCGCCTTCAAGGGTGACCTGACGTTCTTGCATGGCTTCGAGCAGCGCCGCCTGGGTCTTGGCCGGGGCGCGGTTGATCTCGTCAGCCAGCAGCAGATGGGTAAACAACGGCCCCTTTCGCAACTTGAACTGCTCAGTGTGCAGGTCGTACACGGCATGGCCGGTGACGTCGCTGGGCATCAGGTCCGGGGTGAACTGGATACGCGCGAATTCTCCACCGAAACACCGCGCAAGGGCGCGCACCAGCAAGGTCTTGCCCAGGCCGGGAACGCCTTCGAGCAAGACATGGCCGCCGGCGATCAGCGATGTGAGGACATCATCGATCACCTGATCCTGGCCAATGACCGCTTTACGTAGTTCGACACGCAGGGCCTGTGCCTGCCGACTGGCCTTTTGCAGGCTTTCGGTCGTCAGGGCAGTTGCCGGGGAATATTCGCTCATAGGGCGTTCCTGAGAGTTTGCAGGCTGGCCACCTGACGGCTGAAATCGGCGCTGGATAGCCGTTTTGCCGGGAGGGGGCCGAGGGCCTGGCTGATGACGTGAGAAGGTTGGCGCGTCAGGTGTTCGAGCACCTGCTGCTGTTCTGCGGAGTCGAGGTGTTCAAAACCTGGGTGACGCCGCCTTGCGGCGCGCAGGATGTCGCGCTGCAACGCACGCAGCAAAGCACCCTGGCCGCCGCGGCGGAGCAGGAAGTCGGCGCTCGCGTTCAGGTGTTCTTGCAGTTGCCGGCGTGCCTTGGGGGCCGGCGCTTGTATCGGACCTTGGCGCATGCCGACGTGCCAGAGTGCCAGGGCGAGCAGCGCAGCGAGTGCCACCAACGCCTGGGGGAAGTAGCGCAGCAACAGGGTGAACAGGTTGTCCACGTCGCTGTTGAACAGCAGGGTCACCGCGGTGCCTTGGTTGAGATACCACAGCAGCCAGGCGTTGTCGTGCTTGCCGATGTTCGGGTTTTTCCACAGGTCGCTGTCGGTGATCACCGTCACACGACCATGCCCGAGATTGAGTTGCATCAGGTGGATGGACTGGGCGCTATTGGCAGAAAACTGTGCCAGATGCTTGGGGTCGGTGAGGTTGAAGTCGGTATCGAAACTGAAATAGGCCGGTGCGGTTTCGTTGTCGACATAGAGCTTGGTCAGGTCTGGCGATTTCTGTTTTCGCGCAGGTACGGGCTCGTCAGGTTCGTCGCTCAATGCCTGGTGAATCTGCAGGTGATCCAGCAGCAAGTCGCCGCTGTTGCCGGTTTCTTCATCCCAGAGCGCTTCAGCCACCAATAGCAGATGGCCGCCGGACCTGGCCCAGTCCAACAGCTGCTCGGCCTGGCGTGGTGTCATGTTGCTGCGCTCGCCCAGCAACAGCAGGCTGTTGTTTTTGGCTGGCAGGGTCTTCAGCCTCTCAAGGCTATTGGCGTGTTCGACGCCCAGGCCTTGCTGGCGTAAAAAGTGTTCCGCTGCCAGGTAGGGGTTGGCTGCGGCCTCGGGTGAGGGGCCGCGGTCTATGACTTCATCGTAGGGGATCGCTTTGTTTCCGACATAGACAAGGCCTGCCCCCAGCAGGCACGTCAGCAGCGCTACGATGACCCACAGTAAAGTCCGTTTCATCGGGCTGCCCCCGCGTTGAACAAGGTGCGCCAATCACTGCACAGTTGCTGTTGAGCCTGGGCCGGGGGCAGGCGGTGGCCGTACGCGAGGTTTTGCCAGTGCCGGGTCAGCTCATCGCTGAATGCCAGCAAGTGCGGCTGTTGCAGCCGATGGATGCGTTCCAGGACCTGGCCTTCCGTATCGGCGCTTTTCAGTGGCAGGTTGAAGTCATGCAGCAACCGGCTAAGCAAACCTCGATAGAGCAGGCCTAGTGCTTCCCGTGGCTGTGTGGGCCAAAGTTGCTCGGCCGTGCTGGCGATGTCGTCGGGCAAGGTCTCGACGCCCAGTTCCAGGCCGAACAGTTGCGTGGGTATCGGTTTGGCGGGTTTTGGTTGGCGTGAGCGGCGCCGGCTGACAAAGGCGTGCAGCCAATCGCGATAGCGCCAGATGAGCAGGGCAATACCGGCGGCCAACAGGCTCCACAGCAGCACTTCCATGCCCAAGGCGACGTGTTTGAGGGTATTGCCGTTGAGGTTGTCCAGCCATGCCCGCAACCAGGCCGGCAGTTTGCCGTCGCCGTGTGCCTTGCTCTTAGTGGCGGGTTTCTCATCGCCGAAACGATAGCGCGTGACGGTTTCTGGATTTTTGAACGGTGGCTTCTCCAGCAATGCCTTGATCGACTGGCTGGCGGCCTGGGTTGTCACTGGTTTGGGCGGGGAGGCGTCCTCGGCCATGGCGTGGCCGCTGAATGGGCTCAGGGCCAGCACCGTCACCAGCACCAACAACGGCACTACGCTGCTCAGGCGTTCGCGCAGGCGGCGGAATACCAGCTCCAGGTCCCAAGCCTCCAGCACGGTACGGCGGTTGAGGTACAGGCTGAAGCCGCACGCGACATACATCGGCTCCCAGAACACCAGGATAAGGGCATAGAAGGCATTGCCCACGTGTTCCAGCCAGAGCCCCTCGGAACCCGTGGCCAGTGCCATTCGCTGCCAGTCCCAATCCAGTTCGAGCTGCTGGGGGATGAGTAGATAGAACAGGGCCATGCAGCCGAACCACAGGCCTATTTCCAGATGCACCCCAATAATGGTCAGCCAGCGTCCGGCCCAGGCGCTGCGTTGCTGCAAGACGCCCAAGCGTTTTTGGCGGTCGGGACCATCCAGGCCTTCGAGTTGACTGACCGGCATCAAAAAGCTGCGACTCAGGCTGAGTCGCCGCCAGGTCAGGCTGGCCAATAGCTGGCCTTTGAGCAGTCGCGGCCATTGGCTGACGGCCTGCCTGGCGCTGGGTGTCTCTGCGAACAGGGCTTTCGACAAGATATACAGCGGCAGACGATCAAAGGCCGGCTTCAGCCACCAGAACACCAACACAGCCGTGGAGGGATACTTCCAGAACAGTGCGGTCAGCAACGCGAAAACCGGCAAGGTCACCATCGCCCAACTGCCCATCAGCAGCCAGCGATGTTCCTGGGCCATCCGTACTCCAAGGTCCATGGCTTCCCATGGCGTGCGGGGGCGGATCACCACGCTGGCATTACTCAGGCGCATGGCGAGTCCGTCCGGCAAAGATCAGGTAAGCGGCCACCAGCAACCAGAGCAGGGTGCCCACCAGGTATTTGAGCCAGGGCGCAACGCTGGTGGTGGAAGACCAATAGGCTTCGATGAACGCGGCTATCAGCAGGAACACCATCACGCCGCACAGCATCTGCACGCTTTGATGCGCCGCCAGCCGCAGGGATTCGCCTCGCGTCAGTTGACCCGGGGCGATCAATGCCCAGCCCAGTTGCAGCCCCGCCGCGCCGGCCAGGGCGATGGCGCTGAGTTCGAAGGCGCCATGACCGATCACAAAGGACCAGAACGTCTGGCCAAAGCCTATTTCGGTGAGGTGGCCGGAGATCGCACCGATGATCAGGCCGTTGAATATCAGGAAGAACACACTGCCCAGCCCCAGCAACAAACCGGCGGCGAAGGTCTGGAACGCGATACCGATGTTATGCATCACGTAGTAGCCAAACATCATCCAGTCTTCGCTGGAAGCACGTTCGGCCGCGCGCCCGAGGCGGCTGGCCTCGGGGTTGTACATGCTGTGCATCTCGGCTACCTGCTGGGGGCCGACGATGCTGTAGATCAGGTCGGGAAACAGGTACACCAGCAGTGCTACACCGGCCAGGCTGCCGAAGAACAGCAGGCTGGCAACCAATACAAAGCGCCACTGCGCGCGAACCAGGCGTGGGAAGTCGGCCAGGATAAAACTCAGGACCTTTGCGCCCAATTGGCTGCGATGGCGGTAGAGCTGTTGATGGCCACGCAAGGCCAGTTGTTGCAGGGGGTCCACCAGATAACTGCTGTAGCCGCGCTCCTGAGCCAGGGCGAGGTGTTGGCACAGGCGCCGATACTGGTGGGGGAAGTCGGTCACGTCAGCGGCCTTGGCCTTGCCTTGTTCCAGCTGGGTCAGTTGTTCGGCGAAGGCATGCCATTGCGGCTGGTAACGGCTTTCGAACAGGCTCTGTTTCATGTTGGCCCCAACAGGCCGCGAGCCACGCCGTTGAGTTGTTCGGCGGCACGTGCCGGCGACACTTGCAGGGGCGTGGCGAGAATGGAGGCCAGTTCGTGGACCCGCTCGGCCGACAACTCACCCTGGCGTTCGGCAAAACCAAGGATGGCGCGTTGCTCGCTGAGGTCCAAGGCAAAGGGCAGGCGCAAGGCCGCAGCCGCGGGGACATTGGGACGGGGCAGGGGATGCTCGCGGTAGATCACCAGCGTACCGGCGGCGAGGTCGCCGAGTCGTTTGAAATGGGGGTGCTGCAGGCAACTGATGGCCCCGAGAAAGTAGCCGAAAGGCAGCATGTCGACAAAGCGCAGCAGGTTGCGGATCAACGAGGCGGACCAGCCGATGGGCGTGCCGTCATCCTGTACCACGCGCAAGCCCATCACCTGCTTGCCGGGGGAGCAGCCCTGGTTGAGCACTTCGAACAGCACCATGTACCACCAGCTGACCAGGAACAGCAGCAGCGAACCGATGCCGATGCCGATATTGCCGAGCAGCGCCAGGGGCACGACGAGGATTCCCATGACCAGCCCACGCAGGCCCAGGTCGAACCCGAAGGCCAATGCACGGGGTACCAGGCCGGCTGGGCGCAACGGCAGGTCGATGCCCTCCGGGGTCTCGATCTGGTAACGGGTGTCCAATGGGGCTGATGGCATCGCGATCCTTGGCAGTGCAGTGTGGCTGAGAGAGACGGATCCTAGCAGTGTCGGCGCTGGAAGCAACCATTCAAGGTTTTACTGGATGTTTGTACAGGGTCGATGGCGCTGGCTTCGAATGCCTTGCAGCGCCTAGACTTTGCCGATCTTCAGCACAGGAACAGCCCGTGACCTCCATTTTCTGGTACGACTATGAAACCACCGGCATCAATCCGCGCAGCGATCGCCCCCTTCAGGTCGCCGGTATCCGCACCGATCTTGAACTGAACGAGATCGGGCCGCCGGTCAACCTATACTGCCAACCCAGCGACGACATTCTGCCGCATCCTGCTGCATGTGCGATTACCGGCATCACCCCCGGCATCCTGGCGCAAAAAGGCTTGGCCGAGGCCGACTTCATGACGCGGGTGCACGCCGAACTGGCTGCCCCCGGTACTTGCGGGGCCGGTTACAACACCTTGCGGTTCGACGATGAAATGACGCGCTACAGCCTGTATCGCAACTTCTTCGACCCTTATGCCCGCGAGTGGCAAGGCGGCAACAGTCGCTGGGACTTGATCGACGTGGTGCGCACCGCCTACGCCCTGCGTCCGGAAGGTATCGAATGGCCGCAGCAGGACGGCCGTGTCACGCTCAAGCTTGAACGCCTGACCGCCGCCAACGGGATTGATCATGGCCAGGCCCACGATGCCTTGTCCGACGTGCGTGCCACCATTGCGCTGGCCCGGTTGATACGGGAGAAACAGCCCAAGCTGTATGACTGGCTGTTCCAGTTGCGCAGCAAACAGCGGGTGATGGACCAGGTGCGCCTGTTGCAGCCGATGGTGCATATCTCCGGACGTTTTTCGGCCGAGCGTCATTACCTGGGCGTTGTGTTGCCATTGGCTTGGCACCCACGCAATCGCAATGCGTTGATCGTCTGTGACCTGGGTCTCGACCCTCAAGGCTTGCTGGACCTTGATGCCGAAACCTTGCGTCAGCGCCTCTACACGCGGCGTGGCGAACTCGCTGACGGGGAACTGCCTGTGCCCCTCAAATTGCTGCACATCAATCGCTGCCCGGTGGTGGCTCCGTTGAATGTGTTGCGGGCGCAAGATCGTGAACGCTTGCACTTGGATATGGACAGTTACCAGGCGCGCGCGCTGCGGCTAACTGACGCACAGCAAGTTTGGCGCGACAAGTTGGCGAGCATTTATGCCGAGGAAGAATTCGCGCCGACAACAGACCCGGAGCAGCAGCTTTATGATGGTTTTATCGGCGATCGCGATCGGCGCTTATGTGAACAAGTACGCAACGCTGAACCTGCGCAACTAGCACATCAGCAGTGGCCGTTCGACGATCATCGCCTGCCCGAATTATTATTTCGCTACCGTGCGCGCAACTTTCCCGAGACCTTGAATAACGAGGAGCAACAACGCTGGAAATTATTTTGCCAGCAGCGTTTGTCGGACGCTGAGCTGGGCGCGCCGATTACCCTTGAGGGATTTAATCAGGCACGCCTGGAGTTGGCGGCAAGTGCCACGCCGTATCAGTTGCAGGTGTTGGCGCAGTGGCAGGAATATGCCGACGCTTTAGCGGCCCGGTTCAATTTGTAATCGGGGCCCTAGAGTATTTTCAGGCAATAAAAAACGCCAGCGAGCTGGCGTTTTCATAGTGTCGCGTATCAGGCCGCAGCCCGATGGGGCTTAGCCCAGCAGGGTAGCCCAACCTTCAACCACGTCACCGCCCCACTTGGCTTTCCACTCTTTCAGAGTCTTGTGGTTGCCACCTTTGGTTTCAATCACTTCGCCGTTGTGTGGGTTCTTGTATTGCTTGACCTTGCGAGCACGTTTGGTACCGGTAGTTTTCACGGCGCCACGTGGAGCCTTAACTTTCGACTCTGGGTCCAGCAGCGCGATGATGTCACGCAGGGACTTGGAGTATTCACCCATCAGGGTGCGCAGTTTGCCTTCGAATTCCAGCTCAGTTTGCAGCTTGTCGTCTTGGGACAGGTTCTTCAAGCGGGCTTGCAGCTCTTTGATAGCTTCTTCGGTGGCACGGTATTCGTTGATCAGGGACATGTGGACTACCTTATGTAGAGCGCTGATTGACAGGAAGTGGGGCAATAATAGTCAGGCCAAATCCTCAAGTAAACATTTAAGGGTGTATTTATGTGAATTGCGTTGAATGTTTGTGGCAATGCAATGCGTTGGAGTTAATTAATAGGGCATACGCGGCAAAGATAATCTACGTAAGAAAAGCATAATTGCCCGATTTTGCGCGTGAGCGTTCATATAGCGCTGGTAAAACCTTACGCTATTAAGGGGCGTATCGGTGCCAGGCCACCAGAATAAGCCTCGACGGATACTGCAGTTTTTCTGCGTAGTGGCTAGAATGGCGGCCTTTGCGAAGTTCTGGAGTTTTCCCCTAATGCGCACTTTTCGGCTGGTGATTGCTTGCCCGGACCGGGTTGGTATCGTTGCCAAAGTCAGTAATTTTCTGGCCTCCCACAACGGCTGGATCACCGAGGCGAGCCATCACTCGGACAATCTCAGCGGTTGGTTCTTCATGCGTCACGAGATTCGTGCCGACTCGCTGCCCTTTGGCCTTGATGCCTTCCGCGAGGCGTTTGCGCCGATTGCCGAAGAGTTTTCGATGAGCTGGCACATCACCGACACCGAGCAGAAAAAACGCGTGGTGCTGATGGCCAGCCGCGAATCCCACTGCCTGGCGGACTTGCTGCACCGCTGGCACAGCGATGAGCTGGACTGCGAGATCGCCTGCGTGATTTCCAACCACGACGACCTGCGCAGCATGGTTGAGTGGCATGGCATTCCGTACTACCACGTGCCGGTCAACCCGCAGGACAAGGAACCCGCGTTCGCCGAGGTGTCCCGCCTGGTCAAACAGCACGAAGCCGACGTCGTGGTGCTGGCGCGCTACATGCAGATCCTGCCGCCGGAGCTGTGCAGTGCCTACGCTGGCAAGGTGATCAATATCCACCACAGCTTCCTGCCGTCGTTTGTCGGCGCCAAGCCGTATCACCAGGCATCGCTGCGTGGTGTGAAGTTGATTGGTGCGACCTGCCACTACGTGACCGAAGAGCTGGACGCCGGCCCGATCATTGAGCAGGACGTGGTCCGCGTGAGCCACAGCGACAGCATCGAAGACATGGTGCGTTTCGGCCGTGACGTCGAGAAGATGGTGTTGGCCCGTGGCCTGCGTTACCACTTGGAAGACCGCGTGCTGGTTCACGGTAACAAGACTGTGGTGTTCTGATCACCGAGTGGTGATTGAAGAATGAAGGGCCTGGGCGTTAAATCGTCCCAGGCCCTTTTTTTTTGCCTGCCCTCAAGGAGTGGACCATGAGCGATCCGTTGGACAAAGCCACATCCAAAGCCCCGGCTACGCTGGGGGAGGGTTGTTTGAGCCGCTATGACCCGGATGACCTCGACAGCGAGGACGGCACCGATTTTCCCGGTGCCGCCGAACTGTGGGCGCGTGAGCAGGGCAAGCCTGCACACGGGTCAGATGCGGAAGCTGCCGACCAACTGCTTGAGCCGCCCGGCCTGTTGCTCAAGGTCGGCACAGGCACGCAAGGTTGACTGCAGGTTTTCCACACCTTCCTGGTTGAGGGTGTTGATTTCGGTGATGTCCATGTTGATCGACTCCACCACCGAGGTCTGTTCCTCGGTGGCGGTGGCGACCGACTGGTTCATGCCGTCGATTTCGCCGATACGTTGGGTCACGCTGTTCAGGCGTTCGCCGGCGAGGTTGGCAATCTCCACGCTGTCCTGGCTGTGACGCTGGCTTTCGCTCATGGTGCTGACCGAGTCCCGCGCACCGACTTGCAGCTCTTCGATCATGGTTTGCACCTGTTGCGCCGATTCCTGGGTGCGATGGGCCAGGTTGCGCACTTCATCGGCGACCACGGCAAAGCCACGGCCAGCTTCCCCGGCGCGGGCGGCTTCGATGGCGGCGTTGAGCGCCAGCAGGTTGGTTTGCTGGGAGATGCTGGTGATGACTTCGAGAATTTGCCCGATGTTCACCGTTTTGCTGTTAAGTGCTTCGATATTGGTGCTCGAAGCGCTGATCATCGCCGATAGCTGCGTCATCGCCTTGATGTTGCGCTCCACCACTTGCTGACCATCTTCCGCCAGGCTGCGCGCATCGCTGGCCTGGCTGGAGGCCTGCGCGGCGTTACGGGCGATTTCCTGGGCTGCGGCCCCCAGTTGATTGATGGCGGCAGCCACGCTGTTGGTGCGGCTGGCCTGTTCGTCGGAATTGACCATGGATGAGTTGGACGCGCTGACCACGCGCAGGGCCACTTCATTGACCTGCCCGGTGGCCGAGGACACTTCGCGGATCGACGTATGAATACGCTCGACGAAGCGGTTGAACGCGTTGCCCAGGGTGCCGAATTCGTCGTGGTTCTGGATGGTCAGGCGGCGCGTCAGGTCGCCTTCGCCATCGGCGATGTCCTGCATGGCGCGGGTCATCAGGTGCAACGGTTGCAGCAGCACACGGATCAGCATGCCAAGCAAGGCGATGATGATCACCACGGCAATGAGGGTGGCGATCACCGCCGAGGTGCGAAATTCGCTGAGCATGGCGAAGGCTTTGTCTTTATCCACCGAAATGCCGAGATACCAGTTCACCGACGGCAAGCCTTTGATCGGTGTGAAGGTGACGATGTTGTCCTTGCCGTTGGCCTCGACCTCGCTGAAGTCGCTGCTGATTTTCGGGGTGTTTTTGGGGTAGACGTCGGCCAGGGTCTTCATCACCAGGTTTTTGTCCGGGTGCACCAGGACCTTGCCGTCGGCACTGACCAGGAAGGCGTAGCCCATGCCGCCCAGGTCCAGCGCGCCAATGTTGTCCACCAGGGTTTGCAGGCTCAGGTCACCGCCCACGACGCCGATGCTTTGGCCGGACTTGATGCTGGGGGTGGCGATGGAAATGATCAATTTGCCAGTAGCGGCGTCGATGTAGGGTTCGGTCAGGGTCGAACCGTTACTGCTCTGGGCGCCCTTGTACCAGGGGCGAACGCGGGGGTCGAAGCCGTCCGGCATTTTGGTGTCGGGGCGGATGGTGAAGGCGCCCGTGCTGTCGCCTACGTAGGTTGCCATGAACGAGGAGGTCAGGGTTTTCTGATCCAGCAGGCTGCCGACCACACTCGGCTCGGGGTTGATGGCGATGTTCTGTGCGGCGTTTTCCACCAGGGCAATGCGCCCGGTGAGCCAGGTTTGAATGTTGCCTGCGGTGACGTCGCCCATTTCATTCAGGTAGCTGTTGAGGTCGTTGCGAATGGCGTTGCGTTGCAGGTAGTCGTTGTAGAGGGTAAACAGCGCGAATGCGGCGACGACGATAAGGGAGGCTGCAAGCAGGATTTTGTGGCTGAAGCGTAGATTTTTATTCATGGCTTGTAGGGTCCGCTAAGGTCTTAATATCCGATGCGCGTCCTTGTGGGAGGCGCAGAATGGCAGCGTCAAAAAAGGTGTGATATTGCTTGTGATAGCTCCGCTGGCTCCTGTGGGAATTATCTGACCTATTTTTAGACTTTGTGGGTCTCACATCTGTCTGTATCGACCTCGCGCTATTAAAGCTTAATCATGGGAGACAAAATGTCTGACTCCACGCAACTCCTGATCGGCGCAGACCTTGAAGGCCAGCCCATCGCCCAGGCCATGCGCCTGGGCAATCGCCACGGGCTTATCGCCGGCGCCACCGGCACGGGCAAGACCGTCACCTTGCAGCGTCTGGCCGAGGCGTTCAGCGATGCCGGTGTGGCGGTGTTTGCCGCTGACATCAAGGGCGATCTGTGTGGCCTGGGTGCCGCCGCCAACCCCCAGGGCAAAGTGGCCGAGCGCATTGCCGGCATGCCTTTCCTTAACTACACCGCCAAGGCTTATCCGGTCACGTTGTGGGATATACACGGGCAGTCCGGTCATCCGTTGCGCACCACCATCAGCGAAATGGGCCCGTTGTTGCTTGGCGCCCTGTTGGAGCTGACGGACAGCCAACAATCGGCGCTCTACGCGACATTCAAGGTGGCCGACCGCGAAGGTCTGTTGTTGCTGGACTTGAAGGACCTCAAGGCGCTGCTCAACCACTTGCGTTATCACCCGGAGTTGCTGGGCGAAGATGCCGCGTTGATGACCACCGGCTCCAGCCAGGCGCTGTTACGGCGCCTGGCGGTGTTGGAGCAGCAGGGCGCCGAAGCCTTGTTTGGCGAACCGGCCCTGCAACTTGAAGATATTCTGCAACCCGCCAGCGACGGACGGGGGCGCATCCACCTGCTGGACGCCAGCCGCCTGGTACACGAGGCGCCGAAGGTCTACGCGACGTTCCTGTTGTGGCTGCTGGCGGAGTTGTTCGAACAACTGCCAGAGCGTGGCGATGCAGACAAACCGCTGCTGGCGCTGTTTTTCGATGAGGCGCACTTGTTGTTCGCCGACACGCCCAGCGCCCTGCAAGAGCGCTTGGAACAGGTGGTGCGGCTGATTCGTTCGAAAGGGGTGGGGGTGTACTTCGTCACCCAGTCCCCGGGTGACCTGCCGGACACGGTGCTCGCGCAGCTCGGCCTGCGTATCCAGCACGGCCTGCGCGCGTTCACCACCAAAGAGCAGAAGTCTCTGCGGGCGGTGGCAGATGGTTTCCGACCGAACCCCGCGTTCGATGCTCTGGCGGTACTGACCGAGTTGGGCACGGGTGAGGCGTTGGTGGGCACCTTGCAGGAAAAAGGCACGCCGGAAGTCGTCCAGCGCGTGTTGGTTGCGCCGCCGCAATCGCGGATCGGGCCGTTGAGCGAGGTTGAACGCGTGGCATTGATCGCCAGTTCGCCGTTGCAGGGGCGCTATGACAAGCCGATCGATCGCGAATCAGCCTACGAAGTGCTGATGGCGCGCAAGGAGCTGGGGCCGACCGAGGAGGCCAAGCCGGCCGAAGAAGAGCCGAGTTTTACCGACAAGGCCGGAGCGTTTCTGGGAACGGCAGCGGGCAAGGCGTTGAAATCCGCCATGCAGCAGGCTGCCAATCAGATGGGGCGGCAGTTGGTGCGGGGGTTGCTGGGGTCGTTGCTTGGCGGCAGCAAGCGCAAGTAACGGCTCAGGCCTTGGGCTTGGCGTGGGCGGCGAGCCGCTCAAGCGCTGCGCGCAGGCCTGGATCGCTGATCCCGTCGGCCGTTGCCTGAATGGTTTCGGCCGCGTTTTCCGACAGATCCATGGTGTGCCCCACCGCGCCCTGCTGGACGGTGGGCGGTTGCACCTTGAACTGGATGCGCGTCAGGCTGGCGAATTCATCAAATGCCATCAATTGACGTTGCAGGCGCTTCTGTTGATAGCGCAGGCGGGTGGCCCAATGGCCATCTGTGACAATGAGTAGCAGGTTGCCCTCGCGCCACGACGCCACATGACAATGTTCACGTGCGGCCGGTTGCAGTTGGCTTTCGACCAGGCGCTGCAGATGGCCCAGGCGTTGTGCATGGCCAAAGATGGCTTTCAACGGCTTGGCTTCGCGAAGCAACGCGCCGGGAGCGCGGGCTGTAAGGGGGCGAAATGCCATTATTGGACACCTAAAGTAACAGAGCGGCCATCTTAGCAGAAAGCGCCTGTACGCCCCCAAGCCATGCGCTGAAGGGGTAAAGCCCGTGAAATCAATAGTTAACTTCTGTGCTCCATGGGTTGAAGTTCCGGTAAAAGCCCTTATTTTAAACAAGCCCTCTCACCGCCCCATGCCTGCATCGGGGAACAACGCCACTTTCCTCACCCACGATTCCGGGTAGAATGCGCGTTCGCATGCGGCCGTGAGGGCTGCTCGGGCCACTCACGGTGCGCCCTCCATCCCTATGTGTGGAAGAACCTGCCGATATGTTTGCGCCTTTGTTAAAGAAACTTTTTGGAAGCAAGAATGAGCGCGAAGTCAAACGCATGCTCAAGACGGTGCAGCTGGTCAATGCCTTCGAAGAGCAGATGGTTGCCCTTTCGGACGAGCAATTGCGCGCCAAGACCGAAGAGTTCAAGGCCCGCATAGCCAAAGGTGAAACCCTCGACAAGCTGCTTCCCGAAGCCTTTGCGGTCGCCCGTGAAGCCGGCAAGCGTGTCATGGGCATGCGCCACTTCGACGTCCAGTTGATCGGCGGCATGACCTTGCATGAAGGCATGATTGCCGAAATGCGTACCGGTGAAGGCAAGACCCTGGTGGCAACCCTGGGTGTTTACCTCAACGCACTGTCCGGCAAGGGCGTGCACGTTGTGACGGTGAACGACTACCTGGCTCGCCGGGACGCCAACTGGATGCGCCCGCTGTATGAATTCCTCGGCCTGACCGTCGGCGTAGTCACGCCGTTCCAGCCGCCGGAAGAGAAACGCGCCGCCTACGCCGCCGACATCACCTACGGCACCAACAACGAATTCGGTTTCGACTACCTGCGCGACAACATGGCGTTCAGCATGGAAGAAAAATTCCAGCGCGAACTCAACTTTGCCGTGATCGACGAAGTCGACTCCATCCTCATCGACGAAGCCCGTACCCCGCTGATCATCTCTGGCCAGGCCGAAGACAGCTCGCGCCTGTACACCGAGATCAACAAGTTGATCCCGCGCCTGGAGCAGCACATCGAGGAAGTCGAAGGCGTGGTGACCAAAGAAGGTCATTTCACCATCGACGAGAAGACCCGCCAGGTCGAACTCAACGAAGCCGGTCACCAGTTCGTCGAAGAAATGCTGACCCAGATCGGCGAGCTGGCCGAGGGTGAAAGCCTGTACTCGGCGCACAACCTGGGCCTGCTGACCCACGTGTATGCCGGCCTGCGTGCCCACAAGCTGTTCCATCGCAACGTTGAATACATCGTGCAGGACGGCCAGGTCGTGCTGGTCGACGAGCACACCGGCCGTACCATGCCGGGCCGCCGTCTGTCCGAGGGCCTGCACCAGGCCATCGAAGCGAAGGAACACCTCAACATCCAGGCTGAAAGCCAGACGTTGGCGTCCACTACCTTCCAGAACTACTTCCGTCTGTACAACAAACTGTCCGGCATGACCGGTACGGCCGACACCGAAGCGTTCGAATTCCACCAGATCTACGGTCTGTCGGTGGTGGTTATCCCGCCGAACAAGCCACTGGCGCGTAAGGACTACAACGACCTGGTGTTCCTGACCGCCGAAGAGAAGTACGCGGCGATCATCAACGACATCAAGGACGGCATGGCCAAGGGCCGCCCGATCCTGGTGGGTACCGCCACCATCGAGACTTCCGAGCACGTATCGAACCTGCTCAACAAGGAAGGCATCGAGCACAAGGTCCTCAACGCCAAGTTCCACGAAAAAGAAGCCGAGATCATCGCCCAGGCCGGTCGCCCAGGCGCACTGACCATCGCCACCAACATGGCGGGTCGTGGTACCGACATCCTGTTGGGCGGCAACTGGGAAGTGGAAGTCGCGGCCCTGGACAACCCGAGCCCCGAGCAGATCGCCCAGATCAAGGCCGACTGGCAGAAACGCCACCAGGCCGTGCTGGAATCCGGTGGCTTGCAGGTGATCGCTTCCGAGCGTCACGAATCGCGCCGTATCGACAACCAGCTGCGTGGCCGTGCCGGTCGCCAGGGTGACGCCGGCTCCAGCCGCTTCTACCTGTCCCTGGAAGACAGCCTGATGCGCATCTTCGCCTCGGACCGCGTGAAGAACTTCATGAAGGCCCTGGGCATGCAGTCCGGTGAAGCGATCGAGCACCGCATGGTGACCAACGCCATCGAGAAGGCGCAGCGCAAGGTTGAAGGGCGCAACTTCGACATTCGTAAGCAACTGCTTGAGTTCGATGACGTCAACAACGAACAGCGTAAAGTGATCTATCACATGCGTAACACGTTGCTGGCCGCCGACAACATTGGCGAGACCATCGCCGATTTCCGTCAGGACGTGCTCAACGCCACTGTCAGCGCGCACATTCCGCCACAGTCGCTGCCTGAGCAGTGGGATGTGGCCGGTCTGGAAGCAGCGTTGAAGAGCGATTTCGGCGTGGATCTTCCGGTTCAGCAATGGCTGGACGAAGACGACCACCTGTACGAAGAAACCCTGCGCGAAAAACTGATGGCCGAATTGCTGGCCGCGTACAACGAGAAAGAAGAGCAGGCGAGTGCCGAAGCACTGCGCACCTTCGAGAAGCAAATCGTACTGCGCGTGCTGGACGACCTGTGGAAAGACCACCTGTCGACCATGGACCACTTGCGTCACGGCATCCACCTGCGCGGCTACGCCCAGAAGAACCCGAAGCAGGAGTACAAGCGCGAGTCGTTCACGCTGTTCTCCGAACTGCTGGATTCGATCAAGCGCGATTCGATTCGCGTGCTGTCCCACGTTCAGGTGCGTCGCGAAGACCCGATCGAGGAAGAAGCTCGCCTGCGCCAGGAAGCCGAGGCACTGGCTGCGCGCATGCAGTTCCAGCACGACGAAGCGCCGGGCCTGGACGCCCCTGAGGTGTTGGGCGAAGAGGTCGATGTGGCCTTGGCTCAAACCCCGGTTCGCAACGACCAGAAACTGGGCCGCAACGAGCTGTGCTACTGCGGTTCGGGCAAGAAGTTCAAACACTGCCACGGCCAGATCGAATAAGATTTCGCCCTGACGCTGCAACACCTTGCGCCGCGACCGGCCTGTGCCGTCGCGGCGTTTTGCCATTAATTTCACCGTCGCTTACGACGGCACAGACATCACCTATTTTTTAAGGAGCGCATTCATGGCTGTTGGTCTTGGTCCTTTGCCCACTTTGCACCCGGTTGCCGGTTTTGAACTCGGTATCGCTTCGGCCGGCATCAAACGCCCAGGGCGCAAGGATGTGGTGGTGATGCGCTGTGCCGAAGGCTCGACCGTCGCCGGTGTGTTCACCCTCAACGCGTTCTGTGCCGCGCCGGTGATCCTGGCCAAGCAGCGTGTTGCCGGGACTATCCGTTACCTGCTGACCAACACTGGCAACGCCAACGCCGGCACCGGCGAGCCTGGTCTGGTAGCGGCTGCGCGTACCTGCGCCAAGCTGGCCCAACTGACTGGCGTGGACGCCAGCCAAGTGCTGCCGTACTCCACCGGCGTGATCGGCGAGCCGCTGCCCGTCGAGAAGATCGAAGGCGCACTGCAAGCCGCGCTGGACGACCTGTCTGTGGATAACTGGGCCGCCGCCGCCACCGGCATCATGACCACCGACACCCTGCCAAAAGGCGCCAGCCGCCAGTTCGTGCATGATGGCGTGACCGTCACCGTGACCGGCATCAGCAAGGGCGCGGGCATGATCCGTCCGAACATGGCCACCATGCTCGGCTACATCGCCACCGACGCCAAAGTCTCCCGCGACGTGTTGCATAGCCTGATCCTCGACGGCGCCAACAAGTCGTTCAACCGCATCACCATCGATGGCGACACCTCGACCAACGACTGCTGCATGCTGATCGCCACCGGCCAGGCCAACCTGCCGGAGATCACCGAGGCCAGCGGCCCGCTGTTCGCGGCGTTGAAGCAGGCGGTGTTCGAAGTGTGCATGGACGTGGCCCAGGCCATCGTGCGTGACGGCGAAGGCGCAACCAAGTTCGTCACCGTAGAAGTCAACGGCGGCGGCAATCACCAGGAATGCCTGGACGTGGGCTACACCGTGGCGCACTCGCCGCTGATCAAGACCGCCCTGTTTGCTTCCGACCCGAACTGGGGCCGTATCCTTGCGGCCGTCGGTCGTGCCGGCGTGCCAGACCTGGACGTGAGCAAGATCGACGTGTTCCTCGGTGACGTCTGCATCGCCAGCCGTGGCGCGCGTGCCGAAACCTACACCGAAGCCCAGGGCTCGGCCGTGATGCAGCAGGAAGAAATCACCATCCGCATCGAGCTGGGTCGCGGCGATTGCAGCGAAACCATCTGGACCACTGACCTGTCCCACGAGTACGTGAAGATCAACGCGGAATACCGCACCTGATCGCAGAGAGGATGAACGCGGTGAAACGAGTGCATGTAGCAGCAGCGGTGATCCGCGGTGTCGATGGCAGGATTTTGCTGGCGCGCCGCGCAGACACTCAGCATCAGGGCGGCCTTTGGGAGTTTCCCGGTGGCAAGGTGGAGGCCGATGAGTCGGTCGCAACCGCGCTGTCCCGCGAATTGCAGGAAGAACTGGGTATCCAGGTCACCACGGTGCGGCCGCTGATCCAGGTGCAGCATGACTACCCGGACAAGCAGGTGTTGCTGGATGTCTGGGAAGTCTCGGCCTTTACCGGCGAGCCCCATGGTGTGGAAGGGCAACCGCTGGAATGGGTGGCGCCCCGGGACCTGCCGAACTATGAGTTCCCGGCGGCCAATGCGCCGATTGTGGCTGCGGCGCGTTTGCCTGCCGAGTACCTGATCACTCCTGGTGAGCTGGAAACACCGACACTGTTGCGTGGCCTTCAGAAAGCCATTGCCGGGGGCATCAAGCTGGTTCAACTGCGTGCGCCCAACGGCTACGACCCCAAGTATCGTGACCTGGCGGTGGATGCGGTTGGCCTGTGTGCCGGCAAGGCGCAATTGATGCTCAAGGGCCCGTTCGAATGGTTGGGGGATTTTCCTTCAGCCGGCTGGCACATGACTTCGGCGCAATTGCGTAAATACGCCAGCAAAGGTCGACCGCTGCCTAAAGATCGTTGGTTGGCGGCGTCGTGCCACAACGCTGAAGAGCTGGCGCTGGCGGAATTGATGGATGTAGATTTTGTCACGCTGTCGCCGGTGCAACCGACCCAGACTCATCCTGACGCGCAGCCGTTGGGTTGGGAGCAGGCCGCGCAGTTGATCAGCGGCTTCAGCAAGCCGGTGTTTCTGTTGGGTGGGGTTGGGCCGGCCGAGCGGGAAAAGGCTTGGGGCGCTGGGGCTCAGGGTGTGGCCGGGATCCGGGCATTCTGGCCTGAGGTTTGATGCTGTTCTGACTGGCCTCTTCGCGAGCAAGCCCGCTCCCACACTTGACCGAGTTCCGACATGAGAATGCGGTCGAATGTGGGAGCGGGCTTGCTCGCGAAGGCGTCAGATCCGGCACTGATTAATCAATGGGGTTTAGCGGCTGCCTGCCACAAAACCTCGGCAACACCCTGGCGTTTGGCAATAATCCGCGCCGCCACGAACAACAAATCCGACAACCGATTGATATACGCCAACCCCACGCCTTCCAGTGGCTCAATCCCATTCAACTGCTGACACCGCCGCTCTGCACTACGCGCCAGGCTGCGGCATACGTGTGCCTGGGCGATCAACGCCGAGCCACCGGGCAGGATGAAGTTTTCCAGCGGCCCGACCTCCTCGTTCCAACGATCAATCGCCGCTTCCAATCGGTCCACTTCCGCCGCATTCAGCGCCTTGTACACCGGCATGGCCAGTTCACCGCCGAGGTCAAACAAGCGATGCTGGCACGGCGTAAGCACTTCGATCACATCTTTGAGTTGTGGGTGTTTGCCGCTCTGTTCTTCCAGATTGGCCAGCAATAGCCCCAGTTGACTATTGAGCGTATCCACCTCGCCAATCGCCTCCACGCGCGGGTGGTCCTTGGGCACGCGGCGGCCGTCACCGAGGCCGGTTTCGCCCTTGTCGCCGGTGCGGGTGTAGATCTTCGACAGGCGAAAGCCCATGGTCATTGCTCCAGTTGGGTGAGTTCGTAAGGCGGCAGTTGGCTGCCCGCCAGGGGCAGGCGCAAGGTGAAGCAAGTGCCTTGGCCGAGGGTCGATTGCACTTCCATCTGGCCCTTGTGGTTGTTGGTGATGATGAAGTACGACACCGATAGCCCAAGCCCGGTGCCCTGGCCGATTTCCTTGGTGGTGAAGAACGGCTCGAATGTGCGTTTGCGCACGTTTTCGCTCATGCCGATGCCGTTGTCTTCCACCTGGATCTCCGCCCACGGTGGGTTGAGGCGCGTGCGCAGGATGATGCGTCCGGGCTCGCGGTCGTCTTCACGCAGGTGAATGGCCTGGGCGGCGTTCTTGAGCAGGTTGAGCAACACTTGCTCAAGCTCGTTGGCGGTGCCGGGCACGGGGCCCAGTTGCGGGTCGAACTGGCGGACGATCGCCTGGCCCTTGAAGTCGAAGCCGATGGTCAGGTCGAAATCATTGCCAGCGATTTCCACGGCTTGATCGATCAGTGCGGGCAGGTCGCAGGGCGCCATCTGCCGGTTGCTGCGGCGACTGAAACTGAGCATGTGGGTCACGATTTTCGCTGCGCGCGCGCCGGCCTGCTGGATGCCGTCGAGTAGTTGCGGCACTTCACGGCTTTGCAGGTAGCGGTTCACCGTATCCAACTCGACGCCGACCTGTTCGGCGTGTTCGAGGTTCTTGGGCAGGTCCGGTGACAAGCGGCGGCGGATGTTCTGCACGTTATGCAGGATCGCCCCCAGTGGGTTGTTGATCTCATGGGCCATGCCGGCGGCCAGCCCGCCGACCGAAAGCATCTTCTCCGACTGCACCATCATTTCTTCCAGGGACAGGCGCTGGGTGATGTCGTCGATGCGGATCACCACCCCGCGCCCGGCGCCGCCCATCAGCGGGTAGAAGGTCAGGGCGTAGTGTTTGGGCTCGTCGTCCTTGATCCAGGTAACGCGCTCGATGCGTTCCACGGTGTGCTGTTCCACTGTGGCCTTGATCTGCGGCAGGTATGGCTTGAGCGGCTGGAACGCAAGGAAGATCGGCTGGTTCAGCGCTTCATCCAGGCGTGTGCCGGAGAGCGCGCTGGCCTCCTGGTTCCACTGGGTGACGTAGAGCTGTTCGTCGAGGGCGATCAGGGCCGACGGCATGGAGTCGATGATGCTGTTGAGGTAGTTCTGGAAACCCGTGAGCTTTTTCTCGATCTTGCTGCGCACCTGTACTTCGAGTTCCAGCTTGCGGTTGGTGTGGCGGGTTTCTTCGGCCAGGCCCTGGGCTTGGGCGTAGGCTTCCTGGGAGTCGTCCCGCGCGCGCTTGAGCTGCTGCTCGCGGGCTTCGATGCGCGACAGCATGGTGTTGAAGGCTTCGGCCAGGCTGCCGATTTCATCGTGGTTGCCGCGCCCGGCACGCAAGGCGTAGTTCTCTTCGCGGGTAACCTGGCGCGACAGTTCTTCCAATTCATGGATCGGCCGGGTGATCAGGCGTTTGATCTGCCGGGCGATGACCAGCCACAACAGCACACTGAAAATCAGGATGCCCAGGCTCGCGGTCAAGGTGCCGGTATAGAACGCTACCGGCAGCTCGCTGCTGGCGACCAGCAGCAAATGCCCGGATGGCTGGCCCGGACGGGGCAGTGTGATGACCTGGTTGCTGCGAAACTCGGTGGCGCGCCAAGCCTCGATATGCCGGTAGTTGTCCGGCAGGTGCAGGCGGTCGCCATGTTGCAATTGCGCCAGGCGGTTGCCTTCGCTGTCATAGAGGGCGGCGGCGCGCAGCGGTGAGTAGCTGGTCAGCTCGTTGAGCAGGGCGTCGGCTTTGGCCGGGGATTCCAGGGCTTCGGCGGCCAGGGCCGGGTTGGAGACCAACCGACCGATGGCTTGGAGTGCCTGGGGGGCCATGCTCTCCTGGGAGATCCAGTAGGCGGCGCTGATAAACGTGAGGTTGGCCACCAGCAATACAGTGGTCAGCAGCACCAGCAGGGCGGCGAGCAGTTTCTGCCCGACCGGTAGATTTTCAAGACGCTGGCGCAGCGGCATCAGGGTTTTCCCAGGTGATAGACAGGCGGGCAGGGTAGCGCGTGGTTCAGTCGCGGGGCAATCCGCGTGCATGCAACTGCTCGACCAGGCGCATTTGCACTTGTTGCAGGTGCGGCAGATTCAATTGGTGACGGGACGCCGCCTGGCAAGCATAGCCCAACAGGTAGCTGATTTCGGTGCGCCGGGCGTTGGCCACGTCTTGGTACATCGAGGAGTAATTGGCTGCAGTCGCCTGGATCACCCGTACCACTTCGCTGTGCAGGTCTTGTGCGGCGACGGGCTGGCCGCAGCATTCGAGCAACTCGCTCAATTCCGCGCAGAGGGTCGCGACCTCACAGGCGTGGGCCTGCAAGCCGCCGTTGCGGCATTGGTAAAGCACCGTCAGCGGATTTATCGCACAGTTGAGTGCGAGCTTGCGCCACAGGCGGGTGAGGATGTCGGTGCTCCATTCGTGAGGGATTCCTGCAGCCTGTAGGTCTTCCAGCCACAGCGGCGGGGTGGGATGCCTGGCGTCACCCAGCCAGGTGTAGCCGTGGCCGGCGAACACCACGCGCCAGTCGCCGTCGCGAAACGCGCCTTCGGTACTGGAGGCATAGATGCAGCGGGCCTGGGGTAACTGGGTGGCAACGGCGTCCTGGCTGCCGAGGCCGTTCTGCAGCAGGATCAGTTCGGCGTCTGGCGCGAGCCGATGTTGCAGCTGTGCGACGGCGCTTTGTGCGTCGTAGGCTTTGCACGCCACCAGCAGGCGACGGATTGGCTCTAGGTTGTCGGGCGTTTCGGCGATCACCGGGTAGGTGTGTGCCACATCATGCTCCACCAGGGTCAGGCCAGGTGTCGCCTGATAGCTGGCCAGGCGTGCCGCATCGCGCAGGATCAACCGCACGGGCACGCCCGCACGGGCCAGCCGCGTGGCCCAGAGGGTGCCAAGGCTGCCGGCGCCGAGAATATGCCAGGTGGTCGACATCAGATTTTGCTCCGTAGGGTCGCCCGCAGTGAACGAGGCGAAAGAACCGCTATAATGCTCCGGCATTTTAGCTCGGGCGCGCTCCATCTCTACTGAGCCCGCCCCTTATATTGGAGAAATGACATGCCTTCGTTCGACGTGGTATCCGAACTGGACAAACACGAAGTCACCAACGCCGTCGAGAACGCCGTCAAGGAACTGGACCGTCGCTATGACTTGAAAGGCAAGGGCAGCTTCGAATTCAAGGAAAAGGAACTGACCGTCAACCTGACCGCTGAAGCCGATTTCCAGCTGGAAGCGATGATCGAGATCCTCAAGCTGTCGCTGGTCAAGCGCAAGATCGATGCGCAGTGCCTTGAAATCAAGGACGCCTACGCCTCCGGCAAGCTGATGAAACAGGAAGCCGTGCTCAAGGAAGGCATCGACAAGGAGCTGGCGAAGAAGATCGTCGCTCATATCAAGGATGCCAAGCTCAAGGTCCAGGCTGCCATCCAGGGCGAGCAGGTGCGTGTTACCGGCAAGAAGCGTGACGACCTGCAAGAGGCCATCGCGGCCCTGCGCGCCAAGACCTTCGACATGCCGCTGCAGTTCAATAACTTCCGCGACTGATGGCACCTCGCGGAACCTGGGGGCGTTTTTGACGTCCCACGCCCCAGAATCCGTGCCTACACTTGAGCCCTACGGGGCTCATTTGCGTTTTTAGGCAGTCAATAAAGCCGCACATCCGCCACACAGGAGAAGCTACATGGATTTGAACGCTGAAATGGATCACTTGATCAAGACCTCGCAGTCGTGGGTCCCGATGATCATGGAATACGGCAGCCGGGTGCTGCTGGCCGTCCTCACCCTGGCCATCGGCTGGTGGCTGATCAACATATTGACCCACCGTGTGGGGCGCCTGCTGGCCCTGCGCAATGCGGACCTGGCCCTGCAACACTTCATCACCAACCTGGCCAACATCGCGCTGAAAGTCATGCTGATGGTCAACGTGGCGTCGATGATCGGCGTGGCAACCACCTCGTTCGTCGCCGCGATTGGTGCCGCGACCCTGGCCATCGGCCTGGCACTGCAGGGCAGCCTGGCGAACTTCGCCGGCGGCGTGCTGATTCTGCTGTTCCGCCCGTTCCGTATTGGTGACTGGATTGAAGCCCAGGGTACTTCGGGTACGGTCGACAGCATCCAGATCTTCCACACCGTGCTGCGCACCGGCGACAACAAGACGGTGATCATCCCGAACGGCAGCCTGTCCAACGGCATCATCACCAACACCAACCGTCAGCCGACCCGCAAGGTGGTATTTGATGTGGGTGTGGATTATGACGCCGACCTGCAGAAGGCCCGTGAGGTACTGCTGGATCTGGCGAAAGACCCGCGCGTGCTGGCAGACCCGGCCGCGGTAGCGGTGGTTTCGACCTTGGGCGACAGCTCTATCACTGTGTCCCTGCGTTGCTGGACCAAGACAGCGGACTATTGGGATGTGATGTTCATGTTCAATGAACTTGCCCGTGACCGTTTGAAAGCGGCGGGGATTGATATTCCGTTTCCACAGCGGGTTATTCGTGTGATGCAGGAAACTGCAACAAAGTAAGCGAAAGCCGCGCGTTTAACTTGGCCGAAAGGTCAGGTTAAACGTGTCACCTGAATCTCGTTAGTTAGCTTGCTAGTTATTTATCCGCTGAAATAAAACTGCAATAAAAAAGCCGCTCCCCTGTTTGCAGGGGAGCGGCTTTTTGTTTAAGGCCGAAGCCTTAAGTCATCGTTGTAATCGAACAGTAAATTACAAGATGTTCAGCGGGTATTGCGCGATCAGGCGCAGTTCGTCGATCGAAGGCGAACCGTAGTAAACGCCATCGCTCGAGCGGTAGGTTGCTTGACGCAGACGCAGGCTCAGATCCTTGGCCGGACCGCCTTGGATTACGTACTTGGCTTCGATGTCGCGTTCCCACTCTTTACCGTTGCTAGTGGTGCCAGTGTTGGCGCCGCTACCGGTAACGTAACGAGTCATGAAGCTCAGGCCAGGAACGCCGAAGGTTGCCATGTTGATGTCATAACGAGCCTGGTAGGACTTCTCGCCTTCGGCGTTGAAGTCGGAACGGGCGATGGAGTTGGCCAGGAAGATCGTGCCGCCACCGTCTACGCCGTAGCCGTAGTCGCCGTCACCGGTAACTTTCTGGGCTGCCAGGGTGAACGTGTGGGCGCCGATGGTGTAAGCACCCTGCAGGCTGAATGCGCGGTTATCGAGCTTGGTGGTGTTGTCTTTTTCCGCGCGTTGCAGGCCTGCGCCTTCGCTCTTGGTGTCGTAGATGTTGAAGTCTACCGCTACGGATTGGTCAGCGCTCAATGCGTGGGTCCAGTTCACGTTGGCGTAGAGTTTCTTCCAGTAATCTTCCACTTTCGAGTAGTAGAGGCTGGTGGTGAACTCTGGGGTCCAGGAGTAAACGCCGCCGACGAAGTTGGCATCACGCAGGCCAGTACCGGTAATCGGTTCATAGCTGCCGATACTGTCCTTGTAGGTCTGTGCCTGGGCAACGATCGAGGTGAAGTGACCGGCTTCGAGCTTCAGGCCTTTGATCTCGTTGCTGGTGATCGAAATGCCCTGAGGCAATTCTGGGAGCAAACGGCTGTCGTCAGATGCAAATACAGGAGCAGTGGTGTACTGGTCGCCGACTTTCAAGACGGTATCGGAGATACGGAACTTGATAGCGCCGCCGCCTTTGGAGTAGTCATCCTGCGAGCGACCGTCGGAGCCTTGAGGGAACAGGCCGGTGCCGGCGCGACCCTTGCCGCTGTCGAGCTTGACGCCCAGAAGACCGATTACATCAACACCGACACCGATGGTGCCTTGGGTGAAGCCGGATTGGTACAGGCCGTTGAAGCCCAGGCCGGTTTCTTCTTGGCGGCTTTGCGCAGTCGACGGGTTATTGCGTCGGTCACGGCTGAAATACAGCGCGCGAGTGTTGACGCTGAAAGTACTGTCTTCAACAAAGCCTTTGGCGTCGTCCTGGGAAGAGGCCATTGCGAACTGCGAGGTGCCTGCTGAAACAGCCAGGGCGATCATGCTCCACTTCATCACGCGCATCGTGATTTGCTCCTTTGGTTTTTAGGAAGAGTACTGCCGTCCCACCTGTATTTTTGTCTGGGCGGCTCTTTCTTTTTGTGTCGGCGCAAAGTTATATCACGCTGACAATACTTGGCGATACTTGCCTATCTTTCCTTTCAGCTTCTTTACGAGGCTGTCGCAAATTGCTAGATCCATGTCGCAAATTCACAGTCCTGAATGTAGCGGGACTGACAACTTCAATGCTGTTTCCAAGCTTTTTAAAAGTTTGGATTCTTCCTGGTTATACATTGAAACGCTGCTGTTCTTATCGCGTAACACCTGCTTCCAGGCGGGTGTCGTTGTCGACGATGTGAGGTTGAATGCAACAAGCGTGCACAAACCGGTAACCGAATGTCATTTTTTCGTGAAAGCCGTTATCTCAATGTAAAAACCGCATAAGCACGGGGTTTTTACGCCGTTTGGTTTGGGCTTGACGCCGGGCCATTACACCTGAACGGGGCCGCGCAAAACTTGCTCCAGAGCAAAACGTTACCGGTTCACCCCGCGAGTGGGTAATCGGCGGATCGCTTTGAGGCACAGGTGGGTCATTTTGGTGCGTCCCGCTGAGGCCCGACTTAGCGTAGTTGAAATATCCGCCTGCATCGAAAAGGTGCAGTTGTTTTTCTCGGGTTGCATCGCCTCTTCTGCATGGCGGGCCATTCGAAGGTATGCTGGGCGCCTGAAACTGACCTGCCAATACGGAGTGCCCGCGGTGTTCGCCTTAGACCAACGCCTGCAACAAGATACGCTGACCCTCGGGGATTTCCCCTTGTGCCGCCTGCTGCTGTCCAATGATTCGAATTACCCGTGGTTCATTCTTGTGCCGCGTATCAACGATATCAGTGAAGTGTTTCAACTGGGTGTCGCCGATCAGCAGACGCTGTGGCAAGAGACCACAGCCCTGGCACAACTTCTCAATGAAGGCCTGGCGGCGGACAAGATGAATATCGGCGCCCTTGGTAACGTGGTCAGTCAGTTGCACGTGCATGTGATCGTGCGCAAGCGCGATGACGCTGCCTGGCCTGCGCCGGTGTGGGGCAAACACCCCGCCGTGCCATACACCGCGGAGCAGGTTGCGGCCATTCGCGCCAGGTTGCGCACGCTGTTGCCGGCCGACTTCATCTTTACCCAGGGCTGAACCATGGATCTGCAAGACCGCGTCAACGACCTGGAAAGCCGCCTGGCGTTTCAGGACGATACTATCGAAACCCTCAATGACATCCTTGTCACCCAGCAACGGGCGGTCGAGCGTTTGCAATTGCAGATGACGGCACTGCTCAAGCGCCAGGAAGAAATGGGCGGCCAGTTCGAGACCTCCGAAGAAGAAGCGCCGCCGCCTCATTACTAAACAGGCGCGCAATAAAAAACCGCGATCCAGTCTGCACTGGATCGCGGTTTTTTTTTGCTGCGAAGGCGTGGATCAGCGACGCGGCAGGGCCGCAATCACGTCTTCGGCTTGCAGGCCTTTGTCGCGGTTCATCACGGAGAACTCCACGCGCTGGCCTTCCACCAGGACACGATGGCCTTCGCCGCGAATGGCCCGGAAGTGGACGAAGATGTCGTCGCCCGAATCACGAGAAATAAAGCCGAAGCCCTTGGACGTGTTGAACCACTTGACCGTCCCGGTATCGCGGTTGGTCATGTCGTAGTTTTGCGAAGCGGCTGCAGGCGACGAACGGTAGAAACTGATTGCCAGGTGCAGAACGATGGCAACCACGGCAATTACCAGGCTGAGCAGGATGGCCGGGTGGCCACCGACTTCAGGCATGGGTGCCAGGAGGGTGAGGGTTTGTACGACAACGGTCAGTACCAGCAGGGCGCTGACCAGGTTTTGCAGTTGATGACGTGTGCCTTTGTTCCAGTAAGGGATCACCGGTGCCAGCGTCAGGTTAAGAAGGCCGAACAAGGCCAGGTACAGAGCGTCATATTGTTGCAGGTAGGGCAGGCTTTCAGGCTGCAGGCTCGGGATAAAGGACAGCAGCAAAGCTGCAACGCCCGTTAGCAGGTGGACGATTTTCAACATTTTGATTAACTCACGTTAAGACGGATCACAAGGAAGAGCTGACTGGCACGGTTCGCTTCTGAACAATGGGAGGCGTTGAGCACGTGCGCGGGTATCAGCCTATGTAACGTGCCGCAAACATTAACGGCAGCCACACGCCGCCTATTTAACAGCAAAGGCTGTGCCTACTCAAATCAAGCATTTGCGGGTGTTGCAGGAGGCGCGGCGTTTATGCGGCAAACGCTTGTCCTAGACAGGTTTGGGTGTTTTGAGGGGTATTTCAAGAGTCTGCCTGCGCGCTGTAGCGCTTGCCCCACGCCGCCTGGCGAGCGGCAGAGGGGCGATTTGCCGCAGGTCACCGGGGTGTGTCGGGCTGCACAACACCGGGTCTCTTGCTAGAGTGGTCCTGCACCTGATCAATGAACGCTCGTCAATTGAAGGGAAAAAACATGGCAATCGATATTGGTATCAGTGAAGCAGACCGTAAATCCATCGTCGATGGGCTTTCGCGTCTGCTGTCCGATACCTACGTACTGTATCTGAAGACCCACAACTTCCACTGGAACGTCACGGGCCCCATGTTTCGTACGCTGCACTTGATGTTTGAGGAGCAGTACAACGAACTGGCGCTGGCGGTGGATTCCATTGCCGAACGTATCCGTGCCCTGGGTTTCCCGGCGCCGGGTGCCTATTCGATCTATGCTCGCCTGTCTTCCATCAAGGAGGAGGAAGGCGTGCCCAGCGCTGAAGAGATGATCAAGCAGCTGGTGGCGGGCCAGGAGGCGGTCACTCGTACCGCGCGTGGCATTTTTCCATTGCTCGACAAGGTCAGCGATGAGCCGACTGCCGACCTGCTGACCCAGCGCATGCAGGTCCACGAGAAGACCGCGTGGATGTTGCGTTCCCTGCTCGAAAACCAGTAGATACCTGCTTCGAGCGGCGCCACCCTGGCGCCGCTCGCTTGTTTCCCTGCGCTTCCTGGCGTTGTCCTACGACTATCAACTCCGCGTCTTCTGGCCGCTCTGCTCGTCCTGCTGTTTTATAGGCCCACTGTCCAACGGGAGTACCCCGTGGGCTGTTGTTTGGCAATGGAGTGTCAGGTGTATGTCACGCGGAGTGGGTAATGGAGTGATGGAGGCCTGTGGTTTCCATAAGATAAAGGTCGATCCCTTTGCAAAGGGATTCGACATGGGGCTGTCCAAGCCCTTGTCCCGATCGGTCAGGCTCAATGGGTTTTCCACGTGCCTGCGGCTTGAGCAGATCTATTGGAATATCCTCACGGAAATTGCCAGGATCAATGCCTGTTCGGTCAGTGCGTTGCTGTCGTATGTCGATCGGGAAGTGCATTTGCGTTACGGGGGGGTGAAGAACTTCAGTGGTCTGGTCCGTGTGGTGTGTGTGGTTCACGCATTGAAGGGCCATGTTGTGCCGCCGAACCCCGAGTAGCACGGCGGCCCCGAGGACGACCCGCTGCCCTGGCGGGCCGTGCTTAGGGCAGAAAGCCGGCTGCGCTGCCTTGATTTACCATATATAATCCCGCGCTTTGCTGCGCAGGCCGGGGCTGTTCTCCAAGGGCCAGGCGTGGCGCAGTAATGATCTGATCGCCGAGACATCGCCATGCCCATGTACGACTATCAATGTGCTTCCTGTGGTCATCAGTTGGAAGCCATTCAGAAGATCAGCGCAGCACCGCTGGTCGATTGCCCAGCCTGCCAGGCGCCGGAACTCAAGAAGATGTTGTCCATGCCGGGCTTCCGCCTGAGTGGCAGCGGCTGGTACGAGACCGATTTCAAGACCGGCTCGAAGAAGAATCTGGCGGGCGGCGACAAAGCAGACTGAGTTGAACTCTACGCGCAGGCTCCTGCATTATCCGTCCCCTGCTTTAATGTACGGTGACGAGGCAGGCCTCCACCGAATTTCGAATTACGAGAAGTGAAACCACTACCATGATGCGCAGCCACTATTGCGGCCAACTGAACGAGACCCTGGATGGTCAGGAAATCACCCTTTGCGGATGGGTTCACCGTCGCCGCGACCACGGCGGGGTGATCTTCCTCGATATCCGTGATCGTGATGGTCTGGCCCAGGTGGTGTTCGACCCGGACCGCGCCGAAAGCTTCGCCGCCGCCGACCGCGTGCGCAGCGAATACGTCGTGAAGATCACCGGCAAGGTTCGCCTGCGTCCGGCCGGTGCCGTGAACGCGAACATGGCCTCCGGTGCGATTGAAGTGCTGGGCTATGAACTGGAAGTGCTGAACGAGTCGGAAACCCCGCCGTTCCCACTCAACGAATACTCCGACGTGGGCGAAGAAACCCGCCTGCGCTACCGCTTCCTGGACCTGCGTCGTCCGGAAATGGCCGAGAAGCTGCGCCTGCGTTCGCGCATGACCACCAGCATCCGCCGTTTCCTCGACGAGAACGGCTTCCTGGACGTGGAAACGCCGATCCTGACCCGGGCCACCCCGGAAGGCGCGCGCGACTACCTGGTGCCGAGCCGTACCCATGCCGGTTCGTTCTTCGCCCTGCCGCAATCGCCACAGCTGTTCAAGCAACTGCTGATGGTCGCTGGCTTCGACCGTTACTACCAGATCGCCAAGTGCTTCCGCGACGAAGACCTGCGCGCCGACCGCCAGCCCGAATTCACCCAGATCGACATCGAGACCAGCTTCCTCGATGAAAACGAGATCATGGGCCTGACCGAAAAAATGATCCGCAACCTGTTCAAGGAAGTGCTGGATCTGGAATTCGGCGATTTCCCGCACATGACCTTCGAAGAAGCCATGCGCCGCTACGGTTCCGACAAGCCAGACCTGCGCAACCCGCTGGAACTGGTAGACGTGGCCGACCAGCTGAAGGAAGTCGACTTCAAGGTGTTCAGCGGCCCGGCCAATGACCCTAAATGCCGTATCGCCGCCCTGCGCGTACCTGGCGGCGCAAGCATGCCGCGCAAGCAGATCGACGACTACACCAAGTTTGTCGGCATCTACGGTGCCAAGGGCCTGGCTTACATCAAGGTCAACGAGCGTGCTAACGGTGTTGACGGTCTGCAATCGCCGATCGTGAAAAACATCCCGTTGGACAACCTGAACGCGATCCTCGATCGCGTTGGTGCAGTCGATGGCGACATCGTGTTCTTCGGCGCCGACAAGGCCAAGATCGTCAGCGAAGCCCTGGGCGCGCTGCGGATCAAGCTGGGTCACGACCTGAACCTGCTGACTTGCGAGTGGGCCCCGATGTGGGTCGTTGACTTCCCGATGTTCGAAGAGAACGACGACGGCAGCTTCAGCGCCTTGCACCACCCGTTCACCGCGCCGAAGTGCTCGCCGGCCGAGCTGGAAGCCAACCCGGCTGGCGCGCTGTCCCGCGCCTACGACATGGTTCTGAACGGTACTGAGCTGGGTGGCGGTTCGATCCGTATCCACCGCAAGGAAATGCAGCAAGCGGTGTTCCGCCTGTTGGGCATCAACGAAGCGGAACAGGAAGAGAAGTTCGGCTTCCTGCTCGACGCCCTGAAATACGGTGCGCCGCCCCACGGTGGCCTGGCGTTCGGCCTGGACCGTCTGGTGATGCTGATGACCGGCGCCCAGTCGATCCGTGAAGTGATCGCCTTCCCGAAAACCCAGAGCGCTGCGGACGTCATGACCCAGGCTCCGGGTGTGGTGGATGCCAAGGCACTGCGCGAACTGCACATCCGCCTGCGTGAGACACCGAAGGCTGAGTAAGGCTGCGGCGTGAAAGCGCATTGAGTTCTACGCAGTCTAAAAAAGGCGCATCTTCGGATGCGCCTTTGCGTTACAAGGGTTGCATCCTGCCTGGGGCAGGGTTGACAAGGTTTCTACAGAATTTCGGAGTTGTGTTATGGCTGGCCATTCCAAGTGGGCGAACATCAAGCACCGCAAAGAGCGTCAGGATGCCAAGAAAGGCAAGATCTTCACCAAGTGGATTCGCGAGCTGACTGTCGCCGCCCGCCAGGGCGGTGGTGACCCGGGCTCCAACCCGCGCCTGCGCCTCGCGCTGGACAAGGCCCTCGGCGCCAACATGAGCCGCGACATCATCGACCGCGCCGTGGCCCGTGGTGCCGGCGCTGCCGATACCGACGACATGGTCGAGCTGACCTACGAAGGCTACGGCCCGGGCGGTGTGGCGGTGATGGTCGAGTGCATGACCGACAACCGCAACCGCACTGCGGCGGCCGTGCGCCATGCGTTCAGCAAGTGCGGCGGCAACCTGGGCACCGATGGTTCAGTGGCTTACCTGTTCGAGCGTAAAGGGCAGATCACGTTCGCGCCGGGTACGGATGAAGACGCGCTGATGGAAGCGGCGATGGAAGCGGATGCGGACGACGTGGTCACCAACGACGATGGTTCCATCGACGTGTTCACCTCGTTTGCCAGTTTCTACTCCGTGCGTAACGCCCTGGAAACCGCCGGTTTCAAAGGTACCGACGCGGAAATCGTGATGCTGCCGACCACCAGCGCCGAACTGGACCTGGATGGCGCACAGAAAGTGCTGAAGCTGCTGGATATGCTCGAAGACCTGGATGATGTGCAGAACGTCTATTCCAACGCCGACATCCCGGAGGATGTGGCTGCACAGCTAGTCTGAGGTATGACGTCGATCAAAATGTGGGAGCGGGCTTGCCCGCGAATGCGGTGTACCAGTCGCTGAAAATGTTGACTGATCCACCGTCTTCGCGGGCAAGCCCGCTCCCACATTGGATCTCCTTAGTATCAAAAATTGTTTTACCCAAACCGCAGGCGTTATGACTTTAATCCTAGGTATCGACCCCGGTTCGCGCATCACCGGTTTTGGCGTGGTGCAACAGACCCCGCGTGGCTGCATCTATGTCGCCTCGGGCTGTATCCGCACCGGGGCGGGCGAGCTGGCCGAGCGCCTGCAGATTGTTTATCGCGGCGTGCGTGAAGTGATCCAGACCTATGGTCCGGTGACCATGGGCATCGAAAAGGTGTTCATGGCCAAAAACGCCGATTCGGCACTGAAGCTCGGCCAGGCCCGTGGTGCTGCCATCGTCGCGGGTGCCGAAGAGGGCATGGAGATCGCCGAATACACCGCGACCCAGGTCAAGCAGGCCGTGGTCGGCACCGGCGCGGCGAACAAGGAACAAGTGCAGATGATGGTCATGCACATGCTCAAGCTCACCGCAAAGCCACAAATCGACGCCTCCGACGCACTGGCCATCGCCATTTGCCACGCGCACACCCGTTCCAGCCTATTGCCTCACGGCCTGGGTACTGCACGCAGTCGTGGCGGGCGGCTGCGTCTCTGATAGCATCAGCGCAATCGTTTTTCCCGGTCAGGCCTTTTATCTGACCTCAAGCTTTAAGGATTTGAACCGTGATTGGACGCTTGCGCGGCACCCTGGCTGAAAAACAGCCGCCGCACCTGATTCTGGATGTAAACGGGTTGGGGTATGAGCTGGAAGTGCCCATGACCACCCTGTATCGCCTGCCGTCGGTCGGCGAGCCGATTACGCTGCACACCCACTTGGTGGTGCGCGAAGATGCGCAATTGCTCTATGGTTTCATTGGCAAGCGCGACCGTGATTTCTTCCGCGAGCTGATTCGCCTCAATGGTGTCGGGCCGAAGCTGGCGCTGGCGTTGATGTCGAGCCTGGAAGTGGATGAGCTGGTGCGCGCCGTCTCGGCCCAGGACACGTCGGCGCTGACCAAGGTGCCGGGGGTTGGCAAGAAGACCGCCGAGCGCTTGCTGGTCGAACTCAAGGACCGCTTCAAGGCCTGGGAAGTCGTACCGAGCATGTTCGCCCTGGTGCCGAACCAGCCGGATATGCCGGCGGCCCAGGTCGCCAGCGCCGAGAGCGACGCTGTCAACGCGCTGATTTCCCTGGGCTACAAGCCCCAGGAAGCCAGCAAGGCCGTGTCGGCCATCAAGGACAAGAACCTGAGTGCCGAAGATATGATCCGCCGCGCCCTGAAGGGAATGATTTAAGTGATTGAAGCTGATCGTCTGATTGCGGCCACCGGTCCGCGTGACCGTGAAGAAGTCCAGGACCGCGCCATCCGCCCGTTGAGCCTGGCCGACTACATTGGCCAGCCCACCGTGCGCGAGCAGATGGAGCTGTTTATCCAGGCGGCGCGCGGGCGCAGTGAGTCCTTGGACCACACGCTGATCTTCGGCCCGCCGGGCTTGGGTAAAACCACGCTGGCCAACATCATTGCCCAGGAAATGGGCGTGTCGATCAAGTCCACGTCCGGCCCCGTGCTGGAGCGTCCGGGTGATCTGGCGGCGTTGTTGACCAATCTTGAGCCCCACGACGTGCTGTTTATCGACGAGATTCATCGTCTGTCACCCATCGTCGAGGAAGTGCTGTACCCGGCGATGGAGGATTTCCAGCTCGACATCATGATCGGCGAAGGCCCGGCGGCCCGCTCGATCAAGCTCGACCTGCCACCCTTCACCCTGGTCGGCGCCACCACTCGCGCGGGCATGCTGACCAACCCGTTGCGAGACCGTTTCGGCATTGTTCAACGTCTAGAGTTCTATAGCACCGCAGACCTGGCGACCATCGTCAGCCGTTCGGCGGGCATTCTCGGTTTGCCCCTGGACCCGGAAGGTGCGTTTGAAATCGCCCGTCGTGCCCGCGGTACGCCACGAATCGCCAACCGTCTGCTGCGTCGCGTGCGTGACTTCGCCGAAGTGCGGGCCAAGGGGCATATCACCAAGGCCGTCGCCGACCTGGCCTTGAACCTGCTGGATGTGGACGAGCACGGCTTCGATCACCAGGACCGACGTCTACTCTTGACCATGATCGAGAAGTTCGACGGCGGCCCGGTGGGCGTTGACAGCCTGGCGGCTGCCATCAGTGAAGAGCGTCATACCATCGAGGATGTGTTGGAGCCTTACCTGATCCAGCAGGGCTATATCATGCGCACGCCGCGGGGGCGCGTGGTGACGCGCCACGCCTATCTGCACTTCGGGCTAAACATTCCGTCACGATTGGGTGAGATGCCCGTGGTAGACGAATTCCTTGATGCAGTGGACGATTAAAAAGGTCACGCCAGTCGATTTATCTGAGGTTTGTGCTGTCCTAGTGGCTGGTGTCGTCATTCAGTCGTTAGAAATGTTTCATAGAATGAAAAAACAGTTGCCCAGCCAATTGGCAACCTGAGGAGTAAGCACTAGAGTATGCGCGCGCAAAACGGGGATCAGTCGTTCGCACATCGCTGTCGCGTTTATTACGAGGACACCGATGCGGGCGGCATCGTGTATTACGTCAACTATCTCAAGTTCATGGAGCGGGCTCGCACCGAGCGGCTGCGGGAGCTGGGCTTTGCCCAATCCCAGCTGGCAGGGGAGGACCTGTTGTTTGTCGTGCATTCCAGCGAGGCGCGCTATCACGCGCCGGCGCGGCTCGACGACGAACTGCTGGTCAGCGCTGAAGTAATCGAATTGAACCGTGTCAGCCTGCGCTTCAAACAGCAGGTCAGGCGGGCAACGGATGCAACGCTGCTCTGTGAGGGGCAGTTCCTGGTGGCCTGTGTGCGCACCAATAGTTTGAAACCCCGGGCCATTCCCGAAGCTCTACGTGCGGCCTTTGCCGACGTAAGCGGCGCGGGTAAACAATCAAAGCAGGAGATTTAGCGTGGAACCTACCGTCGTCGACCATTCCTCCATGTGGAGCCTGGTCAGCAATGCCAGTGTCGTGGTTCAACTGGTGATGCTGATCCTGGTAGCCGCATCGGTTACCTCTTGGGTCATGATTTTTCAGCGCAGCAACCTGCTGCGTGCCGGTCGACGTGCCCTGGAGAGCTTTGAAGAGCGCTTCTGGTCGGGTATCGACCTGTCCAAGCTGTATCGCCAGGCGGGCAGCAACCCGGACCCGGATTCGGGCGTCGAGCAGATCTTCCGCGCTGGCTTCAAGGAATTCTCCCGTCTGCGCCAGCAGCCAGGCGTCGACCCGGAAGCGGTGATGGAAGGCGTGGCCCGTGCCATGCGCGTCGCCATCTCCCGCGAAGAAGAGAAGCTGGAGCAGAGCCTGCCGTTCCTCGCCACCGTGGGTTCCGTGAGCCCGTACATCGGTCTGTTCGGTACCGTGTGGGGCATCATGAACTCCTTCCGTGGCCTGGCCCAGGCTCAGCAAGCGACCCTGGCCACCGTGGCCCCGGGTATCGCCGAAGCCTTGATCGCCACTGCGATCGGCCTGTTCGCTGCGATCCCGGCAGTCATCGCCTACAACCGTTTTGCCGCCCGCGGCGAAAACCTGATTGGCCGTTACTACACCTTCGCCGATGAATTCCAGGCGATCCTGCACCGTAAAGTGCACACCAGCGAAGAATAAGCAGGTACCTCCCGATGGCTTTAATCACTCGAGCTCGAACCAAGCGCAAGCCGGTCGCCGAGATGAACGTAGTGCCTTACATCGACGTGATGCTGGTGCTGCTGGTGATCTTCATGGTGACCGCGCCGATGCTCAACCAGGGTGTGAAGGTTGACCTGCCCAAGGTTTCCAGCGAAGCCTTGCCCCAGGACAACAACACCCAGGTGCTGACCATTTCGATCAAGTCCGACAAGACCTATTACTGGAACCTTGGCAGCGAAGTCGACACTCAGAAGCAACAGGACAAGGCCATGACCTTGCCGGCGATGACCGATGCGGTGACCAAGATCATTCGCGCCGGCAACGAAGGCGGCAAGCACACCCAGGTGTTTATCCGGGGTGACAAGGCAGTCGACTACGGATCCGTCATGGGTGCCATGGGCGGGCTGCAGAAGGCCGGCGTCGGTAACGTTGGCTTGATTACCGAGGCGCCCTGATGCAGCAACAGCGAGAGCCGTCCGCCTCGGAAAGCTACTTCTGGCCTAGCGTCTGGGCAATTGCCCTGCACGTCCTGGTGTTTGGCATGCTGTTCGTAAGCTTTGCCATGACCCCGGACTTGCCGCCAGCCAAGCCGATCGTGCAGGCGACCCTGTATCAGCTGAAATCGAAAAGCCAGGCCACCACCCAGACCAATCAGAAGATTGCAGGTGAGGCCCAGAAGTCGGCTGCGCGCCAGACTGAAGTCGAACAGATGGAACAGAAGAAGGTCGAGCAGGAAGCGGTGAAGGCTGCTGCGGAACAAAAGAAAGAAGAGGCGGCTCAAAAGGCCGAGGAATCGAAAAAGGCTGACGAAGCGAAGAAGGCCGACGAGGCGAAAAAGGCTGATGAAGCCAAAAAAGCCGAGAAAGCTGCCGAAGCTAAAAAAGCCGAAGAGAAACAATTGGCTGATATAGCCAAGAAGAAATCTGAAGAAGAAGCCAAGAAAGCTGCCGAAGAAGAGGCCAAGAAAAAGGCCGCTGAAGAAGCCAAGAAGAAAATAGTCGAAGACGCGAAGAAGAAAGCCGCCGAAGACGCCAAGAAAAAAGCTGAAGCAGACGAGGCGAAGAAAAAAGTCGCCGACGACGCGAAGAAGAAAGCTGCCGCCGATGCCTCCAAGAAAAAGGCCCAGGAAGCAGCACGTAAATCCGCCGAAGAGAAAAAGGCCCAGGCCCTGGCAGATTTGCTTTCCGACACGCCGCAGCGTCAGCAAGCCTTGGCCGATGAACGTGGTGACGAAGTCGCGGGCAGTTTCGACGACCTGATTCGGGCACGGGCAGCGGAAGGCTGGACACGTCCACCTTCGGCACGCAAAGGCATGACAGTAGTGCTGCAGATCGGCATGTTGCCGGACGGTACGGTGACTTCGGTCAGCGTGGCCAAGTCCAGTGGCGATGGTTCGTTCGACAGTTCGGCGGTTGCAGCGGTCAAGAACATTGGCCGGTTGACCGAGATGCAGGGAATGAAACCAAGCGACTTCGCTCCCTATCGTTCATTCAAGATGACATTCACACCTGAGGATCTAGCCTTGTGAGAAACCTTCTTCGAGGAATGCTTGTCGTTATTTGCTGTATGGCAGGGATAGCGGCGGCGGATGAAAAGAACATCCTGGTCACCAGCGGTAGCGATCGGGCCACCCCGATTGCGGTAGTACCGTTCGGCTGGCAGGGCGGCAGCGTGCTGCCGGACGACATGGCCCAGATCGTCAGCGACGACCTGCGCAACTCCGGCTACTACGCGCCGATTCCGAAAGGCAACATGATCAGCCAGCCGAACCAGGCCAGCGAAGTCGTGTTCCGTGACTGGAAAGCCGTGGGCGCGCAGTACCTGATGGTCGGTAATATCACGCCGGCCGGCGGTCGCCTGCAAATCACCTACACCTTGTTCAACGTGGCCACCGAGCAGCAGGTCCTGACCGGCAGCGTGTCGGGCACAGCCGAGCAAATCCGCGACATGGCCCACTACATCTCGGACCAGTCGTTTGAAAAGCTCACCGGCATCAAAGGTGCTTTCTCGACGCGTCTGCTTTATGTAACGGCTGAGCGTTTCTCGGTAGACAACACCCGCTACACCTTGCAGCGTTCGGACTACGACGGTGCTCGTGCAGTGACCTTGCTGCAATCGCGTGAGCCCATCCTGTCGCCGCGTTTTGCGCCGGACGGCAAGCGTATTGCCTACGTGTCCTTTGAACAGAAGCGCCCGCGTATCTTCGTCCAGCACATCGATACTGGCCGTCGTGAGCAGATCACCAACTTCGAAGGCCTCAACGGTGCGCCAGCCTGGTCGCCGGATGGTTCGCGCCTGGCGTTCGTGCTGTCCAAGGACGGCAACCCGGACATCTACGTGATGAACATGGCTTCGCGTGCGATTACTCGCGTGACCAGCGGCCCGGGTATCAACACCGAACCGTTCTGGGGTAAGGATGGCTCGACCATCTTCTTCACCTCCGACCGTGGCGGCAAACCACAAATCTACAAGGCGAGTGTTGGTGGCGGTGGCGCGGAACGCGTGACTTTTATCGGCAACTACAACGCCAACCCTAAACTTTCGGCTGATGAAAAGACGTTGGTGATGATTCACCGTCAGGATGGTTTCACTAATTTCCGGGTTGCGGCCCAGGATTTGCAGCGCGGAACCGTAAAAATCCTCACAGATACCAACCTTGATGAGTCAGCCACTGTTGCGCCCAACGGCACCATGGTAATCTACGCCACCCGCCAGCAGGGCCGGGGAGTCTTGATGCTCGTGTCCATTAATGGACGCGTAAGGCTCCCACTTCCTACCGCTCAAGGCGAAGTCAGAGAACCATCCTGGTCCCCTTACCTGAACTGACGCGGCGCTACAAGATTTGCTTAACACACTGGGGTTCATTAGGAGTTTCACGATGGAAATGCTGAAGTTTGGTAAGTTTGCTGCTCTGGCTCTGGCTCTGTCCGTAGCCGTTGGTTGCTCGTCTAAAGGCGGCGACAATGCCGGTGAAGGCGCAGCTGTTGATCCAAACGCTGGTTACGGCGCTAACACTGGTGCAGTTGACGGCTCCCTGAGCGAAGAAGCTGCTCTGCGCGCTATCACCACTTTCTACTTCGAATACGACAGTTCGGACCTGAAACCAGAAGCCATGCGCGCTCTGGACGTTCACGCGAAGGACCTGAAAGCTAACGGCGCTCGCGTTGTTCTGGAAGGTAACACCGACGAACGTGGTACTCGTGAGTACAACATGGCACTGGGCGAGCGTCGTGCGAAAGCCGTTCAGCGCTACCTGGTACTGCAAGGTGTTGCTCCAGGCCAACTGGAACTGGTTTCCTACGGTAAAGAGCGTCCAGTTGCTACTGGCCACGACGAGCAGTCCTGGGCTCAAAACCGTCGCGTCGAACTGCGTAAGTAATTCGTCATGCGAACGTGCCGTCGTGCTCTGACTGTATTGGCTCTCAGCCTCGCACCGCTTGCGGTGTGGGCTGCGGTTCCTGTGGAAGATAGCAACTCTGGCTATAACAATAGCGGGAGCAGTTATCCGCCAGCAGGTTATGGCACGAACGGCGCCTATGCGGGGGGAGCGGCTACGTCCGCTCCCTCGGCACAGGGCGAACTGTTCAACCAGCTGCAACGCATGCAGGATCAATTGGCGCAGCAACAAGGCACCATTGAAATTCTGCAGAACGAAGTGCGCCAGCTGAAGCAAGAAGGCCTGGAACGTTACCAGGATCTTGATCGACGCATTGGAGCCGGTGTTACACCTGCCGCAACTCCTG
This sequence comes from Pseudomonas sp. GL_117, assembly GCF_057835125.1. Classification (NCBI taxonomy): domain Bacteria; kingdom Pseudomonadati; phylum Pseudomonadota; class Gammaproteobacteria; order Pseudomonadales; family Pseudomonadaceae; genus Pseudomonas; species Pseudomonas sp. GL_117. The sequence continues at coordinate 4,926,416 of NZ_CM174418.1, read as the reverse complement.
ATAATTCTTCCGCCGGTGGTGCACCTAGTGCTGCCATCGGTGGTGCAGCAGCGGGGGCGGCTGCCAGCCAAGCCCCTGCCGCGAGCAGCGAACCGGGTGATCCGGCGAAGGAAAAGCTGTATTACGATGCGGCGTTCGACCTGATCAAAGCCAAGGATTTCGATAAGGCCAGCCAGGCATTCAGCGCTTTCCTGCGCAAATACCCAAACAGCCAGTACGCGGGCAACGCCCAATACTGGTTGGGCGAGGTCAACCTGGCCAAGGGTGACTTGCAGGGCGCAGGCCAGGCATTTGCCAAGGTCAGCCAGCTCTATCCCAAGCATGCCAAGGTGCCGGATTCGCTGTACAAACTCGCTGACGTAGAACGCCGCCTGGGTCATACCGACAAGGTCAAAGGCATTCTGCAGCAAGTGGTTGCCCAGTATCCGGGGACTTCCGCTGCCCAGTTGGCCCAACGGGATCTGCAACGCTTGTAGGCAAAGCAGCCCGTTCAGAAGAAACCCGCGCCTGGCGCGGGTTTTTTCGTTAGAATCCACGCCCTTTTATGAAACACGCTTCTTGGGGTCTACGCGTTGGCGGGGTCTCATGAAGTGCCTGACGGAGGCGGACAGCCTGTTTAGCTGTTACGCCCGTGGCGACTATGCAAGACACATTACGTATCACCGAAGTTTTTTACTCTTTGCAGGGTGAAACGCGCACCGCTGGCCTGCCCACAGTATTTGTGCGCCTGACCGGTTGCCCGTTGCGCTGCCAATACTGCGACAGCGCCTACGCTTTCAGTGGTGGCACCGTGCGTACCCTCGACGACATCCTCGAACAGGTTGCCGGTTACCGGCCGCGCTACGTCTGCGTGACGGGCGGCGAGCCGTTGGCGCAACCCAATGCCATCCCTTTGCTCAAGCAGCTGTGCGATGCCGGTTACGAGGTGTCCCTGGAAACCAGCGGCGCCCTGGATATTTCCGCGGTCGACCCGCGGGTAAGCCGGGTAGTCGACCTCAAGACCCCGGACTCCAAGGAATCGCACCGCAACCGCTACGAGAACATCGACTTGCTGACGGCCAACGATCAGGTCAAGTTCGTTATCTGTTCCCGTGATGATTACGATTGGGCGAACTCCAAGCTGATCCAGTATGGCCTGGACCGTCGCGCGGGCGAGGTGCTGTTCTCTCCAAGCCACCACGACCTGAACGCACGCGACCTCGCCGATTGGGTGGTGGCGGACAATCTACCGGTGCGCCTGCAATTGCAGTTGCACAAATACCTTTGGAACGACGAGCCAGGACGCTGACATGACTGAGCACACCAACGATCAAAAACGCGCCGTGATTCTCCTGTCCGGCGGCCTCGACTCCGCTACCGTGGTCGCGATGGCGCAGGCGCAAGGCTACAGCTGCTACACCATGAGCTTCGACTACGGCCAGCGTCATCGCGCCGAACTGAACGCTGCCGCCCGCGTCGCCCGCGACATGGGCGTGGTCGAGCACAAGGTGATCGGCTTGAACCTCAATGGCATCGGCGGCTCGGCGCTCACTGACAGCAGCATCGACGTACCGGAAACACCCGGCGAAGGCATCCCGGTCACTTACGTACCGGCCCGCAACACCGTCTTCCTGTCCCTGGCCCTGGGCTGGGCTGAAGTGCTCAACGCCCGCGACATCTTTATCGGCGTCAACGCGGTGGACTACTCCGGTTACCCGGACTGCCGCCCAGAGTTCGTCGAATCGTTTGAACGCATGGCCAACCTGGCGACCAAAGCCGGTGTAGAAGGGCAGGGCTTCCGCATCCTGGCGCCGCTGCAAAACCTCAGCAAAGCCGATATCGTCAAGGCTGGCGTAGGACTTGGCGTCGATTATTCGCTGACAGTTTCCTGCTACCAGGCAGACGATGACGGCCGTGCTTGTGGGAAATGCGACAGCTGCCGACTGCGTGCAGAAGGCTTCCAAGCGGCCGGAATTACTGACCCAACGCGTTATTTCTGATTTTTTTAAAATAAGGTGTTGAATAATCCTTAGAAATCAGTATTATACGCGCCACAACACAGCGGGTCGTTAGCTCAGTTGGTAGAGCAGTTGGCTTTTAACCAATTGGTCGTAGGTTCGAATCCCACACGACCCACCATTTTTGGCGGTTTAGAAAATCCGGAAGGCCCACGCAAGTGAGGATTTCCGGGTTTTTTTTTGCCCGCGATTTAGGTCGGTGGACGGAGCTGAAGGCGCGCAACGCGCTCGATATCTTCGTAGACATGCAGCCGTCTGACGCGAAATCTAGTGTTGGCGTTTTGTGATGTCAATATGAGGTGGGCAGTAAAATCGGCGTTTTCGGTAATTTGCGGCGGGTCTGTCAGATGAAGGCTCGAAGCTAGTTAGGAAAAATCCTGAGCGCTTGTAGGCTTCTAGCGGTTCTCACCTTCCTACACGCAAAACGCGGGACTTGTTCAAGTCGTCATGTGGTTTTGCGGGGCTCAGTGGCCTTGCAACAGCCAGCAGGAAGTTAGAAGCAGAAAAACCGGCTTTCGCCGGCTTCTCTTCCACTGACCGGATGCTCAAACGGCACCGGTCAAGAGGGCTAGTTGTTGAGCTGAAACTGTTGGATGCTTCAGCCCCAGTTGTGGCTCTTCGCACCGCCCAAGCCGAGCATCAATGTAAGCATCATTGAGTGCTCCGCGCTCTCCTCGATAGCCGATGTTGGCAACTCTAGATCCTCCCACCATGTGCCTGGCCCATCCCAGGACAATTCGTGACTGAGCCCCGTACTCGCCGGCAGCATGGCCTGGTCCAGCGAATACCTCTCGGACTCCAGGCTCTGCACTTGGGTCAACAGCTTGTATGTCGCGAGCTCCTCCGGCGGAGGTATCGGAATTGGGGGATCAGCGGTGACGCATGCGACCGGCTGATCCGGGTTGTGTGTGATCAGCAAGGACACCGTCTCAGGCTCTGGCGCCTCAGTCTTCAGCAGCGGTTCTACAGGTATTTGCGTAGGTATTCGGTCGTCTACTCGGCGTTCCACCTTGAGTGACCCTTGGGCCATGCTGCGCTCCTGCATCACCGCTCGCATGTGGCTGTAATCAACCTCGATGTACCCCAAGGTCGTCGAGATATTGGAATGGTTCAACAAGCTCTTGGTCAGGTGAATGTTGCGCTCTGGTTGGCGCATCAGGTCGGTGGCCAGCGTATGCCGGAATCGGTGCGGGGTCATCCGCGTTTCAAGCCGTTTGTGAAGCTTGCGATACATGGCTTCGACCTGATCGGTGTTCATGGTCTTTCGGCGGTAGTGGTGGGAGAACCGATTTACATTGAAGAGCTGATCATCGGCATCGAATCCAATCGCCTTGGCCGCATCCCAAACCGCTCTGAGGTGGGGCTCAAGATCGCCTGTGATAGGTATGGAGTACTCGCGGTGGGTTTTCTCTTTGTCCGCCTCCACGCGTATTAAGCGGCTGTCCCAGTGAACATCCTGGTACCGGAGGTTAAGCAGCGCATTCAGGCGAATACCACTGTGGAAAAATAGCTCGAACACAGCCAGCCAAAACCATGCGGGGGTTATCTTGCTGCGCTTTTGGGTGATGCGCTCTTCAATCACCAACTCCTTCAGCCAATTTCGCGCCCATTTGATGGCTTCGCGCGGCACGGTTTTCTTGGGGCGCCTGGGTGGAATGACCGAAGTCTTTTTGAAAGGGTTGATCGTGGTGTGAGTCAGCGTGCCGTATTCAAGTCCATGGCCCCAGACGGTGCGCATATGATTTGAATAGGTGTTCCAGCTCGTCTTTGCAAGACCATCCTCCAGCACTTTTTTGCGCCATCCCAACACCGAGCGCTGGTCTATCGCCTCAAGCGTAACGCTCTCACCGAAATGCCTTAACAGCGCGCGGGTGGAGGCGAGGTAGATTTTTTCGGTGGCCTCTCGAAGTACTTGTGTAGAAAGGTAGTCCCGGGTCAGTTCCAATGGGGTGTTCATTCAGCCCCCTCTAATGATGAGGGCGGTAGGCTCAAGCTCACATTGTCAAAGGGGACCTCGCTGAAAAGCGTCAGCGGATCGATGAGCAGGTAACCCCGTAACTTTTTGGTGGTGCGTGGCCCGATTACATTGATGGTCCAGATGTTGTGGCTTGATTCAGTTTTTCGATGGAGTTTCAGCTTCTCGAAGCTTCGTTGAACCAGTTCCCAGGCGTTCAGTTTTTGAGCTTTAGCCTGTGTTTCCAAAGCCGGGAACTCCTGCACGAAACGTTTGAACACTCCCGGAGTAACTAACATCGCAGTGCCGGCAACGGTGTGAACCAGTGCCTTGGCATCGTTGATGATAATTTTGCGCGAGGCGATACCGGCTCTCAGCCAATCAACGAAACCCTGGCCCAGATCTGTTTTGTTCACGGGCGGCGTCAGCATGGGGTCGACGGCTTCTTGTACTGCTGATGCGTTTGGTTCGCAGGCATTTGCGTCGGGGATAGGAGGCGTCAGCATTTGTGGGGTGTGTTCTGCTGGCTGCTCGGTATTGGTCAGCAGCGCCAACAAGGCGTCGACCTCCGCCGGGTCATCAGCGGTGGGTGCTGAGCGCGTCAGAGGTGTTTGGGGCGTCGTAGGGACGTCATGGGCTGAGTCCTGCTGCGACGGTAGGGCCGGACTGTGCTGATGATCCTGCGCCTCCTCAGGCGGTGCATCTGACGCAATTTCAACGCTGCCCGCGTAGATCGGTGGCCGCTCACTCGGATTGCCCCAGATTAGCGCCGGTGAGAGCTTGAGCAAGGTGAATGTATTTCTCCACCCGCGACCGTTATCAATCGTGGCCTTCCAGATCGCTTTATCTTTAGCGTTTGTTTGAACGATGCCCTGATCCTGCAGCATGTTGAAGAAAGGTGCATTTGAGCTGGGCACCCCTTCGACGCCTTGGGACAGCAGACATGCCCTCAATTGGTCCGCAATGGGCTTGCTGACCAGCCACAAAGCATCCTGAGTCAGCCATCCATCTGCAGGTCCATCAGGCTGATTCAGCTTCAAGGTGTCACGCACCAAGTGGCGTAGACCTTCCGCCAGTTGTCGCTGTAGGGATTGTTTGGGCGCGGCCAATGCGCGGGATGGATTGCCGCCCAGCTCTTGAGCGACGGATGCCTGGTCGGCTTTGATCACGATCTCACCGAGGATGCCAGCATGTTCATATTGGCCCGCCAGGATAAATATCAGCTGCGACCAGGCCTCGGGAAAGCCACTGAGCCAGTCCAGTATGTTCGGCGTCAGGATTTGCGAATAGGCCAGCGCTGAGGCGGCTCCGTGGAGGTGGTAGTCCCTGTCCTTCAGGTACCGAAAACGGTACGGCCGTTTAATCGGTCCGTGCCACGGATGCCAGGTTTTTCCTCCCTCCAATTCGATGTGCACATCAACTGCGATCTTACCTGCGTCGTGTATCAACGCGCCGTAGGCTGCGGCAGCAGTCCAAGCCTCTGCCTGTGCTGATTGAGATTCCGGCGGTGCGCCTATCGGCAGCAGGTAGGTCTGTCGAATTTTCAGGGCATAGGCGACGATCTCCAGGCCGTGGTCCAGCATTCCACCAAGGTGCGCATGGTGATGATTCTGCGAGGCAGGAAGTAGCTGGACCAACTCTGCGTAGCGCTCCAGCGGTCGTCGGTAGAGTTCGGCAAACTGAGTGCGCGAAAGGGATGCGCGTTGCCAAATGTTCTCCAGTAGTTTTAGTCGACGAGGATGAGCGAGCAGCGCCTGGCTGGTCGCTGGCTCCAAGTAACCTTCTGGAGTATGAGTGTGGGTGGGTGCTGCTTTTCTACGGCGTCTTAGAGAGAACATAATCGGCTCCATGTAAGAAACATGGAGCGGGCTTTTCCTCTTTCTGACTGGGTTGGTTCAACGAAAAAGCATTGCTCGCTGCCCATCGAAATTCAAAGGGTATTTTGCCATCACGTCCATGTGCCGGCGGATTCTGGAGGGCGTGAACAGGCCTGGAAATCAGACGCTTCTCGGTGAAATGTAGTCTGCTTCCTTCATTCCCTGTGTGTCAGGTGTGTGAGCTTTGGGAGAGTAATCGACAGGTCGTGTCGGAGAAGATGTTTACGAAGGGAGGCCTAATCCCTTTGCGAAGCAAGCCCTTTCGGGTAGGGCTTTTACCCTTGTGATCCCTTCCATTGGCTTTTCCAGAACCATTTCCTTTTGGGCCATTTGCTGGGTCATTCTTTGGGGAGGTGAAGTCTGGCTTCCGCAGTCTCGTGCACCAGGCGAACGACCTCGATGGCCTGGTCATCGGCAAGCCGATAAAAAATAACGTGCTGAGGTTTTTGGACAACACCTACCGAGTTAGCTGCGCGCTTGCGGGAGTGGAGCAGATGAAAGCTTCGAAGGCCTGGTGCAATCTCATCGCGGAAACTGCTGCCAATGCGGTAGGGGACTGCGCCGATATCCTCCAGGGCCGTGAGAATCAGATCTTGGTAGCGTTGCCGGCAAGCGATGCCGAACTGTGCCTGGTAACGGCTCAAGATGTTCACGATATCTGATTGAGCAAGGGTGGATACTTGGTACTGCGGCATGCTCAATGACTCTCTGTGATCGGTAGTAAAATCTGCTCGGCAAGGGAGGCCATGAAGCGTTCCAGGTCTTCAGCGCCAACTTGTGTAAGGTCGCCCTCTTCAAGACTCGTGAGGCCGGTTGAAATGGTCTTCCGTAGATCGTCGGCTTTGGCGGACTCTTCAGCTTCGCGCTGTTCCAGCAGACGCAGCCCCTCACGTAGGACTTCGCTTGCGCTTTGATAGCGACCTGAAACAACAAGGTCATTGACGACCTGCTCCAGGTGGGGATTTAGTAATACGCTTCGTGTCGCCATGGGATGCTCTGGTTAAAAAATGTTGCACATTTCCATCGGCAATTATGCCGGTTGTCTTGAGCGAATTTCACTCGCGACGTATACGTGATTTCACTTTGGTCACATGAGCGGAGGGCTCTCATGTCATTACAGTCCTCTCAGGGATTTGCGGGTCGATTGGGTTATGGCCTAGGTCGATGCCTGCGCTTTTTCCTTCGAGATCCAAATCCAACAATCCGTTGGATGAAAAGACTGGTTTTCTTTGCCTCCGCACTATTTCTCTCGATACATTTTTTTCACTGGTTGGCAGGAGCGTTGCTCACTCTCATCAGCATGGTGCTCATTGTGTACGCGATGGCGAAAGGCGATTTTTCTATTCTTGAGGAGTTGGCCAAAGCAGAGGAGAGAGATGCTCCCTATGGGCGTGATGTCTTTGGCGCAAAGCTTGATTCCTGGGGTGGAGTGGAAGGTGAGTATCCATGAAGATGGGACTGTGATTAAACGGAGGGGGCCTCATGTCGTTACCAAATTCACACAGCATCGCTTCCCGGTTGGGCGTTAGCCTTGGTCGTGGGATGCGTTTTCTTCTGACTGACGAAAACAGCATTCTGCGATGGATCAAGAGAACCTTTGTGGTTGCAGCAGCGATTCTTACGATATTTCACATTGGGCACGGGTTTATCAGTGGGCTTTTGACCTTCGCGGTATTAGTGATCCTGACCCTCATGTTGGTCAAAGCCGGAGGGACAACTGATATAGCTGATCAAGGGAAAAATTCTGGGACTCAGCTTTCCAAATCTAAGAGTCTATGGGACTCAAATGGACCCGACAGTCTTTGGCACGGTGAGGATGAGCGCGTGAGGAGGTGATCTAACTCTTATCGAAATTACCTCTCTACTGTCATTTCACGATGTTGTTGCCTGCGCCTTTGATACCCCCTTCTACTGCCTGGCCACCTTTCTCGCCCGCACCTCGAACTGCCAGCGTGCCACTGGACAGCCCTTCGAGCACGTTACCGACCTTGACCCCTGCCCAACCGAGTGCCCCTATCCAGAACACGGGCATGATGATGAACATCGCCCCCATCACAAAATTCAAAATAGCATCCTGAGTCGCTGTGTTCAGTCCCATCACAGGATCGAAGCTGAGGTGGGGAGATCCAGAGCCGTAAAGCGCATCAAGGATTGTGGTGTCCACCCATCGGGCTAGCTGAAACCAGAAGTCCACGAACATCAGAGCAAAGAAAACTACCGTCAAGGTCATTGCGACGTTCAACTGATACGCGCCAATTATCAGTACGAGCGGCAGACAGATTACAAAGGCCATTTTCAAAAACGCCATAACCATCGGTAGCGCCTGACGCACCATGTCCATTGCAGGGAAATATGCCAAGGAGCCTACAGCGACCCCAAGTGTGCCCGTCGCCCGGGCCATGCCATTCCAAACGGTTCCGCCGATCTGCCCGCCATAGTCCGAGTACACATCACCCCTCACCTGATTCGAGGGTGAGACCAACTGACGAACTAGTGACTCGTTGACCTTATCCGGCGACATCCACTTGGCCCATCCCAGAAAACGTGACAGCAGATCCGGGTCGACCTGGCTTTGCAGGCGCTCCTTCAGACCCACGCCCGCATCACTCCACCACTGCTTACACGTTGGATAGCCACCACCACCCGTAACCTGCGGTAAACCAACGTCTCGCACAGGGTTGTACGGCCAAGCCGTGCGGGGCGTTTTTGAGTAATCGGTGTCGTAGTACCCGGCGGAGTTCAGTAGATGGCGCGATCCTATCCAGCTCAAGTCTTCGAGAATGTCTGTCGTGTTTTTATCGGCAACCACTTCAGGGCTGCGCATAAACAAGCGTGAGCGTGACGGGCCGTAGCAATCGTGAGTGAAGTCGGCCACTTCCTGGGCCAGCAACGGATTGTTGATCCGCGTTCGATCAATCTCCATCCGCATCTGTCGCAGGTCCGTGCCACACGGGATGGCTGCTACAGCACCACTGGTCAGTGCTTTAGACATGGAGTGCATAAACGCCCACCACATAGGCATTTCGGCACTCTTGCCCGCGAGCGAACTGAACGTGGTATTCCAGCCGGTTTCGGTCGGCGCGGGCAGGTTGTATTGGCACTGCTGAGACCTGCTTTGATCAAACGCCAGGGTATCGAAGCTCACATTGACGGCTGGTACTCCACAGAACGCCACGACGACGAAGCCTACGTAGATGTGGGTTTCGATCCGTGCTAACGACAGCACACCCTTGTTGCCCTCGTCGGCACCCTCTCCGCGCACTTTCAGCCACTCTCGAATGACGATGATGCAGAAGGGCAGGGCAAACAAGCCGCTGTCCTGGATCATCGCCCAGATGCCGTTGTTGATGATCCATGCGACCAGAGTGAGGTAATACTCCAGGTAATCGTTGGTGTAGAGCGTCATCAAACACCCCCTTGTTGTAGCAGGACTTTGCTCAGCTCTATCAGCCCAAACAGCATCACGATCAATATTTCGATTCTGGCTAAACGACCTCGATTGTTCAGTCGTATGGGCTCGGGAAGGCAGGTCTTGAGTTTGGTCCAGGTCACCATCAGAGCGATGTAGAGCAAGATTCGCCAGGCGAGGAGTTCCCAATAATGGTTACTGCTCCACAGCTGCCACTGTTTGGCATTGGCAAACAGGAAGAGGAAGGCGGCGCTCAGCATCATCAACGTGAGTGACACACCAAGACCCATGAGAAGGCCTCGCCCGACCCGGCGAGCCCGAGCGTGTTTTGTCATATCAGTCATGGCCTGTCTCTCATTGTCGACTCGTGGGCGCTGACTGGAGCTGGTTCAGGCGGTCGGTTTCTGCATCCCCCTGGAACACCCCTCGAGAGTTTTCCGCACGGGCTTTACTGCGCTCGATGATGGTCATCGGTGAGTTGTTCGCGAGCTGTTGGCGCATGTCCAATTCCATCTTGAGGTTGCCGATTTCCTGCTGCAGGGAAGACGTCTGCAGGTTCACTGCCTGGATGGCCAGATCGTTCGCGGCGACGTTCGGCTCCCGGCTGCCGGCAAGCAATGTGCGCTGCAGGATCAGGGCTTTTTCAAGCACATCGGAGAGCGCAACTTCGGAGGCCAAACGACGGGCGAGCACATCCTGGTCGCGCTCGTCTTTCAGGGCTGCGATAACTCCTCGGGTGATCGGCAGCGAGTTGCTGCTGGCGGCAGTGAGGTTTTCGAGCGACAAAGGTTTGCTGCCCGATAGCAACTCCTGTAGTGCCTTGAGCTTGGTGTCGTAGGTTTCCTGGATCAGCGGCGTCAGCCCCACGCCTGCGGATGTAACAGTCGCCGGGCAGCTGTCACAGGTCTGTTGTTGCTGTTCGCCGAGGACACGATTGGCGAAGCTGCTGGCTTCTTGCGGGGAGGACCAGACATTGCACACCAGGCCATTGCGGCATTCATCCTTGCTGATGGAGGACGTATCCTCGGCACTGCGCTTGTTAAGCAGGTTGTAACCGGCTTTGGTCACATCGCCCACGATACGAATCGGCTTCTGGCTTGAACCGCCCGCTCGATCTCCGCCGACCCAGGTCACGCCATCGTTGCCTGCCTTCTTCTCAACTTGCTCAACGGCAGACACCGCGTCGGTGTTGGAGCTCAGGGTTTGGCTCATCGCCTGACCCTCTGCGAGCTTGCCCCATCCCATCTGATTGCCGGCGATGTCTGCCATCCTGTCGCCGATAGCGCGGCAGGTGCTCTTGGAACGATCAAAATCCAGTCGCGCTTGCAGGATGCCGTTGGTGATCAAGTTGTAGAGGGCGGGGTTGGCACGTTGAAGAATCAATGCCGGCAGAGAGGCAACGGCACCAGTGGCGTTCTGTACCACGGTGCTCATGATGTTCTGGAAGCCTGAGGTCGCCCCGTTCAACTGGTTTTCCAGGGTGCTGCTCAGGCTCATGTTTCCGCAGATCAGATTGGTATTCCAGCCGGCACCCACGGAAATGCTGTCCATGTTTCCGGCACTGCCCATGCTCACTGCGTTACCGCCGCCGATGCTGTAGAGCACGTCGTCGCCGATGACGCTTCCGGAGGTTGAGGCGTTGATAGGGTCAGCAGAGAAGGCCATTGCACTGACCAGGCCGCAGACCAGTCCGACAGCCCATGGGGTGAATGTCATGTTGTGCTCCGATTTCATTAGAGACCCGTGCTACCCAGAAAGGTCTGGCCGCGCCGCTGACAGCAGGAATACGGCCGCCACAGTGCCCAGGCGTAACCACCGCTCACTGAGTCGATGCTCGGCATGATGTTGGGAAAGGTTGCGCAGGTCGGGTTGAGGGTTGGGGTCAACTCTTGCCATTTGCCAGTCAACGCCATGCCTTCCCGCAGCTCGCCTGCCGGCCAGTAACCTGGCATGGGGAGGGCGCGCATCGGCTGATAGACGTGGACCTGGCCGAGGCGGGTAGTGATGTCACCAGCGCGCTGCGCGATGACTGCGCCTGTCTTGTAGTCGTCGACCTGATTGAGGAAGCCGCTGCGTGGGTAGAGATTTCCCCAACTGCTCGCCGTGAATAGGCTGCCGACCTCGCGCATTCCGGGAATGAGTGCTTCGGGGTATACGGATTCGGGCATTCCGTATCGCCAGGCAATGGGGTCCAGCGTGCTGAGGAAGTAGGGCACAAACGGCAAGGTTGCCCCTTTGCATGCGTAGCCCGAGGCACTGGCGAACTGACTGAACGTCGCGCCTCCGGGGTGGCCGATGACGTCGGCCTCCTTGAACTTGATAGTGGTGTTTTCAGCGACGTGGTTGGTGGTGCCATCCTCGCCTGCTTGCGCCATGGGGGTTGGTGAACCGAGGGGGGACATCTCTACCCATGGGTTCATTCCAGTGCTGGAGTAGGCAGATACGACAGCGTCTGGCACGTAGTGGCGTACCTTGGCGGAGGTTCTGACTTTGCAGCCGAAGTTTGTGCATAGCAGCCAGTAGCAGATTCCGACTACCTGGTACTCCAGGCAGGAGGGGGAGAGGGAGGAGGTGATGATTGCTGCGGAGTTGATTGCGGCTGATGTGCTGACAGATAGGCTGAAGGTTATTGCCAGCGATAGGGGGCGAAGCAGGTGGGTTAGGCGCTTCATTGCAATGAGCCTCTAGCCTGCTTGATTCGCTCAACGGCCTTGGCCACGTCCGCTTCACCATAAATGACATAGCGGCGGTCTACGACGACGGCTGGAATTTTTTCAATGCCGAGACTCCACGCGTCGGTAAGGCCTTTCTGGGCGCTAGCTAGATCATTTTGCAAGCGTTTTCCAGCAGGGCTAGAGAGGTATCGTTGGATTGTTGCCGCTGCGTGGTTCGGGTCTACAGGTAGCTCATCAGATAGCCGATTTTCAAGGTGCACTTGCTTGTCTAATAGAATTACCCGGACATCAGCCGAAACACTTATGGGCAGGTTACGATCACTGATTACCCATGTCTCAGCTTGGATGATCCCTGAAGCAGGCATCAGGCACATCACAACAAGTCGGTGTACAACGCACTTCCGTAAAGAGGGGATGATTTTGGGCATCGCGCCGCGCCTAAAGTTGAGTTAGGCGCAGGAAACCTTATGGTGCGCAGCCGTGCAGTAGGAAATAGGATCCAGGGTGCGAATGTATTTTCATCTTGATGATCGTCGGTGAGACCAAAGCAACCTGGATGATCAAAAATGATGAATGGTCCTTTCCCTATTCAACAAATGGTTGAATAATGGGGGCACTGAAAAGGTAGCGCCGACCGGTGTAAGCGTCCATCCACCTCGCAAGAGGTCCGCACCATAGAGTGGGATAACCAAGAGATTCCGGATTAAAGTCAAAGCCCCGCATTGCGGGGTTTTGTCTTTTTCAGAGAGGTGTTTTGATTGCTTTGCCCAGATATCGATTCAGCAGGATGAATTTGAAGCTGATCGGTTTCTTGTACTGCAGTGGGTCATACCGTTCGTGTGCACTGTTGACGAATAGATTGAGGTGAGCGCCTTCCGCTTTCTTGGCTTTTGTAACGGTGAAGAACACTGCGTAATCGAAGGTGCGTCCTTGATGCACGACTTCTACGGTTACGAACTCTTCGTGGCCCGTATGCATGCAACGTCTTTCGCCGAGCGTCGCGATGATGTCAGGCAGCCGTTTCGATAGCTCCCAGCGTAAACAGCAAAATACTCTTTTTTCGCGCGAGTCTTCATACCAGCCATCAGCGCTGACAGTTTCACCCGGCAATGGAGCACGAGCGAAGCAATGCAACCCGTACGTGATGTTCACTCGTAGGTGCAGCTCGGGTTTTCCTTCCTTGCCTGGGATTGTGATTTCCCAGAGATGTGGACTCAGGTGGCTCAGGTCATAGACCGTCTCGCCTATGGTCGCTGCCTTCCAAGAAATTCCTATCGTTGGCTTTCCCATCTACTGCTTTTCTTCCACGTATTGACGTTGCCATTCAGTCATGTGCGCAGTGACTCGGGTGAAGGTCCGTCGAAGATTACGGGTTTAAGGCTGGTAATTTTCCCCACTTTTGCTTCCTCATTCAGCTTTCCGAAATACAAATGGAGGGTGCGAGTGCGCACCTTTTGATCGCAGAATAAAGATGCCTGAAAGCCCGAGTGAATTTCAACGCAACCCAATGCAGTTGCTCAATAGCTACAGACCAGCCGCTGGAGGTTTGGCAATTGGTAAGCTGTAGATACGGAAACGCCCCGCACAGGGCGGGGCGTTTTGAAACCGAGCAAACTTGTTTAGCGCGCTTTGTTGGACTGTGCAAGAACAGACCCAGCCAAGCTCACCTCCGTATCACTATACTTCAAGCTATTACTCACAATTTTGCTGGCGATCTCTTCCATTTCAGCACCTGTTTGTTTGGTGCTGGAGGATTGGGACAGCGCCGAGCCGGCCAATTGCTTTCCGAGTGCCGAAGCATGAGGGTCACGAAGTACTTTCGAGGCCAAGGTGGCGATGTCTTCGCCGGTTTGTTTAGTGTTGATGCTCATGGTCATACCTTTCAATCAGAGAATGTGATCCTGACCGAGGGCTACCATTCGGCACCTCCAGGTCTTCTTCATTTGACGTGGAGGCACTCGATTGGATGTAATACATGCACTCAAGTCAGGCGTACTTAACCGAATGGCTTCGAGAGCGGGTGGTTACGGAACGTTTGCTGACCTTACGTAATCACTCGCTGATTCCGCCCTCCCTGTCTGGGAATACGGTGCCGGAAACCTATATCTAGGGGTTTGTGTTGTCGGCAGACACAAGATGAGCGATTTTGAGAAACTAATCAAGCCGTCCAAATACACTCGTCTTGTGGATAAGTTGTGCATATCCTGTTGGGCCTATTGTCTAAGCCGTATGCTGTCAGGCTTGTAGAGCGGCTTGAAAATCTTACTTTTTTCAAACTTTGCTGCTCAGAGGTAGTTGAACTCTCTTTTTAGGTCGCCCGATTCAAATCGGTGAACCTGTTCTGGGACGTATTCAAAGGCGTTCTTAGTCGGCATGGGCTTCGATACCTCGATATAGGTCTAGTAATTTTGCAACTTCAATAGCCGCTTCCAGTTCGTTGAAACCCGTTGATTGCATGATGTCAAACCTCTGCTTCTTCTCCTCCGGCTCCGTCATAGCCAACGCCAAATGCAGACTCGGCGGCACCGCTCGAAACAGCAACTCCATGCTCTTCGAAAGCACCACCCCCTCCGTAAACTTCCCGCTCTCCTTCCGAGCCGACAGCATCATCGATCTCTGAGCCGCACTAAGCTCACGAAACCGCGCGATCTTCTCCACCTCATCCGGCGGCATGTTCAAGCAGATCCACCACTCAATCATATTCAGCAAGGCAGACGCCTCGGGCGGCACGTCGTCCACGTTCTGCGTGGCCATCCAATACCAGGCCCCAAGCTTGCGCCACATCTTCGTGATCTTAACGGAGTAGGAACACAGCAGCGGAACCTTCAGTTGGATATGCCCTTCGTCAGTGAAGAACACCAACGGTCGGCCCTTGAACTGGTCACGCTCTGCAATGTTATTCACGGTGTTCAGCAGTGAGATATACGAGATGGCCATCTGTGCGCTGTAGCCTTCGCGCGCGTACGTAGCCAGGTCGACGATGGTGATGTCCGCCTCCGGCCACGGTGTGCCAGGCCGGTTGAACATGTCTGCCTCGTTGCCCATACAGAACATGGACATGGCCTCGGCCATCTCCAAAAAACGTGCGCTGCGAGCTGCCGGGATGCCTGGTTCCAACCCGGTATCGCGGAGGGCTTCACGAATGTCTTGTGGCAGGACAATTCGCTGTTCGGCCACACACCTCTGCGCCGCATTGAGAATGCACTGGCGAATGGCACTACGATCCGCGCGGGTCAGTCGCGCATCTTCCCGGTCTTCGCCGCCGGTGATCATCAGCCTGGCAGCAATTTCCATCTCGCCCAGAATGTCCCGCTGATCGTCCTCTGTCTGGCTGACCAGGTGCTCGTCCGAGGCTTCAATGTCGTCAGCCGTTAGAACCTTGACGTTCCGACTTGGCACGACCAGCTTCACCGCGTCGGCGAACGGCGCCAGGCTGACACCAGACCCAGGCGAGAGCCGAACACGATTTACCGTTAAACCCAGTTTCTTCGCAAAATCACCGAACAACCCAAAGCTGTTACCCGCTTCAACAATAAACAGGCGAGGGCGGTATATCGCGACCAACTGATTAAGCATGCCGGTCGCGCTGGCCGACTTACCGGCACCGGTCGGACCGAACATGAACAGGTGTGCATTCATCTGGCGGTCGAGTTTGTTGAGTGGGTCGAATGTAATTGGAGCCCCGCCACGGTTGAACAGGGTAATTCCCGGGTGCCCGGTCCCGGTGGATCTGCCCCAGACGGGCGCCAGGTTCGCAATGTGCTGGGCGAACATCAGTTGCACATACCATTCCAGGGCTTTGCGCTCGTTCGGGTCGAAGTTGCCGGGTAGCCATCTGACATAGGAGTTCAGTGGGGCGACCTCGTCCTGCGGTTCGACGGGTTCCATGCCGGCACCCAGCAACGCGGTGCTGAGTTGCAGGCTGCGTTCCTGCAATTGCACCTGGTCCTTACCGCGAAGGAAAAACGCCACGCTGCCTTTGTACAGTTTGTGATGGCGACCCAGCATTTTCCGCGCTGTACCTACATCTTCGCGGGTCAACACCGATGCCTGCGTGTCGCCGATGGCCTTACGTGAAAGCTGCTCCAGATGCCCCTCAAGGATGTCCTGCGGCGTAATCACGAGCGTGATACAGAGGATGGTGTCCTCCGGCATTTTGTCGAATAGCGCGTTGAGTGCATCGCCACCCTTTCGGGTTTCACCTGTCAGGTGGCCTGTCTTGGGGGCGCCACGCAGTCGATCAAGCATCACCACGCGGTGGGGGAGGCCGTCGAAGTACCACAGTCCATTTTCCATGTCTGACAGTGGTTCGCGGTAGCAAAGGTTTTGTGAGAAGTCGGTACCGCTGGCGAGCGGCAATTCGTCTGGTCCCGCATCCGGTACAGGCTTGCACACCAGTTCGTAGAAACGGCGTATGTCAGCCTCTGCGGGACCTAGGTGATCCGGCCGGGGATTGAACCAGTGAATCAACCAGTGTCGGATGGCATGGCCATCCATGCGATGAGTTTTGATGCCGGCGTTTTCCAGGCCTCCCACCAACCGGTCACAGATGACTTTCAGGTAGGGGCCAGGGGCCTGGCCGCGCACGTCGGCTTCCACGCCACGGGTCCGTCGATAGACCACGAGCCGAACACGACGCTGCTGACCTCTCCAGGGCAGTTGGCTGACTTTGGTGTCTTCGAACAGGCCTCCCGGTTTAGAGATGGCTTCCAGATGCTGCTTCATCAGCGCCAGGTAATGCTCGGTAAACGTGGTTCCCCGTGCCCGCGGCTGAATGTAGTCGTGCAGTCGTTGCAGGTAATTGTCCCAATTGGTTTCGTCCTGGGCGTACAACTGAATTACCCACGGCGATGTTTCCAGCTCGTCGAAGGAATCCTGCAGGGCGTTTTCCAGGGCATCGCGCGCTTTGCGCAGCCACTCGGGGTCTCGGCCTTCGGTGCCGATCGGCGTCAGCTCAAAAAAGGCTGCGCGGGATACGCCATCCTCCAGCAACATGGCTTGCTCGTCAGGCAGGTAATCGACCCAGGGCAGCAGGTCTACGAAGGATGGATTGACGTTGTAGAGGCGACGAACATCAGCTGTGGTTGCAGGTTTATTCTTCGGATTTCGCCAGTCTTCTGGAGAGGGGATGCCCAGCGCGGCCAACCTGTTCAAGTAGCGTTCTGTTGCTGTATCGGTGTTATCCCGAGCTTTAAGATCAGGTGTCTTCCGCTTCTTGAAACGCTCAAAGAGGTCCATCAGTAATCCTCCGTCCGTTCACCCGGCATGGCGTACTGCACACGCTGATACAGCGGGAATACCGTGCTGTATCCCGGAATGGGCGCCGGGTCTGAGCCGGTCAGATGGGGGAACACGTACATCACCAGGTCCGGGTTCGGCAGGCGTTTGAACTGGCTGTAGATTTCGTTTTGAGCCGTGCGGGTGTACGCAACATTTTCGGCCCGCCCATCCTCCAACGACCTTCGCAAACCGAGGCGCGCATCGAGCAACTGACGGCTGCTGGCGCTGTTGCTTGAGCCAATCGAACCTTGCTCCCACACATCCATCATCGTGTTGTCGCCATGGGGGAGCAGTTCTTCTTTGCTCGTCGCGCAACCCGTAGAGAGCAGTGCAACGGCCAGGCATGCACCGTAATTAATCAAGCGTAGTCGAGACATGACGGGCTCCTGAGCGATAGTCGACCTTGCGGCCCTTGAGTTCGTAATCAATGGCCAACTGCTGGTCTAGGTGCACGGCGACTTTCGCGCCTGGCTGCACGTACACGGCCGCAAAGGCCTGCCCGTAGAGTTTGTTGACCCAACTGGAGATGTCATTGACGCCCTGGCCAATGATCTTGCCCATGGCCTCACTGCCGGACAGTCCAACAGTACCCACCGTTCCGGTCTGGGTGTTCACGAAGGAACTGACGTTGCCGTCCGGCTTGATCAGCGACGCGGCACCGGCGCCGGCAGCGGTGATCAGCACCTGGGAGCCGATGTACTGCGAGGCGTTGCTTTTGCGTTCGCCACTGATGCAGGGAATGCCGTAAGCGTCGCTGATCCAGCCCAGGCCGCCCTGGGTTGAAGCCTGGCTACTGCTGCCCGTTGCTTCCTCCGGCGGCGCTGGGAGCGTGCGGATGGTGCCGTCGTTGAAGACGAACGTCAGGCTTTTGATCTGCCCGCGCACGCAGGACAGCGTCCAGTCGCCTGCTGCCGTTCCGCTGGCGACGGCGCCTGCGACGTCGGGTAAGTCGATACCGTTGGCGGTGAGGTTGTCCGGGCCGATCAGGACCTTGAACGGGTAGGGGTCGTTGACGGTGCCGTCGATAGGCACTCGGCCGATCAGTGCGGACATCGCTACCGACCCCATCAGCGTCGAGTTCTGGGGCAGGGTGTAAACCTTGCGGACCTGTTTGCGCGCCTCCTGCGGGGAGACTTCACTCGCGACTGCCTGGGCGCTGGCATTCAGCGTGTTCTGGCCATGGCCCAAGGCTTCACCAAACGATGTGGGAAAGCTGAAACCGTTGGCTGCTTGAGCTGAGCCCGCGGCTATCGGTTTGCCATTGACGTCTACCGGCCTGGCGTCCTGCGCTTCGATCCAAATGATGTCGGTGCTAGGGGCTTTTTTGAAACCCTCGCCATCACCCGGCTGCAAGCCAAACCCGATGGGCAAGTCAGCCGCTGTCGAGTTCATCGCCTCGGTTTTGTTGCTCAAGGTGTTGAGCTGTTGTTGCAGGCTGTCCAGGAGTGATTGGCTTTGCTGCTGCGATTGTTCTTTCAGCGTGTCCTGGGCGCTTTTCAGTTTGCTGTCGACGTTTTGATCGATGTTCTGGAGGCGTTGAGTTAAATCCAGATTCTGCTGCTTCAGGTCGTCATTGCTTTTCAATGCGTTGGAGATCTGGGCTTTGAGCTGCCGGCTCTCCGAAACGATGGTCCGCAGGGTGTCGGCCGGAGTGTCTCCGTCTACACCCAGTCTTATCGCCTCGTCAGCGCTTAGCATTAGGGTCTCAGCTTCTTGAGCGTCCGGCTGTGCACTGCCGCCACTGAACAACTTGGCCACGATGAAAATTGCCAGGATCGCGAACGGAATAACCAGGAATTTGAGCAGTGGATTATTCTTCACGGCGTCCTCCTTTCGGATCGATCTGCCCGACAGCCAGCGGCAGGATTGATTCGGCCAGGCCATGGCCACGGGTCACCAGATACACCGTCGTTGTATCGCTCGCATCGCCGTGGGCACCGAGGTATGGGTGCTGGAATGTTGCAGTGATGAAATCTCCCATGAGGTCCCTTGGATCAAGAGCCAGGTATTGGGCGCTGGTGTTGCGCAGCTTCACTGCCGTCACCCAGTACTCATCCAATCTCCACGCACCTAGGGCCGAGGCCTCCACTGGTAAGGTCGGGAGCACGGTGCTGAGGTTCATTCCTCGATTGAGCTTGACCTGGGCGATGCCCTCCAAGGGTTCAACCGTGCGTAGAGGCGCATACAGCATCTGGGCGGCATATCGCGTCATCACCACGGGCAGAGGTGTTTCGCGCTGAGCCGTCGCTGAGACCTCCTCGGCAGAGGTGGCCGTCGGCGGGGCAGGGCGGTTGCCAGAAGGCTTGGCGCTGGCTTGCCCATATCGTGTGGCTGGGCTTTCGCCGGCAACGATCTTCACCGGTTCAGGGGCTTGCTGGTTTGCAGTTGCGGCTGTCGCGATGATGTCCACCAGCATGATCTCGCCGCTGACCATGTTTTGCAGTTGCAGGCGAGTGGGTTCTATCGGCTCATGAGCCAGCAGGTACAACGCACCGCCAGTGCTTTGCACGCGCAGCTTGTCGACTAGGTTGCGCGGTACACCGACTCGAACATTTTGATCAACAAAGACAATGCGCTCTTGCCCGACGATCAATGGCAGTGCCAGCGGGATACGCTCCCAACGCATGATTTCCACGGCATTGGCGAGGGCGCACTGGCCGAGTGTGAGTAACCCAGCAACGAGCAGGCGGCGCATCATGGCTTGCCTCCAGATTTAGGCAGTTCAGCAGAGACCTCGATCCGCTGGGGATTACCGCTGTAGCAGTCCCAGGCGAGGCCGAAGGGGTTGGTTTCGGGATCTATGTCGGAGCGAATGATGTGCAGGGGATAGCGGGCAAAGGCACGTTTCACGATTTCTCCGCCGTAGTGCTCGTCCGCGATGATGTCCAGGTTCACGGTCCAGTCGTTGATGCTGAGCGTCTCGATGCGTTGCACCGACGTATCGTTCAGCCCGCGCCCAGGAATCTCAGAGACACCGCGCTCACGCCTGCGCAGCTCGCCGCTGTTACGGCGAAGCTCGAAGTCTTTCTGCAGGTACGCCTTGCAGCTCGGTGTGAGGTAGCTGCCCAGACGGGTGATGTTGTCCTCGTAATCGACTTCACCGTCATTCGGCCAGCGGTTGATCTGCTGGAAAATGTAGAAGCCGAAGGCATACACAGACTCTGTTGGAACGTCCCACCAATGGCGGGTGCTGCCGGATCGAAGGTCTGGCGGCACATGAATGGTGAGATCGCGTGGAGCGCTTTGCCAGCCGTAAGCCATGTAGAGCCCCAGAATGACCATCAGCCCAATGATCAGGCGCAGGCTGCTGATGTGGGCGTGTTGAGCATCTACTTTTTTGCGGTAAGTCATGAGCCCTCCGTGCGACGGCAGGTCCAGGCACCGCTGCGAGTGATCAGGCGTGCGTTGTTCCAAGTGGGGAAGTGCTGGGCGAGCGTCAGTTGCATCTGGCGGTACAGCCAGGTGTCTGGCCGTCCGCGTTTCCAGCGCCTTAGAAGGCGGCTGGCCACGGTCAAACCAAGTACACCTCCCGCCAATGCACCGACGATGATCAGCGCCCAAACCTGGGTCAGAATCGCGAAAGCAATTCCTAGCACCATCCCAACGGCACCACTGATCAGCACCGTGCCCCACATCTCGTCGACGGTAAGGCCACCGATTACCGCGGGCTGGTCGTTCAAACGGGTAGGCAAGAAACTCAACGTGCCGTCTTCAAGAACATCTGGCATGGACGACCCTCGTTACAAAATGCCGGTGGCTTTCGTGACCAGGAAGATCCCAACACCGAGAACTCCCACCCCCACGGTGGCGGTGGCACCGAGGTCGCGCCATTTCTTCTTGCCGTCCTGGATCTCGTGGTACACGCCGAAGGCATGCCAGGCCACACCGAGGAACATCACGCCCAAGATGACTAGGCCGATCAGCATGAAGGCGTCGAAGCCGTAGTTCTGCATGGTTTGGATCAGGTTGGTGCCCTCGCCACGTGAGGGGGGCTGTGCAGCCGGCAGAGCGGCGGATGCGAACGAGGGCAGCAACGTTGCGCCAGTCACGGTGTAGAGGGTTTTGGTAAGGGACGACATGTTGAGACTCCGACTGGGTCAACTGAGGATGAAAAAGGTGAGGATCACGCTGAGAAGAAGGATCCGGACAACCGAGGGTGCCGCGATGGTTTGTTCCAGGTTGCCGGTGGCCCAGCCTCGGTAGCAGCTCCAGGTTGCCCAGGCTGCCCAGAGGAAGGTGATGGCTATGGCGAAGCCTACGAAAAGCAGGTAGCTGGCGCTGGGAGGGAAGCCGCCTGATGTTTGGAAGGCGGAGGCTTGGGCGCCGGACATGCTCATGGTTTGCGGCCTTCCGTTGTGTAGCTGCCGGAAAGCTCGACGGGGTCGCGGGGTTGGGCTCGGGAGGGGGAGAGGTGGTCTTTCAGTCCCTGACGGATTCGTGCAATGTCGTCGCTGAGGCGCTGGTAGTCGAAGAGGTAGCGCTGGCCGGGTTCGTCAGTGATATTGGCGCTGCGATGAGCTGTGTCTTCCAGTGCGTTTAGCTGGCGAAGCAATAGAGCTATGTTTTCATGTTTTAACATAGATACGGCCATGGCATTAGGCACAGCTAGGCAGCCTAAAGAAAGCCAAATGAGGCACTTGACGGCCCTTCGACACTTGATTGCAGCTTGGCATAGATCCCGAGGCACGGTTGGACTCTGGTGAATACTGATGTCGCCAGCTTGCAGTTTTCAGCGAAGGCCATGCCTCAAGAAAATAATTTTCAGAGCAAGTAGAATTTCTTTGCACTCCATAAGGTGCGTTGGTACACGACACAGTATGAAAGTGAAGGCGTGACATGCTAGTTGGTGGTCTGACCATCAACACTACGTTTGCTAGCGTAGGTTGGCCGGTGCTGAATCGGTAGCGTAGGACAGCTAGCTGCGATAGCATCTAGCCATCGCGGTGCCTGACCATGGAGGATTAATATGAGTTTTTCTATAGTAGATAACCCAAAATTAGCATTTGGCTTAGCAGTTGGACTGCTGCTTGTCATTGCAATAACTATTAAATTTGTATGGAAGCGAAAGACTACTGTCAGGGCCGACAGAGGTGGTGTGGCTATAAATGGATCTAATAAAGGTGCGATTAATACTTCCTACCGCAAAGGAAAATAAATGCGGAGTATCTTCGGTCTTCTTGCGCGATTCAAAAAAGATGAACCTACCGTAATAGCAAATAACGGTGGTGTCGCTTTAGGTGGTGATAATGCTGGGGTCATTATTGTTAATGACAAGAGCGAAATAAAAAACGCTCTAAAAGAGGTTCTGGTAAGTCAGGCAGAAGCTCGAAGTTTGGGAGTTGCCGGTGATCTTCAAAGTGAGATCGGTCGCCAGATCGATCATTACCGGGATAAAATGAATGAGGGGCGTGTTAGAGAAGCGTTGGGGCTTTATACTGAACTGATTACTCATCAGGCTAAAAATCTTAATGCACATTCGATTTTTAGAATTAAAGCAAATATTGCTATATGTAAGCATCTTTTGGGGGAGGCTGTTTATGCCTCTGTTTTGCTTTTTGAGGCGTGCACCTACGCTCCTGAAAACGATAAGGCAATAGCATTCAAGGCGTTTGCATATATAATCGCCGGGAAAGCAAAAGAAGCTATAAGTTATGGGCTCGCAGAGCTAAAAAATCACCCCCATAATGATGAGCTAGCTGGATTCATTATTCAGGCTGCCCGCATTGAAGGTCAATACCATGACGGGTTTAATGACTTGTATGAGACCCTCCCTGACGATGTGAAGCTTTCAAAAAGCGTTCGCTTGGCTCACATCCACTTTTTATCCTCGAAGGATGTAGAAGGGTGGATGACTTTAGCCGAGAAATATCTGGCTGAACATCCTGACGACTTGCTGGCTAAAAGTCTTGTGGCGCAAGGTGTTATTCAGTTATATGTTAATTCTCGGCAAGGTCCTAACGGTTTTAAATTTGCCTCAGAGGATATCGAGAAGTTGAAAGTGGCCGCAAAGTACTTTGAAGAGTATTGGGCGGAATTTCGAAATAGTGATAGATTGGCTAATGGCTGGGACCTGCAGGTTGTTCAGAGTCTTGTTGTATCCTATAAGCTGGTCGGTGATTTTGAATCGCTTCGCACTCTTTGTGCATACGTGATATCGGAGCTGGCGGCTGATCAAAGTTTAGTTGATGCTACTGCAAAAATTCTTTTGGATTTAGATGACCCTGATCTTTGTTTGAAAGCAATTGACAAGCTGGAGAACTTAGATGATGCCGGAAGGTTAAGGTTTTTGCTAATGCTTGCTCAAAAGGATTGGGCGGCTTTGTCAAGGTTTCAAGATTATAGTTTGGCTAAGTTTGATGGCGAGTTTTTAATTCAAGCTAAAGTTGTTGTTTATATTGCGAGGGCGAAAAAAGGAGATTCGCGGGGTAAGGCGAGTTTAGAACGGCTCCTTCAAAGCGAAAAGCTGGATAGTCGTGCTAGATTGCTTTTGTTTGATTTTTCGAACGCGTGTGGGCTGATTTCAATAGCCGAATTGGCTCGCCTTTACGGGAGCGAAATTGTCAGTGAGAATTCAGATGTTATTGAGTTCTTTCATTACATAAAATTGATCCGAACATTGATGCAGTGGAGGGAAATTGTCCTTCGGTTATCCTCGTTTCCTGATGCGTTGGATAATTACGAGCTAAAACACACACTTGCATTAGCCTATTTGAATGAGCATCCGTTGAGGGTTGAGGCGCTTGTTTTTTTTGAAGAGGTAGCGAAGAATCCTGAAGGTTTTTATTTGTTGTTAGGGCTTTTTTACTTTAAAAGAGCACGTTACGACGAAATACCTTCTCTGATTTCTCAGTACTATGATTCTGGCGGTCGTGATCTATATGGTTTAATTGCGTTAATTGATATAGCAAAAATACGTGATGATCAAGAAGCGCTGGGTAGCTTGTTTTCTAAATACGATCAAGAGCGTTATGACGGAACCCCTGAACAATGGATGCACGTTGCTAGGGGGTTGGTGGAGGCTGGAAATTCTAAAAAAGGTCTCGATCTTGGTTATACAATATATTCTCAGAATCCTAACGTAGCTAAAGTTGTATTGGGATATTTTCATCTGTTTCTGAGTGCAAATAAAAATGCTTTGCTAGATAAAGAAATGGCTGTAGGTGCCGGGTGCAGTATAAAACTAGTTTCGTCTGACGATAGAGTTGTAAAGCGTGAAGTGTCTGAATTCATTGAGGATGAAATCATATTGTCACCTGGGGCAGTTGACTCGTATGTTAGGAAAGTGATTGGTAAGTGTGTTGGTTATGAGTATACACAAGAGAGGCTGCAGGGTTCAGTTGTATGGAGGCTTGAGGAAGTAAAACATAAGTATTTGGAAGCGTTCCACAAGATTTGCGCTACTTACGAAAGTCAGTTTCCCGAAGATGGTGGGTTGTGGTCATTTAAAGTGGAGGAAGGTGATATACAGTCGCTGCTTGATTTTATTAAACGTCAAGCAGAAAAGGATGAAGACTTCATTGCTACTGTGACGGATAAGCACATTCCGCTTGGAATTGCTGCTGGTATGTGGAAAAAAAATGTTTTTCAAGTTTCTGATCTGCTGAGGTTTACTAATGGGCGGATAGACACCTGCTTAGGAACGGCTGATGAGAGGAAGAGTGCTTTAGATGTAATTGCTAGGCATAAAAACAAAATTATCGTTTTGGATGCTTATACTGCGTGGGTAGCAGCAGAGCTAGATTTGCTAGTGGTATTTGGTAAGTATTTTGAACGATTAATAGTTTCACAAGAGTCATTAAGTTCAATGCGACAGCTTGTCGGCGGGCGTGGCGAACTTGGCAGACGCCAATTCAATGTTGGCTGGAGTAAAGGTCGTTTTGTAAGTGCGGAATTCACTGAGGCAGATATAAAGGCTCAGTCTGAAGGTTTTTTAGAGAATATTTCAAAAATCGAGGGCTGTTGTAGTGTTGTTCACTATAATTTCTCAAGTGGACTTGATGAGCTTACTGAAACTTTGCTCGATATTAGCCCTGAGGCTGTAGCGCCCTATTTTTTAGCAAAGGAGCACAGTGCGCTTTTTGTTTCGGATGATGGTTATTCTAGAGAGTTTGCAAAGCATAGCTATGGGGTTGCTGATAGCACATGGTTGCAGGCAATTGTTAATGAGCTGATGCGCGAACAGGTCATTTCACCATTTCACTATGTAAATGCAATAGTTGGATTGTGCAGATTTAAACATGCTTCGGTATCGATAAGCTCGTATGTCATTGAGTCGGTATTTGAAAGGGATCATACGAAAGGGTTGGATGAGTTTAAGTTGATAAGTGGTTATGTAGGCGGGCCTCATGCGGAGGTTAATAGTCATTTTGGATTAGTTATGCGGTTTATCGTGCGTCATTGGGTATTTGAGTATAATCCTTCGTATGACCCGTTTCTTGAGAAAATGCTAGCGCTAAGCCATGGAGATGCTTTTCCGTCAGCGAAAGTTAAGATGGCTACTAGTATAATGCTTGAACGAGTGCTGCAAATGCCTGATGGCGTACGGCTATTGAATGATATGACCGAGTATCCGATATTGCGGCTGCGAGAGTTTATTTTTGAATGGTGGGAAGGGCATTTTTATTGAGTTTTCGATTTGGCCGTACACGTATAAAGTCTTGTGTTTTTGCTAGTAATATAGAAGAGTCATACACACTTCTAATGTTGGTGGCGATAAAGCTATAGTGTTTTACATTGTGATTTTTCAGAAAGTGGCCACCTCATTTTCTCTATGAGAGATCGCTATCGCTCAGGGTATTAGCTTCGTCGGATACCCATCATACACTGGGAATTTTGCGCTATGAATCGACCAGTAAGTGAGAATGAAAAAGCGTAAAGTCGCCTGTGAACAGGGAAGTAGAGTGTTCTAATAGCTACTGCAATGGCCGCAGTTAAAGGTATTTTTTAAAAGTTGAAACGGTGAGGTGCACGGAGGCGCCTATTGTCATCGCACAAGGCAGCAGAATCAAAAGTGGACTAATGCTGATCGGCAAGGCCAGATACACCGTCCAAGGCACCATAATTAACGGAATAATTGTCCCCCGGGCTTTGTGATATAGGTAGCTCGATTCTCTGCCAGATCTGAACTTCCGCAAGTCACGCTGTACCAGACCATCGACCAAACCAGTGAACGCCGCGAGCACAAACAGTGGAATGGTCAGCGTCAGAATGACTATCCGAACACAAAACGTCAGTACAGTGTACAGTGCAGCCAAGCCGTAGTCTTGAAAGCTGATCAATCCACGACCGATTTCATAGCGTAAATCTAAGTTGCCGTCCTGTTGCTGCGAGGTCGAGCGAGCGTACTGAGTCAGGCCATTCACGGTATCTTGCAATCCTGTTTTCTCCACTACCCAATAGTAAACAGTCTCAGCGAGCCACGTTGCTGTCCGCCCAGGCTCTTTGATCACCACACTCCGCAGCAAGTCCTGGGACAACCACTCCAACTCATACTCAAACATCTGCTGCGCATGCCTCCACCCCATGTCTGGCCAGAAGAAATACATGCAGAACCATTCAACGATGATCGCCCCCAGCAGCGACCCAAACATCACACCAAAAAATTGAAAAGGAGCCGCAAACACCGCGCCCAAAAAGGTTTTCTGTCCTTCTTGTTGCTGCTCAGCCTGCTCAGCGATATCGGCCATGTCCTTGTCCTTTCATACCTATACGGTTTTCCCGTCGTTGGCCATCTGACGGAAGTCATCCACTAGGTCATCCGGGAGCGATTCGCTCAGCTCCTGGTACCCCAGCGCCTGCCACCAATCAGCACTAGTATCTGACCCTTTGCGCATTCCATCAGCGATTGCCTGCAGGTCTTTGGGCATAACCTCATCCGGATCATTCGCCGGCAACGGCATACGAATCTTCCACAGATTTCCCCCTTCAATCAGAGCAAAGCACTGCCCCTTCGGCAGCCCAACCACATGCGCGGGCTCAATCATCGGCACGCTGACGCTTTGAATCTGGTCCTGTGTGTTGGAGGTGAACGCCGCCTTGCCGTTGATTGAATCATTGGCGCTACTGGCCGGTGTGCTGGTAAACACCTGTACCTTCGGCAGCTGATTGGTCAACAACTCAGCAGTGGCGGTCTCACGCACCCGCAGCATGAACAGGTTGTTGAAGTTACCAATGACCTGGCCAGCCTTCGCGCGGCTTCCGATCTTTGCCTCGATGTCACTCATCGTCTGGGTGTAAGCAGTAACCTGCATGCCGGCGCCGCCGCCCTTGTTGATCATCGGGATGAACTCTTCCCCCATCAGCTCATTGAACTCGTCGGCGTGTACATTGATCGCCACCTTGCCGCCGACGGCACCCGGCAAGCCATCATCAATGCCGAACTTGTAGATGTGTCCCGCTACCGATACCAGGTCACTGAACATAGAGTTACCCACAGCCGCAGCAACTTCCGTATCGGAAAGCGCATCGAGGCCGACATACACCACAGCGCGTTTGCGGATGACCTGCATCCAGTCAAAAATTGGTCTTGGGTCCTCAAGGTCCATGTAGTCCGGCGATAGAAGTTCCGCGATCCGGCCGGTGGTCAGTTTTTCCAGCAGCGGCAGGAGGCTGGCGACGATCTTGTCGAAGTAGGTCTTGTCGTACCGAACCGCCGACCGTAGGCCATCCATCACTGGATCAGAGATACGTTTTTGCGTGAGGTACATGTCGAGCGCAACCACGCGCAGCGGGCGGTCTTTCATGGCGAAGCTGAGGTTTTTGCGATCGATCTTGCCTTCGATTTCAACAATGGTCTGCCAGGCTTTGGAGTCGTGCTCGGCGAAGTAGCTTTTGGCGTACTCCTCGAACAGCGCATCAATATTGATCACATGCCTGAGGATCTGCTCGTAATCCGGTCGACGGCCGAGGGCGACCAGGGCGCGGGCGATAATGTTGACGAAACGCCAGGCGAACTCACGGAACGCGGCGGAGTTGCCTTCCCCCGAGAGTTGGCCAGCAATCCGTGTCGCCACCTCCGAGATTCGGCCGAAGCGTCCCACGGCGTTGTAGCGTGCAGAGTGGTCGGGCCAGCCCAGGTGGAAAACATAGAACTCGTCCAGGCGTCCGGCGCGTTTGCACTCGATGTACATGCGTTTCAGTAAGTCGGCATCACCTTTGGGGTCGAAGACAATCACCACCTCGCGGTCCAGGCCCGCGTCTGAATTTGCGCGTTTGTGTGTACGCCGAATGTCCTGGGTAATAAACAGCTCGGCCAGCCGCGTTTTGCCCACACGTGTAGTACCCAGTACCAGGGAATGGCCAACCCGCTCACCCAACGGCAAGCTGACGTCGCTTTCGTGTGGTTCGATCCCGTGAAGACGCGGCAGGCCGCCGACTGGAGGAAGTGGGCGGGCGGGGTTGAGCGCTACATCCCACGACGTCGCTTTTGTCAGTAGCTTGATGGGGAAGGGGGCGTACTCCAGCCGTTCTTCAATTCGCCGCGCGAGCTTATACACGGAGGTCGGTTCGACGTACTCGGCGTATTTGGGCAGGTAGGTGTCCTGCAGGCGCTGCGTGTGTTTCTGCGTCCAGCGGAAACCCTTGCCGATGAATAGTCGCTCGTTGCTGACCGGAATATCCTTGCTGGTCATGGTGTAGCGGGGCAGGCGCCGGATATTGCGGCGGTAGCGCAGGACCACTAGCGCCTGCCTCAGCCGAATAAAACCGAGGCATAGAAAACCTGTTGCGGCGACCACCCCGAACAGCGGCGTCAGTGCAAATGCCCAAGGCGCAAAAACACACAGCAGGGCAGCTGTGGCGCATACCACCACGGTGTACAGCTCAACGGCCGGTCGCAGCAGCGCCTCTATGGTGTATTTGGTCGCCACGCAGGCCTCTACTGCTGGATCGCGGTGGCGGTGATCAGCAACGGGTAGTGCCTGATCCCAAGGCGGTGCGCCAGGTCATCTGAGGGCGCGGGCACCACCTGGAGTCCCTCAGCCCAGCGTTGCACTTCAGCAAAGCGCTCGGCGTTGGCCACGTTGACCACTAGGCCAAGGGCTTGCAGTTGCTGCAGCTGTTCTCGACGTCGTGATAGCCAGGTTCTGGACGCGTCGTCATCACCAATGATGAACAGCGGCTGTAGGCCCGGGGCGTTGATCACCCGACCTTGTACTTCGCCCGGTTTCAGATATTCGGAGGTCACTGGAAACGCACCCTGGCCAAGTACGCCAATGTCAGCCAGCGATGGCGATTGCTCGGTAGGCTCCGGCATCAAGCTCTCGTAGTAGGGGAGGGCGGACACCCCGCCACGGTCTTCAACCACAATCAGTCTGCTGGCATTCGCTACGAGAGGCGCGGATAAACACAGCAATAACACGGCATTAAAAAGTGGGTTCATGGGTTATTCACCATTGGGGATGCGCCGATGACACGGCTGAGATGTTTGGTAAATGCTCGGCGATAACGGGCTGCGGGCTCGCCTCCGGCCGGACGGTGATAGCGGCCGGCGGCAGTGATCCAGTCGCCACCTTTGGATTTGTGCTCCGCCAGGATCTGCGCCGTGACTGACAGATTTTTGTGCGGATCCAACCCTTCACACGGCGAGTTGTAGCGATGGCCGTTGGCGCCAAGGTTGGTCTGCCCCAGGCCCACGTCGACGCGATGGGATCCCGCAGTCCGCAGCGCTTGCAGCAATGCACCGCATGCATCGCTACGGCTGGCGAAGCGATAACCGTTGCCGGCGATATTCAATGTCCAGGGCCAAGGCACCAATTGCCCACGAAGCCATGTACCGCTTTCCTGTAGGGCGATGGAATACAACACCTCAGAAGGCACACCGGCAGGCAGAGCGATCAACTGATAGGCCGGTTGCGGAGCCTCCCCCGCACTTGCAAAGGCTGTGCTGAGCAAAAGGCTCGCTGACAATAGTGTGCGGCTTACTGACGTTGCCACTGTCCGTTCACCTCTCGCATCACGGCCGGTAGCTCGCCACCCAGGCCTGTGCTTTTCCAGCGACCTTCGTCGTGATTCAGCGTGATCTGTTTGTCACGCACACGTTCTGGCTCAATACCGGCTGCTAGCGCCCAACGGCGGATCTTTCGATCTTCGCCTTGGCTACCGACGAAATAGAGGTCGAAGGGCAGCTTCTGGGCCTGGAGTTCTTTGGTTCGCGCGATGCACGGCGTGCAGTTGTCTTGCACGAAGATCGTCAGTCGACTTGCAGCCTTCAGTTGGGGCGGTGGACGTGAGGCGAGGGACAGTGGGTTGGGCGTGATTTGAATGATCTTTTCGCTGGGGTAGAGGTTGGCGAATGCTTGGTCGTAGGCGCGCTGGTAGGCCAGCTCCTTATCAACACGTTCGCGCTCGGCCTTTACCTGCAATTCTGCATAGCGCCTGCGCTCGTCGGCGGTTCTGGCTTCGATGCCCAGGGCGGTCAATGGATCCAGGCCAGGTGAATAGATACCTCGGGGGCCATTCATCAACGTTTGGTAGCGCGTCCATTCCTGGGAGGTTAGGCCCCATTCGCGGGCCAACTCAGTCTGAGTGATGTGGGTATCACTGAGCTTTGTGTTGGTAGCTGATTCTGGCTCGGCAGCCGCAAAGGCGTTCCATGTCGCTATGAGCGTTGCTGTGCCCAAGATGAGCGCCAGGCTGGTTTTTTTCAGTGACGAGAGAGAGACGAACATAAAGGCTTATCGCTCTACAGTGACGACTTGAGGTGTACCGGCCACGTCGAAGCGAGCAGAGTTATTCTCCAACGCCTTGAGTCGCCAGGAGGTGCCCGCCACGGTGTCGCCCGGTTGGATGAGGTAGAGCTGGCTCAATCGAGTGCTATCAAGTGGGCCGACAGAGAGAAAGCGTTCACCGCCTCGGTACTCGATACCCACGACGGTGAATGGCGGATCTTGGTGTTTGGCTGGGGTAGAGCTGGCCTTGTTGGTGGCGCCCTTGAGCGTTGATCTGGGTTGAGGCGTAGAGAGTTGCTTGGTTTGGGATCGGTTCAGTTCGTGAACGCGTGCGCTGAGCGCCTCCACTTCGGCTTTCAGGGGCAAGAATTCTGAAGAGGGCGTGGCCGTGCTGGAGATGTCTTGCGCCACTTCCGAGGCTTGCTCTGCAGCTCTCTGCGCTGCATCAATGCGGGTTGACAAGGCTTGCTGGCCAGCACGAAAGTCTTCCTCAGAGACCAGCTTCTTGTCGTCGATCCGGTCAAGTCGATCATCTAGCTCCCGAACTTTTACCAGCAGTTCGTTGATCGACTCGTTGTTCGCTGATGTCGCCAGACGCTCGCTGAGCAGGACGATTTGCTGATGCTCATACAGCAGCAGTCCGGCCAAAATGGCGGAGCAGAGGCTGAGAGCCACAGTGGTACGTGTTGGGCGTGATGATTTCATTGGCGTCCTCGCGCGGAAACGAGGACACCCTCTCAAACGGGGTTATGGCGCGCAGCAGGAAATAGGTTATTCACGCGCAGCGGAATTCGGCTGTTCCAGATCCAGGCGTTGAGCGATCACATTCAGTAAGTCGCACCCATCGCGCAGCGGAATGCACACCAGCTGCGCGAAGTCGCTGAGGACCACGGAGTCGGTATTGATTTCGCTGCGCATCGCAAGGTTTTCGAGAACCTGCGTGACCGCACGGATGCGATAGTTGGCAGCGTCGAGCAGGGTGTTCAAGGGGGCTGAGGTCTTGACGAATAAGGCGGGAGATCCGTCAGTTTCGCTGGTGAGTGCGATGTAGTCGTTCATGAGTAAAGCTCCACAAGAGAGAGATTTACCAGCCTGCCGTCGCCAAACGACTGGGTGGCAACTGTACGCAGGTTGGCGAACCGGTGTGGAAGCCGGCAGACCCGAAGGTCTCCCACGCACAGCTGCCATAACGACATCTACGCGCATGCGAAAACGCCTGCAATCAAGCAAACGCTTCTGCATTCCACAACGGGTCGCCAAACCCGGTCGCCGTATGGGCGACGGGCGGACTATAAGGTGTGTTAGAAAGGCGGTGCAAGAGTTTAAAGAGGCGAGTGATGCTTCCTACTAAGCTCATCGCAGTGCTGTCAGCACACGACGATGTTCAGGCTCAGTCGGTTGTGGAATAGAGTCTATTTCTCTCCTCGTCCGCTCAAACCAGGTACTGCATTGCGTAGTGATTCAAAGAGAGTGGTGGCTGAATACCATTTCCGGCTAACTTTAGCTTCGTTCGGGTTTTCTACGTATCCTTCCTCCCACTTTTTGTGGGCTGGATCATCTGGGAGTAGCCCTTCGGCAATTGCCGCGCTGATGTCGACCTTGCATACGCTTGCTTTGGTACCAGAAATTTTTTTATATTTTGAAGCTACGTGGAGCGCGTGCTCGCTTAGATATTCACATAGTTTTAAAGAGTAAAAAATTGCGTCATTGCTGTACAAAAAAATTCCATTTACGGATGAACCATACTCTTTGTTTGTATTTCCGTTAACGGAAAGGCCAAAGTACATGGCTTCCACAGAATAGCCGCTTGGAATATCGCCAGCTTTAAAGCTTTCAATCAGTTCATTTCGTCGCGTGATTGCATTGTTTAGTAATTCAATTGACTCACTCAAAGCAGTTACTGCTCTGAGTGCCTTATCCGAGCTTTGATCCATTACGACATTTTGTAATGCTTCGATGGGGATATTCATTGTTTGGAGTTGGTGAAGCATAAGAATTGCATGAAATGGTTCTGAGGGTGAAGAACGCTTCTTTCGATGCTCATCAAGGCGATTTAACTCACTGTCATATTGCTCTTTTAGATCCTTGACATACTGTTTCTTTATTGCCATGGCCACGTTACTAGCTGACAGTGCAAGCATGATTCCGCGATTTGAAACTTGAATTTCTTTTTTTAAAAAGTCAATGTTCTTGGTTTTTTCGTTGTTACGTTGAGCTGCCCAAGCTCCCGCGTAAGCGCCGGCCAAGGTAGCTGCCAATGTCATTAAGAATGAGAACCAACCAAAATTCTGCAAAAACTCCAAGCTTGGTAATAATGGGGCCGAACGCCAAAACGCTCCACCCGTAGACACCCAGACATCTTCCATTGTCGCCCCTCATATTGAACACCACGACTATCCGTAGCACATAGCCATCGATGATAGCGGAGCGCCTTCCGGTACGGCAATCTGCGAATGGGATGGATGAAGATAGATGAATGATTCGCAGATGATTGCTCTAGGTACGGGGGCTGAGCTTTGTAAGGCGGCCGTTAAGAGAAAACTTTTTTCTCCCGTTCACTGCTCGTAGAAATGTTAGTACTATAATAATTATATCGGCGCCGATGTAACAGTGCTGCCCGGGGGGATCAGTACAGTATCAGGAGCCCTACTTTTAAGTTTGGTGAAGCTCTAGAAATCGACGGGCGACTTATAAGCTTTGTAGGCACATCGCGCCTAATTACATCTCACCGCCCACAGTTGATCCAATCGTGTGGTGTAGCTTTGACTCATGAGCTCACGCCGCATCGCCCAGTCAGGATTATCCGGCACGCTCGCCGACCGCAGTGTGCCCTTTCCCCATCGTTCATTGATCTGATCAAGAACAGTCATCACCTTGGTCGCCTCGACTGGCTGCGAGACCGCGAACAGATCATCCGTATATTCGCCCGGCTGACATAAATTGAGCAGCATGACTTCGGCTTTGCTGTAGTTGAACCCCGCGCGAAAGACCTGCCCGACGGCTTCAACAGCGGCCCGCGTGAGCAGGCGCACGTCGTCCGTTGGATATGGCAGATCCACCACCACCCCATTGGCGTACTTCGCCTCTTCGGGGTTGAACATCCCCGTACGAATAGACACGCGGACCTTTTTGCACAGGGATTTCTGTGCCCTCAGCTTTTCGGAAGCACGCATCATGTAGGTGGCCACAGCCTCCTTGATCGGCGCCAGTTCGGTCAGGCGCTTGCCGAACATCCGGCTGCAGCAGATTTCTTGTTTTGGCGGGTCAGGTTCATCTAGCTCCAGGCATGGAGTGCCGGACAACTCCCGCGCGGTTTTTTCAATCACTACGCTGAACTTGCTGCGCAGCATCGAAGGATCCGCCTTGGCCAGGTCCATCGCGGATTTGATACCCATCCCATCCAGGTGCAGCTTCATCCGTCGACCAACACCCCAGACCTCGGCCACATCGGTGTTTCGCAGTACCCAGTCGCGTTTGGCAGGGGAGCAGATGTCGACCACTCCACCAGTTTGCCCCTGAAGGCGCTTCGCAGTGTGGTTGGCCAGCTTTGCCAGTGTTTTGGTGTGAGCTATGCCTACGCCAACTGGGATTCCCGTGCAGCGCAGCACCTGATTCCGAATCCGACGGCCCAGAGCATCAAGGTCTGCCATTCCCGTGAGATCGGCAAACGCCTCGTCGATGCTATACACCTCGACTGCGGGCACCATGGCCTCAATCAGCGTCATGACGCGCTCGCTCATGTCGCCGTACAGCGCGTAGTTCGACGAAAACGCAATGATGCTGTGCTGCTTGAGCTTGTGCTTGATCTGGAAATACGGCTCGCCCATTTTGATGAAGGGCTTGGCGTCGTAACTGCGGGCGATGACGCAGCCGTCGTTGTTGCTCAGCACCACGATCGGCACCTTCGCCAAGTCCGGCCGGAACACGCGTTCGCAGCTAGCGTAAAAGCTGTTGCAGTCGATCAGCGCGAAAACAGGGGCCTGCTTAGACATGGCTGCGCACTGTGCTGGTGATGACGCCCCAGATCGACAATTCATCGCCTTCAAGGATGTACCGTGCAGGGTATTTCGGGTTTTCTGACAGCAGAATGACTTCGCTGCCGCGCTTGCACAGGCGCTTGCAAATGGGCTCATTGTTCAGCGCAGCGACGACCAGATGCCCGTGAACCGGTTCGATAGAGCGGTCAACGATCCCAATGTCACCTTCAAAGATGCCGACGCCTTGCATGCTGTCGCCAGTGATGGTGATCAGGTAGACGTGGGGGGCGCGGATGTTCAGAACCTCGTCCAGTGAGATATGCCGCTCAATGTGGTCGGCTGCGGGCGAGGGGAAGCCAGCAGGGACCTGGAAGGAGCAGAAAGGCAATATCACGCCGCCTTCGGCGATGGGACCTAGAATGGAAAAGCTCATGATGCGATCTTCTACAGGTGCTGTACGAATATACAGTTAACTTTGTAGGAGGCTTGCGGTCAATTTTTCTGTAGGGGATTTCGACGGAAGGGGGAACCAGCTACGCGCTACGCACGTGCCGGGCATGATGAGTGAGTAACTGTGGTCGTCAAGAGGGGTAATCCCTGTCTTGTTTACCCCGTATGCGGAAAGACACCATGAGATTGGTGCGTATTACCTACTTAACGTAGTAGTATCGTTATGGCATCAATTCATGGTCGGGAAGTTATGGAACAACAGAATACATTGCATTGGCTGCATATCAGCGACTATCACTCAGGCCAAAAAAACGCCAAAGAGTATTGGCCACAAATTCGCAGGCGACTTTATGAAAATATAAAGTCGCATTGTGAAACTGTTGGTGCCATAGATCTTGTAATATTTTCTGGTGATATTGCATTCAAGGGAGATGTCGAGGAATACAACGAAGTTAAGAAAGAGCTAGTTGATCTGTGGGCCTATTTTTCTCAGCTAAACCAAACGCCAAAACTCTTTATAGTTCCAGGTAACCATGATTTAGTGCGACCAAGCGACGCTGCTCCATTGAGGAACGTGGCGCAACTATTAAGATGTGCTCCGGCTGTAAAGAATGATATTTTCAATAATCAGCACGGGGTGTACCGAAAAGAACTGGATGTAGCATTTGAAAGCTATAAAAAATTTGTAGATGATATTGGTCGGGAACTCCCTCTTTTGCTTGATGTTAAGGGGGTGATACCTGGTGACGTATCTGGCGTCCTGGATGTAAATGGTCTAAAGGTAGGTGTTATTGGTCTAAACTCAGCTTGGACGCACCTAGCAGATGGCGATCTAAAGGGGAAGTTGGATATATACGTTGAACAGGCAAATTCTGTGGCGAACGGGGATTTACCAGCGTGGACCGATGGTAATCATCTAAATTTGCTAGTTACACATCATCCCGTTAGTTGGTTTAATCCGGAAGCTCGAAGCGATTTTAACAGTGAGATTTTCGTTGCTGATTTGTTCGATGCGCATTTGTTTGGTCATATGCATGACAACTTACCAGAAGTTAGTGTGGGTGCAAGTGGGGAAAGGCGTGCTTTTCAAGTAGCTTCTCTCTTTGGTTTAGAGAAGGTAAGAGGGCAGACCCAAAGAAAACACGGATTTTTCTTTGTGAAAGTGGATGCTAATTTATCAACATGGACTATATGGCCCCGAATTATCGAACAGAAACAGCATGGTTGGGATCTAGGTCGAGATGGAGCTTTATTGAAGGGAGATGAAATAAGCTACACGCTAAACTGGAAAGCAAGGAGGCCAGTTGAGAAAATACTAAAAAAGTAGAAACGCTAGATAAGTTGCCAGACGTATTAGGTGCAGGTGGGAATGCACTTATGCTTGAAGGGTATTTGTCTAGAATTACCTATCATTTGCCGCATTTCAAACCTCATATGGATTGCCGTCGAGTGGAGTTAAATCAGGCTCTAGATGACTTAGGGGCTGAGTCGATAACCTGGATTGTTGCTGAATGGGATATGGGAGGGGATGACTTTTTAGCAGTTATAAAAAGTTTAAGTTCCCTGGCGGGTAGTAAAGTGTTTCGATTGGATATGAGTGCTTTTGAAGGTGTTGATGATCTAGGGGCGTTACGAAGTATAACCGTTGATGGTGATATAAATAAGCTTCTCGAACAGCTCGATTCTGTCGGCGGCTGCTATGTGATATTGGATGACGTACGGCTTGGGAAAGTAGGAATTAACGATGCAGATGTTATTGCTGGCGTAAAAACTCTTGCGGAAAGTATCAGGGATTTTTGCGCGGAAACCAAAGTTATTGTTCGAAGTGGGCGCGAGTTTGTTAGTGGTGGTGTTAAGCCAGTTATATTAAGGCAGCTAGATCAGGCTGAGTGTAAAGTCTATGTGGATCTACATCCTGATGGCAAGAATGCTTCAGATGAAGACGTGCTCTCTGGCGATCTGTATGATTATACTCAGGGACTACCAGGTCGTGTAGATAGAGTCTTAGCTAGTTTAGAGTACTCAAACTTTTCCGATATGGCGAATGGAAGTTCTGATCAGTCTATTGAAGATCAGGCTGAAATATCACTTGATGCTAAGCACTTAATTGAACAGCTTAAGTCTGATGAACTTGAGGGGGGGCGTCTTTATAAGTTATTACTTGCTTTGTCTGTTTTCTCCTTTGGGGAGTCACTAGAATCAATAAAGTATTTCTATAGGGAAAAGCCTTTTAGAGTTGCGATGCTCTCTGAGCTGATTGATTTAGGTCTAGCTGAAGTTGTAGAGGTGTCAGAAATTGGCCGTAAGCGCGGTGAGTTCAAAAGCTTTGTTGCGGTCAAAAGGACCGTGCAAGCTTACTTGTTAAGAACAATCGATGAAGAAAAAATTCCTGGTTTGTATGAACAAGCTGTAGCAGTGTATTTTGGCAAAGAATATAAGCTGGGTAAGTACAAGCTCAGTGCATCTTTAAGGCTGAGGGATCATAACTTGAGCTCTATTGCAGAGCAAAATGCAAGCTTGATCCTTAATCGATTTATAGCTGATGTCACAGACGTAGATGAAGGTTCGGGTAAAGAGATACTGGAAAGGGTGCGGTTGTTACATTATTATGTGGACAAGTTAGATTTAAATCATAAATATCTATATTTAGTTAGGTTGTGCAAGGTTGTAGTTCCAAAGTTAGTTGGTTATGAAGATGATAGTTTTGTAAAGAACATTAAAAGAAAATATGCTGTTGGTCTTCGCATGCTAGGGCGTTATAAAGAGTCGATTAGTATTTTTGATGAATTGTTAACTCGTAAGAATGATGCAGAAGCTGTTGCTGCGATGAATGTAAGTTGTGCTTATTCTTATCAGTCCCTAAAAGATTTTACGAGTGCTGAAAGATATGCGCAGATAGTTAAAGATAGTAAAATAAGAGGTGCTTCTCGATATCATGCGGAAAGCATTTTGGTTATGGTTTCCAAAGATGAGAGAAAGTTTGGAAAGCTCAAGAGGCTAGCCGCAAAGGCTCGAAAAGATAAGTGCTTCACATCTGCGAACAACATGGAGTTTGATCTTGTTGAACAATGTGAAGATCCTCATGTGCAAATGGATTTATATGAAAAAATTTGGAAGCAGGCAAAGAAAGATGGTGATGATTATAATGCTTTGAGGGGCGTTTCTGATTATTGTTATTTGGCAATGAAGCACGGGAGAGACTTGAAGGACGATGAACCAATGTTTCTTCTGGAGGCATATCGGTTTTCATGCGGTCAGCGTCAAAGTGGAATGTTTCAAAGATGTCATGAAGCTTTGTGGATATTTTTTGAAACTCATAAAAGTTTGGATAACTTGCTCGTATTATTCCGGCATAGTTCAATCCTGCAAAGATTGACGGGAAAGGATAATAAAGAGAAAGAGTATTTATTTAAAATAATAAATCTGCTGGGTGACGGAGCGCTCGATCTTGGAGGGATAGATGAAGGTGTCAAGAGGTACTTCGTTGCAAGGGCTTTGAGTCATAATGCTTTGCCTTCAAAAGGTATTCAGAAAATAATTAGCAGGTAGTTGGAGTGCTAAGGATGAGGCTAGTGCACTTCAAGAAGATAATTTTCTGTTTGTGAGATATGCTATCTGCGATGAGTTTCATATGACAAGGCCGAAAAATCGGGATCAGATCACACTTAAACAATGATGTTCTGACCCCGACTTGTGTGATGTGATCTCCACCTTACCGCTACAGCGCGTCGACGTTTTGATATGATGCCTTGTTACTCGAGAACTATCAGGTCGTAGCTTAACGCTTTTCCACCTCTTCGTACGCAAAGACCAAGCAGCGTATGGCATAGTGGCCTATCATCGGTTGATCTACAGCAGTTGATGAGTGGCACCTCCTCACGGTTGGGTTGAGGTGGCGTTACAGTGGTTGTTACTCTGAAGGTTGATTGAGTTTTCGACGTAATCCTTGTCCTTTATTGAGGTTAAAGCATCCTGCTGATGATATGTTCTGCGTCAGTGAGATAGTGTCGTATCAACCGCTCTATATGAAATAGCGCATTTCGAAGGTGAGACTCGGCTGTATGTGTAACGATGGGCCTTTTAAGGAGAATCTGCCGAAAGTAACGCTCTATCACGTAGGGCTGTTGATTTTCTTCCTTCTGAACTGGTGCTCTTCAATAGCTATGATACGGCTAGAATGTTATTCGTATATTTATTGGTTGTTGTTGGATTTTATACTAAAAAACAGAATTGAATTTAGTCAAGTAATGGCGTATTCGAGCCTTGATAAAAGATACATAGTATTTTTGGCGAATATGGATATCGGCTATCAATCCGCATTGAGGAAACAAATTGAAAGCATTGCGTGTTGCTGAAGAAAGTGCATATAGAGCATTTAGAGAGCGAGTCCTTCTAGAATTTAAGCAAGAAGGTTCGAGCGCAACAAGCCTGTCTTATTATGAAAATAATGCTGGCCTAGCGTTTCGGACGCTTCGTGAGCAAATGCAAGCGATACGCGGCTGGGTGCGTGACAACGCATCAAGGCTACTTGCCACCGAGCCTAATTTGGAGCCCCTGATACGCCGTACGCTGAGTATCCCTATATCGGTCCAACTCATGGCTGTTCCTCAGCCCTTCTATCGGTATGTCCTTCATCTTTTCATGCCTACGCGAGTCCTCTGCGGGAAAAT
Source organism: Pseudomonas sp. GL_117 (assembly GCF_057835125.1). Taxonomy (NCBI): domain Bacteria; kingdom Pseudomonadati; phylum Pseudomonadota; class Gammaproteobacteria; order Pseudomonadales; family Pseudomonadaceae; genus Pseudomonas; species Pseudomonas sp. GL_117. Next base: position 4,886,460 of record NZ_CM174418.1, on the reverse strand, counting down.
ACGAGAAATTTTTGTGCAGGTTAAAACTTACGAGGGTAGGGAGTATCTGCACAACACTATATTTTCTCGTTTGTTGCCGAGGGAACTTGAGTACTTTACTCCAAGCATTGACTTTGCATTTCGTCACTTGGATATACCCAATAGGGAAGCTCTAATCGATCTAAGACGGTTGGATTATGGCTGGTTAGTCGCCTCCTATGGTGTTGGTTTGCGAAAACTTTCAGATATTGCGCGCTACGCAAATTATGGCTGTTGGCCACTTGATGGGGAGTTTGCGAAACTCTTGGTAAGCGAACGCATTGTTCAGAGTGAGGAAGAGTTTAATTGGCTTCGCTATAGTCGTGACTCCTATCACTATAGGTTAGTGGATCAGAGAGCGCACCTGCAGGAGGCTCGCCGCCTATTGCAGGTTATGCGCAACAATAAGATTTCGCGCGAAAGGATTGCTGGGGTATTTCGTTATCCGCTATCTCTGTTTAATTCGGGTCGTCTGGCCTGTAATGTTGCTGCATTAAATACAGCCGGGGTTGTTGATACAACTACTGTGTTAGAGATGATGGAGGATCAATTGTGGCGAGCCAGTACAGAAAAATGGTCATATATTTTGAATGTTATAGGGGCGCACTCTCCAGTTGATATTCGCCGATTTAAGTCCCTGCTGAGCTCGGGTAGGACGCCATCTGTCAGTTTGGTTTTGCACTTGAAGTACTTGGGGGCGTCAATTCAGGGCCTAGAAAGTTGTCAAGGTTTAATAATCGAACTAAGTAAGTATGAAGAACATAGGGTGCCTATTGCTGAGCTTGATATTTTAACCGCAGCACCTTATTCGTTGACCATTGAGCAGGTTTCACGTTGTACTGTTTATTTGTTGGATGGTGAGAGGTTGTCTGAATATCTATCTGTGCTGATCAGGCACGGGTTTAGGGCAGTTGAAGATATAATTGCTTTCCAGGCTTGCTATCGTGATGTAACGGCTAACGATCTTGAACGTTGGCTTACGATTCTTGGTGATCGTCGGGTTGGCGTGGACGTTACAGTAATCGTCAGTTGGTTGAGTCAAGCCCGGCAGGGCGGAAATCTTAGCGCTTACCAGTATTTGCTGGACGCAATTGATATGTCTAAATTCAAGCACCTTCAGCAGGCGCTACCACTGGCCAGTATGGGGCGTGTGATTTTGCAATTTTTAGTAGAGCGAAAAAGATTAAGTAGCGTAAAACTACTGTGTAAGTGGTACTACAAAAAAGCGAAGGGGATTCAAGGGTTGCGACCATGGGGGAGTGAGGACGATGACTATTTACTCTTGCTTGGTGATGCCTATGAACGGAATAACTTTAGTGTGCTCATTGGCAATCAAACCTGTATATATGAGGTGTTGAGAGAGCGGGTTTCTGAAAAAATTGGTCGCTTTCCTTTCAACTCAGATGAAATTACCCAAGCGGAATATCATCAGGCATATGCAAAAATGCTAGTCACGGAACGTGCTTCCTTACTCCCTATGTTACCTACAATCCTTGACCGTACTAAAGGAGTACTTCTTCGTAGTATTGTTCGCGCAGCATGGGGGCCACCTCAGCTGTTACAGGAGCAACTTGAGGCGCTAAGCCCACTGATAGACCAGCTTCTTGCAGGTCGAGGTCCCGTGTCGAGTAAGCTCACAGAACTAGAGACGGACGCCATTGCTATGCTTTATCGGACGTCGGTAGACACAATAAAAAATACCTGGTCAAAAGTAATAGGTCGTGAGGAAGATTTGAGCGGTCTTAAACCGCGTAGAGACTATCCTATGAAGTGGGAGAGTGCGATTCACAAAGTTCACACGCCTCTTGAACGGAACAGCCTGCTAGCTATCAAGCAGGCTGCAATATTTGCTAAATTGCTTACAGATAAATTAAAGGTGGAAGTCACGAAAGACTTTGATGATACATTCAAGAGCTTACAGCCAGAAAGACTTCGTGATTCCGCGCGAGATCCTTGGTCATTAGCGGCACATCTTGGTGTTTTGTTAGTTGTAGGTGGGCGAGACACATTAATTACGCAGTGGGTATCGCGTGACCTGGAGGCAGTCGCAGAGATTGCTGATGAGGGACCGCAAACATTTGAGCGAATTGAACAATTGGGGAAGCTATTCTCAAGTACATTGCCCGATGCATTGGATGAGCATGCAAATGCGTTTTGTGAAGGTTTTTGTCCTGAGGACGCAATTTCTATCAGTGCCTGCTTAGTCGGTAAAGATCAGCTTGATGTGACGACAGTTCCTCAGAAACAACTTGAAAGTGCAATTTGTCAAATCCGGGAAAACGTATTGGCTGTTTGTCAGCGCTGGATTGCAAGAGAACTATTAAAATTCTCTAAGAAAAAATCTAATAATTTTAATACTTCTATATTAGCAGTCGTGACTAAGCACCCAGCTGCTTATTTTGCTAAGGACGCGGCTCATCTGTGCACGCGAGGTAACACCGAAATGTGGGATGAGGGGCGGCACTCACATTTGGTAGTATTCGATGCTGCACAGCGACAGCTTGCTGGAATGGCGTTGATTTATATTGAGTCGATTTCTGAGATTCATCGAACAAAAAAATGTTTGATTATTCGAGCGATCAATCCAATGGACGATATGCTAAGTACGCATACCGTATCCTCTATCGTAGACGAGTTTCTCAGAGTGGCTATTGAGATAGCTCGTGACAACGGGTTGGCAGCTGTATTGTTTCCTGATCACAAAGGAATGCATCTTTTGTCTAACCAATCTTCAATAGAAGAGGATCTTAAGGATCGTTATATAAATGCTAAGTTCGATCATGGTTTTGATCCAGTTGTCCATGAGTTCCCCAATGAACACGTAGTGACTCTTAAAGTACAGCGGACAGTAACATCGAATTTTTGTGCATACGAACATGGACGGGAAAATGTTAACACGCTATATGTTGTTTGGCAGGAAACTCCTAGTTAGATACAAACTCTGGATAATAGGGGGCTTCACGCCCGAATTAATCTAAAGGATGCCGTATCTATAACGAGACTCGCCCTCTTTGGGGCGAATCTCATTACTGCTTACTACTGGTGTTTTATGTAGGTGCCTGATATAAAATTAGCGAATGCCTTTTGGGGTCTCTGATTTGAAGTATCCCACGTTTTTTGCAGGGACCCTGATGTAGTATTTTATGTTTGCACTTGACTCTTCACTTATTATTTCGATTCTATTTGCTTCGGCTTGCATTCTGATATAGCCACGCAACATTTTTTCCCTGAAATGGTAGTATCCTTGTTTTGTTCCCTTTACTAGAATCTGACCATATTCAGGCTTCAGCAAGTTTCGAACTCGGGCGGTGTATATGTCATATTTTAAGGGTTGTTTGTTTTCTATCTGTTTCATTATGCTTTGATATCGGGAGTGCATAGATGACATATAAGCGCCTTGCCATTCGTCCGCAGAAGTAGACCATAATACCTCTTCGTAATCTTGGGTGCGTTGGTTTATTGCTAGCTCATATGGTCTAGCTAACTCGGCAGATATACTCTGGATAGCCACGTCTAGTGCTGAGAAATAGTCCTCCCAATTTACTGCTATAACTTTTTCTTCTTTTTCAAATAGAATCCATAGCAGCTTTTCAACGATAAGGTGTACGTAGTATGGATATCCATCGCTCACAGCAGCTATGCGAACACAAATGTCCCTACTGATCTCAATGTTGAATTCATTTAGTGCAGCTATCGCAATGTCCCAGCGAGCATCCCAGCTCAGCTTTGGTAGTTCAATTGTTTCCAGCTGCCGAATAGCGGACCTATGCGAACCTAAGATTTCATTTAAAGTACTACCAACTCCTGTGAAGATAAATTTAAGTGGAACCTGCTTGTCACCCATTTGTTTTAGAAGGTCTGCGAGCATGTCTATTTCTGCATCACTGGACATACGGTCAACTTCATCTACTACCACTACAGGCGTGTCAGAATGGAGTAGAGCTACCTCTTTTAGTACTTCAACTGCATCGCCGAGACTAGTTATTTTTGTGGAGAAGTCAATAGGGGTGCTTTCACTTTTCAGAGAGTAAGAAAGCCACTTGAATTTTATCGATGCTTCTTGAATTAGCTTTATGTTTGATGTCCAGGCTCGTTTTATTGCTTGGGATGCGATATTGGCAACTATAGTTTTGACTGTTGAGTCAGGTGCGCAGGAAACATCAATGTATCCGTTGTCTGAGCTTTGCCATTGGTTAGCGGCTGTAGCCGCAAGTGAGGATTTACCCACGCCTCGCTCACCAAAAATGAATACGTTGCGTCCGTGTGCCATTAATGCTTTGTCAATTCGATCAAGCTCTTTTTCTCTGCCGATCAAATGTTCAACTGAAAGTATTGGTCTGGAAGGGGAGACGACTTCATTAAGCTTTTTTCCAAATTCTCTCCGGTCGTAACCTTCAATAGCCATATCCAATCCCTGTGGTTTTAATTTTATATGATAATATTTTTGAGCTGAAAGCACATAGAGAAAGCATACGCACAGTGATCCAATTCGTCTAACGGGCGTAGGATCCCGAAAAATGTCGAAAATTCATACGCCTCTTTTCCCCTTCTCCAGTTCTTCAAAGTGGTCAGCTACACGATAAAAATGGCCACTTGAGAGTGGCCATAAAGTTATGCATAAATCAGTTGTCTAGCAAGAGTCACCTCCACCGAGTCCCCTCCTTGATTAAGCGAATCAAGTCCTGACTCCGGAACATCTCCCGACGTACTCTGAGTCACAGCGATCTTCTTGGCCATCAGTTGCAAGCAAGTAATTTCCGAGCTGCCGGCATAGCCGAAAAATACCACTCTCACAGGATAATTCTGTCCGATTCGCCACGACCGTCTCGCCGCCTGTTGCAGGGTGTACACGTTGTACCCCGTCTGCAAAAACACAATCGTCGGAAAGTCCAGCAGATCCAACCCCGTCTTAACCAGTTCCGGGTTGGTGACCAGCACATCCACCCCACGATCCACCTGGTCGAGAATCCAATCCTCCCGCCTGGCGGTATCCACCGACGCCCTCAACACCGCAACCTTCAACCCGGCCCGTTCCAGCAACCGTTTCAGTCGAGATGTGGTATCGCGAGTGCCGCTGTACACGGTGTAAGCCAGTACCTTACGGCCTTTGGCTTTCTCCGCGAGGCATAGGTCAATCAGCGCCTGCTCCTTCGGCATCCGTTGTTCATCGCCAAAGATTGATGGCACAAAGGCCAACGTGTCCTTGCTACGCGGATGTTTAACGATCTCCGGTCGAAAGCAGCAATCCGGCCAGGCCAGCAACACGTTGAGCACAACCCCTAAGAGGGTCGTATCCCGTCGTGCCAAAGCCTGACGTAGTTCTTGGGTCAGTTTGCCGGCCAGCTGCTGATAGGCCGCAGCCTGTTCCGCAGACATGGCAACGTCGATGAACTCCTCCTGATACGTCGGCAACACATTGCCGCCAATGTCTTTGAGTTTGAGAAACACGGTAAACGGCAACACAAATCGGTGAATACCTTTCGGGCCAAAGCCTGGGGCTTTTACCGTTCGTACCGAGAGCTTTTTCCCCTTGGCCGTTTTGTGCGATTCGTTGTCCCGTTCGGTGTAGATGTCCTTCAACACGCCGTGATCGCGCATGAAGGACATCGCCGCCGGAGCCATGCTGCCGCGTGCGTTGGGTCGATAACCGTCCTCGATCATGCGACGGGTGAGGATGCGGAACAGGAGGTAGAACAGGTCGTCGGCGTAACCGCCCATGAGGGTGCCAGTCAGCAGTACGCACTTGCGTGCTTTCGCTGCCAATACACCCATGGCCTGGCCCTGGGCCGAACCGCTGTTTTTGTACTCGTGCCCTTCATCCACTACGAGCAGGTCGAAGAATCCGTCCGGCAAGTATCGTTTGATGAACTCGGTGGGTTGGTAGCCGCCTTCGCCAAAGCCGAACTCGATGTTGGCCATCGCGCGTTCCATCCGTTTGGCTTGGCGGTCGTTGAAGACGAAGTTGCCCTTGGAGTCCATCAGGTTGATGAATTCGCTGACGTTGTCGACCAGCATCGAGGCGAGAAAGTCTTCCCCGAAGTCGTTCAGCAGTTTGTCAGCGCGGACTGGGCCGATGGTCGGGATCCGGCACATCGATTTGAGGATGGTCGCTCGGCGGGTGCCGTTTTCGGTTTTGCCTGGGCGCATCAGCGTCCAGAGTGGGCCGTGGCATTGAGGGCAGCTTCGGCGGCGTTCCTCTCGGTGAAATGCTTCGAGTGCGATCCTGTTGCCTTCCGGATCCTCCAGTAGGCGACCGCAGTCGGGACAACTTGCCCAACGATGCCCACCACCAGATCGACGTGGCCAACACACGGGGCGCCAGTGGAACCCCATCCGCATGCGCACGCGCCCGAGGATGAAGAACTCTTGTCGACCGTCGTGAGGCTCGCCCAGTTGGTCGCGCAGTTTGAGGAGTTTGACCAGGGTGTCTGGGCCGTTGAGTACCCAGACGCGTGCGTCCGGGATGGTTTCGAGAATCTCTCGGCGCCATTTGTAGACCAGGTGCGGGGGCGAAACGACCAAGGTGCGGCGGTATCCGGCGTTGTGCATAACGGCCGCTACTGCGATGGCCATCATGGTTTTACCGGTACCCATCTCGGCATTGATTATGGCTGCCTGTTCGTTGCGGTCGAGCAAGAGTGCGGCAACGGCTTGTACCACTTCCGCCTGGGCGGGAAACGGCTGGCGTTTGAGCGTGCTCATCACCCGTTGGTGGGTTTCGTTGATGTGGCCGGTGTAAACCGGTGGGTTGGAGCTGTTCAGTGAGTCGAGCAGTTCGTCGCCGAATTCGTTGATGAACTCGGTCAGGCCGATGACCAGGGGCGCTGTCGGGGCTTGTGAGAGGTCGTTCATGGTTGTTTCTCCATCAGGAATGAAACAGGGCATGCACGACACCCCGTGGGTATGGTGAATACCCTGCGGGTTGGTTGAGGTACGGCTTTGTTAGTAGTCCGATGGCAACAACAGGGTTGTCACGCTTCGGTCGGCTTCGGTGATGATCCAGAGCCGCGTTTCGTCGCCGGCGCTGATGTTGTAGCTGGAGAACAGACGATCCCCTGACGTCAGGGCATCTTGGTTTTGTTGCCAGTCTTCTTTGGGCAGTTCCCCCCAGTCGCCTGAGATGTGTCGCCGCAGGTATGGGGTTGGGTCGAGTTGTCCGTGTTCCACGAGGTGATGCACGGCTCGGGTGAGCACTACGCGGCCTGGGTCAAAGATCACGGCGGTGTCTGGTTTGTCAGGCTCAGGCGATGGGGCCGCTGATGAGCTGATGGTGATGACACGTCCCTGGTTGATGGAGCCTGGCGTCATGTCCCACGCCCGAATGATGGGCACGAAACGATCGGTCAGGATCCTTACCTCGGAGACGTTGCCGTCCTGGTCTTCGGTGAACTCGGTCTTGCGGACTTTATCTTTGTAGGTGTCGCCCTTGAGTACCAGCACTCGACCGGTTTTCGATGTGACCACCCCAGAGATCGCGCCGGCAGCCAACGCTAACGCCAGGTGCCAGCGTGATAGCTCTCGCACTGGGGGCCGAGGTTGGGCGCCGAGTTGACCGAAGTGCAGGGTGAAGTCTGGCCACATGCCGCGCAGCCGTTTGACCTCCTGGCTGAGTTGTTCGGGCTCTAGCGTCAGGCGGTAGAAGTGATCGAGGTCAGTTGTTGCAGGTAGGACCCTGTAAGGCTCCTCCTGCCAACTGGCCGGTAGCGCTTCTGCCGTTTGCTCGCCGGTGCCGATGGCTCGCAGTCGTTTGCGTATGTGGGTGATTTCTCGCGGTTGAGCCAGTTCTCGGCGTCGAGTGCGAATACCGAAAATCACCACCTGTTTGAAGGTTGGATCGGCCGCGCTGTAAATCTGCAGCTCGGTGAAGTGGTTACACAGCCAACCGCACAGTTCGTCGTCCAGCACGTAGTGCGGAACGATGAACACCAACACTCCACCGTATTGCAGCAGGGGAAGGCTTCGCTGATAGAACATCTTCTCCAACCGCCGACGGCCAGTGCCCTGGTACTGCGAGGCGCCAGAGTGGTCGGAGACCAGGTCGCCGTAAGGTGGGTTGAGCCAGAGCAGGCCGAACGCCTGACGGCTGATCATGGTGTCCATCAGGTCACTGTGCAGCACGCGGTCCAGCAGTGTTTTGCAGTGCTCGGCACGTTCTTGATCGTATTCGACGGCGTAGGTTTCTACGCGGTCTCGCCCGATTGCGTGCGCGGCTTCGGCCAGGGCAACCCCTTCGCCGGCACACGGATCAAAGATGCGCATTTTGCCGGTTGGGGAGGGGGCCAGTGCCTGTAGCGTGCGCTCCAAGGTGATTTCGTCGGTGGGGTAATAGCCGTTGCGCGCGAAGTTGCGGGCCAGGCGGGGGAACATCAAAGCCATGGTTGGGCTCCTTTCAGCAAGGCTCTGAATGAGCGTGAGTCGAGAGTTGTCCTTGGCGGATGAGGTCGCCGAGGGCAGGTTCGAGGACAGCCAGTTGCAGCGACAATCGCCAGGCGGTGATGGCGCCGTGAGCTCCAGGAAGGGCTTGCAACATGTTGTGTTGGGTCAGCACCTGCAATACCGGCTCACGCCAATGCGGCAGCAGCGGTAGGGGACAGGTTTCGGTGATGAGCGGCCAGAGGCGCTGGTGTGCCAGTTGCCCTTGTTCGAGCAGGGCATAGGCGAAGTGGTTTGCACGGTCTGGCTGCACGCAGCGCCGGTCGAACAGCCATAGGTGGACCAGGCTGCCGAATAACGTTCCGCGAAATTGCCGAGTGGTGCGCTTTTCCAGGAGGTCGACGTTGGGGAAGACTGGAATGCTCCGGCCGTCGACGAGGTAGTGAAACTGGTCCAGACCGTCCTCAGTCGAGCCGAGGGTTAGTCTGGCCAGGAATTCCTGTAGCGCTGTGTCACGGCCCCAGGTGGAGAGAAAAATCAGGTTGCGTTGTTCGTCGCAGGCGCAGGCGTCTACGTATAGGTCAGGGCATTCTTCGATTGGGAAGAGCTGGGTAAGGTTGGGCATGTGATCCTCCGGTGTGGAGGGGAATCCGCCCTGAGGGGCGGTAAAGCCCCTCGGGTGCGATGTCTTAACAGGTGGTGTTCTGTAGTGCGCCTGATTTGTACGCTTTGTCTTTCGGGTCAAACCAGACGGCGTTGTTTTCAAACAGCGGGCTGTAGCCCTTGAGATAGAGCCGCACCAGGTATTTGGGGCGCAGCTGCACAGCGGCGTCAGCTTGTTCGGCTGTCAGGTCGAGTTCCTCAATGAAGAGGTCCCACAGTTCCTCATCAGTCGATACCTGGTTGTTGGCGAGGTGATCCTCGATGTCGCTCAGGATCTTGGGTGTCAGGTTGGTGAAGATTGGGTTCATGTGATGCTCCTGCAGTGGCGAGGAGCGCCCATGAGGGAGCCCCTCAAGGGTGGTGGTAGGTCGCAGTGATGTGCGGTTTGTCAGGTGTTGGAGATTTTCCAAACCTGCAGTTTGAAGTTGTGCACGTAGCCGAGCTCTGTGAGTCGATTGCACTGTTGGCGCAATTGCTTGCGGTCAACGGTGGTGTCTAGCCTGACCGTGTCGCCGAGGGGCCAGATCGTGCCGAACAGCGCAGAATCTGCCTCCAGGTCGTTGGTGCTGTCTGACGGTGTCATCCCGAAAGGAGCATCTTTCTGCACCGCAGACGCGGTGGGCGAAGTTGTTCCTGGTTGGGATTTCGGTGGTGCTTCTTCATCCAGCGGATCAGGTTCGTTCGGGGAAAGCCTGGCAGCGTCTTCCGCCGTCAGGTTGTCCACGTCGTCCAGGCTCATGCTGTCGAGCTTGGCGCGGATTTCGACGACCAAACGTCCGGCGCTGGAGTAGTACGACGGGCGGATTTCTGTGATCAGAAAGTCGCCGTGGTACTTGCCCTCGCCGTACTGATCGAGGAGCGCGTCTTTGATAACAAAGTCACCGATTGAAGTTGAAAGCCGCCCGACGTTGAAGTCGCCGTTGCGGCCGTTGATAGTGCGGATGGCCAGTTGGCCGGGGATGTTGATCATGGGCAGCTCCACACTGCTATGAAGAAAAGCCCGACAGTGCCGGGCTGGAGTAGGGCGGTGAGTGCTGCGCGGTTAAGGGCAGGAGGTTTGTGTTTCCTCTCTGAGTGATACGTGCAGGTAGAAAACACCGGGGGGCGATTCTATGCGTTCGAGTTTTAGGTTTACCCAGTAGCGATCAGGGTTGTCGCCGGAGGGTAGTAACCGATAGAGGCCGAAGTTGAGCGATGTGCTGTCAGGTTGAATAAGCAGTTCCCGGTACACCATCCAAACAACATCGCTTAGACGGTTGCTGATAGCTGATGCGTCGGGTGCGTTTTCGAGGTGCACTGCTTCTTGCCAGGCCCCGGGGGTTAGAACCACGGGGAGTTTCATGAAGTCAGGTGTTTTGGTGGTGTGCATGGTGATTCTCCAGAGTCGGGAAATCACCAGGCCCGGCCGGGAGGTGAGTTCCCGGTGGGGTAAAAATGCTGTGGCAGTGTCAGCTAGGACGACGGTTAGTGTTGGACGAGTCAGTGCTCGTCGTGACTTTCAGGTTCTGGGTCTAAGCGGTGGCGTGCATCCCAATACTCTGTGAGCAAACCGAACTCAGATAGCATCGGGCTGATGCCTGGAGAGAAATCACTTAGATGGTCCAGCTTGGCCAATTGAATAACTCCAGATTGAGCTTCGAGCCAGATGTCTGGATACCGGAAGAAATGCGGGTCATCGTGAGTGTCCACTGACGCGATAACCTGTGAAATTTCATCCAGCACTTTGTGAGCGCGAGCTTGAGCAGCGGTTAGGCCGATCATGATCAGGAGCTGCAGCCGTTTTGTGTTGTGCATGTGGTGAGTCTCCAAGCGCGGGGAATCACCAGTCCTGAAGGGAGGTGTTCCCTTAGGCATTTGAGATGAGAGTGGTGCCTTGTAAGACGTCGCTACGCGGGTTGAAGCATCTTTGCTTCAACTGGGTTTTGATCTTCATCCGAGTTGCTCCCTGAGTCGCCAGGCTGGCTCGGCAGAGATTCATCGGAGTCATTTGATTTGGCTTGGTGGACGATTTTTCCATCGACCTTGATCCAGCCGATAAAAAGCAGCCGCCCCTTGATGCTTGCACCGGGTTGGCCTTTTTTCTCGCCTTTCAATAGGTAAACGCGTCCGCCCAGATGTCACCGATTCGGAAGCTCACAAGGACCTTCTTGCCAGCGTCCACGGCTGCTCGGCAGCGACGAATGAGGTGTTCAGCCTCAGTGCCGACGACGTTGCAGTCAATGTAGGTGTACTCGGCGTCGTCGCACGAACCGTGCAATGCAGCGACGGCAACAGACAGGATTGGCTTGCCTTTGCCGCGAGGTTGGACTTCCCGGATGCGGTTGAGGTAACCGATGCCGGTGGTGTGCAGGTCGAAGAATTTGGCTTCGTTGGTTTGAGCGTTGCTCATGGTGGTTCTCCTTTTTCGAAACGACAGAAAGCGGAGAAACACCTCGCCCAGCGGGGATGGGTTCCCCGCGAGGTTGGGTGGAGCAGAAGGTGGTGCTTACAAGAGCTTCATTGCAGCGACTGCGACGCCGACGGCTGCTGACAACATGAAACCCATGCGAATTGTGAGCCTGGAATCAAGTTGAGCGATTTCGGCTTTGAGTTCAGCTGTTGCTGCAGCCAGATCTGCTTTGGTTGCCAAGCGTGAAAGCATATCGGTCTCCAAGGCTTCAATGACTGCATTCGCTTTCTGTTCCGGGACGTTAATCGAGATCAACGCTTGGTAGAGAGCCAGTTCTGTTTTCATTAGACCTCCAAAAAATAAAGAGGCCTGCCCAGACGGGACAGGCCCGTCGTGGGTGGGGATAAGGTGCTTCCATCGACTGAAGTCGATTGATCGCGCTACCGGAAGCTATGGCGATCTAGGGAGTGGATCAATGCGGCGAACCGCATCGTAGTCTCGCGGATCCTGACTACATGGGCATGTTGCTGACGACGTCAGCTATACATGAATATAGAATAAAATATGCGGATGGCTTGTCAAGCCCCGAAAACGCTAGGTATAGCTAGGTTTGATTAGTGTAAACGATTGATATTTGCCTATTAGACCTTGGTCTTGAGTCCGCAGGTGCCTGTTCAATAAAAATTTCTGGTCGGCGCTTTATCACTGGCGCAATAGCCAGTAGTTTTGCGAATTTTTATGGTTGTTAATATAATATTGCTTGAGGTGAAGACGTAGTCGATTAATTGCAGTGTTTTTTTAAGCTATTAAGGCGCTTGTGAATCTACACAGGATGTCGTTTGGCTGGATTTGGTTTAGTTGAGGAGTTGGAATGTACAAAGGATTTAATGTAAATGATTTTGAAGGTGGCGATTTTTCTTCTTATATAGAGTATGGAAGAACGCTACATGCGAAAAACAAGAGGGTTGCTAAGGCCGGGCTTGAGTCTTTTAAGGATGAAAATGGTAGGTTGAATGCTTCTGCAGTAGTTGATGAGTGGTTTCCCGATATTGAATACGATGTTTTTTTGTCTCATTCGCATAAAGATGAAGATGCTGTAATAGGTTTTTCGGGCTGGTTGTATGAAGAGTTTGGGTTGACCTCATTTATTGACTCTTGTATCTGGGGTTACTCTGACGAGTTGCTGAAGTTGATCGATGTGGAACACTGTTGGGATAAAGCTAGGGATGCGTACGATTATGACGAGCGCAATAGGTCAACAAGTCACGTTCATATGATGCTTTCGATAGCATTGATGAAGACAATAGATCGTTGTGAATCTGTATTTTTTCTAAATACTCCGAACTCTATTCTTCCTCGAGACTATATTAAAGGTAAGGGTGTTACAGCGTCTCCGTGGATATATTCGGAGATATCGATGTGTAGTTTGATTCGAAAAAGGCCTATATCAGCTCATCGTACTTTTTCGTTAGAGGCTCTTGCTGAAAGTAGAAGCTTAGAAAAGTCTTTGCAAGTTGATTATGATATGGATTTGTCGCATTTGTCACTGCTTTCTCAAGCGGACTTGTTTGCATGGAGGAAAGTTTGTAATAAGCGGGGGGCGCGAGCTCTAGATTCGCTCTATCAATTGAAGGGGGCATTTTATGGATGAGAAAATTGCGCACCTAGGGTACATACAAGGTGTAGTGAATCGCATGGGTAATAATTCATTTCTTGTTAAAGGATGGGCTATTGCTCTGACTGCGGCGATATTGGCTGTTTCAATAAGCAATGTTGATGCGAAACTGATTTGTGTGGCGCTTTTTTCAGTGCTGATTTTTTGGTGGCTCGACTCTTACTATCTTAGGCAGGAAAAGGTGTACCGAAAATTTTATGACCGTATTGCGGATGATAGTGTGAGTGTCTCGCCATTCTCAATGAATGCTAATGTGGTGGGTGATGAGGTTGCTTCGGTTATGAGAGTGGCAATTACGAAAACGGTTTTTCCGTTTTATTTTCCGATGTTTTCGCTTCTTTTGATTTTTGTCATTAAGTTGAGTTTCAACTTTGAGTTAGGATTTTATAAATGGTTGTGTCAGGCTGCATAAGCTGAGGACTTAAGGCTTAATGCGGCGGAGTCAGATGTCTTCGCCGCATAGTCGAATGCGTTGCATAGTGATGATCCTGTGGAGATAGTGTTCGGGTTTCTACGGTTGGCGTTTTAAAGCGAATTGAGGTGGCAAGTGTTTTCTAAAGAAAATTTGTTATCTGAACCGTCTGATGAGAATTGTTTGGATGGGTTTGAATTGCATTTGGTTGAAGCGGGTGAGAGATATATTGAAGGCATAGTCGTTCGTGGATTTGAAGTGGATAAAATTTCGTTTGGATGCAGTAAGAGCGATGTTTTTGCTCGAGTGACAGTTGATGGTGATAATTCATATTTTATTGAGTTTGGACGTAAGCTGACTTCTGCAATTCTTAAGGTTTCTGAAGAGGTTTCATCTCGCATAAATAATGTTCTTCCGTGGCTTAAAGCTGAGGATGCAGTTGTATTTATTTTTGATTATTTAAGCTGGTTTGTGCTTCATCATGAAGTTGCTCATATAATTCATGGTCATCTGGAGTACGTGCTAGAGCGGGGTATAAAAGGGTATGTTGAAATAAATGACAAATTTAAACCTTTAATTCATCTGCATAAAGATGTTGAAACTTCGAAAGAGTATTGGCGGGCGCTTGAGAGCGAGGCTGACGCATTTGCAGTTGGGTCATCTTTGCCAAGCTATTTGTACATCAATAGGACGAGTCAATGGGCCCTGCTTGACGAGAATAGTGCTTGGTTTTGTCATGGGGTCATGGTATCGATCGTGTATCATTTAATGAGTGCGCTTGCAAAGGGTGTAGATGATTTTCGACATCCTGACCCGCGAGTTCGATTGAATTTGACGCTGGCTAGTATAAATTTGCTTGCCAAAGGCTATAGTCGTGATGTCGGCGAAATAACAGGTTTCATGGTAGACGCTCAACAGAAAGTTGCCTCGGATCTATTGCGTATTCCCATGGATTACAATAAGGCTATTGAGTCTGCTAGCTATATGCTAACTCTTGATAAGGTAGTGGCTAGTTTAGCTATTAGTGGGTACAGGAAGCGTAAGCGGAAGAGGTGATTTTTTATGCTTATAGTTTTTCTTTGGTTTTCACGTTCGTGGTACAAAAAACTCAATTCTGAAAGAAGGTTGTAGGTGGGGGGCTACGGCGTGTTAAAGAGTTGCCGAAACTAACTAAATAAATAGTTACCTTCGGCTTTGAGTTGCAGGTGAATGGTTTAAAATGCCACTTATGAGAGCTGAGGCGACGCTGATCTCTGGGCTGTGATCAGGACGTCTCATATTCTTCACCTGGCCAATTTTCGTGGCTGAGGCCAGCAAACAGAAGGCACGCATCCGCGCACAAAAGGGGCCCTGCGTTTCGCCGGCGGGCCACCGGCCAGGAAAAGCAGCTACCAAAAGGTAGCCTGATGATCCTTCTCAAGACCTTCAGGCTACCCTTCGAAACAGCTTTAAAAAACATGGGCCGCAACACCAGTGCGGCCCTATGACTACCGTGCTTCGAACCTCAAGAGAACCCTATGTGCCTTTGAAACTCGCTTTTCACGAGTTGACGGCTGCGTGTCTGCTTGGAACAGGGAGACACAGGGAGAATCCTCAACCAGGTCCGCACGCCCTTCCCGGAGCTATGCGTGCTTTGGGGTTGGTGATGGGTAAACCGCATCACCGGGCGCTACTGATGACCGTCAGTAGCCAGCGGGGTGGAACAGTTGGTGGGGCGATATTGGCACAAGGTGTTTATGTCTGCCAGAGCATGTGTGTCAATCAATGTGACTGACACACATGCTCTTTTCACCGATCAAAACGCTTGCCGCCTGTCGAGACGAGATATAGCCAGTCTGAGTAGGGAAGACGGACAAGAATTTTGCTGTTTTCAACTACCGCAGCCATAGTCATCCCCCGGCAGAGCAAGCTGACACCGCCTTGCAAGCGGTCGCATATTGCGTCAGGGCTATCGATAAAGTCGGTTTTGCTTAGGCGAAGTATGATCACCGTCCGACCTTCAGGGATAGCCCCTATAGGGGGAACGACAAACACCGTGAGCTGCGTGTAGATGACGATGGCGACCGCAATCAGCAAAGCAGCAATCAGTGATTTTTTCATTCCTGCACTCATATGACTTCCCTGCGATGGAGGTGGAGACTGATCACCACTTGCACGCGGTGCGAATTTCTTTCAACGCCTCTCCGGCACCGGTTGTATCGAATGTCGCAGTAACGGGGTTTTCGTTATATGGCGTTACATTGGCTACGAAGCTATCAGACGAAATCATCGCCTTTAACGATGAAACCGGCGATCCAGGAAAGAACGTGGACTTATTGTCGGTGGAAAGCTGCCATGAAGATTTCACTGCTTTTGCTCTGCCAATACGATGTGTTACAGATGTTGAGTCAGTGCCCAGGAATGAGGCCCAATTGATATAGAAGTCCGTTTCGCCTTTTGAGCATCGAACAACCAAATCAATGCCGTCTCCATATCGACCCCTTCCAGAGGTGGCATCGAGCATGGCGATGTAAATAGATTTATCAGTAAGTGGGTCTGTGGAGGTACTGGTGGACCACTTACCTTTGCCAGCGGTCGTAGTCGAAACAGTTTTAGGGGCTAGGTCGTTCGCGTCTGCAATTGCGTCATAACAAGTTAAGCGTTCAACCGAGCCCGTCATGGATGCACATAAGGCCACTTGCTTTTCGTCGATGGCAGCGTTTGATACCACCGGTATCAGCAAGAGCATTACCGCTACGATTCCATTCGTTTTCATTTCACGACCCTGTGATGGCAAAAGGAGATCATAGCACCTGTGCAGGCTACGTTAGCAGCCTTGCTAAGCATTGATAAGCGCCGACCTTGGGTCGTTTTCGTAGTGAATGTTCACCCCTTGGATTGGGCCGTTGCCTCGTAACCCGGACGTATGTCGTAGCAGATTCGGCGGTTCACCTCGTCAACGTTCACCTGCCAAGCATGACCTGCGAGCACTTGTAAGGTATCACGCAGTGTCATCGGTCCAAGCCGGTACTGGGATGCGGGCAATGGGAGGCTATAGAGAGAATTAACCTGGTTTGTGTCCGACGAGCACAGAGCATACCCCGACCGATCCAGTACGTACTGCAGGGCATCGCCCACGCTGGGATGCATGGTGGCAGGAACATTAAGGTCGATGATCTGAGCGAGTAAGTCGCGCTGGTCTTCTTTGGGCAATGTACTGGCCAAGGTGTAGCGACCGTAGCGTACGAAGGACTTTTTTTCGGCTGCGGCCCCATTAGCGTAAAGATCTGGTGTGAGTGGCCCAGGGTTGGGGTAACTGTCGACAGTTGGAAGGGGTGTTTGGTACGTAGTCTGGGCCGTGCAACCGGCAACAACCGTGAGAAGAGTTAGAGCAGCGAGGTACCTGATCATGAGCCGTGAAGCCTCCTTTGACGAGAGGGTGACGGTGGCATGAGTCTCATCCCTAATCAGTGAACAATAGATTTTCGGTGTGGTGATCAATTACTAGCGTAGGAGGGCCGAAATGCTTGATGTCGGGGCAGAAACAAAGAAGCCCGCAAAGCGGGCTCAGTGACACAGTGGTTCTGTACTTTATTTTTCGTTTTGCTTAATCCGGCGCTTCTCGGTTTTTGAAGGTTTTTCCTCCACGGAGAAGACGCCGTTGTCCAAGTTAAAAACGAACATATTGCGGTAGTTTCTTCGCATCACGCGCGCGTCCGCATTGAAGGTATCGGACGCTGAAATCCACACGGCTTTCTTAGATAGCTCGTGACGCATTGTGCCAAAGGTCAGCGTCTTCATGCCGGCCTTGCGCTTGTTACCTCCACCCAGAATCAGCTTGAGTGGAGATTTTTTTGGTTTTTGCTCTTGTTCAGCCTTGAACGTGTTCATCTCGTCAAGATCTTCAAAGCTGACGTTCTCGTAGGCTTCCACTTGCTCGCCACGATCAAGTTTTTGAGCAAGCGAAGTCATCCGGGCGAAAAAGTCCTTTTCGGTTTCGTGCCTGACGGTCGTCTTCATTTGCCTTTCCTCTTTTTGAGGTGTGTTTGCCATTGCTCTTGAAACTGCTCAAGGGTCTTCTCGAAGGATTCGAATTCAACGGGGATATATTTACCCATGTCATGCTTATGGTGCTCACCATGAGCATTGTCATATCCGATGACCCGACCATTATCTACAGAACAGATGGCGTGGTTGATATAGGCCATGCTGTAGGTAACAATTTTTCCTGTTGCCGGGTCTTTCACGTACTGAATTCGAATCTGGCCGTTGCCTTTTTTGTCTGCAATCTTGAAGGAATCTTCATAGAAATCCGGCTCCGGCTCCTTCCTTTTGATGCCCTTCTTCGCTGCCATTATAGACCCAAACGCCTCGTCAATGTGGTCGTGCCCGCCCTACGGCAGTGGCCGATAATATCGCAGCTAAAGCGCGGCCGTAAGCTCAGCCCTGTTCATCGCAGCAGCATTCGGCTCAATCAGATCCCGCGTCAATTGCCGCTTATCCTGCAACAATTGCCAAAGCATTTGATCAATGGTGTCCTCCACGAGCGGGATCTTCACCACCACCAAACGCCGCTGACCGTTACGAAAGGCTCTATCTTCTGCCTGATCCTGTATCCCAGGCGTCCAGGGCAAACCCAAAAACATGACGTAATTTGCAGCAGTCAAGTTATTGCCTGTTCCAGCAGCCGAGGTCGTGGCAGCAAAAATTCTGATTTCTGGGTCGTCTTGAAATGTATCAATAGCTTTCTGACGCTTCCCTACAGAGTCGCTGCCCACCATTGTTACGCAGCCGTAACCGACTTCCAGGCACTGACTCCGCAAGGTGGCCACAGTGTCCTTGAATTCACAGAACAGAATCACCTTGTCCTCTGCATCCAACTCACCCAGCAGCTCCATGACAACTCGTACCTTTACCCTCTCCAGCAACTGACGCAACGATCCCAGCCTGGCAAGCCCTGGTCTATCCTCGTACCGGATGCGTTCGTATTCCCGGCGCTCCTCGGCGGACAACTCCACCGGCAGTGTCTGGCGCTGCTTCCCCTTCAGGCCTGGCAGTACATCCTTGCGCCGACGAAGCATCCAATCACCGATAGCGTCCCGTAAGTTTTTTCGAAAGTCCTGACTGCCGGCAAACTGTTCGCAGAACTCCTTGAGCGGTAACTGCCCAACTGGATGACCCGACAGGCGCAGTAGGGTATGCAGTTCAGACTCACGGTTTAGGACCGGCGTGCCGGTCAGCAGGTAGCGATTGGGCACCTTCGCCGCAATGTCGAAACCATGACGCGTCCAGGCTGCCGTGGGCTCTTTCAGGCGATGGGCCTCGTCGATGATCATCACTTCGAAGTGACCTGCCTGCAGTACGTAATCGCCCAGGCGTTCGTAGTTGGTGATGATCCATCGCGAGGCAGGGTCAAAGACCTGCATGCCGATTTTGGCCTCTGGGTACACCATCTGGATTTCTCGTTTCCAGTTAATGATCAAGGTCGACAAGGTGATGACCAGGATCGGTCGGTCTGCCGCTCTGATGGCTGCTGCAAGGATTGCCTGGCGTGTTTTACCCAGCCCCATGTCGTCGGCTAGCAATGCGCTGGTGCGTTGCAGCAGGTGCTGAATCCCTGCTGGTTGATGATCCAGCAGTGAGTGTCCTGCCAGCGCCTGTGTGATCTGCGCAGTGGTCAGCCCAGTACGCTCAATAGTTGGGATCGCCGCGAGGTACACATCGGTTGAGGAGTCGTCCGGCGCTGAACTCAGGCTCCGTTCCTGAGGTGGCCCTCCCAATTCGATACGGGTGATTGTCTCGGCAGGGACGATAGAACCGTCGGTCAGCAACTCCTGAACGGTGTCGAGTATCTCGAACTGATCTTCCGACAATCCGAGTTCCAAAATCAGATTGCTGCGCACAAGCTCAGCACTGGCGTCGATGCGCCATGACTTGGATTGACCGAGGAATACACCACGCATTCGGCGAGCTACGGCAACTGCTCCAGGATGGTACTCACCCGACAGTAGGACGCCGCCATGGGTGAGTGGGGCGATTCGGAACACCAGCTTCCAGGTAAAAGCTTGCCGATCTGGCGCGCCCTGCGCTGCCTCAATCTTCTGGTAAAACGATTGCCAGGTATCCCCAAACCGGCCATCTGACAGCGCCATTAAATGTTGAAAGACGACATCAAGCTCTCTCAGTAGCTTGTCCTTGGATAGGCGCCAGAAGCGATACAGCGGGTGGTCGTTGCGTCGAATGAAGTACCCTCCACGGTCAAGTAACAACCTGTTGGCACCCTCCAGAAACTGCAATTTCAGACCGAAGTCATAGCCGTCGAACACCACCGTTTCGAGTAAGTCCGACTGCCGATTCATCACGCGAGGAGGATTTGTGCCAGCTCGCTGCGGTGGATGAGCCACGGGATCAAATGCCCCTTGGCTTATCGAAGTTTGGCTTGCCGTTTACAGTGGGGTAGGTGACTTTGCATCCATTGGATTTGAAGCCAGTACAGCCCCAGAAATCGTATCCGCCGTCGCCTTTCTTCTGCCGCCTGACGAGAGGTTGATGGCATTTGGTGCAGGCGTAGCCGGTGGTTGCTTGGGGTGTCCGGGCAGGTGAGTCCATGGGAACGCTTGGCAATTCCCGCTGATGCGAGAGTTCCTCCTCCAGGCGCTTATACAGGCGAGCGACCACGGCGCCGTATGTGTCCTGACCCTGAGCGATCTTGTCCAGGTCCTGCTCCAGCTCCCGAGTGAAATCCAGCTCCACGAAGCTGAAGATTCCTTCAAGCTTGGCGATTGTTTCATTGCCCAACGGCGCCGGGACCAGCTTGCGATTTTTTTCCTCGATCAAGCCTTTGCCGGTGATGTTTTTCAAGATTGACGCGAAAGTGCTCGGACGGCCGATACCGCGACGCTCCATTTCCTTGATCAGGCTGGCCTTGGTGTAGCGTGGTGGCGGCTGGGTTTTCTTCTGTAGCAGTTCGCCGCTGTGCACGCTGAGGATTTGCTTGGGCAAGAGCGCGGGAACCTGATTATCTGCCTCGGCATCCTTTTCATCGTCGGTATCATCAGCCTTGAGCAACTTCAGCCATCCTGGATAAGACAGCGTTTTGCCCGTGGCATTGAAGGTCAGCGTTTTACCCTGTGGACCGATACCCATTAATTTGGCCGTGCGCACGTCATATACGGCTGCCTCAAGCTGACTGGCGAGCGCACGAGTCCGAATGAGCCTGTAAAGGTCGAGCTCATCGTCATTCTCACCGGCATTGCCGTCAGCCCAATCCGTCGGTGTGATTGCGGGGTGTCCCTCTTGGGCACCCTCGGCAGCTTTAAACCTCCTGCGAACATCGACGGTTTTCACGCCCAAGGCATTGGCCACTGCCCGTATGTGGTCCATGGCTTCATCTGGAACATTGGGGTTATCCGTGCGGTGATGGGTGATGACACCTTGTTCGTACAGTCGCTGAGCAACCTGCATGGTCTTGTCTGGATCCCAGCGCAAGGCATTGCTCGCGGCCTGTTGCAGCGTGGACGAGATGAACGGTGCTGGTGGATGACGTTCGGCCTGACGGTCTTCGCACGACTCAACAATGGCGTTACGAGTACTTGCAACGAGTTGTGCCAGGCTCATGTCCTGCACATATGGAAACTCTCTACTCGCGAAGTCCGGCACCGGTTGCCAGTCGGCGTGCCAGCAACTGCCTTGAGCTACGTTCAGAAAGTTGAGGCGAGCGCCAAAATGGTTGATCACCTTGAAGTTACAAATTTCCCGTTCGCGCAGCACTACCAGATACACCGCTGGAGATTGGACCCGGCCGGCAGACGTAGGCTTGCCCATCAACCGACGCAGCTCCTGGGTCACCAAGTAGCCGACAAGGCGGTCAAGCACACGACGACATTCCTGGGACGCGACCCTGTTCAAATCTATCTGCCGAGGGTTGGCGAGTGCTTCTTCGACACGCTTTAGGGTTATCTCGTTGAAGGTAATGCGCTTGTAGTGGTTGCACCTCAGCACCTGCTGAATATGCCAGCTGATACTTTCGCCCTCACGGTCCGGGTCGGTAGCCAGATAGATCTCGCTGGCTTGCTTCGCTGCGGCCTTGATGATTCGGACGGCTTTGGCGCTTTTATCCAGGACTTCGTAGACCGGCGTGAAGTCCTTGCGCACACCAGTGGTGATCATGGTGTCGTCCTGACCTTTCGCCGGCAGGTCGCGGATATGGCCGCCGCTGGCTACTACCTCCCAGTCTTCGCCTGGGCGGAGTTTCTTCATCATTGGCTTGAGCTTTTTCAGCTTGCCGGGCGCTTCGATGATCAGCAGCTTCATGGGGTATCCCGTCTCGGATGTGCAGAGACGGACTTTCGCGGTCGAGCGGGGGAGCGGCAATGGGAAATGGTTGCCAGGGGGAGGGGGCTATTCCTGACTCAACATGGGAGCTATGAAACGAGAAGGCCCAAACATAGAGCCGGACAAGCCAGCTCCAGGGGGATGGGCGCTATTGGGGATAATCTTGACGAGGGGCGCGCCTATGTCAACTTGCTTGGCGATACGCCTCAACAGCTGCGAGAAGCTCTTCGTTGCTCCAACCCTTTGCCATATGTGGTCCTCCCGGAATGTTATTTCTGCAGTCAGACAAACTTCTGATGAGCACGCTGCCAAAGTTCGTTGACGTCATCAATCAAGCTGATGGCAATCGATTCCCTCATTTCTGGATCTCGAAGGAGTGCCAAGTCTTCGTTAGATGGCGCATGGAGGTTCACATCAATTTTTGAGTAGCTCCAGTACAGAGTGCTGGTATTGCGGCTGCGGGGTGCGATATCTCGGCTTAGCTCAAATAAGCGTTCACGGTCCCCTGGATGCTGCTCACCATCACAGAAGTAACCCGCGTAAAGCCTGTGGTTGACCTCGACGTATACGCCACCTTGCATAAAGCTGAAGGGGAAGGTGAGTCCGATGTATTTGTTGTTTTTTGCCTTTTTGTAAAAGTCAGAAACTGCCTCCTTCGTGGCCGAAACCACAGGACAACCGAGGTGCGGATACTGCCGCGCTTGATAAGCCGTCATGCGTTGCCAAATATCGAATTGCAGGTCGGCCAGTACAGATTGGAACGCATGGTTGATGTCGGCGATCACGAAAATATTCTCGCCCAGCAGAATCTGTTCTTTCAGCTTGCTCATGTAGATCTCACTCTGGTCACTGGATGTCAGCTTTTGGAGTAGTTCGATGTACTGGAAAATGCTTTCCCGCACGCCGGGCTCGCGGGCTACCAGTGGGATACAGTCCTTCAACCAAGAGATGATCTCGGCTTCGTAGCTAATAAGAATTACAGGCAGCGACTTTTTGCTTTGCTCACTGGGCTCGGCACCATCCAAGGTGAGGTACGTGGTCCAAATATCGCGGTAGCCTTCCCCCAGCATTTGCTGATGGTAGTCCCACAACTGTTCGTCACGGTCGCGGGCGTAGACCTTATTCTCGATGATCACGGCTTGATGGGATGGGTTGCGAACGAGGATGTCGATGTTCTTGTACTCGACCTCGACAATTGCATTCGATGAATCGAAGTTCTTGACGCCCACTCGCTCCAACAAGAGATTCAGCAGCGCTGCGCCCTGATTGTGGCTAGCTTTTGGGTCGAGCAAGAAGGCCAGGAAGCGCGAGTGAAGCCGCACCTCGTCACTTGAGCTACGTAGTACAGAGAAGAGGTTGAAGCCAGGCGGCCGTTGATGCCTTGCGCGCAGCAATGCCGAGATTTGTAGAAAGTCGTCCATGAGCGGGGCCCTGATTTAAGCCAAGTTACGGCGATTAGTATCAGGTAAATCATACGTGGAGTGATGGCTTTTTGATATTTGCGGGGCGCCAGCGGGAGGTTATGCAGAAAGAACCGGAGTTCTGAGTTTCAAAGGTGGGCGCGCAGGGTTGAGGAGCCGTTGAATCAACTCCTCTAACATCAGCAGCGTCACGAATAGGCCGCGAAAATTTTATCCCCTGTCAAACAGCTCATCAGGGTCCGGATATTCATCCGATCCAGAGGTCGGTTGCGGTGCGGGCTGAGGCCCATTGGACTGCTGCGAAGTTTGAGTCTGCGACGGTGCCAGGTTCACCATCGTGACCCGATGCGGCAACATGCCAATGCGACTTGCTTGAATCTTCAACGCTTGAAACTCCCCTTCATCGGTTTTCCAGCGATCCATCACTGCACGACCAGAAATCATCACTCGCATGCCTTTCTGAAACAGCTGGGCGTAGTGTTCCGCGTCCTTGTGCCACCACTCCACACTTGCCCAGAATCCGCCTCGATCCTCATACCCACCCTTGCCATCCGGGATTGAGTTATCGAAGTAGGCGTTGATTCGCACGAGCCGACGCGGATCTTTGTTGCCGTTGGGAAATTCCTTGAACTCAGGTGCAGAGCCGATATTGCCTTCCCAGCCTTGGATGGGTGTACCCATGGCGTTTTCCTCAATGATTTGATTTGTTGTATACGAAGGGGTTTCGTGTGGCGTGACTAGATACGTAGCCCAGCAACTCCCGGGCTAGTTGGGAGGTTTCGGCCAACTTGCCAGCCATGTGGTTTTTGAAAGCGTCACTGGCTAACTTCTCGACGCCGCTGTCGTATAGCGAATTGAACACCAGTTCAGAATCATGTGCAGAGCGGAGCAGCCCATACAAAAGGTCTTTTGCTATGGAACTGCCTGCGACTCCTGGCAGCACTTGAGCTGCAGCACCTTCACCGATGATCTGCCCTTGCAGGAAGTGAATCGCTTGTTTGAGTTGATCTGGTGAAGCCTGGTCCAGAGACTCCAAGTCCAAGTAGTTCTGCAACACTTGTTCTGAGCTGGGCCGAGGAGGGCGGCCGAAGGTGCGGTCACGCATCAGGTCGAGAGTTTTTAAGGCGAATTTGAGCAGGTGTTTGTGGCTCAGCATTTCGGGCTGATCCTCCAGCACCTTCTCAATTTTGTTGAATGCAGCGATATATGATTCTTTCCACCTAGCGGCTTCTTTGCCGGTGAAGCCCATACAGAGAAAGGTGAATCCATCGCGATTCATACGAAAGTAAGGCTCGGGTTTGTTGTTCGCACCAGTACGAGAACACTCCGCAAAATTGCGGAGTGTGAATTCTGCGGAACACTCCATCGTTCGAATGCGCTTTAGTACGTCGTCATGCCGCTTTCCAAAGTGGATTGCCACATCCAGGCTTGTGGTGGTCGCTCTTCCGTCCACAAACTCTAATGTGATCTCGTTGGAGTAGGCACTTGGAGTATTGTTAGTCATGTCTTCCTCTCCGATTGCGTTTGAAGTGGCAAATTCTTGAGCTGCTGTAGCCGAGCGTCGTGTACCGCCTCTGCCTGGCCCATTTTTTCTACGCACTCAGCAGCCTGCTTACCGATTGAGTGCAACAAACTCATCTGCATGTTCAGCGTGATGCGCTGCAGTTCCATGGCGTAAAGGTCCTGCAGCAATGACTCTGGTGTTCTTGCTGACGCCATCATTTCAGCCCAGACCCCCACACCCATCCGGCGATCTGTCACTTGTTGCCATCTCAGAAACTGGGTGCCGGCCTGGGTGTTTTGCTCAGTCAGCCGAACGGGCACCAAAGTGAATGGATACCGCCGGGCCTGGTTCAGCACTTCCTGGGCAAGTGCTTTCAATTCCGCTTCTTGGGCTCGACACAGATCGGCAAACTGGGCCAGCTCCCCCTTACCTTTAAAAGGCTTTAAAAGGCCCTTTAGTGAGGCGGCCTGTTGCAGGCGCTGAAAGGCTTCCGGTTGCAGTGGCTGAAAGGCGGTCTGTTGCAGCGATCTATGATTGGCAGTGATCTGGGACATACGGATCAGCCCTCGGCGATGTCGTCGAAGTCTTCTTCCTCAATCACCTGCTGACCACGAATGATCGGTGGGGCGAAGTTCGACCGGCGAGTGCCTTCGAGAATGTCCTGCGGCAGTTCACCGTAACGCTCAAACATTTTGCGGGCTGCTTCAGCCTTGGCATTGTTGGCCGCGAAGTCATCGCGCGCCGCGCCGGAGTATTTGTATAGCTGGGCCAGGCCGAAGAGTTTGCGCATGAGCGCTGCGCCTTCATCAATCCAGGCCTCCATGTCGCGTCGACCTATCAGACCGACGTGGTGGCCGAGCAAGATACGGCGCACGATTTCGTCATATCCCGCGAGTAGAGCGGCGGCCTTGAAGCCGATTGGGTTTGAGATGTAAAGCGGCAAGCTGACTGGCTGGATGGAGAGGTTGTCGCTGATGCTAATAGCCGGGGGGAGGGTGGCCATAACGGAATCTAAGCGCTCTTCGATGGCTGCAAGCGCATCTGTCGAGACTTCGACTTTCTCTTCCAGCAGGATCAGCCACCAGTCTGAGTAGGGGTCGTCTTGTGATGCACCGCGCGAGATGCGCTTGATGAGATTGCAGAAACCGGTCAACCCGATGATGCCGGGTTTTAGCTCGTTTTTAGGGCGCCCCAGCCAAAGTCGGGCCGCGTGATGGGTGTGAAGGGTCAGGCCCACTTCACTACGCAAAGAACCAATGTTGAAACGCAGACTGTCGGCCATGGTGCAGTTATTCCTGGGAAACAAGTGATGCGCTCATGCTGCAATCTGGTCCGAAGGAGAGCAGCAAGAAATAGGTTTTGCGACGGAAGGGGATTTGTTGCGCACTGGGTCGCTTGCTGGGTGTTGCGGGCCGCAACACCTGCATAGAGATTGCCGATGGCATTGCTGGGTCCAGACGAAGTGATGTGGGCCACATCACCTGGGTAGAGATTGCCGATGGCATTGCTGGGTCCAGACGAAGTGATGTGGGCCACATCACCTGGGTAGTGATTGCCGATGACGTTGCTGGATCCTGACGAAGTGATGTGGGCCACATCACCTGGGTAGTGATTGCCGACGATGTTGTTGGAGCCAGACGAAGTGATGTGGGCCACATCACTTGGGTATTGATTGCCGAGACGTCGCTGGATCCTGACGAAGTGATGTGGGCCACATCACCTGTGTAGTGATTGCCGATGACGTCGCTGGACCCTGACAAAGTGATGTGGCCCACATCACCCACCAACGCCCCCCACAACACTTCCCAATCAAGTACCACGATCACGTGGATCTCCCCGGCCAGGCCTTAAAAGCCGCATGATTTCACCGAGCTGCTGATTCGCGGTCTTGATCGACGCCTCGCTTGGAGGCGCGTTCACGACCGGTGCTGGCGGAGTAGGCTCCGGGATAGGTAGGTTTTGCCCGGGAAACGAACCCGCCTGGCTTGAGTGATCGTTCTTGGCCGGGGGCTTCTCAGCTGGAGCCCACATGCTGTTGAAATCACCGCTCACCGCCTTGGCGATCAAGGTCATCAGGTAACCAAACGGGTTGCGAACCTCTCCCGTGTCACACCGATGCGCCCATTGTTTGATCAGCGCCGGCCTCAAGTTTTCCGGGACTCTGCGCAGTGCCTGCAGCGCTCTGTGCTTGTGATCAACCGGCAGCCGGTGAATCGCCGCGAGAAAATCGGCAGCGTTCTCCGGTGAGTCGGGCGGTACTTGTACAAGCTTTTTACAAACATCTTTGTCTGTATTTGTATACGTACTATATGAGTTCGGATTCCGAACTGAGTGCGTACTCCGCGATTTTCCACTGAGTTCGGATTCCGAACTGGGGTCGAAAACGGCGTCTGAAGAGGTGTCGACACTGAGTTCGGAATCCGAACTCTGTAAAACTGGAGGGGGATTTTGCTGAGTTCGGATTCCGAACTCAGTTCCCTGAGGCGCTGCTTGAGTCAGTTCTTCAGCCCAAGATTGTTCGTTGATGCGCGACTCAATGACGTCCAGACGACTTGGCAAGCGCTGACCAACATCGGGGTCAGCAGAAAATTCCCTCCAGGCAATCTGCGCGACCTCTCGAATCACCTTGGTCTGATGCCCCATGGAATGGATGAGTAACTGCAAGTAGTCCTTGTCGAGCTCCATGGCTTCAGCCGGTGAGACGGGTTCGTCATGCAACAGATAGACATTGCCCTGGACCTGGCCGCTGAGGTCATTGCGTACACGTCTACCGAGGCTGAGCCAGCGTGTCAGGCGAAGTAAGACCAACGCTTTGGAGATGGTTTCCCGAGAGGCCTGTTTCCCTGGGTGCATGCCCAGGTAGGGCCGCAGTTGGTCGTAGGTGGGGAATGCCGTCAAGCCATCGTCATTGATTAGCAGGCGAAACACCTGCCACGTGTTTCGCTCAAGGGGGCTGAGTCGGTCGTCCAGTAGCAGTCGGCGAGGAACAGTCTCATGAGGGTTTCCGCTGAAGATGATGCCTGAGTGCGGGGAAAGACCCTGGGCCCCTGGAAGTGTCGACTCTTTTTTCTTTTGCAGGAGCGCTTCAAGGTGGTCCTTGGCCGAGTCTAGAAGGGACGACAACGGAAGCCGTGAAACCTTCATAGCTTGGCATCACCTTTTGCCGATCTTGCAAGCGAGGGCTCTTGGTTTTGGTTATTGAGCATCTTCAGCTTTCGTGGCGTCCAGGCGTTGCCGTTTGGGGGAGGGTAAAGCCCCTCCCTGATCCAGTTTTGAATGCGATTCCAGATGACGGCGAGGTTCAGGCTGTCAGTGAGGCCATCATCAGCGACGTTTTCCTGAGGCGCATTCAGTTCTTCCGCAACCAACATGGCGACATTGAGCAAGGCGACGGTGTCATTGAGTTCGACTTGATGCTCCTTCATCAAATCAGTCCAGCGATACCAGAGCTGGGTATCCATTTCTTCACTGAACTCGCGCCAACGGCCTCGACGTGCCGTAATGCCCATCATCAGGCGTTGAAGCGCGACATCTTGTGGAGAAAGACCGAAGAACTGTTGCAGCATCTGGGTCGTTGCGCCAAGACGGAGGGCTCGTTCAAGCATGCGCACTTCTTCGTTTGAGCGTTGAGCCCCGTTGAGAAGTCTTTTCACGATATCTCCATCGATGCTTACGGTGCACCAGGAAACAGGGGTGTTGAGCAATAAGCTCAACACCGACGGCTGCTGGAACTGGGCCAGTAGTTCGGGTTCCAGGCCCATTTCGATGCAGCGTCGTAGCTGACCATTGCGCATGTTATGCAGCACTTGAGACAGGATGGCCTCGTTAATCGGCGTCTTGGACATTACGACTTCCTCCGGTGAACGCTTTTCATCAATTGTCGATCTGGTGCGCGGGGTCATTGAGATGGGTGACTTCAAGATCAATCAGGCGTCGTGCGAGGCGAATGACACGGAATAACTTCACCAGCGCTTCATCACTCAGTCGGCCTGACGAGCCGGGGGGCTGATCTTTAGTAGTGGGTTGCCCCATTAGGAGCTGGCCGAGTCCCGCAGCGAACTCGAAGTCAGTGAGAGCGTCCACCTGTAGCTCAGGTTTTTGCTTGATCAGTTTGAGTGCTATTGCAACCGAACCGCTCAAGGACTCCAAAAGCAACATGGTGTGCTGTGCAGTCGCCGACAGTTCCGATTCCTCGGCTGCGCTGTGATAGCTGAATCCGATGCCTCCTTGAATATCGTGGATTGCGCCGGGTGCATTCACGGAAGTGAGAATTTCTCGGGCTAGTTGCGCAATGTGCTCACGAAGCAGGTCCGGCGTATCGATTTCACGCTCGATGTACCAAAGGTCAGAAATGGGATGCAGGCCGCCAACCTGCACCGGAATCGCCACCAGCGCGTTGGTGTTGAAGTCGGGAAGCTCCTCACCGTCAATGGCTGCGAGTCGCCGTTTTATCTGGAGTACCTTGGTAGTCGTACTCACGGGGCTGACCACATGACCATCCAGTCGGGCTTGTTGCTCTTCGGGGCTTAGGATGACGGGCGGGGCAGAGGCCACCGGTTGTATGGGAGGAGGGTTGTTTGCCGGGAGCAGCACTGGATCTGGGCTTTCTGGGGCAGGAGGTTGTTCTTCGAGGCTTTTCGCGGGGGCTTCTACAGGCATAAGAGGGAGCTCAACGATAGGCGTTGAACGTCTTACTTGGTCTATGTTTAGGGTTATCTCAAGCAGAACCTTTTCGTAGCTGAGTTTCAGTGGGTCTTGAAGTTGATGAACCAGTTCGTCCTGAAAGCGCTCGACAGAAAATTCGTCGGCCTCTCCTTCAAACTGAGCCAAAACTTCCTGGTATACCGCATCAAATTTGAGTGCATTTTCTTCAACTTGATAATGCCGCTCCCAGCAGGCCAGTGCGCATTTTCTGAGACTGAGCAGCTTGGTTACGCGATCAAATCCGAGGCCTGAGTAGAGCAAACCTGGGATCGTTGGAAGGAGGTAGCGAATAGTGTCCAGCATACGGCTGACGTGAGGTTGAGACACGGGGTACCCATCCGCAGCCAAGCGTTTTGCAAGCTCGCGTTGAGAAAGCGCAGTACCGAGTTCTGCTTCATAGAGCAATCTCGCTTTGTCGACCCCGACAGCACGCTCGATAAATTTGAGCTGGCCCTGAAGATCGTTCTCTGCCAAATGCCCAGTTAGGGAAATGATTTCACCACGGGTCTCGTCCCACGGCCGAAAAAGGCAATGAAACCTGAAGAACCGATCTTCCCCAGTTTCCTGGTACAGCTCATTAAGAATCGCCAGGCGCGTATTCCCCCCATTCCTGATGCGAAACTTCTCCTCCCCAGGCTTGCGCGTCACCGGAGGAGGGGCATCAAGCCCGCGCTGCCGGATCGAATCTTTGATCTCGGCATACTTGGGATTGCGCGTGGTCCTTGGGTTCTCGTCATAGGGCCGCGTCTCATCCAGCGTCAACACCATCGGTGTGTCGACAATTGGATCGCTCATGCGCGCGACTGCCGGAGCCTTGGGTTCGAACGCCGGCTGCATAATCTTTTCCTTCATGGACTGCATCAAAGACTCTTTCATGTGCCGTCCCCCGAACCTTGCGCAGCGTTTACCGCCAATAACTGATCAATGGTGCGCAGCGCTCGATCCAGGTCCGCCTCAAGCTTGGCCGTTGTTTCCAGGCGATGAACAACCTCCGAGTTCATGGACCGCACGTTCTCGCTCGCCTTAGCCGCAATAAGCTCGCGCATGCCGGCCGGAAGGCGAACAACAAATTTCTCTTCAAGTTTGCGGGCTAGTCGTTTCGGCATCAGATTTCCTCCAGGGTGTGTTGGGACATGGCACGTTCGGCACGACGAAGTTGTGCTTTGGCGTTCAGTTCAGCGCGGTAATCGCTGGGCGTGGATGAGGTGTAGATAGAGCCCAGACCAGGCTTGGTGAACCTGATGTGACCACCACGGGTGCGTGACACCGTCCAGCCGTTTGCTTTTGCAAAATCGACCAGTTGGCGAAGGTTTTCGCGCGTGCCGCGTAGCAGGTTGGCTGTCATAGTCCCGACTCCTCTGTAGCCAGCGCGTGGCCCATTTGCAGTGCGACAATTTGGGCCTGGTCGCCAGGGAAACGGGTACCGAGGTCGTGCAGGAACTGTTGTGCGGCATCGCGCGCAGCTGGAATTCGGAACACCACGCTGTAGTGCCGAGCTTCATTCGGTTGCGTCAGGTGAAGAGGGGCATCCACCAACTCTTCCACGTCAGAACTGCTGCAATAGGGGCAGACCAGTACCTCAACGTCCTCTTCGAAAGGTCTTGGGTGAGGTATGCAATGCCGGACGCGCTGGTGCATATGATGAGTTTTGCAGCTGAGACACCAATGGGTGATGCCTGGCAGTGGACGGGTATTCATACGGAGGCTCCTTGCCAGACACTGTTGGCGCTGAGGTTTGCAAAACGGGTTTGATGAGGGATGAAGGCGGTTCTGACGGCCCCGACTGGGCCGTTGCGGGCCTTGCCGATGATGATTTCAGCGATGCCCGGCTGCTCGGTCTCGGGGTGGTAGTACTCGTCGCGGTAGATGAACATGATCAGATCGGCGTCCTGCTCAATGGCGCCACTGTCGCGTAGGTCTGCGTTGATCGGGCGCTTGTTCGGACGGCGCTCCAGCTCCCGATTCAGTTGGGAGAGGGCGATGACTGGGCAATTCATCTCCTTGGCCAATGCCTTCAACGCCTGGGAGATAGCGCTGATTTCATTGACGCGGTTTTCCTGGCCGGGGCAGCGCATCAGCTGCAGGTAATCCACCAGGATCAGTGACGGGTGACCAAAGCGCCGCGCCGCTCGGCGGGATTTGGCCCGAAGGGCGGTCGGTGTGAGGGCAGAGGTGTCGTCAATGACCAAGCGTTCGCCATAGCTGTTGATGCGTGCCACAGCGGCGGCCAGCTTGGGCCAGTCCTCGTCGTCGAGTTTGCCCTTCAACAATTTGCTGAGGTCGATGTGGCCAAGGATGGCCATCAGCCGATAGATCAGCGCTTTCGCAGGCATTTCCAGGCTGAACACCTGCACTGTCCGCTCCAGCTTGGCTTGCAAGGCTGAGTCCACGCAGTTCAAGGCGAAGGCAGTTTTGCCCATCGATGGGCGGGCGCCGAGGATGATCAAGTCAGCATCCTGGAATCCTGAAGTCAGGGCGTCCAACTCATCAATGCCCGAGGCCACGCCGGTTACTGAAACGTTGCCATTGAAGTGTTCGTCGATTTGGTCAACGACGTTCATCAGGCACTGGTTGAGGTTGACGAATTCCGCCGCACGCTTACCACCGCCCAGGGCGAAGAGCTGCTGTTCAATCGACTCCTGAACCTCCGTGGCGTTGGCCTGAGGGTCTGTTGCTTCGCGGGAGCACTGGTATCCCAGGGACATCAACTGGCGGAGCTGCGAGCGATTACGCACGATGGACGCGTAGTGCTCAATGTTCGCGACCGACGGAGTGTTGTGGGCCAACTCGCCCAGGTAAGCGAGGCCTCCAGCATCCTCAGGGGTTTCCAAGGCGTCGAGGACGGTCACGACATCGAATGGAATGGACTTGCTGGCGAGCGCGGCCATTGTTTGGAAAATCAACCGATGCTCGTGTCGAAAGAAGTCCACAGCATCCAATCTGTCGGCCAAGAGGTCCCAGGTGGTGTTATCCAGCAGCAGACCACCCAAAACACCTTGCTCTGCTTCAATCGAGTAGGGAGGCGACAAGTCGAGGTGGTTCATGACAAAGACTCCAGCGCGGCCTGACGATTCTTCCCCACACCCCGATGGAGCCGCACCTGCTGGCCTTGCTGCCAGCCGGCCTCCAGCGAATTGGCATCGTGGCCTTTGGGACTTTGAGAGCGAATCTCTATGGTTTGAAGACTCGGGTGATGATGTTCTAGGTAAGCGTTGATCGCCTGTACCACGTCATCGTCCATCGCACCGGCAAACTCCACGACTTTGTGGTTCACCGCATTCAGCCATCCTTCTGCGAACAACAAGCCCCGGCGACGCTTGGTTTTCAGCTGGCAGCGTTTCTGTCGGGCGACATGCGCACGACGTGCCGCCACCAGTTGGTGGTGAAGTGCTGAATAGGCATGGGCCGCAAGCTCCGGCGAGATTCCCACGCCCAGGAACTTGAACGACCAGCTCTGTACCTGGTTGTGATAGGCGATGTGTTGACAGTCGAACGCCCGCCCGCAGATCAGCGCAAGGTGGTGCAGCCAGTCTTGGGGCGCGCGACGGGTGCCGGTCGGAATGCTGACGTCCCCAATGGAATGGGCTGCAATTTCGATGGCTTCGAGGTTGTATTGCTTCATCAGGGCGCGGGCCTGACGGAGCGCAGTTTGGGCTTCGTTTGGCGAGGCGCCGCTGGAGTTGGCCAAGGCAAAGCACTTGGCGACGCGGTCGAGGACTTTCTGCCTGTCCATTATTGCTCGTCCTCCAGCATTTCTATCGAGGACAGGGCATGCGACCAGAGCTGGAGGGTTTCGACCTCGTAGGGGTCGCTTGATACCTGGGTGTAAAGCGCTTCGACTTGACGTTGCAGTGCGAGAAAACGCTCCTGAACAGTCATCTCGCCCTTCAACGCCAAGTGCTCTTGAATCCCGTATTTCAGGTCAGATCGCAGTGTTGCAATCTTATCTTCCCAGAAGCGCCTTGGACTCTTCCGACCATTGATGCTGGGAGTGTCGGTGACGTAATTCCGGTAGCGGAGCGAAAACTCAACCGGCGTATAGAAAGCGTGAAAGTAACCCGCACGATTCAAAACCAAGGCAAGTCGAATGATTTCCAGCTTATGCCCCAGCGTATCGGTGGGGAGCGGGTAGGCGTATTCAACGAGTTTCTTTGCCGATGCGTCACGGTCTTTCTGGCGTGTTTTGGCTGCAGTCTCGGACCGCTGACGTTTCTCTTTCGCGTGTTCAATGTTGAACCCGACGGACTGGATCAAATTGGCCGCATCGCGCAGAAGCTGGCGTTGCTCAAAACTTAGTTTCCCCCCGATCTTTCCGAGTAGCGTGACGCTATTGGAAAAAGCGTGAAGTTCCCGTGCCGTGGATGTGAGCTTGGTTTGCAGGCTGCGTAGGTCTTTGGCGGTGTGATACGTACTCAGCTCAAGCACCACCTCGGCGGTGATGGTTTTTGCTTGGGTAATGGAGGACTTCTGCATCTCAAAGCGCTCCCTTTACAAGCGATTTCACCGCGTCCTGAGTGAGCCGTTCGAAGCGGTCGCTCCACTCTGGGAAAACCTCGATTGCCAGCCTTCTGATAACCGCCAAAGCAGAAGGGGATTCACGGTCCGAAGGTTGTCGATATTCCAGTCGATGCGCTGGTTTACCTTGGGATGCGGCGTTTCGAAACACCACGGCGGCCGGAACGGTGCTTTCCAAAACACTTATTTCTGAGCTGTCTTTGAAGACCTCACGCACCGATTGCTCGATCATTTTTGCGTCGTTGGTAAGGTCGGTGCTGTTGAACACGATCTTCACGGGCGGGATCTTCATGCCGAGCCGCTCGTAAGCGCGCAGGCCATCCAGCATCTGCAAGGTCCCGCGATTGAATTCCCGAGCGGCGAGCATGTTCGGCTCAAGGGGCGACACCACCAGATCCGACGCCAAGGCTGCCATCTCCACCAGGATCGACTTGGCGCCCTGGGTGTCGATCAGCACCAGGTCGAAATGGTCCTGGAACGCTGGCATCAGGTGGTTGAGGCGCAATCTGCCGTCGGGTGCCTGTAAGAGCAGGTTGTTCAGCTGGTTGTTGACGTCATTCGATAAGACCAATGACAGATTGGGGATCGTCGTGCTGGAAATGACGAGGGCAGGATCAATGACATTGGACGTGAGCATGTCGTAGATACCGCCTTGCGCTTCTTCAAGCAGGGGGTAGTACGACGAGAGAGAAGGCTGCGTCGGGTCAAGATCGATCAGTAGTGTTCGCAGCCCAGCGTCAGCACAAACAGCACCAAGGTTCGCGCAAATGGTGGTCTTGCCCACGCCACCTTTGGTATCTGCAATCGCAGTAATTTTCATCTGTTGAAGCCTCTAATGTGAGATCATTAGAGGCTGCGAGCCTACGGGGATACCGACCTAGAGCTGCGCCTTACCAGTTTCCTAAACTACGCATCCAATTGTCTTTTAACCAATTGGTCGTAGGTTCGAATCCCACACGACCCACCATTTTTGGCGGTTTAGAAAATCCGGAAGGCCCACGCAAGTGAGGATTTCCGGGTTTTTTTTTGCTTGCGATTTAGGTAAGCCTGCGTAGCTGGACGATTTAGCCAAAGCCGATAGCCCATGTGAGGAAGGCCCAATGCGTCACCTAAACCGCATGACCCGCGCATTCCAAACCACGCCCCTCGGCGACCTAATCTTCTATTTCGACCCCCGCTATCAGCCTGAACTCTCCACGCTGGTCCAGCGCTTCCTCGCCGCACCGGAACAACACACCACCCTCGACATACCCGAGGCCACGCGCGGGGTGTTCCTGCTGGAGGGCGAGCGCCGGTGGGTGTTGAAGCACAACAAGCTTGAGCACTGGAAAAAACAGCTGCAGAACTACCTGGGGCTAAAACGTGCATTTGGCCTGCATGACCTGACCAACGAGTTCATTAACCTGTCCGTGGTGTCCACCAAGTCAGCCAGCGTGCCGCGCGTCGCCGGGTTCGGCTATAAAGCGCGCTTTCCGTTCCTGAAAGAGGAGTACCTGCTGGTGGGCTTTTTTGATGATCATTGCAGTGTGGATGATCGTCTTGTCGCGCAACCTGAACAGGCCGCTGCACTACTGCCACAGGTGTTTCGACTGTTTGCGCAGATGCTCGCCGAAGGGTTTGTGCACATGGACCCCCACCCCAAGAACATCTTGATCGCGCCGGACGGTCAGCTGCGCCTAATCGATTTTGAGTGCTGCGCGCATTCGGTTATCGATCATGACTTCAGCCTGGGTTTCTCCATGGGTTACTTCTATCACTTCTGGATCAAGCGCTTCGTCAGCCTCGAAGCCTATCGTGCGCTCTGTGAGCGTTACCTGGTGGACGAGCAGCCGAATCTGCAACGGTCCATCTTCGACCCCGTATTCGAACGCTTCCTTACCCGGAAAGTCTCGCGCACCACGCGCTACAGCATCCTGACCAACCCCAAGGCCCAGGCAGCCTTCAAACGGGCTCCCGCCACGCACCCTTGACGGGCTCAGCGCCGTTTGCCAAACACCGACTTGGGCGGTTTGCCAAAAAACCGCGTAAACGCTGCGCTGAAGTTATTCGGAAATTTGTACCCCACCTGATAAGCCGCCTGGGCCACCTGACAGCCACTTTCCAGCAAGGTGTAGGCCTTGCGCATGCGGATCTCGTTGAGTATGCGGTGCGCAGTGGAGTTGAAGCGGTAGTGCAAACCTTCCTTGAGCTTGAACTCGTTGAGCCCGACCGCCGTGCAGAGACAGGGGATGGTCAGCGGCTGGTCCATCTGCTCGATCATGATGTCGCGCGCGCGCTCGAGTTTCTCGATGTCGGTCGCGCTGAATTGCAGGCTTTGCGAGAGCGCGTCGGGGCTCAGCAGCTTGAGCTGTTCGCAGAGCAGGCTCAGGGTGTGAATGTGCATGTCCAGGGTGCCGGTCACGCCGTGGTTGAGGTAGCGGGTCAGGGCGCTGGCATGGCTGGCGCTGGCGGCCGAGGTCTTCTGGAATTCCAGTTGGCGCACGTTGCCGTTGCCGAGGATTTGCTGGGTGCGCTGCTCGCCGATGTATTTGTTGAGCATGCTCTCGCCAATCAACAGGCGCAGTTGACCGGCAATCCGCAGCGGCCGCTCATTTGATCCTCAGTTTGATTGAAATAGGGAGACGTTCATGAAGGCAACGTTAGGCATTTGCTTGATTACCCTGGCGCAGCCGTTGATTGAGGACGTGACGTTTGTCATCGAGCACTTGCAGGCCGGTTTGCAACCGCTGCCGCGCACCGGCCCGGGCTTTTCCGGCTGGTGCGGGCGCGCCTTGATGGGCGGCGGAGATTGATCCACGGGTGGTCTGAGGGCCGCGTCATGGGACAAAAAAAGGGAAGCTCCGCTGCTGGGGCTTCCCTTTTTTGCCCGACAGACGCACGTGCAAACGCCAGATTGGGCTTTTGAATCGATTGGATATTCTGTAGCCTTGCGCGGCTTCTGTTTCAACCGTGCTTGATGAGCAAAAACACTTCGTCCGGCGGCGCCCGATGGGCTCCAGAGCCGGTGGTACACTCGACTTTCGCGCTACTGCGCCTGCAGGTCTTGCGAACATGACGCAAATTTCCGAACGCCTACTGGTTCAAGCCCACCTCGACGCCAAGCAGCCCAAGGCCCTCAGCGCCGATGAAGAGGCGAGCCTGCGTGCCGCCATTGCCGCCGAGCTCAAAGCCCAGGACGCGGTGCTGGTTGCCCACTTCTATTGCGACCCGGTGATTCAGGCCCTGGCCGAAGAAACCGGCGGCTGTGTCTCCGACTCCCTGGAAATGGCCCGCTTCGGCGCCGCCCACCCGGCCAAGACCGTACTGGTCGCCGGCGTGCGGTTCATGGGCGAGACCGCCAAGATCCTCACCCCCGAAAAACGTATCCTCATGCCGACCCTGGAAGCCACGTGCTCCCTGGATCTGGGCTGCCCGGTGGACGAGTTTTCCGCGTTTTGCGACCAGCATCCCGAGCGCACGGTGGTGGTCTACGCCAACACCTCGGCGGCGGTCAAAGCCCGCGCCGATTGGGTGGTGACGTCCAGCTGCGCGCTGGAAATCGTCGAGAGCCTGATGGACA
The DNA here is from genome assembly GCF_057835125.1 of Pseudomonas sp. GL_117. Taxonomy (NCBI): domain Bacteria; kingdom Pseudomonadati; phylum Pseudomonadota; class Gammaproteobacteria; order Pseudomonadales; family Pseudomonadaceae; genus Pseudomonas; species Pseudomonas sp. GL_117. The sequence continues at coordinate 4,848,914 of NZ_CM174418.1, read as the reverse complement.
ACGGCGAGACCATCATCTGGGGCCCGGACAAGCACCTGGGCACCTACATCCAGCGCCAGACCGGTGCCGACATGCTGCTGTGGGACGGTGCATGCATCGTCCATGAGGAGTTCAAGTCCAAGCAGCTGGAGGACATGAAGGCGCTGTACCCGGACGCCGCGATCCTGGTGCACCCGGAATCGCCGACGGCGGTGATCGAACTGGCCGACGCGGTGGGTTCCACCAGCCAACTGATTGCCGCCGCCCAGCGTTTGCCGAACAAGACATTTATCGTGGCGACCGACCGCGGCATCTTCTACAAGATGCAGCAGCTGTGCCCGGACAAGGTGTTTGTCGAAGCGCCCACCGCCGGTAACGGCGCGGCATGCCGCAGTTGCGCGCATTGCCCGTGGATGGCGATGAACACGCTGGAGCGCACATTGCAGTGCCTGCGTAAGGGCAGCAACGAGATCTTCGTTGAGCCGTCGGTGATTCCGCATGCGGTAAGGCCGCTCAAGCGCATGCTGGATTTCACCCAGGCGGCGCGGTTGAAGCTTGCCGGTAACGCCTGACCTGAGGCGAACTCGGCCAAAAATGTGGGAGCGGGCTTGCTCGCGAAGGCGGAGTGTCAGTCGATATATTGATTGACTGATACACCGCCTTCGCGAGCAAGCCCGCTCCCACATTTGGATCTTCATTTGGTCGGGGTTATTTCTTCTGCTTCGGTATCCGCACCAACTGCGTGTCCGAATAGATGTCATGCCAGCTGCGCTTTTGCTTATCAAACAGCGACCAGACAAACCCCAGCCCCACGCACAGCCACGACGCAATCGACACCACAAACCGCAGCAGCGCCTGCCACAGGCTGATCCGCGAGCCGTCGGCGTTCTGCACGCGCACGCCCCACACCTGCATGCCCAGGGTCTGCCCGGAATGGGTCCAGAACTTGGCGAAGAAGCCAAACAGCACAAAAAACAGAATCGTCGACAGCAACGGATCGCCGTCCAGCGCACCGGATTCGGTCAGGGTGCGCATCTTGGCTTCGCCGATAAACGCCATCCACACCAGCTTGTAGATAAACGCGGTGACGATCAGCAGCGCGGTGCACAACAGGAAGTCATAGAACATCGCTGCCAGACGACGGCCCAGGCCAACGGCGGGAAATTCGCCCTGGGGGCTCAGCAGGGATTTGGACATGGCAGGGCTCTCTGGAGAAAAAAGCCATAGTACGGAATAACGCCCATAAAAAAGCCCCTGATGTCATATCAGGGGCTTTTTGTCGCAGGAAGGATCAGCCTTCTGCTTGTACTTCGTCTGCTTGCAGGCCTTTTTGGCCCTGGATCGAGACGAAGGTCACTTTCTGGCCTTCTTTCAGGCTCTTGAAGCCGTTGCCCTGAATAGCGCGGAAATGCACGAACAGATCCGGGCCGCTTTCTGGAGTGATAAAACCAAACCCTTTTTCGTCGTTAAACCACTTGACGGTGCCGCTCTGACGTTTGCTATCCGACATTTTCTTATTTCCTTGACGCTAAAAATTAATGACAGCCTCTTTCGCATGAAAGAGTACTGGACTGGATTGCAGGAAAGTAAGACGTCGAACGGGTTGTAGCGCAACTACTTCAGCTACTGCCCAGGTCCAGGTTCAAAGCGACCCATGCAAACACAGTGGGCAAACTCTACGCCAACTAATAAGTAAAATACAAGCCCTGACAAAACCCCAGCGTTTGCTCGGTTTTATGACACTTTGGTGGCTGTTCGGGACTGGCCTTATTCGATAGAGTTGATCACTTGTTATAGGATATTCCTTAATGTATTGACTATCGTCAATGCACTGTTTTATGGCGGTTGCGTTACAAATTAGTGCGCATTAACGCAACCGCGTTACTTATAGGAACAGTTACTCAGCCACGATAGTAACGCTGTGGGACGAATGGCGTTTTACTTACACGAAGAGGCACCTTTTTCCCACGTACCAACGCAGAGACTTCAGTGTCCAGCGCGATGAATGCGCTGTCCAGGTAACCCATGGCGAGCGGGCCGCCGAGGGTCGGACCAAAACCGCCGCTGCACACGCAGCCGATCACGGTGCCGTGTTCGTCGACGATCTCTGCGCCTTCCCGTACCGGCGTGCGTTCTTGCGGCAGCAGGCCCACACGCTTGCGGCTCACACCGGCTTGCTGTTGGGTGAAGATGCGGTCGGCACCCGGGAAGCCGCCGGCACGCGCGCCGTCGGCCCGGCGGACCTTGGAGATCGCCCACAGCAGGCTGGCTTCGATCGGCGTGGTGTCGGCGTTCATGTCATGGCCGTACAGGCACAGGCCGGCTTCCAGGCGCAGGGAGTCGCGGGCGCCCAGGCCGATGGGCTGGACTTCGGTCTCGGCCAGCAGGCTGCGGGCCAGGCTTTCGGCGCTGGCAGCGGGTACGGAGATTTCAAAACCGTCTTCACCGGTGTAGCCCGAACGGCTGACATAGCAGTCCACCCCCAGCAGGCGCAGGGAGGCGAACTGCATGAAGGTCATCTTGGTGACTTCCGGCGCCAGGCGCGCCAGCACCTTTACCGCCGCCGGGCCTTGCAGGGCGAGCAGGGCGCGTTCTTCGAACAGCGGTTCGATGCTGCATTGTTCGCCAATGTGTTTGCGCAGGTGCGCCAGGTCCTGGTCCTTGCAGGCCGCGTTGACCACCAGGAACAGTTCGTCGTTACCCAGGTTGGCCACCATCAGGTCGTCGAGGATGCCGCCCTGCTCGTTGGTGAACATCGCGTAGCGCTGCATGCCGACCGGCAGGTCGATGATGTCGACCGGTACCAGGGTTTCCAGGGCCTTGGCGGCATTCGCGCCGGTGAGGCGGATCTGGCCCATGTGGGACACGTCGAACAACCCGGCCTGTTCACGGGTGTGCAGGTGTTCCTTCATCACGCCCAGTGGGTATTGCACCGGCATGTCGTAGCCGGCAAAGGGCACCATGCGCGCGCCGAGTTCGATGTGCAGGGCATGCAGTGGGGTTTTCAACAGGGTTTCGGTGGACATGTTCAGCTCCTGAAAAACGTGCTGGCGCGCCTTGAGGCGTCAGCACTCGATAATGTTGACCGCCAAACCGCCACGGGCGGTTTCCTTGTATTTGCTTTTCATATCGGCGCCGGTCTGGCGCATGGTGCGGATGACCTTGTCGAGGGACACAAAGTGCTGCCCGTCGCCGCGCAAGGCCATGCGTACCGCATTGATGGCTTTCACCGAGCCCATCGCATTGCGCTCGATGCACGGCACCTGCACCAGCCCGCCAATCGGGTCGCAGGTCAGGCCGAGGTTGTGCTCCATGCCGATTTCGGCGGCGTTTTCCACCTGGGAAACCGTGCCGCCCAACACCTCACACAGGGCGCCGGCGGCCATTGAACAGGCCACGCCGACTTCGCCCTGGCAGCCGACTTCGGCGCCGGAAATCGAGGCGTTTTCCTTGTACAGAATGCCGATGGCGGCAGCGGTGAGCAGAAAGCGCACCACGCCGTCTTCGTTCGCGCCGGGGATAAAGCGCATGTAGTAATGCAGCACCGCCGGCACGATTCCGGCCGCACCGTTGGTGGGCGCCGTCACGACGCGTCCGCCATTGGCGTTTTCTTCGTTGACGGCCAGGGCATAGAGGTTGACCCAGTCCAGTACCGACAGCGGATCACGCAGCGCCGATTCCGGGTTTTTGCACAGCTGGCGATGCAACGCCGCCGCGCGGCGCTTGACCTTCAAACCGCCGGGCAAGATGCCTTCATTGCGACAGCCCGCAGCCACACAATCTTGCATCACCTGCCAGATCTTCAGCAGCCCGGCGCGGGTTTCGGCTTCGGGGCGCCAGGCACTTTCGTTGGTCAGCATGACCTGGCTGATAGACAGCCCGTAGGTCGTGCAATGCTGCAGCAAGTCTTTACCGTGTTTGAACGGGAAGGTCAGCGGGGTGGCATCTTCGACGATACGGTCGGCGCCGGCCGCGTCTTCATCCACCACAAAACCACCACCGACCGAGTAGTACTCGCGGCTGCGGATCTGGATATGGGCGGTGTCGAAGGCACGAAAAATCATGCCGTTGGGATGGTAGGCGAGGGGTTTGCGAATCATCGCCAGGTGTTCTTTCTCGTTGAACACGATGCTGTGTTCGCCGAGCAGATTGAGGCGGCCGTCCTTGCGCATCTGCGCCAGGCGCGTGGCCACGGTTTCGGTGTTGACGGTGTCCGGGTGTTCGCCTTCCAGGCCCAGCAACACGGCCTTGTCGCTGCCGTGGCCTTTGCCGGTGGCGCCCAGCGAGCCGTAGAGTTCCACCTTGACGCAAGTGGTGGCGCTCAGCAGGTCGTCACGCTTGAGCCCCTCGACGAATCGAGCGGCGGCGCGCATCGGGCCGACGGTGTGGGAGCTGGAGGGGCCGATGCCAATCTTGAACAGGTCGAACACGCTTAAAGACATGGTTGTTCTCCGGTTTCTTATTATTTTCTGAAGGCCCACTCGGTTAAATGTGGGAGCGGGCTTGCTCGCGAAAGCGGTGGGTCAATCACAGTTGTATCAACTGATAGACCGCATTCGCGAGCAAGCCCGCTCCCACATTTTTGACCGAGTACAGCCTCAGGTTACGCGTAGCTCTCGATGGAAGGGCAGGCGCACACCAGATTGCGATCACCAAACACGTTGTCCACGCGCCCAACCGGCGGCCAGTACTTGCCTTCGATCAACGACGGCACCGGGTACACCGCTTGCTCGCGGGTGTACGGGTGCGTCCATTCACCGACCAGTTCAGCGGCGGTGTGCGGGGCGTTTTTCAGTGGGTTGTCGTCCTTGTCCAGGGTGCCGTTTTCCACTGCGCGGATTTCTTCGCGGATGGCGATCATGGCGTTGCAGAAGCGGTCCAGTTCTTCCTTGGATTCGCTCTCGGTCGGCTCGATCATCAAGGTGCCGGCCACCGGGAACGACATGGTTGGCGCATGGAAACCGAAGTCGATCAGGCGCTTGGCCACGTCATCCACGCTGATGCCGCTGCTGTCTTTCAATGGGCGCAGATCCAGGATGCATTCGTGGGCGACCAGGCCGTTGCTGCCGGTGTAGAGGACCGGGTAGTGCTCTTCCAGGCGACGGGAAATGTAGTTGGCATTCAGGATTGCCAGCTGCGAAGCGCGCTTGAGGCCCGCACCGCCCATCATGCTGATGTACATCCAGGTGATCGGCAAAATGCTCGCGCTGCCGAACGGCGCCGCGCACACCGCGCCTTCCTTGCGTTCCATGGCCGCGTGGCCCGGCAGGAACGGCGTGAGGTGCGCTTTGACGCCAATCGGGCCGACGCCCGGGCCGCCACCGCCGTGGGGAATGCAAAAGGTCTTGTGCAGGTTCAGGTGGGACACGTCGCCGCCGAACTTGCCCGGTGCGCACAGGCCGACCATGGCGTTCATGTTGGCGCCGTCGATGTACACCTGGCCGCCGTTGTCGTGGATGATCCCGCAGATTTCGCGGATACCTTCTTCGAACACGCCGTGGGTGGACGGGTAGGTGATCATCATTGCGGCGAGCTGATCGCGGTGCTCGATGGCCTTGGCGCGCAGGTCTTCGATGTCGACGTTGCCGCGGGCATCGCAGGCGGTCACCACCACACGCATGCCGGCCATGTTGGCGGTGGCCGGGTTGGTGCCGTGGGCCGACGACGGGATCAAGCAGATGTCGCGGCGCGCATCGCCACGGCTCTGGTGATAGGCACGGATCGCCAGGAGGCCGGCGTACTCACCCTGGGAACCGGCGTTCGGTTGCAGGGAGATCGCGTCGTAACCTGTGGCCGCGCAGAGCATGGCTTCCAGGTCGGAGGTCAGCTCCAGGTAGCCGGCGCTCTGCTCGGCCGGGGCGAACGGGTGCAGGGCGCCGAACTCGGCCCAGGTCACCGGGATCATTTCGCTGGCGGCGTTGAGCTTCATGGTGCACGAGCCCAGCGGGATCATGGTGCGGTCCAGCGCCAGGTCCTTGTCGGCCAGTTTGCGCAGGTAGCGCATCAGCTCGGTTTCCGAGTGATAGCGGTTGAACACCGGGTGGCTGAGCACCGGCGATTGGCGCAGCAGCGCGGCGGGCAGGGTGCTGTCGACGCTGGCATTGAAGTCCGGCAGGGCCTTGCCGTCGGCGAAGATCGCCCACAGGGTTTCGATGTCGGCCTGGGTGGTGGTTTCATCCACGGAAACGCCAAGACGCTCAGCGTCTACCACACGCAGGTTGATGCGCTGGGCACGGGCCTTGTCATGCAGGGCCGCGGTGTGGGCGCCGGTGTTGAGGGTGAGGGTGTCGAAGAAGTTTTGCTGCTCGGCCTTGAAACCCAGGGTAGCCAGGCCGTTGGCCAGGATCGCGGCCAGCTGGTGCACACGCTGGGCAATCTGGGTCAGGCCTTTGGGGCCGTGGTACACGGCGTACATGCTGGCGATGTTGGCCAGCAGCACCTGGGCGGTGCAGATGTTCGATGTGGCTTTCTCGCGGCGGATATGTTGCTCGCGGGTCTGCATGGCCAGGCGCAGGGCCGGCTTGCCGAAACGGTCGACGGACACACCGACCAGGCGGCCGGGCATGTCGCGCTTGAACGCATCCTTGGTGGAGAAGTACGCCGCGTGCGGGCCACCAAAGCCCAGCGGCACGCCGAAGCGTTGTGCGCTGCCGATGGCCACGTCGGCGCCGAACTCGCCCGGCGGGGCCAGCAGGGTCAGGGCCAGCAGGTCGGCGGCCACGGCCACCAGGGCGTTGGCGGCGTGGAAGCGCTCGGTCAGTGCGCGGTAGTCGAACACGTCGCCATTGCTGGCCGGGTATTGCAGCAGGGCGCCGAAGAACGGGCTGACATCGGTCAGTTCGCGTTCGTCGCCCACCACCACGTCGATGCCCAGTGGCTCGGCACGGGTGCGCAGCACGTCGAGGGTTTGCGGGTGGCTGTGGATCGAGGCGAAGAAGGCGTTGCTGCCCTTGTTCTTGCTCAGGCGCTTGCAGAAGGTCATGGCTTCTGCAGCGGCGGTGGCTTCGTCCAGCAGCGAGGCGTTGGCGATCGGCAGGCCGGTAAGGTCGCTGATCAGGGTCTGGAAGTTCAGCAGCGCTTCCAGACGGCCTTGGGAGATTTCCGGCTGGTACGGCGTGTAGGCGGTGTACCAGGCCGGGTTTTCCAGGAGGTTGCGCAGGATCGGCGCCGGCGTGTGGCAGTTGTAGTAGCCCTGGCCGATGTAGGTCTTGAACAGTTGGTTCTTGCCGGCGATGGCCTTGATCTTGGCCAGGGCCGCGGCTTCGCTCAGGCCGTCTTCCAGGCCGAGTACGCTGGTGCCCTTGATGCTTTCCGGGATCACGCTGGCGCTCAGGGCTTCGAGGGAGTCGAAACCGAGGCTGGCGAGCATATGTTGCTCGTCTTGCGCGCGCGGGCCGATGTGGCGGGCGATGAATTCGTTGGCGGTGCTGATGTTAACGGTCATTGCGCGCTCCTCAAGCTTCGGCGTTGGCTTTGATCAGGCGGTCGTACGCGTCCTGATCCAACAGTTTAGCTACCGCGTCGGCATCGGCCGGTTTAAAGCGGAAGAACCAGCCTTCGCCCAGCGGGTCTTCGTTGACCAGTTCCGGGCTGTCGCTCAGTTTGTCGTTCACTTCCAGCACTTCGCCGGTCAGGGGCATGTACACGCCGCTGGCGGCCTTGACCGATTCCACGGTGGACGCTTCGGCGCCTTGCTCGTAGGCCTGCAACTCCGGCAGTTGCACGAAAACCACGTCACCCAGCGCGTTCTGCGCAAAAGCCGTGATACCCACGGTGACGCTGCCGTCAGCTTCGGCGCGCAGCCATTCGTGATCTTCGGTGAAACGCAACTCGCTCATGAAAACTCCTCAGGGCCAGAATCGTCTGGTGGACGGGATTGGAATAATGAGGAGTTGCTTAGCAAGAACGCGGCCAAGGTTATTAAATTGTTATAAAACAACGACTTAGTTAATTTGGTTAGAGCGTTATGCATTTCGCCTGTAGCGATTTCGATACAGTTGGACCCGTTAAAAAAAGCCTATGTGGATCAAAGCCTTGCATGGCACGCAAAAAACAGGGTTGTAGCGAAATCGTTACGCTGTAGCGCTTTCAGTACACGGAATGTCGTTCCTGGACCAAAAATGGGAAGGCATCCCAAATGTGGGAGCATTCCACATTTGGATTTTGTGAGTTCAGGGCTTGTTGGGAATGCCGTACTTGCGCAAGCGATGGGCAATCGCCGTATGGGAGGTCTGCAAACGGCTGGCCAGTTGGCGGGTCGAGGGGTAGCTGGTGTAGAGCGTTTCCAGCAGGTTGCGTTCGAAGTCTTCCATCGCCTGCTCCAGGCTGTCGACTTCGTTGTCATTCTGGCGGGCCACCGAGGTGCCGGCGATGTCGAGGTCGCCGATGTCCACCAGGCTGCTTTCGCAGATGGCGGCGGCGCGGAAGATCACGTTTTGCAACTGGCGCACATTGCCCGGCCAGCGGTTGCCCAGCAGCGCCGGATAGGTGCCGGGGGCCAGGCGGCAGACCGGGCGCTGGATCTGCGCGCAGGCCTGCTGCATGAAGTAGCGCGCCAGCAGCAGGATGTCCTGGCCCCGTTGGCGCAGCGGCGGCACTTCGACGTTGAGCACGTTGAGGCGGTAGAACAGGTCTTCGCGGAAGGTGCCTTCGCTGACCATCTTTTCCAGGTCGCGGTGGGTGGCGCTGAGGATGCGCACGTTGACCTTCACCTCACGGTCACCCCCCACGCGACGGAAACTGCCGTCATTGAGAAAACGCAGGAGCTTGGCCTGCAGATACGGCGACATCTCGCCGATTTCATCGAGAAACACCGTGCCCTGGTTGGCCAGCTCCATCAGCCCCGGCTTGCCACCGCGCTGGGCGCCGGTAAACGCGCCCGGTGCATAGCCGAACAACTCGCTCTCGGCGAGGTTTTCCGGCAACGCCGCGCAGTTCAGTGCCAGGAACGGTGCACTGTGCCGCGCACTGATGGCGTGGCAGGCCCGCGCCACCAGTTCCTTGCCCGTGCCGGTTTCGCCCTGGATCAACAGCGGCGCATCCAGCGCCGCCACCCGCTGTGCGCGGGCCTTGAGGGTGCGGATCACCGGGGACTCGCCGAGCAGCGCATCAAAGCCTTCGGCGTGGTCGTGGTGCAGTGCCGACAGTTGTTCGCCGATGCGGTTGGGTTGGTACAACGTCAGCAGGGCGCCGGCGTCTGTGATCGGCGTGGCGTCCAGCAGCAGGGTCTGGCCGTTGACGCTGATTTCGCGCAAGGGCAAACGAAAGCCCTGCTCCAGCAAGGTCTCCAGCAGCTTGGGGTCGTTGAACAGTGCGCTGATGCTTTCCCCGGCCGGTTCGCGGCCGTACAGGGCGATCAGTGCCGGGTTGGCCAGCAGGATCGTGCCCGCGCTGTCCAGCGCCAGCACCGGGTCGGTCATGGCGGCCAGCAGGGCGTCGAGTTGCAGGTGGCGACGTTGGCCGGGAAGGATGTCGACCACGGTGACGGCTTGCACGCCATGCACGCTGAACAACGCATCACGCAGTTCTTCGAGCACATCAGCGCTGAGGGTCGGCGCGTCGATATAGACGTTGGGCGGCACCATCTCCACCGCATCCAGGTTGAGATTGCGCCCACCGAGCAGGGCCAGGACTTCCTGGGTGATGCCGACGCGGTCGATGAAGCTGACGTGGATACGCATGGGATGGCGCTTGGTTCTGGGATGCGAAGGGTGCCAAGTATGCCTTGGAGCGAGGGTAGAGGTGAAATCTCACATGGGATGAAGATCCAAATGTGGGAGCGGGCTTGCTCGCGAATGCGGTGTATCAGTCACTGATGTGCTAACTGATCGACCGCATTCGCGAGCAAGCCCGCTCCCACAGGGGATTTACGCTGTGCTTACTCTAAGTGCTCAGGTTTGACCGGATCACCTGGCTTCACATCCAGTTGACGGCGCACATCCTCGAACATCAAGTCGTACTGCTTGTGCATCGAGCCGTTGAGCACCGCCACCTTTGGCATGCCGTACTTCTGCGCAATGTTCATCGCATGCCGGGCAAAGTCGAATGCCTGGTCCTTGGGCAGGAAAAACTCCTCTTTGATGTCCTTGCCCTGCACCGAGCCATGCAGCTTGAAGAGCATGCCCTTGCCTTCCTTGGGGTCCTGGCTGACTTCATAGTCGATGCACAGGTTGTAGCTGTAGTCATTGGCATTGAGTGCATGACGTTCAACGTGCAAGTGACCCGGTTCAAAGGTGGCCATCGGCGTTTCTCCTCAACTTCACAGGTAGGTAATGCCAGGCTTTGCCGTGCTGATGCGTGTACCGGCGCTGCCCTGGACGATCGCTTCGATGTCCGAGAGTGAACCGATGACTGCGGTTTTGCCAGTCTTGCGGGCGAACTCGCAGGCCGCTTGCACCTTGGGCCCCATGGAGCCGGCGGCGAAGCCGAGTTTCTCGATTTCGTCGGGGTGGGCATGGCCGATGGCTTTCTGGGTCGGCTTGCCGTAGTCGATAAAGGCCGCGTTGACGTCGGTGGCGATCACCAGCAGATCGGCGTCCAGTTGCGAGGCCAACAGCGACGAACACAGGTCTTTGTCGATCACCGCCTCAATGCCACGCAGTTTGCCGTCTTCGCCATACATGGTCGGGATGCCGCCGCCGCCAGCGCAGATCACGATGGCGCTTTTTTCCAGCAGCCACTTGATCGGGCGGATTTCAAAGATGCGTTTGGGCCGCGGGCTGGCGACCACACGGCGGTACTTGTCGCCATCCGGCGCAATGGCCCAGCCTTTTTCGGCGGCGAGCTTCTGCGCTTCGGCCTTGGAATACACCGGGCCAATCGGTTTGGTCGGGTTCTGGAAGGCCGGGTCCTTGGCGTCGACTTCGACCTGGGTGAGCAGGGTGGCGAACGGCACCTCGAAGTCCAGCAGGTTGCCCAGTTCCTGTTCGATGATGTAGCCGATCATGCCTTCGGTCTCGGCGCCCAGCACATCCAGCGGGTAAGGCGAAACCTGGGTGTAGGCCGCCGCCTGCAACGACAGCAGGCCGACTTGCGGACCATTGCCGTGGGCGATCACCAGTTCGTTGCCAGAATGGATCTTGGCGATCTGTTCGGTGGCGATCCGGATATTGGCGCGTTGGTTGTCCGCGGTCATGGGTTCACCACGGCGGAGCAGGGCGTTGCCGCCCAGTGCAACGACGATACGCATACAGAGTGTCCTTCTGAAATTCATCGTTGTGAACACGGTGCAAAAAATGTGGGAGCAAGCCCGCTCCCACAGTTGACCGCATTCCTTCAGTTACAGGTCGGCGAGGGTGGAGACCAGGATCGCCTTGATGGTGTGCATGCGGTTTTCCGCCTGCTCGAAGGCAATGCACGCCGGCGACTCGAACACGTCATCCGTCACTTCAATGCCATTGGCCAGGTGCGGATACTGTTCGGCAATCTGCTTGCCGATCTTGGTATCGCTGTTGTGGAACGCCGGCAGGCAGTGCATGAACTTGGTGCGTGGGTTGCCGGTGGCTTTCATCAACTGGGCGTTCACCTGGTACGGCAGCAGTTGCTCGATGCGTTCAGCCCAGGCTTCCACTGGCTCGCCCATGGACACCCAGACGTCGGTGTGGATGAAGTCCACGCCTTTGACCGCAGCTTTCGGGTCGTCGGTGAGGGTGAGGCGTGCGCCGCTTTCTTCCGCGTATTTTTTGCAGCGGCTGACCAGGTCATCGTGGGGCCACAGCGCTTTCGGTGCGCAGATGCGTACGTCCATGCCGAGTTTGGAACCTACCAGCAGCAGCGAGTTGCCCATGTTGTTGCGTGCGTCACCCAGGTAGGCGTAGCTGATCTCGTGAATCGGCTTGTCGGCGTGTTCACGCATGGTCAGCACGTCGGCGATCATCTGGGTCGGGTGGTATTCGTCGGTCAGGCCGTTGAATACGGGCACCCCGGCGAACTTGGCCAGTTCCTCGACGATTTCCTGCTTGAAGCCACGGTATTCGATGGCGTCATACATGCGCCCGAGCACGCGGGCGGTGTCTTTCATGCTTTCTTTGTGGCCGATCTGCGACGAGCCCGGGTCGATGTAGGTGACGTTGGCGCCCTGGTCATAGGCCGCCACTTCGAAGGCGCATCGGGTGCGGGTCGAGGTTTTTTCGAAGATCAGCGCAATGTTGTTGCCCTTGAGGTGCTGCTGTTCGGTGCCGGTGTACTTGGCGCGCTTGAGGTCGCGGGACAGGTCCAGCAGGTAGCGCAGCTCGCGCGGGGTGTGGTGTTCCAGGCTGAGCAGGCTGCGGTTGTGGATGTTGAACGCCATGATGATTCTCCTTGGATTCGGTAATCGGCCCGGTCGGCGCGGGATATGCGCCGCCGGGTGGATGGTCGTTTAGTAGTCGATAGGGTCGCGGATGATCGGGCAGGTCATGCAGTGGCCGCCGCCACGGCCCCGGCCGAGTTCACCGGCGCTGATGGTGATGACTTCCACGCCGGCCTTGCGCAGCAGGGTGTTGGTGTAGGTGTTGCGGTCGTAGCCGATGACCACGCCGGGCTCCACGGCGACCACGTTGTTGCCGTCGTCCCACTGCTCGCGCTCGGCGGCGAAGGCGTTGCCGCCGGTTTCCACTACCCGCAGGGCCTTGAGGCCAAGGGCAGCGGCAACGGTGTCGAGGAAGTTGGTTTTTTCGCGTTGGATGTCGATACCGTGCGGCTTGCTTTCGTCAGGGCGCAGGGTGAAGGCGACGATCTGGTTGACCACTTCGGGGAAGATGGTCACGAGGTCGCGGTCGCAGAAGCTGAACACGGTGTCCAGGTGCATCGCGGCGCGGGATTTCGGCAGACCGGCAACGATCACCTTCTCCACCGCCTTGTTCTTGAACAGGTTGCGCGCCAGCTGGCCGATCGCCTGGTGGGACGAGCGCTCGCCCATGCCGATCAACACCACCCCGTTGCCGATCGGCATCACGTCGCCGCCTTCCAGGGTGGACGCGCCATGATCCTTGTCGGGGTCGCCATACCAGACCTGGAAGTCGGCGTTGGTGAACTCGGGGTGGAATTTGTAGATGGCCGAAGCCAGCAGGGTTTCCTGACGTCGCGCCGGCCAGTACATCGGGTTCAGCGTCACGCCGCCATAGATCCAGCAAGTGGTGTCACGGGTGAACTGGGTGTTGGGCAGTGGCGGCAGGATGAAGCTGGCGTGGCCGAGGAAGTCGCGGAACATTTCGATGGTCTTGCCGCCGAACTGGCTCGGCAGGTCATCGGCCGAGACGCCACCGATGAGGAACTCGGCGACCTTGCGTGGTTCCAGGCTGCGCAGCCAGGAGCCGACTTCATTGACCAGGCCCAGGCCGACCGTATCGGCAGTGATCTTGCGTTCCAGGATCCAGTCCAGCGCTTCAGGGATGGCAACGATGTCGGTGAGCAGGTTGTGCATTTCCAGCACATCAATATCCCGCTCGCGCATCTTGGTCACGAAGTCGAAATGGTCGCGCTTGGCCTGGGCCACCCACAGCACATCATCGAACAGCAGTTCATCGCAGTTGTTGGGCGTCAGCCGCTGGTGGGCCAGGCCTGGGGAGCACACCATGACTTTGCGCAGTTTGCCGGCTTCGGAATGTACGCCGTACTTCACTTTTTCCGTGGTCATTACAGATCCTCCAGTTATCAACAATTACAAGGTTAGGAAACCGTCGTAGAGCCCATAGGCCGCCACCAGGGCGCCAATGACCACTGCGGCGAAGATCAGCTTCTCGACGTTGGTGAAAATCGGTTTGCCCAGTTCACGCTTGGCCTTGGCGAACAGGATTGCGCCGGGGGCGTAGAGCAGGGCGGAGAGCAGCAGGTATTTGGTACCGCCGGCGTAAAGCAGCCAGATCGCATAGATCAGGGCGACGGCGCCGATGAACAGGTCTTTCTGGCGCTCCTTCAGGGCGTTTTCGTAGGTCTCGCCGCGCACCGCCAGCAGCAGGGCGTAGGCCGCCGACCACAGGTACGGCACCAGGATCATCGAGGTGGCGAGGTAGATCAGCGACAAGTAGGTGCTGGCGGAGAACAGCGTGATCACCAGGAACACCTGCACCATCGCGTTGGTCAGCCACAGGGAGTTGACCGGCACGTGATTGGCGTTTTCCTTGCGCAGGAACTCCGGCATGGTGTGGTCCTTGGCGGCGGCGAACATGATCTCCGCACACAACAGCACCCACGACAGCAGCGCACCCAACAGCGAGATGATCAAGCCGACGCTGATCAGCACCGCGCCCCAGTGGCCCACCACGTGTTCCAGCACGGCGGCCATCGACGGGTTCTGCAGCTTGGCCAGTTCCGGTTGGGTCATGATCCCCAGGGACAGCACGTTCACCAGCATCAGGAACAGCAGCACGGTGATAAAGCCGATGACAGTGGCCTTACCCACGTCCGAGCGTTTCTCCGCACGGGACGAGAAGATGCTCGCGCCCTCGATACCGATGAACACCCACACGGTGACCAGCATCATGTTGCGCACCTGGTTCATCACGCTACCCAGGCTCGGGTTTTTCACGCCCCAGATGTCGGCGGTGAAGATGTCCAGCTTGAACGCGAACAGTGCGATCAACACGAACAGCACCAGCGGCACGACCTTGGCGACGGTAGTCACCAGGTTGATGAACGCCGCTTCCTTGATCCCGCGCAGCACCAGGAAGTGCACGGCCCATAGCAGCACCGATGCGCCGATCACGGCTGCGGGGGTGTTGCCTTCGCCGAAGATCGGAAAGAAGTAACCGAGGGTGCTGAACAAGAGTACGAAGTACCCCACGTTGCCTAGCCAGGCACTGATCCAGTAGCCCCAGGCCGACGAGAAGCCCATGTAGTCGCCGAAACCGGCCTTGGCGTAGGCGTACACGCCGCCGTCGAGGTCGGGCTTGCGATTGGCAAGGGTTTGAAAGACGAACGCGAGGGTCAACATGCCAATGGCGGTAATGACCCAACCGATCAACACCGCGCCCACATCAGCACTGGCGGCCATGTTTTGCGGCAGTGAGAAGATCCCGCCACCAATCATCGAACCCACGACAAGTGCAACCAGTGCGCCAAGCCTAAGTTTTCCAGGAGTTTCAGACATTGCGTGACTCCAATGCAGGAGAAGAGAGACCACAGAATAAATCCGTGAGCTATTCAAACAGCTGACTCAGATCACTTCATTGGCACATTCCATTGTGAATTAATGACTTAGGATGGAATCCCATTGGCAATGAAAAGCTCCGAAAGGTGCTTTCCAGAGCGGCTCCTCCGTTATAGTTAACTAATTAGTCAGGGGGTTGGACGTTTGAAGCTAGACCGTTTTCACGGATGTGCAAACTTTTTGTACGATGTTTTACAAAGCTTTCAGAATTGTAAAAGTTGATGGTGTATTTAAAATTCAAATAAGACTAAATGTGTTTTTTTGACATGCCATTGCGTTATGAACAGCCGAGTTTTATTTGCTATCGCTATTAAGCGCTACACTCATTTGCGTCCGTAGTTGAGTGCACAGTTGTCAGCTGATTTTTGTTTTAGCTAGGAGTCTGCATGTCCCAACCGGCCCAGAAGCTTCGACTCAGTGCCCTCATCGCCCTGGTGGTGGGGTCAATGATCGGCGGCGGAATTTTTTCCCTGCCACAAAATATGGCCGCCCGTGCCGAGGTGGGTGCGGTGTTGATCGGCTGGGGAATTACCGCCATCGGTATGTTGACCCTGGCGTTTGTGTTCCAGACCCTGGCCAATCGCAAGCCTGAACTGGATTCAGGCGTGTATGCCTATGCCAAGGCGGGGTTTGGCGACTACATGGGGTTTTCGTCGGCCTGGGGCTACTGGATCAGCGCATGGATGGGCAACGTCGGTTACTTCGTGTTGCTGTTCAGCACCCTCGGTTACTTTTTTCCGGTGTTTGGCCAGGGCAATACGCCGGTGGCCATCGGCTGTGCGTCGCTGCTGCTGTGGGCCGTGCATTTCCTGGTGATGCGCGGGATCAAGGAGGCGGCGTTCATCAATCAGATCACCACCGTGGCGAAGATCGTACCGTTGGTGATGTTTATCGTGATCGCCGTGGTGGCGTTCGAGGCCGACATCTTCACCCGTGACGTCTGGGGCCTGGGCAATCCGAAACTCGGCACGGTGGTGGATCAGGTGCGCAACATGATGCTGGTCACCGTGTTTGTGTTCATCGGCATTGAAGGTGCCAGCGTGTACTCGGCGCGCGCCGAAAAACGCTCGGACGTGGGCCGCGCCACCTTGATCGGTTTTCTCGGTGTGCTGGCGCTGTTGGTGCTGGTGAATGTGTTGTCATTGGGGATCATGAGCCAGTCGCAGCTCTCGCAACTGCAAAACCCCTCCCTGGCGGGCGTGCTGGAACATATCGTCGGGCCGTGGGGGGCAATGGCGATCAGCATCGGCCTGGCCGTGTCGTTGCTCGGCGCATTGCTGTCGTGGGCGCTGCTGTGTGCCGAAATCCTCTATGCCACGGCCCATGACAAGACCATGCCGGCGTTTTTGAAGAAGGAAAACACCAATCAGGTGCCGGTCAACGCGCTGTGGCTGACCAACGTGATGATCCAACTCTTCCTGGTGATCACGCTGTTTTCCCACAGCACCTACACCACGTTGATCTATCTGGCTTCGTCGATGATCCTGGTGCCGTATTTGTGGTCGGCGGCGTATGCGGTGCTGTTGAGTGGGCGCGGTGAAACCTATGAAGGTGAACAGGGCCGACGCATGAAGGATCTGCTGGTGGGCTTGATCGCGCTGGGGTATGCGGTGTGGCTGCTCTATGCCGGCGGGTTGAAATACCTGCTGCTGTCGGCGCTGTTGTATGCGCCGGGGGTGATTCTGTTTGCCCTGGCCAAGCGCGAGCAGGGGCAGCCGTTGTTCACCCACATGGAGAAAGGCATTTTCAGCTGCGTGATTGCGGGGGCGGGGTTGGCGGCGTATGGGTTGTACAGCGGAGTGTTGAGTTTGTGAGGGGGTGACGGTACTGGCCTCTTCGCGGGCAAGCCCGCTCTCACATGTTGACTGCGCCGCCTATCCAATGTGAGAGCAGGCTTGCCTGCGAAGGCGACCTTCAGGTCACCACTGCGCCCGATGTGAACCCAGTTCCCCCGCCGGCAAATCCCACTGCAACGGTGAGCCGCTGATACTCAGCGGCGCCAGCAACCGATGGGCCTGGCCCCACGCCGTCTGCTCCACCAGCAAACCCTGATCGCCCGGCGTTTCGGCACGCAACGCCGGTTGTTCCGGCACCTGTCCAGCTTCCATCAATAACCTCGCCGTGCGTGCCAGTGACAACCGCGCCGAGCCACCGCGTCGGGTCTTCAATCGTTCACTCAAGGCTTGGATGGCCGCGGCCGCCATCAAATACCCCGTGGCGTGATCCAGCGCCTGCACCGGCAGTGGCACCGGTTTGTCCGTGTGTTTCCAGGCCATGCCGGCGTCTGCGATGCCGCTGCTCATCTGTACCAGGCTGTCGAAGCCCCGGCGGTTGCGCCATGGGCCGCTCCAGCCGTAGGCGTTGAGGCTTACGTCGATCAGGCCGGGGGCGAGGGTCTGCCACTCGCTGGCGGTGTAGCCCAGGTGTTCAAGGGCATCGGCGCGGTAGCCGTGAAACAGGATGTCGGCGTCCTTGAGCAAGGCTTCGAAAACCTGTCGGCCTTGCGCGGTTTTCAGGTCCAGGCGGGCGCAGCGTTTGCCCAAGGTCATCTCCGGGACGACACCGGGTTCGTTCCAGGTGGGCGCGTCGATGCGCAACACATCGGCACCCAGGCCGGCAAGAAAACGACTGGCCACGGGACCGGCCAGCACGCGGGTCAGGTCCAGCACCCTGATGCCCGCCAGCGGGCGCGCCACCGAACCGAGCCAGGGCTGGTCGGTGGTGGTGTCGAAGGTCTGGCGCTGCACCAGCGCTTCGGCGTTGACGGCCAGCCCCTGGGGATGTGCCTGCCAGGCCTGCCAAGTGCGCATCTGCGCGGCGCACCCGCCCTCATCGACAATCGCCTGCTCCAATTCTGCGGCGTTCCACGCGGCGACTTTGGCGGCCATCGCCTTGCGCTCGGCAACCTGGCCCAACACGCGTTCGGCGGCGGCACGGTGATGGGGGGCGTTGGTGTGCAAGCGTATCCAGCCATCGGCGCTGGGGTAGTCGCCGGCCACCGGGTCCCACAGCGGCGGCACTTGCCAGCCCAGCGGGCGGAGCGAGGACGCGAACCAGAAGGAGGCGAGGCGTCGGTCCACACTGACGTTGGGCAGGCGCCCGGTCTGTTGCTGGATCAACTGGGCCACGGCCTGGCCAGCGGCGCCGAGGCTGGCGGCAGCCAGTTCGGTGACAGCGAAGGTCGAGGGCAGGGCACCGGCCTCGGTCAAGGTCAGTGGGGTGTGCGGCAGATCGAGTGCGGCTTGGATGGGTGTCAGCAAGTCAGTCATCAAAGGCCCTCCGTAAGAGAAGGGCCACTATAAGAGATGATCAGGCCGGTGTGACAACTCCAGGTTCCAACGGCAGGTCGATGCTGGCGATAAAGCCGCCGTCAGGGTGATTGGCCAGGGTCAGGCTGCCACCATGGCGCTCGGCGGCGCGGCGCGCAATCGCCAGGCCCAGGCCATGGCCTTGGGCGGTCTGGCCGGGGGCGCGGTAGAACGGTTCACCCAACTGGCTGAGGTGTTCGGCATCGACGCCGGGACCGTGGTCGCGCACGCTGATCAGGATGCGTTCGCCCTGGCGTTGCGCAGCCAGCTCGATGGGCTGCCCCTGCGGATTGAAGCGCTGGGCATTGCGCAGCAGGTTGTCCACGGCGCGTTCGATCATGGTCGGCCAGCCTTTGAGCTGCAGGTCGGGCGCTGCACTCAGTTGTACGAGCTGATCCGGCGCGCCGAGTTGGGCGTCCTTTTGCAGGGTCTTGAGCAATGCACTGAGGTCGATGTCTTCGGCGCTGGCGTTGTCGGCATCGACGCGCGCCAGCACCAGGATTTCGCTGATCAAGGCTTCGAGGCGATCACATTCGCGGGTCAGGCGTGGCCAGAGCTTTTCTCGTTCTTCGGGGCTGGCGCGTTCGGCCAGGGCCAGGGCGATACGCAGACGGGCCAGGGGCGAGCGCAGTTCGTGGGATACGTCGCGCAGCAATTGGCGCTGACTGCCGATCAGGCTTTGCAGGCGCGCGCCCATGCGGTTGAAGTCGGTGGCGAGTACACCGAACTCATCGCGGCGGTTGGCCAGTTGCGCCAGGCTGTTCTGCTGGTAGGTGGCTTGGCCGAGGTCGTGCACCGCACCGCGCAGGCGGCTGAGGGGGCGGGTGATGGAAAGCGTCACCAGCAGGCTGAACAGCGTCAGTACCACCAGCGCAATCGCTAGCGCGCTGAGCGGCCACAGCAGGCTGTTGCGGTGCCAGGCATCCAGTTCCGGGTGGGGAATGCGGTAGATCAGCAGGTAGGTGTCGCCGGTTTTTTCGCTGGTGTATTCGGCCGTCAGGCGGCGCCAGGGCAGGTGGCCGTCCTGGCTGTCGTTCTGGCGGGCCTCGAAGGCGGCGGCGCGGCGCGGGAAGGTGCCGCGTACTACCGGGTCGCCGCTTTCGTTCAGCACTTGCACGTCGATGTGGTACTGGCGCTTGCGCTGTTGCAGCAAGTCCTGGGCGGCGTCTTCGCCTTGGGATTCGTAGAGCTCGGTCCACTCTTGCGCCAGGTTGTTGAGGCCAGGGTGGCGGCTGAGAATCCAGGCATCTTGATTGAGCATATGCCCAAGCAGGATCGACAACCCGGCAACCAGGGCGATGGCCAGCCAGAAACTGGCCAGGATCCGCCAGAACAATGAACGCACAGGAAACCCTCAAACAGGAAAAGCCCAGTGGCGGTGGCCACTGGGCTGGGAGCGTTAACGCGTGGGCATTATTGCGCTTTTTGCGGCTGTTGCGCTTTCCAGGCCTGGAATTCCTTCCACTCGGCACGACGCTCGGCTTGTTTCTTGACGATCTCGTCGAACTTCTTCTGCTGGTCAGGCTTGAGTACCGCGCGGATGTCCGCCTGGGTTTTCTGCTTGCTGGCGGCAATTTCGTCCTGCATGGCTTTCTGGTCAGCGGCTGGCAGTTTGTCCAGGTACTTCTTGGTCAGGTCTTTGCGAGCGTGCCATTGGTCGCCCATCAACTTGCCGATCTGCTGGCGCTGTTCCTTGCTCAGGTCCAGTTGGCTGAAGGGGCCGCCTTTGCCACGCGGACCGTGTTCACCGCCGTGGCCCGGGCCGCCCATCATGTGGCCTTCCGGACCGCCCATCGGGCCTGGGCCTTCAGGCATTGCTGCCATGGCGACGGTTGGCAGGGCTGCGGCGAACATCAAAGCGATAAGGGGCTTGCGCATGGTGATTCTCCTGTCTCTATTCCGGTGAGTCCGGATGTGAGTAGATTACGGAGATCAAGGTCAGCGGCGGTCAGGGGAGCGTAAAGCTTGGGTAAAGAGGGTTTTGGTCGGGCCTGACAAAAACTTGCGCGTCAGAACACCGCGTGTGGGAGCGGGCCTGCTCCCACAGGGACAGCGGATGGCTCAAAGGCTGTAGTAGTAGCCGCGGCTACGCAGTGCCATGATCCGTGGCCGGCCATCGGGGTGCGGGCCGATCTTCTTGCGCAGGTTGCTGACGTGCATGTCCAGGCTGCGATCGTAAAGGGTCAGCTTGCGGCCCAGGGCAATCTGCGCCAGTTCCTGTTTATCCAGCGGTTCGCCGGGCTGACGCAGCAAGGCTTCGAGCAGGCGGCTTTCGGAGACGGTGAGGGTGAATTCCTGTTCGTCGATGCTGACTACACCGCGCACCGGGCTGAAGCACAGGTCGCCCAGTTCCATCTGCGTGGAGACCGCGGCCGGGTGGCTGCGGCGCAGCACGGCGCGCAGGCGGGCGGTGAGTTCGCGGGGGTCGCAGGGCTTGGCCAGGTAATCGTCGGCGCCGAGTTCCAGGCCGAGGATGCGGTCCAGCGGTTCGCCACGGGCCGACAGCATCAGCACGGGCAGCTCGGGGTGGTCGGTGCGCAATTGCTTGAGCAGCTCGAGTCCGCTGCCGTCGGGCAGCATTACGTCGAGCACCACGGCGGCGGGCGCACTGTCGGCCAGGGCTTTGCGCGCACTAGAGCCGTCATGGCAGGCGCGCACCTGGAAACCTTCCTGGCTCAACCAACTGCTCAGCAGCTCACAGAGCTCCTGGTCATCATCTATCAGTAACAGCTCGCTCATGACTCACTCAATTTAGCCATTGTCGACGGCGACGGTGCCCACCACTGGCGAAGATCCCGCACAGCAAGGCGATCAATGCGACGGCCCCGCCGGTGACAAACCACTGTTGTTGCTCGGTCAGCCAGCGGGTCAAGGCGCCGCCCTGCGTCTCTTTGAGTTGCTGGGCCAGGCGTTGGTTCTCTTGGCGAAGACGACTCAATTGCGCGCTTTCGCGGGCGGCGTCCGCGTTTTGCAGTTGCTTGCTCAGTTCATCGCGCTGGCGTTCGCTTTCTTTCAAGCGTTGCTGCAACTCGGTGATCTGGCTGCCGGCACTCAACGACAGAGGCGTCGAATTGCCGGTGTTAGGGGTTTCTTCAGCGTGGGCCGTAGCCCCGATCGTTAACACTACCAACAGACACAACTGACGTAAGCGCATCGGAACTCCTGATTCCACACGAATATTCAGAACGTTGTCGGCAGGTTACCGAGAATAATGAGCCATTGGGAGTGTGCCGAACGCAATAGGTTCGGCACGGACCCCGGTCAAGGCAGGACTTGCTTGAACGGCTTGATCACCACGTCGGCATAAACGCCGGCCGCGACATACGGATCAGCCTTGGCCCAGGCTTGGGCATCGGCGAGGGAGGCGAACTCGGCAACGATCAGGCTGCCGGTGAAACCGGCTTCGCCCGGGTCGTTGCTGTCTACCGCCGGGTGCGGGCCGGCCAGTACGATGCGGCCTTCGGCTTGCAGCTGCTTGAGGCGCTCGACGTGGGCCGGGCGGACGCTCAGGCGTTTTTCCAGCGAGTTGGCAACGTCGGTGGCAATGATGGCGTAGAGCATGTCAGTCCTCGGTTTTTGGCGTGGTGGGGGCGGCGTCATGCAGGTGGCGCGACAGGTAGATGCCCTGGCCGACCAGGAACAGCACGGTCATGCCCAGGCTGCCGAAGACCTTGAAGTCGACCCAGTAGTCCTGGAATGTAAACGCGACGAACAGGTTGGCGGCGCCGCAGAAGATGAAGAACACGATCCAGGCGATGTTCAGGCGTGTCCACACCGGCTCCGGCAGGGTCAGCGCGTGGCCCATGATCCGCTTGATCAGCAGGCGGTCACCGATGAAGTGGCTGCCGATAAACACCAGGGCGAACAGCCAGTTGACCACCGGCGCTTTCCATTTGAGGAAGGTTTCGCTGTGGAAGGCCAGGGTCAGGCCGCCGAATACCAGGCAGGCGACCAGGGTCAGCCATTGGCTTTTTTCCAGCTTGCGCTGGGAGATGAAGATGGCGCCGTAGACGACGATAGAGCTGATGATCAGTACGGCGGTGGCGCTGTAGATGCCTCCGAACGAGAGCTGGTGACCGGCGATATCGATGACCCTGGGGTCGAGTTTGGTAACGATGAAAAACAGCAACAGCGGGATGAAGTCGATGAATTGTTTCACAGTAAGAGCCAGAAGCTGGATGTGGCGGCATAATAACAAACATCCTTGGTAGCGAAAGCGCCAGCTGACTTGAGGTTACACACTCCCGTGAATGTTGATTTGCACTGCCACAGCACGGCCTCCGACGGCGCCCTGGCGCCCGCGGTACTGGTTGCGCGTGCGTTTGAAAAAGGCGTGCGAGTCCTGGCGTTGACCGACCACGACACCCTCGAGGGCCTCGATGAAGCCCGCACGGCGGCGCAGGCGCTGGGCATGCAACTGGTCAACGGCGTGGAATTGTCCTGCACCTGGGGCGGCGCCACCATTCACGTGCTCGGCTACGGTTTCGATCAAACAGCCGCGCCGCTGGTGGCCGCCATTGCGGCGTTGCATGATGGCCGCTGGCTGCGCTCCGAAGAAATCAGTCGCAAACTCGGCCTCAAAGGCATGCCCAACGCCCTCGACGGCGCCCGTGCCATCCAGCAGGAGCTGGGGGACAGTGGCAACGCCCCGGCCCGGCCGCATTTCGCCGACTGGATGGTGCGCGAAGGGTTTGTCAAAGACCGCGCCGAAGCTTTCCGCAAATGGTTGGGCGCCGGCAAGCTGGGCGACGTCAAACAACACTGGCCGACCCTGGAAGACACGGTCGAGACCCTGCGCGCCTCCGGCGCCTGGGTCAGCCTGGCACATCCATGGCATTACGATTTCACCCGCAGCAAGCGCCGCAAGCTGATCAGCGACTATATTGGAGCAGGCGGCCACGCAATCGAAGTGGTCAACGGGCACCAGCCCGCCGAACAGGTGGGCAGCCTGGCGATCCTTGCCCGCGAATTTGGTCTGCTGGTCAGCGCCGGCAGTGACTTTCATGGCCCAGGTGGTTGGTCCGAAATCGGCGAGTATCGCCAGGTACCTGATGACCTGCCGCTCTTGTCGGGGCGATTCAAGCATGACCCCATTACTGCCACCGTCTGAACAGGTAGAACACGTGAGTCAATTCTTCCAGATTCATCCGGAAAACCCCCAGGCGCGCCTGATCAAACAGGCTGTGGAGATCATTCGCGCCGGCGGCGTGGTGATCTATCCGACGGACTCGTCCTACGCCATCGGTTGCCAGATCGGCGACAAGGGCGCGGTCGAACGTGTGCGCCGCCTGCGCCAGTTGGATGACAAACACAACTTCGCGCTGATCTGCAGCGACTTGTCCCAACTCGGGCTGTTCGCCAAGGTCGACACCGGCACGTTCCGCCTGCTCAAGGCCCACACGCCGGGGCCCTACACCTTCATTCTCAACGCCACCCGCGAAGTGCCGCGCCTGTTGCTGCACCCGAAGAAGCGCACCATCGGCCTGCGCGTACCCGAGCACCCCATCGCCCTGGCGCTGCTGGCCGAGCTGGGTGAGCCGTTGATGAGCGTGTCGCTGATCATGCCCGGTGAAACCGAGCCGCTGGAAGATCCGTACGAAATGCGCCAACTCCTGGAAAAACAGGTCGACCTGATCATCGACGGTGGCTTCGGCGGCAACAAAGCCTCCACCGTGATCAACCTGGCCGATGGCGAGCCGGAAGTGATCCGCGTCGGTTGCGGCGATCCGGCGCCGTTCATGGTCGAGGCCTGAATGTCCGCTGTGCAAACCGTTGATCCCCAGGCCGGCGCCCAGCAGGAACTGCCATTTGCCATGGTCTATGGCCAGGCGGTCATGGAAATGCCCCTGGACCTGTACATCCCGCCGGACGCCCTGGAAGTCTTCCTGGAAGCCTTCGAGGGCCCGCTGGACCTGCTGCTGTACTTGATTCGCAAGCAGAACATCAACATCCTCGACATCCCGGTGGCGGAAATCACCCGCCAGTACATGGGCTATGTCGAGCTGATGCAGTCGGTGCGCCTGGAGTTGGCCGCCGAGTACCTGGTGATGGCCGCGATGCTCGCCGAGATCAAGTCGCGCATGCTGCTGCCGCGTTCGGAGACAGTGGAAGCCGAAGAAGACGACCCGCGTGCCGAACTGATCCGTCGCCTGCAAGAGTACGAGCGTTTCAAGGCTGCTGCCGAAGGTATCGACGGTCTGAGCCGCGTCGGTCGTGACGTGGTGGTGCCCAAGCTGGATGCGCCCGAGGCCCGCGCCCGAAAGCTGTTGCCGGATGTAAGCCTGGAAGAATTGTTGATGTCCATGGCCGAGGTGCTGCGCCGTGGCGATATGTTCGAGAGTCATCAGGTCAGCCGCGAGGCGCTGTCCACCCGCGAACGCATGAGTGATGTGCTCGAGCGCCTCAAGGGCGGCGGGTTTGTGCCGTTCGTCGAGCTGTTCACGAAAGAAGAAGGGCGTTTGGGGGTAGTGGTGACCTTCATGGCGGTCCTTGAATTGGTCAAGGAATCCTTGGTCGAGCTGGTCCAGAATGAGCCTTTTGCGGCTATCCACGTGCGGGCGCGAGCCGAATAAAGAGCTGAATCGATGAATCTGACTGAACCCCGCGAACTGGCCCCGCTCCTGGAGGCTTTTCTACTGGCCTCGGGTAAGCCCCAATCGTTGGAGCGCCTGTTCGAACTGTTTGAAGAAGCCGAGCGCCCTGAGCCGCCGGTGTTCAAGAAGGCGCTGGAGATTCTGCGCAAATCCTGCGATGGCCGAGCCTTTGAATTGCGCGAAGTTGCGTCAGGCTATCGCTTGCAGATCCGTGAGAAGTTTTCCCCGTGGGTCGGCCGACTGTGGGAAGAGCGCCCGCAGCGTTATTCGCGGGCGATGCTGGAGACCATGGCGCTGATCGCCTATCGCCAACCGATTACCCGGGGCGAGATCGAGGACGTACGGGGCGTGGCGGTCAACAGCCATATCGTCAAGACCCTGCTGGAGCGCGAGTGGATTCGCATCGTCGGCTACCGCGACGTGCCCGGCAAACCGGCGATGTTTGCCACCACCAAGGTGTTTCTCGACCACTTCAACCTGAAAAACCTCGATGACTTGCCGCCGTTGGCCGAACTGCGCGAGATGGAAGCCGAGCCGGTGCTCGACTTCGATGACGCGCCGGTGCCGGCTGGCTTGCAGGAGCTGGCCGATGCCAGCGCCGAGCCGGAAGAGCCGAAGGATGAAACCAGCTTCCATACGCTGTTGCTGGAACTGGATGACATGGAGCAGGGCATCAAGACTGACTTTGACGACCTGCTGCGTGATGGTGCCGCTGAGCCTGAGGCCCTGGAAAATACTGAGCCTGAGCCTGAGCCTGAGCCTGAGCCCGAACCCGAACCCGAACCCGAACCCGAACCCGAACCCGAACCCGAACCCGAACCCGAACCCGAGGAAGACATCCTGGGCGTTGCCCAAGCCCGTGAAAAACTCCTGGCCGCCGTCGCCGCCCTCGAACAGCCGGCCCTGAGCGACGAAGAAGCCGAAGCCCGCGCGCTGGCCGAAGCCATCGAAGCGGAACGCCGCGAACTCGAAGACTGATTCAATCTCACAAACACTGCTGAACCCCCTGTGGGAGCGGGCTTGCTCGCGAAAGCGTTCTATCAGTTGGCTTATGTGGTAACTGACACACCGCATTCGCGAGCAAGCTCGCTCCCACATGTTGATCTGCTGTGGGCCACTGGTCGGTGCAAGGCAGGCGACTTTGCCTTTATCGACTAGTCTCTGATGCGCAACCCGCGCCATACGCGTATGATTCGCGACCCTTCGCCGACCTCTTCGGCCAAGACCCCGCTTTCAACACTCTTCAGGCCACGCCTGAATCGACCCACCGGGAGGTGCTTAAGATGAACGACAAAGACCAGAACGACAGCCAGGAAATCGGCCCAGCAGGCGAAAAACTGCAAAAGGTGCTGGCGCGTATCGGCGTGGGCTCGCGCCGCGACGTCGAAGCCTGGATCACCCAGAAGCGCATCAAGGTCAACGGCGTCGAGGCCACCCTCGGCCAGCGCGTCGACCTGCACGATGCAATCACCATTGATGGCAAGGTCATCAAGCGTGAAGAAGCCGCCGAATCGGTGCGCCGCGTGATCATGTACAACAAGCCCGATGGCGAGATCTGCACCCGTGACGACCCGGAAGGCCGTCCGACCGTGTTCGACAAGATGCCCAAGCCTAAAGAAGGCCGTTGGATCAACATCGGGCGCCTGGACATCAACACCACTGGTTTGCTGATGTTTACCACCGACGGTGAACTGGCCAACCGCCTGATGCACCCGTCCTATGAGATGGACCGCGAATACGCCGTGCGTGTACGTGGCGAAGTCGATGACGAGATGATCGAGCGCCTGAAAGCTGGTGTGGTCCTCGAAGACGGCCCGGCCAAGTTCACCGACATCAAGCAGGCTCCAGGCGGCGAAGGTTTCAACCACTGGTACCACTGCGTGGTGATGGAAGGCCGTAACCGTGAAGTCCGTCGCCTGTGGGAATCCCAGGGCCTGGTGGTCAGCCGCCTGAAGCGCGTGCGTTTCGGCCCGGTGTTCCTGAACTCCGACCTGCCGATGGGCCGCTGGCGCGAAATGAGCCAGTACGAAGTCGACATCCTCAGCGCCGAAGTCGGCCTGACGCCGGTCGCCATGCCGCAGATGAATGCCAAGAGCAAAGACAAGCTTGAGCGTATGCAGCGTAAATCGTCGCGTCCTGTGGCGCGTACCGAGCGTGTTGCGCGCACGCTGCGCCCAGCGTTGAATGCACCGGCCACCGGCGGTCGTATCTCCCGTGAGCCGCACATCGAAGGCGAGCGCCGCCCAACCGCGCCATCGCGTCAGGAAGGCGAGCGCGCTCCACGTGCACCGCGTCCGGCTCCGACGGGTGGTCGCAGCAACCGTGGTGAAGCCGAGCGCCCGGCCGACAACGCCAGCACCAAGCGTCCAGCCAAGCCGGCGGCGAACAAGCGCCCTGGCCCGAAACTGGTCGCGGACGAGCCGTCGGGCAAGCGCCGTGGCGCGCCGGCCGGTTCGGGCCAGCGTCCTGGTTTTGGTCGCAAGAAGCCGCAGTGATGTTTTAAGCGCGGCCTGAAAACGCCAACCCTCGGGTTGGCGTTTTTTTTTGCCATTCAAAAAATGTGTGTGGGGGCTCCCCAGCGCTGCTGATAGCGGGATTCAGAAGGCAAAGCTGCCATCAAACACCGGCTTGTCATCCAGTGCCAACACCCCGCTGGCGAAGATCAGGTCCAGATGGTGGCTGCCTTTCTGCCCGCCGCCCAAGCCCAGGTGCAAGCCGCAGTGGCGCTCCTCGAAGCCCGCATTGCGCGCATACAGATCCTTGACCCCTTCATTGGTGCCAATCCCCAATTCCTCCACGCGCCGGTTCGACGGGTTGGCGTTCAGGTACTTGTTGAAATCCTCCACCAGCCCCGGCACATCACTGGCCACGCTGCACACCGTCGAATTTTCGATCCACAACTGCAGTGGCGATTGCAGCACGCCGTACTTGCGCGCAAACGGGATGGTGCTGAGGAAAGTACCGACAAACCGTACCTGGCCATTGATGGCTTCGCTGTGGGTGGCGATTTCGCCGGGCGCCAGGTCGTGGTTGCCGACGCCGTTGATATTGGTCCACTTGCGCACGCTGCTCAGCGGCGCCTGAAGGCGTGAACCGTGCTTGTCGGTAAAGCTCAGCACCTGGGCCTGGGACAGGCGCCGGATCAGCGTGGCGTTGAGGTCGGCGATGCGCTGGGGCTCGACGCTGAAGGTGTCGTAGAAGTAGTCGCCGTAATCCTTGAACAGCAGGGACTTCTGCCAGTGCTCCGCCATCACCCCTTGCAGGTCGCGGATAAACGCCGGGCCTTGGGCGCTGGGGTTGGGCAGTGTCGACGAGTCGTACAGGAACAGGTACAGGTCGCAGGTTTCGATGGCCTGGGCCAGGGTCTCGCTGCTGACCAGATCCAGGCGCTGCACCTGGAAGTTGAAACGCGCGGCGCTGGCTTGGGTGATGGCCAGGGCAATCGCCTCATATCGCGCAGTGTGGCCCAGCAGTATGGTGGGGCAGCTCAGGCCGGCGAGGGCCGGGTGGTGGGCGAGGTAGTAAAGAAAGTGTTCGACGGCGCGGGCCTTGTCCATGACGGGTGTCCTTGTGTGCCTTGGGTAAGGGGGGCAGGTGCCGTGCACAGCACCTGCCGGGAGCCTGTCGGGCGTTACGGCCACATGGCGGTGCCAAACGGCACCACGGCGTCCGCTTGCATCATTTCCACGGCGGCCTCATGGGTAGGGGCTTCAAACCAATCGTCGAGTTGCAGTTCGGTTTCCAGAGCGTTTTCCAGTGTGTGCATGCTGTCTCTCCTTGAAGGCATTTTCAGAATGGCTTGCCGACCGGCAAGTGGTTTGAACCTAGGAGAGAGTGTTTCAGAAAGCAAAAAATTTAATGACACGGTTCCATTGGCGATTTTTGTTGTGGTTTTCCATGGGGATTTTTTCCTGAGGAAATACAGCAGGCTGGGGGTGCTGATTTTGAACGAATCGGCGACCGCCAATTTTTCTAAAACTGACAGCCGTAACGTAGGTTTTCCGCGCTGTAACGATAAATTTACGAGTCTGTGGCGGGTTCATTGGCGTAGCGGTTGCCGTAAGGAATACCTGACAGTTCGTCGCACGCACCATTCGAGAGCGGCCCCAAGCAGTCGAGCGGTGTACAATGCGCCGCGTTTTACTGTGACCCCTCCTTGCGCAACCACGCGAAAGGCCAAGACCTCAGGGTTTGCCTACCCTGATCACTCCGTTTGGCTACGAGCCGGACGGGTTCGATTTCGTCACAGATAAAAACAAACAGGTGACGCATGACCCTTAGAACGACGCTGTACTCCTGGTGCCTGCGCTGGGGTTTGAGCGGGGCTGCTTGAGTCGAGATTCACGGCAGCTACGTGTATTCAACATCATCAAACCTTGCGTGAGACCCTTTTCATGAGTGGACCCCATTCCTCTTCAGGCGAGCTGAAACGCGGCCTGAAAAATCGTCATATCCAGCTGATCGCCCTCGGTGGCGCCATCGGTACCGGCCTGTTCCTCGGCTCGGCCGGGGTGCTCAAATCCGCCGGCCCGTCGATGATCCTGGGCTATGCCATCTGCGGCTTCATCGCCTTCATGATCATGCGCCAGCTTGGCGAAATGATCGTCGAAGAGCCGGTCGCCGGTTCCTTCAGCCACTTTGCCCACAAGTACTGGGGCGGTTTCGCCGGCTTCCTGTCGGGCTGGAACTGCTGGATCCTGTACATCCTGGTGGGCATGTCGGAGCTGACGGCCGTCGGCAAATACGTGCATTACTGGTGGCCGGAGATCCCGACCTGGGTCTCGGCGGCGGCGTTCTTCGTGTTGATCAACCTGATCAACCTGGCCAACGTCAAAGTCTTCGGTGAGGCCGAGTTCTGGTTCGCGATCATCAAGGTGGTGGCCATTGTCGGCATGATCGCCCTGGGCAGCTACCTGCTGGTCAGCGGCAGCGGCGGCCCGCAAGCTTCGGTGAGCAACCTGTGGGAACACGGCGGCTTCTTCCCCCACGGCGTTGGCGGCCTGGTGATGGCCATGGCGATCATCATGTTCTCCTTCGGCGGCCTGGAAATGCTCGGCTTCACCGCTGCCGAAGCCGACCAGCCACGCACCGTGATCCCGAAAGCGATCAACCAGGTGATCTACCGCATCCTGATTTTCTACATCGGCGCGCTGGTTGTGCTGCTGTCGCTGACCCCGTGGGACAGCCTGTTGACCACCCTCAACGCGTCCGGCGATGCCTATAGCGGCAGCCCGTTCGTGCAAGTGTTCTCGATGCTCGGCAGCAACACCGCTGCGCACATCCTCAACTTCGTGGTCCTGACCGCGGCACTGTCGGTGTACAACAGCGGCACGTACTGCAACAGCCGTATGCTGCTGGGCATGGCCGAGCAGGGCGATGCGCCTAAAGCGCTGGCCAAGATCGACAAGCGCGGCGTGCCGGTGCGTTCGATCCTCGCCTCGGCGGCAGTGACGCTGGTGGCGGTGCTGATGAACTACCTGATCCCGCAGCACGCGCTGGAACTGCTGATGTCGTTGGTCGTGGCCACGCTGGTGATCAACTGGGCGATGATCAGCTTCTCGCACTTCAAGTTCCGCCAGCACATGAACCGCACCGGCCAGGTGCCGTTGTTCAAGGCGCTGTGGTACCCGTACGGCAACTACATCTGCCTGGCGTTCGTGGCGTTTATCCTGGTGGTGATGCTGATGATCCCGGGCATCCAGGTGTCGGTGTACGCGATCCCGGTGTGGGTGGCGTTTATGGCGGTGTGTTATGGCATCAAGAACAAGCGCAGTGCCGAAGCGATGCAAGCCTCGGCGAATGCGGCGTTGAAATAAGCCAACGCCCGAAAACACGGAACCCGGCGCTTTGCCGGGTTTTTTGTGGGCGCTGGCGGGTTAGACTCGCGCCTCGTTTTAATGCGTGACCGGCACAGCGGTCCTTTACGCCTGATCGGCTTGGATTTGAGCGGTTTTCGCTTCAATGATGCCAAACTGTTCAAAGGCGCCGTGATTTCCAAAGCCCAGGCGTCGATGTTGTTGTCCGAGTTGGGCTTGTCCGTTGCTTAGGGTTTTTGATTGATGCTGGTGATTTCCAACAATGTGCACTTGCCCGATGCCGAGATCGAGCTGACCGCCATTCGCGCCCAGGGCGCCGGTGGGCAGAACGTCAACAAGGTGTCGAGCGCGGTGCACCTGCGTTTTGACATCCCGGCGTCGTCGTTGCCGGAGTTCTACAAGGAGCGGCTGCTGGCGCTGCGTGACAGCCGCATCACCAGTGACGGCGTGCTGGTGTTGAAAGCTCAGCAGTATCGGACCCAGGAGCAGAACCGCGCGGATGCGCTGGAGCGTCTGGTGGAGTTGATCCTCAGTGCCACCAAGGTCGAGAAGAAGCGCCGCCCGACCAAGCCGACGCTGGGCTCGAAAAAGCGTCGCCTCGAATCCAAGACCAAGCGCGGCAACATCAAGGCCGGGCGCGGCAAGGTCGACTTTTAGTCGCCGCGCGTTTCGCGGGCCTTGGGCGCCTGGCGGTACAGGTAAACGCTGAGCAGCAAGCCACCGAGGGCAGCGAGGGCGGCGAACAGGAAGATCGATGCAAAGCCAAAGCCGGCCGCGACCGCCCCAGCCAGCGGTCCGGTGATCCCCAGGGACAAGTCGATGAACAACGAGTAGGCGCCCACCGCCGAGCCACGGCTGGAGGCGGGTACCAGGTTGACCGCCTCCACGCCCAGCGCCGGAAACACCAGGGAAAAACCGAAGCCGCTCAATGCCGCGCCCGCCAGGGCCAGGTTGGCGTCCGGCGCCAGCCATAACAACAGCAGGCCAAGGATCTCCACCGACAGGCAGGCAATCGCCACGCGAAAGCCGCCGATGCGGTTGATCAAGTTGCCAAACAACAGGCGCGCACCGATAAAGCTCGCGCCGAACAGGCTCAGGGCCCACACCGCGTTGTCCCAGTGCTGGGTGGTGTAATACAGGGTGATAAAGGTGGCGATGGTGCCGAATCCGATCGAGCCCAGCGCCAGCGCGCAACCGTGGGGCAGCACGCGGCCCAGCACGTTCATGAACGGCAGCCGCACGCCTGCGACGATGGGCGCGGCTTCCTTCTTCCAGGCCAGCAGCAGGCCGATGACGGCGAGCAGGATGATGCTGACGCCCATGCTCCACAGGCCCAGGCTTTTCACCAGCAACACGCCCAACGGTGCGCCGACGGCCAGGGCGCCATAACTGGCGATACCATTCCACGAAATGACCTTGGCCGTATTGGCCGCGCCGACACGGCCGATGCCCCAGCCGATGGCGCCAGAGCCCACCAGGCTTTCCGCGCTGCCCAGCACCAGGCGCCCGATGAGCAGGCTGCCCAGGCTGATCGCCGGTAGGCTGGAAAACCACGCGGCCAGCAGCATGAACACACCGCTCAGGCCACAGCCGACCAACCCGATCAATACCGCGCGCTTGCTGCCCAGGTTGTCGATGATTTTGCCGGCATACGGGCGGCTCAGCAGGGTGGCCAGGTATTGCAAGCTGATCACCAGGCCGGCGATAACGGCGCCGTAGCCCAGTTCACTGTGGACATAGCCGGGCAATACGGCGAGGGGGATGCCGATATTCAGGTAGCCGATAAAGGTAAACAACACGATGGAAACAACTTGCAGCGTGACCGCCATGGGGCGCTGGGTATCTGGCATGGGAGAGGTCCACAGTCGCAGCAGGTAAAGATAGGCTGCTAATGATACCGATGGTTTGGCCCACGCAGGGCGGTAAATTCCAAAAACGTCAGATCAGAAAGACGTCAGGACTTGGACGGGGCGAGCAATTGGGTGGTGACCAGGGCGGCCAAGGCGTTTTCCTGGGTGCCAAAGCGCTTGAGCAGCAGGGCTTGTTTGTCCGCGCTGAGGCGGTTCCAGACGTCGACCATCTGCAAGGCAGCGTCGAGGACGGCGGTATCCGGGGTATCTGTCATGGTGTCTATCCAGGTCTATTCAGGCAGTGTGGAAAGCGCGCAAAGCTGCGCTTTCCACACGGTCTGTTACGGCGTCAGCCCTGGCTTTTGCCGTCGACTGGTTTTGCTTCTTTGGCCTCAGGCTGCTTTGGGCTGGCCTGCTGCGGTGTTGGCTGCTCAGTTTCGTGCAGGCTTGGGAAGGGGAGATTAGGTATCTCGTGCATCGTCGTCGCTCCTCGCAAGGTCTGTTTTTTCAATCGCAGGTGATTCCGCGCTCTCAAAAAGCCTTGGCAGGATACAGCACTGCAAATGACAAAAAGATTTTTCTGTCGGCGGATGTCGGAACTTTGATCATTTAACGCAAGTGACATGGGGTCACACGTCTAGAACGGGACTTTGCCGAGGATCATGTCGCGATACATCACGAAATCCCCCAATAAGCTGTAGAACGGGTGCTTGAAGGTCGCCGGGCGGTTCCTTTCGAAGAAGAAGTGGCCGATCCAGGCAAAGCTGTAGCCGGCAATCGGTATGGCCAGCAGCAACGCCAATGAGCCCCGACCAATGGCATAGGCCAGGATGCCGATCACCAGGGTGGTGCCGATGAAATGCAGGCGCCGGCAGGTACTGTTGGCATGCTCGCCCAGGTAATACGGGTAGAACTCAGCAAAGCTATTGAATTGCTTGATATTTTCCACGATTGCCGGCCCTTTGATTGTTGTGCCGCCCAACAGATGTTCGGCGGGGAGCTTATTTGAGTCTAGAGTGATCAGTGGTAACGGCCAGTGACAATAGATGCCACTTTAGTATCCTTGGCTTTCCTGGCTGCCGTTTAAGCCTGCTTTATTAAGAAGACGCCATGAGCGAACGAACAACTTCTGCAAGCTGGGCGATGGGGATAGTCAAGGCATTGGAAATGGATGGCCTGGACTGCCGGACGCTGTTCAAGCAACTGGGCCTGGATTACGCCGCCCTGAATGACCCCGATGCACGGTTTGCGCAAGACTCCATGACCCGCCTGTGGCAGCGCGCGGTGGAACTGTCCGGCAACCCGGCAATTGGTCTGAACATGGGCAAGGTGGTGCGCCCGGCCTCGTTTCATGTGGCCGGGTATGCGTTGATGTCGAGCAACACGCTGGCCGAGGGTTTTATGCGCCTGGTGCGTTACCAGCGGATCATTGCCGAAAGTGCCGACCTGAGTTTCCGCCTGCTACCTGAAGGCTATGCGCTGATTCTGACGGTGCATGGCGATCACTTGCCGCCCACCCGGCAAAGCGCCGAAGCCTCGCTGGCCAGTGCTCTGGCGCTGTGCGGCTGGCTCAGCGGCCGCACCCTGCAGCCGCGTAAAGTGCTGTTGCAAGGCGATCACCCGGTGGACCTGGGGCCGTACAAACAAGCCTTCCATGCCCCGCTGGAATTCAACGCGGCCTACGATGCACTGATTTTCGAGCAGGCCGACATGGAGGCGCCGCTGCCCACCGCCAACGAGGCCATGGCGCTGCTGCATGATCGGTTTGCCGGTGAGTACCTGGCGCGCTTCTCGGAAAGCCGCGTGACCCACAAGGCCCGGCAGGTGCTGTGCCGCCTGTTGCCCCAGGGCGAGCCCAAGCGCGAAGTGGTGGCGCAGACGCTGCACCTGTCCCAGCGCACCCTGCAACGGCGATTGCAGGAGGAGGGCACCAGTTTTCAGACCCTGCTTGATGACACCCGTCGCGAACTGGCCGAGCAATACCTGGCGCAACCGAGCATGACCCTGCTGGAAATTGCCTACCTGTTGGGGTTTGCCGACCCGAGCAATTTCTTCCGCGCCTTCCGTCGCTGGTTCGATGCCACGCCCGGTGAATACCGGACGCGGTTGCTCGAAGCGTCGACGGTCAGTGGCGCCAAAACGCCGGAATACACAGAACAAAGACCGTAATGATCTCCAGTCGGCCGAGCAGCATGCCGAGCGACAGGATCCACTTGGCCGCATCCGGGAGGCTGGCGAAGTTGCCGGCCGGGCCGATGGTTTCCCCCAGGCCCGGGCCGACGCCGGACACCGTGCTGGCAGCGCCGGTCAGCGCGGTCATCCAGTCCAGGCCGAGCAGCGACAGTGCAAGGGCGATGGCGCAGATGGTGATGGCGAAGAAGAACGAAAAAGTCAGGATCGAGCGTACGATTTCTTCGTCGAGACGGTGGCCGTTGTACTTCTGCTTGATCACCGCGCGAGGGTGAATCAACTGGTTCAAGTTGGCCTTGAGCAGGATGTAGGCGACCTGGAAGCGGAAGATCTTGATCCCGCCCGCCGTGGAGCCGGAGCAGCCGCCGATAAAGCCCAGGTAGAAAAACAGCATCAGTGAGAAGTTGCCCCACAGGCTGTAGTCCCCCAGTGCAAAACCTGTAGTGGTCACCACCGAGGTAACGTTCAGCGCCACGTGGCGCAGGGCGTCCAGCCAATGCAGGTCGGTGGTCCACCAGTACCAGGTGCCGAGCACCAGCCAGGTTACCAACAGCAAGCCGAGCAAGCCCTGCACCTGCTGATCCTTGACCAGCGCCTTGCGGTTGCCGCGCAACGTGGCGACATACAGGGTAAACGGCAGGCTGCCGAGGATCATCACCACCACCGCGACCCAGTGCACCGCCGGTTGTTTCCAGTGGGCCAGCGACTCATCGGAGGTGGAGAAACCGCCGGTGGAGATCGCCGACATCGCGTGGTTGATCGCATCGAACAAACCCATGCCGGCCCACCAGAACGCCAGGCTGCCCAGGATGGTGATGCCCACGTACGCCGCCACGATCAGGCGCGCCACCATGTGCGAGCGCGGCATGACCTTTTCCGAGCGGTCCGAGGATTCGGTCTGGAACAGACGCATGCCACCGATGCGCAGCAGCGGCAGGATCGCCACTGCCATGCCGATAAAACCGATACCGCCGAGCCAGTGCAGCAGCGAGCGCCACATCAGGATGCCCGGCGACATGCTGTCCAGCCCGCTCAATACGGTGGAGCCGGTGGCGGTGATGCCGGACATGCTTTCGAAAAACGAGTCGGTGTAGCTGATGTGCTGGGTCAGCAGGAACGGCAGCGCGGCAAAGATGCACACCACTACCCAGCTTGTGACGGTGAGCAGGTACATGTCCCGTGGGCGCAGGTGCACGTGTTCGGGGCGACCGGGGATGACCAGGGCCAGGCCGGCGAGAAAAGTGATCATGCTGGCCCACAGGAACGAGGGCAGGTCGCGGGTGCGTTCGAAGATCACCAGGGTGGCCATGGGCACCACCATGGCGATTGCGAGGGTGATCAGGAAGATGCCGATGATGAAACCGATGATGCGTAGGGTCGGCAACGCCATGAAGTGAGCTCGGGTGATTGGGCAGAGGCGCCATTCTACCTGGGGTGCAGGTCTTGTAAACCGGCCCCTTCAGGCGGTACCGAGCAAATGGGGGAGTGGGCTTGTGTGGGAGCGGGCTTGCTCGCGAATGCGGTGGGTCAGCCAAATATCCAGTGACTGATACAGCGCATTCGCGAGCAAGCCCGCTCCCACATGGGGTTTGTGGTGTTTGATGCAGGCATAAAAAAGGCGACCCGAAGGCCGCCTCATTCAACTCGGCGTTGATCAGAACTCGTGATCAGCGTTGTCCGGGTTCAGGTCGCTGATGCCCAGCTTGCCCGCCGCCGCTTCGATCGAACCGGTCTGCTTGACCAGCGCCGCGATGGCGTCACGTACGATCTGGTTGCCCGCATCGTTACCGGCCGCGATCAACTGGTCGTAGTGCTCACCCTTGTTGGCGTGGTCAACCATGACCTGGATCTTCGCTTCGGTCGCTGCCAGGTCTGCCTTCAGCGCGCTGTCGGCAGCCGGGTCGACCTTGGCCACCAGGGACGACAGGCTGGCGCCGGTCAGCTGGGTGCCGTCGGTGCGGGTG
Organism: Pseudomonas sp. GL_117; assembly: GCF_057835125.1. Lineage (NCBI taxonomy): Bacteria > Pseudomonadati > Pseudomonadota > Gammaproteobacteria > Pseudomonadales > Pseudomonadaceae > Pseudomonas > Pseudomonas sp. GL_117. The sequence goes on along the minus strand of NZ_CM174418.1, from coordinate 4,812,087 downwards.
TATTCGCCCAGGTAGACGTTGCGGATGCCCTTGGCGTCGTAGAAGTGCGAGTTGTGGGTGTTGTCGCTGAAGCAGTCCTGCTCGTCTTCCGGCGAGTTGGCTTCCAGGGACACTTTCATACGCTCACCAGCCAGTTCGCCGAGGGACAGGCTACCCATGCCGAACAGCATTTTGCGCAGGCCGTCGGTGGCCGGTTCAGCCTCCAGGGTGGCGCGGTAGTTGTCGGCGACGTTTGGCTTCCAGTTGCCGACCATTTCTTCCAGGTCGCTCACCAGCAGCTGGGTCACGGCGCTCAGGTAGGCGCGGCGACGCTCGTTGTGGCCGCCCGTGGCGCCGTCGCCGGTCAGGTAGTCCGATGCTGGACGGTTGCCGGCGCCAGGGCCGGTGCCGTTCAGGTCCTGGCCCCAGAGCAGGAATTCGATGGCGTGGTAGCCGGTGGCGACGTTGGCTTCGGAACCGCCCAGCTCGTTGAGGCTGGCAAGTTTTTCCGGGGTGATTTCCTTCACGTCGACCTTGTCTTCGCCGACCTGGACTTCAGTGTTGGCGACGATGTTGGCGGTCGCGCCTGGGTTACCCAGGGCGTGTTCGTAGGACTTGTCGACGTAGTCGATCAGGCCTTCGTCCAGCGGCCATGCGTTCACCTGGCCTTCCCAGTCGTCGATGATGGTGTTGCCGAAGCGGAACACTTCGCTCTGCAGGTACGGGACGCGTGCGGCAACCCAGGCCGCGCGGGCGGCTTTCAGGGTTTCGTCGTTCGGCTTGGCGAGGAACGCGTCGATGGCGGTCTGCAGGGTTTTGGCGGTGGATTCGGCGTCGCTGTAGACCGCGAACACCATGTCAGCGTAATGCGCGACCACGGCCTTGGCAGCCGCTTCGTCGACTTGGCCGGCAGGGGTGGCAGCCGCTGGAGCGGTAGTGCTGGCAGCCGGGGTCGGCGCCTGTGGCGCGGCGGCCTTGTCTTTACCTTCGCCGCAACCGGCGAGAGAAATGGCAATGGCCAGCAGACTGGCGGTGGCCAGGGGCATACGAATCATGGCGAACATCCTGCTTCGGTTGTTGATAGGGCGCGCGGGGGGGAGCGCAAAACTGCGACATAATGCGAAAGATTTGCATTTTGTGTAAAGGCTTAAACGCGGGAAATATTCAGTATCGTTTTCTCGGTTCAAAGAATCGCGGCGTTATTGCGCTCTGACTGTTTCAGATACGCGGCCAATTCCCGCGCCGGCAGCGGTTTGCTGTAGTGATAGCCCTGCCCCTCATGGCAACCCTCGGAGATGATGTAGGCCTCTTGTTCCGCGGTTTCCACGCCTTCGGCGATCACCTGCATGCCCAGGCTTTTACCCAGCTGGATAATCGCCCGCACGATGGTGGCATCGTCGTCGTCATCCAGCAGGTCCTGGACGAAGCTCTTGTCGATCTTGATCTTGTCCAGGGGAAGGCTTTTCAGGTAGCTGAGGGATGAATAGCCGGTGCCGAAGTCGTCAATCGCGATCAACGCTCCGGAGCGGCGCAGGCTCAGCAGGTGTTGGGCGGCGGTGCTGATGTCTTCCATCAGGCCGGTTTCGGTGACTTCCAGCTCCAGGCTGCGCGGCGGCAGGCGGTAGATCTGCATCAGGTTGTTGACCACTCGCGGCAACTCGGTGTGGTGCAACTGCACGGTGGACAGGTTGACCGCCATGCGCAACTCGGTGAAACCCAGGTCATGCCATTCGCGCAACTGCCGGCAGGCCTGGTCCAGTACCCATTCGCCAATTGCGATGATGGTGCCGTTCTGTTCGGCCAATGGGATGAACAAGTCAGGCGGCACCAGGCCATGTTCCGGGTGCTGCCAGCGGATCAACGCTTCGACGCCCACCACACGGTGGTCGCGGTAGCTGATTTGCGGTTGGTACACCAGGTGGAACTGGTTGCGACTCAAGGCGTCGCGCAGGTCTTTTTCCAGTTCGCGGCGGCGGCGCATTTCGCTGTCGACGCTGGCGATATAGAACTGGTAGCGGTTGCGTGACCGGCTCTTGGCCAGGGTCATGGTCTGTTCGGCTTTTTGCAGCAGCTTCTCGGTGCTGTCGCCATCTTCCGGAAACAGGGTGATGCCTATAGTGGCGCGCAGGCGGATCTGTTCGTGGTCGAGGGCGAATTCCGCTTCGAGGTCATCGAGGATGCTTTGCGCCAACTCCGCGGCTTCGTAGGGTTGGTCGATGTCGGCCTGCACCAGGGCGAACTGGTCGCCCCCCAGGCGGGCGAGGGCGCCGAGGCGGCCGCTATGGGCGCGCAAACGGTCGGCGAGGGCCAGCAGCAATTGGTCGCCGGCCTGGTAGGTGAACTGCTCGTTGACGCTCTTGAAGTCGTCCAGGCCCACGCACAACACCGCCACGCGGCGCTGTCGGCGGCCGGCGTCGATGAGGATCTTGTCCAGTTGTTCCTGCAGCTTCTGGCGATTGGGCAACCCGGTCAGGAAGTCGTACTGCGCCATGCGACGCAGGCTGCTCTCGGCCTCGTGACGCAGGTGGGTGTTGCGCTCGATGGATTCGAGCAACTGGTTGGCGGTATTGATCCACAGCCCCAGTTCATTGCGTTCATGGCCTTTGAGCTGGGGGATCTTGTGTTCGCTGGGCCGGTCCGGGTTGATCGACGTCAGGTGCTCGATGATCCGCGACAACGGCTTGGTCAGCAGCCAGTGGTAGACCAGGTACAACACCAGGCCCATCGCCAGGGCCCGAAGCACTCCGGAGATAAAGATAATCACCGAGCTGACAATAAAATCCTTGCCGTACGTGGCGGTGTCGAGGGTGATGCTCAGGTCGCCGTAGTACTCGCTGTAGGGACCTTTGCCCACCAATGCCGTGGTGAACGTGCGTTCCTGGCCAAGAATCAGGTCGGTCAGCCAACGGCTGGGGGATTGCTGCAAGGCGCGGCTTTTTTCCGCGAGCATGGTTTCGTTGGGATGGCCGATGGACGCCATGCGTACCGCATCGTCTTGAAACAGGCCCTCAATGACCTGCATTCCCATCTCGCGGTCCAGGCTGTAGACGGCCTGGGTCGAGGGGTCGCGGAACATGTCGAGGATGCGCTGGGCATCGCTGGCCACGGCCTGGCGCGTTTTGTAGGCATCAAAGACGATCTGCGCCACGCTCAGCGCTACACCCACGACCAGGGCCGACAGCAGCACGACCCGTAGCAACTTCACCGACAAGCTGTTTTTGAGTTCCAGCTTCAAAGGGGGATTCCTTGTTCCATGCGGGTAGCCTCAATATGCCATGAGTATTGGCAATCTGAGGGTGGCAGTCAAAGGGACATTCGGTTAAGCGGGAAATGTTGAGAAAAGTGGAACCCAGCTCGCGGAAATTGCCACCCACGCGGTGAGGGGAATGAGCCTCTCGTTGAATACTGGAGTACTTATTTATGGTTATGGCATTGGCAGGATTAGCGTTGCCTGCAGTGGCTGCGGCTGCGGCCCCTATGGTTGGGCAGGGTTTTAAAGTGTTAGGGGATGTTGGCGGGCAGTTCGTAAAAGGCGCGTTAAGCGCGGTCTTGGGTGGCACGGGTCTAGGGCAGTCAAATTCAACAATCAACTATGGGGTCGGCAACAATAACCAAAACATAATGGAGCTAATAGGCCGCCATATGGTGGAGAATTCCTCGAGGCGTTAAGCCCACATATTCCCTGGCATGCCCCGTGCGATAGCGGAGTCAAAAGCCGCAGGAGCAGGATCGGATTGGTCCTGCTCCTGCCCTGGCGCTATCGTTTATTTAATGAAACTGATCGTCTGCTGAGCCTTGTTGGTCAGGGCGGCGAACTGTATCGGTTCGGTGGATTCGCTCTTTGGACTCTCTGCGCCGATTTTCTTTGCTACTGCGTCGGCTAAGGGTTGGATCAGTGGTGCAATAGCTTTTACCACTTCGCCAACGACAGGAATTGCGGCTTTCAATAGATCGCCACCCAGCGAGATTGCGGAGGCTGCGCTTATTGTCATTATGATTTCTCCGATAGGTTAAGGGGTCGTATCCCCTCACCGAATAAGTGGCGGCTGACGCTGTGAGAGTTCCTCGTGGGGTTTGCGCTAACCATGAAAAAGCCCGGCAATTCAGGCTGTGTGAAAACCTAGCAATCTGCCGCCCGGTTCCTGCTTCGCCAACTCGACGGTACACGAACGGAAATGGCGCTAGCGATGCAGGTGTACAACCTGAAAAGAGCCATAAACGTTTCGGGGGTGCGAAAAATGATGGAGTTGATGGGCTGAAAAGCCCTTTTTTGCTATCCGAAACCGCAAAAGCAAATGCCCCGACAAGTCGGGGCATTTGCTTTAGACCGGCGTGGGCTGCGTTTTCACACAGCCTGCATTGCCGGGCTTTTTTTACTGCAAGGACTGCTTAGGCAGTGAAGGTCTTGCCTTCGAACTGCTCAGCCACGAACTTCCAGTTGACCAGGTTCCAGAACGCTTCCACATACTTTGGACGCGCGTTGCGGTAGTCGATGTAGTAGGCGTGTTCCCACACGTCGCAGGTCAGCAGCGGGGTGTCGCCGCTGGTCAGCGGGTTGCCGGCGCCGATGGTGCTGGCCAGGGCCAGGGAACCGTCAGCCTTTTTCACCAGCCAGCCCCAACCGGAACCGAAGGTGCCGACGGAGGTCTTGGTGAACTCTTCCTTGAACTTGTCGAACGAACCGAACGCAGCGTTGATGGCTTCAGCCAGCGCGCCGGTTGGTTGACCGCCGGCGTTTGGCGCCAGGCAGTTCCAGTAGAAGGTGTGGTTCCAGACCTGGGCAGCGTTGTTGAAGATGCCGCCCGAAGAGGACTTGACGATCTCTTCCAGGGTCTTGCCTTCGAACTCGGTGCCTGGCACCAGGTTGTTCAGGTTCACGACATAGGTGTTGTGGTGCTTGTCGTGGTGGAATTCCAAGGTTTCCTTGGAGATGTGCGGCTGCAGGGCATCGTGTGCGTAGGGCAGCGGCGGCAATTCGAAAGCCATGATGATTCTCCTAATCAGGTCAGTTGCGGTGAGCGCAAGGCCGATCACGGGCGGCCAAACAAGCGCCGGGGAGTTTGTACTCTTTGCGGCGCAGGGTCCGGATCATAGCACCGGGGGTGCGGCAAAACCACGCAACAACTGTGTGGGATAGAGGTTCCAGAGCGTTTTGGAATATTCGTCAGGCGGCGATCAATTGATAGGCCACGCTGAACATCATCACCGCCACCAACAGGTCCAGCAGGCGCCAGGTGGCCGGGCGTGCCAGCCACGGCGCCAACCATGCCGCACCGAGGGCCAGGGTGGCGAACCACAGGAAGGACGCACTGGCCGCCCCAGCCACGTAGGCACCGGGTTCGGTTTGTTGCGCGCCCAGTGAGCCGATCAGCAATACCGTGTCCAGATACACATGGGGATTGAGCAGCGTCACCGCCAAGGCACTGAGCATCACCGCGCGCAACGAACGCACCTTGAGTTTGCCGCCCTGCTCCAGGCTTTGGCTCGAAAATGCCCGACGCAGTGCCAGGGTGCCATACCACAACAGGAATGCCGCGCCGCCCCAGCGGGCAATCGCCAGCAGCAGCGGGTTTTGCGCCAGCACCGTGGCCAGGCCGAACACCCCCGCGGCCACCAACAACGCGTCGCATACCACGCACAACGCTGCGACGGGCAAATGGTGTTCGCGGCGCAGGCTTTGCGCCAGCACGAAGGCGTTCTGGGTGCCGATGGCCATGATCAAACCGAGGGCCACCAACAGGCCGTTCACATAGCTTTGCCACATAGGATTTACTCCGCGTCCGCCGCCAGTTGCCGTAGCACCTGCAAGGCACGCTCGGCATCGGCGCGGCCGACGAACAGGTGATCGTGGTAATAACCGGCAATCACATTGCAGCTGATTCCGGCCTGGCCCAGCGCGCTGGCAAAGGCGGCGGTGAGGCCGACAGCCTCCAGGGACGAATGCACGTTCAAGGTGATCCAGGCGGCCACGTAGTCGAATTGCAATCCTGCCTGTTCGGCTTGCTCGCGCTTAACAATCAGCGTCAGGCCTTCCTGTTCGCGAAAGCTGCCGATCACTTCACAGCCCGCCGGGATGCGGTGGTCGGGCAGGGTGCAGAACACATAGTCGCCGTCATTCAACTGCGGGCTCATGCTACTTAGCAGGGTCGCCAGGGCGGTTTCGCCAGTCATGTGAGAATTCCTTGAATAGGGAGAAGCAATGCTGGTCATTCTCACGGGCGAAGCTGTATAAGAAAAACCAATATTGCTGATCGCTCATTAGAGAAACTGATGTTCGACTATAAATTGCTTTCCGCCCTGGCAGCGGTGGTGGAACAGGCCGGCTTTGAACGCGGCGCCCAAGTGCTGGGGTTGTCGCAATCGGCGATTTCCCAGCGCATCAAGCTGCTTGAAGCACGCATCGGCCAGCCGGTGCTGGTGCGGGCCACGCCGCCGACGCCCACCGACATCGGCCGGCGCCTGCTTAACCATGTGCAACAGGTGCGCCTGCTGGAGCGCGACCTGCAAAGCCAGGTGCCGGCGCTGGACGCAGAGGGCATGCCCGAACGCCTGCGCATCGCCTTGAACGCCGACAGCCTTGCCACCTGGTGGGCCGAGGCGGTCAGCGCGTTTTGTGCCGAGCAGCATTTGCTGCTGGACCTGGTGGTGGAGGATCAGACCGTCGGCCTCAAACGCATGCGCGCCGGTGAAGTGGCGGCCTGTATCTGCGCCAGCGAGCGCCCGGTAGCCGGGGCCCGCAGCCTGTTGCTCGGCGCCATGCGCTATCGTGCGCTGGCCAGTCCGGCGTTTATCGCCCGGCACTTTCCCGGAGGGGTACGTGCCGATCAACTGGCGCGCACTCCGGCGCTGGTGTTCGGTCCGGATGATTTCCTGCAACACCGTTACCTGGCTTCGCTTGGTGTGGACGGTGGTTTCGAACACCATTTATGCCCATCTTCCGAAGGCTTCATTCGCCTGACGGAGGCCGGGCTCGGTTGGGGCCTGGTGCCGGAATTACAGGTGCGCGACCAGTTGGAAAAGGGCGTGCTGGTGGAGTTATTGCCAGATAAGCCCATCGATGTGCCGCTGTACTGGCATCATTGGCGCAGTGGCGGGCAACTGCTGGGCTTGTTGACCGACCATCTGGCCCAGGCGTGTGGCCAATGGCTGGTGCCGTTGGACTGACAGCGGGCGTCAAGGCAACAGCGATGAAAAATGAAAGAACATGGGGTAATACATGAAAATTCTGGTCACCGGCGCAAGCGGCTTCATCGGCGGACGCTTTGCGCGTTTCGCCCTGGAGCAGGGCCTCGACGTGCGGGTCAACGGGCGACGCGCCGAAGGTGTGGAGCACCTGGTCAGGCGCGGTGCCGAGTTTATCCAGGGTGATTTGAATGATGCCGACCTGGTACGCGAACTGTGCCGCGACGTTGAAGCCGTGGTGCATTGCGCGGGCGCCGTCGGGTTGTGGGGCAAGTATCAGGACTTCTACCAGGGCAATGTGCTGGTGACTGAAAACGTCGTCGAGGCCTGCCTTAAACAGCGTGTCGGCCGGTTGGTGCACCTGTCGTCGCCGTCGATCTACTTTGATGGGCGCGACCACCTCGGGTTGACCGAAGAGCAAGTCCCCAAGCGTTTCAAGCATCCTTACGCCGCGACCAAATACCTGGCCGAGCAGAAGGTGTTCGGCGCCCAGGAGTTTGGCCTCGAAGTGCTGGCGCTGCGCCCGCGTTTCGTGACGGGCGCCGGCGACATGAGCATCTTCCCGCGCCTGTTGAAAATGCAGCGCAAGAACCGCCTGGCCATCGTCGGCGACGGTTTGAACAAAGTTGATTTCACCAGCGTGCACAACCTCAACGAAGCGCTGCTCAGCAGTTTGCTCGCCACAGGTTCGGCGTTGGGCAAGGCCTACAACATCAGCAACGGTGCCCCGGTGCCGGTGTGGGATGTGGTGAACTATGTGATGCGTCAAATGGAACTGCCGCAGGTGAAGCGTTACCGGTCCTACGGCTTGTCCTACGGCGTTGCGGCGTTGAACGAAGCGTTCTGCGCGATGTGGCCCGGCCGCCCGGAACCGGCGCTGTCGCGTCTGGGCATGCAAGTGATGAACAAAGATTTCACCCTCGACATCAGCCGTGCCAGGCATTATCTGGACTACGAGCCCAAGGTCAGCCTGTGGACCGCCCTCGACGAGTTCTGCGGCTGGTGGAAGGCCCAGGATTCGGGGCTCAAGTAAGGTCACAACAGGCAACACATCGGGAACCGAATTCGTGGTTCCGGGTCGATCAGAGCGACAGGACTGCGGTTTATACTCCCGTCGCTCGCCACCTCACCGATTCAGGGTTGATTCATGCGTAACGATGCCAAAGACGATTTCGACGACGTTCCCAGCCTGCGGGCCGATGTAGGGGATGACGATGATTTCGAACCGACTCCCGCCACCTCGGTGCGTTCGCGCAACACGAAGGTGGTCAAGGTCAAGAGCGCCAGCACCGGGCCATTGTGGGCCCTGATCGGCGCGCTGCTCTTCGCCTTCGCCGGGCTGGCCTGGTGGAGCTTCCAGCAGATTTCCCTGATGGGTCAGCAACTGGTCGCCACCCAGGAAAGCTTTGCGCGCATCAGCGAAGAAGCGGCGGGGCGCCTGCAGGATATTTCCGGCAAGGTCGTCGCCAGTGAGGCCAGTGTGAACAACGGCAGTGAAGCGTTGAAGTTGCAGATCCGCCAGTTGGAGACCCAGTTGCTGGAGCAGGGCAAGCAGCAGGTCGGCGTGGCCGGTCAGGCCACCGAGCTCGACAAGCGCCTGGCGGCCATGACCGCCAGCACCACCGAACTGTCGAGCGCCAACAGCAAGCTGCAAGGCCAGGTGCAGGCCTTGACCGACGCCGTGGCAGGCTTGAAGGCGGCACAAGGTGAGGCGGCCAAGCGCGATGCCGAGTTCAAGGAGCTGGCCGCCGATGTAGCCGCACTGAAGAAACAAGGTAACCCGAGTGCGGCCATTGCCCGTTTGGAGCAGGACCTGGTGGTGCTCAAGAGCGCCCAGGAAAACCAGCCGGCCAGCAGCGATGCGCCGACCAATAAAGAGTTTGATGTGTTCCGCATCCAGACCACCCGCAACATCACCACCTTGCAGAGCCAGGTGCAGAACCTGCAGCAACAGCTTAATGCGCCGGCGAGGGTCACACCGTTGGGGCAGTGATCCCACCGGCGTGTAAAACGATTTAAATGTGGGAGCAAGCTTGTGTGGGAGCGGGCTTGCTCGCGAACGCAGTGAATCAGCCAATGAATCCGTTGACTGACCCACCGCTTTCGCGAGCAAGCCCGCTCCCACATTTTTGTACTGGGGCCAAGAGTTAAATAGTGCTCTTGGCCGCATCGTCACCGCTTGGTGACATTTCCCATCCCCTTCGTTACTTGCCCCCATCCTGCCCTTGTTTAGACTCCGGTCACCCCATAAACAATAATAAGGGCCACCCATGACCACCCAACCACTGCCTGCCAGCAGTTGGCTGAACGCGCCTGCCCATCACGCCTGGCTTGCCGCCGAAGGCCAGCGTCTGTTGGCATTCGCCAAGGCCGCGCGCCTGCCCGACGGTTTCGGCAACCTGGACGACAGAGGCCAACTGCCGGCCGATGCCCACGCCGAAACCATGAACACTGCCCGCATGACCCACAGCTTTGCCATGGCCTACGCCCTTGGCCTGCCGGGTTACGCCGAGTGGGTGGCCCACGGTGTCGCGGCCCTCAGTGGTTCGCTGAAGGATGCGCAGCACGGTGGCTGGTTCGCCACGCCCCGCGCCCTCGATGGCAACCGTGGCAAGGCTGCTTACCTGCACGCCTTTGTCGCCCTGGCCGCCAGCTCCGCGGTGGTGGCCGGTGTTCCCGGTGCCCAGGCCCTGCTAAACGACGCGATCCACATCATCGACCAGTGCTTCTGGAACGAGGAGGAGGGCGTCATGCTCGAAACCTTTGCCCAGGATTGGAGTGGCGTCGAAGCCTATCGCGGCGCCAACAGCAACATGCACGCCACCGAGGCCTTCCTCGCCCTGGCCGATGTAACCGGTGACACGCGTTGGCTGGACCGCGCGCTGCGGATCGTCGAGCGGGTGATCCACACCCACGCCGCCGGCAACCAGTACATGGTGATCGAACATTTCGACGCCCACTGGCAGCCCCTGCTGGATTACAACGAAGACAATCGCGCCGACGGCTTCCGCCCCTACGGCATCACTCCTGGCCATGGGTTCGAGTGGGCGCGGCTGGTGCTGCACCTGGAGGCCTCGCGCCTGCGCGCTGGGCTGGTCACGCCGGACTGGTTGTTGACCGACGCCAAAGGCCTGTTCGCCAGCGCCTGCGAATACGCTTGGGCGGTCGATGGTGCGCCCGGCATTGTCTACACCCTGGACTGGAACCAGCGCCCGGTGGTGCGTGAGCGCCTGCACTGGACCCACGCCGAAGCCAGCGCCGCAGCCCAGGCCTTGCTCAAACGCACCGGTGAGTTGCACTACGAAACCTGGTATCGGCGTTTCTGGGAGTTCTGCGAAACCCATTTCATCGACCGCATCCACGGCAGCTGGCACCACGAGCTCAGCCCGCACAACCAACCCAGCAGCACGATCTGGGCTGGCAAGCCGGACCTGTACCATGCCTGGCAAGCGGTGCTGCTGCCTGCGCTACCGTTGGCGCCAAGCATGGCCAGTGCATTGGGGGCGGGGTCTTATGTCACCAGCTGGTGACATTTGTACGTCCCTTTGTTACCTGCGCCCTAAATATCCATGTTTAAACTCCGTGCAGCGCAAGCTCTAGACTTGCATGCATAACAACAAAAAAAGGTACTCAGATGAACGCGATTAATCGCCTCGCCGTCGCTATTTCCATTGCCTCGTTGTTTCCCCTCAGTGCATTTGCCGCCGACTCCAAAGGTACGGTTGAAGTGGTGCATTGGTGGACCTCTGGCGGTGAGAAAGCGGCAGTGGATGTCCTGAAGGCCCAAGTTGAGAAAGACGGTTTCACCTGGAAAGACGGTGCCGTCGCCGGTGGCGGTGGTGCCACGGCCATGACTGTGCTGAAAAGCCGCGCAGTTGCGGGCAACCCACCCGGCGTTGCCCAGATCAAAGGTCCCGACATCCAGGAATGGGCGTCCACTGGCCTGCTCGACACCGACGTCTTGAAAGGCGTGGCCAAAGACGAAAAGTGGGATTCCCTGCTCGACAAAAAAGTCTCCGATACCGTGAAGTTCGACGGTGACTACGTCGCCGTACCTGTGAACATCCACCGCGTCAACTGGCTGTGGATCAACCCGGAAGTCTTCAAGAAAGCCGGCATCACCAAGAACCCGACCACCCTCGAAGAATTCTACGCAGCCGGCGACAAGCTCAAGGCTGCCGGTTTCATTGCGCTCGCCCACGGCGGCCAGCCTTGGCAGGACAGCACGGTGTTCGAAGCCGTCGTCCTGTCGGTGATGGGAGCCGACGGCTACAAGAAAGCCCTGGTCGACCTGGACAACGCTGCGCTGACGGGCCCGGAAATGGTCAAGTCGCTCACCGAGCTGAAAAAAGTCGCGACCTATATGGACGTCGACGGCAAAGGCCAGGACTGGAACCTCGAAGCCGGCAAAGTCATCAACGGCAAGGCCGGCATGCAGATCATGGGTGACTGGGCCAAGTCCGAGTGGACCGCCGCCAAGAAAGTCGCGGGCAAGGACTACGAGTGCGTCGCCTTCCCGGGCACCGAGAAAGCCTTCACCTACAACATCGACTCCCTGGCGGTGTTCAAGCAGAAAGACAAAGGCACTGCCGCTGGCCAGCAGAACATTGCCAAAGTCGTGCTGGGTGAAAACTTCCAGAAGGTCTTCAGCATCAACAAAGGCTCGATCCCGGTGCGTAACGACATGTTGAACAACATGGACAAGCTCGGCTTCGACTCCTGCGCCCAGACCGCTGCCAAGGACTTCCTGGCCGACGCCAAGACCGGCGGCCTGCAGCCAAGCATGGCGCACAACATGGCCACCAACCTGGCGGTGCAAGGCGCGTTCTTTGATGTCGTGACCAACTTCCTCAACGACCCGAAAGCCGACCCGGCCGACACCGCCAAGAAACTGGGCGCTGCGATCAAGTCGGCCAAGTAAGCGACAAGCTGCAAGTTATTAGCTGCAAGTGGTTTGCAACCTCTCTTGCCGCTTATAGCTTGTAACTTGCAGCTGCCCTCACTCTTTCATTGGATTTCCCCATGAGTTCTGTTGCTGTGTTCAGCAAAGCCTCGCCGTTCGATGCACTGCAGCGCTGGCTACCGAAACTGGTGCTGGCGCCGAGCATGTTCATCGTACTGGTGGGCTTCTACGGCTACATCCTGTGGACGTTTGTGCTGTCGTTCACCACATCCACTTTCCTGCCCAGCTACAAGTGGGCGGGGTTGGCGCAATATGAGCGCCTGTTCGACAACGACCGCTGGTGGGTCGCGAGCAAAAACCTGGCGCTGTTTGGCGGCATGTTTATCGGCATCACCCTGGTGATTGGTGTTCTGCTGGCGGTGTTTCTCGACCAGCGTATCCGTCGTGAAGGTTTTATCCGCACCATTTACCTGTACCCGATGGCGCTCTCGATGATCGTTACGGGTACGGCCTGGAAGTGGCTGCTCAACCCGGGCATGGGCCTGGACAAACTCCTGCGGGACTGGGGCTGGGAAGGCTTCCGTCTCGACTGGCTGATCGACCCGGATCGCGTGGTCTATTGCCTGGTAATCGCTGCGGTGTGGCAAGCCTCGGGTTTCATCATGGCGATGTTCCTCGCGGGCCTGCGTGGGGTTGATCAATCGATCATCCGCGCCGCACAGATCGATGGCGCCAGCCTGCCGCGCATCTACTGGAGCGTGGTGCTGCCCAGCCTGCGTCCGGTGTTCTTCAGTGCCGTGATGATCCTGGCGCACATTGCGATCAAGAGCTTCGACCTGGTGGCGGCGATGACCGCAGGTGGGCCGGGCTACTCGTCCGACCTGCCGGCGATGTTCATGTACTCGTTCACCTTCAGCCGTGGCCAGATGGGCATGGGCTCGGCCAGTGCCATCCTGATGCTCGGTGCGATCCTTGCGATCATCGTGCCTTACCTCTACTCCGAGCTGAGGACCAAACGCCATGACTAGTCTCGCCTCCAAACCTGCCATCAGCTTGAGTCGCGTCGCGATCTACGCGGTGCTGATCCTCGCGGTGCTGCTGTACCTGGTGCCGCTGGTGGTGATGTTGCTCACCAGCTTCAAGACCCCGGATGACATCAGCAACGGCAACCTGCTGAGCTGGCCGACCGTGGTCACCGGCATCGGCTGGGTCAAGGCCTGGGCCACGGTAGACGGTTACTTCTGGAACTCGATCAAGATCACTGTGCCGGCCGTGCTGATCTCCACGGCCATCGGTGCGTTGAACGGCTATGTGCTGTCGTTCTGGCGCTTCAAAGGTTCGCAGTTATTCTTCGGCTTGCTGTTGTTCGGCTGCTTCCTGCCGTTCCAGACCGTGCTGCTGCCCGCGTCGTTCACCCTTGGCAAGATGGGCCTGGCCAGCACCACCACCGGCCTGGTGTTTATTCATGTGGTCTACGGGCTGGCGTTCACCACGCTGTTCTTCCGTAACTACTACGTGAGCATTCCGGATGCGCTGGTCAAGGCCGCACGCCTGGACGGTGCAGGTTTCTTCACCATCTTCCGTCGGATCATTCTGCCGATGTCGACCCCGATCATCATGGTCTGCCTGATCTGGCAATTTACCCAGATCTGGAACGACTTCCTGTTCGGCGTGGTGTTCTCCAGCGGCGACTCCCAGCCCATCACGGTGGCGCTGAACAACCTGGTCAACACCAGCACCGGGGCCAAGGAATATAACGTGGATATGGCGGCGGCGATGATCGCCGGGCTGCCGACCCTGCTGGTCTATGTGATCGCAGGCAAGTATTTCGTGCGCGGCCTCACGGCCGGCGCGGTCAAGGGGTAATCATGGCTACGCTTGAACTTCGCAATGTAAACAAGACCTATGGCCCCGGCCTGCCCGACACCTTGAAGAACATCGAACTGTCGATCAAGGAAGGCGAATTCCTCATCCTGGTCGGCCCTTCGGGTTGCGGTAAATCCACGCTGATGAACTGCATCGCCGGCCTGGAAACCATCACTGGCGGCGCGATCATGATCGGCGACCAGGACGTCAGCGGCATGAGCCCCAAGGATCGCGACATCGCCATGGTGTTCCAGTCCTACGCGCTGTACCCGACCATGAGCGTGCGCGAGAACATCGAATTCGGCCTCAAGATCCGCAAGATGCCCCAGGCCGACATCGACGCCGAAGTGGCACGCGTGGCCAAGCTGTTGCAGATCGAACACCTGCTCAACCGCAAGCCGGGCCAACTCTCCGGTGGTCAGCAACAACGTGTGGCCATGGGCCGTGCCCTGGCGCGGCGGCCGAAGATCTACCTGTTCGACGAACCGCTGTCCAACCTCGACGCCAAGCTGCGCGTCGAGATGCGCACCGAAATGAAACTGATGCACCAGCGCCTGAAAACCACCACCGTCTACGTCACCCACGACCAGATCGAAGCGATGACCCTGGGCGACAAAGTGGCGGTGATGAAGGACGGCATCATTCAGCAGTTCGGCACGCCGAAAGACATCTACAACAACCCGGCCAACCAGTTCGTGGCGAGCTTTATCGGTTCGCCGCCGATGAACTTCGTGCCCCTGCGCCTGCAACGCAAGGACGGTCGTCTGGTGGCCCTGCTCGACAGCGGCCAGGCCCGTTGCGAGCTGGTGCTGAACGTGACCGACGCCGGTCTTGAAGACCGTGACGTGATCCTTGGCCTGCGCCCCGAGCAGATCCTGCTGGCGGCGGGCGAGGGCAACGGTTCGAGCATCCGCGCCGAAGTGCAGGTCACCGAACCGACCGGCCCGGACACCCTGGTATTCGTGCAACTCAATGACACCAAGGTCTGCTGCCGCCTGGCGCCCGACGTGGCCCCGCAGGTGGGCGAGACCCTGACCCTGCAATTTGATCCATCCAAGGTATTGCTGTTCGACGCCAATACCGGCGAGCGTCTGGGCACTGCTTCTTCATTGCCCGCACAGGGGCATGCCGACAATGTGGCCCAATTCAAAGGCCGCTGAAGCAGTTAAGTTGTTGTTTTTGATAAAAAAGTAACCCGCGTTAGATAAAAACAGTTTAATAACAATAAAGACGAGGATGTAGGGATGAAAAAGCAACACAACACTACCCGGCTGATCTGCCAACTGTCAGCGGCAGCAGCCCTGGTTTTGTCCGCCAATGCGATGGCGGACGAAGCATTCAGCGCCGATTCCAAGTGGATGACCGGCGATTGGGGCGGCGAACGGACCAAGCTGATCGAGCAAGGTATTGACATCAAGGCTGACTACGTAGGCGAAATGGGCTACAACGCCCACGGCGGCTACAACACCGACAAGACCGGTCGCTACTCCGACCAGTTCGGCTTGGGCGTCGCGCTGGACCTGCAAAAACTGTGGGGCTGGGACAACACCCAGGCCAAGATCCAGTTGACCAACCGTAATGGCCAGAACATCTCCAACGATCGCATCGGCGACCCGCGTGCCGGCACGCTGAGTTCGTCGATGGAAGTCTACGGCCGTGGCCACATGGTGCGTCTGACCCAGTTCTGGATCCAGCACCAGATGTTCGACAACAAGTTGGACGTGAAGCTCGGTTACTTCGGTGAAGGCGAAGACTTCAACACCTTCCCGTGCGACTTCCAGAACCTGTCGTTCTGCGGTTCCCAGGTCGGTAACTATGTGAGCACCTGGTACAACTGGCCGGTCAGCCAGGCTGCGATCCGCGTGAAGTACCACATCAATCCTGAGCTGTACGCGCAAATCGGTGCGTACAACCAGAACCCGTCGCAGCTGGAGCACGGCAACGGCTTCAAGCTCAGCGGCAGCGGCACCAAAGGCACCGTTATCCCGGTGGAATTGGTCTGGTCGCCGAAGGTCAATAACCTGCCGGGCGAATACCGTGTGGGTTACTACAAGAGCGCGGCTGATGCCTCCGACGTGCGTGAAGACGTGAACGGTAACGATGCGGCTACCACGCGCGCGGCCTACCGTACCCACAGCAGCAAAAAAGGCTACTGGTTCGTTGCCCAGCAGCAGCTCACCACCCACAACGGCGACGCTTCCCGTGGTCTGAACATCGCGGCCAACGCCACGTTCCACGACAAGGAAACCAACACCGTCGACAACTACCAGTCGTTGATGCTGGTGTACAAAGGTCCGTTCGACGCGCGTCCAAAAGATGACGTCGGCATCGGTGCGGCGCGTCTGCACGTCAACAATGACGTGAAGAAAAACGCCGAGCTGCTCAACGCCTCCAATGGCGTGAGCGACTACGACAACCCGCTGTACACGCCGATCCGCGAGACCGAGTACAACTTTGAAATCAACTACGGTTTCCACGTCACCAACTGGCTGACCGTGCGTCCCAACCTGCAATACGTCGTGCAACCTGGCGGCGTGGACAAAGTCGACAACGCGTTGGTGGCTGGCCTGAAAATTCAGTCTACGTTCTAACGTTGTTGCGATAAGCTCCTTCTCTCTGTGCGCATTTTGCGGGTAGCCATGGCTATCCGCTTTTTTTTGCGCAGCACTGTGAAGACCTTCAGGACAGTGGCAAATGCATGAGCAACCGCTGCAACGCTTTTTCAAATCCCTGCGCGAACGTCCAGTGTTCGCCTGGGAGCGCTTTCAGATGCGCGACGTATTGGTGATCGACCACCCGCTGTGCCAGGCGGTGTTCAGTCGTCAGGGCGCGCAACTGTTGCACTTTCAACCCACGGGGCAAAAACCCTGGCTGTGGTGTGCGGCGAAGTGGCCGCAAGTCGGCGCGATCCGTGGTGGCGTGCCGGTGTGCTGGCCGTGGTATGGCCGTCATCCCAGCGAGAACGCGTGGCCATCCCACGGCTGGGCGCGGCTGATCGACTGGAAACTGCTCGACAGCAGCACCGACGACGACGGTGTGCGTCTGCACTGGCAACTGCAGTTGTGCGATTGGCAGGTCGACCTGCACGCACACCTGGGCGACACCCTGGAACTGCGCCTGAGCACCGAGCATCAGGACGAACTGCCGTGTCAGTTGAGCCATGCTTTGCACGCCTACTGGCGTATTGGTCACGTTGATGAGGTAGCGCTGTCTGGGCTCGACGGCGCGCAAGGTTATGACCAGCTCAGTCGCCAGGCTTGCCAGCAGGAAGGTGAGTTGCGGGTGGACGGCGGCTGCCAGCGGGTGTTCCAGCATGACGGTGAATTGCAGCTCAAGGACCACGCCTGGCAGCGCGAACTGTGCATCGATACCGGCGACAGCGCCGACACCGTGGTGTGGCATCCGGGCAGTCGTCCGCTGTTGGGCGTGAGCTTCAACGAGGCGTCGGGGTTTGTGTGCGTGGAGTCGGCAATGGCCGCTGCCAGTTTGGCGCCGGGGGAGCGGGCGCATTTGAGTCTGCAGGCCAGGGCTAGGGTGTAGCGGTGTGGCTGCGGGCCCCTTCGCGAGCAAGCCCGCTCCCACATTTGAATGTGTTCACAAATCAAAATGTGGGAGCGGGCTTGCTCGCGAAGAGGCCGGTACAGCTGGTAGAGATTCCAGCCTTAGTTGAACTCATCTCCAACCGGATACCGGCTGTCATTCAAGCTCTCTTTGATCTTGCGCAGATGGGGCTGGAAATCCACCCCACGGCGCAGCGTCATGCCTGTCGCCAGCACATCCAGCACCGTCAACTGAATGATCCGCGAGGTCATCGGCATATAGATGTCCGTATCTTCCGGCAGCGGAATATTCAGGCTCACCGTACTGGCCTTGGCCAATGGTGAGTTCTCGGCGGTCACGCCCAGCACCGAGGCGCCGTTGCTGCGGGCGATACGTGCCACTTCCACCAGCTCACGGGTACGCCCGGTGTAGGAAATGATCACGAACAGCTCGCCCGTATGCGCCACCGACGCGATCATGCGCTGCATCAGCACGTCCGCGTGGGCGGTGACCGACAGGTTGAAGCGGAAGAACTTGTGCAGCGCGTCCATCGCCACCGGTGCCGAAGCGCCGAGGCCGAAGAAGTGGATCTGCCGCGCCTGGATCAGCAGGTCCACGGCCTTGCTGATCAAGTTCGGGTCCAGGGCCTGGCAGGCGCTGTCCAGGGACGCGATGGCGCTGCCAAAGATCTTCTGGGTGTAGGCCTCGGGGTTATCATCGGCCTCCACGGCGCGGCTGACATACGCAGCACCGCTGGCCAGGCTTTGCGCCAGTTGCAATTTCAGTTCAGGGTAGCCGCTGACGCCGAACGAACGGCAGAAACGGTTGACCGTCGGTTCACTGACCGAGGCGGCTTGGGCGAGGGCGGCGATAGAGAAGCGGGTCGCCTGCTGCGGGTTGAGCAGGATGACCTCGGCGACTTTTTTCTCGGCCTTGTTCAATTCTTCGAGGCGGTTCTGGATCTGTTCCAGAAGATTTCGCACGCGGTCCATTCAGTCTTTCCTTCGGGCGACGATGCAAATAAGGGTGGCAACCAATCGACCAGTGGTCTTTTGCGGTGGCCTATCCTACTGAGGGTAGCTGAACACCACCACTCGCAATGCGTATTTCGGGAAAATGTTGTGGTTATTACTACATTTTTCCTTGAGTGATGCCTTGAAAAAAGGTATTTGTAGCTTAACTTGATAAAAGAACAAACATCATGCCTTCGATAACCGTAGAACCCTGCACCTTTGCCCTGTTTGGCGCCTTGGGTGATCTGGCGCTGCGCAAGTTATTTCCTGCCCTCTATCAACTCGATGGCGCCGGGCTCTTGCACGACGACACCCGCATCCTGGCCCTGGCCCGTGAAGCCGGGACCGAGCAACAGCACCTGGCCCATATCGAAAAAGAACTGCGCAGCTACGTCGGCAAGGAACTGGACGAAACCATCGCCCAACGTTTCCTGGCCCGCCTGACCTACGTCCACGTCGACTTCAAGAACGCCGATGACTACGTCGCCCTGGCGGAAAAAGTCGGCCACGAACAACGTCTGATCGCCTACTTCGCCACCCCGGCGGCGGTGTACGGTGCGATCTGCGAAAACCTGGCCAAGGCCGGCCTGGCGGAAAACACCCGCGTGGTGCTGGAAAAACCCATCGGCTCGGACCTGGAATCCTCGCGCAAGGTCAACGATGCCGTGGCGCAGTTCTTCCCGGAAAACCGCACCTACCGCATCGACCACTACCTGGGCAAAGAAACCGTCCAGAACCTGATCGCCCTGCGTTTCGCCAACAGCCTGTTCGAAACCCAGTGGAACCAGAACTACATTTCCCACGTGGAAATCACCGTCGCCGAGCAGGTTGGCATCGAAGGCCGTTGGGGCTACTTCGACAAGGCCGGCCAGCTGCGCGACATGATCCAGAACCACTTGCTGCAACTGCTTTGCCTGATCGCCATGGACCCGCCGGCTGACCTGTCCGCCGACAGTATCCGTGACGAGAAGGTCAAGGTGCTCAAGGCCCTGGCGCCGATCAGCCCGGAAGGCCTGACCACCCAGGTTGTGCGCGGCCAGTACATTGCCGGCTACAGCGCTGGCAAGCCGGTGCCGGGTTACCTCGAAGAAGAGAATTCCAACACCCAGAGCGACACCGAGACCTTCGTCGCCCTGCGTGCCGACATCCGCAACTGGCGTTGGGCCGGGGTGCCGTTCTACTTGCGCACCGGCAAGCGCATGCCGCAAAAGCTGTCGCAGATCGTTATCCACTTCAAGGAACCGTCCCACTACATCTTCGCCCCCGAGCAGCGCTTGCAGATCAGTAACAAGCTGATCATCCGCCTGCAACCGGACGAAGGTATTTCCTTGCGTGTAATGACCAAGGAGCAGGGCCTGGACAAGGGCATGCAACTGCGCAGCGGGCCGCTGCAACTGAATTTTTCCGACACCTATCGCAGCGCACGGATTCCCGATGCCTACGAGCGGTTGTTGCTCGAAGTGATGCGCGGCAATCAGAACCTGTTTGTGCGTAAAGATGAAATCGAAGCCGCGTGGAAGTGGTGTGACCAGTTGATCGCCGGGTGGAAAAAATCCGGTGATGCGCCCAAGCCGTACGCGGCGGGTTCCTGGGGGCCGATGAGCTCCATTGCATTGATCACGCGGGATGGGAGGTCGTGGTATGGCGATATCTGATTTGAAACTGCCCCAGGGCGTCACGCCGCACGAGTACCGTACGCCGGTGCTGTTGGCGCAAGGCCTGGCCAATGACGTGGCCGAGCAATTGCGTGCGGCCATCAGCGCCCGTGGCGAAGCCACGTTGGTGGTGTCCGGTGGCCGTAGCCCCGTGGCGTTTTTCCAGAACCTGGCCAAGCAAGGCCTGGACTGGTCCAAGGTGACGATCACCCTGGCCGACGAACGCTGGGTGCCGGTGGAACACGCCGACAGCAACGCCGGTCTGCTCAAGCAGTACTTGCTGCAAGGCCCGGCGGCCAAGGCCAAATTCCTGAGCCTGTACAGCGCCGCGGCCAATCTTGAAGACGCTGCCGAGCAGGCCGATCGCCTGCTGGCGGAATTGCCGGCGATTGACGTGTTGGTGCTGGGCATGGGCGATGACGGTCACACCGCGTCGCTGTTTCCCAACAGCCCGAACCTGAGCGAAGCCTTGCAGCCGGACGGCACGCGCCGTTGCTGGCCGATGCTGGCGCCGACCGTACCCCACCAGCGCCTGACCATGAGTCGCGCGCTGCTGGCTTCGGCGAACTACACCGTACTGTCGATTTCCGGCAGTTCGAAATTGACGACCTTGAGCGCTGCACTGGCCGGTGACGACATCGCTGCCATGCCGATTCGCGCGTTTTTGCAACCCACATTAGAGATTTACTGGTGCCCATGAGCCAAGGATCAGCCGCTATGAAAAGCCCTCAACCGACCGTGTCCATGGCGGATAAAGTTGCCCTGATCGACAGCCTCTGCGCCAAGGCGCGGATCCTGCCGGTGATCACCATCGCCCGCGAACAGGACATCCTGCCGCTGGCCGATGCCCTGGCCGCCGGTGGTTTGACCGCGCTGGAAGTGACCCTGCGTTCGCAGTTCGGCCTCAAGGCCATTCAGGTGCTGCGCGAGCAACGGCCGGAACTGTGCACCGGTGCTGGCACCGTGCTGGATCGCCATATGCTCGAAGCGGCCGAAGTCGCCGGCTCGCAATTTATCGTCACCCCAGGCATCACCCGCGACCTGCTGGAAGCCTCGGTACACAGCGCAATCCCGCTGCTGCCGGGCATCAGCAACGCCTCCGGGATCATGGAAGGCTATGCGCTGGGTTATCGCCGCTTCAAGCTGTTCCCGGCTGAAGTCAGCGGCGGCGTCGCGGCAATCAAGGCCCTGGGCGGCCCGTTTGGCGAAGTGAAATTCTGCCCGACCGGCGGCGTTGGTCCGGCCAACATCAAAAGCTACATGGCGTTGAAAAACGTGATGTGCGTGGGCGGTAGCTGGATGCTTGATCCTGAGTGGATCAAGAACGGCGACTGGGCCCGCATTCAGGAAGTCACCGCCGAGGCGCTGGCGCTGCTGGATTGATCTGATTCATCGAATCGTTGTTGCTGTGCTTGACGGCATTTTTGCGGTGCACTTGGTCGGTGTACCGCTTTTTTTTGCCTGCAGAAACCCTTTCAGGCCAGCGTAAATCCTTGGGTTGGAATGGGCTTGTGTGGGAGCGGGCTTGCTCGCGAATGCGGTGGTTCAGCTTGCAGATGTATTGCTGACACACCGCATTCGCGAGCAAGCCCGCTCCCACAGTTTTAATCGGCGTTGAGTTCGGCGATGGCGGTGACCAAGACATTGATATCCGCAGCCGACGTCACCAACCCCGGCGTCACCCGAATGCAGGTCCCAAACGCCGCGCCCACCCGTGTGGTGGTAAACAGGTTGTAGTCCTTGAGTAAACGATCTGCCATCGCCTGCTGGTCCCTTCCGACAAACTTGAACGCCGTAATCCCGCAATACAGGCGCGGATCATCCGACGTCAGCACCTCAACCCCCGCCAGCGGCCGCACCTTGCTCACCCACAGGTCACGCAGGTAATTCACCCGCGCGCCCTTGGCCGCCGAGCCTCCCAGGCTTCGATGCTCCTCAAACACCGAGGGCAAGGTCATCAGCGCCGGAAAATTCGGTGTGCTGTAGGACGTGCGTGCGCGCACGTCGCTGGGCGGGTAGTGAAACTCGCCCATGTCCGGGTCGATGTCGGCCAGGCGCTCGGGCGCGATGTACAGAAAACCCAGGGTCAGCGGCGCGCCGATCCATTTGTGCAGATTGAAACCGGCGAACTGAATGCCCAGTTCGGCGAGGTTGAAGTCGATCTGGCCCAGGGCGTGAGCGCCGTCGAGGATCACATCCACATCATATTCACGCGCCGCCTTGGCGATCGCCTCGACCGGCATCACCAGGCCAGTGCGATGGGTGACGTGGGTCAGCGCCATCAGCTTTAAACGTGGGTATTGCGCGAACGCATCGCGATATGTCCGCAGCAGGCTGTCGAAACTCGCCGGGTGCGCGTGGGACAGTTCGATCACCTCCACGCCGCGAACCCCGGCCAACCAGCGCATGGCGCCTTTGACCGTGTCGTACTCCAGGTCACTGATCAACACCTGATCCCCCGGCTCCAGGCGGTTGTAGTTACGGATCACCGACTGCAAGGCCTCGGTGGCGTTGCGGGTGAAGGCGACCGACTCGGGGTCGACGTTGATCAGCTCAGCCAGTTGGCGGCGGATCTCGACGTTTTCGCCCTGCTCGAAACGCTGGCGCACATGCAGGGAATTGCTGCGGTTGATAAACGCCACGTGTTCCAGATACTGCGCGCGCACGACGCGGCTCATGCGTCCGAAATAGCCGTTTTCCAGATTGATCGGGCCAGGCTCCAGCTCATAGCGCCTGGCAATGGCGGTCCAGTGTTGCTCGTTATCGGCATTCCTTGGCATGGCGGGGTTCTTTCTTAATGGCGGGGGGCGGGCTTGCCGTGTTTTACACGCAACGGTTCGAGCAATTCGGCCAGGCCGTTGCTGTCGATTTCCTGCATCAATGCCAGCAGCCCGCCCAGTTCGCCGTGGGGGAAACCTTCTCGGGCAAACCAGTTCAGGTAGGGGCCGGGCAGGTCGGCGATGATCCGGCCCTTGTACTTGCCGAAGGGCATTTGGCGGGTGATCAGCAGTTCGAGTTTTTCGGGGTTCATGGGGCTTCAGACGAATGAGTCGAGAGCCCTGAAAATACAGGCATTCTGCATGAAGGCCAATTGACAGATCATGCAAATAACGTACATACAGATGGTTCAAATATTTTTAAGTTATTGAAAACAAAGGAAAAGTTGTTATTGAAAAAACTGGCACGGGCGCTGCAATCATTAAGACAACCTCTTAACCCGTACAAGGAATTGGAAAATGACTGACATCACCAAAGAATCGATCTCCGTACTGAACGACCTGATTGAAACCAGCATCGACGGTCAAAAGGGTTTCAAAGAGTGCGCTGAAGACATCAAGCACCCAGAGCTCAAAGCGTTGTTCGCCAAGCGTTCCGCCGACTGCGCCACTGCTGCTGCCGAGCTGAAGACTGCCGTGCGTGCCTTGGGTGGCGATCCGGAAGATTCCGGCAGCGTTGCCGGCGCACTGCACCGTGGCTGGGTCGACGTGAAGTCGATGCTCACCGGCAAGGATGAAGAGGCGGTACTGAACGAAGCCGAGCGCGGTGAAGACCACGCACTGAAGGCTTACAAAGAAGCGATCGAGAAGATCAACAAGCACAACCTGTTGGGCATTCGTGACCTGGTTGAGCGTCAGTACCACGGCGTGCAACGTAACCACGACCAGGTGAAGGCGCTGCGTAACCAGGCTCGCGCCCAGTCGTAAGCCTTAGGTTGTAACGAATGTGGGAGCGGGCTTGCTCGCGAATGCGGTCTCTCAGTCACAGTGTTGGTGACTGATCCACCGCTTTCGCGGGCAAGCCCGCTCCCACATTTGTATTGTGTAGATTTCAGCCAATGCTGATCGGCGGCAATTCGGTCAGCGTCACCACCTGCTGCTTACGCGGTGCCAGAATCTCCGCTTCACCATCCACCACCAACTCATCGCGCTGGTTGAACACCCGCGTGGCGATGCGTACGCGGAATTTCGGCAGTTTTTCGAGAATTTCCAGGCGCACGGTCAGGGTGTCGCCGATCTTCACCGGCTTCTGAAAGCTCATCTGCTGGCCGATATAGATAGTGCCCGGCCCAGGCAATTCGCAGGCTACCGCCGCGCTGATCAGGGCACCGCTGAACATGCCGTGGGCGATACGCTCCTTGAACATGGTCGCCTTGGCGTATTCGGCGTCCAGGTGCACCGGGTTGTGGTCACCGGACATCGCGGCGAACAGCTGGATGTCGCGCTCTTCCACCAATTTGCTGTAGCTGGCGGTCTGGCCGACTTCAAGGGCTTCGTACGGGGTGTTGGTTACCTGGGTCATCTAAAGGTGCATCCTGTGGCTAATCGGTAATTTAATCGGCTGATTCTAAAGCAAACATTATTCGCAGCGGGCCGGCCTGTGCAGGGTCAGGGCCTGGTCGAGCCACGTCAGCAGGTCGGCGGTGACTTGGTCACGGTTGGTTTCGTTGAACACTTCATGGCGCGCCTGCGGGTAGATCGTCAGTTGCACGTGGCGGCAGCCGGCTTCACGCAGGGCGTTGGCCAGATGGGTGAGACGCTTGCCCTCACTCACCGGATCACATTCGCCGCCGGTCACCAGGATCGGCAGGCCCGGATCGATCTGCGCGAGATTGGACGCTTTGCTGATTTGCTGCAAGCCGCCGAGCAGGTCGACCCACAGCTGGTTGGTGCAGCGGAAACCGCAGAGCGGGTCGTTGATGTACTTGTCGACTTCCGCCGGGTCGCGGCTGAGCCAGTCGAAGGCCGTACGGTTGGGTTTGAACGCTTTGTTGAATGAGCCGAACGACAGGAAGTCGATCAACGCACTGCGCCCGCGCAGGCCCTGGCGGGCCCGCTCGATGCGCGCGATCACCCGGGCGGCGCGGTACAGCGCCACGGGTTGGAAATTCGAGCCGCTCAGAGCCGCGCCGCTCAGGCTGGCGCTGTGATGCAGCAGATAGGCCTGGGCGATGTAGCTGCCCATGCTGTGGCCCAGCAGAATGATCGGCAGCCCCGGATGCTGCTGGCCGATATGCTGGTTGAGGCTGGCGAGGTCGCCCACCACTTTGTTCCAGCCGTCGTGCTCGGCGTACAGGCCCAGGGTGCCTTCGTCGGCGGTGCGGCCGTGGCCACGCTGGTCCGGTGCATACAGGCCGTAGCCCGCCGCACACAGTGCCTGTGCCAGGCGCGCATAGCGCCCGCTGTGCTCGGCCATGCCGTGGGACAGCATGATCATCGCCTTGGCGGGGCCGTCCGGCAGCCATTGATTGACGTACAGGCGGCTGTGGTCATTCGCGGTCAGCCAGAAGGTGCTGTGGTTCATGGCGGTTCCTTTGCTCGGGGTCGTTGCAGTGTATAGCTCATCCCACGGGAAGCGTCTGATCAGTGCAGGGCCTTGTAGGAAGATTCACGCAATTAATGACGCTCTTTCCTGTATTTGCCTGTTTGGCCATAGCTGCTAACGTCCCCAAAGCTCCGCTTTGTATGCAGTGCAAAAGCGGCCGGACACACTCAGGTAAGAGGACAAGAATAATGCAACCTGATTTCTGGAATGACAAACGCGCCGCGGGCGTTCCCAATGCCATCGACCTCACCTCTTACAAGTCGGTGATCGAAGTCTTCGAGCGTTCCTGCAAGACCTTTGCCGACCGTCCGGCGTTCAGCAACATGGGTATCACCCTGACCTACGCCGAGCTGGAGCGCCAAAGTGCGGCGTTCGCCGGCTACCTGCAACAGCACACCGACCTCAAGCCCGGCGAGCGCATTGCGGTGCAGATGCCCAACGTGCTGCATTATCCGATTGCCGTGTTCGGCGCCCTGCGCGCCGGGCTGATCGTGGTCAACACCAACCCGCTGTACACCCCACGCGAGATGCGCCACCAGTTCAAGGACGCCGGCGTGCGTGCGCTGGTCTACCTCAACCTGTTCGGTTCGCGGGTGCAGGAAGTGTGCGCCGATACCGAGATCGACTACCTGATCGAAGCCAAGATGGGCGATTTCATGCCCGCTGCCAAAGGCTGGCTGGTCAACACCGTGGTCGACAAGGTCAAGAAAATGGTCCCGGCCTATAGCCTGCCGCGCGCCGTTTCCTTCAAGCGTGCGTTGCGCATGGGCGCAGGCCTGGGCGTGATCCGCCATCCCGTGACCCTGGACGACATCGCAGTGCTGCAATACACCGGCGGCACCACCGGCCTGGCCAAGGGCGCGATGCTCACCCACGGCAACCTTGTGGCGAACATGCAGCAGGCGCGGGCGTGCATGTCCCAGGTCAACGACGACGGTCAGCCGCTGGTGCGCGAGGGGCAGGAAGTGATGATCGCGCCGCTGCCGCTGTACCACATCTATGCATTCACGGCGAACTGCATGTGCATGATGGTGACCGGCAACCACAACGTGCTGATCACCAATCCGCGCGACATCGGCGGCTTTATCAAGGAGTTGAAGAAGTGGCGCTTCTCCTGCCTGCTGGGGTTGAACACGCTGTTTGTGGCATTGATGGATCATCCGGACTTCAAGACCCTGGATTTCTCCCACCTCAAGATCACCAACTCCGGTGGCACCGCGCTGGTCAAGGCCACTGCGGAGCGCTGGAAAGCGCTGACCGGCTGCACTATCGGCGAGGGCTACGGGCTGACGGAAACGTCGCCGGTCGCCAGCACCAACCCCTACGGCAGCCAATCGCGGTTGGGCACCGTGGGCATTCCGGTGCCGGGCACGGCGATGAAAGTCATTGATGACGAAGGCCGCGAATTGCCCTTGGGCGAGCGCGGCGAGTTGTGCATCAAGGGTCCGCAGGTCATGAAGGGCTACTGGCAGCAGCCGGTGGCCACCGCCGAGACGCTCGACGCCGAAGGCTGGCTCAAGACCGGCGACATTGCGGTGATCGACACCGATGGCTTTGTCAGCATCGTCGACCGCAAGAAAGACCTGATCATTGTCTCGGGCTTCAATGTGTACCCCAACGAGATCGAAGATGTGGTGATGGCGCACCCGGCGGTGGCCAACTGCGCGGTGATCGGCGTGCCGGACGAGCGCACGGGGGAGGCGGTGAAGCTGTTCGTGGTCGCCCGCGCCCAGGGTGTGAGCCTTGAGGAATTGAAGACGTACTGCAAGACCAACTTCACCGGCTACAAGGTGCCCAAGCATATTGTGTTGCGTGAGTCGTTGCCGATGACTCCTGTAGGGAAAATCTTGCGGCGGGAACTGCGCGACATCGCCTGACCCCGAATTGAAATGCAATCAAAAAATGTGGGAGCGGGCTTGCCCGCGAATGCGGTGTACCAGTCACCAGATATGTAGACTGATGCACCGCATTCGCGAGCAAGCCCGCTCCCACATTTGCTGTTCGGTGTCCTCAAAGCCTTATTCCAGAGCCTTTCCCGAGGCAAATTAAGTGCTGTTTATAGTGTGACCAAATATTGTAGGACAGTCGCGAATATGACTGTAGGGCCCGCGTTTGGCTCTAGTCGGCCCTTGGCAAAGCTGCTACTCTCGGCGCGCTTTGTGACGTCTCGGCCTGCTTGAAAGCGCCAGATTCACCTTAAAAAAACATACACCAATAATAATCGCATCAAATGCGATGATGAATTCGCGTCGCTGAGGAGTGGGCTTCCATGAACGAAGACTTTTGGAAGGATAAGTACCCCGCCGGGATTGCTGCAGAAATCAATCCAGACGAGTATCCGAATATTCAGGCGGTACTGAAGCAGTCCTGCCAGCGCTTCGCCAACAAACCGGCTTTCAGCAACCTGGGCAAGACAATCACCTACGGTGAGTTGTACGAATTGTCCGGTGCTTTCGCCGCGTACCTGCAACAGCACACCGACTTGAAGCCCGGCGACCGCATCGCCGTGCAACTGCCCAACGTCCTGCAGTACCCGGTCGCCGTGTTCGGTGCCATCCGGGCCGGCTTGATCGTGGTCAACACCAACCCGCTGTACACCGCGCGGGAAATGGAACACCAATTCAACGACTCCGGTGCCAAGGCCTTGGTCTGCCTGGCCAACATGGCGCACCTGGCGGAAAAGGTCGTGCCCAAGACCGCCGTCCAGCATGTGATCGTCACCGAAGTCGCCGACCTGTTGCCGCCGCTCAAGCGTCTGCTGATCAACAGCGTCATCAAGTACGTGAAAAAAATGGTCCCGGCTTATCACTTGCCCAAGGCGATCAAGTTCAACGATGTGCTGGCCAAGGGGCAGGGCCAGCCGGTCAGCGACGCCAACCCCGCCAGCAGTGATGTGGCCGTGCTGCAATACACCGGCGGCACCACCGGCGTGGCCAAGGGCGCGATGCTCACCCACCGCAACCTTGTCGCCAACATGCTGCAATGCAAGGCGCTGATGGGCTCGAACCTCAATGAGGGCTGCGAGATCCTGATCACGCCGCTGCCGCTGTACCACATCTATGCGTTCACCTTTCATTGCATGGCGATGATGCTGATCGGCAACCACAACATCCTGATCAGCAACCCGCGCGACCTGCCGGCGATGGTCAAGGAATTGTCCAAGTGGAAGTTCAGCGGTTTTGTCGGCCTGAACACGCTGTTCGTGGCGCTGTGCAACAACGAAGCGTTCCGCAAGCTGGACTTCTCTGCGCTGAAGGTCACCCTGTCGGGCGGCATGGCCCTGCAACTGGCCGCCGCCGAGCGTTGGAAAGCCGTGACCGGCTGCAGCATCTGCGAAGGCTACGGCATGACCGAAACCAGTCCGGTGGCCACGGTCAATCCGAGCCAGAGCATCCAGATCGGCACCATTGGCATTCCCGTGCCTTCGACAGTCTGCAAAGTCATCTCCGACGACGGCGTCGAGCTGGCGCTGGGCGAAACCGGCGAGCTGTGCGTCAAGGGCCCGCAGGTGATGAAGGGGTACTGGCAGCGCGAAGATGCCACCGCCGAGATCCTCGACAGCGAGGGTTGGTTGAAGACCGGTGACATCGCGATCATCCAGCCCGATGGCTACATGCGTATTGTCGACCGCAAGAAGGACATGATCCTGGTCTCGGGCTTCAACGTGTACCCCAACGAGCTGGAAGACGTGCTGGCAGGCCTGCCGGGTGTGCTGCAATGCGCGGCCATCGGTGTGCCGGACGAGAAGTCCGGGGAGATCATCAAGATCTTCATCGTGGTCAAGCCGGGCGCCACCCTGACCAAGGACCAGGTGATGGAGCATATGCGCGCCAACGTTACGGCCTACAAGGTGCCGAAGGTCATTGAGTTCCGCGATGCGTTGCCGACGACCAACGTGGGCAAGATCCTGCGGCGTGAGTTGCGTGATGAAGAGCTGAAAAAGCTCGGTCTCAAGAAGTAACGCATTAAAAAACCCCGCGAACGCGGGGTTTTTTTATGCCTGCTGATTTCCCGGGCTGGATTGGAACGCAATCCAATGTGGGAGCAGGCAAGCCAGCTTCCACCGTTTTTGATCCGGTTTTTACAGGGCGAACTGGGCGAAGCCGACGCCTGCACCCGCTGGCCGCACGTCCTTCAAGAACGAATCCTTATCTGCGCTCAGCTCCAGGGTGATCTCCGGCTTGCGCTTGCCCGCATTGCGCACCACCAGGCCTTCGATGTGTTCGCGCAAAAACGCCGTCGGCACCTTCAGGTGCAGCAACTGGTCGGTCTCGGCGTTGTGCATCAACAGGTGAATCCACTCGTACTGGCCCACCGCAATACGGCCCACCGGCAGATCGAACCACCAGATGTTGCGTTTGCGGTCCAGGTCGGTGAAGTGGCAGTTGTTGACGCCGAGTACGGCACCGCCCAGTTCGGTGTTTCTGCGGGCGATGGCCTGTGCTTTATTGAGTTTCATAACCTTCCTACGGGATCTGTTATTCAGCGTTATAGCCTGAATGTGCCGGGCATTCTCGTGGGTTGGCCACAAAACATAAAGCCAAACCTGCGCCCGGCGATGAAATGTCCATGGAAAATAATTGAAACTCTGCCGGACAGCCCCGGGTCAATTTCTACGTAATGACCAAAACCCTTGATTGTTCTTCTGGAGAAATACCATGGGCAGCACAGCGGATAAGGCAAAAGGTTTGAAAGACGAAGCCGTCGGCAACATCAAGCAAGGCATCGGCAAAGTTACCGGAAACGACAAGCTGCGCGCTGAAGGCGTGGTGCAGGAAAAGAAAGGCCAGGTTGAAAAGGCCATTGGTGACACCAAGGACGCGGTCAAGAAAGCCGTCAAATAAGGCAGCACTTGAGCAGTCGGAGCGGCCATCCACGGATGGCCGTTTTTTTGTCAGCGGATGCGGTTAAAGTTTCGAAATTGTTTCAAGGTCGCCAAATAAGCTACCTTGATGTAGAAAACGGCCCCTGAGTCGCCCTTGAACTCACTTTTTGCGGCGAAAGGAGACGCTATGATTTTTCCGGTCCTTGATGGCCTCAAGCTACATAAAGTGTTGGTGCGCACCGTCAAAGAGTTCGTCGATGATGAGATGTCCACCTACGCCTCGGCGCTGGCCTACCAGATGCTGTTTTCGCTGTTTCCCTTCCTGCTGTTTCTCATCGCCCTGATTGGTTTCCTGCACCTGCCCGATTTCTTCACCTGGCTGCGCCTGCAGTCGGAGCTGGTATTGCCGCCCCAAGCCCTGGAGCAGGTCAACCCGGTGATCGACCAGCTGCAGCAATCCAAGGGTGGGCTGCTGTCGGTGGGTATCGTGATTGCGCTGTGGACCGCTTCGGCGGGTGTGCGCCTGATGATGAGCGCAATGAACGCCGCCTACGACGTGGTCGAAGGCCGGCCGATCTGGAAGCGTTTTCCGCTGTCGATTTTCTACACCGTCGGCATTGCCGGCATGCTGCTGGCCGCTGCGGCGCTGATGGTGCTCGGCCCACAAGTGATGGAATGGGTGGCGGGGCAGATCGGCATGCAGGAGTTCGTGGTCACCCTGTGGACCATCCTGCGCTGGCCGCTGATCGTGATCCTGCTGATGTTCGCCGTGGCCCTCATGTACTACGTGATGCCCGACGTAAAACAGAAATTCCGCTTCATCACCCCAGGCTCGGTATTGGCGGTGGTAGTGTGGATTGTCGCGTCCCTGGGCTTTGGCTACTACGTCAAGACGTTTGCCGATTACAACGCCATGTACGGCAGCATCGGTGCGATCATCGTGCTGCTCCTGTATTTCTACATTTCCGCCGCCGTGCTGCTGCTGGGGGCAGAGATGAATGCCGTGATCGAACACATGTCGGCTCAAGGCAAGGAGCCTGGCGCGAAGGATTTCGACGAGCCAGCCCATGAAAAACAGCATGTCTCCGGCCTCGGCCGGGACCATTCCAAGCCCACTACTGATGAAGTCTGATCGATGATCCGTGAAATCCTGAAAATGGGCGACGAGCGCCTGCTGCGTATCGCGCCACCGGTGCCGCCGGAGATGTTCGACAGCCCCGAGCTGTGGCAATTGATCGACGACATGTTCCAGACCATGGAGCACGTCGGTGGTGTCGGCCTGGCCGCCCCGCAGATCGGCGTTGACCTGCAACTGGTGATCTTTGGTTTCGAGGCCAGCGAACGCTACCCGGACGCGCCGCCGGTGCCGCAGACCATCCTGATCAACCCGTTGATCACGCCGCTCAGTCCGGTGTTGGAGGAGGGGTATGAAGGCTGCCTGTCCGTGCCTGGCTTGCGTGGTGCGGTGAACCGTTACCAGCAGATTCGCTACGAGGGTTTCGACCCCAAGGGCGAGCCGATCGTACGGGTTGCCGACGGGTTCCATGCGCGGGTGGTGCAGCATGAATGCGACCACTTGATCGGCCGGTTGTACCCTTCGCGGATTACCGATTTCAGCAAGTTCGGATTTATCGAAGTGATGTTCCCCGACATGGACCCCACGGCTGACGATTAGCTTTCAAGCCCAATGAGGCAAAACTGTGGGAGCGGGCTTGCTCGCGAATGCGGTGTTTCAGTCGACATATCAGGTGACTGGTACACCGCATTCGCGAGCAAGCCCGCTCCCACAGTTGGAATGCACTTCAAATAGGTTTATTTGGCTGGCTTGACGAACCGCAACGTCAGCCGATCCGACTCGCCAATTGCCACATACCTGGCCTTGTCCTGTTCGCCCAACTTCAACGTCGGCGGCAATGTCCACACCCCCGCCGGATAATCCTTGGTGTCCTTGGGGTTGGCGTTCACTTCACTCTGCGCCGCCAGCTTGAACCCGGCATCGGTGGCCAGTTTCACCACCTGGGCGGTGGTCAGGTAGCCGCTGTCCTTGATTGCTTCCAGGTCTGCTCCGTCCTTGGCCCGGTGATCTTCCACGCCCAGTACGCCACCGGGCTTGAGCACCTTGTAAAACGCGCTGAAGGTCGCGTCGGCGGTGCCCGCCAACACCCAGTTATGCACATTGCGAAAGGTCAGCACCGCATCCGCCGAGCCCGGCTTGCCGAACACCGGCGCCTTGGGATCGAACTCGACGACTTCGGCCTTGCCATACCGCGTCGGGTCTGCGGCGAATTTCTTCTTCAGGTTCTCTTCGGACGTACGCGCGTAGGCGCTGCTGCTCGCGGCCTGTACGGCAGCGATGTAATGCCCGTGGTCCTTGAGCAGCGGTGCCAGCAGCTCGCTGTACCAACCGCCGCCCGGGGTGATTTCGATCACGCTCTGTTTGGCGCCCAGGCCAAAGAATTCCAGGGTCTGTTGTGGATGGCGATAACCGTCGCGGGCGCTGTTGGCCGGGTCACGCCAGCTGCCGGCGAGTACGCTTTGGTACTGCTTGGCGCTGATCGGCGCGTCGGCGGCCTGGCTGAGGGGCGGGACGAGGAGGGCGGTGAGGCAGAAAGCTGCAAGCGTCGTTTTCATGATCATCCTGTGAGGGGGCCACTGTGTCGCCGAGGCTAGCATGGGCCTTGTACCCACGGATCACACATTATCCGAGGTCAACCTCACTAACGGTTCTAAGCCCATGGCGATCATCGGCTTGTTGCGTTTGTAGCGCACCAGACGTTCGCTGAGGGATTGCGGTAGCAGTGTGTCCTGAGTGAATCCCATGCGTTGATACAACCCTTCCAGGTCCGGATGGCACAGCAGCCATACGGTGCCTTCGCACGCGGCCACCGCCTGCAGAATCAGGGTTGCCGCCAACCCCCGGCCGCGATAGGCCGGGTCTACAAACACCCCGGTCAACCACTGCCCGCCCACCACCGGCGTGAGGCACAGGCCCGCGACAATCTCGCCGTCGCGTGCGACCCACAAACGCCCGCCCTTGAGCGCTTTCATCGAGCAATTGTGGCTGCGATAGAACTTGTTCAGCAGCGGCCACAGGGGTTCTGCCAGTAGATCGATGGTCAACTCGGGCATGGTGTTCAGACGACGTGATGAAGGGGGCGCGATTATAAGCGCCTTCTGTCGGGCAATAGGTGGTATACCCAGTGTTACGTTCCCTGACAGTGGAGTACGCATCATGGCCAAAGGTATGGATTCAAAGAAAGCCGCGAAGAAAAAACCGGCAAAAACCGCCGATGAAAAACGCGCCGACAAGAAAGCCAAGAAATCCGAGGGTGGTTTGTTCGGCCATTGAGTTTCAAGCCTGATGTGGGAGCTGCCTGGCTCCCACATGCTCATCCCATTTCAGCTCATTGAGCTTCTGCCGCCAGTGCCGCAATCACTGCCGGCCGCTGCCCGACCCTTTGTTCAAACGCCTGCAGCGCCGGCCATTCGCGCAGATCAATAGCGTGGAACGCCGCCCAGCGCAGCACCACGAACAGATAAGCGTCCGCCACCGAATACTGCGAACCCAGCAGATAGTCCTGGCGCTCCAACGTCTGCACCAGAATCGCAAAGCGCTTGAACAGTGTGGCCTGGAACATCGCCCGCACTTCGCCCTGGATCGCGCCGTTGAAGAACACCGCCAGCCCGCCATGGATCTCGGTGGCAATAAAATTCAGCCATTCCTGCAAGCGCACCCGCTCCCAGCTGCCATTGGCCGGGGCCAGTCCGGCGGCGGGTTTCAGGTCTGCCAGGTATGGCAGGATCGCGCTGGCTTCGGTCAACACTTGGCCGTTGTCCAGTTGCAGTGCCGCCACGTAGCCCTTGGGGTTGATCTGTAGGAAGTCCTCACCGTTGGCCGTGGTTTTTGCCTGGTTATCCACCTTCACCAACTCAAATGGCAGCGCCAACTCCCGCAGCACGATGTGTGGGGCGAGGGAACAGGCGTGAGGGAAGTAATACAGTTTCATCGAGGGCAGCTCCGTTGGATTTGCGCCAGTCTCGCGGGCATGACACCGTGCGTAAAATTAAACCTTCAGAGCCCTGCCATAAGGACAGCTACTGCCATGATGAACCTGATGCACTGGCGCCTGCTGGTGGCCGTTGCCGACCACGGCAGCATCACCGCCGCCGCCGAGCACGTGGGCATGACCCAGTCCGCCGCCAGCCAGGCCATGGCAGGCATGGAGTCGACCCTGGGGGCGCAACTGTTTACCCGCGCGCCGCGCCAGACCTTGCCCACCGCCCTGGGCCTGAGTGTGATCGAGCAGGCG
This sequence comes from Pseudomonas sp. GL_117, assembly GCF_057835125.1. Lineage (NCBI taxonomy): Bacteria > Pseudomonadati > Pseudomonadota > Gammaproteobacteria > Pseudomonadales > Pseudomonadaceae > Pseudomonas > Pseudomonas sp. GL_117. The sequence continues at coordinate 4,777,492 of NZ_CM174418.1, read as the reverse complement.
CGGGTGATGCTCGGCGCCTTGCAGGCGATTCGCAGCACCGTCGACGAAGCCAGGCCGATGTTGCGTGGAAGTCTTCGCATCGCCAGTTTCCCCATGGTGCTGGCGACGTTTCTGACGCCGCTGTTGCAGCGTTTCGCTCAACTGTACCCAGGCATCGACGTCACCACCCTGGAAGTCACCGACAACGAAGTGAACACCTTGCTCGACGCCGGCCTGATCGATCTGGGCGTGGTGCTCAACCCCAAGCCGGAGCGCAATGCCACGGTGTTGGGGCGCGACAACTGGCTGGCGGTGTTGCCGCAGGCGCATGCGCTGGCCCAGCGTCCGGCGGATGCCACGCTGACGCTGGAGGAGTTGTTGCAACAGCCGTTTGTACTGGCCACTGGCGGCTGCACTGCCAATGCCCGCAGCCTGGCCGCCGAGGCGGGGCTGACTTTGGCTGATATTCGCGTGCAAGTGCGCGAATGGAGCAGCGCCTTCAGCCTGGTGCGTGATGGCATCGGCGTGACCCTGGTGCCCGAAGTGACACTGCCTGTCCAGCGCCAGGGCCTGCGGGTGATGCCACTGGCCGTGCCCCTGCACCGTGAGTTCTCTTTGGTGGCCTCGCAAACCTGCCCGCCCTCCGTCGCTGCCCGCGCGTTGTTGAAAACGCTGGCTGACTAGTGGCCTTGCGTAGCGCCGAGCCCTGTCTATGCTCATCCAAAACCGATGATGACACTTGGCATATATAGCGTTTCGGATGGTTTGTTCCCCATGAAAAGCGTGCCAGCAGTATCCAACTGATGAATGGAATGCGCCTTCCAGGCGCCGGGACTCAAGGGTGATCTGACCATGTTCAACCGCCATCACAAAGCCGATCTGCGCGAAATCGAACGTTTCTCCTGCGCCCTGACCGAAGCCAACGCCAAACTCGCCGCCATCAGCCGTTCGATGGCGATGATCGAGTTCGATCGCAATGGAGTGATCCTGGATGCCAACGACAACTTCTGCAAAACCATGGGTTACAGCGCCGAGGAAATTCGCGGCAAGCATCACCGGATTTTTTGCGACGAGGCCTACACCCAAACCGAGCCCTACGCCAAGCTCTGGCGCGACCTGGCGCGGGGGGAGGCCATCAGTGGCACCTTCATGCGCTTGAACAAGCACGGTGAGGAGGTCTGGCTTGAAGCCAGCTACATGCCGGTGCTGGACAGTGACAATCAGGTACAGAGTGTCATCAAGGTGGCGTCGGACATTTCCGCGCGGGTCCACCATGAACACGAAAACCAGAGCCTGATCGATGCCATCGGCCGCTCCATGGCGGTGATCGAGTTTACCCCGCAAGGGCAGATCCTCAACGCCAACGACAACTTCCTGCGCACTGTGCAGTACTCCTTGGACGAAATCATCGGCCAGCATCACAGCATGTTCTGCCACCGCAGCGAGGTCGAATCGCCCGCCTATAAGGCGTTCTGGGCCTCGCTGAACCGCGGCGAATATCACTCTCACCGCTTTGAACGCAAAAGCAAATACGGCAAGACGCTGTTTCTGGAAGCGTCCTACAACCCGATCTTCGACACCAATGGGCGCCTGTACAAAGTGGTGAAGTTCGCCAGCGACATCACCGACCAGGTCTCGACCCTACGCAACGCTGCCGATTCGGCCCACGCCACATCGGTACAAAACGACGCCTGCGCGCGCAAAGGTTCGGAGGTGGTGCAGCAAACCGTGCAGATCATCGAAGAAATTTCCCAGGACTTGAACCAGGCCGCCGTGAGTATCGACGCGGTGAGCAAGCAGTCGGACATCATCGGCGCCATCGTGCAGACCATCCGCAGCATTGCCGAGCAGACCAACATGCTCGCGCTCAATGCCGCCATTGAAGCCGCACGGGCAGGTCAGCATGGGCGCGGCTTTGCGGTGGTGGCCGATGAAGTGCGCAGCCTCGCGGGGCGCACCAGCCAGGCGACGGTGGAGATTGTCGACGTTGTACGCAAGAACCACGACCTTTCGCTGAGCGCGGTGTCGAGCATGCAATCGAGCCTGAGCCGCACGGGGCTGGGTGTGGAACTGGCGAATGAGGCAGGGCAGGTGATCCTGGAAATTCAGGAAGGGTCACGGCACGTGGTGGATGCGATCAGTCAGTTCAATTCGACCCTGCAACTGCAATAACACCCGTAGTGAGCGGGCTTGCCCGCGCTGGGCGGCGCAGCCGCCCCAAATCCAGGCACCTCGGTCTTCCTGATCCACCGCGGCGATCTGTTTGGGGTGGCTTCGCCGCCCGGCGCGGGCAAGCCCGCTCACTACGGGTTGCGTTTTAGATTGCGGCGAGGGTTTCTTTTACGCTTTGAGCCGGGTCAGTGGCCTTGGCGGCAACCTGCTGCTCTTGCTGCTGCTTCAAGCGCTCGGCCACTTGCTTGGAAATCGCGTCCTGCTTTTCCTGCGTCATGTTCTGCACATCCGCTTCGGTCAAACCCTGTTCCTTGAGCAATTGTTCACGGATACGCTCGGCCGGAGTCTTGCTCATGTAATCGGTGAATTCCGAACGTGCCGCCGACGTGGCATTGACCGCTGGAACATCCGTGGTTGCCGCCTGCAACTGCACGCGGGTCTTGGCGAAGGCTTCGTCGATACGGTCGGCGGCCTTGTCCAGTTCCCTCTGCGCGGCCGGCACGGTAATGCTCTGCTGCGCCGCTTGCACCGCACCGCTGTACAGCGCGCTGGCGGCGGCGTTGGCGGGGTCCATATCGGAGCGCTTGAGCTGCTGGAGGGTCGTCACAGCTTGGGTGTTGTTGTTAACCAGCATGATCGGTCACCTGGGGAAATGTTCGTGTGCCACAGGTAGAGCAAATAGCGTGCCGATGATGAAGTGCCTATCAACGTGGCGGCTGGCCAATGAAAGCGGCAAAAAATGGCGGGTACGGGCCAATTTTTGCCGCAGCGCTGCCAGATCTTGCCTTCTTCATACGGTGCGAATGTCAAAGTCTCCTTTGAACGAATGGTCGGTGCCATCAACTTGCGCCACTACGTCGAATGTACCCGATGCGCAGCCCTTGGTCTGGTCGTAAGTGGTCAGATTGAGCATGCCACTTTTTGCCGGATAAGAGGTTCGTTGGCCGCTGCTTGTCTGGCGAAAGTAGCTCACCCGGACAGTGTCTGGAAACGGTTGCGGTACTGGAATAGGGCCTGGAACTACGTTACCGGGGAAGTCGATCTGGATGCCGGTAAAGCTATTGTTCTGGGTTGGTTGCAGGCCACTCAGCGTGACGCCTCTGGTTCCCGTGGGCGATTGGCGATAGCTGACATCGGTGGTGTTGATCTCGCCTTCGAAGGCAGTGGAATTCAGCCAACCCTCAGAGGCGTTAGGGGTGCTTTGTGTCATGTTCCTCTCCTTTTTTTGACGCCGCCGCTGCCCGATATGGACTAGCGGGCTCAGCAGTAAAGCGTCGTAAAAAGGCGGGGTCTACTGTCAGAACTGACAGTTGTTTCATCTGGCTGACGAAGGGTACCCCACGGGTCTGCAAGGACCTCGTCAGTCAAATGCCATGGGCGATCCAGCGTTTCGAGCGTCTCGAAAAGCCCTTTCCCGGTGCTGTCCTTCGCTCAGTTATGCCCGTCGAGGGCAAACGCCTGGAAGCCCGGCCGTTGGCTGAGGCGTTGGTAATACGCCTCGACGGCCGGGTAGCGCGGATGCTCCAGCGGCGCGTTGCGCCAGCGGTGCACCGACAGGCCGACGAGGATGTCGGCCAGGGTGAACTCATCGCCAGCCACGTAGGCACCGGTCTTGAGCAACTGTTGTTCGAGCAGGCCCATCTTGCTGTTCCAGGCTTGCACACCGGCCTGGATGCGCTGCGGGTCCTGGTAATCGGGGTGCTGGCGTACCAGTGCATGGAACGCGTAGCCCCAGGACGGGTTGAGTTCGGTGGCTTGCCAATCCATCCATTGCTCGACGCGCGCCCGTGGCGCGGGTTCGGCGGGCAGCAGGTCATGGCGTTCGTAGAGGCCCACGAGGTAACGGCAGATGGTGTTGGATTCCCACAGCACACCGTGATCGTCGATCAGCACGGGCACCTGGGCGTTGGGGTTCAGGGCGAGGAACTTGGGGGATTGGGTGGGGGTGTAGCCGATGCCCCAGTCTTCGCGCTTGTAGTCGATGCCGAGTTCCTGGCAGGTCCACAGCACTTTGCGCACGTTGATGGAGGAAGTGCGGCCCAAGATTTTCAGAGAATGTCCCATGGTGCTTTCCTTGCGGTGGAGAGCAGCCAATCTAGCAGTGGACAGCAGCGACGGCGAGTGCGCACTGTCTATTTCTTTCTCACTGGAACCCAGATCCTTCAACTATTGTTGACGGATCTGCTCGCGATGGATGTTCTCATGCAGTCTGTTAATTCGGAGTGCATCGATGGAACTGGCGCGATGATTTCGGCAAGGCGTGGCCTGTCGTAGGCCACGTCTTATTGCGAGCAGTTATATAATGCAGCGAAGTTGCGACGTGCTTGATAAGCTGAGTGTCGGTATTCTCATCTGATAAAATCTTTGTTGAAAAGGTGGTTGTGTTTCTATCTTTGCGTAATATTGAACTCGATTGCAAACTTTTCATTAGCCCCGTCGCGGTTTGATATGAAGTTGGATTTTCCCGTTAGGTGCGATATTTTTTCGATGTAAGTCATCTCGAAAGTACCAGTGTCTGCGTTATAGAACTCACCACTGCCATTGCTGGGGTTATAAAGGCCAAAGGCCCAGGGCCTGCCATCGAAATCGGTCACTTGGAAGTCTCCCTTAGACGTACCATCCACAAGTGCGACGTTGAATTCAATCAGGATCCTATCGCCAGATGGAGATGATACTAACCCCGCCACGATCATGACCCCATTGGCCAAGAAATAAAAATCTGTAGCGTGATAAGCGCCGAAGGGCGATTCAGTTACCCTAAAGTAACCTGTGAACTTAGGGTTTTTGTTGGGTGTGGGGTTCATGGTGGATTCCTCTCGCGTTTTTTATGCGGTGTATCTCTATTTGGAGATGGGTCGAGTATGGGCGGCGAGAGTGGTGTGTCTACTGTCATACTTGACAGTGGTAGCCACGTATCTGTTGACGTATGGTTTAAGGTTTTTATATTCGAGTGGGGGGTGGTGTTTTTTATTTCGCTATTGCAAGTTTCGACGTGTCGCTTTTAGTGCTTGGAAATGAATTGAGTGGTTGATGCAAGCCGCACCAGCGCAGCCGAAGGTGCACTCAGCGGTGGGTCAATTATCGGGTGCAGTGGTGGCTACTCAGCAATCGGCGCCAAGTACCCTCCCACAGGTTTAGTGTGCTCGGCTTTTGAGCGTCAGGTACTTTCGCGCACCTGCAACTCAAAGCCCATATCCACCACCGGCTTGGCCACCTTGTTGCCCGCCATGATCGTCAACAGATGCTCTGCTGAACGCCGACCAATTGCTTCACGCGGCGTGCTGATGCTGCTCAGGCGCGGCACCATGAACGATGACGACGGCAAGTCGTTGAAACCCAGCACCGCCACGCGTTCCGGCACCTTAATGCCGTGGCGCAGGGCTTCGAGCAGCGCGCCCTGGGCCAGGTCGTCATTGCCGAAGAAGATCGCGTCCACATCGGGATGGGCGGCCAGCAACTGCAGGAACAGTTCGCCTCCCAGGCCCACGGAGGACGGGCGTGGCGTCAGCACTTCCAGTGCCGGGTCGTACAGGCCGGCCTGTTGCAGCGCCCGGCGGAAACCTTCGCCACGCAGCAGGGTGCGTTGGTCCAGTTGCGCGCCGATATACGCCAGGCGCTTGCGCCCACGGGCCAGCAGGTGCGCCGCCGCCGTTTCACCGGCTGCCAGTTGCGAGAAGCCTACGCAGTTCACGCCGGCGTTGGGGTCCAGGTCCATCATGTAGACGCAGGGAACATTGCTGCTCTCGACCATCCGTCGGGCGCTCTCGGTCCGGTCGAAGCCGGTCAGCAGCAAACCCCGTGGCTGGTAGGCCATGTAGTTGCGCAGCAGGTTTTCTTCTTCATCGCGCGAATAGTGGGAGTTGCCGATCAGCACTTCAAAACCCTTGGGCCGCAGCACTTGGTGGATGGCTTCGAGGGTTTCGATAAACAGCAGGTTGGACAGCGACGGCACGATCACCACCACCGAATGGCTCTGGGCCGAAGCCAGGGCGCGGGCGGCGGGGTTGACCACGTAATTCAACTCGGCAGCGGCGTGCTGGACTTTTTCGACCAGCTCTGTCGCTACGGTGCTGATGCCGCGCAGGGCGCGGGAGGCGGTAATCGGGCTGACGCCAGCGAGGCGGGCGACTTCGTTGAGGGTCGGGCGACCCGTGGTGCGCAATTTTTTATCGTTCTTGGAGGTCATCAGGCGGCTTGCCAAACAAAAATCGAGGCACTAAGGTAGCGCTGTCTCCAAAAGGCTGCAAATTCTTGAACAAAGGGTTGCCTGATCCTGTTCAAACGCTTGGAGCGGATGCACGCGTCACTCCATAAAAAAAGACAAGACGGCGCGGGAAAAGCCTGTTTTTGCACTAGCCTTACAGCGTGCAAAGGTAGCGCTATCTGCGTCCTGAGGTGTTTCATGAGTCAACCTGTTACTGCCCTGGTCATCATGGGTGTTGCTGGCTGTGGCAAGACCAGCGTCAGCGAAGCCGTGTGCCGTCTGAACGGCGCTACCGCCATCGAAGGCGACAGCTTCCACCCTGCCGCCAACATCGAAAAGATGAGCGCCGGCCACCCCCTCAACGACGACGACCGCGCCGGCTGGCTCGACATCCTTTGCGATGAACTGCGCCGTTCGCTAAAAGCCGGCGAACACCCGGTGCTCACCTGCTCGGCCCTCAAGAAGAAATACCGCGACCACCTGCGCGAAGCCGCGCCGGGCCTGGGTTTCGTGTTTCTGGAGTTGAGCCGTGAAGTGGCGTCCGACCGCGTGTCCCATCGACCCGGCCATTTCATGCCGGCAAGCCTGATCGACAGCCAGTTCGCCACCCTTGAATCGCCCGTGGGCGAGCCGCTGACCCTGGCCCTCAACGCCAGCGTCGACAGCGTCGAGCAATTGGCCGAGCAGACCCATGCCTGGTGGCTGCAACACGGCTTCGAACCTTCCAAGTGATTTTTTGCCGGAAAAGATAGCGCTATCTACGGCAGGAAATTCAACACCCGCTTTAATAACAACAACAAACAGGAGAGACCCCCCATGTTTGGCATGTCCCACGAGTCCTACCTGCTGCTAGATGCAGTGGTCACTATCATCGGGTTGATCGTTCTGATCACCAAGTTCAAGGTTCATCCGTTCATTGCACTGATCATCGCGGCCGGCTTCCTCGGCCTGACCTCGGGCATGCCCGTGGACAAGATCATCAAGGCGTTCCAGGACGGCTTCGGCGGTGTGCTCGGCTTTGTCGGCATTATCCTCGCGCTGGGTACGATGCTCGGCAAGATGATGGCTGAATCCGGCGGTGCCGATCAGATCGCCCAGACCCTGATCCGTGCCTTCGGCAAGGAAAAGGTCCAGTGGGCCATGATGTTCGCCGCGTTCCTGGTGGGCATCCCGCTGTTCTTCGAGATCGGTTTTGTACTGCTGATCCCGCTGGTATTCATCGTCGCGCGCCGCACCGGCGTGTCGCTGATCAAGATCGGCATCCCGCTGCTCGCCGGCCTCTCGGCGGTGCACGGCCTGGTGCCACCGCACCCGGGCCCGCTGCTGGCCATCGGCGTGTTTGGCGCGGACATCGGCAAGACCATCCTGTACGGCCTGATCGTGGCACTGCCGACCGCCATCATTGCCGGCCCGATCTTCGGTACGTTTATCGCCAAGTACATCCCGGGCAATCCGTCCCAGGAACTGGTCGATCAACTGGCCCGCGAGTCGCAACACAAGTCGCTGCCGAGCTTCAGCATCACCCTGATCACCGTGCTGCTGCCGGTGTTCCTGATGCTGCTGAAAACCTTTGCCGACATCGGTCTGCCGGACGGCCATATCGTGCGCAACTGGATGGACATGATCGGTCACCCGATCTCCGCCCTGTTGCTGGCATTGTTGCTGTCGCTGTACACCTTTGGCCATCGCCAGGGCATCCACTCCAAGCAGATCCTCAAATTGCTCGACGCCAGCCTTGCGCCGACCGCCGCGATCATCCTGATCATCGGTGCCGGTGGTGGCTTCAAGCAGATGCTGGTGACCAGTGGTGTGGGCGATGTGATCGGCCATATGGCGGTGAACGCACAGATCAACCCGATCCTGCTGGCGTGGCTGGTGGCGGCGGTGATCCGCGTGGCGACCGGTTCGGCGACCGTGGCGACCATTACTGGCGCGGGCATCGTGGTGCCGGTGGTGGGCATGATTCCAGGGGTTAACCGCGAGCTGCTGGTGCTGGCGACGGGGGCGGGGTCGTTGATCCTGTCGCACGTCAACGATGCGGGCTTCTGGCTGGTGAAGCAGTACTTCAACATGACCGTGGCGGAAACGTTCAAGACGTGGACGGCGATGGAGACGATTCTGTCTGTGGTCGCGCTGATCTTCATCATGCTGTTGTCGCTGGTGGTGTAACAGGTACACCACAAAGGTAGGGTTCAAACCCAACCCAAATGTGTGAGCGGGCTTGCTCGCGAATGCGGTGGATCAGTCACCCAATACATTAACTGATCCACCGCATTCGCGAGCAAGCCCGCTCCCACAGTTTTGACCATATTCCTACAGGTTGATCGGGTCAGGCTTTAGGGCCTAGGCCATCAGCCCTGAACATCCCGCGAATCCCCCGCACCGCCTGCCGTATCCGGTCCTGGTTCTCGATCAGCGCAAAGCGCACATGATCGTCGCCATACTCACCAAAGCCGATGCCCGGCGACACACACACCTTCGCCTCCAGCAGCAGCTTCTTGGCAAATTCCAGCGAGCCCATTTCGGCGTACGCCTCGGGAATTTTCGCCCAGACGTACATCGACGCCTTCGGATTTTCCACCATCCAGCCCAGTTCATGCAGGCCCTTGACCAGCACGTTGCGGCGCTGGCGATACTGCTCGGCAATGTCCTTCACGCACTGTTGGTCGCCTTCCAGCGCGGCAATCGCCGCCACTTGCAGCGGGGTGAAGGTGCCGTAGTCGTGGTAGCTCTTGATGCGCGCCAGGGCGTTGACCAGTTCCGGGTTACCCACCATGAAACCGATGCGCCAGCCGGCCATGTTGTAGCTCTTGGACAGGGTGAAGAACTCCACCGCAATGTCCTTGGCACCGGGCACTTGCATGATCGACGGGGCTTTCCAGCCGTCGTAGACGATGTCGGCGTAGGCCAGGTCGTGGATTACCAGCACGTCATATTGCTTGGCCAGAGCGATCACGCGCTCGAAGAAGTCCAGCTCCACGCACTGCGCGGTGGGGTTGGACGGAAAGCCCAGGATCATCATCTTTGGCTTGGGGATCGAGCCGCGAATCGCCCGTTCCAGCTCGGCGAAGAAGTCCACGCCAGGCACCAGCGGTACCGAGCGCACCTGGGCGCCGGCAATCACGGCACCGTAGATGTGGATCGGGTAGCTGGGGTTGGGCACCAGCACGGTGTCGCCCTGGTCCAGGGTGGCCAGCATCAAGTGCGCCAGGCCTTCCTTGGAACCGATGGTCACGATGGCTTCCGACTCGGGGTCGATGTCCACTTCATAACGGTCCTTGTACCAGCGCGAAATCGCCCGGCGCAGACGCGGAATGCCTTTGGAGGTGGAGTAGCCGTGGGTGTCTTCACGCTGGGCCACTTGTACGAGTTTCTCGACAATGTGCGGCGGCGTGGGGCCGTCGGGGTTGCCCATGCTCAAGTCGATGATGTCTTCGCCGCGCCGACGCGCAGCCATCTTCAGCTCGGCAGTGATATTGAAAACGTAAGGGGGGAGTCGATCTATGCGCGCAAAGCGGCGCGGCGAACCTTGGTCGGCCATTGTTGCCTCGAGAGTACGTAAGCGCCCGGAACCGTCCGAGCGACGTTGGCCACTGCGGTGGCCTGCGGGGCAGACAATACGGTCGATGATGGCCAGTTGTCCAGATGCGTAGGAAAATTTTCTGCTTGGAGTGCAGCGTCGATATAGCCCTATACTCGATGCGGGTTTGTTCCCCTATAAGAAGGAGACTGTTCCAATGGATCAGCAGACAACACAACCGTTAGAGCCACGCATGGAAGAGGGTAAAGCCCTGGTGATCGCCGGTGTACAAGGGCGTTATTCGAAGGCCACCGTGGGTGATATTCCCAAATTGTGGGAGTTGTTCGACACCTGCATCAAAGACATCAAGCAACGCGTCGGCGGCGTGACTTACGGGGTGTGCCATAACCCCAACCACGGCGAGTTCGACTACATGGCCGGGGTTGAAGTGCCGCGTAAAAGCGATGTGCCCGGTAACTTCGAAACCGTTGAAATCCCGGCCCATCGCTACGCCGTGTTCCCGCATTACGGGCCGGTACAGGCGCTGGAGCAGACCTATGAACGCATCATGTTCGAGTGGTTGCCGCACTCGGGCTTCAAGGTGGCGGGGCCGGATTTCGAGCGTTACAGCGCGGATTTTGATGTGACGAAGGGCACGGGGACGGTGGAGGTCTGGCTGCCGGTGGAGCCCAAGTAAACCCATCGATCTCTGTGGCGAGGGCGCCTGCTGGCGCTGGACTGCGCAGCAGGCCCCTCGCTGGGGGACGCTTCGTGCCCCAACGGGAGCAAGCGCCCTCGCTACAGGTCTAGCGTCGTTGACTCGGCAATGGCGCATTTCAACCTGCGCTCATACCCCGCCCGCGCCTTGTACGCCTCCCCGCAATCCACCCATCCAGCTCCAAGATACAAGCCCATTGCCGCCACATTTTCGGTGTCCACCGACAACTCGATCCCCTTGATCTGCGGCCACGCCAGCAACGCCGCAGCGGGCAGCGCCTGCAAGCACGCCTTGCCGAACCCGCGCCCTTGTTGGCCACGATCGACTTGCAGCGCATGCAGCGTGGCGCTGTGCTCGTCGGCCCAATGGGGCAGGCACGGCGGGCGTTTGAGCAGCAGGAAAGCCACGGGCTGGTCGTCTGCGAGGAGGGCGAAGCCTTTGATGCCAGGGTTGGGGTTGACCCGCAGGCTGTTCAGCGCGCAGTAGATGTCGCCGCAAAACGGCAGCTGTTCGGGGTGCACTTGCAGGCTGTCGAGCTGCTGTTTTTGCAACATGCTCAACGTCTCATAGGGGACGAGGCGGGTTTCCATCGGGGCTGCATCCCAAATACTACAAAGAGGCGCGGATTCTAGCGGGTTTGGCGCCGGTCTGGTCGAGTGCCACCTCCCGGCGCTGCGAACTATAGTGAATGCCGTGCACCGTTGACTCTCTGAACACAACAAACATAAGACTCAGGAGGTTTATTCCATGTCTACCCAACCTGCCGAATTTGAGTTGTCCATCAGCCGTGTGATCGACGCGCCCCGCAGCCGAGTGTTCCGCGCCTGGACCGAGCAGGCGCTGCTGCAACAATGGTGGGGCCCCCACGGCATGACCACCCCCGAATGCGAAATGAACCTGTGGGTCGGTGGGCTGTTTCGCACCCTGATGCGCGCGCCGGACGGCAGCGAATACCCGACCGAGGGCGTGTTCCTGGAAATCGTCGCGCCCCGGCGGCTGGTGTTTACCGATGCGTTCAGGCCGGGGTGGATCCCCTCGGGCAAGGCGTTCATGACCGCAGAAGTGACGTTGCAGGAGGTCGAAGGCAACAAGACGCTCTATACCGCGCGGGCGATGCATTGGAGTGCTGAGGATAAACAGGCGCATGAAGCGATGGGCTTTCATGACGGCTGGGGCCAGAGCCTGGATCGCTTGGTGACGCTGGTCACAACCGGCATGCGCGATTGACCAGGCGGTAGGCAATCAACACTGTGGGAGATTCTATGGGTGAGGGGCAGCATATCCGCCAGCAGTACCGCCGCCTTCGCAGCCTCGCCAAAGCTCGACAACTCCCACAGGGAATTGGCAGTGCCTGGGCGATCTCCAGCCGAGCGCCTACTGCCCATCAACACCGATCACCTGTGGGAGCGGGCTTGCCCGCGAAAGCGGCGGTTCAGCCAACACCTCCACCAACAGTGCCGCCGCCTTCGCAGCCTCGCTAAAGCTCGACACATCTGCTCTGCATTGTTGCGCCCAGCATATTCGGGCATCACTCCAACATCTTGCCCAGTAACCAGCTCCCCGCCGGCCCCGGCGGGTGGTGGCGGGACCACAGGGCATCCACCGCCACCGACCGCGGCCAACTGCGGGCCTTGAGCTCCACCAGGCGGCCGCCGTCAAAACGCTCCACCAGCCAGCGCGGCAGCGGTGCCCAGCCAAAGCCGAGCTGGGCCATCTCCATCAACATCAAGTAACTGGGCGCCGACCACACCCGCCCGCTGGCACGGGTTTCAGTCGGGTTGATGATACTCGCCAGGCGCAGTTCGCGGTGTTGGCGCAGGGTGTCGACGGGGATGCTTTTCAGCCTGGCCAGCGGATGTTCGGGCGCGGCAAACAGGGCGATTTCCGTGCGCTCTTGCACTGGCGCGCCGGTGAGGTCGGGCGGGTAAGTCTCCTGTTGTTCGATAAACGCGATCTGCGCCCGGCCGCTCTGTACCAGGGCGATCAAGTCTTCGCACTCGGCGATCAAGCATTCCAGTTCAAGGTCCGGATAACGCTGTTCAAACGCACTGAGGGCCACTTCAAAGCGGTCGGACTGGTAGGTGTCGGACATCGCAATCGTCAGCTTCGGCTCCAGGCCCTGGGACAACTGGCTCGCCGCCAATTCCAGGCGGCTGCTGGCTTCCAGCACCTGTTCGGCGCGTTGCAGCAACACATGCCCGGCCGGGGTCAGCGTCGGCTTGCGGCTGCTGCGATCAAACAGCACCACGTCCAGGTCGATCTCCAGACTCGCCACCGCCGCGCTGACTGTGGATTGGCTCTTGCCCAGCTTGCGCGCCGCCGCCGAAAACGAGCCCTGGGTCGCCGCCTGGACAAACGCCTGGAGCACTTCATGTGAGGCCATGACTATCGCCTTGATCGATGGTTATTGGTTATGAAGTATCGGCACAGGGGGTAATGATGGCAACCTCTTCACTCACGGAGCCGGGCCATGACCCCTACCAAATCGATGACTGAACGTGTGGGCCAAGCCCTCGGCTTTGAAGGCCTGGCCTTGTTGATCTGCACCCCGTTGCTGGTGTGGATCACCGGCCGGCCGGCGTTGGAGATGGGCGCTGTCACGCTGGGGATCAGCCTGCTGGCGCTGACCTGGAACATCATTTTCAACAGCCTGTTCGACCGCCTCAAGGCGCGTCTGCAACTGGCCAACAACAGCGGCACGCGGGTGCTGCATGCGCTGATGTTCGAAGGCGGGCTGATCCTGGTGTGTGTGCCGTTGATCGCGGCGTGGCTGAACATCAGCTTGATGGACGCGTTTATCCTCGACATCGGTGTACTGCTGTTCTTCCTGCCGTACACCTATGTCTATCACTGGGTCTATGACGTGCTGCGTGACAAGTTCCTACAGAAACATGCCGCCCGAGGCCTCGATGCGCTGCCCGGTGATCCAGTGGCTGCCGTCGGCCAGCAAGAGGGAAATGGCCCCGCCAATATCGTCCGGTAAACCGGCGCGGCCCAGGGCGGTATTGTTGGCGACCATCGTGTTCAATGCGGCGTTGTCACGCACGGCGCCGCCGCCGAAATCGGTCTCGATGGCACCCGGTGCAAGGATGTTCACGCTGATGCCGCGACCGCCCAACTCCTTGGCCTGATAGCGCGTGAGCACTTCCATTGCGCCTTTCATCGCGGCATACGCGGCATAACCCGGTAGGCTGAAGCGCGCCAGGCCGCTGGAAATATTGAGAATGCGACCACCGTCGCGGATCAGCGGCAGCAGCTTCTGGGTCAGGAAAAATGGACCTTTGAATTGGATCGCCAGCAGTTGGTCGAACTGCGCCTCGGTGGTCTCGGCAAAGCTGGCATGGGCGCCGATGCCAGCGTTATTGATCAGAAAATCGAAGCGCTCCTGTGCGAAAACATCCTTGAGCAAAGTGCCGACGTCGCCAACAAAATCATTGAAGGTCGCGCTTTGGCCCACATCCAGTTGCAGCATCGCGGCACGGCCGCCCAGCGCCTGGATCTGCTCGGCCACCGCCTGGGCTTCGGCGGCAGCACTGTGGTAGGTGCCGATGATGTCGACGCCTTGTGCTGCCAGGTGCAGCGCGGTGCTTTTGCCCAGGCCACGGCTGGCGCCGGTGATCAATGCGATTTTACGGGTCATGGTGCAATCCTCTCGGGTGGTCAGTGGGATTGAGTGTATTTGTCCGCTCATTACGTGATAAACAGCGCTATACCGGAATCACTGGCCGGATAAAGCGAACAATCCCATGAACAAACTTGAGCTGTTGCGCACCTTTGTGCGCGTTACCGAACTGTCGAGTTTTACCGGCGCGGGCGAGAGCCTGGGGCTGCCGCGCTCCACCGTGTCCGAGCATGTGCAGGCGCTGGAAGAACTGCTCGGCACGCGCCTGCTGCAGCGCACCACGCGCAAGGTCCAGGCGACCCAGGACGGTCGCGTGTTGTATGAGCGCAGCAAGGACTTGCTGGCGCACATGGACGAGCTGGAAGGGCTGTTCCGCCAGGATGAAGCGCAATTGAGCGGGCGCATTCGCGTGGACATGCCCAACGTGATGGCACGGGAATTGATCCTGCCGCGCCTGCCCGAATTCATGGATGCGCACCCGTTGATCGAGCTGGAAATCAGCAGCACCGACCGCCAGGTCGACCTGCTCGCCGAAGGCTTCGATTGCGTACTGCGCGTCGGCGCGCAGCCGGACCAGACCGTCGTCGCGCGGCTGCTGTGCCGCCTGCCGATGATCAACTGCGCCAGCGCGGCGTACTTGCAACGGTATGGCGTGCCCCAGACGCTGGCCGACCTCGCGCATCATCACCTGGTGCATTATGTGCGCCCGTTGGGCTCACGTTCGGCGGGGTTCGAGTACCAACAGGGCAACAAGGTGCAGCGCATTCCCATGGCCGGGCGGGTCACGGTCAACAGCACCGACGCGTACCGTGTGGCGTGCCTGGGCGGGTTTGGGATTACCCAGGTGCCGGCCCTGGGGATTCGCGAGTTGCTGGCCAGTGGGGAACTGGTGGCGGTGTTGCCCGACTACCCGGCGCCGCCGTTGGATGTGTCGTTGCTGTACGCCGGTCAGCGGCACTTGCCGCAGCGAGTGCGGGTATTCATGGATTGGTTGGCCACTCTTTTACAGTCGCAGTTGTAGCAAATGTGGGAGGTGGCTTGCCCCTCCCACATGTTTACCCTCTGCCGGTTCAGAAGAGTTTGGTGAATAGCCAGTAGAGGCTGCCCGACAACACAATCGCCGCCGGCAACGTCAACACCCACGCCATCAACAGATTGCGGATGGTCTTCATCTGCAACCCGCCGCCATTGGCCACCATGGTTCCCGCCACACCGGACGACAGCACATGGGTGGTCGACACCGGCAAGCCAAACATATCCGCCGCGCCGATGGTCAGCATCGCCACGGTTTCCGCCGAAGCCCCTTGGGCATAGGTCATGTGGGTCTTGCCGATCTTCTCGCCCACCGTCACCACAATGCGTTTCCAGCCGACCATGGTGCCCAGGCCGAGGGCGATGGCCACGGCGATCTTCACCCACAGCGGGATAAAGCGCGTGGAGTTGTCGATCTGTTGCTTGAACAGTTGCAGCTTGCTTTGGGTATCGGCGTCGAAATTGCCGACCTTGCCCTTGTCCATCAAGCGAATGGTTTCGCTGGTCAGGTACATGTCGTTACGCACGTTGCCCACCGCTTCGGCGGGGACCTTGGCCAGGGAACCGTAGCCTTTGACCTGCTCGCCGATCTGCCCGGCGAGGGCGGCGAGGGCCGGGATCAGTTGCGGAGTGACTTCCTTGGTACTGACGTACGCCGACAGAATCGGCCGTGGGTTGCCCGGCAATGCCTGCGGCGCGCTTTTCGCCAGCGCCACTTGGGTCACTTCGGCCACGGCGGCAAATTGCAAGGATTGCTCGGCGGGCATGGTGCGGTTCAGCGCGTAGGCCATCGGCAACGTGCCCACCAGGATCAGCATGATCAGGCCCATGCCTTTTTGCCCATCGTTGGAGCCGTGGGCGAACGACACGCCGGTGCAGGTGGCGATCAGCATGCCGCGAATCCACCAAGGCGGTGGGGTGTCGCCTTTCGGCGCCTTGTACAGCGAGCGGTTCTTCACAAACGCGCGCAGCGCCAGCAACAGCAGGGCGGCAAAGCCAAAGCCGATCAGCGGCGACAGCAGCAGCGCGTAACCGATCTTGGTGGCCTGGGCCCAATCCACTCCGCTGGTGCCGTCACGCCCGTGCATCAAGGCATTCGCCACGCCGACGCCGATGATCGAGCCGATCAGGGTGTGGGACGACGAGGCCGGCAAACCCAGCCACCAGGTGCCCAGGTTCCACAGGATCGCGGCGATCAGCAGGGCGAAGATCATCGCGAAACCGGCCGACGAGCCGACCTGCAAAATCAGCTCCACCGGCAGCAGGGCAATGATGCCGAACGCCACGGCACCGCTGGAGAGCAGCACGCCGAGGAAGTTGAAAAAGCCCGACCACACCACCGCAAAATGCGGCGGCAGCGAGTTGGTGTAGATCACCGTCGCCACCGCGTTGGCGGTGTCGTGGAAGCCGTTGACGAACTCGAAGCCCAGGGCGATCAACAGCGCCACGCCGAGCAGCAGGAAGGGGGTCCAGGTGGTGACCACCGTGCCCAGTTCGTGCATGTCGTGCATCAGGCTGTAGGCGGTGAACAGCAGGCCCATGGCGAGCACGGCGAAGAAAATGATCACCGTGAGCAGGTTGGGCTTCTTGTCCAGCCGGGGTTTGGGGGCCGCGGGGGAGGCGTGCGTGGAGGCAGTCAGGGAAGGGGTGGCCATGCCGGAGCATCCAGTGTGAGAGGGATGCTGCCCATGATCATTGCAGAATGTTACAGAGATGCTGCCATATGTCAGTGTTTCAATGATTGAAGATGCCGCTGGTCGAGATCACACCGCAGGGCCAAATGTGGGAGCGACCACATTTTCAATGGCGTTCCAGTTCAGTAATCCTTGCGTTTGCGGAACGCCCAGCGCCCTGCAATCAGGGTAAAGGTCGCGACCAAGGCCACCAATATCCAGAAGCCTTCCGGGTCCTGGGAAAGCGGCACGCCCCCCACGTTCATGCCGAAAAAACCGGCAATGATGTTGATCGGCAATGCCAGCACCGTCACCACCGTCAGGGTGAACAGCGTGCGGTTGCTTTGCTCGTTGAGGTTGGCGGCGATCTCTTCCTGCAACAGCTTGATACGCTCTCCGAGCGCCGTGAGGTCGTTGATGATCAGCGCAAACTCCTCGGTGGATTTGCGCAACTCCTTCACGTCTTCCTTTTGCAGCCACTGCGGTGGGCGGTTGAGCAGGCGCAGCAGCGAGCCCGGTTCCAGCGCCAGCAGGCGTTGCAGGCGCACCAGCACCCGCCGCGCGGCACCGAGTTCGGCGCGGTTGGTGGACAGGCGCGAAGACAGCAACTGGTCTTCGATATGGTCGACGCTGATGCTGGTCTTGCGCACGATCTGCGTCAGCACCTCGCCCTGATCGCGCAGCAGATGCACGAGCAACTCCAGCGGCGAACGGAAGCGTTCCCCGGCCTTTACCGACGAGCGCAGTTTGTCCACCGAGTGCAACGGTTGCAGGCGTGCACTGATCAGCAGGCGGCTGCGGGCGCACACCCACAGCGTGGAAATATCCGACGAGACCATGCTGCTGAAGTTGAACACCACGTCGTTGACCACCGCCAGCAAGGCCGAGTCAACGTGTTCGATACGGGTGGAGCGTGAGCCTTCGTGCAGGGCTTCGAAGAACTCATCCGGCAATTCCAGGTGTTTCTGCATCCAGCGTTCGCACGCGGCATGGGCCAGGTTCAGGTGCAGCCACAGGAATTCTTCCGGGTCTTGTGGGGCCTGTAGCGCAGCCAGTGCGGTGGCCGAGTCGATCTGTTCACCCTTTTCGCCTGGGCGAAAACGAAAACCGTAGAGCAAGCCGAACAGGTCGGAGTCCTGGTGGCTGTGGTCAATGCTGTGATTCATGGAGGCTCGCAGGGAAAGGGCCTGTAGGACGTTTCACAGGTCGCGTAGCTGAATCATTGCAAGGAGATTTGACAGTTTTGTGACGGCTTTGTGTTTATTTCAGCTGCGTGAGGTTTATTTGATTGTTTCTCAGGGAACGTTCAAAACGCGTCTAGCCCGGCAGATACGGCGCGCTTGGGCGCCTGATGAACCTGTGGGAGCGGGCTTGCTCGCGAAGGCGGTTTATCAGAAACACATTCAGTGACTGATCCACCGCCTTCGCGAGCAAGCCCGCTCCCACATGGGGTTCTGCGTTTTGATCAAGTATCCAGTTTGTTTTCCAGCACTTCGCCGGTCTTGGCGTCGAGCTTCACGTCCCACTTCTTGCCGGTGGTGTCGGTCAGTTCAACTTCGTAGACCAGGCGACCGGCCTTGTCTTCCAGCTCGGTGTCGTGGATAACGGCGCCAGGGTGTTTGGCCAGGGCGTCTTTGTTGAGTTGTTCAAAAGGCTTCACCGCGCCTGATTGCAACAGGCTTGGAATCTGGTCAGGGCGAACGTCGGCTTGAGCCAGGCCGGCGGTCAGGGTCAAGGCGGTGGCGGCGAACAAAGCGGTCAGGGTTTTCATCGTGTGGGTCCTTTTGGGGTGAGCTGTTTAAGTGGCCTCAGGTTAGTCAGCGCAACTTAACTCACCCTTAATTATTTCAAGCAGTTGCGCAGTTTGTTCAATTCGTCGGGCGCGGCGGGTTTCATGCTGGGGGCTGTGGCAATCGCACCTGCTGCTGGTGTTCGCGGGCACTGCGTTTTATCGCGATGCCTAGCGCACGGCCTCCAAGGACAGGTCTGCGTGCAACAACGGGGCGAGATCGAACACGGCAGGCTCGGCATATAGCACCGATACCTCACCCTGGCTCTCAAGAATGGCGTGGGGCTGACGCGAAGGGATAAACAGACGATGGGCTCTGGTGATCTGGCCATCGAGGTTGACCGTGATCGGCGAACCGTTGGAGCACATCATCTGATGCGCATAGTGCGCATGGGGCGCGGTACGCCCCAGCTCGCCGATGATCAGGCCGTAGTCACGCCCCAACCACAGGCGGCCTGACCAATGGGCCTTCACTCAGTACTTATAGTCGTTCAGCAAGTCCTGCACGCTGGACGACGGCCAGCGCTTGTAGAACTTCAGCAGTTCGGCCGCGCGGTTGGTGAAGATGCCGTCCACGCCAGCCTTCATCACCTTGTCGAAGTCCACCGGCTCATCGACGGTGTAGACGTGCACCAGCAGGCCTTTGTCGTGGGTCAGCTTGTTCATTTCAGGCTTGACCAGGTTCGAATAACTTTGATCGCCATGGGCGGTCAGCTCAGCCGACGGGCCAGTGCCGATGGCACCGAGGCTCTTGGCTTCGTCGACCCACTTTTCGAACTCGGCGGCGTCTTTCGGCTCTTGCTTGGCATAGTAGGCGGCCTTGGTGGTTTCGCCGGACTCGGCGAACGTCTGCTTGGATTTTGGCTCGATGCTGCCTTCACCGACCCACAACAGCAGGATTTTCGGGGTGTTCGGCATCTCTTTTTGCAGCTCGACCAGGCTCGACTTCTCGAAGGTTTGCAGCACCACGCGGCCCTTGCCCTGGCCGACACCGGTGTTGCTCTTGCCCAGCTTGGAGCCGGCGGAACTCAACCAGCCTTTATCCAGCAGCTTGTTTTTCAGGTCGGCCTCGATGCCCGGGAATTGCTTGGGCTCCTTGGTCTCGATGTACAGGCCGGGTTTGTGCTGTGGGTTGCCTTCGGCGATCTTGATGATGTCGTCCAGGCTCTGGATTTTCAGGCCGACGAAACCCGGGCGGGCGCGGTCCGGGTAAGCGGCGTTGAACCAGCTGCCGGCGTCGAGGCTTTGCAGTTCTTTCCAGGTGAATTCGTTGGCCGGTGCGTCTTTGCGCTCGGGGAACTTGGTGGCCACGTCGGTGGTGCGCTGCAGGTTGTTGTCGTGCAGGGCGAACAGCACGCCGTCCTTGCTGCGTTGCAGGTCCATTTCCAGGTAGTCGGCACCCAGGTCGCGTGCAACTTTGTAGGCGGCGGCGGTGGATTCGGGAGCGTCGTACGAGGCGCCACGGTGAGCGATGACGGCGGGATACGGAATGCCTTCGTTTGTCGCCAATTCAGCCGGGCTGATCGGATCGGCAGCCTGTGCCTGGCCGAGGCCAAGCGTCAGGGCGAGCAGCAGGGCGCTCTTGGTGAACGTGACAGGCATATGCGAAGTCCTTTCGTGGAGGTAGCTTTGAGAAGGCCTCCTTTTTAACAATTGATTGCGAACGGCGCCATCACCAAACCGACATTAACGTGCGCATGCGCCAATTTTCTGGGTTTTTTTGCGGTGCATTGCAGTACTCTTGCCCGAAGCTTCCCCGACAGAGGGCGGCAATTTCTGCCACGCGTGTAAACCATCTTTCCAGTCCCTGTGGGACTTTTCAGTGAGGTTTACCATGCGCATCACTTCCGAGCTTATCTGCCAGGCTGCCGACAGACTCCACGGTTTTGTCGGACTGAACCGCAAGACCGGGCAGTACATCGTGCGTTTCAGCGAAGACTCCTTCGGCATGGATGTGGCCGATGACGGCATCATCCCCACCGCCGAATTTGTCTGGCTGCCCGCCGAGGATGACACCATGACGTTGTCCCGCGAGCGCATCCAATTGCTGCTGGACCAGAACATCGACGACCGCATCAACATCAGTGAGCCGCTGCGGGTGTACATGCGCCGGGTCGAGATCCCGCAGATTGCTGCGTTGCGCAGTCTGGTCAGCTAGCTACCTGTTTGCGAGGTTATAGAGAGCCAAATGTGGCAGCGGGCAAGCCCGCTCCCACAGGGGGGCAGCATTTCAGTTCTGGAACGCATAGTCCCGTTCGACTTTGCATACCCGTGTCTGAAACGCCGAGTACCAAAGGGCCCGTCCTTGCTCGCGCACGGCACTGTGCTCGGCCTGCCGCTTCCACGCCAGGATCGCCGCCTCGCTTTGCCAGTACGACACGGTGATCCCCAGGCCATCCTCCCGCGCCGATTCCACCCCGAGAAACCCCGGTTGCCCACGCGCCAGTTCCAGCATGTGCGTGGCGGCCGCGCCGTAGCCGTGATCGCCCTCGGTGCGCAGCGAGCTGAAAATCACTGCGTAGTAGGGCGGGGTTGGTGTGACGGCGATCATGCGGACACCTCCCGGCAGGCGTTGAGCAAGGCCATCGCCAGCGGCGGCGTGATGCCGTTGAGGGCGGCGCGTTCGGGTTGGAACAAGGTGGCGACGAAAAACGGGCGATCGAGCAACTCCACCGCGCGCAGATCGCCCGCCGAGTCGTGGCCGCAGGCAATCAAGTCGCCTTCGAGCAGGGCATCGAGAAACTCGCGATTGACCCCGTAACGGCAGCGATAGCCCTCTTCAAGGTCCAGCGTGCCGTAGGCCTCGGCGATGCGGGTGTAGGGCGCCAGACGCACGCGGTCGGTGGCTTCCACCAGGGCGCAGCTCAGCGGCGCGATCACCGCGCGTTTGGCCTCGGGGTTCAGTTCGCCATGTTGCGCATCCGCCCAGCCCAATACGTGGCGGGCATATTCCAGCACTGCGTGCTGAAAACCGCCGCAGGTGCCGAGGAACGGTCGCCGCTGCTCGCGGGCAAAACGGATGGCTTGCAGGGCGCCGTCGGTGTCGCGATAGGGGCTGGCGGGCACGCACCAAAAACCGTCAAAGCCGTGCAGCGATGGCAAGTTGTCGGTGTCGAGCCATTGCAGGTGAACGGTCAGGCCAAGCCTGTCGGCCGCCTGTTGCAGGGCCACGGGAATGGCTTGGTGCGCGGTGACAGCGGGGTGGTATTCGCCGATCAGGGCGAGGTGCAGCGTAGAGGCGTTCATCGTGTGCATCCCATGGCTTGTGGTGTCCTGGGGCGCACTATAAATTGGCGTTCACGCAATCAATATTGGCGTTTACCCATATGTTCAATGCGTCAACGCACTATCAGATTGACTACCCCGACTTGTCGCTGATCCTCGCGCTGGTGCGCGGTGGCTCCCTCGCGCGGGCGGCGGCGTTGTTGCGGGTGGACGTGTCCACGGTGTTTCGCGCAGTGCGGCGCCTGGAGGCGGCATTGGGCCAGACGCTGTTTGAAAAAAGCCGCGCCGGCTACTTGCCCACGGGCTTGGCGCGGGACCTGGCGCAACAGGCCGAACGTGCCGAACAAGCGCTGGAGGCGGCGCGCATTGGCGTGGAGCAGGGCGGTGAAGTGATCAGCGGCACGGTGCGCCTGACCTGTACCGACTCGGTGTTGCAAGGGTTGCTGCTGCCTGCCTTGGCGCAATTCATGCCGGATTATCCGGCGCTGACCCTGGAGCTGAGTACGTCCAACGACTTCGCCAACCTCAGCCGCCGCGATGCGGACATCGCCCTACGCTTGACCAAGACGCCGCCGGAACACCTTGTAGGACGCTGCCTCGGCAACGTCGCCTACCAGGTGTGTGCGAGCCCGGGTTTTGCGCGTGAGCATGCCGGGCGCGAGTTGGCCGAACTGGCCTGGATCGCCCCGGATGATTTCATGCCGGACCACCCGACGGTGGCCTGGCGTCGCGAGCACCTGCCGGGTGTACGCCTTGGTTATCGCTGCAACAGTATGCTATCGGTCACCGAACTGGTGCGTGCCGGGCTGGGTGTGGCGGCGTTGCCGGACTTTCTCCTGGATGAGGGCTTGCAACCGATGGGGCCGACGTTGGCAGGGCATGGCACGGCGCTGTGGTTGCTCACCCGTCCTGACTGCCGGGCGTTGCGCTCGGTGGTGGCGTTGTTTGATGAATTGGGGCGGCACATCCGGATGAAGCCCTAGACCCAAATCAAAAATGTGGGGGGACAAGCCCCCCTCCCATATGGGATTACGGGTGTTCTTGGGGTTTTCTTACAAAGTGCTCGTGCAGTTCACACGTCAGGCTTTCGACATGTTCCGTCAGTTGCTTGGTCATTTCCGTCAGCCGGGTGTTCTGTTCGAGTAATTCCAGCAACTGTTTGGTGGTCTGCGCGGCCTGGGCCTGGCGTTCGGTATTGGCCACGGCAAGGGCTTCACGGTGCTGCGCATCGGCGTCGGACTGGGCTTTGTCCCGCGCTGCCTGGCGTGTCTGCGCCAGCAGGATCAGCGGCGCGGCGTAGGCCGCTTGCAGGCTGAAGGCGAGGTTGAGCAGGATGAACGGGTAGGCGTCGAAGTGCGTCACGCCGGTCATGTTCAATACCATCCACACCACCACGATCACGGTCTGCGCACCGAGGAAGGTCGGCGTGCCGAAGAATCGGGCGAAGGCTTCGGCCTTGAGGGCAAAGGTGTCATTGCCAAACGTCGGTGCCAGGTGGGCATGGGGGCGGTGGAAACGCAGATGATCGACGGGGGCGGCTTCAGGTTTGCTTGGGGTCATGATGGGCTCGGATCTTCAACTGAGAGACAGTGAAGCACTATAGACCGAGCCCCCGACGCTACGTATGAAGATCGGGTCAGTTGCCGCCACGCTCGTTGGCGAATGCACTGACTGCCTGCACGGCCTCGCTGGTGCCTTCACGAATCTGCAGGATCACCGTGCCGGCGCGGTTGGCCAGGTCGACACCCTGGGCCGCGCGGTCGCGGGTGCCGTCCATGCTGTGGATGGCCTGGCGGGTTTCGTCTTGGATCATCGCGATCATGCTGGAGATCTCCGCGGTGGAGCCGCTGGTACGCGCTGCCAGTTGCCGCACTTCATCGGCCACCACGGCAAAACCACGGCCTTGTTCACCCGCACGTGCCGCTTCGATGGCCGCGTTGAGGGCCAGCAGGTTGGTCTGGTCGGCGATGCCACGAATGGTGTTGACGATGGCGGTGATCTGCTGCGAACGCTCGCCCAGCTTGGCGATCAGTTGTGAGGAGCCGTCAATGTCGGCGGCAATCTCGCGCATGCCGCTGGCCGTTTGCTGGATCACTTCGGCGCCTTTTTCGGCGATGTCCCGGGTGCTCAGGGAGATGTGGTACGCCTGGGCTGCGCTGGCCGCATCGGCGCTGTGCTGCTGCACCATGGCGGTGACGTCGGAGGCGAACTTGACCACTTTGCACAGGCGTCCGCCGGCGTCATACACCGGGTTGTAGTTGGCTTCCAGCCACACGGTGCGGCCGTTTTTATCCACGCGCTCGAACTGGCCGCTGAACATTTCGCCCTGGTTCAGGCGGCGCCAGAACTCGCTGTAGGCCGCACTGTTGGCCAACTCCGGGGTGCAGAACAGGCGGTGATGCTGGCCCTGGACCTGTGTGAGGCTGTAGCCCATGCGTTGTAGGAAATTCGTATTGGCGGTGAGGATGGTACCGTCGAGGTTGAACTCGATCACCGCCATCGCCCGGCCGATGGCGTCCAACTTGGCGTTGGCTTCGCTCTCGGCTTGCAGGCGTGGGGTCACGTCCATGGCGTACTTCACCACCTTGACCACGCGGCCGGCGTCGTCGCGTACCGGGTTGTAGCTGGCTTCCAGCCATACTGAATGGCCGTCGCCTGCCACCCGTTCGAAGGTGCCGGACTGGAACTGGCCGTTGCGCAGGTTCGTCCACAACTGGTTGTACTCGGCGCTACGCGCAAATGCGGGGGTACAGAACAGCTTGTGGGGCTGGCCGACGATCTGTTCGGCGCGGTAGCTCATGGTCTTGAGGAAGTTGTCGTTGGCCCGCAGCACGTTGCCTTGCAGGTCGAATTCGATCACCGCCATGGAGCGTTCGAGGGCGTCCAGCAGGCTGGCCTGTTGGGCCACGGTATGTTGCAGGGCGCTGATGGTTTTTTTGTGGGCGTTAAATAGCATGTTCGGATGCTCGGGCAAGCAAGCGTAGGGGGTATCCATGTGAGGTCGCCTGCCCCGTAAGGCGCTGGGCTCTACGGTTGACGTGCTCATTGTCAGCTTCCTGGTGCTGACAGCGGGGGTGGAACAACGGGGTCAGAGTCGCGTAGCGGGAAGAAAGTTCGGCGATGTGCCACTACTTTTTAGCGGCGGCGCCCAATGAAGGCATTATGCTATCGCTGCGAGTGCTGGGCAGGAAATTCAGACGAGGTGTCGTACGACAACTTCAGGCGGAATGAGCCACGCAGTAGTTGCTGACGTTGACCCGGTTGCGCCCGGTGGCCTTGGCGGCGTACAGCGCCCGATCCGCGGCGTTGAGCCACATCGCGGCATCGCTGAAACCGGGTTGGAAGTCGGCCAGGCCGATGCTCAGGCTGACGCGTAGCTCCGGGATCTGCGGGTTACGGTAGTTGCTGAAGGTCTCGCGCATGCGTTCCATCAACTGCGCGGCTTCTTCCAGGGGCATTTTCGGAAGAATCACGCAGAACTCATCGCCACCATAGCGTCCGGCCAGGTCGTTTTCCCGCAGGTTGCGCCGCAACTCCAGGCTCAGTTGGCGCAGCACCGCGTCACCGACGATATGGCCGTGGGTGTCGTTGATCTGTTTGAAGTGGTCAATGTCGATCAGCGTGATGGTGGCGTGGCTTTGTTGTTGCCGGCACTTATGGAATTTGATGTGCAGCAGGTCTTTCCACGAACCGTGATTAAGCAAGCCCGTGAGGCTGTCGATACGGCTGAGGGCGCTGAGGGCGCGCTTGTGCTCGGACAGTTTGATCGCCAATTGGTAACAGACCATGCCGATGGCCATGGGGTAGAGGGTCAGCATCGGCAGGCAGGCGTAGACCTCAAGCACGCTGACATCCGTGTCGAAGCGCATGCCGAACAGCAACCACCCGGCCCCGATACCCGCTGCCTGGGCCAACAGGCCGCGCAGGAACATCTGTTTGCCGCCCGCTGCGACGTTATTCATGGCCATCATGGACAGGATGGTCACGGCCGTCAGCGGCGAGAACTGAATGGCTGCCGCCCAGAACCCGCCGAAAAACGAGTCGTAGATCAGGTTGCGTTTTTCGGCCTGATAGGGGAACTGGGCGCGCGTCGAGAGTTGATACGCCACATGCGCCCAGGCAAGGCCATTGAACAGCAGGAACGCCCAGACCCAACCGGGCATCGAGAGCGGGTAGAGGGCGGCGGCGACACTGATGCCGCCGATGCCCAGGCCGATGATCCTTGGCTTGTAGATACGCCTGGCAAATGAGAGCCCTTTGCCTTGTCGGTTTTCCATAAATTCTGAGTCAGCTCTTTTTGCAGGTACGGCAGCGTGTTCGTGGGGTAACCGTTTATCGGATAAGGCTGTGAATATTGTCAGTTATTTGCGCACGAATAATCAGTGGCCTTACAGGCCATTTGTGCAAAACAGAGGGCGAATGCGTCAAAAACGACCTGCGATGTCGTTCAAGCAACAGCGTCTACCGAGGGTGGACTTCGTAGCCGGCCAGGAACAGGTCGATGGCAGACTCGATCACGCTGGCCTGGTTGGCGGCATCCAGGGTCGGTTGGCCAAGGGTGATTTGCGGCCAGAACGCGAACGCCTTGAGCAGGCTTTGGATCTGGTGGGCGGCGAATGCCGGATCGCTGCAACTGAGGCGGCCGTCTTCCTGGGCGGCGCGGACCCACTGGGTAAAACCTTCTTCGCGCTGGCTCAGGCGGGTCACCATGTCTTGGGCACGTTCCGGCGAGTGAATGGTGGCGGCGATAGCGACCCGGGCCAGGTCGAGGAAATTGGCATCCGCCATCATCTTCATCTTGGCCTCCAGCAACCCGCGCAGTTGCTCGCGCAGCGGGCGGTCGCTGGCGTAGCTCACATCCAGTTGCGCGACGCTGCTGGCCCACAATTGGTGAAGGATTTCGGCGAACAATTCCTCCTTGCTCGGGAAGTGGTTGTACACGGTGCGCTTGGAAACACCGGCGGTGGCGGCGATCTTGTCCATGCTGGTGACCTCGAAACCGTTGGCGCGAAACTCGGCGATGGCCGCAGCCACGATGGCTTCGCGTTTACGGTCGGTGAGGCGTTGAGGGGCAGTCATGGGGGGCATTCGGCTCGGCAGGGGAAATTACACTCGGTAGTTTACTTGCTCCGGATTTTGTTGCAATCTTGAAACTACACTGTGCAGTGTAATTCTTCAGCGCTCTGTAGGAGTCACCTGGTAATGGCCATCCTCTCATCCCGTGTCGACCCTTTGCCTGAGGGGCTCAAACCTGCCGAGCAGGAACAGGGCCCCTTCAGTAACGATGCTCCCGTACAACACGGCGGCTTTGGCAAAACCTTGCGGATTTTCTGGAACATGCTGTTCAACAAGCCACGCAGCACGCGGCCGGTGGGGACGATCCCAGTGCAACCGCTGACCCGTGACCAGTTGCTGGCAGCGCCCGATCACAGTGTGTTTCGCCTTGGGCATTCCACGGTCTTGCTGAAAATGCGCGGTAAGTTCTGGGTGACCGACCCGGTCTTCGCTGAGCGCGCTTCGCCGTTCAGTTGGGCTGGCCCCAAGCGTTTCCACCAGCCCCCCATCAGCCTCGATGAACTGCCTGCGCTAGAGGCGGTGATTCTTTCCCACAACCATTACGACCATCTTGACTACAAGGCGGTCGTGGAATTGGCTGACAAGACTCGCTATTTTCTCGCACCGCTGGGCGTGGGCGACATTCTCGTCAAGTGGGGCGTTGAACCCGGCAAAGTACGGCAACTGGATTGGTGGCAGGGCACCGAGGTGGATGGCATCCGGTTTGTCGCCACACCTGCGCAGCATTTTTCCGGGCGCGGCTTGTTCGACAGCAACCAGACCCTGTGGTGTTCCTGGGTGATGATCGACGGCGCGCGGCGGATCTTCTTCAGCGGTGACACCGGCTATTTCGATGGCTTCAAACGCATCGGCGAGCAGTACGGCCCGTTTGATCTGACGCTGATGGAAACCGGTGCCTACAACGTCGACTGGCCCCACGTGCACATGCAGCCAGAGCAAACCTTGCAAGCACACATCGACCTCAAGGGGCGTTGGCTGCTGCCGATTCACAACGGCACCTTCGACCTGGCGTTCCATGCCTGGCACGAACCGTTCGACCGCATCATGGCCTTGGCGTGGGAGCGCAATGTGTCGATCACCACGCCGGCGATGGGCCAGGCGTTCAGCCTGAACCAACCTGAGCGCGGGCAGGCGTGGTGGCTGGAGGTGGAAACCCAGGGCGCCGAAGAAAGCCTGGCAAGCTGAAGCTGGCGGCGTCGGAAAAAGGAGTTTTCAAGGTGTTTCCGGGCTGCGACAGAGGCCGGATGAGGGTGCGATGATTCCCGGAAAATTAATTTCTGGGGGACGTTTTGATGGATGAAAAGTGTAGGAAAATTTGTGCAGTACGCGTGCCGTGCCTGCCGGTGCAAGTGCTGCCCACGTTTGTCGAGCCTGCACCTGCTGGCCACGTTCCTGAGGCAGCGGGCCAGCGCGGTATTGCGTTTAGCGTCGAACCCCAGGCCGGCATGCCGCATGAGGTGAGTATCCCGATCCCTGGATATGACGCACCGGCGATTCCCTTGAAAACCGTGCGTGATCCCTCGCTGTCATTGATCGCCCTGAGTGGTATCGACCCCTCTGGACCAGTCATGGTGGAGGTGCCTCTGGTGCAGAACAACACCACATTCACTGCGACCCCGGCTCTGGCTGGCCGACGCGTGGGGGTTGCCGAGCGATTTGATGATCAGACACCGATCGAGCACCACGCCTCTTTTCTCCGCGCGCTGGAGATACTGCGGCGGGCTGGCGCGCACTTGGTGCTGGTGCCTGCCCGCGCGACCAAGGGCGATCTGCACTTCACCTTGCAGAGCCTTAATGAAGTCGATGAGCTTGTCAGCGAATATCGCTTGGATGCGGTGGTGTCCGACAGCCGCACTGGAGCGTTTCACAGCGCTTGCTGGAACGGTTACCCAGCGCTCAACGAACCGCTTGAGGACGGGGCGACACTGTGGTTCTACGGTGCGCGCTGGTCGAAGGCGATGTTGGCGACGCTGGTGCAGGGCTATCGCAGCGTGCGTGCGTTGACTCCGGTTTAGGCCAGGCTACCCCATGCGTTGAACAATCCCACGGTATGAACGACTGGCCTCGCGCAGCCTGGATGGAGGGGCGTTTTTAGAATGGTGTGCGGATCAACATAGGTCCTTCGTCAATTCTTACCCCTTCCTGGAGGTGTTGCATGTTTGGTATTGGTCTTGGTGTGGGCGCGGTAATTAGCCAGGCGTCGAGAATGATGGGGGTGAAACCCGCGGGCGATCTACGCAAACCGGTACCGCCTGGCACTGAGTATGTCGGTGTTCGCGAACTCGGCGAGCAAATGGCACGGCCGGGTGGGTTCACCTCGGAAGATCTGGTCACCTATTTGCAAGCGCGCATTCGTAAGCTCGACCCCGCGTTAAGCACCATCATCGAACTCAACCCACAAGCGTTGGAGATTGCACGCGAACTGGACCGCGAGCGCGTGTCTGGCAAGATCAGGGGGCCGCTGCATGGGATTCCGGTGCTGCTCAAGGACACGATCGAGACAGGCGATACCCAGCAAACCAGCGCCGGCGCGTTTGGATTGACGGGGACGGCGGCGAGCAAAGATGGGTTTATTGTCGAGCGCCTGCGTGAGCAGGGCGCGGTGATCCTGGGCAAGACCAACCTGACGGAACTCGCGGGTTTTCGCGGCGGCCCCGACGGTTGGAGCAGTCGGGGCGGGCAAACGCGCAACCCTTACCATGCGGATGCACCGGTCGGTGGTTCAAGTTCGGGATCGGCCGCCGCTGTTGCCGCCGGGTTGGCGCCGCTGGCCGTGGGCACCGAAACCAGCGGTTCGATCATTGTGCCGGCGGCGCTCAACGGCGTGGTCGGTTTCAAGCCCAGCGTGGGCGTGTTGAGCCGCAGCGGCATCATTCCAGCCAGCCACCGGCAGGACACACCGGGGCCGATGGCGCGCTCGGTGTTTGATGCTGCGCTCATGCTTAATGCCATGTCTGGCAGCGACCCTGACGACAGCGCGAACATTGATGCGCCCAAGGGCATCGACTACACCGCATTGCTCAAACCCGGAGCGTTGCACGGCAAGCGTATTGGTTACCCGGCGACCTTTTGCGCGAAGGGCGAAAGCTTGTCGGTGGACAATAGCCCTCAATTCGCCCGGGCACTTGAGGTGCTTCGGGCGCAAGGGGCAACTGTGGTGCCGGTGAATATGCGACTGGCCGACGCCTCGCGTTATGGCGAATTGTTGTTTGCCGATGTGAAGGACGAGTTGAATGACTACCTGGCCAAGCGACAGGGACTGCCGGTCAAGTCGGTGCCGCAACTGATTGCGTTCAACGATGCGCGTGATGGAACCGCCACCGAGCACCAGCCGGTACTCAAGCAAATCGAGGCATCCACCCTCACGCCTGAGGAGCGCGAACCCCTATGGGATGCCCTGATCCAGGAGTTTCGTGGCACCTTGGATGAGCTGATTGACGAGCAAAACCTTGATGCGGTGGTCTCGGACTTCGAGACCAACAGCTACTTTGCGGTCGCCGCAGCTGGTTACCCTGGTGTCTCGGTGCCTTCCGGGAAAAATGACGACGGCGTACCGACCAGCGCGTATTTCTTTGGTGCCCGCTGGAGCGAACCGACATTGCTGGCGGTTGCCCATGGGTATGAGCAGGCTGCGAAAGTGGGGATCAAGCCGGTTCTTTAACGTCAACGCATTACACTTCATCCTGCGCCGCCTACGCTGTCCAGTGATCCGGCAGGACACTACGCACCATTCGGTTGAGGGGCTGGTGAGTCAAGAGAGGCCGCTGTTGAACCCATCAGCCGCGAGATGATACCTGGCTCGGCGGGTTCGGCCGGAGCAGGGGTAGACCTGCGTGCACTCATTCCCCACCCCGGCGCGAACCCTGGGAAAAACACCAGCCCCTCCGCCTCCAGCCGAAACGCCAGGGTCAACCGGGTTTCATCTTCCACGTCGGCGTGGCTTTCAAAGCGTTGCACCGCTTCCACTGCCACACCCGCCTGGCGGGCCAGGTCTTCGCGGCTCCAGCCCAGCATCGCACGGGCCTGGGCGCTGTGCTTGGCGGTGAATTGGTGCAGGACGATCTGTTGTTCTACGAAAGAGCTCATTGCCAGAGAGGACATGGGGTTTCTCCAGGATTCGACGGGGGAGGGCAAACTATACTGTGTTTTTGTACAGTTGTTTTGACCGCTCATCAACTGGATTTTTTCGAAGGCTCGCGACCAGCCTTTACTCCACCCCCGGCGCCTCCCGAATAATCAAGTGATCCAGGTTCTCGATATTCGCGCTGAACACCCCGAACGTCTGCTCGGGGTGTTTCTTGCTTGGCACCTGTTTCAACTCGGGCGTCACCCCGTAAAAGAAGCAGTACAGCGCCTGTTTACTGTCCACCGCCGCCTTGATCTGCTCCAGGAACGCCTTGCGCTTGCGGTAGTTCTCGATCAGCTTTTTGCTCAGGTAGACGTTGACCGAGTAAGGCTTCTTGTCGAGCCACACCTTCTTTTCGAAGTCGATGCGAAAGCTGCTGGTGTAGTCCTTGATCGCCTTGATCCTGCCCCAGTAGATCAGGCCCTTGTTGTCTTGCAGGTACTCGATCTTCTTGAAAAACGCCCAGTACGTCGCAGTATGCTCGCCGATCTTCAGCGGCATGCTTTTGAGCTTGTGCTTGTCGTCGATGTTCGACACATAGCATTCCACCGGGTGGGCGAACACACTGGTTTTGTCTGGGGGGGTGTCAGTGGCGACGTGGGAGGTGCTGCTGCGGATTGAAGGTGTTTTCGTTGGCTCTTGTGGGGCGTTTGCTTCGGTGTCGACCACAGTGGCTTTGCGTTGGTATTGGCGGCGGGTGAGCACAAACTCCGATGGGAAATTGTCCTCGCGCTCGTCGTCGCTTTCACCGGATGCGGCCTTGTGCGTGCTGGCATAACGGCAGCCGTCGATATGCCGGGTGCCGGCCTTGTTCTTGAAGTGCGGCGTGCGTTGGTAGTTGACGTTTTTTGCGTTGAAGGTGCTCAGCGTGTTGCCCGCATCGAATGCTGCACGGCATTCATCGTTGGGGCAGAGGAAACGATCCTTGTCGGAATCGAAGTCGCTGGTTTCGTCGAAATTCAGGTCTCGTACGTCGTAGATCGACAGCTTTTCATCGAGACTCAGGCTGTAGGCCGTGTCGAATTTCATGGGGCTCGGGTCCGTGAGATAGTTCGCTATTAATAGCGGGATTTGCCTCAAATATCAGCAACAAAAGCAATCCGTATACCTTTGGCGAGGCGACGATGGGGCCGCCATGATTCACTCGTAACGACGGCCAAGGCGCTTGCGAATATCTACGTTCGACCGCGTGCCAGGCTTGCGGGTCGAGGATTGGGTTTAAGCTGCGCGGCAGAGCAGCGTCAGCGTTCACGGTTTTCAGACTCGCACCGATCAAATGTGGGACCTGTCTCACCCCTGTGAGGCTGCGAAGGGATCGACTCAGTTTTTTTTGCCGACCCCACCCACTGGTATCACCGCTGCAACCGGGCCCGCTTTTTCTTCTTCCCATGAAAATGCCGAAAATGCGCATCCTGCGCCGCCGCCAGCAACTCCCGATCCCCGCGTGTGTCACCCCAGGCCCGCAGACGATAATCCCCCAGGTCCCCATACACCGCTTCAAGCCGCAGCACCTTGTTCTCACAGCGGCAATTGTTGCCGGTCAGCTTGCCGGTCAGCACCCCGTCGACCACTTCAAGCTCGGTGCCGATCAACTTGATCCCCAGGCGATCGGCAAACGGCTGCAACACCAGCGCCGGCGACGCCGAGCACAGGGTCACCACTGCTCCGGACTTCAACTCATCGGCCACCGACTGCAAGCCGCTTGGGCGCATCAACTTGGTCCAATACGCCTGGCAATACGCTTGCGCCTGCTGCTGCACCCAAGCTTTCTCCACCCCGGTCATGAAGGTGCGGATCAACTGCGCCTTCAACTCATCCCGGCTGGTCAGCCGCAACAAAAACCGCAGCCCAGGCACCGCGAGCTTCACCATCCGCCGGCAGAACTCAGCCTTGCCAAAGGCAAACTTGAGGAACGGCACAAAACTGTCGTGGTGGGTCAGGGTGCCGTCGAAGTCAAACACGGAAAGTACTTTGGCATCGGCGGGGCCGGCTTCGAGCATGTCTGGGGTCACGGGGTGGCCTCGGTCGTATCTACTGAATATTGGAATGCACCAGCTGTGACAACCGCAGTTTACTCGCGTATCAATCTATCGATTTTCGCGTAAACCGCTGCGGTAAAAGCCTCCCGGTCGCTGGGCCGGTGACAACGCTGATGGCAATTGGGGCACAAGGCTACAGCATTGGTGATGTGATCCGAACCCTTCCGGGCGAGGTGCTGGGTGCGATGTGCTTCAAGAAATGGCAAATCACCAGGCATAAAAAAGCCCCGAGCGAGTCAGGGCTTCTTGATATTGCTTGGCGCGGGAATCAATCCCAGCTCAACGCACCGCCAGTCTGATACTCGATCACACGGGTCTCAAAGAAGTTCTTCTCTTTCTTCAAGTCCATGATCTCGCTCATCCACGGGAACGGGTTGGTGGTGCCTGGGTATTCTTCCTTCAAGCCGATCTGCGACAGACGACGGTTGGCGATGAACTTGAGGTAGTCCTCCATCATCGCTGCGTTCATGCCCAACACGCCGCGGGGCATGGTGTCGCGGGCGTATTCGATCTCCAGTTGGGTCCCTTGCAGGATCATCTGGGTCGCTTCTTCCTTCATCTCGGCATCCCACAGGTGTGGGTTTTCGATTTTGATCTGGTTGATCACGTCGATGCCGAAGTTCAGGTGCATCGACTCGTCGCGCAGGATGTACTGGAACTGCTCGGCCACGCCGGTCATTTTGTTGCGGCGGCCCATGGACAGGATCTGGGTGAAGCCGCAGTAGAAGAAGATGCCTTCCAGCACGCAGTAGTACGCGACCAGGTTGCGCAGCAGTTCCTTGTCGGTGTCGACGGTGCCGGTTTCGAACTTCGGATCGGAGATCGAACGGGTGTACTTCAGGCCCCAGGCGGCTTTCTTCGCGACCGATGGAATCTCGTGGTACATGTTGAAGATCTCGCCTTCATCCATGGCCAGCGATTCGATGCAGTACTGGTAGGCGTGGGTGTGGATCGCCTCTTCGAAGGCCTGGCGCAGGATGTACTGGCGGCACTCCGGGTTGGTGATCAGGCGGTACACGGCCAGCACCAGGTTGTTGGCGACCAGGGAGTCGGCGGTGGAGAAGAAGCCCAGGTTGCGCATGACGATGCGACGTTCGTCGTCGGTCAGGCCTTCGGGGTTTTTCCACAGCGCGATGTCGGCGGTCATGTTGACCTCTTGCGGCATCCAATGGTTGGCGCAGCCGTCGAGGTACTTCTGCCAGGCCCAGTCGTACTTGAAGGGTACGAGTTGGTTGAGGTCGGCGCGGCAGTTGATCATGCGCTTTTCGTCAACGGCGACGCGGGCGGAGGCGCCTTCGAGTTCGGCGAGGCCTTCGGCGATGTCGAGTTTGTCCAGCGCAGCTTTGGCGCGCACGATGGCAGCGGAGTCGTTGGCGGTGACGGCGCGGGCTTCCACGGCAGCGGCAGCGCCGGCACCGTCGAGGCGGTCCATGTTGGCTTCGGTGGCGTGGCCGGCGTTGGCACCTTTGGTGGCTACTTCGCCTTCTTCTTCTTTGTCGAATTCGTCCCAGCTCAGCATGACGTGTCGTCTCCTGCGTGAGGGCTCAAAGGTGCCCGTGTGAAACCGGATGGTTGGGTGTTCACACGGCCCAGAGGCCGCGGTGGATCTTAAGGAATCGTTTGTTGCAACAGCTCGCGCAGGCATTAAACGGAATCAGGGTTACGGGTGGTCTGCTTGAGGCTTGAGGGGCGGAGCGCAGGTGTTTGCTCCAGCGGGGCCTCAGGTCTGGCTCTTCATCCCAGTGTAAAGGGATATTGCAGGCCCGATTTACCCGCGCATTATAGGGAAAAAATCGGCTTTGTGTTGTGGCGGATGGTCACGGATCGCAGACAAAAAGCCTGCTTTTCAAGCCAAGGCACGGGTTTGCTGGGGTTGGCTGGAGGGACGAGCGGCAGGTTTTTTTTCGAGGGGGCGCAGCGCGGGGAGGAGGGGGAGGTTTTTTGGCCGCAAGAACGATTTCTTGCGGCGAGTACGATCAGGTTCAACTTGCACTAACGAAGTTGTTATCCGTTAGAGCAGCCATTGCCCATTACATGGTAATTAAGAATATGGCGCTGACCTTGTGAATCTTCATATTCCATCTTCACCGGTACAACTTCGCAGACTTCTGGAATCGCGCTCATGGACAGTACTTTGGCAACGTCCAGATGGGTGCTGTAAGTGTAGTCCTCGACAATCGGGGCATTGCGGTCAGCTACGTCAGTCGGGGCTTCGTCGGCCAGGGCGGCGGTGGCGCACAAGCTGCTGAGGGCCATAACTACTAGAGCTTTCATTTCTATTTTTACCTTATTGAGGTCGAAGTGGGTCACGGGGCCTTTGTGAGGCCACGTGTGTAACTTAGGGTTGTTTGGTTCGGATTAACGTTGCCTTCGTGGGGGCTGTTGCGTTGTTAATCACAGTGCCTCTGTTGGCGGAAGTGATTCTAGGCTCGCGGGTTATATTCATATACCCGTGCTTTTGATAAACACTATTGGCGGTTTTTGTAACAATCCACGGGTAAAGCTTTTTTCATCAAGGCGCAAAACGCCACGGGCCGCGGGCCAGAGCCGCCAAAGCACATAGCAGGGCAAAATGTAGGGGCTTGTTACTACCATCGTCGAATGGTTCTATGGGGCAGCCCCGGCTAAAACAGGGCATACAAAAACAACTATTGTCACCGAGGTAAGAAAGATGAGTGCGGCTTCCCTGTACCCCGTTCGCCCCGAAGTAGCAGCCAACACGCTGACCGACGAGGCGACCTACAAGGCCATGTACCAGCAGTCGGTGGTCAACCCCGATGGTTTCTGGCGTGAGCAAGCCAAGCGCCTTGACTGGGTCAAGCCTTTCACCGCGGTGAAGCAGACCTCGTTCGACGATCACCATGTCGACATCAAGTGGTTTGCCGATGGCACCCTGAACGTTTCCTACAACTGCCTGGACCGTCACCTCGCCGAGCGTGGCGACCAGGCTGCGATCATCTGGGAGGGCGACGATCCTTCCGAAAGCCGCACCATCACCTATCGCGAGCTGCATGAAGAAGTCTGCAAGTTCGCCAACGCCCTGCGCGGCCAGGATGTGCATCGCGGCGACGTGGTGACTATCTATATGCCGATGATCCCCGAAGCCGTGGTCGCCATGCTGGCGTGTGCCCGTATCGGTGCGATCCATTCCGTGGTGTTTGGCGGTTTTTCGCCGGAAGCCCTGGCCGGTCGCATCATCGACTGTAAGTCGAAGGTGGTGATCACCGCCGACGAAGGTATCCGCGCCGGTAAGAAGATTCCGTTGAAGGCCAACGTCGACGACGCCCTGACCAACCCGGAAACCAGCAGCATCCAGAAAGTCATCGTGTGCAAGCGCACCAGTGGCAACATCAAGTGGAACCAGCATCGCGACATCTGGTACGAAGACCTGATGAAAGTGGCAGGCACCGTCTGCGCACCCAAAGAGATGGGCGCCGAAGAGGCCCTCTTCATCCTTTATACCTCCGGCTCCACCGGCAAGCCCAAGGGCGTGCAGCACACCACCGGCGGCTATCTGCTCTACGCGGCCCTGACCCACGAGCGCGTGTTCGACTACCGCCCAGGTGAAATCTACTGGTGCACCGCCGACGTCGGTTGGGTTACCGGCCACACCTATATCGTCTACGGCCCGCTGGCCAATGGCGCGACCACGCTGCTGTTCGAAGGCGTGCCCAACTACCCGGACATCACCCGCGTCGGCAAGATCGTCGACAAGCACAAGGTCAATATCCTCTACACCGCGCCGACCGCTATCCGCGCGATGATGGCGTCCGGCACTGCCGCTTGCGAGGGCGTGGATGGCAGCAGCCTGCGTCTGCTGGGGTCGGTGGGTGAGCCGATTAACCCTGAAGCGTGGGACTGGTACTACAAGAACGTCGGCCAATCCCGTTGCCCGATCGTCGACACCTGGTGGCAGACCGAAACCGGCGCGACGCTGATGAGCCCGCTGCCGGGCGCCCATGCGCTCAAGCCGGGTTCAGCGGCGCGGCCGTTCTTTGGCGTGGTGCCGGCGTTGGTGGATAACCTGGGCAACATCATCGAAGGCGCTGCCGAAGGCAACCTGGTGATCCTCGATTCGTGGCCAGGCCAGGCGCGGACGCTGTACGGCGACCATGACCGGTTCGTCGACACCTACTTCAAGACCTTCCGTGGCATGTACTTCACCGGCGACGGCGCCCGTCGCGATGAAGACGGCTACTGGTGGATCACCGGGCGCGTGGATGACGTGTTGAACGTATCTGGCCACCGCATGGGCACCGCCGAGATCGAAAGTGCCATGGTGGCCCACCCGAAAGTCGCCGAAGCGGCGGTGGTCGGTGTGCCGCATGACATCAAGGGCCAGGGCATCTATGTGTATGTCACCCTCAAGAATGGCGAAGAGCCGAACGAAGCGCTGCGCCTGGAATTGAAGAACTGGGTGCGTAAAGAGATCGGGCCGATTGCTTCGCCGGACGTGATCCAGTGGGCGCCGGGCTTGCCGAAGACGCGTTCGGGGAAAATCATGCGCCGCATTCTGCGCAAGATTGCCACGGCCGAGTACGACGGGCTGGGGGATATTTCCACCCTGGCGGACCCAGGTGTGGTGGCGCATCTGATTGAAACGCACAAGACCATGAACGTCGCGTAAGGCGGGTTGGTGGTACAGAGCCCTATTCGGTGTAAGCCGGATGGGGCTTTTTTGTGGGACCTTGCAAGCTGTGGAGATCCCCGGTGGGAGCGGGCTTGCTCGCGAATGCGGTGGGTCATTCAACATCTCCAGCGACTGACACTCTGCATTCGCGAGCAAGCCCGCTCCCACATTTGGATTGCATTTCATAGCGAGGGAGGTGGTGGTATGACGAGCCTGCATAACCATCAAGCCAATAAATATCGGTTTCTCTCGTAGGACGTTTCTGAATGTTACCGGCGGCCCTAAATGTGTAACCCCGCGCCCAAACATGAGGCAAAGCGCTACGCCTGCGCCCCGAAAAGCTCCATTGCAGACACCCATATCAATAAGATTAAACGCCAGACTTGCCGTGCCAGAAGGGTTTGCGAATAATAGGCCCGCAATTTGCAGTATCAATAGGTTTAATGTCTTTTGTCTCTGCATAAAATTCAGAGGCTGTCAATGTGCTGGAACCGCTTTCTCGGTGCTTCTGTAAATTGTTGTCGCATTGAGGAAATATCGGCTTCCGGCCTGTCGTTAGAATGCCGATCACTCGCTCGTCGTCTCCGGTGTGTAACTGGTGTAGGACGCAGCACCGCAATTCGGTTTCCCTTATGTCGCATCGTGGGCCATGGCTCATACTGCTGTTTTGCCCTATACCGATGGAGTCCCAAGATGAAGAAACTCGTGCTGTTGGGCGCCCTGGCGCTGTCCGTGCTGTCCATGCAGGCTTTCGCTGATGAGAAGCCTCTGAAAATTGGTATCGAAGCGGCCTACCCTCCGTTTGCCTCGAAGGCGCCGGATGGCAGCATCGTGGGTTTTGACTACGACATCGGCAACGCCCTGTGCGAAGAGATGAAGGTCAAGTGCACCTGGGTCGAGCAAGAATTCGACGGCCTGATCCCGGCGCTCAAAGTGCGCAAGATCGACGCGATCCTGTCGTCCATGTCCATCACCGAAGATCGCAAGAAGTCCGTGGACTTCACCAAACGCTACTACCTGAGCCCGGCGCGCCTGGTGATGAAGGACGGCGTAGCGGTCAGCGACAGTCTGGCTGAGCTCAAAGACAAGAAGATCGGCGTGCAGCGCGGTTCGATCCACGACCGTTTCGCCAAGGAAGTGCTGGCTCCCAAAGGCGCCACCATCGTTCCCTACGGCACCCAGAACGAAATCTACCTGGACGTGGCTGCCGGTCGTCTTGACGGTACCGTGGCCGACGCCACCCTGCTGGAAGACGGTTTCCTGAAGACCGACGCTGGCAAAGGCTACGCGTTCACCGGCCCATCCTTCACCGACGCCAAATACTTCGGCGACGGTATCGGCATCGCGGTCCGCAAAGGCGACAAGGAAAACCTGGACCGCATCAACGCTGCCATCACCGCGATCCGTGCCAACGGCAAATACAAAGAAATCGAGAAAAAGTACTTCAACTTCGATATTTACGGCCCAGAAGCCCAGTAAATACTC
The DNA here is from genome assembly GCF_057835125.1 of Pseudomonas sp. GL_117. Lineage (NCBI taxonomy): Bacteria > Pseudomonadati > Pseudomonadota > Gammaproteobacteria > Pseudomonadales > Pseudomonadaceae > Pseudomonas > Pseudomonas sp. GL_117. Next base: position 4,738,202 of record NZ_CM174418.1, on the reverse strand, counting down.
GCAGCTGTCAGTCCGAAATGGCGCAAGCAACAGAATTCCTGCGGTTTGCGCCATTTTTTCATCCCCCTTTTCGAGGACCTGAATCATGTTGAAAGGCTACGGGGCCGTCATCCTCGATGGCGCATGGTTGACGCTTCAGCTCGCCTTGTCGTCCATGGCCTTGGCCATTGTTCTGGGTCTGATCGGGGTCGCGTTACGCCTGTCGCCGGTGCGCTGGTTGGCCTGGCTGGGTGACTTGTACTCCACGGTGATCCGCGGGATCCCCGACCTGGTGCTGATCCTGCTGATTTTCTACGGCGGCCAGGACTTGCTTAACCGCGTCGCGCCGTTGCTCGGCTACGACGACTATATCGACTTGAACCCCTTGGCCGCCGGCATCGGCACCCTGGGTTTCATCTTTGGCGCCTACCTGTCGGAAACCTTCCGCGGCGCCTTCATGGCTATTCCCAAGGGTCAGGCCGAGGCCGGCCTGGCGTATGGCATGAGCAGTTTCCAGGTGTTTTTCCGGGTGATGGTGCCGCAGATGATCCGGCTGGCGATCCCTGGTTTCACCAACAACTGGCTGGTCCTCACCAAGGCCACCGCGCTGATCTCGGTGGTGGGTTTGCAAGACATGATGTTCAAGGCCAAGCAGGCGGCAGACGCCACCCGCGAGCCTTTTACCTTCTTCCTCGCAGTGGCGGCGATGTACCTGGTGATCACCAGCGTGTCGTTGCTGGCCCTGCGTCATCTTGAGAAGCGCTACTCGGTAGGCGTAAGGGCGGCTGATCTATGATCTTCGACTACAACGTCATCTGGGAGGCCATGCCGCTGTACCTTGGCGGCCTGCTGACCACCCTGAAACTGCTCGCCATCTCGTTGTTCTTCGGCCTGCTCGCCGCCTTGCCCCTGGGCTTGATGCGTGTGTCCAAGCAGCCGGTGGTCAACGGTGCGGCCTGGCTCTACACCTATGTGATCCGCGGTACGCCGATGCTGGTGCAGCTGTTCCTGATCTACTACGGCCTGGCCCAGTTCGAAGTGGTGCGCGAGAGCTTCCTGTGGCCGCTGCTGTCCAGCGCCACGTTCTGTGCGTGCCTGGCGTTTGCGATCAACACCAGCGCCTACACCGCCGAGATCATTGCCGGTAGCCTCAAGGCCACGCCCAATGGCGAGATCGAAGCGGCCAAGGCCATGGGCATGTCGCGCTACAAGCTGTATCGCCGCATCCTGCTGCCGTCGGCCCTGCGCCGCGCACTGCCGCAGTACAGCAACGAAGTGATCATGATGTTGCAGACCACCAGCCTGGCCTCGATCGTCACCCTGATCGACATCACCGGTGCCGCGCGCACGGTGAATGCGCAGTTCTACCTGCCGTTCGAAGCCTATATCACCGCCGGCGTGTTCTACCTGTGCCTGACCTTCATCCTGGTGCGCCTGTTCAAGTTGGCCGAGCGCCGTTGGCTGAGCTACCTGGCTCCAAGGAAGCACTGATATGGAACGTATCGATCACCTGTTGCCCTGGGGGCATTTGGGCTGCGAGCGCCAACTGAGCGTGTTCCGCTTCGGCAGCGGCGAGCGCAAGGCCTATATCCAGGCCAGCCTGCACGCCGATGAATTGCCCGGCATGCGCACCGCCTGGGAACTGAAAAAGCGTCTCACCGAGCTGGAAGAGCAGGGCGCCCTCAACGGCGTCATCGAGCTGGTTCCGGTGGCCAACCCGATGGGCCTCGGCCAGCTGCTGCAAGGCGCACACCAGGGGCGTTTCGAGGTCGGCAGCGGCAAGAACTTCAACCGCGATTTCGTCGCGTTGGACGAGCCGGTTGCCGCGCTGCTGGAAGGCAAGCTGGGGGACGATCCTCACGCCAACGTGCGCCTGATCCGACAGGCCATGATTGACACTCTCGACGCCTTGCCTGAGCCGGCGAGCCAGCTGCAAGGCATGCAGCGGGTGCTGTTGCGCCACGCCTGCAGCGCCGACGTGGTGCTCGACCTGCATTGCGACTGCGAAGCCGCATTGCACCTGTATGCGTTGCCCCAGCATTGGCCGCAGTGGCGTTCGCTGGCCGCGCACCTGAATGTGAAGGTCGGCCTGTTGGCGGAAGACTCCGGTGGCAGTTCGTTCGATGAAGCCTGCTCGACGCCCTGGTTGCGTTTGTCCAAGGCGTTTCCAGACGCGCAGATCCCGTTGGCGTGCCTGGCGACTACGCTGGAGTTGGGTGGCCAATCCGACACCGGGCGCGACGAGGCGATTTTCCACGCCGAAGGCATTCTGGCGTTCCTCGCCGAGCAAGGCCTGATCAAGGGCCAATGGCCGGCGGCACAATTCGATGCCTGTGAAGGCATGCCGTTCGAAGGCACCGAGATGCTGTTCGCGCCCCATCCTGGCGTGATCAGTTTCCTGCGCAAGCCGGGTGAATGGGTCGAGGCCGGTGATGAGATTTTTGAAGTGATTGATCCCTTGTCCGACCAGGTCAGCATTGTTTGCGCCGGCACGTCCGGGGTGCTGTTTGCCGTTGAGCGGCTGCGTTATGCCCAAGCAGGTTTTTGGCTGGCCAAGGTCGCGGGGCGCGAAGCCCTGCGCCATGGCAATTTGCTGAATGACTGACCCACTGTTTTTGTGAGAACCGACCGCATGTACAAACTTGAAGTCCAAGACCTGCATAAACGCTATGGCAGTCATGAAGTGCTCAAAGGCGTGTCCCTGGCCGCCGCGGCCGGTGACGTGATCAGCATCATCGGTTCCAGCGGTTCGGGCAAAAGTACCTTTTTGCGCTGCATCAACCTGCTGGAGCAACCCCACGCCGGCAAGATTCTGCTCAATAACGAAGAGCTGAAACTGGTGGCCAACAAGGACGGCGCCCTCAAGGCCGCCGATCCGAAACAGCTGCAGCGCATGCGTTCGCGCCTGTCGATGGTGTTCCAGCATTTCAACCTGTGGTCGCACATGACCGCGTTGGAAAACGTCATGGAAGCGCCGGTGCACGTGCTCGGCATGTCGAAGAAAGACGCCCGTGAAAAGGCCGAGCATTACCTGGCCAAGGTCGGCGTGGGCCATCGCAAGGATGCGTTCCCCGGCCACATGTCCGGCGGCGAGCAGCAACGTGTGGCGATTGCCCGTGCCCTGGCGATGGAACCGGAGGTGATGCTGTTCGACGAACCCACTTCGGCCCTCGACCCGGAACTGGTCGGTGAAGTGCTCAAGGTGATGCAGGACCTGGCCCAGGAAGGCCGCACCATGGTGGTGGTGACGCACGAAATGGGCTTTGCCCGTGAAGTGTCGAACCAGTTGGTGTTTTTGCACAAAGGCATCGTCGAAGAACGTGGCAACCCGCGTGAAGTACTGGTGAACCCGCAGTCCGAGCGTTTGCAGCAGTTCTTGTCCGGTAGCTTGAAATAATCAAGGCTGCTTTTGTGCACTGAAGTAGTGCATGATCGGAAATCTTGAGGCTAGCTCAAATCCCCTGTGGGAGCGGGCTTGCTCGCGAAAGCGGTACATCAGATATACCTGTATCAACTGAAACACCGCTTTCGCGAGCAAGCCCGCTCCCACATTGGTTCTTCACCGTTTTTAAGATTTGTGTTGGTTTACCGGCTAGCATTAGCCCCTGTCTTCATTACTGTTACTCGCTTCGGATAGCCCTACATGACCGCCCATCGCATTGGTTTCCTGATTTGGCCCAGCACAAAAGCACTCACGCTTGCGCTGGCTGAGGAGGCCTTGCGCGTTGCTCAGCGGGTGCATCCGGACGTGGTCTACGAACTGTCGTTCCTGCTCGCCGAGCCGGCCTCCGATGGCGCCTGGCAACTGCCGGGCGAGCCGTGGGGCGGCAAGCTGGAAGGTTTCCAGAAACTGTTCCTGCTGGCGGACGAACCGCCCACCGCCATCGCCTCGCAACTGAGCAGCGCGCTCAAGCAACTGGTGCGCGCCGGTTGCGTGATCGGTGGCTTGTCGGCCGGTGTCTACCCGCTGGCCCAGCTCGGCCTGCTCGACGGCTACCGTGCCGCCGTGCACTGGCGCTGGCAGGACGATTTCGCCGAGCGTTTCCCCAAGGTCATCGCCACCAGCCACCTGTTCGACTGGGACCGCGACCGTCTCACCGCCTGCGGTGGCATGTCGGTACTCGACCTGCTGCTGGCGGTGCTGGCCCGCGATCACGGGGCCGAACTGGCTGGTGCGGTCTCCGAAGAACTGGTGGTGGAGCGCATCCGCGAAGGCGGTGAACGCCAGCGCATTCCGTTGCAGAACCGCCTGGGTTCCAGCCACCCGAAGCTGACCCAGGCCGTGCTGTTGATGGAAGCGAATATCGAAGAGCCGCTGACCACCGACGAAATCGCCCAGCACGTGTGCGTGTCGCGACGACAACTCGAGCGCATCTTCAAGCAATACCTCAACCGCGTTCCCAGCCAGTACTACCTGGAACTGCGCCTGAACAAGGCGCGCCAGATGCTCATGCAAACCAGCAAGTCGATCATCCAGATCGGCCTGTCGTGCGGCTTCTCCTCGGGGCCGCACTTCTCCAGCGCCTACCGCAATTTCTTCGGCGCCACCCCGCGTGAAGACCGCAACCAGCGGCGCAGCAGCAGCCCGTTCGAGCTGTCGTCGGTGCCCGCCGAACGCGGCTAGACGCTTATTCCTCCTCTGTCTGGGGCGTCGGTGGCGACAACGGGTTGCCCTGCTCATCCATGCTCGCCTCGGGCACCTGGAAATCCATGCCGGTGCGCAGGTAGTAGCTGCGCAGCCTGCCAATACTTTGCGCCGACCAAGGGTTGTCACTCAGGTCGCAGTCCTCCAGGAACGTGGGGATCATCTCCAGCAGGTCGGGGGGGATGTGGCTGATCTGGTTCTGGCTCACGTCCAGTGTGTCCAGCGCGCTGAGTTGAAACACGCCGCGAGGCAACTCGCGGATCCGGGTGTTGCGCAGGTGCAGTGAAGTCAACTGGCTCAACCGCCTGACATCGGGTGCCAGTGTCAGCGGGTTCTCGCTCAAGTCCAGAAACTCGATGTCCGCCAAGTCGCCGATGGCCGCGCTGTCGGAAGCGCTGAGCCTGAGTTGGCAGTGGGACAGTTCCAGGCTTGTCAGTTTGCGCATGCTGAACAGCGATTGCGGCAACGCAGGCAGATGACACCGGGTCACGACCAGCGATTGCAGGTTCGGGAAGCAGCCCAAGGTACCGTCGAGTCCGGTGGTCGTGCCGTCGCCGGTGTATTGGAACCAGGACACATGGTCGAAGTGTGCACTCAGTTGCGGCAGGTCACCGAGGATGGGAGTGTCCAACACCAGCGCATGGGTGAGTTCATCATTCAGGCTCTCTTCGTCTTCGGCGCCTTCGCGGCGCCACGCCTGTTGCAGCAGGGTCTTGAAATCATTGCGCAGCAGTTGCTGACGCGCCCGTTCCGCTTCGTCCAGCGGCGTATCCAGTATGGGGTGGCGTTGCGGCACATCCAGCATCCACTGTTGCAGGTCTGTCGTCAGTTGGGCGTATTCGGCTTCCAGGCGGCCGAGGGTGGGGGACACGGCGTCCATGGTGCCGGGGAGCCTGAAAATGAAGCGGTCGGCTTCGGCCTCGGTAAAGGTCGGGTACAGGCGCAACAGGCGTTCCCGATCGGCCTCGGGGGCCTGGGCATTGAAGTTTTCTCGCCGGGCCTGGCTGTAGCGCTTGACCTGTTCGAGCGCCGCCGGCGATAGCGGGTTGCCGGACAGGTCATAGGCGCGGCTGACCTGCTCCGACAAGTTGAACAGTTCTTCGGGCAGCGTCTCGATGGCGTTATTGCTCAAGTTCACCGTGCTGCGCGGCACGCTGTTGACCAGGCTGGCGGGCACTTCGCGCAGGCCGGTGTCGGCCAGCAATACGTTGGACAGCCTCGGTAGTTGATGAAAGTCTGGCGTACGGCCCAGGGGGTTGTGGCTCAGGTCCAGGTATTCCAGGTGTTGCATGCCTTGCAGGGCGGTTGCGGCGGGCGCTGACAGTGTGATGTTGCACCGGGGCAGGCCGAGAAACGTCAGGTTGGGCCGTGAAAGGATCGTGGCGGGGATCTGCCCGAGTGGGGCGTTTTCGATGTCCAGGATGTCCAGCGCAGGGAAACTGTCGAGAAACGCCGCGGGCTCCAGTGCGCCGCCATTACCGTGAATCACTAGAGAGCGCACATGGTCGAAGCGCGCGCTGAGCGTCGGCAGCTCGCCGACCAGGGGTTGGTCGATGACCAGGGACTGGAGCATGCGTGTCTCCTGAGTCGTGATCCGCCTCCAGCTGTCTTCCAGGCGCTGGCTCAAGGCACTGCGCCTGGCCTGTTCCAGGGCCGGTTGGCCGGGTGCCTGACGCCAGGTGCTGAGCTGTTGTTGCAGCCTGTCCAGTTCGCCGGCCAAGCGTGCCAGTTCGATCCGCCCCTGTTCGATATTGCCCGGCAGGGTAAAAATCAAGCGGTTGATTGCCGGGCGGTCCAGTGTCGGGTACAGCCGCTGCGCATCGCGGATGTCGGTGGGGTGGGCGTCGGCCTCCCAGCAGGTGCCGTGGACCTGGAAGTAAGCCTTGACCCGTTGCAGGGTCGAGCCGGAAAGGGGGTTGTTCGACAGGTCCAATCGGTAGCTGGAGGTGGCAGGCTGGTTGTAGATCGCTTCAGGCAGCTCGCTGATGCGGTTGTCGCTCAGGATGGCCGCCTCCAGCTCAGGCCGGTTGAGTAGGCCCGCGGGCACGCGATCGATGCCGGTGCGGGTCAGGTCCAGGGCCATCAGGTTGTGCAGGGCTTGCACGTCCGGCACCAGGCCCAGCGGGTTGTGATCCAGCGCGAGGGTTTGCAGGCGGCTCATCGAGGCGAGCTCGACCTGGTTGGCAGCTGTGAGCACTATGTTGCAGTCGCTCAGGCTGAGGGTGTTGAGGTTCGGCCAGGTGTGTACTTGCGCCGGTAAGCTGCCCAGGGGCGTGTGGCGCACTTCCAGGTGACGCACGCGCTGGAAGCGACTCAAAAACGCCTGGGCGCCACGGGTCGTGCGCGTGCCGATCAGGGACAGCAGCGACACATGGTCGAAATGGGCGCTCAGGTTGGGCAGCTCGCCCATGATCGGTATGTCCAGGCGCAGGGTATGGCCGTTGCGTGCGGGGTCGTCGAAGTACTGGTCGACATCGGTTTCACGCAGCCAGGCCTGTTCGAGTTGCCGGGCCATCAGTTGCCGGTTGCGCCGTTCATAACGGCGTTGGCCGGGGGTGAGTGGCTCGCCGGTTTCCGGGTGGTGGGTAGGGCTCGCGGTTTGCCAGGCCGCCAGCTCTTGCTGCAGTTGGCGATGTTCCTCAGCCAGGGCCGCCAACCGGTTGGCCGCACCGCCGGGTTGGCGTTCCCACTGCTCGAGCAGCGCGGGGATGCGGTCGCGGTCGAGCCGTGGGTACAGCAGCTCGGCCCGTTGTTGCAACGTCAGGGGTTGGTCGGAGGCGGGCGGTTGAGCGGGATAGCCGCCGTTGTTACCCAGCAGGCGCAGGGTTTCGAGTGACGGCGCTTTGGGTGCGCCATTGCTGAGTACCACGCGCAGCTCATCCCGGGGCAGCGGCCGTTGGCGCAAGCGGCGTTTGAGTTCCGGGCCGTCGCTGACCTGGATGCCCAGCGCGTCGCGTTGCGCATCGGGCAAGGCTTTAAGGATGGCGCTGTACAGGTCGGTTTCGCCAAACAGCGCACCCCGGTCGTCATAGGGCACATAGCGGCCATCGTCGGTACGTACCAGGGTGCGCACGATGGCGGCATCGGCGGGGCCGACGCTGTTCCAGACCGGCCCGTGCGGCGATTGATAGCGGGCCACCAGGCGCACCCGAGGCGACCAGCGCGGCATCAGTTTCAGCGAGTTGAGCGCCAGGCGATCGCTGTCGATACCCGCTGTGGCATCCAGGTGCTGGCCTTCATAGGCGCGATTGAGGCGAACCTCCCGCATGGCGGTCATGGCCAGTTGCGCCAGGCGCGGCGGCGTGCGTTGCTGGTCCAGCGTGTGCAGCTCGCTGCCGGTGGCGTGCTCCAGCAGGTGCTCGGCGACATTCACCGGCAACCCAGGTGCGGTGTCGATCAGGCGCTGGGCAGCGGCAGACGGGGCGGGTTGCGGGAGCGCGTAGCGCGAGTCGAACAGTTGCGCGCGTTGCCGTTCGGCAATGTCGGCCAGCACGCGGCGCAGGTTTTTCGCGCGGGTATCCAGGCTCAATTGCGGGTCGCTGGCCCGTTCGCCGAACGATGCGCGGATCTCTTCCGGGCTCAGGGCCTCCAGCACGGTCTTGAGCAAGTCGCCGTTCTTCAACTGCGCTTCGTGGATTTGCACCACGGGCCGGTCGCTTTCACCGAAGCGCCACGCCACGTTACCTTCGGCATCCAGAAAATGCAGGGCTTTGGCGGTTGGCCAATAGCCGTAGCTGGTCAGCAGTTGCAACTGATCCTGTGGATCGATCGCGTGGTACACCGCCGGGTCGTCACTGCGCAGTTGCTCGATCAGTTGCTCAATGGCGCGGTTGATGCGCATCCGGCTCAAGGTGTCGCTGAGCAATGGGGGAAGCGGGTCGCCCCTGACGTGCATCCTGCGCAGGGCGGCTTCATCCACGCCGCTCAGTTGCAGGGCCAGCGCACGGTCGGCGTCGCTGAGGTCATGCGCGCGGTGACCCAGGCGCTGCAGCAAGGTCGAGGAGTCCCATTGCATCGGCTGCTCCAGTTCGCTGTGCCAGGCGCCGGCGCCGTTATGGGTGAGGGTCGGGCGGTAGGCGTCGGGGCGGCTGGGGTGCTTGATCACATAGCGCCCGGTACCGGGCGTCTGCTCCACGGCATAGTGCTGGCCTGCCAGGGGCAGGATGGCCTCGTCACGCACCTTCAGCAGCCCCAGCCCGTCATGCCCCAGGCGCGGCGGCACGTTTATGGCCTGTTGGTAGGGCTTGAGGTCGGGTTTCCAGTAGCGGGTCTTGCCATTGGCGAGGGTGACGGGCTTGAAACGGTCGATGAACGTCAACACGTTCTGTGGCAGCAGCTTGCGCAGTTCGGTCACGCCCAAGGTGCTGCCGGCGACAAAAATACCCGCCTGCACCAAGGATTCGAGGATATTCATCAGGTGGCCGAACGCCTGCTTGTCCAGGCCTTGCGCCCAATCGACGATGCCTTCAAATACCTCATCCAGCAGTTGATAGGCCATGTAGCCCAGCATCAGTTCACCCAGGCCCGGGATGAAGGGCGCCACCACCAGCAGCACAGCGTTGAGCACCGATGAGGCGACGCTGACAAACGAGTCCCACAACGCCCAGCGTGCATTTCGATCGGCATCGGCGGTGGGCACGGCCAAGGTGCGGGCGTCATTGAGCAGCTTGTTTAGCGTCTGCTGATAAAGGTGTTGCCAGACGTCGCCTGAAATCGGTGTGGCAGCCACTTGCAGCGTGGGCGCAGCGATGGGCTCCTCGCGCCACGGCGCCTGGCCATCGCCCGGCTTGGGAGGGTGCCAGGTGATCCGTGCCAACCGCTGTTTGAGGTCGGCAAAAAACACCCCGCGTTGCGCGTGGGCCACAAAACGGCTGAAAAAACCCTGGTACTGCTCGTCACGCAGTTGCTCGGCCAGGGTCTGCTGGAAGGCGCGCGACGATGCATATTCCTTGATGGGGTGCTGCGGGTCGTCCGGCACATAGGCCACCACGCGCTGTACCGTGCGGGCGTGCTCCGGGTCGGGGGCGAACAGCAGGATGCCGCTGAGTGGGGCGTCCATCATGCTCAGGGCATGGCACACCATGGGACGGCCGCCGATCGTCACGCCAGTGCGCCCGGCGATCAGGTCTTCAATCGCTCTGGCGTAATCGGCCTGGATGTCGCCCTGTACCCGCGCCACTTGCAGGGCTGCGCGCAGGGCGGCCTTTTGGTGGATGTTGACTTTGTGCTGCAGCACGGCGCGGGCGACGGGCTCTGTCATGCCCAGCGCCTCGCGCAGGTAGGTGGCATAGCGGGCGCCGATATCCAGTTCGCGGCACAGCCTGGTGAAGGCGGCAATCGACAGGGCCTGTTTGATCGCGGGCAAGGTGTCGAACTGTCCGTCGTCGGAGGGCCGGGTGATAAAGGTCGAGCCCGCCTCGTATGCCTGCGGGCGCATTTCCTGGGCGTCGAAGTTATGCAGGGCCGCGTCCAGCAGTGACACGGTCCAGGCCCGCGCCGCGCCTGAGGTCAACGAGGGAAACCAAGGCACGTGCTGGGGAATGTACAGGCGCACGAAGATCGCTTCGGCATCCAGGTTCAGGCTGAAGCGAGTGAGCAGGGCGTCTTCGAGGATCGGCTTGGCGAAGGCCCTGGCGTCCTGTACGTGTGCGAGGGCCTGGTCAAGGTTGTTGCGGGCGGTCCAGAGCTCGGCAGTGTGTTGGCTGAGCGCGGTTTTTAATGGCGCGGGCGCATTCGCCAGCGCCACGGCGTGTTGCGGTTGGGCGTTTTTCAGGTCGCTGCGGGTGCGGGTGCTGGCTTGCCCGAGCCACTGCGGGAACGCACCGAGCAGCGGTGCGTAATGGCTGTCCGGGTGACGGGTACTCTGGGCCAGGGTGGCGGGTGGGGAAGCGGTCGTCATGAGCTTGATCTCTTGGGTCATGAAAACGGCTAGTAGATCAGCGGCACCGCGGCCCATGAGCTTAGATAGTTAGGGGGCGGGGCGTGTAATGGTCCTGCCGTAAAACCGCCGGGCAGTTTAAACTGCGCCTTTGCGACGCTATTTGTCGCATTGGCGTAAACCCGCTGAAAACGCGGGTTGGCGCTATAAGAAGTTGTCGCTTGGCGACAAGGCTGCACTGAAAACTGTCCTTACAATCCCTGCATCGCCCGCCAGTTCCAGGCAGGCGTTCCTCTTCAGGAGACTCCGATGTCCGTTGAGCAAGCCCCGGTGCAACGTGCCGATTTCGACCAAGTCATGGTGCCCAATTACGCACCTGCCGCATTCATCCCCGTGCGTGGCGAAGGTTCCCGTGTATGGGACCAGGCGGGTCGCGAACTGATCGACTTTGCCGGCGGTATCGCGGTCAACGTATTGGGCCATGCCCATCCGGCGCTGGTCGGTGCACTGACCGAGCAGGCCAACAAGCTGTGGCACGTCTCCAACGTCTTCACCAACGAGCCGGCGCTGCGCCTGGCCCACAAGCTGATCGACGCCACCTTTGCCGAGCGTGTGTTCTTCTGCAACTCCGGCGCCGAAGCCAACGAGGCCGCGTTCAAGCTGGCCCGTCGCGTCGCGTTCGACCGTTTCGGCACTGAGAAGTACGAGATCATCGCCGCGCTGAACAGCTTCCACGGCCGCACCCTGTTCACTGTCAACGTCGGTGGCCAGTCCAAGTACTCCGATGGTTTCGGTCCAAAAATCACCGGCATCACCCACGTTCCCTACAACGACCTGGCCGCGCTGAAAGCCGCCGTTTCGGACAAGACCTGCGCCGTGGTGCTGGAGCCGATCCAGGGCGAAGGCGGCGTGCTGCCGGCCGAATTGGCCTACCTGCAAGGTGCCCGTGAGCTGTGCGACGCGCACGACGCTCTGTTGGTGTTCGACGAAGTGCAAACCGGCATGGGCCGTACCGGCAAGCTGTTCGCCTACCAGCACTACGGCGTGACCCCGGACATCCTGACCAGCGCCAAGAGCCTGGGAGGTGGTTTCCCGATCGCGGCGATGCTCACCACCGAAGCGCTGGCCAAACACCTGGTCGTGGGCACCCACGGCACCACCTACGGCGGCAACCCGCTGGCATGTGCGGTGGGCGAGGCGGTGATCGACGTGATCAACACCCCGCAAGTGCTGGCTGGCGTGAACGCCAAGCACGACCTGTTCAAGGCGCGCCTGGAGCAGATCGGCAAGCAATACGGGATCTTCACCGAAGTGCGCGGCATGGGCCTGCTGCTCGGTTGCGTGTTGAGCGACGCGTTCAAGGGCAAGGCCAAGGACGTGTTCAACGCGGCCGAGAAAGAAAACCTGATGATCCTGCAAGCCGGCCCGGACGTGGTGCGTTTTGCCCCAAGCCTGGTGGTGGAAGAGGCGGACATCAAGGAAGGTCTGGACCGTTTTGAGCGTGCTGTGAAGACGTTGACGCAAGGCTGATACACGGTTCGGTGACCGGCGATACGGGCACCGAACACAAATTTTGTATGCCGGACTCCTTGGTTGGAGCTGTGAAGGTCAAATGTGGGAGCGGGCTTGCTCGCGAATGCAGTGGTTCAGTCACTTCAAATGTTGAATGACACACCGCTTTCGCGAGCAAGCCCGCTCCCACACCTGACCTCACGGGTTTCAAGACTGTGTCCGGCATTTTTTCCTGCAAGTTTTTCGAGTTAAGGAGTGACACCATGCTGGTGATGCGCCCCGCGCAAATGGCTGATCTGGGCGAGGTACAGCGTCTGGCTGCGGACAGCCCGATTGGTGTCACCTCCCTGCCGGATGACGTCGAGCGCCTCAGCGACAAGATCGCCGCCAGTGAAGCGTCCTTCGCGGCCGAGGTCAGTTTCAACGGTGAAGAAAGCTATTTCTTCGTGCTCGAAGACACCGAGACCGGCAAGCTCGCCGGTTGCTCGGCCATCGTCGCCTCGGCCGGTTACTCGGAACCTTTCTACAGTTTTCGTAACGAGACCTTCGTGCACGCTTCCCGCGAGCTGAAGATCCACAACAAGATCCACGTGCTTTCCCAATGCCACGACCTCACCGGCAACAGCCTGCTCACCAGTTTCTACGTGGTGCCCGAGCTGGTCGGTTCGCCGTGGTCGGAACTCAATTCCCGTGGCCGCCTGCTGTTCGTCGCCAGCCACCCCGAGCGCTTTGCCGACTCGGTGGTGACCGAGATCGTCGGCTACAGCGACGAGAACGGTGACTCGCCGTTCTGGGACGCCATCGGTCGCAACTTCTTCGACCTCAACTACGCCGCCGCCGAGCGCTTGTGCGGGCTGAAAAGCCGCACCTTCCTCGCCGAGCTGATGCCCCATTACCCGATCTATGTGCCGCTGTTGCCGGACGAAGCCCAGGAAGCCATGGGCCAGGTGCACCCGCGTGCGCAGATCACCTTCGACATCCTGATGCGCGAAGGTTTCGAGACCGACCATTACATCGACATCTTCGACGGTGGCCCGACGCTGCACGCGCGGGTTTCGGGCATTCGTTCGATTGCCCAGAGCCGCGTGGTGCCGGTGAAGATCGGCGAGATGGTCAAGGGGGTCGGTCGCCAGTACCTGGTGAGCAATGCGCAGTTGCAGGATTACCGCGCGGTGATGCTGGAACTGGACTACGCACCGGGCAAGCCAGTCACCCTGGACCTGGCAGCGGCCGAAGCGTTGGGCGTCGGCGAAGGCGCGAGCGTGCGCCTGGTCGCGGTTTAAAAGCAGAGTTTCGCGGGTGGCTCGAACAGAGCGGCCCGTCTGAGGAGATAGCATGATCGTTCGTCCCGTACGCAGCAGCGACTTACCGGCCCTGATTGATCTGGCGCGCAGCACCGGCACCGGCCTCACCACCTTGCCGGCCAACGAAGAGCGCCTGACCCACCGCGTGGGCTGGGCCGAAAAAACCTTTCGCGGCGACGCCGGGCGCGGCGATGCCGACTACCTGTTCGTGCTGGAAAACGACGAAGGCCGCGTGGTGGGTATTTCCGCCATCGCTGGCGCCGTCGGCCTGCGTGAGCCCTGGTACAACTTCCGGGTCGGCCTGACGGTCAGCGCCTCCCAGGAGCTGAATATCTACCGTGAGATCCCGACGCTGTTCCTGGCCAACGACCTCACCGGCAATTCCGAGCTGTGCTCGTTGTTCCTGCACGCCGATTACCGCACCGGCCTCAACGGTCGCATGCTGGCCAAGGCGCGCATGCTGTTTATCGCCGAGTTCCCGCAACTGTTCGGCAACAAGATCATCGCCGAGATGCGCGGGGTGTCCAATGACGCCGGGCGTTCGCCGTTCTGGGAAAGCCTGGGGCGACACTTCTTCAAGATGGAATTCAGCCAGGCCGATTACCTCACCGGGGTCGGCAACAAGGCCTTTATCGCCGAACTGATGCCGAAATTTCCGCTGTACAGCTGCTTCCTTTCCGAGGATGCGCGCAACGTGATCGGCAAGGTCCACCCGGATACCGAACCGGCGCTGAGCATGCTCAAGAGTGAAGGTTTCAGCTACCAGGGCTACGTCGACATCTTCGACGCAGGCCCGGCGGTGGAGTGCGAGACCAGCAAGATCCGTGCGGTGCGCGACAGCCAGGCCCTGGTGCTGGCGATTGGCACGCCGGGGGAGGATGCCACGCCGTTCCTGATCCATAACCGCAAGCGCGAGGAGTGCCGCATCACCGCCGCTCCGGCCCGTCTGGCGGCCGGCACGCTGGTGGTCGATCCGCAGACCGCCAAGCGCCTGCAGCTGGTGGTGGGTGATCAAGTGCGTGCCGTACCGTTGTCTGCTGCTCGGGAGTCGAAATAATGAATTCGCTGTATATCGCAGGTAGCTGGCTGGCTGGCCAGGGTGAACTGTTTGAATCGCGCAACCCCGTGACCCAGCAGGTGCTGTGGGCCGGCAACGGCGCCACTGCCGAGCAGGTCGAGTCTGCCGTGCAGGCTGCGCGCCAGGCGTTCCCGGCCTGGGCCCGGCGCCCGCTGGAAGAGCGCATCGGTGTACTGGAAGCCTTCGCGGCTACCCTGAAGAAACGCGCTGATGAAATCGCCCGTTGCATCGGTGAGGAAACTGGCAAGCCGCTGTGGGAGTCGGCCACCGAAGTCACCAGCATGGCCAACAAGATCGCGATCTCGGTGCAAAGCTACCGCGAGCGCACCGGCGAGAAGAGCGGCCCCCTGGGCGACGCCACTGCGGTGTTGCGCCACAAACCCCACGGTGTGGTGGCGGTGTTTGGCCCGTATAACTTCCCCGGCCATTTGCCTAACGGGCATATCGTCCCGGCGTTGCTGGCGGGCAATACCGTACTGTTCAAACCCAGCGAGCTGACCCCCAAGGTCGCCGAGCTGACCGTGCAGTGCTGGATCGAAGCCGGTTTGCCGGTGGGTGTGTTGAACCTGCTGCAAGGTGCTCGGGAAACCGGGATCGCGCTGGCGGCCAACCCCGGGATCGACGGGTTGTTCTTCACCGGCTCCAGCCGCACCGGCAATCATCTGCACCAGCAATTCTCCGGGCGCCCGGACAAGATCCTGGCGCTGGAAATGGGCGGCAACAACCCGCTGGTGGTCGACGAAGTGGCCGACGTGGATGCGGCGGTCTACACCATTATCCAGTCGGCGTTTATCTCGGCTGGCCAGCGCTGCACCTGCGCCCGGCGCCTGCTGGTGCCGCAAGGCGCGTGGGGCGATGCGCTGCTGGCGCGGCTGGTCGCTGTGAGTTCGACGATTGAAGTGGGGGCATTCGACCAGCAACCCGCGCCGTTCATGGGCTCGGTGATTTCCCTGGCAGCGGCCAAGGCGTTGATGGAGGCCCAGGAGCTGATGCTGGCCAACGGCGCCGTGGCGTTGCTGGAAATGACCCAGCCGCAGGCTCAGGCCGCGCTGTTGACGCCCGGCATCATCGACGTGACCGGTGTGACCGAGCACGCAGACGAAGAACTGTTCGGCCCGCTGTTGCAGGTGATTCGCTACGCTGATTTCGCGGCGGCGATTGCCGAGGCCAACAACACCCAGTACGGCCTGGCCGCGGGTTTGTTGTCGGATTGCGAAGCGCGTTACCAGCAGTTCTGGCTGGAAAGCCGCGCCGGGATCGTCAATTGGAACAAGCAACTGACCGGCGCGGCGAGTACCGCACCGTTCGGTGGGGTAGGGGCGTCGGGCAACCATCGCGCCAGTGCGTATTACGCGGCGGATTATTGTGCGTATCCGGTGGCGTCGCTGGAAACTCCATCATTGGTTGTTCCAGCAACCCTGACTCCTGGGATAACACTGATCTAAACGTGGGAGCGGGCTTGCTCGCGAAAGCAGTCTGTCAGTTGATGCATCAGGTGCCTGACTCACCGCATTCGCGAGCAAGCCCGCTCCCACATTTGATCTCTGTTGTGTTGAAGATTGCCTATAAAAACAGATGTTCGTGGAGCCTCGCCGATGAAATCCTATGAAGTCAATTTTGACGGTCTAGTGGGGCCGACCCATAACTACGGCGGTTTGTCCTTCGGCAACGTCGCGTCCCAGAGCAACAGCCAACAGCATTCCAACCCCAAGGAAGCGGCGTTGCAGGGCTTGCAGAAAATGAAGGCCCTGATGGACATGGGCTTTGTGCAAGGCGTGCTGGCGCCCCAGGAGCGTCCTGATGTGGCAGCCTTGCGCAACTTAGGCTTCAGCGGCAGCGACGCACAGGTCATCCAGCAAGCCGCCAAGGATGCGATGCCTCTGTTGGTGGCAAGCTGCTCGGCATCGAGCATGTGGGTCGCCAACGCCGCCACGGTCAGCCCGAGTGCCGACACCGCGGATGGTCGCGTGCATTTCACCGCCGCGAACCTCAACTGCAAATACCACCGCAGCATCGAGCACCCGACCACCAGCCGCGTGCTGGGGGCGATGTTTGCCGATCAGAAGCACTTCGCCCACCACGCCGCGTTGCCGGCGGTAGCGCAGTTCGGCGACGAAGGCGCGGCCAACCACACGCGTTTGTGCCGTGAATATGGTGAGGCCGGCGTCGAGTTCTTTGTGTTCGGTCGCAGTGCGTTTGACAGCCGTTTTCCGGCGCCGCAGAAGTATCCGGCGCGCCAGACACTGGAAGCGTCCCGGGCCGTTGCACGACTGCATGGCCTGAAGGACGAAGGCGTGGTCTACGCCCAGCAGAACCCTGCGGTGATCGATGCCGGCGTGTTCCACAACGATGTGATCGCGGTGGGCAACGGCGAAGTGCTGTTCTATCACGAGGACGCGTTCCTCAATACCGAGCAGATGCTCGCTGAGCTGCAAGCCAAGTTGGGCAAGCTGGGCGGCAACTTCCAATCGGTGTGCGTACCGCGTGCCCTGGTCAGCGTCGAGGACGCGGTACGTTCCTACCTGTTCAATAGCCAGTTGCTGACCCGCGCTGACGGCTCGATGCTGCTGATCGTGCCGGAAGAATGCCGCGCCAACGAACGCGTCTGGACTTACCTGCAAGGCCTGACCGCCTCCGGTGGGCTGATCCGCGAAGTGAAGGTGTTCGACCTCAAGCAAAGCATGCAGAACGGCGGTGGCCCGGCGTGCCTGCGTTTGCGCGTGGCATTGAACGAAACCGAGCTGGCAGCGGTGAACCCAGGGGTTATCATGACCGCGCCGTTGTACGACACCCTGACCCAATGGGTCGGCAAGCACTACCGCGACAGCCTGCGCGAAACCGACCTGGCTGACCCGCAATTGTTGCTTGAATGCCGGACGGCACTGGATGAACTGACGCAAATCCTTAAACTGGGCTCGGTTTATCCTTTCCAGATCAATTAACGCCACCTTCTATTACGACCTTTGGCTGAGACTATTTATGACCACCGACACCCTCAAACTGATCCTTGAAGACACCGACGGCACCCAGCTGGAAACCTCCTGCACCCGCGTTGCCGTGGTGTGGCAGGGCAAGGAAATCTGGATCCAGCACGACGGCCGCGGCCAACTGCTGATCGGCGTGGACGTGGAAGAAGGCGACGCCGAATACGCCAACCTGCTGATGCGCCCATTGGCCACCAACCTGATGAGCCTGCAACTGGAAATGGAACCGGCCGACGTCGAAGGTGATGACGACGATCACGTCCACGGCCCAGGCTGCAACCACTAAGGAAGCGCTCTATGCTCGCCCTCGGCAAACTGCTTGAACTGACCCTCGCCGGTCGCGAACCGGCGCAAAAAATTCAACTGACTGTCGGCGGCGTGCAGATGCGCTGGCTCAGCGAGGGCGCGCTTGAAGTGCGCCCACCGCAGGCCCAGGACAACGGCAGCGACCTGCTGCTGTCGTCCGGGATCCATGGCAACGAAACCGCGCCGATCGAACTGCTCGACCGCCTGTTGCATGGCATCGCCCGCGGGGAGATCAAACCCCGCAACCGTATTCTGTTCCTGTTCGGCAACCCCGAGGCCATGCGTCGCGGTGAGCGTTACCTGGAACTGGACGTCAACCGGCTGTTCAACGGCCGGCACGAACAAAACATCGGCCCGGAGGCCATGCGCGCCGCCGAGCTGGAGCAATTGGCCCGCAGCTTCTTCAGCCAGCCGGGCCGTGCGCGCCTGCATTACGACCTGCATACCGCGATTCGTGGCTCGAAGATCGAGCAGTTTGCGCTGTACCCGTGGAAGGCCGGGCGCCAGCATTCGCGCCGAGAGCTGGCGCGTCTGCGCGCCGCCGGCATGGAAGCTGTGCTGTTGCAGAACAAGACTTCGATCACCTTCACCGCCTTTACCTACGAGCAGCTCGACGCCGAAGCCTTCACCCTGGAGTTGGGCAAGGCGCGGCCGTTCGGGCAGAACCAGGGGGTGGACGTGTCGCGCCTGGAGGCGCGCCTCAAGCAGATCATCGAAGGCACCGAGCCTGAGACCGACAGCCTTGACGGCCTGAAGCTGTTCGCCGTGGCGCGGGAAGTGATCAAGCACAGCGATACCTTCCTGCTGCACTTGCCGGCGGACGTGGAAAACTTCTCGGAGTTGGAAAAGGGCTACCTGCTGGCCGAAGACGTGGCCAAGACCCGTTGGGTGATCGAAGAGGAGGGCGCACGCATTATCTTTCCCAACCCGAAGGTGAAGAACGGCTTGCGCGCCGGGATTCTGATTGTGCCGACGACGGATGCCGGCTTGGTGTAGTGCTTGAGGTTTAACGCCGTCCAATGTGGGAGCGGGCAGGCCCGCTCCTACATTGGGTTTTGTGCTGTGACTTAGACCGCTACGGCCCGTGGCTCGCTGCGACGGATCGCACGGACCTTGTGCAGCGTGTCAGCGCAGGTGCGTGCCGCTTCCTGGCCTTTGTGTACGAAGTGCTCGTAGAAGAAGGTCTGGTGCTCGCTGCCCGCGTGGAAGTGATGCGGCGTCAGGGACACCGAGAACACCGGCACTTCGGTTTCCAGCTGAACCTGCATCAGGCCGCTCACTACCGATTGGGCGACGAATTCGTGACGGTAGATGCCACCGTCCACCACCAGCGCGGCGGCAACGATACCGGCGTAGCGGCCGGTCTTGGCCAGCAGCTTGGCGTGCAGGGGCATTTCAAAGGCGCCGCCGACTTCAAAGAAATCGATGTCCGACTCCTGGTAGCCCTGGGCGATCATTTCGGCGAGGAAGCCTTTGCGCGATTGGTCGACAATTTCCTTGTGCCAGCAGGCCTGGATAAACGCGACGCGCTCGCCGTGATGGTTTTTGCTTTTGCTGTCGATTGCGGTGGGTTGCATGTTCTGACTCCTGTTTAAGAAAAAAACAGGGCGTTATGAATCGAATGGGATTTAAGGGTACGCAAGACAAGCGGCCCTTAGGTGCCAATCCCGTTCTCTCTTCATCCGGACTATGACCGTCGGCCCCGGGATCACACCGGGTCTGCTGACCTTGGTGCCGTCCCGCGTGAGCAGTTCGAGGCGCCAAGCGCTCGCGGGCTATACACATTGCGTGTAATTACCGCCGGTGGGGAATTGCACCCCGCCCTGAGAACGTTGCCGCCAGAACCCTGGCGGCGGAGAGTTTTTATCATGGTTTTTCAAAAACTGCACGGCTGTCGTATCGATAGGCTATATCGGTTTGTTTGGTTGGTATTCGATTGAATAGACCTGGGGCTTGATATTCTGCGGCGTTGCCCGCAGTAATGACCTTCAAAAGGACTTATCCAACCCTTAGAGGCCCGTTTCATGTCTGTGATCGACCTGCGCAGCGACACCGTGACCCAACCCACCCCCGGCATGCGAGACGCGATGGCCACTGCCGCCAGCGGCGATGACGTGTACGGCGAAGACCCCAGCGTCAACCATCTGGAAGCCGAAATGGCCAGGCGCCTGGGCTTTGAAGCCGCGTTGTTCGTGCCCACCGGCACCATGAGCAACCTGCTGGCGTTGATGGCCCATTGTGAGCGCGGCGAGGAGTACATCGTCGGCCAGCAAGCCCACACCTACAAATACGAAGGCGGTGGCGCGGCGGTGCTCGGTTCGATCCAGCCGCAGCCGCTGGAAGTGCAGGCGGACGGTTCACTGGATTTGCACGAGGTGCTGGCGGCGATCAAGCCGGACGACTTCCACTTCGCCCGCACTCGCCTGCTGGCGCTGGAAAACACCATGCAGGGCAAGGTTTTGCCGCTGGCGTACCTGGCCAAGGCGCGGGCGTTCACCCGTGAGCATGGCCTGGCGCTGCACCTGGACGGTGCGCGGATCTATAACGCTGCGGTCAAGCTGGGGGTGGATGCGCGGGAAATCGCCCAGCATTTCGATTCGGTTTCGGTGTGCCTGTCCAAAGGCCTCGGCGCGCCGATTGGCTCAGTGCTCTGTGGTTCGACGGCGTTGATCGCCAAGGCGCGACGCCTGCGCAAGATGGTTGGCGGCGGCATGCGCCAGGCCGGCTCACTGGCGGCGGCGGGGCTGTATGCATTGGATCATCAGGTACAGCGCCTGGCCGACGACCACGCCAACGCCCAATGGCTGGGGGACGAGTTGCGCAAGGCTGGCTATGAAGTGGAGCCGGTGCAGACCAACATGGTCTACGTGCAGGTCGGCGACCAGGCCCAGGCACTGAAGGCGTTCGCGGCCGAGCGCGGGATCAAGTTGAGTGCCGCGCCGCGTCTGCGCATGGTCACCCATTTGGATGTGAGCCGCGCGCAGATCGAGCAGGTGCTGGCGACATTCGTCGAATTTTCGCGCAAATGACCCTGCAGACCGTCCAATTGAACCTTTCAATCGTATAAACACGCTGTACCACCGGCAAAGGGCCGATATAATGCGGCCCTTTGCCGTCGCTCCGTCTGATGATGTTGCGCACTGGCCTTTGGCCGCAGCCTCCGTGGAAGAACCTAATGAAAAGCGCAGAAATCCGTGAAGCCTTCCTTCGCTTCTTCGAAGAGCAAGGTCACACCCGTGTCTCCTCCAGCTCTTTGATCCCAGGCAATGACCCAACCCTGCTGTTCACTAACGCGGGGATGAACCAGTTCAAGGACTGCTTCCTGGGCCAGGAAAAACGCGCGTACACCCGTGCCACCAGCAGCCAGAAGTGCGTGCGTGCCGGCGGCAAGAACAGCGACTTGGAAAACGTCGGTTACACCGCTCGTCACCACACCTTCTTCGAAATGCTGGGCAACTTCAGCTTTGGCGACTATTTCAAGAAAGATGCGATCACCTTCGCCTGGACCTTCCTGACCGGCGTGTTGAAGCTGCCCAAAGAAAAGCTCTGGGTCACCGTCTATGCGACGGACGACGAAGCGTATGACATCTGGACCCAGCAAATCGGCGTGCCTGAAGAGCGCATGATCCGTATCGGCGACAACAAAGGCGCGCCGTACGCTTCCGACAACTTCTGGACCATGGGCGATACCGGCCCGTGCGGCCCTTGCACCGAGATCTTCTACGACCACGGCGCCGACATCTGGGGTGGCCCGCCAGGCTCGCCGGAAGAAGACGGTGACCGCTACATCGAGATCTGGAACAACGTATTCATGCAGTTCAACCGCACCGCCGACGGCGTGTTGCATCCGTTGCCAGCGCCGTCGGTCGACACCGGCATGGGCCTGGAGCGGATCAGTGCGGTGATGCAGCACGTGCATTCCAACTACGAAATCGACCTGTTCACCAACCTGCTGAGCGCCTCGGCGGCGGCCATTGGCTGTGCCAATGACAACCAGTCTTCGCTCAAGGTGGTGTCCGATCACATCCGTTCCTGCGGCTTCCTGATCGCCGATGGCGTGCTGCCGTCGAACGAAGGCCGTGGATATGTGCTGCGCCGCATCATCCGCCGCGCCTGCCGCCACGGTAACAAGCTGGGCGCCACTGGCAGCTTCTTCTACAAGATCGTCGCCGCACTGGTTGCCGAGATGGGCGACGCCTTCCCGGAGCTCAAGCAGCAGCAAGGTAATATCGAGCGCGTGCTCAAGGCTGAAGAAGAGCAGTTCTCCAAGACCCTCGAGCACGGCCTGAAAATCCTCGAGCAGGATCTGGCCGGGCTCAAAGGCACCGTGGTGCCGGGCGACGTGGTGTTCAAGCTGTACGACACCTACGGCTTCCCGATGGACCTGACTGCCGACATCGCCCGTGAGCGCGAGCTGACCATCGATGAAGCCGGTTTTGAGCGCGAGATGGAAGCCCAGCGTGTGCGTGCACGTTCCGCCAGTTCCTTTGGCCTGGACTACAACACCTTGGTCAAGGTTGATGTGCCGACCGAGTTCACCGGCTATAGCGCTACCGTGGGCTCGGCCAAGATCGTCGCCATTTATAAAGACGGCAAGTCGGTCGACGTGTTGAACGAAGGCGAGGAGGCGGTAGTAGTCCTGGACCAGACGCCGTTCTACGCCGAGTCCGGTGGCCAGGTTGGTGACTGTGGTTTCCTCAGTTCGACGTCCGGTCGGTTTGAAGTGCGCGACACCACCAAGACCGGCGGTGCGTTCCTGCATCACGGCAAGTTGGTGCTGGGCAACCTGACCGTTGGTGCGCCGGTCGACACTCAGGTCGACGCCAACGTGCGCCACGCCACGGCGCTGAACCACTCGGCCACTCACTTGCTGCACGCTGCACTGCGTCAGGTGCTGGGCGATCACGTCCAGCAGAAGGGCTCGTTGGTCGATAGCCAGCGCCTGCGTTTCGACTTCAGCCACTTCGAAGCGATCAAGCCGGAGCAGATCAAGGCCCTGGAAGACATCGTCAACGCCGAGATCCGCAAGAACACCCCGGTGCAAACCGAAGAAACCGACATCGAGACCGCCAAGGCCAAGGGCGCCATGGCGCTGTTCGGCGAGAAGTACGGCGACAGCGTGCGCGTACTGAGCATGGGCGGTGATTTCTCGGTGGAACTGTGTGGCGGTATCCACGCCAACCGCACCGGCGACATCGCCCTGCTGAAAATCATCAGCGAAGGTGGTGTGGCGTCCGGTGTGCGGCGTATCGAGGCAGTGACCGGTGCTGCGGCCCTGGCCTACCTCAATGCGGCCGAAGAACAACTCAAGGAAGCGGCCAGCCTGGTCAAGGGCAGCCGCGACAACCTGATCGACAAGCTGTCCGCCGTACTGGAGCGCAACCGCGCCCTGGAGAAACAGCTGGAGCAGTTGCAAGCCAAGGCAGCCAGTGCGGCGGGCGACGATCTGTCGGCTTCTGCGGTGGACGTCAAGGACGTGAAAGTCCTGGCCGCGCGCCTGGACGGTCAGGACGGCAAGGCGCTGTTGGCCTTGGTCGATCAGTTGAAGAACAAGCTCGGCCGCGCAGTGATCCTGCTCGGCGGTGTCCATGAGGATAAGGTCGTTCTGGTTGCCGGTGTAACCAAGGACCTGACTGGCCAACTCAAGGCCGGTGATTTGATGAAACAAGCCGCTGCGGCAGTGGGCGGGAAGGGTGGTGGTCGTCCGGACATGGCGCAAGGCGGTGGTGTAGACGCCGGTGCCCTGGACGCGGCCCTGGCCCTGACCGTGCCGTTTGTCGAGGCGGGTATTTAAGGCGCCATGATTGAGCCCATGGTCTAGTCATGGGCTCGCTCCGGTGCTGGAAGATTTGTTTATTGGGCGCCCCTTTACGGGCTGAGGCGGCTTAGAAATGGCTTTGATCGTACAGAAATTTGGAGGCACCTCGGTCGGCTCCGTCGAACGGATCGAGCAGGTGGCCGACAAGGTTAAGAAATTCCGCGATGCCGGCGACGACCTGGTGGTGGTGCTGTCGGCCATGAGCGGCGAGACCAATCGCCTGATCGACCTGGCCAAGGCTATCAGCGGTGATCAAGCGCCGCTGCCGCGTGAGCTGGATGTGATCGTGTCTACCGGCGAGCAGGTGACCATCGCGTTGCTGGCCATGGCGCTGAACAAGCGCGGTGTGCCGGCGGTGTCCTACACTGGCAGCCAGGTGCGCATCCTCACCGATAGCGCACACACCAAGGCGCGCATCCTGCAGATTGACGATCAGAAAATTCGTGCTGATCTGAAAGCAGGGCGCGTGGTAGTTGTAGCCGGCTTCCAGGGTGTGGACGAGCACGGCAACATCACCACCCTCGGGCGTGGCGGTTCGGACACCACCGGCGTGGCGCTGGCAGCGGCTCTCAAGGCTGATGAGTGCCAGATCTACACCGATGTGGATGGCGTCTATACCACTGACCCGCGTGTGGTGTCCGTGGCCCAGCGCCTGGACAAGATCACCTTTGAAGAGATGCTGGAAATGGCCAGCCTCGGTTCCAAGGTGTTGCAGATCCGTGCGGTGGAATTCGCCGGCAAGTACAACGTTCCGCTGCGCGTATTGCACAGCTTCAAAGAGGGTCCGGGCACCCTCATTACTATTGATGAAGAGGAATCCATGGAACAGCCGATCATTTCCGGTATCGCTTTCAACCGTGATGAAGCCAAGCTGACCATCCGTGGCGTGCCAGACACCCCGGGTGTGGCCTTCAAGATTCTCGGCCCGATCAGTAATGCGAATGTAGAAGTCGACATGATCGTGCAGAACGTTTCGCACGATAACACCACCGATTTCACCTTCACCGTGCACCGCAACGAGTACGATGCGGCGTTCAAGATCCTGGAAAACACTGCCAGCGAGATTGGCGCGCGTGAAGTGGTGGGTGACACCAAGATTGCCAAGGTGTCGATCGTGGGCGTGGGCATGCGTTCCCATGCCGGCGTTGCCAGCCGCATGTTTGGCGCCCTGGCCAAGGAAAGCATCAACATCCAGATGATCTCCACGTCGGAGATCAAGGTCTCGGTGGTGATCGAAGAGAAGTACCTGGAACTGGCTGTCCGCGCGCTGCATACCGCGTTCGAGCTCGACGCTCCGGCCCGACAGGGCGAGTGATGCGGTAATGCCAGGAAGGCGCGGTTTACCGCGCCTTTCCTTTTTTTGTAGGGCGCATGTTCTTTTGCGTGGGCTCGACAATACTTAGGCGGGTAGGGCCATGGCCTTTGGGTTGTAGGTCGAACGCCTTTTTTTTGCAGACTGTTGTTCCTGAACTGAAATGCGTGAGGAGAAAGGTATGCTGATTCTGACTCGTCGTTGCGCAGAAAGCCTGATTATTGGTGATGGCGAAATCACCGTGACTGTGCTCGGCGTCAAAGGCAATCAAGTGCGTATTGGGGTTAACGCTCCGAAAGAGGTAGCGGTCCACCGTGAGGAAATCTACCTGCGGATCAAGAAAGAGAAGGACGAAGAACCAAGCCTTTAATTTTTATCGTTTTTTATGTTTGCAAACGGGGATGAACGTGGTTAATATACGCCCCGTGTTGCGGAGAGCTGGCCGAGTGGCCGAAGGCGCTCCCCTGCTAAGGGAGTACACCTCAAAAGGGTGTCGGGGGTTCGAATCCCCCGTTCTCCGCCATTATTTGCTTAGTACGTTGCAATCTGGTTTTTTCGTAAGTTGTTGAAATTAAACGAAAAAATAGCTTTACATAGAGATTGAACGGCCTATAATGCGCGGCAACAAATGCACTCGTAGCTCAGCTGGATAGAGTACTCGGCTACGAACCGAGCGGTCACAGGTTCGAATCCTGTCGAGTGCACCATTTAAGAGTCAGTTGCAGCAATGCAGGTGGCTTGGCTCCAACCAGTTGTGATCTGGTCTAAAAACACAATCTGCACTCGTAGCTCAGCTGGATAGAGTACTCGGCTACGAACCGAGCGGTCACAGGTTCGAATCCTGTCGAGTGCACCATACAAACAAAAAGCCCGCCTAGTGCGGGCTTTTTGCCGTCTGGGGTTTGTGTGGGAATGATCCCGGGTTTTATCTTTTCTCCTACGTCATGTGTTTTCCTTTCGGGCAGCGTCGTCGCAGTTCATAGATCCAGCCATTGCTCAGCTTTTGCTCGCAAGCGCTTGTTCTTGCCAGTTTTTTAACGTTTAAAGCGGTCGGGCGGTGTATCATTGCGCCCGTCAGCCCCGCCGGGGCTTGTGGAATACCTCCATGGACTTACCCAGTAGTTACTCAGTACCCCGTTTTACCAATCATGAATTGACTGATTGATCCTTCCGGCGTGCCCCGCTGCTGGGAGTGGAGTTCGCCTATGACCGAAGTAGAAGTAAAGAAAACACAAGAAAGCCTGCAGGATCGCCTGGCTCAAGTCATCGAGCTGCTGCAGCGCCAGCGTGTGGTCGAAGACCTTACGCATCGCCAGGAAGGTCCGAACCACGACCGCGTCGAAAACCTGGTCCACCGCCAAAACCTCGTCGAGTTGCAGCGCAAGCTCGATGATCTGCACTCCGCCGACGTCGCTTACATCCTCGAAGCCTTGCCGCTCGATGATCGACTGACCCTCTGGCAGTTGGTCAAGGCTGACCGCGACGGCGACATCCTTCTCGAAGTATCCGACTCGGTCCGTGAAACCCTGATCGCCGACATGGACGATCACGAGCTCCTGGCTGCGGCCAAGGAGATGGACGCCGACGAACTCGCTGACTTGGCCCCTGAGCTGCCGCGTGACGTCGTGCACGAGCTGATGGAGGCCCTCGACGGCCAGCAACGTGAGCGAGTGCGCTCCGCGCTGTCCTATGACGAGGACCAGGTCGGCGCCCTGATGGACTTCGAGATGGTCACCATCCGCGAAGACGTCAGCCTGGAAGTGGTTCTGCGCTACCTGCGCCGGCTGAAAGAGCTGCCTGGCCATACCGACAAACTGTTCGTGGTCGACTACGAAGGCATTCTCAAGGGTGTGCTGCCGATCAAGCGTTTGCTGGTCAATGATCCGGACAAGAAAGTTGCGGACCTGATGGCCAGCGACACGGTGAGTTTTCACCCGGACGAAGATGCGTACGAGGCTGCCCAGGCGTTCGAGCGTTACGACTTGATCTCGGCGCCGGTAGTCGACAAGAACGGCAAGCTGATTGGTCGTTTGACCATCGATGAAATGGTCGACTTGATTCGTGAGGAAAGTGAGACCGAAGTCCTCAACATGGCGGGTTTGCGTGAAGAGGAAGACATTTTTGCATCGGTCTGGCGCTCACTGCATAACCGTTGGGCGTGGTTGGCGATCAACCTGATTACCGCGTTTATTGCGTCGCGGGTGATTGGGTTGTTCGAGGGCTCGATCGAGAAATTGGTGGCCCTTGCGGCGCTGATGCCGATTGTGGCCGGCATCGGCGGCAACTCGGGTAACCAGACGATTACCATGATCGTGCGTGCCATGGCGCTGGATCAGGTGAGTACCGCCAATTCATCGCGCTTGCTGCGCAAGGAGCTGGCGGTTGGCTTGATCAACGGTCTTGTGTGGGGTGGGGTAATTGGTGTGGTGGCTTACTTGCTCTACGGCAGTTGGTCGCTCGGCGTCGTGATGACGGCCGCCATGACCCTCAATCTGCTGCTGGCCGCCTTGATGGGTGTGTTGATCCCCATGACCCTGGCCCGGCTCGGGCGCGACCCTGCGATGGGTGCCAGTGTGATGATCACCGCGATGACCGACAGTGGTGGCTTCTTCATCTTCCTGGGGTTGGCAACGATCTTCCTGCTTTGATCCAACCCCGATGGGGGCAGCTCTGCCCCCTTGCTGCATCCTCTTCCCAAATCCCAGGCAAAAAAAAGCCAGCACATGGCTGGCTTCGGCTTTCAGGTGCAGATCAATTGGCTTCTGCGGCCGCCTCAACGTCGTGCGCGATAAGCGAGACGAGAGCATTTTGCTGGCGGTGGGAGAGCTGACGAAAACGCTGCAGCAGTTCGCGTTCGTGCAGTGACAGCTCAGGGCTGTCCAGGCGCATGCTCAACTCTTCGCCCAACGCACCTTCCTGAATAAGGCTTTGCTCCAGGCGCGCGATGATTTCGGAGTTCATGCTGCGGTGATGATTGCGAGCCACCTCGGCAATGCGTTCCCGCATTCCGTCTGGCAGACGTACGACGAACTTGTCAGCCGTACGGCTGGAATAAATTGCCTGTTTCAATGGGCGCATATATTTAACCGGTTAGTTCAGGGGAGCGGTTTCTGGAATTGGCCGCAAGCGATGAGTGTTAAGACAAGGCTCACGACCAAAGTTCAACCTGAATTGCAAAGAGGCCGCATCATGCCTCAGATTTGCCAGTTCCTTGGCGTCAATTCTGTGACAAATATTGAACTGCCTAAAGGCTTAATGCCAGCACTGATTTGCATTTTTGCGGACTGGTTGGAAAACTTTTTGGCGAAGGATTTCATCCAGTAATGATCGCGCAAAGCCCGGCCGCAAAAGGGTTTTAGGCCGCACATCGTATAGCAAAGTGGCCTTTTGCCCTTGAATTTAAGACTAGTGGCAATCTGCCGATTTACTAGCACGAGGCGACATAAGGTAGGTGGGAGTCAACGCAGTACGGGGTCGAATTTGATCCGGCGACCCACGATGAGGGTCAGCAACAGAATGCCGGCAAACACGCCGCTGGCGATAAATGCGCTGGATTGCACGTCCCGCGCGCTGGCATTCAGTCCCAGGATGGCACTGGCCAGGGTCAGGCAGAGAAACAGCCAGGCGGGCTTGTTCATTGGGACGTCCTCAGAAAACCCAGTGTTCGGCGGATGGCGCTGCTTGAGTGCCCTGGGTCAGGTGAATGTCGGATTGCGGTTTGACGGCCATCACGGCCAGTTGCGGACGCTGTTGCAAATGATGGGGCACGGGCTGGCGCAGCTGCGCGGTGTCGTCGCTAGTGTTCGATTGGAAATGGAAGGCCACCAATGCCGCCAGGGCTGCGGTGTTGAGAGCTAACAGAAGGGCGCTGTTCATAATCATGTTCTCCGCAGCAGGCATGGCCGAGTTGGTTTTATAAGGGAAGTATTGCAGAACCCGTGCCAAGGTTTTAATTCAATAAAATCAGTTACTTAAGTGTAGTTTGGTGGGCTGTTTTATTGCAATTTGCAATGCTGGCATTTTGGGGTAATGCATTTTGCACGATGGCGCCAAGTGCCCGGTTCCACGGGACCAAACGGCAGCTACCCCGGTAAGCTGCGGCCTACACTCAAAAAGCCTACAGACGACATGACAAAACCCAACCCGGCCGTTAACATGCACGCCGTCCGTCGCACCGCCCCTCGGCGAGATGACGGTCATTGGTCCCAGTAGCTCAATTGGATAGAGCATCCCCCTCCTAAGGGGAAGGTTGGCCGTTCGAACCGGCCCTGGGACACCAGATCCAAAGCCCCGCACAGATTGTTCTGGCGGGGCTTTTTTGTGGGCGCTTTTTAAAGATGTGTCGAACCTTGACGCTGTTCAGGGTTCACAGCAGGTGCGCGGTGTATTTATCACGATCTATGTACCTTGCAGCCAGCCGGGCAGCGTCTGACGGTTAAGCAAAATAATCCCCGGAAACAGCATATGCCGCCTGTCCGGACCCGCCCACCCAGGACTATCATGCCGATAGCCCTGTCTCTCACCGCAAGGAGCCGCTCGGAACGCCGATGCGCCAGATCTGGAAATCTTTTCGAGCCCTTTATTTCGCCTCTTTGATGATGCTGATCGGCTCCGGCCTGCTCAGTACTTACCTGGCCTTGCGCCTGGCGGCCGACCATGTGGACAGCCTGTGGGTCGGTGCGCTGATGGCGGCCAACTACTTTGGCCTGGTGCTGGGCGGCAAGATCGGGCATCGCCTGATTGCCCGGGTCGGGCATATCCGCGCGTATGCCACCTGTGCCGGGATCGTCGGCGCGGCAGTGCTGGGGCATGGCCTGATTGACTGGCTGCCGGCGTGGATCGTACTGCGGGTCATTGTCGGCCTGGGGATGATGTGCCAGTACATGGTCATCGAGAGTTGGCTGAATGAACAGGCGGACGCCAAGCAGCGCGGTGTGGTGTTCAGCGGCTACATGATCGCCTCCTACCTGGGGCTGGTGCTGGGTCAACTGATCCTGGTGATGCACCCCCAGCTCGGCCTCGAATTGCTGATGTTGGTCGCGTTGTGCTTTGCCCTGTGCCTGGTGCCGGTGGCGATGACCCGACGGATTCACCCGGCGCCGCTGCATCCGGCGCCGATGGAACCGCGCTTCTTTATCAAGCGGGTGCCGCAGTCGCTGAGTACGGTGCTGGGCGCGGGGTTGATCGTCGGCTCGTTCTACGGCCTGGCGCCGCTGTATGCCTCGCAGCAAGGCTTGAGCACCGAGCAGGTCGGTCTGTTCATGGGTAGCTGCATTTTTGCCGGTCTGGTGGTGCAGTGGCCGTTGGGCTGGTTGTCTGATCGCTATGATCGCGCCCTGTTGATTCGTTGTTTCGCCCTGTGCCTGGCGGTGGCGGCGTTGCCGTTGGCGGTGCTCACCCAAGTGCCGTTGGAAGTGCTGTTCGTGGCCGGGTTTGTGTGTTCCCTAGTGCAGTTCTGTCTGTATCCGCTGGCTGTGGCGTTCTCCAATGACCACGTGGAAGGTGATCGCCGCGTCTCGCTCACCGCGATGTTGCTGGTGACCTACGGCGTGGGTGCCAGTATCGGGCCGTTGCTGGCCGGTGTGGTGATGAAGCTGTTCGGCAGCCAAATGTTGTACGCGTTCTTCAGCCTATGTGCGTTGATCCTGGTGTGGCGCATCCGGCCGAAGGCGGTGACCAACCTGCATCAGGTGGACGATGCGCCGCTGCATCACGTGGCCATGCCCGACAGCATGTCCAGTTCGCCGCTGGTGGCGGCGCTGGACCCGCGGGTCGATGAACAAGTGGTGCAAGAGCAGATGCAGACCGCTGCGCCGCAAGAGCCTGAGGCCGAGACTGAAGCCGATGCGCAGCCAGCGGTTGAAGAGCCTGCCTTCGAAGGGCCACCGGAGCCCTTGGGCCCCGAAGAGCATCCCCATGACTTGAGCAGGGCGCGCCCCTGAATGCAAAAACGGGCAGATCCCATCAGGATCTGCCCGTTTTTTTGCTGCATGCGTTAAGGCTTAAAAGTCGTCGTCTTTATCAAAACGCCGTGCTTCACGTTGCAGTTGGTACACAAACCGTTCGACCTGGCGTTGTACCAGGCCACTCATGTTGTGGAAGCGCACGCCAGCGAAGGTGGTGTTGATCTTCTCTTCGAAGTGCAGGTAACGCAGTTCGACGGAGGTGGTCATGCTGCCGAAGGGCAGGGCGGCGATAAAGCGGTCATAGACCTGGCCCAGTTGCAGGCGCTCGGAGATGTCGCCTTCAAAACGCAATTTGCAGCCAGTGGCGGAGATGTCCAGCAGCTTGCCGCTGACCGGCGCCTTGAGTTTCTCGCCGCCCAGCTCGATGTTCACCAGTTGTGCCAGCTTCAGCGCGGCGCGAAAGGCATTGCGGCGCTGATGGTAGACCACCTCGTCCGGCATGCTGCCGGTGTAGATACGGTGGCCGTCTTTTTCACTGATGGTGTAGGTGCCATTGCTTTCCCAGGCGACGCGCACGCCTTCGTGGAAACCTTCGATGCGAAACGGTTCGCCGCTTTCGAGGAAGCGCTCGCCATCGCGCGGGATCATTTCGTCCAGTGCCAGGGTCTTTTTGTCCCGGTCGACGTCCACCAGGTAGCTTTGGAAGCGCTGGCTGCGTTCGTGGAAGGTGATGATCAGCGGGTCGTGGCTTTCTTGCAGCATCCGCAAGGTGCCGACAATTTCCAGGGGCGTAGTGAGTACCTTGGGTGGCTGCGGTGCATCTTCCGCATTAAGGGCGTTGAACACGGTTCTTCCATCTCCAGACAAAATACGACTACACGCAAGAACCGGCATTTTGCCAGTATGTGGCGCGCCTTGGATAGGGCGCGCTGTAAACCGGCGTCAGGCTTGGCTGCGGGTGCTTGGCTTGACCAGGCGTGAGGTGGAGCCTTGGGCGTTGTACAAGGCTGGAGGCTCACCGCCATGGAGTATACGCAACTGGTTGGCGGTCGTGGCTTGCTGAAGTTGGATCGACTGACCGTTGAGCAGGTTGGCTTCCTGGCATTGGGCGAGCAATTGATTGAGTTCTTTGCTCTGCGCCAGCAACTGGTCGCCGACGGAGGAGTGACTGGCCAATTGTGCGAGGCCGTCGTGGTCAGCGGGCAGGCCCAGGCTGAGGAGAATTTCACTGCGTTTCTTGCCGTGTTGTTCCAGCAGCACGATCAACGACTGCTTGCGTGCCAGGATTTCTTCCAGCAGGGGCATGTCCCGGCCATAGAGGGCCAGGGATTCTTCTTTTAGCAGCTCGAGCAAATGTTGCGTCGGCGCCAGATCATCAATGATCAGTTGAAGCAGGTTTTCGTCGTGGTGCATGGCTGGCCTTGGGGTTTAAGCGTCCAAAAGCCCGGCGCAGGCCTTTGCCTAGCGCTCGGCTTCGAAGTTAAGCAGCTTGCTGGCTACACGGTTGCTGTCGACTTTGTAGCTGCCATCGGCGATTGCTTGTTTCAATTCGGCCACGCGGGCCTTATTGACAATCGGCTGATCGCGCAGCGAGTCAGTGACCTTCTGCAACTGTTGAGCCTCATTGCTCAGGTGTACGGATTCCCCGCTTTGGCTGGCGCCAACCTGTTCTGCCTTGGCGGGCAGCGGTTGCGGCTTGGCTTCTACGCTGTCCTTGGCACCGCTGGTGCGCGTAGAGCCGGGCAAAGCCTGGGTACTGTTTAAACGGCTGAAATCGATGACCATGATAAAAAAACCTCTGGGTATTTGGACGCTTGCCATGTTTTCGGCCATACCCGGACAAACTTTAGGCTCGATTGACAATAAACCTGCGCGCGCTGACGTCTGACGCACAGTGTAGAAAAAGCCGGCGCCCGATACCAGTGATCTATAAAGCCACTTCGACTTGCCCCGGGGCTGTCACCCGCGCCTTGATCACTCGATTGGAGTTGAGGTTCTTTACCCGTATCTGTTCGCTCATGCCGCCGTTGGACAGCGCTTCCCCTGGCATTTTCACCTGCAACGCACCGCTGCTCGCGGAAATAACCACCTGATCACCCTTGCGAATTACTTCAGCCTGCTCAAGATGCACCAGGGTAATGACCTGGTCGGTGACCACTGGTCGGGTCAATTTCTGCCCGACGGCCTGGTCCACGGAGGTGAGGTAGCCCTGGCTGATCAGGCTGATGTCGCGTTCACGCAGTACAACATCGTCGAGACCGATGATGCCGGTGCGCTTCAGTGGGCGGGCGACCACCACCACATCGCGGAACAGTTTGACCTGCGCCGGCACGAACACCGTCCAGGGTGACGCGCCTTCGCAGCGCACTTTGACCGTCACGCGACCAATGGGTTGGGCGGGACTTTCCAGGGTGGCTGTCAATTCCTTGTCGCACATTGGCATGCGCAAACGCGGGTCCAATGGGTTGACTTGGATTTCATAACGCCCCGGTGTCTGTGTGGTTGCCAGATAATCTTCTACAGTGAACTCAAGAAACCCCTGAGTGACGCCGATAAGTAGATCAGGCAAGGTGACGTTGTCCGCGCGGGCCGCGCTGTTGAGGCCCAGGGCGAACAATGCCAGCGAGACGCAGAGCAATCTGCTGTACCGTGGTAATTGAAGGCGTCGGGAAACTGTCGTTTTAATATCCATAGCCAATAATTAGCAAAGCTCGTGCCGTTTAGAGTTGGGTGCGCGTCGCACCCTCGAAGGTTTTAGCGTAGGAGTCTGGGCATGGCAGGAGTAATGGATTCAGTAAACCAGCGCACACAGCTGGTAGGGCAGAATCGCCTGGAGTTGTTGCTTTTTCGCCTGGATGGCAAACAGCTATATGGCATCAACGTATTCAAGGTGCGGGAGGTGCTGCAATGTCCCAAGCTGACGATCATGCCCAAGTCCAGCCCGGTGGTGTGTGGCGTCGCCAACATCCGTGGTGCGACCATCCCGATTCTTGACCTGGCCCTCGCCACTGGTTCGTCCGGTTTGCAGGACCGCGAAAGCCCGTTCGTGATCATTACCGAGTACAACACCAAGACCCAGGGGTTCCTGGTGCGCTCGGTGGAGCGCATCGTCAACATGAACTGGGAAGAGATCCATCCACCGCCCAAGGGCACCGGCCGCGATCACTACCTCACGGCGGTGACGCGGGTCGATAACCAGTTGGTGGAAATCATCGACGTGGAGAAGATCCTCGCCGAAGTGGCGCCGACCTCGGAATCGATTTCGGTGGGTGTGGTCGACGCTGAAACCGCACACAAGGCAATTTCGTTGCGTGTGCTGACGGTGGACGACTCGTCGGTGGCGCGCAAACAGGTGACCCGTTGCCTGGAAACCATCGGTGTTGAGGTGGTGGCGCTCAATGATGGCCGCCAGGCCCTGGATTACCTGCGCAAGCTGGTGGATGACGGCAAGAAGCCGGAAGAAGAATTCTTGATGATGATTTCCGACATCGAGATGCCGGAAATGGACGGCTACACCCTCACGGCCGAGATCCGCAACGATCCACGCATGCAAAAATTGCATATCATCCTGCATACTTCATTGTCAGGCGTATTCAATCAGGCGATGGTCAAGAAAGTCGGTGCCGATGACTTCCTGGCCAAATTCCGCCCTGATGACCTGGCAAACCGGGTAGTCGACCGGATCAAGGCAGCAGATCACGGCTAGGGGCATTTGCCCCTGGCGGTCACACGATTTAAGAGGCGGTATCATTGTCTACGGGTAATTTGGATTTCGAACAGTTCCGGGTCTTCCTGGAAAAAGCCTGTGGCATATTGCTCGGTGAAAACAAGCAGTACCTGGTATCCAGCCGTCTCAACAAACTGATGGAACAGCAGGGCATCAAATCCCTGGGTGAGTTGGTGCAGCGTATCCAGGGCCAGCCGCGCAGCGGGCTCAAGGAAATGGTGGTCGATGCCATGACCACCAACGAAACCCTGTGGTTTCGTGATACCTACCCGTTTGAAGTGCTCAAGAGCAAAGTGCTCCCGGAGGCCATCAAGGCCAGCCCGGGCCAGCGCTTGCGCATCTGGTCGGCGGCGTGCTCCTCGGGGCAGGAACCGTATTCGATCTCGATGTCCATCGATGAGTTCGAGCGGACCAACATGGGCCAGCTCAAGGCCGGTGCGCAGATCGTCGCCACCGACTTGTCCGGCACCATGCTCACCAACTGCAAGACCGGCGAATACGACAGCCTGGCGCTGGGCCGTGGCTTGTCCCAGGAGCGCCTGCAACGTTACTTCGAGCCGAAAGGGGCAGGGCGTTGGGCGGTCAAGGCGCCGATCAAGAACCGGGTGGAGTTTCGCTCGTTCAACCTGCTCGACAGCTACGCCAGCCTGGGCAAGTTCGACATGGTGTTCTGCCGCAACGTGCTGATCTACTTCTCGGCCGAAGTGAAGAAAGACATCCTGTTGCGCATCCATGGCACGCTCAAGCGTGGCGGCTATTTGTTCCTGGGTGCTTCCGAGGCGCTGAACGGTCTGCCGGATCACTACCAGATGGTGCAGTGCAGTCCTGGGATCATCTACCAGGCCAAGTAAGCATCAAAAACGTGGGAGCCAGGCTTGTGTGGGGGCTGGCTTGCCTGCGATAGCATCACCTCTGTATCACTGAAGTACCGAGGTGTCTGCATCGCAGGCAAGCCAGCTCCCACACAAACCAGCTCCCACAGTTGTTTTTGCGGCAATCCTCTCAATAGCGGCAAACCCCATTGCCGCTTTACTGGCACCACGCGGAAACCCATTGCCGCTTTTCTGGCATTGCCGCCCGGCAACTTCCCCGCAAAGCCCTGAAACACGGGCCTTCGAAGAATTGGCACACACCTTGCTATAACCCTGTTAACGAAAAGCAGGTCAGCCTAAAGGTTTCCGCCATGAGCATCAGCTTCGATAAAGCGCTCGGTATCCACGAACAAGCCCTGGGCTTCCGCGCCCAGCGTGCCGAAGTCCTGGCCAACAACATTGCCAACGCCGATACCCCGAACTACAAGGCTCGGGACCTGGACTTCTCCGCCGTGCTCGCCGCACAGCAGGACAAGAACAAGAACGGCACCTTCGCCTTGAACATGACCAACAACCGTCATATCGAAGCGCAAGGCCTGAGCAGTGGGGACGAGTCGCTGCTGTATCGCACGCCGATGCAGCCGTCGATCGACCAGAACACCGTCGACGCCCAGCTGGAGCAATCGGCCTACGCCGAGAACTCGGTGAACTTCCAGGCCAGCTTCACCCTGCTCAACAGCAAATTCAAAGGGCTGATGTCAGCCCTGCGTGGAGAGTAAGCCATGTCCCTGTCCAGTGTTTTCAATATTGCCGGTAGTGGCATGAGCGCCCAGACCACGCGTCTGAACACCGTCGCCAGTAACATCGCCAACGCCGAAACCGTGTCGTCGAGCATTGACCAGACCTACCGCGCCCGCCACCCAGTGTTCGCCACCATGTTCCAGGCCGGTCAGAACGGCGGCAGCGACTCGTTGTTCCAGGAGCAGGGTGCCGCAGGTTCCGGCGTGCAGGTGTTGGGCGTGGTCGAAGACCAGAGCAACCTCGAAGCCCGCTACGAACCCAACCACCCTGCCGCGAACGAAAAGGGTTACGTGTACTACCCCAACGTCAACGTGGTCGAGGAAATGGCTGACATGATTTCCGCCAGTCGCTCGTTCCAGACCAACGCGGAAATGATGAACACCGCCAAAACCATGATGCAAAAAGTCCTGACCCTGGGTCAGTGATAAGGGGCGCCGAATAATGGCTATCGTTGATACAACATCAACCAATACAGCGGTGCAGAACCTTTTCAACACGAAGGTCAACACTGCCACCAACAATGTTGCGAGCGCTGCCACCGCTGCCACGGGCAACCAGTCCCTGGGCAAGGATGCATTCCTGCAATTGCTGGTGACTCAGCTGAAGAACCAGAACCCGCTGTCGCCTCAGGACAACGGCGCGTTCGTGGCCCAGCTGGCGCAGTTCAGCAGCCTGGAAGGCATCAACACGCTGAACGACTCGGTGAATGCGATCTCCAGCAACTTCAGCTCGTCGCAAGCGCTGCAGGCTTCGTCGCTGGTGGGGCGTTCGATCATCACCCAGACCGACAAGGCCCTGGTGGATACGAGCAAGAGCATGACCGGTTCGGTCGCGGTGACTTCGGCGGTGGGCAACGTCTCCATCAAGATCACCGACAAAGACGGCAACGTGGTACGCACCATCGACATGGGCGCCCAGAGTGCCGGCACTTCCGACTTTATCTGGGATGGCAAGAACGAAAAGGGCGAGGTTGCTCCAGCGGGCACCTACACCTTCGCGGCCACCACCAAGAACGACAAGGGCGACGCCGTTGCCTTGAGCACTTCGCTGCCAGCCACGGTCACCAGCGTGACCCTGAGCAAGACCGGCGGCGAAATGCTGCTGAACCTGGCGGGCGGCATGGGCAGCGTCAAGCTGTCGCAAATTCAGACTATCGGTACATAGAGCCGGCTAAATACGGCAGAAAGGGAGAGAAGCATGTCTTTTAACATCGGCCTTAGCGGCCTCTATGCGGCCAACAAACAACTGGACGTGACCGGCAACAACATCGCCAACGTCGCGACCACTGGCTTCAAATCGTCCCG
This sequence comes from Pseudomonas sp. GL_117, assembly GCF_057835125.1. Lineage (NCBI taxonomy): Bacteria > Pseudomonadati > Pseudomonadota > Gammaproteobacteria > Pseudomonadales > Pseudomonadaceae > Pseudomonas > Pseudomonas sp. GL_117. The sequence goes on along the minus strand of NZ_CM174418.1, from coordinate 4,700,836 downwards.
TGCGGAATTCGCGGACATCTACGCCGCGTCCAAACTGGGTACCGGCCAGAACAGCATCGGCAACGGGGTGAACCTGGCGGCGGTGTCCCAGCAGTTCACCCAGGGTGACGTCAACAACAGCGGCGGCGTGCTGGACATGGCGATCCAGGGCGGCGGCTTCTTCGTACAGAAGGGCAGCGACGGCTCGCTGGAATACACCCGTAGCGGCGCCTTCCGTGCCGACAAAGATGGTTACATCACCAACAACACTGGCACCTCGCGCCTGCAAGGCTATGCGGCGGATGACAATGGCAAGATCGTCAAGGGTGGCCTGGTCGACCTGCAACTGAACCTGTCGAGCCTGCCGCCAAAGGCGTCCACCAAGGTGGATTCCACCAGTAACCTGAATTCGTCGGACCTGCCGATCGACCAGACGGCACACCCGTTTGATCCTACCAAGACCGACAGCTTCAACACCCAGTACTCCACCACGCTTTACGATACCCAGGGCAACGCCCACTCGATGGTGCAGTACATGGTCAAGACGGGCTCCAACGTCTGGAAGTCCTACACCTTGATCGACGGCCGCAACCCTGACGGTACTGCCATCAGCGGTTCCGACCCATTCGGCGTGACGGCGCCTGTCGCGTCGACGCTGACCTTTGACGAAGCCGGCAAACTCAAGACTATTGTTGCGCCGAATGTCGCTGGCACCACAATGACCGTTGACGACTGGGTTCCAGGCGGCATGGTCAACGGCTTGTGGCAGAAAAACGGTGCTAAAGCCAACCCTGACGGGATCGCCGTCAACATGGGCAACATTACCCAGTACAACTCCGCCAGCTACCGTAACCCGCCGGTCACCGACGGCTACGCCACCGGCCAGATCACTGGCTTGAAAATCGACGGCAGCGGCGTACTGTTCGCCACGTTCAGCAACCAGCAGAGCAAGGCCATCGGCCAGATCTCCCTGGCCAGCTTCAACAACGAACAGGGCCTGCAGCCATCGGGCGGCACCACCTGGAGAGAGACCTTCGCATCGGGCCAGCCGGGTTACGACGCCCCGCAAACCGGCACCCTGGGTTCGATCGTGGCCAACTCCCTGGAGAACTCCAACGTCAACCTGACCAATGAGCTGGTGGACCTGATCAAGGCCCAGAGCAACTATCAGGCGAACGCCAAGACCATCTCCACCCAGAGCACCATCATGCAGACCATCATTCAGATGACGTGATGCTGACCTGTAAATGGTGAAGAAAAACCCCTCGATGAGGGGTTTTTTTTGCAGATTTTTCTTGTGCCGAGCTCGTTTTTCCCGCGCATAAATCCGATTTTTGACACGGTTTATTTTGGAACTGGCTACGCCCTTTTCATTACCCATGAGATCAACAGGGGGCTCATTGAGGGGGGGGTATATGTTAAGAGGCAGCGTGCCGGCCCAGGTGTCATGGGGGGGATTCAGTCGTAATAACTATGCGGGTGGTTTCGGAAAAGATCAGAACAAGACCGACGATCCTCAGAAAGTAGAGACCGATAAACAGACCCTTTCGAACCTGCTCAAGGCGTTGGAGGACGCCCAAAAAACCTCCAAGAATCAGCTCGAGCAGGACTTGCGTGACAAACTCAATGAACTGCGAAAGTCGCTCGGCGAGAAAAGGTTCAAAGAGCTCATCGAGGAGCTGAAGAATGCTTCTGAGGCTTGGCTCGCTTTCTTGAAAGCGTTGTTCCCGAATATGTTTCCAGATGACGTACCACCAGCTCCACCGATTGATAACCGCGGTGGCGGTGGTGGCGGCGGCGGCGGCGGCGGTGGTGGTGGTGGTGGTGGTGGTGGTGGTGGTGGTGGTGGTGGCGGCGGTCGCCGCATTGTCAACCCAAGAGACTTTGGTGGCTCGGAGCCGATGTCCAATATTCCGCCTACCACGGGGGCTCGCTTTTACGACTACACGACCAGCGGCTGGAAACCGGGGGAGAAACCCAGTACAGAGTTCGGGCCTGGTAACATCTGGAGTGGTCTCTACCAGAAATACTTTGGAACCTGTGTGACTGTTGCAGCTTGCAAGGCGCTGATAATGCATCGCGGCAAGGACCCTCAGGACATCTTCGACAATGTCACCGAGACGGCCGACGGCTTTGACGTCACGATGCCGGATAAATTCCGTTGTTTTATTTCCAGAGACGAATTGAAGCAGGCCGCAGAATATGCGGGCTTTGAGGGGGATGATCCACAACTGCTGAGAACCGGCATCTTTCTGTATGCGGCAAGTGCCAAGCGTGCGCAGATTGAGGGTAATGGTCTGGATGACAATCCCGACGATGCCAAGCGCAGCTTTCGACATGCGATGCAAAGCCTGAACAACGGTGAAATGCCCCATGAGGCGCTAGACCGCCTTGGTTACAAAGGCCGTTACCGTGTAAGCACGAGCAATGAGCTCGCGAATGGTCAACTAGGGGTGGTGGCCTACAACGGGCACGCAATGGCTGTTATTGGAGGGCGTGTCGAGTTGTGGGGGCGCAGAGGAGGCAGACCTCAGGAAGGCATCGCGTACGCATTGATCTGACTGCAGCGCTTAACAAAAAAAACCGATAAACCCTATGCAGTCGGGGTTTATCGGGTTTATCAATCCCGGGCATTCACGCCCGGGACCGCCTCAGCTTATTGGCAGGCTTCGCAATCTGGCTCGTCAATCGCACAAGCCTTTGGCACTGGTGCCGGGCCGGCTGGCGCGGCGAGAACCGAATCGTCACCGTGGTTGCCGCCGCTGGAAACCGCGTTCAGCTTACCGGTGTTGATGGTCGATTTCTCGGTGCTGGTCGCGGCCAGGGCACGGAGGTAGTAAGTGGTTTTCAAGCCACGGTACCACGCCATGCGGTAGGTCACGTCCAGCTTCTTGCCCGATGCGCCGGCGATGTACAGGTTCAGGGACTGGGCCTGGTCGATCCACTTCTGACGACGGCTGGCGGCGTCAACGATCCACTTGGTGTCCACTTCGAAAGCGGTCGCGTAGAGCTCTTTGAGTTCTTGCGGGATGCGCTCGATCTGCTGCACGGAGCCGTCGTAGTACTTCAGGTCGTTGATCATGACCGAGTCCCACAGGCCGCGGGCCTTGAGGTCGCGAACCAGGTACGGGTTGATCACGGTGAATTCGCCCGACAGGTTCGATTTCACATACAGGTTCTGGTAGGTCGGTTCGATCGACTGCGATACGCCGGTGATGTTGGCGATGGTCGCGGTCGGCGCGATGGCCATGATGTTGGAGTTACGAATGCCTTTCTGCACGCGGGCACGTACCGGCGCCCAGTCCAGGGATTCGTTCAGGTCAACGTCGATGTACTTCTGGCCACGTTGCTCGATCAGGATCTGTTGCGAATCCAGCGGCAGGATGCCCTTGGACCACAGCGAACCCTGGAACGTCTCGTAGGCACCGCGCTCGTCGGCCAGGTCGCAGGAAGCCTGGATCGCGTAGTAGCTGACCGCTTCCATGGACTTGTCGGCGAACTCGACCGCAGCATCCGAACCGTAAGGAATGTGCTGCAGGTACAAAGCGTCCTGGAAGCCCATGATGCCCAGGCCGACCGGACGGTGCTTGAAGTTGGAGTTCTGCGCCTGTGGCACCGAGTAGTAGTTGATGTCGATCACGTTATCGAGCATGCGCACTGCGGTGTTGACGGTACGTTCCAGCTTGGCGGTGTCCAGCTTGCCGTTGACGATGTGGTTCGGCAGGTTGATCGAGCCCAGGTTGCAAACGGCGATCTCGTCCTTGTTGGTGTTCAAGGTGATCTCGGTGCACAGGTTCGAACTGTGGACCACGCCCACGTGCTGCTGCGGGCTGCGCAGGTTGCACGGGTCTTTGAAGGTCAGCCATGGGTGACCGGTTTCGAACAGCATGGACAGCATCTTGCGCCACAGGTCTTTGGCCTGGATGGTCTTGAACAGCTTGATCTTGCCTGGGTACTGGGCCAGGGCTTCGTAGTACTCGTAGCGCTCTTCGAAGGCCTTGCCGGTCAGGTCGTGCAGGTCCGGCACTTCGGATGGCGAGAACAGGGTCCACTGGCCGTCGTCGAAGACGCGCTTCATGAACAGGTCAGGGATCCAGTTGGCGGTGTTCATGTCGTGGGTACGACGACGATCATCACCGGTGTTCTTGCGCAGCTCGATGAACTCTTCAATGTCCATGTGCCAGGTTTCCAGGTAGGCACACACAGCGCCTTTGCGCTTGCCGCCCTGGTTAACCGCAACGGCGGTGTCGTTCACCACTTTCAGGAACGGTACAACGCCCTGGGACTTGCCGTTGGTGCCCTTGATGTACGAACCCAGTGCACGCACCGGTGTCCAGTCGTTGCCCAGGCCGCCGGCGAATTTGGACAACATGGCGTTGTCGTGGATCGCGTGGTAGATGCCCGACAGGTCATCCGGCACGGTGGTCAGGTAGCAGCTGGACAGCTGTGGACGCAGGGTGCCGGCGTTGAACAGGGTCGGGGTCGACGACATGTAGTCGAAGGACGACAGCAGGTTGTAGAACTCGATGGCACGGTCTTCTTTGTGCTTCTCTTCGATCGCCAGGCCCATGGCCACGCGCATGAAGAACACTTGCGGCAGTTCGAAGCGGATACCGTCCTTGTGGATGAAGTAACGGTCGTACAGGGTTTGCAGGCCCAGGTAGGTGAACTGCTGGTCACGCTCGTGGTTGATCGCCTTGCCGAGTTTTTCCAGGTCGAAGCTGGCCAGGACCGGGTTGAGCAATTCGAATTCGATACCCTTGGCGATGTAGGCCGGCAGGGCCTTGGCGTACAGGTCGGCCATCTCGTGGTGGGTCGCGCTGTCGGCAACGCCGAGGAAGCCCAGGCCTTCGGCACGCAGGGTGTCCATCAGCAGGCGTGCGGTCACGAACGAGTAGTTCGGCTCACGTTCAACCAGGGTACGGGCGGTCATCACCAGGGCGGTGTTGACGTCGGTCAGGGCTACGCCGTCGTACAGGTTCTTCAGGGTTTCGCGCTGGATCAGGTCACCGTCGACTTCTTCCAGGCCTTCGCAGGCCTCGGTCACGATGGTGTTCAGGCGGCCCAGGTCCAGCGGTGCAAACGTGCCGTCGGCCAGGGTGATGCGGATCGATGGGTGAGCTTGTACCGCAGCGTCTTCGGCCGGGGTGCGGACAGCGCGTTCCTTGGAGCGGGCGTCACGGTAGATCACGTAGTCGCGGGCGACTTTCTGTTCGCCGGCACGCATCAGGGCCAGTTCGACCTGGTCCTGGATTTCTTCGATATGGATGGTGCCGCCCGACGGCATGCGACGCTTGAAGGTCGCGGTGACTTGTTCGGTCAGGCGGGCAACGGTGTCGTGGATGCGCGACGAGGCAGCAGCGGTGCCGCCTTCAACTGCAAGGAACGCTTTGGTGATGGCGACGGTGATTTTGTCATCGGTGTAAGGAACGACAGTGCCGTTACGCTTGATCACGCGCAATTGGCCTGGTGCAGTGGCGGACAGATCCTGGTTCGAATCAGCGGCCTGCGGCACGGAGCCTTGCGGGTTCTCGCGAGTTGTGTCGGTTTGCATGGGGGGTTGTCTCCGCGTTCTATATTTGATTGCGAGTGCCAGGCTTTTCCTGCAACACCCGTACCGTTTTCCATATCGGGGATGGGAAACAGCTGCCATCCGCGTGAGCGGTTTGGTCTACTGAAAAATCGGTTGGTTCCCTACTGCGCTAGCAATAAAACCCTTGAATATCGAACCACTTGTGTGGTTGGGCGCTTTGCGCAAAAACCCTACATATAGGGTCTGCTGTGTCGCCGAGGTACAAGATAATGCGTTTCGGAAGGGTTGGCAACGCAGTAACCTGTGGATAACGCTGTGGGTAAAATGTGTATGAAAGGCTGAATGTGTGTGTAGGCCGCATTACTGCTGCGTTGCACCGTTTGTCATGAAATATTTCCGACCTAAAACAGCTGGGCCGTTTTCGAAGGGCGCGAACCCTATCACAAAATATCGCGATCACCGAATGGATTTCCCGCCTTGTGCTACAGGCCGTGAGCATGGCTACAATCGGCCTTTGTTATGCCTCTGAAACATGACAAACAGGGTATGACCGATGGAAATCAAACTGTGGGAGCGGGCTTGCCCGCGAAGGCGATGTATCAGCAACAGATTCGGTGACTGACACTGCGCTTTCGCGGGCAAGTCCGCTCCCACATGCAGATATCCCTGGGTAAGAAGAATGTCTAATAACAACGAGGACCGCCCGTGGAGCAAGAAGCCTGGCAGATACTGATCGTCGAGGACGACGAGCGATTGGCCGAGTTGACCCGTGATTACCTGGAAAGCAACGGCCTGCGCGTATCGGTAGAAAGCGACGGTGCCCTGGCCGCGGCGCGTATCGTTGCCGAACAACCCGACCTGGTGATCCTCGACCTCATGCTCCCCGGCGAAGACGGCCTGAGCATCTGCCGCAAGGTGCGTGAGCGCTACGACGGCGTGATCCTGATGCTCACCGCGCGTACCGACGACATGGACCAGGTGCTCGGCCTGGACATGGGCGCCGACGACTACGTGTGCAAACCCGTGCGTCCACGCCTCTTGTTGGCGCGCATCCAGGCCCTGCTGCGGCGCAGCGAACCGGCCGAAGCGGCCATCGTCGAAAACCAGCGCCGCCTGCAATTCGGCCCGCTGGTGGTGGACAACGCCCTGCGCGAAGCCTGGCTGCATGACGGCGGCATCGAGCTGACCAGCGCCGAATTCGACCTGCTATGGCTATTGGTGGCGAATGCCGGGCGCATTCTGTCCCGCGAAGAAATCTTCATCGCCCTGCGCGGCATCGGCTACGACGGCCAGGACCGCTCCATAGATGTGCGTATCTCGCGCATCCGCCCGAAAATAGGCGATGACCCGATCCACCCGCGCCTGATCAAGACCATCCGCAGCAAAGGCTATCTGTTCGTCCCCGAAGCCGCTGCCGATATGCCGCTGTGAACTCGATCTTCCTGCGCATCTACGGCGGCATGTGCGCGGCGCTGATCCTGGTGGCGCTGCTCGGCGTACTCGCCCTGCACCTGCTCAACGAAGTGCGCAGCGGCCAGTACCGCGAGCGCCTGGCCCACGGCACGTTCGCCCTGATGGGCGATAACCTGCAACCCATGAGTGCCATCGAGCGCCAGCGCGCCCTGGCGGTGTGGGAGCGCTTGCTCGGTATTCCCCTGGAGTTGCGCAGCCTCAGCGACGCGCAGTTGGACCTCAGCCAACGCAATCGCCTGCAGCGCGGCCAGGTGCTGGTGCAGCAGACCGGCCCCCATGCGGCGCGCGTGTTGCGCCTGGTCAGCGAACGCGAATCCCTGGTGCTGACCGGCGAAGTGCAGCAGATCAGCGAGCAATTGGCCCGGGCGACCATTTACCTGCTGGCCGACGAACTGGTGCGTTTTCCGGTCGCCGAACAGCCGCAACGCCTGGCCGACATAAAGGAAGCCAAGGGGTTTGGCTTCGAGATGCACCTGATGGCCCTTGACCAGACCGATATGGACGACGACCAGCGCCGCCGCGTATCGGAAGGCGATACGGTGATGGCCCTTGGCAAGGGCGGTGATTCGATCCGCGTGTTCGCCGGCATGGTTGGTACGCCGTGGGTGTTGGAAATCGGCCCGCTTTATCAGATGAACCCGTACCCGGCGCAATGGCTGATCCTGATCGCGTTGATCGGCCTGACCCTGATCGGTTTGATCGTCTATCTATTGGTGCGCCAGTTGGAGCGCCGCTTGCGCGGCCTGGAAGCCGCCGCCACACGGATCGCCAAAGGCAGCCTGGAGGTGCGCGTGCCGGCCCGTGGCGCCGACTCGGTGGGGCGCCTGGCTGCCGCCTTTAATGGCATGGCCGAGCACTTGCAGCAATTGCTGGCGATCCAGCGCGAACTGGTGCGTGCGGTGTCCCACGAACTGCGCACTCCGGTGGCGCGCTTGCGCTTCGGCCTGGAGATGGTGGGCGATGCCACCACGCCCGAGGCTCGACGCAAATACCTGGAGGGCATGGACAGTGACATTCAGGACCTCGATGGCCTGGTCGATGAAATGCTCACCTATGCCCGCCTGGAACAGGGCGCGCCGGAGCTGAATTTCCAGCGTGTCGACCTCAGCGCCTTGCTCGATCAGGTGGTCGGCGAATTATCGCCACTGCGCCCGCAAGTCTCGGTCGCCCGTGGTATTTGCCTGTCCTCGGCGCATTGGGACGACGCCTGGGTCGACGCCGAGCCGCGCTACCTGCACCGCGCCCTGCAAAACCTGGTGAGCAACGCCATGCGTCACGCCCAGGGGCAGGTGCTGATCAGTTACCAGGTCGGCCAGGTGCGTTGCCGCATCGATGTGGAGGATGACGGACCGGGTGTGCCGGAAAGCGCCTGGGAGCGCATCTTCACGCCGTTCCTGCGCTTGGATGACAGCCGCACCCGTGCTTCCGGTGGGCATGGGCTGGGGTTGTCGATCGTGCGGCGGATCATCTACTGGCATGGCGGGCGGGCGTTGATCGGCAAGAGCAACAACCTGGGTGGGGCTTGTTTCAGCTTGAGTTGGCCCAGGGATCAGGAGAAACCTTGAGGCCGCTTTCGCGAGCAAGCCCGCTCCCACACTCGACCGAGTTCCAGCAGGGGAATGCATTCAAATGTGGGAGCGGGCTTGCCCGCGAAAGCGGTCTATCAGGCGCCGATAGCCACCAGGCTCAACAACTGCCCATCCGCCAGCACAAACTGCCCCACCAACTCCTTGCCATAACACCACTCGCTGGACAGGTCCGTCAGCAAGCGTAACCGCACAGCCCCTGACTCATCCCACTGCACCACCTCGGCGTGTTCAAAATAAAAGCGCTTCTGCACAATCGGATACAGCGCCTTGAACAAGCTCTCCTTGGCCGAAAACGTCAGCGTCACCAGCAACGCAACCTGCTCGCGCGGCACATGCGCCATGCGCTTGAGTTCATCGGCGGTGAGGATTTCGCCCGCCAGCCGTTCGGCGCGCTCCAGCGGCATCACGTTCTCCAGGTCCATCCCCAGCCCGCGCCACTGCGCCTTGTGCCCGACAATCGCTGCGGCATGCCCGGTGCTGTGGGTGATGGAGCCGCTGATATGCCCAGGCCACACGGGGGCACGGTCTTCGCCGATGGCCGGGATGCAATCGAGCTGATCCAGCTGCTGCAACGCGGCACGGGCGCACAAGCGGCCGGCAAGGAACTCGGCCTGGCGCTTGGCCACTGAGCGCTGGATGCTCGGCGGTGGCGGCACGGCGCTGCGCTGGAAATCGCCCTCGGCCAGTAAGGTCGGGTCGAAGCGAGTGCTGAGCAATACCGTGCCCGGCAAGGGTTCGGGCAGCGACCAATGGGCGTCGAGTGGGGTGCAGCAAGCGGGTAAAGGAGTCATGGGCGGTATTCTGCCGAGTTGGCGGGCCAGAGGATAGCCCGCTGTTCAGGGGGAGTTCAGGGGCGCCTGCGTAGTCTGGCCCTACAGCCAAACGCATAGAGGTAAGCACCATGACTGCGATCAAAAAGCTGATGTTGGCGTTAACCATGCTCAGCGCCACCGCCGGGGCCCAGGCCTCGGACGCGGCCTTTGCTGCATTCGGTAGCGAAAAAACCAAGAAATCCAGCACGCTGATCCAGCGTGTCAGCTTTGAAGATGCGGGCAGCCAACCTACGCCGTGGGGCCAGGCCCTGGGCTTGACCGCCGCGCAACCGGCCTACCGTGCCGGCTACGCACACCTGACGGGCCACTACAATGGCACTAAACTGCGCCCGCAAGACTTGCAGGGCCGCTATGATGTCCCTCTGTCGGACAGTTGATTTGCCTTGGAGAGCCTTATGAAATTGCTGGTGGTGGAAGATGAGGCGCTGCTGCGCCATCACCTGTTGACCCGCCTGACCGACAGCGGGCATGTGGTCGAGGCCGTGGCCAATGCCGAAGAAGCGCTGTACCAGACTGGCCAATTCAACCATGACCTGGCGATCATTGACCTGGGCCTGCCCGGCATGGGCGGCCTGGATCTGATCCGCCAACTGCGTACCCAGGCCAAGACCTTCCCGATCCTGATCCTCACCGCCCGTGGCAACTGGCAGGACAAGGTCGAAGGCCTGGCCGCCGGGGCCGACGACTATGTGGTCAAACCGTTCCAGTTCGAAGAGCTGGAGGCGCGGATGAACGCCTTGCTGCGCCGCTCCAGCGGGTTCACCCAGTCGACCATCGTCGCCGGGCCCTTGTTGCTGGACCTCAATCGCAAGCAAGCGTCCCTCGATGAACAGCCGTTGGCGTTGACCGCGTACGAGTATCGGATTCTCGAATACCTCATGCGTCACCATCAGCAAGTGGTCGCCAAGGACCGCCTGATGGAACAACTCTATCCGGATGACGACGAGCGCGATCCGAACGTGATCGAAGTGCTGGTCGGCCGCCTGCGCCGCAAGTTGGAAGGCCCGGGCGGGTTCAAGCCGATCGACACCGTGCGTGGCCTGGGCTACCTGTTCAATGAGCGCTGCCTTTGATTCGCTCGCTGCGCGTGCGCCTGATGCTGGCGGCCGCCACCCTGGCCGTGCTGTTTATGCTCGGTTTGCTGCCGGCGATGCAAGGCGCGTTCAGCCTGGCGTTGCAGGATTCCATCGAGCAGCGCTTGGCGTCGGATGTCACCACCCTGATTTCCGCCGCCCGTGTGGAAAACAACCGCCTGCTGATGCCGGCGCAGTTGCCGGACGAGCGCTTCAACCTCACCGATAGCCGCCTGCTCGGCTATATCTACGACCGTGAGGGCCACCTGGTGTGGCGCTCGCGGGCGACCAAAGAAGAGAACATCAACTACAAGCCGCGCTACGACGGACGCGGCAATGAGTTTGCGCGGATTCGCGAGGCCAATGGCCAGGAGTTCTTTGTCTATGACGTCGAGGTCAAGTTGCTCGGTGGCAAGAGTGCGGCGTTCAGTATCGTTGCCCTGCAACCAGTGCGTGAATACCAGCTGACCCTCGAAGGCCTGCGCGAAAACCTCTATCTGGGTTTCGGCGCGGCCTTGCTGGTGCTGCTCACGCTATTGTGGCTGGGCCTGACCTGGGGCCTGCAAGCCTTGCGGCGCTTGAGCCAGGAACTGGACCAGATCGAAGGCGGCACCCGTGAAAGCCTTTCCGAAGAACACCCCCGCGAACTGCTGCGTCTTACCGGTTCCCTCAACCGCTTGCTGGCCAGCGAGCGCGAGCAGCGGGCGCGCTACCGCGATTCCCTCGACGACCTGGCCCACAGCCTGAAAACTCCGCTCGCTGTGCTGCAGGGCGTGAGCGAAGACATGGCCCAGCGCCCGGAAGACCGCGACCAGGCCTGGGTGCTGCAATCGCAGATCGAGCGCATGAGCCAGCAGATCAGCTACCAACTGCAGCGCGCCAGCCTGCGCAAAAGCGGCCTGGTGCGCCATCAGGTCCGCCTGGAACCGGTGCTGCAAAGCCTGTGCGACACCCTGGACAAGGTCTACCGCGACAAGCGCGTCAGCGTGTCCTTCGATTTGCCGGACGAGTGCTATGTGCCGATCGAGAAGGGCGCCTTGCTTGAACTGCTCGGCAACCTGCTGGAAAACGCCTACCGCCTGTGTGTACGCCAAGTGCGTATCCGTCTGGTGGAAAGCCTCGAAGGCATCGAGTTGTGCGTCGAGGATGACGGGCCGGGCGTGCCGCCGGATCAGCGTGCACGGATTCTGCAACGGGGTGAGCGGCTGGACCGCCAGCATCCGGGGCAGGGCATCGGGTTGGCGGTGGTCAAGGACATTATTGAGAGCTACGGTGCGCGGCTGACCCTTGGGGATTCGCCGTTGGGTGGGGCCGCGTTCAAGATTCACTTTCCGGCTGTTTGATCTTTATTGGTCATGCTGGCCTCTTCGCGAGCAAGCCCGCTCCCACATTCGACCGAGTTCCAACGTTGGAATGCAATCAAGTGTGGGAGCGGGCTTGCTCGCGAAGAGGCCAGTATAAGCAACACACCTCTAACTCTCCTGCGCCCGGTAAGCCCCTGGCGTCACCCCCGTCCACTTCTTGAACGCCCGGTGAAACGCTGACGGCTCGGAAAACCCCAGCTGCTCGGCAATCTCCTGCAACGACAAATCCGCCCGTCCCAGGTGATAGATGGCGATGTCCCGCCGCAGCTCATCCTTGAGTGCTTGAAAGCTGGTGCCTTCTTCGCGCAGGTGCCGCCGCAGGGTCTGCGGGCTGATGTGCAGGTGCTGGGCAACCGCTTCCAGGTCCGGCCAGGGCGTGCGGTCGCGGCTGAGCAAGCGGCGCAGTTGGCTGCTGAGGCTGTCGCCTTCGTCCGGGCGTGACAGCAAGTCGGCAGGCGAGCGTTCGAGGAAGTGCTTGAGCGTGCGCTCGTCCTGCAACAGCGGCAGGCTCAGGTAGCGCGCGGGAAACACCAGGCTGCTGTGCGGCGCGCCGAACACCAGGGGGCAGGGGAACAGCAGGTCGTACTCTCCGGCATGGGCTGGCATCGGGTAGCTGAAGGTGGCCTGGTTCAGCCGGATGCGCTGGCCGATCAGCCAACTGCCGAGGCGATGCCAGATCACCAGCAGGCATTCGCTGAGGAAGTGATCCGGGTCCCACAGCTGTGAGTCGTCCAGGCTCAAGCGGGCCATGTCGCCTTCGCGCGTCAGCTGCCAGCGCGGGCCCTGTGGGAATAGGCTATAAAATAATAAGCCGCGTTCCAGCGCCTTCTCCAGGGTGCGGCAGTGGATCAGCGCGTGGCACATCATGGCGAAGGTGCCGCGCTTGCTCGGGCCTTCGGCAAAGCCCAGGTATTCGTCATCCAGCCCCAGCCAGAGCATTTGCAGCAGCCGGGTAAATTGCTCCGGGGCAATGCGGGCGCGCGGTTCGCTCAGCAGTTCGGGGGTGATGCCCAGTTGTTGCAGCAGGCCCGAATAGTCGTAACCCGCCCGGCGCGCACCGCCGAGGGCTGCTCGGGCGTAATGACTGGCGATGGTACGTTCACGCATGCGAAGGCCTCGTCCATGGAATGGCGGATGGTAGCCAGCCGAGGGTAGGGCGACAAGGCGGATATCCGCCAAATTGTAGGACGTGATTGGACGAGTGGGCGGAAATCCGCCACCTGATTCGGCGCGCTGGAGGGCGCCTGAAGAGCCTCAGCCCTGATGTCTAAAGGCCTTCAGGGTTTTTCAGAGAAGTGGCACGACGTTTGCGATATAGATTACAGCGCAGGCCGCTCCGACAGGCCTCGCAAACAACAAATCCCTCCAGTGCAGGAGGGTTCGCAATTCAAGTGTCGTGGGCAATGGCGGATCTTTGCCACACGGGACGATTGAGGAATTTTGCAATGACGACTCGTCAGCCAATCTACAAATCCCTGTATTTCCAGGTGATCGTTGCAATCGTTATCGGTATTTTGCTCGGTCACTTCTATCCGGATACCGGCGTGGCCCTCAAGCCATTGGGTGACGGGTTCATCAAACTGATCAAAATGGTCATCGCCCCGATCATCTTCTGCACCGTTGTCAGCGGCATCGCTGGCATGCAAAGCATGAAATCGGTCGGCAAGACTGGCGGCTACGCGCTGCTGTACTTCGAAATCGTTTCGACCATCGCGCTGCTGATCGGCCTGGTCGTGGTCAACGTTGTGCAACCGGGCGCCGGCATGCACATCGACGTGGCTACCCTGGACGCTTCGAAAGTCGCGGCCTACGTGACTGCCGGTAAAGACCAGAGCATCGTTGGCTTTATCCTCAACGTTATCCCGAACACCATCGTCGGCGCCTTCGCCAACGGCGACATCCTGCAAGTGCTGATGTTCTCGGTGATCTTCGGTTTCGCCCTGCACCGCCTGGGTGCCTACGGCAAGCCGGTACTGGACTTCATCGATCGCTTCGCCCACGTGATGTTCAACATCATCAACATGATCATGAAGCTCGCGCCAATCGGTGCCCTGGGCGCCATGGCGTTCACCATCGGTGCCTATGGCGTAGGTTCCCTGGTGCAACTGGGCCAGCTGATGATCTGCTTCTACATCACCTGCGTGCTGTTCGTGCTGGTGGTGCTGGGCGCTATCTGCCGCGCTCACGGTTTCAGCGTGATCAAGCTGATCCGCTACATCCGTGAAGAGCTGCTGATCGTTCTGGGTACTTCGTCTTCCGAATCCGCACTGCCACGCATGCTGATCAAGATGGAGCGTCTGGGCGCGAAGAAATCCGTAGTAGGCCTGGTGATCCCGACTGGCTACTCCTTCAACCTCGACGGTACGTCGATCTACCTGACCATGGCGGCCGTGTTCATCGCCCAGGCGACTGACACCCACATGGACATCACCCACCAGATCACGCTGCTGCTGGTGCTGCTGCTGTCCTCCAAAGGCGCTGCGGGCGTGACCGGTTCGGGCTTCATCGTACTGGCTGCAACCCTGTCGGCCGTAGGCCATCTGCCGGTTGCCGGCTTGGCGCTGATCCTGGGTATCGACCGCTTCATGTCTGAAGCCCGCGCCCTGACCAACCTGGTTGGTAACGCCGTGGCCACCCTGGTTGTGGCCAAGTGGGTCAAGGAACTGGACACCGACAAGCTGCAAAGCGAGCTGGCGTCCGGCGGTACCGGTATCTCGGAAACCCGCGAACTGGATGACCTGGGCGTGGCCGAAGGCCCTGCACCTACCGTCAAGTAAGCTACTGCCGGCGTGAACTGACGCCGACCGCGATACACAAACGCCCCGACCTGTTCGGGGCGTTTGCGTTTCTGGTTTACAGTGGGTGAATCTGTTTGCCGTTGTAAAGCTTGCTGGAGGTTTGATGGACAGCGTTGATCTGAATGTCCTGCGCAGCGTGCTCGAATGGCGTCGCGCCGGGCAGCGTGTGGTGTTGTACAGCGTCGTGCAGACCTGGGGCAGTGCGCCACGGCCGCCGGGGGCAATGTTGGCCTTGCGTGGTGATGGTGTGGTGATCGGCTCGGTGTCCGGCGGTTGCATCGAGGATGACCTGATCGCGCGGCTGCAAGATGGTCGCTTGCCGGCCGATGGGCCGCCGGTGCAGCTGGTGACTTACGGTGTCACCCGCGATGAGGCGGCGCGTTTTGGCTTGCCGTGCGGCGGCACCCTGCGCCTGACCGAGGAGCGTGTTGATGAGTGGGAGTGGGTGTCGCAATTGCTGGAACGCTGCGAGGCCCACCAGATTGTCGCCCGTGAACTTAACCTGGCGACCGGCGAGGTGACACTGAGCGAGGCGAACAAGACCGATGCGGTGACCTTCGACGGCGAGCGCCTGCGTGCGATTTACGGCCCGCGTTGGCGCCTGTTGCTGATCGGCGCCGGCCAACTGTCGCGCTACGTGGCGCAAATGGCGCGGCTGCTGGATTTCGAAGTACTGATCTGCGACCCGCGGGAAGAGTTCGTCTACGGCTGGGAGCAGCAGCACGGCCGCTTCGTGCCGGGCATGCCGGACGAAGCGGTGTTGAATATCCACACCGATGAACGTACGGCCATCGTCTGCCTTACCCATGACCCGCGCCTGGATGACATGGCGTTGCTGACGGCGTTGAATTCACCGGCGTTCTACATTGGCGCCCTGGGTTCGCGGGTCAATACGCAGAAGCGCCGGGAAACCTTGGCGGCGCTGGGGTTGTCGGCAGAGGCGATTGCGCGTTTGCATGGGCCGATTGGTTTGTATATCGGCAGCCATACACCGGCGGAAATCGCGCTATCGCTGCTGGCGGAAATTGTCGCGATCAAAAATGGCGTGGTGTCGTGACGGTCACTGCGCTTGTATTGGCGGCAGGGCAGGGCACACGGTTCCGCGCTGAAGCGGGCGATGCCCAGGACAAGCTGTTGGCCGCCTGCATGGGCCTGGATGGCGTGATGCGACCGGTGATCGAGCAGGTGCTGCTGAACCTGCCGGCGAGCATTGTACGGCGCTGGGTGGTGACTTCGCCGGGGCGGGATGAGGTGGTTCGTCTGGCCAGGGCGTATGGCTGTGAGGTGCTGTTGCTGGAGTCTGCAGGTATGGGCGACAGCCTTGCGGCGGCGGTTGCGGCCAGTGGTTCGGCTGACGGTTGGCTGGTGGTGCTGGGGGATATGCCGTTTATTCAGCCTGCGAGTATTGAGCGGGTGGTGGAGGGGCTGGAGGTGGATGGCATTCGTGTGCCGGTGCAGAGCGGGCGGTATGGGCATCCTGTGGCGTTTGGGGCTGCGTTTGGGCCGCAGTTGATGGCGCTGAGCGGTGATCGTGGAGGGCGGGCGTTGTTTGTGTCGGCATCGGTGCAGGAGGTACTGGTGGACGACCCGGGGGTGCTTTGGGATGTCGACTTGCCGCAACTCTTGAGCTTCACACCACCTCGCTCGGATTGAACTGCATGGCAAATTGGAAGCATCAAAAAGCCCCGCCTGATCACTCAGGCGGGGCTTTTTAGTCGCTGCTGGAATCAGGCGAGAGGTTTGCTCTCGTGTTCTGCTTCCTGTGCAGCGGCAGCGGCAGCTGCTTCAGCTTCCTTGCGACGACGACGCACTTCACGTGGGTCGTTCGGCGCACGGCCGTTTTCGGTCAAGGCGCTGGCCGGGGCTGCTTCAACCACCGGAGCGGCGACTTCGGCAACCACTGGCGCTTCAACCACGGGTGCAGGCTCGACAACCGGTGCTGGCTCAGCCACTGGAGCAGGTTCTGCAACCACGACAGCTTCGGCAACCGGAGCCGGCGCTTCTTCTACCACAGGGGCAGGCGCTGGCGCTTCAACCGGGGCGGCTGGCTCGGCAGTCCACTGGAAGGCGGTCTGTTCTTCACGAA
The DNA here is from genome assembly GCF_057835125.1 of Pseudomonas sp. GL_117. Taxonomy (NCBI): domain Bacteria; kingdom Pseudomonadati; phylum Pseudomonadota; class Gammaproteobacteria; order Pseudomonadales; family Pseudomonadaceae; genus Pseudomonas; species Pseudomonas sp. GL_117. The sequence continues at coordinate 4,684,108 of NZ_CM174418.1, read as the reverse complement.
CTTCACGAACTTCACGAACTTCCGGGGCGGCTTCGACAACGGGTGCTTCAACCACGGCTTCAACCACTGGCTGAGGCTCAACGACCGGTGCCGCTTCTACCGCAACCACTTCGACTTCTGGCTGGGCTTCGTGAACCGGTGCCAGTTCGACTTGCGCAACAACCGGCGCTTCGACTGGTGTGGTTGCTTCTACAACCGGCGCTTCGGCAACAGGTGCTTCAACAGCCGGCACTTCAACAGCCGGCGCTTCTACCACTGGGGTTTCGGCGACGGGAGCTTCAACTGCGGCGGTTTCTTCGACAGCAGCGGTCGCACGTTCAGCCTGCTCGTGGGCCTGGGCTTCAGCCGATGCGCTGATGACCGAGCTGGCAACGGCCGCGGTCACGGCCAGGCCGGCAGCCAGTTCGGTGCCAGTGGCTGCTTCTGCGTTCTCGCCGGCTTCTTCCGAGCCTTCGATCACGTTGCCGTTGGCGTCACGTTGACGCTCACGACGGTTGCTGCGACGACGCTGGCCACGGGAGCGGCGGCGTGGGCGATCGCCTTCGGCGCCGTCCTGACCGTCTTCCTGCGACTGCTCTTCAGCGCTCAGTACTTCTTCGTCTTCGCTGGCAGCGGCGGCCTGTTCGGCACGTGGCTGACGCTCTTCACGCGGTGGGCGTGGCTGACGTTCTTCACGTGGCGCACGCTCTTCGCGTGGCTGGCGAGCCGGGCGCTCTTCAGCAACAGCGGCGGCACCAGCAGCGGCGATGGCAGGTGCTGCATCCAGCGGTTCACGCAGTTCACGCACGCGTTCTTCACGCTCGCCACGTGGCTTGCGATCTTCACGTGGGGCACGTGGGGTGCGTGGTGCGCGTTCTTCACGCGGTGCACGCTCTTCGCGGGCTACGGTTGGAGTCTCTTCACGGGCTTCGCGAGGAGCACGCTCTTCACGTGGTGCGCGCTCTTCACGCGGTGCACGTTCTTCGCGTGGCTTGCGCTCTTCGTCACGGCGGCCGTTGCGGTTACGGCTCTGCTGGCGACCGTTGCGACGTTCTTCGTTGCGCGCCGGGCGCTCGGCCGCTGGTTTTTCAACCACAACCGGAGCAGCAGGCTCTTCCTTGGTGGCAAACAGGCTGACCAGCGACTTCACCAGGCCCTTGAACAGGCTTGGCTCAGGCAGGGCGGCCGGTGCGGCAACCGGAGCGGCGGCTTCAACCGGGACCGGTGCGTTGGCACGGGCTGGCGCGGTCTTGACGGCGGCTTCCTGGCGAACCAGGGTGCGGGTCGCAGCGGCTGGCTGGACTTCTTCCACTTCGGCAGCAGCAGCGGCGATTTCGTAGCTGGACTGGCCGCTGTGGGCTTCCGGGCTGTCATCACGCAGGCGCTGCACTTCGAAGTGCGGCGTTTCGAGGTGATCGTTCGGCAGGATGACGATACGGGCACGGGTGCGCAGTTCGATCTTGGTGATCGAGTTGCGTTTTTCGTTGAGCAGGAACGCGGCAACCGGGATCGGCACTTGCGCGCGGACTTCGGCGGTGCGGTCTTTCAGGGCTTCTTCTTCGATCAGGCGCAGGATTGCCAGGGACAGCGATTCAACGTCACGGATGATGCCGGTGCCGTTGCAACGCGGGCAGACGATGCCGCTGCTCTCGCCCAGGGACGGACGCAGACGCTGACGGGACATTTCCAGCAGGCCGAAGCGCGAGATGCGGCCGACTTGCACGCGGGCACGGTCAGCTTCCAGGCATTCGCGGACTTTCTCTTCCACGGCGCGCTGGTTCTTGGCTGGAGTCATGTCGATGAAGTCGATCACGATCAGGCCGCCGATGTCACGCAGGCGCAGCTGGCGGGCGATTTCTTCAGCCGCTTCCAGGTTGGTCTGCAGGGCGGTTTCTTCGATGTCGCTGCCTTTCGTTGCGCGCGCCGAGTTGATGTCGATGGACACCAGGGCTTCGGTCGGGTCGATCACGATGGAGCCACCGGAAGGCAGTTCGACTACGCGCTGGAAGGCGGTCTCGATCTGGCTTTCGATCTGGAAACGGTTGAACAGCGGTACGCTGTCTTCGTACAGCTTGATCTTGCTGGCGTACTGCGGCATCACCTGGCGGATGAAGGTCAGGGCTTCGTCCTGGGCTTCAACGCTGTCGATCAGCACTTCGCCGATGTCCTGGCGCAGGTAGTCGCGGATGGCGCGGATGATCACGTTGCTTTCCTGGTAGATCAGGAATGGCGCGGAACGATCCAGGGACGCTTCTTTGATGGCGGTCCACAGTTGCAGCAGGTAGTCGAGGTCCCACTGCATTTCTTCGCTGCTGCGGCCAAGGCCGGCAGTGCGAACGATCAGGCCCATGTCGGCCGGTGCAACCAGGCCGTTCAGCGCTTCACGCAGTTCGTTGCGCTCTTCGCCTTCGATGCGACGGGAAATGCCGCCGGCACGTGGGTTGTTCGGCATCAGGACCAGGTAACGGCCAGCCAGGCTGATGAAGGTGGTCAGGGCTGCGCCCTTGTTGCCACGTTCTTCTTTTTCCACCTGGACGATGACTTCCTGGCCTTCGCTCAGGACGTCCTTGATGTTCACACGGCCTTCAGGGGCTTTCTTGAAGTATTCGCGGGAGATTTCTTTGAGTGGCAGGAAGCCGTGGCGCTCGGAGCCGAAATCGACAAAGGCAGCCTCAAGGCTTGGTTCGATGCGAGTAATACGGCCTTTATAGATGTTGGCCTTTTTTTGCTCGCGTGCACCGGATTCGATGTCCAGGTCGTAGAGGCGTTGGCCATCTACCAGTGCAACACGCAACTCTTCGGGTTGAGTTGCGTTAATCAGCATTCTTTTCATGTTGTACCGTCGGTTTCCGGGCTGCCGGAAACGGCGTTCGGCACACACGACTTCTCACGGTCGGTGTCAGGTGCGTCAAGAGTGGTTGGCCACTCCAGTGTCCAGCGACATCTGCCCAAAGGGGGCAAAGGCGCGACGGACGCGTCCTGCTTGTTTGCTGTGGTGACCAAGGCACCACTTCAACAAAAGCTAAGGTCAGGAGGAGGAATCAACCGGCGACTGTGGACGAGATGAAGCGTCTAAATATAAGCCTAGTGCTACACGGTCCGACGGTTGTGCATCTCCACCCTACACGTATCCCTGATAATTCGGGTGCTGCCGCGCGCAGAATCCGCAGCGGGTTGGCATTTACCGTGTTTTCCAATGGGGAGAACACGCTCATGGCTAAACAAGACTAGGTGTGGGCGACTGCGCTCTCACTCAGCTCTTAACAGGCGTTGTTTCCGAAGCATTCGCCATGGTCTGGCCCAAGACTGACTGCACTTTGTGAACTGGCCGTAAATATCGGCGCAAAACGCGAGTATTCACTCTGCTTTCTGCACTCGCTTCAGGCCTCATGTCACCTGCGCTCGTTACAATCCTGAGCCTTCCAAGGTGGCGAAAGCCCCGTAGGACGGCCTCGCGTCCTGATGAATTGCGATGGTCAGGGCCGGCTGTATGCCGCATGTCCTCTGGCCAGGCCGCTTTTGGCGGCGTTCGCGACTATAGCAGCAATGATTAAGTGCTTCAATTCCATAAAAAATTGTTATCATCGCCGCCATGACGACTACCGCCCCCCAGACCCCCAGCGTCCAGCTGCTCGAGGTCTCGCCGGAATATGCCGGCCAACGCATCGACAATTTTCTCCTGGCCAGGCTCAAAGGCGTGCCCAAGACCTTGATTTACCGCATCTTGCGTAAAGGTGAAGTGCGGGTGAACAAGGGCCGGATCAAGCCCGAGTACAAGCTGCAGGCGGGCGATATCGTCCGTGTGCCGCCGGTGCGCGTGCCGGAACGTGACGAGCCTGTGCCGCTGGCCCAGGGCCTGTTGCAGCGCCTGGAAGCCTCGATTGTCTTCGAAGACAACAAGCTGATCGTGATCAACAAGCCTTGCGGCATTGCCGTCCACGGCGGCAGCGGCCTGAATTTCGGTGTGATCGAAGCCTTTCGTCAGTTGCGTCCGGATGCCAAGGAGCTGGAGTTGGTCCACCGCCTGGACCGTGACACTTCCGGTCTGCTGATGATCGCCAAGAAGCGCAGCATGTTGCGCCACCTGCACACCGCCCTGCGTGGCGATGGCGTGGACAAGCGCTACATGGCGCTGGTGCGTGGCAACTGGGCCAGCTCGATCAAGAGCGTGCGGGCGCCGCTGCAGAAGAGCAACCTGCGCTCCGGCGAGCGCATGGTGGAGGTGGACGAGGAGGGCAAAGAAGCCCTGACCCTGTTCAAGGTGCTGCGCCGCTTCGGCGACTTTGCCACCATGGTCGAAGCCAAGCCGGTCACCGGGCGAACCCACCAGATTCGTGTGCACACCCTGCATGCCGGGCATTGCATCGCCGGTGACACCAAGTACGGCGACGAGGATTTCTCCAAGGAAATCCGCGACCTGGGTGGCAAACGCCTGTTCCTGCACGCCTACATGCTCACCGTGCCGCTGCCGGATGGCGGCGAACTGAAGCTGCAGGCCCCGGTCGACGAGATGTGGGCCAAGACCGTGGAGCGTTTGAGTGTCGCACCCTGACTACAAGCTGCTGATTTTTGATTGGGACGGCACGTTGGCCGATTCGATTGGCCGGATCGTCGAGTCGATGCACGCTGCGTCGACCCGCTCGGGTTATGCGTTGTGCAGCGATCATGCGGTCAAGGGCATCATCGGCCTGGGCCTGCCCGAAGCGATCCGCACCCTGTACCCCGAGATCAGCGATGCTGAGCTGATCGCGTTCCGTGAACACTACGCCGACCACTACATCGCCCTGGAGGCCGAGCCTTCGCCGTTGTTTGAGGGGGTGGTGCATTCCCTGGCCGCGTTCCGCGCCGAGGGTTACCACCTGGCGGTCGCCACCGGCAAGGCCCGTCGCGGGCTGGATCGCGTGCTCAGGGCCCATGGCTGGGAAGATTACTTCGACATTACCCGCGCTGCCGATGAAACCGCCAGCAAGCCGCACCCGTTGATGCTGGAGCAGATCCTCGCCCATTGCGGCGTAGCGCCGCGCCAGGCGTTGATGGTGGGCGATGCCTCCTTCGACCTGATGATGGCGCGCAACGCGGGCATGGACTGTGTTGCGGTCAGTTATGGCGCCCAGTCCGCCGAAGCCTTGCAGCAGTACGAACCACGGCTGACGATCAATCATTTTTCCGAATTGCAAGCCTGGCTCGGTCAGGCTCACTAAGTCTTTGCTGGGGTTATTGGCATGAGTGATGAGTGGAAAGCGCCTGAAAAGGCCGAGAATGGTGACGACAAGAGCTGGAAGCTGCTGGAGAAGACCCTCCTGGCCGGCGTCCAGGAGCAGCGTCGTGCGCGGCGGTGGGGGATTTTCTTCAAGCTGCTGACCTTCACTTACCTGCTCGGCATGCTGGTGCTGTTCAGTCCGCTGGTGGACATGGAGAAGAGTGCCGCCCGTGGCAGCAACTACACCGCCTTGATCGAGGTGCGTGGGGTAATTGCCGACAAGGAGGCCGCCAGTGCCGACAACATCGTCGGTAGTCTGCGCTCGGCGTTTGAAGATCCCAAGGTCAAGGGTGTGATCCTGCGTATCAACAGCCCGGGCGGCAGTCCGGTGCAGTCGGGTTACGTGTATGACGAGATTCGTCGCCTGCGCGGCCTGCACCCGGATACCAAGCTGTATGCGGTGATTTCCGATCTGGGTGCCTCAGGTGCCTATTACATTGCCAGTGCCGCTGACCAGATCTACGCCGACAAGGCCAGCCTGGTCGGTTCCATTGGCGTGACAGCGGCCGGTTATGGCTTTGTCGGCGCCATGGAGAAGCTGGGTGTGGAGCGTCGCACCTATACGTCGGGTGAGCACAAGTCGTTCCTGGATCCGTTTCAGCCGCAGAAGCCTGATGAGACCCAGTTCTGGCAGGGTGTGCTCGACACCACGCATCGCCAGTTCATCGCCAGCGTGAAGCAGGGGCGCGGGGATCGGCTGAAGGATAAGGAGCATCCGGAGCTGTTTTCCGGCTTGGTCTGGTCCGGCGAGCAGGCGCTGCCGTTGGGCTTGATCGATGGGCTGGGCAGTGCCAGCTCGGTGGCGCGGGACGTGGTCGGCGAGAAAGAGCTGGTGGACTTTACGGTGCAGGAATCGCCGTTTGATCGGTTCTCCAAGAAGCTGGGTGCCAGCGTGGCGGAGAAGCTCGCGCTGTACATGGGCTTCCAGGGTCCGACCCTGCGCTGAGATTTCGAACCTGGTGTAGATCAAAATGTGGGAGCGGGCCTGCCCGCGAATGCGGTGTTTCAGTCACCTGATGTATTGGCTGATCCACTGCATTCGCGGGCAAGCCCGCTCCCACATTTGGTTTTGTGGTGGGCTTAGGGGATTTGTACGCCTTCGGCCAGCAGCATATCCACCAGTCGAATCAATGGCAGCCCGATCAGGCTGGTGGCATCCGGCCCTTCGGTGCTCTGGAACAGGCTCACGCCCAGTCCCTCGGCCTTGAAGCTGCCTGCGCAGTCATACGGCTGCTCGATGCGCAGGTAACGCTCGATTCGCTCGGCGTCCAGTACGCGCATCTGCACCGTGAATGGCACGCAGTCCACCTGGCAGTGGCCGGTGTCGCTGTTGAGCAGGGCCAGGCCGGTGAGGAAGCTGACGCGCTTGCCGCTCGCCGCCAGCAATTGTTCACGGGCGTTCTCGAAGGTGTGGGGTTTGCCGATGATCCGTCCGTCGAGCGCCGCCACTTGGTCGGAGCCGATGATCAAATGCCCTGGGTGCTCGGCGGCAAGGGCGCGGGCTTTTTCTGCGGCGAGGCGCTTGACCTGCTCGACGGCAGACTCATTGGCGCGATGGCTTTCGTCAATGTCCGGCGAGCTGCAGATGAACGGCAAGTGCAGGCGGCCGAGCAATTCCCGGCGATAAACCGAGCTGGAAGCGAGTAATAAAGGCAGCATGGGCGTCTCCTCAGGGCAGTCGCGGATTCTAGCGAGGACTCCTGGCGACGGACAGGGCTGAATTTCCTTTGACATGGCTGGGTGCATCCCTATAATGCTGCGCCTATGTTGAATGACCCGATTCCACCTCACGTTGACCCGCGCAAATTGGCTGATCGTGGCACTTCCCTTCAAGGTGAATTGCTGCTGGCCGATTTGGAGAGACTCTGCGACCCGCTTTCCGACACTGTCGGTACGGTGCAGGCGAAATTCGTTTTTGAACGAGATGAACGTAAATCTGTGGTAATTCACAGCTTTATCGACACCGAAGTCAAAATGGTTTGCCAGCGTTGTCTTGAGCTGGTCACCCTGCCGATTCACAGCGAATGCAGTTACGCTGTGGTAAAGGAGGGTGCGAATACCCAGTCGTTGCCGAAAGGTTATGACGTGCTGGAACTGGGCGAAGATCCATTGGATCTGCATGCACTGATCGAGGAGGAGCTTCTGCTCGCCTTGCCCATTGTGCCTGCTCATCATCCGGAAGAATGCCAGCAGCCGGAGGGGCTCGATGACGAGTCCGAACCGAGCGAGGACGAGGTAACGCGGTCCAACCCGTTCAGTGTATTGGCGCAGTTAAAGCGTGACCCAAACGTTTAGGAGTTAATCAATTATGGCTGTTCAGCAGAACAAAAAATCCCGCTCTGCCCGTGACATGCGTCGTTCGCACGACGCCCTGACGGCAAGCACTCTGTCTGTAGAAAAAACCACTGGTGAAATTCACCTGCGTCACCACGTATCGCCAGAAGGCGTATACCGTGGTCGTAAAGTGATCGACAAGGGCGCTGACGAGTAATCACTTGTCTGCTCTAGTCATCGCGATAGACGCAATGGGCGGGGACTTCGGTCCCCGCAGCATTGTTCAGGCCTGCATTGCCAGCCTGTCTGCAACGCCCTCGCTGCACCTGACCCTTGTCGGTCAACCCTCCTTACTTGAAGAACTGATTGCCAGCCATCCGGCGGTGGATCGCGCGCGCCTGACGATTACGCCAGCCAGCGAAACCATCACCATGGATGAGAAGCCGGCGGCTGCCCTGCGTGGCAAGCCTGACTCTTCAATGCGGGTGGCGCTTGAGTTGCTGCGCGATGGCAAGGTGCAAGCCTGCGTCAGTGCGGGCAATACCGGGGCGTTGATGGCGTTGTCGCGCTATGTACTCAAGACGCTGCCAGGCATTGACCGGCCGGCGATGGTCGCGGCCATTCCGACGCAGAAGGGCTATTGCCAACTGCTGGACCTTGGCGCGAACGTCGATTGCAGTGCCGAGCACCTGTTCCAGTTCGCCGTCATGGGCTCGGTGGCTGCCGAAGCGCTAGGCGTGGCTCGCCCGCGAGTGGCGCTGCTGAATATCGGCACCGAAGACATCAAGGGCAACCAGCAGGTCAAGCTCGCCGCTACGCTGCTTCAAGGCGCACGCGGCTTGAACTACATCGGCTTCGTCGAAGGTGATGGTTTGTACCGGGGTGAGGCGGATGTGGTGGTGTGCGACGGGTTTGTCGGCAATATCCTGCTCAAATCCAGTGAGGGGCTGGCGACCATGATCGCCGCGCGCATCGAGGCGTTGTTCAGGCAAGGTTTTGCGTCGCGCCTGGTCGGTGCCCTGGCGCTGCCGTTGATGCGGCGCCTGCAGGCTGACCTGGCGCCGGCGCGGCATAACGGTGCGAGCTTTCTCGGCCTGCAGGGCATTGTGGTGAAAAGCCATGGTTCGGCCGGTGTAGAAGGCTTTCAAAGCGCGATTGCGCGAGCCCTGATCGAGATCCAGGAAAACCTGCCGCAACGCTTGCATGGCCGTCTTGAAGACCTGTTGCCTTAGGCGAATCGGCCCGGAAATGCTTAAATGTGACCGGCCAGTTCAATTGACCATCCAATCTGTCAGTTTCGTGCGCTCCCATCGTAGGCGCGTTCATTTTTGACGACCAGATCATTAGGGGCTTGTTACATGTCTACATCCCTCGCATTCGTCTTTCCAGGGCAGGGTTCGCAGTCCCTCGGCATGTTGGCCGAGCTGGGCGCGCAATACCCGCTGATCCTGGACACTTTCAAGGAAGCTTCCGATGCCCTGGGTTACGACCTGTGGGCTCTGACCCAGCAAGGGCCGGAAGAGCAGCTCAATCAAACCGACAAGACCCAGCCGGCCATCCTGACCGCTTCGATCGCCCTGTGGCGCTTGTGGCTGGCCGAAGGCGGCGCGCGTCCGGCATTCGTTGCCGGTCACAGCCTGGGCGAATACAGCGCCCTGGTCGCGGCGGGCAGCCTGACCCTCGGTGAAGCGGTCAAGCTGGTCGAGCGTCGTGGTCAACTGATGCAAGAAGCCGTTCCGGCGGGGCAGGGCGGCATGGCCGCAATCCTGGGCCTGGACGACGCAGTGGTGATCGAAGCCTGTGCCGAAGCGGCCCAGGGCGAAGTGGTCAGCGCAGTGAACTTCAACTCCCCTGGTCAGGTGGTGATCGCCGGTGCCAAGGCAGCAGTCGAGCGCGCCATCGAAGGCTGCAAGGCTCGTGGTGCCAAGCGTGCGTTGCCGTTGCCGGTAAGCGTGCCGTCCCACTGTGAGCTGATGCGCCCGGCAGCCGAGCGTTTTGCCGAGTCCATCGCCGCCATCAACTGGCAGGCGCCGCAGATCCCGCTGGTGCAGAACGTCAGCGCGGCCGTGGCCGCCGACCTCGATACCCTCAAGCGCGACCTGCTGGAGCAGCTCTACAAGCCGGTACGCTGGGTTGAATCGGTCCAGACCCTGGCCGCCAATGGCGCCACTGAACTGGTCGAGTGCGGCCCGGGCAAAGTCCTGGCCGGCCTGAACAAGCGCTGCGCCGACGGTGTGTCGACCGCTAACCTCAATACCCCGGATGCCTTTGCTGCCGCTCGCGCAGCACTGGCCTGAAGAATTAGGAGAAGCCTGCATGAGTCTGCAAGGTAAAGTTGCACTGGTTACTGGCGCAAGCCGTGGTATTGGCCAGGCCATCGCCCTCGAACTGGGTCGCCAAGGCGCCATCGTGATCGGCACCGCCACTTCCGCTTCGGGCGCCGAGCGTATCGCCGCGACCCTGAAGGAAAACGGCGTACAAGGCACCGGCCTTGAGCTGAACGTGACCAGCGATGAGTCCGTGGCTGCCGTATTGGCCCAGATCACTGCGCAGTTCGGCGCGCCGGCTATTCTGGTAAACAACGCCGGTATTACCCGCGACAACCTGATGATGCGCATGAAAGACGACGAGTGGTACGACGTGGTCGATACCAACCTGAACAGTCTGTTTCGCCTGTCCAAGGGCGTTTTGCGCGGCATGACCAAGGCGCGTTGGGGCCGAATTATCAATATTGGCTCCGTAGTGGGTGCCATGGGCAACGCAGGCCAAGTAAACTACGCGTCCGCCAAGGCCGGTCTGGAAGGTTTCAGCCGTGCATTGGCACGTGAAGTCGGTTCGCGGTCGATTACGGTCAACTCGGTGGCCCCAGGGTTCATCGACACCGATATGACCCGCGAGCTGCCGGAAGCACAGCGTGAAGCCTTGCTGACGCAGATTCCGCTGGGCCGTCTGGGCCAGGCTCAAGAGATCGCGAATGTGGTCACTTTCCTGGCATCCGACGGTGCGGCATACGTGACTGGGGCTACAATCCCGGTTAACGGCGGGATGTACATGAGTTAAATTGTGACGGATCGCTTCAAAAAAATGTCATACGAGCTGTCTAAAATCCGTTATAAAGCTGCAACTTAATTTATAGGCAGGTGGCCGACCGGGTACGTGGGTGAAGCTTTCAGTTGAAAAGCTGAAAAGGCTTTCTATACACTTACCCACTGGCCAGCTGCCTGAATTTGTCCATTAGGAGTTAAACAAGGTATGAGCACCATCGAAGAGCGCGTCAAGAAAATCGTTGCCGAGCAACTGGGCGTCAAAGAAGAAGAAGTGGTCAACACTGCTTCCTTCGTAGAAGACCTGGGTGCCGATTCCCTTGACACCGTTGAGCTGGTGATGGCTCTGGAAGAGGAATTCGAGACCGAAATCCCGGACGAAGAAGCTGAAAAAATCACTACTGTTCAAGCTGCTATCGACTACGTTACCAGCCATCAGGCGTAATAGTTTTTAGTCGTCGCTTGCTGTTGGGAAAAACCGCACTGCTGTTACAGCGTGCGGTTTTTTCTTTAGCTCTGACGAAAAGTGAGCCTGAAGCAAAGTGTCGTCATTAGAAAAAGGAGAGTGCTGTGTCGCGTAGACGCGTCGTAGTCACCGGTATGGGTATGTTGTCGCCACTGGGTACGGATGTGCCGAGCAGTTGGCAGGGCATTCTGGCTGGCCGCAGTGGTATTGGTCTGATTGAACATACGGACCTTTCTGCCTATTCCACCCGTTTTGGCGGCTCGGTAAAGGGTTTCAATGTCGAGGAATATCTCTCGATCAAAGAGTCCCGCAAACTCGACCTGTTCATTCAGTACGGCCTGGCTGCCGGTTTTCAGGCAGTGCGTAATGCCGGCCTGGAAGTTACCGACGCCAACCGTGATCGCATCGGCGTGGCCATGGGTTCGGGTATTGGTGGTCTGACCAATATCGAAGAAACCAGCCGCATCCTGCACGATACTGGCCCCCGTCGAATTTCACCGTTCTTCGTGCCGGGCTCGATCATCAATATGATTTCCGGCTTCCTGTCCATCCACTTGGGCGCACAGGGACCTAACTACGCCATCGCCACCGCGTGCACTACCGGTACGCATTGCATCGGTATGGCGGCGCGCAACATCGCCTACGACGAAGCTGACGTGATGATCGCCGGCGGCGCTGAAATGGCTGCCTGCGGCCTTGGCATGGGCGGCTTTGGCGCGTCCCGTGCGCTGTCGACCCGCAACGACGAGCCGACCCGTGCCAGCCGTCCGTGGGACAAGGGCCGTGACGGTTTCGTGCTGTCCGACGGTGCCGGCGCCCTGGTGCTGGAAGAGTTGGAACACGCCAAGGCGCGTGGCGCCACCATCTACGCCGAGCTGATCGGCTTTGGCATGAGCGGCGACGCCTACCACATGACTTCGCCACCGTCCGACGGTGCCGGTGCTGCACGTTGCATCACCAACGCCCTGCGCGACGCGAAGATCAATGCGGACCAGGTGCAGTACATCAATGCCCACGGCACCTCGACCCCGACCGGCGACCTGGCGGAAGCCGAGGCCATCAAGTCGGTGTTCGGCGAACACGCCTACAAGCTGGCGGTCAGTTCCACCAAGTCCATGACCGGTCACCTGTTGGGTGCGGCGGGCGCGGTCGAGGCGATTTTCAGTGTGATGGCCATCAAGGATCAGGTCGCTCCGCCGACCATCAACCTGGATGAGCCGGACGAGGGCTGCGATCTGAACTTCGTGCCGCATGAACCGCAACCGATGCCGATCGACGTGACGATCTCCAACTCGTTCGGCTTTGGTGGCACCAACGGTTCCCTGGTGTTCCGCCGGTTCGCCGAGTGATGGACAGCTGGGTCGACGGTCAGCCAGCGGACAGCGTGCCTCTGAAAGATCGCGGCCTGGCGTATGGCGATGGGCTATTCGAGACCATCGCCGTCAAGGCCGGGCAGCCTGTGCTGCTCGACCGCCACCTGCAGCGTCTTGAAGACGGTTGCAGGCGCCTCGCTCTCGCCGCGGATCACAGTGTGATTCGCAGCGAAGTGCAGGCCTATGCCGCCGCCCTCGGCGACGGTGTTCTCAAGTTGATCCTCACCCGTGGCGACAGCCTGAGAGGTTATGGCCTCAACCCCGGCGCGCCGCTGCGCCGTATCTTGCAGGGCAGTCCGCCCGCTACCTATCCCCCGGCTCATGGAAGCGACGGCATCCGCCTGTTTCCGTGCGCCACCCGCTTGGCCGAGCAGCCTCTGCTTGCCGGCCTCAAACACCTCAACCGCCTGGAACAAGTGATCGCCCGCGCCGAATGGCAGGATGCCGAGCACGCCGAAGGCTTGATGCTGGATACGTCCGGGCGGGTCATTGAAGGCGTATTCAGCAACCTGTTCCTGGTGCGCAACGGCTTGTTATTAACCGCCGATCTGACCCGTTGCGGCGTTGCCGGCGTGATGCGCGCCGAGATTCTGGCCCAGGCGCAAACCCTGGGCATCCCGGTGGCCGTGGCCGACATCAGCATCGAACAGTTGCAGCAGGCCGATGAAGTCTTCGTTTGCAACAGCGTTTATGGCATCTGGCCGGTGCGTGCCTGCGCTGCGATGAGCTGGTCGGTTGGGCCGCTCACCCGTAAACTGCAAGGCATTGTTCGCGCGCTATTGGATATTTGAGTTGATACGAAAACTGGTTGTACTGCTGCTGGTTGGTCTGTTCTCGGCGGCTTTGCTGTTGGGCTATGGCGCCTGGAAATACGACGCTGCCCTCAAGCAGCCCCTGAACCTGACCCAGGAGCAGCTGCTCGACGTACCGGCCGGGGCGACGCCTACCGGCACCTTCAATCGCCTCGAAGCCGACGGCGTGCTCGACGGCGCCTTCTGGTTGCGTCTTTACTGGCGTTTCAATCTCGACGGCCAGCCCCTGCACAGCGGCGAATACCGCATGACCCCCGGCATGACCGCACAAGGTTTGATCGGCCTGTGGCAGCGTGGCGAAGTGGTGCAATACAGCCTGACTCTGGTGGAGGGCTGGAACTTCCGCCAAGTACGCTCGGCCCTGGCCAAGCATGAAAAGATCGTGCAAACCCTGTCAGGCCTCACCGACAGCGAAGTGATGGACAAGCTTGGCCACCCCGGCGTGTTTCCGGAAGGGCGCTTCTTCCCCGACACCTACCGCTTCGTACGCGGCATGACTGACGTCGAGTTCCTGAAAAAAGCCTACAACCGCCTGGACGATGTCCTCGCCCAGGAGTGGAGCAAGCGGGCTGCCGATGTGCCGTATACCGAGCCCTACCAGGCGCTGATCATGGCTTCGCTGGTGGAGAAGGAGACCGGCGTGCCGGAGGAGCGCGGCCAGATTGCCGGGGTGTTTGTGCGCCGGATGAAGATCGGCATGCTGCTGCAGACCGACCCGACGGTGATCTATGGCCTGGGGGAGCGCTACAACGGCAAGTTGACCCGTGCCCATCTCAAGGAAGCCAACCCCTACAACACCTACATGATTGCCGGCCTGCCGCCGACGCCCATCGCCATGGTCGGCCGCGAAGCGATCCATGCCGCGCTGAACCCGGTGCCGGGCAGCAGCCTGTATTTTGTCGCCCGTGGCGATGGCAGCCATATTTTCTCCGATGACCTGGATGCGCATAATGCCGCCGTGCGCGAGTTCCAGCTCAAGCGCCGCGCCGATTACCGCTCCAGCCCGGCGCCTGCGGCAAAGCCGGCAGAAGACGCAACACCACCGGCCGATGCGCCTGCCGAACCGCAAAGCCCGCAATGACTCTGACTAAGGACTGCCCGTGACTGGCTTGTTTATTACCCTGGAAGGCCCTGAAGGCGCCGGCAAAAGCACCAACCGCGATTACCTGGCCGAGCGCTTGCGCGCTGATGGCGTCGAGGTGGTGTTGACCCGTGAGCCCGGTGGCACGCCGCTGGCCGAGCGCATCCGCGAAGTGCTGCTGGCCCCGGGTGACGAGCCGATGAATCCGGATACCGAACTGCTGCTGGTGTTCGCCGCCCGCGCCCAGCATCTGGCTGAAGTGATCCGCCCGGCGCTGGCCCGCGGTGCCGTCGTGATCTGCGACCGCTTCACCGATTCCACCTACGCCTACCAGGGCGGCGGCCGCGGTTTGTCCCTGGCGCGTATCGCCACCTTGGAAACCTTCGTGCAAGGCGATCTGCGTCCCGACCTGACCCTGGTATTCGACCTGCCGGTGGAAGTCGGCCTGGCCCGCGCCAGTGCCCGTGGTCGCCTGGATCGCTTCGAGCTGGAAGGCCGTGCATTCTTCGACGCGGTGCGCAGCGCGTTTCTCGCGCGTGCCAAGGCCGAGCCGGCACGCTACTACCTGCTGGACGCTGCCCAACCCTTGGCCCAGGTGCAGCACGCCATCGATGCCTTGCTGCCCACGTTGCTGGAGCGCGCCCGTGGCTGAAGCCTACCCGTGGCAGGCCAGCCTCTGGCAACAGTTGGCCGGCCGTGCCCAGCACGCCCACGCTTACCTGTTGCACGGGCCGATTGGCATCGGCAAGCGCGCGCTTGCCGAGCGTCTGATGGCCAGCCTGTTGTGCCAGCGCCCGGTCAATCTGGAGGCGTGTGGCGAGTGCAAATCCTGCCTGTTGCTCAAGGCCGGCAGCCATCCGGATAACTACCTGCTGGAACCTGAAGAAGCCGACAAGGCGATCAAGGTCGATCAGGTGCGCGATCTCGTCAGCTTCGTGGTGCAGACCGCGCAGATGGGCGGGCGCAAAGTCGTGTTGATCGAGCCGGTGGAGGCGATGAACATCAATGCCGCCAACGCCCTGCTCAAGAGCCTGGAAGAGCCGTCCGGCGATACGGTGTTGCTGCTGGTGAGCCACCAGTCCAGTCGTTTGCTGCCGACTATCCGCAGCCGCTGTGTACAGCAGGCCTGCCCGTTGCCGAGCGAGGCCATGAGCCTCGAGTGGCTGGCCCAGGCGTTGCCGGAGTGCAGCGCAGAAGAGCGTGGCGAATTGCTGACCCTGGCCGCCGGTTCGCCGCTGGCTGCGGTGAAATTGCAGGCCCAAGGCGTACGTGAACAACGTGCGCTGGTGGTGGATGGGGTGAAGAAACTGCTCAAGCAGGAACTGTCCGCCACCCAGTTGGCCGAGACGGCCTGGAAGGATATTCCGCTGTTGCTGCTGTTCGACTGGTTTTGCGACTGGTCGAGCCTGATCCTGCGCTATCAGTTGACCCAGGACGAAAACGGCCTGGGCCTGCCGGACATGCGCAAAGTCGTGCAGTACCTGGCGCAGAAAAGCGCTCAGGACAAGGTGCTCAACATTCAGGACTGGATTCTTGCCCAGCGCCAGAAGGTGCTCGGCAAAGCCAACCTCAACCGCGTGCTGTTGCTCGAAGCGCTGCTGGTGCAGTGGGTCGGTTTGCTCGGCCGCCGTTAATTTCCGTGGCCGACCGGTGTATCGTCGGCCAGACCCTTTTTCGCGACTCAAGTTGTAATTGCCCATGCTCGTAGATTCCCATTGCCACCTAGATCGCCTTGACCTCGCCCAGCACGGCGGCTCCCTTGATGCCGCCCTCGAAGCCGCGCGCCAGTGTGGGGTAGGGCACTTCCTGTGCATCGGCGTCAGCGCTGAAAACGCGGCCGACGTCAAAGCCCTGGCCGAGCGTTATGTGGATGTGGACTGCTCGGTGGGGATCCACCCGCTGGACCTCAAGCCCGGCGAAGCCCCGGCCCTCGACTGGTTGCTGGGCGAACTCAATCACCCGCGTGTGGTGGCGATCGGCGAAACCGGCCTGGATTACCACTACGAACCCGAGGCTGCCGAATTGCAGCAGGCCTCCTTCCGCCTGCACTTGCAGGCCGCCCAGCAGACCGGCAAGCCGGTGATCGTCCACACCCGTGGCGCCCGCGCCGACACCCTGGCCCTGCTGCGCGAAGCCGCGTTGCCCCAGGCCGGTGTGCTGCATTGCTTCACCGAAGACTGGGACATGGCCAAGGCGGCCCTGGACCTGGGTTTCTACATTTCCCTGTCGGGTATCGTCACCTTCCGCAACGCCGACGCCCTTCGCGATGTGGCGCGCCAAGTGCCGGCCGATCGCCTGCTGGTGGAGACCGACTCGCCGTACCTGGCGCCCATCCCCCATCGCGGCAAGCCGAACCTGCCGGAGTACGTGCGGGATGTGGCGGATTACCTGGCGATGTTGCGCGGCGAGTCCTACGAGCGTTTTGCCGAGCAGACCACGCAGAACTTCAAGCGTCTGTTCCCGTTGGCCCACGTCAAATCGTAGGCAAAAAAAACCCGGGTTCTGGGGGGTGAATCCGGGTTAAGACCATTAGGAGTAAAACAGGGCACGCAGTCCGTCGGTACCCAGGGTCGGCGCGTCACTTGGGGGAGATGTCACGCCGACAGTTCAAGTATTGATCAGTATCTGATTCAGTCCAGTCGTGACTGGTCGATTTTTAAACAGATTTGGAATACACGCGCTTCGCTTGAGTTCTCATCGCGCGGGTGCACAGGCGCAGTTTGTGCGTGTTATTTCTGACTGGGAGCGGTGAAAACGTTGGCGCGCTGAAACTAAAGTGCATGACGGGTTCACATAGGCGTTGCCCAACGACCGTTCAGTCGGGATAATCCCTCGCACCGGGTAAATCGTATCGCCGCGTCTGCGTGGCCCTGCGCAACCCTCCCCATAGTCACCTTTGCAGACCTCTTCCTCATGCACAAAGAACCCCGTAAGGTCCGTGAGTTTCGCCGCCGTGAGCAGGAAATTCTCGACACCGCGCTCAAGCTGTTCCTCGAACAAGGTGAAGACAGCGTCACCGTCGAGATGATCGCGGATGCCGTGGGTATCGGCAAAGGCACGATCTACAAGCACTTCAAGTCCAAGGCCGAGATCTACCTGCGCCTGATGCTCGATTACGAGCGCGACTTGAACGAGCTGCTGCATTCGGCCGATGTGGACAAGGACAAGGAAGCCCTGTCCCGCGCCTACTTCGAGTTCCGCATGCGCGACCCGCAGCGTTATCGCCTGTTCGACCGCCTGGAAGAAAAGGTGGTCAAGGGCCATCAGGTGCCGGAAATGGTCGAGGAACTGCACAAGATCCGCGCCTCGAACTTCGAACGCCTGACCCTGTTGATCAAGGGCCGCATCAGCGAAGGCAAGCTTGAAGACGTACCGCCGTATTTCCACTACTGCGCCGCCTGGGCGTTGGTGCATGGTGCCGTGGCGCTGTACCACTCGCCATTCTGGAGCAATGTGTTGGAAGATCAGGAAGGTTTCTTCCAGTTCCTGATGGACATCGGCGTGCGCATGGGCAACAAGCGCAAGCACAGCACCGAACTGCCGCCCGCTGAAACGCCCGCCAGCTAATGATTTGCTGCCACGCGTAGTACCCCAGGAATATACTCAGGCAAGGACTCTTGCTAAAAGCTGATTTTTAAGTCAGCTTTTAGCGCGCCCGAATCATCCTCTGCCGGAGTGATCCATGATCGTTGATCGTCAAGGCAGGCGTTTTCGCAATTTGCGGATCAGCCTGACCTCAGCCTGCAATTATGCGTGTACCTACTGCGTGCCCAATGGCAAGCGGTTGGTGGCTGCCCAGGACGAACTCTCGGCCGAGGCCATGGCGCGGGGTGTCGAGTACCTGATCGAAGCGGCGGGCATCGAGCGCCTGCGCATCACCGGCGGTGAGCCGCTGGTCAGTCCCAAACTGGAAGCCTTCATGGGCGCGGTGGGGCAGCTGGGCCTGAGTGACATCAGCCTGACCACCAACGGCCAACTGCTGGCGCGCAAACTGCCGTTGCTGGTGGAGGCCGGGATCAAGCGCATCAACGTCTCCCTCGACACCCTGGACGCCGCCGCCTTCCGCAGCATCGCCCGTGGCGGCGACCTGGCCAGCGTGCTCGACGGTATGGACCAGGCCCGCGCCGCCGGGATCAAGATCAAGGTCAACATGGTGCCGTTGCGCGGCCAGAACCTGGATCAGGTGATGCCACTGCTCGACTACTGCCTGGAGCGTGGTTACGAGCTGCGTTTTATCGAGTTGATGCGCATGGGCCACCTGGCCAAGGATTCCAATGCATTCCTGCAGCAATTCGTCAGCCTGCAACAGCTGCTCAGCCTGATCGGCGAACAATACGAATACCTGCAAGCCAACGCTCCGGTGGACGCCACCGCTGTGCGTTATGAAATCCCCGGCAAGGGCTACTTCGGCGTGATCGCCAACGAAAGCGTGCCGTTCTGCCGCACCTGTTCGCGGCTGCGCCTGTCGTCCACGGGTTGGTTGCATGGCTGTCTGTCGTCGAGCAACCGTCACTATGTCGGCGACCTGCTGGACAAGCCGCGCCATCAGGCGCTGCCGGCGCTGCAAGGGCTGTTGATGAAGGCCTTGGGCGATAAGCAGGAAGTGGCGTTCTCGGGCGGGGCCACCATCATGAAGATCATTGGCGGCTGACCCGATATTCTTCCGCCACATTCCCCTGTGGGAGCGGGCTTGCTCGCGAATGCGGTGTATCAGAAACAGATGTGCTGACTGACACACCGCATTCGCGAGCAAGCCCGCTCCCACACAAGCCCGCTCCCACATTTGATTTGTGTCGTCTGTGAATGGCGCGGATTCTGCATCTCACGCCCATTCGCCGGTTTTCCGTCACCGGCTTCTGGAGGATTAGGATGCGTAGTCTGGTTTTGTTGCTGGCGTCGTTGGCGCTGAGTGGTTGCATGACCGTCAGCGATATGGCCGAAGGCACTCGCTATCAGATGAGTGACGCCGGGTTGCTCGACCACAGCGACACCCGCCGTACCAACTCGATCCGCCTGCAACCGGACTCCTTTGTCTTTATCGCTCAAGGCGCATTTGTGCCGCCGGGCAGTGCCTACCCGCGTCCCAACGTGGTGGCCGAAGAAGCCTTCAACGGGTTCGTCGAATACTTCCCCATGGTCCGTCGCGCCCGTCAGCCGGAAGGCCTCGAGCAGGCAATGACTGAAGCGCGCGGCGCGGGGGCCCACTACCTGCTGTATTGCCGTTTCGCGGCAGCCGATGACCGCATCGGCAACGCCGATGAATGGGCCGACCAGGAAGCCCTCGATCGCGTCGGCCTCGACAGCGGTGTGATCCAGGTGATGTTGATCGAGACCAGCACCCAGTATTTGATTGATACTGTGCGGATTCGCAGCCGTGGCGGTTTACTGACGTTCCACGACAACCGACCCCAGGATCTGATCGCCCGCCCCCTGGCGCAGTACGCCCGCAGCCTGCTGGGCATGAGCGATCAATAAGACACAGGAGCAGCCCATGACCGATTCCGCCAAGGCCAATGATCTGTTGGCCCAACTGCCCAAGGGCAAGGGACCGGCGCCAGTGCACCTATGGAACCCGGAGTTCTGCGGCCATATCGACATGCGCATCGCCCGCGACGGCATCTGGTTCTACCAGGGCACGCCGATCGGGCGTAAGCCGATGGTCAAGTTGTTCTCCAATATCATCCGCCGCGATGGCGATGAGTACTTTCTGATCACTCCCGTGGAAAAAGTCGGCATCCGCGTCGATGATGCGCCGTTCGTTGCGCTGACACTTGACGTCGAAGGGCAGGGCGAAAGCCAGGTGCTGCGCTTTACCACCAATGTCGACGAGCAGATCGATGCCGGCCTCGAGCACCCGCTGCGGGTGGTCATTGACCCAGTCACCCAGGAACCGTCACCCTATCTACGGGTGCGCACCAACCTTGAAGCCCTCGTGCATCGCAATGTGTTCTACCAATTGGTCGAACTGGCGGTCAGCCGTCCGATCAACGGTCAGAACTGGCTTGGCGTCTGGAGTGGCGGGGAATTCTTCAGGATTGGCCTGGAACCCTGAGGCTGGCTTTTTCATCCTCCTAAAATAATTCGCTTGCTGACAGCGGGCGCTTTCGGGTATGAATTTGTACATGATTAGACATGTTCGTTTTGATAAGAAAAAACGCGTCGTCGACGAGCTCATCCGCCGTATCGAGGGTGGGGTGATGGCCGACGGTTTCCTGCTCCCGGGTGAGCATCAACTGGCCGAAGAGTTTGCCGTCAGCCGGGGCACCCTGCGCGAGGCGCTGGCCGAGCTCAAGCGACGTCATTACATTGCGACCCAGAGCGGCGTCGGCTCCATCGTTACCTTTGACGGCATGATGCTCGACCAGCGCAGCGGCTGGGCACAAGCCCTGGCGGACACCGGGGCGCAGGTGAGCACCGACGTCCTGCGGTTCGAGGCCGTGAGCCGCCCGGACCTGTTCAGCCGCTTCGGCACCGAGCAATTCATTGCTCTCGACCGCCGCCGGCGCACGTCAGACGGTACCGCCGTGTCCCTGGAACGTTCGCTGATGCCGGCTTCCGGTGGCCTGGAGAGCCTGCCGGATGTTGGCCTGATCGAAAACTCCCTGACCATCACCTTGGCAGCCTACGGCTTTGTCGGCGCCGAAGGTGACCAATGGATCGGCGCCGAGCCCCTCAGTGACAGCGACGCCGAGCTGCTCGGTCGCCCCAGCGGCAGCGTGTTTCTCAAGGCCTCGCGCACCACCTATGACCGTCGCGAGCGCTTTATGGAATACGTTGAAAGCTTGCTCGACCCGCTGCACTTTCGCCTGCATCTGCAATTTGGAAACCCGAAATGACCCCGCTCAACCGCGCGCTCGGCGCCTTCTACGGCCTGGCCTTGGGCGATGCCCTGGGCATGCCCACCCAGTCCCTGAGCCGCGAACAGGTGCGCGCACGCTTCGGTGCGATCACCACCCTGGAAGATGCCGACGCCAACCAGCCCATCGCACCGAACATGCCCGCCGGTTCCATCACCGATGACACCGAGCAGGCGATTCTGGTCGGCGAGCTGCTCGTCGAAGGCCGAGGCACCATCGAGCCGAGCGTGCTGGCCAAGCGCTTGATCGCGTGGGAAGCGCTGATGCGCGCCAAGGGTTCCCAGGACTTGCTCGGCCCATCGACCAAACGTGCGATCGACATGATCCTCGCCGGCCACACCCCGCAGGAGTCCGGGCGTTACGGCACCACCAACGGTGCCGCGATGCGCATCACCCCGGTCGGTATCGCCGCTGATGTCAGCGATCCGGCGCGGTTTATCCAGGCTGTGATCCAGGCGTGCCAGGTCACCCACAACACCAGCCTGGGCATCTCCAGCGCGGCGGCGGTGGCGGCGGTGGTCTCGGCCGGGATCAACGGCGTGGATTTGGGCGAAGCACTGAACATCGGCACCCAGATCGCCCAGCAGGCGCAAAGCCATGGTCACTGGATTGCCGGAGGACGCATGTCCACCCGCATCAGTTGGGCGCGCACCCTGAGTGTCGGCAGTGGCGACAAAGCGCTGTTTGCCGATTTGCTCTACGAATTGATCGGCACCTCCGTCGCATCCCAGGAGTCGGTCGTGGTCTCGTTCGCCCTTGCGCAGCAAGTGGCGGTGGGCGACATGAGCGCGTTTGAAGCCTTGTGCCTGGCTGCCAGCCTGGGCGGCGACACCGATACCATCGCCGCGATTCTCGGCGCCATGCTGGGTGCCTGCCTGGGCATGCAGTGCTGGCCACAGGCGATGGTCGAGCAGGTCAGGCGGGTCAATGGTCTGGACTTGCAGCCACTGGTCCAGGCACTACTCGCCCTGCGCTGACTGGCACAGATCCACCCGCTCCCACACTTGATCGACTGCATGGAACACTTGCCACAACCACAATAAGACAGGCACCAGGAGCATCCTTCATGAGTAGCACCCCTAGCGGCCAAAGCGCCGGGCAATTGGAAACACGTGGTATCGAACCGGTTCCGGAAAGCGAGTGCAACGGCCATCCGCTGCAACTGTTCTGGGTCTGGTTCGCCGCCAATATCAGCATCCTCGGCCTGCCGCTGGGGGCGACGCTGGTGGCGTTTCGCGGCCTGGCCATCTGGCAGGCAATCATCGTCGCGATCCTCGGCGCGGCCGGTTCGTTCGCGGTGGTGGGCATCATCTCCATCGCCGGTCGACGTGGCCGTGCGCCGAGCCTGACCTTGTCCCGGGCGATCTTCGGCGTGCGCGGCAACATCGGCCCGACGCTGGTCTCGCTGATGTCGCGCCTGGGCTGGGAAACCGTGAACACCACCACAGCCGCGTTCGTGCTGCTGTCGTTGTGCTCGATCCTGTTTGGCTCGCCGGTCGAGGCGAAAAGCGCACCGGTTCTGACGCTAGTATTCATCGCCATCTTCGTGCTGCTGACCCTGTCGGTATCCGGCCTCGGTCACGCCACCTTGCTGGTGATCCAGAAGTGGGCGACCTACGTGTTCGGCGCCCTGAATATCCTGGTGGGCGGCTTCCTCTGCGCCACCATCGACTGGAGCGCGGTGTTCAACGCGACGCCGGCGCCGCTGAGTGCGATGATCATCGGCGTCGGCACCATGGCCGCCGGCACGGGGATCGGCTGGGCCAATGCCGGCGCCGACATGTCGCGTTACCAGCACCGCAGCGTCAAGGCCGTGCGCCTGGTGGCCTCGGCCGCGTTTGGCGCGGGCATCCCGCTGGTGCTGCTGATCACCCTCGGCGGCCTGCTCTCGGTGGGCAACAACGACCTGGCCTCGGCCACCGACCCGATCATCGCGATCCGCGACATGCTGCCGACCTGGATGGCCGTGCCGTACCTGATCACCGCGTTCGGCGGGCTGCTGCTGTCGAACAACCTGTCGGTGTACTCGGCGGGCCTCACCACCTTGACCCTCGGCTTGAAGGTCAAGCGCGTGCACGCAGTGATCGTCGACATCGTGGCGATCTTCGCCGGCTCGATCTACTTCATGCTGATCGCCGACAGCTTCTACGGCCCGTTCATCACCTTCATTTCGCTGTTGGCGGTACCGATCACCGCGTGGGTCGGGATCTTCGTGGTCGACCTGATCCACCGTCACCACTACAGCGCCAACGACCTGCTGGACGTCAGCCCGAGCAGTGCCTATTGGTACCGCGGCGGCGTGGAATGGCGCGCGTTTGGCGCCTGGGCCGTGGCGATCGTGCTGGGTTTCAGCTTTACCACCATCGGCACCACCGCCGAAAACATCTGGTTCGCCGGGCCTTTGTCCGACTCCTGGCTGGGCCACAACGGCCTGGGCTGGATCGTCACCTTCCTGGTGGCCGGCGGGATTTATGCCGTACTGGGCGGCGCATCCGACCGTCGCCCGGCGTTAGTCGAGCGTCGTCATGTCTAGATTGCTGCACACCGGCCAGGTCATTGTCGATCTGGTCATGGCCCTGGAAACCTTGCCCGCGACTGGCGGTGACGTGTTGGCACAATCCGCCAGTTTCGAAGCCGGCGGTGGTTTCAACGTGATGGCGGCGGCACGGCGCAACGGCTTGCCGGTGGTGTATCTCGGGCGCCATGGCAACGGGCGCTTTGGTGACTTGGCCCGCGCGGCGATGCAGGCCGAAGGTGTCGAGATGGCCCAGGCCGCCAGCCCCGATAAAGACACGGGCTTGTGTGTGTCCCTGACCGAGGCGACGACCGAGCGCACGTTCATTTCCCATCTTGGTGCCGAGGGCGAGTTGACGGCCGAGGATTTGGCGCGGGTTGTCCCGCAGGCGGACGATTATGTCTATGTCAGCGGTTACAGCCTGTTGCTCGAAGGCAAGGCCCAGGCGTTGCTCGATTGGCTGTTGGCGCTGCCGCGTGAGATCACCCTGGTGTTCGATCCGGGCCCGCTGGTCAAGGCGCCGGAGTCGGCGCTGATGGCAGCGTTGCTGCCGCGTATCGACATCTGGACCAGCAATGGTCCGGAGGTGTTGGCATTTACTGGTGCGGCTACGTTGGCGCAGGCCTTGAGCGCCTTGCAACGGTATCTGCCCGAGGGCGCATTGCGGGTGGTGCGCGATGGCCCGAATGGCTGCTGGGTGAATGCCGAACAGGTGCCGGGCTTCAAGGTGACGGCGGTGGACAGCAACGGTGCGGGGGATGCCCATGCTGGGGTGTTTATCGCAGGCTTGGCCAATGGCCTCGCACCCGCCCAGGCGGCGCGCCGTGCGAACGCTGCGGCAGCCTTGGCCGTGACACGCTGGGGCCCGGCTACTTCTCCTGGCACCGCCGAGGTCGACGCGCTATTGGTGCGCTGAACCGCGGCAAAAATATGGCAGGAGGCAAGCCCCCTGCCACATTGGGTTTCGGAACATGCCTTCTACGGCGCAGGCTGTTTCGGCGCGCCCGGCAGGTTGGAGTCATCGCCTTTGTTGATCGTCGGCTCGTTCACCGAGGGGCCCATCTTGCCATTGCCCACCGCAGTTGGCGCCTGGCGTTCCGCGTCGTGCCCCTGGGTGTGCGGGTCGGCGCCGTTGGAGTTTTCGATCACCGCCCCATTGTTGATTTGCAGCCCCGTGCCCATGGATTTCTGGGACTCGGTGGTCGCGTCAGGAGTGCTCGTGCCGGTGGAGGAGGTGGCCGCAAAACCGCTCAGCGAAACCGACGACAACAGGCCTGCAAAGGCGAGGGCAGCCAACTTGGAATGCTTCATGAGGGAATCTCCATAGAGTTATTGTCCTTACCCTCTATTGGTCCGCCCGCAAGGCTGGTTGGTGCCTGGATGGCGACGAACGGCGCAGTACCAGCCGAACAACGCTGATCAGCCAATTGAGCGCCGCCACCGCCGTCACACTCAACAACAGCGTGGGCATGCCGTGTTCGACGATGATCTTGCCCGCCAGCAACGGAAACCCGAACACCCCGATAAAGTACGCCAGGCTGAACAACAGCAACGCCTGGGAGGTGCTGCCCGGCGGTGCTTCGTTGGCCACCAACCCGTTGATCACCGAATACGTCAGGCCGTAACCCACCCCCAACGTGACCTGCCGACGGAGTAACGGCAGCGATGAAAATGCACTGCAATCAGTCATGAATCCCCCTTAGTATGTGTGCTTTGAAATTGCCCAAGGCTCGACCATGACCATCGAGATTCGCCCCGCGGTGCCCAGCGATGCTGCGCAGATCCTGACTTTCATCACCGAACTGGCCGAGTACGAAAAGGCCCGGCATGAAGTGATCGCCAGTGTCGTGGACATCGAGCGCAGCCTGTTCAGTGAGGGCGCCACCGCCCATGGCCTGATCTGTTTGCGCGACGGCTTGCCGATTGGTTTCGCGGTGTTCTTTTTCAGCTACTCCACGTGGCTGGGCAGCAACTGCCTGTACCTCGAAGACCTCTACATCAACCCGGAACAACGCGGCGGCGGTGCGGGCAAGAAGTTGCTGCGCCACCTGGCGAAGATCGCCTTTGACAACGGTTGCGGGCGCTTCGAATGGAGCGTGCTGGACTGGAACGAGCCGGCGATCGCCTTCTACAAATCCATCGGCGCGCAGCCCCAGGAAGAGTGGGTGCGCTACCGCATGGAAGGCGATGCGTTGCGCGACTTTGCCTTGGGCTGAGATCACTTTTTAGAAAGCACTGAAGTTCAAATGTGGGAGCTCCCATATAAGCCGGCTCCCAATTTTTTTGCGCATTTGCTCAGTATGTGGGATGCAAATTTATATATTGAGATATTTCAAAAGATAGGTTTATAGTCGACGGCATCAGCACTCACTACCAAAAATAAAACAGGTGAAGCGATGCAGGCACAACCGTTGTCCCTCCCCGCCGTGCCCGAGCCAACCTACGGCGAGCGGCTCAAAGACAAGGTGGTGATCATCACCGGCGCCGCCCAAGGCATCGGCGAGGCCATCGTCGCGTGCTTCCAGGCCCAGCAGGCGCGCCTGGTCATCGCCGACATCCAGGCTGAAAAAGTCCAAGCCGTTGCCGCCCACTGGCGCGAACGCGGCGCTGCAATCCACGCCCAACCCGTCGACATCACCTCAAAAGAGCAATGGCAAGCGCTGGTCAACCTGACCATCGAGCGTTTTGGCCGTGTGGACGTGCTGGTCAACTGCGCCGGGGTCAACGTGTTCCGCGACCCGCTGCAAATGAGCGACGAAGACTGGCGCCGCTGCTTCGCCATCGACCTCGACGGCGCCTGGTTCGGCTGCCGTGCGGTGCTGCCGTATATGATCGAGCAGGGCATCGGCAACATCATCAATATCGCCTCCACCCATTCCAGTCACATCATCCCCGGCTGCTTTCCCTATCCCGTGGCCAAGCACGGCCTGCTTGGCCTGACCCGCGCCCTTGGCATCGAATACGCGCCCAAGGGCATCCGCGTGAATGCCATCGCGCCGGGCTATATCGAGACTCAGCTCAACGTCGACTATTGGAACGGTTTCCCCGACCCCCACGCCGAGCGCCAGCGCGCCTTCGACCTGCACCCGCCCAAGCGCATCGGCCAGCCAGTGGAAGTCGCGATGACCGCGCTGTTTCTGGCGACCGACGAGGCGCCCTTTATCAATGCCACCTGCCTGATGATTGATGGCGGGCGGTCTGTGATGTACCACGACTAAAGCGTTCTCCAATAACAAGAAGGAGGTGGTTCATGTTGAAGAAGACACTCGGCACCCTGGCGCTCGCCGTCGCGTTCAGCGGCGTTGTTTCGGCTGAAGAAGTGAAGATCGGCTTTCTGGTCAAGCAGGCTGAGGAACCGTGGTTCCAGACCGAATGGGCCTTCGCCGAAAAAGCCGGCAAGGACCATGGGTTTACCGTGATCAAGATCGCCGTGCCCGATGGCGAGAAAACCCTTTCGGCCATCGACAGCCTCGCGGCCAACGGCGCCAAGGGCTTTGTGATCTGCCCGCCGGATGTGTCCCTCGGCCCGGCGATCGTGGCCAAGGCCAAGGCCAATGGCTTGAAAGTCATGGCGGTGGATGATCGTTTCGTCGATGCCAAGGGCAACTTCATGGAGGACGTGCCGTACCTGGGCATGGCCGCTTTCGAAGTCGGCCAGAAACAAGGCGCGGCCATGGCTGGCGAAGCGAAAAAGCGCGGTTGGGACTGGAAGGACACCTACGCGGTGATCAACACCTATAACGAACTCGACACCGGTAAAAAACGCACCGACGGCTCGATCAAATCCCTGGAAGAAGCCGGCCTTCCCAAGGACCACATCCTCACCGCCGCCCTGAAAACCCTCGACGTGCCGGGCAGCATGGACGCGACCAACTCGGCCCTGGTCAAGCTGCCCAGTGGCGCGAAAAACCTGATCATCGGCGGCATGAACGACAACACCGTGCTTGGCGGCGTGCGCGCCACCGAAAGCGCCGGCTTCAAGGCGGCCAACGTGATCGGCATCGGTATCAACGGCACCGACGCCATCGGCGAGCTGAAAAAGCCTGACAGTGGTTTCTTCGGTTCGATGCTGCCGAGCCCGCATATCGAGGGCTACAACACGGCGCTGGCGATGTATGAGTGGGTCACCACCGGCAAGGAACCGGCGAAGTACACGGCGATGGACGAAGTAACGCTGATCACCCGCGAAAATTTCCAGGCGGAACTGACCAAAATCGGTCTGTGGAAATGAGCGGCGCGGCCCTGCGTTTCAATGGCATCGGCAAGGAGTTTCCCGGGGTCAAGGCCTTGGCGCAGATCAGCTTTGAAGCGCGGCCGCACGCGGTACACGCGCTGATGGGCGAGAACGGCGCGGGCAAGTCGACGCTGCTGAAAATCCTTGGCGGCGCCTACATCCCAAGCAGCGGCACAGTGCAGATCGGCGAGCAGGTCATGGCCTTCAAATGCGCCGCCGACAGCATCGCCAACGGCGTGGCGGTGATCCACCAGGAGCTGCACCTGGTGCCGGAAATGACCGTCGCCGAAAACCTGTTCCTCGGGCATTTGCCGTCGCGGTTCGGCGTGGTCAATCGGGGCTTGCTGCGCCAGCAGGCCCTCGCTTGCCTCAAGGGCCTGGCGGATGAAATCGACCCGGCCGAAAAGCTCGGCCGCCTGTCCCTGGGCCAGCGCCAACTGGTGGAAATCGCCAAGGCGCTGTCCCGTGGCGCCCATGTGATCGCGTTTGACGAGCCCACCAGCAGCCTGTCGGCGCGGGAGATCGACCGCTTGATGGCGATCATCACGCGTCTGCGCGACGAGGGCAAAGTGGTGCTCTACGTGTCGCACCGCATGGAAGAAGTGTTCCGCATCTGCAACGCGGTGACGGTGTTCAAGGACGGCCGCTTCGTGCGCACCTTCGATGACATGAGCGCGCTGACCCATGACCAGTTGGTGACGTGCATGGTCGGGCGCGACATTCAGGACATCTACGATTACCGCCCGCGTGACCACGGCGAAGTGGCGTTGAAGGTCGACGGTTTACAAGGCCCCGGCTTGCGTGAACCGATCAGCTTTGACGTGCGCAAGGGCGAGATTCTCGGCCTGTTCGGCCTGGTTGGGGCAGGGCGCACCGAACTGTTCCGTCTGCTCAGCGGTTTAGAGCGCACCAGCGCCGGTCGCATGGAGCTGTGCGGCGCGCCGCTGCAACTGCGCTCACCGCGCGATGCCATCGCCGCCGGGGTGCTGCTGTGCCCGGAAGACCGCAAAAAGGAAGGCATCATCCCGCTGTCCAGCGTCGCCGAGAACATCAACATCAGCGCCCGTGGCGCCCATTCGGCGTTCGGCTGGTTGTTGCGTGACGGCTGGGAAAAGGGCAACGCCGAGCACCAGATCAAGGCGATGAAGGTCAAGACGCCGAATGCCGAGCAGAAGATCATGTACCTCTCCGGCGGCAACCAGCAGAAGGCCATTCTCGGCCGCTGGCTGTCGATGCCGATGAAGGTGCTGCTGCTCGACGAACCCACCCGCGGTATCGATATCGGCGCCAAGTCGGAGATCTACCAGATCATCCATACCCTGGCAGCAAGCGGGGTTGCGGTGATCGTGGTGTCCAGCGATTTGATGGAAGTGATGGGCATCAGCGACCGCATCCTGGTGATGAGTGAAGGCGCCTTGACCGGCGAATTGACCCGCGCCGAAGCGGACGAAGCACGGCTGTTGCAACTGGCTCTCCCGCGTTCGCGGGCTTGATGAATTCGAGGTGAGTATGTCCGAGGTAAAAACTGCAAAGGGCTTCTGGCCGGGTTTCAACCAGCGCAAGTTCCTCGATGACTGGGTGATGTTGCTCGCGGCACTGGGCATCTTTGTGCTCAGTGCGTTGTTTATCGACAACTTCCTTTCGCCGCTGAACATGCGCGGGCTGGGCCTGGCGATTTCCACGGTGGGCATCGCCGCCTGCACCATGTTGTTCTGCCTGGCGTCGGGGCATTTCGACCTGTCGGTGGGCTCGGTGATCGCCTGCGCCGGCGTGGTGGCCGGCATCGTGATCCGCGACACCGACAGCGTGGTGCTCGGCGTGTCGGCCGCGTTGGCGATGGGCCTGGTGGTGGGGCTGATCAACGGCATCGTGATTGCCAAGCTGCGCATCAATGCGTTGATTGCGACGCTGGCGACCATGCAGATCGTGCGCGGCCTGGCCTACATCTTCTCCAATGGCAAGGCGGTGGGGGTGATGGATGAACGTTTCTTCGTGTTCGGCAACGGCCAACTGCTGGGTGTGCCGGTGCCGATCATCATCACCGTGCTGTGTTTTGTGTTCTTTGGCTGGCTGCTCAACTACACCACCTACGGGCGCAATACCATGGCCATTGGCGGCAATCAGGAAGCGGCGCTGCTGGCCGGGGTGAATGTGGACCGCACCAAGATCATCATCTTTGCCGTACACGGCTTGGTGGGCGCGTTGGCCGGGGTGATCCTCGCCTCGCGCATGACCTCGGGCCAACCGATGATTGGCCAGGGCTTCGAGCTGACGGTGATTTCGGCGTGCGTGCTGGGTGGGGTGTCGTTGAGCGGCGGGATCGGCATGATCCGGCATGTGATCGCCGGGGTGTTGATCCTGGCGATCATCGAGAATGCGATGAACCTGAAGAACATCGATACCTTCTACCAGTACGTGATCCGTGGTTCGATCCTGTTGTTGGCCGTCATCATCGACCGCATGAAACAACGTTAAACCATGCCATGTGAGGGCTAAATGTGGGAGCGGGCTTGCTCGCGAATGCGGTGGTTCAGCAAATTCATCAGGTATCTGACACACCGCTTTCGCGAGCAAGCCCGCTCCCACATTTGGATCTGCACTTTATTGAAGGTCGGTATTTGCCATAATGCCCGTGCTTTCACACTTAATAGGCCCGACATGCAGGAAAACGCTCCCATCCCCACCAAAGAAACCGCCCCCACCGGCACCCAGACCCTGCTCCGTGGCCTGGGCGTGGTACAAGCGGTGGCGGCCGGTGCGCGGGATCTGAAAGAGATCGCCAAACGCATCGGCACCACCCGCAGCACCACCCACCGCCTGGCCAGTTGCCTGGTGGAGGAGCGCTACCTGCGCGTGGTGCCGCAAGTCGGTTACCTGCTGGGGCCCAAATTGATCGAGCTGGGTTTCCAGGCGCGTGAAGAGCTGCCGTTGGTGACGTTGGCGGTGCCGTACCTGGACGAATTGTCGGCGTTGACCGGGGACACCATCCACCTGGCCATCCGCGAGTACGACGACGTGCTCTACCTGCACAAGAACCCCGGCCGCAATGGCCCGGAAATGCGCTCGCGGGTCGGCCACCGCATGCCGCTGGCGCGTACGGGCATCGGCAAGGCGTTGCTGTTGGATGATTCGCTCGAAGAGTGGCAGCGCCTGTACGACGTCAGCTTGCCGGCCGCAGGGAAAAGCCCGCAGTGGCCGCTGCACCCGGAGCAGTCCTGGGCCCAGTTCGAGCAGCGCATGCGTGAATACGTGGTGGGCGGTTATGCGTTCGACCTGGAAGACAACGAACCGTCGATCCGTTGTGTCGCGGCACCTGTGCGCGATGCCAGCCGGCGGATTGTCGCCGGCATCAGCATCGCCAGTACCGTGCCCTACATGCCGCTGGAGAAAATGGCCGAGCTGATCCCTGTGATCAAACAGGTCGCAGCGCGGCTGTCAGCGGAGTTGGGCGCGAAGGCCTGATCAGACCTTGAGGGTCGCCATGTCGATGACAAAGCGGTACTTCACATCGCCGGCGATCATGCGGCTGTAGGCTTCGTTGATGTTGCGGATGTCGAGCATTTCGATGTCGCAGCTGATGCCGTGTTCGGCGCAGAAATCCAGGACTTCCTGGGTTTCGGCAATGCCACCGATCAGCGAACCGGCCAGCACCTTGCGGCCCAGGATCAGCTTGGCGGCGTT
Organism: Pseudomonas sp. GL_117; assembly: GCF_057835125.1. Taxonomy (NCBI): domain Bacteria; kingdom Pseudomonadati; phylum Pseudomonadota; class Gammaproteobacteria; order Pseudomonadales; family Pseudomonadaceae; genus Pseudomonas; species Pseudomonas sp. GL_117. The sequence continues at coordinate 4,652,532 of NZ_CM174418.1, read as the reverse complement.
GACCGGCGGGTCGACCGGCTCGATCAGGCCGACCAGGATGTGCACGCCGTCAAAGCGCAGCACGTCGAGGTAGGGGTTGAGGTCGTGCTGCACCGGGATGGTGTCCAGCAGGAAATCGAACTGCCCGGCCGCGGCTTGCATCTGCGCAGCGTCGGTGGACACGATCACATGGTCGGCGCCCTGGCGACGGCCTTCCTCGGCCTTGCTCGCCGAGCGGGTGAACAAGGTCACTTCGGCGCCGATCGCCTTGGCCAGCTTGATGCCCATGTGGCCGAGGCCGCCCATGCCCAATACGCCGACCTTGTCGCCAGCCTTGATGCCGTAGTGCTTGATCGGCGAGTACATGGTCACGCCGGCGCAAAGGATCGGCGCGGCGCTGGCCAGGTCGAGCCTGGCCGGGATCTTCACCACGAAGTGTTCGCTGACCACGATGCTGTCGGAGTAGCCGCCCATGGTGTTGCTGCCGTCGACGCGGTCCGGGGTGGCGTAGGTCATGGTCGGGCCTTCGAGGCAGTATTGCTCCAGGTCCGACTTGCACGCGTCGCAGTGACGGCACGAGTCGACCATGCAGCCCACGCCGACCAGATCGCCGACTTTGTGCGCGGTGACGTCGGCGCCGACGGCGGTGACTTTGCCGACGATCTCGTGGCCCGGCATCAGCGGGTACACGGCGATGCCCCACTCGTTGCGTGCCTGGTGGATGTCGGAGTGGCACACGCCGCAGTACAGGATCTCGATGGCCACATCATCGACGCGCGGGCTGCGGCGCTGGAAGGACATGGGGGCGAGGGGAGTGGTGGCCGACTGGGCGGCATAACCGATGGCGGTGTACATGGGAAAAACCTCGCAAAAAGCAATGACAGGTGAGGCGGCGCATTCTCCGCGCCGGGCCTTGCAGCGGCCATGGCGATTGCTCCGAGTCTCATGCCTATTCGTCCGGAGGTGCCCCGGGTTTGGATTTTTGTGTCGCCGGACCTGCGATGATGCGTTCATCCCTTTTTCGCGAAGTTTTTTGCCATGTTGTTGACTCGCCATCTTGATGCCAACGCCACGCTGGTTTCCTTGATCGAGGGGCTGACGCCCTGCGACGGTTTCTCGCCGACCCACCTGCCGGGCGTGAAGGTATTGCGCGCCAGCTGCGATGTGGCGCGCGGCCCACAGATCTATGAGCCCAGCCTGATGTTCGTGGCCCAGGGCAGCAAAGTCGCCTACCTGGGCCCGCGCACGCTGGAGTATGGCGCCGGGCACTATTTGATCCAGGCCATGCCGGTGCCGTTCGAGTGCGAGACGTTTGCCATGGCACCGGATGCGCCGCTCTACGGGGTGACGGTGGGCATCGACCGTGTGGTGCTGGGGGAGTTGGTGATGGCCATGGGCATTCAGGCCGGGCCGCCGCCGACGGCGCAGACGTTGGAGTCGATGAGTTCGGTGGTGCTGGATGACGCCATGCGTGGCTGCGTCGAACGGCTGCTGCAGTGCCTGCATGATCCGCTGGAAAGCCGGATCATGGGCCCGGCGCGGGTGCGTGAATTGTTGTTCACCGCGCTGCGCGGGCCACAGGCCGATGTGTTGCGCGCCTTGGTGGAACAGCAGGGGCAGTTTTCGCGAATCGCTACGTCATTGAATCACCTGCACGCCCATTATGCCGAGCCGTTGAATATCGAGACATTGGCGGGGTATGCGCACATGAGTGCGTCGACGTTTCATGAGCATTTCAAGCGCTGCACCTTGTTGTCGCCGGTGCAGTACCTGAAGCGATTGCGCTTGTTGAAGGCGCAGCAGTTGCTGATGGTGGAAGGCATGGGGGTGGCGCAGGCGGCGCATAGCGTGGGGTATCAGAGTACGTCGCAGTTCAGTCGCGAATATAAGCGCTACTTCGAGCGTAACCCCGGCGAGGAGCGCGTCGCCTGACTTTTTATTGATTCAACACTGGTCAGTGTGGGAGCTGGCTTGCCTGCGATAGCGGTGGGTCAGCCACATGTAGGGTTCAGATACACCGCTATCGCGGGCAAGCCAGCTCCCACATTTGACCGCGTTTGACCCATAAAAAAGGCTCCCGTCTGGGAGCCTTTTCTTTAAACAGTTAGCTTACATATTCGGGTAAGTCGGCCCACCCGCGCCTTCCGGCGTCACCCAGGTGATGTTCTGCGAAGGGTCCTTGATGTCACAGGTCTTGCAGTGCACGCAGTTCTGGGCGTTGATCTGGAAGCGCTTGGCGCCGTCTTCCTGGGTGATCACTTCATACACGCCCGCCGGGCAGTAGCGCTGAGCCGGTTCATCGTAGAGCGGCAGGTTGGTGCCGATCGGGATGCTCGGGTCTTTCAGCTTCAAGTGGCACGGCTGTTCTTCTTCATGGTTGGTACCGGAGATGAACACCGAGCTCAGCTTGTCGAAGCTCAGCTTGCCGTCGGGTTTGGGGTAGTCGATTTTCTTGCTGTCCTTGGCCAGCTTGAGGCAGGCGTAGTCCGGCTTGGTGTCGTGCAGGGTGAACGGCATCTTGCCGCCCAGGATGTTCTGGTCGAACCAGTTGAAACCTGCACCGATGATCGGGCCGAACTTGTGCATCGCTGGGCCGAAGTTGCGGCTGGCGAACAGTTCTTCGTAGAGCCAACTGGACTTGAAGCTGTCGACGTAAGCGGTCAGTTCATCACCGCCTTCGGATTCGGCAAACAGGCGGTCGGCCACGGCGTCGGCGGCGAGCATGCCAGACTTCATCGCGGTGTGGCTGCCCTTGATCTTGGCCACGTTCATGGTGCCCAGGTCGCAGCCGATCAATGCGCCGCCCTTGAATACCATCTTCGGCAGCGAGTTGATGCCACCTTTGGCCAGGGCGCGGGCGCCGTAGCTGATGCGCTTGCCGCCTTCGAGGTACTGGGCCAGCACCGGGTGGTGCTTGAGGCGCTGGAACTCATCGAACGGCGACAGGAAGGTGTTGCTGTAGGACAGGTCGACGATCAGGCCGACGACCACCTGGTTGTTTTCCAGGTGATAGAGGAACGAACCGCCGGTGTTCTCGTTGCTCATGATGTCCAGCGGCCAACCGGCGGTGTGCACCACCAGGCCTGGTTGATGCTTGGCTGGGTCGATTTCCCAGATTTCCTTGAGGCCGATGCCGTAGTGCTGGGCGTCGGCGTCGCTGTCCAGGTTGAAGCGCTGGATCAGCTGCTTGCCGATGTGGCCGCGGCAACCTTCGGCGAACAACGTGTACTTGCCACGCAGTTCCATGCCTGGGGTGTAGACGCCTTCTTTCGGGTTGCCTTCGCGGTCGACGCCGAGGTCGCCGGTGATGATCCCGCGTACCACGCCGTTTTCGTCGAACAGCGCTTCCTGGGCGGCGAAGCCTGGGTAGACTTCCACGCCCAGGTTCTCGGCCTGCTGGGCCAGCCAGCGGCACAGGTTGCCCAGGGAGATGATGTAGTTGCCTTCGTTGTGCATGGTCTTGGGCACAAAGAAGTCAGGAACCTTGGTGGAGGCTTCGGGGCTGCGCAGTACATAGATGTCATCGCGCACCACGGGGGTGTTGAGCGGGGCGCCGAGTTCTTTCCAGTCCGGGAACAATTCGTTCAGGGCGCGGGGTTCAAACACCGCACCGGAGAGAATATGTGCGCCCACTTCGGAGCCTTTCTCGACCACGCAGACGCTGATTTCCTTACCGGCTTCGGCGGCCTTCTGCTTCAGTCGGCAGGCGGCAGACAGGCCCGCCGGGCCAGCGCCGACGATGACCACGTCGAATTCCATGTATTCGCGTTCCACAGGTTATCTCCTACTCAAGGCTCAACAGGCTTTTTTTCTAATGGATGGAGGTTCGGTGTCGTCTGGCGCAAAGGCCTGACCCACCTTTCTCTCTAGGTGGCGCATTATATATAGACCACTGCGAGCGTCCAATACAAACGTTTGTTTGAATTGCTCGCAGGCTAGGTAAATCAAAGCAACGCGGCTTATGACTGGCTATTTTGCCGTATTGACCAGAATAGGCGTTCCGGTCAATATACGGTCGGTTTTGCGCTTACCGTAGGCAGACAGCAGGTTTCAAGAGCACGTCCAAAAGCAAGACAGGTGACGCGCGCCGAAACTCGGGCGCGCAGTTTACACGCTGCGATAAAGAATGACCTCTCAGTCACCACTGACGAACGGTCGTCATTTCCCGTGAGCAAGGTCATCCGCCGACGTTTTTGGAGGTGCCCTTGTGTGCCGATGAGCATCAACCGCCAGGTTCGCCTAGGCGACTTTCTTTTCACCGGAGAGTAACGAGGAATCCATGAAGGTTCTTGTAGCTGTCAAACGCGTTGTCGATTACAACGTGAAAGTTCGCGTCAAGGCGGACAATTCCGGCGTCGATCTTGCTAACGTCAAGATGTCGATGAACCCGTTCTGTGAAATCGCCGTGGAAGAAGCCGTACGCCTGAAAGAGAAAGGCGTGGCAACTGAAATCGTCGTGGTTTCCATCGGCCCGACCACTGCTCAAGAGCAGCTGCGTACCGCCCTGGCACTGGGTGCCGACCGCGCCATCCTGGTCGAATCCGCTGAAGAGCTGACCTCCCTGGCCGTGGCCAAGCTGCTCAAGGCTGTTGTCGACAAGGAACAGCCTCAGCTGGTGATCCTTGGCAAGCAAGCCATCGACAGCGACAACAACCAGACTGGCCAGATGCTGGCTGCACTGACCGGTTACGGCCAGGGCACCTTCGCGTCCAAAGTCGAAGTGAGCGGTGACAGCGTCGCCGTGACCCGTGAAATCGACGGCGGCGCCCAGACCGTTTCCCTGAAACTGCCGGCCATCGTCACCACCGACCTGCGTTTGAACGAGCCGCGCTACGCGTCCCTGCCAAACATCATGAAAGCCAAGAAGAAGCCTCTCGAAGTGCTGACTCCGGATGCTTTGGGCGTTTCCACCGCGTCCACCAACAAGACCGTCAAGGTTGAAGCACCGGCTGCACGCAGCGCGGGCATCAAGGTCAAGTCGGTCGCTGAACTGGTCGAGAAACTGAAAAACGAAGCGAAGGTAATCTGACAATGACTATCTTGGTAATCGCTGAACACGACAACAAGGTCGTGGCCCCGGCCACCCTGAACACCGTGGCTGCTGCCGCTAAAATCGGTGGCGATATTCACGTGCTGGTTGCAGGTCAGGGCGCTGGCGCCGTGGCTGAAGCCGCCGCGAAAATCGCTGGCGTGAGCAAGGTGCTGCTGGCCGACAACGCCGCGTACGCTCACCAGTTGCCGGAAAACGTTGCCCCTCTGGTTGCAGAGCTGGGCGCTGGCTACAGCCACATCCTGGCTGCCGCCACTTCCAACGGCAAAAACATCCTGCCACGCGTCGCCGCGCAGCTGGACGTTGACCAGATCTCCGAGATCGTTTCGGTTGAAAGCGCTGACACCTTCAAGCGCCCGATCTACGCCGGCAACGCCATTGCCACCGTGCAATCGACGGCCTCGGTAAAAGTCATCACCGTGCGTGCCACCGGTTTCGACCCGGTTGCCGCCGAAGGTGGTTCGGCTGCCGTTGAAGCCGTTGCAGCTGCCCACAACGCGGGTACTTCCAGCTTTGTTGGTGAAGAGCTGGCCAAGTCGGATCGTCCTGAGCTGACCGCTGCCAAGATCGTCGTTTCCGGCGGGCGTGGCATGCAGAACGGTGACAACTTCAAGCACCTGTATGCCCTGGCCGACAAGCTGGGCGCTGCGGTCGGCGCTTCCCGCGCGGCCGTCGACGCAGGTTTCGTACCCAACGACATGCAGGTCGGCCAGACCGGCAAGATCGTGGCGCCACAGCTGTACATCGCCGTCGGTATCTCCGGCGCGATCCAGCACCTGGCCGGCATGAAAGACTCCAAAGTGATCGTTGCGATCAACAAGGACGAAGAAGCGCCGATCTTCCAGGTAGCCGACTACGGCCTGGTGGCAGACTTGTTCGAAGCCGTACCCGAGCTGGAGAAGCTGGTCTAATCCAGTCGCTTCACTTATAAAGAGCCCGGTCCTTGTGACCGGGTTTTTTTTTGACTTGCTGGAGCACCTCGCCATGGAACTGCGCCCCTGGACCTTACTGCTGAGCCTCACGCTACTGCCAGGCCTGGCGCTGGCCGCCGGCAAATGCGAGCGCCTGGTGATCACCGGCAGCCCCGACGCACCGCCTTTGCTCTGGCGCGACCCCCAAGACCCCACACGCCTGATCGGTGCCACCGCCGATGTGCTGCAACAAGTGGGCAAGGACCTCGGCCTGAAAATCGACCTGCTCTACGGCGGCAAACGCTCCCTGGCCCTGGACGAAGTGCGCAGCGGGCGCATGGACATCCTCGCCGACGCGCCGCTGAACCTGGGCGAGTTGGACACCCTCGACTACATCCACCCGGCACTGGTGCAGACCGACTACCTGGTCTGGACCCGCAAGGACTCGACACTGGCCTACACCACCGCCGCCGACCTGCACGGCCACAAAGGTGCGGCCTCAGAGCGCGCACGGTTGAGCGCCGCCTTCGAAACGTTCGCCGGGCAGCAGCTCACCCTGCAACGCCTGCCAAGTCTGACGCCGGCGTTTCAGAAACTGCTGCTCGGGGAAGTGGACTACGTCCTTGCCGGTCGTTACTCCGGCATGGCCATGGCCCAGACCCTGGGGATGAGCAATGACTTGATTGCGCATGAGGTGCCCATCGATCAGCCCGGCCTGTACCTGGCGATTTCCCACAACTCTGCCTGCAATGATCCGTGGCTGCGCGGACAGCTGGCGAAAAAGATGACAGAATTGCCCGCGTCCGGTGTGGTGCAAGCGGCAACGCAGCGCAATCTCGAGCGCTGGAAAGCGCAATTGCAGCAACCTGTCGGCACTCCAGCAAAGTAAGGATTTTCAGTGACTCTTCGACCTCTTTTCGCGGCCCTCGCCGTTGTCGCTTTGGCGGGATGTGCGGCCGATCCTGCGCCGAATGAACAAATGCGCCTCACCCAGCAAGCCCTGGAACAAGCCAGCGCCGTGGGTGCCAACACCGATGAATCACCCGAGTTGAAACTGGCCGAAGCCAAATTCGCCCGGGCCAAGGGCAGCATGGCCGACGAGTCCTACAAGAACGCCCGTATGCGCTCTGAGCAAGCCGAGCTGGACGCGCGCCTGGCCGAAGCCAAGGTGCTGACCCGCAAAAGCCAGGAACAGTTGAACGTGCTCAACACCCGCATCACACGCCTGCGCAAGCAGTTGCAGTTGGGGGAAGCCCAATGAGCCCGATGATCCGTGGTTTGAGTGGTGCGCTGCTGTTGGTTTCGGCGGTGTTGGGCGGTTGCGCCAGTCACCCTGATAGCGAGCAGGCTTTGCAGCAGGCGGGCAGCGACTTCCAGAAGGTCAAGGAAGACGCCAACGTGCTGCGCTTTGCGCCCAAGGACGTGATCCGCGCCGGTGAATCCCTGGCCCGCGCCGACCGCCTGTCGAGCTACTGGGGCAGCGGCGCCGACGTCGCGCATTACGCCTATCTGAGCCAGCGTTACAGCGCGATTGCCCGCGAACACACCGAGCAGGCGCTCAATGCCGAGCGCGGTGCCAAGCTCGAGTTGGAGCGCCAGCGCCTGCAACTGGCCCTGCGTGAAAGCAAGCTGACCAGTGTGCAGCAACAGGGCAAATGGCTCGAAGAACAGATCGCCAGCCTGACCACCACCCAGACCGATCGTGGCTTGGTGATGACCCTGGGCGACGTGTTGTTCGATACCGGTGAAGCGGAACTGAAAAACTCCGCCAACCGCACCGTGCTGAAAATCGTGCAGTTCCTGCAACTGAACCCCAAGCGCGTGGTGCGTATCGAGGGTTACACCGACAGCACCGGCGGCGAGCAGGAAAACCTCAAGCTGTCCCGTGACCGTGCGCAATCGGTGGCCGATGTGCTGGTGGACCTGGGCATCGACGAAAAACGCATCCAGGTTGAAGGTTATGGTGACCAGTACCCGGTCGAAGCCAACGCTTCCGAGCGGGGCAGGGCGCAGAACCGGCGGGTAGAAATCGTGTTCTCCGACGAAAAAGGCCAGTTGGGCGCCGCCCGCTAGACGCCACACACAAATCCCAATGTGTAAGTGAGCTTGTGTGGGAGCGGGCTTGCCCGCGATTGCGGTGGGTCAGCCAGAGTTGTTTCTGCTGATACACCCCTATCGCGGGCAAGCCCGCTCCCACATTTTGTTTGGTGTACACCTAAAAGGCTCTTGAGCACCCTTACAGTTTTTACTGTCACTCCCGCCCGCGCTCGACTATTGTGGCAACTGTCCCCGTACACTTTTAAACTGTGCCGGTATGTTTCACACAAAAATAAAATACCCGTGAAATCGAGTGCTGCGTCATGACCAATCTGTTGCTTTACCAACGTATCGCCCAGCAACTGGCCGAGGACATCCGGCGCGGCGTCTATCAACCGGGCGAGCGCGTGCCTTCGGTGCGCAAGATGAGCTCCCAGCTCAACGTCAGCCACGCCACGGTGTTGCAGGCCTATGCCAACCTGGAAGACCAGGGGCTGATCCGCGCACGCCCGCAGTCGGGCTACTACGTACACCAGACGCCGGCGCTCACCGCGCCAACGCCAGACATCGCCCGCGTCGAGCGCCCAGGGTTGGTCACCCGCAGTAGCATTATCCAACAGGTATTGGTCGAATCGCGCCGCGAAGGGGTGTTCCCGTTGGGCGCCGCCGTGCCGAGTGTCGATTACTTGCCGGTGCGCGCGTTGCACCAGCAGTTGGCCAAGGTCACGCGCTTCCAGAGCCCACGGGCGTTCAGCTATATGTTCAGCCCTGGTTTCGAGCCGCTGCGCCGCCAGGTGGCGATCCGCATGCGCGATGCGGGCGTGGTGGTCGACCCGTCCGAAGTGGTGATCACCCATGGCTGCGTCGATGCGCTGCAGATGTCGCTGCGCGTGCTGACCCGGCCTGGCGACCTGATCGCCGCCGAATCGCCGACGTATTACGGCTTGCTGCAACTGGCTGATCTGCTTGGCCTCAAGGTCATCGAGATCCCCAGTGATCCAGCCTCCGGCATGAGCCTGGAAGCCTTGCAACTGGCGGCCAACCAATGGTCGATCAAGGCCCTGGTGCTGACCACGCGCCTGAGCAATCCCCTCGGTGGCACCATGCCCGAGGAACGGCAAAAACAGTTGCTGCGCCTGGCGTCGGATTTCGATATTCAGATCGTCGAGGACGACATTTACGGCGAATTGATGTTTGAAGTCGGTCGCACCAAGGCCCTCAAGGCCTACGACCGCCTGGACCGGGTGATCTATTGCTCGAGCTTCTCCAAGACCCTGTCACCCGGCGTGCGGATCGGTTGGATGATTGCCGGCAAGTACCAGCAGGAAATCCAGCGCCTGCAGATGTTCAGCACCCATTCGGCGTGCAGCGTCACGCAGATGGGCGTTGCCGCGTATCTGGAGAACGGGGGCTATGATCGCCACCTGCGTTACATCCGCCAGGAGTACCGCAAGAACCTCAACGCCTTCCAGCTCGCCGTGCAGCAGTACTTCCCCGAAGGCACGCAGATGACCCGTCCCAGTGGTGGTTTTATCCTGTGGGTCAGTTTGCCGGGACGGGTCAATACCCAGGAACTGCACGTACGCGCCTTGCAACAAGGCATCAGCATTGCGCCGGGGCTGATCTTCAGTAACACCGAGCAGTTCAACCACTGTATCCGTCTCAATTGCGGCACAGCGTGGAACCGCGAGGCAGAGCGGGCGCTGATGACGTTGGGGATGCTCGCCAGCCAACTTTGCCAGGAAACCGCCGCCGGCTTTTGAGCCCGGGAACAGGGACATGACCGGCCGCCGGCCAATCACCGCGCTTGTCATGCTGCCCACAACAAGCGAGCATATGGCCCTCTGCCGTTAATGCTGTAGGCGATATGACCTGTATTTTTCGCACTGTCTTGGTGATTGGCCTGTTAAGCCTGTGTAACGTCAGCACAGTGCTGGCGGCAGCACCTGTGACCCAGGGCAAGGTCACCGCCGGCGCCACGCAGAAGCCCCCGGCCAAAAAGGCCGTCGAGGCCAAGAAAAAAGCCGCTGCGGTGAAAAAGCGTACGACAAGCAAGTCGAAGTCGTCCCAGGAAATTACCCAGACCAAATTGCCACCGGCACAGTTGGACCTGTCCCTGCCTTCGGACATGGTCAGGCACTTGCAACCCATCGGCACCATGCCCAAGCCCCAGAGCGTGCCCCTGCTGCCGCCGATGTTTGGCGAGAAACCGGCAGGCAACAGCGCCTTCCAGATCAACGGTCGCCTGCTCAGCAATGAGATGAAGCTGCAACTGCGCAACGAAGAGCGGCGTGACGTTGAAGGCGCAGCGTTGGAATTCGAGTTCAAGCAGTAAACTTTTCCTGCAAACGTGACGTGGCTCTTCGACCATGTGTCGGAGACTGGTCAGTCATTTTTGTTTTCTGCGAAAAACCCCTGTTAGACCATTTTAAAACGGCTGTTTAAGGGCGTACTCTAGCCCGGCCATCCACATTGAGTCGTCGAGGACCTGCCTGTCATGAATTGCCGTGAAGGCTGTGGCGCGTGCTGCATCGCCCCCTCCATCAGTTCGCCATTACCGGGAATGCCACAAGGCAAACCGGCGGGCGAACGCTGCCTGCACCTGTCGGTCGAACAACTGTGCCTGCTGTTCGGGCAGCCGGAACGGCCGGCGGTATGCAGTGATTTCAAGGCGGACATCGAGGTCTGCGGTACCGACCAGGCCGATGCGATCCGCTTGATCGGTTGGTGGGAGCAGATGACGGCGGCTTGATGGGCTTTACTATCGGAACTTCAACAATAAGGAATACAACAATGGGTTCGCTGAAACGAATGGCTGTGCTGTGCGGGTTTACGGTGTTGTTTGCTGCTACGGCCCAGGCTGAGGATTGGCAGGTCGCCAAAGATGAAGACGGGATCAAGGTGTCCTTGAGCGAAGTGGCCGGCTCCAAGTACAAGGCCTATCGCGGTGTGACCACGATCAAGGCGCCGGTGGCCAAGATCCAGGCACTGCAAGAAGACGTCGCGGGTGCCTGTGCCTGGATTCACGAGTGCAAATCGCAAAAACTGCTCAAGCAGGAAGGCGACAAGAGCTGGACTTACACCCAGTTCAAGGCTCCGTTCCCGGTGACCGACCGTGACTCCATCCTGGAGATCACCACCTCCAAGGCCGCTGACGGCACCCTGACGCGCAAGCTGCTGGAAGTGCCGACCTACCAGCCGGAAGTCAAAGGCTACGTGCGTGTGGCCCAGGTCGAGGGCTTCTGGAAACTGGTGCCCAAAGGCGACAACCTGACCGAAGTCACTTACCAGGTGCACACCGAGCCAGGCGGCAGCGTGCCATCGTGGTTGGCCAACAAATTCGTGGTGGATGCGCCGTTCAACACCTTGAAAGCCCTCAAGGACCACGCCGAGAAGTAAGCGCAATTGATCCGGTGCCTCCAGCCTTGAGTGGAACGTTTGGCGATCCCTCAAGGTCCAGATGGATGTGAGCCCACACATGGGTTTTATCGAGGAGGCACCGATGCAAACGTGGAACATTACCTTCGTTGATGATCACGGCGAGACTTCGGTGGAGCAGTTCACCTGCAATAAAAAGCCCAGCCTTGAAGAAGCTGCGCACATGATCCGCAACAAGCTGCTGCCGGTCGCCGCCGAACTCGACCTCAATGACCTTGAGGGGCGCCAGTCTGAGCCCACGGTGAAAATCCTCAAAGACCAGAACAGTATTCAAATCCTCGACATTTTGCCCGCCGCCTGAACATTGCGTGGTTGCCACTAAAGTGCCTCTGGTGGTGGTCAAAGCTTCGCGCTACTCTGCAAGCGAGATCAGCGAATGAATCGCTAAGGTCTGGTCTTGTCAGCTACATGCTTGTTTTCCAGCGGTGTTGTCATCGCCGTAGTCCATGCGCCAGTACGGCGTGGGCCTCGGGAAGCACGGAAAGTCTATCCATCGGTCAGAGGAGCACTTTTCATGAGCACAGCCTATCAAGAAGACATCAGCACCAACGTTCTGCGCCGCATGAAAGAAGGCGGCTTCGACTTCTCGCGTTTCCACCCCATTGAGTTCTACGCCATTTTCCCGGATGAGGAACGTGCGCGCAGGGCTGCGGGTGAGTTTCGTGGGGAATCCCTGAATGCCCAGGTCAGTGCGCGCGACGATGGCGCCTGGTATCTGGAACTGAGCAAAATCATGTTTGCCACCTACGACGGTATAGGAGACTTCGAACAGGACTTTGGGGCGGTGGTAGAGCCTCTGGGCGGGATTATCGAAGGATGGGGCGTCAAGCAGGAGGTGCGTGGGTTACCCATGTAGTTGTATGAAAAAACGCAGCGTATCGGCTGACCTTTGGGTCGGCCGATTTTGTTTGTGGCGTGGGACAACTATTCTGAACTTGTGCGCCATTTTTCAGCACCAAAAAAAAGCCACCCAAGAAGGGTGGCCTAAAGGGAAGAGCGGTGTGCTGAAGGAGCGTGTTCAGCAGATAGGGCGATTATCCGCAGGCTTGGCCGGGCAGTGAAATCAACTCTGGCTATGCTGCTGATAGTCAAAGCCCGCATTGCGATGAAGCGCGCGACGGGACGGCGGGCATCTGGCTGCACCAGGACGGTGCGCTTGTGTCCTTGCTTTAATTCAACTCACTGATTTTTAAGTGTTTATGCCGCTGGCACGGGCCTTGCGATGGTTCTAGCGCCCGGGTGACAAGGAGTTCGGCATGATCCGCACTTATTACGATGAAATGTACGATGGGGCAGGCCAGGTCCGGCCTCATTACCGCGAGTTCGCCCGCTGGTTGGCCGAAACCCCAGATGATCTGTTGGCCCAGCGCCGGCGTGAAGCCGATTTGCTGTTTCACCGCGCCGGCATCACCTTCACCCTCTACGGTGACGAGCAGGGCACCGAGCGGTTGATTCCCTTCGACACCATCCCGCGCAGCATCCCGGCCAGCGAATGGCGGGTTGTCGAGCGTGGCTGCATCCAGCGGGTCAAAGCGCTGAACATGTTTCTCGCCGACCTGTACCACGATCAGCGCATCATCAAGGCCGGGATCATCCCCGCCGAGCAGGTGCTGGCCAACGAGCAATACCAGTTGGCAATGCAGGGCCTGGACCTGCACCGCGACCTGTATTCCCACATCTCCGGGGTCGATCTCGTGCGTGATGGCGACGGCACCTACTACGTGCTGGAAGACAACCTGCGCACACCGAGCGGCGTCAGTTATATGCTCGAAGACCGCAAGATGATGATGCGCCTGTTCCCCGAGCTGTTCGCCGCCCAACGCATCGCGCCCATCGACCATTACCCCAACCTGCTGCTCGACACCCTGAAAAGCTCCAGCCCCCTGGACAACCCCAGCGTGGTGGTGTTGACCCCCGGGCGCTTCAACAGCGCGTTTTTCGAACATGCCTTCCTGGCCCGGGAAATGGGCGTGGAACTGGTGGAAGGTGCCGACCTGTTCGTACGCGATGACCGCGTGTTCATGCGCACCACCGATGGCCCCAAGGCCGTGGACGTGATCTACCGCCGCCTCGACGACGCCTTCCTCGACCCGCTGGCGTTCAATCCGGACTCCATGCTCGGCGTGCCCGGCCTGCTGGCCGCGTACCGCTCCGGCAATGTCGTGCTGGCGAATGCCATCGGCACTGGGGTGGCGGATGACAAGTCGGTGTACCCATTCGTCACCGATATGATCCGTTTTTACCTGGACGAAGAACCGATCCTCAACAACGTTCCTACCTTCCAGTGCCGTAAGCCCGACGAACTGTCCCACGTCCTGGCCAACCTGCCGGATCTGGTCGTGAAGGAAACCCAAGGCTCCGGTGGCTACGGCATGCTGGTCGGCCCTGCCTCCACCGCAGCGCAAATCGAGGCCTTCCGTGTACGTATCAAGGCCAAGCCCCACGCCTATATCGCGCAGCCAACCCTGTGTTTATCGACGTGCCCGACCTTTGTCGAAAACGGCATCGCGCCACGCCATATCGACCTGCGTCCGTTCGTCCTGTCCGGCAAGGAAACCCGTGTAGTGCCTGGCGGTTTGACCCGCGTGGCGCTGCGTGAGGGTTCGCTGGTGGTTAATTCGTCCCAGGGCGGTGGTACCAAAGACACCTGGGTGGTAGAGGACTGATGCCATGTTGAGTAGAACTGCCTCGGATTTGTATTGGATGTCGCGCTACCTGGAGCGCGCGGAAAACCTCGCGCGCATGCTCGATGTCAGCTATTCGCTGTCGCTGATGCCCCAGGACGGGCGCGGTGATGGCCTGCATGAACTGGCCATGCCGCTGTTGATTACCGGCACCCTGGATGACTACCGCGAGCGCCACGCTGAGCTGCACGCCGAACACCTGCTGCACTTCTTTGCCCTGGACGCGGCCAACCCGGCCAGCATCTACAGCTGCCTCGGCGCTGCGCGGGCCAGTGCCCATGCGGTGCGTGGGCGAATTACCGCCGACATGTGGGAAAACATCAACGCCACCTGGCTGGATATTCGCGACATTGCCCAGCAGGGCCTGAGCCGTTATGGCATGAGCCGCTTCTGTGAATGGGTCAAGGAGCGTTCCCACCTGTTCCGGGGCGCAACCTACGGCACCATCATGCGCAATGACGCCTTTCGTTTTATCCGCCTGGGTACGTTTATCGAGCGCGCCGACAACACCCTGCGCCTGCTCGACGCACGTTATGAAATGGCCGGCGACCAGGCTGCAGCGGTCACCGACGGTACGGCCCACGCCTACTATCAATGGAGCGCCTTGCTGCGTGCGCTGTCGTCGTTCGAGGCCTACACCGAGATCTATCGCGATGCGCCAGGCGCACGACAAGTCGCCGAATTGTTGTTGCTGCGCGCCGATGTGCCACGTTCATTGCGCGCCTGCAGCGAAGAGATCGACCAGATCCTCGCCAGCCTGCCCGGCCTCAACGGCCGCCCGGCCCAGCGCCTGGCCGCCGAGATGGATGCGCGCCTGCGTTTTACCGCCATTGATGAAATCCTCGAGGAAGGCCTGCACGCCTGGCTGACCGACTTTATCCCCCTGGTGCGCCAGTTGGGCGACGCCATCTACAGCTCCTACCTGGAGGCCGCATGAGACTCTCCATCAGCCACGAAACCACCTACCACTATGAAGACCAGGTTCGCGCCAGCATTCAGTACCTGCGCCTTACGCCCCACGACAGCGAGCGCCAGAACGTCATCAGTTGGCAGCTCGACCTGCCGCGCCCGGTACGTGCGCAAGTGGACCCATTCGGCAACATCCTGCATGTGCTGACCCTGGACGAGCCCCATGACGCCATCATCATCGGTGCCCGTGGCCAGGTAGACATCGACGAACTGAGCGAGGCCGAACACGAGAGCCAATCGGCGTTCCCGTTCCTGCGCAGTACGCGCCTGACCGAGCCTGACGAGGCCCTGCGCGGGTTTGCCCTGCAACACTGCCATCAACGCCGCGACCGCAACGCGCTGATCGACTTGATGCACGCCCTCAACCACTCAATGGTCTACACACCCGGCGCCACCGAAGTCGACACCAGCGCCGCCGAAGCTTTCGCCGGCCGTGCTGGCGTATGCCAGGACCACGCCCATGCGTTCCTCGCCTGCGCCCGCAGCCTGGGGATTCCGGCGCGGTATGTGTCGGGATATTTGTACAGCGAAGACAGTGCGCACCTGGCCAGCCATGCCTGGGCCGAAGCCTGGCTGGATGACGCGTGGTACAGCTTTGACGTGACCAACCAACTGGCGCGGCCCGAGCGGCACCTGAAGTTGGCGGTGGGCCTGGATTACCTCGACGCCTGCCCGGTACGCGGCATGCGCCGTGGCGGTGGGCATGAGCAGATGCATGCCAAGGTGTTCGTGGCGCCGACGCCGATGATTGCTGTGCAGCAACAGTAGGCGAAGACGATCAACGGTGGGAGCTGGCTTGCCTGCGATGGCGGTGGTTCAGCTAGACATGGATTGGCTGACAGTCCGCTATCGCAGGCAAGCCAGCTCCCACAGTTGATATAAGTTGTACTTAGGGTTGTTGTTTACGCCCCGCCATGTGCTTCAAATATCCCACCAACAAATCCAACTCGCGGTCCGGCAACACACCGGCCGCAAACCCCGGCATCTTCGCCTGTGGCCAGTGCCTCAGGCTTTGCGGGTCACGGATATAGCGCTTGAGAAAGTCACCGCTGAAATATTCCGTGGGGTTGTAGGGAATGTTCAGATCCGGCCCCACCTGCGCGTCCCCGGCACCATTGAGCCGATGGCACGCCAGGCAGTTTTTCTGGAACAACGCAAAGCCCTGGTTGATCGGATCATCGGCGGCCAGTTCCGAGGCCGGCAACAGTGCCGGAAAACGCTCTGCAACGGTCTTCAACTGCTTGATCGCGCAGATCTGGAACGGCCACTGTTCCGGGCTGATATGCCCGGCTTGCGGGTCGGTCCACACCAGATAGAACGGCCCGGCACTCGGTTTGCCATCCGCCAGCGCCGGCCATGGCTGCGCCGGGTCCTCCACCGCCAGCCAGGCGCGGGCGCCGTGGGTTGCCAGCAAGGGCGCGGCCGTGAGTTCGGCGGCAAACCCGTCCAGGGCAACCGCTTGCAGATGGCTCTGTGCTGTGAGGCCCGGTAGGAGTGCTGCCAGCGGCACCGCGCGATAAGTCATGGTGCGCTTGTAGGAAACGTCATCGATGATCTGAATTGTTTTGACCGCCGGGTGTTTGAGCAATTCGGCGGTCTGCCAGGTCTTGCTGGCATGGTCCAGGTCGATGGTCAATTGCGCCGCCGTGACCGGCAGGGCCATGAACAGGGCGAGGAGGGCAAGGATCGATTTCAAGAGAAAGGCCTGCTGCAAAGTGGCGATGGCGCTCACGATACCGGAAAAATCCAGGCAAAAAGACAGCCCCTGCAACAGGATTGCTATTGGCAATATCCCGGCAGGTGCTGCCAAAAACTGCAGTCCTGATGCTGTGTATACGCGCAGTGCGGGTGTTTAAGGGTTACCCAATGATCTTGGTCAGGTTGGGTAGGATCAGAATCAGTGTGGTGGCGAACAGAATAAGTCCCGCCTGACGAACTTTCGAGTGCTTGAACATGGCTGACTGCCTTTTTTTGTTATTCCTGAGCGTCAAATACGTGCCGTTTTATCGCAGTATGACGGTATGACGTGTCGCTTTTCTTACAGCTGCTCCAGCAAAACCCGGCAGCAACCTCCTACTGATTCAACCTTAGAGCCCTCGTTCTGCGTGGCTTAGATCCATTTCATATCAGCTCATCAGCATTCGCGCTAAAAACGGCATGAGGCCTAACGCCATCTTGGCGCCAGACCGTTGGCTAGACAGCTAAAACGATTAATCAGCGGATTGCCCCGGCGACCTACCGTTCGTCCGAGCGAGGGGGTCAAAAGCAATGAGCGCATCCGTCATTGAAACCGTGTCAATCGGGCCTAAGGTAGGGGCACACAGGTACAGCGGTTCGAGGACGTCATGACCCAAGCTTTGATCTTTGATGCGATACGCACGCCCCGGGGCAAAGGCAAGGCTGACGGCGCCTTGTACAGCGTCAAGCCGGTGACCCTGGTGGCCGGTTTGCTCACCGCACTGGCCCGGCGCAATGACCTCGACACCCAGCAGGTGGATGACATCGTGCTGGGCTGTGTGACCCCGGTGGGCGACCAGGGCGCCGACATCGCCAAGACCGCCGCGTTGGTGGCGGACTGGGACGTCAGCGTCGCCGGCGTACAGGTCAACCGTTTCTGCGCCTCGGGCCTGGAAGCGGTGAATCTCGGCGCGATGAAAGTGCGTTCCGGTTTTGAAGACCTGGTGGTGGTCGGCGGCGTCGAGTCCATGTCCCGCGTGCCCATGGGCAGCGATGGCGGCGCCTGGGTGCTGGACCCGCACACCAACCTGCACAGCCATTTCACCCCGCAAGGTATCGGCGCGGACCTGATCGCCACCCTGGAAGGCTTCACACGCCAGGATGTCGACGCCTTTGCCCTACACTCGCAGCAGAAAGCGGCGAGGGCGCGTGCCGACGGTTCCTTCAACAAGTCGCTGGTCGCGGTGCAGGACCAGAACGGCATCGTGCTGCTGGACCACGATGAATTCATCCGTGGCGACTCCACGCTCGAAGGGCTGGGCAAGCTCAAGCCGAGCTTCGAGATGATCGGGCAGATGGGCTTTGATGCCACGGCGCTGCGGGTCTACAGCCATGTCGAACGCATCCAGCACGTACACACACCGGGCAACAGTTCCGGGATTGTCGATGGTGCCGCGTTGATGTTGATCGGCTCCGAGGCCAAGGGCCGCGAGCTGCGCCTGCAACCGCGGGCGCGCATTGTCGCCACGGCGGTGACAAGCACCGACCCGACCATCATGCTCACCGGCCCCGCGCCGGCGACACGCAAGGCCCTGGCCAAGGCCGGCTTGCGCGTCGAGGACATCGACCTGTTCGAGGTCAACGAAGCGTTTGCTTCTGTGGTGCTCAAATTCATCAAGGACATGCGTATCGACGCCGCCCGGGTCAACGTCAACGGCGGCTCCATCGCCATGGGCCACCCGTTGGGCGCCACCGGCTGCGCCATCCTCGGCACCTTGCTCGACGAACTGGAAGCACGCCAGCAGCGTTACGGCCTGGCCACCCTGTGTGTCGGCGGCGGCATGGGTATCGCCACCATCATCGAACGGCTCTGAGCCCAAGGAATCCAGCATGACCCAAGCCATTCGTTACGAAAAAGGCCAGGACCAGATCGTGGTGCTGACCCTCGACATGCCCGGCCAGAGCGCCAACACCATGAATGGCGCGTACCGCGAGGCCATGGCGGCCAGCGTTGCGCGTCTGGAGGCGGAGATAGACACGCTGGCCGGCGTGGTCATCACCTCGGCGAAAAAGACCTTTTTCGCCGGCGGCGACCTCAATGAACTGATCAGGGTCGACAAGGCCCAGGCCAAGGATTTCCATGACGGCGTGTTGCTGCTCAAGGCGCAACTGCGCCGCCTGGAAACCCTTGGCAAGCCGGTGGTGGCCGCGATCAACGGCGCCGCCCTGGGCGGCGGCTGGGAGATTTGCCTGGCGTGTCATTACCGGGTCGTGCTGGACGACAAATCCGTGCAGCTCGGCCTGCCGGAGGTGACCCTGGGCCTGCTGCCGGGTGGCGGCGGGGTGGTGCGCATGGTGCGCATGCTGGGCCTGGAAAAGGCCTTGCCGTACTTGCTGGAGGGCAAAAAAATCCGTCCGCAACCGGCGTTGCAGGCCGGTTTGATCAACGAGCTGGCGGCGGATCGCGATGAGCTGCTGGCCAAGTCCCGCGCCTGGATTCTTGCCAACCCCGAGGCCCGGCAGCCGTGGGACAACAAGGGCTATCAGCTCCCCGGTGGCACGCCGTCGAACCCGAAAGTGGCGCAGATGCTGGCAATCGCCCCGTCGATCTTGCGCAGCAAAACCCAAGGCTGTTTCCCGGCACCGGAGAAGATCCTGTGTGCCGCCGTTGAGGGCGCCCAGGTCGATTTCGACACCGCGCACCTGATCGAAACCCGCTACTTCACCGAGCTGGTCACCGGACAAGTGGCGAAAAACATGATCGGCACGTTCTGGTTCCAGCTCAACGAGATCAATGCGGGCAGCTCCCGTCCCCACGGTTTTGCGCCGTACGTCACGCGCAAAGTCGGGGTGCTCGGCGCGGGCATGATGGGCGCGGGCATCGCCTATGCGAGTGCCTGCGCGGGTATCGAGGTGGTGCTCAAGGACATCAATCCGGCGGCCGCCGAAAAGGGCAAGGCGCACTCGGCGGCGTTGCTCGACAAGAAAGTCAGCCGTGGGCAATTGAGCGTCGAACAGCGGGAAACCACCCTGGCGCGCATTCATCCTACGGACTCGGACGCCGACCTGGCGGGCTGCGATTTGATCATCGAGGCAGTGTTCGAAGACCGCGAACTCAAGGCCAAGGTGTCCGCCGCCGCCCAGCGCGTGGTGGGGGCCGACGCGGTGATCGCCTCCAACACCTCGACCTTGCCGATCAGCGGGCTGGCCACGGCGGTGCCGGACCAAGGCAAGTTCATCGGCCTGCATTTCTTTAGCCCGGTGGACAAGATGCCCCTGGTGGAAATCATCAAGGGCGTCCACACCTCGGACGAAACCCTGGCCCGAGGTTTCGACTTCGTACTGCAAATCAAGAAAACCCCGATCGTGGTCAACGACAGTCGCGGTTTTTTCACTTCCCGGGTGTTCGGCACCTTTACCAACGAAGGTATTGCCATGCTCGGCGAAGGCGTGGCGGCGCCGATGATCGAGACCGAAGCGCGCAAGGCCGGCATGCCCGTGGGGCCGTTGGCGGTGTCGGATGAAGTATCCCTCAGCCTGATGAGCCATATCCGACAGCAGGCGGCCAAGGATCTGCTCGTAGAAGGCAAGGCTGTGCCGCAGCACCCGGCGACGTTGGTGATTGATCTGTTGGTTAACGAATACAAACGCGGGGGCAAGGCGGCGGGTGGCGGGTTTTACGACTATCCGAGCGGCGCGCAGAAATTCCTGTGGCCGGAGCTCAAAAGCCGCTTTGAACGGCCCGACCAACGCATCTCGCCGCAGGATGTGCGCGACCGCCTGCTGTTCATCCAGGCCATCGAAACCGTGCGCTGCGTGGAGGAGGGTGTATTGCGGTCGACGGCGGATGCCAACGTCGGTTCGATCTTCGGCATCGGCTTTGCCGCGTGGACTGGCGGCGCGTTGCAGTTTATCAATCAGTATGGCTTGAACGATTTCATCGCCCGCGCCCGCTACCTGGCGCAGCAGTATGGCGAGCGCTTCACGCCACCGGCGTTGCTGCTGGAAAAAGCCGCGCAGGGCGCATCTTTCTAGGCGTTCACACGGCTCAGACGGTGAGAGAGGGACTTGCTTTGCAGGTGGGTTTCGAGGCAGGCTTGGGTGTGCATTATTCCCATCACCGTGTCAGGTATTTTTTATGTCGCTACGCGTCTGCATTCTGGAAACCGATGTCCTGCGCCCGGAGTTGGTGGATCAATATCAGGGGTATGGGCAGATGTTCCAGCGTCTGTTTTCCCAGCAGCCGATTGCGGCCGAGTTCGTCGTGTACAACGTGATGAACGGCGAATACCCGGACGACAGCGAGCAGTTCGACGCTTACCTCGTCACCGGCAGCAAGGCTGACTCCTTCGGCACCGACCCTTGGATCGAGAGGCTGCGGGCGTACCTGCTCAACCGCTATGAGCGTGGCGACAAATTGCTGGGCATCTGCTTTGGCCACCAACTGCTGGCGCTATTGCTGGGCGGCAAGAGTGAGCGCGCAAGCCAGGGCTGGGGTGTGGGCATCCACAACTACAAGATGGCCGCCAAGGCGCCGTGGATGAGCCCACGGGTGGAAGAGCTGACGCTGCTGATCAGCCACCAGGACCAAGTCACCGCGCTACCGGAAAACGCCACCGTCATCGCCTCCAGCGATTTCTGCCCGTTTGCCGCGTACCACATCAACGACCAGGTGCTGTGCTTCCAGGGCCACCCGGAATTCATCCACGATTACTCCCGCGCCTTGCTGGATATTCGCCAGCAGAACCTGGGTGAGAAAATCTACAACAGCGGCGTGGCCAGCCTGGAACATGACCACCACGGCGTGACCGTGGCGGAGTGGATGATGCGTTTTGTCGCGCACAAGCCTGACGCAGCGGCTTAAAGCCAGCCCGAACGTTTGAAGCTGGCCCACAAGCCGGTGCAACCCAGTGCGATAAACCCGAGCACCGCAAAATAGCCGTAGTGCCATTGCAGCTCGGGCATGTTCTGGAAGTTCATCCCATAAATCCCCGCCACCGCCGTGGGGAACGCGAGGATCGCCGCCCACGCGGCGAACTTGCGCTGCACCACACTCTGGCGTGACGCCTCCAGCAACACACCGATCTCGATGGTCTGGCTGGCGATGTCGCGCAGGGTGGTGAGGTCTTCCATCTGCCGTGTCACGTGGATCTGCACGTCACGGAAATACGGGCGCATATTCTTGTCGATGAACGGGAAGCTCAGCTTCTGCAGTTCCTGGCTGATCTCCACCATCGGCGCCACATAGCGCTTGAGCCGCAGCACGTCGCGACGCAGGCCGTGAAGGTTCTGGATGTCGCGCTCATTCAAAGAACTGCACAGCACGTTGCGCTCCAACTCATCGATCTCGGCATGGATCGCTTCGCTCACGGGCTGGTAGTTCTCGGTGACGAAATCCAGCAGCGCATACAGTACGAAATCTTCCCCGTGTTCCAGCAGCAACGGCCGCGCCTCACAACGTTGGCGCACAAAGCCGTAGGACGCCGAATGACCGTTGCGTGCCGTGATGATGTAGCCGTTACCGGCAAAGATATGGGTTTCGATAAACACCAGCTTGCCGTTCTCGCGCACCGGCGAGTACGTGACGATAAACAGTGCATCGCCGAACGTCTCCAGCTTCGGCCGGCTGTGTTTTTCCAGGGCGTCTTCGATGGCCAGTTCATGCAGGTTGAACTGGCGTTGCAGGTTGGCCAGCTCCTGGGCGTTGGGTTCTTCCAGGCCGATCCAGACAAAGTGGCCGGGTTTGGCGGCCCAGGCCGCGCCTTCGTCGAGGGTAATGTCAGTAACTTTCTTACCGGCGCTGTAGACAGCGGCCGCAACAACTCTACCCATGGTGCTGATCACTTCTTATTAGGAGGACAGGTGTTGGGCAGCTTAGCCCGAAAGGCGTTCCATTGTGGGAACACAAGCTTGTAATGCTTGCTCGCGCTGGGGCGCGAAGCGCTCCCAAGACATCCTCACCCCCGCACCCACTCAAGATCCATCTGCGCAATACAAGCCTCCATCTGCACCTGACACGCCTGCATCAACCTCGGCACGTCATCCACCGTCATGCCAACCGTAGGAATCGGCGGCAACGAGCGTATGAGCACATCACCACTGTTCCAGCGATTCAGGCGCATCTGCGTGACGTAATTGTTCACGCACACCTGCACGATCGGCACACCGGCGGCAATCGCCATATGGAACGCGCCCTTCTTGAACGGCAGCAAACCCTTGCCCAGGTTGCGCGTGCCTTCCGGGAACACCCAGATCGACGTGTCCTTGTGTTGCAGCGTATCGGTGGTGGTGAGCATCGCCCGGCGCGCCTTGTGCGCATTGCCCCGGTCGATCAGCACATTGCCCGCCAGCCAGAACAACTGGCCGAACAACGGCACCCATTTCAGGCTTTTCTTGGCGATACACACAGTGCGATGGGGCACCACGTTGCCAAACACAAACAGGTCATAGTTGGACTGATGGTTGGCGATGATCACACAGCCGCTGGGCTTGTTTCGCAACGAGTCCACGTCGGCCTTGAGGTTCAGCCCCAGAATCCACATGGCCGGCAGTGCGTATAAACGTGCGCACACGCGACTGTTGTCCGGGTTGAACGGTCGGCAGATCCCGACGAGCACGCCCAGCACACCGGCGAGCATAAAATGCAGGCCCATCAACAACATACGCAGCAGAAAAAGCATCGACACGGCCTATCGGGACAAAAGGTGGCGCAGTGTACGGATGTGCACTGTATTCGGCAATTACCCCTGTAGAGGTAGGAGATAGGCGATGTTTAAGTACATGTTTCAACATGTGCCAGCAGCGGCCGCCTAGAGCGGCTAGGGACGTTTCGAGTTTGTTTGTAAGAAAAAGCCCGACTCAAGGTCGGGCTCTGGTGTGGCGGATGTAAGGCTTAACTCAGGATATGGCCCTGATCCTGGATGATGGCGTCATCCAGGGCGTCCAGCAGCGCCTTACGCACCTTCAACTTGGTGTGCTTGTGGGCGTTCATGTTGATCTTCTTCAACTGCCGTGCCGCTTCCAGGGCGGCAGCGTGCAGCTCTTCAGGCGCCACCACCTTGTCCAGGAAGCCAGCCTGCAACGCGCCTTGCGGGTCAAACATCTCGGCATTGATCACCGAGCGATGAAACGCCGATTTGCGCAGGCGATCCCGTGCCAGCTCGATCCCGGCGTGGTGCATGGTCATGCCGATCGCCACTTCATTCAGGCCAATGCTGAACGGGCCCTCGACCCCAATCCGATAATCCGCCGACAACAGCAGGAACGCGCCCTTGGCCACCGCATGCCCAGGGCACGCCACGATCACCGGGAACGGATGCGACAACAGACGCCGCGCCAACGTCGAGCCCGACGTCACCAGACCGATGGCTTCTTTAGGGCCGGCCGTCATCACCTTCAAATCATAACCACCCGACAAAATCCCCGGCGTCCCGGTGATGATCACCACCGCCCGATCCTTCTCGGCCTGATCCAGTGCCGCATTAAACGCACTGACCACATCCGGAGAAATGGCATTCACCTTGCCGTTGCTCAACGTCAGGGTCGCGATACCGTCTTCGAGGTGGTAAGTAATCAACTCACTCATGACGCGGTTCCTTGTATGACTTGTTATAGATAGGCTGTTTATAGAAACGCATCCCCAAACGTTACCCACCCCACCCGCCCCGGTAAAGCGCCATGACTGACTACCCAGTCAGACTTTTCCCGCTCACCCAGCGGCGGACGGCCTAGGGCAGGGCACAACAGCCGCCCCAGACACCCGCCGACGGTGCCTGAGAATGGCAGAAACACCACCCCTTGCCGGGCATGCAATGGCATATCCCGCTAAGCGCATGAAAATTCTGAAAAAAACCTTTGCCATCGGAAAGGCTTTCGACTACATTAGCGCGCCTCGACAGACTGAACTGGTTTGACGAGATACGGTGAAGTGTCCGAGTGGCTTAAGGAGCACGCCTGGAAAGTGTGTATACAAGAAATTGTATCGAGAGTTCGAATCTCTCCTTCACCGCCACATTAAGTAAACACAAACCCCCGGTTTTCCTAGAGAAAGCCGGGGGTTTGTGGTTTCTGGCGTCTGAAAAATTGCCATATGGGACAGATCTGGGGCAGATGGGTGTTTTTTAAGGGGGCTGACCCTCTCTTGTTCAAATGGGAAACCCCCGCCAAAACCCCGCTAAACCCCGCCGTAGACTGGTGGCTCACCACTACCAGCCCCCCGGAGGGGCAGCACCATGGCGTTTCCTTTGATTGATCACACTGCCCAACCCGCGCCGTGCCCGGCGCCGACCGGGCGGCAGCACCGGCCCCCGATTCCGCCGCTGTTACCGGTGGTCAGCGGGCCGGTGGCCCAGCCGATAACTTATGCCAGTCCGACGCTGGAGTTTCCCCGCGAGTTGGCTGCTGTGATTACAATGGGGCCTTATTCAAGGAGAGCAGCAATGAGCACTGGAAATAATATCGGCACTGAATACTTGGTCGGTCTGGCCAAGCAGGCAACCAACGGTTCGGCTGTGCATCTGGCGGCCCTGTCTGCTCTTGGTCAGGCCGGCGGGCCGGCGGCGCTTGATTATTTGGTTGGCCTGGCGAAACAAGCTACGAATGGCTCGGCTTTACACTTGGCTGCCGTTGCAGCACTGGGAAAGGCTAGCCGCGAGTGATCGCCTAGCACTTCCAATAACGCCGCTTATGTAAGATCGGCCCCCACACTTTGCGTAAGCGTGGGGGCCTTTTTTATACCCTTTGCTTACCGATACTCCCTGGTCTGGTAGACCAGAACCCCCTACAGTGGTTTTACGCACAGTCACCCCCTCATTTGAAAAGAAATCGCTTCCATGCCGCTACCCGTCACGCCGTCCTATGAGCAGCGCTTGGGGACCCTGCGTAGCTACGCGCCCGAGGTAGCCGAGTTGGCCGCTCGCATCGCCCAGGCCATGAAGCCCGAAGCCCTGGTGCAGTAGGTCAACACCCTGGAAAGCGTATTGTTCGACTACTTGCAGACGGTCGGCTAACAGCAGGCGCGCAGCGTTACGCGCTTGAGTGTGTGGTTTTACTAACTGGTCCATGGGTAGGCCTTGCAACACGCCGAAGCCGCTGCGTTCCTAGCCGAAGCGGCGCACCATGGTGGCCCGTTAGGAGTAGCAGAGTGAGCACGGTGGACCTGAAAGGCACGAACTATGAGGTGGCTGGTAAGCTAGAACACTGGGCACGTGACTGGTAGCGGGGTAAGGAATGGTTGCTGTGCCGGCACTGCGGCGGCATCCAGACTTTTGATGGCGTCGCCAGCGGCAAGCCCTTTGCCGCGCATAAAGACAAGTGTTCAGGTTTGAAAGGCGGCCATCGCTACCCTCTGCGTGAACTGCGTACTGCCGTTGACACCCTGACTGCGGTCGCGCCATGAGTGCTATCAAGGCGAGCGGGTCACTTCGGTGACGCTGGCCGGCACTCAGATGGCATTGAAATGGAAGACGCAATAAAACGAGCGGTAGAACGCCAGTTTCCCGAACTGACCGGTGGCTATCACCTGCCACGGTTCGCCAAGGTGATCGCCGTACCTGATGCCCCTGCCGGCGCCGACGTCTGTGACGACTTCCGGCTGCCCTTTGGCGTTCACCTGCAGGTGCTCGGCCCGGACGGAGAGGTGGACGCGGGCCTGCCGGTGTCGGTCGGTGGGGATGAAATGGGCTTCTATGCATTCCCGGAGGAGGGCACCACGGTCGTGGTGTGCTTTGCGTACGGGTTGCCGCACAAGCCCTATATCCAGATGGTGCTGCCCCACGGTCTGACTCTTCCAAGCGTGCCGAAAGGTGACCAGGTGTGGCAGCACAGCGAAGCTTGCCAACAGCGCGTTGATGCGGACGGCAACTGGCTACGCCAAACAGACGGCAAGATCCAGGACAAGGCGGTCCAGCGGGAAGTGGAGGCGATGGAAAACACCGAGAGCTTCCAGAGCCACACCAGGGCGGTGGACGACCATTCAACCGAGTCGGTGGGTGGGATCAAGAAGATCGAGGCGCTGGGCGCGCTTTAGCTGCTGTCGGGGGGGATCTGCGAGTCTGGCAGCGGTGGATGATTTGCACCAGGCGACTGGGCGGGATTTGAACCTGATGGTGGGGCAGAAGCTAAACGCCACGGTGGGTGGGGATATGGAGGAAAGGATTCAGGGGCTGCGCCGGAGCGTGGCGGGCGGCGGCCAGCACTTGATTGCGCCTAAGAATTGGGTGGGATCAGAAAGTGTGAATATATTCCAAGTGCTCTGCGATTTGCTCGACCTGGTGCTAGAGATGAATATGCAATTGGCGATGCACACACATGGACCAACACCGGTTCCGGGCAACTCAGCCGTTTTCACTTCTAACGCAGAGTCGATATCAAGACTCGCAGCCAGCCTTAAGCCAATTACAGACTAAAGTCTTAAATTGCTTTAAGTCTGTAATGCGCCATTTTGCTACCTTATACCTTCGGCATATGTATAACAGTCGGTAGTGATAACTTGATTGAGGTCGGAGTCAACTATTTGGACATTCACTGAGTGGGCCGAACAGATGGATTCGATCTTGGCTTTCAGTTTTTTGTTAGAGAGGCTTTCTTGTAAACCTAAAGCCGATTGATAGTTTTTGTTATGAGACTTTCTGATTTCTATGCTTGTTTTGAGAGGGACCGGAGACAAGATGATTTTGTTTATAAATAAACTCATGTTTTTTATTTTTAGCTCGACTTTTTTTTCGTCGTTCACTGTGCTTTTTCCGAATGCATAGTCGAAGCTGATATTGTTCCTGTCAGGCCACAGTATGAGCCGAATTTCATTTTCATAGCTGAAATGCTTAGCTTTTGAATAAAAGGGTTTAGTGCTGAGCTCATTCGTGCCGAATTTTGTTGTTTTATGATCGATGTACTCGACCTTTTGAATAGAAAAATTGTACCGTTCATCAAACTCTAAATTGTCTAAAATGGAACCTACGGTGGTCTCAATGCATACTGAGGTTCCATGAGTACGTTCACATCGCGGACAGTATTCGTCGTGGTTGCAGCCTGCCCCGGTAATGCCATAAAGTGACCACATTGCTTCACATTCATGATTTAGGTCAGTCCAGCAGTTTGCATACAACCAAGAGTTGATTGTTTTTAAATACGTATCGCCGTTTAGCTTTTTTTCGCTACCAAACAAACCCTCAAAGGTTTCATTGTTTATTTCGTTGATCCTTTTCTCGGCCTGCTCCTTTTCGGGGGATACTGGATCGCTTGCTCTGTAATTAATCGCTAGGTCAAAAATTTCCAAGGAAACACTTATGTCTGGATAGTTTTGGCCAGTAATACCACCTTCTAATTGGTCTGCGAACCTATCGAATCGTGGGAAATATAATTTGCCCGAGGTCAGCAGGCTTTCAAACTTGTCCAATGATATGTAGCGCTTTACTATCAAGTCTCTATCAACACCTACCGATATATTTCCCATTTCAATATCCATGTCGTAAGTTTATGTAGTTGGCGCTCCCAATTAAGAGTGTTGGGTCTGTGAGGTCGCGCCCTTACTTGATTGGTTGTTTTCAAGGCTGTATTTTTTTGATTTCCTGAGTGAAGTATAGAATGTTACCGCTCTTGAGCTTTGATCTGGCCATAATAGGCTCAATTCGAAATTTAGAGTTTTTTCGAATGAATTGTTCAGTCCAGTCGCTATTTTGACAAGAAAAAACGACAGATTCCGCGCACTGCACAAATAACCTATTTAGTGTTTTGGCCTCGGCTAAGGATAGCTTCTTTTTTTTGTGTTTGAAATGTTCGAAGTCGTGGTCAAGTGTTTTGTAGTGTCGTTCTGGGTTTGGTTTTATGCGGATCGCAATTTGGGGAGTTAATGGGAATATTCTATTGAAAATTTTGTTATCTGAACCATGTTCAATTGCTACAGGAAAGTCGCTACTGAAAAATGGGCTGTCCGCGTGTGGGTTTTCCAGTATGTCCCATGTTGAGTTTCCAAAAACAGCAACATGATACAGAATTGATCTTATACCAAAAGCCTGAGGGTACTTGCCATCTACATCTATAGTGAGCTTACCCATTTTTATCAGTTCGGTCATCGACTCGGCACCAAGTTCTGACGGAGGAGGAGGTATTTTTTTTGTGCTGTCTAGCATTATTGCTTGGTCTTCAACAATGCCTCGAAAAAGTTCAGAGTGAATGCGCATCGCTGCTGGTGAGCAAGTTATTATGTAGGATAAAAAACCGGAAACCGTATAAATCACTTCCTTGTCAATGTTGTTGGCTTTTATTTTTTCGACTGCAGTATTGTATTTAGGCTCAATATCCTCAAGAAATTTCTCGATTGCTCGACTATCTTCAAGGTACTTGTTGGTACTCCCTTCATCTACTCGACATACAGACTTGGAGTTTGGAGTGAAAAACTTCAAATCCGCTTTCCTGTAAGCGTACATCTGTTTTTCTAGGTCTTTTGAATAGAAGTTTTTGAGATGTACTTGTGACACATAATGATCTAGTGCCATGGATTTCATCCAGGAGGGGGCGGAATTTTTGAATGGTTAGGATTCAGGGGGCGGGTATCCCCGCCCCCCTAGCCTAGGAAGAAAATCTTTCAATAAGCCAACATGTAAAAAACACGATGACCCAAAGATCAATTTCCACCTCTACCACTTTTAAACGCAGCCTAAACATGGCAGTAGCCCTGTTTCGTGCTGGCAGCGCTGCCAACTTTTTAAGGGTTGGCATTTATATAGCGCCTTGCCAGGCGCTTGCTATTGGTTAACCGCGAATCACCGCAAGCAGCAGCTCCGGAGCCTGAGTTATCCGAGTGGCACAGCCAGGAACGGGCTCAGACTACTTCACCTTTAGCGGCTAGAGAGGCCGCATTCAGGGGGTATCACTCCCTCCGAAACCTTTTGGCCGACAGGTGTTACATCGGCCATCATTCAAACAGTTCGGCATGGCTGCCCAGGTCTACAAAAGTCACTAGGTCAGCTCGCGAGTGTTCGTAAATCATCAGGAAGTCACCTCCAATATGGCACTCCCTGAAACCATCCCAATTACCTGTCAACGCATGATCACGATATTCTGCTGGTAGTTGATCTCCCAAGAAAAGCATCGTCATCACAACACGGACTTCATTCATATCCCGACGGCCTGCACGCTTATAGCGCTCCCAGGACTTTTTAAATTCCGGCGTCTGCGCGCACTGCTTTGGCAGATCTGCCCGCTTTTGCTTCTTCTCCGGCTTCGCCATCAGTATCCCTTAGCATGTCGTCGATCGAGTCAAACTGGCGACGAATTTCACGCGCCTGCGCCATAGCACGAGCGGTCTTCTCCGAAGGTACACGCACCTCGAAAGGCAGGCCTTGCGTTGTCACTACCTGTCGGAGGAAAAGACGCATAGCGTCACTGAGGCTCAGCCCGCAGGCATTCAGCACAGCAGTAGCGCGATCCTTCAAATCCTCGTCGATGCGGCAACGCACGTCAGTGGTTTTCAGTAATGCGGACATATTATCACTCCCTCACAAAAATGTAGCTACGTTGTGGCTACAGTCAAAGTATGGGTCAACCCATCAAATTTGATCAAGCTCTTTCTGTCCTGAACAGGACGTTAGGCAGCCCATGCGTCGGAAACCGCAACGCAGATCAAAAAGCCCTGGTACTAAAAAATGAGACGAAAAAGCACTTATCCCCCTCCCGCCGACGGGCTTTGTGTCCCTTTTTTGTGCAAAGGCGTAGTGGGGTGCAAACGATGCCCCCGCCCAAGCCCGCTGCGGGGTCTGGGGGATGCTTCGCAATTGCACAGAGTGCAACGCTTTGCAAAACAGTGCAGTGGCCTTGCACATGCGTCACAGGACGGCAGGGGAGTGGTCACGCAGACGAGGTGCCCGGTTTACGGGGGCTCTGGTTGTGAAAACCTGCAGCAGGCGGTGATTTCGTTTTCGGAGCCGCTAATATCTGGGGATCGACCAGCCACTGTCGGACACTACGCAAAAACGACTGAGAGGCCCAGCCTGTATGCGTTTCAAACGTTTTGAGACATTGCACAGCACCGCCATCAATTTCCAGCTGTTAGTACCAGCCTAGAGCGTGTGGAAAAAATCGCTGAAACGATGGGCGGATGGCTTTTTTCCAGGCGAGGGGTGGGAAAAGGGTAATTTTAGTAATTGGCAGGTCATAACGGGCTGGAGCCCTTATAGAACGTGGCTTTCAGCCATTACCTTGGAGGGTAATATAAGGTAACGAGAGAGGTAATATTTTGTTCAAACCCCCATTTTGCTGGGTTTGGCGGCTCACTGGCATTACTAGCTCTGAAAGTAATTTTCTAACCACTTACTTACCTTATTATTACCTCTATAAAACTATATCAACTACCTGATTTTATTGGGTTTTATCCGGTTTATCACAGCTCATTACCAAAATTACCTTTTTCCCATGCCTCAACATAAATCGTTCAAAACGTCTGTTCTGACCGTTTTCTACAACCTGGCGCATTTAAGCTATGGGACTGACGTTGTACAGATCCTACGCACGCGACCGGGCTGCAGCCCTCATAAACCAGGGGCCTCGGTTTCGAAAACCGCGAACGGGTAGTTTCGAATCTCTCCTTCACCGCCAAATTCGATGTAAACAAAACCCCTGGTTTCGAGAGAAACCAGGGGTTTTGTGATTTCTGGAGTCTGAAAATTTACGTCTTTTGGATTACGCGTGCGTCGTATCCATGCGCTGTCCTATGACATCCAGCAAATCGCACCCGTCGAGTAACGGAATTGCGCAGAGCAATGCAAAGTCGCTAAGCACGACGGCATCACTGTTGACCTCGCCTCTCAGGGCAAGATTTTCAAGAACTTGAGTTACGGCGCGGATTCGATAGGTTGCAGCGTCCAGGAGGATGTCGAGAGGTGCAGTGGCATCGACAAAAAGTGCAGGAGTGGCGGTGTCGTTGCTGGTAAGTGCTATGTATGGGTTCATGGGTCAAGTCCGTTCGATTAGAGGGATATTTGCCACCCATTCTTGTATTCGGGCCGCCAAACCCGGTCGCCATTTGCGCGACCGAGCGACTATAGGCTTGGTGATTTTGAAGTGGCAGAGCGGCTCTTCCGAGAGCTTTGTAAGACGTTGCGCAAATTGCTGATTTTGGTCGATGAGTTTGAAGTCAGCCGCCTTTACTCCATTAAAAGCTTAGGCGCGTATGGGATGAACAAAACCCGAGGAACTGACTTATGACCAGCAAGCTTCGCATCTCTGCTGTGCAACCCGTTGCCGGCAAGCAGGCTCTTGAGATTGAGTGGAATAACGGCAAGCGGCACACCGTCGATCTCACCGATCATATAAATACTTTCCCCATCCTCAAGCCGCTTTTGGATTTAGCTCTCTTCGGCCAAGTGAAAGTCGACGAATGGGGCTTTGACGTGACATGGGGCAATGACCTTGAACTGTCGGCCGTCACGCTGCATCGCCTGGCATTGGAGCAGTCGGGAGAGGTCATGCTTACGCAGGATTTCAGGGCGTGGATGCTCAGTAACAACCTGTCGCTTTCCGCTGCAGCGGTGGAGTTGGGTTTCTCTCGACGGACCATCACCGCGTATAGCAGTGGCGCCGCTTTGATCCCCAAGCATGTGGGGCTTGCGTGTTTGGGGTGGGAGTATGTGCATCGGGGGCACACGGGTCAGCAAGCCTGAGTGAGGCGGCCGAGACAGCCGCCTCTTGCTCCAAAACTCATCGCCCCTTCGCAATCACACCACTCATATACTCATTCAAATCGCGAAAATCCTGAACACTCCAAGCGTGCGGCGGCACCTTCACGCCATTCTCCCGGAGTGTCCTTGGAATCAGGTCTCCATTGGGCCGAAGTATGACCGAAGACACAATGACGCCCGGGTAGTCGCTCATGCGTTTCTTGAATGCGCGTGTTGTCAGGTCCGGGGTAGAAGGATTGCTCTTATTGGCCAGGGGCCCCGTGGCCTTGAGATCTGCTCCGTGACACATGGCGCAGCGTTGTGAATAGAGGTTCTTGCCATTGATGTTATCCGCGAAGGACAGTGGTGCGTGAATCAGCCAGGCCAATCCAAATGAAGCAATGAGTGAAGCTCTCACGGGTATACGTCCTTGTTTTGTCATTGGGGCGGGCTTTGCAGGGGCAAGGGCGCCTCAATGCCTATGTCGATGATGCACATCCGGAAAATGCGCGTGACTATGCCGCACCGGGCTGTGGATATGCACATGGTTATGCGGCACTGCCGGGTCCCATTCAAAGTCGTGTTCGTGCTGGTGATGCTCGTCATGCACGTGGCGGTGCCCGTGTTCCATTGCCTCATGTTGATGGTCATGGGCGTGCCGCTCCGTCAGGTGTAGCCACACGCCGATGGCCATCAGTGCCGATGCTGCCCAGAACGCCAGTGTCACCGATTCCCCCAGCACCAGCAGCGCTATCGCCGCGCCGAGGAACGGTGCCGTGGAAAAGTATGCGCCGGTCCGCGCACTGCCGAGCCCGCGCAGGGCCAGGACAAAGAGGACCAGGCTGATGCCGTAACCCAGGAACCCCACCAACAGGATCGGCGTCAGCTGCGCCAAGCCCGGCATCTGTGCGCCGAGATAAACCGCCAGGCTGCAATTGACCAGCCCGGCCATCAGCCCTTTGGTGCCGGCGATGAACACGGCGTCAGACGCGGAGACCTTGCGTGTCAGATTGTTATCAATCCCCCAGCACAAACACGCCAGTGCCACCGCGAACGGCCCGGTCCAATCCTGCTGGCCGCCGCCATCGCCTGCGCCGGATAGCGCCAGGCCCCCCAGTACGATGGCAAACATGCCGAGGACGATGCGCCGATCGGCGTTTTCCCTGAACACCAGCCACGCGATCAGCGCGGTCAGGACTGACTCGAGGTTGAGCATCAGGGAGGCCGTCGCGCCAGAGGTGCGGGTGAGGCCGAACATCAGCGCAACCGGGCCGAGGATGCCGCCGAATGCAATGGCACCGAGTAGCCAGGGCCATTCTGCTGGGTTCAGGCCGCTGGGTTTCCAGCCGCGATCACGGATCAGCCGCACGCTGGCGAGTCCGACGCCGCTGCCGAGGTAGAGCAGGCCGGCGAGCAGTACGGGCGAGAGGCCCAGGCCGAGGCTTTTGGCGAGTGGGGTGCTGGCGCCGAAGAGGGCGGCGGCGGCCAGGGCGTAAACGATGCTGAGGTTCATGGGGCGTCCTCGAAAGTAGGCCCCATGATACGACTTATGGGGCTTTATTCATGCCCGCACGTGAACCAGGCTGCGTCCTTTACGCGTCAGGCGAGCAAGTCTTCGTAGAAGGCGCCGTAGGGTTTGCTCGGGTGGGCGATCTGGATTTCGAGGATCCACAATCCGGCATTCGGGTAGTGCTCGAAGTCGCCAAGGTCGCCGCCACGGTGGATGGCGTGGGGGAAGTCGCTGACGCGGTGGCCCTTGATGTCGAGGTTCAATTGCCAGCCCATGGCCTGGGCTTGTGCTTCGGCGTAGCGGTACAGCTCGAGGCCGACGACCTGCTCGTTTTTCCAGCGTGCCTGCACGCGGTCGAAGAGTTCCTTGGCCGCGCTGGCGCAGGCAATCATTTCCGGGTCGTTGCCGGTGGCGAACGTGGCGCCGGCATCACCTTCGTGGCCTTGCCACACGGCGCCCATGTCGATAAAGAAGATGTCGTCTTCGCCCAGCACCGGGTCACCTTCGGAGCGCTGGTTGAATGCCTTGAGGGTATTGGCGCCAAAGCGCACCAGCAGCGGGTGCCAGATGCGTTGCATGTCGAGATCGGCGAGGACGTGCTTGCCCAGTTCGCGGGCTTGGGATTCAAGCATGCCGGGGCGGATGCGTTGGGCGAGTTGTTCGATGGCTTGCCAGGTCATGGCCTGGGCGTAGCGCATGGATTCTATGTTGTAGGCGGCGCCCACGGCTTCCTTGGGTTGTGCGGTCACCAGCGGTTCCTCGGCTTGTGTCGGTTTGTCGTTATGCTTTTTACTATATAGCGCTTGGGTGGTGTAGTGACAGCGCAAATTGTGGGGGCTGACCCACCGTCATCGCAGGCAAGCCAGCTCCCACACAAGCCAGCTCCCGCATGGGGTTGGCGGGGTGTCAGATGTGCAGCCATGCGAGGCTTCCGAGCACCACCGCCACGCCCGCCGCCGCATACGACATGCGCTTCAACCACTCCTTCCTCGTCAATAACGTAATCGCCGCCAGCGAAATCGCGATCTGAATCGCGGTCATCGCCTGGGCCCAGCGGTGGTGCTGGTGCAGCGCCTGTTCCGACTTTTCATCCCATTCCTTCGAGGTGGCCTCAAGCTTCTCGGCTTGCTTGCGCACGTCTTCCTTCTGGCTTTTGTAGCGCTCGATCTCGTCCTTGTAATGCGCCGCGTCCACGCCGGGAATGTGGGTGGCCAGTTCCGCCAGGTTCTGTCGGCTGGATTTGGCCTGGTAGTAGTTCCATTGGTTGGCGGCTTCGGTCTTGATGATGGCGGCGTTGTTTTTGTCCATCGCCGCTTCGCTTTCGGTGGAGCCGGCCTGGTAACTGAGCATGGCGCCGAGGGTGGCCATGAGGGCCGTCATCACGGCGATGCGGCTGGCGAAATTGTCCCCGCGGGCGTGAGCATGTTCGGTGGTGTGTTCGATGTGTTTTTCGTGGGGGCTGGGGACTTCGAAGGCTTCGGACATGGGAGCGTCTATGAAGGGACTAAGGGAGTCTGATTCTTCACCAGCGAAGCTGTCTCAAGCCTGTACGTAACGTCGGATCAGCCAGCCGTACACCGCGACGTTGATCGCGACCACCACCGCGCCCAGCGCCAGTTGAATATCCGGCGTCAGCCCGGCGGGGTAGATCAGCGTGAGGATGTAATGCTCGATAAACCCGCCGCCATAACCATCCTGCCCGGCGAGGTGGCGAAACAGGTTTTCCCAGCGGGTCAGCGGGCAGGGCAGGTGCAGCAGCTCAACCGCGATGCCCCAGGCCACGGCAGGCAAGTGCAGCCAGATCACGCGGCGCCACTTGAGGGCGAGCAACCCACCGAACAGCACGAACAGGATAAAGCTGAGGTGAAACAGCACCAGGCTGTCGGCGGCGAGACGGTAGAACATCGCGGGCACTTCAAAAGAAAGGGCGCACAGTCTAAAGGGTTGCCTGGCGGCAAGGGTGGCCGTTATTGTGCTGAATCCTTTTAGTCCTCCGCTCCCAAGGTTCTGTAGTGATGAATGCACCGCGTACCGCTGTCCCGATCAAGGCCGTGATTTTCGATATGGACGGGTTGTTGCTGGATACAGAAGGCATCTACACCGAAGTCACGCAGATCATCGCTGAACGCTACGGCCGCACCTATGACTGGGGGATCAAGCAGCACATCATCGGGCGTGGTGCCCAGGACCTGGCCGACTACGTGGTCAAGGCGCTGGATCTGCCGATTACCCCAGCGGAGTTTTTGCGGGTCCGCGAGCCCTTGATGAGCGAGCGTTTCCCCACCGCCCTGGGTATGCCCGGTGCCGAAGCGCTGGTGCGCCACTTGAAGGCGC
The DNA here is from genome assembly GCF_057835125.1 of Pseudomonas sp. GL_117. NCBI lineage: Bacteria > Pseudomonadati > Pseudomonadota > Gammaproteobacteria > Pseudomonadales > Pseudomonadaceae > Pseudomonas > Pseudomonas sp. GL_117. The sequence goes on along the minus strand of NZ_CM174418.1, from coordinate 4,616,290 downwards.
ATGACATTCCGATTGCCGTGGGCACCAGTTCGTCGCGCAATTCGTTTGGCCACAAGACTACGTTGCACCGCGAGTGGTTTGGCCTGTTCGACACCATCGTCACCGCTGACGACCCGGAAGTCGGCGCCGCCAAACCTGCGCCCGACATCTTCCTCACCGCCGCCCGCCGCCTGGGCATTGCACCCGAGGACTGCCTGGTGTTCGAAGATTCGCCGTTCGGCGTGACCGCCGCCAAAGCTGCGAACATGACCGCCATCGCCGTGCCGGATGAGGCCATGGCCGACAGCAAGTACCAGCATGCCGACCAGATCATCCGCAGACTTGCGGACTTTGACCTGGCGGCTTACGGCTTGCCGCCCATCCGCTGAATAAACGCGGTAAAAAACTGTGGGAGCGGGCTTGCTCGCGAAAGCGCAGTGTCAGTCAACAGATTGATCGACTGATCCACTGCTTTCGCGAGCAAGCCCGCTCCCACATTGGGTTTTGCAGTGTTCCAGCAAACTAGGCGCTGAAACCACCATCGATGGTCAGGCTCGCCCCAGTGATATAACCGGCTTCCGGCCCGGCGAGGTACGCCACAAAACTGGCAATCTCCTCCACATGCCCATACCGCCCCACCGCCATCAGCCCGATCAAGCTCTCGGCAAAATCACTGTTCGCCGGGTTCATGTCGGTATCCACCGGCCCAGGCTGCACGTTGTTGATGGTAATCCCGCGTGGCCCCAGATCCCGTGCCAGGCCTTTGGTCAAGCCCACCAGCGCCGCCTTGCTCATCGCATACGGGCCACCGCCGCCAAAGGGCATGCGCTCGGCGTTGGTACTGCCGATATTGATCACCCGGCCGCCGTCTCCCATATGCTTGGCCGCTTCCTGGGTCGCAATAAACACGCTGCGCACGTTGATCGCCAGGGTCTGGTCGAAGTCTTCCAGCTTGAACGTTTCCAGCGGCGCGATGGCCAGGACGCCGGCGTTGTTCACCAGGATGTCCAGGCGGCCAAAGGCTTCGACGGTGGCGTTGACCGCGTTGCGGATCGCTGCGGCATCGGCGCTGTCGGCGTGGATCGCCAAGGCCTTGCCACCTTCGCTGATCACGCTGTTCTGTAATTCTTCAGCCTTGGCGGCCGAGCTCACGTAAGTAAAGGCAACCGCTGCACCTTGCGCCGCCAGGCGCTTGACGATGGCGGCGCCGATGCCGCGGGAGCCGCCTTGAATCAAGGCGACTTTGCCGCTGAGGTTGTGTGTGGTCATGTCGAACTCCTAGCTGTTCAAGGCGGGATGCCTTGTTGTTGGAGCCGAGTATCGACCTCACCCACACCTATCGGTAGACCGTGATTGCTATAGTCTGTGTAAACCAAAAGTTTAGAGTGTGGCGATATGGAAAGCTTTGGCAGTATCGAATGCTTTGTGCGCAGCGCCGAAGGCGGCAGTTTTGCCGAGGCGGCGCGGCACCTGAGCCTGACACCGGCGGCGGTGGGCAAAAGCGTCGCCAAGCTGGAAGCGCGCCTCGGTGTGCGCCTGTTCCAGCGCAGCACCCGCCGCCTGACCCTTACCGAAGCCGGCAAGCTGTTCCTTGAAGAAGTCAGCGGCAGCCTCACCACCATCCAGAACGCCGTGGCCAACCTGGCCAGCGCCGAAGGGCGGCCAGTGGGCACGCTCAAGGTCAGTATGGGCACGGTGTTTGGCAACCGCTACGTGGTGCCGCTGTTGGGCGCGTTCATGGCGCGCTTCCCGGACATAAGCCCGGACTGGCATTTCGATAACCGCCAGGTCGACCTGATCGGCCAAGGCTTCGATGCGGCCATCGGCGGCGGTTTTGAACTGCCCCAAGGCGTGGTGGCACGCAAGCTCACGCCCGCGCATCGGGTGCTGGTGGCCGCACCGGATTACTTGGCACAACGCCCGCCGGTGCGGGCGCCCGAGGACTTGTCGCGCTGCCTCGGCATCCTGATCCGCTCACCGCAGACCGGGCGCATACGTTCCTGGCAATTGACCAGTATCGAGCGTGAGCACCGGCCGTTGGTGCTCAAGCCGAGCATGACCATGAGCGACTCCGAGGCCGCCTGCTGCGCCAGCGCCCAGGGTCTGGGCATTGCCTTGGTGAGTATGCCCATGGCTGTGCCGTTTCTGGACAGCGGCGCGGTGGTGCGGGTGCTGCCTGACTGGTACGTCGACGACGGCAACATCTCCATCTACTACGCCGAACATAAACTGCTGCCTGGCAAGACCCGCGCATTTGTAGATTTCATTATTGAGCAGTTTGCCGAGCAGCAGTTGGGGCAGCGCTTCAGTGCGGTTTGATCCTCCTGGTGGACCGAGTCGCCTGCATCGCAGGCAAGCCAGCTCCCACAGGAGAATGCATTTCACAGTTGCACTGCGATCAACTGTGGGAGCCGGGCTTGTCGGCGATGCGGGCAGCTCGGTCTACCGGCCGAACTGGCCCGGCCAACCGATGACCTTCTTTGGCCTGGGGGTCGCATAGGTCCTGATCTTCGACGTCGACAACCCCAGTCGTACCAGCGACTCGGCAATCGTCACCGCCGCTGTCACCCCATCCACCACCGGCACGCCGGTGCGCTGGCGGATCTGCTCATCCAGCCCGGCCATGCCACCGCAACCCAGGCAGATCACCTCGGCCTTGTCCTCGCGAATGGCCAGTTCCGCCTGGCGCACGATGGCTTCCATCGCGGCCAACGGGTCTTCTTCCAGCTCCAGCACCGCCATGCCACTGGCGCGTACCGAGGCGCAACGCTGGTAGAGCCCTGCGAGTTTCAGGCGGTCTTCGATCAGCGGCACAGTGCGGTCGAGAGTGGTCACCACCGAGTAGGCATGGCCGAGGAACATCGCGGTACTGGCGGCGGCTTCGGTGATGTCCACCACCGGCACGTTCAACAATTCCTGCAAGCCTTCACGGCCGTGTTCGCCATAGCCGGCCTGAATCACCGCATCGAACGGTTGGTCGTAGGCCATCACCCGGTCCATCACCGCGATGGCCGCCAGGTAGCTTTCAAAGTTGCCCTCCACCGATTCCGCGCCGAAGTAAGGCGTGAGCCCGACAATCTCGGTGCCCGGCGCGGCCACGGCGCGTGCCTGCTGGGCGATGGTTTCGGTGATGGATTCGGTGGTGTTGACGTTGACCACGAGGATGCGCATGGAATGTCCTTGATTAATGGCTGACGTTATCGACGGCAATGCTTTCGCCACTGACATCGGCGTAGAACGGCTGGCGCTTGGCGATCAGCAGGTAGAGCAACCCTGCAATACCGGCGCCAAACATCCAGGAGAACGGTGACACGCTGGCGAAACCGGGCAGCAGGGCCAGGAGAATGGCGATCACTGCCGCAGGAACAAATGCCGCTACGGCACGCAGATTGACCCCGCGGCTGTAGTAATAAGCGCCATTCGGGTCTTCGCTATACAGTTGCAGCACATCTACCCGGCTTTTACGGATCAGCCAGTAATCGACCATGATCACCCCGTACAACGGCCCCAGCAGCGCGCCCAGGCCCGACAGGAAGTACACGATCACCAGCGGGCTGTTGTAGAGGTTCCACGGCAGGATCAGTACGGCCACGGTGGCGCTGATCAACCCGGCACGACGGAAGTTCAGGTACTTGGGCGCCAGGTTGCTCAATACAAAGGCCGGCGCGACAAAGTTGGCCATGATATTCACCGCCACGGTGACGATCAGGAACGCCAGGCAACCCAGGACCAGGAAGAAGGTGTTCGGGATGGCGGCGATGATTTCGGTCGGGCTTTCGATTACCCGGCCGTTGAGTTGGAATTGCCCGCCGCACAGCAGCACGGTGATCGCGGCAAACACCAGGATGTTCACCGGCAGGCCCCAGAAGTTGCCGACCTGGATGGTCTTGCGGCAGGGCGAGGAGCGGGCGAAGTCGCAGAAGTTGAGGATCAGCGTGCCGTAGATCGACAGCCACAGCGCGCCGCCCGCGAAGATATTGCGCCACATCTCACCACCGCTGAGCGGCTCGCGGATCGACCAGGCGATGCTGCCGCCGGTCTGGAAATACATCCAACCGGCCAGCGCGGCCACGGTCAGCAAAATCACCGGCCCGGCGAAGCCTTCGTAGCGGCGCACCATTTCCATGCCGTAGGCCAGGATCACCAGTTGCACCAGCCAGATCGCCACAAAACACGCCCAGCCCAGGGAGGACAGACCGAGGATCGAGTCGTGGTCATAGTCGGCAAAGCCTGGATGAATGGCGGTCAGCAGCACGCGGAAAACCACCGAGGCCAGGTAGGTCTGGATACCAAACCAGGCAATCGCGATGACGGCGCGGATCAACGCCGGAATCTGTGCGCCATGAATACCGAAACTGATGCGGCTGATCACCGGGAACGGCACGCCGGTCTTCTGCCCCATGTAACCCGACAAGTTCATGAAGAAATACACCAGCGCAGCGCCAATGCCGAGGGACAGCAATATCTGCCAGCCGCCCAGGCCCAGTGCATATAAGCCAATGGCGAACGAATAGTTGGCGATGTTGTGCACGTCGTTGGTCCATAGCGCAAAGATGCTGTAGCGCCCCCAGCGTCGCCCTTCGACTTTGGTGGGCGCCAGGTCCTTGTTGTGCAGGCGCGGGCTCAGCACCAGCGGGCCAGGGTCGACGGCCGCGGGGTGAAGGGCGGAGGGCAGATCCAGTGCGATGTTATTCGAGAGACTTGTACGCATTCCGGCAGGCTCCAGCACATCCGCAGGAGAGCCGCAGATGGCAAAGTGTATGTAGGTTTTGTATTTATTGTATACAAAGCGCTTTTCACCTTAAGCCACATGCGTGCCAGTTTTCGATCTATGAAAACTGTAGGTAATTTCGTTTTTGTAGGTGGGATAAATAAATAACTGAATTACAAGAAATATAAATTGACCGATTGAACAGCTATTTATTTTTTGGCGGGAAGAGGGCGATTCACGAACGGGAAAGATAGGCGGGAATAGGTGTTACGTATTGGTGCGTACAAGCAAAAATTGCACACATAAATGGCACCGATAGTTACACGTGTGTGTACATCTCAAGTAACCAATATAAGACAAATGTGGGAGGGGCTGGTGTGGGAGCCGGGCTTGCCCGCGATGCAGGCACCGCGGTGTATCAGTGATACCGGGGTGATGCTATCGCAGGCAAGCCAGCTCCCACACAAGCCGGCTCCCAGATTGTTTACTGCATCAGCCTCAAGCCTTGCTGATGATGTTCCCCGCATGCAGCCCACATTCCTTCTGCGTCGCTTCCTCCCACCACCAACGCCCTTCGCGCTCATGCTGGTTCGGCAACACCGGGCGGGTGCACGGCTCGCAGCCGATGCTGATAAAGCCACGCTCATGCAGGCTGTTGTACGGCAGTTCCAGCATGCGGATGTAGCCCCAGATCTCTTCGCTGGTCATCTGTGCCAGGGGGTTGAACTTGTACAGCGTGCGCTCTGGCGTGGAGAACGCCGAGTCGATTTCCAGCGCCGCTACCTGGCTGCGGGTGCCAGGGCTCTGGTCGCGGCGCTGGCCGGTAGCCCAGGCGCTGACACCGGACAGTTTGCGGCGCAGGGGCTCGATCTTGCGCACGCCGCAGCATTCGCCATGACCGTCCTTGTAGAAGCTGAACAGGCCCTTTTCCTTGACGAAGGGTTCCAGCTTGGTCTGGTCCGGCGAGATCAGCTCGATGTCGATTTTGTAGAACTCACGCACCTGCTCGATGAACCGGTAGGTCTCCGGGTGCAGGCGGCCGGTGTCGAGGCTGAACACCTTGACGTTCTTGTTCAGCTTCCAGGCCATGTCCACCAGCACCACGTCCTCGGCACCGCTGAAGGAAATCCACAGGTCATCGCCGAACTGGCTGAACGCCAGTTTGAGAATGTCCTGAGCGGACTTGTTGGCATAAGTCGCGGCGAGTTCAGCGACGTCGAAGGCTTGGTTCATCAGCACGGTTCCTACAAGGTCAGTGGCGCTAAGCGCTCTATAGGTGGGCGATGGTATCAAAATCCGCCCTGCGTTGCGGCCGCGAGCTTGAATCGCTAGAGTTCGGCAGTCCTTTTGCTCGCTCAACGTCAACAATATAAATAGGAGTGTCTTGTGGAAATTGCCTGTCTCGACCTGGAAGGGGTGCTGGTTCCGGAAATCTGGATCGCCTTCGCCGAAAAAACCGGTATTGAATCCCTGCGGGCCACCACCCGTGACATTCCCGACTACGACGTGCTGATGAAGCAGCGCCTGCGCATTCTTGACGAACATGGGCTCAAGCTCGCCGACATCCAGGAAGTGATTGCCACCCTCAAGCCGCTGGACGGCGCCATCGAGTTCGTCAACTGGCTGCGCGAACGCTTCCAGGTGGTGATTCTGTCGGACACCTTCTATGAATTCTCCCAGCCGCTGATGCGCCAACTGGGCTTCCCGACACTGCTGTGCCACCGTCTGATCACCGACGAAACCGACCGCGTGGTGAGTTACCAACTGCGCCAGAAAGACCCCAAGCGTCAGTCAGTACTGGCGTTCAAAAGCCTGTACTACCGGGTGATTGCTGCGGGCGATTCCTACAATGACACCACCATGCTGGGCGAGGCCGACCGTGGGATCCTGTTCCATGCGCCGGAGAATGTGATCCGCGAGTTCCCGCAGTTCCCGGCGGTGCACACGTTTGAGGATTTGAAGCAGGAATTTATCAAGGCGTCGAATCGGTCGTTGAGCCTGTAAGGCTTTCAGCGCGGCGGCTGGCCTCTTCGCGGGCAAGCCCGCTCCCACATTTGACTGCATTCTCATGATGGAACTCGGTCAAGTGTGGGAGCTGGCTTGCCTGCGAAGAGGCCAGCCCAGTCACTACAAACCGTCCAGTGTCTCCAACAACACCCGCACCTTCGTCAGCGACTCCTGGTACTCCGCCTCCCATTCCGAGTCCGCGACAATCCCGCCGCCGCCCCAGCAACAAACCTGCCCGTCCTTGACCAGCAAGCTGCGGATGGCGATGGAACTGTCCATCTCGCCACGCACGTCCAGGTACACCAACGAGCCGCAGTACAAACCGCGCCTTGTAGGTTCAAGCTCGTCGATGATCTGCATCGCGCGGATCTTCGGTGCGCCGGTGATGGAGCCGCCGGGGAAGCTGCCGGCGATCAAGTCGAGGGCGTCCTTGTCATCGGCCAGGGTGCCGACAACGCTGCTGACCAGATGGTGCACGTTGGGGTAGCTTTCCAGGCTGAACAGTTCCGGCACGCTCACCGAGCCGGTGCGGCAGGTGCGGCCGAGGTCGTTGCGCAGCAGGTCGACGATCATCAGGTTTTCGGCGCGATCCTTGGGGCTGGTCAGCAGTTCGGCGGCGTTGGCGGCGTCTTCTTCTGGCGTCAGGCCACGGGGGCGGGTGCCTTTGATCGGGCGGGTTTCAACGCGGCGTTCGCTGATGTGCACGAAGCGTTCCGGCGACAGGCTCAGCACGGCGCCGTCATCGGGCAGGCTCTGGAACCCGGAGAAAGGCGTAGGGCAGGCTGCGCGCAGGGCGCAGTAGGCGACCCACGGGTCCCCGCTGCACGGCGCGCGAAAGCGCTGGGCAAAGTTGACCTGGTAGCAGTCGCCGGCCTGGATGTAGTCCTGAATCCGCACGATGGCCTGTCGATAGGCCTCGGCGGTGAGGTCGGGGGCCATGGGGCCTTGAAGCTTGAAAGGCACCGGTATGTCGCTGGCGTCGGCGCTGAACAGCGCGATCAGCCGTTGCCGCTCATTGGCGGGCAGTGTCGGATGAAACACCAATTGGCTGGTCTGCGCCTGGTGATCACTGATCAGCGCCCAGGCGTACAGCCCAAAACGCGCATCCGGCAGGTGTAAATCGTCGGCTGCCAGATGGGGCATCTGCTCAAGGTGCCGGCCAAAGTCATAGCTCAGGTAGCCGATCAAGCCGCCGGCAAACGGCAGTGCATAACCGGCCGGCAAATCCGCCTCACCTAGCTGCGCCAGGTTTTCCCGCAGGCGTTGCAGGAAATTACTACCGTTTTCGTCAGGCGATACCGTCAATGTCTCTACAGGCCAGGCGCTGAGCAGGTCATAGCGGCCACGCTCGGCAGCCGGGCGGCCGCTGTCCAGCAGCACCGCGCCAGGCGCATGGCGAATCGCTGCGAAATACTCGACGGGGTTGGTCCGGTAGGGCAGCGGGTGTACAGAACAGGTCGACATGCGGGGTGGATCAGCCATGGGCGCGGGGGAGGGCATTGTAGTCCCCTGTAGGACTAGCTCCTAGAGGGGATGTCGGGGATAGACAGTTTGAGGGCCGGATCAACCTTCAACCGGCGGAATATGCCCAAACATTTCCTGCACAAATTTCACCCGTTCTTCCGGAGTTTCGCTCACGCCAGCCGCTTTCAGCTCCTCCAACCGTGCTTCCACCGCGTGGGTGCGCAGGGTCAGCCCGCAGTCGTTGGCGATCTGGATATTCAGCCCCGGCCGCGCATTCAGTTCCAGGATCAGCGGGCCTTTTTCCTGGTCGAGCACCATGTCCACGCCGATATAACCCAGCCCGCACAGCTCGTAGCAACCGGCCGCGAGCTTCATGAAACCGTCCCAGTTGGGCAGTTGCACGCCGTCCACCGCGTTGGTGGTGTCGGGGTGTTTGGTGATGATGTTGTTCAGCCAGGTGCCCCGCAGGGTCAGGCCGGTGGCCAGGTCGACGCCCACGCCGATGGCCCCCTGGTGCAGGTTGGCCTTGCCGCCGGACTGGCGTGTCGGCAGGCGCAACATGGCCATCACCGGGTAACCCATCAGCACAATGATGCGGATGTCCGGCACGCCTTCGTAGCTGATGCTCTTGAAGATCTGGTCGGGTACCACGCGGTACTCGATCAGCGCGCGGTCACGGTGGCCGCCCAGGGAATACAGGCCGGTGAGGATGCTGGAGATCTGATGCTCGATTTCTTCATGGCTGATGATCTTGCCCGACACCGTGCGATAGCGGCCCTCGAAGCGGTCCGCCACCACCAGGATGCCATCACCGCCGGCGCCCTGGGCCGGCTTGATCACGAAGTCGCTGCGCCCACCGATGATCTCGTCGAGCTTGTCGATTTCCTTCTCGGTGGAGATCACTCCGTACATTTGCGGCACGTGGATGCCAGCGGCAATCGCCCGTTCCTTGGTGATGATCTTGTCATCCACGATCGGGTACAGGCTGCGCTTGTTGTACTTGAGCACGTAGTCGGCATTACGCCGGTTGATGCCCATGATTCCCCGCGCTTCGAGGGCTTTCCAGGTCTTCCAGAAACCGAACATTACTGGTCAGCCTTCAAGAACGCCTTGAAACGCACCAGCTCGGTCAGGCGGTAGCCGCGATAACGCCCCATGGCCAGCATGAAGCCCACCAGGATCAACAGGATCGCCGGGAAGGTAAACACGAAGTACACCAGCTCCGGCACGCTCATGATCAGGTGCGCCAGGGACGCGGCGAACAACGTGCCGATCGCCACTTTCAGCGCATGGTTGGCGCCGCGTTCCTCCCAGGTGATCGACAGGCGTTCGATGGTCATGGTCAGGATCACCATAGGGAACAGCGCCACCGACAAGCCGCGCTCCAGGCCCAGCTTGTGGCTGAACAGGCTGATGGCGGCGATCAGCACCACCACGAAGGTCAGCACCACCGACAGCCTCGGCAGCATCTGCAACTTCAAATGCTCCAGGTAGGAGCGCAACGAAAGCCCCAGCGCCGTGATAATCGTAAACAGCACAATCCCGAAGCCCAGCTGTGTCTCGCGGAAGGCCAGGGCGATCAGCACCGGGGTGAAGGTGCCCAGCGTCTGCAAGCCGATCAGGTTGCGCAGGATCAGGATCACCAGCACGCCGATCGGGATCATCACCATGATCATGAAGGTCTGCTGGGTTTGCAGCGGCAGGCCGTACAACGAGTATTCGAGGAAGTTGGCGTCGGTGTTTTCGTCCGTCAGCTTGGCCAGGCGAATCGCGTTCATCTCGCTGTTGTTCAGGCTGAAGGTCACCATGGCTTTCTTGCCGCCATCCACCGTGATCAGGTTTTCATCGCCAGTCCACCACAGCAGGCGGTCGGCGGGCAGGCCTTGTTCGCCGGTTTCCGGGTTGAAGTACAGCCAGTCATTGCCGTTGAAACTGCGCAGCCACAGCTCCGGGGTTTGTGGTTGGTCGGCGACGAGGCGGATGGTGTGGACTTTTTCCACCGGCACGTGGGCGATGGACAGCAGCAACTCGACGATCTTGGCCTTGTGCGGCGTCGACGGGTCGCCCGCCAGCAGCAGCTTCACGTTGTCGTCGTTGAGGTTGTTGGTGCGCTTGATGGCTTCGGTGATGAAGGTCTCGACGTCGGCCGAGTGCTGGCGGATCGGCGCCAGCAGGGCTTCGGCGGCGATTTTTTCCGGGCCTTCCACGGCGATGCTGTCGCGGAAGGTCGGGCCCTTGATCTTGACCTTTTCACCGCTGTAACGCTTGGTCAGCACCAGGCGGTAATACAGGGTCTGGTTGCCTTTGGCGCGGCGCGCCGACCAGGTCACCTTGCGGTTGCCGTCGATGCGGTTGACGCTGACCCCGTAGTTGTTCGAGATGAAGCTCTCGTTGAGGCTGACGAAGTCGCGGCTCAGCGGCGGCACGAACATTTGGATCTTCACCGGGTCCTTCGGGTTGGCGACGAACTCGACCTTGGCGTCGATATTCCACAAGTCGTCGGTGGCGTCCTCGGTAACGGGGATCCCCAGCACGAAAATCTGGTAGGCGGTGACCGAAATACCCAACACCACCAGGATGGTGATCAGGATTTTCAGGTGCAGGGTCAGAGAGCGCATTCGGTTTACTCGGCGGTATAAGCGTCGGCGGCGCAGGCGGGTTTGCCTGCTGCGTATTTAAGACTGGGGTCGACCAGCGCATCAAAGCGTTTCAAGGCTTCGGAGCCGATCAGCAGCGGGTATTGGAATGCGCTACGGTCAGTCAAGTTCACTTCGATGCTGCGTAAAGCGTTGCCCATGCAGACGTCGAGGGCAATCACCGGACGGGCGGTGTATTTCTTGTCCTCATCGGGGTCGTAGTCACCGGCGCGGCGCTTGATCTTGCTGACGCGGGCCAGGGGCAGTTCGATGGGGTGGGAATGGGCGGTGTCGATGGCCAGGTAGAAGCGTACCCAGGATTCACCATTGCGCTTGAAGCGCTTGATGTCGCGGGCACTGAGGGAGGCGGTCTTGGCACCGGTGTCGAGTTTGGCGGCGACTTCGAGGTCGATACCCGCCAGCTTGGCGTATTCGTTCAGGCCATACACAGTCTTCTCGGCGGCAACGCCAAGGCTTGGTAGGGTCAAGAGGCTAATCAATAGAAGGAAGGGCTTGAGTCTCATAAATCCCGAGGCTGTACAGTGCGATGTTCAATTCAAGGCGACTGGCATTGCTGCGCAAACTCCCTCGTGCGCCTTTTCATCAGGTGATGTCAGGCAAAAGCGGCGGGCATTCTAACATGATGCTTTTTTGGCGCCAGCGCTGGCAGGCGGCCATGCCCTTATCAAGTGTGAAGGGGGTTATTAGACGATTGTCGACAATGTGGATTTATTCTTTGACTATCCAGGCTTGATTGGCTAGTTTTTGCCACATTGATTTTAAAGGTGTCGACAATATGCTGGATCAAGCGGAAGCCTCGGTGGCGACAACGGACGAATCCCAGACCATGTCTGAGAACGTCTTCCGCCGTATCCAGGCCGCCATCGTCAAGGGCGAGATCGCCCCCGGCAGCAAGATCTCCGAGCCGGAGCTGGCGCGCACCTACGGCATCAGCCGTGGCCCGCTGCGTGAGGCGATCCACCGCCTGGAAGGCCAGCGCCTGCTGGTGCGCATACCGCATGTTGGCGCGCGGGTGGTGTCGTTGAGCCACGCCGAGTTGATCGAACTCTATGAAATCCGCGAATCCCTCGAAGGCATGGCCTGCCGCCTGGCGGCCGAGCGCATGACCGACGCCGAAATCGAAGAGCTGCGCCAAGTGCTGCATACCCACGAACGCGACGCCGCGTTCCAGGCTGGCGTCGGCTACTACCAGCAGGAAGGCGATTTCGACTTCCACTACCGGATCATCCAGGGCGCCGGCAACCGCACCCTCACGCAAATGCTCTGCGGCGAGCTGTACCAGTTGGTGCGCATGTACCGCATCCAGTTCTCCGCCACACCCAATCGTCCACGCCAGGCCTTTGCCGAACACCACCGGATTCTGGACGCGATTGCCGATCGCGACGGTGAACTGGCCGAACTGTTGATGCGCCGCCACATCGGCGCATCCAAACGCAACATTGCCCGTCACTTCCCCGACGGCGCAGCCCAATCACGAGGTGAATGATGAGTTCCAATAACAAGAGCACCCCAGGCCAGCGTTTCCGTGACGCCGTCGCCAGTGAGCACCCGCTGCAAGTGGTTGGCGCGATCAATGCCAACCACGCGCTGCTGGCCAAGCGCGCCGGATTCAAGGCCATTTACCTGTCGGGTGGCGGGGTTGCGGCGGGTTCCCTGGGGGTGCCGGACCTGGGCATCACCGGCCTGGATGACGTGCTCACCGACGTGCGCCGCATCACCGACGTGTGTGATCTGCCGCTGCTGGTGGACGTGGACACCGGTTTCGGCTCCTCGGCGTTCAACGTGGCGCGTACGGTCAAGTCGATGATCAAGTTCGGCGCTGCCGCCATCCACATCGAAGACCAGGTCGGTGCCAAGCGCTGCGGCCACCGCCCGAACAAGGAAATCGTGTCCCAGCAGGAAATGGTCGACCGCATCAAGGCCGCCGTGGATGCGCGCACCGATGACAGCTTCGTGATCATGGCGCGCACCGACGCCCTCGCGGTGGAAGGCCTGGAGTCCGCCCTTGAGCGTGCCGCCGCCTGCATCGAGGCCGGCGCCGACATGGTCTTCCCTGAAGCCATCACGGAACTGGAGATGTACAAGCTGTTCGCCGCCCGTGTGAAAGCCCCGATCCTGGCCAACATCACCGAATTCGGCGCCACGCCGCTGTACACCACCGAACAGTTGAAATCTGCCGATGTTTCCATCGTGCTGTACCCGCTCTCGGCCTTCCGCGCCATGAACAAGGCCGCCGAGAATGTATACACCGCGATCCGTCGCGACGGCACCCAACAGAACGTGATCGACACCATGCAAACCCGCATGGAACTGTACGACCGCATCGACTACCACACCTTCGAGCAGAAGCTCGACGCGTTGTTTGCTGCGAAAAAGTGATTTTGTGGGAGCAGGCTTGTGTGGGAGCGGGCTTGCTCGCGAAAGCGGTGTATCAGCTGTAATTGCTGTGACTGACACACCGTCTTCGCGAGCAAGCCCGCTCCCACACGAACCCAGCTCCACACGCGACTCCCTATAAGTACAAGATTGGAGAACAGACATGGCTGAAGCAAAAGTACTGAGCGGCGCCGGCCTGCGTGGCCAGGTGGCCGGGCAGACCGCACTGTCCACCGTGGGCCAGGCCGGTGCCGGCCTGACCTATCGCGGCTACGACGTGCGCGAACTGGCCGCCGATGCGCAGTTTGAAGAAGTCGCCTACCTGCTGCTGTACGGTGAACTGCCGAGCAAGGCCGAACTGGCCGCCTACAGCGCCAAGCTGAGCAAGCTGCGCGACCTGCCCCAAGCCCTGAAGGAAGTGCTGGAACGCATCCCCGCCGACGCCCACCCGATGGACGTGATGCGCACGGGTTGCTCGTTCCTGGGCAACATCGAGCCGGAAACCGACTTCAGCGTGCAACGCGACGTCACCGACCGCCTGCTCGCCGCCTTCCCGGCGATCATGTGCTACTGGTATCGCTTCAGCCACGACGGCCAGCGCATCGACTGCGTGACCGACGAGCCAAGCATTGGCGGGCATTTCCTGCACCTGTTGCACGGCAAGAAGCCGAGCGAGCTGCACGTCAAGGTGATGAATGTGTCGCTGATCCTCTATGCCGAACACGAATTCAACGCCTCGACCTTCACCGCCCGGGTGTGTGCGTCGACCCTGTCGGACTTGTATTCCTGCGTCACCGCCGCCATCGGCTCCCTGCGCGGCCCTCTGCATGGCGGTGCCAACGAAGCGGCGATGGAAATGATCGAGCGGTTCTCGTCCGCTGAAGAAGCGGTCGAAGGCACCCTCGGCATGCTGGCGCGCAAGGACAAGATCATGGGCTTTGGCCACGCGATCTACAAAGACAACGACCCGCGCAATGAAGTGATCAAGGGCTGGGCGAAAAAGCTTGCTGACGAAGTGGGCGACACCGTGTTGTTCCCGGTGTCCGAAGCCATCGACAAGACCATGTGGGAGCAGAAGAAGCTGTTCCCCAACGCCGACTTCTACCATGCCTCGGCGTACCACTTCATGGGTATCCCGACAAAGCTGTTCACGCCGATCTTTGTCTGCTCGCGCCTGACCGGCTGGGCTGCGCATGTGTTCGAGCAGCGTGCCAACAACCGCATCATCCGTCCAAGCGCCGAGTACATCGGCGTAGAACAGCGCAAGTTCGTGGCAATCGAACGTCGCTGAGTAAGAAGACCGGCGACCCTGAATTGGAAACCGGATCAAATGTGGGAGCGGGCTTGCTCGCGAAAGCGGTGTCTCAGTCGCGGGTGTGTTGAATGACACACCGCTTTCGCGAGCAAGCCCGCTCCCACACTGGGATCGCATTTCAATTCTGGATAGGCACAGGTCTTCCTTTTGCAACTACCGTGACCGAGTCCTGACGATGAACACTGAATTTCGCAAACCGCTCCCCGGCAGCCGCCTGGATTTCTTCGACGCCCGCGCGGCTGTCGAGGCCATCACCCCCGGTGCCTACGCCACCTTGCCCTACACCTCCCGCGTGCTCGCCGAAAACCTCGTGCGTCGCTGTGACCCGGCCACCCTCAATGCGTCCCTGCGCCAACTGATCGAGCGCAAGCGTGACCTCGACTTCCCGTGGTTCCCGGCCCGTGTGGTGTGCCATGACATCCTCGGCCAGACCGCCCTGGTCGACCTCGCCGGCCTGCGCGACGCCATCGCCCTGCAAGGCGGCGACCCGGCGCAGGTCAACCCGGTGGTGCCGACGCAATTGATCGTCGACCACTCCCTGGCCGTCGAAGCCGGTGGTTTTGATCCGGACGCGTTCGAGAAGAACCGCGCCATCGAAGACCGGCGCAACGAAGACCGCTTCCACTTTATCGAGTGGACCAAGAAAGCCTTCAAGAACGTCGACGTGATTCCGCCGGGCAACGGCATCATGCACCAGATCAACCTGGAGAAAATGTCCCCGGTGATCCAGGTGCGTGACGGCGTGGCCTTCCCGGATACCTGTGTCGGCACCGACAGCCACACCCCGCACGTGGACGCGTTGGGCGTGATCGCCATCGGCGTCGGCGGCCTCGAAGCCGAGAGCGTGATGCTCGGCCGCGCCTCGTGGATGCGCCTGCCGGAAAGCGTCGGTGTCGAGCTGACGGGTAAGCTGCAACCGGGCATCACCGCCACCGACATGGTGCTGGCGCTGACCGAGTTCCTGCGCAAACAGAAAGTGGTGGGCGCGTGGCTGGAGTTCTTTGGCGAAGGTGCTTCGGCCCTGACCCTCGGCGACCGTGCGACCATCTCCAACATGGCCCCGGAATACGGGGCCACGGCGGCGATGTTCTATATCGATCAGCAAACCATCGCCTACCTGAAACTCACCGGCCGCGAAGACGAACAGGTCGCGCTGGTGGAGCAATATGCACGTCACACCGGCCTGTGGGCCGATGACCTCAAAAGCGCGCAATACGAGCGCGGCCTGACGTTCGACCTGTCCAGCGTAGTGCGCAACATGGCAGGCCCGAGCAACCCCCATGCGCGCGTGGCGACCAGCGACCTGGCCGCCAAAGGCATCAGCGGCCAATGGGAAGACGTGCCCGGCCAGATGCCCGACGGCGCGGTGATCATTGCGGCCATCACCAGTTGCACCAACACCAGCAACCCGCGCAACGTGATTGCCGCAGGCCTTCTGGCACGCAATGCCAACAAACTGGGGCTGACGCGCAAACCGTGGGTCAAATCCTCATTGGCGCCAGGTTCGAAGACCGTGGCCATGTACCTGGAAGACGCCGGCCTGGATCATGAACTGGAACAACTCGGCTTTGGCGTGGTGGCGTTTGCCTGCACCACGTGCAACGGCATGTCCGGCGCGCTCGATCCGGTGATCCAGCAGGAAATCATCGACCGCGACTTGTACGCCACCGCCGTGCTGTCGGGTAACCGCAACTTTGACGGGCGCATTCACCCGTACGCCAAGCAAGCATTCCTCGCCTCGCCGCCGTTGGTGGTGGCCTACGCGATTGCTGGCACCATCCGTTTCGACATCGAAAAAGACGTGCTCGGCGTCGACGCCAACGGCCAGGAAATCCGCCTGCAAGACATCTGGCCGAGCGACGAAGAAATCGACGCGGTGGTCAAGGCCTCGGTCAAGCCGGAGCAGTTCCGCAAGGTCTACATCCCGATGTTCGCGATCCATGAAGACACCGGCCCCAAAGTCGCGCCGCTGTACGACTGGCGCCCGCAAAGCACCTATATCCGTCGACCGCCTTACTGGGAAGGCGCGCTGGCCGGCGCCCGTCCGCTCAAGGGCATGCGCCCGCTGGCGGTGCTGCCGGACAACATCACCACCGACCACCTGTCGCCGTCCAACGCGATCATGCTCGACAGCGCCGCCGGTGAATACCTGGCGAAAATGGGCTTGCCGGAAGTCGACTTCAACTCCTACGCGACCCATCGCGGCGACCACTTGACTGCGCAGCGCGCGACCTTTGCCAACCCGAAACTGTTCAACGAAATGGTGGTGGAAAACGGCAAGGTCAAGCAGGGCTCCCTGGCGCGGATCGAGCCGGAAGGCCAGGTCACGCGGATGTGGGAAGCCATCGAAACCTACATGGAACGCAAGCAGCCGCTGATCATCATTGCCGGCGCCGACTACGGTCAGGGCTCGTCCCGTGACTGGGCGGCCAAGGGCGTGCGCCTGGCCGGTGTGGAAGCGATCGCCGCCGAAGGTTTCGAGCGCATCCACCGCACCAATCTGGTGGGCATGGGCGTGTTGCCGCTGGAGTTCCTGCCGGGCACCGACCGTCATACGTTGCAGATCGATGGCAGCGAAACCTATGACGTGGTCGGCGCACGCACCCCGCGTGCCACGCTGACCCTGGTGATCAACCGCAAGAATGGCGAACGTGTCGAAGTGCCGGTGACCTGCCGCCTCGACACTGCCGAAGAAGTGTCGATCTACGAAGCGGGTGGCGTGTTGCAGCGTTTTGCCCAGGACTTCCTGGAATCGGCGGCAACGGCCTGAGGGGGAACCATGGCACACGTAGCGCAAATCAAGATCCCCGCCACCTACATGCGTGGCGGCACCAGCAAAGGCGTGTTTTTCAGCCTCACGGACCTGCCCGAAGCGGCGCAGGTACCGGGCGCGGCACGCGACGCCCTGCTGCTGCGGGTGATCGGCAGCCCCGACCCCTATGACAAGCAAATCGACGGCATGGGCGGCGCCACGTCGAGCACCAGCAAAACCGTGATCCTCGCCAAAAGCACCCGCGCCGAGCACGACGTGGATTACCTGTTCGGCCAGGTGTCCATCGACAAGCCGTTCGTGGATTGGAGCGGCAACTGCGGCAACCTGTCGGCGGCGGTCGGTTCGTTTGCTGTCAGCGCGGGGCTGGTCGACCCGGCCCGTGTGCCCCGCAACGGCGTGGCCGTGGTGCGTGTGTGGCAGGCCAATATCGGCAAGACCATCATTGCCCACGTGCCGATCACCGACGGCGCCGTGCAGGAAACCGGTGACTTCGAGCTGGATGGCGTGACCTTCCCGGCCGCCGAAGTGCAGTTGGAGTTCATGGACCCGGCGGCGGACGAAGAGGGCGGCGGCGGTTCGATGTTCCCCACCGGCAACCTGATCGACGACCTCGAGGTGCCGGGTGTCGGCACCTTCAAGGCGACGCTGATCAACGCCGGCATCCCGACGATCTTCATCAACGCCGAAGACCTCGGCTACACCGGCACCGAACTTCAAGGCGCGATCAACAGCGACCCGAAAGCCCTGGCGATGTTCGAAACCGTTCGCGCCTACGGCGCGCTGCGTATGGGCCTGATCAAGCAACTGGATGAAGCGGCCCGGCGCCAGCACACACCGAAGATCGCATTTGTGGCCAAGCCTGCGGACTACGTGGCCTCGAGCGGCAAGGCGATCAAGGCCGACGATGTGGATTTGCTGGTGCGTGCACTGTCCATGGGCAAGTTGCACCACGCGATGATGGGCACGGCGGCGGTGGCGATTGGCACGGCGGCGGCGATTTCCGGCACGCTGGTCAACCTCGCCGCGGGTGGCGTGGAGCGCAATGCGGTGCGCTTCGGGCATCCGTCGGGCACGTTGCGGGTGGGCGCCGAAGCCAGTCAGGTGGACGGTGAGTGGGTAGTGAAAAAAGCCATCATGAGCCGCAGTGCGCGGGTATTGATGGAAGGCTTCGTGCGCATCCCCGGCGACGCCTTCTAAGCCCAACACCAATCCCTAATGTGGGATAGGGCTTGTGTGGGAGCGGGCTTGCTCGCGAAGGCGCTGGGTCAGTGAAGTCTGTATCGACTGAAACACCGCCATCGTGGGCAAGCCCGCTCCCACAGGGGACTACCTACGTAGAGTTTTTATTCCAAGGCAGGCATTCAAGACCTGCTTTCAACAACCGTGAGCCCGAGGACTAACCCCAACCCTTTCTTGGAGCACTGCCATGAGCGCCAATGTCGACCAGAACAACCGCCCCGACTACGACCAGGTCCTGCAGGACATCGCCGACTACGTCCTCAACTACCGGATCGATTCCCAGGCCGCCCTGGACACCGCCCGCAACTGCCTGATGGACACCCTGGGGTGCGGCCTGCTGGCCCTGCGTTTCCCCGAGTGCACCAAGCACCTGGGGCCGATTGTCGAGGGCACGGTGGTGCCGTTCGGTGCACGGGTGCCGGGCACCTCGTTCCGCTTGGACCCGGTCAAGGCCGCGTGGGACATCGGCTGCATCGTGCGTTGGCTTGACTACAACGACACCTGGCTCGCTGCTGAATGGGGCCACCCTTCGGATAACCTCGGTGGCATCCTGGCCGTGGCCGATCACCTCTCACAAAAACGCGTGGCCAACGGCGAGGCGCCGCTGACTGTGCGTGCGGTACTCGAAGCGATGATCATGGCCCATGAGATTCAGGGAGTGATTGCCCTGGAAAACTCGTTCAATCGTGTCGGCCTCGACCATGTGCTGTTAGTGAAAGTTGCCTCCACGGCGGTGACCGCCAAGCTGATGGGGGCCAGTCGCGAGCAGTTGCTTGCCGCGCTGTCCCACGCGTTTGTCGATGGGCAGGCGCTGCGCACCTATCGGCACGCGCCTAACGCGGGTTCGCGCAAGTCCTGGGCGGCGGGGGATGCGTCGAGTCGCGGTGTGCGCCTGGCCGACATCGCCCTGCGTGGCGAGATGGGCATCCCCGGCGTCTTGAGCGCGCCGCAATGGGGTTTCTACGACGTGCTGTTCAGCCACACCAACAAGGACCTGGCCCTCAAGCCCGAAGACAAACGCGCATTCAGCCTGTCCCAGCCCTACGGCACGTACGTGATGGAAAACGTGCTGTTCAAGATCAGCTTCCCCGCCGAATTCCACGCGCAAACCGCCTGCGAAGCCGCCGTGACCTTGCACCCGTTGGTCAAGGATCGCCTGCATGAAATCGAGCGCATCGTGATCACCACCCATGAATCGGCGATCCGCATCATCTCCAAGGTCGGCCAACTGGCCAACGCTGCCGACCGTGACCACTGCCTGCAATACATGACCGCCGTGCCGCTGGCGTTTGGCAATTTGGTGGCCGAGCAGTACGAAGATGAATTCCACGCCGCGCACCCGATCATCGACGCGTTGCGCGACAAGATGGTCATCGTTGAAGACCCGCGCTACAGCCGCGAATACCTGGAAGCCGACAAACGCTCAATTGCCAACGCGGTGCAGGTGTTTTTCACGGACGGCTCCAGTACCGAGCAGGTGGCGGTGGAATACCCGATTGGTCATCGCCGTCGTCGGGTGGAGGGTATTGCATTGCTGGAAGACAAGTTCAAGGCCAACCTGGCCACGCGGTTTACCGCGCAGCGCAGCGGGGAGATTTTTGCGTTGTGCAAGGATCAGGCGAAGCTTGAGGCCACGCCGGTCAATCGCTTTGTGGATTTGTTCGTCATTTAAATAACAACGCGGTCAACTGTGGGAGCTGGCTTGCCTGCGATAGCGGTGGGTCAGCCACACATATGGCACAGATGGGCCGCTATCGCAGGCAAGCCAGCTCCCACAGGTTGCTCTGTGTTGTTCTTACATACTGCCTTCAACGTCCTCCAGGCTGAAGGTCTCGGTGTGGTCGTCATACGAAAAGATCTCCGCATACCGCCCCCACGCCACCACGCTTTCCAGGGTCTTTTCCACGAAGGCTTCGGTCATCGAGTCTTCCAGCTCCTGCTCGAAACGCACCCGTGGCGCGCGGTGCCCGCTGCGTTCGAGCAGTACCTGGTGAATGCGCGCGGCCAGCGGTACGTGCTGGATCAGATGCTCGGCGAACAGGGTCTTGCGTTCCTGGGTGCCGTAGTCGGCAAACAGTTTGCCGGCGTCGGTGAGGGTGATGTCGGCGCCCTTGAGTTCGGCGAAGCCCAAATGCTCGAGCATCTCGGCCACCGGGAACAGGTCGTCGACTTCCAGCAAGCGCCGCTCGGCCACGGTGGGCAAGCCCGCGTGGCCGTTGTAGGGCTCGGCGGCCAGGGTTTCGATCAGGCCGGCCATCAGGTTGGTGGAGACTTCCGGCAGCAGGCTGCTCATCTTCAACTCCGGCTTGCCGGCGCTGGCATCGGCGCTGCGTCGGTCGGTCATCAGCGCGTAGATGTCATCGACCATTTGCCGGAACGTCGGGTCCAGGCGGTTGCGTGGGTGGGCAAACGGCACCTTGATCTCGGCGACCACCCGGCCGGGGTTGGAGGACAGCACCAGGATGCGGTCGCACATCAACACCGCTTCTTCGATGTTGTGGGTCACGATCAGGATCGATTTGATCGGTAATTGCTTGCCACTCCACAGCTCCAGCAAGTCGGTGCGCAGGGTTTCGGCGGTGAGCACGTCGAGGGCGGAGAAGGGTTCGTCCATCAGCAGCAGGGTCGGGTTGACCACCAGCCCACGGGCAAACCCGACGCGCTGGCGCATGCCGCCGGACAATTCGCGGGGGTAGGCGTTTTCAAAACCGTCCAGGCCGATCAGGTCGATGGCGGCCAGGGCACGGCGGCGGGCTTCCTTGCGTTCGACCTGCAAGGCTTGCAGGCCGGCCTCGACGTTTTCCAGCACGGTCAGCCACGGGAACAGGGCAAAGGTCTGGAACACCATGGCCACGCCTTCGGCCGGGCCGGTCAGCGGTACGCCGTGGTAGCGCACGTCGCCCGACGACGGCTGGATCAGCCCGGCAATAATGCGCAGCAAGGTCGACTTGCCGGAACCGGAACGGCCGAGCATGCCGACGATCTCGCCTTCGTGCAGGCTCAGGTCCACGCCGCTGAGCACTTGCAGCTCGTCTTTGCCTTTGCCGAACACCCGGTTCACATTTTTCAGCGAGTAGATTTCCGGGGTGTCGGCAGTGTGTTCGGTATAGGTACTCATCTCGGCAAATTGCCCCTCAATTCAGACGCAGTTTGTTCTCAGCCATGGCGTACATCGGGCGCCAGACCGCACGGTTGAAGACCACCACAAAGATCGACATCACCACCACGCCCAGGGCGATTTTCGGGAAGTCGCCCGCCGCGGTGGTTTGTGCAATGTAGGCGCCAAGGCCGTGGGCGACCACATTGTCCTGGCCCCAGGACACATACTCGGAAACGATGCTGGCGTTCCATGCGCCACCCGATGCGGTAATCGCGCCGGTGACGTAGTACGGGAAAATGCCCGGCAGCATCACCTTGCGCCACCACAGCCAGCCGCGAATGCGGAAGTTGGCGGCGGCTTCCTTGTAGTCATTGGGAAACGCGCTGGCACCGGCCACCACGTTGAACAGGATGTACCACTGGGTGCCCAGGACGATCAGCGGGCTGAGCCAGATGTCCGGGTTGAGGTGGTAGTGCAGGATCACAATGACGAACACCGGGAACAGCAGGTTCGCCGGAAACGCGGCGAGGAACTGCGCCACGGGCTGGATCTTTTGCGCCAGGCGCGGACGCAGGCCGATCATCACGCCCAGCGGCACCCAGATCAGCGAGGCAATCAGGATCAGGCCGGTCACTCGCAGCAGGGTTATAAAACCGAGCACGAACACATGGCCGACCTCGGCGAAGGTCACTTCGGTGCCGACGTACTGCACGATGTGGTACAGCGCGTAGGCCGTGAGCAGGCCAATCAATCCGCCCCATACCCAATCGATCACCTTGGACGCTGCCGGCGATTCGCTCGGCAATGCCTTGAACGCGCCGCCGGCGAGCCTGAAGGGTTTGTTGCCGATGCGGCCGATGGCGCGGGTGATGGGGCGCAGGATGCGTTGGACCATGCGCGTGCGCTGGATCAGGTTCAGCACCCAGGATTGCGGCGCAGCGCCCTGGGAGGCGGTGGTTTCCATGCGGAACTTGTCGGCCCAGGCCACCAGTGGGCGGAACAGGAACTGGTCGTAGATCAGGATCACCGCGATCATCGCCAGGATCACATAGCCCACGGCATGCAGGTCTTTCTGGGCAATGGCCAAGGCCAGGTACGAACCGACGCCGGGCAGGGTGATGGTCTTGTCGCCGACGGTGATGGCTTCGGAGGCGACCACGAAAAACCAGCCGCCGGACATGCTCATCATCATGTTCCACACCAGCCCCGGCATGGCAAACGGCACGTCGAGCTTCCAGAACCGTTGCCAGCCGGACAGCCGCAGGTTGGTGGACACTTCCACCAGGTCATGGGGCAGCATGCGCAGCGACTGGTAGAAGCTGAATGTCATGTTCCAGGCCTGGCTGGTGAAGATCGCGAAGATCGCCGCGAACTCTGCGCCCAGTACGCGGCCGGGAAACAGCAGCAGGAAGAAGGTCACGGTAAACGAGATGTAACCGAGCACCGGCACCGATTGCAGGATGTCGAGCACGGGCACCAGCAGTTTTTCGGCGCGCCGGCTTTTGGCGGCCAGGGTGCCGTAGAGCAGGGTGAAGATCAGCGCCGCGACCATCGCCGCGAGCATGCGCAGGGTGGTGCGCATCGCATATTCCGGCAGGTTGGCGGGGTCGAGGGAAATGACCTCGCTCTGCAGCGTCTCGATGGGGGCCCAGGTTTCCCGCGCAGTGATGGAAAAAAACAGCAGAAAGCCGATCACCAGCGGCAGGGCGACCAAATCCCAACGGTTGGGCAGCAAGCGCATGGTGGATGCTGGTATGTAGTGACGGAGCACTTTATTCATAGGCAGTCATTCCTGCAGCGTTCAGGTTCAGGGGAGCGGTGGGGTGAGCTTGGCTTCGGTTCGAAAGACCCCGCGAGAAGGGGCGGGCGCTCTTTCTCCGAGAGTCAGGTGGCAGTGCATCAGGACGATGACCTGCTGGCGAGATTCTACGTTTCTGAATGTTACAAGGCGGATAAATTTCCTGTCAGTTCGCTGTACGAAAAGCGGCCGGGGGGGGGCTCCCCAGCCGCGTGGCCATTACTCGAAGCGCAGGATCACCCGCCGGTTGTGTTTGCTCTTCTTCTCGATCTTCTCGCAGAACACCCGGCCGATTTCCTCGGTGTTGATCACGTGGGTGCCGCCGCAGGGCTGGATGTCGATGCCGGCGATTTCAATGATGCGCACCGAGCCCTGGATCACTGGCGGCGCGACCGCCTGGGTGCGGGTGATCTGCAGCAGGGTGGCGTATTCCGAGGCAGGCATCGCCAGGGCCTTTACCGTGTGGGCCTGTTCGATCAGCGCATTGAGGTCGCGGGTGAGGCTGTCTTTGTCGAGGGTCATTTCCGGCAGGTCGAAGTCCAGGCGGCCTTTGTCGGCGCTGATGCTGCAGCCGGTCACGGGGGCATCGATCAGCGAACACAACAGGTGCAGGCAGGTGTGCATCTTCATGTGCTGGTAGCGTCGCTCCCAATCGAGGCCGGCGTCGACTTGCACACCGGAGGTCAATTGTTCGGGGCAGTGTTCCACCTGGTGCCAGATGATCGAACGCAGCACCGGGTCGCGTACCGTACCGACCACCTCGACCCGCGTGCCGTCCGCCAGGGTTAAGTGGCCGGTGTCGCCCGGTTGCCCGCCGCCGGTGGGGTAGAACAACGTGTGTTCCAGGGCAATGCCGTGTTCGCTGACGGCAATCACCCGGGCGCTGAATGCGTTCTGGTAGGGCGCGCTGTCAAACAGCGCCAGGGTTTCCATGGTGTGCACGGACATGTTCAACCTCGGACGATCAGTGGGCTGGCTTGCAATAAATGACGCACCATTGCGCTCAAGCCAGGGGGGGATAGCAGGGTGATTTCAAATTCCGGGCCGCAGACCTTGAGGTTCAGCGGCAGGCGCGGCAGGTAGCCGTCCGAGTCGATGCGGTGCAGGCGGAACTGCAGGTGATGGCGTTCTTTCACCGTGGGTTCGAGCAACAACCCCTGCAAGGGGTGAAAGTCGGCGTCCAGCACGGTGACCTTGTGGTTGGCATTGATCTCGCCGACCACGTGCAGGCGCTCGTCGAGGGCGAAGGCCCCGAGGTAGTTGCTATGGTCCGACTCGTCGTTTTTTTGCAATTGCACCTGGTTCACCACCTTGACCTTGGTGCCCGCCGGCACGTCCTGGGTGATCACGCAGGAGGGGCTGATGAACACATCGTCGCCGATCAGCACATAACCCAGCACGCGCGCGCCGGAGCCGATCTCGACGTTGTTGCCCAGGCGCGGGTGGCGCTTGCCGTCCGGGTTGTTGGCAATGCCACGGGCACCGAGGGTCACGCCGCAGAGGATGTAGCAGTCGTTGCCGATCTCGCAGGTCTCGCCGATCACGGTGCCGTAGCCATGGTCGAGCACAAAGCGCCGGCCGATGCGCGCGGCCGGGTGGATCTCGGCGCCGGAGAGGATCTTGCCCTGGTTGCTGAGCTTGAGGGCAATGCGTGAAAACACGCCGTTGGTCTGGTCCGGGAAATTCCACACCAGGTGCGCCAGGCGATAGAACAGCACGGCCTTGAACGAGGCGTAGGACTCCAGGATCAGTTCGCCGCGCCCGCGCGACGCCGGGTCACGGTAGGCGTAGGCGATCAGGTCTTCGGCCACGGCCTGGGCGGCGTTCTGCACCAAGGGCGCCAGGTGCGGTTCCAGCTGCTTCATCTGCGTTGGCGTAAGGGTCTTGATGAGGTGGGTGAGCAACTCATCGTGCAGCTGTTGCATGTCAATAAAGCCCCCCATGGAGGCACCCCCACATTCTGGATGGTTGGGAAACCGTTTATTCGAAACTGGGCAGGTAGCTGTCGGCATTGTCGTAGACCATGGTCAGTACCACCGTTTCGGTGGGCAGTTCCGGGGCGAGCCTGGCGATGGCGACCATATTGGCCGCCGAGGACAGGCCCAGGCTGATGGCGTCCGTGCGCATGATGCGTTTCATCATGTCGATGCACTCCTGGCGCGACACCTTGAGCATGCCGTCCAGTACGTCGAGGTTGAGAATGCTCGGAATCAGGCCTATCGACAGGCCCTGGATATGGTGCGGCGCGTGCTGGTTTTTCAGCAGGTCGCATTCTTCCGGCTCCACGCCCATCACCCGCAGCTGCGGCCATGTGGCCTTGAGGGTTTCGCCGATGCCGGTGATATGGCCGCCGGTGCCGATGCCGCTGACGAAGTAGTCCACGCGCAGATCACCGAAGGCACGCAGGATCTCCGGCGCGGTGGTCTCGCGGTGGGTTTGCGGATTGGCACCATTGCGCTGCTGGTTGAGCATCACGTAGCTGGGGTTTTCCAGCTGCATTTCCAGGCACTTCTCGCCATGGGAGTTGTTGCCCAGGCGGCTGTCCGACAGCACCACCTTGGCCCCGTAGAGGCGCAGCAACTTCTGTTTTTCCGGGCTGTAGTTATCGGGGATCACCAGCACCACTTTGTAGCCCAGCACATTGCCGGCCATTACCAGGCCAATGCCGGTGTTGCCGCCACTGGGCTCGATGATGGTTTGCCCGGCGTTACGGATCAGCACGCCACGCCGTTCGGCGTCGAGGATCATGCCCAGAGCGATGCGCGCCTTGTGGCTGCCGCCGGGGTTGAGGGATTCGAGCTTGGCGTAGACCTCGATGCCGAGGTCTTCGGAAAACTGCGCCAGACGCACGATGGGCGTGTGGCCGATCACGTCGAGGATGGAGTCATGCAGCATCAGTCGATCCCCGGCTCAATACAACGGCATGTCGGGTTCGACGTCGCGCACCCAGTGTTTCATCCCGCCCTGCAAGACCTTGGTATTGGCGAAACCGGCCGCCAGCAGGGTCGTGGCAGCTTGTTCGGCGCGGGTGCCGGCGTAGCAGATCAGGTAGTGGGTATTGTCGCGGCTGAGGCTGTCGAGTTGCCTGTCCAGTTCGGCCAGGGGAATGTGCACCACGCCTGGTAGTTTGCACACTTCCAGTTCGCTGGCGTCACGCACGTCCAGCAGCACATCGGCGCTGTGGTGGTGTTCGAGCAGTTGCTTGAGGACGCGGGGCTTGATGTAGCGTTCTGCGGCCAGCGACGGCTGGCTTGGCACGGCGTCGGCGCAGACCGCTGGCGCCTGGGTCTGGCTGTGGCGCAGGTCCGAGCAGCACGGGCAGTCGGCGCGGCGCTTGAAGCGGATCTCGCTGAACTTCATCGCCAGCGCATCGAAGCGCATCAGGCGGCCGGACAGGGGTTCGCCGATGCCGATCAGCAATTTGATCGCTTCGGTGGCCTGGATCATCCCGACCACGCCGGGCAGCACACCGATGACCCCGCCGGCGCTGCAATTGGGCGCCAGTTCGGCGGGCGGAGCCTGGGGGAACAGGCAGCGGTAGCACGGCCCACCTTTATAGTTGAGCACGCTGATCTGCCCGTCGAAGCGGTAGATGGCGCCGTACACCAGGGGTTTGCCAAGCTGGACGCAGGCGTCGTTGACCAGGTATCGGGTGTCGAAATTGTCGGTGCCGTCTATCACCAGATCGTAGGCGCCCACCAGTTCCAGGGCGTTGTCGGCATTCAGGGCGGTGTCATGGGCATTGATCTGGATGTGGCGGTTGAGGTCTTGCAGGCGCTGCTTGGCGGACTCGACCTTGGGCAGGCCCAACGTGCTGTTGCCGTGGACGATCTGGCGTTGCAGGTTGCTGCTTTCCACCACGTCGAAATCCACCAGCCCCAGGGTGCCGATGCCGGCTGCCGCCAGGTACAGGCTGATGGGCGAGCCCAGGCCGCCGGTGCCGATGATCAGCACCTTGGCTTTCTTGAGGTTCAACTGGCCTTCGCGGCCAACGCCCGGCAGGGTGATGTGGCGCACATAGCGCTGCACCTCTTCATTGCTCAGCGTGTCGACATCGATGCCGCCAGAAGTGGCGAGCAGCACTTCGATCCTGGCCTTTTCCGGGAGGCGATCATCGGCGCCCACCAGTTCTTCCTCGGCGGTAAACAGGAAGTGCTCCTTGAGCTGGTTGTTCTGCTCGTGGAACAGGTGCGGGCGCAGTTGCGGGTGGTTGATGCAGAG
Source organism: Pseudomonas sp. GL_117 (assembly GCF_057835125.1). NCBI lineage: Bacteria > Pseudomonadati > Pseudomonadota > Gammaproteobacteria > Pseudomonadales > Pseudomonadaceae > Pseudomonas > Pseudomonas sp. GL_117. The sequence goes on along the minus strand of NZ_CM174418.1, from coordinate 4,588,650 downwards.
GTTTTCAATGACTTCGCGCAATGTCGATCCGGTGCCTTCAAGGGGCGATTCCGGCAGCTTGGCTACGCGAACCAGAATGTCGGGGAAAGAGACAGCGTTCATGGACAACTCCGTGTGCAGGTCGTTGAAAGGGTTGAGGGCGAAATGCTTGCCATCCCAGGCAAACAGTTTTGAGCCCAGGGCGTGGCCCTGGCGAACGTCGACCACCAGATAACTCACAGGGAAGATCGGTTCGCCCATGAACAGCGCCTTGTCCTGGTCTTCGTCACTGAAGTAGGCGCCTACGTCGGGGTGGGAGTGATAGATCACCACCACTGGGTTATTGCCGCGAGACGCCTTGTTCATCAGTAGGGTGTCGGCCACCGAGAAGGTGTAGCCGTTGGCGGCGGTGCGCGGGTACATCTGGGGGTTCTTGCGGTGCAGCTCGTTCTGGATATTGCTGCCCAGGTGCACACTGCCGTCGGCGAAGACGAAGCCACAGCATTCCTCGGGATAGCTGGAGCTGGCGTGGGCGTAGATCTGTTCCAGGGCTTTTGGGCGGAGGACGTCCATGTTTCTCTCGCGTGGTTGATGTTGATGGGGCCGCAAGCTCAATTTTTCTTGGCCAGGAGTTTTTCAATCGGCAACTTGGTGATCGCAAAGCCGGCCAGCAGGATGGCCGAGTACAGCATCAGGTCGCGGGAAATCGCCATGCCTTCGTACCAGGCGCCGATGATCACCGCGAACACCGGAAAGATGATGAACACGAACGACAGGATGATCGGGCTCAAGCGCTTGAGCAGCATGAAGTACACGATGAACCCGCCGACCGAGGCCACCAGCCCCAGGTAGAACAATGCGCTCCAGGAGCGCAGGGTGATGGCCTCGAAGGTCGGCGTTTCAAACCACAGGCCCGCCACGAACAGCATCAGCCCGGCAATGCCGATGGGCAGGGTGTTGTAGGTGATCACGCTGATGGCGCTGCCTTTTTGCTTGGTAATGACGTAGCACAAGGCGTGCATGATCGCGGCGCTCAGAATGGCCAGTACCCCGAGAAACTCGGCGTGGTCCAGGTGCAGGCCCTGGCTCTTGATGATCATGTAGAGGCTGCCGAAACCGATGCCGATGCCGACCACCTGGGAGAAGTAGATGCGCTCACGCAGGAACAGCGCGGAGAAAATCAGGATGAACACCGGCATGCAACTGAACAGCAGGGCGGTAAGCCCGGACGAGACATGCATCTCGCCGTAGTTGAGCAGGTAATAAGGAACACTGAAGTAGGAAAGCGTCACGAACACGAAGAACCAGCGGCTTTCCCGGGGAAACAGGATCGGCTCACGGCGCACCATGGCAAAACACAGGAACAGCGGGAAGGCGATCAGGAAGCGCAGGCCGGCGGACGTCAGCGGCGGCACGCTCTCCACGGCGATCTTGATGCCCAGCCAGGTGGTGCCCCAGCTCAGGCACACGATCAGGAACATCACGCTGGTGACCAGGCCGGCCAGCCATTGTTTCTGGGATTTGGTTTTTTCAGTGTTTTCGAGAACGGCGGACATTGGCATCGTTTATTACTTCCATGAGCCGGAATTGAACTCTATATTGACTGTGTATTGAGTTGTTTCATCCGGTGATTGAACCCGTAAAAGCACACTATTAGGGCGAAAGATGGCTGTCAAAACAAATATTGACATGGTGTCAATTATGCGTGAGGGGTTGTCCAGCGGTCAGGGCGTGAAGTACAAGCGCCTGTCCGATGTCATGGAACGGGGCATCCTTGAAGGGCTGATTGAACCAGGACGAAAGCTACCGCCTCATCGGGTGCTTTCCGACAATCTGGGGGTGACCATCGGCACCATCAGCCGGGCCTACGGCGAGTTGGAACGCCTGGGGTTGGTGGTGGCGCGGGTGGGGGACGGAACTTTCGTGCGCAAGCGTGGGATGGAGCGCCAGCGCGATGAAGGCTTTCGCAACTTCAGCGAGGAGCCGCGCCAGTACTTCGACATGAGCCGCAACATGCATATCCCAGGGCAGGAAACGGCCTTCCTGGCCCAGAGCCTGCAAACCCTGGCGACCAACGCCAAGTTCCTCCAGGACATCAGTGCCTACACGCCCGACGCCGGGCTGCCGCGTTATCGCGAGGCGGGTGCGCAATGGCTGGTACAGCGCGATTTTCATCCGATTCCCGAGCAGGTCATCTGCGTCAACGGCGGCCAGCACGGTTTGCTCTGCGCCATGATGGCGTTGCTGCGCGCCGGCGATACGGTGGTCACCGAGCAACTGACCTATCCAGGGTTGATCACGGCGGCGCGCATGTTGGGCGTGCGCCTGATCGGCCTGGAGATGGATGAGGAAGGCGTGCTGCCGGGGGCGTTGGATGAAGTCTGTCGTAACCACCGGGTTTCGGCGTTGTATTGCACGCCGACCATTCAGAACCCGACCACTGCAGTACTTTCGATTCCGCGCCGCGAAGCCTTGGCCCGAGTCTGTCGGGAACACAATCTACTGATTCTTGAAGATGAAGCCCACGGCGTGCTGGTGGAGGATCGTCCACCGCCCCTCAGCTATTTCGCGCCTGAGCGTACGATTTTGATCAGCAGCTTGAGCAAGGCAGTGTCTGCCGGGTTGCGCGTGGGCTATGTGCATGCACCACCGGCCTTGGTCAGCCGCATCTCGGCGGCGCTGCGCTCGACCTGCTGGATGGCCACGCCGGTGACGCTGGAACTGGCGACACAGTGGATCGAAAACGGCACCGCCGAATACCTGCTGCGCCAGCAGATCAATGAGATCAGTCGCCGCAAAGCCTTGGTGCAAGGGTTGTTGGCCGGTCTTGAATACCGCACGCACCTCAACAGCCCGCACTTCTGGATTGAAGTCCCGGAGCCGTGGCGCGCGTCGGAAATCGAAGCCGAGCTCAAACAGAACAATTACCTGATCGCCACCGCCGAGGCGTTTGCCGTGGGGCAGACGGCGGTGCCGCAGTTTATTCGGGCGAGTATCTGCAATACGTCGGGGGATGATCAGTTGCTGTTGGCCGGGTTTGATGCGCTGGCGACCGCGCTGGGGCAGGGCGGCGGACGATTTCAATTGTAGCGAGCGGGCTTGCCCGCGCTGGGGGGCGAAGCCGCCCCAATAAGGCCGCCGCGGTGTTTCAGAAAGACCGAGGCCGCCTGGATTTGGGGCGGCTGCGCCCCCCAGCGCGGGGCAAGCCCGCTCACTACAGGCTTCGGGGTTACTTGAAACGGCGCTCTACGCCTTTTTCCACCAGAATCTTCGCTGAAATCTCTTCCACCGAGAAATGCGTGGAATTGATGTGCGCAATATTCTCGCGGCGGAACAGATTTTCCACTTCACGCACCTCGAATTCGCACTGCGCATAGCTGGAATAACGGCTATTGGGCTTGCGCTCGTTGCGGATCGAGGTAAGGCGGTCCGGGTCGATGGTCAGGCCGAACAGCTTGTGCCGGTGCGAACGCAAGGCCGCAGGCAGCGTCAGGTGTTCCATGTCGTCCTCGGTCAGCGGGTAGTTGGCCGCGCGGATACCGAATTGCATGGCCATGTACAGGCAGGTCGGGGTCTTGCCGCAGCGCGATACGCCCACCAGGATCAGGTCGGCCTTGTCGTAGTAGTGCGTGCGGGCGCCGTCGTCATTGTCGAGGGCGAAGTTCACCGCCTCGATACGCTCCATATAGTTGGAGTTATGGCCAATGGAATGGGACTTTCCTACGGAGTACGAGGAGTGTTCACTCAGCTCTTGTTCCAGGGGCGCCAGGAAGGTCGAGAAGATGTCGATCATGAAACCATTCGAGGTCGCAAGGATCTCACGGATGTCTTGATTGACGATCGTGTCGAAAATGATCGGCCGAAAGCCGTCTTTTTCAGCCGCCAGATTGATTTGTTGTACCATGGCCCGCGCTTTTTCCACGCTGTCGATATAAGGCCGCGTGAATTTGGCGAAGGTAATGTTTTCGAACTGCGCGAGCAGGCTTTGACCCAATGTTTCGGCTGTGATGCCGGTGCCGTCGGAGATAAAGAAAGCAGATCGTTTCATTTGAGCCCTGGGCCTTAAGCTGATGACGAATCTTGGATATGATAGGCGCGATTTTGCCGTCCCACAGTGGGCCGCATTCTCACTTATTTTCCAGGTCCAGGCCACAAACGCCGGCGAAAGCTCCTACTGAGCAGCCCGCGTCCTGAGCTTTTCCAACACAGTTAGTGGAGAGATCACCTTGGTAGAGTACGTAGTTTCCCTCGATAAGCTCGGCGTCCATGATGTAGAGCACGTAGGGGGCAAGAACGCATCCCTCGGCGAGATGATCAGTAATCTTGCAGGCGCTGGTGTATCGGTGCCCGGTGGTTTTGCCACCACGGCCCAGGCTTACCGCGATTTCCTCGAACTGAGCGGCCTCAATGCTCAGATCCACGCCGCGCTGGACGCACTGGACGTCGACGACGTCAACGCCCTGGCCAAGACCGGCAGCCAGATCCGCCAGTGGATCATGGAAGCCGAGTTCCCCGAGAAGCTCAACGCGGAAATCCGCACCGCCTTCGCCGCCCTGTCGGCGGGCAACCCGGACATGGCCGTCGCCGTGCGCTCCTCGGCCACTGCCGAAGACTTGCCGGACGCCTCCTTCGCCGGTCAGCAGGAAACCTTCCTGAACATCCGCGGCGTGGAAAACGTGATCCGCGCGGCCAAGGAAGTCTTCGCCTCGCTGTTCAACGACCGCGCCATTTCCTACCGCGTACACCAAGGTTTCGACCACAAGCTGGTGGCCCTGTCTGCCGGTGTGCAGCGCATGGTGCGTTCGGAAACCGGCACCGCCGGCGTAATGTTCACCCTGGACACCGAATCCGGCTTCCGTGATGTGGTGTTTATCACCGGCGCCTACGGCCTGGGCGAAACCGTCGTACAAGGCGCGGTAAACCCGGACGAATTCTACGTACACAAGGGCACCCTCGAAGCGGGTCGCCCGGCCATCCTGCGCCGTAACCTGGGCAGCAAGGCCATCAAGATGATCTACGGCGACGAGGCCAAGGCCGGTCGCTCGGTCAAGACCGTTGATGTCGACAAGGCCGAGCGCGCGCGTTTCTGCCTGACCGACGTTGAAGTCAGCGAATTGGCCAAACAAGCGATGATCATCGAAAAGCACTACAAGTGCCCGATGGACATCGAGTGGGCCAAAGACGGCGACGACGGCAAGCTGTACATCGTGCAGGCCCGTCCGGAAACCGTGAAGAGCCGCACTTCGGCCAACGTCATGGAACGCTACCTGCTGAAAGAAACCGGCACCGTGCTGGTGGAAGGCCGTGCCATCGGCCAGCGCATCGGCGCCGGCAAGGTGCGGATCATCAAGGACGTGTCCGAAATGGATAAAGTCCAGCCAGGTGACGTACTGGTCTCCGACATGACCGACCCGGATTGGGAACCGGTGATGAAGCGCGCCAGCGCGATCGTCACCAACCGTGGCGGGCGGACTTGCCACGCGGCGATCATCGCCCGTGAGCTGGGGATTCCTGCGGTGGTGGGTTGCGGTAACGCTACCCAGCTGTTGAAAGACGGCCAGGGCGTGACGGTTTCCTGCGCCGAAGGCGATACCGGTTTCATCTTTGAAGGTGAACTGGGCTTCGACATCAAGCAAAACTCCATCGATGCCATGCCAGACCTGCCGTTCAAGATCATGATGAACGTCGGCAACCCGGACCGTGCCTTCGATTTCGCGCAACTGCCGAACGCCGGTGTGGGCCTGGCCCGCCTGGAGTTCATCATCAACCGCATGATCGGCGTGCACCCCAAGGCCCTGTTGAACTACGACGGCCTGCCGCTGGACATCAAGGAAAGCGTCGACAAACGCATCGCCGGCTACAACGACCCGGTGGGCTTCTACGTCGAGAAATTGGTGGAAGGCATCAGCACCCTGGCGGCGGCGTTCTACCCGAAAAAGGTCATCGTGCGCCTGTCGGACTTCAAGTCCAACGAATACGCCAACCTGATCGGCGGCAAGCTCTACGAGCCGGAAGAAGAAAACCCGATGCTGGGTTTCCGTGGCGCCTCGCGTTACATCAGCGAAGCGTTCCGTGACTGCTTCGAGCTCGAATGCCGCGCCCTCAAGCGTGTGCGCAACGAGATGGGCCTGACCAACGTCGAGATCATGGTGCCGTTCGTGCGTACCCTGGGCGAAGCGAGCCAGGTTGTCGACCTGCTGGCTGAAAACGGCCTGTCCCGTGGCGATAACGGCCTGCGCGTGATCATGATGTGCGAACTGCCGTCCAACGCCATCCTGGCCGAAGAGTTCCTGGAGTACTTCGACGGCTTCTCCATCGGTTCCAACGACCTGACCCAGCTGACCCTGGGCCTGGACCGCGACTCCGGGATCATCGCGCACCTGTTCGACGAGCGAAATCCTGCGGTCAAGAAGCTGCTGTCCAACGCCATCCAGGCCTGTAACAAGGCTGGCAAGTACATCGGCATCTGCGGCCAAGGCCCTTCCGACCATCCGGATCTGGCCCGCTGGCTGATGGAGCAGGGCATCGAAAGCGTCTCGCTGAACCCCGATTCCGTGCTGGAAACCTGGTTCTTCCTGGCGGAAGGCCAAGCGTCCGCCTAAGGTCGATACGTCAAAAGTGCCGGTCACCTGTCGCGGGTGACCGGCATTCTTATCTGTACAGGGCGGCAATCCCCGCGGACGCCGCCCTTTTTTGTGCAAGAGCATTATGCAAAGCAGTAGCAACCTGTTTCCTGTCGCCCTGATCAGCGCTGAACGTCGTGGCGACCTGAGTGAAGATGTCTACCGACTCAAACCCGGTAACAGTCCCGACGGCACCGTCGAGCTCGCGGTTACCCGTTTGGGCCTGGCGGATGTCCCGCAAAACCGGGGCATTCCCGTTATTTTATTGCATGGCAGTTTTTCCAACCGACGCTTCTGGTATTCGCCCAAGGGGCTCGGCCTGGGGGCCTACCTGGCGCGCCAAGGGTTTGATGTATGGATCCCGGAAATGCGCGGTCATGGCTTGTCCAAGCGCAACCATGACTACACGCGCAACCGCGTCGCCGACTATGCGCGTTACGATTTGCCGGCCATTGGCGCGTTTGTACGTGAGCAAAGTGCGCAGGTTCCGCACTGGATCGGCCATTCCCTGGGCGCCACGACCTTGGCTGCGGCCCTGGGAGGCGAGTATCTGGGGGCACCGGCGGTGGCTTCTGCGGCATTGTTTGGCTGTCAGGTCAGTCGCACGCACTGGCCGTTGAAGCTGCCGCCGGTGGAGTGGACGGGGCGCGTGCTGTTGAAACGCATCGGCGGGATTTCCGGCTCACGCTACAAGCGCGGCCCAGAGGATGAGCCGGCGGGCGTGCTGATCGAAGCCATGCGCTGGAATGGCCTGTTTGGCCGTTTTGGCGAGGGTAAGAATGATTGGTGGAAAGGTTTGGCCGAGGTCGATGTGCCGCTGTTGGCGGTGAGCGCCGCCGGCGATCATCAAGACCCGGACTGGGCCTGCCGCAAGCTGTTCGAACAGGTGGGTTCTGAGCATCGCCAGTACCTGTGCCTGGGACGCCAGCAGGGTTTCAGCGGGGATTTCGGGCACGTAGAGATGCTGGTCAGCAAAGCGGCGCAGGCTGAAGTGTGGCCGTTGATGACGCAATGGCTGAAGGATCCGCTCACACCTTTGCCCGGTGCCTCGGTCGAGCCTGCGACTAAGGTTTGATGGAGCGCTCAGCCACGGGCGTTTCGCTCCTTTGCGGTTGCGGCTAAGATATGACGCGCTGAACGCTTCTGGTCATATTCAGTCGCGCAGTGGCTATTGCGTTGCGGCGAAGCGAGTGGGATGTTCTGCGCCTGTTTCGACCGGTACTTCCTTGAAAGACACTTCTTTGGCAGAAAGGAATTTTTTCGATGAACCATTACGTGACCCCCGACCTGTGCGATGCCTACCCGGACCTGGTGCAGGTCGTCGAGCCGATGTTCAGCAACTTCGGTGGCCGAGATTCCTTTGGCGGTGAGATCGTCACCATCAAGTGCTTCGAGGACAACTCGCTGGTCAAGGAACAAGCCGACCAGCCGGGCGCTGGCAAGGTGTTGGTGGTTGACGGTGGTGGTTCCCTGCGCCGCGCCTTGCTGGGCGACATGATCGCCGAGAAAGCCGCGAAAAACGGTTGGGAAGGCCTGGTGATCTACGGTTGCATCCGTGATGTCGATGTCATCGCGCAGACCGACCTGGGGGTGCAGGCCCTGGCCAGCCATCCGATGAAGACCGACAAGCGCGGGATCGGCGACCTGAACGTGGTGGTGACGTTTGCCGGGGTGACGTTCCGTCCGGGTGAGTACATCTACGCCGACAACAATGGCGTGATTGTCTCGCCAAGCCCGCTGAAAATGCCTGAATAAACTGCAATAGCCGACAGGGGTGAGGATGTTCGAGGAAGAAAACGCGCAATGGGGGCTGGTGCATGCCCTGGTGCTGGACGGTAAAGGCGGTGCGCGTTCGATTGCCCGGACTGAGCTTGACGATTTGCAACTGCAGCCCCAGGAAAGCCTGTGGCTGCACTGGGATCGCAGCCATCCCCAAACGCAGACCTGGCTGCGCAAATCCAGTGGCCTGAGTGAATTCGCCTGCGACCTGCTGCTGGAGGAAAACACCCGCCCGCGCCTGTTGCCACTGCCGGATGCGCAGCTGTTGCTGTTCCTGCGCGGGGTCAACCTGAACCCCGGCGCCGAGCCGGAGGACATGGTCTCGGTACGTATCTTTGCTGCGGCCAACCGGGTGATTTCCCTGCGCCTGCGACCGTTGCGTGCCACCGATGAGCTGTTGGTGCAGTTGGCGGATGGCAAAGGTCCTAAAACGGCGTCAGAACTTATCCTTTATATGGCGCAGTACCTGACCAATAAAGTGCAGGATCTGGTCACCGACCTGTCTGAAATCGTCGATACCGAGGAAGAAAAACTCGATACCGACGAACGGTATACCCCGGAACATGGCAGCGTTTTGCAGATCCGTCGGCGAGCGGCCGGGCTCAAGCGATTCCTCGCCCCGCAGCGCGACATTTTTGCCCAGCTGACGCGGATCAAATTGCCGTGGTTCTGTGACGACGATGCCGATTACTGGAACGAATTGAACAACAGTCTGACGCGTTACCTGGAAGAGCTCGAATTGGCTCGGGAGCGCGTGGGGCTTGTGCTGGAGGCCGAAGACCGGCGTTTGAGCGTGCGCATGAACCGCACCATGTATCGCTTCGGTATCATCACCGGGATCTTCCTGCCGATGAGTTTTCTCACCGGTTTGCTGGGTATCAATGTGGGCGGGATTCCGTTCTCCGCCAGCCCCTACGGATTCGTGATTGCCTGCCTGATGATGGTGGCGGTTGCGCTGGGACAATGGTGGCTATTTCGACGATTGCGCTGGGTTTGAGCTGAATATGAGCTGAACGTAGGAAGGGTCCTATGTGACCCCAAGAATTTTACCCTCGTCTTTTAAAACACTTGCGAGAGGTCTTTATGCACGATCCGTTCGAACAGTCTTTGCGTGACATGCTCAATGCTTCGCCATCCAACCGGGATGACGATGCCTGCCTGGGTCGCGTGCTGAAAACCGCCAACCGTCAGGTAGGGGCGGGTGATTTGTTCGGTCTGCTCGGTCGTTGGCTGCCGGCGTTGATGATGGCCCTGAACAATGGTTCGGCCCACGTATCGCCGGTTTCCCGTCGTAGATCTCTTGCTCGCACTGCTGATAAGGCTGATTGAATATGGAACTTGATCTCTGGACCCAGAGCCTGGTCACCGCGATGACCGCGTTGTGGACCAAGGTGGCGAACTTCATTCCCAACCTGTTTGGTGCTCTGGTACTGGTGTTGCTGGGCTTTGTCGTGGCCAAGCTGCTCGACACCCTGCTGTCCAAATTGCTCGCCAAACTGGGCCTTGATCGCCTGATGGCCGGCACCGGCCTGACCAAGTTGCTGGGCCGTGCCGGGCTGCAAGTGCCGATCTCCACGCTGATCGGCAAGATCGTCTACTGGTTCGTATTGCTGATTTTTCTGGTTTCTGCGGCTCAATCCCTTGGACTTGAGCGAGTTTCAGCTACGCTCGACATGCTGGCGCTGTATTTGCCGAAGGTTTTCGGCGGCGCGTTGGTGCTGCTGGTAGGCGTTCTGCTGGCGCAATTGGCCAATGGCCTGGTGCGCGGCGCCGCGGAAGGCGTGGGGCTGGACTATGCCGCAGGCCTCGGGCGAATTGCCCAGGGGCTGGTGATCATCATCAGTATTTCGGTCGCGATCAGCCAGTTGGAGGTCAAGACTGACCTGCTCAACCACGTGATTGTGATCGTTTTGATTACCGTTGGTCTGGCCGTTGCACTGGCCATGGGCCTCGGAAGCCGGGAAATTGCCGGCCAGATTCTTGCGGGAATCTATGTGCGTGAGCTGTATCAGGTGGGGCAACAGGTGCGTGTGGGCGAGGTCGAAGGGCAAATCGAGGAGATCGGTACTGTCAAGACGACAGTGCTGACCGACGACGGCGACCTCGTGTCGTTGTCCAATCGGATTCTCCTGGAGCAGCAGGTCAGTAGCCGCTAATCCGGCAAACCCTGCTAATGTACGCCGCCGCAAACCCGGGTGACCGGGCTGTAGCGGACATTGACCTGACTGTCGGCACGACTTGTTTTGAATAAAGCCCAAACGCTGTCCACGCGCTATGACCCCCGTGAGCTCTCTGATGAGGAGTTGGTCGCGCGCTCGCACACGGAGCTGTTTCACGTAACTCGCGCGTACGAAGAATTGATGCGCAGATATCAACGCACTCTGTTCAACGTTTGTTCAAGGTATTTAGGGAACGATAGAGATGCGGATGATGTCTGTCAGGAAGTGATGCTCAAGGTGCTGTACGGCTTGAAGAACTTCGAGGGGAAATCGAAGTTCAAGACATGGCTCTATAGCATCACGTACAACGAGTGCATCACGCAGTATCGCAAGGAACGACGAAAGCGTCGCTTGATGGACGCGTTGAGTCTGGACCCCCTTGAGGAAGCGTCTGAAGAGAAGACGCCGGCACCCGAGGAGAAGGGCGGACTCGATCGTTGGTTGGTGTATGTGAACCCGATTGACCGGGAAATTCTGGTGCTACGATTTGTCGCAGAGCTCGAGTTTCAGGAAATCGCTGACATCATGCACATGGGTTTGAGTGCTACAAAAATGCGTTACAAACGTGCTCTAGATAAATTACGTGAGAAATTTGCGGGCGAGACTGAAACTTAGTGCGTGGCAAATATCTCTTACGTGTAGGCAAGTTCTGTTAGACTTGTCGCCGAGTTGTCCCCCGGTTTGTGGGACTGCTTTACAATCACCAGATGGGGATTTAACGGATGAAACTGAAAAACACCTTGGGCTTGGCCATTGGTACTCTTATTGCCGCTTCTTCTTTCGGCGCACTGGCACAAGGCCAAGGCGCAGTTGAAGGCGAGCTGTTCTACAAGAAGCAATTCAACGATAGCGTTAAGCACATCGAAGACGGCTTCAACCCAGGCGCTCGCATTGGTTACTTCCTGACCGACGACCTGTCGTTGAACCTGTCCTACGACAAAACCAACCACACCCGTTCGAACGACGGTACTGGTAACCAGAAAATCAAAGGCGATACCGGCAGCCTGGTTGCCCAGTATCACTTCGGTCAAGCTGGCGTAGACAGCCTGCGTCCATACGTAGAAGGTGGTTTCGGTCACCAGAGCCGTGGCAACGTCAAAGCTGACGGCCACAGCGGTCGCGATCAGTCGACCCTGGCTATCGTTGGTACTGGCGTGAAGTACTACTTCACCGACAACCTGTACGCTCGTGCTGGTGTTGAAGCTGACTACGCTATGGACAACGGCAAGTGGGATTACTCCGCACTGGTTGGCCTGGGTGTGAACTTCGGCGGCAACGCTGGCGCAGTAGCTCCGGCTCCTACCCCAGCACCAGCTCCAGAGCCAACTCCAGAGCCAGAAGCTCCAGTTGCTCAGGTTGTTCGTGTTGAGCTGGACGTTAAGTTCGACTTCGACAAGGCCGTTGTTAAGCCTAACAGCTACGGCGACGTGAAAAACCTGGCTGACTTCATGAAGCAGTACCCAGCTACCCACGTAGAAGTGGCTGGTCACACTGACTCCGTAGGTCCAGACGCTTACAACCAGAAGCTGTCCCAGCGTCGTGCTGACGCTGTTAAGCAAGTCCTGGTTAAAGACGGCGTTGCTGCCAACCGCGTAACTTCCGTAGGTTACGGCGAATCCCGCCCAGTTGCTGACAACGCAACTGAAGCTGGTCGTGCTGTTAACCGTCGTGTAGAAGCGTCGGTTGAAGCCCAAGCTCAGTAATTACTGAGTGGTAGAAAAAAGCCCGGCTCAGGCCGGGCTTTTTTTCGCCTGCAATTTGCCTCAGGCGCTGGCCGCTGCCGCTACATAAGCGGCTTGCCCATTGGCCGCGACCTTGCCAATCACCAGGATGGCCGGGCTCTTCAAGGCAAACGCCTGGGCGTCCTCATGCATCCGCGACAGCGCACTGCGGCATTCGCGCTGGTGAGGCAACGAAGCGTTTTCGATCATCGCCACCGGCATATCCGCCGCCATGCCGCCCTCCAGCAGTTGCTGGCGAATCTCCTCCAGCTTCGCCACCCCCATGTACACCACCAACGTCGTCCCGCTTTCGGCCAATGCACGCCAATTCAGGCTGCTGTCGTCCTGGGTATGCGCCGTGACCAGGGTTACACCACGGCTGACACCGCGCAACGTCAGGGGGATCGCGCAATTCGTCGCCCCCGCCAGGCCCGCGGTAATTCCGTTGACCAACTCCACCTCGATCCCGCGCTCATGCAGCCACATGGCTTCTTCGCCGCCCCGCCCGAAAATGCACGGATCGCCGCCCTTGAGCCGTACCACGCACTTACCCTGGCGCGCATAACGCAGCATCAGGCGGTGGATGAAATCCTGCGGCGTCGAGCGACAACCACCGCGCTTTCCTACCGTGATCACCCGCGCACTCGCGCAGTGTTCCAGCACCGCGGGATTGACCAAGTCATCAATCAGTACCACATCGGCCTCATGCAGGGCCCTTACCGCCTTGAGGGTCAGCAGTTCCGGATCACCGGGGCCTGCGCCCACCAGCCAGACTTTTGCGCTCATGTCGTTGCCCTCACACACTGATTGCGATTGGCTGCAGGTTGCTCGCCAATAAACGTTTGATTTCCGGGACACAGGAGCCGCATTGCGTGCCGCAACCCAACTCCCGCTTCAACCCATCCAGATCCAGGCCCCGGCCAATGGCGCTGCACACAGCGTTCTCGCTGACGTTTTTGCAGTTGCACAGGATCTTGCTGCTGGCCGCCGCACCCCCCGGCGGGGCGCTGAGGGGCGCCAACAACCAGCGGCGCAGTTGATCGTCTGTACGCCCCTCCAGCCACAGGCTTTGCAGCCAGTGCCGCGCCAAGGTTTCCCCGGCGAGGCGCAGCGCCGTGATACGGCCTTTTTCGATTTTCACCCGCTTGCCAATCGAGCGGCGCGGGTCGTCATAGGCCATCACCGGCCCGTCATTCAGGCCCAGCAATTGGTCGATACGCGTCAGCAGTTGCAGGTCGGGCGCCTCGCTGTGTGCGGCCCGCACCAGCAGGGCAGGGCGCTCGCGCCCGGCCAGGCTCAGGCTCACGTAGGCAAAGCCCTCGCACAGCGGGCGCAAGGCTTCAAAGTGTTGCTGCACATCGCCCTCGATCAGGGCGAACAGCTGCCAAGGCAGGTGCACGGTCTCCAGGCGCACCCCGCTGTGCTTGAGTTCCGGCTGTTTCGACAACGGATCGAATGCCGGCTGGGTGAGTGCGTTCACGCCGCCCTTGAGAAACCGATCCCCCCAATGCATCGGCAGGAACGCCTGGCCCGGGCGCACACTGTCGTCCGCGCTGACGGCCACGATCACTTGCCCGCGACGGCTTTTCAGGTTGACCAGATCACCGTCTTTCACGCGATGACGGCGCATTTCGTCCGGATGCAGGCTCAGCAATGCCTCGCTGACGTGCCCGAACAACTGCGCGGCAGTGCCGGTGCGGCTCATGCCGTGCCACTGGTCGCGCAGGCGGCCGGTGATCAGGGTCAGGGGGAAGCGTGCATCGCGCTGTTCCTTGGCTGCGCGATACGGGTCGGCGACAAACTGCGCGCGCCCGCTGGCGGTGGGGAAGAGGCCATCGCTATACAGGCGTGGCGTGCCGGCCTGTGCCCCTTTCGGAAACGGCCATTGTTGTGGCCCGATCTTGTCGAGCAGGGCGTGGCTGATGCCTGACAGGTCGAGGTCACGCTCCTGGGTCAGCAGTTTGTATTCGTCAAAAACCTGCGCAGGCTGCTCGAACGCAAACAGACTGTCGCGCCCTGGACGCAAGCGACGTTCCAGACGCTGTGCGAAATCTACGGTAATTGCCCAATCCGGCCGCGCTTCTCCCGGTGGGGCGATAGCTCGGCGAACGTGGGAAATGCGCCGTTCGGAGTTGGTCACCGTGCCTTCCTTCTCCCCCCAACTGGCGGCGGGCAACAACAGGTCGGCAAAGGCTGCGGTTTCCGTCGTCCGAAACGCCTCCTGCAACACCACAAAGGGACAAGCCGCCAACGCCGCGCGCACGCTGTTCTGGTCCGGCAGCGATTGCGCCGGGTTGGTGCAGGCGATCCACACCGCCTTGATCTTGCCGGCCTGCATCTGCTCGAACAGTTCGACAGCGGTCAGCCCGGTAGCCGCCGGCAACGACTCAACCCCCCAATACGCCGCAACCTGTGCGCGATGCTCTGGGTTCGCTGCCTCACGGTGCCCCGGCAGCAAATTCGACAAACTGCCGGTTTCGCGCCCGCCCATGGCATTCGGCTGACCGGTCAGGGAAAACGGCCCACAGCCTGGTCGGCCGATGGTGCCGGTGGCCAGGTGCAGATTGATCAGCGCGCTGTTTTTTGCGCTGCCGGCGGTGGACTGATTAAGCCCCATGCACCACAGCGACAGGAAACTGCTGGAGGTGCCCACCCACTCGGCACACAAGCGCAGTTGCTCGACGCTGATCCCGCACAACTGTGTGACCATCTGCGGCGTGTAGTCGTGCACCAAGCGCTTGAGCTCGGCCAAGCCCTCGGTATGCGCCTGGATAAACGCGCGGTCGATCCAGTCTTCCCACAGCAGCAAATGCAAGATCCCATGGAACAACGCCACATCGGTGCCCGGCAGAATCGCCAGGTGCAGGTCAGCCAAGTCGCAAGTGTCCGTACGGCGTGGATCGATCACCAGCACTTTCATTTGGGGGCGGCGTGCCTTGGCCTCTTCAAGACGTCGGAACAATACCGGGTGGGCGTAGGCCATATTGCTGCCAACGATCATCACGCAGTCGCTGTTTTCCAGGTCCTCATAACTGCAAGGCGGCGCATCGGCACCCAGGCTGCGCTTGTAGCCGACCACCGCCGAGGACATGCACAGCCGCGAGTTGCTATCGATGTTGTTGGTACCCACCAGGGCGCGGGCGAGTTTGTTGAAACTGTAGTAGTCCTCGGTCAGCAGTTGCCCGGAGATGTAGAAGGCCACGCTGTCCGGCCCGTGTTCGGCGAGGGTGTCGGCGAACACGTTGGCGGCGTGTTCCAGCGCGGTATCCCAGTCGGTGCGCGAGCGCGCCAGGTCTTTGCCCAGGCGCAGCTCCGGGTACAAGGCGCGGGCGGATATGTCGCCGGTCAGGTGCAGGCTGGAGCCCTTGCTGCACAATTTGCCAAAGTTGGCCGGGTGGCTCGGGTCGCCCGTCACCCCCAGGATTTGCGCGCCGTCATGTTCGATCAACACGCCGCACCCCACCCCGCAATAGCAGCAGGTGGACGCGGTGGTCTGGCGGTTCATCACACGGTGTCCCGCAGGGCCAGCAGCACCCGGCCGTTTTCCACACGGGCCGGGTGATGGTGGGCGCAACCGACGTCTGGTGCCTGGGCTTCGCCGGACGCCAGGTCGATCTGCCAGTTGTGCAGCGGGCAGGCCACGCGCTTGCCGTAGATCAAGCCTTGGGACAACGGGCCGCCCTTGTGTGGGCAGCGGTCGTCAAGGGCGAAGACTTCATCATCACTGGTACGAAAAATCGCGATGTCGCCCTTGGGGCCTTGGATGATGCGCGAGCCCAGCACGTTGATTTCGTCGAGGGCGCAGATATTCAGCCAGTTCATGCCGGCACCTCCAGTTGTTGGACGGGGATCACATCAAATTCTTTTTTCAGCAGCGGCTGTTCCAGGCGCTCTTTCCACGGATCTTGTTCGAACGACAGCGAGAACTGCAGGCGCTCGTTGAGGGCTTGGCGGCGGGCGGGGTCTTCGAGTACGGCTTTCTTGATGTGCTCCATGCCGACCCGTTGCAGGTAGTGCACGGTGCGCTCAAGGTAGAAGGCTTCTTCGCGGTACAGCTGTAGGAAGGCGCCGTTGTACTCACGCACTTCTTCAGCGGTTTTCAGCTTGACGAAGAACTCCGCCACCTCGGTCTTGATCCCACCGTTGCCGCCGATGTACATCTCCCAGCCGGAATCGACGCCGATGATTCCCACGTCCTTGATGCCGGCTTCCGAGCAATTGCGTGGGCAGCCGGACACTGCCAGCTTGACCTTGTGCGGCGACCACATATTGAACAGGTCGTGCTCAAGCTCGATGCCCAGTTGCGTGGAGTTTTGCGTGCCGAAGCGGCAGAACTCGCTGCCCACGCAGGTTTTTACAGTGCGGATGGACTTGCCGTAGGCATGGCCGGATGGCATGTCGAGGTCTTTCCACACCCCCGGCAGGTCCTGCTTCTTGATACCGAGCAGGTCGATGCGCTGACCGCCGGTGACCTTGACCATTGGCACGTTGTATTTGTCGGCCACATCGGCGATGCGGCGCAGTTCCCCAGGATTGGTCACACCGCCCCACATCCGGGGGACTACGGAGTAGGTGCCGTCTTTCTGAATGTTGGCGTGGGCGCGTTCGTTGATCAGGCGCGATTGCGGATCATCCTTGGCCTCGCCGGGCCAGGTGGAAATCAGGTAGTAGTTCAGCGCCGGGCGGCAGGTGGCGCAGCCGTTGGGTGTGCGCCAGTTGAGGTAGCTCATGGTGCCGGCGATGGTCAGCAAGTGCTGGTCGCGGATGGCCTGGCGGATTTGCCCGTGGTTGAGGTCGCTGCAACCGCAGATGGCTTTCTCGCTTTTCGGTTTGACATCGGCCGCACCGCCCACGGTGTTGATCAGGATCTGCTCGACCAAGCCGACGCAGGAACCGCAAGAACTGGCGGCCTTGGTGTGTTTTTTCACCTCATCGACACTGAACAAGCCCTGTTCCTGGATCGCCTTGACGATGGTGCCCTTGCACACGCCGTTGCAGCCGCAGACCTCGGCGTTGTCGGCCATGCTCATGGCCTTGTCCTGGCCTTGATGGCCTACGTCACCCAAGGCGTTTTCGCCGAACATAAGGTGGTCGCGGATCTCGCCGATGGCGTGGTTCTCACGGATCTGGCGGAAATACCAACCACCGTCGGCGGTGTCGCCGTACAGGCAGGCGCCGACCAGGATGTCGTCCTTGATCACCAGCTTCTTGTACACGCCGCCAATCGGGTCGGAGAGGGTGATGGTCTCGGTGCCTTCGCCGCCCATGAAGTCCCCGGCCGAAAACAGGTCGATACCGGTCACTTTCAACTTGGTCGAAGTCACCGAGCCTTTGTAGGTGGCAAAACCCAGTTGGGCCAAATGGTTGGCGCAGACTTTGGCCTGTTCGAACAAGGGCGCCACCAGGCCGTAGGCGATCCCGCGATGGCTGGCGCATTCGCCGATCGCGTAGATGCGTGGGTCGTAGGTTTGCAGGGTGTCGTTGACCAGAATCCCACGGTTGCACGGGATACCGGATTTTTCCGCGAGTTCGGTGTTGGGGCGAATGCCGGCGGCCATCACCACCAAATCCGCGGGGATTATGTCGCCGTTCTTGAACTGCACCGAGCCGACGCGACCATTGCCGGCATCATGCAGCGCCTGGGTCTGTTCACACAGGCGAAACACCAGGCCTCGGCTTTCCAGTTCGGTTTGCAGCAGTTGGCCGCTGGTCTTGTCCAGTTGTCGCTCCAGCAGCCACTCGCCGATATGCACCACGGTCACGTGCATACCGCGCAGCATCAGGCCGTTGGCGGCTTCCAGGCCGAGCAGGCCGCCGCCGATGACCACCGCGTGCTTATGAGTCTTGGCGGTGTCGATCATGGCCTGGGTGTCGGCGATGTCGCGGTAGCCGATCACGCCCTGCAAGGTATTGCCGGGGATCGGCAGGATAAACGGGGTAGAGCCGGTGGCGATCAGCAGGCGATCGTATTCGGCTTCGCTGCCGTCTTCGGCGATGACGATGCGTTTGACGCGGTCGATCTGCACCACTTTGCGGTTCAGCAGCAACTTGATGTTGTTGTCCAGATACCAGCTGAGGTCGTTGAGCACGATCTCTTCAAAGGTCTGTTCACCGGCCAGCACCGGCGACAGCAGGATGCGGTTGTAGTTGGTGTGCGGCTCGGCGCCGAACACGGTGATGTCGTACAGGTCGCTGCTCAGCTTGAGCAATTCTTCAAGGGTGCGAACCCCGGCCATGCCGTTGCCGATCATCACTAATTTGAGTTTTTTCATGTCGTTCTCCGCAATGGCTCGACAAATCACGCGCAAACAAAAAAAGGCGTCCCCGCTAGTTACCTAGCGAGGACGCCTTTGTCCTGGTCCCGTTCTCTCGGGAAGCGCGACCCTTCGTCGTTGAAGGGGCGGCTATATGTCTGTTGTTGAAAGAGCTAATGCAGCGGTTGTGCCAAGTTGGCAGATGCCCGGATTTATTGGGTTTGGGCCCGATGTCGCAGAGCTATTTGCCCTCTAGTGGTGCAGCAGCCAGTACAGCAGCACCAGATTGAGCAGCAAAGACATGGCGGCCAGGGTTTGCCAGACCTTGAGCGGTTCGCGCTCCAGCAGCGGCCTTGGGTGCACGCTCAATTCGCGGCGGTCGGCCTGTTCCAGGTCGCGCAGCCACTCTTCAGCGGTTTCATAACGTTGTGTGGGTTGCGAGGCCACCGCCCGTCCCAGGCTCAGGGGCAGCCACTCCGGCAGGTCGGGGCGATACCGGCTGGCGCTGACGGGTTGGGTGAAGCGCGGCCGTTGGAACGCTTCGATTTCTCCGTAGGGATAATGCCCGGTCAGCAGGTAATACAGCGTCACGCCGACACTGTACAAATCCTGTTGGGCCGTAGGACGTTCTCCACTGAAAGCCTCGGGCGCGATAAAACTCGGGGTGCCGGGCAGCAGGTGCGCGCGGTCTTCGGAGAGCCCCGGGCAGTAGGCCAGGCCGAAATCCAGCACGCGCAACTCACCGTCGTCCCCCTGCAACAGGTTCTCCGGTTTTATGTCGCGGTGCAGGATCTGCCGCCGATGCAGCATGCCCACCGCGCGTACCAACCGCTCGGCGATGGACAGCCATTGCGCCAGGGGCAATGGGCCTTGTTGCTGGAACAGTTGTGCCAGGGTTCTCCCCGGATATTCGCGCATCACATAGTACAAATGCTGACGCGCGCTGGCGGCGTGGACTTCAGGAAACGCGCGCCCGGCTACCCGGCGCAGGAACCACTCCTCCGACAGCAAGGCCTGCCCCGCGTCGCTGTCGTCGTCGCGGTTGAGGGGCAGGGTTTTCAGCAGCCATGGCTGCTGCTGGGCATCGCGTACCCGGTACAGCAATGACTGTCGACTGTGTGCCAGCACACCTTCTACCTGCCAGCCCTCGAAGGATTGGCCGGTTTTCAGTGGCGGCGGCAGCGGCCATTGCTGCAACTGCACCAGCGCGTCGCCGAGGGTCGCGGCGCCGAGCGTGTCGATACGCACCAGCAGGGCACTGGCGTTGTCCTGGCTGCCGGCCAGGTGTGCGGCATTGACCAGGGTGTTGACCGCCAGTTCGAGGTCGGTTTGCTCACGCAGGATCGCGCTGATGCTGTGCTCGGCAAGGGTGGCCCACACGCCGTCGCTGAGCAGCAGGAAGCACTCGCCTTGGCGCAATTCGCCGTCGAGAAAGTCCAGCACCAGGTGTTGATCCAGGCCGAGGGCGCGCTTGAGCACATGCTGCATGCCCGGTTGCTCCCACACATGGTCGTCGCTGATGCGTTGCAACTCGCCATCCAGCCAGCGATACACCCGGCAATCGCCGACATGCGCCAGGGTGAAACGCTGGCCGCGAAACACCAGGGCGCTGAGGGTGGTCAGCAGTGGCTGGCCGCCGCCATTGGCTTGCAGCCAGCGGTTCTGCGCGAGCAGCAAGCGTTCGAGCGCCTGGGCCACGCCCCAGGTTTGCGGCGTGGCGTAATAGTCCAGGGCCAGTGCCTGCAAGGTCGAGCGTGCCGCCAGGCCGCCGTCGGCGCATTGGCTGACGCCGTCGGCCAGGGCGCACAGGTAACCTTTGCTTGCGGCCAGTTCGGCCACGGGCGTGACCACCCGCAGCGCGTCCTGGTTTTCCGGGCGTGGGCCGATGGCGCTGGCGTGGGCGATGCTCAGTTGCAGGCTCATCAGACGCGCGCGGCCGTCACGGCGGCCGAGCCCCAGGTGGTGCGCCAGCGACGCTTCACGCCGTGCAGGCCGAACCAGGCCAGCACGCCCAGGCTAGCGAACAGCCACAAGGCCAATTGATAGCTGCCGGTGCTCTGTTTGATCGCGCCCATTCCTGCCGCCAGGGCAAAGCCGCCGATACCGCCGGCCATGCCGATCAGGCCGGTCATCACGCCGATTTCACGGCGAAAACGTTGCGGCACCAACTGGAATACCGCGCCATTACCGGCACCAAGACCGAGCATGGTGCAGACGAAAAGTGCCAGTGCCGCGTAGGAACTCGGCAGGTTGAAACCCACCGCCGCGATGCACACCGCCGCCACGCCGTACATGCCGAGCAGGGTACGAATCCCGCCGAAACGGTCGGCCAGGGCGCCGCCCAGCGGGCGCATCAGGCTGCCGCCGAACACGCAGGCGGCGGTGTAGTAGCCAGCGGTCACCGGGCTCAGGCCGTACTGGTCGTTAAAATAGCCGGGCAGGGCACTGGCCAGGCCGATAAAGCCGCCGAAGGTCACGCTGTAGAAAAACATGAACCACCAGCTGTCACGGTCGCCCAGGGCCTTGAAGTAGTCGGCCATGGATTTGGCTTTCGGCCGTTCGGGAGCATTGCGGGCGAGCCAGGCGAACACGATCAGGGTCAGGGTCAATGGGATCAGCGCAAAACCGAACACATTGCTCCAGCCAAACGCGGCTGCCAGCACTGGCGCCAGCAACGCCGCAAACACGGTGCCGGAGTTGCCTGCGCCCGCAATGCCCATGGCTTTGCCTTGATGTTCGGCGGGATACCACTGGGACGCCAATGGCAATGCGACCGCAAAGGATGCGCCGGCCATGCCGAGGAACACGCCCAGCAACAGGGCTTGTTCGTAGCTGTGGATACCGAGTTTCCAGGCGCCTGATAACGCCGCGATCACGATCACCTGGCCGATCAGCCCGGCGGTCTTGGGTGACAGCTTGTCGGCCAGCATGCCCATCAAAAAGCGCAGCACCGCGCCGGCGAGGATCGGCGTCGCGACCATCAGGCCACGCTGTTGAGTGGTCAGGTGCAGGTCGGCGGCAATCTGAATCGCCAGCGGGCCCAACAGATACCAGACCATGAAGCTCAAATCGAAATACAGGAATGCGGCAAACAGGGTCGGGGTGTGCCCGGATTTCCAGAAGCTTGATTTCATCACGCACCTCAACGGTTGGTAGTCTTGTAAGAAGGCCTGGTGATGGAACAGCCGGCTAAGGCCGCCCCACCGGCCCCATGCACTGGGGCCAAAACGCAAAAACGCCGCCACCGGGTTCGCGAGGGGCAAACCGGATGTGCGACGTCTTTGTCGTGGAGGGGCAACCGCCGTTGGCTACCTGTGAAGATCCTTTAGCAAGAGCTGCGCCAGATCAGCGGAGCAACTCGCTCATGGCGATAATCTGCTCCGCCACCTGGATCAGTTTCTGCTGGCGACTCATGGCCTGGCGGCGCATCAGGGTGTAGGCCTCTTCTTCATTGCAGGCCTTCATTTTCATCAGCATGCCCTTGGCCAGTTCGATGCGCTTGCGCTCGGCCAACTGCTGGTCGCGGGCCTGCAGCTGGGCGCGCAGGGCCTGGTCACTCTCGAAGCGTGCCATGGCCACGTCGAGGATCGGTTGCAGGCGTTGGGCCTGGATGCCTTCGACGATGTAGGCGCTGACGCCGGACTTGATCGCCTGGCGCATCACATCTGGGTCATGTTCGTCGGTAAACATCACAATGGGCCGGGGCTGGTCGCGGCTGACCAGCACCACTTGTTCCATCACATCGCGCCCGGGTGACTCGGTATCGATCAGGATCACGTCCGGACGCACCGTTTCGACGCGCGCGGGCAGGTCGATGGTCAGGCCTGACTCATCGATCACCTCGAAACCGGCCTCGATCAGCGCGGCCTTGAGTCGGCCGACCTTACGCGGGGTGTCGTTGATCAACAGGATTCGCAGCATATCGTTCTTCCTGTCAGCGCAAGGCCTGGCGGCTTGTGGGATCGGTCATTGCGTGCAGGCGGAAACTGCGCGCGTAGGCGGCGGGGTCACGGCCGTCCCAGATCTTGCCGTCGATCAGTTGGCTGCTGCGCATGTCCGCGGCTGTCGTGCTGAGGCCAACGGCGCTGGCGGCGTCGCGATAGAGCGCTAGTTGCTGGACCTGGCGGGCAACATCCAGATAGTCCGGGTCGTCGCGCAACAGGCCCCAGCGACGGAATTGAGTCATGAACCACATGCCGTCGGAGAGATACGGCAGGTTTACCGCGCCTTCGGCAAAAAAACGCAGGGCATGGGGGTCTTGCCAGTGGTTGCCGAGGCCGTCGTCGTAGGTGCCGAGCAGGCGCGGTTCGATGCAGTCGAGCGGCGCGTCAAGGTAGTCGCGGGCGCTGAGCAATTGCGCGGTGGATCGGCGGTTTTCCTGGCTTTGTTCAATGAAGCGGCTGGCTTCGAGGATCGCCATCACCAGTACGCGAGCGGTGTTGGGGTATTGGTCGACGAACGCCTGGGTGCAGCCAAGGACTTTTTCCGGATGATCCGGCCAGATCGCCTGGGTAGTCGCCATCGTAAAGCCCTGGTTCTGCTTCACCGCGCTGGCGGACCAGGGTTCGCCGACACAGAAACCGTCGATACGCCCGGCTTGCAGATGCGCGACCATTTGCGGCGGAGGGACTACAACGCTATCGACATCCCGTAGCGGATGAATGCCCTGGCTCGCCAGCCAGTAATACAGCCACATGGCGTGGGTGCCTGTGGGAAACGTCTGGGCAAAGGTCAGTTTTGTGCGGCTTTGGTGCACGTGGCGATCCAGCGCCTCAGGAGTGACCACTCCTTGCTGTTGCAGGCCGTGGGACAGGTTGATGCTCTGGCCGTTCTGGTTCAGGCCCATCAGCACCGCCATGTCGGTCGGCGCAACGCCGCCGATGCCCAGGTGCACCGCGTAGATCAGCCCATACAGGCTGTGGGCGGCGTCGAGTTCACCGCTGACCAGTTTGTCGCGCAGGTTGGCCCAGGACGCCTGGCGCTTGAGGTTGAGTGTCAGGCCATAAGGTTGGGCGAAGCCCTGGGTGGCGGCGACGACCAGCGAGGCGCAATCGCTCAAGGCCATGAAGCCGAGGTCCAGGCTGCTTCTTTCCGGGGCGTCACTGCCATTGACCCAGGCCAGCGCATTGCGGGTCGGGCTGTAGTCTGCCGGTTCGTTCATCAACACCTGCCTTTTCTCTCAAAAAAAAGCGTCGTTCCCTCGGGTGGCGGTAGAGGCCCTTGCAAGGTAACGACGCCTTTGTCCGTAAGCCTGCGCCTTCGTTGGCGCGCGCTCTGATGCACAGTGCAAAGCAATGCACATGCCACGGGGCGGTGGAGGTCACTTGCCGTCAGCTTTCCGTCAAGATTGAAAGCTGAGTGCCTTTCAGTATGGCCGTTTCTTTACGCCCGGCCGCCCAGGAAACCCCAAGGTGCAGACTGATCCCCGTGCAAGCATGACCCGCCACCGGCTGTGCAACTGGTTGTTGTGCGTTGCGTTGTTGCTGGGCTCCTCGTTTGCCCGGGGTGAGCTCTATCTGGCGCAGGATCAAAGCCTGCGCAGGTTTTTTACCGCGCTTTCCGTGCCCCTGGGTTTGCCGGTGGTGGTCAGTCCTCAAGCCGCTCGCCGGCAGGTCAGTGGCGTATTCGATTTCGAGACCCCGCAACAGGTTCTGGAACTGCTGGCCGAGCGCGAAGGGTTGATCTGGTACAGCCACGGGCGCGTGGTGTACCTCTATGACGCTGGTGAAGCGCGCAGCTCGGCGGTGGCGCTCCGCTACATTTCCGTCGCTCGGCTGCGCAGCCTGATGGGGCGTGCCGGGCTTGACGAATCGCGTTATCCGCTGCGTGCAAGCGGAGCGCGTACGTTCTATGTGTCGGGCCCGCCAAGCTATGTGGACCGGGTACTGCGCCTGGCACAACTGATGGACCGCAAACCAGCCGAGCCCGCAGCGGCGTTTGGTGTGGTGCAGGTGTTCAACCGTGACGTGGCGGATCGCAGTTACGGGGCGGGCGCAAACACGATTACGGTGCCGGGGATGGTTTCGCTGATCGAGGCCCGCCTCGCCAAGGAGCGCAAGGGCGCGCCGGCTGACGCCCGTCTTGCGCTGATTGCCTACCCCGATACCAACAGCTTGCTGATCAAGGGCAAGCCCGCCCAGGTGACACTGATCAAGAAGTGGGTGGCGGAGTTGGATGTCTTCAAACCGCCGGATGATGCCGCGTTGTGGCAGGCCGACAATGCTGTGCCACCGCTGCTGAGTGCCGAGCAGTCCAAGCGTGTGCAACGTGCATTTATGCGGCCGGGTCGCGAAATCTCTCACTGAATAGGCGTTTTCCCATGCACCTGGAAATACTTCTGCAGGAGCAACTGATCAGTCGCAAGCGCCTGGCGGCGTTCGACGTGGGCAAGGTGCTGCCCTTGGCACCGGGCATCACCCGCTGCGTCGAAGTTCGGGTTAACGGCCATTTAATGGCGTTGGGCGAGCTGGTGCAGTTGGAGGATCGGTTAGGGATTGAGCTGCATGAGATCTACCAGGAGTGGCTAGGTCGGTAGGGCCGCGCAAGGAATTGTCCTAAGGCACGCTTCCGAAAATCGCGGGATGAATGGGTTTTGTCCTAGCGCGAGG
This sequence comes from Pseudomonas sp. GL_117, assembly GCF_057835125.1. Taxonomy (NCBI): domain Bacteria; kingdom Pseudomonadati; phylum Pseudomonadota; class Gammaproteobacteria; order Pseudomonadales; family Pseudomonadaceae; genus Pseudomonas; species Pseudomonas sp. GL_117. The sequence goes on along the minus strand of NZ_CM174418.1, from coordinate 4,563,467 downwards.
TGTAGGACGGTTTTTTATAGTCATGCGGTTGGCGGGTGGTCGGTACAGGAAAATAGGGAATTCAATGTCAGTAGTTGGATGCAGAGGTACGTATGGCTGTCGTGATTGATGAATCGACGGCGCCCCTCGTCTTTGCCCGCTGGACCTTGCATGGCGATGGCCGTTTGACCAGCGGGGAGGTGGACATTCAGTTGCCGCCCAAAGAGGGGCAGGTCCTGCGGTTGCTGCTGGCCTCGGCCGGCACGCTGATGACCAAGGATCGTTTGCTGGAGCTGGCCTGGCCTCGTGGCGAGGTGGCCGAGGAATCACTGACGCGTTGCATCTACTCGCTGCGCAAGCACTTGAAGGGCGACAAGGGCTTTATCAAGACGATCTATGGCAGGGGCTATCGCTTTACCTGCGAGGTGCGGACCGGGGCGGATGATCCCGCGCCGGTCGCGTATGTGTGTTCGGTGTGTGGGCAGGTGAGCAATGGTTAAGGTGTGGAGCAAAGGGTTGTTGCTGAGCCTATTGATGGGCAGCACCCCGGCACTGGCGTACTGCTGGGACGAAGTGGCCAGCCGCTACGACATTGAGCCGGAGTTGCTGCAGGCCATCGCGGCAGTAGAGTCAGGCTACCGCGCCAGCGCGATCAACACCGCCAATCGTAATGGCACGCGAGACATCGGCCTGATGCAGATCAACAGCATTCATTTGCCGCGATTGCTCAACCAGGGCATTACCGAAGAGAGGCTGTTGAGCGAGCCGTGTCTGTCGATAGAGGTAGCGGCTTCGATTCTTTCCGAGTTCATTCAGCGCTTTGGCTACAACTGGACCGCCGTGGGTTCCTATAACGTCGGTGTAGGCTCCGGCCCCAAGCGTGATGCGCTACGGATGCAGTATGCGCAGAAGATCTGGGCGCGTTATGAGGAACTGGTCGCCAATCGCAGCTGATGATTGGGCGGCACGCCTCGCATGCAGCGCGCCACCGCGGCTATAATCGCCGTCACCTTTCGCCGCCATCCGAGTCTAGCCCGCCCATGTATACCCTGGCCCGCCAGCTGTTGTTCAAACTCTCTCCGGAAACTTCCCACGATCTGTCCCTGGACCTGATCGGTGCCGGTGGCCGCCTGGGGCTCAATGGCCTGGTATGCAAGGCGCCGGCAAAGATGCCGGTGTCGGTAATGGGGCTGGATTTCCCCAATCCGGTCGGGCTGGCGGCTGGCCTGGACAAGAACGGCGCGGCCATCGACGGCTTCGCGCAACTGGGTTTCGGTTTTGTCGAAATCGGCACCGTGACCCCGCGTCCGCAGCCGGGCAACCCCAAGCCGCGCATCTTCCGCTTGCCGGAAGCCGAGGCGATCATCAACCGCATGGGGTTCAACAACCTGGGGGTCGATAACCTGCTGTCGCGGGTTCAGGCGGCGAAGTACAAGGGCATCCTCGGCATCAATATCGGCAAGAACTTCGACACGCCGGTGGAACGTGCGGTGGATGACTACCTGATCTGCCTGGACAAGGTCTACGCCCACGCCAGCTACGTCACGGTCAACGTCAGCTCACCCAATACCCCGGGCCTGCGCAGCCTGCAGTTCGGTGACTCCCTCAAGCAATTGCTTGAAGCCCTGCGCCAGCGCCAGGAAGACCTGGCCGTACGCCATGGCAAGCGCGTGCCGTTGGCGATCAAGATTGCCCCGGACATGAGCGACGAAGAAACCGTACTGGTGGCCCAGGCCCTGGTGGATTCGGGTATGGATGCAGTGATTGCCACCAACACCACCCTCAGTCGTGTCGGTGTCGAAGGCCTTGCCCATGGCGACGAAGCGGGTGGCCTGTCAGGTGCGCCGGTGCGTGAGCAGAGCACCCATATCGTCAAGGTGTTGGCCGCCGAACTGGCCGGGCGCTTGCCGATCATCGCCGCGGGCGGTATCACCGAAGGCAAGCATGCGGCCGAGAAGATCGCTGCCGGCGCCAGCCTGGTGCAGTTGTACTCCGGGTTCATCTACAAGGGCCCGGCGCTGATCCGCCAGGCGGTGGATGCCATCGCCGCACTGCCAAAGGCCTGACAAGCGCCCATTAAAAAGGGCTCCATAAAGGAGCCCCCTGGGCCGAAGCCCGCCGCCCGGATAGGACGTGCATGGTTAAGTCGTTATCGCTTCAACAGTGTGTGTCGGAATTGAATGCCCTTATTAGCCGACGGCGTGAAGTTCGTTGAGTCTGTGGATTCCCGCAGTGCCAGTCATACCGTCCCAGTTGTCGCCGCGTCCTTCTCGCCAGCCGTTGATCCAGGCTTGGCGTACCGACGGTAGAGTAAATGGGCAAAGCTCACGGGATTTGCCATGAACGCCATATTGATATCCGCGTAAAAACGCTCTTTCCAACGGATCACGCTTAAGTCTTCTCATAGGGTGTTTCCCTCACTTGTTGACTGTCTTGATATCCTTCGGCCCCGTTGGGAGCCGGGCAGAGTTTTTCTGCCGTTGGTGGGCTCGCTGCCGGCGTGGCGAGCCTATGTGTCGGCGTCGTTACGGCGCCAACCTGTGTTGAGTTCTAACCAATAGGTCACATGGATTCAATGATCGTTTTGTCATAAGCACGTAACGATAACGATGCTATAGCCATAAGCTGGGCTGGCTTTTCGCCCCATTTGTCTGGCAAACCCAGCTATGATGCACCCTGCAAAGAGGATGGGTTTAATCCTTTAGTGAGAATGCCCGCCCGTTGCAGTCGGTTATTATTCGACGAAGGGTCGGAATATTTCCTTTTGTTGCTGCACTTTATCGATCTGCCCCGTCACTCAACGCCCAAAGGGCCTGCAGGCGGGGTGGGACGGCACATTCGTGCCACGCGAGCACTCTTCAAGAAAAGTGCTTGATTGAAAACCGAGCCGGCGATGCGTCGCCCGTTCATTTATTGCTGAAAAGCCTGGAATGCCCCATGTCGGACCGTTTTGAACTCTTCCTCACTTGCCCCAAGGGCCTCGAAGGCCTGCTGATCGAGGAAGCCATCGGGCTTGGCCTTGAGGAAGCTCGCGAGCACACCTCGGCCGTGCGCGGCATGGCCGACATGGAAACCGCCTACCGCCTGTGCCTCTGGTCGCGCCTGGCCAACCGCGTGTTGTTGGTGCTCAAGCGCTTCCCGATGAAGGACGCCGAAGACCTCTACCACGGCGTGCTGGACATCGAATGGGCCGATCACATGGTGCCGGACGGCACCTTGGCCGTGGAATTCAGCGGCCATGGCTCGGGCATCGACAACACCCACTTCGGCGCGCTGAAGGTCAAGGATGCGATTGTCGACAAGCTGCGCACCCCGACCGGCGAACGTCCGTCCATCGACAAGATCAACCCGGACCTGCGCATCCACCTGCGCCTGGACCGTGGCGAAGCCATTCTGTCCCTCGACCTCTCCGGCCACAGCCTGCACCAGCGCGGCTACCGTCTGCAGCAGGGTGCAGCACCGTTGAAGGAAAACCTCGCGGCAGCCGTGCTGATCCGTGCCGGCTGGCCGCGCATCGCTGCCGAAGGCGGCGCGCTGACTGACCCGATGTGCGGCGTGGGTACCTTCCTGGTGGAAGGCGCGATGATCGCTGCCGACATGGCACCGAACCTGAACCGTGAGTTGTGGGGCTTCACCACCTGGCTCGGTCACGTCCCGGCTTTGTGGAAGAAACTTCACGCCGAAGCGTCGGAACGTGCCGCGATCGGCATGAACAAACCGCCGTTGTGGATTCGTGGCTATGAAGCCGACCCGCGCCTGATCCAACCTGCGCGCAACAACATCGAACGCGCGGGCCTGAGCCATTGGATCAAGGTGTACCAGGGCGAAGTCGGCACGTTCGAGCCGCGCCCGGACCAGAACCAGAAAGGCCTGGTCATCTGCAACCCGCCGTACGGCGAGCGTCTGGGTGACGAAGCCAGCCTGTTGTACCTCTACCAGAACCTCGGCGAGCGCCTGCGCCAGGCGTGCATGGGCTGGGAAGCGGCGGTGTTCACCGGCGCGCCGGACCTGGGCAAGCGCATGGGCATCCGCAGCCACAAGCAGTATTCGTTCTGGAACGGTGCGTTGCCGTGCAAATTGCTGCTGATCAAGGTCAACCCCGACCAGTTCGTCACCGGCGAGCGTCGCACGCCAGAGCAACGCCAGGCGGAACGTGAGCAAGCCGCTTACGATCAAGCCCCGGTCGAGCCGCAAGAGCGCCAGTACAACAAGAACGGCAACCCGATCAAGCCCGCCCCGGCTCCGGTGGTTGAACAGGCACGCCTGAGTGAAGGCGGGCAGATGTTCGCCAATCGCCTGCAAAAGAACCTCAAGCTGCTGGGCAAGTGGGCCAAGCGCGAAGGCGTGGATTGCTACCGCGTGTACGACGCCGACATGCCGGAATATTCCATGGCCATCGACCTGTACCACGATTGGGTGCATGTGCAGGAATACGCCGCACCGAAGTCCATCGACCCGGAAAAAGCCTCCGCCCGCATGTTTGATGCCCTGGCCGCGATTCCCCAGGCGCTGAACATCGACAAGAGCCGCGTCGTCGTCAAGCGCCGCGAGCGCCAGAGTGGCACCAAGCAGTACGAGCGCCAGAGCGCCCAGGGCAAGTTCACTGAGGTCAGCGAAGGCGGCGTGAAGTTGCTGGTCAACCTCACCGACTACCTCGACACCGGCCTGTTCCTCGACCACCGTCCGATGCGCATGCGTATCCAGAAAGAAGCGGCCGGCAAGCGTTTCCTCAACCTGTATTGCTACACCGCTACCGCAAGTGTGCACGCAGCCAAGGGCGGCGCACGCAGCACCACCAGTGTCGATTTGTCCAAGACTTACCTGGACTGGGCGCGTCGCAACTTCTCCCTCAACGGTTTCTCCGACAAGAACCGTCTGGAGCAGGGCGATGTGATGGCGTGGCTGGAAGCCAGTCGTGATGAATTCGACCTGATCTTCATCGACCCGCCGACCTTCTCCAACTCCAAGCGCATGGAAGGCATCTTCGACGTGCAGCGTGACCACGTGCAGCTGCTCGACCTGGCCATGGCCCGCCTGGCGCCGGGTGGCGTGCTGTATTTCTCGAACAACTTCCGCAAGTTCGCGCTGGAGGACAACCTCAGCGAGCGCTATGCGGTCGAAGAGATCAGTGACAAGACCATTGACCCGGATTTCGCGCGCAACGCGAAGATTCACCGGGCGTGGAAAATCACTGCACGCTGATCGCTCCTAAAAAAAGCCGCAAGCCTGGATTTTTCCGGGCTTGCGGCTTTTTTGCGCTGGTCAAATACAGGGCCGATGGCTATAACTTAATGCCTAGCCAAAGTGACACCCCCCGCACGCTGGCGTTGTGAGTGTTGCCTATGCCGTTGCAAGCTGTTCGCCCGAAAATCCTAGGTTTTATCAGTGAGCAGGCATCGGCTTGGCTGGTGGCGTTGATGGTGTTCCTGGCCGGTGGCGCGCTGACGTTGATCATCGCCTGGGCCGCCTCCGACCTCTACGAGCAGCAGGTGCGCCAACGCTTTCAACTGCTGGTCAATGAACGCTACACCCGCCTGCAAGAGCGCTTCGAGGACCAGGAGCAACGCCTGGGCAGCCTGCGGCGTTTTTTCGTCAACTCCGGCGAGGTTTCCCGCGAAGAATTCGATGGTTTTGCCCAGCCCCTGCTGTTGCGGACCCGTGCTTATGCCTGGGCGCCACGGGTGTTTCGCGACCAGCGCAGTGCGTTTGAAGAGGATGTGTCGCGCCAGCGCGGTGAGCCGTTCAGCATTCGTGAGCTGAATGCCCAAGGGGAGCTGGCGTCGGCGCCCGAGCGCGATGAATACGTGCCGGTGCTCTACAGCCAGACCCAGAGTCTGCTCGGCTCGCCCCTGGGCTTTGACTTGCTGGCCCAGCCGCTGCGGCGTTCAGTTCTTGAGCGCGCGTTGAAGACGGGCAAGCTGGCCGTGTCGCAACCCATGCAACTGGTCGGCGTCGAACCAGCCTACGCCGCCGGCGTCTTGCTGGTGGCACCCGTGAGTAAGCTGCCCGAAACCCAACAATCCCAGGCTGAGCCCTACGGCTATGTGATGGCGGTGATCAGCATGCGGCAATTGGTGGCCGACGGTTTGCCCAAGCCGAACCGTGACAACCTGGTCATGCAGATCATCGACACGTCCGACATCCGCAAGCGCGCACTGTATGAGTCCAGCAATGCGCCGGGCAGCAGCGACCTGGTGGCCGCACGCCGGCTGAGCCTGGGGGATCATGTGTATGCCTTGAACCTGCGTCCGAGCCAGGTGTTCGACCAGGCCAACCATTCCTCGATGAGTACGATCCTGACCATGGGCGGGCTGCTTAGCCTGTTGCTCAGCGCGTTGCTGTATGTGTTGGTCAGCCAGCGCCAGCGCGCGCTGAAACTGGTCGAGCAACGCACCGAGCAGTTGCGTGTGCGAGAGCTGGAGTTGCGCGGCGCCCATGGGCAACTGCGCAGCGTGCTGAATGCGGCGACCCAAGTCGCAATCATTGCTACCGACCTGCGCGGCGTGATCAACACCTTCAATGCGGGGGCCGAGCAGATGCTGGGGTTCAAGTCCGAGGATGTGTTGGGGCGCTTGACCCTGGACAGCCTGCACCTGGAATCGGAGCTCGATGCCCGCGCCGCCACGCTGAGCATGGCCATGGGCAAGCGGATTCCGCCAAGCCAGGCGATGCTGGTGGAGCGCCCCGACCACCAGCACGAGGCTCGGGAGTGGACCCTCAAGCGCCGGGACGGCAGCCAACTGACCGTGAATATGCTGGCCACCGTATTGCTTGATGACCATGGCTTGTGGGTCGGGCACTTGGCGATCTACCTTGACATCACCGAGCAAAAGCGCGCCTACGAGGCCCTGGCCGCGCGGGACCGCCTGCTCAAGAAACTCAGTGCCCACGTGCCCGGCGGGATCTTCCAGTTCACCCTCGAAGCCCATGAAAAGTGGCGTTTCATCTACGCCAGCGATGGCATGCGCGATATTTATGAAATCGAGCCAGGCACGTTGCAACAGGACGCCAGCCGGGTGCTTGAGCGCATTCATCCCCTGGATGTGGAGCGGGTGCGGGCATCGATTCGTCTATCTGCGTTGCAGTTGAGCCATTGGCGTGAAGAGTACCGTGTGCAGTTGCCGCAACGCGGCCTGCGCTGGATTCGCGGCGAAGCCACGCCGGAAGAATTACCGGGAGGCGGCACCTTGTGGCATGGCTACGTATCGGATATTTCCGATCTGAAACGGGTCGAGGAAGAGCTGCGCGCGCTCTCCATCACCGACTCTCTGACTGGCATCCACAACCGCCGCTATTTCCAGGACCGCCTCAAGGCCGAGATGTTACGACTCAACCGTGTCTCCGGTTCGCTGTCGTTGATCATGCTGGATATTGACCACTTCAAGCGGATCAACGACCAGCATGGCCACGGCGTGGGCGATGGGGTGTTGCAGGAGCTGTGCAGGCGCATCAGTGTGCGCCTGCGGCGTACCGACGTGTTCTGCCGCCTGGGCGGTGAAGAGTTCATGGTGCTGTGCCCCAACACCGACGGCAAGCAGGCCTACAGCCTGGCGATGGAATTGTGGCAGTCGTTGCGCAATGCGCCGATGGAGCCGGTGGGCATTGTCACTGCCAGCTTTGGTGTGGCCAGTTGGCGGGTGGATGAAGGCATCGATGGCTTGCTGTTGCGGGCGGACTCGGCGGTGTATGTCGCCAAGCAGGCGGGCAGGGACCGGGTGGAGGTTGAAGGCTTGCGTACGTGAGACCGTCGCAAGCCCTCCTACAGATTAAAGGACTGGCGCGGCCGCCACCGCCTTCGGCTGGCGGTACAGGTCCAGCAACACCTGATCCAGCACCGACGATGCCCCCCACGGCTTCGGATCGTTGAGGATTGCCACCACCGCCCAGGTATTGCCGTTGTTGTCGCGGCTGAATCCGGCGATGGCGCGCACGGTGTTCAAGGTACCGGTCTTGACGTGGGCCTCGCCGCGCATCGCGGTGGTCTTCAGGCGTTTACGCATGGTGCCGTCGGTGCCGGCAATCGGCAGTGAGCTGATGTACTCCGCCGCGTAGGGGCTTTTCCATGCCGCTTGCAACATGGCGGCCATTTCGCGGGCGCTGACACGTTCGGCACGGGACAAGCCGGAGCCGTTCTCCATCACCAGGTGCGGCGCGGTGATGCCCTTTTTCGCCAACCATTGGCGCACGACACGCTGGCCGGCTTTGGCGTCGTCACCGTCGGCATCGTTGCGGAACTGCGCGCCCAGGCTCAGGAACAACTGCTGGGCCATGGTGTTGTTACTGTATTTGTTGATGTCGCGGATGATTTCCGCCAGGTCCGGCGAGAACGCCCGAGCCAGTACCTTGGCATCCTTGGGCACTGGTGCCTGAATGTCGCGGCCCTGGATGGAACCGCCCAGCTCCTGCCAGATCGCCCGCACGGCGCCGGCGGTGTAGGTGGCATGGTCGAGCAGCGACAGGTACGTCTGCGAGCTGCAGCCATCGGCCAACTGGCCGCTGACGGTCACCGTCACGCTGCCATCGGCGGCCGTTACCGGGTTGTAGCGCACATCGCCAGTGCATTGCTTGGCGTTGGACACCTTGACCTGATTGTCGATGCGGATGCTGGCAATTGGCGGCTCGACCGAGACGATCACCCGCCCCGAATCATTGCGGGTCACAAAACGCAGGGCCTTGAGGTTGACCAGCAGGGCGTCGGGCTTGACCAGGAACGGCTTGTTCTCGTCGTTGCCATCGTCATTGAACTCGGGCAAGAGCGGCTGTTTGAAGAAGGCACGGTCCAGCACCAGGTCGCCGGTGACTTGCTGCACACCGTTGGCGCGCAGGTCGCGCATCAGCAGCCAGAGTTTTTCCATGTTCAGCTTGGGATCACCGCCGCCCTTGAGGTACAGGTTGCCGTGCAACACGCCACCGCTGAGGGTACCGTCGGTGTAGAACTCGGTTTTCCACTGGTGGTTGGGCCCCAGCATTTCCAGAGCCGCGTAGGTGGTGACCAGCTTCATGGTGGAGGCCGGGTTGACCGAGACGTCGGCGTTGAAGACGGTAGGTGTGCCCGGGCCGTTCAGGGGGATCATTACCAGGGACAGTGCATTGTTTTGCAGTTTGGCTTTGGACAGCGCCTGTTGGACATTCGGCGGCAGGCTGTTGTTGACGGGGGCGGCGCGGACGCAGAAGGCCAATGGCAAGAGCAGACCGGCAAGGAGCAATGGACGAAAAGATTTGATCATAAAGAATAAAACCCTACTGCTGAGAAGGGTGAAAAAGGCGAGGGGTATAGACAGAAAATCCCTCATTGGTCATGAAAGTGTCGGCATTATGCCCCAAGGTGGGGCCTGTTGTAGCTGAACGATAGCTGGAAATCGGCGTTTTTTTGCAGGCAATTTGCCGCCCGTCCCAGAGAGTCGGGCAATCGCCGCCTTAAACTGCTAAAGTGCCGCCCGTTATTACTTAAGAGGATTGTTCCAATGGCGACTAACCGTTCCCAGCGTCTGCGCAAAAAACTGTGCGTTGATGAATTTCAAGAGCTGGGTTTCGAACTGAACCTGGACTTCAACGAAGGCCTGAGTGAAGAAGCTATCGACGCTTTCCTCGAAGCATTCATCAAAGAAGCCATGGAAGCCAACGGTCTGGGCTATGTTGGCGGCGATGACTTCGGTCTGGTTTGCTTGCAGAAGCGTGGCTCGGTCTCCGAAGAGCAGCGTGCTGCCGTTGAAGCCTGGCTGAAAACCCGTTCCGAGCTGACCAAGGCTGAAGTCAGCCCGTTGCTGGACGTGTGGTATCCGGAAAAGCCGATCAACGCGGCTAAGTGATACTGAAAAAAACGGCGACCTGAGGGTCGCCGTTTTTTTATGCCTTGCGCCCATTCAGAATCAACAGCGTCAACACCCCCGCGACAATCCCCCAGAACGCCGACCCGATGGAAAACAGCGTCAAGCCTGACGCAGTGACCATAAAGGTGATCAACGCCGCTTCCCGCTCCTTCGGCTCGTTCATGGCGATGCTCAGGCCATTGATGATCGAGCCAAACAATGCCAACGCCGCGATCGACAGCACCAGTTCCTTGGGCAATGCGGCGAACAGTGCCGCCAGCGTCGCGCCAAACACCCCGGCAATCCCGTAGAACACCCCGCACCAGACCGCCGCCGTGTAGCGCTTGTTACGGTCTTCATGGGCGTGAGGCCCGGTGCAGATCGCCGCGCTGATCGCGGCCAGGTTGATGCCGTGGGAACCGAAAGGCGACAGTACCAGGGATGCGAGGCCCGTAGCGGTGATCAGCGGCGAGGCTGGAACGTTGTAGCCATCTGCCCGCAAGACCGCCACGCCGGGCATGTTTTGCGAGGTCATCGCCACCACGAACAGCGGGATGCCGATGCTGATGGTCGCCGCCAGGGAGAAGTGCGGGGTGGTCCATACCGGCGTCGCCACTTCCAGGTGGAAGCCGCTGAAATCCAACAGGCCCATCCACCCCGACAGCAGCGTGCCGAGCACCAGCGCAGCCAACACCGCATAACGCGGCGACAGGCGCTTGATGATCAGGTAGGTGAAAAACATCCCCAGCACCAGGCCGGTGCGGTGTTGCGCGGCGACAAAAATCTCGCTGCCGATCTTGAACAGGATCCCCGCCAGCAAGGCCGCAGCCAGCGACGCCGGGATGCGCTTGACGAGTTTTTCAAAACTGCCGGTCAACCCACAGATCGTCACCAGCACCGCGCAGGTGATGTAGGCGCCGATGGCCTCGCCGTAACTCACTCCACCCAGGCTGGTGATCAGCAACGCGGCGCCGGGTGTCGACCAGGCAATGGTGATCGGCGTGCGATAGCGCAAGGACAGGCCGATGCTGCACACCGCCATGCCGATGGAAATCGCCCAGATCCACGAGGAAATCTGCGCCGTGGTCAAACCGGCGGCCTGACCGGCCTGGAACATCAGCACCAGGGAGCTGGTATAGCCGGTCATCATGGCGATGAAACCGGCGACGATCGCCGATGCAGAGGTGTCGGCCAGTGGGCGCAGCGGCGCTTGGGCGGCTTCGGACATAGAAAGGTGTTCCTTTAACCAGAGAAATTGCTGATTCAAGCCTAAACTCAAACGTAACCACTCATTGCAATACAGCCGAGACCGCAAACAGCCGTACAGTGTGTTGGCGCAATCGGTTGTGTACAATGTGCGCTGTTTTTAGGTGATACTTGCCAGCAACACGCTGTTGCCGTATTACCGTTATTTCGCCGCCGTTCTCCCGACCCGAGTGCCCATGAACGAACAGTTGCAACCTCTCAAGAAACAACCGCGAGCTGGCAAGGCCGGTCGCAGCGGAACCCAGGACGATATTGTCTACGCGCATATCTTCGAGGCGATCCTCGAACAACGCCTGGCACCCGGCACCAAATTGAGCGAAGAGGCACTGGGCGAAATCTTCGGCGTCAGCCGCACCATCATTCGTCGCGCCCTGTCGCGCCTGGCCCATGAAGGCGTGGTGCTGCTGCGGCCCAACCGCGGTGCAGTGGTTGCCAGCCCGAGTGTGGAAGAGGCCCGCCAGGTATTTATGGCGCGGCGTCTGGTAGAACGCGCGATTACCGAGCTGGCGGTCCAGCACGCCACTGCCGAACAATTGGCCGAACTGCGTCAGATGGTCAACGACGAGCGCGACAGCTTTTCCCGTGGCGACCGTGGGGCGGGTATCCGTCTCTCCGGCGAATTCCACCTCAAGCTGGCCGAGGCGGCGAAAAACGCGCCGCTGATCAGCTTCCAGCGCAGCCTGGTGTCCCAGACGTCATTGATCATCGCCCAGTACGAAAGCGGCAACCGCTCGCACTGCTCCTACGATGAACACACCCAGTTGATCGATGCGATCGAAGCGCGGGACGCGGCGTTGGCCGTGGACCTGATGATGCATCACATGGATCACATCGACAGCAAGCTCAACCTTGATGAGGAAAGTGCGTCGGATGATTTGCATGCGGTGTTTTCGCACCTGTTGCAGACCAAGAAACCGGGGCGCTCTTCAGTAAAACTGTAATTTCCCTGAATCACCGGGGACAAAAAATGTGGGAGCGGGCTTGCTCGCGAATGCGGTGGATCAGTCGAAACATCTGTGACTGACATACCGCATTCGCGAGCAAGCCCGCTCCCACATTGGTTTTGTGGTGTTTGCTGGATTAGCGTTGGTGTACCAATTGCCCGGCCGCATAGGTCTGCAACACCGTCCGATCATCCCCAAGCGTCATCAGCACAAACAACGTCTCGGCAATGTCATTGGCCTGTTTCAAGCGATAGCTCAGCAGCGGCGTGGCGTTGTAGTCCAGCACCAGGAAATCCGCATCCGTGCCCGGCTGCAACGTACCGATCTTGTCTTCCAGGCGCAGCGCCCGTGCGCCGCCCAATGTGGCGAGATACAGCGACTTGAACGGGCTCAATCGCGCGCCCTGCAACTGCATGACCTTGTAGGCTTCGTTCAAGGTTTGCAGCAACGAGAAGCTGGTGCCGCCGCCCACGTCCGTGCCCAGTCCTACATTCAATTTGTGTTTTTCCGCCATCGGCAGGTTGAACAAACCACTGCCGAGGAACAGGTTCGACGTCGGGCAGAACGCCACCGCCGAACCGGTCTCCGCCAACCGCGCGCACTCGTCATCACACAGGTGCACACCGTGGGCAAACACCGAGCGCTCGCCGAGCAGCTGGTAATGGTCGTACACATCCAGGTAGCCGTTTCGCTCGGGGAACAGCTCTTTTACCCACTCGATTTCCTGCTTGTTCTCACTGATGTGAGTCTGCATGTACAGGTCCGGGTATTCCCCCAGCAGTTGCCCGGCCAGCGCCAGTTGTTCCGGCGTGCTGGTCGGTGCGAAGCGTGGCGTGACGGCGTAGTGCAGGCGGCCCTTGCCGTGCCAGCGCTCGATCAGCGCCTTGCTTTGCTGGTAGCCGGTTTCGGCGGTGTCGGTCAGGTAGTCCGGGGCATTGCGGTCCATCATCACCTTGCCGGCGATCATGCGCAGGTCGAGTTTTTCCGCTGCTTCAAAGAACGCATTCACCGACTGCGGATGCACGCTGCCGAACACCAGCGCAGTGGTGGTGCCGTTGCGTAGGAGTTCCTTGATGAAGATGTCGGCGACTTCCTCGGCGTGGGCCTTGTCGGCGAATTGGCTTTCACACGGGAAGGTGTAGGTGTTGAGCCAGTCCAGCAACTGCTCGCCGTAGGCGCCGACCATGCCGGTTTGCGGCAGGTGGATGTGGGTGTCGATCAGGCCGGGGGTGATCAGCGCATCCTGGTAGTGGGTGATGTCGATGTCGGAAGGTAGGGTCGGCAGCAGGTCCTGCGCATGGCCGACAGCGCTGATCTGACCGTTCTCAATCACCAGTAGGCCATCTTCGAAATACTCGTAGGAGGCTTCGATGCCAACTTCGGCGGGGTCGGCGATGCTGTGCAGAATGGCGGCACGGTAGGCTTTGCGAGTCAAAGGCATGGTTATCTCAATTCAAATGGCTTGGCTGCGGCGTGAAGCCGGCAGCAGTTTGGCAATGGGTTCGGCGCTGGCGGTGTGCTGGCCGAAATTGGCGTTATAGGTGGCGATGATCTCGCCGGCGATGGAGATGGCGATCTCTACCGGCAATTTGCCCTTTACCTCGCTGAGGCCCATGGGGCAGCGCATGCGTTGCAATTGCGCGGCGTCGAAGCCGCGCTCACGCAGGCGGTGTTCGAACTTGACGCGTTTGGTCTTCGAGCCGATCAGGCCGAAGTAGGCGAAGTCGTTGCGTTTGAGCAGGGCGGCGGTGAGTTCCAGGTCCAGCGCGTGATTGTGGGTCATGACGATGCAGTAACTGCCCGCTGGCAGGTCGGCAATTTCGTCGACCGGCTCTTCGCTGACGATTTTACGCACGCCCTGGGGGATATGTTCCGGAAACTCCTGTTCACGCGAATCGATCCAGCGCACCCGGCACGGCAGGCTCGCCAGCAACGGCACCAGCGCGCGGCCGACGTGGCCGGCGCCAAACACCGCGATCTGTGCCTGCACCTGGCCCATGGGTTCGAACAGCAGCACCGTCACGCCGCCGCAGCACTGGCCCAGGCTGGCGCCGAGGCTGAAGCGCTCCAGATGGGTGTTCTGCTGGCCACGCACGAGCATGTCCCGGGCGATCTGCATCGCCTTGTATTCCAGGTGCCCGCCGCCGATGGTGTCGAAGGTCTGGGCGGCGCTGATCACCATCTTGGAACCGGCATTGCGTGGTGTGGAGCCGAGTTCTTCGATGATGGTCACGAGCACGCAGGGTTCGCCGCTGGTTTGCAGGTGGGCGAGGGCGCTGATCCAGTTGTTCATGTCTACCTCAACATTTCTGTTGTCAGTTCGTCCGTCTTCGCGAGCAAGCCCGCTCCCACAGGGGATTGCATTCCAAATGTGGGAGCGGGCTTGCTCGCGAAGGCCGCGCTTGGGTCTAGAGCGAAGCCATCTCGGTATCAGCCTCAGCCACCTTCGCCGCCGTCAACTGCCGCATCTGCTCACAGCCCCACAGCACCCGCTCCGGCGTCGCCGGGGCATCGATCTTTGGCTGATGCCGGTAATCCGCCAGGCTCGCCACCGCATCCTTGATCGCGCACCACGAGGCAATCCCGAGCATGAACGGCGGTTCGCCCACAGCCTTGGAATGGAACACCGTGTCTTCCGGGTTCTTGCGGTTTTCCACCAGCTTGACCCGCAGGTCCAGCGGCATGTCCGCCACCGCCGGGATCTTGTAGCTGGCCGGACCGTTGGTCATCAGCTTGCCCTTGTTGTTCCACACCAACTCTTCCATGGTCAGCCAGCCCATGCCCTGGATAAACCCGCCTTCGACCTGGCCGATGTCGATGGCCGGGTTCAGCGAGGCGCCCACGTCGTGGAGGATGTCGGTGCGCAGCATCTTGTATTCGCCGGTCAGGGTATCGACGATCACTTCGCAGCACGCCGCGCCGAAGGCGAAGTAGTAGAACGGCCGGCCGCGTGACTGGCTGCGGTCGTAGAAGATTTTCGGGGTCTTGTAGAACCCGGTACTCGACAGCGAAACCTGGGCGAAATACGCCTGTTGGATCAGCGCTTCGAAGGTCAGGATCTGCTCACGCACGCGCACATGGCCGTTGTGGAACGCCACGTCCGCTTCACTGACGTCGTACTTGCGCGCAGCAAACTCCACCAGGCGTTGCTTGATGGTTTCGGCGGCGTTCTGCGCGGCCTTGCCGTTCAGGTCGGCACCGCTGGAGGCGGCAGTCGGCGAGGTGTTGGGCACTTTGTCGGTGTTGGTGGCGGTGATCTGCACGCGGTCGATTTCCACCTGGAACACTTCGGCCACCACTTGCGCGACCTTGGTGTTCAAGCCCTGGCCCATTTCGGTGCCGCCGTGGTTCAGGTGGATGCTGCCGTCCGTATAGATATGGATCAGCGCACCGGCCTGGTTGAGGAAACTGGCGGTAAACGAAATGCCGAACTTCACCGGGGTCAGCGCCAGGCCTTTTTTCAGGATCGGGCTATGGGCGTTGTACAGGCGGATCGCTTCGCGGCGCTCGGCGTATTGGCTGCTGGCCTCCAGTTCGGCGGTCATCTCTTCGAGCAGGTTGTGTTCGACGGTCTGGTAGTAGTGGGTGACGTTGCGCTCGGTCTTGCCGTAGTAGTTGGCCTTGCGCACCGCCAGCGGATCGAGGGCTAGATGGCGCGCGATGGCGTCCATTACTTCCTCGATAGCGACCATGCCTTGCGGGCCGCCGAAGCCGCGATACGCGGTGTTGGACGCGGTGTTGGTCTTGCAGCGATGGCCGTTGACGGTGGCGTCGCCCAGGTAATAGGCGTTGTCGGCGTGGAACATCGCACGGTCGACAATCGAGTTGGACAAGTCCGGCGAGCAGCCGCAGTTGCCGGCCAGGTCCAGGTTGATCCCGTGCAGGCGGCCGCTGTCGTCAAAGCCCACGTCGTATTCGATATAGAAGGGGTGGCGCTTGCCGGTCATCAGCATGTCTTCGACACGCGGCAGGCGCATCTTGGTCGGCTGGCCGGTGAGGCGCGCGACCACCGCGCACAGACACGCGGGGCTGGCGGCCTGGGTTTCCTTGCCGCCGAAACCACCGCCCATGCGGCGCATGTCGACCACGATCTTGTTCATCGACACGTCCAGCACTTCGGCCACCAGTTTCTGCACTTCGGTGGGGTTCTGCGTGGAGCAGTAGACGATCATGCCGCCGTCTTCGGTGGGCATTACCGAGGAGATTTGCGTCTCCAGGTAGAAGTGTTCCTGGCCGCCGATGTGCAGGGTGCCCTGGATACGGTTTTTGGCCGACGCCAGCGCGCCTGCCGAATCACCCCGTTGGTGGGTGTGGCTGTCGAGCACAAAGTGCTTGTTGCGGAAGGCCTCGACCACATCCAGCACCGGCTCCAGGTCTTCGTATTCGATCACCGCAGCCATCGCGGCTTTGCGCGCGGTTTCCAGATCACGCGCGGCGACGGCGAGTACGACCTGGCCGACGAACTGCACCGTGTCGATGGCCAGCAACGGGTCGCCGGGCAGCAGCGGGCCGATGTCTTTCAGGCCTGGCACGTCTTCGTGGGTGATGACGATACGCACGCCTTCGAAGGCATAGCAGGGGGCGGTGTCGATGCTGAGGATTTTCGCGTGGGCGCGGTCGGACATGCGCGCATACAGGTGCAACTGGTTGGGGAATTCCAGGCGGTCATCGATGTACTGCGCTTCGCCGCTGACGTGCTTGGCGGCGCTGTCATGCTTGACGCTGCGGCCGACTCCGGTGGTGAGGTCCTGGGCGAACAACTCGGCCAGTTCGGCCTGGGTTTTAACGACGGCGTGATGGTTAGACATAAGCGGTCACCCGAGTCTCGATGTGCGGCGTTTGCAGCTCGATGAAGTATTTGCGCAGCAGGTTCTGTGCGCTGAGCAGGCGGTATTCCTTACTGGCGCGGAAGTCCGACAGTGGGGTGAAATCCTCGGCCAGGGCGGCGCAGGCGTTCTCGACGGTGGCGCTGTTCCAGGTGGCGCCGAGCAACGCGGCTTCGCAGCTTTTGGCGCGTTTGGGCGTGGCGGCCATGCCGCCGAACGCCACGCGGGCTTCGCGCACCACACCGTTGTCGATCTTCAGGTTGAACGCGGCGCAGACCGCGGAAATATCATCGTCCAGGCGCTTGGACACCTTGTAGGCGCGAAACAGTGCATGGCCCTTGGGTACGATGATTTTTTCGATGAATTCGCTGTCCTGGCGGGCGGTGACGCGGTAGTCGATGAAATAGTCTTCCAGCGCCAGGGTGCGACGGGTGTTGCCCTTGCACAGCACGATCTGCGCGCCGAGGGCGATCAGCAGCGGCGGCGAATCGCCAATCGGCGAGGCGTTGCCAATGTTGCCACCGAGGGTGCCCTGGTTGCGGATCTGCAAGGAGGCAAAGCGCTGCAGCAGTTCACCGAAGTCCGGGTAGGCCTGGTGCAGCGCGGTGTAGCAATCGGAGAGGGCAGTGGCGGCGCCGATTTCCAGGCGGTCATCGAAGTCTTCGATGCGCTTCATCTCTTCGATGTTGCCGACGTAGATCATCACTGGCAGGGTGCGGTGAAACTGCGTGACTTCCAGGGCCAGGTCGGTGCCGCCAGCCAGCAGTCGCGCTTGCGGGTAGGAATCGTAGAGGTCGGCCAGGTCGGCGACGGTCAGCGGCACCAGGCAGCGTTTGTCGCCACTGTTGAGTTCGCCGGTCTGGGTCGGCGCGATGGCTTTGAGGCTCGCGATGGTCTGGGCTTCTCGGCTGTCGAACTGATCCTGGGGTTTGTTGCAGCAGGCCTGTTCGGCAGCGGCGAGGATCGGGCGATAGCCGGTGCAGCGGCACAGGTTGCCGGCCAGGGCTTCATGGGCTTTTTGGCTGTCGGGGGCGTCGCTGTTCTTTTGCAGGGCGAACAGCGACATCACGAAACCAGGGGTGCAAAAGCCGCACTGCGAGCCGTGGCACTCGACCATCGCCTGTTGCACGCTGTGCAGTTGGCCCTGGTGCTTGAGGTCTTCGACGCTGATCAGTTGTTTGCCGTGCAGCGACGACACGAAGGTCAGGCACGAGTTGAGGCTGCGATAACGGATCTGCTCGGCGCCCTGGGCGTCGGTGTGCAGTTCGCCGACCACCACGGTGCACGCACCGCAGTCGCCGCTGGCGCAGCCTTCCTTGGTGCCGGGCTTGCCCAGATGCTCGCGCAGATAGTTGAGCACGGTGAGATTGGGGTCCAGGGCGTGCTCGCTACGGAGTTCCTGGTTGAGTAAAAACTGGATCACGGAAGGCCTCGCAGACTCATTATTGTTGTTAACCGCTTTGCGCCGAATCTAGTCATCTCTGACTTTTCGGTCAACGAATTTCTGACCAGGAGGTCAAGAAAATGCGATCGCAACACTTTCAATTATGGTCCAGTCTTCTGGAACCGGCGTTTTCAGGGGCTTTTGAGTTTTCAGCTTTGCTTATTCCGTGCCAAATTCGCCACGGTGGGCGTAGCGCCATCAGCGGGCCAATGCGCTACACTGCCGCGCTTGTATCGATAGAAGATTTTGAAGGGAAAACATGACGTTCAAGGCGCCGGACAGTCTCGCCGAGCAAATCGCTCACCACCTCGCCGAACGCATCATTCGCGGCGAACTCAAGCCTGGGGAGCGCATCCAGGAGCAAAAGGTCACGCTGGCCCTCAACGTCAGCCGTGGTTCCGTGCGCGAAGCCTTGTTGATCCTCGAACGCCGCCACCTCATCGCGATCCTGCCGCGCCGTGGCGCCCACGTCACCGAACTCACCGCGCACAAGGTGCAGAGCCTGTGCACGCTGATGGGCGAGTTGTACATCCTGCTCGGCAATGCGGTCGCCCAAGGCTGGCAGACCCAGGCCGACATGGCGCCGTTCGTGCAGATCCAGCAGCGCCTGGTGACCAATTTCGAGCGCCAGGACATCCGCGCCTTCGTCGAAGAAAGCTTCAACGTGATGCGCGCCGCGTACCCCTTCGCCAACAACCCGTACCTGCAGGAAACCGTCGAGAACCTGCAACCGGCGATGAACCGCGCGTATTACCTGGCGCTGGATCAACGCAAGGCGTCCATGAGCGAATACCTGGTGCTGTTCGAGCAACTGCTCGCCGCCGTACTCGCCCGTGACCTGGCGCAGATCCGCCTGGTGTTGTCGGCCTACGGCGAGCGCAGTTGCTCGCTGGTCATCGCTGCGTTGGCGGACGCCTAAACGTGCGGCTCAAGTGCATCAAGCTGGCGGGGTTCAAATCCTTCGTCGACCCGACCACGGTGAACTTCCCCAGTAACATGGCGGCGGTGGTCGGGCCCAATGGTTGCGGCAAGTCGAACATCATCGACGCCGTCCGCTGGGTGATGGGCGAGAGCTCGGCCAAGAACCTGCGCGGCGAGTCGATGACCGACGTCATCTTCAACGGCTCCACCAGCCGCAAGCCCGTGAGCCAGGCCAGTATCGAACTGGTGTTCGACAACTCCGATGGCACATTGATTGGCGAGTACGCGGCCTACGCCGAAATCTCGATCCGCCGCAAAGTGACCCGCGACAGCCAGAACAGTTATTTCCTCAACGGCACCAAGTGTCGCCGTCGGGACATCACCGATATTTTCCTCGGCACCGGCCTGGGGCCGCGCAGCTACTCGATCATCGAGCAGGGCATGATCTCCAAGCTGATCGAAGCCAAGCCCGAAGACCTGCGCAACTTTATCGAGGAAGCGGCCGGCATCTCCAAGTACAAGGAGCGCCGCCGCGAGACCGAAAACCGTATCCGTCGTACCCACGAGAACCTCGCCCGTCTCACCGACCTGCGTGAAGAGCTGGAGCGCCAGTTGGAGCGCCTGCACCGCCAGGCCCAGGCCGCCGAGAAGTATCAGGAATACAAGGGCGAGGAGCGCCAGCTCAAGGCGCAACTGTCGGCCCTGCGCTGGCAGGCGTTGAACGAGCAGGTCGGCCAGCGCGAAGCCATTATCGGCACCCAGGAAATCAGCTTTGAAGCCCTGGTGGCCGAGCAGCGCAACGCCGACGCCAGCATCGAGCGCCTGCGCGACGGGCACCATGATTTGTCCGAGCGCTTCAATCTGGTGCAGGGCCGCTTCTATTCGGTGGGCGGCGATATTGCCCGCGTCGAGCAGAGCATCCAGCACGGCCAGCAGCGTTTGCGCCAGTTGCAGGATGATCTCAAGGAAGCCGAACGCGCGCGCCTGGAGACCGAGTCCCACCTGGGCCACGACCGCACTTTGCTGCTGACCCTTGGTGAAGAGCTGGACATGCTCATCCCCGAGCAGGAAGTCACCAGCGCCGCCGCCGAAGAGGCCGCCGCCGCCCTGGAAGAATCCGAAAGCACCATGCATGGCTGGCAGGAGCAGTGGGACACGTTCAACCTGCAATCCGCCGAACCACGCCGCCAGGCCGAGGTGCAGCAGTCGCGCATCCAGCAACTGGAAACCAGCATGGAGCGCTTGGCCGAGCGCCAGCGCCGGATGCAGGAAGAGCGTGCGCTGCTGTCTGCCGACCCGGAAGACGCGGCGATCATGGCGCTGAGCGAGCAACTGGCCGAAAGCGAAATGACCCTGGAAGAGCTGGAGGCCAGCGAAGAACAACAAGTGGAGCGCCTGGAGCAGTTGCGCCAGCAGTTGCAACAGGCGACCCAGGCGCAACAGCAGGCCCAGGGCGATTTGCAGCGGCTCAATGGGCGCCTGGCGTCCCTTGAAGCCTTGCAGCAAGCCGCCTTGGACCCGGGCACCGGCACCGCCGAATGGCTGCGCGATCAGCATCTGGCCGAACGCCCGCGCCTGGCGGAAGGCCTGAAAGTGGAAGCGGGCTGGGAGCTGGCGGTGGAAACCGTACTCGGCGCCGACCTGCAAGCGGTGCTGGTGGATGATTTTGGCGGCTTTGACCTGGCCGGGTTTGCCCAGGGCGATCTGCGTTTGCTCAGCCCGGCGGCGGATGGCACGCGGGTGCCGGGCAGTCTGTTGGATAAAGTTGAAGCGGCGATTGATCTGTCGCCCTGGCTGGGCCAGGTCAAGCCGGTGGATTCCCTGGAGCAGGCCCTGGCCCAACGTGGTCAACTGGCGGCCGGCGAAAGCCTGATCAGCCGTGACGGCTATTGGGTCGGCCGGCACTTTCTGCGGGTGCGCCGCGCCAGTGAAGCGCAAAGCGGTGTATTGGCCCGTGGCCAGGAAATCGTCAACCTGATCGCCGAGCGTGAAGAGCGCGAAGCCACCCTGGAAAGCCTGGAAACCCAACTGCAAACCCTGCGCGCCACCCAGCGCCAGCAAGAGACCGGCCGCGAACACCTGCGCCGTCTGTTGCAGGACGAAGCGCGCCAGCAAGGCGAGCTGAAAGCCCAGCTGTCCGCGAGCAAAGCCAAGGTCGAGCAACTGACCCTGCGCCGCACCCGCCTCGACGAAGAGGTTGCGGAAATGGGCGAGCAGCGCGCCCTGGAACACGAACAGATCGGCGAAGCGCGCCTGCAGTTGCAGGAAGCCCTCGACAGCATGGCCCTCGACACCGAACAGCGCGAACTGCTGCTGGCCCAGCGTGACAGCCTGCGCGAACGCCTCGACCGTGTGCGTCAGGAGGCCCGCCAGCACAAGGATCATGCGCACCAGTTGGCGGTACGGTTGGGCTCGCTCAAAGCTCAGCACGCGTCCACCGCCCAGGCCCTTGAGCGTCTGGAGATGCAATCCGAACGCCTCACCGAAAAGCGCGAGCAACTGAGCCTCAACCTGGAAGAGGGCGAGGCGCCGCTGGAAGAGTTGCGCCTCAAGCTCGAAGAATTGCTCGACAAGCGCATGACCGTCGACGAAGAACTCAAGACCGCGCAGATCGCCCTGGAAGACGCCGACCGCGAACTGCGCGACGCTGAAAAGCGCCGCACCCAGGCCGAGCAGCAATCCCAGTTGATCCGTGGCCAACTCGAACAACAGCGCATGGAATGGCAAGCCCTGACCGTGCGCCGCAAGACCCTGCAAGACCAGCTGCTTGAAGATGGCTACGACCTGCACGGCGTGCTCAACACGTTGACCACCCAGGCCAACGAGAAAGACGCCGAGGAAGAACTGGAGCGGATTGCCGCGCGTATCCAGCGCCTTGGCGCGATCAACCTCGCGGCCATCGACGAATACCAGCAACAATCCGAGCGTAAACGTTATCTGGACGCGCAGGACGCCGACTTGGTCGAGGCCCTGGACACCCTGGAAAACGTGATCCGCAAGATCGACAAGGAAACCCGCAACCGCTTCAAAGATACCTTTGATCAGATTAATAGCGGTTTACAGGCGTTATTTCCGAAAGTTTTCGGCGGTGGCAGCGCTTACTTGGAACTGACGGGCGAAGATCTACTCGATACAGGGGTAACGATCATGGCGCGGCCTCCGGGCAAGAAGAACAGCACCATCCATTTGTTGTCCGGCGGCGAAAAAGCCCTGACCGCATTGGCCCTGGTATTTGCCATCTTCAAGTTGAACCCGGCGCCGTTCTGCATGCTCGACGAAGTTGACGCGCCATTGGATGACGCTAACGTTGGACGTTACGCGCGACTGGTTAAAGAGATGTCCCAGACCGTGCAGTTCATCTATATCACCCACAACAAGATCGCCATGGAAATGGCGGATCAATTGATGGGTGTGACGATGCACGAGCCTGGGTGTTCGCGACTGGTTGCGGTGGATGTGGAAGAAGCGATGGCGATGGTGGACGCCTAGCGGCGCAGTTTTTAGCTATAAGCTGCAAGCTGCAAGTGAGTTGGCTTGAGCTTGCAGCTTATAACTTGCAGCTTGTAGCTCACAGTTGGCGTCAACGTACGAAAATGCCATTGCTGAGCGAAGATGCCAATCCAATACATCTTTCGCCAACTGTGCTAATTTAATGTCAATTTTTCGTATGCGTGGGCAAAACGTCAGTCAGAACATAGAGTTGGCGCCACGTTTTAAAGCGGTTTGCACGGTGCTAAACCCCTTATTTTTCAGCATTTTTTATTAGAGGCACGGGATTACATGGAAATCGGTCTGCGCGAGTGGCTGATCGTCATCGGCATTATTGTCATTGCCGGTATTCTTTTTGATGGCTGGCGCCGCATGCGCGGTGGCAAGGGCAAGCTCAAGTTCCGTCTGGACCGCAACCTGTCCAACTTGCCTGACGACGACGGCGGCGCCGAGCTGCTGGGGCCGCCCCGTGTGCTGGATACCCATAAAGAACCGCAACTGGACGAGCATGACCTGCCGTCGATGAGCGCGCCGCTGCGTGAAGCCCGCGAGCCGTCGCCCAAGCGTGGCAAGCGTGCCAGCGCCGCCGTGGCCGAGCCGCATCAGGGCGACCTGAACCTCGACGTCGATGAAGGCCCGAGCTTCAGCAGCCGCGATGATGATTTCCCCGATGAGAATGTCGGCAAGACTGCTGCGCGCCAATCGGTCAACGACCAGCCGGCTGCCGAAGAAGTCTTGGTGATCAGCGTGATCTGCCGCGACGCTGCAGGTTTCAAAGGCCCGGCGCTGTTGCAGAACATCCTCGAAAGCGGCCTGCGGTTTGGCGAGATGGATATTTTCCACCGTCACGAAAGCATGGCCGGTAACGGCGAAGTGCTGTTCTCCATGGCCAACGCGGTCAAGCCCGGCACCTTCGACCTGGACGACATCGACCTGTTCAGCACCCCGGCGGTGAGCTTCTTCCTCGGCCTGCCAGGCCCGCGTCACCCGAAACAAGCGTTCGACGTCATGGTGGCTGCGGCGCGCAAGCTGTCCCAGGAACTGAACGGCGAACTGAAGGATGATCAACGCAGCGTCCTGACCGCCCAGACCATCGAACACTACCGTCAGCGCATCGTCGAGTTCGAGCGTCGCGCCCTGACACAAAAACGCTGAGTAGAATAAGCGCACCAACATTTGAGCAGCTACGGCTGCTCTTTTGCTTTATGAGAGAACACCGATGACCGCCGCCCACACCCGCATCCTCGAACTGCGCGCTGAACTGGATCAGCACAACTACCGCTACCACGTCCTCGACGAGCCGAGCATTCCGGACGCCGAGTACGATCGCTTGTTCCACGAGCTCAAGGCCCTGGAGGCCGAGCACCCGGAGTTGGTCACGCGGGATTCGCCGACACAGCGGGTGGGCAGTGCGGCGTTGTCGGCGTTCACCCAGGTCAAGCATGACGTGCCGATGCTCAGTCTCGGCAACGCATTCGATGAAACCACCATGCTCGAGTTCGATCGCCGCGTGACCGAAGGGCTCGACTTGCCCACCGGCGATCTGTTTGGCGGTGGTGCAGCGGTGGAATACAGCTGTGAGCCCAAGCTCGATGGCCTGGCGGTCAGCCTGGTGTATCAGGATGGCGAACTGGTGCGCGGCGCCACCCGTGGCGACGGCACTACCGGCGAAGACATCAGCGTGAACGTGCGCACCGTGCGCAATATCCCGCTGAAGCTGCACGGCAGCGGTTGGCCGGCGACCCTCGAAGTGCGCGGCGAAGTGTTCATGTCCAAGGCCGGTTTCGAACGGCTCAACGCCGCGCAACTGGAAATCGGCGGCAAGACCTTCGCCAACCCGCGCAACGCCGCCGCCGGCAGCCTGCGTCAGTTGGATTCGAAGATCACCGCGAGCCGCCCGCTGGAGTTCTGCTGCTACGGCGTGACCACCGATCTCAGCGATACCCACATCGGCAACCTGCAACAGTTGCAGAAATGGGGCATGCCCATCAGCCATGAGCTGAAACTGGCCAAGGGCATCCAGGATTGCCTGGAGTATTATCGCGACATCGGCGAGCGTCGCAGCAGCCTGCCGTATGAAATCGACGGCGTGGTATTCAAGGTCAACAGCATTGCCTACCAGCGTGAACTGGGCTTTCGCGCCCGCGAACCGCGCTGGGCCATCGCGCATAAATTCCCGGCCACGGAAGAGTTGACTGAACTGCTCGACGTGGAATTCCAGGTCGGCCGCACGGGCGCCGTCACCCCGGTGGCGCGCTTGAAGCCGGTCAAGGTCGCGGGTGTCACCGTGTCCAACGCCACCTTGCACAACATGGATGAAGTGGCACGCCTGGGCGTCATGATCGGCGACACGGTGATCATCCGCCGCGCCGGTGATGTGATCCCGCAGGTCGTCTCCGTGGTGCTCGAGCGTCGTCCGGAACACGCCCGTGCGGTGCCGATCCCTGAGAGCTGCCCGGTGTGCGGTTCCCATGTGGAGCGCACCCAGTTGGTCAAGCGCAGCAAGGGCAAGGAAACTGTCAGTGAAGGCGCGGTGTACCGCTGCGTCGGCCGCCTGGCGTGTGGGGCGCAGCTCAAGCAAGCGATCATCCATTTTGTCTCGCGCCGGGCCATGGACATCGACGGCCTGGGCGACAAGACCATCGAGCAACTGGTGGATGAGAAGCTCATCGGCTCGCCGGCTGACCTCTACAAGCTCAAGTACGAGCAGATCATCGACCTGGAAGGCTTCGCCGACATTTCCAGCAAGAAGCTGATCACCGCCATCGAAAACAGCAAGACTCCGACCCTGGCGCGCTTTATCTATGCCCTGGGGATTCCGGACGTGGGCGAGGAGACCGCCAAGGTGCTGGCGCGCTCCCTGGCTTCCCTGGAGCGGGTGCAGAAGGCCTTGCCGGAAGTGCTGACGTACTTGCCCGATGTGGGGTTGGAAGTGGCGCACGAGATCCACAGCTTCTTTGAAGACAGCCATAACCAGGACGTGATCGGCGCGTTGCTGTCGCCGGACGAGTGCGGCCTGCAATTGCAGGATCAAGGCGACCTGAGCGCCGAGTTCGCCGCCAGCGCGACCTTGGGCGGTTTGCTCGACAAACTGCACGTGCCCAGTGTCGGCCCGGGTGCTGCGCAGAAACTGGCAGACAAGTTCGGCAGCCTGCAAGGCGTGATCAACGCCGATTGGCTGGACATGCGCCAGGCGCTGCCCGAGAAGCAGGCCAAGGCGGTGCGCGAGTTTTTTGATAACCCCGACAACGCCCGCCGTGCCCTGGCCATTGAGCAGCAGCTCAAGGACTTTGGCATGCACTGGGACAGCGAAAAGAAAGTCGTCGAAGGCTTGCCCGAAGCTGGTCACACCTGGGTACTCACCGGTTCCCTGGAGCTGATGAGCCGTGACGTCGCCAAGGACAAGCTGGAAAGCCTCGGCGCCAAGGTGGCGGGTTCCGTTTCGGCGAAAACCCATTGCGTGGTCGCCGGGCCGGGCGCCGGTTCAAAACTGGCCAAGGCCAGCGAGCTGGGCCTGAAGGTGCTGGATGAAGAGGCCTTTGTTGCCTTCCTGGCCAAGCACCACATCACGCTCTGATAGCGCTTTGTAACGGGAATGCTTGCTGTACTGCGCTGGTTCGCCGTGATTGGCGGACTTGCTGTGCTGGGCTGGTTCGCTTTGATGGACGGACTCATTGTAGTGAGCGGGCTTGCCCCGCGCTGGGGGGCGAAGCCGCCCCAAACGGTCCACCGCGGTATTTCAGGAAGAACGCGGTGCCTGGATTTGGGGCGGCTGCGCCCCCCAGCGCGGGGCAAGCCCGCTCACTACAACGATGTGGAACGATCTCTAGGGGGAAATGATCTAGTCTCTGTCACCCAGGGAGAGACGCCATGTTCCGCTACTTCGAACAACTCAGTTCGCGCATTGCCGCACCGTTCGTGGTCGATACCACGCGCAACGCCAAGGTATGGCAGTGCCGCTGCGGCCAATCCTTGTTCTTTCGCAACAGCCAGTGCCTGGCCTGCCAGGCGCTGTTGGGTTATCAGCCCGGGCAAGGTCGCCTGGCCTCCCTGCAGCCCGGTCCTGTCGAAGGCACCTGGCAGCAGGACGGCAACCTGGAAGCGGGCGCCTTTCGTCGTTGCGCCAACCTCGACACCCCGGCCGCCTGCAACTGGCTGATCCCGGCCCACAGCACTGCGGCGCTGTGCGTGGCGTGCAGCCTCAATCGCACCATTCCCGACCTGTCGATCCCGGAAAACCCCGAACGCTGGCGCAAAGTGGAGACCGCCAAGCGTCGCCTGGTGGCGCAACTCATCAGCCTGGGTTTGCAGGTCGTGCCCAAAAGCGTCGACGAAGACACCGGCCTGGCCTTCGATTTCATCGGCATCGACCTGGAAGGCAACGCGCCCATGACCGGCCATGCCAGCGGCCTGATCACCCTGGACATCAAGGAAGCCGACGACGCCCATCGTGAGAAAGTTCGCGTACAGATGCGCGAACCTTACCGCACCTTGCTCGGACATTTTCGCCATGAGGTGGGGCATTACTACTGGGACCGACTGATTGCCGACAGCCACTGGATCGAGCCGTTTCGCCAACTGTTCGGCGACGAACGCGCCAGTTATGCCGATGCCCTCGATCAGCACTATCAGCAGGGCCCACGTCCCGACTGGCAGCAGGCCTGCGTCAGCGCCTACGCGACCATGCACCCCTGGGAAGACTGGGCCGAAACCTGGGCGCACTACCTGCACATGATGGACGCCGTCGACACCGCCCTGAGCTTCGGCATGAGCGCGCGCGAGATGGACCTGGATTACCAGCCGTTCCCCCTCAGCACCCTCTACGATCCCGAGCACCCGGGCGGCCCGGCGTTCCTGTCGTTCGTCAACGCGTGGATCGAACTGGCCGGTATGCTCAACGAGCTGTCGCGCAGCATGGGCCAGCCGGATTTCTATCCGTTTGTACTGCCACCGGCGGTGATCGCCAAGTTGCACTTCATTCACTTGGTGATCCAGGAGGAGGGCGGCCGGGCGGATGAGGTCCTACAGGCCCAGTGAAATGGCTTTTCTGTGGGAGCTGGCTTGCCTGCGATAGCATCACCTAGGTCCAACTGATACACCGAGGTGCCTGCATCGCAGGCAAGCCAGCTCCCACAGGGGGCGATGTACTGGCTGAGGCCGTGGGCAAGTGCTTGAACCGCCAGATGTTTTTATTCCAGCACCAACGGTTGTAACTTCCGATGAGATCGGTACAATGGCCCCGCTTGCCGAGAGGCAGGCGTCGTTATGGTGACCCCATCGGTCCCCCCGCAACGATTACCCGTGAACCTGGTCAGAGCCGGAAGGCAGCAGCCACAGCGGGAACATTGTGTGCCGGGGTGTGGCTGGTGGGGTTGCCTCCATAACGCTCTTCCCCGCAGTACCTCTTCTGCTTCAAATCAAAAATTCTTTTATTCAGTCATCTGCCAGGTTTATTGCGCAGCACATGACGGCTGTTTCACAACTTTCAATACCCCACTTTACAAGCCAAAACCACCTTGTTAGTTTCCGCCGGCGACTTGTTTCAGAATATGACAATGGCGCGAATTTGATATTGAAGTGCTATCACTTCTTTAACTAACAAGGATGTCTGTGATGAAAAGCCTGCAAGGGTTGCCCCGTCTTATCAGTGCTTCGGTAGGCGCTCCCGGCAAAGCCCGTAACTTGCCCGCCGATGTGCAGTGCATCCAGTATTTATTCAATCTGATCATCCCCAAACTGGGTTTTCCGCTGGCCGAGAACGGCAAGTGCGACGGCCAGTTGGTGCAGTGCATCAGCCAGTATCAGTTCCGTCATCTCAAGTATGCGCATCCCGACGGGGTGATCGACCCCACCGGCCGTACGTTCAACAGCCTGATCGAGGAAGCAGTGAAGGTGCCGGTCAAAGCCTATCCAACCCTGCGCATCCCGAGCTTTCTCAACGTGTTCGGCAACAACCAGGGCGATGCGGTGCAGGCCACGGTCAATGTGTACCTGGATCGCATGCGGGCGATGATCGAGGCTGAGCGGCGCAACCGCCAGTTGATGCTCCAGGCCACGTGCGACGGGGGCATGACCCTCAGTGAAACGGATTTCAAGAACGCCGCCACCCAGTTGGGTAACGGTATTTCGGTGAATATCATCAAGGCTTTCGCCACGGTTGAATCCGGCGGGCGCTCGGGCTTTGGCCCGGCCAAGTTGCCGGTGATCGCCTTTGAAGGGCACCTGTTTCGCAAGTACACCAAGCACATCTACGACCAGGCGCACCCGCTGCTGTCATACCCCTATGTGAGAAAGGCCGGGCCGCAGTGGCAGGTCAATAACAAGGATCAGGTCAAGGCCTGGGAAACCATGGCCACCGCCTTTGCCCTGGATCAGGAAGCGGCGCTGATGTCCGCATCCTGGGGCATGTTTCAGGTGATGGGGTTCAACTTTGCGGCGTGTGGTTACAAGACTGTGTTTGAATTCGCTGCGGCATTAAAGATTAATGCCGGCAGCCAACTAAAGGCGTTCCTGGGTTTTTGCAGCCAGAGCCCGGCGTTGATGAAAGCCATGAAAGACAAGGATTTCGCCGGTATGGCGCGCAACTATAACGGCAAGGATTACGGCATCTATGACCAGCTTATTGAGAAAGCCTACAACGCACTTGAAGGGAAGAAATAAGATGACCCGTTTTCTGGCGATGAGTGTGTTGTCGTTGTGTGTCGTGGCACCTGCGTTTGCCGATGCGCCCGCGTTGCATTCGGGCAAGTACGAAGGTTTGATGCTGGCGGTGACGCCAGAGCATCAGGTAGAGGGCTTCTACGCCGAAGAACTGGGCGAGGGTGTGACCCACAGTTGCGCCTTTTACCTGCAGGGCAAGGCGAATGCACTGACCACCTGGCTCGACGATGCCTACCCAGGCAGCGTGAGTCCGTCTTCCGACGGCGTGACCCTGACCGTTGAGCAGGGCCGCCAGCACCCCGGCTGCATGAGCGTGTTGATGCCGGAGATTGCTACTGGCCTGGACCTGACCCAGACCGCCAACAAGCAGTGGATTGGCCTGGTGACGGTGTCCGCCGACAAGGCCTACCTGCTGAAAACCCCGGGCGCCAAGGTGGCCAAGCGTCCGTATATCGTCAAGGATGATGTGGTTGGCGTGCTGGCGTTCAAGGATGGCTGGGCCCAGGTCGAGTTCATCAATGCCCAGAATCGTTCGTTTATTGGCTGGATCAGCGCGGATCAGTACGCGCGCCTGGCACCTCCGAAAAGCTGATCTCAACAACACACCGCAAAAATGTGGGAGCGCGCCCGCTCCCACACAAGCCCGCTCCGACAGGGGCATGTGTCAACCAAAGGTCTCGCGAAGTAACCCGGCAAACGCATCCCTGGCCAGATGCCGCTGGGTGTCCTTGTTCCAGAACAATAGATTGTCCACCGTCTGCCACTCGTCAAACCGATACGACGCCAGCTGATTGGCCTGCTCATACCGCGCCAGGATGCCTTCCGGCGCCAATGCCACGCCAATCCCCGCGCTTACGCAACCAATGATCGTGCCCCAACTGGCATAGCTGGCAATGTTCGGTCTGAAATCCTGAGGCTTGACCCAGTTTTCCAGCGCTGCACGGTAGGGGCAGCCGGGCGGCCACACCAGCAAGGTGCGCCCAGCCAGGTCGGCGGCGCTGTGGATCGGTGCGCTTGCCGCGCTGGCGATCAACACCAGGCGCTCACTGTAGACCACGCAGTGTTCGAGCTTGGCGCGCTTGCCGCCACTGGCCACCAGCGCCACATCCAGACGGTGGTGTTGCAGGTCGTCGAGCAACTGGCCCCAGGCGCCGGTTACCAGTTCCAGGCAGACCTGCGGGTAGCGTCGGTGATATTCCGCGAGCAATGGAGGCAGACGCCCGCTGGCACTGGACTCCACCGCGCCGATGCGCAGGGTGCCACGGGGGATGGCGTTGGCGTCCACGGCGCGTTTGGATTCGTCCACCAAGGCCAGGATGCGCTCGCAGTACTCCAGGAAAATCTCCCCGGCGGCGCTGATGACCAGCCCGCGCCCGGCACGGATAAACAGCGGCGTGCCCAACTCGCTTTCCAGTTGCTTGATGCGCGTGGTGATGTTGTACGGCACGCAATGCAACTGCACGGCAGCCTGGGCCACGCTGCCGGTTTGCGCGACGGCTCGCACCATTTTCAGTTGGGCCAGTTCCATTGCTCAGTTCCAGTGATTGCAGAAGTCAGAAACGCTTAATTGTCCTACGGATTACCGGGGCCAAGACTGACGGCATTCCTTCTCTGTTTCTGGATGCCTTCGATGAATTCCCCGTCACCCGTCAAGCTTACGCTAGTGGTTGCCAGCGTCATCCTCTGTTGGGCCTATTCGCCAATTGGCGTGCACATGGGGCTGCACAGCTACAGCCCCGGGCAATTGGCCTTGCTGCGGTTTCTGATTGCGTCAGTGTTCATGGGCGGCGTGGCGCTGGTAATGGGCATCGGCCGGCCGCGCCTGTGCGATCTGCCGTGGTTGCTGGTGCTGGGTTTTTTCGGCGTATTCCTGCATCACACCAGCCTCAACTATGGGCAGCAATTCGTCACGGCGGCGGCGTCCAGCGTGCTGGCGCAGTCGGCGCCGTTGTTCAGTGTATTGATCGCGTTTTTCTGCCTGAAGGAGGGCGTCAGCGCTTGGCGTTGGGGGTGCGTGCTGCTGGGGCTGGCGGGCGTGCTGGTGGTGGCCTGGGGTGATCAGGGTGTGGGTGACATCGACCCGCGTGGCTTGTTGATCCTGGTGGCGGCGCTGTCGTGGAGTGTGTACTTCGCCATCCAGAAGCACTTTGCCCACCGCTACAGCCCGCTGACCATGGCGTGCTACATGGTGTGGGCGGGCACTCTGATGTTGTGTAGCAACCTGCCCGGCCTGCCGGCTGCGGTGGTGCAGGCGCCATTGGCGGAAAACCTCGCGGTGCTGGTGTTGGGGATTTTCCCCAGCGCCCTGGCGTACCTGGCCTGGGCGTATGTGTTGAAACACGTCGAGGTCAGCCGGGCGTCGGTGGCGATGTACTTGATTCCGCCCGTGGCCATGCTGATGGCCGCGACGCTGCTTGGCGAACGGATTGCCCTGCCAGTGGTGCTGGGCGGGGTGATCGTGTTGGCCAGTGTGGCGGCGATCAGTCTTGAGGGGCGTTGGGTGCGCGCTCCCCGGTGTACAGCTGGATGATGTCATCGATCTCGCCGGACATTTTCATCCGCAGCAAGGTGCGCAAAATTTGTTGCACCGGCACGTTCGGGTCATTGCGCACCGTGCACCCCAGGCTCTGCTCCTCGATCACCGCGACTTTATGCAAGCGCTGGCCGGGTGCCAGGTTCTGGTTGAAGCGTTCGAGTATCCACTCATTGATGACCGCATATTTGAAGCGACCGGCCACCAGCTTGTGCAGCACCTGTTCTTCGCTGCGGGCGTCGTCACGCATGAGTTGGCCGCTGGCAAACAGCGGGTCGAGGGCGGTGTAGCGATAGCTCAGCACTGTGCCGATCAACTGCGGGGCCAGTTTGTCCAGTTGCACCGTCTGCGCGGGTACATGGGCGCTGACCAGCAGGTTGCGCTGCACAAACAGCGGAACGCTCCAGAGGTAGTCGCCGGGCATATCGTCGACCCAAGCCTGGGCGACATAACAGCGCACATCTATCTCGCCATGCTCCATGGCGGGGGCGATGCGCGCCCGCGCCAGTACGTGGAACTGCGCCGGCTGCCCGACCTGGGTGGCCAGGCTCGACATCAGGTCATACAAAATACCCTGCGCGGGACGGCCATCCTCCAGTTGCACCATGGGCATCGCCCAACTGTCGGAAACCGAGAAGCGCAGCGGTGCAGGCGCTGCAAGGCTGGCCGTGGCAATCATCCATAAAATGCCCAGGACTGCGCGCATATGCTCTCCGGGTTCAGGCCTTTATAGGGCCAGTCACAAGAGCTTAGTCAGATTAGGCAAGCGTGCCGGATGCAATTTCCCCCTTGCTCCGCTAGCATTACCGGCTTCTGTTTCCCAGTTGCGACGGTTTTCGATGAGTTATCAGGTTCTTGCACGTAAATGGCGTCCGCGCTCGTTCCGCGAAATGGTCGGCCAGACCCATGTGCTCAAGGCTCTGATCAATGCCTTGGACAGCCAGCGGCTGCACCACGCCTACCTGTTCACCGGCACCCGTGGGGTGGGCAAGACCACCATCGCGCGCATCATCGCCAAATGCCTGAACTGTGAAACCGGTATCACTTCGACGCCCTGCGGCACCTGCTCGGTGTGCCGGGAAATCGACGAAGGGCGTTTCGTCGACCTGATCGAGATCGACGCCGCGAGCCGCACCAAGGTCGAAGACACCCGCGAGCTGCTCGACAACGTGCAGTACGCGCCGAGCCGTGGCCGCTTCAAGGTCTACCTGATCGACGAAGTGCACATGCTGTCCAGCCACTCCTTCAACGCCTTGTTGAAAACCCTGGAAGAGCCGCCGCCCTACGTCAAATTCATCCTGGCCACTACCGATCCACAGAAACTTCCTGCAACGATTCTGTCGCGGTGCCTGCAGTTCTCCCTGAAAAACATGACCCCCGAGCGGGTGGTCGAGCATTTGACCCACGTGCTGGGTGTCGAGAACGTGCCGTTCGAAGACGACGCACTGTGGCTGCTCGGCCGCGCCGCCGATGGCTCGATGCGGGATGCCATGAGCCTCACCGACCAGGCCATTGCCTTTGGTGAAGGCAAGGTCATGGCCGCCGATGTGCGCGCCATGCTCGGCACCCTCGACCATGGCCAGGTTTTCGACGTGCTGCACGCATTGATCGAAGGCGACGCCAAGGCGCTGCTCGAAGCCGTGCGTCATCTGTCGGAGCAAGGCCCGGACTGGAACGGCGTGCTTTCGGAAATCCTCAACGTGCTGCATCGCGTCGCCATCGCCCAGGCCCTGCCCGAGGGGGTCGACAACGGCCATGGCGACCGCGACCGCGTGCTGGCCCTGGCCCAGGCGTTGCCGGCCGAAGACGTGCAGTTCTACTACCAGATGGGCCTGATCGGCCGCCGGGACTTGCCCCTGGCACCGGACCCGCGTGGCGGCTTCGAGATGGTCCTGCTGCGCATGCTGGCCTTCCGGCCTGCTGATTCGACCGATGCGCCGAGACAGCCGCTAAAGCCAGTGGGGATCAGCCAGGCCACAGTTGATTCCGCCAAACCAGTGGCTGGCGCGGCGGTGGTTGCGCCAGTGGCTGCTGCGCCGGTTCCCGCGCCAGCGCCTGAACCGGTGCCTGTGGCAGAGCCCGAGCCCGAGCCCGAGCCTGCACCCGTTGTCGAGCCGCAAGCTGTCGTCGACCTGCCGTGGAACGACCCGGTAGACGCCGAGGCCGAGGCCGAAGTCGAGCAGCAACCCGTCGTGGAGCCCGTGCTGGAAACCACCGGCGAGCAGCCCGAGCTGACGCCGATGCCTACGCCGACCCCGGACAGCGTTGTGTTGGACGCTCCGGAGTGGGTGTCCGCGCCGGTGCCCGAGCCCACCGTCGCCCAGGTGGAGGCGTCCGTTCCCGGCATCGACCTCGACGACGAGCCGCCGCTGGACGAAGACTACATCGAGCCGGACATGGATTCGGCCTACAGCTACCTGGACGATCTGGCCAGCGAACACACCGCCGAGCCGGCCCCCGAGCCCGAGGCTGAGCCAGCTGCGGCGCCGGCCACCGGCCTGGCCTTGCAATGGCTGGAATTGTTCCCGAAACTGCCGATCTCTGGCATGACCGGCAGCATCGCCGCCAACTGCACATTGATCTCCATCGAAGGCGACCACTGGCTGTTGCACCTGGACCCGGCCCACAGCGCCCTGTTCAACGCCACCCAGCAACGTCGCCTGAATGACGCGCTGAACCAGTACCATGAGCGCACGCTGACCATCGCCATCGAGCTGATCAAGCCCGAGCAGGAAACCCCGGCCCAGGCCGCGACCCGTCGGCGAATCAACCGCCAGCGTGAGGCCGAGGACTCGATCCACGGCGATCCGCTCATCCAGCAAATGATGCAACAGTTCGGGGCGGTCGTCCGTCACGATACTATTGAACCTGTCGAAGCCCCGGTGCCCCAAGCGTCATGAAACCGGGCTACTAATTGATCCACGTACTTTTGAGGTGATTCCCATGATGAAAGGTGGCATGGCCGGCCTGATGAAGCAGGCGCAGCAGATGCAGGAAAAAATGGCCAAGATGCAGGAAGAACTGGCCAACGCCGAAGTCACCGGTAAAGCCGGTGGCGATATGGTCAGCGTGGTGATGACCGGTCGTCACGACATCAAGCGCGTGAGCATCGACCCGAGCGTATTGCCAGGTGTCGGCGAAGACGACCTGGAAATGCTCGAAGCGCTGTTCGCCGCGGCCGTCAACGACGCCGTGCGCAAGATCGAAGCCAACAGCCAGGAAAAAATGGGCGGTGTGACCGCGGGCATGCAACTGCCACCGGGCATGAAGCTGCCGTTCTGATCGGCGATCGTTAGCTAGACTCCAATGCCAGGCCTTGTGCCTGGCATTTTTGTTTGTGTCGATCCGATCGAACCCAGGCACCCCCAATACGGTCTGCACCCTATACCGATGGATTCGCGAAAGGAGCCCCAGATGCCACAACAACCCATTCTGAACCAGCGCATTGTGCTGGTCTCACGCCCCGTGGGCGCGCCGACCCCGGAAAACTTCCGCATGGAGCGCGTGGCCTTGCCGGAGCTGGCAGACGGCCAAGTCTTGCTGAAGACGCTGTACCTGTCCCTCGACCCTTACATGCGCGGACGTATGAGCGACGCGCCGTCCTACGCCGCGCCGGTGGAAATCGACGAGGTGATGACCGGTGGTGCTGTCAGCCGTATCGAACAGTCGCGCAACCCGAAATTCGAGGTGGGTGATCTGGTGGTCGGTGCCACGGGCTGGCAGAGCCATGGCATTTCCGACGGGCGCAATCTGATCCCGGTGCCCAATGGGCTCCCCAGCCCCTCCATGGCCTTGGGGGTCCTCGGCATGCCGGGCATGACCGCCTACATGGGCCTGATGGACATCGGCCAGCCCAAGGCCGGCGAAACCCTGGTGGTGGCAGCCGCGTCCGGTGCGGTGGGTTCGGTGGTAGGGCAGGTGGCCAAGCTCAAGGGCTTGCGTGTGGTCGGGATTGCCGGTGGCGCCGACAAATGCCGTTATGTGGTGGATGAGCTGGGTTTTGATGCGTGCATCGACCACAAAAGCGAGGCGTTCGCCGATGAACTGGCGCAAGCCTGCTTCAAAGGCGTGGACATTTACTTCGAAAACGTCGGCGGCAAAGTCTTCGATGCGGTGCTGCCGCTGCTCAACCCCAAGGCACGCATCCCGCTGTGCGGGCTGATCGCCGGCTACAACGTCCATCAGCCGCCCACGGGCCCCGACCGCTTGCCTGCGCTGCAACGCACCTTGCTGACCAAGCGCGTGCGTATCCAGGGTTTTATCGTGTTTGACGACTACGGCGACCGCCAGCCCGAATTCCTCAGCGCGATGGCGCCGTGGGTGCGGGATGGCAAGATCAAGTTCCGCGAAGACGTAGTCGACGGCCTGGAGCAGGCGCCTGAAGCCTTTATCGGTTTGCTCGAAGGACGCAACTTCGGCAAGTTGGTGGTGCGCGTCGCACAGGATTGAGCATTTGACGCTAATCCGGGGCGCGGGTATAAACCGCGTCTCGTCGTTTTGTCGGACCCTTCGCCCATGAGCTTCAGCCCCCTGATTCGCCAACTGATCGACGCCCTGCGCACCTTGCCCGGCGTCGGCCAGAAAACCGCCCAGCGCATGGCGCTGCAACTGCTGGAGCGTGATCGCAGCGGCGGTACCCGGTTGGCCCAGGCCCTGAGCCAGGCCATGACCGGCGTAGGCCACTGCCGCCTGTGCCGCACCCTCACCGAAGAAGACCTCTGCCCGCAATGCGCCGACCCGCGCCGCGACGACACGCTGCTGTGCGTGGTGGAAGGGCCGATGGATGTGTACGCGGTGGAGCAGACCGGCTATCGCGGGCGCTACTTTGTGCTCAAGGGCCACCTGTCGCCGCTGGACGGCCTTGGGCCGGAAGCGATCGGCATTCCGCAACTGGTGGCGCGCATTGAAGAGCAGGGCACCTTTACCGAGGTGATCCTGGCCACCAACCCGACAGTGGAAGGTGAGGCGACGGCGCATTACATCGCGCAACTGCTGACCAACAAAGGCCTGATCACCTCGCGCATCGCCCATGGCGTGCCGCTGGGTGGGGAGTTGGAGTTGGTGGACGGCGGCACGCTGGCGCACTCCTTTGCAGGTCGCAAGCCGATCGCGCTCTAAGCCACATTGCAAAACTAAATGTGGGAGCGGGCTTGCTCGCGAATACAGTGTGTCAGTCGCCAGATTTATTGACTGATTCACCGCGTTCGCGAGCAAGCCCGCTCCCACACAGAGCTGCTCCCACATTGGTTTTGTGTTGAGGGTGAGGTTTGCGCCCGGCTTGCTAACCAAGCAAGCGCTTGGTAATTTCCCTCCACCTCACCGTGGAGCTTGCCGATGTCTGCCTATCAGGACTACTTCGACCCCAGCCACCAGTTGATCCGCGACAGCGTGCGCCGTTTCGTCGAGCGCGAGATGTTGCCGGGCATCGAGCAGTGGGAGGAGGCCGAGAGCTTTCCCCGTGAGCTGTACCTCAAGGCCGGTGCGGCGGGGATCCTGGGGATTGGCTACCCGGAAGACCTCGGCGGCAGTCATGCCGGAGATCTGTTTGCCAAGGTCGCGGCCAGTGAGGAATTGATGCGCTGTGGCTCTGCCGGGGTCGTGGCCGGGCTCGGTTCGTTGGATATCGGCTTGCCGCCGGTGGTCAAATGGGCGCGGCCCGAAGTGCGCGAGCGTGTGGCGCCGCAAGTACTGTCGGGCGACAAAATCATCGCCCTGGCCGTCACCGAACCGGGCGGCGGCTCCGACGTGGCCAACCTGCAAACCCGCGCCATCCGCGAGGGCGATTGCTACCGGGTCAGCGGCAGCAAGACCTTTATCACCAGCGGCGTGCGCGCCGACTTCTACACGGTCGCCGTGCGCACCGGCGGGCCGGGTTTTGGCGGCATCAGCCTGCTGCTCATCGAAAAACACACTCCGGGTTTCACCGTCGGCCAGCCCCTGAAGAAAATGGGCTGGTGGGCGTCGGACACTGCCGAATTGTTCTTCGACGATTGTCATGTGCCCGTAGGCAATCTGATCGGCGCCGAGAACATGGGGTTTGCCTGCATCATGGGCAACTTCCAGAGTGAACGCCTGGCCTTGGCCTTGATGGCCAACATGACAGCGCAGCTGGCCCTGGAGGAAAGCCTCAACTGGGCGACCCAGCGCGAGGCGTTTGGCAAGCCCATCGGCAAGTTCCAGGTGCTCAAGCATCGCCTGGCGGAAATGGCCACGGCGGTGGAAGTCTCACGGGAGTTCACCTATCGCCAGGCGGCGAAGATGGCTGCGGGCAAGAGTGTGATCAAGGAGATATCCATGGCCAAGAACCTGGCGACCGACACGGCGGACCGGGTCACTTATGACGCGGTGCAGATTCTGGGTGGGCAGGGCTATATGCGCGGCAGCCTGGTGGAGCGGCTGTATCGGGACAATCGCATCTTGTCGATTGGTGGGGGGACGCGGGAGGTGATGAACGAGATCATCAGCAAGCAGATGGGGCTTTAAGTGGCGTGTTGTTTTTTAGGGCCTCATCGCAGGCAAGCCAGCTCCCACATTTGACGGTGTTCACACATCAAAATGTGGGAGCGGGCTTGCCCGCGATGGCGTCAGCCCAGGCAACCCTTACCTTTCAGTCAGGGCAAACTGCGTCAAACAAAACGTCGGAATCCCCATATCTTCCAAACGCTGCGAGCCACCCAGCTCGGGCAAATCGATAATCGCCGCCGCTTCAAAGATCTTCGCGCCCATGCGCCGCACCAGGTTGGCCGCTGCGATCAGCGTACCGCCGGTGGCGATCAGGTCATCGAACATCAGCACCGAGTCGCCTTCGCACAGGCTGTCGGCATGCACTTCCAGGAACGCTTCGCCGTATTCGGTCTGGTAACCCTCGGCCAGCACGTCCGCCGGCAATTTGCCTTGCTTGCGGAACAGGATCAGCGGTTTGTTCAGTTGGTAGGCGATGATCGAGCCAATCAGGAAGCCGCGGGCATCCATGGCGCCGATGTGGCTGAAGTCGGCTTCGACGTAGCGGTGGGCAAAGCTGTCGGCCACCAGGCGCAGGGCGCGGGGCGACTGGAACAGGGGCGTGATGTCACGAAAGATCACCCCAGGCTTGGGGAAGTCGATGACAGGGCGGATCAGGGATTTGATGTCGAACGAATCGAAGGTCATCGTCGAAGAGTCCTGGGGCTGGAAACGGACTCGAAGTATACCTGCGGCCTCGCCGATTGGCGCGGCCACAGGTGTCTGGATCAGCCTTTCGCTTAACCTTCGAGCGAACCGCCGGCCAGTGCGCACAGTTGGATCGGGTCGAGAATGTGCACTTCCTTGCCCTCGGCCGCGATCAGTTCGTTCTGCTGGAAGCGGGTGAACACGCGGGACACGGTTTCCACCGCGAGGCCCAGGTAGTTGCCGATTTCGTTGCGTGACATGCTCAAGCGGAACTGGTTGGCCGAAAAACCACGGGCACGGAAGCGCGCGGACAAGTTGACCAGGAAGGTGGCGATGCGCTCGTCGGCGGTTTTCTTCGACAACAGCAGCATCATCTGCTGGTCGTCACGAATCTCGCGGCTCATCACACGCATCAACTGACGGCGCAGTTGCGGCAGTTGCAGGGCCAGTTCGTCCAGGCGTTCGAAGGGAATTTCGCACACCGACGTCGTCTCCAGCGCCTGGGCCGACACCGGGTGAATCTCGGTGTCCATGCCCGACAGCCCCACCAACTCGCTCGGCAGATGGAAACCGGTGATCTGCTCTTCGCCGCTGTCGCTCAGGCTGAACGTCTTCAAGGCACCCGAACGTACTGCATAAACGGAATCGAACCCGTCGCCCTGGCGAAACAGGAACTCGCCTTTTTTCAGCGGGCGGCCACGTTTTACGATGTCGTCCAACGCATCCATGTCTTCCAAATTCAGCGAAAGTGGCAAGCAGAGGGGGGCCAGGCTGCAATCCTTGCAATGAGCCTGGCTGTGAGCGCGCAGTTTTACTGGCTCGGACATTTATTAAATCCTTGTGGGGAAACACACATAAGACGTAAGGGTAACGCACTGGGGGGCAAGGAGGCCAGCCTGTACAAAAAACCGGCAAAGGTATAAAGCTTTTTGTATCGAGGCCGATACAAGGACGTGTTTTTACGAGCAGGAGCTCAGCCCATGATTGTTTTCGCGGTCAATAACCCCCAGCTCCGCGTGCCGACGGTGCCGGACGCGCAGCCGGCCGCTGCGGTCGAGGATAAGGACACCGCCGCGTTGCCAGCGGCCGAAGGCGTCAAGGTGACGATTTCCTCGGATGCATTCAAGGCGGCTGCGGCAAAAAGCCCCGATTCGGACATCGACGACAGCGGCCTGGACGATAACGTCAAACAGATCCTGAAGATGATCCGCCAGATCAAGCAGCAGCTCGAGGAAAAGATGGCCGAGCTGCAAGCCATCGCCATGGACCAAAGCCTGACGGCAGAGGAACGGCAGATGAAGACCGCCAACCTGCAAACTGCCATCAGCTCCTTGCAGGCCGGGCTCGTCACCGCCCAGGTGTCCCTGGCCAAGGCGATGAAAGGCATGAGCTCGGAAGACGTCGGAAAAGTCCTCGCGTTGTCGAGTTGATCAGATCACCCGGGAGAACCGCTGCCGGTTCTGGTGCTCCAGGTACGCATCGAACACCATGCACACCGACCGCACCAACAACCGCCCGGCTGGCAACACCCGGATGCCCTGGGCATCGAGTTCGATCAGGCCGTCTGCCGCCATGGCTTCGAGTTGCGGCCAGATCTCGTCGAAATAGCCGCGAAAATCGATATTGAAGGTCTGTTCGACCTTGTCGAATGCCAGGCTGAAATTGCAGATCAACTGCTGGATCACTTCCCGCCGCAAACGATCGTCCGTGGTGCACACCAAGCCACGGCTGGTGGCCAGTTGCGCGCCGGCCAGGGTGTTCTGGTAGGCGTTGAG
Organism: Pseudomonas sp. GL_117; assembly: GCF_057835125.1. Lineage (NCBI taxonomy): Bacteria > Pseudomonadati > Pseudomonadota > Gammaproteobacteria > Pseudomonadales > Pseudomonadaceae > Pseudomonas > Pseudomonas sp. GL_117. Next base: position 4,522,672 of record NZ_CM174418.1, on the reverse strand, counting down.
GTCGCTGCTGTTCTGGCAATACAGGTCGCCGATCTGGCTGATGGCCGACACGCCCAGGCCGATCAGGTCGCAATGGCCGTGGGTGGTGTAGCCCTGGAAGTTGCGTTGCAGGGTGCCTTCTTCCTGGGCGATGGCCAATTCGTCATCCGGCAGGGCGAAGTGGTCCATGCCGATGTAGCGATAGCCGGCCTGGGTCAGTTGCTCGATGGTGGTTTGCAGCATCAGCAGTTTTTCCGCCGGGGAGGGCAGGTCGTCGGTGTTGATCCGCCGCTGCGGCATGAAGCGTTCCGGCAAGTGGGCGTAGTTGAACACCGACAGGCGATCGGGTTGCAACTTGATCACTTCTTCCACGGTGCGCGCGAAGTTGATCGGCGTTTGCTTGGGCAGGCCGTAGATCAGGTCGATATTGATCGAGCGAAATTGCAGGGTGCGCGCCGCATCGATGACTGCGCGGGTTTCTTCCAGGCTTTGCAGGCGATTGACCGCGCGCTGCACCTCGGGGTCGAGGTCTTGCAAGCCGATGCTCACACGGTTGAAGCCCAGCTCACGCAGCAGGCCCATGGTGGCCCAGTCGGCTTCGCGTGGGTCGATCTCGATGCCGTAGTCGCCGGAATCGTCGCCGAGCAAATTGAAGTGGCGGCGCAGGCTGGCCATGACCTGGCGCAGTTCATCGTGGCTGAGAAACGTCGGGGTGCCGCCGCCGAAGTGCAGTTGCTCCACTGGCTGTTTCGGGTCGAGATGGCAGGCCATCAACTGGATCTCTTGCTCCAGACGCTGCAAGTAGCCTTGGGCGCGCCCGCGATCCTTGGTGATGACCTTGTTGCAGGCGCAGTAGTAGCAAATGTTCGCGCAGAATGGCACGTGCACGTACAGCGACAGCGGTCGCGCGGCCTTGCGGCTGTCGCGCAGGGCGTGGAGCAGGTCGAAGGTGCCGACCTGGCTGTCGAATTGTACGGCGGTGGGGTAGGACGTGTAGCGCGGCCCCGCCAAGTCGTAGCGATGAATCAGATCAGTGTCCCAACGAATGGCGTCGAGCATGCGGGCGTTCCCCCGGATAGGCTAATGGGCCGAGTCTAGGGGCGTTGCAGGGAGGGCACCTTGATTTGCATCAACAGGCAGCGGCGCTATGCCACAGAGCGATTCAGTGGCCCATCAACAGGTGCTGATGCGGGCCGGGCAGCGTCCAGATCCCGAAGAGCATGACCAGCACGCCACCCGCCATGCGCACGCTGCGCTTGCGCAATAACGCGGTCACCCGCTCCGCCGCCAGCCCGGTGGCCAGCAGCACCGGCCAGGTGCCCAGGCCAAACGCGAGCATCAGCACTGCGCTGTCGAGCGCATTGCCCTGGCTCGCCGCCCACAGCAAGGTGCTGTAGACCAACCCGCACGGCAACCAGCCCCACAGCGCGCCCAACAGCAACGCACGTGGCAGGCTGGACACCGGCAGCAAACGGTTGGCAATCGGCTGGATATGCCGCCACAGGCCGCGTCCGAGGCTCTCGATGCGGGTCAGGCCGCTCCACCAACCGGCCAGGTACAGCCCCATGCAGATCAGCAGCAGCCCGGCGAGCACGCGCATGAACATTGCCGCCGGGCTGTTGGCCACGGCCCAGCCCGCCAGGCCGATCAACAAACCGGCGGTGGCATAGCTGAGGATGCGCCCCAGGTTGTACGCCAGCAGCAGGCGAAAGCGGCGGCTGCGTTGTTCCTTGGGGATCGCCAGGGTCAACGCGCCCATCAGCCCGCCGCACATGCCCAGGCAATGGCCGCCGCCCAGCAGGCCGAGGATCAGCGCGGAGACCAGCAATGGCGCCAGTTCAAGCATGGGGTGGGTCTTTCGGTGGTTGTTCGGGGTGGTTGGCTTCGTCGACGGCGGCCAGGTGGTTCGGGTCCTGATCGTCGAACAGTACGCTGTGGGCCGGGCCGTCGAGGTCGTCGTACTGGCCGCTGTCCACCGCCCAGAAGAAGATGTAGATGGCCACGCCTACCAACAGCAGCGCCGCCGGAATCATCACGTAGAGAGCTGGCATGTGTACTCCATGTTCGCGCGGCTCACGCCGGCAGCGGACGGGTGACTAAAGGGGCGTTGGCGGCCGGCGCGCTCGGTTGACGAGTCAGGCGCAGGGCGTTGAGCACCACGGTCAATGAACTGAGGGACATGCCGACCGCAGCCCAAATCGGTGTGATCCAACCCAGGGCGGCAAACGGCAGCATAAGGCCATTGTACAAGCCCGCCCACAACAGGTTTTCAATGATGACCCGACGGGTGCGCCGCGCCAAGCTGAAGGCGTGCACCAGCGCGTCCAGGCGGTTGGACAGTAACACTGCATCGGCGCTGGTTTTCGCCAGGTCGGTGGCTGAACCCATGGCCACGCTGATGTCGGCGGCGGCGAGCACGGGTACATCGTTGACCCCGTCGCCGAGCATCAGCACCTTGCGGCCCTGCTGGTGCAACTGTTGCAGCATGTGCAGCTTGTCGTCGGGGCGCAGGCCGCCGTGGGCTTCGTCGATGCCCAGCTCGGCGGCGACGCTGGCGACCATCGGCGAGCTGTCCCCCGACAGCAGCAGCGTACGCCAGCCGCGGGCCTTGCACGCCGCCAAAAGCGCCGGGGCGTCGCTGCGCAAACGGTCATCGAGGACGAACCAGGCGAGGGCACCCTGGGTATCGCCCAGCAGCAGCCATTGGCCGGCTTCGTCGGGGGGCGTCGGGATCGCACAGCCGCTCAGTGCACACACAAAGGCCGGCTGGCCGATGCGCAACTGGCGCTCGCCTACGCGGCCTTCCAGGCCAAGGCCGGGGGAGCTGAGCACTTCGTCGGCGGCCAGCGGTGCGCGGCCAAAGGCGCGGGCGATCGGGTGTTCGGAGCGGTTTTCGAGGGCGGCGGCGAGGCTCAGGCAGTCGTCGCTGTTCAGTGCGCTCAACGGGCGGATCGCGCGCAGTGCCAGGCGCCCTTCGGTGAGGGTGCCGGTCTTGTCGAAAATCACCGTGTCGATCTGGTTCAGGCCTTCTAACACATGGCCGCGGGTCAGCAGCAGCCCGAGTTTGTGCAGGGTGCCGGTGGCGGCGGTGAGGGCGGTCGGCGTGGCCAGGGACAAGGCGCACGGGCAGGTGGCGACCAGCATCGCCAGCACGATCCAGAACGCCCGCGACGAATCCAGTTGCCACCACACCAGGCCGATCACGCCAGCGGCAATCAGCGAGCACAGCAGAAACCACTGCGCGGCGCGGTCGGCGATTTCGGCCAGGCGCGGCTTCTCGGCCTGGGCCCGTTCCAGCAGACGCACGATGGCGGACAGGCGGGTGTCGTGGCCCAGGGCGCGCACTTCGACGCTCAGCGCGCCTTCGACATTCAGCGTACCGGCGGTGACCGCATCGCCGACCTGGCGTGGTTGTGGCAGGTATTCGCCGGTGAGCAGGGACTCGTCGATGCTCGATTGACCGTCGAGGATCACCCCATCCGCCGGCAACACCGCGCCGGGATGCACCAGCACGCGGTCACCCACGGCCAATTCACGCAGCAGGATGCGTTCGCTCTGGCCATCGGCCTTGAGGCGCAGGCACGAGGCGGGCAACAGGTTGACCAACTGCGCGGTGGCCGCCGCCGTGCGTTCCCGCGCGCGCCGCTCCAGGTAACGGCCGGCCAGCAGGAACAGGGCAAACATGCCCACGGCATCAAAGTAGAGCTCGCCGACGCCGGTGATCGCGGTCCAGATCCCCGCCAGATAGGCCCCGCCAATTGCCAGGGACACCGACACATCCATGGTCAGGTGGCGGGTGCGCAAGTCGCGCAGGGCGCCCTTGAAGAATGGCGCGCAGCTGTAGAACACGATGGGGGTTGTCAGAAACATCGCCACCCAGCGCAGGATAACGTGCAGCTCCGCGCTCAGGTCGATGTTGAATTCCGGCCAGGTGGCCATGGTTGCCATCATCGCCTGGAACCACAGCAATCCAGCGACGCCGAGCTGGCGCAGGGCCAGGCGGTTTTCGTTGGCCAGTTGCTCGGCGGCACGGTCGGCCTGATAGGGGTGGGCGGCGTAACCGATATGGCGCAACTCGCTGAGCAATTGGCTCAACGGCAATTGCCCATCGGCCCAGCGCACGTGCAGGCGATGGTTGGACAGGTTCAGGCGCGCCTCGGCCACGGCGGGCAGGTTGCGCAGGTGTTTTTCGATCAGCCAGCCGCAGGCGGCGCAACTGATGCCTTCCATCAATAGGGTGGTTTCGGCGAGTTCGCCACTGTGGTGGACGAAGGGTTTTTGCACGTCGGCGCGGTCATACAGCGCCAGTTCGTCCACCAATTGCACCGGCAGCGCCTCAGGGTTGGCCGAGGCTTCGCTGCGGTGCTGGTAGTAGCTTTCCAGGCCACCGGCGACGATGGCTTCGGCCACCGCCTGGCAACCCGGGCAGCAGAGTTCGCGGCGTTCGCCGAGGATTTCGGCGGTGAACCGGCTGCCGGAGGGGACGGGCAGGGCGCAGTGGTAGCAAGGGGTGGTCATGGGCTGGAATCTGTAGTGGCTGTTAGGGCCTCTTCGCGAGCAAGCCCGCTCCCACATGGGATCGCGGTCTCCTGTGGGAGCGGGCTTGCTCGCGAAGCGCGAAGCGCAGGCTTATTACTTTTTCAGGTCTTCGGCACCTTGCAGCGGCTCATCCCCCAACAGCAAATCCTTGTCGTGGCTGACCTGCTCCTCTTCGAACATGCGCCAGGTGCGGTCGCCTTCCACTCCAAGCAGTTCGACGAAACGGCGGCCTTCGACCTTGTCGGTGACCTGGCCGATATAGCGGCCGGGTTCGCTGGCGCTGCGGGCCAGGTTGATCTTGCGGTCCTTCTCCGGTTGGGTCGGGGAAATCAGGTTGAGTTCCAGGTTGGCCGGGTTGCTGTTGCCGGTCAGGTGCACGTCGACTTCGCCGGTCAGCTCATCCAGGTGCACCTTGGCGCGCAGTTGCAGGGTCTGGGCCAGCAGTTCGCGGTCGAGGGAACGGTTGATGCCTTTGCCTGCCTCGTAGTAGTTGTCGTTGACCAGGTTATCCGGGTTGTTCACCGCGATGGTCACCATGGACAAGGTCAAAGTCACCGAGCAGGCCAGGATGGCAATGATGATCCAGGGCCAGAGGTGCTTGTACCAAGGGCTTGTGGCAGTCGCTACGGGCATTGTTCTGCTCTCTATTTAACTTAACGGACTTGTGGGCCAATGAACCGGCTCTTGGCTTCAATTCGCACGTCGGGGTCGTCGGCATCGGTGAGGATGAATTTGACCTCGTTGGTGCTGGACGGCAATTGCTCCGGCGCACTCGACAGCTCTACCGGCATGCTGATGATGTCGCCCGCAGCCACCTTGATCTCGCGGCGGCCTTGCAGCTTCAGGTCCGGCAGGCCGGCGGCGTCGAGCACGTAGGTGTGGTCGCGCTGGTCCTTGTTCATGATCTTCAGGCTGTAGACGTTTTCGATGCGGCCTTCGGCGTTTTCGCGGTACAGCACACGGTCCTTGCTCACGTCGAAACCGACCAGCGAACGCATGAAGAAGGCGGCGACCAGCAGGCCGATCATTGCCAGCAATACCAGCGCGTAGCCGATCAGGCGGGGGCGCAGTTTGTGGGTCTTCTGCCCGGACAGGTTGTGCTCGGTGGTGTAGCTGATCAGGCCGCGCGGGTAGTCCATCTTGTCCATGATGTTGTCGCAGGCGTCGATGCATGCGGCGCAACCGATGCATTCGATCTGCAGGCCGTCGCGGATGTCGATCCCGGTCGGGCACACCTGCACGCACATCGTGCAATCGATGCAATCGCCCAGGCCCTGGGCCTTGTAGTCGCTGCCTTTTTTACGTGGGCCGCGTAGTTCGCCACGGCGCGGGTCGTAGGAAACGATCAGGGTGTCTTTATCGAACATCACGCTCTGGAAGCGCGCGTACGGACACATGTAGATGCACACCTGCTCGCGCAGCCAGCCGGCGTTGCCGTAGGTGGCGAGGGTGAAAAAGCCAACCCAGAAATACGACCAGCCATCGGCCTGGCCGGTGAAGAAGTCGATCACCAGCTCGCGGATCGGCGAGAAGTAGCCGACAAAGGTCATGCCAGTGACAAAGCCGATCAGCAGCCACAGCGTGTGCTTGCTGAATTTGCGCAGGAACTTGTTGGCGCCCATCGGTGCCTTGTCGAGCTTGATGCGCTGGTTGCGGTCGCCTTCGGTGACCTTTTCGCACCACATGAAAATCCACGTCCACACGCTTTGCGGGCAGGTATACCCGCACCACACGCGCCCGGCGTAGACGGTGATAAAGAACAGGCCAAAGGCCGCAACGATCAGAATGCCCGAAAGCAGGATGAAGTCCTGGGGCCAGAAGGTGGCGCCAAAAATAAAGAATTTACGTTCCGGCAGGTTCCACCACACAGCCTGGTGGCCACCCCAGTTCAGCCACACGGTGCCGAAGTAGAGCAGGAACAATCCCGCGCCGCCGAGCATGCGCAGATTGCGGAACAGGCCAGTGAAGGCGCGGGTGTAGATTTTCTCTCGCGAGGCGTAGAGATCGACGGTTTTGGCAGGGGGGGTAACGTCATGTACCGGTATCTGGTCGCTCATCATTGCATCCCACGGCGGTGGAGATTTGCCTCGGTCAGTACGTGCCGGCCGGGGTCAAATTAAGGGTGTTGCAGTGGCCTAATGATACGCCCCCGATGGTGCGCAAAGGGTGCGACCTTTGGTCGCGTTGGGGGAAATCAATTGATGGTGTACGTGATCTGGATCAATTGACTTGGCAAGTATGGTCGGTTTTGGCGGGCTCGGCCTTCAAAAACCAGCGATCTGATGTGATGAAGCTGATGTGGGAGCGGGCTTGCCCGCGAATGCGGTGTATCAGTCGACACCTCTGTGCCTGGACTATCGCATTCGCGGGCAAGCCCGCTCCCACACCGGTTTTTCAGGGTTTTCAAAGGTGGTGAGCGGCGTTACTGCTCCTCAGCCTTCTTGTTGCCATGGGACAGGCTGTAAACATACGCCGCCAGCAAGTGCACCTTGTCGTTGCCTTGCAGTTGTTCCTGCGCAGGCATCTGGCCCTGACGGCCGTAACGGATGGTCTGTTGCAGTTGGGCGAAGCTCGAACCGTAGATGAACGCGCCAGGGTGAGTCAGGTCCGGCGCGCCCATGGCTGGTGTGCCTTTACCGGCCGGGCCGTGGCAGGCGACGCAGTTGGTGGCGAAGAGTTTCTCGCCGTTGGCCACGTCGGCCTTGGCGCCTTCCGGCAGTTTGCGGCCATCGAGGTTGGTCAGTACAAAACCGGCCACGTCGGCCACGCCTTGCTCGCCAATCACTTCGGCCCAGGCCGGCATGATCGCGTGGCGGCCTTTCATGATGGTTTCCTTGATCGTTGCCGGCTCGCCGCCCCAGCGCCAGTCGGCGTCGGTCAGGTTGGGGAAGCCATAGGCGCCCTTGGCATCGGAACCGTGGCACACCGAGCAGTTGGAGGCGAACAAACGGCCGCCCATCTTCAGGGCTTGCGGGTCCTTGGCCACTTCTTCAATCGGCATCGACGCGAATTTGGCGAAGATCGGCCCGAACTTGGCGTCCGACTTGGCCATTTCCTTTTCCCATTCGTGCACGCCGGTCCAGCCGGCCTGGCCGTTGGCGAAGGGGGTTTGCTTGTCGTTGTCGAGGTAGGCGTAGCCCGGCAGCAGGCCTTTCCAGTTGCCCAGGCCGGGGTACAGCGCCAGGTAACCGAGGGCGAAGATGATGGTGCCGACGAACAGCATGAACCACCATTTCGGCAGTGGGTTGTCGTATTCCTCGATGCCGTCGAACGAGTGGCCGACGGTCTCGTCGGTTTGTTCGGCGCGCTGCCCCCTGCGGGTCGACAGCAACAGCCAGGTCAGGGCGAAGATGGTTCCCAGGCTGAGGACTGTGACGTACAGACTCCAGAACGTAGTCATTCTTTGTTACTCCTAGAAGCTTGCTCGACGTGCTTGATGGCTTCGGGATCATCCGCAAAGGGCAGCATGGTCGCGTCGTCAAACTCCGACTTGCGGCGGGGGCTGAACACCCACAGCGCCAGGCCGATAAAGGCCACCATCACCACGACGGTGCCCAGGCCTCGAATCATCCCGATATCCATGAAGGTCACCGTTTGCTTTTGATGATGGTGCCAAGGCCTTGCAGGTAGGCCACCAATGCGTCCATTTCGGTCTTGCCCTTCACGGCTGCGGCTGCACCGGCGATGTCTTCGTCGGTGTAGGGCACGCCCAGGGTGCGCAAGACTTCCATCTTCTTCGCGGTGTCCTTGCCGTCGAGCTTGTTTTCCACGAGGAACGGGTACGCCGGCATTTTCGATTCAGGCACTACGTTGCGCGGGTTGTACAAGTGCGCACGCTGCCAGTCATCGGAGTAACGCCCGCCGACACGCGCCAGGTCCGGCCCGGTGCGCTTGGAGCCCCACAGGAACGGGTGGTCCCACACGCTTTCGCCGGCGACCGAGTAGTGGCCGTAGCGTTCGGTTTCGGCGCGGAACGGGCGGATCATCTGCGAGTGGCAGCCGACACAACCGTTGGCGATGTAGACGTCGCGGCCTTCCAGTTCAAGGGCGGTACGCGGCTTCATGCCTTCGACCGGCTTGTTGGTGACGTCCTGGAAAAACAGTGGAACGATCTGGGTCAGGCCGCCGATGCTCACGGCGATGACCATGAAGAAGGCCAGCAGGCCGATATTCTTCTCGACTACTTCATGCTTCATCAGTGGGCTCCCACAACGACGATCTTGGCGGCTGCTTCGGCTTCTGCAGGGTCGGAAGCACGCACGGTGCGCCAGACGTTGTAGGCCATGAACAGCATGCCGGTGGCAAAGAACGCGCCGCCCAGGGCACGGACGATGTAGCCCGGGTGGCTGGCTTGCAGGGCTTCGACGAAGGAGTAGGTGAGGGTGCCGTCATCATTGATCGCACGCCACATCAGGCCCTGGGTGATGCCGTTGACCCACATCGAGGCGATGTAGAGCACGGTGCCGATGGTGGCGAGCCAGAAGTGCGTGTTGATCAGCCCGACGCTGTGCATCTGCGCACGGCCGAAGATTTTCGGGATCATGTGGTACAGCGCGCCGATGGAGATCATCGCCACCCAACCAAGGGCGCCGGCGTGTACGTGGCCGATGGTCCAGTCGGTGTAGTGGGAGAGCGAGTTGACGGTCTTGATCGCCATCATCGGCCCTTCGAAGGTCGACATGCCGTAGAACGCCAGCGACACCACGAGGAAACGCAGGATCGGGTCGGTGCGCAATTTATGCCAGGCGCCCGACAGGGTCATCATGCCGTTGATCATGCCGCCCCAGCTGGGTGCCAGCAGGATGATCGACATCGCCATGCCCAGGGACTGCGCCCAGTCCGGCAACGCGGTGTAGTGCAAGTGGTGCGGGCCGGCCCAGATGTACAGGGTGATCAGCGCCCAGAAGTGCACGATGGACAGGCGGTACGAGTAAATAGGACGTTCGGCCTGTTTCGGCACGAAGTAGTACATCATCCCCAGGAAACCGGTGGTCAGGAAAAAACCGACCGCGTTGTGCCCGTACCACCACTGGATCATCGCGTCCGTCGCCCCGGCGTAGGCCGAGTAGGACTTGAACAGGCTGACCGGCAAGGAGGCGTGGTTGACGATGTGCAGCATCGCCGTGACCAGGATGAAGGCGCCGTAGAACCAGTTACCCACATAGATGTGCTTGGTCTTGCGCTTGGTGATGGTGCCGAAGAACACCACCGCGTAGATCACCCACACGATCGCGAGCAAAATGGCGATGGGCCATTCCAGCTCAGCGTATTCCTTGGTGGTGGTGTAGCCCAGCGGCAAGGTGATGCCGGCCCCGACGATCACCGCTTGCCATCCCCAGAAGGTGAACGCGGCGAGGCCATCGGAGATCAGTCGCGTCTGGCAGGTTCGCTGCACGACATAGTAGGAGGTGGCAAACAACGCACATCCACCGAAGGCGAAGATCACCAGGTTGGTGTGCAGCGGGCGCAGGCGACCGAAGGTCGTCCAGGGCAAGCCGAAGTTCAATTCCGGCCAGACCAGTTGCGAGGCGATGAAGACCCCGAGCCCCATGCCAAGGATCCCCCAGACCACCGTCATGATGGCGAACTGGCGGACTACCTTATAGTTATAAGCAGTCGGACTGATTGCTGTGCTCATTCTAAGGTTCCACGGTTTAGGTTTTTTTATAGGTAAAAATCGGCCGCAAGTATGTAGAAAGCGAGAGGCCAATGCAACGCAACGCTGACCTGGGTCAAGGCGTTCCACGCCAGATTCTGCGCCCTTTCCCTGTTTTGCGTAAGGATAAAATCGGAATTCAAAAGCTGATCAAGTGGACAGGAATTTTTTCGGCTCGCGACGGGAGTCGTCGCGTACGCCAGAACCGGTCCGCTGTGGGGAAGCGTAGACCCGAATGGCAAGAGGGGAAAGTTGTGCTTTGGAGGGGGTGTGACAAAAGGTCGCGAGGACGCAGCGAGTGAAAGCCCGATGTTACGTTGCTACTTTGCCAGTGCGAGCAGCAAGCGAGCCCCACAAAAAAGCCCCGCCCGGTTTACACCGGGCGGGGCTTCAAGGGTTTACGAAGTCTGGTTACTGCGCAGCCTTCTGCTCCCCATGGGACAAGCTGTAAACATACGCCGCCAACAAGTGCACCTTATCGTTGCCTTGCAGCACATCCTGCGCCGGCATCTGGCCTTGACGGCCGTGACGGATGGTCTGCTGCAACTGCGCCAGGCTGGTGCCGTAGATGAAACCGGCAGGCTCGGTCAGGTTCGGCGCACCCATGGCTTCCATGCCGTGGCCTTGCGGGCCGTGGCAGGCCACGCAGGTGGTGTTGAACGCGGCTTGGCCGGCGGCCAGGTCGGCGGTGCTGTCGGCCGGCAATGGCAGTTTGGCCAGGTCGTGACGGACATAGGCGGCCACGTTTTTCACACCGTCTTCGCCGAGGATTTCACCCCAGGCCGGCATCGCCGCGTGGCGACCGTTGAGGATGGTGGTCTTGATCGCCTCGGCCGAACCGCCCCAGCGCCAGATGTTGTCCGCCAGGTTCGGGAAACCGTATGCGCCCTTGGCGTCCGAGCCGTGGCACACCGCGCAGTTGGAGGCAAACAGGCGGCCGCCCATTTTCAACGCTTGCGGGTCTTTAGCGACTTCTTCCACGGGCATGGCTGCGAATTTGGCGAAGATCGGCCCGAACTTGGCGTCGGCCTTGGCCATTTCCTTGTCCCATTCCTTGTTCTGGGTCCAGCCGTCCTCGTAGCCTGGCAATACGCCTTTCCAGTTGCCCAGGCCCGGGTAGAGGATCAGGTAGCCGACCGCAAACACCAGGGTGCCGGCGAACAACATGAACCACCACTGGGGCAGCGGGTTGTCGTATTCCTCGATCCCGTCGAAGGCGTGGCCCATGGTCTGGTCGACGCTGCCCTTGGTCTCGCCCTTGCGGGTGCCGATCAACAGCCAGGTCAGGCCGATCAGGCTACCCAGGGTCAGTACGCAGATCCATGTACTCCAAAATAGGGTCATGGCCGGGTGCTCCTTATTGCAGGCTCTTCTTGAGCGTCGGATGGAGAGGGTTCATCGGCGAACGGCAGCAGGCGCGCCTGCTCGAATTCCGCATTGCGCCGGTTGTTGAACACCCACAGCGACAGGCCGATAAAGGCGATGGCGACGACCAGCGTGCCAAGGCCGCGGATGGTGCCCGCATCGAATTCAAATCCCATGGCTCACCTCTTGCTCTTGATGGCAGTGCCGAGCACTTGCAGGTACGAAACCAGCGCGTCCATCTCGGTCTTGCCCTTGAGGCTGGCGACTGCGCCGCTGATGTCGTCGTCGGTGTACGGCACGCCGAGGGTGCGCATCACGCTCAACTTTTTCTCGGTGTGGCTGCTGTCGACCGGGGCTGTGACCAACCACGGGTAGGCCGGCATTTTCGACTCAGGCACCACGTTGCGCGGGTTGTACAAGTGCGCGCGATGCCAGTCGTCCGAGTAGCGTGCGCCGACACGTGCCAGGTCCGGCCCGGTACGCTTGGAGCCCCACAGGAACGGGTGGTCCCACACGCTTTCGCCAGCGACCGAGTAGTGGCCGTAGCGTTCGGTTTCGGCGCGGAACGGACGGATCATCTGCGAGTGGCACTGTACGCAGCCTTCACGGATGTAGATGTCACGGCCTTCCAGTTGCAGCGCGGTGTAGGGCTTCATGCCCTCCACCGGCTTGTTGGTGACGTCCTGGAAGAACAGCGGGACGATCTGGGTCAGGCCGCCGATACTCACGGCCAGCACCATCAGCAGCATCAGGATGCCGACGTTCTTTTCAATCGTTTCGTGTTTCATCACAGACTCCTCAGGCCAGCTGCGCAGTGGTGGCGGCTTCGACAGGCTGTGGCGAACGCACGGTGCGCCACGTGTTGTAAGCCATCAGCAACATGCCGGTGAGGAATACTGCACCGCCCACCAACCGCACGATGAAGCCTGGGTGGCTGGCCACCAGGGTTTCGACGAAGGAGTAGGTCAAGGTGCCGTCTTCGTTGACCGCACGCCACATCAGGCCCTGGGCGATGCCGTTGACCCACATCGAGGCGATGTAGAGCACGGTGCCGATGGTGGCCAGCCAGAAGTGCGCGTTGATCAGGCCGAGGCTGTACATCTGCTCGCGGCCGAAGATTTTCGGGATCATGTGGTACAGCGCGCCGATGGAGATCATCGCTACCCAGCCGAGGGCACCCGCGTGTACGTGGCCGATGGTCCAGTCGGTGTAGTGGGAGAGGGCGTTCACGGTCTTGATCGCCATCATCGGGCCTTCAAACGTCGACATGCCGTAGAACGCCAGCGATACCACCAGGAAGCGCAGGATCGGGTCGCTGCGCAACTTATGCCAGGCGCCCGACAAGGTCATCATGCCGTTGATCATGCCGCCCCAGCTCGGAGCCAGCAGCACCAGCGACATCACCATGCCCAGGGACTGTGCCCAGTCCGGCAGCGCGGTGTAGTGCAAGTGGTGAGGACCGGCCCAGATGTACAGGGTGATCAGTGCCCAGAAGTGCACGATGGACAAGCGATAGGAATACACCGGACGCTCGGCCTGTTTCGGCACGAAGTAGTACATCATCCCCAGGAAACCGGCGGTGAGGAAGAAGCCTACCGCGTTGTGCCCGTACCACCACTGCACCATGGCATCCGTCGCACCACCGTAGAGGGAGTAGGACTTGGTCAGGCTGACCGGGATTTCCAGGTTGTTGACGATATGCAGGATCGCCACGGTGATGATGAACGCACCGAAGAACCAGTTACCGACATAGATATGCTTGGTGTTGCGCTTCATCACCGTGCCGAAGAACACGATGGCGTAGGCCACCCAGACGATGGTGATGAGAATGTCGATCGGCCATTCCAGCTCGGCGTATTCCTTGGAGCTGGTGTAGCCCAGCGGCAAGGTGATCGCGGCCAGCAGGATGACCAACTGCCAGCCCCAGAAGCAGAACGCGGCGATTTTCGGCGCGAACAGCTGGGTCTGGCAGGTGCGTTGCACCGAGTAGAAGGAGCTGGCGAACAGCGCGCAGCCACCGAACGCGAAGATCACCGCGTTGGTGTGCAGCGGGCGCAGGCGGCCGAAGCTGGTCCACGGCAGATCGAAGTTCAGAGCAGGCCAGACCAATTGGGCGGCGAGAAAAACCCCGAGCCCCATGCCGACGATGCCCCACACCACCGTCATAATGGCGAATTGGCGGACCACCTTGTAGTTATAGGCGGTACTTAAAGTAGTGTTCATGGTTCCCCATCCACGGTTCAACCCAAGCAAATGCCGCACTTGGGCTGGAGTTATAGGCAGACTAAATAGCGAGGCAAGCATGGGCAAAGAGCACAAGGCCAGTATTGACGGGGATCAATGGGCGCAGTGTGTGCGGGAACGCGGATGGCTGTGGGATGTCGCGTCGAACGTTGCAGGACATACGCCTGTAACGTTGATCCTGGCCCACGGCGCCGGTGCACCGATGGACTCATCCTTCATGGGCGACATGGCTGCACGCCTTGCCGGGCACGGTGTGAACGTGTTGCGCTTCGAGTTCCCCTACATGGCCCAGCGCCGTGTGGACGGCGGTAAACGCCCACCGAACCCGGCGCCGAAACTGCTGGACGCCTGGCGGGAGGTGTATGCCGAGGTGCGACGTCATGTCGCTGGGAAGCTGGCGGTGGGCGGCAAGTCCATGGGCGGGCGCATGGCCAGTCTGTTGGCGGATGAATTGGGCGCTGATGGGCTGGTGTGCCTGGGTTATCCGTTCTATGCGGTGGGCAAGCCGGAGAAACCTCGGGTCGAGCATCTGGCGGGGTTGAAGACGCCGACATTGATCGTGCAGGGCGAGCGCGATGCCCTGGGGAATCGGGCGGCGGTGGAAGGCTATGTGTTGTCGCCGAACATCGAGGTGATGTGGCTGGTGGCGGGGGATCATGACTTGAAGCCGTTGAAGGCTTCGGGGTTCAGTCATGAGCAGCATCTGGCCGCTGCGGCGCTGAAAGTGGCTGGGTTTCTCGGCGGCTGCTAGGGCCTCTTCGCAAGCAAGCCCGCTCCCACATTTAACCGTGTACATCCCTTGGAATGCAGTCGAATGTGGGAGCGGGCTTGCTCGCGAAAGCGATTTACCGGTTGAACCGCTCCACCAGCGAATACTGGGTATTGGCGGTATGCGTCAGCTCTTCACTCAACTGCGCCGAATTCAACGCCTGCTCCGACGTCTGATCCGCCAACAGCGCGATCGTGCTGATATTGCGGCTGATCTCTTCCGCCACCGAGCTTTGCTCCTCGGTTGCCGCCGCAATCTGGGTGGTCATATCGGTGATATGCGCCACCGCCTCACTGATACCCACCAACGCCTGATCCGCTTCCATTACCCGCGCCACGCCTTCTTCGGCCTGGCGATGCCCGGCGTCCATGGTCTGGACGGCGGCGGCGGCAGTCTGCTGCAGCTTGGCGATCAAGGTATGGATCTGCCCGGTGGACTCGGCCGTACGCTGGGCCAGTTGGCGCACCTCGTCGGCGACCACCGCAAAACCACGGCCCATCTCACCGGCACGTGCCGCTTCGATGGCGGCGTTGAGCGCCAGCAGGTTGGTCTGGTCGGCGATGCCTTTGATCACGTCGACCACGCCGCCGATTTCATCGCTGTCCTTGGCCAGTTGGGTGACGGTCACGCCGGTCTCGCCAACGGCCACCGACAGGCGCTGAATCGCCTCGCGGGTTTCCCCGGCGATGTCGCGGCCACGACCGGTCAGGCGATTGGCCTCCTGGGTCGCATCGGCGGTGCGCTGCACGTGGCTGGCGACTTCCTGGGTGGTTGCCGCCATCTGGTTGACCGCGGTGGCCACCTGTTCGGTCTCCACGCGCTGGCGTTCCAGGCCGCTGGAGCTGTTGTGCGCCAGAGTGTTGGACTGCGCTGCCTGGTCGTTGAGGTGCTCGGCAGTGTCCTGCAAGCGTGTCAGGCACGTCTTCAGACGGGCTTCCTGGCTGAGGATCGACATCTCCAATCGCGCCTGTGCGCCACGGCTGTCGGTGTACATCTGCGCGATCAACGGGTCGGAGGTGGTCTGCTCGGCCAGGCGTAGCAAACGCTTGAGGCCGCGCTGCTGCCAGCTCAGGCCCAGCAGGCCGAGCGGCACCGACAAGCCCGCCGCCAGGGCGAAGCCCCAGTGGGAGTTGAGCGACGCACCGATCATGAAGCTCAGTTGGCTGACCAGGATAAACGGCACCCAGTCCTGCAATACCGGCAGCCACTTGTCCCGCTGGGGAACGGCCGACTTGCCCTGGTTGATGCGTTGATAGAGCGCTTCGGCCCGGCGGATCTGCTCGGCGGTGGGCTTGATGCGCACCGATTCGTAGCCGACCACCTGGTTGCCGTCGAAGACTGGCGTCACGTAGGCGTTAACCCAGTAGTGATCCCCGGTCTTGCAGCGGTTCTTGACAATGCCCATCCATGGCAAGCCTTGTTTGAGCGTGGACCACATATGCGCGAACACAGCCGCCGGTACATCCGGGTGACGCACCAGGTTGTGCGGTGCGCGCAGCAGTTCGTCACGGGTGAACCCACTGATTTCGACAAATGCGTCGTTGCAGTAGGTGATCACACCCTTGGCGTCTGTGGTGGAGATCAACCGTTGCTGAGCGGGGAAAGTACGTTCGCGCTGGGTAACGGGTTGGTTATTACGCATGATTGTTCAATCCGCAAGGCTTTCAATGGGTATCGGCACGGGCAGGGGTTTATTTAACTTATTTTTGCAACAATCAACCGGCCAGCATCGGGTACGTAAACAAACCGAAGTGAAGCAGGTTCAAGCCAAAGTGCGTCGCTACCGCTGCGCCCAACCCGCCAAAGCGATACGCCAGGCCATAACCGGCCCCGGCAATGCTGGCCAGCAGCACCCACTGCCAGCCCGCGCCCAGGTGCACCAGGCCGAACAACAGCGAGGCCAGCAGCAGTGCGAGGTTGTCGCCGTAGGGCAGCTGTTTGAAGCGCTGGCTCAAGCCGCCCTGGATGTAGCCACGGAACAGCGCTTCTTCGACCAGCGTGACCAGCAGCAGGTTGTTCAACACCCACAGCCACGCCTGCTCCGGCCATTTTGGCGCCCAGCTGATCATGCCCAGCAACGCCGCGCCACCCAGCGCGGCAACAGCCGTGAGGGTCAGGGCCAGTGCTGCGACGCAGATCGACAGGCGCAACGAACGACGCGCCACGATCCACGGGCAGGCCAGCAGCAGCCAGAAGCCGATCAGCGGTTTGTCCTGGTTCAGGTACATCGAGAAGGGCACTGCATCCGGGGTCAACCGCTGCGGGTCAATGCCGCGGCCGTTGTAGAAACCCGGCAACCAGTGCAGCGCCAGGCTCAAGGCCAGCACGATAAACAAGCCGTGGCCCAGGTAGCGTGCCCATGGCGTGCGTTGCTGGCGTACCGCGTAGCCGGCCAGCAACAACAGGGCCACCGACACCCCGGCCAGCACGCCCAATTGCCCGTAGATCAGGGCCAGGCCATAGCCAATGGAAAGAAGTGCCAGGTACAGCCAGGGCAATGTGAGCATGGGGAATCCTTGGAAAAATCTGGGCGGCATTATAGCGGCCGTCCTACAGGTGCCAGATGAAAACTCCTCCACGCCCCGGCCTTCCCCGACAACCTGTAGTGAACGGGCTTGCCCGCGCTGGGTGGCGCAGCCGCCCTAAACCCAGGCACCTCGGTGTATCAGTAAGACGCAGGCGGTTGGATTTGGGGCGGCTGCGCCCCCCAGCGCGGGGCAAGCCCGCTCACTACAGGTTTGGGCGGCGTAGGACTAGCCATAGCGCTCCGGCAATCAGTACTGCGCCATACACATGGGCCATCGACAACGGCTCGCCCAACAACAGCGCGCCCCACAACACCCCAAATGGCGGGATCAGAAAGGTCGTGGTCATCGACTTCACCGGCCCGATGGCCGTCAGCAAGCGGAAGTACAGGACGTAGGCCAGCGCCGTACACACCAGCCCCAACCCCAGCAACGACCCCCACACCGGCCAGCCACCCCAGCTCGCGGGCGGATGGTTGATGGCGCTGTAGGCGAACAGCGGCAGCAGAAACAGGGTGGCGCCGAGCATACTGCCCAAGGCCGACAAGCGACTGTCCAGCCCGCCGCGTTGATCCAGCCAGCGCCGTGCGAGGAACCCGGCAAAGCCATAACAGGTGGTGGCCACCAGGCAGGCCAGCGCGCCCATCAACAGTTCCAGGTCAAACGCCACCGGCCCCGCGCGGGTCAGTACGCCGACGCCCAGCAGGCCCAGGCTGACCCCGGCGAGTTTCGACGGCGTCAGGCGTTCACTGAAAAACAACCCGCCGATCAACACGCCCATCAACGGCGTGGTGGCGTTGAAGATTGCCGAGTAACCCGCTGGCAGCACCTGGGCCGCCACCGAATACATGGTCGCCGGGATGCCCGAGTTGATGACCCCCAGCAGCAGGACGGTCTTGAACTTGCCCTGGAAATCCCACTTCACGCGCATTACCGCGAGCATCGCCAGCAAGCCGGCGGCGGCAATCGACACGCGGAAAAACGCGGTCGGCACTGCCCCGAGTTCCGGTGCGATGATGCGCATAAACAGGAAACTCGCGCCCCAAATGGCAGCGAGCCCCAGCAGGTATACGGTGTCGACAGGTCTCACAGAACACTCCTACATCAATCAGGCGGCGAGTGTTGCACGAGCCCTGCGCGGATCACAGGACAAACCGTGTGACCAACCCATTGAGGTCCACCGCCAGGCGCGACAGTTCCTGGCTGGCGGCCGAGGTCTGGGTCGCTCCGGCGGCGGTCTGGGTGGACAGGTCGCGAATGTTCACCAGGCTGCGGTCGACTTCGCGGGCCACCAGTGCCTGCTGTTCGGCGGCGCTGGCGATCACCAGGTTGCGCTGGCTGATCTGCGAAATGGCTGCGGTGATCTTTTCCAGGGCGCTGCCGGCGCTGTTGGCCCGCTGCAAGGTCTGGCCGGCGTGCTCCGCGCTGCTGTTCAGCGCGCCGACGGTGTCCTGGGTGCCTTGCTGGATACCGTTGATCATCTGCTCGATTTCTTCGGTGGAGTCCTGGGTGCGTTGCGCCAGCGAGCGCACCTCGTCGGCGACCACTGCAAAACCACGGCCGGCCTCGCCCGCGCGGGCGGCTTCAATCGCTGCGTTGAGGGCCAGCAGGTTGGTTTGCCCGGCGATGCCACGGATCACTTCCAGCACCTTGCTGATGTCCTGGGCCTGCACCGCCAGGCCTTCGGCCTTGTTCGAGGCGCCGAGCACTTCGTCCACCAGGTTCTGGATCGAACTGATGGTTTCGCTGATCTGGTAGTGGCCGTGCTTGCTGTCTTCGTCGGACGCCTTCGACGCCTCGGCGCTGGACACCGCATTGCCCGCCACTTCGTCCACCGCCGCGCTCATCTGGGTGACGGCGGTGGCGGCCTGTTCGATTTCATCGTTCTGCGCTTGCAGGCCACGGGTGCTCTGTTCCATCACCGAGCTCATCTCTTCCGCGGCGGAGGCCAGTTGTTGCGCCGATTCGCTGATGCCTCGGATGGTGGCCTGCAACTCGGCCTGCATGCCGGCCAGGGCGCCGAGCAATTGCGCCGGTTCGTCCTTGCCTTGCACAGTGATCGGCTGGCTCAAGTCTCCGGCGGCGATGGTGCGCGCCACCGTCAGTGCCTGGCTGATGGGGGCGGTGATGCTGCGTGTCAGCAGCCAGGCCAGCGCCAAGGTCGCGATCAACGCAAACACGATGATCAGGCCGACCACCCACAGCGCGCTCGAGTACGTGCGCGCGGCCGCATCCACCGCCGACTCGACGCCGCTCTGGTTAAAGGTAATCAGGCTTTCCAGGCTTTTGCCGAGGACCACGCCCTGGGGCGCCAGGCGCGTGTTGAGCAGGTCGATGGCGTCTTGTTGCTGGTCGCCGTCCACCAGCGTGATGATCTGCCCGACCAGGTTGAGGTAGCTGTTCACATTGACCTTGAGCTGCTTGAGCAACTCGCGCTCTTGATCGTTGCTGAGCAAGGTCTCGTGATGTTCCAGCAAGGTTTGCAGTTCGCTGCGCTGGCGGGTGATCAGGCTTTTGCTGTTGTCGCGAATCCGCGACTCATCAGTGGTCGCCAGGCGCAAGGTTTCCAGGCGGATGCTGGCGACGTAGGCGGCGCTGTCGTGGATATTCTCGATGCTCGGCATCCACGATTGCTCGATGATCAGCGCGCTTTCGCGCAGCTTGGCCATCTGCCCCAGGCCAAACAGGCCGACAATCACCAGCAGGCTGGCCAGAACCCCAAAACTCAGACTGGCACGCACGCCGATCCGCATATTCCTCAATGACATCTCAATGCTCCTTAGGCGATTAGAACCTGTCCCCGGGTCGGTCTTTTGACCTTGTTAGGGTGGGGAGGGGCGCGCTGTATATCAAAGTGCCACTAATGAGGTAATCAGGGTTTCCCTTACGTTGCATCGATGCGGTTACACATCACTGCGCTTGAGTGACATGCGCTGTTTTTCACGGCCAACCCGCCAAGCTACGGCGTTTCAGGCGTGCGGAAAAATCCACTGCGACGTTTTGGTGCATTTATTGACCGGCTGGTCGACTTATGAAAATTGAAAGTAAATGTACGAAGTGCACCAAGTTGTACAACCGTGCGCGAAAAAACCTCCTTCTCCTGCCTTCCTACACTGGCTAAGCTCAGGGCTTCCAGATTCCCGTAGAGGTTTCCCGCATGTCGCAACCGACGCCCGCCCTTGCCATCGCCCGCATGATCCTCGATGGCTTTGACGATTACCGCGAGCACTTCCGCCAGATCACCGATGGCGCCCGCGAGCGTTTCGAAAAGGCCCAGTGGCAGCTGGGGCAGGCGGCGTCGGCGGCGCGGATCAACCTGTATGAAGAAAAGGTCAGTGAAGTGACCACGCGCCTGCGCGCCAGCTTCAGCGAAGACGAGCTGTTGGACGTAGGCCTGTGGCCGTTGGTGAAAAACGCTTACATCGGCCTGATCGACCTGCGTTTCGACGATGAGCTGTCCGAGACCTGGTACAACTCGATTTTCTGCGGCCTGTTCAGCCACGACTTGATCAGCGACGGCTGCATGTTCATCCACACCACCCGGCCCAGCCTGCGCCGGGCGCGTGCGGCGCAAACCCGCAACTACCTGCCGGCGGGCAACATCGCCGGGATGCTTGGACAGATCTTTGCCGACTACCGCTTCAGCGAGCCTTACGCCGACCTGCCCGCCGACCTGCGCCGCCTCGAAGCGCAATTGCGCGAGAACCTGCCGGACTGGGTGTGCAAGGACCCGGACCTCAAGGTCGAGCTGTTTTCCTCGGTGCTCTACCGCAATAAAGGCGCGTACCTCGTAGGACGCATCTATACCCGCGACGAACAATGGCCGTTGGTGATCCCGCTGCTGCACCGTGAAGGGCAGGGCATCCAGATCGACGCGTTGATCACCGACGAAGCCGACGTGTCGATCATCTTTTCGTTTACCCGTTCCTACTTCATGGTCGATGTGCCGGTGCCGGCGGAATTCATCGGCTTTCTGCGGCGCATCCTGCCGGGCAAGCATATCGCCGAGCTGTACACCTCCATCGGCTTCTACAAACACGGCAAGTCGGAGTTCTACCGCGCGCTGATCAACCACCTGGCGACCACCGACGACCAGTTCATCATGGCCCCCGGCGTGCGCGGCATGGTCATGAGCGTGTTCACGCTGCCGGGCTTCAACACCGTGTTCAAGATCATCAAGGACCGCTTTTCGCCGTCGAAAAACGTCAACCGCGCCACCGTGATCGAGAAGTACCGGCTGGTCAAAAGCGTCGACCGCGTCGGGCGCATGGCCGACACCCAGGAATTCGCCGACTTTCGCTTCCCCCTGAGCAAATTCGAGCCCGAGTGCCTGGCCGAATTGCTCGAAGTCGCCGCCGGCACCGTCGAAGTCGAAGGTGACACGGTGCTGATCCGCCACTGCTGGACCGAACGGCGCATGACCCCGCTCAATCTCTACCTCGACCACGCCAACCCCGCCCAAGTGCGCGAGGCCCTGGAAGACTATGGCCTGGCCATCAAGCAATTGGCGGCGGCGAATATTTTTCCGGGTGACATGTTGCTCAAGAATTTCGGCGTCACCCGCCACGGCCGCGTGGTGTTCTATGACTACGACGAAATCTGCTTTCTGACCGAGGCCAACTTCCGCCACATCCCCGCGCCGCGCACCCCCGAGGATGAAATGGCCTCCGAGCCCTGGTACTCCATTGGCCCGCTGGATGTGTTTCCCGAAGAATTCCCGCCGTTTCTGTTTGCCGATGCGGGCCAGCGCAAGTTGTTCAATGAATTGCACGGCGAGTTGTACAACGCCGATTATTGGAAGGGGCTGCAAGAGGCGATTCGCGCCGGTAAGGTTATTGATGTTTTCCCTTACCGACGCACCGGTCGAACGGCCGACTAAAGCCCGTCATACGCCAGGCAATGCGAAGGTGTCGATCAGGCCGGGCCTGATCGACAAGGCATTAGACGCCTTCCGCTTTTCTGTTTTCCTTGCGCACATCTTTCAGCCAAGGCTGGCCGTTGCCTAGCGCCAACAGTGAGTCCGAGTGGTTGGACGCGCGGTTTTTGTCGGTCTGGTTGGTGCCGTTTGTCTGAACATCTCTAGCTTGTTTGTAGAGATTTTTCATCTCGTTCCCCAGCTCTTTGTCTGTTTTCTTGACCTCCTGGCGGTGTTTGTACTGGGTCACTGGGTTCCTGCTGGATGGAGGGTTCTGTTCCTGGTTGATGCGTTTTTCCGTCAGGTTCAGGGCCTTGTTATAGCTTTCTTTAGGGATTGCAGACGTCGGAAACTGTTCAGGAAGCGTCGACAGGACGCTGTGCTGATGGGTGAGTGCCTGGACATTGGTTTTTTGGGTGGCACTCAATGATGAACTGGGTGTTTGGTTGAGCAGTGGTTGCGATGAGCTGGCGCTTGAATAGGTACTGGATGAGCGCTCGCGGGGTTCCGGGTTATGCCAGGAACTGTGCGATGTCGAGGTCTCAGGCGCGATGGACTGATATTTGTTGGCGTAATTGTGGTTGTTACCACTATTGCTGTAGGCATAGCTATTGGAGTCAATGGGCATAACGATTTCATGTCCTGTACGTGGTGAGAGGGCGCGTGTACGTGGCCAGTCAGCGGGAGAATCCACTCAGTGCGTTCATCCCGCGCATGGCTTGCGCGCTGGGTTGACTGCTGATTCGGCTCGCTGTCAGGTTGGTGGTTGGCGTAGATGAGGCCTGGCGGTTCGCAGGCTGCTCACTGGCGTTTTTTGTATAGCTGGGCGGGAATTCATAGGCTGGCGGTGGCAGCGAGTCAGCCGATCGAGGCTGCGCACGCATCGCGTCTGCATAAGAAGGTAGATGGGGGGTGGCAGTGGATGAGTCGATTGGCATAGGAGCTCCGTTCTGAGTCGGCGTTAATGAACAGCCAGTCAGGACTGGCCAGCTCATTGGAGCGCTTGCGTCACCCGTCACAAATCGGATTTTCGCTAGAAACGTGTGGGGGAGAGTGTTGATCCGCTGTAGTTAATTTCGCCACGGCATGAGCGAAAGTCCCGTTGCTTTTGACGGGCCGTCTTCAGAACCGTCGAAATCTGCGACAATCGCCAACTCGTCTTATCCGTCCACCGCTGTGCAGGTCATGCCTGCCCCATCCCGAAGACCTTTACCACCCAGATGACTGACCAAGCGCCCACTATCGACCAACTGCTCAAAACCCTCGACCACGCCATGCTTGCCGACCGCCACCGTTTGCGTCGGCAGTTGCTTGAGCTGCGCAAAAAGCCCGACGAGGACAAGTTGGCGCAGTGGGTCGTGCGCATGCAGGCGTCCTGTGCCCAGGTCACGGCGCGGCGCGCCAGCCTGCCGGTGATTCGTTATGACGACAGCCTGCCGATTGCGGCCAAGCGCGATGAAATCAAAGAAGCGCTGAACCAGCATCAGGTGCTGATCATTGCCGGCGAAACCGGCTCGGGCAAGACCACCCAGTTGCCGAAGATCTGCCTGGAAATCGGTCGTGGCCAGTTCGGTCTCATTGGTCACACCCAGCCCCGCCGGATCGCCGCACGCAGCGTGGCCAGCCGGGTCGCCGAAGAGTTGGCCACGCCATTGGGCGCGCTGGTCGGTTATCAGGTGCGCTTTGAAGACCAGAGCGATTCCAACACCCTGATCAAGCTGATGACAGACGGCATCCTGCTGGCAGAAACCCAGAACGACCGCTACCTCGAGCGCTACGACACGATCATCGTCGACGAAGCCCACGAACGCAGCCTTAACATCGACTTCCTGCTGGGCTACCTGAAAACCCTGCTGCCGCGCCGCCCGGACCTGAAGGTCATCATCACCTCGGCGACCATTGACCTGGAGCGTTTCTCCAAGCACTTCGACGATGCCCCGATCGTCGAAGTCTCGGGTCGCACTTTCCCGGTGGACACCTGGTATCGCCCGCTGACCCTGGAGCAGGACGAGGAGGGCAACCGCGTCGAGGATGACCTCACCGTTGACCAGGCGATCCTGGCCACCCTGGATGAAATCGCCGCCTACGAGCGCAGCGAACGGCGCAGCCCGGGTGATGTGCTGGTGTTCCTGCCGGGTGAGCGCGAGATCCGCGATGCCGCCGAAATGCTGCGCAAGGCCCAGCTCAAGCACACCGAAATCCTGCCGCTGTATGCGCGCCTGTCACCGGCCGAGCAGCAGCGGATTTTCCAGTCCCATCCAGGCCGTCGTGTGGTGCTGGCAACCAACGTCGCGGAAACCTCGCTGACCGTACCGGGCATCCGTTATGTGATCGACAGCGGCACCGCGCGCATCAGCCGCTACAGCTACCGTGCCAAGGTGCAACGTCTGCCGATCGAAGCGATTTCCCAGGCCAGCGCCAACCAGCGTAAAGGTCGTTGCGGCCGGGTCGAGCCGGGCATCTGCATCCGCTTGTACAGTGAAGAGGATTTTATCGGGCGTCCGGAATTTACCGACCCGGAAATCCTGCGTACCAACCTCGCCGCCGTGATCCTGCAGATGCTGCACCTGCGCCTCGGCGAAATCACCGACTTCCCGTTTATCGAGCCGCCGGACGGCAAGGCCATCAGCGACGGTTTCAACCTGCTGCAAGAGCTCTCGGCGGTGGACCGCAACAGCCAGCTCACGCCGTTGGGCCGCCAACTGGCGCGCCTGCCGGTGGACCCGCGCATGGGCCGCATGCTGCTGGAAGCGGCCAAGCTCGGCAGTTTGCAGGAAGTGCTGATCGTCGCCAGCGCCATGTCGATCCAGGACCCGCGCGAGCGCCCGCCGGAGCGTCAACAGGCCGCCGACCAGGCCCACGCCCAGTGGAAAGATGCGGATTCGGACTTCGCCGGGTTGGTCAATCTGTGGCGCGGTTTTGAAGAGCAGCGCCAGGCACTCACCGCCAGCCCTTTGCGTAACTGGTGCCGCAAGAACTTCCTCAACTACCTGCGCCTGCGCGAATGGCGCGATTCCCACCGCCAGCTCAGCCTGATCTGTCGCGACATGCAGCTGACGATCAATAAAGAGCCGGCGGATTTCCCCAAACTGCACAAGGC
Source organism: Pseudomonas sp. GL_117 (assembly GCF_057835125.1). Taxonomy (NCBI): domain Bacteria; kingdom Pseudomonadati; phylum Pseudomonadota; class Gammaproteobacteria; order Pseudomonadales; family Pseudomonadaceae; genus Pseudomonas; species Pseudomonas sp. GL_117. The sequence continues at coordinate 4,497,580 of NZ_CM174418.1, read as the reverse complement.
GGTGCTGTCCGGCCTGCTCAGCCAGATCGGCCAGAAAACCGAAGACGGCGATTACCTCGGTGCGCGCCAGCGGCGCTTCTGGATTCACCCGTCATCGGGCATCGGCAAGAAGCGCCCGCAATGGCTGATGACCGCCGAATTGGTGGAAACCACCAAGCTGTATGCGCGCATGGTTGCCAAGATCGATGCCGACTGGATCGAGCCGCTGGCCGGGCACCTGATCAAGAAGAACCACTTCGAACCGCATTGGGAGAAAAAGCGCGGCCAGGTGGTGGCGTTCGAGCAGATCACCCTGTTCGGGCTGATCGTGGTCGGGCGCCGGCCGGTGCATTACGGGCCGATTGACCCGGTGGTGTCCCGTGAGTTGTTTATCCGCGAAGGCTTGGTGCGTGGCGAGATCCAGTCGCGGGCCAAGTGCCTGACCGCCAACCAGCAACTGCTGGAACAGCTCGATGAGCTGGAAGCCAAGGCGCGCCGTCGTGACATCCTCGCCGACGAGGAAACGCTGTATGCCTTCTACGATGCGCGCTTGCCGGCAGAGATCCACCAGACTGCGACGTTTGACAGCTGGTACAAGATCCACAGCCAGAAAGACCCGCAGCTGTTGATCATGCGCGAAGAAGACGTGCTGGCCCGCGAGGCCAGTGAGGTCACCGCCGCGCATTACCCGGACACCCTGCACCTGGGCGACCTGGCCCTGGCCTTGAGTTACCACTTCGAACCCAACCACCCCCGCGACGGCGTAACCCTGCGCGTGCCCGCGCCGCTGTTGCCGGCGTTGCCGCCGGAACGCCTGGAATGGCTGGTGCCGGGGCTGATCGAGGCCAAATGCATCGCCCTGGTGCGCAACCTGCCAAAGGCGCTGCGCAAGAACTTCGTGCCGGTGCCGGACTTCGTCAAGGCGGCGCTGCAACGCATCGAATTCGGCCAGGGCTCGCTGCCCCAGGCGCTCGGCCGTGAGTTGCTGCGCATGACCGGTGCCCGCGTCAGCGATGAAGCCTGGGCCGAGGCGGCGCAGCAGGTGGACAACCATCTGAAGATGAACCTGGAAGTGGTCGATGGCCAAGGCAAGTTCCTCGGCGAAGGCCGCGACCTGGCCGAGCTGACCGCACGCTTCGCCGAAGCCAGCCAGGCCGCGCTGGCGGTGCCGCAAACTGCGAAAAGCCAACAGCCGGTAGAGGCCAAGGTGTTCGCGGCGGTGGCGCAGAAGACCCAGCAAAAGATCGCCGGCCTGTCGATGACGGTTTATCCGGCGCTGGTGGAAGAAAACGGTACGGTCAAGGAAGGGCGTTTTTCCACGGCCGCCGAAGCTGAATTCCAACATCGCCGCGCCTTGCAGCGTTTGCTGATGCAGCAACTGGCGGAACCGGCCAAATTCCTGCGCGGCAAATTGCCCGGCCTGACTGAGTTGGGGTTGATGTACCGCGAACTGGGGCGTATCGATGCACTGGTGGAAGACATCCTGCTGGCCAGCCTCGACACCTGCGTGCTCGAAGGCGAAACCAGCCTGCCGCGTGACGGCGCGGGTTTGGCCGCCTTGGCCGAGCGCAAGCGCGGCAGTTGGACCGAGCATGCCGAACGCCTGGCACGCTTGACCCTGGAGGTTCTGAAGCTCTGGCACGCACTGCAAAAACGTTTCAAAGGCAAGATCGACCTGGCTCAGGCCGTGGCCCTGAATGACATCAAGCAGCAACTGGGCAACCTGGTGTATCCCGGTTTTGTACGGGAAACCCCGGCGCAGTGGTTCAAGGAACTGCCACGCTATCTCAAGGCCATCGAGCTGCGCCTGGAGAAACTGCCGAGCCAGGTACAGAAGGATCGGGTCTGGAGTGGCGAGTTGGCCGGTTTGTGGGCGCAGTACGAGAATCGCCTGAAAAAACACGCCCAGGAAGGCAAGCGCGATCCTCAACTGGAGCTCTACCGCTGGTGGTTGGAAGAGTACCGGGTGTCGTTGTTTGGCCAGCAGTTGGGCACCAAGGTGCCGATTTCCGACAAGCGCCTGAGCAAGCAATGGAGCCAGGTAGAGCCCTGAAAGCCAACACAACCCCCCCTGTGGGAGCATTCCAAGGGAAAACGGTGTTTGTGCGCAGATAGCGCCAAACTCCGAGGGTTGTGGCAAACTTCGCGCCTATAAATGCCGGGATCGTCGTTACAGGCTGGCGGTTGCAGCCACGGCGCGATGGAATAAAGCGATGCCAGTTTGATGTCCGCTGGGCGGATTCGGACTACTTACAGTTTGGTACGAAGGTACCAACATTCCCTGCCTGACAGATTTAGAGGAACGACCGTGCATAACGTCGTCATCAGCGGCACTGGCCTGTACACCCCGGCCAACAGCATCTCCAACGAAGAGCTGGTGCAGTCTTTCAATACCTACGTCCAGCACTTCAACACCGACAACGCCGCCGCCATCGAGCGCGGTGAAGTTCAGGCGCTGACCGAGTCCAGTGCAGCCTTCATCGAAAAAGCCTCGGGCATCAAGAGCCGTTTCGTGATGGACAAGGAAGGCATTCTCGACCCGCAGCGCATGACCCCGCGCCTGCCCGAGCGCAGTAACGACGAATGGTCGGTGCTCTGCCAGATGGCCATCGGCGCCGCCGAACAAGCCCTGCAGCGTGCCGGCAAGACTGCCGCTGACATCGACGGCGTGATCGTCGCCTGTTCCAACCTGCAACGCGCCTATCCGGCCATTGCCATTGAAGTCCAGGAAGCCCTGGGTATCGAAGGTTTCGGCTTTGACATGAACGTGGCGTGCTCCTCGGCCACGTTCGGCATCCAGAACGCTGCCAACAGCATCCAACTGGGCCAGGCCCGGGCGATCCTGATGGTCAACCCGGAAGTCTGCACCGGTCACTTGAATTTCCGTGACCGCGACAGCCACTTCATCTTTGGTGATGCGGCCACCGCCGTCGTCCTCGAACGTGCCGACCTGGCGACCTCCGAGCACCAGTTCGACGTGGTCAGCACCAAGCTGCTGACCAAGTTCTCCAATAACATCCGCAACAACTTCGGCTTCCTCAACCGCGCGGCGGAAGAGGGCATCGGCGCGCCCGACAAACTGTTCGTGCAGGAAGGCCGCAAGGTCTTCCGTGATGTGTGCCCGATGGTGGCCGAGCTGATTGGTGTGCACCTGGCGGAAAACCAGTTGAACGTCGCCGATGTGAAGCGTTTCTGGCTGCATCAGGCCAACCTGAGCATGAACCACCTGATCGTGAAGAAACTGCTGGGCCGCGAAGCCACGGTGGAAGAAGCGCCGGTGATCCTCGACACCTACGCCAATACCAGTTCGGCGGGTTCGGTGATTGCGTTCCATACTTACCAGGACGATTTGCCCAAGGGCTCCGTGGCGGTGCTCAGCTCGTTTGGCGCAGGCTACTCGATCGGCAGCGTGATCCTGCGTAAACGCTGATCGGTGGGGTGTGCGCGGTCAATGGGTGGGAGCTGGCTTCCACAGTGATCGCATGTTCAAAGTGAAATTGAGGTAGCCCATGGCAGCAGCCGACGACGCGGATCTGCTTGAACGCCTGCTCAAGGGTGAGCAGCGGGCCTACAAGGAATTGGTCAGCACCTACCAGAGCGCCATGCGCGCGGTGGCCTATGCGATCGTCGGCCAGCGCCATGCCGATGAAATCGTGCAGGACGCCTGGCTGTCGGTGGTCCGCAACCTGTCCAGGTTCGAAGGGCGCTCCAGCCTCAAGACCTGGCTGTTGACCATCACCGCCAACGCCGCCAAGGGACGCTACAAGCAGAACCGCCGTGAAGTGCTACTCGACGACCTGCCGTCACCCCATGGCACCATCGGCGATGACCGCTTCACCCCGGACGATGGCCACTGGGCCGTCGCCCCCTATGCCTGGCACCAGGACACCCCGGAAGCCTTGCTCACCGAAGGCGAACTGCGCGACTGCCTGGAGCACACCTTGTCGAGCCTGTCGGAGTTGCAGAGCAGCGTGCTGGTACTGCGTGAGCGCCAGGGCCTGGAGTTGGAAGAGATCTGTAATCTTCTGACGCTCTCACTCTCCAATGTCCGTGTGCTGCTGCATCGGGCACGGCTTAAAGTCTTCGCCACGGTGGAGCATTTTGAGGAAACGGGCGAATGCTGACCTGTAAAGAACAAGTGGCGCGGTCCAGTGACTATCTTGATGGGCAATTGACCTTTCGCGAGCGCCTGCTGGTGCGTCATCACTTGATGTTCTGCCCGAACTGCCGACGGTTTATCCGCCAGATGCGTTTGATGCAGGCTACGCTGAAGCTGCTGCCGCAAGAGCCGGTAGGGGATGTGGATGCCTTGGCGCAGCAATTGGCTGCCGAACGGCTCAAGGATCAGAAAGGCGGGGAGTAGGCAGGCTCGCGTGGCGGGAGCGGACGGATGATGGGGACCGATCCGACCACGAGAGACTGTTGCAGCCACCTTGGGCCGTCCTGGCCCAAGGCTCGTAACACTGACTCTTAGAACTTGGCTTCTGCGTCCAGCTGCAGGGTGTTGGTGTTGGCGTCACGCTGGGTTCGGCTGGCGTAGTCGGCCTTGGTCAGGAAGTACGTGGCACCGAGTGCGAAGTTCTTGTCGATGTCATAGCTGACCTTCATTTTGTGACCGCGCGAACCCGTGGTGCCGTTGGCGAAGTCCGAGTCGGTGAAGGCACCCACTACAGCGTTACGTTGAGTGTCGCGATAGTTGTAGTCCAGGTTGAAACCGAACACCTTGGACTTGGCGCCGATCAGCCAGGCGGTGTCCTGGTCGGTCACGGCGTCGTTGTTTTTCACGTACTGGCCGTAGAACGCCAGAGGCACTGCCAGGCCGCCGATGTCGGCTTGGGCGAAACCTTCATACAGACGGAACTGGTTGTCGGCCGAGTTACCGTTGACCGCCAGCGCGCAAGGCGTGGTGGTGGTTGTGCACCGGCTGTCCTTGTCATTCTGGTAGGCGTAGACGCTGCCGCCCAGGGTCATTTTCAGGTTGTCGGTGACCGAGAAGCGCGTCCCCAGCTGGCCGGAGGTCAGGCGCAGGTCGTGGCGGAATTGCACGCCGTCGCCGTCGACGTTGTCCTTGAGGTTGTAGTTGCCGAGGCTGCCGAACAGCTCGGCGCTGCTGCCCAGTGGGTATTTGTAGGTGACTGCCAGGCCTTCTGGGTTGATGTCGCTATCCCAGATCACGTCGCCCATGTTGACCCACGGTTGCAGCATCTTGCCGCCGATCACGTGCAGGTTCTTGATCTGGTCCGGGTGGTAGTCGATGTAGCCGAGGTCCAGCCAGATCGACTTCTTGTCGAAGTAGTTGTCCTGATCCTGGTTGGTGGAGCGCGCGTCGTCGCTGCTACCTGTGGCAATGCGGATACCGGTGTCGACTTGCGAGTTGATCTCGGTGTAGGCGCCGAGGCGGGCACGGATGCGCTGGCGATCCTTGTCACGGCCGCCGTTGTTGGATTCACCCTGGATTTTCACGGTTTCCTGACGGAAACGTACGTCACCCTTGAACTGAGTCTTGGCCGCCCAGGCCAGCTTCTGGTCGAAGCTGCTCAGTTCGTTGGTTTTTTTCGCGGTGGCCGCGATCTGTTCGTTGGTCTCTTGTTGAGCTTGCCGTGCGATCTGCTGTTCTTTCTGATCCCGTGCCAGCTCAGCTTGCAGTTCGCTGTATTGGGCGTTGGTGATCTGGCCGTTGGCCTTGAGCATGTCGAGCAATTTAGCGTCGACTGCAGCGCTGGCCGGTACGCTCAGGGCCAGCAACAGGCCACCGCACAGGATCGCCGCAGTTTTAGTGGAAGCAAGACGCATATCAATCTCCGAAAGTGAGGAGGGATGGCAAACCATCCAGGACACAACCGACCAATGACGGACGGAAAAAATGCCGCCTGGTAGCACCAGGCGCTCTAAAAACAGGCGTCAGTATCGCGATCGTTTATGACGGCGCAGTGGCGAAGTGATGTCATCTAGATGACAAATTATTCATGCTGGGAACTATTGGTTTAGAGCCTTGTCCGGCGATTCGAGGGTGTGCGAAAGCCGCCGATAAGCGATACTCGCGAGGCTTTCACACCCCCAAGAAATGAGGATGCCGATGCCGCTGCAACGTCTGATCAGCCTGTCCGAAATCGCCCCACAGACCTGGGATGCACTCGTGGCGGACGCCCAGCCGTTTGTGCGGCACGCGTTCCTGAGTGCGCTGGAGGACAGTGGCAGTGTCGGCCCGCATTCGGGGTGGCAACCGGAGCATCTGCTGCACTGGGAAGGCGAGCGGCTGGTGGCGGCGCTGCCCTGTTATCGCAAGTGGCACTCCTATGGCGAGTACGTGTTTGACCATGGCTGGGCGGACGCCTGTGAACGGGCCGGTATCGAGTACTATCCCAAGTTGCTGACGGCCGTGCCGTTCAGCCCGGTCAGCGGGCCACGTTTGCTGGCGGCGAGTGCCGAGGACGGTTTCGAGCTGCTCAAGAGCCTGCCGGGCTACCTGGAAATCGAAGGGCTCTCCAGCGCCCATGTCAACTTCACCGACGATCTGGCCGATGCGGCGTTGGCGCAGCAACCGGGCTGGCTGCAGCGCCTGGGCTGTCAATTCCACTGGCAGAACCGTGGCTACCGCGACTTCCAGGACTTCCTCGACGCCCTCAGCTCGCGCAAGCGTAAACAGATGCGCAAGGAGCGTGAGCAAGTGGCCGGGCAGGGCATCGACTTCGAATGGCTGCAAGGCCATGAGCTGAGCGAGGCGCAGTGGGATTTTGTCTACGCCTGCTACGCCAACACCTACGCGGTGCGCCGCCAATCACCGTACCTGACCCGCGAGTTTTTCAGCCTGCTTGCCGAACGCATGCCCGCAGCGATTCGCGTGGTGCTGGCCAAACAAGGCACACGGCCGGTGGCCATGGCGTTCAGCCTGATCGGTGGCGACAGTTTCTACGGTCGTTACTGGGGCTGCCTGGCGGAATTCGACCGCCTGCATTTCGAAACCTGTTTCTACCAGGGCATGGACTACGCCATCGCCCACGGCGTGCAACGTTTCGATGCTGGCGCGCAGGGCGAGCACAAGTTGATTCGCGGGTTTGAGCCGGTGATCACGCGGTCGTGGCATTACTTGCGGCACGCGGGGTTGAAGACGGCCGTAGAGGATTTCCTGGAGCGTGAACGGGTAGGGATCGTGGCCTATGCCGAAGAGGCGCGAACCGCATTGCCATACCGCCAGCCCTAACCTCGTAGTGAGCGGGCTTGCCCGCGCTGGGGGGCGCAGCCGCCCCAAACGGTACGCTGCGGTGTATCAGCAAGACTGCGGTGTCTGGATTTGGGGCGGCTTCGCCCCCCAGCGCGGGGCAAGCCCGCTCACTACAGCCGTGCGGGAAAGCCCTGCCTATTGCCGGCAGGGCTGATACCGCATTGCTTCAGGCCGGTTCCTCCTTGCCCAGCCAGCGATAGGTAAAACCGCCCACCACCGCCCCGAGGATCGGCGCGAGCCAGAACATCCACAATTGCTGGATCGCCCACCCGCCAACGATCAAGGCTGGCCCCGTACTGCGAGCGGGGTTGACCGAGGTGTTGGTCACGGGAATGGAGATCAGGTGGATCAGCGTCAAGGCCAGGCCGATGGCGATTGGCGCGAGGCCCTTCGGGGCGCGGTGGTCGGTGGCGCCGAGGATGATCAGCACGAACATCGCGGTCATCACCACCTCGGTCACAAACCCCGCCGCCATCGAATAACCGCCGGGCGAATGCTCGCCATAACCGTTCGACGCCAGGCCCGAGGCCAGTTCGAAGCCGGGTTTGCCACTGGCAATGAAGTACAACAATGCGGCGGCAAGCGTGCCGCCGACGACCTGGGCGACGATGTACGCCGGCAACTCCCTGGCCGCAAACCTCCCGCCCACGACCAGCCCCACCGACACCGCTGGGTTGAGGTGACAACCGCTGATATGTCCGATGGCAAACGCCATGGTCAGCACCGTCAACCCGAACGCCAGGGACACCCCCAGCAAACCAATCCCGACTGCCGGGAACGCTGCGGCCAATACCGCACTCCCGCAACCGCCCAACACCAGCCAAAACGTACCCAACCCCTCTGTGATTGAACGTTTGAACAAAGACATGCAGCACGTCCTTGATAGATCGCTCTACCGAATCTGTAAAACAGTGATGCTCCCTGCATTGACTACAGCGCCCGTCTGGGCACTGCGTTGATTACAGCAGGGTTGTGGCACAAATCCAGTGCCCAAATGGGGAAGGGCCCCATGAAACATGGCGCCTGGCACTGATCAAATGTGGGAGCGGGCTTGCTCGCGAAAGCGGTGTGTCAGTCACAGTTGTTTTGACTGACACACCGCTTTCGCGAGCAAGCCCGCTCCCACACAAGCCCGCTCCCACAGGTTGAACTGTGTTTGAGCGGTAGATTATTAGTCGATGCCGACAAAGCCGCCGGTCTGGTGCTGCCACAGCCGCGCATACAGCCCGCCATGGGCCAGCAACTCGGCATGGCTGCCCGTCTCGGCGATCTGGCCTTTCTCCAGCACCACCAGGCGGTCCATCCGCGCAATGGTGGACAGGCGGTGGGCAATCGCGATCACGGTCTTGCCCTGCATCAGGGTTTCCAGGCTTTCCTGGATCGCCGCTTCCACTTCCGAGTCCAGTGCCGAGGTCGCTTCGTCCATGATCAGGATCGGCGCGTCCTTGAGCAGCACGCGGGCAATCGCGATGCGCTGGCGCTGCCCACCGGAGAGTTTCACCCCGCGTTCGCCCACATGGGCATCCAGCCCGGTGCGGCCTTCGGAGTCCGACAGCAAAGGGATGAACTCATCGGCACGCGCCTTGTGCACCGCCGCCCAGAGTTCTTCGTCGGTGGCGTCCGGCTTGCCGTACAGCAAGTTGTCGCGGATCGAACGGTGCAGCAACGAGGTGTCCTGGGTGATCATGCCGATCTGCGCACGCAGGGATTCCTGGGCCACGTCGGCGATGTTCTGCCCGTCGATCAGGATGCGCCCGCCTTGCAGGTCATACAGGCGCAGCAGCAGGTTGACCAGGGTCGACTTGCCCGCGCCGGACGGGCCGATCAGGCCGATTTTCTCGCCGGCCTTGATCTCCAGGTTCAGCCCGCCAATGATCCCGCTCTTCTTGCCGTAGTGGAAATCCACGTGCTCGAAGCGCACTTCGCCGTGGGGCACCGTCAGGCGCGGGGCGTTCTCGCGGTCGATCACCGCCAGCGGCTGGGCGATGGTTTTCAAACCGTCCTGCACCATGCCGATGTTTTCGAAAATGCCGTTGACCACCCACATGATCCAACCGGACATGTTGACGATACGGATCACCAGGCCGGTGGCCAGCGCGATGGCGCCCACCGAGATCAGCGACTGCGTCCACAACCACAAGGCCAGGCCGGTGGTGGTGACGATCAGCAGGCCGTTCATGGTGGTGATCACGATATCCATGCTGGTGACGACACGGCTGGCCAGTTGGGTCTTTTCGGTCTGCTCGATGATCGCTTCCTTGGCGTACTGCTGCTCGTATTGGGTATGGGCGAACAGTTTCAAGGTGGTGATGTTGGTGTAGCCGTCGACGATGCGGCCCATCAACTTGGAGCGCGCCTCGGAGGAAATCACCGAGCGTTCCTTCACCCGTGGCACGAAGTAACGCAGCGCCAGGCTGTAGCAGATGATCCAGGTCACCAGCGGGATCATCAGGCGCCAGTCGGCCTCGGCAAACAGCACCAGGGAACTGATGGCGTAGATCGCCACGTGCCAGATCGCGTCCACGGCGGCCACGGCGGAGTCGCGCAGGGAGTTGCCGGTTTGCATGATGCGCTGGGCGATGCGCCCGGCGAAGTCGTTCTGGAAGAAATTCAGGCTCTGCTTGAGCACGTAGCTGTGGTTCTGCCAGCGGATCAGGCTGGTCATGCCGGGGCTGATGGTCTGGTGCACCAGCAGGTCATGCAGGGCGCCGAAGATCGGGCGCAGCAGCAGGGCGACCACGGCCATCCAGATCAGCTCGGTGCTGTGCACTTGGAAGAAATTCGCGGGCGGTGTGCCCTGGGCCAGGTCGATGATGCGGCTCAGGTAGCTGAACAGCGCGACTTCGATCAGCGCACCGATCAGGCCCACCACCAGCAAGGCGGCGAAATGCGGCCAGACCTGGCGCAGGTAATAGAGGTAGAAGGGCAGGACTTTATCGGGTGGGGCGTCGCTGGGCGCGTCGCGGAAAATATCGATCAGTTGTTCAAAACGACGATAGAGCATTAGGTATGACGCCCGCAGGGCGGGCTCTCCTTTCAAATGCGCGCGCGGCCTTGTGGGCCACGCGCGGAACCTCCTGCGGACCTCAGTCGATGCGCTTGGCCGACTTGATCAGGACAGGATCGATTGGCACGTTCTGCATGCCCTGCTTGGTGGTGGTCTGGGAGTTGACGATGACATCGACCACGTCCATGCCCTTGACCACCTTGGCGAACACCGCGTAACCGGCGTCACGGCCCGGGTCGAGGAACGCATTGTCGGCAACGTTGATGAAGAACTGGCTGGTGGCCGAGTTCGGGTCGTTGGTGCGGGCCATGGACAAGGTGCCGCGCACGTTATGCAGGCCGTTGCTGGCTTCGTTGCGGATCGGCGCTTCGGTCGGCTTTTGCGACATCTGTGGGGTGAACCCGCCGCCCTGGATCATGAAACCAGGGATCACGCGGTGGAAAATCGTGTTGGTGTAGAAACCCTTGTCCACGTAGGCCAGGAAGTTCTTGGTACTGATCGGCGCCTTGACCGGGTCCAGTTCGATTTCGATGTTGCCGTTGGTGGTGATGATTTCGACGCGGGGCGCCTTGGCAGCCTCGGCCGCCATCAGGTTGGCAGCGAATAGAACGGAACCGGCAAAGAAGGCGATTTTTTTCAGCATGGGTCAGTGATCCTGGGTAGTGGTTTCGACTGTCTTTAGAAAATCGAGCAAGGTAGCGTTAAAGACTTCGGGTTGATCCAGCGGCGTGGCATGGCGGGAATCTTCGATCACCACCAGTCGCGCATCGGGCAGCAGTTTTACATAGTTTTGTTTCTGCGCCACGGGGGTGTAGTCGTGGTCGGCGCTGATGACCAGCGTAGGACAGGTAATTCGGGAAAGATGTTCCTGCACCCCCCAGCCCACAATTGCATCGAAGCTGGCGAGATAAGCACGTTTGTCGTTTTTTGCCCAGCGTTCGGCCATCTTGCGACGCAGGCCGGCCTGCGCCGGTTTGGGGAACAGCCGCTCGCCCAACGCCTTGCCGATCGTGGACAGGCTCAGCAACCGCGCCAGGCTCCAGCGCTTGGCCCACTGCCAGTAATCGTCGGCGCTGCGAACTTTCACTTCGGGCGCGCTGTTGACGATGCACAGGCTCTTGAGCAGGGCCGGTTCGTCCACCGCCAGTTGGAAGGCGATCATGCCGCCCATGGACAAGCCCACCACGTGGGCCGGCGGTAGGCTCAGGTGCTCGAACAAGGCAATCAGGTCGTCAGTGAAACCCCGGATGCTGTAGCGCTCACGGGGTTTATCCGAGCGGCCATGACCTCGCACGTCTACCACGATCAGGCGGTAATGCCTGGCCAGCACTGGAATCTGCAGTTCCCAATCCTGGCTGCTGGAGCCCAGGCCGTGGATCAGGATCAGTGGGGTGCCGTGGCCGTATTCCTCGTAGTGCAGGCTGCATCCCTCGTGGTCGAACCAGGCCATGGGTGAACTCCGTTTCAGGCTTGCTGGGGGGCGGCGAAAGGCGCGTCCAACGGGGCGGTGTCAAAGGTACGCAGCAGTTCCACGAGGATCTGCGTCGCGGGCCCCAGGGGTTTGTCCTTGTTGGAGTAGAGGTAGAACGTGGGGTGACGGCTGCCGCCCTGTTCCAAGGGTAGCTGCTTGAGCACGCCCTCGGTGAGTTCGCGTTCGATCATGTGCCGGGGCAACCAGGCAAAGCCCAGGCCGCTGCCCACGAATGATGCGGCGGTGGCCAGGCTGCCGACGGTCCAGCGCTGCTCGGCGCCGAGCCAGCCTACATCGCGCGGTTGCTGGCGGCCGGAGTCGCGGATCACCACCTGCATCTGGCTTTCCAGGTCCTGGAAGCTCAGTTCGCGGTTCATGCGGTGCAGAGCGTGTTCGGGGTGGGCCACGGCGACAAATTCCACGTCGCTCATTTCCGTGCCCAGGTAACCGGGGATACTGAAACCGCAGATCGCCAGGTCAGCCACGCCTTCGATCAACAACTCTTCCACGCCGGACAGCACCTCCTCGCGCAGGCGCACGCGGCAGCCACGGCTCTGCGGCATAAAGGCCGAGAGGGCGCGCACCAGGCGTGCATTCGGGTAGGCGGCGTCCACCACCAGGCGCACTTCGGCTTCCCAGCCCTGTTCCATATGGTGTGCGAGGTCTTCCAGCTGGCTGGCATTCTTCACCAGTTGCCGCGAGCGGCGTAACAGCACTTCGCCGGCGTCGGTGAGCACGGCCTTGCGCCCGTCGATGCGCAACAGCGGCACGCCAAGCTGATCTTGCATGCGGGCCACGGTGTAGCTCACCGAGGACTGCGAACGGTGCAGCGCTTCAGCCGCCTGGGCGAAGCCGCCGTGGTCGACCACGGCCTGCAGCGTGCGCCATTGATCGAGGGTAACGCGGGGCGCTTTCAAGATGGGTTCCTCTTGTCCTAAGCTGGCGGTCCTTATTGGAGACCACCGAATGAGAAAATTCTGTTGTGTGTTGCTGGCGCTGCTGCCGCTGAGCGCGTTTGCCTATTCCATCGACGTGACGAAAAAGATCGACGGCGTGAGCATTGATTACACCGCCTCCGATGTGGACGGTGACATCAGTTCGATCCGCCTGAATAACTACGGCACCAACGATGCAGTGTGTTCGGTAACCTTCACCAACGGCCCGGAAGCGCCGCGCAATCGCAAGGTCACGGTGCCGGCAGGTAAAAGCACCAACACCACCGTCAAGTTCAACCGCGCCATCATCAAGATGCGCATTGCCCTGGCTTGCAGCCCGAAATAACCCGACAGCGGAGCATCTCCAGAGGAATACTCCGCTTATAAACAAATTTATAGATGGGTTATAGCAGTTTTTTGCGCTTTTTTATCGAATTGGCTCTGTTTAATCTCCACTCCATCGACTTACAGCATTTACAGATGGAGCCTACGCAGCCATGTCCAACGTTCTGATCATCGAAAGCAGCGCCCGCCAGCAAGGCTCGATCTCCCGCCAGCTGACCCAGCAGTTCATCAGCCAATGGCAGGCCGCCCACCCGGCGGACCGGATCACCGTCCGTGACGTGGCCCTCAACCCGTTGCCACACCTGGATGCCGACCTGCTGGGCGGTTGGATGAAACCTGCAGATCAGCGTAGCGCCAGCGAACAAGCCAGCCTCGACCGCTCCAACGCATTGACCGATGAGTTGCTCGCCGCCGACGTGCTGGTGATGGCCGCGCCGATGTACAACTTCGCCATCCCCAGCACCCTCAAGGCCTGGCTGGACCACGTGCTGCGCGCCGGTGTGACGTTCAAATACACCGCCACCGGCCCGCAGGGCTTGCTCATTGGCAAGCGCGCCATCGTGTTGACCGCCCGCGGCGGCATCCACACCGGCGCCACGTCGGATCACCAGGAACCGTACCTGCGCCAGGTCATGGGCTTTATCGGCATCCACGACGTGACTTTCATTCATGCCGAAGGCGTGAACCTGAGCGGTGACTTCCAGGAAAAGGGCATCAACCACGCCAAGGCGCTGTTGGCACAGGTCGCCTGATCCTTTAATCGTCAGATAATCGCGCGGTGTTTATCTAGTGCCACGCAAACCCTTCAAGTACGCGTAATGAACCTCCCTTTGCACTTTTTGCTCCTGAGTGCTCCTGCCCGACTGCCGCTTTAGCGAGGTCGGGTTTTTTTTGCCCTGAGTTTCGTCAAGCGCCGAAAACCTTTAATGTCCCGCCCATTCGAAGCGAGGCGCGCATGGGCTATCTACTGGTTGTCACCCTGATTCAGGCATTTTCCTTCAGCTTGATCGGCGAGTACCTCGCCGGTCACGTCGACAGCTACTTCGCCGTGCTGGTGCGCGTGTTGCTGGCCGGCCTGGTGTTTATCCCGCTGACCCGCTGGCGTTCGGTGGAACCGGCCTTCATGCGCGGCATGCTGGTGATTGGCGCGCTGCAATTTGGCGTGACCTACGTGTGCCTGTACCTGAGCTTTCGCGTGCTCACGGTGCCGGAGGTGCTGCTGTTCACCATCCTCACGCCGTTGCATGTGACCCTGATCGAAGACGCCCTCAACCGCCGCTTCAACCCCTGGGCGCTGGTCGCCGCACTGGTGGCGGTGGCGGGCGCGGCGGTGATTCGCTTCGACCAGATCACCCCGCACTTCCTGGGTGGCTTCCTGCTGCTGCAACTGGCCAACTTCACCTATGCCGCCGGGCAGGTGATGTACAAGCATCTGGTCCAGCGCTACCCGAGCGACCTGCCGCATTACCGGCGTTTCGGTTTCTTCTATGTGGGCGCTTTGCTGGTGGTGTTGCCGGCGTTCCTGCTGTTCGGCAAGGCCAACTTCCTGCCCGATGCACCGTTGCAATGGGGCGTGCTGGTATTCCTGGGGTTGGTCAGTACGGCACTGGGCATGTACTGGTGGAACAAGGGCGCCTGCCTGGTGCAGGGCGGCACGCTGGCGGTGATGAACAACCTGCATGTGCCGGTGGGGTTGCTGCTGAATTTGCTGATCTGGAACCAGCATGAACCGTTGGGGCGCTTGGCGTTGGGCGGGTTGGTGATTTTGGCGGCGGTGTGGATCAGTCGGTTGGGGGTTGAGCGCCGCGTATCTTCGGTTTGAGTTGGGGGGATTGATATTTTTCGCTTCCCGATGGACGCCAGCGCAATGCTGGCTAAGCTCACCGGTGTAGGTATCCAACCCAACGGATCATCACCGTGAGTAAGGTTTGAGAAGCCGACCCGGCGGGTCGGTCCCTTCTTTGAAGTACTTGTCGTATCAGCGTGATTGAGCGCCTGAGGCCTTTTTTATCCTTGAGATGAAAGGTGTACATAATGGCTGCTTGTTTCTCACGTTTGCGCGCCCTCAGCGCTGCTTCCATCGGCAGTGCTTCAGCTGTTCTGCTCGTCTTGTCTTTTTTCCTGACCTTTGCGGCGCCTGCTTTGGCACAGGACGAGGGTGGGGTCGAGAGGGAATTTGCGAAGGATCGCCTGGTTGACTCGTTCAACAGCTTTCAAGCGCATCAGGACGCCGCGGCTTGGTTATCAAACGCTGCGCGGATGGGAAGCGCGGCATTGGAAAACCAGGCAGCGGTGAGGCTGAAACGCGGTGGCGGTGAAAACCAGCAAACCATAGAACCAGATCCCATCGGGTCACCGATTGTGAACGGAGCCCCTCAGCACCAGCCGATCAACCGAGGCAGAGTGATGGGCTGTGGCAACTCGGTCGGCGAACTGCGTGGCCTGGTGCCACTGCCACGGGACCGCAAATATGCGGTCACCCTGGTGGCGTTGGACCGCGGTTGCCTGGACGATTCCGGCAGCGCGCCGAATGTGCCCAACCCTGAAATCCCCAAGCGTTCAGTGGTGGTAATGGCTTATCAGGGGCGTGCGTTTTGTACTGGGATGCTTCTGGACGAGCGCACATTGATGACGGCGCGCCACTGCTTTATCCGGCAAACGGATGGAAAGGTACGCGACGAGTTCCGCTCTGCATTGCCCTCGACTATCACCATTCAAAGTGTGGATCTCAAGCGCAGGGTAGTGGTTTCGAACGCGGATATAGAGCGGTTGCAAGTGTTCAAGCGCTTTGACATCGACCAGGACCCGGTACGTGTCCCAGCCCTGACATTACGAGAGCCTGGCGCCGAAGCACTGCCTGAAGCCTTATACAAGACGCCGCAAGCAGAACAGCTGTTATGGATCGGTGGCCCCTTTGCGCTGCTCGATGAAGCGTTGGACATGCTTGAGCCCTCGCGCAGCGTGGTTACGGGCACGGCTCGCCCCAGCTGGCTAGACGCTTTCCGTTGGAGTGCCGCCGATGCCGCACAGTGCAGGGTGCAGGCCGTCGGCCCGGCCTGTATCTACCACACGTGCCAGACATCCAAGGGTTTCAGCGGTAGCCCGATGATTCTCTCCGCTTATGAAAAAGCCAACGGGCAAGGCGCCGTTATCGAGTATGTAGGCGTCCATTCTGGAACCCCGGGTTTTGACGAAGATGAAGGTTGGCCGGCCTGTGCTGAATCCAGCGGGAGCTTTGATGGCTCGATGTATTCGGCATTCAACGTTGGAAAAAATGGAGGTTTCTAAAATGCTAAAGACAATCTGGATTGTGTTCTTGAGTTGCCTGGCTGCTGGGTGCGGATACTTTGATGTCAAACCCCGAGACTCTGAACAAGGGCCCGTCATTGCCAGGGCGTTTTTCAGCAACAGTGCGTGCAGTGCATCCGGCGGGGTGAGCGAGAGTGCATTGGGGGTCAAGGCATTGACGTTCGGCGTGGACAAAGTCAGTGAATGGGTCGTGGGCTACCTGACCGATGCGGTGGCGCAAGCGGCAAAGGCCGATAGAGAGACGGTGACGATCATCGGGCAAAACCCGGACTATCTGTTCGGCGTGCAGGGAGAGACGGTGAGGATGCGGGGTTGTCTGTATGTCGTCGTGGCGCCACGTGTGAAGAAAGGTGAGTTCTGCCCGCAAACAGCAGGTGAGAGTCAGGGCAACTGGTACAACCCTGTCAACTGCAAGAGCGGCGTGGCGACAGAAATGGTGGATAAGTGGAAGGAATGGAGCCTGGGCACGCCGACGTTCTTCGCACAGATCTCATTTAAAGTGCCCAAAGGCGGCCCGGCCTCGACGGTCATCCCACAGGTCTACAAGATTTATTACCCCAAGCCCGTGACCACCATGAACGAAGATAAGGTCAAGGGCTTTTCAATCCTGGTCTCGGCCTCCAAGCCCGGCATGTCGACTCAATCAACGGGGGATAAGGTCATGGAGGTGTTCATCGGCGGAGATGGGGTTACGCCGAAAACCGTGAGCACTGACAACTCGCTGCAAGCCAGTGGGCTATGGGTCAACCTGCCGGCCCAGGAAGGGGAAAAGGGTGAAAGCTATGCCGGCCCTGTGAACTTGAGCGTGACAGTCGCTGAAACCCCACACCCAACGGTTTGGTTGCAAACCATCGCTGATTTTGTCGCGACGCAAAAACAGCCCGCCACCGACTGGTTGCGCGCACAAGTCGACCCCGTGGCGAAGGCCGCTGCCGCCAATGCTGAAGAAGTGGCCGCGGCAACGCTGCGTAAAAGCGCACATGAGTCGTGCTCGGCCTTTTCGACTCAGGTGGAAAAGCTCTCTGAGTCGGCAGAGGAGCTTTCGCGCAATGCGTATGCGAACTATGAGGAGCGCCAGCGCGCCTTGAGCGCTTTTGCCATTGGCTGCGACGACGCCAAACTGGCAGGCTCCGCTGCCACCCAGGCCTGGGAAAAAGCCGGCCTGAAGGGCGCAGTGTGCCTGCGTGATCAAGCGCCCAAGCATCAGATCAAGGCGCTGTGCGCGTCGCGGTGAACCTGCGCTGGCAAATCCACCACTGACCCTGTGGGAGCGGGCTCGCCCGCGATGGGCGAGTGTCAGTTTGTGAATCTTTCGACTGATACACCGCTATCGCGGGCAAGCCCGCTCCCACAAATGGTTGGTGGTGCTAGGCAGATTTGTTTTCCAACGGTGGTAAATGACTGGCACCGAGCAGGGCCGGCAGCATCCCAGCGCGCAAGTCATTGCCACTCGGCTGCTGATACAGGCTCAAGCCAAACTCCGGCAACACTGCCAGCAGATAGTCAAAAATGTCCCCCTGGATCCGCTCGTAATCCGCCCACGCCGTGGTGCGCGTGAAGCAGTAGATCTCCAGCGGCACACCCTGGGCGGTGGTTTGCATCTGGCGCACCATGCAGGTCATGTTCGGCTGGATGTCCGGGTGGCTTTTCAGATAGGCCAGGGCGTAGGCGCGAAAGGTGCCGAGGTTGGTCATGCGCCGCCGGTTGGCCGACAGTTGCGCACTGTGGCCCTGGGCTTCGTTCCACGCCTTGAGCTCGGCCTGCTTGCGCCCGATGTAGTCGGTGAGCAGGTGCACCTGGGTCATGCGTACCTCTTCATCGTCGCGCAGGAAGCGCACGCCACTGGCGTCGATAAACAGGCTGCGCTTGATCCGTCGCCCGCCCGAGGCCTGCATGCCGCGCCAGTTCTTGAACGACTCGGACATCAGGCGCCAGGTGGGGATGGAGACGATGGTCTTGTCGAAGTTCTGCACCTTGACCGTGTGCAGGGTGATGTCCACCACATCGCCATCGGCGCCGACCTGAGGCATTTCGATCCAGTCGCCGACCCGCAGCATGTCGTTGCTGGTCAGTTGCACGCTGGCGACGAACGACAGCAGGGTGTCCTTGTACACCAACAGGATCACCGCCGACATCGCACCCAGGCCCGACAGCAGCAATAGCGGCGAACGGTCGATCAGGGTGGCGACGATGATGATCGCGCCAAACACATACAGAACCATTTTCGCCAGTTGCACGTAGCCCTTGATCGAGCGGGTGCGCGCATGTTCGGTGCGCGCGTAGATGTCCAGCAGGGCGTTGAGCAGGGCGCTCATGGCCAGCGTCAGGAACAGGATGCTGATCGCCAGGGCCACGTTGCCGATGAACAGGATCGCGGTCTTGCTCAGGTCCGGCACCAGATACAGGCCGAACTGGATCACCAGTGATGGCGTCATCTGCGCCAGGCGGTGGAAGACTTTGTTGTGTCGCAGGTCATTGAGCCAGTGCAGGGCCGGTTGCCGGCCAAGCAACTTGATGGTGTGCAGGATCAGGTAGCGCGCCATCCGTCCGAGCAAGAGCGCCACCACCAGCAACACCAGAAGGCCGAGGCTGGCGTGCAGCAACGGGTGTTCATCGAGGGCGCCCCAAAGGTCTTGGACGTTGAGCCAGAGCTGTTTTATATCCATGGGTGAAACCGATTCTTCTGTGGGACAAGACGGGGCGATTAGAGCATTGAAGTGCTACAAAGTTGGCGTCACGGACAAAAGTCCTGACAAAAAAGTGGCTGATTAGCACCGTTCGCGTAAAGAAACTCGGTTTGGACGCCCGAAACCGTTACCCTATGCAGCTGATATTTTGTATTTCTTCGAGGTAGCACCCGTGTTTTCCCAATTCGCCCTGCACGAACGCCTGCTCAAAGCCGTGGCCGAGCTTAAATTTGTCGAGCCAACGCCTGTGCAAGCAGCGGCCATCCCGCTCGCGCTCGAAGGGCGTGACCTGCGGGTGACAGCTCAAACCGGCAGCGGCAAGACCGCGGCTTTTGTCCTGCCGGTGCTGAACCGCCTGATCGGCCCGGCCAAGGTCCGCGTGAGCATCAAGACCCTGATCCTGCTGCCGACCCGCGAGTTGGCCCAGCAGACCCTGAAGGAAGTGGAGCGCTTCTCGCAGTTCACCTTCATCAAGTCCGGCATCATTACCGGCGGCGAAGACTTCAAGGTGCAGGCCGCCATGCTGCGCAAGGTGCCGGACATCCTGATCGGCACCCCGGGCCGCATGATCGAGCAACTCAACGCCGGCAACCTTGACCTCAAGGAAGTCGAAGTACTGGTGCTGGACGAAGCCGACCGCATGCTCGACATGGGCTTTGCCGACGACGTGCAGCGTCTGGTGGGCGAGTGCGTCAACCGCCAGCAGACCATGCTGTTCTCCGCCACCACCGGCGGTTCGACCCTGCGCGACATGGTCGCCAAGGTGCTGAACAACCCTGAGCACTTGCAGGTCAACAACGTCAGCGACCTGAACGCGACTACGCGCCAGCAGATCGTCACCGCCGACCACAACGTGCACAAAGAGCAGATCCTCAACTGGCTGTTGGCCAACGAGACCTATCAGAAGGCCATCGTGTTCACCAACACCCGCGCTGCCGCCGACCGCATCTACGGTCGCCTGGTTGCCCAGGATTACAAGGCGTTCGTGCTGCACGGCGAGAAAGACCAGAAGGACCGCAAGCTGGCCATCGACCGCCTCAAGGCCGGCGGCGTGAAGATCCTCGTGGCCACCGACGTTGCTGCCCGTGGCCTCGACGTGGATGGCCTGGACCTGGTGATCAACTTCGACATGCCCCGCAGCGGCGACGAATACGTGCACCGTATCGGCCGTACCGGGCGTGCCGGCAACGATGGCCTGGCCATCTCGCTGATCTGCCACGGCGACTGGAACCTGATGTCGAGCA
This sequence comes from Pseudomonas sp. GL_117, assembly GCF_057835125.1. Classification (NCBI taxonomy): domain Bacteria; kingdom Pseudomonadati; phylum Pseudomonadota; class Gammaproteobacteria; order Pseudomonadales; family Pseudomonadaceae; genus Pseudomonas; species Pseudomonas sp. GL_117. The sequence goes on along the minus strand of NZ_CM174418.1, from coordinate 4,477,381 downwards.
TCGAACGCTACCTCAAGCAGTCGTTCGAGCGCCGCACCATCAAGGAAGTCAAAGGCACCTACACCGGGCCGAAGAAGGTCAAGGCGTCGGGCAAGGCCGTTGGCGTGAAGAAGAAAAAGACCGACGCCAAGGGTGACAAAAAGAAAACCGGTGCCAAGTCGCCGACCAAGCGCAAGATCGCCAACCGGCCGAAGACCGACAACCTGTCGCTCGTCAGCAAGGACGGCATGGCGCCGCTCAAGCGCCGCAAGCCAGAAGCACCGGCTGCCGAGTAAGGCAGGGGTGAGGTGAAAGAACCGGACGATTGTCCGGTTTTTTTATGTCCGCCGGTTATGCAGCTTCGTCGGCTGGACTGAACGGCGCCTAGCGAGGCCTGTCCACCGCGTATCGGGCCACTTTTCCGTCGGCCTGCAGGAGGAATAGGGATGACGACTTACAACTGGGATCTGATCGAACGCCTGTTGCATGAAGTACAGAACGGCGAAGGCAGCTTCGCGCCGCGCAAATACGCTGAACAAGAGGCCGCCGAGAAGGCTACGGCAGGCGAGTCCACCGGCAATCTGGATGCGTTGAAAAAGACTGCTGCGGATTATGAAGCGCTGTTGTTCAAGCGCGGCTTTATTGAATCGCGTCCTGAGGAGGAGGGCGGCAACGGCGAGAACTTCATTCTCACCCCGCTGGGTGCCCAATTGCTGGCGCTGATCGACAGCTCGATCCCGGGCAACGACCACCCGCGCCAGGTGCTGGATGAGCAGGCCGACGCGCTGGACCCTGCGACATTTGCCGAGGTGGCCGCAAAAGCCCAGATCGCCTGAGGCCCTTCACGTCCCGGCGCCCGCTGCGGCGCCGGGCGAACCTGTCAGATCAGTAATCTGGCGCTAAGGTGGCTGACAGCCATCCCTGCCTAATCTGCGGCCATTCAACTGACGGACTTGAATCGGCATGCACTTCACCCCCTCACGACGCACCTTTGTCAAAGGCCTCGCCGCCGGCGGCTTGCTTGGCGGGCTCGGGCTCTGGCGCAGCCCGGTCTGGGCCCTCACCAGTCCCGGCCAGCCTACTGTGCTGGCAGGCACCGAGTTTGAGTTGTTCATCGACCAGACCCCGGTCAACCTCACCGGCCGCAACCGCACCGCGCTGACCATCAATGGCAGCCTGCCCGGCCCGTTGCTGCGCTGGCGCGAAGGCGACACCGTGACCCTGCGCGTGAAAAACCGCCTGGCCGAGCCGACCTCGATCCACTGGCACGGCATCCTGCTGCCCTCGACCATGGACGGCGTGCCTGGCCTGAGCTTCAAGGGCATCGAGCCGGGCGGGGTGTTTGTCTACCAGTTCACCCTCAAGCAGCACGGCACCTACTGGTATCACAGCCATTCCGGGTTTCAGGAACAGCAGGGCGTGTATGGCCCGCTGGTGATCGATCCCCGTGAACCCGAGCCGTTCACGGTGCAGCGTGACTATGTGGTGATGCTCTCGGATTGGACCGACGAAGATCCCGTCGCCCTGATGAAAACCCTCAAGAAGCAGTCCGATTACTACAACCTGCACAAACCCACCGTCAGCGATTTTGTCCGCGATGTGGGGGCGCAGGGCTGGAAAGCCACGGCCGCCGACCGCCTGATGTGGGCGCAGATGAAGATGAACCCCACGGACCTGGCCGATGTCAGCGGCGAGACCTACACCTACCTGCTCAATGGCCAGCCGCCCGAGCGCAACTGGACCGGGTTGTTCGAGGCGGGCGAGACGGTTCGCCTGCGCTTTATCAACGGCTCGGCCATGAGCTACTTCGATGTGCGCATCCCAGGGCTGAAAATGACCGTGATTGCCGCCGATGGCCAACCGGTGACGCCGGTCAGGGTCGATGAGTTTCGCATTGCCGTCGCCGAGACGTTCGACGTACTGGTCGAGCCTACGGCGCAGGCTTACACGGTGTTTGCGCAGTCGATGGACCGCAGCGGTTTCGCCCGCGGCACGCTGGCCCGCCAGGCTGGCGCCACGGCGCCAGTGCCGACGCTGGAGCCGCGCCCCTGGATCACCATGGACGACATGGGCATGGGTGGCATGGACCACGGCGCCATGGCCGATATGCCGCAGATGGCCGGCATGGACCACAGTGCCATGGCGATGCAGAGCCACCCGGCCAGCGAACGCAATAACCCGCTGGTGGACATGCAGGCCATGAACCCGCTGCCCAAGCTCGACGACCCCGGCATCGGCCTGCGCAACAACGGCCGGCGCGTGCTGACCTACGCCGACCTGCGCAGCACCTTCGAAGACCCCGACGGCCGCGATCCCAGCCGCACGATCGAGTTGCATCTGACCGGGCACATGGAGAAGTTCGCCTGGTCGTTCAATGGCGTGAAATTTTCCGATGCCGAGCCTCTGGCATTGACCTACGGCGAGCGGGTGCGGCTGGTGTTGGTCAACGACACCATGATGAGCCATCCGATCCACCTGCACGGCCTGTGGAGCGACCTGGAGGACGAGAACGGCCAGTTCCAGGTGCGCAAACACACCATCGACATGCCGCCGGGGTCGCGGCGCAGCTACCGCGTGACGGCAGATGCGCTGGGCCGATGGGCTTATCACTGCCACCTGCTGTACCACATGGAGATGGGCATGTTTCGTGAGGTGCGCGTGCATGAATAAGCATGTGAATAGAAGTGCCTGGATGGCCTCTGGGTTCATCGCACTGACGTTTGGCCCGCTGGCGTTGGCGGACGAGTTTCAGGGCATGAGCCCTGCCTCCCCGGCTCTCACCGAGAGCCGCACGCCGATCCCGCCGTTGACCGACGCAGACCGCGCGGCGGTGTACAACGTGCCGGGCGGGCATATGGTGCACGACAGCGCCGTGCATTCGATGTTGCTGGTCAACCAGTTGGAATGGCAGGGCGGCGAGGGTGACGGTGTTCTGAACTGGGACATCAAGGGTTGGGTCGGCGGTGACATCGACCGCCTGTGGTTGCGTAGCGAGGGTGAGCGCAGTGCCGGGCGCACGGAAAGTGCCGAGGCCCAGGCCCTGTGGGGGCATGCCATCAACCCATGGTGGGACTTGGTCGGCGGCGTACGCCAGGATTTCAAACCCGGCGACGGCCAAACCTGGGCCGCCTTTGGCGTGCAGGGCATGGCGCTGTACGGCTTCGAGGCCGAAGCGACGCTGTTTGTCGGTGAATCCGGCCACACCGCCGCACGCCTGGAAGGTGACTACGACATTCTGCTGAGCAACCGGCTGATTCTGCAGCCCACCGCCGAACTCAATCTGTATGGACGCAACGATCCGCAGCGCGGTGTCGGCTCGGGGCTGTCGGACAGCGAGCTGGGCCTGAGGCTGCGCTACGAAGTGCGACGTGAATTCGCGCCCTACGTGGGCGTCACCTGGAACCGCCGCTATGGCCAGACCGCGCAATACACCCGGGAAGACGGCGAGGACGTCAGCCAACTGCGCTGGGTAGTCGGCGTGCGCCTGTGGTTCTGACGTTCACTCTTCTTATAACTTGCCGCCATGAGCGGCTTGGAGCCTTGCATGTCGATGTTGAAAACGCTGTTGGTGGGCGCTGTGCTGTCGGTCGGATGGGGCGCCAGTTTTACGCTCTCGGCGCACCCTAAACTGTTGTCCTCCATCCCCGCGGACGGTGCCCAGGGCGCGGCGCCGGCGGTGATTGAGCTGCACTTCTCGGAAAACCTGCTGACGCAGTTTTCCGGGGCCAAGCTGAGCATGACTGCAATGCCCGGCATGACCCATGCGCCGATGCCGGTCAAAGCCAGTGTCGCGGCCAGTAGCGACCCGAAGGTGATGTTGATCAAGCCCGCTTCGCTGTTGGCGCCCGGCACCTACCGGGTGGACTGGCGTGCGGTGTCGTCGGATACGCATCCGATCCTCGGCAACGTGGTGTTCAGCGTCCAGCCATGAGTGAAATGATCCCGGTGTTGTTGCGGTTTGTGCTGTACCTGGACTTGATGCTGGTGTTTGGCCTGGGTTTGTTTGGCCTCTACGCAAGGCACTGCCGGTTGGATGTGAGGCGGCTGCTGCGGTGGATGGCGAGCCTGGGAGTGCTGCTGTCGGTGCTGTCGATGGTGTCCATGACCCAAGCCATGAGTGGTGCCGAGGACTGGCAAACGCTGTGGCCGCATGTGCAGATGATGCTGGCGCACACCGAACTGGGATGGACGTGGTGCCTGCGTCTTGTGGCGCTGGTCGTGGTGCTGCTCAGCCCCCGGCTGGCCACGTTGTGCGGCGGCGTCGCACTGGTGACGCTGGCATGGGCTGGGCATGGGGTGATGCACGAGGGCGCGCTGGGGGTGTGGCATCTGGTCAGCGACATTGCGCATTTGCTGGCGGCGGCGGGTTGGGTCGGGGCGCTGGCTGCGTTCGGGCTGTTGTTGATGCGCCCGTCGTTACCCGGCGCACCGCATGTCGAGGCGTTGGCGCAGGCGTTGGTGGGCTTCGAGCGGGTCGGCATGGGGTTTGTCGCGGTGCTGATCGTGACGGGCGTGACCAATTACCTGCTGGTGGTCGGGCTGAATCCGGACGGGCTCAGCGAAGGGCTTTATGCACTGTTGTTGGGCCTCAAGTTGGCGGTGTTCGGTTTGATGCTGGGATTGGCGGCGCTCAATCGCTTTCATCTGACGCCATGGTTGCAGCGGTCCCTGGCCTCAGGCGACAACGCGACGGCGACCCGGGCATTGCGCCGCAGCATCGCGGTGGAGTTTGGCGCCGTGGTGTTGATCCTCGGGTTGGTCGCCTGGCTGGGCACCTTGGCGCCGGATTAACCTTTTGCGCTTTGCAGGCATTTGAGTGCCTGCAAGTCGCTGCGCACCTTGGCGATTTTCTGTATGAGTTTCTGGCGTTGTTGCACCGTGGTCTCGGCCATCACGTCGACAATCAGGCTGCGGGCCTCGGCCTCCGTTTGTGCGTAAGCGGCACTGTATTGCGGGGTCCACAGGCTTTCGCGGTCCACCAGTAGTTGCTCGATCTTCGGCGCGAAGCCGGCGCTGTGGCGTTGCCTCACGGCGGCGCTGAACTGCGCCTGCCACTGGGCGCGGTTGCCGATCCAGGCCTGGTTCTGTTCGCCCAGCGCGCTGGACCAGGCGCTGACGCGCGCCTGCTGGCTGGCACTGAGCGGGCCGATCCAGGCATCCAGGCGTTTGTTCATGCGCTCGGCACGGTCCTTGATTTGCTCGGCCAGTGGCGGTTTGAGGTACTCGTCCTGGCGTTTGCGCAGGTCCTTGGCCAGGGCCGCGTTCATGTCCCGCACCTGCTGGTCGTCCAGGCCTTGCAGCAACTCGATGGCCGACGGGGTGATCTGCCGCGCGATTTGAGTGATGGCCTGCTTGGCTTCGGCGGTTCGCGCTTGCAGCGCGGCATCGCTGACCTGATGGTTGTCGGCCATCTGTTGCAGGCGGTCGAGCCAGTCGAGGTAGCCCGGCAGTTGTGTGCTGCAGTGCCAGGCCAGGTGTTCCTTGAGGGTGTCGTTGAACCAGCTCTTCTGCCCGGCATTCATGTCCAGGTAGTCGTTGAGGGTCCAGGGGATGATCACATCGAGGTTGCGGTAGGCCAGGCCGACGCGATTGCAGCCGGCCAGCACCAGGCTTAGGGTCAGCAGCACCGTCAGGAGTTTGAGCCGTTGCAGCATGGGCGGGTCCTTTCGCGCGAGGGATTGAGGTATGTGAACCCGCATGGGATGCAACAGTTCAGCCCATCAATAAAACGACCGCACTGCCTTCAACGTCAACAGGCCATCGCATTGCGAGTTGTGTCCGGAGTAGGCCGAGCAATTGCTGCCGCTGAGGCTGGAGTCGCTGTAGATCAGGTTCAGGTCAACGCCCATCCACTGTCGGGAGAATTGCACCGACCAATCACTGAAGCTGCTGATGGAGCCACCGTCGACGGAGGCCGGGGTGCCCAACTGATGAGTGGTGTATTTCAGGCTGACGCCGATGCCGAACGGTTGGGTGCCACTGAGGTCGGCGAACAGGGTGCTGTCCTGGCGGTCCGGGTCGTTGCTGAAGGAGGCGCCGAAGCGATTGCCCAGCAGGTTCAGGCCGCCGTAGAACTCTTGGCTGTCGAGAGGGCTTAGCTTGGGATAGCTGTAGTGGATCAGGCCGACTTCGTAGCCCAGGGTCTGGTCGAACGGGTGCTTGAAGCCCATGTAGGAGTCGACTTCGAGGGTGCTGTCCGGCGACAGGCCCATGCTGGGGGAGAATTGGCCGAAGTACAGGCCGCTGTCGTGGCTCAGGTCGAGGCCGCCGTGGAATGAGTCGCTGCCCGGAGACGTCGGTTTGACCAGGCCTTGGGCCATGCTGCGGCTGGGTGTGGTGCCCAATTTCAGGTCGAAGTCGCCCAATTCGCGCTGAAAGATCTGCGCTTGGGCGAGGGGGCTGGCTGCCAGGGCAGTGAGCAGGAAAATGCACGCTTTGAACATGCTTCACTCCATGAAAAGCGAGGAGCAGTAACCGGGGGAAAATCGGGCAGATGCCCGTGCTAGACGTGTGCAAGCATACCGGCGAATGCGCGGGGTTGAGCCCCGTTCGTCGATTGACGCAATGTTGGATGTGTCGGGAGGGTGCTTCGGGCTCTAGTCCTAGCGCCTTGATGGCAAGGCGCTTAGGGACCAGGTGTGTTGCGCGGTATTACTTTTTACCCAGGCTGATCTGCTTGGACGGGCCGAAAGTCTGGCCGCTCACGCCCTTGGCAATTTGCTGGATTTCGCCACCGGACTTGAGGAATGCAGCAATCTGGTTGTTGATCGATTCGCTGGTTTCAACGGCGGGAGCTGGCTTTGCTTTGCTGTTGGATGCTTTTACACGCATGGCGGCCACTAACCTGTAGAAAATTAACTTGGCCAGGCATCGTACAGGAAATACTTGACAATTGCTTGGTAAATATCCTCCGGGAATAAGTGCTGCGCCAGGAAATAAGCAAAGTTTATCCTTGAAATAAGCCCCTAACTTACTGTTTTAACTCGAAACCATTGGGTGGTGAGTGGCATGTGCACCAGTGAAATTCAGCGCAATGATCAGACGAGCGGGGCGCTGCCACCACCGCGCCACGCCAGCCCTCGATTTTTCAGGCGCGCGCGCGTGGCGGGCACAACTCGGGTAGAATGCCGCCCACGTAACGAGGGTATTGGAAATGGCTTTAGTCGGGCGCTACAACAGCTTGCAAGTGGTTAAACACACTAACTTTGGTTTGTACCTGGATGGTGCGCAAGACGGTGAAATCCTCTTGCCTAATCGGTATATCCCCAAAGATATTCCCAGTGAAGATGAAGATTGGCTGAACGTTTTCATTTATCTGGACAGCGATGACAAACTTATCGCCACCACTGAAAAACCGAAAGTTCAAGTGGGCGAATTTGCCAGTTTGAAAGTCGTCGAAGTCAACAGTATCGGCGTCTTCCTCGATTGGGGTCTGCCCAAGGATCTGTTGCTGCCGTATTCGGAAGAAAAGCGCCAGATGACCGCCGGTGAATATTGCGTGGTGCACGTCTACCTCGACAAACACACCAAGCGCATCACCGCCACTGCACGCCTGGATCGCTACCTGGACAAGACGCCGGCCAACTACGAGGTGGGCCAGGAAGTCAATCTGCTGGTGGCCGAAGCCACCGACATGGGCTTCAAGGCGATCATCAACAACAAGCACTGGGGCCTGATCCACAAGAACGAAGTGTTCAAGTTCCTGCGTCCGGGCAAGGAAGAAAAAGGCTTTATCAAAGAGATCCGCGCCGATGGCAACATCAGCCTGAGCCTGCAGCCGGTGGGCCAGGAAGCGGCCTCCAGCCTGAACTCCAAGATCCTCGCCAAGTTGCGTGAAAACAACGGCACCTTGCCGGTCAGCGACAAAAGCGACCCGGCGGTGATCAGCAACTTGTTCGGCGTGAGCAAGGGCAACTTCAAGAAGGCTATTGGTGCCCTCTACAAGCAGGGCCAGATCGTGATTCATGCGGATCGCATTGAACTAAGCTGATCGACGTTCCTCTTTGTATGAAAGGGCTTGTGGTGGCGAGGGAGGTGGTGGCCTCGCCACGACAGGCTGTCTTCTGCCAGAGGTGTGTCATGTCCAAAAAATCAGTATTCGCCTACCTCGGCACCTTGCTCGCGTTCCTGGTGCTTGACGGTCTCTGGCTCGGCGTCCTCATGGGCCCGACCTACAAATCCCTGCTGGGCCCGCTGATGCTTGATCAGCCACGGTTAGTGCCCGCAGTACTCTTCTATCTCCTGTATGTCCTCGGCTGCGTGGTGTTTGTCGTCTTGCCCAGCGCGAGTTGGCAGCGTGCGGCGCGTCTGGGGGCCTTGTTGGGCCTGGTCGCCTACGGCACTTATGACCTGAGCAACTGGGCCACGCTGCACGGCTGGTCTGGCGGGCTGGCGCTGATGGACATGGCCTGGGGCACCTGCCTGACGGCGGCATGCTGCACGCTTGGGTATTTGTGTGCAGATCGGGTGCGCCAGTGATTGTGTACAGGATTTTTGTGCACCGTTGCTGAGCGAAGTCCCCGCATCCCATCATTGGTCAAGCTGTTTGGGGCGTGATTCGCTGGGGATTGTGTGCCATTGGCACGCATTCTGCTGACTGCTTCGTATACAAACCATGCCGCCTACCGTATGCACAGTGCTACGGCAGCGCAGGCCGGTATTACGAGGAGCCCAGCGATGACCGAACAATTGCCCAAAGGCTACAGCCCGCGCCTGTACAACCAGGACCTGGGCCCACTGCCGCAGAAGTGGACCTGGTACAACATTTTCGCGTTCTGGATGAGCGACGTGCACAGCGTCGGCGGCTATGTGTTCGCCGCCAGCCTGTTCGCCCTGGGGCTAGCCAGTTGGCAGGTATTGATCGCCTTGCTCGCCGGTATCGGCATCGTGCAGTTGATCGCCAACCTGGTGGCCAAGCCGAGCCAGCAAGCCGCCGTACCGTACCCGGTAATTTGCCGACTGGCCTTTGGGGTGTTTGGCGCGAATATTCCTGCGGTGATTCGTGGCTTGATTGCCGTGGCCTGGTACGGGATTCAGACCTATCTGGCTTCCAGCGCCCTGATCATCGTGGTGCTGCGCTTTTTCCCACAAATGGCGGTGTATGCAGAGCCGCATTTTGCGGGCCTGTCCTACCTCGGCTGGTTTGGTTTCCTAAGCTTGTGGGTGCTGCAAGCGGCGGTGTTCTGGGCCGGCATGGAGTCCATCCGCCGCTTTATCGATTGGGCCGGGCCGGTGGTGTATGCGGTGATGTTTGCCCTGGCGGGGTGGATCGTGTGGAAGGCGGGCTGGGCGAATATCAGCTTCACCCTATCGGAAAAATCCCTGTCGGGCTGGCAGGCGTTTGGTCAGGTGATCGTGGCAACGGCGTTGGTGGTGTCGTACTTCTCCGGCCCGACGTTGAACTTCGGCGATTTCAGTCGCTACTGCCGCAGCATGCACGACGTGCGACGCGGCAATTTCTGGGGGCTGCCGGTAAATTTCCTGGCGTTCTCGCTGGTCACCGTGGTGATCGTCTCGGGCACTTTGCCGGTGTTCGGTGAAATGCTCCACGACCCGATTGCCACTGTGTCGCGCATCGATAACAGCATGGCCGTGCTGCTCGGCGCCTTTGCCTTTGTGACCGCCACCATCGGTATCAATATTGTTGCCAATTTTGTTTCCCCTGCGTTCGATTTCGCCAACGTCGCGCCGAGCAAAATCAGCTGGCGCGCCGGTGGCATGATCGCCGCCGTGGCATCGATCTTCATTACCCCGTGGAACCTGTTCAACAACCCGCTGATGATCCACTACACCCTGGACATCCTCGCTGCGTTTATCGGGCCGTTGTTCGGCATCCTGCTGGTGGACTTCTACCTGATCAAAAAGCAGCAGATCGACGTGGATGCGCTGTTCGACGACAGCCCAGGCGGTCGTTATTACTTCGATGGCGGCGTGAACTGGACGGCGGTCAAGGCGCTGGTGCCGGCGACATTGGTCGGTGTCGCGATCACCTTCACCCCGGCGTTGCAAGGCATGGCCAATTTCGCCTGGTTCACCGGGTGCTTCCTGGGTGGGCTGTTCTTCCTGGTGCTGGCGCGTCGTGAACAGCTTCGTGTGCCTGTGCCCCTGGTTGCCGGCTGAGCAGCGCACCTGCCACCAGCAGGCCGCATCCGGCGATCACCAACGCCGGGTGCAGGCCGCCGCTCAGATGACTGCTCACTGAAGCCAGCAACGGCCCGCTCAACTGGCCCGTGGCAAAGCTGGCAGTCAGCAAACCGGTGCTGCGCTGGTAGTCGTGGGGCGCGATTTCTCTCAAGCGCGCCATTACCAATTGCATACACGCCAGGAACGGTGCACCACACAGCGACACGCCCAGCGCCAGCCCCCAGCCATTGCCCAGCAAGCAGGCGAACACACCGGCACCCTGTAGCCACAGCGTGGTCATCAGCCAGCGCCGCGTGGTGTTCGGGTCCTTGCGGCGCAGGCTGGCGACAACCACGCCTAGCGCTGCTGCCAGGCCGAAACACGGCCAGAACAGATCGGCCTGCCAGGCGCCGCTGAACTGCGCACTGGCCATCTGTGACAGAAAGGTCGCCGGGATGATGTAGCCCAAGCCGAACAGAAAGTAGATCCAGCCCAAGTGGGCGATGCTCTGGTTGCGGCCAGCACTGGCAGTGGGTGCAGAGTTGGCTGTCGGCCGGGGCAGGTAGGGCAGCACGGCGAGCAACATCACCAGCGCCACGGCCCCATACACCAGCCACAAGGTGGCGCTATCCTGTCCCAGCAGGTTCGAGACCAGTGCCAGCAAGCCCGTCAGCAAGATCCCCAATCCCGGACCGGCAAATACCAACGCCCCCAGGCGCGGCTGGCCAGCGGCAAGCGCCAGGGGTTGGCTCAGGCTGGTGATCATCACCAGCGCCCAGGCGCTCGCAACGCCGGTGCCGAAGCGCAACAACACGTGCGGCCAGAAACCGTGGGCCCAGTACGACGCAAGTGTCAGCAGCACGCACAGCCACAGCCCGCCATACAGGCGGCCGCGTACGTGGTGATGGCTGCGGGCGAAGATCGAATCCACCGCGCCGACGAAATAGCCCAGGTAATTGGCAGCAGCGATCAGGCCGGCGCCGGTCAGGTCGATCTGCCCCTCACTCAGCAGGTGCGGCATTTGTGGGGTGAGGGCGAAGCGGCCAATGCCCATGGCTATCATCAAGGCGATAAAGCTGGCGAGTAGGCGGGGGCGGGCTGACATGCTGTGTTCCTGCGGGTTAGCGAGTGATCTTCAGCCTAAAGCGCATTGACTTTCTGTAAAATTGAATAATAGTGAGTAACTTGTTCAGTTTTGGAGAAAGGTATGGAGTTCAGTCAATTGCGCATTTTCCAGGCGGTGGCAGAGGAGGGCTCCATCACCCGCGCAGCTGAGCGCCTGCACCGTGTGCCGTCGAACCTGTCGACGCGGCTCAAGCAGATGGAGGAGCAACTCGGCGTTGAACTGTTCGTGCGAGAACGCCAGCGCTTGCAACTTTCTCCTGCGGGTAAGGTGCTGCTGGACTACAGCACTCGTCTGCTCGCGCTGCATGACGAAGCTCACGGCGCGGTCCAGGGCGGACAACCGGCCGGCGACTTTGTGCTGGGCAGCATGTACAGCACGGCGGCGGTGCATTTGCCTAAGCTGTTGGCCCGCTATCACAAGGCGTATCCGATGGTGAACCTTCAGGTGCAATCGGCGCCCAGCGGTGAGTTGCTCGAAGGGTTGATTACCGGTCGCCTGGATGCCGCCTTTGTGGACGGCCCAATTACCATCGCGAGTCTGGAAGGTGTGGCCCTGTGCGAAGAACGCTTGGTGTTGATTTGCGAGGCTGACCACCCACCTGTGCGTGGGCCGCAGGATGTGGCGGGGCGTGCGGTGTTCACCTTCCGACGTAGTTGCGCCTATCGCACACGGCTGGAAACGTGGTTTTCCCACGAACACGTAGCCATGGGGCGGGCAATCGAGATCGAGTCCTATCAGGGCATGCTGGCCTGTGTGATCGCCGGTTCGGGGGTGGCGCTGATGTCCGAATCCATGCTCGACAGCCTGCCGGGCAAGGACAGCGTGTCCGTTCATCCGCTGACAGGGCATTTTGCCACTGCGACCACCTGGCTGATGTGGCGAAAGGGTATGCTCGGCGCTAACCTCAATGCATGGATCGACCTGCAGCAAGAAGGCAAGGTCGGGCTCGAGCAAGACACACGCGCAAGTGCTTGAGCGATTCGTCAGGATTTCGATGAATTCAGTAATAGTTCGTTGTGGTTTCGTACAAGCAATGCGTAGGACTTATGGCTACTATCCTGTAGGAAGAGGCGAAAGAATTGACCGCCGACCCGCATTACCCTCAAAGGGGGCAACCATGAAAGAGAAAATTCAAAACTGGCTCCATGACCTCGGTGTTGCACTGGGCCTGATCGAGCCGCCCCTGCAGCCGGTGCCGATCCGCACGGATGATGAGCAGCGCCGGCCGCGTCGCAGATAAACGCTGGTCGACCACAAGGCGCCCGTTGCAGGTAAAAAAAACGGGCACGACATCCGACGTCGTGCCCGCTGAAGAAACCGCTCTAAAACCGGTTGCGCATCACACCGCGCGCGCCGTTGCTGCCTGTGGCTTGCGCGACAGCACACTGACCAGCACAAAACTCACCAGCCCTATCGCCAGGCTGTAGTAGATCGGCGTGTTCGCATCCAGGCCATCCTTGAACATGAACACCAGCGCCGTCACAAAGCCCAGGGTCATCGAGGTGATCGCGCCGGAGGTGGTCGCACGCTTCCAGAAAATCGCCCCGATCAGCGGGATCAACATACCGCCCACCAACAGGTTGTAGGCCAGGGTCAGCGCGCTGATCACATCATTCACCACCAGCGCGATACCCAGCACGGCAACACCGGTCAGCATCGTGAACAAACGGTTGATCGCCAGGCTCGACTGTTTACCGCCACGCAGGCGTGGCAGCAGGTCTTCGGTCAGAACGGTGGAGGCGGCCAGCAAGCCGGCACTCGCGGTGGACATCATGGCGGCCAGTGCCGCAGCGATCACCAGGCCACGGATGCCATCGGGCAGCGAGACTTTGACGATGGCGGCAAACGCGTTGTTCACGTTGTCCAGGTCCGGGATCAGCACATGGGCGGCCATGCCGATCAACGCACAAGCCAGGCCGTAGAGGATGCAGTAGAAACCGGCGAAAGTGCCGGCGTACTTGGCGACCTTTTCGTCGCGGGCGGTGAACACGCGCTGCCAGATGTCCTGGCCGATCAGGATGCCGAAAAAGTAGATCATGAAGTAGGTGATGATCGTGTCCCAGCCAATCGCGGTGAAGCTGAAGTTGGACGCGGGCAGTTTGGCCACCAGTTCATCCCAGCCGCCGACGCGGTACAGGCAGATCGGCAGCAGGATAAACATCAGGCCGACGGTCTTGATCACGAACTGCACGATGTCGGTGAGGGTCAGCGACCACATGCCGCCAATGGTCGAGTACACCACCACCACGCCACCGCCGAGCAGCACCGAGATCCAGAACGGCAGGCCGAACAGCACTTGCAGCACGGTGCCGATGGCCAGGATCGAGGTCACGCCAATCATCAGCGCGTAGGCCAGCATGATCACCGCGCTCGCTTGGCGGGCCATGGGGTTGTAGCGTTTTTCCAACACCTGGGTGACGGTGAAGATCTTCAGCTTGAGCAGCGGCTTGGCGAGGAACAGGTTCAGCGCAATGATCCCCATGCCCAATGCGGCGCACAGCCAGAAGCCGGAAATACCATGCACATAGCCCAGGCGCACGGTGCCGACGGTGGAGGCACCGCCCAACACGGTGGCGGCCATGGTGCCCATGTACAGCGACGGGCCGAGGTTGCGGCCGGCCACCAGGTAGTCTTCGTGGGTCTTGGCGCGACGCATGCCGTAATAGCCGAGCACGAGCATGCCGGCGGCGTAGATGAGTACGACGAATAAATCCAAAGCCATGACGGCGATTCTCCGATTTCTTATTGTGATGACGAAGCTTGGTGTGGCGAGGGCGCTTGTTCCCGCTCGCCTGCGAAGCTGGAGGCTGCTGTTTTAGGGCCGCTTCGCACCCCGGCGGGAGCAAGTTCCCTCGCCACAAAGGCCGGCCCATACACCGCAGCCGGCTCAGGAAATACACGCAGCAAGGTCAGGTACACCACCGACGCCAGCCCCAGCGTCACCGGCAGACTGATGTCGATGCCATCGGCCAGGTTGCCCAGCGGCCCAACGAACTGCCCCGGCAGGTTGACGAAGCACAGGCCCACCAGCGCACTCGGAATCCAGGCCCCCAGCCCGCGCCAGTTCCAGCCATGGCTGAACCAGTAGCGGCCGCCACTTTCACCACGGGTGAACACTTGCAAGTCATCCGGGCAATAGAAGCCGCGACGCACGATCAGGCCGATGATCATCATCACCATCCACGGTGTGGTACAGGTGATGATCAGCACGGCGAAGGTCGACACGCTCTGCACCAGGTTGGCGGCGAAACGTCCGATAAAGATAAAGGCAATCGACATCAGCCCAATCAGCAGGGTCGCCTTGACCCGCGACAGCAGGCGCGGGAACACACTGGACATGTCCAACCCCGTGCCATACAGCGATGTGGTGCCGGTGGACATGCCGCCGATCACCGCAATCAGGCACACCGGCAGGAAGAACCAGCTCGGCGCCACCGCGAGTAAACCGCCGACGTAGTTGTTGGCCGCGATGTAGTCCGGTGCCTTGACTGCCACGATGGTCGCGGTGGCCAGGCCGAACAGGAACGGGATCAATGTGGCGATCTGGGCCAGGACCACGGCCAGCATGATGCGCATTTTCGGCGTCTCACGCGGGATGTAACGCGACCAGTCCCCGAGGAACGCGCCGAAGGAAATCGGGTTGCTCATGGCCACCAGCGCCGCGCCGATAAACGCCGCCCAGAAGCCGCTCTGGCCCATGGCGACGGTGCCGGCGAAGTGGCTGTCGAAGGTCGGCGCGAAGGCGAAGATCCCGAGTAAAAACAGGAGGCTCGCCGCCCACACCGCGATGCGGTTGACCCACAGCATGAAGCGAAAGCCGTAGATGCACACGGTCAGCACCAGGATCGCGAACACGCCGTAGGCCAGGCCCAGGGTCAGGTCGGTTTCCGGTAGGCCTACCAGACGTTTCGCACCGCCCACCAGCGCATCGCCTGAACTCCACACCGACAGTGAGAAGAAGGCAATCGCCGTCAGCAGTGACAGAAACGAGCCGACAATCCGCCCGTGCACGCCGAAGTGCGCACCGGACGACACCGCGTTGTTGGTGCCGTTGATCGGCCCGAACAGGCCCATGGGCGCCAGGATCAGCGCCCCCACCAGCACGCCGAGCACAATCGCCCACACCCCGGCCTGGAACGACAGGCCGAACAGCACGGGAAAGGAACCCAGCACGGCGGTGGCAAAGGTATTGGCACCGCCGAAGATCAGGCGGAACAGATCCTTGGGCCCGGCGGTACGTTCATGGTCCGGGATCTGCTCGACCCCGTTGGTTTCTATCTTGCGAATACTTTTATCGTTGTTTTTATTATTCATGATCAGCTCCGATCACATTGGCTAAGGGGGCGGCAGCCCTTCCGGCATAGCGGACAAATGTTCGTGACAGGCCAGCCACAGGCCTTGTTTTTGTTCTGTGCGATTCCCTTGCCGTTTGAAGACAATGGTCTCGCGTTCCTGGCTAAAAAATTGCTCCCCGTTCATGCGCAGCTCGGTGGCCACGTCATGCATAAAAATCGCCACGTCACCTTGCAGGCTGACCACGGCGTTGCTCGACGTGCAGGAGAGCACTTCGAAGCCCTCGTCCCGGCGCCAGCTGTTCCACAACGCCTGGTAGGCGTCGCGACTGAGCAGTGGCTGGGGCAGGGTGTAGAACACAAAGCTGGCATCGGCCGTGAACGCGCCGAAGTAGGCGGCGCGGTCATTGCGGGCGAAGGCCGCCACCAGGTCGGCGGCGGCTTGCAGCACCTCGCGCGTGCTCATCAGCGGTGCGCCACGCCAGGCAGTACGCAGAGCATCTCGTACAGCAGGTTGGCGCCGAGCAGCGAGGTGTTGCCGGTGGTGTCGTAGGGCGGCGAAACTTCTACCAGGTCACAACCAATCAGGTCGAGGCCCTGGCAGCCGCGGATGATCTCGATGGCCTGGATGGTGGTCAGCCCGCCGATTTCCGGGGTGCCGGTGCCCGGTGCCCAGGCCGGGTCGATGCCGTCGATGTCAAAGCTCAGGTACACCGGGCCGCCGCCGACTTTTTCCCGCACTTCGGCCATCAACGGCGCAAGGGAGTGGTGCCAGCATTCTTCGGCCTGGACCACACGAAAGCCCTGCTTGCGGCTCCAGTTGAAGTCTTCGGCGGTGTAGCCCTGGGCGCGCAGGCCGATCTGCACCACGCGGTCGCAATCAAGCAAACCTTCCTCCACGGCGCGGCGGAAGGTGGTGCCGTGGGCGATTTTCTCGCCGAACATATGGTCGTTCACATCGGCGTGGGCATCGATGTGCACCAGCCCGACCTTGCCGTGTTTCTTGTGGATCGCCCGCAGGATCGGCAGGGTGATGGTGTGGTCACCGCCCAGGGTCATGGGGATCACATTGTGTTCGAGGATCTCGTCGTAGGCTTCTTCGATGATGCGTACGGCGTCGAGCAGGTTGAAGGTGTTGATCGCCACGTCGCCGATGTCGGCCACCGACAGCGAGTCGAACGGTGCCGCGCCAGTGGCCATGTTGTAGGGGCGGATCATCACCGATTCGGCGCGGATTTCGCGTGGCCCGAAACGGGTGCCGGCGCGCAGCGAGGTGCCGATGTCCAGGGGCACGCCGATAAAGGCGGCGTCCAGGCCCTTGGCGGTTTGCAGGTGGGGAAGTCGCATCATGGTGGCGATGCCGGCAAAGCGCGGCATTTCGTTGCCGCCCAGTGGTTGGTGGAAAATCTTGTCCACGGGAGTGCCTCATCGTTGTTGTGTTTATTAGAGGCCGATTCTGCGAAATACCCCGAGGCGAAAGAATCGGCAGGGGCAAATACTTAGTTCAGATTTTTCTAAACTAATCCCTGAGGTAAACTTCGCTCCCACAGGATTATGTGTGTGCCTTCGGAGACCCCATGGCCAACGCCTTGCCCGACCTGAAACTCTTGCGCATCTTCGTCAGCGTCGTACGCCACCAAGGGTTCGCCAGTGCCCAGCACGAGCTCAACCTGTCCACGTCGGCCATCAGCACCTATATGAGCCAGCTGGAGTCGGCGCTGGGTCTGGTGTTGTGCCACCGTGGGCGGGGCGGGTTCAGCCTGACCAGCAAGGGCGAGTTGTTCCATCAGGAAACCCTGCGCCTGCTCGGCGAGTTGGAAGGCTTCGAGCAGTACGCCGCGGCGTTGAAAGGCGAGTTGCGCGGTACCCTCAAGCTCGGCGTGCTTGACTCCACCGTCAGCGACAAAGCCTTGCCGTTCGCCGAAGTCATCGGCGCCTACAGCCTCGAACACCCGGCGGTGCACCTGCATTTGTCGGTGATGAGCCCTTACGAACTGCAACTGGGCGTGCAGGACAACCGTCTCGACCTGGCCATCGGCGCCTTCTCCAACCGCATGAGCGGGCTGATCTACATGCCGCTGTACCGCGAACAGCACTGGTTGTATTGCAGCACCCGCCACCCGTTGTTCAACGAGCGGCGCATCCCCGAGCAGGTGATCACCCAGCAGCGCATGGTCGGGCGCGGCTACTGGAGCCAGGCGGAACTGGCGCGCCACGGCTTCAAGCACAGCGCCGCCACGGTGGAAAGTATGGAGGCGCAACTGATCCTGGTGCTGTCCGGTGCCTACATCGGCTACTTGCCCGAACACTACGCCCAGGCCTGGGCCGACAAGGGCGACTTGCGCGTCTTGCTGCCGGCGACCTTCGGCTACCAGGCGCCGTTCTCGATGATCATGCGCCGAGGTCGCAGCCGTGAGCCACTGATCCAGACCTTTCGCGACTTGCTCAAAACCCAGCTCAACCAGGCCTGAAACCATGTCCAGACCCCAATGCTCCCGTTGCCTCAGGCCTCTGGCCCATTGCCTGTGCCCACTGATACCCAGCCTCGACAGCCGCACCCGGGTGTTGCTGTTGCAGCACCCGAGCGAGGTCAACCACGCACTCAACACGGCACGGTTGGCGGCGTTGGGGCTGAACAATGCGCAGTTGGTGGTGGGCGAGGTGTTTGCTGATTTGCCGGCGTTGTTGAACCCGCCGGGTTATCAGGCGCGGTTGTTGTTCCCCGGCGACGATGCCCAGCCATTGCAAGGGTATACACCTGACGATCAGCCGTTGTTGCTGGTGGTGCCTGACGGCACCTGGCGCAAGGCGCGCAAACTGTTGCACCTCAACCCGTTGCTGGCGGCGTTGCCCAGGGTGAGCCTGGCCGAAGGCGCCGTCTCCCGTTATCGGCTGCGCAAGGCGCCGGGACCGGGGGCGTTGTCGACGGTCGAGGCGATTGTGCAGGCCTTGCAGGTGCTGGAGGCGCCGACCTCGTTCGAGCCGTTGCTCCAGCCGTTCGAGGCGTTGATCGAAGGGCAGATCGCCGCGATGGGGCCTTTGGTCTTCGCCAAAAACCACGCTTGATGCATGGCGCTACATAGCTACCGGAGCAGCTGATGGCGACTGGGTAGGCTCGTTCATTTAAGGAGCGTACCTATGGCTGAACCGAATTCCCCTGACACGTTGGCCGCGTTTATGGCGCAGCATCCCGGGCCGCTGATGTCGCGTGCGCAGTGGTCTGCCTTGCAGGCCCTGGACGGATACCGGGTAAAGTTCGATGCCTTTCTCGGTGAACTCAACGACGACGAGCGGTTTGAATACGTACGTCTGCAACGGGCGTGGGTTTCTGCGCAATACGCACTGGAACAAGGCATTCATGAACTGACCCTGGCTTTCGAGCAACAGGCCCTGGCGTCGCTGCGCCAAGGCCTGAAATCCCTGACGGGTCAGGACATCGACCCAAAAGTTGCACAGATCCATACGCGTTACCTTCAATCGGCCAATCGTGTTCGCCGTGGCGCCGATGGCGATGTGATAAAAACCGCCAGCCTCACGCTGTGGGACGCCGCGTGCATTAACTACGACGGGCTGACCGGCTGGAGTTATCCCGGCCGCACGGGGTTGGCTGACGCCAGCTTTCTTGACGAGGGTATCAATGCCAACGCGGCTGATTTCATAACGCTGGTGCGCAGGCTGGATCTCGGCGGGCAACTCAAGACGCGTCTGGATCAGGCACTGTCGGCCTCCGCCGAGTTGGGCGGGCGGGTCATGGCACTGGCCGCGGCTGAGTTCGAATTCGCGCTGATCGAGGCCCTGAGAACCACTGCCGCAAGCCGGGTGGACAGGGCGTGTTATCGGGCCGTGAAGCAAGCGTTGGTGGGAGGGGCGCGCTGGGAGAACGTTGAGGAAATGCTGCTGTTTATCCCCCACGGGGTGGACAACCTCAGTTGGTTGCCGCAATCCCTGGGGTTCACCGGGCAATACGTCGGCCCGCCCCCCGGCGACAGCCTGAGCATTCCCCATATCGTGTTTTCCGTCAGTGGTTGCCGGGGCGCCTTCAGCTTCTTCCCGAATCGTCCTGGTGGCTCGTTGCGTCACCATGCCAGCCACCGCGAAGCCTGTGAGGAATTTCACGTCGCCTTCCAGGGTTTCTACCGCAGAGGCGAGGTCGATTGGCTGTATCAGATGATGTCACTGCGTGACTGTGCACGCGTAAAGCAGCTTGCCAACGCTTCTGTCCGCCCCCAGGGCCTCAATGACGTCGCCCACCTGCTTTACACATTGGCGCAGTCCATTCCCTCGCTCGACAAGGCCCAGAGCATTGGCAGTGTGCGCACCCCGGTGCAGAAGGTGCCCGTGGTCAGCTTGAGTGCCTTCTACATCAAGCGTTGCCGCGCCAACCTGCAAGAACTGGCCAACGAGATGCCGGGATTGATGCCGAGCGTGATCGAGGTGTTCCAGGCCTTGCTCAATGAAATCCTCAACCTGTTGTTGATTCCGGTGCCGGGAGCACCCACCGGGCTGGGGCGGGCACGCGCGTTTGGCATGTTCGTCGCGTTGACCCAGGGCTTGATCGGCGGGGGCCATCAGGCGTTGCAGGGGCGGCCAGGCGAACTGCTGCAGGCATTTGTCGATCTGGCCGATTTATTGATCAGCGGCCGCATGCATACCCGGCTGGCGTTCACCGCGCAGCGTCGGCATCAGCGTCTTTATCAGCAACTCTCGCGGTCGCACACGGTTATCGACCCTCAGCACCCGACGGGCCCGCAGTTGCTCGAACGAATGCTCGGCGCGAAGGATGTGCCTTCCCGTGCGCTGGACGCCGTGCTCGATTCAAGTGCCACCTCGCATGCTGCCCTGAACCAAGTGTGGGAGGGCGCGCCGCCTTCGGCGTCACTGGTTGAGGCGGTGCAGCGTTTCAACACTGATCGGTTGATCGACTGGGTAAGCCAGGGCGCCAATCCCGATCACCCTGCGCCCGTCGGTGCTGTTGAGGTCATGGCGCCGCTGCTCACCCAGTTGGCGGACTGGCCGGCAAACACCGCGTTGAGCATTGCCAATCAGCAAGGCCTGGAGCTGCGACGCTACAGCGCCAATACGATGGGACCGCCGACAGAAACGGTCACCGTCATCGCCCTGGAAAACTATCAATTCGCCTATGGGCCCACGAACCGTCGCGTCGTGCATCTGCCGAATGCCATCGCCGCGCTGATGCCGACAGTTTTTGCCGCGGGCGCACCGCTGATTCGCCAGCAACTGGCGGCGCTGGCCAAGACCTTGAGCATCGAGTTGTTTGAGGCACTGACGCGCTTTGCCGGGGCGAGTCGCTCGACGGCCAAGGCGGCCAGCAGGGGCGTGCGGCAATTGTTGCCTGATCGCGTCGGCCACGAGTTGTCCATGCCGGCGGTGGTTGCGCAATTGCAGGCACTGCACCCACAGGTGAGCCTGGCGCGCTTGCTTGAGGTGCTGCGCGAACATCCGTTGTCGGCACACCAACAGATGCAGTTGCTGACTTCGCAATTGCAGCCTGAAGCGCTGTATGACGCCTTGCGCGCGGCCCGTCGGGGAGCGCGTCGGGAGGCCATTGTCGATGGCCTGTTCCACCGCCGCCGCTTTGACCGGCAAACCCAGAATTGGGCGGCCGCGTATGCCCATGGCGTGTTGAGTGATGGGCTCGGGCGAGCACTGGTCGTCAGCTGGGCCGAGCAGCCGGTGCCTTATGTTTCCAAGGGCACTCAAGATCGAACCCTGGTCGTGATCGATCATCGCCTGGGGCGGTTCGCGGCGTATGACGCACAGGCGCACCGCAGCGGCGAGATGTTCACTGGCGCCGACAGCTTCTATGCCCTCATCGTGAGCCAGTTGTCTGAGCAAGACCGTGCCCGCCTGGGGCTCTCGGCGGCGCAGGCCATCGGCGATCTGCGTCACCAAGTCGCCCAGGCGCTGGTGCGCAATCGTGCGCCCGACGGCACGTTCTATCCGTATCGACGTGAGATCGCGGCGTACGCCCGTAGCGACGATACTTCACGCATCGGCGCCGAACCCGACGCGCTGGGCCTGTATGCCCTCGGCTCGGCGCGCTACCTGTTTATCGAAGGCGACTGTTTCAAGGTGGCCCAAGCGGACCCGGCACAGCCGTGGCGCATCCAGCACCCCTCGTTGAACGACGCTTACGCCCCGGCCCTCACCCATAACGGCGCTGGTGCGTGGCGCCATGAATGGGAAGACCCGCTGACTTGGGACGGCCAACGACCGTTTTATCGACTGGGGCCGTTGGCCCGTGCGCTGGGGCCGGATGCGATTGAGCAGGTGCTGCGGATCAGCGGGGTGACAACAGACATGCTGCGCCGGGTGCATGTACGCAATGAGCTTCCCCCCGCCGTCCTGCAGGATACCCTTGAGCGCTTCACGGTCCATCAGCGGGTCAAGGCCGGTATGGACGTTGGTGCGGCTTTTTTCGAACGGATGCTGGGCGAAGTCGGTGCCGATCGCGCCGATGCACTGGTGGGGCGCAAGGACGTCGCGCATTCCGATCAGATCACCGTGCTGGAGGCAAAAGTGGCGCTGGACAAGCCGCAGATGGAACACCTGTTCTTCGAGGCGTTATGCCCTGATCGCCGGCATTCCAATGACCCGCTGGCGCAAGTACTGCAGCGTGACTACCCCGATTTGACCAACCGGGTCGCCGAAGACCTGGTGCGCGCTGTCACCCCGGCCGAGCGCCGCAGCCTGGAGAGCGGGGTGGTCCCGTTGACGCTGACCTCGGCGATCCGATGGTGGGTGCAATACCTGCGCAAAACCAGGATTCTGGAGAGCGCGCACCTGCCGGCCAGCGCCGACGAGGACAGTGCGACCGCGCTCCTGCATGCATTGGCGCAAATAGACGGTTGGCCGGCGCACCTTCGGGTTGAAGTCTGGCAAGGCGGTTTTATGCAGACCAGCGTCGGCCCGTTCGATGCGGCGCTCAAGTGCATGGTGGAGCGGGTATCCCACCAGTATCAGGCTTATATGCCCCAGGCAAACGGGCGGCGACAGCCAGTGGGACGCCCGGGTCCATTCCTTGAGGTGTTACTGGCCGCGCTGCCGCTGGCCGAGCGGCAGTCATTGGGGTTCACCCAGGGCGCCGGGGAGGGGGAATTGCTCGAGCAGGTGCGTTGGCGTTTGCAACGCATATGGGAGTTTGCCGAGACCCAGAGGCGTGTGGGGCGCCGTCCGCATTTCCATCCGCCACAGCGTGTTGCGGATGGGCGCATCGCTTATCCGCTGAGCGGTAGAGGATTGAGGCCGATGGAGCGCGCCCAGGTGGCGCGCTTGCGCGCGTTGTATCCGGCGAGAACCGACGACGAGGTTCTACAGCTGTGGCGGGACGCGGGCGACTCGGTTCGAGAACGCGATGGGATGATCGACTATCTCTACAACGAACGTGAGGCGATGAACGTTGCGCTGGGGCAATGGCTTCATGGGGCGACCGGCCCTGCGCGGGAGGCCCGGGCGCAGGCGGTTGTACGTATCCAGCGATGTTGGGCCAGGGAGGCCTCCAGTCACGGGACGGCCATGGTCAAGGAACTGAATCTCGATGGCCTGGACCTGACCGATTTGCCCACGTTGGGCGCGCATTTCGGGCACGTGGAGGTATTGAGCCTGAAGCGAAACCAACTGTCTCAATTGCCTACGCGTTTCCTGCGCTGTTTCCCGGGGGTGACGCGGCTTTACCTGAGCGACAACAGGTTCGAGCAGATGCCGCCGGGGCTTTCCGAGGTCCCGCGGCTGAGGGCCTTGTACCTGGGTAACAATCGACTCAAGTTCAGGCTGGGCGATGTGATCCGGCTGAGTGAGCTGACGCAATTGCGCGTGTTGGATTTGTCCTCGAACCCCCTTCGCCAAGGGCAGCGACTGAACTTGGCGGGTTTGAAACACCTGCGCTATCTGAACCTGCGCAACACTCAGTTGGAAAGCCTGCCCAAGGGGGCTGTCACCCTGAAATGGCTGGAGGTGTTTGACCTCGCAAACAACCGCATCCAAGTGCTGACTCGGTCTGACCTGTTTATCTACGCGGATGTCCATCGCGCCATGGACCTGTCCGGCAACCCCTTGTCGCAGGGCACGCTTCAGATGCTTCGTGTTTATCGCGAACAACCGGGGCGTTCTGGCATTCATTTCGGATTGCACCCGCATGATATTCCCGTCACTGCCGGCCCCGACCGCTGGCTGGCGGTGCTGGCGGTCAGGGACGTACCGTCGCACCTCGCGCTTTGGCAGGACTTGCAGGGGCGGGAGATTTTTGCGCGTTTTTTCACGCTGATCGAGCGTGTTGCCGCTGACCCCAAGTTTGTTGCCGCGGGTTATCGAGCCCTGCGAGAAGACCTCACCGGCAGAGTCTGGCGCTTGATCGAAGGGGCTGCCAATACTCCGCAACTGGCGACGATCCTGTTCGAGCATCCGTACGACATGAGCGCTGGCGTGAACGGTTGCATGGTGTCGCTCAACAATTTGGAGCTCAAATTCAGAATGTTCGAACTGCTCACCGGGGGTGACGGCGATGGGATGCCGCTGCTCAATTGTTTGCGGGCCAGCAGCCGCTTGGCGGCCATCACGAACGCTGTGCTTTTGTTCGAACCGCATCAGACGCCGGAGCTGGCGGGCACACGCATACTGGCTTACCGAATTGCCTTGTCCGCGGCCCTGGACCTCCCGCTGGGCTTCGATCAACGGCTGGATCGGACGTTGGGCACCCCCAGCCCCGAGAGCGTTGCCGCGATGCTTAACGGCATCCTGGCGGGCGAGACGAGGTTGGACTGGCCTGGGTGGCTGATTGAGAAGACGTATTGGCGGCAGTTCCTGCAAGCCAAGTATCAGGTGCGTCTTCAAGCCACGCTGGGGCATTACGATCAGGCGCTGGAGGACGCCTTGGATAGAGTCAACCGTGCAGAGCTCAGCGATGGGGCCTACCTGGCGTTGGCCAATGACCTGTCCAACCGGCGCTCAGTCGATGAGGACCGCTTGTTTCTGGCGTTGACAAAAGGTGAGTGGGCCAACTTCACAGGTGCCGCCGATACTGCTTATACCTATCAGCAATAAGCACCTTACTTTGCGTGATATGGCCCGCCGGGCTTTCCCGGTATGATGTCCGCCCCCGCAGTCTGGATTGCGAATACGCCATGACCTTGCAGTACCCTACAATTGCCGATTGCGTCGGCAACACGCCCCTGGTCCGCTTGCAACGCATGGCGGGAGAAACCAGCAATACCCTGTTGCTCAAGCTCGAAGGGAACAACCCGGCCGGCTCCGTGAAGGACCGCCCGGCGCTGTCGATGATCACCCGCGCCGAGTTGCGCGGGCAGATCAAGCCCGGCGACACCCTGATCGAAGCCACCTCGGGTAACACCGGGATCGCCCTGGCCATGGCCGCCGCGATCAAGGGTTACAAGATGATCCTGATCATGCCCGACAACGGCAGCGCCGAGCGCAAGGCGGCGATGACCGCCTACGGCGCCCAGTTGGTGCTGGTGACCCAGGAAGAAGGCATGGAAGGCGCCCGCGACCTCGCCGAGCGCATGGCCGCCGAAGGCCGTGGCCTGGTGCTGGACCAGTTCGCCAATGGCGACAACCCCGAGGCGCACTACACCAGCACCGGCCCGGAAATCTGGCGCCAGACCGGGGGCACCATCACCCATTTCGTCAGTTCCATGGGCACCACCGGCACCATCATGGGCAACTCGCGCTACCTCAAGGAGCAGAACCCGGCGATCCAGATCGTCGGCCTGCAACCGATGGAAGGCGCAGCCATCCCGGGTATCCGTCGCTGGCCCGAAGAGTATCTGCCGAAGATCTACAACGCGACGCGCGTGGACCGCATCATCGACATGGCCCAGCGTGAAGCCGAAGACACCACCCGGCGCCTGGCCCGTGAAGAAGGCATCTTCTGCGGCGTGTCCTCCGGTGGCGCCGTGGCGGGTATGTTGCGCTTGTCCCAAGAAGTGGAAAACGCGGTGATCGTCGCGATCATCTGTGACCGTGGCGACCGTTACTTGTCGACCGGCATTTTCGACGAACCCAACTGATGGCCAAGCACGAGAGAGGCCTGCGCTTCCAACCGACGGGCGGCAGCCGGGCCCCGCAGATTCCAGTGGGCAAGAAACAACGCCTGACCATCGAGCGCCTGGCCAACGATGGCCGTGGCATCGTGTTCTTCGAAGGCCGCACCTGGTTCGTGAACGGTGCGCTGGCCGGTGAAGAAGTCGAAGCGCGGGTGTTGGGGGCCCACGGCAAAGTGGTCGAGGCGCGCACCGAGCGGGTGTTCAAGGCCAGCGAACTGCGCCGCCCGGCGCCGTGTGCCCACGTTGGCCGCTGTGGCGGTTGCAGCGTGCAGCACTTGCCCCATGGCGAACAACTTGCCCTGAAACAGCGCATGCTCGCCGAGCAACTGTCCCGCGTGGCGGGTGTCGAACCGCAGGAGTGGGCCGCACCTTTGAGCGGTCCGGAATTCGGCTACCGTCGCCGTGCCCGTGTAGCGGTGCGTTGGGATGCCAAGGCGAAAAAACTCGAAGTGGGTTTGCGTGCCGTGGCCAGCCAGGACATCGTCGCCATCGATGATTGCCCGGTGCTGGTACAGGCCTTGCAACCGATCATGCAGCGTCTGCCGAACATGCTGCGTCGCCTGAGCAAACCCCAGGCCCTGGGGCATGTGGAGCTGTTCAGCGGTACATCCGTCGCCGTGCTGCTGCGGCATATGGCGCCATTGTCGGACGCGGACCTGCTGGTATTGAAAGAATTCTGCGCGTTCCATCAAGCCCAGTTGTGGCTGCATGGCGAGGGCCAGCCGGAGCCGGTGGATGCCGATGCCGCGTTGGGTTTTCAGCTGGAGCAGTGGGGCCTGGAACTGGCCTACCGTCCCGGCGACTTCGTGCAAGTCAACGCCGCTGTCAACGCGGCGATGGTGGCCCAGGCCCTGGAATGGCTGGCCCCACAGCCTGACGAACGCGTATTGGACCTGTTTTGTGGCCTGGGCAACTTTGCCCTGCCACTGGCCAGACAAGTACGCGAAGTGGTCGCGGTGGAGGGCGTGCAGACCATGGTGGATCGGGCGGCGCTTAATGCCGTCAGCAACAATTTGCATAATGCGCAGTTTTTTCAGGCCGATTTGTCCCAGCCTTTGACTGACGCAGAATGGGCCAAACAGGGCTTTTCTGCGGTACTCTTGGACCCACCCCGCGATGGTGCCCAAGAGGTTGTGCGCAAGCTCGCCACTCTGGGGGCCAAGCGCCTGGTGTATGTGTCCTGCAACCCGGCGACGCTGGCGCGGGACACGGTTGAGTTGGTCAAGCAAGGCTACCGGCTAAAACGTGCCGGGATCCTCGACATGTTTCCGCAGACAGCGCATGTCGAGGCCATGGCGTTATTTGAAGCGGGCTAGGATGCCCGTTTAATCCGACTGGCCTGCGTTCTCCAGGGCCTGTGATCTGCCACGGAGTTCGCAGTAAAGTCGGCGATGATTTTGGCGCATCAGAGGTGCGTCGTAGGGAAGGTAAGCAAGATGGTACAGGTGAGAGCACACCAGCCGATCAACACCGACGGCAGTATCAATCTCGAGGCATGGCTGGATCATGCCGTCAGTGTCGACCCGGCACTGGACCGTGAAGCCTTGAAGGCAGCCTGCGAGTTCGCTCGCGAGTCTGAGCAACAAGACAATGCGGCCAAGAACCTGTGGGCCGAAGGCACTTCGAGCTTTCGCACCGGGCTCGAGATCGCCGAGATCCTTGCCGATCTCAAGCTGGACCAGGATTCGCTGATCGCCGCCGTGCTCTATCGCGGCGTGCGTGAAGGGCATATCGCGTTGCCGCTGGTCAGCCAGCGCTTCGGCGCCGTGGTGGCCAAGCTGATCGACGGCGTGCTGCGCATGGCCGCCATCAGCGCCAGCCTCAGCCCGCGCCAGTCGATGGTGCTGGGCACCCAGGGCCAGGTGGAAAACCTGCGCAAGATGCTGGTGGCGATGGTCGATGACGTGCGCGTCGCCCTGATCAAGCTGGCCGAACGCACCTGCGCGATCCGGGCGGTGAAGACCGCCGACGACGAAAAACGCAACCGTGTGGCCCGCGAGGTGTTCGACATCTACGCGCCGCTGGCACACCGCCTGGGCATCGGCCATATCAAGTGGGAGCTGGAGGACTTGTCCTTCCGCTACCTCGAACCCGATCAATACAAACAGATCGCCACGCTGCTGCACGAGCGGCGGCTGGACCGTGAGCGCTTTATCACCGATGTGATGAACCAGCTGCGCTCCGAGTTGCAGGCTACCGGCGTCGATGCCGACATCAGCGGCCGCGCCAAGCACATCTATTCCATCTGGCGCAAAATGCAGCGCAAGGGCCTGGCCTTCAGCCAGATCTACGATGTGCGCGCCGTGCGTGTGCTGGTGCCGGAAATGCGCGACTGCTACACCGCGCTGGGCATTGTCCACACCCTGTGGCGGCATATTCCCAAGGAGTTTGACGACTACATCGCCAACCCCAAGGAAAACGGCTACCGCTCGCTGCACACCGCCGTGATCGGCCCTGAGGGCAAGGTGCTGGAAGTGCAGATCCGCACCCACGCCATGCACGAAGAGGCCGAGTTGGGCGTGTGTGCGCACTGGCGCTACAAGGGCACCGACGTCAAGGCCGGTTCCAACCAGTACGAAGAGAAAATCTCCTGGCTGCGCCAAGTCCTGGAATGGCACGAAGAACTCGGCGACATCGGCGGCCTCGCCGAACAGTTGCGCGTGGACATCGAGCCGGACCGGGTCTACATCTTTACCCCTGACGGCCATGCCATCGACCTGCCCAAGGGCGCCACGCCGCTGGACTTCGCTTACCGCGTACACACCGAGATCGGCCACAACTGCCGGGGCGCCAAGATCAACGGGCGCATCGTGCCGCTCAACTACAGCCTGCAAACCGGTGAACAGGTCGAGATCATCACCAGCAAGCACGGCACGCCGAGCCGCGACTGGCTGAACCCGAACCTGGGCTACATCACCACGTCGCGGGCGCGGGCGAAGATCGTGCACTGGTTCAAGTTGCAGGCGCGCGACCAGAACGTCGCCGCCGGCAAGACCCTGCTCGAACGCGAACTGGCCCGCCTGGGCCTGCCGCAGGTGGACTTCGACAAGCTGGCCGAAAAGGCCAACATGAAGATCGCCGAAGACATGTTCGCCGCCCTCGGTGCCGGCGACCTGCGCCTGGCGCAACTGGTCAACCTGGCGCAACAACTGGTCGAACCGGAGCGCGGCAGCGAGCAGTTGGAGTTGATCCCGCGCAAAGCCACCGGCTACAAGCCGGGCAAACGCGGCGACATCCAGATCCAGGGCGTGGGCAACCTGATGACGCAAATGGCCGGCTGCTGCCAGCCGTTGCCGGGCGACGCGATCGTCGGCTACATCACCCAGGGCCGTGGCGTGAGCATTCACCGCCAGGACTGCGCTTCGGTGCTGCAACTGGGCGGGCGTGAGCCGGAGCGGATCATTCAGGTCAGCTGGGGCCCGGTGCCGGTCCTCACCTATCCGGTGGACATCGTCATCCGTGCCTACGACCGTTCCGGTCTGCTGCGGGACGTGTCGCAAGTGCTGCTCAACGAGCGGATCAACGTGCTGGCGGTCAACACCCGCTCGAACAAAGAGGACAACACCGCGTTGATGTCCTTGACCATCGAGATCCCGGGCCTGGACGCGTTGGGGCGGTTGCTGGGGCGGATTTCCCAGTTGCCGAACATCATCGAGACGCGGCGTAACCGTACGCCATGATTAGCTGGATGAACGCGGGCTAACATGTGGGAGGGCTTTTGTGGGAGCGGGCTTGCTCGCGAATACGGTGTGTCAGTGCCAGATTCATTGGCTGACACTACGCATTCGCGAGCAAGCCCGCTCCCACATTTGATCTTCTGCGTGCCCACTTGATCGGACAGAAACTGATGTATTCACTAGATGACCTGCTGCACCTGATGAACCGCCTGCGCGACCCGCAATACGGCTGCCCGTGGGACATCAAGCAAACCTACGCCACCATCGTCCCGCATACCCTTGAAGAAGCCTACGAAGTCGCCGATGCCATCGAGCGCGGTGACTTCGATCACTTGCAAGGCGAGCTCGGCGACCTGTTGTTCCAGGTGGTGTATTACAGCCAGCTGGCCCGGGAAGAAGGGCGTTTCGAATTTGCCGGCGTGATCGACAGCATCACGCGCAAGCTGATCCGTCGTCATCCCCACGTGTTCCCCAGCGGCGATCTGTACGCACCGCTGGATACCCCCCGGTTGAACGAAGAGCAGGTCAAGCACCGTTGGGAGCAGATCAAGGCCGAGGAGCGTGCGCAAAAGTCCTGCGCACCGGAGCAACTGTCCCTGCTCGATGACGTACCCACGGCGCTGCCATCCTTGTCTCGTGCCGCCAAGTTGCAAAAGCGCGCCAGCCAGGTCGGTTTTGACTGGCCATCCGCCTTGCCGGTGGTGGACAACGTCCGCGAAGAGCTGGATGAAGTACTCGAAGCCATGGCTGACAACGACCCCGCCGCCATCGCCGATGAAGTTGGCGACCTGCTATTTGCCGCGGTCAACCTGGCCCGTCACCTCAAGGTCGACCCGGAAACCGCGCTGCGTGGCGCCAATGCCAAGTTCGAACGACGTTTCCGATTTATCGAACAGGCATTGCGCGATACGCATCAATCCATAGAAGATTGCACCCTCGAAGAGTTGGACGCCCTGTGGGGTGAAGCCAAACGCCAGGAAAAGAACATGTCCAGCTGCGGTTGAGCGGCTGCCTAAGTGAGTAAGCACCATGAGCATTTCCCTTCGCGATCAGTTGCTCAAAGCAGGTCTGGTCAACCAAAAGCAGGCCAAGCAGGTCGGCAAAGAGAAACAGAAGCAGCAGCGCCTGGTCCACAAGGGCCAGATCGAGGCCGACGACACCCAGGCCCGCCTGGCTGCCGAAGCGAAGGCCGAGAAGGTCAAGCGCGATCAGGAACTCAATCGCCAGCAGCAGGAAAAAGCCGAGGCCAAGGCCCGCACGGCCCAGGTCAAGCAACTGATCGAGACCTCGCGCCTGCCCAAGCTGACCACCGAGGATTACTACAACTTCGTGGATGACAAGAAGGTCAAGCGCCTGTCGGTCAACACGTTGATGCGCAACAAGCTGAGCAACGGCTCCCTGGCGATCGTGCATCACGGTGGTGGTTACGAGGTGATCCCGCGTGAAGCGGCGCTGAAGATCCAGGAGCGTGCGCCAGAGCGCATCGTGCAGCTCAACATCCTCACCGAAAGCCAGGTGCCGGACGAGGATGATCCATACGCGGCCTACCAGATCCCGGATGATCTGATGTGGTAAGGCTGTAGAAACAACAAACCCCGCTCAAAAGGCGGGGTTTTTGTTGATAGGTACTCCGGCTGCGTGGGCTGGAGCACCTATAGGATTTCGATACTCAGGAGCTTTCTGCCTGGCGTTTCATCTCAAGCGACTCGAGCTCGTTCTTATAATTGTGAGCGTCACTCTCGTTGTGAAACATGCCGACCAGCAGGTCTTGTTGGTGTACATCCCAGATGTGAATCCCATGGCCCAGCGCTTCATGGGACATATGTGCATCGTCGCGTTCAGTTACTTTTACAGTCATCTGCTTGCTCCAATCTCTGGTGGGTCTGCGGCAAGTCGTCGCAGGCCTTTGTTATATGTTTTGTTAGCTTGCTAAGTAAACCGACTTTTCGCGCAACAATTCATTGCAGGAACTGCAACAGTGCTGCAGGCCTTGAGGAGTGGGGGTTTGCGGTATGGGTGCTGGAGTTTTATGACAGAAGTTTCATGTTGAGAGCCCGCTATCGCCATCGCAGGCAAGCCCGCTCCCACAGGGGAATGCATTTCAAATGTGGGAGCTGGCTTGCCTGCGATGACTGCACAAGCCTCTATATAGAATCCGCAGGCAAAAAAAAGCCCCGCAGTCAGCGAGGCTCTTTTTTTGACTCATCAGCCGATCAGCTACCTTTGACAGCCTTGCCGTCAACCGTACCGTCTTGCAGCATGATGTTGTATTCCTTGCCGTCAGTCTCGACCTGACGCAGGGCAACCAGGATGCCGCCCTGGTCCTTGGCAAACCACATCTGGGTGATGCGCTTGCTTTGGGTTGGGTCACGCACGCGCTCAACCTTGATCGCGTCGATGGAGCCGACCTTGGTCTGGACCTTTTCCGGGCCGATCACGCGGAAGTCGTAGGTGTCGACGTCGGTGCCTTCGACCACGTTGTAGCTCATGCTTTTCTTGCCAGCGGCAACGTCGCGCTGCAGGGCCAACTGGTAGGTCGACTTGTCGAGCATGCCGCTTTGCAGGGCCACGTTGACCGGGTCTTTGTTTTCAAAACCGGTGACTTTCTTGGCGGTTTGATCGAAGTCCAGGTTGATCTTCTTGGCTTTGCCCAGCCCACCGCGTTCGAAGATGTAGCTCTTCGGTTGCAGGGTGTCCTTGTCAAACAGGATCACGCTGGTTTCGGTGAGGCTGGCGATCATCATGGAAGCCTTGAAGTTCAAGGTCCAGGTGCCGTCGCCATTCTTGGCCAGGCTGCGTTCAGCCGAACCACTCATGGGCAACTGTTTCCAGTCGGCGGTGTAGCTAACGGAGAAAGGGTGAAGGTCTGCCGCTTGCACCGCAGGCAAGGCAAACAGAGCA
Source organism: Pseudomonas sp. GL_117 (assembly GCF_057835125.1). NCBI lineage: Bacteria > Pseudomonadati > Pseudomonadota > Gammaproteobacteria > Pseudomonadales > Pseudomonadaceae > Pseudomonas > Pseudomonas sp. GL_117. The sequence goes on along the minus strand of NZ_CM174418.1, from coordinate 4,445,205 downwards.
AAAGCGAAGAGCAAGGCGCGACGCATAAAATCTCCTAGGTTCGAATCAAGTGGCCGCTGGCCGCGAGTAACTGACCGTCCAATAATGCACCCTGCTCACCAAGAATCAACCGCCCCTCGGCAAACCAGCGCACTGCCAGCGGGTAAATCCTGTGTTCCTGGGCGTGAACCCGTTGCGCAAGGCTCTGCGCTGAGTCATCCGACTCTACCGGAACCACTGCCTGTACGACCAGAGGCCCGCCATCGAGTTCCTCGGTGACGAAGTGCACGCTGCAGCCATGCTCGCTGTCGCCGGCGTCGAGCGCCCGCTGGTGCGTGTGCATGCCTTTGTATTTAGGCAGGAGGGAAGGGTGGATGTTGAGCAGGCGCCCAGCGTAGTGCCGCACGAAATCAGCGCTGAGGATGCGCATGAAACCGGCGAGGACCACGAGTTTGGGATTGAAGGCGTCGATCAGTTCGACCAAGGCGGCATCGAAGGCTTCGCGGCCTTCGAAGGCCTTGTGATCCAGGGAGCGGGTGGCGATACCCGCGTCGCTGGCGCGTTGCAGGCCGAACGCGTCGCTGCGGTTGGAGATCACCGCAGCGATGCGCACCGGGCTGTCGCCGGTGCGCGTGCTGTCGATCAGGGCCTGCAAGTTACTGCCGGTGCCGGAGAGCAGCACCACGACATCACAGGTCTGGGACATCAATGAGCCTTGAGGTTCTTCAGTTCAACCTGGGCCGCGCCTTCCGGTGCGGTGGCGATCTGACCGATGACCCAAGGCTGTTCGCCCGCTTCACGCAGTACGTTCAACGCGGTTTCAACGTGCTCTTGGGCCACGCAGATGACCATGCCGACGCCGCAGTTCAGCACGCGGTGCATTTCGTTTTCGTTGACGTTGCCTTTCTCTTGCAGCCAGTCGAAGACTGCAGGACGCTGCCAGCTGGCCACGTCGACAATCGCCTGGGCGCCTTTTGGCAGCACGCGCGGGATGTTGTCCAGCAGGCCGCCACCCGTGATGTGGGCCATGGCCTTGACGGCGCCAGTGTCCTTGATCAGCTTGAGCAGTGGCTTGACGTAGATGCGGGTCGGGGCCATCAGCAGGTCGGTCAGCGGTTTGCCGTCGAGCTGGATGTTTTCGATGTCGGCGCCGGACACTTCGATGATCTTGCGGATCAGCGAGTAGCCGTTGGAGTGCGGGCCGGACGATGGCAGGGCGAGCAGGGCGTCACCGGCGGCAACCTTGGAGCCGTCGATGATCTCGGCTTTCTCGACCACACCGACGCAGAAGCCGGCCAGGTCGTAGTCTTCGCCTTCGTACATGCCTGGCATTTCAGCGGTTTCGCCGCCGACCAGGGAGCAACCCGACAGTTCGCAACCGGCGCCAATGCCGGTCACAACCTGGGTGGCGGTCTCGACGTTGAGCTTGCCGGTGGCGTAGTAGTCCAGGAAGAACAACGGCTCGGCGCCGCACACCACCAGGTCGTTGACGCACATGGCCACCAGGTCGATGCCGATGCTGTCGTGCTTGTTCAGGTTCAGTGCCAGGCGCAGCTTGGTGCCCACGCCGTCGGTGCCGGAGACCAGCACTGGCTGTTTGTAGCCGGCCGGGATCTCGCAGAGGGCGCCGAAACCGCCCAGGCCGCCCATGACTTCGGGGCGCGCAGTGCGCTTGGCGACGCTCTTGATGCGTTCGACCAATGCTTCACCGGCGTCGATGTCTACACCGGCGTCCTTGTAGCTCAGGGAGGGTTGCTTGCTCATGATCCAGGCCTTTAGGGGGGATTCAGGGGTAACGACCGAGCGGGCGGGGGCTTTTATAAAGGCCACGCCGTTGACGGTCTGCGAAGGCGCGCGATTTTATCAGGCTTGAGGGGCAGCGGCCATCCTCGGGCCGACGGGCAGAGGCATATGGGTTAAAAAAATGCTAATCCGGTCTGCTTTGGTACGTATTAAGGTATAGCCTTGAACCCGCTATCGTTATGACAGTACGAAAACTTACCGATACCCGTGAATGTTTTGCCAGCCGCTGTGGTCACAGCCCTGGTAAGCCGAATTCACGCGGTCTGTTCCAGCCGCTAAATTTGTCGTTCGGGAATCTTCCATGCGTCTGTGTAAATTCTTCTTTGTAGGCTGCTTGTCGTTGGTCAGCCTGGCGAGTCATGCCGAAACCCTCAATGGCCTGTATCAAGTGCTCGAACCCGTCAGTAGCCAGTCGCCGCAAGAGCGCGACCAGGCGACCCAGCGTGCCGTGCAAACCCTGGTGATCCGCCTGACCGGCGACGCCAAGGCCGCCGATGGCCCGGGCCTGGCGGCGGTTCGCAAGGACCCGCAGCAAATCATCACGCAATACGGCTACGACGCCGGCCCGCCGGAAAGCCTGCAAGTGGATTTTGACCCGGTCAGCACCGACCGCGCCTTGCGTGATGCGGGTCTGTCGATCTGGGGCAGCAACCGGCCGTCGATCCTTGGCTGGTGGCTGAATGACTCTACCGAAGGCAGCAGTCTGGTCGGTGATGGCCAAAGCGTCGCCCAGGCATTGCGTCGCGCGGCACAGCACCGTGGGCTGCCGTTGCGGCTGCCGCTGGGTGACTTGGAAGAGCAGGTGGTGGCCACCGCGCCCAACCTGGAAAGCGCCGACGCCACGCCACTGCGCGCCGCCTCCGAGCGCTACGGCGCGGATGCCCTGTTGGCCGTGCATGCGCGCCAGGAAGGCAACCAGTGGCAGGCCAAGTGGCGCTTGTGGCTGGGCGACAAGAGCGAGCAGGGCAGCGTCCAAGGCGCCGATACGGGCGCGGTGGCCGATGCCGTCATGCTGGCGGTCAGCCAGAAGCTGGCACCGCGCTTTGCGGTCAAGGCCGGGGTAAGCAGCGAGCAGTTGCTCGAAGTACAAGGCATGAACCTGGAGCGCTATGCCGCCCTGGGGCATCTGCTCGAGCCGTTTGGTGGCCAGCCGCAGTCTGTGGATGGCGACCGCATCGTCTATCGCGTCAACGGCAGTGTCGATCAATTGCGTACCCAGTTGGGCCTGGCCAAGTTGCAGGAGGTTGGGCCTGGTGAAGCACCGGCGGCAGCAACGCCTGCGGCGCAACTGCGGTTTCGTTGGTAACAGTTCTTCCTTATATAGAAGCAATGGAGTGGTTTATGGCGGATACGCGTCGTTGGGTGTGGCTTGGTGGGCTGGTCCTGCTGTGCGCGTTTGTTTTCTTGCTGCATTCGATCCTGACGCCGTTCCTGGTTGCGTTGCTGCTGGCCTACCTGTTTGATCCGGTGGTGGATCGCCTGGAGAAGGTCGGCTTGTCACGGACCTGGGGCGTGGTGACGGTTTTCGCCTTGTTCACCCTGATCATCACGGCGCTGGTGCTGGTGCTGGTGCCGATGTTGGCCAAGCAATTGTTCCGCCTCTATGAACTGGCCCCGCAGATGCTGGATTGGCTGCAGCACACGGCGATGCCGTGGGCCCAGGCCAAGCTGGGGCTGGCGGATGGGTTCTGGAAGTTCGACAAGGTCAAGGCCGCGATCAGCGAGCATATGGGGCAGACCACCGACATTGTCGGCGTCGTACTCAGCCAGGCCACGGCGTCCAGCCTGGCGCTGATCGGCTGGTTGACCAATCTGGTGCTGATCCCGGTGGTGGCGTTTTACCTGCTGCGCGACTGGGACATCATGATGGCCAAGATCCGCAGCCTGCTGCCGCGCAACCGTGAAGAGCGCATCGTCTCGCTGGCAGAGGAGTGTCATGAGGTGCTGGGTGCGTTTGTGCGCGGTCAGTTGCTGGTGATGCTGGCCCTGGGGGTTATCTATGCTGCCGGCCTGATGGCGATCGGCCTGGAACTGGGCTTGTTGATTGGTCTGATCGCCGGCCTGGCGGCCATCGTGCCGTACATGGGCTTTGTGATTGGTATCGGCGCGGCGCTGGTTGCCGGGTTGTTCCAGTTTGGTGGCGACCTGTACCCGATGCTCGGGATTGTCGCGGTGTTCATGGTCGGCCAGGCGCTCGAAGGCATGGTGCTCACGCCGTTGTTGGTGGGGGATCGGATCGGTCTGCACCCGGTGGCGGTGATCTTTGCGATCCTGGCGGGCGGAGAGCTGTTCGGCTTTACTGGCATCCTGCTGGCGTTGCCGGTGGCGGCGGTGATCATGGTGCTGGTGCGCCATGTGCATGACTTGTACAAGGATTCGGATGTGTACACGGGGGTCGAAGACCCTGATCTGTAAACGTTGCGTCACAAACCCGGCCTTGGTCGGGTTTGTTGTTTCTGGGGGTGGGGCGTCAAACAATCCGCGCAAAACCGGTAAGTTAACGCAAACCTTTGATTTTGCTTGTGGTCTGCTGCATTGTGCGCCCGGCGTCACGGGTATAAACTTTGCAAACTTTACACAGAGGCCACTAGCGGTTCGTTTGGAGCCGTTCAGTCAGCATGAAACCGATTCAGCTGCCCTTGGGTGTGCGTCTGCGTGACGACGCCACCTTTATCAACTACTACCCAGGCGCCAATGCCGCTGCACTCGGCTATGTCGAGCGGCTCTGCGAAGCCGACGCCGGGTGGACCGAAAGCCTGATCTATCTGTGGGGCAAGCACGGCGTAGGGCGTACTCACCTGTTGCAGGCCGCGTGTTTGCGTTTTGAACAGATGGGCGAGCCGGCGGTTTATTTGCCGTTGGCCGAGTTGATGGATCGCGGTATCGGTATCTTCGACCACCTCGAGCAATATGAGCTGGTCTGCCTGGACGATCTGCAGGCCATCGCCGGCAAGGCGGAGTGGGAAGAGGCGTTGTTTCATCTGTTCAACCGTTTGCGTGACAGCGGCCGGCGCTTGCTGATCGCTGCATCCACTTCGCCGCGGGAACTGCCGGTCAAGCTGGCGGATCTCAAATCTCGCCTGACCCTGGCGCTGATCTTCCAGATGCGTCCCCTGTCTGACGAAGACAAATTGCGTGCCCTGCAATTGCGTGCCTCCCGTCGCGGTTTGCACCTCACCGATGAGGTCGGGCACTTCATTCTGACCCGCGGCACCCGCAGCATGAGCGCGTTGTTCGATTTGCTCGAACAGCTCGATCAGGCCTCTCTGCAAGCCCAGCGCAAGCTGACGATTCCTTTCCTCAAGGAAACCCTCGGCTGGTAGCCAGCCCTTTGTTTTCGCGGCTTTCGGCAAATTCCAGGCGCCAGAAAACCTGCGTTTGGGCCGGGTTGGCCACGCAAATCGGTTGCATAGGGTGTTAAGGGCTTAGATGTCATCGTCCAAACAAGAAGTCACATAGATCACGATTGAATTTGCAAATCGATCTGATAGCGGGCATAGTCTCGGCTTCTTTACACATCAGCCACGGTCGTGCCCATGCTAAATCGCTTCGCACCCCTCGTGCCTCTCGCACTCGTTACCCTGTTGTTTGGTTGCGCCTCCCACCCTCAACAGGTGGCCGAGCAGCAAAAACCTCAGGTTCAAAATCAGGCAAAATTCGTCGCTGCACAGTCTGCTTCTGTTTATGAAGAAGAGCTGGCGACTGAAAAGGAACTGGGCGCCTTCTCCGGCAACAAGCCTTACCAGCTTCCAGTCCTGGCCGACAGCATTCTCGAACGCGGCATGTCCCTGATCGGTACCCGTTACCGTTTCGGTGGTACCTCTGAAGCCGGTTTCGACTGCAGCGGCTTCATCGGCTACCTGTTTCGTGAAGAAGCTGGCATGAACCTGCCGCGCTCCACTCGCGAAATGATCAACGTGAATGCACCGTTGGTCGCACGCAACAACCTCAAGCCCGGTGATCTGCTTTTCTTTAGTACTGCTGGCCGTGGTCGCGTAAGCCATGCCGGTATCTACCTGGGCGACAACCAGTTTATCCACTCCAGCAGCCGTCGCAGTGGCGGTGTCCGAGTCGACAACCTGGGCGATAGCTACTGGAGCAAAACCTTCATCGAAGCCAAGCGCGCACTCGCCATGGCCCCGACGACGGTTACCGCTAGCAAGTAAACTTAAAGTGATACTTGAAGTTTGACGTGTAAGCGCTAGAATCCCTGGATATTGTTGGAAACCGTACGCGCGAGCTCTGCTTGCGCGTTCTGGTTTTCAGCGTTCGGCAGCGAAAGCCGCATCCAGACCAGGATTGTTCTGCACATGTCGACCTCGGCCCGCCTGATTCTTATTGTTTGCGCCGCGCTCCTCAGCGCCTGCGCCAGCCGTCCACCGCCCGCTCCCGTAGCGGTGAAGCCCAAGCCGGTGTTCAACTATTCCACCCAGAATTTCTCGCCTGTCGCCGAAGACGTACTCTTTCGCGCGCTCGGCCTGGTCGGTACGCCTTATCGCTGGGGCGGCAACACGCCGGACTCAGGCTTTGATTGCAGTGGCCTGATCGGTTTTGTCTACCGCGATGCGGCCGGCATTTCCCTGCCACGCACCACCCGCGAACTGATCGTGATGCGCGCCCAGGATGTGAGTGAAGAGAATCTGCAAACCGGTGACCTGCTGTTCTTTGCCACCGGCGGCGGCTCACAGGTCAGTCACGCCGGCATCTACGTCGGTGAAGGCCGTTTCGTCCACGCGCCGCAAACCGGCGGCACGGTGAAGCTGGACACCTTGTCCAAGGCGTATTGGCAGAATGCTTACCTGAGCGCCAAGCGCGTATTGCCAGGGAGTCTGGCACGTAATCCCTGAGCTGACAGAGATCTGAGTGTGGGAGCGGGCTTGCTCGCGAAGGCGCCGGATCAGACCACACATCTGTGACTGACACACCGCCTTCGCGAGCAAGCCCGCTCCCACATGGGGTTTGTGGTGGACTGAAGCCTACCTACTTAGCTGCTGAAACCCGCCACACCTTATTTCCCACGTCATCCGCCACCAGCAAATCCCCCTGCTGATCAATCACCACGCCCACCGGCCGGCCCATGGCTTTCTCGTCTTTGTCGAGGAACCCGGTCAGCACATCCACCGGCTGTCCCTTGGGCTGGCCAGCCTCGAACGGTACGAAGATCACCTTGTAACCACTGTGGGGCTTGCGATTCCACGAACCATGCTGGCCGATGAATGCGCCATTCGTGAAAGGGGCGGGCAATTTGCTGTTCTCGGCAAACGTCAGTCCCAGCGAGGCGGTATGCGGGCCTACGGCGTAGTCTGGTGCAATCGCCTTGGCCACCAGGTCGAGGTTTTGCGGATTGACTCGCACATCCACATGCTGCCCGTAGTAGCTGAACGGCCAGCCATAGAAGGCGCCATCCTGAACCGAGGTGATGTAGTCCGGCACCAGGTCGCTACCGATTTCATCGCGCTCGTTCACCGCCGTCCACAGCTTGCCGCTTTGTGGTTCCCAGGCCATGCCGTTAGGGTTGCGCAGGCCCGAAGCGAAAATGCGGTGCTGGCCGCTGGCGCGGTCCACTTCCCAGATCGCCGCCCGGCCTTCTTCTGCCTGTAGGCCGTTTTCCCCAACGTTGCTGTTGGAGCCTACGCTTACGTACAGCTTGCGGCCGTCTTTGCTCGCCACCACGTTCTTGGTCCAGTGGTGGTTGATGCTACCGCCGGGTAGGTCGACCACCTTGGTACCGGCTGCCTTGATCGCGGTTGCTCCCGGTTGGTAGGGGAAGCGCAGCAGCTTGTCCGAGTCCGCCACATACAGATCATTGCCCACCAGGGTCATGCCGAAGGGCGAATTGAGGTTTTCAAGAAATACTGTCCGGGTCTCGGCGATGCCATCGTGGTCGGCATCGCGCAGCAACGTGATGCGGTTCGGGCTAGGCACGCCCGCACCGGCTCGGCCCATGACCTTTTCCATCACCCAGCCACGAATGCCCTTTGAGTCATCGGGTTTGGGCGGCGCATTGGTTTCTGCCACCAGTACGTCGCCATTGGGCAGCACATACAGCCAGCGCGGGTGGTCCAGGCCCTCGGCAAACGCCGCCACCTGGGTGCCCGCGGCGGGAGTTGGCTTCGCACCCGCAGGCCACCCTACGGCTGGTGCGATGTTTACCGTGGGGATCAGGGTCTTGTTCGGCTCCGGTAGCTTGGGGGAAGGCCCGGTTCCGTCAGACACTTGCAAGGTCGAACTTTCACCGCAGGCGGCGAGGGCGCCTGCGAACATGATCAGTAGGGCAAGTCGGGTCTTGTGCATGTTTTTCTCCTGGGTACCTGCAAGGGTAGAGGCATGCAGCGGTCCGATGGTTCAAGTGCGAAGCCGGCTTTAATTGACGCTCCACCCCCAACCCTCTACCCTTCGCGACTTGTTCCAGGTGCTCTGTGACCCACGGGTCGACCGAGTGAAACAGGGAAGCCGGTGAGTGAGCGCACTTGTACACAGTGCTGCCGCGATCCCGGCGCTGCCCCCGCAACGGTAAATGAGTCAAGACCCTGCTTTCTGCCACTGTATCGCCCCGCGATATGGGAAGGCGCAGCGTCGGCGATCGCCACTCATGAGCCCGGAGACCGGCCTGAAACATCCAACAGCATCACGGTGGGCGATGCTTGGCTGTCTGTTTTGTCTTTTTCCTGCCCGCCGTTTTTTGTCCAGCCCCAACGGAGAGCTGCCATGACCGATTCCCCTGAACGCGACGAACGCCACCTGGCGCGCATGCTGCGCAAAAAAGCCGTGATCGACGAGCGCATCGCCAACTCGCCCAACGAATGCGGTTTGCTGCTGGTGCTCACCGGCAACGGCAAAGGCAAGAGCAGTTCTGCGTTCGGCATGCTGGCTCGGGCCATGGGCCACGGCATGCAGTGCGGTGTGGTGCAGTTCATCAAGGGGCGCAACAGCACGGGCGAAGAGCTGTTCTTCCGCCGCTTCCCTGAGCAAGTGCGTTTTCACGTCATGGGCGAAGGCTTCACCTGGGAAACCCAGGACCGCCAACGTGACATCGCCGCCGCCGAAGCCGCCTGGGCGGTGTCCCGCGAGCTGCTGCAAGATCCCGCCATCGGCCTTGTCGTCCTTGACGAACTGAACATCGCCCTCAAACACGGCTACCTCGATCTGGACCAAGTGCTCAGCGACCTGCAAGCCCGTCCGCCGATGCAACACGTGGTGGTCACCGGCCGTGGCGCCAAGCCCGAGCTGATCGAAATGGGCGACACCGTCACCGAAATGGGCATGCTCAAGCACGCGTTCCAGGCCGGTATCAAGGCACAGAAGGGCGTCGAACTTTGAATCAGCCCCGTCATTGCCCGGCCGTCTTGATCGCCGCACCGGCATCCGGCCAGGGCAAAACCACCGTCACCGCCGCGCTCGCCCGTTTGCACCGCAACCTGGGACGCAAGGTGCGCGTGTTCAAATGCGGGCCGGACTTTCTCGACCCGATGATCCATGAGCGCGCCAGCGGTGCGCCGGTGTATCAATTGGACATGTGGATGGTGGGAGAGCAGGAAAGTCGTCGCCTGTTGTGGGAAGCCGCCGGCGAGGCTGACCTGATCCTCATTGAAGGCGTGATGGGCCTGTTCGACGGCACGCCATCCAGCGCTGACCTGGCGCGCCACTTTGGCGTGCCGGTGCTCGGTGTGATCGACGGCACCGCCATGGCCCAGACCTTCGGCGCCCTCGCGCTGGGCCTGGCGCGTTATCAGCCGGACCTGCCGTTCGCCGGCGTGCTGGCCAACCGCGTAGGCACGCTGCGCCACGCACAATTGCTCGAAGGCAGTCTGACCGAAGGCCTGCGCTGGTACGGCGCGCTGTCCCGCGAGACCGGCATCGAATTGCCCAGCCGCCACCTGGGCCTGGTACAAGCCAGCGAACTGAATGACCTCGACCTGCGCCTCGACGCCGCCGCCCAAGCCCTGGGCAGCAGTTGCGAAGTCGCATTGCCGCCGCCGGTGACGTTCGCTGCGCCGCAGATCATTGAGGCCGAGCCGTTGCTCAACGGCGTGCGCATTGCCGTGGCTCGCGACGAAGCCTTCGCCTTCACCTACGGCGCCAGCCTCGACCTGTTGCGGGCGATGGGCGCCGAATTGCACTTCTTCTCGCCGATCCACGACCGCGAATTGCCTGACGCCGACAGCCTGTATCTGCCGGGTGGTTACCCGGAATTGCATCACCAGGCGCTGTCGGAAAACACCGCGATGCTCGATGCGATCCGTGCTCATCACGCTGCTGGCAAACCGCTGCTCGCCGAGTGCGGCGGCATGTTGTACCTGCTGGACTCGCTCACCGATGTCGACGGCCAGCGTGCCGAGTTGCTCGGTCTGCTGCAGGGCGATGCCGTGATGCAAAAGAAACTGGCCGCCCTGGCCCTGCAAAATGTCGAACTGCCGGAAGGCACATTGCGCGGTCACACCTATCACCACTCCCTGACCAGCACCGACTGCACGCCGATTGCCCGTGGCGTGAGCCCCAACGGTGGGCGTGGTGCCGAGGCGGTTTTCCGACAGGGGCGGATGACGGCTTCCTACGTGCACTTTTATTTTCCGTCGAATCCGGCGGCGGTGGCGGCACTGTTTGCGCCGGACCGGGAGGGTGCCATCGCAGGCAAGCCCGCTCCCACAGGGGATCGCGTCGAAACCCAATCCAATGTGGGAGCGGGCTTGCCCGCGAAGAGGCCATGACCGACAACGCCTTCCCTGAGGCCGACCGCCAGGCCGTCTACCGCGCCATCGCCGAACGCCGCGACATGCGCCACTTCAGCGGCGGCACCGTCGCGCCTGAACTGCTGCAGCGCCTGCTCCAGGCCGCACACCAGGCGCCCAGCGTCGGCCTGATGCAACCCTGGCGCTTCATCCGTATCAGTGACCGCCAACTGCGTGGGCAAATCCAGCAACTGGTGGAAGAAGAACGCATCCGCACCGCCGAAGCCCTGGGCGAGCGCTCCGACGAATTCATGAAGCTCAAGGTCGAAGGCATCCACGATTGCGCCGAGGTATTGGTAGCAGCGCTGATGGACGACCGCGAGCGCCACATCTTCGGTCGTCGCACCTTGCCGGAAATGGACATGGCCTCGCTGTCCTGTGCAATCCAGAACCTGTGGCTGGCTGCCCGCGTCGAAGGCCTGGGCATGGGCTGGGTCTCGCTGTTCGAGCCCCAGGCCCTGGCCGACCTGCTGGGCCTGCCGCCCGGCGCCAAACCCCTGGCTGTGCTGTGCCTGGGCCCGGTCGCTGCGTTCTACCCGGCACCGATGTTGCAACTCGAAGGCTGGACCGAGCCGCGGCCGCTGAGTGACATGCTGTACGAAAATTCTTGGGGAGTGAGTCAATGAGTGTGGCCTTGCTGTGTGTCGCCGCAGTCGCGCTGGATGCGCTGCTGGGCGAACCCAGGCGCTGGCATCCGCTGGTGGCGTTCGGCAATTTCGCCGGGCGCATCGAGCAACGCTTCAACAGCGGTGGCCGGGGCTGGCGCAGCCATGGCGTGACCGCGTGGTTTATCGCCGTGGTGCCGTTGACCCTGCTGGCCACCGCTTTGTCGTGGGCACCGTATATCGGCTGGATCTTGGAGATCCTGGCGTTGTACTGCGCCCTCGGCATGCGCAGCCTTGGCGAGCATGTGATCCCGGTCGCCCAGGCGCTGCGCAGTGATGACCTGGACGAAGCGCGAAAGCGTGTGAGTTACCTTGTCAGCCGTCAGACCAGCGAACTGGACCGTACCGAAGTCGCCCGCGCCGCCACCGAGTCGGTACTGGAGAACGGCAGCGACGCGGTATTCGCCGCGCTGTTCTGGTTTGTCGTTGCCGGTGTGCCGGGCGTGGTGCTGTACCGCCTGAGCAACACCCTCGACGCCATGTGGGGCTATCGCAACGAACGTTTCGAGCGTTTCGGTTGGGCGGCGGCCAAGATCGACGACGTTCTGAACTATATTCCTGCGCGCCTGGTGGCATTGACCTACGCGCTGCTGGGCAAAACCCGCCTGGCGTTGAAGTGCTGGCGTACCCAGGGCCCAACGTGGGACAGCCCCAACGCCGGCCCGGTGATGGCGGCCGGCGCTGGTGCGCTGGGTGTCGAATTGGGCGGCGCCGCGATTTATCACGGCGAAGTACATCAACGCCCGCAACTGGGCGAAGGCCCGGCGGCGGATGCGGACTCCATCGACCGAGGCTGGCAACTGGTGCAGCGCGGCGTATGGTTGTGGCTGCTGATCCTATGCGCGGGGGCGCAATTTTATGCTTGAGCACGGTGGCCGGCTGCGCAAGGCAGCGATTCAATACGGGATTGCCGAGGCCGATTGGCTCGACCTGTCCAGCGGCCTCGCGCCGTGGCCGTGGGCGATCCCGGAAATTCCGCTGCGGGCCTGGGCACGCTTGCCGGAAACCGACGACGGCCTGGAACGCGCCGCCAGCGAATATTACGGCGCCGCCCATTTGCTGCCGGTGCCGGGCTCCCAGGCGGCGATCCAACTGTTGCCGCGCTTGCGGCGGGCGGGCAAGGTCGGCGTGCTGTCGCCGTGCTATGCCGAACACGCCGAAGCCTGGCGCCGCGCCGGTTATGTGGTGCGCGAAGTGCTGGAGCAGGAAGTGGACTTCTTTCTCGACAACCTCGACGTGCTGGTGGTGGTCAACCCGAACAATCCCACCGGCCTCAGCCTGAGTCCGCAACGCCTGCTGGACTGGCATGCGCGGCTGGCGCAGCGGGGCGGCTGGCTGGTGGTGGATGAAGCCTTCATGGACGTCACGCCGCACCTGAGCCTGGCGAGCCAGGCCCATCAGGTCGGGTTGATTGTGTTGCGCTCGTTCGGCAAGTTCTTTGGACTGGCCGGTGTGCGCCTCGGTTTTGTCCTGGCCGAGCGCAAGTTGCTCAGGCTGCTTGCCGAACAGGTGGGACCCTGGGCCGTCAGCGGCCCCACCCGCGTGCTGGGCCAAGTCTGCCTGGCGGATACGGCCGGGCACACGCGCCAGCGCGAGCGCTGTATCGAGGCCAGCCAGCGGCTGTTCGACCTGCTTGAGCGCCACGGCTTCCAACCCCACGGCGGCTGTGCCTTGTTCCAATGGCTGATCACCCCGCATGCCGAGCGCATGCACGAATTCATGGCCCAGCGCGGCATCTTGCTGCGCCTGTTCGTTCACGACAGCAGCCTGCGTTTTGGCTTGCCTGATAGCGCCGCCGATTGGCTGCGCCTTGACGAAGCGCTGACGGCCTACAAGGACGCTGCATGAGTACGCTGATGGTGCAAGGCACCACCTCCGATGCCGGCAAGAGCACCCTGGTCACCGCACTGTGCCGTTGGCTGGTCCGCCAGGGCGTGGCCGTGGCGCCGTTCAAGCCGCAGAACATGGCCCTCAACAGCGCCGTGACGGCCGAAGGTGGCGAGATCGGCCGCGCCCAAGCCGTGCAGGCCCAGGCTGCCAACCTGGCGCCCCATACCGACATGAACCCGGTGCTGCTCAAGCCCAACAGTGACACCGGTTCCCAGGTGATCATCCACGGCCGTGCCGTCACCAGTATGAACGCCGTGGCCTATCACGATTACAAAGCCATCGCGATGCAAGCCGTGCTGGCCTCCCATGCACGCCTGAGCGATGCCTATCCGGTGGTGATGGTGGAGGGCGCGGGCTCCCCGGCGGAGATCAACCTGCGCGCCAACGACATCGCCAACATGGGCTTCGCCGAAGCCGTGGATTGCCCGGTGCTGCTGATCGCCGACATCAATCGTGGCGGCGTATTCGCGCACCTGGTTGGCACCCTGGAATTGCTGTCGCCGAGCGAACAGGCGCGGGTCAAAGGCTTCATCATCAACCGTTTTCGCGGCGATATTGCGTTGTTGCAACCCGGCCTGGATTGGCTGCAAGCGCGCACCGGCAAGCCTGTGGTGGGCGTACTGCCCTACGTGATGGACCTGCACCTGGAAGCCGAAGACGGCATCGACAAGCGCCAGATCGACAAGGCCGCCCAAGTGCTCAAGGTGGTGGTGCCGGTGTTGCCGCGCATCAGCAACCACACGGATTTCGACCCGCTGCGCCTGCATCCCCAGGTGGATTTGCAATTTGTCGGGCCGGGCCAGCCGATTCCGCCTGCCGACCTGATCATCCTGCCGGGCTCGAAAAGCGTGCGCAGCGACCTGGCCTACTTGCGTGCCAACGGCTGGGACAGCGCCGTGGCGCGACATTTGCGCTATGGCGGCAAAGTGCTTGGCATTTGCGGCGGCTTGCAGATGCTCGGCGAGCAGGTTCACGACCCGTTGGGCCTGGAAGGGCCGTCGGGCTCCAGCCATGGCTTGGGGCTGCTGGCCTTCAGCACCACGCTGGAAGAAGAAAAGCAGTTGCGCAACGTGCGCGGGCGCCTGCTGTTGGAAAACGCCGAGGTCAGCGGGTATGAGATCCATGCGGGCGTGACGTCCGGCAGCGCGCTGGCGAACGCCGCCGTGTTGCTGGATGACGGGCGCAGCGACGGCGCCCAGAGTGCGGACGGGCAGATTCTCGGCACCTACCTTCACGGCCTGTTCGAAACCCCGGCCGCGTGCAGCGCGTTGCTGCGCTGGGCGGGCTTGCAGGATGTGCAAAGCGTGGATTACCACGCGTTGCGCGAGCGTGACATCGAGCGCTTGGCGGACTTGGTGGAGAACCACCTGGACACTGAATTGCTGCGCACGCTGTGTGGGATTTAACTGTATGTGGGTTTCAACTGCTGCACTGCTCCCACAGGAAGGTGTGACCTTATGCTGCAACTGATCCTCGGCGGCGCCCGCTCCGGCAAAAGCCGTCTCGCCGAAAAGCTCGCCAGCGACAGCGCGTTGCCGGTCATCTACATCGCCACCAGCCAGCCGCTGGACGGTGAGATGAACGAACGCATCGCCCTGCATCGCCAGCGTCGCCCCGACCACTGGGGGCTGATCGAAGAACCCGTCGAACTGGCCCGTGTCCTGCGCGAAAACGCCGCCGTCGGGCGCTGCCTGTTGGTGGATTGCCTGACGCTGTGGCTGACCAACCTGCTGATGCTCGAAGACCCCCAGCGCCTGGGGTTCGAGCGCGATCAACTGCTGGAAACCCTGGCCGCGCTGCCGGGTGAAATCATTTTTGTCAGCAACGAGACCGGCCTCGGTGTCGTGCCGCTGGGCGAATTGACTCGCCGCTATGTGGATGAAGCCGGTTGGCTGCATCAAGCTTTGGCTGAGCGTTGTCAGCGTGTTGTCCTGACGGTTGCCGGCCTGCCCCTGACTTTGAAAGGTACTGCGTTATGACTGACATCTGGTGGCTCAACCCATGTAAGGCGATTGACACTGCGGCGTACGAACAAGCCTTGGCGCGCCAGCAGCAACTGACCAAACCGGCGGGTTCCCTTGGCCAGTTGGAAGCGTTGGCCGTGCAATTGGCCGGCTTGCAGGGGCAGGTCAAACCTTCGGTAGATCAACTGTGGATCGCGATCTTTGCCGGTGATCATGGTGTGGTCGCCGAAGGCGTGTCGGCGTTTCCCCAGGAAGTCACCGGGCAGATGCTGCATAACTTTGTCACCGGCGGTGCTGCTATCAGCGTACTGGCGCGGCAGTTGGACGCGCAGTTGGAAGTGATCGACCTCGGCACGGTCACGCCGTCGCTGAACCTGCCTGGGGTACGTCACCTGAATATCGGCGCGGGCACCGCCAACTTCGTCAACGGCCCGGCGATGACTGGAGCCCAGGGGCGGTTGGCGTTGCAAGCCGGTCGTGACAGTGCGCGTCGCGCGCTGGCGAGCGGTGCGCAGTTGTTTATCGGCGGTGAGATGGGCATCGGCAACACCACTGCCGCCAGTGCGCTGGCGTGTGCGTTGCTCGATTGCCCGGTCAGCGATCTGACGGGGCCGGGCACCGGCTTGAATGCCCAAGGCGTCAGTCACAAGGTTGCGGTGATCGAGCGGGCACTGGCGTTGCACGCCGGGCAGCGCGATGACGCGTTGCACACCCTGTTCAATCTCGGCGGCTTTGAAGTTGCCGCACTGGTCGGCGCTTACCTGGCCTGCGCCCAGGAAGGCATCGTGGTGCTGGTGGACGGGTTTATCTGCAGCGTCGCCGCACTGGTGGCCACACGCCTGAACCCGGGCTGCCGCGAATGGCTGGTGTTCGGCCACCGGGGCGCCGAGCCAGGCCATCGTCTCGTGCTGCAAAACCTCGACGCACAGCCGCTGCTGGAGCTCGGCCTGCGCCTGGGCGAAGGTAGCGGCGCGGCCCTGGCGGTGCCATTGTTGCGCCTGGCGTGTGCCTTGCACGGCCAGATGGCCACCTTCGCCGAAGCCGCCGTGGCAGACCGCCCGGCATGACTTTGCACCTGGACCTGTTGCGCCACGGCGAGACCGAGCTGGGCGGCGGCCTGCGCGGCAGCCTGGACGACGCGCTGACCGCCAAGGGCTGGGAACAGATGCGCGCCGCCGTGGTGGCCCAGGGGCCGTGGCATCGGCTGGTCAGCTCGCCTTTGCAGCGTTGCGCACGTTTTGCCGAAGAGTTGGGCGCTCAGCTGCAGGTGCCGGTCAGCCTGGAGCCGGATCTGCAAGAGCTGCACTTCGGCGCCTGGGAAGGCCAAAGTGCTGCGGCGCTGATGGAGACCGACGCCGAAGCGCTCGGCTTGTTCTGGGCAGATCCCTACAGCTTTACACCGCCTGAGGGTGAGGCGGTCAGCGACTTTTCCGACCGCGTTCTCGCTGCCGTCGCACGCTTGCAGCAAGCGCACGCCGGTGAGCGGGTGTTGTTGGTCAGTCACGGCGGCGTGATGCGCTTGTTGCTGGCGCGGGCGCGGGGCTTGCCCCGTGAGCAATTGCTGAATGTCGAAGTCGGCCATGGCGCGCTGTTCAATCTGCAGGTCGCGGCTGACGGCGTGCTGAAGGAAGGAATCTGACGATGTTGCCGTTCTGGATCGCCCTGCAATTTCTCAGTAGCTTGCCGATTCGCCTACCGGGCATGCCACAGCCGCAGGAGCTGGGACGCTCGTTGCTGTTTTATCCGCTGGTCGGCCTGTTGTTCGGCTCGCTGTTGTGGGGCTTGAACGCGTTGTTGATGGGCGCCCCGTTGTTGCTGCATGCCGCGTTGTTGCTGACCGCCTGGGTGTTGCTCAGTGGCGGCTTGCACCTCGATGGCCTGGCCGACAGCGCCGACGCCTGGCTTGGTGGCTTCGGCGACCGCGAGCGCACGCTGACCATCATGAAGGACCCGCGCAGTGGGCCGATTGCCGTGGTCACGCTGGGGCTGGTGCTGCTGCTCAAGTTCACCGCGCTGGTGGCGTTGATCGAACAGCATAACGGCGTAGCGCTGATCCTGGCGCCATTGATCGGGCGCGCATCGATGCTGGGCTTGTTCTTGACCACGCGCTACGTGCGTGCCGGCGGGTTGGGGCAGGCGCTGTCGGATCATTTACCGAGAGTTGTGGCCCAACAGGTGCTGATCCTCAGTGGCCTGGCGTGCCTGCTGATCGGTGGTTTCAGCGGCGGGATCGCTGTGCTGCTCGCGGCGCTATGTTTTGTCGGTTTGCGCCACCTGATGGTCAAGCGCCTCAGTGGCACCACGGGCGACACTGCCGGGGCCTTGCTGGAACTGCTGGAAGTCGCGGTTCTGGTCGGTTTAGCGCTGTAACACTTTCTTGCAAATCCTTAATCGCGGGTATATACACGTTCCATGCTTGCCTCCCAATGTTTATGCACCAACCTGCGACGTGCCGCCCGTGGCGTCAGCAGGCATTACGACGGCGCTCTCGACGGCTTCGGGATCAACGTTGCCCAGTATTCTTTGCTGTGCAACTTGCAGCGTCTGGATCAACCGAGCATTTCCAGCCTGGCGGAAGCCATGGGTCTGGACCGCAGCACCTTGGGGCGCAACCTGCGGGTGCTGGAAGGCGAAGGCCTGGTGCAACTGGTGGAAGGCAATGACCTGCGCAACCGCCTGGTGCTGTTGACCGAGGCCGGTGCGCAACGATTGGCCGCGGCGTTACCGGCGTGGGAAGCAGCACAGCAGAAATTGATCGATCAACTCGGCGCAGATAAACGCGAAACCTTGTTGGCCTTGCTGGACGAACTCGCCTGACGGCAGGTTTGTTCCAATACAAGCGGGTATATACCCGTGAACGGAGAATAAGAAATGACCTCGATGTGGCGCACCAGTGGTTGGATCCTTGTGGGGAGTGCGCTGATCCTGGCGTTGTCCTTGGGCGTGCGGCATGGCTTCGGCCTGTTCCTGGCGCCGATGAGCGCCGAATTCGGTTGGGGGCGCGGCACCTTCGCCCTGGCTATCGCCTTGCAGAATCTGGTGTGGGGCCTGGCGCAGCCGTTTGCCGGTGCGTTGGCGGACCGTTTCGGTGCGACCAAAGTGGTGTTTGTCGGCGGGGTGCTGTACGCCGTGGGCCTGGTATTCATGGGCTTGTCCGACTCGGCGTGGTCGTTATCCCTCAGTGCAGGCTTGCTGATTGGTATCGGCCTGTCCGGCACCTCATTTTCGGTGATTCTCGGCGTGGTTGGCCGTGCCGTCGCGCCGGAAAAGCGCAGTATGGCGATGGGGATCGCGAGCGCGGCCGGTTCGTTTGGCCAGTTCGCCATGGTGCCAGGCACTTTGGGCTTGATCAGTTGGTTGGGTTGGTCCGCTGCATTGCTGGCGTTGGGCCTGATGGTGGCGTTGATTCTGCCGCTGGTCGGCATGCTCAAGGATCGCCCGCTGCCGTCGATGGCTGGTCAGCAAACCTTGGGTGAAGCGTTGAAAGAAGCGTGCGGCCACTCAGGGTTCTGGCTGCTGGCGTTTGGTTTTTTCGTCTGCGGCTTCCAGGTGGTGTTTATCGGCGTGCATCTGCCGGCCTACCTGGTGGACCAACATCTGCCTGCAACCACAGGTACCACGGTGCTGGCGTTGATTGGCCTGTTCAATATCATCGGCACCTACACCGCTGGCTGGCTCGGTGGGCGTATGTCCAAACCGCGCTTGTTGACCGCGTTGTATCTGCTGCGCGCCGTGGTCATCGTCTTGTTCCTGTGGGCGCCGGTGACCCAGGTCAGCGCCTACCTGTTCGGCATGGCGATGGGCTTGTTGTGGCTGTCCACCGTGCCGCTGACCAACGGCACGGTCGCGACGCTGTTTGGCGTACGAAATCTCTCGATGCTTGGCGGGATTGTGTTCCTGTTCCATCAGATCGGTTCCTTCCTTGGTGGTTGGCTGGGCGGGGTGGTCTATGATCGAACCGGTAACTACGATTTGATCTGGCAGGGCGCAATCGCGTTGAGCCTGCTCGCGGCGGCATTGAATTGGCCCGTGCGCGAGCGGCCGGTGGCACGTTTGCAGGCGCAGATGGAGGCGGCATGAGCATAGCGGCAAGGGGGTTGCTGATCGCGGCGGGGTTGGTCCTGACGCTGCTCGCCTGGTGGGGTTGGCAGCACGGTGGCCTGGCGTTGATGCAACTGGGTATGTCGATCTGTTAAGTTCGGACTCTGACTTTTTCAAGGACACACGACATGCAGATGCGCTGGCTCGCTGTACCCGTGCTGATGGCGATTGGCAGTGCCGCAATGGCCGCCGATTGCCCGCCGTTGCTGGAGGGCCAATTGCCCAAGCTGCGGGCCAAGGAATCCATCGACTTGTGCCAGCGTTTTGCTGGCAAGCCCCTGGTGATCGTCAATACCGCGAGCTTCTGTGGGTTCGCCCCGCAGTTCAAAGGCCTCGAAGCCTTGTATCAACGTTACAAGGATCAAGGGCTGGAAGTGATCGGTGTGCCTTCAGATGACTTCAAGCAAGAGGCCAAGACCGGCGAGGAGACTGCCAAGGTCTGCTACGTGAATTACGGCGTGACCTTCACCATGACCGAACCGCAGAAGGTCAAGGGGCCGGATGCGGTGCATTTGTTCAAGGTATTGGCGCAGCAGAGTAATGCGCCGAAGTGGAATTTCTACAAGTATGTGGTCGACCGCCAGGGCAAGGTGATTGCTGATTTCTCCAGCCTGACCAAGCCGGACAGCCCGGATCTGATCGAAGCGGTGGAGAAGGCGTTGGCTTCGAAGCCCTGATCGTCAGCCATTAAAAAGCCCCGCCTCCTTTGCAGGAGAGCGGGGCTTTTTTACGCGGTTCTGAATCAGAACTTGTAAGTCATGCCCAGGCCGAAACCGTTGGCACTGTTTTCATACTTGGCGCGGTAGCTCGACGGCGCGGCGGTGTTGTTCACCTTCACGTCCTCTTCCTTCAGGTAGGAATACGCCAGGTCGATGGTCATGTTGTCCATGACTGCGTAGCCCAGGCCAACGCTGAAAATCGTCCGGTCGCCGGTAGGGATACGTGGCGAGCGATCCTGGTTGTTGGTTGGCGACTGGTCGAAGGTCAGGCCGGTACGCAGCACAACCTGCTTGGTCAGCTGGTACGAGGTGCCCACGGCGTAAGCCCAGGTGTCGTGCCAGTCTTGTTTCTCGGTGATGCTGCTGATTCGGCTCGGGGCGAGAATGCCGCCGTTGGCTCCGGTCACGCCTTCGTTGTTGACGGTGATCTCTTTCAGGCGGCTCCAGCGAGTCCAGGTGGTACCGGCGTAGAGTTTCCAGGCGTCAGTCAGGTCTTGAGTGACCGACAGGTCGTAGGATTCCGGAGTCTCGATTTTCAGCGAGGCGTCGTAACGGTTGTTACGCAGGAAGCCTTGAGTCTGCGCTGGGCCGCTGACGGTGGTGTGGCCTTCCAGCTTGTAGTTGACCTTGGAGTGGTAGGTCAGGCCGACGCGGGTGGTATCGGTCGCCTGGACCAGCACGCCGATGTTGAAGCCCAGCGCGGTGTCGTCACCCTTGATCTTGACGTTGGTGTCGGGAAGTGCCGCGTTAAGGGTTTTTTCCGATTCCAGTACCCCGGAGATCCGGTTGATGGTCGGACCGAAACCGATGGACACGCGGTCGTTGAAGGCATAGCTGACAGTTGGCTGGAAGGTCATCACCTTCACTTCGCTCTTGCTGCCGAAGCCACGGCCCTGGAAACCGTTTTCATAGTCGGTGACCAGGCCGAACGGTGCGTACACGCCGAAGCCGATAGCCCACTGATCGTTGAGTTTGTTGGTGTAGAAACCGAAAGGTACGGCGGTGAATGGAACCATGTCACCTTTGTTGGAGCCGCTGGAAACGCCACCCGTATCCTTGATATTGGTCGACGCATCGATAGCCGCAACACCACCGGTGACTTGCTGGCCATTCAGGCGGGACATACCGGCAGGGTTACCGTAGACAGTGCTTGCATCATCGGCAGAAGAGGAGCGACCTGCGAAACCCGTACCCATCCCGCTGACGCTCTGTTCGTTGAGTGCGAAACCGCTTGCGAACAGTTGGGAGGATGCCATGGCAACGGCGAGGCTAAGTGTGGTCTTGAGCATTACTTTTTTCATTATTAGAACTCCGTGGTGATCACCGCTGCGGAAAGTATCAATAAATCTCACATCGCGCTATAGGCTGTAATGCAGGAGATAGAGCGGTTTTGTAGGACAATCCGACCAAAATTCGGGTTTTTTGGCGAATCTTGCAAATTGCCCGGTCAGCAAACCGCGTGATTCATGGGTGAAACACAGGTTTGCCAGGTTTGCGTGAAATCGCGCAGCCTTCCTTGGGGATGAAATATTTCTTTCCAGATACGTGCCATGGCTAAAACATCGCCGGGAGGGGGCAGGGCGGGATGATGTTGTTCCACCAATAGCCAGGCAATGGCGGTGGCGTAACGCAGGTTTACGGTGAGTTCCAGTTGGGGAGCACTGAGAAAGGCATGTTGGCTGGCCAAGCCGCGTACCAGGCTGGCGCGTTCGGGGTCCAGCGCCAGGTAGTTGTCCCACAGCGCGCGATGGCGAGGTTCGGTGATGCTGTACAGGCCATGGCCGCGCCGGTCGTGCAAGGCGGAGCCGAGTTCCGACTGGCTGGCCGCGATGCCCAGTAGCAGGGCTTCAGCCGTCTGGTTGTGGCGGCCCAGGTACATCAACGTTGGCCGGATCACATAACGACACAATTCGCTGGCAGCGATACCCATACAAGCCTCAATCCGTGACGGAAGTGGTCGACGAGGCCTGAGAGGTGGGGGCTTGGCAGCGGTGGATCGGATCTCAGGCTCGCCGGAAGCGGATCATGCCGCTTGAGTTGAAGTGTAGTGTCATATTCATGATGTAAAGGACTGTTTTTAAAACATCTTATTCATTTAGTTATATCGTTTATATCTGTTTGAACTTAGTAAAAAAGCCGAATCTACACATTCAAGGCAATAAAAAACCCTGTGTTTTAAACAGGGTTTTTTGTGTTTCAGCGACTCGGGTCGATCAGGCAGTCAGTGCCTGACGGGTACGCTCGATCACGGCCTGCAGCGGCTCGGCGCTGGAGTATTGATCGGGGTACAGGCGTTCGCTGTGACGAGCGATGCCGTGTTCGTTGACCAGGGTGAAGCTGAAGCAGCCTTTGCGAGCAGCCATGATCAGGCAATTCATTGGTGCAAAAGCGTTGGTGAGGGTGCGAATGGCATCCTGAGTATGGATTTGAGCGTTCATATTATTGGTGTTCCTACAAATGACACGGATAAGAACCGTGCAACGTTAAAACGTTCCAGTAACGTTGATCACCATTGATCAAACGAAGAACCCGACTGGAACAAAGCAGCCAGTTTGAAGCGCTAATAAGTTAGGCGCGCTTGGGCTGGCAGGTAGGTACTTAGGAGGGCAGGCAACACAACAGGGGCAAAGGTTCTGGGCCCAGGGTGAAGATCCTGATCAATTTGCAGGTTGGTTCGGTCAGAGTATTGGAACTTCGCGGCACCCTTTGCTTGTTCAAAGGCGGTGTCGTCGCAAGTGATACCTGGAAACCATCGAGGTGGTCGGTCCCGCGTTGTTCGGGGGAGTTGTTCGACCAGAATTGACTTTCAGCTTGGTACTAACGCCGCGGATAGTAACGGATTGAAACAAGGAAAGAAAGTGTGCTAGCCAAAAAACTTCAATCAACCCCCTACCAGGCTGCGATAGATCAGCACCGTAGCGGCTGCGGCCAGGGAGCAACCCAAGGCGTAGGCCGCCAGGGTCAGGCGCCAGGACTGGCCGGCTTCAATCACTTGCATCACGTCGCGCATGTCGTTGATCCTGCCGTCACCCAACTCGATGCACAGGCTTACGGCAGTAAAGGCGGCCGACAGCAGGATGGCGATGGCAAACAACGCGCCGTCAGGCGCGGGCAGGGCCGCGTTGATGCCCAGGGCGGTTGCGCAGATTGCGAGCAGCAGGAGTGCGAATAACAGAATTCCTTTCATCGGCGGTGCACGCTTGCGTTATGGGTAGAGCAGTGTGGCCAGCCCGTATCGATTTGAAAAGTCCTCCCACGTGACTCGCCGGTAACGTTTTTCGTAGAAGTCGCAGCAAAAAAAGCCGCCGATATAACCGTCTGATCGGGACTTGTGCACATTAGTTGCGGAGTGTGTAACCAACCTGTCAACTCCTTCGCAGGGCCGCCTTTAGCCTGCAATGGAAATTTAAGTCAATGAAAAATCTCGCTTTTTTTAATTGGTGAAAAAATCGTCAGTTTGACTGCGGCCCCCGTTCCACGGGCCTTTGCGCGGGTTAAAGGGGGGTTGTCCACTGAGTTATCCACAGCTTCTGTGGATTGTCCCTAGCGCTTGCTCTAGAACGGGCGTGCTGAGATTTTTCAGCTTTACCTGTACGAAAAAAAGAGTAGAGTGGCGCGCCTTCCGATCTGCCCCACAGTGCTTTATGAAGTTTCGCTCAGTATCACCTTCTGTTACCGACACTCCACAGACTGTTACCGCACCCAAGCGTTTCTCCTTGAAGGTTGCCTTGTGGCTGCTCGACAGCCCGCGCCTGGGGCACAGCACCAACGTCAAACACTTCGCCGGGCGCTTGCTCAAGCAGCCTGCCCGTGATGGCGTGGTGGCCGCCCAGAGCCGCCTGGGCCAGCTGATGTGCCGTGAATGCGGTAACGCCCGCGACCGCCGCATCGGCCATGACCTATTGCGCCAGGCTGCCCGCGCCGGTGATCGTCGCGCCCAACGCGAACTCGGCCAGGTCGAAGACTGAGCTGTCGTCAGACCCTGTGCTCCGTTAACCTTGCTCTTTTTCGGTAATGGCAGAAATGGCTATGGTTTTTGACTGGACCAGTGTTGCCCTGGGCCTTGCTGGCGCCGCGTTGCCTCTGTTGGCCGTGTGCTGGCAACTTCAACGGCGGCTGACCGCCCGCACCACCGGCTGGGAGCTGCTCGAAGAGCGCCTGGCGACTGCGCAACTGGCCCAGGAAGGCCTGGCGGCTCAACTGGACGCCAGTCGTGACGAAATCAGCGACCTGAGCCACGCCAACGCCGCCAAGCAAGCTGACTTGGCCGCCTTGCGCCGTGAGGTCGAACTGTTGCAGATCGACCGCGACAATGCCCGCGACGCCGCCCACGCCTGGAACCTCGACCGCAACGCCAAGGACACCGAGCTACGCCGCCTCGATGCGCTGTCGGCGGCCTTGCGCGCCGAGTTGCGCGAGCAACAGGACAGCCACCAGCAACGCCTCACTGACCTGCAAGGTTCGCGTGACGAGCTGCGTGCGCAGTTCGCCGAACTGGCCGGCAAGATTTTCGATGAGCGCGAACAGCGCTTTGCCGAGACCAGCCAGGAACGCCTCGGCCAGTTGCTCGACCCGTTGAAGGAACGCATCCAATCCTTCGAAAAACGTGTGGAAGAAAGCTATCAGAATGAAGCCCGCGAGCGCTTTTCCCTGGCCAAGGAACTGGAGCGCCTACAGCAACTGAACCTGCGTCTGTCGGACGAGGCCACCAACCTGACCCGCGCCCTCAAGGGCCAGAAAACCCAGGGTAACTGGGGCGAACTGATCCTTGAGCGAGTGCTGGAACACGCTGGCCTGGAGAAGGGCCGTGAATACCAGACTCAGGTCAGCCTCAAGGGCCCGGACGGTGAGCGCTTCCAGCCCGACGTGTTGATCATGTTGCCCGGCGACAAGCAGGTGGTGGTCGACTCGAAGGTCAGCCTGACCGCCTATCAACAGTATGTCGGCGCGGACGACGAAGTGATCGGCCAAGCGGCGCTCAAGCAACACGTATTGTCCCTGCGCAATCACGTCAAAGGCTTGGCCGGCAAGGATTACAAGCGCCTCGAAGGCTTGCATAGCCTGGATTTCGTGTTGTTGTTCGTGCCGATCGAGGCGGCGTTTTCCGCCGCGCTGCAGGCTGAACCGAACCTGTTCCAGGAAGCGTTCGACCGCCATATCGTGATCGTCAGCCCGACCACTTTGCTCGCCACCTTGCGGGTGATCGACAGCTTGTGGAAGCAGGAGCGTCAGAGCCAGAACGCCCGTGAAATCGCCGAGCGTGCCGGTTGGCTGTACGACAAGTTCGTGTTGTTTATCCAGGACCTGGATGAAGTAGGCAATCGTCTGCAGCAGTTGGATAAGGCTTACAGCTCGGCGCGGAACAAGCTTACAGATGGCCGCGGAAATCTGGTCAGCCGTACCGAGCAGTTAAAGTTGCTCGGTGCGCGTGCCAGCAAAAGTCTCCCTGCCGACCTGCTGGAACGGGCAATGACCGATACCGATGGCGTTGCCCATCTGCCTGAATAAACCCCGCCCACAATTCAGATCGAGCACGGCCTGGCTACAGTGGCAAATGCCTACTCAGCAACGCGCGCAACGCCGCCGGCTTCACCGGCTTGGCCAGGTAATCCAGCCCGGCCGCGTGCACCTCGGCCACCATCTCCGGACGGCCATCGGCGCTGATCACCACGCCGGGAATCGGCTCGGCCAATTGCGCGCGCAACCAACCCATCAACTCGGTGCCGGTTTCGCCATGGTCCAGGTGGTAATCCACCAAGGCCAGTTGCGGACGCACGCCGTCTGCCAGCAGTGCCGCGCATTGCGCCTGGTCGGTAGCCGTCCACACCTCGCAGCCCCAACGACTCAGCAGGCTGCGCATGCCGATCAGGATGCTCTCTTCGTTGTCCACGCACAGCACTTGCGCGCCACTCAGCGGCTGGCCGTTCTCCGGTGTCGCCAACACCCGTGGGCTGGCCTGGTTGCGCGCCAATGGCACACTGACGCTGAACACACTGCCCTTGCCCGGCCAGGAGCGCACGCGCAACGGGTGGCCCAGTACGCGGCACAAGCCATCGGCAATTGCCAGGCCCAGGCCCAGGCCCTTTTCCGCGCGGGTCTGGTGGCTGTCGAGACGCTTGAACTCTTCGAAGATCACCTTCTGTTTATCCAGTGGAATGCCGGGGCCACGGTCCCAGACTTCCAGGCATAACTCGCCCTCGCGGCGACGTACGCCAAGCAGCACCGGGCCGTCGGCATAGCGGAAGGCGTTGGTGAGAAAATTCTGCAAGATTCGCCGCAGCAGCTTGATGTCGCTGTCCACCCGCAAACGGCTGCCGCGCACGCGAAAGCGCAAGCCTTGTTCCTGGGCCAGGGCCTTGAACTCGGCGCCGAGGGTGTCGAACAGCTCATTGAGTGCAAAGGGTTGGCGCTGCGGGTTGATCTTGCCGTTTTCCAGGCGCGAGATGTCCAGCAGGTCGCTGATCAGGTCCTCGGCGGAACGCAGCGAACTGTCCAGATGCTGCACCAATTGCCGGGCTTCACTGGACATGCCGTCGTTCTGATGTGACAGCGCGGCGGAAAACAGCCGGGCGGCGTTGAGTGGTTGCATCAGGTCATGGCTGACCGCCGCGAGGAAACGGGTCTTCGACTGGCTGGCGGATTCGGCCACGCCCTTGGCGTCAGTGAGTGCCACGTTGAGCTGCGACAGTTCATGGGTGCGCTCGGTCACCCGCTGCTCAAGGCCCTCGTTGGCCTCAGTGAGCGCTTGCTCGGCTTCGCGGAACGCGGTGATGTCGGTGAAGCTCATGACGAAACCACCGCCCGGCATCGGGTTGCCGATCAGCTCGATCACCCGCCCGTTGGGGAACAAGCGCTCTGAGGTGTGCGCGCGGCCCTGGCGCATCCAGTGCAGGCGACGCGCCACATGGACTTCGGCCTCACCCGGCCCGCACAGGCCGCGCTCGGCGTTGTAACGGATGATGTCGGCAATCGGCCGGCCGACGCTGATCAGGCCTTCCGGGTAGTTGAACAGCTCCAGGTAGCGCCGGTTCCACGCCACCAACTTGAGAGACTGGTCCACCACGCTGATGCCCTGGGTAATGTTTTCAATCGCACCTTGCAGCAGGGCCCGGTTGAATTGCAGCACCTCGGAGGCTTCGTCGGCGATACGTACGACGTCCTCCAGTTGCATTTCCCGACCTTCAATCGCGGCTTTTACTACAGCGCGTGTCGACGAAGCGCCGAGCACACCGGCCAGCAGGCGTTCGGTGTGGGCGATCCAATCGTTGTCGGCGTTCTGGTTGGGGTTGAAACCTTTGCCCTGGCGATAGGCGAAGCGGATAAAACTCTGCTGGGCGCGTTCTTCACCGACAAAACGTGCGGCCAGGCTGAGCAGGTCGCTGATCTGTACCGACAGCATCGAGCGTGCGTTGGCGCGCTGGCTGATTTCCTGGCCGATAAAACGCCCGGCCTGCCAGTGCTCGGACACCCGTGTGCGCGACAGCATCGACACCCACACGAACAGCGTGAAGTTGCCTGCCAGGGAGAACACGGTGCCCAGGGTCAATGAAGTCACGGACAAGCCAAACGGATGGGAGTGCATCCATGTCAGGCCAGGGAAAAGACTTAGCGACCAGCCGAGACTTTTCGCCGTCACAGGTAGGACCAGGGTGTAGAACCACAGGAAAGTCCCCGCCGCCAAGCCGGCAAACACGCCGCGCCGGTTGGCCTGCTTCCAATACAACGCACCCAGCATCGCCGGCGCCAGTTGGGTCACGGCGGCAAAGGCGATCTGGCCGATGGTCGCCAGGCTTGCGGTGGAGCCCAGCAAGCGATAGCTCACGTAGGCCAGCAGAAGGATGATCACGATGCTGACCCGGCGTACCGAGAGCATCCAGTGCCGGAACACTTCGAACGGCCGCTCGGCGCTGGAACGGCGCAATAGCCAGGGTAGCAACATGTCGTTGGAGACCATGGTCGACAGGGCGATGCTCGCCACGATCACCATGCCGGTGGCTGCCGAGGCGCCGCCGATAAACGCCAGCACGGCGAGGGCCGGATGCGCTTCGGCCATGGGCAGGCTGATTACGTAGGAATCCGGCAATACCGAACCGGGCAACAGCATCTTGCCACCGAGGGCGATAGGGACGACGAACAGTGCGGCGAGGATCAGGTAGGCGGGGAATACCCATTTGGCCAGGCGCAGGTCCTGCGGGTCGATGTTCTCCACCACCGTCACATGGAACTGCCGGGGCAGGCAGATGATCGCCATCATGGCCACGCCGGTCTGCACCACCATCGACGGCCAGTTGACTGTCTCTTTCCAGTATTCGTCGAGGCGCGGTGCAAGCATCGCCTGGCTGAACAGGTCGCCGAAACCGTCATACAGGCCGTAGGTCACAAACGCGCCGACCGCGAGAAAGGCGAACAGCTTGACCAGCGACTCAAACGCAATCGCCAGCACCATGCCACGGTGGTGCTCGGTGGCGTCGAGGTTGCGGGTGCCGAAGACGATGGTGAACAGGGCCAGAACCAGTGACACGATCAGCGCCGTGTCCTGGGCGCGGGTGCCGGTGGTGTCGGCGCCTGCGCCGATCAGCAGGTTCACCCCCAACACAATGCCTTTGAGTTGCAGGGCGATATAGGGCAGTACGCCGACCAGGCAGATCAGCGCCACCACCACGGCCAGGGATTGGGATTTACCGTAGCGTGCGGCGATAAAGTCGGCGATGGAGGTGATGTTTTCCTGCTTGCTGATCAGGATCATCTTTTGCAGCACCCAAGGTGCCAGCACCAGTAGCAGCACCGGTCCCAGGTAGATCGGTAAAAACGCCCACAACTGTTCGGCAGCTTGCCCTACAGAGCCAAAGAAGGTCCAACTGGTGCAGTAGACTGCCAGCGACAGGCTGTACACCCAGGCACGCATGCGGGGCGGCAGCGGCGCACGGCGGCGGTCACCATAAAAGGCGATGGCGAACATAATGGCCATATAGGCCAGGGCAACGGCGGCGATCAGCCCGCTGGACAGCGTCATGGTAACTCCGAGCATAAGAACGCCCGGGCATTTCAGGCCCGGTTGGACAGTCTCGCATGATGCATGGGGTTAGTCAGTGTCGACCAAGGTCGTGTGAGGGAGAATGTCGCAGGGTGTGTCTAGCGCGGCGGCAGGGTTTTCTGGCGCAGGATGTAGATCGACACCAGCACGGCACTGGTCAGCATGAAGCCGCGTGCCCACGGTAGAGGTACCAGATAGCAGGACAGGCCGATACTCAGCCACATCAAACCGATGGCGTAGACCTTGCCTTTGAGGGGGATGCCGTTGCCGTCCAGGTAATCGCGAATCCACGGGCCCAGGCGCGGGTGTTCCACCAGCCAGTGGTAGAAGCGCGGAGAGCTGCGGGCGAAGCAGGCGGCGGCGAGGAGCAGGAAGGGCGTGGTTGGCAACACCGGCAGGAAAATGCCAATCACCCCCAGCGCTACGCTCAGCCAGCCGATGGCCAGCAGCACGTAACGCAGGAGAGGCGAGCGATTGCCCATGGGTGTCACGGGCAAACGACTCAGTGGTGACGTGGCTTGAGGATCGCCGGTTTTTCGTCAGGGGCGTTGCACAGCAGGTACAGGGCGGTCAGGGCTTCCGGGATCTGTACGATCATGTCGTCCATCAGGTTGGCGTCGGAGGCGATGTCGGCGAACTCTGGCTGGTCGTCGAACAGGCCCGAACCGACCATGATCGGCAGCAGCATCTCGCTGACTTCTTCCTCGGCGGTTTCGAACCAGGCGGCTTCGCGCAGGAACACGCCTTCCATGAAGCCGATGCACCAGCCGCGCAAGTCGGAGTCGTCCGGCTCTTCGCCCAGGTCCAGGTCGCACGGCAGCTCGAATTCCTCGTCGGAGGCCAGTTGGCGACCGATGTGGGCTTTGAGGGCGATCAGGGTCGATTCGATTTCTTCGCGCTGGGCGGCGTCGGCGTAGTGCGGCTCTTCGGCGAACAGGGCGTCGATCCATTCACGATCAGGAACAGGCTCGGCACAGATGGACAGGGCGGTCAGGTAGCCGTGGGCGGCCACGTAGTCCAGCGCCTCGTCATGCAGCTCATCGGCGTCGAGGAAGGCTTGCAGGCGGGTTAGTTGCTCAGCGAAGGACATTGAAGGACTACCTTGGGAATAAACGATGCTGAATTCTAGGCTTTCTTGAGCGCCCAGGCCAGCCGCATGGCAGATTAGATCGCGGCCGCTATTCGTCAGCCGCGCCCTTTGCCGGGTGTCGCTCGGGTATACTGCCGCGTTTTGTGATGCCCCTGCAGGCCAAGCGCCAACCCGCGAAAACTTCGCTTACGGATTATTTCCCGTGAGGACGGATTTTTTCGGCCAGCCTGTACAGAGGGATTTCGGCGATATTTTGGAGTTTTACATGCTCGAGCAGGCTCAACGCGTCCTCAAGGACATCTTCGGCTACGACAGTTTTCGTGGCCGCCAGGGTGCGATCATTGAGCGCGTGGCCAGTGGCGGTGATGCCCTGGTACTGATGCCTACCGGCGGCGGCAAGTCGTTGTGCTTCCAGGTGCCGGCGCTGTTGCGCAACGGGCTGGCGGTGGTGGTGTCGCCGCTGATCGCGTTGATGGACGACCAGGTTGCGACCCTGGAAGAACTGGGCGTCGCCGCAGCGTCCTTGAACTCCACCCTCAGCGCCGAACAGCAGCGCGACCTGGCCGCGCGGATCAAGCGCGGTGAGGTGAAGATGCTCTATCTGGCGCCCGAGCGCCTGGTACAGCCGCGCATGCTGGCGTTCCTGCAGAGCCTGGAAATCGCCCTGTTCGCCATCGATGAAGCCCACTGCGTATCGCAATGGGGCCACGATTTCCGGCGCGAATACCTGCAACTGGGCCAGTTGGCCGAGCTGTTTCCCGATGTGCCGCGTATCGCCCTGACCGCCACTGCCGACAAACGCACCCGCGAAGAAATCGTCGAGCGCCTGCATTTGCAGAACGCCGAGCGCTTCCTGTCGAGCTTCGACCGCCCGAATATTTTCTACCGCATCGTGCCCAAGGAGCAGCCGCGCAAGCAGCTGCTCGCGTTCCTCTCCGAGCGGCGCAGCGATGCGGGCATCGTCTATTGCCTGTCGCGCAAGAAGGTCGATGAAGTCGCGGCGTTCCTCTGCGAGCAGGGCTACCCGGCGTTGCCGTACCACGCCGGCCTGCCCAACGAAACGCGCTCGGCGCACCAAAAGCGCTTCCTCAACGAGGAAGGCCTGATCATGGTTGCTACCATCGCGTTTGGCATGGGGATCGACAAATCCAACGTGCGCTTTGTGGCACACATGGACCTGCCCAAGTCCCTTGAGGCGTACTACCAGGAAACCGGTCGTGCGGGCCGTGACGGCCTGCCGGCGGATGCGTGGATGGTCTACGGCCTGCAAGACGTGGTGATGCTCAAGCAGATGCTGCAAAACTCCGAAGGCGACGAGCGTCACAAACGCCTGGAACAGCACAAGCTCGACGCCATGCTCTCGCTGTGTGAAGAAACCCGCTGCCGCCGCCAGACGTTGCTCGCCTATTTCGACGAAGACATGCCCGAGCCCTGTGGCCATTGTGACAACTGCACCGATGGCGTGCAGACCTGGGATGCCACCGAGCCGGCACGCCAGGGCTTGTCCGCCATCTATCGCACCGGCCAGCGTTATGGCGTCGGCCATTTGGTGGATGTGCTGCTGGGCAAGGACAACGAAAAGGTCCGCAGCTTCGGTCATGAAAAACTCTCGGTCTATGGCGTTGGCAAGGCCCGCGCCGAAGGGGAGTGGCGCTCGCTGTTCCGGCAGATGGTCGCGCGTGGCCTGGTGGACATCGACATCGAGGGCTATGGCGGCCTGCGCTTGAATGACAGTTGCCGGCCGCTGCTCAAGGGCGAAGTCAGCCTTGAATTGCGCCGCGACCTCAAGCCGCAAACCACTGCGAAGACCAGCACCAGCCAGGCCAGCCAACTGGTGCGTGGCGAAGAGCGTGAACAGTGGGAAGCCTTGCGCACCCTGCGGCGCAAATTGGCCCAGGAACACAGCGTGCCGCCGTACGTTATCTTCCCCGACTCCACCTTGCTGGAGATGCTGCGCGAGCAGCCGACAACGATGGCGCAAATGGCCCGGGTCAGTGGCGTGGGTGCGCGCAAGCTGGAGCGTTATGGGCAGGCGTTTCTCGAAGTGCTCGGTGGCCAGGCCGAAGCGCCGAAGGAAGTCGCGGATATTCGCCACGAACTGATCAGCCTGGCGCGCGCCGGCATGACGCCGATCCAGATCGCCGGCCAGTTGCAATGTTCGGAGAAGAACGTCTACACCCTTTTGGCGGAGTCCATTGGCGCCCAGCAGCTGTCGCTGGAACAGGCACTTGATCTGCCGGAGGATCTGCTCGGCGAAATCCAGGACGCGTTCCTTGACGGAGAGGGCGAATTGCCACCTGTGGCGGAGATCGCGCCGTTGTTCACCGGGCGTGTGCCTGAAGGGGTTTTGTACTGCGTGCGTGCCGCTTTGCAGTCTGAATTCGAAATTTAGTGTGCCAATTACGACAATGTAACGAATCAGTACATAGCACCTCTTGCCTGTTGGCAGGGCTCATGCTTAGCTGACTAATAATTAGCCACACTTTATTTTCAGTCTAAACCATGAGTTTTTTATGCCGTTAACCGATCAACACCGCTTTGGCATGCAGTTGGCGCAAATGTCCCGAGGTTGGCGCGCCGAACTGGATCGCCGTCTGGCGGGGCTGGGGTTGTCCCAGGCACGCTGGCTGGTGCTGTTGCACCTGGCCCGGTTCGAAGAAGCCCCTACCCAGCGTGAGCTCGCACAAAGTGTCGGCGTAGAAGGGCCAACCTTGGCCAGGCTGCTCGACAGCCTGGAAAGCCAAGGCCTGGTGCAACGCCAGGCGGTGGTCGAAGACCGCCGTGCCAAGCGCATCCTGCTGTGTGATACCGCGCGCCCGTTGATCGACCAGATCGAGACAATTGCCACGCAACTGCGCCGTGAGCTGTTTGTAGGCGTGGATGAAGAGGATATGCGCGTGTGCATGCGGGTGCACGGGCACATCCTGGCGAACCTGGAAAAGTCCTGATTGCGGATACGACTAAGATCAAACTGTGGGAGCGGGCTTGCTCGCGAATGTGGTGTGTCAGTCAACAGATTCATTGGCTGATCCACCGCCT
The DNA here is from genome assembly GCF_057835125.1 of Pseudomonas sp. GL_117. NCBI lineage: Bacteria > Pseudomonadati > Pseudomonadota > Gammaproteobacteria > Pseudomonadales > Pseudomonadaceae > Pseudomonas > Pseudomonas sp. GL_117. Next base: position 4,412,192 of record NZ_CM174418.1, on the reverse strand, counting down.
TCGCGGGCAAGCCCGCTCCCACATTTGGTTTTGTGTTCGGCTTTCTAGAAGGTTTGGCCCAGGTTCAGGTACACCGCCTTCTGATTGTCATCATTGAACCCATAGCTGAAATTCAGCGGCCCCAACGGCGTATCGAAGCCCAGGAAAACGCTCGCCGCGTTGATATACCCACTGTCGAACTCGTTGTCGTTGTTCCACGCCCGACCGCGCTCCACTGACGCACCCAGGTACAGTGGGAAATCCAGCGGCAAGTACGAGCGCGGTGTCAGCCGGCGGTAATACACCGCGCGCATCAGGCTGATGTTCTGTCCCGAGATGGCATCTTCGCGAAACCCCGACAACTGTCGCGCCCCACCCAGCAGGAAGCTGGAAATCACCACGTCGGATTTATCCAGCGTACGCCCGTAGCGCCCGCCCAGGATCAGGGTGTCCGGGCCGCTGCTCATGGCCTTGTCCAGCTTGAACTCCCACTGGCGGTAGCGCTGGTCCGAGCCGAGCCCCGGTTCGAATTCCCGGTAGGCCAGGCCGATGTCTTCGCCGGTATGGGGGAAGTACACGTTATCCAGGGAGTCGAAGGAGTACTTCAGCTCATAGAAGCCTTCGCTGAAGCTCACGCTCGGCAGGTCGCGGTCGCCGATGCGCACATCCGCCTTGCCCCAGGCTTCGCCGACGCCAAAGCGGATTTCGCCGCTGTTGCCGATCTGGCGTCCCAGGTTCAAGCCAAAGCCGTAGCGTTCCAGGCGGTATTCGGAGATAGGGTCGTTGTCCAGGATCAATTCCACGTTCTGCGCCTGGGCGCTGATGTAGGGTGCGACGAAGTAGCGTGAACCGGTATCCAGTGGTTGATAGAACTCGCTGTACAGCTCCTGGCGATCACCGATCTGCACGCGCGTCAGCCATTCGGCGCCGAGGCGGTTGATGCCGTTCATGCGGTAGCTGGCGCCGAGGTTGAAGGCGCTGTCGCCGCGCATGTCGTCCGACAGGTTCAGGCCCAGGCGCAGGTAGTCGGTGCCGGCGCGCTTGCCCCGTGCGCTGATTACCAAGGTGTTGTCCTGGCCCTTTTTCACCACGCGATATTGCACTTGCTCGAAGTAATCCAGGCCGTACAAGGTGCCCATGTCGGTTTGCAGGCGCCCCAGGTTGAGCGGTTCGCCCAAGGGTTGGCGAATGTAGTAGCGGATCACGTCGTCGCTGACCTTGGAGTCGTTTTCCACGTTGATCGCGGTAATCACTGGCGTGCGCTCGCCCGGCGTGCGTGCAGCGATCAATTGCGCGTCGATGGGGGCGGCGGGACGCAGGTGCGCCAGGCGTAAGTCGAGGGCGCGGGTGGCGCGGTAGCCGGCGTCGATCATGTCCTTGGCGCGGCCGAAGTCGGTCACGCCGTAGGCGGCCAGGGGCGGCTGGATCAGCACGTCCTTGGGGTGCAGGTCCTTGAGCTGTTCTTCGGAATTGCGCCGGGTCATCAGGGTGATGGATTGGTTGAGTACGTCCACCACCGTTGCCAGTTGTTTGCGCGAACGTAGCGGGGTGCCGATGTCCACCACGATGGCGATATCCACGCCCATCTCCCGCGCCACATCCAGCGGGATATTGTCGGTCATGCCGCCGTCCACCAGCAGTCGGCCGTCCAGTTCCACCGGGGCGAACACCGCCGGGATCGACATGCTGGCGCGGATCACCTGGGGCAGATGGCCCTTGCGAAATACCACCTTTTCCCCGGTGGTGATGTCGGTGGCTACGGCACGAAACGGGATCGGCAGCTTGTCGAAATTTCGCGTGTTGCTGGCGTGGGCGAACATGCTTTCCAGCAGCAACGCCAGGTTCTGGCCCTGGATCACACCCAGTGGCAAGCCCAGGCTGCCGTCGTCGCGAAAGCTGAGTTTCTGTTTGATCAGGAAATCGCGGTCATCCTGCTTGCGCCGGAACGGCACGTCTTCCCGTGGCGGCGCGTCGGACAGGGCCTGTTGCCAGTCGATGCTCAGCGCGAGCTTTTCCAGCTCGTCGATCTTGTAGCCGGAGGCGTACAGCCCGCCGATCACCGCGCCCATGCTGGTGCCGGCAATGGCATCGATCTGGATGCCCTGTTCTTCCAGGGCCTTGAGCACGCCGATATGCGACAGGCCTCGGGCGGCGCCGCCGGAGAGCACCAGGCCGATTTTCGGGCGTGGGCTTTCAACGGCTTGGGCGAGGAGGGGGAGCAGGCACAGCAGTAGGCAGGACAACAGGCGGCGCATCGTGAATCTCGGGACTGGGCGATAAAGGCCGGTATTATAGCCACCCGAACCCCCGAGCCCGTTACGCCAGGAGCCTGTCAAACAATGTCCACGCGCAAACCCGAGATCGTCATCACCTATTGCACCCAATGCCAGTGGCTGTTGCGCGCCGCGTGGCTGGCCCAGGAACTGTTGAGCACGTTCGCCGATGACTTGGGCAGGGTGGCGCTGGAGCCGGCCACAGGTGGCGCATTTCGCATCACCTGCGACGGCGTGCAGATCTGGGAGCGCAAGCTTGATGGCGGTTTCCCCGAAGCCAAGGTGCTCAAGCAGCGCGTGCGCGACAGGATCGACCCGCAACGCGACCTCGGGCACAACGACCGCACGCCGTAAAGGCCGCCGCCCCTGAGGGCGGTGGCCGGGCACCTATTTGGCGTCGAGCTTTTGCTTGATGAAGCCGATGACCCACGTCAGCACCAACCCGCCGACGCCACCGCCGACGATATTGCTGCCGACCGCTGCCACATCCAGTGCTTCGGTGCCGGCGGTGCCGGTGAGTGCCGAAACAATCTGGCCCAGTACCAATCCGCCAATACCGCCGAGAAAGGTGTTGAGCCCGGTCCCCATACTTTGTTTGGTCATGCCGGCGATGTTGCCACCGCCTGCGCCGCTGATGATTTGAACCAACAAGTTGATGAGCATTTCCATGGTAAAGCTCCTGCATCGCGTTAATGGGGTGACCACTCGCTTGCAGCAACTTCGGAAAACACCATGGCTGTCGTCGAGCTGTCGGGTACCCGTTGAACGACTACTGGCTGTTGCGGATGTTTAAAGTATAGATCAGGCCGTTGTCGCGGGCTGTTTGGCCTGGCTCGCACTGCCCATCAGCCCCGACAGCACAATGGCGACGATGATCAGCAGGCCACCGAGCAACATGCGTAAGGTCGGGGTTTCGGCGAACAGCAGCCAGGCCACGGTGATGCCATAGACCGGTTCCATGGCGAACACCACCGACGCGGTGCGCGCCTTGATCACCGCGAGGCTGGCGACAAACAGGCTGTGGGCCAGGCCGGTGCAGAACACCCCGAGCAGGCCGATCCACAGCCAATCAATGCCCCGCACGTCCGCCAGACCAGGCGCCGCCACGGGCAAGAGCAGGGCGGCGACCACCACGTTCTGGCACAGCGCCGCCTGCACCGCCGGAATCCGTCCGGAGCTGGCGCGGTTGTTCAGCGACAGCAGGGAAAACAGCAGCCCCGACGCGATGCCCCAGAGCAAGCCGCCGGTGGCCGCGCTGGCGAGGTTGAAGTCTGGCGTGACCAACACCAGGCCGATGCTGACCAGCACCACCAGCAGCACTTCGTTGGCGCGGATGCGTTCACGGAAGATCAGCCCTTCGAGGATCACGGTAAACGCCGGGAACGCGGTAAAGCCCAGCGTGGCAACGGCCACGCCGGCGACCTTGACCGCCATGAAGAACGTCACCCAATGCGCCGCCAGCAATACGCCGCTGACCAGCAGCCGGCGCCAGTCGCGGCTTTCCAGGTGTTTCCAGGGGGCATTGCTGGCGAAACGCGCGAACACCGCCAGGGCCAGCACGGCGAACGCGGCGCGACCAAACACGATAATGGCCGGCGACGCCGCCGCCAGCTTGCCGAATACGCCGGTGAGGCCAAACATCAATGCGCCGATATGCAGGGCGCCGAGGGCTGAACGGGGAGTCATTGCGATCCTTGAAACAACGAGGTGACAGAAGCCCAGTCTAGGGGGTTGCAGGCGTGGGTGTCTGTCGTACGACTCGCGATTTTTAGCGCAGGACTCTTCTACGCTGAACGTCGCAGCGCGCCTGGCGAAGCGCCAAACTCGCGCAGCATCGCGGCGGCAAACGCGCTTTGCGAGCTGTAGCCGACTCGCTCGGCGATTTCGCCGATGGGCAGCGGGGTACTTCGCAGCAAACCGAGGGCCAGTTGCAGGCGTCGGCTGCGGATGTAGTCCATGGGCGTCTGCCCGCATTCGGCCACGAACCGCGCATGCAGGCGCGGCACCGACAGGTCGGCGATGCGCGCGAGGTCGGCGACCTGCAAGGGGTGGGCGACATGGCGTTCGATGTGCGCATTGAACGCGGCATACGGCAGGCGCTTGCCCGCCAGCGGCTGCTCCTGGGGATGATTGAGACTGGCCAGCAGCAACACCGCGCCTTGCTGCACGATCAGCGGGTCGTCCACCGGACTGCGGGCCAGCCATTGCACCAGTTGGTGTTGCCGGGCGTCCAAGGCCAGGCGCGCCGGTTGATCGAGCAGGCGGCGGCTGGCGTCGGCGTGCTCGCCCAAGGATTGCAGCACCCAGTGCTCGGTGGGCACGTCCAGCACCAGGCAGCGGCTGCCGTCGCGGCTGTCGCAGGCGTGGTGGGCGTCGTAGGGCAGCACCATCACGCTGCTTTCCCGCACCTGGCTGCCACGGCCATCGACCTCGAAATCCAGGTGCCCGGACAGGCCGAACACCAGTTGCGCATGCTCGTGGCTGTGGGCAATCGGGGCGGTGGTGTAATGGCGTAGCGTGAGGATCGGTCTCATCGCGGTCTCCTGGGGCAGGCTGTCGCAGTCTACAACGCTTCGCGGCTTGCGGGCGTTGTCATCAGACTGACGCACAGTTGTCATGGGCTATTAATCGCCCTGGCGCAAGCTCGCGAAAACACCGTCGAGGGACACCCATGACCAGTGCCGAGTTGATCAAGCCCAGCCGCAAGCAACGGGTGCGTACCCTGTGGATTTCCGACGTGCACCTGGGCACCCGGGATTGCCAGGCCGAACATCTGTCGCAATTCCTCAAGGGCTACCAGGCCGACAAAATCTACCTGGTGGGCGACATTATCGATGGCTGGAAACTGCGCGGCGGCATGTATTGGCCCCAGGCTCACACCAATGTGATCCGTCGCCTGCTGACCATGGCCAAGCGTGGCACTGAAGTGATCTACGTCACCGGCAACCATGACGAATTCCTGCGCCGTTATTCGAAGCTGATCCTGGGCAATATCCAGTTGGTCGACGAAGCGGTGCACGTGACGGCCGACGGTCGCCATCTGCTGGTGATCCACGGTGACCAGTTTGACGTGATCACCCGTTATCACCGCTGGCTGGCGTTCCTTGGCGATTCGGCCTACGAATTCACCCTCACGCTGAACCGCTGGCTCAATCACTGGCGCGCGCGGTATGGCTACGGTTACTGGTCGCTGTCGGCGTATTTGAAGCACAAGGTGAAGACGGCCGTGAACTTCATCAGCGATTTCGAAGAAGCCATCGCCCATGAGGTCACCAAGCGTGAGTTGCACGGGGTAGTGTGCGGGCATATCCACCATGCGGAGATTCGCAAGGTGGGCGAGGTGGACTACCTCAATTGCGGGGATTGGGTGGAGTCGTGCACGGCGCTGATCGAGCACTGGGATGGGCAGATCGAGTTGTATCGGTTGGCGGATGCGCAGGCCAAAGAGGCGCAGCTCAAGGCCGAAATGGTTGCTGGCTGAAAGGTTGTCCTCGGTCCAAATGTGGGAGCTGGCTTGCCTGCGATAGCTGTCTATCAGTGAAAAATGTGGGGCTGACACACCGCTATCGCAGGCAAGCCAGCTCCCACACAAGCCAGCTCCCACACAAGCCAGCTCCCACACAGGCCAGCTCCGGGTTTTGTCAGTTGGAAACGTCGGCGATCGCTTTGGCAAGCAGCGCCAAGCGCGTCGCATCAATCCCGGCAACGTTGGCCCGCCCCGAATTGACCATATACACGCTGTGCTTCTCGCGCAGCTGCTTGACCTGCTCGGCACTCAAACCGGTGTAGGAAAACATTCCGCGCTGCGCACCAATATGAGCAAAACGCTCGGCCAGACCATGGGGGGCCAAGGCCTCGACCAAGCCGGAGCGCAGGTGCGCGATCCGTGAACGCATGGCTTCGACTTCTTCGCTCCACTGCTGTTTCAGGCCAGCATCACCGAGGATGGTCGCGACCACCGCGGCGCCGTGATCCGGCGGTGTCGACCACAGGTTGCGCGCGATATTCGCCAGTTGGCTGCGCACATCCGTCAGCTTTTCGGCATCCGCCGCGCACACGATCAGCGCGCCGACACGGTCGCTGTACAGGCCGAAGTTCTTCGAGCAGGAACTGGTGATCAACACTTCCGGCAGCTCGGCGGCAAACAATCGCACCGCCCAGGCGTCTTGCTCCAGGCCATCGCCAAAGCCCTGGTAGGCGAAGTCGATCAGGGGCAGTAACCGGCGTTCGCGCACGATCTGCAACACCTGGCGCCAGTCATCCTGGGACAGGTCGAACCCCGTCGGGTTATGGCAGCACGCGTGCAGCAGCACCACATCACCGTGGGGGATGGTGGCGAGGGTCGCGAGCATCGCTGCCACATCCAGGCGATTGTCCGCGCCCACGTAGGGGTAGTGGCTGACCTTGAGCCCGGCCTTGGCGAAGATACTTTCGTGGATCGGCCAGGTCGGGTTGCTCAACCACACGCCACGGCCAGGCAGGCTGTGGGCGATGAAGTCGGCGCTCAGGCGCAGGGCACCGGTGCCGCCCGGGGTCTGGGTAGCGCCGGCGCGGCGGGCGTGGATCAGCGTGGAGTTGCTGCCGAGCACCAGTTGGCTGATCAACGTGCCGAAGGCGGCATTGCCGTGGCCGCCGATGTAGGTCTTGGTGGTTTGCGTGTCCACCAGGCGCTGTTCGGCGAGTTTTACCGAGTGGGGAATCGGCGTCAGGCCCTGGTCGTCTTTATACACACCTACGCCGAGGTCGAATTTGTGCGGGTTGCTGTCCTGGGCATACAGGTCCATCAGCCCAAGGATCGGGTCGCCGGGCACGCGGTCAATCGCATCAAAATGCATTACTTGCGGCCCTCGGCGTTCTTGGCCACTTCGTCGGTGCGCGCGGCCATGATGAAGTCGTTGCGGTGCAGGCCCTTGATGGAGTGGCTCCACCAGGTCACGGTGACTTTGCCCCACTCGGTGAGCAGGCCTGGGTGGTGGCCTTCGGCTTCCGATATTTCACCCATGGCGTTGGTGAAGGCCAGGGCGAATTTGAAGTTCTTGAACAGGAAGACCTTTTCCAACTGCATCACGCCGTCGCGCACTTCGATATTCCAGTCGGGGATCTGCTTGATCAGCACCGGCAGTTCTTCGTCGCTGACTTGCGGGGCGTCGGCGCGGCAGGCTTCGCAGTGGGCTTGGTTCAAGGTGGTCATGTGAAAGTGTCCTGAATTCGAGTATTTGAAGGTCAGTGGCGTCACCCTAAAGCAACGCGGGGCCAGGGAACAGACTCACCTGGCGCAAAAAACCGAGGTTTAGGCGGCTTTGGGTTTGGGCGGGAACTTGGGCGCGTGCAAACCCAGCTGCATGCCGCGCTCGACCATGCCCATGATGTCCTCCTGCGCGACTTCGAACAGGCGCTTGAGCTCGGGCAATACGAAGTACAGCGGTTGCAGGATGTCGATGCGATACGGCGTGCGCATCGCTTCCAGCGGATCGAAGGCCTGGTGCTCGGGTTCGGACGACAGGCTGTACACCGTCTCCTTGGGCGACGACAAAATGCCGCCACCGTAGATGCGCAGGCCGGCGGGCGTATCGACCAGGCCGAACTCGATGGTCATCCAGTACAGCCGCGCCAGGTACACCCGTTGCTCCTTGGTGGCCGCGAGGCCGAGCTTGCCATAGGTGTGGGTGAATTCGGCGAACCAGGGGTTGGTCAGCAGCGGGCAGTGGCCGAAGATCTCGTGGAAAATATCCGGTTCTTGCAGGTAGTCCAGCTCTTCACGGGTACGGATGAACGTCGCCACCGGAAACTGTTTGCTGGCGAGCAATTCGAAGAAGGTCTGGAAGGGGATCAGTGCCGGCACGCGGGCGACTTGCCAGCCGGTGGTCTCGGCCAGCACTTTGTTGACCTCGCCCAACTGCGGGATACGGTCCAGGGGCAGGCCGAGCTTGTCGATGCCGTCCAGGTATTCCTGGCAGGCGCGACCCTCGATCACTTTCAACTGGCGCGTGATCAGGGTGTTCCACACCGCGTGTTCTTCCGGCGGGTAGTGGATAAAACCTTGCGCATCGGGCTCGCGGGCCACGTACTGCGTCTGCTTCATACGGCTCTCCTGCTAGGCATTCGTTCTTGTTATGTCCTGCTGTGCCTCTATTGATAACCCGGCGTGGGCAAGAATCCATCCGCCTCTGACGAGGGTGTGTAGGAAAATGCCCTGGTTTTCGTAAAGTAATCGTTACGCTTGTGGCGTCTGGCGCTGCATTGGGCTGGGAAAAGCTCACAAGCTGTCACATAATCTTGACGACTATCTGCGCTCAGCGACAAAAAGACGCGGCGCCTTCCCACCTTTCGGGTCTTTTCATGCGTATCAAAGTGCACTGCCAGAACCGCATCGGCATCTTGCGGGACATCCTCAACCTGCTGGTGGAGTACGGCGTCAACGTCGCCAAAGGCGAGGTGGGCGGTGAGCATGGCAACGCCATCTATCTGTTCTGCCCGAACCTGGTGAACATGCAGTTCCAGGCCTTGCGCCCGCAATTCGAGGCGATTGCCGGGGTGTTTGGTGTGAAAAGGGTAGGGCTGATGCCCAGCGAACGTCGGCATATGGAGCTCAATGCGCTGCTTGGCGCCCTGGAGTTCCCGGTGCTGTCCATCGACATGGGCGGCTCCATCGTCGCCGCCAACCGCGCTGCGGCGCAGTTGCTGGGCGTGCGGGTGGATGAGGTGCCGGGCATTCCATTGTCGCGTTACGCCGAGGATTTCGACTTGCCGGAACTGGTGCGTGCGAGCAAGTCGCGGATCAACGGGCTGCGGGTCAAGGTCAAGGGCGACGTGTTTTTGGCGGACATCGCGCCGCTGCAATCTTCCGAGCACGATGACAGCGAAGCCATGGCCGGTGCCGTGTTGACCCTGCACCGCGCCGATCGGGTCGGTGAGCGCATCTATAACGTGCGCAAGCAGGAGCTGCGCGGTTTCGACAGTATCTTCCAAAGCTCCAAGGTCATGGCCGCCGTGGTCCGCGAGGCCCGGCGCATGGCACCGCTGGATGCGCCGCTATTAATAGAAGGCGAAACCGGCACCGGCAAGGAATTGCTCGCACGTGCCTGCCACCTGGCCAGCCCGCGTGGGCAGTCGCCGTTGATGGCACTCAACTGCGCGGGTTTGCCGGAGTCGATGGCCGAGACCGAATTGTTCGGTTACGGCCCAGGTGCATTTGAAGGCGCACGGGCCGAAGGCAAGCTGGGGCTGCTGGAGCTGACGGCGGGGGGGACGTTGTTTCTCGATGGTGTCGGGGAAATGAGTGCGCGCTTGCAGGTGAAGTTGCTGCGCTTCCTGCAGGACGGTTGCTTCCGGCGTGTGGGCAGTGATGAAGAGGTCTACTTGGATGTGCGGGTGATCTGCGCGACTCAAGTGGACTTGTCGGAACTCTGCGCCCGTGGTGAATTCCGCCAGGACCTTTACCACCGGCTCAACGTGCTGTCGCTGCATATCCCGCCGCTGCGCGAATGCCTGGATGGCTTGGCACCATTGGTTGATCACTTCCTCGACCAGGCCAGCCGCCAGATTGGTTGCCCGCTGCCCAAGCTGGCGCCGGCGGCCATGGAGCGCCTCAGCCATTACCACTGGCCGGGCAACGTGCGGCAGCTGGAAAACGTGCTGTTCCAGGCGGTGTCGTTGTGTGATGGCGGTACGGTCAAGGCTGAGCATATTCGCTTGCCGGACTATGGTGTGCGTCAACCCCTTGGCGATTTTTCCCTGGAGGGTGGTTTGGACGAAATTGTCGGGCGGTTTGAGAAGGCGGTGTTGGAAGCACTCTATGCAGAACACCCCAGCAGCCGACAACTGGGCAAGCGCCTGGGGGTTTCTCATACCACGATTGCCAATAAGTTGCGGGACTTTGGCGTGAGCAAATAGTGCCCTGTACATTCATAGGCCGAACACTGCACTGAATGGCGCAGTGTTCGGCCCAAGTTGCGGTGAAGGCTGTCAGGACGGTCGATCCTCCTCAGTACCAATGGGTATGATTTTTCCGTTGCCTTTTTCCACCCAGGCGAGCAGCGTCTCGCTGTTATCGTTATGTTTCGGGAATGAAGTCAGCGTGTAACTTTTATCTTGTTCCAGTGCGTCGAGACTTTTTTTGACTTCCGGGTGCAGGGCACCATATTCGCCGGCTTTCAAGGCGTCGGAGGTTATTCCCTCATTAATGGACTTTATCGGCGCAGACATTATTTTCGGGAGTCGCCACAGTGGATGAATGCTGTCGTGAGTCAGAGGGCCTTCACTTGCCATTGCCTGGATTAATACAGGGGTGTCGCTGTTAGTGGGTATCCAGGCCGATGCTGTACTTGAGGGACTGTCCAGTGTTATCAGGCGGTAGTCCTGATTTTTATCCAACTTTTCAAGCTCTTTGATGGCTTGCGGCGAAAGCGTTCCGAATTTACCCGCGCGGATGTCATTGGCCGTGATACCACGGTCGGTCTGTACCCTGTGGTCTGGCAAGCTGTCGAGGAGTTGGCGCAGTGCGCCCACTGTGGGGTTTCCCTGTGGTGGGCTTGGTTTGAAATCCGAGCGCACATCCCAATCCCGGCGGGCGTCGGGGCGTCCACCGTCGGGGTTGTAGTCCCAGTTGCGGCGGGCGTCGGGGAATCCACGGTCAGGACGATAGTCCCAGTCGCGGCGGGTCTCGGGGAATCCACGGTCAGGCCGGTAGGCCCAGTCGCGGCGGGCGTCTGGGAATCCGCGGTCAGGGCGGTAGTCCCGGTCGCGGCGGGTGTCGGGGAATCCCCGGTCGGGGCGGTAGTCCCAGTCGCGGCGGGCGTCGGGGAGCCTGCGGTCGGAGCGGTAGTCAAAATCCCTGCGGGAGCCCGGACGATTAAAGTCGGCTCGATGGTCGTGATTGCAGCGGTGATAGTGGGGTTCGGCAGGCGGACGCCGGGAGGGGCGTGATTCATACTCTCGGTCCCGTTCATATAGGGAGGTGGGGTCTCTGAAGTAAGTCGTGTATGCGTCGTTGGTTCTAAACATGTTACTGGCCTTTTATTGATAAGAATGTAGGTCGCAGAGTCATTCAGTCAAAGTTGATTGGTGAGTGCAGTTCTGCGAGGTGCGAGAGTTGCGTAAGTAAGGGTGGGGCGACAAGTTGGTATTGTTGAGTATTTGTAAATGTATGTCGGAGTAATCTTCAAGTAGTTGGTCGTCAGGCTTTTTTTAAAACTTCAAGTTAAAACACACGCGTTAACTAATTGGGTGGCGCGCGAGGTGTTGCGGTTGGCGCGCAGTGCGTGAATTTTGAAATGATAAATGGCGTGAGTGCAGCGTTTTATTTCAAGAGGCCGCGGTTACATTTAAACGAATGGGCAAGGGGGGGCGCAGGGCGCAGGGCCAGCACCTTGTGCCTGTGATGCGGGTCACCGCCATCGCCGGTCTTTGCCGTAAGCGGCATGACACCGCCGTTTTTTCGACTCGCCTGCCGGCCGTCTCGACGGCGTCAAGCCATCGATGCCCCGTATCCATTGGGTTTTCCGGCGGTTTTGAAAGTTGGTTCGCAAATTGCTTAAGCCTCATCAGTACAGCGGTGGGCGGCAAGCGTCCGTCAGAAAGAGGATAGAGCGTGGACAAGTACCTTTATGTGGCAATGACCGGCGCCAGCCAGAATGCTCTGGCGCAGAAGGCCCATGCCAACAACCTGGCGAACATTTCCACCAATGGTTTCCAACGCGACCTGGAACAGGCGCGTTCGATGCCGGTGTTTGGTGACAGCTTTCCGGCGCGGGCGTTTGCCCTGACCGAACGCCCGGCCACCGACTTCACCCCTGGCGCGATGATCGAAACCGGCCGTGACCTCGACGTGGCCGTCAGCGGCGACGGCTGGATGGCCGTGCAAACCCCTGACGGCAGCGAGGCCTACGTGCGCAGCGCAAGCATGAACGTCGATGCGTTGGGCGTGCTGCGTGCCGGCAACGGCATGCCGATCATGGGCAACGGTGGCCCGATTGCCGTGCCACCCCAGCAAAAAATCGAAGTGGGCGCCGACGGCACCATCAGCATTCGCGCCATGGGCGAAGGCCCGCGCGTCATGGCTGAAGTGGACCGGATCAAGCTGGTCCAGCCTGACCTGAAGAATATGACCAAAGGCCTCGACGGCACCATCCACACCAAGGATGGCCAGCCGGCCCAGGCCGATGCGGGCGTCAAGCTGACCTCGGGCTTCTTGCAGGCCAGCAACGTCAATGCGGTGGAAGAAATGACCGCAGTGCTCGCGCTTTCCAAGCAGTTCGAGCTGCACATCAAGATGATGAACAGCGCCAAAGAAGACGACCAGGCCATGACTCGCGTCATGCAGATGAGCTGATTGCAGCCCACTAATTAATTTGCCACGCCGCGCCAACAAACAGGCGCACAGAGGAGAACAGCATGCTTCCGGCTCTATGGGTTGCCAAAACCGGTCTGTCCGCCCAGGACACCAACCTGACCACCATCTCCAACAACCTGGCGAACGTGTCGACCACGGGTTTCAAGCGTGACCGCGCCGAGTTCCAGGACCTGCTCTACCAGATCAAGAAGCAGCCGGGCGCCCAGTCGACCCAGGACAGCGAACTGCCATCGGGCCTGCAACTGGGTACCGGTGTGCAGATCGTCGGCACGCAGAAGAACTTCAGTGCCGGTAACCTGCAACAGACCGGCCAGCCGCTGGACATGGCGATCAACGGCCGTGGTTTCTTCCAGATCCTGCAACCGGATGGCACTACCTCCTACACCCGCGACGGTACTTTCCACCTGGATTCCAACGGCCAGATCGTGACCGCCAACGGTTTCGCCCTGGAGCCTGCGGTTGTCGTGCCAGCAGATGCCAAGACCTTCACCGTCGGCAACGACGGCACCGTGTCGATCACCGTAGCCGGCAACCCGGCGTCGCAAGTGATCGGCAACCTGCAAACCGCCGACTTCATCAACCCGGCCGGTCTGCAAGCCATGGGCAACAACCTGTTCCTCGAAACCGCCTCCAGCGGCGCGCCGCAAATCGGCACCCCTGGCCTGAACGGTTTCGGCACCACGCTGCAAAGCACCCTGGAAACCTCCAACGTGAGCACGGTTGAGGAGATGGTCAACATGATCACCACCCAGCGCGCCTACGAGATGAACTCCAAGGTGATTTCCACCGCCGACCAGATGCTCTCGTTTGTCACGCAGAATCTGTAATCAAGTCTATGGGGCGCTCTTGAGGGCGCCTGCAACACCGTGAGGTAAGGGTCATGAATCGCTACGTTTCTGTTCTGGCATTGAGTGGGATCACCGTGCTCGCGGGCTGTGTCGCCCCAACGCCAAAACCCAATGACCCGTACTACGCGCCGGTGTTGCCACGCACGCCGCTGCCGGCGGCGGCCAACAATGGCTCGATCTACCAGGCCGGTTTCGAACAGAACCTGTACAGCGACCGCAAGGCGTTCCGGGTCGGTGACATCATCACCATCACCCTGAACGAGAAGACCCAGGCCAGCAAGAATGCCAACTCCCAGGTGGGCAAGACCAGCAAGACCGGTATCGGCCTGACCTCGTTGTTTGGCGCCGTGCCGAACACCAACAACCCGCTGGGCGATGGCGACCTGAGCCTGAGCGCCGGCTACAGCGGTGATCGCGCCACCAATGGCAAGAGTTCGGCGGGGCAGGGCAACAGCCTGACCGGTTCGATCACCGTCACCGTGGCCGATGTGCTGCCCAACGGCATCATCGCCGTGCGCGGTGAAAAGTGGATGACCCTCAACACCGGTGACGAGCTGGTGCGCATTGCCGGCATGGTCCGTGCCGATGACATCTCCACCGACAACACTGTGCCGTCCACACGGATTGCTGATGCACGCATTACCTACTCGGGTACGGGTTCGTTTGCTGATGCAAGTCAGCCGGGCTGGTTCGACCGTTTCTTCCTTAGCCCGCTGTTCCCTTTCTAGGTGATGACTTTGAACCTCAAACAGCTGATGGCAGCGGCACTCTTGCTGTCCCTGAGCGCCGTCGCCCAGGCCGAGCGCCTGAAAGACATCGCGAGCATCTCCGGCGTGCGTTCCAACCAGTTGATCGGTTACGGCCTGGTGGTGGGGCTCAACGGTACGGGTGACCAGACCACCCAGACCCCGTTCACCTTGCAGACCTTCAACAACATGCTCTCGCAGTTCGGCATCAAGGTGCCGGCGGGTTCGGGCAACGTGCAACTGAAAAACGTCGCGGCCGTGTCGATCAGTGCCGACCTGCCGGCGTTCTCCAAGCCAGGCCAGGTGGTGGACATCACCGTGTCGTCCATCGGTAACTCGAAAAGCCTGCGTGGCGGCACCCTGTTGATGACGCCGCTCAAAGGTATCGACGGTAACGTCTACGCCATTGCCCAGGGCAACCTGGTGGTGGGCGGGTTTGACGCCGAAGGTCGCGACGGTTCGAAGATCACCGTCAACGTGCCGTCGGCCGGGCGGATTCCTGGCGGCGCCACGGTGGAACGCACCGTGCCGAGCGGCTTCAACCAGGGCAATAGCCTGACCCTGAACCTCAACCGTTCCGACTTCACCACCGCCAAGCGTGTGGTCGACAAGATCAACGACATGCTCGGCCCTGGCGTGGCCCAGGCCATCGACGGCGGCTCGATCCGCGTGACCGCGCCGCTGGACCCAAGCCAGCGGGTGGACTACCTGTCGATCCTGGAAAACCTTGAAGTCGACCCGGGCCAGGCGGTGGCCAAAGTCATCATCAACTCGCGCACCGGCACCATCGTGATCGGCCAGAACGTCAAGGTTTCGCCGGCGGCGGTGACCCACGGCAGCCTGACCGTGACCATCACCGAAGACCCGATCGTCAGCCAGCCTGGGCCGTTGTCCAACGGCCAGACGGCAGTGGTGCCGCGCTCGCGTGTCAACGCTCAGCAAGAAGCCAAGCCGATGTTCAAATTCGGCCCCGGCACCACCCTGGATGAGATTGTCCGTGCGGTGAACCAGGTGGGCGCAGCGCCCGGCGACTTGATGGCGATCCTTGAAGCATTGAAACAGGCCGGCGCCTTGCAAGCCGACCTGATCGTGATCTGAGGCCATGGCCATGGATATGCGCAAGAGCGGGATCAGCAGCACGGCGGACTCGGGGTCTTATTCCGACTTGGGCAGGCTTAACCAGCTCAAGGTCGGCGCCGACAAGAACAGCGAAGGCAACATGCGCAAGGTGGCGCAGGAGTTTGAGTCGTTGTTCGTCAGCGAAATGCTCAAGTCCATGCGTTCGGCCACCGAGGCGTTGGGCAAGGACAACCCGATGAACACGCCGGCGGCCAAGCAGTATCAGGAAATGTACGACCAGCAGTTGGCGGTGTCGATGTCCCGCGAAGGCGGTGGTATCGGCCTGGCCGATGTGCTGATGCGCCAGATGCAGAAGAACAAGCCGGTGGACGCCCAGGCGGCTACCTTGCAGGGCCCGGCGGCGGCAGAGCCGGTGAAGAAGGTCGATGTGCCGACGGAAATTGGCGCCGGTACCCAGGCCGACGGTGCGCTCGGTCGCTCCAATGGCCAGCGTCCATTGTGGGCCTATCGCGTCGCGGTGCCCGAAGGCACTGCCAGCGCTCACGTCAACGATATGGAGTTGATGAACCAGCGCCGCATCGCCTTGCCGAGCAAACTCACCGACCGCCTGCTGGCCGGCATCGTGCCCAGCACCGACACCACGGTCGCCAAGGCGGCACCGCTGCGTAACAGCGCTGCCGATGACAATGTGGTCAACAGCACCACGCGCAGCTTTGCCGTGCCCAGCGATCGCATGCAGATCTACAGCCGCGCCATCGCCCAGCCGCCGCTGGCGCCAGCGAAAAAAGCCTTCAGTTCCCAGGATGAGTTCGTCGCCACCATGTTGCCGATGGCCAAGGCCGCCGCTGCGCGGATTGGCGTCGATCCGAAGTACCTGGTGGCCCAGGCCGCCCTGGAAACCGGCTGGGGCAAATCGGTAATGCGTGCCGAAGACGGCAGCAGCAGCCACAACCTGTTTGGCATCAAGGCCGGCCAGAGCTGGCAGGGCGGTCAGGCCCGTGCGATCACCAGCGAGTTCCGCGATGGCGCGATGGTCAAGGAAACGGCGCAGTTCCGTTCCTACGCCTCGTACCAGGACAGCTTCCACGACCTCGTGACCTTGCTGCAAAGCAATGATCGCTATAAAGAAGTTGTGAAATCGGCCGATAACCCCGAACAGTTTGTACGCGAGTTGCAAAAAGCCGGTTACGCAACCGACCCGGCCTATGCCAGCAAGATTTCGCAGATCGCCAAAACGATGAACAGTTACCAGAATTACGCTGCCGCTGGCGCAACCACACATTTATAAGGTCTGAACCATGAGTTTGCTCAGTATCGGGATGTCAGGGCTCAATGCCGCTCAAGGATCGTTGTCGGTCTTGAGTAATAACATTGCCAACGCCAATACCTCGGGCTATTCGCGTCAGCAGACTACCCAGAGCGCCAACGCGTCCAACCCTTACGGCGGCGTGTTCATCGGCAGCGGCACCACCCTGGCCGACGTGCGCCGGGTGTATAACGAATACCTCGACGCGGCCTACCAGAACAGCACCTCGCTCAACAGCGATGCCAAGGCCTACCTGGACCAGGTAAGTGCGGTCGACAAGACCCTGTCGGACAAGACCACCGGCATGTCCGCTGTGCTCAGTTCGTTCTTCGCCGCGGTGCAGACGGCTTCGGCGAACCCGAGCGATGCGTCGGCGCGCCAGATCCTGCTGACCAATGCGCAGACCCTGACCAACCGTTTCAACGCGATTTCCACCCAGTTGAGCACGCAGAAAGAGACCATCAACGGTCAGTTGACTTCCATGAGCGATCAGGTCAACCAGCTGACCTCGTCGATTGCGTCCCTCAACAAACAGATCAACCAGGTTCAGGGTTCGAGCAACGTTACCCCGGCCAACCTGCTGGACGCGCGTGCCGAAGCCGTGCGCTCGCTCAATGAGCTGATCGGCGTGACCGCCAGCGAGAAGAACGGCGTGTTCAGCGTCAGCACCGGCACTGGCCAATCGCTGGTGATGGGCGACCAGTCCAACACTATCTCCGCCGTGCCGAGCGACAGCGATGCAAGCCAATACACGATCCAGTTGAACATGGCCGGCAACACCAAGGTCGACCTGGGCAACGTGATCAGTGGTGGCAGCATCGGCGGCCTGCTGCGGTATCGCAGCGACGTGTTGACGCCGGCCATCAATGACCTGGGCCGCATCGCCACGGTGACGTCCGACGTGATCAACAGCCAGTTGGGCCAGGGCCTGGACCTCAACGGCGAGTTCGGTGCCGCGATGTTCAAGGACATCAACAGTGTCGCCTCGATTGCCCAGCGCAGTGTCGCATCGGCGTCCAACACCGGCGACGGTGGCCTGAACGTGACGATCAAGGACAGCAGCAAGCTGACCAACTTCGATTACAAGGTGACCTTCACCGCAGCCGACAAGTACAGCGTGGTGCGTTCCGATGGCAAGGCCATGGGTAACTTCACCCTGGACCCGACCCAGCCGGCGCCGGTGATCGACGGTTTCGCCTTGACCCTCAAGACCGGCACCATGCAGCCGGGCGACAGCTTCAAGGTCAGCCCGACCGCCAACGGCGCCAAGGAAATCGGCACGGTCCTTACCGACCCGAGCAAGATTGCCTTTGCCGCGCCATTGTCCGGCGAGGGCAGCAAGACCAACCAGGGCACCGGCACCTTCACGCCGCCAACCCTGACGGTGCCTCTGGACATCGCCGGCGGTGCCGCGACCGCGCAGTTGCAAGTGGGTATCGAGCACTCGATGCCAGTGAAAATGGTTTTTGGCAAACCGGCGGCCGATGGCACCCAGAGCTACACGATCAATAACGCCCAGGGCGATCCGATCGGCTCCGGCAGCATCGTCCCGGGGCAGGCCAACAAGATCACCATCAACGTGCCGATGCGCGCTGCGGATGGCACGCTGGTGAGCCCGGCCAAGAGCTTCAGCTTCGACACCACGGTAGGCGGCTCGCCGACCGATGGTGACAGCACCTCGTTTTCGTTCAATGCCACGGGCGTTTCCGACAACCGCAACGCCCAGAAACTGCTGGACCTGCAGACCAAGGCGACCGTCGGTACAGCCGCCGATGGCAGCGGTGGCACCAGCCTGGTGGGGGCCAACAGCAAGCTGGTGTCCACCGTCGGCGCCAAGGCGGCCGCGGCCACCACCGACACCACCGCGACCAACGCGCTGCTGACGGCCAACAAGAATGCGCGCAACTCGGTGTCCCAGGTCAACCTGGACGAAGAGGCGGGCGACATGATCAAGTTTCAGCAGTACTACACCGCGTCGTCGCAGATCATCAAGGCCGCGCAAGAAACCTTCAGCACGCTGATCAATAGTCTTTAAGGGAGCCTGGGACGATGCGCATTTCGACACAGCAGTATTTCGACACCAGCGCGACTCGCTATACGGATAACTATTCCAGCGTGGTCAAGGCGCAGCAGCAGGCGAGTTCAGGCGTGCGTGTGCAGACCGCCGCCGATGATCCGGTTGCCGCGCAGCGTTTGCTGATGCTGCAACAACAGAAAGACATGCTGGCGCAGTACAGCGGCAACATCACCAATATCCAGAGTTCGCTGACCAACCAAGAAAGCGTGCTGGATGCGATCAACACCACCCTCCAGGCGGCCAGCCAGTTGGCCTTGAAGGCCGGTGGCGTGACCAGCGATGCGGACCGCAAATCCATTTCCGTTGAAGTGGGGGCTCTTGAGGATCAGTTGCTGGGCTTGCTCAACAGCAAGGACGCGGCGGGCAAATACCTGTTCTCCGGTTCCAAGACCGACACGCCGCCGTATTCGCGCAACAATGATGGTACTTACAACTATCAGGGCGACGAAAATGAGCTGAGCCTGCAAGTGTCCGAGACGCTGACCGTACGCACCGGCGATACGGGCAAGACGATCCTGGAAGGCGCGGTCAACAACAGCCGCACGAAGTCCACGTACACCACGCCTGCACCCGTGCCGCCCGCGACCACTCCGTCGCAAGTGGACGATCACAAGGTCGCCATTTCGGCGGGCCTGGTGACGTCGGGTATTGAATACAACAAGTCGTACGCCGACGGCCAGCCGTACAAGCTGACCTTCACCAGCAGCACCCAGTATGTGGTGACGGATAAAGGCGGCAACGACATTACCTCGCAGCTTCCGGGCAACGGGACGTTCGACTCTACCAAGGAGGGCAGTGCCAGCGTCAACCTGCGTGGGGTCAAGTTCGACATCAGTGTCGACCTGACCGACAAGGCCACCGGGCCGGATGCCGATGCGATGGTCAAGGGGCGTGAGTTCACGCTCTCGGCCAAGCCGGACACGTTCAACGTCGCCCGCACCGCGAGTAACACGTCGCCGACGCAACTGACCAATGCCACGGTCAGTAGCCCGGCCAAGTACGCCAGCACCTTCCCGGCCAACAGTGGCGTGCTGATCAAGTTCAGCGATACCGATCCGAACGCCTACGAGGTGTTTTCGCAGCCCTACACCCCCAACAGCAAGGCGATTGATTCGGGTGTCATCGATGCGACCGCCACGCCGAGCCCGACGATCACGGCGGCGGGCGTTACGTTCAGCCTGAGCGGCGCGCCGAATGTCGGCGATCAGTTTTCGGTCGGTGCCAGTACCCACAAAACCCAGAGCGCCCTCGATACCTTGAGTCAGCTGCGCATTGCTCTGGAGCAACCGGCGGATGGAATTCCCGGTGCACGGGTCAAGCTGCAGGACGCCTTGAACGCTGCCGTCAGTAACCTGACCAGCTCAACCGACCAGGTGGATAACGTGCGTGGTTCCATCGGTGCGCGGCAGAATGCGCTGAATGTGCAGTCCAGCGAAAACACCAGTGTCGGCCTGGCCAATACCAGCACTATGAGTGCCCTGGCCAACGTCGATATGGGTGAGGCCGCGATCAACCTGACCTTGCAGCAAACCATGCTCGAAGCCTCGCAGCTGGCATTTGTGAAAGTCTCGCAGTTGAGCCTGTTCAACAAGATGTAAACGGCGTCATCCCCAGCGGCCCAGCCTGGAAACAGGCTGGGCCGTTGTCGTTTACGCGGTTTAATTGTTTGAAGGTTTTGCATAAACCACACAGAATTGAGTGACCTGTGAGTCATAAAGCGCATCTTCACTGTATCGTGTGAAAAGGATAAGTCGTCTCAGAGTCCTTGCGCAGCGGCTTTCAGCGAGTTTTTTGCGGGGTTGCCCCCTTTATTGTCAGCACCCGGCGAGGCGACTCGCGGGGTGATCTCCAGCTATTTAGTATTGGGAAGCCACAATGATTGGCATAAAAAGCATCGCCAGTTACGTGCCGGCCGACGGGATCGATAACTACGCCCAGGGTGCCAAATTCGCCAAGGATGAAGAGTTCATCATTGGCAAGATCGGTTCGGCGTTCCTGCCGCGCAAGGAAGCCGCGCAGGAAACCTCCGATCTGTGTGTCGAGGCGGTCAACGCTTTGTTTGCCAATAACCCCGATTTGAAGCGTGAGTCCATCGACGCGCTGATCGTCGTCACCCAGAACGGTGATGAAGAGGGTTTGCCCCACACGGCCGCCATCGTCCAGGACAAGCTCGGCTTGCCGACTCACGTCGCGGCGTTCGATATTTCCCTGGGCTGCTCCGGCTACGTCTACGGCATCTACGCGATGAAGGGCTTCATGGAAGCCACTGGCCTGAAAAACGGCCTGCTGATCACCGCCGACCCGTATTCGAAGATCGTTGATCCGGAAGACCGCAACACCACCATGCTGTTCGGTGACGCTGCCACCGCGACCTGGATGGGCGAAGACGCGTCCTGGCTGCTGGGCAAGTCCAAGTTCGGCACCGACGGTTCCGGCGCGCCGCACCTGAAGGTCAGCGACGGTGTGTTCTTCATGAACGGTCGCCAGGTGTTCAACTTTGCCCTGCTTAAAGTGCCTGCGCATCTGCACGAGCTGCTCAATGAGTCGGATCTGCAAGCGGACGACATCGATGCGTTCTGCATCCACCAGGGCAGTGCGGCGATTGTCGATGCCGTGGCGCGTCGGTTTGAAGATGCGCCGGTGGACAAGTTCATCAAGGACATGGTCGAGACCGGCAACACCGTGTCGTCGAGCATTCCATTGCTGCTGGAAAAGCACGTGATGGATGCGACCTGGAAGCGCGTGGCCATCAGCGGTTTTGGAGTGGGCCTGTCGTGGGGTTCGGCGATTCTGCATCGTCCGTGAGCCTTTAACGCGTAGCACAAAAAAACGCCGATGATCGAAAGATCATCGGCGTTTTTTATTTGGCGCCAGAAAAGCCAATGAATTCGGGGTTTTTTGCCTGCGTAAGCCCTTGAATTGCAAGGGGTGGCACGTCGCCAGCAAAAAAATCAAAAAAAATCCTCAAGCAACTGCCCAGCACGACGATAACTATTACGTAGGTTCTCAGGCCACACCCGGCGGTTGCCAGGGCCGGAAGCCGCAGTATCCATCCAACGAGGATTTCGTCATGGCTTTAACAGTAAACACCAACATTGCTTCGATCACTACTCAGGGCAACCTGAACAAAGCCGGCGGCGCCCTGGCCACCTCCATGCAGCGCCTGTCTTCCGGCCTGCGTATCAACAGCGCTAAAGACGACGCTGCAGGCCTGCAGATCGCTAACCGCCTGACCAGCCAAATCAACGGCCTGGGCCAAGCAGTAAAAAACGTGAACGATGGTATCTCCATCGCTCAGACCGCTGAAGGCGCGATGCAGGCTTCGACCGACATCCTGCAAAAAATGCGTACCCTGGCTCTGTCCTCCGCTACCGGTTCCCTGAGCGCTGACGACCGTAAGTCGAACAACGACGAATACCAGGCTCTGACTTCGGAACTGACCCGTATCTCGCAAACCACTACTTTCGGTGGCCAGAAGCTGCTGGACGGTTCGTACGGTACCAAAGCCATCCAGGTTGGCGCCAACGCTAACGAAACCATCAACCTGAGCCTGGAAAACGTTGCAGCCAACAACATTGGTTCGCAGCAGATCAAAACCAAGGCCATCGTACCTAGCGCCACTGGCCTGGCTGGCGGCGCCATCACTGTTACCGGCAACGGTCAGACCAAAACCGTAAACTACGCTGCAGGCGCTTCGGCTAAAGACATCGCTGCGGGCCTGAACGGTTCGATCGGTGGCCTGACCGCTACCGCCAGCACTGAAGTCAAACTGGATGTAGGCGCTGCCACTCCGTCGAACTTCAAACTGGCTGTAGGTAGCGGTAATGCTGTTGATTTCGTCGGCGTGAAGGACCTGGCCGGCCTGGCTGACCAGCTGAAATCGAACGCTGCCAAACTGGGCATCAGCGTTAACTACGACGAATCCAACAAAACCCTGTCGGTTAAGTCGGATTCCGGCGAAAACCTGTCGTTCTCGGGTGCTGATGCCAACGCCCAGACCAACATCCTGGTTGGCGCTAAAGACGGCGCTGGCGCATTCGCCACCCCGGCTGCTCTGGGTGCTGCTGCAATCGTTGTGACCGGTGAGGTTTCCCTGGATTCGGCTAAAGGCTACTCCCTGAGCGACGCTGGTACTGGTGTATCGGACTTGTTCGCGGCTGCTACCGTTTCGTCGACCAAGACCACCATCTCTAACACCGACGTGACCGACTCTACCAACGCTCAAAACGCGCTGGCTGTTATCGACAAGGCCATCGGCACCATCGACGGCGTTCGTTCGGGCCTGGGTGCTACTCAGAACCGTCTGACTACCACTGCAGACAACCTGCAGAACATTCAGAAGAACTCCACCGCTGCACGTTCCACCGTTCAGGACGTCGACTTCGCTTCCGAAACCGCCGAACTGACCAAGCAACAAACCCTGCAGTCGGCTTCCACCGCGATCCTGTCGCAGGCTAACCAGCTGCCATCCGCTGTACTGAAGCTGCTTCAGTAATCCCAGCGCTTGGTAACTAACGGAAGGGTGCGTCTACGTGCCCTTCCGTTTTTTCGGTTTAGAGGAGATTGGACATGGACATGAGTGTAAAGCTGAACCAGTCTTATCCGCCGGTTGCACCCCTAAGCGCATCTGCCCAGGTAGTGACTGATAAAGCCGTTCCAAAAGCCCAGGAAGCCGCCGCCACAGCAAAACAGCCTGAGCGTGCCGACCTGGAACAAGCAGTAACCGATATTCGAGAATTCGTTCAAGCTGCCCAGCGCAGCCTGGATTTTTCCATTGATGACTCCACCCATCGCGTGGTGGTCAAGGTCATCGCCACCGACAGTGGTGAAGTGATTCGCCAGATTCCGTCGGAAACGGCATTGAAACTGGCACAGAGCCTTTCCAGCGCCAGCAGCTTGTTGTTCGACGACAAGGCCTGAGCTGGCATGAAACTTGTTGTTGTCAGGTCTTGAGGCGCAATAAGTCAAGATAACGGCAGCCACCGAACAGGAGATACGAAGATGGCGGGTTCAACGGTAAGTGGTATCGGTTCCAATATCGATACGCAGGCGATCGTGACGTCCTTGGTGAACGCCGAAAAGGTGCCCAAGCAGACGCAGATCAATACCGCATCAGCGAAAGCGACCACCACGCTGTCTTCGATCGGCAAGATTCAAGCGGCGCTGGACGCGTTTCGTGGTGCGCTCGACACGATGGCCAAGGACAGCAGCTTTACCGGCCTGACGGGTTCGTCCTCGGATGAAAAAGTCGCGACCATGACCTCCAGCAATACCGCCTCGACAGGTAGCTTCCGACTGATCGTCAACCAATTGGCCCAGGCGTCGAAGCTGTCCAGCGCCAATTTTTCCGGTGGTACTTCTTCGGTGGTGAATGCCACCAACAAGTCGACGACGCTGACGATTACCCAGTCCAGCAAAAACTATGACTTGAATATCCCGGCCGGTGCGACCTTGCAGCAGGTGCGGGATTCGATCAACACCCAGTTTGGTACGTCGGGATTGAGCGCCAACATCCAGACCGACTCCAATGGTTCCCGGTTGATCCTGACGTCGACCAAGATGGGTACGGGCTCTGACCTGACGCTTTCGGGTGATTCGGGATTGGATGTCGGGGCTAGTGTCGTTGATGAGCCCAAGGATGCGTTGTACAGCATCGATGGTGTTTCTTCGGTGTCCAAGACCAACAACATTGAAGGGGCACTCAGTGGTGTGAACATCAAGCTGGTGTCGGTTTCGGCGCTCAAGACGGCAGGTGATGTCAGTGATAACCCGGTGAGAAACGCCACGCTAATCACGGTGAGCACCAACACCACGGCGCTCAAGTCCGGGGTCAAGGGTTTCATTGATACCTATAACGCCTTGATCACTGCGATGAACGCCGAAACCAAGGTCACCAAGAACCTGGACGGTAGCACCACGGCGGCAACGCTGACGGGCGACTCGACCATGCGCTCCCTGCAGAGCGCGATTCGCAACGAGTTCAACACGCTGTCGGGCACAGGGGCGTTGAAGTCCCTGGCACAATTTGGCGTGAGCACCAGTTCGACCACTGGCCTGCTGACGATCGATGACAAGAAGTGGGATGCAGCGGTTAAAACCAACGCGGCCGACATCAACAGCATGTTCTCCGGCAAGGACGGCATGCTGGCGCGGATGAAAAGCGCCACCGACGATTTCGCCAAGGCCAGCACCGGCATCCTGGCTACGCGTTCGACCTCCTTGTCGGATACGCTCAAGGACCTGACCAAGGAGCAGTCCACCCTGGACGAGCGCATGACCTTGCTCACCAACAGCCTGTCGGCCAAATACAACGCCATGGACACCCTGGTCGCCCAATTGCGCCAGCAAAGCACCAGTGTCATGACCACGCTCAATGCGCTGAACAACGTAAAGACCAATAGTTGATCCCGCGTCATAAAAAAAGGCCAGGCGACCTGCCTGGCCTTTTTTATCGAGAGACGACTGGCGCTAAAGCTTTTTGCGAGCCAGTCGACATATTGGTTACTCAACCACTTTCCGCTGTCGCCCGTCACGAGGTAGAAACATGAATCCCATGAGAGCCCTTCGCCAATACCAGAAGGTCAATTCCCATGCTCAGATCTCCGAAGCCAGCCCTCATCGTCTGGTGCAGATGCTGATGGAAGGTGGGCTCGACCGCATGGCCCAGGCCAAAGGTGCGTTGGCACGTGGTGACATCGCGGCAAAGGGTTTGATGCTCGGCAAGGCCATCGACATCGTGATCGGCCTGCGTGATGGGCTCGACGCCCAGAAAAGTGACAACCCGGCTTACGTCCAGCAGTTGGAAAGCCTGTACGCCTACATGACCAACCGTCTGATGGAAGCGAACCTGCATAACGATGCGGACATGATCGACGAAGTCGCCCGTTTGCTGATTACCGTAAAAGAAGGCTGGGATGCTATTGGCGCGCCGCAGGCCGCCGCTGAATAAGGCCTGAGGGCCTTGAGGATCACGTCATGAGCCATGCACTGCAACGCATTGATGAAACTCGCGAGGCGCTGATGGGCGCGCTGGCGGAGCGCAATTGGGACGCCATTGGCGAGCTCGATCTGGGTTGCCGCAGTGTGATCGATGAGGCGCTCAGCGAAGCGCCGGAAGACGAGAGCATGTTGCGCGAAAAACTCGAAAGTCTGCTGGCGGTATATCAGCAGTTGCTGGAAGTGACGACGGGCGAAAGACAGGCGATTTTTGAAGAGATGTCGCAGATCAACCAAGCTAAAAATGCGTCAAAGGTTTACCATCTGTTCGGCTGAATAGCGTCAGTTGGTCCGAACGGTGCGTCATATATTTGACTGTGCCAGCATTTTTGACTTAACTAGTGCTGTTTTCAGATTTCAGACGTCTAGTAAGGTACAAAATCGTACAAGCGTCTTGATTGCCCTCATTCTTGGGCAGGAAGTTTTACTAGGGAAGTTGCTATTGCATGTGGCGTGAAACCAAAATTCTGCTGATTGATGACGATAGCGTCCGCCGCCGCGATTTAGCGGTGATTTTGAATTTTCTTGGCGAAGAAAATCTGCCCTGCGGCAGCCATGACTGGCAGCAGGCGGTCAGCTCATTGTCATCGAGCCGTGAAGTCATTTGTGTGCTGATCGGGACGGTAAACGCTCCTGGCGCTGTTTTGGGCTTGTTAAAGACACTGTCCACCTGGGATGAGTTCCTTCCAGTTTTGCTAATTGGCGAAATTTCTCCCGTCGACCTGCCCGAAGACCAGCGTCGCCGGGTACTTTCCTCCCTGGAAATGCCGCCCAGCTACAGCAAATTGCTTGATTCCCTGCACCGCGCCCAGGTCTATCGCGAGATGTACGACCAGGCCCGCGAGCGCGGTCGCCACCGTGAACCCAACCTGTTCCGCAGCCTGGTCGGCACCAGCCGTGCGATCCAGCACGTGCGCCAGATGATGCAGCAAGTGGCCGATACCGACGCCAGCGTGCTGATCCTCGGCGAGTCGGGCACTGGCAAGGAAGTGGTGGCGCGCAACCTGCACTACCACTCCAAGCGTCGTGACGGGCCCTTTGTGCCGGTCAACTGCGGGGCGATCCCGGCAGAGCTGCTCGAAAGCGAATTGTTCGGCCACGAGAAGGGCGCCTTTACCGGGGCGATCACCAGCCGTGCCGGGCGTTTCGAGCTGGCCAACGGCGGCACCCTGTTCCTCGACGAAATCGGCGACATGCCGCTGCCGATGCAAGTCAAGCTGCTGCGCGTGTTGCAGGAGCGCACCTTCGAGCGCGTGGGCAGCAACAAGACCCAGAGCGTCGATGTACGCATCATCGCGGCGACCCACAAGAACCTCGAAAGCATGATCGAGGTCGGCAGCTTCCGCGAAGACCTGTACTACCGCCTCAACGTCTTCCCGATCGAGATGGCCCCGCTGCGCGAGCGCGTCGAAGACATCCCGCTGCTGATGAACGAACTGATCTCGCGCATGGAGCACGAAAAGCGCGGCTCGATCCGGTTCAACTCCGCGGCGATCATGTCCCTGTGCCGCCACGGCTGGCCGGGCAACGTGCGGGAGCTGGCCAACCTGGTCGAGCGCATGGCGATCATGCATCCCTACGGTGTGATCGGCGTGGTCGAGTTGCCGAAGAAATTCCGCTACGTCGACGACGAAGACGAGCAACTCGACAGCCTGCGCAGCGACATGGAAGAGCGTGTAGCCATCAACGGCCATACCCCGGACTTCGGTTCCACCGCCATGCTGCCGCCGGAAGGCCTCGACCTGAAGGATTACCTCGGCAACCTGGAACAAGGCCTGATCCAACAGGCCCTGGACGACGCCAACGGCATCGTCGCCCGCGCCGCCGAGCGCTTGCGTATCCGCCGTACCACCCTGGTGGAGAAGATGCGCAAGTACGGCATGAGCCGTCGAGAAGGTGATGAACAGGCGGATGATTGACGCCTGTTTTCCAAGCCGCTGATTAATCAGCGGTTTTTTTTCGGCACAAGTATTGCTACAGCCCTCGCAACGTTCCGTTTAACTGACGGTCAGCCAAGCGAGAGAGCATGATGCCCCACGCCGCCCAACTATCTTCGGTGCCTGACGCCGAGCAGCTCAGTCGCAATGGCCTGGAACAGGCCTTTTCGCTGTTCAATCAGATGTCCAGCCAACTGACGGACTCCTACAGCCTGCTTGAAGCCCGGGTGTCCGAGCTCAAGGGCGAGCTGGAAGTGGTCAGCGCCCAGCGCATGCAAGAGCTGGCCGAAAAAGAGCGCCTGGCCAACCGTCTGCAAAACCTGTTGTCGCTGTTGCCTGGTGGCGTGATCGTCATCGACGAAGACGGCCGCGTGCGCGAGGCCAACCCGGCCGCCTGCGACCTGCTCGGCCTGCCACTGGAAGGCGAGCTGTGGCGCCACGTCATCACCCGCTGTTTCGCCCCGCGTGAAGACGATGGCCATGAAATCTCCCTGAAAGACGGGCGCCGCCTGTCCATCGCCACCCGCTCCCTGGATGCCGAGCCCGGCCAGTTGGTGCTGCTCAACGACCTGACCGAAACCCGTCACCTGCAAGACCAGTTGGCGCGGCATGAGCGTTTGTCGTCGCTAGGGCGGATGGTCGCTTCTTTGGCGCATCAGATCCGTACGCCCCTGTCGGCCGCGTTGATCTACGCCAGTCATTTGACTGATGAGCAATTGCCACCACAGACCCAGCAGCGGTTTGCCGGGCGTCTCAAGGAGCGCCTGCACGAGTTGGAACACCAAGTGCGCGACATGCTGGTGTTCGCCCGTGGCGAGTTGCCGCTCACCGACCGCATCACCCCGGCCGAGCTGATGCGTGCCCTGCAAGCGGCTGCGAGTACCCATATCCAGGACGTCCAGGTGCGCTGGCAGTGCGACAGCCACCTCGGCGAACTGCTGTGCAATCGCGACACCCTGGTCGGCGCGCTGCTCAACCTGATCGAAAACGCCACCCAGGCCAGCGCCCCCGGCGCACGCCTGAAGATTCACCTGTACTGCCGCGAACAAACCCTGCGCCTGTGCATCAGCGACAGTGGCAGCGGCATCGACCCGCAGGTACTGCGGCGCCTGGGCGAACCCTTTTTCACCACCAAGACCAACGGAACGGGCCTCGGCCTGACCGTGGTCAAGGCCGTGGCACGCGCCCATCAGGGAGAATTGCAGCTGCGTTCCCGTGTGGGGCGTGGCACCTGTGCATTGATGACCTTGCCGCTGTTTTCAGGCGTGGCAAGCACGGAGTAAACGAACATGGCAATCAAGGTTTTATTGGTAGAAGACGACCGCGCCCTGCGTGAAGCACTGGCTGACACGCTGCTGTTGGCGGGCCATGACTATCGGGCGGTCGGCTCGGCCGAGGAAGCCTTGGAGGCGGTAGAGCAGGAGTCCTTCAGCTTGGTGGTCAGCGACGTCAACATGCCTGGCATGGATGGTCACCAATTGCTCGGCCTGCTGCGCGCGCGCCAGCCACAGCTGCCAGTGTTGCTGATGACCGCCCACGGCGCGGTAGAGCGCGCGGTGGATGCCATGCGTCAGGGGGCGGCAGACTATCTGGTCAAGCCTTTTGAGCCGAAGGCCTTGATCGACCTGGTCGCGCGCCATGCCCTTGGGATGATCTCGGCCAGCGACGGCGAAGGCCCGATTGCCTTCGAGCCGGCCAGCGCCCAGTTGCTGGAACTGGCGGCCCGTGTCGCGCGCAGCGATTCCACAGTGCTGATCTCCGGCGAGTCCGGCACCGGCAAGGAAGTGCTGGCGCGCTACATCCACCAGCAATCCAGACGCGCCAGCCAGCCGTTCATTGCGATCAACTGCGCGGCGATCCCGGACAACATGCTTGAAGCCACCCTGTTCGGCCACGAAAAAGGCTCATTTACCGGCGCCATCGCGGCCCAGGCCGGCAAGTTCGAACAGGCCGACGGCGGCACCATCCTGCTCGATGAAATCTCCGAAATGCCCCTGGGTCTGCAAGCCAAATTGCTGCGGGTGCTACAGGAGCGCGAGGTGGAGCGGGTCGGCGCGCGCAAGCCGATCCAATTGGATATTCGCGTGGTCGCCACCACCAACCGCGACCTGGCGGGTGAAGTGGCGGCGGGGCGCTTCCGTGAAGACCTGTTCTACCGGCTCTCGGTGTTCCCCCTGGCCTGGCGCCCGCTGCGTGAACGCCCGGCCGACATCGTGCCGCTGGCTGAGCGCCTGCTGAATAACCACGTCAAAAAAATGAAGCACGCCCAGGCGCGCTTGTCGGCCGAGGCCCAGGCCTGCCTGATCGCCTACCCGTGGCCCGGCAACGTGCGCGAGTTGGATAACGCGATCCAGCGCGCGCTGATCCTGCAACAGGGCGGCCTGATCCAACCCCAGGATTTCTGCCTGGCCATGGGCAGCGGTGCCGCGCCACTGCCGACCTTGGCGCCCGCGCCAGTGGTGGCCGAGGCCGAGTCTGCCGGAGCGTTGGGCGACGACCTGCGCCGCCGCGAATTTCAGATGATCATCGACACCCTGCGCGCCGAGCGCGGCCGGCGCAAAGAGGCTGCCGAACGCCTGGGCATCAGCCCGCGCACCCTGCGCTACAAGCTGGCGCAAATGCGCGATGCGGGGATGGATGTGGAAGCTTATCTGTTTGCCACCTAGTCGGTATTAAGACCGACAAGGTTTGTCGCCTTTTCTTACGAATCGATACAGAGCTGGCACCCTTGTTGCTACTTCCCTTGGTAATTGCGGCGTAGTGTCAAAAAAAATGCGGGTTGTCGGAGAGAGAAGGTCATGAGCCAGGGTATTGAGTTCAATCGGTTGATGTTGGATATGCGCTCCATGCAAATGGATGCCATGGCTCAACCGAAATCCGTCGCGCCAGCGCCGGAATTGGGCCAAAGCAGTTTCGCCGACATGCTCGGTTCGGCAATCAATAAAGTCAGTGACACCCAACAAGCGTCCAACCAATTGGCGAGCGCGTTCGAAATCGGCAAAAGCGGCGTGGACCTCACCGATGTGATGGTCGCCTCGCAAAAAGCCAGCGTGTCGTTCCAGGCGTTGACCCAGGTGCGTAACAAGCTGGTTCAGGCTTATCAAGACATCATGCAGATGCCGGTTTAAGGACGAGATTTAAGTCATGGCAGAAGCAGTCGTGGACAACGCACCCGCCAAGGCAGACGGCAAACCGCCGCTGTTTGGCCTGTCGTTCCTGGAAAACCTCTCCGAAATGACCATGCTGCGTCAGGTAGGCCTGATGGTCGGCCTGGCTGCCAGCGTGGCGATTGGTTTTGCCGTGGTGCTGTGGTCGCAGCAACCGGATTACCGGCCGTTGTACGGCAGCCTGGCGGGCATGGACTCCAAGCAGATCATGGAAACCCTCGCCGCCGCCGACATCGCCTACACCGTCGAGCCCAATTCCGGCGCCTTGCTGGTCAAGGCCGACGACGTGGCCCGTGCGCGCATGAAGCTCGCCGCTGCCGGCGTGACGCCGTCCGACGCCAACATCGGTTTTGAAATTCTCGACAAAGACCAGGGCCTGGGCACTTCCCAGTTCATGGAAGCCACCCGCTACCGTCGTGGCCTGGAAGGCGAGCTGGCCCGCACCATCTCCAGCCTGAACAACGTCAAGGGCGCCCGCGTGCACTTGGCCATCCCGAAGAGCTCGGTGTTTGTACGTGACGAACGCAAGCCAAGCGCCTCGGTCCTGGTGGAGCTGTTCTCCGGCCGCTCCCTGGAGCCTGGCCAGGTGCTGGCGATCATCAACCTGGTGGCCACCAGCGTTCCCGAGCTGAGCAAGTCGCAAATCACCGTGGTCGACCAGAAGGGCAACCTGCTGTCGGACATGGCCGAAAACTCGGCACTGACCCAGGCAGGCAAGCAGTTCGACTACAGCCGCCGCATGGAAAGCATGCTCACCCAGCGTGTGCACAACATCCTGCAACCTGTGCTGGGCAACGACCGCTACAAGGCTGAAGTGTCAGCCGATGTGGACTTCAGTGCCGTCGAGTCGACTTCCGAACAATTCAACCCGGACCAGCCGGCGCTGCGCAGCGAGCAGTCCACCAGCGAACAACGCACCGCCAGCAGTGGCCCGCAAGGTGTGCCGGGTGCCCTGAGCAACCAGCCACCAACCCCGGCCTCGGCCCCGCAAACCACCGGCGGCGCCGCAGCCACCGCAGGCGCCATCGCCCCGGGCCAACCGCTGTTGGACGCCAACGGCCAGCAGATCATGGACCCGGCCACCGGCCAGCCAATGCTCGCACCGTACCCGGCGGACAAGCGTAACCAGTCCACCAAGAACTTCGAGCTCGACCGTTCCATCAGCCACACCAAGCAACAGCAGGGCCGCGTCAATCGCCTGTCGGTGTCGGTGGTGGTCGATGACCAGGTCAAGGTCAATGCCGCTGACGGCACCATTACCCGTGCCCCATGGGGCGCCGATGAATTGGCGCGTTTCACCCGCCTGGTGCAGGACGCGGTCGGTTTTGACGCAAGCCGTGGCGACAGCGTCAGCGTGATCAACATGCCGTTCTCCGCCGAGCGTGGCGAAGTGATTGCCGAAGCGGCGTTCTATACGCAGCCGTGGTTCTGGGACATCGTCAAGCAAGTGTTGGGTGTGTTGTTCATCCTGGTACTGGTGTTCGGCGTGCTGCGCCCGGTGCTCAACAACATCACCGGCAATGGCAGCAAGAAACAACTGGCGGCCTTTGGTGGCGGCGACGTGGAGTTGGGTGGCATGGGCGGCCTGGATGGCGAACTGGCCAACGACCGCGTCAGCCTCGGCGGCCCGCAAAGCATCCTGTTGCCAAGCCCGAGCGAAGGTTACGACGCTCAGCTGAACGCAATCAAAAGTCTGGTAGCAGAAGACCCGGGTCGTGTGGCCCAGGTCGTGAAAGAGTGGATCAACGCAGATGAGTGATAATCGAGCCGCTGTTGCCAAACTGACCAAGGTCGACAAAGCCGCCGTGCTGCTGCTGTCCCTCGGTGAAACCGACGCCGCCCAAGTGCTGCGCCACATGGGCCCCAAAGAGGTCCAGCGGGTTGGCGTGGCCATGGCGCAGATGCGCAATGTGCACCGCGAGCAAGTCGAGCAGGTGATGAGCGAGTTCGTCGAGATCGTCGGCGACCAGACCAGCCTGGGCGTCGGCTCCGACAGCTACATCCGCAAGATGCTCACCTCGGCCTTGGGCGAAGACAAGGCCAACGGCCTGATCGATCGCATCCTGCTGGGTGGCAACACCAGTGGTCTCGACAGCCTCAAGTGGATGGAACCGCGCGCCGTCGCCGACGTGATCCGCTTCGAGCACCCGCAGATCCAGGCCATCGTCGTCGCGTATCTCGACCCGGACCAGGCCGGTGAAGTGCTTGGCCACTTCGACCATAAAGTGCGCCTGGACATCATCCTGCGCGTGTCGTCGCTGAACACTGTGCAGCCGGCGGCCTTGAAAGAATTGAACACCATCCTGGAGAAGCAGTTCTCCGGCAACTCCAACGCCGCGCGCACCACCCTGGGTGGTATCAAGCGTGCCGCCGACATCATGAACTTCCTCGACAGCTCGGTCGAAGGCCAGTTGATGGACTCGATCCGCGAGATCGACGACACCCTGTCCGGCCAGATCGAAGACCTCATGTTCGTGTTCAACAACCTCTCCGATGTCGACGACCGTGGCATCCAGGCGTTGCTGCGCGAAGTCTCCTCCGACGTGCTGGTGCTGGCCCTCAAGGGCTCGGACGAAGGCGTCAAAGAGAAGATCTTCAAGAACATGTCCAAGCGTGCCTCCGAACTGTTGCGCGACGACCTCGAAGCCAAGGGCCCGGTGCGCGTCAGCGACGTGGAAACCGCACAGAAAGAAATCCTCACCATTGCCCGCCGTATGGCCGAAGCCGGAGAAATCGTTCTCGGCGGGAAGGGCGGCGAAGAAATGATCTAAGGCGCCCCTGATGTCGAACAAAGATGAGGCACCCAGCGATCTGATTCGCGCACGGGATGTCGGCGGGTTCGACATCTGGTCGCTGCCCAGCTTCGATCCGCATGTGCCGCAACCCGAGCCCGAGCCGGAACCCGAAGTGCCGGCGGAAATGGAAGAAGTGCCGCTGGAGGAAGTCCAGCCACTGACCCTCGAAGAGTTGGAAAGCATCCGCCAGGAAGCCTACAACGAAGGCTTTGCCG
Source organism: Pseudomonas sp. GL_117 (assembly GCF_057835125.1). NCBI lineage: Bacteria > Pseudomonadati > Pseudomonadota > Gammaproteobacteria > Pseudomonadales > Pseudomonadaceae > Pseudomonas > Pseudomonas sp. GL_117. Next base: position 4,378,422 of record NZ_CM174418.1, on the reverse strand, counting down.
CCGGGGAAAAGGACGGCTTTCGCGCCACCACGCTCAAGGTGCGCCAGGAGGCCGAGGCTGCGCTGGCCGTCAAGCTTTCCAGCCTGGAGCGCTTGATGGTCGGGTTGTTCGACCCGATTGCCGAGCAGGATTCGCAGATCGAAAAAACCATGGTCGGCCTGGTGGAGCACATTGCGCGCCAGGTGATCCAGCGCGAACTGGTGCTCGACTCCAGCCAAATCGAAAGCGTCATGCGCGAAGCTCTCAAGCTGCTGCCTCTGGGCGTCGGCAATGTGCGTCTGTACATCAACCCGCAGGATTTCGAGCAGGTCAAAGCCCTGCGCGAGCGCCATGAGGAAACCTGGCGCATCGTTGAAGATGCGGCGTTGCAGCCCGGTGGCTGCCGGGTCGAGACCGAGCACAGCCGCATCGACGCCACCGTGGAGACGCGCGTCAGCCAGATCATGGCCAAGCTGCTCGATCAAGCCCACGAGCAGGTGCTCAACCCCGCCGAACCCGACCTGAGCGTTGACCTGGACGCCCCCGATGCGCCTTGATCGCACCAGCTTCGCCAAGCGCCTGAGTGGTTACACCGAGGCCACCGAGTTGCCCGGCCAACCGATCCTCGAAGGGCGCCTGTTGCGCATGGTCGGCCTGACCCTCGAAGCCGAAGGCCTGCGTGCCGCCATGGGCAGTCGCTGCCTGGTGATCAACGACGACAGCTACCACCCGGTGCAGGTTGAAGCCGAGGTGATGGGCTTTTCCGGCAGCAAGATTTTCCTGATGCCCGTTGGCAGCCTGGCCGGTATTGCCCCCGGCGCCCGCGTGGTGCCCCTGGCCGACACCGGCCGCCTGCCGATGGGCATCAGCATGCTCGGCCGCGTACTCGACGGCGCCGGTCGTGCGCTGGACGGCAAGGGTGGCATGAAGGCCGAAGACTGGGTGCCGATGGACGGCCCGACGATCAACCCGCTCAAGCGCAACCCGATCAGCCAGCCGCTGGACGTGGGCATTCGCAGCATCAACGGATTATTGACGGTCGGGCGCGGCCAGCGTCTGGGCCTGTTTGCCGGTACGGGTGTGGGTAAATCGGTATTGCTGGGCATGATGACCCGGTTTACCGAGGCCGACATCATCGTGGTCGGGCTGATCGGCGAGCGGGGGCGCGAGGTGAAGGAGTTCATCGAGCACAGCCTTGGCGAAGAAGGCCTCAAGCGTTCGGTGGTGGTCGCCTCCCCGGCGGACGATGCGCCGTTGATGCGTTTGCGCGCCGCGATGTATTGCACGCGCATCGCCGAATATTTTCGCGACAAGGGCAAGAACGTCCTGTTGCTGATGGACTCGCTTACCCGTTTCGCCCAGGCCCAGCGGGAAATCGCCCTGGCCATCGGCGAGCCGCCGGCGACCAAGGGCTATCCGCCGTCGGTGTTCGCCAAGCTGCCGAAACTGGTGGAGCGTGCCGGTAATGCCGAGGCCGGTGGCGGCTCGATCACTGCGTTTTATACGGTGTTGTCCGAAGGCGATGACCAGCAGGACCCCATCGCCGACTCGGCGCGGGGCGTGCTTGACGGCCACATCGTGCTGTCGCGGCGCCTGGCGGAGGAGGGGCACTACCCGGCCATCGACATCGAAGCGTCCATCAGCCGGGTGATGCCATCGGTGGTCACGCCGCAGCATATGGCCCGCGCACAACAGTTCAAGCAGTTGTGGTCGCGTTATCAGCAGAGCCGCGACTTGATCAGCGTCGGTGCCTATGTGGCCGGTGGCGACCGTGACACCGATCTGGCGATTGCCCTGCAACCGCAGCTGGTGACCTACCTGCGCCAGGGTCTCAACGACAAGATCAGCATGGGTGAAAGCGAAGCGCACCTGGGCTCGATCTTCGCCCCGGCGCCAGGCGGCTAAGCCATGGCCAGTACGCGCTCTTCACGCCTGGCGCCGGTGGTGGACATGGCCGAAAAGGCCGAAAAAACCGCCGTGCAACGTCTGGGCTATTTCCAGGGCCAGGTGCGCCTGGCGGAAAGCAAGCTGGGCGACCTGGAGCGCTTTCGCAGCGAGTACCAGCAGCAGTGGATCGAGCGCGGGACCCAAGGTGTGTCGGGCCAGTGGTTGATGGGCTACCAGGGCTTCCTCAACCAGCTGGAGACCGCCGTCGACCAGCAGCGCCAAAGCCTGCTCTGGCACCAGAACAACTTCGAAAAGGCCCGCGACAGCTGGCAGCAGGCCTATGCGCGGGTCGAGGGCTTGCGCAAATTGGTGCAGCGCTATATCGACGAAGCGCGGGCGCTGGAAGACAAGCGCGAGCAAAAGCTGCTGGATGAACTCTCCCAGCGCCTGCCCCGCCCGTCGCAATACTGAATGTGGATGAGGGCTTGTGTGGGAGCGGGCTTGCTCGCGAATGCGGTGTATCAGTTGGAAAATTCATTGACTGATCCAGCGCATTCGCGAGCAAGCCCGCTCCCACATTTGAACTGCTGTGTTGCTGCTATTCACTTCAGCTGCTAAACCTTTGTCTACCGCCTATGACAAGGAAGCAGTCACATGTCAGTCGAGTCCGAAGTATCCCTGGATGGGAAGAAGTTGACGATCGCGATCCGTGGTCGTTTCGATTTTGGCAGCCACCAAGTGTTTCGTGATGCCTATGAGCGTTTCTACAAGGTGCCCGAGCTGTACGTCGTGGACCTCAAGGAAACCACCTACATGGACAGCTCGGCCCTGGGCATGCTCCTGCTGCTGCGCGATCATGCCGGCGGTGACAACTCGGAAGTGCAGGTGGTCAACAGTAACTCCGATGTGCGCAAGATCCTCGCCATCTCCAACTTCGACAAACTGTTCGACATCAGTTGAGCGGCCTGGCCCCCGTGCTGGAGCCGTTGACGGTGCTGATTGCCGAAGACAGCGCCGCCGACGTGCTGTTGTTGTCGACCATCGTCAAGCGCCAGGGACACCGCGTGCTCACGGCCAGCAACGGCCTCGATGCCGTGCAGGTGTTTGCCCGCGAACGCCCGCAACTGGTATTGATGGACGCGCTGATGCCAGTGATGGACGGTTTTGAAGCCGCGCGCCAGATCAAGCAACTGGCCGGTGAGGCGCTGGTGCCGATCATCTTCCTGACCTCCCTGCGCGAGAGCGCGGCCCTGGCCCAGTGCCTGGATGCCGGCGGTGATGACTTCCTGGCCAAGCCCTACAACCAACTGATCCTGGCGGCGAAGATCAACGCCATGGACCGCCTGCGCCGTTTGCAGGCCACGGTACTGCAGCAACGCGACCTGATCGCCAGGCACCACGACTACCTGGTGCACGAGCAGCGGGTGGCCAAGGCGGTGTTCGACAAAGTCGCGCATTCGGGCTGTATCAACGCCGCGCCGAATATCCGCTACCTGCAATCGCCCTATGCGCTGTTCAACGGTGACCTGCTGCTGGCCGCGTATACGCCGTCGGGCGATATGCATGTGCTGCTCGGCGACTTTACCGGCCACGGCCTGCCGGCGGCGGTCGGCGCCATGCCCCTGGCGGAGGTGTTCTACGGCATGACCGCCAAGGGCTACGGCTTGGCCCAGATCCTGCGGGAAATGAACGTCAAGCTTAAACGCATCCTGCCGGTGGACATGTTCTGTTGCGCCACCCTGTTGTGCCTGAGCGCCCAGCGGCGTGCGGTGGAGGTGTGGAACGGTGGCATGCCCGAAGGTTATGTCCATGAAGTCGCCAGCGGCAAGCGTACGGCGCTGGAGCCACGGCATTTGCCGTTGGGCGTGTTGTCGGCCGAGGCGTTTGACGACAGCACCGAAGTCTGGCCGATGGCCCTGGGTGACCGGGTGTTTTTGCTCTCCGACGGCGTACTCGACACGGCTGACACCGCTGATCAGCTGTTTGGCGTCGAACGTTTACATCAGGTATTCGCCGCCAATCGCGAGCCCGACCGGCTGTTTGAAGAGATCGAGCAGGCCTTGGCCGCGTTTCGCGGTGAGGCGCGCGACGATGTGAGCATGGTGGAAATCACCCTGCAAGATGGGCCATCCCTGCGTGCGACGGGGCCGCTGTATACCGATAGCGGCCAGTCGTGCCCGCTGGATTGGTCGGTGAGTTTCGAGTTCCGCGCCGAAACCCTCAAGCGTCACAACCCCTTGCCGTACCTGTTGCAGTTGCTGCTGGAGGTCCATGGCCTGCGCGAGCAGAGCGGGGCGCTGTACAGCGTGATGGCCGAGTTGTACTCCAACGCCCTGGAGCATGGCGTGCTGGGCCTGGACTCGCGGCTCAAGCGCGACGTGCACGGTTTTGCCGACTACTACCGCCAGCGCAACGAGCGGCTGGCGCAGCTCAGTAGTGGCTATGTGCGTGTGCATGTGCAGGTGGTGCCGACGCTGGGCGGCGGGCAGCTGTCCTTGCGCATCGAAGACAGCGGCGCCGGGTTTGACGTGGATCAAGTGTTGGCACGGCCCCTGGACGTTGATCGGCTGTCCGGTCGCGGCTTGAATCTGGTCCGTCAATTGAGCGGCGATGTGCGCTGGTCCGATGGCGGGCGCAGTGTCTGCGTGGAGTTTTCATGGCCGGCTCAGGCATAATCCGCCGATTCTTGATCAAGGAGCGAACAAGTGGCTGAGATTCATCTGGACCCCGACGTGCTGTCGGGTTTGCAGGAAGTCATGGAGGGCGAGTACCCCAGGCTGTTGGATACCTTCCTCGATGATTCGCAAAAACGCGTCGAAGCCTTGCGCAAGGCGCGCGATGACGCCAAGGCGCTGGGGCGTATCGCCCATAGCTTCAAGGGCAGCAGCGGCAACCTCGGTGCGGTGCGGTTGGCGCAGTTGTGCCAGCGGCTGGAGGCTGAGTCTGCGCAAGCGCCTGGCGCTGACCTGGGGGTTCTGGTGGATCAGATTGATCATGAGTTTGCCTTGGTGCGCCCGCTGTACGAATCGGAGCGCCAGCGCTTCCAGCTCTGATGTGCTGATAGAGATATGAAGATCCAAATGTGGGAACGGGCCCTCTCCCACATTTTTCAGCTGCGCTCGGCAACCTGGCCCGACTCTTGCTCTACCTCCAGATACTGCATCCCCGACCCTCATGCAGTGGAGACCTTTACCTATGCCAGTCGCCCCTAATTCGCTTCTTCAGGCTGCCCCTGCGGCCAAGCCTCAAGCGCCTGCCGCCAACCCGCCGGCAGCGGCTGCGGAGCCGCGTGACAAGGGCGCCGGCTTTGCTCAGGTGTTCGCCAATCAGGGTTCCAAACCTGTGGCAAAGGCCGACGATACCCCGTCGAAAACCAGCCGTGACAAGTCTGCCGACAGCAGCGCCAAGCCTGCGGCCGGCGGCGACAAGCCTGCCGCCAGCACACCGGCAGTTGCCGATAGCGGCAATCCTTTGCCTGCCAACCCGCCGGCCAAGGCTGATGACAGCGCCAGCAAGAGTGATGACGACAAGCCCGCCGACCCAAGTCTGGTGCAACAGCCGGTGGTTGACCCGGTCGTAGATCCGGCGTTGGTGGCGACGGTCACGCCAGTCGCCGTGCCAGTGCCAGTGCCGGTGGCTCCGGCAACCGTCGCGCCTGTGGTTGATGAAAAGGCCCAGCCCGTGACCGCAGCACCGCTTGCCGTGACCGATGAGGTCAAGGCACCAGCGTTCGACCCCGCCAGCGACCCTCTCGACGCAATGCCGGCCGTGCGCCTGGCGATGGAGCAGGGCGGTCACGTCTCCGCCAGTAGCCAGGCCCCCCAGAAAAGCGCGCCGCCGCCGGACCTGGACCAGCCGACCGCCGCCCAGAATTTCAGTGCCGGCCTGGCCAATATGGTCGACCAGCAAGCCGCCAAGGACAGCACTGACCAGGGCGGTGACAAAGCCTTCGGCGGGCTGATCGAAGACGGCCTCAAAGACCTCAAGGGCGCCAGCAGCGACACCCGCGTCGATGACTTCGCCAATCGCCTGGCTGCCTTGACCCAGGCCGCCACGCCGAAAACCGCAAACGCCCTGCCGCCGGTGATCAACGCACCGCTGGCCATGCACCAGAGCGGCTGGACCGAGGAAGTGGTCAACCGCGTGATGTACCTGTCCAGCGCCAACCTCAAGTCGGCGGAGATCCAACTGCAACCGGCCGAACTCGGGCGCCTGGACATCAAAGTCAATATGACGGCGGACCAGCAAGCCCAGGTCAGCTTCATGAGCGGCCATGCGGTGGTGCGCGAGGCGCTGGAAAGCCAATCCGGGCGCTTGCGTGAGATGTTTGCCCAGCAGGGCATGGGGCAGGTGGATGTGAACGTGTCGGACCAGTCCCGTGGCCAGGAGCAGCAGCAACAGCAGAATCAGGCGCGGGGCATCAGTAGCAGCGGACGTGGTGACAGTGGCGACAGCACTGCCCATGCCGAAGTGGCTGAAGCAGTGACGCCTGTGATCTCCAACGTCATCGGCTCCAGCGCCGTCGACTACTACGCCTGACCTGAACCTGTCGCGGGACAAAATGTGGGAGCGGGCTTGCTCGCGAATGCGGTGTGTCAGTCAATACATCTGTCACTGACACACCGCATTCGCGAGCAAGCCCGCTCCCACATTTGATTGGTGGTGCTGGCTCTGCCCAATTACCAGACAACTCTGGCATAACACTTGCTCTTGCCTTTCCGTAGATCTATGAATCCCCGAATAGTGACGGATTATTGGCATGGCGAAGAGCGACGACGCAGCAAAACCACCCGCAGGCAAAGGCAAGCTCAAGCTTATCCTGATGATTGTCGTGGGCCTGATCCTGGCCATTGGCGCCTCGGTGGGTGGCACCTGGTACATCATGCACAGCAGCGCGAGCAAACCGGCGCCTGCGGCTGAAACCGCCAGCAACGTCAAGCAACCGGCAATCTTCGAGCCGATGCTCCCGGCCTTTGTCGCCAACTTCAATCAGAACGGCCGCCAGCGCTACCTGCAAGTGAGCATCACCTTGCTCGCGCGCAACCAGGCTGACCTGGAAGCCCTCAAGGTGCACATGCCGGTGATCCGCAACAACCTGGTGATGCTGTTCTCCGGGCAGAGCTTCGATGCCCTGGCCACCCCGGTCGGCCAGGAAATGCTGCGCCAGAAGGTCACTGCCAGCGTGCAGGAAGTGGCCCAGAAAGAGCTCGGCAAAGTCGTGATCGAGCAGGCGCTCTTCACTAACTTCGTATTGCAGTAGGATCACGACATGGCCGTGCAAGACCTGCTGTCCCAGGATGAAATCGACGCACTGCTGCATGGCGTCGACGATGGTCTGGTGCAGACCGAAATGGCTGCCGAACCCGGCAGCGTCAAAAGTTATGACCTGACCAGCCAGGATCGCATCGTCCGTGGACGTATGCCGACCCTGGAGATGATCAACGAACGTTTCGCCCGTTACACCCGCATCAGCATGTTCAACATGCTGCGCCGCTCGGCGGACGTGGCGGTCGGTGGCGTGCAGGTGATGAAGTTCGGTGAATACGTGCACTCGCTGTACGTGCCCACCAGCCTCAACCTGGTCAAGATCAAGCCGCTGCGCGGCACTGCGCTGTTCATCCTTGACGCCAAGCTGGTGTTCAAGTTGGTGGACAACTTCTTCGGCGGCGACGGCCGTCACGCCAAGATCGAAGGCCGTGAATTCACCCCCACCGAACTGCGGGTGGTGCGCATGGTGCTGGAGCAAGCCTTCATCGACTTGAAGGAAGCCTGGCAGGCGATCATGGAAGTCAATTTCGAGTACATCAACTCGGAAGTGAACCCGGCCATGGCCAACATCGTCGGCCCCAGCGAAGCCATTGTGGTGTCCACGTTCCACATCGAACTCGATGGCGGTGGCGGCGACCTGCACGTGACCATGCCGTACTCGATGATCGAGCCGGTGCGCGAGATGCTCGACGCCGGTTTCCAGTCCGACCTGGACGACCAGGACGAGCGCTGGGTCAAGGCCCTGCGCGAAGACCTGCTGGATGTGGACGTGCCGCTCAGCGCCACCGTGGCCCGTCGCCAATTGCGCCTGCGGGACATCCTGCACATGCAGCCGGGTGATGTGATCCCTGTGGAATTGCCGGAAGAAATGATCATGCGCGCCAATGGCGTGCCGTCATTCAAGGTCAAGCTCGGTTCCCACAAGGGCAACCTGGCACTGCAAGTGATCGAGCCGATCAACCGTCGCTGATCCAACCCTAATTTATGAATGCTTGCTCCGCCGAGGACATGTAATGGCTACCGAACACGAAAACACTTCCGCCGAAGACCAGGCCCTGGCTGACGAATGGGCTGCGGCCCTGGAAGAAACTGGCGAAGTCGGTCAGGACGACATCGACGCGCTGCTGGCCGCTGACGCCGCCACCGCGCCGGCCGGCAACCGCTTGCAGATGGAAGAATTCGGCAGCGTGCCGAAGAACCACGAGCCGGTGAGCCTCGATGGCCCGAACCTGGACGTGATCCTCGACATCCCGGTGTCGATCTCCATGGAAGTCGGCAGCACCGACATCAACATCCGCAACCTGTTGCAACTCAACCAGGGTTCGGTGATCGAGCTCGATCGCCTGGCCGGTGAGCCGCTGGACGTACTGGTCAATGGCACCCTGATCGCCCACGGCGAAGTGGTGGTGGTCAACGAAAAGTTCGGCATCCGCCTGACCGACGTGATCAGCCCGAGCGAACGCATCAAGAAGTTGCGCTGATATGAAGCGGCTGATGCTCGGACTGTTGCTCGCGCTGCCGTTGAGTGTGTTGGCGGCGGAGCCCGTGGCCCAGGCCGCGGCGGCACCGGTCGGCAGTGGCGTCGGTGGCCAGTTGACCCAACTGGTGCTGGGCCTGTTGCTGGTGGTCGGCTTGATCTTCGTGCTCGCCTGGCTGATGCGCCGCGTGCAGAACGTCGGCCCGGGCAACGCCCAGGTGATCGAACTGATCGGCTCGCGCGCCCTCGGCCCGCGTGATCGGCTGGTGCTGGTGCAGGTGGGGGAGGAGCAGATCCTGCTCGGCCTCACCCCCGGCCGCATCACCCCGCTGCATGTGCTCAAGACGCCCGTCAACGTGGATCAGACCCAGTCCGCCACGCCAGAATTCGCCCAGCGCCTGATGGAGTTGTTGGGCAAGGATCAGAAGGATAAGAAGTAATGCGCGTTTTCTTGACGCTCATGCTGTTGCTGGCTGCGCCACTGGCGTTCGCCGCCGACCCGTTGTCGATCCCGGCGATTACCCTGGGCACCAACGCCGCCGGCGCCCAGGAATATTCGGTCAGCCTGCAGATCCTGCTGATCATGACTGCGCTGAGTTTCATCCCGGCGTTTGTCATGCTGATGACCAGCTTCACGCGGATCATCATCGTGTTCTCGATCCTGCGCCAGGCCCTCGGCTTGCAGCAGACGCCGTCGAACCAGATCCTCACCGGCATGGCCCTGTTCCTGACGATGTTCATCATGGCGCCGGTGTTCGACAAGGTGAACCAGCAAGCCCTGCAGCCTTACCTCGCCGAAACCATCACTGCCCAAGTCGCGATCGACAAGGCCCAGGGGCCGATCAAGGACTTCATGCTGTCGCAGACCCGCTCCAGCGACCTGGAGCTGTTCATGCGCCTGTCCAAGCGCACCGACATCGCCACCCCGGACCAGGCGCCGTTGACCATCCTGGTGCCGGCGTTCGTCACCTCCGAATTGAAGACCGCGTTCCAGATCGGCTTCATGATCTTTATCCCGTTCCTGATCATCGACCTGGTGGTGGCGAGCGTGCTGATGGCCATGGGGATGATGATGCTGTCGCCGCTGATCATCTCGTTGCCGTTCAAAATCATGCTGTTTGTGCTGGTGGACGGCTGGGCGCTGATTATCGGCACGCTCGCCGGCAGTTTCGGAGGGGTATAGCGCCATGACGCCAGAAGTCGCCGTTGACCTGTTCCGTGAAGCGCTGTGGCTGACCACCATGATGGTTGCTGTGCTGGTGGTGCCAAGCCTGTTGGTGGGCCTATTGGTGGCGATGTTCCAGGCCGCGACCCAGATCAACGAACAGACCTTGAGCTTCCTGCCGCGCCTGCTGGTGATGCTGATCACCCTGATCGTCGCCGGCCCGTGGCTGGTGCAAACCTTCATGGAATACATCCTGCAGTTGTACGGCAGTATTCCGCAGTTGATCGGCTGAGCCGATGCAATCTTTGCTGGCATTGACCGACACCCAGATCAGTACCTGGGTGGCGTCCTTCATCCTGCCGCTGTTTCGCGTGACGGCGATGTTGATGGCCATGCCGGTGTTCGGCACGACCCTGGTGCCGCGCCGGGTGCGCCTGTATTTCGCGGTGGCGATCACCGTGGTGCTGGTCCCCGGCTTGCCGCCGATGCCACCTGTGAATGCGCTCGATCTCAGCGCCTTGCTGTTGATCGCCGAGCAGGTGCTGATCGGCGCCATGCTGGGCTTCTCCCTGCAACTGTTCTTCCAGGCGTTTGTGATTGCCGGGCAAATCATCTCGATCCAGATGGGCATGGGCTTCGCGTCCATGGTCGACCCCACCAACGGCGTGTCGGCAGCGGTGATCGGGCAATTCCTGACCATGCTGGTGACCTTGTTGTTCCTTGCCATGAACGGCCACCTGGTGGCGTTCGAAGTGTTGACGGAGAGCTTCACCACCTTGCCGGTGGGCTCGGGGCTGGTGGTCAACCATTTCTGGGAGATGGTCGGGCGTCTCGGTTGGGTGCTGGGCGCCTCGCTGCTGCTGGTGTTGCCCGCGATCACTGCGCTGCTGGTGGTCAACATCGCGTTTGGCGTGATGACCCGCGCGGCGCCGCAACTGAACATTTTCTCGATTGGTTTCCCGTTGACCCTGGTGTTGGGCATGGGGATTTTCTGGATCGGCCTGGCCGACATTCTCAATCAGTATCAACCGCTGGCGTCCGACGCCTTGCAGTTCTTACGTGATCTGGCACGGGCGCGCTGAGCCATGGCCGAGAGCGAGAGCGGTCAGGACAAGACAGAAGACCCCACGGAGAAACGCAAAAAGGACTCCAGGGAAAAGGGCGAGATCGCCCGCTCGAAAGAGCTGAATACCGTCGCGACCATGATGGCCGGCGCCGGCGCCCTGCTGATCTACGGCGGTGGCCTGGCGCTGGACTTGATGGAGTTGATGAAACACAACTTCAGCTTGCCCCGCGAAGTGCTGCTGAACCCTGGCGCGATGGGCCAGTACCTGCTGCATTCGGGCAAGATCGCGATTCTGGCGGTGCAGCCGATCCTGATCACCTTGCTGTTGGCCGCGCTGATCGGCCCGGTCGCCCTTGGCGGCTGGCTGTTCGCGGCCGGCAGCATGGCGCCCAAATTCAGCCGCATGAACCCCGCTGCCGGGCTCAAGCGCATGTTCTCGGCCAAGGCGCTGGTGGAGTTGCTCAAGGCCTTGGCCAAATTCATCCTGATCCTGTTCGTCGCGCTGATGGTATTGACCTCTGACATCGACGACCTGCTGCGCATCGCCCACGAGCCGCTGGAGTCGGCGATCATCCACAGCGTGCAGGTGGTGGGGTGGAGCGCGCTGTGGATGGCCGCCGGGCTGATCATCATTGCTGCCGTGGATGCGCCGATCCAGTTGTGGGAAAGCCACAAGAAACTGCTGATGACCAAGCAGGAAGTGCGCGATGAACACAAGGACCAGGAAGGGCGTCCCGAGGTCAAACAGCGCATCCGCCAACTGCAGCGGGAAATGTCCCAGCGCAAGATGATGGCCTCGGTGCCCGACGCCGACGTGATCATCACCAACCCGACCCACTACGCCGTGGCGCTCAAGTACGACCCGGAGAAAGGCGGCGCGCCGATGCTGTTGGCCAAGGGCAGTGACTTTACCGCACTGAAAATCCGCGAAATCGCCGTGGCCAACGACATCCTGCTGCTGGAGTCGCCGGCACTGGCGCGGTCGATCTTCTACTCCACCGACCTCGACCAGGAAATCCCGGCCGGGCTTTACCTGGCGGTGGCGCAGGTGTTGGCCTATGTCTATCAGATCCGCCAATACCGCGCGGGCAAAGGCAAGCGGCCTGATCCGCTCAAGGACCTGCCGATTCCCCCGGATTTACGCCGCGACTCCTGATATTCCCCTTACCCTGTAGTGAGCGGGCTTGCCCCGCGCTGGGCGGCGAAGCCGCCCTAAATCCCGACACCTCGGCCTTCCTGAAACATCGCGGCGTCCCGTTTGGGGCGGCTTCGCCACCCAGCGCAGGCAAGCCCGCTCACTACGGAAATCGCATGCATACCGTTCGTCGTAAATCCTTGCTGACCTGTCAACTCTGACAGTAGCCAGCCTGCGCGTCCCGCGTTTCCATGGCAGCAGAAACTGCGTGTAGGAACAAGCAGCGAGGCAGCAATGAAGTGGGTGACCGGAACCGTCAGGTTTTACAGCAGTGAGACAGGGGAAGGGGTCATCGCAATGGATGGCGGGAGTGAGCAGGTGCGGGTAGACCTCACCAGCTCGGCCGGGGTTCGGCTCAAGGTTGGGCAGCGGGTGCGATTTGGCAGGATTCATCGTCCCCGGGGCATCTTTGCAGTCAGCGTCACACTGATCTCGGGTTTTTGAATGAGATGTCGGGAGAGCGGCAATGGCGACAGGCACGGTGAAGTGGTTCAACGCGGAAAAGGGCTTTGGGTTTATCCAGCAGGAAGATGGTACGGATGTTTTTGTCCACTATTCGGCGATCGAGGCCAGCGGATTCAAGAGCCTTGCTGAAGGGCAAAAGGTCGAGTTCGAGATAACGCCCGGACAAAAAGGACCGCAGGCTGCAAACGTACGGGTCGTGTAAAAAAACGCTCCTCGTCTGACTTGGGTAAAAGTTGGAAGGCTTCTTGCAATACCGCCTTCAAGTCGCCTCCTGGCGTCAAAACTTTGCTTCAAGGAACACGAGGAATACCGGTGGTAGATCGCTCTCAAATGTTCAGCACGGCCCGTGGCACCCTGACTGACCTGTCGCGGGGCAATCTGGGTGTGCCGTTGCTGTTACTGGTGATGCTGGCAATGATGATGTTGCCGATGCCGCCGTTCCTGCTGGACGTGTTCTTCACCTTCAACATCGCCCTGTCCGTCGTGGTCCTGCTGGTCTGCGTATACGCGCTGCGGCCGTTGGATTTCGCGGTATTCCCCACGATCCTGCTGGTGGCAACCCTGTTGCGCCTGGCGCTCAACGTGGCGTCGACCCGCGTGGTGATGCTTCACGGCCAGGACGGCCACGCCGCCGCCGGCAAGGTGATCCAGGCCTTTGGTGAGGTGGTGATCGGCGGTAACTACGTGGTCGGTATCGTGGTGTTCGCGATTCTGATGATCATCAACTTCGTCGTGGTGACCAAGGGTGCCGGGCGGATTTCCGAGGTGAGCGCACGGTTCACCCTCGATGCGATGCCCGGCAAGCAGATGGCGATCGACGCCGACCTCAACGCCGGCCTGATCGACCAGAACCAAGCCAAGACGCGCCGCCTGGAAGTCGCCCAGGAAGCCGAGTTCTACGGTTCCATGGACGGTGCCAGCAAGTTCGTGCGCGGTGACGCCATCGCCGGCCTGCTGATTCTGTTCATCAACCTGATCGGTGGCATGGCCGTCGGTATCTTCCAGCACGGCATGACCTTTGGCGATGCGGGCAAGGTGTACGCCTTGCTGACCATCGGTGACGGTTTAGTGGCGCAATTGCCATCACTGTTGTTATCCACAGCTGCCGCGATCATGGTGACCCGTGCCTCGGGCTCCGAAGACATGGGCAAGCAGATCAGCCGGCAGATGTTTGCCTCGCCCAAGGCCCTGGCCGTGGCGGCGGGCATCATGGCGATCATGGGCATCGTGCCGGGCATGCCCCACGTATCGTTCCTGAGCATGGCGGCCCTGGCAGGCGGCGCGGCGTACCTGTTCTGGAGAAAGCAAAATGCGGTCAAGGTCCAGGCCCTGCAAGAGGTGGCGCGCCAGCAGGAACTGCTGCCGTCCCCGGCCCGCGCCTCGGAAACCAAGGAGCTGGGCTGGGACGACGTGACCCCGATCGACATGATCGGCCTGGAAGTCGGCTACCGCCTGATCCCGCTGGTGGACCGCAACCAGGGCGGCCAGCTGCTGGCGCGGATCAAGGGCGTGCGCAAGAAATTGTCCCAGGACCTGGGCTTCCTGATGCCCACCGTGCACATCCGCGACAACCTCGACCTGGCCCCCAGTGCCTACCGCCTGACCCTGATGGGCGTGATCCTCGCCGAAGCCGAGATCTACCCGGACCGCGAGTTGGCGATCAACCCCGGCCAGGTATTCGGCAGCCTCAACGGCATTACCGCCAAAGATCCGGCTTTTGGCCTGGAAGCGGTGTGGATCGAAATCAGCCAGCGCAGCCAGGCGCAGTCCCTGGGCTACACCGTGGTTGACGCCAGCACCGTGGTCGCCACCCACCTTAACCAGATCTTGTACAAGCACTCCCACGAGCTGATCGGCCACGAGGAAGTCCAGCAATTGATGGGTTTGCTGGCCAAGGCTTCGCCAAAACTCGCCGAAGAGCTGGTGCCGGGCGTGCTGTCGCTGTCGCAGTTGCTCAAGGTGTTGCAGGCGCTGCTGGCCGAACAGGTGCCGGTGCGCGACATTCGCAGCATCGCCGAGGCCATCGCCAACAATGCCGCCAAGAGTCAAGATACCGCCGCGCTGGTGGCGGCGGTGCGTGTCGGATTGTCTCGCGCCATCGTGCAAAGCATTGTAGGGACTGAGTCTGAGCTGCCTGTGATCACCTTGGAGCCAAGGTTGGAACAAATATTGCTCAATAGTATTCAGAAGGCAGGACAAGGCCAGGAAGAGGGCGTTCTGCTGGAGCCAAGCATGGCTGAAAAACTGCAGCGTTCGTTGATCGACGCCGCACAACGCCAGGAAATGCAGGGCCATCCGGTGATTCTGCTGGTGGCCGGCCCCGTCCGGGCGATGTTGTCGCGGTTTGGACGCCTGGCAGTTCCGAATTTGCACGTTTTGGCTTATCAGGAAATTCCTGACAACAAGCAAGTGACTATCGTCGCGACAGTAGGGCCCAACGGCTGAGGTAGTGGGTTATGCAAGTGAAGCGTTTTTTCGCCGCCGATATGCGTCAGGCCATGAAACTGGTGCGTGATGAGCTGGGCGCCGATGCCGCGATTATCGGTAACCGTCGTATTGCCGGCGGTGTCGAGCTGACGGCTGCCCTGGATTACACGCCTTCGGCGCTGGCGCCGCGTGTGCCGAACATGGAACTCGAAGACGAGCTGCGCAAGACCGCCTCGCGCATTGTGTCGGCCCAGGCCGAACTGAGCATGCGCGGCGACAGCGATGCCACCACCAATCGCCAGTTGTTCGCCGGCCTGCCGTTGACCGCTGCGGAGCCCTTGGTTGAGCCCACCTTCACCGAACCACCGCGTCCTGCAGCGCCGCCACCGGCGGGCGCAGTCGACCAGCGTGTGTTTGACTCGATGCGCTTTGAACTCAATGGCCTGCGTGAGCTGCTGGAAGTGCAGCTGGGCTCCCTGGCGTGGACACAGTTGCAAGGCAGCAAGCCGGCCCAGGCCAACCTGTGGCGCCGCCTGCAACGCATCGGCCTGTCCGGCCCGTTGTCCCGCGACCTGCTGGCACTGACCACCGAAATCGACGAGCCTCGCCAGGCCTGGCGCATGCTGCTGGCGCACCTGGCGCGGATGATCGTCACCCCGGAAATCGAGCCCCTGGAAGAGGGCGGTGTGATCGCCATGGTCGGCCCTGCCGGCATGGGCAAGACCACCACACTGGCCAAGCTGGCCGCGCGTTATGTGCTCAAGTACGGCGCGCACAACATCGCGCTGGTGAGCATGGACAGCTACCGCATCGGCGCCCAGGAGCAGCTCAAGACCCTGGGCCGTATCCTCAATGTGTCGGTGACCCACGTCGACCCGGGCCAGTCCCTGGCCAACGCCCTCGATCCGCTGCTGCGCAAGCGCGTGGTGCTGATCGACACCGCCGGCCTGCAGGCCAGCGATCCGGCGCTGCGCATGCAACTGGAAAGCCTGGCCGGGCGTGGCATCAAGTCGAAAAATTACCTGGTGCTTGCAACCACCAGCCAGAAACAGGTTCTTACCGCTGCATACCACAGCTACAAACGTTGCGGCCTGGCCGGCTGCATCCTGACTAAACTGGATGAGACGGCGAGCCTGGGCGAAGTATTGAGCCTGGCGATCAGCCATGAATTACCGGTCGCCTACCTGACCGACGGGCCGCGGATCCCGGATGATTTGCATCTGCCGCGCCGTCATCAGTTGGTCAGCCGCGCTGTCAGCGTGCAAATGCAAGAAGAGCCTAGCGAGGAAGCGATGGCCGATATGTTCGCCGACCTCTACCACAACCCGGCAAAGCGGGTGGGTTGAGGGCAGGGCGAACACCGTGAAATGTATCTACATCGTTGGTCTGCAAGCGATTCACGCGGCCAAGCCATGTAGCCTGCGTCTAAGCAAGACAAGGTAAAGAAATAAAATGGGCAGCATGCATCCCGTACAGGTGATCGCGGTGACCGGCGGCAAAGGTGGCGTCGGGAAAACTAACGTGTCAGTGAATTTGTCCCTGGCCCTGGCAGAGCTTGGCCGTCGGGTCATGTTGCTGGATGCTGACCTGGGTCTGGCGAATGTCGACGTTCTGCTGGGGCTGACGCCCAAACACACCCTCGCCGATGTGATCGAGGGCCGCTGCGAGCTGCGTGATGTGCTGCTCCAGGGTCCTGGCGGGATCCGCATCGTACCGGCTGCCTCCGGCACCCAGAGCATGGTGCACTTGAGCCCGGCGCAGCATGCCGGCCTGATCCAGGCGTTCAGCGACATTGGCGACAACCTCGACGTGCTGGTGATCGACACCGCCGCCGGGATCGGCGAGTCGGTGGTCAGCTTCGTGCGCGCCGCGCAGGAAGTCTTGCTGGTGGTCTGCGATGAACCCACCTCGATCACCGATGCCTACGCCCTGATCAAATTGCTTAACCGTGACTACGGCATGAACCGCTTCCGCGTCCTGGCCAACATGGCCCAGAGCCCGCAGGAAGGGCGCAACCTGTTCGCCAAGTTGACCAAGGTCACGGATCGCTTTCTCGATGTCGCCTTACAATACGTAGGCGCAGTTCCCTATGACGAGTGTGTGCGCAAGGCCGTGCAAAAGCAGCGTGCGGTCTATGAAGCGTTCCCTCGTTCGAAGTGCGCACTGGCGTTCAAGGCTATTGCTCAGAAGGTCGATACTTGGCCATTGCCCGCCAATCCCCGGGGGCATCTGGAGTTTTTCGTCGAGCGATTGGTGCATCAGACGAGCGCGGGACCTGTGCTATGACATCCAGCGGCTACAACCTTTACAAGAAGTCGGCACGTGACAGCCAGGGCGAATTGATCGAGCGCTATGCGCCGCTGGTCAAGCGCATCGCCTATCACCTGCTGGCGCGCCTGCCGGCGAGTGTGCAGGTCGAAGACTTGATCCAGGCCGGCATGATCGGCCTGCTTGAAGTGTCGACCAAATACGATGCGAGCAAGGGTGCCAGTTTCGAGACGTACGCGGGCATCCGTATCCGTGGCGCGATGCTCGATGAGGTGCGTAAAGGTGATTGGGCGCCGCGGTCGGTACACCGCAATACGCGCATGGTCAGTGACGCAATTCGCGCAATTGAAGCAAAAACCGGTCGCGACGCTAAAGATCACGAAGTTGCGGCCGAACTCCAATTGAGTCTCGACGATTATTACGGGATTTTGAACGATACCTTGGGCAGCCGCCTGTTCAGCTTCGACGACCTGCTACAGGACGGCGAACACGAAGGGCTGCACGAGGACGGCGCGAGTGCACATCTTGAGCCGTCGCGCGACCTGGAGGATGAACGCTTCCAGGGCGCGTTGGCGGACGCGATTGCCAATTTGCCGGAGCGTGAGCGACTGGTGTTGGCGCTGTACTACGACGAAGAGCTGAACCTCAAGGAAATCGGTGAGGTCCTGGGGGTCAGCGAATCGCGTGTCAGCCAGCTGCATAGCCAGTGCGCAGCCCGCTTGCGGGGGCGGTTGGGAGAGTGGCGCGCGCGCTGACAGGCAGTGTGGGGACACTGCAGACGAGACCGTGAAGGCGTGACGCTTTTGCGGTTTTGCGCCGTGGTGCCCTGGGCAGTCCTTTTTGTGTAACGCCTGTTGATTGAAATGGCGCGTCCAGGTGCTGGGCGCGTTTAAGACTGCTTGGAGGTCGAATTGGACAAGAACATGAAAATCCTCATCGTTGATGACTTCTCAACGATGCGGCGGATCATTAAAAACCTGTTGCGTGACCTTGGGTTCACAAACACGGTCGAGGCGGATGACGGCCTTACGGCGATTCCGATCCTCAACAGCGGGAGCATCGACTTTCTGGTAACCGACTGGAACATGCCGGGCATGACCGGTATCGACCTGCTGCGTCACGTGCGTGCCGACGAAAAGCTGCGCGGCCTGCCCGTGCTGATGGTGACCGCCGAAGCCAAGCGTGAACAGATCATCGAAGCCGCCCAAGCCGGGGTAAACGGTTACGTGGTCAAACCTTTCACTGCATTGGCCTTGAAAGAGAAGATCGAAAAAATCTTCGAACGCATCCACGGCTAATGCCATCGCGGGGGAGCTATGGAGCATAAAGAAACATCACAGGGAGACTTCGAGTCGACCCTGAAAAAGCATGCTCACCAGTTGGTCGACTGCCTTGAGAGAGGCCAGTTCGGCGACGCGGTGCAGTTGATCCATGAGCTCAACCAGACCCGTGACCGCGGCCTGTACCAGGAAGTGGGCAAGCTCACGCGTGAGCTGCATAGTGCGATCGTCAATTTCCAGATCGACCCGCACATGCCCCAGGCCGAAGAGATCTCGCAGATCACCGATGCCACCGAGCGCCTGTCCTATGTGGTCAGGCTGACTGAGGCGGCGGCCAACCGCACCATGGACCTGGTGGAAAACGCCACGCCTCTGGTCAACGGCATGGCCACCGAAGCCCAGGCCTTGAGCCACGACTGGGGTCGCTTCATGCGCCGCGAAGTCGGGGCCGAAGAGTTTCGTGAGTTGGCACGTCGGGTCGAAGGTTTCCTGTCACGCAGTGAGCAGGAAAACCGCATGGTTTCCAGCAACCTCAATGACATTCTGCTGGCCCAGGATTACCAGGACCTCACCGGTCAGGTGATCAAGCGTGTGACCCAATTGGTCACCGAAGTGGAAAGCAATTTGCTCAAATTGGTGCTCATGGCAGGCCAGGTTGACCGTTTTGCCGGCATCGAACATGACCGCGAAGCGATCCTCTCGGAAAAAGATCCACAAAAACATCTCGCCAAGGGTGAAGGTCCGCAGATTCATGCCGATAAACGTGAAGACGTTGTATCGGGTCAAGATGATGTCGATGACCTGTTATCCAGTTTAGGCTTCTAAGGAGCACCCACATGAGCTTCGGCGCCGATGAAGAGATCCTTCAGGATTTCCTTGTAGAGGCCGGCGAAATTTTAGAGCAGTTGTCCGAGCAACTGGTCGAGCTGGAAAGCCGACCGGATGATGCGAACCTGCTCAATGCAATTTTTCGCGGTTTTCATACTGTAAAAGGGGGCGCCGGCTTCCTCCAGCTCCATGAGCTGGTGGAGTGCTGCCACATCGCCGAGAACGTGTTCGACATCCTGCGCAAGGGTGAGCGGCACGTCGACTCGGAGTTGATGGACGTGATTCTCGAAGCACTGGATGCGGTCAACGGCATGTTCAGCCAAGTGCGTGAACGTGCCCCGATCACCGCAGCCACGCCGGAACTGCTGGCCGCCCTGGCGCGCTATGCCGAGCCTGCCGACATGTCGGTGGCACCGGTGGCTGAAGCTGTGCCGGAACCTGTGGCAGAGCCCGAAGCGGACGTGACCGACAGCGAGTTCGAGCAACTGCTCAACTCCCTCAGCGCGGTCAAGGCCGAGGCTGAAGCTCCGGCAGCGCCCGTTGCGGCGCCGACGGGCGAAGACATTACCGACGCTGAGTTCGAATCGCTGCTCGACCAGTTGCACGGCAAAGGCCAGTTCGCCGCCGACGCGGTGGCACCTGCCGCGCCGACCGAAACGCCTACCGAAGCGCCAGCCGCCTCGACCAGCACCGACATCACCGACGACGAATTTGAAGCGTTGCTCGACCAACTGCATGGCAAGGGCACGTTTGCAGCCGACGCCTTGCCCGCCGTCGCAGCCACCGCGCCAACCGCGGCGGCTGCCACGCCTGCTGCACCTGCCGCACCTGCCGGCGACGGACTGATCTCCGATCACGAGTTCGAGTCGTTGCTGGACGAACTGCACGGCAAAGGCAAGTTCACCGAAGTGGGCGCGACGGCCAAGGTCGCCACGCCGGCGCCAGCAGCGGCGGCGAAAGCTGCGACTCCGGCAGCCGCCAAACCGGCTCCCGCGCCTGCTGCGGCGCCCGCCGCCGCTGCCCCAGCACGTGCCGCGGCACCTGCACCGGCTGGCGCTGAAAAGCCTGCCAGTGAAGCCGAAACCACCGTGCGGGTTGATACCGCACGCCTGGACGACATCATGAACATGGTCGGCGAACTGGTGCTGGTGCGTAACCGCCTGGTGCGCCTGGGCCTGAACAGCGGCGATGAGGCCATGCAGAAGGCCGTGTCGAACCTCGACGTGGTCACCGCCGACCTGCAAACCGCCGTGATGAAAACGCGGATGCAGCCGATCAAGAAAGTCTTCGGTCGCTTCCCGCGCCTGGTTCGCGACCTCGCGCGCCAGCTCAAGAAAGAAATCAACCTGGAACTGGTGGGTGAAGAAACCGACCTCGACAAAAACCTTGTCGAGGCCCTGGCCGACCCGCTGGTCCACTTGGTGCGCAACGCCGTCGACCACGGCGTGGAAACCCCGGAAGAACGCGAAGCCTCGGGCAAGTCCCGTGGCGGCAAGGTGATCCTGGCGGCGGAGCAAGAAGGCGACCATATCCTGCTGTCGATTACCGATGACGGCAAAGGCATGGACCCGACCATCCTGCGCAATATCGCGGTCAAGCGTGGCGTGATGGACAAGGACGCCGCCGACCGCCTGACCGACACCGAGTGCTACAACCTGATCTTCGCCCCGGGCTTCTCGACCAAGACCGAGATCTCCGACGTGTCCGGCCGTGGCGTCGGCATGGACGTGGTGAAGACCAAGATCAGCCAGCTCAACGGCTCGATCAATATCTACTCGACCAAGGGCCAGGGTTCGAAGATCGTGATCAAGGTGCCGTTGACCTTGGCGATCATGCCGACCCTGATGGTGATGCTGGGCAACCAGGCGTTCGCCTTCCCGCTGGTCAACGTCAACGAGATCTTCCACCTCGACCTGTCGCGCACCAACGTGGTCGACGGCCAGGAAGTGGTGATCGTGCGTGACAAGGCGTTGCCACTGTTCTACCTCAAGCGCTGGCTGGTGGCTTCGGCTGCCCATGAAGAGCAGCGCGAAGGCCATGTGGTGATTCTTTCCGTGGGCACCCAGCGTATCGGCTTTGTCGTCGATCAACTGGTTGGCCAGGAAGAAGTGGTGATCAAGCCTTTGGGCAAAATGCTGCAGGGAACCCCGGGCATGTCGGGTGCGACCATCACCGGTGACGGTCGGATCGCGCTGATTCTCGATGTTCCGAGCATGCTCAAGCGTTACGCCGCTCGGCGTATTTGATTCTGGTGGGGTAGGGCGGTTCGCCCGCCCCGCCTAACGGAGTGTTTATGGCAGTCAAGGTCCTGGTGGTGGACGATTCGGGTTTCTTCCGCCGCCGCGTCTCGGAAATTCTTTCCGCCGATCCAAGCATCCAGGTGGTCGGCACGGCCACCAACGGCAAAGAGGCGATTGATCAAGCCATTGCGTTGAAGCCGGACGTGATCACCATGGACTACGAGATGCCGATGATGGATGGCATCACGGCAGTTCGACACATCATGCAACGCTGCCCGACCCCGGTATTGATGTTCTCCTCGCTGACGCACGAAGGCGCCCGGGTAACCCTCGATGCGCTGGACGCTGGTGCGGTGGACTTCCTGCCGAAGAATTTCGAAGACATCTCGCGCAACCCCGAGAAGGTCAAGCAACTGCTGTGCGAGAAAGTCCACAGTATTTCCCGCAGCAACCGTCGCAGCCTGTTCAGCGCACCGGCCCCCGCGCCTGCGCCGACACCGGCGGCTGCCGCATCGGCGAGCACGTTCGGCCGCCCGGCACCCGCTCCGGTTGCCCGGCCTGCGCTGACAGCACCGACGCGTGCTGCGGCCGCCACGGCGCACTCGCCAGCGCCGAAACGCAAAGCCTACAAGCTGGTCGCTATCGGCACCTCCACCGGCGGCCCGGTGGCCTTGCAGCGCGTGTTGACGCAGTTGCCGGCCAACTTCCCGGCGCCGATTGTGTTGATCCAACACATGCCAGCGGCCTTCACCAAGGCGTTCGCCGAACGCTTGGACAAGCTGTGCCGCATCAGCGTCAAGGAAGCCGAGGATGGCGACATCCTGCGTCCTGGCCTGGCGCTGCTGGCGCCCGGTGGCAAGCAGATGATGGTGGACGGGCGCGGTGCGATCAAAATCCTGCCGGGCGACGAGCGCCTGAACTACAAACCCTGTGTGGACATCACCTTCGGTTCGGCTGCCAAGTCCTACGGCGACAAAGTTCTGGCGGTGGTCCTCACCGGCATGGGCGCCGACGGCCGTGAAGGCGCGCGCCTGCTCAAGCAGGGCGGCAGCGCGATCTGGGCGCAGGACGAAGCCAGCTGCGTGATCTATGGCATGCCCATGGCCATCGTCAAGGCTGAGCTGGCCGACGCCGTGTACAGCCTGGACGACATCGGCAAGCATCTGGTGGAGGCCTGCCTCTAATGGATGTGTTGAGCCTGATCGGCATCACCATGGCGTTTGTCGCAATCATCGGCGGCAACTACCTCGAAGGCGGCCACCTCGGCGCCCTCGCCAACGGTCCGGCTGCGTTGATCGTGATTGGCGGCACCGTGGGCGCCGCGTTGTTGCAGTCGCCGTTGAGCTCGTTCAAGCGCGCCATGCAGATCTTGGTGTGGATCATTTTTCCGCCGCGCGTCGACCTGGCCGGCGGCATCGACCGCGTGGTCAACTGGAGCCTCACCGCCCGCAAGGAAGGCCTGCTGGGCCTGGAAGGCGTGGCCGATGCCGAGCCCGACAGCTATGCGCGCAAAGGCCTGCAATTGCTGGTGGACGGCGCCGAACCGGAAGCGATCCGCAGCATCCTGGAGGTGGATTTCTACACCCAGGAGAGCCGTGACATCAATGCCGCCAAAGTCTTTGAAAGCATGGGCGGCTACGCGCCGACCATCGGCATCATCGGTGCGGTGATGGGCCTGATCCACGTGATGGGCAACCTCGCCGATCCGTCGCAACTGGGCAGCGGGATTGCCGTGGCGTTCGTCGCCACCATCTACGGCGTGGCCAGCGCCAACCTGGTGTTGCTGCCGGTGGCGAGCAAGCTCAAGTCCATTGCCCAGCGCCAGTCGCGTTATCGCGAGATGTTGCTCGAAGGCATCCTGTCGATTGCCGAGGGGGAAAACCCACGCTCCATCGAATTGAAGCTCCAGGGCTTCATGGACTGATGGCGATGGTTATCGATCTGTGGCGCACTGGTCTTTGGTGGCGAGCGAGCAAGCTCGCCCGTCACCACCACAACACGCTCGCCAGCCACAGGGAATTGTGTGTTCAGAGAGGTAACTGCCAGTGAGCCGTCGCCGTCGCGAGCCTGAAGAACACGTCAACCACGAACGTTGGCTGGTGTCCTACGCGGACTTCATCACCTTGCTGTTCGCGTTTTTCGTGGTGATGTACTCCATCTCGTCGATCAACGAAGGCAAGTACAAAGTCATTTCCCAGGCGCTGATCGGGGTGTTCAACGACACCGATCGCGCCCTCAAGCCGATTCCCATTGGCGAAGAGCGGCCCAGGACCGTGACCCCGGCCAAGCCGCTGGTCAACGACAGCGACGAAACCGCCGCCGGCGTCGGTGGCACCAGTGATCCACTCAAGAGCATCGCCGACGACATCAGCGCCGCCTTTGGCGACCTGATCAGTTCCAACCAGATGACCGTGCGCGGCAATGAGTTGTGGGTCGAGATCGAACTCAATTCCAGCCTGCTGTTCGCCAGTGCCGATGCGCTGCCCAGCGACCAGGCGTTCACCATCATCGACAAGGTCGCGGCGATCCTCAAACCGTTCGAGAACCCGATTCACGTCGAGGGCTTTACCGATAATTTCCCGATCAGCACCGCGCAGTACCCGACCAACTGGGAGCTGTCCTCGGCGCGGGCGTCGAGCATCGTGCGCATGCTCGCGATGCAGGGGGTGAACCCCGAACGCCTGGCGTCGGTGGGGTATGGTGAGTTCCAGCCAGTGGCGAATAACGCCACGGTAGAAGGCCGCGCCAAGAACCGCCGGGTAGTGCTGGTGGTATCACGCAACCTGGATGTGCGCCGCAGCCTGACCGGCACCGGCACCGCCAATGCAACACCGGATGCGGCCTTGAAGCGGGCTGGCACACAAACTGCACCGGCCCCTGCAAAGCCGCCGGTGCGTCAGAGCTCCGTCAATTCTCCGTCACCGGCTCAATAACCTATGCAATGTCTCGGTCGCGCCTGTGCCCACCGGGAGGAACCAACCGAATGAGAGTCTGGGCAGTTGCCAATCAAAAAGGTGGAGTCGGCAAGACCACCACCTCCATCGCCTTAGCCGGCTTGCTGGCCGAGGCGGGCAAGCGTGTGGTCGTGGTCGACCTCGACCCCCACGGCTCGATGACCAGCTACTTCGGCTACGACCCGGATGCGCTGGAACACAGCTGCTACGACCTGTTCCTGCATAAAGGCAGTGTGCCGGCCGACCTGCCGGGGCAACTGCTGCTGCCCACCAGCAACGACAGCATTTCCCTGTTGCCGTCGAGCACCGCGCTGGCCACCCTCGAGCGCCAGTCGCCGGGGCAGAGCGGCCTGGGCCTGGTGATCGCCAAGACCTTGGCGCAGCTGTGGCAGGACTTCGACTACGCCATCATCGACAGCCCGCCGTTGCTCGGCGTGCTGATGGTCAACGCCTTGGCGGCCAGCCAGCAACTGGTGATCCCGGTACAGACCGAGCACCTGGCGGTCAAAGGCCTGGAACGCATGGTCAGCACCCTGGCGATGATCAACCGCTCGCGCAAGCAGGCGCTGCCGTACAGCATCGTGCCGACCTTGTTCGACCGCCGTACCCAGGCGTCCCTCGGCACCTTGCGCGTATTGCGCGATGCCTACCCGGACACCATCTGGAACGGCTACATCCCGGTGGACACGCGCCTGCGTGACGCCAGCCGCGCCGGCCTCACGCCGTCACAGTTCGACGGCAAGAGCCGTGGCGTGATGGCCTACCGCGCGCTGCTCAAGCACCTGTTGTCCCAGCAACTTGTGGCGCAGGTGGCTTGATGAACCGTCCTGTCGAACTTAAGACCCGGCCGCAACTGGCACTGGAATCCTACCTGGATGGCCTGCTGCAGGAGGCGACCGCCGAAGAGTTGCCCGAGCCGATTCTGGTGCTTGAGCCAGAAAGCACGCTGGATGAATTCCAGTTGGCAGTGCTCGAAGAACAAGCCCGGGATGCCCACGTTGCCCCGGTTGTAGCGCCATTTGAGCCCGTGGTGGTCGCCCCGGTGGTGGTCGAGCCGGTGGTCGAAGTGCACCTGCCGCCGAGCATCACGCCACCGCCGGTCACTGGTGATGGTCGCCCAAGCTGGGCTGCCGAGCCGTTCGAGTGCCTGCTGTTCGACGTCGCCGGCTTGACCCTGGCGGTGCCGCTGGTGTGCCTGGGCTCGATCTACTCCCTGGAAGGCCAGGAGTTGACGCCATTGTTCGGGCAACCGGAGTGGTTCCTCGGCATCCTGCCCAGCCAGGCCGGCAACCTCAAGGTGCTCGACACAGCGCGCTGGGTGATGCCCGACCGCTACCGCGACGACTTCCGCCAGGGTTTGCAATACGTGATCTCGGTGCAGGGCTACGAGTGGGGGCTGGCGGTGCATCAAGTCAGCCGCTCGTTGCGCCTGGACCCGAACGAAATCAAATGGCGCAGCCACCGGGGCCAGCGGCCTTGGCTGGCGGGCACCGTGATCGAACACATGTGCGCATTGCTCGACGTGTCCGAATTGGCCGAGCTGATCGCCAGTGGGGCCGTCAAGTCGATGCCCGGTAACACACGCAGTTGATTGAACAATAAGGGCCGCGCGCAAGTGCGGCCAACGAAGTACACACGCCGTTTCAACGGCATTTGAAGGGGTCAGGGGTATGAACAACAAGTCAGCGTCCGCACAAGGTTTGGATGATCCGATCCTGCAATGGGTAACCTTCAAGCTGGACAACGAGTCCTATGGCATCAACGTAATGCGCGTGCAGGAAGTGCTGCGCTACACCGAGATCGCGCCGGTACCGGGTGCGCCGAGCTACGTGCTGGGCATCATCAACCTGCGCGGCAACGTGGTGACGGTGATCGACACTCGCCAGCGTTTTGGTCTGGTGCCGACCGAAGTCAATGACAACACCCGTATCGTCATCATCGAAGCCGACAAGCAAGTGGTCGGGATCATGGTCGACAGCGTGGCCGAAGTGGTTTACCTGCGCCAATCGGAAGTGGAAACCGCGCCGAACGTCGGTAACGAAGAGTCTGCCAAGTTCATCCAGGGCGTGTGCAACAAGAACGGCGAACTGCTGATTCTGGTTGAGCTGGACAAGATGATGAGCGAAGAAGAATGGTCGGATCTGGAGAACATCTGATTGTTTCTTGAAGCGGCGGTGATCGTCCTGGCCCTGTTGTGGGTCGGGACGTTGGCCTTCCTGCTGCGCTATTTGCGCCAGCAACGGGAAGTGGCCCTGCAACAGGCCGAGCGCGACGCCGTGCGCGACCGGCGTGTGGTCGAGCTGGCCAAGCGTGTCGATCACTTTCAGCAAAGTGCGGTGCGGGTCGGGGACGAGGTGCATGAACTGCGCGCGATCCTCGCACCGTTGCCGGACAAGCTGGCGCAGATCGAGCAGCGTGATCCGTCGAGCCTATCGTTTGCCCAGGCGGCGAAGCTGGTGGGCATGGGCGCGACGGTGGATGAGCTGACCCAGTCTTGCGGCCTGACCCAGGCCGAGGCGCAGTTGATGAGCAAGTTGCACAAGAACTGATCCTTGGTTTCATCCCAACCGTAGTGAGCGGGCTTGCCCGCGCTGGGTGGCGAAGCCGCCCCAAACGGGCCGCCGCGGTGTATCAGGTCGTCCGTGGTGCCGCGACCTGTGACGGCTACTGTAGATGGGGATATGAAACTGTACAAAAGTTGAATTTTTGTCGAGTCTGGAGAAATCAGCTCTAGGCCTCGAGATAGAGCCTTCAACACTAAAATCCAAGCCTTCCCACCCCCCCCCGTTTTTGCGAAATGTGTCACAAGGCCATACATCCCGATGGCACTTTTATGTCTTTGTGGTGACCAACCTGCGCATGTAGGAAGTTTCACTCACAAGGATGCGAAATGTCATTCGACGCTCTACCTAGAACAAAACCCTCTGTTTTGCTGCAGTCTTGCGTCGCCACCTGCTCCCTTGTCGGTTTTCTAACCAGCGCGGCGGCACTCGCGGCTGAACCCCAAGTGCCTGCCCAGCAATTGCTCCTGCAGCAACAACGTGAACGTGCCCAGCGCGAGCAGTTGGAGCCGTCCCCCGACGTGCGTCTCGAAGCCCCGCAAGACAGCACCGGCACCCTGCGTCTGCCGCGCAATGAAACGCCGTGCTTCAAGATCGACCGCGTGGTCCTCACCGGCGAGCAGTCCGAAGATTTCCAGTGGGCCTTGCGTGCCGCCAACCCGAGCGACGATCCGGTGCTGGGCCAATGCATCGGCTCTGCCGGTATCAACCTGACGATGAAACGCATCCAGAACGCGATCATCGCCAAGGGCTTCATCACCACCCGCGTCCTCGCCCAGGCCCAGGACTTGAACCAGGGCACGCTGGCGTTGGTGCTGGTGCCGGGGCGCATCAAGCACATCCGTTTCGCCCCGGGCACCTCAAGCCGCGCCAACTACTGGAACGCCATGCCCGCGTCGCCTGGCGATGTGCTCAACCTGCGCGACATCGAACAGGCGCTGGAAAACTTCAAGCGCGTGCCCACCGCCGAAGCCGACGTGCAGATCACGCCGGCCGAAGGCGCGGACGCGAAGCCGGGGGAGAGCGATGTGGTGATTGCCTGGAAGCAGGCGATTCCGGTGCGCGTCAGCCTGTCGGTGGACGACTCCGGCAGCAAACAGACCGGCAAGTACCAAGGCAACGTCGCCCTGTCGCTGGATAACCTGGCGAGCCTCAACGATCTGTTCTACATCAGCTTCAACCACGACCTGGGCGGCGGTCAGAGCGGCGATCGCGGCTCGAAGGGCCACACCGTGCACTACTCGGTGCCCTACGACTATTGGCAGTTGAGCCTGACGTCCAGCGAATACGACTACCACCAGACGATCGCCGGGGTGAACCAGGCCTATTCCTACAGTGGCCGCAGCCGGACCAACGAGGTGCAACTGTCACGGGTGATCTACCGCGACGCAGTGCGCAAGACCACCGTGTCGGTCGGCGGCTGGAGCCGCACCTCCAGCAACTACGTCGAAGACACCGAAATCGAATCGCAACGGCGGCGCATGGCCGGTTGGCAGGCCGGGATCAATCACCGTGAATTCATCGGCGCCAGCACCCTCGACCTTGGCGTGGGTTATCGCCGTGGCACCGGCGCCCGCGATGCACTGCGTGCCCCCGAAGAAGAAACCGGCGAAGGCACCTCGCGCTCGCAGATCATCAGCGCCAACGCGCAATTGCAGGTGCCGTTCACCCTGGCCGATCAACGCCTGCGTTACGTCGCGGGCTGGCGCGGGCAGTGGAACCGCACGCCGCTGATCCCTCAGGACCGCTTTTCGATTGGCGGGCGCTACACCGTGCGCGGCTTTGACGGCGAGCAGATCCTGTCGGCCGAACGCGGCTGGACGTTCAGTAACGACCTGGGCCTGAGCCTGGCCAACACCGGCCAGGAGCTGTACCTGGGCGTGGACTACGGCGAAGTCGGCGGGCATTCCACCCAGCAGCTCGCGGGCCGACGCCTGGCTGGTGCGGTGGTGGGCCTGCGCGGCGGCTACAAGCAGTTTTCCTATGACATCTACACCGGCAAACCCCTGGAAAAACCCAAGGGTTTCCAGACCGCCGACGTGACCAGTGGCTTCAGCGCCAACTGGTCGTTTTGAAGGAGCCCAGCATGCGCCACGACACCCTGGAGGTGCTCGCCCCCGAGCGCGCCGACAGCGCCATCGACGAAGCCCAGGTGCTGGGCTCGGCGGTGTGGCTGTGGATGCACTCGGCAGCCCATCGCGATGCGCCGTTGCACAGCCTGTCGAGCCTGTTGTTGCCGGCGATCAAGCGGCGTCAGTTCATCTTGATCAGTGAGGAAGGGCGGCCGGTGTTTTTCCTGTCATGGCTCAACCTCAGTGCCGAGGCCGAGGCGCGCTACCTGCGTGCACCGGCGGTGTGCCTGCCGGCAGAAGACTGGGACAGCGGCGATCGGTTGTGGGTCAACGACTGGGTTGCGCCGTTCGGCCATACCCGGCGGATCAGCCGCTTGCTGCTGCGGCGTCTGTGGCCCACGAAGGTGTTCCGCGCGCTGCACCACAAAGGCGAAGAGCGCGGTTTGCGCGTCTTGAACTTCCAGGGTATCGCCGTCCTGGACCTGGAGGCGCAAGCCTGGTTTGCCACTCACCCGTTACCCAGCGACGCGCTCTGATCAGCCACCGCGCAAAGGACTTGCATGAACAAGCATCTATTTCGAGTTGTCTTCAACCGCGCCCGTGGCCTGCTGATGGTGGTGGCCGAGAACGTCAAGAGTGCCTGCAAGGCCCCCGGCACCACACGCGCCGTGGCCCAGGCCGGCCCGCTGGTGGCGACGCTCACGCCCCTGCGCTTTGCGCTGATGCTGGGCATGGGCTGGGTCGCGCTGGTCGCGCCCGTCCAGGCTCAAGTCGTGGCGGACGGCTCCGCGCCTGCGGGCCAGCGCCCGACTATCGGCGCCGCCGGTAACGGTGCGCCCGTGGTGAACATTACGGCGCCGAGCGGCGCGGGCGTGTCGCGCAACACCTATTCGCAGTTCGATGTGGACAAGCGCGGGGTGATCCTCAACAACGGCGCGACCAACAGCCAGACTCAACTGGGCGGCTGGATCGAAGGCAACCGCGCGCTGGCCAACGGCAGCGCACGGGTGATTCTCAACGAGGTCAATTCGAACAACCCGAGCCAGTTGCGCGGCTTTGTCGAAGTTGCCGGTTCCAAGGCCCAGGTGGTGATTGCCAACCCGTCGGGCATCACCTGTGAAGGCTGCGGTTTTATCAACGCCGACCGCGCCACGCTGACCACTGGGCGCGCGCAGTTCGAGAATGGCTTGATCAGCGGCTATCAAGTCTCGGGCGGCAAGGTCACGGTCGGCGGCGCAGGCATGGACAGTACCCGCGCCGACTACACCGAGATCATCGCGCGCACCGTCGAGGTGAACGCCGGGATCTGGTCGAAAGACCTGACCATCAAGACCGGCACCAGCGGCCAGCCGCCGGCAGACACGCCCGCAGTGGCCATTGACGTGGCGCAGCTGGGCGGCATGTATGCCGGCAAGATCACCCTGGTCGGCAACGGCGCCGGTGTGGGCGTGCGCAACGCCGGGCAGATCGGCTCCAGTGCCGGTGAAGTGGTGATCAGCAGCGACGGGCGTATCGAAAACCGTGGCCAGATCAGCAGCGCCACCGACCTGACGGCGACGGCCGACAAGGGCATCGACAACAGCGGCACGCTGTTCGCCCAGGGCAACCTGGCGCTGACCACTGGCGCCGATATCGACAACAAAGGCATCGCGTCGGCCCAAGGCAATGCACGCCTGAGCGCCACTGGAGCGATTCGCAGCCACACAGGTTCGGCCCTGGCGGCGGGCGTCGACAGTGCCGGCAAGCTGGGCAACAGCGGCTCGCTGACCCTGACCTCGGCGGGCACGATCGCGGCCAAGGGGCAGAACCTCGCGGCACAAAAACTCACTGCCAACGCCGCCCAGGTCGACCTGAGCGACAGCCAGACCTCGGCCCAGAGCGTCGAGCTGACCAGCACCAATGGCAACCTGGACCTGCGCCGCAGCCGCGTCACCGCAGGCCAGGCGCTGACCGCCAACGCCAACCAGAGCTTGCTCAGCGATGCGGCCCAGGTGGGCGCGGCGCAGATCAGCGTTACCGCGCTGGACCTGTCCAACGCCGCCGGCAAATGGGTCCAGACCGGCAACGGCGGCATGCGTGTGACCGTCACGCGCAACCTCGATAACACCGGCGGCACCCTCGCCAGCGGCGGGCGCCTCGACGTGAGTGCCAACACCCTGGGCAACCGGGGAGGCCTGGTACAGTCCGGTGCGCAGGGCGACCTGGCCGTCACTGCGCGCGAGCACTTGGACAACGCAAACGGCAAGCTGGTGACCGCCGCGCAACTGACCCTCGATGGCGGCACCCTGGATAACAGCAGCGGGCAGATCACCGCAGGCGGCGCGCTGGGTATCAACGCCGCGCAGTTGAACAACGCCAAGGGCACCGTCGCCGCCACGCAAAACCTGACAGTTACCGCCGGTAGCGTATTGAACCAGGGCGGTACGCTTGGTTCGGTGGCCGGCGATTTGCTGCTCAACAGCACCACCACAGCGCTCGACAACACCGGCGGCCGCCTCGAGGCGACCAAGGCATTGACCGTCAACGCCCAAGGGTTGACCAATAGCGGTGGCGTGGTCACCGCCGCGCAACTGCGCGTCGACACCCACGGCCAACAGCTGGACAACAGCGGCGGCACCCTCAACGCCAGCGACACCCTGACTCTCGACAGCGGCGCGCTGAACAACGACGGCGGCATCGTGCAGGCCAAGTCGAGCCTCAAGGTGGACACCCACGGCCAGTTGCTGACCAACCGCGATTCGGGCAGCACCGGCGGCATCCTCGGCCAGCGCGACGTCACCGTGCGCGCCGGGCAGTTGCTCAACGACCGTGGCTTTATCGGCAGCGCCAGCACCTTGCAGGTCTACGCCCAGCAACTGAGTAACCAGGCCGGTCTGTTGCGTGCCGACGGGTATCTGTTGCTGAGCAGCGCCAGCGTGGATAACAGCAGCACCCAGGGCGCCAACCAGGGCATCAAGGGCCAGTCTGTCGCGATGGATGCAGACACTGTCAGCAACCGCAGTGGTTCGATTGTTTCCGACACCACCCTGAGCGTCACCGGCAGCGGTACCCTGGACAACGAACAGGGGATTCTCTCGGCCGGTAGCAACCTGACCGTGGCCGACCGCGACCTCGCGCAAAAACGCCAGGTCATCAACAATGGCGCAGGCACCTTGATTGCCGGCCAATCGCTGTTGATCGACAGTGCCAACTACACCGGCAGTGGCAAGGTGTTGAGCCTGGGCGACCTGACGTTCCGCCTGACCCAGGACTTCATCAACAGCGGCCTGTTCCAGGCCAACGGCAATGTGGCACTGGCGACCGCCGGGCGGCTGACCAACGTGGGCACCTTGCAGGCGGGCAACCTGCTGCGCCTCGACGCCAACGTGATCGACAACGGCGCCGCTGGCGTGATCAGCGCACGTAGCGTGCAGGCCAACGCGGCCACACAACTGGACAACCGTGGCCTGATCGACGCCGAGACCACTCGCCTGGGCACCGCAACCCTGAACAACCTTGGCACCGGGCGCATCTACGGTGATCAACTGGCGATTGCCGCCGGCACGCTCAACAACACCCTCGAAGGCGCATCGGCCGCGACCATTGCCGCACGCAACCGCCTGGACATCGGCGCGCAGGTCCTCAACAACCGTGAACACGGGCTGATCTTCAGCACCGGCAACCTGTTCATCGGCGGTGCACTGGATGCCAACGACCAGGCCAGCGGCCAGGCGCAGGTGTTGAACAACGCCAGTGCCACCGTCGAAGCGCTGGGCAGCCTGACTGTCAACGCCAGGCAGATCAACAACACCAACGAACACTTCGCCACCCAGCAGGTGCAAGTGTCCACCCAGGCGTTGCAGGAATACCTGCTGTCGGGCTCGACCAACCGCTACCTGCCGGGGCAGATCTCGCTGTACAACGACGAGGTGCTGCACCTCGTCACCCCGGAAGGCTACGGCACGCGCTGGAACCGCTATGACTACACCCGCACCGTCACCCAGACGCAGATCGTCGCGTCAGACCCGGCGCAAATGCTCGCCGGCGGCAATATCAACCTGATCGCCGACCAGGTGTACAACGACAAGAGCCGCATCATCGCCGGCCAGGCGTTGAACGCCAGCGTCGGTTCGGTAATCAACACCGAATTGAGCGGCCAGAAAGTCACGTCCGACAGCGGCACTTTGTCCAGCTACTACCGCATCCAGCGCAAAGGCCGTGACCGCCAGGGTCTGAACGTCACGGCCTATACCCCGGCGCCGTTGATCGAGCAGATCTCGCTGACGCCGACCGTCTTTACCGAGTACGCGGCCATCAACGGCACGGGCACCCAGGTCGGCGCGCTGGTGCTGGCCAAGGTCACCGACAGCGCGGCGGGTACCGGTGACCTGGCCGGTGCCGGGCGCACCTATGCGGTCAGCCCGATCAGCCAGGTGCAGGCGCTGACCCAACAGAACGCGACCGGCGCGGTGGAGCAGATCCGTACCGGCGGTTTCAACCCGGACCTGCCCAACAGCAGCCTGTACCAGATCAACCCGAACAGCACCGCCGGTTACCTGGTGGAGACCGACCCGCGGTTTGCCAACTACGGCAAGTGGCTGTCGTCGGACTACATGCTCGAACGCCTGAACCTTGACCCGGCGGGCACTCAGCAACGCCTGGGCGACGGGTTCTACGAGCAGAAGCTGATCCGCGAACAAGTCGCGCAGCTCACCGGGCGCCGGTTTGTCGACGGCTATGCCAGCGACGAAGCGCAATACCGCGGCATGATCGACAGCGCCGTGACTCTGGCCGACCAGTGGAAACTGATCCCGGGCGTGGCGCTGACCGCCGAGCAAATGGCGCAGTTGACCAGCGACATCGTGTGGCTGGTGTCCAAGGACGTCACCCTGGCCAGCGGCGAAGTGCGCCAGGTGCTGGTACCACAGGTGTATGTGCGGGTTCGCGAAGGCGATGTGGATGGCTCGGGCGCGTTGATGGCCGGGCGCACCCTGAACCTGGATGTACGCGGTGACCTGGTCAACTCGGGCAGCCTGGCCGGGCGCGACGGTGTGACCATCAGCGTGCAGAACCTCGACAACCTCGGCGGGCGCATCCAGGGCAACGACGTGTCGCTCAATGCCAGCCAGGACCTGAACAACATCGGTGGCCTGATCAGCGCCAACAGTCGCCTGGCGTTGAGCGCCGGCAATGACATCAACGTGCGTTCGATCACCACCGACAGCACCAGCGAGCAGGGCATCCGCACCGCGTTGTCGCGGGTGGCCGGGCTGTACGTGTCGGCCCCGGCGGCGAACCTGATTGCCACGGCGGGCCATGACATCAACCTGCAAGCGGCCCAGGTCAGCAACACGGGCGTCGGCGGCAAGACCGCGCTGGTGGCGGGCAACGACATCACCTTGAGCACGGTCAAAGAGTCCTATACCCAGGCCAACCAGTGGGACGGCGACAACTGGCGCAAGGAAGCCGGGCGCAATGAGGTCGGCAGTTCGGTACAAGCCAACGGCGACATTCGCCTGGGCGCCGGGCGTGACGTGCAGGCACGCGGTGCGCTGGTCAACAGTGACGCCGGCGCGGTGTCGGTGAGCGCGCTGCGCGACATCAACGTCGAGGCCAGCGAGCGCTTCAACAGTGCGGACGAGGCGCACAAGGTCAAGGGCAGCAACGGCATGTTCTCCAGCAAGACCACCACCACCCGCGATACGGTGGCCCAGACCACCGCGCAAGGCTCGACGTTCAGCGGCGAGCAGACGGTGATGCAGGCGGGCAACAACATCACCCTCACCGGCAGCAACGTGGTCTCGACCTCGGGCACGGCGCTGGTGGCGGGCAATGACATCAAGGTGTTGGCGGCCACTGAGACCCTCGACGAAAAACACACCAAGGACGTGAAGACCAGCGGCATGTTCAGCGGTGGCGCGATTGCCGTCACCATCGGCTCGCAGCAGCAGACCAACAAGGACAGCAGCCAGCAGACCACGGCCGCCGCCAGCAGCGTCGGGTCCACCGACGGCAATGTGCTGATCAGCGCGGGCGGCGAATACCGCCAGGTTGGCAGCAATGTGAGTGCGCCCAAGGGCGATGTGTCGATTGACGCATCCGAGGTCAATATCCTTGAGGCGCGCAATCTCGCCGCGCAGCAACAGGAGCAGCGCTTCAAGCAGACCGGCGTGAGCCTGACCCTGACCAACCCCATCGTGAACGCGGTGCAAACCGGCCAGCGCATGAACAAGGCCGCCGAGCGCACCGACGACAAGCGCATGAAAGCCCTCGCCGCGCTGAACACCGCCTGGGCCGCCAGCGAAGCTCATACCCAAGTGATGGCCGACCCGGCAGCGGCGGGCGGGATCAACTTGAGCATCGCCCTGGGCATGAACAAGAGCGAGAACAAAAGCGAGCAGACTTCCAACACAGCGGCCGGCTCGACGGTGGCGGCGGGGCACGATGTGTCGATTGTGGCCACGGGCGGCAAGCGCAACAACGACCTGACCGTGCAGGGCAGCCAGATCACTGCCGGCAACGATGCGTTGCTCAAGGCCGACGGCAATATCCTGCTGGCGGGTGCGCAGAACACCATCGAGCAGCACAGCACCAACAAAAGCGTGAACGGCAGCCTGGGGATTGGTATCTCTTTCGGCAGCGAGAAAAACGGCCTGAGCTTCAACGCTTCAGCCTCCCAGAGCCGCGGCAATGCCGATGGCAACGACCTGGTCTGGAGCAACACCCACGTGACAGCGGGCAACCAGGCCAGCCTGATTTCCGGCAAGGACACCACCCTGCGCGGTGCGGTGGTCTCGGCCGACAAGGTCAAGGCCGACGTCGGCGGCGACTTGAATATCGAGAGCCTGCAAGACACCAGCACATTTGCCTCCGAGCAGAAGAGCATGAGTGCCGGCATCAGCATCTGCATTCCGCCGGTCTGCGCCGGCGCGGCGACGGCCAGCTTCAGTTCGAGCAACACCAAGCAGAAGTCCAACTTTGCCAGCGTCATCGAGCAATCGGGCATTCGCGCCGGCGACGGTGGTTTCGACCTCAACGTACGCGGCAACACCGGCCTCAAGGGCGGCGTGATTTCCAGCACCGACAAGGCCATCGCCGACGGCAAGAACAGCCTGACCACCGGTACGCTGACCGTGGCCGACATCCACAACACCTCCGAAGCCAGCGTCAAGACGTCAGGGGTGGAGCTCAGTTCGGACATGCTCGACGGCAAGCTCGGCACGGCCAAGGCGCTGCTCGCCAACAGCCTCGCCAACGGCTCGGACTCCGACTCCGCCGCCAGCGACACCCGCAGCGCCATCAGCGCCGGCACCCTGGTCATCACCAATGCCGAGCGCCAGCGCGTGGTCGCCGGCATGAGCGTCGACCAGACGATTGCCAACCTCAACCGCAATACCGAGGCTGCCCATGCTGCCGTGGAGCGTCTGGACGTGGCGGAAATGGGGCGCAAGGTCGAGGCTGAGCAGGAGATCAAGCGTGAGTTCTACAACCAGGTGTCGCTGCTGGCGGATGAGGCGTATCGCAAGATCTTCCTTGAGAAGGCGCGGGTGTATGAGGTGTTGAAGGATGAGAATGGCAAGGCGCTGCTGCTCGATGGCAAGAAGGTTCAGTACCGCGAGTTGAGCGACGAAGAAAAGCAGCACCTCAAGCCTGGCCCGGACGGCAAGGTACATATCGCCAACAACGGCATTTTCAACGACGCCGACGGTGCCGCCAAATATGCCGAGCAACACAGTTCGGCCGACACTGGGCCGCAGTATCTGATCCATTTCGAGAAGGCCAACAACTTCACGTCGGAGTTGATGATCGCGGCGTATCAGAAGAACCTGGAAAACGATTTCTGGGGCCTGTCCAACGCGACGGTGCAGACCAAGGAATACATGGTCCAGTTCGGTCAGAGCGGGTTGCATATCGACGGGCATAGCCGTGGCACCATGACCACGGGCAATGCCATGGAGTCGTTGGTACGTGATCAAGCGAACGTTGGGCTGTTGGGTGATACATCGATGAACTTCTTCGGGGCGGCGTATGGGGTGAAAAAGGCCGATACGCTATTGGGGATATTGCAGGACCGTACAAAAATCACCTCGGCGGAACAGCGCGACGGGTTGATCTTGCAGTATCAGAACCATGACTTCGACCCCGTTGCCCGCACACCGGGCGTAGGGTTCAACCCGGGGACTGGCGGCAACATTCCCGATGGCAGTAATCGCTTGTGGGAGTGGTTGAAGGTATTTGGTGCTGAGAACACCGTGCATAACTGCTACGCCAATGGCGGAGAAGCGTGCCGCAAATACTGGAGCCACTCCCCCACGGGCAAGCCAGAGTTCGTCAAGGTCCCGCAATCATGAGGAATCCGAATATGTTCAAGATTACCGTTATGTTGAGTCTGTGCCTTTTGGCACTCGGCGCGTGTACGCCCTTCCAGCCTCCGCCTGGGTCCTACACCCAATGGAAAAAGAAGGGGGTCTCCCAGCAGGGCGTCGACGACGCAATGCGTGCTTGCGGGTACACCAACCTTGATGGTGTGGGAGACAAGTCGCCAATTGATGTGGTGCTGACGCGCTTCTACTGCATGAAGGATGCAGGTTTTACCCGCAAGGACAACCTGGACCTGTGCAAGGAAGGCCGCATCGGCGAATCGCCGGTGTGCGAAGGCCGCCGCTAATCCATCACTAAAAGGAACCAAGGAATGATCGATCTACGCAAAGGACTGTACGGCGCCGCATTGGTGCTGGCGGCAACCACCCTGGGCGGTTGCGCCTCGTCGGCCGCCGTCACTGGCGAGCCAGGAGTGAACATGGGTGACAGCTACCAGAAGGTGCTCGCCGTGGTCAGCCGTAACAACACCGTGACCAAGCAAGTCGATGGCCAGGGCTTTCGCGCCGAGGGCTATTCGCCGATGTTCAAGGATTGCCGCGCCAAGTACTTCCTGTTCCAGGGCGCCGACGGCTTGCAGCGCGTGAGCTACGAACCGGCGCCGCACCTGTCGGTCAACCAGAACTGCCGCCAGCCCCAGTAATGAGCGGGCTTGCCCGCGCTGGGTGGCGAAGCCGCCCCAATCCATACACCGCGTTTATCCTGTTAAACCGTGTCGCCAGGTTTTGGGGCGGCTTCGCAACCAGCGCGGGGCAAGCCCGCTCACTACAAGGATGTGCTGATGAAGTATCCAAGCGTTATTGCTGTTGTGTTGTTCGCGCTAAGCGGCTGCGGCCAGGTGGCGAACATCCGTTCGTTGTCCACCGGCTACGTACCGCCGCAAAGCGGCGAGACTGCGCGGGTGCGCATTGTCACCGACGGCCTGGTGCGCGCCGTGCCTGGGCGTGATTGCCTGGACTGGAACGTGCCGGGCGCCGGGGTGATGGCGTCGGTGAAAGCCGGTTTTCCCGATCACAATGGCGAAAACCTCGGCATGCCCGGGCCGATCTACTCGTGGGCCGGTGCGGTCACGTCGGAGTTGGTGGTGCCGGCGAACAAACCCATCGCGTTCCATTATCTGGGCCGGCTGCAATACCCTCGCCAGTGCGCCAAGACCATGACCTTTGTCCCCAAGCCAGGGCGTGACTACATGGTGCAGGCGTCCATGTCGGCAGATTGTTCGATCCTGCTCGACGAGTTGCCGGTGGACGGCAAGCAATGGCTGCGGATCGAACCGACCCCGGTGGGCAAAGTCCCGATGTG
Source organism: Pseudomonas sp. GL_117 (assembly GCF_057835125.1). Classification (NCBI taxonomy): domain Bacteria; kingdom Pseudomonadati; phylum Pseudomonadota; class Gammaproteobacteria; order Pseudomonadales; family Pseudomonadaceae; genus Pseudomonas; species Pseudomonas sp. GL_117. Next base: position 4,339,630 of record NZ_CM174418.1, on the reverse strand, counting down.
CAACGCGATGGATAATTTCTAGGGCGGCAGATTAATTTGCCTCGCCGATGGCTTTTTTCCGGTTGCCAAAGGTCCACATCCTTCATGCACCTTTGAATCCAGGAGTAAGCCCGCTATGACCAGCCCCAAGGCACTGTTGATCCTTCACGGCAAGCAAGCCCTCAACGAGGACGTGCGCGCCGCGGTGCTGGCTCGGCGTGAGCAGGGCTGGGAGTTGGCGGTGCGCGTCACGTGGGAGGGCGGCGACGCCAGGCGCCTGGTGCATGAGGCGCTGGACGCGGGCTACACCCACCTGATCGCCGGCGGCGGTGACGGCACCTTGCGCGATGTCGCCGAAGCCATGGCCCAGGCCAAGACCGACGCGAGCCTGGTGCTGATGCCCCTGGGTACCGCCAATGACTTCGCCCGCGCCGCCGGTGTGCCGCTGGCGCCAGCCGAGGCCCTGGCCCTGTTGGACGTGCCGCCCAAGGCCATCGACCTTGGCCAGGCCGGCGAACAGATCTTCCTGAACATGGCCACCGGCGGCTTCGGCAGCCAGGTCACCGCCAACACCTCCGAAGACCTGAAAAAAGTGCTGGGCGGCGCCGCCTATCTGTTCACCGGGCTGACGCGCTTCAGCGAGCTGAAGGCGGCCTATGGCGAACTGGAAGGGCCGGGCTTTCACTGGAAGGGCGACCTGCTCGCGCTGGGCATCGGCAACGGTCGCCAGGCGGGCGGTGGGCATGTGCTGTGCCCGGGGGCGATGGCCGACGATGGGCTGCTCGACATCAGCATCCTGCCGGCGCCCCAGGAAGTGGTCGGCACGTTGCTGACCCTGATGACCGACGGCGGTCTGGACAATATCTTCGTGCGGGCGCGGTTGCCGTGGGTCGAGATCAAGGTGGCCGACGGGCTGTATATCAACCTCGACGGCGAGCCGCTCAAGGGCGACGACTTGCGTTTCAGTGCACTGCCCAAGGCCTTGCGCGTGCACCTGCCGGTGGGGTCGCCGCTAGTCGTCGAGGCTGATGATTTGCTCGCGCACCGCGAATAACACCAGGCCCGCCACGTCGAAAATCTGCAGGCGCTTCATGATCTGCGAACGGTGCGCCTCCACGGTCTTGATGCTCAATCCCAGGCCGTGGGCGATCTCCCGGGTGGACTTGCCGCGCACGATCAAACGCAAAATCTCCAACTGACGCGCCGTGAGGTTATGACTGTGGGCGATGGCCGCGGCGGGCGCCTGGCTGCGCACCAGCGCCTGGTTGATCACCGTATGGGCAATTGCCGGGCTCAGGTAGCGTTCGTTGTTGCGCAGCGCCAGCAGGGCGTGTTCCAGCTCGCTGGCGCTGGTGTCCTTGAGCAGGTAGCCGTGGGCGCCAGACTCCAGGGCACGCATGATCAGCTCCGGGTCGGTGTGCATCGACAGGATCAACACCTTGCACTTGGGATGGGCGCGCTTGAGCTGCTGCAACGCGTCCAGGCCGCCCATGTGCTTCATCGACAGGTCGAGCAGCACGATGTCCGGTTGCAGCGCGTCGAACTGCGCCAGCAACTGCGCGCCGTCGCCAGCCTCGCCGACCACCGCATAGCCGGGTATATCCATGATCAGCGCGCGCACGCCAGCGCGGATCAGCGCGTGATCATCCACCAGCAGTAAATTGCACGTCACTCTAGCACCTTAGGCGCGCTGGCCCGTTCGAGGGCGCGGGGTGCCCAGGGGAAAAGGGCGTCGATCCGCGTGCCGCAGCCTGGCTGGCTGAGCACCGCCAAGGTGCCCCCCAGTTGATCGATGCGCTCGGCCATCCCGGCCATGCCCCGTTGCCCTTCCAGGCCGGGGTTGGAGGCGGGCGAAAAACCCTGGCCATCATCGCAGATGCTCAGCGACAGGCCTTCCGGCAAGCGTTGCAGGCGCACCCGCAGGTTGCGCGCCTGGGCGTGGCGCAACATGTTGGTCACCGCTTCCTGGGTGATGCGAAACGCGGCCACGGCCATTTCTTCGGGGATGCCGGTGAGCCGTTGCTGGCACTCCAGGCTCCAGTGGATGGGGGTGTTTTCCAGGGTCTTGAGCAGGTGCGCGCGCAGGCTTGCTTCCAGGCCCAGGCTCGCCAGCTGGCGCGGGTTGAGGATGGCGGACACATCGCGCACTTTCGCCAGGGTTTCACTCAGGGTGTTGCACAGCACCGTGCATTGGCCTTGCAGCTCTTGGGGCATGCGCCGTTGCAGCCATTCGCTTTGCAGCTTGGCGGCGGTCAGCAGTTGGCCGATGTCGTCGTGCAGTTCACGGCTGAGGCGGTGGCGTTCGTTTTCCTGGACTTGCAGCAGGCGGTCCGCCAGTTCCTGGGGTTGGAACTTGATGGATTTACGCGAGGACCACTGTTGCAGGGCAACGATGCTCAAGGTGCTCAGGTTGAGCAGGAGCAGCGCCAGCGGCACCGGCGCAGAGCGGCTGTAGGCCCAGAGGCTGATCAGCAGCGAACACAGGCACAACGCGAGAATGATGCGGCGTGCCTGACTGCGGGAAATGGATTTGGCGAGGAGTGACTTGAGGCTGGCGTACATAGCGGATGCTTTTTCAGTTTTTATGCATCATGAAGTTGAGTCACTTCGAGGGCTGCATGGTAACACTTTGATTACCGTTGGTCGCCAAACGTCACTTTAGCAACGAAGGTTATATATCGCCGCTCGCGCTGTATAAGCGTGTGCTTATAACCGGCGTTATTTTGCCGGGATATAAGTGCACGTCGCGTATTAGTTAATGTTGTCGTTTTTGGATAAGTCATTGATTAAAAGCGACAACTTTACCCAGTCAGCATGCAGTCATGACGCGTGATGCAGGCGCTGCTGTGGTTTATGGCCGAAGTTTTTCTGCGGGATCTGCAAGGCCACCGTCGCAATCAAAGTGGTTTGTTCGCTTTCGTCCAGGCCCAGTTCGCCGGTACGCGTGTCGATCAGTTCCAGTTGCCAGGCCAACAACGTCAGGCAGGCATGCAACGCATCCAGGGCCTGATCATGCAGTTGCAGCGGGTTGACGGCGTTGGCGATCAGGTACTGGATGTGCCGCGAGAATTCGCTGATGGCCTGCAGGGCCAGGCTATCGGCCTTTTCGGCTAGTTTGGTGAGGCTGAGTTTCATGCAGTCGATCGCATCGCTGTCGTTGCGGATCAGATGCAGGTGGCTCAGGCATTCTTCCGACTTGGCCAGCAGTGTTTCCGCTTCGAGCAGAAACTCTGGAAGTGCGGTTTGCCATTCGTTTGCGCTATTCATCATGCAAGTCTCCACAACGTAAGGTCGTAAGGTCGGGCGATGAGATGCCGCATCGGGTGAATGGCGTAAAACTAGCGCTGAAATATGACTTGGGTCTGTAGGGGGCGTCTGAACTTTTAGTAGGACGTTTATTTGAATGCACACAAAAACCGCGCATTGCCCACATCATTGGCGGCGTTTGCGCGGCTTTGGTTGCCAGCATGTAAATGTCTGGAAGACCCGTGGGCGGGGGGCTTGGCATAGCAAACAAAAGCCTGACTCCATTCATGCAAGTGAGAATGGCGTCACATTAATGGCTATTAGATATTGCGAATATCAGGTTGGGCCTGATTGCGTATAGGGGAATCCCTTATATGACGGAACCTTGCGTCGGTTTGAGTGTCGCCGTGGGTCGCAAGATTGCCATATGAAGCGTCAGGCCAGTAAAGCATGATGTCAGTGTGACATCAATTAAATTACGTGGCATTTTAACGGGGTCAAGATCTGGCGGTCGCCGCCGATAAACAGCCATAAGTGAGCTACACAAACCCTTAGCGCATCAGGAGCTTTTAATGGCCGGCATTCTCGACACGGTAGATCAACGTACGCAACTGGTCGGTGAGAATCGTCTGGAGATCCTCATGTTTCGCCTGGCCGGGCGGCAGCTGTTCGCAATCAACGTGTTCAAGGTGCAGGAAGTCCTGCAATTGCCCAAGTTGACCCTGATGCCCCAGCGCCATCCGTTTGTCTGCGGCGTGGTCAACCTGCGCGGCCAGACGTTGCCGGTGATCGACCTGTCCCAGGCCATCGGCATGCGCCCATTGGTGCCGGGTCCGAACAGCACCATCATTGTCACCGAGTACAACCGCTCGGTGCAGGCGTTCCTGGTGGGCGGCGTGGACCGCATCGTCAACATGAACTGGGAAGCCATCCTGCCACCGCCGACCAGCGCCGGGCGCCAGCATTACCTCACGGCCATCAGCAAGGTTGACGACCAGTTGGTGGAAATCATCGACGTGGAAAAAGTCCTGGCCGAAATCGTGCCGTACAACGCCAAAGTCTCGCGGGAAAAACTCGAAGACCCGGTGCTGGAGCGTGCACGTGGCCGCGAAGTGCTGCTGGTGGATGACTCCAACGTGGCCCTGTCGCAACTGCGCGATACCCTCGGCCAACTGGGTGTGAAGATGCACATCGCCAGTGACGGCCTCAAGGCGTTGAACATGCTCAAGGCCTGGGCCGACGCCGGCCATGTGATGACCGACAAGCTGCTGATGATCTTCACCGACGCTGAAATGCCCGAGATGGACGGTTACCGCCTCACCACCGAGATCCGCAATGACCCGCGTCTGCGCAGTCTTTACGTGGTGTTGCACACTTCACTGTCGGGCAGTTTCAACGAATCGATGGTGAAGAAGGTCGGCTGCGACAACTTCCTGTCCAAATTCCAGCCCGACAAGCTGGTGGACGTCGTGCGTCAGCGCCTGATGCTGGACGAAGCGCCCGTTTGACCTGAGGCGAGGGCGCAAGCTCTGTCGCCACAGGTTCAGCACAAGGTGCCAGAAGGTGGGGATTGGGATAGGGTAGTGGCTTTCGTCCCAAGGAACGCAGGCCCATGCTTCGTCTCAGCGCGTTGTACCGTTACCCCTTGAAGTCCGGCAAGGCCGAGGTCTTGCAACAGATCGGCCTGGATAAACTCGGGCTGGACGGCGACCGACGCTGGATGCTGGTGGACGAGGCCAGCGGGCGTTTCCTCACCCAGCGTGCGGTGGCGAAGATGAGCCAGCTGTCGGCTCTGTGGAACAGCGCCGGTGGCCTGACCCTCAGTTCACCCGGCCACCCCGCGCTGGACGTGACGCTGCCCGGCAGCGACGCTGAGTTGCGCGGCGTGACCATCTGGCGCGACACCCTGCGCGTGCCGGATGCGGGTGATGCCGCGGCGGCCTGGGTCAGCCGTTTTATCGGCAAGCCCACGCGCCTGGTACAGATCCCCCTGGAACGCGCCCGCACCACCGAAGCGGGTTACGGCAAGGACGATGACCAGGTCGCGTTCGCCGATGGTTACCCGTTGCTGGTGATCGGTCAGGCGTCCCTGGACGACCTGTCGCAACGCATCGGCCGTCCCATGGAAATGCTGCGTTTTCGCCCCAACCTGGTGATCGAAGGCAGCGCGGCCTTTGCCGAAGACGGTTGGAAACGCCTGCGCATCGGCGATGTGGAGTTTCGTGCGGTCAAGCCCTGCTCGCGTTGCATCCTCACCACCATCGACCCGCAGACCGGCGAGCGCAGCGCCGACCGTGAACCCTTCGCCACCCTGGAGACCTATCGCAAGACCGAGAACGGCGCGATCTTCGGGCAGAACCTGGTCAACGATGGCATCGGCCAACTGGCCGTCGGGATGCCGGTAACGATCCTGGAATAAAAAAAGCCCGTCTCCTGCGAGACGGGCTTTTTTTTCCGCACGCGACGGCTTAGCCGCGGTATTCGCACAGGTAAGCAGTGTCTACGGCGACTTTCAGCTGGAACTTGCTGTTGGCCGGTACGTTGAACTGGCTGCCGGCGGCGAAGGTTTCCCACTCGCCGGCTTCAGGCAGCTTGACGGTCAGCGCGCCGGACACCACGTGCATGATTTCCGCTTGGGCGGTGCCGAATTCGTATTCACCCGGGGCCATCACGCCGATGGTCGCCGGACCTTCTGCGGTGCCGAAAGCGATCGACTTGACGGTGCCGTCGAAGTACTCGTTGACTTTAAACATGGGTGAATCCTCGGAAAAAGGGTCTGGAAAGGTCGGCCAGTATGCCCAAGGGCAGGGGAGCTGCCTAGACCGGCAAAATCAGCGGCAGCAGGCGTGCCGTGTTACGCGCATCCTCCAGGGCCCGATGTTGCTGACCCTGGAACTGCATCCCCGCCAATTGCAGTGCGCCGTTGAGCCCCAGCGGCTTGTCCAGCCGCCGGGCCTTGGCAAAGCGTTGCTTGAGGTTCACATGGGGCGTTTGCGCCAGTGCGCTGGCCAGGCCATGGCGCTGCCATTCCAGTTCCAGTTGCTTGCGGTCGTAGTCACCCCAACTGCTCCAACCTTCCAGGCGCGCCTGATGCTGGGCCAGCCAGCGCTCGAACAGCGGCCACACCTCGGTGATCGGCGCGGCGCCGTCGATATTGGCCTGGGTGATGTGGGTCAGCTGGCGGCAGAAGGGCGTCAGCAAGGGCCGGCGCAGGGGCCGCACAAAGCGCTGGAAGTGATCCAGTTCGCGGCCCTGGCGGTTCACCAGACTCGCGCCGATCTCGATGACTTCCATCTCCGTCACGGGCCAGCCGCCGTCATCCGTGGTGGCTTCAAGGTCAATAACAAGCCAATGAGGCATCGTGCAGGTTCCCGTCTCTTCCCTTCTTGATGGGGATAGAGCGTAGCCCGGCCGCGTAGTTCCGCCTAGGCGTTATTCGATCTCCAGCAATACCTGGCGGTTGCGCACCTGATCGCCGGCGATCACCTGCACGTCCTTGATCACCCCGTCGATGCCGGCCAGCAGTGGATGCTCCATTTTCATCGCTTCGAGCACCAGCAACAGTTGGCCTTTGCTGACGCTGTCACCGGCGCAGACGCGCACATCGACAATGGCCCCATCCATCGGCGCCTTGACCGTGCCGCTGCGCGCGTCGGCCTGGCGGCGGGCGACTTGTTGGGTGCGGTTGGTCACGCTCAGGCCCGGCAGCCACAGTTGGTCGCCGTCGAGGTGGTAGGCGATGCGTCGGCGGATGCCGTTGAGTATGGCGCTGACGTGGCGGCCGTCGCTGGTCAGCGCCAGCGGGGCAACGCTGACGCTATGCAGCGTGTCGTTGACCTCCAGGCGGTAAGTGCCCGGCACACCGACGTTGTTGCGCCAGCCCGCCAGGCCCGGGGGATGCCGCTCGGCGCTGTGCTGATAGAACAGCGCGGCGGCCAGGGCGAGTTGTTCGGCTGATACGGGCGGTTGCGCGATGTCGTTGAAGTGTTCGGCGATAAAGCCGGTGCTGAAATCGCCGCCGATAAAATCCGGATGCCTGAGCAACGCCACCAGTAACCGCTGATTGGTGGTCACGCCGAGCAACAGCGTGTCTTCCACCGCCCGCAGCAGCTTGCGCCGCGCTTCTTCGCGGGTGGCGCCGTGGGCGATGATTTTGCCCAGCATCGGATCGTAGAACGGGCTGATGCGCTGGCCTTCGCTGACGCCGTGATCGATACGTACCCCCGCTGCTGGCGTCCAGCGCAGCACTTCGCCGGTTTGCGGCAGGAAGCCCTGGGTCGGGTCTTCGGCATACAGGCGCACTTCCATGGCGTGGCCGGTCAGGCTCACCTGCTGTTGCGTCAGCGGCAGTGGCTGGCCGGCGGCGATCTGCAATTGCCAGTCGACCAGATCAAGGCCGGTGATCAGCTCGGTGACCGGGTGCTCCACTTGCAGGCGGGTGTTCATTTCCAGGAAGTAGAACCGGCCATTGCGGTCGAGCAGGAACTCCACAGTGCCGGCACCCACGTAATTCACCGCGCGCCCGGCTTTCAGCGCGGCTTCGCCCATGGCGTGGCGCAGGTCGGGCGTCATCACCGGGCAGGGCGCTTCTTCGATGACTTTCTGGTGGCGGCGCTGGATCGAACAGTCGCGTTCACCCAGGTAGATCAAGTGGCCGTGGCTGTCGCCGAACAGCTGGATCTCGACATGGCGCGGCTCGATCAGTGCCTGTTCGAGGATCAGTTCGTCGCTGCCAAAGGCGTTGCTGGCTTCGGAGCGTGCGGTGTGGAGGTTCTCCAGCAACGTCTCGGCACTGTGCACCAGGCGCATGCCGCGCCCGCCACCGCCGGCGCTGGCCTTGATCATCAGCGGGTAGCCGACGCGCTCGGCTTCGCGTTGCAGGGTGGCGTCGTCCTGGGCACTGCCCTGGTAACCGGCGATGCACGGCACACCGGCGTCGAGCATGGCAAGTTTGGACCGACGCTTGCTGCCCATCAGCTCGATGGCCTCGGCGCTGGGGCCGATGAAGGTCAGGCCGGCCGCCAGACAGGCGCGGGCGAAGTCGGGGTTTTCCGAGAGGAAACCATAGCCGGGGTGGATCGCATCGGCGCCGGTTATTCGAGCCGCTGCGAGAATCGCCGCCGTATTCAGGTAGGACTGCTGCACGGGCGCGGGGCCGATAGGCACCGCTTCATCGGCCATCTGCACATGCAGGGCGTCGGCGTCGGCGTCGCTGTAGACGGCCACGGTGCGATAGCCCAGGGCTTGGGCGGTGCGCTGGATGCGGCAGGCGATTTCGCCACGGTTGGCGATGAGAATTTTGCTGAATGTGGGCATGGAGTTATCCCTCGGCTGATGGGGTGTTGGTTCTGGCCTCATCGCAGACAAACCAGCTCCCACAGGTGGAACGCATTTCAACATGTGGGAGCGGGCTTGCTCGCGAAAGCGTCATTTGCACCACCCAGGCATGCGCTTTTGCACAAACGCCCGCGTCCCCTCAATCCCTTCCTCCCCACGCACCGCTTCGGCAAACCACTGCGCCCCGCGATCCAGCACACGTTCCAGCGGCTCATCCACACTGGCCAACAACAACGCCTTGGTCCGCCCATTCGCCCCCGGCGCGCAGCGCAACACCTGGCCCAACAGCTCATCCAGGCGCTCGGCCAATGCCTGGGGATCGCGCTCGGTAAAGTGCACCACGCCTAATCGCTGCGCCTCCACCCCATCGAACCGCGCTGCCGTCAGCGCCAGCCGCCGTGCCTGGGTCAGGCCGATACGCTTGACCACAAACGGCGCAATCTGCGCTGGCAGCAACCCCAGCCCTGTCTCCGGCAAGCCGAACTGCGCCTGATGATCAGCCAGTGCGATGTCGCTCACACAGGCCAAGCCAAAGCCACCGCCGAGCACCGCGCCTTGCAGCACTACGATCACCACCTGCGGCACGGCTTCGACGGCTTGCAGCAAGGTGCCGAACGCCCGGTTCAGCGCCTGCAAATCACTGCCCGCGGCGGCCAGGTCCTTCACATCCGCGCCGGCGCAAAAATGCCCACCGGCGCCGCTGATCACCAGCGCCCGGGTGTGGCCATCCAGCTGTGCCAACACGGCATGCAGTTCGTTGACCATCTCCAGGCTCATCGCATTGCGCGATTGCGGGCGGTTGAGGGTGATGTGCAGCACACCGTTGTGTGATTCCAGCAACAGGGTATTCATGGTTTTTTCCCCGGCAAGGTGCCCATCAGTTTGCAGATGATGCCCAGCATGATTTCGTCGGCGCCGCCGCCAATCGACACCAGCCGCACATCGCGATAGGCGCGCGCCACCGGGTTGTCCCACATAAAGCCCATGCCGCCCCAGTATTGCAGGCAGCTGTCGCTGACTTCACGCCCCAGGCGCCCGGCCTTGAGCTTGGCCATGGACGCCAGGCGCGTGACGTCCTGGCCTTTGATGTATTGCTCGGTGGCCTGGTAGACCAGCGCGCGCAGGCATTCGATTTCGGTGGCCAGTTCGGCCAGGCGAAAGTGGATGACCTGGTTGTCGATCAGCGCCTTGCCAAAGGTCTGGCGTTCCTTGCAGTACTCGATGGTGCTGTCGATGCAGTACTCCAGGCCCTTGATCATGTTGGCCGCGCCGAACAGGCGTTCTTCCTGGAACTGCAACATCTGCATCATGAAGCCCGCGCCTTCGTGGCCGATGCGGTTGCGCTGTGGTATGCGCACATTGTCGAAGAACACCTGGGCGGTCTCGGAGCTGCGCATGCCGAGCTTTTCCAGGGGCTGGCTGACGCTGATCCCCGGTGTGTTCATCGGCACCATGATCAGCGATTTGTTGATGTGCGGCTTGTCGTCGGAGGTGTTGGCCAGCAGGCAGATAAAGTCGGCGCTGGGCGAGTTGGTGATCCACATTTTGCTGCCGTTGATCACGTAGTCGTCGCCGTCCTTGCGCGCATGGGTCTTGAGCCCCGCCACATCTGAACCGGCACCCACTTCCGACACGCCGATGCAGCCGACCTGCTCGCCACTGATGGCCGGGCGCAGGAACTCGTCGCGCAGTTCATCGCTGCCGAAGCGGGCGAGGGCGGGGGTGCACATGTCGGTCTGCACGCCGATGGCCATGGGGATGCCGCCGCAGCGGATGCTGCCGAATTCTTCGGCGGCGACGATGGAGTAGCTGTAGTCCAGGCCCATGCCGCCGAATTGTTCCGGCTTGGAAATACCCAGCAGGCCGAGGTCGCCGGCCTTGCGGAAGATCTCGTGGATGGGAAAGCGCCCGGCTTTTTCCCATTCATCCACATAGGGGTTGATCTCGCGGTCGACGAAGGCGCGCACGGTGCGGCGCAGTTCCTGATGTTCCTGGGTAAAAAGCATTTTTATTGTTCTCCTAGAAGCGCGCTACGCCGAAGGTATTGGGTTGCAGTTCACGCATCTGGGCCTCGTGGCAAAGGTCCAGCAGAAAGCCGAGCAGGGTCCGTGTATCCCGGGGGTCGATCAGCCCGTCGTCCCACAGGTTGGCACTGCCGTAGAGGGCGGTGGACTGGCTGTCGAGCTTCTGCGCGGTGACTTGCTCCAGCATGTCCAGCACCTTGGGATCGGGCACCAGGCCGTCTTTCAATTGCTTGGCCTCGGTGACGATCCGCAGCACCTTGCCCGCCTGCGCGCCGCCCATCACCGCCGTGCGGCTGTTGGGCCAGGCGAAGATGAAGCGCGGGTCCAGGCCACGGCCGCACATGGCATAGTTGCCGGCGCCGTAGGAGCCGCCGAGCACAATCGTCAGTTTAGGCACTCGCGCATTCGCCACCGCCTGGATCATCTTCGCGCCGTGCTTGATCACCCCTTGTTGTTCCGATTCGGTGCCGACCATGAAACCGGTAGTGTTGTGCAGGAACAGCAGTGGCGTGCGGCTCTGGTCGCACAGCTGGATAAATTGCGCAGCCTTGCTCGCGCCTTTTGGCGTGATCGGGCCGTTGTTGCCGATCACGCCGACGGCGCGGCCCTGGATGTGCAGGTGGCCGCAGACGGTGTGGGCATCGAACTCGCCTTTGAATTCGAGCAAGCGCGACGCGTCGGCCAGGCGCGCGAGGACCTCGCGCACGTCGTAGGGTTTTTTCGGGTCGTCCGGGATCAGGCCCAGCAGCTCTTCGATGGGGTAGAGCGGTTCGTCGTAGGCGCGCTTGGGCACCTGCGGCAGTTGATCATTCCATGGCAAAGCGCTGACGATCTCACGCACGATGCGCACGCCATCGGCATCGTTTTCCGCCAGGTATTCCGCGGTGCCGGCGATTTGGGCGTGCATTTCGGCACCGCCCAGTTCCTCATCGGTGGCGACTTCGCCGGTGGCCGCCTTGAGCAACGGCGGCCCGGCGAGGAACAGCTTGGCCTTGCCGCGCACCACCACCACGTAATCCGACAACCCCGGCTGATACGCCCCGCCCGCCGTGGCCGAACCGTGCACCACGGTGATCTGCGGCAAGCCCATGGCCGACATGCGCGCCTGGTTGGCAAAGCTGCGCGCGCCTTCGACGAAAATTTCGGCGGCATAGTTGAGGTTGGCACCGCCGCTCTCGGCCAGGGTCACCACCGGCAGTTTGTTTTCCATGGCGATCTGTTGCAGGCGCAGGGATTTTTTCAGCCCCGTGGGGGAAATCGTGCCGCCCTTGATCGCGCTGTTGTTGGCCACCACCAGCATGCGCACGCCACTGACGTAGCCGATACCGGCGATCAAGCCACCGCCGGCGGCGCTGCCGTCCTTGTCGTCGTGCAGCTTGTAGCCGGCCAGGCTGGCGAGTTCGAGGAACGGCGCGCCCGGGTCCAGCAGCAGATTGAGGCGCTCACGGGGCAGCAGTTGCCCGCGCTTGTCGAACTTGGGCCTGGCCTCTTCGGCCTTGTTCAGCAGGTTCTGCTCCAATTGGCGCAGGTGCTGGATGCCCACCAGCATGGCTTCACGGTTCTGCGCGAACTGGGCGCTGTGGGGGTCGATCAAGGATTCAAGCACCGGCATGGTTTATTGCTCCGCCTTGAGCACATCGGGCAAATACGCGCGGTGGAAGCCGTTGAACGGCTCGCTCGGCGGTTGCGCCTTGTGCAATGGCCAGGCGCGGCTGCCCAGGCTCGCGGCACCGTCGATGCGCAGGGTGCTGCCGCTGATAAAGGCAGCGGCGGGGCTGAGCAGGAACACGATGGCCGCGCTGACTTCCGATTCGGTGCCGATGCGCTTGAGCGGCACATGTTCGCCCAGGGTCGGGATCACCGCCTTGAATGCACCTTCGTAGGTGTCCATGCCGCTGGACGCAATCCACCCCGGCGCCACGGCGTTGACCCGCACCCCGGCGCAGCCCCACTCGAAGGCGGCCGTCTTGGTGAAGTTGTCCATGCCGGCGCGCGCCGCGCCCGAGTGGCCCATGCCGGGCATGCCGCCCCACATGTCGGCGAGCATGTTGACGATGGCGCCGCCCTGTTTGCTCATGGATTGGTTGAACACTTCCCGGGCCATCAAGAAGCCGCCGACGAGGTTGGTGCGCAGCACGGTTTCGAAGCCTTTCTGGTTGATCGAAGCCAACGGCGACGGGTATTGGCCGCCAGCGTTGTTCACCAGGCCGTGGATCGCCCCGTGCTCCTTGAGGACCTGCGCGACCAGCGACTTCACCGCCTCTTCATCGCGAATATCGCAGGCCAGCCAATGGGCGTTGCCGCCGTCTTCGGCAATTTCTGCCGCGACTTTTTCCAGCTTCTCGGGCTTGCGTCCCACCAGGATCACCCGCGCACCGAGCGCCGCCAGCTCATGGGCGGTGCAACGACCGATGCCGCTGCCACCCCCGGTGACTATCACGGTGTGCCCCTGGAACAGGTCGGCTTTGAAGATCGAATCGAAGGCCATGGCCACGCTCCTGTCAGTTGAGTTGGTCAGCTAGGTGTTGCGGCACGGCGATGGGGATTTCCAGCAGTTGCTGGGCGAAGGCCTTGCCTTGCGGGTCGATGCGCAGGCTGGCGATACCGCCGCCGCCCAGGGCGTTTTCCAGCAGGAAATTGAGGCTGTGGCTGCCCGGCAGATACCAGCGTTGAACGCGGCCGCGCTGTGGGTCGAGCACGTGGCCCATCCACTCGACGATCACCTCGGGGGTCAGCGCTTCGGCGATCCACGGCAGGTACTCGGGCGCACGGGCGATCACGCCGATATTGCTGTGGTTGCCCTTGTCCCCCGAGCGCGCCACGGCGAGTTTGACCAGCGGCACGCTCGCGTCGGCCTGGCCCTCGGGTTTGGGGGGCGCAACCGCTGCGGTGGGTGTGCAGGGGCGGGTGGCGGCGGGCAGTTCAACGTTGTGACGCTGGCCCTGGAAATCGATCAGCGGCGCGCACACGGATTTATCCACCAGGAACGAAAACAAGCGGATCAGCGGATACACCGTCGGCCGTCCGCCGACGATCCCGGTCAACCCCGGCGCCATGCCGGTGGCGGCCTGGGCAATCTCGCGGGCGAACAGCACCAGCGCCTGTTTGCTGGGGTGACGCACCGCCAGTTTCACTACCACTTCGCGGCAGTCGTGGCGCCTGGCGTGGGGGCCGTAGGTGGCTTCGCTGCCGAGCAGTTCGATGTTCACCTCGGTATACGGCGCCCAGCCGCGTTGGCGGAACAGTTCGGCGGTCTTGTCGATGATCGCCTGGCTGACCCGCTCGGCCTTGGCCACGGCGTCGATCCCGGCGATCAGGCAACTGGCGGTGCAACGGAAGCCGTCCGGCCAGGTGGCGCTGACCTTGTATCTGTCGGTGGGCGGCAGGCCCTTGGCGCCGAGCAGGCGCACGCGGTTGCCACCCTGTTGCTGCAAGGTGACCTGGCTGAAGTCGCAGATCACATCCGGGAGTAAATAGGCGCGTGGGTCGCCAATCTCATACAGCAGTTGTTCGGCCACGCTCAGTTCGCTGATCAGGCCGCCGGTGCCCTCGACTTTGCTCACCGTGAACTGACCGTCGGCGCTGACCTCGACGATGGGGAACCCGATGTGTGCGTAGTCCGGCACATCGCGCCAATCGGTGAAGTTACCGCCGGTGCACTGTGCGCCGCATTCGATGATGTGCCCGGCCAGCGCGGCTTGGGCGAGGCGGTCGTAGTCGTGCCATGACCAGTTGAAGGCATGCACCAGTGCCGCGCTGACCACGGCGCTGTCGACCACGCGGCCGGTGATGATGATGTCTGCGCCCAACCCCAGTGCTTGGGTTATGCCGGGCGCGCCGAGGTAGGCGTTGGCGGACACGCACACGGGGGGCAGGGGCGTGCCGTCGAACATGTCGGTGATGTTTTCGAGTTTTTTGAGTTGGGGTTGCAGGTCGTCGCCCAGCAGCACGGCGATTTTCAACGCGATGCCGGCCTTGTCGCAGGCCGCTTGCAGGGCGGCGGCGCAGGCTTGGGGATGGATGCCGCCGGCGTTGCTGATCACGCGGATACCCTGGCGCTGGATGTCTGCCAGCAGTGGTGTGAGCACCTCGACAAAATCCGTGGCATAGCCGGCCTGGGGATCTTTCATCCGCGCTCCGGCAAGAATCGACATCGTGACTTCCGCCAGGTAGTCGAACACCAGGTAATCCAGCGCACCGCCATGCACCAGTTGGGCGGCGGCGGTGCAGGTGTCGCCCCAGAAGGCGCTGGCGCAGCCGATACGAACCGTGTCACTCATGAGAAATCCTTCCTCTGATGGCTGTTGCTGAGACTACCAAGCAAGCGCTTGGTTTGTAAACTCTGGACATAGATTTTGCCCAAGCGCTTGCTTGGGTAGCGGCCACGGCCTAAATTGCCGGCCAAGACGTCAGTAGAAGTAGAGGAGAGAGGCATGGATGAGCACAAAGCCCTGGGGGTGATGCGCGCCATGGTCGACGCCGGCCAATTGACCGACCCCGACAGTGCTCGGGGCAAGTTGCTGCAAACTGCTGCGCACCTGTTTCGCAACAAAGGCTTTGAGCGCACCACCGTGCGTGACCTGGCAAGTGCCGTGGGCATCCAGTCCGGCAGCATTTTTCATCACTTCAAGAGCAAGGACGAGATCCTGCGCGCGGTGATGGAAGAAACCATCCACTACAACACGGCGATGATGCGCGCTTCGCTGGAAGAAGCGAGCACGGTGCGCGAACGCGTGCTGGCGCTGATCCGCTGTGAATTGCAGTCGATCATGGGCGGCAGCGGCGAGGCCATGGCGGTGTTGGTGTACGAGTGGCGTTCGCTGTCTGCCGAAGGCCAGGCCCAGGTGCTGGCGCTGCGCGACGTGTATGAAGCCCTGTGGTTGCAGGTCCTTGGCGAGGCCAAGGCGGCTGGCTACATCAGGGGCGATGTGTTTATCACCCGGCGCTTTTTGACCGGGGCCTTGTCCTGGACCACCACCTGGTTTCGCGCCGAGGGCAGCCTGACCCTGGAGCAATTGGCCGAGCAAGCGCTGCTGATGGTTCTGAAGGCCGATTGAGGCGCAAGCTATTAATTTGGCGGTGGAAAGTTGTCTCCCTCGACAAAAACGCCTAGCTTATCGCCATCACAGTATGAAACGGTGCGTGCCTCAATGTTTTCGCCATGGCGGCTGGCTGCAGGAGTTACTTTATTGGCACTGGGCACCGCATGTTGGGTGCCGGCTTCGGCTGCGCAATTGGTGAGGATCGGCGCGGCACACTTTCCGCCCTACACCGTACGCCCTGAGCAAGGCGCCGACACCGGGCTGCTGCCGCAACTGGTGGAGGCCTTGAACACGTCGCAAACCGACTACCAGTTCGTGCTGGTACCCACCTCCATTCCGCGGCGCTTCCGTGATTTCGAGCAGGGCCGGGTCGACATGGCGATCTTCGAAAACCCCGACTGGGGCTGGCAGAAGATTGCCCACACCAGCGTCGACATGGGGCTGGAAGACGCCGAAGTGTTCGTCGCTCAACGCCTGCCTGCACGCGACCAAAGCTATTTCACCGACCTGGATGGCAAACGTTTGGCGGTGTTCAGCGGTTATCACTATGCCTTCGCCAACTTCAACCCCGACCCCAAGTACCTGGTCGAACACTTCAACGCGACGTTGACCTATTCCCATGACAGCAACCTGCTGATGGTTGCACGCGGGCGTGCCGATATTGCCTTGGTGACCCGTTCGTACCTGAGCGATTTCATGGTGCGCAATGCACAGATGGCCGGGCAGTTCCTGGTTTCGCAACGCATTGATCAGGTGTATCACCACTATGCGTTGCTGCGGCCGAATGCGCCGATTACGGCGCAGGCGTTTGCCGAGTTGCTCAAGCGTTTGCGCGATAGTGGGCAGATGCTGAAGATTTTCGAGCCGTATCGCATCGATGTGATGCCGATGCCCTGACAGGCGCAACGCGGACCAACATGTGGGAGCGGGCTTGCCCGCGAAAGCCGTGGTTCAGCCAACACCTCTACCAGCAATGCCGCCGCCTTCGCAGCCTCGCTAAAGCTCGACAGCTCCCACAGGGGATTGGCAGTGCCTGGGATCTGCAGCCGAGCACTCACTCTCCAGCAACTCCCACAAAAGCCCACACAGTCAGTTTTGTGCTGTGTTCAGACCCGCCGTGCAAACGTATCGCTATGGCTGCCCGACACCTTGCGGCAGTGCACCAGCGCATCACGGATCATGAAGTTCACCAACGTCGGCGACACGCCGAGTTCCTTGGCGATGTCTTTTTGCGGCACGCCGTGCAAGCGGTACATCTCGAATGCGTAGCGGGTGCGCTGGGGCAGCTCCGTCAACGCGTCGGCGATGTTTTCCAGGGTGTTGAAGTTGATGTGGGACGTCTCCGGTGAAGCGCCGTGAATAACCACATTCAAGCCTTCCTCTTCTGTCCCGGAGTACTTGAGCTCCAGGGCCTGCTTGCGATAGTGATCGATCGCCAGGTTACGCACGATCTGAAACAGGTAACTCAATTGGGCCTTGAACGATGACGTGATCGTCGGCGCCGATTGCAGTCGGAAGTAGGCGTCCTGCACTACGTCTTCGGCACGGGAACGGCACCCGGTAATGCGTGCCGCGATCTTCACCAGGATCAGTCGATTGTCGACAAATGCCTGTAGAAGGGGTGAGTCGCACCTGCCTGTGGATACTTGTTCCGTCATGGAAAATCACCTTGTCGCAAAAAGGTTAGGGGAGGGCGTCCTTGCTGAGGCCTCCTACACATCGGGCAACAAATTATGCTGAATGATAATGATTGTCAAATGAGAAGGCGAACTAATCTTATGCTTTCTGGTTCGATGTGAAGCACGTCTGGCGCAAAGCCTGCGACTAATTATTTGCCGGCTCCGTCCGTTCTCATGGGTGACAGGTCCGTTCGTAAAACGGCCAAGGATCAGCACCCGCAGGAGGGCGAAATGGGTTTTTATCGTGCACACAGCGTGTTTCAGTGTGGAGTGCTCGCCAGATGAGTACGCCGACGCGCCTGCGCCTGTTTTGCCTGCCCTATTCGGGCGCCAGCGCCATGGTCTACGCCCGCTGGCGGCGGTCTTTGCCGGACTGGTTGCAGGTCTGTCCGCTGGAATTGCCCGGGCGCGGCATGCGCATGGACGAGCCGTTGCAGCGCGACATCCAGGCCCTGGCCGCGCAGCTCGCCGAGGAAATCGGGCGCGACCTGAACGGTCCCTACGCCTTGTTCGGCCATAGCCTCGGCGGCCTGTTGGCATTCGAACTGGCCCACGCGCTCAGCGCCCGCAACCTGCCTGCGCCCCTTGCGCTGTTCGCCTCCGGCACCGCCGGCCCGGCGCGGCGTGACGTCAGCGAATACGCCATCGAGAAGACCGATGAGCAACTGATCGCCCGCCTGCGCGAACTGCAAGGCACCGCCGAAGAAGCCTTGGCCAACCCCGAATTGATGGCGTTGATGCTACCGATCCTGCGGGCGGATTTTCTGCTCTGCGGCAGTTTCAGCTACGGCCGACGCGCGCCGCTGCGCATGCCGATCCACGTGTTCGGCGGCAAGCAAGACAGCGTGCGCGCCGATCAACTGCTCGACTGGCAGGACGACGCCGCCAGCGGCTTCTCCCTGGACATGTTCGACGGCCACCACTTCTTCCTCGTGCAGCACGAAAGCGCCGTGCTGCGTTGCATCCGCCGTTACGCCGACGAACACCTGGCCCGCTGGCGCAATGGCGCGGCGCGGCAATTGATCGCTGGCTGAGCGCACCCGACTTCCCGAATTTCCCGTAAGCCGATTCCAGGCAGGAACCCCATGATGGACGCCTTCGAACTCCCCCGCACTTTGGTCCAGTCCCTTCAACGCCGCGCCGCGCAGACCCCGGACCAGGTTGCCCTGCGCTTCCTCGCCGAGTCCGCCGAGCACAGCGTCGTGCTCAGTTACCGCGACCTCGACAGGCGCGCACGTACCATCGCCGCCGCCTTGCAGGCCAATGCCGAACCGGGCGACCGCGCGGTGCTGTTGTTCCCCAGCGGCCCGGACTACGTCGCGGCGTTTTTTGCCTGCCTGTACGCCGGGGTGATCGCGGTGCCGGCCTATCCGCCGGAGTCGACCCGTCGCCATCATCAGGAGCGCCTGCTGTCGATCATCAGCGATGCCGAACCGCGCCTGCTGCTGACCATCGCCAGCCTCGGCGACGGCCTGGCTCAGATCGAAAACGCGCCGCCGGTGTTGAGCGTCGACACCCTGGATGCAACGCTCGCCGACCGCTGGAGCGCCGTCGACCTGCAATCTGACGACATCGCCTTCCTGCAATACACCTCCGGTTCCACCGCATTGCCCAAGGGCGTGCAAGTCAGCCACGGCAACCTGGTCGCCAACGAGGTGCTGATCCGCCGTGGTTTTGGCATCGACCTCAACCCCGACGACGTGATCGTCAGCTGGCTGCCGCTGTACCACGACATGGGCCTGATCGGCGGCCTGCTGCAACCGATTTTCAGCGGCGTGCCGTGCGTGCTGATGTCGCCGGCGTACTTCCTGGGGCGGCCGTTGCGTTGGCTTGAAGCGATCAGCGAATACGGCGGCACCATCAGCGGCGGCCCGGATTTCGCTTATCGCCTGTGCAGCGAACGGGTCAGCGAGTCGGCCCTGGAACGCCTGGACTTGAGCAAGTGGCGCGTGGCCTATTCCGGCTCCGAGCCGATCCGCCTCGACACCCTGGAACGCTTCGCCGAGAAGTTCGCGGTGTGCGGTTTCAGCGCGGACAATTTCTTCGCCTCCTACGGCCTGGCCGAAGCGACCTTGTTTGTCGCCGGCGGCAGCCGTGGCCGTGGCATCCCCGCGCTGCACCTCGACGAGCAAGCGCTGGCCGCCAACCGCGCCGAGCCGGGGCAGGGCAGGGCGATCATGAGCTGTGGCACCAGCCAGCCGGACCACGCGGTGCTGATCGCCGACCCGCACACCCTCGCCGAACTGCCGGACAACAGCGTCGGCGAACTCTGGGCCAGCGGCCCGAGCATCGCCCACGGTTACTGGCGCAACCCCGAAGCCAGCGCTAAGACCTTCGTCCAACACAACGGCCGTACCTGGCTGCGCACCGGCGACCTGGGCTTTATCCGTTCTGGCGAGGTGTACATCACCGGGCGCCTCAAAGACCTGTTGATCGTGCGTGGCCACAACCTGTACCCCCAGGACATCGAACAAACCATCGAGCGCGAGGTGGAAGTGGTGCGCAAGGGGCGGGTTGCGGCGTTCGCGGTGAATGACGGTGGCCTGGAAGGCATCGGCATCGCGGCGGAAATCAGCCGCAGCGTGCAGAAGATCCTGCCGCCCGCAGCGCTGATCAAGGCGATCCGCCAAGCCGTCGCCGAGGCCTATCAAGAAGCGCCAAGCGTGGTGGTGTTGCTCAACCCCGGCGCCTTGCCCAAGACCTCCAGCGGCAAGGTGCAACGTGCCGCGTGTGGTCTGCGCCATGCCGATGGCAGCCTCGACAGCTACGCGCAGTTCCCCGACGCGGGCGCCTCAGTCAGCACTGCGGCGCTGGAATCCGACCTGCAACACCAGATCGCCGCGATCTGGTGCGAGCAGCTGCAACTGGCCAGCGTCGCCGCCGATGACCACTTCTTTCTGCTCGGCGGCAACTCCATCACCGCCACCCAAGTGGTTGCCCGGCTGCGCGAAACCCTCGGCCTGGAGCTGAACCTGCGCCTGCTGTTCGAAGCTCCGACACTCTCGACCTTTGCCGCCAGCGTTGCGCAATTGCAGCAGGACGGCGGCGTCGCCCAAGGCGCCATCCACGCTCTGTCACGCCAGGACGAGCTGCCGCAGTCCCTGGCGCAAAACCGCCTGTGGATCACTTGGCAACTCGACCCGCAGAGCAGCGCTTACACCATCCCCGGCGCCTTGCGTTTGCGTGGCGAGCTGGATGAAGACGCCGTGCGCGCCAGCTTCGAACACCTGATCCAGCGCCACGAAGCCCTGCGCACGCGCTTCTACGAACGCGACGGCCAAGCCTTCCAGCGTGTCGATAAAAACACGGCGTTCGACCTGCAAATCATCGACCTCAGTGACCTGCCCGCCGCCGACCGCGAAGCCCGTGCCCGGCAGCTGCGCGAGGACGAAGCGCGCACCCAGTTCGACCTGGAACAAGGCCCGCTGCTTTGGGTCACCCTGGTGCGTCTGGACGATGAAGATCACCAGTTGTTGGTGACGCTGCACCACATCATCGCGGACGGCTGGTCGCTGAACATCCTCATTGATGAATTCTCACGCCTGTACGCCGCGGCCGCCCAAGGCCAGACCCTGGAGCTGCCACCCCTGGCGCTGCAATACGCCGACTACGGCAGCTGGCAGCGTCAATGGCTGGCCGAAGGGGAAGGCCAGCGTCAACTGGCGTACTGGAAAGCCCAGCTCGGCGACGAGCATCCGCCGCTCGGCCTGGCCACCGACCACCCGCGCTCGGCGCAACACCTGCACAGCGCTTCGCGCCACAGCGTGCGCCTGGATGCCCGCCTCAGTGCGGCGATCCGCCAGACCGCCCAAGCCCATGAGTCGACGCCGTTCATGCTGCTGCTCGCGGCGTTCCAGACGTTGCTCTACCGCTACAGCGGCCAGCGCGACATCCGTATCGGCGTGCCCAGCGCCAACCGCCCGCGCCAGGAAACCCAGGGTCTGATCGGCTTCTTCATCAACACGTTGGTGTTGCGCGCCGAACTGGACGGGCGCCTGCCGTTCAACCAGTTGTTGGCCGCAACCCGCCAGACGACGTTGGGCGCCCAGGCCCATCAGGACCTGCCCTTCGAACAGTTGCTCGAAGCCTTCCCCCAGGCCCGCGAACAAGGCCTGTTCCAGGTCATGTTCAACCATCAGCAACGCGACCTCAGCGCCTTGCGCCGCCTGCCGGGGATGCTTGCCGATGAGTTGCCGTGGCACAGCCGCGAAGCCAAGTTCGACCTGCAACTGCACAGCGAAGAAGACCGCAACGGGCGCCTGAGCCTGTCGTTCGACTACGCCGACGAGCTGTTCGATACCGCGACCATCCAGCGCCTGGCCGAGCACTTCACCCACCTGCTGCAGGCCGCCTGCGAACAACCGCATCAAGCCATCGGCGATCTGCAACTGCTGCAAGCCGAACTCCAGCCGTGGGGCGCCGCGCCGTGCACACCTGCCCAACAGTGGCTGCCCGAATTGCTCAACGCGCAGACCTCGGACAACACCGCACTGGTGTGGCAGGGCGGCACCTTGACCTTTGCCCAACTGCACACCCAGGCCAACCGCCTGGCCCACTACCTGCGCGACAAAGGCGTCGGCCCGGACGTGTGCGTGGCCATCGCCGCCGAACGTTCGCCGCAACTGCTGATCGGCCTGTTGGCGATCATCAAGGCCGGCGGCGCCTACGTGCCGCTGGACCCGGATTACCCCGCCGAGCGCCTGGCCTACATGCTCAACGACAGCGGCGTTGAACTGCTGCTGACCCAAACCTCACTGCTGGAACAACTGCCCACGGCGGACGGCGTCAGTGTGATCGCCATGGACAGCCTGCACCTCGACAGCTGGCCGACCCAGCCGCCGGGCCTGCACCTGCACGGTGACAACCTCGCCTACGTGATCTACACCTCCGGCTCCACCGGCCAGCCCAAGGGCGTGGGCAACACCCATGCAGCCCTGGCCGAGCGCTTGCAGTGGATGCAGGCGACTTACCGACTGAACCCAACCGACGTGCTGATGCAAAAGGCGCCGATCAGTTTCGACGTGTCGGTGTGGGAATGCTTCTGGCCGCTGATCAGCGGCTGCCGCCTGGTGCTGGCCGGCCCCGGCGAGCATCGCGACCCGCACCGCATCGCGCAGTTGGTGCAGCAACACGGCGTGACCACGCTGCACTTTGTGCCGCCGTTGTTGCAGCTGTTTATCGACGAACCGCTGGCAGCCGAATGCACCAGCCTGCGTCGCCTGTTCTCCGGTGGCGAGGCGTTGCCCGCCGAGCTGCGCAACCGCGTGTTGGCGCAGTTGCCGGCGGTGCAATTGCACAACCGTTATGGCCCGACCGAAACCGCGATCAACGTGACCCACTGGCATTGCCACGCCGAAGACGGCGAGCGTTCGCCGATTGGTCGGCCGTTGGGCAATGTGATCTGCCGTGTGCTCGACGAGCACCTGAATCTGCTGCCGGTCGGCGTGCCGGGCGAGCTGTGCATCGGCGGCATCGGCCTGGCGCGCGGTTATCTCGGGCGTGCCGGTTTGACCGCCGAGCGGTTTATCGCCGACCCGCTGGGCGAGGCGGGCGCACGCTTGTATCGCACGGGTGACCGTGTGCGCTGGAGCGCCGACGGTGTGCTCGACTACCTCGGCCGCCTCGATCAGCAGGTCAAGCTGCGCGGCTTTCGCGTGGAACCGGAAGAAATCGAAGCGCGCCTGCTCGCCCTTGAGGGAATCGCCCAAGCCGTGGTGCTGGTGCGTGACGCGCAGTTGATCGGCTACTACACCGCCCACACCGCATTGGACGAAGAGGACGTGAAAAGCGCCTTGGCCGCCGAGTTGCCGGAGTACATGGTGCCTGCGCTGTTGATGCGCCTGGATGCCATGCCCCTGAGCCCCAGCGGCAAACTCGAGCGCCGTGCCCTGCCGGAACCGGTGTGGCAAACCCGCGAACATGTCGAACCTCAAACGCCGCTGCAACAGCAGATCGCCGCGATCTGGCGAGAGGTGCTCGGCGTGCCACGCATTGGCCTGCGCGATGATTTCTTCGCCCTCGGCGGGCACTCGTTGCTGGCCACACAGATCATCTCGCGCACCCGCCAGGCTTGTGACGTCGAGTTGCCGCTGCGGACCTTGTTCGAAGCCAGCGAGCTGGGCGCGTTTGCCGAGCAGGTCGGCTTGATCCAGGCCTCGGGGCAGCGCAACCAACAGACCGCCATCGCCCAGGTCGACCGCAGCCAACCCGTGCCGCTGTCCTATTCCCAGCAGCGCATGTGGTTCCTCTGGCAGATGGAACCGGACAGCCCGGCCTACAACGTCGGCGGCATGGCGCGCTTGCGCGGTGTGCTGGATGTGGGGCGTTTCGAGGCGGCGTTGCAGGCCTTGATCATGCGTCACGAAACCCTGCGCACCACCTTCCCGAGTGTCGACGGCGTGGCTTATCAAAAAGTCTCGGCGCAGACCGGCCTGCGCATGGGCTGGCAGGACTTCTCGGCGCTGGACGAGAGCGAACGCCAGCAACGTTTGCAGCAACTGGCGGATCACGAAGCCCACACCCCGTTCAACCTGGAAACCGGCCCGTTGCTGCGCGCCTGTGTGGTCAAGGCCGGCGAGCGTGAGCACTACCTGGTACTGACCCTGCACCACATCGTCACCGAAGGCTGGGCCATGGACATCTTTGCCCGTGAACTCAGCGCGCTGTACGAGGCGTTCATCGACGAGCGTACCTCGCCGCTGGCACCGTTGCCGGTGCAGTACCTCGACTACAGCGTGTGGCAGCGCCAGTGGCTGGAGTCCGGCGAACGCCAGCGCCAACTGGACTACTGGACCGCGCAACTGGGCAGCGAACACCCGCTGCTCGAACTGCCCGGCGACCGTCCACGTCCGCCGGTGCAAAGCCATCAGGGCGAGCTGTACCGCTTCGACTTGAGCGACGACTTGGCTGCCCGCGTTCGCACGTTCAATGCCGAACGCGGCCTGACCCTGTTCATGACCATGACCGCCACCCTCGCCGTGCTGCTCTACCGCTACAGCGGCCAGACCGACCTGCGCATCGGCGCCCCCGTGGCCAACCGCATCCGCCCGGAAAGCGAAGGGCTGATCGGCGCGTTCCTCAACACCCAGGTGCTGCGTTGCCAACTCAGCGGGCAGATGAATGTCGCCGAGCTGTTTGAGCAGGTGCGCCACACCGTGATCGAAGGCCAATCCCACCAGGACCTGCCGTTCGACCACCTGGTGGAAGCCCTGCAACCGCCGCGCAGTGCGGCGTACAACCCGTTGTTCCAGGTGATGTGCAACGTGCAGCGCTGGGAATTCCAGCAGAGCCGCGAACTCGCCGGTATGACCGTCGAGTACCTGGCCAACGATGCACGGGCGACCAAGTTCGACCTCAACCTGGAAGTCACCGATCTTGACTATCGCCTGGGTTGCTGCCTGACCTACAGCACCGACTTGTTCGACGAGCCGCGCATTGCGCGCATGGCCGAACATTGGCGCAACCTGCTCGAAGCGTTGATTGCCGACCCGCTGCAGCGGCTGAGCGAACTGCCGTTGCTCAGCCGCGATGAGCAGCGCGCCTTGCAGCACAGCCTGGGCAGCGAACCGGGCGAACACCGTCTCGACCAGTGCATCCATCAGTTGTTCAGCCAGCAGGCGCTGGCCCGCGGTGATGCGCCGGCCCTGACCTTTGCTGGTGCGACCCTCAGCTACCGCGAACTCAACGAACGTGCCAACCGCCTGGCCTGGATGCTGCGCGAGCGTGGCGTCGGCCCGCAGGTGCGGGTCGGCCTGGCGTTGCCGCGATCCCTGGAAATGGTCATCGGCCTGTTGGCGATCCTCAAGGCCGGCGGCGCCTACGTGCCGCTGGACCCGGAATACCCGCTGGACCGCCTGCACTACATGATCGAAGACAGCGACATCGGCCTGCTGCTCAGTGACACAGCGATGTTCGAAGCCCTCGGTGAACTGCCGGCGACGGTGGCCTGCTGGTGCCTGGAAGATGACCTGCCAGTGCTTGGCAACTACCCGGTGGACGAGCTGCCGTTGCTCAGCCTGGCGCAGCATCAGGCGTACCTGATCTACACCTCCGGCTCCACCGGCAAACCCAAAGGTGTGGTGGTGGCCCACGGTGAAATCGCCATGCATTGCCAGGCGGTGATCGAACGTTTCGGCATGCGCGCGGATGACTGCGAGCTGCACTTCTATTCGATCAACTTCGACGCCGCCACCGAGCGCCTGTTGGTGCCGTTGCTCAGTGGTGCGCAGGTGGTGTTGCGGGCGCAAGGGCAGTGGGACGCGCAAGAAATCTGCGCGCTGATCCGCACCCATCGCATCAGTATCCTCGGCTTCACCCCAAGCTACGGCAGCCAGTTGGCGCAGTGGCTGGCGACCCAGCAGCAGACCTTGCCGGTGCGCATGTGCATCACCGGCGGCGAGGCGCTGACCGGCGAACACTTGCAGCGGATCCGCGCGGCGTTCCAGCCCGAGGTGTTCTTCAACGCCTACGGCCCGACTGAAACCGTGGTCATGCCGCTGGCCAGCCTCGCCCCCGAGCAATTGGAAGAGGGCGCCGCCAGCGTGCCGATCGGCAGCATTATCGGCGAGCGCGTGGCGTACATTCTCGACGCCGACCTGGCCCTGGTGCCGCAAGGCACGACTGGCGAGCTGTACGTCGGCGGCGCAGGCTTGGCCCAGGGGTATCACCAGCGTGCGGGGATGACGGCGGAGCGTTTTGTCGCCGATCCGTTTGCCGGCAATGGTGGGCGTCTGTACCGCACTGGCGACCTGGTGCGTCAGCGCGCCGACGGTTTGGTCGAGTACCTGGGGCGTATCGACCATCAGGTGAAGATCCGTGGCTTTCGCATTGAACTGGGCGAGATCGAAACCCGCCTGCTGGAACACGACGCGGTGCGCGAAGCGGTGGTGCTGGCGCTGGACGCGCCAAGCGGCAAACAGCTGGTGGCGTATCTGGTCAGCGATGCCGACCACGCCCCATTGCGCGAAGCACTCAAGGCCGATCTGAAAGCACAACTGCCGGACTACATGGTGCCCGCGCACCTGATTGTGCTCGACAGCATGCCGCTGACCGCCAACGGCAAACTCGACCGCCGCGCCTTGCCGCAACCGGACTCGCAGGCCAATCGTCAAGAGTACGTGGCGCCGCGCAACGAACTGGAAAGCACCTTGGCGGCGATCTGGTGCGCAGTGTTGAACGTGCAGCAGGTCGGCCTCGACGATAACTTCTTTGAGCTGGGTGGCGACTCGATCCTGTCGATCCAGGTGGTCAGCCGTGCGCGCCAGGCCGGGATTCATTTCAGCCCGCGGGACCTGTTCCAGCACCAGACCGTGCAAACCCTCGCTGCCGTCGCCACCCGCTCCGAACAGGTCACCGCGGAGCAGGGCGTGTTGGTCGGCAGCTCGGGCCTTACGCCGATCCAGCACTGGTTCTTCGATATCGAGATTGCCCAGCGCCAGCACTGGAACCAGGCGCTGCTGCTCCAGCCGCTGCAGTTGCTCGATCCACATCGCCTGGAGCAAGCGCTGCTGGCGGTGCTGGAGCACCACGATGCACTGCGTCTGAGCTTCACCCAGCGCGATGCGCAGTGGCACGCCGAGCACTTGGCAGTGCCTAAAGGCGGTGTGCTGATGCAGGCGCAAGTGCGCGACATGAGAGATTGCACCGCGCTGTTCACCGACACCCAGCGCAGCCTCGACCTGGAACACGGCCCGTTGCTGCGTGCCTTGCTGGTGGACGGCCCCGAGGGGCAACAACGCCTGCTGATCGCGATCCATCACCTGGTGGTGGACGGCGTGTCGTGGCGTGTCTTGCTCGAAGACCTGCAAAACGTCTATCGCCAGTTGAGCGACGGCCAGTCCGTCAGCCTGCCGGCCAAGACCAGCGCGTTGCGTGATTGGGCAGCACGTTTGCAGGCGTATGCCGGCAGCGAATCCCTGCGCGAAGAATTGAGCGTGTGGCAGGCGCAGTTGGCCGGGCCCGCGGTGAGCTTGCCGGTGGACCGTCCACACGGCAGCCTGCGCCATCGCGATGCCGAGACCGTCAGCGTGCGCCTGGATGCCGAGCGCACCCGCCAGTTGCTGCAACAGGCGCCAAGCGCCTACCGCACCCAGGTCAATGACTTGCTGCTGACCGCCCTGGCCCGCGTGCTGTGCCGCTGGAGCGGGCATGCTTCGGCGCTGATCCAATTGGAAGGCCACGGCCGCGAAAGCCTGTTCGACGACATCGACCTGACCCGCAGCGTCGGCTGGTTCACCAGCGCCTACCCGCTGCGCCTGACCCCGCTGCACATCGAAGAAGCCGCCGGGCAGGGCGCCTCGATCAAGGCGATCAAGGAGCAACTGCGCGGCGTGCCGCACAAAGGCCTGGGTTATGGCGTGTTGCGCTATCTCGCGGACGACGTGACCCAGCAGACCCTGGCGGCACTGCCGAGCGCCGAGATCACCTTCAACTACCTCGGCCAGTTCGACCAGAGCTTTGGCAGCGATGCGCTGTTCCACCCGCTGGACGAATCCGCCGGCCTCGCCCACGACCCGGACGCGCCGCTGCCCAACGCACTGAGCGTCGACAGCCAGGTGTACGGTGGTGAACTGGTGTTGCGCTGGACCTTCAGTCGCGAACGCCACGCCCCGCAAACCATCCACGAACTGGCCGACGCCTACCTCGCCGAACTGCACAGCCTGATCGCCCACTGCCTCAAGGACGATGCCGGCGGCCTCACGCCGTCCGACTTCCCACTGGCACAGCTGACCCAGGTGCAACTGGATGCCTTGCCCGTACCGGCCAGCGTTATCGAAGACGTCTACCCGCTGACGCCGATGCAGGAGGGCCTGTTGCTGCATACCCTGCTGGAGCCGGGCACCGGCCTGTACTACATGCAGGATCGCTACCGCATCAACAGTGCCCTGGACCCCGAGCGTTTCGCCCAGGCCTGGCAGGCAGTGATCGCCCGTCACGAAGCCTTGCGTGCGTCGTTCTGTTGGAACGTCGGCGAAGACATGTTGCAAGTGATCCACAAGCCGGGCAGCACGCCGATTGAATACCTGGATTGGAGCAACGTTCCTCAAGAAGAGCAGGAACCGCGCCTGCAAGCCTTGCTCAAGGCCGAGCGCGAAGCCGGTTTCGATCTGCTCAACCAGGCGCCGTTCCACCTGCGTTTGATCCGCGTCGGCGCCGAGCACTACTGGTTCATGATGAGCAACCACCACATCCTGATCGATGCCTGGTGCCGGTCGCTGCTGATGAACGACTTCTTCGACATTTACATGGCCCTCGGCGAAGGCCGCGAGGCGCAACTGGCGGCGCCGCCGCGTTATCGCGACTACATCGCCTGGCTGCAACGCCAGAACCTGGACGAGGCACGCCAGTGGTGGCAGCAGAACCTGCAAGGCTTTGAACGCACCACGCCGATCCCGAGCGACCGCCCCTTTATGCGTGACCACGCGGGCCACGGCGGCATGGTGGTGGGGGATTGCTACACCCGTCTGGATGCCCGCGATGGGGCGCAATTGCGTGAGCTGGCCCAGGCCCATCAACTGACCGTCAACACCTTTGCCCAGGCGGCGTGGGCGTTGGTGCTGCGGCGCTTGAGCGGTGAGCGTGACGTGCTGTTCGGCGTGACCGTGGCCGGCCGCCCGGTAGAAATGCCCGAGATGCAGCGCACCGTCGGCCTGTTCATCAACAGCATCGCGCTGCGGGTGAAACTGCCCGAGGACGGTCAGCCGTGCAGCGTGCGCCAATGGTTGAACGGCCTGCTCGACAGCAATATGCAACTGCGCGAGTACGAATACCTGCCGCTGGTGACGATCCAGGAACACAGCGAACTACCCAAGGGCCAGCCGCTGTTCGACAGCCTGTTCGTGTTCGAAAACGCGCCGGTGGAAGTCTCGGTGCTGGACCGTGCGCAAAGCCTGAATGCCACCTCGGACTCCGGCCGCACCCACACCAACTTCCCACTGACGGCGGTGTGTTATCCGGGCGATGACCTGGGCTTGCACCTGTCCTATGACCAGCGTTACTTCGACGAAACCACCGTGCAAGGCATGCTCGGCGAGTTCAAGCGTCTGTTGCTGGCGCTGGTGCAGGGCTTCCATGGCGACATGGCCGACTTGCCGCTGATTGGCGAGCAGGAGCGTGAGTTTTTGCTGGAGGGCTGCAATCAGAGCGACCACGACTACCCGCTGGAAAGCAGCTACGTGGAGCTGTTCGAAGCCCAGGTGGCGGCGCATCCACAGCGTGTCGCCGCCAGTTGCCTGGACCAGCACTGGAGCTATGACGAGCTGAACCGGCGCAGCAACGGCCTGGGCCATGCGTTGATCGAAGCGGGTGTAGGCCTTGATCAACCAGTGGCTCTGCTCGGCGAGCGCAACCTCGACCTGCTGGGCATGATCATCGGCAGCTTCAAGGCTGGTGCCGGTTACCTGCCGTTGGACCCGGGCCTGCCGAGCCAGCGGTTGCGCAGCATTATCGAGCGGAGTCGTACGCCATTGCTGGTGTGCAGCGAGGCGTGCCGCGAGCAGGCCATCGAATTGCTCGAAGGCTTCGACTGCCAGTTGCTGGTGTGGCAAGAAGTGCCGGCTCGCGGTGCCAACCCTGGGGTCTACAGCGGCCCGGACAACCTCGCCTACGTGATCTACACCTCGGGTTCCACCGGGCTGCCCAAGGGCGTGATGGTCGAACAGCGCGGCATGCTCAACAATCAGTTGAGCAAGGTGCCGTACCTGAATCTGAGCGACGCGGATGTGATCGCCCAGACCGCCTCGCAAAGCTTTGATATTTCCGTCTGGCAGTTCCTCGCCGCGCCACTGATTGGCGCACGGGTGGACATCGTGCCGAACGCCCTGGCCCATGATCCGCAAGGCTTGCTCGAGCATGTCCAGGTGCAAGGCATCACGGTGCTGGAGAGCGTGCCGTCATTGATCCAGGGCATGCTCGCCCAGGACCGCATCCACCTCGACGGCCTGCGTTGGATGCTGCCGACCGGCGAAGCGATGCCACCGGAACTGGCGCATCAGTGGTTGCAGCGTTACCCCGGGATCGGCCTGGTGAACGCCTATGGCCCGGCGGAATGTTCGGATGACGTGGCGTTCTTCCGCGTCGACCTGGCCTCGACCCGTGGCACTTACCTGCCGATTGGCACACCGACCGACAACAACCGTTTGTACCTGCTGGACGGTGCGCTGGAGCTGGTGCCGCAAGGCGCAGTCGGCGAGTTGTGCGTGGCCGGTACGGGCGTCGGGCGTGGTTACGTCAGCGACCCGCTGCGCACCGCGCCGGTGTTTGTGCCGAATCCGTTTGGTGCACCGGGCGAGCGCCTGTACCGCACCGGCGACTTGGCGCGTCGGCGCAGCGATGGCGTGCTGGAGTACGTCGGGCGTATCGACCATCAGGTGAAGATTCGTGGCTACCGCATCGAACTCGGTGAAATCGAAGCACGCCTGCACGAGCAACCGGAAGTGCGCGACGGGGCGGTTGGCGTGCAGGACGGCGTCAACGGCAAACACCTGGTTGGCTACCTGGTCGCTGCCAATGAAACCCTCAACCCGAGCGAACGCCTGGACCGCATCAAGCAACGCCTGCGCGCCGAACTGCCGGAATACATGGTGCCGCTGCACTGGCTGTGGCTTGAGCGTCTGCCGTTGAATGCCAACGGCAAGCTCGACCGCAAGGCGTTGCCTTTGCTCGAAATCGGCCAGCTCCAGAGCCAGGATTACCTGGCGCCGCGCAACCCGCTGGAAACCACCCTGGCTGCGATCTGGGCCGAGGTGCTGAAGGTTGAGCGGGTAGGGGTGCAGGACAACTTCTTCGAACTGGGCGGGCACTCGTTGCTGGCCACGCAGATTGCCTCGCGGGTGCAAAAGAGCTTGCAGCGTGATGTGCCGTTGCGGGCGATGTTCGAGTGCAGCACGGTGGCGGAGTTGGCCGAGTATATCGATGGGTTGGCGGCCAATGAGGTCAGCGCCGAGAAGGTGGATCGGTTGAGTGATTTGATGGCGCAGTTGGAAGGGATTTGAGCGGGCCGCTAGTCAGAACTGTCAGATCTGACAGTAGGCAAAGCTCCTGATCCAAGCGTTAGATCACCGAAGGCTCTGGCCGATATGGCCAGCTATGACGGTGATCTAACGCTTGACAGGAGTCTTATCGTGGCTAAAAAACCGATCCCTGAAAATACCTCATCTCTTCAACCGGCCAGCACTCCACCGCGCTCGCCGAAAGGGCCCAAGGCACAATTCCCCGTTCCTGTTGTCGAGTTCGCAGCCAATAACAGCGTGCTGTACCCCATGGATGCGATTGACGGGACGCAGGCCAAGTTGACGCTGCCTGCGGGTGCCACGGGCTGCACATTTTTTATCGCTATCAAGGATCAGGCCGAGCCTGCATTCGAGCCCGTTTCTGTGGATGACGGCGATGATGTCGTTCCGATTTCTGCGCAGTCAGTCAGTTTGATGATCGGACACACGGTGCAGATGTGGTACACGGCTATGGTGGGGGGCAAGGAGGAGGCTTCCCACGTGCTGGAGCTGGAAGTTCAGTTGTTGCGGGAGGAGGATCTGGTTGTATCGAGGCCGGTGTATACGCACGCCAAGAATGAATGGAACACATTGTGGCTGAGGATGCAGAGTTTCACTGGTAATGAAACCATCGAAGTCGAGGCCTGGCCCCTTATCTATGCAGGGCAACGGTTGTTTATTACCGTCGCCGGCAACCAGCACGTCGCGCCGTACCGCTTCATCTGGGTTGCGCTGGATTATGTGGTACAGCCCCATGAGGCTCATGCGGGATATGTCTTCAGGTTTCCTCTTTCACGCCCATGGATGTCCAGGCTGGATGACTACTCGGCGCTGACGGCCCACTTAGGTGTCATCTGGGATAGAAGCCAGCCTGTATTCCCTGAGCCAGGCGACCCTGTTCTTGAAAATCCACTGCCTATCAACGCCCAGGATTTCCACTTGCGTACCACCACACTGCTGCAGGTGGACCCGTACCAGGAACTGAACCCTCCAAATCTGCGAGAGTCGGTCGAGCTGCGTCCCGGGCATTGGGAGGTCAACCCAACCAACACGGTCAACGGCGGACATGCGATTGTCAATTATGAGGGCATGACTAAAGGCGATCTTGTTTGCGCTCGGGCTGAAGGGGGCGACTATGGACCTATATCGCTTGGTTGTCAGCACGTAAGCGCGGGCGAAAGCAGCTTGTCATTTGAGGTTCCTCCCGAGGTCTTTGCTGCGCTATTCCATAAGACGCTGAGACTGGGCTATACCCTCCAATTCAATGATTACGCACCGCAACCTTCGCCGCTGCGCCATATCGACGTACTGGCGCCACAGCTTCCACACCCGGGCATTGAGCAAGCAACCGCGAGTACGGTGGATCTGAGCACATTCATTGGTGACGGCACAGGTATCGTTCCTCTCTTTGACTACGCCGCCGTGGGTCAATGCTGCTGGATGTGGGTAACCGGTGAGCTTGAGAATGGCAACATCCATGAGTTCGACGTATTGGCGGGTAAGCCCCTTACCGCAGATTGGGTGCAGAGGGGGGTGGATGCCCCCATCTCACGCGGTGAGTTGAAAAAACTGGCGGATTGCAGCGAATTCCAACTGCATTTCGCAGTGGGTTTTGATGGCAAATGCAATCGGGCGACCGCCATTGAGTTTCCTTCGCAGACGTTCACTATCGAGCAAGAGCCGCTGGTGTTGCTTGAGCCCAACGTTACAGAGGCGGTGGGCTCCAACTTGACTGCTTACAATGGGCGCAATGGCGTACACGTTGAAGTGAATTACGTCGGCATGAACCCCAAGCACACCATCAGCGTCTGCTGGAAAAAGGCTGATGGAGCGTGTTGGCCTCTGGCTTCCCAATCCGGCAGCGCTTCGGGGCCGGTCATCTTCCTTCTGCCGTCGGAAGCCGTGATCGAGAGTATGGGGAAAGTGGTGCAGATCACTTACACGGTCACCACTGCATGCAAGGTGCAGACCTCACTGCCGTTGAACTTGAGCGTCAGTTTGCCTGTGCGCCTGGAAACGCCGAACGTGCTGGAGGCGACGCCACCCAGGACTCAGAACGCCGTTCTGGACCTGAGGACATTTACCGGGGATGCCAATTCTCTCGAAGATCCGATGTGGTTTCTGCGGGCAGGGCAGAAGTGCTGGTTACGAGCGGAGGGTACGGACAAAAACGGCAAAGCCTACTCGTTTAATGTGTACTCGGCCAGAACCATTACGTCGCCAGAGCTGACTGCAGGGGTGGCGGCTCCTGTACTGCGATCCGAGTTGGATAAGCTAAAGGACACAACCAACTTGTCCCTCACATTCAGCGTCGCAACGGACGGTAGTTCAAATGAGAATGTGGTATGTCCAAAGCGGATGCTGAGAATGGTTACGCCAGCTTTAATTCTCTATGAGAACTTCGATGTTCGTGATGTACCCAATCCTCAAATGATGACTGCTGGCGGCAGTCTTGAAACTCCACGCATGACCATCAGGCACATAAGTGGTCCCGGTGAGTCCGGTATTATGCATAACCCATCCTCCACGTCGGGCCCTGGTTTTATGTTCGGTTACCTGCACAGTGGCCCTCAGCATATAGAGTTGGATTTAAAATTCTCGTGTCGACGCGTAACCTTTTCGCTGGTATGGCTTGATGGTTTCTTTACGATGGAGTTTTTCGACAGCAGTCATTTCTCAGTAGGGAGAAGGGTGCTACGCGGCACAAACGAGGGCGGATCAGATGTTCATTGGATCGATTTCTCCGCTCCCTTGAACACGAGCTTCTCAACAATTAGTTTAGAAACTAGCGTCAAAGACTGGCTGATGATTGATACGTTTACTTTCTATCTGACGTAGGACTGGGGCTCGATAAAGGTGCCCATGCATTTGAATGGTCACCTTTATCACTGAAAATCACTGCGGGCCAAGAATCCTCACCAACTTCTCCGGCGACGGCGCCCCCTGCTGTTGCTGCAACCCACCTTTGTCATCCAGATAGAAAATCGCCGGCGTCGCCGACAATTCCAGCTCATCCATCAGCTTCATATTCCCATCCAGCTTGGCTTCAATATCCGCCGGGATCTTCGCCAGTGCCTGCAACTTGCTGCCCTTGCCGGCGGCTTCGTGTTCTTGCAACGCCTTTTGCGGGTCTTTGGCGGCGAACAATGCGGCGGATTTGGCCGCGCTGTCTTCGCGGATGATGCCCACCATGATGTGGCGCAACTGCACCTTGCCGGCCTTCACCCATGGCCGCGCCTGTTCCCAGAACATGTTGCAGTAGGGGCAGTTGGGGTCGCTGAACAGGTAGACGATGCGTGGCGCCTTGACGTCGCCGTCCTGGATCCAGCTGCTTTTTTCCATCTTGGCCCAGACTTCCTTGGCCATCGGTGCGTACACCAGCTTCTCCAGCGGTGCGCTGCTCAAGTCGTTGCCTTGGGCGTCATACAGGTTGCCGGCGAGCACGCTTTTGCCGTCGGCAGTCAGGTACAGGGCCATGCCACGGTTCTGGTATTGCGCGGCGTAGCCGGTGAGGCCGCTGGGGGCGTCGAATTTGCCGATGATCTTGGCACCCTTGGCCTCGATCTGTTTGATCGGCGCGGGCCAGTCTTCGGCGTGGGCCAGGGTAGCCGCCAGCGTCAGTGGCAGCAGGGTCAGCAGGTGGCGGAGGCTTGGCATGTGGGTTTCCTTGTTGGGGCAGTGTCGAAGGCTTCGAGCGAACGGGCCAGGCTGGCCTGGGACAGTTCGCCCAGGTGGCTGTGGATCAGGCGCCCGTCGGCCTGGTAGAACAACGTGGTCGGTAGGGCCATGGAGCCCACGGCCTGGCCGAGGCGGCCACTGGCGTCGAACAGCATATTGTCGAGGGTCAGGCCCTGGGTGGCGAGGAAGGTGCTGACGCTTTGCATGCTTTCGGCCTGGTTGACGAACAGAAAGGTCACGTCGGGGCGTTGGCGCTGGGCGCGTTCGAGCACCGGCATTTCCCGGCGGCACGGTGGGCACCAGGTGGCCCACAGGTTGATCACCAATGGGCCGCCTTTGTAGTCGGCCAGTTGCACGGTTTCACCGTTGGCATTGCGCAAGGCGATGTCCGGCAGTTGCACGCCTTTGTCGTACAGGCTCAGGGACAGGCTGGCCAGCCCCCAGAACACCAGGCCGGTAACCACCCCGGCGGCGAGTGGCTTGCGCAGGGGCGGGCGGCGCCAGCCATAGGCCAGGGCGCCGAGGACCAGGGCGATCACGCCGGGCCAGGCGAGGAAGCCGCCGTCGCGCACGTCGACCATTTGCAGCCAGTCGTTGCTGTAGTCGTTCCAGTACATCAACACAAAGCTGACCCGCGCCGCGAGCATCCCCAGCAGGAACAGGCTGAACAGCACCGATTCCGGGTTCTCGCCGCCACGCTTGGCCACGCGCCAGCCCACCAGGGTGGCGAAAATCAGCGCGCTGATCAGCAGCAGGTGATTCAGGGCGATGGCAAAGGTGCCAATGGTCAGGGTCAGCATCAGCGCGCGTCCCGGGTTTGCGTCCAGCGTTGCAGGAAGCCGGCGGCATCCACTTCGCCGGTGATGCGTTGGGCGCGGCGCTCTTCACCGTCCGGGCCGATCCATACGAAGCTCGGCGGGCCGGGGACTTTGTAGCGGCCGAGCAGTTCGCGGCTGGCGGCGTTGTCGGCGGTGACGTCCAGGCGCAGCAGGCGCACGTCTTTCAGGGCGTCGAGGACTTCGGGTTTGCCGAACACCTGTTTTTCCATGATCTTGCACGACACGCACCAGTCGGCGTAGTAGTCCACCAGCACCCATTGGCCCTGGGCCTTGGCGCTGTCGAGTTGGGTTTGCAGCACGGCGGGGTCGTTGATGGTCATGAAGGCGTCGTGGGCTGTCGGCGCGGCAGCCGTCTGTGAACCGCCGTAGACCTTCAACGGTTGCCAGAGGTCGTCGCCGCCACCGGCCGCGCCCACCACCAGCACCGCCCCCCACAGGCCCAACACCAGGGAGCCGGAGCCGAACACCTTGGCGGTCAGGCCGTATTCGTGGGCCAGGGTCCAGCCGCAATAGGCCATGATCAACGCCAGTGCGCCCCACAGGCCGATCCACAGGCTTTCATCGACCACCGGGCGAATCATCAGCACGGCGGTGCCGAGGAACAGGAAGCCGAAGACACCCTTGAGCACGCTCATCCAGCTGCCCGGCTTGGGCAGGAAGCGATTGCCCACGGTCACCAGCAGCAACAACGGAATGCCGATGCCAATGCCCATGGCGAACAGGATCAGGCCGCCGTGCAGCGCGTTGCCGCTTTGGGCGATATACAGCAGGGCACCGGCCAGCGGGGCGGTCATGCACGGGCCGACGAGCAGGCCGGACAGCGCGCCGAGCACCCCGGCGCCGACCAGGCTGCCGCCGCTTTGCTGGCGGCTGACGGTGTCCAGGCGGTCACGCAGGAAGGCGGGCAGTTGCAGTTCAAAGAAGCCGAACATCGGCAGGGCGAGGAACACGAACAACGTGGCGAAACTGCCGAGAATCCACGGGGTTTGCAGCAGTGCGGCAAGGTTGCCGCCGGCCAGCGCCGCCAACACGCCCAGCGCCGCGTACACCAGCGCCATGCACACCACGTAGCTGCTGGCCAAGGCAAAGCCGCGACGCGGGCTGGCGCCACTGCCGACTACCAGCCCGGCGAGGATCGGCAGCATCGGCAACGAACACGGGGCGAATGCCAGCAGCAGGCCCAGGCCAAAGAACACCAGCAGGCTCCAACCCAGGCTGCGTTGTTGCAGGCCACTGGCCAGGCTTTGGTCGCTGGCTTCGGCGGTGGCGGCCACGGCCGGGTTGCCACCCAGGTCCACCGTCATTGACTGCGGCGGATAACACAGGCCCGCATCGGCGCAACCCTGCCAGCCCAGCTTGACCTTGCCGGTGACACCGGCGGGGATCTTCACTTCCAGCCCCTGGCGATACACTTGCTGCTCGCCGAAGAACTCATCGCTATGGGCTTCACCCTGGGGCAGCACGGGTTTCTCGGCCAGGCCGTCGAATTTCATGCGCTGCTGGTACAGGTAGTAACCGTCGGCAATCTGCCAATACAGCTGGGTTTCGCCGCTTTCCAGGCGCTCGGAGGTAAAGGCGAAGGCCTTGCCCACCGGGAGGAAGTCGGGTTTTGTCTCAAACGGATTGCCCGGCGCGGCCTGGGCGAACCCCGCGAACAACACCAGCAGAAAGATAAACAGATGCCGCATGGTCAAGCCTTAGTTCGATGCAAGTGAGGCACACAATGTGTGGCGTTGATTAACCGATGATTAACCGGCGCTATTCTAGAGTGTAGGGAGTGTCTGAGCGCGCCTCTTTTCACGGCATAATCTGCGCTTAATCCGTGGCACCTTTAATCTCCCCCATCTTTTATGAAGGGTTTAGCATGCACGTACTGGTCTGCGAAGACGATGAACTGATCGCCAGCGGCATCGTGGCCGGCCTCACCGCCCAGGGCTTCACGGTCGAGCGCGTGGGCACGGCGGCGGCTGCGCGGGCGATGCTCAAGGCGGCGACCTTCGACATCATGGTGCTCGACCTTGGCCTGCCCGATGAAGATGGCCTCAAGTTGTTGCAGCAGCAGCGCAGCCAGGGCCTGGAGATTCCGGTGCTGATCCTCACGGCACGGGATTCTGTGACCAATCGCGTCGACGGCCTGCAAGCCGGTGCCGACGACTACCTGCTCAAGCCCTTCGACCTGCGCGAATTGGCCGCACGCCTGCAAACCCTGTTGCGCCGGGTGGCGGGGCGCAGCGTCAACCTGATCGAACACGGACGCCTGGCCTACGACCCGAGCAGCCGCGAAACCTTCCTCGGCGGCCAGCCGGTGGACCTGTCCCGCCGCGAACAGGCGCTGTTGCAGGCGCTGCTGCACAACAAGGGCCGCGTGCTGTCCAGCGAGCAACTCAAGGACAGCGTCTACGGTTTCAACGACGAGCTGGAAAGCAACGCGTTGAACGTGCACATCCACCACCTGCGGCGCAAATTGGGCAACGGCATCGTCGAGACCGTGCGCGGCCTAGGCTACCGCCTGGGCCCGGCGGATGACGGAGAGAACGCGTCGTGAAAAGCCTGCGCCTGCGCCTGACGTTCAAGCTTGGCGCCGCCTTTGTGCTGATCTGGGCCCTGGCGGCAGCGTGGATGCTCAACGACCTGCGCAACCAGATGATGTTTTCCCTCGACCAGCGCCTGGTGGCATCGGCGCGCATGGTCGCCGGGCTGACCGAGCAGATGCCGGGCCTGGCCAGCATGAGCGGCGGTGCGCATTTCAGCGCGCAGCAATTGAATGTGCCGGGGGGCATGGCCTGTCAGGTCAGTTCCTTGCGCGGCGAAGTCCTGGCGCGCAGCCACGCAACGCCGGACGAAGGCCTGGAGTCGCGCAAAAGCGGTTTTCGCGACCAGGTGATCGATGGCGTGAATTGGCGCAGTTTTACCCTGTCCCGGGGCGATTTGTTGATCACCACCGCCGACCGCCAGGTGGAGCGCGAGGCGCTGAACCTGTCGATCCTGCTCGCCGCGTCGGTGCCGGTGGGCGTGGCGATGCTCGGTTGCCTGTGCCTGTTGTGGCTGGGCATCGGCCAGAGCCTGCTGCCGCTCAACCGCATGCGTGACGCGCTGATGCGGCGCAGCGCCGACTCCCTCGAACCGTTGCAGATCCACCCGTTGCCCAGTGAACTCAAGCCGCTGCTCGACACCCAGAACCAACTGTTGCAGCGCATCGCCAAGACCATCGAGCGCGAACGTCGGCTCACCGGCGATGCTGCCCATGAGCTGCGCAGCCCGCTGACGGCGATCAAGACCCACCTGCAAGTGGCGCGCATGACCGACGGCGCGGCCCGCGACCAGTCCCTGGCCCACGCCGAAGAGGGCGCCGACCGCCTGCATCGCACCCTGGAACAATTGCTGCTGCTGGCACGGGTCGAAGGCAGTTTGTCGTTTGACGATGGTTTGCAGTCCAGCGCCGAGGAAGTGGCGCGGTTGGCGATCCAGGACGCCAACGCCGGCGATAACGGGCGTATCGACCTGATCCTGGCGGACAACCTGCGCACCACCCCGGTGGAAATGCCCGTGGGCCTGGCCGTTGCGGCCCTGCGCAACCTGCTGGACAACGCCTTGCGCCATACCCCGGCGCACACCCGGGTGGAACTGCGCGTGTTCACCGACGCCGACCATGTGGTATTTCGCGTACGTGACCATGGCCAGCAGATCTCCAGTGAAGACCTGCAATACCTGACCCAACGCTTCTGGCGCAACGGCAGCAGCGAAGGTTGCGGCCTGGGCCTGGCGATCGTGCAAGCGATTGTGCAGCGCTGCTCGTGCTCGTTGAAATTCGACAGCCAGGCCGATGGCCTGCGCGTCGACCTGGGCA
The DNA here is from genome assembly GCF_057835125.1 of Pseudomonas sp. GL_117. Lineage (NCBI taxonomy): Bacteria > Pseudomonadati > Pseudomonadota > Gammaproteobacteria > Pseudomonadales > Pseudomonadaceae > Pseudomonas > Pseudomonas sp. GL_117. The sequence goes on along the minus strand of NZ_CM174418.1, from coordinate 4,299,971 downwards.
TGCCGCTGCGGCACTGATCTTTTTCTTTCAAGCGCCACATAGTTACCGCCCGCCTGAAGGTGAACCCTTCAGGATGGCGTTGGTTTTTTGCGCTTGAACGGGCCGAACGACTCGGCCTGGATTGAAAAGGACAGCTCTTATGTTGGTGATCGATACCAGTTTCCCAGCCAAGGATTTCAACGAACGCAATGGCGAGCCTGTGCGCCAGTTGATCCTGCATTACACCGCCGCCCCCTTCGGCGCATCCCTGCGCGCCCTCACCCAGGATGGCGTCAGTGCCCACTATCTGGTGCCCGACCCGGATGAGCCGAGCTACCGCGCCGCCGGGTATGACGAATTGCGCGCGTTCCGCCTGGTCGATGAAGGCAAGCGCGCCTGGCATGCCGGGGTCAGCCACTGGGGCGGGCAGGACAACCTCAACAGCCGCGCGATCGGCATCGAACTGGTCAACCTGGCACGGGATGACGCCGGGGTGTTTACCTTCCCGACGTACCCTGAGGAGCAGGTCGAAGTGCTGATTGCACTGGCACGGGACATCCTGGCGCGCCACCCGCAGATCGGCCCGAGCGAGGTCCTTGGGCACTCCGATGTGGCCTATTGGCGCAAGAGCGACCCCGGCCCGCGTCTGCCGTGGCAGCGTTTGCACGAGGCGGGCGTAGGCGCCTGGTTCGATGACGCCACCCGTGCGATGTATCAGCGCCGGTTTTGCCTTGGTTTGCCGCCGGAGGTTGAGGTCGAGCGGGCGTTTCAGCGTTATGGGTACAAGCCTGCGCAGAATCGGCGAGCGTTTGAACAGCGCACGCGAGCGTTCCAGATGCACTTTCGGCCGCGGGATTATTGCGGTTTTCTCGATGCGCAGACCTGCGCGATCCTGTATGCCCTGAATGAAAAGTACCGAGGCCTGTGACCTTATGCCTGGTCGAGAGGTAGGAGGTGCATCCATCAGTTAGCGACCGTGCGGCCTAAATCCTTTCCACGCTGGTGCGTTTCCAGAACAGGAATCAGATGAGGGATCGAGCAATGTCCGTCGCTATCAGCCATATCGAAGACACCCAGCTTCACGAAACGCTGTACCAGTTTGACGAAAACCCGCTGCTGGCCCGCCAGCGCCAGCAGGAGTCCAACGCCCGCAGCTACCCACGGCGCATCCCCCTGGCGCTCAAACGCGCCAAGGGCATCTACGTGGAAGACGTGGAAGGTCGCAGTTTCATCGACTGCCTGGCGGGTGCCGGCACCCTGGCGCTGGGGCATAACCACCCGGTGGTGATCGCCGCCATTCAGCAAGTGCTCAGCGATGAGCTGCCGCTGCATACACTCGACCTGACCACGCCGGTCAAGGATCAGTTTGTACAGGACCTGTTCGGCCTGTTGCCGCCAGAGCTGGCGCGGCAGGCGAAGATCCAGTTCTGCGGCCCGACCGGCACCGATGCGGTAGAAGCCGCATTGAAACTGGTGCGTACCGCCACCGGGCGCAGCACGGTGCTGTCGTTCCAGGGCGGCTATCACGGCATGAGCCAGGGCGCACTGAGCCTGATGGGTAGCCTGGGGCCGAAAAAACCCTTGGGCGCGTTGCTCAGCAGTGGCGTGCAATTTCTGCCGTTTCCTTACGACTACCGCTGCCCGTTCGGCCTCGGCGGTGCCGAAGGCGTGCGGGTCAACCTGCATTATCTGGAAAACCTGTTGAATGACCCGGAAGCAGGCGTAACGCTACCGGCGGCGGTGATCGTCGAAGTGGTGCAGGGCGAGGGCGGTGTGATCCCGGCCGACCTCGACTGGTTGCGCGGCCTGCGCCGTATCACCGAACAGGCGGGCGTGGCGTTGATCGTCGATGAAATCCAGAGCGGATTCGGTCGTACCGGCAAGATGTTTGCCTTCGAGCACGCCGGCATCCTTCCGGACGTGGTGGTGATGTCCAAGGCTATCGGCGGCAGCCTGCCGCTGGCCGTGGTGGTGTATCGCGACTGGCTCGACACCTGGCTGCCGGGCGCCCATGCCGGCACGTTCCGTGGCAACCAGATGGCGATGGCGGCCGGCTCGGCGGTGATGCGCTACCTCAAGGAACATGACCTGGCCGGTCATGCAGCGGCCATGGGCGAGCGCCTGGGTGAACACCTGCGCATCCTGCAGCGCGATTTCCCGCACCTGGGCGACATTCGTGGGCGTGGGTTGATGCTTGGCGTGGAGTTGGTCGACCCGGATGGCACCCCGGATATTCAGGGGCATCCGCCGGTGCATCGCCAACTGGCGCCGCTGGTGCAGCGCGAATGCCTCAAGCGCGGGTTGATCCTGGAACTCGGCGGCCGCCATGGCAGCGTGGTGCGCTTCCTGCCGCCGCTGGTGATCACCGCGGCTGAAGTCGACCGCGTCGCCGAACGCTTCGGCCGCGCCGTCGCGGCAGCGGTCGCCAGCCTCTAATTTTTTGGCGGTTTGGTACGTTTCTACAGATATGAGCGCTGCGCACGGTGCGCAGCCGGCCTTTGAGCGATGGAGAACAGCAATGACCTCAGTATTTGACCGCGACGACATCCTGTTTCAGGTAGTGGTCAACCATGAAGAGCAGTATTCCATCTGGCCCGACTACAAGGCTGTGCCGGAAGGCTGGCGCACCGTGGGCAAGAGCGGCTTGAAGAAAGAATGCCTGGCCTATATCGAAGAAACCTGGACCGATATGCGTCCACTGAGCCTGCGCCAGAAAATGGACGGCACCGCCCTCGCCTGACTGTAGTGAGCGGGCTTGCCCCGCGCTGGGTGGCGCAGCCGCCCCAAATCCAGGCACCGCGTTATCCCGTCAAACCATGTCGGTAGGGTTTGGGGCGGCTTCGCCCCCCAGCGCGGGCGAGCCCGCTCACTACTGGGGTGGCGTGGTGGTGACTACTTGCACGCTCAGGCGCGGTGTGGCCAGGTCCAGCCCTGCCTCATCCAGATGCCGCTTCAACGACAGGTTGAACGCCCGCGACACTTCCCATTGCTTGATCGGCGCCGTCTTGAAGCGTGCGCGCAGGATCGCGCTGCCCGACTCGAAACTCTCCACCCCTTGAATCTCCAGCGGCGACCAGATGTTGCGACGCTGCAACGGGTCATTGCGTATTTTCTGGCCGACATCGCGTATCAGCTTGATCGCGTCGTCGATGTCCATGTTGTACGGAATCGCTACCCGGAAGATCGCGTAGCCGAACTCCCGTGAGTAGTTCTTGATGCTCTTGATCTCGCTGAACGGGATGGTGTGCACGATGCCGTCGATGTCGCGCAGGCGCACGGTGCGGATGGTCAGGCCCTCGACGGTGCCGAGGTGGCCGCCGACGTCCACGTAGTCATCGATGGCCAGGGAGTCCTCGATGATGATGAACAAGCCGGTGATCAAGTCCGCCACCAGCGACTGTGCGCCAAAACCGATCGCCAGGCCGATCACACCGGCACCGGCCAGCAGCGGCGTGACGTTCATCCCCATGTTCGCCAGGGCGACGATGGCGGCGATGATAAAGATGGTCACGAACAGCACATTGCGGATCAACGGCATCATGGTTTGCGCGCGCGCATTGGCCAGGCCTTTGCGCGAGCGGGTGAGGGCGTGGTGGATCGCGGTGTCGCTGAGGATCCAGATCAGCCAGGCAAACAGCAAGGTCCCGGCCAGGCCGAACAGCTTGACGCTGACTTCATGGCCGTCGCCCTCGGTAAAGCGAATCAGCGACAGGCCCCACACCCGCAGGCCCAATTCGATAAAGGCCAGCCACACTACCAGGTGGGCCAGTGTGTAGAAAAAGCTCTTCAGCCGTTCGGAATACAACGCATGACGCTTGTGCCCACGGTGCGGCTTGAGTGCATGGCGGCGCACCAGGCCGTTGATCACCATGCACAACACCAGCAAAACCGTGCACAACAGGGATTGGCGCAGGGCGGTACTGGTGTCGCCGGCCGAAACAAAAGTGGCGAACAGCGAGATACCCACCAGCAGCAAGGCCGGGATGTACCAGAACGAACCGATGATTTCGATGGTGTCGCTCAGGGCGCGGCGCGTAAGGCGGCGCGACAGCGGCTGGTTGCGGATCAGGTGGGCAATCGGCCGGCGGAAACGCAGGATGAACACACCAGTGGACAGCGCCGCCATTACATTGGCCACGGTCGCGGCGGTGTGGGACAAGTGCTGGCCCAGGGCCTGGACCAGGCGCGGGTCGCTCAAGGCTTCACCAAACGCGGCAAAGCTGCCGATCCACCACAACGGGCGGAACGCCTGGTGGCGCAGGATATACAGCGCGCGATGGCGATGGGGGCCGTCGAGCACCGAGAAGGCAATCACGCAGATCGCCGAAAAGCAGGTGCCGACCACCAGCGCGTACGCCAACACCATCGCCAGGGATTTGCCCAGGGACGACGGCAGCGCGTAGCTCAGGTATACCGTGATCACCAGGGCGATCATCCACGGCCCGAGTTTGCGCAGGGCGAAGCGCACCATGTCCCAGGTGCGCGGGTGTTGCGGCAGTTCTTCGGGCAGGCCGAAACGTTCGCGCACGCGGTGGCTCAGCCAGATCAGCGCGTAGGCCAGCAGGCTCCACAGCGCGAGGATCAGGGCAAAGCCGAAAATGATCGGCAGCCATTCGTTGGCCGGCAGGATCAGGGCACTGAGCTCGTCCTTGGCCTGGTCGATCTCATTCGACCAACGCCCCAGCGGGCTGTCGTCCCCGGAAAACTGTGCTTCGAGGCTGGCCAGGGTGCCGCCGATCAGACCCAGCACCCCCTCTTCGGCGGCCGGTTGGGCTTTTTGCGTAGCGGCACGCAGCTTTTTCAGGTCGCTCAGCAGCTGGGTACGCTGCTGATCGTTTTCCAGGGTCTTGATCACCTCGTCCAACGACTGCCCCAACGGCACTTCGGCCTGGGGTTGGGTCTTGTTGCCGCTGCCGAGCAGGCCGGGCAAACCCACGGCGTGGGCGGGCGCGAGCGGCAGCAGGGTGAGCAGGGCGATCAGCAGGTAGCAGGGTAGGGCAAACAGGCGGGAGAGCACGAGGCGGTCAACCTTGAAAGCGACGGATCGACCGAGTGTACGAGTGAAGGGGTCATTCGGCCAGTTTGGCGAGGATTTTGTACACCACGGTGCCCAGGATCAGCAGCATGCCGATCCACATGCCGAACACGCCGAGGGGTTTGTCGCGAAAGTTGAAGCCAACAGCCAGCATGATCATGCCGATGAGGATCGGGATAAGCATGGCGTGGAAGGAGGACATGGAGATCATGGTGCGACGGCCTTGTCGGAGTGGGAATAGTGACAAGTCTAGGTCGGAATACGGGAAATGGCGTTGATGTGTGTCAGATAGCATTGGGGTGTTTGACATTGCCCCATCGCAGGCAAGCCAGCTCCCACATTTGAATGTGTTCACAAATCAAAATGTGGGAGCTGGCTTGCCTGCGATGGCCGTACCTCGGTCTCAGGGCAGGTCGTGGCTCGCGTAGAACGCGCCGAGCACTTTCACCAGGTGTGCCAGGTCATGGCTGCCGCACAGCTCGCGAATGGAGTGCATGGCAAACGTCGGCAAGCCGATGTCCACGGTGCGCACGCCCAGGTGGCTGGCGGTGATCGGGCCGATGGTCGAGCCACACCCCATGTCGCTGCGCACCACGAAGCTCTGCACCGGCACTTCCTCGGCCATGCACAGGTGGCGGAAGAACCCGGCCGTTTCGCTGTTGGTGGCGTAGCGCTGGTTGCTGTTGACCTTGATCACGGGCCCGGCGTTGAGCTTGGGGCCGTGGTTGGCGTCGTGCTTGTCGGCGTAGTTCGGGTGTACGCCGTGGGCATTGTCCGCCGATACCAGCAGGGATTTCTGGATGGTGCGTACGAATTCATCACCTTCCGGCAGCAGGCGGCGCAGGGTCTGTTCCAGCATCGGGCCATCGGCACCACAGGCGGAACAGGAGCCGACTTCTTCGTGGTCGTTGCACACCAGCACGCAGGTTTCATCGCTGTCGCTGGTGAGCAAGGCTTGCAGGCCGGCGTAGCACGACAGCAGGTTGTCCAGGCGTGCGCCGGCGATGAAGTCGCCGTTCAGGCCAATCACCGCTGCGCTCTGGGTGTCGTAGAAGCTCAGCTCGTAGTCGAGCACCACGTCGGCGTTCAGGCCATGTTCGCGGGCCAGTTGTTCGGTGAGCACGGCGCGGAAGTCCACGCGTTCGTCACCGGCAAATTGCGCGAGGATCGGCGGCAGTTCGGTCTGGGCATTGATCGCCCAGCCCTGGTTGGCTTCACGGTTCAGGTGAATGGCCAGGTTGGGGATGATGGCGATGGGCAGCTTGAAGTCGATCAGCTGGCTTTCGACCTTGCCGTCGCGGCGGAAGGTCACGCGGCCGGCCAGGGACAGGTCGCGGTCGAACCACGGCGCCAGCAGCGCGCCGCCGTAGACTTCCACACCCAGCTGCCAGAAACCCTGGCGTTGCAGCTCGGGCTGGGGCTTGACCCGCAGGCACGGGCTGTCGGTGTGGGCGCCGACCAGGCGGATCCCGCCTTGCAACGGCGAGTGACGGCCGAGCTTGAAGGCGATGATTGAAGAGTCGTTACGGGTCACGTAGTAGCGACCGTTGGCTTCAGTGGCCCAGGTTTCGCGCTCGTCGAGACGCTGGTAACCGGCGGCCTCCAGGCGTTGGGCCAGGGCGGCAGTGGCATGAAAAGGAGTAGGGGAGGCCTTGAGGAAGTCGATCAGGCCTTGATTCAACGCTTCGCGCATAAATAGCTCCAGACAGCAATGCGCGGAGTTTACCGTCGGTGGCGAAAAGTGCACAGAACAAATGTGGGAGCGGGCTTGCTCGCGAATGCGGTGTGTCAGTCAACATTTTTGGTACTGACAGGCCGCCTTCGCGAGCAAGCCCGCTCCCACACAAGCCCGCTCCTACATTTTGATTGTATTGCCAGCTTTAGAACGGTGCAGGGCACTCGAAGCGCAAACGCTCGCCGCTTTGCGGATGGGTGAAGCTGAGCATGCTGGCGTGCAGGCACAGGCGTGGCCAGGCGGCCAGGGCTTGTTCGTGGGCGTACAGGCCATCCCCCAACAGCGGATGCCCGATCGACAGCATATGCACACGCAACTGGTGCGAGCGCCCGGTAATCGGCGTCAGCTCCACGCGGCACCAGTCGCCACAACGCTCCAGCACTTTCCAGAAGGTCAGCGCGTGCTTGCCGAACTCGTGGTCGACCACATGGCGCGGCTTGGTCGGCGGGTCGTAGCGCAGCGGCAGGTCGATGCTGCCGCTGTCCAGTTCCGGTTGGCCCCAGGCCAGGGCGGTGTAGGCCTTTTCGGTTTCACGGTCGTGAAACTGGCGGGACAGTTCGCGGTGCGTGTCGGCGTCGCGAGCCAGCAGGATGATGCCCGAGGTTTCCCAGTCCAGTCGATGGACGATGCGGGCTTCGGGGTAACCGTTTTCCTGCAGGCGGGTGATCAGGCAGTCCTTGTTGTCGTCGGCGCGGCCGGGCACCGAGAGCAGCAGGGTCGGCTTGTTCACCACCAGGACAGCGTCGTCCTGATGGAGGATATGGATATTGGACAGCGGCATTAAACAGCCTCGTAACAAACGCCAACGGCGGCTCGCCCACCCGGTTCCCGAAACGGGATCAAGGTGTGCGAGCCGCCGTGGCGACCGCCTTGTCGATTAACGATCAGGCAGGGTGATATTGAGTTCCAGAATCGAGCAGCTGCCGTCGTTTTCCAGGGCGACATGCACGTCGTCGTTGCCGATGTTGACGTACTTGCGGATCACCTCCACCAGTTCCTTCTGCAAGGCTGGCAGGTAGTCCGGCGTGCTGCGTTGGCCGCGTTCGTGCGCCACGATGATCTGTAGACGCTCTTTCGCTACCGACGCGGTACTTGGCTTTTTGTTGGCGCGAAAGAAGTCGAGAAATTTCATTGTTTAGTTGCCTCCAAAGATACGCTCGAAGAATCCCTTCTTCTTTACATCGAGGAAGCGATGTTCCACGGTCTTGCCGAGCAAGCGATCAACCGCGTCACTGTAAGCCTGGCCTGCGTCGCTCTGGTCATCGAGGATGACCGGCACACCTTGGTTGGACGCTTTCAGCACGGCCTGGGATTCCGGGATCACGCCCAGCAGGGTCACGGCGAGGATGTCCTTGACGTCTTCAACGCCGAGCATTTCGCCATTGTTGACGCGCTCAGGGTTGTAGCGGGTCAGCAGCAGGTGTTCCTTGATCGGGTCTTCACCCTTCTCGGCGCGCTGGGACTTGCTGGCCAGCAGGCCGAGCATGCGGTCCGAGTCACGTACCGAGGAGACTTCCGGGTTGGTCACCACGATGGCTTCATCGGCGAAGTACATCGCCAGGTGAGCACCGGTCTCGATGCCGGCCGGGGAGTCGCAGACCACGTATTCGAAGGTTTCCTTCAGTTCAGCGAGGACTTTGCCTACGCCTTCCTTGGTCAACGCATCTTTGTCACGGGTCTGGCTGGCGGCCAGTACGTACAGGTTCTCAAGGCGCTTGTCCTTGATCAGGGCCTGTTGCAGGTTGGCTTCACCGTTGACCACGTTGACGAAGTCATACACCACGCGGCGTTCGCAGCCCATGATCAGGTCGAGGTTACGCAAACCGACGTCGAAGTCGACGATGACTGTCTTGTGGCCGCGCAAAGCGAGGCCGGTACCGATAGCGGCGCTGGTGGTGGTCTTACCCACACCACCCTTGCCGGATGTAACCACGAGAATCTTGGCCAAGGTGTTTCACCCCTAAGGAAAAAGGACTTTTCAGTCCCTGAAAAACATCTCTTGGAACTCGCCGCAGGCGGACAGCCTTTGTAGGGAAAAGACGGGTTGGCGTACGAAAAACGCCAGCCTTCAGATGTTCCTACACAAGTATTGCCGGTTTCGCTGTGCTATCAGAGTCTAGAGATGCTTGGAAAATGCGGCAGTATCCGTTAAAGCCGGATGATGTTCAACACATCGCCCGACAGGCTGACCTGCACCCCGGCCCCCCACAGTGGATCGCGGCGCAAATCTTCGGAAACCTTGTACCGGCCCGCGATGGACACTAGCTCAGCGGTCAACTGCTGGCAAAAAATCCGGGCCTTGGTATCACCCTTGATGCCGGCCAGGGCACGGCCGCGCATCGGGCCGTATACATGGATGTTGCCATCGGCGAGAAGTTCCGCCCCGGGACTGACCGAAGCGATCACCACAAGGTCGCTGCCCTCGGCGTAAATCTGCTGCCCGCCCCGTACGGGCGAGGTGATGATCTTTGTAGGCTTGATCGTCGGCTCTGGCGGTTTTTCCGGTTTTTTCTTCTCTTCACTGACCAATGGTTCCAGCGGACGCTCCCGTGCGCCGGACGGTGGCAGTACTGGCAGTTCAATGGCGATGGCTGCGGCAATGTCTTCGATGCGGCTGGCACGGATCGCCAGGGTGCGTAGGCCATGGGAGCGGCACACGCGCATCAGGCCGGGCAAATCGATAACGCCCTGGCCGGCCGGGAGTTTGTCCAGGGCCAGCACCAGCGGGGCATTGTTGAAAAAGTTCGGCGCCATGGCGACCTTGGCGGCGAGCTGGCGGTCCAGGGCGTCGAGGTCGTTGCGCGCCAGTTCCAGCACGGTGATGGCGAGCATGCTGCCTTTCAGCTGGAACACGGGATCTTGGTCTAGCGGTTCGGTTTGGCTCATGGTCGGCATAAAGCGGCTTGTCACGAAAAGTGTCGAGACTTATAACGAGAACATCCACTGGCCGCAAGCCGAGTCGAACCGTTGTAGAATGCGCGGCCCTGTCTTTACCGGAATCTGTAATGGATCGCCCGCGTTTTCGAGCTGTATTTTTTCACCCCCGTTTCTGGCTGTTATGGCTGGGGCTCGGCCTGCTGTGGCTGGTCACCCAATTGCCGTACCGTGCGCTGCTGACCATTGGTCGCATTCTGGGTGCGGGAATGTACCGTGTGGCCGGCGAACGTCGCCGTATCGCCGCGCGAAACCTGGAACTGTGCTTTCCGGAAAAGTCCGCCAAAGAGCGTAAGCAGTTGCTCAAGGAAAACTTCGCCTCCACCGGCATCGCCTTTTTTGAAATGGCCATGAGCTGGTGGTGGTCGCGCCAGCGCCTGGCGCGCCTGGCCCATGTCGAAGGGCTGGAGCATCTCAAGCAAGCCCAACTGGACGGCAAGGGCGTGATCCTCATGGCCCTGCACTTCACCACCCTGGAAATCGGCGCCGCGCTGCTGGGGCAGAAGCACACCATTGATGGCATGTACCGCGAACACGGCAACCCGATGTTCGACTTTATCCAGCGCCGTGGCCGCGAGCGTCACAACCTCGACTCGCTGGCCATCGAACGTGAAGACGTGCGCGGCATGCTCAAGCTGCTGCGCGCCGGCCGTGCCATCTGGTATGCGCCAGACCAGGACTACGGCGCCAAGCAAAGCATCTTTGTGCCGCTGTTCGGCATCCAGGCCGCTACCGTGCCGGCCACCAGCAAATTCGCCAAGCTGGGCAAGGCGCTGGTGGTGCCATTCACCCAGGAGCGCCTGGCCGATGGCAGCGGTTACCGACTGGTGATCCATCCGCCGTTGACCGACTTCCCGGGTGAAAGCGATGAAGCCGATTGCCTGCGTATCAACCAGTGGGTCGAAGCCTCGGTACGCCAATGCCCCGAGCAGTACCTGTGGACCCACCGTCGGTTCAAGAGTCGTCCGCCGGGTGAGCCGAAGCTGTACGAAAAACGCCGTCGATAAGACGTGAGAGCACTTGTGGCGACGGAGCAAGCGCCCTCGCCACAAAATAAGACTGACCTTTCCCCACATGGAGTGACGCGATGCGCCCAGCTGAACCGGTTACAGGCTTGATTCTTTCCGGCGGCGGGGCGCGAGCGGCGTATCAGGTAGGGGTATTGGCGGCGATTGCCGAGCTGTTGCCGCCGGGGGCGCCCAATCCGTTCCCGGTGATTGTCGGCACCTCGGCCGGGGCGATCAATGCGGTGAGCCTGGCCAGTGGCGCCATGGACTTCACTGCGGCGATCCAACGCCTGACCGCCTTCTGGCAGGGCTTTCGCAGCCATCTGGTGTTGCGCAGTGACTGGCCGGGGGTGATTCGCCAGGCGAGCCGCTTCTTTATTCACAGCCTGCTGGGGCTGGGCGCGCAAGTGCCGGTAGCGCTGCTCAACAGTACGCCGCTCAAGGCGCTGCTCAAGGACAAGCTGCACCTGGCCGGCATCGACGAAGCCATCCGCAACAAACACCTGCATGCCGTGGCGATCACGGCGTTTGGCTACGAATCCGGGCAAGCGGTGACCTTCTATCAGGGCGGCGGCACCATTGATGCCTGGTTGCGCCACCGACGTATCGGCGTGCCCACCCAGCTGTCCGTAGAGCACTTGCTGGCCAGCTCGGCGATCCCGCTGTTGTTCGCCCCGGTCAAACTCGACGAGGAATATTTCGGTGACGGCGCCGTGCGCCAATCCGCGCCCATCAGCCCGGCGCTGCACCTGGGCGCCAGCCGCGTGCTGGTGGTCGGTGTCAGCGGCAACCCGCGCGGCAACGAGCCGGCGGTGCAGCGTACCTTCACCGGCCAGCAGCCGACCCTGGCGCAGATCGGCGGGCATATGCTCAACAGCACGTTCATTGACAGCCTGGAAAGCGACATCGAATTGCTCGAACGCCTTAACCAGTTCAGTCATTTCCAGCCGGCCGACAGCGCGGCCCGGGGCTTGGCGCCGGTGGAGGTGCTGGTAATCGCGCCGAGCCAGCCGATTGATGAAATCGCGGCACGGCATCGCCAGGAGTTGCCGGCGGCGTTGCGATTGTTCTTGCGTGGGCCGGGGGCGACCAAGACGAGCGGGGCAGGCGTGTTGAGCTACTTGCTGTTCGAGGCGGGGTATTGCAGCGAATTGATCGAGTTGGGGCGCCAGGATGCGTTGGCCAAGCGCGAGGAACTGTCGAAGTTTTTGGGCCTCACACCAGACTGAATGTGGGCAGGGTTGGGGTGGGAGCGGGCTTGCTCGCGAAGACGGTGTGTCAGTCACAGGTATTTCGACTGACCTACCGCATTCGCGAGCAAGCCCGCTCCCACACAAGCCAGCTCCCACAGGAGACTGGCACCGCCAGTTAAAAGTGGTACTTGACCAGGAAGCTCGCGGTGTCCTGGTTGGTCTTGAACGCACCGGAATCTTCGATCCCGTACTTGTTCTTCCAGTAGTCGTATTCGAAACCGACATACAACTGCTTCGCGCCCCAGTTCATCGCCTTGCCCAGGTCATATTTGACCTGCGGGTTGAAGTGCAGGTTGGCGTGGTAAGTGCCGCGGGCGTTCTTGTCGTTGTCCACCACCCAGTCCATGAAACCGTCGATCAGCACGTCGGAGTTGCCCACCGGGATGGTGTACGCCCACACCGGGGTGATCTGCCAAACGCCATCACCCGCGCGATTGCCTTCGGTCTGGCGCTGGTAGAAGTTCAGCTGGAAGTAGTCGAAGCCCGGCACGTTCAGGTCGAAGCCTGGGCCGAGCAGGTACGACTCGTTGTCGCCTTCGCCGAACTCGTAGGTGAAGGCCAGCAGCACATCCTTGATCGGGCCGAAGGACAGGTCCTGGTCAAAGATCTTGCCGAACGACAAGCGTGGGCTGATCTCGCCGTAGTAGGTGCTCGGGCCGACGTTGCCGTCTTCCTTGCCGTTGTAAAAGATGCGGTCGACGAACAGGAAGTTGTCGCCGTATTTCCACGCGTCGGCATGTTCGAACGTGACGGTCTGCTGGATCTGCGGGTTGACGGTGAAGTTCTTGCCCCACAGGTAGGTCAGGCTGTTGTTCTGCCACTGCAACAAATCGCCGGCCACGGCTTGGCCACCGGCCAGCAGCGATCCCGCCAGCATCAGGCCTTTGAACATAGGTTTCATTCGGTGCTCCCGAGTTAAGGTTTTATGTTTTTTTCTAAGGGGCGCTCTGGTGTGGCGCCTTTGGATTCGCTGAAAAACTCGTCTGATTGGTCAGCTTTATTGCTACAGCAAAAGCCGCGCCAAGGCGGTAAGAAACCGTCGATTTAAGCGGGCGCGGAGAATACTGGCTCCCACGTCTGCGCTCAAGTGCGCCGTTACAGCGCGCACCGGGCGACGATGGGGCATGCCTCAGGTGTGGGCATGCTCGACAGCAGGTCGTTCAGCACCGCCGAGGATGTTGAACAGGATGTTCAGCGACAACGCGCTGAGGGTGGCCATGGCAATGCCACTGTGGGTAATCGGGCTCATCCACAGCGGCAGTTGCGCGAAAAACTCGGGACGCACCACCGGGATCAGGCCCATGCCGATGCTCACCGCCACCAGCAACTGGTTGCGCCGGTCGGCGATGTCGGCTTCCTGGAGGATCTTGATCCCGGTGGCCGCGACCATGCCGAACATCGCAATTGCCGCGCCGCCCAGTACCGCCGGCGGGATCGACGCCACCAGGTATGCAGCCTTGGGCAGCAGGCTGAGCACAATCAGGAAGGCCCCGGCCATGATCGTCACCGAGCGGCAACGCACGCCGGTCATCTGCACCAGGCCGATGTTCTGCGCGAAGGAGGAGTGGGTAAACGTGTTGAAGAACCCGGCAAAAAATGACGCACCGGCATCACACAACAGGCCACGGCGCAGCATCTTCGGGGTGACGTCCTGACCGGTGATCTTGCCCAGCGCCAGGAACATCCCGGTGGATTCGACAAAGATGATCACCACCACCAGGCACATCGACAGGATCGGTGCCAGCTCGAACCTGGGCATGCCGAAATGCAGCGGCGTGACCACCTGCACCCACGGCGCCTGGGCCAGGCCGCTGAGGTCGACCATGCCGAGCAGGCCGCACAGCATGTAGCCCAGGCCCATGCCAATCAGCACCGAGATATTCACCCAGAAGCCGCGCATGAAGCGGTTGATCAGCAGGATGGTACCCAGCACCAGCGCAGCAATCGCCAGGTAGATCGGCGAGCCGAAGGTGGCCGCCGCACTGCCGCCACCGGCCCAGTTCACGGCCACCGGAAACAACGACAGGCCGATCGCCGTGATGACGGTGCCGGTGACCAATGGCGGGAAAAAGCGTACGACCTTGGACATGAACGGCGCGATGATCATGCCAAAGAACCCGGCGGCGATGGTCGCGCCAAAGATCCCCTGCAGGCCGATACCGGGCATGCCGGCCATGGCGACCATGCTGCCGACGGCGGCGAAACTGGCGCCCATCATCACGGGCATGCGGATGCCCACCGGGCCGATGCCGAACGACTGCACCATGGTGGCGATACCGGCCACCAGCAGGTCGGCGTTGATCAGGAAGGCGATTTCTTCACGGCTCAGCCCGGCGGCCTGGCCAATGATCAGGGGGACGGCGACGGCGCCGCCGTACATCAGCAAGACGTGTTGCAGGCCTACCAGAATCAGTTGCAAGAGGGGCAGCCGCACCATGGCGGGTGCGGCAGGAATCTGCGGTTCGGCTAACTCGGTCATGCAACACCTCGGATCTTTTTTATTGTTGTGTTGTTTGGCATTCAATTGCCATTTGGAGCGCGATCTTTCAAACACTGCCAATCCCCTGTGGGAGCGGGCTTGCTCGCGAATGCGGTCGTTCAGTCAATGCTTGGTTGAATGACACACCGTTTTCGCGAGCAAGCCCGCTCCCACATTTGGATTTGCATCAATCAGTTAATTTGTGCGAGCCCCCTGATTGATCCAGGTGCCAATCAAATCCCGCTCCTGCTGGGTCATCTGGGTGATGTTGCCCAGCGGCATGATCTGGCTGGCCACGGCCTGCGCTTGGATGCGCGCGGCCTGCTGCTGGATCTGTGCTGGCGTATCAAACATCACCCCCGCCGGTGCGGTGCTGAACAGCGGGCTGGTGGGCTTGGCCGAATGGCACACGGCGCAGCGTTCCTGGATCACCCCGTGGACCTTGTCGAAATCAATCGTGGCCTGGGCGGGTGCCGGTTCGGCAGCAGGAGCAGGGGCGGGCGCAGCGGGTTTCAAGCCACCGCCCAACGCCGTTTCCGGCAATGGCTGGTACTCGATGGCCGCGGGGGCTTTGGCGACTTCAGCCACCGGCTTGGGACCGGTCACGTACGCCAGGCTGATCATCGCCAATGCGCCGACCGGCAGGGTCCACGCGTACTTCTGGCTGTCATGCCGGGTGTTGAAGTAGTGCCGCACCAACACCGCCGCCACCGCGATACCCGCCAGGATCAGCCAGTTGTATTGGCTGCCGTAGGTGCTCGGGAAGTGGTTGCTGATCATGATGAACAGCACCGGCAAGGTGAAGTAGTTGTTGTGACGCGAACGCAGCAGGCCCTTGGCCGGCAGTGCCGGGTCCGGCGTGCGGTTCTCGGCGATGGCCGCGACCAGGGCGCGTTGCGCCGGCATGATGATGCGGAACACGTTGCCGACCATGATGGTGCCGATGATTGCACCCACGTGCAGGTAGGCGCCACGGCCGCTGAACACCTTGCTGAAGCCATAGGCCGCTGCAATCAACAGCACAAACAGGATGAAGCCGAGCAGGGCAGGGCGTTTGCCCAGGGCCGAGTCGCAGAGGAAGGAGTAGATGAACCAGCCGGCGAACAGTGAGCCGATGCCCAGCAATACGCCTTCGGTGCCGCTGAGGCTGCTGCCGGGGGCAAGCAGGTACAGCGTCGGGTTGAGGTAGAACACCACGCACAGCAGCGCGACGCCCGACATCCAGGTGAAATAGGCTTCCCATTTGAACCAGTGCAGGTTGTCCGGCATGGTCGGTGGGGCCAGTTTGTATTTTTCCAGGTGGTAGATGCCGCCACCGTGGATCGCCCACAAGTCACCGGCCAGGCCGTTCTTGGGGTTGACGCGATTGAGGTTGTTTTCCAGCCAGACGAAGTAGAAAGAAGCGCCGATCCACGCGACGCCAGTGATCATGTGAACCCAGCGCACGCTAAGGTTCAGCCATTCCAACAGATGTGCTTCCACAGTCTTTACCTCTCGCCTGTCACCCTTGTTGTCGGGTGATCAAGCCTTCTCTTATTGGTGGGGGGCGAGGATCAACCGCTCATCCTCTTTGAAAAAATGCTCATCGCAGTTATTGCCTGTGCCACTGCGATCAACCACCAGGAAGTCATCCCGCTTTTCGATCGTCAGCACCGGGTGGTGCCAGACGCCGCGATGGTAATTAATGCCCTGCCTGCCGTTGGTGACGAAGGCGCGGACCAAGCCCGATACAGGTTCATCGCCAAGTGGCGCGACCACGATCAGAAAGGGGTTGCCGAGCAGCGGAATGAAAGCCTGGCTGCCCAGCGGGTGTCGTTCCAGCATGCACACGGTCAGCGGCATGTCCTGCGCGTCGGCGCGGAAGATGCTGATGATGGCGTGGTCTTCCGGCTTGGCGGTTTCGACCGTGGCCAATTTGTGAAAGCGCATGGTCGACCCGTTGTTGATCATGAAGTGGTCGCGGCCAGAGGTTTCGATAACGTCTCCGAAAGGGGCGAAGGCTTCTTTGGTCAGGGGTTCGATCACTAGTGTGCGCATGGCTGTCTTCTTATCCGAATGCTGTGTTGGTTTTCTTGCTTTTGTGTAGTGAGCGGGCTTGCCCCGCGCGGGGTGGCGAAGCCGCCCCAAAACCCAGGTGCTGCGGTCTTGCTGAAACACCGCAGCGGTCTTGTTGGGGTGGCTTCGCCACCCCGCGCGGGGCAAGCCCGCTCACTACCCGTTCAGCGTTTACTTGGCGACTTTGCCGAGTACACGCAGGCGGCTCACGCCGCCATCCGGGAACACGTTCAGGCGGATGTGGGTGATCGGGCCCAGCGCCTTGATCTGTTCGGCGAAGGTATGTTCGGCGTGCATTTCCAGTTTCTGTGCCGGCAGCAGTTCGCGCCAGAACAGCGATTGGGTTTCGATCTGGCTGTCGGTGCCGCCTTTCACGAATGCGCCCTGGATCGAGCAGGTGTCTGGGTAGTTGCCCTTGAAGTGCAGGGTGTCGACGATGATTTTCTCGATCTCGCCCGGATGGCCCAGCGCGACGATGACCCAGTCATTGCCTGGCGTACGACGACGTGCGGTTTCCCAGCCGTCGCCCATGTTGATGCCACGGCCCGGGTTGAGGATGTTGCTCATGCGGCCGAAGTGTTCATCGGAGCAGGCCAGGGCACGACCGCCGTTGAGGGCGGCAGCCAGGTCGACCTGTTCGTTGTCGCCTACCGACGACCAGTCGCGGAACGGCACGCCGTACACGCGCAGACGGGCCACGCCACCATCCGGGTAGATGTTGAAACGCAGGTGGCTGAACGCCTGGTCGTTGCTGATCTCGTGGTAGTGGTGGCTGTTGCCTTGCAGCTCGACGGCCGACAGCACTTCCACCCACTGGGTGTTGGCGTCTGGCTCGCCCGAGGCGAGGAAGCAGGCTTCCAGGGAGGCCGATGGCGGGAAGTTGCCGGTGAAGAATGAAGTGTCGATGTCCACGCCCTTGATCGAGCCCGGCACGCCCAGGCGGATCACCGCGCTGTCGTAGCCTTCGAAGCGCTTGCGGCGTGACTCCCAGCCGTCCATCCACTTGCCGTTGTCATCGAAAACGCCCTCCTTCCACACGGCCGGGGTCGGCTGGAACAGGCGGTTGGCGTCGGCGAACCAGTCATCGGTCACGGAGATGATCTTGGTGCCCAGGCGGGCGTCGGCCAGGTTGACGAACTTCTCGAAAGGTACGGCGTAAGCTTTCATTCTTCTTGTCTGCCTTAGATAGAGTGGCTTGGGATGCTTGCCCGGCCCTGGGCGTCATGAGCGCTCGGGCCAGGGTTGCTTTAAAGGGTCAGTAAACGGAACAACGCGATCTTGTTGATCTCGGCCAAAGCGCATTGGAACTCGGCTTGCACCGAGTTGTGAATGCGCGTTTCGAACGCGGCCAGGATCTGGTGCCGGTTGCTGCCTTTTACCGCCATGATGAAGGGAAACTTGAACTTGGCCTTGTAGGCGTCGTTCAGCTCGGTGAAGCGAGAAAACTCTTCGGCCGTGCATTGGTGAATCCCCGCGCCAGCTTGCTCATCGGTGCTGGCTTGGGTCAGTTGGCCCTGGACGGCGGCTTTGCCGGCCAGGTCCGGGTGAGCGTTGATCAGGGCCAGCTGGCTGGCATGATCGGCGCTCAACAGGATGTCGCTCATGCGCTGGTGCAGGGTTTCGATCTCGTCGATCGAAGGGTCCTGGCCCAGGTCGAAGGCCTTTTCGGCCACCCATGGCGAATGTTCGTAGATGTCGGCGAAGGCCTCGACGAATGCGTCGCGGCTCAGGGTCGAGGGTTTCAGGGTCTTGAACGCAGTCATTTGGCCGCTCCCTTGAACGGGTGGGTTTCGTGCCAGTGGCGGGCAATATCGACGCGGCGGGTGAACCACACCTGTTCGTGACCTTTGACGTATTCGATAAAGCGCTTCAACGCGGCCAGGCGGGCAGGACGGCCGATCAGGCGGCAATGCAGGCCGATGGAGAGCATCTTTGGGGCATCCAAGCCTTCGGCGTAGAGCACGTCGAACGCGTCCTTGAGGTATTCGAAGAAGTCATCGCCCTTGTTGAAACCCTGCACCTGGGTGAAGCGCATGTCGTTGGTGTCGAGGGTATAGGGGATCACCAGGTGCGGCTTGCCGGTGGGGTTGCTTGGTTCCCAATAGGGCAGGTCGTCGTCGTAGGTGTCGCAGTCGTAGAGGAAGCCGCCTTCCTCCATCACCAGCCGGCGTGTGTTCGGGCCGGTGCGCCCGGTGTACCAGCCCAGCGGGCGTTCGCCGGTCAGTTCGGTGAGGATGCGGATCGCTTCGAGCATGTGCTCGCGCTCCTGGGCCTCGTCCATGTACTGGTAGTCGATCCAGCGGTAGCCGTGGCTGCAGATTTCGTGGCCGGCCTCGACCATCGCGCGGATTACATCCGGGTGACGCTGGGCGGCCATGGCCACGGCGAAGATGGTCAGCGGAATATCGAATTCTTTGAACAGCTTGAGGATGCGCCATACGCCGGCACGGCTGCCGTATTCGTACAGCGACTCCATACTCATGTTGCGTGCGCCTTGCAGCGGCTGGGCCGAGACCATTTCCGAGAGGAACGCTTCGGACTCCTTGTCGCCGTGCAAAATGTTGCGCTCACCGCCTTCTTCGTAGTTGAGTACGAAAGACAACGCAATGCGTGCCTTGCCCGGCCAGTGGGGGTGAGGAGGGTTACTGCCGTAACCGATCAGGTCGCGTGGGTAGTCAGCGCTCACTGCAGTCTTCCTTCTTGTTCGTGATCATTCATGTGGCGGCCGGGCAGCGAAATGACTGGGTGGCGTCACAGCGATGAGTGATTGTATACAACTTATCTGTCACTTTGTAAGCCTACATTTCTGCATTTTTTCCGTAGGCCTCTGTGTAAAGGGTGTAGCAAGAAACTTGCCCAGTTGGTCAGCTAATGGACAAAAGGTCGTTTAAAAGCAAGGATCACAGGTCAATCGCCTGCACAAGCAATGAGCGCGGGTGGATCGCAAGGTTTGTGATTTTTATTGTGTACAATTTTTTTGAAAAGTGTCTTAATCAGTCATCGCCGGCTTTTTCGCTGCCCTGAAAAAGTGCGGATCTCTCTTCTACTGACTTCGGGAGGCGCGTAGACGCCATGGGACGTTTGACCACACACGTTTTGGATGCCGCACACGGTTGCCCCGGCAGCGCGATCAAGGTTGAGCTGTACCGCGTCGAAGGCGCGCAGCTGGAACTGGTCGCCACTACCTTGACCAACAGCGACGGCCGCTGCGACGCACCTCTGCTGCAAGGCGACGACTACCGCAGCGGTGTGTACCAACTGCAATTCAACGCCGGCGACTACTATCGCGCCCGTGGCGTGCCATTGCCGGAACCGGCCTTTTTAGACGTGGTGGTGCTGCGCTTCGGCATCAGCGCCGAACAGGATCACTACCATGTCCCGCTCCTGATTTCGCCCTACAGCTACTCCACCTATCGCGGTAGCTAGCGTCACCTCGCTTCACACCCCCAAAGCTCTTCGTTGGTTTTTTGCCCGCCCACACTGCGGGCTTTTTTTCGTCTGCTCAAAGGCGCGGCAAGTATGTAAAGCACTGCGCGCAGCAAGCTGCTTAGGCTGGGCTTTTGTGTGGACAGGAGCCAGTCATGAGCAACCTTATCGACGCTCAACCTGAAGAATATGTTCAGACGCTGCTGACCCGGCGGATCAATGCCGTTGGCGAGCCCGGCAGGCTGATCAATCAGTTGCACGCTGCCCAGGCGCGCTGCGCCGCAACGGGCAAAGGGCTCAAGCGCTTGATCGCGCGTGCGCCGCGTATTTCACGGATGGTGCGGATGGCATTGCAGGATGCCTTCGCCCTGAACCCCGATCACCTCTTGTTTACCGAGCCGGGCCAGGTCAATAGCCTCACCGAGCGTGCATTGGCCTTGCTGGTCGATCCATTCATACCGGCCAATATCAACCAATTCACCCAGTTGAGCGTCAAGGACGACAGCGCGAGAAAACTGCCCTATACCCCCTTCCAGGTACTGGAGAAGGTCAAGGCGTTGGGTTTGCTGGAACGGTTCCACCAGGGCGTGGCGGCGTACTGGAGTCGCCTGGCCTATGGTTCCTGGCTTACGCGGCGCGAGCGTTGGGTGCAGTTGTATGCGGCGCAGTTTGCCGACCAGGCGTTTATCGCGTGTCAGTTGTATGAGTTGTCGGAACCGGCGTTTGCCATGGTCCGGCAATTGGCGGACGCGCCCACCCCCCAGGCGCGGCGGCTTGCCGGTGGCGAATGGACGGGGATGCAGGTACGTCAGTTGTTCTGGCCGGGGACCAACCAGGCGGCGCTGGCGGTTCCGGGGGCGCTGTATGTTTCACGGGGATCGCTGCACGTCGCCTATCTGCCCGGCCTGGCGCGTGGGTTTTATGAATATCAGTCCTGGACGCAGATGCAGCAAGGAGTGGGGGCGTTGCTGCAGGGGCGCTTGTTCACCCTGTTGTGGCAGTGCCTGGCGCTGCGGCGGCGCGACGCCGTCCTTGAACAGGGCCCGATCGTGCATGACGACGCGTTGGCCCACAGTGCATTGGCGCTGCTGGACGGGCAGTGGCACAACGAGCTGGCATGCGCCCTGACGATCAATCACCGCGCGGTCGCCACATCGGGGCAAGCACCGCCCCAGCCCCGTCGCTTTCTTGTCCAGATCGAAAAGGCCCGCAAGCACTTGGTGGGCGAGCCGCGCCTGGTGCCGTCAATGGCGGCCTTGTTGAAATGGGACGGGCAGCGGCAGGCGGCGCAGGTCATGTTGGGGCGCTTTAGCCCGGGGCTTTCACTGGCCGCTCGCGAACACCGGGTGCGCCGTCATGAAAAAGGCCTGTTCGCGTTGCTCGATAGCCAGGACCTGGCAAAAGACACTGAACCCTATCTGGCATTTGTGGCCCTGCAAGCGCGCTGGCAGGTGCAGCGCGAACGCGTGCGGCAGTGGGCCGAGGTTGCGCCCGAGCGTGCTTTCGACCCCGCATTCTGGCTGGAGCGCCCGGACGGCACCCGCAAGCGGGCGACCCTGATGCTTGAGGCCCGGCGCCAGGCGCTGCTTGCCGAAGCCGAGTTGCTGCGACGTGCACAACTGATCAGTGCGGCGCATCAGCAGTGCCTCGTCGATGTGCTGGAGACTCCCCTGGCCGGCCAACGCACCGACAGTGACGCGTGTGTGTTGCGTATCCGAGTGGGACGCGAAGCAGACCGCGGCGTGCCGTTGCACGATGTGTTTGTGGTGACCACGCGCAAGGGGCACAGCCACCCCTCGCGGCAACAGCCGGTATTGCTGGTGGTGGGCGGCGCGCACGGTGGGATGTCGGCGTTCAATTGCCTGGCTGACTTGAGCCACAGCCTGCAGGCCAGCCTGCAAAGCCCTGACCGATCGCCGTTGTGGCGCAGCGTTGCGCGGGATCAGCGTGCCCTGCGCGCAGCGAGGGTGGAAGTGACCTACGCGCCGGTCACGGGCAATGTCCTGCATGAAGGCTTCAATGGGCTGGTCAAACTGTATGCCCGGCTCGCCGCGCAACTCGATGACAAGGTGCGGCTGTACAGCGAGGTCAGCGACCCCGCCCTGGCTCGGCTGTTGCTGGCCGATGAGCTGCGCGAACATGTGCAGGTGCCGGTGGACGACGCCCGAATGCTGGCATTGGCCAATGTACAGTTGTTGCGCGTTGCCGCGACACAGGCGAAAAAACTGCCGGCATGGCTCGGCACCGCCACCGCAACCCTGCGCCAGCGCTACCGGCATTTGCAAAACCACTACCTGACCAGCGCCGTGGCGTTTGAGGAAAAACTCTGGAGCCTGCTGCCAGAGTTGGAAGATTTTGCCCGCGAGCGACTGATCGCACAGCTGACCCTGGATGGCTTCTATCCGCAACTGGATGTCGACCGCCCATTGTTCGATATTCCCGACGATGTCAGCGCGCATTTTTGTGGCTTGTCGAGCCAGTGCGCGGTGGGTGACCGGCACGTGAAAAAGGTCGTGAGCGTGCAACGCAGCACCTACAGCCTGCTGCAATTGGCCCTGCATAACCTTGACCCCCAGGCGCCATGGACCGAGTGGCGGCTGAACCGTGCCCGCTATCTGGACCCCGCCTGGAAAGACCGCCTGAGCGTGCGCTACCTGATCAAGACCCTGTCCGCCCTGGACATCGGCGGGCATTACGAAGCACGCATCCGCCAGGTGTTTTACCCGGAGTCGGACAACCCTGGCCTTTGCCCTGCACTCAGCTACCGGGTCGTTCGGCAGCACGCACGATGGCAGCTGTTTTCGGCCGAGCAGCAAGGCCTGAGCCCCCAGGGGCGCAGTCTGTTCAATACCGCCATCGCCGCCCGCGTCCCCGACGACCTGACGCGCAACGGTCATCGCGTGCAACTGTGTTTCGTCCGGTTGGTGGGCTACACCCTTGAGCATGACCGGCACATTGCCGGGATGCTGGTGTTGTTTGATCGGGTATCGCAACGCTGCGTGGTGTATTGGCCGGCGGCGCAGGGGTTTCCAGTGATCAGCGAATACCCGGACTGGGATGCCATGAGGGACAGCCTCAACCGCGACTGTGCTTTGCCCGCGCCGATCAAGGTGCTGGCGCGCCAGGTTGCACCTGGCTGGGCGCACGAGGCGCTGGCCAGTTATCCCGGGGCGCCGCCGTCAACCGAATCGGCGCGGGGCACCTTTAGGCGATTGCGCATGAAGGGCTTTTTTATCTTGACGATAGGCGAGGCCGTTGCCCGATTTGTGCGTTCGTTCAAGGTGCAGCATCGCGTGGCGTCCGTGTTGCCGGAGGAGATCGAGGCGCAGATTCGCGAGCAGATCCAGGCGGTTGCGCCACGTTGGCTGGACATCGCCGTCACTGACCACAGTCATGCGGTGGCGCTGCTGGTACATGCGCGGTTGTTTGAAATCCAGCATCGTAGCCAGGCCAGTGCCCGCTCCGCCCAGGCCTTGGCGGAGTATCGCGAGCGGCGCCTGGGTGAGCAGCGCTCGGCGTTGGTGCGCGGTGTACTGTCGTTTATTCCGTTGATTGGCGTAGGGATCAGTGTGTACGAGCTGCTGCTGGCCGCACGGCACTATCACCACAGTGGCGATCCCAAGGTGGCGGTGGACGTGGCCTTTTTGACGTTGATCGCCTTTGTCGATGTGCTGACGGCATTGGTGCCTGGCCCCAAGGGGCTGTCCAGCGCCGGCTCCGCGACCGCACGGGCGACGATGCGCAATGTCATGGTGCGCTTTTCGCAGCGCCCGGCACTGACGGGCCTGAAGCGATCAATGCCCAGGCCGCTGAAGCTGTTGGAGCGTTACAGGAAAGATGGCTTGCCCAGTGATGCGCTGCGGTTGCAAGGCTCGGGGAACAGAGGCAGCTACATCACGGACGGTGAGCAGTTTGTGGTTATCGATAGCGAGCGCTACCCGGTCTACCGGCGCAAGGATGAGCAGGTGCTGCGTTTCAGAAACCAGCAAGCTGACGGCCAGGATGAATTGATCCTGTACATCGATGAGCCGCGAGAGTGGCTGCTGGGCGCCGATGCGCCGCAGCCGCAGCCAGGCCCCAGTGCAGCCCCGTGGCGACCTTGGGCTTCGTCTTCGGCTGCCACTGAATGGGCCCGACCCGCGCAAGCGTTGCTGGAACAAGTGATACGTCAATCGCCAGAGGCGCCTGGCGGTTGGCAGGCGTGGGGGTTCGTGACGGAAATGACGTTGGTTGAAGCAACCCCGCCAAGAAATATCTTTACCGTGTCCAGCGCGACGCCCGACCAGGCCTTCAGCGTGTTGAGGCTGGGAACTCGTTATTACCGGCTATTGCCCGAGGCGCAGGAGGGGGTGTCGCAGCGCCTGGTGTTCATCACGCCCAACCATGCCGTGGTCCACCCGGCCTCGATCGACGTGTACTACTGGACCGGGCCCGGCATTGCACACCAACCGATCCCGGCGACCCTGGGGGCCAATGGCGTGTGGACGTTGCATCAAGGGTTGTTTACGGAACCGGTGTCGGCGTCGTTGAACCGGGCCTTTCCCTTGATGACCCGTGGCAGTCGGCATTTTCTGCTGGAGCGTCTGCTGCATCTGTCGGACTCCAGCCGCGGCACGCTGACCGCCACCCAGTGGTTCGATCTCAGGGCGACACTCGACAAATGGCTGGCCCCGTCGGCCGTTGGGCAGACGGACGATTTGTTGAGGCTGTTGCGACCCATCGAGAGCTCGACCAGAACCAGTATCTTCATTGGCGACGAAGGCCTGACCCCAGGGTTTGATCGCCTGGACTTCCATTTGCCACAGGCCCCCGAGGCTTCATTGCAAGTCGCGACGCAGCACAATCTGAGCGAGCGACGTCACTTGGCCCAGGGCCAGGTTCGAGGGCACCTTGAGCAGATGGGGTTCAGTTTGCACAGGGTGGAAAAACGTCCCGGCGCCTTGCTGGCATCGGATTTCTACTGCACGCACCCACAATCCGACACGGTGTATTTCGTCATGACGCGCTGGTCGAGTGGCAGCTCGCTGGATCTAAAGGCCCGCGTGGGTATTCAAATGACCGATGAATGGTTCCGGCAACGATTTTTCACCACACCCATCGCTGCTGCCCATGCGCCGATCGCTGCGGCGATGAGAGAAGGGCGCCTGGTGAAGATCATTGCCGGTGTGCAATGGACGCCCAGGCGTGACCCTTCGGTGTATTTCGTCCGGTTCGGCAACGTTATGCCCGGAGCAAGGCAGCAACGCCCGCGCTACCAAAAAAAGCGGCACTGACCCGGTTGAACCAGCCCTGGCCGCTGCCGCTGCGCAGATACCGGGCCGCTCCGTGTGCGCCGAGACCGTAGGCCAGCTTGCAGAGCAGGTCGAGCAGGGTCCAGGTGGCAATCATGATCAGCAGCTGTGGCAGGAACGGCTGCTGGCTGCTGAGAAATTGCGGCAGGAACGCGGCGAAGAACAGGATGTCCTTTGGGTTGCTGGCGCCCAGCACAAAGGCACGCCCGAACAGTGTGCGAAAGCGCGGTACGGCGGCCAGTTGCGGTACTTCGGCACCCTGGGCCGGTTGCCGCGACTGCTGCCAGCTCTGCCAGGCGAGGTAGAACAGGTACGCCGCGCCGACGATCTTCAGGGCGCTGAACAGTTGCTCGGAGGCCAGCAACAGCGCGCCCAGCCCCAGGGCCGAGGCGCTGAGCAGGCAGATCGAGGCAAACACCCCACCGAGAAACGCTGGATACGAACGGCGCAGGCCGTAGTTCAGACTGTTGCTGATCATCAACAGTGACAGCGGCCCCGGGATCAGGATCACCACCAATGCCGCGCCGCTGAACAGTAGCCAGGTTTCCAGGTTCATCATGTGTTCCTTTTATAGAAATATGAATTTGGCAATAAAGATCGCGCACAGCACCCACAGGCTGACGGAAATCTCGCGGTACTTGCCGGTGCCCGCCTTGAGCGCCACGTACGTGATAAAGCCCAGGGCGATGCCGTCGGCCACCGAGAAGGTCAGCGGCATCATGATCGCCGTGACAATCGCCGGAATGCTGTCGGTGGCTTCGTCCCAATTGATATGGGCCATGCTCGCCATCATCAGCATCGCCACGTAGATCAGCGCACCGGCGGTGGCGTACGCGGGAATCATGCCGGCCAGTGGCGCGAAAAACATCGCTGCCACAAACAGGATGCCCACAGTCACGGCGGTCAGCCCGGTTCGGCCTCCCGCGGCAACACCGGCGGCACTTTCCACGTAGCTGGTCACCGGCGGCACACCGACCATGGCGCCAAACACGCTGGACGCACTGTCGGCTTTCAGCGCACGGGACAGGTTATGGATCTTGCCATCGGCATTGACCAGTCCGGCGCGTTGCGCGACGCCCATCAGTGTACCTGCAGTGTCGAACATGTGTACAAAAAGAAAGGCAAATACAACGCTAATCATGCTGACATTGAATACACCTTTTACGTCCATGGCCATCCAGGTCGGCGCCAGGCTCGGTGGGGTGGAGATCATGCCGTTGTAATGCACCAGGCCCAGGCCCCAACCGGCCAGGGTCACGGCGATGATGCTGATCAGGATTGCACCGAACACGCGGTGGTAGCTGAGGATCGCGATCAGCAGGAAACACACGGCCGCCAGTAGCGGTGCCGGTTCATGCAGCGAGCCGAGCTTGATCAGCGTGGCCGGGCTGTCGACGATGATCCCGGCGGTTTTCAGGCCGATCACCCCGAGGAACAGCCCGACACCGGCACCCATGGCGTGGCGCAGGCTCACAGGGATGCTGTTGAGCAGCCACTCACGCACCCGCGACAGCGTCAGGCCCATGAACAGCACGCCCGAGATAAACACCGCACCCAGCGCGGTTTCCCAGGTGTAGCCCATGGTGCCGACCACGGTGTAGGTGAAAAACGCATTCAAGCCCATGCCCGGCGCCAGGCCTACCGGCCAGTTCGCGTACAGGCCCATCAACAGGCAACCGAGCGCGGCGGCGATGCAGGTGGCGACAAATGCCGCGCCATGGTCGATACCGGCGTCGGCCATGATGTTGGGGTTGACGAAGATGATGTAGGCCATGGTGATGAAGGTGGTGAGACCGGCGATCAACTCGGTCCTCACTGTGGTGCCATGCAAGCTGAGTTTGAACAGGCGTTCTAGCCAGCTGTTGGTGGGCGGGGCGACGTCCAGCGTAGGGGCTTCGGATTTGCGGCTATCCACAGCGAGTACTCCTCAAGAGTTTTATTGTTATTTCCAGCGCCGGTCACAGATGTGGGCAACAGCGCTTTGAGGTACAGGCGGGTTTTGTTGACCGATAGGTCAGGAACTCGCACGAGGCGAATTATGCTTTTGTATACAAAGAAAGCAAATAATGTTTTCGAATAGCTTTGCGCTGGGCTAGTTCGCCGCACTCAATGCCTGGTTTACGGCCAACCATCCGGCCACCGCTTCTTCACCGGCTTCACTGAACGCGCGTTGCAGCAGCTTCACCTGTTCGCGGCGCAACGACTGCTCGAAACGCAGGCCTTCCTCGCTCAATTCCAGCAAGCGTTTGCGCTTGTCGGTCGCGGAGGCAACGCTGTGCACCAGGTGCATTTCCTGCAATTGGCGCAGCGGCATGTTCAGCGCCTGTTTGCTCACGCCGAGCAGTTCCAGCAGTTCTTTCACGCTCAAGGTCGGGTAACGCGCGATAAAAAACACAATGCGTTGGTGCACCCGGCTCAGGCCCCGGCGTTCGAGCATTTCGTCGGCCTTGGCGGTAAACGCCTGGTAACCGAAGAAGAACGCTTGCATGGCTTCCTGCTGGGCGGTGGGGTTTTTAAGGTCAAGCATGTTGACGTATCCGTGGGCGCTGTCGTAATTTCGGTCAACCAGTTTGACGTATTTCCCACAGTCTTCGCTACCGGTGACCCCATGGCCTTCTCTGAACGTGTTACGCGCCTCAAAAGCTCCTTGATCCGTGAAATCCTCGCGGCAGCCCAGCGCCCACAAGTGATGTCGTTCGCCGGTGGCCTGCCGGCCGAAGCCATGCTGCCGGCGCTGAACTGGGATGACATGCCGTCGAACATCGGCCAATACGGCATGAGCGAAGGCGAACCGCAGCTGCGTGAAATGCTCGCCGCCCAAGCACGGGCCTTGGGCGTGCCGTGCCAGGCCAGCCAGGTGCTGGTGGTCAGCGGCTCGCAGCAAACCCTGGACCTGGCGGCCAAGTTGTACATCGACAAAGGCACACCGATCCTGTTGGAGGGCCCGACCTACCTGGCCGCGTTGCAGATCTTCCAGCTGTTCGGCGCCGACTGCCTCAGCGTCCCGTTGGAAGCCGACGGCCCCGACTTGAGCACCCTGCGCGCCAACCTCGAACGCCATCGTCCGGCGTTCATCTACCTGATCCCGACCTTCCAGAACCCGTCGGCCGTACGCTACAGCGAAGCCAAGCGCGAAGCGGTCGCCGCGTTGCTCGATGAGTTCGGCGTGACCCTGATCGAAGACGAGCCGTACCGCGAACTGAGCTTCGACGGCGGCAGCGCCAAACCCATCGTCGGGCGCCTGAAAAAAGCCAGTTGGATCTACACCGGCACCGTGTCCAAGACCCTGTTGCCGGGCCTGCGTGTCGGTTACCTGATCGCCAGCCCGGACCTGTTCCCGCACCTGCTCAAGCTCAAGCAGTCGGCCGACCTGCACACCAACCGCGTCGGCCAATGGCAGGCGATGCAGTGGATCGGCACGCCAAAATACCAGCAGCATCTGGAGCAACTGCGCAGCTTCTACCGCGAGCGCCGCGACGCTTTCCAGGCTGCGCTGGAGCGCCATTTCGCCGACCTCGCCGACTGGCAAGTGCCCCAGGGCGGATTATTCTTCTGGCTGACCTTGAAACAGCCGCTCGACACCCGCACCTTGTTGGCGCAAGCGTTGGATCAGGACGTCGCGTTCATGCCCGGTGAACCGTTCTTCTCCGAGCCCGACCAACACCTGGGTTCATTGCGCCTCAATTTCAGCCATATCGACCCGGCCCGCCTGGATGAAGGCCTCAAGCGCCTGGCCGCGGTGGTCCGTCAAGCACAGCACGCGCAAGCGGCATAAGGGGAGCCCCATGTACAAGGTTTATGGCGATTACAAATCGGGCAACTGCTACAAGATCAAATTGATGCTCAACCTGTTGGGCCTCCCGTACCAATGGATCGATGTGGACATCCTCAACGGCGATACCCAGACCGCTGAGTTCCTGGCCAAGAACCCCAACGGCAAGATCCCGGTACTGGAACTGGAAGACGGCACCTGCCTGTGGGAATCCAACGCGATCCTCAACTTCCTCGCCGACGGCAGCGAATTCCTGCCGACGGAACCGCGTTTGCGCACCCAGGTGTTGCAGTGGCAGTTTTTCGAGCAGTACAGCCATGAGCCGTACATCGCGGTGGCGCGGTTTATCCAGTTCTACCTGAACATGCCGGAGGATCGCCTGGAGGAATACAAGACCTGCCACAAGCGCGGCCACAAAGCGTTGAAGGTTATGGAGCGGCAGTTGCAAGCCACGCCGTACCTGGTGGGTGAGCAGTATTCGATTGCCGATATTGCGTTGTATGCCTACACGCATGTGGCGCATGAGGGTGGGTTTGATCTGACGCCGTATCCGGCGGTGCAGGCGTGGCTGGCGCGAGTGGCCAGCCATCCAAGACATGTGACGATGCTGGACTGACAATGAGGTAAAAATGTGGGAGCGGGCTTGCTCGCGAAAGCGGAGTGTCAGGCACTATATCTGTCACTGATACACCGCATTCGCGAGCAAGCCCGCTCCCACATTTAGCTCTGCGGTGTGTCAGGTAATGCTTCATTGAGCATATCGAAACAGCGCCGTGCCGCAGGGCTCAAACCGATCCCGCTACGACTGATCAAGCCGATCTCCCGATTCACCCCAGGATGATCGATGTTGATCCGCTTCAACCCCTCCAGGCTGTCCGCCGCCGACTCCGGCAGCACGCTGATCCCCAACCCCTGGCGCACCAGCGCCAACACCGTCGACATGTAGTTGGCCTCCATTCCCGCGTTCATCGTCAGGCGCGTTTCATCGAACAACGCGTCTACCTGCTCACGCACGCTGCTGTCGCGGCCGGTGAGGATGATCGGTTGGTCCGCCAGTTGCTCCAGGGTCAGCTGGCGATGGCGGGTGAGGGGATGATCCAGCGGCACAAAGGCACACAAACGATCATTCAGGACGGGGACGAACGCTAGGCCGTGGCTGAGTCGCGCGCGCACGCCGATGCCGAAATCCACCTCGCCGGAGCGCACCTGGGCATGAATGCGATGGGCCACCAGGTCATGCAGGCGCACTTCGATCCCGGCAAACCGCTCGCGAAACAGGCGCAGCACTGGCGGCAGGGCGCCAGCGCAGACGGAGGGCAGGGCGGCGATGGTGACGACGCCTCGGCGCAGGGCGGCAAGGTCGCGGGAGCCGGTGACGATGTTATCCAGGTCCAGCAGCAGCTTTTCCATCGGTCCGCGCGCTTCCTCGCCGGCGGCCGTGATGCTCACGTGACGCGGGCTGCGGTCGAGCAGGGCGACGCCGAGCCAGTCTTCCAGCTGTTGCACCTGCACGGTCAGCGCCGACGGTGACAGGTGCAGCTCGTTGGCCGCCTTGGTAAAGCTGCCGGTGCGGGCCACCGCGAGGAACGCTTGAATATGTTGGATACTGTTCTTCATTTTGTTTTTCCGAATGTGCTCGGCTGAATATTCCAATTTACAAAGACTAACCTGCTTCCAATACTCCAGGGAAAACAATAACCGGCCAACAAGGCCGCTCTGGAGTAACCCATGCTCGCTACCCTGGGTGTCATTACCATCCTGTGCCTGCTCGCTGCCGTCATGAGCAAACGCCTCTCGCCACTGGTGGCCCTGATCGCCTTGCCGATCATTGCCGCACTGCTCGGTGGGTTCGGCCTGCAAACCAGTGCCTTCATCATTACCGGTATCAAGAACGTCGCCCCCGTGGTGGGCATGTTTGTGTTTGCGATCCTGTTTTTCGGGATCATGACCGACGCCGGCATGCTTGACCCGATCATCGACCGCATCCTGCGCACCGTCGGCACACGTCCTACACGGATTGTCGTCGGCACCGCGACCCTCGCTTTATTGGTGCATCTGGACGGTTCCGGCGCGGTGACCTTCCTGGTGACGGTGCCGGCGATGCTGCCGCTGTATACGCGGCTGGGCATCGATAAACGTATTCTCGCCTGTGTTTGCGCGATGGCTGCCGGGGTCAACTTCCTGCCCTGGACCGGCCCTGTGCTGCGCTCGTCCGCTGCTTTGCATGTGCCCGTCGCGGACCTGTTCCAGCCGCTGATCCCGGTACAGATCGTCGGCCTGATCTTTGTGTTCGCCTGTGCCTGGTGGCTCGGCCGCCGGGAAGAAAAACGCCTGGGCCTGGGCGCCGGCACCCGCGTCGATGCCATGCCGCAACGGGTACTCAGCGAGGATGACATCAAGCTGCGCCGCCCGCGTCTGTTCTGGGTCAACCTGATGCTCACCGTGCTGGTGATGGTGGTGATGATCGCCGGCTGGGTCGATCCGGTGGTGATGTTCATGCTCGGCACCGTGGTGGCGCTGTGCATCAACTACCCGAACGTGGACGCCCAGCGCGCCCGTATCGATGCGCATGCCAAGACCGCGCTGACCATGGCCAGCATCCTGCTCGCCGCCGGGGTGTTCACCGGCATCATGCAAGGCACCGGCATGCTCAAGGCGATTGCCGAAGTGGCGGTGGCGCAGATTCCGGCGGGCCACGGCAAGTTGATCCCGGCCGTGGTCGGTTTCATCTCCATGCCGTTGAGCATGCTGTTTGACCCCGATTCCTACTATTTCGGCGTGATGCCGGTGATCGCCGAAGTGGGCAAGGCCCTGGGCGTCGACCCGCTGCAAGTGGCCCAGGCCTCATTGCTTGGTGTGCATACCACCGGCTTCCCGGTCAGCCCGCTGACCCCCGCGACCTTCCTGTTGGTGGGCCTGTGCAAGATCGAATTGGCCGATCACCAGCGCTTCACCATTCCGTTTCTGTTTGCCGCGTCGGTGTTGATGACCCTGACTGCGCTGCTCCTGGGAGTGATTTGAGATGAAAACCTTGCGCATCGGTTCCGGCGCCGGCTATTCCGGCGACCGTATCGAACCTGCCGTCGAGTTGGCCGAGCAGGGCGACCTGGATTACCTGGTATTCGAGTGCCTGGCCGAACGCACCATCGCCCTGGCGCAACAAGCGCGGATCAGCGACCCCGAAGGCGGTTATGACCCGCTGTTGAGTGAGCGCATGCGTCGCGTGTTGCCGTTTGTCGGCGACAAGAGCGGGCGTCGCCTGCGGGTGATCACCAATATGGGCGCTGCCAATCCCGTGTCCGCGGCGCTTGAAGTGCGGCGTATTGCCCGCGAGCTGGGCCTGGAACTCAAGGTGGTCGCCGTGGTTGGCGACGACGTGTTGGACGTGTTGCAGCCCGGTTCTTTGCTGGATAACGGCCAGACGGTTGGTGCCTTGGGCGATCGGCTGATCTCCGCGAATGCCTACCTGGGCGTCGAAGGCATCCTGGATGCGCTGCGTGCCGAGGCCGATGTGGTGATCACCGGGCGTGTGGCCGACCCGTCGCTGTTCCTGGCGCCGCAGATGTTCGAATTCGGCTGGGCCGCGGACGATTGGCAACGCCTGGGGCGCGGCACCCTGGTCGGGCATTTGCTGGAGTGTGCCGGGCAAGTCAGCGGCGGGTATTTTGCCGATCCGGGCTTCAAGGATGTGGACGACCTGGCGCGCCTGGGTTTCCCGTTGGCCGAGATCGATGCGGACGGTGAAGCAGTGATCACCAAGGTTGGCGGCTCCGGTGGGCGGGTCAGCCGCGCCACCTGCACCGAACAATTGATCTATGAAGTGCATGACCCGGCGGCATACCTGACGCCGGATGTGACCGCGGATTTTTCCCGGGTGGGGTTTGTCGAGGAGGGCGTTGACCGCGTGCGTGCCCAGGGCGCCGGTGGCCGCGCGCGTCCCGAGCAATTGAAAGTCAGCGTCGGCTATCTGGACGGTTGGATTGGCGAAGGGCAGATGTCCTACGGCGGCCCTGGCGCGGTCGCACGTGCAGAGTTGGCTCGGGCTGTCGTCCTCAAGCGCCTGGAGTTGATGGGCGTAAAGATGCAGGACGTACGCGCCGAGCTGATCGGCATGGACTCGCTGCACGGCCCGCGCAGCAGCGTCGAGCCTTGGGAGGTGCGCCTGCGCGTGGCCGCCCGCTGTGAGGCGCGCAGCGAAGCGGTGCGGGTCGGTAATGAAGTGGAAACCCTCTACACCAACGGCCCGTCCGGCGGCGGTGGCGCGAGCAAAAGTGTGCGGCAAGTGGTGGCGGTGGCGTCGCTGCTGCTGCCCCGTGACGCAGTCAACCCGAGGATTGAAGCATGAAGTTGCAGAGACTGGCCCATTCCCGCACCGGGGATAAGGGCGACACGTCGAACATTTCGATCATTGCGTATCGGGCCGAGGATTATCCGCTGCTCTGTGAGCAGCTGACGGCTGAGCGCGTGGCGCAGTTCTTTGCAGGGTTGCTGCCGCCGGGTGCGGCGCCGGTGCGGCGTTATGAGTTGCCGAATGTGCAGGCGCTGAACTTTGTGTTGCCGGGGATCTTGCGCGGCGGTGTAACCCGCTCGCTGGCGTTGGATGCCCATGGCAAGTGCCTGGGCTCGGCGCTGCTTGATCTTGATCTGATAACACCGAACTAAATGTGGGAGCGGGCTTGTGTGGGAGCGGGCTTGCTCGCGAAGGCGGTGGATCAGTTGATACATCTATGGCTGATACACCGTATTCGCGAGCAAGCCCGCTCCCACATGAGCCCGCTCCCACATTTTGATCTGTGCCAGCCTGTTAGATAGCGGCGAAGCGCTTGTCCAGGTAATCAATGATCACCTTGGAGTCATACATCCACGTGACCTGGCCATGTTCTTCAATGCGCAGGCACGGCACCTTGATCTTGCCGCCTTGCTCCAGCAGGGTCTGGCGGTCCTGTTCGTTGTTTTTCGCGTCCTTCAACGCCACCGGCACATTCAGGCGGTGCAGGGTGCGGCGGGTCTTCACGCAGAACGGGCAGGCGTGGAACTGATACAGCGTCAACTCCTTGGCCGCTGCGTTGACCTGAGCCTGTTGCTCGGCCGAACGCTGCTTTTTGCTTGGGCGCGTTAGAAAGTCGCCCGCGATGATGATGTGGCCGAGGCCCACACGAAGTGCTTTGACGAACATGGCTGAAACCTCATTGCCCATGAAGAAGGGGCCGCAGCTTACCTGATTTCTGCAGGCGAAAAAAAACCGACGATGAACGCCGGTTTTTTCCTACCCAGCCGTTTACTTGATCAGGCTGAGGAATTCGCTGCGGGTCGCCGCGTTTTCGCGGAACTCACCCAGCATCACCGAAGTGATCATCGACGAATTCTGTTTCTCCACACCGCGCATCATCATGCACATGTGCTTGGCCTCGATCACCACGGCCACGCCCAAGGCGCCGGTGACTTGCATCACCGCATCGGCGATCTGGCGGCTGAGGTTCTCCTGGATCTGCAGGCGGCGCGCGTACATGTCGACAATCCGCGCGACCTTCGACAGGCCCAGCACTTTGCCGCTCGGGATATACGCGACGTGGGCCTTGCCGATGAACGGCAGCAGGTGGTGTTCGCACAACGAGTACAACTCGATGTCCTTGACCAGCACCATTTCGCTGTTGTCAGAGCTGAACAAGGCACCGTTGGTGACTTCTTCCAGGGTCTGCTCATAACCGCGGCAGAGGTACTGCATCGCCTTGGCGGCACGCTTTGGCGTGTCGAGCAGGCCCTCGCGGGAAACGTCCTCGCCGAGTTGGCCGAGGATCGCGGTGTAATTCTGTTCCAGGGACATGAAACTACCTGTGGGATTTTTGCAAAGCGCAAGGTTACGGTGGCGGACACAACGCTGCAAGCCTGACGATGGCACCTGTTACTCGTCACGCCCTTCCATCATGGTGCGCTTGAGCATCACATACACCGCACCGGCCCCACCGTGGCGGGCCTGGCATGAGGTGAAGCCGAGCACTTGGGCATGCTGGCGCAGCCAGGTGTTGACGTGGCTTTTGATCATCGGGCGCTTGCCATCGAGCCGCACGGCCTTGCCGTGGGTGACGCGCACGCAGCGGATTTCGAATTTGGTCGCTTCGGCGAGGAAGGCCCAGAGGGTTTCGCGGGCTTTCTCCACGGTCATGCCGTGCAGGTCGAGGCTGCCTTCGAAGGGGATCTGCCCGACCTTGAGCTTGCGCATCTGGCTTTCCTGCACGCCGTCGCGGGCCCACATCAGTTCGTCTTCGGGGCCGACATCGATCACGAACTGGTCCGACAGGCCATCCACGGTGGTGGCATCGGTGCGCACGGTCGCGGCCTGGCGCAGCTTGGCGATCTGCGCGCGGTCGGCCTTGGGTTTGCCGGTGTCGGCACGGTCGTGCTTGATCGGCTTGACGCCGCGCAGCTCGTTTTTGAACAGGGAAAAATCGTCGTCTTGCATGTCAGCCTCCGCGAAGGGCGGGCAGTTTACCTAAATCGCGGCGGCCAGGGCGCAGGAAACGCTATCCAAGCGCCATCAGTCGTGCTTTTTCATCAGGTGTGCGGAGATGTTCAGCGACAACGGTTGACGCATTTTCCGACGGCTGCGTCGCCACAACCACACTCCCAACCACAGTACCAGCAGCCCGGTCCCCAGCAGAATCGCCGAGCCGCCGGGGCTGGCATTCAGTTCGCCAAGAGCCGGTGAGTGGCCAAATAAACCGGCGCCACCAGCACCGGCCAACAACAGACCTACGATCGCCAGCAGCGCAGCAAAGCCCGCCACCAGGCGCAGACGCCAGTTGCTCGGGCCCTTGGGGCGCAAGCGACGAGCATCAAAACCATCGGATATCTTCATTCCGACCTTTCCTCCAGGGTATCGGCCCTTCGACCGGACAATACACAGGTTGTTCCGGGGGGAGGGCTAAATGCGCCAAATGAGAAGGCTTTGCGGATGAGCGGGGCCATAAACACGCCGCTCACCGGCAGGACGATCAGATCAGATCAGATCTTTGGTCAACGCGAGGGTGGCGAAGTTGTCGGCCATGATGGCCATTTCGGTTTGCTGCACGTGTTCGGCGCTCAGGATGCCACCTTTGTAGGGCAGGTCGCGGGTGGCGCAGGCATCTTCCACCAGGGTGCAGCGAAAGCCCAGGTTCTTGGCGGCGCGCACGGTGGTGCTGACGCTGGAGTGGCTCATGAAACCGGCCACGATCAAGTCCAGGGACCCCAGGTCTTGCAGGTGTTTTTCCAGGCCGGTGCCGTGGAAGGCGCTGGGTAGCAGCTTGCCGATGATGGTTTCGTTGCCCACTGGCTCAAGGCCAGGAATGAACTCGCCGCGCTCGCCCTGAGGGTCGAACAGGCCGCCGACGGTGCCCAGGTGACGCACATGCACAATCGGGCGCCCGGCGTGGCGCGCCGCTGCAACCAGTTGCTTGATGTTGTCGACCGCGGCGTCCATGCCCGAGAGGGCGAGCGGGCCGCTGAGGTATTCCTTCTGGGCGTCGATGATCACGAGGGTCGCATGGTTGAGATTGGCTGCTGCGTAACCGCGACCGCTGAGTTGAAACATCGTCTTTGGAACGGACATTCTGGGGCTCCTGTGAGGGGGGCTTTTGCGACATTGTCCACTGGCTGAGCGGTTCTGTGAATCGCTACCATCGTAAGGTACGCCGTTGTTGACGTGCAGCGATGTCAAGAGGTGGGCTTGTTTAACGCAATGATGGCAATTTGGATGAAATCCGACGGATGGCGGCGGCGTTTCGTACATCGTCGGTACAGGCGAAGGCTGCTAGAATCGCCAGTCGTTTTTTCCAGGAGTCTGCCCCCGTGATCACTTCCCGCCTGCGCACCTTGCGCGACCACATCCGTTGGGCTGTCAGCCGTTTCCATGGGGAAGACCTGTTTTTTGGCCATGGCACCGACAATGCCTGGGACGAAGCCCGCCAATTGGTGCTTGGTGCCTTGAATTTGCCGTGGGAAATTGCCGACAGCTACCTGGACTGCAATCTCGAAGAAGAGGAAGTCTCCCATGTGCAGCGCTTGCTGCATCGCCGTATCCACGAGCGTGTTCCTACCGCCTACCTGTTGAAGGAGGCGTGGTTCTGCGGCATGTCGTTTATCGTCGATGAGCGCGTGCTGATCCCGCGCTCACCCATTGGCGAGCTGATCGAAAACCGTTTCGAACCCTGGCTGGCCCAGGCGCCGGCACGCATTCTCGACCTGTGCACGGGGTCCGGTTGCATCGGTATCGCCTGTGCTTACGAGTTCCAGGACGCCGAAGTGGTACTGGCTGACCTGTCCTTCGAAGCGCTGGAAGTGGCCAACCAGAATATCGAGCGCCATGGCGTCGATGAGCGCGTCTACACCGTGCAGGGTGACGGTTTCGACGGCCTGCCGGGCCAGCGCTTTGATCTGATCGTGTCGAACCCGCCGTATGTGGACGCTGAAGACTTCGCCGACATGCCCGACGAATACCAGCACGAGCCTGAGTTGGGCCTGGCCTGCGGTGACGATGGTTTGAACCTGGTGCGGCGCATGCTGGCCGAAGCGGCGGATCATCTGACCGAGAAGGGCCTGTTGATCGTTGAAGTGGGTAATAGCCAGGTGCATGTCGAGGCGTTGTACCCGGAAGTCGACTTTGCCTGGCTGGACTTCCAGCGCGGTGGGCACGGGGTGTTCATGTTGACGGCGGAGCAGTGCCGCCAGCATCAGGCGGTGTTTGCCGCCAGGGTCTGACCCGTCTATCCCTGTAGGAACAGGGTCAGTGTGGGAGCGGGCTTGCTCGCGAATGCGGTGGACCAGTTATCGGATGTATTGGCTGATCTACGGCTTTCGCGAGCAAGCCCGCTCCCACACAAGCCCGTTTCCACAGGTTGATTGCATTTCACCCCGCTGTCAGCGGTGCGTGGCAATCCAGATCAGCAGCCCCGCCTGGAACACGGTAAACGCCACCAGGCAGGTAATGGTAAAGCGCAGCCCGCTGTCTTCGCGCTTGAACTTGGTGACCTTTTCCTCTTCCTTGCGCAGCTTGATTTCCTGCTCCGCCAGGTTCTGCTCGGCCTGTTGCAGCATCTGCGCCGCTTCAAGGATCTCGACGAACTGCACCTTCTCGGTGTTCCAGCTCTCCAGCACATCGCCGACCTTGCCCGGCTGCACGTTGCCCTTGAGGTGCTGCACATCGGCGTAGGCCACATCAAAACCGTGGACCCGCAGGAAGTGGTCGCGACGCAGGCGCGTGGCTTCGTTCAGCGCGTCCTTGTTGGACAGGTCAACGCCGTCGATGCGGTAGCTGGCCCATCGTTTCTTCGCCCACGCCGCCCCTTGGGCCACCAGGAAGCGCCCCAGGCCGCGGTTGGGCGGTTCGATTTCGAGGCTGTTGCCCGGGCCGAAGTGCACGCGGTGTTTATCGTGATCAACCCACACATCCAGGTGATTCTGCTCGCGGCGCACCCGTTGCCCCGGCAACTGGATGACCATGCGCAACAGGCTGTGGTGCGCGTCATTGCGCTCGGCATAGCCAAACTGCACGAAACGCAGCGGCCGCACGCCGGTGGCACGGTCGGTGGCCAGGGGCGCGAGGCGCAGCATCTTGAAATGCTCGGCCTGAACATCCGCCCACGGCAGGGGCGCCGCGTCGACGGCCTCGGTGTTTTCAGCCTTGGTGTCGGCGGTGGGTTCCGGTGTTGCTTCTGTGGTTGTCATGCGGCGCGATCCTGTCCAAGCCCTGCTAGTCGACAGTCTTTTTGCGGTCGACACCCGCTTATCGGCCGCGTTCTGCAGGACTGGAGGCAAATTGTCGCTTAACGGGGCTGAAGTCCGGCGATAAAGCGCACCACGCGGTTGCCCAGCTCGGCGGCGAGGGGTAATTGCGGGTTGTTGTAGGAGGCCAATTGCTGCTTCACGTCGTTGGGCACGATGCGCATCACGTGGTTCATGCCCTCAATCAGCACGAGCTGCGCGTCGGGCTTGGCCTGCTTCAGTTGCCGGGCATCGGCCACGCCTACCTGGATGTCGTTGGTGCCCTGGATGATCAGCGCCGGCATATCCAGTCTGGCAAAGGCGGCCGATGGGTCGGCGCGGAACAGGCTGATCAGATACGGTTGCACACTCGGTCGGAAAATACCTTGCAACGGGTCCGGTACGTCCGCATCCACCTGGCCGGCCTTGAGGTGGTCGAGGATTTGATTGCTGCGCAGCAGCAGGGCAGGGGGCAGGTGATCGGCCAACTGTTGGCGGATCACCTGATCGACTGGCCTTGCACTGCCGGACAACGAAATCACTCCCGCCGGTTCCAGCTGCGGCGCGGCGAGGGCCGCGACCAATGCACCTTCGCTATGCCCCAGCACGACCAGCGGACCCATGCGCGGGTCGGCCTTGAGCAGCTTGCCCCAGGCCACGGCGTCGGCCACGTAGGCGTCGAGGGTCAGGTTGCGTTCGTCGGGGGTGGCGGCCAGGCTGGCGGCGACGCCGCGCTTGTCGTAGCGCACGCTGGCGATGTTATGCCGCGCCAGTACCCAGGCCAGGCGCTTGAGGCTGTCGTTGCGGGCGCCGTCGGCGCTGTTGCCATTGCGGTCGGTGGGGCCGGAACCGGCGATGATCAGCACCACTGGCACCGGTTTGTCGGATTGGGGCAGCAGCAATGAACCAAACAGCTCGCCGCTGCCGGTGTCCAGGCTGATCGGCCGTTGCAGCACCACGGGGGAGGCGGCGTGGGCCACGGCGGTAAACAGGGTGAGGGTCAGCAGTAAAACTCGAAGCATCATCGCGCCATCATCGTAGGAGGTGCCGGTTCGACCAATGTCTACCCGGAAGGTTTCGAGGATGAACTAGTCGGTTGGCCCGCGTATACTGGCGCGCTTGGTTATCACCCCTGAGTGATTACAACTGATTTCACGGAGCGCCCTGCATGTCCGGCAATACCTTCGGCAAGCTGTTCACTGTCACCACCGCGGGCGAAAGCCATGGCCCGGCGTTGGTCGCCATTGTCGACGGCTGCCCGCCCGGCCTCGAGCTGTCCCTGGAAGACCTGCAGCGTGACCTCGACCGCCGCAAGCCCGGCACCAGCCGCCACACCACCCAGCGCCAGGAGCCGGACGAAGTCGAGATCCTCTCCGGCGTGTTCGAAGGCCGTACCACCGGGTGCGCCATCGGCCTGTTGATCCGCAACACCGACCAGAAGTCCAAGGACTACTCGGCGATCAAGGACCTGTTCCGCCCGGCCCACGCCGACTACACCTACCACCACAAATACGGCGAACGC
Source organism: Pseudomonas sp. GL_117 (assembly GCF_057835125.1). Classification (NCBI taxonomy): domain Bacteria; kingdom Pseudomonadati; phylum Pseudomonadota; class Gammaproteobacteria; order Pseudomonadales; family Pseudomonadaceae; genus Pseudomonas; species Pseudomonas sp. GL_117. The sequence goes on along the minus strand of NZ_CM174418.1, from coordinate 4,259,745 downwards.
GACTACCGTGGCGGCGGCCGCAGCTCGGCGCGCGAAACCGCGATGCGCGTGGCCGCGGGTGCGATCGCCAAGAAATACCTGGCCACCCAGGGCATCGTGATCCGTGGCTACATGAGCCAGCTGGGCCCGATCGAGATCCCGTTCAAGACCTGGGACAGCGTCGAAGACAACGCCTTCTTCAGCCCCGACCCGGACAAGGTGCCGGAACTGGAAGCCTACATGGACCAGTTGCGCCGCGACCAGGATTCGGTCGGCGCCAAGATCACCGTGGTTGCCGAGGGCGTGAAACCGGGCCTGGGCGAGCCGATCTTCGACCGCCTCGACGCCGAACTGGCCCATGCGCTGATGAGCATCAACGCCGTGAAAGGCGTGGAAATCGGCGCCGGCTTTGCCTGCGTGTCCCAGCGCGGCACCGAGCACCGTGACGAGCTGACCCCGCAAGGTTTCCTCAGCAACAATGCCGGCGGCATCCTCGGTGGCATTTCGTCCGGCCAGCCGATCGTGGCGCACCTGGCGCTGAAGGCCACGTCGAGCATCACCACGCCGGGCCGTTCCATTGACGTGCACGGCAACCCGGTGGACGTGATCACCAAGGGGCGTCATGACCCGTGCGTCGGCATCCGTGCCACGCCGATTGCCGAAGCCATGATGGCCATCGTGCTGATGGACCACCTGCTGCGCAATCGTGGGCAAAACGCCGACGTCCGCGTCGACACCCCGGTGCTGGGCCAACTGTGACAGCCTGTTGCGGCGAGGGAGCTTGCTCTCTGTGGGCTGCGAAGCAGCCCCAACCCCAACAGACATGACGCTCCCCTACTGGCGCCTCTCCAGCTTCTACCTGTTCTATTTCGCCCTGCTGGGGGCGACCGCGCCATTCCTGGCCCTGTACTTCGACCACCTGGGATTCACCAGCGCGCGCATCGGCGAGCTGGTGGCCATCCCCATGTTGATGCGCTGCGTGGCGCCCAACCTGTGGGGCTGGCTCGGCGACTACACCGGGCGGCGCCTGGCCATCGTGCGGTTCGGCGCGGTGTGCACCCTTATCAGTTTTTCGCTGATCTTCGTCAGCAAGACCTACGCCTGGCTGGCCCTGGTTATGGCTCTGCACGCCTTCTTCTGGCATGCGGTGCTGCCGCAGTTTGAAGTGATCACCCTGGCCCACCTGCAACAACAGACCGCGCGCTACAGCCAGATCCGCCTGTGGGGTTCCATCGGCTTTATCCTCACCGTGGTCATCATGGGGCGCCTGTTCGACTGGCTGAGCCTGGACATTTACCCGGTGGTGGTCGTGGTGATCATGGTCGGCATCATCGGCGCCAGCCTGTGGGTGCCGAACGCGCAACCCGCCAGCCACGGCAACCGCTTGGCTGGCGATGGTTTTCTCAAGCAATTGCGCAGCCCCGGCGTGCTGGCGTTTTATGCCTGCGTGGCGCTGATGCAAATGAGCCATGGCCCGTACTACACCTTTCTTACGCTGCACCTTGAACATTTGGGCTACGCCCGTGGTGTGATCGGCCTGCTGTGGGCGTTGGGCGTAGTGGCTGAGGTGCTGATGTTCCTGGGCATGAGCCGCATCCTCATGCGCTTTTCCATCCGTCGGGTGCTGCTGGCGAGCTTTTTGTTGGCGGCGCTGCGCTGGTTGCTCCTGGGCACGTTTGCCGAATTTTTCTGGGTGCTGTTGCTGGCGCAGGTGATGCATGCCGCCACCTTCGGCAGCTTTCATGCGGCGGCGATTGCCTTTGTGCAACGCAGCTTCGGCGCCAAACAACAAGGCCAGGGCCAGGCGCTGTACGCCGCACTGGCTGGCACCGGCGGCGCGCTGGGCGCGTTGTACTCCGGCTACAGCTGGAACCTGTTGGGGCCGACCCTGACCTTTAGTATTGCCAGCATCGCGGCGCTGGCCGCCGCCATTATCATTGGCCTTCGATTGCAAGAGCCCAACAAAGGAACCGTGCAATGAGTTATGTCGCCGTCTACCACGTTGCTTCGCCGGATACCCCGAACAAAGTCCTGACCCACCTCGATGACATCGCGGCGACGTTGGCCGAGCATGGCGTACGTTTCGAGCGTTGGCAGCCGAGCCCTATCGAAAAGGGCGCCAGCGACGCGCAAATGATCGCGGCGTACCAGGCGCAGATCGACGCTTCGGGTTACGCCGGCGCACAAGTGTTCAGTGTCAGCGGCGATCATCCGCAAAAGGCGCAGCTGCGTGCGCAGTTCCTCGATGAGCATCGTTACAGTGAAGACGCCGCGTGTTTTTTCCTCGCCGGCCAAGGCTTGTTTAGCCTGCACATTGGCGACTACGTGTACGCCGTGCGTTGTGAGAAAAACGACCTGCTGGTCGTCCCGGCCGGATTGCCACATTGGTTTGACATGGGGGAGAACCCGCACGTAGTGGCACTGCGTTTGTTCAATGCAACGACCGTCCGGGTCCCCGAGTTCAGCGGCGATGACATTGCCCGACGGTTTCCCGGTTTGGATGACTAAGCACTAATCCTTGAATGTTCAACCCTGGCAAGGTGGAAGTTTCTGTGGGAAGTGCCTTATTTAGTTGTAGGGTTCGGATGTTTATTGTTGACCCTACGCACTAATACTATTCGTTATGTAACGCTCTCCGGCCTCAATGTTTATATCGCCTGTCAATAGGAGCAATCCGAAGGGTGATGGAGCATCAGCTAATAAAAAGGAGAGCACCCCATGAGCGTCCCCGAGGAATCGTTGCCGTATTCCGTGCCCACCGCTGTGAGAAGACGTCTGAACTTGTCCGGCAAGCCCTTGACGCCCACGGAGCGGGTCATCCTGCGATGGGCTTCGGAGGGCAAGACCGTCTGGGAGATCAGCCAGATTCGCAGCACCTCTCAAGCCACGGTCAAGTTCCACCTGCGCAATATCTACGGCAAGCTGGACGTCAACAACCGCGTACAGGCGCTGAATGCAGCGGCACGCCAAGGGCTGTGCTGAACCGAAAAAAAAGGCCGCGACACCTGGGGGCGTCGCGGCCTTTTTGTACCTGTCACTCAGGCTGAGTGATAGGTCGGCAAGGCAAAGCGGTTCTGGCTTTGCAGCATGGAAATCTGCGGCAGATCGCTGGCTTGTTCGGCCAGGTCGCGGCGAATCGCGCTGATCACCCACGTCAGTTGGTCGGCGGTGTGCAATTGCTGGTAAGAGATCGAGCGCTTGACCTGCTTGCCTTCGCTGTTGCGCAGGGTCAACAGGATGCCGCCGTCGGGACGTGGCTGAGTGGTGACGTCGTAGTTGGAGAATACTGAAGCGAATTTATCTTGGATCAGGCTCATGTCTATCAGCTCCGTTGGCTCAAGTTGGCAAGCATGGAGTGATAGGTGCAGTGATTGTGCCATCTAGTGATATTGAAAAATATCGTTATAAATCAACGAGATACAAAAAATGGAAATTTTCGTTTTCGTGCAATTTGCATGAATGGCCATCATGCATCCTGCATTTTGCGCTGCTCACGGGGGTGGTTTGGCGTGCCGATATGTTTAAAGACTGCCTGCGCGTCGCTAAATTCCTTTTTTCCATGCCCCGCCCGATGGGATACAAAACTTTTCAAATCCCGCGTGTACAGCGCCAGAACGGCTGACGTATTTTCCTGCAACGCATACGAACAATAAGAAAAAGGACGTTCCTCCATGAGCCACCCGCAAAACGACATGATCAGTTGGGGCATGCTGCTGCGTAAGGTGCCGGCCATTGTTCGCGCCTTGCCGCGGGTCCTGCGTGGCATGCGTGCCGCCAACGTCACCGACCCGGCGCAGCCCTGCGGCCTGGGCTGGCACTTCGAGCAGGCCACCTTGCGCAATCCGGACGGCATCGCGTTGTTGTACGGCGATCAGGTGCTCAGCTACCGCGAAACCAACCGCCGCGCCAACCGTATCGCTCATCACCTGCAGGCCCAAGGCATCCGCAAGGGTGACGTGGTGGCGCTGTTTATCGAAAACCGTCCCGAATTGCTGCTGAACGTGCTGGCCGTGGCCAAGATCGGCGGTGTCTGCGCGATGCTGAATACCGCGCAGACCCAGGCCGCGCTGGTACACAGCCTGAACCTGGTGAGACCGGTGGCGATTGTGGTGGGGGCGGAATTGGTAGGGCCCTATGACGCGGTGCGTGAACAGGTGGCGATCCCGGCCGAGCGCACCTGGTTTGTCGCCGATCAGGCCTCGAGTGCGCTGCCCGCGGGTTATGTCGACCTGCTGGCCGCCAGCGCCGAGAGCCCGGAGGGCAACCCGGCCTGCACCGCGCAGATCTTTTTCAATGACCCCTGCTTCTATATCTACACTTCCGGCACCACGGGCCTGCCCAAGGCCGGCATCATGAAGCACGGGCGCTGGACCAAGACCGCCGTCAGTTTCGGCAGCATTGCCCTGGACATGGGCCCGGACGACGTCCTCTATTGCACCTTGCCGCTGTATCACGCCACCGGCCTGTGTGTGTGCTGGGGCTCGGCGATTATCGGCGCGTCGGGTTTCGCCATCCGGCGCAAATTCAGCGCCAGCCAGTTCTGGGACGATGTGCGCAAGTTCAACGCGACCACCTTGGGGTATGTCGGCGAGTTGTGCCGCTACCTGCTCGACCAGCCTGCCAGCGCAAACGACCGTGACAACCGCGTGACCAAGATGGTCGGCAACGGCCTGCGTCCCGGCGTGTGGGCGCAGTTCAAGCAGCGCTATGGCGTCGAGCATATCTGCGAGTTGTATGCCGCCAGCGACGGTAACATCGGCTTCACTAACGTACTGAATTTCGACAACACCATCGGCTTTTGCCTGCAACACTGGGCGCTGGTGGACTACGCCCACGACAGCGGTGAGCCGTTGCGTGGCAGCGATGGCTTTATGCGCAAGGTGCAGACGGGCGGGCAGGGCCTGTTGCTGGCGCGCATCGATGAAAAATCCCCGTTCGATGGCTACACCGACCCGGAAAAGAACCGCAAGGTAATCCTCACCGACGTGTTCGAGAAGGGTGACCGTTACTTCAACACCGGCGATTTGCTGCGCAGCATCGGCTTTGGCCATGCGCAGTTTGTCGATCGCCTGGGGGACACCTATCGCTGGAAGGGCGAGAACGTCTCCACCACCGAGGTCGAGAACATCCTGCTGCAACACCCGCAGATCGCCGAGGTGGTGGCCTACGGGGTGGAGATCGAAAACACCAACGGCCGCGCAGGCATGGTTGCGATTACCCCGAGTGAGTCGCTGGCTTCGCTGGACATGCGCGAGTTGCTGCAATTTGCCCACGGCCAGTTGCCTCACTATGCGGTGCCGCTGTTCCTGCGGATCAAGGTGAAGATGGAGACCACCGGGACCTTCAAGTACCAGAAGGTCAAGCTCAAGGAAGAGGCGTTCGACCCGGACAAAGCCGGAAACGACCCGGTCTACGCCTGGTTGCCGGGCTCCGACTGCTATGTGCCGGTGACCGGGCAGTTATTGGCGCAGATCCAGGGCGGCCACTTCCGTTATTAAAAGCCGCGTTATTGATTCTGCCTATGGCGGCTTTTGGCAAAAAAACCATGACAGTGAGGAACTCCGTAGCGACACTGGCGCCCTATACAGCATCAGACAAGGAGCCCCTCACATGTCCAAACAAATGACCGAAACCGAAGCCGCCGAATTTGCCGAACAGGTCTTTGATGTCGCGCGCCGGGGCGACGCCGCGATGCTCGCCGCGCTGCTGGCCAAGGGCTTGCCGGCCAACCTGCGCAACCACAATGGTGACACCTTGTTGATGCTCGCGGCGTACCACGGCCATGCCGAAGCGGTAAAAGTGCTGCTGGAATTCAAGGCCGACCCGCAGATCCCCAACGACAAGAACCAGCTGCCGATTGCCGGCGCCGCGTTCAAGGGCAACCTGGACGTGGTCAAGGCGCTGATCGAAGGCGGCGCGCCGGTGGATGCGGCGTCTTCCGATGGGCGTACCGCGTTGATGCTGGCGGCGATGTTCAACCGCGTCGAAATGCTCGACTACCTGCTCGGCCAGGGCGCCAACCCCCAGGCCACTGACGCCCAGGGCGCCACCGCACTGGCGGCGGCACACACCATGGGCGCGGTGGATACGGCGGCGCGCTTGCAGAAACTGGTGTAGGCTACGCGCCCTCGAAAACCCGCCCGCCACAGGACCATCGCCATGAAAACCGCCCTCGTCGAACTCATCAGCAAAATCAGCGCCGGCGTCATGGGCGAGGACGAGGTGGCACGTATCGCCGACGAAGCGGCCCAGGCCTACGCGGACCCGACGGCGTTTCTGGCGGCCAACCCGGACATCAACTACGACGACAGCTTCCCGATCCCACTGGGTGAATGGGTTGTGGTCGGCAGCCTGCCGGACACCGTGCTGTTCCAGGCCGACACCTATGGTGACCTGTTCGCGCAGATCGTCGCCTCGTTCGGCCCGGGTGTGGCGTTCAACCTCAAGCCCAAGCAACTGGCCAAGACTGAAGCCCTGACCGCACTGAACCGCATCCAGATCCAGATGAGCGCCCTGAGCCCGCAGGACGGTGGCTACGTGCTGCTCAACTTCAGCGAATTGCTGGATGACGAGATCCAGGCGGTGCTGGTGTACGGCAACGACCTGCCGCGCGTGCTGGAACTGTGTGCCGAAGTCGGCATCAAGGCCGAGCCTTCGCTGGAAGCTCTACGAATCGCCCTACACGTCTGAAATAAAACGGAACCCCCGGCAGGGCTGACTATCCTACAAGTGCATGCCCTCACTTTAGGAGCGACACCATGGGTTCCACTTTTAATGGCTTGATCGGGCTGATCATCCTTGCGCTGGACATCTGGGCGATCATCAACGTGTTCAAAAGCGGCGCGAGCACCGGTGCCAAAGTGCTGTGGATTCTGTTGATCCTGTTGTTGCCGGTACTGGGCTTGATCATCTGGGCCATCGCCGGGCCACGGGGCAACGTGCGGATCTGATCACTCAAAGGATCTAGAGCAAGCAGCGTCGATGTGGGGGCGGGCTTGCTCGCGAATGGGGTGTGCCAGTCCAAGCATCTGTGACTGACACGCCGTATCCGCGAGCAAGCCCGTTCCCACAATGGTTTCAGTACAGTCATGAGATTTGTGTATCGAAATATTCGCTACACACAATTTTCACATTCCATCCAAGACAATTCGCCAGATTTCCTTCCCGCCGGGGCTCTATCTCAAGTGCCGTCACGGTGGAGCAGGTGTGCGCGCTCAGTAATTAATAGCCTTGCTGCTGTTGATCGGGCACCATTCGCGCCACTGCATTATCCAGCCACTTAAACTTCCAATGGGTCCTGAAACGACATGGCAAACCCGGACGCCCTGAATCAGCAGCGAGCTTCAACTCGCCTGCTGCAACCGACCGTCAAATCCCATCTGGCGTACACGCTGCTCTGCGCACTGGTCATGATGGTGATGTTCTCGCTGCTGCGCCTGGCGCTGCTGGTGTACAACCGCGAGATGATCCTCGACACACCGGCCTCGACCTTCCTCGAAGCGTTCGGTAATGGCCTGCGCCTGGACATCCGCCTGGTGGTCTACCTGATCATCCCGCTGCTGCTGGCATTGTTCAGCGTACGGGCCATGGCCGCGCGCGGGTTCTTCCGGTTCTGGCTGACGTTGGCGTCGAGCATCGCGCTGTTCCTCGGCCTGATGGAAATGGACTTCTACCGCGAGTTCCACCAGCGCCTCAACGGCCTGGTCTTCCAGTACGTGAAGGAAGACCCGAAAACCGTGATGAGCATGCTCTGGTACGGTTTCCCGGTGGTGCGCTACCTGTTGGCCTGGGCCGTGGGCACGCTGATCCTGAGCATCGCCTTCAAAGGCGCCGACCGTGCGACACGCCCACGCGGCCCATTCAGCGGCGGCAGCATCGGCACCCGCCAGGTGGCACCGTGGTACAGCCGCATCGCGGTGTTCGTGGTCTGCCTGTTGATCGCCGTTGTCGCCGCCCGCGGCACCCTGCGCCAGGGCCCGCCGCTGCGTTGGGGTGACGTGTACACCACCGACTCCAACTTCGCCAACCAACTGGGCCTCAACGGCACGTTGTCGCTGATCGCGGCGGCCAAGTCGCGCTTCTCCGAAGAGCGTTCGAATATCTGGAAGGCCACCCTGGACCAGCCGCTGGCGACCCAGACCGTGCGCGATATGCTGGTACTGCCGCAGGAAAAACTGGTGGATACCGACACCGCTGCCGTGCGCCGCGACTACACGCCACCGGCCGAGAAGACACTGCCGATCAAGAACGTGGTCGTGATCCTGATGGAAAGCTTCGCCGGTCACTCGGTGGGCGCCCTGGGCCGTCCGGGCAACATCACGCCGTACTTCGACAAACTGTCCAAGGAAGGCCTGCTGTTCGACCGTTTCTTCTCCAACGGCACCCACACCCACCAGGGTATGTTTGCCACCATGGCCTGCTTCCCGAACCTGCCGGGCTTCGAATACCTGATGCAGACCCCGGAAGGCAGCCACAAGCTGTCGGGCCTGCCGCAGCTGCTCAGCGCGCGCAAGTTTGACGACGTGTATGTCTACAACGGCGATTTCGCCTGGGACAACCAGTCGGGTTTCTTCAGCAACCAGGGCATGACCAACTTCATCGGCCGTAACGACTTCGTCAACCCGGTGTTCTCCGACCCGACGTGGGGCGTGTCCGACCAGGACATGTTCAACCGTGGCCTGGAAGAGTTGAAAGCCCGCGAAGGCGGCAAGCCGTTCTATGCCCTGCTGCAAACCCTGTCCAACCACACGCCGTACGCATTGCCGACCCCATTGCCGGTCGAGAAGGTCACCGACCGTGGCAGCCTCAACGAGCATTTGACGGCCATGCGCTACTCCGACTGGGCCCTGGGCCAGTTCTTCGAGAAGGCCCGCAAGGAGCCGTACTTCAAGGAAACCCTGTTCGTCATCGTGGGCGACCACGGCTTCGGCAACGAACAGCAGATCACCGAGATGGACCTGGGCCGCTTCAACGTGCCGATGCTGATGATCGCACCGGGCGTGCAGGAAAAGTTCGGCGAGCGTGACCACACCGTGGGTACCCAGATCGACATCGTGCCGACCATCATGGGCCGCCTGGGTGGCGACACCCTGCACCAGTGCTGGGGCCGTGACCTGCTGAACCTGCCGGAAGGCGACAAGGGCTTCGGCGTGATCAAGCCGTCGGGCAGCGATCAGACCGTGGCCCTGGTCACCGCAGACCGCATCCTGGTACTGCCCAAGGAAATGCCACCGAAGCTGTGGGAATACGAACTGGGCGCCGAGCCGACTGGTAAAGTGATTCCCGATTCGCCGGACGAGGCCGCACTCAAGCAGAAACTTGAGTCGTTCCTGCAGACCGCCACCAAGAGCCTGTTGGATAACACCGCCGGCGTGGTGGATGGCAAACCGGACTAACTAACCGGCAATAAAAAAGAGGCCCTCTAGAGGGCCTCTTTTTTTTGCCTGGTGTTTATATCCGGCCGAGTAACAACAGCACCAGCAACACTACCAGGACGACGCCGAGGATACCCGACGGGCCATAACCCCAATTGCGGGAGTGCGGGAATACCGGCAGGCCGCCGACCAGCAGGAGGATCAGGATGATGATCAGAATAAGGCTCATGGGTTACTTCCTTCTGGTTATTGAGCGATAGGCTTGCACGTTTAATTGCAGGCGCCTTAACAACTCCGACTGTGTTGTTGCGCGGAAAATTCCAAGTTTTTTTAAAGCTTTTCGCAAACTTGCTTATTTCTTTTAAACCATCGACTTAGTTGAAAAAGATTGAACTTACCCCTGCGTCCAGGCTCCGACCCGGCCGTGGGTTTGCCTGGGGCATTCATCAATCTGATGGTGCGTGGGTGCAGGAATAACCTTCGCTACACTGCCGATCACTTCTTCCGTGAACCACAAGGCTACTTCCTATGCAAAATCGCATGATGATCACTGGCGCCGGGTCCGGCTTGGGTCGTGAAATCGCTCTGCGCTGGGCTCGCGAGGGCTGGCAGCTGGCCTTGTCGGATGTCAGCGAACCGGGCTTGCAGGAAACCCTCAAGCTGGTGCGCGAGGCGGGTGGCGACGGCTTCGTGCAACGCTGCGACGTGCGCGACTACAGCCAGCTCACCGCGTTCGCCCAGGCTTGCGAAGTCAAGCTCGGCGGCATCGATGTGATCGTCAACAATGCCGGTGTGGCCTCGGGCGGGTTCTTCGCCGAACTGTCCCTGGAGGACTGGGACTGGCAGATCGCAATCAACCTGATGGGCGTGGTCAAGGGCTGCAAGGCGTTCCTGCCGCTGCTGGAAAAGAGCAAGGGCCGCATCATCAATATCGCTTCGATGGCCGCGCTGATGCAGGGTCCGGCCATGAGCAACTACAACGTGGCCAAGGCCGGTGTGGTGGCGTTGTCGGAAAGCCTGCTGGTGGAGCTCAAGCAACAGGACGTCGGGGTGCATGTGGTGTGCCCGTCGTTCTTCCAGACCAACCTGTTGGACTCGTTCCGTGGCCCGACCCCGGCGATGAAGGCCCAGGTAGGCAAACTGCTCGAAAGCTCGCCGATTTCGGCGGCGGACATTGCCGATTACATCTACCAGCGTGTGGCTGAAGGCGAATTCATGATCTTGCCCCACGAGCAGGGGCGGATGGCCTGGGCGTTGAAGCAGAAGAACCCGCAGTTGCTGTATGACGAAATGACCACCATGGCCGACAAGATGCGCGCCAAGGCGCAAGCCACCAAAGCCTGAGCGCAGCCCTGATGTAAATGTGGGGTGGGCTTGTGTGGGAGCGGGCTTGCTCGCGAAAGTGGAGTGTCAGTCGCTGAATGTGTAGCTGATATACCGCATTCGCGAGCAAGCCCGTTCCCACATTTTTAGCCGTGGTCTGTCAGGAAAATTACCTGTTGATGTAGGTCTCGCCTGATTTTGCCGCGAGCCATTGCTGCACTCCCTTGCAAGCGCGCATGGTCAAGGTCCTGTCACTCTCAAAGGACAACCGCCATGCTGGTACTAAGCCGCGCTGTAGGCGAAATCATCTCCATCGGCGATGACATCGCCTTGCACATCGTCGAGTTGAATGGCTCACAGGTGAAATTCGGCGTCCAGGCGCCGGTGGGGGTCAATGTGCATCGTGCCGAGGTGTATCAGAAAATCCTCGAACGCCAAGCCACAGAAACCCCCGCCGTTACCAACCCATAACCTTCTCAGTCGAACAGATGCTTGGGCACGTCGTGCTTGAGCATCAACTGACATTGCTCGCTTTCCGGGTCGAACACGATCAGCGCCTGGCCTTTGGTCAGCGCTTGGCGCACGCGTAATACGCGGGTTTCCAGGGGCGTGTCGTCGCCATTGTCGGTGCCGTCACGGGTGACGAAATCTTCGATGAGGCGGGTCAGGGTGTCGACTTCAAGTGCGTCGTAGGGAATCAGCATACAAGCCTCGGCTGGAGAATCCCGGCGATGCTACTGCGCCGGGACCCAGGTTGCCAGTCTCAGGATTTCTGACCGACCAGGCTGTCCACCGACGGCACCCGCGTGTCGCTCTCCATTTGCGTTTCATGTTCCAGCTGGTGACTGAACCGATCCAGTGAACCCTGGGCCGGTTGCGCGTCGCTGGCGAACACCGGCGGGCTGAGGATGTACGCGCCCAGCAGGCGACTCAACGCCGCCAGGCTGTCGATGTGGGTGCGTTCGTAGCCGTGGGTCGCATCGCAACCAAACGCCAACAGGGCGGTGCGGATGTCGTGGCCGGCGGTCACGGCCGAGTGCGCATCACTGAAGTAGTAGCGGAACAGGTCGCGGCGCACCGGCAGATCGTTGTCCGCCGCCAGCCGCAGCAGGTGCCGCGACAGGTGATAGTCGTACGGCCCGCCGGAATCCTGCATCGCCACGCTGACCGCATGCTCGCTGGAATGCTGGCCGGGGGCGACGGGGGCAATGTCGATGCCGACAAACTCGCTGACATCCCAGGGCAGGGCGGCGGCCGCACCGCTGCCGGTCTCTTCGGTGATGGTGAACAGCGGGTGGCAGTCGATCAGCAACGGCTCGCCACTGTCGACGATGGCCTTGAGTGCGGCGAGCAGGGCGGCCACGCCGGCTTTGTCGTCGAGGTGGCGGGCGCTGATATGCCCGCTCTCGGTGAATTCGGGCAGCGGGTCGAAGGCCACGTAGTCGCCGACGCTGATGCCCAGGGAGTCACAATCGGCACGGGTGGCGCAGTAGGCGTCGAGGCGCAACTCCACGTGGTCCCAGCTCACCGGCATTTCATCTACGGCGGTGTTGAACGCATGCCCGGAGGCCATCAACGGCAGCACGCTGCCACGGATCACGCCATTGTCGGTGAACAGGCTGACACGGCTACCTTCGGCAAAGCGGCTCGACCAGCAGCCTACTGGCGCGAGGGTCAGGCGCCCGTTGTCCTTGATCGCCCGCACGGCGGCGCCGATGGTGTCCAAATGCGCGGACACCGCGCGGTCGGGGCTGTTTTTCTGGCCCTTGAGGGTGGCGCGGATCGTGCCGCGCCGGGTCATTTCGAACGGGATACCCAACTCTTCCAGGCGCTCGGCGACGTAGCGCACGATGGTGTCGGTGAATCCGGTGGGGCTGGGGATGGCGAGCATTTCCAGCAGGACTTTTTGCAGGTAGTTCAGGTCCGGCTCGGGGATGGTTCGGCTCATAAAGACTCCTCTGTGCTTATGGTCAGGTGGTGCTTGTGCCAGTGCCTTCGCGAGCACGCCCGCGCCCACAGGGGAATGCGGTCTAAATGTGGGAGCGGGCTTGCTCGCGAAGGCGCCAGGTCAGGCAATGCACCTCTCAAGCCATCAGCTAACTGTGTGGAAATAACAAATCCACAAACCGCTCAGCCGTCGGTTGCGGTTCATGATTGGCCAGCCCGGCCCGTTCATTGGCTTCGATAAACACGTACTCGGGCTGGTCGGCGGCGGACACCATCAGGTCCAGGCCCACCATGGGGATGTCGAGGGCGCGGGCGGCACGCACGGCGGCGTCCACCAGCGTGGGGTGCAGGATTGCAGTGACGTCCTCCAGGCAACCGCCGGTGTGCAGATTGGCGGTGCGGCGCACGGCCAGGGTCTGGCCGCGTGGCAGGATGCTGTTGTAGTCGTAGCCGGCGGCGTGCAGGGTGCGTTCGGTTTCGGCGTCCATGGGGATTTTGCTTTCGCCGTCCGTGGCGGCCTGGCGGCGACGGCTTTGCGCTTCGATCAACGCACCGATGCTGTGATGCCCATCGCCGGTCACTTCAGCCGGGCGACGGATCGCGGCGGCGACCACTTCAAAGCCGATCACCAGGATGCGCAGGTCCAAGCCCTCGTGAAAGCTTTCCAGCAGCACGCGGCTGTCGAACCGCTGCGCCGCTTCGATCGCCTGCTGCACTTGCTCGATGGTCTGTAAATCCACCGCCACGCCCTGGCCCTGCTCGCCATCCAGCGGCTTGACCACGACGCGCAGGTGTTCGTCGAGGAATTCCAGGTTGTCATCGGCACCGCCCGCCAATTGTTGCGACGGCAGTTGCAGGCCGGCGGCCTTGAGCACCTTGTGGGTCAGGCTCTTGTCCTGGCACAGGGTCATGCTGATGGCGCTGGTCAAGTCGCTCAACGACTCGCGGCAACGTACGCGGCGACCGCCGTGGCTCAAGGTGAACAAGCCTGCATCGGCGTCATCCACCTGCACGTCGATGCCGCGTCGATGCGCCTCTTCGACAATGATCCGCGCATACGGATTGAACCCGGCTTGCGGACCAGGGCCGAGGAACAGCGGCTGGTTGATGCCGTTCTTGCGCTTGATCGCAAAGGTGGTCAGCGCGCGAAAGCCCAGTTTGGCGTAGAGGTTCTTGGCCTGGCGGTTGTCGTGCAATACCGACAGGTCCAGGTAGCTCAGGCCACGGCTCATGAAATGCTCGACCAAGTGACGCACCAGCACTTCGCCGACGCCGGGGCGCGTGCAGCGCGGGTCGACTGCCAGGCACCACAGGCTGGAGCCGTTCTCCGGGTCGTGAAACGCCTTCTGGTGATTGAGGCCCATCACGCTGCCGATCACCGCGCCGCTGTCTTCATCCTCTGCCAGCCAATACACCGGGCCACCTTGATGGCGCGGCGTCAGGCGGTCGGGGTCGACGGGCAACATGCCGCGCCCTTGGTATAACTGGTTGACCGCCTCCCAATCGGCGTCGCTCTGCACGCGGCGGATGCGAAAGCCGCGAAACACACGGGTCGCCGGGCGATAGTCGGTGAACCACAGGCGCAGGGTGTCAGACGGGTCGAGGAACAGCTGCTGCGGATCGATGCCGAGGATCTGCTGGGGCGCGGCCACGTACAGGGCGATGTCCCGTTCGCCGGCCTGCTCATTGAGCAACTCCAGGGCCAGGCTCGACGGGTCGGCAAAGGTGTGCCCGATCAACAGGCGCCCCCAGCCGCAATGCACGGCGATGGGGTCAGGGCTCTGCGGGCTGCCATCTTCGGCCAGTCGGGCTTGCAGGCGCTCGTAGGATGGCGCCTGGCCCCTCAGTAGGCGTTGGTTGTAAGCCGCTGCATGAGGTTTCATCAATCAGATTCCTTGTTCGCTGAGCCACAGGTTCAGCGCCGCCAGTTGCCAGAGCTTGGAGCCGCGCAACGGGGTCAGTTGGCCCTGCGGGTCGGTGAGCAGGCGGTCGAGCATGGCCGGGTTGAACAGGCCACGATCCTGGCTGGGGTCCAGCAGCAGGTCGCGTACCCAGTTCAGGGTGTCGCCTTGCAAATGCTTGAGGCCAGGGACGGGGAAGTAGCCTTTCTTGCGGTCGATGACCTCACTTGGAATCACTCGGCGCGCGGCTTCCTTCAGCACTTGCTTGCCGCCGTCGGGCAGCTTGAACTTGCCCGGCACACGGGCCGACAGCTCCACCAAGCGGTAGTCGAGGAACGGTGTACGGGCTTCCAGGCCCCAGGCCATGGTCATGTTGTCGACGCGTTTGACCGGGTCGTCCACCAGCATCACCGTGCTGTCCAGGCGCAAGGCCTTGTCCACGGCGGCAGTCGCGCCGGGCATGGCGAAATGTTCGCGTACGAAGTCGCCGGCGGCGTCATTGGCGGTCAACCATTGCGGCGCGACGGTGGCCGCATAGTCGTCGTAGCTGCGGTCGAAAAACGCTTCGCGATAGGCGGCGTAAGGGTCACTTGCACCATCCACCTGCGGATACCAGTGGTAGCCGGCGAACAACTCATCGGCGCCCTGGCCGCTTTGCACCACCTTGCAATGCTTGGCCACTTCCCGCGACAGCAGGTAGAAGGCGATGCAGTCGTGGCTGACCATCGGCTCGCTCATGGCGCGGAACGCCGCCGGCAGTTGTTCGATGATCTCGCTTTCGGCGATGCGCAGTTGGTGGTGACGGGTGCCGTAGTGCTTGGCGATCAGGTCCGAATACTGGAATTCGTTGCCAGCCTCGCCGCCGGCGTCTTCAAAACCGATGGAGAAGGTCGACAAGTCCTTTACCCCGGCTTCACGCAGCAGGCCGACGAGCATGCTCGAGTCGACGCCACCGGAGAGCAGCACACCCACATCCACGGCGGCACGTTGGCGAATGGCCACGGCTTCGCGGGTGCTGTCGAGGACGCGGTCGGTCCAGTCTTGCAGCGTCAGGTTTTGCTCGTCGCTATGTGGGCCGTAGGGCAGGGTCCACCAGACCTTCTGCTCGGTGGTGCCGTTGGCATGGATGCGCATCCAGCTCGCCGGCGGCAGTTTTTCAATGCCCGCCAGCAAGGTGCGCGGCGCCGGGACCACGGCGTGGAAGTTCAGGTAGTGGTTGAGCGCTACCGGATCGAGGATCGGGTTGATGTCGCCGCCTTTGAGCAGCGCAGGTAGCGCCGAGGCAAAGCGCAGGCGCTGGCCGGTGCGCGACAGGTACAGCGGCTTCACGCCGAGACGGTCACGGGCGATAAACAGGCGCTGGGTGTCGCGCTCCCAGATGGCGAAGGCAAACATGCCGTTGAGCTTGGGCAGCAGCGCCTCGCCCCAGGCGTGATAGCCCTTGAGCAGCACTTCGGTGTCGCCGTCGGAATGGAAGGCGTAGCCCAGGGCTTCCAGCTCTTCTCTGAGTTCCGGGAAGTTGTAGATCGCGCCGTTGAAGGCCAGGGACAGGCCCAAGTGGGCGTCGACCATCGGTTGGGCCGAGCCGTCCGACAGGTCCATGATTTTCAGGCGTCGGTGGCCCAGGGCAATCGGCCCCTGAGCGTGGAAGCCCCAGGCGTCGGGGCCACGGGGGGCCAGGTGATGGGTGATGCGTTCTATCGCTGCCAGGTCGGCAGGTTGTTGATCAAAACGTAGCTCGCCAGCTAATCCGCACATAAATTCCTTACCGGTTTTTCCGTTGGGGAGGGGGAAACACTCAATACGCCCGGAGGGCGCGTACCCAGAAACTGACACGGGGCTATGGTGGGAGTTTTAGATCAATAAGTTATAAGTCTGCTGGCCTGGCCCGCGCCTGCCCGCCCTTCGAGGCTGCGCGGGCCGCAGGGCAGGGGGATGCACAGGGATTATCAAGTGCACCCATGGGGGCAGGTTCGAGGGCTTGAATGAGCCTTACGATGGACGACAGCAGCTACCGCGAGCAGAGGAACATCATTCTCCATGAGCAGGAGAAAGCCGAGAACGCCGAGCTGGAGCGCTTGACCCTGGACGCCTTGAAGCAAGGCGAACTGAAGGGCTGCATCTAGTCAGGCCTTGTTCGCGTTGCTGCGCACCAGCCCGCGCACGGCAAACCGATTGGGGTGGCAGGCGTCCGCCACGTTGCGGGGCACCGGCAAGGGTTCGTTATCGAGCCAGGCCGCGAGCAGCTCGGCAGACAGTGGTGCGGTGATCAGGCCGCGGGAGCCGTGGCCGCTGTTGACGTACAAGCCGTCGAGCCAAGGGCAGGGTGTGTCCGGAACGCTGCGTGCGTCCTTGCGCAATACTGCGTAGGCCTGGTTGAACGCCATGCTGTCGGCCAGCGGCCCGACAATCGGCAAGTAATCCGGGCTGGTGCAGCGGAACGCAGCGCGGCCTTGCAATACGCTGGGGTCGAGCGTGTCGGCGTGCAGGCGCTGGGCCAGATCGGTGGAGATGTCGTGCAGCATCGTCAGGTTGCCGGCGTGGTCGGCAGCCGTGGGGGTGAGGTCTTCGTTCTTGAAGTCGAAGCTGGCCCCCAGGGTGTGTTCGCCCAGGCGCGGCGGGGCGACGTAACCTTCGGCACACACCACGGTGCTCAGGGCCTGGCTCTCGGCAGTCTGTGGCAGACGCGTGATCTGCCCGCGAATGCGTTTGAGGGGCAGGTCGGCAAAACGCTGGACCTCGGCGGCGCCGGCCAGGACCACCACGGGGGCGCTGGCCAGCAGGTGTTCACCGTCCCAGGCTTGCCAGTGATCGTCGACGCGGCGCAGGTCGAGCACATGGGTGTGGGGCAGCACCGTAATGCCGGTTTGGCTGGCTTGCCATTCGCATAGCGCGGGGGGATGTACCCAACCGCCTTCGGGGAAAAACAAGCCACCGTGTTCCAGCGCA
The DNA here is from genome assembly GCF_057835125.1 of Pseudomonas sp. GL_117. Classification (NCBI taxonomy): domain Bacteria; kingdom Pseudomonadati; phylum Pseudomonadota; class Gammaproteobacteria; order Pseudomonadales; family Pseudomonadaceae; genus Pseudomonas; species Pseudomonas sp. GL_117. Next base: position 4,242,272 of record NZ_CM174418.1, on the reverse strand, counting down.
ATACCGGCTCTGGCTTGCGCCTGGTCGCGGTCAAGCAGGTGCAACAGGTCTGGCGCGAAGGCTTGCGCAAGCTGTGCCTGGCGCTGGGCTTCCTTGGTGTCGAAGGCCAGTTGCAATACACCGCAGCCGTCCCAGTCCACGCCGCGATGCAAGTGCTCCAGCAGGCGGCGCGTGTGGCCGAAACCGGCGACGATCATTTGCGACAACGCGGTGCCATGGGCCGAGAGCTTGAGGTAAAGCACGCCCTGGGGGTTGCCCGAGGCTTCCTGGGCGAGGGCGGCATGCCGCTCCAGCAGGCTTACTTGCCAACCCCGCGCGGCCAGGCTGGCGGCCGTGGCGCAACCGGCCAGGCCGCCGCCGATGACCAGGGCCTTGCGTTCGCCTTCCACGGGCGCAGGGCGGGCGAACCAGGGTTTGGCGCGGGTGGGCGGCGGGGCAGTTTCGGGCCAGCCGAGAAACTCGCCGCGCAGGATCTCCCACTTATGGCCGATGCCCGGCGTGCGCTTCATCTTGAACCCGGCGGCGTTGATCAGTCGTCGCACCCAGCCGGTGCTGGTGAAGGTGCTGATGGTCGAGCCCGGCGCGGCCAGGCGTGCCAGTTCGGCAAACAGCTCGGCGGTCCACATCTCGGGGTTCTTCGCTGGTGCGAAGCCGTCGAGAAACCATGCATCGACCTGCGCATCCAGTTGCGGCAATTGCTCCAGTACGTCGCCGATCAACAGGGTCAGGGTCACGCGGCCGTTGTCCAGCACCAGGCGCTGGAAACCCTGGTGGATGGCGACGTACTGCTGGAGCAGTTGCTCGGCGAACGGCTGCAACTCAGGCCAGAGGGCGAGGGCGCGTTGCAGGTCGGCGTGGCTCAGCGGGTATTTTTCCACGCTGACAAAATGCAGCCGCGCCCCGGCCACCGCGTGCTGTTCGAACAGCTGCCAGGCGCACAGGAAATTCAGGCCCGTGCCGAAGCCGGTTTCGCCAATCACCAACCGCCCACCTGCCGGCAAGGCCGCAAAGCGTTCCTGCAAGCGGTTCTGTTCGAGGAACACATAGCGGGTTTCTTCAAGGCCCGACTGGTCGGAGAAGTACACGTCGTCGAAGACCCGCGAGTGCGGGCGACCTTGTTCGTCCCAGTCGAGCTGGGCGTGGGTGATGGGGTTCATGGGCGGCTCGGTAAACACAAGGCCGTCATTCTAGCCGATCAATGGGGAATGAATTGACCCACGGCAAGCGCCGGTGGAATTTCCTCCCGCGTGTTGCTGCCCAATCCGCTAGTCTTGAGCCATCTTGAAACGGAGCTGCCCATGTTCGAATCCGCCGAAATCGGTCACGCCATCGACAAAGACACCTACGACGCCGAAGTGCCCGCCCTGCGCGAAGCCTTGTTGGAGGTGCAGTACGAGCTGCAACAGCAAAAGCGCTTCCCGGTGATCATCCTGATCAATGGCATCGAAGGCGCCGGCAAGGGCGAGACCGTCAAGCTGCTGAACGAATGGATGGACCCACGCCTGATCGAGGTGCGCACCTTCGACCAGCAGACCGATGAAGAACTGGCCCGCCCACCGGCCTGGCGCTACTGGCGACAGTTGCCGGCCAAGGGGCGCATGGGCGTGTTCTTTGGCAACTGGTACAGCCAGATGCTGCAAGGCCGGGTGCACGGGCAGATCAAGGACGCCCGCCTGGACCAGGCCATCGCCGGCGCCGAACGCCTGGAAAAAATGCTCTGCGATGAAGGCGCGCTGATCTTCAAGTTCTGGTTCCACCTCTCCAAGAAGCAGATGAAGGCACGGCTCAAGGCCCTGGCCGACGACCCGCTGCACAGCTGGCGCATCAGCCCGCTGGACTGGCAGCAGTCCGAGACCTACGACAAGTTCGTGCACTTTGGCGAGCGCGTGCTGCGCCGCACCAGCCGCGACTATGCGCCGTGGCATGTGATCGAAGGTGTCGACGCCAATTACCGCAGCCTCACCGTGGGCAAGCTGCTGCTCGAAGGCATCCAGAACGCCCTGAAGCTGCCCAAGGGCAAGGCCAGCGGCATGAACCCGGCGCCGTTGATTGCGTCGGTGGACAAGAAAAGCCTGCTCGACAGCCTGGACCTGAGCCAGCGCCTGGAAAAGGACGATTACGAAGAACAGCTGATCACCGAGCAGGCGCGGCTCTCCGGCCTGATGCGCGACAAACGCATGCGCAAGCACGCGCTGGTCACGGTGTTTGAAGGCAACGATGCGGCCGGCAAGGGCGGGGCGATCCGCCGTGTCGCGGCCGCGCTCGACCCGCGCCAGTACCACATCGTGCCGATCGCCGCGCCGAGTGAGGACGAACGCGCCCAACCTTACCTGTGGCGCTTTTGGCAGAAGATCCCGGCGCGCGGCATGTTCACCGTGTTCGATCGCTCGTGGTACGGCCGCGTGCTGGTGGAGCGTATTGAAGGCTTCTGCACCTCCGCCGACTGGATGCGCGCCTATGGCGAAATCAATGACTTCGAAGAGCAACTGCGCGACGCGGGTGTGATCGTGGTCAAGTTCTGGCTGGCGATCGACAAGGACACTCAGTTGGAGCGCTTCCAAGCCCGCGAGGAAATCCCGTTCAAGCGCTTCAAGATCACCGAAGACGACTGGCGCAACCGTGACAAATGGGATGACTACCGTGGGGCCGTCGGCGATATGGTCGACCGCACCAGCACTGAAGTCTCGCCCTGGACGCTGGTGGAGGCCAACGACAAACGCTGGGCGCGGGTCAAGGTGCTGCGCACCATCAACCTGGCGCTGGAGGAGGCGTTTGCCAAGTCCGACAAGCACGCCAAAAAGAAACACAAATAACCGACTGGTGACGGGCCCCCACCTTGCCTGTGTAGTGAGCGGGCTTGCCCCGCGCTGGGTGGCGAAGCCGCCCCAAACCCAGGCACCTCGGTCTTCCTGATACACCGCGGCGGATCGATTTGGGGCGGCTTCGCCACCCGGCGCGGGGCAAGCCCGCTCACTACGGGATGGCAGTTCAGCAGGGGATGATTTTTGTCTCCATGCTTTTGCATACGCCGGGTGAATGATCGTCGCGGTTGGAATCAGCTGGATCTATGCTCGATCCATCTCCCAACAACGACAAGATCGAGGTAGCCCATGCGTGAAGTAGTGATCGTCGACAGCGTGCGAACCGGCCTGGCCAAATCCTTTCGCGGCAAGTTCAACCAGACCCGCCCCGATGACATGGCGGCCCATTGCGTCAACGCGCTGCTCAGCCGCAACGGCATCGACCCGGCCACCGTGGAAGATTGCATCGTTGGCGCGGGTTCCAACGAGGGCGCCCAGGGCTACAACATCGGGCGCAACGTGGCGGTATTGTCGCAACTGGGCACCGGCACGGCGGGGATGACCCTCAATCGTTTCTGCTCGTCGGGCTTGCAGGCGATTGCGATTGCGGCCAACCAGATTGCTTCGGGGTGCAGCGACATCATCGTTGCCGGTGGCGTCGAGTCCATCAGCCTGACCATGAAAAGCGTCAACACCGACAACCTGATCAACCCGCTGCTCAAAGAGCAGGTGCCGGGTATCTATTTCCCCATGGGCCAGACCGCCGAGATCGTCGCTCGCCGCTACAACGTCAGCCGTGAAGAGCAGGACCTGTACGCCCTGCAAAGCCAGCAGCGCACGGCCCAGGCCCAGGCCGATGGTTTGTTCGATGATGAGATCGTGCCGATGGCGGTCAAGTACAAGGTCGAGGACAAGAATACCGGTGCGGTGCAGATCCTCGACGGTGTGGTCGACCGCGACGATTGCAACCGCCCCGATACCACCTTGGCCAGCCTGCAAGGCTTGAAGCCGGTGTTTGCCGACGACGGTTCGGTGACGGCGGGTAACTCGTCGCAGTTGTCCGACGGTGCGTCGATGACCCTGGTGATGAGCCTGGAAAAAGCCCTGGAACTGGGGCTCAAACCCAAGGCGTTTTTCCGTGGTTTTACCGTGGCCGGTTGTGAGCCGGACGAAATGGGCATCGGCCCGGTGTTCTCGGTGCCCAAGTTGCTCAAGGCCAAGGGTTTGCAGGTGGCGGACATCGATCTGTGGGAGTTGAATGAAGCGTTTGCGTCCCAGTGTTTGTATGCGCGCAATCGGTTGGAAATCGATAACGCGAAGTACAACGTCAACGGCGGTTCGATCTCCATCGGGCATCCGTTCGGCATGACCGGTTCGCGGCAGGTGGGGCATCTGGTGCGTGAACTGCAACGGCGCAACCTGCGTTACGGCATCGTCACCATGTGCGTGGGCGGCGGCATGGGGGCCACCGGCCTGTTCGAAGCCGTACGCTAAAGCTACTGAAGGTACCGGATCAAATTGTGGGAGCGGGCTTGCTCGCGAATGCGGTGTGTCAGCCAATACATGCAGCGACTGACACCCTGCATTCGCGAGCAAGCCCGCTCCCACATTTGAACTGCAGCGTATCGCGAGTCGTGTTCTTGCCCCTAGAATGCGGCTCCACTTCCTCTGGCTTCTGGGGCACTCATGCACATCTCTTCCGGCCGCTGGGTCTATGGCTTTCTGTTGACCCTGCTGACCGCGTTCCTGTGGGGCATCCTGCCGATCAAACTCAAGCAGGTGCTGCAGGTGATGGACCCGATCACCGTCACGTGGTTTCGCCTCACCGTTGCCGGTGGGTGTCTGTTCTTCTACCTCGCACTGACCAAGCGCCTGCCCAGCCACAAGGTGCTCGGCCCCAAGGGCGGCTGGCTGGTGGGCATGGCCGTGTGTGGCCTGGTGGGCAACTACGTGTTGTACCTGGTGGGCCTGCAACTGCTCAGCCCCGGCACCGCGCAATTGGTGGTGCAGATGGGCCCGATCTTTTTGATGGTCGCCAGTGTGTTTGTGTTCAAGGAGCGCTTCAGCCTGGGCCAAGTGCTCGGCCTGATCGTGCTGATCTGTGGCTTTGGTTTGTTCTTCAATCAACGCCTGGAGGAGTTGCTGACGTCCCTTGGCGATTACACGGCGGGCGTTCTGACCGTTCTGCTGGCCACCACCATTTGGGTGTTCTACGCCTTGGGCCAGAAGCAATTGCTCACCGCATGGAATTCGCTGCAAGTGATGATGGTGATCTACCTGTGTTGCGCCGTGTTGCTTACGCCGTGGGCACACCCGTTGGAAGCCTTGGACCTGAGCCCGCTGCAAGCATGGCTGTTGCTGGCGTGCTGCATGAATACCCTGGTGGCGTACGGTGCGTTTGCCGAAGCATTGGCGCACTGGGAAGCCTCGCGGGTCAGTGCGACTCTGGCGCTCACGCCGTTGGTGACTTTTGTTGCGGTGGCGGTGGCAGCGTGGTGGTGGCCGGATTATGTGCAGGCCGAAGAGATCAACGCCCTGGGGTATGCCGGGGCGTTGGTGGTGGTGCTGGGCTCGGCGACCGTGGCGCTGGCGCCTTCATTGATGGCCGGGCTCAAGGCCCGGCGGTTGCGCATGGCGTCTTAGGCTCCCAGCATGTTTTCCGGGCGCACCCACAGATCGAACTCGGCATCGGTGAGGTAGCCCAGCGCCAGGGCGGCTTCCCGTAGCGTCAGCCCTTCGGCGTAGGCTTTCTTGGCGATTTCGGCCGATTTGTCGTAGCCGATATGCGGGTTGAGCGCTGTCACCAGCATCAGCCCGCGCTCCAGGTGTTCGGCCATTTGCCCGGCGTCGGGCGCAAGCCCAGCCACGCAATGCTCCTGGAAGTTGTTGCAGCCGTCGGCCAGCAGACGGATCGACTCCAGCAGGTTGTGGATGATCACCGGTTTGTACACGTTCAACTGCAAGTGACCCTGGCTGGCGGCGAGGCCGATGGTCACGTCATTGCCCAGCACCTGGCAGGCCAGCATCGACAGGGCTTCGCACTGGGTCGGGTTGACCTTGCCCGGCATGATCGAACTGCCAGGCTCGTTGGCGGGCAACTTGACCTCGGCAAACCCGGCACGCGGGCCGGAGCCCAGCAGGCGCAGGTCGTTGGCGATTTTCATCAACGCCACCGCGAGGGTTTTCAGAGCGCCGTGCAGGGTCACCAGCGGCTCATGGCCGGAGAGGGCGGCAAACTTGTTCGGCGCGGTGACGAAAGGGAGCCCGGACAACGCCGCCAGCTCGGAGGCAATCGCCTCGCCAAAGCCATGGGGCGCATTCAGCCCGGTGCCCACCGCCGTGCCACCCTGGGCCAACTCGCACACCGCGGGCAGGGCGCTGCGCACGGCGCGTTCGGCGTAGTCGAGCTGGGCGATAAACGCCGAGAGCTCCTGGCCGAAGGTGATCGGCGTGGCATCCATCATGTGGGTACGGCCGGTCTTCACCAGCTTCATATGCCGTGCAGCCTGTTCGGCCAGGCCACCGGAGAGTGCGGCAATGGCTGGCAGCAAGCGTTGGTGTATCGCCTGGACCGCCGCAATGCTCATCGCCGTGGGAAAGCAATCGTTGGAGCTCTGGGAGCGGTTCACATGGTCGTTGGGATGCACCGGGCTCTTGCCGCCACGGGTTTTGCCCGACAGCTCATTGGCGCGGCCCGCGATGACTTCATTGGCATTCATGTTGCTCTGGGTGCCGCTGCCGGTCTGCCAGACCACCAGCGGGAACTGGTCGTCGTGCCTGCCTGCGAGGACTTCGTCGGCGGCCTGTTCGATCAGGCGGGCGATGTCGGCGGGCAGGTCGCCGTTACGGTCGTTGACCCGCGCGGCGGCCTTCTTGATCAGCGCCAGGGCGTGCAACACCGCCAGCGGCATGCGTTGCTCGCCGATGGCGAAATTCACCAGTGAACGTTGGGTCTGCGCGCCCCAGTAAGCGTCATCCGGGACTTCTACGTCTCCCAGGCTGTCGGTTTCGATACGGCTCATCGGGCACACTCCTTGAGATCGGTTTGCGCAGTTTAGGCCGTGATCGGCCGGTGGGGTTCCCTAAAAGACTTTTCATCGGATTCATCCGCGCAGAATCCTTGCCCGGCAAGGCCCGGGGTTGAGCCGCGAGGTTTTTTAGGCGCAGAATGGGCGCCCTTGGGGTCTTACCTCGCCTGCTAGAAAAGGAAACTCGATGACTCGTCTTCGTGCCATCTGTACCGCGGTTGCTCTGGTTTGCGCCAGCGGCCAGGTTTTTGCCGATACCGCCAGCCACAACGCCAGTGCCGAAGCCTTCCTTACCCTGGCCCACGCCGACAAGCTGGGTACCCCGGTGTACATGCAAGTGCAGCAAATGTTCGCCCAGCGTTTCGAACAGACCAAGGCACCTGCCGCCAAGCAGTCCGTGCTGGACAGCTACCAGGCCAAGGCCAACGCCGCCCTGGACAAGGCCATTGGCTGGGACAAGCTTAAACCGGACATGGTCAAGCTCTACACCACCAACTTCAGCGAATCCGAACTCAAGGACCTGGTGGCTTTCTACCAATCGCCATTGGGCAAGAAAGTCCTCGAAAAAATGCCGCAACTGACCCAGCAATCGGCCCAGATGACCCAGGCCAAGCTGGAAAGCGCCGTGCCGGTGGTGAACAAGCTGTTGGACGACATGACCAACGAGCTGGCGCCGAAAGCCGCCGCACCGGCCAAGAAGAAGTAAGCAGGAATGACCATGCAACAGCGTATCGAAACGGCGCTCGCCGCCCTGGGCCCGGACCACTTGAGCGTGCTGGATGAAAGCCACATGCACAGCCGTGGGTTGCAGACCCACTTCAAGGCCGTGCTGGTCAGCCCACAGTTCGAGGGGCTTAACCGCGTCAAGCGCCATCAGAAGGTCTACGCCACCCTGGGTGACCTGATGAGCGAGTTTCATGCGCTGGCGCTGCATACCTACACGCCTGAAGAATGGGCGAAAATCGACGCAGCCCCGGCCTCGCCGACCTGCGCCGGCGGGCATGATTGATGATCGGGTGTCTCTGACACCGGGCATTTGTTAGAATCCGCAACGCGCCGCTCAGTCGGCGCGTTTTTTTTTGCATCCGGTTCACCCTTTACGAGGGTAGCCACCTGGAGAGAACACCCATGACTCAACCGATTGTCGTGGCGGCACTGTATAAGTTCGTCACCCTCGAAGATTACGTCGCCCTGCGCGAGCCACTGCTGCAGGCGATGGTCGACAACGGCATCAAAGGCACCTTGCTGATCGCCGAAGAAGGCATCAACGGCACCGTTTCCGGTAGCCGCGAAGGCATTGATGGCCTGATGGCCTGGCTGAAGAACGACCCGCGCATGGTCGACATCGACCACAAAGAATCCTACTGCGACGACCAGCCGTTCTACCGCACCAAGGTCAAGCTCAAGAAAGAGATCGTGACCCTGGGCGTCGAAGGCGTCGACCCGAACAAGAAGGTCGGCACCTACGTGGATCCGCAGGACTGGAACGCGTTGATCAGCGACCCGGAAGTGCTGTTGATCGACACCCGCAACGACTACGAAGTGTCGATCGGCACCTTTGAAGGCGCAATCGACCCGAAAACCACCAGTTTTCGCGAATTTCCCGAGTATATCAAAGCCAACTTCGACCCGGCCAAGCACAAGAAAGTCGCCATGTTCTGCACCGGCGGTATTCGTTGCGAAAAGGCCTCCAGCTACATGCTCAGCGAAGGCTTCGATGAGGTGTATCACCTCAAGGGCGGCATCCTGAAGTACCTCGAAGAGGTGCCGCAGGCCGAAACCAAGTGGCAGGGCGACTGCTTTGTTTTCGATAATCGCGTGACTGTGCGCCACGACTTGAGCGAAGGCGACTACGATCAATGTCATGCCTGCCGCACACCCGTGAGTGTCGAAGACCGCGCGTCCGAGCACTACGTGGCTGGCATCAGCTGCCCGCATTGCTGGGACAAGCTGCCGGAGAAGACCCGCCGTAGCGCGATCGACCGGCAGAAGCAGATCGAGCTGGCCAAGGCCCGCAATATGCCGCACCCGATTGGCTTCAACTACAAGCAATCCCCTTCCGAGGCCTGAGCCATGTCCGCGCGCTTGCTCTATGTAATGGACCCGATGTGTTCCTGGTGCTGGGGGTTTGCCCCGGTAGCCGAAGCCTTGGTGGGGCAGGCCCGGGCCGCCGGTGTGGAACTGCACCTGGTGGTGGGCGGCTTGCGCACCGGCAGCGGTGCGGCGCTGGAGCCGACCACGCGGCGCTACATCCTCGAACACTGGCAGGCGGTGACCGACGCTACCGGCCAGCCGTTCAAGCGCGAAGGCGCGTTGCCCGACGGTTTTGTGTATGACACGGAGCCTGCGTGTCGCGCCATCGTCACCGCGCGCAGCCTGGCGCCGGATTGTGCATGGACATTGCTGGGGCTGATCCAGCGCGCGTTTTATGTCGAGGGCCGCGACGTGACCCTCGCCAGCGTGCTGGTGGAGCTGGCCGAACAGGCGGGCATCCCGCGTATCGAGTTTGCCGGTGCCTTCGACCGTGCCGAGCAGCACGCGGCCACGGCTGCCGATTTCACCTGGGTGCAGGACCTGGGCATCGCCGGTTTTCCGACGCTGCTGGCCGAGCGCAATGGCCAGCTGGCTTTGCTGACCAACGGCTACCAGCCGCTGGCCGAGCTGTCGCCGCTACTGGGCCGATGGCTGGAGCGAGCCACCTGTGCATGAACCGGCCCAGCGCACTGATCGACTGACCTGGGCGGAGATCCGCCGCCTGGCCCTGCGTCACAAGAAATCCCTGTGGATCGCCAATGGCGTCGCCGTCCTGGCGACCCTGTGCAGCGTGCCTATCCCGCTGCTGTTGCCGCTGCTGGTCGATGAAGTGCTGCTCGGCCACGGCGACGCCGCGCTCAAGGTGATGAACCACGCGCTGCCGTTGGGCTGGCAGAAAGCCGCCGGTTATATCGGCCTGATGCTGCTGGTGACGTTGTTCCTGCGCTGCGGCGCGCTGGTGTTCAACGTGGTGCAGGCGCGGCTGTTTGCGCGGCTGGCCAAGGACATCGTGTACCGCATCCGCGTGCGCTTGATCGAACGGCTCAAGCGCATTTCCCTGGGGGAATACGAAAGCCTGGGCAGCGGCACGGTCACCACCCATTTGGTCACCGATCTGGACACCCTGGACAAATTCGTCGGTGAAACCCTCAGCCGTTTCCTCGTGGCGATGCTCACCCTGGTGGGCACGTCGGCGATCCTGGTGTGGATGCATTGGCAGCTGGCGCTGCTGATCCTGCTGTTCAACCCGTTGGTGATCTACGCCACGGTGCAGTTGGGCAAACGGGTCAAACACCTGAAGAAACTCGAGAACGACAGCACCTCGCGGTTCACCCAGGCCCTGACCGAAACCCTGGATGCGATCCAGGAAGTGCGCGCCGGCAACCGCCAGGGGTTTTTCCTCGGCCGCCTGGGCCAGCGCGCCCAGGAAGTGCGTGACTATGCGGTGCACTCGCAGTGGAAAACCGATGCGTCCAGCCGCGCCAGTGGCTTGCTGTTCCAGTTCGGCATCGACATCTTCCGCGCGGCGGCGATGCTCACCGTGCTGTTTTCCGACCTGTCCATCGGCCAGATGCTCGCGGTGTTCAGCTACCTGTGGTTCATGATCGGCCCGGTGGAGCAACTGCTTAACCTGCAATACGCCTATTACGCGGCGGGCGGCGCGCTGACGCGGATCAACGAGCTACTGGCACGGGCCGACGAGCCGCAATACGCCGGCGGCGAAGACCCGTTCAGCGGGCGGGAAACGGTCGGTATCGAAGTCCGCGGGCTCAATTTCGGCTATGGCGAAGACCTGGTGCTCGACCAACTGAACCTGGCCATTGCGCCGGGCGAGAAGGTCGCGATCGTCGGCGCCAGCGGTGGCGGCAAGAGCACCCTGGTGCAGTTGCTGCTGGGGTTGTACACGCCGCAGGCGGGCAGCATCCGCTTCGGCGGTGCGACCCAGCAGGAAATCGGCCTGGAGACCATCCGCGAGAACGTCGCCGTGGTGCTGCAACACCCGGCGTTGTTCAACGACACCGTGCGCGCCAACCTGACCATGGGGCGCACCCGCAGCGACCAGGCCTGCTGGCAGGCCCTGGAAATTGCCCAGCTGGATGCTACCGTCAAGGCACTGCCGATGGGCCTGGACAGTGTGGTGGGGCGTTCCGGGGTGCGGTTTTCCGGCGGCCAGCGGCAACGCCTGGCGATTGCGCGGATGGTCCTGGCCGAGCCGAAGGTGGTGATCCTCGACGAAGCGACTTCCGCCCTCGACGCCGCCACCGAGTACAACCTGCACCAGGCGCTGGCGCGGTTTCTCAGCGGGCGTACTACACTGATCATCGCCCACCGTCTGTCGGCGGTTAAGCAGGCAGACCGGGTCTTGGTGTTTGACGGCGGGCACATTGCCGAGGATGGTGATCATCAACAACTGATCGCCGACGGTGGGCTGTACGCAAAACTTTATGGACACTTGCAACAAGTGCGTTGATTTAGCCTAGGCTGAGCTATCGGAAGCGGTTTTTCGCGTGCGTATCCAGCGGTGCATGTGCAAGGGACTTCATGAAGCAAAAGCGGACTCTCGGAACGCCTCGGCTGTTGGGCATTGTGTGGCCCTTTATCGCCGTCGTGCTGTTCCAGGCATTGTTAGGCTGCGTCAGTCTCTACGTGCTTTCGGCCGTGCGCGGCTACGTGGCAGGCGAAAGCTTGTGGTCCAAGGGCCAGAAAGATGCCATCTATTACCTGACCCTCTACGCCGACAACCGCGACGAAACCACCTACCTCAAGTACCAGCAAGCCATCGCCGTGCCCCAGGGCGGGCATGAACTGCGCATCGCCCTCGACCAACCCGCTCCCGACATCGCCGCCGCCCGCCAGGGCATCCTCAAGGGCGGTAACCATCCCGACGATGTCTCCAGCCTGATCTGGCTGTACCTCAACTTCCGCCATTTCAGCTACCTGGAAAAAGCCATCGAGCTGTGGACGGTCGGCGACGGCTACCTGCTGCAACTGGATGACCTGGCCCAGGAAATGCACCGCGCGATCCGCGCCGACCACGTCAGCGGCAACGACGTGCGGCAATGGAAGGCACGCATCACTGCGATCAATGAAGGCGTGACGCCGGCCGCCAAGGCCTTCAGCGACGCCTTGGGCGAAGGTTCGCGGATGATTCTGCGCCTGCTGCTGATCACGAACCTGGCGACCGCCCTGGGCCTGATCGTGCTGGCGCTGTTGCGCACCCACAAACTGCTGGCCCAGCGTCATGCGTTCGCCGACGCCTTGCAGGCGGAAAAGGAGCGTGCGCAGATCACCCTGGAGTCTATTGGCGATGGGGTGATCACCACCGACGTCGATGGCGCCATTGCCTACATGAACCCGGCGGCCGAGGCGTTGACCCACTGGAAGTCCGCCCAGGCCCAGGGCCTGCCCCTGGCCGCGTTGTTCAAACTGCTCGACGAAAACGCCGAGCCCGACGGTTTTACCCTGATCGATCACATCATCAAGGGCCGGCTCAGTGGTGGCAGCGAGCATTCCAAGCTGATCCAGCGCCTGGACGGCAGTACGGTTTCGGTGACGCTGGTGGGGGCGCCGATCTGCAGTGCCGGCAAGGTCAGCGGGGCGGTGCTGGTGCTGCACGACATGACCCAGGAGCGCCAGTACATTGCCAACCTGTCGTGGCAGGCCACCCACGATGCGTTGACCGGCCTGGCCAACCGTCGCGAATTCGAGTTCCGGCTGGAGCAGGTGCTGCATCACGTGGGGCGCCAGCAGAACCCACGGCATGCGTTGATGTTCCTCGATCTGGACCAGTTCAAGCTGGTCAACGACACCTGCGGCCACGCGGCGGGCGATGAACTGCTGCGGCACATCTGCGCGCTGCTGCAATCGGACCTGCGCGACGGCGACACCCTGGCGCGCCTGGGCGGCGACGAGTTCGGCATCCTGCTGGAAAACTGCCCGGCGCCGGTGGCGGAGAAAATCGCCGAGAGCCTGCGCCATACCGTGCAAAGCCTGCATTTTGTGTGGAAGGGCCGGCCGTTCATGACCACCGTCAGCATTGGCCTGGTGCATATCTCCCAGGTCCCGACCACCCTGGAGACGTCACTGCGGGCGGCGGACATGGCCTGCTACATGGCCAAGGAAAAGGGCCGCAACCGGGTGCAGGTCTATCATGCCGACGATTCGGAACTGTCCCTGCGGTTTGGCGAGATGGCCTGGGTGCAGCGCTTGCACATGGCCCTGGAGGAAAACCGGTTTTGCTTGTACGCCCAGGAAATCGCGCCCCTGGGGTATACCGATGGCGGCACCGGGCATATTGAAATCCTGCTGCGCCTGCATGACGAAGGCGGTCGCATCATCTTGCCCGACAGTTTTATCCCGGCCGCCGAGCGCTATGGCTTGATGACCTCGTTGGACCGTTGGGTGGTGGATAATGTGTTCAAGATCATCGCCGACTGCATGCGCGAGCGGCCGGGCCTGCCCATGGCGATGTGTGCGATCAATCTGTCGGGTATTACCATCGGCGATGACGACTTCCTCGGCTTTTTACGTGAGAAATTCAATAGCTACGGTATACCGCCGGCGATGATCTGTTTTGAAATAACCGAAACCAGTGCTATCGCCAACCTCGGCAGTGCAATTCGCTTTATTAATGAACTCAAAGCCTTAGGTTGTCATTTCTCGCTCGACGACTTTTGTGCCGGAATGTCCTCATTCGCTTATCTCAAACATTTACCTGTAGACTTCCTGAAGATCGATGGAAGTTTCGTAAAGGATATGCTGGACGACCCGATTAACCGCGCCATGGTCGAAGTGATCAATCACATCGGCCACGTCATGGGTAAGCGCACAATTGCCGAGTTTGTTGAAACACCGCACATCGAACAGGCGTTGCTTGAGATTGGTGTGGATTACGCTCAGGGCTACCTGATAGAACGCCCGCAATTGTTTACCTTTGATAGCTTGCAGTGTCGACCTGTGCGACCGCAGCCCCTGTTATTCAGGGCGCCCGGCACATTCCGCTGAAACATACGCTGGTCTGTACTATCACACTAAAAAGGAGCCTTATAGTGATCGACACATTCAACAGAACCGGCCCGCTAATGGAAGCCTCAAGTTACCCAGCCTGGGCACAGCAATTGATCCAGGACTGTAGCGAGAGCAAGCGCCGAGTTGTCGAGCACGAACTGTACCAGCGCATGCGTGACAACACGCTCAGCGCCAAGACCATGCGCCACTACCTGATCGGTGGCTGGCCGGTGGTTGAACAGTTTGCGTTGTACATGGCACAGAACCTCACCAAGACCAAGTTTGCCCGCCATCCTGGGGAGGATATGGCGCGACGTTGGCTGATGCGCAATATTCGCGTCGAGTTGAACCACGCCGATTATTGGGTGCATTGGGCGCGTGCCCATGGGGTCAGCCTCGAGGAGTTGCAGGCGCAGAACGTGCAGCCTGAATTGCATGCGCTCAGCCACTGGTGCTGGCACACCAGTTCGGCCGATTCGCTGATCGTGGCCGTGGCCGCGACCAACTATGCAATCGAAGGGGCGACGGGCGAGTGGTCGGCCGTGGTGTGTTCCACAGGTGTCTACGCGGCGGCCTTCCCCGAAGAAGAACGCAAGCGTGCGATGAAGTGGCTGAAGATGCATGCCCAGTACGACGATGCCCACCCGTGGGAAGCACTGGAAATCATCTGCACCCTGGCCGGGATGAATCCGAGCAAGGCCTTGCAGGTCGAGCTGCGCCAAGCCGTATGCAAGAGCTACGACTACATGTATCTGTTCCTGGAAAGCTGCATGCACCTGGAGAAAGAGAAAGCGCCTGCGGCCGTGCGTGAGCGCCCGATGCGCGTCGCCAGCGAGGCGTGATGTAACACGTGATGGCGGGGTGCTTACCCCGCCATTGCCAAGCGGTTGCGGCCTTCGCGCTTGGCCACGTACAAGGCGCTGTCGGCCCGGCGCAGTAGGCTGTCGGCCGATTCTGCGGCCAGCAGGGTCGAGCAACCGAGGCTCACGGTCAGTTCGATTCTTGTCCCATCCGCCCAATAGTCGTGGGCTTGTGCCGCCTTGCGCAGGCGTTCGCCGACCAGCGCCGCCGCATCCCGGCCGGTGTTGGACAGCAGGATCAGAAACTCTTCCCCGCCAAACCTGAACACCATATCGACGTTACGCAACTGGCTCTTGAGGGCCTGGGCCACGGTGCGCAACACGCTGTCGCCGGCCGTATGGCCATGGGTGTCGTTGATGACCTTGAAGTGATCGATGTCCAGCATCAGCAGCGACAGTGGGTTCAAATGCCGGCGCGCCATGTCGATTTCCCGTTGCAGGGTCTGGTCCATGGCGATGCGGTTACCGGTTTGCGTCAACGGATCGCGCAGCGCGCTGCGGGTGGCCGCGCGATAGAGCAGGGCATTGCGCATCGGGTAGAGCAGGGTAGCCAGCAAGGATTCGAGCTGGCTCAGTTCGTCTTCCAGCAGGCGCTGGTTGCGGCGGAACACCAACTCGCCCAGGTGCTCGCCTTCATGGCTCAGCGTGTAGCTCACCGAGTGATGGCCGCGATGGCCAAATTCCAGGCGCAGGTCGCTGGCCTGGTGGTGATATTGCAGGGCGTCCAGGGGGACCAGGCGTTGGATTTCGCGGAAAAACAGGCCGAGGATCCGCTCCGGTTCCAGGCTGGTCTGCAAGTGCATGCTCAACTGCTGGCGCAGCTGCCCGACTGTGGTGGGGCGTTGTGGCAGGGAGGACGGTTGACCGAAACCCAGGCGGTGCAATTTGGCACTGTCGAAGTCAATTGCGTTGGTATGGGTCGGTGTTTTCATAAACTATCAGCCTCTAAGCGCAGAACTGTCTTACAGGCTCGATAAGAGCGGCGAGTGCCATGCGTCGTACTGTTCCCTCAGTTCCGTAAAACATTGGAAACAGTTTAGACCGCTTTGCAGTGGGTTATAACCCCTGGGCACTGCCACACGTCTTGTCATCGCCTAACCTGCTTGAGACAAGTTAGAGCGAGATTCATGCCAAATCCTTTGTTTTTATAAAAGTCCTTTTAAATCAGATGGCTGTAAATACAGCCAAGGTGCAACGGTGCCCGGTGACGCCATTTATTTGGCTATGGGTTGACCAGCGTTGTACGGTCGATCTGATCGATCGAGGTCACACCGGTCAGGGTCATGGCCACGCGCATTTCCTTGGCGAAGATATCCAGCAGGTTTTCCACGCCGTGCTGACCCTCGGCGGCCAGCGCGTAGGCGGTCGAACGTCCCAGCAGGCACGCCTTGGCGCCCAGGGCGAGCATGCGTACCACGTCGAGCCCGGAGCGCACACCCGAGTCCACCAGCACCGTCAGATCTTCACCGACCACTTCGGCAATCGGCGGCAATGCCTTGGCAGTGGACAACACGCCATCCAACTGGCGGCCGCCGTGGTTGGAGACCACGATGCCGTCGGCGCCGAAACTCACGGCGTCCTTGGCGTCTTGCGGGTCGAGGATGCCCTTGATGATCATCGGGCCTTTCCAGAATTCTCGGATCCACTCCAGGTCTTTCCAACTGATCGACGGATCGAAATTGTTGGCCAGCCAGCCGATGTAGTCTTCCAGGTGCGTAGGTTTGCCGAGGTATTTGGAGATATTGCCCAGGTCATGGGGGCGCCCCATCAACCCGACATCGACGGCCCATTGCGGCTTGGTCACGGCTTGCAGTATGCGGCGCGAAGCGGCGAACGGCCCGGACATGCCCGAGTGCGCATCGCGGTAACGTGAACCCGGCGTGGGCATATCGACGGTGAATACCAGCGTCGTGACCCCGGCGGCTTGCGCACGCTCCAGGGCATTGCGCATGAAACCGCGGTCCTTGAGCACATAGAGTTGGAACCAGATCGCCTGTGGGCTTTGCGACGCGACCTCTTCAATCGGGCACACCGACACTGTCGACAGGCAGAACGGAATACCTTTGTTCGCCGCCGCCTTGGCCGCCTGCACTTCACCGCGACGCGCATACATGCCGGTCAGGCCAACCGGGCTGAGGATCACCGGCAGCGCCAATTCCTGGCCGAACAGCGTGCTTTTCAGGCTCAGGTTGTCGACATTACGCAGGATGCGCTGGCGCAGGCTGATGTCGGCCAAGTCCGTGCCGTTGGCGCGCATCGTGTGCTCAGCGTTGGCGCCACCGTCGATGTAATCGAACAGAAAGCGCGGCAGCTTGCGTCGGGCGGCTTCACGGTAATCGGAAGCGGACGAAATGATCATCAGCGTAAACTCCACAGGTCAAAGGGGGTTCACGATAAGCAAAGCTCTGGCATGATAAAAACAACTTTTTCAACTAGCATCCAGTCGCTAAAGGAATACTGATGAACCTCAGAACACTGCGCACCTTTGTCGAAGTGGTGCGCCAGGGCGGTTTCTCCCAGGCGGCTGAGGTTGTGTCCCTGACCCAGTCCACGGTGAGCAAGGCGGTCAAGACCCTGGAGGATGAACTGGGCATGCCGCTGCTCAATCGCCTCGGGCATAAGAACGAACTCACCGCCGCTGGCGAAATGACCTACCGCCGCGCCCAGGTGCTGCTTGCCGAGCACAATGACCTGCTGGCCGAGATCAACGACTTGCGCGGCCTCAAGCGCGGCGTACTGCGCATCGGCTTGCCGCCAGTGGGCTGCGGTGTGTTGTTTGCAGCGATGTTTGCGACCTACCGCCGCCGCTATCCGGACATCGAGATCGAACTCACCGAATACGGCAGCAAAAAACTGCGCGACTGCCTGGAAGCGGGGGAGGTCGACCTGGCGGCGCTACTGCTGCCGATGGACGAAGGTTTCGACTACCAGCCCGTACGCAACGAACCGTTGATGGCCGTGCTACCCGTGGAACACCCTCTGGCGCAAAACACGCGCATCGACTTCAACGACCTGGCGGACTCGCCGTTCATCCTGTTCGAAGCCGGCTTCGCCCTCAACGCCAAGATCCTCGCCGCGTGCGAACGCAAAGGCGTGACCCCTCGGGTCGCGGCCCGCAGCGGGCAGATCGACTTTATCGTCGACCTGGTCTCGGCCGGCCTGGGCGTCGCCTTCCTGCCGCGCATGCTGGCGCACAAGCATCAACACACCGGCATCGCCCTGATCCCGCTGGACGAACCCCACACCGACTGGCACATCGCCCTGGCCTGGCGCGCCAGCGCCCACCTGCCACCCGCCGCGCGGGCCTGGCTGGATTTGGCCAAGGAACAGCCACTCACAACCGATCATCCGGTACGTTCGCACTGAATGCTTGACTTCTTCTTTTTAATCAGTAACATACGGCGCATTCCGCGATAGCTCAGTTGGTAGAGCAAATGACTGTTAATCATTGGGTCCCTGGTTCGAGTCCAGGTCGTGGAGCCAGATAGAGAAAAGCCTGCAGAGATGCAGGCTTTTTTTTGCCTTGGATTTCTCCGAGGTGATCGAAGCGCACAGCGTGGCAGGCATGAAGACGTCTCTAATCCCACGATTCAGAGGTAAGCCCCATGAAAGTCGCTGCAGTCGTTTCAACCAAAGGCGGGCCGGGTAAGGCTACGGTTGGCGCCAATCTGGGCGCGTTCTGCGCCGATGCAGGTGTTCGTACCCTGTTCATCGATCTTGATAATCAGCCGTCGTTGTCCTCGTTTTACAACCTGGAGCATGACGCGCCTGGGTGATGAAACTGAGCGGACGATTTGAGTTTCATCGCTGGGATCCAGAGGAAGATCTACTGAATCCTCTACGCATATTTGAGGGAGAACATTACGCAAACAGGTTCGCCAATTCCCGTATTAAGTGACAGACAATGCTCATCTAGCTTGAATTGGACTTGCAGAAAATGCCTCTTTTCAATCTGCCAGTTTCAGTGTGCGATAGGCGAAAAATACCCATCGTCGGATAGGTTGGCTTTCTCTGCCATCTGGCGATATATTTTAGCCATATGGCAGAGGAGGGCGACCATGATTCCTGCAAGCAAAAGCCTACAAGCGACAACATACGATCCAGCGCGGCCGCTACAGCTGCTGTTTGGCGAAGGCAAAAAACTCAAGGTTACGAGTGCGTTTGAGCTTCATTCCATGATGGAGAAGGGGTTTCCGTCAGAGCTGGTGATTGCGTTTGTTCAGTCATACAGCCAACTACGAGATCACCATGTGTTCTCTAAGGTGCTCGGGCTTTCGGATCGAACGGTGCAGCGGCGTATCAAAAAGCCTGAACCCCTGACGGCTGAGCAGACCAACAGCACGTGGCGTCTGGCTAGCGTATTGAGTAAGGCAGAGGAGGTGTTGGGAGATCGCCAGCAGGCGCTCAACTGGATGACCTCTCCTGCTATGGGGCTCGAGGGAAAGACGCCTCTGGATCTGCTGACGACTCAGATGGGATTTGAGCTGGTCGAAGACTTTCTGACCCGCATGGAATACGGGGTGTATTCCTGATGACGATAGTGCCAGGGAATGGTGAGTTGTATTTGTGGCGATTGGATCAAGAGAAGCATGCATCCAGCTGGTCGTCCGGTATTGGGGCTGAAATCGCTGGCGGCCGGTGGAACTCTAAAGGTATCAAAGCGGTGTACTGCTCTGCAGATCCGTCTACTGCGATCCTTGAGGTGGCCGTGCACAAAGGTTTTCAGGCGCTGGACACGATTGCGCATGTACTCACGTGTGCCCGGGTCAAGGACTTCAAGCTCGTCCATCGGGTCATGCCTGACTCGGTACCTAACGCAAACTGGCTGTTCCCGGGTTCACCCGGGCGAGGTCAGCAGCAGTTTGGTGACAGCCTCTTAGCAGAGCATCCCTTCGTGTTGATTCCTTCAGCCGTTTCCCGGCATAGCTGGAATGTGCTGATGAATCCCTCTGCAGCGAACGATTTATTCGAATTGATCAGCCAAGAGCGGTTTGCGCTCGACACACGGTTGAACCCTCCTCAGCCTATGCGTTGACCGTCGAACCAGGACGATAGGCACCCATTGGACAAACGGATTGCTTAGGGGGGGCTGAGACCCGAATGAATTGCATTGCCAGATTTTTGCAGGATTGCCGGCTGAATGCTGACAAAGGGCGCCTCCTTTTCCTACAGGTCATTGTTTTGCCACGCTTTGACAACCCAACCCAACCCAACCCGACTAACTCTCCTGGCGTGACGCATTCATGTGCTCACGCAGTGCAGCGTTTCAGTGTCTCCAGCACGTTTTCCGTAGGCCCGTTGCGACCAATCGGTAGCAAATGACTGTTAATCATTGGGTCCCTGGTTCGAGTCCAGGTCGTGGAGCCAGATAGAGAAAAGCCTGCAGAGATGCAGGCTTTTTTTTGCCTTGGATTTGGCCGGGGTGATCGAAGCGCACAGCGTGAGCAAGCGGATGCCAGGATGGGCCATCAATGAGATGACTTTCTATCCTTTGCAAGCAGTTCTCTTGCCATCTCCATTGCCTGTTGACGTGAAGCAGCTAGAAGCAGAGGGTAGCCCCAGAACTTGGCAAAAACGGCCGCGAATGCCCTGAAACCAAGACGTTTTGCCGAGTTGGGTTCGACCAGAATCATTGCCAGAACCCACTTTCGCAATTCAATTTTGTGCTTTTTCATCCAGAGTGCGGTGCGTTTCTTTTCTTCCGGCGAGTGCTCATGGTCTTCGGCAGGTGCTATATCAGTCAGGAGCACGAACGGCTCCCCACGCTGCAAGTTGGCCTCGAATTCGGCGAAATCCTTTTGGTGATCGTGCCCGGGCTCTTGCGTAAGTTTCATCCAGACAAAAGGGAAGTCAGAACTATTGACCGACATGGTCGACTCCTTTGCTTTTGATGCAACGCCAAGTGGCTGCGATTGCGAATACGCCTGGCAGCGTAATGAAGAACACGGCCGAAAAAGCAACGTGCCAACCGTCGCGCAATCCGTCGGAGATTCCCCCGAGGGTATTCAGCGCGACAAGTAAGCTGCCGAGAACCAGGGCAACCCACTGAGCCTTGCGGGTTCCCATCAGTGCGATAAGCACCGTGACGATCCAAGAACCATAGAAGGCGGAAAACATCCACAGTACATCGGGTTCAAACGTAATAGCCGGTGTCGCTGCGTGTGCTCTCACAAAGTCATTTACATAGAAAAATAACTGGAAGCTGACAAAAAGTACGGCACCAGCGGCTGTCGTCAACCAGAACAAGGCTACGTTGTTTGGGGTATTCACGGCCGTGTCTTGGGCGGGGTGAAGGGTAGGCTGAAGGGGCATAGGAGCTTTCTCGACAATTAGTGGGCTGTTGTATGTGTTGGGATTTCTAACGGGTGAAGTGTTTGCCTGCGGGAGAATCAATACCTATAGTCCAGCGTCACCATCAGGTTGCGTGGCGCGCCATAACCTACGGTGTCAAAATCGCCCTTCTGCAACGCATACTTCTTGTCGAGCACGTTGTTGACGTTGACCGCCGCGGTGATCTTCTTCGTGATGGCGTAGCGCCCCAACAGTGATACCAGCGCATAAGAACCTTGTTCCCCGCCCAACGAACTGGTGCCGGTTTTAGGCGCCTGGTAGAAGCGGCTTTGCCATTTGACGCCTGCACCGAGGGTCAACTTGCGCCACTCTCCAGGTAGTTGGTAGGTGGTGAAAAGCTGGGCTGTAGTGCGCGGTATTTGGGAGTTCAAGCGCACGCCATCGCCATCTTGCGCCGTGAAATGGGCGATACCTGAATAGATGTTCCAGCCACGCGCCAATTCGCCCTGCAAGTCCAGCTCGACCCCGCGCGACTTCGTGCCATCCGCGCCTACATAGGCTTGGGCACCACCTGGGGTATAGGTTCCTGCGACCATCTGTGCAGCGTTGTCCAGTTTGGTCTCGAACACGGCCATCGACGCATTCAGACGCCCGTCCAGATAAGCGCCTTTGAGTCCGATCTCCTTGGTTTTTCCCTTCGACGGCGTGAGCACATTGCCCTTGCTGTCGCGATAGTCGGTTTGCGGATTGAATATGCCCGTGTAGCTCACGTAGGCCGAATAGGTCTTGTCGATGTCGTAAATCAAGCCAGCATACGGCGTGAATTCACTGCTCTTTTTGTAGTGCAGCGACGAGCCGCCCACGGCGTCGTCGATTTCATAGTTGCTGAAGCGGCCGCCGACAATGAGTTTCAGAGGCTCGGCCAGCGAGAACCGGGCTGCGCTATAGACGCCGCTCTGTTTGATCAGGGTACGGGTCGGGATCGAAGCTATGGCATCGAAGTTGGGGCGAGGAAAGGCTGGGCTCAGTTCGTAGACATTGACCGGGGTAAGGCCTGCATAGAACGGAGCGATATCTTGCTGGCTGGCGGTGCGGCGCGAACTCGTCGCCCCCACCACCAGGTCATGCTGGCGGCCAAGCAGTTCGAAGGGGCCGCTCGCCATCACGTCGAAGGTGTTTTGACGGCTGCGACCTTCGGACGCCAGTGCCACCGGATAAGCTCCGTTGGGAAAGGAACCCAGCCCCGTGGCGCGATCCGGGCGACCGACCAGGCCGAGTAGTTGGGCATCGTATTCGGTGCGGTACTGGTTAGCGACGGCCCGGAGGTTCCAACCGTTGTCGAAGCGGTGCTCGATCTCGGCAAACGCCGTTTTAAGGGTGTTGTCCCAATGGCTCCAGTTCTGAGCGTAGTTTTTGGAGCGTGAATACTCCGCCTGCGTGCCGTCGCTGAACCAGAGCGGCAAACCTCCCCAAGTGGAGCCCTTCGGCGTGATGTCCTGGTAGTCATAACCCAGGCTCACCGTCGTGTCCGGCGTCAGATCTGCCTCGATGATGCCGTAGAACGCCTTCCTTTGCGGCTTGTACCCATCGATGTACGAGTTTCCTTCCTGGGACGTCCCGACTATGCGGGCGCGGACACGGCCATCCTCGGTCAACGGAGTCGATACGTCGGCCATTTCCCGGTGGGTATCCCAGCTCCCCGCACCGAGCGAGGCGGACGCCGAGAATTCGCGGGTCGGCCGTTTGCGCACCAGATTGATGGCGGCCGAAGGATTGCCGGTGCCGGTCAGCAGGCCGGAGCCGCCGCGCACTACCTCGACACGATCATAGAACGCGGTATCGAGAGAACCGATACCGCTCCCATTAACGATGTTGCCGACGACGGTGGGTATGCCGTCGTACTGAACGTTGTTGATCAAGAAACCACGCGAGTAGAAACTCGTCCGTTCGCTGTCGGATTGGTATGAAGAGACGCCTGTGGCGTTCTCCAGTACGCCCTGCACCGAATTCAATTGCTGGTCGTCCATGCGCTGGCGGGTGATCACCGTCACCGACTGCGGTGTTTCCCGCAACGAAAGCGGCAGGTGCGTCGCCGCCGTCGTCTGGCCCGTGGTGTAGGAGCCAGTACCTTCAGTGGTCGCCGTATCCATTGGGCCCGTCACGGTGATGGCCGGCAAGGCTATTTCCTCCTGAGACTTGCCTCCCGCCGTGGTTTGGATCTGCCCTGGCTCGGCGGCGAATGCGCCTTGCGCGCTGATCAGAACGGCCGCCGCTACGGCCGAGCCCAGTACGGTGCGGGGCGCGCTCCGGATTACTCCCTTGTAAGACCCTCCCGGACGAGGAAAGCCATCGGGCTCTGCGCGCATATCAATTGGCCAACGGGATTTCCCAACAGTTGTGATGGTGAACATCAACAATACTC
Organism: Pseudomonas sp. GL_117; assembly: GCF_057835125.1. NCBI lineage: Bacteria > Pseudomonadati > Pseudomonadota > Gammaproteobacteria > Pseudomonadales > Pseudomonadaceae > Pseudomonas > Pseudomonas sp. GL_117. The sequence goes on along the minus strand of NZ_CM174418.1, from coordinate 4,218,829 downwards.
ATTTGTATTTAGATGTTGCATTTAACAACACACACAGAGGGGTGTGATGGCGAAACCAGGCCAGATTATTATTCATTTAGGCCAAGCGTGATGTCATCTTGGCGTGAGGATGGTTTTCGTTGAAAACCTGGCGTTGCGTGAACACCTGCAGTCGCATGCGTCCAAGAAAGGCTCTGCTCTCGACGAGCAGTCAGTCTTCACTATCACCACGAGGTTGCGAAATATCAGCGACTGCGCAAGGAAGGACAGCAGGAGATGGAGGACGGCAGCTGGCCCAGAGCCAAGATCCGCCTGATGCATCAGGGGGAGATTTCATTGGTGAACATGATGTGTGGCACTGAAGCAAGCTCTGCGCCGCTGATGCGATCCGAGAGGTATCGTGCCGGAGGTTTGCCCATTGCCTTGCGGAACATGGTCACGAAACCGCTGGCGTTTTCGTATCCCAGCTCTAATGCCACCGTTTGCACGCTTTCACCCTTGGTCAAGCGTTGCAGCGCAAGGATTACATGCAATTGCCGACGCCAGCGCCCAAAGCTCATTCCAATTTCATGCAGCAAAAGACGACTCATGCTTCGCTCGCTCATGCCAATTCGAGTAGCCCAATCGGCCTTCGAGGTTTTATCCGCGGGGGTAGCCAGCATCATTTCTACGAGGCGGCGCAATCGGGGATCGCGTGGCATGGGCAGATGCAAGTCTTCCACCGGCGCCGCCACCAGCTCATCGAGCAAGGCAGCAATCAACCGGTCTTCCCGTCCCCCCGGCGGGTACAGTTCGGGAAAACCGGCCACCTTCAGTAGCAACTCGCGCAGTAAGGGCGATACCGAAATCGTGCAACAGGTTTGCGGAAGGTCCGGTGCGGCGTCTGGCTCAACGAACAGGCAATAGCATTCCGTTTCACCCGCCCCCCGCGCCGCGTGCGGTAAGTCCCCCGGTATCCAGATGGCGCACTGCGGCGGCACGATCCAGATACCGTCGTCAATTTCACAGTTGAGGATTCCGCGTAAGGAGTAGATCAGCTGCGCCTTGCGATGCTGATGCCTCGCATTTTCCCAGTCCTTTGCTACCCATGTGGCGCTCAAGGCCACAACAGGTCGCGAGAAGCTGTCGACGTCCCAAGGCACAATTAGATCGGTAATCGCAATGCTGGACATGTTGTCTTGTAGAGCCAGGGATGAGAGAGGGGGCTTTGGCCGAATCGAAGAATACTATGATCAACTTGCTCAATGGCGTCTAGCCGTTCCTAACCTTAGGGTTGCTTAGGCAGGTTGAGCTTTCTTCTGTGTTGAAAGAGCGGCCTTCTGATGAGGCAGCAGATCTTATCGAGGATCTTCGACGATTGGATATTGGTCAGGTTCTGCACCAAAAGAAATGTCGACCCCCCATAACGCAAGCCAGCGCAATCATCGCCGCGTCGGTAAGTTCGTTCCGTTTGACCGGCAACCGTTGAGTGTTTTTCTAATGGGGTGTGGCTGATAGCCAGATGAAAAGGCCTGCACAGATGCAGGCCTCTTTTCGCCTTGGGATTGGCTGGGCAATCGCGTAGGTAGGCGCAGTTATAGGGTCTGCACAATCACCTGGCTTTTCAGGTCGTTGACCATCCCTTCAATCGTCGGCTTCATCGCGACGTAGTCCTGTGCGCTGCACTGCGCGTCGGTGTGGGCGAACTGGTAACTGCGGGTCACCACCACGCTGTTGCCGTCCTGGGTGTACGTGGCTTGGTAATCGAAGCCGCCGCTCTTGAGAGACACCGCCTTGGGTACCGCCAGAATATTTACCGTCTTCGGAAATTCGAAGCGCGCCTGTTCGGCAATTTCGCCAGACAGGCAGGTAAAGTTCTGGGTGCGCTCTTTCTCGGCCATAAACGCAAACACGTTCTGTGAAATGCCGCCGGCGAGGCTGGTGAGGGTCGGCACGCCGGTCGGGCCGGGCAGGTTGACCAGGTTGTCGGTGTGGCCCGTGATCGTCGATTTGAAGATCGGCGCATTGCCTTCCAGGGTGTCGCTGACGACTTCACCATTACCGGACTGGCCGTACATGCTGAGGATTTCCTGCGTCAGTTTCTTGAGGTCGGCGGGCGGCAGCGACTTGAATACGAAGCGGTTGAACTCCGCGCCCCAGCCTTCCACGGTGGAGACGTGGTTGAAGTCGGCGCTGCCGTTGTCGGCGACGGTGAAGGTCAGGGTGTTGTCGACTTTGCCCAGTTGGCTGATCGGCGTGCGTTCAAGTGCGCCGGTCTGGGTCAGCAACACCGGCTTGCCCAGGTCCGGAATCGGCAGGTAGCCGGCGCCAATCGGCGCCGCCGTGGAGTCCAGGTACAGGTCCAGGCTCGGCACGTAGGTGATCGCATGGTTGAGCAGACCCAGCGTCGGCACCGTTGGCAAGGTATAGGCGTTGCCGAAGTTGATCAGCGCGGGTGAGCTTTCGAGGGCGACGGCCTTGAGCAAGGCTTCGAGCAGGGCGACATGGTCTTTGCAGTCGCCGTAACGGTTGTCCAGTACCGCCTGCGCCGGGTGCGGTACTACGCCGCCAGGGCCGACGTAAACCGCGACATAGCGAATGTTCTTACGCACCCAGTCGCTCAGCGCCAGGGCTTTGCTACGTGGGGTGTCGAGGTTGTTTGTGAGTTCCTTGGCCAGTTTGCTGATGGCGGGCGTCACTTCGATCTGTGCCCTGGCGGCGTAGGCTTGGGCAAATTGTTTGTAGTCGGCGAACGTCGATACAGCCATGAATTGCCCGTAATCGCTGTAGGCGACAGCGCCGTTTTCGATTCGGAATTTTTCGCCGGGCAGTTGTTCCCAGTGATAGATCTTGCGACCGGGTGCCGCCGCTGGCGTGGAGGCCTTGTAGCCTTTGACGTCGGCGTACAGTGGCATGCTCGCTGGCATGTCGTAGGAAAAGCTGGTTTGCTCGGTCTGGTAGAAGTCCGGGATGTTGATGTCTTCGAACTGCTGGGGAAACAACGGCTTGTTGCGCTGCAACTGGTAGCGCAAGACCAGGCGGTCGCCGACCGCCACGTCCGGGAAGATCACCACTTTGACCCGGGAGTCCTGGAACATCGGCGCATCGGCTGAGGCGCGCTCTTGCTGCTCCTTGATCTGTTTGGGCTGTACGCGGATTTTGCGACCGCTGGCTTTCTGGGTGTAGGCCTCGACGATTTTCAAGGTTTCCAGTGTGCGGTTGAAGCTCAGTGGCCGTTGGGCGTGCAGCTTGATTGCGCGCTCTTCGTTGACCCGCGAGATCATTTCCACGTTGAGCACAAAGCTGCCGTCAGCATTGACGACATAGGCGTGGGTATTTTTTTCGACAGTGAGGGAGTGGTCGGTGTCATCGGCCTGCACCTGTGCCGTAAACAGCCCGCAAACCACCACAGCCAGCACACCGAACAGGCGCGCCGGGGAGAGAGTAAAGCCTTGCATAAAGATCCTTCTGAACGATGACGTGCGCCGTCGGTAAGAGGGCGCGCATTCCTTGGGTAATCCGCTTAATGCGAAGCATTACTATATAGAAGTGGCGATAGGCCTGCAGTGTTTTTCCACGCTTCCCCGGCGGTTTTCCAGGTCTGCTACGGCTGTTTGAGTTGCGGCGCCACAACCGACGCCGCCACATCCCACGCCATCAGCAGCTGATCAATCGCCGCGTCGATCACGGCATGGGGCACGTTATCCCGTGCCAGGATCGACACCCCCTGCAAAAAGCTGTCAAACACCGTTGCCAGCACCGGGGCCTGCGTGTGTTGCGGCAATTGCCCGGCACGGATCGCGCGCTCCACACACGCGACGATCCCCGCCCGCGTGCGCAGGCGTGATTGCGTCAGTGCATGGGCGACCCGCGCATTTTCCGGGCTCGGTGCACTCATCACGCCTAGCGCGACCATGCAGCCCTTGGGGTGCCCGTCTTCGCACTGCATGCGCGCCGACTGACGCAGGGCGGTTTCGATGGCCTGACGGGGCAACAGGGTTTCGTCCCACAGGCATTCGGTGACTCTGGCGTAGGTCGACAGGTAGCGCTGCACGCATTCGTCGAACAACGCCTCCTTGGAGCCGAACGCGGAGTAAAAACTTGGCGCGGAGATACCGCCACCCAGGCCGGCCTTGAGTTGGGCGAGGGAGGTGGCGTCGTAGCCGTATTGCCAGAACAGGTGCATGGCCTGTTCCACGGCATGGTCACGGTCGAAATTACGCGGGCGGCCCATCTGTGCCATATGAGGTCTCCAGTAGAAAACGAGATAAATACTAGTCGATACATAAATCGTTGACAACGCACCCGCTAGGCTTGCAACATTTGTATCGATCAGTATTTAAGTCGTCCCAGGAGTTGCCCATGACACCCTCACTCAGCTTGTCCGCGTCTTCAGAACGCTTGCCCATCGGCGCCTTGCTCGCCCTGGCCATGACCGGTTTCATCTGTATCGTCACCGAGACCTTGCCCGCAGGCCTGCTGCCGCTTATCAGCGCAGGCTTGGCGATTTCTCCGGCAATGGCCGGGCAGATGGTCACCGCCTATGCGCTGGGTTCGGTGCTGGCAGTCATCCCCATGACCATCGCGACCCGTGGCTGGCGTCGGCGTAATGTGCTGTTGCTGACCATCGTCGGTTTCCTGCTGTTCAACTCGATCACCGCGCTGTCATCCCACTACGGGGTGACCCTGGTCGCGCGGTTCTTCGCCGGCGTCGCCGCGGGCTTGGCCTGGAGCCTGCTGGCTGGTTACGCCCGGCGCATGGTCGCGCCCCGGCAACAGGGCAGGGCGCTGGCATTGGCGATGGTCGGCACGCCGATTGCGCTGTCGCTGGGTGTGCCTCTGGGCACGTGGCTGGGCGGGCTGCTGGGGTGGCGCACCACATTCGGGCTGATGTCGGCGCTGACGCTGGGGCTGATTGTGTGGGTGCTGGTGAAAGTCCCGGACTATCCACCTCAGGCCGCGCATCAGCGTTTGTCCCTGGGCAAGGTGCTGACCACGCCCGGCGTGCGTCCGGTGCTGGCGGTGGTGATCAGTTGGATGCTGGCGCACAACATTCTGTACACCTACATCGCGCCGTTCGTGGCGCAGGCCGGGTTGGCGGAGCGTGTGGATGGGGTGCTGCTGGTGTTCGGGCTGGCGGCATTGGCGGGGATTTGGCTGACGGCCAGGCTGGTCGAGCCGCTGTTGCGCAAAACCGTGTTGGTCAGCCTGGCGACATTTGCAGGGGTAAGCGTGGTGTTTGGTGTTGTAGGAAGCTTGCCCGCAGTGATCTATCTCGGTGTCGCGGTGTGGGGGCTCAGCTTCGGCGGTGCAGCGACGCTGCTGCAAACCGCCCTGGCCGATGCGGCGGGGGATGGTGCGGACGTCGCGCTGTCGCTGAATGTGGTGGCGTGGAACAGCGCAATTGCCGCCAGCGGCATCGTCGGCGGGGTGTTGCTGGAGACCTGGGGCGTGGCGTCGTTCCCGTGGGCGATGCTGCTGTTGATTGCGCTGTCATTCGCGCTGGCCTGGAGTGCACGCAGCCATGGGTTCAAGCCAGGGCCTCGGGGTGCGGGAAAACCTGCAGCGGTCGGGCACTAATCTGACATTAGATAGTCAATAATCCTCGTAATATCATCCACTTGGCGGCGTTTTCCGTCGCCTGTCGCTTCACTCTCTGTCGAAGATTTAATGCATGTACCTACGCAATATTGCAGTTGGTCTCACCGCCCTTGTTTTACTTTCCTCCGGGGCCAACGCACGCAGTCTGCCGGACCTTTACTCCAGGCAGCAAAAGCAGGCGTCATTCGACAATTGCGCAGACTTGTTTCCCGCTGCAACACCGATCAATACCGCCACTGTGCCCGCCACGATGAGGCCCCTGGCGCTGTGCTCCGACCACTTCGCCGTGCTCTATTCGCAAACCAGCAAGACCCCGCTGGTGGTGGTCGAGCGCCTGAACGCCGCACAGTTGAAAGACGCCAAGGGCGAGGAACGCACCAACCAGTTCTACGCTGACCCGCGCATTCCCAAGGGTGGGCGCGCGGAATTGAGCGACTACCGCAGCCAGCATCCGGCCGTGGACCGTGGCCACCAAGCCCCGGCTGCCGACGCGCCGAACGCTAACGCGATGGCGCAGTCGTTCGCGCTGTCGAACATGGTGCCGCAGGACCCCACCAACAACCGCAAGATCTGGAGCAAGGTCGAGGCCGACGTGCGCAAATTCGCCGTGCGCGCCGGCGGCGATGTGTATGTGTTCACCGGCCCGTTGTTCGACCCCGGCCACAGCACCATCGGCGCCAATCAGGTCTGGGTGCCGACGCGCCTGTTCAAGCTGGTGTATGACGCTTCGTCCAAACGCGCCTGGGCCTACGTGCTGCCCAATGCCGAAACCCGCATCCAGAAACCGATGGACTACGACACCTTTGTAAAAAGTACCGGGCTCAAGCTGCTGGGTAACCTGCCGGTATCGGGGTCGGTGGGGCGTACTTAGTCGTACGCTTACTTGGCCTTTTTCAGCGCTTTCAAACGCAGGGTGGCGCGTTGCACGGCGGCCATTTTCTCCGGCCGTTTCATCCTTTTCCATTTACGGATGTCGTCTTTGCTGCGCCCGCAACTGACACAGAGGTCGCCGCTGAGCTGGCAGGTGGAGATGCAGGGGTTTTCTATATCTTTAGCCAAGGGGGCACCCATAGATGGCGTCAGTGGTCGCGGTTACGCCGCACGAAACTCGACGGTGAGGTGGCTCACTTCATGCACCGGCTTGAGGCGCTCGCGAATGCACTCGGCATCCGTCGTTGCGGCGCCCACCACACTGACAATCGCCGCATGGGCGTCTGGCCCCACGCGCCAGACGTGCAGGTCGGTAATCCGCGCATCGCCGGGCTGCTCAACCAACTCGCGGATCTCGGCGGCGACGTGCTCATCGGTCTGGTCCAGCAGCACGCCGGCGGTCGCGCCCATCAGGCTCCAGGCCCAGCGCGCAATGACGATGGCGCCGACGATGCCCATCACCGGGTCCAGCCACACCCAACCGAGGTAGCGCCCGGCCAGCAACGCGGCGATGGCGAGGACGGAGGTCAGCGCGTCGGCGATGACGTGCACGTAGGCGGATCGCAGGTTGTTGTCGTGGCCGTGGTGGTGATGGTCGTGTGCGTGGCTGTGATCATGGCTGTGGCCGTGACCCAATAGCAGCGCACTGGCGATATTCACCACCAGGCCCACCACGGCAATCAGGGTAGCCGTGCCAAATTGCACCTCGGAGGGCGTCAGCAAGCGCATCACCGATTCCACCCCGATACCCAACGACACCAGCGCCAGGATCAGTGCCGAGGCAAAGCCGCCGAGGTCGCCGACCTTGCCGGTGCCAAAGCTGTAGCGCGGGCTGTGCGCATGGCGTTTGGCAAAGGCGTATGCGGCGGCGGCAATGCCCAGGGCGCCCGCGTGGGTAGCCATGTGAAAACCGTCGGCGAGCAGGGCCATGGAGCCGGTGAGCGCACCGGCGGCGATTTCCACGACCATCATCACCACCGTCAGCATCACCACCCACAGGGTGCGCCTGGCGTTTTCATCGTGGGATGCACCGAGGAACACATGCTCGTGGCTATGGCTGTTGGCGAGGCTCATTTGGAATAGCGCCGAATGGCTTCAAGCAATTCTTCGACGCCCTTGCTGCGTTCTTCTTCGGAGAGGGCAGGGTCGGCCACGTGCGACCTGGCGTGGTCTTCGATGATTTCTTCCATCAACCCGTTGATCGCGCCGCGGGTGGCCGCCACCAAGTGCAGGGTCTTGGCGCAGTCGGCATCCGCTTCGAGCTCGCGCTCGAGGGCCTGGATCTGCCCGGCGATGCGTTTGACGCGTTTGATCAGGTTGTCTTTGTTTGCCGAGACGTGGCCCATGCCTATACCCCCCCTACCTATGAAGGGGGCGATCATTGCATACCCCACCCCCCTATAACAAGGCGCGGCGCTGCCGGGTGTTTACGCTTGTTCCGCAGGCGCGGCGGCTTCTTCGGCGAGTTTCAGGCGGTCGGCTTTGCTGATGTATTTGTCTTTGGACTTGGGCGCCAGTTTGGCACTGGCTTTTTTGGCTTTGGCCTTGAACAGTTGCTGGAGCTTTTTCTGGCGATTCATGGGGTTTTATCCGACGGGTGAAGGTGCGGATGATACCAGCTAAAAATCCCAGCCCTACAGCGCGCAATCCAGCCGAATCGGCCCAATCTCGATCATACCGGCCGACACCGAAGCGATACCCTCCATCCCCCAGAACAACGGCCCGCCATCACTGACCAGATCATAGATCGCACTTTCACTGATCAACCGGCCGTTGCGCTGATCGTACAGGCGAAAGAACGCCGGGCTTTCCCAGCGCACAAACAGGTGAACCTCGGCTGTTTCGTCCGGATGGGCCTGGGGGTGAAAGGCGCTGGGCAGTACCCAGAAAGGTTTGAATTGCTGCACCCGATAACAGCCGTTGGGGCTGATATGGGCGGAGCCGGAGGGTTGCGCCAGGCCTTTTTCCCACCACTGGGAAGCGCCCCACAGCGCTGCGCAAATTAAGAGTGTGCTCAAGACTACTTTTCTCACGTTGACACAGCCTTATTTGCCCGCAGGTTGGGCGAGAAATTCGCTGATCAGGGCCACCACCTGCTGTTGAATCACCTCCCGTGGTCGCGCGCCCTCGCCATCGCGGCAAATCATGCCGTCACCGGGCGAACTCTCTTCAATCAGCGCCTCGCCGCCGGGTTTGCAGATCGCCATAAAGCTGAAGTGGGTGGCGTCGCTGATCTGCACATACTGGGTCGATGCTTTCGGCAGGCGCCTGGCCAGGTCGGCGGATTCCAGTTCGGCCGGCAGTTGCGGTTCCGTCACGCCCGCCGCAAGTATCAATGCCGGCACCGGCAGTGCCGCCAGGCTGGCGTCGGTCATGCCGCGTGACAGGCCCAGGTCCAGCGATACCACGGCGCTGACGCGTTTATCGCTCAAGTCTGCGGCCACCTTGGCGTTGTCGGGGTTCATCTGCCGGTACGTCGTGCAGGCGACCAATTGCGGGTGAGCGGTGCAGTCTTTGGCGAACAGCGCGGGGTCGAAGCGCGCGCCGGCGGCTTCCAGCACGGTCCAGCCGCCGAGTGAATGGCCGATCACGGCAATCCGACGATTCTCCACGGCGCCGAATTGCTTAGGCTGCGCGAGCACCGCGTCGATGGCGCGGCTCAGGTCCTTGGGCCGTTGCCACAACTGCGCGGCGGCCTCGGGGCTGCGATCTTTGCTGGTGGTGCCGGGGTGGTTGACCGCCGCGACGATATAACCCTGATGCGCCAACGCACTGGCCAGCCACACCTGATTACCCCAATTGCCGCCATTGCCGTGGGAAATCACCACCAACGGATGTCTGCCGCTGGCGGGCGGTGCGTCGGGCACGGCGAGGGCACCGTGAAAGACGGCGTCGTCGCGGATCAGCTCTGGGGCTTTGGCGGTTTTAGCGGGATACCACACGACCATCTGCAACGGGCGGTTGCCGTGGGCGTCGGGGAGAGTGGTGTTCTGGAAGCCGATGGGGCTGTTGTCGGCGAATGCAGGTGTGGCGAGGCAGACCAGGAACAACGCGGCAAGGGTGGTTTTCACTGTTGTTATCGTCCTTGAAGTGAGGCGCGCATCATGGCTGGAAATCGGCGATTTGAGTAGAGGGCAGGCGGGACTAGGAAGTTGCTGACGAACTCCTGATTTAAAGTATGGCGGAGTTGTCTTTGTTGATTTTAGGAAGTGTGTGGGTTTATTCGGTTATTGAATCGTGCAAAAAAAGGTAGTGGCGTGATTCTTACAGTAGGCTTGATTGGAACCTTATGTGTTGACACCTGACTCTATGGTGAAGATTTTGAAAGGTTGATTGTATTTCCTCAGCGCGTAAATCTCGCTGGAGCGGTTCTTGCGCTGTTTGCTGTTTTAGTAGTTTCTAACAATGAAGCCGCTTTTGCCGGGGAGGGATCAATCACTAAAGCCACTGCGCCCGGTCCGGTGTCGGTTTTTCAAATTTCTATGCTACTTCTTCGGATTTTCCTGCGGTTATGCTATTGCCGTCCGTACAGCACTCAAGAATATTGTATGGGCATGCTCGCGAACGCGCAGTGTCAGTCTCCCGATAGATAGACTGATCCACCGCATTCGCAAGCAAGCCCGCACACATTTTTGATCTCTGTGTTTTAGCTCATCGCACCAGGCACGGCTGTTTGTTGTTGAACTTCCACCCTGGAATCAAAAACTGCATCGCCACGCTGTCATCCCGTGCGCCCAGGCCCATGCCCTTGTACAGCTCATGGGCCTTGGCCACGGCGTCCATATCGATGTCCACGCCCAGGCCGGGTTTGGCCGGCACGTTCACGTAGCCGCCTTCGATCTTCAGGGGTTCCCGGGTCAGGCGCTGGCCGTCCTGCCAGATCCAATGGGTGTCGATGGCGGTGATGTCGCCCGGTGCGGCGGCGGCGACCTGGGTGAACATCGCCAGGGAAATGTCGAAGTGGTTGTTGGAGTGCGAACCCCAGGTCAGGCCCCACTCGTGGCACATCTGCGCGACACGTACCGAGCCTTGCATGGTCCAGAAGTGCGGGTCGGCCAGGGGGATGTCCACTGATTGCAGTTGGATCGCGTGACCCATTTCGCGCCAGTCGGTGGCGATCATATTGGTCGCGGTTTTCAGCCCGGTGGCGCGGCGGAATTCGGCCATTACTTCGCGGCCGGAATAGCCGTTTTCCGCACCGCAGGGGTCTTCGGCGTAGGCGAGCACGTGGTGTTGGTCGCGGCACAGGCGGATGGCTTCTTGCAGAGACCATGCGCCGTTCGGGTCGAGGGTGATGCGTGCATCGGGGAAGCGTTCGGCCAGGGCGGTGACGGCTTCGATTTCTGCGTCGCCGCTCAATACCCCGCCTTTGAGCTTGAAGTCGTTGAAGCCGTATTTGGCCTTGGCGGCTTCGGCCAGGCGCACCACGGCTTCGGCAGTCAACGCCTGCTCATGGCGCAGGCGGAACCAGTCGTCATCGGCGTCGGCTTCGTTGCGGTAGGCCAGGTCGGTGGTGTTGCGGTCGCCGATGTAGAACAGGTAACCGAGCATTTTCACCGCATCGCGCTGCTGCCCTTCGCCAAGCAGGGCGGCCACCGGCACTTCGAGGAACTGCCCCAGCAAGTCGAGCAACGCGGCTTCCATCGCGGTGACGGCATGGATGGTGATGCGCAGGTCGAAGGTTTGCAGGCCGCGCCCGGCAGAGTCCCGCGAGGCGAAGGTGCTGCGCATCTGGTTGAGGATGCGCTGGTAATGGCCGATGGGCTGGCCGATCACCAGGCTGCGGGCGTCTTCCAGGGTTTCGCGGATGCGCTCGCCGCCGGGCACTTCGCCAACGCCGGTGTTGCCCGAACTGTCCTTGAGGATAACGATGTTGCGCGTGAAATACGGACCGTGGGCACCGCTGAGGTTGAGCAGCATGCTGTCATGGCCGGCGACCGGGATGACTTGGAAATCGCTGACGATAGGCGTGTTCATGGCAGGTTCCTAAATAGGCTCAGAGAGGTTTGCTGATGGCCGCGCCGCTGGGCACGACGCTCGGTGCCGCCAGCGCGGCAGAGGGCGAGGTCTTGGCAAAAAACACCAGGATCGCGGCCAGCACCGAGGTGCCGGCCAGGCCGTAGAGGCCGCCCTGGATCGACCCGGTGGTCTGTTCCAGGAAGCCGAACGTGGTCGGCGCAACAAAGCCGCCCAGGTTGCCGATGGAGTTGATCAGCGCGATCACCGCCGCAGCGATGCGCGCATCCAGGTAGCCCTGGGGAATCGGCCAGAACAGCGACGACGCCGACTTGAAACCGATCGCCGCAAAACAGATCGCCACGAAGGCAAACACCGGCCCGCCGGTGGTGGACATGAACATGCCCGCCGCCGCAATCAACAACGCCGCCGCAACCCACGCCTGCTGGAACTTGAACTTGCCCGACAGCGACGCGAAGGCGTACATGGCGATGATCGAGATCAGCCACGGGATCGAGTTGAAGAAACCGACCTGCACGTCACTCAACTCACCCATCTTCTTGATGATGCTCGGCAGCCAGAACGTCGCGGCGTAGATCGTCAACTGGATGCAGAAGTACAACGCACAGAACAGCATGATCTGGCGGTCCTTGAGCAGCTTGCCGATGGTCGGCTTGACCGTGCTCAGCGCTTCACGGTCGCGTTGTTCCTGGTCGATGGCGTTGACCAGTGCGTCCTGCTCTTCGCGGTTCATCCATTTCGCGTCGTGAGGCTTGGAGTCGAGCCAGAACCACACAAAGAACCCCAGCGCCACCGAGGCCAGGCCTTCGATGCCGAACATCCATTGCCAGCCGTGCAGGCCGAAGCCTTCGATCTGCAACAGCGCCCCCGACAAGGGGCCGGAAATCAGCGAGGCAACCGCCGAGCCACTGAGAAAGATCGCGATGGCCTTGCCGCGCTCAACGCCGGGCAACCAGCGGGTGAAGTAGTAGATCACCCCCGGGAAGAAACCCGCCTCGGCCACACCCAGCAGAAACCGCAGGATGTAGAAGTGGGTTTCGTTCTGGATGAACGCCATCAGCGTGGCGACGATGCCCCAGGTGAACATGATGCGGGTCAGCCAGATCCGTGCGCCGACCTTTTGCAGGAGCATGTTGGAGGGCACTTCGAAGAGCGCGTAGCCGATAAAGAACAACCCGGCGCCGAAGCCGTAGGCCGCTGCGCCGATGCCCAGGTCATGCTCCATGTGCGTGCGCACGAAGCCGATGTTGACCCGGTCGATGTAGTTGAGGATGAACATAATCACGAACAGTGGCAGCACGTGGCGCTTCACTTTGCTCACGGCGCGCGCGAGGACGGGATCACTGGTTGAAGCGGCGGATGCATGGCTTGAATGGGTCACAGTTCAAAACTCCCCCTGATTATTTTTATGCGGGTTTGTGCGTCTTGTTGATAGACATCATACAAGTGCTTTTCTTGAAGCCGCAATCGGGCGCTGTGATTTTTGTTTTTATAAGGCTGTAGGGTTTATTGGTGTTTTGGTTATTTACCAGTGTTTGCAGGGGTTTATTAGGCTTTTTGGCGGGTGTGAATAGATGTGGATGCCTTGGCGATGTGTTTGAGCTTGTGCCAGGTAAAAGATAGTCATCATACAAGTAGGTGGGGTTTTGAATCTGCCCGGCCTCGTCTGCGGGCAGGGTGTTAAGCTCCCACCAGCCCAGCCCCGTGGACCCGTAACGATGCCCAATGAAAACGGAACGCCTGTCCGTAAACGTTCCAACAACCTCGCCCAAGGCGTGCTCGACGCGCTGACCCAGCGCATCCTGCTCGGGCAGTTGCAGCCCGGTGAAAAGCTGCCATCCGAATCCACCATCGTGGCTGAACACGGGGTAAGCCGTACCGTGGTCCGCGAGGCGCTGTCCAAGTTGCAGGCCTCGGGGCTGGTGGAGACACGCCACGGCATCGGCACCTTTGTGCTCGCGCCGCAAGCGCAATCCGGCCTGCGCCTGCATGTGGACACGGTGGCCAGCGTGCGCAGCGTGCTCGAGTTGCGCTTGGGCCTTGAGGTGCAGGCGGTGGCACTGGCCGCACTGCGCAGGAGTGATGAACAACTGGCGCGCATGCGTGTGGCGCTGAGTGACTACCAGGCTTGCCTGGCCAACAACGACAGTTGCGTGGAAGCAGACAAGCGCTTTCACCAGTTGATCGCCGAAGCCACCGGCAATACCTTCTTCACCGAAATCATGCTGCACCTGGGCAATGCGATGATTCCGCGCACCCAGGTCAAGGGCGCCGAGCGCGGCGGCGCGGATTTCGCCCAATTGGGCCAGTTGGCGCACCTGGAGCATGAGGCAATCTTCAATGCGATCAAGCGCCAGGACCCGGACGCCGCACGCGCCGCGATGGTGCTGCACTTGAGCAACAGTCGCGATCGATTTTCGGGAGAGTAGGGCAGTTGAACGAACACACTTTATCCATGCGCCTGGAGCGCGTGGCGGCGAACGTGCCCGCCGGCGCACGCCTGGCCGATATCGGCTCCGACCACGCTTACCTGCCGGTGGCGTTGTTACGCCGTGGCGCAATCACCGCGGCGGTGGCGGGCGAGGTGGCGGCTACGCCCTTTCACGCGGCGCAGCGCACCGTGCGTGACAACGGCCTGGAACAACAGGTCAGCGTACGTCTGGCCAAAGGCTTGGCGGCCATCGAGCCGCAAGACGGCATCACCGCGATCAGCCTGTGCGGCATGGGCGGCGAAACCATCCGCGACATTCTCGCCAGCGGCAAGGCGCACCTGAACGGCCGCGAGCGGCTGGTCCTGCAACCCAACGGCGGTGAGCAACCGTTACGCCAATGGTTGATGGACAACGGCTACGCCATCCTTCACGAGGAGTTGCTGCACGAGAACCGCTTCTACTACGAAATCATCGTCGCCGAGCGCGGCGAGCCCATGCGCTACAGCGCCGAGCAACTATACTTCGGCCCGTTGCACTTGCAGGCACGCAGCCCGGTGTTTTTGGCCAAGTGGCAACGTACGCTGCGCGAGAAACAAAAGACCTTGGCCAGCCTTGAACAGGCGCGCCAGGCGGGGCTTGAGGACAAGTTGCAAGCGCTTGCGCGGCACGTCAGCTGGATCACCGCACTGTTGAAAGGCGAGTGAAAAAATGTGGCGAGGCCGCTTGCACCCTCTCCACAAGCACAGTGTTCGCCCCTGACTGACTGGCACCAGGGCCCGCTCCACATCCGTTGTTTTGTACCAATGGTTACGCCTGTGAGCGGTACTGAGTGCTTTTGCCCCATTTCAGGGCAAGTGGCGTGCGCTTTTTGTGTGCCACCCCGCGTAACTCAAGCCTCCCACCCTACGGCCCGTATCTTGCTTGAGCCAAGTTAATCAATGACATGGCGTTTTGCCGTTAGTCATTTCAAGGCTTCACCGTGCGGTGCACCGCGTGGGTCGTTTTAGGGAGTGGTCGGACATGCACAGCTTTTTATCACCCGGTATCCGCCTACTCGGCCGTTTTGGTTTCGCGCGCAAGTTCCAGATCCTGTTCTTCCTGTTCATGCTGCCCCTGGCCGGCAGCCTGTGGATGATCGGGCAGGACTACCGCGCCAAATTGACTGTGATCTCCAGCGAGCAGTCCGGCGTGCGCCAACTGCTGGCGATGGACGCGCTGGACGCCCAGCTGACCGCCCAGCGCAACCTGGCTGCACGCTGGAAAGCCGCCGACATCCTGCACGCTCCCACACCGGCGGCGAAGGCGGCGATGGACAAGGTCGATGCCAACTTCCCGGTGCTGCTGCAAAGCCTGCAAACCCTCGGCGAGGCGCTCAAGGCCCAGCATGCCAGCGCCGACATCCTGGCGCGCTTCGAGGCGTTGCAGGCCACGGTCAAGGGTATGGATTCCCAAGCCTTGCGTGCCGTGGGCTGGTGGCCGGACGGCTATGATCGCTTCACCGCAGCCCTGACTGCGATGCAAACCCTGCGCGAACAGGTGACCCTGGACACCGGCCTGATCCTCGACCCATGGCTGGAAACCTACCTGCTGATGCAGATTTCCACCCAGCACACCCCCGACCTGATCGAGCGCATCGGACGCATGGCCAGTGTGGGCCAGTCGTCCATCGCGTCTGGCCAGTTCACCCTGCAAAGCCGCTTGCAGATGCGCGACCTGCGCGGTCGCATCGGCGATGCGCGGGATCAGTTGGTCAAGGCCGCCGCCTCGCTCAAGGCCAAGCAATACGCGGGCATCGAGGCGTGGACCGCGCAGTACGACAGCAGCCTGCAAGGCCTGGATAACCAACTCAAGGTCCTCGACGACGGCGTGTTCGGCGGCACCATCAAGCTCGATACCACAGCGTTCGAAAGCAGTGTCGATACCATGCTCGACAGCCTCGGCGCGCTGCGCAACCAGACGCTGAAGTCCCTGGATGCGCGGTTGAGCTATTACCACAACCGCTCGCTGCAGCAGATCATTCCCGTGGCGGCGACGTTCAGCCTGCTGGCGTTGGCGGCGCTGTACCTGTTTATGTGCCTGCAAGCCTCGATCCGCCGCAGCGCCAGTGGCATCACCACCCTGGCGGAGTCGCTGCGTGACGGCAACCTGTGTGTGGAAGTGGCGGTGCAAGGGCGTGACGAACTGGCGGCGATCAGCACTGCGCTGAACGTCGCAGTGGTGCAATTGCGCACCAGCCTGCTGGGGGTCAATCACGAGACCCAGCAATTGGGCTCGGCGGTGCTCACCCTCAATTCGCAATCGGGCAGCACCCTCAACGAAGTCGAAGACCAGCAACAACAGATCAGCCAGATTGCCGCCGCCGCGACCCAGTTGGCCGCTACGTCCATGGGCGTCGCGCGCAGTTGCGAACAAGCCTCGGGCAGCGCCCAGCAGACCCGGCGCATCGCCGAAGACAGCAGCCGCGACAGCCAGCGCACCACGGCGAGCATCCAGCAGCTCAACAGGCGCCTGACCGACACCGCCAATGCCTTGGAGCAAGTCAGCCAGCAGGGCCAGCAGATTCAATCGGTGGTCGACACCATCCGTGGCATTGCCGAGCAGACCAACCTGCTGGCGCTCAACGCCGCCATCGAAGCCGCCCGCGCCGGCGAACAGGGCCGTGGTTTTGCGGTGGTGGCCGATGAAGTGCGCAGCCTGTCGCAACGCACCCAGGCCTCCACCGCGCAGATCGCCAGCACCGTGGACAGCCTGCGCGCGACGGTGAGCCAGGCGGTCACCCTGATGGGCGCCGCGTGCGAGCAAGCGCTGACCGATGCCGAGTCCGTCACCGGGCTCGGCACGCGCCTGGGCGAGATCGCCGGCGCGGTGCAGAACGTCACCGACACCCTGGCGCAGATCGCCACGGCGGTAGAAGAACAGGCCGCGACGGCGGATGAAGTCAGCGGCAATATCCAGCAGGTGGACCAGGCGGCGGGGCGCTTGCTTGACGGTGCACGGGCGGTCAACCAGGCGGCCGATACGTTGAGCAAGGGCAGCCAGGCGTTGAGTGACAACACTGCACGGTTCCGGTTGAGCTGATCTCTGTTTGTGTCGCGCGCTTGTGTGGGAGGGGGCGAGCCTCTTCCCATCTTTGAGTGCCTTTCAGCATTTCGATGGGAGCGGGCGGCGATCAGTCAAATGCCTCTGCAATAAAGGCTTCCAGCGTTGCCGCTTCGAGGATTTCCATGGAGAAATGCCCGAACCGCTTGGGCAACCAGATGATGCGTCCGCCGGACGGCGATTGCAGGTTCTCGCGGGCGAGCGGCGTGCCGTTTTCGTCTTCGGGTTGCACCCCAGCGGCGACCAGTTCGTCGTAGGCGATTTCGATGTCCGGCGTGGTGTAGCAATGCCGGTAAATCATCCCTTCGCCGTGGGCGTCCAGCAATGCGCGCAAGTTCCCCGCAATGGGCTGGACCAGCATGAAGCGCTCCTGCCCCAGCAGCACCACGGCATACAGCACGTGCAGGCCGCCGCGTTCCCACACGAACGTCTTGGAGATGCGGGCCTTGAGGATGTGCGCGTAATAGGCGCAGGCCTCGTCGAGGTTTTCGACCAGTATGTCGACGTGACTGAATTTCAGATCCATGGTGCCTCTCCGTACGAGCCGATCCCCATCCTAACCATGGCGCCCGTCACACTGAAATATATTTCCTGGCACTCCAGGCCAGTGGCGTAGTCTCTTGCTCAGTCATTTACTGTCGCCCAGCGGAGCCACCCTATGATCACCGTCCACCACCTCAACAACTCCCGCTCGCAGCGCATCCTCTGGCTGCTCGAAGAGCTCGGCCTGCCGTACCAGATCAAACGTTACCAGCGCGATCCGAAGACCAACCTTGCACCGCCTGAACTCAAGGCCATCCACCCGCTGGGCAAATCCCCGGTGATCGAGGACGGCGGCCAGGTGCTGATCGAGTCCGCCGCGATCATCGACTACCTGATCCGCCGCCACGGCGCCGGCCGCCTGCAACCGGCCCCGGCCAGCGCCGCCTACGACCAGTATGTGCAATGGCTGCACTTCGCCGAAGGCTCGGCGATGTTGCCGTTGATGCTCAACCTCTATGTCGGCCGCCTGGGCGAGGCGGGCGCGCCGTTGCATCCGCGCATCGAAGCGGAAGTGGCCAATTACCTGGGGTACCTGAACGATGTGCTCAAGGAGAAGCCGTATCTGCTGGGGGATGAGTTGAGCGGCGCGGATATTCAGATGAGTTTTATTGGCGAAGTCGCCGGGGCACAGGGCAAGTTGGCGGCGTATCCGCACCTGGCGGCGTGGGTGCAGAAATTCCAGGCACGCCCGGCGTATCGCAAGGCAGTGGAGCAAGGTGGCGAGTACGCATTCGCCAAATAACCCCCTGATGTACACCAAACGGGCCACTGTAGTGAGCGGGCTTGCCCCGCGCCGGGTGGCGCAGCCGCCCCAAATCCCGGCACCTCGGTCCCCCTGCAACACCGCGGCGCATCGTTTGGGGCGGCTGCGCCACCCGGCGCGGTGTAGAACCGTAGACATCCTTTACATCTGAAACCGGGGACATCGTTTACACATTTTAGGCTTGGACGCGGCTCATGCCTCGTCCAAGCCTCCCTAGGGGATAGTCACACAGGTACAGATCCCAAACATCATCTTCAACTTCTTTGAGCGCAATCCGCTCTCCTGATAGCGCTTCGCTTACAAACAACAACTTTCCTTTCCACATGATTGAGCCGTTCTGTCTGACGCTTCGTACTTTCATTTCCGCGGCATACTCCACATCCGGCAGACATCCTGGATAAGGTCGAGTAGACGGCACATATACCTCACCCGGGCGCTTCATGCCCAGCGCCTCGTGAGGTCGTATGTAATTGAATTCATGTCGAAAATGCTCCAGCAAGAGCTGCTGCTCAACCAGGTTTTTCCCCAGTGGCAACTCAAACTTCAAACTACGATGCATCCGTTCGTGCCGGCCGTTCTGGGCAGGTCTTCCCGGCATGGTTCGCTCCGGGTAAATACCCAGGCGGATCCACCAAACTGCCAGTGTGGACATTCTTGCCAGGCCTGGAGAAGCAAAAGGAACGCCGTTGTCAGAACGAATGACTTCCGGCATCCCGTACTCTTGAAAAAGCCTCTCGAATGCCTGTTTGACGGGCAAGGTCTTGATTTTGGGGTGAGCCCTGCAGGCCAAAATCAAGCGAGAGGCATGGTCCGTAACGGTCAGGGGATAGCACATCTGGGCGTTGAGCATCTTGAACTGCCCCTTGTAATCAACGCACCACGTCTTGTTGGGCTCGTTGGCTTCGCGCATTTCCCTGTGAGCAGTGCTGTGCCGTCGCTTGAAGCGCCGTTTACTGACAAGCCCAAGCCGGTCAAGCCATTGGCCTGCCGTGCTGGGCGATGGCCAGGCGACTGACGGATCCTCGATTCGTAATAGCCTGACAAGCTTCTTCGGCCCCCATTTATCGTGGGTTTCTTTCATCGCCACTATGCGAGCCAAGATCTCATCGTCAGTCTTGTTTGGGCTGGTATGAGGTCGTCGAGACAGCTCTGCCAACGACTTCAAATCGCCGTCAACGTGACGAGAGATCCATTTATCTACAGTTGGTCGACTGACGCCGAAGCGCCGAGCTAGCTGGCTTTTGCTGAAGTCACCAGAAAGCCAGTCGATGACCAGTTTGATTCGTTGATCCATGGGAGACTCTTGGTTCCAGGGCATGATCAGTTACCTCCTGATCATGCGTATTAACCTGTAAACCATGTCCCCGGTTAGATATGTAAACGATGTCCCCGGTTTGTACCCGGGCAAGCCCGCTCACTACGGGTGCGTCGAGGCAGGGTGGGTTAGCGGACTACTTCGAGCGCGGTGTATTCATTTACGTAATGGGTTTGGCTCGAGGTCGATTCCAGCGTCAGGGCCACTCCCAGATCTTCGATGAACACGCGTGAGGTCTTGTAGTCGCCCTGGTCGCAGGCCAGCTTTATCGCGTCACCTGTCAAGGTTGCAAACACCTGGCGCGCCGGAATGCGCGCGCCGACGGTGCAGGTCAATGACGTGTCGATGGCCTTGTCGGTCGGCCGGGCGGGCACATTGACCATGTGCAACTTCGCGCTCAGCGTCTGGCCCTGGGTCCAGCTGGCGGGGATGTGCAGCTCGGCTTCACGGGTTTGCAGCACCCGGCCATCGCCCACGCCGTTCATTTTCGATTTCAGCTGGATCATGTCCGCCTGCGTCAGGCGGTCGACGTTAAAGGTCTTGCCGTAGACCTCGTTCTTCACCAGCAAACCACCCTCGGCCTTGAACGTGACCGAAGTCGGCTGGTCCTGGCTGCCATCGCCTTTGCGCGCGAAATAGGTGTAGCTCAGTGTCTTGAACTTGGGTTGCAGCAGGGGCGAGTCGAGGCGCTGGAGCACATTGGCCGGCACCTCGACATCGCCGATGTTTGTTTCGGCCTGTGTGCGTGGGTAGTCCACTGGTGCAATGTCCGGCCGCAACTGCGCCAGCAGCCCCGCGTTGACCCCGCCCTGCACCGAACAGCTGATGCGCGATTGCGTGCCTTGCTTGCCTTCCGGTTCGACGATCAGCACACGCTCCACCTGGCGCAAGCCCGGCGCCTTGCCCGGCTGCGGTTTGATCGACAGCCAGCCGTTGCCGACCTTGAGCTCGCTGCGGGTGTACTCCTTGTCGCCTTTTTGCAGCGAGCCGGGCTGCTCCAGCAACGCGGTGAGGCGTTGTGCGACCTCATCGACACCGCCATCGACAATGAAGCCCCAGTAATAAAACAGGCCCAGCGCGCCAAGGTCGGTGACCTCATCGTTGTACGACAGCAGCTTCAGCCCGCCGATGGCCGGCGCGCTGACCGGCACCTGGTTGGCCTTGTGGTCGGCACGGTTTTTAACCGCGATCCAGGTGAAGTTCTTTTCCTGCTTGAGCGGCGCGTAGGCCTGCCAGGCGTCGCGGTGGCTGTTCAGGCTGCTGAAGAAACTCGCATCGCAACGGGTGAAGGCCTTGAGCGTGTCGGTCAGTGCGGCATCGGTGGCGTGGGCAGCAGTGGGGAGCAGCAGGGCACAGGTCAGCAGGGCGAACGGCAACTTCATGGGGCAGGACTTCCTTATCGAAGGGCGGGGAGCAGGGTGAGGCATTATCCAGCAGTTGGGCGCCGGGCTCTAGTTGGCGGAGCGGGTCAGGCGCAAACGCCAATTGCCGCCGTGACGGGCTTGGCAGTCTTCTTCGCAGTCGAACTGGACGCAGCGGTTCAGCGGCACGGGCGCGATGTCGGCGGCGTGCAGGGCCGTGGCGGTGAGTTCGCGGATGCGTGTGTCCAGGCCGGTGGCCAGGGCGTGGTCGCGGTGGGCGCGGGTGTCGAAGACCCAGGTGATCACCAGGCTGCGCGGGAAGTCGGCGTAGTTGACCGTATGAGTCAGCCACTCGAAGCCCGGGATTTCGGCTTTGGCGGTTTCGCAGGCTTCGGTCAGGCTGGCGACGAGGCTGCGGTCGATGCGCGCGCTGTCGCGTTTTGAGAGGGCCATGGAACGCTCCGGAAAAAGGCAAGGGCCGCAGGTTAGCAGGGGCCGAGCGCAGTTTCAGCCATGGCACTGCCCAACGGTGGGAGGTGCCGAGATTGAGTGAGGCGCCGATGGGGTCGCTTCGGTCAACCTAAAGCTCACTCTATGCCCGTCGATAACCTGTAGGAACCCACCGATCATGGATTGATTGAAATGGTACTTTCCGTCAGCTCGACCTTCATCCCGCCAGCAAACACCCAGCTTACGCCTTCTGAACACAAGCTCGAGCCCCAGCCGCTGACAGATGCCAACCAGCACACCCTGGCAAATGCCTCGCCCGCAGTCATCTACCATCCCAGTGAAGACACCAGCGCCACGGTGAAACAACCCGAGGTCGTCGACACCTGGATCGGTCGCTCCCAATCCCCGGAGTTCCCTCGACTCGCTCAGATTGCCGCTGCGGCGCATGGAGCGCTGAAAGCCTCTTTCCAGGCATTCCAGGCAACGCTGTCGAACAGTGCTCCCGACCTGGCCAGCAAAAAATATGGTTTCACTGTTGAGGCCGACGGCAACCTCAAGGTACTCGATACCGCCGCGCAGCTTAGCCGCTCGGACACCCAGCGGCTCACGGATCTGCTGAACAAATCCCTTGGCCTCAAAGCCGCCGCCGTTTCTTATCGGGATGCGTCCATCGATCTGGTTGACGCCGATTCACCGTGGTCGGGCAGCTACATGGGGTACTACAGCCTGACGAAGGAAAACTTCGCCAGCACTATTGATCTGGCGCCCTTGCTGAAAGACACGCGCACCATGGTTCCCGCAGAGTTCAAAGACGCGAGTTTTTTCACTCAGTTGTCCAATAAAGGCGAACGGGCCACGCGCGAGACGGAACACGCGATGCTTGAGCGGCGAGCAGCGCAGCGGTTCTCCGTGATGGTCTGACTTGCGGGTGGGTAGGTGTTGGTTTGGGGCGGTTAGTGTTGTTTGCGACGGGCTGCTTTTGGCCGATTCTGTTGAAAAAGTAGCTCCCCTGCCTGGCCTGCTGCAAAATCTCTGCATTGGCCGGTGGGGGATCACACAGCATGATGGGACAGTTATCGAGTGGGCAGGAGCGACTGTTTTACTCGTTCAACCTTGAAGATCACATCCCAGCCAATCACCTTCTGCGCAGCATTGATCAGTGTCTCGATCTAAGCGACCTGCGCCATTACCTCGCCGACTTCTACAGCCCGATTGGGCGTCCTTCGATTGACCCAGAGCTTATGATCCGCATGCTGATCGTGGGCTATTGCTATGGCATTCGCTCCGAGCGGCGGTTGTGCGAAGAGGCTCATTTGAACCTGGCGTATCGTTGGTTTTGCCGGTTGAGCCTTGAAGACGAAGTCCCCAACCACTCGAGCTTTTCAAAGAACCGACACGGCCGATTTCGGGACAGTGATCTGTTTCGCTGGTTGTTCAATGAAGTGCTGCGTCGCTGCATGGACGCCGGCTTGGTCAAGGGCGAAGGCTTTGCCGTGGACGCCAGCATCATCAAAGCGGATGCGAGTCGGCAGCGCGGTGTACCAGGTGATGAACCGGTCAACTGGAGCGATCCGGCCCTGAGTACCCGCGCCGTGCGTGAATATCTTGAAGCCCTGGATGAAGAGGCTCTGGCGGAAACGCTACCCAAGCGCCTGTCGCTGACGGATCCCCACGCTCGCTGGACGGCAGCTCCAGGCGGCCCAGCGTTTTACGCTTACTCGACGAATTATCTGATCGATACCGAGCACGGCGTGATCATGGATGTGGAACCCACACCGGCTCATCGAACTGCAGAAGTCGAGAGCACCAAGACGATGATCGAACGCGTCGAAGCGCAATTCGACATCAAGCCGGAACGCCTCATCGGCGATACCGCGTACGGTACTGCCCCGATGTTGGCTTGGATGGTTGAGGAAAAAGACATCGAACCTCACGTGCCGGTGTGGGACAAAACCGAGCGCAAGAACGACAGTTTCTCGAACAACGATTTCCAATGGAATGAAGAGGCGGAGGAATACCGCTGCCCGGCCGGCAACGCGTTGCGCAGCGAATGGCGAGCCTTCAAGAACGAGCGTTCGCACGTCACCAAAGCCAACACCATCCTCTTCCGATCCCGGCAGACCGACTGCGCTGCTTGCCCGATGAAAGCCAAGTGCTGCCCGAACACCGCGTTCCGCAAGATCGCCCGCAGCGTCCATGAAGCCGCGCGCGATGTGGCTCGGCGAATCGCAACGACACCTGCGTACGTGCGCTCTCGCCACGAACGTAAGAAGGTCGAAATGTTGTTTGCCCACCTCAAACGCATCCTGAAACTGGATCGCCTGAGACTACGTGGCATGAGTGGCGCGACTGATGAGTTCACGCTGGCCGCTGCGGTACAGAACCTGCGACGGCTGGCCAAATTTACCTCTCAAGGGCCACCGGTCACGGGATAGGTGCGTCTGCACGAAGCAAAAAACCTCAAACCAACCCAATAACAGAGCAGCAAAGGTCAACGAAGGGCCGAAAAACCACGCAACGTGGTGAGTAGGTTCTCCGGTTGTGGTCGTGCCCGAGTTCAGGCGAGCTGAAAATCCGACTTTTTCAACAGAATCGGCCAAAAGCTGCCATTCGTATAAGCAAAGGCTCAGAGCATGTTCCAGAGCCATGCCACATGCTACCAAGGCAACCTCATGACGAACGCCGGGGTACGCTTGCACGCCATCAATCAGCCCCAAGATCTCAACGTGTAGCTCATCTGATCTTTCTAGAAAATCGTCCATGCCTTAGCTCCCTCATCCTTCTGGTCACGTCACTTGTGATGCTACTATGCCATGCACGAAACAGTGCCTCTAACCGCGAGTTTTCTCGATTTTTGACGAAGGAAGAGACATGGAAGTATCAACACCTGACGAAGAAGCGGATGGTCAAAATGAGCCTGCAGCTCCCGAGAAAAAACCCACCTCGCTAGCCCTCGCAATCGTCCTTTCGCTGATCAGCTTCGTCATGGTTTTTATTACGACTGTCAAACACGACTTTGGCGCATCGCCGGTCATGGACATTGTGAAAGAGCCTGTCCTGTTTCAGAGTTATCTTTCCAGCGCTTTCGGTGGAAGCGTGTTCATTTCGTTAGTCCACGTAGGTATAGCTTCGTTTTTCAAATCAAAACGAAACAGCTCAACACGCCGTCGAATTTTCATTGGTTGGGCGATTGTGATTATCGCGCTGCAAATCGTGCAGCTCCTAACCAAACACTGAGCCTGAATATTTTCTCTAGCGAAAAGCATGGAATTGAAAGCATGAACGACACACCAATGACGAGCAACCAACAGATCAAGTTACTGATTTTCGCTATTCTGCTAGCCCCTTCTATGTTTTTTCTCGTAGGTATAATTCCAGCCATTTTCTTGATTTTTGGGCTTGTGATGATGAAAAAAAACAGTGACTTCTCTCACATCGAAACGTCTGGACAGTATTTCAAATACTACGTTTATATCTTGCTCACAGGATGCGCCCTTTTCGCGTTGTACTTCGCAACGACGCTGGGAGGAGAAGATCGATGGGATCGCCAGGCGAACGAATTCTTCGCATCTCTTTCATTGGGCGGCATTGCGATATTTTACATCGTCATTCTGAATTTTCTTTTCCTGAACCCGCTACGTCGCCATTCAGAATGGGTAGAGATGAACGGCATTTTCTCCAGCAAAGCGAAGGGAGTGGAGGACTCCAGCGACGTTGACATCATCAAGGGTGACCGGCTTCGCACGTTCTCTGTTGCTGATGAACTGACCAAATGGGCAAAGCTCAAGGATGATGGTCATATCACTGAGCAAGAATTCAACGACGCAAGGAAGAAGCTTCTTCAATGAGGTTAAGCGGCGCGACATCTAGGCAATGACCCGTGGTCTGCGTCAGGTTGGCGTATATGTGCCCGCATTAGAAAATGCTCTCAGTAAGGAGAGGAATTATGAGAGGCAGTACAACGGATGAGCATGATCGCTTTGTGGCTTTTAATGATCAGCTAAAAAAACTAGCAGACAGCGAGCCTTTGAAAGAAATAGATAGAAAATCGCCTCAATCTTTGCAGGTAATGAGCTTTCATCTGATATTTGAGTTTCTTATTGAGCAATGGATAAACTTCAAGCTAAACAAAGGGGTGCCGTTGTTTTCTGGAATTGAAAAAATAGGATTCAATAATAAGCTGTATATCGCGAAAAATATCGGACTACCCAAAGAAATATTCAGAGCACTTGATGCTGTAAATCGTGAGCGAAATAGCTTTGCTCACGACATATTCAAGAGATCTATTGTGCGTGCTAAAATTTATGAAATAGCAGAGCTTGCAGATAGCATTCAGACGACAGGCGGAGAGTTTAATCGACTTGGAGTCTATACTGAAGGAAGGTTATTTTACGCCAAAAACATTGAATGTGAAAATACGTTATTAAATCTTGCATTGACTGCTTTGAAGGACAAGATTAAAAACTACGTATTTATAGATATTCACCACGAAACCTCACATCCGATATGAAGTTGGCGAGGACTAAAGCGCGCTTTTATTGTCTCAACGCGTAGTTACTTGACTCTACTGTGTTGAAAGCGGGCCAGCGGAGGCGGCATGGCGGCATTAATTTATCTTATTCCAAGCCGAAGGACTATGGCGAGTCGTATCACGCTAATGTTCGCTTTCGTCCCAGGATGCCCTTTGGATAAAGGCACCTTGGGACGAAAACTTACTGCCTAGAGCATCACCATAATCCGGTGTTATTCTCCTGTACAGAAACCCTAATCTTCCGAGCCGGTACAGAAGGCCAAATGTCTGGATAGGAAGATTATTCTTGCACTATCGAATTATTAATCTAACTCTATTTCAATGGCTTTCTATAGGGTTTGGAAGCTATCGCTGGATCATCAGCCTGTGCTCATCTCGGATGTGATGAATTAAAGCTAAAGTGGCATCAGTAAAATTCTTGAACCCTGCTTTTTTAACATCGCAAATTTTTGTAAATTCGCTTGTTGGCAACCCTTTCACTCTGTCACCCAGCCGATGAAGGTTGAATGTTTGGGTCGGAGCTGCGTAAAAATAATCATATGAATCGAAGATCTCCTTATCAACTACGCTAATCGCCTCTAACCAACTATAATAAAAGCCTTTAAGCGTATCTGAGAGCAATGAGGGCTCCGCAGTTTCTTGGAAACGAGCTAAATCATCAAAAAACTGAACGAAGTAGCCAGAGAAAGATATTGGCGGTATGCAGGAGTTAGCTGCTTCAATTAAAGCGCGAAAGTTAATTTCCTCATAAAGATTTTTACAAAAAATTTTGTCATTCGAAAATAGGTGGTTAGTAACAATCCCTAGCTCTTGTCTTAAGTGCGAATTTTCGGGCTTGCACACATGAGCTGCAATGTCATCACCGCTAATGACCTTGGACTTAATCTTTGAGCTATATGACTCCAAGGTCTTTTTTTGCTTATCCTGAAGAATTTGACCAGTAACGAATGTAAAGTGTCTGGCATCTTTAGCTAGAGCTTTGTCAATATCTGAATTATATTTTTTCTGAATGGAAGAAAAGCTTTTCTGCTCCATGGTCGGAAAATAGCAGGCTACAAAATGCCTGTCACTTTCATTTTCAAGGTCTCTTCCGCCATCAGGCCCGCCTAGCGGAGACCTATTTTTAAAGCCTCCATAGCCAACTGAGGCCAAATACATGTTCGTAAACAACTCAGCCTTGACATTTCCTAAGTGCCACATAGTTAGCAGGGACGTAATTGATTGCCGGCTACTCATGAATCCTCCTAAAACCACAACTTTATTTACATAAATTACGAAAGGCAGCTACACGGCTTACCCTCGCCTTATCTCAAAGCAATGATGTCTGTACCCTTCGAGGGATGCGTTCAAGGCATAAGCAAACCACGGATTAGAGGACTTTGCCAAGACCAATGGGCTTCTGAAGCGGGCGATCTGTTGGTGCTTTCACTGCGGAGAAACGTCATGGAGAACCACGTGCACGATCTGTATCGCTAACAAATTTTACAAGCAGCTTGCCTGACCGTTCATGGCAACATGATTGAATCGACTCTGATTGGGTCGATACTTCGAGCGTCTGCTTTTGGCTTGCCTGGGGCGAAGGGCAGCTACCGACCCTAAGCTGACCTTGATGAATTGATGAGTTATACCTTCTAATGTGTTTAAAAAAGTGCTGTTCATTCAGTCTCTATTTGGAATGGAACTCTGGACTTTTATTGATCTAACTCGCTATTAAAAAAACGCTCATGGAAATTTCGCGGCATAAAATATATATCGCTCATGGGGGCTTGCATAAAACTCTTCTGTACGTAGTGAAATAGTCCGTCAATGAACTGGAACAGAGCTGCGACTCCTTGTGAGCTTGCGCCGCTACGGGAGTGATACATTAAAGGGTCTAGCGTAAGTATGGCGTCTACCAGTCCGTTAGTACTGTGCAGTTTTTGGTTGAGCGTTTCTTTATTTTGCCAACCCTTGTAGCCCACTAAAAATACTGGAATCTGTTGTGGGGGATATTTCTCATTGACTATGACGGAAGAATAAGACTGCGTCTCATATATTACTTGAGGTGAAGTCACTGGTAGGCCCAGGGCTCGAGCAAAAGCATTGGAGCTCTCTAGCGTTGGAGCTAGTTCTTTGTCGCGGTCAGGTATGAAAATGCGCTTAAGCTCCTTGATTTTCGCAGCCGTGGCTAGTGCTTCCTCCCATTGCCCGCACAAATTGCTTTTCGTTTCTATTGCGGCGGCAACGCCTTCTGCCAGATAAAGTCGCGGGCCTCCGAATAAATACGGGAAGCTCATGAAATTTGAGTATTCGATGACAATATCTACTTGCCCGCTTTTCTCGTTGTGCCCGTCAATAATGTCTCCGCTTCCAAAACGATAATTTGAGGGGAAGATCTGAGATAAAAACGTATTGATAAATAACTCTCGCTCATGCCCTTTGCTTGCGCTACTTAGCTCTCCGCTTCCATAAAAACCTGCCATCATCATCTTGTGAATAGCTTCGAGTCGCGGCTTTAAGAATGTTTCGAAGGGAGTTTCACAGTCCATAATTTTTCTCCGCGTAGTTCGCGTGTTTGGGTTTAGTGACAGAGGTTATGTTTCTTCCCGAACTCTATTGATATTTTTATGAACTGCTTTGCTACCAGCCAAAACGCACAGTTCTATCAACCATAGAGCGATACATTACCTCGAGAAGGCGAAGCATAGCAGCGGTGAATTTTTAGGTGGAGTGGTAACAGATCGAATTTCAAACGAGATGGTGGCTCGAGAGGAATGTAAACACGGAGCGAGCAAGATGGTGTGAAATTGGTGCGGGAGGCCTCTGACGTTGCATCAGAGGCTGGTTTGACGGCGCCCTTGTGGAAACATCCTCTGCTTCTTGGCGGCACGTTTGGAATGGGGATCTTTGCAATCGGAGCGGTTTTAAGCTTCATCGTTTTGCATTGCGTGTTGCGATAATCAACATCCCATTCCTGTCACCCCCGATGAATGCATCAAGACATCCGGTTTTTTTGGCTGGCCTTAATGGCGGCTTCTGGCCGAAAGCAGCTTTTCTAGAAACGGAAAAAGGGCGCGGGTCTATTTTCCTAAAAAATCAATCCGCCCCTTTTTCTCGCCCCCAATTCGGCGACTAATCGAGCTAGCCCCCTGAATGGCCGATCCTCAAGCTGAGAAAGGCGCCTCACGGTCTAGAAGCTTAGCGGTAAGCAGTACGCCCAATTCACTCAATTGGTGAATGGCCAGTGCGATGTCGCGGTGTTTTCCGCTTAGGTCTTCGGAGAGGTCGAGCAGCAGCGTGCTAACAGCGGTGAAAGTCTCGTAGCTATTGGTGATCAACGTTTCGTTATTGGCGTTGGGGTCGACCCTGAAGAGGGGTGTTGAATCTGATTTGACTTCAAACATAAAAGATATCCTGGGTTGGGCCGCCAGCCTCTCGCTACTAAACGAGTGGGTGGCCGCTGTGCGCAGGTTAGTAGACCGGTGGATATCTAAAGCCGGCGCGTCCGAAGACGCCCTGCGCACAGCCGCCATCAAGTGCGGACACAGTGTCCGACTGATGAAGCTCATGCACATATAGATAGCCGATCCGGGCTACTAAACCCGATCACCGAGAAATTCAGCGACCGCGCAACCTTAGATTTCGCCACTCCAGCGCACAAGCCGGCGGATTCTGACGCAGGCGTAGGCAACGGAGCAAGGTGCCGGATGGCTTTGGGATTTATCCTGGGTTGAACTGCGCAGTTGATTGGCGCAACGGCCGAGTTTTTAGGCTATCGCTGTAGGTTCCGGCCAGCCCTTTTGTAGCCCATTTCTGAAATTGAATCCCGCCCATGGGCCCCGGGTGAGGTCCCCAGAGATAAATATAACGGCTATTTTTCAAGGCCTCCTTAATGACATCCAGATGGCGATGAGTCAGGTATAGACTGGATCCGAGGCCTGCAGCGGATAGCAGATCGGTGGCACGCAAAATAATAAATGCAACCCAAGGGTTCCAATGATCGATGCTAGTCATTGTTGCGTAACTTCATAAATGGCGCTCAAGTGCCGGTGACTTAGGTGCAGACTGTACCCAATACTTACGATTTCGAGCAGCAATGGGCCGGCCAAAAACCAGATTGCTAGCCATGAGTTCCAAAAGTCCTCCGTGGTCATGGCAGAGTTCTCTCGTAAAACGTAAACGTGCACTTATCGCGCAGTTACCCTGATGATCTGGTTTTTTGAAGTACAGTCGGACGCTTCCTGGCTTCATTTAGGAAAAGTCTGGTCGGTAGGTAAGAGCTGACGTTGTACTCGCGCCGGAGGAGATATTTCCCAAAGCGCTGGGCAGATAGGTCTACCATGTCGCCCCCGGCAGCTGTTGCACGCGCTACCGACCTCTCTTTTTCAAGGTATCGCCCATGTCCATCGACCAGATCAGCCTGCCCAAAGGCGTCGGCCCCCACGCCGCTAAGCTCCTCGACTCCATCACCGGTGCGTCGACCCACGAAGAACTCAACCGTGCCGGCGGCAAGGCGGAAGGTTTTGTGTTGGGGCTGGAGTCGACCAAAGCCATCAAAAGCCAGGTCGCCGAGTCGCTGTACGTGGCTTACGATGACGCGGCAAGCCACCGGGCCAGTGAGTTGAAGGGCTGATAGTCCGTGGACGCTTCATATTTCAGGATGAAATGCTCATGTTTAAAGCTGTTGTCGCGTCACTGCTGCTGATTTCCCCTCTGTGCGTTTCGGCCGCTTCTTCGGTGGATGTCTCGAAGATTTACGGCAAGATCCAGTTCGTCGACAGCTACCCCGACTACAAGGTCAAGGTCGTGAATCAATACCCTGACCTCAAAGTGCAACAGGTGAGTATTTACCCTGACTCAGTTGGAAAATGGCAGACGGTGAGTTCGTTTCCCGATTACAAGATCCAGATTGTCGATTCGTATCCGGACTTCACCATTCAATATGTGGAGTCCTACCCTGGAGTGAATTGAAGGGCGTGGCGCGACACATGGTTTGAAGGGAATACACATGACATTGACCGTCGACCGCTTGCTCGAATTGGCCATGGCCAACCCCATCAATGCCGAGATCACCGCGCGTTTGCCGACGCTGGGGTTGGATCAGTGTTTGCTCACCGCCGGCTGCTTGTTCCAGGCGGTGTGGAACCATCAGGCGAACCGGCCTGCTGGGCATGGGGTGAAGGACTACGACGTTTTTTACTTTGATACGGACCTTTCCTACGAGGCTGAGGACAAGGTCATACGTGCGGCGCAGCGGTTGTTCGACGACCTGGGCGTGAATGTCGAGGTGAGGAACCAGGCGCGGGTGCATCTTTGGTATGGCCAGCGGTTTGGGCGGCCTTACCCGCAATTGCACACCGCCAGGCAGGGGATTGATCGTTACCTGGTGGCGGGCACGTGCATTGGCTTGGACCTGGCGACGGGCGAGGTGTATGCGCCGTATGGGTTGGAAGATGTGGAGCAGGGTGTGTTGCGGATCAATCCCCATCACCCGGAGCCGCAGTTGTTTGCCCAGAAGGCGCTGAGTTATCAGGCGCGCTGGCCCTGGCTCAAGATCCTGGAACCAAACCCTGCCGACACGGTTTGACGGGATAACGCGGTGTCTGGGGTGGGGCGGCTGCGCCACCCGGCGCGGCGCAAGCGGGTGTTTGAAGGGGGCGTGAACTTTTACCCCTGTGCAGCCCGTCCAAGTTGAAATGCCCAGCCAAGGACCGACCATGACTTTCTTCATCTTCCTGCTCGCCTGCGTCGCCGCCGCCAGTACCGGCCTGCTGTTCAAGCCCGGCGCGTGGTACGAATCCCTCGTCAAGCCCAGCTTCACGCCGCCCAACTGGCTGTTCCCGGTGGCGTGGACGCTGATTTATCTGCTGCTGGCCTGGGCCGGTTATCGCCTCAGCCTGATCCCGGACAGCCAGGTGGTGTTGGCGTTGTGGGCGGCGCAGATTGCGTTGAATACGTTGTGGACGCCGGTGTTCTTCGGCGCGCATCGCATCCTGGCCGGGATGGTGATCCTGGCGGTGTTGTGGCTGACCGTGGCAACGATGGTGGTGTTGGCGGTGCGTCTGGATCTGATCACCGGGTTGATCCTGTTCCCCTACCTGGCGTGGCTGTGTGTGGCGGCGGCGCTGAACTTCTCGATCCTGCGCAGTAACCGCTGATGCCCTATAAACCATGGCCTGCCAGCGAACCCCAACTGGCCGAAATGCGCCGTTTCAACAAGAAGCTCGCGTGGCTGCCGCGCTTCAAGATCCGCAACCGTGTGACGCCGCGCTTGATCCAGGCGCTGTTGCGTGCCGGTCAGGTGTTCAAGCGCTCGCCCGTGGCGCAAACCCGGCTCGCCGGCAACGTCCCCGTGCGTATCCTGCGGCCACTCGGCAAACCCAAGGGCGTGGTGCTGGATATTCACGGCGGCGGCTGGGTGATCGGCAACGCGCAGATGGACGACGATCTCAACCTCGGCATGGTCAATGCCTGCGACGTCGCGGTGGTGTCGGTGGACTACCGGCTGGCGGTGGACACGCCGGTGGCAGGCTTGATGGACGATTGCCTGGCGGCGGCGCGTTGGTTGCTCAGCGCCGAGGAGTTTGCCGGGTTGCCGGTGGTCGTTGTCGGCGAATCGGCCGGCGGGCATCTGGCGGCAGCGACGTTGCTGGCGCTGAAGCAATCGCCAGAGCTGCTCCAGCGGGTGTGCGGCGCGCTGTTGTACTACGGCGTTTACGATTTGAGCGGCACGCCCAGCGTACGCGCGGCGGGGCCGCACACCTTGTTGCTGGACGGGCCGGGCATGGTCGAGGCGCTACGCCTGCTGACGCCGGGGTTGAGCGATGAAGAACGTCGGCAGGCGCCATTGTCACCGCTGTATGGCGACTTCAACGGGTTGCCGCCGGCGTTGATGTGGGTGGGCACGTTGGACCCGCTTAAAGACGACACGCTGTTGATCGCCGAGCGCTGGCCTGGGGCTGAGGCGTACCTGGTGCCGGAGGCGGCGCATGGGTTTATTCATTTTCCGCTGGAGGTGGGGGCGGCAGTGCTGGAGCACAGCCGGGCTTGGATTCTGCAACGGATTCAGGCGGTAAGCGCCGTGGGTGAACCGTGACAATGCTGATCCAGCCGGTTGATACGCAGGCTATTCCCGAGGTACTGGCCTTTGTGCTGCACGCCCGTGGCGAGCTGTTTCCCAAGCTCAGCGATGCAGGTATGCCGAACGATCTTGCACAGTTCGAGGCGGTTTACGTGCAAGGCAGCGGCCGGTTTCTGATCGCCCGCGCTGGCGACGAAATTGTTGCCGCGATGGGCTACTTGCCCTATGACGGGCGTTTTCCCCAGTTGGATTACCAGGGGCGCCGGACCGTGGAAGTGGTGCGCCTGTTTGTGCTGCCAGCGTTCCGCCGTTCTGGATTGGCGAGGGAGTTGTACCGTGCGCTGGAGGCGCTGGCGCACGCGCAGGGGGTGGAGGTGATGTACCTGCACACCCATCCGTTTCTACCGGGTGCGATCGAATTTTGGCGGCGGCAGGGGTTTGCGGTGGTGGACGTGGAAGCTGATCCGGTGTGGCAGACCACGCACATGCAGCGGCTGCTGTAGTGGCCTGAAGAAGCACCACTAGACTCCCCGTGTTTAGTTGGAACGCAGCCGCAGTATCTGCGCGCCGTCGAACGGGTCTGTGAGGTAGTGCGCCTGCACCCCGAACGTGTCCTTCAAGCGCTGCGGCGTGAGTACCTCCAGCGGCTTGCCCAGCGCCACCAATCGCCCGTGGTCCAGCACCGCCAGGCGATCACAGGTCAGCGCCTGGTTCAGGTCATGCAGGGCAATCAGCGTCGTCACCGGCAGCGCTTGCACGCCTTTCAAGATCGCCAGTTGATGCTGAATATCCAGGTGATTGGTCGGCTCATCCAGCAACAGGATCTGCGGCCGTTGCGCCAGGGCGCGGGCGATGTGCACGCGTTGGCGCTCGCCGCCGGAAAGGCTGCGCCAGGCGCGTTGGGCCAGGTGGGTGGCGTCCACGTCGTGCAGGGCTTGGCGCACGATGGCGTCGTCTGCATCCGACCAGGGGCTCAGCGCCGACAGCCACGGCGTGCGGCCCAGGGCCACGGCGTCGAACACGCGGATGGCGTCATCGGTGTCGGCCTGTTGCTCCACCACGGCCAACTGTTGCGCGATGCTGCGGCGCGACAGCTGCCCGAGGCGCTGGCCGCCCAGCAGCACGTCGCCACACGCCGGGGTACGCAACCCGGCGAGCAGCTTGAGCAGGGTGGATTTGCCGGAACCGTTCGGCCCGACGATACCGAGGGTCTCGCCCAGCTCCACGTCCAGGTGAATGTCGCGCAGCAACTCGGCTTCGCGCACCTTGAAGCCCAGGCCACGGCAACTGAGCACGCTCATCGCGCATTCCTCCGGCCGATCAGGATCAGCGCAAACACCGGCGCGCCTACCAGCGCGGTGACCACGCCAACCGGGATCACCTGGCCCTTGATCAAGGTGCGCGACAGCACATCCGCGGCAATCAGGAACAACGCACCCCCCAAGGCGCTGGCCGGCAGCAGGCGTGAATGCCCGGTGCCGAGCAGCAGGCGCACGGCATGGGGGATCACCAAGCCGACAAAGCCGATGGAGCCGACAATCGACACCATCACCGCCGTCACCAACGCCGCGCAACCCACCAGCACAAATTGCACACGGCGCACCGGGATGCCCAGGGACGCCGCCGAATCCGTGCCAAAGGTGAACGCATCCAGCGCCCGGCGATGCCACAGGCACACCGCCAACCCCACCAGCGCCACTGGCACCGCCAGCCATACCGACGGCCAGCGCACGCCGCTGAGGTTGCCCAGCAGCCAGAACATGATGCCGCGCGCCTGTTCGGAGCTGGCGGATTTGGTGATGAGGAATGCGGTGAGTGCGTTGAACAGCTGCGAACCGGCAATGCCGGCGAGGATGATCTGCCCGGTGCCGCTGGATGAGCCGCTGGCCCGCGCCAACAAAATCACCAGCGCAAACGCCGCCATCGCGCCGACAAACGCGCCAGCCGACAATGAAATCAAGCCGCCGCCCACCCCGATCAGCGCCACCAGCACCGCACCTGTCGAGGCGCCGGCGCTGATGCCCAGCAGGTACGGGTCGGCCAGCGGGTTGCGCAGCAGCGATTGCAGGATCACCCCGCAGGTCGCCAGCCCGGCACCGCAGGCG
This sequence comes from Pseudomonas sp. GL_117, assembly GCF_057835125.1. Lineage (NCBI taxonomy): Bacteria > Pseudomonadati > Pseudomonadota > Gammaproteobacteria > Pseudomonadales > Pseudomonadaceae > Pseudomonas > Pseudomonas sp. GL_117. Next base: position 4,183,704 of record NZ_CM174418.1, on the reverse strand, counting down.
GCGGCGACCAGTGCGCGGGTCAGGCGGTAGTTCCACACCACGCCTTCGTCGATGGGGTCGAGCACGTAGCCGGCGCCCCACAGTTTATTGGCCAGCACCTGAAGTACGACCTGCGGCGAGATGGCGGTTTCGCCGATGGCCACGCCGGCGAGCACGGCGGCCAGGAGCAGGGCCAGGGCGAGGAGGGCACGAATCATTTCGGCAGGTCGTAGCCGTCGATGGCCGTGGCCAGTTGCTCAAGGCCGTCGAACATGCGGATGCTGGCCTGCAACGCCAGGGCGTCGAGGATGATGATGCGGTTGTTTTTTACCGCATCCATGTTGCGGGTGACTGGGTCGCTGCGCAGGAAGGCGAGTTTCTTTTCATGGTCGTCGGCAGGGTAGCGGCGGCGGTCCATGCGGGCGATGACGAGGAAGGTCGGGTTGGCCTTGGCGATGGTTTCCCAGCCCACGGCGGGCCATTCTTCATCGGACTGCACCACGTTGCGCAGGCCGAGGGTTTGCAGGATGAATTCGGGAATGCCCTTGTGCCCGGCGACATACGGGTCGCTGGCCAGCTCGGCGCTGGAGAACCACACCAGTGCGCTGGCCTGCTTGAGGCCCTTGCTCTGCACGGTGGCGACGGACTTGGCCAGGCGCGCCTTGAGTTCGTCGTTCAACTGTTGACCGCGGTCCTGCACATCGAAGATCGCCGCCAGTTGGCTGATGCTTTTGTAGATGGTCTCGATGCGGAACGGCTCCAGCCGCGTGCCGTCGGCGCCCACCAGGTTGTCCTTGCCTTCGCAGTCGGAGGGCAGCAGGTAGGTGGGGATCTGCAGCTCGTGGAATTGCTCACGGGTGCCGACCACGCCTTGTGCGCCGACCACCCATTCCAGCTCGGCCGCTACCAACTGCGGGCGCTTGGCGATCACGGCTTCGAAGCTCGGCTCATTGTTGGCCAGGCGTTCGATGCGCTCGTTCTGTGCCTTGAACTGCGGCAGCACACTGTTGAACCACAGTGAGGTGCCGACCACTTTGTCGCCCACGCCCAACGCATAAAGCATCTCGGTGGCGGCCTGGCCGATGGTCACGCTGCGCGTCGGTGCTTGCTGGAAGGTGAGGGTGCTGCCGCAGTTTTCCAGGGTCAGCGGGTAGTCAGTCGGCGCGGCGTGGGCCAGGGCACAAACACTCAGGCCGGTGAGCAGGGCGGTAACGCGTGGCAGCATGGGGCAATCTCCGTTGGGACCGTACAGGGAGCTGGGGCGGTACGGTAGTGGAAATACAGCCATGAACGCTGCCGGTCCGGCAGGCCAGGGATGCCCTTCCCGGACACCCCGCCGGTTGGTGATAACGCTTGGCCGGCAGGTCTCCTGACTGATGCGTCATCGCCACGCTCCGGCCTTCCCGGACAGCGTCCAGTGGCAGTGGGGAGCAGGCTCAGCACCTACAGTTGCGGGGGCAGTTCCGGTTGGCGCGGGTGGCCGCGCTTCGGATTCCCTATTAGTCCCGTTGGGGAACCGGCGCGGTATGGTAGTCGATCTTGGACGTGAGGGCGCGTGTCTCTTATGATGCGCGGCCACGGAACCGCCCCCTACAAGGAAAATACAGTGAAACGTTTAGTCGCCCTCGCCCTGATCACCCTGCTTGCCGGTTGTGCGACCCAGGGTAAAAGCGAATCGCAGATTTTCGACGAGGCCGCCACTGCCCATGTCATGTCGCTGCCTGCCGGCGCCAACAAGGTGCGTTTGCACAGCGTCAAGATCGCCAGCCATGGTGTGATCGGCGACATGCTGGCGACTGTCCTGGGCGGCGGCGCGAATGCCGGCCAACTCAGGCAGGAACTGCTCAACGCCCAGCGCCTGGGCGACAGTGGGTTCTTGATCATTGGGGCGCGCAGTTCAATCGACGTGGCGGTTGTTGAGAACGCCTGCGAAGGCCTCGGTTTGCAGGGGATGAATATCTACTACGCGGGCAGTGAGGCGCAGCAGGACAAAGTGCGCCACGCGGTTGAGAAGGCCCAGGCGCGGTTTCACTTCATCAATACCCAGTGACCACCGGTTTGTAGTGAGCGGGCTTGCCCCGCGCTGGGTGGCGAAGCCGCCCCAAATCCAAGCAACTCGGTGTATCAGAAAGACCGAGTTGCCTGGGTTTGGGGCGGCTTCGCCACCCAGCGCGGGCAAGCCCGCTCACTACAAGGGTGTCAGCCCGGCCGGGGGGTTATTTGCGGTCCAGCCACACGGTCTGCGCGTTGCAGAATTCCCGCACGCCGAAGTGCGACAGTTCACGGCCAAAGCCGCTTTTCTTGATCCCGCCAAACGCCACCCGAGGGTCGGATACGCTGAAGGCGTTGACGAAAATCCCGCCGGTTTCCAGGCGGTTGGCTATATCCCGCGCCTTCGCCGCGTCGGTGGTGAAGATGCTCGCGGTCAGGCCGAATTCGCTGTCATTCGCCAGCGCTACCGCGTGGTCGGCGTCGCGGGCGGTGATGATCGAGGCTACCGGGCCGAACAGTTCCTGTTTGAACGAGGTCATCTGGTCGGTGACGCCTGCCAGTACGGTCGGCTCATAGTAGTTGCCGGCACCGGCGACTTTATGGCCGCCCAGTAGCAGGGTCGCGCCTTCTTCAAGAGTCGCCTGGACCTGGCCGTGCAGCTCGTCGCGCAGGTCGAAGCGGGCCATCGGGCCGATGTACGTGGCGGCGGATGTCGGGTCGCCCATCACCAGGGCACGGCTGGCCGCGAGGAATTTGGCGGTAAAGGCTTCGGCCACGCCGGCTTCGATGATCAGACGCTTGGCAGCGGCGCAGACTTGCCCGCTGTTCTGGAAGCGGCCAATCACGGCGGCTTGCACCGCGGCGTCGAGGTCGGCGTCGTTGAGCACGATGAACGGGTCGGAGCCGCCCAGTTCCAGCACACACTTTTTCAGCGCGGCACCGGCCTGGGAGCCGATGGCCATACCGGCGCGCACGCTGCCGGTGAGGGTGACGGCGGCGATGCGTGGGTCGGCGATGGCTTTGGATACGCCGTCGGTCGTCACGTTGATCACTTCGAACAGGCCTTCAGCAAAGCCGGCTTTTTTGAATGCCTGCTGCATCAGGTAGGCGCTGCCCATCACGTTCGGCGCGTGCTTGAGCACGTAGGTGTTGCCGGCGAGCATCGTCGGCACGGCGCCGCGCAACACTTGCCAGACCGGGAAGTTCCACGGCATCACCGCGAGGATCGGGCCCAGTGGGCGGTATTCGATATGGGCGCTGCCGTTGTCCACCAGGGTCGGCTCCGGGGCGAGCATGGCCGGGCCCTGGGCGGCGTACCATTCACTGAGCTGGGCGCATTTTTCGATTTCGGCGCGGGCCTGGGCGATGGGCTTGCCCATTTCCAGGGTGATCATCTGCGCCATCTCTTCAGCTTGTTCCCGCAGGGCGGCGGCCAGGGCCAGCAGCCGTTCGGCGCGCTGGCTGAGCGGCTGGTGGCGCCAGGTGCGGAAGGCGGCGGTGGCACGGTCGAGGGCGGCGTTCAGCTGCGAGTCGCTTTCATACGGGTAGCTGCCGACCTTTTCGCCGTTGGCCGGGTTGATCGAGAGGGCGTGGGTAGTCGCGTTCATGGCACCGTCCTGCGCAAGGGATAAGTTGAGTTCAGGTTACGGGGCTGGTTCTTTTCTGGAAACTGAATAATATTGAGCAATACATTCACGATTGGAGAATGACTTGGATCTGGTGCAGCTGGAAATCTTCAAGGCCGTTGCCGAGCAAGGCAGCATCAGCGCCGCCGCGCAGTTGATTCATCGGGTGCCGTCGAACCTGACCACCCGCATCAAGCAACTGGAGCAGGACCTGGGCGTCGAATTGTTCATCCGCGAGAAAAGCCGCCTGCGCTTGTCACCGGCCGGCTGGAATTTTCTCGGTTATGCGCGGCGCATTCTCGATCTGGTGCAGGAGGCCCGTGCCACGGTGGCGGGGGAGGAGCCCCAGGGTGCGTTTGCCCTGGGCTCGCTGGAGAGTACGGCGGCGGTGCGCATCCCGGCGTTGCTCGCGGCGTATAACCAGAAACACACCAAGGTCGAGCTGGACCTGAGCACCGGACCGTCGGGCACCATGATTGAAGGCGTGCTATCGGGGCGCCTGACGGCGGCGTTTGTCGATGGGCCGGTGTTGCACGCGACCCTGGAAGGCGTGGCGGTGTTTGAGGAGGAAATGGTGGTGATCGCGCCGCTGCATCACGCGCCGATCACCCGGGGCCAGGATGTGAATGGCGAGAATATCTACACGTTCCGCTCGAACTGCTCGTACCGGCATCATTTCGAACGTTGGTTTTCCCAGGACGGTGCGGTGCCGGGGAAGATTTTCGAGATCGAGTCGTACCACGGCATGTTGGCTTGCGTCAGCGCCGGTGCGGGATTGGCGTTGATGCCGCGCAGCATGTTGGAAAGCATGCCGGGGTTTGCGGCGGTGAGTGTGTGGCCGTTGACGGACAAATTCCGGGTGCTGCACACCTGGCTGATCTGGCGGCGGGGCACGGTGTCGCAGAGCCTCAACAGCTTCGTAAAGCTGCTGGAAGAACGCAATCTAGTAGCGACGTAGATCCAATGTGGGAGCGGGCTTGCTCGCGAATGCGGTGGTTCAGTTACACATGTATCGCCTGACACACTGCATTCGCGAGCAAGCCCGCTCCCACATTTTTGAACTTCATCAGCCGCCGAATTGGAGGGTGCCCATGGCGAGCTTGGCCATCAGTGCCGTGGCCCCCAGTTGCACCAGCCACAACGCCAAGCCACCGAGGAACACCCCTAGCGCTACCTGCAACACCAGGCTTTTCTGGCGCTTGGGTTGCGGCGCGCGGGGCACATAGTCATCCAGCTCGTCGCGGTCGGCACGCAGGTCCAGGTCGTCGTTTCTCATAAGGTTCTCACAGCAAAGGGGCGGGCAAGGTTCAGTCTAGGGGCTGGATACGAAAAAGGGGAAGCCAGCGGCTTCCCCTTCTGTGCAACGGCTCCAGGCTTACAGGACCTGGACGATTGCCTTTGTGACTGCGTCGATGTTCGACTGGTTCAACGCCGCCACGCAGATGCGGCCGGTGTCGAGGGCGTAGATGCCGAACTCGGTGCGCAGGCGGGTGACTTGCTCAACGGTCAGGCCGGAGTAGGAAAACATCCCACGCTGGCGGCCGACGAAGCTGAAGTCATGGCCCGGTGCAGCCTTGGCCAGTTCCGACACCATCTGCTCACGCATCCCACGAATGCGCAGGCGCATTTCAGCCAGTTCGGCTTCCCACTGCGCGCGCAGCTCAGGACTGTTCAGCACGGCAGCTACAATCGCGGCGCCGTGGGTTGGCGGGTTGGAGTAGTTGGTGCGGATCACACGCTTGACCTGGGACAGGATGCGCGCGCTTTCTTCCTTGGATTCGCCGACGATGGACAGCGCGCCCACACGTTCGCCGTACAGGGAGAACGACTTGGAGAACGAGCTGGACACAAAGAAGGTCAGACCGGACTCGGCGAACAGGCGCACGGCCGCGGCGTCTTCGTGGATGCCATCGCCAAAGCCCTGGTAGGCCATGTCGAGGAACGGTACGAGGCGCTTGGCCTTGACCACGTCCAGCACGTTCTGCCAGTCGGCCGGGGTCAGGTCGACGCCGGTCGGGTTGTGGCAGCAGGCGTGCAGCACCACGATGGACTGCGGCGGCAGGGCGTTGAGATCTTCGAGCAGGCCGGCACGGTTTACGTCATGGGTGGCGGCGTCGTAGTAGCGGTAGTTCTGCACCGGGAAACCGGCGGTTTCGAACAGGGCGCGGTGGTTTTCCCAGCTTGGGTCGCTGATGGCGACGACGGCGCCTGGCAGCAGTTGCTTGAGGAAGTCAGCACCGATTTTCAGCGCGCCGGTGCCGCCAACCGCTTGCACGGTGGTGACGCGGCCAGCGTTCAGCAGTGGCGACTCAGCACCAAACAGCAGGGTCTGCACGGCCTTGTCGTAGGCCGCGATGCCGTCGATTGGCAAGTAGCCACGAGCAGCGTGTTGCGCCACGCGAATGGCTTCCGCTTCGGCAACGGCACGCAAGAGTGGAATCTTCCCCTCCTCGTTGCAGTAAACGCCTACGCCAAGGTTGACCTTGGTGGTTCGAGTGTCGGCGTTGAATGCTTCGTTGAGGCCCAGGATAGGATCGCGTGGTGCCATTTCGACAGCGGAGAACAGGCTCATTTTTGCGGCAGCTCTATGGGGGAAGGGAGGGACGTGTCGCGCTCCAGCCGAATGCACTAGAGCGGTGCACAAACGGGGAGCTAGTATAGAGGCCATCACGGCTGAGAGCGACAACCGAAACGGCTTTTCGGCCAAGTTTTTCGGTTTATTTGCCGACCGTTAGTCTTATTGCAACGCAGATCGACAGCGGCATGCAGGACGATTGCCTTGAAACCCGTCACATTCGCCACCACTTCTACGGCTATCATGGTTTTTTCCTGCTGCCCGCTCTGAATATTCGCGGGTGGTGGTCTTTTTCGTTCCCGACGGGTTTACAGTCTGGGGTGACTTCAAGAGGTACGTTATGTCGGATTTCCAACTCGTCACCCGCTTCGAGCCCGCCGGCGATCAACCCGAGGCGATTCGCCAGATGGTCGAAGGCATCGAGGCCGGCCTGGCGCACCAGACGTTGCTCGGGGTGACCGGTTCGGGCAAGACCTTCAGCATCGCAAACGTGATCGCGCAGATCAATCGCCCGACCCTGGTGCTGGCTCCGAACAAGACCCTGGCCGCGCAGCTCTACGGCGAGTTCAAGGCGTTCTTCCCGAACAACGCGGTGGAGTACTTCGTTTCCTACTACGACTACTACCAGCCTGAAGCCTACGTACCGTCGTCGGACACCTTCATCGAGAAAGATGCGTCTATCAACGACCACATCGAACAGATGCGCTTGTCGGCGACCAAGGCGCTGCTGGAGCGCAAGGACGCGATCATCGTCACCACGGTGTCGTGCATCTACGGCCTGGGCAGCCCGGAAAGCTACCTGAAGATGGTGCTGCACATCGACCGGGGCGACAAACTCGACCAGCGCGAAGTGCTGCGCCGACTGACGAGCCTGCAGTACACCCGCAACGACATGGATTTCGCCCGCGCCACCTTCCGCGTGCGCGGCGATGTGATCGACGTGTACCCGGCCGAGTCCGACCTGGAAGCGATCCGCATCGAACTGTTCGACGATGAAGTCGAAAGCCTGTCGGCCTTCGACCCGTTGACCGGCGAGGTGATCCGCAAGTTGCCACGCTTCACCTTTTATCCGAAAAGCCACTACGTTACGCCGCGTGAAACCTTGCTGGACGCCGTTGAGCACATCAAGGTGGAGCTGGCCGAGCGTCTCGACTACCTGCGCGCCAACAACAAGCTGGTGGAAGCCCAGCGCCTGGAGCAACGTACGCGCTTCGACCTGGAAATGATCCTGGAGTTGGGCTACTGCAACGGCATCGAAAACTACTCGCGCTACCTCTCGGGCCGCGATTCTGGCGCGCCGCCGCCGACGCTGTATGACTACCTGCCGGACGATGCGCTGCTGGTGATCGACGAATCCCACGTCAGCGTGCCGCAGGTCGGCGCGATGTATAAGGGCGACCGTTCGCGTAAAGAAACGCTGGTGGAATACGGTTTCCGCCTGCCTTCGGCGCTGGACAACCGGCCGATGCGGTTTGACGAGTGGGAAGCCATCAGCCCGCAGACGATTTTTGTATCGGCGACGCCGGGCAACTACGAGGCTGAGCATGCCGGCCGCGTGATCGAGCAGTTGGTGCGTCCGACCGGCCTGGTCGACCCGGAAATCGAAATCCGCCCGGCGCTGACCCAGGTCGATGACTTGCTCTCGGAAATCCACAAACGCGTCGCGCTGGAAGAGCGGGTGCTGGTCACCACGCTGACCAAGCGCATGTCCGAAGACTTGACCGACTACCTTGCCGACCACGGCGTACGCGTGCGTTACCTGCACTCGGACATCGACACCGTGGAGCGCGTGGAGATCATCCGTGACCTGCGCCTGGGCACCTTTGACGTGCTGGTGGGGATCAACCTGCTGCGTGAAGGTTTGGACATGCCGGAAGTGTCGCTGGTGGCGATCCTCGATGCGGACAAGGAAGGCTTCCTGCGCTCCGAGCGTTCGCTGATCCAGACCATCGGGCGTGCCGCGCGTAACCTCAATGGCCGCGCGATTCTCTATGCCGACCGCATCACCGGCTCCATGGAGCGCGCGATTGGCGAGACCGAGCGCCGTCGCGACAAGCAGATTGCCTTTAACCTGGCCAATGGCATCACGCCCAAGGGCGTGTTCAAGGACGTTGCCGACATTATGGAAGGCGCTGTCGTACCGGGTTCGCGCAGCAAGAAGCGCAAAGGCATGGCCAAGGCCGCCGAGGAAAGCGCGAAGTACGAGAACGAACTGCGCTCGCCGAGCGAGATCACCAAGCGTATTCGCCAGTTGGAAGAGAAAATGTACCAGTTGGCGCGGGATCTGGAGTTTGAAGCGGCGGCGCAGACGCGCGATGAGATTGGCAAGTTGCGCGAGCGGTTGTTGGCGGTTTGATTTTGCGCTGACTGTACTGGCCTCTTCGCGAGCAAGCCCGCTCCCACACTTGACCGCATTTCAACGTTAGAACACGGTCAAGTGTGGGAGCGGGCTTGCTCGCGAAAGCGGCACCACGGTCTCAATGACTCTCCCCAGCCTTGAGCCCCGCCGGCAACGCCTTGGTCAACAACACCGCGACCATACTGACCCCCAGCGCCAACCCGACAAAGTGAAACGCATCGTTGTAGGCCATGATCTGCGCCTGCTGGTGCGCGATCTCGCTGAGCTTGCCCAGCGCCGCGGTGTCGCTGCCGAACTGCTGCGCCAGTGTTGCCAGGCGCTCCGCCACCTGCGGGTTGGTCGGCACGATCGCCTCACGCAAATAATCGAAATAGGTCTTGGTGCGCGCATCCAGCAGCGTCGCCAGCAATGCAATGCCGATGGCGCCGCCCAGGTTGCGCAGGATGTTGAACAGGCTCGACGCCGAGCCTGCGTCCTGGGGCAGGATGTAGGCGGTGGCGATCAGCGAGATGGTTACCATGATCAGCGGCTGCCCCAGGGCGCGGATGATCTGGATCTGGTTGAACTGGCTGCCGGCGAAGTCCGGGTTGAGCACCCCCGAGGAAAAACTCGCCAGGCCGAACAGGCCGAATCCTACAGTGCATAGCCATTTGGGCGACACGTACTTCATCAGCTTGGGCACCAGCGGTATCAGAAACAGCTGGGGCACGCCCATCCACATGATCACTTCGCCGATCTGTAAGGCGTTGTAGTTCTGGATCTGCGCCAGGTACAGCGGCAGCAGGTAGATCGAGCCGTACAGGCCGACGCCCATGCCGATGCTGGCAATGCTCGACAGGCCAAAGTTGCGGTTGGCGAGGATGCCCAGGTTGATCAGTGGGTTGGGTTTGGACAGTTGCACGATGACAAAGGTGATCAGGCTGAGCAGGGCGATGCTGCCGAGGCTGACGATCAGGTTCGATTCAAGCCAGTCCTTGCGGTGGCCTTCCTCCAGGAACACCTGCAAGCAGCCGAGGCCCACCGCCAGGGTGGCGATGCCCAGGTAGTCGGTGCTTTTCAGCAAGTCCCAGTTCGAGGCCTTTTTTTCCAGACCATAGAGCAGCCCGGCGATCATCAGCAGGCCCGGTGGCACGTTGATGTAGAAGATGTATTCCCACCCCCAGTTTTCCGTGAGCCAGCCGCCGATGGTCGGGCCGATGGAGGGCGCGAAGGTGGCGGTCATGGCGAACATGGCCATGCCTTTGGCGCGGTGGTGTTCGGGTAGCTTGATCAGGGTAAGGGTGAACGCCAGCGGGATCAGCGCACCGCCGGTAAAGCCTTGCAGGGCGCGGAACACGATCATGCTTTCCAGGCTCCAGGCCATGGAGCACATCAACGAGGCGATCAGGAACCCCACCGACACCCAGACCGCCAGCCGCCGCGCTGAGAGCAACTGCACCAGCCAGGCGGTGAGGGGGATCATGATGATTTCGGCTACAAGGTAGGACGTGGAAATCCACGAGCCTTCTTCCAGGGTGGCTGACAGCGCGCCCTGGATGTCCTTGAGCGACGAGTTGGTGATCTGGATGTCGAGCACCGCCATGAACGCGCCGAGCATCACGCTCATCACTGCGATCCAGTCGCGCCGGGTCGGTTCGCCGAGTGGGCGCAGCAGTTGATCACCGGCCATCGGGCTGGTCTTTGATGTTCACTTTGACGGTCACGGACATGCCGGGACGGATCTTGCCGTGCAGCGGGTTATCCGTGGCGAAGGTCAGTTTTACCGGGATGCGCTGTACGACTTTGGTGAAGTTGCCCGTGGCATTGTCCGGCGGCAACAGGCTGAACTGCGCACCGGAGGCGGCGAACAGGCTGTCGACCCGGGCCTCGATGGGCGTGTCGGGGTAGGCGTCGAAGGTCAGCTTGGCCTTTTGCCCGGGTTGCATGTGGCCGATCTGGGTTTCCTTGAAGTTGGCCTGGATCCAGATGTCTTGGTCGGGGACGATCGACAGCAGGTAGGCGCCGGCCTGCACGTACTGGCCGTTGCGTGCGGCACGCTGGCCCACCAGGCCGCTGATCGGCGCGTGGATCTCGCTGCGGGTGAGGTTGAGTTCGGCCTGGGCCAGGTCGGTCCTGGCGTTGGCGATCAGCGCGTCGAGGCGCTTGATCTCGGCGTTGAGGGCGTTGACCTGCTGGCGCTGGCCCTGCAGGTCGGCCTGGGCCATGGTCACCTGGGAGCGGGCGATGTGGTTGTCGGCGGAGAGGGTGGTCACGCGTTCTTCCGAGACGTAGCCGGGCTTGCGCAGGGTTTGTGCGCGGGACAGGTCGATCTGCGCGCGGCCGAGGCTGGCCTGGCTTGACGCGACTTTGGCCGCGCCGGCGGCGATCAGGCTGGCTTGCTGGGTGAGTTTGCTCTGTGCCTGGGTGCGTTCGGCCTCGCGCATGGCCAGGGCGGCGTTGGCGCGGTCGACGGCGAGGTGGAAGTCGTCGGCTTCGAGCTGTACCAGGAGCTGGCCTTTTTGTACGTGTTCGTTATCGCCGACCTTGACCTCGACGATGCGGGCGCCGAGCTGGCTGGACACGCGGGTGATCTCACCCTGCACATAGGCGTTGTCGGTGCTTTCATAGAAGCGGCCCTTGAAGAACCACTGGGCGAAGAAGCCCAGGCCGATCAGGACTACGAGGCACACGAAGATAAACAGTCGGCGTTTCAGTGGAGCTGGCATGGGCGAGGTGTCTGTAACAAGAGGTAATGGAATATAGCCAGCCAAACATCTGTCCAATAGCCATGACTGGCCTCCAGACCGAAGCTTGGCCTAAATGCCCTTCTGCTGGAGCCCAAGTGCCGAGGGCTGTTACCATTCGCGCCTTGTTTCAATTCCAGTTTTATCGCCAATTCGAGACCCGCCATGACCACCGTCCGCACGCGCATCGCGCCATCGCCTACTGGGGATCCCCACGTCGGCACTGCCTACATCGCCTTGTTCAACTACTGCTTTGCCAAGCAGCACGGTGGTGAATTCATCCTGCGGATCGAAGACACCGACCAATTGCGCTCGACCCGTGAGTCGGAGCAGCAGATTTTCGATGCCCTGCGCTGGTTGGGCATTACCTGGGCCGAGGGCCCGGATGTCGGTGGTCCGCACGGCCCGTATCGCCAGAGCGAGCGCAGCGACATCTACAAGCAGTACACCCAGCAACTGGTCGACATGGGCCACGCGTTCCCATGCTTCTGCACCGCCGAAGAGCTGGACCAGATGCGTGCCGAGCAACAGGCGCGTGGCGAAACCCCACGTTACGACGGCCGCGCGCTGCTGCTGTCGAAAGAAGAAGTGGCCCAGCGCCTGGCGGCCGGCGAGCCCCATGTGATCCGCATGAAAGTGCCGAGCGAAGGCGTGTGCGTGGTGCCGGACATGCTGCGCGGTGACGTCGAGATCCCGTGGGATCGCATGGACATGCAAGTGCTGATGAAGACCGACGGCCTGCCGACGTACTTCCTGGCCAACGTGGTCGACGACCACCTGATGGGCATCACCCACGTGCTGCGCGGTGAAGAATGGCTGCCGTCGGCGCCTAAGCTGATCCTGCTCTACGAGTACTTCGGCTGGGAACAACCGCAACTGTGCTACATGCCGCTGTTGCGTAACCCGGACAAGAGCAAGCTGTCCAAGCGCAAGAACCCGACCTCGGTGACGTTCTACGAGCGCATGGGCTTCATGCCGGAAGCGATGCTCAACTACCTGGGCCGCATGGGCTGGTCGATGCCGGACGAGCGCGAGAAGTTCTCGCTGCAGGAAATGGTCGACAATTTTGACCTGTCCCGCGTGTCCTTGGGGGGGCCGATCTTCGACATCGAGAAACTGTCGTGGCTCAACGGCCAATGGCTGCGTGACCTGCCGGTGGAAGAGTTCGCCAGCCGTGTGCAGCAGTGGGCGTTGAACCCCGAGTACATGATGAAGATCGCACCGCTGGTGCAGGGCAGGGTGGAGACGTTCAGCCAGGTCGCACCGTTGGCCAGTTTCTTCTTCGCCGGTGGCGTGAACCCGGATGCCAAGTTGTTCGAATCCAAGAAGCTCTCGGGCGATCAGGTGCGCCAATTGATGCAGTTGATCCTGTGGAAGCTGGAAAGCCTGCGCCAATGGGAGAAGGACGCGATCACCGCGACGATCCAGGCGGTGGTGGAATCCCTCGAATTGAAATTGCGCGATGCCATGCCGCTGATGTTTGCCGCGATCACCGGGCAGGCCAGTTCGGTATCGGTGCTGGATGCGATGGAAATTCTCGGCCCGGACCTCACGCGTTTCCGTCTGCGCCAAGCCCTTGATTTGCTTGGTGGTGTGTCGAAGAAAGAAAACAAAGAGTGGGAAAAGCTGTTGGGCGCTATCGCTTAATCAGCCTGCTGCAACGGCGAAACCCAGGTTTTCCGGGGTTTCGCCGGTAAGTGATTGTTATCCCGGCAAAAAACTTTGGAAATTGTTGAAAATAAATTTGACACACTTCCAAACCGCCATTAAGATTCGCCCCGTCCTCACCGATGAGGGGCTATAGCTCAGCTGGGAGAGCGCTTGCATGGCATGCAAGAGGTCAACGGTTCGATCCCGTTTAGCTCCACCAATTTACAGGTTCAAGGTCTGGCCACACCGTCCTTGAATCGATCAGTTCTCAGCGCTGATCATGTTGTACAGAAGGTTTTGTCCCCTTCGTCTAGTGGCCTAGGACACCGCCCTTTCACGGCGGTAACAGGGGTTCGAGTCCCCTAGGGGACGCCAGTTTCAACAAGCAGTTCGCAAGGTCTGCTGCGTCGCGAGACGAAAAATCCGGGGCTATAGCTCAGCTGGGAGAGCGCTTGCATGGCATGCAAGAGGTCAACGGTTCGATCCCGTTTAGCTCCACCAATTTACAGTTCCAAGGTTCCGGCCACACCGTCCTTGGATCGATCAGTCTCAGCCTGATCAGTTGTACAGAAGGTTTGTGTCCCCTTCGTCTAGTGGCCTAGGACACCGCCCTTTCACGGCGGTAACAGGGGTTCGAGTCCCCTAGGGGACGCCACGATTACCCGCTCTGCGGGATTTTTAAGGGTCATTCAATTATTGAATGGCCCTTTTGTTTGTCTGGCGTTCGGCCAATTCTTTTACTCCCTTCATACTTTCTCTTCAGACCAATGGTCATGTCGGTCGCTTGCCAAATATTATTATGGTAATAATATTCAACCCATGAGAACCGGAGGCTTTGATGAGCGATAAAAAAGCACAAACCCGCGAACGCATTTTGCAGGCGGCCAGCGCGGCGTTGATCCAGCGTGGCCCGGCCGAGCCGAGTGTCGGTGAAGTCATGGGGGCGGCGGGGCTCACCGTCGGTGGTTTTTACGCGCACTTCGAAAGCAAGGACGCGCTGATGCTGGAGGCATTCACTCAATTGCTGGCCAAGCGTCGTGCGGCCATTGACGATATGGATGCGCTGTTGACCGGTGAAGAGCGCCGAGGCCTTGTGGCGGCGTTTTACCTGTCGCGCAAACACCGCGATTCCACCGTTCAGGCCTGTCCGATCCCGGCGACCGTCGGCGAAATGAGCCGCCTGCCGGATGAATTCCGCCAGGCGCTGAACGAGCACTGTGAGCTGATGGCCGCCCAATTGGCCGCCAGCCCGGAAGACACCGACAAGGCCCTGGCCGACATGGCGTTGATGATCGGTGGCCTGGCCCTGGCGCGGGCCCTCGGCCCTGGCGAATTGTCTGACCGTGTATTGCGTGCCGCCAAGTCGGCCGTGCGCTAGAAGAGGGTTCTAAGGATGGGCACGCTGACCTGGATTCGTCGCTTCAACGGCACCCTGGGGCATCTGGCGCCGCAAACCGTGGCCAACCAGATGCGACGTGCGTTCATGACGCCACGCGAGCTGCCGCCACGCGACTGGGAGTTGCCGTTGCTGGCGCAATCAGAGCGCATCACCCTGCGTTTCGGCCTGTCGGCGTTGCGCTGGGGCCAAGGGCCCGCCGTGCTGTTGATGCATGGCTGGGAAGGGCGCCCCACGCAGTTCGCCAGCCTGATCAGCGCATTGGTGAATGACGGTTATTCCGTGATTGCCCTCGACGGCCCCGCCCACGGGCGTTCGCCCGGGCGTGAAGCCCATGTGCTGCTGTTCGCCCGCGCGATGTTGGAGGCGGCGGCCGAGTTGCCGCCGCTGCACGCCGTGATTGGTCACTCCATGGGCGGCGCCAGCGCGATGCTGGCGGTGCAACTGGGGCTGCGTACCGAAGCACTGGTAAGCATTGCCGCGCCGTCGCGATTCCTTGATGTGCTCCGAGGGTTCACCCAGATGGTCGGCTTGCCGGCGCGGGCCCGCTCGGCGTTTATCCAGGAGGTCGAACACACCTTCGGCATGCCGTTGAAGCATCTGGATGTGGCCCACTACCAAATGAACATCCCCGGCCTGATCGTGCATGCCGAAGACGACACCTTCGTCCCCGTCAAAGCCTCCCAGGCGATCCACGAAGCCTGGTTCGACAGCCGCCTGTTGCGTCTGGAGCAGGGCGGTCATCAGAAAGTCCTGGCCGACCCCCGGGTGACCGACGCGGTGCTGGCGCTGTTGGCCGGCCGCCGTCTACAGGCGCGGCAAACCGCCTGATACACTGCCCGGCCGAGATCAATCGACTGGAGCAAGGCATGGGCTGGGATCTGGCAACGCCGTTTATCATCGACCTGCAGGTCGGCGCCGAAGACATCGACGGCCTGGGCCACGCCAACAATGCCGTTTACGTGTCCTGGCTGGAACGCTGCGCCTGGCGCCATTCCCAGCGCCTGGGCCTGGACCTCACCGAATACCGCAGGCTGGATCGCGCCATGGCGGTGGTGCGCCACGAGATCGATTACCTCGCCGCCGGCTACGAAGGCGACGAACTGCAACTGGCCACCTGGATCGTCGACTGGGACCAGCGCCTGAAAATGACCCGCCGCTTCCAATTGGTCCGCCCCCGCGACGGCGCGACCCTGCTACGGGCACACACCACCTTTGTCTGCATCGAGCTGTCCAGCGGCAAGCCCAAGCGTATGCCCGCCGAGTTTCTTGACGGTTATGGCCCCGCCCTGACAGGGGGTTAACGGTTGCCGCAGGAAACCCAGTAAACTGCGCCACGATTTTTGTTGAGTGTTTTCCATGCAAATTGCTTTGGCGCCCATGGAGGGGTTGGTCGACAACATCCTGCGGGACGTGTTGACCCGCGTGGGTGGGATCGATTGGTGCGTGACCGAATTCATCCGCGTCAACGACCGCCTGCTCACCCCGGCGTATTTCCACAAACTTGCTCCCGAGCTGCTGCACGGTGCCCACACCGCGGCGGGCGTGCCGCTGCGCGTGCAGTTGCTTGGTTCCGACCCGGTGTGCCTGGCGGAAAACGCCGCGCTCGCTGCCGAGTTGGGCTCCGAGGTGATCGACCTGAACTTCGGTTGCCCGGCCAAGACGGTCAACAAGTCCCGTGGCGGCGCGGTGTTGCTCAAGGAGCCGGAGCTGCTCAACCAGATCGTCGAGCACGTACGCCGTGCCGTTCCCGCGCACATCCCAGTTACCGCGAAGATGCGCCTGGGTTTCGACAGCCCGGATGGCGCCCTGGTCTGCGCCACGGCTCTGGCCGAAGGCGGCGCCGCGCATATCGTGGTGCATGCGCGGACCAAGACCGACGGCTACAAACCGCCGGCGCACTGGGAGTGGATTCCGCGCGTGCAGGATGTGGTCAAGGTGCCGGTGTTTGCCAACGGCGACATCTGGAGCGTTGAAGACTGGAAGCGTTGCCGCGAAGTCAGCGGCGCCGAAGACATCATGCTCGGCCGTGGCCTGGTGGCGCGGCCCGACCTGGCGCGGCAGATTGCAGCGGCGCGGGCCGGTGAAGAAGTCGTGGAAATGACCTGGGCGCAGATGCAGCCCATGCTCCAGGAGTTCTGGACCCAATCGGTGGCGCAACTGACCGAGCGCCAGGCGCCGGGCCGTTTGAAACAATGGCTGGCAATGTTGACGCGCAACTACCCTGAAGCGGTTGAACTGTTCACCGCGATGCGCCGGGAGACCGATCTAGAGCAGGTCAGCCGGCTGTTGGGCATGCCCCATCCGGCGGCGGCATAACGCGAAGAGATCTGCAGCAAGGGCGCCATCGGCGCCCTTTTCTTATTGTGAAACGTGATCCTCGGAACCGGGCAAGGCAAAATCCCACGAACTTCTGGGCATATCTCACAGGAATCTTCGCCCATGAATGCTTCGAACTTGAAATCCCCTACCTTTGCCTTCACTGCCCCGTCGACGCTCTCTGCATCAAAGGCCATAAAGTCTGTCGTGAACGCCTTCGACGTCGGCGAGCGGCGCTTTGGTGAGCACTTTGACGTAAGCACCCATGCTGCCGTCATCAAAATGATGATGGCGACGCTTGGCCCCACGCCTGCCGATATGTTCAATCAAGTGACGCCTACCGCAAACGGCTACGACGTGATGATGAAGGATGAGTTCAACGCTCGCATCACGCACGAAGAGCTGCAGCTAGTCGCGCAGGTGTCCAAATTCAGTGGCAATGATGCGCAAGCCGTCAGGGCCGCCAACTTTGCGTTGACGGTGTTTGTAAAGCGCAGGCAGCAGATCGGTGGCTACGCCAATTTTCACGCGGCGCTGACAAAGTCACTCCAGGGCGAAACCACTCTGCGGTGCTTGCAGGGTATGGGGGTGTATGGGCTTTCCCAGTATGTGCCGCCGAGCAGGATGGTTGGCGAAGGCGTAGTGGCAGTGATGGAGACCCATAATTTTGGCAGTGCGCTGGTAGTGGACGGGCTTGGGCACGCTAACGGCAAGCCGCGTCAGGTAGGCGGTCGCTATGGTTACAGGCTGTTCGCCGACAAGCCTCGGGGAGGCGCACCCACACCGAAGGTGGTTGCGGGCCGAAGACCCCTGGATATTTGGGGTGGTTTCTACCAAGGGACACCGGGGAACTGCGTGACGGTGTCGGCAATCAAGGCGGCTATGATGAGGTTCGGGCAGTGCCCCGCGGATATTTTTCGGGAGGTCACTGCCACTGCCGAAGGTTATGCAGTCGTTATGCGCGATGGTTTCAGGCTGACGCTGACCCATGAGCAATTGCGCAAGGCGAGGGCCGCTTCCGGCTTTCGCGGCAACGACTGTGCAATGCTGGAGGATGCCTATTTCCTGTTCGCCGTGAGCGCCAGGCGCGCGCAGCTGGAAAACAACGACTTTCGTGGCGGGCAGAGTTTCGACGTTGCCATCGATACCCTCAATGACGGTGAATACCCCGGGCAGGCGCTGCGTCGGTTGGGGTTGTACGCCTATATCCGCGAAAGCGATGTGAACGAGTTGATTGCCGGCGCTATCGGCACCCTGTCTGACGGTGGTCACTCGATGACGGTGATTGGCGGCGTGCTCGATTATTATGGGAGCCGGCACACGCTGCAGACGTCGCAATGGAAGGGGACTTATTTGCGGGCGCTGAAATTGGTGTGACAGCTATTCCAGCAAGCGCCTGAACGCCTCAATCGGCAACGGCCGACTGTGCAGATACCCCTGAAACACATGGCACCCCAACCGTTGCAGGAACGCCAACTGCTCCAGTGTTTCCACACCCTCGGCAATCACTTCCAGGTTCAGGCTGCGAGCCATGGCCACGATGGCGCGGATGATTTCCGCGTCGTTCGGGTCATGAGTCGCATCGCGCACAAACGACTGGTCGATCTTCAGTGCATCCACCGGCAGGCGCTTGAGGTAGGTCAGCGATGAATAGCCGGTGCCGAAATCATCCATCGCGAAGCTCACGCCGAGCTTTTTCAGGCGGCGCATCTTGGCCACGGTGTCGTCCAGGTTCTGGATCACGATGCCTTCGGTAATCTCCAGTTTCAGCAGGCTGTAGGGCAGGTCGTGCTGATCGAGGCTGTGCACCACGCGTTCAACGAAGTCGTTCTGGCGAAACTGCCGGGGGCTGATATTCACGCACAGGCTGAAGCGCAACGGGTCCACCAGGCCGTCAGAGATCAATTGCTGAAATGCACCGCAGGCTTCATCGAGAATCCAGGTGCCGACTTCCAGGATCAGCCCGCTGTCCTCCAGCACCTTGATGAACTCGGCAGGGGACTGCGCGCCCAGTTGCGGGTGCTGCCAGCGCACCAGGGCTTCGGCGCCGATGATGTGGTTGCCGCGTGCATCGACCTGGGGTTGGTAGTGCACGCTGAATTCGCCGCGTGACAGGGCCAGGCGCAGGTCGGTTTCCATGCGCAGGCGTTCGCTGGCGGTTCTTTGCATGCTGTTGTGGAACATCTGCGTGGTGTTGCGCCCCGAATCCTTGGCGCGGTACAGGGCGATGTCGGCGCGCTTGAGCAGGTCGGCCGGCGTCGAGCCATGGTCGGGGATCAGCGCTACGCCAATGCTCGGGGTGACCTGCAGGCGGTGGCCGTCGAGAAACATCGGCTCCGAGAGCAACTCACGCAGGGTGTCGGCCAATTCCTGCACCTGGGTACTGACCTGCGAACGCGTGCCGTCGAGGCCGCTGAGCAGTACCACAAACTCATCGCCGCCCAGGCGGGCCACGGTGTCTTCCATGCGCACGCTGGCTTCCAGGCGGGCGGTGACGATTTTCAGCACGGTGTCGCCGACCGGGTGGCCAAGGGAATCGTTGATGTGCTTGAAGTGGTCCAGGTCCAGGAACAGCAGCGCGCCTCGCAGGTTGTGGCGCTTGAGCAGGGCGATCTGCTGGCTCAGGCGGTCCATCAGTAGGGCGCGGTTGGGCAGGTTGGTCAGCGGGTCATGGTAGGCCAGGTGGCGGATCTGCGCCTGGGCATTCTTCAACAGGCTCACATCGCGGGCGGTCAGCAGCAGGCACGGCGTTTCATTCAGGGTGATCGGCTCGACCGAAACTTCCACCGCCAACACATCGCCGCGCTTGTTGTGCCAAAGCATCTCCAGGTGGTGGATGCGCCCCTTGATCTGCAATTCAGCCAGCAGCGCCGAGCGTTGGTTTTCATCGGCCCAGATGCCGATTTGATACAGCGTGAGCCCGATGGCTTCTTCCGCGCGGTAACCCGTGAGGCGGCAAAAGCCATCGTTGACCTCGACATACCGACCGGTGTCGCGCTCGGTAATGGAAATGGCGTCGGGGCTGGAATGGAACGCCTTGGCGAACTTCTCTTCGCTGGCCTTGAGCGCGGCTTCCGAGCGTTGCTGCTGGGTGATGTCGCGCAAGGTGGTGACGATGCACGGTTGGTCGCCGACCTTGATCAGCCGGCTGGCGATCACGCAGGTCAGGCTTCGCCCATCCTTGTGGCGAGCGATGATGGCCACATTGCTCAATGACTGTTCGCGAATCACCCGCTCGATGCGTTGCAGGCGCTTGCTGGAGTCGTCCCACAGGCCGATCTGCTCGGCACTTTTGTCGAGCACTTCGGCCGCGGTCCAGCCAAAGGTCTGGGTAAACGCGGGGTTGATTTCGATAAATACGCCGCTGTCCAGGCCGGTGACGCAGATCGGATCGGGGCTGGCCTGGAACAGGCTGGCGAATTTCTCTTCGGAGGCGCTCAGGCGTTGCTCGCGTTCGACCTGGTCGGTGATGTCCAGCAGGGTGCCGGCCATACGCAATGGCGCGCCCTTTTCGTCGCGGTAGAGGCGCGCGCGGCTTTCCAGGTAGCGCGAACTGCCGTCCTCCATGGGCACGCGGTAGGTCAGTTGGTAGTTGCCGGCCGGGCCTTCGCGCAGGGTGCGATAGGCATTGCGCATGTTGTCGCGTTCTTCATCGGGCATGCCTTCGAAAAACGCGTCGAAGGACTCGTGGAACGGCTCGGGTGGCAGGCCGTGCAGTTGCGCGGCGCGAGCCGAGCCGTAGAGCATGCCGGTGGGAATGTGCCAGTCCCAGGTGCCCAGTTGCGCGGAATTGAGCGCCAGGTCGAGGCGTTCCTGGCTGTCCTTGAGCGCCTGATCGGCGTTTTTGCGTTCGGTGGTGTCAACAAAGGTGCTGATCAGATAAGCCTCACCCTCCAGCTCGACCTTTTGCGCGCTGAGGGTGCCATCGTGGATCTGGCCGTTGCTGGCGCAAAACTGCACCTCCATGGTGATCGGCTCGCCCTTGCGCTGAGTAGCCTTGACCAGCTGCGCGCGCTGCTCGGGGTGGCGCCACAGGCCCAGGTCCAGGGTGGTGCGGCCGATGGCATCGGCGACCGGCCAGCCGAAATGGATCTCGAAATACTGGTTGGCTTCACTGATCAAGCCGTCGGCCTGGCGGGTCAACAGCACCATGTTCGGGCATAGGTGAAACAGCGTGGCGAAGCGCTTTTCGGAGTGGCCGAGGGCGGTTTCCCGTTCACGCTGCTGGGTGATCTCACGGATCACCCCGATCATCCGACGCCGCCCGGTCTTGTCCGGCGCCAGGCTGCCGTTGATTTCCAGCCAGTGATAGCTGCCGTCGGGCCACTGGATGCGGTGGCGCATCGCCTGCTCGAACGGTTCGCCGGCCAGCACCGCATGGAAGGCCCGCACGACCTTGGCGCGGTCGGCCGGGGCGAGCAGGTCGAGGTAATCCAGGTCTTTGGGCAGTGGCGCGCGCGGGTCGAAGCCGAACAGCGCCTGGGTCCCCCGTGACCAACTGATCCTGCCGGTGTCGATTTCCCAGCACCATGCCCCCAGCCGGGCACCGTTGAGGGCTGCCAGCAATTGCGGGGCGCTGTCCCAGCTCTGTTCCGCCTCTTGGGGGTCCAGAGCGTAAATGCGGGGCAGGGGTGGCACGGAATCGACGGGATTGCGCATTATCAAAGGGCCTTGGCTCAATGGGCGTAAGGCGCGGTTTCACGTAAACCTGAGGCCGCACGGCTTCATGCCGGTATTCCTGGCAGATCGACCTGTGCATCCAATAGGCTCATGAAAGCCCGCGCTGCGTTCGACAACGTCCTTTCGGTGTGCACGATATAGCCTAGCTGGCGACTGAGTTGTATGCCCGGTAAAGCGATGCTCGCCACCTGATCATCCAGCATGGTGCGCGGCAAGACGCTCCAGGCCAGGCCGATGGACACCATCATCTTGATAGTTTCCAGGTAGTTAGTACTCATCGCGATGTTCGGCGTCAGGCCCTGGGCTTCGAACAAGCGCCTGACGATATGGTGTGTAAAGGTGTTGCCGCCGGGAAAAACCGCCGGATGACCGGCAATATCGGCCAGGCTGACGTGGCCGTTGCTGGTCAGGCTGTGCTCCGGCGCCACGACAAAATCCAGCGGGTCATCCCAGACCGGGGTCGCACGCACCAGGTGATGGGGGTCGGGCGCGAGGGTGATCACTGCCACCTCGGCGCGGCCGTGGAGGATTTCCTCGTAGGCCACTTCCGAATCGAGGAACTGAATATCCAGCGCCACGTTCGGGTATTTACGGGTAAAGGTGCGCAACACGGGCGGCAGGCGGTGCAGGCCGATGTGGTGACTGGTGGCCAGGGTCAGGCGCCCGCTGACTTCGCCCGTCAGGTTGGTGAGGGCGCGACGGGTGTCGTCCAGCACGTTGAGAATCTGATAAGCCCGTGGCAATAGGGCCCGCCCGGCCTCGGTCAAGCCGACTTCGCGGCCCAGGCGGTCGAACAGGCGCACCTTCAATTGTTGCTCCAGGCCGGCAATGCGTTTGCTGATGGCCGGCTGGGTCAGGTGCAGGCGCTCACCGGCTCCGGAGAAGCTGCCGGTCTCGGCGATGGCAATAAAGGCATTGAGGTTGGCCAGGTCCATGGTTGTATTCCAGTTGGTAATCCAAAGCATAAAAAATATGAATTTGAGTTATTTAATGTAGCGCCATACCATCAGCCTCACAAGCCAAAGGGTTATTGAAATGCCCAGGGCATAGAAAGACCGATGATGAGGACCGACTGATGGCCGGCAAAACGCTTTACGACAAACTTTGGGATTCCCATGAAGTGAAACGGCGCGACGATGGCTCGTCGCTGATCTATATCGACCGTCACATCATCCATGAAGTGACCTCGCCACAAGCGTTCGAAGGCCTGCGGCTGGCAGGGCGCAAGCTTTGGCGCGTCGACTCCATCATCGCCACCCCGGACCACAACGTACCGACCACCCCGGAACGCAAGGGCGGCATCGACGCGATCGTCGACACCGTGTCGCGTTTGCAGGTGCAAACCCTCGATGACTACTGCGACGAATATGGCATCACCGAATTCAAGATGAATGACGTGCGTCAAGGGATTGTCCACGTGATCGGCCCGGAGCAGGGTGCAACCTTGCCGGGTATGACGGTGGTCTGCGGCGACTCCCACACCTCCACCCACGGTGCCTTCGGTGCCTTGGCCCACGGCATCGGCACGTCCGAGGTTGAGCATGTGTTCGCGACCCAGTGCCTGGTCGCCAAAAAGATGAAGAACATGCTGGTGCGCGTCGAAGGCCAATTGCCGTTCGGCGTGACCGCCAAGGACATCGTCCTCGCCGTGATCGGCAAGATCGGCACCGCCGGCGGTAACGGGCATGCCATCGAGTTCGCCGGCAGCGCGATTCGCGACTTGTCCATCGAAGGCCGCATGACTATTTGCAACATGTCCATCGAAGCCGGTGCCCGTGTGGGCATGGTGGCGGCGGACGAAAAGACCGTTGAATACGTCAAGGGCCGCCCATTCGCACCGACCGGCGCAGACTGGGACGCTGCCGTCGAAGCCTGGAAAGACCTGGTCTCCGACGCCGACGCGGTGTTCGACACCGTGGTCGAACTCGATGCCGCACAGATCAAGCCGCAAGTCAGCTGGGGCACCTCGCCGGAAATGGTCCTGGCCGTCGACCAGAACGTGCCGGACCCGGCCAAGGAAGCCGATCTGGTCAAGCGCGGTTCCATCGAACGTGCCCTGAAGTACATGGGCTTGCAGGCCAACCAGGCGATCACCGACATCCAGTTGGACCGCGTGTTCATCGGCTCCTGCACCAACTCGCGGATCGAAGACCTGCGCGCTGCGGCGGTGATCGCCAAGGGCCGCAAAGTCGCCTCGACCATCAAGCAAGCCATCGTGGTGCCGGGTTCGGGCCTGGTGAAGGCACAAGCCGAAGCCGAAGGCCTGGACAAGATCTTCCTCGAAGCCGGTTTTGAGTGGCGCGAGCCGGGCTGCTCGATGTGCCTGGCGATGAACCCGGACCGCCTGGAGTCGGGCGAGCATTGCGCGTCCACCTCCAACCGTAACTTCGAAGGGCGCCAGGGCGCCGGTGGGCGTACCCACCTGGTCAGCCCGGCCATGGCTGCTGCGGCGGCCGTCAACGGTCGTTTCATCGACGTTCGCGAATTGATCTGAGGAATACCCGATGCGTGCTTTTACCCAACACACCGGCCTTGTCGCCCCTTTGGATCGCGCCAACGTCGACACCGACCAGATCATCCCCAAGCAGTTCTTGAAGTCGATCAAACGCACCGGTTTCGGCCCGAACCTGTTCGACGAGTGGCGCTACCTGGACGTGGGCTACGCCTACCAGGACAACTCCAAGCGCCCGCTGAACAAGGACTTCGTGCTCAACGCCGAACGTTACCAGGGTGCCAGCGTGTTGCTCGCCCGCGAGAACTTCGGTTGCGGCTCCAGCCGTGAACACGCGCCGTGGGCCCTGGAAGAATATGGCTTTCGCAGCATCATTGCGCCGAGCTATGCCGATATCTTCTTCAACAACAGCTTCAAGAACGGCTTGCTGCCGATCATCTTGAGCGACGCAGAAGTCGACGAGTTGTTCAAGCAGGTGGAAGCCGAAGAGGGCTACCAGCTGACCGTCGACCTGGCCGCGCAAACCGTGACCCGTCCGGATGGCAAGGTGTATCACTTTGAGGTCGATGCGTTCCGCAAGCACTGCCTGATCAACGGCCTGGACGATATTGGCCTGACCTTGCAGGACGGCGATGCAATTGCCGCCTTTGAAGCCAAGCACCGGGCTAGCCAGCCTTGGTTGTTTCGCGATGCCTGATTTGATGTAAGCAGGACTGGCCCTTTCGCGAGCAAGCCCGCTCCCACATTCGACCGAGTTCCTTCAGTTGAAATGCGGCCAAATGTGGGAGCGGGCTTGCTCGCGAAGACGGCAGCACAAACACCGTAAGTCCCAAGGAAACCCTCATGACCACCACCGCCCACACCCAAGTCGTGCAAAAACAATTCGGCGAACAAGCCTCGGCCTACCTGAGCAGTGCCGTGCACGCCCAGGGCACCGAGTTCGCGCTGCTCCAGGCCGAACTGGCCGGGCAGGGCGCTGCACGACTGCTGGATCTGGGCTGCGGTGCCGGTCATGTCAGCTTTCACGTCGCCCCTCTGGTTAAAGAGGTGGTGGCCTACGACCTTTCCCAGCAGATGCTCGATGTCGTCGCGGGCGCTGCAAACGATCGGGGCCTGGACAATATCCGCACCGTCCATGGCGCCGCCGAGCGCCTGCCGTTCGCCGATGGCGAGTTCGACTTCGTGTTCAGCCGCTACTCGGCGCACCACTGGAGCGACGTCGGCCTGGCCCTGCGCGAAGTGCGCCGGGTGCTCAAGCCGGGCGGGGTAGTGGCGTTTGTCGATGTCTTGTCACCGGGCAGCCCGCTGTTGGACACTTACCTGCAAACCGTCGAAGTGCTGCGCGACACCAGCCACGTACGCGATTACTCCGCCGCCGAATGGATGCAGCTGCTCAGCGAGTCCGGCCTGCATGTGCGTAACAGCAGCCGCCAGCGCCTGCGCCTGGAATACACCTCGTGGGTCGAGCGCATGCGCACGCCCGAAGTGCTGCGCGCTGCCATCCTTGAGCTGCAACGGGCGATGGGCCAGGAAGTACGCGATTACTACGAGATTCAAGCCGACGGCACCTTCAGCACCGACGTGCTGGTGGTGTTTGCCGAGCGCTGAGCAATTTTTCCCGACCTGCCCGCGGGCGGGTCGCTTGATGAAATGAGGAACCCATGAGCAAGCAGATTCTGATTCTCCCTGGCGACGGTATTGGTCCGGAAATCATGGCCGAAGCGGTCAAGGTGCTGGAGCTCGCCAACAGCAAGTACAGCCTGGGCTTTGAACTGAGCCACGACGTGATCGGCGGTGCCGCCATCGACAAGCATGGCGTGCCACTGGCCGACGAAACCCTGGACCGCGCCCGCGCGGCCGACGCCGTGCTGCTCGGCGCCGTGGGTGGCCCGAAGTGGGACAAGATCGAACGTGACATCCGCCCTGAGCGCGGCTTGCTGAAAATCCGTGCGCAACTGGGCCTGTTCGGCAACCTGCGCCCGGCGATCCTCTACCCGCAGCTGGCTGACGCGTCGAGCCTCAAGCCGGAAGTGGTCGCGGGCCTGGACATCCTCATCGTGCGCGAGCTGACCGGCGGTATCTACTTCGGCTCGCCACGTGGCGTGCGCGAGCTGGAAAACGGCGAACGCCAGGCCTACGACACCCTGCCGTACAGCGAGAGCGAAATCCGCCGTATCGCCCGTGTCGGTTTCGACATGGCCCGTGTGCGTGGCAAGAAAGTCTGCTCGGTCGACAAGGCCAACGTGCTGGCCTCCAGCCAACTGTGGCGCGAAATCGTCGAAGAAGTGGCCAAGGACTACCCGGATGTCGAGCTGAGCCACATGTACGTCGATAACGCCGCCATGCAGTTGGTGCGTGCGCCCAAGCAGTTCGACGTGATCGTTACCGACAACCTGTTCGGCGACATCCTGTCCGACCAGGCGTCGATGCTCACCGGCTCCATCGGCATGCTGCCGTCGGCGTCCCTGGACACCAACAACAAGGGCATGTACGAGCCTTGCCACGGCTCGGCGCCGGACATCGCGGGCCAGGGCATTGCCAACCCGCTGGCGACTATCTTGTCGGTGTCGATGATGCTGCGTTACAGCTTCAACCTGAGCGAAGCGGCGGATGCCATCGAGAAGGCCGTGAGCCTGGTGCTGGATCAGGGTTTGCGCACCGGCGACATCTGGTCGCAGGGTTGCACCAAGGTTGGGACGCAAGAAATGGGCGACGCAGTAGTCGCCGCGCTGCGGAATCTGTAATCTCTCGGGCCCGCTTGCAGTTGTTGCTGCAAGGCGGCCCACTTTTTAACAAGGTGTAGTTGCGATGAAACGTGTAGGTCTGATCGGTTGGCGCGGTATGGTCGGTTCCGTGCTCATGCAGCGGATGCTGGAAGAGCAGGATTTCGATCTTATTGAGCCGGTGTTTTTCACCACTTCGAACGTGGGTGGCCAAGGCCCGTCCGTGGGCAAGGATATTGCCCCGCTCAAGGACGCCTACAGCATTGAAGAGCTGAAAACCCTCGACGTGATTGTGACCTGTCAGGGTGGCGACTACACCAGTGAAGTCTTCCCCAAGCTGCGTGAAGCCGGCTGGCAGGGTTACTGGATCGATGCTGCATCGAGCCTGCGTATGCAGGACGACGCCGTGATCATCCTGGACCCGGTGAACCGCAAGGTCATCGACCAGCAGCTGGATGCGGGCACCAAGAACTACGTCGGCGGCAACTGCACCGTCAGCCTGATGCTGATGGGCCTGGGTGGCTTGTTCGAAGCCGGCCTGGTCGAGTGGATGAGCGCCATGACCTATCAGGCGGCCTCCGGTGCCGGTGCGCAGAATATGCGTGAGCTGATCAAGCAGATGGGCGCAACCCACGCGGCCGTCGCCGATCAACTGGCCGACCCGGCCAGCGCGATCCTCGACATCGACCGTCGTGTGGCTGAAGCCATGCGCAGCGATGCGTACCCGACCGAGAACTTCGGCGTGCCGTTGGCCGGTAGCTTGATCCCGTGGATCGACAAGGAACTGCCGAACGGCCAGAGCCGCGAAGAGTGGAAGGCCCAGGCCGAGACCAACAAGATCCTCGGTCGCTTCAAGAGCCCGATCCCGGTGGATGGCATCTGCGTGCGTATCGGCGCGATGCGCTGCCACAGCCAGGCGCTGACCATCAAGCTGAACAAAGACGTGCCGATCGCTGATATCGAAGCGTTGATCAGCTCGCACAACCCATGGGTCAAGCTGGTGCCGAACAACCGCGACATCAGCATGCAGGAGCTGAGCCCGACGAAGGTCACCGGTACCCTGAATGTACCCGTGGGCCGTCTGCGCAAGCTGAACATGGGCAGCCAGTTCCTGGGCGCGTTCACGGTTGGCGACCAACTGTTGTGGGGCGCGGCTGAACCGCTGCGGCGCATGCTGCGGATCTTGCTGGAGCGTTGATCGCTTGAGGCAATCAGGAAACCCGCGCTCTGGTGACAGGCGCGGGTTTTTTGTTGTGCTTTCGGGCCTCTTCGCGAGCAAGCCCGCTCCCACATTTGATTGCATTTCAATTGGAGAAACTCGGTCGAATGTGGGAGCGGGCTTGCTCGCGAAGAGGCCATCAGCGACACCCCAAGACCCGGTCCAATTGCCTCACCCCCAACCACCCGGTAAAGTGCCGCTCCCCCCCGCAATGCCCGAGGCAGCCCCCATGACCCAGACCTTTGAAATCGCCGTGATCGGCGCCACCGGCACCGTGGGTGAGACCCTGGTGCAGATCCTCGAAGAACTGGATTTCCCGGTGGGTACCCTGTATCTGCTGGCTGGCAGCAACTCGGCGGGGGCATCGGTGCCGTTTCGCGGCAAGAACGTGCGGGTCAAGGAAGTCGACGAATTTGACTTCAGCAAGGCGCAGCTGGCGTTCTTTGCAGCCGGGCCGGCCGTCACCCTGAGTTTCGCCCCGCGCGCCACGGCAGCCGGGTGTGCGGTGATCGACCTGTCGGGTGCCTTGCCTGCCGAACAGGCGCCGCCGGTGGTGCCGGAGGCGAATGCGCAGGTCCTCAAGGGCCTGAAAAAACCTTTCCAGCTTGCCAGCCCGAGCCCGTCCGCAACCAACCTGGCGGTGGTCCTGGCGCCATTGCGTGGCTTGCTGGACATCCAGCGCGTGAGTGTCACCGCCAGCCTGGCCGTGTCTGCCCAGGGGCGCGAAGCCGTCAGCGAGCTGGCGCGGCAAACCGCTGAACTGCTGAACGTGCGCCCGCTGGAGCCGAAGTTCTTTGATCGGCAAATGGCCTTCAACCTGTTGGCACAAGTCGGTACGCCAGATGCCCAAGGTCATACAGCCCTTGAGAAACGTCTCGTACACGAACTGCGCGCGGTGCTGGAAACTCCTTTACTAAAGATTTCCGCAACTTGCGTTCAAGCCCCGGTGTTTTTTGGCGATAGCCTGACAGTGTCATTGCAGCTGGGTGCAGCGGTCGACCTCGCCGCCGTCAACCGCGCACTCGACGCAGCGCCGGGTGTAGAGCTGGTGGAGGAGGGTGATTACCCAACCGCGGTTGGCGACGCAGTCGGACAAGACGTGGTGTATGTCGGACGGGTTCGCGCAGGTGTGGATGATCCGTCGGAACTAAATCTGTGGCTGACGTCAGATAACGTACGCAAAGGCGCGGCACTGAACGCCGTACAGCTGGCACAGTTGTTGATAAAAGACCTTGCGTAAAAGATACTTGGCGGCAATTTGTAGATTGATTCTAACCAGGCGCTATGCTTGGCCCCAAGCTGGAAAAGTTGCGCGTCGGTGACCTATCGGCTCGCCATGCCTAATGGCAGCGGTTACCAACCTTCTCGCAGGCCGGGGAGTGTTCAAACAAAGGATGAGGCTATGGTTCAAGTTCGCAAACTGGTGTTAGCAATAGCGGCCGCCTCGGCGCTGTCCTCCGGTATGGCGCAGGCGCTGCAACTTGGGGAGATGACCCTCAAGTCGAAGTTGAACCAGCCCTTGTCGGTGGAAATCGAATTGCTTGATGTCGGCGGCCTCACGGCATCCGAGATCACGCCGAGCCTGGCTTCCTCCCAGGCGTTTGTGGATGCGGGCGTGGATCGCCAGGCGTTCCTCAATGACCTGACCTTTACCCCCGTGATCAATCCCAGTGGCCGCAGCGTGGTGCGCGTCACCTCCAGCAAGCCGCTTCCGGAATCCTACGTACGTTTCCTGTTGCAGGTGCAGTGGCCCAATGGTCGTCTGATGCGCGACTACAGCGTGCTGCTTGATCCCGCCAAATTTGAACAACCGGCAGCTGCCGCCCCAGCGCCGCGCTTGTCGGCGCCGGCGAGTGCCGCGCCCGCTGCACCTGCCGCCCCTGTCGTAAGCAAGCCGAACCAGCACACCACGACTTCTCACGACACCTTGTGGGAAATTGCCGCGAAGAACCGCAACGGCGGCTCGGTCCAACAGACCATGCTGGCGATCCAGGCACTCAACCCTGGCGCCTTTATCGATGGCAACATCAACCGCTTGAAGACCGGCCAGGTCCTGCGCCTGCCGGATACCGTACAAAGCACCGCGCTGCCACAGCCACAGGCGATTGCCGAAGTCACCGCGCAAAACGCCGCCTGGCGCCAGGGCCGTCGCTCGGCGACCAATCAAGTCGCGGGCAAGCAGCAACTGGATGCCACCAAGCGCACCCAGGCGGGCAATGCGCCGTCGAGCACCACGACCAAGGACAACCTGAGCCTGGTCTCGGCCGAGTCCGCCAAAAAGGGCGCGAAAGGCAAGGCCGCTGACGGCCGCGCCCTGAGCGACAAGCTGGCGATGACCCAGGAAGAGCTGGACACCACCCGTCGCGACAACGCCGAGCTGAAAAGCCGTGCGGCGGACCTGCAAAGCCAGTTGGACAAGTTGCAAAAGCTGATTCAACTGAAAAACGACCAGTTGGCGCGTTTGCAGGCTGAAAAAGGTGATCCCGCTGCGGCAGCTGCAACGGCACCCATCTCTGCACAATTGGCTGGCGAGCCGGCCGCGACGACGCCTGCCGCTCCGGTAGCGGCGCCCGTTCCTGCGCCTGTCCCGGCGGCGCCTGCGCCTGAGCCGATCAAGCCTGAAGCGGCACCTGCCAGCGCGGACGACAAATTCAACGACCTGCTGACCAATCCGGTGGTGCTGGGTGTGATCGGTGGCGCGGCGGGCCTGGTGGTGTTGTTGCTCCTGCTGCTGTGGGCGCGCCATCGCAATGCCCGTCGCGAAGAGGAAAAGCACCTGCGCATGGCCCGTGCCCTGGCCGAAGAACCGGTGTTCACCTCCGATATTGACCAGGATCTGCCACCGGACAGCTTCGAGGGTCTGGAAGTCCCGCCGCCGAACGTCAAGCTGTCAGCCGCTCCGGCGCCTGCGCCTGCCCCTGTGGTCGAGCAGACAGTCGTGCCAACCGTCGCCTCGGTGCTCTCGCCGCTGGCAGTGGCCGTTGCCCCGGTCAACGCCAACGATGCGCTGGCCCAGGCCCAATCCCTTGTCGACCGCGGCCATCTGAACCAGGCCGCCGACGTATTGGAGCAAGCGATCAAGCACGAACCCAAGCGCAGCGATTTGCGCTTGAAGCTGATGGAGGTCTACGGCCTGCAAAACGACAAGGACGGCTTTGTCACCCAGGAGCGCCAGCTGGTAGCCAACGGTGAGAACCATGCCCAGGTCGAGCAGCTCAAGTCACGCTTCCCGGCCATGGCCGTGCTCGCGGCGGGTGTCAGCGCCGCAGTGGCCGCCGCCGCCCTGGACGCTCAATACGTCAAGGACCTGCTGGAAGACAAGCCGGTGGCACCGGCACCGGCACCTGAGGCCTTCGAGACTGATTTCGACCTGAGCCTGGATGAATTGGAAGCCGCTTCGCCTGCCAGCCTGGACGATGAGTTGAGTTTTGAGTCGGTGCTGCAACAGCAGACCGAAGCCAAGGCCAGCCCGGACGACCTGTCCGACTTTGATTTGGACCTGCAACTCGATGAGCCGGCTTCGGCGCAGGCCGATGACGACTTCCTGTCAGGCCTTGAAGAGCAGATGCAGGATGTGCCTGCCGTCGAGCCGCCGACCCTGACGCCCGCTGCGCTGGACGATTTTGACCTGCCGGAAGACTTCGACCTGTCCCTGGCCGACGAGCCTGAAGCGGCTGCCAAGCCTGATGCCTTTGCGTCCGAGCTGGATGACGTCAACGCTGAGCTGGATCGTCTGTCCCAGAGCCTGGAGCATCCGCCTATCGAGCCATCCTTTACCGCTGAAGATGCGGCGCTGGGTGGTGATGAGCCGGAGTTCGACTTCCTGTCCGGAACCGATGAAGTAGCGACCAAGCTGGACTTGGCTCAGGCGTACATCGACATGGGTGATGCTGATGGCGCGCGGGACATCCTGTCCGAAGTGCTGACCGAAGGTGACGAGTCTCAGCGCGGCGAGGCCAAGGAAATGCTCGGCCGCATTTGAAGGGTAACGAAAATCCACTGTGGGGGCGGGCTTGCCCGCGAAGGCGTAGTGTCAGTCAATGATGTCGTGACTGAGTGACTGCCTTCGCGAGCAAGCCCGCTCCCACATTTGGGCGGTCATCTTTATAATGGCCGCCTTTGCGTAACTCATCAGGCTCTCAGTTCTTGGCAAATATAGATAACGCGGCCGCCGAAATGGCGGCCGCAGGCTTTTACCGCATCGCCCTGGGCGTGGAATACAAAGGCTCGCGCTATCGCGGCTGGCAGCGCCAGGCGTCGGGTGTGCCGACGGTGCAGGAGACCCTGGAAAAGGCTCTGTCTAAAGTCGCTGACTCGCCGGTATCGCTGATGTGCGCCGGGCGTACCGACGCTGGCGTGCACGCCTGCGGCCAGGTGGTGCACTTCGACACCCAGGCCGAGCGCACGATGAAGGCGTGGGTGATGGGCGCCAATATCAATTTGCCCCATGACGTCAGTGTCAGCTGGGCCAAGGTGATGCCTGCGCACTTTCATGCGCGTTTCAAGGCCATTGCCCGGCGCTATCGTTATGTGATCTACAACGACCAGATCCGCCCGGCTCATCTCAACGAAGAAATCACCTGGAACCACCGCCCGCTGGACGCCGAGCGCATGGCCGAGGCCGCGCAGCACCTGGTCGGTGTACATGATTTCAGCGCGTTCCGGGCGGGCCAGTGCCAGGCCAAGTCGCCGATCAAGGAAGTCCACCATCTGCGGGTCACGCGCCACGGCAAGATGATCGTGCTGGATATTCGTGCCGGTGCGTTCCTGCACCATATGGTGCGCAACATTGCTGGCGTGCTGATGACCATCGGCACGGGCGAGCGCCCGGTGGAATGGGCCAGGGAAGTGCTGGAAAGCCGCATCCGCCGTACCGGCGGGGTGACGGCGCATCCGTTCGGGTTGTACCTGGTGGATGTGGAGTACCGCGACGAGTTCGAATTGCCGGAACGTTTTATCGGGCCACACTTCCTCACAGGTTTCAGCGAACTTGGCGGCTGACGCCCGGAAAAGCATTTGTTACCATCCGGGACTTTCTCGGCCCAACCCCTGAGGTTTCCACGACATGCCAGCCGTTCGCAGCAAGATTTGCGGGATTACCCGCATAGAAGACGCGCTGGCGGCAGTCGAAGCGGGCGCGGACGCCATCGGTTTCGTGTTTTATGCCAAGAGCCCGCGGGCGGTTAATGTATTGCAGGCGCGGGCGATCATCGCCGCGTTACCGCCGTTCGTGACCACGGTGGGCTTGTTCGTCAACGCCAGCCGCTGCGAACTCAATGAGACCCTGGATGCCGTTGCGTTGGACATGCTGCAATTCCATGGCGACGAAAGCCCCGACGAGTGTGAGAGCTACCAGCGTCCATATATCAAGGCGCTGCGGGTCAAGGCCGGGGACGATGTCGCCGCGGCCTGCGCCATCTACACGGGCGCTCGCGGGATTCTGCTGGACACCTATGTCGAAGGCGTGCCGGGCGGTACGGGTGAAGCGTTTGATTGGTCACTGATTCCCGAAGGCTTGAGCAAGCCGATCATCCTGGCGGGCGGGCTCAATCCCGCGAACGTCGCGGCCGCTATCGAACAGGTGCGCCCGTACGCCGTGGATGTCAGCGGTGGAGTGGAGCAGGGCAAGGGCATCAAGGATCACGGCAAGATCCGCGCATTCATGCAGGCTGTGCGCGGGATGTGACGGCTGGCAGTCTGCCGCCGTCCATAACTACCACTGTGTAAAACAGCCCGGCGCCGCCTGTAGGTGGCCCGGAAATGAAGTGGCAACCTTGCGCTGGCAGGTTGTCTGGAAGGCTGAGGATGCATGCGGGAAATGGCTGGTCGAACGTCTGACCCCGTCCAGCATGTGTCATCGCCACATATGAATTTAGCTCAAGGGCATACGCGGGGCTGTGTTCAAGCCACCGGTACTGGAGAAAGAAAGCATGAGCAACTGGTTAGTAGACAAACTGATCCCTTCGATCATGCGTTCCGAGGTGAAGAAAAGCTCGGTTCCTGAAGGTCTGTGGCACAAGTGCCCATCCTGCGACGCGGTGCTGTACCGCCCGGAGCTGGAAAAGACCCTGGACGTTTGCCCCAAGTGCAATCACCACATGCGCATCGGTGCCCGCGCCCGCATCGACATCTTCCTGGATGCCGACGGCCGTGCCGAGCTGGGTGCTGACCTCGAGCCGGTTGACCGTCTCAAGTTCCGCGACGGCAAGAAGTACAAGGATCGCCTGACCGGCGCGCAGAAGCAGACCGGTGAGAAAGATGCGCTGATCTCCGTCAGCGGCAAGCTGCTGGGCATGCCGGTGGTGGTTTCGGCGTTCGAGTTTTCCTTCATGGGCGGCTCCATGGGCGCCATCGTCGGTGAGCGCTTTGTTCGCGCCGCCAACTACGCCCTGGAAAACCGTTGCCCGATGATCTGCTTCGCTGCCTCCGGTGGTGCGCGCATGCAGGAAGCCCTGATCTCCCTGATGCAAATGGCCAAGACCTCCGCGGTACTGGCGCGTCTGCGTGAAGAAGGCATCCCGTTCATCTCTGTACTGACCGACCCTGTCTACGGCGGCGTTTCCGCCAGCCTGGCGATGCTGGGTGACGTGATCGTCGGCGAGCCAAAGGCCCTGATCGGCTTTGCCGGCCCGCGTGTGATCGAGCAGACCGTGCGTGAAAAACTGCCGGAAGGCTTCCAGCGCAGCGAGTTCCTGTTGGAGCACGGTGCGATCGACCTGATCATCCCGCGTGGCGAGCTGCGTCCGCGCCTGGGTAGCCTGCTTGCGCAAATGATGGGCCTGCCGACGCCTGTATACGTCGCGCCAAAGGTCGAGCCAATCGTCGTACCGCCGGTGCCTGCAAACCTATGACCCAACGTACCCTGGGCGAATGGCTCGCCTACCTTGAGCAGTTGCATCCGTCCGCCATCGACATGGGCCTGGAGCGCTCGCAACAGGTAGCGGCCCGCCTCGGGTTGGGACGGCCGGCACCGCGTGTGATCACGGTGACCGGCACCAACGGCAAAGGCTCCACCTGTGCCTTTGTCGCGGCGCTGCTGCAGGCCCAAGGGCTGAAAGTGGGCGTCTACAATTCTCCGCACCTGCTGCGTTATAACGAGCGGGTGCAACTCAATGGCGTCCAAGCCACTGATGAGCAACTCTGCGAAGCCTTCGCCGCACTTGATGCCGGGCGTGGCGAGACATCCCTGACCTACTTCGAAATGGGCACCCTGGCGGCGTTCTGGCTGTTCGAGCGTGCGCAGCTGGATGTGGTGGTACTGGAAGTCGGCCTGGGCGGGCGTCTGGATACGGTCAACGTGGTGGATGCCGATCTCGCGCTGGTGACCAGTATTGGCGTGGATCATGCCGATTACCTGGGGGATACCCGTGAGTCGGTGGCCTATGAAAAGGCTGGGATCTTTCGCCAGGGCAAGCCAGCCCTGTGCGGTGACCTGGACCCGCCGCATACCTTGCTGGACAAGGTGCGCGAGCTGGATTGCCCGTTCTTCCTGCGTGGGCGTGAATTCAATCTCGAGATCGGCGAGCAGCACTGGCAATGGCGCGGGCGGGATGCGCGTGGCCAGGTTGTAGAGCTGCGCGACTTGCCGCTGTTGAATCTGCCGATGGAAAACGCCGCGCTCGCGCTGCAAGCCTACCTGTTGCTGGATCTGCCATGGGATGCCGAGCAGATCGCTGCGACGTTGCTGGCGACCCGCGTGGTAGGGCGCCTGGATCGGCGTGTATTCGAATGGGAAGGCAAGCGCCTGAACCTGTTGCTCGACGTGGGGCATAACCCTCACGCCGCTGAATACCTGGCGCGCCGCCTGTCGCGCACGCCGCCGGTCGGTCGTCGTCTTGCGGTATTCGGGCTGCTGGCCGATAAGGATCTGGATGGCGTGGTTGCGCCATTGTTGGGCGATGTCCAGGCCTGGGCGGTCGCACCGTTGGATTCGCCGCGTAGTCGTCCGGCTGTTGAGCTGGAGCAGGCCTTGCAGAACCTTGGCGCGCCGGTGGCGTCGTATGCAAGCGTCGCGGCTGCCCTTGAAGCGCAGTGCGCGGTTGCCACGCCTGACGACGAAATTCTGTTGTTCGGATCATTTTATTGTGTTGCCGAGGCGCTTGAGTGGTTGGCCCGGCGCTCCACGGAGGAAGCTGCACATGGCATTACTGGATAGCGCATACAAGCAGCGAATGGTTGGAGCCCTGGTTCTGGTGGCATTGGCGGTGATTTTCCTGCCGATGCTGTTTTCCCGTCAGGACGAACAGCGCCAGGTTGTGGTTGAGGCGCCGGCTGCGCCCCAGGCGCCGGTGGTGCCTCAAGTGCAGGTGGAGCCGGTGGTGGTGCCTGAGCCGCAGGCCTTGCCTGAGGAAGAGCCGGTGCCGACCGATGAGGAAGTGGCCGCGCAAGCCGCACCGTCGACGCCGGTGCAGCCAAGTGTGCCGGTGGTCAAGCCAGCGCCGGCGCCCGTCGTGGCGGCCAAGCCTGCTGCGCCGGCACCTGCGCCCAAGCCTGTAGCGCCGCAGCCGGCCGCGCCGGGCAAGCCGGATGTGGGCCAGAGCCGTATTGATCCGAATGGTCTGCCGATCAGTTGGTCGATCCAGCTCGCCAGCCTGGCCAATCGCGAAAGCGCCGAAGCCTTGCAGAAAAAACTGCGCGCCCAAGGCTATAACGCCTACATCCGCAGTGCCGATGGCAAGAACCGGGTGTTTATCGGGCCGTTGATCGAGCGTGCCGAAGCGGATCGCCTGCGCGATTTGTTGGGGCGCCAGCAGAACCTCAATGGTTTTGTGGTGCGGTTCCAGCCTGAGCGCGGTTGAATAGCTGCCGCCTCCGGTTGGCAATGCGGTTCAAATGTGGGGGCGGGCTTGTGTGGGAGCGGGCTTGCTCGCGAATGCGGTGTATCAGCTACAGATACCTCAGCTGACCCACCGCATTCGCGAGCAAGCCCGCTCCCACATTCGTTTTATAGTGGGATTGAAATTGGATTCCTTGGCCACAAACTACTGATTTGCAAGGCGCCTACAATCACAGCTTACCGATAGCCCAGCGCTCTGCTAAAATGCGCCGCCTTATCCGTCTGTAGGCTGCACTGTGCCATTTACCTGGGTTGATTGGGCGATCGTTGCAATCGTCGCCATCTCCGCTTTGATCAGTCTAAGCCGCGGCTTCGTAAAAGAAGCACTGTCGTTGCTGACCTGGATTATCGCAGGAGTCGTAGCCTGGATGTTCGGTGGTTCACTGTCGGTCTACCTGGCCGGATACATCGAGACACCTTCGGCTCGCGTCATTGCGGGCTGCGCCATCATGTTCATCGCCACGCTGCTGGTGGGGGCAATGGTCAATTATCTTATTGGCGAGTTGATACGTGTCACCGGCCTCTCCGGGACCGATCGATTCCTCGGCATGGCCTTCGGCGCCGCGCGTGGCGCGTTGCTGGTGGTTGTGGCAGTCGGGCTGTTGAGCCTGGGGCCGGTACAGCAGGATTCGTGGTGGCAGGAGTCGGTACTCGTGCCAAAATTTCTATTGGTTGCGGATTGGTCCAAGAACCTCATTCTGGGGTGGAGCAGTCAGTGGCTGGCCAGCGGAATCAGCGTACCCGCTGATCTTCCGTTCAAGGAACACCTCTTGCCGGCCAAAACGCCTCAGTAAGCTGTGTTCAGTCAAGATTCATTAAGTAGGGGTTGCGTCGCATGTGTGGCATCGTCGGTATCGTCGGTAAGTCGAACGTCAATCAGGCGCTGTATGACGCGCTAACCGTCCTCCAGCACCGCGGCCAGGACGCTGCCGGTATTGTGACCAGCCACGACGGCCGGTTATTCCTGCGCAAGGACAATGGCCTGGTTCGTGACGTGTTCCATCAGCGTCACATGCAGCGCCTGGTCGGGCACATGGGTATTGGTCATGTGCGTTACCCGACTGCCGGTAGCTCGACTTCGGCCGAAGCTCAACCGTTTTACGTCAACTCGCCTTACGGCATCACCCTGGCGCATAACGGTAACCTGACCAACGTTGAACAGCTGGCCAAGGAGATTTACGAATCTGACCTGCGCCACGTCAACACCAGCTCCGACTCGGAAGTGCTGCTCAACGTGTTCGCTCACGAGCTGGCCCAGCGCGGCAAGCTGCAGCCGACCGAAGAAGACGTGTTCGCCGCCGTCACCGACGTGCACAACCGTTGCGTGGGTGGCTACGCCGTCGTGGCGATGGTGACCGGTTACGGCATCGTCGGTTTCCGTGATCCGCACGGCATCCGTCCGATCGTGTTCGGCCAGCGTCACACCGACGAAGGCGTCGAGTACATGATCGCTTCCGAAAGCGTCTCCCTGGACGTGCTGGGCTTCACCCTGATCCGCGACCTTGCGCCGGGCGAAGCGGTGTACATCACCGAAGACGGCAAGCTGCACACCCGTCAGTGCGCCGTGGCACCGAAACTGACCCCTTGCATCTTCGAACACGTCTACCTGGCGCGTCCGGATTCAATCATCGACGGCGTTTCGGTCTATAAGGCGCGCCTGCGCATGGGCGAGAAGCTGGCCGAGAAGATCCTGCGCGAGCGGCCTGAGCACGATATCGACGTGGTGATCCCTATTCCGGACACCAGCCGTACCGCTGCGCTGGAGCTGGCGAACCACCTGGGCGTCAAGTTCCGCGAAGGCTTCGTGAAGAACCGCTACATCGGTCGTACCTTCATCATGCCGGGCCAGGCAGCACGCAAGAAGTCGGTGCGCCAGAAGCTCAATGCCATTGAGCTGGAGTTCCGCGGCAAGAACGTGATGCTGGTGGACGACTCCATCGTGCGCGGCACCACCTGCAAGCAGATCATCCAGATGGCTCGCGAAGCCGGTGCGAAGAACGTGTACTTCTGTTCGGCAGCCCCAGCCGTGCGTTATCCGAACGTTTACGGCATCGACATGCCGAGCGCCCACGAGCTGATCGCCCATAACCGCACGACCCAGGACGTAGCCGACCTGATCGGCGCCGATTGGCTGATCTATCAGGATCTGCCAGACCTGATCGAAGCGGTCGGTGGTGGCAAGATCAAGATCGAGCAGTTCGACTGCGCCGTGTTCGACGGCAAGTACGTAACCGGTGACGTCGATGAGGCCTACCTGAACAAGATCGAGCAGGCGCGTAACGACTCGTCGAAGATCAAGACCCAGGCGGTCAGCGCGATCATCGATCTGTACAACAACTGAGTAGACACCGGCCCTGAGGGGCCGGTTTTGTATCTTAAATAAAGAATTGAGTAAGGAGTCGCAGCATGAGTCAGGAATGGGATGCCGGTCGGTTGGACAGCGACCTCGATGGCGTAGCTTTCGATACCCTGGCTGTGCGCGCCGGTCAGCACCGCACGCCGGAAGGCGAGCACGGCGACCCGATGTTCTTCACGTCCAGCTATGTGTTCCGCACCGCTGGCGATGCAGCTGCGCGTTTTGCCGGTGAAGTGCCGGGCAACGTCTATTCGCGTTACACCAACCCGACCGTGCGGGCATTCGAAGAGCGTATTGCGGCCCTGGAAGGTGCTGAGCAGGCGGTGGCGACGGCGACTGGCATGGCGGCGATCCTGGCGGTGGTGATGAGCCTGTGCAGCGCCGGCGACCATGTGCTGGTGTCACGCAGTGTGTTCGGTTCGACCATCAGCCTGTTCGAAAAGTACTTCAAGCGCTTCGGTATCGAAGTGGACTACGTGCCGTTGGCGGATCTGTCCGGCTGGGATGCGGCGATCAAGGCCAACACCAAATTGCTGTTTGTCGAGTCGCCCTCCAACCCGCTGGCCGAGTTGGTGGACATTGCCGCGCTGTCCGAAGTGGCTCACGCCAAGGGCGCGATGCTGGTGGTCGACAACTGCTTCTGCACGCCTGCATTGCAACAGCCGCTGAAGCTGGGCGCGGACATTGTCGTGCACTCGGCCACCAAGTTCATCGACGGCCAAGGCCGTTGCATGGGGGGGGTGGTTGCCGGTCGTGGTGAGCAAATGAAGGAAATCGTCGGCTTCCTGCGTACCGCCGGGCCGACCCTGAGCCCGTTCAATGCCTGGATCTTCCTCAAAGGCCTGGAAACCCTGAGCCTGCGCATGAAGGCCCATTGCGCCAACGCCCAGGCCCTGGCCGAGTGGCTGGAGCAGCAGGACGGTATTGAGAAGGTGCATTACGCCGGTCTCAAGAGCCATCCGCAACACGAATTGGCCCAGCGCCAGCAGCGTGGTTTCGGGGCGGTGGTGAGTTTCGAAGTGAAGGGTGGCAAGGACGGCGCCTGGCGCTTTATCGATGCCACGCGCCTGATCTCCATCACCGCCAACCTGGGTGACAGCAAGACCACCATCACGCACCCGAGCACCACCTCCCACGGGCGCCTGGCGCCGCAAGAACGCGAGGCGGCCGGTATCCGTGACAGCCTGATCCGCATCGCGGTGGGCCTGGAGGATGTGGCTGACTTGCAGGCTGACCTGGCTCGCGGGCTGGCGGCCTTGTGATCGAGTGGTCCTTGGAGGCGGCGGCAGCCAGTAACGGGCGCGTCGCGCTGGTGACTGGCGCGGCGCGGGGTATTGGTCTCGGGATTGCCGCGTGGCTGATCAGCGAAGGCTGGCAGGTGGTTCTGACTGACCTGGACCGTGAGCGCGGTTCCAAAGTATCCAAAGTGCTGGGCGAGAATGCCTGGTTTATCAGTATGGATGTGGCCGACGAGAAGCAGGTTGCGCAGGGCGTTGCCGAGGTGCTTGGGCAGTTTGGGCGCCTGGATGCGTTGGTGTGCAATGCGGCGGTGGCCGATCCGCGCAATATCACATTGGAAAGCCTTGATCTGGCGTATTGGAATCGTGTGCTGGCGGTCAACCTGAGTGGGCCGATGTTGCTTGCCAAACACTGTGCGCCGTACCTGCGTGCCCATGGCGGTGCCATCGTCAACCTGGCGTCGACCCGGGCCCGTCAATCGGAGCCGGACACCGAAGCCTATGCGGCGAGCAAGGGCGGTTTGTTGGCCCTGACACACGCCTTGGCGATGAGCCTTGGGCCGGAAGTGCGGGTCAATGCGGTCAGCCCGGGTTGGATCGATGCGCGTGATCCTGCCGCACGGCGCGCCGAGCCTTTGACGGACGCTGACCACGCCCAGCATCCAGCGGGCAGGGTTGGCACGGTGGAGGACGTCGCGGCGATGGTGGCGTGGTTGTTGTCGCGTCAGGCCGGGTTTGTCACCGGCCAAGAGTTTGTCGTGGACGGTGGCATGAGCAAGAAGATGATTTACAGCGAGTAGGGCAGGTGGTCGTCTTGAAGTAATTTTGTCTTTTTCAGAAAAACTTCAAGCAGGCTATTGACTTAGGTCCGTTACCTGCGTAAATTTCGCGGCCTCAACGAAGCAAAGGGTGATTAGCTCAGCTGGGAGAGCATCTGCCTTACAAGCAGAGGGTCGGCGGTTCGATCCCGTCATCACCCACCACTTCTTGACAGTTTTGCCTTAGGGTAAGACGCAACGTAAAGGTTGCACCGACGCGCAGCGGTAGTTCAGTCGGTTAGAATACCGGCCTGTCACGCCGGGGGTCGCGGGTTCGAGTCCCGTCCGCTGCGCCATATTTTCCAGGCTTGATTTTTCGGGCTTGAGATTGAACAACTAAGGTTGATCAATCAGATGTTTAAAGACGGTTGAATGTTTGTGTTCAACTGGTCAAGCGATACGCAGCGGTAGTTCAGTCGGTTAGAATACCGGCCTGTCACGCCGGGGGTCGCGGGTTCGAGTCCCGTCCGCTGCGCCATATCTGCATCAAGGCCCACTGAACGCCTTGAAGCACAAAGAAAGCCTCTGGCTACTTTGATCCGATAGCAAAAACCCTGGTCGAAAGACCGGGGTTTTTTGTGTCTGCGATTTTATTTTATGTGGGAGCGGGCTTGCTCGCGAAAGCGGTGGATCAGTCAATAAATCTGGCGACTGGCACACTGCATTCGCGAGCAAGCCCACTCCCACACAAGCCCGTTCCCACAGTTGGATTCGGTCAGAATCCCAGCTTATCCCGCAGCCCGTAATACCAGGCTCCCAGTGCTGCGAATGGTGTGCGTAACAGCTGTCCACCCGGGAATGGGTAGTGCGGCAGGTCGGCAAACGCGTCAAAGCGCTCTGCCTGGCCTCTCAGTGCCTCCGCCAATACCTTGCCCGCCAGGTGCGTGTACGTCACACCATGACCACTACAGCCCTGGGAGTAATAAATGTTGTCGCCCAGGCGACCTACTTGCGGTAAGCGCGACAGGGTTAGCAGGAAATTGCCGGTCCAGGCGTAGTCGATCTTTACATCCTTGAGCTGCGGGAACGCCTTGAGCATCTTCGGGCGGATGATCGCTTCGATATTTGCCGGGTCGCGCGCGCCATACACCACGCCGCCGCCGAATATCAGGCGCTTGTCGCTGGTGAGGCGGTAGTAGTCGAGCAGGTAGTTGCAGTCTTCGACGCAGTAATCCTGTGGCAGCAACGTTTTTGCCAGTTCGTCCCCCAGTGGGGCTGTGGTGATGACTTGGGTGCCGCACGGCATCGACTTGGCCGCCAGCTCGGGCACCAGATTGCCCAGGTAGGCGTTGCCCGCGACAATGATGAACTTGGCCCTGACCTTGCCCTCGGCAGTGTGTACCACCGGATTGGCGCCGCGTTCAATGCGCAGTGCAGCGGATTGCTCATAGATCGTACCGCCCAGTGACTCCACGGCCGCGGCTTCACCCAATGCCAGGTTGAGCGGGTGGATGTGCCCGCCGCTCATGTCGAGCAGGCCGCCGACATAGTTGTCACAGGCCACCACCTCGCGGATGCGGCGCTCGTCCAGCAGCTCCAGCTGGGTATGGCCATAGCGCTCCCACAGGCGCTTCTGCGACTCCAGGTGGCCCATGTGCTTGCTGTTGAGCGCGGCGAATACGCCGCCGTCTTTCAGGTCGCACTGGATCTGGTATTTGGCGACCCGCTCGCGAATGATCTTGCCGCCCTCAAACGCCATCTGCCCGAGCAACTGCGCCTGCTTGGGGCCGACACTGCGTTCGATCACATCGATGTCGCGGCTATAGCTGTTGACGATCTGCCCGCCGTTGCGCCCCGACGCGCCAAACCCGACCTTGGCGGCTTCCAGCACCGTCACGCGAAAGCCGTTCTCCAGGAGAAACAACGCGCTGGACAGGCCGGTGTAACCGGCGCCAATCACGCATACATCGGTTTCGACGTCACCTTGCAGCACCGGGCGCGGCGGAACCGCGTTTGCGGACGCGGCGTAATACGACTGGGGGTAGGGGGTGTTCGCCATCCTGGAACCTCTGTTTTATATTTTTTACGAGTGCGCCGATCCTACCTGAGTTGAAAATTGCCTGCCAGCCACCCGAAAACCACGGGTCTACCCGGCGCAAATAAAAAATTCGCATATTCATAGGGTTAGCTGCAAAAAAGATGTTGACACCCCTCCGGAATTCCGTAGAATGCCGCCTCACAGCAGGCACGTAGCTCAGTTGGTTAGAGCACCACCTTGACATGGTGGGGGTCGTTGGTTCGAGTCCAATCGCGCCTACCAAACAAAATCCGCTCTGCTGGGCGGTCTAGAAGGGCTCACCGAAAGGTGGGCCCTTTTTTGTTGTCTTGGTTTTTTGCGCGGCGTTACGCCTTGGCACGTCTCGCAATATCCACCGCCGCAGTGATAGCCGCCCGAGCGTGCGGGCTGTTTTTCCGGCACGTCGAGCCTAACGCTGCTTAGGCTTGCGCGAGGATGTCACCGACATCTGACGCCCCTGGTTCGGCCAGG
This sequence comes from Pseudomonas sp. GL_117, assembly GCF_057835125.1. Lineage (NCBI taxonomy): Bacteria > Pseudomonadati > Pseudomonadota > Gammaproteobacteria > Pseudomonadales > Pseudomonadaceae > Pseudomonas > Pseudomonas sp. GL_117. Next base: position 4,140,276 of record NZ_CM174418.1, on the reverse strand, counting down.
GATTGGATGCCCATTTGCTCCAATCGGGCAGCCACAGTGGGACCTACGCCCTTGAGCGCAAGCAAAAAGTCCTTTTTTCGGGTGTCGGGTATTTGGGCTTACTGATCAGTCAGCAAAAAAGCTGAGCCACCGATAGCAGGCAGATGATCTGTACAACCATCTGGCAGCGGATCTCACCATTCGTTGTCGCCATACCCATTTGTCCGGCGTACATAGTGAATTACCTCTTCGTCAGCAAAGCGAAGCAGCGAAATACGCTCTCGCTCCAATGAGTATAGGTCCTGCGCCGGATTCGTCACTGTTGTCGCGGTCACGGGGGGCGGCCCTGGATCGCTCTTGAATTGCCGACAAAATTTATTGGTGTGCAGCAACAATTTTTCTTGTTGGACACCTCCCCATCCCAGACAGCAAAGTTGCCGCCACTGACGCTCGACCTTCCGGGTCAACAATAAAAAACCGAGCCGACTGCCCGCCACATTCTTGCTGCGAACCCTTTGTTCGCATCCTGCTGTAATGGCGCCGCAGCGCGCACATAAGGACTTCATCGTCATGCAAACTGTTGTGAGCCTATGGCCGTTGATCGGCGTACTTGTCATCGTGGTTGGCTTTGTCTTGCGCTTCAATCCGCTGTTGGTGGTCACCGCTGCCGCCATCGCGACCGGGCTTGCTGCCCATTTTCCCTTGGAGAAAATCCTCGCCAGCATGGGTGAAGGTTTCCTTCAGACCCGCGCCCTGCAACTGATTCTTTTATTACCCCTGGCCGTGATTGGGCTGCTGGAACGCCACGGTTTGCGCCTGCATGCGCAGAACTGGATCGCACGGTTCGAACGTGCGACCGTCGGGCGCCTGTTGATCATCTATTTGTTTGTGCGCGAATCCACTGCAGCCATGGGGCTGACCAGCCTGGGCGGGCATCCACAGATGGTGCGGCCGCTGTTGGCGCCGATGGCGGAAGGTGCGGCGGAAAAACGCTACGGCAAACTGCCAGACAAGGTGCGCCACAAGGTGTTGGCCATGTGCGCGGCGACCGACAACGTTGGGCTGTTTTTCGGTGAAGACATCTTTGTCGCTTTTGGTGCCATCGCGCTGATGCACACCTTCCTGCTCGGCTCCGGAATCGATGTGGAGCCGCTGCATATTGCCGTGTGGGGCATCCCTACGGCGATCTGTGCCTTCATCATTCACGCGATCCGCCTGCACCGATTCGACCGCCGGCTCACCCGTGAGCTGACGCCGGTCGCTACCGCCGTGGAGGCCGCGCAATGATTATCTCCATTCAATATCTGTACTGGCTGGCCGGTGTGCTGTTGCTGATCACGGCGGGCATGATCGTGCTGGATCGCACCCATCCCAAGCGTTGGTCCAGCGCGTTGTTCTGGCTGCTGTTCGCTATTCCGTTCCTGGTCGGCGAGCGCTTGCCGTCTGTGGTTATCGGCGTCGGTGTGGTGGTGATGGCGTTGATCGCAGGCTTGGGCGGTGTCGGGCGAGGAGCCCATGCCGAACTGCATGACAAGGCTTCCCGTGCCAGCGCCGGTCGCCTGGGGCACAAGCTGTTTATCCCGGCACTGGCCATTCCGTTGACCACGGTAATTGGCTCGGTATTGCTCAAGCACACCGAGATCGGCGGTGTACCGTTGCTGGACCCGAAAAACACCACCTTCGTGTCTCTCGGCATCGGCTGCCTGATCGCCCTTGGCCTGGCGTGCTGGCTGACCCGTGATACCCCGGTGCAAGCCTTGCGTGAATCCCGACGCCTGACCGAAGCCCTGGGCTGGGCCATGGTGCTGCCGCAGATGCTGGCGATGCTTGGGCTGTTGTTCAATGAGGCGGGGGTCGGCACTGCTGTGGCTCACGTCACCACCACCTACATCAACCTGGATTTCAAGTTGGTGGCGGTGATGGTCTATGTGCTTGGCATGGCGTTGTTCACGGTGATCATGGGGAACGGCTTCGCCGCGTTTCCGGTGATGACCGGTGGTGTCGGCGTGCCGGTACTGGTCGGCATCTACGGCGGCAACCCCGCGGTGATGGCGGCCATCGGCATGTTCTCCGGTTACTGCGGCACACTGATGACGCCCATGGCGGCCAACTTCAATATTGTGCCCGCCGCGCTGTTGGAGCTGCCGGACAAGAACGCGGTGATCAAGGCGCAGTTGCCGACTGCGTTGATGATGCTGGTGGTCAATATCGTCCTGCTTTATCTGTTGATGTGAGGCGAAGATGCGAACGCTACTGCTGACGGGGTTTGAGCCCTTTGATCAAGCCCCAGTGAACCCGTCCTGGGAGGCTGCGCGCCAGCTGGACGGGGTGCTGCTGGACGACGGTGTGCAGATTGTTGCGCGCTGCTTGCCTTGCGCATTTGCCACGGCGGGTGACTGCCTGGCCCAATTGATTGCCGAGCTGCAACCTGTGATGGTCATTGCGACTGGGCTGGGGCCTGGGCGCAGTGATATTTCCATCGAGCGGGTGGCGATCAACGTCAACGATGCGCGTATCCCCGATAACCTGGGCGCGCAGCCTATCGACACTGCTGTCGTGGTGGGCGGTCCGGCGGCGTACTTCAGTACGTTGCCGATCAAAGCGATGGTCAAGGCTGTACGCGAGGTGGGGATTGCGGCGTCGGTTTCGCAGACGGCGGGGACGTTTGTGTGCAACCAGGTGTTTTATCTGTTGCAGCATGCACTGGTGGGGACAGAGGTACGTAGCGGGTTTGTTCATGTGCCCAACCTGCCTGGTTCGGGCGAGCCAACGATGGCGCTGTCGACCCTGGTCGAGGGGTTGCGGGTCGCCGTGCTGGCTGCTTGGAAAACCTCGGTGGATGTCGTTGAGGTCGGCGGTCGGGTGAGTTGATGAGGTCTCGCTGATTCTGCGTGAGAAACCCTAGGCTCGGCTACAGTTCAGGAACATTCCTGTTCTGGACGATTCGCCATGATCAAGTATCCCAAGTTCATGTCTGTGGTGTTGTCACTGGCCTTGTCTGCGGGTAGCGCTATTGCCTTGGCTGATCCGGGCAATGGCAAGGGCGGCGGTAATAACAAGGGGCATGACCAGGGCGGGCAGGGGCATGATAAATCCAGGGGCAAAGGTGCTTCGGACGCTCGCGGCCCCAGCATCGACCGCGGCGGTGTACTCAATGTGCTGGTGGGGCATCGGGACTACTGGAGTCCAGGCCCTGCATTGCCCCCCGGCATCCAGAAAAACCTGGCGCGCGGCAAGCCCTTGCCACCAGGGATCGCAAAAAAACTCGATGGTCGTTTAGCCGGCCAGCTCCCCCATTACGATGGCTATGAGTGGCGGCAAGCGGGCACTGATCTGATATTGGTAGCAATTGCTACGGGCGTCATCTATGAAATCCTCAATGGCGCGTTTGACGGACGTTGATGGCTAGCCGACTGGGCGCCCAGGCACCGGCAGCGTTTACAAGCACACAGGTGATCCGTAGATTGCAGCGGGCTGATTGTTTGTTACCGCCCATGAGGAAATTACGCAGTGTCTATCCCCGTTGCCCAGCATTACCGCGCCTTTCTGTTCGATATGGATGGCACCCTGCTCAACTCCATCGCTGCCGCCGAGCGGGTGTGGAGCACTTGGGCGCAGCGTCATGGCCTGGACGTGACGGCGTTCCTGGCCACCATTCATGGCGCCCGCGCCATTGACACCATCACGCGTCAGGCGCTGCCCGGGGTCGATCCTGAGGTTGAGGCGCAGTGGATTACCGAAGCCGAAATCAACGATGTCGAAGGCGTTGTCGCGATTCCTGGGGCCGTTGCATTCCTGAGTGATTTACCGGGCGATCAATGGGCGCTGGTGACGTCTGCCCCGCGGGCACTGGCGTTGCGTCGCCTGCAGGCTGCGGGTATTACGCCGCCCGCCGTGTTGGTGACGGCCGAAGATGTGGCCAGCGGCAAGCCGGACCCAGCCTGTTATGTGCTCGGTGCGCAGCGGCTGGGGGTGTCGGTTGAGGACTGCCTGGTATTCGAGGATGCGGCCGTAGGTATTCGAGCCGGGGAAGCGGCGGGTGCGGATGTGATGGTCGTGACGTCGACGCATCTGGAGCCGATGGTGACCAGGCACCCTTCTATAGATGGATATGAACAATTGCAGGCCAAGCGCAACGCTGAAGGTTTGCTCTACGTGCACGGCAGGGTTTTGTAGCCGCCGACGCTCAGGCAGGCGTGGTTCATCAGCTCGCCGTTTTCCGGTGCGCGCGATGAGCTGCGCGCCTGCACAGCTTTCGCTGGACGATCACCTGGATCGGCTTGAGGCAAAACACGAACAGGTAGGTGCACAGGAATAGCCCGAGGTCGAGCCATGAGCTCACTTCGTTACCGAAAGTGCGTTCCGCTTCCAATTTGAGGGCATATTCCATCCCGAGGAAGGCAAGCGCAATCAGCAAGGTGATTGTCCAGGCGCGGGTGGAAATGTGTTGCGTAGAGGTAAGCCTCATCGACGTGCTCCTGAGTGCACTCTGATGGCCGGGGGAAACTCAGGAGGTTCGGCTATGAATTGGCGGACAAGTTCCAAACTTCGACACAGTTTCATCTTTCGCAGGCAATAAACCGGCAGGGCATTCGCGACTCGCGAAAAGTGCGAGCAGGCCCAAGGGGTTTTCGCCAGCCGTTACAGTAAACGAAAGGGCTGGCTACTGAGGGCGCGTCAAGGCGTCTGGTTTTTGTCCGGAGCAGTCAGGCCGGCCTGGATGCGCTGGTAAATCTCTTCGCGATGCACGGCAACATCCTTCGGAGCGTTGATGCCGATTCGTACTTGCTGGCCGCTAACGCCCAGGATGGTGATCGTGATGTCATCACCGATGTTTATGCTTTCACCGACTTTGCGGGTGAGTATAAGCATGGACTTCTCCTTGATTACTTTTAAGGACACATGTTTCAGACAGGGCAGGTGTCGGATGTGTGTAGCTTACTGCTAAGCGCTTCCCTGTGACTGCCTCTTTTAGGACGCATAGAGGCGACATTAATTCCCATGGCGGCATCATACAGGTCTGCGATACATGATTCGCATTGTTTAAGCCAACGTTTATGACGGCCAGAATAGACAGTGAATGATAAAGTTGCCTCTTTATCCTTAAAGGAGCAGGGCAGTGCGTAAAGTAGCGATGGCAGTTGCGGTGTTGGCGTTGGCCGGTTGCGGTGAAGGCAAAAGCGTCGATGCCCCCAAGGCCAAGCCTGCCGTGACTGAAAGCCAGCCACAGACCGGTACGATTGCCGCCCAGGAATGGGATGTGCGCGTAGGCCCGCCCGACCACAAGTTGCAGGCCATTACAGACCTGACCGCGTGGTTGCTGGAACATGGTTTCAATTTTTATATCGTGAAGGTCGACGGCAAGGACGAAGTACTGCTGGGGCCATTTGCAACCAAGGCCGAGGCCGAGGCCAAGCAAGCGCTGCTCAACGAGAAGATGGCCCGCGCCAAGAAAACCGACACCGAGTCGCAGGTCATCGAGCACAAGGCGGCGCAGTAACAGACGGCTTGGGCGGCAATCCCGCCCACGTTCAACCGCAGGCTTTCAGGTTTACCGGGCCGACGAATTCATTGCCGCGTCCCATCACGCACGCTACGGTCTGGTTGCGTTGACGCTCCCAGGGTTGCACTGGGTAGGTCTTGTTCCAGGCTTCATACAGTTGGCGATCCTGTTTCGACAGGCGCAAACCGTATTGCTTGCTCATATAGAAGTAAGTCCGCGCAATCATCCCGCGAACCGACGGACGTGGCATGACCTTCTTGGCCTTGAAGTCCACTTGGGTCAGGCATGAGCCGTACTGCCCGCGTTGTACTGGCAGCCAGCCAAAACTGAAGTTGTTGCGGTCGCCATTCACCTCGCCAATGCTCGGCACCAGGTTGTGCAGGTCGGCTTCGGCGCGCTTGAACACGTCATCATGACGCGTACAGTTCTTGCGCCCGCCGTTCTGCCAGCACTGGCGCTGATGCCCGATCTGCCAGGCCGGAACGATGTGCTCCCATTCGATACGTGCGGCACGGCTGGCGCTCTTGCGGGGGATGTAACCGCAGGCTTTCAGGTCTACACGGTTGCCGGTGTATTTGCAGCCGCAATAGAACTCGGTGGATTGCGGGGCATAGAGTTTCCAGGCGACTTTCTTGGCTTCGCTGAACGTTCGCGGTGCTTGCGCCTGGGCGCTAATGGCAAAAAACAGGCAACACACAGCAATAAAACGGGCACTCATTGAATCAATCTTCCTTCGGCACAACCCAGAAAATCTGCACACCACCATCATCCCGGTAGGCGAGGGTGACGTTGTCGTTCTCTGCGATTTCCTCGAGCAGGCGCTGCCACTCGTCTTCCGGCTCATCCGGTAGGCGGAAGATCAAGGCTGCCTTCGCTTTCTGGGCATTGGTCGAATTGATGATCTTTTGCACACGCGTCGCCAGGCGTGTGTAGGCATCAGGTGGAGTTGACGCTGCGGAAGAAGACTTTGCCACGGAAGATTCCTTGATAAGCTGTACGTGCATACAGTATTTAACTGTGCGCAATTTCGCAACTGCTTAAAACTCAGGAAGCCTGATTGACGTCGATAAAGGTGGTTTGGCGCAGGGGTCATTGCGGGGGGAGGCAGGGGCGGTAAACCACCCCTGCCGGTCAATCACTAGGAATCAATATTCCCAGAACATCCGTTGCAGCTCTTTGCTGTCCTGGGTCTTGGTCAAGGCGACCATCGCGAGGATGCGGGCTTTTTGCGGGTTCAGGTCATGGGCGACTACCCAGTCGTATTTGTCGTCAGGTTGTTCGGCATTGCGCAGAACGAAACCACCGGCATTCACGTGGGAAGAACGAATGATCTGTACGCCTTGTTTACGCAGTTCCTGCAGGGCAGGGACGACCTTGGATGACACCGAGCCATTGCCGGTGCCGGCGTGGATGATGGCTTTGGCGCCAGCCTGGGCCAGCGCCTTGTAGGCGGTGTCGCTCACGTTGCCGTAGCCATAGGCGATTTCAACGTCGGGCAGGCTCTTGATGTTCTTGATGTCAAATTCCGAATCCATGGTGTGGCGCTTGGCTGGCAGGCGGAACCAGTAGGATTTGCCTTCAACCACCATGCCCAGCGGGCCCCATGGGCTCTTGAAGGCTTCGGTCTTGATATTGATCATCTTGCTCACGTCACGACCCGACTGGATCTCGTCGTTCATGGTCACCAGCACGCCTTTGCCGCGTGCTTCTTTGCTGCCGGCAACGGCCACGGCGTTGTACAGGTTGAGCATGCCGTCCGCCGACATGGCGGTGCCTGGGCGCATCGAGCCGACCACGACGATCGGCTTGTCGGTTTTTTCCACAAGGTTCAGAAAGTAGGCGGTCTCTTCGAGGGTGTCGGTACCGTGGGTGATCACGATACCGTCCACATCCTTGCTATCGGCCAATTCGGCAACACGACGGCCCAGTTGCAGCAGGTTGTCGTTGTTGATGCTCTCGGACGCAATCTGCATCACTTGTTCGCCACGCACATTGGCGACTTGGCTAAGCTCAGGAACACCGGCGATCAGTTGTTCGATACCGACCTTGGCTGCCTGGTACGTGGCACTGTTGGCCGCGCTGGCGCCAGCGCCAGCGATGGTACCGCCGGTGGCGAGGATCACCACGTTGGACAGTTTGGTCTTGGTTTCAGCTTCCTTTGCCTGGGCGGCAACGGGGAACAGCAGCAGTAGGGCCAACGCGCCCGGAACAATGTTCTTCAGTGCAGATTTCATTATTTTTCTCTCTGGTTTGTGATGAGTGCTGGTGCAGGTTCATCTAGAGCGCTCGGGCGGTTCTGAACGCCGCGAGGTTCAGGGGAACAGCAGGATCTGTACCAGCCTGGACAAGTTTGTGTTCATAAAATAAATCGTTGATTTTTAAGGGTTTGGTTTGGATTTTTAAGCGACTCGGACGATCTGCTGTCCGGCTTTCCGAACAGCTGGACGTTATCGCGTTCGGTTGTCCGAAAAAATGATCGGATCTTCTCTGGGCGTGTATGACTTCAGCCCAAAGGCCTGTCGTTTTAGAGAACGACCGAGCGCTGGCGATGTTTAAGGACGTGGCGTGAAGGTGGGGGGGCAGAGGGCCTGGATGAAAGGCTGTGGGATACCGTTGACAAATCTCGACAAGGTTCTCATAGTTTCAATAACGCAAACGTTTGCGAGATATTTCCATGCAGGCGTTGCTCACAATAATCATAAGATCGGAGTGAACCCATGAAGCTGCCATTCGCTGGACGTCTTCTTGCTGTCGCTGTGCTGGCTGCCGCATCCGCCGCCTTACCTCTTTCCTCTGCATTTGCCGATGACGCCGCCGCCAAACCCAAGGTCGGCCTGGTCATGAAATCACTCGCCAACGAATTCTTTGTCACCATGCAAGACGGTGCCAAGACATATCAGAAAGAACACGCCGCCGATTTCGACATGATCACCAACGGGATCAAGAACGAAACCGATACCAGTGCGCAGATCGATATCGTCAACCAGATGATCCTCGCCAAGGTGAATGCGATCGTGATCGCCCCTGCCGACTCCAAGGCACTGGTCACTGTGCTGAAGAAAGCCTCGGATGCCGGTATCAAGGTCGTCAATATCGATAACCGCCTTGATCCGGACGTGCTCAAAAGCAAGAACCTCGACATCCCGTTTGTAGGCCCCGACAACCGCAAAGGCTCCAAGCTGGTGGGGGACTACCTGGCCAAGCATCTGGCAGCGGGTGACAAGGTCGGCATCATTGAAGGTGTGCCGACCACCACCAACGCCCAGCAGCGCACCGCGGGCTTCAAGGATGCGATGGACGCGGCCGGCATGAAGATCGTTTCCACCCAATCCGGTAACTGGGAAATCGACCAGGGCAACAAGATCGCCGCCGCGATGCTCAGCGAAACGCCAGACCTCAAGGCCTTGTTGGCCGGTAACGACAACATGGCCCTGGGCGCGGTCTCCGCTGTTCGCGCAGCTGGCAAGGCTGGCAAAGTACTGGTCGTAGGCTACGACAACATCGAAGCCATCAAGCCGATGCTGCAAGACGGCCGCGTCCTGGCGACCGCCGACCAGGCTGCTGCCCAGCAAGCCGTGTTCGGCATCCAGAACGCACTCAAGCTGGTCAAGGGTGAAAAGGTCGATGCCAAAGACGGCGTGATCGAAACCCCGGTCGAACTCGTCATCAAGCAGTAATCCCGGCAGCACCCAACAGCGCCCGTTCGTCCTGGACGGGCGCCTGGAGATTTTCCTATGTCATCTTCCGCCCCGAACGCTGTCCTCTCGGTCAGCGGTATCGGTAAGACCTATGCCCAGCCGGTTCTGTCCGACATCACCCTGACGCTCAATCGGGGAGAAGTACTGGCGCTGACCGGAGAAAACGGCGCAGGCAAAAGCACCTTGTCGAAGATTATCGGCGGGTTGGTCACGCCGACCACCGGGCATATGCAATTCAATGGTCAGGACTACCGTCCTGGCAGTCGTACCCAGGCTGAAGGGCTGGGGGTGCGCATGGTCATGCAGGAACTCAACCTGCTGCCGACGCTGACCGTCGCCGAAAACCTGTTTCTGGATAACCTGCCCAGCCACTGTGGCTGGATCAGCCGCAAGCAACTGCGCAAGGCCGCGATTGAGGCCATGGCCCAGGTCGGCCTGGACGCGATCGACCCGGACACCCTGGTCGGCAGCCTGGGTATCGGCCATCAACAAATGGTCGAGATCGCGCGCAACCTCATCGGCGACTGCCACGTGCTGATCCTCGATGAACCGACGGCCATGCTGACCGCCCGTGAAGTCGAGATGCTGTTCGAGCAAATCACCCGCCTGCAGGCTCGGGGCGTGGCAATCATTTATATTTCGCATCGGCTGGAAGAGCTCGCCCGTGTCGCCCAGCGCATTGCGGTGCTGCGTGACGGCAAGCTGGTGTGCGTCGAGCCAATGGCCAACTACAACAGCGAGCAATTGGTGACCTTGATGGTCGGTCGCGAGCTGGGCGAGCACATCGACCTGGGCCCGCGCACCATCGGCGATCCGGCCCTGACAGTAAAAGGCCTGACTCGCTCGGACAAGGTTCGCGACGTGTCCTTTGAAGTGCGCGCAGGCGAGATCTATGGCATCTCCGGCCTGATCGGCGCCGGTCGTACCGAGCTGTTGCGCCTGATCTTCGGTGCCGACCTGGCCGACAGCGGCACCGTGGCGCTCGGCTCGCCAGCCCAGGTGGTGAGCATTCGTTCGCCGGTGGACGCGGTGGGCCATGGCATTGCGCTGATCACCGAGGACCGCAAGGGTGAAGGCCTGCTGCTGACCCAGTCCATCAGCGCCAACATAGCCTTGGGCAACATGCCGGAAATTTCCGCTGGTGGGGTGGTCAACAGCCGCAACGAAACGGCCTTGGCCAAGCGCCAGATCGATGCCATGCGCATCCGCAGTTCCAGTCCGGCGCAGTTGGTCTCTGAACTGTCCGGTGGTAACCAGCAGAAGGTGGTGATTGGCCGCTGGCTGGAGCGCGACTGCTCGGTGATGCTGTTCGATGAGCCGACCCGTGGCATCGACGTAGGTGCCAAATTCGACATTTATGCCTTGCTTGGTGAACTGACGCGCCAAGGCAAAGCGCTGGTGGTGGTGTCCAGCGACCTGCGCGAACTCATGCTGATCTGCGATCGCATCGGGGTGTTGTCCGCCGGGCGCTTGATCGAGACCTTCGAGCGCGACAGCTGGACCCAGGACGAATTGCTTGCCGCCGCCTTTGCCGGCTATCAGAAACGTGACGCGCTGCTGAACGACGCAGCGCTTAGGGATACCCCATGAAAACCACAATTTCCCCGGGCAAAACCGGCGGCAACTTCTACGGCCTGGGTACTTACCTGGGGCTGGCTGGCGCGTTGCTGGCAATGATTGCGCTGTTCTCGGTACTCAGCGATCACTTCCTGTCCTACGACACCTTCAGTACCCTGGCCAACCAGATCCCGGACCTCATGGTGCTGGCAGTCGGCATGACTTTCATCCTGATCATCGGCGGCATCGATTTGTCGGTGGGCTCGGTGTTGGCATTGGCGGCGTCGGCGGTCAGCGTGGCGATCCTTGGCTGGGGCTGGAGCGTCTTCCCCGCCGCCATACTCGGTATGGGCTGCGCCGCGCTGGCGGGCACCATCACCGGTTCGATCACCGTGGCCTGGCGTATTCCGTCGTTTATCGTGTCCCTTGGCGTGCTGGAAATGGCCCGTGGCGTGGCGTACCAAATGACCGGTTCGCGTACCGCCTACATCGGCGACTCGTTTGCCTGGCTGTCCAACCCAGTGGCCTTCGGCATTTCACCGTCGTTCATCATTGCGCTGCTGGTGATCATCGTCGCCCAACTGGTGTTGACCCGTACGGTGTTTGGTCGCTACCTGATCGGTATCGGCACCAACGAAGAAGCGGTGCGCCTGGCAGGGATCAATCCCAAGCCCTACAAAATCCTGGTGTTCAGCCTCATGGGCCTGTTGGCCGGTGTGGCGGCGCTGTTCCAGATATCGCGTCTGGAAGCGGCGGACCCGAATGCTGGTTCTGGCCTTGAACTGCAAGTGATTGCGGCGGTGGTTATCGGTGGCACCAGCTTGATGGGCGGTCGCGGTTCGGTAATCAGTACCTTTTTTGGTGTGTTGATTATTTCGGTACTGGCCGCCGGTTTGGCGCAGATCGGTGCTACGGAGCCGACCAAGCGCATCATTACCGGTGCCGTGATCGTGATTGCGGTGGTCCTGGATACCTACCGCAGCCAGCGCGCCAGTCGGCGGGGCTGACCCATGGCAACGATCAAGGATGTGGCCGCGCTTGCAGGTATTTCCTACACCACGGTCTCCCATGTGGTGAACAAGACGCGCCCGGTCAGTGAGCCGGTGCGCATCAAGGTGGAAGCGGCGATCAAGCAACTCGACTACGTGCCTAGCGCCGTTGCGCGTTCGCTCAAGGCCAAGACCACTGCCACCATCGGCCTGCTGGTGCCCAACAGCCTCAACCCGTATTTCGCGGAGTTGGCCAGGGGCATCGAGGATTACTGCGAGCGTAACGGCTATTGCGTGATCCTGTGCAACTCCGACGACAACGCGGAAAAACAGCGTAACTATTTACGGGTGTTGCTGGAAAAGCGCATCGACGGCCTGATCGTGACGTCGGTGGGCGGCGACGACAGCGGCCTGGCCGCTGGCTTGAGCGCAGTACGCACGCCCATGGTGATTGTCGACCGGGCGCTGGACGGCATTGATGTCGATCTGGTGCGCATCGATCACGAACAGGGCGCTTACCTGGCGACTCGGCACCTGCTTGAGTTGGGTCATCGGGACATCGCCTGCATCGGCGGCCCGGCGCACACCCGCGTCGCGCAGATGCGCCTGGCAGGCTACCACCGCGCGTTGCGTGAGGCAGGCGTGGACGTGGCGCCCGACCGTACCCAGGAAAGTGATTTCACCAGCACCGGTGGTTATGCCGCTGCCGTGCAATTGCTGGCGCAAAACCCGCCCAGCGCGATTTTCGCCAGCAACGATATGATCGGTTTCGGCGTTCTGCGTGCAGCTGCCGAGCGTAATATCCGTGTGCCGGGCGAGCTGTCGGTGATCGGTTTCGATGACATTCAAATGGGCCGCTACGTGTACCCGGCGCTGACCACGGTCGGGCAGTCGATCGTGCAACTGGGCGAGACGGCGGCCGAGCTTTTATTGCGACGAATTGCGACACCCCAACTGCCGATCGATCAACGCATCGTGACGCCGAGCATTGTGTTGCGCGAGTCCACGGCGCCCGTCGCCGGTGTGTTTGCCCAATACCGCTGAACCGAATTGATGAGTACTGATGTATGTCCGCAAACGTAGTGGTAATAGGCAGCTTGAACATGGACTTGGTCACCCGGGCCAGCCGGCTGCCCCGTGCCGGTGAAACCTTGATCGGCCAGACATTCTCCACAGTGCCCGGCGGCAAGGGCGCCAACCAGGCGGTGGCGTCGGCGCGGCTGGGCGCGCAGGTGGCGATGGTTGGTTGTGTCGGCAGCGATGCCTACGGCAGCGAGTTGCGTGATGCGTTGCTGGTCGAAGGCATCGATTGCCAGGCCGTCAGTACCGTGGAAGGCTCCAGCGGCGTGGCGTTGATCGTGGTGGATGACAGCAGCCAGAACGCCATCGTGATCGTCGCCGGCAGCAACGGCGCGCTGACACCCGACTCATTGCAGGCGTTTGACGCTGTGCTGCAGGCGGCCGACGTGATCGTCTGCCAGCTGGAGGTGCCGATGGACACGGTCGGGTATGCCCTGCAGCGTGGCCGTGAGCTGGGCAAGACCGTGATCCTCAACCCGGCGCCGGCCAGCAGCCCGCTGCCTGCCGAATGGTACGCCTCGATCGATTACCTGATCCCGAATGAAAGCGAAGCCACGGCGTTGAGCGGCGTGACGGTCGACTCCCTCGACAGTGCCAAGCTGGCTGCTACGCATTTGATCAAGGCGGGTGCCGGTAAAGTCATCATCACTCTGGGTGCCCAAGGTGCGTTGTTCGCCGACGGCCAGGGGTTTGAGCATTTGCTCGCGCCCAAGGTCAAGGCGGTGGATACCACGGCGGCCGGCGATACCTTTGTCGGTGGTTTTGCCGCCGCGCTGGCCAACGGCAAAAGCGAAGCCCAAGCCATCCGTTTCGGCCAGGTTGCCGCCGCGCTGTCGGTGACCCGTGCCGGTGCGCAACCCTCCATTCCTACGCTGCGCGACGTACAAGGTTTTGTACCCTCATGAAAAAGACGCCACTGCTTAATATCGCTTTGTCGCGCGTGATCGCCTCCCTGGGCCATGGCGACATTCTGGTCATCGGTGATGCGGGGTTGCCCGTGCCGCCGGGTGTCGAGTTGATCGACCTCGCGTTGACCCAGGGCATTCCTGATTTCATCAGCACGTTACGTGTGGTGCTCAGTGAAATGCAGGTGGAAAGTCATGTGTTGGCGCAAGAAATCCTGCTCAAGCAACCGCCGGCGCTGGCGGATCTCAATACGCTCAATGGGCAGGCGGCGCTCGGTGAGCGGCGTCTGCTCAGCCATGAAGCGTTCAAGCAGCTCAGCCGCCAGGCGCGTGCCGTGGTGCGTACCGGCGAGTGCCAGCCGTATTGCAATATCGCGCTGGTGTCCGGCGTAACGTTCTAGCGTGTCCCAACAACAAGGAGTGTTTTATGCAACGTGGTCTTCCAACCCTGAGAAATCTGTTTCGGAGTGTTCTGCTCTTGTCCGCACTCACTGCAGCAAGCGCCCAAGCGGCGGAAAAGATCGACCTGATCATTGATACCGATCCCGGCGCCGACGATGTGGTGGCCTTGCTGTTCGCATTGGCGTCCCCGGAGGAATTGCAGATCCGTGCGCTGACCACCGTCGCCGGCAACGTGCGCCTGGACAAGACCTCACGCAATGCGCGCCTGGCCCGCGAGTGGGCAGGGCGCGAGGACGTTCCGGTCTATGCCGGTGCGCCGAAGCCGCTGCTGCGCACGCCGATCTATGCCGAGAACATCCATGGCAAGGAAGGTATCTCCGGGGTCACCGTGCACGAGCCGAAAAAAGGCCTGGCTGAAGGCAACGCCGTTGATTACCTGATCAAGACCCTGAGCACCGCCAAGCCCCACAGCATCACCATCGCCATGCTCGGCCCGCAAACCAACCTGGCACTGGCACTGACCCAGGCCCCGGAAATCACCCAGGGCATCAAGGAAGTGGTGGTGATGGGCGGCGCGCACTTCAACGGCGGCAATATCACGCCGGTGGCCGAATTCAACCTGTTTGCCGACCCGGCAGCAGCGGAGATTGTGCTCAAGAGTGGCGTGAAGTTGACCTACCTGCCGCTGGACGTGACCCACAAGGTGCTTACCAGTGAAGCGCGCCTGAAGAAGATTGCCGACCTGAACAGCAATGCCAGCAAGGTCGTCAGCAATATTCTCAACGAGTACGTCAAAGGTGACATGGAGCATTACGGCATCCCGGGTGGCCCGGTGCATGACGCCACGGTCATTGCCTATCTGCTCAAGCCTTCGTTGTTCAGTGGTCGTCAGGCCAACATGGTGGTGGACAGCCGCGAAGGCCCGACTTTCGGCCAGACCATCGTCGATTGGTACGATGGCCTGAAGCAGGAAAAGAATGTGTTCTGGGTTGAAAACGGTGATGCCCAGGGCTTCTTTGATCTGCTGACCGAGCGCCTGGCGCGCCTGAAGTAACGCTTTCGGCGGTGTTGCTTACTCGCGCTCGGGGTCGTGTGCCCCCTTGTGATCGGCTGGGTATTTTTCGAATACCTGGCCGATGAACGCTTGCGCAGCCTGGGTGCCCAGCTCCTTGACCAACAGGTCGATGCCGATGATTGCCAATTCTTCCGGGCTTCCGGGGCTATAGGAGCTCTGTCCCAGGGGCCACTTGGCTTTGATGTCGGCTTGGAGCGTTACGGTGGTCATGGAAATCTCACGGGCTGAAGTGCGGGGCGGTGCGCTGGAACGCGGCTTTTACGCGGGCAGTTAAGCATTTTGCGCCGCGTTTGGCACTGCTACTTAGGCATGAGGCAAGCGCTGTGCGACACTGTTCTCCTGTTTAATTACCGGGGAACACCGCGTGCAGATCGATTTGAACAACCCCGAGAACCTGACACTGGCCGCTGTGCGCCAGTTGATTGCGAGTGCCAGTGACGACGAGCACACGCAGTTGCGGGTGACCAAGGCCGGTATTGCCTACATCTCGTCCGGCAGGGCCGTAGGTGGTGTGGAGATTGATGGTCTGTTGTTTCGCCTGGAGACCTGGGCCAAGGGTTCCGGATATGTCGGCAACGTGGCGGCCAGCGACGAGGTCTGGGTGACGCAGATTTTCAACGCCCTCAAGCAGAATTGGCCGAAGCCGCCGTTTGACTACATCGACATCTACTGACTGCGTTCATATTTGGTGACGATTGACCTGGCGAATACCGCTTGAGAGTCAGGCAGACTTGCCCACCGGCGGTTTACGTCTTGAAACCAATCCGCCTCACAGCTGTCGCACGATCTCTGTCCATTTTTTTACATAGGAGGCTTCATGCCTTGGAAGCTCGCATCATTCGGTACTTTGTTGGCAGCACTCGCATTGGCGGGTTGCAGCACCCCGGGTGCCTCTGAGCCAGCCAAAGACGCCGCCGTGACCGATGCAGGTCATAGCCGCTGTGAGTCGAAGGCCGCCGAGTTCGCAATCGGCCAGAAAGCGTCTCCCCAGTTGCTGGAGCAGGCCCGTGCCCGCGCTGGTGCGCAGAACGCCCGGATTCTCAAGCCCAATGACATGATCACCCTGGAATACCGCTCCGACCGCCTGAACCTGAACACCGATGACAACCTGGTGATCACGCGCGTCAATTGCGGCTGATTGCTTCCAGCTTTTTGCAGCGCTCATAAAAAACCCCGTCACATGGACGGGGTTTTTTTAGCTCAGCGGAGAATTACTCGCCGCGAACCTGTGCAGCTTGCATACCCTTTTGGCCTTTCTCAGCCACGAAGGAAACGGTTTGGCCTTCTTTCAGGCTTTTGAAACCGTCGCTTTCGATAGCTTTGAAGTGTACGAACAGGTCGTCACCGCCACCTTGAGGAGTGATGAAGCCGAAGCCTTTTTCATCGTTGAACCATTTAACGGTGCCGGTTTGGCGATTAGACATGGTGTATCTCCAAGAAACATATATTTTCAGTAGTACTGTGCTGCTCAGGCCAACTGGGCACACTGGGCTATCATAGTCGAAATGTTCGGCTTGGGAGCCCCCCCAAGGCATTGTTTGCTAATCAATAGCGTTGCGTTTAGTGCTTTTTTCGACTGAAAGCCCCGATCTACGGGGCTTTCAGCCGAAATGTCAGCTGGTAAAAAAAGCCGTAAAAGCTGCGTAATTTGTATGAAATGGCTGTTTTTGGGCTGTTTTTTCGGCAAGACGACCGTCTGATCAGTGGTCGTTCTTACTTTTTCTTCACGACTTTGCAGGACGAAATCGCCGAGACCGCTTTGTTTTTGAGCTCGGGCTTGGCATCCGGGTTGCTCATCAACTCTTTGATTTCTGCCGTGGTCAATTCGGCATTGATCTTGTCGGCGCCGCATTCGCAATGGTCTTTGGCAGTTTTAGCGTCTACGTTCTGGCTGGCTGCAGCGCTGCAGTCTTTGACGAAGCTGTCGCGGGCTCCGGCCGGCCAGTTCGACGGGGCGGCTGCCTGTGCGCCAAGGGACAGAAGACTCAGGGAGGCGGCGAGAGCGAGGGTCGAGGTAAAACGCATCATGGGATGCTCCTTTGGGTCGGGGACAAACGGCAATTCTCAGGGGATTGGAGGTGGTGCGTACAGCTCAAGTTCCGTTTTGCAGCTATAAAGCCTGGAATTTGTCTTTACCAGGCATGGCTTCGGCGCGATGACCGTTCATCTGTGCTAGCATCGGTGCCCTGGCTATTTCCAGGTGTGCCATTTGCCGCCTTGCCATGTTCTTTTTAGCTCACTCCAGTCACTCTGGTTCGATTATCGGTTGGCCGAAAGGCTCCTGCCGCTGTAAGGCAGGCGTTCATCACTGAACGGCCTGGTATTGGATCTTGTACTGGCTCATCCCAACCCACGTGACCTTTGGTAGGGGTCACCACTAGGAGAGGAGGCGCCATGCCAACTATTACTCTTCCCGACGGCAGTCAACGTTCATTCGATCATGCGGTTTCCGTAGCCGAGGTCGCCGCATCCATCGGTGCCGGTCTGGCCAAGGCCACCGTCGCCGGCAAAGTCGACGGCAAGCTGGTTGATGCCAGCGACCTGATCACCAGCGACGCCAGCCTGCAAATCATCACGCCCAAGGACCAAGAGGGGCTGGAGATCATTCGCCACTCTTGCGCGCACCTGATTGGCCACGCGGTCAAGCAGCTGTACCCGACGGCGAAAATGGTAATCGGCCCGGTCATCGACGAAGGCTTCTATTACGACATCGCCTATGAGCGTCCTTTCACTCCGGACGACCTGGCCGCTATCGAACAGCGCATGCATCAGCTGATCGAAAAAGATTACGACGTGATCAAGAAAGTCACGCCGCGCGCCGAAGTGATCGACGTGTTCACCGCCCGTGGCGAAGACTACAAATTGCGTCTGGTGGAAGACATGCCGGACGAGCAGGCCATGGGCCTGTACTACCACGAAGAATACGTCGACATGTGCCGTGGCCCGCACGTGCCGAACACGCGTTTCCTCAAGTCGTTCAAGCTGACCAAGCTGTCCGGCGCCTACTGGCGTGGCGACGCGAAGAACGAGCAGCTGCAGCGGATCTACGGCACCGCCTGGGCTGACAAGAAGCAGCTGGCCGCTTACATCCAGCGCATCGAAGAAGCCGAAAAGCGTGACCATCGCAAGATCGGCAAGCGCCTGAACCTGTTCCACCTCCAGGAAGAAGCACCGGGCATGGTGTTCTGGCACCCGAACGGCTGGACCCTGTATCAGGTGCTTGAGCAGTACATGCGCAAGGTGCAGCGCGACAATGGCTACCTGGAGATCAAGACTCCCCAGGTCGTTGACCGCAGCCTCTGGGAGAAATCCGGGCACTGGGCCAACTACGCCGACAATATGTTCACCACCCAGTCGGAAAACCGCGATTACGCCATCAAGCCAATGAACTGCCCTTGCCACGTGCAGGTGTTCAACCAGGGCCTGAAGAGCTACCGCGAGTTGCCGATGCGCCTGGCCGAGTTCGGTGCCTGCCACCGTAACGAGCCATCGGGTGCGCTGCACGGCATCATGCGCGTGCGTGGTTTTACTCAGGACGACGCCCACATCTTCTGCACCGAAGAGCAGATGCAGGCTGAATCCGCTGCGTTCATCAAGCTGACCATGGACGTTTACCGCGATTTCGGCTTTACCGAAGTCGAGATGAAGCTGTCCACTCGTCCGGAAAAACGCGTCGGTTCCGACGAGTTGTGGGATCGCGCCGAATCCGCACTGGCCGCAGCGCTAGACAGTGCGGGCCTTGCGTACGATCTGCAGCCTGGCGAGGGGGCCTTCTACGGTCCTAAGATCGAGTTCTCGCTGAAAGATTGTCTTGGTCGTGTCTGGCAATGTGGTACTTTGCAGCTCGATTTTAACCTGCCGATCCGTCTGGGAGCCGAATACGTCTCCGAAGACAACAGCCGTAAACACCCGGTTATGTTGCACCGGGCGATCCTCGGCTCGTTCGAGCGGTTCGTCGGGATCCTGATCGAGCACTACGAGGGTGCATTCCCTGCGTGGCTGGCGCCGACCCAGGCAGTGATCATGAATATCACTGATAAACAGGCAGATTTTGCCGCTGAAGTTGAAAAAACTCTCAACGAAAGCGGATTTCGTGCCAAGTCCGACTTGAGAAATGAAAAGATCGGCTTTAAAATCCGCGAGCATACTTTGCTCAAGGTTCCCTATCTTTTGGTTATCGGAGATCGGGAAGTCGAGATGCAGACTGTCGCTGTGCGTACTCGTGAAGGTGCTGACCTGGGCTCGATGCCCGTCGCCCAGTTCGCTGAGTTCCTCGCGCAAGCGGTTTCCCGGCGTGGTCGCCCAGATTCGGAGTAATTATTATTAAGCGTGAAATGAGACAAGATAAACGAGCTGCACCGAAAGCCCCGATCAACGAGAATATCTCGGCACGCGAGGTTCGGTTAATTGGCGCTGACGGCGAGCAGATTGGCATCGTCTCGATTGATGAAGCGCTTCGTATCGCTGAAGAGTCCAAATTGGACCTGGTGGAAATCTCCGCCGACGCAGTCCCGCCTGTTTGCCGGGTGATGGACTACGGCAAATCGATCTTCGAAAAGAAGAAGCAGATTGCTGCGGCGAAGAAGAACCAGAAGCAGATTCAAGTAAAAGAAATCAAGTTTCGTCCAGGGACGGAGGAAGGGGATTACCAGGTAAAACTGCGCAACCTGGTACGTTTCCTGAGTGATGGGGACAGGGCCAAGGTATCCTTGCGATTCCGCGGCCGTGAGATGGCCCACCAGGAGCTGGGTATGGAACTCCTCAAGCGGGTTGAAGCTGACCTGCTCGAGTACGGTTCCGTCGAACAGCATCCTAAGATGGAAGGACGCCAGCTGATCATGGTCATCGCCCCGAAAAAGAAGAAGTAATCAACAGGGCACGGCAGGCCTTCTGATTATGTTTATCAACTGAATGCGGAGTATCCGAACATGCCAAAGATGAAGACTAAAAGTGGTGCTGCTAAGCGGTTTCTGAAAACTGCTAACGGTATCAAGCACAAGCACGCTTTCAAGAGCCACATCCTGACCAAAATGTCGACCAAGCGTAAGCGTCAACTGCGCGGTAGCAGCTTGCTGCATCCGTCTGACGTGGCAAAAGTCGAGCGCATGCTGCGCCTTCGTTAATTTTTGGATCAAGAATAGAGGAAGTAACTCATGGCTCGTGTAAAGCGTGGCGTCATTGCCCGTAAACGTCACAAAAAAATTCTGAAACTTGCTAAAGGCTACTACGGCGCGCGTTCACGCGTATTCCGTGTTGCCAAGCAAGCGGTAATCAAGGCAGGCCAATACGCTTACCGTGACCGTCGTCAGAAAAAACGTCAGTTCCGCGCTCTGTGGATCGCTCGTATCAACGCTGGTGCACGTGTTAACGGTCTGTCCTACAGCCGTTTCATCGCTGGCCTGAAAAAAGCTTCCATCGAGATCGACCGTAAGGTTCTGGCCGAACTGGCAGTGAACGAAAAAGCGGTGTTTGCTGCGATTGTCGAGAAAGCTAAAGCCACTCTGGCTTAAGTACCCCCGACAATCACCCTGGGCTGCTCCTGTAGCCCAAGGTGGTAAACGTCTTAAATAGGGGAAGAGCCTTCAAGCTCTTCCCCTATTTTGTATCTGGAGTCTGTACATGGAAAACCTGGACGCGCTCGTCGCTCAAGCTCTTGAGGCTGTGCAAAGCGCTGAAGATATCAATGCCCTGGAGCAAATCCGGGTTCACTACCTTGGCAAAAAGGGTGAATTGACTCAGGTGATGAAGACCCTGGGGAATTTGCCGGCTGAAGAGCGTCCGCAAGTCGGTGCGCTGATCAACGTCGCCAAGGAGCGTGTCACAGAGGTGCTCAATGCGCGTAAAGCGACGATGGAGGAGGCTGATCTTGCGGCCAAACTCGCCGCCGAGTCCATTGACGTAACCTTGCCTGGCCGTGGCCAGGCCTCGGGCGGCCTGCATCCGATCACCCGGACTCTGGAACGTATCGAGCAGTTCTTCACCCACATTGGCTACGGCATTGCCGAAGGCCCTGAGGTCGAAGACGACTATCACAACTTCGAGGCGCTCAACATCCCAGGCCATCACCCGGCCCGGTCGATGCACGACACCTTCTATTTCAACGCGAACATGCTGTTGCGCACCCATACCTCGCCGGTACAGGTCCGCACCATGGAAGCGAACAAGCCGCCGATCCGCATCGTCTGCCCAGGCCGTGTGTACCGTAGCGACTCCGATATTACCCACTCGCCGATGTTCCACCAGGTCGAAGGCCTGCTGGTTGATCGCGACATCAATTTCGCCGACCTCAAAGGCACCATCGAAGAGTTCCTTCGCGTGTTCTTCGAGAAGGAGTTGGCGGTACGTTTCCGTCCATCGTTCTTCCCCTTCACCGAGCCATCCGCCGAAGTCGACATGGAATGCGTGATGTGCAGCGGTAAAGGCTGCCGCGTCTGCAAACAGACCGGCTGGCTGGAAGTGATGGGCTGCGGCATGGTTCACCCCAACGTGCTGCGCATGTCCGGGATCGACCCGGAAGAGTTCTCGGGCTTTGCCTTCGGCATGGGCGTTGAGCGTCTGGCCATGCTGCGTTACGGCGTGAACGACTTGCGTCTGTTCTTCGACAACGACTTGCGGTTCCTCGCGCAATTTCGCTAGTCGTAACGAATCTTTAGGAGAGCAGGATGAAATTCAGTGAACAATGGCTGCGTGGCTGGGTAAACCCGCAGGTAGGTCGCGACGAGCTGGTTGCCCGTCTGTCGATGGCCGGTCTTGAGGTCGATAGCGTTACCCCGGCCGCCGGTGTTTTCAGCGGTGTGGTGGTGGGCGAGGTGTTGAGCACCGAGCAGCATCCGGATGCCGACAAATTGCGTGTGTGCCAGGTCAGCAATGGCGCGGAAACCTTCCAGGTCGTGTGCGGAGCGCCCAACGTGCGCCCGGGCCTGAAGATCCCGTTCGCCATGATCGGTGCCGAACTGCCGGGCGATTTCAAGATCAAGAAGGCCAAGCTGCGTGGCGTCGAGTCCAACGGCATGCTGTGCTCCCAGGCCGAACTGCAAGTAGGCGAGGGCAACGATGGCCTGATGGAACTGCCGGCCGACGCGCCAGTGGGTCAGGACATTCGCGTTTACCTGGAACTGGAAGACGCAAGCATCGAGGTCGACCTGACCCCGAACCGTGGCGACTGCCTGTCCCTGGCCGGTCTGGCCCGTGAAGTGGGCGCGTTGTACAACGCCCCAGTCACGCGTCCAACCGTCGCCGCTGTGCCAGCGGTACACGATGAGGTGCGCCCGATTGAAGTGCTGGCGCCAAACGGCTGCCCGCGTTACCTGGGTCGTGTGATCCGTAACGTCGACCTGTCCAAGCCGACCCCACTGTGGATGGTTGAGCGTTTGCGTCGCGCCGATGTGCGCAGCATCGACGCGGCCGTCGACATCACCAACTACGTGATGCTCGAGCTGGGCCAGCCGCTGCACGCCTTCGATCTTGCCGAGATCAATGGCGGCATCCGCGTACGTATGGCGGAAGAAGGCGAGAAGCTGGTACTGCTTGACGGCCAGGAAGTCAGCCTGCGTGCCGACACCCTGGTCATCGCCGACCACTCCCGCGCTCTGGCGATTGCCGGCGTGATGGGTGGCGAGCACAGCGGTGTGTCCGCGACCACGCGTGACGTCTTTCTTGAAAGTGCGTTCTTCGACCAGATCGCCATCGCGGGCAAGGCGCGTTCCTACGGCCTGCACACCGATGCCTCGCACCGTTACGAGCGTGGTGTGGACTGGAAGCTGGCCCGTGAAGCCATGGAGCGCGCCACTGGCCTGCTGCTGGAAATCACTGGCGGCGAAGCCGGCCCGATCACCGAAACCGTCAACGAACAGTACCTGCCGTCCGTTGCGCCGATCACCCTGCGGGCCAAAAGCGTTGAGCAAATGCTTGGCCTGGTGATCGAGCCGGCTGAAATCGAGCAACTGCTGTCGGCCCTGGGCCTGGCGATCTCCGTGAGTGGGGAAGGGCAGTGGCACGTTGAAGTGCCAAGTCATCGTTTCGACATCAGCCTCGAGGTCGACCTGATCGAAGAGTTGGCCCGCCTGTACGGCTACAACCGCCTGCCGGTTCGTTACCCACAAGCGCGCCTGGCACCACAACCCAAGGCCGAGGCGCGCGCGCACCTGCCTGAGTTGCGTCGTCTGCTGGTTGCCCGTGGTTATCAGGAAGCGGTGACCTACAGCTTCATCGATCCGAAGCAGTTCGAACTGTTCAACCCAGGCGTCGAGCCGCTGTTGCTGGCCAACCCGATTTCCAACGACATGGCTGCCATGCGTTCGTCCCTGTGGCCAGGCCTGGTGAAAGCACTTTCCCACAACCTGAACCGTCAGCAAGATCGCGTGCGCATGTTCGAAAGCGGCCTGCGTTTCGTCGGCCAACTGGATGGTTTGAAGCAAGAGCCGATGCTGGCTGGCGTGGTGTGCGGTAGCCGCCTGCCTGAAGGTTGGGCGCAGGGCCGCGATGCCGTGGACTTCTTCGACGTCAAGGCTGATGTAGAAGCGGTACTGGGCTTTGCTGGTGCGCTGGATGCATTCAGCTTTGTACCCGGCAGCCACCCGGCGTTGCACCCGGGCCAGACTGCGCGCATCGAGCGTGAAGGTCGTTTGGTTGGTTTCATCGGTGCCATTCACCCTGAATTGTCGAAAACCCTCGGTCTTGATCGCCCGGTCTTCGTCTTCGAACTGGTCCTGGCGGAAGTTGCCGCGGGCAAGATGCCGAAGTTCAGCGAGCTGTCGCGCTTCCCTGAAGTGCGCCGCGACCTGGCGCTGATCGCCGACCGTGAAGTGGCCGCCACTGCTGTCCTGGATGTAATCCGTGAAAATGCAGGGGAATGGCTGACAGACCTCAGGCTATTTGACGTCTATCAGGGTAAAGGTATTGATCCGCATAGAAAAAGCCTTGCAGTTGGCTTGACCTGGCAGCATCCATCGCGCACTCTTAATGACGATGAGGTGAATACCACGACACAAAATATCCTCACCTCGCTCGAACAAAGGTTGAACGCCACGTTAAGGAAGTGACGTATGGGGGCTTTGACGAAAGCTGAGATGGCGGAACGTCTGTACGAAGAGCTGGGTCTGAACAAACGCGAGGCCAAGGAATTGGTCGAGCTGTTTTTTGAGGAAATCAGACACGCTCTGGAAGACAACGAGCAGGTCAAATTGTCCGGTTTCGGCAATTTCGACCTGCGGGACAAACGCCAGCGGCCTGGCCGCAATCCAAAAACGGGAGAAGAAATCCCGATCACGGCTCGCCGTGTGGTCACCTTTCGTCCAGGGCAGAAGTTGAAGGCCCGAGTTGAGGCTTATGCTGGAACCAAGTCATAACGACGAGCTACCCGTCATCCCAGGCAAACGCTACTTCACCATTGGTGAAGTCAGCGAGCTCTGTGCGGTAAAACCGCACGTGCTGCGCTATTGGGAGC
Source organism: Pseudomonas sp. GL_117 (assembly GCF_057835125.1). Classification (NCBI taxonomy): domain Bacteria; kingdom Pseudomonadati; phylum Pseudomonadota; class Gammaproteobacteria; order Pseudomonadales; family Pseudomonadaceae; genus Pseudomonas; species Pseudomonas sp. GL_117. Next base: position 4,115,643 of record NZ_CM174418.1, on the reverse strand, counting down.
AGGAGTTTCCTCAACTCAACCCCGTCAAACGCACCGGGAACCGTCGGTATTATCAGCGCCAGGATGTGCTGATGATCCGACAGATCCGCGCGTTGCTCTATGACCAGGGGTTCACCATCAGCGGTGCGCGCCAGCGTATGTCCGGTGATGAAGCCAAAGACGACACCACCCAATACAAGCAAATGATCCGCCAGATGATCGCCGAGCTAGAAGATGTGCTGGTGGTTTTGAAGAAGTGATACCGGCTTTTAAAATACTTCCACATTTCAAAAGCTTGCGGTATATTCCGGATCGCTTCATCAAGAAGCGAACCCAGTAACACGCCTAGTCGGGGCGTAGCGCAGTCCGGTAGCGCACTAGCATGGGGTGCTAGGGGTCGAGTGTTCGAATCACTCCGTCCCGACCATATTTTTCAGTGACTTAGCCGAACTCTAGCCAGTTCGGCTTTTTTACGCGTAGGGACTTTTGCGGGGGATCATCCCAATTTCCTCCTCAAGATGGTCAGCGCTGGCCCACGAGAGTCAGTAGCCGACACTTTGTTCGCAGCCTCAATCAAGTGCTGCAACTCCGGGGTAGAATAGTGGCTCGTAATGCTGCCGTTCTTATGACCCAACAACGCTTTCCGATCTTCCTCCGTCACGCTCGCTGCACGTAGCCTTCTGCCAAAGGTGTGCTTCAAGTCGTGAATCCTGATCGACCCGAATCCGGGGTGTGCTGGCGCCTGGTGGGCTTTCTCCCATTTGTCCGCTGCGCGCACCCTGGCTTTCTTCCAGGCCGAATCATTCATTCGATGCATCGCCGTTGGTCCGAACTGATCTGGCTGCCCATACGGGAACACCAGGTCTTTGTGCAGACCGCGCTGGCCATCGATGATGGATAGCGCCACATTGTTCAAGATCACCAGGCGCTCATCGCCGTTCTTTACCCCTGCTTTTTCACTCCGCCCGCCGAACCCGGCAGGTATCAGAAACACGCTGGTGTTCAACGCCGGCACCCGAATTTCCCAATCCCACCGCAACTTGCACACTTCCTGCTCCCGACAACCCGTGTTCACCTTATAGAGGGCCATCCTCAAAAGGTGGTCGGGAAGCTCAGGAAACAACAGGGCCTGCTCTTCCCAGGACATTGGGTAGGGTTTGCGGCTCGACTTCTTCTCCTCAAGCATCGAGATCATCGGCACGCTTTCCAACCACGGCCGCTTTTCCGCATCGCGCCACTTTCGGTGGCACAGGTTCAAGATCCTGACGACTCGCTGCAGGGCAATGTTGACCGTCCTGTTCGACACGCCAGGCTTGACCTTCCCCTTGTCCGTCTTGCTCGGCTTCTGCCGATCACGGATGAATGGGGCCAGGGCCCCGTCATCGACGTGCGTGATCGGCAGATCTCCGATGTATGGGTCAAGCTGTTCGATGTGGGACGCGGAAAGGCCGATCGATGCTTGGTCTTTGAACTCGACCAGAAACCGGGTGGCTGCCTCACGCCAGGTTCGCACCTGGCGCACGCCGTAAATCTTTTCCTGCCGCAGCTTTTCCAGCCGATGAATCAAGTACTGCTCGGCTTCTTCCCTCTCGCTTGCTCCAGTGCTTTCTTGAAGTCGGCTACCTCTGACGACTTTGTCGATGTGCCAAATCCCGTTCCTCTGGTAGAGGCCCGACATTGTTTTTCGCGCCATTGTTTTGCTCCTTGGCGCCCACTGCGGGGCGGATTGTTGTCCTGATCGGCGTGCTTTTCAATTGCCATTCGTTCGATGTAGGCGTCTGCCCACTGGTCCAGCTCATGACGGTCGAAGGCAACGCCCTGTTTTCCAATAGGGAATTCGCGGATGTGAGGGCGGACGGTGTTCTTGAATTCTTCCCGGCACATGCCGAGGTAAGCTGGGGCGTGCATCGCCCGGATGAAGCGCGGCGCGGTCTCTAGGACAGGCGCCAGCTTTGTGTTGGCCATAGGAAATCCTCGCCACGCCGTTGCCGGGTGGATTGATTGGATGGTTTGGGGTTTCCTTGCCGCGTTGGGCGGCAGAAGATGGGTTAATCCATTTGGTACCAGACGCCGCAGTCGACACCGTCGGCAGTTAGCGATTTATACATGGCCTGCACGCCGGCGTAGCGGCGGTTGCCTTGCCCACCGAAGGGTGCGTCCAGGTGAAAGGCGCGCGCATGATAGGTGCTTGCCGACTGCATCCAGCCTTGAAGGCCAGCATCGTGCAGGGTCTTTTCGCGCAGCAGGCCGACGCGGAGGTATACGCGGTCGAGGTTGGCGCTACCGCCGTCGTCAGGTGCAGCTGCTGCCGCGACCTTAACCGCCTCGATGGCGCGCGCGACTGAGGCTGCCAGTGCCGGTAACTTATCTTTGGTCATGGGGAATACCTCGCCCGCCGCTCACCGGCAGGCATGTAGGGGGATTGGGGTTAGGCTGTTGCGAACAGGTCGATTTGCGGTACCGGTGCGTCGCGCTCGGCAATTGCATCAGCGATGCGTTGATGGGCTATATCGAAGTAGCCGAGGCGGTTTCCTGACTCGTCGAGATCACGCTCAATACCGATGAAATGCCGTCCCAACTGCATACATGCCACGCCGGTGGTGCCGCTGCCCATGCTGTTGTCCAGCACAACCTGTCCAGGTCGGGTGTAGGTGCTGATCAAGAACGACATCCAGGCCACAGGCTTCTGCGTCGGGTGAAAGCTGCCGGCCTGCTTGTCGCTGGAGAAGAACTGCACCGAGCGCGGGTACCGCTCCGTCGAGTCGTACTCGGTCAGGGCCAAGGCTTTGCCGTAGCACTCCGAGTTGACCGTCTTGCGCTTTGCTGTCTTGCGCTCATGTCCGCTGGACATCTGCGGGTTGTACACCGGCTGCTTGCGGGAGAAGACCTGGGCGCTTTCGTGAGCCCGCAGCGGTTGCTTCTTGGAGTTTAGGAAGCCGGTGGCGTTGCCTTTCTCCCAGATCCACTCGTACCGGTACAGCTTCGGGTTGCTCGCCACCAGCATCGACGCGAACGGCTGGGCTGCGCACAACACGATTGCGGCTTCCGGCTTGGCGATCCGCAAGTACTCCCGCCAGAGCGGCTCGAGCGGGATGATGGTGTCCCAGGCGCACTGGGTGGTGCCGTAGGGCAGGTCGGCCAGCACCATGTCCACGCTGGCATCCGGCAAATGCTTCATGACCTCCAGGCAGTCGCCCAGATAGAGCTGGTACTCGCTCATGGCCTTGGCCCCTTGTAGATGAAGACGTAGGCGAACCAGAGGGTGGCGATCATGGCGTTACCGCCAGCTTCTGCCATTCCTTATAGTTGTCGGCGTACTCCCAGCAGTAAGTAGCCGGCCAGGCGCCGCGCGTTCCTTCCTTCACGATGTTGTAGTTCCAGCCTCCCTTGGCCGGGGTGGTCTTAATCCAGACGTGCTGCGGACCGCCAAGGAACCACCCGTGGTACTGGTTAACGGCCTCAGTCATAAAATCGTTGAAATCGTGGTGGCCTTTGCTCATGACGATGTAGGTATCACTTCCAACGCTCTCAACGTCGAGCGGATACTTTTGTTTGGGCATGACTTCGTCCTTGCCGCTATAGCGGCTGACTTTGATGGGGAAGGGGTAGAGCGATAAGTGGCGCAGGCGCGACGCGCCGCATATTCCTGCAGCCTGAACTAGTGTCGGCAGCATAGGTCATCTGAAAGACGGGAATAAAACACGGAGCTTCCGGAGAGACCCGTCGCAAGGCTATTGCATGAGCTGTATCGACGATTTCCGTACTACGTCCCAAAAGTTGCTTATTGAGCTTGACGCTACCACAACCATAATGATGGTCTTGGTTGCTTCAAAAAACGTCACAGGCCCAGAGTGGGAAGAGGCAGTGAAAGACCAAAAAGCCGCTTTTGACGACTGGATCACCTTTCTCAATTCCCCTAACACTCCTTCCACGGATCAGACCTGATACGAGGTTTCTTTCTTCGTTACCAGATCATGGGCATTCACAACCGTCATGCCGCTGGCTCCTCCTGATAGGTAAGGGAATTAACTGAATGGAAATCGAAAATGGCGCTCTGGGATTATTGAAACGCTACCGGTACTTAATACTACTGTTGATGGTTGCCGCCTCGCTGGTGAGCGCGACTTTAAGATTCGTGGGGGACTGGAGAAATTTCTGGACCGTGCTGATGCTGCAAGCCTGGTTCGGTCAAGCTGTGTTCGCTTATCTTCGTGGTGGCTGGGTTGCGATCGGGCCTGGAGGGCTCTCCATAGACGCCTCGCCTACGTGGAGGGCAGTTTTAGCCGGCGTTGCGTTTGCAATTTATCTGATCGGCTTTGGAATCGATGGCTATCCGAAGAAGGAGTCTGTCCACGACAGGCGGCCCTCCGACTGGACCATGCCTACTCGAGAAGAGATTGGACGATCTTCTGAGAAAACTAGATAGCACTACTTTGTTAGGCACGGAGAGTCCTTGCCGGGCCATGCCCGGTTGGTGGAGTGGGGGAGTTATGCGGCGCGTGCTTGTCGCTCTTCGGCGCGCCATGGATCGTTGGCCCTGGCCAGTGCTGCCATGGGCGGTGGGCTCACACTGTTGCCGCACATGTGCACCTGCTGCGTGACGGTGAATGGCTTGCCGTCGGCGCCGTGTGTGATGTGGTAGTCGGTGGGGAAGCCCTGGGCCTTGTACAGCTCGGCCGGTTTGAGCATCCGTAGGCAGATGTCGACGATCACGTAGGGCGTACCCTTAACCATGACGGTGACCAGGGCCAGGCGGTCCTTGGTGGTGATGGTGGGTGTCGGCGCATCGCAGGCGCTGACGTTCTCGGTGCCGTAGTAGCTGATCAGGAAGGCGGCGACGCGCAGTGCACCGGCTTCGTGTTCAGGTGACAGGGTGAGCGACACAAGCGAGCTCTTGCCGCCGCCACCGGCTGTGATGGTCGGTGCCGGATTATCCAGGCCCTGGCCGACACTGCCGCCGAATGCACGCTCCATGAATGCGCTGACCAACCCGTGGTGCTGGCCGCCTGCGCTGATGGTGTGCAGTGGGTCATTGGCATCCCGTGCATCACAGTTGCCGCGCATGTGCACCAGGTGCGCTGTCGCCAACTGCTGCTGGCTGCCGGTGTTGGTCACCGTGGTCATCGGCTCGCGTATGTCCTTGGCGTGCACGGTGTTGAATCCGCCGTTGGCCTGGATCATCACCGCGGTGCTGACGGACTGCCCTCCGCCGCTGGCGGTGACCGTGCCCACCGGGCCGCAGATGTCGTTCACCCCGTGGGAGCGGCGCTTGTTTGCGCCGGAACCCTCGCCGTGCCCGGCCTGGACGATGCAGGCCGAGGCGAGTGCCCGGTGGTTCTGGGTCATCAGGGTGCCGGTGGGTTGATCCACGCTTACGGGCTTGCCTGAGTATGCTGGGCCACCGGCCCCGACCATCAGTGGGCTGATCAGCGTCAGCTCGCCGCGATTCGCACAGGTCACCGTCGGCAGTGGTTCGAGCGGGTCATTGATCCGGTCGCTGCCCTGGTGCGTTGCCGGAGCGATCACTGGGCTCACCACCGAGAAGGCGCCGCCCTTGGGGTAGGAGGTGATCGTGCGCAGCGGCTCGCCGGCTGACTGCACCGATTCAACCGACCAGTTCGCAATCGGCACAATGAACGGCGACGGGCTGTCGATGACGAACTTTTTCATGCCCTTGGCGACCCTGCGCAGGGTGGCGTCGGCCAGTTCTTTCTTGCGGCCGAAGATGCTTTTGCCCAGGTCAGTGAAGTCGATGCAGTCGGCGGCGGTCTTCCACTTCTGCTGACCCTTGACCGGGCTCTTCGCGTGGGTAGGCTCCGGCCACACCACCGGCCGGCCGTCGCACCGGGCGATCATGAACAGGCGCTCCCGGCTGGTGGGCGCGCCGAAGTCGCACGCCTTGATAACCTTCCACTCCACTACATAGCCCATGCCTTCCAGCAGGGCCACGAAGCGGCGCCAGGTGCGGCCGCGCTGTTTCGGGTCAGGCACAAGGAACTGGTTCGACACCGGCACCTGTTCGCCTGGCTCGGCTACCCGGTTGGTAGTCTTTCCTTTCTTGGTCGGGTGCGGCACCTGGTCCAGGGTCACCACCCGGCCGGTGGCCTTGTCGCGCTTGGCGATCAACCGGCCCCATTGCAGGATCTGCTTCACGTTCTCCAGGCTGATCACCCGGGGCCGCTTCATGCCTGCCCACTTGAGCCCGATCCACGACAGGTTTCGGATCTCGCGCTTACGCGGCTGGCCGCCGGCTGCCTGGGAGTGGTGTGTGCAGTCCGGCGACATGTGGAACCAGCCGACGGCCTTGCCGTCGCACTCTGTGTCCGGGTCGCCCTCGAACACGTCGGTGGTGAAGTGCTGCGCGCCCGGGTGGTTCATGGTGTGCATGCTGATCGCTTGCGGGCTGTGGTTCTTCGCCACGTTCACCGTGCGGCCCAGTCCGATCTCCAGGCCGGTCCCGGCACCGCCGCCACCGCAGAAGAAGTCGACAACGATCTCATCGTCCTGAGGGTTGAAGCCGAGTCCGTATTGGGTTTTGAAATCGAAGGGGTTTTTCTTCTGTTGTGCGGACATAGGGGATCCTCGCCGGCTGGCGTGATTGGTTTAAGTGGGTGATATGCTTTGCTGCTTATCAAACAAGGAGGTGGTAATGGCCGGTAAAAAGCTTGAATCGTTCCGCGAGTGGTTCACGCCGCGTAAGCGGTTATGGGCAGGGCTCGCTTTGCTTGTCACTGCGACATTCGGGCCGCTTTTCTATCCAAGCTTCAATGGTTATTGGGGTATCTTTATTGCTCCTGGGATCATGTTTCTCTGCAGTGCATGGAATCCCGAAGCTCGCGATAAGCGCTGATAGCCTCGCCAGCTGGCGTGATTCGTTGATATGGGGTATTACGGGTGACCGGCACGGAGCCGGATCAAGGAGGATCAAGTGGACAACAAACCTTCAAACAAGCTGCTTGCAGAGCAAAGCGGCCTCACTGAGGCTGAAGTCGGAACGTATTTGACGGCGCTTGAGTTGCAGCCCGATGGAACGTGGATGGCTTACTTCGGTATTGAGATCGAGCGCTCGCCAGATGCCAGTGCAAAGTTGAATGCAGCACGGACGTTATTGATCCCAGCCTGGCTCGCAAAGCATTGGGTTGATCGCGATATTGGGTAGGCTCCGCCCTCCGTGATACCGGATGCAGCGAGCAGGGTGGGTTGTCAGTCGTTCTCGCCGTTGTCGTCAGCGTTCATTTGAAGCGATTCGGCAAAGCCTGCTTGCCGTAATTTGCGCGCCACGTTTTGAGATATGTCGATTTCGTGGCGCTTGATTTCAAGCATCTGAGCGGACTTCTCGGCGCCCAACGAGTGGGCATGTGCGATAAGTCGCCAGATGGTGGTGCGGTCCTTCGTTTCGCCCAGGCCGGCGGTGAGCGCCTCCAGCCGGTCGCGCATTCCCTGGCGGAAGTAATGGCGGATGATGTCGGACGGCCCTTTGATCTTCGGCGGCGCCGGTGGCAGATCCTCGGCCTTGGCGTTGATCACCACACGCCCGACGTTCGCCGCCGGCAACATCAACGGGCGCGTCACGGCGTTGTGCCTGGCGTTCGAGGACATGCTCAAGTTCAAGCTGACGGTTCGCGAGACCCTGGTCCAGTACCTGGATGCGGCGAACTTTCCGGAGGGGAATCCAACGGCTGATCCGACCCAGGAGACGCTGGAGATCTGGTTCATCGACCAGAAAACCAGTGAGGACGGCGAAGCGGTGGTCTGGGAGCTGTCTTCCCCGGGCGAGATCGACAACCACGGGCTGCCGGGACGGCAGATGACGACGTTTTGCCACTGGGCCATGATCAATGGCTACCGGGGGCCGGATTGCGGCTACACCGGCGCGGCGATGTTCGACGAAGAAGACAACCCCACGGACGATCCGTCGAAGGATCAGTGCAAGGGTTGCCTGTCCTCCTGCAAGTTGCGGTTTGGCGAGAACAACGAATTGGCCTTCGGCGGATTCCCCGCCATTTCCCTGATTGCCCGGAGCTGACCATGCGCAAGCACATCATTGCGGCCATCCAGGCGCACGCGGCGGCGGAATATCCACGCGAGTGCTGCGGCCTGTTGCTCGCCGTTGGCCGGGCACAGAAGTACTTCCCGTGCCGGAACATCGCCACGGAACCGAATGAAGAGTTTCGGCTTGATCCAGAGGACTACGCTGCGGCGGAAGACCTGGGCGAGGTTATCGGGATTGTTCATTCGCACCCGGACGCGACCAGCAGGCCGTCGCCGCATGACCAGGCCATGTGCGAGGCCACCGCCTTGCCCTGGCACATTCTGTCATGGCCAGAGGGCGACATGCGCACGATCACGCCAACGGGCATCACGCTGCTGCTCAAGCGCCCCTTCGTACATGGCGCCTGGGACTGCTGGCAGGTCTGTGCTGACTGGTACCAGCGTGAGTTGGGCTTGGAGTTTGAAGCCTTCCAGCGCACCGACGGCTGGTGGGAGAGTGCGGAGAACGCCAGCCTGTACGAGGCGAACTACGAGGCTGCGGGGTTTGTGCGCGTCGATCAAGCGCAGCGCGGTGACCTGATCGTCATGCATGTGGGGCGGACGGTTCACCTGAATCATGCTGGGATCTACCTGGGCACTGATACGGCATTGGCCGGAGAAGGGTCGGGCGCGTTTCTGCTACACAACCTATACGGTCGCCCCTCCGAGATCCTCGTCTATGGCGGTCCCTGGTATGACCGAACCCGTCTGATTCTTAGACACAAAGATGCTCAAAACGATTAAAAGGCCCGTTTAGTAAGGCGGGGAGAGATCGTGTTGCGCATCTCATGGACGCAGCATCCTATTTGCTCAGTGCGTCATAGGCAGCTACATTTTTATCATCAGATGCCCTTAATTTGCGCAATGACATGCCGATAGAGTAGATATGACCCAAGAGGCTATTTCGTATGTTCAACGCTAGGCTTAAAAAGCAGCTTCAATCACAAGAAAGCGAACTGTTTGAGCTGCGCCAGCTACGCGATGGCTTGAACCGTGAAATGTTGACGCTGAGTATCGACTCGACGTTTAAAATTACGGCATGCAACGAAAATTTTGGAGCTGCTTTGGGCTACGCTCCGGACCGACTTCTAGGTCGCGCCATGGCAGATATTGTTCCGCAGTACGTTTCGAAGCTGCCGTGCTTTCATAACTTCCGAGCTGCAGTTGCTGCGGGCAAGTCTATCACCGACGATTACAGGTACCTTCACGCTGACGGTTCATTGGTTTGGATTCATGCACATTGGCAGCCCATCACAGATGAGAGCGGCCAGCTAAGTCATGTCACATGTTATGCGACAAATATCACGTCCCGAATAGAAAAAGCCTCAGAAAATGCATCGTTCATTAACGCGCTGTTACGTTCTACTGCGGTGATTGAGTTCGATCTTTCTGGGCATGTGCTCACGGCAAATGACCAATTTTTACAAGCAATGGGCTATAGCATGGGACAGGCGAAAGGGAGCCATCACCGTATTTTTTGCAAGCCAGAGCATACTTCCTCCCAGGAGTACAAGGATTTTTGGTTAACGTTGAACAGAGGAGAGTTTGTCGCTGGTCGATTTGAACGTATAGATAGTCGCGGCCAAACCGTTTGGCTGGAAGCTACTTACAATCCGGTCTATGACCCAGAGGGAAAACTTTGCAAAGTGGTAAAGTTCGCGACGGTAGTAAGTGATCAGGTGGCCCGGGAACAAGAAGTCAGTGGTGCAGCCAAAACAGCATTCGAAATATCGCAGCAAACTGATGTAAGCGCTCAACGAGGTGCGGTCGTAGTTAATGACACTATGCATACAATGCGTAAAATCGCCGTTGATATGCAGGCAGCCTCTGGGGGAGTGGAGGCGCTTGGCAAGCAGTCACTGTTGATCAGCTCAATTATTCAGACGATCAGCAGCATCGCCCAGCAAACCAATCTTTTGGCTTTAAACGCAGCGATTGAAGCAGCTCGCGCAGGCGAGCAAGGTCGAGGTTTTGCCGTTGTGGCTGATGAGGTCCGACAGCTAGCTGGACGAACCAGCACAGCTACTGAAGAAATCGCGTCAGTTGTGTTGCAGAACCAGAAACTGGTAGATGAAACCGTCGCAGAGATGGCAAATAGCAAATCTCAAGCCGAGCAGGGCCTTGAACTTGCCACTCAGGCAGGCCAGGTTATTGTTGAAATTCAAGATGGAGCCAAGCGAGTGGTTGACGCGGTGGGTAGGTTCGCTACACAGGTGGCTTAGCAATTGGGTTGGCTCTGTAAAAGGTTCAGCTAGGGTTTGATGTTCATCTGGTGGGCAATCATTGCAATAAGACTGCAATTCAATACGCACTATTTGCGAGGTAAGATTCAACTGTGTTTTATCTAGAGGCCGATTAACCTCCTTGTGAACCCTAAGAGCCACGCATATGCGAGTCTTTCGTTTTTCCTCTTTGTAGATGATAAAGTTCTGATAAACCAAAGAGGGAGCTACATGCGGATTTGATAACTGCGATAGCGGTGGCGATGCTGGCAGGTTGCATGGCTCCAACCATGAACGAGGCGCGCCAGGCAGGACCATACAAAGTGCTCACCTCGAAAAAAACCGACGCTACACTGGCTAAATGCGTTCATTACGAATGGCAGAACCAGCCGATCTTCGGCGGAGCGCCAGGTGCAACGCTTCAACCTGGACGCGATACGGGCTACACCGTATTCACCGAGGATTCTCAGTATTTCGTCTACATCCAGCCGCAGGGCGCGGGCTCAGTAGCCAAGTATTACGTGGTGGTCGGCAATTGGATCGCTAACAAAAGGTTGGCGGCCCTACAAGGCTGCCTGTAGTCACAAGTCAAATCACCAAAAGGCTCGCTTCGGCGGGCCTTTTTAATGCCTGGAGAACACCACATGGCGGCACTGGCCATCAATTATCAGCCAATGACCACGATTCTGCTCAATGGCCAGCTTCGGCAGTTTGGCCGCTCTTCTCGAATGGCTGTGAGATCGCCACCCGGGGCCCTGACTTTCGCTCCTGAAGCTTTTTCAGAAACTGGAGACGGATAGCGCCGCCGAGCTTCCTAAGCTCCTTCAGCGCATTCGGATCCCACTCAACCTACTCAGCGGCCATCAGCGATATCGGCCTCTGCCTCGCCAATCAAATCGTCGATAGCTTTTTGCGAGCATCTGGTGATAGCTCAATCTCAACACCGAAGTAGGCAATCCAGCTTCCGTCTGCCTGCAGTTCAAGGGCTGCCAAGTACGTCCTGTACTGTAAATGCCAGGTGAAAAGGATGTCGCCGAAACGAAAGGTCTCGCATCGCGGCCTGCTTGAGGGCCGTTTTCAGAATGATGTAGCTATCGATTGGGCCAGCTGCATGTCTGACATGAGCGGAGAAGGATAGGTCGAATGGTAGTATCTGGATGCCTGCTCAAACTCTGCGCCACGAATCTCGCCGTCTGAACCAATGAATGCCAGGGCGTCGGTCTTGGCTGACTTGAAGATCTTCGGCGGCTCGGTCGTGAGAGATGTGGTCGCGCCAATTAAAATGGTCGGCGCGGAGATTGTGAGAAATATCGCGGCAGCGATAGGGTTGGCGCCATCACCTGATACGGCCGGTGTGCTGATAGACACCAAGAGGGCAATTGCCAGAGTCTTCCATGAATCCATTCTTCGATGCTTCCATTGCGATCTGAGGGCGCCACCTTAGCAGGGTCGGGGATCGCCAGATACAAGAAGCCCGGGGCAGGGCCGGGCTGTACGCCCAGGCTTGTAGCAGTCGCGAATCTTATGCTGTGACAGATCGCGCGTCTTTGGTCCTCACAATCCTTCCCGCCTTCACCTCATCCGCATAACCCACCAGCCTGTCGGCTTCCTCATAGAGCGTGCCCACCAAACCCATCAGGGCTATGGCATTGGCATCGCTGAGTAGGCTGGCCAACCTATCCAGGTCGACACAGGACTGCTCAAGGTTGAAGTCGATGGCCTTTAGGTTGCGGCGCAGTCGCTGGTTTGGCTTGGTGAGCACCATTAGGCTTACTTAAAGTCACATTGCTACTTTGCGAATTACCGACTGCCACATGCCCGTGGTGAGTGGCGCCGACCTTGCTCGGGCGATACGTAAAGGCGCAGTTGTTGGTCGAATGCTGCCAGGCATCGCCGGCCTGCCCAACCGGCACCAGTTATCCAAGCAACGCCTGTGCTTGCGCCAACGTCACTCGCGGCACCACTGCCTCCGGAATCCTCGAACAATCCGAAAGGTTATAAACCCTGAACCCATCCCCGACGACCTTCTCGGACATCAACTCAAACGACGGCAATATCCGCGTGTGATAGTGCTGGTCCAGCCCGCAAGGGGAGTTGATGCCCTCCCGCTTTTCGTAAAACCTTCCCGATTTCTCGTTCAGATCCACCCCCACCAAAAACACCTTGGAAAACCCGAGATGATAGGCCAGTTGCAAGGCCAGGTAGGCCACGGTGCGTGCGTCAAAGAAGCCCTCGCTCATGTCCTTGCTGAACCCAACAGGCCGCTGGCGAAATCCCGGCAACGCATGATTGGCGACCAGCGCCTCATGTTTGCCCAGAACAGCGTCGAGCCAGGACGGGCGTTTTGCCTTGGATAGCGGATACACCCGTCCGGTAGGACGAATGCCCGACGAACGTGCATGATCTTCCCAAAGTGCCACGTTCTGGCTGACAGCCATCGCGTACTTGAACAACTCCGGCTGTTGCTCGGAAAAGCTCTTGTCGGTGCAGGCGTAAAAACACGGTTTAACGCCGGTATCCATAAACATCGAAATAGCGCCATTCATCGTGATCATCGGCACATGGGCAAACTGTTCGAGTGGAAACGACTTGGCTGACATGCCGGACGCGATGATGAACACAGGCCCGGTGCGGGTGTTTCTACAGGCGTCAAAATCGTGCAGGGTCTGCTGGGATCGCCGTGATCCCGACGCTGCTGCATACAAAGCCTGCTGACTGTCGCGGGCAGGCGTGGTGTCGACGAGGGACATCGGTTTCATCGGACCCAACCATGCAATAAAGTAAAAATGTGTATAGGGTCGGATCTTAGGGGGCTCGGATAATTCAATTGATGAAGAAAACTACATAAACCCCCGCCTCAAAACGTCTGCCCCATGGAGAACTGGAAAATCTGCTTGCCCGCTCCCGCGTTGGGTGTGTACCGGCCCCGACAACGCTACCGTTCGGCACAGTATTGGGGCAGCCGCTGGGCTATTCGGTAGCACAACCCGCCTTCCTTGCCTGCATGTCCGAAAGCCGAGCATGCCGGTTACTTTCTTTAAATCAGTGACTTAATCCGGCTACACAGCAGTTGGCACACATCCTGCTTTTTTGCATCCGTGGATAATTGGATACAAAAATTCAAAAGGTGCTGCCGATGCAATTTGCCCCCGCTTACGTAGACCGCCAGCCCCTCACCGCCGAGGAGGAGGCCTACAACTTTCTGCTCGATGCCATTTGCGGTGGCCGCTACCGCAAGGGCGACCGGCTGATCGCCGAGGACATCGCCAGTGAAATCGGCATGAGCCGCATGCCGGTGCGTGAAGCGTTCCGCCGCCTGGATGCCCAGGGCCTGGTGACCCTGCGCCCCAACCGTGGTGCGATCGTCAGCGGCCTGGACATCGATGAATTGCACGAAGTCTTCGAAATGCGCAGCGCCCTCGAAGGCCTGGCAGTGCGTGTCGCGGTCGGCCGTATCGGCGAACGCCAACTGGCCGCCCTGGAGCGCATGCTCGACGAGATGGACGACTACCGCGACGAAAGCGCCGCCTGGGTCAGTCGCCACCGCGCCTTCCACGAATACCTGTGCAGCCTCAGCGGTCGCCCGCGCTTGATGAAGCAGATTTCGGCGCTCTATTCGCTGGTGGAAGCCCCCATGCGCCTGTGGTTGCAACACGGCGACAAACCCCTCAGCGCCCGCCAGGAACACGCGGTGATCCTCGCGGCCATCCGCGCCGGTGACGCCGCCCGCGCCGAAGCCGTGGTGCGCGAGCACATCGAAGGCACCGTGCCGGCGCTGATCCAGTTTTTGCAATCGGAACAATAATCAGAGGAGGGCCCAAGCCCGCCCATGTTTTGACTTTGAGTCCTGCCCCGTTATTCAACGAACTGGAGTGTCTGGTCATGCATAAACGCCGCGCCTTGCTGGTGGCTGTCTCCCTCGGGCTCTGCACACCATGGGCCGTTGCCGCGCCCCAGGTGCCGGAGCGCTTGCAGAAAGTCGACAAACTCACCTACTGCTCGGGGATGGATTCACCGCCCTTGGTGTCCTTCGATGAAACGCAGAAACCGCGCGGGTTGACCGTCGACCTGGGCCTGGAAATCGCCAGGCGCCTGGGCGACAAACAGGTGCAGTGGCGCGTGATCCCGTTCTCCGGCCTGGTGCCGGCGTTGCTCGCCCAGCAGTGCGACATGATCGTCGACCAACTGTTCGACAAGCCCGAGCGGCGCCAAGTGATCGACATCGTCAACTACATGTATTCCAGCCAGTCGGTGGTGGTGCCCAAGGGCAACCCCAAGGGCATCAAGACCCTGGATGACTTGTCGGCGCACAAGGTTGCGGTGCTCAACGGTTCCACCATCAAGACCCTGCTCGACACGCAAAACGACAACCTGACCAAGGCCGGCAAGCCGCCAATGAAACTGGTGGTGTACAACACCGACACCGATGCCTTCCAGGCCCTGCGCATCAACCAGGTCGACGCCTACGGCACCACCGTGGAAACCGCCGGCTACTACGCGGCGATGGCCCCCGACCTGTTCCAGGAAGGCGTGCCGGCGTTCAGTCGCATCCTCACCGGCCTGGGCATGCGCAAGGACGATCCACAGCTCACCGCCGCCGTGCAGCAGGTGATCAGCGACATGCGCAGCGACGGCAGCTACACGCAATTGCTGAACAAATGGCATGTCAGCAGCGACACACTCGACTGAGGTTTGCCACCATGAACTTCAATTGGGATGTGTTCTGGCAGTACCTGTTGCAGCCCAGTGGGGTGTACCTCACCGGGCTCTGGCTGACCTGCCTGATCAGCGTGTTGGCCATGCTGCTGGGCTGCGTGCTGGGGTTGGCGGCGGCGCTGTTGCGGCTGTCGAGGAACCCGCTGCTGCACCTGCCGGTGCGCTTTTATGTGTGGCTGATGCGCGGCACGCCACTGCTGGTGCAGATCGTGTTTCTGTACACGGCGCTGGCGGCGGGCGGGCTGTTCCGCTTCGAAGACATCGAGCTGTTCGGCCTGATCGTGCCCGGCAATATCCAGGCGGCCATCATTGCCCTGGGCCTCAACGAAGGTGCGTACATGGCCGAGATCATTCGTGCCGGCATCGGTGCGGTGGACAAGGGCCAGTACGAAGCCGGGCGTTCCCTGGGCATGGGCTTTGCCAAGTTGATGCGGCGCATCGTGCTGCCCCAGGCGTTCCGCGTGATCGTGCCGCCCCTGGGCAACGAGTTCAACGTGATGCTCAAGAACACCACCCTGGTCAGCGTGATCGGCGTGCAAGAGTTGCTGCTCAGTACGCAGATGGTCACCTCGGCGACGTTCCGTGTGTTCGAGTTGTACCTGGTGGTCGCTATCTACTTCCTGATGCTCACCACCCTGTGGGGCTTCTTCCAGCGCTGGCTGGAGGCGCGCTTCGGCCAGTCCGACCGACCATCCGGGCCACCGCCCGCGTCCAGCCGCATGTTCGGGCGCAGCACCTTGAAACTGCTGAGGGGACGCTGACCATGGCGCATAAAAGTGAAGAACTGATCATCGAAGCCCAGGACCTGCACAAGTCGTTCGGCGACTTGCAGATCCTCAAGGGCATCTCCTTGAACGTGCGGCGCGGTGAAGTGGTGGTGTTGATCGGCGCCTCGGGCTCGGGCAAGACTACCTTTATCCGCTGCATCAACCTGCTCGAAGACATCCAGGGCGGACGCATCCGCGTCAACGGCCGCGCCATGGGCTATCGCGAACGCAGCGACGGCAGCCTGGTGCGCGACTCAGAACGCAACATCGCCCGCCAGCGCCGCGACATCGGCATGGTGTTCCAGCGCTTCAACCTGTTCCCGCACATGACCGCGCTGGAAAACATCATCGAAGCGCCGATTCACGTGCTCGGCACACCGCGTGCCGAAGCCCTCGAACAGGCCCGTGGCTTGCTGGCGCGGGTCGGCCTGGCGGACAAGGCCAGTCACTACCCGTCGATGCTTTCCGGCGGCCAGCAACAACGCGTGGCGATTGCCCGTGCGCTGGCGATGAAACCCCAGGCCATGCTGTTCGACGAGCCCACCAGCGCCCTCGACCCGGAAACCGTCGGCGAAGTGCTGCAAGTGATGAAGGAGTTGGCCGAGGAGGGCATGACCATGGTGGTGGTCACCCACGAAATGGGATTTGCCCGTGAAGTGGCCGACCGCGTGGTGGTGCTCGACCAGGGCGAACTGATCGAACAGGGGCCGCCGGAACAGATTTTCAGCCACCCCAGCCACCCGCGGACCCAAGCGTTTCTCAGCCGCGTGTTATGACTTCAAACCTTGTGTGGAAGAGCCTTTGCCATGTTGAAATTTTCTGCTCACGAGTACCCCTATCCGTCGCAACGCCAGAGTGTGTTCGCCAGGCGCGGCATGGTCGCTGCCTCCCAGCCGCTGGCGGCCCAGGCCGGTATCGAAATCATGCAACAGGGGGGCAATGCCATCGACGCGGCGATTGCCACGGCGGCGGCGTTGACCGTGGTTGAACCCACCGGCTGCGGCCTGGGCGGCGATGCGTTTGCATTGGTGTGGTGCAAGGGCCAGTTGCACGGCCTGAACGGCAACGGCCATGCGCCGGCGGCCTTGAGTGTCGAGGCGGTCAAGGCGGCAGGGCATGAACAGATGCCGTTGTACGGCTGGACCCCGGTCACCGTACCCGGTTGCCCGTCGGCCTGGGCCGAGCTGTCACAACGCTTCGGCAAGCTGGCGTTTGCCGCGTTGCTGCAACCGGCCATTCGCCTGGCGCGTGACGGTTTCCCGCTGTCGCCGGTGGTCGCCCAGCAATGGCAGAGCGCGCTGGACGAATTCAGCCCCCATCGCGACGCAGTGCTGGCCGCCTGGTTCGACACCTTCCTGATCGATGGCCGCGCACCCCGGGCGGGGGAGATTTTCCGCAACCCGGCCCAGGCGCGTACCCTTGAGGAACTCGCTGCCAGCCGTTGCGAAAGCCTGTATCGCGGCGCCTTGGCTGCACGTCTCGATGCGCATTCCAGGGCCACGGGCGGCTACCTGCGCGCCACGGATCTGCAAGACTACCGCGCCCAGTGGGTCGAACCGATCCACATCAACTATCGCGGCGTCGACGTCTGGGAAATCCCCCCCAGCGGCCAGGGCCTGGTCGCCTTGATGGCGCTGAAAATCCTTGAAGGCTTCAGCTTCGATCACCGCGACAGCCAGCAGACCTGGCACCGCCAGTTGGAGGCGATGAAACTCGCCTACAGCGACGGCCTGCACTACATCACCGACCCCCTGCACATGCGCGTGGCCGTTGCGGATCTGCTCAGCGACGACTACAGCCGCCGCCGCCGTGCCCAGATCAGCGCACACGCCCAGCCGCCCAAGCCGGGCGATCCCCACGCCAGTGGTACGGTGTACCTGGCCACGGCGGATGCCGAAGGCAACATGGTCTCGTTCATCCAAAGCAACTACCACGGCTTCGGCTCCGGCGTGGTACTGCCCGACAGCGGCATCGCGTTGCAGAACCGTGGGCAGGAATTCAGCCTCGACCCGACCCACGCCAACTGCCTGGCACCGGGCAAAAAAACTTTCCACACCATCATCCCCGGCTTCCTCACCAAAGACGGCGAAGCTCTCGGGCCGTTTGGCGTGATGGGCGGCTACATGCAGCCCCAGGGGCATGTGCAGATGGTGATGAACCTGCTGGACTTCGGCCTCAACCCGCAAGCGGCGCTGGATGCGCCGCGCTGGCAATGGTTGGGCGGCATGAAGGTCGGTATCGAGCAGGGCGCTTCCCGCGACCTGGCCAATGCCCTGGCGCGGCGGGGGCATCAGGTGCAGATCGCCAGCGACCTCACCGATTACGGGCGCGGGCAGATCATCCTGCGTGATCCGGTCAGCGGCGTGCTATGCGGTGGCACCGAGCCGAGGGCCGACTCCCATATCGCCCTCTGGTGACCCCCGACGACCTGTAGTGAGCGGGCTTGCCCGCGCTGGGGGGCGAAGCCGCCCCAAATCGGTCTCTGGTGCCCCCCGACGACCTTGTAGTGAGCGGGCTTGCCCCGCGCTGGGTGGCGAAGCCGCCCTAAACCCAGGCACCGCGGTGTATCAGAAAGACCGAGGCGCCTGGATTTGGGGCGGCTTCGCCCCCCAGCGCGGGGCAAGCCCGCTCACTACATAGGGCGCGCGCTAACACAGCGAGGTATTTGGCGCGGGATGAAAAATAATTGAAATAGTCTGTCCCTTTTTTTCGCGTCACCGGTCATTTGAGGTAAGTGCACATCATCGAGAGCTTCCTTCAATGCCCGTAGTCCGCCCCTTGCTCAACCTGAGCCTGCTGCTGAGCCTCAGCGCCGGCCCGCTATTCGCCACTGTCAGCTACGCCGACGACGCCCGCCGCAGTTACCAGGTACCCGCCGGTAGCCTGAGCGCGGCGCTCACCCGGTTTGCCGGGCTGGCGGGGGTCAACCTGTCGGTGGACCCGGCACTCGTCAGCGGGCGCAGCAGCAGTGGCTTGTCCGGCGAGTTTGCCGTGGAGGAGGGCTTCGCACGCCTGCTGCAAGGTTCCGGCCTGCAACTGCAACCCGTCGGCGATTCAGCCTACATGCTCATCCCGGCACCGGATGGCAGCAGCCTGGAACTGGCCCCGACCTCGATCCTCGGCACCACCGGCCTGTACGACGGCGACACCTACGCGGGTGGCCAAGTGGCGCGGCGTGGCGCCCAGGGCATTCTCGGTACGCGGGACTTCATGGAAACCCCGTTCAGCATCACCACCTACACCGCCGACGCGGTGAAGAACCAGCAAGCACGCACCCTGGGCGAACTGATCGCCAGCGACCCATCGGTACGCGCCACCAACCCGGCCGGTGGGCGCTACGAGCAATTCACCATCCGCGGCTTCAGCCTGTTCAACAGTGATGTGTCCTATAACGGCCTGTACGGCGTGCTGCCGACCTACAGCATTGATATGGAAATGGCCGACCGCGTCGACATCTTCAAAGGCCCGACCCAGTTGATCAACGGCATCTCGCCCCGTGGCAGCGTGGGCGGCGGGATCAACGTAGTGCCCAAGCGCGCCACCGACAAGGACATCACCTCGTTCACCGGCACCTGGGCTTCCGAAAGCCAGGCGGGCGGTGCAGTGGATGTGGGCCGGAGGTTTGGCGAGGACAACAAGTTCGGCATCCGCTTCAACGGCGTGAAGCAGTCCGGCGACACCGAATGGGATCACCAGAGCGTCGACCGTGAAATGGCCGTGCTCGGCCTGGATTTCCGTGGCGAGCGCCTGCGCCTTTCCACCGACATCGGCCACACCGAGCGCGACACCGACGCCCCTCAGGAACGCGTGCAAGTCGCCGCCGCCGCGCCGGTGCCCAGCGCCAACGATGTGCGCCGCAACTATGCGCAATCCTGGAGCAAGGCGCGCACCAACGACACCTTTGGCACGGTCAACGGCGAGTACGACCTCAGCGACAACGTGATGCTCTACGGTGGCTTCGGTGCGCGTAAAAGCAACCATGACTTCCTGCGTCACGCGGTCTCCGTCACTAACGCCGCCGGCGATTTCAGCGTGCTGCCCCGTGACTTCACCCGCGATGAAAATGTGCGCACCTACACGGCGGGCGTGCGCAACTGGTTCCATACCGGGCCGGTGAGCCATGAGGTCAACCTGGCCGCCAGCTACTTCGACATGGATTTCACCAACGGCGGCGCGCGGTACGCGACGGCCTCCAGCAACCTCTACAACCCGGTGCAAACCCCGACACCGTCCACGGCCACGCGCCAGGACGCCAAGGTCTATACCGAGAACAAATTCAGCGGCGTGGCCTTGTCCGACACCCTGGGCTTCTTTGACGACCGCCTGCTGCTGACCCTCGGCGCACGCTGGCAGCGGGTCAAGGTGACTGACTGGAGCAACGGCGTCAAAGGCAAGACCGGCTACGACGAAGAAAAGGTCTCGCCCTCCGGCGGCCTACTGTTCAAGGCCACCGACCGGCTGTCGCTGTACGCCAACTACATGGAAGGCCTGAGCCAGGGCAAGATCGCGCCGACCGCGTCAAAAAACAGCGACGAAATCTTCCCGCCGTTTATCAGCCGCCAGGTCGAAGTCGGGGCCAAATACGACGCCGGTGCCGTCGCCGTGACCGCAGCGGTGTTCCGCATCAAGCAACCGGCCTATGAAACCAACGCCACCACGAACCTGTTCGGGCCCAACGGCAAGCGCGAGAACACCGGTGCAGAACTGAGTGTGTTCGGCGAACCGCTCAAGGGTGTGCGTTTGCTTGGCGGCGTGATGTATATCGACAGCAAACTCAAAGACACCACCAACGGCGCCTGGGACGGCAACCGCGCCCCGGCTACTCCCAAATACAACGTCAACCTTGGCGCCGAGTGGGATGTGCCGGGCCTGGAAGGCTTGACCCTGACCAGCCGCGGCATCCACTCCAGCTCGCAGTACCTGGACCAATCCAACGTCAAGGAAATCGACGCCTGGAAC
Source organism: Pseudomonas sp. GL_117 (assembly GCF_057835125.1). Taxonomy (NCBI): domain Bacteria; kingdom Pseudomonadati; phylum Pseudomonadota; class Gammaproteobacteria; order Pseudomonadales; family Pseudomonadaceae; genus Pseudomonas; species Pseudomonas sp. GL_117. Next base: position 4,094,969 of record NZ_CM174418.1, on the reverse strand, counting down.
CGCATCGACGTGGGCGCGCGGTATGCCTTCAAAGTGGACGACAAACACGTGACCCTGCGCGCAAACGTGGAAAACGTCGCGGATAAACGCTACTGGAGCTCGGCCGGTGCATCGGACGACAGCGAGCCAGGCCTGACATTGGCGACACCGCGCACCTACCTGCTCTCGGCCACTGTCGATTTCTAACGGGTGCACACCCATCAAAATGTGGGAGCGGGCTTGCTCGCGAAAGCGGAGTGTCAGTCACAACATGTATTGGCTGACCCACCGCATTCGCGAGCAAGCCCACTCCCACAGGTTGATTTCAGTTGTTCTCTATGGCTTTTTTCACGTCGATGGATTTGGGCAACAGGTGGTTCTGGTAGAACAGATCCGCCGTCGCCTGCTGCGCCTGGAGGATCTTCTCGTCAATCGGCAGGATCGGTGACGGTGGGCGATTGTCCATGTACCGCGCGATCACGTTCTCCGGCAGGCCCATAAAACCGGTCAGCACTTTCAGACTGTCTTTGCGATGGCTGCGTGTCAGCGCTTCGGCGGCGCTGAGTTCATTCAATAAATCATGCACGAACGCGCCATTCGCTTTGGCATACTCGCGCCGCGCGGTATACACCGGCCCCGACAACCCCAGCCCCTCGCCGTTGGCCAGCACATGGCTCGGGCTCTGGCTCAGGGCCAGGGACGAGTAGGGTTCCCAGATCGCCCAGGCATCCACGCTGCCTTGTTCGAACGCGGCACGCGCGTCGGCCGGCGGCAGGTACACCGGCTGGATGTCCTTGTAGCTCAGCCCGGCCTTGTTCAGGGCACGCAGGATCAGGTTGTGGGAGCTGGAGCCTTTCTGGAACGCGACTTTTTTGCCCTTGAGGTCCGCCACCGAATGCAGCGGGCTGTCGTCTCGCACCAGGATGGTTTCTGCGCTGGGCTTGGGTGGTTCGGCGCCGATATAGACCAGATCGGCACCCGCCGCCTGGGCGAACAACGGCGGGATGTCTCCGGTGGAGCCCACATCCAGTGCGCCAACGTTGAGCGCTTCAAGCATCTGCGGGCCGGCGGGGAATTCGATCCACTTCACAGCGGTCTGTGGGAAACGTTGTTCCAGCAGGCCGTGTTCCTTGGCCAGCACCAGGGCGATGGAGCCTTTCTGGTAGCCGATGCGCAGGGTGGCGGGGTCGGCGGCCAGGGCGGTCTGGGTCACGGCCAGCAAGGCCAGCAGCAGGGCGGGAATTTTCATGCGCGGTCCTTTTTGAAACGGTTTTCAGGGCGTGCCAAACCGAGGTTTTCCCGCAAGGTCGTGCCGCTGTATTCGCTGCGGAACAGGCCGCGTCGTTGCAGCTCGGGCACCACCCACTGGGCGAAATCCTCGAGGCCGCCGGGCAGGTGCGGCACCAGGATATTGAAGCCATCCGCCGCGCCCTGTTCGAACCAGCGTTGCAGCTCATCGGCGATCTGCGTGGGGGTGCCGATCAGACTGTAGTGCCCGCGACCACCGGCGATCCGTCGGCCCAACTGGGCCAGTGTGAGGTTTTCGCGCAACGCCAGGTCACTGAGCAACTGCTGGCGGCTGCGCTGCCCGCTGTCGGTCAGTGGCAGCTCCGGCAGCGGGCCATCCAGCGGGTAGCCAGACAGGTCGAAGTTACCGAGCATGCGCCCCAGCAATGCGACGCCGACTTCGGGCTCGACCAACGCCTGGAACGCCTCGAACTTGGCCTGCGCCTCGGCCTCGGTCTGCCCGACCACCACAAACACGCCGGGCATGATTTTCAGTGAGTCGGCCTCACGTGCGTATTGCGCCAGGCGCCCCTTGAGATCGGCATAAAACCCCTGGGCATTTTCCAGCGAAGTCTGCGCGGTAAATACCACCTCGGCGGTTTGCGCCGCCAGGTCACGACCGGCCTCGGAAGAGCCGGCCTGTACGATCACCGGCTGGCCTTGAGGCGAACGGGCCACGTTCAGCGGGCCCTTGACGCTGAAGTGTTCGCCCACATGCTCCAGTACATGCAGTTTGGCCGGGTCGTAGTAGTTGCCGCTGGCCTTGTCGCGCCCGAAGGCGTCGTCTTCCCAGCTGTCCCACAACCCGGTCACCACCTGATGAAACTCGCGGGCGCGGCTGTAGCGCTCGGCGTGGCCGAGGTGTTCGTCGCGGCCGAAATTCTGCGCCTCGGCGGCGGCGTCCGAGGTCACCAGGTTCCAGCCCGCACGCCCGCCGGACAGGTGATCCAGCGAGGCAAATTTGCGCGCCACATGGTACGGCTCGTTGTAGGTGGTGGTCGCCGTCGCGATCAGGCCGATATGCTCGGTCACCGCGCTCAGCGCCGAGAGCAAGGTCAGCGGCTCGAAATGATCCGAGCGCGCCATGTGGCTGGCAATCGCGCCGGTGGCCGCCGCCACGCTGTCGGCGACGAACAGCGCATCGAACTTCGCCGCTTCGGCGACCCGCGCCAGGTGTTTGTACTGGGCGAAATCCAGCCCGGCATTCGCCGGAACATCCGGGTGACGCCAGGCGGCAACGTGGTGCCCGGTGGCCATGAGGAAAGCGCCGAGTTTGAGTTGACGGCTCATGCTAGAAATCCTTGCGCAGTTGCACGCCGAAGTAACGTTCATCGTCACGGGGTACGGCGCGGTAGATGTAGTTGCCGCCGCTGGCGAGCATCGGCGAGTAGGACTTGTCGGTGAGGTTCTTGGCTAGCAGGGCGACGCGCCAGCCGTTGCTGTAGTCGGCCAGGGCGACGCTGGCGTTCCAGATGCCGTAGGCGTCTTGTTTGGTGTCGACGTTCTGGCTGATGTCGTACTGCACTTCGCTCTGCCAGCTGTAGTCGGTGCCCAGTTCGATGTCGAGGCCGTTATCCAGCGGGATGCTGTAGTCGGCGCGCACGTAGCTTTTCCAGTCCGGGCTGTACGGCAGTGGCTTGCCATTTACGTTGCAGGTTGCCGCTGCACCCGCCGGGCAGGCGAACTCGTCGATGCGCGCGCGGGTATAGGCCAGGGCGCCGGAGAGCTTGAGTTGCTGGGTGGCCTGCAAGGCGTAATCCAGCTCGACGCCTTCGGTGCTGACGCTGCCGGCGTTGATCAAACGGGTCACCACTTGGCCGGCGACGGTGTCGAAGAAGTTCGCCTGGTAGTTGTCGTAGTCGCTGTGGAACACCGCGAGGTTGGTGGTCAGGCGGTTGTTCCAGGCGCTGGCCTTGATCCCGGCTTCCCAGGTGTTGGAGGTCTCGGGCTTGAGCGCGTCGGTGTCACGCGGTTGCATGTTGAAGAACACGTTGTAGGCCGGGCCTTTGTAGCCGCGCGAGTAGGTCAGGTAGCTGGTGACGGTATCGCTGATGTCGTACTGCACGCCCAGGCGCCCGGACCAACCGTCTTCATCCACCGAGCCGGAGCTGGAGGTGGCCGGTTGAATCCCGCTGACCGTGGTGGCCGAGGTGGAGACGCGGCGGTGATCGTATTTCAGCTCGTCGTGGGTGTAGCGCAGGCCGGCGATGCCGCGAAAGCGTGAGGTGAAGTTCAGCGTGGTCTCGCCGAACACCGCGTAGCTGTCGTTGGTGGTGCTGTAGTCGGCAATGCCACGGTCGGTGCGCGTGGTGGTGGTCAACGTGCGCTGGTAGGTTTCTTCATCCTTGCCGTGCATGTAGAACAGGCCGCCGACGTACTCCAGCAATTCACCTTTGGGCGAGGCCAGGCGCAGCTCCTGGGAGTACTGGTTGAACTCCAGTTGGCCCTTGTCGGCGGTGCCGGGGAACGCGGCGGTCACCGTGCCGAGACGGTCGCCATCCTGGTACTGGGTGTTGTCCCAGCCGCGCCAGGCGGTGATCGAGGTCAGGGTGTAGTCGCCGAGGTTCCAGTCCAGTTGGGCCGACAGGCCTTTGTTGGTGTCTTCGACATGGCTGCGGGTGTCGGTGTTGATGTCGCGGTTGTCGCTGGAGGCGCGCACCGGGCCCAGGGCGTTGGCGAACGTCGGGGTCAGGGACTTGCTGACCACGCCGTTCGGTGCATCGTCGTGGGACTGCATGTAGTCGGCGATCAGGGTCAGTTTCACGGCGTCGTTGGGGGTGAACTCCAACTTGCCGCGAATGCCCTGGTGGTTGTAGCCGTTGACCTCCTGGCCGTTGTGCTGGTTGTCGACGTTGCCGTCATAGCTGCCGAACAAGGTGCTGACCGAGCCCTTGAGCACATCCGGGACAAGGCTGCCGCCGATGCCGAAACGGGTGCGGCTTTCGTTGCCGCTGTAGTAGGACTGGTCGATATAGCCGTGGGTCTCGGCGGTCGGCGCCTTGCTGGTGATGTTGAGTACGCCGGCCGAGGCGTTCTTGCCGAACAGCGTACCTTGGGGCCCGCGCAGTACTTCGATGCGTTCCAGGTCGAGCAGGTCGAGGGTGGCCTGGCCGGGGCGGGCGTAGACCACGCCGTCGATCACCGTGGCCACCGTCGGCTCGACGCCGGGGGAGGTGGAGATGGTGCCCACGCCGCGCACGAACAGCGAGGTGTCCTTGTTCGACGCGCCGGTGCGGAAGTTCAGCGACGGCACCTGTTGCGCGATGCTCGCCACGCCGTTGCGGTTGTCGCGCTCCAGTTGCTCGCCGTCCAGCACCGAGACCGCCACCGGGACTTTTTGCAGCGATTCTTCGCGGCGAGTGGCGGTGACGGTCACGGATTTGAGCGTCGGTTCCTGCTCATCGGCCGCAAAGGCGCCGGGCACCGGGAGTGCCGTAAGACCAGCGAGAAACAGTAGATGGGTATGCCGTGGGAAGTGATACATGCTGTGCCCGCTCAAAAAAAATGCCCTGAACCGCTGCTGTTGCGCAACCTGCAGCGCCTGTGAATTCGTCTTTGGCATTCGCTCGAGCGAGTAGCAGACAACGCGCTTTGTTAGCGCTAACATCGGCATTATTGGTGGGGCTGGTTTAGAACGTCAAATACTGAAAAATTAGTCCTATATGCCTTTTGGTTTCTAGCAGGATTTCCCCGTGAGCGAAGACAAACCGCGCAAACGCCGTGGCGCCGGACGCGTCACCCTCAACACCGTGGCGCGCCAGGCCGGGGTGTCGGCGATTACCGTGTCGCGTTACTTCAACCAGCCGGAGCAGGTTTCGCCAGAGCGCCGCGAGCGCATTGCCGCGGTGGTGGCCGAGTTGGGTTACGTGCCCAACCTGGTCGCTGGCGGGCTGGCGTCGGCGCGGGGGCGGATCGTGGCGATGGTGATCCCGAACATCTCCGGGCCGATTTTTGCCAATACGATCCAGGGCTTCAGCGACACCCTCAGTCGCCACGGGTATCAGCTGTTGCTGGCGTCGAGTTACTTCAGCGCCGAACAGGAAGAAAGCGCGGTGCGCGCGTTTCTCGGCTGGTCGCCGGCAGCGCTGGTGTTGACCAGCCGCTTCCACAGCGCGGCCACCGAAAAGATGATCGCCGACGCCGACATCCCGGTGGTGGAAACCTGGGACTACGTACCCGAGCGTGAGCCGTTGCAGATCGGCTTTTCCCACTACGCGGTGGGCGTCACGGCCGCGCGCTACCTGCATGCCCAGGGCTACCGGCGCATCGCCTTCGTGCACAACAGTGTGGCGGGGGATTTCAGCGCGATGGAACGGGGCGAGGGGTTTGCCGCGACGCTGAGCGAACTGGGCGTGCAGCCCTGGACCTTCGCCCCCGACGCCGGCCTTGCGCCGTTCGAAGCGGGCAAGCAGGCAATGCAAGTGCTGATGAGCCACGCCACGCCGCCCGATGGGATTTTCTTCGCCAATGACAACCTCGCCGCCGGTGGCTTGCTGGCGGGGCAACGCGCCGGGCTGAGAATCCCCGAGGACTGCGCCGTGCTGGGGTTTGGCGACTACCCTTTCGCCGAAATGCTGCTGCCGAGCCTCAGCACCATCAAGCCGCCCGCGCTGGAGATCGGTGTACTCGCCGCCACCCGCGTGCTGGAAAGCCTGGGTGTGCTGCCGCTGGAGGATGAGGTACAACGGTTGAACCTGTTGGACTGCCGCCTGATCGAACGGGAAAGCTCAAGGACGCTGCCATGACCGAACCCACGCCCAAGACCCGTCGCGCGCCCAAGGGCGAAAAACGTCGCGAAGAACTGCTGGACGCGGCCTTGCAGGTGTTTTCCCTGGAAGGCTACAGCGGTGCCTCGATGGCCCAGGTGGCGGCGATCGTCGGTATCTCCGTGGCCGGCTTGCTGCATCACTTTCCCAGCAAGATCTCGTTGTTGATGGGCGTATTGCAGCGGCGCGACGAGGTCAATCAGCGGATTGCCGACCAAGTGCGTGCGGAGAAATCGTTGTCCGGCTTGCTCGGCAGCTTGCGGGCGATCAACCGTTCGAATGCCACGGCACCGGGGGTGGTGCGTGCGTTTACCATCTTGAATGCCGAGAGCCTGTTGGATTCCCACCCGGCGTGGGGTTGGTTCCAGGCGCGCTACACGGCGATTCACCAACGCATGCAGGGGCAGTTCGCCGAGCTGGTGGCGATGGGGGAGGTGCGCGAGGACGTGGATCTGGCCGGGCTGGTGGAAGAAATCCTGGCCATGATGGATGGCTTGCAGATCCAGTGGCTGCGGTTTCCCGAGCAGGTGGACCTGGTGGCGCGCTTCGATAGCTATATCGCCGGTGTCGAGGCAGCGATCAGACCCTGATATCAGCTGATGTATGGAGATCAAAATGTGGGAGCGGGCTTGCTCGCGAAAGCGGTGGGTCAGTCCCCTTATGCGGTGAAGGACACTCCGTATTCGCGAGCAAGCCCGCTCCCACAAAAAAGCAACCGTGCTTAGGGATCAGTTAGCGGCAGCGCTGCCTTGTGCGCTGTCGTCGCTCATGTCATAGCCGTCGCCTGCACTGGTGTCACTGTCATCATTTTCATTCTGATGCAGCACCCCTCCGGTCTTCACCTGGGGCAATTCACGCAGTGTCGAGTTCAGCGCCGAGCGCGGCAGCGGGTTGCTGGTGGTGGTCGACAGTTCCTGGCGGAACGGGTTGACCAGCTTGGCGTTCAGGCGGATGTCCTGGGAGGACGCGCCCACCGACAGGTTGAAGCTGTCGGCATCCACTACCCATTGCTTGCTCTTGACGTCGTAGTAGGCCAGCGAGCGGTCGTTGAGTTCGATGGTCACGCGCTTGCTCTCGCCCGGCTTCAAGAACACCTTCTTGTAGCCCTTGAGCTCCTTGAGCGCTCGCTCGACTTTCGGATGGTTCTGGCCCACGTACAGCTCGGCGACTTCCGCCCCCGCGACCTTGCCGGTGTTGGACAGGTCGAACGATACCTTGATCGGTGCACCTGCCACCGCGACGCCAGGGGTCACGCTGATGTTGCTGTAGCCGAAGGTGGTGTACGACAAGCCATAGCCGAATGGGTACAGCGGCTTGATGCCTTTCTTCTCATAACCGCGGTAGCCGAGGAACAGGTCGTCCTTGTAGCTCATCTCGGCCAGGGTTTCCTGGTTGTCGAATGTCGGGAAGGTCGCGTAGATCGGGTTGTCTTCGATGTTGCGCTCGATGCTGATCGGCAGCTTGGCCGACGGATTGACCTTGCCCAGCAGGATCTCCGCCAACGCCTGGCCGCCGTTCTGCCCAGGGTAGAACGCATGCAGCGCCGCCGGCACCTGGTCGATCCAGTCGCTCATCTTCAAGCCAGTGCCGCCATGCAGGGTCACCACGGTGTGCGGGTTGACCTTGGCGATGCTCTGGATCAACTGGCTCTGGAACTCCGGCAAATCGAAGCTGTGGTCGAAACCTTCACCCTCGTATTCGTTGCTGTTGCCGGCCGCCACCAGGACCGCGTCGTACTGCGCCAGATCCTTTGGTGCCACCAGCGAGGCCCAACTCATCTGCACGCCCACCAGGCCGCCCATGGTCGAGAGGTAGCCGTTGCGGCGCGAGTATTCGAGCTTGATGTCCACTGCTTTGCCCGCTTGCAGGTTGACCTTGGCGAACACCGGAATGGTCGGCGGGATGCTGTTGTTCGGCAGGGGTTTGCCGTCGCCATTGTCGAGGATCTTCTTGCCGTCGACATACAGGCGCACGGCCCCGTCGGCGCGGATCTTGAACACCTGTTCGCCACTGACCGTTGGCGTGACCTGGCCGCTGTAGCGGATCGAGGTGGCGGCGGTGTCGCCGTTGACCGGCAGGCTGTCGGTGGACCAGTCCAGATCAACGTGGGTGTCGGTGCGGCTGGCAGCCGCGTCGCCGGACCAGTTGGTGTTGCTGAAGAACTCGGTCTGCAAGCCCTTGACGCGGTTGCCGGCGCTGTCGGTGTGGGTCCAGACCGAGGCGCTCGGGTCCAGGGACAGGCCGTCGATAAACTCGACCTTGGCGCCCGGAGCCAATTGCTGCAAGCCGCTCAGCTCGCTGATGTAGTTGGCCGCCATCACGTTGGCACTGCCGAAACCGGTCGGCGGCGCATACTTGGCGAGGTTGCCGACCACGGCGATGCGCTTGGCTTTCTTGGCATCCAGTGGCAGCAGGTTGGCCTGGTTTTTCAGCAGCACGATGCCTTCGCGTGCGGCATTCAGGGCCACGCGGTTGCTGGTGGCGCTGTTCATGTTGTGGTTGGTCAGCGGTGCCTTGCTGTCGAACTTGTACAGGTAGACCTGCTTGAGGATGCGCCGCACCTTGTCATCCAGGGTCGCGCCGCTCAGCTCGCCGCTGTCCAGGAACGGCTTGAGCACCGAGCTGTTCATCTGGTAGCCCATCATGTCCAGGTCGGTGCCGGCCTGGGCGGCGGGCAGGCCGTTGACCACGGCGTTGTAGTCACTCTGCACAAAGCCCGGGTAGCCCCATTCGGTCTTGAGGATGTCGTGGATCAGGTGTGAGTTCTCGCAGGCGAACTCGCCGTTCACCTTCTGGAACGCGCACATCATCATTGCCACCTTGCTGTTCTTCGAGGCGGACTCGAACGGCGGCAAGGTCATCTCGCGCAACACGCGCTCGCTGATGATTTCGTCGAGGTGGAAGCGGTTGCTTTCCTGGTCGTTGGCCGCGTAGTGCTTGGCGTTGGCCCACACCCCGCGCGACTGAATGCCGTTGATCAACGCCGGACCAAGGCTGGCACCAAGGAACGGATCTTCACCGGACAGGTACTCGAACGCCCGCCCGCTGTAGGGCATGCGGTACAGGTTCACGCCAGGCCCGGTGACGAACTGGTAACCGCCGCTGGCCGTGTCGTAGCCCAGGGCGCGGCCCAGGTCGATGGCGCGACGCGGGTTCCAGCTGGCCGCCAGGTTCGGCCCGGACGGGTACACCACGCCTTGGGCATTGCCTTCGCTGGTGTAACGCACGCCGACGCCGCCATCGGCACCGTGAATCTGCGGCACGCCGTACTGGCTCAGCGGCTTCACATCCCAGCCACCGATGCCGCCGATGTAGGCGAGTTTTTCTTCCGTGGTCATCTTCGCCAGGGTCTTGTCTGCCGCCTTTTCGGCACGGCTGACCATGCCTTCATTCAGCGCCGGGCTGGTCGCCGCGTGCGCGTGGGACACGGCCAGCGCCAGCAGGGCGAACGCCGACTGCGCACCGATCATCTTGCGTTTATTCATGGGGTTTCTCCGAACAGCGGTGTGTTGAAAATAGGGCGTGAAGACGTGCGTCGCATACAGCACGCTCGTCACTTTTTTACGGGCAATAGTTCGCCTTGATCGCAATGTTTAACCGATGGCTAATTGCAATTACTTGGCGGATTTCGCAGTTTTATAAGTTTAATAATTGTATTAATTATTGTTGTGGGTGATGTCTTGGTGATATTGCGGGATGGCATTTTGAATCGCGGAAACGCCATAATTAAGGCAATTCTTGCGGTTATCTGTCAAACAAAAGCTATTTTTTGCGTGAAATAAGAAATATTTCATTACGATTTTGAACTAAGGCTAAACCTACCAGTCGATTGGTTTAAGAAAATAAATGCAGCAATGGCGAACTAGTGGCTTTGCGCGGTAGTTCTAAAAGGCCATGTTTTATACGTGCTGTCATATACAACGCTTTGGTGTAGGGTCTTGAGCCGATTCAAGACGCCACTCGAGCAAATCGCTGTTTTTTGATCTGGAGAAATTCGATGAAAGTATCCCTGTTGAGTGCCGGTGTAGTCCTGGGTGTTGCACTGAGTGGCGCGGCCATGGCGGCTGAATCCACCGACGCCGATGCCAAGTCCGGCGCCACCGATTCCACGGTGATCACCCAGGCCCACGACGCCAAGGCGGTCAAAAAGCAGAAGGCCGAAACCACTCGCGGCGGTCGCCCGCTGAATGGCCAGCAGGTCGCGCCGAAGGCCTCTAACTAACGGCTTGCGCCCCTCTCTTTGTGGGAGCAAGCCCGCTCCCACAAGGGTTTTTACCTAGTCCCTCAGATAGCTGCTCATGCCAAGTCCCGCAACGCCCGTCGATGCCTGCCAGATGCCCATCCCGACCACCGAACAGGTGTGCGCCTGGCTGATGCAGCATGCCGGTTTGAAAACCGTCGACCTGGAGCGTGCCCGGCGCTTGTCCCAGGAGTCTGACGAGGCCGGGTTGCTCAGCCTGTTGACCCGCCTGGGGCTGGTCTCCGAAGTCGAACTGGCCAAGGCCTGGGCCGACTTGATCGGCGCGCCGCTGTTGCTCGCCGATGCCGCGCCACCGTTGCTGGACCCGTTGCCCAGCCTCACCGAACGCTTCATGCGCCACTACCAGGTGGTGCCGGTGGGGTGGCGCGATGACGGCTTGAGCGTGCTGGCCGCCAACCCGGCGCAGGCGTACCCGTTCCAGGCGCTGGCCTATGCGTGTGGGGTGCCGATCTGGCTGGCCATCGGCCCGCGCAATGAAGTCGACACGCTGATCGAGCGCTACTACGGCCAGGGCCGTTCGGCCATGGGCACCCTGATCGAGAACCTCGACGAGCAGGGTGGCGCGCTGGAAGACATCGAACACCTCAAGGACATGGCCTCCGAAGCGCCGGTAATCCGCCTGGTCAACCTGATTCTGCAACGCGCCGTGGAACATCGGGCGTCGGACATTCATATCGAACCCTTCGAAAATCAGTTGCAGGTGCGCTACCGCATCGACGGCGTGTTGCACGAGGCCGAAGCGCCGCCGTCCAGCTCCTCGGCGGCGGTGATTTCACGGGTGAAGATCATGGCGCGCCTGGACATCGCCGAGCGCCGCCTGCCCCAGGACGGGCGCATCATGCTGCGCATCCAGGGCAAGGAGCTGGATTTGCGGGTGTCCACGGTGCCCACCAGTTTTGGCGAATCGGTGGTGATGCGCCTGCTCGACCGCCAGACCGTGCAGTTCGATTTCCAGAGCCTGGGTTTCGACGGCCAGCGTCTCGACGCGTTTTTGCAGGTGCTGGAACGACCCCACGGCATCCTGCTGGTCACCGGGCCGACCGGCTCGGGCAAGACCACCACGCTGTACACCGCGTTGTCGCGGCTCAACACCGCCGAACGCAAGATCATCACCGTCGAAGACCCGGTGGAATACCAGCTCGAAGGCATCAACCAGATCCAGGTCAAGCCCGCCATCGGCCTGGATTTCGCCGCAGCCCTGCGCTCTATCGTGCGCCAGGACCCGGACGTGATCATGATCGGCGAGATCCGTGACCTGGAGACCTGCCGCATCGCGATCCAGTCGTCGCTGACCGGCCACCTGGTGCTGTCGACGCTGCACACCAACAGCGCGGCGGCGAGTATCACGCGGCTGCTCGACATGGGCGTGGAAAGCTACCTGATTGCCTCGACGGTCAACGGCATCCTCGCCCAGCGCCTGGTCCGCCGTCTCGACCCGGCCACCCGCGAAGCCTTTGACGCACCGCCCGAATTGATCGCCGAACACGGCCTGGATCGCTTTACCGATGCGAGTCCGATCCGGCTTTACCGCCCGCGTGCCGATGCCCCCGGCGGCGGTTACCACGGGCGCAGCGCAATCACCGAATTGCTGGTGATGAACGACGAACTGCGCAGCCTGCTGATGCGCCAGGCCGACGCCGCCACCCTTGAACACGCCGCGCGCCGCAGCGGCCTGCGCACCCTGCATGAAGAGGGCCTGCGCCAGGCCGTGGCGGGCGTGACCTCGCTGGAAGAAGTGCTGCGCGTCACGCGGGGCGACGGCACATGAGCCTGTTCAAATACCGCGCCCTCGACAGCCAGGGCGCTGCGCAAAACGGCACCCTCGACGCCAAGGACCAGGCCGCTGCCGTCGCCGCCCTGCACAAGCGCGGCCTGCTGTTGTTGCAGATTGCGCCGGCGGGCAGCCAGGGCCTGCGCCAGGCCTTGGGGCGCGGTCAGTTGAAGGCGGCGGCGTTGGTCAGTTTCACCCAGCAACTGGCCACGCTGCTGGGCGCCGGGCAACCGTTGGAACGCTCGCTGGGCATCCTGCTCAAGCAACCCGGCCAGCCCCAGATGCGCGCCTTGATCGAGCGAATCCGCGAACACGTCAAGGCCGGCAAACCGTTATCCAAGGCCCTGGAAGAAGAGGGCAGCCAGTTCTCGCCGCTGTACCTGAGCATGGTCCGCGCCGGTGAGGCCGGTGGTGCATTGGAAAACACCCTGCGTCAGCTCAGCGACTACCTGGAGCGCAGCCAGCTCCTGAGGGGCGAGGTGATCAACGCGTTGATCTATCCGGCGTTCCTGGTGGTGGGCGTGCTCGGTTCGCTGGCGCTGCTGTTGGCCTACGTGGTGCCGCAGTTCGTACCGATCTTCAAAGACCTCGGTGTACCCATCCCGTTGATTACCGAAGTGATCCTTGGCCTCGGCCAGTTCCTCGGCGCCTGGGGCCTGGCAGTCCTGGCCGGGGCTATCGTGACGATCTGGACCCTGGCCGCGCGCCTGCGCAACCCGCAACGGCGTGAACGCTACGACCGCCGCGTGCTTGGCATCCGCGTCATCGGCCCGCTGTTGCAGCGCATAGAAGCCGCACGCTTGGCCCGCACCCTCGGCACCTTGTTGAGCAATGGCGTGGCCTTGCTGCAAGCGCTGGTGATCGCGCGCCAGGTCTGCACCAACCGCGCGCTGCAAGCCCAGGTCGCCCAGGCGGCCGAGTCGGTCAAAGGCGGCGGCACCCTGGCCAGCGCGTTCGGCGCCGAGCCGCTACTGCCGGACCTGGCCCTGCAAATGATTGAAGTCGGCGAACAGGCCGGTGAACTGGACAGCATGCTGCTCAAGGTCGCCGATGTGTTCGACGTTGAAGCCAAACGCGGCATCGACCGCCTGCTCGCCGCACTGGTGCCGTCCCTGACCGTGGTCATGGCGGTGCTGGTGGCGGTGATCATGCTCGCGATCATGCTGCCGCTGATGAGCCTGACCAGCAATATATGAACCCCCGAGGACCCACCCCCATGCGCTTGAAACCTGCACGCCGCCAAAGCGGCTTCACCCTGTTGGAAATGCTCGCCGTGATCGTGCTGCTGGGCATCGTCGCGACCATTGTGGTCCGCCAGGTCGGCGGTAATGTCGACAAGGGCAAATACGGCGCGGGCAAGGCGCAATTGGCGAGCCTGGGCATGAAGATCGAAAGCTATGGGCTGGACGTCGGCTCACCGCCCAAGACCCTGCAACAGCTGGTCGACAAGCCCGCCAACGCCGCAGGCTGGGCCGGCCCGTACGCCAAGCCGTCGGACCTCAAGGACCCGTTCGGGCATGCCTTCGGCTATCGCTTTCCCGGTGAGCACGGTGCGTTCGACCTGATCTTCTTCGGCCAGGACGGCCAGCCCGGTGGCGAAGGCTACAGCGCCGACCTGGGCAACTGGGAATAACCCGCGACCATGCCCAACCCTCAACGCGGCTTTACCTTGCTGGAGATGCTGGTGGTGATCGTGTTGATCAGCATCGCCGCCGGGTTGCTCGGGTTTGGCCTGCAACAAGGGCTCAAGACCGCCCGCGAGCGCCAGGCGGTCGGGCAGATCGTCGATGCCCTGCGCAGCACGCGGGCGCGGGCGATTGTCAGCGGGCACACCGCCACGACTGTGTTTGATCTGCGTGGGTTGAGCGTTCAGGCCCCCGATCGGCCACCCAGGCACTGGCCGGCCGACCTGCAAGTGACCCTGCACACCGCCGAACAAGTGGGCGCTGCGGTGGCGTTCTACCCGGATGGCAGCTCCACCGGCGGCAACCTGTTGCTGGCCAGTGGCAGTCGGCGTTGGCGCATCGACATCGGCTGGCTGACCGGCAGCGTGCAATCCAAGGCGTTGCCATGAAGCGCCAGGCGGGGTTCACCCTGCTGGAGATGCTCGCCGCCCTGATGCTCATGGCGATCTGCAGCACGGTGCTGCTGGTCGCGTTTGGCCAGAGCGCGCGGTCGTTGTTGCAGGTCCAGCACAGTGATCGCCTGACCCACGCGGCGCTCAGCGTGTTCGATCAGGAAGCGGCGGGGCTGCTGGCCAGTGGCATCCGCCAGGGCAACCTGGCGGGCATCGCCTGGCACTTGCACATCGCCCAGCAACCCACGCGCCTGGGCCAGCCGCGTTTGTTTCGCCTCGATCTGACGGTGCGCGAAGGGCCGCGCCAGGCGCAGTTCAGCACGCTGAAATTGCGCGCCGCCAGCGACAAGGTGCCGTTATGAACCGGCGCCAGCAGGGGTTTACCTTGCTCGAAATCATGATCGTGCTCAGCTTGCTCGGCGTGCTGCTGACCCTGGTCGGCGGCGCGTTGCTGGGGGCCAACCGTGCGGTGCTCAAGGCCCAGCGCTACACGGTGAGCCTGGATGAAATGCGCGCCGCGCAGCAGTTTTTGCGCACGGCGATCAGCGAAGCGCTGCCACTGGACGTGACCGAAGACGACAGCCAGACCCCCGGTTTTTTTGTCGGCGCGGCGCAGCGCCTGCAGTTTGTCGCGACCTTGCCTGGGGTGCTTGGCGGTGGAATTCAGCGCTTCACCCTGCAACTGCACGGCGATGACTTGCAGGTGGCGTTCGCGCGCTTTGAATCCACCGCCCAGGTCAGCGTGCCGGCCGCGCGCAGTGAGCCGCAGGTGCTGTTGCGCGATGTCGAGGCCTTGCAATTCAGTTATCGCGGCGTGTCCCCCAAAGGCCAGGCCACTGGTTGGATCAGCACATGGCCGTGGACCAAGCGCCTGCCTTACGCGGTGCGTATCGACGCCACGGTCGGCGGGCCGGTGCCGTGGGTCAGCCAGGTGGTGGCGCTGCGTCTGAACCTGTCCGGCGGAGCGTCGGATCAATGAAGCAGCAACGCGGCGTGGCCTTGTTGCTGGTGCTGTGGGTGCTGGCGTTGCTCAGCCTGTTGCTCGGTGGCCTGGCCGGGTGGGTGCAACTGCAGACGCGCCAGGCGACGTGGCATCGCCAGCACACCCAGGCCGTGCTGGCGGCGGAGGCGGGCGTCGCGCTGGTGATGCAGGCGCTGGCTGATCCGCTGCAGCGCAAACAGTGGGTCGCCGATGGGCGGCAAATGCCGTTGGTATTTGACGACGCGCAGTTGCGTGTAAGCCTGCGCAGCGAGCGCGGCAAGTTGTATCTGAACAGTGCCGAGCCGGCTGATTTCGCCCGCGTGGCCTTGGCCTGCGGCGCTTCCGCGGCCCAGGCTGCGCGCCTGGCCAAGGACCTGGAAACCCGCCGCAATCAAGGTGTGGCGCCGTTCCGGGTGGTTGAAGAGTTGCGTCAGTTGCCGGGCATGACCCAGGCGCTGTACAGCCGGTTGGTGCCGCAGATCACTTTATGGAGCGGCCTGGACCGGCCCGATCCCGCCTTCGCCAGCACACTGCTGCGCAAGGCCTTGAACCTGCCGCAACAAAGCACGGTGGGGGCTGATCCCGGCGAAGTGCTGGTGATCAGCAGCCGGGCAGAACGCCCTGGCGGTTACCACGCGCGGTTGCAAGTCACCGTTTTATTGAGCCCATCGGAGGGAAGCGCACAACCGTATCGGGTGTTGCGTTGGCAAGAATGAATCGATCGTTATCCAAACCCTTGGCGCAACTTGAGCAGTGGGCTCAACCCATTGCCCAGCGCTGGCGCGGCAGCCTGTTGCTGCAAGGCTGGCGCCTGTGGCTCAACGAACTGCGCGGCTGCCTGCCGGCGTGGTTGCTGGCGCACGAGCCACCTGAGCGCAGCTACCCCTGGCCGTTGACGGCGCCGGTAGGGCCGGTGCCCGAGAATGTGCGCCAGGTGTTGCTGCTTGCGCCTTCGACGGTGCTGGTGCAGAGCCTGCAACTGCCGCTGGCGGCGGCCCGCAACCTGACGGCGGTGGTCGGTTATGAACTTGACCGTTTCACCCCGTTCGACGCCGAGCAACTGTACTTCGTCGCACACCAGGAGCGGCGCACCAGCACGCACCTCAAAGTGACGCTGGTGGCGATCCAGCGCACACGCCTCGACCAGATCCTGCTCGACTGCGCAGCCCTGGGTTTGCATCCCCATCAGGTCGATGTGCCGGGCCTGGGCATCGACCTGCTGCCCGCGCCGTTGCGGCCACGCCAGCGCGCCCGCGGCAAGGGCCTGCAACGCAGCCTGCCGTGGCTGTGCGCGGCGTTGGTGATTGCGGCGATGCTGTTGTGGCTCAACGACCGCCAGCGCGTGCTGGATGTGATGCACGCCAGCGTCCAGCAGCAAAAACACCAGGTGGCCCAGGTCCAGCAGCTGCGTCAGCAACTGCTCAATACCCGCGGTGCAGCGAACTACCTGACCCGCCGCAAAGCCGCCCAGCCGCCCTTGGCGGCACTGCTTAACGAGTTGACCACCTGCCTGCCCGCCGACACCTGGATCGAGCAATTGGAAATCACCGATGGCGCCGAGGTGTCGCTCTCCGGGCAAAGCGCCAAGGCCAGCGCCTTGATCACCCGGATCAAGGCGTGCCGCAGCCTGGAAAACGCCAGGTTCGAAGGGGTGATCCAGCCCGATGCGCAAACCGGCAAGGATCAGTTTGCCCTGCGCGCCCACTTGCACCAGGAGGCCAACGATGCGCCGACCCCTGACACCCCGTGAACGTCGCGGCGCCGCGCTGTTGGTGCTGGCCCTGGTGCTGGGCGCGACGTATTGGCTGTTGATCGACAGCTGGTTCGCCGGCCCGCTGCGCGACATGGGCGAGCGCGCCGAGCAACTGCGCGAACAGCAGCAACGTTACGCCGGGCTGTTGCAGCAGGGCGCGTCGTTGCGTGAGCAATTGGAGCAGGCGCGCCAGGACCCGGCGAGCAGCACCAGCCTGTTGCCCGGTGACGACCCCAGCGCCGTGGCCGCCGATTTGATGCAACGCGTCGCCGACCTGATCAGCAGCCAGGTCAGCCTCGGCGGCGGCTGCAAGTTGACCCAGCGCATGCCGATCACCCCGGAGCAGGACGACAGCGAGCCGTACCGCCAGGTCAAGCTCAGCCTGACCCTGGACTGCGCCATCGAACCGCTGACCGCCATCTTGCATGCCCTGGAATACCAGCGGCCGTTCCTGTTCGTGGATGAAATGAGCATCCGCCGCCGCGCCGATGCGCCGGCCAGCGGTGGCGCCGGGAAGCTGGTGGTGCACCTGCTGGTGCGCGGTTATCTGCAACCGGCTGGCGCCGGACAGGTGGCCCGATGATTCCGGTATTGCGCCCCCTCGAGTGGGGCTTGCTGGGTTTGTCGACGGCATTGGGCCTGTTGATGCTTGGCATTTTGAGCAGCATCGGCGACGCGCCGCAGTGGCTGCCGGCACCCGCGCCGAGCGCGCGCAGCACCGCGGCGGCCAAGGTGCTGGCCGCCCCGCAGGCGAGCCTGGAAAGCCTGGCCGGCACCTGGCAGGCGCCGTTGTTCAGCCCCGATCGCAGCCCTGATCGCGCGGTTGGCCAGGCGCAGGCGTCGAGCCTGTCGAGCCTGGTGTTGACCGGCATTGTTCTCGACGGCGAGCTGCGCGTGGCGCTGCTCAAGCCGGCCGACGGCCCCGCGCTGAAAATCCACCAAGGCCAGGCCCTGCCCAACGGCTGGCTCCTGGAACACCTGACACCCCGCGAAGCGCACTTCGCCCTCGATGGCCGCACGCAAACCTTGAGCCTCAAGGCCCTGCGTCTGCCGCCGCCATCGACCACCCCCCCGATTACTCTTCCTCACGAGCCCACCCCTTGATCGATACATTGCGTACCACCGCGTTTTGCCTGGCCACTGCCGTTTCCCTTGGTGGCTGCGGCTCACTGCCCGACCACCTCGACGCCGATGACGCGCTCATGCACGAGGCGATGCAGGGCACCGGCTCACAACGTCCGCCGCAGGACCCGGCCAGTGAGCCGGCGGTAGCGGCCGACACCCAACAGGCCAAGGCTGCGCCGCAGCGCCAGTTGATCCGTGGCAACCAGCAATTCGTGCGCCCACCCACGGCGGCGGCAGCGGCGCAGCAGAGCGGCGGCGACATTGTGTTCAACTTCGCCGACCAGCCCATCGAAGCGGTGATCAACAGCGTGATGGGCGACCTGCTGCACGAGAACTACAGCATCGCCCAGGGTGTGAAAGGCAACGTCAGTTTTTCCACCTCCAAACCGGTGAACAAGCAGCAGGCACTGTCGATCCTCGAGACCCTGTTGTCCTGGACCGACAACGCGATGATCAAACAGGGCAACCGCTATGTGATCCTGCCCGCCAACCAGGCCGTGGCGGGCAAGCTGGTGCCGCAGATGCGTGTTGCACAGCCGTCCAATGGTTTGTCGGCGCGGCTGTTCCCGCTGCGCTACATTTCCGCCACCGAGATGCAGAAACTGCTCAAGCCCTTCGCCCGGGAAAATGCCTTCCTGCTGGTGGACCCGGCGCGCAACGTGCTGAGCCTGGCGGGTACGCCGGAGGAGTTGGCCAACTACCAGGACACCATCGACACCTTTGATGTGGATTGGCTCAAAGGCATGTCGGTGGGTGTGTTCGGCTTGCAGCGCGCGTCGGTGGCCGAGTTGATGCCCGAGCTGCAAAAAATGTTCGGCCCCGACAGTGGCATGCCGTTGGCCGGCATGGTGCGCTTCCTGCCGATCGAACGGACCAACTCGGTGGTGGCGATCTCGTCGCAGCCGCAGTACCTCAGTGAGGTCGGTGACTGGATTCATACCATCGACGAAGGCGGCGGCAACGAGCCGCAGATGTACGTGTACGACGTGCGCAACATGAAGGCCACCGACCTCGCCAAATACCTGCGGCAGATCTACGGTACCGGCGCGATCAAGGATGATGCCCCGGCCAAGGTCGCGCCGGGCTTGCGCACGGCGACCCTGTCGTCGCCAGGCACCAACAGCACGTCGGGCAGCACGCCCGGCGGCCTGAGCAACAATCTGAACAACGACCCGTCTGTTGCCGATGATGAGGAGCAGGCACCCGAGTCCGACCAGGACAATCCCGAGCAGGGCGCCACTGAGGACGCCCCGGCCAAAAGCCTCGACGCCGGCACCCGCATCACCGCGCAGAAGAGCAGCAACCAATTGCTGGTACGCACGCGTCCGGTGCAATGGAAAGAAATCGAATCGGCGATCAAACGCCTCGACAACCCGCCGCTGCAAGTGCAGATCGAGACGCGCATTCTCGAGGTCAAGCTCAGCGGTGAACTGGACCTCGGGGTGCAGTGGTACCTGGGGCGCCTGGCGGGCAATTCCGCCAGCACCACCGTGGCCAACACCGCCGGCAGCCAAGGCGCCCTGGGCGGCGGCGGGGCAGGGCTGGGGGCGACGGATTCGTTGTTCTACTCGTTTGTCAGCTCCAACCTGCAAGTGGCCTTGCATGCGTTGGAAACCAACGGCCGCACCCAGGTGCTGTCAGCGCCCTCGCTGGTGGTGATGAACAACCAGCCGGCGCAGATCCAGGTGGGCGACAACATTCCCATCAGCCAGACCACGGTGAACACCGGCACCTCGGACACCACCCTGAGCAGCGTCGAATACGTCCAGACCGGGGTGATCCTCGACGTGGTGCCACGGATCAACCCGGGTGGCCTGGTGTACATGGACATTCAGCAGCAGGTCAGCGATGCCGAGACCCAAGCGGCCAGCGACACGCAGAGCAACCCGCGCATCTCCACGCGCTCGGTCTCCACCCAGGTGGCGGTACAGAGTGGCCAGACCGTGCTGCTCGGCGGCTTGATCAAGCAGGACAACGCCGAATCCGTGAGTGCGGTGCCCTACCTCGGCAAAATCCCCGGCTTGCGCTGGTTGTTCGGCAACACCAGCAAGTCCAAGGACCGTACCGAGCTGATTGTGTTGATCACACCAAGGGTGATTACCAGCGGCAGCCAGGCGCGGCAGGTGACGGATGATTATCGTCAGCAGATGCAGTTGCTGCGGCCGTCCAATTGAAGATGCACCGGGCGATAGCTTTGGTTCGGTGGGTATATCCGTTGGTTAGGTAACGGCGGCTTAGGGTTGCGCTCTAACAGCGGCTCACTTTTGGAAAGCCCTAAAAGTAAGCAAAAGGCCTTCGCCCCTACATTCGGCACCTCGCCTGCGTTCGGCCAGCGTGTTTTACGGGGCGACCCCAGATCAAAAACCAGAGCGCGGCGGCCTTAGAACCGACCGGTATGTGCGGGTCGAACGGGGTCAAAACTGTGGGAGCGGGCTTGCTCGCGAATGCGGTGGATCAGCCAATGAATGAGTTGACTGACACACCGCATTCGCGAGCAAGCCCGCTCCCACATTTGGATCTCCATGTATTCAGATGGAACTGTGGTTTGCGCTTTTCAAAAGTGAGCCGCCGTTACCGCAGCAATGGATATGCACTCAAAAACATCATTTATATGTATAAAAAAATCCATAAATAATGAAATACAAGAATATTAGCTTAGACCAAAACAGCATTATATTTTCAAAACCCATTCCGTTATGTTTGATCGCAACAGCCTACCCCTGACCTCGGATGGTACTCATCGTGATTCAGATTCTGCTCCCATAACCGGGTAATCATGCCCGTAGCAGAATCGTTGGAAGGGAATTCAACGTATGTTGCCGATTCACACCCCGCACGCGCCTTAGCCCCCAATCGCCGCCACACCCCCCAAAAAACGAGCACCGCGCACGACCGCGTGGCTGCCCGACTTCGCGATTTGGATAAGCAGGAATGGCTATGAAGCAAGCGCTAACACCCACCGCCGTACTGGCCCTGGCAATGCTGGCCAACGCCGCCCAGGCCCAGGATGACAGCACCCTTTCGACCGTAGTGGTCACCGGCAACCGTGGCGCCGAGCAGCGCACTGTCACCAGCAGCGCGGTGCCGATCGATGTGGTCAGCGCCAAGCAATTGCAGAACACCGGCAAGCCCGGTTTGATGGAAGCCCTGAGTGCGGTGATCCCGTCGCTGACCCTGCCGGAAAAAACCGGCTGGGACGCCAGCGGTATCGCCCGCGCCCCCAACCTGCGTGGCCTGAGCGCCGCTGAAGTGCTGGTGCTGGTCAATGGCAAGCGTCGCCACACCAGCGCCACCCTGAACATCAACGGGATCAACACCGGCGCCGCGCCGGCTGACCTTGACCTGATCCCCATCAGCGCCATCGACCATGTGGAAGTCCTGCGTGACGGCGCCGCCGCCCAATATGGCTCGGACGCCATCGCCGGGGTGATCAACGTGATCCTCAAGGCCGACACCAGCGGCACCTCGGTGACCAACGCAGGCCTGGGTTACGACGGCAAGAAACAGACCGTGCAACAGAGCCTCAACAAGGGTTTTGAAATCGGCAACGGCGGCATTGTGCAACTGGCCCTTGATGCGCGCAGCCAGAACGATGACAACAAGGCCAGCGCCAACGGTTACACCTACGCCCAGGCCCATGAGCAGGCGGGGCGTTCTACCTACGGCGGCTACGGCACACCCAAGACCAATCTGCTGACCCTGGGCTACAACGCCGAGCTGCCGCTCGATGACAGCTTCAGCCTGTATTCCTTTACCACCTACTCGCGGCGCAAGGCCGAGCAGGGCCAGAACTTCCGCCTGCCGACCATCACCAACACCATCACCACCGGCCCCAACGGCTACCCCGGCGGCTACACGCCGACCTGGTTTATCGACGAAGACGACTTCCAGGCCGCCTTCGGTGGCAAAGGCACCGTCGGCGAGTGGGACTGGGATTTGTCCACCACCTACGGGCGCAACGACGCGGAGCAGGGCACCACCCACAACCAGAACCCGTCCCTGGGCGAGGCCACGCCGAATCACTTCACCTCGGGCACGTGGATTTCCACCGAACTGACCACCAACCTCGACTTCAAGCGCGGCTTCGACATTGGCCTGCAAAAGCCGCTGGACCTGAGCTACGGCTTCGAACACCGGCGCGACACTTATGAGGTGCAGGCCGGTGACTATGCGTCCTACGCCAACGGCGGCTACTGCGTGGCCCCGGGCAATTGCGCGTCGTCCGGGGCGCAGGTCACCAACGGCATTTCGCCGGATGAAGAAGCCACCGCCTCGCGCAACAGCCTGGCCAGCTATGTGGACGTGGGCTTCAACCCGGTGCCGGACTGGTACGTGGGCACCGCGTTGCGTTACGAACACTACAACCAGGGCGTCGGCGCCACGCGCAGCGGCAAGCTGACCACCCGTTATGACTTCACCCCACAATTCGCCGTGCGCGCCACGGTGAGCAATGGCTTCCGCGCGCCGTCCCTGGCCAACAGCCTGTTCAGTGCGCGTTCCACCACCTATGGCGTGGTGGACGGGGTGTATCAGTCGATCAACTACGGTGTGCTGCCGGTCGGTTCGGCCGCCGCCCAGGCCCTCGGTGCACAAGAGTTGAAACCCGAGCGCTCGACCAACTTCAGCCTCGGTTTCACCCTCACACCCACCGACCGCCTGAGCTTCACCGCCGACGCCTACGTGATCAACCTGCGCGACCGCATCACCCTCACCGGCACCTTGCTCGGTCCGCAAATCACCCAAGTCCTGCAAGGCAACGGCATCACTTCCACCTCCGGCGGCCAGTACTTCATCAACGGTGCCGACACCCGTACCAAGGGCCTCGACCTGGTCAGCAACTACAACCAGGACCTCGGTGCATACGGTTCGCTGAAGTGGACCGCCGCATTCAACTGGAACCAGACCAGGATCCTCAACTACAAGGAGTCCACCACGATCCTCGGCACCTCCTACGACCTGATGGATCGCCAGGCGCGCAACCTGATCACCGGCGTACAGCCGAGCACCAAGCTGATCCTCGGCGGCGATTGGAGCATCGAGCGCTTCAACCTCAACCTGGCCCTGACCCGCTACGGCTCCTATAAGGAGGTCAACGTCTCCGCCGACCGCAGCCTCGACCGGGTCTACAGCGCCAAGTGGATCACCGACCTCGACCTTGGCTACAACCTCACCAAAGACCTCAACGTCGCCATCGGCGCCAAGAACCTGTTTGACGTCTACCCGAAAAAACAAGGCGTGCCGAGCAGCACCATGGTCAGCAGCTACGGCACCTATTCGCCCTTCGGTTTTACCGGCGGTTACTACTACACCCGGCTGACTTACGCCTTCTAAGGCCACAACCCGCGAGGAAGAGAACATGCCCATCGTCGCCAAACCCTATGATCTGATCGAGCATGCCAGCCCGGTCCGCACGGCGCGTGTCGCCACTCCGATCAAGACCCTGCAAGTCGTTCCCGCGCGGCATCCCTGGCGCTGGGCCGGGTCGATCTTTGCCGCGTTGGTACTGCTCGGCATCGTGCACTCCCTGGCCACCAACCCGCGTTGGGAGTGGGGCGTGTTCGGCCAGTGGTTCTTTTCGCCGTCGGTGCTGCGTGGCCTCGGCCAGACGTTGTTGCTGACGCTGCTGAGCACGCTGTTCAGCATGCTCCTCGGCACCGGCCTGGCGCTGGCGCGGCTGTCGGGCTCGCCGCTGCTGGCCGCGTTGGCCTGGGGCTACATCTGGTTTTTTCGCTCGATGCCGGCGCTGTTGGTGCTGATCATCCTGTACAACTTCGCCTACCTGTATGACCACATTGTGCTGGGCGTGCCGTTCACCGACCTGGTGTTCGCCGAGTGGTCCACCGTGGACGTGCTCAGCCAATTCACCGTGGCGGTGCTGGGCTTGAGCCTGATGCAGGCGGCCTACGCGGCGGAGATCATTCGTGGCGGCCTGATCGGTGTGGACGCCGGCCAGCACGAAGCGGCGGCCGCCCTCGGGTTACCGGCGTCGCGGCGGGTGTTCCGGATCATCCTGCCCCAGGCGCTGCGCTCGATCCTGCCGTCGGGTTTCAACGAGATCATCGGCCTGGTCAAGGGCACTTCCATCGTCTACGTGCTGGCCTTGCCCGAGCTGTTCTACACCGTGCAGGTCATCTACAACCGCACCCAGGCGGTGATCCCGCTGCTGATCGTGGCGACGGTCTGGTACTTGATCATCACCACCGTGCTGACCAGTGCGCAGTACTACGTCGAGCGCTACTTCGCCCGTGGCACTGCGCGGGTGCTGCCGCCCACGCCGTTGCAGCGCATCACGCGCTGGCTCAAGGAGAAATCCCATGAGTGAAGCCCGCGCCGGTCGTATTCAAATCCAGGGCGTGGGCAAGCGCTTTGGCAATCAACAGGTGTTGAAAGACATCGACCTGACCATCGACCCCGGCAAGGTCACGGTGATTCTCGGGCCATCGGGCTCGGGCAAGTCCACCTTGCTGCGCACCATCAATCACCTGGAAAAGATCGACAGCGGCCACATCACCATCGACGGTGAATACGTCGGCTACCGGCGCAAGGGCGACCTGCTCTACGAGTTGAAAGAACGCGAAATCCTCAAACGCCGCATCGACGTCGGCTTCGTGTTCCAGAACTTCAACCTGTTCCCGCACCTCACCGCCTGGGAAAACATCGCCGAAGCGCCCCTGGCCCACCAGCGCTGGAGCAAGGCCGAGGCCCAGGCCAGGGCGTCGGCGCTGCTGGCCAAGGTCGGCCTGGCGGACAAGGCCGACGCCTACCCGCGCCAGCTGTCCGGCGGCCAGCAACAACGTGTGGCCATCGCCCGCGCCCTGGCCCTGGACCCGAAAGTGCTGCTGTTCGACGAACCCACTTCAGCCCTCGACCCGGAGCTGGTGGGCGAGGTCCTCGACGTGATCAAGGGCCTGACCCAACTCGGCGTGACCCTGGTGATCGTCACCCACGAAATCGGTTTTGCCCGCGAAGTCGCCGACCACGTGGTGTTCCTCTGCGACGGCCAGTTGATCGAAGAAGGCCCGCCCGAACAGATTTTCCGCCAACCCCGACATCCTCGCACCGCGGCCTTTCTCGGCAAGGTGCTTTAGCTCAAGGAGTGACTGCCCATGTTTATCTCTACTGCCCGTGTGGCCCTGCTGGCGCTGGCCGTCAGTACCGCGCAAAGCGCGTTCGCCGTGCAACAGGTCGACCTCAGCCCCGACCGCGTGCGCATCCATGCGCCGCGTAACGAGGCGGCCATCGCGCAAATCCCGCCGGGCTTCAAGTTCGCCCAGCCCGGCAAGTTCACCGTGGCCGTGTCCGGCGTGGCCGGGCCGCCCCTGGCTTTGCTGGCCAGCGATGACAAGACCACCATCGGCAGCGAGGCCGACACCGCGCAGTTGGTCGCTGACAGCCTTGGCCTGCAACTCAACGTGGTGCAGACCAGCTGGGAAGATTGGCCGCTGGGCGTCAGCTCGGGCAAATACGATGCAGTGATCAGCAACGTCACCGTGACCGAGGCGCGCAAGAAACGTTTCGACTTCGCCACCTATCGCCAGGACGTGCTCGGCTTTTATGTGAAGAGCACCAGCAAGATCAACGCGATCAAGCAGGCCTCGGACATCGCCGGGTTGAAGATCATCGTTGGTTCGGGCACCAACCAGGAGAAAGTCCTGTTGGCCTGGAACGAAGCGAATGAAAAGGCCGGGATCAAGCCCGCGCTGTTGCAGTACTTCGACGACCAGGCCGCCGCGCAACTGGCGGTGCAGTCCGGGCGCAGTGACGCGCTGTTCGGGCCGAACTCGGTGTACGCCTATTCGGCCGCGATCACTGGTGGCATCAAGCGCGTCGGCACCGTCAACGGCGGATGGCCGTTGCAGGCCGACATCGCCGTGACCACGCGCAAGGACAACGGCCTGGTCAAGCCGATCCATACCGCCCTGGAAAGCGCGATTGCCGGCGGCCAATACGAACAGGTGCTGCAACGCTGGGGCCTGGACGTGGAGCGTGTCGACAAGTCGCTGATCAACCCACCCGGCCTGCCGGATTAAGGAGCAGCGAGCATGGGACTGACACGACGTGAAGCACTGTCGAGTATTGCTGCGGTGGGCGGTGAGCAGGCGGTCAAGGATGCGCTGGCGGCGCTGGGCCTGGGGCCTTCGTCGCACCGCCGCCCGCAACCGCTGAAACTCAAGGACGGCCTGGGGCAGGGCACCCGCGTGCTGGTGCTGGGCGCCGGGATCGCCGGTCTGGTCACCGCGCTGGAACTGAGCCGCGCCGGGTTCACTGTGCAAGTGCTGGAGGCCCGCGACCGGGTCGGCGGCCGCACCTGGACCATTCGCCATGGCGACCGTGTGGACTACAAGGACGGCCGCACGCAAACCGCCGGGTTTGATCAGGGCCACTACTTCAACGCCGGGCCTGCGCGGATTCCCAGCCAGCACCGCACGATCCTCGACTATTGCAGTGAGTTGGGGGTGCCCCTGGAAGTGCTGGTCAACAGCAGCCATGGTGCCCAGGTGCGGCCGGATCTGGAGAAACCGGCGTTCAGCGTCGGCCAGGCGCTCAACGATACGCGCGGGCACTTGTCCGGCCTGCTGGCAAAGGCCGTGCAACGCGATGCCCTCGATGATGTGTTGAGTCGCGAGGAACGCACGCGCCTGCTGGCGTTTTTGCAGGTGTATGGCGACCTTTCGCAAGCGCTGGCATTCGAAGGCACGATTCGTTCGGGGCACCTGGACTCCCCGGCGCACCCCGGCGCGTTGCCGGCTGCGCGCAGCCCGTTGGCGCTGGATCAACTCCTGCACCCGGAGTTGTGGGGCGCGTTGCTGCACACCGAATTCCCGGAATTTTCGGCGACCATGTTCCAGCCGGTCGGCGGCATGGACCGCATCACCGATGCGTTCTACGCCCGGGTCCGTGACCACGTGCAACTCGGCGCCCAGGTGCGCCAGATCCGCCAGTTGGAAGACGGCGTGGCAGTGACGTATCACGACCAACACAGCGGCCGCGAGCAGGTGGTACGCGCCGACTACTTGATCTCGACCCTGCCATTGCCGCTGTTGGCCAAGCTGGATACCGACTTCAGCGACCCGATCAAGGCGGCCTTGCTCAGCACCCGCAGCGACCAGGCGACCAAAGTCGCGTGGCAGTCGCCGCGTTTCTGGGAGACCGACTACCGCACCTATGGCGGCCTGTCGTGGATCGAGCACCCGGCGCGGCTGCTGTGGTACCCGAGCAACGACCTCAACACCCGCGACGGTTTATTGGTGGCGGGTTATGTGACCGGCGAGGGGGCCGACCGGTTTGGCGCCAAAGCCCTGGAAGAACAGTACGCCACCTCGCAAGAAGCCGTGGAGTTGCTGCACCCGGGTTATTCCAGACACCTGCGCCACCCGCTGGCGGTGTCCTGGGAACAGATCCCCTACAGCGAAGGCCCGTGGCTGCAACGCGAACACTTTGCGGCCGAGGCCAGCGCCTTGCTCGAAGCGGGTTTCGGTCGCGTGTACGTCGCCGGTGACGGCCTGGTGCAGAGCGGCGTGGGTATCTGGCAGGAATCGGCGGCGAATTCGGCGCGGCATGTGGTCGCGCAACTGGCCGAACGGATCACTGAGCAACAACACCGCGCGGCGCTTGCCGCTTCTTGAGGAGCATCACCATGAGCGACAGCATTCAACGGACCAGCGTCGGCCACTTCCCGATCTCGCAGACCGTCACCGTACCGGCGTCGGCCAGCTTGATCTTCGTCAGCGGCACCTTGCCCGACCTGCACGATGCCAACGCCCCGGCGGGCACCCCAGCGGCTTACGGCAACACTGAGGTGCAGACCGTTTCAGTGTTCAACAAGATTCGCTCGATCCTGCGCCAGCAAGACCTGGACCTCGGTGACATTGTGCAGTTGCGCGTGTTTCTGGTCAGCGCCGAAGAGACCGGCGGCAAGCTCGACTTCGCCGGTTTGCAGGCGGGTTACACGCAGTTCTTCGGTACACCGGAGCAACCGAACAAACCGGCGCGCACGGCCTTGCAGGTGGTGGCACTGCCACTGCCCGGTGCCTTGGTTGAAGTCGAAGCCATCGCCGCCAGAACCCACTGACTCACTCGGTAAAAAACTGTGGGAGCGGGCTTGCTCGCGAAAGCGGTGTATCAGTCAAAGCTGTTCCAGCTGAACCACCGCATTCGCGAGCAAGCCCGCTCCCACATTTCTGATCCGGTTTCTCCAGTGATATCCATCTATTTCAGGAGCATTTTCATGTCTACAACACCCCGGCAACTCAAGTTCGGCGCCATTCTCACCGGTGTCGGCACTGCGCAGAACGAATGGCTGCACCCACAAATTCCCGGCGATGCCAGCGTCGACATCGACTGGTATCGCGCCCAGGCGCAGCAGGCGGAAGCGGCCAAGTTCGACCTGGTGTTCATCGTCGACAGCCCCTACATCACCGCGGATTCGGCGCCGCATTTTCTCAACCGCCTGGAGCCGTTGACCCTGCTGTCGGCCATCGCCGGCGCCACCTCGAACATCGGCCTGGTGGCGACCTTGACCACGTCCTATACCGAACCCTTCAACGTGGCGCGCCAGTTCGCGTCCCTGGACCATATCAGCGGCGGCCGTGCCGGTTGGAATGTGGTCACCACCGGCCTGGAAGGCGCCGCCGGCAACTTCGGCCGTGAGCAACATATCGATCACACCGAGCGTTATCGCCGGGCTGCCGAGCATCTGCAGGTGGTGCAGGGCCTGTGGGACTCCTATGAAGACGACGCGTTTGTGCGTGACAAGCGCAGCAAGGTGTTCCTCGACCCGCAGCGCCAGCATCGCCTTGATCACCACGGTGAGTTTTTTTCAGTGACCGGGCCGTTGAATATTGCGCGTTCGGCCCAGGGCCAGCCGGTGATCTTCCAGGCTGGCATTTCCGAATCCGGGCGCAGCCTGGCGGCCCGTTACGCCGAGGGGATCTTTGCCGGTGTGGGCAATTTCGAGGACGCCCAGGCCTACTACCGCGACATCAAACAACGCACCGCCGCTGCGGGGCGCAATCCGGATCACGTGACCATCCTGCCGGGCATCTCGCCGATCATTGCCGACACCGACGAGCAGGCCCAGGCCATCGACCGGGAACGCAACGGCGCGCTGGACCTGGACAAGGCCCTGGTGCAACTGGGGCGGCCGTTCAACTACCACGATTTCAGCCAGTACCCACTGGACGAACCTTTCCCGGAACTGGGCGACCTGGGCAGCAACGGCTATCGTGGCCACGCGGAAAATATCAAACAAGTCGCCCGCGACCAGGGCCTGACCTTGCGCCAGGCGGCGTTGCGTTTTGCCAAGCCGTTCTCCAGTTTTGTCGGCTCGCCAGAGACCGTGGCCGATGAGATCGAGCGTTGGTTTGTCGAGGGGGCGGTGGATGGTTTTAACATCCACGTCGGTGCGCCGGATGACTTTGCGCGCTTTACCGATCAAGTGCTGCCGCTATTGCGCGCGCGCGGTTTGTTCCGCAGTGAGTACAGTCACAGCACCTTGCGCGGGCACTTGGGGTTGCCGGTGCCGGTCAATCGGCATACGGCGGCGCGGGGGGTGAAGCCTTTGCAGGCGGTTGGTGCATAACTATTTCCAACGGCGTGAGCGCGGCATTTACCACCCTTTCCATTTGCCCTGTTTTTTCAGGGTGGCGATGATGTGTTCGCGCTTGTGTCGGAGTTCAACCATCTTGTCGCGCAGTTCGCGGCAGCGGTTGCTGTTGAGGATGAGTAGGCCGATCAGGGGGCTGAGAAGAGCCATGGAGTACAGGTAAATGTTGGGGGTGTACGTGATTGCGGGGAGTGAGCTCAGAAAGCACAGGCAGTAGATCCCGACATTTATCCAGACCCAATGAGCGTGACCATACAACACTTGTATTTGAGCAATAGCGAACACCACACCGATCGTCAGTCCGGAAAAAAACCAGTTGCGCAAGGTTTCTCCTTCGAGTGCCCCGCAGAGGTAGGTGACCAAAACCAGAACGCCGGTCATCGCAATTGAAAAACAGCCCGCAAGTATCCAGCCACCAATGACATGCATGTAGCGTTTGCGTAGCAGTCGAGGGTCTGTGATGTAGAAGGCTGAATAGTAGAAATCTGTTGCGCTCATGGTTTTCCAGTCAGGCGCCGGGGGCTCGTCGTAGCCCATTTTTTCCAGGATCTTTTGTGCTCGCCGTTTTTTCATTGGCGGATCTCCTCATAGAGACCGATAGCGAGTGGCTTGATGTTCCCGGACACGGCGCTACTGGTGACGCCAAATATTCCTGCCACTGAATCGCTTATGTGAGTAGCGGTGATACGTTTCATCTGTGTTGCACTGATACGTTTGGTCGCAGTGCCGGCGGCTTGCTTCAGTTTGAGTAGTTTTGTGGTCAATCGTGGGTCATTGATTCTGAGCAATTCATTATTGAGTTTTGCTCGTTCTTGTCGTGTCAGCCCTTTCAGTACCTGGCGAATTGGTTTGCCCGTTACTCGGGTACTGACATTGATTGCTTTGACTGTCGTCACGGTGGATGTCCCTATTCCAGCCAGGGCGATGCCATCCAATACTGCGACTGCCGCCTGGTACCAGGCTTCATCGTCGAGACGCTCCAGTGCTTGCGGGTCAATCCATGCAGCGGTTGTTCTACCAACGCCGATCAAGCATTGGGTGACGCTCGCGGCCATGGCGGCTTTGCCAATAAACGTAAGCACCACACTGGTCCCCGCCGTAAACGGCATGAGCGTAATTCCAGTCGTAACGACGAACCAGCTCAGTACCGCTCCTGCGCATGTCACCGCAGCGATAAGCCCTTCCGCCACCCATTCCGACTCCCGCGGCTCATGCTCCAACATCCGCTTGAACTCCACCGGCCCCACCGCCCTCGGCGCCTCACGCAACACCACCTTTTTCACCTGCACACTGCACACCGCTTGAAACTCGCGCAGTGTCAGCACATTGAAATCTTCATCGATATACACCACCCCCGCACCAATCAGCGCAGGGTCGGCGTCGATGGCGCAGAACAGTCGACGCAGGTCAATGCTGCTTTCAATTCGCTGGCGCGTGGTGCGGTGGGCCGAGGGAAATCCATCTTTGAACAGGGCGGTCGTCATTCCTTAACTCCTGGGTGTTTCGGGAGTTGAGAGGTTAAAGACGCGTTGGCGCAAATGAATGTCGGAAGTTTCGGTGTTTGCCGACAGGCGCTTCCCGATCCTGCTGTGGCGGCTTGTGGCCCTCGTGTCGGATCAGGAAAAGTTCGCCCCGCGCCATTTCCGGCGCTGACTAAGGAGAGGGAGCCAACATGGCCGTCGATATGTTTTTGAAACTGGGCGATATCAAGGGCGAGTCACGGGACCAGGCGCACCGCGACGAGATCGACATCACCGAATGGGCGTGGGGGTTGTCGCAGACGGGTTCGATGCATTCGGGTACGGGGGGCGGTGCGGGCAAGGTCGATATCAACAACCTGAACCTGAGCAAACCGCTGGATAAATCCAGCCCCAACCTGATGATGGCCTGCGCCAGCGGCAAACATTACCCCGAAGCGCGGTTGGTGGTGCGCAAGGCGGGCGGCTCCAGCCCGGTGGAGTACTTGGTGATTACGTTGAAGGAAGTCATGGTGGTGTCTTACAGCACCAGCGCAGAAAGCAAGGATGATCTGCTCTACGACCGCATCGCCTTGAATTTCGCCACCGTGGATGTCAGCTACCAGCCGCAGAAGGCCGACGGTGCCAAGGACGGTGGGCCGGTGAAGTTTGGGTGGAATATCCGGCAGAACGTAAAGGCCTGACACCTCACCGCGTGCCCGGATACCGCGTCTGCATCCCTATCGACAACGCATCCGGGCGCCAGAATTGACAACTAATTTTCCAGGTGCAACGCCTGTTGCTTGAGCTGGCGCTTGCGTTCGAAGGGCAGTTTTTCCTGGTCGCCATAGGGCGCGCTGTACCAGTTGCCGTAGGTCGGGTTGGGCAGCAGGAACCAGCGCTGGCCTAGCCAGGCCAGGTACGGTGCGGCGGCCTTGCGTTGGTCGGCCAGGGTGTTGTGTTCGGCCTGCACGAAGTCGCCGAAGGAATCCCCGGCCAGCATCAGCACGCGGGCATGGCTGGCGACCCATTGGCGTCGGCAGTTCTTACCGTAGCCAGCCTGTTCGCAGCCGCCGGTCGGGGTGCTGGCGGCCAGCACCTGTTCGTTGTGCGCCACCGGAAAACCGCGCAGGCGCAGGTTGTTGACCGTGGCCTGGACCTGGCTGTGTTCGCGGTTGGTGATGTAGTAGACGGTGATGCCTTTCTTGTCCGCCGCCTGCAAGAACTCGACGGCACCCGGCAGGGCCTGGGCCTTGGCCTGGTCGACCCAGGTGTTCCAGCGGTCGTAGGAGTAGACCTGGTTGGTGAGGATGTCCCGCGCATTGAGCGGCACGTTGTCGAGCACGGTTTCGTCGATGTCGACCACCACGGCCGGCGGCAAACCGGCGAGGTCTCGCGGCGGCAGGGCCAGGGCGTCCCAGGTCGGGTCGGCCAGGGCAGTATCCAGCTGGCGCGTGGCGCTGGCGAATATCTGGCGGTAAATCAGCTCGTGCTCGATCGACGTTTGCGTCCACAGCACTGCGTCCAGCTGGTCGTTCGCGGGTGGTTGCTGCTGGCAGCCGATCAGGGCGGTGGAAAGCAGGCACACGCCGGAAAACATCAGATTACGCATGAACAATCAGCCTCGAAATTTTAAGGTGGCGGACAACCGCGCCGTGCAACAGGTGGCCGTCGTTTGCGGATTCACCCTCGTCGCGCCAGTACAGTAGCGTAATCGCCGACCCAGGTGGTGTCGCGCAACTGATCGAACTGGCGCAGTTGCTGGCGGATCGCGTGCACGATGGCGTCTGCCAGCCGATCACCACGTGTAGCTAAAACATGCCCATGAGGCTCAGGCCCGGTACGCCGACCGAGGCAAAGTCGTAAGCGTATTTCACCTGCCAGGTGGTCTCGCCCCCCAGCGCGGGCAAGCACTTAGGGGTGGCGCCAGAGGGGGTGCAGGTTTGCGTCAATCACCCAATGCGGTTGGCCGGGTGTGACCCGTGTACCACCTACCCACCGCTCATGACTGGCATGCTCCAGCCAATACGCTTGCCCATCGAGCACCGCCCGGCCCAATTCGGTCAGCGCCAACCCTGCTGGAGTTTCCGTCAGCAAGGGGTCGGCCCCATCGATCAACGGCCGCAACAGCGCATAGAACATCATGTCCCCCAGGAACGGCAGCGGTTCGCGCTTGGCCATCAACTCGGCGAACACCCGGCCCGCAGGTTTTGGCCCGGCTTCGGCAAGGTAGCTCAGGGTCAGGCGCTCGGTCAGCGACAAGCCATCGCGGGCGCCGGGCAACTCCTGCAACTGCCGCAGCAATGCGGGCGCCAAAAACGGCAGGGCCGGGTGAGTGCCGTGAGCCAGCTGCGCCCATTTGATCGGCGCGCTGTCGCAATACGCGGCCCACGCCTGTTTGGCCAGTTGCACGGCCTGCTCATCGATCAAGCGCCGTTGCGGCCACAGCCATGCAAGCAGGTCGGGCGCCAATTGGCCGATACCGATAAAGCGCTGCACACCGGGTATGCGGTCAACCTCGATCAGCTCCAGTTTCTTTGGCACCCGCTCCAGGCCTGCCAATGCACGAATCAGGAACAGTTGGTCGTAAGCGTCGGCTTCGCACCACAGCACGCTGTGTTCGGCGTGGGCCAAGGCTTCCAGTTGCAGGTATTCGTCGGCCAGCCGGCGCGTGGCCTCGTTCTGGTCCAGGGCAAACGCCTGGCTGATAAAGGCCGCGCGCAGGGCCTGGTAATCATCAGTGGGCAGGTCGCGCACCGGGCCCATGCACAACGGGTCGCTGAGCATCTGGAACCGGCCCTTGAACCCGGCCAGCT
The DNA here is from genome assembly GCF_057835125.1 of Pseudomonas sp. GL_117. Lineage (NCBI taxonomy): Bacteria > Pseudomonadati > Pseudomonadota > Gammaproteobacteria > Pseudomonadales > Pseudomonadaceae > Pseudomonas > Pseudomonas sp. GL_117. The sequence continues at coordinate 4,061,090 of NZ_CM174418.1, read as the reverse complement.
GCAGGCTGTGGGCGATGTCATTGCCGCAGCGCCAGTGGGTGGTGCGGGCTTCATCGCTGGCGGCGAAGTCGGGGTGGCGGGCGGCGAAGTCGATGGCGTCGACATGGGCCTTGAGCTTGGGCCAACTGCTGAAGCCCAGTCTCTTGGCGATCGCCCATTGCGCCTGGGACAGGATGGCGCTGGAGTCTTGGGCTTTGAGGCGCGCCAGCAGTTCCTTGGCGCGCTTGCGCTGTTGCTCAAGGTTGAGGCGACCGTCGGTGTTGAAGTGCTGGGACATACGAGCTCCTTGTCTGAACCTTGTCCGCTTTAAGGTCGGGAGTCGTAGAAAAATAAGGGTGTTGCAGTGTCCTGGGCGCAGCCCTTTCCGCGGAAGGTGGCGTAGAAGGCGCCAGGCGAAGAATATAGGCAGGATCGTCGGGGTGTGCAACACGCTGATCGATCAAGATCCAGAGGTGGGAGCAGGCTTGCTCGCGAATGCAGCGTGTCAGATACAGGCTCAGTGGCTGAGCCAGCGCTTTCGCGGGCAAGCCCGCTCCCACATTTTGACCCCGTATAGCCCGTGGGGCACCATTGCGCTTAACCGAATCGAAAGGAACCCCGCGTCCATGAGCGCACTGATCGAAACCCGCGCCCTCACGCGCATGGACGAGCGCCGCCAGGTGCCGTTGCTCCAGCCCACCGATTTCATCTTGAACGCAGCCGATCGTGTCTCCATCACCGGTTCCTCCGGCTCTGGCAAAAGTGTCTTCCTGCGCGCCTTGGCCCTGCTGGACGCGCCCAGTTCCGGGCAAATCCTGTGGAACGGCCAACCGATCAGCAACGCCGAGATTCCCCATTACCGTTGCCATGTCAGCTACCTGTCCCAGCGCCCGGCGCTGCTCGAAGGCACGGTGGAAGACAACCTGCGCTTGCCTTTCAGCCTCAAGACCTCGCGCAATCGCAGCTTCGACCTGGGCGCGGTTACCACCCTGTTGGGCCACGCTGGCAAGGCAGCGGATTTTCTGTCGAAGAACGCCGCTGACCTATCGGGTGGCGAATCCCAGGTCGTCTCGCTGATCCGCACCCTGCAACTCAATCCCGAGGTGCTGCTGCTGGATGAGCCTACCGCCGCCCTCGATCCCACCTCGTCCCGCGAAGTGGAAGCGCTGATTGACGCCTGGTTCTGCGCCGACAAGTCCCGTGCCTGCATCTGGGTTTCCCATGATCTCGACCAGGCGCAGCGCATGAGCAACATCCACCTGCACATGAACGCGGGCGTTCTGAGCGGAGCCACCCAGCCATGAACTACCAGAACCTCACGGCCCTCGACCTGGGCATCGCGGCCTCGCTGATCCTGATCAACGGCGCGCTGTCGCTGCTGCTGCGCCTGGGCCTGGGCCGCCAACTGTTGTGGGCGGCAGTGCGCACCGTGGTGCAACTGCTGGCCATCGGTTATCTGTTGGGCTGGGTGTTCGAGTTCGCCTACTGGTACGTGGTGCTGCCGTTGATGTGCGCCATGACCTTGATCGCCGGCATCTCTGCCGCCGGGCGCGGGCGGCGCACGTACAAGGGCCAGCGGGTCGACAGCATATTGTCGGTGTGGGGCAGCTCGTGGCTGGTCACGGCGGTGGGGCTGTTCGCGGTGATCCGTATCCACCCGTGGTACGAACCGCAGTACGCGATCCCGATCCTCGGGATGATCCTTGGCAACACCCTGACCGGCGTGTCCCTGGGCATCGAGCGCATGACCCAGGAACTGACCTCGGGGCGCAACACCATCGAAATGATTCTGGCCCTCGGCGGCTCACGCTGGGAAGCCGCCCAGGACGCCATCCGCCAAGCCGTACGCGCGGGCATGATCCCGACGCTGAACCAGATGACCGTCGTCGGCATCGTCAGCCTGCCCGGCATGATGACCGGCCAGGTCCTGGCAGGAGAAAGCCCGGCGGATGCGGTGCGGTATCAGATCGTGATCATGTTCCTGATTGCCGCATCATCGGCGCTGGGCACGGTGGGGGCGGTGCTGTTGACGTATCGACGGTTGTTTTCGGTGGGGCATCGGTTTTTGCGGGAGCGGCTCGAAGAGCGGTGACAGCCCGCCCTACCTAGCCGTTCGGTCAGTATTTAATCCACACCTGATTTGTTAGGTTGCGAAACTAACAACAAAACGGGTGTGCCGACGTGCTCAAACAAGGCGTTTTTATTGGATTGTTGTTCAGCCTGCTAAGCGCCGCGTTCGATGTCTACGTGGCATTTATCACGCAAACCCTCATTACGCAGTTGGTGTTGTTCTACTGCTTCGTTACTTCTGCTGGCTTTTTTCTCGCACTCGCGTTGTATTTCGATTCGGCTTCCTTGCGGTCCAAACTCAAAGCCGATTGGAAGCTCATCGTCATCATCAACGTCTCCGTGCTGCTCAACTGGGGCGGCCTGTTTTACGCCTTGCGTTATTTGGAGCCAGCGGTGGTCGGCGTTGCTTCGGTCGCCTGCGGTCCTGCGCTTACCCTGATCATGTCCCTCGTCAAAAAACGCAGTGCCAAGGCGGCCTTCGCAGATGCACTGGTTTCATGCCTGGTGCTTATCTCGGTGGGGATCATGTTGTTCAACGCCTTTGCCGGGGACAGCGGTATTGTCAACACCACGCTGGAACAACGCTTGTCGGGCATTGTTGCCGTGATCGTCTGCGCACTGGGCACAGTGATGTATACGGTTTTCTCGAAGGACATGTTCGCGCGCCAATGGTCAGTCTACGAAATTCTGGCCGTCAGGAACGTGGCGATGATTGTTGTTTGTGTCGTCGCCATTCCCGTATCAGGCGCAGGCTTTGCGCTGGATAGGGAATTGATAGTGCCGATGATGATTCTGGTCGTGGTCGGGCACTTGCTCCCGATTTTCCTGATCCAGAAAACCATTTACTACCTCACGCCAATTCACGTGTCTCTGGTGTTGCTGACCCTCCCGGTGTTTGTACTGTTGCTCCAGTACCTGGATACAAGGGTGGCGTTTTCCATGGCGAGTGTCACCGCGGTCGGCATCATCGTGCTTTTGCTGTTGGGGCGTGCGTTGTATGCAATCAAGAGGGGTACACCATGATCAGGGTCGTCGTAGTCGATGGTTTTTCATCCGGGAAATTTGTAGCCAGGCGCTTGAGTGAAAAGGGCTGTGTACTGATGCATGTGGCCTCGTCGGGCGACTTGGACGGTTATTACTACAAAGGCTTTGATCAGGCGCTGTATGAGCAAATGATCGTCAACGCCGATTTCGCCACAACCCTTGCAAGGGTCGAGCGTTTCGAACCGCAGTTTATTATTGCCGGCGCCGAAACCGGTGTATTGCTGGCTGACCAGTTGAATGAACGGCTGCGACTGCCTTACCGCAATGACTTTGATAAAACCAGCGCCCGTCGCAACAAGTACGACATGATCCAATGCGTGACCCATGCACAACTCCCCGCTGCGCGCCAGTTCATCGCAGGCACATGGGAACTGGCTCAAGACTGGATCAGGCATCACGGGCGTTTTCCGGTGGTCATCAAGCCCCTTGAAAGTGCAGGCGCTGATGGGGTGTATATCTGTGACACCCTGCTTGACTGCGAGAGGGCTGTGGGAAAGCTGCTGGGAACGACGAACAAACTCAATATTCCCAACTCGCAGGTACTGATCCAGGAGTATCTGGCAGGGTCGGAGTATGTGGTGAACATGGTCTCGCTAGAGGGGCAGCAGCTAGTCACTGAAGTCGTGCGGTACCAAAAACAGCGTGTCAAAGAGGGCGGCACTGTCTATGACATTGATGAACTGATCGAGCCCGACGCTGTGGTCTATCCGATACTGGTGGACTACACCCGAGCCGTGGTGCGCTGCCTGGGTATCCGCAACGGCCCAAGCCACGCCGAGGTGATGTTTACGGAGGAAGGGCCAAAACTGGTGGAAATTGCCGCAAGGACCGACGGTATCTTGCGCCCGGATGTGTCCGCCCAGACCACTGGGCTTGGGCAAATTGAGGCGGTGGTTTTATCGATTACCGAACCCGACATGTTCGTGCAATTGTTGACAAGGGCATTCGATTATCGACGTTTGCAACACACCTACAACGTGTGCTTGATCAACCGTTCGGCAGGCTATTTTGATAAAGACCTGTTCCTGACTGAGCTGCTTAAGCTCGAGTCGTTTTTCGATGCGGTGTTTTATGTCGAGAACGGGCAGCAGATAGGTGCGACTCATGATGTGTTCAGCCAGCCGGGTACGGTCTATCTCGTGCATGCCAACCCTGCGGTGGTCGAGGCGGACTATCGCAGGATTCGCATGCTTGAGGCTCAGGGCGTGTATTTGGTCGCGGGTGAGTAGAACTCAATCCCGATCCGACACCCCAAAATCCAACACCACTTTCATCGCCTGACTCTTGTCCGCCGCCAGCTCAAACGCCTGCACCGCCTGGCCAAATGGCACGGTGTGGGAGATCACCGGGGTGACGTCGATGATCCGGCGGTTGAGCAGGTCCACGGCCTGGGCGAACTCAGGATGGAAGCGGAAGGTGCCGCGCAGGTCGATTTCGCGGCTGACCAGCAGGTTGAGTGGCAGGGTCACGTCGCCGCCCAGGCCGACGGTGACCAGCACACCCCGTGGCGCGATGCATTCCAGGCCGTTGCGCAGGGCCTGGGCGCTGCCGGAGACTTCGAACATCACGTCGAAATAGCCCTTTTGCGCGGTGTAGCGTTTGAGCGCATCGGCACCGTCGGCGATGTTGTGGGTGCGCGTGGCGCCCATTTTTTCGGCGCAGGCGAGGGCGCTGGTGGACAAGTCCACCGCGACGATTTCAGCGGCACCGGCGGCGCGCAGGCTGCCGATCAGTAAGTTGCCGATGGGCCCGCAGCCGGTCACCAGCACGCGCTTGCCGAACACGGCACCGGCGCGCTGGATCGCGTGCAACCCCACGGACAATGGCTCGGCCAAGGCGCCTTCGGCCAGGCTGACGCCGTCGGCGAGCAGGTGGGCCTGATGGGTCTCGATCACCAGGCTCTGGCGAAACGCGCCCTGGATATGCGGGAAGGGCATTGCGCTGCCGTAGAAGCGCATGCCCAGGCAATGGTTGGGCAGGCCCTGGTGACAATAGCGGCAAGCGCCGCACGGGCGCGAGGGCGATACCGCGATCCGCTGGCCAACCTTGAACGTGCCGGCGTCGCTGCCCACGGCATCGATCACCGCCGAGACTTCATGCCCGAGCACCATCGGCTCGCGCAGGCGCACGGTGCCGAAGCCGCCGTGCTGGTAGTAATGCAGGTCCGAGCCGCAGATACCGCCCCGGGCGATGCGCACGCGCAACTGGTCGGGGGCGAGGGCCTGGGGTTCGTCCTGGGGCTCGACCCGCAGGTCTTTCGAAGCGTGGCAGACAATGGCGTGCATGAGATTCTCCAAAATTACAGCTGCGCGGTGATGCCACCGTCGACATACAGGATATGACCGTTGACGAAACTGGCTGCATCGCTGGCCAGGAACACCGCCGCTCCGGCCAGTTCGGCCACGTCACCCCAGCGTCGGCTCGGCGTGCGTTGCACCAGCCAGTCGCTGAACTCGGGGTTGGCCACCAGGTTGGCGTTCAACTCGGTCTTGAAATAGCCGGGGCCGATGCCGTTGACCGTCAGGCCATGGGGGCCCCAATCGATGGCCATGCCCTTGGTCAGCATCTTCAGTGCGCCCTTGCTCGCCGCATACGGCGCGATCCCGGGGCGTCCCAGCTCACTTTGCACCGAGCAGATATTGATGATGCGCCCCTGCTTGCGCGCAATCATCACCCGCGCCACCGCCTGGCCGACCAGAAACGCACTGTCGAGGTTGGTGCTGAGCAGTTCGCGCCAGTGCTGCTCGCTGTAGTCTTCCAGCGGCCCGCGCCGTTGCATGCCGGCATTGTTGACCAAGATGTCCAGCGGGCCGAGACGCGCTTCAATATCGGTCACGGCGGCCTGGATCGCCGCGCTGTCAGTCACATCAAACGCCTGGGTGTGCACCTCCAGGCCTTCTAGGGTGAGCATGGCCGCCGCATCGCACAGGGTGCTGCGGTTGCGCCCGTTGAGCACCACCCGCGCACCCGCCTGGGCCAGGCCACGGGCAATCGCCAGGCCGATACCGGCGCTGGAGCCGGTGACCAGCGCGAGGCGGCCATCGAGGCGGAAGTTGTCTAGAACGTTTTGCATGGGATCACTCTCCTAACGCTTCACACCACCAACGACAGCAGCATGATGAACCCCAGGGCGGCGAAGGAGAGCACGGTCTCCATCAGCGTCCAGGTCTTGAAGGTTTCGACGACGGTCATGTTGAAGTACTGCTTCACCAGCCAGAAACCGGCGTCGTTGACATGGGACAGCACCAGCGAACCGGCGCCGGTGGCGAGCACCAGCAGCTCGCGGTTGACGCCAGGCAGCAAGCCGATCACCGGGGCGACGATGCCCGCGCCGGTGATGGTGGCGACAGTGGCAGAGCCGGTCGCAACGCGAATCACCGCCGCCACCAGCCACGCCAGCAGGATCGGCGAAATCTCGGCACGCACCGCCATATGCCCGATCACATCACCCACGCCGCTGGCTACCAGCATCTGTTTGAAACCCCCACCGGCGCCGACGATCAGCACAATCGCAGCAGTGGGCGCGAGGCTGGCATCCAGCAGTTTGCTCAGGTGTTCGCGCGAGAAACCCCGCGCCGCGCCAAAGGTGTAGAACGCCAGCAACAAGGCCGCGAGCAGGGCGGTAATGGGGTGGCCGATAAAGTCCATCCACACCCGCAAGCTGCTGTCGGCGGCAAAGGCCACGTCGGCGAAGGTTTTGAGCAGCATCAGCACCACTGGCAACAGGATGGTGGTGACGGTGATACCAAAGCCCGGCAGGTTTTCACCGGAGGATTCCTTGGCCAACTGTTCCATCAATTCCGGCGACGGCGTGCCGGGTACATAGCGCGAGATCAGGTTGCCAAACAGCGGCCCGGCGATCACCGCGGTGGGCAGGCCGACGATCAGCCCGTAGAAAATCGTCTTGCCGATGTCTGCGCCGAAGATGCCGATGGCCAACAACGGGCCTGGATGGGGCGGCACCAGCCCGTGCACCACCGACAACCCGGCCAGCAGCGGCATGCCGACCTTGATCAGCGACAGCCCGGTGCGCCGCGCCACGATGAACACCAGTGGGATCAGCAGCACAAAGCCGATTTCAAAAAACAGTGGAATGCCCACCAGAAACGCCGAAAACATCATCGCCCAGTGCACCCGCCGCTTGCCGAAGGCACGGATCAGGGTGCGGGCGATCTGGTCGGCGCCGCCGGAATCGGCCATCAACTTGCCGAGCATGGTGCCCAGGCCAAGGATGATGCCGACAAACCCCAGCACGCCGCCAAAGCCGTCCTGGAAGGCTTTCATCACCTTGTCCACGGGCATGCCGGAGGTGAGCCCCAAGAAACCCGCGGCCACGGTCAGGGCAACAAAGGGGTGGACCTTGAGGTGGGTGATCAACAATATCAATCCGATAATCGTGACCAGTGCATCGAGTAGCAGATAAGTGTCGTTAGCCATGCCGAGCATGGTGCCTCCTTGTTCTCATTGTTATAGGCCAAGCCCTGTCATATCGTGTATGACGGGGTGTTACTTCAACGCAGGGGTGCGGCAGCGTCCAATTTTCATTTGTGATGGGCTGATCAATATTCGTGATAACCATGGAAAATTCATGGAGCTGAAGCACTTGCGCGCCTTTGTGGTGCTTGCCCAGGAGCTGCATTTCGGCCGTGCGGCGGCGCAGTTGGCGATCGTGCAGCCCGCGCTGAGCATGCAGATCAAAGTGCTGGAAAGTGGTCTGGGCGTGCGCCTGCTGGACCGCAATCGCCACTCGGTGACCTTGACTGACGCTGGCCGCGCGTTTCTGCCGGAAGCCCAGGCCACCCTGCACCAGGCGGCGCGGGCGGCGGATGCGGCGCGGGCGTCCAATCGCGGTGAAATCGGCCGGGTGCGCCTGGGTTTTGTGTCGTCGGTGCTGCCGCACCTGTTGCCGCAGTTGATCCGCGCGGTGCACCAGCGCTACCCGCGCATCGAACTGGAACTCAAGGACATGCCCGGCCCCGATCAGGCTGCGGCGCTGAAGCAGGGCCAGCTGGATTTTGGCCTGATGCGCCTGCCCGCCGCCCACCCCGGGGTGCAGACCCGAGCGGTGCTGCACGAGCATTTCTGCGTGGCCTTGCCGGCGGATCATCCCTTGGCGGCACAAGCGTCGATCCACCCCGGCGACCTGCTCCAGGTGCCGGTGTACATCCTGGCGCGACGTTATGCGCCGGGCTTCTACGACGAGTTTATCCAGGCCGTGGGCATGCCCTTGCAGATCGCCTCCGAGTTGGGGGAGTTCACCACCATGCTCGCACTGGTCTCCGCCGGGCTGGGCGTGGGGGTGTTGCCGCAGCAGGCGGCGCGGGCGCTGCCGGCCAATTGCGTGGCGCGCCAGTTACAGTTGGGGACGTTCCAAGCCACCACCGGCCTGGCCTGGACCGAGTTGGACAGCGCGGTCAAGACCACCTTGTTCAACCTGATCGTGGAATTGTTTGGTGAATGATTGTTTCGCCGGGTGAAATGCTGGATTGTGAATCCTGGTGATTCCAACGATCCGGGGCGCGGTGGAACATGTGTGGCGTCGATTACCCCTTTTTGGAGCCTTTCATGTCCCAGCCTGCGATCAAACTGTACGGTTTCCCGTTGTCCGGCCACTCCCATCGAGTCGAGCTGATGCTGTCCCTGCTGGGCTTGCCCACCGAATTCATCCTGGTGGACCTCAAGCACGGCGCACACAAGGCGCCGGACTTCCTCGCCACGATCAACAGTTTTGGCCAGGTACCGGCCATCGATGACAACGGCACGGTACTGGCCGACTCCAATGCGATCCTGGTGTACCTCGCCAGTCGATATGGCAAAGGCCAATGGCTGCCCAGCGATCCGGTGGGCCAGGCCCGTGTGCAGCGTTGGTTGTCGGCGGCTGCCGGTCAACTGCATGTCGGTCCGGCTTCTGCGCGTTTGGCGGTGGTGTTTGGCGCCCAGATCGATACGGTTGACGCCATCAGCCGAGCCCATGCCTTGCTGCAGCTGGTGGAGCAGCAACTGAGCCAAAGCCGCTTCCTCGCCAGCGACCAGCCGAGCATCGCCGATATTGCCTTCTACACCTATATCGCCCATGCGCCGGAAGGCAATGTGTCGCTGGCCGACTACCCTCAGGTGCGCGCCTGGCTGGCCAGCATCGAGGCGTTGCCAGGTTTTGTCGGCATGCCGCGCACGGCGGCCGGCCTACAACAGGCCTGAAGTCGACACCGTTGGCGAGGCAGCACGTGTGTAAGCCACAGAAGGATCAACAATGGATCGATTCCACGAAATGCAGGTGTTCCTCGCGGTGGCCGAGGAGCAGGGCTTCGCCGCCGCCGCACGCCGCTTGAACACCTCGCCACCGAGCGTGACGCGGGCCATCGCCGCCATGGAGGCGCGCATTGGCACGCAATTGCTGGCGCGTACCACGCGCAGCCTGCACCTGACCGAGGCGGGCCAGCGTTATCTGGAAGACTGTCGGCGCATCCTGGCCGAACTGGATGAAGCCGAAGAGGCTGCGGCGGGCAGTTATTCGATCCCCTGTGGCCACCTCACGGTGACTGCGCCGGTGCTGTTTGGCGAACTGTATGTGGCGCCGGTGCTGGGGGCGTATCTGGACCGTTTTCCCTTGGTCACGATCAACGCGCTGCTGGTCGACCGCGTGGTCAACATGACCGACGAAGGTGTCGACGTGGCCGTGCGCATCGGTCATCTGCACGAACCGGGGCAGCAGGCGATCCAGGTCGGTGAAGTGCGGCGTGTGGTGTGTGCGGCGCCGGGGTACCTGGACAGGCATGGGCGGCCGTCGCATCCGGCGCAGTTGCGTGACGCTCAGATCGCCACGTCGTCGTCCAGCCAATTGGTCAGTGAGTGGACGTTTGTCGACGCCGGCCAGCCGCTCAGCGTGCCCATCGAGCCGCGCCTGGTGGTTTCGGCCAATAACGCCGCGATCAACCTGGCGCGGCTCGGCTGGGGCGTGACGCGGGTGTTGTCGTATCAAGTCGCGGCGCTGGTGGCGGCGGGGGAATTGGAGATCGTGCTGCAAGCCTTTGAACCGGCGCCGCTGCCGATCCAGGTGGTGTTCCAGAAGAGCGCCCGGGTGCCGGCCAAGGTCCTCAGCTTTGTGGATTTTCTTGGCGAGCGCCTGGGCCAGGACGCCGCCCTGAACCGGCGCAATTGATGGAGCGCTATCGCGACATGCAGTTGTTCGTCGCGCTGGCCGGGCAGCCGAGCCTGGCGTCGGCGGCGCGCAGGGCCCAGGTCTCGGGCCCGACCCTGGTACGCGCGGTTGCACGTTTGGAAGCGCGCCTGCGCGTGGCATTGCTTGAGCGCAGCACCCAGGGGGTAAGCCTCACCGACGCCGGCCGCGCCTACCTGGCTGACTGCTTGCGCCTGCTCGCCGCCGTGGATGCCGCCGAGGCATCGGCCAAGGGCTTGCATGTGCAGGCCCAGGGCAATCTGCGGGTGTTCCTGCCGTTGCTGTTCAGCCGGTATGTGATGGCGCCGGTGTTGGCCGACTATCTGCAGCGCTATCCCGAGGTGCGCCTCAATGCCCGATACCACGACTATTACCCCAACCTGCACGAAGAGGGGCTGGACGTGGCGATCCTTGTGGGTGAGCTGCCCAGCTCGTCACTGATCGCCCGGCCGCTAGGGCAGGTGCGGCAGATCCTCTGTGCCAGCCCCGACTACCTCAACGCCCACGGCGAACCCCGGCATCCGCGAGACCTCAAGCAGCATCGGCTGATCGCCAATGCCGGGCAGGTGGATTGGGGGTTTCCCGGCTACCCGCTCAAGACTCGCGCACGCTTGAGTTGCGCCACCGTGCAAGGCGCGATCAATGCGGCGCTGCAGGGTGCAGGCCTGGTGCGCTGCCTGAGCTATCCGCTGCACGAGCACCTGCATAACGGCCAATTGCGCCGGGTGTTGCAGGCGTATGAGCAGGCACCGTTGCCAGTGCACGTGGTGTACCGCGAAGGCCGCAACGCACCGATGCGCGTGCGCAGTTTTGTCGATCACTGTGTTGCGGCATTGCGCGAGCATCCGGCATTTCAGCTGGCGTAATAGTGGATTGCCTGGGGTGGTGATTCCCTCGCAGGTGAGAGGGGCGCAGCATCGGCACATACAACCTGAGGTGCTCGCCATGAACCCGATCGAACATTCCCCCTGGCATGCCGGTGAACGGCAGATGCAAGCCGCCGTTGGCGTGGCCGACCGCATGGCGGTGGTCGGGCCCAAGGTGATCCGTGACCATTTGCCGGAGCAACACCGAGATTTTTATCCGTTGTTGCCCTACCTGCTGCTGGGCGTGGTGGACGCGCAGGGCATCCCGTGGGCGACGATGGTGGAAGGCGCGCCGGGGTTCGCCCACTCGCCGGACCCGCGGACCTTGCAGGTCGACAGCCTGCCGCCCTTGAACGACCCGGCCCGCGCGGGGTTTTATCCAGGGGCGGCGGTGGGGGTGCTGGGGATCGATCTCAACACCCGGCGCCGCAACCGCATGAACGGACGGATTGGCAGCCTTGATCACGAGGGTTTCTCGGTGGCGGTGGTGCACTCGTTCGGTAATTGTCCCAAGTACATCCAGGTGCGCCCGGTCGATGGGGTTGCGCGCAAACCCGGCGTACAGAGCGAGCGCTCCGACAGCCTGGATGAGCGCGCACAAACGCTGATCCGCAACGCCGACACCTTCTTCGTCGCCAGCTACGTGGACACCGATGGCGAACGCTCGGTGGACGTCTCCCACCGTGGCGGCAACACCGGCTTCGTGCGGGTCGAGGGAGACGTGCTGACCATCCCCGACTTTGCCGGCAACCTGTTCTTCAACACCCTGGGCAACTTGCAGTTGAACCCGGTGGCGGGGTTGTTGTTTATCGACTTTGAATCCGGGGACGTGCTGCAGGTGGCCGGGCGTACCGCGCTGATTCTCGACGGGCCGCAGGTGGCAGAGTTCGAGGGCGCGCAACGCTTGTGGACGCTGACCGTGGAACATGTGGTCAAGCGCCCGGCGGCGTTGGCGTTGCGCTGGCAGTTTGCAGAGTTTTCGCCGTTCAGTCTGGGAACAGGGCGTTGGTAGCCTGGACGTCGCCACAACCCAGCCCCCACCCCAATGCCTCGTAGTGAGCGGGCTTGCCCGCGCTGGGGGGGCGAAGCCGCCCCAAACGGGCCACCGCGGTATATCAGAAACACTGAGGTGCCTGGATTTGGGGCGGCTTCGCCCCCCAGCGCGGGGCAAGCCCGCTCACTACCAAAGATGGGGGTCAGTAGCGGATCATCACCGATTTGAGCTCGGTGTAATCCTCAATGAACGCTGCGCCAAACTCCCGCCCAACCCCCGAGGACCGGTTGCCGCCAAACGGCACCGCCGGGTCGAGCAGGGTGTGCATGTTCACCCACAACGTCCCTGCGTTGATCGCCGGGACCATGCGCAGGGCCTTGCCCAGGTCGTTGGTCCACAGGCTGGCGCTGAGGCCGTAGGGGCCTCTGTTCATCAGTGCGAGCAGTTCGTCTTCGTCGTCATAAGGCAAAAAGGTCGCGATGGGGCCGAAGGTTTCTTCGTTGAGCAGGGTGTCGTGGGCATGGTTGGCGAGGATCACGGTAGGTTCGATGTAGCAGCCGGGACGGTCGAGCAGGGTGCCGCCGTGGATGATGGTGTTGTGTTCGGCGCGGGCCTGGGCGATGTAGCCGAGGAGTTTGAGTTGGTGTTGATGGTGCGTGACCGGGCCGAATTCGGTGCGTTCGTCCAGGGGCGAGCCGATGGTCAGGCGGCTGAGGCGCTGCTTGAGTTTTTCCAGTACGGCGTCGAGCTGCGAGCGGTGCACGTAGAAACGCTCGGCCGCTGCGCAGATCTGCCCGGCGTGCAGGAAACCGGCTTCGAAGATGCCGTCCACGGCCTTGTCCACGTCCACATCGCGCAGGAACCCGGCGGCGTTCTTGCCGCCCAGTTCCAGGGTGGCACGGGTCAGGCCGGCGCCCATGGCGCTGCGGCCCACGGCGATGCCGGTGGGCACCGAGCCGGTGAAGGAGACTTTGTGGGTGTCGGAGTGTTCCACCAGGCCCTTGCCGACGTGGCCGCCGCCGGTCAGCACATTGAGCACGCCAGCCGGCAGCCCGGCGTCAATCGCCAGCTCGGCGATGCGCAGGATGGTCAGCGGGGTGAATTCGCTGGGCTTGATGATGATGCTGCAACCGGTGACCAGCGCCGAGGCGAGTTTCCAGATGGCGATCATGGTCGAGAAATTCCACGGCACGATGCCCACCACCACGCCCACCGGCTCGCGCAGGGTGAAGGCGGTGTAGCGCTCGCCGTTGAACGAGGGCAGTGACGGGGTGATGGTCTGGCCGCTGATCTTGGTGGCCCAACCCGCGTAATAACGCAGGAAGTGCGCGGCCTGGTCGACCTCGAACGCACGGGCGATCTGGATGATCTTGCCCGACTGGCAGGTCTCGATCTGCGCCAGTTCTTCGCGGTTGCGCTCCAGCAGGTCGGCGAGCTTGAGCAGTACCTGGCCGCGTGTTGCCGGGGCGGCCTGGGACCATTGCGCGAAGCCGCGATTGGCCGAAGCCACGGCGGCGTCGATGTCGCTGAGGTCGGCATCGGCCACGTGGGCAATGACCTCGCCGTTGGCCGGGTTGACCACGGCCAGGGTCTGGCTGGAATGGCTGCGCACGCTGGCGCCGTCGATGAACAGCCCGTGGTCGCGACGCAAAAATGCTTCGACTTGAGGCAGCAGCGGAGTATCGCTCATGGCAGGTTCCTGGCAGTTCACAAAGGAAAGGCCGAGGTTAACCAACGGCCCCCCTTGGTGGCTTGACTGTGCCTGCCAGGTTTCCTGCCTGTGCCTGCCTGCGCCGTTCAGAACGGCACGGCGACCACCAACTGGCTGTAGACGTTGGTGCCGTTGCCACCGACCTGGTTGCCGCCGGTCTCGGCATCCTTGTTGGGCTTATACAGGCCCAGCAACGGCGTGATGATCAGGTGCTCGTTCACCGCCCATTCGGCGTACAGGTCCAGCTCGCGGCCATCCAGGTTCAACTGGCCACGGGTGCTGACGGTGCTGTAGTTGAAAAACAGCGCACCGAGGGTGAGGTTTTCCCACGGCTTGAGCTTGAGCCCCACGTGCTGCACCGTCGTATTGGTGTTGAACGGCCCGGAATAATTGCCCGCCACTTCGCCCTGGACCCAGGTGCCCAGGCCGCGATTGAAACCGCTGAACATCGCGTCCCAGTTCTTCGAATAGCGTGCGTAGCGGTAGGTCAGGTCGGGTGACCACGGCAGGTCGGCGAAGGTATAGCCCGCTTCGGCGTAACCGGCGTTTTGCTGGCTGTCGCGACGGTCCTGGCGCGCCAGTTCAAACGCCAAGTGCGCGTTGTCGATGCCCGCATTGCCCGCGCCGCGCAGGCTGTAGAGGTTCATACCCTTGCGCTGGCGCTGTACATCGGTGGCGTAGCGCTCGTCCACATCGATGCCATGCATATAGGTGAGACCCAGGGTGCCGGGTGCAGCGCTGTATTCCAGAGTGCCGGCGGCCATTTCGGTCATGGCCTGGGCCGGGTTGTCGGACTTGAACCACAGCAGGCTGCCGTGCACGCCGTCCTTGCCGCCGAGGCGGAGCACGGCGGTCTTGTCGAAGGCGTGCCGCGCGGCGATGTAGTAGGCGCCGCCGCGATTGAACTGGCCATCGCCGACGCCTTTGCCGAGGTTGGGGCCGTCGTCGTTGAGGATGAAACCATCACCCAGCATCAGCACTTGGCGGCCGAACGACAGGTCCACGCCGTCCTTGCCCAGTACCGGGAACAGCTCACCGGAGCGCCAGCCGGCGAAGGCTTCGTCAAACTTGGTGGTGCGCTCGCGGCCGGTGGTGACGCCGGACGCGTCGCCATCGCCCCAGGTGCCGGAACTCACCAGATTCGCCGTGCCGTAGACGCCACCAAAGCTGCCCAGGTTCTGCTCGACACTCAGGCCGTACTTGATGAACGCTTCACGCCAGGTGGAACCACCGCTGCGGCCATCATAGTTTTTCGGGCTGTTGAACAGGCCGTACACGGCGAGAAAGTTGCCGGTGACTTTGCTGTCGGCATCGGCATACAGCTCGACCGCCTGCGCATGGCCCGCCAGCAGCGCGAACGCCAGGCCAAGGCCGCGATTTTTCAGGGTGTGCACCATTGTTATTGTCCCTATCTTGGTTAAGAGTGAGGGCGCATTAGGGCCAGCGCGCAGGCGTAAGTCTTTCCTCTGCGTGCCAGGCAATTGACCCTGGCCGCCACGCCACACGCGGTGGCAGGCAGCAACAAAAGCAGCGGCAGACAGGGGCAAGACGCTCGACACGGGTGGGGCGCAGAGTGCCGACACATTCCAGAAAACCGCTTTCGAGGACCCCACCATGTCGAGCAATGACCGACTCACCGCGCACCTCAACCGGGGCACGGTAGGTTTCCCCACCGCGCTGGCCAGCACCATCGGCCTGATCATGGCCAGCCCGGTGATTCTCACCGCCACCATGGGCTTCGGCATCGGCGGCAGCGCGTTTGCCCTGGCGATGCTGATCGCCGTGATAATGATGCTGGCTCAGGCCACGACCTTTGCCGAAGCCGCCGCCATCCTGCCCACCACCGGCTCGGTGTACGACTACATCAACTGCGGCATGGGGCGTTTTTTCGCGATCACCGGCACCTTGTCCGCCTACCTGATCGTGCATGTGTTTGCCGGCACGGCCGAGACCATCCTCGCCGGGGTGATGGCGCTGGTGAACTTTGAACACCTCAATACCCTGGCCGAGTCGGCCGGTGGCTCGTGGCTGCTGGGGGTGGGGTTCGTGCTGGTGTTCGGCGTGCTGAACGCGTTTGGCGTCAGCGCGTTTGGC
Source organism: Pseudomonas sp. GL_117 (assembly GCF_057835125.1). Taxonomy (NCBI): domain Bacteria; kingdom Pseudomonadati; phylum Pseudomonadota; class Gammaproteobacteria; order Pseudomonadales; family Pseudomonadaceae; genus Pseudomonas; species Pseudomonas sp. GL_117. The sequence goes on along the minus strand of NZ_CM174418.1, from coordinate 4,045,155 downwards.
CGTGCGGAAATCATCCTCACCTTTGGCATGTGGACCACCCTGATGGTCTTCGGCGTCCTCGGCCTGATTGCCGCGCCGGCGGTGCAGTTGGACGGCTGGTTCGGTGTGTCGCTGGTGGGCACCGACGTGATCACCGTGCTGTCGCTGGTGGGCATGGCGATGTTCATGTTTGTCGGCTGCGAGTTTGTCACGCCGTTGGCACCGGACTTGCGCCAGTCGGCCAAGGTGATGCCGCGCGCGATGATGCTCGGGCTGATGGGCGTGGCGTCGTGCATGTTCATCTATGGCGCGGCGATGAAGCGCCAGGTGGAAAACGTAGTGCTCGACGCCGCCTCGGGCGTGCACTTGCTGGACACCCCGATGGCCATCCCCAGGTTCGCCGAGCAGGTGATGGGGCAGGTCGGCCCGCTGTGGCTGGGCATCGGGTTTCTGTTTGCCGGTGCGGCGACCATCAACACCCTGATGGCGGGTGTGCCGCGGATTCTCTATGGCATGGCGGTGGACGGCGCGCTGCCCAAGGTCTTTACCTATTTGCACCCGCGCTTCAAGACGCCGCTGCTGTGCATCCTGGTGGCGATGCTGATCCCGTGCCTGCACGCGCTGTATCTGGGCGGCAACACCGACACCATCATGCACCTGGTGCTGGCGGCGGTGTGTGCCTGGAGCTTCGCCTACCTGCTGGTGACGCTGTCGGTGGTGATTCTGCGCATTCGTCGCCCGGATCTGCCACGGGCGTACCGCTCGCCGTGGTTCCCGCTGCCGCAGGTCGTGTCGAGTGCGGGCATCCTGCTGGGCATGTGGTTCATCACGCCACCGGGAATGAACCCGGCCGATATCTACGTGCCGTTCAGCGTGATGCTCGGCGGTACGGCGCTGTATGCGTTGTTCTGGACCCTGGTGGTGCAGAGGGTCAACCCGTTCAAGCCCGCCTCGGTGGAAGAGGTATTGGCCAAGGAATTCAGTTATCACGCGGAGCAGGCTGGCCATGGTTATAGCGACTTTGCGGCAAAAGCTGTTTGAGCTGTTTCGCGCCGATCGAGCGCCGTCGGGCTATCGCCCGGGGCTGACCCTTGAGCGTTTGCGGCGCAACCTCGGGCTGGCGCAGCTTGAGTTGGATGGCGTGGCGTTCGAGATTGTCGAGCGCACCGAATCACAGTTGTTGATGCACCTGGTGCTGACCGAATTTGTACTGCGCGTGCCTGCTGCGACACAGGGCATGGCATGCCTGGAGGTGCACCATGGCGGCGCGATTCGGCGCAGCGGGATGCGCGTGCGTCAGCGTGGCGGTGACCCGACGCTGGGGCGTGAGCTGCAGGCGTGCATCGAGGCGGATGCGGCGTTGTTCGCGGCGCTGATGCCCCTGGACTTCAAGCGCCTGCGCATCGACCTGCAAGGCGGGCAATGGTGCGTGCGCCTGGAGCATATGGGCGGCAGTGAGGTGGTCAATCGCCTGCCGGCGTTCCGGCGGTACATCGCGTTGAGCGCTGTGCAGCGCGAGCATCTGCTCGCCAGCCTGGCGGGCCTGCAACGGCTGTTGTCGAGCCGCTGATTGGCATCATTAGTGCAACCGTAATGGGCAGACAGGTTGTTGTTGCGCGCATATAGCTAACATGTTAACTATTGCCCGAGAACAACAAAAAGAAGCCATTGCGGAGACACCCCATGAGCATCCCTCAGCGTGCACACGACGGGCTGGACACTTGGAATCGGGAGCTGCGCGCCGCGTGCGGCTATTTCGATACGGAACTGGCGTTCAACCGCTCGCTGTTCATCGGCGAGATCAGCAACTTGCCGCGCGGCCTTGCCATGCTGCGCACCAATGCCGGGCTGATCAAGCGCCCGGCGCACCACGCCGACCACGACAACGACCAGGACTGTTTCCTGGTCAGCCAGCGCAGCGGTTACTCGCAGATCGTACAGAACGGCCAGACCCTGCAGCTGGCGCCTGGCGAGATGCTGCTGATGGACTCGGTGGGCTCCATTGAGATCATCCCCTTCGGCCTGATCGAACACGCTTCGCTGTCCCTGTCGCGCGCCGATGTGTGCAAACACCTGGGGGGCGATGGGCGTGCGTTCGGCAAGATCTCCTCGACCAAAGCCTGCGGGCGCATGTTGCATGTGCTGATGGATCAACTGTGCAAGGACAACTCAGAGGATGGCGGCGGTGAAGTCGAGGCCCTGCAATCGGCTTTTGTCTCGCTGCTGGGCTCGGCGCTGGAGCAGGGCGATGACGGCCGCGAGGGCGTGGCCTCGTTGCACGGCAACAATCTGCGCAGTTATGTACAGAAGGTCATTGACGAGTCACTCAGCCAACCGGGCCTGAGCCCGATCGGCCTGGCCAACCGCTTGAACATCTCGGTGCGCCACTTGTACCGGTTGTTTGAGGAGCAGGACGACAGCGTCTGCCGCTACATCCAGCGCGCACGGCTCAAACGCAGCGCGGATGATTTGACCAACCCGTTCTTGCGCAGCGAGTCGATCACCTCGATCGCCTACAAATGGGGCTTTACCGACTCGGCGCATTTCAGTCGTTCGTTCAAGAAGCAGTTTGAAGTGTCGCCGAAGGATTTCCGTTCGAGCCGGATGCAGGCGTCGGGCTAGACCGGCGCATTTGTAAGACGCCGTAGTGAGCGGGCTTGCCCCGCGCTGGGGGGCGCAGCCGCCCCAAACCCAGGCACCGCGGTCCTCCTGAAACACCGCAGCGGTCTTGTTGGGGCGGCTGCGCCCCCCAGCGCGGGGCAAGCCCGTTCACGACAGACGTATTTGGTCACTATGTGGGGCTGGTTGGCTGTAAATCGCTGGCTAGTGTTAATGCTCTTAGGGACTTTGCCCAGGAGCAACGGATTGCGCTCGACACCTCAAACCCATCGTCTGCGTCACGGCCGCTACTCGGAGCACGGACGCAGCTACCTCATCACTATTGTCACTCACCACCGCCAGCGCTTGTTCACCGACCTGTTCCTCGGTCGCCTAGTGGTGGCCGAGTTCCGCCAGGTGCACGAGCTTGGTCTGGTCGACTCGCTGGCGTGGGTCATCATGCCGGATCATCTTCATTGGCTGTTTGAGTTAAAGCAGCAGACGCTGGGCGACGCGGTCCGTCGTATCAAGTCGCGCAGTACGCTGACGATCAACAGGTGTCGACAAAGCCAAGCGCGTGTATGGCAACCCGGTTATTACGATAGGGCTGTGCGTGTGGAGGATGATATTCGCACTATGGCGCGTTATATCGTGGCCAACCCGTTGCGGGCTGGTTTGGTTGAACACCTAGGCGACTATTCACTCTGGGACGTCACCTGGCTCTGATTGTAGTGAGCGGGCTTGCCCGCGCTGGGTGGCGAAGCCGCCCCAATAAGACCGCTGCGGTGAGTCAGGTAATCCGCGGTGTTTGGATGTGGGGCGGCTTCGCCCCCCAGCGCGGGGCAAGCCCGCTCACTACAAGAGTCAGGGGGCGTCCCAGGAGCGAAGGGGTTGTCAGGCAACGGCAAAGTAGTGTTTGACGAAACTCTCGCTGACCACTTCCCACAACACCGGCGTGCCCTGGGTGACGAACCAGCTGTCACCGGTCTTGAAGCGTGTGGACTGGCCGGTGGACTCGTCGGTGAGGACCACTTCCCCGGTCACGACGGTGGCCTGCTCATTGAACGGATAGACCATGCGGAACTTGCCCTGTGTCGTGCCGAAGTAGGCGCTGCTGATCGCGTCGGTAGGTGCACCAAAGGTCATTTTGCCGAAGGCACGCACTTCGCCTTCGAGGATTTCGGAACCGAGATCGGCCACGCTGCCCCAGGCGTCGAGTTCGGACAGCTGGATATTGTGCTTGAGGGTGGTAAGGGTCATGGCAGTTGCTCCTGATGAGTAAAAAATAGTTAGCGGCGCCCGTTCCAATAGCCGGAAAGTTGGTGCCAGGATTTGCCCGCCGTCAGCAGCAAGGGGCGGATGGCGTCCTTGCCGATAATGGTCGGGCGCGGGATTGAGCTGAGCAGGTCATAGCGCGCCGAGCCTTCGCTCATGCCTTCGGCCAGGACCTTGCAGATGATGTGGCTGGGGGTCACGCCAAAGCCGGAATAGCCCTGCACGAAAAACGCATTGCTGCGCCCCGGCAAGGTGCCGATCTGCGGGAACAGGTTGGGGCTGCACGCCATCGGGCCGCCCCAGGCGAGGTCGATTTTCACCTCCTTGAGGTACGGGAAAATCTTCAGCATAAGGTGGCGGTTCCACGCCTTGAGATCGCCGGGAATATGCTCCACCAGCGGCGTCGCGGCACCGAACAGCAGGCGGTTTTCATTGGTCACGCGGTAGTAGTCGATCACCGGGCGGATGTCGCTGTAGGCCCCGCGAATCGGGCTGATGCGCTGGATCAATTCTTCGGGCAACGGCTCGGTCATCATCTGGAACGCATAGGTGTTGATGGTCGAACGGTGCAGCTGCGGTTCCAGTTTGTTGAGGAAACTGTCGCAGGCCCACAGCAGCTTGCTGGCCCGCACCGAACCGCGCCCGGTGCGCACGGTGATGCGTTCGCCGTAGCTGACCTCCAGCGCCGGGCTGTTCTCGAAAATCCGCACGCCGTGGCTGGCCAGCGCGGTGGCTTCGCCCAGCAGCAGGTTCAATGAGTGCACATGGCCGCCGCCCATGTGCAGCAGGGCACTGGTGTAGGCTTTGGAACCGATGATCTGCTGCACGTCGGAGCCGCCGAGAAAGCGGATCTCGTGCTGGCTGTTGATCGACTTGAAATCCTTCTCCCAGGCGCGCAGGGTTTTTTCCTGGCGGGCGTTGAAGCCCATGTAGCCGTAGCCGTGGCAGAAATCCGCGTCGATGTTGTACTTGGCGATGCGGTGCTTGATGATGTCGGCGCCCAGGTCGCTGATCTCGAACACCTGGCGCAGGCCGTCTTCGCCCACGTCCTTCTTGATCTTCTCCAGGTCGTGGCCGATGCCGGCCATGATCTGCCCGCCATTGCGGCCGGTGCCGCCAAAACCGAGGTAGCGCGCTTCCAGCACGACGATATTGGTGAAACCTTTTTCGGCCAGCTCCAGGGCCGTGTTGATCCCGGAGAAACCGCCGCCGATCACCACGACGTCGGCGTCGATGTCCTGCTCCAGGGTCGGGAAACTCAGGTTGTACTTCTTGGTGGCGGTGTAATACGTGGGGGTTTCGATGTTGATCATGGCGCAGCCTGAAAGGTGAAGGAAGGCGCTAAAGCGGATGCCTCCATTAAGGGCCCTGACGGGGTGGAAGTCTTGATCCTGCGTGCCCGGAGTTTTGATTCTGGGCGCCACCGGCAGCACGCGCCAAACGTATAGCGCGCACTTGCCGGCAGGGAATGCTAGAGTTTCGTTAAATTATTAATCAAATCCATCGTGACCCTGATCCCTATGCTCAAACCTCGCCAGTCCCTGACCTTGATCCTGTTGCAAGCCCGCGAAGCCGCCATGAGTTTTTTCCGCCCGTCCCTGAATGAGCACGGCCTGACCGAGCAGCAGTGGCGCATCATCCGCATCCTCGAACAGCACGGTGAGCTGGAGATTTACCAGTTGGCCGAACTGGCCTGCATCCTCAAACCGAGCATGACCGGCGTGCTGGTACGCATGGAAGCCGCCGGCATGGTGCATCGCCGCAAGGCCGAGCAGGACCAGCGCCGCGTATTGGTGACCCTGGCGGACAAGGGCAGGGAAAGTTTCGAGGCCATGAGCTCGTGCATGGAAGCCAACTACCAGCGTTTGCAGGATGAATTGGGCGACGAGAAATTGCAGACCCTGTTGGGCCTGCTCGATGACCTGAAAAACATCAAGCGCTAGCGCGGATTGACGATGGCGGCGTGGGTGCGCAGCACCAGCAAACCGCCGAGCGCGATGAACAGCGCAAGCACGTAGAGCGCCAGGCTGGCGCTCTGGGTGGCATCGCGCATCCAGCCGATCAGGTACGGTGCGAGGAACGCAGCCACGCTGCCGAACGAACTGATCATCGCGATGCCCGCCGCCTGGGTGGTGTTGGACAAAAACGCCGGCGGCAGTTGCCAGAACATCGGCAACGCGGCGCTCGCGCCCATGCCTGCCAGCACCAGACCGCCCATCACCAGCAGCGGGTTTTCCGGCGCCAGCCCGGCGACCGCAATGCCCAGCGCCGCCATCAACAGCGGCACGCACAGGTGCCAGCGGCGTTCACGCAAGCGGTCGGACGAGCGCCCACAGCCGATCATGAAAAAACACCCGGCCAGGTACGGCACGGCGCTGAGCAGGCCGACCTGGCTGTCGCGGCCGATGCCCGCGCCGTGGATCAGGGTCGGCATCCAGAACGCCAGGGTGTTCACTGCCAGCATCACCGCAAAGTACACCGCGACCAGCAGCCACACCTGCGGGTCACGCAGGATGCCGCTGAACGAGGTGATGGTCTTGCGTTGTTCTTCGCTGCGCAGTTGCGCGTGCAGTTGCTGCTTCTGCGCGGCGCTCAACCACGGCACCGAGTCGAAACCATCCGGCAGCCACTTGAGCACCACCAACCCCAACAGCACCACGGGCGCGCCTTCGATCAGGAACATCCACTGCCAGCCGCGCAGGTTGCCTACGTCGTGGAAGTGTTCGAGGATCGCCCCCGACAACGGCCCGCCCAACACCCCGGCCATCGGCACCGCAATCGCGAACAGCGCGGTGACCTGGGCACGTCGGCGTGCCGGATACCAGCGGTTGAGAAACACCAGGATCCCCGGGAAAAACCCGGCCTCGGCCACCCCCAGCAAAAAGCGCAGCACGTAGAAGCCACGGGCGCTTTCCACCCACAACATGCCGGTGGACAACAGGCCCCACACCACCATCAGGCTGGCGATCCAGCGCCTCGGCCCGACGCGGTCCAGCGCCATGTTGCTGGGCACGCCAAATAGCGCGTAGGCGATAAAAAACAACCCGGCGCCGAAGCCGTAGACCGTGTCGCTAAAGTGCAGATCGCTGCTCATCTGCATCTTGGCGAAGCCGATGTTGATGCGGTCCAGATGGGCGAACAGGTAACACACCAGCAGCAACGGCATGAGGCGCCAGGTGACTAAACGATGGGTGCGATCGTGCTCGGCCAGCTCGCGGCTGGCGATGGAATTGACGGTGCTCATAGTGTTGTACTTTTTGTTTGAGTGGCCGTGGGGAGAAGGACCTGTCGCGGCCCGCCTCGAACAATCGCGCCGACCTTGCGGCAGATCGTTCATGTGTTAACGTTATATTTAATATGTTAACTACCGTCAAGCGTGGCAAAATCCAGCAGCGGTAAAACAACAAGAAGAGAGCAGCGTGAAGCCGATCCCCAACATCAACATCGGGCAGGTCTACGACCAGCGTTACAGCGACGCCGAGGTGCATTACGACCGGCTGGCCAACCTGGCGGGATTTTTCGGGCGCAACATGCCGGTGCATCGGCATGACCGGTTTTTCCAGGTGCATTACGTCAAGAGCGGCGTGGTGCGGGTGTATCTGGACGATCGCCAGTACGTCGAATCGGGGCCGATGTTTTTCCTCACGGCGCCGACGGTGCCCCACGCCTTTGTCACTGAAGCGGACGCCGATGGGCACGTGCTGACGGTGCGCCAGCAGTTGGTATGGGCATTGATCGATGCCGACCCCAGCCTCGCCTCAGGCTCGGCTTGCGTCGCATTGGCGCCTGACAGCCAGGGCCTGGATCAACTCTTCGAAGAACTGTGCAGCGAGATCAACGCCGAACGGGCAGGGCGCGCCGCCGCCCTCGACAGCCTTACGCGGTTGATCATGATCCGCTTGCTGCGCCTGTGCGCCCACTCTCTGCCGGCACGCCCGACGCGGCATGAAGACCTGCGTATCTTCCATCGTTTCAACGAACTGATCGAAGCCCACTACCTGGAACACTGGCCCCTGGCCCGCTACGCCGAGGCGATTGGCGTCACGCCGGCCAGGCTCAACGAGGTGTGCCGACGCCTGGCCGACCTGCCGTCCAAGCGCCTGATCCTGGAGCGGGTGATGCAGGAAGCCAAGCGCCTGCTGCTGTTTACCGGCAGCTCGGCGAATGAAGTCTGCTACCAGCTGGGGTTCAAGGACCCGGCGTATTTCAGCCGGTTTTTCCTGCGTTATGCGCAACTGACGCCGGGGGAGTATCGGTTGCGGCAGTCGGGGCTGTGACGCCCCACGCGCCGCCCAGCGCGGTGTACAGGTCGACCTCGGCCACCGGCGCCCAGCCAGGCCAGGGCCAGCGTGAAGAATCTGAGGTTGTGCATCAGGCGCCCACCATCCATTTGGCCAAACCATGCCGGCCGCTCACGCCCAGCTTGGCGGCGGCGCGCTTGAGGTAGGTTTCGATCGAGCTGTTTTTCACGCTGAGTTTTTCTGCCATCTGCGGCACGGTGCCGCCGGTCAACAGGCCCAGGCACACCTCCTGCTCGCGCGCCGACAGGGTCACCTCGCTGAGGGCCAGGCGCTTGTAGAACTCACGTTGCAACTGCGACTGCTCGAGAGAGGTGAGGGCCGGTTCGCTGTCGACGGCGGGGGCCTGGCGCAGGATCTGCGCGTGGCGCTCCATCAGCGGCAGCAGGGTGTCCGACAGGCATTTGAGAAACGACAACTCGGTCAGGGAAAACCCGCGCTGGGTCGGTGGGCGGTAGAACGAAATCACACAGCGCCGGTTGCCCTGGCGTGACACCAGGTTGCACTGGTGCGAACCACCCCGGGGATGGGCGCTGTGGGCCTTGGCCTTCATCTGGATCAGCAGCGGGTCTTGCATGTGCAACATGTCCCGCAGCAGGGGATGGTCGTTGGGCGGGTGCACGATCTGCGGTGCTGACAAAGCCTGCTTGATCCCGGCGCTGCCCAGCAACTTGATGTCGAGCACCGTGTCGCGCGCTTCGTCGAGGGTCCATTCGCTGAGGTCCACCAAATGGATCGGCACCCACTTGTCCACCAGATGCAGCATGTTCGCGGCAAAATCCCCGTGGCCGCTGCTGGCAATCAACTCACCCATTTCGGCATAGAAATGCGGGCTCTTGGGGGTGCCAATGCTCTGCGTCAAACTCATAGCCATCTCATCCTTGATGTCAAAAACCGTCAGCGGACACCCTGGCGGGTTCGGGGCCATCCGTTCTTCCAGAACAGTCATCGGCGCTCGAAAATCCATTCAACCAGGGGATTTGTCCTGCGTATGTAGCGGAAATGCGTGACAGAAGCTGCCATAAAAATAACGTCATTAATTCGACGTTTCTGACAGGCAATTCCGCCGAAAAAAAGTCATGGATTACCTCGTTTATTAATTAAGTAATTGAAAGTGAATGGAAAATATTTTCTTTGAGAGCATCCGTTGCTCATCGACATCGGGAAGATGTAGCCAATCTCCTACAACTATTTAATCGTTTCAGCACTGAGCCGTTCGCCAACCCCGTTGCTATCCATTTGAATGTCCGGGTTTCGGCTGACAGACAGTCCCGGGGGCCCATGCTCAAATCCGGCAATTTCTCCGTAGTGGGCCGCTCTGCGCGGCCAGTGCCAGACCTCCATGAGAAGGATCTTATGCAGCCTTTTCCCCTCCCGCCCAACATGACATCTGGCTCGACCAACTCAAGCAGGATTTCCGCCACGAGCGGTTCCCCCTGAGCGAGATGAACCGCGAGCTTGGCCTGCGGCGTACAGATCGCGGGCAGTTGTTTGATCTGTCGGTGTCGTTCGAACAGGACGACCATGACCTGCACTACGCAGAGGCCCAGGGGCGGGCGGTCAAGGTCTCCAACCACCACGAGCGGCTGCCGATTGCCTTCCACCTGCGCAGCAACCGTCAGCAGGGCAGCGCGCTCTGGCATTGCGTGTACAACGAGGCGTATTTCCTGCACGACGACGTGCAGGCGCTGACCCAACGGTTTACCTGGCTGCTGGAGCAGGGCCTGCACCGAGCCTGGATGCGCGGAGCTTGTTCAGCCAGCCGACGTTGGCGTTGCTGGCGGCACGGACCACTACCCAGGTACAACGCGTCGAAGTCCCGCAAACCGTCATCCCCCAACTCAACCGACGGCGCCGAATTTGATTGTAGTGAGCGGGCTTGCCCGCGCTGGGGGGCGAAGCCGCCCCAAACGGTCCGCCGCGGTTTTTCAGGGGGGAGTGCATCTGGGTCGAAATAATGACGCCGTTGGTCGGATGTTTTTCCGAATCATGAAAGCCCGACGTTGCATTGTGCGGGATATTTTTGCTCAGACATTATTGGTCGTATTAGTGCCGTTATTTGGAGGGCGCTAATTTTGTTAGGATTTTTATTTTTACTGGAAAGTGTCTAGCGTCTCTGGAATATGTAGGCAATTCTCGGTTTTCTGAATTCTTTGAATGAAACTTCCTAAACATATTAGATGATGGTTCTAAGTGAAAAGGGTTCACGGGTTTGCGAAATTTCGCAGAATAACTAAATTGTGTTTGTTGTTTGATTGATGGTTTTGTCATCTGGTGCCATTCCCCTGAGGTGTACCATGACCCACTACTCAGCCTTCAAGCCGTTATTACTAAGCATGCTTTTTATAAAAGAACAGTTGAAAGAGCCCGTTGCGCTGTTCTGGATTGTTATTTCACCGGTAGTCACGTTCTATCTGATCAACTACGCACGAGCCCCGCAGGGCGGTGTGTCGGGCGAGTATCTCTCAAGCACTTCATGGTTTTACTCTTTTGTCTCTTCAAGCGTCGCGCTGTTTGGGTTGGCATTTTATGTGGTGGGCCGCAGGGAAAGTGGGTTTCTTCGCTCGTTTGTGTATACGCCGCAGACAAAGGCAATTTTTATGGTTGGGCAGTTTCTGGCCTATTCCGTTATGTCGATAACCTATTGTGCCGCATTCTACGTATTGACCCGTGCGTATTTTGGTGTGATGGACGTTGGCGAGTTCGTGGTGATTATTGGCAGGTTTTATGTTTGTTTCTTGCTGTTTTCCACGCCGGCGCTTTTATTGACACTACTGCCTATGGGCTTTCAAAACACCAACACGTTGTTTTCGATGTTGTCATTTTTAATGTTGGCGCTGGGGATTGTCAGCCTTGGGGTGTCTCAGTCTTCGTTTGCGAAGCTCATGCATTTAAATCCCATGTGGTGGGCAAACCGGATTATGCAGTTTGGTGTGGTTGAGTCTTTGCAGATAGTGGTGGTCGTGAGTGTTTTATTTATATGTTCGTTCTGGATGACGTTGCGCTTTTTACGGGTTAATCCGGTATGGAGTCGTTACTGATGAAACAGCTTGTCGTCACTTCCCTTGATGTGAGCTACGGGCAGCACGTCCTGTTTCGTGGTGCCTCGTTACAGGTGCGGGCGGGTGCAATCTCTGGTTTGTTGGGCCCCAATGGTTCTGGCAAGACCACGTTCTTTGATGTGCTCTGTCGCTTGAAAACAATAGACGGTGGGGTGATAGACAATGCTTTTTCAAAGCTGCTGTATCTGTCGCAGGTGATCAGCACGCCCGCCGTGTTTCGCATGTTTGATATTTTCAAGATGATGATGCTGTTTTGCTCCGACTCGAAAGTCACGCAACAGCATGCGCTGGAAAAGATCGAGCAGTGGAGCCCTGGCATTGCAGAACGCTACTGTGAAATCTGGAACAAGAAATCGTCCCTGTGCAGCTACGGGGAAAAGCGTTGGTTTTTCACGTTGTCATTGCTGTGCGCGAATGCAGACCTGGTGATCCTGGACGAGCCCACCGCCGGGGTGGACCCTGAGTTTCGCCATCACATCTGGAGATGCCTGGAGGGCGCGGCGGCGCAAGGTGTCGCCGTGCTCGTGTCATCGCACAATGTCGATGAAATCGTTGCTCACTGCGAAGACTTTTATATGCTCAGCCAGCGGCGCTTCAATCACTTCACCGATGGGCAAGGCTTTATGACGGCCTATGGCGCCAGCACGCTGGATGAAGCGTTCATCCATGCTGCAAGCCTGCCGAAAGGGGCGTATTAACGCCCCGGCAGAAACGCCACGCTGCCTTCCTCACGTTTCTTGAACATGCGCTCGCCGTTATCCGGTTGGGTGACGATCACCTGGTGGTCCGCCCCCAGGTACGCCAACGGCGTCGGGTCGTCTTTGCTGAATTGCGCGACGATGAGGGTGTGCTGCGGGTCGAAGTGCCGGCCGCTGGTTTTGTCCAGCCAGGCGATGAACGCGGCGCTGTCGCCCTGGCGCGGGAAGTCCTGGTCCTGGGCCACGTAGTAGAACGGTTTGCCGCCGTTTTGCAGGTACATCGGCAGCTTGTTGTCGACTTCCACCAGCACCATTTGCCATTGCTCCCAAGGCGCGCGTTTGACGGCTTCGGCGCGCACGTCTTCGGCGAAGCGGGTCACGCCGCCGTTGCCGTTGGTCCAGGGATACGCCACGCCAAGTATCAGCAGCAACAGGCCCGCAGCGATGCCAAACCCTGTGCGCCAGCGTGGCCGGGCGGCCGGTTTTTTCAGCAGGTGTTCCTGCAGCCACCAGGCGCCGAGCAGTTGGGCAAACGGCACCAGCGGCAGCACGTAATAGCTGCGGCGGCTGCCGCTGGCGGTGAAGAAGATGAACAGCAGGCCCAGGCCCCACACCAGCCAGCGCACGTTGGGTGGCGTGGTGCGCCAATGGCGCAGGGCAAGCCACAGGCCGAGCAGCCAGCAGGGTGTCCAGGGCAAGGTGTAGGCGGGCAGGTAGATCAGGTAGGTATAGATCGGCCCCATATGGTCAAAGGGGTCGAAGAAGCGCACTACGTTTTCCCGGAACACCAGGGCCAGGCCGCTTTGGCCATAGGTTGGCGTGCCGTAGAAGTGCGACAGCACGAACGGCACCGCATACACCCCGGCGGCGATCAGCAGCGCCAGCAGCAGGCGCAGGTTGAGGTGACGTTTGTAGCGTTGTTCGCTGAGCAGGTGCGGCAGCAGCACCAGGCCCGGCAGCACAAAGCCGATCAAGCCTTTGAACAGGGACGTCAATGCCAGTAGCAGGAAAAACACCGTGTAGCGTCCCAGCCGCGTGTCATCCGGGCCGCGCCAATACCACCACACCGCCGCCAGCACGCCGCACACGGTAAGCACATCCGCGGTGGCGACCCGTGCCCAGAACATGAAGTAGAAGGTGGTGGCGAGCATCCAGCCTGCAAGCAGGCCGGTGCCCTTGTGCAGCAGGCGTGCGCCGATCAGGTAGACCAGCCACACGCTCAACCACGCCGCCAGTACCGACGGCAGGCGCAACGACCACGGGCCCAGGCCACCCATCACGTGGGCCAGGCCGGTGATCAGCCAGTAGGAGGGCAGGGGCTTGTCGTAGTAAGGCACGCCCTTGAGGTAGGGATCGAAGTAGTCGCCGCTTTGCAGCATGTGCAAGGCGATGTCGGCCCAGCGCGTTTCCGGGCCCCACAGGTCACGGCCGCCAAGGCCCGGCAAGAGCATCAATGCCGTGACCGCCAGCAGGAGCAGCAGGGCGCCGTGTTTCTCTGTGAATCGCTGGTTCATGGCAGCTTCGGATAAATGATCAGTTGCAGGTAGCCCTTGTCATACCGTGTGCCACCGAGGGGCAGTTGCCCGGCCTGGCGCATTTCACTGGTACTGCCGACGCGGATCAGCACGCCCACCGAACCTTTGCGGCGGGCGTCCTTCAGCCAGTCTTCAACCTGGTCCAGGCTGATCTTGCGTTGCGCGCTGTCCGGATATTGCAGGCCATAGCGCAGCTCGCCTTCGGTCTCATACAACCCCACTTCGGGCCGTTGCAGGCGCCAGGCGAGAGCGCTGGCACTTTCCAATTCGTTGCTGAGCAAGGCGCTGGTTTGCTTGAGTTCGTCCAGGTGCTCCAGCACAAACTGGTCGGGCATTTCGTTGTCGGTGACTTGCGCCGGCATGCTCGCCGGCAACAGCACCACCAGCAAGCCGATGCCCAGCACCGGCATCGCCCACAGCGTCAGCGGGCGGAACGCTTGCAGCAGGTTCGTGAGGATCCAGCCCAGCAGCACGATGAACATCAGCGACAGGCTGAACATCTCCGCGTGGCTGTTGCCATACGGCGGCCTGGTGATTTGCAGGTAGATCAGCGCCACCATCGCCGCCATACCGATGCCAAAGTTGAGCATGCCGTTGACGCGGATCGAGCGCGATTTGCCCTGTTGCACCAGGTCGCTCAGCGCATGCCCCATCAACAACGCCAGCGGCAGCAGGCACGGCATGATGTAGGTGGGCAGCTTGCCTTTGCTCAGGCTGAAAAGGAACAGCGGCAACAACAACCACAGCGCAAGAAAGCCCACCGCTGGCTGGCGTTTTTGCGTCCAGGCCTTGCTCAAGGTGGCCGGCAGTAGCGCAGCCCACGGCAGGCACGCCACCACCATGATCGGCAGGAAGAACCACCACGGCCGGGCGTGTTGTGCGGTGGCTCCGCTGAAGCGGCGGACATGTTCGTTCCAGAAAAAGAACCGCCAGTAGTCCGGTTCTTGCACATGGATCGCCCATACCCAGGGCAGGCACAGTAGCAGCGCCACCGCCATGGCCAGCGGGCCATAGCGCAACAACTCGCCCAGGCGCCGCTGCCAGAGCATGTAGGGCACGGCGATCAGCACCGGCAGCGCCCAGGCCAGGAAACCCTTGGTCATGAAGCCCATGGCGCAGGCCCCGCCCAACATTGTCCACGCGGCCAGGCGACCACGGGTGGTGGTGTTGTCGAGGGCAAACCACAGCGCGACCAGGCTGAGGTTGACCCAGAAGGTGAATTGCGGATCGAGGTTGGAGTACCCGGCTTGCCCGGCGACCAGGCCAAAGCTCAGGTACAGCAGCGCACAGGTCAGGCTCTTGCGTGGATCGTTCCACATCCGCCGTGCGATCAGATAGGCCAGCAGCACGCTGAGGGCGGTGGTCAAGGCCGAGGCGATGCGCACACCGAACAGGTTCTGGCCAAACACCGCCTGGCCGAGGGCGATGAGCCAATAGCCGGCGGCAGGTTTTTCGAAGTAACGCACGCCCATGAAGTGCGGTGTGACCCAGTTGCCGCTCAGCAGCATTTCCTGGCTGATCTGGGCGTAGCGGGTTTCATCCGGGATCCACAAACCGTGCAGGCCCAGGGGTAACAAATAGAATGCGACAACGGCCAGCAACAGCAGCGGCAGGGGTTTGAATCGGGTCATGAAAACGTCGCTCCTTGACGTTCGCGGCAAGCGGGAGAGGGTATGAAAGTCATAGCGTAAAACATTGAAGTTTCCACTAAGTCACTGAAAATATTCATGACGTCCTTAACTAACAGGCACAACTAAACATGCCAGAAGTTGGCTGTCGTTTTGCTGAACATGGGCTGGGGCGGTAAGTACTTAAGTTCTAGAGTTGCTTGAGCACGGCGGGCCAATCCTGGTTGTTGACGATGCCCAGAGTCTTGAACTTGCCGTTCGCCAGTACCTGCACGAACAGTGCGCTGCCGTACTCGGGGAACGTCGCGTGGGGGAAACCCAGGGTCTTTTCGAAGTCGGCGATGCAGCCGCTGTGGGTGACGAAGACCAGATTGCGGCCAGGCAGTTTGTGGCTGAGCATTTCTTCACCCATGGCCGCGCCGCAGATGGCTCTTTCGCCTGAGCTGAACTCACTTTTGCCAAACATGAAATGCACCGTCTGGGCGGTTCGTACGGCCGGGCTGGCAAGGATGTCGCTGGCCTCCATGCCCAATGAATTAAAGGCTTTGCCGAGTTTTACCGCCTGTTGGCTGCCATTCACGGTCAGGCCTTCGGGAGGGCCCAGGCAAGGATTGGCGGAGCGGTCGCAGCGCTCTTCATGGCGCACCAGCACAATCACCTCGCCGCTGTGCCAATGGGCCAACAGGCCTGAGCTGAGCAGCCGGCTGCCGACGCCCAGATCGGGCGGTGACGACGGCCATAACATCGCGCCGGTGAGCATCAGTCCGACGGCCGCAATGCCGATCCAGAGCCTTCGCAGGCGTTTGATAACGGCTCGGATTGAGCGCGGTTTGGTCAGAGTAAGGTCAACCACACTAATCACCATGGGCACTGTTGGCAGTGTTAAATCAAACAGGCGCAACGTTACAAATAGAAGCCCGTAGTGGAACTGGAGCGTGGCACAGGGCTGCTGTCTTTTCGCTGAACATGTGAGTGCTAGAAGTTGCCATTGCTACCGGCGGAAAAGTTGCAGGTATTTGGCGTGTGATGGGCAATTTAGAGGGCCATGGGTGGGCAACCGGTGAAATCCATGTGAAAAATTTGCGTGAGCCCGTCGGCCAACCGTTATTCTCGATTTCAGTCCTTTGGTGAGTGCTCCCATGTTGCAGGTGCAAGGTGTCTTTAAAAGCTACGCAACCCCGCAAGGTCCGCTGGCGGTGCTGGGCGGGGTCGACTTGCAACTGCCGGCGCGCAGCAGCCTGGCGCTGATGGGCGAGTCGGGCAGCGGCAAGAGCACCTTGTTGCATCTGGTGGCCGGTCTGGATCGGGTGGATAGCGGCAGCATCCGCGTCGGTGAGCAGCGCCTTGATCAACTCGGTGAGGCACAACTGGCCGATTGGCGTCGCACCGAAATCGGCCTGGTGTTCCAGCAGTTCAACCTGATCGGCAGCCTGCGCGTCGACGACAACCTGGCCTTCCAGGCGCGCCTGGCCGGGCGGTTTGACCCGCGATGGCAAGCGCAGTTGGTGGAACGCCTGGGCCTGGGCGACTTGCTCAAGCGTTATCCCGAACAGCTCTCCGGCGGCCAGCAGCAACGGGTCGCGGTGGGGCGGGCGTTGGCGTCGCGTCCGGCGCTGCTGTTGGCCGATGAACCCACCGGCAACCTCGACGAAGCCACCAGCGATGAGGTGCTGCAATTGCTGTTGGACCTGTTGCGCGACAGCCCCACCAGCCTGTTGATGGTCACCCACAGCTCGCGCATCGCCGCACGCCTGGAGCGTCAAGTGGTGCTGCACCGTGGCCGGGTTGTCCCGGCGGGCGCTGTTTGAGATGGCGGTGTTTTACTGGGCCTTGCGCGCACTGCTGAGCCACTGGCGGCGCCATCCCGTGCAGTTTTTTAGCGTGTTGACCGGGTTGTGGCTGGCCACGGCGTTGCTGACCGGGGTGCAGGCCCTCAACAGCCAGGCGCGGGACAGTTACGCGCGGGCCAGCCAATTGATCGGCGGCGAGCCCCAGGCCAGCCTGAGCGCGCCGGATGGGGCGAGTTTCCCCCAGGCGCTGTTCGCCGAGTTGCGCCGGATGGGGTGGCCGGTGTCGCCGGTGGTGCAGGGGCGGGTGCAGCTCCAGGGGCATGAAGACACGCGCCTGCAATTAATGGGCATCGAGCCGTTGTCGCTGCCGGGCGGCGGCGCGGTGGCGGGCCAGCGCTTGAGCCAGGCGCAGATGCTGGCGTTCTTCGAGCCGCCGGGGCGTACCTGGATCGCGCCGCAAACCCTACATGCCCTCGGGTTGCAGGAGGGCGACCAGCCGTTGACCACCAACGGACATCGCCTGGCGCCGTTGCAGGTCCGGCAGGACATGGCCCCCGGCGTGCTGCTGACCGATATCGGCTTTGCCCAGCCCGTGCTGGACATGCCCGGGCGTCTGTCGCGCTTGCTGCTGGACAAGGCCTACGCCGCCGCCCAGCCCACGCCACCCGCCGGGTTGCAACTCAGGCAGGGCGAAGACAACAACTTGTCGCGCCTTACCGAGAGCTTTCACCTGAACCTCGATGCCCTGGGCTTTTTGTCCTTTGTGGTGGGGCTGTTTATCGTGCACGCCGCCATCGGCCTGGCCCTGGAGCAACGTCGTGGCCTTTTGCGCACCTTGCGCGCCTGCGGGGTCAGTGCGCGGCTACTGATCCTCAGCCTGGCCGTGGAATTGGGCGTATTGTCCTTGCTCGGCGGCGTGCTCGGTGTGGCCAGCGGTTATGTGCTGGCGAGCCTGCTGCTGCCGGATGTGGCGGCGAGCTTGCGGGGCCTCTATGGCGCCGAAGTCGCTGGCCAACTGAGCCTGAGCCCGTGGTGGTGGGCCGCCGGGCTGGGCTTGAGCCTGCTCGGCGCGCTGCTTGCCGGCGCCAGTAGTGTGTGGCGGGCGGCACGTTTGCCCTTGCT
This sequence comes from Pseudomonas sp. GL_117, assembly GCF_057835125.1. Taxonomy (NCBI): domain Bacteria; kingdom Pseudomonadati; phylum Pseudomonadota; class Gammaproteobacteria; order Pseudomonadales; family Pseudomonadaceae; genus Pseudomonas; species Pseudomonas sp. GL_117. Next base: position 4,027,170 of record NZ_CM174418.1, on the reverse strand, counting down.
GGCGTTGGCCAATGCCCAAGCCTGGCACGACGCCCATGGGCGCTGGTTGCGCCGCCAGGGTTGGGTCGCCGCCGCCGCGCTGTTGATCGCGTTGCTCGCGCTGCTGCTGGGCGACAGCCTGGCCGCCGGTTTTGTGCTGATGGCGGCCTTGCTGCTGGGGGCGGCGCTGGGCTTGCCGGTGATGCTCAATGGCGTGCTCAAGGCCGTGCTGGGGCGCAGTCGCTCGGTGCTGGGGCAATGGTTTCTCGCTGACTGCCGCCAACAGCTGCCCGCGTTGAGCCTGGCGTTGATGGCACTGTTATTGGCCCTGGCGGCCAATATCGGCGCGGGCTCCATGACCTCGGGGTTCCGCCAGACGTTCAACAACTGGCTGGAGCAACGCCTGACGGCCGAGCTGTACCTCAATCCGCAAAACCCGGCGCAAGCCGAACAGCTCAACACCTGGCTGGCGCAACAGCCGTTGGTGCAGGCGGTACTGCCGACCTGGCAGGTCGCCGTGCAATTGCGCGGTTGGCCGGCGGATCTGTTCGGTGTGGTCGACGACCCGACCTATCGCCAGCATTGGCCGTTGCTCGAGGCTGCGAGCGCGCCGTGGGACCGCTTGCTGCAAGGCGACAGCCTGATGCTCAGCGAGCAATTGGCGCGGCGACTGTCGGTGAAACTGGGGGATACGGTCAGTATTCCCACACCCCGAGGCGTCTGGTCGCCCGTCCTGGTGGGGATTTATGCCGACTATGGCAACCCCAAGGGCCATCTGTTGGTCAATGCCAAGCACCTGCTGGCGCACTGGCCGACCCTGGCGCCGGCACGTTTCAACCTGCGGGTGTTGCCACAGGATGTGCCGCCGCTGGTGCGTGAAGTGCAGCGCGGGTTTGCGCTGGAGGACAGTCGCATCGTCGATCAACAGCAACTCAAGGGCTGGTCGAGCCAGGTGTTCGAACGCACCTTTGCCGCCACTGCGGCGCTCAACAGCCTGACCCTCGGCGTCGCCGGCGTGGCGCTGTTTATCAGCCTGTTGACCCAGAGCCAGAGCCGCCTCGGCCAACTCGCGCCGCTGTGGGCGCTGGGCGTGACACGGCGGCAATTGATGCTGTTGAACCTGGGGCAGACCTGGCTGTTGGCGGTGCTCACGCTGGTCCTCGCCGTGCCCCTGGGGCTGTTGCTGGCGTGGTGCCTGGATGCGGTGATCAACGTGCAGGCGTTCGGTTGGCGCCTGCCGTTGCAGGTGTTCCCGTGGCAGCTTGCGCAGTTGCTGGCGCTGGCGCTGCTGGCCACCTTGCTGGCGTCGGCCTGGCCGCTGTGGCAGCTGTACCGCAGTCGCCCGGCGGACTTGTTGAGGACCTTTGCCCATGAAGATTAGAGCGACGTTGTTCGCGGTTTTGCTGCTGTTGGGCGCGTGTGACAAAGTCCCGGCGCCCGAGCAAAGCTTCGCCGGCCTGGGCAGCGCGGCGGCGGACTTTGCCCAGGTGGTGCCCGGCAGGGTGTTCAGCTTTCCTGGCGACCATGGCCCCCACGACGGTTTTCGCATCGAGTGGTGGTACGTCACCGCCAACCTCAAGGACGCCCAGGGCAATGAATTCGGCGTGCAATGGACGCTGTTTCGCAATGCGCTCAAGGCCGGGCCGACGCAGCCCGGCTGGCACGACTCGACGGTTTGGCTGGGCCACGCCGCCGTCACGTCCGCCACGCGCCACTATGCCGCCGAACGCTACGCCCGCGGCGGCGTCGGCCAGGCCGGCGCGCAGGCGGTGCCGTTCAATGCGTGGATCGACGACTGGGATTTCGCCAGCCAACCTGGCGCCGCGAGCCCACTGGCCGACATGCGACTCAAGGCCAGTGGCGCGCAGTTCGCCTATGACCTGCACCTGACCTCCAGCCGCCCGCTGGTGTTGCAAGGGGACAAGGGCTACAGCCGCAAATCCGACCAGGGCCAGGCGTCGTACTACTACAGCCAACCGTTTTTCCGCGCCAGCGGCAGCGTCAGCATCGACGGCCACACCTATCAGGTCAGCGGTCCCGCGTGGCTCGACCGCGAATGGAGCAGCCAACCCCTCGCCGCGGGCCAGACCGGCTGGGACTGGTTCTCCCTGCACCTGGACAGCGGTGAACAGTTGATGCTGTTCCGCGTGCGTCAGCAGGACGGCGCGGGTTACCTCACCGGCACCTGGATCGATCAGCGGGGCCAGGTCCAGACCCTGCACAACGCCGACATCCAACTGACACCGTTGGCGACCACCACTCTCGACGGGCGCACGATTCCCACGCGCTGGTCACTGAACATTCCCGGCAAACAGCTGGACATCACCCCAACGGCGCTCAACCCGAACGCCTGGATGAACCTTGGCATTCCCTACTGGGAAGGACCGGTGCAGTTCGACGGTGGGGTGGGTTACCTGGAAATGACCGGTTATTAGGCTGGTTTCTGTCAGCACTGTTTCTGCGCCTATGTAGGCCGCTTCCCAAATTGAATGGTCGCCCCCTGGGCTTGTGTCCGGGGCGGCAGTGCCTGCTTATATTTCGACGCCATCTCCATTGGATTCGGGATGCAGGGCATGGCGCAGGGCTATATCAACCGCGAAACCATCGATCTCACCAGTTTGAAAACCCGCTTGATGGGCCACGGCCTGAGCCGCCAGCGCTCGGAGCATTTTGACGTGTTGAACCACCACCTGCGCCACGGCTTGGTGACGCCGGGGCAATTGGTGGTGATTCCCGACGCCTACAGCGTGAGCTGCTCCCGAGAGGAAGCCTGGTTGATGCGCCGCGCCGAAGAAGTACGGCGCGAGCTGGAGCAAAAAGCATCGGTCGGCACAGCCGTGATCAATGACTATGACCTGCTGCAAAGCCTGCTGACCTACGGCTCGATAGGTGTGGGCAGCACGACCTCGGCGTGGGCGCGGCACCTGGATGAAGTGCTGCGCACGCTGGAAGACATCGAGCAGTTGCATCAGCGCTTGAAGGCCGGTGGCTTGGACCGACCGGCGTTTATCCGCCAGCGCCAGGTGTTGTTTGAATTGCTCGACACACAACTGCGCGGCGCGGCGCGGTTTGGCACGGGGTTGCGTGGCAATCAGTTGTTGAAGAATGTGCTGGGGATTTCCACCAAGAGCTTTTTGCACAAGGGCGAGATCGATGGCTATGCCAAGCGTATGGGGGCGATTGCGCAGGTGTCGAAGTGGTTGGGGAAGGGCACGTATGTGGGGTTGGCGATGGACGTCGGGGCTGCGGGATTGGAGATCAAGGAGGCGTGTGTGGTGGGGCGGGAGGCGCAGTGTCGGCAGGCGAAGTATGTGGAGAGTGGGCGGTTGGCGGGGAGTGTGGCGGGGGCTGCTTGGTTCGGAGCGGTAGGTGCAAAAGTTGCGCGTCGCCTATGTACAGTCGCTTTGGGTGTGGCGATGAAAGGACAGAGTGAACTGGTCTGCGCAGTTATTGGGGGAGCGGGGGGAGGGTATTTAGGCGGTGACAGGATGGGTGATAGCGGTGCCTTTCTGGGGGGGAAAGTTGTAGAGGTCGATGGCGTTTTGATTTTTGAACCGGAGCGGGCTTAACAATGTCGTTTTTTCTTATCTACAGCATTGTATTGATGGCCGGCGTATTCATCCTTTTGGGGCTGATGTTATTTGCGGAGTATCGAAAGCTTGATGAGTTGGAAAAATACTTCAGTGAAAACGAAAAGGTTCGAAGGCATAAGCGTTTCTGGGGAAAAAACCAGCGGATCGACAGATTTCATCGCATGGGGCTGATGATTGATTTCCTCTCGAATCCAAAGCCCTATTTGAAGGCAGGGCTAGTTTCAGAGGCCGAACTTGCATCAGTTCCCATAGCGCTCAAGCGATGGGCGTTGTGGCCCTATCGCATTTCTTACATTTGGATAGTTGTCATGATCATCGGCGGCATTTGGCAGAAGTGGTAACTCACTTTCCGGCCGTCATGCAAACCGCTGAGCAGGAAGCCGTCAGCAGCAGGAACGCCACCACCCAGCAGCAACACAAACAGCAGGTGACGCCGGATTGGAGATCAAGGAGGCGTGTGTGGTGGGGCGGGAGGCGCAGTGTCGGCAGGCGAAGTATGTGGAGAGTGGGCGGTTGGCGGGGAGTGTGGCGGGGGCTTCGATTGGTGGGAGGTATGGCGCAGAGGTTGCTCGTAGTGCATGCAGGATCGTGTTGGCGGTAGGGCTTAGGGAGCGCAGTGGGTTGGCCTGTGGAATTATTGGCGGTGCTGCAGGAGGGTATGCAGGAGGCTCATTTTTCGGCGATACCGGTGCCTTTTTGGGGGGGAAAGTCTTAGAGGTCGATGGCCAATTCATCTTTGAGCCAGAGGGGGCATGACAATGTCATTTTTTCTCGCTTACAGCATCGTGTTGATGGGGGGGTGTTTTGTTATCTGGGGACTGATGCTCTTTGTGGAATATAGAAAGCTCGACGAGCTGGAAAGCTACTTCAGTGAAAACGAAAAGGTTTGCAAACATAAGCGCTTCTGGGGAAGGAACCAGCCGATAGACAAGTCTCAACGGATGGGGCTGATGGTCGACTTCCTATCTGACTCAAAGCGCTTTGTGAAAGCAGGCCTCGTGACCGAAGCCGAACTGGCCTCTGTTCCTCTAGCCCTCAAACGCTGGGTGTTGTGGCCTTATCGCTTAGCGGGAATTTGGTTTTTTGCAGCAGTCATCTGGGCCATCTGGCACAGATGGTAGGTGACGCCGTTTTCGTGAGCGGGTACGCATGCCGACTCCTGGCTGTTTTTGTGGTGTTGGAGCGTAGCCCGGCCTGAACATTCTGCTAGTCGCATGTGTGTTTCAAAGTACCGGGTCCCAGCGCTGCGACCAGTCGCTCTCGGCCTTGACCACGCCCCGGAGTAACTCCAGCGCGTGTTGCAACACCGCCGAATCCCGTGCCCGCGAGTACACCAGATACGTCGGGAAACTGAACTCCGGCGCCTTCGCCACGCGCTGCATCACGCCGCTGTCCAGGTAGCTTTGTACCACCCGCGTGCGGAAGTACCCGGCGCCGCCGTTTTCCAGGATGTACTGCAAGGCCAGCGGGCCCAGGTTGAAACTCAGCGCGGCGCGTGCCCTGTCCGGCAGGGCGGCGTCGTGTTGCTGGCGGAAGCCTGGGCCCCAGTCGATGTACACGTAGGGCACCGGGTTGCTGGCCAGTTGCACCAGGATCAGTTTTTCTTCCAGCACCTGTTCCACCTGCAACCCCGGCCAGTATTGCGGCTGGAACACCAGGGCGGCATCCAGCACCCCCAGCTCCAGCTGGCGCAGCAGGTATTCGCCTTCGCGCACTTCGGTGCGCAGCGCATGGCCGGGGATGTGTTCACGCAGGGCCTGGGCCCAGCCGAGCATCAACGGGTTGCACAGGCTGACCTCGCCACCGATGTGCAGCACGTTGCGATAGCCCTCGGGCAACGGCAGATCGCGGCGCGCGGCTTCCCAGGTTTGCAGCAACTGGTTGGCGTAGACCACGAAGGCTTCGCCATCCGCGGTCAGGCGCGCGCCGGCGCGGTTGCGGATGAACAGCGTGCTGCCCAGCTGGCTTTCCAGGCTTTTGACCCGGGCGGTGATGGCGGTCTGGGTAACGTGCAGTTTCTCGGCCGCCGCGGCGAGGCTGCCGCAGCGGGTGATTTCGAGGAAGGTGCGTGCCAGTTCGATGTCCATGGGAGCCCCGGAGAATGAATGGGGGCATTGTAGTGGAATGCGCTCAGAACTGTGGGCGCGGGCTTGTGTGGGAGCAGGCTTGCTCGCGAAGACGGTGGATCAGTCAATAATTCTGTGACTGACACTCCGCTTTCGCGGGCAAGCCCGCTCCCACAGTTGATGGGTGTTGATGGGGAGTGAGTGTTCGGCTGGAGATCGCCCGGGCACTGCCAATCTCCCAGATTCAATTGCATTTCAGGGCGGGGTTACTGGGGCTTGCGGGTGCTGGGTAGGGAATGCCTTTGAATAAGCCTGGCAAACCCGCAACACCACATCATCGGCAAACCGCGCACCGACCACATGCAACCCCACCGGCAAGCCATTCGCCGCCAACCCGCAGGGCACTGACGCCGCCGGTTGCTGGGTGAGATTGAAGGGGTAGGTGAACGGTGTCCATTCGGTCCATTCCTGCAACCCGGAGCCCGGCGGGACGTCGTGGCCGGCGTCGAATGCGGTGATCGGCATCATTGGCGAGACCAGCACGTCGTAATGTTGGTGGAACGCAGCCATCCGTGCTACCAACGCCGCCCGCGCTTCAAGGGCCGCGCTGAAGTCATCCAGGCTCAAGCGTTCGCCCCGTTGCGCGATGCGCAGCAGGCCGGGGTCCAAGAGCTGTTTTTGCGCGTCGCTCATCGAACCGGTCAAACGTGCGGCCCCGGCTGCCCACAGGGTGCTGAACACCTCCAGCGGGTCGCTGAAACCGGGGTCGATCTGTTCGACATGGGCGCCCAATCGCACCAACCCCTCAACCGCCTGGGCGACCACTTTAGCCACTTGCGGGTCCACGTCCACGTAGCCGAACGCAGGGCTGTACGCCACCCGCAAGCCCTTCAAGTCCGCCCCTGGCGTCAGCCACGGCGCAGTCCTCGGCGCACCGCTCAAACCGTCCCGCGCATCCGGCTGGGCGATGGTTTGCAGCATCAATACGCTGTCTTCCACCGTGCGGGTCATCGGCCCCAGGTGCGACAGAATCGTCATGGAACTGGCCGGCCACTGCGGCACATAACCAAAGGTCGGCTTGATCCCGAACGTGCCGGTAAACGCACAGGGGATACGGATCGAGCCGCCCGCATCACTGCCCTGGTGCAACACCCCCAGGTTCAACGCCGCCGCCGCCCCCGCGCCGCCGGACGAACCACCTGCCGTGGTCCGCGTGTCCCACGGGTTGCGGGTGATGCCGTACAGCGGGTTGTCGGTGACGCCTTTCCAGCCGAATTCCGGCGTGGTGGTTTTGCCCAGCAATACCGCGCCGGCCTTGCGCATAAAGGCCGGGAAGGGCGCGTCGACGTCCCACGGCCCGTCGGCAGATGAGGTGCGCGAGCCCTTGCGGGTCGGCATGCCGAGCGTCAGCGTGAGGTCTTTGATGGAGGCCGGTACACCGTCCAGCGCACCGCACGGCTGGCCCTTGAACCAGCGTTGTTCCGAGGCGCGCGCAGCGTGCAACGCGCCCTGCGGGTCCACATGGCAGTAGGCGTTTACCACCGGGTTGTAGCGTTCGATACGCAGCAATGCATCCTCGGTGACCTCCACCGGCGACAGGGTCTTGTCGCGAAAATGCTCCAGCAATTGCACCGCCGTCAGTTGCCCGATATCGCTCATGCCCGATCCCCCTGCGCCGCATTGACCATGGCCCGCAGCAACACCGCGCAGCCCGCCGCCAGGTCATCCGGCGCGGCGTTTTCGATTTCGTTGTGGCTGATACCACCTTCGCACGGCACAAAGATCATCCCGGCCGGGCCCAGTTCCGCGACGAAAATCGCGTCATGCCCGGCGCCGCTGACGATGTCCATATGGCTCAGGCCCAGGCTGCGCGCAGCGTCGCGCACGGCGTTGACGCAGGCCGGGTCGAAGTCCAGCGGCGGGAAGTCGGCCGTCGGTGTCAGCTCATAAGCCAGGCCGTGCTGTTGTGCCGTGGCTTCGATCACACCGCACACCTCGTCGACCATGGCTTGCAGCTTGTCGGCATGCAGGTGGCGCAGGTCGAGGGTCATGTGCACCTGGCCTGGAATCACATTGCGCGAACCCGGATGCAGGCTCAGGCAACCCACCGTGCCGCAGGCGTGGGGTTGCTGTTGATGGGCGATACGGTTGACTGCACTGACCACCTCGGCAGCGCCGACCAGTGCGTCCTTGCGCAGGTGCATCGGTGTCGGCCCGGCGTGGGCTTCGACGCCGGTGAAGGTCAGGTCGAACCACTTCTGGCCCAGGCAACCCATGACCACGCCAATGGTGGTGGCGCGATCTTCCAGCACCGGGCCTTGTTCGATATGCGCTTCGAAATACGCCCCCACCGGGTGGCCCAGCACCGCGCGGGAACCGGCATAACCGATGCGCTGCAATTCGGCACCCACCGACAGGCCCTGGTCATCGAGCTTGGCCAGGGTCTCCTGCAAATCGAATTTCCCGGCAAACACGCCGGAACCCATCATGCACGGCGGAAAACGCGAGCCTTCTTCGTTGGTCCACACCACCACTTCAATCGGCGCTTCGGTTTCAATCTTCAGATCGTTCAGGGTGCGGATCACTTCCAGCCCGGCCATCACCCCGTAGCAGCCGTCGAACTTGCCGCCGGTGGGTTGGGTGTCGATATGGCTGCCGGTCATCACCGGGGGCAGGGCGCGATTGCGTCCGGCGCGGCGCGCAAAGATATTGCCGATGGCATCCACACTGACGCTGCACCCGGCCGCTTCGCACCACTGCACAAACAGGTCGCGGGCCTGGCGGTCGAGGTCGGTGAGGGCCAGGCGGCACACGCCGCCTTTTAGCGTGGCGCCGAGTTGGGCCAGGTCCATCAGCGACTGCCACAGGCGGTCGCGGTTGATCAGCGGGGCGTTGCTCTGGAGCGGTTGCGCAAAACTGTTCATCTGCATTCTCCGGTCAGGCACTCAGGGCCAAATAGCGGTTCTTGATGCTCGGGTCGGCGCGGAAGGCGGCGGCGCTGCCTTCGTAGACCACGCGGCCCTGTTCGAGTACGTAATGGCGGTCGGCGAGCTTGTCGCAGACCATCAGGTTCTGTTCCACCAGCAGCACCGGCAGGCCGTCGTCCTTGATCTTGCGCAGGATCTTCACCAATTCGTCGACGATCACCGGGGCGAGGCCTTCGGTGGGTTCATCGAGGATCAGCAACTTGGGGTCATTGAGCAGGGCGCGGGCAATGGCGAGCATCTGCTGCTCGCCGCCGGACAAGGCATGCCCGGCATTTTTGCGCCGTTCCTTGAGACGCGGGAACATGCCGTACACGTCTTCCAGCTGCCAGCGGCTGGTCTTGCGGGCGGCGATGCGCAGGTTTTCCTCGACCGTGAGCAAACGGAAGATCCCGCGGTTCTCCGGCACCAGCGCCAAGCCTTGGCGCGCAATTTCAAAAATCTTCTGCCCCACCAGCGCCTGGCCGTTGAAGTGAATCTGGCCCTGGCGCGGGCAGATGATGCCGAGGATGCTGCGCAACGTAGTGGTCTTGCCCGCGCCGTTGCGCCCCAGCAGCGTCACCAGCTCACCAGGGTTGACGCTCAGCGACACGCCTTCGAGCACGTGGCTCTTGTCGTAGTAGGAATGGATATTCTCGACGATCAGCATCAGGCGGCCTCCCCCAGATACGCAGTGCGCACACGTTCATCGGCGCGCACGAATTCCGGCGTGCCTTCCACCAGGATCTGGCCGTGGCTCATCACCGTGATGCGTTGGCTGATGGACATGACGATGCTCATGTTGTGTTCGATCAGCAGCACCGTGTGGTCGCGACCGAGGTCACTGATCAGTTGGGTCATGATCGGGATGTCATCGATGCCCATGCCCGAGGTGGGCTCGTCGAGCATCAACAGTTTGGGCTTGGAGCAGATCGACATGCCCACCTCCAGCACCCGCTGCTGGCCGTGGGACAACTCGCCGGCCAGGGTGTCGGCGCGGGCAGTGAGTTGCAGGCGTTCCAAGACCTGGTCGGCCATCTCCAGGTGCTCGCGTTTGCTGTCGACACGGCGCCAGAAGTTCAGCGCCCGCGCACCGTCACGGCCTTGGGCGGCCAGGCGCAGGTTTTCGCGCACGCTGAGGTTCTGGAACAGGCTGGTCAACTGGAACGAGCGCGCCATGCCCAGGCCGACGCGGCCGTGGGCCGGTTTGCGCATCAGGTTCTTGCCGTCGAAATGGATTGCCCCGGCGGTGGCCTGGCGCTCGCCGGTGAGGCAATGGAACAGGCTGGTCTTGCCCGCACCGTTGGGGCCGATGATGGTGTGGATGGTGCCGGCTTCGACCTTGAGGTTGACGCCGTTCACCGCATGGAAGGCGCCGTAGGCCAGTTCCAGGTTCTCTGTTTCCAGCAGGATGCTCATAGCACTTCCTCCTTGGCCACCACTGCGGGCTTGCGAGCGCCGCGCACTTTTTCAAACAGCGACGCCAGGCCGCCCCACAAACCACCGCGCATGAAGATCACCACCAGGATCAGGATCACCCCCAGCAGCATCAGCCAGCGTGGCCACAAGTCGGAGAGGAAATCCCCCAGCAGCACGATGGAGCCGGCACCCAGCAACGAACCGAACAGCGAGCCGGTGCCGCCGACGATGGTCATGATCAGGATGTTCTCGGACATCGCCAGGTCGATGTTCGACAGCGGCACGAAGTGCAGCAGCATCGCGTACAGCGCACCGGCGATCCCGGTGACTGCGCCGGACAGCACAAACACCAGGATCTTGAAGTGACGCGTGTCGTAGCCGATCGCCGCGGCGCGGGTTTCGTTTTCGCGGATCGCCATCAGCGTGCTGCCAAAGGGCGAGGCGATGACCCGGCGCGCGCCGATAAAGATCAGCAGGAACAGCACCGCCACAAAGCCGTAGAAGGCGCGGGCGTCGGCCAGGGATAGCAGCACAGTGTCACCGACGCGGATTTCCGGGCGCGGCACGCTGAGCAGGCCGTTGTCGCCGCCGGTCCAGTCGCTGAGGGTGTAGGCGACGAAGTAGGCCATCTGGCTGAAAGCCAGGGTCAGCATCACGAAGTAGATGCCGGTGCGGCGGATCGCCAGGGCGCCGACCAACAAGGCCAGGAAACCACCGGCCACGGCCGCGCCGAGCAACGCAGTGAACAGGCCCATCTGCAAATGCAGCATCAGCAGCGCCGCGCAATATGCCCCGGCACCAAAGAAGATGCCCTGGCCGAACGACAGCAGCCCGGTATAGCCCAGCAGCAGGTTGCAGGCGAGGGCGGCCATGGCAAAGATCAGGATCTCGGTGGCCAGGGTCGCCGAAGGCAAGATCAGCGGCAGGCCGATCAGTACGGCCAGCACCCACAGCAACATCGCACGGGATTGGGTCTTGGCAAACGGCAGGGGATTTTTCTCGCTCATGTCAGGCTCTCCCGAACAGGCCGTAAGGGCGCACCAGAATCACCACGGCCATCGCGCCGTAGATCATCAGGCTCGCGCCCTGGGGCCAGAGTGTGGTCATCAGGCTTTGCACCACGCCGACCAATAAACCGCCGACCAGCGCACCGCTGAACGACCCCATGCCACCGATCACCACCACCACGAAGGCCACGCCGAGAATTTCCGGGCCGACAAAGGGCTGTGCGCCGCGCAAGGGGGCGAACAGCACCCCGGCGACACCGGCCAGGGCCACGCCGAGGGCGAAGGTCATCGAGAACAAACGGAAGATATTGGTGCCCAGCAGCGACACGGTCTCGGTGCTTTCACTGCCGGCGCGCACCAGGGCGCCGAAGCGCGTGCGTTCCAGCAGCAGCCACAGGCCCAGGCCGACCAGGCCTGAGAAGCCGATCAGGAACAGGCGATAGTGTGGGTACACAAAGTCACCGATCACCAGCACCCCGCGCAGCAGTTCCGGCACGGCGACGCTTTTGCCCACCGGGCCCCAGATCATCACGCTGGCCTCCTGGATGATCAGGGCTATCCCCAAGGTCACCAGGATCTGGAACATGTGCGGCAAGTGATAGATGCGCTGGATCAATAATCGCTCGATCACCCACGCCAACGCGGCCACCACCAGCGGCGCGATCAGCAGCGCCAGCCAGAAGTTGCCGGTGAGGCTCACGGCGGTGTAGCAGATGTAGGCACCGAGCAAAAAGAACGCGCCATGGGCAAAGTTGACGAAGTTGAGCAGGCCGAAAATGATGGTCAGCCCGACGGCGATGAGGAAGTAGATCATCCCCAGCCCGAGGCCGTTGAGGATCTGGAACAGGTAAAGATTAAGCATGCAGGAACCCTCGGCAGGACGCCGCTTGCGCGGCCCTGCCTGCAATATTCAGGGGGTCAGGCGAGCGTGCAGCCCGTGGCGCCCACTGGCGGGAAGGATTGGCCGGCGCTGAGTACTTTGGCCAGGTCGTCCTTGTCGGCCATCTCGCTGGCGGCTTTGCCGACGAGCAGGTAGTAATCCTTGATCACCTGGTGGTCGCCGGCGCGGATCGATTCCTTGCCGGTCGGGCCATCGAAGCTCAGGCCCTGCATGGCCTTGGCCACGGTCGGGCCGTCGAAGCTGCCGGTGGCGACGATGGTGTCGAGCATGACCTTGGTGCTGATGTAGTCGGCGGCCAGCGGGTAGGTGGGGTTGATCCCGTATTTGGCCTGGGTCAGCTTGACCAGTTCGCGGTTGAGCGGGGTGTCGACCTGATGCCAGTACTGCGCGCCCAGGTACACGCCTTCAAGGATGTCGCTGCCCAGTTCCTGGAACTGGTCGAGGCCGGCGGACCATACCAGCAGTACTTTCATGCGCTGCTTGATGCCGAAGTTCACTGCCTGGCGCAGGGTGTTTGACGACTGGCTGCCGAAGTTGAGCAGTACCAGCACATCGGGTTTGGCGGCGATGGCGTTGGTCAGGTAACCGGAGAATTCCTGTTCCTGCAACGAGTGATAGCTGTTGCCGATGTGTTCCAGACCGCTGTCCTTGAGCACACTTTTGGCGCCCTCGAGCAGCGCTTCGCCAAACACGTATTGCGGGGTGATGGTGTACCAGCGCTTGGCGTCCGGCAGCAGCTTGATCAGCGGCAGCATGGTTTCGCGAATCGCGCCGTAGGTGGGCACCGACCAGCGGAATGTCGCGTGATTGCAATCCTTGCCTGTGACTTCATCGGCGCCCACCGGGGTCATGAACACGCCGCCGACCTTGTCCACTTCCTTGGCCACCGCGAGCGCCGATGATGACAATGTGCAGCCCTGGAAGAACCGCGCGCCGTCCTGCTGGATGGCTTCCTGCACCTTGCGCACGGCCTTGCCGGCGTTGCCTTCGGTGTCGATGACCTTGTAGTTCAGCGGGCGGCCGAGAAGGGTGGCGTGTTGTTCCACCGCCAGGCGCGAACCCATGTCGGCAAACTTGCCATAGCTGGCAAAGGCGCCGGACATGGACTTGAGGCCGTAAAAGGTAAAGGGCTCGGCGGCGAATGCGTGGCGCACGCTCAGCGGGAGGCTGAGGGCGGAGGCGAAGGTAAGGCTGGCTTTCAATAACGTACGACGCTGCATGGGGTGACTCCCTGGTTTAGTTATTGGCAGGAGCGGCAAGGGCGATACGGTGGAGCAAGGGCCTGTGGGCAGGCCTGTTATTTATTGGATGACGCGAGTGTTGGTTGGAATGCGGTCAAAATGTGGGAGCTGTGTTGTCTTTAGGGGCGGTGATCGAACTCCAGTAGAAAATGCGGGCTGACCTGGCCTTCAAGCGCGGTCATGTGGTGTTCGGCATCGCACATATGTTCATGCATCAAACCGCGCACCGCGTTTTCATCACCGGCGCGAAAGGCAATCAGCAACTGTTTGTGATAGTCGAGGTTGGCGGCGTCGAACTGCTTGCGCTTGGGTTTGTAGGCCTTTTTCAGCACCACCAGGTCGCGCAGCAGATCATTGAGGAACTGCGCCATGAAACTCAGCAACGGGTTGGGGCACGCCTTGGCCAGCAGGTTGTGGAACTCCAGTTCTGCCAGGCGCTGTTCGCGTTGACCGGCCTCGCTGTCTTCCGGTGCGCTACAGAAATCCACGTTGTCTTGCAGGGCCTGGTAGTCATCTTCGCTCAAGCGCCCCAGCACCGAGACCGCCAGTTCCACTTCGATGACCTTGCGCAACTGGTACACCTGCTCGCCATCCAGATGCTGAAAGTGCAGATAGTTACGCAACGCGCGGCTGGCCGGTTCGGTGCCGGCCTGGTTGAGGTATGCACCGCCGCTGGGCCCGGTGCGCGTGCTCACCAAACCCTCGACCTCGAGGGCCTTGAGCGCCTCGCGGGCCGAGCCTTTGGAGCACTGGAAGCTTTCCATCAGCTCGCGCTCGGTGGGCAAACGATCGCCGGGCTTCAAGGCGTCGGTGACGATGGAGCGCTTGACCGACTCGACAATCACGTCGGACAGCTTCTGGCGTTTGCGTTTCAGCGGGCGGCTTAGCATGGCGTCGATTTATCGTATTAATGCGGATAAATAGCACTTAATAACGATTAGCCTGGAGCGTCAACGCAAGGTGTCGTTTTCAGCGGCAACAGGTCGCAAACGGTGTGCTACTCCCAATCGCCTTTGTCGAGGCACTGGGTGGCAGGTGGCGGCTGCTTGCCGAAGGCGAGGAAGTCGCCGACCCATCGGATCACGCATGCACTGGCCTCAGACTTGGGGGGTGCCTTGAGGCGCAGTTGCTCGACTTGCGTAAGGTTCGCCTCGCCACGCTCGGCGTTGACCAGCACCATGCGCGCGACCCGCTCGGGAAACAGCGCCGCGTAGCGACTGCCCAGGCGTGTGGCGTCGGCGCTGCCGAGGTAATTGAGCTGGGTCTCTTCAAGTTGGGCGCGGACGAACTCCATGTCCCGTGCCGCGTTTTCGACCCCGCTCTCCTGGTTGAGATCACGCGGGGTGAGTTCGACCACATCGTAGCGATTGAGCAGGGTGCGATAGGCCTGGGTGGAATGGGCACTCCAACTACCGGCCAGGAGGATGGCGAAGGTGCCGCTGTGATTGGTCTGGGGGCTGTTTCCGGGTTGGGCGAACACCACGCCTTGGCGGCTCAGCGGGTCGCGGGCGCCGACGCGGGTCAGGTACAGGCGCAGTTTGCCTTGCCGGGGCGCGGCGTGGTTGCGCGGCACGGTGACGATGCCGCATTGGGTGCGCTCAAGCACGTCGGGAGCCAAGTGTGCGAAGGCGGGGAGGCGGCAGTCCAGTTGCCAGTCGATGGCGGTGGGGCTGATCAGCGGCAAACCATGGACAAGGCTTGCCGTCAGCCACAGGCAGGCGCAGAGCAGGTGTTTTACAACAGTCATCAAGAGGTCCCGGGCAGCCGTGAGATAGCGGCTTTTTTACCAAGGACCCCGGGTCAAAAAATGTAGGGCGAACAGACAACTTCTGTAAGGAAATGGAGTTTTGTTTATCGGATATTGCTTTCCCAGCCGCCCCCCAGTGCTTTGTACAGGGCGATGCTGGCTTGTACGCGCGACAGCCGCAACTGCACGTTCAAATCCTGGGCCGCGTACAGGGTGCGCTGGGTTTCCAGGACCGTCAGCAAGTCCGCGGCGCCTGCCTGGTAGCGGCTTTGAGCGATCTGGAAGGCCGTCTGCGCTTGTTGCAGTTCTTCGGTTTGCCAGTGGCGCTGCTGGTCGAGGCGGGTGATGTTGCTGAGGGATTTTTCCACATCGGCAAAGCCGTTGATGATCGCGCCGCGATAGCTTTGCAGCAGCTCATCCTGGCGTGCGCGGGCCTTGTCGCGCTCGGCGCTTAAACGGCCATTGTTGAAGATCGGCGCGATCAGGCCGGACGTCAGGGTGTAGAACGGGCTGCGCAGGATTTCGTTGGCCTTGTAGGCGCCGCTGCCGAGTGTGGCGCCAAGGGTCAGGGTTGGCAGCATGGCGGCGCGGGCGACGGTGACGTCAGCACTGGCGGCGGCCAGTTGCGCTTCGGCCTGGGCCAGGTCGGGGCGCCGGCTGAGCAACTGGCTCGGCACACCGCTGTCGATGGTCGGCCAGGTCAGGGCCTGGAACGTTTCGTTGCCCAGGTCCACGGCTTGCACGGGTTGGCCGAGCAGGGCGGCGAGGGTGATCTGCGACTCTTCGGCCAACTGCTCGATCAACGGCAATTGCCGTTGCTGGCTGGCCACCAGGCTTTTCTGCTGGGCCAGTTCCAGGGCAGTGGCGGAGCCTGCGTCGTAGCGGGTCTGCACCAGGTCGAGCACGTTGCGCGCATTGGCCAGGTTGAGCGCGGCGATCTGTTGGCGCTGGCGTGCGGCGAGGGTCTGCGCGTAGCGGTCGGCGACGTTGCCGAGCAGGGTCAGCTCCACTGTGGCCTGGTCGAACTCACTGGCGCGCAAGGTCTGCACCGCGCTGTCGCGGGCGGCGGCGCGGCCACCCCAGAAGTCCAGTTCATAGCTGGCGGTGAAGTTGGTGTCGTAACTGTTGACGGTGTTGTTGCTCGCAGTGGCGTTCAGGTCTGAGTTGCCGCTGCCGCGCAACAGCCGTTCACGGCTGGCGGTGAGGTTGAACTTCACCTCGGGCAGCAGCGGCGCACCGGCGATCACCGCGCTGGCCTGGGCCTGGCGCACGCGGGCCATGGCGGCGGCGACGTCGAAACTGTCGCGGCGCGCCTGCTCGACCAAGCGGTTGAGCTGCGGGCTGCCGAACTGCGTCCACCACCGTGCATTGCTGGCCTGCGCCGTCTCGCGTTCGGCATATTGCCAGGCGGCGGGTGCGGCGATGCCGCTGTCGACAGCCGGCGGCTGGCCGGCGCAGGCGCTGAGCAACAGGCACAGGCCGGGCAGGTAAAGGGACGGTTTATTCACTGGTCAACGCCTTAACCGGATCGAGCCGGGCAGCTTTACGGGCCGGCATGAAGCCGAAGATGACACCGGTGACCAGCGCACAGCCAAACGCGCCGAACACCGCCACCAGGGAAAATTGCACGGCCACTTCGGCCAGCACCAACACGCCGCCGACGAGCAGCGCGAGGGCGATGCCGAACAGGCCGCCGACCACCGAGAGCATCACCGCTTCGGTGAGGAACTGGCGCAGGATGTCGCGCTGGCGGGCGCCGGTGGCCATGCGGATGCCGATTTCACGGGTACGCTCGCGGACGGTCATCAGCATGATGTTCATCACACCGATACCGCCCACCAGCAGCGAGATCGCGGCAATCGAACCGAGCATCAGCGACAGCGTATTCTGCGTGCGCGCCTCGGCCTGGATCATCGCCGCGTTGTTGGTCAGCTGGTAGTCGCGCTTGCCGTTGTGCAACTTGAGCATCAACTGGTCGATGGCCCGCTCGGCTTCGTGGACCTTGCGCGCATCGGCGGCGGCAATCGCCACGTATTCGGGGTTATAGGTGCCGAACAGGCGCACGCTGGCGGCGGTGTAGGGGATGGCGACGCGGTCGTCGCTGTCCTTGTTGCCGGAGCTGGAGCCTTTTTCCGCGAGCACGCCGATCACCTGGAACGGCACGTTTTCGATGAGGATGTATTGGCCGATCGGCGTCGGCAGATCCTTGAACAGCTTCTCGCGGATGCGATGGCCGATCACCGCGACGGTGGCCCCGGCGCGCTCATCGGCCTCGGTGAAGTAGCTGCCCTCGACCACCGGCCAGTTGAAGATCTCCGGGAAGTTGATGTCGTTGCCGCCCACGTATGCCAGGTAGTCGAGGTTGCCGAAGCGGATCCCGGCGTCGCTGCCATTGACCGGCATGATGCGCTTGACCTGGGGCAACGCCGCCAGTGCCGCCACATCGTTGAGGGTAACGATGCCCAGCGGCGTACGCGGGTTGGGCGACGAGCCGCTGAGGTAGATGATGTTGGAACCGAACGCGCCCATCTGCGCCATGACCTGGCGCTTGCTGCCTTCGCCCACCGCCAGCATCACCACCACCGACGCCACGCCGATGATGATCCCCAGCAAGGTCAGCGCGGTGCGGAACTTGTTGATCCACATCACCCGCCAGGCGGCCTGCACGGCGTCGACCAGTTCGGCCTTCCACGCGCCATTGTGCTCGGCGCCGTCGACCAGGCGCTGGCGCAGGTCCACGGCTTGCAAGGCATCACTGTTGGCGACCGCCGGCACGTAGCTGGCGTCTTTGGCCGAGTCGCTGATGATCTGGCCGTCGCGGATCTCGATGATGCGGTTGGCGCGCGCCGCCACTTCGCGGTCGTGGGTAATCAGGATGACCACGTGGCCCTGGCTGGCCAGTTCGTCGAGCAGTGTCATCACCTCGGCGCCGCTGTGGCTGTCGAGGGCGCCGGTGGGTTCGTCGGCCAGGATGATATGGCCGCCGTTCATCAGCGCGCGGGCAATCGACACCCGTTGCTGCTGGCCGCCGGAGAGTTGGTGCGGACGGTTGCCGGTGCGCTCGGCCAGGCCCAGGCGGGTGAGCAGGGCCTTGGCGCGGGCGTGGCGTTCAGCGGCGCTGATGCCGGCGTAGATCGCCGGCATCTCGACGTTTTCCTGGGCCGAGCCCGACGGGATCAGGTGGTAGCCCTGGAACACAAAGCCGAACGCCTCGCGGCGCAGCCAGGCCAGCGCGTCGCCGTCCAGGTGCGCGACGTTTTCTCCGGCGAACAGGTAGTCGCCCGCAGTGGGGCGGTCGAGGCAGCCGAGGATATTCATCAGCGTCGATTTGCCCGAGCCGGACGCGCCGACAATCGCGACGAATTCCCCGGCGTGGATTGCCAGGTCGATGCCGCGCAACACGTCGACTTGCGGGCTGTCGCCGCCGCCGTAGGATTTGCGGATGTTCTTGAGTTCGATCAGGGGCGTGGCCAACTCAACCCCCGTTGCCGTCGGCTGGGCCGATCAGCAGGTGATCGCCTTCGTTCAAGCCGTCGAGCACTTCGACGCGCAGGCGGTCGCTGATACCCAGGCGCACTTCGCGTTCCTCGATACGGCCGTTCTTGGCGACCACACGAGCGATCTGTTTATCGGCGTTCGCTGTACCCTGCAGCGCGGCGACGGGGGCGGTGAGGGCATCCTTGACCTGGCTGGCGACAAAAAACACCTGGGTGGTCATCTCGGCCATCAGCGCGTGGTCGCTGTTGTCCACGTCCAGCAGCACGGTGTACAGCACCACGCGGCCGCTGCCGCTCTTGTTGGAACTGCTGGGGCTGCCGCTGCCCTGGGTTTCGTTCAGCGGCTTGGGCGGGATCGGCAGGATCTGCCGCACGGTGCTGGTCCAGCGCCGGTTGCCGCCGCTGAGGGTGGTGAAATACGCAGTCATCCCCGGTTTGACGTGGCCGATGTCGGCCTCCGAGACTTCCGCCCACACGGTCATCGGCGACAGCTTGGCGATGCGCAGGATCAGCGGGGTCTGTTGTTGCGCGTTGAGGGTCTGGCCGACGCGGGCGTCTACCGCGACGACGGTGCCGTCCATCGGTGCATAGATGCGCGTGTAGCCCAGCTCCGCTTCGTCGCTGCGCAGGCTGGCCTGGGCCTGGAGGATCTGCGCCTGGAACATCGCCACCCGCGCCTGGGTGGCGCTCAGCTCGGCCTTGGCGGTTTGCACGTCTTCTTCGCGGGTGGCGTTGCCGGCCGTCAGACGTTGCTGGCGCTGGTATTTCTGTTGCGCCAGTGCCAGTTGGGCCTGCTGTTCCTGCAACTGCGCCTTGAGGTTCTGGATGCCGTAGCGGCTGGCGTCAAGCTTGGCTTTTTGCGTCGACGGGTCGATTTCCACCAGCAGTTGGCCTGCCTTGACGTGGTCGCCGGCTTCGACGTGGATCTTCTGGATCTGCCCCGACGCCTGGGCGCCTACGTCCACATAGCGGCGCGGTTGCAGGGTGCCGAGGGCGGTGACGCTGTTTTCGATATTGCCGCGGGTCACGGTGACGGTGGCGAGGGCGTCGCGGTCCGAGGGCAGCACTTGCCAGGCGGCAACGCCGATGACGGGGATCAGGCACGCGACAACAAGCAGCGCGCGTCGGGCGGGTCGAGAGCGTTTCATGCTTTGGTTCCAGCCAGGGAAGTTCGGGGCGCAGTTGCGCAGAGCTGACTGTTAAACGAGGGGATTGCGCGGGGATTTAGGCGGTTACACAAGCGGTTACAGCTCCATGGGTTAAAAAAACGTCCGTTGGTACAACACTTCTTTAAAAGTAGATGAGAATTACTATAAATTGCACGCACCCAAACTGCCATCATCGTTTGGGTATCTTTTCTTACAGTGCACAAGGAACGGATGCCGCCTCTTCCGGCGGTCGGGAGTCATGTTGGAAAACTACTATCGCGAGCTGGTGTGTTTCCTCAACGCCAAGCTGGGCAACCGACAGGTGGCCGAGGATGTGGTGCATGACGCTTATGTCCGGGTGCTGGAGCGCTCCAGCGACACGCCGATCGACCAGCCACGCGCGTTTTTGTACCGCACGGCCCTGAACCTGGTGATCGACGGGCACCGCCGCAACGCGTTGCGCCAGGTTGAGCCGCTGGAAGTGCTGGACACCGAAGGGCGCTTCGCCAACTCATCGCCCCACGCCAGCCACGCCCACGAGCAGCGCCTGGCGATGGTGGAGCGGGCCCTGGCGGAACTGCCCAAGGCCTGCCGCGACAGCTTCCTGCTGCGCAAGCTCGACGGCCTGTCCCACCCGCAAATCGCTGAGCGTCTGGGGATTTCCCGCAGCCTCGTGGAAAAACACATCGTCAACGCGATGAAGCACTGCCGGGTACGGATGCGCGAGTGGGACGCGCACTGAGCGCTGATCGGTTAAATTTTTTTTCACTGTCCTCGTTTCCTATCAACACACGACCTGTTGTGCAGGTCTTGAAGGTATTCCCGCCCCACCGCCAAGGGGCTTATCCAGAGGACACTGGAATGACACAGGCAATTGCTTCGCCCGCGGTTCACGACCTGATCGGTATCGGTTTCGGCCCTTCGAACCTGGCGCTGGCCATCGCCCTGCAGGAGCGCGAAAAAGCCCAGGGCAAACTCGACGTGCTGTTTCTCGACAAGCAGGCGGACTACCGCTGGCACGGCAATACCCTGGTGACCCAGAGCGAACTGCAGATTTCGTTCCTCAAGGACCTGGTGACCCTGCGCAACCCCACCAGCCCTTATTCCTTCGTCAATTACCTGAAAACCCACGGGCGCCTGGTGGATTTCATCAACCTGGGTACCTTCTATCCGTGCCGCATGGAATACAACGACTACCTGCGCTGGGTCGCCGGGCAGTTCCAGAGCCAGGCGCGCTACGGCGAGGAAGTGCTGGCCATCGAGCCGATCCTGCATCAACAGCAGGTTGAAGCGTTGCGCGTGATCTCCCGCGACGCAGTGGGCGAGCAGCATGTGCGTACCACCCGTTCGGTGGTGGTCAGCGCCGGTGGCACGCCGCGTATTCCCGAGGCGTTCAAGGCGCTCAAGGGTGACGGCCGGGTGTTCCACCATTCCCAGTACCTGGAGCGCATGGCCCAGCAGCCCTGCATCGACGGCAAGGCGATGCGTATCGCGATCATCGGCGGTGGCCAGAGCGCGGCCGAGGCGTTCATCGACCTCAACGACGGCTTCCCGTCGGTGCAAGTCGACATGATCCTGCGCGGTTCGGCGCTCAAGCCGGCGGATGACAGCCCGTTCGTCAACGAAGTGTTCTCGCCGGCGTTCACCGACCTGGTGTTCCAGCAGGTGGGCGAGGAGCGCGAACGCCTGGTCGCCGAATACCAGAACACCAACTATTCGGTGGTGGACCTGGACCTGATCGAGCGCATCTACGGCATCTTCTACCGCCAGAAAGTCTCCGGTATCGCGCGCCAGGCGTTCCGCACCATGACCGTGGTCGAAAAAGCCACGCCTGGCCCGCTGGGCATCGAACTGGTGCTGCGCAACAACGCCAACGGCGAAACCTGCGTCAACCACTACGATGCGGTGATCCTCGCCACCGGCTACGAGCGCCAGACCCATCGCGCCTTGCTGGCACCGCTGGAAGCGTACATGGGCGATTTCGAAGTGGCCCGCGATTACCGCATCGTCACCGACGAGCGCTGCAAGGCCGGCATTTATATCCAGGGCTTCAGCCAGGCCAGCCATGGTTTGAGCGACACGCTGCTGTCGGTCCTGCCGATCCGTGCCGATGAAATTGCCGCGTCGTTGCACGAAAACGACCGCAGCCGTGGCCAGGAGCGTTCGGTGAAGGACCTGCTGCTCGCTACCGCGAGCTGACAGGCTGCACTTGTGACATAGGGGGGGCTGCTGATACTGTACAAAAAACCAGTATCGGTAGCCTTCCATGCAGTTGATCGAAAAACTCAGCATCCTCGCCGACGCCGCCAAGTACGACGCTTCCTGCGCCAGCAGCGGCGCGCCCAAGCGCAGTTCCGAGGGCAAGGCCGGGCTGGGCTCCACCGATGGCATGGGCATCTGCCACAGCTACACACCGGACGGGCGCTGCGTCTCGCTGCTCAAGGTGTTGCTCACCAACTTCTGCCTCTACGACTGCCAATACTGCGTCAACCGCCGCTCCAGCGACGTGCCCCGCGCACGCTTCAGCCCGGAGGAGGTGGTGACCCTCACCCTGGATTTCTACCGGCGCAATTGCGTCAGCGGGCTGTTTCTCAGCTCCGGCATCATCCGTTCCTCCGACTACACCATGGAACAGTTGGTACGCGTCGCCAAACTGCTGCGCGAGGAGCATGACTTCCGTGGCTACATCCACCTCAAGACCATTCCCGATGCCGACCCGGCGCTGATCGCCGAGGCCGGGCGCTATGCCGACCGGCTGAGCGTGAACATCGAGTTGCCCACCGAAGCCAGCCTGCAGACCCTGGCGCCGGAAAAAAAGATCGTGTCGATCAAGCAGGCCATGCAGACCATCTACACCGGCGAGCAGACCGTATTCAACGAGCCGCGCGCGCCGCGTTTCGCGCCAGCGGGGCAGAGCACGCAACTGATCGTCGGCGCCGACGACACCGACGACAGCACCATCCTGCATGGAGCCGAGGCGTTGTACGGCAGCTTCAAGCTGCGCCGCGTGTACTACTCGGCGTTCAGCCCCATCCCCAACAGCCCGAAAAGCGTACCCCTGGCCGCGCCACCGCTGATGCGCGAGCACCGCCTGTATCAAGCCGATTTCCTGCTGCGCAGCTACGGCTTCAACGCCACCGAACTGTTCAAGGGGCCCGGTCACCTGGCCCTGGATATTGATCCCAAGCTGGCCTGGGCCCTGGAAAACCGCGACGTCTTCCCCCTGGACCTCAACCGCGCCGAACCGACCTTGATCGCACGCATTCCCGGCATTGGCCTGCGCACCACCCAACGGCTGGTGGACCTGCGCCGTGAACGCAAGATCCGCTTCGAAGACCTCGCACGCATGCGCTGCGTGTTAGCCAAGGCCAAGCCGTTTTTCATCACCAGCGACTACCACCCGCAACAGGCCGACAGCACCAGCGTGCTGCTGCGCGAGCAATTGCGTGATCGTCCGCAGCCGCAGCAAATGGGCTTGTGGGGATGATCAGCCTGGAATGCGACAACCTGTTCGGCACCTGGCGCGACCAGGCGCGCTGGCTGCTCAGCCATCAGGTCGATCCCAGCCAGGTAAGCTGGGGCGAAGCCGAGGTGGCCGACCTGTTTGCCACTGACGAGCCGATCCCCGCAGGGCTTGGGCCGTTCCAGACGCGGGTGCCCAAGGCGCTGCTCGAATTGCTCGAGTCGGCCGCCTGCTATCACGGCGAGCAGCGTTGGAGCCTGTTGTATGAAGTGTTATGGCGCGTGAGTCATGGCGACCGTACGGCGATGCTGGCGGGGGACAAATTGGGCAGCGAGTTGCAGCGGCGGATCAAACAGGTCAGCCGAGAGGCGCACCACTTGCATGCGTTTGTGCGCTTTGTGGCGCTGCCGGCCGGGGCTGGGCCCGAATTGCCGGAGTACGTGGCGTGGCATGAACCGGCACACGACATCTTGAAATCTGCCAGCCAGCATTTTGTCGGGCGCATGGGGCGCCATCGCTGGATGATCGCCACGCCGTTGGACGGGGTGTATTACGACGGCGAGCAGCTGATCCACCAGCGTGAATGCCCCGAGGCGTGGCGGCAGTTGGCGCAGAATGTCGAGGACCCCCACAGTGAGATGTGGTTGACCTACTACAGCCATATCTTCAATCCGGCGCGCTTGAACCCCAAGGTGATGGAGGGGCATTTGCCCAGTCGGTTCTGGAAGAACCTGCCGGAGGGCAAGTTGATCCCGGGGTTGATCAGCGAGGCGCGCACGGGCAAGCAGAAGGACGGGCAGGCCAAACTGATTGGCGCCAAACCTGGTAAACGAATTTCAAGCGGGCACGCATAAAAATGTGGGAGCGGGCTTGTGTGGGAGTGGGCTTGTGTGGGAGCGGGCTTGCTCGCGAATACGGTGCGTCAGTCGAAACATCTTTGGCTGATACACCGCTTTCGCGAGCAAGCCCGCTCCCACACAAACCCACCCCCACAAGGGTTATGCAGTGTTTGGTGAGTTGCCTTTCAGGTCAGCTCTGTAGCGGTGTTTTTGACCACGGCCAACTCCGGATGCGCCACCAACTTATCGATATGCAACTCGTCATTGTTCAACCAGGTCTCCGTCAGCACCCGGTAATGCTCCATGTCCCGGCAGCGCATGCGCAGGCTGTAGTCGAACGGCCCGCTGATCAGTTGGCATTCGAATACCTGCGGGCAGTTTTTCACACAGGCTTCAAACGCCTTCTGCGCCGAGCGCCCACTTTGGTTGGACAAGGCCACCAGCACCAGCAGTGACAGCCCCGGCGAGACCATCTGCACATCGATGATCGCCCCGTACCCACGAATCACCCCGCGTCGCTCCAGCTTGCGCACCCGTTCCAGGCAGGGCCTGGGCGTGAGGTGCACCAGCGACGAGAGCTTTTCGTAGGTGATGCGCCCCTGGTGACGCAGCACTTCGATGATGGCTTCATCGATGCGATCCAGCGCAGGGGAGGTATGGGGTCCGTTGGCCTTGGTATCCATGGGTTTCACTTCAAACGGTTGGAAAGAAATTGCTGCAAGCGTTCGCTCTTGGGGTGGTCAAGGATCTCGGCGCCGCCTTGTTCCTCGACACGACCCTGGTGCAAGAACAGCACTTGGCTGGACACCTGGCGGGCAAAGCCCATTTCGTGGGTGACCATCAGCATGGTACGACCTTCCTCAGCCAACGTCTGTATGACTTTGAGGACTTCTCCTACAAGTTCCGGGTCGAGGGCCGAGGTGGGTTCATCGAACAGGATGATCTCCGGTTCCATGGCCAGGGCGCGGGCAATCGCCACGCGTTGTTGCTGGCCGCCCGACAGGAAGGCTGGGTATTGATCGGCGACGCGGCCCGGCAGGCCGACCTTGTCCAGGTACATCCGCGCGCGTTTTTCCGCCTCGGCGGCGCTGACGCCCAGTACCCGGCGCGGGGCCATGGTGATGTTTTCCAGCACGGTCATGTGGCTCCACAGGTTGAAGTGCTGGAACACCATGGCCAGGCGCGTGCGCAGGTTTTGCAGTTGGGCCTGGTGCGGCGCGCGGGTGCCGGCGCGACCTTGCTGCATTTCGATGCTGATGCCGTCGAGCGTGATGACCCCGGCGTCGGGTTGTTCGAGAAAGTTGATGCAGCGCAGCATCGTACTTTTACCCGAGCCGCTGGCGCCGATCAGGCTGATCACGTCGCCGTTGCGGGCGTTGAGGGACACGCCCTTGAGCACCTCGTGTTCGCCATAGCGTTTGTGGATGCCTTCGACTTGCAGCTTGACGGCGGCGGTGGCGGCTTTGGCCACGGGTACATCCAGAGGGTATGCGGCCAGGGCCTGCGCGGACTGATTCATGGGTTAGCCTCGGGTAGGAACAAGAAAGCGCATCCAGCGACGTTCGGCCAGTCGGAACAGGCCCACCAGTGCAAAGGACAGCAGCATGTAGAGCAGGGCGGCGATGCCAAAGGCCTGGAACGTGAGGAATGTCTCGGCATTGGCGTCGCGGGCCACCTTGAGGATGTCGGCGACGGTGGCGGTAAACGCCAGGGACGTCGCGTGCAGCATCAGGATCATTTCATTGCTGTAGGCCGGCAATGCGCGGCGCAGTGCGGCGGGCACCACCACAAACAGGTTCAGCCGCCAGCCGTGCAGGCCGTAGGCGCGGGCCGCTTCGATTTCACCATGGGGAATGTTGCGGATCGCCCCGGCGAAGATTTCCACGGTGTAGGCGCAGGTGTTGAGCACGAAGGCGAGCAGGGTGCAGTTCAGCGCGTTGCGGAAAAACTGGTTGAGCAGGGCGTTGTCCTGCACCACTTCCAGGCTGTACAGCCCGGTGTAGCAAATCAGCAGTTGGATATACAGCGGTGTGCCGCGAAACAGGTAGGTGTAGACCTCCACCGGCCAGCGCAGCCAGAAGTGCTCCGAGACCCGCGCGAGCGCCAGGGGGATCGACAGGCAAAAGCCGAACACCACCGAGATGATGAACAACCACAGGGTCATGGCCACGCCGGACAACCCCGCGCCATCGCTGAACAGGTAGGCCAGGCCGTATTGCTGGAACAGTTCGATCATCGCGCCATCCCCTTGATGCCGAGGTTGTAGCGCCGTTCGAGGCGCTTGAAGATGCGGTTGGACAGGGTGGTGATCACCAGATAGACCAGGCCCGCGAGGATCAGGAAATACAACGGCTCGTTGGTGGTCTTGCCGGCGTTTTGCGCGGCCTTGACCAGATCCGACAGGCCGATGATCGACACCAGCGCGGTGGACTTGAGCAGCACCAGCCAGTTATTGCCCAGGCCCGGCAGGGCAAAGCGCATCAGTTGCGGGAACAGCACCAGATGGAAGCGCTGCCAGCGACTCAGGCCGTAGGCGGTGGCCGCTTCCAGTTGGCCGACGGGTACGCTGAGGATCGCGCCGCGGAAGTTCTCGGTGAAATACGCGCCGTAGATAAAGCCCAGGGTCACCACCCCGGCGGTAAACGGGTCGATTTCAAAGTAATCCCAGCCGGCCATTTCGCTCAGGTCGTTGAGCCACAGTTGCAGGCTGTAGAAGATCAGCAGGATCAGCACCAGGTCCGGCACGCTGCGGATCAGCGTGGTGTACAGCGTGGCCGGCACCCGTAGCCATCTGACGCTGGACAGCTTGGCGCCAGCGGCGATCAGGCCCAGGACGAGGCTGAGGGCCAGGGCGAGGAACGCCAGCTTGAGCGTCATCCACGCGCCTTGGGCGAGCATGGGGCCGTAGCCTTGCAAGTTTAGGAATTCGTTCATGGAGGGAGTATCTCTGAAGGGCACAGATATCCCCCTGTGGGAGCGGGCTTGCTCGCGAAGACGGAGTGTCAGTCACTGGATGTGTGTCTGGCACATCGCCTTCGCGAGCAAGCCCGCTCCCACAGGGTCGGTGTTGGCTTACTCGTTGTAGATGTCCTGATCGCCGAAGTATTTCTTCTGGATCTGTGCGTAGGTGCCATCCGCTTGCACCGCCGCGATGCCTTTGTTGATCAGCGCGCGCAATTCCTGGTCGTTCTTGCGCAGGCCCATGGCGATGTCCAGCGGCAGGGTGGGGTCTTTGAACGCCGGGCCGGTCTTGAAGTCGGCGCCTTCCGGCTTGGACAGGAAGTTGAGTTGGGCTTCGAGCTTGTCGGTCAGGGTCGCATCAAGGCGGCCGTTCTGCAGGTCGGCATAGTTCTGGTCCTGGGACTGATACGCCTTGATCTGCGCGCCGAGCTTGGCCAGGTGTGCACGGGCGTAGGCCTCTTGCAGCGAACCTTGCAGAACGCCGACTTGCTTGCCTTTCAACGACTCGGGGGTATCGCCGAAGTCGGCGCTCTTGCGGGTGATCACCGAGGTCGGGCTGAGGAACAGGCGGTCAGTGAAGTCGATGATTTTTTCGCGGGCCGGGGTCACGGCCATGGACGACATGATGGCGTCGAACTTGCGCGCACGCAGGGCCGGGATCATGCCGTCGAATTCGTTGTGCACCCAGGTGCATTTGACTTCGAGCTTGGCGCAGATGGCGTTGCCCAGATCAATGTCGAAACCTTGCAGGCTGCCGTCGGCGGCCACGGATTCGAAGGGCGGGTATTCGGGGAAGACGCCGAAGCGGATTTCTTTCCACTCCTGGGCGTGGGCGGCGGTGGCGCACAGTGGCAACAGCAACGCAGCGAAGAGTGATCGCAGTGGAGTCATGGTGTAGTCCCTATATTTTGTAATTGATGTCAGGGCAGTAAATGAGTTGAAACAAATCGTTCTTGTTGGCGGAGAGAATGCTTCATGGTGGTGCGTTTTTTGTGTCGTTTACCCCTCGCATAAAGCGCGAATTGCGCTGTTAAAACAGGCAATGCAGCGGAATCGGCTGTGACACCCGCTGAATCGGCTTTTGCTCCTTGAATATCTGGCCCACCCTCTGCGCAAAGCGGCAGGCCAGAGCGGTCTCAGGCGCGCTTTTTCTGCTGTGCGACCGGCTGGGCCAGACGCGCAAACAGGTCTTTCGGGTCGGCCAGGTCCGGCACCAGTTCAAGGGTGCTGCCCACGTCCAGGGCGGTGGCCACATCCAGCACGTAGCGCAGCGCCGAGTAGTCTTCGATGGCAAAACCCACCGAGTCGAACAAAGTGACCTGGCGTGGGTTTTCGCGGCCGGGTTTTTGCCCGTTGATCACTTGCCACAGCTCGGTCACCGGCGAATCTTCCGGCATGTGCTGGATTTCACCTTCGATACGGCTTTGCGGCTCGTACTCGACGATCACGCGGGCACGCTCGACGATACGTCGGTCCAGCTCGGTCTTGCCGGGGCAGTCGCCGCCGACGGCGTTGAGGTGCATGCCCGGTTCGATCATGTCGTCGGTCAGGATGGTCGCGTAGGCCTTGTCGGCAGTGACAGTGGTGACGATGTCCGCGCCTTTCACTGCGTCAGCCACGCTGCTGGCCAGGATCACCTTGATTGCCGGGAACGCCTTGAGGTTGGCCGCCAGCTTGGCGGTGGCCTTGGCGTCGATGTCGAACAGGCGGATTTCATTGATGCCGAGCATGGCGTGGAAGGCCAGGGCCTGGAATTCACTCTGCGAGCCGTTGCCGATCAGCGCCATGCTGCGGCTGTTGTCCCGCGCCAGGTAGCGCGCCACCAGCGCCGACGTGGCGGCGGTGCGGATCGCGGTGGTCAGGGTCATTTCCGCCAGCAGCACCGGTTTGCCAGTGTCTACATCGCCCAGGGCGCCGAAGGCCATCACGGTGAGCATGCCGGCCTGGGTGTTTTTCGGGTGGCCGTTGACGTACTTGAAGGCGTACAGCGAGGCATCCGACACCGGCATCAACTCGATCACACCGTCCGGCGAATGGTTGGCCAGGCGTGCACACTTTTCGAAGTCCTGCCAGCGTAGGTAGTCGGCGCGGATGTACTCGGCCATTTCGGTGATGCAGGTTTGCAGGCCTTTTTGCGACACCAGGTAGCTGAGGTCATTGACGTCGATGTAACGGGTCATGGCAAGACTCCTTATTGAAATGAGGGACGGGCTGGCAGATGCACTTCCGCCAGCATGCAGCGGGCACTGCCGCCGCCGATGCGTTCGATGTTGTCGATATTCACCACCACCGGCCGGGTGTGGCGTTCCACATGCGCACGCTGCGCCGGCTGCAGGGCACCCCAGGCGCTGGCCGACATCACCAGCAGCGGTTGGCCGTCGCGGTCGTGGACTTCGAGCATGTTGCCGGCGAAGGCTTCGAGCTGGTCGAAGTCGAGGGCGAGGATGTCCTTGCCGGTGTCGCGCAGCGAGCGTTCCAGGGCCAGGCGTTCGTCGGCATCCGGCAGGGCTTGCAGGCACACCACCGAGAGGTCGCGGCCGACGCTCATCATCACGTTGCTGTGGTAGATCGGCGCGTGGTGGCGGTCGACGGCGTGGAATACGCAGAGCTGGTAGTCGAGGCGCTCGGCGAACTGGCGCAGGGCGTCGTGATGGGTGCGCCCGGAGTGGCAGGCGTAGCTGATGCGGTGCTGACGGTCGAGCACCATGCTGCCGGTGCCTTCGAGAAAGATGTTCTGTTGTTCCAGGTGGCTGAGGTCGATGGTGCTGTTGATCGCAAAGCGTTGTTCCAGCACTTGCAGCACGCCTTTGTTGCGTTCCAGCCGGCGGTTCTGGCCTTCCATCGGGTACAGCACCAGGCTGCCGTCGGCGTGGCTGCTCCACCAGTTGTTGGGGAAGATCGAGTCGGGGGTGTGGGGCGCCGGGGTGTCCTGCACCACCAGCACTTCGACACCGTGCTGGCGCAGGGTGTCGACATAGCCGTCGAACTCTTCCAGCGCTTTCTGCTGTGCACTCAGTGGGTCGGCGGGCTGGCGTTGGAAACGGTTGTTGATCGCGGTGTCCGGGTTGAAGGCAAAGCGCGCCGGGCGAATCATCAAGACGGTGTTGGTGGTTTGCATGGGTGCACGAATCCATGAGGTTGAGCTGTGGGACTATTTTGTGGGTTGTGCGGGATGAATCCCGGCTGAAACGAGGGGGCGGCTCAGCCGGGAAAGCTGAAAGGGGAGGTGGCGCGACCGAATCGGCTGCCAGCTCTGGAATGCAATCAAAAATGTGGGAGCAGGCTTGCTCGCGAATGCGGTGGATCAGCCAGCTCATCCGTTACTGACACACCGCATTCGCGAGCAAGCCCGCTCCCACATTGGTATTGTGGCGTTTGCTAAAACGCCGTCAGCCAGGAGGAATCATGCCTACCGCCGTTCGTCTCGCCCAACCCGCCGATGCCGAGGGCATCAGCCAGGTCATCCTGGCTGCCCTGCACAGCAGCAACGCGAAGGATTACCCGGCAGACGTGATCGCCCGGGTCGCGAGCAACTTCACCCCCGATGCAGTCCTGGCCTTGCTGACGCGCCGGGTGGTGCTGGTGGCGGTGCAGGACGACGTCATCGTCGCCACGGCGGCGCTGGACGCCAATGTGGTGCGTTCGGTATTCGTCAATCCGGCGCTGCAAGGGCAGGGCATTGGCCGGTTGTTGATGAACGAGATCGAACGGCGCGCCCGAGAAGCCGGGGTGACGGTATTGAACGTGCCGTCTTCACTGACGGCCGAGCCGTTCTATACCAAGCTGGGTTTTCACACCGTGCGCGATGTCTATCACGGCAACGAGCGGACGCTGGTAATGGAAAAGACGCTGCTGTCGCGCCACCCCATCGGGCCGTATCGCGACCGCCAGCACCGGGCGCAGGTGGTGGCGTTGTGGCAGGAGGCATTTGGGTATGACACGGCGCACAACCTGCCGACCCTGGCGATCGATAAGAAGCTGGCGGTCAACGATGGGCTGTTTTTTGTGGCCACGGATAAGAAGGCCGTGATCGGGACGATTCTTGCCGGTTACGACGGCCATCGTGGCTGGCTGTATTCAGTGGCGGTGCATGCCGATTATCGGCGGCATGGCCTGGGGTCTTCGCTGGTGCGCCATGCGGAACAGGCATTGACGGCCCTGGGTTGCATGAAGATCAACCTGCAGATTTCCGGCGGGAACGAGGCGGTGACGGGGTTCTACGAGGCGTTGGGGTATGGGGTGGAGCCGCGGATCAGCATGGGCAAGAAGCTTACGCAGAATATCCCTACTCAATCTTGAGAGCACTGAAAACAAATGTGGGAGCTGGCTTGCCTGCGATGGCGGTGGGTCAGTCAATTTATTCAGTAACTGACAGACCGCCATCGCAGGCAAGCCAGCTCCCACACTGGTCCTGCGGTGTTGCTGGGGCAGTGATCAGACCTTGACGATCCAACCCTCTGGCGCTTCAACATCACCGGTCTGCACGCCGGTCAGCTCTTTGTAGAGTTTCTGGGTGATCGGACCCACTTCAGTCTCGCTGTGGAACACATGCAGTTTGCCGTTGTACTGGATACCACCGATCGGCGAGATCACCGCTGCGGTACCACAGGCGCCGGCTTCCTTGAACTGGTCCAGCTGGTCGATGAACACTTCGCCCTCGACCACTTCCAGGCCCAGGCGGGTCTTGGCCAGTTCGATCAGCGACAGGCGGGTAATGCCTGGCAGTACCGAAGGCGACTTCGGCGTGATGAACTTATTGTCGTGGGTGATCCCGAAGAAGTTGGCCGAACCGACTTCCTCGATTTTCGAGTGGGTCATCGGGTCCAGGTAGATCGCGTCGGCGAAACCGGCTTTCTTCGCTTCCGAACCTGGCATCAGGCTGGCGGCGTAGTTGCCACCGACCTTGGCGGCACCGGTGCCTTGTGGCGCGGCGCGGTCGAAGGTGGAAATCTGGAAGTTGTGGGGCACCAGGCCGCCTTTGAAATAGGCGCCGACCGGGATGCAGAACACCGAGAAGATGAACTCCGGCGCGGGGCGCACGCCGATGTTGTCACCGGTGCCGATCACGAACGGGCGCAGGTACAGCGCGCCGCCGCTGCCGTACGGCGGGATGAACCGCTCGTTGGCCGCGACCACTTGTTTGCAGGCGTCGATGAACACGTCGGTCGGCACATGCGGCATCAGCAGGCGGGCGCAGCTGCGTTGCATACGGGCGGCGTTCTGGTCCGGGCGGAACAGGTTGATCGAACCGTCCTTGCAGCGGTAGGCCTTGAGACCTTCGAAGCACTGCTGGCCATAGTGCAGGGCAGTGGAGCCCTCGCTGATGTGCAGCACGTTGTCGTCGGTCAGGGTGCCTTCTTGCCATTCGCCGTTTTTCCAGACCTGGAGAAACCGCTTGTCGGTCTTGATGTAGTCAAAACCCAGCTTGTCCCAATTGATGCTTTCGTTACCCATGACACCCTCTATCTTTGGTCAAGTCGGTTTTTTTCTGAATGGGCGCAACAATACTTCATTCTTGGCTTGTGTGGGAGCCACAGGGTGGACACCTTCAGCCTCTGTATTGGCTGATCCACCGCCATCGCAGGCAAGCCAGCTCCCACATTTTGAATGCATTGCCCTGTGGGAGCCGGGCTTGCCCGCGATGGCCTCGCCTCGGTTTTACAGGTGCAACGCGTGGCCCAAGGCTCTTAACGCCGCTTCCTGCACTGCTTCGCCCAAGGTCGGATGGGCATGGATCGTGCCCGCCACATCC
Organism: Pseudomonas sp. GL_117; assembly: GCF_057835125.1. Taxonomy (NCBI): domain Bacteria; kingdom Pseudomonadati; phylum Pseudomonadota; class Gammaproteobacteria; order Pseudomonadales; family Pseudomonadaceae; genus Pseudomonas; species Pseudomonas sp. GL_117. The sequence continues at coordinate 3,994,594 of NZ_CM174418.1, read as the reverse complement.
TCCAGGCGCGCGCCCATTTCCAGGCTCAGGCCAAAGGCGGTGGACAGCTCGGACACGCCGACGCCAACCGCTTGCCAGCCGACGATCAGGTGGTTATCGCGGCGTGCCACCACCCGCACGAAGCCGGTTTTCGACTCCAGGGTCATCGCCCGGCCATTGGCGGCGAAGGGGAAGCTCGACACGACGCAGTCCAGGCCTGCGGCCTTGGCTTCATCCGGGGTCTTGCCGACCACCACCAGTTCCGGGTCGGTAAAACACACCGCCGGGATCGCTGCCGGAGTGAACTCACGATGCTTGCCGCTGATCAGTTCGGCGACCATTTCGCCCTGGGCCATGGCCCGGTGCGCCAGCATCGGCTCGCCGCTTACATCACCGATGGCCCACACGTTGCGCATGCTGGTCTGGCAGTGCTGGTCGATCTTGATCGCGGCGCCGTTCATCTCCAGGTCCAGCGCCTCAAGGTTCCAGCCCTGGGTGTTGGGTTTGCGACCAACGGCGACCAGCACCTGATCGGTGCCCAGTGACAAGGTCTCGCCGTTCGGATCACGCACTTGCAGGCGGCCGTCGGCAAACCCGGTGACGCTGTGCTTGAGGTACAGCTTCATCCCCAGTTGCTTGAGGGATTCGTTTACCGGCGCCGTCAGCTCGGCGTCATAGGCCGGCAGGATACGATCCTGCGCCTCGACCACACTGACCTCGGCACCAAGCTTGCGGTAGGCAATCCCCAGTTCCAGGCCGATGTAACCGCCACCCACCACGATCAGCCGCTTGGGCACACGGGTCGGTGCCAGGGCTTCGGTGGACGAGATGATCGGCCCGCCAATCGGCAGCATCGGCAGGTTGACGCTTTTCGAGCCGGTGGCCAGCAGCAGGTGTTCGCAGCGGATGCGCTGGTCGCCGACATCGACGGTCTTGCCGTCGACCACGCTGGCCCAGCCGTGGATCACCTGCACTTTGTGTTTCTTGAGCAGTGCGGCAACGCCGGTGGTCAGGCGGTCAACAATGCCGTCCTTCCATGCCACGCTTTTGCGGATGTCCAATGTCGGCACATCCACATCGATACCCAGGGGCGAACCTTGGCTGAGGTGCACGGTTTGCTGGAATTGCTCGGCCACATGGATCAAGGCCTTGGACGGGATGCAGCCGATATTCAGGCAAGTCCCCCCCAGCGCCTGGCCTTCTACCAGGATGGTCGGGATGCCCAGTTGGCCGGCGCGAATCGCCGCCACATAACCGCCGGGGCCGCCGCCGATAATCAGCAGCGTCGTGTTCAACGTTTGCATGACTTACTCCAAAAACAGGCTGGCGGGTTGTTCGAGCAGGCCGCGAATGGCCTGGATGAATTGCGCCGCGTCCATGCCATCGACCACGCGATGATCGAAGGAGCTGGAGAGGTTCATCATCTTGCGCACCACGATCTGGCCCTTGATCACCATCGGCCGCTCGACGATTCGGTTGACGCCGACGATGGCCACTTCCGGCAGGTTCAGCACCGGCGTGCTGACGATGCCGCCCAACGCGCCCAGGCTGGTCAGGGTGATCGTCGAGCCGGACAGCTCGTCACGGCTGGCCTTGCCATTGCGCGCGGCGGTGGCCAAACGCGCGATCTCCTCGGCGTTGCCCCACAGGCTGCGGGCTTCAGCGTGACGCACCACTGGCACCATCAGGCCGACGTCGCTCTGGGTGGCGACGCCCACATGCACCGCGCCGAGGCGGGTGATGACCTGGGCTTCGTCGTCGTAACGCGCGTTGATCTGCGGGAAATCGCGCAGCGCAACAACCATGGCACGCACGATGAATGGCAGCAGGGTCAGCTTGCCGCGTGTGGCGCCGTGTTTTTCGTTGAGGTGCACACGCAGCTCGTCGAGGGCGGTCACGTCGATTTCTTCCACGTAGCTGAAATGCGCGGCGCGGCGGGTGGCGTCCTGCATGCGCTGGGCAATCTTGCGGCGCATGCCGATCACCGGGATCTGCTCTTCGCTGTTGCGTTCGGCATAGGGGTTGGCGGTGGCTGAAGCCTTCGCTGTGCCTTGTTGGAGGTAGGCGTCGAGGTCTTCGTGCAGGATTCGCCCGGCCGGGCCGGTGCCCTGGACCAGGCGCAACTGAATCCCGGCGTCCAATGCGTGCTTGCGCACGGCCGGGGAGGCCAGGGGACGTTCGTCGGCTGCACGGCAAACAGGTGCCGGCGCGGGTTTGCTGACAACGGCAGCCGGCGCGGGCTTGGCTTCTACCACAGGTGCCACGGGCGCCGCTTTGGGCGCCTCCTTTATCACCGGCGCGTCCTTGGCATTGCCCGCGCCTTCCACTTCAATGCTGATCAAAATACTGCCCACGGCCATGACTTCACCCGGCTCGCCGCCGAGGGCGATCACCTTGCCGTGCACCGGCGAGGGAATATCCACCATCGCCTTGTCGGTCATCACATCCGCCAGCACCTGGTCTTCAACCACCATGTCGCCGACTTTCACATGCCACACCGACAGTTCAACTTCTGCGATGCCTTCGCCAATGTCCGGCATCTTGATTACGTGCGTGCCCATTCAGACCTCCATGACCCGTTTCAACGCCGCGCCCACACGGGACGGCCCTGGGAAATACGCCCACTCTTGCGCGTGCGGGTAGGGGGTGTCCCAGCCGGTGACGCGTTCGATCGGCGCTTCCAGGTGGTGGAAGCAATGCTCTTGCACCAGCGCCACCAGTTCGGCGCCAAAGCCGCAGGTGCGGGTGGCTTCGTGCACCACCACGCAACGGCCGGTCTTTTTCACCGACTTGACGATGGTTTCCAGGTCCAGCGGCCACAGGCTGCGCAGGTCAATGACTTCGGCGTCGATGCCGGTTTCTTCGGCGGCGACTTGCGACACATACACGGTGGTGCCGTAGGTCAGCACGGTCACGGCGGAACCCGGACGCACGATGGCGGCCACGTCCAGCGGCACGGTGTAGTAACCGTCCGGCACTTGCGCTTGCGGGTGTTTCGACCACGGCGTCACCGGACGGTCGTGGTGGCCGTCGAACGGGCCGTTGTACAGGCGCTTGGGCTCGAGGAAGATCACCGGGTCGTCGTTTTCGATCGAGGCGATCAGCAGGCCCTTGGCGTCATAGGGGTTGGACGGCATCACCGTGCGCAGGCCGCAGACCTGGGTGAACACCGCTTCGATACTCTGGCTGTGGGTCTGGCCGCCGTAGATGCCGCCGCCGCAAGGCATGCGCATGGTCAGCGGCGCGGTGAACTGGCCGGCCGAGCGATAACGCAGGCGCGCGGCCTCGGAGATGATCTGGTCGGTGGCGGGATAGACGTAGTCGGCGAACTGGATCTCGGCCACCGGGCGCAGGCCGTAGGCGCCCATGCCCACTGCGACGCCGATGATGCCGCTTTCGGAGATCGGTGCGTCAAACACCCGCGAGCTGCCGTACTTGCCCTGCAAACCTTCGGTGCAACGGAACACGCCACCGAAGTAACCGACGTCCTGGCCGAACACCACCACGTTGTCGTCACGTTCGAGCATCACATCCATGGCCGAGCGCAGCGCCTGGATCATGGTCATGGTGGTGGTGGTCATGGCGGTTTCCACTTCGATACTGTTGTTGTGATCGTTCATGTCAGACCCCCAACTCTTGACGCTGGCGCTTCAAGTGCTCCGGCATCTCTTTATAGACGTCTTCGAACATGGTCGCGGCGCTTGGAATCTGGCCGCCGGCGAGGGTGCCGTATTGTTCGGCTTCTTTTTGCGCGGCGATGACTTCGGCTTCCAGCTGCGCGCTGACTGCGGTGTGTTCCTCTTCGGACCACTGGCCAATCTTGATCAGGTGCTGTTTGAGACGTGCAATCGGGTCGCCGAGGGGGAAGTGGCTCCAGTCGTCGGCCGGGCGGTATTTGGACGGGTCATCCGAGGTGGAGTGCGGACCGGCACGGTAGGTGACCCACTCGATCAGCGTCGGCCCCAGGTTGCGCCGCGCCCGTTCGGCGGCCCAGGCGGAGGCGGCGTACACCGCGATGAAGTCGTTGCCGTCCACGCGCAGGGAGGCGATGCCGCAACCGACGCCGCGTCCGGCGAAGGTGGTGGCTTCACCGCCGGCAATCGCCTGGAAGGTGGAGATGGCCCACTGGTTGTTGACCACGTTGAGGATCACCGGCGCGCGGTACACGTGGGCGAAGGTGAGGGCGGTGTGGAAGTCGGATTCGGCGGTGGCGCCGTCGCCGATCCAGGCGGACGCAATCTTGGTGTCGCCCTTGATGGCCGAGGCCATGCCCCAGCCCACGCCCTGTACGAATTGGGTAGCGAGGTTGCCGGAAATGGTGAAGAAACCGGATTCCTTGACCGAGTACATGATCGGCAACTGGCGGCCCTTGAGCGGATCGCGCTCGTTGGACAGCAGTTGGCAGATCAGGTCCACCAGCGGCACTTCGCGGGCCATCAGGATGCTTTGTTGGCGGTAGGTGGGGAAGCACATGTCGTCGATGTTCAAGGCCAGGGCCTGGGCGCTGCCGATGGCTTCTTCGCCAAGGCTCTGCATGTAGAACGACATTTTTTTCTGACGCTGGGCGACCACCATGCGGTTGTCGAAGATGCGCGTCTTGAGCATGGCGCGCATGCCTTTGCGCAGGATCTCCACTGGCACGCCTTCGGCCCACGGGCCGAGGGCCTGGCCCTGGTCGTCGAGCACGCGGATCAGGCCCTTGGCCAGGTCGGCGGTGTCGGCGGGTTCTACGTCGATGGCGGGTTTGCGCACGGTGCCGGCGTCGGTCAGGCGCAGGTACGTGAAGTCGGTCTTGCAGCCTGGGCGGCCCGAGGGTTCGGGAACGTGCAGGCGCAGTGGTTCGTACTGCTGGGTCATGGCTTTCTACGCTCTATCTTGTGAATTTCTTGTAGTGGGCGCGCTAGCTGACAGTCAGACCCCGGGTAGGGGAAATCTTGTCCTACAACAATCATAGGCGGGGCGTAGGAGAATATTTATCTGTGTTTCGTTGCGCTCGCGATCATTTGCGGATAAAAAAACTGCATAAACATAATAAACAGGTGATTTTGTCTCATGCGCAAACTGGACCGTACCGATATCGGCATTCTCAACGCCTTGCAGGAGAACGCCCGCATCACCAACGCCGACCTGGCCCGCTCGGTCAACCTGTCGCCCACGCCGTGTTTCAACCGGGTCAAGGCGATGGAAGAGTTGGGCTTGATCCGCGAGCAGGTCACGCTGCTGGACCCGGATTTGTTGGGGCTGCACGTGAATGTGTTTATTCATGTGAGCCTGGAGAAGCAGAACGAACTGGCGTTGCAGCAGTTTGAAGGCGCGATCTCGGATCGGCCGGAAGTGATGGAGTGTTACCTGATGGCGGGTGACCCGGATTATCTGATCCGGGTGCTGGTACCGACGATCCAGTCACTGGAGCGCTTCATGATGGACTTTTTGACCAAAGTGCCGGGCGTGGCGAATATCCGCTCCAGTTTTGCCCTTAAACAAGTGCGTTATAAAACTGCGCTGCCGTTACCGCGCGATGGCCTGATGGTGTGAATATCGGCACAAGGCAGTCGCGTTTAATCTGATGTTTAGCTAAGCAATGATATGGGTCATTTTTATTCGCGCTAATTAATAAAAAATTGCATGACGGCTCACGCTTTTTTCACATACTTTTAAACAAAGTTAAACCCGTCAGGTCGTGTCCCATGCGACCAAGGGGAAGGGTGAGCCACGATGTCCATGAGATCCTTGAAGTTGAACTTTCGTACCACATTGTGCTTCGGTGTGGTTTGTTTCTTGCTGTTAATACAGGGCGCGATGACGCTGATAAAAGTCGATAAGGTTTATTCGTCGACGGTTGAAATCGAAAGTAACTGGCTGCCCAGTATTCGCCTGGCGGGCCAGATAGATTCCACGTTCTACAAACTTCGCCTGGATCTGCGTCGTTACGCCATGGAGTTCCCTGACAAGGACCCGGCCTCCCTGGAAAAACTCAAGGCTGTTCGCGCCGAAGTACTGCAGATTGCCGAAAGCTATGCGCCGATGGTGTCGAGCCCCGAGGAGCAAGCCAAGTACAACGACGCACTCAGCGAGATCAAGAATTACAGCCAGAAAATGGATGAATTCCTCGCGCAAGCCGCCACGTTTTCCCCGGAACAAATGTCGGTGTACCTGCGCGACGTCAACGGCCCTATCGCCCGTGAAGTGCAGGGCTCCATCAATGACCTGATTGTGCTCAATGAACAGGGGTCCAAGGCGGCCGTGCAAGTCGCGGCGAGCGAACACGATGCGGCCCGCTTGTTCACTTGGGTGCTGATGGCCAGTTCGGTATTGATCGCGGTGGTCGTCGCACGGTTGTTTGCCCGCAGCATCATTGGCCCGGTGCGTGAGCTGATGATCTCGACCGGCAAAATCGCCGACGGTGATTTGCGCGTGGCGATTGCCATCAACGGCAAGGACGAACTGACCGAGCTGCAACGCTCGACTGCCACCATGCAAATGAACCTGAAAAGCACCTTGCAGCATATCTCGGAGGCATCCGGGCAGTTGGCTTCGGCTGCGGAAGAAATGAGTGCAATCACCCGTGAATCCACCGCTGGCATCGAACGCCAAAGCATGGAGACCGACCAGGCGGCGACGGCGGTCAACGAGATGACGGCGGCAGTGGAGGAAGTCGCGAGGAATGCGGTTTCCGCTTCCCAGTCGACGCAAGACTCCCAGCGCTCGGCAAGCGTGGGCCAGGAGCGCGTCACGCAAACCATCGCCTCGATCGAAAAACTCAGTGCCACGGTGCAGCAGACCGGCGTGGAAGTCGAAGGCCTGGCCAAGCAGGCTCAGGACATTGCCCGGGTGGTCGAAGTGATTCGCTCCATCGCCGAGCAGACCAACCTGCTCGCCTTGAACGCGGCGATTGAGGCAGCAAGGGCCGGGGAGCAGGGCCGGGGCTTTGCGGTAGTGGCCGACGAAGTGCGGGCGCTGGCCCACAGAACGCAAACGTCGACCCAGGAAATCGAACAGATGATTGCGAAAATCCAGGCCTGTTCGAGCGAGGCGGTGGCGTCCATGGTCCTCAATCGCAACGAAGCGGTGGATTCGCTGAAGGTCGCCCATGAAGCCGGCGTGGCCATTACCCAGATCACCCAGGCCATTACCGACATCAACGAGCGCAACCTGATGATTGCGACGGCCTCGGAAGAGCAGGCCCATGTTGCCCGGTCCGTCGATCAGAACCTGATCAGCATCCGCGACCTGTCCATCCAGAGTTCGTCGGCGGCCGGGCAAACGTCGGTGGCCAGTCAGGAACTGTCCCGACTCGCCGTGGACCTCAAGCAGATCGTCGCGAAGTTCGCCGTGAGTTGATCATGTAGCGGGTCAAGCCTTGGGGGGGGTTATAGATGCTCAAATGCATTGCGTGTTCTCAGGTCAGCCTGGGCATGTACCTTCATAAACTGGATGGCCCGTGGATCGGCCACGGGTTCTGGAAGAGCAGCTTTTTATTGGACCGCGAAGACGACCTGCAGCGTTTGTTGACGTCGCAGGTCCAGCGGGTCTGGATAGACACTGCCAAAGGCTGCGACACGCCGCCGCCCGCCCGACCGGCCCAGGTTACGCTCAGCAGCCCGGTCAAAACGCGCCCGGTGGAACCGACTCCGGCAGAGACAAAGGCGGAGGTCGCGCGCGCAGTGAGGGTGTGTGCGGTCGCCAAACGTGCAGTGGTCAGTATGTTCAGCGACCTGCGCATGGGGCGGGCGGTGGATGTGCATCATGTGGCCGGCCTGGTGGAAGAGATTTCGCAGTCCATGCTGCGCCATCCCCATGCCTTGCTCAGCCTGGTGCGGCTGAAAAAGGCCGACGAATACACCTACATGCACTCCGTCGCGGTCAGTGGCTTGATGATCGCGCTGGCACGGCAGTTGGATCTCTCTGCGGAGCTGGTCCAGGAAGCCGGGCTGGCGGGGTTGTTTCATGATGTGGGGAAAATGATGATTCCCGAGGCGATTTTGAACAAGCCGGCCGGGCTTACCGAGGTGGAGTTTCACACCGTCCGCCAGCACCCGGTGGAAGGCGCCCGGTTGCTGCGTCTCTGCCCGCAGATCAGTGCCTTGGTGCTGGATGTGTGCCTGCATCACCACGAAAAATCTGACGGCAGCGGTTATCCCAATGGCTTGCTGCAAGAGCAGATCAGCCTGTTCGCCCAGATGGGGGCGGTATGCGACGTCTACGATGCGATCACCTCGGAGCGCCCTTACAAGCGCGGCTGGGGGCCCGCCGACGCGATCCGGAAAATGGCGGAATGGAAAGGTCATTTCGATGATCAGGTGTTCCAGGCGTTTGTGCGCTGCGTAGGGATTTATCCCGTCGGCGCCTTGGTGCGCCTGGAGAGTGGGCGCATTGGCGTGGTGGTCGAACAAAGCCCGAAATCGCTGCTCACCCCCAGGGTCAAGGTGTTTTTCTCTGCACGTTCACGCTTGCCGATTCCCCAGGTTGTGGTGAACCTGGCCGAACAAAGCGACAAGATTGTCGGCCGGGAAAATGCCGAAGAGTGGGGCTTCAAGCACGTCGACGAACTGTGGTCGGGGCTTGCCCCCTCCAAGACGTCGTATTTTGAGTGACATCGATTCAGAGCTGGTTGAGCGGGATTTTCAGATACACCACCCCATTGTCTTCCGCCGGCGGCATATTCCCCGCCCGTACATTCACCTGGATCGCCGGCAGCAGTAGGGTCGGCATGCCCAGGCCCGCATCGCGTTGGGTGCGCATCGCCACAAACTGCGCCTCATCCACCCCGTCATGCACATGAATATTCCCGGCCCGTTGTTCCGCCACGGTCGTCAGGCATTTCGCCGTGCGGCCCTGCGGTGGGTAGTCATGACAGACGTACAGTTCAGTCTCCAAGGGAAAGCTCAGCAACTTGCGCATCGACCCATACAACTGCCGCGCATCGCCGCCGGGAAAGTCGCAGCGGGCGGTGCCGACGTCGGGCATGAATAGCGTGTCGCCCACCAGGATCAGCCGGCCATCGATCAGGTAGGCCATGTCCGCCGGCGTATGCCCCGGCACGTGCAGGGCCTGGGCCGTGAGGTTGCCGATATGAAACACCTCATCCGGCGCAAACAGATGATCGAACTGCGAGCCATCGGCGCGAAACTCCGGCTCCAGGTTGAACAGGTTCTTGAACACACCCTGCACGGTGCTGATGCACTGGCCGATGGCGATCTTGCCGCCCAGGGTGCGCCGCAGGTAAGGCGCAGCGGACAGGTGGTCGGCGTGGGCGTGGGTTTCCAGCAGCCATTGCACGTGCAAGCCCCGCTCGCGCACGAAGGCGATGACCTTGTCGGCCTGGGTGGTATCGGTACGCCCCGATGCCGGGTCGTAATTGAGTACCGAGTCGACGATGGCACACGGGCTGCCGTGGTCTTCATAGACGACGTAGGTGTAGGTCGACGATGCCTCGTCCAGAAAGGCTTGAATCAACGCTGGCATGGCGGCTGTCCCCGGTGGAGAAAAAAGTGGTTACAATCAGTTTACGTTTTCACATAATGTTTTGAGCTTAAGTGACGCAAAGGACCCGAGGCAAATGGAATCTACTCTGAGTGAAGGCGAAGTCGCCCAGTTGCGCGCATCGGCGTCCAAGGCCTGTTCATTGCTCAAGGCGCTGGCCAATGAGGACCGCCTGCTGATCCTCTGCCAACTGACCCAGGGCGAACGCAATGTCGGCGAGTTGGAAACCATGACCGGCGTGCGTCAGCCCACACTGTCGCAGCAGCTGGGCATCCTGCGTGATGAAGGGTTGGTCGCCACCCGCCGGGAAGGCAAGTACATCTACTACGGGCTGGCCAGTCACGAAGTGATCCAAGTGATGAAGACCCTGTCCGGCCTGTACTGCGGCGCGGTCATCAAAAGTTGGGCGTGACGCCATCCGGCAGCGCCCCTTGTGTGCATTGAATAAAAAAAGGCAATAGACCATGACCGACCAACACTGGGGACCGACCATCAGTGGCGATATCGTAGTCATCGGCGGCGGCTCGGCAGGCATCGGCCTGCTGGCCAGCCTGCTCAAGCGCGACCCCCACCTGAACATCACCCTGATCGAACCCAACGATTACCACTGCTACCAACCTGCCTGGACTCTGGTGGGCGGCGGTGCCTACGACGTGCGCAAGACCCGCCGGCCCCTGGCCGATGTGTTGCCCAATGGCGTTGCCTGGATTCAGGCTGCCGTCAGTGAACTGCTGCCAAACGAGCGCACCCTGGTCCTCGACAGCGGCCAGCGCGTCACCTGGCAAAACTTGATCGTGTGCCCCGGCCTGCGCCTGGCCTGGGAGCAAATCGAAGGATTGCAAGCGACCCTCGGGCACAACGGCGTCACGTCCAACTACAGCTACGAACACGCGGCCTACACCTGGCAACTGGTGCAGCAACTCAAGGGCGGCAAGGCGATCTTTACCCAGCCCGCCATGCCGATCAAATGCGCCGGCGCGCCGCAGAAGGCCATGTACCTGTCCTGTGATCATTGGCTCAAGCAGGGCGACCTGCACAACATCGAGGTTGAATTCAACCTCGCCGGCGTGGCGCTGTTCGGCGTGCCGACGTTCGTGCCGCCGCTGATGAAGTACGTGGAGAAATACAACGCCCGCCTGACCTTCAGGTCCAACCTGATCAAGGTCGACGGCCCGGCCCGCAAAGCCTGGTTCGAGGTGCACGACGCTGACGGCACCGTCACGGTGGAAGAACGATTCTTCGACCTGTTGCACGTGGTCCCGCCCCAAATCGCCCCGGATTTCATCCGCCAAAGCCCGTTAGCCGACGCCGCCGGCTGGTGCGAAGTGCACCCCCACAGCCTGCAACACCTGCGTTACCCGCATATCTTCGGCCTCGGTGACGTGTGCTCCACCAGCAACGCCAAAACCGCTGCGGCGGTGCGCAAGCAGATCGTGGTGGTGGCCGAGAACCTGCTGGCCCTGCGTCAACAGGCGCCGCTGCCGCTCAAGTACGACGGCTATGGTTCGTGCCCGTTGACGGTGGAGAAGGGCAAGGTGGTGCTCGCCGAGTTCGGCTACGGCGGCAAGCTGTTGCCGACCTTTGCCCTGGACCCGACCCGTGCGCGCCGTTCGATGTGGTTGCTCAAGGCCACGTTGCTGCCGTGGTTCTACTGGAACGGCATGCTCAAGGGCCGTGAATGGCTGACCCGTCTGAGCAAGGTGGACTGAATGCTGCTCGCCACGGTGTTGGGATTATTGATGGGCCTGGTGATGGGCCTGACCGGCGCGGGCGGCGGCATCCTCGGGGTGCCGGCGCTGGTGCTGGGGTTGGGCCTGAGCATGACCCAGGCCGCGCCGGTGTCGTTGCTCGCGGTGGGCGCGGCGGCGGCGGTGGGGGCGATCGACGGTTTGCGCCACGGCCTGGTGCGCTACCGCGCCGCGCTGCTGATCGCCTTGTTGGGCGCGTTGTTTTCGCCGGTGGGTGTGTTCCTCGCCCATCAACTGCCGGAAGCCGTGCTGATGGGCCTGTTCAGCGCACTGATGGTGCTGGTGGCCTGGCGCATGTTGCAGCGCGAGAAAACCGAGCCGGGGCCAAGTGATCACGGCACCTCATCCTGGGGCCAGAAGAACTGCATGCTCAACCAGCAGACCGGACGCCTGGCCTGGACCGCCAAATGCAGTGCGACCCTGGCGGCGTTGGGCGCGGTGACAGGCGCTGTCTCCGGGCTGCTCGGCGTCGGTGGCGGCTTCCTGATCGTGCCCGCGTTCAAGCAGCTCACCGATGTACAGATGCGCGGCATCGTCGCCACCTCGTTGATGGTGATCAGCCTGATCTCGTTGATCGGCGTGGCGGGCTCATTCCATGCCGGGGTGCGGATCGAATCGGTGGGCTGGGTGTTTATCGGCGCGAGCATCGTCGGCATGCTCGCCGGCCGGCGCCTGTGCTCGGTGATTCCTGCGCGCACCTTACAGGTCGGGTTTGCCGGCCTCTGTGTACTGGTGGCGGTCGGCATGTTGATCAAGGCCGGTCTTACGCACTAAGTGCCGGGCCTGGCTTACGCCGAACTTGCCGGGCACCCGCGGCCCGCCCAAAGCACCCGCAAACCAAGGCCAAGGCAGCGTAGGCCGTGGCTTGCGGGGTTTCGATAATCGCCTCCGACATCAAGTCCCCGTTGCGGAGCGCGCCATGCATAACAATAAGAATGTCCCCCTGCGTCTGTTGCCTGCCTTCATCGTCGGCCTCGGCCTGAGCCCATTGGCCAACGCCGAAATCATGCTGTACGACAAGGACGAAACCACCTTTTCCACCGATGGCTACATCAACGCCTTCTACGTCAACAGCGACGTCGACCGCGCGGGTGACAAGTACGACCGCCGCCAGGCCCGCGTGAAGATGGGCTTCTTGCCCAACTACCTGGGCTTCAACATGAGCAAGCAGGTCGACGACCTCAAGCTCGGCGCCCGCGCTTCGTTCTGGGTGACCATCAACGACAGCGAAACCAACGGCACCGACACCGCCATCGACGTGCGCCAGTTCTACGGCACCGTGGCCAACCCGGAGTGGGGCGAAGTGCTGATCGGCAAGGACTTCGGCCTGTTCGCCCGCTCCAACATCCTGCTCGATGAGTTGCTCGCCGGTTACGGCCAGGTCAGCGATAGCCTCGGCCTGGTGGACGGCGGTGGCGTGTCGTTCGGCAACATCGGCAGTGGCTACCCGTACCCGTTCCCGAGCTCGCAGATCACCTACCGCACCCCGGTGATGGACGGCCTGCGCGTCGCCGTCGGCATCCTGGACCCGGTCGACACCAACGACAGCAGTGCCCTGGGCAAGGCCTACCAGAAGAACCCGCGCACCGAGAGCGAGATCACCTACCAGTTCGACGTCGGCGGCGCGAAGATCTACAGCTGGCTCAACGGTAGCTACCAGACTTCCGACAACACCGACTCCAACGTCGCCAGCGTCACCTCCAAGGGCCTTGGCTACGGCGTGCAGGCCAAGATGGGCGGCTTGTCGCTGACCGGCTCGGGGTTCCAGGCCAAGGGCATCAACCCGTTCTTCACCAACAACGCCGGGGAGGCGACGTTGCGTAATGTCGACAGCAACGGCTACCTGGTGCAGGGCTCGTACAAACTGGGCAAGAACCGCCTGGCGCTGTCCTATGGCAAGACCAAGGACGACGGCAATGGCGTGGTCGGCAGCGGCGCGGATTATGAAACCCGTGGGATTGCGCTGTTCCATGACGTGAATGCCAACCTGAAGCTGGTGGCGGAGTACAACCAATTCCAGATCAAGGGGCATGACACCAATGCGCAGAATGAAGACACCGACACCTTTGCCGTAGGTGCTGTCTTGACTTGGTAACGCAGTCATAAATGTGGGAGCGGGCTTGCTCGCGAAGACGGAGTGTCAGTCAACAGATTCATTGGCTGATTCACCGCTTTCGCGAGCAAGCCCGCTCCCACATTTTAGTCTCCAGTGTTTATCAGAGTCTCATCCCAACGCATCCCCCCACCCAGTACCCAAGTAGCATAGGGCCCACCCCTCGGCCTTCGTACACTGACGCCTTAGAGGGGGAACCAACGATGCACAACAGTGAAGGCGTAGTCAGTGCCATGTCCCAGGCCACCGATGCCGGGCAGGCCGCCGAAGAGTTGGCCCGGCAGTTGCTGCACCCGTACCTGGGTTTCGTGCTGTTTTTCTGCTCTGCGTCCTATGACCTGCAGGCCCTTGGCCAAGCGCTGCAACAGTGCTTCGGCAAGGTGCGCGTGGTCGGCTGCACCAGTGCCGGCGAGATCACGCCCCAGGGTTACGGACGCAACTGCATCACCGCGATGGGCTTCAACCACGCGCACTTTTCCATCGCCACCGAGCTGATCGATCAAGTCGAGCACTTCAGCCTGATCGGTGCCCAGGACATGGTCGAACGCCTGGTCGGCGGCTGTCGCAGCAACACCCTGGCGCCGATCAAGGGCAACACCTTCGCGCTGACCTTGCTCGACGGGCTGTCGAGCCGGGAAGAAATGGTCCTCGCCGCCCTCAGCGCGGCCCTGGGCGACATCCCGCACTTCGGCGGTTCGGCCGGCGACGACAACTTCCTCACCCACACCCACGTGTACTTCAATGGTGTGTTCCACAGCGGCGCGGCGGTGGTGGTGCTGGTCAATACCTGGCTGGATTTCGAGGTGTTCACCACCCACCACATCCTGCCGCGTACCGAAAAACTGGTGGTGACCGGCGCCGACAGCCCGTCACGCCGGGTGTTCGAACTCAACGCCGAACCGGCCGCCGAAGAATACGCCAGGCACATCGGCGTAGCCGTGGCCGACCTCGACCACCGCGTCTTCGCCGCTCACCCGTTGGCAGTGCGTATCCACGACCAGTACTACGTGCGCGCTATCCAGCAAGTGCACGAAGACCTCAGCCTGAGTTTCTACTGTGCGGTGGAAAACGGCATCGTGCTCACCGTGATGCGGCCCGGGCCGATCCTGCCGAACCTGCAAAGCCTGTTCGACGGCCTGCACACGCGCCTCGGCGACCTGCTGCTGACCATCGGCTGCGACTGCTTCCTGCGCCGCATGGAGTTGGAAGACAACGGCGACCTCGAACACATCGGCAATTACCTGCGCGAGAGACGGGTGCTGGGCTTCAATACCTACGGAGAACAGTTCAATGGCATGCACATCAACCAGACCTTCACCGGGGTCGCCATTGCCCGTGGCCGACGCTGAACTGCGCGCCCAGGTCGCCCAGCTGCAACAGGCCAATCACAAATTGGCGCGGATCAACGCGGCCCTGATCGAGCGCATCGAATCCGGCATGACCCAGGGCAACAACCCGTACACCACGTTCCAGCATTCGGTGGTGCTTGCCGAACAGGTGCGCGAACGCACCGACGCGCTGAACCAGGCGATGGCCGAACTCAAGGCCAGCAACCACCTGCTGATCAACGCGCGGCTGCGCGCCGAAACCCTGCGCGGCGAGCAGGCCGCGGCGCAAAAAGCCCAGGAAAGTGAACGCTGGATTCGTCTGATCACCGACAACGTGCCGGCGCTGATCGGCTACCTCAACGCCGACCTGGTCTACGAGTTCACCAACAAAGTCTACGAAGAATGGTACTGCTGGCCGCGCGGCATGATGCTCGGCCAGAGCCTGCGCGAAGTGCACAGCGAGCAGCACTGCCAGCGCCTCGACGCTTACGTCGCCCGCGCCCTGGCGGGTGAGAGCGTGACCTTCGAATTCGCCGAAACCAACATCAACAACCAGGAGCGCTACATGCTGCGCTCCTACGTGCCCAACCTGCTCGCCAGTGGCGAGGTGGTGGGGATCTTCGTGCTGATCCGCGACATCACCGAACGCCGCCGCACCGCCGAGGCCCTGCACCAGGCCTATCAGCACCTGGAGCAGCGCGTGGCCCAGCGCACCTCGGAACTGACTGCGCTCAACGATCAGTTGTTGCAGGAAATCGACGAGCGCCGACGCATGGAAACCCGCCTGCGCGAAGCCAAACAAGAGGCGGAAAAGGCCAACCTGTCGAAAACCAAGTTCCTCGCCGCCGTCAGCCATGACTTGCTGCAACCGCTCAACGCCGCACGCCTGTTTACCAGCGCACTGCTGGAGCGCCCCAGCGAAACCCTGGTGCGCAACGTGAGCAACTCCCTGGAAGACGTGGAAAACCTGTTGGGCACCCTGGTGGATATTTCCAAGCTCGACGCCGGGGTGATCAAGGCCGACATGGCGCCGTTCGCCCTCAGCGAACTGCTGGAAAACCTCGCCGCCGAATACACCGAACTGGCCCGCGCCGAAGGCCTGGAGCTGCACTTTGTCGGCTGCTCGGCGCTGGTGCGCAGCGACATCCAGCTGCTCGCACGAATCCTGCGCAACCTGCTCAGCAACGCGCTGCGCTACACCTACCAGGGCCGTGTGGTGCTGGGCTGCCGACGCCAGCAGCAGCGTTTGCTGATCCAGGTGTGGGACAGCGGCATGGGCATTGCCGAGGAGCGCCTGGAGGAGATTTTCCAGGAGTTCAAGCGCGGTGACGTCCAGCGCCCGGACCAGGATCGCGGGCTGGGCCTGGGCCTGGCCATCGTCGAGAAAATCGCCGGAATCCTTGGCCATCGCATCAGCGTCAAATCCTGGCCGGGCAAGGGCTCGATGTTTAGCGTGGAAGTGCCGCTCAGCGCCACCGCGCCCAAGTCGCTGCCGATGCCGTGCATGAGCGAAGCGCTGCTGGAACGTTTGCAGGGCGCGCGGGTGTGGGTGCTGGATAACGACGCGGCGATCTGCGCGGGCATGCGCACCTTGCTCGAAGGCTGGGGTTGCCGGGTGACCACCGCCTTGTCGGAACAGGACCTGGCCCGGCAGGTGGACAACTACCATGCCGAGGCGGACCTGCTGATCGCCGACTACCACCTCGACGACGACCAGAACGGCGTCGACGCCGTGGCCCGCATCAACGCCCGGCGCGGCACTGCGATCCCGGCGTTGATGATTACCGCCAACTACAGCAATGAACTCAAGCAGCAGATTCGTGAGTTGGGGCATACGTTGATGCACAAGCCCGTGCGGCCGATGAAGTTAAAGACAGCGATGAGTCACTTACTCGGCCGCCCCTGACAAAACGCAGATCAAAATGTGGGAGCGGGCTTGCTCGCGAATGCGGTGGGTCAGTCAATGAATCCAGTGACTGACCCACCGCATTCGCGAGCAAGCCCGCTCCCACAGTGGATCTCCATAGGGCAGGGGGATCAGCGGCGCAGGTACGAGCCGAAGTCGATATCGCCGGCACTCAGGATCGCCTGCACCCGGTTATGCACATTCAACTTGCGCAGGATCGCCGACACATGGGCCTTCACCGTGGTTTCGGCAATCTCCAGCGTGTAGGCGATCTGCTTGTTCGATTCGCCCTTGGTCATCCGCTCCAGCACCAGCAATTGCTTGCGGGTCAGCGCCTGCAGCAGCTCCGGGGCAAAGCCCGGGGTGTCGTTCATGCGGCGTTGGCTGGGGTTTTTCTGGGTGCGGATGATGTCGGGCGGCAGGTATACGTTGCCGTTGAGGATCTGCTGGATCGCTTCGGTCATTTGTTGGCGCGGCGACGACTTGGTGATGAACCCCACGGCGCCGTAGGTGATGGCTTGCAGCACGATCTGCTTGTCCTGCTCGGCCGAGACGATCACCACCGGGATGGTCGGCGATTCGTTGCGCAGGTTGATCAGGCCATTGAGGCCGTGCATGCCGGGCATGTTCAAATCCAGCAGGATCAGGTCAAGGTCGTCGTGGTCCTGGGTCAGCGCGAGGGCGCTGTCGAGGTCGGCGGTTTCCATCACTTCGCTGCCGGGAAAGCCGTCGCTGATGACGTTGTGGATCGCCTCGCGAAACAGCGGGTGATCGTCGGCAATCAGGATTTTGTACATGGCCGTTCACCTTCTTGTTGTGGTTTTTTATTGAAAGGGCTCGGGTGTCGCAGCCATCACTGGCAGTTTTGCCGCTTCCCATGCATCCAGGCCATCGCGATACCAATACACCGAGGTATAGCCCAGATTGGCGGCTCGTTTTACCGCGTTCCAACTCAACCAGCAATCGGAGCGGCAGTAGAAGACCAACGGCCGGGTCAGCTGACCGCCGGTGAATGTGTACAGGTGGCGTGCGAAGTAGCTTTGCCATTCGGGCGTGAGGTCGCCGTCGCCGGTATTGGCCAGCCAGTGGCTGCCGGGCAGGTTGGCGTGGGGCTGGTCTTCGATGAAGCGGCCTTGCAGGTATTGGCGCCGGTACACATCGATCAACACCGGCGCCGGGGTCTGGGTGAGCAGGGCTTGCAGGGCAGGGGTGTCGACGATGGTCGCACCGGGCGCCTGTGCCGGCGTGGGGCTGCGGTACAGGCTGATGCGGTAGCCGTCGGTGGAAAACAACGGCGCCTCAGCCTGGGCGTTGGCGCAGAGCAGGCACAGCAAGGCCAGCAGGGGCAGTCGGGCGGGCAGCATGGCAGGTCAATCCTTATCGTTATGCGGCCATTACACGTCAGTCCCGCTGCCTTGGGAATGCGACGATAGACACGAAAACCAGTACTAAAGGAGTAGATCAGCCGTTTTTGCGCAGGGCGGCATGCTGCGGATTGAAGGTCAGCACCGCCAGCACCGTGAACACCACGGTCAGCCCCAGGCACACCAGCAGGGCCAGGCCGGCGAAGCGTTGGTAGAGGGCAAAGCGCACCAGTTCCACCGCGTGGGTGAACGGGTTGACCGCGCACAGCCAGTACAGCCACTCGCTGGAATCGCGCATCTTCCACAGTGGGTAGAGCGCCGACGACAGGAAGAACAGCGGGAAGATCACGAAATTCATCACCCCGGCAAAGTTCTCCAATTGGCGTATCCCATTGGACAGCAGCAAGCCCAGCGCGCTGAGCATCAACGCCACCAGCAACAGCGCCGGCAAGGCGATCAGCAAGCCCAGGGCCGGCGGTTGCACACCATACACCCAGGCAATCGCCAGGAACCCGTAGACCTGCAACAGCGAAATCAACGAGGTCGCCAGCAGCTTGCTGCACAGCAAAAACGTGCGCGGCAGCGGGCTGGTCAGCAGTACGCGCATGCTGCCCATCTCACGGTCGTAGACCATCGACAGCGAGCCCTGCATGCCGTTGAACAGCAGGATCATGCAGGCCAGCCCCGGGATGATGTACACCTCGTAGGGGATGTAGGTGTCGTAGGGTTCGATCACCGAGATGCCCAGCGCTGCACGAAAGCCTGCGGCGAAGACCAGCAGCCACAGCAATGGCCGCACCAGGGCGCTGAGGAACCGTGTGCGCTGCAAGACAAAACGCAGCCATTCGCGCAGGACGATGCCGCTGAAACACTGCCAGTAGGCGTTCATGCCGCCACCTCTGCGTGGGTCAGTCGTGCGAACAAACCGCTCAGGTCGTCGCCTTGCTCCAGCAGCAGGTGGTCGAGTTGCCCGCTGGCCACCAGGCGGCCCCGATGCAAAATCATCAAGGCGTCGTCAGCCTGCACTTCATCGAGCAAATGGGTGGTCCACAGCACGCTGATGCCTTGTTCCAGGCACAGCGTGCGCACGTGTTGGTTCAGCGCCAGGCGGCTGGCCGGGTCGAGGCCGACGCTGGCTTCGTCGAGCAACAGCAGGCGTGGCTCGTGCAGCAGGGCGCGGGCGATTTCCACACGGCGGCGGTGGCCGCCATTGAGTTCGCGGACCTTTTCCCGGCGCCGCTCGCCGAGGGCCTGGCGCGCCAGTTCGGCCTCCACCCGCAACCCGGTCTGACGCCGCGACAGGCCGTGCAGCGCGGCGTGGTAACGCAGGTTCTGTTCGACGCTCAAATCCAGGTCCAGGGTGCTTTGCTGGAACACCACGCCGAGTTGGCGCAACGCCTCACGCGGCGCCTCGCGCAATGAATGCCCACCCACGCGGATGTCGCCGGCCTGCAAGTCATACAAGCGCGTGAGCAGCGCAATCAACGTCGATTTGCCCGCACCATTGGGCCCTAGCAACGCCGCAAAACGCCCGGGCGCCAGGCTGAAACTCACCTCGCACAACGCCTGGCGCGCGCCGTAGGAGAAGCTGATGGCGCTGGCGTCCAGCGCGTTCATGGCGTGACCACCACGCCCCACGGATAACGCCCGACCTTGACCGACTTGAGCACCTTGAGGCTGTCCACGTCGATCACCGACACGTCGCCGCTCACGCCGTTGGTGGCCAGCAACTGTTTCTCATCCGGGGTGAATGCCAGCTGCCACACACGACGGCCCACCAGCAGGTAGTCGAGGATCTCGTAGGTCTTGGCGTCGATCACCGCCACATGGTTGGCCGGGCCGAGGGCGACAAAGGCGTATTTGCCGTCGGCACTCAGCTTGATGCCCACCGGCTGCACCTTGTCCGGGTGCACGCCTTTGATCTTGAAGGTCAGGGTCTTGAGGATTGCGCGGCTGGCCACATCCAGGATGGTCACGGTGCCGCCGATTTCCGCCGAGGCCCACAGTTGCGTGCCGTCATGGTTGAATTCGACGAAGCGCGGGCGTTGGTCCACCAGGGTGCTGTCGGCCAGGGTCTGGGTGCTGGTGTCGATCCAGTGCAGCATGTTCGTGGTTTCGCTGGTGTTCACCGCCCACTTGCCGTCGGGGCTCACGGCCATGCCTTCGGGCTCGACGCCGACGTTGATCTGGCCGAGCACCTTGGCGGTCTCGGTGTCGATCACGGTGACCAGCGCGTCGTCTTCGTTGGAGACGTACAGCCAGCGGTTGTTGGGGTGCAACGCGAATTGCTCGGGGTCTTTGCCGGAGGGCAGCTCCTTGACGATCTTGCGCGTGGCCACGTCCATCACCTGCACGCGGTCCGAGTCGCTGGCGCAGATGTACAGCAGCTTGTTGTCATGGGACAGCAGCAGGCCGCGTGGGCGCTGGCCGACCTTGAGGGTGTCGGTGACTTGCAGGGTCTGCATGTCGATCAGGCTCAGGCTGTTGTCTTTCTCGTTGGAGACCCAGGCCGTGGCGGCCACGGCGTGTCCGGCGGCAAGCAGCAGGGCGCAGGAGAGCAGGGTGCGGCGCATGGCGTATTCCTTATTGTTGTTGTGTGTTCAGGGAAAGCGGCAGGTCACCTCGGGTTTGTCGTAGCCCAGGCTGTCCATTTCGTTGAAAGGGTGCAGGAAACCGTCCTGGGGCGAGGTGCTCACCAGTGCACGGGGTTGCACGATGGGGATTGGCTGGCGCAGTTGGCCATTCCACGGGCGATAGCTGAGCTTGCGGCCCTTGAAACCGTCCAGCGGCAACTGCTCGCTGATCTCCAGCTGGCGGATGTTCATCGGGTCGACCTCGCGCAGCTTGCTCACCGCACTGGCGACGCTGCGCACGGCCATCCAGGCGGCGAAGTCGCGGTCGTTCATCCAGCGTCCGGCGAGGGCTTCGAAGCGTTTTTGCAGTTGGGCGGCGCCATAGGTTTCGACGCTCTTGTGCCAGCCAGTGGGCGTCAGGCCCTGGGTGCCGGCGACCGGGCGCGGGTACCAGGTCTGGTAGGGCACGTATTCGCCGAAGTCGCCGCGCTCGTCGGCGACCAGCACCACGTCGTATTCGGCGGTCTGGGTGAACAACGGCATGTCGGCCTGGGCGCTGCGGCGCTGGTCGTTGTCGAAACGCCAGGCTTTCTCGGCCACCAGTTGCAGGCCAAAACGCTTGGCTGCGCGGCGCAGGGCGGCGGCGTAGGCTTGATCGTCCGCGGTGGGGCCGACGATCAGCAGCGCCTTCTGCCATTTGCGCGTCACCAGAAATTGCGCCAGCGCATCGGCGAGCATGGCCCGGCTGGGCAGGCTGTGCAGCACGTTGCCCAGGCAGTCGGTGCTGCGCAGGCTGTCATCGGGGCTGCCGGCGTTGAACAGCAGGCTGTCGGGCAGTGCGGCGCTGAGTTGGCGCAGGCTGGCGGCGGGGGCGTTGACGACAAACAGGCGCAGGCCTTGGTCGTGTTGTTTCTGCGCGGCGGCAAGCAGGTCTTCGGGGTTATCGACTGTCGCGTCGATCAGGCTGTAGCGCTGGTTGAGAAAGGCGCCGGTGCTGTTGCTGTCGATGATCGCCAATTCGGCGCCGCGCAACCCGGCATCGGTGGGTTCGGCAATCACGTTGGACAGCAACGGCCCCGGGTCCGGGCGATAGCCGAGGTAGCCGATCTGCACTTGCAACGGTGCCTCGGCGGCCTGGCCGGCGGTAGCCCAGGTGAGTGCCAGCAGGCAGGTCACGGCGAAAGGGGCGAGCTGGCGCATAAGGCACTCCAAGACAGTTGGCGCCAGCATATAAAGCCCGGTTACCCCTGCAAATATGCAGAAAGTAGCGCTGGGGCAGTACCAAGGTAGTAGCTCGCCGCACGCGGTGCGGTTTTAGCATGGGGCTCCAGTATCCGCTGCGGGGGTTGCACGATCATGCGAATTATCAAGGCGTTGCTCTTGCCGTTCCTGCTGATCGTCAGCCTGATCGGCATCGACCGCCCCCACGCACCGCGCTCGGCGGCGCTCGTGCCGACTGTGCTGGCGCGCTAGGCATGTCGGCGCTGTGGCGGATCAACCTGTGGGTGTGCGGTTTCTTCGCGCTGGTCACCTGCGCCTGCACGGCGTTGCTGATGCATCAGGCCCTGGCGGATGTGGAGCGCGAGTTGCAATCGGCCGAAGCGGTGGTGCATTACCTGAGTGAAACCGCCGTGCGCGATCCGGCCAGCCTGCAACCACGCCTCACGGCCAGCCTGCGCCATGTGCGCGTGCACTGGTTGGGCGCCGATGAAACCCCGCCCGCGCCGGAGCAAGAGGGGCTGGATGCGTGGCTCGGGCGCCTGCTGTTTGCCCAGGCGCGCCACAGTGCCGAGGTGCTGGACCTGGCCGATGGCCGGCGCGTGTCCATCGGCGTCGACCCGCGTGACGAGATCGATGAGGTCTGGGATTCCTTGCAGCAACTGCTGGGCCTGTGTGCGCTGGCATTGGCCCTGAGCCTGTTGACCATTCGCTGGGCGGTGCGCCGTGGCATGGGCGTGCTGGACGAATTGCTGTTGGCCCTGCAGCACGTGTGCAGCGGCCGTCTCAATGTGCGCCTGCGCGGCGCCGGGGTGCCGGAGGCGCAGCAACTGGCGCGGCATTTCAACCGCATGACCGATGCCCTCGAACAGGCGCGCACCGACAACACCCGGCTGACCCAAACCCTGCTGGCGGTGCAGGAACAAGAGCGCACCCGCCTGGCCCAGACCCTGCACGATGACCTCGGCCAGTACCTGGCGGGGATTCGCGCCCAGGTGTGCCTGTTGCCGCTGATCGCCCATCAACCCGCCACGCTGACGCGTACCGTGCATCTGCTGGAAGAACACTGCGACCACTTGCAGCAGGGCTTTCGCGAACTGGTCCACGACCTTTACCCGGTGGCCCTGCAACACCTGCCGATGGCCGAGGCGTTCGGCATGTTGGTGACGCAATGGCGTGCCAGCCATGGCATCGACTGCCAGTTGCAGGTCAGCGAGGCGCTGCCGCCGCTGTCCCCGGCCGACAAGACCCACCTGTATCGCTTGCTCCAGGAAGCCTTGACCAACATCGCGCGCCACGCCGGTGCCAGCCAGGTGCGCGTGCGTTTGCAGCGTCGCGGTACGCGCCTGCGCCTGTGGGTGCGCGACAACGGCCACGGCGCGCAGCAGCCTCAGCGGCGCGGTGTGGGCCTGCATTCGATGTATGAACGTGCGCGCTGTTTGGGCGGCGAATTGAAGATCATCAGTCATCCCGGCGCCGGTTGGGCGCTGGCGTTGGACATGCCTGTGGAGGCGTCATGAATATTCTGTTGGTGGATGACCACGCCGTGGTTCGCCAGGGTTATGCCAGTTTGTTGCGCGCGTTGTTGCCGGCCATTGAAGTGCGCGAGGCGGCCAGCGGCGAAGAAGCCTTGGCGCGGGTACATGAGGCGGTGCCGAATCTGGTGATCATGGACTTCGGTTTGCCCGGCATCAGCGGCCTGGAAACCACCCGGCGCCTGCGCCAGCGCTTGCCGCAACTGCGTGTGCTGTTTTTCAGCATGCACGATGAACTGCCATTGGTGCGCCAGGCGCTCGACGCCGGCGCGGCGGGCTACCTGACCAAAAGCTCGGCGCCCCAGGTGTTGATCGAAGCGGTGCGGCGCATCCTCGATGGCCACGCCTACATTGAACAACCCCTGGCAACCCAACTCGCCTGCCAGCCCACCGACCCGCGTTTGCACAGCATGACACCGCGGGAGTTGGAGATTTTCCTGATGCTCGCCAAAGGCACCCCGGCGCGGCAGATTGCCGAACAGCTGAGTATCAGCAGCAAGACGGTGTCCAACCACCTGACCTTGCTCAAGAGCAAGTTGCAGGTGAGTTCCCATGCGGAGTTGGTGCATGTGGGGATTGATATGGGGGTGGTGCGGGTGGCGGGGTGACGAGTTCTCTCTGATGCACACCGGCCTCATGTGGGAGCGGGCTCGCGAAAGCGGTGGGTCAGCTAGCACATCTGATACTGACACACCGCATTCGCGAGCAAGCCCACTCCCACACAAGCTCACACACCTATAGATCTGCGGTGCGCTAACGATCCCAGGTGGTGGGGCAATCCTTGCAGCCCTCCATATTCGCATCCTGGAAGTTCGCATAGTGCTGGCGGCTACCCGTAAGGGTGGCCTTCTCCAGATTGCTTTCCCCGAATTTGGCCTCCTGCAAATTGGCATCGCTCAAATCCGCCCCTTGCAGATCTGCCTTGCTCAGCCAGGTCATTTCCAGGTCTGCCGCACGCAGGTTGGCCTTGTGCATCTTCGCTCCCGACAGTCGTGCGAATTGCAGATAGGCCGCGCTGAGGTTGGCGTTTTCAAATTGCGCGCCCTGGGCAAACAGGCCCCAGCCTTGTACGGCCATCAAGGTGGCGCCGCTGAAGTCGGCGAGGCGCAGGTTGGCCTGTTGCAGGCTGGCACGGGTGAGGTTGGCGCCTTGCAGTTGGGCTTTTTCCAGGTTGGCCAGGTCGAGGTTGACGTGGCGCAGGTCGGCATCGCGCAGGTCGGCGCCGGCCAGGTTCATGCCGCTGAGGTTCTGGTTGCGCAGGTTGGCGCCCTTGAGGTTGGCGCCGGGGCATTGGCTGTGTTCGGCAAGGGTGCAGCCGTTGATGATCAGCGGGGCGTCGTCATCGGCGTGGGCCACGCAGACCGCGATCAGGAGCAATACGGGCAAATAGTTCATCACGATACCTTTGTAGTGAGCGGGCTTGCCCCGCGCTGGGCGGCGAAGCCGCCCCAAACGGTCCGCCGCGGTGTTTCAGAGAGACCGAGGTGTCTGGTCTTGGGGCGGCTTCGCCGCCCAGCGCGGGGCAAGCCCGCTCACTACGGCCACCTTGTAAGGGTTATTGTTGGGCGGTTTTCAGATCCCAACTCGGAATCTTGAATACCCAGAACGACCCGCCCTGTGCCACCGGCTTGGTCAGCTCGGCCATGTCGCCGCCCCACAACGGCACCGCGCCGCCGTAGCCGACGGTCACGCCGATGTACTGCTCGCCATCCTGTTCCCAGGTGATCGGCGGGGAGACGATGCCGCTGCCGGTCTGGAACTTCCACAGCTCCTTGCCGGTTTTCGCGTCGAAGGCTTTGAAGAATCCGTCGCCGGTGCCGGTGAACACCAGGTTGCCCTTGGTCGCCAGCACGCCGGCCCACAGTGGCAGGTGTTCCTTATGCTCCCACACCACCTTGCCGGTAGTGGGGTTCATCGCCCGCAGGGTGCCGACGTGGTCGTCATACATGCGCTTGATGCGGAAACCCATGCCCAGGTACGCCGAGCCCTTCTTGTAGTTGACCTCTTCGGTCCAGTATTCCTCTTTCCACTGGTTGCCCGGGATGTAGAACAGGCCGGTGTCCTGGCTGTAGGCCATGGGGTTCCAGTTCTTGCCGCCGAGGAACGGCGGCGACACCTCCACCGGCTTGCCTTTGGTTTCACCCGGCAACGGTTTGGCTGGGCGTTGACCTTCGTTCTCGACGGGGCGGCCAGTCTTGAGGTCGATGTGGCTGGCCCAGGTGATGTTGTCCACGAACGGGAAGGCGTTTTGCAGCTTGCCGTTGTTGCGGTCCACCACATAGAAGAAACCGTTGCGGTCGGCGTGGCCGGTGGCCTTGACCACTTTGCCGTCTTTGCCCTTGTAGTCGAACAACACCAGTTCGTTGTTGCCGGAGAAGTCCCAGGCATCGTTTGGTGTGTGCTGGTAGAACCACTTCACTTCCCCGGTGTTTGGATCGACGCCGACCTGGCCGGAGGTGTAGAGGCTGTCGAAGTTGTGGGGGTTGCCGTCCTTGGACGTGCGCGCCCAGGTGTTCCACGGGCCGGGGTTGCCGGCGCCGACGATGATGGTGTTGGTCTCGGCATCGAAGCTTGCGCTTTGCCAAGGTGCGCCGCCGCCGTGGCTCCAGGCCTCGACCTTGCCGGTTTCGGTCGTCGGGTCATCCGGCCACGAAGGTGCCTTGACGTCGCCGGTCGGGGTGCTGTCCTTGCCGTTGAGGCGGCCCATGTGGCCCTCCACGAACGGACGCATCCACACTTCTTCGCCGGTGTCCGGGTCGCGCGCATACAGCTGGCCGACCACGCCGAATTCATCGCCGGAGCTGCCGTGGATCAGCAGCACCTTGCCGCTGACCTTGTCCTTGATCAGCACGGGTGCGCCGGTCATGGTGTAGCCGGCGGCGTGGTCGCCGAACTTCTTGTTCCACACCACTTTGCCGGTGTTTTTGTCGAGGGCGATCAGGCGCGCATCAAGGGTGCCGAAGTAGATTTTGTCGCCGAAAATCGCTGCGCCGCGGTTGACCACGTCACAGCACGGGCGAATGTTGTCTGGCAGGCGGTGGTTGTAGGTCCACAGGCGTTTGCCGGTCTTCGCGTCGAGGGCGAATACGCGGGAGTACGAGCCGGTGACGTAGACCACGCCGTCGCTGACGATGGCCTGGGATTCCTGGCCGCGTTGTTTTTCATCGCCGAACGAGTAAGACCAGGCCGGCGTGAGCTTGAATACGTTCTTGTCGTTGACCTGGGCCAGCGGGCTCCAGCGCTGGGCGTTGGTGCCCATGCCGTACTGCAGCACGTCCTTGGTGGTCAGGTGGTCGTTGGCGATGTCTTCCCAGGTGACGTTGCGCGTTTGCTTGGCGGCAGGTTCGGCGGCGGCAAAACCTGCCGCACTGAAGGACAGGCTGCCCACCAGCAAAAAGGCTTGCACGGCAAGGCTTACGGGGGAGCGGGAGGGGAGCGATCTTATTGTCATGGTTTGCAGTTCCCAGTTGAGGTTTTGGCCTGCACAGGGTGGTGCGCCGAGGCGCTGGCTGGATACGGAAAATTTCCCGCTGTTGCCGGGAAGACTTCCCGAACCGCCGCTGATTTGGACGTGCCCCACAAGCCCTACTACCAAGGGAGTAGGACGCGACCACCAAAGCAGCATACGGTGCGGGACTGCGGGTTCCTAAGATGGTTGCCATAGCCTCTGCAATGAGGTTTGCGTGCAATCCTGAGGACAAAAATAATGACAACAAAACGCAATGCCTTGCTCGTGGCCGGCTTGTTGGTGGGTGTGATCGGTGTGGGTAACGTCTGGGCCCATGGCAACGTGGTGCCCCAGGCTGTGGAGACCAAAGGACTGACGCCGATCAAGGATACGGGCGTACCGCTCGACGCCGATGGCTGGGCTGCCAACAACCCGTATCGCAAGTCCCCTGAGCACGACAGGGCCGTCGAAATCGGCTCCTCCGCCTACAACCAGAACTGCGCCGCGTGCCACGGTCTGGAAGCCAAGTCCGGCGGCATCGCCCCCGACCTGCGCATGCTCGACGAAGGCGACGCCGGGGATGAGTGGTTTGTCGAGCGCGTGCGCCACGGTGCGGTGCGGGATGGCCGTGTATACATGCCGAAAATGGCCGACTACCTGAGCCAGGAAGCCTTGTGGGCGGTGCGTACGTACCTGGATTCCGTGCGCGTCGAGGAGTAAGCCATGCGCCTGCTCAGCGTCGTGTTCGGCCTGGCCTTGCTGTGCTGCCAGGCGGCACAGGCCCAGGTGCGCAGCTATGACCAGATGATCGCCGCCGGCGAGTTGAAGGTGGCGGTGTACAAGGATTTTGCCCCCTACAGTTTCGACGACGGCGGCACCCCGCGCGGGGTGGACGTGGAGTTGGCCCAGGCGCTGGCCAAGGCCCTGGGCGTGCAACTGAAGCTGATCTGGGCGCCGGCCGGCGAGAAGCTCGACGACGACCTGCGCGACTACATCTGGCGCGGCAGCCCGTTGCACAACCAGCAACTGGCCGACCTGATGCTGCGCGCGCCTTACGACCACGAATACGCGCAGCGGCGCAACGACCAGGGTGAATTGGAAAATGGCCATGTGGTGATGTTCGGGCCGTACCAGAACGAACAATGGCAGGTGGCGTACGACCGCCGCCGCCTGGACAAGGTCGCCAGCGTGGCGGTGTTCGAGGAACACCCCATTGGTGTCGAAGTCGACAGCGTGCCGTCGTTTTACCTGACCTCGGTGTTCAACGGCATGCTGGCACGCAAGACCCGTCACTATCCCAACGTGCCCCAGGCCTTTGCGGCGATGAAGGCCGGGGAGATCGATGCGGTGATGGCGATGCGTGGCGAGATTGACTGGCAGGTGCATCAGGCCAACGACCCGCAACTGGCCCTGGCGCAAAACGCTTACCCGAACATGGGGCGGCAACGTTGGGAGATCGGCATGGCGGTGCATGAAAGCAATCGGCAACTGGCCTATGCCGTGGAGGAAGCGCTGGAAGGCCTGATCCGCAATGGCAGCCTGCAAGCGATCTACAGCCGTTACGGCCTGCGTTACGAAGTGCCCGAGATGTACCAATGAACTGGCGCCTGACGGTGTTACTGGCCTGCCTGTTGCCGTTGGCCGCGCCCGCCAGTGAGGTCGATCCGGTGCCGTCGGTGATGTGGGCGTTCTATCACAAGCAGTTCCTGAACGACGCGCCGTTCGTGTTCGACGAGCGGGTCAAGCTGTTGGCGCCGCCGTTCGCCGAAGACGCGCGGCAGGTACCGTTGGAAATCGATGCGCGGGCCTTCAAGGGCAGGGTGGTGCGCATCTTCGCCTGGGCCGAACTGAATCCGCTGCCCAAAATCGTCGACTTTCAGCCCAAGGCCGGGGTGTTGCCCTGGCTGTCGCTGCGCATCCGCATCGAGCAGGCCACGCCGCTGCGCGCCGCCGTGCTGACCGATGACGGCGTGTGGCACGTCGGCTCGACCCTGATCGACGCCGCCGGCGGCGGCTGCACCGCGCCGAGCGTGGTGCGCACCCAGCCAGGGTGGGAAGAGCATATCGGCGAGGTACTCGGCGGGCGCTACCCCCGTGGCGAGTACAGCCGCGTGCGCGTGCAGGTCGCGCATCCGATGGACAACGGCATGGTCAGCGGCATCCCCGAGTTTTACCTCAACCACGCCCAACTGCTTGGGGACAACGGCCAGGTCATGGCCGAGCTGGAGCTGTTCCCGGCGGTCAGCGAGAACCCCAACCTGGCCTTCGATATTGAGGGCGCCGGGCGGACGCGCCTGGTGCTGCGCGACAACAGCGGCAACGAGTTCGACGCGGCCATCCCCTGACCAGAAGGAGCGCGGCATGCGCTGGATACTGTTGTTGTGCCTGGCCCTGAGCCTGCCCGCCATGGCCGACATGGACTATGCCCTCAAACCCCGGCAGATCGCCGAAGACACCTGGCTGCTGGAAGGCAGCACCGAGAATTTCGCCAAGGCCAATGGTGGCAATATCGTCAATGTGGCGTTTATCGTCACCGAGGCGGGCGTGGTGGTGATCGACACCGGGCCGTCCAGACGCTACGGCGAAGCACTGCGCCAGGCCATCGCCAGTGTCACGTCCAAACCGGTGATCCAGGTGTTGCTGACCCATCATCACCCCGACCACGCCTTGGGCAATCAGGCGTTCAAGGATGTGCCCATTGGCGCCCTGGCCAACACCACAAAGCTGTTGCACGAGCAAGGCGACAGCATGGCGGAAAACCTCTATCGCATGGTCGGCGACTGGATGCGCGGCACTGAAGTGGTGTTGCCGGGCCAAGTGCTGGAGCCCGGTGTGCGCAGCTTCGGCAATCATGATCTGCGCCTGCTGGCGCTGACCGGGCACACCGGCACCGACCTGGCGATTCTTGACCAGAGCACCGGCGTATTGTTTACCGGCGACCTGGTCTTCTACCAACGCGCCCTGACCACCCCCAACAGCCCCGGACTCGCCGCCTGGCTGGCCGACATCACCACTCTGCAAGGGTTGCCCTGGACCCTGGTGGTGCCCGGTCACGGCCCGATCGCCACGGATGCGCAACCCTTCGAACAGATGCGCGACTACCTGACCTGGCTCGATCAACTGTTGCGCGACGGTGCCGCCAACGGCAGCGACATGACCGAGATGATCCGCAGCCCGATCCCCGAGCGCTTCGCCGCCATCAGCCTGAGCCGCTATGAATTGATCCGCAGCGTCAGCCACCTGTACCCGGGCTACGAGCGCGAACAGATGCACCCGCTACTAAGGAACTAGCAAACTCGATACTGCGGTCAATTGTGACGACGGCCCCTGCGCCCAAGAATCTGCACCAGACCGGGAAAATTTCCCGGGTATAACAAAAAACCGCAGAGGTAGCCGTCATGACCCAACCCGCACGCCGCCAACCCTTCGCCTTGAGTGTGTTGCTCGGTGCCATCCTGTTATCCGGCCAGGCCCTGGCCGCCGTGACCGACCAGGACATTCTCCAGGACCCGAAAAACCCCGAGCAGATCGTCACCAACGGCCTCGGCGTGCAGGGCCAGCGCTACAGCCCGCTGGATACGCTGAACGTGGACAACGTCAAGGACCTGCGCCCGGTCTGGGCGTTTTCGTTTGGCGGCGAAAAACAGCGCGGCCAGCAGGCGCAACCGATGGTCAAGGACGGGGTGATGTACCTCACCGGTTCCTATTCGCGGGTGTTCGCGGTGGATGCGCGCACCGGCAAGAAACTCTGGCAATACGACGCGCGCCTGCCCGATGACATTCGTCCGTGCTGCGACGTGATCAACCGTGGCGTGGCGCTGTATGGCGACCTGGTGTTCTTCGGCACCCTTGACGCCAAGCTGGTGGCGTTGAACAAGGACACTGGCAAGGTGGTGTGGAGCAAGAAGGTGGCCGACCACAAGGAAGGCTACTCCATCAGCGCCGCGCCCCTGGTGATCAACGGCAAGCTGATCACCGGCGTGGCCGGTGGCGAGTTCGGCGTGGTCGGCAAGATCGAAGCCTATGACCCGAAAAACGGCGACCTGCTGTGGACCCGTCCGACTGTCGAAGGCCATATGGGCTACGTGTACAAGGACGGCAAGGCGGTGGAGAACGGTATTTCCGGCGGCGAGGCGGGCAAGACCTGGCCCGGCGACCTGTGGAAGACCGGCGGTGCGGCGCCGTGGCTGGGCGGCTACTACGATCCGGAAACCAACCTGCTGCTGTTCGGCACCGGCAACCCGGCGCCGTGGAACTCCCACCTGCGCCCGGGCGACAACCTCTATTCGTCTTCGCGCCTGGCGCTGAACCCGGACGACGGCACCATCAAATGGCACTTCCAGAGCACCCCCCACGACGGTTGGGACTTTGACGGCGTGAACGAGCTGATCTCGTTCAACTACACCGAAGGCGGCAAGGAAATCAAAGCGGCGGCTACCGCCGACCGCAACGGCTTCTTCTACGTGCTGGACCGCACCAACGGCAAATTCATCCGTGGCTTCCCGTTCGTGGACAAGATCACCTGGGCCACCGGCCTGGATAAGAACGGTCGGCCGATCTACAACGAAGCCAGCCGCCCCGGCGCGCCGGGCAGTGAAACCAAGGGCACTTCGGTGTTCGTAGCGCCGGCGTTCCTCGGTGCGAAGAACTGGATGCCAATGGCCTACAACCGCGACACCGGGCTGTTCTACGTGCCGTCCAACGAGTGGGGCATGGACATCTGGAACGAAGGCATCGCCTACAAGAAAGGCGCGGCGTTCCTCGGCGCGGGCTTCACCATCAAGCCGTTGAACGAGGACTACATCGGCGTGCTGCGCGCCATCGACCCGAAAACCGGCAAGGAAGTGTGGCGCCACAAGAACTTCGCGCCGCTGTGGGGCGGGGTGCTGACCACCAAGGGCAACCTGGTGTTCACCGGCACGCCGGAAGGTTTCCTGCAAGCGTTCAACGCCAAGACCGGCGAGAAAGTCTGGGAGTTCCAGACCGGCTCCGGCGTGCTCGGCTCGCCGGTGACCTGGGACATGGACGGCGAACAGTACGTCTCGGTGGTCTCCGGCTGGGGTGGCGCAGTGCCGTTGTGGGGCGGTGAAGTGGCCAAGCGCGTGAAGGACTTCAACCAGGGCGGCATGCTCTGGACCTTCAAGTTGCCCAAGGAACTGGTGGCCAAGCACTAGTTCTACGACCAAATGACCATAGCCCCCCTGCCAACGGCGCATTCGCCCGGTAGCGGGGGCTCTTTACTATCGGCTCATCGCCTGTTGACCAACAGGCCCGGACCCCGACAGAGGCCTCATCATGATCTACGCACAACCCGGCACCCCAGGCGCCATCGTCAGCTTCAAGGCGCGCTACGGCAACTACATCGGCGGTGAATTTGTCGCGCCGATCGATGGCAAGTACTTCACCAATACGTCGCCGGTGACCGGCGAAGTCATCGCCGAATTCCCACGCTCCAGCGCCGCCGACATCGACAAGGCCCTCGACGCCGCCCACGCCGCCGCCGACGCCTGGGGCAAGACCTCGGCCCAGGACCGTGCGCTGGTGCTGCTGAAAATCGCCGACCGCATCGAGCAGCACCTTGAAGTACTGGCCGTGGCCGAGACCTGGGACAACGGCAAGGCCGTGCGCGAAACCCTCAACGCCGACGTGCCTCTGGCTGCCGACCACTTCCGTTACTTCGCCGGCTGCATCCGCGCCCAGGAAGGCGGCGCCGCCGAGATCAACGAACACACCGCTGCCTATCACTTCCACGAGCCATTGGGTGTGGTCGGGCAGATCATTCCGTGGAACTTCCCGCTGCTGATGGCGGCCTGGAAACTCGCCCCGGCGCTGGCCGCTGGTAACTGCATCGTGCTCAAGCCGGCCGAGCAGACGCCGCTGTCGATCATGGTGTTTGCCGAGTTGATCAATGACCTGCTGCCACCGGGCGTGCTGAATATCGTCCAGGGCTTTGGCCGCGAAGCCGGCGAAGCGCTGGCCACCAGCAAGCGCATCGCCAAGATCGCCTTTACCGGCTCGACGCCCATCGGCGCGCACATCATGCATGCGGCCGCCGAGAACATCATCCCGTCGACCGTGGAACTGGGCGGCAAGTCGCCGAACATCTTCTTCGAAGACATCATGAGCGCCGAGCCACAGTTCATCGAAAAGGCCGCCGAAGGCCTGGTGCTGGCGTTCTTCAACCAGGGCGAAGTGTGCACCTGCCCGTCGCGGGCGCTGGTGCAGGAGTCGATCTACGACGCGTTCATGGCCGAGGTGATGAAAAAGATCGTCAAGATCAAGCGCGGCAACCCGCTGGACACCGAGACCATGGTCGGCGCCCAGGCGTCCGAGCAGCAATACGACAAGATCCTCTCGTACCTGAAAATCGCCCAGGAAGAAGGCGCGGTGCTGCTCACCGGCGGCGCGGCCGAGCGTTTGGAGGGGGACCTGTCCAGCGGTTACTACATCCAGCCGACCCTGCTCAAGGGCCACAACAAGATGCGCGTGTTCCAGGAAGAAATCTTCGGCCCGGTGGTGGGCATCACCACCTTCAAGGACGAAGCCGAAGCCCTGGCGATCGCCAACGACAGCGAATTCGGCCTCGGTGCCGGCCTGTGGACCCGCGACATCAACCGTGCCTACCGCATGGGCCGCGCGATCAAGGCCGGCCGCGTGTGGACCAACTGCTACCACCTGTACCCGGCGCATGCGGCGTTTGGCGGGTACAAGAAGTCGGGTGTGGGGCGTGAGAACCACAAGATGATGCTGGATCACTACCAGCAGACCAAGAACCTGCTGGTGAGCTACGACATCAACCCACTCGGGTTCTTCTAACTCTCAAATTGCAATGCAATCCCCCTGTGGGAGCTGGCTTGCCTGCGATGGCGGTGTATCAGTTACAAGTTTGTAGCTGACCCACCGCTATCGCAGGCAAGCCAGCTCCCACATTTTGATCTCTGCATGCCTGAGACTAATGCAGTGTGGCCGCTACTTCGAAAGTACCATTCACCCCCCACCCCCCCCATGCATTAATGACCCGACCGGAATCTTCCGGCACAACAAGAGGAACGTCCCATGTGGAAAAAACCCGCGTTTACCGACCTGCGTATCGGCTTTGAAGTGACCATGTACTTCGCCAGCCGTTGATCTACCGCCGGCCAGTCTCGTGCTGGCCGGTGCTCAAGCGGTCTTTGGGACCCGTCCTACGACCCCCTCGGAAAGTCTCACCTGAGAAATAACGGTACTGCGTGATTTGATCCTGCCTTTTCGGACAGGGACTGTTGCGCATGACGGATACGCTGTGGGCTGCCCGCGAGGGCGACGCGCTGTTGCACAGCTCGATGCTGGCGGACGTGTTGGGCGGCGTGCTGGAAGTTGCGGCGACGGTGGCCGTGACGGCACTGGCCACGGCGGCCGTCGTGGCTGCAACCGGCATCAGCGTGGCGACAGGTGGCCTGGGCTGCGTTGTGCTGGGGGCCGTGGTCGGTGTGGTGGTCGGGCTCGGCATGGGTGCAAGCGGCGCCGATAAAGGCCTTTCGCGATTATGTGAGTCTTTCGCCAACGCACTCTTCCCACCCGTCATCGATGCATTCATCAGCAACGGTTCGCCGGATGTGTTTATCAACGGCAAGCCTGCAGCGCGGGCGGCCGGAAAAGTCGGCGCCGCCGTGCCAGAAGCGGGCAGTGAACCGACTTATCTGGATATCGCCGAAGGTTTTTTCTCTCAGCTCTGGCGCCCTACGGTCGCTGCGCCGGTGGCGGGCGCTATACCTTGTCCTGCCGATACCGTCGACTGCACTAAACACCCGCCCATGCCGGAGCAGTACCTCGCCGAAGGTTCCAGCAAGGTATTCATCAACGGCCAGCCCGCCGTACGCAGTGGGGACAGAAGCACCTGCGAAGCCACGGTGGGCAAGGTGCAGATTTCGTCCAACGTGGTCATCGGCGGCGCGCCGGTGGTGGTGCGTGAGATTCGCAGCGGCAAGACGCCGGGTGTAGGGCTGGCGGTAACGGCGCTGTTGGCATTGCGCGGTGGTGGGGCGAAGTTCTTCAGCACGTTGCCCTGTATGACGGTGGGTGGGTTGGTGTCGTGGGGCACAGGGCAGGTGAGCAACGCGCTTGCGTCAGCAGTGCGCGGCTCGCCCAACCCGGTGCACTGCGCCACGGGGGCGAAGATTCTCGACGGTGACGACGACCTGGATTTTGCATTGCCTGGCCTGTTGCCAATCGAGTGGCAGCGCTATTACAGCAGCCGGGATGAGCGCCGTAACGGTCTGTTCGGTGCGAGTTGGAGTGTGGCCTATGAGGTTTTCGTCGAAATGGGCCCGCATCCCGAAGGCGGCGAACGGCTGATCTACACCGACGAGCAGGCTCGGCAGATCGACATGGGCGTGATCCCGCTAGGTGCTGCGGTGTTCAGCGCCGGCGAAGGCTTGAGCGTACGCCGCCATGCCAGCGGCCACCTGCTGATTGAGCGTGTCGACGGGCTGTATCGGCTGTTCGAACCCACACCGGACAACCCTGCGCATTTGCGCTTGGGCCAGTGGGGAGATCGCAATGACAACCGCGTTTTCCTCGACTATGACGATCAGGGCCGCCTGAGCCAGTTGCGCGATACCTTTGGCGTTGTGCGAATCGAGCTGAGCTACAGCCAGCAATGGCCCCGCCGTGTCGAACAGATCGAGCGCCTGTACCCCGATCACCGTCGTGAAACGCTCTCCAGCTATACCTACGACACGCGCGGCGATCTCGCAGCCGTGCGCGATGCCGATGGGCATGTTCAGCGCCGCTTCGCCTATGACAGCGCCCAGCGCATGGTCGAACACCAACTGCCCACCGGCCTGCGCTGCTTTTACCAATGGGCCTGTGTGGACGACCGTGAATGGCGAGTGGTACGGCACTGGACCGATGAGGGCGACGATTATCAGTTTGACTACGACCTGCTAGTCGGGCTTACGCGGATTACCGATGGCTTGCAACGGGCCAGCTCCCGCAAGTGGAACCCGCAGTACCAGATCACCGAATACACCGACAACCTGGGGCACACCTGGCAGTTCGATTGGAATGACGAGCGCCAGTTGTTGGGGGCTACCGATCCTCTGGGTGGCCAGTGGCGATTCGGCTACGACGAATCCGGCAACCTGTGCAGCACACAAGATCCGCTGGGCCGTATTGAATCGACGGTGTGGCTGGAACACTGGTCGCTGCCATTGGTTGAAACCGATGCAGCCGGCCACAGCTGGCAGTATCGATACGATCAACGCGGCAATTGCGTCAGTGAAACCGACCCGCTGGGGCACGTCACGCGCTATCACCATGATGGGTTTGGACAGGTGGTGGAGATCATCGACGCCACGGGCAAGCACAAGACCCAACGCTGGAATGAAACCGGGCAGTTGCTTGAACAGGTCGATTGTTCGGGCTATGCCACAAGGTTCGAGTACGACCGTCGAGGTCATTTACAAACCGTTATCGATGCAGTCGGTGAACGCCAGCGTTATCAACACGACAGCCGCGGCCGATTGCTTCAAATCGAAAGGCCCTACGGTTACATCGAACACTACCTGCGCAACACCAGTGGTCAGTTGAGCGCCTACATCGATGCGGCGAGCCACACTACCCGCTACCAATATGACCGGCGCGGGCAACTGCTGCGGCGCATAGATGCCCATGGCCGCCAGATCGAATATCGGCACGATGCCTACGGTCGATTGCAAACCCTGACCAACGAAAACGGCGAGCACTATCGCTTCGCCTGGGACCAGGGCGACCGCCTCACGCAACAGCAAGACCTCGATGGCAGTGCGCGGTGTTATGCCTATGACGCGCTGGGTTACTTGATCGCAGTCGAATACCTCCCTTTGGATGAGGCCTCTTCCCTCGTGCATCGCCTGGAGCGTGACGCAGTCGGTCGTCTGTTAGCCAAGGAGACCGACGATGGCCGAACCGAATATGCCTACGACGCGTTGGACCAACTCACCGACGTCACCACCACCGACCGGCAAGGCAATGCTCAAGCACTGGGTTTTGCCTATGACGCGCTTGGCCAACTGACGTGCGAGCAGAGTGCAACCGGCAAGCTGCAACACCACTACGACGAACTCGGCAACCGGATCCAGACGCAACTGCCCGATGGCCGCAGGCTCAACCGCCTGCACTACGGCAGCGGCCACCTGCACCAGATCAACCTGGACGGCCAAGTCATCAGCGACTTCGAACGCGACCGCCTGCACCGCGAAGTCCTGCGTACCCAAGGCCGGCTCAGTACCCGCCACGCCTACGACCGCAGCGGTCGCCTGCGAACGCGCACGCGTCAGTCTCAACTGTCGGCCACTGTACAAACGCACTACGAATACGACCCAGCCGACAACCTGATCGGTCGCGTCGAACCCCATCGCAACCATCGCCAACTGCTGCACTACGACGCAACCGGCCGGATTATCGCTAGTCAGGACAGCACTCAAAGCCAGCTGGAAACCTTCGGCTACGACGCTGCCGCCAACTTGTTGGACGGGGCACAGTCTAGTGCCGGCTTAGTGAGGCACAACAAGCTACTGACCTACCAGGACAAACGCTACCGCTACGACGGCTTCGGTCGAATGATCGAAAAACGCAGTGCTCTGCGTGGCCTGCAACGCTTCACCTACGACGCCGAACACCGGCTGATTGAAGTGCAAAGCCACAATGGCAGCGTAGTACGCATGACCTACGATCCGCTGGGCCGGCGCATCGCCAAAACCGAGCAGGACAGCAGCGGTTATCTATTGGGCGAAACCCGCTTCACCTGGGATGGCCTGCGCCTGTTGCAGGAGCATAAACACCGCCAGACCAGCCTTTACGTCTACGTAGACGAAGGCTACGAGCCGTTGGCGCGAGTCGATGGCATCGGTCCGCAACAGAAGATCCGCTACTACCACAACGACCTCAACGGCTTGCCGGAGCAGTTGACTGAAACCGACGGGCACAACGTCTGGAGCGCGACCTATCGGGTGTGGGGCAGCACGCTGGAAGAGGTACGTGAGCCTGACTACATTGAAGAACAGAACCTGCGGTTCCAGGGGCAGTATCTGGATCGCGAGACGGGGCTGCACTTCAATACGTTCAGGTTTTATGACCCGGATGTGGGGCGGTTTACGACGCCGGATCCTATAGGGTTAATGGGCGGTCTGAATCTCTATCAATATGGGCCTAACCCCATTTTCTGGATCGATCCATGGGGTTGGAGTTGTGTTCAGTTCAAGCGTTGGAGAAGAGGGCAGGCGATAGATAAACCTATGCCCAACGGCAAGGCGCCCGAGTGGGATGTAGTCAGAAGCCGATACTGGAAAAACCGCTATACGGCCTCAAAGTCTTCAGGTGAGTTCAGCCCTGCCAACATGAGTCGTATGGAGCGCGGCGCTGCGCCGACGGATGCGAACGGAAAATCGATGGAGTTGCATCACCACATCCCCCAACGTAAGGGTGGAGCAGATATCAACAACCCTATAAATTTGCGTGAGGTCACTCGGGAACAGCACGCTGCGATTGATGAATTCAGACACCTAGGAACAAACAATGACCGCTATTGAAATCATCACGGAATTCGTCGAAGGGGCCATTTCACCCAAAGCATTTGAAGCGATGGTCTACTCAGATCCAGAAGTCAAAGCGTTGCTTGAAGTTGAGAGCAACCTTCCGGCCTATATCAATGAGCCCGATCTTTACAGCTATGTAATCGCTCAGGACTATCTGAATCTGGAGTGCATCTACAATGTTCAAACGCTGCTTTCTGCAGTTTTGAGTAAAAACGGCATTGCTCATACCGTAGAAAAAAAGTATGAAAACCTATTCAACCTGACACTAAAAGTTCAGCCTAAATGGCTGTCGTTGTCTGCTGAATATTTTTCAAAACTGGTAGAAGAGCAAAAAAATCTTAGCCCTAAGGAGCTGCAGTCTTGGCTGAAGAATAAAATAAAAACTGATTTCAGGTGCCTGAAAGCAACTCCTAAATGGTTGCAAGGCCCCGATTGGCCGGTGGTAGACGGAAGACCGACGGTTTTCCTAGGGCAGCTCGACATCAGTGAGTTGAGTCATGACTACGCCCAGGCTTACCTGTTTTTTGATGAAGAGAAAAAGATCTTCCATACCATCACTCAAGCATGTTGATTATTCTGCGCTGACGCTTGCCCAGTAGTGTGCGGGTACCGCGTCCCGTGATGTTTATGGCTTGCTGAGACAAGGCAGGTAGCGCTGGATTCTGCACGGTAGTGGTCTTGAAAATGACCCATTGGTCTGATTGCAATCGCCCCCGGATCGGTTAGTGTGGAGCCCATCCTTCCAAAATAATAAAAACAGGCTTTCCAATGAGCCCAAACCTCAGCCTCCTGCGTAAATTCGTCTCGCCAGAAATCATTTTTGGCGCCGGCTGCCGGCACAACGTCGGCAATTACGCGAAGACCTTCGGCGCGCGTAAGGTGCTGGTGGTCAGCGACCCCGGGGTGATCGCCGCCGGTTGGGTCGCCGACGTCGAAGCCAGCCTGCAAGCCATCGGTATCGATTACTGCCTGTACTCCGCCGTGTCCCCCAACCCCCGCGTTGAAGAAGTGATGACCGGCGCCGAGGTCTACCGTGAAAACCACTGTGACGTGATCGTCGCCATCGGCGGCGGCAGCCCGATGGACTGCGGCAAGGCCATCGGTATCGTGGTCGCCCACGGGCGCAGCATTCTCGAGTTCGAAGGCGTGGACACCATCCGCGTGCCCAGCCCGCCGCTGATCCTGATCCCCACCACCGCCGGCACCTCGGCGGATGTCTCGCAGTTCGTGATCATTTCCAATCAGCAGGAGCGCATGAAGTTTTCCATCGTCAGCAAGGCGGTGGTGCCAGATGTGTCGCTGATCGACCCGGAAACCACGGCGAGCATGGACCCGTTCCTGTCCGCCTGCACTGGCATCGACGCGCTGGTGCATGCCATCGAGGCGTTCGTCTCCACCGGCCATGGCCCGCTGACCGATCCCCATGCCCTGGAAGCCATGCGCCTGATCAACGGCAACCTGGTGCAGATGATCGCCAACCCCACCGACATCGCCCTGCGCGAGAAGATCATGCTCGGCAGCATGCAGGCCGGACTGGCGTTCTCCAATGCGATCCTTGGCGCGGTGCATGCCATGTCCCACAGCCTCGGCGGCTTCCTCGACCTGCCCCACGGGCTGTGCAACGCGGTGTTGGTGGAGCATGTGGTGGCGTTCAACTACAGCTCGGCGCCGGAGCGTTTCCAGGTGATTGCCGAGACGTTCGGCATCGACTGCCGGGGCCTCAACCACCGGCAGATCTGCGGGCGGTTGGTGGAGCATCTGATCGCGTTGAAGCACGCGATCGGTTTCCACGAAACCCTCGGCCTGCACGGGGTACGTGTGGCGGATATTCCGTTTTTGTCCGAGCATGCAATGGATGACCCGTGCATCCTCACCAACCCGCGCGCGTCGAGCCAGCGTGATGTTGAGGTCGTTTATGGCGAAGCACTCTGACGACCCGCAACGCGCGCTGTCTGCGCTGCTGGGGCTGGGCGACCAGTCGGCGCGCAAGAGTCACTACCCGGAGCTGACCGCACGCCTGGATGAGTTGGAGGCCGAGCGCAAGCGCTATATCCGCCTCAACGACGAGTTGGAGCAGCGCGTCGCCGCACGCACCGAAGAATTGCTGGAAGCCAACCACAACCTGCAGCAGCAGATCGCCCAGCGCGAACAGATCGAACAGGATCTGCGCGACGCCCGCGACGCCGCCCAGGCCGCCAACCGCAGCAAGGACAAGTACCTCGCCGCCGCCAGCCATGACCTGCTGCAACCACTGAACGCGGCACGGCTTTTGATCGCCACCTTGCGTGAGCGCCAGTTGCCCGATGTCGAGCGGGTACTGGTGGAACGCACGCACCAGGCGCTGGAAGGCGCCGAGGATCTGCTCACCGACCTGCTCGACATCTCGCGACTCGACCAGGCAGCGGTCAAGCCGGATGTGGCCCTGTATCGCCTGGATGAAGTATTCGCGCCGCTGGTCTCGGAATTCCAGTCGGTGGCCCAGGCGGCCGGGCTGAATTTGCGCGTGCACACCGGGCATTACGCGGTGCGCACCGACCTGCGCTT
Organism: Pseudomonas sp. GL_117; assembly: GCF_057835125.1. Classification (NCBI taxonomy): domain Bacteria; kingdom Pseudomonadati; phylum Pseudomonadota; class Gammaproteobacteria; order Pseudomonadales; family Pseudomonadaceae; genus Pseudomonas; species Pseudomonas sp. GL_117. The sequence continues at coordinate 3,953,800 of NZ_CM174418.1, read as the reverse complement.
GTTGACGCGGATTCTGCGTAACTTTCTCAGCAACGCCTGCCGCTACACCGACGACGGCTGCATCCTCCTCGGCGCACGACGCCGGGGCGATTGCCTGCGCCTGGAGGTGTGGGACACTGGGCGCGGGATTGCGGCGGATCGGCTGGAGGCGATTTTCCTTGAGTTCAACCAGCTGGATGTCGGCCGTGCAGCGGATCGCAAGGGGGTGGGGTTGGGCTTGGCGATTGTCGAGCGGATCGCCGAGATCCTTGGCTACCCGATTGCCGTGCGCTCCTGGCCGGGGCGCGGCTCGATGTTCAGCATCGAAGTGCCGCTGAGTGCCGAGATGCCCCTGGCGATCAGCCAACTGCCGGTACAACCGACCACCGGCAATCCGCTGCCGGGGCGGCGCTTGCTGGTGATCGACAACGAAACCAGCATCCTCGAAAGCATGAGCGCGCTGCTCGAACAGTGGGGCTGCGAAGTGCTCACCGCCACCGACCAGGCCGGTGCGATGGCGGCGTTGCAGGGCAGGGCGCCGGAGTTGATCCTCGCCGACTATCACCTCGACCACGGCGTGGTCGGCTGCGAGGTGGTCAAGCAGTTGCGCGAGCATTTCGCCTGCAAGATCCCCGCGGTGATCATCACCGCCGACCGCACCGACCAATGCCGTCGCGCCTTGCGTCGGCTGGAAGCGCCGTTGCTGAACAAACCGGTCAAGCCCGGCAAGCTGCGGGCAGTGTTGAGCCAGTTGCTCAGCTGAATATCCAGGTCCAGCTATGTAAACCCGATCCTCTGTGGGAGCGGGCTTGCTCGCGAATGCGGTGTATCAGTGAATACATTTGCTGACTGACACTCCGCATTCGCGAGCAAGCCCGCTCCCACATTTGAATCGCTTGATACCCGTCAACACCGCGTGCGGCAAAATGCACCATGCTCAAGGCCCGATCTAGAGCCTTGGAGCACCCGATGAGCGCTGCACCCTTCAAATTGCCCTTGGGCCTGGTCATCGCCGTACTGGTGATGGCCGGGGTGCTGCTGTTGCCGCTGCCGGCGGATTTGCCGGTGGCCGGGCATCGCATGCTGGCGATCCTCGCGTTTGCCGTAGTGGTGTGGATCACCGAGGCGGTGTCCTACGAGGCCAGCGCGATCATGATCACGTCGCTGATGGCGTTCCTGTTGGGCACTGCGCCGTCGCTGCAAGACCCTGCGCATCTGATCGGCACCAGCCCGGCCATCAGCATGGCGTTGACCGGGTTCTCCAACCCGGCGCTGGCGCTGGTGGCGGGTGCGCTGTTTATCGCGGCGGCCATGACCCACACTGGCCTGGACCGGCGCATTGCGTTGGTGACGCTGAGCCGGGTCGGCACCAGCACCCGGCGCATCCTGCTGGGGGCGATTGCCGTGACCATCCTGCTCAGCCTGGTGGTGCCCAGCGCCACGGCGCGCAGTGCCTGTGTGGTGCCGATCATGATGGGCGTGATCGCTGCATTCGGCGTGGACAAGCGTTCGAACATCGCCGCCGCGATCATGATCGTGGTGGCCCAGGGCACCAGTATCTGGAACGTCGGCATCCAGACTGCTGCGGCGCAGAACCTGCTCACCGTCGGTTTCATGGACAAGATGCTTGGCCAACGCGTGTCGTGGATCGACTGGCTGATCGCCGGGGCGCCGTGGGCGTTGATCATGTCGGCGGTGCTGTTGTTCCTGGTGCTCAAGCTGCTGCCGCCGGAGACCGATAGCATTCCCGGTGGCAAGGAGGCGGTGGCCCAGTCACTGGTGGACATCGGCCCGATGACCGGGCCGCAGAAACGCCTGCTGAGCGTGTCGGTATTGTTGCTGCTGGCCTGGGCCACCGAAGGGCGCCTGCACAACTTCGACACCACCTCGACCACTTACGCCGGGCTGGTGTTCCTGCTGCTGCCGGGGCTTGGGGTGATGACCTGGAAGGATGTGCAGTCGCGCATTCCGTGGGGCACGGTGATTGTGTTTGGTGTGGGCATCAGCCTGGGCACCGCGCTGCTGACCACCCAGGCCGGGCAATGGCTGGGCTCCCAGGTGGTGGCGCATACCGGCCTGGATCAAGTCGGGCCGCTGGGGGTGTTTGCGATCCTGGGGGCGTTTTTGATCCTGATTCATTTGGGCTTCGCCAGCGCCACGGCGCTGACCTCGGCGTTGCTGCCGATTTTGATTGCGGTGTTGCAGACCTTGCCTGGGGAATTCAGTCGGTTGGGCATGACCATGTTGCTGGGGTTTGTAATGAGCTACGGGTTTATCCTGCCGATCAATGCGCCGCAGAATATGGTGTGTTTGGGCACCGGAACGTTTACGGCGCGGCAGTTTGCCAAGGTGGGGATTCTGGTGACGCTGATCGGCTATGGCTTGATGCTGGTGTTCGCTGCCACTTACTGGAGCTGGCTGGGCTGGATCTGACTCAGAACACGCCGCAGATCCAATGTGGGGCTTGCTCGCGAATGCGCAGTGTCAGTCAGCAAATGTAGTGACTGATCCACCGCATTCGCGAGCAAGCCCGCTCCCACACAAGCCTGCTCCCACATTTTTTCTGGTGCACACTTCAGTCATCATTTGGACCTTCTCGATGGCAAGATGAACTTCGCTCAGGTTTACTGTCTCTGAGTACCGGTTTACCTGAGTCGTCGAATGGACAAATACACCCCCCTCACCTGGCAGCCCCACGAGCGGCCGAGCCTGCCCGGTTCGCCGTCCACCCCCTTGCACCCGACGCCCAAGCGCTGGCTGTTCGCACTGGTCGGCGTGCTGGTGGCAATCACCGGCGGCTTGGGCAACGCGCTGGTCATCGCCAACCTGCAATACCTGCAAGGCGCCCTCGGTGCGACCACTGCGGAAATGGCCTGGCTGCCCGCCGCCTATGTGATGACCAACGTGTGCATGAACCTGTTGCTGGTGAAGTTCCGCCAGCAGTTCGGCCTGCGTGCGTTTACCGAGGTGTTCCTGGTGCTGTACGCGCTGGTGACCTTCGGGCACTTGTTCGTCAACGACCTCAGTTCGGCGATTGCGGTGCGGGCGGCCCACGGCATGGTCGGCGCGGCGCTGAGTTCGTTGGGCTTGTATTACATGATCCAGGCCTTCCCGGCCAAGTGGCGTTTGAAATCCCTGGTGCTGGGCCTGGGCACGGCACAACTGGCGTTGCCGCTGGCGCGGTTGTTCTCCGAGGACTTGCTGCAAATTGCCGAATGGCGCGGCTTGTACCTGTTCGAACTGGGCCTGGCGCTGATCTGCCTGGGCTGTGTGTTCCTGCTCAAGTTGCCGCCTGGTGATCGTTTCAAGACCTTCGAAAAACTCGACTTCCTGACCTTCGCCCTCTTGGCCAGCGGCGTGGCCCTGCTGTGTGCGGTGCTGTCCCTGGGCCGGATCGACTGGTGGCTGGAAGCGCCGTGGATCGGCGTCGCCTCGGCGTGTTCCCTGGTGTTGATCATGGCTGGCCTGGCCATCGAGCATAACCGCGCCAACCCGATGCTGATGACTCGTTGGCTGGGCAGCGGGGTGATGATCCGCCTGGCGTTGGCGGTGATCCTGATCCGCATGGTGCTGTCCGAGCAGTCCACCGGCGCCGTGGGGTTCATGCAGGTGCTGAACATGAGCTACCAGCAAATGCACACGCTGTACCTGGTGATGCTGGCCGGGGCGATTGCCGGGCTTGCGGTCAGCGCGTTGACGATCAACCCGGCGCATCTGCTGATGCCTCTGGTGATTTCCCTGGCGTTGATGGCCACAGGTTCGGTGATGGACAGTTTCTCCAGCAACCTGACCCGCCCGCAGAACCTGTACATCAGCCAGTTCCTGCTAGGCTTCGGCGGCACGTTCTTCCTTGGGCCGACCATGGTGCTGGGCACCAAGAACGTGCTGGCCAACCCACGCAATCTGGTGAGTTTTTCAGTGATGTTCGGCATTTGCCAGAACCTCGGCGGCCTGATCGGCGCGGCGCTGCTGGGGACGTTCCAGATCGTGCGCGAGAAGTTTCATTCGAGCATGATCGTCGAACACCTGACCCTGCTGGACCCCCGTGTGGCCGCGCGGGTGGCGAGCGGTGGCTCGGCCTACGGTGGTGTGATCGCCGACCCTGAGTTGCGCAACCTCATGGGCATCCGCAGTCTCGCGACGGCGGCCACCCGTGAGGCGAATGTGATGGCCTACAACGATGTGTTCATGCTGATCGCGATCATCGCGATGCTGACCATGATCTGGATCTTTATCCGCAGTCTGTGGCTGATGAGTACCACTCGAGCAGCCACTCCCGTTCAACCCAGCGGCGCACCTACATGACCGAACCTTCAACCACGACCACCACCGCCATCGCCGCCACCCCCGAAGGCAGCACGCCGCCGGGCGCGGTGCCCACCGAACTGCGCCCGCTGCGGGTGCGGATCATCTCGTCCCTGGGCTTTGCCGCGATTGCCATTGTCGGCGTGCTGATCGTGCTTTACGCCTGGCAACTGCCGCCGTTCAGCAGTGCAGTGGAAACCACCGAAAACGCCCTGGTGCGCGGGCAGGTCACGATCATCGGGCCGCAGCTCAGCGGCTACGTGTTTGAAGTCCCGGTGCAGGACTTCCAATACGTAAAGACCGGCGACCTGCTGGTGCGCCTGGATGATCGCATCTACAAACAACGCCTCGACCAGGCGCTGGCACAGTTGGCGGTGCAGAAGGCGTCGCTGGCCAACGTGGTGCAGCAACGCAACAGCGCCGAAGCCACCATCAAGCTGCGCCAGGCGGCGTTGGCGGACAGCGAGGCGCAGGCGCGCAAGAGCACCGCGGATTTGCGCCGCAATGAAGAGCTGATCAGCGATGGTTCGGTGTCCCGGCGCGAGCTGGACGTGACCCGTGCCGCGAACGCGCAGACCCTCGCGGCGGTGGCCCAGGCCCAGGCGAGCCTGGAAATCGCGCGGCAGGATTTACAGACGGTGATCGTCAATCGCGGTTCCCTGGAAGCGGCGGTGGCGAGTGCGGATGCAGCCGTGGAACTGGCGCGGATCGACCTGTCGAACACGCGCATCACCGCACCACGTGACGGCCAGCTGGGGCAGATTGGCGTGCGCCTGGGGGCCTACGTCAACTCCGGCGCGCAACTGATGGCACTGGTGCCGCCGCAGTTGTGGGTGATCGCAAACATGAAGGAAACCCAGATGGACAACGTGCAGGTGGGGCAACCCGTGACGTTCACCGTGGATGCACTGAACCACCGCAAGTTTCATGGCACGGTGCAGCATATTTCACCGGCCACCGGGTCGGAGTTCAGCCTGTTGCAGGCAGACAATGCCACCGGCAACTTTGTGAAAATTGCCCAGCGGGTGCCGGTGCGGATTACGGTAGATGCGGATCAGGCCGAGAGCGAACGGCTGAGGCCGGGGTTGTCCGTGGTGGTCAGTATCGACACCGCAGGGCGCCTCAAAAACAGCCCACCGTGACACTGACACAACAGCGATCAAAACTGTGGAAGCGGGCTTGCTCGCGAAAGCGGTGTGCCAGGCGTTGAATGAGTTACTGCGCCACCGTATTCGCGAGCAAGCCCGCTCCCCCGGTTGGAAGGTATTTCAGCTTGAATGACAGGTGTGCCGACTGGTTTTGTTCCAGCAACTTCAACCCCGGCTTGCCGGGCAGATGATGGGCATTCACCGGGTGGCTCACCGGCTCGATGCAAAAGAACTCCAACCCCGGCGGGCAGTAGAGCAGGAAGTAATCGGCGCCGCTGGCCTGGCATTCCAGGGCGTAACCCAGGTCCGGTTGCTCGATGCGGCACTGCCCATCCCAGTGACAGAAGCCGTTGTCGACCAGGCCGTCGGGCAGGCCTTTCAACTGCTGGAAATCCCAATCCACTGGCACCGGCGCCAGGCCCGTGGGCAGTTTCGCCGCATCACTGAGCCACACCTGCGAAGCCTTGGCCCGCAACCGCGTGCTGGCTGTGCGGGGCAAATACGGATGCAGTCCCAAGCCATGCCACGCGGCTTTCTCGGCCAGGTGCGTGACCGTTAACGCGATGTTCAACTCACCGTCCCGCAAGCCAAAGCGTTGCTCGGCGCGATAGGCGAACGGTGTGTCGCACAACACCTGCATCACCACTTCATCCGCCGACTGGCTGACCACCTGCCACGCCTGCTGCCACGCCGAACCGTGGATCGGCAACGGGTCGGTGCGGCTGTTGGGTTGCAGGGCCAGCCAGCCGTCGGGGTTGTTGAAGCCGCCTGCCGCGATGCGGTTGGACCAGGGCGCGAGTGGGTAGCAGCCCAGCTTGCCCGGCAGGCCGCTGTTCACGGCGTGCTCATCGCTGTGGCGCAACAACGGCTGGCCGGTGGCGATGACCTGCCAGTTGACGATGCTGCCGCCGATGGCGGGGGCCAGGGTGAGGTGGGTGAGGGCGTCTTTGAGTTCGATCATCAGGGCTGTCCCATCAGAGGGTGAAAGTCGGCTCGGGCAAACCCTGCACGCCAGGATTGAGGGCAAACACGCCACCCGACAGCGACTGTTCGCTCTGGTCATCGCGGATCGAGGTGACGAACAGTGTGTCCAACCGGCTGCCGCCAAAGGCGCACATGGTGGGCTTTTTCACCGGGACGCTGAGGGAGCGGTCGAGGTGTCCGTCGGGGGTGAAACGGTGGATCAGCCCGGCGTCGTTGGCGCAGATCCAGTAGCAACCGTCGGCGTCCACTGCGGCGCCGTCGGGGCGGCCGGGGTGCTGGTGCATGTCCACGAATAGGCGGCGGTTGGATGGCGTGCCGCTGTCGATGTCGTAGTCGAATGCCCAGATCTGTTGCACCAACGGGTGAGAGTCCGAGGCGTACATCGTGCGCCCATCGGGGCTGAAGGCCAGGCCGTTGAGGGTGATGAAACCGTCCAATTCGGCATGGGGCGCCTGGCCAGTGGTGTAGCGATACAGAATGCCTGCGGCCGCATTCAAGCCCATGTCCAGCACCATGCTGCCGGCCCAGAAGCGGCCCTGGCGATCACAGCGGCCATCGTTCAGGCGCATGTCCGCGCGGGGGTGTTCGACGCGGGCCAGGGGCGTGCTGTCGAGGCTGCCGTCGTTGTGCGCGGTGAGCTGGAAAAAGCCGCTTTCCATGCCGGCGACCCAGTTGCCCGCCGTCGTGCGGGCAATGCAGGCGAGCATCTGCGGGGCTTTCCAGGCGGCGACGTGGCCGCTGGCGGCGCTCCAGCGTTGCAGGCCGCCGTGGGGGATGTCCACCCAATACAGCGCGTTTTCTGCGGGCACCCACACCGGGCATTCGCCTACGGCGTTGCGGGCGTCGACAATCAGTTCTGCACTCATGGGTCAGTCCCCGAACGGCCCGGCCACGCAGAAGGCGCCGCCCTGGTAGACCTTGGCCGGATCATCGGCGGCCACCGGTGGCAGGGCTTCGACCTGGGCGCGGAACACTTCGGAGTTATCCTTGGGCGCGTAGCCCAGGTGTGCGGCGTAGCGGTTGTCCCACCAGGTGTCGAGGTTATCCGACATGCCGTAGACCACGGTGTGGCCGACGTTTGGCGTGTACAGCGCGCGTTCGAGCAGTTGGGTCAGGTCATCGAAGCTTAGCCAGGTGTGCATCATGCGGCGGTTCTGCGGTTGCGGGAACGACGAGCCGATGCGGATGCTCACGGTCTGGATGCCGTAGCGATCGAAGTAGAAACTGGCCATGTCCTCGCCGTAGGACTTGGACAGGCCGTAGTAGCTGTCCGGGCGACGGGGCGAATGGGCGTCGAGGATTTCACCTTGTTTGTGAAAGCCGATCACGTGGTTGGAACTGGCGAAGATCACACGTTTGACCCCATGCCGACGTGCAGCTTCGTAGATATGGAAAATCCCGCTGATGTTGGCGCCGAGGACCTCTTCAAAGGAGCGCTCCACCGATACACCGCCAAAGTGCAGGATGGCGTCGACGCCTTCCACCAACTGGTGCACGGCTTGTTTGTCGGCGAGGTCGCAGGGCTGGACTTCTTCGGCTTCGTCAGCGGCCGGGGCCATCTCGGCGATGTCCGACAGGCGCAGTACGCGGGCATAAGGGCGCAGACGTTCACGCAGGACTTTGCCCAGGCCACCGGCGGCACCAGTGAGCAGCAGGCGGTTGAAGGGAGCGGGAGTGGTCGTGGTCATGGGCGTTCCATTGTTGTTGTAGGTTGTCGTATGACTAGGTCAAAGTATCGTTACAGATTCCCAGGCTTGTCAACGCTCCTCGCGGCGAATGCAATTCAAGTGTGGGAGCGGGCTTGCTCGCGAAAGCGGTGTGTCAGTTACAGGTGTGCTGACTGATCCACCGCTTTCGCGAGCAAGCCCGCTCCCACAGGGGGATTTGCGTTGGTTGCACAGGCGGGTTCGACGTGAATGTTTACAGCAGTGAGATCGGGTAGCTGATGAAGAGTCGGTTCTCGTCGAACTCATTGTTGCTGAAGTCGCGACGCATGGTCGAGTTTCGCCATTTCACGTTCAGGTTCTTCAGCGCGCCACTTTGCACGGTGTAGGCCAGTTCCGACTCGCGGCCCCATTCCTTGCCGTCGGTGATCGTTCCGGTGTGCACGTTACTGCCACTGATGTAGCGATTCATCAGCGTCAGCCCCGGCACGCCAAGCACCACGAAGTTGAAGTCGTGCCGCACCTGCCAGGACTTTTCCTGGGCGTTGTCGTAGCTGGCGTTGTAGCTGTCGTTGGCCAGGGTGCCGCCGCTGGTGCCGTTGATCTTCATCCAGGCGCTGTCGCCGGTGAGTTTCTGCAGGCCCACATAGAAGGTGTTGCCGCCGTAGCGTGCCGAGAGCAGGGCGAAAGCGGTCTTGTTGTCGAGGTCGCCAGCCAGGGCGCTGCCGTCTTCCTTGCCGGTGAAGAAACCGAGGTTGGCGCCCAGGGTCCAGTCGCCCACGGGCTGGCTGTGCGTGAGGTTGAGGTACTGTTGCTGGTAGATGTCGCTGAGTTCGGCGTACCACAAGCCGACCTGGGTGCGCTTTTCGTTGAAGCTGTATTCGGCGCCGCCGAAGTTGAAACGATCGGAGGTGAACGCGGCTTTGCCGTTCATGAACATGTCTTCCATGCTCGCGTCGTTGCGTGGGCTGTTGCCACGGAACTGGCCGCCGTAGAGGGTCAGGCCGGCGATTTCATTGGAGGTGAGCTGGCCGCCACGAAAGGTCTGGGGCAGGGAGCGGCCGTCGTCGGAGCGCAGGATCGGCAGCACCGGCATCCATTCGCCGACCTTCAGTTCGGTCTTCGACAAGCGGGTTTTCAGCGCCACGCCCAGGCGTCCGAAGTTGTCGGCCGGGCGGCCGTCGCTGTGGATCGGCAACAATTGGGTGCCACCCGTGCCTTTGCCGCCGTCGAGCTTCTGCGAGTACAGGCCCAGCACGTCAATGCCAAAGCCCACGGTGCCTTGGGTGAAGCCGGACTTGGCGTCGAGAATGAAGTTCTGCGTCCACTCTTGCGCCTTGGCCTGGGGGTTGCTCGGGTTGGTGAAGTTGCGGTTGAAGTAAGCGTTGCGCAGGTTGAGCGTGGCCTTGGCGTCGTCGAGAAAGCCGTCGGCGTGGGCGCCGAGGGGCAGGGTGACGATCAGGCTGCCGAGGCTGACAAGGCCCAGGCGTACGCAGGAATTGCGGGCGAATTGACTCACAGTGGAGCTCCCTTGCTTTGTTGTTTTTATTATTTGTCGTACGTCGTCGTACAACATCGGGCTGAGTATTTGCGTGGTTTGTGGGGGTTGTCAATCAGAAGTTATACGATGACCTGGCTCGCCACCGTTTACAGAATGGGCACGGTTCAAGTGTGGGAGCGGGCTTGCTCGCGAAAGCGGTGTGTCAGTTACAGGTGTATTGGCTGATCCACCGTATTCGCGAGCAAGCCCGCTCCCACACAAGCCCGCTCCCACACCAATCCGCTCCCACATTTGGATTGATGTTCGACTTGAGGGGGGCTACTGGGTCATGACCATCGGCGGCAGGGTGCCGAGGAGGGAAACGGCGGCGACCGCTGAAATGCCCAGCAGCCACTCCAGCAGCACACTGGCCTTCAGGCTGCCTTGGCGTTCGTCACAGCCTTCGATTCGTAATCGATTCAACAGCGCCAGGGCGAGCATGCCCAGCACCAGCATCACCTTGATCAGCAGAATCAACGCGAAACCGCTGAACAGCGGCGTTGGCCATAGCTGACCAGTCAGCACGCGTACGTTGATCAACCCGGTCACCAACAATCCCGCGACCAAGCCATAGCCCACGCCGCTGAACCGCCGCAAGATCGGCTCCAGCGCATAGCCCTGGGGTTGGCGCAGGATCAACACCAGCACCCACAAACCGCCGAGCCAGGCGCCGACGCAGGCCAGGTGCACCACCTGATTGAGGATCAGCAGGCGCCCGCTGAGCCCATCGAGCATCGCGCCATGGCCCACGGGGGCGAGGGTGGCCAGCAGCAACGCGATCAGCGGCAGGCGCAGCGTCGGCCAGGGTTTGATCAATGCGCTCAGCAGCAACAGGTTGAGCAGCAGATGCCACACCCAAACCTGGCCAAAAAACGTCTTGCCCAGCACCAACTCGACGGTGGTCGGTTGCCATGCCGCGTCCCAACTGCCAGCCATGCTGGCGGTGATCAGCAGCAGCCAGGTGATCCCAGACAACAGCGCGACCCAGGCCAGTGCCCGGGTGCAGCGCAGCAGTTGCCGGTCCAGCGCCGGTTGCACTTCGTTGCCGAGCAGCCAGGGCTTGAGCACGCAGGCCCCGAACATCAACAACACCGCAATGAAATGCACGAAACGGCACAGCACCAACAGCGTCGCCATGGCTTATTGGCCGACCTTGAAGCTGTATTCACCGTTGCTCTTGTGGGTGTCGACCGATACGGCGTTCCACACCACCTTGTAGTTGCCGGCAGCCAGCGGCGCGGCAGGGGTGACCACCAGGGTTTTCTTGTCCTTGTCCGGGGTTGCCAGACCCTTGATGGCGACTTCGGTGCCGTCTTTGCTCAGGGAGACCTTGGTGAAGGTGGCTTCGACGCCTTCGCTGAAGGTCAGGCGCAGGTCGGCGGGCGCGGCGACGGTGCTGTCGGCAGCGGGCGTGGCGCTTTTCAGGTGGGCGTGGGCAAAGGCCGCCGAAGCGCCCAGCAGGGAAGCGAGCAGGGTAAGGGTGGTCAGGGTCTTTTTGATCAACATTGTTCAATACCAATCAATGGGGAGAAGCGGGCAGTGTACGAAGTTTCGGTATGGCCTGTCGCCGCGATCTAGAGCCGGTGGTAGTCTCTAACCCATGTTGTTGTCGGGGAGCCCTCATGGGCAATCACAAGATTGGCATTCGTCGGGTCAACGTCGAGAAAATCCTGCTGGCGGCAGAGAAGATCTTCGCCGAAAAGGGCTATGGCAGCACCGCCATGGCCGACATCGCTGAAGAAGTGCAACTGCCGCGTTCCAACCTGCACTACTACTTCACCACCAAGAGCGAGCTGTACAGCGCGGTGCTGTTCGACCTGCTGGAAGTGTGGAAGCAGGACGCCCTGAGCTTCGAGACCTTCGATGATCCGCGCGTGGTGCTCAGCAGCTACATCCGCGCCAAGATGCAACGCTCGCGCACGCGGCCGTATGGCTCGAAAGTCTGGGCCAACGAAATCATCCACGGCGCGCCCACACTGGGTGAGGCGTTGGATGCCAGCCTGTACGACTGGGCCAAGATGAAAGAGGCGAAGATTCGCCAGTGGGTGGAGGACAAGCGCATCCTGCCGGTGGAACCGTCGAGCCTGCTGTACATGATCTGGGCGTCGACCCAGCACTACGCGGACTTTGATCACCAGGTGAAGATTCTGAATGATCACCAGCCGTTGTCGGATATGCAGTTCGAGCGGGCGATCCAGACGGTGACCGGGGTGATTTTGCGCGGGATTGGGTTGGAGCCCTGATTTTTGTGGTGGGGCTGAGGGCCTCTTCGCGAGCAAGCCCGCTCCCACAGTGGACCGCATTTTATCTGGAGGAATGCGGTTGAATGTGGGAGCGGGCTTGCTCGCGAAGGCGGCTTAAAGGACTACACAGCGTCCCGATAAGGATTACGCGGGTCCTGCGTCCAGTTCAGGTACGGCTTGCCAGTGTCTATCGCCACCATCTCGATGCAGTCCGCCACCGGGCAGGTGATCTGGCACAGGTTGCAGCCCACGCACTCGTCATCGATGACCTCGTATAGGTGCGTGCCATCCGCCTGTTTCAAACTCGCAATCGCCTGGTGCGAGGTGTCCTCGCAGGCAATATGGCAACGTCCGCAACCTATGCATGCCGCCTGATCGATCTTGGCGATGACCTGGTAGTTGATGTCGAGGTACTTCCAGTCCGTGGTATTGCCCACCGCCCGCCCGGAGAATTCCTGCAAGCTCTTGTAGCCCTGGCTGTCCATCCACCGCGATAGCCCGTCCTTCATCTCTTCCACAATCCGGAACCCGTGCAGCATCGCCGCCGTGCACACCTGCACCGCGCCGCAGCCAAGGGCCACGAACTCCGCCGCATCGCGCCAGTTGCCGATACCGCCAATGCCGCAGATCGGCAGGCCCTGGGTCTGCGGGTCGCGGGCAATTTCGGCGACCATGTTCAGCGCGATCGGCTTGACCGCCGAGCCGCAATAACCGCCGTGGGTGCTTTGGCTGCCGACCACGGGCAGGGCGACCATGCGCTCCAGGTCCACGCTGGTGATGGAGTTGATGGTGTTGATCAGCGACACCGCATCCGCGCCGCCGCGATAGGCCGCCCGCGCCGCCACGCGGATGTCGGTGATGTTCGGCGTGAGCTTGACGATCACCGGCAGTGAGCAATACGTCTTGCACCAGCGCGTCACCTGTTCGACGTACTCCGGCACTTGGCCGACCGCTGCGCCCATACCGCGCTCGGGCATGCCGTGGGGGCAGCCGAAGTTCAGCTCGATACCGTCGCAGCCGGTGGCTTCCACCAGGGGCAGGATATTTTTCCAGGATTGCTCTACACACGGCACCATCAGCGAGACGATCAGCGCGCGGTCGGGCCAGTCTTTTTTCACCTGGGTGATTTCCCGCAGGTTGATCTCCAGGGAGCGGTCGGTGATCAGCTCGATATTGTTGATGCCCAGCACTTCGCGGTTGGCGCCGTAGTGCGCCGAGTAACGTGACGACACGTTGACCGCCGCCGGGTCTTCACCGAGGGTTTTCCAGACCACGCCGCCCCAGCCGGCTTCGAAGGCGCGGACTACGTTGTAGGCCTTGTCGGTGGGTGGCGCAGAGGCCAGCCAGAATGGGTTGGGGGCTTTGATACCGGCGAACACAATCGAGAGATCGGCCATTACGCAGCCTCCATGTTCAGCATGAGTTGGGCGTGCATGGCAATGGCTGCCAGCTTGCCGTGTTGCACCGCCTGCACGGTGAGGTCCTGGCCGAGGCTGACGCAATCGCCGCCGGCATACACCCCGGGAATGCTGGTGCGCAGCTGCTCGTCGACAAAGATCCGCTCGCCGACGCGTTGCAGTTGCTGGGCCAGTGGATCGTGCAGCGCCGCGTTGTCGAAGCCTTGGCCGATGGCTTTGAAGATCGCATCGGCGGCCAGTTCGAAGGTTTCGCCGGTGGGGTGCAGGCGGCCGTTTTCCAGGCGTGTGCGCAGGAAACGCATGCCGCGTACGTGGCCTTGTTCATCCAGCAGGACTTCTTCGGGTTGGGCCCAGGTCAGTAGGCGCACCTGGTTGGCTTTGGCGATGTCCTGCTCATGCTGGGTGGCGCCCATGTCCGCCAGGCCACGGCGGTACACCAGGTTTACATCGCGGGCACCGAGGCGGGCCATCTGCACGGCCATGTCGATGGCGGTGTTGCCGGCGCCAAGCACGATGCAACGGTCAGCCAGGGGCAGTTGGGTGAGGTCATCGGCCTGGCGCAGTTCGCGGATGTAGTCGGTGGCGGCGAGCAGGCCGGGGGCATCTTCATGGGGCAGGCCCAGTTGTTTGCTGGCAGCCAGGCCGAGGCCGAGGAACACTGCGTCGAACTGCTGGTGCAGGTCGCTCAGCGTGAGGTTGTCGCCCAGGCGCTGGCCGTGGCGGATCTCGATGCCGCCGATCTGCAGGAGGAAATCCAGTTCCTTCTGGGCGAAGTCATCCACCAGTTTGTACTTGGCGATCCCGTATTCATTCAGGCCGCCGGCTTTTTCCCGGGCTTCGAAGATCACCACGTCATGGCCGTGCAGGGCGCTGCGATGGGCACAGGCCAGACCGGCGGGCCCGGCGCCGACCACGGCGATGCGCTTGCCGGTGGACGCCGCGCGGTGGAACGGGTGTTCGCTGAAGTGCGCGTTGTCCACGGCGTAGCGTTGCAGCAGGCCGATCAGCACGGGGGCGCATTCCTCGGCGTTGTTGCGCACGCAGGCTTGCTGGCACAGGATTTCGGTGGGGCAAACCCGGGCGCAGCTGCCGCCGAGGATGTTGGCCGAGAGGATTTTCTGCGCGGCGCCTTGCACGTTGTCGGTGTGGATATTGCGGATGAACGACGGGATGTCGATCTCACTGGGGCAGGCGTTCACGCACGGCGCGTCGTAACAGTACAGGCAGCGCGAGGCTTCCAGTTGGGCCTGGCGGGCGTTGAGGGGCGGTGCCAGGTCGGTGAAGTGGCTGGCGAGGGTGGCTCCATCCTCGGTGGGATGGGGGAGGTGGGTCAGGGTCTGGATCACGGGTTTGGCCTCACTTTTTTTCAATTGCCTCTGGCGGGCATTTTTGTTGTCTGCACTGGCCTCATCGCAGGCAAGCCAGCTCCCACATGCGACCCCGTTTTGCCTGGGCGAACGCGGTCAAATGTGGGAGCGGGCTTGCCCGCGAAGGCGATATCAGCGGTTCACAGCCACTGGCTTGGAATGCGCAGCTCGCTTGCTCAACTGCTCAAACACCGCCGGATACGCCGGCCGCTCCACATACCGCCCGGCACCGCGCTCGGCGCGCAGGTCGCCATCAGCCCAGACCAGCTTGCCCTGGCTGATGGTATGGCTCGGCACGCCGCGCACGGTCTTGCCTTCGAAGATGTTGAAGTCGACTTGTTGATGGTGGGTCTTGGCGGAAATCGTCCGCGTACCCTCGGGGTCCCACAGCACCAGGTCGGCATCCGCGCCCACCCGGATCGCGCCTTTGCGCGGGTAGAGGTTGAAGATCTTCGCGGTGTTGGTGGAGGTCAGCGCAACGAAGTCCTGCATCGACAGGCGCCCACTGTTGACGCCTTCGTCCCACAGCACCGCCATGCGGTCTTCGATACCGGCAGTGCCGTTGGGGATCTTGCTGAAATCGTCACGCCCGGCGGCTTTTTGCTCGGCGCAGAAGCAGCAGTGGTCGGTGGCGGTGGTGTGCAGGTTGCCCGATTGCAGCCCCTGCCAGAGCGCCTCCTGATGCCCGCGTGGGCGGAACGGCGGGCTCATTACGTAGCCCGCGGCGGTTTGCCAGTCGGGGTGGCGGTAGACGCTGTCGTCCAGCAGCAGGTGGCCGGCGAGGACTTCGCCATACACCGGCTGGCCTTTGCCACGGGCGTAGGTGATTTCATCCAGCGCTTCTTTGGTGGAGACATGCACCAGATACAGCGGTGTGCCGATGGTTTCGGCGATGCGGATCGCGCGGCTGGCCGCTTCGCCTTCGACCTGGGAGGGGCGCGACAGCGGATGCGCTTCCGGCCCGGTAATGCCCTGGGCCATCAGCTTGCGTTGCAGGTGATACACCAGCTCGCCGTTTTCGGCGTGCACGGTGGGCACCGCGCCCAGTTCCAGGCAGCGCTCGAAGCTGGCGACCAGGGTGTCGTCCGCCGCCATGATCGCGTTCTTGTAGGCCATGAAGTGCTTGAAGCTGTTGATGCCGTGGTGGCTGACCAGTTCGGCCATCTCTTCGCGGACCTGCTCGCTCCACCAGGTGATCGCCACGTGGAAGCCGTAGTCGGCGGCGGATTTTTCCGCCCAGCCGCGCCATTGGTGAAAGGCTTCGAGCAAGGACTGCTGCGGGTTGGGAATTACAAAGTCGATGATCGAGGTGGTGCCCCCCGCCAGGCCTGCCGCCGTGCCACTGAAAAAATCTTCGCTGGCCACGGTGCCCATGAAGGGCAGTTGCATATGGGTGTGGGGGTCGATGCCGCCGGGCATCAGGTATTGGCCGCTGCCGTCGAGTATTTCAGTGCCGGCGGGTATATCCAGGTTTGTACCAATAGCCCGGATTAGACCGCCTGCGCATAAAACATCGGCGCGGTAACTTTCATCATGGGTAATAACGGTGGCGCCACGGATCAACAGCGACATGTCGAGTTCCTCACAGGCTTGACCGGCTTGTGCCAGTTCTAAGTGTTGTAATGCTGCATGCCGATGAGTGGTTTATTCCTGTCATCGGTGACAGGAATAGAAACTAGCCCGAGTTTTTCGATTGGGCAAGCAGAATTTACATAAGCTTATATCGTGTTTAAGTGCATGATTTCTAAAGATAAAAAACAACAATCACCAAAATGAAGCGTGTGTTCACCGTTTTGACGCACTTGACAGGTTCATAAATTGAGCAACATTTCTTATTGCAAATCAGACGCTTGAGATATGCCGCTTGACGGGGCTAGGAAATAAAAATAATTGTGTTGCACCAGATTGAGTCCTGACAGTTCGGGCAACTTCCAGATTATTTAGCCTGAGTAACCTGGCAAGTACCCTGGGTTCAATCGGAAAGCTGATAAACATCAGTTGGTTATATAAGCGGTGCGGGTAGCGGGGCAGTGGTCGGCACGGTTATTGAGTGCAGTGGCGGCTGGCCGGGCCCGTGATGTCATGTTGTTTACGAGGTACTCCGGCCATCCGGCGCAACACGCTGGGTGAGCAACAATAATTCGAAAAAACCGTGGAGCGGCCATGCAACAGAACAGATCGCAAGTCATTGAACGCAACGGCCTGTACGAACTCGACGCCGGCCCCGACGTCCTCGACAGCCCGCGCTATAACCACGACATGGCACCGACCAAGGTGCATGAACGAACCTGGAACAAATGGCACATCACCGCGCTGTGGGTCGGCATGTCGATCTGCGTGCCCACCTATACGCTGGGTGGCGTGCTGACGGCGTATTTCGGCTTGTCGGTGGGCGAGGCGCTGATGGCGATTTTGCTGGCCAACATCGTGGTGCTGATCCCGCTGACCCTCAATGCCTTTCCTGGCACCAAGTACGGGATTCCATTCCCGGTGTTGCTGCGTTCGTCGTTCGGCATTCTTGGCTCCAACGTGCCGTGCCTGATCCGCGCGCTGGTGGCGTGCGGCTGGTTTGGTATCCAGACGATGTTTGGCGGGCTCGCGATCCACCTGTTCCTGGGCTCGGTTTTCGAGGGCTGGAAGTCCCTCGGGGGTACCGGCGAGGTGATCGGCTTCATGATTTTCTGGACGTTGAACCTCTGGGTGGTGCTGCGCGGCGCCGAGTCGATCAAGCGCCTGGAGACCCTCTCGGCACCGCTGTTGGTGGCGGTCGGGATTGGTTTGCTGGTGTGGGCGATGCCCAATGTGTCCATCAGCGAGTTGATGGCGATCCCGCCGAAACGCCCGGAAGGCGCGAGCCTCACCGGTTACTTCATGGCCGGCCTGACCGCAATGGTGGGCTTCTGGGCCACCTTGTCGCTGAATATTCCTGATTTCAGCCGCTACGCGAAAAGTCAGAAAGACCAGATCCTCGGGCAGATCTTCGGCCTGCCGCTGACTATGTTCCTGTTCGCCGCCCTCGGCGTGATCATGACCGCGGCGTCGGTGAAACTGGTCGGCGTGAGTGTGTCCGACCCGGTGACGTTGATCGGGCATATCCAGAGCCCGGTATGGGTGGCGATTGCAATGTTGCTGATCATCATCGCGACCCTGTCCACCAATACGGCGGCGAACATTGTCTCGCCGACCAATGACTTCCAGAACATCGCGCCCAAGCTGATCAACCGCACCACGGCGGTGATTCTCACCGGGTTGGTGGGGCTGGTGTTGATGGGGCATGAACTGCTGAAAAAGCTCGGGCTGATCGTTTCCGATGTGAGCCTGGAGACCGTCTATTCCAACTGGTTGCTCGGCTATTCGAGCCTGCTGGGACCGATCGCCGGGATCATGGTGGTGGACTACTTCATCACCCGCAAACAACAACTCGACCTTGCCGGTTTGTACCGCGATGACGTGTACCCGGCGTGGAACTGGAGCGGGTTTATCGCGTTTGGCGTGCCGGTGGTGCTGACGTTGCTGTCGTTGGGCAGCGATGCGTTCAGCTGGTTCTACAGCTACGGCTGGTTTACCGGCTCGGCGTTGGGTGGGTTGTTGTATTACGGCTTGAATGCCAAGCGCGGGGCCAGTCCGGTTGCCGTCAAGACTTGACCTCTTTTCACTGTTGCAAAGGGTTCAATCCATAAGAAATGTAGCCTGAGGAGATCCCCAATGAACGCTGCCCTCGACGTTCTGCAATCGCCCCATCAGCACATCAACCGTGACCGCCTGTGGCAGTCGCTGATGGACCTGGCCAGGCTCGGCGCCACGCCCAAGGGCGGCGTGTGTCGCCTGGCCCTTACCGACCTCGACCGCCAGGCCCGCGACCTGTTCGTGCAATGGTGCGAAGACGCCGGTTGCACGGTGACGGTCGACGGCATCGGCAACATCTTCGCCCGTCGCCCTGGTCGCAACCCTAACCTGCCCCCGGTGATGACCGGCAGCCACATCGATACCCAGCCCACGGGTGGCAAGTTCGACGGATGCTTCGGCGTGCTCGCCGGCGTGGAAGTCCTGCGCACCCTCAATGACCTCAAGGTGGAAACCGAAGCGCCGTTGGAAGTGGTGGTCTGGACCAATGAAGAAGGCTCGCGCTTTCCTCCGTGCATGATGGGCTCGGGAGTGTTTGCGCAGAAGTTTACCTTGGCCGATACCCTGGCCAAGCAGGATGCCGATGGCGTCTCGGTCGGCGATGCGTTGAATGCCATTGGTTACGCGGGTACACGGCCGGAGAGCGGGCACAAGGTTGGCGCCTATTTCGAGGCACATATCGAGCAGGGGCCGATTCTTGAGGACGAGAAAAAGACCATCGGCGTGGTGCTCGGCGCGTTGGGGCAGAAGTGGTTCGACCTGAAGTTGCGCGGCGTTGAAGCCCATGCGGGGCCGACGCCGATGCACCTGCGCAAGGATGCCCTGGTCGGTGCGGCAGCCGTGGTCGCCGCGGTGAATGCCGCGGCGTTGGGGCATCAGCCTCATGCGTGTGGGACGGTGGGTTGCCTGCAGGCTTACCCCGGTTCACGCAACGTGATTCCTGGCGAAGTACGCATGACCCTGGACTTCCGTCACCTGGAACCGGCGCGGTTGGATTCGATGATTGCCCAGGTGCGCCAGGTGATCGACGACACCTGTGCCAAGCATGGCCTGACGTTCGAGATGGTACCGACGGCGGACTTCCCGCCGCTGTATTTCGATAAGGGCTGCGTGGACGCGGTGCGGGATGCGGCGAACGGGTTGGGCCTGTCGAACATGGATATTGTCAGCGGGGCAGGGCACGACGCGATCTTCGTCGCCGAGCTGGGCCCGGCGGGGATGATTTTTGTGCCGTGTGAAGGGGGCATCAGCCATAACGAAATCGAGAATGCTGCCCCGGATGATCTGGCGGCGGGCTGTGCGGTGTTGCTGCGCGCAATGGTTGCCGCCTCCGCCGCTATCGCCAACGGCAAACTCGCCGCCTGATTGTAGTGAGCGGGCTTGCCCGCGCTGGGGGGCGAAGCCGCCCCAAACGGGACGCCGCGGTGTGTCTGAAAGACCGAGGTGCCTGGATTCAGGGCGGCTGCGCCCCCCAGCGCGGGGCAAGCCCGCTCACTACAAGGTGTTGCGCCAGCCGCCGCCGAGGGCGGTGAGCAGGCCGACACTTGCTTGCAACTGCCGCGTTTGCACCGCCTGTAATGTCCGCTGCGCCTGCAACGCGGCAGTTTGGGCGGTCACCACATCCAGATAACTCACGGCGCCCGCCTGGTAGCTGTTCATCGCCAGCGCTTGGGTATGCTGCGCCGCGTCTGCCGCTGCTTGTTCATCCTGGGCTTGCTGCTGCAAATCCCGTAGTTGCGCCAGGTTGTCTTCGACTTCGCGCACGGCTCTCAACACCTGGCTGCGGTACTGCGCCGAGGCTTCTTCGAATTCGGCCTTGGCTTGGCGTTCATTGGCGCTCAAGCGACCACCGTCGAAGATCGGCAAGTTGACCAGCGGCCCCAGCGCCCAATAGCGATTGCCTGCCGAAAGCAGGTTGCCGACGCCTTGGGTCTGCCCGCCGATCAAGCCGGTCAAGCTGAAATCCGGGTACCACGCCGCCTTGGCCACGCCGATATTGGCGTTGGCGGCGAACACCCGCCGTTCTGCTGCGGCAATGTCCGGGCGACGTTGCAGCAGGTGGCTGGGCAACTGCGTTGGGATCTGCGGCAGCGCGATCAACTGTGGGCTCGGCGGTAGCGTGAAATCGCTGGCCGCCACACCGACCAATTCGCCTATCGCATGCTCAGTGAGGTTGCGCTGGCCGTGGATGTCATCCAATTGCGCCTTGGCTTCGGCCAGTTGGTTTTGTGCGCGGGTCAGGTCCAGTTCCGAGGCGATCTGGCCTTCATAGCGGCTGCGGGTCAGTTGCAATGCCTGGCTGAAGTCCTCCAGCGAGCTGTTGAGAATGCGTGCCTGTGCATCCAGCCCGTTGAGCTGCACATACAAGCTCGCCAACTGATGCTGCAGGCTCAAGCGCGCCACTGCCAGGTCGTCGCCAGAGGCCTGTGCCTGGGCATCGCCGGCGGCGACCTGGTTGCGGACTCTGCCCCACAGGTCCAAGTCGTAGCTCAACGAAAACCCGGCGGTATTGCTGTTGTACACCGATGGCTGGGTGCTGCCCCGCAGCGGTCGCGAGTCGGATTGCCGTTGGCGCAGTGGCTGCGCACTGGCGCTGATTTGCGGGAACAGCCCGGCATGCAATTGGCTGGCGTATGCCTGGGACGCATCGAAGTGGGCCAGTGCCGCCGCGAGGTCCGGGTTGGCCTTGAGCAGTTGCTGTTGCAGGTCGTCCAGGCGCGCATCGTTGTAGAGCTTCCACCATGCCGGCGCCAATGTGTCGGCCGGTTGCGCGCTGTGCCATGGGCCATCGCGGGTCTGTTCGCGATAGCCCGCCGGCAGGTTGACCGAGGGCACCTGGTAGGTCGGTGCCATGGAGCAGCCCTGCAAGGTCAGCAGCATCAAGGCGGCGAGGGGGTTAAGCCTTGGGCGCATGGGCACCTCCGCTGGCGTCCGCCAGTTGCACCGGATCGCCTTCGCGCAGGGCGTCGGGCGGATTGTCGACCACTCGGTCGGCGGGTTTGAGGCCCTGGTCGATCACCAGGCGTTCGCCGAGGTCGAGGCCGATGTGGATGGTTTGCAGGTGCACGTGGTTGCGCGCATCCAGCACCGCGACCTGAGTGCCTTGGGCGCGGAAGATCAGCGCACTGGCCGGGATGCTCACGCCGTGGGTGTCGGCCGGAATCGGCAGCGTCGCCTCGGCGTAGTCACCGGGCAGCAGTTCGCCGTTGGGGTTGTCGGCGACGAACTGTGCGAGCAGGGTGCCGGAGCGGCGGTCGATGGCGGTGGAGTCGCCGATCAGCCGCGCCTTGAAGTGTTGGCCTGGATGCTCGGGCACCGTCAGTTGGGCTTCAAGGCCCGGGTGGATCACCGCGGCATAGTTCTGCGGCACCGGCACATACAGGCGCAGTTGGTGAGTGTCGGCGATGTTGAACAACTCCGGATCGCTGTCGGTATCGGCCTTGATCAACTGGCCGATGTCGGTGTTGCGGGCGGTGATGGTGCCGGCGAACGGTGCGCGGATGGTCTTGTAGCTGGCCAGGGCCGACAGGCGCGCGCAGTCGGCGGCGGCGGCGTCGGCGTTGGCCTTCGCGGCGGCGGCGTTGGAGGTTTTTTCATCGGCCTCCTGGCGTGACACCGAGTGGCTGGCCAGCAGGTTTTGCCAGCGGGTGGCGGTGGTTTGCGCCAGGCGTGCGTTGGCTTGTTCCTGCACCAGTCGTGCATGGGCTTGGGCCAGTTGCTGGTCGAGGTCAGGGCTGTCGATTTCGGCGAGAGCCTGCCCGGCCTTGACCTGGGTGCCGATGTCGGCTTTCCAGTCCTTCAAATAGCCGCTGACCCGCGCGTGGATCGGCGCCTTGCTCCACGCTTCCAGGTGCGCCGGCAACCGCAGGGTATCGCCGGCGGCGTTCTGTTGTGGCTGGAACACCAGCACCTGGGGAATGGCCGCGGTTTCCGTCCAGGCGGTCACCGCTTGTTCATGTAACGTGCGGGCGTGCAGGCCGTTGGCGACCAGCAGGGCGGCCAGGGTCAGGCCGCCGACACCCATGAGCATCAGACGCTTGCGCGAGGGTTTGTGATCAGGCGACATGTGGGGTTTCTCCAGCAACTGCGCGAGTAGGGTGACGACCGTGGACCAGGCTGAAGACCACGGGGACAAACAACAGGGTGGCGATGGTGGCGAAGATCAACCCACCGATCACCGCTCGGCCAAGGGGGGCGTTTTGTTCTTCGGAAAGGGCCAGTGGCAACATGCCGATGATCATCGCCAGGGCGGTCATGCACACCGGGCGAAAACGCGTGTAACCGGCCTCCATCGCGGCCTTGAGCGCATCGCCATGTTCGGCCAGGCGTTCGCGGCAGAAGCTCACCACCAGGATCGAGTTGGCGGTGGCCACGCCCATGCACAGGATCGCGCCGGTGAGCGCCGGCACCGACAATGAGGTGCCGCTGAGGAACAGCATCCATACGATCCCCGCGAGAGCGGCCGGTAATGCCGTGATGATTACGAACGGGTCGGCCCACGACTGGAAGTTGACCACGATCAGCAGGTAGATCAGCACCACCGCACCGAGCAGGCCCAGGCTTAAACCGCTGAAGGCTTCATGCAATGCGTCGATCTGCCCATGCAGGCTGATGGTCGCGCCTTTGGGGCGCATCGACGCGGTGTCATCCAGCACTTTTTGCACGTCGCGCGCTACGCCGCCGAGGTCGCGGCCTTGTACGTTGGCGTAGAGGTCCAGGGTCGGCTCGATGTTGTAGTGGGTCACCACCGCCGGGCTTTGCACGCGGGAGATGTCCGCCACGCCGCCGAGGATCTGCGATTGGCCGTCGGCGCCGGTGACCGGCAAGGCTTCCAGGGATGGCAGGCTGTCGAGGCGGTATTGCGGGGTCGCCGCGACGATCGAGTACGACACACCGTTGGCTGGGTTGAGCCAGA
This sequence comes from Pseudomonas sp. GL_117, assembly GCF_057835125.1. NCBI lineage: Bacteria > Pseudomonadati > Pseudomonadota > Gammaproteobacteria > Pseudomonadales > Pseudomonadaceae > Pseudomonas > Pseudomonas sp. GL_117. The sequence continues at coordinate 3,930,613 of NZ_CM174418.1, read as the reverse complement.
AGGTCGGCGCGGTCTGCGAGCTGCCGGCGAGGGAAGCGACCATGCTGTTGGTCACGTCACGCTCGGTGATGCCCAGGCCATTGGCGCGCAGGCGGTCGACATTGACTTGCAACGACGGGTAGCCGGTGGACTGCTGGATACGCAGGTCGGCGATGCCGGGTACGTGTTGAAGGCGGCGTTCAAGTTCCACCGCATAGGCACGGTTTTCTGCATCGTTGCGCCCGGAGATTTTCACGTCCAGCGGGGCCGGGGCGCCGAAGTTGAGGATCTGGCTGCTGATGTCGGCAGGCAGGAACGCGAAGTGGCTGCCAGGGAAACTTTGCGGCAGGGCTTCGCGCAGTTTTTTCACGTAGTCGGCGGTGGGCGCGTGGTGTGGTTTCAGGCTGACCTGGATGTCGCCGTCCTGTGGACCGATGGTGCCGCTGCTGCTGTAGGCCATGTCGATGCCGCTGAGCGGGATACCGATGTTGTCGACGATGGTGTCGAGTTCATCGCTTGGGATCACTTCGCGAATCCGCGCTTCGATGCGGTCGAAGGCGGCGGCGCTTTCTTCGATGCGCGTGCCCAGCGGCAGGCGCACGTGCAGGGCGAGGGCGCCGGCGTCGGTGGCCGGGAAGAAGTCCTGGCCCAGGCTTGGCAGCAGCAGGAACGAGGCGAGCACGCAGGCCAGGAAGCCGACGATAAAGCGCTTGCGATTGCCCAGCGCCAACAGCAGCAGGCTGTGATAGGTGTCGCGGATATTCGAGAAATGGCGCTCAAAACCCTGCTGGAAATTCAGCACCGCTTGCAGCGCGGCATGGCGCGGTTTGGCGTGTTGCTCACCCTCGTGGTGGTTGATGAACTCGTCTTCCGGGTGATGACCCGCACCCGGTTCCGGCGTGTGCGGCTTGAGCAAAAACATCGCGAGTGTCGGCACCAGGGTGCGCGAGAGGATGAACGAGCTGGCCATGGCAAAGATCACCGCCAGGGCCATCGGCCGGAACAGGTAACCGGCGATGCCTTGCAGCATAAACATCGGCACGAACACGATGCAGATGCACAGCAGCGAGACGAACGCGGGGCCGACGATCTGCGCGGCGCCGTCGAGGATCGCGGTCTTCACCGCCTTGCCTTGTTCCAGGTGCCAGTTGATGTTTTCGATGGTCACGGTGGCGTCGTCCACCAGAATCCCCACCGCCAATGCCAACCCGCCGAGGGTCATCACGTTGAGGGTTTGCCCGCTGACGGCCAGTAGCGCGATGGCTGACAACACGGCCAGGGGAATCGACGCGGCGATAATCAGGGTCGAGCGCCAACTGCCAAGGAACAGCAGGATCATCGCGCTGGTCAGCAGGGCGGCGATGATGCCTTCCTGTGCCACGCTGCCCACCGATTGCTTGACGAACACCGAGGCGTCGCCCAGCAGCGAGGTCTTCAGCGAGGGCGGCAGGGTCTCGTCGATGCGCGGCAGCATCTGGCGGATGCCGTCGATGATCGACAGGGTCGAGATGCTGCCGTTTTTCAGGGCCGGCATCAGCACGGCGCGGTGGCCGTCGACACGTACGATGTTGGTTTGGGGCGGCGAGCCGTCACGCACGTGGGCGACTTGGCCGATAGTGATCAGCGCGCCGTCGACGGTCTTGATCGGCAAGTCGTTGAGTTCATCGATCGCCTTGGGGCTGTTGTTGAGCAGGATCGTGTATTCGTTGGGGCCGAGTTTGGCGGTGCCCACCGGGATGATCTGGTTTTGCAGGGCCAGGGCGGTGCCCACGTCCTGGGCCGACAGGCCTTTGGCGGCCAGTGCCTGCGGGTCGAGGTCGAGGGTGATCTGGCGTTGCTTGCCGCCCATGGGCGTGGGCATGGCCAGGCCGGGCAGGGCGCTGAGGGGCAGGCGGATATTGTTCTGCACCAGGTCGCGGATCTTCGCTTCCGACAGGCTCGGGCTGGAGAATGCCAGTTGCAGGATCGGCACGGTGGAGGCGCTGTAGTTGAGGATCAACGGCGGCGTGATGCCGGGTGGCATCTGCTTGAGCACGGTTTGTGACACGGCGGTCACTTGGGCGTTGGCGGTGCGGATGTCCACGCCGGGTTGGAAGAAGATCTTGACGATGCCCATGCCGGGCAGCGATTGCGATTCGATGTGTTCGATGTCGTTGACAGTGGTGCTCAGGGAGCGTTCGTAGGTGTAGATCACCCGACCGGCCATGGCATCCGGCGACAAGCCGTTGTACTGCCAGACCACGGCGACCACGGGGATGCCGATGTCGGGGAACACATCCGTGGGGGTGCGCAGGGCCGCCATCGGCCCGATGATGCAGATGAATATGGCCAACACGATAAACGTGTACGGCTTTTGCAGTGCGGTCTTTACCAGCCCGAGCATGCGTGAACCTCCGAAAGGAGCAGGATTGCAAACCCCGGCAGTCTTGCCCGACCCACCTAACACGCGCCTTTCAGCCAGGTGAAGGAACATTTAGGAAGGGGCTGAAGATCGTTTCATGCGTATTCATTTGTTCAACACAGGTCGGCTCCGCAAGCTTGTAACCCATCGGACACATCGTCTTTTTTGGAGCCCTGCCATGTCACTTAAACCTCTGTTGTTGATTCCAGCCCTCGGTGCCGTGCTGTTGTTGTCGGCGTGCGCCGGCCCGATCCCCAAGGCGGACCCGAGCGAAGCATGGATTGGATTGAAGGAAGAAGCGCCGAATGACCTGATGGCCGAACGCGTGGATGGCAAGCGCGTGGACGATGGGCGCTTTTTTGAAGTGACACCGGGCGACCATCGCCTGGACGTGACGTTGTACGAGGAAGAGCCGGGCGACGACAATCAGCAGGACTGCCAGGGGCGGGTCGAGTACAAGAATTTCAAGGCCGGTGAGCACTACACCCTGGTGGAGTCGAGCCTGGGCACTACCGTGCGCGCGTCGCTGAAGGATGGCCACGGCAAGGAAGTTGCCGCGACCCAGGATTTCAGCTGCATGCCTGGTTAGGCGTGGTGCACCGCGGCCTTGTGGGGCTTGGCGGGTTTGGCGTGGGGGTGGTGTCGACGGGCAATGCGCAGCACTCCCCACAACATGGCGGCGGCAACGGCCAGCCAACCGCAGATAAACAGGATTATCGTCGTTGCAAGGCTCATCAGGGCCTCCTTTCGCCCCGCTCGGGGCACACACAGTCTTCTCAATGGACAGTCTAGCTACCTGGCGGTTGCCTGCTATTGACCAATGGTCGTGTCCGTCCAACTTGTTTGCTCTATGCCGCACGCTTAACTGACGCCTGAGGCTATACCCGCGTGGCGGAGCGCCCTATGATCAGGGCCCTTACCGGCAGTTGATCAAGAGAGTAAAAAATTGCGGTTACGGTCGAACGTAAAAACATCCTTGTTGCTGGCCTTTGCCCTGGGGCTCGCGGCCTGTTCCGGGTACCCGTCGAAACTGCCGGGCCTGCCGGAGCGGGTCGAGCTCAATGGCGTGCCGACTTTCCGCAGCGAGGCGTATCAGAGTGGCCCTGCTGCTCTGGCCAGCATGCTGTCGCAACAAGGCATTGTCATGACACCGGGTCTGCTGGATAAGCCGCTGCGCTTGCCGGGCGGCGAGGCGGACCTGGAGCGCAACATGCAGGTGCTGGCGCGTGAGTACGGGTTGATGGTGTATCCGCTGGATACCCAGCTGACGGCGGTGCTGGCACAGGTTGCAGCCGGTTACCCGGTGATGGCGCGGATTGGCGGCAGCCTGTGGTCTGACGCACGGTACGTGGTCGTGGTGGGGTTCAATCAGCAGAAAAGCACGGTGCTGCTGCGCTCCGGGATGGACCGGCGCCTGTTGATGAGCTTCAGCGAGTTTGAATCGAAGTGGAAGAGCGCCGGGAGTTGGGCGATCCTCACCCAACGGCCAAGCCAGTTGCCTGCCAAGGTGGACGCGCAGCGCTGGCGTGAGGCGGCGAATGCCACGGCCCAGGCCGGGCAGGAGCGGGCGGCGGCGCAGGCGCTCAAGGTGTTGGCAGAAACAAAGTAAAGCAGGACGCCGCGAACCTTATTTGGGAACAGGCTTGTGTGGGATGTGGGAGCGGGCTTGCTCGCGAATGCGGTGGGTCAGCTGAGGTATCTGTATCTGATACACCGCATTCGCGAGCAAGCCCGCTCCCACACAAGCCCGCTCCCACATTCTTTTAGCGGCGCACTTCTGCCGCGTTCGGGCGGTTTTTCAGATTCTTGTCGGCCTTGTAGCGCAACGCTACATCCGGCACCGAGCCGCTCTTGCCGGTCTCGACCCAGTTGCGAATGCGGCTGGCATCGGCAAAGTGCGTGAATTTGCCGAAGGCATCCAGAATCACCAGCGATACCGGACGATTCCCCATGCTGGTCACCAGCACCAGGCAGTGGCCGGCCTGGTTGGTGAAGCCGGTCTTGGTCAGCTTGATGTCCCAATTGGCGCGATTGATCAGGTGGTCGGTATTGGAGAAACCCAAGGTGTAGTTGGGTTTGCGGAAAGACACCGTCTTTTCCTTGGTGGTGCTCAGTTGGCTGAGCATCGGGTAGTGGCGCGCGGCGGCCAGCAATTTGCTCAGGTCGCGAGCAGTCGATACGTTGTGGATCGACAGGCCGGTAGGCTCGACGTAGTGGGTGCTGGTCATGCCCAGCGCCTTGGCCTTGGCATTCATTGCGGCGATAAACGCCGGGTAGCCGCCCGGGTAGTGGTGGGCCAGGCTGGCGGCGGCGCGGTTTTCCGAGGACATCAGGGCGATCAACAGCATTTCTTTGCGCGGCATTTCGCTGCCGATCTTCACGCGGGAGAACACGCCTTTCATTTCTGGCGTGTCCTTGATGTTGATGTCGATGTATTCGTCCATGTTCTGCTTGGCTTCGAGCACAATCAGGCCGGTCATCAGCTTGCTCACCGAGGCAATCGGCACCACCACGTCGGGGTTGCTGGAGTAGATGACTTTGTTGGTCTGCAGATCCACGAGCATGGCACTGCCGGAAGCGATCTGCAGTTTGGAGGTGTCGCGCGGGGCCTGGGTGGTCTCGGCGGCGTGCGCGAAGGTGCCTGTAAATACAAAAAATAGGCTGGCGATGGAGAGACGAATTTTCACGCGGATGAACTCGCTAAGAAGTAAGGAAATACCGTTGGAAAACGGGTGCTTTGAAAAATTACGTTACATTCTAGAAGTATGGATCAGAAACTGTCGAATGTTCTTCGAGAACCAGACGAAAGTGCTTAAAAACTAAGAAAAAAAGGTTTTTATGCCGGGCAATAAAAAGCCCTGCGATAAGGCAGGGCTTTTTCAGTGCTGCTGGTTATTAGCTGTGCAGGGTTTCTGCCGCATACAGCGTGTTTTCCAGCAGGCAGGCGCGGGTCATCGGGCCGACGCCGCCTGGCACCGGAGTGATCCAGCCGGCGCGGGGCAGGGCGGTGTCGTAGACCACGTCGCCGACCAGCTTGCCGTCTTCCTGACGGTTGATGCCGACGTCGATGACGATGGCGCCTTGCTTGATCCACTCACCCTTGACCAGGCCTGGCTTGCCGGCGGCAACCACCACCAGGTCGGCGCGACCGACGTGGCCGGCAAGGTCCTTGGTGAAGCGGTGGGTGACGGTCACGGTGCAGCCGGCCAGCAGCAGTTCCATGGCCATTGGGCGACCTACGATATTGGAGGCGCCCACGACTACGGCGTCGAGACCGTACAGGTCGACACCGGTGCTTTCCAGCAGGGTCATGATGCCTTTGGGGGTGCAAGGGCGCAGCAGCGGGATGCGCTGGGCCAGGCGGCCGACGTTATAGGGGTGGAAGCCGTCGACGTCCTTGTCCGGGCGGATACGCTCCAGCAGCTTGGACGCGTCCAGGTGCTCGGGCAGCGGCAATTGCAACAGGATGCCGTCCATTGCGGGGTCGTCATTAAGGCTGTCGATCAGGTCGGTCAGGGCCTGTTGGGTGGTGTCGGAAGGCAAGTCGTAGGCCTTGGAAATAAAGCCGACCTCTTCACAGTCTTTACGCTTGTGCGAGACATAAACCTGAGAGGCAGGATCGCTGCCGACCAGGATCACCGCGAGGCCAGGCGTGCGCAGGCCTTGCTGGCTACGCTCGGTGACGCGTTTGGCGATCTGCTGGCGCAGGCTGGCGGCGATTGATTTGCCGTCGATAAGTTGTGCAGTCATTACGCGTGATTAACCATCGAGAGGGGGAAGAAATGTGTGCGCATTCTCGCATGCCACAGCGTTAGGGCAAAGGCGCTTGGTCTGCAAATTGCCCTAACCCCTTAAATAAAATGAATTTTTTTCAAAAAAGATTTGACGGCTTTCCGAGGCGTCTATACTATTCGTCGCACTTGTCGGGCACAGCCTAGCACTGGTTAAGAAGGTCGAGCAGAATAGAGTGTTGTTCTGCAAGGCTGGAAGCACTTAGTTTGTAATCCTCCAAGAGTACAGATTAACAAGGCGCCCGTAGCTCAGCTGGATAGAGCATCCGCCTTCTAAGCGGATGGTCGCAGGTTCGAGTCCTGCCGGGTGCGCCATTAGGCAGCTTTGGCACAAGTAGCGTTAGATGGTGGGCGTAGCTCAGTTGGTAGAGCACGGGATTGTGACTCCCGTTGTCGAGGGTTCGATCCCCTTCGTCCACCCCATATTTTGAAAGGCGCCAGATTAATCGTCTGGCGCCTTTGCTTTAAGAGCTCCAGCGCGGATGTGGTGGAATTGGTAGACACACTGGATTTAGGTTCCAGCGCCGCGAGGCGTAAGAGTTCGAGTCTCTTCATCCGCACCAATTTCAAGGCGTCGCCCTGCCGTAAGGTGAGGTGAGGTTCAACAAAGAAGATGTTTGAGTTCTTTGTTAATGCAATATGGTGGGCGTAGCTCAGTTGGTAGAGCACGGGATTGTGACTCCCGTTGTCGAGGGTTCGATCCCCTTCGTCCACCCCATATTCGAAAGGCGCCAGATTTAACAGTCTGGCGCCTTTTTTGGTTTTAGCGGTTCTGGTTTTCGCGGCTGCAGGTGCTGGGCCGCAACGGCAGGGCGTTTCATCGTATTTTTGTGTCTCGATGATACCGCACTGTCTGCTTGCCCTGTTTGCGGGGTGGGCCGTCAGGGGGGTGGATGACGACGTCTTCTATATATAGAAGGGGCGACGCAGAGCCCTGGCGTGATGGGGTGTATTTGTCACCGGGGCGGGGTGCATCAGTGCCTTCGTACCGATAAATTGCCGGCTGTTTTCGGGCGTATTTGCAGTAGGGTGACTTCTTGAGTTTGACCCTCTAGAATGCATGCCCTTGATTGGGGTCGGAAATGGCCGGCTAACGTCTGTGCAACGAGGAATATCCATGCAAGTTTCTGTTGAAAATACTACTGCTATCGAGCGCCGCCTGAGCATTACCGTGCCGGCAGAGCGTATTGAGACTGCGGTCAACAAGCGTCTGCAGCAGACTGCCCAGAAGGCCAAGATCGCTGGTTTCCGTCCAGGCAAAGTGCCAATGAGCGAAATCAAGCGTCGTTTTGGTGCTGATGCGCGCCAGGACGCTGTGGGTGACGTGATCCAGGCTTCCTTCTACGAAGCCGTAGAAGCGCAGAACCTGAAGCCTGCTGGCTCGCCGTCGATCGAGCCTAAGTCCCTGGAAGCTGGCAAGGACCTGGAATACGTTGCCGTATTCGAAGTGTTCCCGGAGTTCGAAGTTGCCAGCTTCGAAGGTATCGCCGTAGAGCGCCTGAGCGCTGACGTGGCCGATGCCGACCTGGACAACATGCTGGAAATCCTGCGCAAGCAGAACACCCGTTTTGAAGTGACCGATCGCGCCGCTCAGAACGAAGACCAGCTGAACATCGATTTCGTTGGCAAGGTTGACGGCGAAGTATTCGCTGGCGGCTCCGCCAAGGGTACTCAGCTGGTGCTGGGCTCCAACCGCATGATCCCTGGCTTCGAAGACGGTCTGGTTGGCGCTAAAGCCGGCGAAGAGCGTGTTCTGAACCTGACTTTCCCTGCTGACTACCAGAACCTGGACCTGGCTGGCAAAGCCGCCGAGTTCACCGTGACCGTCAACAGTGTTTCCGAGCCTAAGCTGCCAGAGCTGAACGAAGAGTTCTTCGCTCAATTCGGCATCAAGGAAGCGACCCTGGAAGGTTTCCGCACCGAAGTTCGCAAGAACATGGAGCGCGAGCTGCGCCAGGCTATCAAGTCCAAGGTGAAAAACCAGGTCATGGACGGTCTGCTGGCCGCCAACCCGATCGAAGTGCCTAAGGCCCTGCTGTCCAACGAAGTGGATCGCCTGCGCGTTCAAGCGGTTCAGCAGTTCGGTGGCAACATCAAGCCTGATCAACTGCCGGCCGAGCTGTTCGAAGAACAAGCCAAGCGTCGCGTTGTGCTGGGTCTGGTCGTGGCAAAAGTGGTTGAGCAGTTCGAGCTCAAGCCTGACGAAGATCGCGTTCGCGAAATGATCCAGGAAATGGCTTCGGCCTACCAGGAGCCTGAGCAGGTCGTGGCTTGGTACTACAAGAACGACCAGCAACTGAACGAAGTACGTTCGGTTGTGCTGGAAGAACAAGTTGTGGATACTGTTCTGCAGAAGGCTAAGGTGACCGATAAAGCGGTCTCTTACGAAGAAGCAGTCAAACCGGCGGAAGCAGCACAAGCCGACTGATTGTCCAACTCGTTGGAAATACAACCATAAGCCAGCCTCGCGCTGGCTTATGCGTTTTCAAGACATGACTATTTGGGAGTAACTGCAGAGCATGTTCCGTAATTCCTATATTCAGCAGAACTCTGATATCCAGGCCGCTGGCGGCCTGGTCCCGATGGTTGTAGAGCAGTCCGCTCGTGGCGAACGCGCCTACGACATCTACTCGCGCCTGCTCAAGGAGCGAGTGATCTTTCTGGTTGGCCCCGTAGAGGACTACATGGCCAACCTGATCTGTGCGCAGCTGCTGTTCCTTGAAGCCGAAAACCCGGACAAGGACATCCATCTCTACATCAACTCCCCAGGCGGTTCGGTGACGGCGGGTATGTCGATCTACGACACCATGCAGTTCATCAAGCCGAACGTGTCGACCACCTGCATTGGCCAGGCCTGCAGCATGGGCGCATTCCTGCTGACCGCGGGTGCCGAGGGCAAGCGCTTCTGCCTGCCGAACTCGCGCGTGATGATTCACCAACCACTGGGCGGTTTCCAAGGCCAGGCGTCGGACATCGAGATCCATGCCAAGGAAATCCTGTTTATCCGTGAGCGTCTCAACACGCTGATGGCCAAGCACAGCGGACGCACCCTGGAAGAAATCGAGCGCGACACCAACCGTGACAACTTCATGAGTGCCGAAGCCGCGCAAGCCTATGGCCTGATCGACAAAGTGATTGACCGTCGCCCAGCTTAATTAAGCCGCTCAAAATAGGGCTGGTCGGCATACCCGACCACTTGCGGGCTTGAAAAAGCCCGCATAAGCCTTCATCTTGTGTTGCAAGCCTATCGGATTTGGATCGAACGAATGACTGACACCCGCAACGGCGAGGACAACGGCAAGCTGCTCTATTGCTCCTTCTGTGGCAAAAGCCAGCATGAAGTGCGCAAGTTGATTGCCGGCCCCTCGGTGTTTATCTGCGACGAGTGCGTCGACCTGTGCAATGACATCATCCGCGAGGAGGTGCAGGAAGCCCAGGCCGAGAGCAGTGCGCATAAATTGCCTTCGCCTAAAGAAATCAGCGGCATCCTTGACCAATATGTCATCGGTCAAGAGCGTGCAAAGAAGGTTCTGGCCGTAGCGGTGTACAACCACTACAAGCGCTTGAACCAGCGTGACAAGAAAGGTGACGAGGTCGAACTCGGCAAGAGCAACATCTTGCTGATCGGTCCTACAGGCTCGGGTAAAACCCTGCTTGCAGAAACCCTCGCTCGCCTGCTGAACGTTCCGTTCACCATCGCCGACGCCACCACCCTCACCGAGGCTGGCTACGTGGGTGAAGACGTCGAGAACATCATTCAGAAACTGCTGCAGAAGTGCGACTACGACGTAGAGAAGGCCCAGATGGGTATTGTCTACATCGACGAAATCGACAAGATCTCGCGCAAGTCCGACAACCCGTCGATCACCCGGGACGTTTCCGGTGAAGGCGTGCAGCAAGCCCTGTTGAAACTGATCGAAGGCACAGTTGCTTCTGTACCGCCACAAGGCGGCCGCAAGCACCCGCAGCAGGAATTCCTACAGGTTGATACGCGTAACATCCTGTTTATCTGTGGCGGCGCGTTCTCTGGTCTGGAAAAAGTAATTCAACAACGTTCCACCCGTGGTGGTATTGGTTTCAGTGCGGAAGTACGCAGCAAGGAAGAAGGCAAGAAGGTTGGCGAGTCCCTGCGTGAAGTCGAGCCTGACGATCTGGTCAAGTTCGGTCTGATCCCGGAATTCGTTGGTCGTCTGCCGGTCCTGGCGACGTTGGATGAGCTGGATGAGGCTGCTCTGATTCAGATCCTCACCGAGCCGAAAAACGCCCTGACAAAGCAATACGCCAAGCTGTTCGAGATGGAAGGTGTGGACCTCGAGTTCCGTACCGACGCGCTCAAATCGGTGGCCAAGCGGGCGCTGGAGCGCAAGACCGGTGCACGTGGTCTGCGTTCCATCCTGGAAGGCGTGTTGCTCGACACCATGTACGAAATCCCCTCGCAGTCCGAGGTGAGTAAAGTGGTGATCGACGAAAGCGTTATAGAAGGTAAGTCCAAGCCACTGTATATCTACGAAAACAGTGAGCCGACTGCCAAGGCTGCGCCAGACGCGTAAGCGTTTTGCAGTTGCTTTACAAACAAGGGGCCTCTAGGGGCCCCTTTGTTTTTGCACTCACTTTTAATTGCGGGATTTTTCCTGCGTTTTCCTGCTGGCATTAAGCTTGTTTTTTTTGCATGCAGCCCCCATCTTGGTTTCAAGCTTATTTTTCATCTGTCATAGAGGCGAAATCATGAAGACCACCATTGAATTGCCTCTCCTGCCGTTGCGTGATGTCGTCGTCTATCCGCACATGGTTATCCCGCTGTTCGTGGGGCGCGAGAAGTCAATCGAGGCGCTCGAAGCCGCGATGACGGGCGACAAGCAAATCCTGCTGTTGGCCCAGAAGAATCCCGCTGATGATGATCCGGGCGAAGATGCCCTGTATCGCGTCGGCACCATTGCCACTGTCCTGCAATTGCTCAAGCTGCCTGATGGCACCGTCAAGGTGTTGGTCGAAGGCGAGCAGCGCGGTGCGGTCGAGCGCTTCATGGAGGTGGACGGCCACCTGCGCGCTGAAGTGGCGCTGATCGACGAAGTCGAAGCGCCGGAGCGCGAATCCGAAGTCTTTGTACGCAGCCTGCTCTCGCAGTTCGAGCAGTATGTGCAGTTGGGCAAGAAGGTCCCGGCTGAAGTCCTGTCGTCCCTCAATAGCATTGATGAGCCAAGCCGCCTGGTCGATACCATGGCCGCGCACATGGCGCTGAAGATCGAGCAGAAGCAGGACATCCTCGAAATCATCGACCTGTCGACCCGTGTTGAACACGTGTTGGCGCTGCTGGATGCCGAAATCGACCTGCTGCAGGTCGAGAAGCGCATCCGTGGTCGTGTGAAGAAACAAATGGAGCGTAGCCAGCGCGAGTACTACCTGAATGAGCAGATGAAGGCCATTCAGAAAGAGCTCGGCGACAGCGAGGAAGGCCACAACGAAATCGAGGAGCTGAAAAAGCGCATCGATGCCGCCGGCCTGCCTAAAGACGCCCTGACCAAGGCCACTGCCGAGTTGAACAAGCTCAAGCAGATGTCGCCGATGTCGGCCGAAGCCACCGTGGTTCGTTCCTACATCGACTGGCTGGTGCAGGTGCCTTGGAAGGCCCAGACCAAAGTGCGCCTGGACCTGGCCCGTGCCGAAGACATCCTTGATGCCGACCACTACGGTCTTGAGGAAGTCAAAGAACGCATCCTCGAATACCTCGCGGTGCAAAAGCGCGTGAAGAAAATTCGTGGTCCGGTGTTGTGCCTGGTCGGTCCACCGGGTGTGGGTAAAACCTCCCTGGCCGAATCGATTGCCAATGCGACCAACCGCAAATTCGTGCGCATGGCCCTCGGTGGCGTGCGTGATGAGGCGGAAATCCGTGGTCATCGCCGTACTTACATCGGTTCGATGCCAGGAAGATTGATTCAAAAGATGACAAAGGTGGGTGTGCGCAACCCGCTGTTCCTGCTCGATGAAATCGACAAAATGGGCAGCGACATGCGTGGCGATCCGGCATCGGCCTTGCTCGAAGTGCTCGACCCTGAGCAGAACCACAATTTCAACGACCATTACCTGGAAGTCGACTACGACCTGTCTGACGTAATGTTCCTGTGCACCTCCAACTCCATGAACATCCCGCCAGCCTTGCTGGACCGGATGGAGGTGATTCGTCTGCCGGGTTACACCGAAGACGAGAAGATCAACATCGCCGTCAAATACCTCGCGCCCAAGCAGATTTCTGCCAACGGCCTGAAGAAGGGCGAGATCGAATTCGAGGTCGGGACCATCCGCGACATCGTGCGTTATTACACCCGCGAGGCCGGTGTACGGGGCCTGGAGCGCCAGATCGCGAAGATCTGCCGCAAGGCGGTCAAGGAACATGCACTGGAAAAACGCTTCTCGGTGAAGGTCACGGCTGACTCCCTGGAACACTTCCTCGGCGTGCGTAAATTCAGCTACGGCCTGGCCGAGCAGCAGGATCAAGTCGGTCAGGTCACCGGCCTGGCGTGGACCCAGGTGGGTGGCGAATTGCTGACCATCGAAGCCGCGGTGATCCCTGGCAAAGGCCAGCTGATCAAGACCGGTTCGCTGGGTGACGTGATGGTCGAATCCATCACCGCCGCACAGACCGTGGTGCGCAGCCGCGCCAAGAGCCTGGGGATTCCCCTGGACTTCCACGAGAAGCACGATACGCATATCCACATGCCGGAAGGGGCGACCCCGAAGGATGGTCCTAGCGCAGGTGTAGGCATGTGCACGGCCCTGGTGTCGGCGTTGACTGGTATTCCTGTGCGAGCTGACGTGGCCATGACCGGCGAAATTACCTTGCGTGGTCAGGTACTGGCCATTGGTGGCTTGAAAGAGAAATTGCTTGCGGCACACCGTGGCGGGATCAAGACCGTGATCATTCCTGAAGAGAATGTTCGCGACTTGAAGGAAATTCCTGACAACATCAAGCAGGATCTGCAGATTAAACCGGTTAAATGGATTGACGAGGTCCTGCAAATTGCGCTGCAATACGCGCCGGAGCCCTTGCCGGATGTGGCTCCGGAGATAGTCGCAAAGGATGAAAAGCGCGAGTCTGATTCCAAGGAAAGAATTAGCACGCATTAATGCGAATAAGCCTGGGGGCTTCCTTGACAGCTTTTTAGAGCCCTTGTTATAAAGCGGCTCTTATAAGTGTCTGTAGGCCATTCAGCACTGATTTTTGCTGTTTACCAAAAAACTTAGAATCATACTCAATAGATATATAAGGGGACTTAGAGTGAACAAGTCGGAACTGATTGATGCTATCGCTGCATCCGCTGATATCCCGAAAGCTGCTGCTGGCCGTGCGCTGGATGCAGTAATCGAATCCGTCACTGGCGCTCTGAAGGCCGGCGACTCCGTAGTACTGGTAGGCTTCGGTACTTTCTCTGTGACCGACCGCCCAGCTCGCACTGGCCGTAACCCACAGACTGGCAAAGCACTGCAAATCGCTGCTGCCAAGAAACCAGGTTTCAAAGCCGGTAAAGCCCTGAAAGAAGCCGTTAACTAAGCTTCGATCCAGCCTTTACCTACCCGGGTCGAACGCAGGTTCGACCTGGCAGCGGAGCGGCAGCAGACCCATGTATCCATCGGGTCGCCAAGCCGGGGGCAGATACCAACCCCGTCCGCTCCGCCAGTTGCGAGAAGGCGCATCCTTGGATGCGCCTTTCTTATATCCGTACTCTACCCACGCTCCACGGTTGCCAATTTTTGAAGTTCAACCGTTTCTGGGGGACGCATGCTGCAAAATATCAGGGACAATTCACAAGGCTGGATTGCCAAGACCATTATCGGGATCATCGTCGCGTTGATGGCGTTCACCGGTATCGAGGCCATTTTCCAGGCATCGGGTAACAACAAGCAGGACGTGGCCAAGGTCAACGGTGAAGAGATTACTCAAACCGAATTGAGCCAGGCCGTCGACATGCAACGCCGTCAGCTGATGCAACAGCTGGGCAAGGATTTCGATGCTTCACTGTTGGACGAAAAACTGCTGCGCGAAGCGGCCCTCAAGGGGCTGATCGATCGCAAGCTGTTGCTGCAAGGCGCTGCCGACTCCAAGTTCGGCTTCTCCGAGGCGGCACTGGATCAAACGATCCTGCTGACTCCCGAGTTCCAGGTGGATGGCAAGTTCAGCCCCGAGCGCTTTGATCAGGTGATCCGTCAGCTGGGCTACAGCCGTATGCAATTCCGTCAGATGCTGACCCAGGAAATGCTCATCGGCCAGGTTCGCGCAGGCATTGCCGGCAGCAGTTTCGTCACCGATGCCGAAGTGCTGGCATTCGCCCGTCTGGAAAAACAGACCCGCGATTTCGCCACCGTCAATATCAAGGCCAACCCGGCCGCGGTGAAGCTCACCGACGATGAGGTCAAGGCTTACTACGACCAGCACGCCAAAGAGTTCATGACGCCGGACCAAGTGGTCATCGACTATCTGGAGCTGAAGAAGGCATCGTTCTTTGATCAAGTCAGCGTCAAGGACGAAGATCTGCAGGCTGCCTATCAGAAAGAAACCGCCAACCTCGCTGAACAGCGTCGTGCCGCGCACATACTGATTGAAGTCAACGACAAGGTCACCGACGCGCAAGCCAAGGCGAAGATCGAAGACATCCAGGCGCGCCTGGCCAAGGGCGAGAAGTTCGAAGCCCTGGCCAAGGAGTTCTCCCAGGACCCCGGTTCGGCCAACAACGGCGGCGACCTCGGTTTTGCCGGTCCTGGCGTCTACGATCCAGACTTCGAAACTGCCTTGTACGCGTTGAACAAGGATCAGGTGTCGGCGCCGGTTCGTTCGACCTTCGGTTGGCACCTGATCAAGCTGTTGGGCGTTGAAGCACCTCAAGTGCCATCGTTTGCCAGCCTGAAAGACAAGCTGACCCGCGACCTCAAGACCCAACAGGTTGAGCAGCGTTTTGTCGAAGCGACCAAGCAATTGGAAGATGCGGCATTCGAAGCCTCCGACCTGGCCCAGCCAGCGTCCGACCTGAAGCTGACCGTGCACACCTCCGCGCCGTTTGGCCGTGAAGGTGGCGAAGGCATTACGGCCAACCGTGCCGTGATCACCGCAGCGTTCAGCCCGGAAGTGCTGGATGAGGGTGCCAACAGCAGCGCCATCGAACTGGACCCGGAAACCATCATCGTACTGCGTGCCAAAGAGCATCTGAAGCCAACGCAACTGCCGCTGGAAAGCGTTGCAGCGGCGATTCGCGCCCAGATGACCAAGGAACGTGCCAGTGCGGCGGCCAAGGTTCACGCTGACGAGTTGATCGCCAGCCTGCGTGATGGCAAGACCCCGCTGAATCAAGCCATCGACGGCCAGGCGTGGAAAGTGACTGAAGCGGCCACCCGCAATCAGGAATCTATCGACCCAGCCGTGCTGCAAGCCCTGTTCCGCATGCCAAAGCCTGCGGCCAAGGACAAGCCGACCTTTACCACCGTGACCCTGGCTGACGGTAGCCTGGTGATCGTGCGCTTGAATGGCGTCAACGAGGCTGTTGCCCCGACGGACGAAGAAAAGGCGCAAATCCGCCGCTTCCTCGCTTCCCGCAGTGGCCAGCAGGACTTTGCTGCGTACCGCAAGCAGTTGGAAACCCAGGCTGACATCAAGAAATTCTGATGCCCGCTTGAATAAAAAGCCCTCGGCCTGAAAAGACCGGGGGCTTTTTCATGGGCGTTTGCAAAGAGCCAGGAGCATCAACACCACCACCGCCCATGGAAATGCAATCACGCCCCAGCCTTGCAACAACACGCCGCCGACCAATCCTCCACCCGCGATGCCCAGGTTCCAAACGGTGACCAGCATCGATTGCGCGGCATCCGCCGAGTCGCCGGCTGACTTGGCCAGTGCCGTTTGCAGCAGGGCTGGCAGGCCACCGAACGCCAGGCCCCACAAGGCCACGCAGAGGTAGATCACGCTCGGCGAAGTGATCCAGAATGCCAGCGCCAGGGCGATCAGCCCGAACAACGCGCAACTGATCAGCACCAGCTTGCGCAGCCAGCGATCGATCAACACGCCCGTCAGCCAGATGCTCAACAGCGCGGCCAAGCCGAACACCAGCAGTACGCGGTCAATCTCGCCCGCAAGTCCGGCGGGCACCAACAACGGGGCGACGTAGGTATAGAGAATGTTGTGGGCCAGCACGTAGGTAAACGTTACCCATAACACCGGACGAATCCCGGGCAGGGTCAGTACCTGACGCAACCCCAGGCGTTTGCCTGCGGTTTGCCCGGCAAAGTCCGGCAAGGTCCAGCGGGCCCAGATCAGCAGCACGAGCGTCAGCCCGGTCATGATCGCAAAGCTCAGGCGCCAGCCTACGACGGTGCCGAGCAAAGTCCCCGCAGGGACCCCCAGCGACAACGCCAGCGGTGCCCCCAGCATCGCCAAGGCAATCGCTCGACCTTGCAGATGTGGCGCGACCATCCGGCTTGCGTAACCCGCCAGCAACGCCCAGAGCAACCCAGCGAAAACTCCGGCGAAAAAGCGCGCCACCAGGGTCAGCCCGTAATGGCTGGAGAATGCGGTGATGCTGTTGACCACGGCAAAGCCGCCAATGGCCACCAGCAGCAATGGCCGTCGGCGCCAGCCACGGGTCCACATCGTCAGCGGGATGGCCGCGAGCAAGGAACCCAAGGCGTAAAGCGTGACCAATTGGCCGACGAGCGCGGGTGACACACCCAGGCCTTCGCCCATTTGTGGCAGCAGCCCGGCGGGCATGGCTTCGGTGAGGATGGTGATAAATCCGGCAAACGCCAGTGCCAATAAACCGCCCAGCGGCAACCCATCATGCTGGGCTGTCGGGGTGGACTCGGTAAGTGATGTCATAACGCTGTATCCCTGCAAAAGGCCAGGAGACAGGGTAGGGGGCTGTGGGTGGCGGAAAAACAGGCTAAGGTTCCGAACTTATCGGACATCAGTGTCCGCAATTTAGGGCCACATCATGGACAGTCTGGGCAGCCTTTCGGTATTCGTGCAGGTGGCGGACGCCCGCAGTTTTACCGCTGCCGGTCGAGTGTTAGGGATTTCCTCCTCGGCTGTAGGCAAAAGCATCGCACGCATGGAGGAGCGTCTCGGTGTGCGCCTGTTCCACCGCAGTACGCGCAGTATCACCTTGACCGCCGAAGGGGCGCTGTTCCTTGAGCGTTCACGGCGCATCTTGGCTGAAGTCGAGGCCGCCGAGCGCGAGCTGACCGACGCCAGCGCCACGCCTCGGGGCAAACTACGCATCAGTGTGCCGCAGGTACGCGGTTTATTGATGCCGGTGCTCAGCGACTTCATGCGGGCTTATCCGCAGATCGAGCTGGATGTGGATTTTTCCGACCGCATGGTGGATGTGATCGAGGAAGGGTTCGACGCGGTGATTCGCACCGGCAAGCCGGAAGATTCGCGCCTGATGGCACGCCACCTGGGGCATTACCAACTGGTGCTGGTGGGTACGCCGGCGTATTTCCAGGAACACGGCACCCCACAACAGCCGCGGCACTTGAACGATCACGCGTGCCTGCGGCACAAGTTCTGTGCGACCGGCAAGCTGGAGCCCTGGCCCTTGCGCCTCGAAGCCGGCGCGGCAGAACCGATCCTGCGTGCACCGCTGGTCAGCACCACCATCGAGTCCCTCAACCATGTGGTGCACGAGGGGTTGGGCATCGCCTGCCTGCCCGATTACATGGTCAACCACGCCGTGCGGGAAGGGCGCTTGCAGCGGGTGCTGGATGACTACCTGGAACACCGTGGCAGTTTCTGGCTGCTGTGGCCATCAAGTCGCCACGCCTCGGCCAAATTGCGCGTATTTATTGATCATATGTGCGCAGGGCTTTTTCCTGCGGGGCCCACGACGTAAGGCTGTGACGTTTTACCGACAGGAATGCGCGCGCCAAGGCCTCGTTCTGTTGCACAATACCGCCCGAACTGTTTTGCTCAGGATTTTCAATGTCGACATCATTTCACTTGCGCAGCCTTGGGTTGGCGCTGGTGCTGGCGGGCGCCGCGGGCTGCTCGTCACCCAAGACCGCTATTTATGAACATGAGAATTTCGACGATTCCGGCACCTTTTCCCGATCCTATCCGGTCAGTGATGTGGCGGCGTGCGAAGCGGCGCGACGCGCCCTGCTCAGCCAGGGCTACATCATCACCAGCAGCGATCCGAAGTTGGTGGTGGGTAACAAGAGTTTCCAGCAGACCGGCGAGACCCATCTGCAGATCAGCTTCAACGTGGTGTGCGCCGATGATGGCAAAGGCACCAACCACTCGACGATGTTCGCCAACGCCTTGCAGGATCGCTACGCGCTGAAGAAGGTCAACAACTCCGCGAGCCTGGGCGTTGGCGTGCTGGGTTCGGTGTCGATGCCGATTGGCTCCACCGATGACTCAATGGTCAAAGTCGCAAGCGAGACCGTCTCGGCGCCGAAGTTCTACGAGCGTTACTTTGCGCTGGTGGATGTGTTCCTGCCCCAGGAAGTGAAAAAGGCCGAGCATATTCCCGAGCAGCCGAAAGCTGACTTGGGCGTGCCAGAGCCTAAAGTCGCTCCGGCTGCCGAGAAGGTCGAGGCGCCGAAGGAAGAGCCTGCCGTTTCAGAACCGCTTGCGCCGCCTGTGGAACCCGCGCCGATTGCGCCGCAGCAAGAGCCTGCCGCCGCACCGGCGACCAGCAACCCGGCGCTACCGGCACCAACAGAAGCAATTGCGCCCCTGCCGACACCGGCGCCGTAAATCAGACCGTCACGGGGTTGGCCTTGTCGACGTTGATCCCGTAGCGTCTGATCGCTTCACTGACTTTATCGCGACCGATCACGCCGTCATCCGCCAGCGCCTTGAGCGCCGCCAGTGCGATGAAGTGGCGGTCCACCTCGAAGAGCGCACGCAAGGTTTCCCGCGTATCCGATTGCCCAAAGCCATCGGTGCCCAAGGCAACAAAGCGGCGGCCGGGGACGAACGGGCGAATCTGATCGGCAAACAACTTCATGTAGTCCGTCGCCACCACCACCGGCCCGGTTTGACCGGCCAGGCATTGTTCGACATAGCTCACTCGGGGCTCGCTCTGCGGGTGCAACAGGTTCCAGCGTTCCACCTCATGCCCGTTACGGCGCAGTTCGGTGAGGCTGGTCGCGCTCCACACAGTGCTGTGCACGGAGAAATCCTTCTCCAGTAACTCGGCAGCCGCAATCACTTCCCGCAGGATCGAACCGCTGCCCATCAGTTGTACCTGGGCCTGCGCGTGTTGGGTGAGCGGGTAAATGCCCTTGAGAATGCCATCCTCCACACCGTCTGGCATCGCAGGGTGCGGGTAGTTTTCGTTGAGCAGGGTGATGTAGTAGTAAATGTCCTCCTGCTCGACATACATGCGCCGCATGCCCTCGCGAATAATTACCGCGAGCTCGTAGGCAAAGGTTGGGTCGTAGGACACGCAGCACGGAATCACCGACGACAGGATATGGCTGTGACCATCGTCATGCTGCAAGCCTTCGCCCATCAGCGTAGTACGTCCGGCGGTGGCTCCCAGCAGGAAACCCCGTGCCCGCGCATCGCCTGCTGCCCAGGCCAAGTCACCGATGCGCTGGAAGCCGAACATTGAATAGAAAATGTAGAACGGCACGGTCATCAAACCGTGGTTGCTGTAGGACGTACTCGCCGCAATCCATGCGGAAATCGCGCCGGACTCGTTCAGACCTTCCTGCATGATCTGCCCGTCCTTGCTCTCCTTGTAGTAGCTCAATTGCCCGGCGTCCTGCGGCGTATAGAGCTGTCCGACGGCAGAGTGGATGCCTATCTGGCGAAACAGGCTTTCCATGCCGAAGGTGCGCGATTCATCCGGCACGATGGGCACTATCAGTTTGCCCAGGTGCGGGTCCTTGAGCAGCGTGCCGAGAATGCGCACGAAGGCCATGGTGGTGGAAATCGAGCGCTCGCCGGTGTCCTTGAGCTGGGCGCCGAAGGCCGATAGCTCAGGGATCTGCAGCGACTCCACGGCGCTGTGACGCTCAGGCACATAGCCGCCCAACGCCTGGCGGCGGGCGGCGAAGTAGCGCGCCTCTTCACTGTCGGCGGCAGGTTTGATGTAGGGAATCTCGGCGAGTTGTTCGTCGGCCACTTCCAGGTCGAAGCGGTCGCGAAACGCTTTCACGGCATCAGCGCCCATTTTCTTCAATTGGTGATTGATATTCTGGCCTTCGCCGGCTTCGCCCATGCCGAAGCCCTTGACGGTTTTCGCCAGGATCACCGTGGGTTGGCCGGTGTGACGCATGGCGGCGGCGTAGGCGTTATAGACCTTGTCCGGATCATGCCCGCCTCGTGAGAGCTTCCAGATGTCGTCGTCGGACATATCTGCAACCAGTGCCAGCAGCTCCGGGTATTTGCCGAAGAAATGTTCACGCACGTAGGCGCCGTTCTGGGACTTGTAGTTTTGATAGTCGCCATCCACGCATTCCATCATGCGTTGGCGCAGCAGGCCGGTCTGGTCTTTCTCCAGCAGGGCATCCCAGCCGCCACCCCAGATGACCTTGATCACGTTCCAGCCGGCGGCGCGGTACAGACTTTCGAATTCCTGGATCACTTTGGCGTTGCCGCGTACCGGGCCGTCCAGCCGTTGCAGGTTGCAGTTGACGACAAAGATCAGGTTGTCGAGTTTCTCGCGCCCGGCCAGGGAAATGGCCGCCAGGGATTCCGGTTGGTCCATCTCGCCGTCGCCCAGGAACGCCCAGACTTTACGGCCCTGGTGCTGCTTGAGGCCGCGTAATTCCAGGTAACGCATAAAGCGCGCCTGGTACGCCGCGGTGATCGGCCCGAGGCCCATGGACACCGTAGGAAATTGCCAGAAATCCGGCATCAGTCGTGGATGCGGATACGAGGAAATACCCTCGCCACCGGCCTCGCGACGGAAGTTGTCCAGTTGCGCCTCGCTGATGCGGCCTTCGAGATAGGCGCGGCCATAGATGCCGGGTGAGGAGTGGCCCTGGATGTACACCAGGTCGCCGTCAAAAGTGTCGGTTCGGCCACGGAAGAAGTGGTCGAAACCTACGTCATACAGCACAGCGGCTGACGCATAGGTAGCGATATGCCCACCGACACCGGAGTGTTTGCCCGCCCGCAACACCATGGCCATGGCGTTCCAGCGGATGTAGGCATTGGTGCGCCGCTCGATGGCCAGGTTGCCGGGGTAGGGCAATTGGCGGTCCACCGCAATGGTGTTGACGTAGGGGGTGGTCACCCGTCCGTAGAAATCACCGTGGCGCGCAACGTCGAAATCCAGCAACTGATCGATCAGGTAGTGGGCGCGCGGGCGGCCTTCGGTGGACAACACCGATTCGATGGACTCCAGCCACTCGCGGGTTTCCTGTGGGTCGTCGTCGTGTCTGACTGCGTTGTTCGGGGACATGTGAGGCTCCAGGGTAGGTGGATGTCAGGTGGCGGGCTCTTTGTGGGAGTGTCGGCCATATAGTTGCAATTACAACTACATGGCCGAATCTAACGCGGGATGAGCTACTATTGCAACCTTCTTGAAATTCCCCGGATGGTGTTGCATGTCGTCGAAAGAGCCGGATGTATGGTTCCGTTTTGTCAGGGCCCACAGGACCGTCATCCGTGAAATCGAACGGCGCCTGGCCGCTGCCGGATTGCCGGCGTATGCCTGGTACGACGCCTTGTGGGGCCTGGAAAGCGGCCCCGAGGGCACCCGCCGCATGCATGAACTGGCGGATGTACTGGCCATCGAGCGCTACAACCTCACGCGGCTGGTGGACCGCCTGGAAAAAGACGGGCTGGTGGTGCGTTCGCGTTTTGACGGCGATGGCCGCGGGTCATTCGCCACCATCACGGAGGCGGGCAAAGTGCTGCGCAAGAAAATGTGGAAGATCTACGAAAGCACGGTGGATGAGTTGTTCCTGTCGCAAATTGAACCGGAGCAGCGCCAGGTGTTTGCCGATACCCTGGAGCGCACGGCCACGTTGGCAGTGCGCAGTCGCAGCAAGACCTGAAGAACCTTGCAGTCCACTTCATGACAGTGGATAGCGGGCCATTGCCGTTTCTACCTGCTGTGAATCTATACGCCCCTCATCGGCCAAAGCCCTGAGCGCCGCCACCACAATCCAATACCGACTCGGCGCCGAAGCCTGCACCGTTCCCGCCCCCAGCGGTACAAACCGGGCATCCACATACCCCGCCAACTGATCAACGATCGGCTGCGGGTAACCTGTGACAGCGATCACCGGCGCGTCACTCCCCGACAGGCAACTGCGCAAGTGGCAACCGCGCCGGGGCGCTGTGGGGTGCAGGCGGTTCCAGCGTTCAGCGCCTGCCGCTTCACGGGCTAGGCGCGTGTAGCTGGGGCAACTCCATAGTTGTGCGCGGATATTCCAATCTTGCTTGAGCAGCCGCGCGGCGTGGACGACCTCTTCAAGCGCCTGACCGGCGCCGAGCAAGCGCACATCTCCCGTATGCCCTCGCTGTAGCGGATACATGCCCTTGAGCGCGTCCTCACGGTCTTGCTCGCTCAAGGTGCGCGCACCGTCTTGATCATGCAGCGCCAGGTAATAGAACCCAGGTTTGCCGTCGACATACAGTGCCTGCAACCCCGCCAGCACAATCGCCCGGGTTTCTGCGCCCGAAGCCGGATCGTACGGCATGCAATGCGGGTTGGTGGCGAGCCACAACGGCAAGGACGGTTGTGCGCCCTTGGGCCAGGCGGAAGGATGGTTTTCGATGTCATTGCACAGAATGCCGCGCTGAGCCGTCTGCCCGGACAGCGCACACAATTGCGCCGACGACGCGGCGCTGTGCAGGTACAGCAGCGGTTTTTCCGCGGTATTGCGCGCGAACCAGGTGGGCCAGCTGCCTACCCGCCGCGAGCGGGACTGAGCGCGAATCACCCAGGCCTGCCTGCTCGATTCCAGGGTGTTGGCCATGGACATCACCGTGTATAGCGGCGAATTGTGCGAGTGCGCGGCGCTATCGAGCGCCGCGATGCAAAGTTGTGCGGCGTGGGCAGTAGAGGCGGGCATGGGTGGGCTCCCTGAAGACGGATGGCCGTACCCTAATGGAGTTTCACATATAATTGCAATTGCAACTAAAACCCCAAGTGCTAAATCGACACAACGCTGCTACGTTTAATCCTGAGGTGCAGGAACGTCATGACGCTGACTTTTTTTCGTCATAACGGCACTTTAGGCTGGTCAGGCAGGTCATTTATCTGCAACCGCTTTCAATCAGACAAGGAGCCAAGCATGGACGACTACCAGGAAGAACTGCTCGAGTATCGCGCGATTGAGTTGGACCCGCTGGAACCCGCAGACGATGCCACCGAGCTGTAAGACCGACTTCAGGCGGAATGCCGCTGACTGCGGCGAAATTCCCCTGGGGTCTGGTTGTTCCATCGCCTGAACGCCCGTTGAAACGCCTGGGCCGAGGCAAACCCGAGCAAGTAGGCGATCTCGCCGAACGCCAACTCCGTATCGCGAATGTAGGTCATGGCCAGGTCGCGGCGGGTGTCGTTGAGAATCGCGCGGAACTGGGTACCTTCGTCGGCCAGTTTGCGGCGCAATGTCCAGGTCGGCAGCTTCAAGCGTGCCGCCACTTCTTCCAGGTCGGGTTCCCGGCCGCCATTGAGCATCGGCCCGAGCAACCGGGTAATGCGCTCGCGCAGGCTGCGGGTGCGGGTCAACTGCTCCAATTCCCGTTCACACAATTGCAACAACAAATGCCAGGTACTGGGGCAATGCTGTGGATTGCGCAGGGCCAGGGTGGATTGGTTCAGGCGCAGCTGATTCGACGCGGCACCAAACTGCACCGGGCTGTCGCCCAGCCGGTTGTATTGTTCGCTGTAGTCCGGTGCTTCAAATTCGATTTCAATGCGTTGTGCCTGCACCGGCTGTTGGGCCAGGCTCGATAGCTGGTGCAGCCAGCCGGCGATGATCGAATCCACCACAAAGCGGTTATAGGCGTTGTAGGGGCTGATGGAATAGAAGCGCAGCCAGGCGCCTTCGGCGTCCTCATGAAAACTCGATTGCCCGCGATAGTTGGAGCCGTACAACGCTTCAAAACGCGTCAGCGTGCGTGCGGCTTCACGAACGTTGGGCGCCTGGGCGGCGGTGACCCCGGCCAGGCCCGCCTGGCTCAGCCGGCTGAGCTGGCCCATGCGTAGGCCCAGGCTCGGGTCGCCAGTGAGCTGGATGGCCGCGTGGCCCAGGCGCATGTAACGGGGGATCGATAACCGCGCACCGGCTTCGGCGAGGCGCGCAGGGTCCAGGCCGTATTGCAGCAGTAGCGGTTGCGGGTCCAGGCCGTGGCTTTGAATGGCATCTGCAAGGGTGTGCACAAAGCCCACCGACAGATCCCCCAGGCGCACCGGCTTCACAGCCAGACATTCAACATGCGCGCGCCACGGGCTTCACCGTCGGCGCTGATCTGCCCGTTGTCGCTCAGGAAGCTGTGGCCGGCGGTGCCCAGGTCCCAGAATTGCCCGCGCAAAAACACGCTCATGCCGGCGGTTGCCTGGCTGATGGGTTGTTGGCTGATCAGGGTGAGGCGGCGCCAGGCCTCGCCTTCGCTGAGCTCTTCGGGCTTGAGGCTGATTTCCGGCGGTGTCGACACGCTTTTGAAACCGCGCCACGGTCGGTCCCAGGTATCGCGACCGAGCACAAAGGCCGGCACTGCGATCAGTTGCGCGCCTTGTTCGTTGAGTTTGCGGTAGTTGTCCGGATACCAACTGTCACTGCCTACCAGCACGCCGAGGCGGCCGGCCGGGGTGTCGACCACGCTGACGACGTTCTCATCGCCTGGCGTGATAAAGCCGCGCTCATCGTAGATCGGGTAGAGCTGGCGCTGCGGCTGGCCCACCGGCAGGCCTTCGGCGCTGAACACCAGGCTGGCGTTGTACAGCGCGCCATGGCCGACCTGCAGTTGCCCCTGGCTCACACTCGGGTTGGGCAGGGCAATGGAGCCGGCCACCAGGGTGACGCCGAACTCCTTGGCCAAACCGCCGAACACCAACTGATAGTCCCGCGCCATGCCGGAGGCTTTCATGCGCAGGTAGGCATCGTCCATGCGGTTGTCGCCGGTGGCGCTGATCCAGGCACGGGCGAACAGCAGGGGGTTGCTGGCCGACAGCCAGTTCATCGCATCCTTCGCGTGCAGGGCCTGGTAGACCTCATTTTTTTCGCCGGTGAGCATCAGCCAGGTGCCGATATGTTCCGGCAGCACCACGATGGTCTTGTGGTTGATCAGCCCCTGATCCCGGGCATTTTGCAGATAGGCCGCCAGCTTCAGGTGCAGGCGTTCCAGGCTCTGGTAGTCGGCAGGGAACAATTCCGGCTGGATGCCCAGCAGGTTGCCACGATCGGCCGGCACCCCTTCGTTCACCGCAAGGGTAATGCGCAGGTCCGACAGGTAATGCGCCACAGGGCGCTCCTGGGTCCAGACCAGATACGTGGCGACGGCGGCAACCAGGGCCAGGGAGACGGTAAAAGCTAGAAGTTTACGCATGGGGCAACAGACAACAGACCGTGTGCAGGGTTCGCCGACTAGGGTAGGGCCCATGGGGCGGCTTGCCAAGGGGCGCTGCGCATTTGGATCAATAACTTGTCAGTTTCGGTCATTGAGCCGTAGTCCAGTGCCTCTTAGTCTGTGGGACATAAACCGATGGCACACCGTTCGAGTGCGCCACGTCCCGTGATGATCCGTTGTGGAGCTGTACCATGACCGCTGCTGCCTACCCGCACCTGTTGGCCCCGTTGGACCTGGGATTTACCACCCTGCGCAACCGCACCTTGATGGGCTCGATGCACACCGGCCTGGAAGAGAAACCCGGCGGTTTCGAGCGCATGGCGGCCTACTTCGCCGAGCGCGCCCGTGGCGGCGTGGGCCTGATGGTCACCGGCGGCATTGGCCCGAACGATGAAGGCGGGGTGTATGCCGGCGCGGCCAAGTTGACCACCGACGACGAGGCGCAAAAGCACAAGATCGTGACGCAGGCCGTGCACGACGCCGGCGGCAAGATCTGCATGCAGATCCTCCACGCCGGTCGCTATGCCTACAGCCCCAAGCAGGTTGCACCGAGCGCGATCCAAGCGCCGATCAACCCGTTCAAGCCCAAGGAGCTGGACGAAGAGGGCATCGAGAAGCAGATCCAGGATTTCGTCAGCTGCTCGTTGCTGGCCCAGGTCGCCGAGTACGACGGCGTGGAAATCATGGGTTCCGAAGGCTACTTCATCAACCAGTTCCTCGCCGCCCACACCAACCACCGTACCGACCGTTGGGGTGGCAGCTACGAAAACCGCATGCGCCTGGCCGTGGAAATCGTGCGCCGTGTGCGTGAGGCGGTAGGCCCGAACTTCATTATCATTTTCCGCCTGTCGATGCTCGACCTGGTAGAAGGCGGCAGCACCTGGGAAGAGATCGTGCAGTTGGCCAAAGCCATCGAGCAGGCCGGTGCGACGCTTATCAACACCGGCATCGGCTGGCACGAAGCGCGGATCCCGACCATCGCCACCAAGGTGCCGCGTGGCGCGTTCAGCAAAGTCACCGCCAAGCTGCGTGGCGCGGTGCAGATCCCGCTGATCACCACCAACCGTATCAACACCCCGGAAATCGCCGAGCAGATCCTTGCTGAAGGCGATGCCGATATGGTCTCCATGGCGCGGCCGTTCCTGGCCGACCCGGAATTCGTCAACAAGGCCGCCGCTGGACGTGCCGATGAAATCAACACCTGCATCGGCTGCAACCAGGCGTGCCTGGACCACACCTTTGGCGGCAAGTTGACCACTTGCCTGGTCAACCCGCGGGCGTGCTACGAGACCGAGCTGAACTACCTGCCGGTCAAGCAGATCAAGAAGATCGCGGTGGTGGGCGCCGGGCCTGCCGGTCTGGCTGCGGCGACGGTTGCCGCCGAGCGGGGGCATCAGGTGACGCTGTTCGATTCCGCCAGCGAAATCGGCGGCCAGTTCAATATCGCCAAGCGTGTACCGGGCAAGGAAGAGTTCTTCGAAACCCTGCGCTACTTCAAGCGCAAATTGCAAACCACCCATGTGGAGGTGTGCCTCAATACCCGCGTCGACGTCGAGCAACTCAAAGCCGGCGGTTACGACGAGATCATCCTGGCCACCGGTATTGCGCCGCGCACCCCGGCGATCCCGGGCATCGAACATGCCAAGGTGTTGAGCTACCTGGATGTGATCCTGGAACGCAAGCCGGTGGGTAAGCGCGTGGCGGTGATCGGCGCGGGCGGTATCGGTTTCGACGTTTCGGAATTCCTCGTGCATCAGGGTGTGTCCACCAGCCTTGACCGCGAAGCGTTCTGGAAAGAGTGGGGCATCGACACCCAGTTGCAGGCCCGTGGTGGTGTAGCCGGGATCAAGCCGCAAGTACATGCGCCGGCGCGTGAAGTGTTCCTGCTGCAACGCAAGGCCTCCAAGGTCGGCGACGGCCTGGGCAAGACCACCGGCTGGATCCACCGCACCGGTCTGAAGAACAAGCAGGTGCAGATGCTCAACAGCGTCGAATACCTGAAGATCGACGATGCAGGTTTACATATCCGCATCGGCGCCGAGGGCGAGCCCCAGGTGCTGGCGGTGGACAACATCGTCATCTGCGCCGGCCAGGACCCGCTGCGCGAGTTGCAGGACGGTTTGCTCGCAGCGGGCCAGCATGTGCACCTGATCGGCGGCGCAGATGTGGCGGCCGAGCTGGACGCCAAACGCGCGATCAACCAGGGCTCGCGACTGGCCGCCGAGCTGTAAGGCACATAGACTACGGGCCCTTTGCGCACAGAGATGCACCTGATGGGCCCGTTTGACTGGCTTCCCCACGCTCCCCTTGAACCCTTGCGCCTGGACTGGCTGCAAGGCGTCGAGTTGGCCGTGCTGCGCCTGGATCGCATCGACCCGCTGATCAGCGGCAACAAGTGGTTCAAGCTCAGCGGGCACCTGGCGCAGGCGCACAACGCCCAAGGCATCATCAGCCTGGGCGGCGCCTACTCCAACCATCTGCACGCGCTGGCGGCGGCGGGCAAGCGCTTTGGTTTTCCGACTGTGGGCCTGCTGCGCGGCCATCCCCAGGACACGCCCACCGTACTCGACCTGAAAGCCTTCGGCATGCAACTGCACTGGCTGGGTTATGGCGGCTATCGCGCGCGGCATGAGCCGGGGTTCTGGACGCCGTGGTGTGAGCAATATCCCGATCTGCATGCGGTGCCCGAAGGTGGCGGCGGGCTCGCCGGTGCAACAGGTTGCGGCGTGCTCATCGAGCAGGTTCGCGCGCAGTTGCACGTGCTGGGCTGGGCCGACTACGACGCCTGGTGGCTGGCGGCGGGCACCGGCACCACGTTGGCCGGATTGGCATTGGCGGAGGCGGGCGCGCACCCGGTGTACGGCGCTATGGCGGTACCGGACGACCATGGTGTGGCGCAGAACGTGGAGGCTATCGTGCAGGGCGGTTATGAACTGCTGGACGCCAGCCGAGGTGGTTTTGCCAAGGTCGATCCGCTGCTGCTGGACTTTATCGAGCAAACAGAAAAGGCCTGCGGCCTGCCCCTGGAACCGCTCTATACCGGCAAAGCGCTGCTGGCCTTGAAGCAGCAGATCGAAGCCGGGCGTTTTCGGCCCGGCACCCGCCTGATCTTCATCCACACTGGCGGCCTTCAGGGCCGCCGGGGCTTCATGGGGTAGCGCGCTTGCCGGGTATCATGCGCAAGGCCGTGTTATCGCGCAGGATGTAATGGTGAAAAATCCCCGCCAATGCATGCAACCCAATCAACCAATACCCGACCTTGCCGAACCACACATGCCAGCCCTCGATTTCTTTGGCCAGTGCCTTGTTCTCCGCGATCAACGGCGGCAATTCAATGCCATAGAACATCACCGAGTGCCCTTCGGCACTGACGACCAGCCAACCGGCGATCGGCATGCCAATCATCAGTGCGTACAGCGCGACGTGCATCAGCGTCGCCAACAGGCTCTGCCATTTCGGCGGCGTCGGCACAATTTTCGGCGCCACCCCCAGGCTGCGTGCAAACAGGCGTAGCCACACCAGCACAAACACGGTGAGGCCCAACATGAAGTGCATCTCGACAATCAGGGTTCGCGCCCCGCTGCCTTTGGGGAACTGGCCGCGCAATTCAATGCAGGCGTAGACCACCGCCAGTAGCACCACCATCAACCAGTGCAACGCAATCGACATGGTGCTGTAACGCGTATCGGAGTTTTTCCACGGCATCGCTGTGTTCCTCACTCATCAGGGCAAACCTGTGGCGAGGGCGCTTGCTCCCGTTGGGCTGCGCAGCAGTCCCTCTGTTCAGGGCCGCTTCGCGCCCCAATGGGAGCAAGCACCCTCGCCACAGCTACAGTTTCTTCACGGAACAGCATTGCGTTCTTCAGTGACGCAGTGACTTAACTGTATGCCGGTTTTGAGCGCTTTGCCTGGGGTAAATGCCGTTGTCTTGACCTCTATCAGTGAGCTTGCGGAATTTCCCCACGGGCCAGCCGTGCGTTGATCTCGGCGATCACCGCTGGCAACTCGGCGATGGTGTCGATCAGGTAGTGCGGGCGCGAGCCTGCGAACAGTGCTTCGATGCGCGTGCGTTCACTGGCCAAGGTGCTCGCGTCCAGGGCGCGGAACTGCTCATGGGTCAGGCCCAGCGCATTGCCGGAGCAGGTCAGCGCGACGGTCCACATCCCGGCGCGGCGGCCTTCGAGGATGCCCGGCACGGTGTCGTCGACCTTCACGCAGGCGGCCACGTCATCGATGCCCAGGGCGATCACGTTGGCCAGGGCCTGGGCCGGCCAGGGGCGGCCGTTGGGCACTTCGTCGGTGGCGACCACATGGTCGGCGTAATAGCCGTTGGTGGCGGCCAGCGCGACCACCTTGTCCATCACCTGCTTGGGGTAGCCGGAGCAGGAACCGATCTTGAGCCCTTGCAAGCGCAACCGGGCAATGGTGTCGAGGGCGCCGGGGATCAGCGCCGAGTGCTCGGCGATCTTCTCGATCTGCAAGGGCATGAAGCGCTGGTAGATGGCCGTCACGTCATCATCCGTTGGCGTGCGCCCGAATGCCTGGCGGTAGCGCTCGGCCACCTGCGGCAGGTTGCACAGGGTGCGGATGTGGTCCCACTTGCCCATGCCCATCGGGCCGCGGGCTTCTTCGATGGAGACTTGCACGTCGAACTCGGCAAATGCCTCGACAAAGATCTGCGTGGGCGCAAAGGAGCCGAAGTCGACCACGGTGCCGGCCCAGTCGAGGATCACGGCCTGGAGGGTGTTGGGGGTCTGATAGTTCATGCTGGCGATCCAATAGAGGAAGGGGTGATGCCCATGGCACGCAGTGCGTCGCCGATGGCGGTGATGGCGGCGCGCATTTGCGGGGTGTCGACATGGCCGATACAGCCGACGCGGAAGGTGTCGACTTCGGTCAATTTGCCGGGGTAGAGGATGAAACCCTTGGCCTTGACCCGTTCGTAGAAGTCCTTGAACTGGTAACGCGGGTCGTGCGGGGCGTGGAACGTGACGATGATCGGCGCCTGGATCGCCGCCGGCAGAAAGCTGCGCAGGCCCAGGTCGGCCATGCCGTCCAGCAGCGCCTGGCAATTGCGCGCATAGCGTTGATGGCGTGCGCGCAGGCCGCCTTCTTCGGCGTATTGCACCAGCGCTTCATGCAGTGCGGCGACCACGTGGGTCGGCGGGGTGAAGCGCCATTGGCCGGTCTTGGCCATGTACGCGTGCTGGTCGAACAGGTCCAGCGCCAGGGAGTGGCAGTTGCCCTGGGCGGCGGCCAAGGCCTGTTTGTCGGCAAAGACAAAGCCCATGCCCGGCACGCCTTCCAGGCACTTGCCCGAGGCGGCGATCAGCGCATCGAACGGCACGGCGCGGGCGTCAATGGGCAGTGCGCCGAAGGAGCTCATGGCGTCGATGATCAGGCGCTTGCCGTGGCGCTTGACCACGTCGGCGATCGCGGCCAGCGGGTTGAGGATGCCGGTGCTGGTTTCGCAGTGAATCAAGGCAACGTGGCTGATGCGCGGGTCGGCGCGCAGCAGGCGGTCGACATCGGTGGCGGTGGTGGGTTGGCCTTCGGCGGTTTCAAAGGTGCTGACGGCACGGCCCAGCACGTCGCAGATCTTCGCCAGGCGCTTGCCGTAGGCGCCGTTGATCAGCACCAGCACCTTGCCCTCGCGGGGCACCAGCGTGCCGATGGCGGCTTCGACGGCGAAGGTGCCGCTGCCCTGCAACGGTACGCAGTGATGACTGTCGGCGCCGTCGATGATCGCCAGCAATTGCTCGCAGACGCTGGCGGTCAGTTGGTTGAAGCGCTCATCCCAGGAACCCCAGTCCACCAGCATCGCCTGGCGGGTGCGGGCAGAGGTGGTCAGGGGGCCGGGGGTGAGCAGTACAGGCGCGGTCATTGCAAATCCTCGTCAAGCCATCGATTCAAGCTACGGCGCCTAAATTGCAGTTTGGCTTGTTATCAATCAAATTGTTTGTTGTTATGCGAGCTATCAGTGAGGCCGATAACCATGAACCTGTTCCAACTGCGTGCATTCGATGCCGTGGCCCGCGAGGGCAGCTTTACCCGGGCGGCGGCGCGGCTGTTTATCAGCCAACCGGCGGTGACCGGGCACATCAAGGCCCTGGAAGAGCACTACCAGATCCCCTTGCTGCGCCGTACCGCGCGACGGGTGGAATTGACCGAAGAGGGCGCACGTTTGGCGGCGATCACCCGGGCGATTTTCGGCCTGGTGGACGAGGCGCAGACGATGCTGGAGGCCAATCGCCAGTTGCTCAGCGGGCGCCTCGAAGTGGCGGCCGACGGCCCGCATCTGGTGATGCCGATGCTCGCCAGCCTGCGTGCGCGCTACCCCGGCATCACCGTCAACCTGCGCCTGGGCAACGCCCAGGAAACCCTGGCGGCGTTACTCTCGGAGCACGCGGATGTGGCGGTGTTGACCGAAGTGGAACCGCGCAACGGCCTGCATCTGCAAGCGTTGAGTGAATCGCGGATCTGCGCGCTGGTGCCGGTCAGCCACCCCTGGGCGATGCAGCCCGAGGGCATTGCGCTGGAGCAGTTGCACGGGGTGATCATGGTGCTGCGTGAGCCGACCTCCATCACCCGGCGCACTTTTGATGAGGCCTGTCAGGCGGCCGCTGTGCAGCCCAAGGTGTTGCTGGAACTGGACAGCCGCGAGGCGGTGACCGAGGCCGTCGCCGCTGAACTGGGCGTGGGGGTGGTGTCGTCGATGGAAGTCAGCCCCGACCCACGGGTGCGGGCGATTCCCCTGCAAGGTGACGGCTTGGTCAACCGCCATCTGCTCGGCTGCCTGGAGCGGCGTCGCTCATTGCGCTTGATCCAGGCATTTTTCGAGTTGGCGCCCTGACGGTTTTTTGGTGGAACGTTGCGTTTTTGCCCTATAAACTCTGCCCCCAAAGCGCCCGCCAGTAGACGTTTGGGCGCGATGGACAGAAGAGAGTGAGTCATGGGCGCACAGTGGAAAGTCAAACATAAAGAAGCGGCAGCCAATGCCAAGGGCAAGATCTTCGGCAAGCTGGTGAAAGAAATCACCATCGCTGCCCGCAACGGCGCCGACACCTCCACCAACGCCCACCTGCGTCTGGTGGTGGAACAGGCCAAAAAGGCCTCGATGCCCAAGGAAACCCTGGACCGCGCGATCAAGAAAGGCGCAGGCCTGCTGGGTGAAACCGTGCAGTACCACCGCGTGACCTACGAAGGGTTCGCGCCGCACCAGGTGCCGCTGATCGTCGAGTGCGTGACCGACAACATCAACCGCACCGTGGCGGAAATCCGCGTGGCGTTCCGCAAGGGCCAACTCGGTGCTTCCGGCTCCGTGGCCTGGGACTTCAACCATGTCGGCCTGATCGAAGCCTCGGCGGACACGCCGGACGCTGATCCTGAAATGGCCGCGATCGAAGCCGGTGCCCAGGATTTCGAAGCCGGTGAAGAAGAGGGCACCACCCTGTTCATCACCGAGACCACTGACCTGGATGCGGTACAGAAAGCACTGCCGGAGCAGGGTTTCACCGTGTTGTCGGCCAAGTTGGGCTACCTCGCGAAGAACCCGGTGAGCGGTTTGAGCGATGAGCAGATGGCCGAAGTCGAGGCTTTCCTCGAAGGCCTGGACAACCACGACGACGTGCAGGACATGTTCGTCGGCCTGGCTGGCTGATTCCAGCAGACCACATGCAATCCGAAATCTGGGAGCGGGCTTGCTCGCGAAAGCGCGGGATCAGTTGGAACACCTTTGACTGACACACCGCTTTCGCGGGCAAGCCCGCTCCCACATGGGGTTAGTGGTGTCCGATAGCGCTTAGCAAGGTTTCGATTTCTGCGAAACCTGGACGCGCCAGCACATCAGGTTGGCAGCAACGCTCGCGCAACCCGATCAGCTCGTCACTCACCCGGGTCTCGACCCGCGCCAACAACTCTCCCAACAGCACCCCAAACGCTCTCACTTCAATGCGCTGCAACGCCCGGGTCTCCTCGGTATCCGTCGTGGCATGGAACGACGCCGCGCCAAAATCCCCAAGCAGGCAATCACCGGCTTCATTCCACAAAATATTGTGGCCATACAGGTCACCATGGGTGATGCCATGCCGGTGCAGATGCGCGGCGACCGAGGCGATGCCCCGTGCCATGCGCAACGCCACCTCCAGGCTGAACACGGTGCCCGGTGCGTAGATGTCACGGGTGCACGAGGCCAGGCTCGGCAGGGCGGCGAGGTTGCGGTAGCTCGGGTCGATCAGGTCCATCACCAGCGCCGCTTGACCCTCAGGATGGCCGATCACGCGACCTTCGACCTTGATCAGGTTGGGGTGCAGCCCGGCGGCGATGCACGCTTGCATCTCATGCAGGGGCGAGCCGTCGCTGGTGATGGTGCCTTTGTAGAGCTTCACCGCGACGGATTGCCCCGTGGTTTTCCACAGCGCCTTATGGATCACCCCCGAGGCGCCTTCGCCCAGCACTTCGGCCAGCTCCAGTTCGGACCAGGGGATATTCGGCGTGCTGTCATCGCCAGGCAGCTCCACCGCCATTTCCACCGGATTGCCGGCATACGCCAGCCAGGTCAGGCTTGGCAGCGTCAGCAGCCATTGCGGCAGGCGGGTGAAGCGGTTGGCGGCGATGCGCAGCAGTTCGAGGTTGTGGCAGTCGGCCAGGCTTTCCGGCAGGTGCGTCAGTTGGTTGCCGGCCAGCATCAGTTTTTGCAGCAAGGGGCGCCGTCCCAATTCGCTGGGCAATTGGCTGATCTGGTTATCGGTGAGGATCAGCCAGCGCAGCAGTGGCGGCAGTGCGGCGGCGTGCACCTGCGTGATCTGGTTGGCCTTGAAGCCGATCATGCTCAGCTTGGCGCACTGGCCCAGGCATGGCGGCAGTTCGGTGAAGCGGTTGTCCGAGCAGAACAGCACGCGCAGGTGCGGCAGGCGGTGCAGGTCCTCAGGCAGGTGGCTCAGGGCGTTGCCGCTGAGGTTGAGGATTTCCAGGGAGTCGGCCAGCGCGAAGATTTCCCGGGGGAATTCCGTCAGCCCGCAGGACAGGTCCAGGCGCGTGATGCCAGCCAGTTGGCCGGCCTTGAGTTGGGCGAGGGTATGCATGAACGGCGCAGTCTCTGGGCGGTGGGGACGCAAGCGGCGCCCATGATAACGGTTACGCGTCGCTCTGTTGCAATTGCCCCAGGCGACTGACGGTGCGGGAGAGGTCGATGGCCTGGCCGCGCAACGCGTGGGCAAGGGGTTGTTCGCCGATCAGGATCAGGTGTTTGTCCTTGTCGTAGAGCACGTCCACCAAATTGATAAAACGCTGCTGCACGGCAATCGGACACTCCGCCAGCTCCGGCAGGCCGTCGATGATCCAGTGGTCGAAGTCGTCGCACAGCAACAGGTAGTCCAGCACCGCCGTGGGTTGCTCGCACACATCGTTGAAGGTAAAGGCGATGGTGCGCCCCTCGTGGCCACGGACTCGCAGCTGGCGGGTGCCGACGGTCAGGCTGAGGGCGGCGCAATCGGCCGCTGGCAAGCTCAGTGCCTGGCGTTGTGCCGGGCTGCCCGGGCACACGAAGCGGCCCTGGGTGAAGCGCTGTTGGTCGTGATTTTGCGCCAAGCCACGGTAGTCCTGGGGCGCGTTGACCTCCATGACGTCCATGCGCGCATCGATCAGTTTGATCACCGGCTTGAACCGCTGGTGGTACAGCGGGTTCGGCAGCAGCCCCGCCGGCGCGTAGTTAGAGGTCACCAGTACCAGCACACCCCGTTCGAACAACGCTTTGAACAGGCGTGTGATAAGCATCGCGTCGCCGATGTCATGGACGTGGAATTCGTCGAAACACAGCACGCGACAGTCTTCCAGCAATTCATCCAGGGTCACCGCGAGGGCGTCGGGCTGCTGGCGATGGCGGAACATACCCTGGTGCAGGCGGGCAAAAAAATCGTGGAAGTGCACGCGGCGCTTCTCGGCCAGGGGCAGTGCCTGGAAAAAACCATCGAGCAACCAGCTTTTACCGCGTCCCACGGCGCCATGCAGATACAGGCTGCGCGGCGCTGGCCCCGCTTGCTGCAAGGCCCCGGCCAGCAGCGTCATGCGTTCGATGACCTGCTGCTGGCTGGGGCTGAGGGTGTAGCCCTGGCGTTGGGCCTTGTCCTGAAAATACGCAGACACCTCGTCAACCTCGGCCGCGGCAGGCTTGGCGAATAAACGGCGCAGGGTGCTGGGTAGGGCCAATGGGGCGGGTTCCGTCTAGTGAGGGGCGCTATTTTGCGGGAAAGCGCGCCAATTTAACCAATACAAAATGCGCTGGCCAGCGATCGCAAAAGCAGATGGCCAGCTCCCGCCGCCGGCCGGTATCGACTTGCGCAACGTGACTGTGGCGGGGGCTTCTAGAACTTCAGCAGTGCCGTGGTGGGTTCGCCCTCTGGGCTGACCATCGCATAGTTGTAGCCGCCGCCGGACCAGTACTCGGCCTGCAAGCCATCGGCGCTGCGGCTGCCACGGGGCAGGAAACCGTTGTCCGGGCCCGGTGGGCGAATATAGAAGCTGATGCGCCGACCTTGTTGATCCTCATACAACACCATCGCCGCCGCGCCTTGGTCGGTCGTGAGCAAACGCCCGCTGACCGCTGTGTAGCCGGCTGCGCTCAAGTCCGGCAGGCGGCTGGCTTGGCTGAAGTAGCGGTCGATCCAGGCTTGCATGCTGCCGCCGTCCTGCACGTGATAGTCGGCGGGCAGCACACCGTCCCTGGCAAACAAGCGATACGCCTGCATGGCGTCGGCCATGGGCAGCAGGGGCGTTTGCGTTGCTTCGCGGGCCTGCCAACCGCCGATGCCGCCGAGGCTGACGGCGAGCAACAGCAGCGCCGCCGTGGCGAAGTGTCGGCGGGTCTGGCGTTTGCGGCGTTGGCGGATCAGCGCCGGGTCCAGCGCGGGGTTGCTCGGCTGTTGCAGGGCTGCGCCGAGTGCGGCGCGCAGCAATTGTGCGTCCTGCTGCCAGGCGTGGACCTGGGCCGCGACGTCGGGGTGGGCGGCCAGCCAGGTGTCGAGGAGGCGCCGGTCACTGTCCGCCAATTGGTGGTCGACGTAGGCATGCAAATCGCGTTCGCTGGGGGGCAGGCTGATCATTTGAGTATCCGCAGGGAAGGGCTGGCAATTTCGCCATCGCTGAGTTGACGCAAGGCTTGGCGCGCGCGGGACAGACGCGACATCACGGTGCCGATGGGCACCTCCAGGATGTCGGCGACTTCCTTGTAGCTCAAGCCTTCGACCGAGACCCACAGCAGCAGGGCCCGCTGCTCGGTGTTGAGCAGGTCGAAGGCTTGCAGGGTGGATTGGGCGATCACCGTGCGTTCCACCGACGGCTGCGCCTCCTCGCGGCCGGTGAACAATTCGAGCATGCGCGCATAGCGTCGGGTGCGCCGGTGAGCGTCGAGGAACTGCCGGTAGAGGATCGAAAACAGCCACGCACGCAAATCGCCTTCGCTGCGCTTGCCGACCCAGCGGGTGAGCGCCCGTTCCAGGGTCGATTGCACCAGGTCGTCGGCGCTGCTGGCGTTACGGGTCAGGGACACGGCAAAGCGCCGTAGCCTGGGGATGAGTTCACGTAACGCTGCGTCGAGTTCATGCATGGAGTTCTGGCTGGTCATTGCGCTGGGACTAGAGAGACGTCCGGCGTTGGCGGTTATTCCCGGGGCCGGAAAATTAAGTCGTTGGCCAGGGAATAGAGGCGGTTGGTGTTCGTCCTAATGCTCCGACCTTATGTTCCATCCCCCCTGAGGCCCCTGGCCCTGGAGTTCCTTCATGGTAGATCACTCATCACCACCCCGTCCCCCGTTGAGTACGGCGAGCCTGATCGCGCGACTCGCCGGTATCGGTGCCGTGGTCGCGCTGGTGGCCGGGGCGTTTGCCTACGTCAACGGCACGCTCGACCCACAACGCCTGCGTCCGAAAACCTTGGTGAATGCCTTGGAAACCAACAACGGTGTGCACCCGGGTTTCCGGCGTAACCATGCCAAGGGCGTATGCGTTGCGGGTTATTTCGAAAGTAGCCCCGAGGCACGTGCCTATTCCAGCGCACAGGTATTCAGCGCGGCCAAGACTCCGGTCATCGGCCGTTTTGCCTTGCCCAGCGGCAACCCGTATGCGCCGGACGGCAGTGTGCCGATCCGCAGTTTTGCCGTGCAATTCACTCAGGCCAACGGCCAGCAATGGCGCACCGGGATGAACAGCATGCCGGTATTCCCGGTGGGTACGCCCGAGGCGTTTTACGCGCTGCTCAAGGCCGGCGCGCCGGACCCGGCTACCGGCAAGCCGAACCCGTCGAGCATGCCCGCATTTTTCGCCACGCATCCGGAGACGGCGGCGTTTCTGGCGTGGGTCAAGACGGCCAAGCCATCGGCCAGCTATGCGACCGAAACCTACAACGGGATCAATGCGTTTTATCTGGTGGACGCCGATGGCAAGCGCCAGGCCGTGCGTTGGGCAATGGTGCCGCTGAGTCAGGATGCAGCGGGTGATACCGCGCCGGCGGTGCCTGATTTTCTTGAGCAGGACCTGGTGCAGCGGCTAGGCGCCGGCCCCCTGCGTTGGCAGTTGAACATGGCCCTGGCCAACCCCGGCGACCCGCTGGACGACGCGAGCAAGACCTGGGCAGGCGCGCACAAGGTGCTGAACGCCGGGACGCTGGTGTTGCAGAGTAGCCAGCCGCAAGCGAACGGCGATTGTCGCGACATCAACTTCGACCCGCTGATTTTGCCCAGCGGTATCGAAGCCTCCAATGATCCGCTGTTGGCCGCACGTTCGGCGGCGTATGCCAGTTCATATCTGCGCCGTGCCGGTGAAGTCAGCCCGCTGCACCGTGCCCCTCAGGAGTCGAAGCCATGAATACTCAACCGCGGTTTTTTGCGCCATTGGCGCGCTTGCTGCACTGGCTGATGGCGCTGATGGTCATCGCCATGCTGTTTATCGGCGCGGGGCTGGCGGCGTCAGTGTCGCAGCGGCACGAATGGTTGATCCATCTGCATAAGCCGTTGGGGATAGCGATTCTGGCGCTGGTGATCGTGCGCTTGGTGGTGCGCTTTTCCACGCGCCAACCGCCGTTGCCTGCCGATCTGCCGATGTGGCAAGTGCTGGCAGCCAAGGCGTCCCACTGGGTGTTGTACGGGTTGATGCTGGTGTTGCCGCTGTTGGGCTGGGCGATGATCTCGGCCGCCGGCGACCCGGTGATGCTCGGCAGCTCGGTGCAATTGCCCGCGCTGGTGGCGGCAAATGCACCGTTGTTCGCGGTGCTGCGCAAGGCCCATGGCTTTCTCGCCTACCTGTTGTTCCTGACGGTGCTGTTGCACCTGGCGGCGGCGTTGTTCCACGGGCTGATCCGCCGCGATGGCGTGCTGCGCAGCATGACAGGCGTCAGCGCAAAACGCTGACGATGTCGGCGACGGTGCTCAACACGTCCTTGCCCAACTGCATCGAACGTTTGCCCGACCAGCCAGTGTGCGGGTTGGGCGCGTCGTCGTTGTCCTTGAACGGCATTTCCAGGGTCAGCGACAGGCAGTCGTACTTTTCCCCAACGGCATTGCAGGCCAGGGTCATGTTGGCTTCGCCCGGCAGGTCGCGGGTGTAGCCGTGGGTGGTCTGGAAGTCGCGGGTCAGGGCGCTCAGGTGACTGCGAAAGTGTTTTTCCAAGGCTTCTATACGCGGCGTGTAACCTGGGTTGCCTTCGCAGCCAGCGGTGAACACGTAGGGGATTTCTTCGTCGCCGTGGATGTCGAGGAACAGGTCGACGCCGTACTTCTCCATCTGTTGCTGGACGAAGAAGACTTCCGGGCTGAGTTCTTCGCTGGCGCTTTGCCAGGCTCGGTTGAGGTCCTGGCCCATGGCGTTGGTGCGCAAGTGGCCGTGGAATGCACCGTCAGGGTTCATGTTGGGCACCAGGTACAGGTCGGCGACTTTCAGCAGCTTTTTCAGCTCGCTGTCGCCGTCCTGTTGCAGGCGTTCGATGATGCCTTCCATGAACCATTCGGCCATGTGTTCGCCGGGATGTTGTTGGGCGATGATCCACACCTTGCGTCGGCCTTCGCCGCCTTTGCCACGGCGCAGCAACTGAATGTCGCGGCCTTCGACACTTTTTCCGGTGGCCAGCAACTGGGTGCCCGCACGGGTCAGGGCCTGTTCGATCAGCCAGTCGTGGCGCTCACGGCTGTAGGGTTCGAAATAGGCAAACCAGGCGTGTTTTTCACGGGTTTCGAGGCTGATGTGCAAGAGGTCGCCATCAAAACGCGTTGGCACGCGGAACCAGTTGATATGGTCGTAGGACGCCACGGCGTTGTAGCCGCTCCACGCGTGCTTATAGGAAGACTGGCTCGCGTTGCTCAGGCGGAAGGTGTGGGTGTGGCCCACGTGCATGCCTTCGGCCTTGAAGTGGAACCATTGGAAATGCGGGCTGCGGGTGTCGGGTTTGATGGCGAGCAACAACTGATAGGAATCGCTGGCGTCGAGCACCTGGATATTGCCACTGTCGAAGTCGGTGCTGATCCGGATGGAGGTCAAGGCCACGGTCATAGTCTGATTGCCTGAGTATGAGTGTTGTGGCAGGTATCTTACACAGGAGTCGGGCAAAATCTTGATGCAAAATTGTTGCATGGAGAAGGGGGGCGTCGTCCATGACGCCGCAGCAGCTTAGAATCTATGAGATTGATTCTCAAGCGCTAATTCGCAGAGATCCGACGCAGGGCGTTCGTTCGGCTTTCTTTTCGCGATGGTCTTTTGCTACCATGCGCGCCATCAAGCAACACACAGTCTTCATTAGCCTGAAGCCATGCCAGGGAAACTGGCAAAAAAAAGACCCGGCCAAAGAGCCGGGTCAAAAACCGTGATTAGCCTGATGAGGAGATATTCCAAGAGTCCGACCTAAGGTCCCTTGGTCTATCGACTGATCTCGCGATCAGCTGGGTCCAATAATAATCATTATCATTTGCAAGTCAAATGTTTTTATCCGTGGGATAGAAATATTTTTCCCGCGTGCCCGCTAAACGTTCGCCTGGGCTTCTGGCACCTGCAACGACCGCTCCACCATCGCCTTTGCCATATCAATCAAATACACCACTGAAAACGCCAGGTCCCGCTGGTTGCCTTGATGGCTGTTCGCCGATTCATACGCGGTGGCGGCCGCACTGCGCAGCAAGTCCGAGGCATGCACCAGTGCTTCCTCCTGGCTGATGCCGGATTTGACGCGGAACAGGATGTCGTCCTGGATCGATGTCGACATATCTTCTTTCAAGTAATAGTCCAGCGCGCGCTGGGCGGCGCCGCTGCTGCGCATGTCCAGCGGGTCGTCGGTTTCGGTTGTGTCGGGCAGTGAATACTGGCTTGTCGTCATAAGGGGCGGTACTCCGTGTGGGGGTCGAAAACCTTATGTCCGATGATAGTACGTATCGTATTTATGTCGTTTTATGGATTACTACAAACTGTTTATTGCCCTGGAATATGCCTGCCGTATGCTCAGGCCCCATGGATAAATGGATAGCGTTGGTCAAAGCCAACATGGAAGACGCCAAGGTCTCCCAAACCGAACTGGCCAAGCGCCTGGGCATGAGCCAGGGGGGCGTCGGCCACTGGTTGACGAAGCGTCGCACGCCGCGCGTGGCAGATATGAATCGGGTGCTGGCCGAGCTGGGCCTGGGTGACCTGGAGGTGACGCTGCACATTCGCGAACGCAGCGCTGAAGCGCCGGCCGCGACCGGCAAGTACAACCCGTATTTCCGCTACCCGGTCAGCGATTGGAAAGGCCTGTGTGAAGTGCGCGAGGAGCGCGGGACCTATGCCGCGCCACGCTTCGAACCGACGGATTACCACGCCCGGGGCGCTGCCTTCTGGCTGCCGGTCACGGGCGACGCCATGACCGCGCCCAGCGGCTTGAGCATCAGCGCGGGCATGCTGATCCTGGTGGACCCGGCCATCACCGCCGAACCGGGCAAGCTGGTGGTCGCACAATGGGCCGACAGCCCCCAGGCCACCTTCCGTCAGTTGGTGCAAGAGAGCGGCCAGTTGTACCTGGTGCCGCTCAATCCCACCTATCCCAAGCAGCTGTTCAGCGCGGATTGCCGCATCCTGGGCGTGGTGGTGCAGGCCACGGTGAAGTTTTAGTCCGCCGTGGCGAGCTCCACCAGCGCGCAACCTTCGGCAACCATTTCGCCTTCTTCGCAGAACAGTGCCTTGATCACCCCGGCCTGGGGCGCGCGGATGCTGTGTTCCATCTTCATCGCCTCCAGCACCACCAATTGCGTGCCAGCCTCGACGGTTTGGCCGACCTCCACCAGCACCCGCACGATACTTCCGTTCATCGGCGCCGTGAGGCCGCCCTGGTGCGACTGACCGGCTTCGACCGCCGCAATCGGGTCAAACAGGTTGACCGCATGCATCTCGCCGTCCCAGCGCAGGTACAGGGTGTCGGCGCTGCGTACGGCCAGATGGGCGCGCCGCACGCCCTGGTGTTCGATCAGCAACTGTTCGCCGCTTAACTGCGGCGCGTCTGTCGCCAGTGTCACCAGCCGATCCTGGCCATTGCTGCTCAAATGCAGGGAGACCTCGGCCGGCAGCCCGGCACGAAAGCCGCGAGTGTCGGCCCACGGCCCATCAGCCTTGGGCAGGCTCTGCATGAAGGCCGCGCCGGCCGCCTGCCAGAATGCATCGCTCAACTCGCCTGGCTCCGGTAGCAGTGCATCCTGATAACGCGGGATAAACCCGGTATCCAACTGCGCCGCGGCAAACGCCGGATGGCCGATGATGCGTCGCAAAAAGCCCAGGTTGGTCTTGAGCCCGCCGACGGCAAATTCATCGAGCATGCTCAACAAGCGCAGGCGCGCCTGTTCACGGTCTTCGCCCCAGGCAATCAGCTTGCCGAGCATCGGATCGTAGAACGGCGACACGCTGTCGCCTTGGGCGACGCCGCTGTCTACCCGGCGCCCAGGGCCTGGTGCGGATTCGCGGTACAGCGCCAGGTGGCCGGTGGCCGGCAGGAAATCATTGGCCGGGTCTTCGGCATACAGCCGCACTTCAATGGCATGCCCGATCAGCGGCACCTGTTCCTGGGTGATGGGCAGCGCTTCGCCCTGGGCGACGCGAATCTGCCAGGCCACCAGATCGAGGCCGGTGATCGCTTCGGTCACCGGATGTTC
This sequence comes from Pseudomonas sp. GL_117, assembly GCF_057835125.1. Classification (NCBI taxonomy): domain Bacteria; kingdom Pseudomonadati; phylum Pseudomonadota; class Gammaproteobacteria; order Pseudomonadales; family Pseudomonadaceae; genus Pseudomonas; species Pseudomonas sp. GL_117. The sequence goes on along the minus strand of NZ_CM174418.1, from coordinate 3,887,771 downwards.
CACTTGCAGGCGCGTGTTCATCTCCATGAAGAAGAACTCGCCGCGCGCATCCAGCAGAAACTCCACGGTGCCAGCCCCCACGTAGCCGATGGCCTGGGCCGCACGCACCGCCGCTTCGCCCATGGCCTTGCGCTGTTCAACACTCAGGCCCGGCGCCGGGGCTTCCTCGACGACCTTTTGATGGCGTCGCTGGATCGAGCAGTCGCGCTCGTTGAGGTACAGGCAATGCCCATGCTGATCGGCAAACACCTGGATCTCCACGTGGCGTGGCTTGAGCAGGTATTTCTCGACCAACATCTGCCCATTGCCGAACGACGACAAGGCCTCCCGCTGGGCGGAGGCGAGGGCGTCGGCGAGCCCGCTGACGTCCTCGACCACTTTCATGCCCTTGCCGCCACCGCCGGCAGTGGCCTTGAGCAATACCGGGTAGCCGATGCGCTCGCACGCGTCGCGGAAGGTCTCCAGGTCCTGGGCGGCGCCGTGATAGCCCGGCACCAGCGGCACGCCGGCGGTTTCCATCAGCGCCTTGGCGGCGGATTTGCTACCCATCGCATCAATGGCCGAGGCGGGCGGGCCGAGAAAGATCAGGCCTGCGGCCTCAATCGCACGGGCAAATGCGGCGTTTTCCGACAAGAAGCCATAGCCCGGATGAATCGCCTGGGCGCCGCTGGCCTGGGCGGCGGCGATCAGTTTGTCGATCTGCAGGTAACTCTCGGTGGCCTTGCTGCCGCCCAGGTCGACCCGAATATCCGCCTCGCGACTATGCCGCGCATCGCGGTCGGTGGCGCTGTGCACGGCCACGGTGGTCAGGCCCATGGCCTTGGCGGTACGCATGACGCGGCAGGCAATTTCACCGCGATTGGCCACTAGTACGGTGGTCAATGGACTCATGGGCGCGGCTCCTGTGCTTGCCAGCTGGGCGGACGTTTTTGCAGGAAGGCACGCAAGCCTTCCTGGCCCTCGGCACTCACGCGAATCCGTGCGATGGCGTTTTCGCAATAGCGCCGCAACGCCGGGGTGAGGGCGCCGTTGCCCACTTCACGCAGCAAATCCTTGCTGGCGCGCATTGCCGCCGGGCTGTTTTGCAACAGATTGGTGATCCACAGTTCGACATGCAGGTCGAGGTCGGCCACCGGATAACTTTCCGCCAGCAGGCCGATTTCCCGCGCGCGCTGGCCGCCAAAGCGTTCGGCCGTGAGGGCGTAGCGCCGCGCCGCACGTTCGCCGATGGCCTGGACCACGAATGGGCTGATCACCGCGGGGGCCAGACCGATGCGCACTTCCGACAGGCAGAACTGCGCATCATCGGCGCCAATCGCCATGTCGCAGCAACTGATCAGGCCCAGCGCGCCGCCGTAGGCCGCGCCTTGCACCACCGCCAGGGTCGGGATCTTCAGCTTGGCCAGGTTGTACATCAGCTCCGCCAGTTCGCGGGCGTCGTCCAGGTTGGTGTGGTAATCCAGTTCGGCTGACTGCTGCATCCAGGCCAGGTCGGCGCCTGCGCTGAAATGCCTGCCGCGCCCGCGCAACACCAGGAAGCGCAGGGTTGGATCGCCCTGTACCCGGTCGAGGGCGATGATCAGTTCGCGGATCATCTCGGCGTTGAACGCGTTGTTCTTGGCTTCACGACTGAGCCACAGCGTGGCGAAACCACGGCTGTCGGTGATCAGTTCGAGGGTATTGAAATCGCTCATGGGTACAGCTCCATTTACATGCGGAACACGCCGAAGCGGCTCGGCTCGATGGGGGCATTCAACGCAGCAGAGAGGGCCAGGGCCAGCACGTCGCGGGTTTGCAACGGGTCGATGACACCGTCGTCCCACAGGCGTGCGCTGGAATAGTAGGGGTGGCCCTGGGTTTCATACTGGTCGAGGATCGGCTGCTTGATCGCTCGTTCTTCCTCGGCACTGAAGGCGTTGCCGGCCCGTTCGGCCTGCTCGCGCTTGACCTGCACCAGCACCCCGGCGGCCTGTTCGGCGCCCATCACGCCAATGCGGGCGTTCGGCCACATCCACAGGAACCGTGGGTCATACGCGCGGCCGCACATGCCGTAGTTACCCGCACCAAAGCTGCCGCCGATGATTACCGTGAACTTCGGCACCTTGGCGCAGGCTACCGCCGTGACCAGCTTGGCGCCGTGCTTGGCGATGCCGCCGGCTTCGTATTTCTGGCCAACCATGAAACCGGTGATGTTCTGCAAAAACAGCAGCGGAATGCCGCGCTGGCAGGCCAGCTCGATAAAGTGCGCGCCTTTTTGCGCGGCTTCGGCGAACAGGATGCCGTTGTTCGCCAGGATCGCTATCGGGTAGCCGTGCAGGTGCGCAAAGCCGCACACCAGGGTGGTGCCGAACAGCGCCTTGAACTCGTCGAACACCGAGCCGTCCACCAGCCGTGCGATCACTTCGCGCACGTCGAACGGTTGCTTGGCATCGGCGGGGATCACGCCATACAGCTCCTCGCCGCTGTACAACGGCGCTACGGGCGTGCGTTGCAGCAATTCGCCCTGTTTGCGCCAGTTGAGGTTGGCCACGCTGCGCCGGGCCAGCGCAAGGGCGTGTTCGTCGTTGTCGGCGTAGTGGTCGGCCACCCCGGAAATCTTGCAGTGCACATCGGCGCCGCCGAGGTCTTCGGCACTCACCACTTCACCCGTGGCGGCCTTTACCAACGGAGGGCCGGCGAGAAAGATAGTGGCTTGCTGGCGCACCATGATCGCTTCGTCTGCCATGGCCGGCACATACGCGCCGCCGGCGGTGCACGAGCCCATCACTACGGCGATCTGCGGGATGCCCTGGGCGCTCATGTTGGCCTGGTTGAAGAAGATCCGCCCGAAGTGCTCGCGGTCAGGGAACACTTCATCCTGACGCGGCAGGTTGGCGCCGCCGGAGTCCACCAGGTAGATGCACGGCAGGCGGTTTTGCTCGGCGATGGTTTGGGCGCGCAGGTGTTTTTTCACCGTGAGCGGGTAGTACGAGCCGCCTTTCACCGTGGCATCGTTGGCGACGATCATGCATTCGACGCCCTCCACGCGGCCGATCCCGGCAATCACGCCGGCGGCGGGTACGTCCTCGCCATACACCTGATGGGCGGCGAGTTGGCTGAGTTCGAGGAAGGGCGAGCCTGGGTCGAGCAGGCGGTTGATGCGCTCGCGCGGCAGCAGTTTGCCGCGAGAGGTGTGCCGCTCCTGGGCTTGCGCGCCGCCGCCTTGTCTGACGTGGGCGAGCAGGGTGTGCAGGGCATCGACCTGCTGGCGCATCGCCGCGTTGTTGGCGGCAAATTCCGCCGAGCGCGGGTTGAGCTGGGTATGCAAGGTGGCCATGGCGCGCTCCCTCAGCGGGTTTCGTTGAACAGTTCGCGGCCGATCAGCATCCGGCGGATCTCACTGGTGCCGGCGCCGATTTCGTACAGCTTGGCGTCGCGCAGCAGGCGGCCGGCGGGGAATTCGTTGATGTAGCCGTTGCCGCCGAGGATCTGGATCGCGTCGAGGGCCATCTGCGTGGCGCGTTCGGCGCTGTAGAGGATCACGCCGGCGGCGTCCTTGCGCGTGGTCTCGCCACGCTCGCAGGCCTGGGCCACGGCATAAAGGTAGGCACGGCTGGCATTGAGTTGGGTGTACATGTCGGCGACCTTGCCCTGGATCAGCTGGAATTCACCGATGCTCTGGCCGAACTGCTTGCGGTCGTGGATGTAGGGCACGATCAGGTCCATGCACGCTTGCATGATCCCGGTGGGGCCGCCGGACAGCACTACGCGTTCGTAGTCCAGGCCGCTCATCAGCACTTTCACCCCGCCGTTGAGTACGCCGAGGATGTTTTCCTCGGGCACCGCGACGTCATCGAAAAACAGCTCGCAGGTGTTGGAGCCGCGCATGCCCAGCTTGTCGAATTTGTTGCTGCGGCTGAAACCCTTCCAGTCGCGCTCGACGATAAATGCGGTGATGCCGTGGGCACCCTTTTCCAGGTCGGTCTTGGCGTAGATCACGTAGGTGTTGGCGTCGGGGCCGTTGGTGATCCAGGTCTTGCTGCCGTTGAGCACGTAGTGGTCACCGCGCTTGTCGGCGCGCAGTTTCATCGAGACCACGTCGGAGCCGGCGTTCGGTTCGCTCATGGCCAGGGCGCCGACGTGTTCGCCGCTGATCAGTTGGGGCAGGTACTTGAGTTTCTGCGCGTGATTGCCGTTGCGGTTGATCTGGTTCACACACAGGTTGGAATGGGCGCCGTAGGACAACGCCACCGAAGCCGAGCCGCGGCTGATCTCTTCCATGGCCACCACGTGGGCCAGATAGCCCAGGCCAGCGCCGCCGTATTCTTCCGGGACGGTGATGCCAAGCAGGCCCATGTCGCCGAACTTGCGCCACAGGTCGGCGGGGAACAGGTTGTCACTGTCGATTTGTGCCGCGCGGGGGGCGATTTCCTTGGCGACGAAGGACTGCACCTGGTCGCGCAGCATGTCGATGGTTTCGCCGAGGGCGAAGTTCAGGGACGGGTAACTCATGGACAGGCACCTTAATGTGAGCGTTGTTTTTGTGTGGGTTCAACGCCGGGAGGAGGGCGCTCACCTTTACGTTAACGTAAGCTTGCGTTAAGGCGCTGTCAATCGTAGTTTACGTAAACGTCAACCTAACAAAAAAGACAATAGGGGTCGTTATGGAACAACCGAATCTGAGCTACAGCCGCGGTTCTCAGGACAAGACCTTGTTGGCCATGACGATTGGCCAGGCCTTTGATCAAACCGCTGCACAGTTTCCCGATGGCGAAGCCCTGGTAGTGCGCCATCAACAACGTCGCTACACCTGGCGCCTACTCGCTGAAACCGTTGACCTGCACGCCCGGGCCTTCCTCGCCCTGGGCATGCAGACCGGCGACCGCCTGGGGATCTGGGCGCCCAATTGCGCCGAGTGGTGCATCAGCCAGATCGCCAGCGCCAAGCTGGGCGTGATCCTGGTCAACATCAACCCGGCCTATCGCAGTAGCGAGTTGGAATACGTGCTCAAGCAATCCGGCTGTCAGTGGCTGGTGTGCGCCGGGGCGTTCAAGACCTCCGATTACCACGGGATGCTGCAGGATTTGAAGCCGGACCTGCGTGGCATGATCAGTCTCGACCCCAGCCCGCCGTCGGGATTCCTGCCGTGGTCGCAGTTGGCGGCGCTCGGGGCAGGTATCCCGCCCGAACAGTTGCACTCTCGCCAGGCCAGCCTGCGCTTCGATCAGGCCGTGAATATCCAGTACACCTCCGGCACCACCGGTTTTCCCAAGGGTGCCACCCTCAGTCACCACAACATCCTCAATAATGGCTACATGGTCGGCGAAAGCCTGGGCCTGACCGCGCAGGATCGCCTGGTGATCCCTGTGCCGCTGTATCACTGTTTCGGCATGGTCATGGGCAACCTGGGCTGCATCACCCATGGCACCACCATGATCTACCCGAATGATGGCTTCGACCCGCTGTTGACCCTGACTGCCGTCGCCGAAGAACGTGCCACCGGCTTGTATGGCGTGCCCACCATGTTCATCGCCATGCTCGATCATCCGCAGCTTGGCGACTTTGATCTGTCCACCCTGCGCACCGGCATCATGGCCGGCGCCACCTGCCCCATCGAAGTGATGCGCCGGGTGATCAGCGAGATGCACATGAGCGAGGTGCAGATAGCCTACGGCATGACTGAAACCAGCCCGGTGTCTTTGCAAACCGGTGCGGATGACGACCTGGAGCGCCGCGTGACCACGGTTGGCCGCACCCAGCCACAACTGGAAAGCAAGATCATCGACGCCGACGGCAACACGGTTGCGCGCGGTGAGATCGGCGAACTCTGCACCCGTGGCTACAGCGTCATGCTCGGCTACTGGCACAATCCCGACGCCACCCGCGAAGCGATCGACGACGCTGGCTGGATGCACACCGGCGACCTGGCAAGCATGGACGCCCACGGCTACGTGTGCATCGCCGGGCGCAACAAGGACATGATCATTCGTGGCGGAGAGAACGTGTATCCGCGTGAGCTTGAGGAGTTTTTCTTCACCCATCCGGCGGTGGCAGACGTGCAGGTCATCGGCATTCCCGACGAGCGATACGGCGAAGAGATCGTCGCTTGGGTCAAGTTTCATCCCGGCCATGTGGCCAACGCGCTGGAGCTGCAAACCTGGTGCAAGGGCCGCATTGCGCACTTCAAGACGCCCAGGCATTTCAAATTCGTGGATGAGTTTCCGATGACGGTGACGGGCAAGATCCAGAAATTCCGGATGCGCGAGATTTCGATGCAAGAGTTGCGCATGCAGCCCCCGTCACAGTGAGGCTCAATGTGGGAGCTGGCTTGCCTGCGATAGCGGTCTGTCAGTTACAGGTGTGTTGCCTGATCCGCCGCTTTCGCGGGCAAGCCCGCTCCCACATTTTGAATAGCGCGGTGTCAGGCAAATCGCTGAATCGCAGAAAGCACAAAGGGGACCCAAAGGTCCCCTTTAATTTGTCGTTACGTGCTCTTTTTTTATTATTGAGGGGCGGTCTATTGTTGTTTTTGGTAACCGTTACCCTTTACCGCTGTTTTTGGCGACCCCCATCCGGGGTCAAGAGCAAACGTATTTTTTTGAGCGCTGATCTGCTTCTTCGTACGCGATCCAACCAGTGGGTAGCTACCTGAAGGTAGTTTTATTGTTCTCTACTGGTCGCGGGTTTCGGCGATGCCGTTCCCTGCGAAGCACATCTTCTCCAAAAAAATCTGTTAGCTGCGTCTCTGCCGTGTTGTTTTTGTTATGTCAGAGTCGTTTCGTCTTATTTTTATTAGGTTTGGCGCTTTTTATTCTTGTTATGCCATAGAGATAGCAGGAGCCGTGCCAACTTTTAAAAATCCTTTAAAATCAATGACTTGGTTTTTTGTGTGGGCAACAGCCTACGGCTAATGCGACAAAATATGTTCCCGTGTTACTCGATGTGTAGTCGGGCGGTAACACATTGTCACGGCTACGCTACTCAACTGGCCCTACGCGCCTTGGCTACTCGCGACCCCGTCGGCCGACCCAGCACGTGGCTGATTTGCTCACCCGCGCGAATCAATGCCTGCAGGTCGATACCGGTGTCGATACCCAGGCCGTTGAGCAGGTACAGCACATCTTCGGTGGCGACGTTACCACTGGCGCCCTTGGCGTAGGGGCAGCCACCGAGGCCCGCGATAGAGCTGTCGAACACATGGACCCCTTCCAGCAGGCTGGCGTAGATGTTCGCGACAGCCTGCCCATAGGTGTCATGGAAATGCCCGGCCAGCTTGTCCCGTGGCACCTGCGCGCCGACCACCTCGAACAACCGCCGCGTGGCCCCCGCCGTGCCGTTGCCGATGGTGTCGCCCAGGGACACCTCGTAGCAGCCCATGGCATACAACTCCCGTGCGACCGCGGCGACTTGCTCCGGCGCAATCTCGCCCTCGTAAGGGCAGCCCAGCACGCACGACACATAACCACGCACGCTGATGCCGTGCTGTTTGGCCGCGGCCATGATCGGCGCGAAACGTTCCAGGCTCTCGCTGATGGAACAGTTGATATTGCGCTGGGAAAACGCCTCGGATGCCGCCGCGAACACTGCGACTTCCTTCACCCCTGCGGCCAGCGCATCGTCAAAACCACGCAGGTTCGGCGCTAGCGCGCCGTAGGTTACGCCGGGCTTGCGCTGGATCTGCGCGAACACCTCGGCCGACCCGGCCATCTGCGGCACCCATTTGGGCGAGACAAAGCTGCCGACTTCGATATAGCTCAAGCCTGCGGCGCTTAACGCGTCCACCAGTTGGACCTTGTCAGCCACGCTGATCGGCTGGGCTTCATTCTGCAAACCGTCGCGCGGGCCGACTTCCACCAGGCGCACATGGGAGGGGAGGGACATGGCAGTTACCTTCTGATCAATGGCCAACCTGGCTCATGGTGTGGGCCAGGGCCTGGGTGCAACGCTCTTCGGCGGTGTCCAGTTCCAGTTTCATCTGTTCGATGTCCAGCAGTTGCTGCTCCAACTGCTCACGGCGCTCGGCGATCTTGCTGAGCATGCTGTTGAGCTGGATGTGGTTGCCGCTGGTGGGGTCGTAGAGTTCGATCAGTTCGCGGCATTCGGCCAGGGAAAAGCCGATACGCTTGCCACGCAGGATCAGCTTGAGGCTGACCTTGTCCCGCGCCGAGTAGATGCGCTCCTGGCCCCGGCGTTCCGGGGCCAGCAAGCCTTGTTCTTCATAGAAGCGAATGGCGCGGGTGGTGATGTCGAGCTCGCGGGCGAGGTCGGAGATGCTGTAGGTGGTACTCATGGCGGTGCCCAGGAAGAAGTCTTGGGCGCTAAGCTAATGGCTGCTTGACGTTAACGTCAAGCAGGTCGCCGTCCGTAGCAAGAGCGCTTGCCACAAAAAGACCACTCAAGCCTGCTTGCCATCCAATTTCTTTTCGTGCGCCGTCACCTGCTGGCACAACTCGATCATCTGCTCGCGCATCCAGCGGTTCGCCGGGTCCTGGTCGGTGCTTTCGTGCCAGTAAAGATGGGTTTCCACCGGCGGCACGTCGTTCACCGGCAGGTTGAACCAGTGCAATTCATGACGGCGAGCGAAGCGTTCGGGCACGGTCATGACCATGTCGGTCTGCTGCAACACCTGCGACGCCATCAAATAATGCTGGGAACGCAGGGCGATCTTGCGTTGCAAGCCCATCTTGCCCAGTGCCAGGTCCACATGGCCCAAACCGTTGCGGCGGCTGGAGATATGAATGTGGGTCAGCCCCAGGTAATCATCCAGGGTCAGCTTGTCCTTGCCCGCCAGCGGGTGGCCCTTGCGCATCGCGCACACGTAGCGGTCTTCCATCAGCTTGACGTGGCGCACCTGGGGGTCGGTGTTGAGTGGCGCGTCCACGGCGAAATCCAGGCGCCCGGCAGCCAGCTCCTTGGTGGTTTCGCGGCGTTTGGACAGGAAACTCTCGATCACCACCGTGGGTGCCAGGCGGCGCAGGCGCTGGAACAGCGGCGGCAAAATCACCGCTTCGGTGAGGTCGGTCATGCTGATGCGGTAGGTCTTGGCCGCTTGCTGCGGATTGAAGATGCGGCTTTCCTGCACCGACACCCGCAACAACGACAGCGCATTGCGCACCGGGCCGATGATGTTCTGTGCCATCGGTGTGGGCACCATGCCCTGGGCAGTGCGCACGAACAGCGGGTCGTTGAAGGTCTCGCGCAGACGCGCCAGGGCGTTGGACACCGCCGGCTGGGTGATGCCCACGATCTGCCCGGCGCGGGTCAGGTTGGCTTCGGTGTAGATCGCGTCGAAGACGATAAAGAGGTTGAGGTCGACCTTGCTCAGATTCATTTCGTTGCGCTCTTATTGTTAGGTGGTCATACGTCGATCATATATCGGTGATGAATGTTAATACACGCCGAGAATAGGCTAGGTAAATTATCAACGCTGTTCTAGCATCGATTGCATGACCTAAACAACCTCTCAGAGAAGGGAGCTGCTCATGGATTTCGCCTATTCGCCCAAGGTTCAGGAACTGCGTGAACGCGTCACTGCGTTTATGGATGCATACGTTTACCCCGCCGAGCCGGTGTTCGAACGCCAGGTCAGCGAAGGCGACCGCTGGCAGCCCACCGCGATCATGGAAGAGCTGAAAGCCAAGGCCAAAGCCGAAGGCCTGTGGAACCTGTTCCTGCCGGAATCCGAGCTGGGTGCCGGCCTGACCAACCTCGAATACGCGCCATTGGCCGAAATCATGGGCCGCTCCCTGCTGGGTCCGGAGCCGTTCAACTGCTCCGCCCCCGACACCGGCAACATGGAAGTGCTGGTGCGCTACGCCAACGAAGAGCAGAAACAACGCTGGCTGCAACCCCTGCTGCGCGGTGAGATCCGCTCGGCCTTCGCCATGACCGAACCGGACGTGGCCTCATCCGACGCCACCAACATGGCCGCCCGCGCCGAGCGCCAGGGCGACCAATGGGTGATCAACGGCAAGAAATGGTGGACCTCCGGCGCCTGTGATCCGCGCTGCAAGATCCTGATCTTCATGGGCTTGAGCAACCCCGACGCACCGCGCCACCAGCAGCATTCGATGATCCTGGTGCCGGTGGACACCCCTGGCGTGAAGATCGTGCGCCCGCTGCCGGTATTCGGCTACGACGACGCCCCCCACGGCCACGCCGAAGTGCTGTTCGACAACGTGCGGGTTCCGTACGAAAACGTCCTGCTCGGCGAAGGTCGCGGCTTCGAAATCGCCCAAGGCCGCCTTGGCCCAGGCCGTATCCACCACTGCATGCGCTCCATCGGCATGGCCGAGCGCGCATTGGAATTGATGTGCAAACGCTCGGTCAGCCGTACCGCGTTCGGCAAGCCATTGGCGCGCCTGGGCGGCAATATCGACAAGATTGCCGACTCACGCATGGAGATCGACATGGCACGCCTGCTGACCTTGAAGGCGGCGTACATGATGGACACCGTGGGCAACAAAGTGGCGAAAAGCGAAATCGCCCAGATCAAGGTGGTGGCGCCGAACGTGGCGTTGAAGGTGATCGACCGCGCGATCCAGATCCATGGCGGTGCGGGGGTGTCCAACGACTTCCCGCTGGCCTACATGTACGCCATGCAACGCACCCTGCGCCTGGCCGATGGGCCGGATGAAGTGCACCGGGCGGCGATTGGCAAGTTCGAGATTGGCAAGTATGTGCCCCGGGAGTTGATGCGCAGCGGGCAGTAAGTAGGACCGAGTCGCCTGCATTCGCGAGCAAGCCCGCTCCCACACTTTGATTTGTGAACACATTCAAAATGTGGGAGCGGGCTTGCTCGCGAAGAGGCCAGTGTTAACAACACAAAACCAGGGTTCAGTACACCCAAACCTCCACCCGCCGATTCTTGATCCGGCCCTCATCCGCCGTATTCGCCGCCACCGGCATCTGCGCGCCAAACCCGCGAATATCCCTCAGCACCACGCCGCTCTTGACCAGCTCGCGCCGCACCGCCATGCCCCGCAACTTCGACAGCAGCGCCGCACGCTGCGGGTCATTCTTGGCATCGCCAAAGCCCACCAGGGTGACTTGGCGGTCGAGCTTGTCGTGGCCTTTGAGATACGCCACCACTCGCTGCAAATCCTGGCGTGCCTTGTTGTCCAGGCTGGCGCTGCCTTCTTCGAAACGAAAGTTCACGGTCAGGCGCTGGGCTTCACGGGCGATGCGTTGATAGTCCTCAGGCATCGACGGGCGCGGTTCCACGGCCATCGCCTGCACCTGCTGCGCGATAAACCCGTTGGCGGCGACAATCGCCTGGCCCTTGCTGCTCTGGCTAAAGTCCACCAGCGCCTTGGCCCACGGGTTATGGCTGGACGGCGGCAGATAGAAAAACAGTCGGCGCGACAGTGGGTAGTCCTCGGTGGCGATCAGGCTGTTGAGCGGCAACATCGACTGCGAGTCACCATCGACAATCGCCACGGCCTTGGCCTGGCGCACATAGGGCAGGCCGATAAAGCCGATACCCTGGGGGTCCTGACTCACGGCATCGGACAGCTGTTCACTGGACTCGAAGCGTTTGGCCGAAGCCGCCAGCGGTTTGCCGCGCAGGCGCAGCACCAGTTCCTTGAAGGTGTCGTAGGTGCCGGACTGGTCATCCCGCGCATATAAATGAATGGCGCCGCCGACACCGCCCAAGGCCTCCCAGGAGGTCACTTCACCGTTGAAGATCTGCGCCAGTTGCTCGGTGCTCAGGCTGGCCAACGGGTTCTGTGGGTTGAGGATGATGGCCAGGCCGTCGATGGCGATGACCTGCTCGGCGTCGGGGCTTTTCAGGTCGCCGAGGGGCTCGAGGTCGACCAGTTCGCTGTCCTTGATCGGGCGGGATGACGCGGCCAGGTCGGCGCTGGATTTTTTCAGCGCGGCAAACCCGGTGCTGGAGCCGTGGGCGGCGATCTCGATCAATACGGTTTTGCCTTGGCGATTCTTGCCCAGCACCCGCAGCTCATTGGCGCCGTCGCCGGGTTCGCTGTGCACCGCTTGCAAGCCCTGGTGCTCCATCAACCCCTTGACCAACGCCGGCCCCAGTGCCGCGCCAATGGTGTTGGAGCCCTGGATGCGCAAAGCAGGGCCTTGATCGGGAACGGGCAGGGCGGCGCACACCGCGTGGAGGGGAAACAGAGTCAGCAGGAACAGAGCGCGCAGCCGCATGCCGGCACCTTCTTGGGCCAAAGGGAGTGCCGCGAGAATAAGTCAGTAAGATTGCGTAAATATGACAGGTGTTCACAGGGCGAAAATGTGGGAGCGGGCTTGCCCGCGAAAGCGCAATGTCAGAAAAATATGCACTGACGGACCCACCGCATTCGCGGGCAAGCCCGCTCCCACAGTTGAGTGGTGTTGATGCTCAATAGGCGCTCGGCTGGAGATCGCCCAGGCACTGCCAATCCCCTGTGGTAGTTGTCGAGCTTTAGCGAGGCTGCGAAGGCGGCGGTACTGTTGGTGGAGATGTTGGCCTCCACCATAGAATCTCCCACACCCGCCCGCTCCCACGGGTTGCCTGGGTGCAACCTGAGATCAGCTCAATTCAAGCCAGATCGGTGCGTGATCAGACGGCTTTTCCAACCCGCGCAATTCGTAATCCACCCCCGCATCCTTGACCCGTGACAGCAAGCCATTGGAGGCCATGATCACGTCAATCCGCAGCCCGCGCTTGGGCTCATCCTCGAACCCTCGGCTACGGTAGTCGAACCAGCTGAAACGATCGGCCACATCCGGGTTCAGGTGACGGAAGCTGTCCACCAGGCCCCAGTTCTTCAGGCGCGCCATCCACTCACGTTCTTCCGGCAGGAAGCTGCACTTGCCGGTTTTCAGCCAGCGCTTGGCGTTGTCCGGGCCGATGCCGATGTCGATGTCTTCCGGCGAGATGTTGATGTCGCCCATCACCACCAACGGCTGGTCATTGCTGAACTGGCTTTCCAGCAGCTGTTGCAAGTCTTCATAGAAGCGCTGCTTGGCCGGGAACTTGGTCGGGTGGTCGCGGCTTTCACCTTGTGGGAAATAGCCGTTCATGATGGTGATCGGAGTGCCGTGCTCGTCGGCGAAAGTGCCCCAGATAAAACGGCGCTGGGCGTCTTCTTCATCGCTGGCGAAACCTTTGTGCAGGCTCAACGCCGGCTTGCGCGAAAGCAGGGCCACGCCGTAGTGGCCTTTTTGGCCGTGGTAGTACACGTGATAGCCAAGAGCCTGCACTTCGGCCAGGGGGAACTGGTCGTCGTGGACCTTGGTTTCCTGCAGGCCGATCACATCCGGTTGATGCTTTTCAATCAGCGCCGCCAACTGATGTGGGCGGGCGCGCAGCCCATTGATATTGAAGGAGACGATTTTCATGGTCGGCAGTCCAGTCTGGGCAAAAGGGCGATGCTAGCCGACAAGTCGGGCGGGGGCCAGCGTGGCGGTAGGATGGATGCACTGCTAATGTCTGGGAACGACTGGAGTCGCGTAGGTTCGTACCCATAAGAACGCCATCCTTTTCAATGGCGCCCAGGGAGATCAACTGTATGCCGGACACGTCCACTGCCACCGCCGAAATTCGCCTGCTCAACAGCGGCTATTCCCGCGAAGCCCGCTCCCTGTTGTACCAGGCCTATCGGCATGAGCCGACGTTCGCCTACATCTTCGAAGCCGAACGTCCCGGTTATGAACAGCGGGTACGCGCCACCGTGCGTGAACTGGTCAAGCAGCATTTTTTCCAGAAACTTCCCGCCATCGGCCTGTTCGTCAACGACCGCCTGATCGGCATCGCGCTGATCGCCCCCCCGCAGCGCCGCCTGGGGATCACCGAGAGCTGGGCCTGGCAGATCCGCATGTGGCTGAGCACCGGGGTGCGTGGCACCCGGCGTTACCTCGACTACCACCACGCGGTGCTGGCCTGTCTGCCCGGCGAGGCGGTGCATATGCTGCCGCTGTTGGGTATTCACCCGCAATTCCAGGGCAAACACTACGGCGAGCAACTGCTGGAGGCGGTGCACAATTGGTGCGCCGAAGACCCGCACTCATCCGGTGTGGTGCTGGACACTGGGAATTCTCGCTATCTGGAGTTCTATAAACGCCAGGGCTATGAGGAGATTGGTGAAGTCGCCGTAGGACCTGTGCTGGAACATGTTTTTTTCCACCCCAATCCCCAGGCGTTACATGCTGCAACGGCTTAGCGCAGAATTTTTCAGATTCATCCGAGTTCTAAGAAACTCCCAAGCTCGTGTAGCATCCGCGCCTATGAAGTTTCCAGGAAGATTTACCAGCGGCTTGATTCTGCTGTTCACAAGCTGCGGCGTGTTGGCGCAAAGCGAATTGGACGTGCGCATCAAGCCCTCAAACGACGCGTTGAAAGCCAACATCGAAGGCTACATCGGCGGGGTGGGCGATCGTGATGAAGAGGCCTTGCTGCGGTTCAGCCGTGGCGCCGAGGAGCAGGCGCGTAAAGCGGCCCAGGCCTTGGGCTTCTACCAGCCACAGATCGAGAGCGACGTGAAGGGCGGCAAGAACCCGCGCCTGATCCTCACCATCGACCCCGGCGAACCGGTGCATTTGCGCGACGTGACCATTCGGGTCGACGGCCAGGCCGCGAACCTCAAGGCATTTCGCGTGCCCGCCAGCGACGACCTCAAACCCGGCGCTGTGCTCAACCACGGCCATTACGAAGACGCCAAGCGTCTGATCCAGAACCAGGCCTCGCGCTACGGCTTTTTCAGTGGGCGCTTTACCAGCCAGAAACTCGCGGTGGACCCTAAGGCGGGTGTCGCCGACATCGAACTGATCTATGACAGCGGTCCGCGTTATACCCTGGGCCAGGTCAACTTCAAGGGCGACACGCCGTTCGACGAAGAACTGCTGCAACGCATGGTGCCGTTCAAAAGCGGCGCTCCCTACGATTCCGAACTGATCGCCGAGCTCAACCAGAACCTGCAAGCCAGCGGCTTTTTCGAAGGCGTGCGCGTGGACGCCGCGCCCGCCGCCTCGGCCAACGATGTGATTCCGGTAGCTGTGCAACTGCAGACCCGCAAGCCACGCACCATGGGCCTTGGTCTGGGTTTCTCGACCGACGTCGGCCCACGTGGCAAGGCCAACTGGACACGTCACTGGGTCAACCCCCAGGGCCACAGTTACGGCTGGGAAGCCGAATTGTCGGCACCTCGGCAGAACGTCGGGCTGTGGTACGACATCCCGCTGGACCCGCCCCTCACCGACAAACTGCGCTTCGCCGGTGGCTATCAGAACGAAGAACTGGCCAACACCGACACCCTGAGTAAATTGCTCACCCTCGGCCCCGAATGGCACAGCAAGCTGCCCAGCGGCTGGACCCGGGTGATCTCGCTCAAATACCAGCGCGAAGAATATCGCCTGGGCAATGATTCCGGCCTCAGCAACCTGGTGATGCCGGGCATCAGCTATTCCTACCTGCGCAGCGACAACCGCATCGACCCGCACCACGGCTACCGCCTGCAATTTGATTCCAAGGTGGCCAAAGAAGGCCTGGGCTCCGACACCAACCTGCTTTACGGCACGGCCATGGTCAAAGGCCTGACCACCTTGTGGCACAACCACCGCTTCCTTGCGCGCGCC
This sequence comes from Pseudomonas sp. GL_117, assembly GCF_057835125.1. NCBI lineage: Bacteria > Pseudomonadati > Pseudomonadota > Gammaproteobacteria > Pseudomonadales > Pseudomonadaceae > Pseudomonas > Pseudomonas sp. GL_117. The sequence goes on along the minus strand of NZ_CM174418.1, from coordinate 3,872,216 downwards.
CAGGTCGGCGGCAGTGCCACCAATGGCTACAAGTCAGTGCCGCCGTCGCTGCGTTTCTTTGCCGGTGGCGACCAGAGCGTGCGCGGCTACGAGTACCAGACATTGTCCCCCGAAAACGACCGTGGCGACCGCATTGGCGGCCGCTATATGGTGGCCCTGAGCGCCGAGTATCAATATTCCATCGCCGAGAAATGGCGGATCGCAACGTTTATCGACCAGGGCAACTCGTTTAATACCCTGGAAATGCCCAGCTTGAAGACCGGCGTGGGCGTCGGCATCCGTTGGGTTTCGCCGGTGGGGCCGATCCGCCTTGACCTGGCCCATGCCCTCGAAGATCCGGGCGGCGTTCGTTTGCACTTTTCCATGGGGCCTGAGTTGTGATGCGTGGTGTGAAAATAGCGGGCCTGGCCGTGGTGGCGATCCTCGCCGTGCTGTTGCTGGCCCTGTGGGCGGTACTCGGCACCCAGGCGGGCAGCCGCTGGGCCTTGGGCCGTGTGCCGGGCTTGACCGTGGAGAATTTCCAGGGCCATCTGGGTGGTCGCTGGAGCGCCGATCACCTGTTGTGGCAACAGGACAGCAGCCGCGTCGAGCTCAAGGCGCCGACATTGGATTGGTCGCCCGCGTGCCTGTTGCGCATGACATTGTGTGTCAACCAACTGGACGTGGAGCAGGTCAGCCTGCAATTTCCACCCTCCACCGAGCAAAGCAGCGGGCCGATCCAATTGCCCGAGTTGAAACTGCCCGTGGCGATCCAGTTGGGCGACGTTCGTGTCGGCAGCCTGCTGTTCAACGGCAGCGAAGAACTCAAGGGCCTGCAACTGGCCGCGCACTGGACCGTCGCAGGCATGCAGATCGATTCAGTGCACCTGCAACGCGACGATTTGGTACTGGACCTGGCCGGCCTGCTGCAACCCACTGGCGATTGGCCATTGAGCGTTGCCGGCAACCTGAGCCTGCCTTACGCGCCAGGCGGCGCGCCCTGGACTGTCGCGCTGAAAGTCGAGGGCGACCTGCTCAAGACCCTCAAGCTCGACGCCGACAGCAGCGGTTACCTGCCCGCCAAGCTCAACGGCGAGCTGCAACCCCTGGCGGACAACCTCCCGGCGCAGGTGCGGATCATCGCCGATGGCTTCAAGCCCAGCGCCGACTTGCCCGACACCCTGCAACTCAATCAACTCGAGCTCACGGCCAAGGGCGACCTGAAAAGCGGCTACCAACTGCTGGGCAAAGCCGTACTGCCCGCGGAAAAAGGCCCGGTGGACCTGCTGCTGCAAGGCAAGGTCGACGCCAAGGGCGCGCAGATCGCCGGCCTGGACCTGACGGCAGGCGATAAACAAAGCCTCAAGCTCACGGCCCAATTGGATTGGCAGCAAGGCTTCAGCGCCGACGCCAAGATCGATTGGCTGGACTTCCCGTGGCATCGCCTGTACCCAGTGATCGACGAACCGCAGGTGGCGTTGCGTACGTTTAACGGTGAGATTTCCTACAAGGACGGCAACTACCTGGGCAACCTCAAGGCCGACCTCGACGGTCCCGCCGGCAAGTTCAATGTGGTCACGCCGTTCAGTGGCGACCTCCAGCAAATCTTCCTGCCCGAACTCAAGCTCACCGCCGGCCAAGGCAAGGCCGAAGGCCACTTGAACGTGCAGTTCGCCGACGGCATCGCCTGGGACACCGCACTCGACCTGTCGGCGCTGAACCCGGCTTACTGGGTCGCGGAACTGCCCGGCACCCTCGCCGGACCGTTGCGCAGCAAGGGCGAGTTCAAGAACGAGCAGCTCAAGCTGAACGCCGACCTTGACCTCAAGGGGCGCCTGCGTGGGCAAACCGCCGTACTCGCGGCCAAGGCCGAAGGTGCCGCTGATCAATGGACCCTGGCCAACCTGGATATACGCCTGGGCGACAACCGCATCAACGGCAGCGGCAGCCTGCAACAACGCCTCGCCGGGCAGATCGACATCAAGCTGGCGCGCCTGGCCCAGCTGTGGCCGCAGTTGCGGGGGCAAATCAACGGGCGTCTCGACGTGGCCGGTAGCCTCAACGCGCCCCAAGGCAAACTCGGCCTCAAGGGCCAGCAACTGGCCTTTGCCGACAATCGTCTGCAAAGCCTGAGCCTCGACGCCACATTGGATAGCGCCCAGCGCGCGAAGATCGACCTCAAGGGCAGCGGCATCCAATCCGGTGACACCCAGGTCGGCACCCTGACCGCCAGCGCCGCAGGCGACATCAAGAACCAGAAGGTCCAACTCGACCTGGCCGGCCCGCTGGTCAAGCTCGCCCTGGCGTTGGACGGCAACCTCGACAAAGGCAACTGGCGCGGGCGCCTGGCCAGTGGCAATGTGCAAGCCGGCGGCCAGGACTGGAAGCTGCAAGCCCCGGCGAAAATCGAACGCATGGCCGACGGCAAGTTGACCTTCGCCGCGCACTGCTGGGTGTCCGGCTCTGCCAGCCTGTGCGGTGAGGATCAGCGCCTGATGCCCGAGCCCAAGCTGCGTTATCACCTCAAGCAATTTCCCATCGACAGCCTGGCGGCGTTTCTGCCCAAGGACTTCGCCTGGCAGGGCATGCTCAACGCCGACCTGCAACTGGACCTGCCCAACAGCGGCCCCAAGGGCGTGATCGCGGTGGATGCCGGCAGCGGCACCTTGCGCGTGAAGGACAAAGACCAGTGGTTGGACTTCCCCTACGACACCTTGAAGCTGGAAACCACCCTCAACCCCAAGCGCATCGACACCCAGCTGAACTTCCATGGCGGCAAACTCGGTGAACTGACGGTACAGGCGCAGATCAATCCATTGCCGAAAAACAAGCCGATCACCGGCAACTTCAGCCTGGTCGGGCTGGATCTGGCGGTGGCGCGGCCGTTTGTGCCGATGGTGGAAACCCTCAGCGGCAAGCTCAACGGCAACGGACGTATCTCCGGTGGCCTGCTCGCGCCGCAGGTCAACGGCAACGTCAATCTGGTGGGGGGCGAAGTGTCCGGCCCGGAACTGCCGATCAGCCTTGAGGGCCTCAACGTGCAGGCGCTGATTGCTGGCGAGAGCGTGCAACTCAACGGTGGCTGGCGCAGTGGCAAGGCCGGGCAGGGCAGCCTCAAGGGCCGGATCGACTGGGGTCGCGCCCTGGCGGTGGACCTCAGCCTGCAAGGCTCGCAATTGCCGGTCACGGTGGAGCCTTACGCCGTGCTCGAAGTGGCGCCCGACCTGAAAATCAGCCTCAAGGATGACAAGCTGGCCATCGCCGGCAAGGTGCAGATCCCACGCGGTGACATCACCGTGCGGGAGTTGCCGCCGTCCACGGTCAAGGTCTCCGGCGACACCGTGATCATTGGCAGCCAGACCGAAGAGGGCAAACCGCCGATGGCCATGGCGATGGACATTGATGTGGCGGTGGGCGAAGACAAGCTCAACTTCTCCGGCTTTGGCCTCACCGCCAAAGTGCAGGGGCACGTGCACATCGGCGACAACCTCGACACCCGTGGCGAGCTGTGGCTCAACGATGGCCGCTACCGTGCCTATGGGCAGAAGCTCGATGTGCGTCGCGCGCGGTTGCTGTTCGCAGGCCCCTTGGATCAGCCGTACCTGGACATCGAAGCGATCCGCAAGACCGACGACATCATCGCCGGTATCCGTCTGAGCGGCAGCGCCGAGCAGCCCACCACGCAAATTTTCTCCGAGCCGGCCATGAGCCAGGAGCAGGCGTTGTCCTACCTGGTGCTGGGGCGTCCGCTGACCACCACCGGCGAAGACAACAACATGCTTGCCCAAGCCGCACTGGGGCTGGGCTTGATGGGCAGCGCCGGGGTTACGTCGGACCTGGCGAAGAACCTGGGTATCCAGGACTTTGAACTCGACACCCAAGGCAGCGGTACCACCACGGCGGTGGTGGCCAGCGGCAAGATCACCGAGAAACTCAGCCTGCGCTACGGGGTGGGGGTGTTTGAGCCGGCGAGCACGATTGCGCTGCGGTATTTGTTGAGCAAGAAGGTGTACCTGGAAGTGGCGAGTGGCGTGGCCAGCTCGTTGGACATCTTCTACAAACGCGACTTTTGAGTCATACACAGTAAAAAATGTGGGAGCGGGCTTGCTCGCGAATGCGGTGGATCAGCCAATGAATCTGTTGACTGACACACCGCATTCGCGAGCAAGCCAGCTCCCACATTTAGTTATGGGTGTTCCTGAAGTTGTGGGGCGCACTTCAAGTCCAGCCGCTCATAATTGAGCGCCTTGTTGCGTTCCCCTAACGCATAGTTCGCCTGGCACTGCTGCTCGCCCCATTTGATCACCACTGTGCCGGTATCCTGCTCGACCAGGGCCAGGGCCTTGCCGTTGGGATCGGAACTAGCACCCGTGCAAACGTCTCGCCCGCGGCCCTGGCTGTAGCTGGCGCTGACATCCATCATCGAGGTGCGCCCGCCGGCGTGACGACCGCGAGGCAAGCAAACTGTTTTAAGAAAGTCATGGGAAGGAGGGTGTCGACTGGCCAAAAGGCTACTCAGATTACTCAGCGAAGGCGTCACACCCCATCAGGCAATCCTTAGAACCCCACCATTCATCCGCCAATTACCAAGCAAGCTAATAATTTCTTTTGACATTCGCTGCCTAGGCAGTAACATCTTGTCATACAATCACTGCCTAGGCAGTAATAAGGTGACTTCCGATGCCCCACTTCACCCCTGACAGCTTTCGCAACTGCCACCTCGGCCTGCTCCTTGGCCGGGCGGCGCTGCTCAAGGACCGCATTATCGACACCCATATGGAGCCGTACGGCGTCACTGCCGCGCAGTTCAAGGTGTTGATCATCATTGCCCAGTTCGACGTGGACACCCCGGCGGAGCTGTGCCGCCACCTGTCCCTGGACAGCGGTTCCATGACCCGCATGCTCGACCGCCTGGAACAGAAAGGCTTGCTCGCGCGCCAGCGTTCCGAGCAGGACCGGCGCCAAGTGCGCTTGGTGCTCACCGAAGACGGCCAGCGCCTGGCCGACATGCTGCCGCACATCGGCGCCCAGTCGATGAACGAGTTGGCCGGCGCCCTGGAGCCCGGCGAGCTGCAGACCCTGGAGCGGATTCTCAAGAAAATTCTGGTAGCTGCCGGTGACGCCATCGTCATCCAGCGGGTAGGTAATCAATGAACACACGTGCACTCAGCCTGGTGCTGGTGGCCATGAGCATGGCCGGTTGCGCCAACTACAGCGGCCTCGACACCCAAGGCAAACGCCTCGACGCCGGCACTTTGCAAACGGGTAAGACCTTGAGCGACGTGACCCTGTCGAGTGCCGCCTGGCCCAGCGCCGATTGGTGGAAAAGCCTTGGCGACCCACAACTCGACGGCCTGATCCAGGAAGCCCTGCAAAACAGCCCGGACATGCAAGTGGCCAGCGCCCGTGCCCACCAGGCCGAAGCCGCCGCCTATGCCGCCGACGCGGCGCGTATGCCAACCCTGGATGCCAGCGCCGGTGTGACCCGCTCGCGCTTGGCGAAAGACCAGGACCCACGCGGGCAGGGCGATGCCTACTCGACCGTGCGCAATATCGGCGCCAGCTTCAACTACACCTTCGACCTCTGGGGCGGCCAGCGTGCGGCCTGGGAAGCGGCGTTGGGCGAGGCGCGTGCCGCCCAGGTCGACCAGCAGGCTGCGCGCCTGACCCTGGCCGCCAATGTGGCCAAGGCCTACAGCGATCTGGGCCAGGCCCATATCGTGCGCGACCTGGCCAATGACGACCTCAAGCGCACCCGGCAGATGCTCGACCTGGGCAAGCGCCGGCTGAACTCGGGCATCGACAGCCAATACCAGTACCAGCAGACCGAAAGCCTGGAAGCCAGCGCCCAGTCGCAACTGATCGACGCGGAAAAACAGCTGAAAAGCGCCAAGATCGCCCTGGCCGTGTTGCTCGGCAAAGGCCCGGACCGTGGCAATGAATTGGCCCGGCCCAACGTACTGAAACCCAGCGCGGTCGCCGTGCCCTCGGTGCTGCCGGCCGAGCTGCTGGGGCGGCGCCCGGACCTGATCGCCGCACGCTGGCGGGTCGAATCGGCAGGCAGGAACATCGATGCCAGCAAGACGCGCTTCTACCCCAACCTCAACCTGAGCGCGAGCGCTGGGGCCGAGTCGTTGCTGGGCGATGCGATGTTCGGGTCGGCCAGCCGCTTCTTCAACATTGCACCGACGATCTCACTGCCGATCTTCGACGGCGGCCGCCTGCGCGCCGACCTCGATGCCCGCGACGCCGACTACGACCTGGCGGTGGCGCAGTACAACAAAACCCTGGTGCAAGCCCTGGGCGATATCGGCAACACCCTTTCGCAACTGCGCGACACCGGCCGGCAGATCCAGGCCCAGCAACATGCCGCGGACATTGCCCAGCAGTCCTACGACACCGGGGTACAGCGCTACAGCTCCGGGATCGGTAACTACCTGGATGTGCTGAGCATCGAGCAGCAATTGCTGCAGGCCCAGCGCCAGCTGGCGACGCTGAACGCCGCGCAGATCGATCTTTCGATTCAACTGATGCAGGCCCTGGGCGGCGGCTACAGCGCCGACAACGTGGCAGCGACCACCCCAGCCACACGCACGGAATAATTTGAGGTACTTGTCATGGCCACTGCCGAAAACACCAACGCAACCGAACAACCGAAAGACAACAACCCCCGCAAACGCAAAGTGATGCTGATCGGCCTGGCGCTGATCGTCATCCTCAGCGTCGTCGGCGTGTGGGCCTGGCACGAACTTTACGGTCGCTTCAGCGAAAGCACCGACGACGCCTATGTGAACGGCAACGTGGTGGAAATCACCCCGCTGGTCACGGGCACCGTGGTCAGCATCGGCGCCGACGATGGCGACCTGGTCCACGAAGGCCAGGTGCTGGTCAACTTCGACCCGAACGACGCCGCCGTCGGCCTGCAAAGTGCCCAGGCCAACCTGGCCCGCACCGTGCGCCAGGTGCGCGGCCTGTACAGCAACGTCGACGGCATGAAGGCCCAGGTCAACGCGCAGAAAGCCGACGTGCAAACCGCCCAGGACAACTTCAACCGGCGTAAAACCCTGGCCCAGGGTGGCGCGATTTCCCAGGAAGAACTGTCCCACGCCCGCGACAGCCTGACCGCCGCGAAGAACGCCCTGACCAACCTGGAGCAACAACTGAAAACCACCAACGCGCTGGTGGATGACACCGTGATCAGCTCCCACCCGGACGTGCAAGCCGCCGCCGCGCAACTGCGCCAGGCCTACCTGACCGATGCGCGCAGCACCCTGATCGCGCCGGTCACCGGCTACGTCGCCAAGCGCACCGTGCAACTGGGCCAGCGCGTGCAACCAGGCACCGCGTTGATGGCGGTGATCCCGCTGAACCAGCTGTGGATCGACGCCAACTTCAAGGAGACCCAGCTGCGCGATATGCGCATCGGCCAGCCGGTGGACATCGAGTCGGACATCTATGGCAGTGACGTGAAATTCAGCGGCACCATCGACAGCCTCGGCGCGGGCACTGGCAGTGCGTTTGCCCTGCTGCCGGCGCAGAACGCCACGGGTAACTGGATCAAGATCGTGCAGCGGGTACCGGTGCGCATCCACATCAACGCCACCGAGCTGGCCAAGCACCCGCTGCGGGTGGGCTTGTCGACCCAGGTCAGCGTTGACCTGCACGACCAGAGCGGCCCGGTGCTGGCGCAACAGGCGCCGCAAAAAGCCTCGTTCAGCACCAACGTGTATGACCGCCAGCTCGCCGAGGCCGATGCCATGATCACCCAGTTGATCCATGACAACAGCATCGCCGCGCCCAAGGCTGTGCAACGCTGATGAGCAATAACGCCTCCTTCACGCCACCCAGCCTGTTGATGGCCACTATTGGCCTGTCGCTGGCGACCTTTATGCAGGTGCTCGACACCACCATCGCCAACGTGGCGTTGCCGACGATTTCCGGCAACCTTGGCGTGAGTTCGGAGCAGGGCACCTGGGTCATCACCTCCTTCGCGGTGAGCAACGCCATCGCCTTGCCGCTGACCGGCTGGCTCAGCCGCCGGTTTGGCGAGGTGAAGCTGTTCCTGTGGGCAACCATCCTGTTTGTGCTGGCGTCGTTCCTCTGTGGTATTTCCACGTCGATGCCCGAGCTGATCGCCTTCCGGGTCCTGCAAGGCCTGGTCGCGGGGCCGTTGTACCCGATGACCCAGACCTTGCTGATCGCGGTCTACCCGCCGGCGAGGCGCGGCATGGCCCTGGCGTTGCTGGCGATGGTCACGGTGGTGGCGCCGATTGCCGGGCCGATCCTCGGTGGCTGGATCACCGACAGCTACAGCTGGCCGTGGATCTTCTTTATCAACGTGCCGATCGGCATCTTTGCAGTGATGGTGGTGCGTTCGCAGCTGAAGAAACGCCCGGTGGTCACCAGCCACCAACCGATGGATTACGTTGGGTTGCTCAGCTTGATCGTCGGTGTGGGCGCCTTGCAGATCATCCTCGACAAGGGCAATGACCTGGACTGGTTCGAATCCAACTTCATCATCATCGGCGCGGCGATTTCGGTGATTGCCCTGGCGGTGTTCATTATCTGGGAGCTCACCGACAAACACCCGGTGGTCAACCTGAAGCTGTTCGCGCACCGCAACTTCCGCATCGGCACCATCGTGTTGATCCTCGGTTATGCGGGCTTCTTCGGGATCAACCTGATCCTGCCGCAATGGCTGCAAACCCAGATGGGCTACACCGCCACCTGGGCCGGCCTGGCGGTGGCGCCGATCGGCATCCTGCCGGTGTTGATGTCGCCGTTCGTGGGCAAGTACGCGCACAAGTTCGACCTGCGTCTGCTGGCGGGCCTGGCGTTCCTGGCAATTGGCTTGAGCTGCTTCATGCGGGCGGGCTTTACCAATGAGGTGGACTTCCAGCACATCGCCCTGGTGCAGTTGTTCATGGGCATCGGCGTGGCGCTGTTCTTTATGCCGACCTTGAGCATCCTCATGTCCGACCTGCCGCCACACCAGATCGCCGACGGCGCCGGCCTGGCGACCTTCCTGCGGACCCTGGGCGGCAGCTTCGCGGCGTCGCTGACCACCTGGATCTGGATTCGCCGCGCAGACCAGCACCATGCCTACATGAGTGAAAACATGACCACCTACGACTCGGCCACACGCAATGCGCTGGATGCCTTGGGCGGGGCAGGGCAGAAAGCCTACACGCAGCTGGACCAGATCCTCACCAGCCAGGCATACATGATGTCCACCGTGGATTACTTCACCTTGCTGGGGTGGATGTTCATGGGGTTGATGCTGTTGGTGTGGCTGGCGAAGCCGCCGTTTACGGCGAAGGCGGGGCCGGCGGCTTCCGGGCACTGATCCACGAAATGTGGAATGCAATCCCCTGTGGGAGCTGGCTTGCCTGCGAAGACGGTGGTTCAGTCGATGCCTTGGTTGACTGACACACCGCCTTCGCGAGCAAGCCCGCACAGTTGGAGCTGTGTTCACATCGGCAACCGACGCTATAGGTTGGGAAGTGCCCTGCTTTTAAAGAGGACCTTTCCGACATTATTCGCCGATAACAAATCTTTACTCTCTGGACTTTCGCACCGTCCAGGGATGACAAGGTATGAATACGAGCGTACTGCCGAGCGCTTTCTTTGATCACAGCCGACACAGACTCAGGGTCTACGGTGTCGATCCGTTGCTCGACGTTCTGGCTTTTCGCGGCGAAGAGCGGCTGAGCCGTCCCTTCAAGTACCACATCGAATTCACCTGCACCGAGCGCGATCTGGCGGTCGACCGAGTGCTGGGCAAACCCGCAACTTTCAGCCTTTTTTCCTTGCCGCCCAAGCCTGTCCTGGTTTGGCAGCCACCTCCAAAAAACAAGCCACTTCGCACCCTGACCGGCGTTGTCACCGGCTTCAAACGCCTGTCTGGTTCCAGTGATGAAGGCCGCTACGAAATCATCCTCGAACCACGTCTGGCGCTGCTGGCGCAGGGCAAGCAATTTCGCATTTACCAGCAGCAATCCGTGCCGCAGATCGTTGAGCACATCCTGCGTAGCCGTCACGGTTTTGAAGGGCAGGATTTTTACTTCCAACTGCTGCGCGACTACCCCAGGCGCGAGCAGGTCATGCAGTACGACGAAAGTGATCTGGCCTTTATTTCACGGCTGCTGGCCGACGTTGGCATCTGGTATCGCTTCGTTCGCGATGAGCGATTGAATCTTGATGTCGTGGAGTTTCACGATCACCAGCGTTACTACCAGTTCGACGTCGAGTTGCCCTATCGACCGCCCTCCGGGCTTGGCAGCGATCAGGACTGTGTGTGGAAACTGCAAACCCACCATCAGGTTGTAGAGCAACACGTCAACGTTCGCGCTTATCAATACCGGGATGCCAATGCGTGTCTCGACGGCGACATCGACCAGACCCGTGGTGCCACCACCACTTATGGCGAGGCATACCACTATGCCGAACCCTACAGCGTGCTCGGGAACAGGCTGGATACTGACGAGGACCTGCCCACCGAAAGCGGCTACAGCTACGCGCGCCTGCGGCATGAACGCTACCTCAATAACCAGACCCGGCTCAGCGGGCTTAGCACCAGTGCAACGCTGGCGCCAGGCCAGGTACTGACCATTACCGGCGGCGCGCCCAAGGCGTTCATGCCCAGGGTGGTGATCACCCAACTGACAACCCGTGCTGCCCGCGATCGCAGCCTTGAGGTCAGCTTCGACGCCATCCCCTATTCGGAAACCGTATGTTACCGACCGCCGTTGCAACCCAAGCCAAGTATCGCCGGCACCGTCCCGGCTCGTGTCTCCAACCCGGGGGTGAACGACCCTTACGCGCATATCGACCTGGAGGGGCGCTACAAGGTCAATTTCCTGTTTGATCGCGACACTTGGACGCGCGGCGAGGAAAGCCTCTGGCTGCGCCTGGCCCGGCCTTATGCGGGGGATACTCACGGCTTGCACCTGCCACTGATCGCGGGCACCGAAGTGGCCGTGGCGTTCGAGCAAGGTGACCCAGACCGCCCTTATATCGCCCACGCCCTGCACGACAGCGCACGCCCTGATCACGTCACCCTGCGCAACTACAAACGCAATGTGTTGCGCACGCCGGCCAATAACAAATTGCGCATGGATGACACCCGGGGTGAGGAGCACATCAAGCTCAGCACCGAATACAGCGGCAAGAGCCAGCTAAACCTCGGTCATATCGTAGATGCCGGAAAGAACAAGCGCGGCGAGGGGTTCGAACTGCGCACTGACGGCTGGGGCGCGATGCGGGCCGCAAAAGGCCTGCTGATCAGTGCGGATCAACAGAGCAAAGCCTCTGGCGCGGTCTTGGCGATGGACCCGGCCACGCAGCTGATACAGGGGGCTGCGCAGCAAATGGCCGACTGGCAGACCATCGCCCAGGCCCACCGAAGTCCTCAACCGGCCATCAACGGTTTACAGCAGTTGCAGGCTGACGCAAAAGACCTGGCAGCCCCGGCCATCCTGCTCAGCGCTCCCCAAGGTATTGGCGCGGTTACGCCGTCCAGCCTGCTGCTCAAAAGCGGCGACGCGCTGTACCTGCAAAGCCACGACGACATCCATCTAGCCGCCGCCCGGCAGCTCTCGGCTCACGCCAACCAAGGCATTTCCCTGCTCGCTCAGCAGCACGGCATGCGCCTGGTCTCGGGCAAGGGACCGCTGGAAATCGAGTCCCACGGTGATTTGCTCAATTTGATCGCACAGCAGGACATCAGCGTGCAGTCGGTGCAGGGGCAAGTGCACCTGACCGCCAGGAACGGCATCACCCTGGGGTGTGGTGGCGGTTACCTGCGGATTCACCCGAGTGGCGCAATCGACATCCACAGCCCAGGCAAGTTGCTCCTCAAGGGGCAGCATGTGTGGGAGGGGCCTGCGGGCCAGAGCTTTGCGTTGCGTGAGTTGCCGCAGTCGGTGTGTGAGGACTGCCTTAAGAGAGCACGCGCAAAGGCCATCACCCTTTTGATGCGTGAAGGTTGATCAGGAGAGAGTGAAATGGCAGCACCTATCCCATGGCAGGACCAGGTCGAACACGTATGTGCCACCGCCGGTGTGCACTCTGTAGATCTGCTGTTTGATCAGGCCGCCTGGCACACCGACCTTATCGGGGCGCTGGAGCAGATAAGGCCAGCGATCCCTTGGTTTTCACTGTTCACGGGAACCCCCGAGGAACACATGCTGGACCAGGCCCCCCTATTGATGCGCCTGGACTTGACCCATTGGCGGCATAAAGCCTGGCTGGAGGAACTACTGACTCACGGCGCAGCCGACGCACGCGTGTTGGTGGTGATCTCGCCGCTGGCCTTTGAAACCCTGAGTCACGCGCTGCGAGCACTTTCGCAAATCCGCTGGGGCGGTAAAGCCGGACTGTTGCGTTACTACGACCCGCGCAGCTTTCCCTTATTGATGTCTTCGATTTTTACCGACCAACAACGCACTGAGTTTCGGCAACTGGCTTTTTTTTGGGGCTGGTTTGATCGAGATGAGCAAATGCAGTGGCTCAAGGGACATGCATTGGGTGGAAAGAGCGCCGTTCACGTTTCACCTTTTCTGGAATTGAGCGACGAACAGTTCGAGTTGATGGGGTGTATCAGCGATGCGCAGGAGTTAATGAACAGCGGAGAGTTTTATCAAGCACTTGGAGGTCGGGAGCAGCGTTTCTCTTTGTTCTACTCATTAGCCTTGAAGGCCAGTCGGGAAAATTATTTTGGTGATTTTCATGAGTATGTAAGGAGCAGGTTATGAGGTTGAAGCGTTGCTTGCTTTGCTTGGGTTTTGTCGGGTGCGGCCTGGCGGCTTTAATGTTGTTGGGGTGTGCGTTTACCGAAAACAAAATGGTGGCCGGGAATATAGCGGCGATTAATCATGTTGAAGGTACTGCGATTAATTGGTTTTCGGTGAATGGGTATAGAGCCCACGGCGGAGGGGGGAGTTCGTGTTGCATCATTTTGCCGGTTAAGTGGCGGCCGGGGTTGGAAGTGGATGTTGAATGGGAGGTTGATCCGAATAGCAATGCTGCTACGCCTCCGTTAGGGACGGAGGAGTTCAAAGCCTTTATGGTCAAGCATAAATCCAACTATCGACGTTACAGCGCATCTGTTGATGTTCCGGAGTGGCCTGAAAAAAAATCTTGCGACCTAAAGGTGCACTTCTTAACTTGCAATCGCGTTGCAGTTACTACTGCTTGCGCGATATATGGTCGACCAGATTATCCGATCAAAGAACCTAGGCGCGCAAAGGAGCCAGTTGTATGTGCGAAGTGACGCGTTTCATGATTAATTTTTTTAGGAGGCAGAGTTTGTTTTTCTCGTTGCTGAGGTCGGTAGTGTGTTTTATTGGAAAGATAAGCGCGGTTTTGAAATGCCTGTGTGGGTTATTGGTGCTTACATTGTTGGGGTGTACGTTCGCTGAAAATAAGATGGTAGCCGGGAATATAGCAGCGATTAATCATGTTGAAGGTACTGCAATTAATTGGTTTTCGGTGAATGGCTATAGAGCGCACGGCGGAGGAGGGAGTTCGTGTTGCATCATTATGCCAGTTAAGTGGCGACCGGGGTTGAAGGTGGATGTTGAGTGGGAGGTTGATCCTGATCGCTTTGCGAAAATAAAAAGAAAAACAATCGGGTTTGGATTTGATGAGGAAGCCTGGGCCAGTCACAAGGCTAAATTTCGACAGTACCGAGTTACAGTCGATGTTCCTGAATGGCCGGAAAAAAAGTCGTGCAGTATGAATGTTCATTTCTTGACTTGTAAGCGAGTGGAGGTGACGACCTCGTGCTGGGTGTACGGTCACCCAAGTTATCCCATCCAAGAACCACTTGATATGAAGGAGCCAGCTGTATGCCCCAATTAGAAAGTAACTCAAAGGATAACGTTTTTGTTCCGACTCGTAAGTCTTGGTGGTCAGGCGATAAAATTATATTGGTAATTTGAGTGAGTGTGTAAGGAGCAGGTTATGAGCCTGAAGAGATGCTTGCTTTGCTTTGGTTTTATGGGGGGCGGCCTGGCGACTTTAGTGTTGTTGGGGTGTGCGTTTACTGAAAATAAAATGGTGGCCGGGAATATAGCGGCGATCAATCATGTTGAAGGTACTGCGATTAATTGGTTTTCGGTGAATGGGTATAGAGCGCACGGCGGAGGGGGGAGTTCGTGTTGCATCATTATGCCGGTTAAGTGGCGGCCGGGGTTGGAAGTGGAGGTTGAGTGGGAGGTTGATCCTAATTCATCCGCAGAAATGCCATCTGTTACGTCGAATAAATTTCACGAGGTTTATGCAAGACACGCTGAGAGCTACAGGGTTTATAGAGCTGTTGTTGCCATTCCGGAATGGCCTGAAAAAAAATCTTGCGACCTAAAGGTGCACTTCTTAACTTGCAATCGCGTTGCAGTTACTACTGCTTGCGCGATATATGGTCGACCAGATTATCCGATCAAAGAACCTAGGCGCGCAAAGGAGCCAGTTGTATGTGTGAAGTGACGCGTTTCATGATTAATTTTTTTAGGGGGCAGAGTTTGTTTTTCTCGTTGCTGAGGTCGGTAGTGTGTTTTATTGGAAAGATAAGCGCGGTTTTGAAATGCCTGTGTGGGCTATTGGTGCTTACATTGTTGGGGTGTACGTTCGCTGAAAATAAGATGGTAGCCGGGAATATAGCAGCGATTAATCATGTTGAAGGTACTGCAATTAATTGGTTTTCGGTGAATGGCTATAGAGCGCACGGCGGAGGAGGGAGTTCGTGTTGCATCATTATGCCAGTTAAGTGGCGACCGGGGTTGAAGGTGGATGTTGAGTGGGAGGTTGATCCTGATCGCTTTGCGAAAATAAAAAGAAAAACAATCGGGTTTGGATTTGATGAGGAAGCCTGGGCCAGTCACAAGGCTAAATTTCGACAGTACCGAGTTACAGTCGATGTTCCTGAATGGCCAGAAAGAGAATCTTGCGACCTAAAGGTGCATTTCTTAACGTGCAATCGCGTTGCAGTTACTACGGCTTGTGCGATATATGGTCGACCAAATTATCCGATCAAAGAACCTAGGCGCGCAAAGGAGCCAGCTGTATGTCCGAAATAAAAAATCAACTTGCAGATAAAGCTTTTGGTGCGCCTGTTTTTCCTCTTGGCGGGCGCTTGCCTAGAGATGTTTCAGTGGTGGATGCTAACTATCGTAGGCAAACTGCTGAAGAGAACCTATTTTGTCGACAGCCTGATTCTGCTGGGAGGAGTCAGCGCTTTGTATGTTGTCATAGCATGCACGTAAGCCTGTTTTTCGATGGGACCAATAACAACGACAATAATGACACCAAAAAGAACCATCCCAGTAATATCGCCAAGCTCTATCATGCGTCGATTCAGGATGATGAAGCTAAAGGGAGCGGCTATTACTCTTACTACATGCCCGGTGTTGGCACCCCATTTCCGGAAGTGGGCGAGTTGGATTACAGCGAGGACGGGTTGAAGTACGCCACCGGAGGCGAGGATCGCATCAACTGGGCTTTGGTATCTGTCGCCGACGCCATGTATTCGGCGTTGGCCGGTGTTCCTTTGTCGCAGGATGATCGTGCGAAAGCGGTCACCAAAATGAGCACGTGGTCTCTGCCCTTGATGAGTACCCTTGGCCCAAGCAATCGTCGCTCCGTAATGACCAGCCTGCTTGCCCCTTTGAAAGCCCGCGTGCCGGTAGCACAGCCCAAGGTTCTAGGAATCAAACTCTTCGTATACGGCTTCTCCCGAGGCGCCGCAGAGGCCCGTACTTTTGTTACCTGGCTAAGCCAGCTATTCGACACGCCGGAAGGCGCCGAGCGCCCCGAACAAAGCCTGATTGGTCTGCCAATCAGCGTCGAGTTTCTCGGCCTGCTGGATACCGTGGCCTCGGTCGGCATCGCTCACGCCGCGCCGTTTTTTGCAGGGCACATGGATTGGGCCGATAACACTCAGTTATTGCCCGACGCCCAACGTTTCCCTGATCTGGTCAAGTGCTGCCGCCATTTCGTCGCGGGATTCGAACAGCGCTCGTGTTTCCCGCTGGATTCGATACGCAATGAAGATGGCAAGTACCCAGCCAACACCATTGAAGTGGTCTACCCCGGCGTTCATTCCGATGTGGGAGGCGGCTACCCAAAAAATGATCAGGGCAAGGCACGCGGTGGTACCAATGAACTAGTTTCACAGATCGCCTTGCACGACCTATATGCCGAAGCCTTCGCTGCGGGCGCACCGTTGCAGGTTCCGGAGCAGGCATTGCCTGAAAGCTTGCAGCGCAACGAATCTTGGCGGAGGTTGGGGCCGGACACAAAAGAGGAGTTCGATATCAGCCCCCTCGTTATCGAACGCTTCAACGCCTGGCGCCAAACCCTCCCAGGCATCCCTTGCGACCCACCCACTGCGACTCCCCCCTGGTCCTACCAACCCATCCAGCTCACCACCACTGTCGAAGACACCCTGGCCGACCAACTGGGCTGGATCACCGGCTGGCGCATCGGCCGTTTTGCCAACGACAGCTACAAACACCAACCCTTCTTCACTCAAGCCCACGAGACCACGGCCTACGATGAGGGCCAGCAACGCGAGCACTACGAAGCGCTGAAAAAGGCTCTCAAAAAACACCGCGAGCAAACCCCTGATGCGGCCAAAACCTTCCCGGGCCCGCCCATCTACGAACCGAAGATCGACCAGACCCAACTGAGTCAGGCCGCTGCCGAGTTCAAGGCCGACTACACCGGCAGCAAACGCGAACAAACCAGCTTGAAGGGTTACGTGCTGGATGTGGTGCTGCGCGACGCGATCTACCTGCTCAACGAAGATGACGAAGCCAAGGACCACGCTGCACTCAAGGCGGCGGGCGAGCGACGTTGCAAACAGCTGTTCCGGGATGACCGAGGTACGCCCAGTACGGAAGAAAATATGGCCCTGCTGGTCGCGCTGTTCGACGATCAAGTCCACGACTCGCGCGCCTGGTTCATGCACGATGCGCTGAAAACCCGTGAGCTGTGGGCCGGTTACTTTTTTTACCGCATGACCTATTTCGGCAATGAAAACAGCCGCGAGCTTTCCCCGGTGGTGGTGGCGGGGCGGATGCTGGGTGTGGCGATGGTGGTTGGGGCCACGGTGTATGGCATCAAGCGAAAAAATGCCCTGGGTGGCCTTGCCGCCGGTATCAGCGGCGCGACCATCGGTTATCAGGTTATCGACAAGGCCACGGGCCTGGTGGTGCCGTTCCTGCCGGGGGCCGAGCAAATCCTCAAGCCAACCGCGCACATCGGTTTGGTGGCCGCCGAGCTGAAAACTCAAATCGCCCAGGAGGATCTGGCCGAGCGCCTGGAACGCACCACTGCCATGTTGCGCGCGGCGGGCAGCTTGTTTGGGATCGACGGGGAGGTGGCCTGATGTTGCCTTTAGTGCGTCTCGGTGATCCTTTGCAGCCCTTTGGCGGCGAGGTTTTGCAAGGCCATTTCCTGGCCTTCGGCAAACCGGTGGCCTGCATGGGCGACCCCGTCCGCTGTAAAAAGCACGGCCTGAACAAAATCAGTGAAGGCACTGCGGGTTCCACAATGGACGGCAAACCTGTGGCGCTGCACGGGCACCGATGTGAGTGCGGCTGCCGTTTGGTGAGCACGCTTGCTACTGCATCGATGGGGGTGTCGCCATGACTCGGCCGCCGCTGTATCCGCAGGTTATTGCGCCGAGAGCACCCCATTGGCGAGGCTGGTGGCTGGCGTTGCTGGTGCTCTTGAGCGTGCAGGCGGCAGCCCTGTTTGCGCTCTGGCCCGAAGGCCAGCCTCAGGTAGAACTGTGGTTATGGAGTGCAGTGCTGCCATTGAGTTGGGTGTTGGTATTGGCGCTGCGTATATTGGTTTGGCAGATCGCTCAGTTCCAGACGGATGTGTACCGCCGCGCCCGTGATGGCGACCTGCAGCGCTGGTGGCGGCGGCGTGGTTTGGGGTTGCCGGTGCAACAGGTGTTGTTGCTCGGGCCGGCGGGCGACGAGCAGGCGCAGTACCGCGGGCTGATGGCCGCCACGCCCGTCCCGAAACCGTCGCTGATACCGGGGGCGACGCAGCCTGCGCTACGGTGTCGATTGTCACTGAGCAATCTCACCGAACGCGGCCCTGCCTTGGCCCGCCACCTTGCCCGGTTGACCCTTGCACTTCCTGAGTTATCTGCGCGCTGGCCAAGGTTGTGCGGCGTTGCCTGGGCGGGTGATACGGGCAGCGAGAGCGCGTTCACTCAACAGTTGGCCAAGGCCGGCGTGAGGCTGCCCGATACTCGCGTGCCATTGGCCGATCTGGCCGACCTCGATGCGCTGATTGAAGGCTTTTACCCGCGCTGCCAGGAGGCGGGGGATTGGTTCTTGTGCGCCGGCGTGGTGTCTTTGGAACGCGCCGAAGACCCTGAGCTGCCAGGCGAAGCGGGCTTTCTGTGGGTGGTGGATCGGCAAGGCAGGCAGGTGTTGCATCGAGCTGAGTATCTATTGAGCGAAACGCATGAGTCGCCGGCTCAACTGTGCGCGCAGGTGCAATGTTATGCCGGCCTTGATGGGCCGCCGGCCAGCTGTTTGGCATTGGATGCAACCAGCCAGCTAACGTTTGCGCAGGGAGGCTGGTGCGCAGCCGAGCACCAACTGAGCATGCATTGGGGCCTGCTGGGGAACCTGGCGCCTTTCATCGGTATGTCGCTGGCGCTGTTGCAGGCGAAGGTGGCAGCTCAGCCCTGCGGCTGGTTGAGTCAGGACGCCGAGAAACGACTGGCGATTGGAGTGGTGGTACCTCATGGCAATCATTAAGGGTGGACGTAAGGCCTCTTTGGTCGGCGTGGGGTTGGGTTATCTGGTGGTCGCGTGGTTGCTGGTCATGCTCGGCTGCTTGCTCTACGCATTGTGCCGTGACTATTTCGCTTGGCCCGCGCTGGCGCTCAAGGATCTGGCACTCCGAGGCCTGTTCATCGGGCTCGCGCTTTGCTGGTTTTGCCCGCTGATTGTATTGGCTTGGGACCGTGTTGCGGTTGGCTGGGCAACGGGGTTGGTGGCGACAGTGGCTGAACCCTGGGGGGCTTTTCCGAGTCCTGTCGAGCCTGAAGAAAAACCGTGGCTGGAGGCGCTACGCAAGTCTCTTCGCACCCAGCACGGGTACTTCTGGCGCAGCAAAGTCCGCTGGTTTTTAGTGTTTGGCGAACCGGATCAGATCAACGCTATCGCCCCTGGCTTGACGCCACAAAACTGGCTGGAAGGGCAGGGCACAGTGTTGTTATGGGGTGGCAGTGTCAATTGCGGGCTGGACAAGGCAGCCCTTGCACAGTGGCGCGAGTTGAGCCGCCAGCGTGCGTTTGACGCTGTGGTCTGGGCGCTGGGCAGGGAGCAAAGCCTCGATGATGCCGCGATGGGTGAGGGCGTTCGGCACTTGTGCGAACTGTCCCGTGAGTTGCGCTGGCAGATTCCCCTGCACCTGTGGCAAGTCTGTGCCAGCCCATGGCCGCAGGCCCAGCGCAGAGTCGAGCCGGTTGGCAGTGTGTTGCCGACGAAGCTGACCATCGGCGCCCTGCAAGCGTGCTTGCAAGGCTTGATCGAGCCCCTGCGTCAAGCAGGTCTGGCGCAGATGCATGATCAGACTACCCATGATTTCCTGCTCCGGCTGTCTCGCGATTTGCAGGTCGAAGGCATGACCCGGTGGCGCCAGGCGCTTGCGCCGTTGCTGGGCCCGTCCGCCCGTGGAGTGCCCCTGCGTGGTGTGTGGTTCAGCCTGCCGGTGCAGCGTGAGCCGACGGGCCATTATTGGCCGAAGGACCCCGCCTGGAACGGCGTACTGGCGGACAAACCCGTACGCCGCCGAGTGGGCTGGAGCGCCGCTCGCGTCTGTTACGCCGTGACGATGATGCTGATGCTGGTCTGGGCAATGGGCTTGTGGCTGTCCTTCGCCAGTAACCGCGCGCAGGTCGCTCAAGCACACGCGTCGCTCGCTGCGTTGCAGCAATCGGCTCAAGGCGACCAGCAATTTCAGGCCCTCAACGAGCTGACTCGCGTCCTCGCCCGGCTGGACTACCGCGCCGAGCACGGCACGCCGTGGTATCAACGTTTTGGCTTGAACCAGAACCAAGCCTTGCTTGAAACCCTTTGGCCGCACTACGTCGAAAGCAATAACCGATTGATGCGCGACCCGGCGGTCGAGAATTTGCAACGCCAACTCGACACGTTGATCAACCTTGCACCGGACAGCCCGGACCGCGCCCGCTACGCCCGTGTTGCCTACGATCAACTCAAGGCTTACCTGATGATGGCCCGCCCGGAAAAAACCGATTCTGTCTTCCTGGCCAAGACCTTGAGCGAGGCTGAGCCGCTGCGCGCCGGTTTGTCACCCGGTATTTGGCAGAGCCTGTCGCCGACGCTTTGGCAGTTCTACAGCGTGCAGTTGGCTGCACATCCCGAGTGGCGCATCGCGGCTGACTGGAAGCGGGTCGCTCAGGTCCGGCAGGTCTTGCTAGGCCAGTTGGGTCGACGCAACGCCGAAGCCAGCCTGTACCAACAGGTGCTCGATGCCGCCGCCAATCATTCGCCGGACTTGAGCCTGCACCAGATGGTCGCCGATACCGATGCATTGGCACTGTTTTCCACCGACGCCAGGGTCGCGGGGGTGTTCACCCGCCAAGCCTGGGAGGGCCATGTGCGCCAAGTCATTGACGATATTGCCAGCGCTCGACGCGAGGAAATCGACTGGGTGCTCAGCGACAAGCCCATCGATGTTGATCCCGATCTGACGCCAGAAAAACTGCGCGAGCGTCTTACCGAGCGCTACTTCCAGGACTATGCCCGCGCGTGGCTGGACTTCCTCAACAGTCTGCGCTGGCAGCAATCCGAACGGATGGCCGATGTCATCGACCAATTGACGTTGATGAGCGATGTGCGCCAGTCGCCATTGATTGCACTGATGAGCACAGTGGCGTACCAAGCGCATGCAAGTCACCGTGGCCGGACACTTGGAGACTCTCTGATCCAGTCGGCGCAACAGTTGATCGGCCGGGACGAGACGCCGGTGACCGACGGATTGACGCATGAGCCGAGCGGCCCCCTGGATGCCACTTTCGGTCCGCTGCTTTCACTGATGAGCAACGACGACGGTAGCAAGCTCTCCTTGCATGCTTTTCTCACCCAAATCACCCGCGCTCGCCTGAAACTGCAGCAAGTCAGTCACGCCCCGGACCCGCAGGCCATGACCCAGACCCTGGCGCAAACGGTCTTCCAGGGAAAAAGTATCGATCTGACCGACACCCAGTCCTACGGCAGGCTGATTGCTGCCAGCCTGGGTACGCAGTGGGCCGGGTTCGGCGAGGCGCTGTTCGTGCGTCCAATGGACCAGGCCTGGCAGCGGGTGCTGCAACCTTCAGCGGCGAGTCTTAACCGCCAGTGGCAACGCGCGATCGTGACGCCCTGGCACAGCGCGTTTGCCAGCCGCTACCCGTTTGCCGCCACAGGCAGTGACGCCTCGTTGCCGATGTTGGGACAAATGATTCGTGCCGACTCAGGGCGGATCGAGCAGTTCTTGCAGCATCAACTGAGCGGCGTGTTGCGCAAGGAGGGCAATCGCTGGGTGGTCGATCCGTTGCATAGCCAGGGCTTGCGTTTCAATCCGCAGTTTCTGTCAGCCATCAACCAGCTCAGCAACTTGGCGGACGTGCTCTACACCGACGGTGGCATGGGGCTGAGCTTCGAGCTCCAGGGCAAGGCGGTCAGAGACGTGGTGCAAACCACCTTTGTTCTCAATGGCGAAAAACACCACTACTTCAACCAAAAAGAACGTTGGCAGCGCTTCAACTGGCCAGGCCATAGCGATTACCCCGGGGTGAGCCTGAGCTGGACCAGTGTGCATGCCGGCGAACGCCTGTTGGGTGATTACCAAGGCACCTGGGGGCTGATCCGTTTGCTGGAAAAAGCCCGCGTCACGCCATTGGACGATGGCGACAGCCTCTATCGCATGGAGCTCAAGGCGCCTGACGGTATCGACCTGACTTGGCATCTGCGCACCGAACTGGATGCAGGGCCATTGGCACTGCTCAAGCTGCGCGGTTTCACGCTGCCTTCACAGATATTTTTGGCTGATGAGTCGTAGGCACAAAACGCGAGTGTGGAATGCAAACCCCTGTGGGAGCTGGCTTGCCTGCGATAGCGGTGGTTCAGTCGATACATGAGTTGACTGCCCCCCGCTATCGCGGGCAAGCCCGCTCCCACATTTGGATCGGTGTTCACATTGGATCAGTGGTGTTTGAGGTTCAGGCGCCAGGCAGCGCCAGTTGCGGATTGACGAAATCAAACGCCGCCAACTGAAACCCTTGCTCATCCACCTGCAACGCCCAACCCTGTTTATCCCAATCCCCCAGCACAATGCGCTTGGCCGCTTGCTCGCCAATCTGCAACTTGTGAATGGCGGGGCGGTGGGTGTGGCCGTGGACCAGGGTGCGTACGCCGAACTGCTGCATTACCCGTGGCACTTCCTCGGGGGTGACGTCGACAATGTCGTTGGCCTTCATGCGTGTCTGTGCACGGCTTTCACTGCGCAGCTTGCGCGCCAGTTTGTGGCGGGTGCGCAGGGGCAGGTGGCGCAGGATAAACAGCACGACCGGGTTGCGCAGGATACGCCGCAGCTTCATATAGCCGACGTCGCGGGTGCAGAGGCTGTCGCCGTGCATCAACAGCACCGGCTCGCCATGGAGTTGCACGACACTCGGGTCCTTGAGCAAGGTGGCACCTGCAGCTTTGCAGAACGCCTTGCCGATCAGGAAGTCGCGGTTGCCATGCATGATGAAAATCGGGGTGCCGCTGTCGCTCAGTTCGCGCAGGGCTGCGCAAATCGAGCGTTGGAAAGGGGTCATCCCATCGTCGCCAATCCAGGCTTCAAAGAAGTCCCCCAGAATGTACAACGCCTGGGCGCCACGGGCGCGGCCGTGGAGTAAATCCAGAAACGCCCGGGTTATATCCGGGCGCTCCTCTTCCAGATGCAAATCTGAAATCAGCAATATCACCCAACGATCTCGGCTTTCTCGACGATCACGTCTTCTACCGGAACGTCCTGGTGACCGGCTTTGCCAGTGGTCTGTACGCCTTTGATCTTGTCAACGACGTCCTGGCCTTCGGTGACTTTACCGAATACCGCGTAACCCCAACCCTGCACGTTCTTGCCGCTGTGGTTCAGGAAGGCGTTGTCGGCCACGTTGATGAAGAACTGCGCGGAGGCCGAATGCGGCTCCATGGTACGGGCCATGGCGACGGTGTACTTGTCGTTGGAAAGGCCGTTGTCCGCTTCGTTCTGGATGCTTGGGCGCTTGTCTTTCTTTTCTTTCATGCCTGGCTCGAAACCACCGCCCTGGATCATGAAGTTGCCGATGACACGGTGGAAAACGGTGTTTTCGTAGTGGCCGGCGTTTACGTACTCGATGAAGTTGGCGACGGTGATCGGCGCTTTCTCGGCGTTCAGCTCGATGACGATGTCACCGTGGTTGGTGGTCAGTTTGACTTGAGTCATGGTCGTTTCTCTTTCAAGGAATTCGTAGGTACGGACGCCCTAGCGCCTTACCGGTTTGGCGAAACTTCGGCCAAGGCGCGCAGTTTAGCGTGCCCGGCAGGAATTTCGAGGTGGTTTTTTATCGCGTTCGTCATTAAAGCAGTAATTAAAGCAGCAGTTTTGGGTCGTGGCCTGTCAGTGTCTTGACCGCTTCGGCTATTATGAGCGCTTTGTTTTATCTGGCCTCAACCGGCCACGTACCTGTCTGTTCAAGGATCCTATGAGCAAGCCCACTGTCGACCCTACCTCGAATTCCAAGGCCGGACCTGCCGTCCCGGTCAATTTCCTGCGCCCGATCATCCAGGCGGACCTGGATTCGGGCAAGCACACGCAGATCGTCACCCGTTTCCCGCCTGAGCCAAACGGCTACCTGCACATCGGTCACGCCAAGTCGATCTGTGTGAACTTCGGCCTGGCCCAGGAATTCGGTGGCGTCACGCACCTGCGTTTCGACGACACCAACCCGGCCAAGGAAGACCAGGAATACATCGACGCCATCGAAAGCGACGTGAAGTGGCTGGGCTTCGAATGGTCCGGTGAAGTGCGCTATGCCTCGCAATACTTCGACCAGTTGCACGACTGGGCCGTCGAGCTGATCAAGGCCGGCAAGGCCTACGTCGACGACCTGAGCCCGGAACAGGCCAAGGAATACCGTGGCACCCTGACCGAGCCGGGCAAGAACAGTCCGTTCCGCGACCGTTCGGTGGAAGAGAACCTGGACTGGTTCGCACGCATGCGTGCCGGTGAGTTCCCGGACGGCGCCCGCGTGCTGCGTGCCAAGATCGACATGGCCTCGCCGAACATGAACCTGCGCGACCCGATCATGTACCGCATCCGCCACGCCCATCACCACCAGACCGGTGACAAGTGGTGCATCTACCCGAACTACGACTTCACCCACGGTCAGTCGGACGCCATCGAAGGCATCACCCATTCGATCTGCACCCTGGAGTTCGAAAGCCATCGCCCGTTGTACGAGTGGTTCCTGGAGCACCTGCCGGTTCCTGCGCACCCGCGCCAGTACGAGTTCAGCCGCCTGAACCTGAACTACACCATCACCAGCAAGCGCAAGCTCAAGCAGTTGGTGGATGAAAAGCACGTACATGGCTGGGATGACCCGCGCATGTCCACACTGTCGGGCTTCCGCCGCCGTGGCTACACGCCGGCTTCGATCCGCAATTTCTGCGACATGGTCGGCACCAACCGTTCCGACGGCGTGGTCGACTTCGGCATGCTCGAATTCAGCATCCGCCAGGACCTCGACGCGAACGCCCCACGCGCCATGTGCGTGCTGCGTCCGCTGAAAGTCGTGATCACCAACTACCCGGAAGACAAGGTCGACCACCTCGAACTGCCGCGCCACCCGCAGAAAGAAGAACTCGGCGTGCGCAAGCTGCCGTTCGCCCGTGAAATCTACATCGACCGCGATGACTTCATGGAAGAGCCGCCAAAAGGCTACAAGCGCCTGGAGCCAAATGGCGAAGTGCGCCTGCGTGGCAGCTACGTGATCCGTGCCGACGAAGCGATCAAGGACGCCGATGGCAACATCGTCGAACTGCGTTGCTCGTACGACCCGGAAACTCTGGGCAAGAACCCGGAAGGCCGCAAGGTCAAAGGCGTGATCCACTGGGTGCCGGCCGCCGCCAGCATCGAGTGCGAAGTGCGTCTGTACGATCGCCTGTTCCGTTCGCCGAACCCTGAAAAGGCGGAAGACAGCGCCAGTTTCCTCGACAACATCAACCCTGACTCCCTGCAAGTACTCACTGGTTGTCGTGCCGAACCCTCGTTGGGCGAAGCACAGCCGGAAGACCGTTTCCAGTTCGAGCGCGAAGGTTACTTCTGCGCGGATATCAAGGACTCGAAACCAGGCGCTCCGGTATTCAACCGTACCGTGACCTTGCGTGATTCGTGGGGCCAGTGATCAGGCAGGCCTGACCGGCTTTGCCTAGAGAGAAGGAATTGTCGTGTTAACGATCTACAACACACTCAGCAAGACCAAAGAAGTCTTCAAGCCGCTGGATGGCAACAAGGTGCGCATGTACGTGTGCGGCATGACCGTGTACGACTACTGCCACATCGGCCACGGCCGCAGCATGGTGGCTTTCGACCTGGTCACCCGCTGGTTGCGTTTCAGCGGCTATGACTTGACGTACGTGCGCAACATCACCGACATCGACGACAAGATCATCAACCGCGCCAATGAAAACGGCGAGTCGTTCGACGCGCTGACCGAGCGCATGATTGCCGCGATGCACGAGGACGAGGCGCGCCTCAACATCCTCAAGCCGGACATGGAGCCACGCGCCACGGACCACATCCCGGGCATGCACGCGATGATCCAGACCCTGATCGACAAGGGTTACGCCTACGCCCCGGGCAATGGCGACGTGTACTACCGCGTCGCCAAGTTCATGGGCTACGGCAAGCTGTCGCGCAAGAAAATCGAAGACCTGCGCATCGGCGCGCGTATCGAAGTGGATGAGGCCAAGCAAGACCCGCTCGACTTCGTGCTGTGGAAAGGCACCAAGCCGGGCGAGCCGAGCTGGGAATCGCCATGGGGCGCCGGGCGGCCGGGCTGGCACATCGAATGCTCGGTGATGTCCACCTGCTGCCTGGGCGAGACGTTCGACATTCATGGCGGCGGCAGCGACCTCGAGTTCCCGCACCACGAAAACGAAATCGCCCAGAGCGAAGCCGCCACCGGCAAGACCTACGCCAATGCCTGGATGCACTGCGGCATGATTCGCATCAATGGCGAGAAGATGTCCAAGTCCTTGAACAACTTCTTCACCATCCGCGACGTGCTGGCAAAGTATCACCCGGAAGTGGTGCGTTACCTGCTGGTGTCGAGCCACTACCGCAGTGCGATCAACTACTCGGAAGACAACCTCAAGGACGCCAAGGGCGCCCTGGAGCGGTTCTACCACGCGTTGAAAGGCTTGCCGGTGGTTGCTCCGGCCGGTGGCGAAGCGTTCGTTGAGCGCTTCACCCAGGTGATGAACGACGACTTCGGCACCCCAGAAGCCTGCGCCGTGCTGTTCGAGATGGTGCGCGAGATCAACCGCCTGCGCGAGAGCGATCTCGACGCCGCCGCTGGCCTTGCCGCACGCCTGAAAGAACTGGCCAGCGTGCTGGGCGTGTTGCAGATGCAAGCCGATGACTTCCTCCAGGCCGGCGCCGAAGGGCGTGTGGATGCGGCTGAAGTCGATGCGCTGATCCAGGCGCGCCTGAACGCACGGGCCAACAAGGACTGGGCGGAATCCGACCGTATCCGTGACCAACTCACCGCCATGGGCGTGGTGTTGGAAGACGGCAAGGGTGGGACGACGTGGCGCTTGGCTGATCAGGCTTGATTGCTAAAGGCTGAATAAAAAACGCCCCGACTGGTTCGGGGCGTTTTTTTTCGCCAGGCACACCACAATCCAAATGTGGGAGCGGGCTTGCTCGCGAATGCGGTGTATCAGTCACACATGTGCTGACTGACACGCCGCATTCGCGAGCAAGCCCGCTCCCACAGTTTTTACCGTGCCCGCTTTGCAAATTCTTCGGCTTCAGATTGATCTGTGAATGGGCTCGTCTTTGAGGCTTAGTGTTTTATCCACCATCAATTGGATTCCTTCCAGCATCCGACACATACCCAGTGCCACACTACGAGGATTGCCATCGATCTCGAAAGCCAAATGGCTTGCCAACGCACGAACCGACGCTAGATCCTCTGACGCGTTGACCAACAGCGTCTCGACGTCCAGTCCTTCGCGTACGGTAAACAGGTTGTCGCCCTCAGCAGATGGCTGCGGGTTTTCAGAGGGGTTCAGATAGTGGTTAATTGCTCGATGAGCAGAGGCGTGAAACGCGGTTGAATCTAACGGCGGATTTGGACTGTCTTTAATCATGGCAAAGCTCCTAGAGTATTGGAGCTGCCTCCCATCGCTGCGAAACGATACTAGGGTGGCAGCTGTACGCGGGTTCGCAGACCGGGACTCTAGGCACCCGGCATACCCGAAGGTATCCCGCGCACAGCCGCCATGACATCAGGCATAAAAAAGCGCCCGCTATCTGAGGTGGACGCTGTGCGTCTAGAGTTTAACCGGGCTGCGAAACCCGGTCGCTGAATTTGCAGCGACTGCCGAAGATTAGGCAGCCATCTTCCGAGGGACAACCCTTAAACACTGTCGGAAAATTCTGTGGTTTTTTACTCGGCTGCGCCACCGATCCATTGGTGACCCCCAATCTAAATGTGCCCACCCACTCAGATTCAAAGCCTTGGTGTTCCCTGGCACCCATGCATGGCCTATTCCTTAATAAAAATGGCGACGGTACAAAAGGCCTAGGACATTTCGGAACGTTTCCATTTGTTTTGACGCCTACCGAATCGTGGCTTTAGATAGCTGCGTCAACCCATCCCATGACTAGAATGGCAGCGATTAAAATGGATTGTATTTTCTGCAACATTGTCCGCAAAGCCTCCCCAGCCCACATCCTCTGGGAAGACGACCAGCACATGGCCTTCCTCTCGATTTTCCCCAACACCCCGGGTTTCAGCGTGGTGATCCCCAAGCAGCATTACGGCAGCTATGCGTTTGCCCAGTCGGACGAAGTGTTGGCCGCGCTCGCGGTGGCGGCGAAGAAGACGGCCTTGCAGATCGACCGGGCGTTTCCCGATGTGGCGCGTACGGGGCTGATCATGGAGGGCTATGGCGTGGATCACCTGCATGCGAAGTTGTTCCCCATGCATGGCACAGGGTCGGACAGTACGTTCAAGCCCTTGAGTTCGAAGGTGGACAAGTTTTTCGAGGCGTATGAGGGCTATATCTCGTCCCATGATCATGGGCGCGCGGATGATGACGGGCTGGCAGAACTGGCGGCGAGAATTCGATCTTTCGCCTAGCACAAAACCAAATGTGGGAGCCCGCTCCCACATTTATACTGTGTTCACTTGAGCGATCAGCGGCGGCTGCTGACTTCGGCAGGCACATCATCACCCGCCATGCGCTTACGGAACAGTGCCGTGCGCGCCAGCAGCAACGTGGTCACCGGCACCGTGATCGACAACAAAATCGGAATCAACCAGCCGTGCAACACCGGCCCGGACTTGAGTGCCGAAAAGTACACAATCGACGCCAATGCCACACACCACGCGCCCAACGTCGAAGCCAGCGCCGGCGGGTGCATGCGTTGAAAAAAGTCCTTCATGCGCAACAAGCCGATTGCGCCGATCAAGGCGAACACGCTGCTCGACACCAGCAGCACGGCCACGATCACTTCCACCCATAACGGCATCATTCAATCACCTCGCCACGCAGCAGGAATTTCGCCAGGGCAAACGAGCCCACGAAGCCAAACAGCGCAATCAACAGCGCCGCTTCAAAGTAGGTGTCACTGGCGTAACGAATGCCCAGCACCAGCATCATCAGCATCGCCAGCATGTACAGGTAATCCAGCGCCAGGACTCGGTCCTGGGCCGAGGGACCCTTGAACAGGCGCACCAGGGTCAGCACCATGGCCAGGGAAAACAGGAACAGGCTGAACAGGATCGCATTGGAGAGCAGGGCGCTCATTCGAAGATCTCCATCAGGGGCCGCTCGTAGGTGGATTTGAAGTGCTCGATAAACGCCGCTTCATCCTCCAGATCGAACACGTGCAACAGCAGGATGCTGCGGTCCAGCGCCAGTTCCGACCAGATGGTGCCGGGCACCACGGTGGTGATCATCGACAGCGCGGCGAGGCCGTTGGCGTCGCGCAGGTCCAGGGGGATCTTGATAAAGCGCGAACGCGGTGGGCGTGTGCCGCAGGTCAGCACGCCCCAGGCCACTTGCAGGTTGGACGCGATCACGTCGCGGCCGACCACGAAGAACAGGCGGATGATCACCCCGGGACGGCGGATGCGGATCGGCAATGGCCGCAGCGGCGCCATCAGCAGCGGCGCGAGAACGCCCAGCAGTGCGCCGAGCAGCAGGTTGCCGGGGCTCACCGACAGGTTCAGCACCAGCCATAACAACCACAGTGCCAACGACAGCCACGGCGCAGGGAACAGGCGTTTCATGGCTGCACCTCCAGCGCGGCGCTCTTCGCTTCGGGGCTCGGCACCGGACGCGTGGCCATCACCGCCATCACGTAGTGCTCGGGGTTGTTCAGGCTCACGGCCGTGGCCTGGGTGTAGCGCATCAGCGGTTCGGCCTTGAAGGTCAACAGGATACTCAACCCGAGCAGGAAGAAGATCGGCACGCACTCATAGCGGCGCAGCAGCGGCGAGGGGCGCTCTTCCGGCGTCCAGAAGCGCTGGATGCCCAGGCGCGCGAACGCGATCAACGAGGCCAGGCCAGAGAGCACCAGCAGCACCACCAGGCCCCAGGCTGCCGGACGGATCGGCGCGTCGACGCTCACGCCCAGGCCCAGTGGATTGATCAGCGCGCTGAGCAAACTCAGCTTGCCGATAAACCCGGACAACGGCGGCATGCCGATGATCAGCAACGCGCAGGCGATAAAGCTCAAGCCGAGGAACGCCATGGTCCAGGGGATCACCTGGCCGACCACGGCTTGCTGTTCATCATCCAGGTTCACCCCCGGACGCGGATGCAGGGATTCCATGGCCTTGGGCAGCGCATCGATTTCCTCATCCAGCGGCAAGTCGTTGGCCGAACGCGAACGCTCGATCAACTCCGCCAGCAGGAACAGCGCGCTCAACGCCAGGGTCGAGCTGACCAGATAAAACAGCGCGCCTGCCGTCAGGCTCGGCTGGGCGAAACCCACGGCCGACAGCAAGATCCCCGCCGACACCAGGATGCTCAAGCTGGCCATGCGCTCCAGCCGTTGTGCCGCGACCATCGCCAGCGCCGCGCCGATAATGGTCGCCATGCCGCCGTACACCAACCAGTCACCGCCAAACAGCGCCGACGCACCGGCCTGGCCGGAGAACAGCAGCGTCCACAAGCGCAGCACGGTGTATACGCCGACCTTGGTCATGATCGCAAACATCGCCGCCACCGGCGCACTTGCCGAGGAATAGGCAGGAGCCAGCCAGAAGTTCAGCGGCCACATGCCGGCCTTGGCCAGGAACGCGGTGGCGAGGATCGCCGCACCCGCATGCAGCAGGCCACGATCCGCCTCCGGCACCAGCGGAATTTTCAGCGCCAGGTCGGCAAAGTTCAGCGTACCCGTGACGCCGTAGATCATCGCCGCGCCAATCAGGAACAGCGACGAGGCCAGCAGGTTGATTGCGATGTAATGCAGCCCCGCCGACACCCGCGCGCGGCCCGAGCCGTGCAGCATCAGGCCGTAGGACGCCGCCAGCAGCACCTCGAAGAACACGAACAGGTTGAACAGGTCGGCGGTGAGGAAGGCGCCGTACAGGCCCATCATCTGCACCTGGAACAAGGCATGGAAACTGGTGCCGGCACGGTCCCAGCGGGCCATGGCGAACAGCAGCGCGCTCACGCCGATGATGCCGGTGAGTACCAGCATCAGCGCCGACAGTTGGTCCACCACCAGCACGATGCCGAACGGCACCTGCCAGTTGCCCGGCAGGTACACGCCAATCGAACCGGGGCCGCCTTTTTGCGTCCAGTACAGCAACAGCACCGCAATCCCCAGGCCCAGCACGCTGGAGAACAGGTTGATCTTGGCTTTCAGCGGCCGGCGTTTTTCGCCGAGCATCAACATCAGTGCAGCGGTGAGCAGCGGCAGCAGAATCGGCGCGATGATCAGTTGGTTGACCCAATTCATTCCTTGGGCTCCCGGCCGTCGACGTGGTCCGTGCCGGTCAGGCCCCGGGAGGCGAGCAGCACCACCAGGAACAACGCGGTCATGGCGAAGCTGATTACGATGGCCGTCAGCACCAGGGCCTGGGGCAGCGGATCGGTGTAGTTGAGCAGGTCTTGCGGCACGCCGTCCTTGATGATCGGCTCCTTGCCGATAAACAGGCTGCCCATGCTGAAGATGAACAGGTTGACCCCATACGACAGCAGGCACAGGCCCATCACCACCTGGAATGTCCGTGGCCGCAGGATCAGCCACACACCGGAGGCCGCGAGGACCCCGATGGCAATTGCGATGACTTCTTCCATCAGGCGGCTCCTTCCGTTGCGGCAACCACTTTGGCCTGGTTGCTTGGTTTGTGTGCGCGCACCGATTGGTGACCGAGGGCGGTGAGCATCAGCAGCGTCGAGCCGACCACCATGGCGTACACGCCGACGTCAAAGAACAGCGCGCTGGCCACATGAATGTCGCCCAGCAGCGGCAGGCTGAAATGCCAGGTGTGGGTGGTCAGGAACGGGTAGCCGACAAACAGCGCACCCAGCCCGGTCAGCGTCGCCGACAGCAGGCCGAAGCCCATCCAGCGCATCGGCCGCAGGCTCATCTGCGCCTCGACCCACTGCGTACCGGCGACCATGTATTGCAGGATGAACGCCACCGACATCACCAGCCCGGCGACAAACCCGCCGCCCGGTTGGTTGTGGCCGCGCATGAACAGGTAGAACGACACCACCAGCGCAATCGGCAGCAGCAGGCGCACCAGCACTGCGGGCACCATCATGAAGCCCAGCGCGGTGTCGCTGGCCTGGCGCGGGTTGACCAGGTCAGTGGCCACGTCCGGGGCCAACTGGCGCTGTTGCGCGGGCAGTTGCATGCTTTCCTTGGACGGGCGGAAACGTCGCAGCAGCGCGTACACCGTCAGCGCCACGGCGCCGAGCACGGTGATTTCGCCGAGGGTGTCGAAGCCGCGGAAGTCCACCAGCATCACGTTGACCACATTGCTGCCGCCGCCTTCGGGCAGGGCGCGGCTGAGGTAGAACGAGGAAATATCGTTGGGCGTCTGCCGCGTCAGCATCGCGTAGGACAGCAACGCCATGCCGCCGCCTACCACGGTGGACAGCAGGAAGTCGCGCACCCGGCGAATCCGCGCCTTGCGCAGGCTGCCCGGCAGGGGCGAAACCTCTTCGATCCGCCGTGGCAACCAACGCAAGCCCAGCAGGATCAGCACGGTGGTCACCACTTCCACCACCAGTTGGGTCAAGGCCAGGTCCGGCGCGGAGAACCACACGAACGTGATGCAGGTCATCAGGCCGCACACGCTGACCATGGTCAGGGCTGCCAGCCGGTGATACTTGGCTTGCCACGCGGCGCCGACGGCGCAGGCAATCGCCAGCAGCCACAAGGTAACGAACACGATGGAACCGGGGATCTTCGGCCGGTCGCCCCAGCTGAGGCTGCTGTGCAGCATCGGGATGAGGCCTGCGACCACCGCCGCCAACACCAGCAGGAACAGCTGGGTTTGCAGGCGTTTGGTGCTGATGCGTTTTTCGATCTTGCGTGCACCGCGCATCATCACAACCAGGCAGCGCTCGAAGCCGCGCTTGCCGTTGAAGTAGCTGATGATCGGCGGGTAATCGAAGCGCCCGCGCTTGAGTTGCTTGCGCAGCAACAGGTAGAGCACCACGCCGCAGGACATCGCCACCAGGCTCATGATCATCGGCGCGTTCCAGCCGTGCCAGATCGCCAGGCTGTACTGCGGCAGCACGCCGCCCACCACGGGCAGTGCGGCGGCAGCGAGGATCGAGCCGACCATCTGCGCCGGGAAGATCCCCACCAGCAGGCAGGTGAACACCAGCAGTTCCACCGGCGCGCGCATCCAGCGCGGCGGTTCGTGTGGCGTATGGGGCAGGTTGGTGGCTGTCGGGCCGAAGAACACATCGACCGTGAAGCGCAGCGCGTAGGCCACGCTGAACGTACCGGCGATGGTGGCGATCACCGGCAGGGTGATTTCCACCCACTTGGTCGCCGAGATGAACACGGTTTCGGCGAAGAACATCTCTTTGGACAGGAAGCCGTTAAGCAGCGGCACGCCCGCCATGGACGCACTGGCGACCATCGCCAGGGTCGCGGTAAACGGGATCAAACGCACCAGACCACTGAGTTTGCGAATGTCACGGGTGCCGCTTTCGTGGTCGATGATACCCGCCGCCATGAACAGCGAAGCCTTGAAGGTGGCGTGGTTGAGAATGTGGAACACCGCAGCGACGGCGGCGAGCGGGCTGTTGAGGCCCAGCAGCAGGGTGATCAGCCCGAGGTGGCTGATGGTGGAATAGGCCAGCAGGCCCTTGAGATCGTTTTGAAACATCGCGCAGTACGCGCCGAGTAGCAGGGTGATCGCGCCGGCGCCGCCGACGATGTAGAACCATTCTTCGCTGCCGGACAGCGACGGCCACAGGCGGGCCAGCAAGAACACGCCGGCTTTCACCATCGTCGCCGAATGCAGGTAGGCCGACACCGGCGTGGGGGCCGCCATCGCGTGGGGTAGCCAGAAGTGGAAGGGGAACTGCGCGCTTTTGCTCAGCGCGCCGATCAGCACCAGGGCGAGCATGATCGGGTAGAGCGCGTGGGCGCGGATCTGCTCGCCCGCCGCCAGCACCTGGTCGAGGTCATAGCTGCCGACGATATGCCCCAGCAGCATCACGCCCGCCAGCAGGCACAAACCGCCGGCGCCGGTGACCATCAACGCCATATAGGCACCGCGTCGCGCATCGGCGCGGTGGTGCCAGTAGCCGATCAGCAGGAACGAGAACAGGCTGGTCAGTTCCCAGAAAAACACGATCTGGATCAGATTGCCGGAGATCACCAGCCCGAGCATCGCGCCCATGAAGGCCAGGAAAAACGCAAAGAAGCGTGGCACCGGATCGTCCGGCGACATGTAATAGCGCGCATACAGCGACACCAGCGTGCCGATGCCCAGTACCAGCATCGAGAACAGCCAGGCAAACCCGTCCATGCGCAACACGAAGTTCAAGCCCAGGCTGGGCAACCACATGAATTCTTCGCGGATCACGCCACCGTGGGCGATCTGGGGGTAGAGCAGGGCGACTTGAACGGTGCCGACCAGGGCCACCAGGCCGGCCAGCAGGGATTCGGTGTTACGTGCGTTATGCGGCAGCAAGGCTGCCAGACAGCTGCCAAGAAACGGCAGCAGCAGTAGAACTATCAGGGACATAGGCTTCTAATCTGCGGGAGTTTGGGATGCATCATACGTGCCGCTTTCTCGATCACCAAACGGCAACATGTGGCAGGATCCTACAGGAGCAGTTGAAGGCAGCTACAAGCGGCAAGCTACAAGAGAGTAGTCGGGCCTACATTTCTTGCAGCTTGTAGCTTGAATCTCATGCATCAACCCTGGCTTTCCGGTTCGACGGCGCTCTCGGTATTGGCGACTTTCGAGCTGCTCCTCTTCATCTCACTCACTATCACTGCCAACACAATCAACGCCGCCCCCACCATTGCGATCGGCGGGAAGCGTTCCCCGGCAATCCGCCCGACCACACCGGCCCACACCGGCTCCCCGGCATAAATCAGCGTGGCCCGCGTTGGCGAAACGCTCTGCTGCGCCCAGTTCATCGCCACCTGGATCACCGCGCTGGTCAAGCCCAGGCCGACCGCGCTGAACAGCAGCAACCACGAAAACCCCGGCAAGGCCTCGCCCATCGGCACCACCATCATGAACGACAGCACCGAGGCCGTTGCCAGTTGCACCACCGTAACCCGGCGCACATCCACCTGCCCGGCATAGGCGCCGATCAAAATGATTTCGGCGGCTATGGCTATTGCACCAATCAATGTGGCGATTTCCCCGGGGCTGAAGTTCAACGATGCGCCCGCAGGCCCCGTCAACAGCATCAAGCCGGTGAACGCCAGCATGATGCCAATGCTTGGCATCAACCCTGGACGCCGGCCCAGCACCAGCCATTGCAGCAAGGGCACAAAGGGCACGTATAGCGCGGTGATAAACGCCGATTGGCTGCTGAGGATGGTCTGCAAGCCAATGGTCTGCAAGCCGTAGCCAAACATGATCGCCACGCCGATAAACACCCCGGCCTTGAACTCGAACAAGGTCAGGTCACGCAAGGTCCGCAAGGAAAAGAAGCCCACCACAATCGCCGCGGCGGCAAAGCGCAGGCCCACGAAAAACATCGGGCCGCTGACGGTCATGGCGTGTTGCACCAGCAAGAAGGTGCCGCCCCAGATCATGGTGATGAACACCAGGATGCATTCGGCTTTGCTGAAACGGTTGAAACGCGAGGGGGATTTGGCGGTGGTCATGGCGGCTCGGTCTTGCAAGGGGAAGGCACGGACCGCACAATGCGCCGCACGCTGGGCAGTATACTGCGCACACCCACCCATTGAGCAATATAGTGCACAAAGAAAATCCACAACGGGCCTCGGTCCTGCAACACGTCAGCCAGAACGTGCGCCGCCTGCGCCATGCCGCCGACCTGAGCCAGACCGCGCTCTCGGAAAAGTCCGGAGTCAGCCGGCGCATGCTGGTGGCCATCGAAGCCGGCGAGAAGAATGTCAGCCTGTCCACCCTGGACCGCGTGGCCGAAGCCTTGGACGTGGCGTTCAGCGACCTGATCCAGGCCCCGGACGTGCGCGACCACAGCCGCATCAACGAGCTGGCCTGGGCCGGTGAGATCGACGGCAGCAAGGCGGTGTTGCTGGCCAAGGCCACGGCGCGGCGTGAAGTGGAGCTGTGGGAATGGCGCCTGGAGCCCGGCGACCGTTACTGCCCGGACCCCGACCTCGAAGGCTGGAGTGAGCAACTGTTTGTGTTCGAGGGCAGCCTGACCCTGGTCGTGGCTGGCGTAGAAAACCGCATCGGCGCCGGCGAGTTTTTCATGTTCGCCAGTCATCAGCCTCACACCTATCGCAATGATGGGGATGTCGCCGTGAAGTTTGTACGGAACGTCGTTATTTAGATTGTCAACTGGCAGATTTCACAGCTTATTTCTTTTGAATTGATTGTTTATATTCGGTGGGCGCTCTAGTTTCACTGTCTTGGCTTCTTGTGCAGTGACTTTACAATCCATATTCATTCCGAATGCGGTGGGGGCGTGTCGTCAACTTTAATCAAAGAGGATATGTTAATGAACGGAGTTCTAGTATCTCGCTCAGCCTTACTGCCTGCGCCCTCTATTGTGCCCTCTAGTGGCAATGTTATTTCTCGTGCAGTAATAGTGGGTAACAAAGCACGGCTCGTCATCCCGCTATATCCAGGGATCGCAATTGGTGACCAGGTTAATGTTCAGATCCTTACTGACGGCCAATGGGGGTTTTTCTCGAGCGCGACAGTCACTGATGTCAATACGATGATTGAATTTGTATTGTACGATGCGCTCTTTGCATCTCCCACAACGCAAGCGACTGCCAGCTATATCGTCAACAATAACGACTACTCAGCGCAAGCGTTGTATAGCGTCGAAGATTAAAACTTCGAAAAGGGTGAGTTTCACGTTGTACTCAACATAAGTAAGACTGTTGCTGGAGCAACACTCGTTAGACAGTTTGCTGATTTTAATTGTGTGTTGCTCCATTTTTTTCCAGGAAACCACCCGACTTTACGGGCAATCACATTCCGGCACGACTCCTGCAATCACTCCGTTATCCCATCGGAGCCTGGAGTCGGCCCATGTCTGCCCACCCTTTACACCCTGCCCATATCATCCGCTCGGACGCGCAAGCCATCGAGATCGCCACGCGCCTGGCGGCACGCTTTGCCGTCGAGGCCAGCGAGCGCGACCGTGAGCGACGCCTGCCCGTCGCCGAGCTTGAAGAATTTTCTGCCAGCGGCCTGTGGGGCATCACCATTCCCAAGGCCTATGGCGGCGCCGAGGTGTCTTATGTGACCGTGGCCGAGGTGATCAAGCTGATCTCCGCCGCCGACCCGTCGTTGGGGCAGATCCCGCAAAACCACCTGGGCGTGGTCGACATCCTGCTGCAAACCGCCAGCGAGGAACAAAAGCGTTACTACTTCGGCAAGGTCCT
This sequence comes from Pseudomonas sp. GL_117, assembly GCF_057835125.1. NCBI lineage: Bacteria > Pseudomonadati > Pseudomonadota > Gammaproteobacteria > Pseudomonadales > Pseudomonadaceae > Pseudomonas > Pseudomonas sp. GL_117. The sequence goes on along the minus strand of NZ_CM174418.1, from coordinate 3,834,881 downwards.
GGCCGGTTATCGCTTTGGCAACGCGTTCTCCGAAGCCAAAAGCAAAAACGCCGGCACCTTTGATACGCAAATCCGCTTCCATGGCGACAGCGCGCAAATCAATGGCGAAAAGTTCTACTGCACCGGCGCGCTGTTCGCCCACATCGTGCCCACCGTCGCCAATAACGAAAAGGGTCAGGCATTTATCGCCTTCGTCGAGCGTGATGCCCAGGGCCTGAACGTAATCGACAGCTGGGACGGCTTCGGTCAGCGCACCACCGCCAGCGGCGGCGTGACCCTCGATGGCGTCAGCGTGCCCCTGTCTGCCGTCATCCCTGCGCACCAAGCGTTCGACCAGCCCACCGCCAACGGCCCGATCTCGCAGATCATCCAGGCGGCGGTCGACACCGGCATCGCCCTCGGGGCCCTTGAGCAAGCGAAAATCTTCGCCCGCCAGGCGCGCCCGTGGATCGACAGCCAGCAGGAGTACGGCTGGCAAGACCCGTTCACCATCGCCGCCATCGGTGACTTGGAATGGCGTGTGCACGGCACCGAAGCCATCCTCGCCAAGGCCGGCCGCGCCGTCGACCACGCCCTCGCCGAACCCAGCGAAGACAGCGTCGCCCACGCCTCGCTGGTCGTCGCCCAGGCCAAAGTGCTGTCCGCCGAAACCGCCTTGCTGGCCAGCAGCAAACTGTTCGAACTGGCCGGCACCCGCTCGGTCACTGGCAAGCACAACCTCGACCGCTTCTGGCGCAACGCCCGCACCCACACCCTGCACGACCCGGCCCGCTGGAAATACCACCTGATCGGCAACTTCGTGCTCAACGGCGTGAAACCTGCGCGCCACGCCTGGAACTGAGGAACTCACCCATGACCGCATTGAACCTTGCGCGCCAACTGCTGGACAGCACCCGCCGCCATGTCGAGAAAAGCGAAGACCCTTATGTGATCAGCCGCTTCGGCGACTTGCAGATCCGCGTGGACGTGGCTGCCGCCTTGCTGGAACGCGCCGAAACCCATCCCGGCCCGGTGGCGGCCACCGAAGCGCAGATCGCCGCCGCCGAAGCCTTGATCGCCGCGAGCAACGCCGAATTCGAACTCACCGGCCAACGCACCGCGCTGCCCTCGACCCTGGATGATCCGTTGCGCGCGAAGTACCAGATCGTCGGCAACTACCACCTCAACGGAGTGCTGTGATGTCCCGTGAAATCCGCTTGAATGCCTTCGACATGAACTGCGTCGGCCACCAGTCTCCCGGTTTGTGGGCGCACCCGCGTGACCGTTCGTGGCAGTACAAGGACCTGGAATACTGGACCGACCTGGCCAAGATCCTTGAGCGCGGCAAGTTCGACGGCCTGTTCATCGCCGACGTGCTGGGGATCTACGACGTGTACCAGGGCAACGGTGAAGCGGCGATCCGCCAGGCCACCCAAGTGCCGGTCAACGACCCCCTGTCGCTGATCGCGCCGATGGCCCTGGTCACTGAACACCTGGGGTTTGGCCTTACGGCCTCGCTGTCCTTTGAGCACCCGTATCCGTTTGCGCGGCGTCTCTCCACCCTCGATCACCTGACCAAGGGCCGTATCGGCTGGAACATCGTCACCTCCTACCTGGAAAGCGGCGCCAAGAACCTCGGCCAGAAAGCCCAGACCGAGCACGACGCCCGCTACGACTACGCCGAGGAATACCTGGAGGTTTGCTACAAACTCTGGGAAGGCAGTTGGGAGGAGGGTGCGGTGTTGCGCGACCGCGAGCGGCGGATCTTCAGCGACCCGAGCAAAATCCATGAGATCCGCCATGTCGGCAAACACTTCCAGGTGCCCGGCATTCACCTGTGCGAGCCGTCGCCGCAGCGCACGCCGGTGCTCTACCAGGCCGGTGCGTCCAGTCGCGGCAAGCAGTTTGCCGCCGAACAGGCCGAATGCGTATTTGTCGCTGCGCCGTCCAAGGTGCTGCTGAAAAAGACCGTCGCCGACATCCGCCGCCGTGCCGCAGAAGCCGGGCGTGATCCGAAGAAAATCCTGATCTTCAACTTGCAGACGGTGATCGTCGGCGAGACCGATGCCAAGGCCAAGGCCAAGTTCGACGAATACAAATCCTACGTCAGCTACGAAGGCGCGATGGCGCTGATCTCCGGCTGGACCGGTATCGACTTCAGCCAGTTCAAGCCGGATGAGCCGCTCAAGCACGTGCACACCAACGCCATTCAATCGGCGGTTGAAGCCTTCTCCACCGCCGACCCGAACAAGGTCTGGACGCCCAATGAACTGGCTGATTGGGTTGGCATTGGTGGCTTTGGCCCGTTGTTTGTCGGCGGCCCCGAGACCGTGGCGGACCTGTTGCAGGAGTGGGTGGAAGAGACCGATGTGGACGGCTTCAACCTGGCCTATGCGCTGACCCACGAAACCTTTATCGACGCCGTGGAGTTGCTGGTGCCGGAGTTGCAGAAGCGCGGTGTGTACAAGACCGAATATGCCCAGGGCACGCTGCGCGAAAAGCTGTTTGGCGACGGCGCGCGGTTGGGCGCCAACCACCCCGGCGCCAGCTACCGCGATCTCAAGGCCACCACCCTCTAACAGACACACCCCGATCCCTGTGGGAGCTGGCTTGCCTGCGATAGCGGTGGGTCAGCTACAAATGCATCGACTGACAGTCTGCCATCGCAGGCAAGCCAGCTCCCACAGTTGATCTTCATTGTTTGATCCATATCGGCCAGCGGACCACCGCACGCTTGACTACCAATAGGAGTAATCCCTATGAGCGTGCATGAACTAAAACGCCCGCTGGCCGTGGAATGGCCTGCCGAGCTGCTCGGCAACCTGCCCAAGGCCCTTGAACAACTGCAGCACTGGGCACAGATCACACCGCTGCATACGGCCTTGCGCCACAAGCGCCTGGGCCAGTGGCATGCGTGGCGCTGGATCGACGCGTTGCGCGATGTCGAGCGTCTGGCGGACGGCTTGCGCCAACAGGGCTTCAGCGAACAGTCGCGCCTGGCCTTGAGCGGCGCGTTCGAGCCGAACCTGTTGCTGCTGGCCCTGGCTGCCCAGTCCATCGGCGGGCAAGTCTTGACCCTGGCCGATGACCTGGAGCCCGACGCGGTGCAGCAACAGCTGTGGCGTATCCGTCCCACCCATGTGTATGCACCCGGTCGCCAGCAACGGCATTGGGCATCGTTCAATCCGCTGGACTTCGCGCAACTGCTCGGCCCGGTCGATCCGGCGCAACACCTCACGCGCTGGTGGCAACCCAGCGGTGAAACCGCGTTGTGGAGCGAAGAGGGCACCCATTGGCAGGGCGGCCTGACCGTGGTGCTGGAGCAATGGCTGAACAGTGGTCATGGCCTGGCTTTCCCGGAAAGCCTGGCCTCGGCGCAACGTGATCGGCGCGAAGTGGCGCCCACCGGCCTGTTGCTGTCTGCCACCTGCTTGCAACTGCTGGCCGATGAAATCGAAAGCCGCCTGGCGCCCCACGGCACCTGGCGTCGACGCTTGTGCGAGTGGGCCATCGCGCACCCGCAAAGCGGCCTGCGCCGGCTGCTGAAAAACCGCGTGCGCAAGCTGCTCGGTTTCCAGCGCCTGGCCTACATCTGGCAACCCCTCAAAGCCACCGCTTCGCCTACGTGGCTGGCTGAATTCAAACGGGACATCGCATGAGCCAAACCATTCTCCAGGTACGCGACATCTCGCTGTCGTTCAAAGGGGTCAAGGCGATCAATGCCTTGTCCTTTGACGTGCAGCGCGGTGAGATCTGCGCGTTGATCGGGCCCAACGGCGCGGGCAAGAGTTCGTTGCTCAATGTGCTCAACGGCGTGTATCGCTTCGATGCCGGCGAGATCGTCTTCGAAGACCGGCACTTTCACCGCATCGACCCATTGGGTGCGGCGCGCCGCGGCATTGGCCGCACCTTTCAGAACAACGCGCTGTTCAAGAAGATGAGCGTGCTCGACAACATCCTCACCGGCCTCTCGCGGCATATGCACAGCACGTTCATTGAGCAAGCCCTGGGCCTGCCCCGCGCACGCCGCGAGGCCGAAACGTTCCGCCGGCGCGCCCAGAGCATGCTCGAATTTCTCGAACTGCAAGCCCACCGCGATGTGCTGGTGGGCAACCTGTCCTACGGCCTGCAAAAGCGCGTGGAGTTGGGCCGGGCGCTGATCGCCGGGCCCAGTCTGTTGCTGCTCGACGAGCCCATGGCCGGCATGAACGCCGAGGAAAAACAGGAGATGGCACGTTTCGTCGCCGACGTTAACCGTGACCTGGGCACCACCGTGGTGTTGATCGAACACGACATCGGCGTGGTGATGGGCCTGTCCCACCACGTGGTGGTGCTCGACTACGGACGTAAGGTCGGCGACGGCACGCCCGCGCAAGTGCAAGCCAACCCCGAAGTGATCGCGGCCTACCTGTGAGCGGCGCACTGATGACGTTCTTCTTCGAAACCCTGCTCGGCGGCCTGCTCGCCGGCACCATGTACTCGCTGGTCGCCATCGGCTTTGTGCTGATCTACAAGGCCAGCGGCGTGTTCAACTTTGCCCAGGGCGCGATGCTGCTGTTCGCCGCGCTGACCTTCGTCAGCCTGCATGATCAGGGGGTGCCGTTTGCCCTGGCGTTGCTGCTCACGGTGATCGTGATGGGCCTCGGTGCGCTGCTGATCGAGCGCCTGGTGCTGCGGCCCTTGGTGAACCGTTCGCAGATCACCTTGTTCATGGCCACGCTCGGCCTCTCGTTCATCATCGAAGGCCTCGCCCAGGGCCTGATGGGCTCGCAGGTGCGCGCTCTGGATCTGGGCATCGACGATGTGCCGCTGTTCGTCGGCCCGCTGATGCTCAGCCAGTTTGACCTGATCGCGGCGGCGGTGGCGGTGGTGCTGGTGACGGTGTTGGCGCTGTTGTTCAACAAGACCCGCATCGGTGTGTCGTTGCGCGCGGTGGCGGATGACACCACGGCGGCGCTGTCCATCGGTATCAACCTCAACCGCATCTGGCAGATCGTCTGGGCCGTGGCCGGGGTGGTCGGGCTGGTCGCCGGGCTGTTGTGGGGCGCGCGCCAGGGCGTGCAGTTTTCGCTGTCGCTGGTGGTGCTCAAGGCCCTGCCGGTGCTGATCATCGGCGGCTTTACCTCGATTGGCGGGGCAATTGTCGGCGGGCTGATCGTCGGTGCCGCGGAGAACCTCGCCGAGGTGTATATCGGCCCGTTGATCGGCGGCGGCATCACGCCGTGGTTTGCCTACGTATTGGCCCTGGCCTTCCTGTATATCCGTCCCGCCGGCCTGTTCGGCGAGCGCGCCATCGAGCGAGTCTGAAACCATGTCGATTCCTGTTGCGCAACACTGCGCGCCGTTGGTGCTGATCCAGCGGCGCCTCCCTTGGGGCCTGATCGGCCTGTTGGCGCTGGCGTTTATCGTGGTGCCGTTGTGGGGCAATGACTACTGGCTGAACGCGATCCTGATTCCGTTCCTGGTGTTGTCGCTGGCCGGGCTTGGCCTGAACTTGCTGACCGGCTACACCGGGCAAACTTCGGTGGGCGCGGCGGGTTTCATGGCCGTCGGCGCGTTTGCCACCTATGGCTTTCTGCTGCGTCTGCCGGAACTGGGCTTGCCGGTGGCGCTGCTGGGCGGTGGGATTATCAGCGCGCTGGTCGGGCTGTTGTTCGGCCTGCCCAGCGCGCGGATCAAGGGCTTCTATTTGATGGTCACCACCTTGGCCGCGCAGTTTTTCCTGGAGTGGCTGTTCGTCAAATTCCCCTGGTTCTACAACTACGGGTCCTCCGGGACCATCTCCGCGCCAAAGCTTGCGCTGTTCGGCCATGACCTCAACACGCCGCTGGGCCGCTATCTGCTGACGCTGGTGACGGTGGTGGTGTTGACCTGGACCGCGATCAACCTGGTGCGCAGCCAGGTCGGACGCAACTGGATGGCGATCCGCGACATGGACACCGCCGCCGCCGTGGTGGGCATCCCGGTGGTGCGCTACAAGCGCCTGGCGTTTGCCGTCAGTTCGTTCTACCTCGGCATCGCCGGTGCGCTGTGGGCCTTTGCCTACCTGGGCACGGCGAGCGCCAGCAGTTTCGACATCAATCGCTCATTCCAGATCCTGTTCATCATCATTATCGGCGGCATGGGCAGCATCGCCGGCAACTTTGTCGGTGCGGCCTTTATCAGTTTGCTGCCGATTTTCCTCAGTCATGCCGGGCAGGCGCTGTTCGGCGGCGCGGTGGATGCGGGGCAGTTGCAGAACCTGCAAAAAATCATCTTTGGCGTGTTGATCATCGTGTTCCTGATCAAGGAACCCGAGGGCTTGATTCGCTTGTTGCACAACCTGCGTGACCGTGTGCGGCAGTGGCCGCTGCGCTTCTAACTTCCCAAGAGAATCCTTCATGCGTGCATCCTTGAAACGTTCTTTCGCCGGTGCTGCCTTTGCACTGGCGGCATTGGCCGGTGCTGTGCCCCAGGCCGTGGCGTCGGCCGATCAGCAATTTATTCCCCTGGCGACCTATCGCGTCGGCGCCTATGCGTCCAGCGGCGTGCAGGTGTGGGCCGGGATGATCGACTATCTGCGCTATATCAACGAGGTCGAAGGCGGTATCAACGGCGTCAAGCTGGTGTGGCAAGAGTGCGAGACCGAGTGGACGGCGGAGAAAGGCATCGAGTGCTACGAGCGCTTCAAGAACGGCCTGGATGGCGCGCCGGTGGCGGTGTACCAGCCCAACGGCGCACCGGCGGCGTATGCCCTGAGCGAGCGTGCGGAAGTGGACAAGATCCCGCTGATCACCCTCGGCTACGGGCGCACCGAGGCCACCGACGGCACGGTGTTCCCGTACAACTTCCCGGTGATGCTGACCTTTTACAGCGAGGCGTCGACGCTGGTGAACTACATTGCTCAGCGCGAGGGCGGCTTCGACAAACTCAAGGGCAAGAAGATCGCCACCGTCTACCACGACTCGGCCTATGGTCGCGAAACCCTCGGCCCGCTGAAGCTGCTCGCCGAGAAGTACGGCTTTGAAAATATCCAGATCCCGGTGGCCGACCCAGGCAACGAGCAATCGGCACAATGGCGCCAGGTGCGCCAGGCCAACCCGGACTGGGTGTTCCTGCGCACCTGGGGCGTCTCCACCCCGGTGGCGGTGAAGACTGCCGCACGCTTCGGCTTTCCGGTCGACCACATCATCGGCGACATCTGGGCCAGTTCCAGCGAAGACGTGTTACCCGCTGGCAGCTCAGCCAAAGGCTACCTGGCGCTGACGCCTTACCCGGCCGGTGCCGACTTCGAGATCCACAAACGCCTCAAGCAATACATCCTCGACAAGGGCCACAGCGACCTCAAGGACCTGAAAAACTTCGGCAGCGTCTACTACAACTCGGGCCTGGTGAACGCCGCCGTGGCGGTGGAAGCCATACGTACCGCCCAGGCCAAGTTCGGCAAGCGCCCGCTCAACGGCGAAGAAGGCCGCTGGGGCCTGGAGCACTTGAATATCGACGACGCTCGCCTCAAGGACATGGGCTACCTGGGCCTGATGCAAAACCTCAAGCTGTCGTGCCGTGACCACGAAGGCGGCGGTTCGGCGCGGGTACAGCAATGGGACGGCGCCAACTGGACGTTGGTCAGTGAATGGATCCCGGCCGACCGTGCACTGTTGCGGCCGTTGATCGACGAAAAATCCGCGGCCTTCGCCAAGGAAAAAGGCCTGACGCCGCGCACCTGCACCGGGGATGAATAAACCATGCACCAGCCCGCCGCTGCATCCGCCACCCCGTCGCTGCTGACGGTCAACGACATCGAAGTGATCTACGACGGTGCGATCCTGGCGGTGGCCGGGGTTTCGCTGCACGTGCCCAAGGGTGCTATCGTCGCCTTGCTCGGCGCCAATGGCGCAGGCAAGAGCACCACGCTCAAGGCGATTTCCGGCCTGGTGCGCGCCGAGCGCGCCGAAGTCAGCCGGGGGGTGATTGAGTACGCCGGCGCCGACCTGGCCGGTGTCGACCCCAGCCAGCGCGTGCGCCAAGGCATGGTTCACGTCCTGGAGGGCCGCCATGTGTTCGGCCAACTGAGCGTGGAAGACAACCTGCGCAGCGGCGGCTTTGTGCGGCGCCTGAGTCGCCAGGACATGGAACACGACCTGGAGCGTATCTACAGCTGGTTTCCCCGGCTCAAGACCAAGCGCCACACCCGCGCCGGGCTGACCTCCGGTGGCGAGCAGCAGATGGTCGCCATCGGCCGGGCGTTGATGACCCGTCCTACTTTGGTACTGCTCGACGAGCCGTCCATGGGTTTGGCGCCTATGATCGTGCAGGAGATTTTCGCGATCATCGCCCAGCTCAACCGCGAGCAGCAGGTGAGCTTCCTGATCGCCGAGCAGAACATCAACGTCGCGCTCACCTATGCGTCCCACGGTTACGTGCTGGATACTGGCCGCGTGGCCTTGAGTGGCAACGCGGCGCAGCTGCTGGCGCGAGGCGACTTGCACGACATTTATCTGGGTAAACAGTAAAGGCGAACAGGCATGACTGACTCCATCCGCAACGCCGATGTTTTGATCATCGGCGGCGGGCTAAGTGGCACGATGCTCGCGGTGCAACTACTGCGCCGGCCGGGCCAGCGGCGGATTCTGGTGATCGAACCGCGCGCCGAACTCGGCCGTGGCGAGGCCTACAGCGCAGTTGAGCTGGGCCACACGTTGAACGGCAACGCCGCGCGCATGAGCGTCGACCCGGACAACGCCGATGACCTGACCCAATGGCTCACCGACTACATCGGTGCCGGTGGCTGGCCGCAGGCGCACCAGCAGCGCGTGCCGATCAGCGAATTGTTCCCGCCACGCGGGATCTTTGGCTTGTATGCGCAGCAGCGGTTGGCGCAGGCCCAGGCGTTGTCGGCGTCGACGGTCGAGCATGTGCGCGGCGAAGTGGTCGACGTGCAAGTGGATGAAGCGGCGACGTTGTTGACCCTGGATAACGGCCAGCAACTGCGCGGCGCCTTTGCGGTGCTGGCCACCGGAATGTTTCCGGCGGCGCGTACGCCGCAGACCGAGTCCAGCGGTTTGAACGCGGCGGCGGTTGACCCATGGGACGTGAGTAGCATGACCCAGATTGACCCGCAGGCCACCGTGCTGATCATCGGCTCCGGGCTGACCATGGTCGACGCCGTGGTGTCCCTGGAACTGGCCGGGCATCGCGGGCCTATCGAGGTTTTTTCACGGCATGGGTTGTTGCCCCATGTGCGTCGGCAGCCGCCGGGCTGGGTGGATTTTCTCGCCGAAGACCCTAGCCTGCGCAGCCCTCGGCAACTGCTGCGCGAGGTGCGCCGCCAATGCCGGATCGCACAGGCCCAGGGCATCGATTGGCAAGCGCCGCTGGACACCGTGCGTGCGCATATCGGCCGGTTGTGGAGCCAGGCCAGTGAGCGGCAAAAGCGTCAGTTCGTGAGGCATGTGCGGCCGTGGTGGGAGAGTCATCACCACCGCTCACCGCCGTTGAGCGCGCAGTTGGTGGCGCGCTTGCATGAAGCGGGGCGCCTGCGTATTCAGGCGGCGTCGTACAAAGGCCTGGAGCCGTCGGTAGATGGCGTTTGCATTCGCGTGCGCTATCGCGGCGAGCAGGCAATCACTCGGGTTCGGGGGGCGGCGCTGATCAACTCCAGCGGCATCGAATATGACTGGCGCCGCGTGGCCCGGCCGCTGCCACAGCAATTGCTCAAGCGCGGCTTGATCCGGCCCGGGCCATTGGCGCTGGGGATTGCGGCAGATGCGGGTGGGGCGGTGGTGGACTCGCAAGGGCAAGTCAGCAGCCGTTTGTTCGCCATGGGCCCGCCGTTGCGGGGGCTGTGGTGGGAAAGCACGGCTGTCACCGACGTGGCACTCCAAGCCAAAGCCCTCGCCGCAAAACTGACCCCGACCTTGTAGTGAGCGGGCTTGCCCGCGCTGGGGGGCGAAGCCGCCCCAAAACGCTCCGCCGCGGTGTATCAGGAAGACCGAGGTGCCGGGATTTGGGGCGGCTTCGCCCCCCAGCGCGGGGCAAGCCCGCTCACTACAGGGTTATCTGGGGGTTTTGATAAAGCCGGGTTTTAGGCCGAAGACCTCGACCCCTTGCGCCGTCGCTTGCCCGGTCGTGACCTTGACCCGTTCCACCGGCTTGTCCATCGCCTCCCGGTATTCCACTTCACCGCCAACGAGCGCCTGCGCCGGCACCACGATCGCCTGTGCATTGTTGTAAGTGACAATGGTCAACCGCGCACTCATGCCCAATCGCACCCGCTGCAACTGCTGTGGCGTGAGCTTGGGAATCGACAAGCTCACCGCAAACTGCGCGCTGCCCTGGCTGTCACCGGCAATCGCCAAGCCGCTGACCACGCTGACCACGCCGTTGAGCCGTTCGCCATCAAACCCGTCGCCGAGCACCTCCACGGCCTGGCCCTGATGCAACCTGTTGATGTCCAACTCCGAGACCTTGGCGACGATCTTCAACCGCTCGATATTCGCCAGGCCAAACAACACCTGGCCCTGGTTGACCTTGCTGCCGGCCTGCACCGGCGCGTTGTTGCTGCCTGGCGTCGAGGTATTGCCGGGGGCGGGCACCACGATTCCGGAGAACGGCGCCTTGACCTCGCGGCCTGCCAGCAGCGTGCGCAGGGCGTCGTATTTGACCGTGGCGTTGGTCAGTTCCATGTCGGCGATCTGGCGGTATTCGCCCTTGCCCTGGTCGATGGCCTGTTGCAGCTCGCTGCGGGCCGCGGCGAGATCGAGTTGTTGCTGGCGGGTCTGTTGCTTGAGGTCGTCCAGTTCGTTGCGCGGGATGATGCCGCGCTGGAACAGGTTTTCGCTTTCACTGAGTTTGCGTTGGGTGTTGCCCGCGTTCATTTCGGCGGTGCGCAGGCTGCGCCGCGCGCGGCTGACGGCAGGGCTGCTGTCCCAGTCCTGCATCTCCTGCACGGTGCGACGTGCCTTGAGTTGGGCAGCGAGGGCTTCGCGCAGTTGCACTTCGAGGGTTGCCGGGTCCATGCGCAGCAACACCTGGCCGGCGTCGCCCCGTTGGCCTTGCTCCACCAGGTTCGCCTCGACATTGCCATCGAAGGGCGCGGTGAGGATGAGGGTGGTGTCGGGCTCGATCTTGCCCACCAGGCCGATCTGATGCACCAGCGGCTCGGGGTTCACCGCCAGCCATTGCTCGGTGGCGGTGGCCGGGCTTTCGGCGGTGCTGCGCCAGGTCAGCCCGGCGCCGACCAACAGCACGATCAACCCGGCGCCCAGCAGGCGTTTTTGATTAGTAGTCATTGAGGGCGATTTCCCAACTTTCCAGCGTCATGCCCAGGGTCAAGTCGAGCTGGGTCTGGGCGTTCAGATAAGCGATCAGCGCATTGAGCTGCGCGTTTTCGGCATTGCGCAAATCGGCCTCGAAACTCAGCACCTGGAAGTTGGTGGAGCGCCCGGCGCTGAGTTTTTCCCGTTCGATCTCGATCTTGCGCCGCGACAGCTCCACGGCGCGTTGGGAGATTTCATATTGGCGCCAGCGGGTGCCGAGGTCGCGCACCACATCGTTGACACTGCGCTCCAGGGCCTGGCGGGCGTCGGTGATGCGGATCTGCTGGTCTTCCACGTTCACCCGCGCGCGCACTTCGGCCTGGCGCGTGCTGATGTCGCCGATGGGGATCTGCACCTGCACCCCGGCGTAGCTGTCCCAGGTGCGGTTGTTGCGGCTGCCGGCGTCGTTGTTATAGGCGTCACGGATCTGGTTGGCGCCGGCGACCAGGTCCACTTGCCAGCGTCCGGAGTCCTTGGCGATCACCAGGTTGAGGTCGGCCTGTTGGCTGCCGAGCAGGGCGGCGAGGTATTCCGGCTGCTGGTTTTGCGCGAGGTTGAAGGCCTGGCCCTTGTCGATCTGCATGGGGCTGGCCTCGAGGGCTTCTGTGGCGCGAATCGGCGTGGACAGGTCCAGGGCCAGTAGGCGCAGCAACGCCAGGCGGGTGGTGTCGAGCTGGTTCCGGGCTTCTTCGACGCCCAGTTGCTGGGTGGCGATGTCGGCTTCGGTCTGCACGATTTCGAACTCGGCCATGCGCCCGGCACTGATCAGTGCTTTGTTCACTTCCAGCAGGGTGCCGGAGCGTTTGAGCGCATCTTGCACGATGCTCAGTTGTTCCTGGGCGCGCAGCAGTTCGCGGTAGGTGGCGATGATCTGGCTGATGGTCTGCGCCACGGTGGCCTTGAGGTTGAGGCGGTTGGCCTGTTCCGCCAGGCGCGACAGGCGCAGCGGGGCGGTGGTGGCGTCCCAGCCGGCACCGCGCATCAGCGGCTGGATCAGCGCCAGGTCGAGGCCGTCGCTGCGGTAGCGGCCGGCGCGGTTGGCGTTGTTCAGTTGCTGGGTCCAGGCCATGCTCAGGCGCGTGCCGTACTCGCCGAGCAGGCTGGTGGCCGGCGCCACGTTGGCGTTGCGTGCGTTGTCGGCCGAACCGCGGGTGCTGCGGTAGTAGCTGTTGAGGGTGAGCTTGGGGCTGAAGACGTCTTCGGCCACGCGCAGGTCGAACTTCTGCGCCACCCGTTGCAGGTACGCGCTGCGGATCGCCGGATTGTTGCGCAGGCCCAGGTACACCGCATCGCCCAGGGTCAGGGCGGTGACCTGGGCATTCAACGAGACGCTGCGGGCGCTGCTGGGCGCCGAAGGGTTGATCAGCACGTCGGCGGCCATGCACGGCAGGCTGATCAGGGCGACGACGGCGAGCCATTTATTCATCGCGCAAGGCCTCCACCGGCTGCAACCGCGAGGCCGAGACCGCCGGGTAGATACCAAAGAACAGACCCACCAACAACGTACTGCCGACCCCAAGGGGCAGGGCGGCGACGGCCAGGGCAAACTCCCAGCCGGACAGCCAGGCGTACAGCCACGCGGCGCCCATGCCCAGCACCGCACCGCACAGCGCGCCGACGGCGGTGAGGGTCACGGCTTCGAGCAGGAACAGGTTGCGGATGTCCCGCTGACGCGCGCCGAGGGCCATGCGGATGCCGATTTCGCGGCGGCGCTGCGACACGTTCATCAGCATCACGTTCATCACGCCGACCCCGCCGCCCACCAGGGAGATCGCCCCCAGCGCCAGTAGCAGGTAGGCGAAGGTGCGGCTTTGCCGGGTCATGCCGTCGATCATTTGCTGGGGCACGGTGATGTCCACGCTGTGTTCGCTGAGCTGCGGTTGCAGCGCGGCGCTGGCGGCTGCGGCCATGTGCTCCATGTCCTGGCCGGGCGCGGCACGGATCACCACGTTGTTGATCTGCGGGGTGGCGTAGATGCGGCGCATGCCTTCGGCCGGGATAAACAGCGATTCGCCGCCCTGCACCGGCATCAACATCGCACGTGGTTGGCGCTGCAGAATGCCGACGATCAGGAACAGGTAATCATTGATGCGTACCCGATCTCCCACTTGCAGCGGGTCGCCGGGGGCACTCAGGGCCTGCACGAGCTGGTCGCCGATTACCGCGTAGGTTTCATTGGCGTCGAACGCCGACAGGAAACGCCCTTCGGCCAGGCTCAAACGCATCGCGTCTTGCAGGCCCGGTGTGCTGCCGACGTAGTTGGCGTTGGTGGTGCGGCCATGGAACACGACGGGCCCGCTGAACAGGCTGAGCGCGCCGATATGCGCGATGCCCGGCACGGCCTGGCGGACGGCGTCGAGGTCGAGGCGTGCGCGCATAGTCACCGCGTTGCTGCCCTTGGGCGGGAACCCGGCGATCAGGGTGTCGGTGCCCATGTCCTTGAAGATCATCGCGGCATCCACCGCCGCGTTGTGGCCGATATTGATCAATGCCACCACCGAGGAGCTGCCGATCACGATGCCGAGCAACGCCAGCACCGAGCGCTTGCCCAGGGTGCGCAGGCTGAGGAACGCTTCATGCAGCAGTTGGCTCAGGCTCTGCTCGACCCGCAGGCTCATGGGTGCGCGGCCTCTTGCACCACGCCGTTGCGCACCAGGATCTTGCGCTCCAGGCGTGCGGCGATCTGCGGGTCATGGGTGACGATGATCAGGGTGACGTGCTGCTCGCGGTTGAGGGCCAGGAGCAGGTCCATGATGTCCTGGGCGGTGCTGCTGTCGAGGTTGCCGGTAGGTTCGTCGGCGAGGATCACCGAGGGGTTGCCCACCAGCGCCCGGGCGATGGCGACCCGTTGGCGCTGGCCGCCGGAGAGGTCGGCGGGGCGGTGGTGGGCACGGTCGGCCAGGCCGACCTGTTCAAGCATGCGCAGCGCCTGCGCCACCGATTCATGGCGGGACATGCCGCGATAACTCAGGGGCAGGGCGACGTTATCGAGGGCACTGAGGCGCGGCAGCAGGTTGAAACTCTGGAACACAAAACCGATCTGCTGGTTGCGGATCGCGGCCAGTTCATCGGGCGTGGCGTTGAAGATGTCGTGGCCGGCGAAGTGGTACCTGCCGCAGTTGGGCAAGTCGAGCAGGCCGAGGATATTGAGCAGGGTGCTTTTGCCGGAACCGGAGGCGCCGAGAATACCGCAGCTGTCGCCACGGGCGACGGACAGGCACACATCATTGAGAATGGACAGTGGCTGCCCGGCCAACTGGTAGCGTTTGCCGATGCCTTGCAGGGAGATCAAGCCTGGGTGCGCGGGGGTATCTGTCATCATGACTACGCCTTCAGTCTCGACGCTACCCCGTACTCCCGGTAAAGCCTTGTAACAAGATCGGGTGCTGCCGGGTAGGCGTCATGGACCGGTTTTATTTCTTGTTTTTAAAATATTCTTTGAATAGTAACCGCGTTCAATGCGCTTCGCCAGCCATGGATGTAGAGCGGTTTTACCCTTTGAAACGAAGTCCCCGCCGGCCTTTTCGAGCCCCCATCAACCCCTTTGACCCGCCTCCATGTCCCCGTTTTCAAAGGCTTTGGATAGCATGGCGGTGTGTCACTACTTGCTTTCGACGGGCGGCCCCGGTATAAAAAATCAAATTATTTTTTAAAACAATATTTCCGCCGTGGAACTCTTATGGTCGCGAAGAAACTCAGCGCTCCAAACGTTACCAAAACTCGATTGCTGGATGCGACTGAGGCCCTCTTTATCAAGTACGGATATGACGCGGTTTTGTTACGCCAGATTACCGAACGTGCCCAAGTCAACCTGGCCGCCGTGAACTATCACTTCGGGGACAAGGATTCCCTGATGAAAACCCTGTTGATGCAACGCCTGGAGCCGCTCAACGAGCAGCGCCTGGAGCTGCTGGCCCGCTGCGAGGCCGAATCCGACGGCCCGCTCGATTGCGACACCCTGCTCGGCGTGCTGTTCGCCCCGGCCATGGGCCTGGAACGCAGTGATCCGGCCAGTGGCGAAGGCCGCTCGTTCATCCGTTTCCTCGGCCGGGTCTACAGCGACACCTCGCCGTTCATCCAGGAATACCTCAAGGTGCATTACCAGCCGGTGTTCCAGCGCTTCTTCGAAGCCTTCGCCCTGGCCCTGCCGGACCTGCCGCGCAACGAACTCGGCGTGCGTCTGCAATTTGCCCTCAAGGCGATTTCCGGGGTGATGGCCGGCACGGAATTGCGCCTGCTGATGAACTCCATGAGCCTGGGCCGCCCCGCGACGGATGCCGAGGTGATGGCCAAGTTGATCACGCTGGTGTCGGCGGCCATTCGTGTCCCGCAACAGAGCCCCGAGGCTGAAACCGCGTTGGCGCGGGTATTGGATACCCAGCGTGCGATTCGTGAACAGGCGGCGGCGCCGGTCGCCAAGGCTTCGCGTTAAAGCAGATCCGAGGCAAAAAAAAGCCCGCTGGGGCGGCGGGCTTGATATGCAACATTTGTAACGGATGAGGCTTCACACTACGGCTGCAGATGTGAATAAATCGTGAAAAATATGTAGGAAAAGATGTAAACCCACATGCAAAGCGCGGATGTCACTCTCGCAAGGTGACCACGCAATGCAGTACCACTCGTCGTGACTGTCAGTTCTGACAGGTAGACGCTAAGACTCCCCAGGAGTCTGATTTCCTTGTCTCGTGGCCTTGAAGGCCCGCGTTCAAGGAGTTCAATCATGTCTAAAGAACCAGCGGTGCGGTCGCATCTGCCTGTTTGTTACCAGCGTTCCACGCGCGTCAATGATCTTGAACCGCCGATTTTTTCCAACCCGGTGCTAGGTGTAGTGGGGGCAGATATAGGCTTGGGCGCACGCCATCTTCAGCCCTATTTGCTTGTCACGCTCTCCCGATGGACCGGATTAGGCGTCGGCGATACTTTTGAGATTTATGCGGTGGACGATGTCATACCGCTAGCATCGGATTTTGTCAGGCCCGGCGAGCAAACCAATAACTTCTTCCGGCTTGTCATAGAGGAAGAACGGTTTCCGCGTGGCTTTATATTTCCGGTGTTTTCACGAGTCGTGCGAAATGGCTCCGGCACCACGAGTACCTCGGACGATCTGACGGTTTTCGCCAAGTCGGAAAGGCCTGGTTTGGATGAACAGCCTTCGCTGGGGTATCACGATAAACTGCGGATATTTTTGCCCGATGACCTTGCCGCCCCTGGTGCAATCCTGACCCCGGAGCGTGCGGCGCTAGGTGTGAAGTTGACGATTGATTACCCCGGTAAACGTGTGCGCGATAGGGTGTATCTGTACTGGGACACAATCATTAATTTGGTGATCTTTGAGCTCGATGATGATCATGCTTCAGGCGCGAAACCGATTGAGGTGGAGGTCGGCCCTGCGATCATTGGGACCAGCAGCGGGCTTATCGCTATCCGCTATCAGGTTTTTGATGAGGTGGAAAATCGCTCGGGGCATGTTGAACACTTTTCTCAAGCCGTGAACCTGCAAGCCGAGCTAGATCCAGACCTGCTTGAACGCGCGTACTTCCAAGTCAACTTTGTGGACGCGACATCCGTCAACTATGACGAAGAAGCGGGAAGCAATTTCCGGGTCGAGGTTGTTACTCCTCGTCGGCTGCCAGATGGAAGCTCGACGCCTGCGGGAGCTCGTATCGTAGTGACGTTGAATGGTACCCGGGGCGATGGTTCCAGTTTGCAGGTGGAGTTGCCCGATGCCGTGGTAAATCCGGGGCGGTCGAGTTTTTTCAATGTGGATGAGGACATTATCAAGCAGTTGATCCAGGGCTCGATGAGGATTACCTGGCGGCTGGAGTTCCCACTGGGCACGGTATTAGCCACCTCCCAGTCGTTGACGATCCTGATCTCCGGCACTATTGCGAATATGCCGGCGGTCAATGTGGTGCAAGCCCTGGGGGGCGTGGTAGACCCCAGCGAACCTTTCGTCACCGTTGAGTATCCCAACCCGTCCTTCACCCCCTACGACCCCGGCTTCCTGGTCACCCTCTGTATGGAGGCTTACTTGCCGGGCGGGGGGATTGTCTCCTATGAAGTCAGCCACATCGCAGGCGATCCACCGCCGCCAACGCGTTTTCGCACGGTCTCTAACGCCATTTTTTCGCGGTTCATTGGATTGGGCCCAGTGAGGGTTTTCTATAAGGTCGACGATGGTGTGATCCGCCTGCTGGGGGCGGGCACGCAAACCGTTCGCGAGTCCGAATCGACGTTCGTGGAGTTCGGCCCTCGATTAGCTGAAATGCCACGGCCGGAAATCGATAGGGTCGATGATCAGGACAACTTGGACCCGCGTGACCTGTTTGGTCAGCTCGATATCACACTGCCTTATCTGAGGACCGCCGTCGGCGACCTCTTTCAATGGCGCCTGGTAGGAAGCGCTCCGACCGGCAGTACCAACGATGAAATCCGTCTCAGCGCAGCGACAGCGGGTAGACCTGTTCTATTTTCACTGGACAGGCACTACGCAGACGTCAATCTCGGCGGGACTATCCGCTTGAGTTACTCCCTGATTCCTGCGAATGGCTCGCGTGCGTTGCATTCTGAAGTACTTGAAGTAACCGTTGGTGCGGCGATAGGCACGTTGCTCCGCCCAGAGGTGCTGCAAGCGCAGAAAGACCCCGACAAGTTGCAAGCAGAGGCGGCACTGAACGGCGCGACGGTCCGGGTTTCGACGCCGCAGATCCTGCCCTCTGATGACATTAAAATGTGTTTCACCGGTGATGACGGCGTCGGGACCTATTGCGAAACCAAGCCCGGCAATACATTCAAAACGGTTGACTTCGATGTGCCGGCCGAAACGGTGGGGGCCAACATTCAAGCGGGTGGAAGGTTCATCACGGTGCAGTACTGGTTGATCCGCGGCGCACGGCACACACCGTCGCCAGCACTGAACCTGGAGCTATTGCCACCGACGTTTGCGCAGCCGGTTATCCAAGGGCAAAACGGCGCTACGCTCAACACGGGCTCACTGGTCGGCACGGAACGGGTGATGGTAAACCCCTGGCACTTTGCCCACGCTTCGCAACGGGTTTGGCTGGAGTATCACGGCAAAAAAACTGATGACCCCGACTACATGCGCGTGTTGTTGGACGGTGCACTTGTGGGTGAAGACGGAGTGACGAATGGCATTGATACCGCGGCATTGGTGTCTGAATTGCGTGCGCTCGAGGATGCTTCGGAACTGAAGATAATGTTCTGGGTCAGCTTCGACCGCAGCGCCGACAAGACCGACGCCGTGATGTTTCCCGTGCGCACATACACCGTTCAGCATCTGGCTTTCATTGCGCCGACTCTGACCGTACATGACTCGCGGGGGCAACTGGCCAACAATGCGACGACCTACGACACTAGCGTGACGCTTAAAGGCAAAGCCACGGCCAACCAGCAAGTCCGGCTATACGAAAACAACGTTCATCTGATTGATCGCCCAGTGGGCCCGACTGGCGACTGGAGCTATCCTCGCGCTCTTGCTCAGGTTCGTAGTTATGCCTTCCGGGCAGTAGGGCTATATGGCACCCAGCCTTCGTCAGGCACCACGACCATTCACCGGGGGGCTGCCCTCTCGATCAATACCAGCGCAGTTACCCTGAACCAACGTATCTGGATATGGCGCGATGACGCGAACTATCCGCCTCACAGTGGCCCAGGTGTCTTTACGCGGGCGGCCACTGGCGGGCGCCTCCCTTACACCTACCGATCAAACAATGAAGCGTGTGCGAGGGTAAATGCGCAGACCGGAGCGGTCAGCATCCGTGGCAATGGAAGCGCGTACATCACGGTGACCGATGCCAATAACAAGGTACTGGGGTATACCGTCAGCGTAGGGGGTGTGAAGTACTTCATGGACTTTGGCGGTGGTGGTGGTTATCAGGAGAGTGTCAAGCAAGCGAGTGGCCGAGGTGGGCGGTTGCCGAGCTTGGGTGAGCTTCGGGAAATCTATGATGTTTATGGTGGTGCGAGCTGGCGCGGGCAAGCTCACCAAGCGTTCTGGTCAACTGACAGTTCCGGCTTCCTGGCTCGTTACGGTAAGAGTCTTTATACCGGGGGTGAAGTCAGTGCGTCCGAATTGGGGTATCTGTTGACGTTTGTTATTTTCTGATAGGTGGCGAACCGGAGCAGATGCTTGTGTATCTGTTCCGGTCTTCGCTCGTTTAGATGCTCCATCGGATCGCCGTTTTTGCTAGCCGCGCACGCATCGCATCGACATTGTTCAATAACTGCAACGTCAACAACCGATACCCATCCAGAGCACCGTAGACCGATGTATCCAGCACAGGCTCTGCTGCCGTGATATTGCCGTGCCGCTCCAGCCGCTCTGTCATCCCCGACTTCAACGCCCGCGCCATCCCCACCAACTGCACCCGAATCTGCCGATGTTCGGCCTTTAGCATCAACTGCATGCGCGCCATGGCCTGTTCATCCCGAGGATCGGGTCGCGTGTTTCCAAGAATCTCCAGGGTGCTGATGCACAGGCGCAGGTGGCGCTGGATCGCATCCAGCTCCGTCATGGACATCCGTACTTCCTTGGACACCGATGGCATCAGTGACCGTAATTGCAGCATCGCCGCGTTCAGGCGATTGAGCAGTTTGAAGTGCTCATCATCGGTGACCGATCGCCCGCTGATGATCCGGCTATAGATCTCGGCGCAATCACGCAACGCACTGGCCAGGTTGTAGCGCCAGGAATACACCGCATACAACGGCAGGGCGAACGAGAAGGCCAGGGCCAGCACGATGCCAATGAGGATGTCGACGGTGCGCCACAAGCCATCCGATATTGGGTTGTCGCCATGCCCGGCGACGATAAACACGGTGATCGCCGACAGCAGCGCGATGTACCCACCCTTGCCAATGGCGTGATAGGAAAAGAACCCGCACACCACGGACATCAGCAGGTAGGTCAGCAACGGCTGGCCCAACCAGGCCTGTTGCAGCACCAGCGCCAGGCCGACACTGGCGCCGATCAAGGTGCCGTAGGCACGCTCCACGGCTTTTTTGCCGATATTGCCATGGTGCTGCAAACCGCCGATCACGATAAGCATGGTCACCGAGGCCCATTCGCCGTGGGGCAGGTTGATGCCGGTGGTCAGCAGGATCGTCGCCAGCAGGCCGATGGACACGCGCACGGCGTGGATCAGTTTGGCGTGACGATAGCGGCGGTACGGGTCGAGCAGCGGGCGCAGCAGGCGCCGGGCGAACAGGGGCAGGTTCATTGGTACTAAAATGGCCTCAATAGTCAGGACGCGTGCAGTCAACTGTGGGAGCTGGCTTGCCTGCGATTGCATCACCCTGGCCTGACTGAAAGACCGAGGTGCCTGCATCGCAGGCAAGCCAGCTCCCACAAAAGCCAGCCCCACACAAGACTGGCCAGCGGTGTGTTTAGAAGATGTAGTCGGTCGTCAGGAAGCTGGAGTCACGGTTTTTCAGGATATCGCTGACCAACGCCTTGTTGCTCTCCTGGAACTTGGTCGCCACCAATGTGCGGATCGAGAACACGCGCAACGCGTCATGCACCGACAGTGTGCCCTCGGCCGAGTTTTTGCGCCCGTTGAAGGGGAAGGTGTCCGGCCCGCGCTGGCACTGGGCGTTGATATTGATGCGGCCGACCTGGTTGGCGAAGGTGTCCACCAGCTTGCCGACAGCCTCGGGATTGGTGCCGAAGATGCTCAGTTGCTGGCCGAAATCCGAATCCAGCACGTAGTCGATCACGGTCTCCAGGTCGCGGTAGGGCACGATCGGCACCACCGGGCCGAACTGTTCTTCGTGGTACACGCGCATCTGCGGGTTCACCGGGTACAGCACCGCCGGGTAGAAGAACGAACCGCGGCTTTCACCGCCGTGCTCATTGACCACCTGGGCGCCGTGCTGTGCGGCATCGGCCACCAGCCCGTCGAGGTATTCGACTTTGCCGGCTTCCGGCAGCGGTGTCAGGGATACACCCTCTTCCCAAGGCATGCCAGGCTTGAGCGTGGCCAGTTTCTTGTTGAATTTTTCGATAAAGCCTGCCACCACATCTTCATGCACAAACAGGATTTTCAACGCGGTGCAGCGCTGGCCGTTGAACGACAGGGAGCCGGTGACGGCTTCGCTGACGGCGTTGTCGAGGTCGACCTCGGGCAGCACGATGCCGGGGTTTTTCGCATCCAGGCCCAGGGCTGCGCGCAGGCGGTGCGGCTTGGGGTGCAGCTTTTTCAAATCACTGGCGGCCTTGTTGGTGCCGATAAACGCGAAGATGTCGATCTTGCCGCTGGCCATCAGCGCGCTGACGGTCTCGCGGCCACTGCCGTAGATCACATTGATCACCCCGGCCGGGAAGCTGTCGCGGAAGGCTTCGAGCAAGGGCCGGATCAACAGCACGCCAAGCTTGGCCGGCTTGAACACCACGGTATTGCCCATGATCAGCGCCGGGATCAGCGTGGTGAACGTCTCGTTGAGCGGGTAGTTGTAAGGGCCCATGCACAGCGCTACACCCAGCGGTACGCGGCGGATCTGGCCGAGGGTGTCCTGCTCCAGTTCGAAGCGGCTGGAGCGGCGGTCGAGTTCCTTGAGGGCGTTGATGGTGTCGGTGATGTAGTCGCAGGTGCGGTCGAATTCTTTCTGCGAGTCCTTGAGGTTCTTGCCGATTTCCCACATCAGCAGCTTGACCACCACGTCGCGCTGCTCGCGCATGCGGTGCAAAAACGCTTCGACGTGCCTGATGCGCTCGACCACGCGCATCGTCGGCCACTCACCCTGGCCACGGTTGTAGGCGCGCACGGCGGCCTCGAGGGCGGTGAGGGCGGTATCGGCATCCAGCAACGGCGTGCTGCCGATATGCACGCGTTTTTCACCCAGTTGCACCGGGCTCTGCACCTGGGCGAGCGGCCCGTTCCAGATCCGCAACTGGCCATCGACCAGATACTCACGCTGTTCAATAGGCGCCGCCAGGCGGTATTGCTCGGGAATCTCGGCGGCGGAGGCGGGAAACAGCTGGGCGAGCAGGTTGCTGGTGGTCATGTCGCTACCCCTGGAATAGTTGCAAAACATGACTAGAGAGTCACCCATCAACAGGCTCTAAGGCAAGGCTTGTGCGCATTCTTGTACTCACGCTTGCGCGCGGCGGTTAAACTGCGCGCCTTATTTTGAAGGAGTTCACATGAGTCAGTACCAGCCGGGCATTCTTGCCGCACCGGTGCCTTTGCAGGCCCGTCATCTGTTCTTTGCCGTGGCCTCCCTGGAGGCTGTGCCCGTTGCCCTGGACGCACTGGTGCAGACGACGGATTCGGCGGTGGTCGGTTTCGGTGAGCCGCTGGTGACTGCGCTCGGCGCGCAAATCGATGGCCTGCGTACGTTCCCGGTCGTCAGCGGCCCGGGCGCCCACAACCCGTCCACTCAGCACGCGCTGTGGGTCTGGCTGCATGGCGTGGATCGCGGTGAACTGCTGTTGCGCAGCCGCGTGCTGGAAAAAGCCCTGGCCCCGGCGTTCAGCCTGGTGCAGTCGACTGAAGGCTTCCGCTACAAGACCGGCTTTGACCTCACCGACTACGAAGACGGTACCGAAAACCCCCACGACGACGCTGCCGTCGAGGCCGCCTTGACCGACAGCGGCGCCAGCTTCGCCGCAATCCAGCAATGGCAGCACGACCTCGATGGCTTCGCCGCGTTGCCGGCCCAGGAGCGCGACCACATCATCGGTCGCCGCCATGGTGACAACGAAGAACTCGACGACGCCCCGGAATCTGCCCACACCAAACGCACCGCCCAGGAAAGCTTCACCCCGGAAGCCTTCGTGGTCCGCCGCTCGATGCCTTGGGCCGAGAACGGCCAGGCGGGTTTGATGTTCCTCGCGTTCGGCCATTCTTTCGATGCGTTTGAAGTGCAACTGCGCCGCATGAGCGGCCTGGAAGACGGGATTGTCGACGGCCTGTACCGCATCAGCACGCCGTTGACCGGCGGTTATTACTGGTGCCCGCCGATCAACGAAGGGCGTTTGGACCTGAGCGCGCTGGCGCGTTGAGCACGGCTTAACATGAAAATGCTGACAGCCCTGTAATCAGCCACTGAAAAAACTCCGCGCAGCCCTTACTCTAGACACCTTTGTCACCTGCGCGGATCGTTCATGTCTTCTGTTGCCGATGGGTTGCCCCTCAATAAACGCCTACCGGCCGTGATCGCGATTTCCCTGGGGATCGGCATGGCCACCCTGGATACGGCCATCGTCAATACCGCGTTACCGACTTTGGCGCAGGGCATCGGCACGGATTCCGCGTCGGTGATCTGGGTGGTCAACGCCTACCAACTGGCGATCATCGCCACCGTGCTGCCGTTCGCGTCGCTGAGCGATGTGCTGGGGCACCGCCGGGTGTATCTCGGTGGCTTGCTGCTGTTTATCGTCTCGTCACTGTTCTGCGGCCTGGCCGGTTCGCTGGCGACCCTGACCGCCGCGCGGGTGGTGCAGGGCCTGGGCGCCGCGGCGATCATGAGCGTGAATACCGCGTTGCTGCGGCATATCTACCCGTCCAACATGCTTGGCCGCGGCCTGGGCTATAACTCGCTGGTGGTGGGGCTGGCGTTTACCCTCGGGCCGACGGCGGCGTCGGCGATTTTGTCGGTCACCACCTGGCACTGGCTGTACCTGATCAATGTGCCGCTGGGGGTGTTGGCCCTGGCCTTGGGCCTGCGTTCGTTGCCCACCTTGCCGATGACCGGGCACGCGTTCGACCGCCTCGCGGCGTTGTTGTGTGCTGGATTGTTCGCCCTGTTGGTGCTTGGCCTGGGCACGGCGGTGCATGGTGCCCAGGGGGCGTTGACGCTGGGGTTGATTGCGTTGGCACTGGTCTGCGGGGCGTTACTGCTGCGGCGTCAGGCCGGGCATCCCGCGCCGATGCTGGCCCTGGATCTGTTCAAGCGGCCGCTGTTTGCCTTGTCGTCCCTGACGGCGATCTGCGCCTTTAGTGCCCAAGGCCTGGCCTTTGTGTCGTTGCCTTTCCTGCTCCAGGCGGTGTTGGGCCATAGCCAGGTGCAAACCGGTTTCCTGATGACGCCTTGGCCGGCAGTGGTCGCGGTGATGGCACTGTTGGCCGGACGCTTGGCGGACCGGGTGTCACTGGGGCTGTTGTGCGGCATTGGCCTGTTGCTGCTCAGTGCCGGTATGGCCGCATTGGCCAGCCTGGGCGATGGAGCGTCGGCGTTCGATATTGGCTGGCGGATGGCGTTGTGTGGCGCCGGTTTTGGCTTCTTCCAGTCACCCAACCTCAAGGCCTTGATGACCAGTGCGCCGTTGGCCCGCAGCGGCGGCGCCAGTGGCATCGTGGCGATTTCACGCTTGCTTGGGCAGACGTTGGGCGCGTCGTTGGTGGCATTGTGTTTTCACCTGTTCGTCGACAGCGGCCCGCAAGTCGCATTGTGGCTGGGCTGTGGCTTTGCCTTGGTGGGGGCGGTGGCCAGCGGCCTGCGTCTGTTGCCCTACGGAAAAAAGGCCGGGTAGGGCGTTGTAAAACACGCGTGTGGAAGGCTACCGTGGCGACCTGGATATTTCGGGATGTTTCAGTTTTATGACCAGCCTGGCCCAACGTACTGCTGACACGACCTCTCGCCGGGCTGCACTGACCCTCGCTTTCTGCCTGCCCAGTGACGTGCTGCTGTACTTGTTGCTGCCAATGGAATCCCAAGCGTTTGGCATCACCCTGGCCCAGGCCGGGGTGTTGCTGGCGGCCAATCGCCTGGTGCGGATTTTCGGTTACCGGCATGTGCTGAATTTCTACGCACGCAACGGCGACCGTCTGACTTGCATGATCGCCGCCGCTGCGGCGACGCTGTGCGCCCTGGGCAATTCAATGCTGTCGGGCTTCGCCGCCTTGTTGGGGCTGCGGCTGATCTGGGGCCTGTGTTTTGCCGCGCTGAACCTGTCGACCCAAGTACTCGCCACCTCAGAGCCCGCCGGTGCCGCACGCCGTGCCGGGCGCTCGCGGGCGGTGATCGCCCTGGGGCCGATGCTGGCGCTGCCACTGGGCGGTTGGCTGACGCTGTGGGCCGGGCCGCGGCCGATCTTC
The DNA here is from genome assembly GCF_057835125.1 of Pseudomonas sp. GL_117. Classification (NCBI taxonomy): domain Bacteria; kingdom Pseudomonadati; phylum Pseudomonadota; class Gammaproteobacteria; order Pseudomonadales; family Pseudomonadaceae; genus Pseudomonas; species Pseudomonas sp. GL_117. Next base: position 3,809,548 of record NZ_CM174418.1, on the reverse strand, counting down.
CTTATTCTTGCTGGCGCCTGCCTGGTGGGCCTGTGGATGGCGCGCGGCTTGCCCACTGCGGGCCATGATCTGCACAGCACCGGGCGCCGCTTCAAGTGGCCCGACAGTGTGGCGATGTGGTCGTTTATCGAAGGCGTGGCGTTGGATGGGTTGTTTATTTTCGGTCTGTCGATCCAGGCGCAGAAGATTCTCGGCGGCGACGCGGTACTGATCGCCGGTGGCTTGATGGCGCTGCGTTATCTCTCGGAAATGCTCCTGAGCCCGTTGGGCGGTCGCGCGGCCCAGCGATTTGGCGCGACCTCGATGTTGCTGCTGTTTTCGTTCCTGAGTGCCTTGGCCCTGACGGCGTTTTCCAGCTACTGGGTGATTGCGGGCGCGGCCGCGGTGCTGGTGCTGCGTGCGCTGCAACTGCCGTTGGTGACCACCCTGGTGGCCGAGCGCAACCCGGGGTCGATGCGCGTCTCGGCGCTCGCGTCGAATGCCGTGTGGCGTGACATCGGCGCGGGCCTCGGACCGTTGCTGGCGGGTTTACTGCTGCCGGTAGCCTCGGCACCGCTGGTGTTTGGCCTGGCCGGTGCGGCGATTGCGCTGAGTGCGTTGTTTTGCTGGCGGGCGCGCTGACTCAGGCTGCCTTGACGTGGTCCAACCAGGCCGGATCGAGACGGGTTTGTTCGGTATCCATCCCCAGTGCCTGCATCTTCGCCTTATGCGCCTCGATCTCGCCGATCAACTGCACTTGCGCGCTGGAGTTGGCATCCAGTGCATGCATTTGCGTCAGGCCCAGATGGTAGAAACGCAGCAGCTTGATTGCGCTGGGGTCATTCGCCTGCACGCGTTCCGTGACCTTGTGCATCACGTTGGTCACGCTCATCAGGCTGCGCTTGAGTTGCCAGCCATATACGGCCGGTGCAAGCCAGGTTTGGCTCCAGAAAGGACCGCGCACCAGTGCCAGGGTGATCAGTACGCCGGCAAACACGCCGCCGACGTTGAAGCGAAAGTTGTCGCCGCCGGGTTCGCCGAACAGCATCACCGCGAGGCTGGACAAGAGCATCGCCAGGGCCAGGAACAGCACCGCCACAATCAGTGTGCTGCGGCGGGTTTGGCGGCGGTAGGTGACGGGGTCGCAGGGTTTGAGCTCGAACATCCGGGGGCAGTCTCCAGTGGCTTAGGCGGGCATCTTCGCACACTGCACAGAAAGAGCCCCGCTTCAGCGGGGCTTTTACTTACTTCGGCGCGATCCATGTCACCTCGGTGATGCCGAACTTTTCCGCCCAAGGGCGTGTGGTCTTTTTCACCTGTTCATGTCCGACCCGGCCGACACGACTGACATGGGCAATATCGGCATCCACTGCCGCCCAGTGCCAGGCCTCGGCGTTGTTCATCACTTCGGCACGCACCACAAAGGATTTCGGTTGGCCGTGTAGCTGATAGTTGATGGTGTAGATTTTTGCGGTACTCATGTTGCCTCCCTGTGTTGTTATAAATGGATAGGGCGGCGTTCCAAAAGGTTCATTCAAAATGACAATCCGCCGTTCGGCGCGGCATAGTGACGCTTCTGCCACGTGCCCAAGGAGTGCGCCATGTCCCACCTGAGTCATCGACAGTTGTACCTGCAACGCCTGGGCTACGACAGGCCACCCGCGCCGACCCTGCAAACTCTGCGTGACCTGCAGTTGCGCCATGTGTGCACGTTTGCCTTTGAAAGCCTGTCGACCTTGCTGCGCCTGCCGGTGCCCATCGATCTGGCGAGTGTCGAGCAGAAGGTGTTGATCGATGGGCGGGGTGGTTATTGCTATGAGTTGAACCAGATGTTCCTGTTGCTGTTGCAGGAACTCGGTTTCGACGCACGCGGCATTACCGGCCGGGTGGTGATGGGTGGGCCGCCGGATGCGCGCACCGCACGCACCCATCGCTTGAGCCTGGTGACCGTGGATGGCGTGCGCTACATCACCGATGTCGGCTTTGGCGGCATGGTGCCCAGCAGCCCATTGCAGTTGGACAGCGAGGCCGTGCAGGCCACGGCGCACGAGCCGTATCGGCTGACGCACAATGCAGACGGCAGCTACACGTTATGGGCCGAAGTCGCGGGGCAATGGCGTGGTTTGTATGTGTTCGACCTGCAGGTGCAGGCGGACATCGACTACGAAATCGGCAACTGGTACGTGTCCACTCATCCGGGGTCGCCGTTCGTGGGCCAGTTGAAGGCGGCGCTGTTGGCCGTGGGCAAACGCTATACGCTGAACAACGGCCACTACGCGGTGCATTACCTGGATAGGTCGAGCGAAAAACAGGTGGTCGCCAGCGCTGATGAGTTGCTGACGTTGCTGCATGAGACCTTTGGCATTCGCTTGCCAGTGCATCCGCAACTTCGCCCGGTACTTGAGGGCCTGGTGTTGGCGGGTTGCTGAAAATATTGAAATAGAGCCTTCGCTGAACCGTTTTATCTCCAGATTCGAGCAAATCAATTCGAACCTTTTTCCTACATTCAGGTTCGAATCTGTTCCGGAATGATTTGTTCAAATGACAAGGAGATGTAAAACGATGTCCAGGCTATTCGGAACGATCCTCAAGAACACCTCGGTATTCGCGCTAGTCGCAGCGCCGGCCGTGGTGTTTGCCGCACCACCCACAGCACCGATTTCCACTTTCGGCCTGCTGGGCAGCTATAACGATTTCAAGCTTGAAGGCGGCAGCCGCAGTGACAAGGACGACATGCCCGAAGTGGGCCTGTTCTATAACTTCGGCAACAAGCTCACCGCTGAATCCGGCTTCATCTACCAAGCCGGAGTCGAAGCCAAATACGGCAAAAAAAGCGATAACAAGCTCAAGGAAGGCCAGGCCGACCTCGATCTCGGCTGGCGTGCCGCGCTGGATGCGCGCAACTCGGTCGACGTGATCGTCGGTGGCGGCTACAGCTGGACCCGCTATGAGCTGGACTCCAATGACTACGACCTGGAACTGACCAGCAAATCGCCATTTGCCAAGGCCGCCCTGGGCTATAACCACCAGTTCAACGACATGACCTTGCGCGTTGAAGCCGGTGCCCGTCATACCCTCGACGGCCGCGCCAAGATCAAGGTGGACGGCCTTGGCAGCGATACCGTGGACCTCAAGGATCGCACCAACCCTTATGCGGAGGTCAGCCTGCTGATGAACCAGAAGGGCGACCTGCCGGTGGTTGCTGGCCTGTACTACACCCGTACCGAGTACAAGCTGGATGACGATTCGGAACTGGCAGATAACACCAGGCTCAAGCGTGACGAGTATGGAGTGAAGGTCGGTATCGCGTTCTAACGCCACACCGAGTCCCCCCTGTGGGAGCACCGACCTGTGTGGGAGATTCTATGGTGGAGGGCAATATCTCCACCAACAGTGCCACCGCCTTCGCAGTCTCGCTAAAGCTCGACAGCTCTCACAGGGCATTACCTACTGCGCATCAACACCGACCAACTGTGGGAGCGGGCTTGCCCGCGAAAGCGTCAGATCAGTCGAAGTATCTGTGACTGACACTGCGCCTTCGCGGGCAAGCCCGCTCCCACATTTTTGACCGCATTCGTCAGAACAATCCGTTCAAGTGTCGGAGGGCCGTGTGACGATTCGGGCACAGGAATGCCTATTGGAATGCACTCACTGCTAAAAACGCAAAACGGCGCCCGAAGGCGCCGTTTTGTTTACCGCATCTTGCTAAGCGATCAAACGCCCAACACCGCGTGCTGCACCAGAGTGAGCAACGGTTGTGGGTACACGCCCAGGAAGAACGCGAGCAGGGCGATGGCCAACAGCATCACGCCGCCTGCCTTCTGTTCCCAATGCAGCTCGGCATCCACGCGACGCAGGTTTGGCTCGATCAGGTACAGGGTGACCATCACGCGCAGGTAGTAGAACACGCCGATGGCGCTGCCCAGTACCAGCGAGGCAACCAACCACCACTGGTGGGCTTCAACGCCGGTGGCGACGATGTAGAACTTGCCGATGAAGCCTGCAGTCAGCGGGATACCGGCCAGGGACAGCATCATCACGGTGAGTACGGCGGTCAGGTACGGACGGCGCCAGAACAGGCCGCGGTATTCGTACAGGGCGTCGGCGTCACGGCCTTTGAACGGCGAGGACATCAGGGTGATCACGCCGAACGCACCAAGGCTGGTGATCACGTAGGTGACCAGATACACGCCCATGGCTTCCACGGCCAGGCCTTTGCTCGCCACCAGGGCGATCAGCAGGTAGCCGAAGTGTGCGATGGACGAGTAACCCAGCAGACGCTTGAGGTTGTTCTGGGTCAGTGCCAGCAGGTTACCGAACAGGATCGACGCGATGGCGATCACGGTCAGTACGTCGCTCAGGACGCCGGTGTTGGCGGCAGGGGAGATCTGGAACAGACGCACCATCACGGCAAACACGGCGACTTTCGACGCGGTAGCCAGGAACGCAGCCACCGGCGCCGGGGCGCCTTCGTACACGTCCGGGGTCCACAGGTGGAACGGCACCAGCGACAGCTTGAACGCCAGGCCGATCAGCATCATGGCCAGGCCCAGTTGGGCAATCGGCGCAGGCATGCTGGTGGTGGCCAGGGCATGACCGATACCAGTGAAGCTCAGGCTGCCGGCTTCGGCGTACAGCAGGGCCATACCAAACAACAGGAACGCGGAACCGGCGGCCGACAGCACCATGTACTTGATGCCGGCTTCCAGGGAACGCTTGTTGAAGAAGGCGTAGGCCACCAGGCCGTAGGTCGGGATCGACAGCAGTTCCAGGCCGATGAACAGGCCCGCCAGGTGCTGTGCGCTGACCAGCACGATGCCACCGGCCGCAGCCAGCAGGATCAGCAGGTACAGCTCTTCGCGGTTGCCTGGGTAGCCGGTGCCGCCTTCGCCGAGGTAGGCGTGGGCGAGGGTGACGCAGGCCAGTGTCGCCACCAGGATCAGTGCGATGTACAGCAGGGCAAAGTCATCGACCATCATCAGTGGCGTTACGGCCAGTGGCGCGACCTTGAGGGCCGGGATGATCGACAGCAGGGCCAGGTTCAGACCGGCACAGGACAGCAGGAACGTTTGTGAGTGATTGCGGCGCCAGGCGATAGCCAGCATCACCACCACGATGGTGAGGCTGGTAATCAGCAGCGGCGCAAGCGCGATAAAGTGTTGGATCGTGAATTCCATAGCGCTCTTACCGGGCCGAAGCGAGTTGAGAGAAGGCGGTGCCGAACCACTGCTGCACGCCATGCATCGTTGCGGCAGAAGTGTCCAGGAACGGTTGCGGGTACACGCCGATGTAGATCAGCAGTACCGCAAGGCCGAGCACCATGATCAGTTCGCGAGCATCCATCCCTTGCAGGACGGTGTCGGACTTGGCCGGGCCGAAGTAGGCGCGGTGGATCATGATCAACGAGTAGACCGAACCGAACACCAGGCCGGACGTTGCGATGGCGCTGATCCATGGCGTCTGCACGAAGGCCCCCATCAGGATCAGGAACTCGCCGATGAAGTTGCCGGTACCCGGCAAGCCCAGGGACGCGGCGGCGAAGAACAGGCTGATCGCCGGCAGGTAGGCGATGCGCGACCACACGCCACCCATTTCACGCATGTCACGGGTGTGCAGGCGCTCGTACAGCTGGCCACTCAGGATAAACAGGGCAGCGGCCGAGACACCGTGGGCCAGCATCTGGATCACCGCGCCTTGCAGCGCCAGTTGGCTGCCGGAGTAGATGCCGATCAGTACGAAACCCATGTGGGAAACGGACGAGAAGGCAATCAGGCGCTTGATGTCGGTTTGGGCGAAGGCGAGGAACGCACCGTAGAAGATCCCGATCAGACCCAGGGTCATGGCGATCGGCGCGAACTCGGCCGAGGCATTCGGGAACAGCGGCAGGGCGAAACGCAGCAGGCCGTAAGCGGCAGTCTTCAACAAGATACCGGCCAGGTCCACGGAACCCGCGGTCGGTGCCTGGGCGTGAGCGTCAGGCAACCAGGAGTGGAACGGCACCACTGGCAGCTTCACCGCGAAGGCGATGAAGAAGCCCAGCATCAGGATGTACTCGGTGGTCAGGGACATCTTGGTTTTCAACAGGTCGGCGTAGTTGAAGGTAATCACGCCGGTGTTGTTGAAGTTGACCAGTACCAGACCCAGGATCGCCACCAACATGATCAGGCCGGAAGCCTGGGTGAAGATGAAGAACTTGGTCGCCGCATAGATCCGGGTTTTCTTGCCGTCCGAAGAACTGTGACCCCAGAGCGCGATGAGGAAGTACATCGGCACCAGCATCATTTCCCAGAAGAAGAAGAACATGAACAGGTCGAGGGCGAGGAACACGCCAACCACACCGCCCAGGATCCACATCAGGTTCAGGTGGAAGAAGCCCACGTGACGCTGGATCTCTTTCCAGGAGCAGAGTACCGAAAGGATACCCAGCAGGCCGGTCAGCAGGATCATCAACAGCGACAGGCCGTCGAGGGCCAGGTGCACGTTGATGCCGAAGCGCTGGATCCACACATGCTTGAATTCAAGCGCGAAGGTGGGATCGACGCCCGGTGCCGGAGCAAATGAATAGTCGCCATGGGCCCACAGCCAGAGGCCGAGAGCGAGTTCCAGGGACATGGTCAGCAACGCAATCCAGCGGGGGAGGGTGGCGCCGAAGCGTTCACCCATCCAGCAGAGCAGGCCGCCGATAAAGGGGATCAGGATTAGCCAGGGCAGAATCATGACAGGCTCGTTTCCTTTCGCAAGTTCGCAAAGTTGGCAGTGTTCATAATCAGACCGCTACCACGACGATGGCACCAATAACCAGCACAGCACCGGCAGCCATGGAAGCGGCATACCAACGCAGTTGACCGGTTTCGCTGCGGCTCAGGGCGGTGTGACCGGCCTTGGCGGCGCGCGGGATCAAACCGATGGTCTGGTCGAGCGGGTCTTTGCGCAGTACATGGCTGATGGCCAGGTAAGGCTTGACGAACAGTTTGTCGTAGATCCAGTCGAAGCCCCAGGCAGCGAACCACCAGGCGGACAGGAAGCGGCCAATGCCACTGTTGGCCACGGCCGTCACAAAGCGACGCTTGCCGAGGAACAACAGGGCTGCCAGCAGGATACCGGCGATGGCGATGGCGCCCGAGGCGATTTCCAGGCTGTGCTGGGCTTCGCCGCCGGCATGGCCGACGCTTTGCGGCAGTACACCGTGCAGGGGCGGGGTGATCATGGCGCCGACGAAGGTCGACAGCACGATCAGCACCGACAATGGCAGCCAGTGGGAGATGCCGTGGCCTGCGTGTGCTTCGGTCTTGGCTTCACCGTGGAAGGTGATGAAGATCAAGCGGAAGGTGTACAGCGAGGTCATGAACGCACCCACCAGGCCTGCGTACAGCAGGTTCTGGTTACCGCTGGCAAAGGCTTCCCAGAGGATTTCATCCTTGGAGTAGAAACCGGCGGTCACCAACGGCAGGGCGGCCAGGGCGGCACCACCGACGATGAAGCTGGCGTAGGCCAGTGGCAGTTTCTTCCACAGGCCGCCCATCTTGAAGATGTTCTGCTCATGGTGGCAGGCAACGATCACCGCACCGGAAGCAAGGAACAGCAGGGCCTTGAAGAAAGCGTGGGTCATCAGGTGGAAGATCGCCGCGTCCCAGGCACCAACGCCCAGGGCCAGGAACATGTAGCCGATCTGGCTCATGGTCGAGTAGGCGAGGATCCGCTTGATGTCGGTCTGTACCAGCGCGGCGAAGCCGGCCAGTACCAGGGTCACGCCACCAACGATGCCCACCAGGTGCAGGATGTCCGGCGCCAGGGTGAACAGGCCGTGGGTACGGGCGATCAGGTAGACACCGGCGGTGACCATGGTTGCGGCGTGGATCAGTGCGGAAACCGGGGTAGGACCGGCCATCGCATCCGCCAGCCAGGTTTGCAATGGCAGTTGCGCGGATTTACCCACGGCGCCGCCCAGCAGCATCAGGGTAGCGAGGGTGATCCAGAAGTCGCCGACCTGGAATTTCTGCGGCGCCAGTACCAGCAGTTCCTGGATGTTCAGCGTGCCCACCTGTTGGAACAGGATGAACAGGCCGATGGCCATGAACACGTCGCCGATACGGGTGACGATAAAGGCCTTGAGTGCCGCGTTGCCGTTGTTGCGGTTGCTGTAGTAGAAACCGATCAACAGGTACGAGCACAGGCCTACGCCTTCCCAGCCGAAGTACAGGAACAACAGGTTATCGCCCAGCACCAGGAACAGCATGCTGGCGATAAACAGGTTGGTGTACGAGAAGAAGCGCGAGTAGCCCGCTTCACCGCGCATGTACCAGGACGCGAACAGGTGGATCAGGAAGCCCACGCCGACGACCACGCCAAGCATGGTGATCGACAGGCCGTCGACGTAGAGGGCGAAGTTGGGCTTGAAGCCCTCCACCGACATCCACTGCCACAGCACCAGGGTGTAGTGACCACCTTCCGGCGGCGCCACATTGAATTGCCAGATGACATAGGCGGCGACGATCGCCGACAGGCCAATGGAACCCACGCCCACCAGGGCCGAGAGGTTTTCCGACCAGCGTCCGCGAGAGAACGACAGCAGCAGGAAACCGATCAGGGGAAATACGAAAGTCAGAAAGATCATGTTCATCCGCGCATCTCACTGGCAGCGTCGATATCAAGCGTGTGGAAGCGACGATACAGTTGCAGCAGGATCGCCAGGCCAATACTGGCCTCGGCGGCTGCCAGGCTGATCACCAGGATGAACATGACTTGTCCATCCGGCTGGCCCCAACGTGCACCGGCAACGATGAAGGCCAGTGCCGCAGCGTTCATCATGATTTCCAGGCTCATCAACACGAACAGAATGTTACGGCGGACCATCAGGCCGACCAGGCCAAGGCAGAACAGGATGCCGGCGACCGCCAGACCATGCTCCAAAGGGATAGCAGGCATCGTCATTGCTCCTTGGCTTCGTTGCGGCCCAAGTGGAAGGCGGTGATGGCTGCAGCGAGCAGCAGCATCGAAGCCAGTTCGACCACCAGCAGGTATGGGCCGAACAGGCTGACGCCCACGGCCTTGGCGTCTACGGTGGTGTGGCCGATGGCCTGGCCGCTCTGGTGAGCGAACAGCACATACAGCAGTTCACCCAGCAGCAAGGCTGCCAGTACGACCGGGCCGAGCCAGATGCCGGGTTTGAGCCAGACGCGTTCCTGGGCGACCGAAGCCGGCCCGAGGTTGAGCATCATCACCACAAACACGAACAGCACCATGATGGCGCCAGCGTAGGCGATCACTTCCAGTACACCGGCGAACGGCGCGCCGAGGCTGAAGAAGGTCATGGCCACGGCGATCAACGAAATGATCAGGTAGAGCAGGGCGTGCACAGGATTGGTGTTGGTGATCACGCGAAGCGTGGACACCACTGCAATACCGGACGCGAAATAGAAAGCGAATTCCATCTTTCTTCCTTAAGGCAGCAAGCTCTTCACGTTGATCGGCTCGGCTTCGTTTTGTGCGGCGCCTTTCGGCTTACCGGCAACGGCCATACCTGCAACACGATAGAAGTTGTAATCAGGGTTTTTACCGGGACCAGAGATCAGAAGATCTTCTTTCTCGTACACCAGGTCCTGACGTTTGAACTCGGCCATCTCGAAATCCGGGGTCAGCTGGATTGCGGTGGTCGGGCAAGCTTCCTCGCAGAGGCCGCAGAAAATGCAGCGCGAGAAGTTGATGCGGAAGAAGTCCGGGTACCAGCGACCGTCTTCGGTTTCAGCTTTCTGCAGGGAGATGCAACCCACCGGGCACGCCACGGCGCACAGGTTGCAGGCTACGCAACGCTCTTCGCCATCGGGGTCGCGGGTCAGTACGATACGGCCGCGATAGCGCGGCGGCAGGTACACCGCTTCTTCCGGGTATTGCAGGGTGTCGCGTTTTCGAAAGCCGTGACCGAACACCATCACCAGGCTTCGCAACTGGGTACCGGTACCCTTAACGATGTCGCCAATATATTTGAACATGGGTCAAATCCTCACTGAACCGCGCCGGCGGGCGTGTTCAACAACACAACGGCAGCCGTCACCAGCAAATTGATCAGGGTCAGCGGCAGGCAGAAGCGCCAGCTGAAATCCATCACCTGGTCGTATCGTGGACGCGGAATGGAAGCGCGCAGCAGGATAAACAACATGATGAAGAACGCGGTCTTCAGGAAGAACCAGAAGAACGCCAACTGCGGCAGGATGCCGAACGGACCGTGCCAGCCGCCGAAGAACAGCGTGACCAGCAGGGCCGAGATCAAGATGATGCCGATGTACTCACCAACGAAGAACATGCCCCATTTCATGCCGGCGTATTCGATGTGGTAGCCGTCGGCCAGTTCCTGTTCCGCTTCCGGCTGGTCGAACGGGTGACGGTGAGTCACGGCGACGCCAGCGATGAAGAAGGTACAGAAGCCGAAGAACTGCGGAATGATGAACCACAGGTTCTGCGCCTGGTACTCGACGATGTCGCGCATGTTGAACGAGCCGACCTGCACCACGATGCCCATCAGCGCGAGGCCCATGAACACTTCGTAGGACACGGTCTGGGCCGAGGCCCGCAAGCTGCCCAGCAGGGCGAACTTGTTGTTGCTCGACCAACCGGCGAACAGCACCGCGTAGACCGACAAACCGGCCATGGCAAAGAAGAACAGCAAGCCGATGTTCAGGTCCGCCACGCCCCAGGTCGGGGTGATCGGGATGATCGCGAAGGCGATCAGCAAGGCGCTCATGGCCACCACCGGTGCCAGGGTGAAGATCACCTTGTCGGCGAACGGCGGGGTCCAGTCTTCCTTGAAGAACATCTTCAGCATGTCGGCCGCGATCTGGAACATGCCGAACGGGCCAACGCGGTTCGGACCGTAACGGTCCTGCCACCAGCCCAGCAGGCGACGTTCGACGAAGCTGAGCAGGGCGCCCGCAACGACCACGGCCAACAGGATCACGATGGCCTTGACCACCGAGATGATCACGTCGATCACTTCAGGAGTGAACCAAGTCATTGCGCTGCCTCCTGCAGACCGTCAACGGTTTTGCCGAAGATCGCCGCTGGAATGCCGGCGATGCCTTTAGGCAGTGCAACCAGGCCAGCGCCCAGCTCTTCATTGATGCGCAGCGGCAGACGCAGGGTCTGGCCGGCCACGTTCAGGCTGAGCAGGGCACCGTCGTTGACGCCCAGGCGGTCGGCTTCGGACTTGGCCAGCGACACGTAGGCTTCAGGAATGCGACTTAGCACCGGCGCGGCTTTGGAAGAGTTCTCTTCGCTGCCGAACAGGTGGAAGAACGGCACAACCTGCCAGGTGCCCTGGGCCGGGTTGAACGGACGCGGGACGGCGGCGAACCAGTTCAGCGAATCACCGGTGCTTTCGATCAGGCGGGTGCCCGGGTCGCCAGCGCGGATATGACCACCGACTTCGTCCTGGAACTTGTTCCAGGCCTGCGGCGAGTTCCAGCCCGGCGACCAGGCGAATGGCACCTGCTGACGCGGTTCGGCCGACCCCGAGTAACCTTCCATGGAGAAGGCGAACGCGGTATCCGTGTCTTGCGGAGTACGCGGTTCGTGCACGCTGATGTTGGCGCGCATGGCGGTACGACCGGAGTAACGCAGCGGCTCACGGGCCAGTTTCATGCCCTTGATGCGGAACGCGGCGGACGGCGCGGCGTCGACGATGCGGGCCAGTTGCGGCGCGCTCGCGGCGGTGGCAGCGGTCACGTGGTCGAGCTGGGTCCAGTCGATCGGCTGGTTCAGCAGGGTGGCGCGCAGGGCATGCAGCCAGCGCCAGCCTTCGTGAACCAGGATGCTGGCGTCCATGTACTTCGGATCGAACACCTGGAAGAAGCGCTGGGCACGGCCTTCCTGGCTGACCAGGGTACCGTCGCCTTCGGCGAAGGTGGCGGCTGGCAGCACCAGGTCGGCACGGTCGCTGGTGGCGGTCTTTTGGTGATCGGCGACGATCAGGACCTTGGCAGCGTCCAGTGCCGCGTCAACCTTGGCGGCATCGGTGCGGGTGTACAGGTCGTTTTCCAGCACCACGATGGCGTCGGCGTTGCCGTCGATCACCGCTTGCAGGCCGGCGTCCAGGGACTCGCCACCGAGCATTGCCAGGCCAAGGCTGTTGGCTTCCGGCACGATCAGGCTGATGGAACCGTTCTTGTCGCGCAGCTTCAAGGCCTTGGCGATGTTGGCGGCGGCTTCGATCAGCGCCTTGGAACCCAACGAGGTGCCGGCAATGATCAATGGACGCTTGGCGGCCAGCAGGGCGTCGGCGATACGCTGGGCCAGTGCGACGGCTTCGCTGTCCAGGCCTTCGACGGCAGGCGCGCTGGCGTCGAGGGCGTGGGCCACGGCAAAACCGATGCGGGCCAGGTCGTCTGGTGCGGCGTGCACACATTCTTCGGCGATGTCGTCGAGCTTGGTTTCAGCCAGGCTGGCAATAAACAGCGGGTTCAGCGCGTGCTGGCCGATGTTTTTCACCGCCGCGTCGAGCCATGGCTGGACGCGCATGGCGTCGGCCATTTCTTCGGCCTTGCCCTTGACCGACTGACGCAGCGACAGGGCCACGCGGGCAGCGGTCTGGGTCAGGTCTTCGCCGAGCACGAAAATCGCGTCGTGGTCTTCGATGTCGCGCATGTTCGGGACTGGCAGCGGGCTGTCGTTCAGCACTTGCAGGACCAGGCGGATGCGCTCCAGCTCAGCGGCTTCGATACCGCTGTAGAAGTGCTCGGCACCGACCAGTTCGCGCAACGCGAAGTTGCTTTCGAGGCTGGCGCGGGGCGAACCGATACCGACGATATTGCGGCCGCGCAGCAGGTCGGCGGCTTTATCCAGCGCTTCGTCCAGGCTCAGCTTGCCGCCGTTGGCCAGCAGTGGCTGGCGTGGGCGGTCTTCGCGGTTGACGTAGCCATAGCCGAAACGGCCACGGTCGCACAGGAAGTACTGGTTGACCGAACCGTTGAAGCGGTTTTCGATCCGACGCAGTTCGCCGTAGCGCTCGCCCGGGGAGATGTTGCAACCGCTGGAGCAGCCATGGCAGATGCTCGGGGCGAACTGCATGTCCCACTTGCGGTTGTAGCGCTCGGAGTGAGTCTTGTCGGTGAATACACCGGTCGGGCAGACCTCGGTGAGGTTGCCGGAGAACTCGCTTTCGAGCACGCCATCTTCAACGCGACCGAAGTACACGTTGTCGTGGGCGCCGAACACGCCGAGGTCGGTGCCGCCGGCGTAGTCTTTATAGAAGCGCACGCAACGATAGCAGGCGATGCAGCGGTTCATTTCGTGGGAAATGAACGGGCCGAGGTCCTGGTTCTGGTGGGTACGCTTGGTGAAGCGATAACGGCGCTCGTTGTGGCCGGTCATCACTGTCATGTCTTGCAGGTGGCAGTGACCGCCTTCCTCACAGACCGGGCAGTCGTGGGGGTGGTTGGTCATCAGCCATTCGACGACACTGGCGCGGAACGCCTTGGATTCCTCATCATCGATGGAAATCCAGGTGTTGTCGGTGGCTGGGGTCATGCAGGACATGACGATACGACCACGGGTGTCGTTTTCGTCGGTGTATTGCTTGACCGCGCACTGGCGACAGGCACCGACGCTACCAAGTGCGGGGTGCCAGCAGAAATACGGAATATCGAGGCCGAGTGACAGACACGCCTGTAACAGGTTGTCTGCCCCATCGACTTCGAGCGCTTTGCCGTCTACGTGGATAGTGGCCATGGTTCAAAGTTCTTCGTTGGCCCGTTGTCAGCGGGCGTGGCTAATGGAATCTTGTTATTCATGTGCATCTACACAGCCATCAAGGCGTCAGCACATGAGAAAGCGAAGGGCACGGACCCTTCGCTTTTTAAGCGTTACGCGCCGACTACGATCGGCTTCGCCAGAGGCGGGACGGCGGCGCTGGTAGGCGCGATACCGGCTTCGAACTCCGAGCGGAAGTACTTGATTGCGCTGCCCAATGGCTCTACGGCGCCCGGTGCGTGAGCACAGAAGGTCTTGCCCGGGCCGAGGAAACCGACCAGACCCAGCAGGGTCTCGATGTCACCCTCGCGGCCTTCGCCTTTTTCCAGGGCCATCAGCAGCTTGACGCTCCACGGCAGGCCATCGCGGCATGGGGTGCAGAAGCCGCAGGATTCACGGGCAAAGAACTGCTCCATGTTGCGCAGCAGCGAGACCATGTTCACGGTGTTGTCCACCGCCATCGCCAGGCCCGTACCCATCCGGGTGCCGACCTTGCCGATACCGCCGGCATACATCTGGGCGTCGAGGTGCTCGGGCAGCAGGAAACCGGTGCCGGCGCCGCCTGGTTGCCAGGCTTTCAAGGTGTAGCCGTCGCGCATGCCGCCGGCGTAGTCCTCGAACAGCTCGCGTGCGGTCACGCCGAACGGCAGTTCCCACAGGCCAGGGTTCTTGACCTTGCCGGAGAAGCCCATGAGCTTGGTGCCCATGTCTTCGCTGCCTTCGCGAGCCAACGATTTGTACCAGTCCACGCCGTCGGCGATGATCGCCGGCACGTTGCACAGGGTTTCTACGTTGTTCACACAGGTCGGCTTGCCCCACACGCCTACGGCGGCAGGGAAGGGCGGCTTGGAGCGCGGGTTGGCGCGGCGGCCTTCGAGGGAGTTGATCAGTGCGGTCTCTTCACCGCAGATGTAACGCCCGGCGCCGGTGTGCACGAACAGTTCGAAGTCAAAGCCCGAACCGAGGATGTTCTTGCCCAGCAGGCCCGCGGCCTTGGCTTCTTCCACGGCACGGTTGAGGTGCTTGGCGGCGGTGGTGTACTCGCCACGCAGGAAGATATAGCCGCGGTAGGTTTTCAGTGCGCGGGCACTGATCAGCATGCCTTCGATCAGCAGATGGGGCAGTTGCTCCATCAGCATGCGGTCTTTCCAGGTGTTCGGCTCCATTTCATCCGCGTTGCACAGCAGGTAGCGGATGTTGATGGATTCGTCCTTGGGCATCAGGCCCCACTTGACCCCCGTGGGGAAGCCTGCACCGCCGCGACCTTTGAGGCCGGCGTCCTTCACGGTCTGGACAATGTCGTCCTGGGCCATGTCGGCGAAGGCTTTGCGCGCTGCCGCGTAACCGTTCTTGGCCTGGTACTCGTCGAGCCATACCGGCTCGGCATCGTCACGCAGGCGCCAGGTCAGCGGGTGGGTTTCAGGCGAACGCTTGATCAGGTTGGCCGGGCCGAAAGATGTCAGGGTCATGGGTAGCCCTCGAGCAATTGGGTCACGCCAGCTGCCTGTACGTCACCGAATGTGTCGTCGTCGATCATCAACGCCGGCGCCTTGTCGCAGTTGCCCAGGCAGCACACCGGCAGCAGGGTGAAGCGCCCGTCTGCAGTGGTCTGGCCGAGGCCGATGCCGAGTTTGGTCTGGATCGCGTCGACCACCGACTCGTGGCCGCCGATGTAGCAGACCATGCTGTCGCACACGCGAATGATGTGGCGGCCCACTGGCTGGCGGAAGATCTGGCTGTAGAACGTAGCCACGCCTTCAACGTCGCTGGCAGGGATGCCGAGGATCTCGCCGATGGCGTAGAGGGCGCCGTCCGGCACCCAGCCACGTTCCTTCTGGACGATCTTCAAGGCTTCGATCGACGCCGCGCGCGGGTCTTCGTAGTGATGCAGCTCGTGCTCGATGGCCGAGCGCTCGGTTTCACTGAGGGTGAAACGGTCTGTCTGGATAAGCGTGCTGTTCATGCTTAGCGGTCCACGTCGGCCATAACGAAATCGATACTACCCAGGTACGCAATCAAGTCCGCGACCATCTCGCCTTTGATCACCGAAGGGATCTGCTGCAAGTGGGCAAAGCTTGGGGTACGGATCCGGGTGCGGTAGCTCATGGTGCCGCCATCGCTCGTCAGGTAATAACTGTTGATACCCTTGGTCGCTTCGATCATCTGGAAGGATTCGTTGGCCGGCATGACCGGACCCCACGAAACCTGCAGGAAGTGCGTGATCAGGGTTTCGATGTGCTGCAGCGTGCGCTCTTTCGGCGGCGGCGTGGTCAGCGGGTGATCCGCCTTGTACGGACCTGCCGGCATGTTGCGCATGCACTGCTCGATGATCTTCAGGCTCTGGCGCATTTCTTCGACGCGCACGATGCAACGGTCGTAGGCGTCGCCATTGGCTGCCAGCGGTACTTCGAACTCGAAGTTCTCATAGCCGGAGTACGGGCGGGCTTTACGCACGTCGAAATCGCAGCCGGTGGAACGCAGGCCAGCACCAGTGACACCCCACTCCAGGGCCTCCTTGGTGTTGTACTGGGCGACGCCGATGGTACGGCCCTTGAGAATGCTGTTGTCCAGCGCGGCCTTTTGGTACTCGTCCAGACGCTTTGGCATCCAGTCGATGAACTCTTTAACCAGGCGTTCCCAGCCGTTCGGCAGGTCGTGGGCCACGCCACCGATGCGATACCAGGCCGGGTGCAGGCGGAAACCGGTGATGGCTTCGATGACCTTGTAGGCGCGTTGACGGTCGGTGAAGGTGAAGAACACCGGGGTCATGGCGCCGACGTCCTGGATGTAGGTACCCAGGAACAGCAGGTGGCTGGTGATCCGGAAGAACTCGGCCATCATGATGCGGATGGTGTCGACGCGGTCTGGCACCTTGATGCCGGCCAGTTTCTCCACCGAGAGCACATACGGCAGGTTGTTCATCACGCCGCCGAGGTAGTCGATACGGTCGGTGTACGGGATGAAGCTGTGCCACGACTGACGTTCGGCCATCTTCTCGGCACCACGGTGGTGGTAGCCGATGTCTGGTACGCAGTCGACGATTTCTTCGCCGTCCAGTTGCAGGATGATACGGAAGGCACCGTGGGCCGAAGGGTGGTTCGGGCCCAGGTTGAGGAACATATAGTCCTCGTTGGTGCCGGAGCGTTTCATGCCCCAGTCTTCCGGACGGAAGCGCGCGGCCTCTTCTTCAAGCTGTTGCTTGGCGAGGTTGAGACTGAACGGGTCGAATTCGGTGGCGCGGGCAGGGAAGTCCTTGCGCAGCGGGTGACCTTCCCACGTTGGCGGCATCATGATGCGCGTCAGGTGCGGGTGGCCGGGGAAGTCGATACCGAACATGTCCCAGACTTCACGCTCGTACCAACTGGCGTTCGGCCAGATACCGGTTACGGTCGGGACGCTCAGGTCGCTTTCGGACAGCGCGACCTTGATCATCACGTCGCTGTTACGCTCCAGCGACATCAAGTGGTAGAACACGGTGAAATCGGCGCCGCTCGGCAGCCCTTGACGCTTGGTGCGCAGACGTTCGTCCACGCCATGCAGGTCATAGAGCATGACGTACGGCTTGGGCAGGTTACGCAGGAAGGTCAGGACTTCGACGAGCTTGGCGCGCGCCACCCACAGCACCGGCATGCCGGTACGTGTGGCCTGGGCGGTGAAAGCGTCAGGGCCAAAACGGTTATTGAGTTCGACGACCACATCCTGGTCGTCTGCCTTATAAGGCGGGATGTACAGAGCGCTGCCTGTAGTCATGGTTTTTTTATCGCTTTCGGTCAACGTAAAGAATGAAGCCAGGGTTTCGTTCTATAAAAGAAGCGGTGCTGGATCAGACTTCGTCAGGGCTGCGCAGGTTGGTGACTGCGATTCGCTGTTCGCGGCGCTGTTCCTTTTGCGAAGGCATCTCGGCGCGATACACGCCTTGATCTCCGACAACCCAGGACAGTGGGCGACGTTCCTTGCCTATCGATTCCTGCAACAGCATCAAGCCTTGCAAGAACGCTTCAGGGCGAGGCGGGCAGCCAGGCACGTAGACATCCACGGGCAGGAACTTGTCCACCCCTTGGACTACGGAGTAGATGTCGTACATGCCACCGGAGTTGGCGCACGAACCCATGGAGATCACCCACTTGGGTTCAAGCATTTGCTCGTAGAGGCGCTGGATGATCGGCGCCATCTTGATGAAGCAGGTGCCGGCGATAACCATGAAATCCGCCTGGCGCGGTGATGCCCGGATAACCTCGGCGCCGAAGCGCGCGATGTCATGGGGAGCCGTGAAGGCGGTGGTCATCTCCACGTAGCAGCACGAAAGACCGAAGTTGTACGGCCACAGGGAGTTCTTACGCCCCCAGTTGACCGCGCCACTCAGCACGTCTTCCAGCTTGCCCATGTAGATGTTTTTGTGGACTTGATCTTCTAACGGATCGGAGACGGTTTCCCGTTCGCCGATGGGGTACTGATCGTTAGGAGCATCCGGGTCGATCCTGGTGAGATTGTATTGCATCGCCAAAGCCTCATTGTTTCAGCTTCGCTTGCCGCTTACGACGAGCTTCCGGAGCCCAATCAAGGGCGCCCACTCGGAATAGGTAGACAAGGCCTGCCAACAGAATTGCTATGAAAACGAGAGCTTCGACGAATCCGGTCCAGCCGCTTTCGCGGACGGACACAGACCAGGCAAAGAGAAAGAGGGCTTCGATATCGAAGATCACGAACAGCATCGCGACCAGATAGAATTTGGCTGAGAGCCGCAAGCGGGCGCCACCTGTAGGCAGCATGCCGGACTCGAACGGTTCATTCTTGCTGCGGCCCCAGGCTTTTGACCCGAGGAGGCTGGAGACGCCGAGCATGAAGGCGCAGAGGCCGACAACACCGAGGAGGAAAATGGCAAAGCCCCAGTTGTGGGCCATGAGTCCTGTCGCTTCGGTCATGCTGGAAATCCTTAACAGAGAGCAAAGGTCTCTGAGCTCGAAAAAGTAACGATGCAGTGACGATATGTCGCACTGCAATCAATCGCGGTGATTTTATGGCTAAACACCGGGCAAGTAAAATTCCTATGGCGAAATTATTCGATGGAATAAGGACATAGTGCACCTCGATGGGGCTGTAGCCCTTGTGTAGCGGGCATTAGCGGGCATTTTATCAAATGTGTTTTGTTTAGCCTGTAACGAAGTTTTTATGCGCCAAATGATAATGAATATTGTTTGCGTGGGGTTTAAGCGAATGTTTCTCGTGCGGCGCGGAAAGTTAGCGTTACTTGCTTGATTGTCGCTTAGTTGTCGGCGGGGATCTTTTAACCGTTTTTTCGCGCGCAAATACCGCTCTGGGTCAATGTTTTGCCGAAAATCTCCGGGCTGAATGCATTTCCCTTGTGGGAGCAGGCAAGCCAGCTCCCACATTTTGATCTGTGTTGTGTCAGTCGGATTTTCAACTGTGCAAAAAAAACGCCCCGAACAGGTCGGGGCGTGATCTTTGTGCGGCACTGCGGTTAGGTCTTACTTCGGGCTGCAGTGGCCGTGTACGCGGTGCTTAGTGGAACTGCTCTTCTTCGGTCGAGCCGGTCAGTGCGGTCACGGACGAGGTGCCGCCCTGGATCACGGTGGTCATGTCGTCGAAGTAGCCGGTGCCCACTTCCTGCTGGTGCGCCACGAAAGTGTAACCCTTGGCGGCGTCAGCGAATTCCTGCTCCTGCAGCTTCACGTAGGCAGTCATGTCGTTGCGGGCGTAGTCGTGCGCCAGGTTGAACATGCTGTGCCACATGTTGTGGATGCCGGCCAGGGTAATGAACTGGTGCTTGTAGCCCATGGCGGACAGTTCGCGCTGGAACTTGGCGATGGTCGCGTCGTCCAGGTTCTTCTTCCAGTTGAAAGAAGGCGAGCAGTTGTAGGACAGCAGTTGGTCCGGGTATTCCTTCTTGATCGCTTCAGCGAAGCGACGGGCTTCGTCCAGGTCCGGCTTGGCGGTTTCGCACCAGATCAGGTCGGCATACGGGGCGTAGGCCAGGCCGCGGGCAATGGCTTGGTCCAGGCCAGCGCGGACTTTGTAGAAGCCTTCCTGGGTACGTTCGCCGGTGACGAACGGTTTGTCGTACGGGTCGCAATCCGATGTCAGCAAGTCAGCCGCGTTGGCGTCGGTACGCGCCAGGATGATGGTTGGCGTGCCGGCAACGTCAGCCGCCAGACGGGCAGCGGTCAGCTTCTGTACGGCTTCCTGGGTTGGGACCAGTACCTTGCCGCCCATGTGGCCGCATTTCTTCACCGAAGCCAGTTGGTCTTCGAAGTGCACGCCCGCAGCGCCAGCCTCGATCATGCTCTTCATCAGCTCGTAGGCGTTCAGTACGCCGCCGAAGCCGGCTTCTGCGTCAGCCACGATAGGTGCGAAGTAGTCGATGTAGCCTGCGTCGCCCGGGTTCTTGCCGGCTTTCCACTGGATCTGGTCGGCACGACGGAACGAGTTGTTGATGCGCTTGACCACGGTTGGAACCGAGTCCACCGGGTACAGCGATTGGTCGGGGTACATGGATTCAGCGGAGTTGTTGTCCGCTGCCACTTGCCAGCCGGACAGGTAGATCGCCTGGATACCGGCTTTTACCTGTTGGACTGCCTGGCCGCCAGTGAGGGCGCCCATGCAGTTGACGAAATCTTTGTCGGGACGGAAGGAAGGCTTGGCCCCTTGGGTGACCAGGTTCCACAGCTTCTCGGCGCCGAGTTTTGCAAAGGTGTGCTCAGGTTGAACCGAGCCACGCAGGCGGACGACGTCAGCAGCGGAATAAGCGCGGGTCACGCCTTTCCAGCGTGGGTTTTCAGCCCAGTCTTTTTCGAGGGCTGCAATTTGCTGTTCGCGTGTCAGTGCCATGGGAGTAAACCTCGTCGCGTCTTGTTTAGAAGATCCGTTTTCCAGCCGTGCATTCAATGCATGGGCAGGGCTGCTCGCTGACCAGAAGCCTAGGCGGTCATGTCGGGTCTGGCGGGGGAATGCGACGGGATGAACGATTGACTCAAGGAGGAGTTGAGCAGGTAGAGGCGAACTGCGGGCGGTCTTCGGGCGTCGTGGGCCTTTGTACGATCCATCAGTGTATTGCCGGGTTACCTGGTTGGCTTCCGTCCCTCGGGACAACTTCGTTCCAGTCGCAACCTCGTCAAACACACCTTGTGGGCGGTACAGACACGAATCGGCTCGGGTGGGTAGCTTGGAGCGCGATCCGAAGGCCCTTGCCAGGGCCCCTGATTAGCGGGAGCGAGGCCATCATGCCCATGCTTTTTTGGATCGTCAAATGTTTTGTAGTGCTATTTTTCAAGCACTACATCTTTAGCCTAAGACGACTCATCAGTCAGTTTTTGGTGCTTCAGTTCAGGGTGTCGACCTTGACCCGCAAAGTCAGGTCATCGCGGCCCTGAGTAGAGTAGGTGCGGGTTGTGGAGGATTTGTCGGCCTGGGTCTCGCGGTTGATGCCGGCCAGGGTGATCCACTCACCCAGGCGCCCGCTGACAGTTGTGTCGGTACTTTGTACGTTCACTACATCGGGACGTTCTTGGCTCATGCGGTCACGGTTGGTACTGATCGCCAGGTGCACGGTGTCGCCGGTGACGCTGGCGGTCACGTAGAAGCCCTGGGTTACGTTGCGGTATTGGGTCTGGTTTTGCGGGCGGCCATAGGCATCCGGCTGGGTCGTGGTCAGCGGAACGCTCTGGCCGACCTGGATCAGTGCGGGTACACCTTCGCTGGCTTGGATCTGCTGCACGCCGCCTTCACGGCTGGCGGTGCCGTAGCTGATGATGCGGGTCTGGTTGTCGCCGCTCTGCTGGTTGTTCTCGTTGGTGTCGACGGTGATCAGCAGGCGCTTGGCCGGGGTGTCGAGCTGCGAGAGCAGGGCGCGCAGGTCCTGGATCTTGGCGGGGTCTGCCTTGACGATCAGTTGGTTACCGTAGGCGCTCACGGTGCCGTCCTTGCCAATGAAATTCTGCGCCACTGGCAGCAGGTCGGCGCTGGTACGGTTGCTCAGGTTGACGACTTCGGTGTCGGCCATGGCCGTGACGCTGGCGGTCAGGAGCAGGGCGGTGAGCAGGGTGCGTAGGGACATGTCCGTTATCTCTGCGAGTCATTTAGGCTGGATAGTGCCAGTTTGTCGGCTGGATGGGGTGCTTGTTGAATCGTAGACGGCAAAATGCCCTGGCAGTGCAGGGCATTTGTAGTGCGGCTGATATCGCTTTCGCGAGCAAGCCCGCTCGCACATTTTGACCGCATTCCAAGGGGAGGCCTCGGTCAAATGTGGGGGGCTGGCTTGCCTGCGATGCAGGCGGCGCGGTCTGGAGTCAGCCCTCGCGCACCATATCCACATGCGGAATCCCGACTTCAAGAAACTCGTCACTGACGATCTTGAAGCCCAGCCGCTCGTAAAACGGCGCCGCATACACCTGCGCACTGAGGAACTGCTTGGTCTGGCCACGTTTCTCGGCTTCGCCGATCACCGCTTCCATCAGCTTGTCGCCGACTTTCAGCCCGCGCCAGTCCTTGAGTACCGAGACGCGGCCAATCTCGCCGCTGGGCAGCAGGCGAGCGGTGCCAATCGGAAAGTCGCCTTCAAATGCGAGGAAATGCACCGCATCAGCGTCGTCCGCGTCCCATTCCAGCTCAGGTGGAACCGATTGCTCAGCGATAAATACCGCTTCACGAATGCGCCGTATCTCAGCGATGTCCTTTTGCCAGTCCGCGACACTTACGTGAATCTTATTCATCGGCAAACCCCAGGCTCCCTTGCTTGACCAGTTCGCACAGCAGATCGCGGCCGTCTTCGTCGGCCAGCCATGGGCCGAGGTTCTCGGCGTGCAGGGCGTCGGCGGAGCACACCAGTTTCAGCAGCTCGCGCAGTTTGCCCGGCAGGTAACGGCTCTGGCCGCTGGCGAACAGCAGTACATCGTCGTCCACTTCCGACCAGGCCATGCGCGCGCTCGGGTTGCGCACCAGGATCGCACCGTCTTGCAGGGCTCTGATGAAGTCTTCTTCGCCCAGTTCCTCACCGGCAACCAGTTCAGGGTAGCGCGGCTCGGTCATGAACTGGCCGAACCAGGTCAGCAGCATGCGCTCATCACTCATGTGCTCGGCCAGCAGGCTTTTCAGGCGGTCGAGGGCGTCGCTCTGGATCTGGTGCGGATCGCTGACCGGCTGGGCATCGGCGTCGGTGTAGCGCTCTTCGTCGGTCAGGTATTGGGCGAGGAAGTCGGTGAAGTGGGTCAGCACTTCGGCGGCACTTGGTGCGCGGAAGCCGACCGAGTAGGTCATGCAGTCATCTTCGGCGATGCCGAAGTGCGCCAGGCGCGGTGGCAGGTAGAGCATATCGCCCGGCTCCAGCACCCACTCGGCGCTTTCTTCGAATTCGGCGAGGATGCGCAGGTCAGCGTGCTGCAGCAGCGGACTTTCGGAGCTGCACATCTGGCCGATCTTCCAGTTGCGCTTGCCCTGGGCTTGCAGCAGGAACACGTCGTAGTTGTCGAAGTGCGGGCCGACGCTGCCACCCGGCGCGGCGAAGCTGATCATCACGTCGTCGATGCGCCAGCTTGGCAGGAAGCGGAACTGCTCCAGCAGCTCGGCGACTTCCGGTACGAACTGGTCAACCGCTTGCACCAGCAGGGTCCACTCGCGCTCGGGCAGGGTGCTGAAGGCATCTTCGGCGAACGGGCCGCGACGCAGCTCCCACGGACGCTCGCCGTGTTCGATCACCAGGCGCGACTCGACTTCTTCTTCAAGGGCCAGGCCGGCCAGTTCGTCGGCGTCGATCGGGCTTTCGAAATCAGGGATGGCCTGGCGGATCAGCAGCGGCTTTTTCTGCCAGTAATCGCGCAGGAATTCCCGTGCCGTGATGCCGCCCAGAAGTTGAAGAGGGATGTCAGGATTCATGTGTAACCTATTGAAATAAAGCACTTTTCAGACTGGAATAAAAACGCCCGGCGCGGCCGGGCGTCTCAAAGGGTCTTGCGATGATCAGATGCGCTTGGCTTGCTCTACAGCGCTGCCGATGTAGTTGGCCGGGGTGAGCAGTTTCAGCTCGGCCTTGGCGGCGGCTGGCATGTCCAGGCCGTCGATGAAAGTTTGCAGCGCTTCAGGGCTGATGCCCTTGCCACGCGTCAACTCTTTCAGCTTCTCGTACGGGTTTTCGATGTTGTAACGGCGCATCACGGTCTGGATCGGCTCGGCCAGCACTTCCCAGCAGGCATCCAGGTCAGCGGCGATTTTCTGCTCGTTGAGTTCCAGTTTGCTGATGCCTTTGAGGCTGGCTTCGTACGCGATCACGCTGTGAGCGAAGCCCACACCGAGGTTGCGCAGTACGGTGGAGTCGGTCAGGTCGCGCTGCCAGCGGGAGATCGGCAACTTGCTGGCCAGGTGCTGGAACAGGGCGTTGGCGATGCCGAGGTTGCCTTCGGAGTTTTCGAAGTCGATCGGGTTGACCTTGTGCGGCATGGTCGACGAACCGATTTCACCGGCAATGGTGCGCTGCTTGAAGTAACCCAGGGAGATGTAGCCCCAGATGTCGCGATCGAAGTCGATCAGGATGGTGTTGAAGCGCGCGATCGCGTCGAACAGCTCGGCAATGTAGTCGTGCGGTTCGATCTGCGTGGTGTACGGGTTGAAACCCAGGCCCAGCTCATCTTCGATGAAGGCGCGGGCGTTGGCTTCCCAGTCGATCTCCGGGTAGGCCGAGAGGTGGGCGTTGTAGTTGCCTACGGCGCCGTTGATCTTGCCCAGCAACGGCACGGCTGCGACCTGAGCGATCTGACGCTCCAGGCGGTACACCACGTTGGCCAGTTCTTTACCCAGGGTCGTCGGCGAAGCCGGCTGGCCGTGGGTGCGCGACAGCATCGGCACGTCGGCGAAGCGGATCGCCAGCTCACGGATGGCATTGGCGGTCTGGCGCATCAGCGGCAGCATCACGTCATCACGGCCCTCGCGCAGCATCAGTGCGTGGGACAGGTTGTTGATGTCCTCGCTGGTGCAGGCAAAGTGGATGAACTCGCTGACCTGGGCCAGCTCTGGCAGCTTGGCCGCTTGCTCTTTGAGCAGGTATTCGATGGCTTTTACGTCGTGGTTGGTGGTGCGCTCGATCTCTTTCACGCGCTCGGCGTGCTCCAGGGAGAAGTTTTCCGCCAGGGTGTTCAATACAGCGTTGGCTTCGGCGGAGAACGCCGGCACTTCGCTGATGGCAGGGTGAGCGGCCAGGCGCTGGAGCCAGCGCACTTCAACCAGGACGCGAGCACGGATCAAGCCGTATTCGCTGAAAATAGGGCGCAGGGCCTGGGTTTTGCCGGCGTAGCGGCCGTCAACAGGGGAAACCGCAGTGAGCGAAGAGAGCTGCATGGGGTGTTCTCGGACAGTCGGGCAACGAAATGGGGCGCGTATCATACATGAAAAAATCCGCCGGTCCGTCGCCAACTGACCGGCGTATTACGCGTAACGGCTTGAAAAACGCTTGTTGCTGCGACTTATTCGTTGCGCATCAACGGGTAAAGCTCTTTGAGCAATTTGCGACGGCTGATGACCAACTGCCAACGATGACCGCCCAACTGGCGCCACAGTCGCGCCGAACGAATACCGGCCAGGAGCAGGGCGCGGATTTTCGAGGCGTTGTTCGGTTGTTGCAGGTTGCGCATGTCGCCGTGCACCTGGATCCGCTGGCGCAAGGTGCTCAAGGTGTCCTGGTACAGCGCACCACAGGCCGCGATCACGTTTTCGTGGGCGGGGCCGAAGTGTTCCACCTGGGACTGAATCTGCGGCAGGCGCTTGCCGATGATCTCCAGCATATCCTCGCGCTTGGCCAGTTGACGCTCCAGCCCGAGCATCGACAGGGCGTAGCGCAGCGGTTCGCGCTGCAGGGTGCTGGGGTCGCGTTCCAGGGCGCCGATCAGCGCGCGATAACCTTCGCGCAGTGCCAGGTCGTCGCCACCGTAGACTTCCAGGGTGTCCTTGGGGTCGCGGATCAGCAGGCTGCCGAGCATGCAGGTCAGGCCGGCCTCGGTGACCTGGCCGGTCTTGGCGATCTTGTCCACCAATACAGCGGCGAGGAAAACCCCGCCCAGTGCCGTCAATTGCTCCTGGGTCGGGCTCATGCCTTTTGGCTCCAGGCTTCGGCGATTTCAATCACGCCGCCGCCCAGGCAGATTTCGCCGTCATAGAACACCACGGATTGGCCTGGAGTGACCGCGCGCTGCGGGTCATCGAAGGTTGCGCGGTAGCCTGTAGCGGTTTTTTCCAGGGTGCATGGCTGGTCGCTCTGGCGATAGCGCACTTTGGCGGTCAGGCGGCGTGGGGTGCTCAGGTCGATCGGGTTGACCCAGTAGATTTCCGAAGCGAGCAGGGCGCCGGAGAACAGCAATGGATGTTCATTGCCCTGGCCCACGATCAGCTCGTTGTGCTCCAGGTCTTTGATCAGCACGTACCACGGCTCTTCGCCGGCGTCTTTCAGGCCGCCGATGCCCAGGCCCTGGCGCTGGCCGATGGTGTGGTACATCAGGCCGTGGTGGCGGCCGATCACTTCACCGTCGGTGGTTTTGATTTCGCCAGGTTGTGCTGGCAGGTATTGCTTGAGGAAGTCACTGAAGCGGCGCTCGCCGATAAAGCAGATCCCGGTGGAATCCTTCTTCTTGGCGGTGGCCAGGCCGTGTTGCTCGGCGATCTTGCGCACTTCGGGCTTTTCCAGCTCACCCACCGGGAACAGGGTCTTGGCGATCTGTTCGCCGCCGACGGCGTGCAGGAAGTAGCTCTGGTCCTTGTTTGGGTCCAGGCCCTTGAGCAGTTCGGTGCGGCCGTCGACATCGCGGCGGCGCACGTAGTGGCCAGTGGCAATCAGATCGGCGCCAAGCATCATGGC
Source organism: Pseudomonas sp. GL_117 (assembly GCF_057835125.1). Classification (NCBI taxonomy): domain Bacteria; kingdom Pseudomonadati; phylum Pseudomonadota; class Gammaproteobacteria; order Pseudomonadales; family Pseudomonadaceae; genus Pseudomonas; species Pseudomonas sp. GL_117. The sequence goes on along the minus strand of NZ_CM174418.1, from coordinate 3,782,979 downwards.
GTAGTCGAGGAACGCCTTGAACTTGATTTCGCGGTTGCACAGGATGTCCGGGTTCGGCGTGCGACCGGCCTTGTATTCAGCCAGGAAGTGCTCGAACACGTTGTCCCAGTACTCGGCGGCGAAGTTGGCGGTGTGCAGCTTGATGCCGATCTTGTCGCACACGGCCTGGGCGTCCGCCAGGTCGTCCATGGCGGTGCAATATTCCGTTCCATCGTCTTCTTCCCAGTTCTTCATGAACAGGCCTTCCACCTCATAACCCTGCTCCATGAGCAGAACGGCGGAAACGGAAGAATCCACGCCGCCGGACATGCCGACGATGACGCGCTTCTTTTGTGTGTCAGAAGGGGCTGGATCACGCATAGGGTTTCAACGGGTGTCTTGAAAAAGGACGCGATTCTATCAGGCTCGGGCCTTCAAGGCTAAAGAGAAGGGCGGATCAATTCGAGACTGTGACGCTGGCCGGCCAGATAATCATCAATACAGCGGATGATCAGCTCGCTGCGCCAGTCGTCGCGCACGGCCAGCAGTTCGTCACGGCTCAGCCAGCGGGCACGCAGGATGCCTTCGTCGAGTGGGTAGTCGGGGTGGTGTTTGAGAGCCTTGGCGATGAAGCAAACCCGCTGATAGGTCACGCCGTTGCTCGGCGCGGTGTACAGGTAGATGCCGACGATGCCGGTGGCTTCGACATCCCAGCCGGTTTCTTCGAGGGTTTCGCGCACAGCGGCTTCGGTGAGGGTTTCGTGCGGGTCGAGATGGCCGGCGGGTTGGTTGAGCACGGCGCGGCCGTTTTTGAGTTCTTCGACCATAAGGAAGCGGCCGTTGTCTTCGACGATGGTGGCGACGGTGATGTGGGGTTGCCAGGTCATGGAATGCCTCGATTTGAATGTGCGACGCGGTCTACCGGCAGGATCGTAGTCAATGTGGGAGTGGGCAAGTGCGATCGGCGCACCGCCGCTCCCGCATGTGGATCGGGTTTCCTCAGGGGGGGGCATAAGCAATCTGCATGACACGCCCGACATTTTATGATTTTACCCCGATGTGCCAGCGGCGCAGTTTACCTCTCCAGAACCTTCACTGGAGAAATCTCATGAATCCGATTGCCCACAAAAGCTACGAAGTGCGCCTTACATCGCCGTTGCCGATTGCCTTCATCCTGTTGTGGAGTTCCGGTTATATCGGTGGTGCGTTCGGTGTGCGCTATGGCGAGCCCTTCACCATGACGTTCTACCGATTTGCCCTGGCTGCCTTGGTTTTCCTGGGCGTGGCGCTCGCGATCAAGGCCGAGTGGCCTAGGCGGCTTACACCCTACCTTCACGCGGCTGCCGTGGGGTTGCTCTTGCAGGCTCTGCAGTTTGGCGGCCTCTACACCGGGATAAGTCAGGGCGTCCCGGCTGGGCAAGCTGCGCTGATTGTTGGGCTGATGCCGGTATTTGTGGTGATAGGCGCCTATTTCTGTTTAGGCGAGCAATTGAGTTGGCGCGACTTGCCAGGCTCGATCCTGGGCGTAGGCGGCGTGGCTATTGTGGTAGGCAGCAGTTTTTTTGGTACCGAGGCGTCAATCGGCGGTTATGGCGCGGTAGGGCTGGCGCTGCTAGGCATCACCCTTGGCACGCTTTATCAGAAGCGTTTTCTCGGCGGCGTCAACCTGTGGGTGGGCTGTTTTGTTCAGATGGTCACCGCGTCGCTGGTCATGTTGCTGCTGGCCTATGCCACCGAGACCATGCAGGTGACGCAGTGGGGGCCCTTCGCTGCCTCTGTGGCGTGGATCACTGTAATGAACTCGGTCGGCGCGCTGACCCTGCTTTACCTGATGATTCGGCGGGGGGAGGCGAGTAAGGCGACTAACTTGTTTCATGTTATTCCGGCTGTCACTCAGATCATGGCGTCGTTGATGTTGGGTGAAGTACCGAGTGTGGTGGTGATTGTAGGTTTCATTGTGTCGGGGGGGGGAGTTTATTTGATGAATCATTCGAGAGCAAAGTAAGCGTCGAATATTGAAGGCTGCTTATCAGGAGAATGCTAATGTTTAAGCACGAAATGGCTGATGAGAAATTATATAGCGATGACATTTGCCGGTCTGGAGGTGGACTGCACGTTGACGATATTGATTATCTGAATTTTGAACCTTATGAAGTGGAAGGGCGCAAAGGGATTTCAATATTTTACCTTTATGATGCGCGGGATAATGCGCAAGGGCCAGTTGCCGCATTGGTTCGTTATGCTGTCGGAGCTTTAACGCCGAGACACAGGCATCAGGGATGGGAATTAGTGTTGGTGGTCGATGGTGAACTAGTCGATGACAGGGGGCGACATACTGCAGGTGCGCTGCAAATTTACCCGCCGGGCTCTACTCACCAACTTTCTTCTGCTACGGGTTGTACGTTTCTAGTCGTTTGGGAGCAACCCGTTCAGCCCGCTCCACCTCAGGATTCCGAGGCCGCAGCATGAAAGTTATCAACGAACAGCAAGCGGCAGAATTGATTGAAGACGGATGGACAATCGTTCCGGGAGGGTTTGGAAGTTGCGGGCATCCTGATGGACTTACTCGAGCAATCAGTGAGCGTTTCAAGCGGGAGGGACGGCCTCGTGAGCTGGGTTTGCTATTCACTTCTGCCTCTGGAGATCTTGACAAAAGGGGGGTGGACGTTTTGGCCCAGAGTGGGCTGGTGGCCAAGGCAATTGGAGGGTTCTGGGGACTCGTGCCGCGATTGGGAAATATGGCGCGTTTAGGAGAGATAGAGGCGCATAACTGGCCGCAGGGGGTTATCAGCCAGCTATTCCGTGCAATCGCGGCGAAGAAGCCTGGTGTGATCTCAAATGTTGGCCTTAACACTTTCGTTGATCCTGATTATGAGGGGGCGTGCTTGAATAGCAGGGGCGCAGGCACACTGGTTCAGAAAATTATTATTAATGGAGAGTGGACGCTATTTTATCCTGCACTTAAGGTGGATTGCGCGTTACTAAGAGGGACATCTTGTGATCCTTCGGGCAATATTTCGATTGAACGGGAAGTGTCTAATAGTGATGTGCTTGCGCAGGCCATGGCAGTCAAGAACTCCGGTGGAATAGTGATTGTGCAGGTTGAAAGTTTGGTGGGACTACACGATATTGAACCGCAGCATGTAATAGTGCCTGGGTTGTTGGTGGATTATGTGACGGTGTCGCGCCCTCATGAACATCCTCAAACGTATGGCGTGGCAAGTAATTCAGCATTTACGCGTCCGGGAGTTCTCACGCCTAGTGAGAGGCCGATTTCGTGCGCGGAGAGAATTATTGCTAAAAGAGCTTTGCAGGAAATTCGACGTGAAAATGCGAGGGTTATCAATCTTGGTATTGGTATACCGGTCGTCGTTGCTCAGGTGGCTGAAGAGTTAGGTTGTGCGGAGTCGATGAACTTTACTGTTGAATCCGGCGTTATAGGTGGTCGGCCAGCAACTGGATTGTCATTTGGGGCTAGCTATCGTCCGGTTAGTATCATTGAGCAGGCAGCTTTGTTTGATTTTTACGAAGGTGGTGGGATTGATGTGGCGTGCTTGGGTTTTGCCGAAATGGATAGTTTTGGCAATGTCAATGTGTCGCAGTTTGGTCGTAAGTTGCAAGGCGCGGGTGGCTTCATAAACATCTCACAGTCGGCGCGATGCATTGTATTTTGTGGGACTTTTACAGCTGCAGGGTTGGTTGTGAGTGTAAGTGAAGGGGAGGTTCATATAGTTCGGGAAGGTCGAGTAAATAAATTTGTTCGCCAGGTCTCGCAATTGACATTTAACGGTGGCTATTCTCAATTGTTGGGCCAACGAGTTATTTTTGTTACGGAGCGTGCAGTTTTTGCACTGAAAAATGGAGTGGTCTATTTGGAGGAGATCGCTCCGGGTATAAGTATCGAGCAGGATATTATCCCATTCATAGAGGGTGGTTTTGTCGTGTCTGGGAACTGCAGGCCTATGTCGGAGCACATATTTGTATTGTAAGTATGTTGTTTGAAGCTTTTAAAAAATAAGCATGTTTCATGCAGAAAAAAATAGTGGGAGGTTGTTATGTCTGGCAGCGTAATCACGATAATTGGGGGTGGAGCCTCAAGTGTCTCTTTTATCTACGCGATTTTGAATGGTTTAGGGCGATATGGCTGCCATTCGGATGTGTCGATATTTTTGGTGGACAAACAATCTCAATGTGGTCGAGGGTTTGCCTACTCGGAAGACTGCTCCACAAATATTTTAAATACACGAGCGGAATTTATTTCGCCTTTTCCTGATCAGCCTGGACATTTTTACGGATGGTTGGTGGCTAATCGTGGGGTTTGGGAAGATGACTTCCCTGACATTGAACTGTGCCCACATGCATTTTTGCCTCGGCCCCTGTTCGGGTTATATCTTGCGCACATGATTCAATCTCTAGTCAAAAAAGCTGTAGAACTCGGTTGTCAATTGATTCCAGTCCATGACGAGGTTGTAAATATAAGCTTCTCCCATGACGGAACGGTCGTGGTTTCAACAAAAGGGAATCTATCGTTCCCCAGTGATCATGTGGTGTTGAGTTGTGGTAATGCACGCAGTCTCGAATACCAGCACCTGGAGGGTACGCAGGGTTTCTTCTCCAGTCCTTATCCTATAAAGCGCACAAGCCGGCTGATTCAAAAGCAGGCGAGTGTTGCAATTGTCGGTTCAAGATTGAGTGCGATCGATGCAGTTATAGGGCTGACTGCTAATGGCCATGAAGGGCCCATTACATTGCATTCCCGCACGGGAGCTCTGCCTAGTGTCAGGGGGAGTCAGGGGCGCTATCAACCCACGATATTGACGCCGGAAACAGTCAGGTCTTGTATTTCTCGATCTGGCGTAGTCCGACTTGACGACGTTATTCGTTGGATGACGCAAGAATTGGCCTTGGAGGGTAAGCGGATTGGCATGGCTGATTGGACTGCAATGTGTTCCCAGAGACCGGCAGCGGAATTTCTTGAGGCTGAAATAGCGGCTGCCCAACACCCTCGGTTTTGGCAATCCGTTCTCTACTCGACAAATGCTGTACTTGATTTGATTTGGCCTGCAATGCCGGATGAGGATAAGCATATATTTCTGGGTTACTCAAGCTGGTGGATGGCCTACCGTGTTTCTATTCCGATGGAGAATGCATTGAAAATTAGATCATTACTCGAGTCTGGGCAGCTATCAATTATAAAGGGTGGGCTTGAGGCGATTGAATACAATAAGCGGTTTTGCTTAAAGGTAGTTAATCGATCGCTTAAGAGTTGCCACAATTATGACTCCGTTGTACTGGCCACGGGTACTCCTCGGGATGCGAGTAAGTTTGATAACCCTTTGGTGCAGAATATTCTCCAGCGAGGAATTGGGTGCGTCGACCCATTTGGCGGAGTGAAGGTGTCTACTGAAACGGGTGGTTTGATAAATCATCTGGGGCATGTAGATGACAGAATCACTGTTTTGGGGGAGCTGACAAGCGGTGCGTTCTTTTTTACTAGTGCTTTAGAAATCAACGCTCGACATTCGACTATGCGTGCAGAGTCTGTTTTGGCGAGGTTGGCATTAACCTCCGGTATGTACTTTAATGCCTCTAAGGCTCGCCTATCAGCTTAGGATGACAGGAGAATCTCTAATTAAACATTTTGTTGCATGTTTTCATACGTAATTTTGCCCCTTACCTATCCGAATGGTCAGTGGTGGATGAAGTGTTGATTTGCCACAATCAGAATATTAATTTCGATAGGTGGCGTGTTATGAGAGTCAATCTTGATGTTCAGTCGTTGCGGAGCTTTATCAAAGTAGGTGAGACCAAAAGTTTTACGCGAGCGGCTGAAGCTCTAAGTTTGACTCAGCCTGCTATCAGTCAGCAGATTAAAAGGTTAGAGGATTTATTGGGTGTGGTGCTGTTTGCGAGGGAAAATCGACAGGTATTGCTGACATTGGAGGGAGAAAAGCTTTTGGGTTATGCCAAAGATATAGTCATTTGTAACGATAAAGTTGGCAGGCTGTTTGAGAGAGTTGAAAGAAGAGAAACGATCATAGTGGGTATGCCAGAGCATTTTTGTGAGAGGGTGCTCCCAAAGATTATTTCCAGCATGGCTACTCACTTTCCAACCATACAGATGGTGGTGAAGGTCGCTAGGTCTGGTTTGCTATTGGACGCGGTAAGTGAGGGTAGGATCGACCTATGTCTTGTGATAGATGAACTGGAAAAGATGCACGAGCGTCCTTGGCACACATTATCGGTCAGATGGTTTGCTGGCGATAGCGCTGACGTGGTCGATAAGCCACACGATGTCCCGCTCGCTTTGTTCAAGCCACCCTGTGGGTTTCGCAGTCTAGCGATCCGGAGTCTAGAGGAGTGCGGTATAAAATGGCATTGCGTTTACGAGTCGGAAGACTTGATGTCGCTGCGGTCTGCAGTGCAAGCAGGAGTTGGCATTACATTACTGCCTTTTGTCGCGCAGGTTTCGGGTTTAAGGAGTCTTGAAGGCATTTCCAGTTTGCCGGTACTGCCTCAATTTGCTGTGGTGTCTAAAGAGCGGGACGGTTGGAATCCTGTTTACAGGTGTGAGGTGCTTGAGTTGATTCGCTCCGTTTGGACTTCAGAGTACGTCAATGCTTCCCTGTGAATAAACTTGAATTCGCTGAAAACACAAACCCCGGCACCAGGCCGGGGTTTGTGATGTCACCTCACAACCTTACTTCAACTTGGCAATCGCCGCGTTGAGGGTGTTGCTTGGGCGCATGGCCTTGCTGGTCAGTTCCGGGCTCGGCGCGTAGTAGCCGCCGATGTCCACTGGCTTGCCCTGTACGGCGTTGAGCTCGGCAACGATGGTCGCTTCGTTCTCGGTCAGGGTCTTGGCCAGTTCGCCGAACTGCGCTTGCAGTGCGGTGTCTTCGGTCTGGGCTGCCAGGGCTTGAGCCCAGTACAGTGCCAGGTAGAAGTGGCTGCCGCGGTTGTCTATGTTGCCGACTTTGCGCGATGGCGACTTGTTGTTGTCGAGGAACTGGCCGGTGGCCTGGTCCAGGGTCTTGGACAGTACCAGGGCTTTCGGGTTGTTGTACGTCACACCCAAATGCTCAAGGGAGGCCGCCAGGGCCAGGAACTCACCCAGGGAATCCCAGCGCAGGAAGTTTTCTTCCACCAGCTGTTGCACGTGTTTCGGGGCCGAGCCGCCGGCGCCGGTTTCGAACAGGCCTCCACCGTTCATCAGTGGCACGATGGACAGCATCTTGGCGCTGGTGCCCAGTTCCATGATCGGGAACAGGTCGGTCAGGTAGTCGCGCAGCACGTTGCCGGTCACCGAGATGGTGTCCAGGCCCTTGCGGGTGCGCTCCAGGGTGAACTTCATCGCGTCGACCGGCGACATGATGCGGATGTCCAGGCCTTCGGTGTTGTGGTCTTTCAGGTAGGTCTGGACTTTTTCGATCACGGCGCCGTCGTGCGCGCGCTGTGGGTCCAGCCAGAAGATCGCTGGAGTGGCGCTGGCGCGGGCGCGGTTGACGGCCAGTTTGACCCAGTCCTGGATCGGCGCGTCTTTGGTCTGGCACATGCGGAAGATGTCGCCGGCTTCGACTTTCTGTTCCATCAGCAGGTTGCCCTTGCTGTCGGTGACGCGGACTACGCCGTCGGCCTTGATCTGGAAGGTCTTGTCGTGGGAGCCGTACTCTTCGGCTTTCTTCGCCATCAGGCCAACGTTTGGCACGCTGCCCATGGTGGTCGGGTCGAAAGCGCCATGGGCCTTGCAGTCTTCGATGACGGCCTGGTAGATGGTGGCGTAGCAGCGATCCGGGATCACGGCCTTGGTGTCGTGCAGCTGGCCGTCGGTGCCCCACATTTTGCCGGAGTCACGGATCATGGCTGGCATCGAGGCGTCGACGATCACGTCGCTCGGCACGTGCAGGTTGGTGATGCCTTTATCGGAGTTGACCATCGCCAGGGAAGGACGAGCGGCATAGACCGCCTGGATGTCAGCTTCGATCTGTGCCTGCTGGTCGGCCGGCAGGGCCTTGATGCGAGCGTACAGGTCGCCGATGCCGTTGTTCAGGTTGAAGCCGATCTGTTCCAGCACGGTGGCGTGCTTGGCCAGGGCGTCTTTATAGAACTCGGCAACGATCTGGCCGAACATGATCGGGTCGGAGACCTTCATCATGGTGGCTTTGAGGTGGACCGACAGCAGCACGCCTTGTTTCTTGGCGTCTTCGATTTCAGCGGCGATGAACGAACGCAGTGCATTCTTGCTCAATACGGCGCTGTCGATGATTTCGCCGGCCTGTACCGAAGTCTTTTCCTTCAGGACAGTGGCGGTGCCGTCCTGGGCGATCAGCTCGATTTTGACAGCATCGGCGCCTTCGATCTGTACGGCTTTTTCGCTGCCGTAGAAGTCGCCACTGTTCATGTGGGCAACGTGCGACTTGGAGTCGGCAGCCCAGGCGCCCATTTTGTGCGGGTGCTTGCGTGCGTAGTTCTTGACCGACAGCGGTGCGCGGCGGTCGGAGTTGCCTTCGCGCAGTACCGGGTTCACGGCGCTGCCCTTGACCTTGTCGTAACGTGCGCGGGTTTCTTTTTCCGCGTCGGTGGTTACGGTTTCCGGGTAGTCCGGCAGGGCGTAGCCCTGGGCCTGCAGTTCCTTGATCGCGGCTTGCAGCTGCGGGGTCGAGGCGCTGATGTTAGGCAGCTTGATGATGTTGGCTTCAGGCGTAACGGCCAGGTCGCCCAGTTCGGCGAGGTGGTCCGGGATGGCCTTGGCGCCCAATTGCTCGGGGAAGCTTGCGAGGATGCGCGCGGCGAGGGAGATGTCGCGGGTTTCCACGGCAATATCAGCGGAAGCGGTGAAGGCCTCTACGATAGGCAGCAGTGAATAGGTGGCGAGGGCCGGGGCTTCGTCGGTGAAGGTGTAGATGATCTTCGAGCGGGTGGGCATATTCGGATTAACTCTCTTCTTTGCTGAAAGCGTGCGCAGAAACTCGAGATGCGCCGGGTGGAGCGCGTTCGTTCAAAGTCATCCATGAGCGAAATGTCGAGGTTTCTTCGCGGTGATGTTGGGTTGCATCAGTCGAGCGTCAAGCGGGTGGGCTATTGTAATAGTCCTGCTTTGTAGCGGAAGGCTGTGTTCTAGAGCGGTCCGCCGTCGTGACTCTTGGGTCAGCGGCGGCATTATACATAGGTCGCTATGCTTACGCCGAGCCTTCATACAAAAGGTGTGTCGTCCATTGGTCTAAAGGTCGCAGGTACCCCATTGCGCCCAAAGTCGTATGGCGTGCTCAAGATTGGCGAATTTGCCTTAGATTTCAGGCTTGTAGACGACTAAATGTGCTGTTTTCGACGCAAATGACCGTGGCGTGAGGTTTCAGTCGTCATGTATCTGGAGTAGGCTCGAGCGCAGCCAGATGTTCAATCCAAAGATGGAGTTCAGCATGGGATACAAGAAGATTCAGGTTCCAGCCGTCGGCGACAAAATCACCGTCAATGCAGACCATTCTCTCAATGTTCCTAATAACCCGATCATCCCTTTTATCGAGGGTGATGGTATCGGCGTCGACATCAGCCCGGTGATGATCAAGGTGGTCGACGCAGCTGTTGAAAAGGCCTACGGCGGCAAGCGCAAGATCTCGTGGATGGAGGTTTATGCCGGCGAGAAGGCGACTCAAGTCTACGACCAGGACACCTGGCTGCCCCAGGAGACCCTGGATGCGGTCAAGGATTACGTGGTTTCCATCAAGGGGCCGTTGACCACGCCGGTCGGCGGTGGCATCCGTTCGCTGAACGTGGCCTTGCGCCAACAGCTCGACCTGTATGTGTGCCTGCGTCCGGTGCGCTGGTTCGAAGGCGTGCCGAGCCCGGTCAAGAAGCCAGGAGATGTGGACATGACCATCTTCCGCGAGAACTCCGAGGACATTTACGCCGGTATCGAGTGGAAGGCCGGTTCTCCGGAAGCGATCAAGGTCATCAAGTTCCTCAAGGAGGAAATGGGCGTTACCAAGATCCGTTTCGACCAGGATTGCGGGATCGGTGTGAAGCCGGTGTCCAAAGAGGGCACCAAGCGTCTGGCGCGTAAAGCGCTTCAGTATGTCGTGGATAACGACCGCGACTCCCTGACCATCGTGCATAAAGGCAACATCATGAAGTTCACCGAGGGGGCCTTCAAGGAGTGGGCCTATGAAGTGGCAGCTGAGGAGTTTGGTGCCACGCTGCTCGATGGCGGCCCGTGGATGCAGTTCAAGAATCCAAAGACTGGCAAGAATGTCGTGGTTAAAGATGCCATTGCCGACGCCATGCTTCAGCAGATCCTGCTGCGCCCGGCTGAGTACGATGTGATTGCCACGCTTAACCTGAACGGCGATTACTTGTCCGACGCCCTGGCGGCAGAGGTGGGCGGTATCGGTATTGCGCCGGGCGCCAACCTGTCCGATACCGTGGCGATGTTCGAAGCCACCCACGGCACCGCGCCCAAGTACGCGGGCAAGGATCAGGTCAACCCGGGGTCGCTGATCCTGTCGGCGGAAATGATGTTGCGCCACATGGGCTGGACGGAAGCAGCAGACCTGATCATCAAGGGGACCAATGGTGCGATTTCGGCCAAGACTGTGACCTATGATTTCGAGCGCTTGATGGAAGGGGCGAAGTTGGTGTCGTCGTCGGGCTTTGGCGATGCGTTGATTTCGCATATGTAAAAGGCTGGCATACAAAAAACGGCCATCCCGGTTTGAGTGGGATGGCCGTTTTTTTTACTGCAACCTCCAGGCTCAGTGGCGGTTAGGCCGTTAATTTCTTTTCTTTATGAGCCGTGGTTGTTGCAGGTTTTGCAGGGGTATCCGCCGTAACCGCAGAGATGTTTACGGCGTGCAGCCCTTTAGGTCCTTGAATTATGTCAAAACTCACAGGTTGGCCGGCTTTCAGCGTTTTATAACCTTCCATGGTGATTGCTGAGTAATGGGCAAAAAGATCGTCACTCTTGCCCTCTTCGTTGACGAAGCCGTATCCCTTGGCATTGTTGAACCACTTGACCTTACCGCTTGCCATCTCCATATCCCTCTGCACCAGACTCCATCACTGGAGTATCATCCAGTTTATCCGTCCTAACCCGAATAAATAAGGTTGACTGCGCGGACCTTTTTTACCCACTGTGGGTTCTATTGGTTGTAACACCGATTTGCCGATAGTCAAGGCGACCAGTCGGTCAGAGTTGAAATTCTGACAGGTCGCCCCCACCACTGTATTTGAACCACTGACGAACCTTTCTTTCCATGCATGCAAACAGCCAGATTCGACTAACATTCAATCAGGATCGCCCGGATCAGGAACATGACGACGACGGTTCTGCAGGCATTGCTGTTCAGGAGGCCAAGCCTGCTCTACAGGCGCCGCCGATGTACAAGGTGGTTTTGTTCAATGATGACTACACACCGATGGATTTCGTCGTCGAAGTGCTCGAGGTGTTTTTTAACCTGAACCGCGAGTTGGCGACCAAGGTAATGCTGGCCGTTCATACAGAAGGACGGGCAGTATGTGGAGTGTTTACCCGCGACATCGCCGAGACAAAGGCCATGCAGGTCAACCAGTACGCCAGGGAAAGCCAGCATCCGCTACTCTGTGAAATCGAGAAGGACGGTTAACGCCGACCACTTGGGTATGAGGTGAAGCTATGTTAAACCGCGAGCTCGAAGTCACCCTCAATCTTGCCTTCAAGGAGGCTCGTTCGAAACGTCATGAATTCATGACCGTCGAACACCTGCTGCTGGCACTTTTGGATAACGAAGCTGCCGCCACCGTCTTGCGTGCGTGCGGCGCCAACCTCGACAAACTCAAGCATGACCTGCAGGAGTTTATCGACTCCACAACGCCACTTATTCCAGTCCACGATGAAGACCGTGAAACCCAGCCGACCCTGGGCTTCCAGCGGGTGCTTCAGCGTGCGGTTTTCCACGTGCAGAGCTCCGGTAAGCGTGAGGTCACGGGCGCCAATGTGCTTGTGGCGATCTTCAGCGAACAGGAAAGCCAGGCAGTGTTCCTGCTCAAGCAGCAGAGCGTTGCCCGTATTGATGTCGTCAACTACATCGCCCACGGTATCTCCAAGGTGCCTGGGCACGGCGATCATTCCGAGGGTGAGCAGGATATGCAGGACGACGAGGGCGGTGAGTCTTCTTCTTCGGGCAATCCACTGGATGCCTATGCCAGCAATCTCAACGAACTGGCGCGCCAGGGGCGGATCGATCCGCTGGTGGGGCGTGAGCTTGAAGTCGAGCGCGTAGCGCAGATCCTCGCGCGTCGTCGCAAGAACAATCCGTTGCTGGTGGGCGAGGCGGGCGTGGGTAAAACCGCGATTGCCGAGGGCCTGGCCAAGCGTATCGTCGATAACCAGGTGCCGGACCTGCTGGCCAATAGCGTCGTCTACTCCCTGGACCTGGGCGCATTGCTCGCCGGGACCAAGTACCGTGGCGATTTCGAGAAGCGTTTCAAGGCATTGCTCGGCGAACTGAAGAAACGCCCGCAAGCGATCCTGTTCATCGATGAGATCCACACCATCATTGGTGCCGGTGCGGCGTCGGGTGGCGTGATGGATGCCTCCAACCTGCTCAAGCCGCTGCTGTCCTCGGGTGATATCCGTTGCATCGGCTCGACCACCTTCCAGGAATTCCGCGGCATCTTCGAAAAAGACCGCGCCCTGGCGCGTCGCTTCCAGAAAGTCGACGTGTCCGAGCCTTCGGTTGAAGACACCATTGGCATCCTGCGCGGGCTCAAGGGGCGTTTCGAGGCGCACCACGGCATCGAATACACCGATGAGGCGCTGCGTGCGGCGGCCGAACTGGCGTCGCGCTACATCAATGATCGGCACATGCCGGACAAGGCTATCGATGTGATCGACGAGGCGGGTGCCTATCAGCGCCTGCAACCGGTCGAGAAACGTGTGAAGCGCATTGATGTGGCTCAGGTTGAGGACATCGTCGCGAAAATCGCGCGGATTCCGCCTAAGCACGTCAACAGTTCCGACAAGGAGCTGCTGCGTAACCTGGAGCGCGACCTCAAGCTCACTGTGTTTGGCCAGGATGCTGCCATTGACGCGCTGTCCACGGCGATCAAGTTGTCCCGTGCGGGCCTCAAGTCGCCGGACAAGCCGGTTGGCTCGTTCCTGTTCGCCGGCCCTACCGGCGTCGGCAAGACCGAAGCGGCGCGGCAGTTGGCCAAGGCCATGGGGATCGAGCTGGTGCGTTTCGACATGTCCGAATACATGGAGCGTCACACCGTGTCGCGCTTGATCGGTGCACCGCCGGGTTATGTCGGGTTCGACCAGGGCGGCCTGTTGACCGAAGCGATCACCAAGCAACCGCATTGCGTATTGCTGCTCGATGAAATCGAAAAGGCCCACCCGGAAGTCTTCAACCTGCTGTTGCAGGTCATGGACCACGGGACCCTGACCGACAACAACGGGCGCAAGGCGGATTTCCGCAACGTGATCGTGATCATGACCACCAACGCCGGTGCTGAAACGGCCGCGCGGGCTTCGATCGGCTTCAGCCATCAGGATCACTCTTCCGATGCGATGGAAGTGATCAAGAAGAGCTTCACGCCGGAGTTCCGCAACCGCCTGGACACCATTATCCAGTTTGGTCGCCTCAGTCACGAGGTCATCAAAAGCGTGGTGGACAAGTTCCTTACCGAGTTGCAGGCGCAGTTGGAAGACAAGCGCGTGCAGTTGGAAGTGACCGATGCGGCGCGCAGTTGGCTGGCCGAAGGTGGCTACGACGCGGCAATGGGCGCACGCCCGATGGCGCGTCTGATCCAGGACAAGATCAAACGGCCGTTGGCCGAAGAGATCCTGTTCGGCGAACTGTCCGACCACGGCGGTGTGGTGCACATCGACTTGAAGGATGGCGAGCTGACCTTCGAGTTCGAAACCACGGCTGAAATGGCCTGATCGATAGCTGCAATAAAACAAAAAGGCGCCGAAAGGCGCCTTTTTGCTGTCTTGAAAACCATGAGGAGCAAATGTGGGAACGGGCTTGCTCGCGAATGCGCAGTGTCAGTCAACAGATTCATTGGCTGATCCGCCGCATTCGCGAGCAAGCCCGCTCGCACACAAAAACGCCCGGCATAACCGGGCGTTTTGTATTGACTTGCTTAGCGAGCGCGGTAAGTGATGCGCCCTTTGCTCAAGTCATAGGGCGTCAGCTCGACGCGCACTTTGTCACCGGTAAGAATACGAATGTAGTTCTTGCGCATCTTGCCGGAGATATGCGCGGTTACGACGTGCCCATTTTCCAACTCCACACGAAACATGGTGTTGGGCAGGGTGTCGACGACAGTGCCTTCCATTTCGAAGCTGTCTTCTTTCGACATGCAGTAAAGCCCTCGGTATCCAGTGAATGGCCCGGTGCAACTGCGCCAGGCAAAAGCGGCGTGCATTGTGCCCGAAAAAGGGTGTTTAAGCCAAGGGGTTCTAGTTAAGCGTGACCCATCTTTGATTAATCAGCAGTTCTATGGGGCGATATTGGGTCTTGTAGTTCATCTTTTTGCAGTTTTTGATCCAGTAACCGAGGTACACCGCCTCCAGTTCCAGGCGCAGGGCTTCGCCGATTTGCCACAGGATTGCAAAGCGCCCCAGGCTGCGGCGCTCTTCTGCCGGCTCGTAGAAGGTGTAGACCGCCGAGAGGCCGTTAGGCAGCAGGTCGGTCACGGCGACAGCCAGCAGCTGGCCGTCGAGGCGGAACTCGTAGAAACGCGAAAACGGCAGGTCGCGCACCAGGAACGTGGAAAACTGGTCGCGGCTGGGCGGAAACATGTCGCCGTCGGCATGGCGTTGTTCGATGTAGCGTTGGTAAAGATCAAAATACTCTTCACTGAAACGCGGCTTGGTCGCTGTGACCGTCAGGTCGGCATTGCGCTTGAGGATGCGCTTCTGATTGCGATCCGGCAAAAACTGCCCCACAGGAATGCGTGCAGGTACGCAGGCATTGCAGTTCTGGCAATGGGGGCGGTACAGATGATCACCGCTGCGGCGAAACCCCATTTCCGAAAGGTCGGCGTACACGTGCACGTCCATCGGCTGACTGGGGTCGAGGAACAGAGTGGTAGCCTGCTCGTTGGGCAGGTAGCTGCAAGAGTGGGCTTGAGTGGCATAGAACTTCAAGCGTGCCAGCTCGGTCATGATCAACCCTCGGGATAGCCTTTGAAACAAGTGTAAGCCACGTGCGCGAAAGTCGCCTAGGAAACCACCCAGGGTCCGCTGTTGGGTTGGTCCAAGTGGTTGCGCAGGAAATCTGCGAACTCACTGCGCGGTATGGCGCGGGCGCCCAGGCTGTGCAGGTGATCGTTGGGCATCTGGCAGTCGATCAGTACAAAGCCCCAAGCCTGCAATTGCCGGGTAAGCGTGGCGAAGCCAAACTTCGATGCATTGTCGGCGCGACTGAACATGGACTCGCCAAAGAACAGTTGCCCCATCGCCAGGCCGTACAGGCCGCCCACCAGTTCGCCAGCGTCCCACACCTCGACCGAGTGCGCGTAACCGCGCCTGTGCAGCTCCAGGTAGGCGCTCTGGATGCCTTGGGTGATCCAGGTGCCATCGGCATAGGCGCGCGGCGCCGCGCAGGCCTGGATCACGGCGGCGAAGTCCTGGTCGAAGGTCACTGTGTAACGTTGTTGGCGCAGCAGTTTGCCCAGGCTGCGGGATACATGCAGCTCTTCAGGGAAAATCACCGTGCGCGGGTCCGGCGACCACCAGAGAATCGGCTGGCCATCCGAAAACCACGGAAAACAACCGTGCCGATAGGCCTGCACCAGCCGTTCGGCCGACAAGTCTCCACCGGCGGCCAGCAGGCCATTGGGTTCGCGCATGGCCTTGGCCAATGGCGGGAAAGTCAGGGAATCGCGTTGCAACCAGGTCAGCATGGCATCCAGGCTTATGGAAGGGGAGGGGAGTGGCAGGTATGACACCTGCCGCACGTGGCGGTGATTATTGTCGACGCAGCGCCTCAGGGCCAGCCCGAATCGGGTGGCGGTCGGGATTAGCGTGAGCAGGTGTTTCTGCAACTCTCTGCCGGGGATGTGGTCGTAATCGGGTCGGCGCCATGCAGGCCATTTGCCAAGCTTGCGCTGATTGGTAAAAACAACCCATAAGCCTTTGTCAGCAAAGACAATGCATGCTCAAATTGACCCTGATGTGACACTTCAATTGTCTATGCTGCTGGGGGAAGGGCAAGGGCGTGGCATCGGGGACACAAACCCGTACAATGCGGCCATTGTGGCGTTATCGCCGTTTCATCGATCCATCACCCAGTGTTAAACGTAGAATCAACGACGTTCGTTCATTTTTCAGCTGCTCGGATTGGGCAGTAGTTGCAGTCATTCAATAGATGGACGCGCCAAAGGCGCAGGAAAAGACCCGTTTTGAAGAAATCCGCCGCAACACCCAAAGCAGCAGTCGTGCCGGCCTGGCGCCAGCACCTGCATTACCGCCTCAAGGAAGGCGCGCTGATCGCTATCGGCGCGCTGTGCCTGTTCCTGATGATGGCCTTGCTCACCTATGGCAAGGACGATCCGGGCTGGAGCCACAACAGCAAGATCGACGACGTGCAGAACTTCGGCGGACCTGCCGGCTCCTACAGCGCCGACATCCTGTTCATGGTGCTGGGTTACTTCGCG
The DNA here is from genome assembly GCF_057835125.1 of Pseudomonas sp. GL_117. NCBI lineage: Bacteria > Pseudomonadati > Pseudomonadota > Gammaproteobacteria > Pseudomonadales > Pseudomonadaceae > Pseudomonas > Pseudomonas sp. GL_117. Next base: position 3,766,359 of record NZ_CM174418.1, on the reverse strand, counting down.
TATATCTTCCCATTGCTGCTGGCGATCAAGACCTGGCAGATCTTCCGCCAGCGCCACGATCCGTGGCAGTGGAGCGGCTGGCTGTTCTCCTGGCGCCTGATCGGCCTGGTGTTCCTGGTGCTGTCCGGCGCGGCGCTGGCGCATATCCATTTCCATGCGCCTACCGGCCTGCCGGCGGGCGCGGGCGGGGCGCTGGGCGAAAGCCTCGGTGACCTGGCGCGCAAGACCCTGAATATCCAGGGCAGCACCCTGATGTTTATCGCACTGTTTCTGTTCGGCCTCACGGTGTTCACCGACCTGTCGTGGTTCAAGGTGATGGATGTGACCGGCAAGATCACTCTCGACCTGCTGGAGCTGTTCCAGGGCGCCGCCAATCGCTGGTGGGCTGCCCGGGTCGAGCGCAAGCGCATGGTGGCCCAGTTGCGTGAGGTGGACACGCGCGTCAACGAAGTGGTGGCGCCAAGCACGCCTGACCGCCGCGAGCAGGCCAAGGTCAAGGAGCGCCTGATCGAGCGCGAACAGGCCCTGAGCAAGCACATGTCGGACCGCGAGAAGCAGGTGCCGCCGGTGATCGCTCCAGTGCCGACCAAGGCCCCCGAGCCGAGCGCTCGTGTACAGAAAGAGAAACAGGCGCCGCTGTTTGTCGACAGCGCCGTCGAAGGCACCTTGCCGCCGATCTCGATCCTCGACCCGGCCGAAAAGAAACAGCTCAACTATTCCCCGGAGTCGCTGGCTGCTGTCGGCCATCTGCTGGAAATCAAACTGAAGGAATTCGGCGTCGAAGTGACGGTGGACTCGATCCACCCCGGCCCCGTCATTACCCGTTACGAAATTCAGCCGGCCGCTGGCGTCAAGGTCAGCCGCATCTCCAACCTGGCGAAAGACCTGGCCCGTTCCCTGGCCGTGACCAGCGTCCGCGTGGTGGAGGTGATTCCCGGCAAGACCACCGTGGGTATCGAGATTCCCAACGAAGACCGCCAGATCGTGCGCTTCTCCGAAGTGCTGTCGACGCCGGAATACGACAACTTCAAGTCGCCGGTCACCCTGGCCCTGGGCCACGACATCGGCGGCAAGCCGGTGATCACCGACCTGGCGAAGATGCCGCACCTGCTGGTCGCCGGTACTACCGGCTCGGGTAAGTCGGTGGGTGTGAACGCGATGATCCTGTCGATCCTGTTCAAGTCCGGCCCGGATGACGCCAAGCTGATCATGATCGACCCGAAGATGTTGGAGTTGTCGATCTACGAGGGCATCCCGCACCTGCTGTGCCCGGTTGTCACCGACATGAAGGACGCCGCCAATGCCCTGCGCTGGAGCGTCGCCGAGATGGAGCGCCGCTACAAGCTGATGGCGAAGATGGGCGTGCGTAACCTGTCGGGCTTCAACGCCAAGGTCAAGGAAGCCCAGGACGCCGGCACTCCGCTGGCCGACCCGCTGTACAAGCGCGAAAGCATCCACGACGAAGCACCGCTGCTGACCAAGCTGCCGACCATCGTGGTGGTGGTCGACGAATTTGCCGACATGATGATGATCGTCGGCAAGAAAGTTGAAGAACTCATCGCCCGTATCGCCCAGAAAGCCCGTGCGGCCGGTATTCACTTGATCCTTGCAACCCAGCGTCCGTCGGTGGATGTGATCACCGGTCTGATCAAGGCCAACATCCCGACGCGCATGGCGTTCCAGGTATCGAGCAAGATCGACTCGCGGACCATCATCGACCAGGGTGGCGCCGAACAACTGCTGGGCCACGGTGACATGCTCTACATGCCACCGGGCACCAGTCTGCCGATCCGTGTACACGGCGCCTTTGTCTCCGATGATGAAGTGCACCGTGTGGTGGAAGCCTGGAAACTGCGTGGCGCCCCGGAATACAACGACGACATCCTCAACGGCGTCGAAGAAGCCGGCAGCGGCTTCGAGAGCGGCGGCGGTGGCGGTGACGACGATGCGGAAACCGACGCCCTCTACGACGAAGCCGTGGCCTTTGTACTGGAAAGCCGCCGCGCCTCCATTTCTGCCGTGCAGCGTAAATTGAAAATCGGCTACAACCGCGCCGCCCGCATGATCGAAGCCATGGAAATGGCCGGCGTCGTGACCGCGATGAACACTAACGGCTCGCGTGAAATCATCGCCCCCGGGCAGATGCGCGACTGATCCCGTGCCGTGTGGCAGCACACGGCGCGCCCTGACTACTCAATGAGGACTCCCATGCGTCTTATCCGCATGCTGTTGTTGCCGGCACTGGCCCTGACTGCTGTTTCGGCGCACGCCGATCCGGCCTCGGTCGCCAGCCTGACCAACCTGTTGGACAAATCCAAGACCCTGACCGCGCGTTTCTCCCAGCTGACCCTGGACGGCGGCGGCACCCAATTGCAGGAAACCGCTGGCGAAATGGCCGTGCAGCGTCCTGGCCTGTTCTTCTGGAAAACCGACGCGCCGAACGAGCAGACCATTGTCTCCGACGGCCAGAAAGTCACCCTGTGGGACCCGGACCTGGAGCAGGTAACCATCAAGAAGCTCGACCCGCGCCTGAACCAGACCCCGGCGCTGCTGTTGTCGGGCGATGTGTCGAAGATCAGCGACAGCTTCGAGATCACCTCCAAGCAGACCAGCAACGTGATCGAGTTCACCCTCAAGCCAAAATCCAAGGACACGCTGTTCGACAGCCTGCACCTGTCGTTCGGCAACGGCGTGATCAACAACATGCGTCTGATCGACAGCGTCGGCCAGCGCACCGACATCCTGTTCTCCGGGGTCAAGGCCAACGAGCCGGTCGCCGCATCCAAGTTCAAGTTCGACATCCCCAAGGGTGCCGACGTGATCCAGGAATAATCTGCCCAGAGGTTTCAAACGCTGCCCATGGACTTGTTTCGAAGTGACCCGATTGCTCAACCCCTGGCCGCGCGCTTGCGCTCGACCAACCTGGATGAGTACGTCGGCCAGGAACACCTGCTCGCTCGCGGCAAGCCCCTGCGCGAAGCCCTGGAGCAAGGTGCGCTGCATTCGATGATCTTCTGGGGCCCGCCAGGGGTGGGTAAGACCACCCTGGCGCGGTTGCTGGCGAAAGTCTCGGATGCGCACTTCGAAACGGTCTCGGCGGTACTCGCCGGGGTCAAGGAGATCCGCCAGGCCGTCGACGTCGCCAAACAGCAGGCCGGGCAATACGGCAAGCGCACCATCCTGTTCGTCGACGAAGTGCATCGCTTCAACAAGTCGCAGCAGGACGCGTTCCTGCCATATGTGGAAGACGGCACGCTGATCTTTATCGGCGCCACCACCGAGAACCCTTCATTCGAATTGAACAATGCCTTGCTGTCGCGGGCGCGGGTCTATGTGCTCAAGAGCCTGGACGAAGCGGCGATGCAAAAGCTGCTGCACCGTGCCTTGAGCGAAGACAAGGGCCTGGGTAAGCGCCGGCTGAGTGTCAGCGACGAAGGCTTCAAGATCCTGCTCACTGCCGCCGATGGTGATGGGCGCCGTTTCCTCAACCTGCTGGAAAACGCCTCCGACCTGGCCGAAGACGGCAGCGAGATTGGCGTCGACCTGCTGCAAAGCCTGCTCGGCGACACGCGCCGACGCTTCGATAAGGGCGGTGAAGCGTTCTACGACCAGATTTCCGCGCTGCATAAATCCGTACGCGGTTCCAACCCGGACGGTGCGCTGTACTGGTTCGCGCGCATGATCGACGGTGGTTGCGACCCGTTGTACCTCGCGCGTCGCGTCGTGCGCATGGCCAGTGAAGACATCGGCAACGCCGACCCGCGGGCGCTGAGCTTGTGTCTGGCGGCGTGGGAGGTGCAGGAGCGCCTCGGCAGCCCGGAAGGCGAGCTGGCGGTGGCCCAGGCCATCACCTACCTGGCCTGTGCGCCAAAAAGCAACGCGGTGTATATGGGCTTCAAGTCCGCCCTGCGCGCCGCCGCCGAATACGGCTCCCTGGAAGTGCCGCTGCACCTGCGCAACGCGCCGACCAAGCTGATGAAACAATTGGGCTACGGTGATGAATACCGCTACGCCCATGATGAGCCAGACGCCTATGCGGCCGGCGAAGATTACTTCCCCGACGCGCTTGAACCGCTGGCGCTCTATCAGCCGGTGCCCCGTGGCCTGGAGCTGAAGATCGGGGAAAAGCTCAATCACCTCGCCCAACTTGATCGACTCAGCCCCAAACAGCGGAGAAAGTAGTGCTCAAGACGATTCTTGCCGTGTCCGCAGCCGGCATCGCTGGTACATTATTGCGTTTCGCCACCAGCACTTGGGTCAGCGCCAACTGGCCGAAGCATTTTTATGCGGCGACCCTGGCGGTCAATCTGGTCGGCTGCTTGATTATCGGGCTGTTGTACGGCTGGTTCCTGTTGCGCCCGGAAGTACCGATTGAAATTCGCGCCGGCTTGATTGTCGGCTTTGTAGGCGGTCTGACGACCTTTTCATCCTTTTCACTGGATACGCTGCGCTTGCTGGAAAGCGGGCAGGCCCTGGTAGCCTTCGGTTACCTGGGTATCAGCGTGTTCGGCGGGCTGCTCGCCACCTGGGCCGGCCTGTCCTTGACCAAACTTTGATAAACGAGAGACCGACATGCTCGATTCCAAACTGTTACGTAGCAACCTTCAGGACGTAGCGGACCGCCTGGCATCCCGTGGCTTTGCCTTGGATGTTGCGCGCATCGAAGCGCTGGAAGAACAGCGCAAGACCGTCCAGACCCGCACCGAAGCACTGCAGGCTGAGCGTAATGCGCGTTCCAAATCCATCGGTCAGGCCAAACAGCGCGGCGAAGACATTGCGCCGTTGATGGCGGACGTCGAGCGTATGGGCACTGAGCTGTCCGAGGGTAAAGTCGAGTTGGACAAGATCCAGACCGAACTGGACTCGATCCTGCTGGGCATCCCCAATATCCCGCATGAATCCGTGCCGGTGGGCGAAGACGAAGACGGCAACGTTGAAGTGCGCCGCTGGGGTACGCCAAAAGCCTTCGATTTCGAGATCAAGGACCACGTCGCCCTGGGCGAACTGACCGGCGGCCTGGACTTTGAAACCGCCGCGAAGATGTCCGGCGCGCGATTCTCGTTGCTGCGCGGCCCCGTGGCCCGCCTGCACCGCGCCCTGGCGCAGTTCATGATCAACCTGCACACCGCCGAGCACGGCTACGAAGAAGCCTACACGCCGTACCTGGTGCAGGCACCGGCGCTGATGGGCACCAGCCAGCTGCCGAAATTCGAAGAAGACCTGTTCAAGATCAGCCGCGAAGGCGAAGCCGACCTGTACCTGATCCCGACGGCCGAAGTGTCGCTGACCAACATCGTGTCCGGCGAGATCCTCGACGCCAAAGCGCTGCCACTGAAGTTCGTCGCCCACTCGCCGTGCTTTCGCAGCGAAGCCGGTGCATCGGGTCGCGACACCCGCGGCATGATCCGCCAGCACCAGTTCGACAAGGTCGAGATGGTGCAGATCGTCGAGCCGTCGACCTCGATGGAAGCCCTCGAAGGCCTGACTGCCAACGCCGAGCGCGTCCTGCAACTGCTGGAGCTGCCGTACCGTGTACTCGCGTTGTGCACCGGCGACATGGGGTTCAGCGCCGTGAAGACCTACGACCTCGAAGTGTGGGTGCCGAGCCAGGACAAGTACCGCGAGATCTCGTCGTGCTCCAACTGCGGCGATTTCCAGGCCCGCCGCATGCAGGCGCGTTTCCGCAACCCGGAAACCGGCAAGCCGGAGCTGGTGCACACCCTCAACGGTTCGGGCCTGGCGGTAGGCCGTACCCTGGTGGCCGTGTTGGAAAACTACCAGCAGGCAGACGGTTCCATCCGCGTACCCGAGGTGCTCAAGCCTTATATGGCGGGCGTTGAGGTCATCGGCTAAATGGAATTTCTGCCGCTGTTTCATAACCTGCGCGGCAGTCGTGTGTTGGTCGTCGGTGGCGGGGAGATTGCCTTGCGCAAATCCCGGCTGCTGGCCGACGCCGGTGCGTTGCTGCGGGTGGTTGCTCCCCAGATCGAAGACCAACTCCGCGAGTTGGTACTGGGCAGTGGCGGGGAACTGATTTTGCGCGGTTATCAGGAGGCCGACCTCGACGGTTGCACCCTGATCATCGCGGCAACGGACGACGAGCCACTGAACGCGCAAGTGTCCAGCGACGCCAAGCGCCGTTGCGTGCCGGTCAATGTGGTGGACGCGCCGGCCTTGTGCAGCGTGATCTTCCCGGCGATTGTCGACCGCTCGCCCTTGGTGATCGCGGTGTCCAGTGGCGGCGATGCGCCGGTACTGGCGCGGCTGATCCGGGCCAAGCTGGAAACCTGGATTCCGTCCACCTACGGCCAATTGGCCGGGTTGGCGGCGCGCTTTCGTGCCCAGGTCAAAGGTTTGTACCCGGATGTACAGCAACGTCGCGCGTTCTGGGAAGAGGTGTTCCAGGGCCCGATTGCCGATCGCCAATTGGCCGGGCAGGGTGCTGAAGCCGAGCGTTTGTTGGTGGAGAAAGTCAACGGCAAGCCGCCCCATGCGCCGGGTGAGGTTTACCTGGTGGGCGCCGGTCCTGGTGACCCGGACCTGTTGACCTTCCGCGCACTGCGCCTGATGCAGCAAGCCGATGTGGTGCTGTACGACCGCCTCGTCGCGCCAGCGATTCTCGAACTGTGCCGCCGTGATGCCGAGCGTGTTTACGTCGGCAAGCGTCGCGCTGACCACGCCGTGCCCCAGGACCAGATCAACCAGCAATTGGTGGACCTGGCCAAGCAAGGCAAGCGCGTGTTGCGCCTTAAAGGTGGCGACCCGTTCATCTTTGGCCGTGGTGGCGAAGAAATCGAAGAATTGGCGGCCCACGGCATCCCGTTCCAAGTGGTGCCGGGCATCACGGCGGCCAGCGGTTGCGCGGCGTATGCCGGGATTCCGCTGACTCACCGCGACTATGCGCAATCGGTACGCTTCATCACCGGGCATTTGAAGGACGGAACTTCGGACCTGCCCTGGCATGACCTGGTGGGGCCGTCGCAGACCCTGGTGTTCTACATGGGCTTGATCGGCTTGCCGATCATCTGCGAACAGTTGATCAAGCATGGACGCGCAGCCGATACCCCGGCGGCGTTGATCCAGCAAGGCACAACGTCCAACCAGCGGGTGTTTACCGGCACCCTGGCCGACTTGCCGCGCATGGTGGCGGAGCATGAAGTGCATGCGCCGACACTGGTGATCGTCGGTGAAGTGGTGGTGTTGCGCGAGAAGCTCAAGTGGTTTGAAGGCGCCCAGTCCCAGGTCTGAAACCTAAAAGCATCGCGGGCAAGCCCGCTCCCACAGGGGATCGCATTCCATGTGGGAGCGGGCTTGCCCGCGATGAGGCCTTCAAGTTCAGCGAGCAGCCCGGATCAGCTCCAAACTGCGTTGCCCTTCAATTTCAAGCGATCATGCGGGGTATCAAATGCTTGCAACGGGCCTTTGGGCACAATCCCCGTCGGATTGATCGTGCGGTGACTGGCGTAGTAATGCCCCTTGATATGCGCAAAATCCACCGTCTCGGCCACTCCCGGCCACTGATACAACTCCCGCAGCCAGTTCGACAAGTTCGGATAATCCGCAATCCGCCGCAGATTGCATTTGAAGTGCCCGTAATACACCGCATCAAAACGGATCAGCGTGGTAAACAGGCGCACATCCGCTTCGGTCAGGAACTCGCCGGCCAGGTAGCGATGGTCGCTCAGGTGCTGCTCCAGATGATCCAATTCGGCAAACACATCATCAAACGCACTTTCGTATGCCTGCTGCGAAGTGGCAAAGCCTGCGCGATACACGCCGTTGTTCACGGCCGGATAGATGCGTTCGTTCAGTGCGTCGATGCTCGGGCGTAGCGCCTCGGGGTAGAAGTCCAGGGTGTTGCCGGTCAGCCCATTGAACGCGCTGTTGAACATGCGGATGATTTCCGCCGATTCATTACTGACGATACGCTTGAGCTTCTTATCCCACAGAACGGGCACCGTCACCCGGCCGGTGTAGTCGGCGGTATCGGCGGTGTAGCGCTGATGCATGAAGGCAAAACCGTCGAGGGCGTCGCCGCTGGAGCCGTGGGCCTTGTCGAAGGTCCAGCCGTTTTCCAGCATCAACCAGCTGACCACGGACACATCGATCAGGCTTTCCAGGCCCTTGAGCTTGCGCATGATCAGGGTGCGATGGGCCCAAGGGCAGGCGAGGGACACGTAGAGGTGGTAGCGACCGGCTTCGGCCTTGAATCCACCCTCGCCACTCGGCCCGGGCGAACCGTCGGCAGTCACCCAGTGGCGGCGCTGCGCCTGTTCACGCTGGAAAGCGCCATCTGCGCTACTTTCGTACCACTGGTCTTTCCAGCGTCCTTCGATCAGCAAACCCATGACTGGCTCCTCAACTAATAAGCGTTGGAGCCCAGTCTAAAGGGATGGGTTCGATTTAAAAGCGCAAAGACTGCGGGTGAATTATCGATTAAATCGATTTGTCCCGTGCGTCCCAGTATTGCTGGGCCAACACGAAAGCCTGCTCCCGCGAATGGCCAAGACCACGCAAGGCCAGCGCCATGGTGGCGATCAGCGCCAGTTGCGGGTAGCTGTCCTCGACTTCACCGCGCCACAACGCCTTCAAATGCTCAGGCTCCAGGGTCGCCGGTTTGACGTGGCGTTGGGCGGAGAGGGCGGGCCACTCCTCGTCCCAGCTCTTGCCGCCGGTGGTGCCGTAGAGGTGGCTGGCGCTGTCGGGGTTGATCTCGATCTCGCCGCCGTCGCCCTTCACCACGATCACATTGTCGCCGAGCAGGCCGCTGGCATCGCGGTGCACGCCCTGGTAGCCGGGGTGGAAAATGCTTTGCAGGCCCAGGCGTGCATTCAGCGGGTTGAGCAGACGCGCCAGGGAGTGGATCGGCGAACGCAGGCCGAGGGTGTTGCGCAGGTCGATCATGCGTTGCAGTTGTGGCGCCCAGTCGCCTAGCGGGATAAATGCCAGGTTCCCGCGTTGGTAAGCGCTTTCGACCTGCTGCCAGTTGCGGCAGAGCGGGATCTGCAAGGTTGCCAGCAGTTGCTCGGTGTACAACCGGCCCGCGGTATGCGCGCCGCCGCCGTGCATGAGGATGCGTACGCCATTTTGTGCGAGGCACTTGGCCGCCAGCAGAAACCACGGCAGGTGGCGCTTCTTGCCGGCGTAGGTCGGCCAGTCCACGTCGACGTTCAGCGCCGGGGCGTTGAGGCGTTCGCGCACGGCTTCGGTGAAACCGGCGAGTTCTTCCGGGCTTTCTTCCTTGTGGCGCAGCAACATCAGGAACGCGCCGAGCTGGGTGTCTTCGACTTTTTCGTCGAGCAGCATGCCCATGGCTTCGCGGGCTTCCTCACGGGTGAGATTGCGCGCGCCGCGCTTGCCTTTGCCCAGGATGCGCACGAATGGCGCAAATGGGTGTTCGGCGGGAGTTTCGAGGGTCAGCGGGGCAAAGTCGGTCATAAGCAATTCGTCGGCCTGGGCAGGCCCGCCAGCTTGGCGGCGAGTTTGGCGGGAGTGCCGTTGAACAGTTTGTTGAGGTGCAGGCTGTTGCCCTTTTCCGGGCCCAGCTTCAAGGCGGTGTACTTGATCAGCGGGCGCGTGGCCGGGGACAGTTGGAACTCGGCGTAGAAGCCGCGCAGCAATTCGAGGATTTCCCAGTGGTCGGGCGTCAGATCGAGCGCTTCGGCGGCAGCCAGGGCGCTGGCGACTTCTGTGGACCAGTCGTTCAAGTCGACGAGGTAGCCGTCCTTGTCCAACTCATAGGTGCGTTCGCCTACGGTCAAGGTGTTCATAGCCAGCTGTTGACCTTGTCATAGTCGATAGACAGTTGCACGAAGCCGGGATAGTCCACGCTGTCGGCCCAGTCGGGTAATGGCAGGTTGCGCGCCTGCATGTCTTCGGCCAGCACAAACACCTTCACACCCTTGGTGTGCAGGGCGGGGGCGTGCAGCCCGTAGGCGCCATCGCCGCACAGCAAGATCGCGTCCTCGGCGCCGCAGATGCGCAGGCAGCTGTCGAGGCGACTGTCGGAAAACGGCGAGTGAGATACCACATGTAAAGTCGACATCAGAGGGTAATCACCTGGTCGTAACGGTCAATCAATTGGGAAATCGCCTCGTTGCTCAATGGTTGCGCCTCGGTGGGCGGCGTCAGGCCACGCACGGCCATGCTGTGGCGGCAGACAAATACATCGTCGATACCGAACAGCCCCAAGGCCTGCAGGTTGGCACTGAGGTCCTTTTGTTGCACGGCCTTGGCGTTCTGGTGCGGTGCGAGCTGGAACACGCCGTCATCCATGAACAACAAACCGATGGGCAAATCGAACGCGCCACCGGCCAGCACGATATCCAGCGCTTCCCGTGCACTCGGCCCGGACCACGGTGCCTGGCGGCTGATCACCAACAGGGATTTGGACATCTCACGGCCCTCCAAAGCAGATCAGGCGGTCGGCGGTTTGTGCGGCGTCGTGCAGTTGCCCAAGGCCAGACAACGCCCACGGTGCATCGAGGTTGACCGCGCTGCGCTGATAACGCATGGCCTCCTCGGTGTTGAGCACCCCGCGACGCAGGGCGGCGGCGATGCATACCACGCCGTCGAGCTGGTGCTGGCTGACAAACTCACGCCATTGGCGGGCGATGTCCTGCTCATCCTGCGGGGTGACGATGTTATTGGACGCGCTGTACACGCCGTCCTGGTAGAAAAACAGCCGCACAATCTCATGCCCACCGGCCAACGCCGCCTGGGCGAACAGCAAGGCGCGGCGCGAGGAGGGCGCGTGGGCCGCGGAAAACAGGGCTATCGCAAACTTCATGGCACACTCGGCAAGCAAACGTGGGCCAATGATAAAGCCGCCGCCAGGAAAAAGCCCGCCGTGATCAAAACGGTCACTGTTGCTGATCGTTCTGACGATTGCCCGTAGGAACAAGGCTGCCTAGTCTGTGGGCAATCGAAACGGAATTGGAGTGCCCATGTCAGGTCCCTTGGCGTCCCTCAAAGTGTTGGATTTCTCCACCTTGCTGCCTGGCCCGTTTGCATCCTTGATGCTCGCGGACATGGGCGCCGAGGTGCTGCGCATCGAATCGCCAACGCGCATGGACTTGCTGCGGGTGCTGCCGCCCCATGACCGGGGGACTTCGGCGAGCCACGCCTACCTCAATCGCAATAAGCGCAGCCTGGCCCTGGACCTCAAGCAAGCCGAGGCGCTGGAGATCGTGCGGGCGCTGGTCAAGGACTACGACATTGTCCTCGAACAGTTCCGCCCCGGGGTCATGGAGCGCCTGGGCCTGGGGTATGAAGCGCTGAAGGCGATCAACCCCCGGCTGATTTATGTGTCGATCACTGGCTACGGTCAGACCGGCCCCTACAAGGACCGCGCCGGGCATGACATCAACTACCTGGCGTTGTCCGGTGTGGCCAGCTACACCGGGCGCCAGGACAGTGGCCCGCTGCCGTTGGGCGTGCAGTTGGCGGATGTGGGCGGTGGCTCGTTGCATGCGGTGGTGGGGTTGCTCGCGGCAGTGATTGCGCGGCAGCAGAGCGGGGTGGGGCAATATCTGGACGTGAGCATGACCGATTGCTCCTTCAGCCTGAACGCCATGGCGGCAGCGGGCTACCTGGTGTGCGGGGTGGAGCCGGCGTGGGAAAACCACGTGCTCAACGGTGGCAGTTTCTACGATTACTATCGGACCCGGGATGGGCGATGGATGTCGGTGGGCAGTCTGGAGCCGGCTTTCATGCAGTCGCTGTGTACGGCGCTGGGACGGCCGGAGTTGGCGGCGCAAGGCTTGTCGCCGGAGCCGGAGCGGCAAAAAGTGCTCAAGCAGGCTTTGCAGGTTGAGTTTGAGAAACGCAGTTTTGAGGAGCTGTGCGCGTTATTTGCCGAGGTGGATGCCTGCGTCGAACCCGTGTTGAGTTTGAGTGAGGCGCTTGAGCATCCCCAGTTGAAGGCGCGGGAATTGTTGAGCCAGGTGCCCCGGGGCGATGGTTCGACCCAGCTGCAGTTGGCGTGTCCGTTGAAGTTCTCTGAGGGGTTGCCAGCGCCTCGGCATATTGGCGGGGCGGTGGGCGCGCACAGCGATGAAGTGTTGGCTGAGTTGGGCTTCAGTATTCAGCGTATTGAGGCTTTGCGGCAGGCCAGGGTTATTGGTTGACTGATCCGACGCCTTCGCGGGCAAGCCCACATTTGGCCGGGTTGTCATGTCGATCACCGATCCAATGTGGGAGCTGGCTTGCCTGCGAAGAGGCCTTCACTCCACCCGCGTCTCCCCGGTAAACACCAAGGTCTGCCGACAGCGCCGACACAAATACCGCCGCCCCTGAGCCACCAGCCCATGGCGCTGTGACGAAAAGGGAAAGTCACTGTCCGCACACGGGCAGCGGTAGATATACCGCGTCACCTGACGCCGCTTTACCGCATACGTATGGCAACGGTCCGGCGGCAGTTCGTACACCCCGCGCATGATCAATTGCCATTCTTCGCCATGGGGCTGAATGCGTTCGCCAAACAATTGATGGGCAATCAGGTGCGCCACTTCATGGGCCACCGTCTGTTTCAGGAAATGCTGGCTGTTTTCACGGTACAGTTGGGGGTTGAAGCGCAGCAGGTTCTCGTGCAAATGCGCGACACCGGCCTTCTGGCCCCGCAGCTTGAGGCTGACCTGGGGGCGTTTGAAGCTTCGTTTGAAAAAGGATTCGGCTTGCAGGAAACAATCTTCGACGCGGGTATTGAGTTGCTCGGGCATGCTGTACCTATCTCCAGAGGCGCCCAGTATGCCGCAACGCTGTGTGTTTCCGAATGGTTCAGGCGCCGAATGGTCATGCATAACGCACAAAGCCACCTTGCGGTGGCCTTGCTCACGGTCGCAAACGCTCAATTGGTATAGATAGGCCCAACGCCCAAGCCCCAGACGATCACGGTAAACGCCATGATTGCCACCAGCACCACCAGGCCCACGGCCAGCACCGAGCTGGAAAACAGGAAGCCCTCGTCCGGATCGATGCTCATGAACGTCGGCAGCCCCACATACAGCAGGTACACCGTGTAGCAGATCGCCGCCGTGCCCACGACCATGCCCAGCCACATGTGCGGGTACAGCGCCGCCAGCCCGCCGATAAACAGCGGTGTCGCGGTATAGGTGGCAAACGCGACGCAGCGCGACATGCTGGGGTTGGCGTCGTAGGTACGGGCCATCCAATGGATGAAGGCGCCCATCACCGCCACGCCGGCGAGCATGGCCGCGTACGACATGATGGTCATCCACAGGGCGCTTTCCTGAGTCAACATCACGGGCGAGCGGTTGCCGATGACCCAGCCGACCCGGGTGGTGCCGATAAAGGCTGATACGGCGGGGATCGCCGCGAGAATCAGCGTGTGAGTGAGGTACATGTGGCCGATGCTTTCTTCTTTATCGCCACGGATTTCCCGCCATTCCTGGTCAGGATGGGTAAACAGCCCCACGACGTGATGGATCATGCCAGTCACTCCTGTTGTTATTACCATCGCCCCCCATCGGAGCGCCCACGGGCCAATTGGCCTGAAAGGTCTGGATATATATGTGCGACCTCAAGTCGCAGTATAGGAAGGGATGACCGGAATAACTGTAAGGCCTTTAGAGCAAATCGCGCTGTAAACATTGGCCCTAATCGCGGTGAAGTCTGTCGGAACTGCCATGGTCGGTGTGGGAGCAGGCAAGCCAGCCCCCACATTGGATCGGCGTCGCCCATTGAAGCATTTTTGCGTAAAATGCTGCGCTTTTCGTCACACACCTTTTGCGGATTCAAGCGCCATGGGCACTCTTACAGTCAACCAGAACAAACTGCAGAAACGCCTGCGTCGCCTGGCCGGTGAAGCGGTCGCCGATTTCAACATGATCGAGGACGGCGACAAGGTCATGGTCTGCCTCTCCGGCGGCAAAGACAGCTACACCATGCTCGACGTGCTGCTGCACCTGCAAAAGGTCGCGCCGATCAAGTTCGAGATCGTTGCCGTCAACATGGACCAGAAACAACCGGGCTTCCCCGAGCATGTGCTGCCGGCCTACCTCAAAGAGCTGGGTGTCGAGTATCACATCGTCGAAAAAGACACTTATTCGGTGGTCAAGGAATTGATTCCGGAAGGCAAGACCACCTGCTCGCTGTGCTCGCGCCTGCGCCGGGGCACGCTCTACACCTTTGCCGATGAAATCGGTGCGACCAAAATGGCCCTGGGCCATCACCGCGACGACATCGTCGAGACCTTCTTCCTCAATATGTTCTTCAACGGTTCGCTCAAGGCCATGCCGCCCAAGCTGCGCGCGGATGACGGGCGCAACGTGGTGATTCGCCCGCTGGCGTATTGCAACGAGAAGGACATCCAGGCCTACTCCGACCTCAAGCAATTCCCGATCATCCCGTGCAACCTCTGCGGCTCCCAGGAAAACCTGCAACGCCAGGTGGTCAAGGAAATGCTGGTGGAGTGGGAACGCAAGACACCGGGCCGCACCGAGAGCATCTTCCGCAGCCTGCAGAACGTGCAGCCGTCGCAGTTGGCCGACCGCAACCTGTTCGATTTCACCAGTCTCAAGATCGACGAAAGCGCCGCTTCGCGTTTCGTCAATATAGTGAACCTCTAAGCGACTTCAATGCTCTGACACACGGCGCTCGCGGGCGCCGTTTTCAATTCGAATCCCGGGAGAGGGCATGCGCGATTACAAGTGGCTGCACGAATACTGTCTGAACCGCTTCGGTTCGGCGGCCGAGCTGGAAGCCCACCTACCCGTACCGAATACTGCGGCGCAGTTGCGCCAGATCAGCGACGACCGCTACCTGTCGACCCTGGCCCTGCGGGTGTTCCGTGCGGGCTTGAAACACAGCGTGGTGGATGCCAAGTGGCCGGCATTCGAGAAAGTGTTCTTCGGCTTCGACCCGGAAAAAGTCGTGCTGATGGGCGCCGAGCACCTGGAGCGGCTGATGCAGGACACCAGCATCATCCGCCACCTGGGCAAGCTCAAGAGTGTGCCGCGCAATGCGCAGATGATCCTGGACATCGCCCATGAACACGGCAGCTTCGGCGCGTTTATCGCCGATTGGCCGGTGACCGACATCGTTGGGCTGTGGAAGTACCTGAGCAAGCACGGCCACCAGTTGGGCGGGCTATCGGCACCGCGCTTTTTGCGCATGGTCGGCAAGGATACGTTCGTGCCGAGTTTTGACGTGGTGGCGGCGTTGAACGCACAGAAGATCGTCGACAAGGCACCCACCAGCCTGCGGGACCTGGCGACGGTGCAGGCGGCGTTCAACGAGTGGCATGCCGAGAGTGGGCGGCCGATGTGCCAGTTGTCGATGATGCTGGCCTACACCGTCAATCACTAGCCCGCTCACTACAGGTCAAGGTGCGAGCTGTCGGTTGAGCTGATGCCGCCAGCGCACATACAGCAAGGCCGTACAAAACACCGCCAGGCTCGCCAGCATCTCCAGCACCCCGAACCACTGGCGGTTCGGGTCATACGCCGCCAGCGCGCCCTTGATGAAATACAGGTTCACCGCAAAGCACATCCACGAATGCCCGCGCGCACTGCCCAGCAGCATTCCCGGTGCGAGCAACAGCAGCGGCACCAGTTCGATCAGCAGGATCACCCACGGCCGTGCGCCGTGCAGGTCGGCGACGAACAGGTAATAGCCGCACAGCAACCCCACCAGCCCAAAGAACGCCAGCAGGCTCAACGCCCGTGCAACCTTGACCCGTGGCTCCAACCACGCCTGGGGCGGCAAGACCTTAGGCTTTCTGGCCACGGCCGCTCTCCAGCAATGTGGCGGTGTTCGCCAGGCGCAAGCCCAGGGCGCGGCACAGGGCGATCTCATGTTGATCGAGCAGGCGCTTGCCGTCCGGCCCGGCGTGGTGGCTGGCGCCGTAGGGCGTGCCGCCGCCTTGGGTGTCGAGCAATGCCTGTTCGCTGTAGGGCAAGCCGGTGATCAACATGCCGTGGTGCAGCAATGGCAGCAGCATCGACATCAACGTGGTTTCCTGGCCGCCGTGCAGGCTGGCAGTGGAAGTGAACACCCCGGCCGGTTTGCCGACGAGGGCGCCGGTCAGCCACAGGTTGCTGGTGCCATCGATGAAGTACTTGAGCGGCGCGGCCATGTTGCCGAAGCGGGTCGGGCTGCCCAGGGCCAGGCCCGAGCAGTGCTTCAGGTCGTCGAGGCTGGCATACAGCGCGCCTTCCTCCGGGATGCTCGGCGCCACGGCTTCGCACTCGGTGGAGATCGCTGGAACGGTGCGCAGGCGCGCTTCCATGCCGCCTTGCTCGATACCCCGGGCGATCTGCCGGGCCATTTCGCTGACCGAGCCGTTGCGGCTGTAATACAGCACCAGCACATACGGTGTGGTCACGGCAGGATCTCCAGCACGTTTTCTGGCGGGCGGCCGATGATGGCTTTGTCGGCGGTTTCCAGGATCGGCCGTTCCATCAACTTGGGGTGCGCGGCGATGGCGGCGATCAGTTGTGCTTCGCTGAGGCTGGCGTCGGCCAGGTTGAGGGTCTTGTATTCGTCTTCGCCGGTGCGCAGCAATTGGCGTGCGCTCAGGCCCAGCTTGGCGAGCAAGGCCTTCAGTTGCGCGGCGTCCAGCGGGGTTTCCAGGTAACGCACCACGGTCGGGGTGAGGCCACGGGCTTCGAGCAGTTCAAGCGCACCGCGGGATTTCGAGCAGCGCGGGTTGTGATAAAGCGTCAGATCGGTCATGTGCGGGTCGCATCTTGCGTAAGGTGGCAGGTATTCTACCTGCGCAGCGTCCCGTCCTTAAACCGTAAGAGGCGATAGGTCGCAGCCAACGTTCATTTTTACGAAGGATTACCCCATGACAAGTCGACTGATCGGTGCATTGGCGATCATCACAACCCTGCTACTCAGCGGCTGCGGCAATGACTACGGCGTTGACCAGTACGGCAAGAAAGTCGCGGCTGAACGCTTGGATAAACAATGGGTCGTGGTCAATTACTGGGCCGAATGGTGTGGCCCGTGCCGTACCGAGATCCCTGAGCTGAACGCCCTGGCGGATCAGTTGAAAGGGCAGAACGTCGGGGTGTTCGGGGTCAATTTCGACAATGTGCAGGGTGAGGAATTGAAGGCCGCCAGCGAGAAGCTGGGGATCAAGTTCACGGTGCTGGCGCAGAACCCGGAAGGGATCTTTGATATACCGCGCAGCGAGGCGCTGCCGGTAACTTACATTATTGATGACAAGGGCAAGGTGCGTGAACAGTTGATGGGGGAGCAGACGGCGGAAGGCGTGATCGCAAAGCTGAAGGCACTACGCGGTTAAAGCAACAACACCAAACCAATGTGGGAGCGGGCTTGCTCGCGAAAGCGGCTGATCAGACAACACATCTGTGACTGATCCACCGCTTTCGCGAGCAAGCCCGCTCCCACATTTTGACCTCGTTCAATCCTGAAATGGTTGCTGTCAGCCTTCTTCCAGCCACAGGCGGATCGGCTTGCCTTCTGCCGGCCAGAAACGCGTTTGCTCGATCGGCGAGATGTCCCAGCGCTGCACGCCTTGCAGGGCCTGGAAGAAGCGGTGTTCCTGCTCCATCAAGGCCTCGGCGCAGAGTTTGCGGGTGCTGCCGATCTGGCCGAAGCTAAGCTTGTCGCCCTCGAGGGTGTACGGTGCGAACCAATGGTTGCAGCCGCCGTTGCCATAGGCACGACCGTCCTCGCCGAGGGTGACCGTCAGGTGCGCGTAGTCCATCAGTGGCCGCTCACCGATCCATTCCACCACGTAGCTGTGATCCTGCTTGAGCTTGGCCGTATCAGCGGCGCAACCCGTGAGGGCCGCACCTGCGGCGGCGAGCAGAAGCAGGCCTTTCATTGTGCGGCCTGCTGGCATTTCGGGCAGCGGTGCTTGTCGCCCTGGCTGGCCCAGCCCAGCTCCTTGATGCGCGCATTGGCGGCCGGTTGCAGCGGCTCTTTGCTCAGCTTGGTTTCCACTGCGAATTCAAACTCCAGCACGGTGTCGCAGCTGTCGCAGTTGACCTTCCAGGTGTGAATTTCCAATTCGCCGAATTTCGGCCCGTGGGCCATGGCGACCCATTGACCCGCCGGGCGGATGGAGTAGCGCGCGTCGCCTTCGACGGTGAGGCGCATCGACAGGGTTTTGCTGCCGCGCAGGGTGACGATCAGCACGTCGCCGTGCTTGATCGAACCACCGTTGCCGGTGATCTGGTAACGGCCCGGCACCAGGGCGCGGCATTCGATCAGGGTGTGTTGCGGGCTCAGCAAGCTGAAGCGGAAATCGTGTTCGGCCATGGATCCTCCAAATAGGCGCGGCATCCTATCACGGGTGCCGGCCCATCATGAGCCTGGTATGTGACCGCTGATCATCCTTCAACGAGGTTCTGCGTGCGGCCCTCGGCCCACGCGGCGATGTTGGCGAGGGTCGTGCATGCAATCGCCGACAGCGCCTCGCGGGTAAGAAACGCCTGGTGTGCGGTGATGATCACATTGGGGAAGGTCAACAGGCGTGCGAGTACGTCGTCTTGCAGGGGCAGGTCGGAGCGGTCCTCGAAGAACAATTGCGCCTCTTCCTCGTACACATCCAGCCCCAGGTAACCGAGCTGGCCATCCTTGAGCGCTTCGATCAGTGCCGGGGTGTCGACCAGGCCGCCGCGCCCGGTATTGATCAGCATCGCGCCTGGCTGCATGTGCGCCAGGGAGTTGGCGTTGATCAGGTGTTTGCTGTCGGCTGTCAGCGGGCAATGCAGGCTGATGATCTGCGCTTGGGCCAGCAGTTCGGGCAGGCTCACGTAGCGGGCGCCGAGGGCCAGCACCTGCGGGTTGGGGTACGGATCGTAGGCGAGCAACTGGCAGCCGAAACCGGCCATGATCTTGGCGAACGTCGCACCGATCTGTCCGGTGCCGACCACTCCGACGGTCTTGCCGACCAGATCGAAGCCGGTCAGGCCGTGCAGGCTGAAATCGCCATCGCGGGTGCGGTTGTAGGCGCGGTGCAGGCGGCGGTTGAGGGCGAGGATCAGCGCCACCGCATGTTCGGCGACGGCGTGCGGCGAATAGGCGGGCACGCGCACGATGGTCAGGCCCAGGCGCTTGGCGGCGGCCAGGTCGACATGGTTGTAACCGGCCGAGCGCAGCGCGATCAGGCGGGTGCCGCCTTTGGCCAGGTGTTCCAGCACCGGGGCGCTGAGGTCATCGTTGATAAAGGGGCAAACCACTTCGTGGTGTTCGGCCAGTGCCACGGTGTCGAGGTTGAGGCGGGCGGGTTGGAATTGCAGCTCCACGCCGGAGGGTAGCGCCTCGCCGAGGAAGCTGTCGCGGTCGTAGGCCTGGCTGCTGAAAAGTATGACGCGCATAAAAAATGCTCCCTGCGATTAATCATTTGAAAACACATGACCCTTGTGGGAGCGGGCTCCCACACAAGCCCGCACATAAGGCGGTTTCCTGAAGCGTTGCTTCAGGCGCTGACCCGCGCTTCGCTCGCCAACCGCGCAATCGCCATGTCCAGTTCGTCCAGGGCATGCAAGGCCTTTGCATCGTCCTGTTTAAGCAAGGTCTCGGCACGTTGGCAGGCGGCGCGCAGTTGCGGCACGCCGCAATAACGGGTGGCGCCGTGCAGGCGGTGGACGCGTTCGATCAGCGCGTTGTGGTCCTTGGCTTCGCGGGCCACGGTGATGGCCAGGCGGTCGGCTTCCAGTGAGGCCAGCAACATGGCCAGCATGTCGGCGGCCAGGTCGGTCTTGCCGGCGGCCAGGCGCAGGCCTTCTTCATGATCCAGCACCAGCAGCTTCACGGCTGGGGCGAGGCCGTCGGTGGCACGCTCCGGTACCTGGTTGCGCAGGGCCAGGCCGGTCCATTTGAGCACCACCTGGGCCAACTGCCGCTCGCTGATCGGTTTGGTCAGGTAGTCATCCATGCCGCTTTGCAGCAGGGCACGTTTTTCGTTGGCCATGGCGTGGGCGGTGAGGGCGACCACCGGCAGCGGCGTACCGTGGCGCTCGCTTTCCCACTGGCGAATCGCCTCGGTGCTCTGGCGTCCGTCCATGCCGGGCATCTGCACGTCCATCAGCACCAGGTCGAAGGTTTCCCGTTTGACCGCGTCAATGGCGGCGAACCCGCTTTCTACCGCTTGGACCTTGGCGCCCATGTCTTCCAGCAGGGTCTGCACCAGCAGCAGGTTGGCCGGGTTGTCGTCCACGCACAGCACCCGTGGCGCGCGGCTGGACAGCGGCTCGCCGGGCTCGCTGCGCGAGGGCCGCGGGCTGATCAGGTCGGCCAGGGCACGGCGCAGTTTGCGGGTGCAGGCGGGCTTGGCCTGCAGCTGGCTGTTGGGGTTGGGTACCGACTGGGTGAACAGCATCTGTTCGGTGGTCGGGCACAGCACCAGAACCTTGCAACCCAGGTGCTCAAGGTCCCACAGGTGCTGGTTGAGGCGCTCCGGTGGGATGTCATTGGCGGTGATGCCAAGTACGGCGAGGTCGATGGCCTGCTCGGTCTGATGGGCGCTGGTGATGCCGTTGGTCAGGCTTTCCAGGCTGTTGAACGGCGTGACTTCCAGGCCGCAGTCTTCCAGCTGATGCTGCAGGGCCTGGCGCGCCAGTTCGTGGTTCTCCAGCACCGCCACGCGGCGCCCGAGCAATGGCGCAGAGGGCAGGTCTTCGAGGTCGTCACGGGTTTTGGGCAGGTTCAGGCTGATCCAGAATTCCGAGCCTTCCCCAGGCGTGCTGTCGACACCGATTTCACCGCCCATCTGTTCAATCAAACGCTTGGAAATCACCAGGCCCAGGCCGGTGCCGCCAGGCTGGCGCGACAGCGAGTTATCGGCCTGGCTGAAGGCCTGGAACAACGCGCGCACATCCTGGCTGGACAGGCCGATGCCGGTGTCCTGCACGCTGATGCGCAGTTGCACGCTGTCTTCCTGTTCGTCTTCGATCATTGCCCGGGCGACGATGGTGCCTTCGCGAGTGAACTTGATCGCGTTGCTGATCAGGTTGGTCAGGATCTGTTTAAGGCGCAGCGGGTCGCCCACCAACGCCAGCGGGGTGTCGCGGTAGACCAGGCTGACCAGCTCCAACTGTTTGGCATGGGCCGCAGGAGCGAGGATGGTCAGGGTGTCCTGCAGCAGATCCCGCAGGTTGAAGGGCACGCTGTCGAGCACCAGTTTGCCGGCCTCGATCTTCGAGAAATCGAGGATTTCGTTGATGATGCCCAGCAGGTTGTCGGCGGATTTTTCGATGGTGCCCAGGTAGTCCAGCTGGCGCGGCGACAATTCGCTTTTTTGCAGCAGATGGGTGAAACCAAGGATGCCGTTGAGCGGAGTGCGGATTTCATGGCTCATGTTGGCCAGGAACTCGGACTTGATGCGGCTGGCCTCCAGGGCCTCCTTGCGCGCCAGGTCCAGCTCGATGTTCTGGATCTCGATGGTTTCCAGGTTCTGGCGCACGTCTTCGGTGGCCTGGTCGATGCTGTGCTGCAGTTCTTCCCTGGCGTTTTGCAGGGTTTCGGCCATGCGGTTGATGCCCGAAGCGAGCTGGTCCAATTCCTGGCTGCCCAGCGGCGGCAGGCGGGTTTCCAGGTTGCCGTCCTTGAGCTGGGCTACGGCTTGCTTGATCAGGCCAATCGGCGAGTTGATGGTGCGGCTGATGCGCAGGGCCAGGGCTGCGGTGCAGATCAGCCCGATGGCGATCAACAGCAGGCTGGCGAACAGGCTGCGATAGCCACGCAGCAACATGCCGTTGTGGGACAGTTCGACTTCGACCCAGCCCAGCAGGCGGTCAGCTTCGTCGGGGATCAACTCGCCCGCGAGGTTGCGATGACGGCCAAAGACTGGCAGCAGGTAACGCGTTGCATCGTTGCCGGTGCGTTGCAGCAGGTGCGAACTGTTGCCGATGGGCGGCTGGTTGAGCATGGTCGGGCCGGCGTGGGCTTGGGGCGTGCGGTCCGGGCTGAGGAACGACACGGCGCGCACGTCCTGCTGCTCCAGTGACTGGGTGGCGATGCGCTCCAGCAGCTCGGTGTTCTTCGCGCTCAGGGCCGGGGCGACCAGCGGCGCCAGTTGCTCGGCGATCATTTCGCCGCGTTGCAGCAATTGGGTCTGCAATTCCGACAGTTGCATCCAGGTGAAATAGCCCCCCAACAACAGGGCCATCAGACTGGTCGGTAATAAGGTCAGCAACAGTACGCGGCCTTTTATCCCCATTCTTCTAAGCACGCCACTCTCCTGCTACCACACTGTTATCGATAAACCACGCCAGCATCCGGGCCGCGCCACCTGCGCAGTGTAGCCATTTGCGCGGCGTCGGATCTTGCAAATTAATGATATGAGGCAATCTTCGGGCCATTGGGGGGCGGATGGCGATTGCCTGCGGCGGGTTAATCTTGAATAATCGGCCATTGAGAATGACTTGCAGACGCTAATGAATCCCGCAGCAGTTGGCCTACCCAGTATCCTGAGCATTGAAGATGACCCTGTGCTCGGCGCCTATGTCCACGAGCATTTGGGGCGCTGTGGTTTCCAGGTGACGTGGTGCCAGAACGGTCAGCAGGGCTTGCAAATGGCCCGTGACCAAGCGTTCGACGTGGTGCTGATGGATATTCTGCTGCCGGGGATGGATGGCTTGTCGATCCTCACGCATTTGCGCCAGAGCCACTCGATCCCGGTCATCCTGATGTCGGCCCTGGGCGCCGAGGCCGATCGTATCAGTGGCTTTCGCCTGGGGGCGGACGACTACCTGCCCAAGCCGTTCAGTATGGTCGAATTGCGCGTGCGCATCGAAGCCATCCTGCGCCGGGTGGCCCTCGACCGCCGGCCTTTGCCGAGCCTTTCACCGCCGCGCGACGATGCGCCCACCCTGCGTTTTGACGACGAGCTGTGCGACGTTCTCTATCAGGGGCAGTGGGCCGGGCTGACGCGCAGCGAATACCGCTTGCTGGAAACCCTGCACCGCAACGGTGAAGAAGTCCTCAGTAAAGCCTTCCTTTATCAGCACGTGTTGCAGCGCGGCTATGCGCCCCATGATCGCAGCCTCGACATGCACATCAGCCAGATCCGCCGCAAGCTCAAGGCCGTTGGCTACGGCGAGCGCGAAGTACGCACGGTGTGGGGCAAGGGCTATGTGCTGAGCGGTGCCGATGACAGCCTTTGAACGTCCGTTGCAGCGGTTGCCGGGCAAGCACTCGTTATTCTGGAAACTGGCGTGCCTGTTGATCGCCTTCTGTTTGTTGATGATCTGGCTCAGTTGGTCCTGGGGTCGGTACATGGAGCAGAAGAACCAGTACCTGTCCGACGAAGCGAGGATCACCTTGAGTGGTTACGCGGTCAGTGCCGAGCAGGCCTGGAACCGCGGTGGGCACGCTGGGGTTGATGCGTGGCTGCAGCAGATGGGCACGCGTGAGCGCACCTGGATCGGGGTGATCGGCAATGACTTGCAGTCCTTGAGCAGCTACCCGTTGAGCGACAAGGAAAGCCAGCGCCTGACGTTCCTGCGTGGGCTGGACTGGCCGGTCAGCCGGCATGTGAAAGGCTTGCCGTGGTTGAAAATTCCCTTCCCGGTGAACCCGGAGGCGGGTTCGCTGGTGATCGAGTTGCCGCAACGTTTTATGCCGGGGCGCTACCAGGTGTTCTGGCGAGTGGTGACCAATGGGGTTATCCCCGGTTTATTCACGTTGCTGCTGTGCATCGGGCTCTATCGCCTGCTGATCATGCCCCTCAATCAACTGCGTGAGCAGGCCAATGCCTGGCGCGCCGACCAGTTGAATACACGGTTGTCCCAGGCGGCCA
Source organism: Pseudomonas sp. GL_117 (assembly GCF_057835125.1). NCBI lineage: Bacteria > Pseudomonadati > Pseudomonadota > Gammaproteobacteria > Pseudomonadales > Pseudomonadaceae > Pseudomonas > Pseudomonas sp. GL_117. The sequence continues at coordinate 3,742,619 of NZ_CM174418.1, read as the reverse complement.
TCAGTCGCCAGGATGAGCTGGGCGAATTGGGGCGTGCGTTTGATCACATGTCCGAACGCCTGCAGGGCACGGTGGTCTTGCAGCAACAACTGCTGCGGGACATGTCCCATGAACTGCGCACCCCGCTGAGCCGGCTGCGGGTGGCGTGCGACAGCGAACAGGATCTGACGCAACTGCGTGAGCGCTTGAGCCGGGAGATCGACGCAATGCAGCGCCTGGTGGAGGACAGTCTGCAACTCGCCTGGCTGGATACCGAGCGTGCGCCGCTGCCCCGGGAAGACATTCAGGTGCAGGCGTTGTGGGACATGTTGCGTGAGAACGCCTGTTTTGAAAGTGATTGGCCGGCATCGCGCCTGCCGTGCCTGCTGGGCGCCGATTGCTGGGTGCGCGGCAACCTCAACGCGTTGGCCCAGGCCCTGGAGAATATCCTGCGCAATGCCATACGCCATTCGCCCGTCGAAGGTGCAGTGAGCCTGGATGGGCGGCGCGAGGGGGATTACTGGCACTTGTGGCTGGAGGATCAGGGCGGTGGTATCGATGAGCGCGATCTGGAGCGTATCTTTGCGCCGTTCACCCGCCTGGATGGCTCGCGGCCCGGCGACGGCGGCTTTGGCCTGGGCCTGAGCATCGCGCGCAACGCCGTGCAGCGTCAGGACGGCAGCCTGTGGGCGCAAAACACCGGACAAGGCCTGCGCATTCACCTGCGCCTGCAGGCGCGCCAGGCCTCAAGCGCGACGTAGCCTGCGCTTCTTCCATTGGTGGGCCACCCACCAGCGCCAGTAGCCCATGGTCAGGCAATAGGCCAGCGCGCCCAACACCAACCCCAACACCACTGAACCCAGCAGGAACGGCTGCCACAGGGTGCTCAGCTGGCCGCTGATCCACTCCCAGGTCAGGTCATCGGGCAGGCTGCGTGGCGGCACATTCATCAGCCAGGCGCCGGTCAAATAGGTGCAGAAGAACACCACCGGCATGGTGATCGGGTTGGTCAGCCACACCAGGCTGACGGCGATGGGCATGTTGCCGCGCACCGTGATCGACAGGACCGCCGCCAACAACATCTGCAACGGAATCGGGATAAACGCCGCGAATAAACCCACGGCCATGGCCCGTGCCACCGAGTGCCGGTTGAGATGCCAGAGGTTGGGGTCATGCAGCAACGTGCCGAGGAATCGTAAGGACTTGTGTTCCCTGATACTGCTGGGGTCGGGCATGTACCGTTTGAATAAGCGCCGAGGCATAAGGCTTCCAGATCAGATCGAGGGGCAAGTATGCCCACATTCTATAAACAGAAAATTCAGACTTTGTGACAAAACATCAAAGGCAGCACCGGGCGCTCGGCTAAGACTGAATGGATCACTTGAAAGGGATGATCCATGAGAGCAGGGATGTTCGCGTTTGCACTGGGGTTGTTGACCCTGCGCTTTTTACCGGTGTTGCCGCCGGTCGGCCTGCTGCTGGCCATGCCAGTGGTGGCGTTGATGTTGTTGCCATTTCGCACCTATTGCCTGGCGTTCTTTCTATTTGGCTTGAGTTGGGCGTGCCTGAGTGCGCAGTGGGCGCTGGATGATCGCCTTAGGCCGGCACTGGATGGGCAGACACGCTGGCTGGAAGGGCGTGTCGTCGGGTTGCCGCAGCAGACTGGCAGCGGTGTACGGTTCGAGCTGGCCGACAGTCGCTCGCGCAATACCCGGTTGCCCAAGCGTATCCAAGTGTCCTGGCACGCTGGGCCGGCGGTGCACAGCGGTGAACGCTGGCGCGTGGCGGTCACGCTCAAGCGGCCGGCGGGGTTGCTTAATTTTCATGGCTTTGACCGCGAGGCCTGGTTGCTTGCCCATCGTATAGGCGCCACAGGCTCGGTAAAGGATGGCATGCGCCTGTCGCCTGCGCGTAACGCCTGGCGCGACAGCGTGCGCCAACGCCTGTTGAGCGTGGATGCCCAGGGGCGCGAGGCCGGGTTGGCGGCGTTGGTGCTGGGGGACGGTTCGGCACTGGCGCCCCAGGATTGGCAGGTGTTGCAAGCCACCGGCACGGTGCACCTGCTGGTGATTTCCGGCCAACACATTGGTTTGCTCTCGGGGTTGATCTACGCGCTGGTCGCCGGGTTGGCGCGCTACGGCTATTGGCCGCGGGCCCTGCCTTGGCTGCCGTGGGCGTGTGGCTTGGCGTTTGCCGCTGCGCTGGGCTATGGCTTGCTGGCAGGGTTCGGTGTGCCCGTGCAGCGTGCCTGCGTGATGGTCGGGCTGGTGCTGCTGTGGCGCTTGCGGTTTCGCCATCTGGGTGCCTGGTGGCCGCTGCTGCTCGCGCTCAATGGGGTATTGGTGCTGGAGCCGTTGGCCAGTTTGCAGCCTGGATTCTGGTTGTCGTTCGCGGCCGTTGCCGTGTTGGTGCTGGCGTTCAGCGGGCGCTTGGGCGCTTGGAGTGTGTGGCAGGCGTGGACCCGCGCGCAGTGGCTCATTGCACTCGGTTTGTTTCCGGTATTGCTGGCGCTGGGGCTGCCGATCAGCCTGAGCGCGCCGTTGGCCAACCTGTTCGCGGTGCCCTGGATCAGCCTGGTGGTGTTGCCGTTGGCGCTGCTCGGGACTGCACTCTTGCCGCTGCCATGGGTGGGCGAGCATCTATTGTGGCTGGCCGGTGCTGCGTTGGACGGACTGTTTCGCGGCCTCGCGTTGCTGGCGGAACAACTGCCGGCCTGGACTCCGGCCGAGGTGCCGCTGGGCTGCTGGCTGATCAGCCTGTCGGGCGCGGTGTTGTTGCTGTTGCCCAAGGGCGTGCCGTTGCGCCTGCTGGGCTGGCCGATGCTGTTGCTGGCGGTGTTTCCACCCAGGGAATCAGTGCCCCATGGGCAGGTCGAGGTGCTGCAGTTGGATGTCGGGCAGGGTCAGGCATTGATCCTGCGCACCCGTCGGCACACCCTGCTTTACGATGCGGGGCCGCGTTCGGGAGCGTCCGATCTGGGCGCCAGCGTGGTGTTGCCAGCGTTGAAAAAGCTCGGGGTAGGGCGGTTGGACATGCTGCTGCTGAGCCATGCCGACGTCGACCACGCCGGTGGGGCCGCCGCGGTTGCCCGTGGGTTGGCCATCCGCCGGGTAGTGGGCGGCGAGACCGAAAGGTTGCCGACATTTCTCGGGACCCAGCCATGTGTGAGCGGCGAGCGTTGGGAGTGGGACGGCGTGGTGTTTGAGTTGTGGCAATGGTCGGACGCGGTTGAAGGCAACGCGAAGTCCTGTGTGTTGCAGGTCCAGGCCAATGGCGAGCGCCTGTTGCTGACCGGCGATATTGACCGCGCCGCCGAGCGGGCCTTGCTTGAGTCGCCCCTGGCGGTGGCGACCGACTGGCTGCAGGCACCCCACCATGGCAGTCGCAGTTCTTCGTCCTGGCCCTTTGTACAAAGGCTTTCGCCCCGCTCGGTGTTGATCTCCCGCGGCCGTGGCAATGCGTTTGGCCATCCTCATCCGCAAGTGCTGGAGCGCTACCAGGCGCTGGGTAGCCGGATCTACGACAGCGCCGAGCAAGGGGCCGTGCGTCTGCGACTGGGCGCCTTCGCACCGCCGATTGTTGCGCGCAGTCAACGTCGTTTCTGGCGTGATGCATTACCCTTTGAGCCTGAGGTCGGCGAACCCCGCTGACGAACCGATATGGTAAAGTGGCGCACTTTTTCGAGGGGACATTCACTGTGTGGGAATTGGTCAAATCCGGTGGTTGGATGATGTTGCCGATCATCATGAGCTCCATCGCCGCACTCGGCATCATCGCCGAACGCCTGTGGACCCTGCGCGCCAGTCGCGTCACCCCCGAACATCTGCTGGGGCAGGTGTGGGGCTGGATCAAGAACAAGCAGCTCGACAAGGAAAAACTCAAGGAACTGCGCGCCAACTCACCTCTAGGTGAAATCCTCGCCGCCGGCCTGGCCAATTCCAAGCATGGTCGCGAGATCATGAAGGAGTGCATCGAGGAGGCCGCCGCCCGGGTCATTCATGAGCTGGAGCGCTATATCAATGCCCTCGGCACCATTGCCGCCATGGCCCCGTTGCTCGGTTTGCTGGGCACCGTGCTGGGCATGATCGACATCTTCAGTTCGTTCATGGGCTCGGGCATGACCACCAACGCTGCCGTACTGGCCGGTGGTATTTCCAAGGCACTGATAACCACGGCCGCCGGCCTGATGGTCGGGATTCCTTCGGTGTTCTTCCACCGTTTCCTGCAACGGCGCATCGATGAATTGGTGGTGGGCATGGAGCAGGAGGCGATCAAGCTGGTGGAAGTGGTACAGGGCGACCGTGATGTGGATCTGGTCGAGGGTCGAGCGTGAAATTTCGCCGCAAGCAACGGGAAAACGTCGACATCAACCTCGCGTCGTTGATCGACGTAGTGTTTATCCTGCTGCTGTTTTTTGTAGTCACCACCACCTTCACCAGGCAGACCGAGCTGCGCGTCGACTTGCCCGAAGCGGTCAGCGGCTCGCCGGCAGAAGACCAGCAGGTCAAGCAACTGGACATCGCCATCAGTGCCGAGGGGGTGTTTTCGGTGAATAACCAGGTGCTGGAGAAAAACGACCTGGCCAGCCTAATGGATGCCTTGCAGCGAGAATCCGGCGGCGATACCAAGATGCCGCTGTCGATCAGTGCCGATGGCAAGACCCAGCATCAGGCGGTGATCACGGCGATGGACGCTGCTGGCAAGCTCGGTTTCAGCCATCTGCGCATGAGTACCGTCGAGGCGGCGAGCCAACCCTGATGGCCATGTCCGATCGTTTACTCAAGGCCTGGTATGAAGGGCACCCGGCGCTGTCGCTGTTGCGCCCGCTGGAGTCGCTGTATCGCCGCGTCGTGCAGGGCAAGCGCGCACGCTTCCTGGCGGGCGAGGGCGAGATCTATCAATCGCCGGTGCCGGTGGTGGTGGTCGGCAATATCACGGTGGGCGGCACCGGCAAGACGCCGTTGATCCTGTGGTTGATCGAGCACTGCCGTCGCAGCGGGTTGCGTGTGGGGGTGGTCAGCCGGGGTTATGGCGCCAAGCCGCCGCAGTTGCCGTGGCGGGTCGAGGCCAGCCACAGTGCTGCAGTGGCTGGCGATGAGCCACTGCTGATCGTGCAGCGTTGTGGCGTGCCGCTGATGATCGATCCCGACCGCAGCCGTGCAGTCAAGGCGCTGCTGGCCAGTGAAACCCTGGACTTGATCCTGTCCGATGACGGCCTGCAACACTATCGCCTGGCCCGCGACCTGGAACTGGTGCTGATCGACGCCGCGCGCGGCCTTGGCAACCGCCGCTGCCTGCCTGCCGGGCCGTTGCGCGAGCCAGTTGAGCGTCTTGAGAGCGTGGATGCGCTGCTCTATAACGGCGCCGCCGCTGATCGCGAAGATGGCTTTGCCTTCCGTCTACAGCCCACGGCGTTGATCAACTTGAAGACCGGTGAGCGTCAATCGGTCGAGTATTTTTCGTCTGGCCAGCAGGTTCACGCGGTTGCCGGCATCGGCAACCCGCAACGTTTCTTCAACACGCTTGAATCGCTACACTGGCAGCCGATCCCCCATGCTTTTGCCGACCATGCGCCCTACAGCGCAGAGGTCTTGAATTTCACGCCATCATTGCCGCTGGTCATGACCGAGAAGGACGCGGTCAAGTGCCGCGCCTTTGCCCGGCCCGACTGGTGGTATCTTGCGGTGGATGCGGTGCCGTCGCCGGCGTTCGTCGCCTGGTTCGACACGCAACTGATGCGACTGTTGCCCGCCCGTCTCTTGCCTTAAAACGCTTCTTTCCAGGAAACACTCATGGACACCAAACTGCTCGACATCCTCGCTTGCCCTATCTGCAAAGGCCCGCTCAAGCTCAGCGCCGACAAAACCGAGCTGATCAGCAAAGGCGCCGGCCTGGCTTTCCCGATCCGTGATGGCATTCCGGTCATGCTGGAAAGCGAAGCCCGTACCCTGACCTCCGATGAGCGCCTGGATAAATGACCACCGCCTTTACCGTTGTCATTCCTTCGCGCTTTGCCTCGACCCGCTTGCCGGGCAAACCGCTGCAACTGATCGGCAACAAGCCGATGATCCAGCTGGTGTGGGAGCAGGCCTGCAAGAGCAGCGCGGAGCGGGTGGTGGTGGCCACCGACGACCCACGCATCATCGAAGCCTGCCAAGGCTTCGGCGCCGAAGCAGTGCTGACCCGCGAAGACCACAACTCCGGCACCGACCGTTTGGCCGAAGTGGCCACGCAGCTGGGCCTGGCGCCCGATGCCATCGTGGTCAACGTACAAGGCGACGAGCCGCTGATCCCGCCAAGCGTCATCGACCAGGTGGCTGCCAACCTCGCTGCCCACGGCGAAGCACGCATGGCGACGCTGGCTGAGCCGATTGAAGACATCGCTACGCTGTTCAACCCGAACGTGGTGAAAGTGGTCAGCGACATCAACGGCCTGGCACTAACCTTCAGCCGCTCGACCTTGCCTTGGGCGCGCGACGCCTTCGCCAAGCATCCTGACGCGTTGCCGGAGGGTGTGCCGTATCGCCGCCACATCGGCATCTACGCCTACCGCGCCGGATTCCTGCATGACTTCGTCAGCTGGGGCCCCTGCTGGCTGGAAAACACCGAATCCCTGGAACAACTGCGTGCCTTGTGGCATGGCGTGCGCATCCACGTCGGCGACGCCCTGGAAGCGCCGCCCGCCGGTGTTGACACGCCGGAAGACCTTGAGCGCGTCCGTCGCCTGTTGGGGGCCTGATGGAAGTCCTGTTCGTCTGCCTGGGCAACATCTGCCGCTCGCCAACGGCCGAGGGCGTGTTGCGCCAGAAGTTGCGCGATGCGGGGCTGGCCGGGCAGGTTGAAGTCGCGTCCGCCGGCACTGGTGACTGGCATGTCGGCAACCCGCCGGACCAGCGCAGCCAGCGTGCGGCGCTGGCGCGCGGCTACGACCTTTCGGCGCAGCGTGCGCAGCAGGTCGGTCGAGCCGACTTCGCGCGCTACGACCTGATCCTGGCCATGGATCACAGCAACCTGCGCAACCTCAAGGCGCTGCAGCCGGGGCAGGGCAAGGCAGAGCTGGACTTGTTCCTGCGCCGCTATGGCGCTGAGGTCGACGAGGTGCCAGACCCATACTACGAAGGCGAACAAGGCTTTGAGCGGGTCCTTGACCTGATCGAGCACGCCTGTGACCTATTGGTGATCGAAATTAAGGGGCGGTTATGACCTTGCACGTGCTTGCGCAGGTATCGCTCAAGCCCTTCAACAGCTTTGGCATCGACGTGCGCGCGCGACTGTTCGCCGAAGCCCGCAGTGACGCCGATGTTCGTGAGGCCCTGGCCTACGCCGCCGCACAGGCGCTGCCACTGCTGGTGATTGGCGGCGGCAGCAATTTGCTGCTGACCCAGGACCTACCGGCATTGGTGTTGCGCATGGCCACCCAAGGTATTCGGGTGTTGCAGGACGATGGTCAGCAGGTGATCGTTGAAGCCGAAGCAGGCGAGGCCTGGCACCCCTTTGTGCTCTGGACCCTGGAGCAAGGCTTTTGTGGCCTGGAAAACCTCAGCCTGATCCCCGGCACCGTCGGTGCCGCGCCGATGCAGAATATCGGCGCCTATGGCGTAGAAATCAAAGACGTATTCGCCGGCCTGACCGCCCTGGATCGCCAAACCGGCGAGCTGCGGGATTTCAGCCTGGAGGAATGCAACTTCGCCTATCGTGACAGCCTGTTCAAACACGAAATCGGGCGCTGGCTGATCCTGCGCGTGCGTTTCGCCCTGAGCCGCGTCAGCCACCTGAAACTCGACTACGGCCCGGTGCAGCAGCGCCTGGCCGGGCAGGGGATCACCGAGGCGACACCGAGCGATGTGAGCCGCGCCATTTGCAGCATCCGCCGCGAAAAACTGCCAGACCCGGCAGAGCTCGGCAATGCTGGCAGCTTCTTCAAGAACCCGTTGGTCTCCCAAGCCCTTGCGGCTGAACTGCAAGCCTTATACCCCGATCTTGTGGCCTACCCGCAGGCAGATGGGCAGATGAAACTCGCTGCCGGTTGGCTGATCGACAAGGCTGGCTGGAAGGGCTTTCGGGATGGCGATGCGGGCGTGCACAAGCTGCAGGCGCTGGTGCTGGTCAACTATGGTGCCGCCACCGGGCACGATATTGCAGACCTGGCGCTACGTATCCAGCGCGACATTGCCGAACGCTTCAAGGTGGACCTGGAGATGGAACCCAACCAGTACTGATCCCTTGAAAACAAGAAAGCCCCGCATCTTTCGATACGGGGCTTTTTTTGTGTCGGCTGAAATCAGTCGTCGCGGCTCATGATGCCGAAGATCTGCAACAGGCTGATAAACAGGTTGTAGATCGACACATACAGGCTGATGGTCGCCATGATGTAGTTACGCTCACCGCCGTGGATGATCGCACTGGTCTGGAACAGGATGCACACCGAGGAGAACAGCACAAAACCCGCGCTGATCGCCAACTGCAGGCCGCTGATCTGGAAGAACATGCCGGCTACCACAGCCGCCAGCAGCACGAAGAAGCCTGCGGTGATGAAACCGCCCAGGAAACTCATGTCCTTACGGGTGACCAGCACGTAGGCCGACAGGCCACCAAACACCAGTGCAGTCATGGCAAACGCCGAACTGACCACTTGCGCACCGCCGGCCATGCCGAGGTAGCGGTTAAGGATCGGGCCGAGGATAAAACCCATGAAACCGGTCAAGGCAAACGCCGATACCAGGCCCCAGGCCGAATCGCGCAGTTTGTTGGTCAGGAAAAACAGACCGTAGAAGCCGATCAGCACGACAAAAATGTTCGGATAACCAACACGCATCTGCTGCGCCACGAACGCCATCACGCCGCTGAATGCGAGGGTAAGGGCGAGCAAGCCGTACGTGTTGCGCAATACGCGGCTGACTTCAAGCTGCTCAGCCTGCGCGTTGCCATTCACTGCGTAATTCTGTTCGCGCATGGCGACACTCCTTGAGTTTTGAAACGTTCAGTCGCAAAGATCATAACAGACGCTCTGTAACAAGCGATGGCGAGAGTTTGACAGTGTGTTTCATTCGGGTATTATGGCGCCCGCTGAGACGGGATGGTCTATTCTAATCCTGTGATGCAAAAGGGAAATTGGCAGAGTGGTTGAATGCACCGGTCTTGAAAACCGGCGAACGTTAATAGCGTTCCCAGGGTTCGAATCCCTGGTTTCCCGCCAAGATTCATACGAAAGCCCCGTTCTTACGGGGCTTTCGTGTTTCTGGCATTCGGGAAGCGGGAAGCGGGAGGCGTCTTTTCATAGGTATTCCATAACTATTGTGGACGTGTTCCAGAACTTTTCTATTTTGACGGCTTCGCGGTCGCGCCGATCCTCCTGTAAACCCGCTTGGTAATTTCCTGTCCGCTGTGCCAGCAGCAGGTTCGCGTCGCCAATAATCAACGTCATCGCCTCGCTCTGCTCAGTAATGCCAGACCACTCCATCAGATCGACCAAGGGCTAGCGTATTCCAAGTCTGACACGGCATCGATGATGCAAAGTGTCACTGCTTATTCTTCCTTAAAACAGTAGATCGGAGGCTGATCTTTGGGAGTGATTATGAAGGACGGGAAATCGGTGATTGTTACCGTCTTGTATAGCCTTAGATCGCTTCCAGTAGGGGGGAGAGTACTGCGCATTTTGTTCGCCACAATGGACTCGCTAGCTGGATTTGAAGGGCTGAATGAGACAGTTAGGCTATCTGGGTCAATATCAACTAACTCACCGTCATCTTCCATGGTTGCTCGCGACTGGTAATTCACGGTCATTGTGGTGGTTGATGATCCCTGCGGGACAAACGTTACGCTCACATCAGTACGGGTCAGGTTCCCCGATCTTTCTTTGATGTGCGCGCGAGTTTTCAGGAGCGTTGGCAATAAATTTTTCCCGTTTCCTTCAAGCCGCGTCTCACAGCTAATAACACTACCGGGCGGGTATGCGGCATTGAGCTTGAGCATTTCTTCCCGCGTTATAGCTTCGACATTCATCGAGCACAACACCGCAATACCGATACCCGTAGGTAGTAGAAACGTTTTGTAGATGTGATTCATATCCCTATCCTTCGATGTTGAAGCTCCGGTGGTGCTTAAATCCAGAAAAAGGTAGGCGTCCCGCCAATACACCTTGATTTTCGATATGGCACGCGAAGCAATGCCTGCTTCTTGATAGGTGCTTAAAGGAATAAGTAATTATCCTCCCGGCAGAGCCGGTTCGGCGGGTGGTGTCGCATTCCGCGCGACTGATCTCTCCCTCTCATTGTTTTCCAAAATGATCCCGAATAGGCCAGACAGCTCCTTTCGTCCCTTGGATGTCAATGCGAGTGCCCGGCTATCAAGGTCTTGGATAACCCACTTGCGGCTTATGACCGTCTGTAGAAAAGCCGCTCCGAGTGCTCCGGCAAGATGAGGGCGCCGCATGCTCCAGTCCAAGCAGGAGCACGCGAAACGACGCCGCTGTGCCCTTACCTTTTCTATCTCGATACCGAGCCCGGTCATGGCTTTTTCGCCGCTCATCGTAAGCTGATACAACTCCCCGGAAACTGGCACGGTCAACCAGCCTGACTCCACGAAATGATCGTGCAGTTGTACAGCCAGTGTTCCTGCCATGTGGTCATAACAGGTACGCGCGAACTGCAGTCGGGTTGGGGTCGTGGACACATATCGTGTAGGTGCGTTTTGGCTGATCACCATGAGGGCCTCAATAGCCTGGGCCACTTGCGCGTCAGCCAGACTGTAGTAACGATGCCTGCCTTGCGTGTGCAACTTTACCAACCCGTCCTCTTTTAGTCTTGCCAAATGCGCGCTCGCCGTGGACGCACTGACGTCGGCGATGACGGCCATTTCGGTGCTGGTACGGGCGTGGCCGTCCATCAGCGAACACAGCATTTTCGTCCTCGCTGGTTCGGCAATAGCGCCGGCTACCCGAGAAATCGCGGTGTCATTGCTTCGAGCGTCCATATTTCGTTCCTGAGCGAATCGTCACCATGAGGGATGCTCGATAGTAGCCGTTCTTTGTGAACAGGACTTACGCAATGACGCCTTTTGAAGCCGCTACCCATACTGATCCCTACGTTTATTACTCAGGTCTCAGGCGACAAAACGGCCTGCTATTCGATGCAGATCTTCGTTTATGGATTGCAAGTAGTGCCGAAGCTGTCGAAGCCATTCTGGGGCATCCAGACTGTCGGGTGCGTCCGTTAAACGAGCCGATACCTCCTGCCATTGCGCAAGGCGTGGCAGGAATGATTTTCGGTCGTTTGATGCGCATGAACGAAGGCCCACAGCACCTGTGCCCCAGGATGATTATCGAACCTGCCTTGGCCTCTGTCCAAACAGATAGCATCGCAGACATCGTGTCACGTGTGGTCGAGACCCTCGATAACCCGGTCGAAAACCCAGATGAGTTGATGTTCACGTTACCGGTTTCCGTTATTGCCGCTTTGATAGGCTTTCCATCCAGCCGGCTACAGGAAGTAGCGAGGCTGACGCGGGATTTTGTCGCCTGCCTGTCGCCGTTAAGCGACGAAATTCAACTCGGTGAAGCTAATTCCGGGGCCACCCGACTTAGTCAATTAGTCAGCGCGCTGCTGAGCAACGACGATGAAAGTAGCCGCTTCTTGAGCCATATCTGGAGTGGATGCGAAGCCACCGCCTGGAGAGATCATGATGAATTGATCGCTAACCTGATCGGCCTGTTGTCACAGACCTGCGAAGCCACCGCAGGCCTGATCGGCAATACCCTTGTAGCGCTCCATCGTAACCCTGATCTGATTAAAGACATGCTACCTACGCAGATGCTCGTTGCAGACTTGGTGGAAGAGGTAGCGCGCTACGACTCGCCCGTGCAAAACACCCGGCGATTCGTTGCTAAGCGATGCACTATCGGGGGCAGCGTCTTGGAGGCGGGCGATACCGTTCTAGTGTTACTCGCTTCAGCCAATAGGGATCCCTACGCGAACCCAGACCCCGATAGACTCCTGGTCAAACGAACGCAACGACGAACCTTCAGCTTCGGATCAGGACGACATGAATGTCCAGGCCAGCAACTTGCATTGACTATCGCCGCTGAGGCGATTTTGGCATGGCTGCATCGACAACCAGCCTCCTCTGCGCGTCCTTATCGGTGGAGTTATTTGCCCTCCCTTAATGGTCGCATACCTCATTTTTATCGTGATCGGGAAACTCAGCAATGAACCGCCCCGGATTCTCTAGACACCTTGCAAGCTCATTGCACTGCCCCCGTTAGAGGCTCAGTTACCTCTGTAGGTAGAGAAACCATAGGGGCTGAGCAGTAATGGAATGTGGTAGTGCGCAACGGCACCGTCTACCTCAAAGATTACCGGTACCTCAGGGAAGAAACTTGAAATCTTATGCGCTTTGAACCACTCGCCTGTCTTGAAGGTTACACGGTAGATGCCTTTCTCCAGAGCCTGACCTTCGGGGTATAGCCCGGGAATACGACCTTGTTCATTTGTCGAAGCGCTGTTGAGCATGTCCCAGTTCTTACCGTCTTGTTTTTCCAATGTGACATTGATACCAGGGGAGGGCAGGCCATCTTGTAAGTTGAGGACATGCACGCTCAGCGGGTTTCCTGCCGCTGATGCCAGTGACGATGCGACACTCAATACAACGCCAGCGAAGATTGTTTTCAATCCAGTCATGATGATGTCCTTAGTTTTTGACAGTAGGTAAAATTTTGTTGATAGCGGCCAATGCGCAACCTTCATCGTTTGCTGCTCCGCCGGCACCGGCCACTCCGATCGCGCCAATGACTTGCCCTTCAAACATCAACGGCACGCCGCCGCCTAGCAGCAATAGCTCATGCAGGGTGTTGAGGTTTTCCGCATCGGGGGTACTGCGAGCACGCTCTGCCAACAGTCGTGTAGGCGTCTTGGTCGATAGGGCGGTATAGGCTTTGCGTTGGGCGGCTAATGTATTGTGTGGGCCCACGTTATCGTCGCGCTGCAAGGCGACTAGATTTGCGCCACTGTCGACAATTGCAGCAACACCTGTGCGGCCTTCGGCGTGACACGCTGCCAGCGCGGTAGTTAGCAAATCATTGGCCATTGCCAATGAAACGTCGTTGCGCTGCACAACTTGACCCGGGGCTGCAACGGCGAGCGCAGAGCTCATTGCAAGTGAGCTGAGCAATGAAGCTGACAGGCGTATACGCATGCTTTTTTCCTTTGTTTTGTCTGGCTGAGTCATCGCCAGGCATGATGCCCCGTGCGCACCGTCAGAATGATTGCCTCATGATTACCAAGATGTAATGTGCCAAAACGGCCAAGCGCGCTAGCCTATGCTCCAATTCTGGAGGAAAAGATGCGTATCCTGGTCGTTGAAGATGAAGCGAAAACAGCGGATTACCTCCACAAAGCCCTGACTGAATCGGGCTACGTGGTCGAGGTCGCCTTAGATGGCCTGGAGGGCCAGTATCTGGCGCAGGAAAGTGAGTTCGACTTGATCATCCTGGATGTCATGCTGCCGGGCCTGGACGGTTGGCAATTGCTTCAGATTATTCGACGCAAGTGGCAAACCCCGGTGCTTTTTCTTACTGCTAGGGACTCCGTGGAGGATCGGGTCAAGGGGCTTGAATCAGGGGCCGATGATTACCTGGTCAAACCCTTTTCCTATGCCGAGTTATTGGCACGCGTACGTACTCTCCTGCGCAGGGGGCCGCCCCGTGAGGTCGAACAGTTCCTGGTTGCCGACCTGAGCGTGGATCTGTTGAGCCGTAAGGTCACGCGCCAGGGTGAACGCCTGACCCTGACCAACAAGGAGTTTGCTCTGTTGCACCTGTTAGTCAGTAGGGAAGGAGAGGTGCTATCGCGCTCCTCGATTGCTTCGCAAATCTGGCAGATGAACTTTGACAGTGATACCAATGTGGTCGATGTCGCCATCCGACGACTGCGCGCCAAGGTTGACGATCCTTACCCACTAAAGTTGATACACACAGTGCGTGGCATCGGTTACATGCTTGAGGTGCAATCCTGAAACTGTTTGTGCGTAACCTGAGCTTGCGCCTGGCGCTTATGTTCGCGTTAGTCAGTGCGCTGCTGCTAGGGTCCATTGGTTTTTATCTTTATCAGTCGTTACAGCGAGAAATCGCCTGGCGCGATGACCAGGCCCTGCTCGGGCGCCTGGAGCGCATGCATGCGTTGATCAACGACAGTATCAGCGTCGAGCAACTCAGAGATCGGCCCAAGCTATACGAAAATATGCTGGGCAATCGCGACAACTTGCTGTGGATCATCGATGACGCAGGTCAGGTGCTGATCGAAATCAACCCCGTCGGCATGAGCTTGCCCGCGTTACCGGCTGTAGCCCAGGCTCAGTTGAGTGACGGTAACTCTTCGGTGGCAGTGCGCTTTGCCTGGCAGCATGTCATGCAAGGTGATCGCGGCTTGACCCTGATTGCTGGCAAGTTGTTGAGCGAGCGCGAGCAGATGCTGGGGGCTTACCGACTCAAGCTCTGGCTCGCGATGTCGGTCGGTGCGCTGCTGGCTTTTGTGCTCGGCGGGTGGGTAAGTCAGCGAGGCTTACGACCTGTGCGCTTACTGGCGAAGCGCGCTGCCGCAATTGATGTACACCATCTGCATCTGCGGCTGGATGAGTTCAACGAACTGAGTGAACTACAAGCACTCAGCCAAGCGCTTAATCAGATGCTTGCACGCCTCGAAGAGGGGTTCGCCCAGCTATCACGATTCTCGGAGGATCTCGCCCATGAGATGCGCACCCCGCTCACCAATCTGATGGGGCACACCCAGCAGGCCCTGAGGCATTGTCGTTCAATCGAAGACTATCAAAACTTGCTGGTTTCGAATCAGGAAGAGTATGAGCGTCTAGCGCGAATGGTCGATAGCATGCTGTTTCTCGCGCGCACCGAGCAGTCGCACGCATGTGTCAGTGATGAACTCATCAACCTGCACGATCTGGTGGAGCAACTGTGTGAGTATTTTGAAGGTGTTGCACAAGAACGTGATGTCGCGCTGATCAATCAGGCCCATGATCAATTGCGTGCTGATCCTGCTTTGATCCGCAGAGCACTGGCCAACTTGCTGGCCAATGCGCTGCGTTATGGCTCTCCTGCTACGCCAGTAACCATTAGCAGTATGGCTTTAGGGGACAGGATTGACATTATTGTGCATAACCAAGGCCAGCCGATTTCAGCGCAGCATCTGCCTCGACTGTTTGAGCGCTTCTACCGGTGCGATCCGTCACGTAGTCAGCCGGACGACTCTGGCGGGCTGGGTTTGGCCATCGTTCGCTCAATTATGCAGTTGCATGGTGGTCGGGTCAGCGTAGACAGCAATTCATCCGGAACGAGCTTTCGTTTGGAGTTTCCTCCAATGGGCCCGGTAGCAAGCCAGGTTGAATCCAAGCGGATTATTTAGTGAGGCGACGGATGAGTCCTGGGTGACCAGATTCCTCACACTGGACTGCCCTCGGCACCATAGACCTCTCCAGCCTACGGTGATTGCTTGGTTATATTTCATTGGCACCCGCGCCGAGCGTCCTCCTGAACATGATCGACTGGACCTGTGTTTGCACATAACGTTGTGACGCTGTTGTGGAGGACGTGAGCAGCGCCAGCAAGGTCAATTCATCCACTTGAAGATCCAGCGAACCGGCCAGGGCCAGTACCGCTTCACCGCTCTTTTGCGGTGCGGCGAGGCTTACCGATTGCCGTGACAGCCCGCCCGAGTTCGCGTTGATGTCAGTAAAACCGGATACCTCGACCCGCCCGGTAGGCGTCGTCAACGTGCCGCTGACACAACCTAAAGCATGCTGGCTTGACGCTCTAACGTGCAGTTTCAGGTTATATCCTTGCGCTGCCATCCAACTGCCATTTAACCGGTTGTCGTGCTCCGAAGCCAAGATGGGGGTGATAGGACGTAGTTCTATGGCCTCATCTGCAACCCGTCGATAGCTCAGTTTGTCCAGATACGCTCCTTGTTTAGCCAGATCGGGAAAATCCCCGGTGGCGATGAGCACGTGCGATAGATTGAGCCGATCCTCGCCTGCGATCCGATGGAGCTGTCCGCACAACCCCGACACCCAATGCCAACTCGGGTCGGCCTGCTGCTCATCCAGCGAGTGCCAGTCTATAGCCAATGCCACAGGCAGCCCTTTTTCCCGTGAAGGGCTTGTACTCGCTTGATAACCCGTCACCGCGTATCGGCCCGTTGAGCCCGTGGATGACTGATACGAACCAGTAATGACATTGCCGGTGACCGTCAACGTCATTGCCGAGCCGTAGTCATTTTTCCAGGTGCCGGCGGCGCAAAGCGGCGGCGCTGTATGGGCAGTCGCTAGGGGCGGGCGGAGCACCAGCTTTCCACTGACAAGCGTGCGCGGCTTTGCCTCAAAGCGCCGTGAAGAGGAGCGGCTGATAATCTGGGGCCCCTGCGGGCGATTAAACAGCCATATCCCAACCGGCGCGAGTGAGTAAGTGCCCGCTCGACATTGCACCACACGATATTCATAGACGGTGTAGCAATACTCCATCACCAGCGAACCCACCAACACCAGGTCGGTCAGTCCCAGCGGCTCGAATTGAGGAAGGGTTTTACCCTTGTCTGGACCGTCCTCGATCAAAACGTTGTACAGGTCGGCACCCAGGGTGATTTCGCCATCGGCGAAGCCCAGGACGACCGTTGGGCTGCCGCCCTGGGCAATACGCTCAAGGGTCTGGCGCATCAGCCGGTCATCCCCTTTGAATTGGGATGAGCCAGAGTCCAGCGCGAAGGTTACGTTCCTGGCCAAGACGTCGCCGCCTACGGTGTAGGACGCCAGCGGGGTCGACCAGATGTATTCCACACCACGCACTTTGCTGTAGAGCGACCACGGAAGAAACAGGTGCGGACCACGGGTTTTAGCCGCATCCACTGCCCCCATCTGGCACACGCCCCGACGCGAAGCAGGGTCCCAGTCGAAGGCAACGAAGGGTTGATGGGGATCGATTTTTCCAGCATTCATCAACGCCTGAAACACAAACGAGCTTTTCCCGTCGACATAGGCGCTGCTGCTGGGCAAGCCCATGCCGCCGTCCCAGTCCAATTGGCGAAACTGCGTTCCGGTGTAGTCTGCCGCCAGTAGAAGTTGAATGGGCAATGGGGTGTTATTCAGAGTCAATACATCCGAACCGGATTCTACCTGCATCGTGCCCCAGGGCCCGAAGCTGTAGGGCCGTTGCAGGCAATCCGTGAAGGTGAAGGTGCTGGACGCCTGATGGTCAAACCGGCCTGCGCTGAAGTGCTGGCATCGGTCGGGCGAACACAGGCTGGAGGTTATCCAGGTGATATTGGTTCCGGTGTCCATCGACACCTTCAGGGATTGCCCTGGTGTGCCTACCTGTACACGGGTGTACCAAGGTGTGGCGCCGTTGTTCTGAAAGGGACCGCGTTGCATGGTGAAGGTGACTCCGTCACTCCATTGTTGACTGTCCATAGTGAATTCCGTGTCTGCAATTTGATGGGGCATCCGGTTGGATGACCCGCTCGAGGTCTGGGGTTATTCAAACGCAGGGGGCAGGGCGTGGGCTGTCAGTCACGATGGATCACATATGCCTGAAAGCACGATGGGCATTGTGCTAATCCAACGCCTTGCCCTCGGTTTCAGGAATGAACAGTGCGAGCAACACGGTTACCAGCATGAAGGCATTGATAAAGGTGGTGGTCATATTGAAGGAGGCGCCGTAAGCCACCAGTGCGCCGATCAAAGACGGTGCCAGAATATTGGCCACGCGTTGCGCAAAAATCGCCCACCCGTAACCGATGGTACGCAATGGGGTCGGGTACAGCTCGGCGATCCAGGTGCCCCACACCCCCCATGCCCCCAGGCTGAAGAACGCCAGGGCGAAGTTGCTCAGGTACAGCATTTCCAGGCTTTGAGCGTTGGCAAAGCCGTAGCCAGCGAGCACCGAGGCACTGATGAAACCGATAATGACGTGTTTGCGGCCATAACGATGGGTGAGCCACGACGCCGCCATGTAGCCGGGGATCATGCACAGTGCCGACAGTGCAATAAAACCGTAGCTTTGCGGCAGGCTCAGCCCGCGTTGTTGCAACAGCGTCGGCAGCCAGGTCTGCAAGCCCCAGTAACCCCAGGAGAACGTAAAATTCACCAGGATCTGCAACGCACTGATCCTCAACAGCGCCGGTGAAAACAGCTCCCGCTGGCGCCCTGACGTCGTTTGGTCCACTTGCAGCAGGCAATCCTCAGGCACTTGCACGGTGCCTCGACTTAATCGCGTGATGACCGCTCGGGCCTGCGCTTGGCGCTTGGCGTTGGCCAGCCAGTACGGCGACTCCGGCACCCAGAGCGCCACCACCAAAGCCCACAACCCACCCAGTGAACTCACCGCAATGATTGTGCGCCAACCATAGGGCATCAGCCATACGGTCGCCCCCAGTGCCAGTAGCATGCCGATTGGCCATCCCGAGGCCAGGTACACGGTCAGCGCGCCGCGATGGCGCACGGGCAATAGCTCCTGATAGTGAGCAAACGTCACCACCATCATGCCAACTGCGGCCACGCCCGAGAACAGCCGTAACGCGTAGAGCGAGGCGTAGTCGGGGGCAAACGCACTCGCCAACGAGATCACGCCGTAAATGGCCAGGCTCCAGACCACCGCGCCCTTGCGGCCGATACGTTCGGCGAGCTTGCCCCAGACTAACGAGCCCAACAGCATGCCGATGAACATGGCGCCGATCAGGTGGCCGACGGCAAGTGCATCCAGGGAAAAATCCTGGGCGATCAGCGGCGCGGTGTAGACGATGATCATCATCTCCCACGCCTCAATGGCGAACACAAAAAACAGCGCCAAGCAGCACTTGAGGTGCTCGCGGGTCAGGGGTACGTCTCTGAATACATCGCCCACTTGCCGAGTGGAGGTGTAGTTGGCTTGTGCGGGCATTGGCGTGACGTCGCTCATAGGGATTGCTCCAAGTAAGGGCTAGGCTTGCACACGGTTACCGATGGGCACCGGGCCCTGAAACAGGCCAAAGGCTTTGATTTCGGCTTCCGGTGGAGGCTCGCAACTGCCGACACGGCTGGGGCTCCAGCCGAAGCGCTGCTTCATCCCCGCCATGGCTTCGGCCATCTTGAACGCGGCGACCACCGGGTCGATCACGGGTACGCCGACCTCACGCTGCACCTGTTCGAAGAAACCGAATTCGATGGTGCAGCCCAAAATGATCGCTTCCGCGCCATCTTCCTCGACCGCCAAAAACGCTTGTTCAATGATTCGGCGTCGGGTGAGGGCCGGGTCTTTCTGGAACTCATCGACGCCCATGCCCAGCGCGCGCATAGAGGCGAGTCGATCCGCCGAGCCGTAGCCGCGAACGCGCTCGCGCATTTGCTCCATCCATTTATCTCGCCCTACGATGATCGAATAACGGTTAGCCAGTTGGTCGGCGATCTGCAGGCTGGCCTGGCAGGGAGCAACCACCAGGCAGTTGCCGGAGATTTCCCGGGCATCCTCCAGGGCCGGATCGTAGAAGCAGCCGATCACCAGGGCATCGATGTTTTGCTGGGCGCAATCGCGGGCAATGCGTACCGTGCGCTCGTAGGTCATTGCCTCGTAGGCCCGGTACTCCAGGTGTGTCGGGCTGGGCTGCATATCGAACGACACCACTTCCAGGTGTGTCGAGGGGTGCTTGATGCCGTGCAGCAAGTCGGCGATCGGTGCGTCGAACATTGAGCAACCAATCGGGTTGAGCCAGCGCACTGTCACCGGCACATCGTGTGGTGGGGGAGTGGGGGTTGGGGTTTGCATAAGTTATTTCCTCGGATAGGGGGCCAATTGGCGCTAGAAAAACTTCACCAGCGCCATGGTCAGCTCATTGGAATGGGGCAGGTTGGCGCTGTGGTAGTAGTCGAAATTCAGATTTGCAGACAGGTAGAGTCCCTGTTGGGAAAAGCCTGTGTAGGTCATCGACGGTCCGATTTTTCCAACCCGCGACTCGGCATAGTCCGAGGCTGTTCGATTGTTGATGTGGTAGACGTGATGCGCGCCCAGCCACAGGTCATCGGTGACGAGGTAGCCGGCGGCGACGTTGGCCAGCCATAGGCTGACACCGCCTTGCAAGCGCTTGGGATCGCCGCTGCCGAGATCTGTGGTGTTGCGGTTACGTGCGGCGTAATGGATGCCAACTGGGGTGAAGGTCGCGGCGAATTTTCCGACACGCAGGTAATTGGCGAGGCTGAAACTCAGCGCATAGCGGTTGGCAAAGGCACCGTAACCGGCAACTTCGTTGTTACCGTTGGGGAACTCGACCGTCAGCGTCGGGTTGGTCCAGAACGTGGTGTAGTCCTCTGAACCATAGGCGCTGGTGGGCTCGACCACGTTGTAGTAGTAGGCAAAGCCGAGATTGGGTGAGGCGATGCCCCAGGGGCTGACGTTTTTCGCGTCGTTGGTGCTGGCGTATCCGGGAACGGCGCCGACCCAGAACTGCAATTGGTCGCGGGTGGTGTCGGTAAAACCGGTCTCGGAAAAGTACGCAAGCACCGTATTGCCACCGGCACGTACGTTGCCGTCGGTGTTGCGGTTGAAGACCGGGAAGGTTTCCAAAGCCCAGCGTCCCGGCAGCCCTGGTTGACCGAAGCCGATGAATTGTTCGGCTTGGGTTGAAGGGCTGCTGCCCAACACCAACGCCAGCGAGCACGCAGCGCCGAAGCGCGAGAGTGGAAGTTGCAACATGACGGTTCTCTCTTATTGTTTTAGGTCAACGCATGGAAAGCCGCCGCACGGCGGTGTATTGGGATCAGGGCATGACGCCGTACACGGCGCGGGCGGTTTGCGCGTCGAGGTAGCCATTCTTCAAGTCGTCGCGCACGGCCGCCGCGTCACGGGCTGCGGGTGCGCCGTAGCCACCGCCGGCCCCCGTGCGTACCCGCACCAGGTCGCCGGCGTTGAGAGGGATGCTGCTGGCCATGGCATAGCGTTCCGGCGGGTTGTCGCCGCGCAGCACTTCGACGTAATTGGGGGTGCCATCCTGGCCCTGTTGCAGGCCCCAGGGTGGAACGACCGAGCGGGTGTAACCACAGGTCAGAAAGCTGTCATCGGCCCGTACGCGATAGTCGATGCAGATGCCTCGCCCGCCGCGGAACTGGCCGTGCCCACCGGGTTCGTCATTCAGCGCCATGCGCTCGACATACAGGCCGTAACGGGCCTCACAGACTTCCACTGGACAGTTGTAGGTCTCGCCATGCAGGCCGCAATAAACGGCGTTGTTGCCGTCACGTCCGGGCTCAGCGCCCCAACCACCGATTTCCGGCTCCACCAGGGTAAACAGCCGACCGGTATCCGGATGCCGGCCGCCGATAACAGTGGCGCATACCGAAGAGAAATTGCCCGCCGGCAAGCGGTCGGGAAAATGCTGGGCCAGGCAGCGCAAGATCAGGTCGTGTACGCGAATCAGGTTTTCAAAGTAAAACCCCTCTGCGGCGGGCAGTTGCGCATCGAATAGCGAACCGGGGCGTGTCAGCACATTCAACGGACGGAACGTGCCTCCATTGGTAATGCCTTGCGGGGCAGTCAGGGATTTGAACGCCATTTGGGCGGCAACCACCGCGCCATCCCGGCTGAGGTTAGTGGGCCCGGTGCATTGGTCGGGGTTGTCGCGCAGGTCCACGGTCATTGCACGGTCATGGATCTGCACCGACACCGAATACAGGCTGCCGTCGTCTTGCGGCTCCACCAGGGAAAGGTTGACATTGGGCAGTTCGGCCAGGGCTTTGCGCGATACCTTTTCGCCCAGGTCCATGAAGTCCTGCATCGCCAGCAAAAACAGGTCAGTGCCGTATTTGGCGGTCAACTCACGCAGGTGCAGGGCCCCGCCGCGCACCGCCGCTACGCCAGCCCATAGATCGCCTTCCATGAAATCCGGCATGCGCGTGTTGGCCCGCAGTATCTGCAGCACTGAGCGGATCGGTTGGCCACGGCTGATCAGCTTGACCGAGCACAGGCGAAACCCTTCCTGAAAGATGTCGGTAGCCTCAGTGGACATCGATCCGGGGACCATGCCGCCGACATCGTTCCAGTGGGCGATATTCGCGGTCCAGGCCACGCGCCTGCCCTCGGCAAACACGGGCATGGCCAGCACCACATCGTTCAGGTGAGTGACTGCGCCACCGTGGGGGTCATTGCAGATGAACACATCGCCGTCTTCGATTTCCCCTGGGCGGGCATGTTGCAGCAAGATCTGTTTGACGGCCTTGTCCAGCACGCCTACGAAGGCCGGGATACCGGCGCCGGAGCTGGCAATCTCGCCATTGGCGTCGGTGATGCCGGTGCCCATGTCCAGCACTTCATAAATGACGGGGCTCATGGCAGCTTTGCGCATCGCCACGAACATTTCGTCAGCAATGGCTTGAAGCGAATTCTGGATAATGTCTCGGGTGAAGATGTCGAGCGTATGCATGGCGAGACTCCCGTCAGCCGTTGATCGTGATGTGCAGATTGCCGAAGCGATCCACATGCACCCGGTTTTGTGGATGAACGACGACGGTGGTGCCGGCGTCTTCAATGATGGCGGGGCCGTGGAAACACATTTGGGGTTCCAGCAGGGCGTAGTCGTAGATGGCCGCGTCGTGGATGCCATCGGTTGCGTAGTCGACGACGCGGTGGCCCTTGCGTGCGGCCTCAAGCGTTCGCCCTGTCACTGCAAGCGATTCGGGAATCAGCTTGTCAATTTGCGCGATGGCGACCAGGTGGAAGCCGACGATCTCCACGGGAGCGTCCAGGCAGTAGGTGTAATGCTGTTCGTACAGGGTGTGAAAACGATGCTCGATGTGTGCCCAGTCACGTTCGAGGTGTTCATCGGCGTCCAGCGGCACTTCGACCGAGTGTTCCTGGTTCTGGTAGCGCAGCTTGCAATTGACCTTCAATT
Organism: Pseudomonas sp. GL_117; assembly: GCF_057835125.1. Taxonomy (NCBI): domain Bacteria; kingdom Pseudomonadati; phylum Pseudomonadota; class Gammaproteobacteria; order Pseudomonadales; family Pseudomonadaceae; genus Pseudomonas; species Pseudomonas sp. GL_117. Next base: position 3,719,733 of record NZ_CM174418.1, on the reverse strand, counting down.
CGACCCGTTCCGGGGGCACAGCCTCGGCAATGAACTGCTCGCGGGCCGAGGCCATCAGTTCGTTCAGGAACGCCTGGGTGTGCGCCTGTGCCTGTGGCTGGGTGGTGTCGACAAAACGATTGATAAACAGGTCGCGGCGTAAGTCCGACAGGGTCATGCCCCAGGCTGAAAACACTGAGGCGCCGCGCGGGACGATGACTTTTTTGACGCCCAGCTCTTGAGCCAAGGCGACTGCATGCAGCGCGCCACCGCCGCCAAAGGCCATCAGGGTCAGGTCCCGGGGATCGTGACCACGGCTGAGCGACACCAGCTTCAGGGCGTTGACCATGTTGTTATTGGCCAGGCGCACCACACCACGGGCAATTTCATCGGCAGGCAGATCCAAGCGTTCGCTGAGCAGGCTGAAGCCGTCCGCTACTGCTTGTAGGTCGGCTACCACTTCGCCGCCGCAGAAGTACGCCGGGTTGATCCGGCCGAGTGCCAGGTTGGCATCCGTGGTGGTGATGTCGGTACCACCGTTACCGTACGCCGCCGGGCCGGGCAGGGCGCCCGCTGATTGCGGGCCGACATGCAGCTTGTCAAACCCGTCGACCCAGGCAATGGAGCCGCCGCCGTTGCCGATTTCCACCAGGTCCACCACGGGCACCATGATGGGGTAACCGGCATTGAGGCGGTCACGTTCGATCCAGTAGTCAGTCTTGATCGCGACCTGGCCATCGCGGATCAGTGCGCATTTGGCCGTGGTGCCGCCGATGTCGAGCCCCAGCAGGTTGGGTTCGCCAATCAAGCGTCCCAGCTCGGCGGCCGCCCAGAAACCGCTGGCCGGTCCGGACTCGACCATGGTGATCGGGATGTCCCTGGCGTGGGCCACACTGTCAACGCCGCAATTGGACTGCATGATATACAGCGGCGCCTCGTAACCTGCGCTGCGCAGACCCGCCTCCAGTTCATCGAGGTAGCGCGCCGCTATCGGTTGCACGTAGGCCGACAGCACGGTGGTGCTGGAGCGCTCGTACTCGCGCCATTCACGGGTGATCTGATGTGAAGCGACCACCGATACTTCAGGCCACAGCCGCTTCACTTCGGCCAATACCGCCTGCTCGTGGCTGGGGTTGGCGTAGGCATGCAGCAGGCAAATAGCAATGGCTTGCACGCCATCGGCGCGCAAGGCGTCGATGATGGCGGGCAGCTCATCGAGTATTACAGGCTCGCGCTCACGGCCGTCGGTGTGCAGGCGCTCGGTGATTTCCCGGCGTAGGTAGCGCGGCACAAACGGCGCAGGTTTGACCCATTTCAGGTTGAAATAGTCTGGGCGGTTGGCCCGGGCAATTTCCAGGATGTCGCGAAAGCCTCGGGTGGTGATCAGCGCGGTCTTGACCCCACGCCGTTCGGTAAGCGCGTTGATGACAACAGTGGTGCCGTGGGCGAGGAAGTCGACTTCCGAAAGCGTTACCCGTGCCTTTTTGATGACATTGAGAATGCCTTGGGCAAAGTTCGGTGGCGTGGTGTCCACCTTCGCCGTACGCAGGGTCTGCTGGCCGGTGACGGGATCACTTTCGAAGTACACAAGGTCAGTAAAGGTGCCGCCCACATCGGTGGCTACGCGCACGGTTTTTCGGCTTTTCTGCACGGTTCGTCTCCTGGATCGTGTCTTGTCGCAAGCAGGAGAAGGACGGCATGGCGCCCCTCATTGCTGATGGTCACGATGCTAGGCAGGGCGCTGGGCGGGGGGCCACAGATGGGGCGGGTAGGGCGCAGGCCGATAGGTGGCAAGACCTACCCGCCTGGGTGGGTTGGTGGCTTAGAAAGTGGTGTCGAGGTGGCCTTGGCGTATTGCAGCGCTGATTGCCGCGGTGCGGTTGTCCACGCCCAGCTTGGCGAACAGGTGTTTGAGGTGGAACTTTACCGTGTTCTCGGAGATGTCCAGGGCGAGGGCGATAGCCTTGTTGGATTGACCGCTGACAAGCAGCTCCAGTATCTGCGCTTCCTTGCCACTCAGGGCCATGTGCGCCGGCGTTGGGTGCGAGCGCCAGCCGCGCAGTCGCGTGATGGCTGTGGTCAGTAGTGTTGTGGGTTTGGGGTAGGCTTCCAGTGCCGGCAGCAGGCTGGGGCCGACTTCCAGCAACAGGCCGGGCAGGGCGTACTGCATGATCGGGGCAAGGGCCATGTCGAGTTCTTCGGCTTGGAGCTGCCGGCCGTTTTTCGCCGCGGCCAGGGCCATCAACCTCAAGCGCCAGGCGGGTAGACGCAGACCTTTGTTCTCCATCTCTTCAGCGGTTCGTTGAAGGTCGGTCCATGCGGCGCCCGAGCGACCGCTGAGCAACCGCAAGCGGCCCAATGCCAGGCTGGCAGCTTCCTGACTACGCCAGTCTTCGCGCTGACCTGCAATCTGTTCCAGATTGGCCTGCAGGAGCGCTTGGCGAGCGGCATGCAGTTGCCCACTCTGTACCTGGGCATCGATGCGCCAGGCCTGTACCAGACGCAATAGCCGTGGCCACTGGCGCGCGTGCGCCAGGTGTTCGGCATGGTCCAACTCCTGCAGTGCGGCATGCAAGCCATGGCTGCGTAACCGCGAACGCCACGCTACCTCCGCCGTCATCGCAACCACATCGAGCCAGCCATCGGCGTGTTCCAATGCTGCCCAGCCGTCATCCAGCCACGGCTGGATTTCGGACCAAGTACCTTGCCAATAGAGCTGGCGTGCCTTGAAGCAGCCGACCAGGGCCCGCAGCGAACTCTCCTGACCAAAATGGCCGTCGGCAAATGCCAGGGCCTCGTCCACCAATGTAGCGGCTTCGTTGATAGACCCTGATAACGCCAGGGCCTGGGCTTCATGGATCCGGCAGTAGTTTTCGCCACGCGGGCTGGCGATCACGCGCATTTTGACGTGAGCGTCCCTGATGGTGCGCAGGCTCGCAACCAACTCGCCGCGCGTCAGGTCCGCCAGTGCGTGCACGCACTCCAGCGTGGCTTGCGCGAGGGTCTGGTCAAGGGGATAGGGGCTGCTATGGAACGTCGTAACATCAGCATCAAGGCACTCAAAGCAGTCCTGGTAAGCATTCGCCAAGGTTTGGATAACATGAAAGTCTCGGGCCAGTCGTGCATCCCCGACCACCGAGCCACGGGCCAGGTGCAACAGCTGTGTGGACAATTTGTGATCGCCCAGCTTGGCGTGCAGGTAGGCTTGGAGCAGCAGGAGGTCCGGCTGGGTATTGCAGGTAGCGGCGTCGAACTGACTCAACAAACCCTGGGCGTAACGAATGCCATGGTGCAGCACCAGTTCCCAGCCGCCTGCGCTGACCACCAGGTTCACCGCCAGTGGGATGTCCCCCGCCTTGAGCGCGTGATGAATGGCTTGGCTCCAGTCCTGTTGCTGCGCCAACCAATGTGCGGCGGCGCGGTGAATTGCCTGGGCTTGATGACTGTCGATACGCAAGCGCAGGAAGTCACGTAGCAATGCGTGATAGCGAAACCACTGGCGTTCGGGGTCCAGGGGAATCAGTAGCGTGTCGAGGTGCGATAGTTGCCTGAAGAGGTCTGCGCTGTCATGGCGGCCGCGCACCGCATCTGCCAAATCGGCATTGAACCGTTGCAGCAAAGAGGTCTGTAGCAGCAGTGATTGGCAGTCCGCGGACAGGCTGTTGAATACATGCGCGGTGAGGTAGTTCGCAACGTCCGTCACTCCCCCGGAGAACGCTGTCAAGCCATACACCGAGCCGTCAATGCTGGTACGCCAGAGGCGTGCCAATTGCACTGCCACGGCCCAACCCTCGGTCGCGATGTGTACGCGACATAGGTCGTTCTCATCCAGTCCATTGCCTAGAATGCCACGCACCTCGTGCAAGGACAGGATCAACTCCCGGGCGCTGATCTCGTGTACCCAGCCTTTGGCTTTCCAGCGTGACAGCGGCCAGTCCGGACGGGTCCTGCTGGCGACCACCCAACGCAAGCCCGACGCGGCTTGCTCTGTTAATACTCCTAGTATCGAACTCACTTCCGGGCTGGCGGCGAGATGATAGTCATCCAAAAAAAGCGTGATCGCCCGATCTTCCTCGGCAAGCGCGCGCAGTAGCGCCTGGATCGTGCGTTGTGGTTGTACATCCAAGGCTTGCAAGGCTGCCAGGCGCGGCAAGTGCGCCAGCGCAACACCGGCATGGTCCAGCGAAAGGATCAGGTACGCGAGGAAGCGATTGGGGTCTGCGTCAGACTCGTCCAGTGACAACCAGGCCACTATTGCCTTGGGTGTCTGCTGCCGTATGGCTGCGTGCGATTGCATCAGCAGCGTGGTTTTACCGTAACCAGCGGGGGCCGTCAGCAGTGTCAATGGGACAAGGGCGTTCGTTTGCATGGAAGCCAGCAAGGCCTCACGCACAACTGAGGTGAGCATTGGCTGTGGAGGGGTGAGTTTACCGATCCAATACCAAGCATTGGATGAATGAGCGGGGGACTGTTGTTTCATGGTGAGGCGCACCGATGAAGAGCTGTTGGGGCCGTTTTAACAGCAAACTACGCGAGTTGTTGATTGACTGTGTTACCCGCAGTTTCTAAGTAAATCGCCCCGAATTCTCCAGACACTTTGCAGACTCGTGGTCGTGGACGCCCACCATCCCCGATCACTGACGACGGTGATGCGCGCAAATGTGGGAACCAGGCGCGATGCAATCAGGGTATATGCGCAGCTTGGTCCCACCGAAAATGTCCCACTGACTCTGTGGCTTTTCTGGCGAGCTTTTTCTCGTCATGTCTTTGTTTTTTTACTACTATCCTTCATCTGTGTACTCAAGGAAGAGGGGTTGAGCGCCTTGAGGCTGGTAGAAAATTTACACTCGATCATTGAGTGAGTTTTTACTTTTACCCAGAACCTAACGACTCAGCCAGCCGTAATTACTTTTTGGTGGAACCGATGGATAAAATGTGTGGCATCGTTGTAGTGGTAGGACTTGCCCTCTCGGGATGCGCTACGAAAACTCCAGAAAAACCTAAAGAAGTGACGCCGCCTCCTGCCGTAGTACAACAAGCACCACCTGAAGCCGCACCTTCGACACCCTATACTGTGCGATATGAGGCTGCACCCGCCGCCAGTGCTGACGCGCAAGCCCACGCTTCTGCTGAGGCCGATCAGTCAGACTCTGAAACAAACTTGAACCAAAATCGCGCTGAGCAATGCCGTAAAGAGTTGGATGTTTTGAAGGTTTACAACAAAGCGTCTTACGCCAAATACGAAGCGGAATACCAAGGCATTGCGGCCAAGACTGCAAAATACATGGAAATCAAAGACTCGCTGGGTCCTGATTTGAACTACATGGTTATGCCGGCTTATCAATTTCAAATCCGTGAATTCTGCTTCCGGGTTAAGACCCGTCTGTCAGAGCTTGTGCTTCGCCAAGCCAAATAACGATTTGATGTTCGGGGGCGTCTTTTACCAGTCACGGAGGCACTAAAAAGGTTTCCATCTCTGATGAAATGTTCGCCTCACGGGAATCGCACGGTTAAGCGCCAATGACGCAGAGTGCCTTCGCTGCTGCCGAATTGGCGGGTAAATATAAGCGCCTGATCGGCTTCTTGGTCCAGAGAGGTCAGGCGGCTTCTCCCAATGCCGCTGGCATCGCCCATATCTGGAATCCGCTTGCGCGTTTTCGGGCGAATGTCGTGGGAACTGCACACCAGCGGATGCTGGATGCGTATCTCCCCTGTCTCCTTTCTCTGGTTTTCGTAATTGTTTTTTCGCGTGTGTCGTCGAAACGCAACCGGAGCAATGGTTGGGCAGTCGTTTAACCACAAACTACTTAAATGGATAACCCCGTGGGCTTACGGATAGAGCTGAATGACGCGCCGCAAGAGGTCGACTACCAAGCGATTCTGGCGCCATTGAAAGAATACAACCAAGCCCAAGCGGGTCTTATCGAAACTGAAAAGTTTGCGCTTTTAATCAAGGATGACGTGGGCGCCACTCAAGGTGGGCTATACGCGAGAATTTCTGGACAGTGGTTATTCGTTGAATTGCTGGTGGTGCCCGAAGCGGCGCGAGGGCAGGGGCTGGGCGCAAAATTGATGGCCAGGGCGGAAGCTCAGGCGCGTGAGAAAGGCTGCCAAGGTATCTGGCTGGACACATTCTCTTTCCAGGCCCCGGACTTTTACCGCCGCTTGGGCTTCAGCCTATTTGGAGAACTTAAGGATTATCCCGTCGCTGGATACAACCGGTTTTTTATGCAGAAGCGATTTGATTGAATCGGCCCGGTTTTTCCAGGCAGGCTGAGACCTTCCGGATGACGAGTGCATTGACAAAGACACTCGTCATTTCCCCAGAGTCAGTTAGCAGTCAGAGCACCAACTACCGGCACGATCAACACGGTACTGATCGCCATCGACAACACATTGCCAATATACGGATGCATGTGCTTTGGCAGCCTCCCGGCGATCGCGCAGGCCAATGGCGGTGCGATCAGCGCTCCCAGCAAAGCACTGAGCACAATCACGCTCGCGCTCCCTCCATGGGTCAACACCGCCGCAGGTACTACGGACACCAACGGCACATAGGTCGGATACCACCCACGCTTTCGCCATTGCTGACGCCACAACAGGACGCCCAGTAGTGAGGCCAGCGCCTGACCCGTGACCAAATGGGGCAACCATCCCGACCCGTAGGCAGGGCTTAAGGGATTCAACGCATAGGCCAGCAAAACCCCGGCGAGCAACCCCAGGCTCGCCCATTCATTGCCAAAAAACGGCGCTTCCGAAAAGTCGGCCAACACTCGGCGCAATGTCCAGCGAACTCCGTAGTCCGGTGGAGCAACGGTCGTGGTAGGGGGGACATTGACCCTGCTCTCAGGTTTACGGCTAACCAACCCTGGCAATGCCCGACACAGCAAAAACGCCACCACGCTGCCCAGTGCCATACCCAGGACATTCCCGATCACCACCGGCAATCCCAACGGGAGGCATAAGTAATTCACGAACAACAGACAACTTGGCGTCACTAGAATCGCACCGAGTAGGGCACCATTCAGTGTGACCTTCCAGCCACCTCCAAACAGCAACACCATGGCCGCCGGTAACGACACAAATGCCGCAAACGTGGGCTGCCAGGATTCGGCACTAACCGTCCAGCCCCACAGTGCATTGCTCAGCAAGAGCCCAAGCAATGAGCTAGTCACCAGCCAAGGCCAAAGACCCGTGCCATAGCTGATGCTGAAACCCTGCCAGCCCTGGGCGTAACGGCTGGTCCAGTAACCGAATGCACCGCCAAGCAGCAAGCCAATAGATGCAAACTCATGTTTGTAAAACGCCACTTCGCTGACATCACCGACCACCCAGCGCAACCAGGCAGTCGGTGAAGGCAGGCCGGCTACCATGTCGTTATAGGCGGGCCAATAGCCCGGCGCGGACGATGAATACATCACCGACAGTGCGGTGATCGTTCCGATGGTGACGAGTGTAAAAGCAATTAGGATCGTCAGATGGCGAGCAGCCGAGTCCGATGACGGTTTCGTCGAGATAAAGTCCATGATCCTGCCCCCATCAACGTGGCAGGCACGGGTGGTGGCGATAGCCGAGCATACCGTCATACAGGTCGATGCGGCGATCCCGCTGCAGGTCGTTCAGATCATTCCAGATCGGTGCGCTGCGGGCGCTGGACAGATCGATGTCGGCATACAAAATGGCCTGTTCATTCGGCGAGGCGACTTTGCCGATTGGCCAACCGTTGGTGCCAGCGATCAGCGAACAACCAAGGTACCGCCCCCCATGTTCCTCACCGATCCGGTTGGCGGCGGCGATGAATACGTTGTTGACATGGGCGGCGGTCATGGTCAGGTAGGAGGCCATGCATTTGCCCGCTTCATCGAACAGCGGCGGCGGAGTCCACACCCAGTTGTTCAAGCTGCAAATGATGTCGGCGCCTTGCTGGGTCAGTATGCGCGGGACTTCAGGGAACCAGATGTCCCAGCAAATCAGCAAGCCGATACGGCCGATGGGCGTCTCAAACACCGGGAAACCAAGATTGCCCGGCGTAAACCACAGCTTTTCCTTGTTCCACAGGTGGGCCTTGCGGTACTTGCCGATCAAACCATCCGGGCCCAAGAGCACCGCCGTGTCGAACAGTTGCATGCCCTCGCGCTCCGCCAGCCCGGCGACGAGGTATACCTGCCGGTCTCGCGCAAAATCCATCCAGGCTCGGATGCTTGGGCCGTCCGGAATGGACTCGGCATGCTCGAACGCATCTTGGCGATTGCTGAACAGGTAACCGGTATTGGCCAGTTCCGGCAGCACAATCAGGTTGGCGCCATTGTTCACCGCTTGCAGGGCCAGGCTAAGGCTGTTATCGAGGTTGGATTGGCGATTTTGTGTGCCGACTTGCGGATCGAATTGCACAACGGCGACGCGGGCGAGACTGGTAGCTTCGTTCATGGATCATGACCTCTTTTTATTGTTATGGCTCCGCTACGGTAGGCGGATGCTTAAGTAGGAGGTCTTTTCGGTGTGCTCGTCAGTAGTCTGTTTCCGCTAGAGATGTAGGCTCTTGCCATAAAGGCTGGGTCTGGTAGCTAGGGTAGTCGTCAAGAGTAAAATCTTGATCTTTTGCAGGCTTTACTTCCGTTGCTTCTCAAAACGAATGTCCCCTTGCCCTAGATTCTTCACGGGCTGCCAGCCAAGGTTTCTATAGAATCCGCTCGCACGGCTTGCTTCAGCGGTTTCTAGCCATATCTTCTGATGGCTTTGAAACAGGAAAGACTCTGCTTTGTGCATCAGATTACGCCCCAACCCGTATCCTTCGAATTCCGGTAGGACGAAGACCGCGAATACGCAGCCATCTTCAATATCGACCATCGAAAAACCGACTGGAACACCACAGACCTGCGCGACCCAAGCGCACGGAGTCTCTGAAATTGCCTGACTTATGGCTTCAGGTGTTATCCCCATATCCGCTAACTGATCTTCAGATAAGTGATTTTCCTGAACGCTGGTTCGAATCTTGAAAATCGCATCGACATCGGCAAGTTTGGCAAGCCGGACTACTGCTTCCATGGCGTCTTCCTTTTTTCATCCGTGTGATGGAAAGTATCCTTACATATATCGGTGCTAGTGCAGCGAAAATGTCTACGCCGCACCCTTGGAGCCTGCTGGATGAACCGTCAACGTCCACCTGATCACTTCGCAACACCTCCCGCCGCACCAAGCACTGAAAGCACCGCCGCCCATCCGCCTGTTTGGCATAGCGGTCCGGACTTCTTGACCATTAGCAACACCGGTTCGGCCATTTTGGGCTTCTGCTCCGCGGTGCTTATGCTGTTGCCAGCCTTCTGCCTGGCGATACTGCTTTTTGTCGGGCTCGGTGCGATGCAGGACGTGCCATCCGGGGATGAGTCGAGTTTCACAACGTCGTCGTTCATCCTGTTCCTGCTTGGTTTTGTCGTGCTTATGGGCTTGGTCTTTGCGTGGATATTTTCTGAGCCTAGCGTGGAGGCCTTCACGTTCGACGAAAACCAGCGACTGCTGACCCTCACGGTCACTCGGCGCGGACGTAAACCCACTCAATGGCGCGTGCCATTCAGCGACATCATTTACATCTGCCCCTATGTGGTCGCTGCGTTTGACCGCGAGGGCCATTTTAGCGTGGTGTTTCAGGGACAAAAGAACAAGGTATTCGAGTTCCGGTTTGCGCAGGGCACTTCTCTGGAAAACATGGAGTTTCATGCGAAGTGGTTGCGGGGAATCATCGGCGAACGGATGCATGAACTACTGAATCTGGACAAATGAGCAAAGCACATCCATCCATTTACGGATTTTCCATTTCGGCTTTTCAAACGCTTCTAAGACGATACGAACCTTGATAGGCGTGCGGAAGTGGATGGCGTAGTTAGCCGTGAACAATCCCCCTCGGTGATCTGCTGTAGGCTGGTCGCTCGTTCACGGAGGAAAACATGCGGATCTACATCACTGGCGCCTCGTGCGCAGGTGTCACCACCCTGGGCCAGAACCTTGCCACGCGGCTCGATGTGCAACAGGCGGCCCGTGAAAAACAGCGCTTTGGCGATCGGATCGCGCCCGGTGGCGACATGCACCAGATCCATGTGGCCTTTCGGGAGTGGGCTTCGCAGTATGACGATCCGGGCTTTTCAGGGCGCAACCGCGCGTGGCACGAGAGGTGGTTGTCGGAGCAAACGGCGCAGGTGTTGCGCATTGATGGAACGCGGGATGCGCAAAAGATGGCGGCGGATGTCATCCAGGCGCTGCCACGTTAGCCCGGAACCCACTGTCGAACACGCGGTCCGAACGACTGCGCCCCGCGATGGCATCGACCCTCTACCGTGAAGGATCACACCCGATGAAACGATTGACCGCCAGCCTCCTGCTCGCCGGCACCAGCCTGATTTGCGCTTCCAACACCTGGGCGTGGAGCAGCGACGGAGACAAGATCAAGTTGACCGAGGGCGAAATCGCGTTCTGTCGGACCTGGCAGAACGACGGCACTTTGGTGATGTACGCCCGGCAGAAGGGGCAACCCACGCCGACTTACCCTGATGACGCCTACTCTGAGCCCTCCGATGAGCAAAAAAAGATGCGAGCCTATTTCATTCGAGAGGCAAAAAATGTTCAGGTTGCCAACACCGAAAAAGAACACGTGGCAGTATCCGAAGCCTTCGGCGTCCAGATGCTGAATCGCTGCGTAGGCCTGGTCACCTCGCTTCCATCGAGCAAGGAACCGTAGGCCGCCATCCGCCGCTGATGGGCCAGCCGGCTCGCGGCGCTGCCGCACATTGCCTGATAAATCCCAGACAAAGAAAAGCCCGCGATGGGGGCACGGGCTAAAGGGATGTTCATTAGGAGCTGGATTAACCATAAGCCTCCGTCTGTGAAAACGGCGTGAAAGGAAAGCCTGCAATACGCACTTTTTTGTAGGACTGTGCCTCGCTGGTCAGCTGGCGTACTGTGTCGGTTCATTTTTCCCACAGTGAAGGGTGTTATCCATGTCAGATGAAGTACGGCTTGTCGTGATTATCCAGACCCAACCGGGCCGCGGGCCGGACCAGTTGGCAGCGTTCGAGCAACTGGCGCCGCTGGTCAGGGCCGAGCAAGGCTGTATTCAATATGACCTGCACCCCGTCTCCGGCAACCCGGACAGTTTCGTGCTGATCGAGAAGTGGGCGTCCAAAGCTGCGCTCGAAGCCCACCACGCCACGCCCCATATGATCGCGGCGAGCCGGCACAATCCTACGTTCCGCGCCGGGCCTTCCACGGTCTTGTTGCTTGAGGCCGCTGTTTAAGCAAGCGCCTATCGCACTTTTTTGCATTTCCTCGCTCTATCTCTGACCCCATCACATAAATACTCCCTGTGGTCACAAGAGCGAGACCTGGTGCCGATAGTTCGTCTGTTTACTTCATGCAAGCGTCGCTGGACGCGTCAGCCTCTGCTACTGGCTGCCGCGTTCATGCTCTGTACTGTCGGTTGCAGCCAGCAGCAGGCGCGAGATGTGGCCAAGCAATTGAGCAACGGCAAGCCGGATGAGTTCTTTCAGACCAGCGTTGATCGCATGGCGACCCTGGGCATGCGCGCCAATCTGCAAAGTCTGTATTTGCTGATGAACAAACTCTACCTGCGCAACCCCAGCCAATGGCGGCAATCGGGATACCCGGATGCGGTGAGCGCGGCCCGGGAAATCCGCCTGGCGATCGAAAACCGTCGCCCGTTGCCTGCCCTTGGCGAGCGGCGCGACCTGGCGGCGTTGAGCTACTCCTTGAGCCCGGAGTTTCGCGGCGATCGTGTCGGTGCGTTTATCTATGCCATCGGCAGCATGATCGTCACCGCCCACGGCGGGCGCACCGAGTTTTACCTCACCGATTCAATCAACCCGCAATTCGTCAGCAACGCCGCACGCAACATCGAGAAGGCCACCTGGCTGCTCAGCCAGCGCCAGGATGCCAATGGCGTGTTGCTGCTGTTCTCCAACGAAATCTCGGAGGAGGGCAGCAACCTCAGTTTTGCCGTGGAGTTTGGCAAGGTCGTCGCGCGGCTCGACCTGTTGACCCAACTGCTGGATGAGCGCTACCGGCGGATCGGGGTCAACTATGCGCAGAGCTTGTTGCTGATGAATTTTCTGCCGGTACAGTGAGCCACATGCGTACGCCGTAGCAGGAAAAAAGCATGGCGTTATCCTCGTCTTGCTTTACATCCTTGTGGCTAAAAATGTCCAATTGCCCCGTGATAGACGGCTTCAGCCGCCTAGCACCCCATCCGCTTTGCCCAAGAGGCCTCAATGCAGATCAACAGCGAGCGTGCAGCCACTGCATGCGGTTTGGTAGCGATTCTCCTGTGGAGTACCGCCGCCGGGCTTATCCGCAGCGTCAGTGAACTGTTCGGCCCATTGGGCGGTGCGGCGTTGATCTACACACTGGGAGCGGTGCTGCTGGTGATGTTTCTGGGACGGCCGCGGGTGCGCGCCACCTCCTGGTTCTACCTGATTGTGGGCAGTGCGCTGTTTGTGGCGTACGAATTGTGCCTGTCGCTGGCATTGGGTTACGCAAGCAATCACAACCAGGCGATTGAGCTGGGTGTGGTGAATTACCTCTGGCCATGCCTGACCGTACTGCTCGCCATCGTCATGAATGGGCAAAAGGCCCGTTGGCTGATCCTGCCTGGCACCGTGCTGGCGTTGTTCGGCATCGTGTGGGTGGTGAGCGGCGATGGCCTGGCCTTGGCCACCATCGTCGCCAATGTGAACAGCAATCCCCTGAGCTATAGCCTCGCGCTCGGCTGTGCAGTCACTTTTGCGCTTTACTGCAATGTCACCCGACGCTACGCCGGCGGGCAAAATCTGGTGATGCTGTTTTTTATCCTGGCCGCCAGTGTGCTCTGGTTGAAATACGCGCTGAGCAGCGAAGTGCTGCCGGCATTCACTTTCAATGGCAGCCTGCAACTGGGGGCGGCCGGTGTGGCCATGGCCGGCGGTTATGCGCTGTGGAACGTCGGAATACTGCGCGGCAACCTGACCTTGCTCGCCACTGCCTCGTACTCTGCGCCGGTGTTGTCTTCGGCATTTGCCGCTGTGTGGCTGGGTGCGCATCTCACTGCACAGTTCTGGCAAGGCGCAGTCCTGGTAACGTTGGGCTCGCTGATGTGCTGGCAGGCAACGCGGGCGCGTTCAACGGCCTGAGCCAGTACGTTGTTTCGCTTTCCGGTGTAGGAACGGGCCTAAGTGCACGGACGCTGCTTGAAACGCTCTCGGCTCGGCAATAGCCTCGGACTTTTCTTAAACATGAGTGGCTGCCTTGGGTAAGCAAAAAACGCGTTGGCCGACTGATCGCGAGATTCGCCTGCGATTTATCCTGTTTGCCGTCATCAATGCCGCGAGCGTTCAAGGCGTTTCTGCGGAATTGTTATTGCCCGCGCACAAACTGCTGCGGGAATCGCCGACAGAGGCGCAGTTGCACGACACCCTGGCCGAGATTTTGGCGACCGATGAAATGTACGGTTTACGGTTTCCTCCCGGTTCAGAGGCCGATGAGCTGTTGCAGACGCTGAATCTCAGCCGCGGTTAGATCGGTCCTTTCCTTCTGGCAGGCCGCCATTGCTGATCGCTTGTACGCCACAGGTAAATACCCGGTTGATCAGGCGTGACTTGAGCGCGATCCTTGTCTTCCCATCAGGGCCCCGCCATTTTCGCCTCCCCGATTTCCAAGGACCCACCCCATGTTGCTGCGTCAACCTCCGCTCCTTTTCGCTGCCCTGACCTTTGGCTCACTGGTGCACGCCGAAGGTCTGCAACTGGCCCCGGTCGAAGTCACCAGCAGCGAAGCCAGCGCCGGCGAAATCGCCGAGGCGCAGCTCAAGAGCGTGCCCGGCGGCACCAACTACATCGACATGGACAGCGTGCAACAGGGCAGGTTGAGCACCAACGAGGACGTGTTCAAGTACCAGGCCGGGGTGTACGCCAAGGCAGCGAACAACGAAGGGATCAAACTGTCGATCCGTGGCTCGGGTTTGAACCGCAGCCCCGGTGCCCATGGCTCGGGCCTGTATGAAATGTTCGACGGCCTGCCGCTGACCGGCCCCGGCGGCACGCCCTATGAATTGAAAGACCCGTTGTGGCAAAGCCGCGTCGAAGTGCTGCGCGGCGCCAATGGTTTCGACCGGGGCGCCTTGGCCCTGGGGGGCGCGGTCAACTACGTGACCCGCACCGGCTACGATGCGCCCAAACTGCAACTGCGCTATGAAGTGGGCAGCAAAGGTTACGCCCAGCGCGAGATCAGCTCGGGCCAGGTGTTGGGGGATGCCGACTACTACATCAGCCTCACCGACTCCGAATCCGACGGCTACCAACGCCAGAGCGCAGCCACCGGCAAAGGCTTCGCCGCCAACTTCGGCTACCGCTTCAGCCCGGAATTGGAAACGCGTTTTTACATCCGTTACCGCGAAACCACCAACGATACCCCCGGCAAGTTGACGCGCAACCAGATCAGCCACGACCCCCGCGCCGCCAACAGCCTCAACGCCGCCCGTGACTCCAAGCGCCTGCAACCGGGCTCGACCTGGATCGCCAACAAGACCACCTTGCAGCTGGACGACAACTCCCGCGTCGAATTCGGCCTGGCTTACCACGATTACCCGATGGACCTGCGCGAAGGCACCATCCGCCTGAAAGTCGCCTACACCGACATCAGCAGCACCCTCAATTACATCCGCCAGGACACGCTGTTCGGGCACGACAGCAAGACCACCATCGGCCTGCGCACTACCCAGGCGATGCCCAATAACGGTGGTGCGGAATACGTGCGCATACCGGCCGGCAACACCGCAACCTATGCCCCCGGCACCAAGACCCGCGACTACAGCTACCTGGGCTCCGACACCGTGCTGCACATCGGCAACGACCTGGAGCTGGTGCCAGACCTGTGGCTGACCACCGGCCTCGCGGCAATCTATACCCGCCGCGAAACCGAAGTGACCTACCCGGACGCCCACGCACCGCTGAGCCAGCACGATTGGGACTACGCGCCACGGGTCGGCCTGCGTTACGACTTCACGCCGCAATTGCAGGTCTACGGCAACCTGAGCCGCTCGGTGGAACCGCCGCATGCGTGGTCGATGATCTGGGGTTCGAACAAGTACTTTACGAGCGGACCGGCCAACGGCATGGCCCGCGAAGGTGTCAGCCTGAAAAATCAGACCGCCACCACCCTGGAAGTCGGTGGGCGTGGCGAACACTGGTTCGGTCAGTGGGATCTGGCGCTGTACCGCTCCGAAGTGCGTCACGAACTGCTCACCGTCGAAACCCAGGCGCAGACTGCCACAACCAACGCCATCGTCGCCGAAAACAACGCTAGCCCGACCATCCACCAAGGCATCGAACTGAGCCTGCTCAGCCCGTTGTGGGACGGCGGCGGCAGTGGCAAGCTCGACCTGCGCCAGGCATACACCTTCAGCGACTTCCACTACCGCGACGATGAGCGCTTCGGCGACAACACCTTGCCGGGCATCCCCAGGCACTACTACCAGGGGCAGTTGCGCTACAGCCATCCGACCGGTTTCTACACCAGCTTCAACACCGAGCATTCGTCAAAAGTGGCAGTGGACTATGCCAATTCCTACACGGCTGCGTCCTACACCCTCTTGGGTGCAACCTTCGGTTACGACGCCCCCAAGCACGACTGGCAAGCCTGGGTTGACCTGCGCAACCTCACCAACCGTCGCTACGCCAATACCGTCACGCCAGGTTACGACGACAAGGGCACAGACATGGCGCGTTCCACACCGGGCGATGGTCGCGGCATCTACACCGGCGTGTCCTGGAGCTGGCGCTGAGGCTAACAGACCGTCATCGCAGGCAAGCCAGCTCCCACAGGGGATTGGCGTTGGCTGTGAGATCTATAGCCAGACGCGTTCTGCCGAACAACACAGCTCACCTGTGGGAGCGGGCTTGCCCGCGAAAGCGGTGGTTCAGCCAACACCTCCACCAACAGTGCCACCGCCTTCGCAGCCTCGCTAGGGCTCGACAGCTCCCACAGGGGATTGGCGGTGGGAGAGGGATCTCCAGCCGAACACTGACATCCCAGCAACACAGCTCAAATGTGGGAGCGGGCTTGCCCGCGAAAGCGGTGGTTCAGCCAACACCTCTACCAACAGTGCCGCCGCCTTCGCAGCCTCGCTAGGGCTCGACAGCTCCCACAGGGGATTGGCAGTGTCTGGGCTATCTCCAGCCGAGCACTGACAGCCCGCCAACCCCAATCACCTGTGGGAGCGGGCTTGCCCGCGAAAGCGGTGGTTTAGCCAACATCTCCACCAGCAGTGCCACCGCCTTCGCAGCCTCGCTAAAGCTCGACAGCTCCCACAGGGGATTGGCGGTGTGAGAGGGATCTCCAGCCGAGCGCTGACATCCCAGCAACACAGCTCAAATGTGGGAGCGGGCTTGCCCGCGAAAGCGGTGGTTCAGCCAACATCTCCACCAGCAGTGCCACCGCCTTCGCAGCCTCGCTAAAGCTCGACAGCTCCCACAGGGGATTGGCGGTGTGAGAGGGATCTCCAGCCGAGCGCTGACATCCCAGCAACACAGCTCAAATGTGGGAGCGGGCTTGCCCGCGAAAGCGGTGGTTCAGCCAACACCTCTACTAGCAATGCCACCGCCTTCGCAGCCGCGCTAAAGCTCGACAGCTCCCACAGGAGATTGGCAGTGCCTGGGCGATCTCCAGCCGAACGCTCACTTCCCATCAACATCAATCAACTGTGGGCTTGCCCGCGATGGCGGTCCGTCAGTCAACAGTGATAGGTGCTGCTCAGTGGTTCTTGCTCCTACTTCGTTTTACTGGCATTGTTTGCGCAATTGGTAATATTTCCCATTTGAGACTCTTTTGCGCATGCATGACATTCCGGCCACGCTGGACGGTTCAGCCCGTCAGCAGACCCTTGCGGCAATGTATAGCGAGCACCACGGCTGGTTGCACGGCTGGCTGCGCAAAAAGCTGGGTTGCTCGCAACACGCCGCCGACCTGGCTCACGATGCGTTTATCCGCGTCCTCATGCTCGCCGAACCGCAACATATCAAGGAACCCCGGGCGTTCCTGGCCACCACGGCAGGGCGCTTGCTGATCGATAGTGCCCGTCGTCGCCGTATCGAAAAAGCCTACATGGAGGCCCTCGTCGTCCAGTGCGAAGATGCCGGCATGCCCGACCCAGCGGCGATCCATGTCGCGCTGCAAGCCCTGGAACGCATCGCCGAGATGCTCGCCGGCTTGCCCGCCAAGGCTCGCGAGGCCTTTCTGTTAAGTCGCCTCGACGGGCTCACCTACAGTGAAATCGCCACGCGCCTGGACGTTTCCTCCAGCACCGTCAAAAACTACATCTCCAGCGCCCTGGTGCACTGTTACCACAGCCTGCACGGGGCCGACCCGCTCTAATGAACTGCGAACACATCATCCAGCAAGCGGCGAATTGGCTGACACGCCTGCACGACGAAGACGTCAGCGACGCCGAGCGCCAGGCCTTCCGCGCATGGTGCGACGCCGACCCGCGCCACGCCGTCGCCGTCGAGCGCATGCGCGGCCTGTGGGGCAGCCTCGACACCTTGCCGGCAAAGCCTGCGCGTCGCGCCCTCAACCGTGCGTTTGCGCCCCAACGCCGGCGTGGCGCCCAGGCGGTCGGTTTGCTCGGCGTGGTGCTCTGCGCCTGGCTGGGCCTGCAACACCTGCCGGTGTGGATGGCTGACCAGCGCACCGGCGTCGGCGAACGCCGGCAGATCGCCCTCGACGATGGCAGCCAACTGCAGCTCAACAGCAACTCGGCGGTGGACGTGAAATTCGACGGCCACCAGCGAGTGATCGAGTTGCTGCAAGGCGAACTCTGGGTCGATGTGGCCAAGGATGCGCAGCGACCGTTCGTAGTGCGCACCGACCAGGGCACGGCGACGGCACTGGGCACCCGTTATCTGGTCAAGCGTGCGGCCGACGGAACGACTGTGGTCACGGTGATCGAGTCCACCGTGGCCGTGCAGGGCGACAGCCGCGACAGCGTCAAGGTCATGGCCGGCCAGCGTTCGGTGCTTGACCACGGTCACGCGCAGCCTGCGCAAGCCACCGGCAATGCCGATGCGGACGCCTGGACCCGTGGCCTGCTCAAGGTCAATGACCAACCCCTCGGCGACGTCCTGCAAACCTTGGCCAGCTATCGCCACGGGATGCTGCGTTTCGATCCCGAGGCCCTGCGCAACCTGCGGGTGTCCGGGGTGTTCAAGCTGGATGACACGACAGCGGCGCTTGCGGCACTGGCGGATAACCTGCCGATCCAGGTGGAGTACTTCACCGACCTGCTGGTGGTGGTCAAGCCGCGCTAGGGTTCGTTCTGGCGCAGGCGTTTGTACAGGGTGTTGCGGCTGACGCCGAGTTCCCGCGCAAGGTGGGAAATGTTCCCGCCGAGCGCCTTCAAGCGCTGGTTCAGGTCGATGTTGTCATCCAGAAACTCGTTGGCGGGCAGCGGCGGCGTCAGGTTCAGGTCGACAAAAAAATCATCCGGCAAGTGCTCCGCGCGAATCGGCTGCTCTTCGGCCATCGCCAGCGCGACCTGCAACACGCTGCTCACCTGGCGCAAATTCCCCGGCCACGGATGCTGCTCAAACAGTGCCAGCACCTCGGCGCTCAGCCCGGCCCATTGGGTCGGCTCGCGGTGTTGTTGCCACAGTTGCTGGAACAGCGCCTGTTTATCGGTGCGCTCGCGCAAGGGCGGCAACTCCAGGGTCAAGCCACCAATGCGGTAGTACAAATCCTCACGAAAACGCCCGGCTTGCACCCATTCGCGCAGGGCGCGGTTGGTGGCCGAGATAATGCGCAAATCCACCGGGAACAGCTCGCTGCTGCCGACTGGTTGCACACAACGCTCCTGCAATACCCTTAGTAAACGCGCCTGTGTCGGCAGCGGCATATCGCCGATCTCGTCAAGAAACAACGTGCCCTTGTCGGCCTTGCGGATCAGGCCAATGCTGCCTTTCTGATTGGCCCCGGTGAACGCGCCTTTTTCGTAGCCGAACAGTTCCGATTCCACCAGCTCAGCCGGAATGGCCGCACAGTTCACCGCGATAAACGCCTGCTGGCTGCGGGAACTGGCCTGGTGCAGGGCTTTGACGAACACCTCTTTGCCCACGCCGGTTTCGCCGTGGATCAGCAGCGGAATGTCCTTCTCCAGCAACCGCTCGGCCTGGCGTACAGCCTTCTCCACGCGCAGGTCGCCGAAGTGCAAGGTTTTCAGGCCAACCGCTGTCGGCTTTGGCGCTGCGGGCTGTGTGAATACTCGCGCCTGCACCGGCATCTGTTTGGGGCGTTTCAACAGGCACTGGAACCGATTGCGTCCCGCCGCCTGCAACGAAAACGGCAAGCCTTCCGGCTGGTTCAACAACTCCAGCAGCGACACCTTGAACAAACGGTCGATCATCACCCGCGACAAGCTGATGCCCAGCAGGTTGTCTGCACGGCGGTTGGCCGAGAGCACCTGGCCGCTGTCATCAAAGATCAGCAGGCCGGCCCATTGGCTGTCGAGGTTGTTCAGGCCGGTGTTGAAGGTCAGTTGGAAGTGTTCACCGCGAAACAGGTTGAGGATCAGCCGGTTTTCCACGGTCTGGCTCATCATCTTGACCATGCCCAGGGTGTGGGAGGGCGGCAGGTAGCTGTCGCTGGACACATCCAGCACCGCAATGATCTCGCGCTGCGCATCGAAAATTGGCGCCGCCGAACCGGTCATGAAGCGGTTGGCCTTGAGGAAGTGTTCGTCGTGCTCGATATGCACCGCCTGGGCACAGGCCAGCGCGGTGCCGATGGCATTGGTGCCGCTGGAACGCTCCTGCCAGCTGGCGCCAGGGTTGAAGCCGCGGGCCAGTTTCGGCTCGATGAACCGCTGGGTGCCCCACGAGGTCAGCACCTGGCCCTGGTTGTCGGCCAGCATGATCAGGCAGTTGGAATTGCTCAGGATGTTTTCGTAGTACGGCAACACTTCCTGGTGGGTGGTCTGCACCAGGGAATGTTGGCTTTCGAGCAGTTGGCTGATGCCTGCGGCGGGCAGTTGATCAAAGCTGGGGGCGCTTTGATGGTCCAGGCCGAATGCGCGGCAACGGCGCCAGGATTCCTGGATAAGGGTGTCGTGAGTCAAGGGTTCGGCCATGGTGTGACCTTCTTTTATTGTTATTTTTATACAGCCTTGCGCAGCCCCGATGTGGGAGCGGGCTTGCCCGCGATAGCGCGGGTTCAGTCACTGAATATGCAAGCTGATACACCGTCATCGCGGGCAAGCCCGCCCCCACAAGTTGCCTGGGTTGGTCATTGAATCAAGCCCAGAGAGTGTTGTTCAGAACTGTTCATTGTCAACCCCCGAACTGTTCAGTTGTTCAGTCGGATTGTTCACTCCCGAACATCCCATTCAAGCCATTTCCTCATACATCAAGCACTTGCAGTTTTGGCACGAAACTCGCTCTGACGAATGGCCAGATTCATTCCAATAATAAAAAAGGTCGTGTCATGTCATTGACCCTGGAACATGTCTCCCGCGTCGTTGAAGGCCAAACCTGGATCGACGACGCCACCCTGCGTTTCGAAGCCGGTTCCTTCAACGTGTTGCTCGGCCGCACCCTGTCCGGCAAGACCAGCCTGATGCGCCTGATGGCCGGCCTGGACAAGCCCGACAGCGGCCGCATTCTGATGAACGGCGTGGATGTCACCCACAAGCCGGTGCGCCTGCGCAACGTGTCGATGGTGTATCAGCAGTTCATCAACTACCCGACCATGACCGTGTTCGAAAACATCGCCTCGCCCTTGCGCCAGGCGGGGATGGCCAACGAGCTGATCCAGAGCAAGGTGCTGGAAACCGCCAAGATGCTGCGCATCGAGAAATTCCTGCAGCGCCACCCGCTGGAATTGTCCGGCGGCCAGCAGCAGCGCACGGCCATGGCCCGGGCCTTGGTGAAGGACGCCGAGTTGATCCTGTTCGATGAGCCGCTGGTGAACCTGGACTACAAACTGCGCGAAGAGCTGCGTCAGGAAATGCGCGAGCTGTTCAAGGCGCGCCATACCATCGCCATCTACGCCACCACCGAACCCAACGAAGCCCTGGCGCTGGGTGGCACCACCACCATCCTTCACGAAGGTCGGGTGATTCAGAGCGGCAAGGCCGCCGAGGTCTATCACCAACCCCAGAGCGTGCTGGCTGCCGAGCTGTTTTCCGAACCGCCGATCAACCTGATGCCGGGGCGCATCAGCGGCAACGAAGTCAGCTTCGCGAATTTTGTGCACTTCCCGCTCAATGTCGATTTGCGCCCCATCGGTGAAGGCGAATTTCGTTTCGGCGTGCGTCCCAGCCATATCAGCCTGGTGCCGAGCAACGACGATGACCTGGAGCTGGCGGTGACTGTGGAAGTCGCCGAGATCAGCGGCTCGGAAACCTTTCTGCATGTGCGCAGCGAACATTTCCTACTGGTGCTGCACCTGCCGGGGGTGCATGAGTACGACGTCGACGCACCGATCCGCGTGTATATCCCCACCCATAAACTGTTTGTGTTCGATAGCCAGGGCCGCTTGGTCCAGGCTCCCGGGCGACGTGTTGCGAGGGTTGCCTGATGGCCGAGATCCATTTGCAGAACCTGGCGCACAGCTATAGCCCTACGCCGAGTGGTCCTGAGGACTACGCAATTAGGGAAATGAACCACGTCTGGGAGCAGGGCGGTGCCTACGCGTTGCTCGGGCCGTCGGGTTGCGGCAAGTCGACCTTGCTCAACATCATCTCCGGCCTGCTCAGCCCCTCCGAAGGCCAGGTGCTGTTCGACACCAAAGTGGTCAACGACCTCACCCCGGAAAAACGCAATATTGCCCAGGTGTTTCAGTTCCCGGTGGTGTACGACACCATGACCGTGTTCGACAACCTGGCGTTCCCACTGCGCAATCAGGGCATGGCCGAGGCGAAAATTCACAGCAAGGTGCAGGAAATTGCCGAAGTCCTCGACCTGCAAAACCTGCTGACGAAAAAGGCGCGCAACCTCACCGCCGACGAAAAGCAGAAAGTCTCCATGGGCCGTGGCCTGGTGCGTGACGACGTGTCGGCGATCCTGTTCGATGAACCGCTGACGGTGATCGACCCGCACCTCAAGTGGAAGCTGCGGCGCAAGCTCAAGCAGATCCACGAGCAGTTCAATATCACCATGGTCTACGTGACCCACGACCAGTTGGAAGCCTCGACCTTCGCCGACAAGATCGCGGTGATGTACGGCGGGCAGATCGTGCAGTTCGGTACGCCGCGTGAACTGTTCGAGCGTCCCAGCCACACCTTTGTCGGCTATTTCATCGGCAGCCCTGGGATGAATCTGATCGAGGTGCAGGCCGAGGCAGGCGGGGTGCGTTTTGCTGGCACCCATCTGCCGTTGTCCGAGGCGCTTCAACAGCGCATCAGCGACACGCCTTACAAAAAACTCCAGGTCGGTATCCGCCCGGAATTTATCCACGTATGGGATGAGTACAACCCTGACGCCCTGCACGCCGATGTCACTCATCTGGAAGACCTCGGCACCTACAAGATCATCACCCTCAACCTCGACGGCGCGCTGTTGAAGGTCCGCCTGGCCGAAGACAAACCGGTGCCGGAAGGCCAGGCCTGTATCAGCTTCCCCGCGCAATGGCTGATGCTCTACGCCGACGACTACCTGCTGGAGGTACAGCCATGAACAAGGTGCAGAACAACAAGGCCTGGTGGCTGGTGTTGCCGGTGTTCCTGCTGGTGGCGTTCAGTGCGGTGATCCCGATGATGACCGTGGTCAACTACTCGGTGCAGGACATCTTCGACCAATCCAGCCGCTACTTCGTCGGTGCCGATTGGTACAAGCAGGTGCTGCTCGACCCGCGCCTGCACGACTCACTGTTGCGCCAGTTCATCTACTCGGCCTGCGTGCTGTTGATCGAAATCCCTCTGGGCATCGCCATCGCCTTGACCATGCCGACCAAGGGCCGCTGGTCGTCACTGGTGCTGATCATCCTCGCGATTCCGTTGCTGATCCCATGGAACGTGGTGGGCACCATCTGGCAGATCTTCGGCCGCGCCGACATCGGTTTGCTGGGTTACAGCCTCAACGCGCTGGGCATCAGCTACAACTACGCGGCCAACACGGCAGACGCCTGGGTCACTGTGCTGGTCATGGACGTATGGCACTGGACCTCGTTGGTGGCGCTGCTCTGCTACTCGGGGCTACGGGCCATTCCGGATGTGTACTACCAGGCCGCACGGATCGATCGTGCATCCGCCTGGGCGGTGTTCCGACATATCCAGTTGCCGAAGATGAAAAGCGTGCTGTTGATCGCGGTGATGCTGCGCTTTATGGACAGCTTCATGATCTACACCGAGCCGTTCGTACTGACCGGCGGTGGACCGGGCAATGCCACTACCTTCCTCAGTCAGACGCTGACCCAGATGGCCGTAGGTCAATTCGACCTAGGGCCGGCGGCAGCGTTTTCCCTGGTGTACTTCCTGATCATCCTGTTGGTGTCCTGGCTGTTCTACACCGCCATGACCCACTCCGACGCCAACCGCTGAGGCCGCAGACATGAGCAAGCGCAAGGTTATCCCGCTGCTGATCTACATCCTGTTCCTGTTGGTGCCGATCTATTGGCTGCTGAACATGTCCTTCAAGAGCAACACCGAAATCCTCGGCGGGCTGACGCTGTTTCCGCAGGACTTCACCCTGGCCAACTACAAGGTGATCTTCACCGACCCGAGTTGGTACACCGGCTACCTCAATTCGCTGTACTACGTCAGCCTGAATACGGTGATTTCTCTTACGGTGGCGCTACCGGCGGCCTACGCTTTTTCGCGCTATCGCTTCCTCGGCGACAAGCACCTGTTCTTCTGGCTGCTGACCAACCGCATGGCGCCGCCGGCGGTGTTTTTACTGCCGTTCTTCCAGCTGTATTCGTCGATCGGTTTGTTTGACACCCACATCGCCGTGGCACTGGCTCACTGTTTGTTCAACGTGCCGCTGGCGGTGTGGATTCTTGAGGGGTTCATGTCCGGCGTTCCCAAGGAGATCGACGAAACCGCCTACATCGACGGCTACTCGTTTCCCAAGTTTTTCGTGAAGATCTTTATCCCGCTGATCGGCTCGGGCATCGGCGTGACGGCATTTTTCTGCTTTATGTTTTCCTGGGTCGAGCTACTGCTGGCGCGTACTCTGACCTCGGTCAACGCCAAGCCCATTGCGGCGGTGATGACCCGTACGGTCTCGGCATCGGGCATCGATTGGGGCGTACTGGCAGCGGCGGGGGTGTTGACCATCCTGCCCGGCATGCTGGTGATCTGGTTTGTTCGCAACCACGTGGCCAAGGGCTTTGCCCTGGGCCGGGTCTGAGGAGTCGATGATGGAATGGATGGCCTGGACCACCCCCACTGCACTGTTCTTCGGCGGCATTGCCCTGATTCTGGCGGGCATGACCACCTGGGAACTGCGTTCGCCGAGTATCCCCCGGCGCGGTTTTTTACCGATCAGCACCACCCGTGGTGATCGCCTGTTTATCGGTCTTCTCGGCAGCGCCTACCTGCATTTGCTGGTAATCGGCGTCACCGGCTGGAGCATCTGGGTGGCGACTGCGCTGTCCCTGGTGTGGCTGTTGAGCGTGATGCGTTGGGGCTAGTGCCCTTATGAATAAACAACCAGGAGGTCTCTATGTTCGATAAAAACAATAAGCTGCGACATAGCATTTCATTGGCCGCCGTCTTGGCCCTCAGCGGTTTGAGCGCTTCGGCCTGGGCCGATGCGTACGAAGATGCCGCGAAAAAATGGATCGGCAGCGAGTTCAAACCATCCACCCTCACGGCCGAGCAGCAGCTGGCGGAACTCAAGTGGTTTATCAAGGCAGCCGAACCGTTCCGTGGGATGAAGATCAACGTGGTGTCGGAAACCCTCACCACCCACGAGTACGAATCCAAGGTCCTGGCCAAGGCCTTCAGTGAAATCACCGGGATCAAGCTGACCCACGACCTGCTGCAGGAAGGCGACGTGGTGGAGAAGCTGCAAACCCAGATGCAGTCCGACAAGAACATCTATGACGGCTGGGTCAACGATTCCGACTTGATCGGTACGCACTTTCGCTATGGCAAGACGGAATCCATCACCGATCTGATGGCCAACGAAGGCAAGGACTTCACTTCGCCGACGCTGGACCTGAAGGACTTTATCGGCCTGTCCTTCACCACCGCGCCGGACGGCAAGCTCTACCAACTGCCTGACCAGCAGTTCGCCAACCTGTACTGGTTCCGCGCCGACTGGTTCGAACGTGCGGACCTCAAAGCCAAGTTCAAGGAAAAGTACGGTTATGACCTCGGCGTGCCGGTCAACTGGTCGGCCTACGAAGACATCGCCAAATTCTTCAGCGAAGACGTCAAGGAGATCGACGGCAAGCGCGTGTATGGGCACATGGACTACGGCAAGAAAGACCCGTCCCTGGGCTGGCGCTTCACCGATGCCTGGTTCTCCATGGCCGGTGGCGGCGACAAAGGCTTGCCCAACGGCCTGCCGGTGGACGAGTGGGGCATTCGCGTCGAGGACTGCCATCCGGTGGGCTCCAGTGTCACCCGTGGCGGCGACACCAACGGCCCGGCCGCCGTATTCGCCACGCAGAAATACGTGGATTGGATGAAGGCCTATGCGCCACCGGAAGCAGCGGGCATGACCTTCTCCGAATCCGGCCCGGTGCCGTCCCAGGGCAATATCGCCCAGCAGATCTTCTGGTACACCGCGTTTACCGCCGATATGGTCAAGCCGGGCCTGCCAGTGGTGAATGCCGATGGCACGCCGAAATGGCGTATGGCGCCGTCGCCGGTAGGGCCTTACTGGGAAGAAGGTATGAAGAAGGGCTATCAGGACGTAGGCTCCTGGACCTTCATGAAGTCCACTCCAGAGAAGCAAAAGCTTGCGGCCTGGCTCTACGCGCAGTTCGTGACCTCAAAAACCGTCTCGCTGAAGAAAACCATCGTCGGCCTGACGCCGATCCGAGAGTCCGACATCAACTCCCAGGCCATGACCGACCTGGCGCCGAAGCTGGGTGGCCTGGTGGAGTTCTACCGCAGTCCGGCTCGACTACAGTGGTCGCCAACCGGCACCAACGTGCCCGACTACCCGCGTCTGGCGCAGCTGTGGTGGAGCAACATCGCCGCCGCCGCCAGCGGCGAGAAGACCCCGCAACAGGCGCTGGATAACCTGGCCAAGGAGCAAGACGCAATCATGACGCGCCTGGAGCGTTCCAAGGTGCAAACGACGTGCGGCCCGAAAATGAACCCCGAGCGTGACGCGCAATACTGGTTCGACCAGCCGGGTGCACCGAAGCCGAAACTGGCCAACGAGAAACCCAAAGGCGAGACCGTGGCCTACGGCGACCTGCTCAAACAATGGGAGGCCGCCCGTAAGTAACAACTTGTAGTGAGCGGGCTCGCCCCGGTACAAACCGGGGACATCGTTTACATATCTAACCGGGGACATGGTTTACAGGTTAATACGCATGATCAGGAGGTAACTGATCATGCCCTGGAACCAAGAGTCTCCCATGGATCAACGAATCAAACTGGTCATCGACTGGCTTTCTGGTGACTTCAGCAAAAGCCAGCTAGCTCGGCGCTTCGGCGTCAGTCGACCAACTGTAGATAAATGGATCTCCCGTCACGTTGACGGCGATTTGAAGTCGTTGGCAGAGCTGTCTCGACGACCTCATACCAGCCCAAACAAGACTGACGATGAGATCTTGGCTCGCATAGTGGCGATGAAAGAAACCCACGATAAATGGGGGCCGAAGAAGCTTGTCAGGCTATTACGAATCGAGGATCCGTCAGTCGCCTGGCCATCGCCCAGCACGGCAGGCCAATGGCTTGACCGGCTTGGGCTTGTCAGTAAACGGCGCTTCAAGCGACGGCACAGCACTGCTCACAGGGAAATGCGCGAAGCCAACGAGCCCAACAAGACGTGGTGCGTTGATTACAAGGGGCAGTTCAAGATGCTCAACGCCCAGATGTGCTATCCCCTGACCGTTACGGACCATGCCTCTCGCTTGATTTTGGCCTGCAGGGCTCACCCCAAAATCAAGACCTTGCCCGTCAAACAGGCATTCGAGAGGCTTTTTCAAGAGTACGGGATGCCGGAAGTCATTCGCTCTGACAACGGCGTTCCTTTTGCTTCTCCAGGCCTGGCAAGAATGTCCACACTGGCAGTTTGGTGGATCCGCCTGGGTATTTACCCGGAGCGAACCATGCCGGGAAGACCTGCCCAGAACGGCCGGCACGAACGGATGCATCGTAGTTTGAAGTTTGAGTTGCCACTGGGGAAAAACCTGGTTGAGCAGCAGCTCTTGCTGGAGCATTTTCGACATGAATTCAATTACATACGACCTCACGAGGCGCTGGGCATGAAGCGCCCGGGTGAGGTATATGTGCCGTCTACTCGACCTTATCCAGGATGTCTGCCGGATGTGGAGTATGCCGCGGAAATGAAAGTACGAAGCGTCAGACAGAACGGCTCAATCATGTGGAAAGGAAAGTTGTTGTTTGTAAGCGAAGCGCTATCAGGAGAGCGGATTGCGCTCAAAGAAGTTGAAGATGATGTTTGGGATCTGTACCTGTGTGACTATCCCCTAGGGAGGCTTGGACGAGGCATGGGCCGCGTCCAAGCCTAAAATGTGTAAACGATGTCCCCGGTTTCAGATGTAAAGGATGTCTACGGTTCTACACCCGCGCTGGGTGGCGAAGCCGCCCCAAACCCAGGCGCCGCGGTGTATCAGAAAGACCGAGGTGTCTGGTTTTAGGGCGGCTTCGCCCCCCCAGCGCGGGGCGAGCCCGCTCACTACAGATTTTGGTTGTTGGCGAGGATCTGCGCCGCTGTCAGCGCATTCGCCAACCCCCTGCGACATTATTCAGGTTGTTCAGTCCTGCAACTGGATGTGCAACTCACCGTCCACTTCCTTGACCAGCTCGCTAGCCAAAAACAGCGGCACCAGACGCTTGTGCAATTGCGGCTCGACAAACTCCTTCACCGTCTCCAGTGCCAGTACGCCGCTGAGCGGCAACTCAGCCTTGGTGTACGACAACCACGCCTTCTTCAACACCTGCAACACATCGCTGCCCGAGGTGGTGGCGAAGCGACGGTGGGTGGGTTTGCCGTCAAAGGTAAAGGTGTGCTGGAACGCATAGCCGCTTTCATCGCCCTGGCTGGCGGTGCAGCGGATGCAGGTGCACGGGCCGTCGCCGAACGCTGTGCGCAGGTAGCTGTTGAAGTCCACCACGGGTTTGAGTGACAGGCGCTTATCCACCTCGAACAGGTCCCCGGTCATTTTTTCGTCAGTGTTCAACGTGCATTTCCTCGCAGGTTCGGCGGTTTTTCAGAGCGCGGCACAATAGCAGCTAAATTCGGCTCTGGCTCAATTCAAGACGCGGATCTTCACGCGGCTCAGGCGGCAATCAAACTGCGCTTGATCCAGTCATACAAGTCATTGCCCTCGCTCGACAACTCACTGTTGGCCCGCCGACACAGGTAGTACTGGCGGCCATCATTCACTTCCAGTTCAAACAGCTTCACCAGCTCGCCACTGGCCACCAGCGGTGCCACCAGCGGCTCGCGCAGCAGTGCGCAGCCCAGGCCGGTGAGGGTGGCGGTCAGCGCCAGTTGGCCGTCTTCCAGCAACAACCCATTCAACGCCGTGGCATCCACCTCGGCGGCCTCGAACCATTGGCCCCAGGTGCCGCGCTCTTCGTCGTGCAGCAGCGGCAGTTCACTCAGCGCCGCAGGCGTGTCGATCGGCCCGTGTTGCGCCAGGAAGGCGCGGCTGCAATAGGGCGTGACCGCGCCAGAAATCAGCGGCTCACTGTGATAGCCCGGCCAGTGCCCGGTGCCGAAACGGATCGACAGGTCGGCCGCGTCGCTCGGGTAGCTGCGGTGGTTGGCATAGGTCACGTTGATGTCCAGTGCCGGGTGGTCCTTCAGAAAACTCGCCAAGCGCGGGATAAACAGGTTGATGCCAAACAGTGGGATCAGGCTGATGGTCACCTGGCGCGTAGCGCTTTTTTCGCGCACATGTTCGGTGGCACTGCGCAGCACCGCAAACGCCGAACGGATGGCGCGGTAGTACTCGCGGCCTTCGTCGGTAAGCACCAGGTTGCGACCTTGACGCAACGTCAGCGGCTGCTGCAGGAAGTCTTCCAGCAAGTGCAGTTGATGGCTGATGGCCGAGGCGGAAACGTCCAGCTCGCGCGCGGCGGCATTCACCCCGCCATGACGGGCAAAGGCTTCGAACGTGCGCACGGCGCGCAGGGGAGGGTCATTGGCTAACTGTTCTGATTTATTCATGTGTTGAATTAAATACCAACTAAATTCGCAAATAAAGAGCCATAAGTGCCGTATTTTCGGCATAAATAGCCTGTTTTAAGCTTGATATAACCATATGACTTTCTGTTATTTGATAAAAACAGAATAGATGCTTAGTGTGCCGCCCCTGTACGCACTGAGGTCGACGGTTTTCATGGATGGGTTTATCCAACAACTGCTCAATGGTTTGATGACGGGCAGTCTCTACGCGCTGGTGGCCCTGGGTTACACCATGGTCTACGGCATCTTGCGCATCATCAACTTTGCCCATGGCGATGTGTTGATGATCGGCGCGCTGGTGGGCCTGTCGGTGATCCGCTTGTTGCAGGCGACCTGGCCCGCTTTGCCGCCAGTGCTGGTGCTGCTCGGCGCCACTGTCGTCGCCATGGCGTTTTGCGCAGTTCTCGCGGTGGTGATCGAACGTGTCGCCTACCGTCGCCTGCGCCATGCCCCACGTCTGGCGCCGTTGATCAGCGGTATCGGTGTGTCGTTGCTGCTGCAAACCATCGCCATGCTGGTGTGGACCCGCAACCCGCAGATGTTCCCGCAACTGTTGCCGCTGGAGCCGATTGAAGTGTTGCCCGGCGCCTGCGCGCATCCGGCGATCACCAACGTCACGGCGCTGACGACGATTGCCATCGCCCTGTCAGTGATGGCCGCGCTGCTGGTGCTGGTGGAGCGCACGCGCTTCGGGCGCGCCATGCGCGCCGTGGCAGAGAACCCGCAAGTCGCCAGCCTGATGGGCATCAGCCCCAATCGCGTGATCGTCATCACCTTTGCCATCGGCGGCGCATTGGCAGCGCTCGCCGGGATCATGATGGCCAGCAACTACGGCAGCGCGCATTTCTACATGGGCTTCTTGCCGGGCATCAAGGCCTTCACCGCTGCGGTGCTGGGTGGCATTGGCAACCTCAAGGGCGCCATGCTGGGCGGCTTGCTGCTGGGGTTGATCGAAGCCCTCGGTACCGGCTATCTGGGCGCGGCCACCAACGGCGTGTTTGGCAGTAATTACCAGGATGTGTTCGCCTTCATCGTGTTGATCGCGGTGTTGGTATTGCGTCCTTCCGGGTTGTTGGGTGAACGTTTGGCGAGCCGCGCATGATCAACGCCCTGACCCCCAACCAGCGCGCGAGCCTGGGCCTGCTGCTGTTCGCCGTGGCCCTGGTGCTGGCGCCGTGGATCGTCGGCCACGCCGGCGGCAACACCTGGGTGCGCACCCTGGATTTTGCCCTGCTGTACATCATGCTCGCCCTCGGGTTGAACATCGTGGTCGGTTACGCCGGGCTGCTGGACATGGGCTTCATCGCGTTCTACGCGGTGGGCGCCTACCTCGCCGCGCTGCTCTCGTCGCCCCATCTGCTGCAACAGTTTCCCGCGCTGGCGGCGTGGTTGCCGGCGGGCATGCACACCTCGATCTGGCTGATCCTGCCGTTGGGCGCGTTGCTCGCCGCCGGGTGCGGCGTGGTATTGGGCGCGCCGACCTTGCGCCTGCGCGGCGACTACCTGGCCATCGTCACCCTGGGTTTCGGCGAAATCATCCGCATCCTGCTGCGCAACCTGGATCGCCCGGTAAACATCACCAATGGGCCCAAGGGCATCGCCCAGGTCGACCCGGTCAACCTGCTCGGCGTCAACCTGGGCCGCACCCAGGAACTGTTCGGCCTGCGCTTGCCTTCGGTGTATCTCTATTACTACCTGTTTGCGGCGCTGGTGCTGCTGATCCTGTTCGCCTGCATCCGCCTGGAGCATTCGCGCATCGGCCGCGCCTGGGTAGCGATCCGTGAAGACGAAGACGCGGCCCAGGCCATGGGCATCAACACCGTGCGCCTCAAACTGCTGGCGTTTGCGATTGGCGCCGCGTTTGGCGGGGTGAGCGGGGCGTTGTTTGCGTCGTTCCAGGGCTTTGTTTCGCCCGAGTCTTTCACCCTCAACGAGTCCATCGCTGTGCTGGCGATGGTGGTGCTGGGCGGCATGGGGCATATCCCGGGCGTGATTCTTGGCTGCGTACTGCTCGCCGCCTTGCCCGAAGCCTTGCGCGCCAGCATGGGGCCGCTGCAACAGGCGCTGTTCGGCCAGGTGCTGGTGGACCCGGAGATCATCCGCCAGCTGTTCTACGGCCTGGCGCTGATTCTCGCGATGCTGTACCGACCCGCCGGATTGTGGCCCAAAGGAGTGGCACGATGAACGCACCGCTGTTGCAGATCGACAAGGTCAACAAACACTTCGGCGGCGTGATGGCGCTGACCGACGTGAGCCTGAGTATCCAGCCCGGCGAGATCTACGGATTGATCGGCCCGAATGGCGCGGGCAAGACCACCTTTTTCAACGTGATGACGGGGCTGTATACCCCGGACTCCGGGCGCTTCCAGCTCGAAGGCCGGGAGTACCAGCCCACCAGTGTGCATCAGGTGGCCGAGGCTGGCATTGCGCGCACCTTTCAGAATATCCGCCTGTTCAATGCGATGAGCGCCCTGGAAAACGTCATGGTCGGTCGCCATGTGCGCACCCGCAATGGCTTGTGGGCGGCCTTGAGTCAGCACCGCAGCGCCCGCGACGAAGAGGCGCAAACACGCGCCCATGCTCATCGTTTGCTGGCCTATGTGGGCCTCGCCGGGTTTGCCAACTACCGCGCCGACAGCCTCAGCTACGGCCATCAACGACGCCTGGAAATCGCCCGCGCCCTGGCCACCGAACCACGCCTGTTGGCCCTGGATGAACCGGCGGCGGGCATGAACGCCAGCGAGAAAGTGCAACTGCGAGGCCTGTTGGAAAAAATCCGCGACGACGGCCACACGCTGCTGTTGATCGAACACGACGTGAAGCTGGTGATGGGCGTCTGCGACCGCATCAGCGTGCTCGATTATGGCCAGGTCATCGCCTTCGGACCGCCCGCTGAAGTCCGTCAGCACCCGGCGGTCATCCAGGCTTATCTCGGAGCCAGCGCCCATGTCTGAAGCCTTATTGAAAGTCGAGGGTTTGCAGGTGCGCTACGGCGCTATCGAAGCGGTCAAAGCCCTCGACCTGCATATCCACGAAGGCGAGCGCGTCACGCTGATCGGCGCCAATGGGGCGGGCAAAACCTCAAGCCTCAAGGCGTTGACCGGCCTGCTGCCAGCGGCGAAGGGCGAGATTCGCTTTGCCGGGCGATCGATCCTTGGCCAGGCGCCCGAGCAACTGCTGCGCCAAGGCATCGCCATGGTCCCGGAAGGGCGCGGGATTTTCGCGCGCATGAGCGTGCTGGAAAACCTCCAGGCCGGTGCCTTTCTACGCCGCGATCACGCGCAAGTGCAGCGCGAAATACGCGAGCTGTTTGGGCACTTCCCGCGCCTGGAAGAACGCCTGCACCAATCTGCCGGCCTGCTGTCCGGCGGCGAGCAACAGATGCTCGCCCTGGCCCGTGCGCTGTTGTCGCGCCCGCGTTTATTGATCCTCGATGAGCCGTCGATGGGCCTGGCACCGATCATGGTCGAGAAGATCTTCCAGGTGATCGACGACGTATGTCGCCAGGGCATGACCCTGTTGCTGGTCGAACAAAACGCGCGGCTGGCCCTGCAAGTCACCGACCGCGCCTACGTGATGGACACCGGCCGCATCAGCCTCAGCGGCCCGTCCCGGGATTTGTTCGAACACCCCGAGGTGCGCAGTGCGTACCTCGGCGAATAACCACACCCCCATGACGCTACCGGACGCCCGGCGTGTTCCGACCCGCCCGAAAAGAAGCAGGAACCCCAGATGAACACTTTGAACAAAACCGCATTGATCGGCCTGGCCCTGAGCAGCCTCGCCAGCGCCGTGGCCCAGGCCGACCAGACCGTGCTGATCGGCCTGGCAGGCCCACTCACCGGCCCGTCGGCCCGCATCGGCAAGGACCTGGAAAACGGCGCCAGACTGGCCATCGACCAGGCCAACGCCAAGCACCCGACAATCAACGGGGAGGCGGTGACCTTCAAGCTGGTCTCCGAAGATGACCAGTCCGACCCACGCACCGCCGTCACCGTGGCCCAGCGCCTGGTGGATGAAGGCGTGGTCGGCGTGGTCGGTCACTGGAACACCGGCACCAGCATCCCGGCGGCGCGGGTGTACCACGATGCCGGGATCGCCCAGGTGGCGCCGGTCGCGACCGGTCACGCGTACACCCAGCAGGGTTTTGATACCAGCTTTCGGATCATGGGCCATGATGATGACGGCGGTCAGGTCGCTGGCAACTATGCGCTGAACACGCTCAAGGCCAAGCGCATCGCCGTGATCGACGACCGCACCGCGTTCGGCCAAGGCCTGGCGGACCAGTTCGTCAAAGCCATCGAAGCCGGCGGCGGCAAAGTCGTCGGCCGCGAATACGTGGATGACAAGACCATCGACTTCAGCGCCGTGCTCACCAACATCCGCAGCCAGAATCCGGACCTGATCTTCTTCGGTGGCGTCGACTCCCAGGCTGCACCGCTGGCCCGTCGCATCAAGCAACTGGGGATCAAGGCGCCGTTGATGGGGGCCGGTGGCTTTGTCAGCCAGACCTTCCTGGAACTGGCGCAGAACGAAGGCGAGGGCGTGATTGCCCTGGAACCGGGCCTGGCGATTGCGCAGATGCCCGGTGGCAAGGCGTTCGAGCAGGCCTACAAAGAGCGCTACAAGGCCAACATCGAACTGCATGCGCCATTTGCCTACGACGGCGTTGGCGTGCTGGTGGCGGCTATCGAGAAAGCCGATTCGGTCGACCCGCAGAAATACCTGCCGGTGCTGCGCGCCATCAGCTACCCAGGCGTGACCGGCACCCTCGCGTTTGATGCCGAAGGCAACTTGAAAAAACCGTCGTTCACCGTGTACCAGGTCAAGGCCAACCAATGGCAGCCGGTCAGCGTGGCGGGCGGCCAGTAACCCACTGGCCGGGCGCGAGCTTATTGTAGTGAGCGGGCTTGCCCGCGCTGGGGGGCGAAGCCGCCCCAGACCCAGGCACTGCGGTCTTCCTGATACACCGCGGCGGAGCGTTTTGGGGCGGCTTCGCCCCCCAGCGCGGGGCAAGCCCGCTCACTACAGGTTTATGTTTTTTGGAGGTGGACAATGAGCAAACTGGAAGGTGAACTGGGCATCCTTGCCCGGCGGCGGATCGAGGCCGAAATCATCAAGCCGATCTACGAGATCTTGAAGCGCGAGCAGGGCAAGGACTTTGCCGCCGCCGTGATCGGCGAAGCCGTGGGCAATGCGGCGATCCAGGCGGGCAAGCATTTTGCCGCGCTGGAACAGCAGGCTGACCTCAAGAGCTTCGTCGAGCTGCAAGTGCTCTGGGAAAAGGACGACGCGCTGAAAGTCGAGATCATCGCCAGCGACGCCGAGCGCTATGACTACGACGTCAAGCGCTGCCGCTACGCCGAGATGTACACCGAAATGGGCCTGGGCGAAATCGGCCACCTGTTGTCGTGCAACCGCGACGAGCTGTTTATCGTCGGCTACAACCCGGACATCGAACTGACCCGCACCCAGACCATCATGGGCGGCGATCACCGCTGCGACTTCCGCTACCGGGCCAAGCCCCATGAGTAACCTGGCGCGGGTGAACGGCAAGCGTCTGTGGGACTCGCTGATGGACATGGCGCAAATCGGCGCCACCGAAAAGGGCGGCGTCTCGCGCCTGGCGCTGACCGATGAAGACCGCCGCGGTCGCGACCTGTTCGTGCAGTGGTGCACGGCCGCCGGGTGCAGCATCCGTGTGGACGCCATGGGCAACATCTTCGCCCGCCGCGCCGGGCGCCAGAATCATCTGGCCTCAGTGCTGACCGGCTCCCATGGCGACTCGCAACCCTTCGGCGGCAAGTACGACGGCATCTACGGCGTGCTCGCCGGGCTGGAAGTGCTGCGAACCTTAAATGACCTGGGTATCGAGACCGAGCGGCCGATTGAAGTGGTCAACTGGACCAACGAAGAGGGCTCGCGTTTTGCCCCAGCCATGATTTCGTCCGGCGTTTACGCGGGCGTGTTTGACCTGGAATACGGCCTGTCCCGTGCCGACAAAAACGGCGTGAGCATCGGCCAGGCTTTGCAGCAGATCGGCTACGCCGGGCCCGAACCTGTAGGCGGCCAGGCAGTGCATGCGGCGTTTGAACTGCACATCGAACAAGGCCCGATCCTTGAAGCGCAAGGCATCACCATCGGCGTCGTCACCGGTGCCCAGGGCCAGCGTTGGTATGAAGTTGAGCTGAGCGGCCGCAGCGCCCACGCCGGCACCACGCCGATGGACCATCGCCTGGACGCCTTGCTCGGCTTTGCCCGCGTGGTCGAGGCGGTCAACGGCCTGGGCCTGGAGCAGGGCGCTGAAGGGCGTGCCACGGTGGGCATGGCCAACATCTTCCCCAACTCGCGCAACGTGGTGCCGGGGCGGGTGTTTTTCAGCGTGGAATTCCGCCACCCGGATGAAGCGGTACTGGCGCGCCAGGATCAGCAGTTGCGTGATGCGGTGGCACAGATTGCCGACGGGATTGGTTTGCAGCACAGCGTGAAGCAGATTTTCCAATACGCACCGATTGCGTTTGATGCTGATTGCGTCGAAGTGGTGCGGGCATCGGCTGAGCGACTGGGGTACAGCCATCGGCCGATGATCTCCGGGGCCGGGCATGATGCCTGCTACCTGAACCAGGTGGCGCCGACGGCGATGATCTTTGTGCCTTGTGTGGATGGCTTGAGCCATAACGAAGCGGAGGAGATTTCGCCAGAGTGGTCGACGGCGGGAGCGGATGTGCTGCTCCAGGCCATCCTGGCCAAATCCCATATCTAACAGGCTCATGCAAACTGTGGGAGCTGGCTTGCCTGCGATAGCGCTCTACCAGCCACTATTTCTTAGCTGACCCACCGCCATCGCAGGCAAGCCAGCTCCCACAGTTTGACCTCATACACCTGTAAGTCAGCGGAAAAACTCGCCGGGCGTCGCATCAAACTGCTGGCGAAACGCATTGATAAACGCTGACGTCGACTCATACCCACACCCCAGCGCCACATCCGTGACCCGCTCGCCGCGTTCCAGGGCGGGCAGGGCGGTCAGCAAGCGCAGGCGCTGGCGCCAGGCGCGGAACGTCAGCCCGGTATCGCTCAGGAACAAGCGGCTCAGGGTCTTTTCACTCACGGCCAACTTGCGGCTCCAGTCCCCCAGGGTGGTCTGCTGTTCCGGGTGCAGGTTCAGGCTGCGGTAGATCTGGCGCAAACGCGGGTCCAGTGGCAGCGGCAGCATCAAGTCCACCTGGGGCGCTGCCGCCAGTTG
This sequence comes from Pseudomonas sp. GL_117, assembly GCF_057835125.1. Classification (NCBI taxonomy): domain Bacteria; kingdom Pseudomonadati; phylum Pseudomonadota; class Gammaproteobacteria; order Pseudomonadales; family Pseudomonadaceae; genus Pseudomonas; species Pseudomonas sp. GL_117. Next base: position 3,683,142 of record NZ_CM174418.1, on the reverse strand, counting down.
GTCCAGCACCACCTGGGCCAGGCGCCCATCCGGGCCATCCTCGGCATATTCCACCGGCAATTCGCTGAAGCTGCGGATCAATTCGCGCAGCAGGCTACTGACCTCCAGCACATGGCAACGCGCATCCGCCCAGGCGGTGACGCGGCAGTCCAGGTAGAGGCTGCGCATTTCCGTGCGCGGCGAACTGAACACGCGGTGCGGCATGCCCGCCGGAATCCATACCGCGCGCTGCGGCGGGGCGACGAAGCGGCCGACGCTTGTCTGGATCTCCAGCACCCCGGCAATCGCATACGACAACTGCACCCACGGGTGACTGTGGCGGCGGGTCAGCGCACGGTTGGGCAGCGATTCGGTGCGCCCGTACACCGGCCGCGGCAGGCTGGCGAGCCCGGGTACACTGCGGCGAACGGTTTTGTCCTGTCCTTTAGGCGGCATTTGTTGGCTCATTGGCGTTAGTCGGTAACAAGCCGTTACGTTAGAGTCGTCCAGACGCTCTTGGCAACCCCGGAAGACCTACTTATGACTCGTCCGCGTTTTCTCCCTGACAACTTCACCCTGACCCTGATCGCCACGGTGATCCTCGCCTCATTGCTGCCCGCCAGCGGCCAGACCGCCGTGGCGTTTGGTTGGGTGACCAACCTGGCCATCGCGCTGCTGTTTTTCCTGCACGGCGCCAAGCTGTCGAACCAGGCGATCATTGCCGGGGCCGGGCATTGGCGTCTGCACTTGCTGGTGTTCAGCCTGACCTTTGTGCTGTTCCCGCTGCTGGGCCTGGCGCTCAAACCGCTGCTGTCGCCGCTGATCGGCAACGAGCTGTACATGGGCATGCTGTACCTCTGCGCGCTGCCGGCCACGGTGCAGTCGGCGATTGCCTTTACTTCCCTGGCGCGGGGCAATATCCCGGCGGCCATTTGCAGCGCGGCGGCGTCCAGCCTGTTTGGGATTTTCCTCACGCCGTTGCTGGTGACGCTGCTGCTCAATGTGCACGGCGAAGGCAGCAGCACCCTCGACGCCATTGTGAAAATCAGCGTGCAACTGCTGCTGCCGTTTATCGCCGGGCAGATCGCCCGCCGCTGGATTGGCGCGTGGGTGGGGCGCAACAAGGCCTGGCTGAAATTCGTCGATCAGGGTTCGATCCTGCTGGTGGTGTACGGCGCGTTCAGCGAAGCGGTCAATGAGGGGATCTGGCACCAGATCCCGCTGTGGGAACTCGGCGGCCTGGTGGTGGCGTGCTGCGTGTTGCTGGCCCTGGTGCTGGTGGCCTCGACGGTGCTGGCCAAGGCCTTTGGCTTCAACCAGGAAGACCGCATCACCATCCTGTTCTGCGGCTCGAAGAAAAGCCTGGCGACCGGGGTGCCGATGGCCCAGGTGTTGTTCGCCGGGGCGAGCATGGGCGTGCTGATCCTGCCGTTGATGCTGTTTCACCAGATCCAGCTGATGGTGTGTGCGGCGTTGGCGCAGCGCTATGCGAATCGGCCGGAGTCGATTCCGGAGTTGATGGGGCAGGTGGACCCGTAATTTTTCCTTCAGATGCTGACGAGTAGCCTCAAGTAAATTCGGGGCCAGACGACATTCTTGTTAACAACCCAAGAAGGAATGTCGTCATGAACAACGTTATGCGTTTGTCAGTGCTCACCGGCTTTCTTGCAATGTGGACGGGGGTGAGCATGGCTGCACCCTCCGGTGTCATCCGGTTTTCCGGCAGTGTGGTCATGCCGGGTTGTGAGTCGGCTGCGGTGGGCGGCCGGACGCTGGAGTTGAAGGGCTGCCCGCTGGCCAGTCGCGGCAGCGGGTTTGATGTGCGTTCGGTCGGCAGCGTCAAGGCGCTGGGCAATGCGCCAGCCAACGTCAAATTGGTGAGCGACAGCGGCGACGGGCGTTATTACGACCAACGGTATGAGCTGGTCGACGCCGCTGGAAAGCCGATTCAGTCCGGGCTCTACGTGGTCACCATGACCGCGCCATGACGAAATTGATGGATTTTTGATTCGGAACAGCGCCAACAGCCGGGCCAGAAACCTATAGAATGCCCGGCGGCGGCGCTTGTCCTGGGTGGCCGTCTGATCATCGTCCGAGTACCGCGCCCTTCAATGAGCCATTCAGCTGCAACTCCCCAAGCCAACTGGCAACCGGTCTTCGCCCTCGCGTTGGCCGCCTTTGTGTTCAACACCACCGAATTCGTGCCCGTCGGGTTGCTCAGCGCCATCGGCGCCAGCTTTGACATGCCGGTGTCCAGCGTCGGCCTGATGCTGACCATCTACGCATGGATCGTGTCGCTGACGTCGCTGCCGGTGATGCTGCTGACCCGCAACGTCGAACGGCGCAAGCTGCTGATCGTGCTGTTCGGCCTGTTTATTGCCAGTCATGTGCTGTCCAGCGTCGCCACCAGCTTTGGCCTGTTGATGGTCAGTCGCGTCGGCATCGCTTTGTCCCATGCGTTGTTCTGGTCGATCACCGCCTCGCTCGCCGTGCGCCTGGCGCCGGAAGGCAAGCAGGTGCAGGCCCTCGGCCTGTTGGCCACCGGCACCTCCTTGGCCATGGTATTGGGGATTCCGCTGGGTCGCCTGCTCGGCGAAGCCATGGGCTGGCGCACCACTTTCCTGGTGATCGGCGCGTTCGCCGCGGCCCTGGTGTTCTGGCTGGCGCGCACCTTGCCGCTATTGCCAAGCCAGAACTCCGGCTCGCTGCGCAGCCTGCCGCTGTTGTTCAAACGCCCGGCGCTGGTGGCGCTCTACGTGCTCACCGCGCTGACGGTGACCGCGCAATTCACCGCCTACAGCTACATCGAGCCCTTCGTCGAAGGCGTGGCCGGCATGAGCGGCAGTGCGGTGACCCTGATCCTGCTGGTCTTCGGTGGTGCGGGCATCATCGGCTCGCTGTTGTTCAGCCTGGTGCACCGCCTCAACCCGCACCTGTTCGTGGTCGGCGCAGTGTCCATCCTCGCTGCGTGCCTGGCGCTGATGCTGCCGTTGAGCGGTGCTGAATCCTACCTCGTCGGCCTGAGCATCTTCTGGGGCATGGCGATCATGGGCTTCGGCCTGGCGATGCAGTCCAAGGTGCTGGTCCTCGCACCGGACGCCACCGACGTGGCCATGGCGATGTTCTCCGGCATCTACAACATCGGCATCGGCGGCGGCGCCCTGATGGGCAGTTGGGTCGGCAGCCAGTTCGGCTTCGCCTGGATCGGCGCGGCGGGCGGGTTGTTGGCGGCGCTGGCGTTGGTTGGGTATTGCCTGGCGATTCGGCGGTTTGGGCAGGGTGTGCCACACGGCTAAAACCGGACAAGTCTTATAGGGCGCCTCAAGACCCATTGCTACCGTCACCCGGGACCGCCCACGTCCTGTGGTGGCGGCACGTGAACAGCAATGGAGTCGATTGTGCAAAAGCGTTTGACCGCAGAGTTTCTCGGTACTTTCTGGCTGACCTTTGGCGGCTGTGGCAGCGCCATCCTGGCGGCGGCCTTTCCGGAGTTGGGCATTGGGTTTGTCGGCGTATCCCTGGCGTTCGGCCTCACGGTGCTGACCATGGCCTATGCGGTGGGCGGCATCTCGGGCGGGCATTTCAACCCGGCGGTGACGGTTGGCCTATGGGCCGGGCGGCGGATGGCCGGCGTGGACGTGTTGCCATACCTCGCCGCGCAAGTCAGCGCGGCGATCGTTGCGGCTGCAGCGTTGTACCTGATTGCCAACGGGCAGCCAGGCTTTACCGCGGGTGGTTTTGCCGCCAACGGCTACGGGCCCTTGAGTCCAGGCCAGTTCGATATGAAAGCCGCGCTGCTGGCCGAATTGATCGCCACGTTCTTCTTTGTGTTCATCATCATGCGCGTGACCGCTCCGGGCGCGGTGCCAGGGTTTGCAACGATTGCGATTGGCTTGGCACTGACCCTGATTCACTTGGTGCTGATCCCGGTGACCAACACGTCGGTGAACCCGGCACGCAGCACCGGGCCGGCACTGTTTGCGGGGGGGGAGTACATCGCGCAGTTATGGCTGTTCTGGCTGGCGCCGATGGTGGGCGGGGTGTTGGGGGCGGTGGCGGCGCGTAGGTTGCAGTAGTAAGCGGGCTTGCCCCGATACAAACCGGGGACATCGTTTACATATCTAACCGGGGACATGGTTTACAGGTTAATACGCATGATCAGGAGGTAACTGATCATGCCCTGGAACCAACAGTCCCACCGCCTTCGCAGCCTCACTAAAGTTCGACAGCTCCCACAGGAGATTGGCAGTGTCAGGGCGACCTCCGGCCGAACACTGACAGCCCGGCACCGCCGATCACCTGTGGGAGCGGGCTTGCCCGCGAAAGCGCGGGTTCAGCCAACACCTCCACCAACAGTCCCACCGCCTTCGCAGCCTCACTAAAGTGCGACAGCTCCCACAGGAGATTGGCAGTGTCTGGGCGACCTCCGGCCGAACACTGACAGCCCGGCACCGCCGATCACCTGTGGGAGCGGGCTTGCCCGCGAAAGCGCGGGTTCAGCCAACACCTCCACCAACAGTCCCACCGCCTTCGTAGCCTCACTAAAGTTCGACAGCTCCCACAAGGACTGGCAGTGCCCGGACGATCTCCAGCAAGCGCCTAATGCCCTTCGCGTCCTAGCACCCAAGCCCGTTCCACAGTTGACCCGGTTACGGCTTCCAGGTGTCGACATCCTTGGCATCCACGGATTTGGGGAGCAAGCCCGCCTTGAAGAACGCATCGGCAATCTTCTGCTGTTCACCCAACTGCTCGACCGTCACCGGCTGCACCAGGTAGCTGCGGTGCGCATTCGCCGCTTCCACCGTGGCGACATCCAGGTTGCCCCACAGCGGGCCGAGCGCTTTTGCTGCGTCCTGCGGGTTGCTCTTCACCCATTTCCCGGCTTTTTCCAACTGCTCATACACCACCTTCAACACCTCGGGATGGGCCTTGGCGTACGGGGTGCCGGTCAGGTAGTAACGCTTGTAGCTGGCCAGCCCGCTGCCGTCCGTGAGGGTGCGGGTCGGCAGTTGGCGCTGCACGCCGGTGAGGAAGGGTTCCCAGGTGACCCAGGCATCCACCTTATTGTTCTCGAACGCGGCGCGGCCGTCGGCGGGGGACAGGTAGGCGGGCTCGATGTCGGCGAATGCCAACCCGGCCTTGGCCAGTGCGGCGATCAGCAAATAGTGGGTACCGGCGGCCTTGGTCACCGCGATTTTCTTGCCTTTCAAATCGCTGAGCTGCTGGATCGGCGAGTCCTTGCGCACCACGATGGCCTGGGCCGAAGGCGAGGGCGCTTCCTGGGCGAAGTAGGTGAGTTTGGCCTGGGCCGCCTGGGCGAAGATCGGCACGGTGTCGGCGACGTCGGCGCTGATGTCGACGTTGCCCACATTCAACGCTTCGAGCAGCGGCAGGCCACTGGGGAACTCGTGCCAGGACACGTCAATGTGTTCAGCCTTGAGGGCTGTTTCCAAGGTGCCCTGGGTCTTCAACAGAGTGATCAGGGTGGACGACTTCTGATAACCGATACGCAGGGTCTCCTGGGCTTCGGCACTGATCGCAACGCAGAGGGCCAACAGCCCGAATGCAGCGGCGAGGGGGCGACGGATAGACATGGCAGGCTCGATCTTCAACGGAATGCGGCCAATCTTAAAGTTCTAAAAACTATTCGATAAATACTCTTTCGATCTTAGCTTAGGGCACTTTTTCCGCGATCCGACGAATCGGGCATAACCATAGAATTATAGGGTCCTTTCATAATCATCCGTCATTAATATAATTGAAAGCGATTTATTTTCGAGCCCTGTGCAATTTTTGGCATATGGCTGCTGGCCTCTTTGAAGGGAAACTCTCCATGGCTGCATTCGACCATTTGACCCGTCGCCACTTGCTCGGCATGGCCGGCATCACCCTGGCCGGCCTGACGCTGCCGCACCTGGCTTTCGGTGCCGACGAACACGCCGGCCACCACACGCCGCAGGAGCCTTCGGGCACTGGCGATTTCATCCGCCTCGACGCCCCGCGCAAACTCAAGCTGGCCGTCAACCTCAACGCCGTGTGCCTGGCTCCGGTGGTGATCGCCCACGGGCAGGGCTTTTTCACCCGGCACAACCTGGACGTGGAATTGGTCAACTTCGGCAACTCCACCGAGGTGCTGCTGGAGGCCATCGCCACCGGCAAGGCCGATGCGGGCGTGGGCATGGCGCTGCGTTGGCTCAAGGCACTGGAGCAGGGCTTCGACGTCAAACTCACCGCCGGTACCCACGGCGGTTGCCTGCGTTTGCTCAGTGCCGCGAATGGCCGTATCAGCAAGCTGGAAGACCTCAAGGGCAAGGCCATCGGCGTCACCGACATGGCCAGCCCGGACCGCAATTTCTTCTCGATCCTGCTGAAAAAACACGGCGTTGACCCGGTGCGTGACGTGGAGTGGCGCCTATACCCCGCCGACCTGCTCGGCACCGCCCTGGAGCGCGGCGAAGTGCAGGCGGTGAGCGGCAGCGACCCGTTCATGTATCGCCTGATCAAGTCCGGCGTGGCGCGGGAACTGTCCACCAACCTGGTGGAGGAATACGCCAACCTCAGTTGCTGCGTGGTCGGTGTCACCGGCAAGTTGGTGCGTGAAGACAAACGCGTGGTTGCGGCGCTGACCCAGGCGATCCTCGAAGCCCATGACTATAGCGTGCAACACCCGGAAGCGGTCGCCAAAGGCTTCCAGGCCCATGCGCTGAACACTTCGGTGGAAGAAGTGCAGGCGATCCTTCACGACCACACCCACGGCCACCACGCGGTGGGCGCGGCGTTGACCGAGGAAATCCTGACTTACGTCACCGACCTGAAAACCGTCGAAGTGATCAGCAAGAGCACTGACCCGGCGGAGTTTGCCAAGGAGATCACCGCCGATGTCTTCAGCTGACGCGACAACCCTCAACCCGCCGCTGACATTCAAGGCCTGGGGGCAGGGCGCCGCCGTAGTGGCGGCCTGGCTGGCCGTCGCGCTGTTGATCAGCTACTGGCCCAACGCGGTGCGCCATTGGCCGATGACCCAAGGCTTGGCGAATCTCTGCGTGGGTCTGGCGGTCTTGTTCGTTGTGCTGAGCCTGCTCGGTCTGCGTATCGCCAAACTGGGCCAGCGCCTGCGTACTGGCGCGCCGTGGCTGATCGCCTTGCCGGTGCTGCTGGGCATCTGGGAGCTGCTCACCGCCAAACTCGCGCTCCTTCCGGTGCCGTTTTTTGCACCACCCCAGGCCTTGCTCGCGGTGTACGTCGAAGACTACGCGCGCCTGGCCGACAGCCTGCTCAACTCCGCGTTGCTGCTCGGTTCGGGCGTGGCGCTGGGGGCGATCAGCGGGTTTATCGCCGGTGTCGCCATCGGTTGGTCAACGCGTATTGGCTATTGGTTGCACCCGCTGCTGCGCATCCTTGGCCCGGTGCCGTCGACGGCGTTGTTGCCGCTGTGCTTTTTCCTGTTTCCGAGCAGTTGGAGCGCGAGTGTGTTTCTGATCGCGCTGGCCACCTGGTTTCCGGTCACGGTGCTGACCTGGTCCGGTGTGGCCAGCGTGGACAAGGCCTATTACGACGTGGCACGCACCCTCGGCGCCAAGCAAGGCTTCCTGATTTTCAAAGTGGCGATTCCGGCGGCGCTGCCCCACGTATTCGTCGGTTTGTTCATGGGCTTGGGCGCCTCGTTTTCGACCCTGGTGGTGGCGGAAATGATGGGGGTCAAATCCGGCATCGGCTGGTATCTGCAATGGGCCCAAGGCTGGGCTGCTTACGCGAATATGTACGCCGCACTGTTGATCATGGCATTGGCCTGTTCGGGGTTGATCACCGGGTTGTTCCTGGTGCGTGACCGTTTGCTGGCCTGGCAGAAAGGAGCGATGAAATGGTAGCCCTGGCACACGCGGTATCGGCGTCGACGGGATTGGCGCTGCGCATCGACAACCTCAGCCACGGTTTTGCCCTGGACGGCGAGCATTTGCCGGTGTTGGAACGGGTGTCGCTGGACGTGGCGCCGGGGGAATTCGTCGCACTGCTCGGTCCTTCCGGCTGCGGCAAATCCACCCTGCTGCGCTTGGTCGCCGGGCTGGAACCGGCGGATTCCGGGCGCTTGCTCGCCGACGGCGCCCCCATCACCGGGCCGGACCCGAGCCGCGTGGTGGTGTTCCAGGACCCGACCCTCTACCCCTGGCGCCGGGTGTGGGACAACGTTGCACTGGGCCTGGAGGCCCAGGGTCTGCTCAAGACGCATTCGGCCAAGGTCGATGAGGCCCTGGACAAGGTCGGCCTGCGCCAGTTCGCCCGCGCCTATCCGCGCCAGTTGTCCGGCGGCATGGCGCAGCGCGTGGCGTTGGCCCGTGCGCTGGTCAATCAACCGCGCTTGCTGATCCTCGACGAACCGCTGGGCAAGCTGGACTCCCTGACGCGCATCACCATGCAAAAAGAGTTGATCGACTTGTGGCAACGCCAGGGCTACACGGCGTTGCTGGTGACCCATGACGTGGAAGAAGCCTTGCTGCTGGCCAACCGCGTGATCGTATTCAGCGATCGCCCGGCAAAAATCCAGGCACAGTTGACCATCGAACGGCCGTACCCCAGGCATCGCGATGATCCGTATCTGGTCGACTTGCGGCGGCAGATCCTGGGCCTGCTCGGGCTGGGAGAAAACTGGTAGAAACCGACCCGAAACAGGCGGGGCCATGTAGTGAGCGGGCTTGCCCGCGCTGGGTGGCGAAGCCGCCCCAAACCCAGGCACCTCGACCTCCCTGAAACACCGCGTCGGTCGTGTTGGGGCGGCTTCGCCCCCCGGCGCGGGGCAAGCCCGCTCACTACAGGTCGTGTTTTGAGGGGGGGCAAATATCCAGGTTTATTCGGGGCGAAAAAAAACCGGCTGATCAGGCCGGTTTGGAGTACCCCGCGAACAGTGCGGGTTATACGTGGTTGCCCAGCAGACGATCCGCACCGCCTTCAGCCAGACCACGTTCCTGCAGACGATCCGCACCGCCTTCAGCCAGGCCACGTTCCTGCAGACGATCCGCACCGCCTTCGGCCAGACCACGTTCCTGCAGACGATCTGCACCGCCCTCGGCCAGACCACGTTCCTGCAGACGATCCGCACCACCTTCGGCGACACGATTTCCTTGCAGGCGATCCGCACCACCTTCGGCAACGCGGCTTTCAATCAAGCGGTCTGCACCGCCTTCAGCGACAACAGGATGAGCAAAAGCGTTTGCAGCGAGTACCGAGAAAGCGAGGCTAAGCAGGATTTGGCGTTTCATGATGGTGTGCTCCAGATGTTTAAGGTTGGGTGTTGCCGGGTATGGGTTTGATGTTACGCGTTGCATTTTTTAAGAGAACTTCATTGCGCTGATGGTGACTATCGACGCCAGCGATGGCCCGTTTCGAGGGGCCATCGCCATGCCCGTCACGGCATGCGTGGCAGTTCCTGAGGGCGCAGGTCGAACACCAGCACCTCGGCGTCGTCGCCGTGGCTGAGGTGGATTTGCTGCTCATTGCGCACTCGCGCACCGTCACCTTCGACAAAGCGCTGGCCGTTGATTTCAACGCTGCCACGGGCCACGTGGATGTAGGCGTAGCGGTCCGCTGCGAGGTCGAGGGTCGCGCTTTCGTCGCCGTTGAACAGCCCGGCATACACCCGCGCATCCTGGCGCACGTTCAGCGAACCGTCGGCGCCGTCCGGCGAGATGATCAACTGCAAGCGTCCGCGTTTCTGCGCTTCGCTGAAGTGCTCCTGCTGATAGCGCGGCTCGGCACCGACCACGTTCGGCACAATCCAGATTTGCAGGAAGTGCACGCCACGGGTCTGGCTGTGGTTGAACTCGCTGTGGGCCACGCCGCTGCCGGCGCTCATCAGTTGTACGTCGCCAGGGCGGATCACCGAGCCGGTGCCAAGGGTGTCCTTGTGTTCCAGGGCGCCTTCGAGCACATAGGAGAAAATCTCCATGTCGCGGTGCGGGTGCTGGCCGAAGCCTTTGCCGGCGGCGACGCGGTCATCGTTGATCACCAGCAGGTCGGAGAAACCCTGCTCGTTCGGGTTCCAGTAGTTGGCGAACGAGAAGGTGTGGAACGACTTCAACCAACCGTGATTGGCGGCGCCGCGTTCGGAAGCTTTGCGAAGGGTCAGCATGGTCTTGTCCTCAAGTGAGCGTTGGCTGCGAGATGCAGTGCGCTGGCGTTGAGAAGAAGGTTAATGGTTATCCGAATATTCATTAAGAAGCTGAAATTTGAATAACTGTCCCCTTGAGATTGACAATATAAGACGTGCCATAATGCCCGGCCCGTACCTTATTCGATGGATTTGCCGCCCCTATGAAAACCGTGGCCATGGCGCTGTTCCCGGACTTCCTGTTGCTCGACATGGCCGGGCCGCTCGAAGTGTTTTCGATTGCCAACCGCTACCTGCCAGTGGCCGAGCATTACCGCATCCTCACCGTCGGCACCGAGCCCGGCGCGCTACGTGCGTCCAATGGCGTGCTGGTGCAGCCCGATCTGTTGCTGGAACACGCCCACGACGCCTATGACCTGCTGCTGGTGCCCGGCGGCCCTGGTGCCTATAACGAATGCCATCCCGCGTTGCTGCCGTGGCTCAAGGCTAGCGCCCCCAAGGCGCGCCGCTTTGGTTCGATCTGCACCGGCGCGTTTGTGCTGGGGCATGCCGGGCTGCTCGACGGCCACCGCGTGACCACCCATTGGCACTACACCGAGCGGCTGATCCAGGGCTTTCCCAAGGCCATCGTCGAGACCGACCGCATTTACTTGCAGGACGGTCGCTTGATCACCTCGGGCGGCGTCACCGCCGGTATCGACCTGGCGCTGTCGGTGGTGGCCCAGGACCACGGCAAGCAGGTCGCGGTGGATGTGGCCAAGGTGCTGCTGGTGGTGATGAAACGCCAGGGCGGCCAAGCCCAGTTCAGCCCGATGACTGCTGCGGTAGCGCCTCAGGAAACGCCGATCACGCGGGTACAGAACCACGTGTTGGCGCATCTGGATCAGCCGTTCACCATCGATTCGATGGCCGATCTGGCGGGGATGAGTGCGCGCCACTTTGCCCGGGTATTTGCCAAGGACGTGCAAATGACGCCGATGGCATTTTTGCAGGGCGCGCGCATCGACCGGGCCCGCCACTTGCTCGAAACCACTGACCTGCCGCTCAAGACCGTGGCCTTCCATGCCGGCTTCGGCAGTGTGCGCTACATGCGTTCTCTGTTCAGCGAGAAACTCGGCCTCAACCCGACTCAGTACCGCCAGCAATTCAGTTAAGGGCGGTATGGCCGTCTCGCGCACTCCAATGTCCGTGTGGCTCCCCGTGCCAGCATTGTCCTGTCACGGCGAGCTGGCAAGATAGCTCCACGCCCATAAAAAAGGATGCGCAAACGCCCAAGGCCGGGTGTTTCAGCGCTTTATCGAGATGAACAATGCGCCCACGGTGAGCTTTGGCCGCTACACCTTTCACCCGCAGCAACGGCTGGTCAGCAAGGCTGGCTTTCCGGTGCCGCTGGGCGGGCGGGCGCTGGACATCCTCGCGGTGCTGCTGGAGGTGCCGGGGCAGTTTGTCAGCAAGGACACCCTGATCGCCCGCGTCTGGCCCAGCAGCGTAGTGGAGGAGAACAACCTGCGCGTGCACATTGCCGCGCTGCGCCGTGCGTTTGATGGCCAGCCGTGCATCATCAACGACCCCCAGCGCGGCTATAGCTTTGTCGCGCCGGTGCAGGGCGCTGCTCAAGTCAGCCAGTCCCGGCACAACCTGGCAGTGCGCCTCAGCCCGCTGATTGGCCGCGATGAGCTGCTGGGCGTGTTGGCGCGGCGCCTGTGCGGGCAACGCCTGATGACCCTGACCGGTTGCGCCGGCGTGGGCAAGAGCAGCCTGGCGCTGGCCCTGGCCGAACGGATGCTGCCGCGTTATCGCGACGGTGTGTGGTGGGTGGACCTGGCGACCGTGCAAGCGCCCACCCAGATGCTGCACCATCTGGCACAGGCGCTTGGCCTGGAACCCTGTGCCAGCCCCCAGGCACTGTGCAAACCCTTGGCAACGCGCCAACTGTTGCTGGTGCTCGATGGTGCCGATTTGCTGCTGAGTGCCTGTCGCCATCTGGTGCGCGCCCTGGCGCAGCACGCCCCCCGGGTCAGCGTCTTGCTCAGCAGCCGCGAAGCTCTGCAATTGCCCGGTGAGTGGGTGCAGCGCGTGCCCCGGCTACCCCTGCCGGCGCCATGTGCGTGGGGCAGTGTCGAACAGGCGATGACGGCGCCGGCGGTGCAGCTGTTTGTCGCGCGGGTGCGGGCCGGCCAGCAGGGTTTTGTGTTGCGCCCCCAGGACCTGACGCCGCTGCGCGAGATCTGCCGGCGCCTCGATGGCCTGCCATTGGCCCTGGAATTGGCGGCCGCCCAGGTCGAAGCCCTCGGCATACAGGGCGTGCAAAGCCAATTGCGCAGTGGCTTGCAGGTATTGACGCGCGGGCGCCGCACGGCGGTGGAGCGCCACCAGTCCTTCACGGCGGCTTTGGATTGGAGTTACGCACGCCTGAGCCTGCCGGAGCGCTGGCTGTTCCTGCAAATGGGCCTGTTCAAGATGGCCGTGAGCTTGCCCGTGTTGACCGAACTGGTCGCGGGCACCGAACTGGAACATGCCGACCTGGCCTATCTGCTGGCACGGCTGGTCGGCACTTCGTTGCTGGCGCAGGAACCGGGCCCTGGGCCTGCGCGCTATCGCCTGCTCAACAGCCTGCGCAGCTACGCCCTGGCGCAACTGCGCGACCCGCAGCAGGTGGCGCGTTTGCAAGCGGGCTACGGGCATTACCTGGGGCCGTTTTCAGGCCGGTCGTTTGTCCTGCAACTCGTCGAGCAGGCAGCGTACTCTGACTAGGTCCGCGGTCTCAAAGCCTTCGCTGAACCGCCCGTAAACCGATTCCAGCAGGTCACGCGCCGCCTGCACGCGCCCCTGGCTTTGCCACAACCGCGCCAACGCCGTGGCACTGCGCAGCTCCCAGGCCAGGGCGCCTTGCTGGTGCGCCAGGCCGAGGGCTTCGAGCAGCAGGCTTTCGGCGGCGCGCTTGTCGTCAAGGCTTTCGGCACGTACTCGCAGGATCTCCGCGGTGCACCAGCCGGTCAGGCCGTTGCTGGCGCGCTCGAATACTGCATCGCTCACCGCGATGGCGTTGAAGGTCAGCAGGATGTCCTCCACCAGCCCCAGGCCCTGCACGTCCGCCATCGGTAGCGTCCCGGCGTAGCAGCGTGCCCAGGTGTGGAACAGCTGCGCCGAGTGTTTCTGCGCCTGTTGCAGCAGCAAGTCCATCTGCTTGCGGGTGGCGTCGGTGTCACCGTTGTAGCGGGCGATCACCACCCCGGCCAGGGCCAGCGTGTAGCAGATCGAGGTGCCATGGTTGATCTGCAACGCCAATGCCAGCGCCTGATCGGCGGTACGTGCCGCGCGCTCCGGGAAACCGCGCAGCCACTGGATGCGTGCAAGGATCGTCAACGACGCCACGCTCTGGTCGTACTGCACACCAAAGCCATGGGTAAAACGGTTGAGATGGCCGCTCTGGGCCATGCGCTGGATCACCTGCTCGGCGTTGTGCAAGGCCAGCGCCTGGTTGCCGGCGAAGTGTTGCGCCAGCACCCGCAGGCGTTGTGCGCTGAGGTCCAGCAAGGGGTCGGCCTGGGGCCCCAATTGGTCGAAGTGCAGGCTCTGCACCAAGGCTTCGCGATAGTTGCCGCAGCACAGGCTGACCGCCATCTGGCCCGACACGGCGCGCAACTGGCCGGCCAGGTCCTTGCCAGCTTCAGCCAGGCGCCTGGCGCAGGCGAATGCCTCGATGGTTTGCGGCGTGCCGCCCTGGGTGTGATAGGAAAAACTGCCCAGCGCCAGTTGCAACGCCATGCGCAAACGCTGGCTCGGTGTGGTCGATTGGCCCAGGCGCGCCAGGGCCTTGCCCACGTACAGGCCGTGTTCGCGCAGCAGCGACAGCTCTTGCCACAACGGCATCGCGCTGACGGTGAGACGAATCCCCAGCAAATGGGCGCCCTGGTCGCCGAGGCCCCAGTCGAGGGCGGCGCGGATGTCTTCGCGCAAGGGGGCGTAGCGGTCGAGCCAGGCCTGGGTCGCGATCAGTTCCCAATCGTCCTGCGCCTGCTCCATCAGCGCCAGGCAGCGCTCGGCATGGCGCTCGCGGGTGGTGTCGAGCTCGTTGGCGCCGCTGAGTTTTTCCAGGGCGTAGGTGCGGGTGATGTCGTGCAGGTGATAGACCACCTCGTCATCGCCAGCCTCCACATTCAACAGCGACTTGGCGACTAATTGGGTGATGGAACCCAGCACTTCGAGCGGTGCGATACGCTCCCCGGCGATCACTGCCGCCGCGCTGGCCAGGCTGAAGCTACCGCGGAATACCGCGAGGCGGCGCAGGCAAATCTGCTCGCAACCCGTGAGCAGGTCGAAGCTCCAATCCAGGGTGGCGCGCAGGGTTTGTTGACGGGGCAGGGCGTTGCGGCGGCCACGGGTCAGCAGGCGGAAGTTGTCTTCCATCTGTACCCGCAAGCCTTGCAGGCCGAAGCGTTCGATCTGCGCAGCGACCAACTCGATGGCCAAGGGAATGCCATCCAGGCGCTGGCAAATATCAATCGCCAGCGGCAGTTCGGCTTCGCTCAATGCAAAGCTGTCCTGGTGGGACATGGCCCGCTCGATCAGCAGCTGCAAGGCCGGGTAGCCCAGGGCCTGGGCGCGGTTGCCGGTGGCGGGCGGGCAGGCCAGCGGTTCCAGGCGCTGCACCGATTCACCCTCGGCGCGCAACGCTTCACGGCTGGTGGCGATGATGTGCAGCTCGGGCGCGTGGCGCAGCAGGGTTTCGCTGATCAGCGCGATGTCGTCCAGCAGGTGTTCGCAGTTGTCGATCACCAGCAACAGTTGGCGCGATTGCAGGTTTCGAGCGAGGGACAGCAGTGGTTGCGCCTCGGTGAGCGTGAGGTCGAGCAGGGCGGCGAGGTTGGGCAGAATCATCGACGGCGTGCTCAGCGGCGCCAGGTCGAGCAGGCAAATGCCGTCGCGGTAATGCCCGATCAGCAACTCCGCCACCCGCAGCGCCACGGTGGTCTTGCCCATGCCGCCGGCGCCGGTCAGGGTGATGAAGCGTAGCACGGGCATCTGCTGCACCAGTGCGTCGATCAGGGCCTGGCGGCCGATCATCCGCGTGCGCCGCAGCGGCAGGTTATGGCACGGGCGCGGTGACGCACCCTCGGTGGGCAGGCTCATCGGTTCGATGCTCAGTGGTGCGACAAAACTGTAGCCGCGTTGGGCCACCGTCACGATATAGCGCTGCCCGGCCTGGCCATCGCCCAAGGCCTTGCGCAGCGCCGCCATATGCACCCGCAGGTTGCCGTCCTCCACCACGCTTTTGGGCCACACGCGGGCCATCAATTCCTGCTTGCTCACCACATTGCCGGCCTGTTCCAGCAGGACCAGCAGGATATCCACCGCGCGCCGCCCCAGGCGCAACGGCCGGCCGCCTTCCAGCACCAGGCGCTGGCGCGGGTGGATGCGGTAAGGGCCGAACTGCACGGCCTGGTCGCTGAGGTCACTCATGGGCGGCCACGTTCCTGGAAAAGGGTCTGGCCAGCATATTCCAGGCGTGTGCAGACCACTAGGCCGCAATCACCTGTGGTTTGTGACGCGATTGGTGGTTTCGCCAGGTCATCGGGTTGACGCCGACGCTGCGGGTAAACATATGGCAGAAATGCGCCTGGTCGCAGAACCCGCACTCCAGGCTAATCTGCGTCAGGCTCAAGTCGGAACCGGTGATCAGCTCCTTGGCCCGCTGGATGCGCTGCTGGCGGATCCATTCCTGGGGTGACAACCCGGTGCTGCACTTGAAGGCACGGGAGAAGTGGCTGCGCGACAGAGCGCAGGCCTGGGCCAGTTCGGCAATGGTCAGACTTTCCCCAAGGTTGGCGAGGATCAGTTGCTTGGCAATCCGTTCGCGGCGCGAGCATAGGCCGCCGGTTGCAGATAAACGGGGAGCAAGTTGCTCGAGTCGGGCCATGACGAATATCCGTAGTCGATGGGAGCGTTCCCGGTGGATGGATGCAGTGTAGACCGACACATTCTTGGCGCCCGACCGCCCGGCTGACGAGTTAATCGTTGTTAATTTCGCCAGGTCCGGGCGTTGAAAAGACAGCACAGGCGTGCAATCCAGGCGGCGTTCTGCGTGCTTATCTGGCGGTTCGCCAATCGTGTGGATACCGCTATGAATCGCAACGACCTGCGTCGCGTCGACATGAACCTGCTGGTGATTTTCGAGGCGCTGATGTTCGAGAAGAACCTGACCCGGGTCGCCGAAAAACTGTTCATGGGCCAACCGGCGGTGAGTGCCGCCCTGGGCCGCCTGCGCGACCTGTTCGACGATCCGTTGCTGCTGCGCAACGGGCGGGGCATGGAGCCCACGCCACGTGCCGTGGCGATACTCAAGGAGTTGCAACCGGCCATGGACATCATCTCGGGCGCCGTCAGCCGCGCCAAGGACTTCGACCCTTCAACCAGCTGTGCGGTGTTTCGTATCGGCCTGTCCGACGACGCCGAGTTTGGCCTGTTCCCACCATTGCTCAGCCAACTGCGTGAAGAGGCGCCCGGGATTGTCGTGGTGGTGCGCCGCGCGAACTACCTGCTGATGTCGGCGTTGCTGGCCAGTGGCGAGATTTCCGTGGGGGTCAGCTACACCACGGAATTACCGGCGAATGCCAAGCGCAAGAAGCTGCGGGATATTCCGTGCAAGGTGCTGCGCGGGGACGACGGTGTCGCGCCGCTGACCCTGGATGAGTACTGTGCGCGGCCCCATGCAATGGTGTCGTTCTCCGGAGACCTGAGCGGCAATATTGATCTGGATTTGGCCCGGATCGGCCGGGCCCGTCGGGTGGTGCTGGCGGTGCCGCAGTTCAGTGGGCTGCGGGCGTTGTTGGCGGGTACGCAGATTATTGCGACGGTGCCGGATTATGCGGCGTGTGCGTTGACCGAAGGCACCCCCTTACGAGCGGAAGATCCGCCGTTTGCGATTGATGCCGCGGAGCTGTCGATGGTGTGGAGTGGGGTGCATGACAATGATCCGGCGGAGCGCTGGTTGCGTGGGCGGATTGCCGAGCATATGGCGCGGGCGCTTCAGGTTTGATCGCCGATCAACCCGCGCCAGAATTAAGCAAAGTCCAGGACGTCCGAGTCGTTTTACTGACAGCCTCTTTGAGTAAAGGCTTTCTACTATGGAGGGACTTTTCCAGCGAAGGCAGTTACTCCTATGCGCATTGGCAACTTACCCCTGTTTCCACATGTAGCACCTGAAACGTCTGTTCTCACACCAGGTTTATCCTCGGCGAGTGTGCAGCGTGAGCAGCGCAGTAGTCACAGTGAAGGACACCGCAAAAGCCCGCAGCCGGCAGCACGTGCCGGCGCTGCGGAAACTACCGTGATGTCAAAGCTTGACAGGGTCAGTGAGCCAAAACTTCAAATCAATAAAGAGGCGACCAAGCCGAATGTGCTATTCGGTGTGGATTACTATGTTTATACGCCTAGCCCTGGATTGAGCAATATCACGTTTCCAATCACTATCGATAAAGGCGCTCAACGCAAGAGCAGCAAGGATGGCGGGATCTATTACGCGATGCAGTTCGGCGTCAATAATGAAAAAGGTAATAAGCTGGGGACTGGCTACATTGGGATGCAGCCACGCGGTGACGGTAAGGCACTGGTGGTGTTTTCCGGATTTGGTCCGCATTTCAGCGCTCCCAAAGGTCGTCCCGAGGCGGATGGAGGACCAGGGGGCAGTAATAGCACATTGGTAGATTTCAAGTTTGGTCATAAATATAACCTGACAGTAGAGCGAGATCCCGATAACGCCAAGCGGCTAAAGGCCTATGTTCAGGATGTTACGGACCCCGATAAGCTTGGGCCCAAACAGCATGTGAAAGATCTTGATGTCGATCAGAAAGTTGCATTGGCCGGCTATAATATTGGATTTGTCGAACACTATGGCGCGATGATCGACCGAAGTTCACAGATTGCGCCGACAAGTGGCAGTTTTTTTGCTCCCTTTAGTACAGACGACAGAGGCCGTGTTAGAAATGGTTCAGTCAATAGCAGAGGCTTGTATGGCCGATTCGCGAATTCAATGACCGGCACCCAGGAGATTACAAAAAAGTTTGAGAGGCGTACCCAAGTGAAATTTTCTCTTCAGGGGGTTGGTTATGAAAAGAAGGCCTGAAGTCTAGAACCTGAGGTGTTGTTATTGAGCCCCGCGAACAATCAAACGCGTGGGCGCATGGGCGAACACATGGCGCAGGTGCTTTAAGGTTTGGCGTGCATATCCGTTTGTTCGGTAACGGGTGTGTACCCAACCCACCCACCCCAAACAGCACATACATCCAATTCCCCATCCCCAATCCCCACCAAACTCCCCCCATCGCTCAACTCTCCAGGGGGGAATCAAACGTCATGGACCCTACACCCAAAACCAGCCCCGACGAAGTCGTCACACTGGTCGTCAAACACCTGGTCAAGCCAGGCCGCGAAACCGACTACGAAGCCTGGCTACGCCGCATCGTGCGCATTGCCGGCGAACGCCCCGGCCACCTCGGTGTGGACGTCGTACGCAGCAAACAAAACAAGCTCGCGCTGTTCACCTGCGTCCTGCGCTACCGCTCCACCGATGCTCTGGAACAGTGGCTCGATTCCCCCGAACGCAAGACCCTGATCGCCGAAGCCGCCCCCATGCTGGCCGACGGCGACAACACCGAAATCGGTGCCGTCAACGAGTTCTGGTTCAACCCCGAAACCGAAAACGCCGCCAAGCCGCCGCGCTGGAAGCAAGCCGTGGTCACGCTGTGCGTGATCCTGCCGCTGACCCTGCTGGTGCCGATCATCTGGGGCCCGGTGCTGCGCCTGCACCCGTTGCTCTCCAACTATGTGGTCGCCACGTTCCTGATCACCCTGACCATCGTGCTGCTGGTGGTCTACCTGCTGATGCCGGCGGCCACCCGCCTGTTCGCTCCCTGGCTTGAAGCCTCTGTAAAGGAAACCCTATGAACGCCGATCTGATTCTGTTCAATGGCCAGTTCCACACGGTGGACCGGGAAAACCCGCGCGCCACCGCCGTCGCCATCCACCAAGGGCGCTTTGTCGCCGTCGGCACCGATGCTCAAGCCATGGCCCTGCGCGGCAGCGGCACCCAGGTCATCGACCTCAAGGGCCGCACCGTGATCCCGGGCCTCAACGATTCGCACCTGCACCTGATCCGTGGTGGCTTGAACTACAACCTGGAGTTGCGTTGGGAAGGCGTGCCATCCCTGGCCGATGCATTGCGCATGCTCAAGGACCAGGCCGACCGCACCCCGACGCCACAGTGGGTGCGCGTGGTCGGTGGCTGGAACGAATTCCAGTTCGCCGAAAAACGCATGCCGACCCTGGACGAACTCAACCAGGCCGCGCCGGACACCCCGGTGTTTGTACTGCACCTCTACGACCGCGCCTTGCTCAACCGCGCCGCCCTGCGCGTGGCCGGCTACACCAAGGACACGCCGAACCCGCCGGGCGGCGAGATCGTGCGTGACAGCAACGGCAACCCCACCGGCATGCTGGTGGCGCGCCCCAACGCGATGATCCTGTATTCGACCCTGGCCAAGGGCCCGAAACTGCCGCTGGAGTACCAGGTCAACTCGACCCGCCAGTTCATGCGTGAACTCAATCGCCTGGGCCTGACCAGCGCCATCGACGCCGGTGGTGGTTTCCAGAACTACCCGGACGACTACGCGGTAATCGAGCAGTTGGCCAAGGACGAACAGTTGACGGTGCGCATCGCCTACAACCTGTTCACCCAGAAGCCCAAGGAAGAGCTCGCCGACTTCAAGAACTGGACCGGCAGCGTGACCCTGCATCAGGGCGACGACTACCTGCGGCACAACGGCGCCGGCGAGATGCTGGTGTTCTCCGCCGCCGACTTCGAGGACTTCCTCGAACCACGCCCGGACCTGCCGCTGACCATGGAGCAGGAGCTGGAGCCGGTGGTCCGCCACCTGGTGGAGCAGCGCTGGCCGTTCCGCCTGCACGCTACCTATGACGAATCCATCTCGCGCATGCTCGACGTGTTCGAGAAGGTCAACCGCGACATCCCGTTCAACGGCTTGCCGTGGTTTTTCGACCACGCCGAAACCATCACGCCGAAAAACATCGAGCGCGTGCGCGCCCTTGGCGGTGGTATTGCGATCCAGGACCGCATGGCGTTCCAGGGCGAGTACTTCGTGGAGCGCTACGGCGCCAAGGCCGCCGAAGCCACGCCGCCGATCAAGCGCATGCTCGCCGAAGGCGTGCCGGTCGGCGCGGGCACCGATGCCACGCGAGTGTCGAGCTACAACCCGTGGACCTCGCTGTACTGGATGGTCAGCGGCCGCACCGTGGGCGGTCTGGAGCTGCACGCCGAAGGCCTGCCGCGCCTGACCGCGCTGGAGCTGTTTACCCACGGCAGCGCCTGGTTCTCGTCCGAGCAGGGCAAGAAGGGCCAGATCAAGGTCGGCCAGTTGGCGGACGTCGCGGCACTGTCGGCGGACTTTTTCAGCGTCGATGAAGAAGCCATCAAGTGGATCGAGTCGGTCCTCACCGTGGTCGGCGGCAAGGTGGTCTACGGCGCCGGCGACTTTGAAGATGTCGCACCGCCACGCGTGCCGGTGCTGCCGGACTGGTCGCCGGTGGTCAAGGTGCCGGGGCACTGGCGCCCGAGTTCGCCGTTGCAGGCCCAGGTTCACCAGTGCAGCGGCCCGTGCGGCGTGCATTCCCACAGCCATGAAAAGGCCCGGCTTTCCAGCGTGCCGGTCAGCGACTTCCAGGGTTTCTGGGGCGCGTTTGGCTGTTCCTGCTTTGCTTTCTGATTTCCCATCCCCCGTAAGGAGTTGAACCATGGCTAGCCCTCGTTTGAACAAAGATGACGCCGTTGTACTGTTGGTTGACCACCAGACTGGCCTGATCTCGCTGGTGCAGGATTTCTCGCCGAACGAATTCAAGAACAACGTCCTGGCCCTGGCCGATGTGGCGAAGTTCTTCAACCTGCCGACCATCCTCACCACCAGCTTTGAAAGCGGCCCCAACGGTCCGCTGGTGCCTGAGCTGAAAGAACTGTTCCCGGACGCGCCGTACATCGCCCGCCCTGGCCAGATCAACGCCTGGGACAACGAAGATTTCGTCAAGGCCGTGAAGGCCACCGGTCGCAAGCAGATCATCATTGCCGGTGTGGTGACCGATGTGTGCGTGGCGTTCCCGACCTTGTGCGCGCTGGAGGAAGGCTTTGAAGTGTTCGTGGTCACCGATGCATCGGGGACCTTCAACGAAACCGTGCAGCAGGCTGCCTGGGCACGCATGACCGCCGCCGGTGCACAACTGGTGAACTGGTTTGCGGTGGCGTGCGAGCTGCAACGTGACTGGCGCAACGACATGGAAGGCCTGGCCAACCTGCTGTCGCCGCGCATCCCCAACTACCGCAACCTGATGAACAGCTACTCGGCGTTTACTGCCAAGTAAGCGGTTCTGCATCACACCGTTGAACCCTGTGGGAGCCGGGTTTTTGTGGGAGCGGGCTTGCTCGCGAATGCGGCGTGTCAGTCAAAGATGTTCCAACTGACCCAGCGCTTTCGCGAGCAAGCCCGCTCCCACAGAAGCCAGCTCCCACATTTTGTTTTGTGGTATTGCGACTAACCGGATATAAAACAGCCCATCGTCCACCGAGAAGCGACAATGAACCCCTTTGAAGACATGCGCCTGTTTTGCCAGGTCATGGAATCCGGCAGCTTCACCGCCGCCGCCGAACAGTTGGGCCTGTCCAAGCAGTTCGTCAGCCGCCGCCTGATCCAGCTCGAAGACCGCCTCGGCGTGCGCCTGCTCAACCGCTCCACCCGCCGCCTGGACGTTACGCCACTCGGCCAGAGTTACTACGAATCCGCCTTGCGCCTGCTCAGTGAAGTCGAGCAAGTGGAGCAGGGCATCGCCGGCCAGAACAGCGAGCCGCGCGGCACCATTCGCCTGAGCGCGCCGTTGTCGTTTGCCATGGCCCATCTGGGTTGCCTGTTGCCGTTGTTCTTGCAGCGCTATCCCGAGGTCGCGGTCGAGGTCGACCTCAGTGACCGCCCCGTTGACCTGATCGGCGAAGGCTACGATCTGGTGCTGCGCATCGGCACCCTGGAAGACTCAACCCTGATTGCCCGCCGCATCGCCAGCATCCCCCGGGTGTACTGCGCCAGCCCCGACTACCTGGCCCGGCGCGGCACCCCGCAAAAACCCGATGACCTCGCCGCGCATGACTGCCTGCCCTACGGCCATGGTCGCCAGGTGCAGTGGCGCTTCAAGGGCAAGCTGCAAGCGGTGAACGTGTGCGGGCGCATGCGCGTGAACAACGGCGACCTGTTGCGCGACACCGCGATTGCCGGGCTGGGCGTCACCTACCTGCCGACTTTTATCGTCGGCGAGGCGTTGAAGGACGGCCGCCTGGTGACGGTCCTCGACGAATTCGCCCCCGAAGACCTGACCTTGTCGGCGGTGTACCCGCAGCACCGGCAAAGTTCGCGCCCGGTGCAGGCGCTGGTGGAGTTCCTGCGCGAGCGCCTGGCTAGCGGCTGTTGAACAGCTGGCGGATCAGGCTCGGTGTGCTGCCGGTCCAGCGCTTGAACGCGCGGCGAAAGTTCGCCGCGTCGTTGAAGTTCAAATACGCCGCCACTTCCTCATTGCTGTAGCCCTTGACCTGATACAGGTGCAACGCGACCTGCTTGCGCACGCGGTCGACCTGCTGCTGAAACCCGGTGTCGTGCTTGTGCAATTTGCGCTTGAGGGTCGCCGGGCTCATGGCGAAGGCCTGGGCCGCCTGCTCCAGGCTCGGCGCCTGGCGCACCTGGTCGCGCAGGTAATCGTAGAGGCAATCGAGAAAACTGCCGGCAAAACCCAACTGCTCGATCTGCTCGCGGGCTTGCTGGCGTGCCACTTGCCCAGCCGTGGCCGAGGCGCCCGGCCAGGCACGGGTCAGGTATTCACGGGGGATGCTCAGCATGTCCAGCGGGCGTTCGAAGCGGGTTTCTTCGCCCAGGTGCACCCAATACTGCTCGACGTAACGCGGCTCGGCATGGCTGACACTGCACGCCCACGGCAGGCGCTCGCCGCTGAGCCACTGGCTCATGGCAACCAGCGAGGTCATGCTCGCTTCCAGCAGGAAACGCCAGTGTTCGCCGGCGCCGCAGCTGTCCAGCCAGTACAGGTAGGCGTGGTGCTCATCCAGTTCCAGTTGCAGGCTCACCAATGGGCTGAGCAGCACTTGCTGCTGGATCAGGATCTCGAGGGCCTGATGCAGGTTCTGCGCATGCCCCAAGGCGTGGCTGGCCGCGCCGTAATAGCCTGGCAGCAGGCGCTGGCCAAACAGGAAGCTGCTGTCGTCGGCGTCCAATAATTTGCGGCTGTTGCCGATCAGCGCAAAAAACTGCTGCGGACTCAGGCGCGCCGTACCGGCCAGGATGTCTTCGTGAAACAGCCCGGTGCCGCGCAGCAGGCGATGGCTGTCGATGTCCCGCGACAACGCCAGGTCGATCAGTGTGGCGGGTTGGTAGTGCCCGGGGATGAAGCGGCTGTCGGCTTCATACCAATCGGTTTTCACGGCCATCTCAGGCGCTTTTCGCGAGGGGGTGTTTGGCGCGGGCAAGGGCCAGGTTCAGGCGCTTGAGCAAGTCCTGGGGCGCTTCGTCGAGGGCCATCACCACGGCCGTGGTCGCCGCCAGCTGCAGGCGTTCGCCTTGCTGGCGGGTCTTGTGGGCGAGGGCGCGTACGCTCTGTTGCAGTTCCAGTGCGAGCACCTGGGCCTGGCGTTCGCCGGTGTCTGGCAGCAGCACCACAAAACGATCACCGGCCAGGCGGCACAGCAAATCCTGGCGGCGCAGGTTCAGCAACAGCGCATGGCTGAGGGCCTGCAATACCGCGTCGCCTTCGGCATGGCCGTAGGCCTGGTTGATTGCGGCGAAGTTGTCCAGGTCCAGGGCCAGCAACGATAGCGGCCGTTGTTGCTCGCGGCTGTCTTGCAGGCTCTCGGCCAACTGGCGCTTGAGGTAATCGGCACCGGCCAGCGGCGTGAGTTTGTCGAACAGCCGGTGCTCGCGGAACAGCCGCTCGCGCTTCTCCATCTGCGCGCTGATCGCCAGTTGCTCGCGGTGCCAGTGGTAGATGCCGATGGTCAGCAGGATCATGCCCACCGGCATTGGCCCGGACTCGAGCCAGTGGTCCCAGGTGATGCTGTCGGGCAGGCGGATGAACTCGTCGAGGCTGTCGATCCACCATGAGAAAAAGATGCACGACAGGCCCAGCGCCAGGTAGTTGGTCACGCGCCCGGCGGGGCGGCTTTTCAGCACCAGGCCAAGCCAGACCAGGGCGAGCAGGGCCGAGCCGC
Source organism: Pseudomonas sp. GL_117 (assembly GCF_057835125.1). NCBI lineage: Bacteria > Pseudomonadati > Pseudomonadota > Gammaproteobacteria > Pseudomonadales > Pseudomonadaceae > Pseudomonas > Pseudomonas sp. GL_117. Next base: position 3,658,738 of record NZ_CM174418.1, on the reverse strand, counting down.
CTTCGCCGAAGATGTCCAGCCAGACCCATTCGCTGACGCTTTTCAACTCGCCGCAGGCCAGGTGCAGGAGCAGCCCGAGGTTGGCGGCGATCAGCAGCAGGGCGAGTTTCCAGCGGTGGGGGTTGAGTACGCAGAACATGGCCGCGAGTCCTTGGGCAACGAAGCGATGGGCGCCAGCACAGCAGATGGATGTGACGGTTGCATGACGATGGGGGTGGGTCGAATCAGCTCACGGCAAACCCCCGATCTTTTGGCAAACACCGTTCAAATGTGGGAGCTGGCTTGCCTGCGATAGCGGTGGATCAGGCAATCAAGCTTCAACAGGCAGACCGCTATCGCAGGCAAGCCAGCTCCCACAGTTTAAACCGAGGTCATTTCAGCTCATTTGTTCACTGAGGTGCGCTCCAAACCGCGGTTTACCGGCCTTCGCGCCAACTCCTGTCACAGAACCGTCATCCCCCACCCCTAGCTTGCCCTCCCAGTTGTCAGGCCTCTTGCCTGGCGCCAACGGATTCTTGGGGAGGATTGCATGTACAAGCGCACCGGGCTCGTCAGCTTCACGCTTACCGCCTTGGCCCTGGCGATTGCCAGTGAGCGGCTCAATGCGGCCGAGGCGGCCACCACCGAGCACGTCGAAGTGGTCGGCCAGGCGGCGGCGATTGATTCGGCGTTGAAGGAGCAGCGCACTTCCGACAGCATCAAGAGCGTGGTGCACGCCGACGGCGTCGCCCAGCTGCCGGATGAAAACGTCGCCGAAGCCGTGCAGCGCCTGCCCGGTGTCAGCGTCGAGCGCGACCAGGGCGAAGGGCGCTTCGTCAGCGTGCGCGGCCTGGGCCCGGACCTCAACAGCGTGACCATCAACGGCACCCTGGTGCCAGCCCCGGAAAGCGCACGCCGCGCCGTGGCCCTGGATGTGCTGCCTTCGGAGCTGGTGCAATCGCTGTCGGTGATCAAGACCTTGACCCCGGACATGGACGCCAACTCCCTCGGCGGCACCGTCGACGTGCAAAGCCTCTCGGCCTTCGACCACAAGGGCCTGTTCTACACAGGTAGCAGCGAAGCCAGCTACGACAAGAACACCAGCCAGACCAGCCCAAAATTCTCCGGCGCGGCCAGCAACCGTTTCAGCCTTGGCGACGGCATCGACAACTTCGGCGTGGCCGCCGCGCTGAGCTGGCAGAAGCGTGACTTCGGCTCGGACAACGTCGAGACCGGCGGCGCCTGGGACTTCACCGACGGCGCCAAACTCAACGAATTCGAACAGCGTGACTACGACATCAGCCGCGAGCGTGCCGGTGGTGGGCTGAACTTCGACTACAAGCCCGACGACCTCAGCAGTTATTACCTGCGCACCCTCTACAGCCGCTACAAGGACACCGAGACCCGCAACTCCACCAGCATCGAATTTGCCGACCCGCTGGCTGCCGGCGAACTGGGCGATGCCGAAGCCAAGCGCAAGTTGAAGAACCGCGAAGAGACTCAGGAAATCCAGTCCTACGTGTTGGGCGGCGAACGCATGCTTGGCCTGTGGACCCTCAGCGGCCAGGCCGGTTACAGCCAGTCCAGCGAAGACAGCCCGGGGCATATCGCCGGTGCGACCTTCGACGGCGGCGACTTCGCCAATAGCGGCTTCTACGACAAGGACAAGCCACGGCCGATCATCGGCGCCGGTTTCTACGACGCCAGCAACTACACCCTCGACAAAGTCGACTGGGAAAAACAGAACACCAAGGACACCGAGAAAAACCTGCGCCTGGACCTGGCCCGCGACTACGACCTGAGCGGCTACGCCTCGCAGTTCAAGTTCGGCGGCAAAGTCAGCCGCCGCCACAAGACCAACGACCTGGAAGCCTGGGCCTACAAGGACTTCGACGACCTCGGTTTCAGCGACGAACAGCTCAACCTCACCCAGTTCCAGAAGGGCAGCGTCGACTACCGCCTGGGCAACTACGGCCCCGGCATCAGCGCCAGTGGTATCAAGCAACTGCTCGGCGGCCTGAATGCGGCGGACTTTTATGACGAGACCGAATCGCGGGTCAACGACTTCACCATCCGCGAAGACATCAACGCCGGTTACCTGATGAACACTGTCGACATCGACGACTGGCGCTTCATCGCCGGCCTGCGCTACGAAGGCACCGAGTTCGACGCCAAAGGCACCGGCGCCACCGACGGCGTGTTCAGCGACAACCACACCAAGCGCCGCTACCACCACTGGCTGCCGGGCCTGCATGCGCGCTACCAGATCGACAAGAACACCCAGGTGCGCGCGGCCTGGACCAAATCCGTGGTGCGCCCGACCTTCGGCCAGCTGGCGCCGGGCTTTGTGATCGACGATGACGAAGCCACCTTCGGCAACCCGAATCTCAAGCCCCTGGAATCGAGCAACCTGGACCTGGGCATCGAGCACTTCATGGGGCGCGCCGGCACTGTCTCGGCGTTCGTGTTCTACAAGGACATCAAGAACTTCGTCTACAACACCGACCTGGCCGGTACCGGCGCCTGGACCAATTTTTCCGAGGCCCACACCTACGCCAACGGCGACAGTGCCAAGCTCTACGGCCTGGAACTGGCCTACTCGCAGAAGTTCGACTGGCTGCCGGCGCCGTGGAACGGCTTGCTGGTCGGCGCCAACACCACGTTCAGCCGCTCCAGCGCCGACATCGAGGGCTTCGACAGTGCCAGCGGCAGCAACCGCAAACGCAATATCAGCCTGCCGAACCAGTCGGACAGCGTCGGCAACCTGATGCTTGGTTGGGAAGACGACAAGCTCAGCCTGCGCCTGTCGGCCAACTACAAGTCGGCCTATCTGTACGAGCTGGCCTCGATCAACGACAAGGCCCACGACCTGCACGTCGATGCGCAGACCTTCGTCGATTTCAGCGCGCGCTACTCGCTGACCAAGAACCTGCAAGTGAGCTTCGAGGCGCAGAACCTGACGGATGAGTCGTACTTCGTCTACACCGGCCATCGCAGTTACAACGGCCAATACGAAGAGTACGGCCCGACTTACAAGCTAGGCCTGACCTTCACCCATTTCTGACTTCAACACATTCCCAATGTGGGAGCGGGCTTGCTCGCGAATGCGCTGTATCAGTCACCACAGCTGTTACTGAACCACCGCGTTCGCGAGCAAGCCCGCTCCCACAGTAGATCTCCATTGTTTTCAAAGGATTTGTTTGTTCATGAGAATTTCCAAACTGTACTTGCTGGTTGCCCTGGCAATCGGCGCACCTGTGATGGCTGCTGACCTGACCCTGACGCCTTGGGCGACTGGCTTGAATGCTGAGGCCATGGCCTTTGTGAATAGCAATGAACGCCTCACCGCCGGCCCCCGCGACGGCTTGCAACTGGTCGACGCCAAAGGTGCCGAACTGGCCCGTTTCAAGGGCAACTTCAGCAGCCTCGATACCCGCACCGCCGGTTCCCAGACCCTGGTCGCCAGCCTCGACAATGATCGCCAGCAAGCCCTGCTGATCAGCCTCGACGCCTCCGCCAAGACCTTCGGCAAACCGCTCTACCTGCCGACCCGCGACTACGCGGTGAACGGCCTATGCCTGTACCGCGATTCGGCGGCCAACCTGTTTGTGTTCCTGGTGGGTAAAGAAGGCAAAGGTGAACAGTGGCTGGTGGGCAATGGCGCCACGTTGTTGAACGAACCCCAGCGCGTACGCGGTCTGCCGTTGCCACCGTCGGCGCAATTCTGCCAGGTGGACGACGGCGCCAATCGCCTGGTGGTGAACGAAGAAAACCTCGGCTGGTGGGCTTACCCGGCGCACCCGGAAGCGGATGTGAAACGCACGCCGGTGGCAGTGTTCGACAATCCCAAGCGCGAAGCCGGGGCCATGGCGCTGGTGCCGGGTGGTGTGATCGCGCTTGATCCCAAGACGGCGCAACTGCATCTGCTCCAGCAAACCGGCGAGCGTTGGGTCGAGCAATCGAGCCTGAGCCTGCCAGGCCTCAAGGAACCGGAGCAACTGGCGGTGAGCGGCCAGCAACTGCTGGTGCGTGATGACGACACTGGCAAGCTCTATCAGGGCAAGCTCAATTGGCAGGCCAAGTCGGTGCCGGTCGAAGCGGTGATTCCAGAGGTCGCGGCCATGCGCCAGACCGATCCTGTCGGCCGTCAGGGCGATGCAGCGGATGATCCGGCGATCTGGATTCACCCCGAGCAGCCGGGCAAAAGCCGCGTGCTCGGCACCAACAAAAAGCAGGGCCTGCTGGCCTATGACCTGGACGGCAAGCTGTTGCAGGAACTGGCGGTCGGGCGCCTGAACAACGTCGACGTGCGCCCCAATTTCAAGTTGGGCACGCAGACCGTCGACCTTGCCGTCGCCAGCAACCGTGATCACAACAGCCTGAGCCTGTTTAGCATCGACCGCAGCAGCGGCGAGCTACGCGAAGCCGGTGAAGTGCCGACGCCGCTCAAGGCGATCTACGGCATCTGCCTGTTTCAGCCCGCCAGCGGCGAGATCTATGCCATTGCCAACGACAAGGACGGCACCTTCCTGCAATACCGCCTGAGCGCCGCGGACGGCCGCGTGCACGGCGAGTTGGTGCGCCAGTTCAAGGTCGACAGCCAGCCCGAAGGCTGCGTGGCCGATGACCAGCGCCAGCGCCTGTTTATCGGCGAAGAAGACGTCGGCGTGTGGGCGGTGGATGCCCGCGCCGACCAGCCGGCCAAGCTCACCAGCGTGATCAAGGTGGGGCCGCAACTGCATGCGGACGTCGAGGGCCTGGCGTTGTACCAGAGCGATAAACGCGACTACCTGGTGATCTCCAGCCAGGGCAACGACAGCTACCTGGTGGTGGATGCCGAACCGCCGTTCGCCACCCACGGTGCGTTTCGCGTCGGCCTGAATGCCGACGCCGGTATCGACGGTGCTTCGCAGACCGATGGCCTGGAAGTCACTGCGATCAACCTCGGCGGGCCCTGGAGCCAGGGCATGCTGGTGGTGCAGGACGGGCGCAAGCGCATGCCCGAGCAGGCCCAGAACTTCAAGTTTGTGCCGTGGGCCGAGGTGACCCGCACGCTGAAATTGCCGTAACGCGTCATCACCCGGTCATCACTTTTTATTCGAATAGGAGTTCACCATGCACGCGACGATGGAACATATGACGATCTGGGGTTTGATCAGCGACGCCAGCCTGTTGGTCAAGGCGGTGATGATCACGCTGCTGCTGGCTTCCTTGCTCAGTTGGTACTTGATCATCCAGCGCGGCACTGTGCTGCGCCGCCTGGAGCGCCAGTTGCACGCTTTTGTGCAGCGCTTTCGCGCCGCGCCCGACTTGCAGCCGCTGTACCGCGACGCGGTGCAGGCGGGTGAGGGCGGCATTGCGCCGATTTTTATCGCCGGGATCGAGGAATACCAGCACCTGCACAGCCATGATCCGGCGGTGCTCGAAGGGGTGGAGCGGGCGTTGCAGGTGGCGATCACCGAGCAGGAAATCGAACTGGAAAAGGGCCTGCAATTTCTCGCGACCGTGGGCTCGGTCAGCCCTTACATCGGCTTGTTTGGCACCGTGTGGGGCATCATGAATTCGTTCATCGGTTTGTCCCAGGTGCAACAGGCCACGCTGTCCACGGTGGCGCCGGGCATCGCTGAAGCGTTGATCGCCACGGCCATCGGTCTGTTTGCGGCGATTCCGGCGGTGATCGCCTACAACCGCTTTGCGGCCCGTGGCCAGACCTTGCTCACCCGCTACTACGCCTTCGGCAACGAACTGCAAGTGCGCCTGCACCGTACCTTGCGCGGCACGCCGATCAACCTGGCCGTAGCCGCCTGAAAGAGGAGCAAGACGATGCTGACCAGGCCGCAACGCAAGCACGGGCCCAAGGCCGAGATGAACGTGGTGCCGTATATCGACGTGATGCTGGTGCTGCTGGTGATCTTCATGGTCACCGCGCCGATGCTGACCCAGGGCGTGAAGATCGAACTGCCCAAGGTCGCCGCCGAGGCGCTGGCCACCGACACGCGCCAGCAGGTCCTGACGTTGTCGGTGAAAGCCGACGGTGGCTACTACTGGAACCTCGGCGGCGAACTCGATACCCAGCACCAGACCGACAGCGCCGTGAGCCTGGACGAAATGGGCGCCAAGGTCATGCAGGTGGTGGCGGCGCGCAGTGACACCCAGGTGTACATCCGCGCCGACGATAACGCCGGCTACGGCCGCGTGGTCGCGGCCATGGCGGTGTTGCAGAAAGGCGGTGTGAGCAACCTGGGGCTGGTGACCGAGGCCACGCAATGACGGCGATGATCATGCACAGTCCAAGGCTTGCAAGGCTGCCCCGGGACACGGCGGGGTTTTGGCGCAACAGCTTGGCGGCGAGCATCGCGGTGGCGCTGCACGTCGGTGTGTTGGCCGCGCTGATGCTGGGCTGGTCCACGGAAAAACCGCTGGTGGAGGCACCACGGGTGATGCACACCCAGTTGGTGATGCTGCCCCCGGCGCCCGCGCCAGTGCCTGAGCCAGTGGTCGTCGCACCCCCCGCGCCACCGGAGCCGGTTGCCGTGCCGGTACCGCCCAAACCCGTGGTCGATCCACGGATCCAGGCGCAAAAGCTGGAGAAAGCCGCCTTGGCCCGCAAGCGGGTCGAGGACCAGAAAATCGCGCAGCAGCAAGAGCGACTGGCGACCGAGCAGCGCAACCGCGAGTTGGAGCAGCAGCGCCTGGACCAACAACGCCTGGCCGCCGAACGCGCCCGTCCTGCGGCCCCGGCGGCAGCCCCGGCGTTTGACAGCCGCCAATACCAGCCCTTGAGCAAGCAAGCTCCGGACTACCCGGAGCGCGCCCTGGACAAGAACATCGAAGGCGATTGCTCCGTGGAGTACACCGTCAACCCTCAGGGCCGCGTGGAAAATCCGCGGGTGCTCGACGGCTGCCATCCATTGTTCATGCGGCCTTCACTGGCGGCGGCGAACACCTTCCGCTACCAACCGCGCATCGTTGAGGGCAAGGCGGTCGCCGTACCGGCGGTGCGCAACACCTTCCACTACCGCATCAAATAGGCGCCTCAGAGGTCGTAGCGCACTGACAGCAACACGGTGCGCGGGTCGTTGACCGAGTAGTAGCGCGCACCGCTGGACGGCACGTAGCCCACCGATTGCGGATAGGCGCGGTCCAGCAGGTTTTTCACCGCGAGGGTGGTGGTCCAGTGGCCGTCGCCGCTGATGTAGCGGGTGTTGGCGTTCCAGAAGGTTTGCTGCGGCACTTGCTGGATGTCGTCGTTCAGTGCGTTGGCCCAGGACTTGGTCTGGAACTGCGCATCCGTGCCCGCCAGCCAGGTGCCCGGCAAGCCGGCCGGGATTGTGTAGTTGAGACCGACGCTGGCGTTCCAGCGCGGCGAGAACACCAGGTGCTTGCCGTTGGCATCCACGCCTGCGCCGCTGGCGTTCTGGAAGTCGTCGTACTGGCTTTCCAGGTAGCCGAGGTTGGCGGTCAGTTGCAAGTCGCGGCTCAGGGCGGTGAGGGTCTCCAGCTCGACGCCGTAGGTGTGGGCCTGGCCGACGTTGGTGCGCAGGCTCACGCCCAGCGCCGGGTCGTAGGCGTTGGTCTGCAGGTCCTTGTAGTCGTTGTAGAACAGCGCAACGTTGGCGCGCAGGCGCTGGTCGAAGAAGTCACCCTTCAAGCCGGTTTCCCAGGTGGTCACGTCTTCCGGCGAGAACGCCTGCTCGGCGGCGGCGCGGGTCGGTGCACGGTTGTCGTAGCCGCCGGCCTTGAAGCCCTTGGCGACGTAGGCGTACTGGTTCAGGTGCGGGGTCCAGGCGTATTCGAAGCCGAGTTTCGGGCTGGTGGACTGCCAGGACTTGCTCGACTCGGCGGCAAAGTTGGTGCCGGTGATCTGCCGGTCGGTGTTGATCGCGTAGTTGGTGAACTCGAAATTCTTGTGCTCGCGAGTAAAGCGCAGGCCGGCGATCAGCGACAGTTGCGGGGTGATCTTGTAGGTGCCCTGGCCGTAGAGCGCATAGCTTTCAGTGTTGGTGGTGCTGTACTGGCCCTGGCCGATCACGCGGTTGCGTGGGATGGAATAGGTGAGGTTGTCGCGGTCGGCGTCGAAGCGCTCACGGTACAGGTACAGGCCGGTGCTGAAGCTGAAGGCGTCGTAGTCGCCGTTGAGTTGGAACTCCTGGGTCGCGTAGTTCTGCTTGTAGAGGATCAGGTTGTTCTGGATCAGCGCGGCCTGGCCGGAGTTGTCGTAGTCCACCGGCTGGTTGAACGAGGACCAGGCGGTGACCGACTTGACGTTCAGGTGATCGTCGATCGCATAGAGGGCGCGTAACACCGAACTGCCCTGGTCGAGGCGGTTTTTCGGGTCGAGGCTGCTGTAGCTCTTGAACTTGTCGAAATGCCCGTTGGCATCGAAGGGCGAATAGCTGGTGGTGTCACCGCGGTCAAAGGTGCCGGCCAGGGTCAGTTGCACATCCCACGGCGAATCCTCGGGCTTGTAGCGCAGCTTGCCGCGATAGGACTGGATGTCGACGTTGTTCACGTCCTTGCCCCGCGTCGGGTTCGACACGGTGCCGTCGCGGCTCAGGCGGATCGCCGAGAAGCTGGCGAACAGCGCGTTGTCCACCAGCGGGCCGCTGATCAGGACGCGGCCGTTCTGCGCGTTGTAGTTACCGGCGCCAAGTTCGACGAAACCACGGGTCTCCTGGTTCGGGTCGCGGGTGATCACGCGGATCGCCCCGGCGCTGCTGTTGCGTCCGTACAGTGTGCCCTGGGGGCCGCGCAGCACTTCGACGCGCTCGACATCGTTGAAATCGAGCATCGAGGAAATGGCGCGGGGGATGTACAGGTCGTCGGCATACACCGCCACGGCGGCTTCCTGGATCGGGTCGGTTTCGCCGATGCCACGGATGCCGTAGGTCTGCGCGCTGTAGGAGATCGACTGGCGACTGAGGGTCAGGTTCGGCACCTGGCCGGAGAGGTCGCGCACGCTGCGGATCTGCTTGTCGTCCAGGGTCTGCTCGTCGAATGCGGAAATCGCCAGCGGGGTTTTCTGCAGGTCTTCGCTGCGGTGTTCGGCGGTGACATTCACCACCGGCAGGGCGGTGTCATCGGCGTGGGCGTAGACGCCGAGCAAGGCGAGGGAAGCGGCGAGGGTGAGGCGGCTGGGCACACGGGCATGGCTCATGGTGATGTCCTGAGAAAGTGGGGGTTGGCAAGGCCTCCACCTGGTCAGGGGTCGGTGCTGGCTGTAACAATATGGATATGAAAGGCGTTCGTAAAAGTCCGTTTTGTTATATGTTAATTATTAATAATATGCATGGTACTTGTTATTTAATTGCTTTTTTCTGATTATATTTCCGGCTCGCCCAATACCCAATGTGGGAGCGGGCTTGCTCGCGAATGCAGTGTGTCAGTCTATGAATAGGTTGACTGATTCACCGCCTTCGCGAGCAAGCCCGCTCCCACACAAGCCCGCTCCCCCATTTATTGGGTGGTGTCAGGGTTTGGCGAGGTTGGCCAGTTCAGAACCGGCCACATAGCGCTCCAGATTCGCCAAGAACGTATCCGCAATCTCATGGCGACTGTGGGTGGAAATCGCCGAGGTATGCGGCGACAACCTCACCCGCGGGTGCGTGTACAGCGGGTGCCCATCCGGCAACGGCTCGGGCTCGGTCACGTCCAGCGAGGCCAAGCCAACCTGGCCATTATCCAGCGCCTGCAGCAACGCCTCCTGATCCAGCAAGCCACCCCGCGCAATGTTGATCAGGTGCAGCCCCGGCTTGGCGCTGGCGAGCACATCGCGGTTGATGAGGTTGCGCGTGGCCTCGGTCAACGGTGCGGCCACCACCAGGTGGTCGGCACGGGCGAACAGGTCGTGGATGTCCTTGGCGGCGTCCACGCCTGCGCTGAAGGGCGCCTGGCTCTGGCGCAACGCCACAACGTTGATCCCCAGGGCCTGGGCTTTCTGCGCCAGGCGCTCGCCAATCGCGCCAAAACCGAGAATGCCCAAGGTGGTGCCCTTGAGCGGGCGCAGCGGGGTGAAGTTCCACTGTGAGTCCTTCACCCAGATGTCCGGCAGGTGCTTGGACGCGGCAAAGATCGCGGCCAGGGCGAACTCGGCCAGGTTGTCGGCGGCACTGCCGCGCGAGGTGGTCACCGGCGGGCCGTTGAACAGCCAGTGCGGGTAGAAATCGATGCCCGACGACACCAGGTGCACCCACTGCGTGCCGTAGGGCCAGCCCGGTGGCGGGGTGTCCGGGGCGGTGTAGCCGCGTACGTTGATCGGCCGCGCCAGCAGGATATTTGCCTGGGATGGCAGGTCACTGGGGACGCCCACGGGCACACCGATGACTTGGGCCTCGGGGTGGATCGCAGCGAGGCGCTCGCGGATCACCTGGTTGAAATCTTCATCCAGCTGGCTGGCAATAATCACCTGAGTCATGTGCGCTCCTTTTGGCGTTGGGCGAAAGCGGCCTTGCCGGCGCCTTGCAATACGGCGTCGTCCTGCGGTGTGTGCACGCGGCTGCAGAGCACATCGCGGTAGTGGCGTTGCAGCGGGTTGTGACGCGACAGGCCTGGGTTGCCGGAGGCCTCGATGGCCAGCTCGACGGCGCGAATCGCGTTGTTGGTCACCAGGTACTTCAACTGCGCGGCATTCGTGGCCGGGGTGTGGCCTTCGGCGGCGGCGTCGAGCAAGCTACGGTTGGCGAACAGCAGGGTGTCGATATGGCCGACGGTTTCCTGGAAGCGCGGCAGGGTCGACAGCGCCGCGCCGAGGTTGGACGGTTGGCGTTCTTCCAGCCAGTTCACCAGCCAGTCACGCGCCGCCTGGGCCACGGCGTCATAGACCGAGGACAGCAACACCGACATCCACAGGAACCCTTCGGCATCCAGTTCCGGCGACGGCGCGCTCCACGGGCTGACACTGACGGCGTGGTCCAGCGGCACCAGCACGTTGTCGAGCACCACTTCGTGGCTGCACGTGGCGCGCATGCCGAGGTGGTCCCAGGTGTCGATGATGGTCACGCCGGGGCTGTCCTTGGGCACCAGCCAGGTACCCACCAGCGGGTCGGCGTCATTGCTGCGGCCCCACACGCCGAACCAGCTCAGGCCGTGGCTGCCGGTGGAGTAGATCTTGCGCCCGCTGATGCGCCAGCCCTCGGCGGTGCGTACGGCGGTGGTCGCCGGCAAGCCGCCACGGGCCGGGGTGCCGAGGTCGGGTTCGACGCGCAGGGCATTGATCAACCCGCCGTTGCGCACGGCGTCTTCGGCGACTTGGGTGCGCAGGTGCGCGGGCCAGGTCTTGCTGTCTTGCAGGCGCGTGTGTTGCAGGTATTGCATCACCAGGATCAGTGCGGTGGAGGGTTCGCCCTTGGCAATCGCACTGATCGCCTTGCGTGCCTGGGGCAGGCTGGCCCCGCCGCCACCGAGGGACTTGGGCACGGTGATGGCGACCAGGCCGTGTTCGTGCAGGCGTTTGAAATTGGCATGGGGGAAGGCGCCGCTTTCGTCGTAGAGGTGCGCGGTGCTGGCGAGTTCGGCGCTGAGGCGTTCGAGCAGGGCTTCGAAATTGGCGACTTCGACGGAGCGTAGTGACGGTTGGGTCATGGGAATGTACTCGGTCAGAAATGTGGGAGCGGGCTTGCTCGCGAAAGCGGTGTGTCAGGCCACGGATTCACTCGCTGAACCACCGCCTTCGCGAGCAAGCCCGCTCCCACAGGAGAGTGTGGGCTTAGATGGCCAGTCGTACGGCTTGATGGCCCAGCAAACGCTCGACTGCCTGCAACACCGGCTCGGCTTGCGTGCGTACCAACCAATCCGGACTCACCTGCACAAACGCCACCGTGCCATCCCTGGCAATCACTACCACCGTCGGCTGCGGCAATTCCCAGGTGCCGGTGCCAGTGGTTTCACCGATGCTGTTGCCCTTGGCCAGCGCCGCGTTACGCGACGCCTCGTCAAAGCTGTAGAGAATCCCCAGGCGCCGCGCGAGGTTGTTGTCTCGGTCACTGGCCACCAGCAATTGCAGGGCGTGGCGGGTCTTGATCTCCACCAGGCGCTCGGGCACTTGCGGGCTGACCGCCACCAGCGGCACGCCGAGCTCGCGCAGGCGCGGGTAGAGCTGGCGCTCGTAATAGGGCAGGGCGATGTTGCACGCCGGGCAGCCGGCAAAGCGGAAGAAGATCAGCACCGCGGGGCCGTCGGCCAGCAGCGACTCGTGGTTGAGTTCGCCGCCTTCGACATTGAGCAGGGTGAACGGGTCCAGCTCATCGCCGACCTGCACGTAGTCGTCGGGGCGTGCTTCAGCCACCAGGCGTTGGCGCTGGTCGATATTGATCTGCAGCGCTTGCGGCGCCCAGGTCGCGACCCGTTCGGCGTGCAGGTCCGCCAGCTGACGGTTGAGGGATTCGCTCATGCCAGCGCCTCCTGTTTTTCTTTTACGTTGGCGACGCTGTAACGGTTGGCCGGTACGTCCAGGCCGAGGTTGTCGCGCAGGGTCTGGCCGCTGTATTCGCTACGGAACAGGCCGCGTTGCTGCAGTACCGGCACCACCAGTTCGGTGAAGTATTGCAGGCCGTCCGGCAGCACCGAGTTGACGATGAAGCCATCGCTGGCGCCGCGCTCGAACCAGGTCTGGATCGCATCGGCGACTTGCTCCGGGGTGCCGACAAAATCACGCTTGGGCCGCGAGAAACGCAGGGCCACTTCACGCAGGCTCAGGCCTTCATCCCTGGCTACCTGCTTGATCCGGTCGGAACCACCTTTTTGGCTGTTGGAGCCGAGGTCGCCCAGTTCCGGGAAGGGTTCGTCCAGTGGATATTTGCTGAAATCGTGGTCGTTGAACGGGCGGCCGAGGGCGACGATGGCGTCCTCGACGGTGACCAGGTCCACGGCTTGCTGATAGCGGCTTTCCACTTCGGCGGCATCGCGGCCGACAATCGGGCGGATGCCGGGCAGGATCGACAGGCTGTCGGGGTCGCGACCAAAACCCTTGGCGCGGCGCTTGAGGTCCTGGGAATACGCCAGGCCTTCCTCGATGCTCTCTACATGGACAAAGATCGCATCGGAATTTTCAGCGGCAAAGTTGCGCCCGTCTTCAGACGTGCCCGCCTGGAAAATCACCGGCTGGCCCTGACGCGAACGCGCAATGTTCAGCGGGCCCTTGACCGAGAAGAACTCGCCCTTGTGGTTCAGCGCGTGCAGCTTGCCCGGGGTGAAAAATTCGCCGCTGTGCTTGTTGTAGGCGAAGGCGTCGTCTTCCCACGAGTCCCACAGGCCCTTGACCGCGTTCACGTGTTCCTTGGCGATGCGGTAGCGCACGGCGTGGGGCGGGTGCTCGGCCTTGCCGAAGTTGTCGGCGGTGCCGCTCAGCCACGAGGTCACTACGTTCCAGCCGGCGCGGCCGCCGCTGATATGGTCCAGGGACGCGAACTGGCGCGCTACCTGGTAGGGCTCGGTGTAGCTGACGGTCACAGTGGCGACCAGGCCGATGTGGGTGGTGATCGCCGCGAGTGCCGAGAGGATGGTCAGCGGCTCGAAGCGGTTGAGGTAGTGCGGGCTGGACTTGGCGTGGATGTGCAGGCTGTCGGCGATGAACACGAAGTCGAACTTCGCGGCTTCGGCCAGTTCAGTCTGCTGCTTGTAGAAGCCGAAGTTGGTGCTGGCGTCCGGTTGGGCCTGCGGATGGCGCCATTCGCCCCAGCCGTGACCGACGCCGTGGACCATGGCTCCGAGTTTGAGTTGACGTGGCTTGCTCATGTTCTGCTCCTGTTGGCGCGATGCTTTTTATCAGCGCGATGCTTGGGAATTGGGGGCACGCTTGGCGTTAAAGCTCTTGTCGAAACCCTGCGACACGTCGATGTGTTTGGTCAGCAGGCCTTCTTTTTGATAGGTGTCGGCGGTCGCTTGCAGGCCGCTGATAACGCTGTCGTCAATCGCCACTGGGGTCAGGCGGGTGTCCTTGGCCACTTCCACATGCACTTGCAGCGGCAGGCCGGTGATCTTGGCTTGGGCGGCGGCGTATTCATTGGGGTGGGTGTTGGCCCAGGCGTAGGCACGGTCGAGGCGGGCGACAAAGTCGTCCAACTGCACACGCTTGTCGGCGATGGCCTGGCTGGTGGCTGCCAGGTACAGGTGGTTGCTCAGCAGCTGGTTGCCGCTGACCAGCACGCGGGCCTGGCTTTGCGAGGTGACCACGGTGGTGTAGGGGTCCCAGGTCGACCAGGCGTCAGCCGTGCCGTTGTCCAGTACCAGGCGTGATTCGCTGGGCAGCAGGAAAATGAACTGCACGTCCTTGGTGGTCAGGCCGGCCTCGGTCAGGGCCTTGATCGCCAGGTAGTGGCCGATGGAGCCGCGCCCGGTGACGATCCTCTTGCCCTTGAGGTCGGCGACGGTCTTGATCGGCGAGTCCTTGGGCACCAGCAGCGCGGTGGTGTTGCGCCCTTCGGCGTGGATGATGCTGACCACCTTGAGCGAGGCACCGGCACCGAGGGCAAACACGTAGGGCGCGTCACCAAGCGCACCAATATCCACAGCCCCCGCGTTCAAGGCTTCGCCCAGGGGCGAGGCGGACGGGAACTCCGACCACTGGATTTCGTAAGGCACATTCCTGGTTTCGCCGGAGGCTTCCAGCAGCGCCTTGATCGTCGATTTCTGATTGGCCACCCGCAGCGGTTGCTGGTCGGCGGCGCCGGCAGTGCCGAGCAGTCCAAGGGCGAGGGCGGTGCCCAGGAGCAGGCGTTTGAAAGGGGTGGTAAAGACCATGGGATGCAGGCTCCAGGCAGATCAAGAAAGGGTTCGGCTACCTCCGCCTGGAGAAGGGGTCGGTGAGTGGGTTAACGTTATGCCCATAAAAACTCGCTGTGAAGTTCTTTTTGGTTATATGTTAATTATCAAAATAATTTATTATTGATAGTTTGATTATTCTCTTATTGCATTTGAGGTCTTTCAATCACCTTATATCGATCAGCAGGTTTGAAATCAGCGTTATTGCTTCAAACCACTACCCACCTCCCGCGCCAACGCAAATATCCCATCCATGCGCCAGTGTTCGTTGCGGTGCGCAGGATCATTGCTCCATTCATCCCACCCCGAATCCCGCCGATACTGGCCCAACAACCCCGCCGCGCGCACTGCCTGCGCATCGGGGTGACGCAGTTGTTCGGCGTCCGGGTCGACGTAGAGTGCGTCGCTGCGGCAATACAGCTCGCACATGAAGCAGGTCTGGCACGCCTGTTGGTCGGCGATCCGGGGTTTGCCCTGGGGGCTCAGCGCCAGCACGTTGGTGGGGCACACGGTGACGCATTGGCCGCAGCCGTTGCAGAGGTCGGAGTAGATCAGTTCAATCACCAATAATTACCTCATTCTGTAGTGAGCGGGCTTGCCCCGCGCCGGGTGGCGAAGCCGCCCCGAATCCAGACGCCGCGGTGTATCAGCAAGGCCGAGGTGCCTGGGTTTGGGGCGGCTTCGCCACCCAGCGCGGGCAAGCCCGCTCACTACATGGGTTGTGTGGGGTTAGGGGGGATGGGGTCGAAACGTGTGTGCAGCAGGTCGACGCCGGATATGCGCAAGTGCGCGTCGTATAGGGCGCTTTGCTGCGGTGTGTCGCTGCGCTGGTGCATGCCACGGCTTTCCTTGCGCTGCGCCGCTGCGGTGTAGCACCAGCGCGCCGTGGCGGCCATGGCGGCGGTTTCGCGGTCGCGCAGGGAGTTGGTTGAGGGGGCGGTGGCGCGCACTTGATCCCAGATGTTGTCGAGTTCGCGCAGTGAGCGGTCGAGTTGCGCGCCGCTGCGGAAGAGGTTTTTGTCCAGCGGGTGAACCTCGGCCTGGATGCGTTGAATCAACTGCGCGCTGCCGCCGGCAACGCCATCAAAGCCGCGCACTGCACCGTGATACGCCGCGCGCTGCCTGGCCAATCGCGCCGCTCCCCGCCCAGCCCACTGCCCCGTGGACAACGCCCACGCCGAGTTCTGCGCACCGCCCCCAGACGTCGCACCGGCAATCGGTTCACGGCTGGCCGCGTCGCCGGCGGCGAATACGCCGGGCACGCTGGTCTGGCAGTCGTCATTCAGCAAACGCAAACCGCCCACCCCACGGATGGTGCCCTCGGGGTGCAAGGTCACGGCAAACCGCTGTCGATACGGATCAACCCCGTGCCGATCAAACGGCAGCATCAGGTTGGGCTGGATACTCGGCAGTTGTGCACGAATATCCGCAGGCACCCGATTCAAGCGGCAATACACCGGGCCGTTGAGCAGCGCCCGGGCCAAATCCTCGGTAAAGCCGGGGCCGCCGCTGATCGCCAAGGGTCGATCCGCTGCGTCGAAGTAGTCGCCGAAGCTGTACACCATCGAACGGGTCATGCTGCTGCCCGCCGCCGCGATGCAGTAGTAGTTGGAAAACTCCATGCCCGACAGTTCGGCACCGGCTTCGGCGGCCATCAGGTAGCCGTCGCCGGTGTTGGTGTGGTTGCCCAGCAGCCGCGAGAGGAACGCGCAGCCGCCGGTGGCCAGTACCACTGCGCCAGCGCGGATCAACCAGTCGCCACCGGCCTGGCGCCGCCAGCCACGGGCACCGACCACGCGGCCGTTGCCGTCGCGCAGCAGTTCCAGGGCCGGGTGGTGGTCGAGGATCGTCACGCCGCTGTCGAGTACCCGGCGACGCAGGCCGCGCAGGTACTCCGGGCCGCGCAGGCCACGGTATTGGGTTTCGCCCTGGTCGTTTTGCGCGAAGGCGTAGTAGTCGCGCAGGCCCGGCAGGCTGGTCCAGGTGGTGTCGATGGCGCGGGCCATCCAGCGTGCATCGGCCAGGCCGTAGGCGGTGGCCAGGCGTTTGTCGATGGCCGCTTCGCGCGCGCCCGGTGGCACCCACCAATGGCCGGGGCCGGCCGTGGCGGTGACGCCGCTGGTGCCGCAGTAGCCCTTGTCCACCAGGATTACCTTGACCCCTTCGCGGGCCGCAGCGATGGCGGCCCAGGTGCCCGCCAAACCGCCGCCGACGATCACTACATCGCAGCTCAACTCAGTCATCTCAGCGGCCTCGGAAGTTGCACGCCAGGCGCGTGTAGTCATACGCACCGCCACAGCCGAACGGCGCGAACGGGCCGATTGGGCTCAGCTTGCGCCTGGAGAAGGGGCGGATGTGGGGCCTGCACCCGGTGTGGGTGCAGGTGGGGTTGATCAGATGACGAAAAAACCATGGGTGCCGTCGCGGGCCAGTTGGGCCACCAGGCCGAATTCCCAATCCAGGTAGGCCTGCATGGCTTCCTTGGGGTTGTCGGTGCCTTCGTACGGGCGGCGATAGCGGTCGATACGCGGCGAGGCAAGGTGGCTTTCACCTTCTTCCAGCGGCAGTTGCGCATTGATCCAGGCAGCGGTGCCGCCTTCGAGCAGGAACACTTGCTTGCCGGTGATAGCTTCGACTTCTGCCACCGCCAGGCGCGCCAACTGGCTGCTGCCGCAGGTCAGCACGTAACGCTCGGCCACGGGCGCCTCTGCCAGGGCAGCGGGCAGTTGCGCGCGCAGGACCCACCAGGCGCCGGGGATGTGGCGTTTGACGTAATTGGCGCTGGCGGTGAAATCCAGCACCACGGTGTCGCCATGTGCCTGCCATTCGGCAAGGGTGTGCGGGCTGATCAACTCGGCTTGCGGCGGCGCCGGGACCGGTGCGACCCATGCCCCTTGCTCGCTGAAGTGCGCTGCTTGCAGGTCGTCCAGCACATGCACGTCCCAGCCCAGTTGCGCGAGCCAGGAGGCGGACATGTTGGCGCGCACACCGTCGTCATCCGCCAGCACGATCCGCGCCCCGCGCACGCTGGCGACGTGGTCGGTTTCCTGCACCAACTGGCCGCCCGGCGTGGAGCGTGCGCCCGGCAGGTGACCGGCTTCGAATTCTTCCGGGGTGCGCACATCAAACAGGTAGGTGGTGCGGTGCGCCTGTTGCTGCCAACTGTGCAGGTCAGCCAGCGTGGCGCGGCCGACCCGCGCCCTGTCGGCGACGCGGCGCGCATCGGCCGCGGCCACTTGGCGATGTTCTTCCGACGTCGGCGCAAAGCGGCGCGATTGGCCGTGGGCGAGTTTCTGCCCGGCCAGGGTCCAGCCGATGGTGCCGTTGCGCAGCGCCGACACCGGGTTGGCCACGCCGGCGTTGATCAGTGACTGCGTGCCGATGATGCTGCGGGTGCGTCCGGCGCAGTTGACGATGATGCGCGTGGCCGGGTCGGGCGCCAGTTCACGGGCGCGCAACACCAGTTCGGCACCGGGCACGCTGATGCCGGTGGGGATGCTCATGGTCTGGTATTCGTCGAAGCGGCGGGCGTCGAGCACCACCACGTCGGCGTTGCTGTCGAGCAGCGCCTGCACTTCTTCGGCGGCCAGGGACGGCGTGTGACGCTGGCTTTCCACCAATTCGCCAAAGGCCTTGCTTGGCACGTTGACGTCGATGAACAGCTCGCCGCCGGCCTTGCGCCAACCGTCCAGGCCGCCGTCGAGCAGGCTGACCCGCGTGTAGCCCAGGGCGACCAGGCGCTCGGCGGCGCGCGCAGCCAGGCCTTCGCCGTTGTCGTACACGGTGACCTGGGTGTCACGCCGCGGAATGCGCGAGTACACCTCCAGTTCCAGCTTGGACAGCGGGATATTCGCGGCAAACAACGGGTGGGATTCGGCGAAGGGCGTCTCTTCACGCACGTCGACCAGGGCGATTTCGTGACGGTCCAGCAGGGCCTGGCGGATCTGGGCGAAGTTCAGGGTCGATACGGTGCTCATAGGGCAGGGCTCTTTTCTTTGGACAAATCCCAGATGTTCGGGAGGAAGGCGTTGGAATAACCGGAGATAAACGGTTTCTCGCTGCCGTCGGGCTGGTACACCGCACGGCGCACCGCGCCGATATTGGCGCCGTACACGTGGATGCTGATGGACACCTGGTCGCCGTAGGCGTTGCTCACCTGGTGGATGTCACCGACCTTGGGCGACACCGCTTCAACCTGGCCGGGCACCAATTCAATCGGCTTGCCATCGGCGACCAGGCTGCCGTCGGGCGCACGTGCGAAGCCTTGGGAAAACTCCGCGCCGCGCAACATGCCGATCAGGCCCCACACCCGGTGGTCGTGAATCGGCGTGCTTTGGCCCGGCCCCCACACGAAACTGACGATGCTGAAGCGCTGGCGCGAATCGGCGTGCAGCAGAAATTGCTGGTAGCGCTCGGGGTTGGGTTGGGCGAATTCATCCGGCAGCCAGTCATCATGGCTGACCAATTGCGCCAGTAGCTTGCCGCCACGGTGCAGCAGGTCGCCTTCGCGTGGATTGCCGTCGATCAGTTCCGCCAGGGCGCCTATAAAGGCTCTGAGTCTTTCGGGGTGCTTGGCCTGGGTCATGGCAATTCCATCAGTCGGTGTTGATAGAAGTTATCTAAGCATAATGTTTATAGTTAATATGCTATTTTTTAATGATTAGCTTATAGCTGAAGGTAATTTAGAACTGGGTTGACTAGGCTTAGACGTTATCGATCACAGCGTGGACTATCCAGATAGCGTTCCTGCAACTATGCTTCGCACACATCTTAATGACTGATCTCTATGTGCGGCCCAAATGAAAATTGACGATATAGACGCCTTTGTCGAAGTGATCCGTTGCCAGTCCATCAGCCATGCCGCCGAATCCTTGCAACTGACCCAGCCCGCCATCACCCGTCGCGTACAGAACTTCGAGCAAGCGCTGGGGGTAGAACTGTTCGACCGTAATACCAAGCCGCTCAAGCCAACGCTGATCGGCACCCGCGTGTATGAGCAGTGCCGGCTGATCCTGCGCGAGATGGATGCGCTGCGGGAACTGGTCGCCACCGACGCACCGCCCACCGGCCTGTTGCGCCTGGGTGTGCCGCAGACCATCGGCGACGTGGTGCTGCTCGATGCGCTCAAGCACCTGCGCACCGAATACGCCGACCTGCGCGCCCAGGTTGCCACCGGCTGGGGCAGCCAACTGGTCGGCAAGATCGAACGCGGCGAGCTGGATGCGGCGGCGGCGTTGTTCCCGGCGGGCAAGATCTTCCCCGACAACGTGGTCGGCGAGTCCATCGGCAAGATGGAGCTGGTGGTGGTGTGCGCCAAGGCGCAACTGCCAAAGAAACCCTGCAAGCTGGCGGATGTGTATCAGAACGGTTGGATCTTGAACCCGGATGGCTGCGGTTTTCGCGCCGGGTTGCAGCGCACCTTGTCCGATCAGGGGCTGGCGTTGCGGGTGAACCTGGAAACCTTTGGCACCGAGCTGCAATTGGGCCTGGTGGCGGATGGTCTGGGCTTGGGTTTGGTGCCGCGGCCGCTGCTGGAGCGTAGCGTCCATCGCGAGCAATTGGCGGTGATGCCGCTCAAGGATTTCAAGCCGGTGATGGATTTGTGGCTGATCTATCCGCACTTCCTGGGCAACTTGCAGGGGCCGGTGGATGCGTTTGGCAAGTTGGTCGCGGCTTCCCTGCACAAGATCCGAGACGCCGCATAACCCCAGTGAAAGCGGCTTATTGTGGGAGCGGGCTGGCTCGCTCCCACATTCGTTCTGTGTTGTTGCCTGATTTGTTATGAAAAAAAATAATAATTAGCTTAGATTAAAATGTGCTTTTTATTATTTTTATCCATCCCCTAGGCTTGCCTGGAAGTCCTTAAGGCCATCCAGGAAGTTTTGCCATGAGCAGCGTCACCTCGATTTCCAGCGTTTCCAGCAATGTCCGCCAGCGTGTCACTGCGCAAGAATGGGAAGTGCGCGTCAAACTGGCCGCCGCCTACCGCCTGGCGGCCTTGTACAAGTGGACCGATCACATTTACACCCACTTCTCCGCCCGTGTCCCCGGCCCGGACGAGCATTTCCTGATCAACGCCTTTGGCCTGTTGTTCGATGAAATCAACGCCTCCAACCTGGTCAAGGTCGACCTCGACGGTACTATTGTCGACGACCCGACCGGCCTGGGCATCAACTACGCCGGCTACGTGATCCACAGCGCGATCCATGGCGCGCGCCACGACTTGCAAGCGGTGTTGCACACCCATACCCGCGACGGCATTGCCGTGTCGGCGCAGAAGGACGGGTTGCTGCCGATCTCCCAGCACTCCATCGGTTTCTCCGGCCGCGTGGCGTATCACGGGTATGAAGGCATTGCCCTGGACCTGGACGAGCGCGAGCGACTGGTGGCGGACCTGGGCGACAAGAGCGTGATGATCCTGCGCAACCACGGCTTGTTGACCGCCGGCATCAGCGTTGAGCATGCGTTCCAGCAGCTGCAGCAGTTGGAGCGTGCGTGCAATATCCAGGTCGCGGCACAGGCGGCGGGGAATGCGGAGTTGATCTTTCCGCCCAAGGAAGTGGTGGAAAAAGTCGAGCAGCAGGCCAAGGCGCACGCCAGCGGTGAAGGCCCGGGCGTGGCGCGGCATTGGAATGCGCTGGTGCGGCAGTTGGAACGTACCGACACCGACTACAAAAACTGATTCTCGGCACGCAGCAGATCTGAAAATGTGGGAGCTGGCTTGCCTGCGATAGCATCAACTCGGTGCATCTGAACAACCGAGGTGTTTGCATCGCAGGCAAGCCAGCTCCCACATTGTTTTGCAGTGTTGTTGCTTATGCTACTTGCTGGGCCTGCTCGCGCTCGGCGATCAACTGGCGGGTGAGGGGGATCAGGCGCTTGCCGTAATCGATGGCATCGTTCAGTGGATCAAACCCGCGAATCAGGAACGTAGTGATGCCCAGGTCGTAGTAGTCCACCAAGGCTTCGGCGACTTGCTCGGCAGTGCCCACCAGCGCAGTGGAGTTGCCTTGGGCACCAAGCAGCCCGGCAATCCCGGTCCACAAGCGCTTATCCAGCCGCGATCCCTGCGCCGCTGCTGCGAGCAAGCGGCGCGAGCCTTCGTTCGGCGGTTCGCGACGCACAAAACCATTCTTCTCGGCCAGCGCGGTGGCCTGTTGCAGGATGCTGTCAGCCCTCTCCCAGGCAAGCTCTTCGGTCTCGGCGAGGATCGGTCGCAACGACAGGCTGAAGCGAATCGTACGCCCGTGCTTGGCCGCTTCGGCGCGCACCTGGGTGACGATCTCGCGCACTTGTTCGTAGGTTTCACCCCACAGCGCGTACACGTCGGCATGTTTGCCGGCGACGGCAATGGCGGCAGCGGACGAGCCGCCGAAGTACAGTGGGATATGCGGCTGTTGCGGCGACTTCACCGTGGAGTGCGCGCCTTCGACCTGGTAGTAGGTGCCTGCGAAATCAAACGGCTGCTCGCTGGTCCATTCCTGGCGCACCACGCTCAGGTATTCGTCGGTGCGTGCGTAGCGTTCGTCCTTGCCGATATGGCTGCCATCGGCGCGCAGTTCGCGGTCGTCACCGCCGGTGATGATGTGCACGGCGGTGCGCCCGCCGTTGAACACGTCGAGGGTGGTGAACTGGCGTGCCGCCAACGTCGGTTGGGCGAAGCCTGGGCGGTGGGCGATGAGAAATTGCAGTTTCTCGGTGACGCTGGCGGCGTGGGAGGCGATCAGCGTGCTGTCCGGGCTGTTGGAGTGGAACGCCACCAGGGCGCGGTCGAAGCCGGCCTCTTCGTGGGCGCGGGCCACGGTTTCGACGTAATCCGGTTGCAGGGTCGGGCCGCTGCGCGGGTGGATCTCGGAAGCGTGGTGGCCGCCAATGTAGCCGATGAATTCAATGCTCATGGTCTGTCCTTATATCGTGCGGGAAGGGCACCTCCACCGGGCAGGGGGTCGGTAGTTCGCATCCAAAGTAGGGGCAGGGGGCGGGGCTGTAAAATGCCGTTTGGTTCTAACCTAATTATTAAAATGTTGAATCATGTTTTGTGCTATGTATCAGTATTTTGCATTTTTGGCGGGTCAGGTCATTTCTCCCAAGCTTTGGGCGGGTGGTAGAGATTGTGTGGGGCTTGCGCGCGCATTGCAGTATCCTCCGCGACCCGCTTATCAATGATTCCAAGACAGATGACAGGACAAGACATGCAGGTGATGCTTTCGTCGATTCTCGACGAAGTGCGCCCACTGATCGGCCTCGGTAAAGTCGCCGACTATATCCCCGCGCTGGCCGACGTGCCGGCCAATCAATTGGGGATCGCCGTGTACGGCAACGACGGTACGGCCTACTGTGCAGGTGACGCTGAAACACTGTTTTCGGTGCAGAGTATTTCCAAGGTATTCAGCCTGGTGCAGGCCATCGACCATGGTGGCGAAACCATCTGGGAGCGCCTGGGCCACGAGCCATCGGGGCAGCCGTTCAACTCGCTGGTGCAGCTGGAATTCGAACGTGGTCGGCCGCGCAATCCCTTTATCAACGCCGGTGCGTTGGTAATCTGCGACATCAACCAGTCGCGCTTCGCGGTGCCGATCCTGTCGATGCGCGATTTTGTCCGGCGGCTGTCGGGCAACCCGCAGATCCTGGTCAACAGCACTGTCGCCGAATCGGAAGCCCAGCACGGCGCACGCAATGCGGCCATGGCCTATCTGATGAAATCGTTCGGCAACTTCCACAACGATGTGGACGCGGTGCTGCACAGCTACTTCAACTATTGCGCGCTGCAAATGAGTTGCCTGGATCTGGCCAAGGCGTTCAGCTTCCTGGCCAACGAAGGCGTGAGCGCCCACAGCGGCGAACAGATCCTCACCGCGCGCCAGACCAAGCAGGTCAACTCGATCATGGCCACCAGCGGGCTGTATGACGAGGCGGGCAACTTTGCCTATCGCGTAGGCTTGCCCGGCAAGAGCGGCGTAGGCGGCGGAATCGTTGCGGTGGTGCCGGGGCAGTTTACGGTGTGCGTGTGGTCGCCGGAGTTGAATGCAGCGGGGAATTCGCTGGCGGGGATCAAGGCGTTGGAGTTGTTGAGCGAGCGGATTGGCTGGTCGGTGTTCTGACGGTTTGGGGATTTGCGGTTACTGCCGTAAATCCCCTTGAAGCTTAGGCTTTGCGCGGCTTCACAAACAGATCCAGCATCAAGAACAACGCCCCGACGGTGATCGCGATGTCGGCGAGGTTGAACACGCCGGTATGCGTCGGGCCCACATTCAGCACCATGTAGTCGACCACGTGGCCGTCACGGAAGATGCGGTCGATCAGGTTGGCGATACCGCCCAGGGCAATGGCGTAGAGCGGCAAGACCTTGCGCAACGGTTGGCTCCAGTTGGACAAGGACCAGCCCATCGCCCAGGCCACCACGATTGCCACGCCGACGATAAAGATCAGTTGTTTGACCTGAGGCGGCAGCGCCGCGCCCAGGCTCAGGAACGCGCCTGGATTCAGGCTCAGCTCCAGCGCCAGATTGAACGGGTTGGAGCCGAATTTGAAACTCTGGGTTTGCAGCGACACCAGGGCCAGCAGTTTGACCAGTTGGTCCACGGCAATAAAGGCGATGCCCGCGAGGAGGGCGAAGGTGCGGCCGCGCAGTAGGGATGACGTGCTCAAGCGGTAACTTCCTGTTCCGGGTCTGTGAGAGGGCGCCAGAAGATAGCCCAGGCGCTTTGTGGCGTCTATGTCCTGCCCGCACGGATCTCTCTTGCAAACGCGTTGTGTCATGAGCGGGCGTTGTTGCAGTGCCCAAGAGCGCTGAGCAATTCAGCTCGTAACCTGGAATAACAGGCACTGAAATTTAAATGTGGGAGCTGGCTTGCCTGCGATGACAGTGTGTCAGCCAGCCTACCCTTGACTGACCCACCGCATTCGCGGGCAAGCCCGCTCCCACAGTGGATCGGTGTTGCTGGATAGTGAGTGTTCGGCTGAAGATCGCCCAGGCACTGCCAGCTCCCACATTTGATCTGATTGGTCATGAGGGCGGTGTTTTCCCCAAACAAAAAATGCGCCCCTGAAGGCGCATTTTTTGTTCGGTCCGCTATCGCCTGTCAGGCAATCGCATCCCACGCACGATCACCGTGCTCGTCCTTGATCCGGGTCGGCAGGCCCATCACATCCAGTGCTTTCAGGAACGGCTCGGCCGGCAGTTCTTCAACGTTGGCCATGCGTTGCACGTCCCACTCGCCACGGGCGACCAGCAGCGCTGCGGCCACCGGCGGAACGCCTGCGGTGTAGGAGATGCCCTGGCTGTCGGTCTCGGCAAACGCTTCTTCGTGATCGGCTACGTTGTAGATGAACACTTCGCGTGCCTTGCCATCCTTGGTGCCCTTGACCAGGTCGCCGATGCAGGTCTTGCCGGTGTAGCCGGGCGCCAGCGAAGACGGGTCGGGCAGTACGGCCTTGACCAGTTTCAACGGCACGACTTCCAGGCCTTCGGCGGTGGTGACCGGTTTTTCGGAGAGCAGGCCGAGCTGGTTCAGCACGGTAAACACGTTGATGTAGTGTTCGCCGAAGCTCATCCAGAAACGCACGTTGGGCACGTCGAGGTTTTTCGACAGCGAGTGCACTTCATCGTGGCCGGTCAGGTACAGGTTCTGCGAACCGACAACCGGCAGGTCATCGGTGCGTTTGACTTCGAACATGGTGTTGCTGGTCCACTGGCTGTTCTGCCAGCTCCACACCTGTCCGGTGAATTCGCGGAAGTTGATTTCCGGGTCGAAATTGGTGGCGAAGTATTTGCCATGGGAGCCGGCATTGACGTCGAGAATGTCGATCGAATCAATGCGGTCGAAATGCTGTTGCTGCGCCAGCGCGGCATATGCGTTGACGACACCCGGGTCGAAGCCCACGCCAAGGATGGCGGTGATGTTCTTCTGTTTGCACTCTTCCAGGTGGTTCCATTCGTAGTTGCCGTACCACGGCGGAGTCTCGCAGACCTTGCCCGGCTCTTCGTGGATGGCGGTGTCGAGGTAAGCCACGCCCGTGTCGATGCAGGCCCGCAGGACCGACATGTTGAGGAACGAGGAACCGACGTTGATGACGATCTGCGATTCGGTCTCGCGGATCAGGGCCTTGGTCGCTTCCACGTCCAGGGCGTTCAGCGCGAAGGCTTTGATTTCGGCGGGTACTTTGAGGCTACCCTTGGCCTTGACGCTGTCGATGATGGCCTGGCATTTGGAGATGTTGCGCGACGCGATAGCAATACGACCGAGTTCGTCGTTGTGCTGCGCGCACTTGTGGGCCACCACCTTGGCGACACCTCCTGCACCAATGATAAGAACGTTCTTTTTCAATTGCTTTCTTTCTCCTATATCCGCCAGCTTACGAAAGGCTGGACAGGTAGTCGTCGTAACCAAATTCACGAACCACCTCGACTGTACCGTCGAGTTGTTTCACTACGATGGACGGCATTTTCAGGCCGTTGAACCAATTTTTCTTGACCATGGTGTAGCCCGCGGTGTCGATGAACGACAGCCGATCGCCGATGGCCAGCGGACGATCAAATTGATACTCGCCGAAGATGTCCCCGGCCAGGCAGGATTTGCCGCACACCATCACGGTGTGTTCGCCATCGCTCGGCGCCAGCTTGGCGTTGAGGCGATAGATCAGCAGGTCCAGCAGGTGGGCTTCGATGGAGCTGTCTACCACGGCGAGGTTCTTGCCGTTGTAGAGGGTGTCGAGCACGGTGACTTCCAGGGAGGCGCTGTTGGTGATCGCCGCTTCGCCGGGTTCCAGGTAGACCTGCACGCCGTACTTGGCGGAGAACGCTTTCAAGCGGGCGCAGAACGCGTCCACGTCATAGTCGTCGCCGGTGAAATGGATGCCGCCGCCGAGGCTGACCCACTCGACTTTGTGCAGCAGCGCGCCGAAGCGTTCTTCGATGGTGCCGAGCATTTTGTCGAACAGGCTGAAGTCGCCGTTCTCGCAGTTGTTGTGGAACATGAAGCCGGAGATCTGCTCGATCACGCCTTCGATCTTCACCGGGTCCCATTCGCCCAGGCGGCTGAACGGACGCGCCGGGTCGGCCAGCAGGTAGTCGGAGCTGCTGACCTGGGGGTTCACGCGCAGGCCGCGGGTCTTGCCTGCGGAACGTTCGGCAAAGCGCTGCAACTGGCTGATGGAGTTGAAGATGATCTTGTCGCAGTTATCCAGCATCTCTTCAATTTCATCGTCAGCCCAGGCCACGCTGTAGGCGTGCGCTTCGCCTTCGAACTTCTGGCGGCCGAGCTTGAGCTCGTACAGCGACGACGACGTAGTGCCGTCCATGTATTGCTGCATCAGGTCGAACACCGACCAGGTGGCGAAGCACTTGAGCGCCAACAGGGCCTTGGCGCCGGACTGCTCGCGCACGTAAGCAATCTTCTGCATGTTGACCAGAAGCTTCTGTTTATCGATGAGGTAGTACGGCGTTTTGATCATTTTTGAGAGCCTGCGGCGGTGCCTGCCAAAAAAGGACACGCATTGTGCCCGCACTTGGGGCGAATCGGAAGGTTAGCGGGCGGAATTTGCTGCCCTTGGTTTAGGAGCGTAGCGCAGGTGTATGACTGTCCGTGCAGGCGCCAGCGTTTTTGTAGTGAGCGGCCTCGCCCCGCGCCGGGTGGCGAAGCCGCCCCGAATCCGGGCGCTCGGGGCTTCCTGCATCACCCGCCATTTTGAACGGTGTATGCCTGTTCCAACCTGCAAACCCAAGCTTCTGTGTGGAGCTGTCGAGCTTTGGCGAGGCTGCGAAAGCGGCGGCACGGCAGGCAGAGATGTTGCCTGATCCGCCGCCTTCGCAGGCAAGCCAGCTCCCACATTTTTTAACTGTGTACACCTGACACAGCCTGCAAACCCTATTCCCTGTGGGAGCTGTCGAGCTTTGGCGAGGCTGCGAAAGCGGCGGCACGGCAGGCACAGATGTTGCCTGATCCACCGCCTTCGCAGGCAAGCCAGCTCCCACATTTTTTAATTGTGTACACCTGACACAGCCTGCAAACCCTATTCCCTGTGGGAGCTGTCGAGCCTTGGCGAGGCTGCGAATGCGGCGGCACGGCAGGCAGAGGTGTTGCCTGATCCGCCGCCTTCGCAGGCAAGCCAGCTCCCACATTTTTTAACTGTGTACACCTGACACAGCCTGCAAACCCTATTCCCTGTGGGAGCTGTCGAGCTTTGGCGAGGCTGCGAAGGCGGCGGCACGGCAGGCAGAGATGTTGCCTGATCCGCCGCCTTCGCAGGCAAGCCAGCTCCCACATTTTTTAATTGTGTACACCTGACACAGCCTGCAAACCCTATTCCCTGTGGGAGCTGTCGAGCCTTGGCGAGGCTGCGAATGCGGCGGCACGGCAGGCAGAGGTGTTGCCTGATCCGCCGCCTTCGCAGGCAAGCCAGCTCCCACATTTTTTAACTGTGTACACCTGACACAGCCTGCAAACCCTATTCCCTGTGGGAGCTGTCGAGCTTTGGCGAGGCTGCGAAGGCGGCGGCACGGCAGGCAGAGATGTTGCCTGATCCGCCGCCTTCGCAGGCAAGCCAGCTCCCACATTTTTTAATTGTGTACACCTGACACAGCCTGCAAACCCTATTCCCTGTGGGAGCTGTCGAGCCTTGGCGAGGCTGCGAAAGCGGCGGCACGGCAGGCAGAGATGTTGCCTGATCCGCCGCCTTCGCAGGCAAGCCAGCTCCCACATTTTTTAACTGTGTACACCTGACACAGCCTGCAAACCCTATTCCCTGTGGGAGCTGTCGAGCCTTGGCGAGGCTGCGAATGCGGCGGCACGGCAGGCAGAGGTGTTGCCTGATCCGCCGCCTTCGCAGGCAAGCCAGCTCCCACATTTTTTAACTGTGTACACCTGACACAGCCTGCAAACCCTATTCCCTGTGGGAGCTGTCGAGCCTTGGCGAGGCTGCGAATGCGGCGGCACGGCAGGCAGAGATGTTGCCTGATCCGCCGCCTTCGCAGGCAAGCCAGCTCCCACATTTTTTAACTGTGTACACCTGACACAGCCTGCAAACCCTATTCCCTGTGGGAGCTGTCGAGCCTTGGCGAGGCTGCGAAAGCGGCGGCACGGCAGGCAGAGGTGTTGCCTGATCCGCCGCCTTCGCAGGGCGCACCACAAACGTTCAAGAATTCCCCGAACACGCCTCAGTAGACTCGCCAGACTTCTTCTACTGCAGGTTTTCCATGGACATCTTCCTCTACGCCTTCAGCGTCATGTACAGCCCCGGCCCCGTGAATTTCATGGGCCTCAACGCCGGGCTCACCGGGCAGTTTCGCCGTTCCACCGGGTTTTTCATCGGTGTGGGATGCGCGATGCTGCTGTTGTTTGTGCTGTTTGGCTACACCGGCGAGGCGATCATTTCCCAGGCCGCGTTGCCGTACATCTCGTTGATTGGCGGGGCGTACACGTTGTATCTCGCCTATCAGGTATTCACTGCGCGCACGGTCGTGGATGAAACGACGGCAACCGCACCCGTCAAAACCCTCACGTTCTGGAATGGCCTGGTGATCCAGTTGCTCAACCCCAAGGGCATCATGGCGGTGTTGCCGATCACCAGTGTGATGCTGCCGGCGGCGCACATCACCGGGGTGTCCATCGCGCTGGTGTCGGCGGTGCTGGCGGTTGGTGCGTTCGGCGCGCCATGGGTTTATTCACTGCTGGGTGCAGTGCTCGGACGGCGGATCAATGGCTCGTCGGCGTTCACCGTGTTCAATCGCTGCATGGGCGTGGCACTGGCGGTGTGTGCGTATTTCATGTTCCACGCGTTCTATGTACACCTGATCTCAACATGAGTAGATCTTGTGATCATCTAGAATAATATGAGTTTGTCTCACTATCGCTGACTGTCGACAATGACTGCCATAAATATCGACATTGGAGTTGTTAGTCATGGCAGTCGCTCATTCCCTGGGATTTCCGCGCATTGGACGCGATCGTGAACTGAAAAAAGCGCAGGAAGCGTTCTGGAAGGGTGAGCTCGATGAAGCTGGCTTGCGCGCCGTGGGCCGTGACCTGCGCAAGACCCACTGGGACCTGCAAAAACAGGCCGGTATCGAATTGCTGCCCGCCGGGGATTTCGCCTGGTATGACCAGGTGCTGACCCACTCGCTGATGTTTGGCGTGATCCCCGAGCGCTTCCGCCCAGTCGATGGCAAAGCCACCTTGCATACCCTGTTCGGCATGGCCCGTGGCGTCAGCGACAGCTGCTGTGGCGGCGCCCACGCCCAGGAGATGACCAAGTGGTTCGACACCAACTACCACTACCTGGTGCCTGAGTTCAGCGCTGACCAGCAATTCCACCTGGGCTGGGATCAACTGTTCGAAGAGGTGCAGGAAGCCCGCGAGCTGGGCCACAACGTCAAGCCAGTCATCATCGGCCCGCTGACTTACCTCTGGCTGGGCAAGGCCAAGGGCGGCGACTTCGACAAGCTCGACCTGCTCGATCGCCTGCTGCCGCTGTACGGCCAGATCTTCCAGCGCCTCGCCGAATTGGGGGTTGAGTGGGTACAGATCGACGAACCGATCCTGGTGCTGGACCTGCCGCAGGACTGGAAAAACGCGTTTGAGCGTGCCTACAACCTGATCCAGCGCGACCCGCTGAAAAAGCTGGTGGCCACCTATTTTGGTGGGCTGGAAGAGAACCTCGGCCTGGCCGCCAACCTGCCGGTGGATGGTTTGCATATCGACCTGGTGCGGGCGCCGGAGCAGTACCCGACCATTCTCGACCGCCTGCCGGCTTACAAAGTGCTGTCCCTGGGCGTGGTCAACGGCCGTAACGTGTGGCGCTGCGACCTGGAAAAAGCCCTGGCGACGCTGCAGCACGCCCATGACAAGTTGGGTGACCGCCTGTGGGTGGCGCCATCCTGCTCGCTGCTGCACAGCCCGGTGGACCTGGGGCGTGAAGACCAGCTGGATGGGGAGCTGAAAAGCTGGCTGGCATTCGCCGTACAGAAATGCGCCGAAGTGGCGGTGCTGGCCCAGGCGGTCAATCAACCCGAGGCAGCGAATGTTGTCGCGGCCTTGGCACAAAGCCGTGCCGTGCAAGCCGCCCGCGCCGCGTCGCCGCGTATCCACAAGCCTGCGGTGCAAGCGCGGGTTGCGGCGATCACTGCCAGGGACAGCCAGCGCCAGTCGCCGTTTGCCCAGCGTATCGAGCAGCAGCGCGCGGGCCTCAACCTGCCGCTGTTCCCGACCACTACCATCGGTTCGTTCCCGCAGACCGCGTCGATCCGCCTGGCGCGCCAGTCGTACAAGGCCGGCAAGTTGAGCGAAGCCGAATACGTCGAAGCCATGCACAGCGAGATCAAGCACGCCGTGGAAGTGCAGGAAAACCTCCGCCTGGACGTGCTGGTGCACGGTGAAGCCGAACGTAATGACATGGTCGAGTACTTCGCCGAGCAACTCGACGGCTATGTGTTCACCCGTTTCGGTTGGGTGCAGAGCTACGGTTCACGTTGCGTGAAACCGGCGGTGATTTTTGGTGACCTGAGCCGCCCGAAAGCCATGACCGTGGAGTGGATCCGCTACGCCCAAGGTCTCACCCACAAAGTGATGAAGGGCATGCTGACCGGCCCGGTGACCATGCTGATGTGGTCATTCCCCCGCGAAGACGTGAGCCGCGAAGTGCAGGCACGGCAATTGGCCCTGGCGATTCGTGACGAAGTGGTGGACCTGGAGGCGGCCGGCATCAAGATCGTGCAGATCGACGAAGCGGCGTTCCGTGAAGGTTTGCCGTTGCGCCAGGCGCAGTGGCAGCACTACCTGGACTGGGCCACCGAAGTATTCCGCCTGTGCGCCTCGGGTGTGCGCGACGAAACCCAGATCCACACCCACATGTGCTACAGCGAGTTCAACGATGTGATCGAGAGCATTGCGGCGATGGATGCCGATGTGATTACCATCGAAACGTCGCGCTCGGACATGGAGTTGCTGGAGGCGTTTGAAGCCTTCGCTTACCCGAACGAAATCGGTCCGGGCGTGTACGACATCCACTCGCCGCGGGTGCCGGATGCGTCGGAGATGGCCAATTTGTTGCGCAAGGCGGCCCAGCGGATTCCGGCCGAGCGTTTGTGGGTGAACCCGGATTGCGGCTTGAAAACCCGTGGCTGGCCGGAGACCGAAGCGGCGTTGATTCACATGGTCACGGCCGCCCGCCAGCTGCGTGCTGAACTGGCCTGATTCCTGAGTCGTACACGGTCAAAATGTGGGAGCGGGCTTGCTCGCGAATGCGGTGGATCAGCCAATGAATCCGTTGCCTGACACACTGCATTCGCGAGCAAGCCCGCTCCCACATTTTTGGCCTGTGTAGAGTCAGAGGTATTTGAGCCAGGCCAGGTCGCGGCGCCGCGCTTTCAGTGCTGCGAACCAACGCACTGGCGGATACAGCGCAATCGGCAACAGCAACGCCACCAGCCACACCGCGCCCATGCCATCGAACCCAAAGTAGTTGCCCTGGTTAAGACCAAACAGCGCGATACAACAGACGTAGAGCACTTTCAGCACATACAGATGCAGCAGATAAAAGAACATCGGCGCCGCGCCAAACGTGGCCAGTAGGCCAATCCAACGTGCGTGCCCGGCCCGTTCAAACGCCAGCAACAGCAGCAGACCGATGCCCAAGGTCAGCGCCAGGAACAATAGCGAAGGTGGATACTTGGTTACGTTGAAAAAGCTCATCAGCGTCTGCACGCTGCTTTCATAGTGCTGCCAAGGTTTCTCCCCGTAACCATTGAGCGCACGCAACAGCACAAAGCCGACCAGCCCAGCCACGCCCGCCAGCGCCAAATAGCGCTGACGCAGCAGTGGCGGTGAGCCGTTGGCGAACCACGGGCCGAGGCCGTAGCCCAAGGCAATCACGCCGATCCACGGCAGCACCGGGTAGGTGATGCGCAGGCGCAGGTTGTCGCCGACCTCGATCCAACTGCGCTCATGCAGGATCGCCCAACCGTTCTGCAGCATCGAGCCCGGCCCGAAGTGCAGGCCATCCAGCAGGTTGTGCCCGGCGATAATCCCAATCGCCACGGCGATCAACAGCGGCCGCGGCAACCACACCAAGGCGGCGAGGGCGAGCATGCTCACGCCAATTGCCCAGATGACTTGCAGGTAGATCACTGCTGGCGGCATCTGGAAGGTCCAGGCGAAGTTGACCAGGGTGAATTCCAGCACCACCAGAAACAGCCCGCGCTTGAACAGAAACGCCGACACATCGCGGCGGCCCTGGTATTTCTGGCCGTACAGCCAGGCTGACAAGCCGGTGAGCAAGACAAACACCGGCGCACACAGGTGGGCGAGGGTGCGACTGATAAACAGGCTGGGTTCGGTGCTGTCGATGCTCATCGGGTCGCTGACTTGACGGTGCAGCAGGAAGGTTTCGCGCACGTGGTCCAGCAGCATGAACAGGATCACCAGGCCGCGCAGGGCGTCGATGGAAAGCAGGCGTTGGCGCAGGGGGACAGCGTCGGTCATGGGCAAGGGTCGCAGGGTAGGGGTGGAAAGCGGGTGTTATTCTATAACATTAATCTGCCCGCTGCCGGTTTCTAACCTGTGGGAGCGGGCTTCGTCGTGCCTTGGATTCTGCTAAGGTCTGCCAAACCGCTTTCGCAGGCCTTCACCATGACCACCCCGAAAACCGTCATCGACTTCTGGCAACACGCCGGCCCCAAGCGCTGGTTCGCCAAGGACGAGGCCTTCGACGCCAGCTTGCGCGACACCTTCCACAGCGCCCACCTGCAAGCCGCACGCCGTGAGCTGGAAAGCTGGCTGGACTCGGCAGAGGGCGCCCTGGCCCTGCTGATCCTGCTCGACCAATACCCGCGCAATGCCTTTCGCGGCACTGCCCATATGTTCGCCACCGACCCGTTGGCGCGCTTGTATGCCGGGCGCATGGTCGAGGCCGGGTTGGACCAGTTGATCGAGCCTGCCTTGCGTGCGTTCTGCTACCTACCGTTCGAACATTCTGAAGACCCGGAGGACCAGCAGCGTTCCCTGGCCCTCAACCAGACGCTGGATGCCAACACCTACCACTGGGCCAAGGAGCACGCCGAGATTATCCAGCGCTTCGGGCGGTTTCCTCATCGCAACAGGGTGTTGGCCCGCGTCAGCACTGAGCACGAGCAGGCCTTTTTGGACAAGGGCGGGTTCGCCGGATAGGTCCCAGCATTCCCGCCAGGAATGCCCCTATAAAAAGCTGCCATTGTCTTTCTTGCCAGCCATCTCGTAACGTGGGCTTTCACCCAAGGAGCCCTGTCATGAACTCACCCTCGTTGCGCCTGTACGTTGATGCCCAGTTCACCAGCCCCTACGCGATGTCGGTATTTGTCGCGCTGCGCGAGAAGGGCTTGGCGTTTGATACGCAGACCCTGGACTTGGACTCGGCGCAACAGCAGGCTGCGGATTTCACCCAATTGTCCCTGACCCAACGCGTGCCAACCCTGGTGGACGGTAACTTTGCCCTGTCGGAATCCTCGGCAATCACCGAGTACCTGGACGAGGCGTACCCCGCGACGGTGGTGTACCCCGTCGACCCCAAGCAGCGGGCGAGGGCGCGGCAGGTCCAGGCGTGGTTGCGCAGCGATTTGCTGCCCATCCGCCAGGAACGTTCGACGCTGGTGGTGTTCTACGGGCAAAAGATGCCGCCGTTGTCGCCTGCGGCCCAGGCTGCCGCGCAGAAGTTGATCAGTGCGGCACAGGCGCTGTTGGCGGGTAACCCGGACTTTCTGTTTGGCACGTGGTCGATTGCCGATGTGGACCTGGCCGTGATGCTCAATCGCCTGATTCTCAACGGCGACAGCGTGCCCGCCGAGTTGGTCGCCTATGCGCAACGCCAATGGCAGCGGCCGTCGGTACAAGCCTGGGTCAACCTGCAGCGGCCTGCGCTCTAGCGGTTTAAAGCCATTCCTGGGCCACGCGGCGGTCCAGGTCTTCCCAGTCGGCCATGCCCAGTACCCGTGTGGTGTTCAAACCACGCAGGTAGCCGCGCAATTGCTGGGCGCTGGCGCAACGTTGCTCGGCGTCGGCCGTTTCGTCCTGCAGTACCGTCTCATAGTCGACCAGGTAGTCGGCGATCCTCTCGCGAAACTCTGGCAGTACGGCATCGCGGATACGGTCGAACGTTTTCTGGTGGGGCTTCATGGGGGGTCCTTATCTATTTTTATCTAGGCACTATTGGTTCAGATAATAGTCACCATCACGGATCGCAAGTTCTGTTTTTTCAGGAAAAGCGCAAAATTGCCCCCATCGAAACGCTGTTCAAGGAAACGCGCGATGAGGACGATAATTCAGCTGGGTTTGATGCTGGTGATGCTGGGCTCGGTGGCCATGAACAACGCGGCCATCGCCGATGATTTAGATAGTAGCCATTTGCTACCTATCGACGCTAGCGTAGACTCCCTGCAACATGCGCAGTCGGTAGGGGTGTTGTTAAGCGACAATACCCGCGACAACCTCAGTTACCTTGAACGCTACCATGACATGGCCTTGAACGGCGCCAGGGATGCCCTCGACGAGCGTATCCGCCAGGCGTTCGTCAACAGTTCCGACCCGGAACTGGCTATCGACTGGTTGATAAACTCGCTGCAAGGCACCTTTTTGTCGGTCACCGTCTACGACAACCTGGATGCCCTGGTGCAGGCACACCCCGATGTGGTGGTGATGCTCGATACCCACAATCAACTGCTGACCCCTCGGAACGATCAGGTCGAGGCACGTTTTACCGCACGGTTCTACAACGCGAACCTGCAATACATCGCCAAGGCCGAAGGTGCTGTGCGTCGGCAAGTACCGTCGGTGTGGGTGCATGACAAGGCGGCGCCGGAAATTGCCGCGCAGATCGAACAGCAGCGGGATGTCCAGCAAGCGGCCTTGCAACGGTTTGATGCATCGCTCAAGGCGTTGGTCCAAGCCGGTTGATGTGAACTTTTTTGTTATTTTTTCAGGAATTTATATGCGTTATTTTTTCGCCCCGGCCCTGGCCTTTGCTTCACTGTGGCTGGCCGGTTGTGTGTCTGCCCCGAATGCGCCGACATTGACCCTGCTCACCGCCAAGACCCCTGAAGGCTACACCCAGTGTGTGCTGCCAAAGCTTGAAAAACACGGCATCACCTCGACCGTCACGCAGAACTCGCGTCACGCCAAGGTGGTGTTGACCAGCAAGATTGCGGCGGATGATGTGCTGGAGGCCTACAAGACCCAGGACGGAACCAAGGTGTTCTTGTATGAGCGCAAGCCGTTGGCATCGACGCTGACGCCGTCGCGGTTGGAGTTGGTAGCGCAGGAGTGCAAGTAACCCACACACACACAAACCCTGTGGGAGCGGGCTTGCCCGCGATAGCGGTGTATCAGTCAACAAATATTTGGACTGACACACCGTCTTCGCGAGCAAGCCCGCTTCCACACAAGCCCGCTTCCACATTTTTGACCTGTGTGGCCTAGGGCTTGGCTTCGTTGCTGAACGCGTTGACCGTCTTGACCAAACCTAGCGCCGCCAACGCCACCAACTCCCCACCTTTCTCCACTGTCGCCAGCGCCGGGTCCGAGCCCATGCGTCCGTCGGGGAAACGTGCGCGGAAGTCCAGCGCTTCGCGGATCGGCCCGGTGTTGGCGATCTGCGGCGAGTACTCGGCGACCTTGATCGACTGCGGGTACGCCCACTGCGTCACTGCAATCTCCGATGGCGTGGCATGGCTGCCATGGCCGACCGGAAACTGCTTGTGGGCCAGGTCGTTGACGCCTTCCAGGTCCCACCAGTTGACCAGCTTCAGCGCAAACCCGGCCGGGCGGCGGGCGAAGCTCGCTTCGGCGTACAGCTCGGAAAACGACGCCTCAATCGTGGCGATGTTGCCGCCGTGGCCGTTCAGGAACAGGATCTTGTCGAAACCATGCCCGGCCAGCGAGCGCACCCAATCGCCAATCGCAGCAATAAAGGTGGAAGGGCGCAGCGAGATGGTGCCGGGAAAACCCAGGTGATGCTGGGCCATGCCGATATTGAAAGTCGGGCCGATCAGGATGTCGGCATTTTTCTGCGCCTCATGGGCGATGATTTCCGGGCACATCCAATCGGTGCCCAGCAGGCCGGTGGGGCCGTGCTGTTCGTTGGAGCCGATGGGGATCACCACCGTGCGGCTGCGTTCCAGGAACTGCCCGACTTCGATCCAGGTGGACGTATGTAGCAGCATGCGATGCTCTCTTTTATCGATGGGGACAGGCTATCCGCCACGGATTGTACGACTACTCGCCACCTGTTGGGGTTTGCAATTGAGGTAGGTCGACGACTTCAGCCAGTGCTGGTCCGGATACCAGGAAAACATGAACTGCCCATCCTTGAGTTTGTCTACCACCTGGCGTGCCACCTGCGGGCGCACGGCGGGGCAGCCCTGGCTGCGGCCGATACGGCCTTCGCGCTTGCTCCACAGGGGGCTGACGTAATCGGCCGCATGGATCACCAACGCACGGTCGCGGGCCTGGTCATTGAAGCCCGGTTCCAGGCCATCCATGCGCAACGAGTAGCCGTGGGTGCCCAGATAACTTTCCTGAGTGCGGAACAGGCCCAGGCTGGATTGATGGCTGCCCTCGCGATTGGAGAACTGGGTGGCGAAGTTTTCCCCGGACTTGGCGCCATGGGCCACCAGGTCGCGCAGCACCAGGGTCTTTTTGCGCAGGTCGAAGATCCATAGCCGACGTGCGGTCGAGGGCTGGGAGTAGTCGATCACGGCCAGGCGCTCGGAGCGTTCCTCGCCATTGTTGACCGCACATTGCATCGCGCTCAGGGCGCTTTTCAGTACAGTGGGATTGAGTTCTGGAGCCGAGCGCGCCAGGCTGCTATACAAGGAAGGAGGGTTGCCATTGGCGGCGAGTGCATAATTGCCCAACGCGGCCAGGCTCATGGTGATCAAACCCAGGCGGCACAAAAAAGTTAGCATCTACAGTACATCCCCCCACTGTGGATTGGAGTTAAGCCAATTGTTCAAAAAACACGCATGTTACTTGAGCATTTGCTTGCTCGTTGCACCACTGGTCGCGACAGCCGATGAGCTGGCCGCCGAACCTGTGCCAATTGTTTCACCCAGCCCGATTCAACAAGCCCTGGCGGCACTGCCCGGTGTTTGCCCCAGCCTCGCGCCGCAGATTGACGCCGCCGCGCTGGCGCGCCTGCAAGCGTTCTACCAGCAGCAAGGCGACGTACCGTTGTGGTCCGCCGAACAACGCCAAGCGCTGCACACCCAGCTGTTGCTGCTCGCCGACGACGGCCTGGACCCCACCCACTATAGCCAACCCACGCCGGATGCCACGGCCAATGTGCTGTGCAGCGACATCGATGGCAGCCGCCACTACCTGCAAGCCTTGCAGGATTTGCACTACGGCCGCCTGCAACAATCGCGCTACGAACCGCTATGGCATGCCCAGCCGCCAACCCGCGACCCGAACACCGAAGTGCTGGCCTTTGCCGCCACCGGCCTGCGCGACATGGCCCAAGCCTTCGATCAGGCGCGGCCCAGCGCCGATTTGTACCGCAGCCTGCGCAACGCCTATTCCACTGTGCGTCAGCAACCATTGCCGCACTGGGACGCGGTCGCCAGCGGTCCTTTATTGCGTCCCGGCATGGACGACCCCCGCGTGCCGGAATTGGCGCGGCGCCTGGTCAGTGGCGGCTACCTGGTCACCGCGCCCGCCGGCAAGCTGTACCGCGACGAACTGGTCAAGGCAGTCAAGGCCTTCCAGCTCAGCCACTCCCTGCAGGCTGACGGTGTGATCGGGGCCGGCACCGTGGCCGAGCTGAACATCAGCCCGGCAATTCGCCGCGAACAGCTGCGCATCAACCTCGAACGCTTCCGCTGGCTGGCCCAGGACCTGGAACCCGAGGGCGTGCTGGTCAACGTCGCCGCCGCGCAACTGAGCGTGTACCAAAGTGGTATCCCGGTGTGGCAAACCCGCCTGCAAGTCGGCCGCGCCGAGCGCCAGACGCCGTTGCTCAAGTCGCGCATCACCCGGCTGACTCTCAACCCCACGTGGACCATCCCGCCGACCATCATGCGCGAGGACAAACTCCCGGCCATCCGTCTCAACCCCGAGTACCTGCGCCAGCAAAACCTGCAAGTGCTCGACCCCGAAGGTCGTCCGCTGGCACCCGAACAGATCGACTGGGCGCGCCCCGGCAACATCCTGCTGCGCCAGGAAGCCGGCCCGCGCAACCCGCTGGGCAAGATCGTGATGCGCTTTCCCAACCCGTATTCGGTGTACCTGCACGACACGCCGAGCCAACCGCTGTTCAGCAAGGGCCCACGGGCGTTCAGCTCGGGGTGTGTGCGCGTCGAACAGCCGCTGATGCTGCGTGACCTGCTGGTGAGCCCGGCCGAACGTGCGCGCACCGATGAACTGCTGGCCACTGGGGTGACCCACGAATTCCGCCTGGCCACGCCGGTGCCGGTGCTGTTGGGGTACTGGACGGTGGAAGTCGACCGCCAGGGTGGCTTGGTCTACGCGCCGGATATTTATGCGCGGGATCTGTTGCTGATGAAGGCCATGGGCACCACGCTCTGACCCCCTGCAACTCATCTCTCGGCTCGAATAAGGACCGCCCATGCCCTTGCAGTTCGTAAAAATGCACGCCCACGGCGATGACTTCATCATCGTTGACCGCCGTGGGCGGGACGACCCGATCACCGCGCAAGTCGCACGCCGCCTGGGCAACCGCCATACCGGTATCGGTTTCAACCAGCTCGCCGTGGTGCTCGACTGCGATGATGCAGCGGCGCGGATCAAGTTCTGGAACCCCAACGGCACGCCGCTGCAGGCCTGCGGCAGCGCGACCCGTGGCGTGGCAGATCGCTTGATGCTGGAGGCGGGCAGCGATTCCATCGTGTTGCGCACCGACCGCGGTTTGCTGACATGTGTGCGGCAGGCCGGGCGGCAAGTCTCGGTGAACATGGGCGAGCCGTCGCTGGAGTGGGCCGCCGTGCCCTTGGCCGAAGCCCTGGATACGTTGAGGTTGCCCCTTGAGGGCGAGCCGGCGGCATGCAGCATGGGCAACCCGCATTGCACGTTTTTTGTGGAGGATCTTGCCGCCGTCGATGTGGCCGCCGCAGGTGCTGCGTTGGAAACTCACCCGCTGTTTCCGGCCAAGACCAATGTGCATTTTGTGCAAGTGCTCGACCGTGGGCACATCCGCCTGCGCATCTGGGAACGCGGCGGCGGTGTGCCATTGGGCTCCGGTTCGTGCTGTTGCGGGGCGGTGGTCAATGGCATCCGTCGTGGCTTGCTGGATGCCACGGTGCAGGTGCAGTGCGACGGCGGCACAGTGACCGTACAGTGGGCGGGCGAGGGCGGTGTGGTGTTGACGGGGAGTGTGGAGCCGGTGATGCAGGGGACTGTTTTCAGTGTTGGCTGAAGTCAGCGGCCGTTGTCTCGACTGACTGGCCCATCATCCTCCCCCCACGAAACACACATTGAACGTCGTACCATCGCCCTGCGTAGAACTGACCGCCACATCCCCCCCATGGACTTTGGCCAATTCCCGCACGATATACAGCCCGAGGCCCACGCTGCGTACGTCGCTGCCCTGGTCGGTGCCGCGGGTCATCGGCTCGAACAGCCCGGCCAGCAGGGTTGCGGGGATCACGGTGCCGTGGTTGTGTACCGCCACTTCACACTGCCCAGCCCCCAGCCGCGAGGTGATGCTGATCGGTTGTTGCAGGTCGCCGTAGGCCACGCTGTTGGCCACCAGGTTACCGATGATCTGTTGCACGCGGTCGGCATCGAGGCTGGCTTCGCCACTGCCTAGCGCATGGTGCGCCAGGATGGCGTTGGGGAACGCGACGCGCAGCTCATCCACCGCCTGGCGGGTCACTGCGTGCAGGTCCAGCGGCGCAGCCTTGATGCTGATGCCGTGGCCGACCCGGGCCTGGGTGAAGTCCAGCAGGTCGGCGATCATGCGCTGGGCGCGTTCGGAGGACTGGCCGATGTGCCCCAGCAACTGGCGCTCCTTGGCGCTGCGTTCGCCACGGCTGAGGAAATCCGAAGCCATGCGGATCGCCGTGAGCGGGTTTTTCAGGTCATGGCTGACGATCGCCACCATCTGCTCGGCAAACAGCGCGCGCCGCTGGGCGATGGCGTATGCCTCGCCGAGTTCGGCCTGGGCTTGCTTGAGGGCAAGTTCCGTCGTGGTTTTTTCCTGCAACAGTGCTTCGGCCAGCTTGCGTGCGTTGAGCAGTTCGCGCTCGTACTTGTCACGGTCGGTGGTGCCGAACAGCGCCAGGTCGTACACCGCGCCGTCGGCTTGTTCACGCCGGGTGCCATTGAGCAGCACGGTGACCTTGTGCCCGTCGCGGTGCAGCATGTCCAGCTTCACTTCGGTGACACTGCCGCGCAGGCGCAGCATCGGCGCCAGGTGGGTCTGGTGGAAGATCCGCCCGCCCATGGTCAGCAGGTCCTGGAAACGCCGCCCGCACAACTCCACGGCGCTGAACCCGAGCCATTCGCTGAACCGTGCGTTGGTGTG
Organism: Pseudomonas sp. GL_117; assembly: GCF_057835125.1. Lineage (NCBI taxonomy): Bacteria > Pseudomonadati > Pseudomonadota > Gammaproteobacteria > Pseudomonadales > Pseudomonadaceae > Pseudomonas > Pseudomonas sp. GL_117. The sequence goes on along the minus strand of NZ_CM174418.1, from coordinate 3,617,500 downwards.
CAGGAGCGTGCCGTCCTCCGCCGTTGCGGCCAGGGCACAGGCGGCGTTGTCGAACAGCTTAGTCGGCATGGGCGACGGTCCAGGGTGCGAGGAAACTCTCCATCGCTGCCGCACACGCCTGCGGCGCGCTCATGTGTGGGCAATGGCCGACGTTGTCCACCAGGCAATAGGTGCTGTTGAGCAACACGCCGTGCAGGTATTCGCCGACGGCCACGGGGGCGATCAGGTCGTCGCTCGATTGCAGGATCAACACCGGGGTAGCCAGGCCGGCGATGTCCTTGCGGTTGTCGGACATAAACGTCACCCGCGCAAATTGCTTGGCGATCTCCGGTTCGGTGCGGCAGAAACTGTCGCGCAAGGCCTCGCTCAACGCGGGCTGTTCAGGCGCGCCCATGATCACTGGGGCCATGGCGCTGGACCAGCCGAGGTAGTTGCTGTCGAGGGTGTCGAGCAGGTCATCGATGTCGCTGCGCTTGAAACCACCGACATAGCCATCGGCATCGATGTAGCGCGGCGACGGGCCAATCATCACGTGGGCGGCGATGCGTCCGGGGGCCTGGCGGTCGGCGAGGGTGGCAATCATCGCGCTGACCGAGTGGCTCACCAGAATCACCGGGCCGACGGCAAAGGCGTCGATCAGCTCGTTCAAGTCGCGGGCATAACCGTCCAGCGCGCTGTACTTGTGCTTGTCGAACGCGCTGAGGTCCGACAGGCCGGCGCCGACCAGGTCATACATCACCACGCGAAAGTGTTCGGTAAATGGCGGCGCCAAGTAGTGCCACATGGCCTGGTTGCAGCCAAAACCGTGGGAGAACACCAGGGTCGAGCGGCCGTTGCCCATCACACTGACGTTGTTGCGGAGGCGAAGGTTCATGGGCTTCTCGGTTATGGCGTTTTGCTGTGTGGGCGGAGTTTAGATAGTCAATCGAGTGGGGTCACGTGTTATAGCCGCGATAAGGTAAAGTCGCGGCCTTCAGGAAGAAACTTCAGGTAACAAACATGATGCGGTGCGTGCGGCAAGCGGTCTTGGGTCTGTGGGTGCTGGTGTTGGCCAGTGTGTTTGTCACCGCCCAGGCTGACACTTCGCCGATCGGGGTTGCCCTCGATCAGCGGGTCATCGACCTCACCAACACCCTGGATGCTGGCACCACCGCCCGTCTGAAGGCGCAGCTCGCTGCCCTGGAGCAACGCAAAGGCGCGCAGGTGGCGGTGTTGCTGGTGCCCACCACCGGCGATGCGAGCATCGAGGACTACGCCAACCAACTGTTCCGCGCCTGGAAGCTGGGGCGCAAGGACATCAATGACGGCATCCTGCTGCTGGTGGCCAAGGATGATCGCAAGGTGCGCATCGAAGTGGGCTACGGCCTTGAAGGCGTCGTCACCGACTTGCTGAGCCATCGCATCATCGAAGAACACATCACCCCGGCGTTTCGCCAGGGCGATTTCGCGGGAGGTGTCGCCCAAGGCGTAGACGATCTGGTGCTGTTGGTGGATGGCGGTGACTTGCCGGCGGTGGCGGGGCTCGCGGTAGGGCCAGGAGCGATCGCGGTGTTGCTGGCATTTGTGCTCGGTGGCGGTGGCGGTGTACTGCTGGCAGCCGGCAAGCTGCGCTGGCGCAAGGCATTGGGGGCCGCAGTGACGATCACGCTGCTGCTTGCGGTGCTGGCTGGCGGCCGGGAGTGGGCGGTGTACCTGCTGATACTGCCGCTGACCTTGCTGATTGGCGGCGCCACGTTCGGCGCGTTGTGGCAGGCACGCACGGTGTTTTATTGCGTGCTGGGCTTGTTGGGCTACATCACGATCCTGCTCGCGGCGAATCAATACACCGATGTGAACTTCCTGCACTGGCTGGCATTCCCCCTGCTGGGTCTGCTGGTGCTGGGCTTGTACCTGATCCTGTTCGTCATCATGAAAGACGCCTGGAAGCGCAGCCGGGCAGGCTTCGTCGCACGGTTGCTGGCGGCCGTGGCGGTGTACGTGGCCGCGGGGTTGCTGATGGAGTTGGGGCGCAACGACTGGCTGTTTGCTTTCCCGATTGCTTCGTTTGCGGCGCTGTTTATCTTTGGCAAGACCGGCGGCGGCTCGGGCTCCAGCGGTGGCTCAAGCTCGGGCTCCAGTCGTTCAAGCTCCAGCTCCAGCAGCAGTTCGTCGGGTGGCGGTGGTTCGAGCGGTGGTGGGGGCGCTTCGGGGAGTTGGTGAAGCGCCCAGCTACAACGCCTTGCTCAGAAACACCCGGCTGCTGCCCTGGGGCTCGCACGGGATTTCACCAAAGCGTATCCAGCCGCGCTTCTCATAAAACCCTGGCGCCTGGAAGCTGATGGTGTACAGCACGGCACTGCGACAACCGCGGCGCCGCGCTTCATCTTCAAAGGCCTGCAACAATCGGCTGCCCAGGCCCGAACCGCGCAGGGTCTCGGGCAGGTGGAACAGGTCGAGAAAAGCCATGCCAAACGCGCTGCGACCAGTGATGCCACCGAGGGTTTGCCCGGTGTGTGGGTCTTTGATCAGCACCGTCAGCGGCCGTCGGTCGTGATAGCCAGTGGCGTGTTTGTTGAAGGCGGCAAGGCCATCGCCGATGATCTGTTGTGCCTGGAGATCAATCTGGTCGCCAATTTCGATCAGGGGTTGGGTCATGTCGAGGGGCCTGGTTTTTTGGTTTTGTTGTCTGTGGTCGGCTTGGGAGGGCTTATGGTGTCCGAGTTCTTTGGCATCCGGATGGCGTTGCTGCTTTGGGTCAGCACACAGTAGGCCGATTGTTGCGGCCAATCCTTGAGTGTCGTTTTGACCCGGCTGGTCGGGCACAGCAACAACACATCGCCGAAGGAAAACAACGGGAACGCGGACACTACAGGCTTGCCACGCAATATCTGCACGTCGCCCCAGACGGCGCTCTCGAAATCTTCCCTGGCGTAGGTTTTCGTCAGCCAGAAGCGCGCTTCTACGGGGGCACGCACGTTCATCACCCCGGCTGCAGCGTAAACGATCGCTGCCGGGCTTCCCGGCGAAATTGCAATAATCATCCCCCCCGCCACAGCGACGGCCAACAGACTCAGGGCCAGGCGCTTGAATAGGTCGGCCTTGCTGACGTAGAACACCACCACAGGCATCAACGTGACGCATGCGGCGAACATCGAGATATACATCAAGCGGTTCACCGCTTCGGGGGTGTCTTCCCCGGTATAGGCTTTCAGAATCAGGCTGGCGGGAAATACGGCAGAGAGCACGGTGCTGAACAGCAGCAATGACACCATCAGTACAAAGAAGCCGCGCAGCCGCCAGCTCCTGGGGTGGCCGGGGCTCGCCATGGTTGCACAGACATCGACGGCAAATCGGAAGGTGGTGGTTGCCAGCATTGCAATCAGGCTGAGCACAAGCCAAAGCGCAACGTAGAGCACTTCCCATAGGGCGTTCCGTTCAGGTCCTTCGAAGCTATACCAGAGCATGGCAACGATGCCTGACAGCACAGGTACGCAGAGAATACCCACCAACTTGTGCTGCAGGGACGGGGAGTCATTGAAAAACGACACCGTGAGTCCGAACAGGACAGTGCTCGCCAACAGTGTCAGCAAGTACGCGCCCAGCATACCCATTACGCTGGCGAGCCAGGGGATCAGCGCTGACTTGGCCTCCAGCGCTGCGGCCAGCAGGTCCGGGCGGCCGATTGCCGATGCGTAGGTCGACAGGGTGTAAAACCCCAGCAGCGTACCCAGTCCCGCGAAGATAACGCTCAGGGGCGCCCAGAAATTCAGTATCCGCTTGAGGTTCTTTTTTAACGCGTGTTGAAAGGTCAAGGGTGTTGCGTTGGGCACGAGGTGGTTCCTTCCGTGGATCGAATCGCGTTACCGGCTGCTGTGTCCGGGATTGGCGCTGAATTAGAGCTCCATGACCATCTCATGCCACGCCATCCCGCCATGGTCCGACGCGGACGGCTGCACATAGCGATAGCCCATGCGCGTGTACAACGCTACATGGCGGTCCTTGCACATCAAGTGAATGGTCTTTTTGCCCATGTCGCGCATGCGTTGCACAAACGCGTTCATCAACGTCGTGGAGTACCCTTTGCCCTGGTGTGCCGGGTCAACCACCACCGACATGATCACCACATTTGGCGCCTCGGCCGAATGCCCCACCAGTTCCTTGAACGCCTCGTCAGACATCACCACTTCATCGGCGCAGCCGCAGTTGATGAAACCCACTACTTCGCCAGCGGCCTCCAAAATCAGAAAACCTTGTGGGTACAGCGCAATGCGCGTGGCGATTTTTTCCAGGGTCGCGGCTTCATCGCCTTCGTAGGCGCCGATTTCGATTTCAAAGCAGCGGGCGGCGTCGGCGGGCAGGGCATTGCGCAGGGTGAGGGCGGGCATGGCGGTTCCTGGGGACAAAGCGGAAGGCGACATTCTAGATAATTATCGCCCCCAGCTCCAATGCGGCGCCCTTGAAGGGGTTGCTTACTCCACTGGCGCGTAGTTCCTGACGCCGGCCTTACTCAGTTGTTCCTGGAATTCCCGCTGAAAATCGCTGATCCTCATCTGCAACGCTGGGCTGAAGGTGCCATCATTGTTGTTGGGTTTAAAGCTGAACTTGATCGTGTTGTGCAGTGCATTGCCATCGCCGAAGTCGTTGTAGTCGTACACGTCAGATTCTTGCTTGACCCCGATGTTTTTTGACCTGGCGAGATCCTTGAAAATGTCCATCGTTTGACGGTAGTCCTCAAGTTTCACCGTGAATTGGATACCTGTGTTGTGAAGGTTGGCGCCGATGGGCCGATTTAACGCTTCCGGCGCGCCCTGAAGCGTCTGCGGTGCATAAGAAGATTGAACACCTTGCATAGTAAAAACCCTCGATTTGACGTCCTAATTGGATGCTTCTCGTTGTGGTGAACGCCAAGTACCGGGTTCCATCCGCAAGAGGCGCGGGTGTGTCCAACTGTTAAGCCATGGAGGCTGAAATGCTGCAAATAAAACCCGCAACCCCGGAAGACGCCCAAGCGGCGTTCGACATTCGCCTGTTGGCCATTCGTAGCCAGTGCATCGGTGCGTATACGCGCGAGCAGATGATGTCCTGGACCCGTGGCAGCGCCGCAGACGGCTACAACGCGCTGATGGACAAAGCGTTTTACCTGGGATGGGTGCAGGGCGAACCGGTCGTCACCGGGATGCTTGACCTGGAAAACAACGAAGTGGGAGCGCTATTTGTCCTGCCTGAATTCACCGGGCGTGGGTATGCCAAGGCCATGCTCGATCACCTGGAAAACCTGGCTCGGCAACTGGCGATTGACACGCTGGTGCTGGATGCGACGTTGAATGCCGCGGGTTTCTATCGGGCGCGCGGATACGTGGGGGATGAGCAGGCGGTTTACCATTCGCCGTCGGGGTTGGTGTTGGCGTGTATACCGATGACCAAGCGACTGGTGTGTTGAGCGAGCGGCTTGGGGGAGCAAGCTGTCGAGCTTTAGCGAGGCTGCGAAGGCGGTTCTGTATGCCCCGAAAGCCCAGGATCTGTGTCTATCGACCGAGCCTTGCACTCGTTAGCCTTGCGCCACGTTAACTGACGACCGAGCCTCCCCATGAACCTCACCGCCGTACCCTTTGGCACCACCGACTGGTCAACCCTCGACCCCGTCACCTACCCAGGCGAAACCGGCAGCGCCGTATGGCGCACCTGCCACTTCGGCACGACCCGCGTGCGCAGGGTGGACTACACCCCCGGCTATCTGGCGGATCATTGGTGCAGGCGTGGCCATGTACTGTTGTGCCTGGAAGGCGAGTTGCACACGGAGTTGGAAGACGGCCGTCAATTCACACTGACGGCCGGGATGAGTTACCAGGTTGGCAACGACATGGAGGCGCACCGCTCTTTCACCGCCAGCGGCGCGAAGCTGTTTATCGTGGACTAGTGCTTAGTGCATCTTGCTGTGGTCCATCCCATCCAGGCCACGCGCCGGGGCGTGCACCTCCAGGGTCTGCTTTTCGCCCTTGGCGTTCTCCACGGTCAGGGTCAGCGGCACGTGGTCGCCTTCCTTGATCTGGCCGGTGAGGCCCATCAGCATCACGTGGTAGCCATTGGGGTCGAGGGTGACAGCCTTGCCGGCGGGCAGCGCCAGCGAGTCCACCGGGCCCATGTGCATCACGTCGTCCTTCATGCTCATCTCATGGATCTGCACGTCTTTGGCCACCGGCGAGGCAACGCTGAGCAGCTTGCTGTCGCTGTCGGCGGTGACGGTCATGAACGCGCCGCTCGACGGCTGGCCCGGCACGGTGGCGCGCACCCAGGCGTCGGTGACTTGCACCTGGGCACTGGCGTGTGCCGCGAGGGTCAGCAGGGTGAGGCCCAATGTCAGGCGCTTGAGGTGTTGAACGGCAGTCATTAGCAGACCTCCATGACGGTGAGCAGGTCTTCTGCGCACTCTTTAGCGGTAAGGGATGCCTGCAGGCCCAGGCGCAGGTTGCCACGGGTGTCGAAGACAAAACTGGTGGCGGTGTGGGACAGGGTGTAGGTGTCGCCGGCGGGGATCTTTTCATAAAAGATCCCGAATTCCTTGGCGGCCACGGCGATTTCTTCCGGGGTGCCGTAGAGCGCTTCGAAGCTGGGGTCGAAGGCCTTGACGTACTTGTCGAGGATCTCCGGGGTGTCGCGTTCGGGGTCGAGGGTGATGAACACCACTTGCATGATCTCGCCGTCGCGGCCCATCAGCTTCTTGGCCTGGGCGGCGCGGGCCAGGGTGGTCGGGCACACGGCCGGGCACTGGGTGAAGCCGAAGAACACCACCGGCATCAGGCCACGGAACGAACTCAGGGTGACGGTCTCGCCGTCGGTGTTCTTGAGCTTGAAGGTACGGCCCATGATCTTGTCACTGAGGTCCTTGCCGTACTTGAAGTTCAGCTTGGGGCTGTAGTCACAGCCGCCCAGCAGGCTGCCCAGGCCCAACAGGCCCATGCCGGTCAGCACTTTGCGGCGGGTGAATAACGTACTCATCAACTGCGCATCCTGTGAATCGCCTGCATTGCTCTGGATCTACACATCAGGCTTTGAAAAGGAGTAAGGAGGAGGGCGCCAAGTCTACCAACCCCAGCCAGCCCGCGTAATGTGCGACGTTCTGCCACAGGGGCGCACCGTGCTTCATCTCGGTGCGCCTGTGGTGGTAGAGTCGCCGCCATGAAATTGCGCCCCTCCGACCGTTCGCTGATCGCCTGGACCCTGTACTTCTGCGTGCTGATGAACCTGTTCGTGTGCGGTTTGGGCCATGGGCAGATGATGGGCCTGGAGCTCAATGGCATCGGCGGGCAGTTCTGTTCGGTCGAAGGCAGCCAGCCGATTTCCGACAAAGGGTTGGGAAGCACGGCTTCCAGCAACATCTCGAACTACTTTGCCTGCCCGGTCTGCAACGCGTTGACCGTCGCGCTGGTGTTCCTGATCGGTCTTGCCTGGCTGCTCGGCCTTGGGCAAACCCCGCGCCCGGCCCATGAGCGGCGCAACAAGGCGCCGCCACGCGACTCCTGGCCCTCGGCCAACCCCCGCGCATCCCCCGCATTCTGACGTGTGCCCTGGGCTGCCTGTGATCAGGCAGCGTTCTATCGTCACGACTGTGAGTGCGTTTCATGAATCACCTATTGCCTGCCGGCGCCAGCCGCCTGGTCAGCAAGGCGTCCCGGCGCCTGCGCATGGAGCCGGCGCTGCCCGACTACCCGAGCAATTCCCGTTGCTTCGTGCACCTCGATGCACGCCTGCTGCCCCATTGGCACACCTTGTTCGACATCTGCCCGGCGCTGCTCAAACTGGACCCGCCCGAGGGCCTGAACCTGTTTCGCAGCTTCATGACCTGGGCCTACCGCCACCGGCCCCCGCTGGACTGGACCTACCACCTGAACGTGTGCCGCTGGTTGCTGGCCTCGCCGTACCGCACGCAAATCGACGATGAACCCATCGAGGCGTTCATGGCCGCAGCGGCGGCCTGCTGGATCAATACCGATACCAGCGGGGCCCAGGGTGTGGTCGTGACCTGGCAAGGCGCGACGGTGTTTGACTGGAAGGATGCGCCCTCAGCCAGCGCCGAACACCAGGCGTTGCCCGGCACCGAATGGGACTTCGCCTGGTGCCCCTTGAACGCCCGCGGCGAGTTCAGTCGCTGGCTGCCAGTGCCTTGAGATTGTTACGCAACTGGTAAAAGTGAATGACGGTTTTCATGGCTTTTTCCCACGCGGCCGAGCCTATACCGTGCGCGCTCCCGTTATATGCAGCACCACCCGCGCCACATAGAACAGGGCTGGGCTGCGACGGGATCGCCTCATTTACTTTACGGAGCCTTCATGAATCACAAGACTTGCCTGGCCCTCGCCGTTTCCCTGGGCGCCGCGCAGCAAGTTGCTGCGTCGGGTTTTATCGACGACAGCAAAGCCAGCCTCGATCTGCGCAACTTCTACTACAACCAGGACACCCGCAACGCCCGGGGCGCCTCGGACAAGGAGTGGGGCCAGGCGTTCATGTTCAACTACAGGTCCGGCTTCACCGAGGGCACCGTCGGCTTCGGCCTGGATCTGCAGCAGATGCTCGGCCTGCGCCTGGATGCCTCCGGCCGCGCGGGCAAGGCCGGTGAGGACAACACCCCCGGCAGCGTCTTCCCGCTGGACGATGGCAAGGCCGCCCATGACTTCAGCAAGACCGGCGTCACCGGCAAGCTGCGCATCGCCCAGACCCAACTGAAAGTCGGCAACCTGCAACCCAAGTTGCCGGTGCTGACCACCGAAGACGGCCGCCTGCTGCCCCAGACCTTCCGGGGTTACCAATTGGACTCCAAGGACTTCAAGGACGTCAGCCTGATCGCCGGCAAGCTTGAGCAAGTGGTCGACCGTAACTCCAGCAACGGCCAGGGCCTGTCGATTGCCGGCGCCAACGACCCGATCAAGGGCAAGAGCAGCAACCAGTTCTACTATGGCGGCGTGGATTACACCGTCAGCAAGCAACTGCAATTGCAGTACTACTACGCCAACCTGGAGAACTTCTACCAGCAGCACTTCCTCGGCCTGGTGCACAACTGGCAGTTGCCGGTGGGGCAATTCAAAAGTGACCTGCGTTACTTCTACAGCACCGCCGACGGCAAGAACGCCAGCGCGGCCGGGCGTGACGAGGGCTATGTCAGCGCCGGTTACTACGGGCCCGGCGTCAACACCGGCAAGGTCGACAACCGCCTGTGGAGCGCGCTGTTTACCTATGCCTTGAGCGGGCACTCGCTCAGCCTCGGCTACCAGAAGACCACCGGCGAAAGTGACTTCCCCCACATCAACCAGGGGCAGGGCCGCTCGCTCTACCTGATCACCAATTCGCAGTCGCTGAAATTTGTGAATGCCGGGGAACAAGCCACGGTCGGCAGCTATGCCTATGACTTCGCCAGCCTTGGCTTGCCGGGCCTGCGCTCCAGCGTGACGTATATCCACGGCAGCCATATCCGTACCAAAAGTCGCGACAACAGTGAGTGGGAGCGCGACCTGCGCGTTGACTACGTGATCCCCAACGGCACCCTCAAGGGGCTGGGGTTTACCTGGCGCGGCGCGGTGCTGCGCGGCAACGACACGGCGGACAAGGACGAGACCCGCCTGATCGTCAGCTACAGCATCCCGCTGATGTAACGGCTTGACCGGCATCAAGGTGCGCCCGTCTCCAGCACGCGACACTGGAGGCCCGGCGCGACCTGCGAGGCCTCCATGCTCTACCTGTTGTTTCTCCTGGCCCATCTGTTCGCCGCGCTGATCTTTATCGGCACGGTGTTTTTCGAAGTGCTGATCCTGGCCCACCTGCATCGGCACTTGCCGGCGCGGGTGATGGTGCAGGTCGAACAAGGCGTCGGCCAGCGTGCCCGCAGGCTGATGCCGTGGGTGTTGCTGGTGCTGTTCGGCGCCGGTATCGGCATGGTCTGGCTGCGTTATCGGCCGCTGCTGGCCGCGCCACTGGCGACGTCATTCGGCACCTTGCTCAGCCTCAAACTGATACTCGCCACCAGCGTGCTGCTGCACTTTTTGCTGACGATGCTGCGCATGCGCCGTGGGCGTGTCAGTGCGCGGTATCTGCGCTTTATTCACCTGAGCCTGTTCGGGCATATGGTCGCGATTGTGCTATTGGCCAAGGGCATGTTTTACCTCTCGTGGTAAAGCCCTTGATGCATATCAACGGGTGTCGTGTTGTCGCACCGGACAATGGCTCACCGCCCACGGACCCGGAGCCCCTCATGTGCAGCGTGATTTCCCTCGATGTGGTGCGTGCGCTACGCACCAGCCGCCAGTGGCAGCGCCCGCTGGCGTTGACCTTGCACTGGCCGCCCGGCCCGGCGAATGACGACTGCCGGCACCGACTGATCCGGGAGATCGAATGGGTCGGCCGTCACCTTGACCATCGGCAACCCGTGGAGCATTTCCAGTGGCGCGGCGCGGCGGCGATTGCCGAGGTACAGGCCCTGATGCACGTCCTGCATGCGCGCTTCAATTTCTTCGAGCAAGACCGTGGCGACTACGCCATCGACCTCGACCCCCGGCACACCGATTGGGCGAGCGTGGGGTTGCTGCGTGAGCTGGGTTTCAACCACGTCTGCATCAGCGTGCCGGATGCCCGTGCCGCGGCCGAGCCTGCCCAGGCGTGCTACCGCAACCCGGCACCGATCCAGTCGTTGATCGATGCGGCACGCACCTTTGATTTCCGCTCGGTGAGTGTCGACCTGGGCTACGGCGCCGCCTGGCAGACCCTGGCCAGTTTCGACGCCAAGCTGGCCAGCCTGATCGCCCTGGAGCCGGACCGCCTGCAAGTGTTCGACTACGCCGATCCCCCTCGGCGCTATCGCGCGCAACCCACCCAGGCCCATAGCGGTGCGATGCGTCAACTGAGCTTCGAACGCCTGGCGGCGGCGGGTTACCACTACATCGGCCAGGGGCAGTTTGCCCGGGGCGACGACGATTTCACCCAGGCCCAGGAGCGCGGCAAACTGCGCCGAACCGGCGAAGGCTTCACCGTGCATGGTGACTGCGACCATATCAGCCTGGGCGACACACTCCTCTGGTGAAAGACCGGGCCCGTAGTGAGCGGGCTTGCCCCGCGCCGGGTGGCGAAGCCGCCCCAAACAGTCCGCCGCGGTGTTTCAGGAATACCGAGGCGCCGGGATTTGGGGCGGCTTCGCCCCCCAGCGCGGGGCAAGCCCGCTCACTACAGGGTAATTCGGTGCTTTAGTGCGACGTGCCTTCGGCAAACTCGATCTTGTTACCCACGTTGTACTTGCCCGACGGCTTGTTCATCGGCAGGCGCTTGATCTCCTCAAGCGTCTGGCTGTCGTACACGATCAGCGCGCCGTCGGTGGCCCAGATGCTCAGCAGCACGTAACGCCCGTCGCGGGTGAATTCCACATGGGCGGCGGTCTTGCCCGGCACCGGGCGCAGGGTATGGGCGATCTCCAGGGTCTGTTTGTCGATCAAGTGGATGGCATCGTTGTCCGGCCCGAAAAACACATCGCTCCATACATAGCGCGAGTTGACATGGCTGCGCATGAAGAAGCCCGGGCCGAGGGTGGGGATCTGCTTGATCGGCTTCCAGGTGACGGGGTCGAGCACGCTGATTTGTCCCTGGCTGATATTCGGTGTGGCGAACACCCACTGGCCATTGCGCCGCCAATAGGTGCCCGAGCCCAGGTGAGGCATGCCGGCCAGTGGAATATCGGTGACCACGTCTCCCGAATCCAGGTCGATCACCTGGCCGCCACCGGCCTTGCGTGACGTGGCGAGCAACTGATGGTAATCGGGGGTGAACGTGAAGTCATCCAGTACGTCGCGGGCCGCGATGCGCCGGGGTTCGAAGCTGGGTTGTGGGGCGGCATAGGACAGCTCCCAAACCTCGTTCACATCCTTGAGCGCCACCACAAAACTGTCACGCGGCGGCGCGGTGTACACGGCGCTGACCCGCGACCCGGTCGGCAGCAGCTTGACCAGCGACAGGTCACGCGCATCGAGCACCACCAGGTTGCCCGGCAGATAGTTGCCCACCAGCACCCAGCGCCCGTCCTTGCTCACTGCCAGGTTGCGCGTGTTGAGTCCGGCGCGGATCTCGGCGATCAGCTTGAGGTTGTGCAGGTCATACAGGCTGATCCAGCCGTCCCGCGAGGCGAAGTACACGAAGCGTCCGTCCGGCGAGAACTTGGGCCCGCCGTGCACGGCAAAGTGGCTGGCAAAACGGTCCAGCACAGTGAAGCGATCGCCGTCGAGGATGTCGATGTGATGGTCGCCGGACTCCACCACCACAAACAGGTTGAGCGGGTCGGCGTGGTGTTGTGGGGTGGTTGGCAACTGCGTCAGGTCGGCCAGCAGGCGGTGGCTGTCGCGGATGTCTTGCACGCTCCAGGTTGCCGGTGTGGCGGGCGGTTGTTGCAGGAAGTCCGCCAGCCCGTCGATCTGCGCTGCGCTCAATTGGGCCCCGAAGGCCGCCATCTGGCTGGCGGGACGGCCTTGCGTGATGACCTTGCGCACCTCGTCCGGCTTGATCCGCCCGAGGCTTTCGGGGAGTAACGCCGGGCCGCTGGCGCCGATGCGATTGAGGCCATGGCAGCTCTCGCAATACTGGTGGTAGTCCTCGGCTGGCGTACCGTGGGCGCCGCCGGCCCATAGCAATGGCAGCAACCACAGGCGCTTCACGACGCCACCGGAACGCGGGGCGCCGACAAGCTCGCGGGGTAGTGCAGGGCGGCGTCGGCAAACAGGTTCACCACCGCACCGATCACCGTCAGGGTCGGCACGCCGGGTTCGCAGTCGGCGGCCAGGGTCGGCAACTGGCGCAAGGTGCCACGGGCCACGTGCTGGTCGGCCCGCGCGCCGTTGCTGATCAACGCGGCCGGGGTATCGCCCGGTAGACCGGCGGCCACCAGGTGTTCGGCGATCAGCGCCAGGTTCGACAGGCCCATGTAGAACACCAGGGTCTGGCTCGGCTCGGCAAGGCTGGCCCACGGGAGTTTCAAGGCGCCGTCGCGCTGCAAGTGCCCGGTGACGAAGCGGCAGGAGTTGACCAGGTCGCGGTGGGTCAATGGGATGCCCGCGTAGGCGCTGCACCCGGACGCGGCGGTAATGCCTGGCACCACCTGGCACGGGATGTCGCGCGCGAGCAGGTATTCCAGCTCCTCGGCGCCGCGCCCGAAGATAAACGGGTCGCCGCCCTTGAGGCGGACCACGCGCTGACCCTGTTCGGCCAACTCGGCGAGCAGGGCGTTGAGTTGATCCTGGGGCAGGCTGTGGTAACCGCTGGCCTTGCCCACGTAATGGCGGGCGCAAGTCAGGGGGATCAGGCTCAGCAGCTCGGCGCTGATCAGGCGGTCGAACACCACTGCGTCGGCCTGCATCAACAGGCTCCAGGCGCGCAGGGTCAACAGGCGCGGGTCGCCGGGGCCGGCGCCCACCAGCGCGACTTCGCCGGGGTGGAAGGGGCTGTGCAGGCTCGCGGGTATGGCAGTCGGAAGGTGCATGGGACGTCCTCTGTTCATCATCAGGCAGGCGCCCCCGGTTGTGTCACCGGGTGGCGCACGGGATCAGGCTGGGTGACTGCCGGGCGATCTCGGCATCGCTGAGATAGCACCCGGGGTCCGGGCCCCACAGGTCTCCATCGGCCCAGGCGCGGGTGCGCGTATTGCCGTTGCAGATTGGCAGCCAGCGGCAGTCGGTGCAGCGCCCGCCGATCTGGCGCGGGTGCTCGCGCAGGCGCAACAGCAACGGGTCGGGCTGCTCCAGCCAGAGGTGGCGAAAGGTGCGGTTGCGCACATTGCCCACCGAGTGCTGCCACCAGTAGGTGTCCGGGTGCACTTCGCCGGTGTTGTCGATATTCGCGATGCCGCTGCCCGACGCATTGCCGCCCCAGCTGTGCAACAGGTGTTCCAGTTGCGGGTAATGCTCGGGCAGGTGGCGGTGCACCCATTGCAGCAACAGGATGGCGTCGGCGTCGTTGTTGCCGCTGACAAAGTCGCTGGCCACGCCGTGTTCGATGTCGTGCCAGGCCTGCTGGAAAATCAGCGTCATGGCGTCGCGGCTCATCTGGCGGTGTGCGTCCAGCTGGCGGCTGCGCTTGCCGCGCCCGCTGTAGTTGAGGTGCGACAGATAGAATTTCTGCACATCGTATTCACGCATCAGCTCCAGCAACTGCGGGAGTTGCGCGTGGTTGGCCTGGGTCAGCGTGGTGCGCAGGCCCACGCGAATCCCGGCCTCGCGACACAGGCGAATGGCGTGCAGCGAACGCTGGAAACTGCCTTGAAGTTGGCGGAATGCGTCGTGGGTCGCTTCGAGGCCGTCGATGCTGATGCCCACATAGTCGTAGCGGGCATCGGCGATCTGCTGGATGTTCTGCTCGTCGATCAGCGTGCCGTTGGTGGACAGTGCAACGAAAAAACCTTTGTCCCGCGCATAGGCGCTGAGCTGGAACAGATCCTCGCGCAGCAGGGGCTCGCCGCCGGACAGGATCAACACGCGCACCCCAGCGGCGTGCAGGTCGTCGATCACCCGCAGTGCCGTGGCAGTGTCCAGCTCATCGCGAAATACGCTGTCGGCGCTGGTGGCGTAGCAGTGCTTGCAGGTGAGGTTGCAGCGCCGCAACAGGTTCCAGATCACCACCGGCGGGCGGTCGCCGCCTGGGGTAGAAGCGCGGGGCGGCGGGCATTGGCCGGCCAAGGTGCGCAGGTACTGACTGATTCGCAGCATGGGGCATTCCTTGTCAGTGCGAGGGGCTCAGGCGCAGGCCGGTTTTTTTCAGGATGCGGCTGCTCACCAGCATCTCGTCGGCACGGCAGGCATCGCCCAGCAGGTAGCGCAGGTGATCGCGGTAGCTGTCGATTTCTTCGCGGCTGCGCCCATGCACCATGGCGAACAGGTTGTACGGCCAATCCGGGCGGCGCGGGCGACGGTAGCAATGGCTGACGAAGGGTTGCGCGCCGAGCAGTTCGCCCAGGCGTGGCATCTGCGTGTCGACGACGTCCCACACGGTCATGCCGTTGTGCCGATAGCCGAGGCGGTAATGGTTGGGCACGGCGGCGATGCGGCGGATCGCGCCTTCGGCTTGCAGGCGCTTGAGCAGATCCAGGGTCGATTCGACGCCGATGCCCAATTGCTCGGCGAGCCATGCCCAGGGGTCTTCCACCAGCGGCAGGCCGCTTTGGGTCAGGGTGACCAGGCGCAGGGCCAGGGCGTTGTCAGACCGGGAAATACAGACCGACATGGTAGGTGTGCTCCTTCGGCAGGTTGAGCACCGTCAGCCCCGTCAGGGCTTCGATGCGGGACAGGGTCGCGGCCAGCTCCGTCGCGCTGGCGCAGGCCAACACGAACCACATGTTCCACTGGTGTTCGCGGCGGTAGTTGTGGGCCACTTGCACCAGCGCGTTGAGTTGCGCGGCCACCGTCTCGAAGCGCGCCTCGGGTACCGCCAGGGCGGCGAGGGTGAAGGCGCCGCCGAACTGCTCGATGTCGAACATCGGGCCGAAGCGCGTGAGCACGCCGTCCTCGAGCAGATCATGCAGGCGGTCGAGCACCTCGCAGGGCCGGCTCTGCAGCTCCTCGGCGACGTGTTGCCATGGCTGGCGCACCAGCGGCAGGCCCCGTTGCAGGCGGTTGATCAGGCGGCGGTCGAAGTCATCCATGGGCCCACACCTGCGACGGTGGCGGCGCAAAACGCCCGCCGCATTGTTTGTAGGCGCGGGTGCTGAACAGCAGGTGGTGGGGCAGGTCACTCAGTTGTTGCTGCTCCAGCACCGCCTGGATATGCGCCGCGACCTCTTCGCGCTCGCGGCCGTGCACCATGCAGAACAGGTTGTAGCGCCACAGCGGCAGGCGGCGCGGGCGTTGGTAGCACAGGTTGATACGCGGTGCGCGGCCCAGGCGGGCACCGATTTCATCCACCAGCGCGTCCGGGACATCGAGTACCAGCATGGCATTGGCGACAAAGCCCAGGGCACGGTGGTTGAGCACCAGGCCAACACGGCGGAACAGGCCTTGCTCCTGCCATTGCTGCATCTGTTGCAGCACCTGATCGTGATGGGCGCCGATGCGTTCGGCGAGGGCATCGTAGGGCCGTGGCACCACTGGCAAACCCCGTTCCAGGCATTGGCGCAGGTCGAGCATTTGTTCGTGGTTCAGGGGCGTGATCACGGGTGCGCTCCCAGGGAGAACCCGAGGTCGATGCGGTAGGCCGTGAGCATCGGCAAATCCAGGGGGCGCAGGCCGGTGTCTTTCTCCAGCTCGTCGAGGATCTGTTCCAAGTGCTGGCGGTGCGGCCCGGTGAGCACGAACCACAGGTTGTAATGGTGCTCGCGTGCGTAGTTGTGATTGACCTCCGGGTACTGGCTGACCCGATGGGCCACCTGTTCCAGCCGCTCAAGCGGCACCGCCAGGGCGGCCAGCGTGCTGGCGCCGGCGCGGGTGTGTTCGAACACCGGGCCGATGCGCGACAGCGCGCCGGCCAGTTCCAGGCGTTGCAGGCAGGCCATCACCTCGGCTTCGCGACAGCCCAGCACCTGGGCCATTTCCCGGTAGGGTTCGGCGCACAGCGGCATGCCGTGCTGGTAGCGTTCGATCAATTGCTGGCTGAGCAGGTCAAGGTCCATCTCAATACCCCATTTTTTGCGCACGGCTGCTGAAGAAAATTCCGCTGGGGCTCAAGGCCGGCAAGGTCTTGAGCAAGGTCAGGCGATATGGGTCCCAGACCTGCACCTGCTCACCGTCACGCACCGACAACCACAGTTGCTCGCCACGCCCGGTGAACTCCATGTGCAGCACACCGGGACCGGGGCGCAGGTCGGCAACGATCTGGTGGGTTTGGCTGTCGAGTACCTGCACGCGGTCGTTGTCCGGGTAGGCGAAGTTGACCCACAGCTGGCGCCCGTCCGGCCGCGCCGTCACGAAGATCGGCTGGCCGGCCACGGCGATGGCGGCGGTCTGCTGCCAGTTGCGTGCGTCCATCACCAGCACCTGGTGGCGACCCACGGCAGGCACGAAGGCCTGGTTGTCGGCCACGGCCCAGCCTTCGAGGTGGGGCATCTTGTATACCGGCAATTTGGCCTGGCCACGGCCGTAGTCGGCGAGCACGCGCTTGACGCCTTGTTCCGGGTGCCACAGGTCGAGTTGGGCCATGCCGTCCTCGCCGAACAGCCCGGCCATGTAGTAGCGGCCGTCGGCGGTGATCAGCGCGTCGTAGGGTTGCTCACCGATGTCTTTGAAGCGGCGGATGGTGGGCGCGGTGCCGTGGCTGAAATCCGCGCTCCAGATCTCGCCCGTGTCGAACAGGCTGAACACGAAGCGCTGGCCGGGCGCATCCACCAGGCCCACGACCCGTGAGCGCTTGCCGTCGGGCAACGGGGTGGCGGGGATGTCGGCGACCAGGGCCAGGGTCGCGGCGTCGAACACCTTGACCCCGCCGGGTTGGTAGTTGGACACGGCAATCAGGCGCCCATCCTGGCTGATCGCACCGCCGATGCTGTTGCCGCCCTGGAGGATGCGTTTGTCGATGCGCTGGCCCAGCAGGTCAACCTTGGTCAGCCCGCCGTCGCGGCCAAAGATGTAGGCATAGCGCTGGTCGCGGGAGAACACCACCGAGGCGTGGGACAGGTCGCCCAGGCCGTCGATGCGCGCCAGGGCGGTGATGCCGCTGGTTTCAATGATTTGCACACTGGCGCTGGCGCGTTCGATCACCAGGCCCAGGTCGCCGCTGCCGCGCACGGCGGGCTGGGTGCAGGCGCCAAGCAACAGGCACAGGGACAAGCTCAACGGACGGATCATGGCGCGAGGCTTCCTCTCAAGAGACGGTCGACCAGCCAGGCGATTTCACTGGCGTTGAGCAGCGGCGCCCAACCGGGCATGGCGCGGGTAGGGCGGCCATAGGCCACGGTGACGATCAGGCTGTCGCGGCTTTTACCGGCCAAGGCCTGGGGCGTCAGCGGCGGGCCGAGGCCGCCAGTGAGGTACAGGCCGTGGCACGCGCCGCAGTCCTGGGTCAGCAGGTGTTCCAGGCGGCGTGCATCCACGGCAGCGCCGACGGGCAGGGGAATGAGTAGCAGCAGCGCCATGGCCGCACCGATCATCGAAACTTGCATGGCGCGCTCCTCGGGTTATTTCAAGGTCAGGATCCAGGTGGCCAACGTCTTCGCTTCGTCATCCGTCACCTGGTTCGGCGGCATCGGGATCGGCCCCCAGTTGCCTTGGGTGCCGTTCTTGATGTGGCTGGCAAGGGTGGTGGCCGCGTCTTTTACCGCCGCGTTCTTGGCGGCCACGTCCTTGAGCGCCGGTCCGACGACTTTGCTGTCGATGCTGTGGCACGCCGCGCACGGTTTGCTCTTGAACAGCGCCGGGCCGTCCTGGGCGAGGGCCGGTTGCAGGCCGATAAACGCGGTGCTGGCGAGCAGTGCGAGGAGCATATTTTTCATGGCAGATTCCCTTGTTGATCAGGCTCAATAAATGTCGTGTTGGGTGTTGAACACGTTGAACTTGCCGGTGGGTGTGATCAGGCGCTTGTCCTTGATCACGTGTTTGAGCTTCAAGGTCTTGTCGTCGATCACCACCAGCGCCGATTCCTCGGTCTGGCCGTTCCACACCGAGAACCACACCTCGTCACCGGCCTTGTTGTATTCCGGTTGCACCACGCGCAACGCGCCTTGCTTGATCCCCGAGTACTCGGCAATCGGCAGCACGCTGTAGCCTTTGTCGAGGTTGTTGATGTCGAACACGGCGACCGACTGGCTCAGCTTGGCGTCGGGGTTGAGGGTGGTGTCGACATACAGGTGGTGGGAGTTGGGGTGGGTCTTGATAAACAGCGAACCACCACCCTGGCCGCTGAGCGATGCCACTTGTTTCCAGGCGTATTGCGCGTGCTTGACCGGGTCGGTGCCGATCACCGAAATCCCGCCGTCGCCCAAGTGACTGGTGGCCCACACCGGGCCGTATTGCGGGTGCACGAAGTTGGCGCCACGCCCGGGGTGTGGGGTCTTGCCGACGTCGACCAGGGCGGTGAGGGTGCGCTGCTTGGAGTCGATCACCGCGACCTTGTTCGAGTTGTTGGCTGCCGTGAGGAAGTAGCGGTGGGTACTGTCCCAACCGCCGTCATGCAGGAACGGCGCGGCGTCGATGGTGGTGATGGTGAGGTTCTTGATGTCCTGGTAATTGACCAGCATGACCTTGCCGGTTTCCTTGACGTTGACGATGAACTCCGGCCATTCGTGGGACGCAATGATTGCCGCCACCCGCGGTTCGGGGTGGTACTCCTGCTTGTCGACGGTCATGCCACGGGTCGAGACGATCTGCTTGGGCTCCAGGGTTTCGCCGTCCATGATGGTGAACTGCGGCGGCCAGTAGGAACCGGCGATGGTGTACTTGTCCTCGAAGCCCTTGAACTTGGAGGTCTCCACCGAACGCGCTTCGATGCCCACTTTGATCTCGGCGACCTTGGTCGGCTCGGCGGGCCACAGGTCGATCATGTCGATCTTGGCGTCGCGGCCGATCACCAGCAGGTAGCGGCCCGAGGCGGAGATGCGTGAGATGTGCACGGCATAGCCGGTGTCGATCAGCTTGACGATCTGCTTGGTGTCGCCGTCGATCAGGGCGATCTTGCCGTCGTCGCGCAGGGTTACGGAGAACAGGTTTTCCAGGTTGAGTTTATTCAGCTGGTGCTTGGGCCGGTCTTCAGGTTTGACCAGGACTTTCCAGGTCTTGAGCGTCTCGGCCATGCCCCATTCCGGCGGGGTGGGCGCGGTGTGCTGGATAAAGCTGGCCATGCTGCTGATCTGCGCCTTGGTCAGCGCATTGGAGGTGCCCCAGTTCGGCATGCCGGCGGGGGAGCCGTAGGTGATCAACGCTTCGAGGTAGGCCTGGCCACGGGACTGGGTGATGTCCGGGGTCAGCGGTTTGCCGGTGGCGCCCTTGCGCAGCACACCGTGGCAACCGGCGCAGCGTTCGAAGTAAATCTGCTTGGAGGTGTCGAAGTCGGCCTGGCTCATGTCCGGCGCGCCGGCGGTTTTCACCACGGCAGGCGTGACCGCGCCATGGGCGTTCAAGGGCAGGGCGAGGGCCAGTGCGCAGCTCAGGCTGGCGAGGCTCAAGGTGAAGGTGGTTCTGTTGCGAGTCAGCATTCCATTTACTCCTCAGGCGAGACCTTTGCGGTGCCGCGCAACGGGGTGCGGGCGCAGGTTCTTAGTGCCTGGCCAGACTATGGCGAGGTGTTGGAATGCTCGCTTGACGGCGATCAAGTTTGCTTTGGGTAGCGCTTGCCAGGTTGTCGCAGGCGCCCTTAGCGTGGCCGCAAATCAGCTGTGGACCTGTGTCATGAGCGAACCTTTCTACCAACCCGTCGACAATGAATGCCTGCTGTTCGAGCATGCCTGGCGCCACCGCATGCCGGTGCTGATCAAAGGCCCGACCGGCTGCGGCAAAACCCGCTTTGTGCAGCACATGGCGCACCGCTTGCAGTTGCCGCTGTACACCGTGGCCTGCCACGACGATCTAAGCGCCGCCGACCTGGTCGGCCGCCACCTGATCGGCGCCCAAGGCACCTGGTGGCAGGACGGCCCGCTGACCCGTGCGGTGCGCGAAGGTGGCATCTGCTACCTCGATGAAGTGGTCGAGGCGCGCCAGGACACCACTGTGGTTCTGCACCCGGTGGCCGACGACCGCCGCGAGCTGTATCTGGAACGCACCGGCGAAGTGGTCAAGGCGCCGCCGTCGTTCATGCTGGTGGTGTCGTACAACCCCGGCTACCAGAACCTGCTCAAGGGTATGAAACCCAGCACCCGCCAGCGTTTCGTGGCGATGCGCTTCGACTATCCGGCGCCAGCCGATGAAGCGCGTATCGTCGCCCAGGAGGCCCAGGTGGACAGTGCGCTGGCCGCCGAAGTGGTGCGCCTGGGCCAGGCGTTGCGGCGTCTCGATCAACACGACCTGGAGGAAGTCGCCTCCACGCGCCTGCTGATCTTCACCGCCCGCCTGATCGCCGCCGGCATGCCACCGCGTGAAGCCTGCCTGGCCTGCCTGGCCCAGGCCTTGAGCGACGACCCGCATACCGTCGCGGCGCTGATGGACGTGGTGGACGTGCACTTTGCTTGAATCACGGCGCCTGCCGGGCGACTTGGCGATGTGGTTTTTCATCCTCGCCGAGTTGACGGTGTTTGCGATTTTGATCCTGACGTTTGCCGTGACGCAGCGCCTTGAACCCGAAGTGTTTGCCCTGGGCCGCAGCCAGCTGGACAGCTCCACCGGGCTGGCGATGACCGTGAGCCTGCTGACCGCTGGATTGTGCGCCGCGCTGGGGTTGCAACAAGTGCGTGGGCAGCCATCGCGGCGCGGTGCCGGGTGGTTTTGCGCGGCGTTGTTGGCAGCGTTGATTTACGTGGGCATCAAGCTGGAGGAATACGCCCACCTGGCGGGGGTTGGGCTGGGCTTGGAATACAGCCGGTTCTTCACTTTGTACTGGGTATTGACGGGGTTTCATTTCCTGCATGTGCTGCTGGGCATGGTAATCCTCGGGTGGCTGGCGGTGGGATGCTGGCGGGGAAGGGTGGCGATAAGCGGGGTGGAGTCGGGCGTGTTGTATTGGCACATGGTCGACCTGGTGTGGGTGGTGTTGTTTCCGGTGGTGTATGTGATGGGATGAAGGATCGATGAGCACGTCGCAGGGGTTGCTGGTGTGTTGGGCGGTGTTGGTGTCGCTGAGTGCCGGGACGGTGCTGGCGGGCGCTGCAGGCGTGTGGTGGGCGGTGCTGCTGTTGGCGGTCTCGAAGGCGTGGCTGATTGCGGACGGGTTCATGGAATTGCGGCATGCACCCTGGGGGTGGCGGCTGATGCTGTTGGGATGGACCGTGGTGCTGGCGCTGCTTGTCGGCGCAATCTTCTGACCGCGCCTTTTTGCCCCGCGCTGGGTGGCGAAGCCGCCCCAAACAGTCCGCCGCGGTGTTTCAGGAATACCGAGGCGCCGGGATTTGGGGCGGCTTCGCCACCCAGCGCGGGGCAAGCCCGCTCACTACAGTGACCAGTGGCAGGTTTTGGTAGGCAATTGCCTGGTCATTTGTAGTTCATTTCCGAAACACGAGTTACGCCCCGGACGCTGCCTTACTCCTTCTGCGGTGCCTTCCTATAGTCGTGCGCCACAGAGTGGGTACGGAAACCGCTTTGGGGAAAATGTGGGTGTTTGCCTTTACGAAAGCGCGGGGAATTAAATGGACTGGGAACTAGTCGGCATAGTTGCTGCGCTGATCATGATACTTAGTTTTCCAGGGATCGCTTACAGCATGCTTACCAAGCTGGAAACAGCGGAAAACTATTTGCCCCATAGCGTTTTCATCGTCTCAAACAAGTATCTATTTCGCGCTCAACCTTTTGAGGGGAAGGCCATGCGATTAATGCTGCTGGCCTATGTGTTGATCGTGCCGAAAGTCTTTTACTGGCGAAGGCTTGTGGATCTTGATGAGGTGGCAAGAATCCCACGCAGATTAAAAATCTGGATCATCGCGCCCTGCCTGGTGCTCAACCTTTCTGGAGCGGTCATGACCGCCACTGGGTTAGCTCTTTATTTATAAGGCACAACACTCATAAATACCTGATGCCGGCGGGTGTATAGCAATCAAAATGTAGGATGGGGTCAGCACAAAACGCTCTGACAAACAGGCCACTGTAGTGAGCGGGCTTGCCCCGCGCTGGGTGGCGCAGCCGCCCCAGATCCAGGCACCTCGGTCCTCCTGAAACACCACCGCGGACCGTTTGGGGCGGCTTCGCCACCCGGCGCGGGGCAAGCCCGCTCACTACAGTGACCAGTGGCAGGTTTTGGTAGGTAATTGCCTGGTCATTTGTAGTTCATTTCCGAAACATGAGTTACGCCCCGGACGCTGCCTTACTCCTTCTGCGGTGCTTTCCTATAGTCGTGCGCCACAGTCTTGGAGGTGCATGCGATGCAAGGACCCTACGCATTTATCAATGAACGACCGCAACCCTACCCATTGCTCAAACTCAGTTTGGCGCTTGATCCGCATAGCCAGGCAAAATTCGAGACTCTCAACCAACGTCTGCGCAATACCGTGGTGCTGCCTGGGCAACGGGTGATCATCGGCGATAGTCGCACGGCGTCGTGCACCACTGAAGCAGCCAAGCTTATGTCGAGGGTGGAAAGCTGGTGTTTGGGGTGGCTGGGGCGGCTCGTATGGGCTACCTGGGCGCATCGACAGCGGTGATCGCTTGTGCTGCGGTGTTCGGTATACCTACAGCGGGTACTGGAGCTCTGGCTTGTGCAATTGTCGGAGGTACGGCCGGTGGGCTATTAGGAGGTACGCAGGGCAATAAGCTTGGAGAGCACGTGGGCACTTATCTCTATGAAAGCTCCCGGAGTGAACGATGAATCTTGAGTTCATAGGCATGGGCGCAGGAGTGGTCATGATACTTAGCCTTCCTCTGCTCTATTACAGTATGTTCACCAAGCTTGAAGCAGCAGAAGGTTACTTGCCTCACAGCGTATTCATAGTTTCCTGCAAGCACTTGTTTCGCAGCTTGCCTCTCGATGGGAAGCCTTTGCGGTTGAATCTGATGGCGTATGTGTTGGTGATGCCTAAAGTGTTCTACTGGCGAAGGCTCGTGGATCTTGATGAAGTTGCAAGTGTGCCGGGGCAATTAAAACGCTGGATCATCATCCCGTGTGCCATCACTCACCTCGCTGCGCTGACCATGACAGCAGCAGGATTGATGTTGACTTAAATGTGGGAGGGCCAGGCCCCTCCACAATCCGCACTTCTTGATCGCCATCAATCACTTTTCACACCCCGCCTTCCTATCATGGCCCCCGCCAAGCCATGAGGAAGACGACCATGTCAGAGACCTTCACCAAGGGCATGGCCAGGAATATCTACTTCGGAGGAAGCGTGTTCTTCTTCCTGATTTTCCTGGCCCTGACCTACCACACCGAACAGACCTTTCCCACTCGCAGCAACGTCGACCAGCTCACCGAAGCGGTGGTGCGCGGCAAGGGCGTGTGGGAGCGCAATAACTGCGTCGGCTGCCACACCCTGTTGGGCGAGGGCGCGTACTTTGCGCCGGAGTTGGGCAATGTGTTCCAGCGCCGGGGCGGTGAAGAAGGGTTCAAGCCGTTCCTGCACGCCTGGATGAAGATGCAACCCCTGGGTGTGCCCGGGCGCCGGGCCATGCCGCAATTCAATCTCAGTGACCAGGAGGTGGGTGATCTGGCCGAGTTCCTCAAATGGAGCTCGAAGATCGACACCAATAACTGGCCACCGAACAAGGAGGGCTGAGCCATGCGCAGCGTCAATCCCTATCTGAAATTCCAATCCCAGGCCGTGGCCAAACCCTACTTTGTGTTTGCCCTGATGCTGTTTGTCGGCCAGGTGCTGTTCGGTCTGATCATGGGCCTGCAATACGTGGTGGGCGACTTCCTGTTCCCGCTGATCCCGTTCAACGTGGCACGGATGGTCCACACCAACCTGTTGATCGTATGGCTGCTGTTCGGCTTCATGGGCGCCGCGTATTACCTGGTGCCCGAGGAAGCGGACCGCGAGCTGCACAGTCCGAAACTGGCGATCCTGTTGTTCTGGGTGTTTGCCGTGGCCGGGGTGTTGACCATCCTTGGCTACCTGTTGGTGCCCTACGCGGCGCTGGCCAAGCTGACCCACAACGAACTGCTGCCAACCATGGGCCGTGAGTTCCTGGAGCAACCGACCATCACCAAGATGGGCATCGTCGTGGTATGCCTGGGCTTTCTCTACAACATCGGCATGACCCTGCTCAAGGGCCGCAAGACCACGGTCAGTATGGTGATGATGACCGGGCTGATCGGCCTGGCGGTGTTCTTCCTCTTCTCTTTCTACAACCCTGGCAACCTGGCGCGGGACAAGTTCTACTGGTGGTGGGTGGTGCACCTGTGGGTCGAAGGTGTGTGGGAATTGATCATGGGCTCGATGCTCGCGTTCGTGCTGATCAAGGTCACCGGCGTCGACCGTGAGGTGGTGGAAAAATGGCTGTACGTGATCATCGCCATGGCCTTGATCACCGGGATCATCGGCACCGGGCACCACTTCTTCTGGATCGGCGCGCCGCAGGTGTGGCTGTGGGTCGGTTCGATCTTCTCGGCACTGGAACCGCTGCCGTTCCTGGCGATGGTGATGTTCGCCTTCACCATGGTCAAACGCCGCCGGCGCCAGCACCCCAACCGTGCCGCAACGTTGTGGGCCAAGGGCACCACGGTGACAGCGTTCTTCGGCGCCGGGGTCTGGGGGTTCCTGCACACCTTGGCCCCGGTCAACTTCTACACCCACGGCACCCAACTCACCGCGGCCCACGGTCACCTGGCGTTCTTCGGCGCCTACGCCATGATCGTGATGACCCTGATCAGCTACGCCATGCCGCGCCTGCGTGGCCTCGGCGAAGCGCCGGACGCCCGCTCGCAGACCATCGAGGTCTGGGGCTTCTGGCTGATGGTGCTGTCGATGGTGATGATCACCCTGTTCCTCACCGCCGCCGGCGCCGTACAGGTGTGGCTGCAACGCTGGCCGGTGGACGGTGTGGCGCTGCCGTTCATGGCCACCACTGAACATCTGCACGGGTTGTTCTGGGCGCGGTTGGCCAGCGGCGTGGTGTTCCTGCTCGGACTGCTCTGCTACCTGTACAGCTTCCGGCAACGCCGCGCGGTGGCCGGTGAACCGGTGCCGATTGTGCATTGATCGTTAATCCCCAAGAGGGCGGCCCGGCTGATTCAGCGGGCCGTTTTACGTTTGGAGCAATGCCCATGGCTTTTACCCTGGAACTGGAAGAGTGGGTCGGCAGCGCCTGGCACCGCTTTATCACCCGTCGCGCCAGCGTGGATTTCCCCGCGGCGCAGGTCCACTTGAGCGACCGCCAACGCAGCCTGGCGCTGCTATTTCGCGCCCTCGGCGGCGCCGGTGGCATCGCCCTGGAAGCCGCCGGCGACCGCGACCTGCTGCTGCGCCGTAACCTGTTGATGCGTATTGCCGGCACTTGCAAACAGGCACCGCTGGCGTCCTGCGACGGCAACCGTTTGCGCCTGCCGTCCCGCCTGGCGGTGTTCCCCCACGCCAGCCTCAACCTGGAGCTTTACCGCTGGTTGGCCCTGCTTGCCGCACAGTCCGGCCCGATGACCCACTGGGCGCGAGACAACCAGCGCTGGACCTGGCTGCTGCTGCAACGCTATCCCGCCATGGGCCCCAGCTACCGGCGCCTGGTGGATGCACACATCGCCCTGCGCCCCGACCCCGCCAGCCTGCGCCCCGACGAAGCGGCGCTGGAAAAAGCCCTGCGCAAGGCCCTGCGCGAGCCCGGCAGTGTGCGCCATCTGCCACGCAGCGAGCGCGCGCCGTGGCCGTTGCCGTTGTGGTTGTACCCGCCGCTGCACCTCGACACGCCGCAAAGCGCCGACCTCGACGACACCGGCGACGATCTGTCAGCAGCGCCCAGTGAACAACACGGCGCGCCCAAGCGCGCCACGCGTCTGGATGATCAGAGCCGCGACGGCGGCCTGCTGGTGGTACGCCTGGAAAACCTGTTCAGTTGGACCGAACACGTCGACCTCGACCGCTGGAGCGACGACAGCGACGACCCCGACGCCGCCCGCGTGGCCGAAGACCTCGACCAACTGAGCCTGTCACGCCAGCGTGTGCGCAAAAGTGGCGGGCTGAAACTGCACCTCGACCTGCCGCCCGCCGACGTTGATGACATCCCCCTCGGCGCAGGGATCAAGCTGCCGGAGTGGGACTACCGCCAGCAGCGCCTGCAGGACGCCTTCGTCAACCTGCAACTGATGCAGCTACGCGACGCGCCACCGCAACCCTTGCCCGTGCGCCTGCATGCCGAGGCCCGGCGCTTGCGCCGCCAGTTCCAGCACCTGCGCACCGACCGCCAATGGCAGCGCCAGCAACCCCAGGGCAGCGAACTCGACCTGCACGCCTGGCTGGATTTTCATGTGCAACGCCAGCACGGCGCCTGCGCCGAGCGCGGCTTGTTCATGGAGCAACGTCACAGCCACCGCGACCTCGCCTGCCTGCTGTTGGCCGACCTGTCGATGTCCACCGATGCGCACCTGAACGATAGCCAAAAGGTCATCGACGTGATCCGCGACAGCCTGCTGCTGTTCGGCGAAAGCCTGGCCGGCGCGGGGGACCGCTTTGCGCTGTACGGGTTTTCGTCCCTGCGTCGCCAGCAGGTGCGCATGCAGGTGCTCAAGTCCTTCCAGCAACCCTATGACGACCACACCCGCGGTGCGATCCAGGCGCTCAAGCCGGGTTACTACACGCGCATGGGCGCCGCGATCCGCCAGGCCACCCGGCTGCTGGGGGCCTGCCCACAGCGGCGCAAACTGTTGTTGCTGCTCACCGATGGCAAGCCCAACGACCTGGATCTGTACGAGGGCCGCTATGGCGTGGAAGACACCCGCCAGGCGGTGCTCGAAGCGCGGCGCCAGGGCTTGATCCCGTTCTGCATCACCATCGACAAGCAGGCCGGTGACTACCTGCCGTACATGTTCGGCGCGAACGGCTTCACCCTGATCCGCCAGCCACAGCAGTTGCCGCAGCGGCTACCGCAGCTGTACCGGCAGTTGACCGAGGGTCAGTAAATATCCCGGGGGAGCCAGAAGAACATTGCGATGCAAAACAGCGCCAGGCCCACGCAGAACCACTGAAAGCGGCTCAGCCGCAGGGCCTGTTTGCTGGCCTCGGACGCCGGCAGCGGCATGGCGCAGTGTGCGCAGGTGACGCGTGCTTCGGGGTTGCGCCGCTGGCAGTACAGGCAGGTCTTCACTCGAATTGCTCCAGGCGCGGGCGGTCGAGAATGGCGATATGACGACCGTCCTGGGTGATGATCTTTTCGTCGATCAGGCGCCGGATAATCCGCGAGAACGTCTCCGGCTGGATCGACAGGTGCCCGGCGATCAACTGCTTGGCCATGGGCAGTTCGAAGCGTGTTTCGGTGTTCTGCTGGCGCACCAGTTGTGTGAGCAGGTAGCGCACCACGCGGTGGGTGGCGTTCTTCAGCGACAGTGTCTCGATCTCGTTGACCCGCTGGTGCAGGCGCACGCACAACGTGCCGAGCAGGGCGAAGGTCAGGCGGCTGTTGCTGTGCAACAGGCGCATGTAGGTGGCGTTGGACAGCCGATACACCTGGCTCGGGCACACCGCTTCGGCGCACGCCACATAGTTGGGCGTGTCCATCAGCATCATCGCTTCGGCGAACGTCTGGCGTTCGCCGATCACCTCGAACACCTTCTCCTGGCCGTCCGGGGTCAGGCGGTAGATTTTCACCGCGCCGGCAATCACAAAGTAAAACGCATCGGCCGGTTCGCCCTGGCGGAACAGCGGCTCGCCCTTGTCGACATTGAGCAGTTGGCTGTTGCTCATCAACTCAGTCAGTTGGGCCTCGTCCATGGGCTCGAACAGGTGGTGACTGCGCAGGATCTGGTGATGGACACGATGGAGCACCATCAATACCTCGGGACACAAAGGGGGAAGGGGGGCTCAAGGTTAATCCGACTACCCTTGGCACAGCTTGATCTGCGACAAGGGCAAGACGCGCGCGCAGGCGCACCATCGGCACAGAAAATGAGTTGAGGAGCCGCAGCATGCAAGTTCTGGATCGGCGCAAGGCACTGTCGATTACCCCGTTGTTTCGCCTGGCCTTCCGGCCGTTCTTCCTCGGCGCGTGCCTGTTGGCGGCGTTGGCGGTTCCCCTGTGGCTGCTGGCCCTGGGGGGCATGACCGGCAACTGGCAACCGGCCGGCGGCTGGCTTGTCTGGCATCGGCATGAACTGCTGTTTGGCTTTGGCGTGGCGATCATCGCCGGGTTCCTGCTGACGGCGGTGCAGACCTGGACCGGCCGCCCGGGCCTCAGCGGTGCGCCCCTGGCGGCGCTGGCGGGTTTGTGGCTGGCGGCGCGCCTGGGCTGGTTGCTGGATATTCCATGGCCGCTGCTGGCGCTGCTGGAACTGAGCTTTCCGCTGGCGGTGGCCGGGGTGATGGGCTGGACGCTGTGGCAGGTACGCCAGCGGCGCAACTACCCGATTGTGCTGGTGCTGGTGCTGCTGGCCGTGGCGGATGGGTTGTCGCTGTATGACCTCGGCCTGCAACGCCAGGCGGTGCTCACCGGGCTATGGCTGGTGGCGGCGATGATGGGCTTGATCGGCGGCCGCGTGATCCCGTTTTTCACCCAGCGCGGCCTGGGCCGGGTCGAGGCGGTCAAGCCGTGGCCGTGGCTGGATCATCTGCTGCTGGGCGGCTCGATCCTGGTGGCGCTGTTCTATGCCAGCGGGCTGGCCCTGTCGCCGCGCCTTTGGCTGGGCGTGCTGTTTGCCGCACTTGGCGTGGGCCATCTGCTGCGCCTGGTGCGTTGGCACGCGCGCGGCTTGTGGCAGGTGCCACTTTTGTGGTCGCTGCACCTGGCGTACGCCTGGCTGGCGCTGGCCTGCCTGGGCATGGCGCTGTGGCATTTCGGCGCGCCGTTGAACCCCAGCCTGGCGGTGCATGCGCTGACAGTGGGGGCCATGGGGGGCTTGATCCTGGCGATGATCGCGCGGGTCAGCCTCGGCCACACTGGCCGC
Organism: Pseudomonas sp. GL_117; assembly: GCF_057835125.1. Classification (NCBI taxonomy): domain Bacteria; kingdom Pseudomonadati; phylum Pseudomonadota; class Gammaproteobacteria; order Pseudomonadales; family Pseudomonadaceae; genus Pseudomonas; species Pseudomonas sp. GL_117. The sequence goes on along the minus strand of NZ_CM174418.1, from coordinate 3,587,926 downwards.
TCGCTGCAACCGCCAGGTGGGATGAGCCTGGCGTTTGCGCTGCTGAACCTGGCGTGTGTGTGCCGGGTGCTGCTGGTGCTGGTGTGGCCGGTGGCGGCGCTGTGGCTGGCGGGGGCGTGCTGGTGCGTCGGGTTGGGGCTGTACTTGTGGCGTTATGGCCCGATGCTCTGGCAGGCGCGGGTCGACGGGCATCCAGGGTAGGAGGCTGCCATGTATTCACTGTTGCTGATCGTACATCTGCTGGCGGCCATCGCGTTTATCGGCACGCTGTTTTTTGAACTGGTGATCTGGCACAGCGCCCGGGAAGAGTTGGCCTGGTCGGCGCAATTCACCTCGGACCAGGCGATCGCCCGGCGATCGCGGCGGGTGCTGCACGGGGTCGTGGTGGTGCTGTACGGCGCTGGCCTGGGCCTGGCGTGGCACTACTGGAACGTGCCATGGACCGCTCGTTTTACGCTGTTGTTCAGCCTGAAAGTCAGCCTGGCGCTGAGCATCATCGGGCACTACCTGCTGCTCGCGTACTGGCTGACCCATAAGCGCCTGAGTGCCAAGCGCGCACTGTGGATCCGGCGCAGCATCCTGGGGCACATGGTGCTGATCGTGATCCTGGCCAAGTCCTTGTGGTAAAGGGCCTGTGGCGTCATGCCACAGCCAATTGTTGATCGCGGTCAAGGGATCATTCGGCGTCAGTTCCCACACTGTGGCGAACTTTCCGGAGGACCGCGTCATGCCCCTGTCCCTTGCGCAATTGCGCCGCAACTACACCCTTTATGGCCTGCGTGATGACTGCGAGCAGGACGACCCGCTGGAGCTGTTCGGCCAGTGGCTGGCCCAGGCGCGCAAGACGGAAGTGCCGCCCGCCGAGGCCAACAGCATGGCCTTGGCCACGGTCGACAGCAGCGGCCACGCCCATTGCCGCATCTTGTTGCTCAAGGGCTTCAGCGCCGAAGGGTTTTTCTTTTTCGGTCATTACCAGAGCGCCAAGGGCCAGGAACTGGCGAGCAACCCCCACGCCGCCATGACGTTTTTCTGGCCCGGCCTGGAGCGCCAGGTGCGCATCGAAGGCCCGGTGATGAAGGCCGACACCGAACTGTCCGACGACTATTTCGACGCCCGCCCGGCCGCCAACCAACTGGGCTCCTGGGCCTCGCCGCAGAGCCAGCCATTGGCCCATCGCAGCGAGCTGGAAGGCCGCCTGCGTGAAGTCACCGAGCGTTTCGCCGGGCGCCAACCGCCACGGCCGGAGCAATGGGGCGGCTATTGCCTGCAACCGCAGCGCATCGAGTTCTGGCAGGGGCGTGCGGATCGTTTGCATGACCGCCTCGACTTCCGCCTGCACGACGGCCACTGGCAACGCACGCGCCTGGCCCCCTAACGGCATACCTCCTCCGAGGAATAGGCCCTGCGCCCATTGCGGCGCAGGCTGCAACCATCTTTTCAACGCCTGGAGCCTGGATCATGGCCCATCTGAACCAACGCAGTTTTGTCTCCCTGAATATCGCGGTGCTGACCATCAGCGACACCCGCACCTACGACACCGACACCTCCGGCGACACCCTGGTGGACCGCCTGCAAACCGCTGGCCACATGCTGATCGACCGCGGCATCGTGATGGATGACATCTACCAGATCCGCGCGCGCGTCTCGCAGTGGATCGCCGACCCCCAGGTGCAAGTGGTGCTGATGACCGGCGGCACCGGCTTCACCGCTCGAGATAACACGCCCCAGGCCGTGCTGCCGTTGCTGGACAAACAGGTCGACGGTTTTGGCGAGCTGTTTCGCCAGGTGTCCCTCGCCGAAATCGGCATGTCGACCCTGCAATCGCGTGCCCTGGCCGGTTTCAGCAACGGTGTGCTGGTGTGTTGCATGCCCGGTTCGCCGGGCGCGTGCCGCACCGCCTGGGACCAGATTCTCGTCGGTCAACTGGACAGCCGCACCGGCCCGTGCAATTTCGCGCCGCACCTCAAGCCACAACTCGACCAGGCGCTCGCGGCCTGTGAGGCACGCTCATGAACGTGTGTGACAGCGGCGACCTGCTGCCGGTAGAGGAGGCCATCGAACAGTTGCTGGCACAGGCGCCGCCGCCGCCTTCCACTGAAGTGATTGCCTTGGCCCAGGCCCTTGGGCGGGTCGTCGCCGACGAAGTGTTTTCACCCCTCGACCTCCCAAGCTGGGACAACAGCGCCATGGACGGCTACGCCTTGCGCGCGTTTGACGTGCCGGAGCAGGGTGGTTACCTCGAAGTGGCCGGGCGCATCGCCGCCGGGCACAGCAGCGACGTGCCGTTGCAGGCCGGGCAGGCGGTGCGCATCTTTACGGGTGCGCCGTTGCCGGTGGGCGCCGACAGCGTGGTACCGCAGGAACGTTGCCGGGTGTATGGCCAGCGCATCTGGTGCCCACCCGTGCGCTTGGGCGAACACGTGCGCAAGCGCGGCGAAGAGCTGCAACGCGGGCAACGGGTGTTGAGCGCCGGCAAGCGCCTGCGTGCCCAGGAGATCGGCCTGCTGGCGGCGGCGGGCATCCCGCGGGTCAAGGTCTATCGGCCGCTGCGGGTGTGCCTGCTCAGCAGCGGTGATGAATTGCGCGAGCCGGGTGAGTCGCTCGCACCCGGGCAGATCTACAACAGCAACCGCCACCTCCTCGCGGCGTTGCTGCGCGGTTGGGGCGTGGACGTTCACGACTACGGCGTGATGGCCGACGCCCTGGCGGCCAGCCGCGATGCGCTGGTGCTGGCGTCTTCCGAATGCGACCTGCTGCTGACCACCGGCGGTGTGTCGGTGGGCGAGGAGGACCACCTCAAGCAGGCGATCCAGGCGCTCGGCAAGGTCGAGTTCTGGCGCCTGGCGATCCAGCCCGGCAAGCCCTTGGCGTTCGGCCAGGTCGCGGGCAAACCGTGGATCGGCCTGCCGGGCAACCCGACCGCCGCGCTGATCACCGCGTTGGTGGTGGTGCGCCCGTTCCTGCTGCGCGCCCAGGGTGCCGAGCGGGTGTTGCCGGTGCCGATCAACGTGGTGGCCGGGTTTGACTGGGCCAAGCCGAACAAGCGCCGCCAATACCTGCGTGCGCGCTTGAGCCCCGGCATCGATGGGCAATTGCGCGCCATCCTGCACCCGCAGCAAAGCTCGGCGATGCTCGCGCCCGCGTGTTGGGCCGACGGCCTGGTGATTGTCGAACGCGGACAGCAAGTGCCCAAGGGCGCGGCGGTGCCGTTCCTGTCCTTTGCCGATTTTCAATAAGGAGCCACCATGCAACTGGTCTGCCCGGCAGGCAACTTGCCTGCGCTGAAAGCCGCTGTGCGCCAAGGCGCCGATGCGGTGTACGTGGGGTTTCGCGATGACACCAATGCCCGGCATTTCGCCGGGCTGAACATGGACGACAAACAGTTCGACGCCGCCGTCGCCCATATCCGCCAGCACCAGCGCAAGCTCTACGTGGCGGTCAACACCTACCCGCAACCCAAGATCTGGCCGCGCTGGCAACGGGCGGTGGACCGCGCCGCCGATCACGGCATCGACGCGCTGATCGCCGCCGACCCCGGTGTGCTCGGCTACGCCGCCCAGCGTCATCCGCACCTGGCCTTGCACTTGTCGGTGCAGGGCTCGGCCACCCATGCGGCGGCGCTGAAGTTCTACGTCGAACGCTACGGTATCCGCCGTGCGGTGCTGCCGCGTGTACTGTCCCTGGCCCAGGTCAAACAGGTGGCGGCCAGCGCCACGGTGCCCATCGAAGTGTTCGGCTTTGGCAGCCTGTGCATCATGGCTGAAGGGCGCTGCCACTTGTCGTCCTACATCACCGGCGAATCGCCCAACCTGTGCGGTGTGTGCTCACCGGCCAAGGCCGTGCGCTGGAGCGATGACGCCGACGGCCTCAGCGCGCGCCTCAGCGAGGTGCTGATCGACCGCTACACCCCGGACGAACCAGCCGGCTATCCGACCCTGTGCAAAGGCCGTTTCCTGGTGGACGGCAAGCGTTTCCATGCGCTGGAAGAACCCACCAGCCTCGACACCCTCGACCTGCTGCCAGAGCTCACGGCCATCGGCGTGGAAGCAGTGAAGATCGAAGGCCGCCAACGCAGCCCGGCGTATGTCGAGCAAGTCACCCGCGTCTGGCGCGCCGCCCTCGACGCCCACCGCGCCAGCCCGGCCCACTTTGTGGTCAAGGACCAATGGCGGCAGGTGTTGGCCGGGCTTTCCGAAGGCAGCCAGACCACCCTGGGTGCTTACCATCGTGCATGGCAGTGAGGAACCACAGATGAAACTCAGCCTCGGACCGGTGCTGTTTTATTGGGACAAGGAGCACCTCGGGCGCTTCTATGCGGACATGGCCGACTTGCCCCTGGACGTGATTTACCTGGGCGAGACCGTGTGCTCCAAACGGCGCGCCCTGAACCTCGATCAATGGCTGGGCCTGGGGCGTGAATTGCAGGCGTGCAGTTCGGCGCAGATCGTGTTGTCGAGCCTCACCTTGATTGAAGCCGCCTCGGAACTGTCCAGCCTGCGTCGCCTGTGCGACAACGGCCAGTTGCTGGTGGAAGCCAACGACATGGGCGCGGTGCAGTTGCTGATGGAGCGCAAGCTGCCCTTCGTCGGCGGCCCGGCGCTCAACCTCTACAACGGCCACGCCCTGGTGCAATTGCTCGATGCCGGCATGCAACGCTGGGTGCCGCCGGTGGAATGCTCCCGCGGTTTGATCGCCGATGTGCTGGAGCAAGTACGTGAACTGGGGCGGCCGTTGCCCCAGGTCGAGATCTTCGCCTACGGTCATCTGCCCCTGGCCTACTCGGCGCGCTGCTTCACTGCCCGTGCGGAAAACCGGCCCAAGGACGACTGCCAGTTCTGCTGCATCAACTACCCGGACGGCATGGCCTTGACCAGCCAGGAAGGCCAGGCGTTGTTTACCTTGAACGGCATTCAGACGATGTCCGCCGACGTCACCAATCTGCTCGCCGACTACCCGGGGCTGGTCGCCTGCGGTGCCGACCTGCTGCGTCTGAGCCCCAGGGCCGAAGGCATGGCCGATGTGGTGCGTGCCTACGACCAGGTGCGCCAGGGCGCCACGCCGCCGTTGTTTGTCGACGGTTGCAACGGCTACTGGCATGGCCAGGCCGGCATGTTGCGGGTCGAGGAGGTGGGGCTGTGTTGAATCGCAAACAATGGCTGCTCAAGGGCGCCGACCGTCTGTTGCCACTGCTGCGCCGTGTGCCGTTCCGGGTCCAGCGCCTGGCGTTGCAGCAAGGCCTCAACCGCTGCCTGGCCGAGCCCTTGCGCGACGGGGGCTTCGACCTGCTGCGCGGGCGCTGGATGTGCCTGCGCATCCCCGACCTGGGGTTGTGCTGGTACTTGACCCTGGCGCGGGATGGGTTGCGCATTGCCGACAAGGCCCAGGCCCAGGTGACCATCAGCGGCAACTGGCGTGAGTTTTTGTTGTTGGCCAGTCGGCAGGAAGATCCGGATACGCTGTTTTTTCGCCGGCGGCTGGTGATTGAGGGGGATACGGAGTTGGGGTTGGGGTTGAAGAACCTGATCGATAGCCTGGACCCGGATGTGTTGCCGCCGTGGCTATGGCGCAATTTGGAACGTGCGGGACGCGGCCTGGCAGCCTGACGTGTCTTGGGTTCCTACATAACGTTGCTTGGAACACCGGACCTGTGGCGAGGGAGCTTGCTCCCTCGGGGATCTTCAGTCGAGCGCCTATTGCCCATCAACACCAATCACCTGTGGGAGCGGGCTTGCCCGCGAAAGCGGCGGTTCAGCCAACACCTCTACCAACAGTGCCACCGCCTTCGCAGCCTCGCTAAAGCTCGACAGCTCCCACAGGGGATTGGCGGTGTGAGAGGGATCTCCAGCCGAACACTCACCATCCATCAACACCGATCAACTGTGGGAGCGGGCTTGCCCGCGAAAGCGGTGGTTCAGCCAACACCTCTACCAACAGTGCCACCGCCTTCGCAGCCTCGCTAAGGCTCGACAGCTCCCACAGGGGATTGGCAGTGTCTGGGCGATCTCCAGCCGAACACTGACATCCCAGCAACACAGCTCAAATGTGGGAGCGGGCTTGCCCGCGAAAGCGGTGGCTCAGCCAACATCTCCACCAGCAGTGCCACCGCCTTCGCAGCCTCGCTAGGGCTCGACAGCTCCCACAGGGGATTGGCAGTGCCTGGGCGATCTCCAGCCAAACACTGACAACCCAGCAACACAGCTCAAATGTGGGAGCGGGCTTGCCCGCGAAAGCGGTGGTTCAGCCAACATCTCCACCAGCAGTGCCGCCGCCTTCGCAGCCTCGCTAGGGCTCGACAGCTCCCACAGGGGACTAGCAGTGCCTGGGCGATCTTCAGCCGAACACTCACTATCCATCAACACCAATCCCCTGTGGGAGCGGGCTTGCTCGCGAAAGCGGTGGATCAGCCAACATCTCCATCAACAGTGCCACCGCCTTCGCAGCCTCGCTAAAGCTCGACACAGGGAATTTCGGTTTCTTCCATTGGTTTCGGGTTGCGGTGATACGCCACACCTCGGAAAAAACCGGCTTGATTCTGGTCAAGGGCCACTGGCCATCCTCGCCTCTACCATCGGTCCCATCTTCAGCACGCCGCCGTAAGGGACCCCATGATCCGTTCCACGCACCTGACGCTTCACTGGCTGATCATGGCGGTGCTGCTAATGTTTTTGCCCAACGCCCAAGCCGAGCCCGCGCAGCAACGCATCGATCACACCTTCCCCCAACACGACGCAGTCTCGGCCGCCGAAGGTCCGTTCAAGGTGCGTACCATCAGCCAGGGCGGCCAGCCCGTCGGCTATGTGTTCCAGACCCTGGATGTGCTGAATATCCCGGCCTACTCGGGCAAACCGATCAACACCCAGGTGATCCTCGACACCGCCGGGATCATCCGCGATGCCTATGTGTTGGAGCACCACGAACCGATCCTGCTGATCGGCATCCCCGAGGCCAAGCTGCATGAGTTCACCGGCCACTATGCGGGTGTGGACGTGCGCCAACGGGTGGTGGTTGGCCGCTCCAGTGACCCCAAGGCGGTCACCGTGGACGCGATTGCCGGTGCGACGGTGACGGCTATGGTGGTCAATGAGGTGGTGATGCGCGCTGCCCATGAAGTCGCGGTGGCCCTCAAGCTGATCGACGGCAAGGCCGCCGCCAAGCAGAAAGCCGCGCTGATCCGCACTGATGAGTTCACCCCGGCGAGCTGGGCGCAGTTGACCGGCAACGGTGCGATCCGCCGCCTGCACCTGACCCGTGGCCAGGTCGATGCGGCCTTCAAGGACACCGCTGCCGAAGCCAGCGGTGCCGCCGACGACACCTTCATCGATCTCTACGTGGCCGACATCAACCCGCCGAGCATCGGCCGCAACCTGCTGGGCGAGGCGCACTACACAGACCTGATGCAGCGCCTCAAGCCCGGTGAGCAGGCGATTGCCGTGCTCGGGCGCGGGCTGTTTTCGTTCAAGGGCTCGGGCTATGTGCGCGGCGGGATTTTCGACCGGGTGCAGTTGCGCCAATTCGGCAATGTCATCAGCTTTCGCGACCTCGACCACCAGCGCATCGATGACGCCTACGCCGATGGCATGCCGGCGTTTGACGAGATGTCGGTGTTTATCGTGCGCCCGCAAGCGGCCTTCGACCCCGGTTCGCCGTGGACCCTGGAACTCTTGGTACGCCGCCAGACCGGCCCGGTCAGCGGCACCTTCAGCAGTTTCGAATTGCCTTACCAGATGCCCGAACAGTACCTGGAACGCCCGGCGCCCAGCGCCGAGGAACAGGCGGCGATCGACGAAGCCAACCGCCCGCTGTGGCTGAGTATCTGGTATCAGAAGCAAACCCAGGTGCTGGTACTCGGCGCCGCGCTGGTGCTGCTCACGGCGATTCTGTTCCTGCAAGACAGCCTGGCCCGCCGCCCACGCCTGTTGCATTGGCTGCGCCGGGGCTACCTGGTGTTTACCGTGGTTTTTATCGGTTGGTATGCGTTGGGGCAGTTGTCGGTGGTGAATGTGCTGACCTTTGTGCATGCGCTGTTCGAAGGGTTTCGCTGGGAGCTGTTCCTCACCGACCCGCTGATCTTCATGCTCTGGGTGTTCACCGCTGCAAGCATTCTGCTGTGGGGACGTGGCGTGTTCTGCGGCTGGCTGTGCCCGTTCGGCGCGTTGCAGGAATTGCTCAATGAAGCCGCGCGTTTGCTCAAGATCCGCCAGTTCGAATTGCCGTTCGCCGTGCATGAGCGGTTGTGGGCGATCAAGTACCTGATCCTGCTGGTGCTGTTCGGCATTTCCCTGGAGTCCATGGCCACCGCCGAGCGCTTCGCCGAAGTCGAACCGTTCAAGACCGCCATCACCCTGCATTTCGACCGCCAGTGGTGGTTCGTGCTCTACGCCGTGGCGCTGCTGGTGATCAATCTGTTCACCCGCAAAGTCTACTGCCGCTACGTCTGCCCACTGGGAGCGGCGCTGGCGATCCCGAGCAAGTTCCGCCTGTTCGACTGGCTCAAGCGTCGCGCCGAATGCGGCAACCCGTGCCAGCTGTGCGCCAAGGAATGCGAGATCCAGGCGATCCATCCCGACGGCCATATCAACCCCAACGAATGCCACTACTGCCTCGATTGCCAGATGACCTGGCACAACGACCACAAGTGCCCGCCGCTGATCAACAAGCGCAAGAAACGCAACAAGGCGGCGCAGCAGATTCCCGTGGTGCAGATAAATCCCAACGCTTGAAGGAGCAACCCATGAACGACACAGACGAAAAGCACGACGGCCTGACCCGGCGCGGTTTCCTCGGCAGCGGTGCGGTGACCGGCGCAGTCTTGGCCGGGGCTTCGGCCCTTGGCGGCACGGTGTTTACCCGTGAATCCTTTGCGGCGGCGGCCAAGGACGCCAAGGCGAAAATCCATGTGGAACCGGGCCAGCTCGACGACTATTACGGCTTCTGGAGCGGCGGCCACCAGGGCGAAGTGCGCGTGCTCGGCATCCCGTCGATGCGCGAGCTGATGCGTATCCCGGTGTTCAATATCGACGCAGCCACCGGCTGGGGGCTGACCAACGAAAGCAAGCGCATCCTGGGGGAGGGCGCCAAGTACCCGAACGGCGATTGCCATCACCCGCACCTGTCCACCACCGACGGCAAGTACGACGGCAAATACCTGTTTATCAACGACAAGGCCAACACCCGGGTCGCGCGCATCCGCCTGGACATCATGAAGTGCGACAAGATCCTCACCGTGCCCAACGCCCAGGCCATCCACGGCCTGCGCCTGCAAAAGGTGCCGTACACCAAGTACGTGTTCTGCAACGCCGAGTTCATCATTCCGCACCCCAATGACGGCAAGAATTTCGACCTGCAGGATCGCAACAGCTTCACCATGTTCAACGCCATCGACGCCGAGAAAATGGAGATGGCCTTCCAGGTCATCGTCGACGGCAACCTCGACAACGCCGACATGGACTACACCGGCAAATACGCCGCTGCTACCTGCTACAACTCGGAAAAGGCCACTGACCTGGCCGGCATGATGCGCAACGAGCGCGACTGGGTGGTGGTGTTCAACATCCCGCGCATCGAGGCGGCGATCAAGGCCGGCAAGTTCATCAGCGTCGACGGCGCCAAGGTGCCGGTGGTGGATGGGCGCAAATCGCTGGACGGTAAGGACAGCGAATTCACCCGCTATATCCCGGTGCCGAAAAACCCCCATGGCTGCAACACCTCGCCGGACGGCAAGTACTTCATCGCCAACGGCAAGCTGTCGCCCACCTGCACCATCATCGCCATCGACAAGCTCGACGACCTGTTCAACGGCAAGATCAGCGACCCGCGCGGCGTGGTGGTGGGTGAGCCGGAACTGGGCCTGGGCCCGTTGCACACCACCTACGACGGGCGCGGCAACGCCTACACCACGTTGTTTATCGACAGCCAGGTGGTCAAGTGGGACATCGCCAAGGCGATCCGCGCCTACGGTGGCGAGAAGGTCGACTACATCAAGCAGAAACTCGACGTGCACTACCAGCCCGGTCACAACCACGCCTCGCTCACCGAAACCCGCGACGCCGATGGCCAGTGGCTGATGGTGCTGAGCAAGTTCTCCAAGGACCGCTTCCTGCCCACCGGCCCACTGCACCCGGAGAACGACCAGTTGATCGACATCTCCGGCGAGGAGATGAAACTGGTCCACGACGGCCCGGCCTTTGCCGAACCCCACGACTGCGTGATGGCGCGGCGTGACCAGATCAACCCGAAAAAAATCTGGGAACGCAACGACCCGTTTTTCGCCGAGACCGTGGCACTGGCCAAAAAGGACGGCATCAACCTGGAAACCGACAGCAAGGTGATCCGCGACGGCAACAAGGTGCGCGTGTACATGACCTCCATGGCCCCGGCCTATGGGCTCTCGGAGTTCACGGTCAAGCAGGGCAATGAAGTCACGGTGACCATCACCAATATCGACATGATCGAGGACGTGACCCACGGTTTTGTGATGGTCAACCACGGCGTGAGCATGGAGATCAGCCCGCAGCAGACTTCGTCGATCACCTTTATCGCCGACAAGCCGGGGCTGCATTGGTACTACTGCAGCTGGTTCTGCCATGCACTGCATATGGAGATGGTGGGGCGCATGAAAGTCGAGCCTGCCTGAACGCAGAGCACCACCACTGGGCCAATCCAGGCGCGTGGTTTGTGTGGGAGCGGGCTTGCTCCCACACAAGCCTTGCACCGGGTCGTCTTTCATTCATGGGGTATCGCCGTGGCTCGATCACTTCTCGTCTTGCTGGCGCTGGGATTGTTTTCGGCCCAGGCGGCCGCCGCTGTGCGGCCACTCACCGACTTGCCGCTGCAACCCGACGGCGAACAGCACTGGCGCCTGCCCGCCGGCGAATACCGTGGCTCGTTCAGCATCGACCAGCCGATGCAACTCACCTGCGCCCCCGACGCCATCTTCCAGGCCGAAGGACAGGGCAACGGCCTGATCATCAGCGCCCCAGACGTCAGCGTGCAGGGCTGCACTTTCCTCGACTGGGGCCGCGACCTCACCGCGATGAACGCCGCGGTTTTCATCCAGCCCCAGGCCCAGCGCACACAACTGCGCGGCAACTACCTGCAAGGTCCAGGCTTTGGCATCTGGGTCGACGGCACCGCCGACGTGAGCCTGATCGACAACCGCATCCAGGGCGACCCGCTGCTGCGTTCCCAGGACCGAGGCAACGGCATCCACTTGTACGCGGTGCACGGTGCTCGGGTCATTGGCAACCAGGTGCGCGAGGCCCGCGACGGTATTTACATCGACACCTCCAACGGCAACCTGCTGCAAGGCAACACCCTCGAAGACCTGCGTTATGGCATCCACTACATGTTCGCCAACGACAACCAGGTACTTGGCAATACCACCCGCCGCACCCGCACCGGCTATGCGCTGATGCAAAGCCGCAAGCTCACGGTGATCGGCAACCGCTCCGAGCAGGACCAGAACTACGGGATCCTGATGAACTACATCACCTATTCCACCTTGCAGGACAACCTCGTCAGCGACGTGCGCGACGGTTCCACCGGCGACAGCATGATCACCGGCGGCGAAGGCAAGGCGCTGTTTATCTACAACTCGCTGTTCAACCGCATCGAACACAACCGCTTCGAGCGCAGCGCCGTGGGCATTCACCTCACGGCTGGCTCGGAAGACAACCGCATCGCCGGCAACGCCTTTATCGGCAACCGCCGCCAGGTCAAGTACGTGGCCACACGCTTGCAGGAGTGGTCGGCCGACGGCCGTGGCAATTTCTGGAGCGACTACCTGGGCTGGGACCGCAACGGCGATGGCCTCGGCGATGTGGTCTACGAGCCCAACGACAACGTCGACCGCCTGCTGTGGTTGTACCCCCAGGTGCGCCTGTTGATGAACAGTCCTGGCATCGAGCTGCTGCGTTGGGTGCAACGTGCGTTTCCGGTGATGAAGTCGCCCGGGGTGATGGACAGCCACCCCTTGATGCAAGCCCCCAACCACAAGGAACCTGCATGATGAACGTCGTCGAGATCGAAGGCGTCACCCAGCGTTATGGGCGCACGGCGGTGCTGCACGATTTGAACCTGAGCCTGGCTCCCGGCGAAGTGCTGGGCCTGTTCGGGCATAACGGTGCGGGCAAGACCACGGCGATGAAACTGGTGCTGGGCTTATTGCAGCCCAGCGCGGGGCAGGTGCGGGTCTTCGGCCATGCGCCGAGCGATCCCCGGGTGCGGCGCATGCTCGGCTATCTGCCGGAAAACGTGACCTTCTATGCGCAGTTGAGCGGCCTCGAAACCTTACGTCATTTCGCGCGGCTCAAGGGCGCGCCGCTGCATCAGGTCGACCGCCTGCTGCACGACGTCGGCCTGGGCGCAGCGGCCGAGCGGCGGGTCAAGACCTATTCCAAAGGCATGCGCCAGCGCCTTGGGCTGGCCCAGGCGCTGCTGGGTGAACCCCGCCTGTTGCTGCTCGACGAACCCACCGTCGGCCTTGATCCGGTCGCCACCCAGGACCTGTACGGTTTGCTCGACCGCCTGCGCGAGGGCGGTACCAGCATCATCCTGTGCTCCCACGTGTTGCCGGGCGTGGAGGCGCATATCAACCGCGCCGCGATCCTCACCCAAGGCCGTCTGCTCGCACTGGGCAGTCTCGCGCAACTGCGTGCCGAGGCCGGGTTGCCGACGCTGATCCGCAGCCGTGGCCTGCAACGCCCGGACATGTTGCAACAGCGCTGGAGCGCCGCCGGGCATGTCACCCAGACCTGGGGCCCAGGCGGCCTGCAAGTGGCGGCGCACGCGAACGACAAGATGGACCTGCTGCGCCAGTTGCTGGTGCTGGACAGCCCCAGCGACGTGGAGCTTTTGCCGCCGTCCCTGGAGGACATCTATCGCCACTACCTCAACAGCGGGGAGGTCGCCTTATGAACGCAGTCTGGAACCTGGCCCGCAAAGAGTTTGGCGACGGCCTGCGCAACCGCTGGTTGTTGGCGATCAGCCTGTTGTTCGCAGTATTGGCCATCGGTATCGCCTGGCTTGGCGCGGCCGCCGCCGGGCAATTGGGCTTCACGTCGATCCCGGCGACCATCGCCAGCCTGGCCAGCCTGGCGACTTTCCTGATGCCGCTGATCGCGTTGTTGCTGGCCTACGACGCCATTGTCGGCGAAGACGAAAGCGGCACCTTGTTGCTGCTGCTCACTTACCCGCTGGGACGCGGGCAGATCCTGTTGGGCAAGTTTGTCGGGCATGGGCTGATCCTGGCCCTGGCCACCGTGATCGGCTTTGGTTGCGCGATGTTCGCCATTGCGCTGTTGGTGGATGACGTTGAACTGGGCCTGCTGCTCTGGGCGTTCGGCCGCTTCATGCTGACCTCGACATTGCTGGGCTGGGGTTTTCTCGGCCTGGCCTACGCGCTGAGCAGCCTCTGCGCAGAAAAATCCACCGCCGCCGGCCTGGCGCTGGGGGTGTGGTTCTTCTTTGTGCTGGTGTTCGACCTCGGTTTGCTCGCCTTGCTGGTGCTGAGCAAAGGTCAATTCAACCCTCATGGCTTGCCGTGGTTGCTGCTGTTCAACCCCACCGATGTGTATCGGCTGATCAACCTCGCGGGCTTCGATACGGGGACTGCATCGGTCGGGGTCATGGCCCTGGGCAGCGACCTCGATGTGCCGGCGCCAGTGTTATGGGCATGCCTGCTGGCGTGGGTCGGCATACCGCTGGCACTGGCCTATGGCTTGTTCAAACGGCGCGCGGCCTGAAGAATTCTTATGACTGCTGGAGTCACGTTTATGGGTGTAAAAACACGGGTAATGGTGGCGCTGTTGGCCGGCCTTTTGCTGGCGGCGTGCGACAAGGCGCCAGAGTCGAGCTTCACCGATGCGCCGGTGGCGTTTCATCCCAATGATGAGTGTCATGTGTGCGGCATGGTCATCAGCGAATTCCCCGGGCCCAAGGGCCAGGTGGTGGAGCGCGACGGGGTGAAGAAGTTCTGCTCCACCGCCGAAATGCTCGGCTGGTGGTTGCAGCCGGAAAACCATCACGACACGGCCAAGCTGTATGTGCATGACATGGGGCGCAGCCACTGGGATGCACCGGATGACACGCAGCTGATCGATGCGCGCACGGCGTTTTATGTGATCGGCACCGGGCTCAAGGGCGCGATGGGGGTGGTGCTGGCGTCGTTCGCCGATGAGGCCAAGGCGCAAAAGGTCGCGGCGGATACGGGTGGGCGCGTGCTGCGGTTTGCCGAAATTGACCTGGCGCTGTTGCAGCAACCGGCAGGCATGGCCCACAGCGGGCACTGAGTCAGCCTGCCTGGTAGCCCATCAGCTGTTCTTCGCACAGGATCCGGATGGTGCGCCGCTGCACCTCGATCAAGCCACTTTCGACCAGCCGGTGCAGGATTCTTGAAAAGGTCTCCGGCTGGATCCCCAGCTTCGACGCCACCAGGCGCTTGGGAACTTGCAGCACCACCTCGCCGCTGACGGCATTGCGCTCCTGGAACAGGAAATTGATCACTCGGCGACTGGCGTTGGCCAGGGTCAGGGTGTCGATGTCTTGCAAGCGCTGGTGCAGGTGGATGCTCATGCTGCCGAGGATCGCCAGGCAGATCTGCGGCTGGTCCTCCAGGGCTCGGCGGTAGTGCTGGCCTTCGATACTGACCAACACGCTGTCTTTAAGCGCCGTGGCGCTGACCGGGTAGGCCTTGGCTTGGGTGAACAGCAGCGCCTCGGCAAAGGTCTGGCCGGGTTGGATGACTTCCACCAGGTGCTCCTGGCCTTCGCCCGTGACGCGGTGCAGCTTGATCTGGCCGCTGACCAGCAGGAAGAAACGCTCGGCGGGGTCGCCCTGATGCACGAGCGGCGCGTGGCCGGGCAGGCGCTTGAGGTTGGCCAGGGTGCAGACGTCCTGGAAGGTTTTTTCCGGCAGCCGGCTGAACAGGTGGTGTCGGCGCAGGGTCAGTACGATTTGGGGGTGGGTGAGCATGGGTTGGGGCCTCCGCGGGTGGTCAGGGTAGGGCGCCTTGGGGGAATGCGGCTATGCCTCTGAAGGAGTACCTCTGGAGCTTGAGTCCATATCCGTTGCTGCGGTCACCCATCACCTCTACCAACAGTGCCGCCGCCTTCGCAGCCTCGCTAAAGCTCGACAGCTCCCACAGGGGATTGGCGGTGTGAGAGGGATCTCCAGCCAAGCACTGACAACCCAGCAACACCAATCACCTGTGGGAGCGGGCTTGCCCGCGAAAGCGGTGGTTCAGCCAACATCTCCACCAGCAGTGCCGCCGCCTTCGCAGCCTCGCTAAGGCTCGACAGCTCCCACAGGAGATTGGCAGTGTCTGGGCGATCTCCAGCCAAACACTGACAGACCAGCAACCCCAATCAAATGTGGGAGCGGGCTTGCCCGCGAAAGCGGTGGTTCAGCCAACATCTCCACCAGCAGTGCCACCGCCTTCGCAGCCTCGCTAAAGCTCGACAGCTCCCACAGGGGATTGGCGGTGTGAGAGGGATCTCCAGCCGAACACTGACAGACCAGCAACCCCAATCAAATGTGGGAGCGGGCTTGCCCGCGAAAGCGGTGGTTCAGCCAACATCTCCACCAGCAGTGCCGCCGCCTTCGCAGCCTCGCTAGGGCTCGACAGCTCCCACAGGGGATTGGCGGTGTGAGAGGGATCTCCAGCCGAGCGCTGACATCCCAGCAACACAGCTCAAATGTGGGAGCGGGCTTGCCCGCGAAAGCGGTGGTTCAGCCAACATCTCCACCAGCAGTGCCACCGCCTTCGCAGCCTCGCTAAGGCTCGACAGCTCCCACAGGAGATTGGCAGTGCCTGGGTTCACCCCACCTGGCGCAAATGCTCCATCGCCCAAACCGCCGCCTCCACCCGTGACCTCAACCCCAGCTTGTGCAGCAGATTCTTCACATGCACCTTCACCGTCCCCTCGGTAATCCCCAACTTATGCCCGATCACTTTGTTGCTGTAGCCACTGGCAATCGTCCTCAGCACCTGCCGCTCGCGATCAGTCAATTCCACCGCCGCGTGCGGCTGCGGCGAGCGCAGTGCCTGGGCCAGTACGCGGGTCAAGCCGGGGCTGATCACCAGGGCGCCATGCAGGGCGTCGCGGATGAATTCCACCACCAGCTCCGGTTCCATGTCCTTGAGCAGATAGCCATTGGCATCCAGGCGCAGGGCATCGCGGATGTCGTCTTCGGCGTCGGACACGGTAAACAGCAGCACCTTGCCCGCGTAGTCCATGGCGCGCAGGCGGCGCAGGGTTTCCAGGCCGTTCATGTGCGGCATGTTGTTGTCCAGCAGCACCAGGTCCGGTTGCAGGGCGTCGATCTGGTCGAGGGCTTCCTGGCCGTTGCCGGCTTCACCGACGACGTGCAGGTCGTCTTCCAGTTCGAGGATCTGGCGCATGCCGTGGCGCATCATCGGGTGGTCGTCGACCAGCAGGATACGGTGGCGAGTGGACGTGTTCATGGGGCGGTGCCTTGTAGAGAGTGGCCGAGAAATTCCGGCTGGAAACGCAGTTGCACCCGTGTGCCCTGGGGCTCGCGGGGCTGGATGTCGAGGTGGCCGTGCAGGCTGCGGGCGCGTTCGTCCATGATGGTCAGGCCGTGGTGTTCACGGGTGTCGACGGCGCCGCAGAAACCCCGGCCATCGTCTTCGATGCTCAGGCTGACGGTCTCGCCGACCTGGCGCAGTTGCAGCCAGGCGTTCTGCGCATGGGCGTGCCGCAGGCAGTTGGACAGGGCTTCGCGGGTGATCTGCAACATGTGGATCTGTTCGCTGGCTGAAAGCTGGAAGGCCAGCGCGTCCACATGCAGGTGCACCTGGAACTCGCCGCGTCGGGAGAACTCCTCGGCGGTGTCTTGCAGCTCTTGTACCAGCCCGGCGTCGTGGATTTGCAGGCGGAACGTGGTGAGCAATTCGCGCAACTGGCGATAGGCGTTGTTGAGCCCGTCGCGCAGTTCGGCGGTGACGTTGGCCAGGGTCTCGACCGATTCGCCACGGCGGATCAGGGTCTGCATGCGGCTGACTTGCAGCTTCATGTAGGACAGCGCCTGGGCCAGGGAGTCGTGCAGTTCGCGGGCGATGATGGTGCGCTCATCCAGTAGCAACAGGCGGTGGTCCTGCTCGCGCTGGCGCTTGAGGGACAACGAGGTGCCGATCAGGTTGGCCAGGGCCTGGATCAGTTGTTTCTCCCAATCCTGGGGCGCATGGCCGTCGAGGAAGTGTGCCTTGAGTTCGCCGAGTTCGGCGCCCTGGTTGCTGATGCTGAACACCTGCGGCGGCGCGACGTGGTGGCGTTCGCAGGTGGCGCAATCGCCGATCGCGCAGATGTTGCGGCTCTGTTCGCCGTGCAGGGCGAGCATCTGCTGCGCCGGGGCGAGGAAGTGGCCTTGCAGGCACAGCGACAGGCGCAGGCCCGGCAGGCGTTTCTGGAAGCGCCGGATCAGTTCGTCCAGGCCCTCGGCGTTGGCCAGCCGCGTGGCCAGGCTGCGGCTGCTCTGGTACAGCAGTTCGAGGGCGGCGTTGGCTTGTTGCAGGTTGAGGGTCTTGCGCTGCACCTGGCTTTCCAGGGTGCGGTGGGAGGCTTCGATGGTTTCGGCCATGGCGTTGAAGCTCAGGGCCAGTTGGCCGAGTTCGTCTTCGGAGCGGTGGTTGACCCGGGTCTTGTAGTCGCCATCGCGAAAGCGCCGGGTCGCGTGCACCAGCTCTTGCAAGGGCGTGACCACGCCGTACTGCAATTCGTACAAGCCCAGCAGCAGGATGATCAAGGTGCTGAACAGCGCCAGCCCCTGGATCGCCTGTTGCCAGCCTTGCTTGTGCTCGCTCTGTTGCTGCAACAGCGCGACGAAGTGGTTCAGTTGCTCGACAAACGCCGGCGCACGCGCCTGGAACAGCGCCGCATCACCGCCCATCACCGCCGGGCGCAGTTCCTCGTTCCAGCGTTGCTGGATCTGCTGGTAACTCTGCTGCAGTGCGCTGTTGGGGCCGTCTTCGAGCACCGCCTTGAGCGATTGGCTTTCGAGGCGCCGTTGCAGGCTCTGGCTGACCTCGGCGATTTCGTCCGGCCGCGCCCCAGCGGCGAGTTTCCAGCTGAGGTGGTAGGTCTCCATGCGCACTGAGCCGGCGGTGTTGACCGCCGCCGCATCGCCCTGGCTGAACCAGGCGATCAGCCCGGCGCTGAGGGAACTGGCAAGGGCCAGGATCGCAATCAGGATCACCGCCAGCCCGGCCCGGGCGGGCAGGGAGCTGCGCAGCCAGTCAAGCATGACGGCGGATCTGGAGGGGGCGGGAACGGGACATGGGCGCACCTGGAACGGGAAAGGGGGTCGAATGTGGCCTTCCCTGGCGCACTACCTCTAAAGAATTGCCGGCGAACCCTCCCACGGATAAAAGCCGGCACAAGAGAGCAATCCATTGATAAATAAAGGCTTTCTCTTGTTTTGCTGACTACCTCCTTGGAGGTAGACGGGGTCAGCATAGCCCCATACCCACCCGGCCCACGTTGATCTGGGTCAAGTTCTGCGGGGGTGTCGCCCCTAACCTGCGCTCATGGAATCACTTTCTGGAGCGCATACCGTGACTCAACCCCGTATAAGACAAGGCCTGGTGCTGGGCATGAGCACCCTGGCCTTCACCGTCTGCTTTATGGTGTGGATGATGTTCGCCGTGCTCGGCGTGCCCATCAAGGAGCTGCTGCAACTCAACGAAACCCAGTTCGGCCTGCTGGCCGCCACGCCGGTGTTGACCGGTTCCCTGGTGCGCTTGCCGCTGGGGCTGCTCACCGACCGCTTCGGCGGGCGCATCGTGTTCTTCCTGCTGATGCTCGCCTGCGTGCTGCCGCTGTACCTGATCACCTACGCCACCGCCTACTGGCAGTTCCTGGTGCTTGGCCTGTTTGTCGGCCTGGCCGGCGGCTCGTTTTCGGTGGGCATTGCGTACGTCGCCAAGTGGTTCGATAAAGACAACCAGGGCTTTGCCATGGGCGTGTTCGGTGCCGGCAACGCGGGAGCGGCGGTGACCAAGTTTCTCGCCCCGGCGCTGATCGCCCTCGGCACCTGGCACCTGGTGCCCAAGGTGTTCAGTGCAATCCTGTTTATCACCGCACTGTTGTTCTGGTTCCTCACCAGCGAAAACAAGACCCACCGCAGCGCCGGTGGCGCGACCCTGCGCCAGCAGTTGCTGTGCCTGAAAGACCCGGCCGTGTGGCGCTACTGCCAGTACTACTCGATTGTGTTCGGTGGTTACGTCGCGCTGGCGCTGTGGGTGACCAAGTACTACGTGCAGGAATACGGCTTCAGCCTGCAAAGCGCAGCGCTGCTGGCCGCGTGTTTCTCCCTGCCCGGCGGTGTGCTGCGCGCAGTGGGCGGCTGGATGTCTGATCGCTGGGGCGCGCAGAGCGTGACCTGGTGGGTGCTGTGGGTGAGCTGGATCTGCCTGTTCCTGCTCAGCTACCCGCAGACCCAACTGCAAGTGATGACCGTCAATGGCCCCCTGGATTTCCATATCGGCCTCAGCCCCACCTTGTTCACCGTGCTGCTGTTTGTGATGGGCATCGCTTTCGCATTCGGCAAGGCCTCGGTCTTCAAGTACATCGCCAATGACTACCCGCAAAACATGGGCGCGGTGTCCGGCATCGTCGGCCTGGCCGGTGGCCTGGGCGGGTTTGTGCTGCCGATCATGTTTGGCGCCCTGGTGGACCTCACCGGCGTGCGCTCGTCCTGCTTCATGTTGATGTACGGCGTGGTCTGGGTATCCCTGACCTGGATGTACCTCAGCGAAATTCGCAAACAGCCGTTGCTCGGCAAACAAGCGCTCCAAGGAGAATGATCATGTCCATCGCGCAAAAGCCCGAATCGGGCCCGGTGATCCACGACTGGCGCCCCGAAGACCCGGCGTTCTGGGGCGCCAGCGGCAAGAAAACCGCGACCCGCAACCTGTGGATCTCGATCCCCGCGCTGTTGCTGGCGTTTGCGGTGTGGATGGTGTGGAGCACGGTGATCGTGCGCCTCAACGCCATCGGGTTCAGTTTCACCACCGACCAGCTGTTCTGGTTGGCGGCATTGCCGGGCCTGTCCGGTGCTACCTTGCGCGTGTTCTATTCGTTCATGGTGCCGATCTTCGGCGGGCGCCGCTGGACCGCCCTGAGCACCGCGTCCTTGCTGCTGCCGTCGCTGTGGATGGGCTTTGCGGTGCAAGACCCGGGCACGCCCTACAGCGTGTTTGTGCTGATCGCCTTGCTCTGTGGTTTTGGCGGCGGCAACTTCGCCTCCAGCATGTCCAACATCAGTTTTTTCTACCCCAAGGCCCAGCAGGGCACCGCCCTCGGCTTGAACGCTGGCCTGGGTAACCTGGGGGTGTCGGTGATGCAGTTCTGCGTGCCGCTGGTGATCACCTTCGCCGCATTCGGGGCACTCGGCGGCCAGCCGCAGACCCTGGCCGATGGCAGCCAACTATGGTTGCAGAATGCCGGTTTCATCTGGGTGCCGTTTATCCTCACCGTCACCGTGGCGGCGTGGTTCGGCATGAATGACCTGTCCAGCGCCCGTGCTTCGTTCAGCGACCAGGCGGTGATCTTCAAGCGCAAGCACAACTGGCTGATGTGCTGGTTGTACCTGGCGACCTTTGGTTCGTTCATCGGCTTCTCGGCGGCATTCCCGCTGCTGATCAAGACCTCCTTCCCGGACGTGGTCGCCCTCAAGTTCGCCTTTCTCGGCCCGCTGGTGGGCGCGCTGGTACGCCCATTGGGCGGCTGGCTGGCAGACAAGTTGGGCGGGGCGCGGGTGACCCTGTGGAACTTCGTGCTGATGATCGTGATGGTGTTCGGCGTGCTGCACTTCCTGCCGCAGAACGGTGAGGCGGGCAGCTTCTACGGCTTCCTCGGCATGTTCATGCTGCTGTTCATCACCACCGGCATCGGCAACGGCTCCACCTTCCGCATGATCCCGGTGATCTTCCGCACCGTTCACGAGAAGGCCAGCGCCGGCAAACCCGCTGCGGTGCGTGAACAGGCCCTGAAGGATGCCGGCAAGGAGTCTGCTGCGGTGCTGGGGTTCAGCTCGGCCATGGGCGCGTTCGGCGCGTTCTTCATCCCCAAATCCTTCGGCTCGTCCATGGCCGCCACCGGCAGCCCGGCGATGGCCTTCTACATGTTTGTCGGTTTCTACCTGAGCTGCATCGTCGTGACCTGGTGGTGGTACGCCCGCAAAGGCTGCGCCACACCCTGCTGATCGACCACGAATTCGCGGGGCAACGCACCCCACGGCACGCCTGATGAGGAAAGCATCATGAGTCACTTACTGGATCAATTGCGGTTCTTCAACCGCAAGCAAGACGAGTTCTCCAACGGCCACGGCGAGACCCGCAAAGAGTCCCGCGACTGGGAAAACGTCTACCGTTCGCGCTGGCAGTACGACAAGATCGTGCGTTCCACCCACGGGGTGAACTGCACCGGTTCCTGCTCGTGGAAGATCTACGTGAAGAACGGCCTGATCACCTGGGAAACCCAGCAGACCGACTACCCGCGTACCCGCAACGACCTGCCCAACCACGAGCCCCGTGGTTGCCCGCGCGGCGCGAGCTACAGCTGGTACATCTACAGCGCCAACCGCCTCAAGTACCCGAAGATCCGCAAGCCGCTGCTCAAGCTGTGGCGTGAAGCGCGCCTGACCCTGGCGCCAGTGGAAGCCTGGGCAAGCATTGTCGAGGACAAGGCCAAGGCCGAGTCGTACAAGAGCAAGCGCGGCATGGGCGGGTTTATCCGCTCCAACTGGGAGGAGGTGAACGAGATCATCGCCGCCTCCAACGTCTACACCATCAAGCAATATGGGCCGGACCGCATCGTCGGGTTCTCGCCGATCCCGGCCATGTCCATGGTCAGCTACGCGGCGGGCTCCCGTTACCTGTCGCTGCTGGGCGGCGTGTGCCTGAGTTTCTACGACTGGTACTGCGACCTGCCGCCCGCCTCGCCGATGGTGTGGGGCGAGCAGACCGACGTGCCGGAGTCGGCCGACTGGTACAACTCCAACTACATCATCGCCTGGGGTTCCAACGTCCCGCAGACCCGTACCCCCGACGCGCATTTCTTCACCGAGGTGCGTTACAAGGGCACCAAGACCGTGGCCATCACCCCCGACTATTCGGAAGTGGCCAAGCTCACCGACCTGTGGCTCAACCCCAAGCAGGGCACCGACGCCGCGTTGGCCCAGGCCTTCAACCATGTGATCTTCAAGGAATTTCACCTGGACCACCCGAGCGCCTATTTCACCGACTACGCCAAGCGCTACACCGACTTGCCGGTGCTGGTGATGCTCAAACCCATGAGCGGCTTCGCCCCCGGCGCAGGTTTCCAGCCGGACCGCTTCCTGCGCGCCTCGGACCTGATCGACAACCTCGGCCAGGACAACAACCCGGAATGGAAAACCATCGCCCTCGACGAGAGCGGCGCGCTGGTATCGCCACAAGGCTCTATCGGCTACCGCTGGGGCGAGAAGGGCAAGTGGAACATCCTCGCCAAAGAGGGCGGTGAAGGCCGCGCGATTGACCTGAAACTCAGTCTGATCGGTGGCGACGTCGCCGAAGTGGCCTTCCCGTATTTTGCCGGTGAAGCCCACGAGCACTTCCAGCACGTGGCCGGTGAGGCCGTGCAGTTCCGCCGCGTGCCGGTGCACAGCGTGGTGCTGGCCGATGGCAGCGTGGCCAAGGTTGCCAGTGTGTTCGACCTGTCCGCCGCCAACCTGGCCATCGACCGTGGCCTGGGCGGCAGCAACGTGGCCAGGGACTACGACGACGCCAGCGTGCCCGGCACCCCGGCCTGGCAGGAGGCGATCACCGGCGTCAGCCGCGAGAAGGCGATCCAGATCGCCCGCGAGTTCGCCGACAACGCCGACAAGACCCGTGGACGCTCGATGATCATCGTCGGCGCGGCGATGAACCACTGGTACCACATGGACATGAACTACCGTGGCCTGATCAACATGCTCATGCTCTGCGGGTGCGTCGGTCAGAGCGGTGGCGGCTGGGCGCACTACGTCGGCCAGGAAAAACTGCGCCCGCAATGCGGCTGGCTGCCCCTTGCCTTTGGCCTGGACTGGAACCGTCCGCCACGCCAGATGAACGGCACCAGTTTCTTCTACGGCCACAGCTCGCAGTGGCGCCACGAAAAAATGAACATGCACGACGTGCTCTCGCCCCTGGCAGACAAGGCGCAGTTCCCCACCCACGCCCTGGATTACAACATCCGCGCCGAACGCGCCGGCTGGCTGCCCAGCGCGCCGCAACTCAATACCAACCCACTGCACATCTGCCGTGATGCGGCGGCGGCGGGCATGGCGCCCAAGGACTACGTGGTCAAGGCCTGGCAGGACGGCACCTTGCGCTTCGCCTGCGAACAACCGGACAGCCCGGTGAACTTCCCGCGCAACATGTTCATCTGGCGTTCCAACCTGCTCGGTTCGTCGGGCAAGGGCCACGAGTACATGCTCAAGTACCTGCTGGGCACCAAGAACGGCGTGATGAACGAAGACATCGGTTTTGGCGGCGAGAGCAAGCCCACCGAAGCCGAATGGGTCGACGACGGCGCCATTGGCAAGCTGGATCTGGTGACCACCCTGGACTTCCGCATGTCGTCCACCTGCGTGTATTCCGACATCGTCCTGCCGACCGCCACCTGGTACGAAAAAGACGACATGAACACCTCGGACATGCACCCGTTTATCCACCCCTTGTCGGCGGCGATCGACCCGGCATGGGAGTCGCGCTCCGACTGGGAAATCTACAAGGGCATCGCCAAGACGTTCTCGGCCATGGCGGTCGGGCACCTGGGTGTCGAGCAGGACCTGGTCACCGTGCCGCTGATGCATGACAGCGTTGGCGAACTGGCTCAGCCATTCGGTGGCACCGACTGGAAAAGCGCCGGTGTGGCGCCCGAGCCCGGCAAGAACGCGCCGAACATGGCGGTGGTGGAGCGTGACTACCCGAACATCTACAAGAAATTCACCTCCCTCGGCCCGTTGCTGGAAAAACTCGGCAACGGCGGCAAGGGCATCAACTGGAATACCGATGACGAGGTCGAGTTCCTTGGTGAGCTGAATCATCACGAAGGCGAGGCGGGCATCAGCCAGGGGCGGCCGAAGATCGACACGGCCATTGATGCGGCCGAGGTCATCCTGTCCCTGGCCCCGGAAACCAATGGTCACGTGGCAGTCAAGGCGTGGGCGGCGCTGTCGGAATTCACCGGCATCGACCACAGCCACCTGGCATTGCCCAAGGCCCACGAGGCGATCCGCTTCCGCGACATCCAGGCGCAGCCGCGCAAGATCATTTCCAGCCCCACCTGGTCGGGCCTGGAAGACGATCACGTGAGCTACAACGCCGGTTACACCAACGTCCATGAAAACATCCCATGGCGCACCATCACCGGCCGCCAGCAGTTCTACCAGGACCACCCGTGGATGCAGGCCTTCGGCGAACAACTGATGAGCTACCGGCCGCCGGTCAACACCCGCACCATCGAAGGGGTGAAGGGCAAGCGCAGCAATGGCGAGCCGGAGATCGTGCTGAACTGGATCACCCCGCACCAGAAGTGGGGCATCCATAGCACCTACAGCGACAACCTGCTGATGCTCACCCTGAGCCGTGGCGGGCCGATTGTGTGGCTCTCGGAGATCGACGCGAAACGCGCCGGCATCGAGGACAACGACTGGATCGAATGCTTCAACGTCAATGGCGCACTGACCGCCCGCGCGGTGGTCAGCCAGCGCGTCAAGGAGGGCATGGTGATGATGTACCACGCCCAGGAACGCATCGTGAACGTGCCGGGCTCGGAAACCACCAAGACCCGTGGCGGCCACCACAACTCGGTGACCCGCGTGGTGCTCAAGCCGACCCACATGATCGGCGGCTATGCCCAGCAGGCCTACGGTTTCAACTATTACGGCACGGTCGGTTGCAACCGCGACGAGTTTGTCGTGGTGCGCAAGATGGCCAAGGTCGACTGGCTCGATGGCTCCCATGGCGATGACCTGCCACGCCCATTGCCGACTGACATCGAGGAGAACTGAGATGAAAATCCGCTCACAAATCGGCATGGTCCTCAACCTGGACAAATGCATCGGCTGCCACACTTGCTCGATCACCTGCAAAAACGTCTGGACCAGCCGCGAAGGCATGGAATACGCGTGGTTCAACAACGTCGAATCCAAGCCCGGCATCGGCTACCCCAAGGAGTGGGAAAACCAGGACAAGTGGAAGGGCGGCTGGCAGCGCAACGCCAACGGCACGATCAACCCGCGCATCGGCGGCAAGTTCCGCGTGCTCGCGAACATCTTCGCCAACCCTGACCTGCCGGGCCTGGACGACTACTACGAGCCGTTCGATTTTGACTACCAGCACCTGCACACTGCACCGCTGGGCGAACACCAACCCACTGCACGCCCACGTTCGGTGGTGTCGGGCAAGCGCATGCAGAAAATCGAGTGGGGCCCGAACTGGGAGGAAATCCTCGGCACCGAATTCGCCAAGCGTCGCAAGGACAAGAACTTCGACCAGATCCAGGCCGACATCTACGGTGAGTACGAAAACACCTTCATGATGTACCTGCCGCGCCTGTGCGAGCACTGCCTCAACCCGGCGTGCGCGGCATCGTGCCCCAGCGGCGCGATCTACAAGCGCGAAGAAGACGGCATCGTGCTGATCGACCAGGAAAAATGCCGTGGCTGGCGCATGTGCATCAGCGGCTGCCCGTACAAGAAAATCTACTTCAACTGGAAGAGCGGCAAGTCCGAGAAGTGCATCTTCTGCTACCCGCGCATCGAGGCCGGCATGCCGACGGTGTGCGCCGAAACCTGCGTCGGTCGCATTCGCTACCTCGGCGTGTTGCTGTATGACGCCGACCGCATCAGCGAAGTGGCGAGCACCGCCAGCGAGCAGGATCTGTACGAGAAACAGCTGGAAATTTTCCTCGACCCCAACGACCCGGCGGTGATCCGCCAGGCCCTGGCCGATGGCGTGCCACAGTCGGTGATCGACTCGGCGCAGCGCTCGCCGGTGTACAAAATGGCCGTGGACTGGAAACTCGCGCTGCCGCTGCACCCCGAATACCGCACCTTGCCGATGGTCTGGTACGTGCCGCCACTTTCGCCCATCCAGAACGCAGCGGCCGCTGGCACCGTGGGCATGAACGGGGTGATCCCGGATGTCGACAGCCTGCGCATCCCCCTGCGCTACCTGGCCAACATGCTCACGGCGGGCGATGAAAAACCGGTCAAGCGCGCGCTGAAACGCTTGCTGGCGATGCGTGCGTTCAAGCGTTCCCAGCAAGTCGACGGCGTGCAGGATCTGCAAGTGCTCGAAGACGTTGGCCTGACGGTGCCTCAGGTGGAGGAGATGTATCGCTACCTGGCCATCGCCAACTACGAGGACCGGTTTGTGGTGCCGAGTGCGCACCGCGAAGACGCCATGAGCGACGCGTTCGCCGAGCGTTCCGGTTGTGGTTTCAGCTTTGGCAGCGGCTGCAGCGGCAGTTCCGACACCAATATGTTCGGCGCCAAGAAGGCCAACCGCCGCGACGTGTTGAAAACCGTCCAGATCTGGGAGGACTGAGCCATGCGCATTCTTAAAGTGATTTCGCTGCTGCTGGACTATCCCACCGAGCGCCTGGTGAGCGGCCGCGATGAATTGGAGCAGGCGATCATCGAGTCGCGGGAAATCAGCCCCAAGCAACGCGGTGCGCTGTTCGAGCTGCTGGAACTGATCTGCGCCAACGACCTGATGGATGGCCAGGAACACTACGGCGCGCTGTTTGGCCGTGGGCGTTCGTTGTCGCTGCTGTTGTTCGAGCACGTGCATGGCGAGTCCCGCGACCGTGGCCAGGCCATGGTCGACATGATGGCTCAGTACGAGGCCGCCGGGTTTGCCATCGGCGTCAAGGAGCTGCCGGACTACATCCCGCTGTACCTGGAGTTCTTGTCGACCCGCGAAGACATCGAGGCCCGCGAGGGCCTGGCGGATGTGGCGCATCTGTTGGCCTTGCTCGGCGCACGTCTGGAGGAGCGCGAAAGCGCCTATGCCAGTTGCTTTCGCGCGTTGTTGCAGATCGCCGGCGCCGAGCCGCACCAGGCCGTGGCCGAGGTGCGTGCCCAGGTCGCCGCCGAGCCGCGTGACGACTCCCTCGAGGCCCTCGACAAGGTGTGGGAAGAGGAGGCCGTGGACTTTATGCAGGCCGAACAGCAGGACCGTTGCAGTTCGATGCCGAGCGCACCGGGCAAGGCCCGCGAGGAAAGTGCGGTGCCGTTGCACTGGGTGGATTTTCAGCAGCAAGGGCCGGCCGCCGTGCCGGCCGGGGAGGTGGGTAATGTCTAAGTGGAATTTGCTGGTATTCGGGATCTATCCCTATGTCGCCCTGGCGATCTGCCTGTTGGGCAGTTGGGCGCGGTTCGACCTGTCGCAGTACACCTGGAAGGCCGGTTCCAGCCAGATGCTGAGCAACCGTGGCATGCGTGTGGCGAGCAACCTGTTCCATGTCGGCGTGCTGTTTGTGCTGGCCGGGCATTTTGTCGGCCTGCTCACCCCGGCGTCGGTGTATCACCACGTGATCAGCACCGAACACAAGCAACTGCTGGCGATGGTCTCCGGTGGGTTTTTCGGCCTGCTGTGCCTGGTGGGCCTGTTGATGCTGGTCAAGCGGCGCCTGGGTGATCCACGGGTGCGGGCGACGTCGAGTGCGTCGGACATCCTGATCCTGCTGGTGCTGCTCGCGCAGTTGCTGCTGGGCTTGCTGACCATCGTCGCCTCCACTGGCCATATGGACGGCTCGGTGATGGTGATGCTCGCCGACTGGGCGCAGAACGTGGTGCTGCTGCGGCCGGTGGAAGCGGCGGCGTCGATTGCGCCGGTGTCGCTGATCTACAAGGCCCACGTGGCACTGGGCCTGACCTTGTTCGTGCTGTTCCCGTTTACCCGCTTGGTGCACGTGGTCAGCGCACCGATCTGGTACCTGGGACGGCGTTATCAAATCGTACGGCAGAAGGCGTGAGGAGACGGTCATGACAACAGGATGCGGATGTGGCGGGGGTTGTGGGTCGTCGGCGCCAGCGCCGGAACCTCAAGTGGAGGTGGTGCCAGCGGCACCTGAATTGATCGCCAGCAGTGAACAGGAATGGCCGATCATCAGCGTCAACGGTGTGCCCATCGCGCCCGAGGCGATGGCCCTGGAGTTGCAATACCACCCGGCCGAGAGCCGTGAATCGGCGGTGTACCTGGCCGCCCGGGCGTTGGTGATCCGCGAGCTGTTGCAGCAGCGCATTGCCGAACTCGGCCTGGCCATGGACATCGGCCCCGGCGAGAACGAAGAGGAAGCGGCTACGCGTTTGCTGCTGGAGCGTGAAATCAGCGTGCCGCAGTGTGATGAGGCGACCTGCCTGCATTACTTCGAAAGCAATCGCGGGCGCTTCCACAGCGCGCCGTTGCTGGCGGTGCGGCACATCCTGCTCGAATGCGCGCCGGACGATGCCGAAGCGCGGCAGCTGGCCCATGTACAGGCCGAAATCCTGCTGCTGAGCCTGACCCAGGAGCCTGGCAGTTTTGCCGAGTTGGCCCTCAAGTACTCGGCGTGCCCGTCCAAGGCTCAGGGCGGTTCGTTGGGCCAGATCAGCAAGGGCCAGACCGTGCCGGAACTGGAGCGGCAACTGTTCACGCTGGCCCCGGGGCTGGCCGAAAAACCCCTGGAAAGCCGCTACGGCTGGCACGTGATCAGCATCGACCAGCGCGTCGAAGGCCAGCCGTTGCCCTATGAAGCGGTGGCCGGCGCGATCCGCACCCAGTTGCAGCAGGGCGTGTGGCAGAAGGCGCTGGTGCAGTACCTGCAAACCCTGATTGGCGCGGCGGACATCCGTGGCCTCGCCTTGCAGGGCGCCGACTCGCCGTTGGTGCAGTGATATGAGCCTGGTGGATGGGCTCGGCCGTTCGATTGACTACCTGCGCCTGTCGGTGACCGACCGTTGTGATTTTCGCTGTGTGTACTGCATGGCGAAAACCATGACCTTTCTGCCACGCCAGCAGGTGCTGAGCCTGGAAGAACTGCAACGCCTGGCCGCGCTGTTTGTGGGGCAGGGCGTGCGCAAGATCCGCCTCACCGGCGGTGAGCCGCTGATCCGGCCGGGCATTGTCGAGCTGTGTCGCAACATCGCTGCGCTGCCCGGGTTGCGCGAGCTGGTGATGACCAGCAACGGCTCGCAGCTGGTGCGGTTGGCGCGGCCGTTGGCGGCGGCGGGGGTCAAGCGCATGAATATCAGCCTCGACAGCCTTGATCCCGAGCGGTTTCGCGCGATCACGCGCAACGGTGATTTGCACCAGGTGCTGGGCGGCATCGAGGCGGCCAGCGTGGCGGGGTTCGAGCGGGTCAAGCTCAACTGCGTGGTAATGAAGGGGCGCAACTTCGACGAGGTGCCGGCGTTGGTGCGTTATGCGATCGAGCAGGGTATCGACATCAGCTTCATCGAGGAAATGCCCCTGGGCGATGTGGGCCGTTCGCGGGGCGAGACGTTTTGCCCCAGTGACGAGGTGCGCGCCGTGATCGCCCGGGAATATGAGCTGCTCGACAGCGCCGAGAGCAGCGGCGGCCCGGCGCGCTATGTGCGTCTGGCACGGCATCCGGGCACGCGCATCGGGTTTATCTCGCCGAACTCGCACAACTTTTGCGGCAGTTGCAACCGGGTACGCATGACGGTGGAGGGGCGTTTGTTGTTGTGCCTGGGGCAGGAGGATGCGTTGGATCTGCGTGGGTTGCTCAGGCGCTATCCACTGGACGATCAACCGCTGATCGAGGCGTTGCACAAGGCGTTGCGGGGTAAGCCGTTGCGCCATGATTTCACCGGGGCGGGGGAGGTGCAGGTGGTGCGGTTTATGAATATGAGTGGGGGGTGATTGGCCTTGTGTACATAGCCGTTTTTTCGGTAACGGCCACCGATGGTTCCGCTCTTACAGCGGGTCACTTTCCGGCCAGCGTGTTTGACGGGGCAAGTAAGATCAAAAGCCAGAGCGCGGCGGCCTTAAAGCCGACCGGCGTGTGCGGGGTGAACGGGTTCAAAACTGTGGGAGCGGGCTTGCTCGCGAATGCAGTGGATCAGCCGATGAATGAGTGGACTGACACACCGCATTCGCGAGCAAGCCCGCTCCCACATTTGGATCTCCATGTATTCAGATGGAACTGCGGTTTGCTCTGGCTCTGGCTTTTGATCTTAGGCGGCCCCCCCAACTCCATGTTGGATTACGGGCATACCGAGCCTAAGCGAGGCGCCGAGTGTTGGGGCGAAGGCCTTTTGGTTACTTTGGGGCTTTTCCAAAAGTGACCCGCCGTAAGGGCGGAACCAATGGCCGCCGTTACCGAAGCAATGGTTATGGGCACGATCTGAAAAAACTTGACCCCGATCAATGGTCGCCCAAACCAACCTCCGTAACATCACTGCATATTGTGTCAAAAGAATCAAAACCATCTATATGTAGTGTCTGGAGCCTCCCAATGCAAACCGCTCTCACCCCGCTGGCCAGCACCCATCTCTACAAGCGCGACGGCACCCTGGCCCCCTTCGACGCCGAAAAAATCCGCCAAGCCCTGATCGCCGCCGGCAACGCCACCGCTGAGTACCAGGCCGCCGAAGTCGACGTGTTGCTGGGCGCGGTGCTGGCTCGGCTGCGGGGGATCGAACGGCTGGACGTGGAACAAATCCAGGACAGCGTCGAACGTGTATTGATGGACGCCGGTTACTTCCTGTCGATGCGCGCCTACATCGTCTACCGCGAGCAGCACGGCCGCTTGCGCCGCGATCGCAAGACTCTGGTGGAAGTCGCCACGTCGATGAACGAATACCTCGACCGTGAAGACTGGCGCGTGCAGGCGAATGCCAACCAGGGCTATTCCCTCGGTGGGCTGGTGCTGAATGTGGCGGGCAAGGTCACCGCCAATTACTGGCTGGATGAGGTCTACAGCGAGGCGATCGGCCGTGCGCATCGCGAGGCCGACCTGCATATCCATGACCTGGACATGCTCGCCGGTTATTGCGCTGGCTGGTCGCTGCGCTCGTTGTTGCATGAAGGCCTCAACGGCGTGCCGGGCCGGGTCGAGGCGGGGCCGCCGAAGCACTTGAGCAGCGCCCTGGGGCAGATGGTCAACTTCCTCGGCACCCTGCAAAACGAGTGGGCCGGGGCCCAGGCGTTCAGCTCGTTCGATACTTACCTGGCGCCCTATGTGCGCAAGGATCAGTTGAGCTACCCCGAAGTACGCCAGGCGTTGCAAGAGTTCATCTACAACCTCAACGTGCCGTCGCGCTGGGGCACCCAGACGCCATTTACCAACCTGACCTTCGACTGGGTGTGCCCTGAAGACCTGCGCGAGCAAGTTCCGGTGATCGGCGGTGAGGAAATGCCGTTCGCCTATGGGGACCTGCAAGCCGAAATGGAGTTGATCAACCGTGCCTACATCGAAGTGATGCAGGCCGGGGACGCCAAGGGCCGGGTGTTCACCTTCCCGATTCCGACCTACAACATCACCCACGATTTCCCCTGGGACAGCCCCAACGCCGACCGCCTGTTCGAGATGACGGCGCGCTACGGCTTGCCGTATTTCCAGAACTTCCTCAACTCCGACATGCAACCCAATCAGGTGCGCTCGATGTGCTGCCGCCTGCAACTGGATGTGCGCGAATTGCTCAAGCGCGGCGGCGGCCTGTTCGGTTCGGCGGAGCAGACCGGCAGCCTCGGCGTGGTGACGATCAACTGCGCGCGCCTGGGCTATCTGTTCAAGGGCAATACCTCGGGCTTGTTGCAACGCCTGGACAACCTGATGGAACTGGCGATGGAAAGCCTGGAGGTCAAGCGCAAGGTGATCCAGCACCATATGGACGCCGGGCTCTACCCGTACACCAAGCGTTACCTGGGCACGCTGCGCAATCACTTCTCGACCATCGGCCTCAACGGCATGCACGAGATGCTGCGCAATTTCAGCGACGACGAGCAGGGCATGCACACCGCCCAGGGCCGCGAATTCGCGCTCAAGCTGCTTGACCACGTGCGCGCCACCTTGCTGCGGTTCCAGGAAGAAACCGGCCACCTCTACAACCTCGAAGCGACCCCGGCGGAAGGCACCACCTACCGTTTCGCCAAGGAAGACCGCAAGCGCTTTCCGCAGATCCTGCAAGCGGGCAGCGCGGTCGCGCCGTACTACACCAACTCCTCTCAATTGCCGGTGGGCTTCACCCAGGACCCGTTCGAAGCCCTGGAGCTGCAAGACGAACTGCAATGCAAATACACCGGCGGCACCGTGTTGCACCTGTACATGGCCGAGCAGATTTCCTCGACCCAGGCCTGCAAGCAGTTGGTGCGCAAGGCGCTGGGGCGTTTCCGCCTGCCGTACCTGACGGTCACGCCGACGTTTTCGATCTGCCCGGTGCACGGCTACCTGGCGGGTGAACATGAGTTCTGCCCCAAGTGCGACGAGGTCCTGGCCGCGGCCCGATAAGCTTTTTTCAACCCCAAGGAGAGTCACTATGCAAGCAACCCAGCCACAACGTCAGCGCTGCGAAGTCTGGACCCGGGTGATGGGTTATCACCGACCAGTCTCGGCGTTCAACCCCGGCAAGCAATCCGAGCACCAGGAGCGTGTGCACTTTACCGAAACGGCCGCTGCGGCCGGGCGCCAATGAGTCGAGCGCTACGGGTCGGGGGCCTGGTGCCCCTGACCACCCTCGACTACCCCGGCATGCTCGCCTGCGTGCTGTTCTGCCAGGGCTGTGCCTGGCGTTGTCGTTACTGCCACAACCCGGACCTGATCCCGCCGCGCGCCAGCACGGAGATTGATTGGCGCCGGGTGTTGCTGTTTCTGCAGCGCCGCCAGGACCTGCTCGACGCGGTGGTATTCAGCGGCGGCGAACCGACCTTGCAGGAAGGCTTGCCGGCGGCCATGGATGAAGTGCGCGCGCTGGGTTTTCGCATTGGTTTGCACAGCGCGGGGATCAAGCCGGCAGGCTTTGCCAATGCATTGCGGCATGCCGATTGGGTCGGGTTTGACGTCAAGGCGCTGGCCGAGGATTGCCAGTCGGTGACCCAGGTCAAGGGCAGCGGCGCCGCCAATTGGCGCAGCCTCGACACCTTGCTCGCCAGTGGCGTGGATTACGAGTGCCGCACCACCGTGCATTGGCACTTGATCGATCCCGCACGCCTGCTGCTGCTGGCCCAGCGTTTGCAAGCCGCAGGTGTGCAGCGCTTTGCCGTGCAGATGGTACGGACCGCCAGCATGCTCGATACGCAGCTGCCGAGTTCGCCGCTGCAGGTGCGGTTACCGGAGTTGTGGGGGCGTATCCGCGAGTTGTTTCCCGCTTTTGTATTGCGAGGGTGACCAGCACCCTCAACCGGCTTTTTACAGATGCTGCCCATGGTGGGCAGGTGTTCATCAAGGAATGTTCAGAATGACGCAGTTAACCACGGCACAACGCATTGTCATCGGCTTCGCGATTGCGCCGCTGGCCCTGGTGGGCTTGGTGTTTTACGCCTTGCACGACCTGGCAACCCTCAAACAGCAGTCCGAGCAGATCGTGCAGCAGGACTGGCCGCGGATCGCACCGATCATGGTGATCGCCACGGGTGTGCGCGATAACGGGCGCAACACCCGCGACTTGCTGATCGACCAGGACAACCCGCAGGCCCAGGAGGCCATCGGCGCCACGCGCCAGCGCATCACCCAGGCGTTTGCCACCCTTGAACCGCTGCTCGACAGCGCCGAAGGCAAGGCTGCCTACGCCACCTTGAAAACCCATCGCGAGACTTACGTGGCCGCCTTCACCCAGGTGCAGGCGCTGATCAAGCAGGGCGCTCGCGAGCAGGGCCTGGCCCAGCTCAAGCAACAGGTGATGCCGGCTGAAGCGCAGGTATTCAAGAGCCTGGACGCGCTGATGGCGATGCAGGGGCGGTTGTTCGCCGAGCGCGAGCAGGCGGCGCAGACCCTGTATGACGAGGCGCGGCGCAACATGCTCGGCCTGTTCCTGCTGTGTCTGGCGCTGGTGGTCGCGGCGGCCGTGATCGTCACCCGCAGCGTTATTCGCCCATTGGGCGGCGAGCCGGATGAGGCGGCGCGGGTGTTGAGCCATATTGCCCAGGGCGACCTGACCATCGTCGTGCCGGTGGGCAATAGTGCCGAGGGCAGTGTGATGCGCAACCTGCACCAGATGCAGCAGAACCTTAACCAGATGGTGCGGCACATTGCAGCGTCGGTGGACGGCGTGGCCAGTTCCTCCGAAGAGTTGAGCGCGGTGAGCAGCCAGACCAGCAGCAGCTTGCAGTCCCAGGGCCAGGAGATCGAACAGGCGGCCACGGCGGTCAACGAGATGACGGCAGCGGTGGACGAAGTGGCGCGCAATGCGGTGAGCACCAGCGAGGCTTCGCGCCTGTCGGAGCAGACTGCCCAGCGTGGGCGGGCGCAGGTCCAGGAGACCGTGGCGTCGATCAACACCCTGGCCACCGGCGTGGTGGAAACCTCCGAGCGCATCCAGCAACTGGCCGGGCGTGTGCAAGACATCAGCGGCGTGCTTGAAGTGATCCGCAGCATTGCCGACCAGACCAACCTGCTGGCCCTCAACGCCGCCATCGAAGCCGCCCGCGCTGGCGATGCCGGACGTGGCTTTGCGGTGGTGGCCGATGAAGTACGCGCGCTGGCCCATCGCACCCAGGCCTCGACCCAGGAGATCGAGCAGATGATCGGCAACATCCGCGAAGACACCGAACATGCGGTGGCGGCGATGCACAGCAGCAGCGAACGGGTACAGGCGACGCTTGGCGTGGCACAACGCTCGGGCGAGGCGCTGGAGGAAATCACCCGGTCGATCTCGCAGATCAACGAGCGCAACCTGATGATCGCCAGTGCCACCGAGGAACAGGCGCTGGTGGCGCGGGAGGTGGATCGCAATCTGGTGGGTATTCGCAGCTTGTCGCAGCAGGTGCTGCAAGGGGCGTTGCACACCGAGACGGCAGGCCATGACCTGGCGGGGATGGCGAGTGCGCTGCACCAGACGGTGGCGCGCTTCAAGGTCTAGAGTGGGTTTGGAAAAGGTGGGAGGGGGCGTGCCTCCTCCCCGCATTGGGTTTGCCTAACTCAACTGGCCCAGCCCCAGAACTGCAGCCACCAGCCATAACCGATCAACCCGGTACTCATCAGCACACACAGCCACGCCCGCCCGCGAGGCAGGCCCTTGAGTTGTTGCCACGCCAACCACAGGCACCAGCCTATCGCCGCCAGCAATATCACCGCCCGCAATGGTTGCACCCATGCCAGCAGCCATCCTTCGTAGCGCAGCAATTTCACCGTGGTCGCCGACAATCCCAAAAACAATCCCGCACCACCCAAGGGCGTGAGGGTCAGGGCCAGGGGCCGAAACAGTGCGCGATCGCCCGCCAAATACGCGGCCAGGCGCAACAGCAGCCAGCCGCCGCCACCGAATAGCAGTGAACTGCCCGCCAGGTACAGCAGGATGCACAGACCATCCAGCCAACTGAAGCTGTCGTTGAGTTGCGGGTAGTGAGTGAGCAGCCACCAGGGTGCGTTGTCTTGCAGCGGCCATAGCCAGTCGCGGCTGATCAACCATTCGGCGAGGTGTTGCTTGAGGGCGATGAACCAGGGGCTGACGGTCCATTGGAAGGCGCCCATGGCCAGGCCGATCACGCCGAACAACAGCAGGCGTGCGTCCCAGGGGTTGGCCGGTTGGCGTGGGGCCTGGAGGATTTCCTGGTTGCACGAGCGGGCGATCAGTTGCACGGCGCCGCGTTGGCCGCTGCAACGCCCGCAAGCGTGGCAATCGCTGGCGCCTTGCAGGCGGCGAATGTCCAGGAGCGGCGCACAGTTGGGCAGTGGCAGGCGCGGTGCGGTGTTGGCTTTCCAGCGTTGTTCATCCACCGCGAAGTGCACCGGCGCCAGGCGCGCGAGCAGGGCGAACACGCCGCTGACCGGGCACAGGTAGCGGCACCACACGCGCTTGCCGCGCACGAACAGCAAGCCGACCACCACGGCGGCCAGGGTCGAGCCGCCGAGGATCAGCAGCGCGGCCTGGGCGTAGTCATACACGCTGATGAGTTGGCCGTAGACGGTGGTCAGGCAAAACCCCACGGTGGGCCAGCCGCCCCAGCGCAGCCAGCGCGGAATGCCGAGGCCGCGCCCGTGGGTGCTGGCCCATTCGCTCAGCGAACCTTCCGGGCACAGCACGCCGCACCACAGGCGCCCGAACAGCGCCATCGACAGCAACACGAACGGCCACCAGATCCCCCAGAACACGAACTGCGCGAGCAGCGTCAGGTTGCCCAGCGCACGCGCCTGGCTGTCCGGCAGTGGCAGCAGCGCCGGCACCACCAGCAGGGCGGCGTACACCAGCACCACAGCCCATTGCACGGCACGGATCAACCGTGCGTGACGGCGCATGCCATCGCCCAACTGTTGCAGGCGGCTCATGCTACGCGCCGCGCCCGGCGCAGGCCGCCGCCCACCAGCAGCCAGTAGCCGAGCAGCACCAATACGCTGACCAGGCTCGGCGCTGCGCGGTAGCCGGCGAAGTCGGCGAGCAAGGCGCCCAGGCCGTGGCTGTCACTGAGCAAGGCGCTGCTGTCCCAGCGGCTGTCGCCAAAGGCCGCATAGACCCAGTCGGGCATGTCCATGGCCAGCAGTTGCCCGCTGATACGGTCCACCGCTGCCACCAGCAAGGCACCGCCGAGCAGCAACAGCAACGCTTCGCTGAGGGCGAAAAATCCCGACCAGGAGATGAACCGTCGGCTGCCGCGCAACAGCAGCACCGTGAGCCCGGCCAGCACCAGGCCGAGCACGCCGCCGATGGCGAACAACCCCAGCGCCTCGTCGTGCAGGCGCGCACCGGCACCTTACAAAAACACCACGGTCTCACTGCCTTCGCGGCTGACCGCCAACAGCGCCAACAGCAGCACCCCCCAGCCGCCGTGACTGGCCAGGCGCTGGTCGGCTTCACTCACCAGGCGGTGTTTGAGGGTGGGCGCGTGGCGATGCATCCAGAACACCATCTGCACCATCAAGCCGCTGGCGATCAGTGTGAGCGCCGCTTGCAGCCATTCGCCCTCGGCACCGCTCATGGTTTCGCCAGCCCACAGCATCAACCCGGCCAAACCGGCGGAGCCGAGCAGCCCCAGCAGCACCCCGGCCCACAGGAAACGCGCCAGGCGCGAATGACCGGCCTGACGGCTGATCCAGGCTTGCAGGATGCCGATCACCAACAGCGCCTCGACGCTTTCGCGCCACACAATGAACATCGATTGATTCATCAACGGCTCCTAGTCGGCGCGGATGCTGCCTTCGGGCAGATGGGGATTGAACTCGTCGAAGAACGGATACACGCCGGGCTGGAGCGGGTGGATCACCACGAAGGTGGTCACGCCGGGCGACAACACCTTCTCCACCCGCAAGGGCGTGCTTTCAAATTCCGCCGGGCCCTGGCCGATATTCTTGAGCACGATCTTGAAGCGCTCGCCAGCCTTGACGGCCAGTTGTGGCGGGTTGAAGTGACCGTCCTGCAGGCTCAGTTCATACACCGGCAACGGCGCCGCCAACGCCGTGCCATTCAGCAGAACGCCGCCCAGCCACAGGGCAGGGCGCATCAATAGCCGCCTTTTTTGCCGATGCCGGCATAGACGAATTCGTAGTGCACTTCACAGCGTTCGAACCACGGGGCGACCCCGGTTTCCTTGTCGGTGTGCAGGCCCAGGGAGTGGTGGCCGGAGGGCGGCAGCACGGTGAAGGTGAGGGTGTATTTACCGGGGCCTTGCAGCTTGACGTTGTCGCCGTAGTGCGGCCCGTCGTTGGCGACCATGGCGTGGAAATCGCCGTTGATGGGTGTTTCGCTGCCGTGTTTTTTCAGGGTGAACGACAGGTTCAGATAGGGGACGAAACTGCCTTCCTGAAAGCCCTGGGCATTGTCCGCGGTGGCGCGCACATCCGCTTCCAGGTGCACATCGGAATCGGCCGTGGCGCGCATCATGCCGGCGGGTGCCATCTCGATCGGTTGCAGGTACACCGCGCCGATTTCAAGCCCTGGGCAGTGTTGCGGTTCGCCGATCGGGTATTCCTTGGCGAGTGCCGCCGAGGTGCTCAGCAGCAGGGCGATGGGCAGCAAAGAAGAGGTACGCATGGAGGCTTCCTGACGGGTGGGGAGAGGGAGCCCGAGTCTAGGAAGGTCTGGCGTGAATAATAATGATTCTTGTCAAGTTTCGAGGATATTTCATGATTGCCGGGCTTGATGCCGGTCAAGGCCAGGTGAGTGCCATCCAGGTACGTTGCAGGCATAGCCAGCCGCCAGGGAACCCGATCATGGCCAAGCCTTTCCCACTGCACCCCAAGCACCCCGAGCGTATCTGCTGGGGCTGTGACCGCTACTGCGCCGCGACCGACCTGGCCTGCGGCAACGGGGCCGATCGTACAATGCACCCGGCGGAGATGCTGGGTGATGACTGGTATGAACATGGCGACTGGGGCGTTGTGCCCGAGCCGCCAGTCACCGATGAGCCGTCAGCTGCCTGAGCAGGTTTGCGCGGTTAAGCCGCCATTGGCTTGCTGGACTGCAATTTCTTGTGCGCCGCTTTCATCGCTTCCATTTCGGCGCCCAGCTCTTCAAGGCGCGCCTTGCCCAGCAGCTTTTTCGCCTGCGGGAACATCTCGGTTTCTTCTTCCTCGATGTGGTGCTCCAACAGTTCCTTGACCACTTTGACGCGTCCGGAGAATTCTGTGGTTGAAGGTTCGGTCTGTTTAAGGTCGGGCAATACCAGGGAGTCGACGGTGCGGTGCTCTTCCTTGGCCTCGTGATACATGATGTCCTGTTCCTTGCCACCGGCTTTCCTGAAAGCCGGGTAGAGGATTTCTTCCTCAAGTTTGGTATGCAAACTGATTTCCGCCTCCAGCTTGGCCAACAGTTCAGTGCGTTTTTTTACCCCGCGTTCAGTGGACTCACTCAATTGAGTCAACAGGGCCTTTACGCGTTCGTGGTCGGCTTTGAGCAGATCAATGGCATTCATGGGTGATACCTCACAGGAGAACCAGGGCGTGTCGAAATGCACGCCTCGTCCCGTACTGGAGTGCATCAGTCGTACCAACCTGAGCGGTTTTAAAATAGTCAGGTAATTCAATTGGATACGGGTTCTGTGAAAGCCAGGCTGTCGTGCAGGTTGCATGGTTGACCGCGTGGCACGTTGCATTCCACAACCCCCGGTTTTTTGTGCAAAGTTTTATGAACCCTGGCGGCCGTTGCTTGACCTAACGCACACGACCTAGGAGGTGAAGCATGGAAATTCAATACATTTGGATCGGTTTGGCAGTGATCCTGCTGCTGTTGGAATTGTGGGCAATCAATATCGTTTTGCGCAGCACAGGGGGCTGGGAGTCGAAAGGATTATGGTTGGTGATTCTGATTTTTGTGCCGCTGTTTGGGCTGATCGCCTGGGCGATGTTCGGGCCGAAACGCGAGATGCCACAACAGGGTAAAAATTGAACCAGGACCGTATAGAAAACAGGCGCCATTGCGGCGCCTGTTTTCGTTGTGCTATTCGACTTCCACTCGCAGCACTTGCAACCCCAACTGTTCATACGCCTCCACACTCGGCACATGCCACTCGGTGATCAGTGTGTGAATACGGCTGCACGGCGCCACCACAAAGGGCTCCACCGCACCGAGCTTGTCGGCCATGGTCACCGCCACCACATGGGAGGCGCTATCGAGCAGGGCCTGTTTGACCGCCACTTCATCGAAATGCAGCGAGCTGATCCCGACCTGCGGGTGCAAGGCGCAGACGCCGGTAAACAGCACGTCAGCCTTGACGCTCTGAATCAGGCGCACGGCTTCCTGGCCGCTGGTGGACAAGGTCGCCGGGTTGAGCTGGCCACCCGCGAGGATCACGTTGACCTGCGGATGGTCCGCCAGCGCGATGGCGATCATCGGCGACGGGGTCACGACGGTCAGGCGGATCGAGCGTGGCAGTGACTGCGCAATCTGCAATGTGGTGGAACCGGAGTCGAACAGCACGATCTGGCCGTCTTCCACCTGTTCTGCGGCCAGTTGCGCGAGCCGGCGCTTGGCCTGATTGGTCTCGCCGACGCGGGTGAAAAAGTCCTTGCCGGTGTCCTTGGGCCGGGGCAGGGCGCCGCCGTGCACCCGTTGCAGCAAGCCGGCGGCGGCGAGTTCGCCGAGGTCACGGCGGATGGTGTCCTGGGACACGGCAAAGTGCTCTACCAATTCCGACGCGGTGACCTTGCCGTCGCGCTCCAGCAGTAACAGGATCTTCTGTTTGCGCAGGGAAGGCAGGTCGATGGCTTCATGGGTGTTGTGCATGTTTGTGCGCTTTTTTGCGGGTTTATGCGAGACTAGTCGCCCGCCGTTGCAAACGCAATGGCTGGTTGCATAGCCGATGGGCGGTTACTCTCTGTGCTCAGTTCAGGGAGAGGTCACTCAGATGTCGTTGATCACCACCATCGAAGATTTACGCAAGCTGGCGCAAAAACGGGTCCCAAGGATGTTCTACGATTACGCCGATTCCGGCTCCTGGACTGAAAGTACTTATCGCGCCAACGAAAGCGATTTTGCCCACATCAAATTCCGCCAACGGGTGGCGCGCAACATCGATGAACGTTCGATCCGCGCGACCATGATCGGCCAGGACATGGCAATGCCCGTTGCCTTGGCGCCGACCGGCCTGGCGGGCATGCAACATGCCGATGGCGAGATCCTCACGGCCCGTGCGGCCGCTGCATTTGGCCTGCGCTATACGTTGTCGACCATGAGCATCTGCTCCCTGGAAGACATCGCTGAACACGTCGGCCAGCCGTTCTGGTTCCAGCTGTACGTGATGCGTGACCGCAGTTTTATCGAGCAATTGATCGAACGCGCCAAGGCTGCCGGAGTGGACGCCCTGGTGTTGACCCTCGACCTGCAGATCCTCGGGCAGCGCCACAAGGATTTGATCAACGGCCTGTCGGCGCCGCCCAAGCTGACCCTGGCGAATATCCTCAACATGGCCACCAAGCCGCGTTGGGTGATGGGCATGCTCGGCACAAAACGCCGGGGCTTCGGCAATATCGTCGGGCATGTCAAAGGCGTGGCGGACATGAGTTCGTTGTCGTCGTGGACCGCCCAGCAATTCGACCCGCGCCTGAGCTGGGACGATGTGGATTGGATCAAGAAGTGCTGGGGCGGCAAGTTGATCATCAAGGGCATCCTTGATGTGGAAGACGCGCGGCTGGCGGCCAACGCCGGTGCGGACGCGCTGGTGGTGAGCAATCACGGTGGCCGCCAGCTGGATGGCGCGCCGTCGAGCATCAGCCAATTGCCGGCGATTGTCGACGCGGTGGGTGAGCGCATCGAAGTGTGGCTCGATGGTGGTATCCGTTCCGGCCAGGACGTGCTCAAGGCGATGGCGCTGGGCGCAAAAGGCACCATGATCGGTCGCCCGCATTTGTACGGTTTGGGGGCGTTGGGCGAGGCGGGCGTGACCAAGGCTCTTGAGATCATCGCCCGTGAACTGGACGTGTCGATGGCGCTGTGTGGCTATAACGATATACGCGATGTGAATCGCGAGATTTTGCTGCCGGGTACATTTCCCGAAAGCCTTTGCTCAGCAAAAAAATCGTAAAAAAGTAAAAAGAGTTGTCCACGAA
The DNA here is from genome assembly GCF_057835125.1 of Pseudomonas sp. GL_117. Lineage (NCBI taxonomy): Bacteria > Pseudomonadati > Pseudomonadota > Gammaproteobacteria > Pseudomonadales > Pseudomonadaceae > Pseudomonas > Pseudomonas sp. GL_117. The sequence continues at coordinate 3,546,239 of NZ_CM174418.1, read as the reverse complement.
AACCGTGGGTATCTCTGTGGATAACTTTGCAAGACCCCGGCGGGTATGGCGATTTAACCAAAGGTTAATATTTGATCAACTGCCGGCGCGGGCCAGTATGGCCAGGGTTGGCGCTTGACACGCAAGCGCGAACCCAGTGCCGAAAAGCCGTTTTATGAGTCGCCGTTGCGGCCTGTGGAGTGTGTCACCACCTGGGCTGGCATCTTCGCTTGCATCAATTTGTCCAACGCCTGGCCGTAACTGCGACCGGCCAGGCTCATGCTGTTGTTATGGCTGGCGCCGGGCACCAGCATCAGGCGCTTGGGTTCCTGGGCGGCCTTGAATAACTGCTCGCTGAAACGCGGCGGCACGTAGCGATCATCGAGGCCATGCACCACCAGCAGCGGCATGCGGATGTCGGCAATCTTGTCGATGGAATCGAATTTCTGCGACAGCAACCAACGCACCGGCAACGACGTGTTCGCCACCGCCGTGGCCACATCTGCCAACGAAGTGAACGTGGACTCGATCACCAGTCCCCGTACCGGCAACGGCAGCTGCTTGCCCAACTCCGCTGCCAGGTCGATCGCCACCGCGCCACCGAGGGAGTGCCCGTAGATCAGGCGTTTGCTCGGGTCGGGTTGCAGGGTCTGGAAACGTTCCCAGGCGATGCGCGCATCTTCGTACACCGTGGTTTCCGACGGCAGCTCGCCGTGGCTCTGGCCGAAACCGCGATAGTCGATGGCCAGCACCGAATAGCCCAGCGCGTGCAATTGCTCGATGCGAAACAACTGCCCGGTGAGGTTCCAGCGCACGCCGTGCAGGTAAAGGATGGCGGGGGCGTCCTTCTTGGCTGCCGGGTACCACCAGGCGTGGATGTTCTGTCCCGACTTGAAGCTGGCGGGCTTGAGCTCGAATTCCTGCACCGCCTTGGGCAAGCCGGTGTACCAACCGGCGGTACCCGGTTCGATGCGAAACACCAGCTCGCGCTCTTTGTGTTGCAGCACGCTGCAACCCACCGGCAGGCCGATGATCAACAACGCCATGCACAACAGGGAGAAGCGACGCAGGCGTGGGCGCGACAGAAAACGTGACGACATGAAGGTTCCAGGGCGAAGGTGAAGCAGGGGTTTTAACAGATGGCCTGGGTAGGCAGGAATTAATTCGACCGCCGCGCACGAGTATTTCTTGCAAAGTGTTACCGCGTTGAACAAAACGTGCAGAGATTGTTAGGGTGGGCCGCCGAACAGGAGAGCACACACATGGATTTCACAGGCAAAACCGCCATTGTCACCGGCGGCGCACGCGGGTTGGGACTCAATTACGCGCGGGCACTGGCCCTGGGCGGTGCACGGGTGGTGATCAGCGACATCGGTGCCGACAGCGCGGGCGAAGGCAGCGATGCGACGGTTGTCCAGGCTGCGGCGCAAGCCTTGCAGGCGCAAGGCCTTGCCGTTATCGGCCATGGCGGTGACCTGTCCACGAACGAGGGTTGCCGGCAGTTGGTTGCTTACACCCTCGAGGCCTTCGGCCAACTCGACATCCTGATTCACAACGCCGGCTGGGTGGGTTACCAGAACATCGCTGACCTCGACGCCGCGTTCCTGCAACGTGCCATGGACATCAACCTCTATGCCCCGCTGTGGTTGTGCAAGCACGCCTGGCCGCATCTGCTGCGTTCCCCCGCGCCACGCATCATCCTCACCACCTCCGACCGCGCGATGTACGCGCAGTATGAGCAAACCGGCCTGGTGGCCTACAGCGCCGGCAAGATGGCACAACTGGGGATCATGAACGCATTGAGTCATGAGGGCCTGGAGGGGGGCGTCAAAGTCAATGCGATCTCGCCGGTGGCCAAGACGCGCATGTGGGGGGTGACTGAAGAACCGGACGAACTCAAGCCGGAGTGGGTGACACCAGGGGTGTTGTTCCTCGCCTCCACGCAGTGTGCAGACACCGGCTACATCCTGCGCGCCAGTAACGGCCAGTTCACCGCCACGCGTTTTACGGAAAACCCCGGAGTGGACTACCCGCGCAACCTGGCCCGGATCAAGGCGGGCAGCGCTGAAGAAGTTGCCGCGGCCTGGCCGCGTATCAAACAGGCTTAGACGCTCGCCACCAACTGAACCCGGTTGCGGCCCTGGGCCTTGGCCCGGTACAGCGCCTGGTCGGCCTGGGACAGCAGGTGCGAGAGCGTATGACCGGCTTTGTCAGTGGTGGCAATACCGATGCTCACGCTGAGGAACCCCGGTGCCAGCAGGTCCAACTGCGCAAAGGCCTGACGGATGCGCTCAGCGACGTCGAACGCGATAGCGTCATCAGTGTCGGCCAGCAGGCAGGCGAACTCTTCACCGCCGATACGCGCGAACACGTCGCTCTTGCGCAACATGGCCTGAGACACCTGGGCGAATGCGATCAGCGCCCGGTCGCCCATGGGGTGGCCGAAGCTGTCGTTCAAGCGCTTGAAGTGGTCCAGATCACACAGTAACAGCGCCACGCTTTGCTGGCGCCGGTCGCTGTCCTCCAGCAGTTGTTCCCCCTTGAGCATAAACGCGCGGCGATTGCCGATACCGGTCAATGCGTCACTGAAGGCCGCCGCCTTGAAGCGCAGTTCGGCACGCTCCTTGACCATCGCCAGCGTGACGTAGGCAATGCCAATGGCGTACAGCATGGACTCGAACAACATGAACGAGAAAAACGGTACGCCTTCACCGCCCGAGGTTTGGCCACTTTTGATCGGCAGGCCGGTGTCGGCGAAGGCGCGGATGACATAGAACCCGGTGTGCCACAGGGTCAGCACCAATGCCGGTGCGTAGGCCACTTCCAGGGTGTCGCGCTTGCGCCATAACTCCAGTGCCGACAACACGCCGTAACTGGCGGCCAGCAGCGAATACAGCGTCACCCGCGCCGACAACGAGCCATAGAACTGCGGCACCAGACACATCAGCATCCACAGTCCACAACCGGCGAAGATCCCCGGCACATTGGGCTTGCGCTGCACAAACGCACGCATGGCCGTCCAGTTCATCGCCGCGCTGAGCAGTAACACTACATTGCCGATGATCAACGCGACAAAGTCCATGCCCGCGCCGCGCACCACAACCAACCCGGTGCCCAGTGCCGCCAGCAACAGCATGCTCCCCAGATAACCCAGGGTCGGCTCGCGGCCGCGGCTCCAGGCATGCGCGGTGAGCAGGCCCATCAGGCAAAACACGAACACGGCCACCATCAATAGCGTCGGAATGTGCAGCATCATTTGCTTGAACCCGGAGAAAATCCCTAAGGAGCGCGATTGTATCTGCATGCAACCGGCTTGACGCTGGCCTCGCCATCGCGACATGCTCGCGTTCCTTTGAGCAAAGGCCTGACCATGGACAACAGCCCCGTTCGCATCACCGCCGAAGAGACCCTTTCGAAAAACTGGTACCTGCTTAAAAAATACACCTTCGACCTGCGCCGCCGCGACGGCAGCTGGCAAACCCAGAACCGCGAGGTCTACGACCGCGGCAATGGCGCGACCATCCTGCTGTACAACCGCGAGCAACGCACGGTGCTGCTGACCCGCCAGTTCCGCATGCCCACCTTCGTCAATGATTACCACGGCTACCTGATCGAAGCCGCCGCCGGGTTACTGGACAACGCCAGCCCGGAAGAGCGTATTCGCCTGGAGGCGGAGGAAGAGACGGGGTATCGAGTCGGCCATGTAGAGAAGATCTATGCGGCGTTCATGAGCCCGGGGTCTGTGACGGAGCGGATTCACTTCTTTTTCGGTGAGTATCAACCGTCCGATCAAGTGGGGGCAGGCGGTGGATTGGAGGAGGAGGGCGAGGATATTGAGGTGCTGGAGTTGGGGTTTGAGCAGGCGCTGGGGATGGTGCAGAGTGGGGAGATTGTGGATGGGAAGACGATTATGTTGTTGCAGTGCTTGGAGTTGCGGATGTTGAAGGAGGGGTGGTGAAGCGGTGAGTTTTGGCTCCCACGGATTGTTTTGTTTAAGTAGTTCAATCGGTGGGAGTTGGTTTGTTCTCGAGGAAGGAATTCCTACTTTATTCTTGACGAATATTTTTGTGTTTTAAATATTCGTTGAAGATCTCGATTATGTGCTCAAGCCATAACCTCCCTGACTTCCACTGAGATGCATAGTGGTAGTAGCAGTACTGCTCATGCAGCAGGTTTTTTTGAAGGTCTAATTCATTTGCATGTGAATTTATCAGCTCTAAAATTTCTCCTTTTACGGTAATGATTGTTTCCCTAGGTGAGTCGTGCAGGAATGCGTTAACCACTTCGTCGGCCGAGGAGTGTTCCTCTGTCCAGTCTTGGTTGAAGTACGCCCCCAGAAATTGCTGGAGTTCTGTCAGTGGCTTATTCATTGAACTATTGGGTATCCGGTCAGTAGTAGAAAACTTAGCAAAGGGCGGAAGTCAGCACCTTCAACTCACTGGTGTTGAGCTTTTTTCTCAATGGATAAGTTTTCTAAGGCTGCATCAGTTTCTGTTTCTAAATATCTCATTGAGGAACACCCACTCGGGACCGGCTAACGGGTAATGGTAGTGAGCGAGCTTGCTCGCGCTGGGCTGCGAAGCAGCCCCAACAAGGACAGTCCGGACCGGATTGAATAAACGCGTTGCCTGGGTGGGGGCCGCTGCGCGGCCCGGCGCGAGTAAGCTCGCTCACTACAAACGATGTAGTGTCAGGGGGGGGCGTGTTTATCATTTAGTTAAATTTTTCATAGTCTTGTGCGCCTAACGAAGCCAACCATTTTTTAAAGAATTCAGCTTGTTCTTGAGGATCATTCGTAAGGTTCTCTTCTTCGTAGTCAAATAAGTGAACAATGTTTTCGTTGGTTGCTTGTTTGCCTAAAGTCATTTCATATGCGACCAACCCTGCGCTCATTTGGGATGCCATTCTGGATGGTTTGACATTTATTTTTGCGCCCTTGCATAGAAAGGTTATATTCGGAAACTCTGCTCTAATATTAGCTAGGCAGTCGTAGATGTCTTTGCCTGTGTAGGTTTTTTTAAAATTATCAGCTTCTGAAAATGTCATTGTAAGGTTTGCAGTGTCGTATTTTACGGTGACTTCTGTTTTTTCGTTGTTGATTATTGAGCTTATTTTCTGTGTGTCCATTTTATCCCCTGTTTTGGCTTGGAATTGAATAGCCTTGATTCATGGCGTCGGGTATCCGGTGGTCGAGTTGGAAACCAAATTATGGCGCGCTGCACGAGCAAGCGCGCTCACAGTAATTGATGATTGGTGATTAAGTAGTCACTCCTGTAGCGATTCAGCCCACCGCTGACAGAAGTTATGTTGTTCTTGTATGTCGTTAGTGAGATCTTTTTCCTCGTAATTGAAAATATGTACAAGCTCACCATCGGGCTGTCCCATGGTCAGTTCGTAAGCAACCAAGCCATTTGACATCTGCGAGGACATTCCTGACGTATGGACGTTGATTTTTGCGCCTTTGCATAAAAATTTTATATTTTTCAGGTCAGCTCTTAATAAACCGAAACTATCGTACAGGTCGAGAGCTGAATAGGCTTTTCTTACTCCATTCGCAAGCAGTAGAGTAAGGGTCGGTTTTCCACCCTCATATTCGATCACTGCATTTTCACGGATGCCGTTGTTGATGATGGTTATCTCACGTGATTTCATGGGTACTCCCTATTCGGGTTCAATATTGTGTATCCCTTATAGGTGACGTCTTCATTGACTGGAGATGCACCTAAAATGTCTTTGGGTGCGATACGGCCAGGGATGGCAATTTCTAATTCTTTTTTGTGCTTCGATTTTACGCCCAGCTCTTTGTTTACGTCCCTTCCCGGGATTTTTTTAAGCGTGTAAAGAAAACCCTCCTCGAACCCAAACCCTGTAGCAAATACTAACGCTTGTTTCCTCGAAGTGGAGGTTGGAACAAAGTATCTGGGAGGGCTGGCCTTGTTTAAGGCGTGTAAGTAAAGATCTGTGCTCGTTCCTCTGCTCTCAAATCTTTTTTCAAATATTTCATCTGGCTCTCTTGAGTCTCCGCGGTACAGATAACTCTTCGATTTCTGGGTCGCTGGAACTGGTGGGGACTGCTCATTAACTTTTGCTTGCTTGGTTGGGGTCTGTATTTTTGATTGTGGCTTGCAATCATCCCCACCCGGACACGTGCTCAAACCTAACGCATCCACCCACCCCGTAGGATTGGGCACATACCGATACCCATTAATCCCACCCGCCAACTTCACCGGGTCCGGCGTCAGATAACGCCCAATATCCGGATTGTAGTAGCGATGCCGGTTGTAGTGCAGCCCGCTTTCCGCGTCGAAATATTAGCCTTGAAAATGCAGCGGGTTGTCGATTATTTCCACATCTAGACGGGTGATTTCGCCGTAGATCTGTGGGAGAGGCCTACTGGGAGCGGCTGTAATGTTCAAATATTTGTTGGATACAGGAGTGCTCTGGTTGTCCTTATCTCAACAAATCCTGTTTTTCTAGGGGGCGCCTCGTCAAGCTCAATGAGTTCTATGTGGTAGTGCTCTCCATGATGTCTTGGCGCATAGGGGCCTTTATCTCCTGGATGGCTTTCAAACCTTATTCGAGTGAGCGAACTTGCTCGCGCTGTGCGCAGCAGCCCCAACAAGCACGACTCGGACCTGATTGAAAAACGCGTTGCCTGGGGTGGGGGCCGCTGCGCGACCCAGCGCGAGCAAGCTCGCTCACTACAGGTTTGGTGGTGTTACCAGGTTGATGGGTCTTCTTGGCTGGTTTTTGGCAGGTCTTCTCGCCATCGCTTCAATAGCGAGTTTGTAAACTGAGAAGGGTTGTAGTTAGTTTTTTTCGTTGACACTCTGTTCTGGAGGGTCAACTCTATCGGCACCTATCGAAGTTATCCATTTTTTATAGAATTTATCCTGCTCGTTTGGATCATTCGTGAGGTTGTCAACCTCATAGTCGAATATATTAACTAAGTCTTTTCGCGTTGTGCGTTTTCCTAGGGTTAATTCGTATGCGACCATTCCACCACTCATTTGTGAGGCCATGCTCGACGGTTTAACGTTTATTTTTGCTCCTTTGCATAGGAATTGTATGTGAGGGAAGTCGGCCCTGACTTTTGCCAGGCAAATGTATATATCTGCCGCTTCGTAAATCTTGGAGAAGTTATCTGCTTCAGAAAATTTCAGCTTCCCATGACCAGAGTCATATTTGAAGGTTACGTATGTTTCCATTCCGTTTATTATGGCTTTGACTTTTTGTGTTTTCATTTTGTGCTCCTATTTGGGTTCGGAATCGAATAGCCCACGTAGCTGCCGTCACGCTTAATGGGGGTTGCACCCAAGATGTCCTTTGTGTCGATTTTGCTTTGTATAGCAATCTCTGCTTCCGCGTCAAAAGGCGCGAGTTTTCCTAGCTCTTTATTTACGTCTCTTCCGGGAATTTTTTTCAGTGCGTAGAGAAACCCCTTTTGAGTTCCGTATCTAGTCGCAAAATCGATTCCGATCATTTTAGATGGAGACGTGCTTATGAAGTTGCTTGGGGGGTTGTTGCTATCCAAGGCGTGTAAATACAAGTCATTGCTATCGCCCTTGCTCTTGAACCCATATTGAAAAACATGTTCAGGTTGTTTGTCGTCTCCACGATATAGATATTCGGTGCTATTTGTAGGTTGTCCAGGCTCCCCCTTGTTTACTGTTGATGCTTCCGTGGGGGCTACTGCTTCAGCTTTGGGTTTACATCCATCGCCGCCCGGACACTTACTCAACCCTAACGGATCCACCCACCCCGTAGGATTGGGCACATACCGATACCCATTAATCCCACCCGCCAGCTTCACCGGGTCCGGCGTCAGATAACGCCCAATATCCGGATTGTAGTAGCGATGCCGGTTGTAGTGCAGCCCGCTTTCCGCGTCGAAATATTGGCCCTGGAAACGCAGCGGATTATCGATTATTCCCACATCGAGACGGGCTATTTCCCCGTAGGCACGGTAGTGCGCAGACCAGACGATTTCGCCGTCGGCGCTTGTCAGTTCTTGGGGTGTTCCAAGGTGGTCCAGTTGGTAGTGGTAAGGCTTGGTTTTTGTAGGACCGAAACCTTCCAGCAGGGCCAGCGGGCGAAAACTGTCCGGTTCGTAGAGGTAGCTGCGATGCCGCTCCGCATGGTGTTCGGCGATCAGTTTGTCGCCTTGCCAGAAGAACTCCGTTGTCACGCCTTCAACGGTTTTGCTGATGCGTCGGCCAAACGGGTCGTAGCGGTAGCTGGCGCTTTTCCCGTTGGCGGTGGTGACGCTGATTAATCGATGCTGACAGTCGTAGCGATACTCGGTGACAAGCTGCTGACCCTTGCCGCGACGCTCACGGATCAAATTGCCAAACGGGTCATAGTCGTAGTGCCGGTCCCCCTGGATCATCAACCGATTGCCCGCCACCACGTCCGGGCCGGTGCGGTTTTGCATGAGCAGGTTGCCGGCCGGGTCGTGTACGAAACGTTCCTGGTGGTCCTGGGAATGGTCGGCGCGGGTGAGGCGATTGAGTGGGTCGTAGCTGTAGTGGTGTTCGCCTTTGCGGGTGTCGAGAACGCGGTTCAGGTTGCCGGATTTGTCGTAGTCGTACTGCCGCCGGTAGAGGTGGTTCTGCTGTTGGGTGACGGTGTGGGCATGTAGCCGTTGCTGGTCGTCGTAGTGGTAGTGACTTAGCAGTTGGCCTTGCTGGCGTTGACGTTCCTGGCCGGATTTGAACAGGTGTGAGGTGAGCGTTTGCCCATTCAACTCGACGGTTGAAAGGTGTCCCCCCTTGGCACGGTTGAACACCACCCGGTTGTTGTCCGGCAGGCGCAGGTGGTGCAAGTGGCCGCAGGCATCGTAGGCATAGCGCAAGGTGCCCCAGCCTTGGTGTTCGGCAGTGAGTCGGTTTTGTGCGTCGTACTCGTAGGCCAGCGCCCAGTGCCCGTCGTCGACGCTAAGCAGGTTGCCTTGGGGGTCGTAGGCGTAATCCACTACACCGCCGTCGGGCAGGGTTTTTCGTACGAGGCGCCCGGCGAAGTCGCGCTCGTAACGGGTGATCAGCTGACTGCCGTCATCGCCGTGTTCGGTCTTTTCTTGCAGGTTGCCGTTGAGGTCGTAGGCATATGTCGTGCGCTGGCCGTCAAAGCCGATTTCCTGCTGGATCAGGCCGTTGGGGTAGTACTGCAACCCATAGGTTTCACCGGCTTCGTTTTCGATCGCGGTCAGCAGCAACCGGGTGTTGTCGTAGCGGTAGTTGACCTGGCTGCCATCGGCGTTGATCCGCCGGCTGATCAGGTGCAGGCCATCCGCATATTCATAGCGGGTGATGTGCCCCAGTTCATCGCACTCGGCGGTGACTTTTCCGTAGGCGTTGTAGCTGTATTCGCGGGTGGCGCCGTTCGGCAGTACCACGCGAATCATCCGACCCACGCTGTCCCACTGATACCCGGTCAGCGCGCCATGTTCATCCTCGCGGGAGACCAGGCGGCCTACGTCGTCATAGCGATAGCGCTTGATGCCGCCGTTTGGCAGTTGTTCTTCAACCCGCTGTCCGCGCTCGTTCCACACCAGCCGATGGCAACTGTTATCGGGATACCAAACCCCCGTCAGTTGCCCATGTTTGTTGTAGCTGTAGTCCGTGACATGGCCGTCAGGATCAGTCCGGCGGGTGACATCGCCCTGATCGTTACGCTCGTACTTCCAAACCGCGTCGCCACGCCGGACTACCCGTACGAAGCCGTTGTCATGCTCGTAGGAAGTCGGTTGATCATCCCCGGGAAACACCGCGACCAGGCGTCCGGCGTCGTCATATTGATAGGCGGTCACCGCGCCGAGCGGGTCCTGCTCGACTGTCAGGCGGCCCTTGTCGTCGTAGGATTTGTAGTGCGTTGCGCCCTCCGGATCGACCCGCTGCACCAGCCGTGCACGCCCGTCGTGGACGTAAACCTCCTGGCTGCCATCGGCGTTGAACAGCGTGACGCGGCCGTCGTCGTCCCAGGCATAGCGCGTGTCCATCTGGGAAAAGCTCGCCCAATGCCGGACACAGCGCGCCGCCTTGCCGGAACGTTCCCACGCCCAGAAGAAACTCGCCCCACCGGCCAGGCCACGTTCAAGAATGACGTGGTTGTCGTCGTAGCGATAAACCTCGCTTTCGCCTACGGCGTTGGTTGCCGAAACCAACCGGCCGATGTCGTCATAGGTGTAGGAGACAACGCTGTACTCTGTCACCCAAACGTAGGGGCCAGCCCCCTCGGCGCGCTGAATCTGGTAGTCCACCGCAACAATGCGGTGCGAGGCGTAGCGCAAAAGCAGCGAACGGCCGACACCGTTGTCCAGCCGCTCGATGCGCCCCAGCACATCCCGGCAAATGCGCAGCCGGTTGTCATACGCATCGCTGATGGCTGTCAGCAAACCGTCTTGAAAGTGGTAGAAACGTGAGGCCTGGGCCAGTACCCATTCACCGGGCAAATCACCCAAATAAATGGCCGCTTCGGCCAGGCTATTGGTGATCGCGGGCCGAGAGGCCGTCGGCAAGGGCAACAGCGTCGAGCGGTTTTCATGATCGGTCCACACCACCGAATCACCGGAAACCACCAGCCGGTGGGCCAGCGCATGACTCCAGCCAAACCCCAGCCCGCAGTCCATTTCCACGGCACTGGTGCGATACAGCCGCGTCCACTCGAACGACAACACCCCGTCCAGCACACCGTCGGTGAGGGTCAGCAACTCCTCCCCGGTGACCATTGACACCGGGCAGCCATGGGTCGCGGTTTTATCCGCAGCCGCAGCGGCATCGCCGTTGGGGTTCTTGCCCGCAGCGGGCACATCATCGACAGGTTCCTGCCGCACCAACGTCGTGTGCTGCCTGGACTTGCTCCGCACCGCCGTCACCGGGTTGGAAACCAGCTCGGTCCCGGCCTTCAACTGCGCACTCGGCACCCCCGAAATCGGCGTCGCCGGACTGCCCAACAACACCGGTTTGGCTGCTTCGACATGCTCCGCCAGCCGAGACTTACCGAACTGCCCAGCCACATGCTCCAACCAACTGCGCGCCCGCTGGGACTTGATACCGCCCAGCACCTTCGCGCTCATGCGCACCACCACGCCCATCCCGCCAGTCGCAAGGCACAGCACCAGATTGATCAATACTTCGGCGCCGATCTCCCCCAGCAGCTCGTTCATATACGGCGGGGGCAGCAGGCGCATCCAACTGACCAGCGCCGACAGATAAACAAACAGCAGCGGCTCGTCGCTCAACACCAGCAAACCCTTGGCGATGGCGTCGGTGCCGGCTTTCAGCAGCTGTTCGAACTGGAGGTCGGTCAGGTAATGCAACAGTTGTTCGGCGTGGGCCAGCGGGTCTGCCAGCCACTGGAACAGTTGCTTGAGGGTGTCCCAGAGTGAATACAGTGCCTCGCCAAACCCGCGTGCATAGGCCTCGTGCAGCGATAGGTAGCGCTGCAGGAAGTTGGCTTCGGAGTAGTCCTTCCACAGCGGTTTGAAGGTGGTCTTCCATTCGCTGCGCAGCCAGTCTTCCAGCGGCGCGATCACTGCCTGATACGAGGCGTACAGCGCCTTGAAATGTGCCGTGGAGAGGTTGGGATAGAAGCTGACCTTGTAGCGCTGGTTGCGCTCACACTCGGTGATTTCGAGGATGCCGCTGGGGCCGATGGTCTTGTGAATCGGCTCGCCCAGTGGGCCGCCATTGGGATCAACGCGTTGCAGCATCACCGGCGTGTTGCCGATGGGCACGAATCGCGCAGTCTGGAACATGTGCACCAGGGTCAACGTGCCATTGGCCGGGCAGGTTGCGGTGGTGCTGCTGGGGAGATTGGAGCGGCTGGCGGGTTCGACGAGTGCCACCTCGTTGCCGACTTTAAATACCTGTTCAACCTCCAACGCCGAAACACTGAAGGCGCTTTGCGTCCAGGCGTCATAGGTATTGAGGCAGCGGTTGAAATCGCTGATAACCGCGTCGACGTCCCGCGATTTGGCATCCATGGCCGCCAGCACCAGGTAGCCAATCGCCTGGCTGGTAGCGGAAATCACGACACGGCCCCCTTGATCAGGGCATCCAAAACAACATCCATCTGCAATCCCTCGCATGGTGAAAATCAGGCGAAGGACTTTGCAGAGGTTCTCAAAGCAGGGGAGTAGAGCTAATCCGGCGGTTGCGTGGGAGGTTTCGACAGGGCGGGTCTGATGCCACTCGACTGGTGGCTATTGTCAGAAATTTCTCACAGGAGTACAAATGTACTCCATGACGACTCTGACTCCCCGCCGCACCGCCATCCTGACCTTTATCCGCGACCGTATCGCGCAACAAGGCCAGCCCCCCAGCCTCGCCGAGATCGCCGAGGCCTTCGGTTTTGCCTCGCGCAGCGTGGCGCGCAAGCATGTGCTGGCGTTGACCGAGGCCGGTTTTATCGAGGTCAACCCGAACCAGGCGCGTGGTATTCGCTTGCTCAACCAACCGGCGCGCCCGGAGTGGCTGGATGTGCCGGTGCTCGGCCGGGTGGCCGCAGGCTTGCCCATCGGCGCCGATGCCGAAGTGCACAGCCGCCTGCAACTGGACCCAGCCACCTTCAGCAAAACCCCGGATTACCTGCTGCGGGTGCAGGGCGACTCGATGATCGAAGACGGCATCCTTGACGGCGATCTGGTCGGCGTACGCCGCAGTGCCGAGGCCTTGAACGGGCAGATTGTGGTGGCGCGCCTGGACGGCGAAGTGACCATCAAGCGTTTCGAACGCAGCGGCGACAGCGTGCGCCTGTTGCCGCGCAACCCCGCGTATCAACCGATCGTGGTAGGGCCCGACCGCGACCTGGCCATCGAAGGGGTGTTCTGCGGCCTGGTGAGGCAAGGCTGATGGGTGCCGTCGTTGCGCTGGACACGCTGTTCAATGGCGGCCGCGTGTGGAAAGGCCGGCCCGCCGCGCCACCGTCCAGCGTGCATCCCACCGGGCTGGCGGGGTTGGACGCGGTGTTGCCCAGCGGCGGTTGGCCGGAGGCGGCGTTGAGTGAAATCCTCATGGCCAAGGAGGGCGTCGGCGAGTTGCAGTTGGTGCTGCCGACCCTGGCACGCTTGTCAAAGGCCGGCGAGCGCATTGTGTTGGTGGCGCCGCCCTACACGCCGTATCCCCATGCCTGGCAGAACGCCGGGGTGGATCTGCGTTTGCTCTCGGTGATCCAGGCCGAGGAGCGCGATGCGCTGTGGGCGGTGGAGCAGTGTTTGCGTTCCGGCAGTTGCGGCGCGGTGTTGTGCTGGCCGCGCAAGGCCGATGACCGTGCGCTGCGGCGCTTGCAGGTGGCGGCGGAAACCGGGCAGACCCTGGCGTTCGCCTGGCGCTCCTTGAACGAGGCGATCAACTCATCGCCCGCCGCGTTGCGCCTGGCGGTTGAAGCGAAGCCCGCGCAAGTGCGGGTGCTCAAGTGCCGCGGCGGCCTGGCCCACCCGGCGCCGATTGCCCTGGCCGGGCACTGAGGTTGGCATGCGCTGGGTGTGTATTGTCTTTCCGCAATTGGCGCTGGACGGGGTGCAGCGTGCGCACCCCGAGCCGGACCAACCCCTGGCCCTGTTGGCCGGCACGCCGCAGCGGCGCGTGTTGCAAACCGTCAATGATGCGGCCCGAGCGTTGGGGCTGCGTCCTGGACAATCCCTGACCGCCGCCCATGCCCTGGTCCAGACGTTTGCCAGCGCCGAATACGACCCCGCCGAGATCGAACGCTGGCAGCAATTCCTGGCAGCCTGGGCCTATCGGTTCAGCTCCCAGGTCAGCCTGTATTACCCGCGGGCCTTGTTGTTTGAAATCGAGTCGAGCCTGGGCTTGTTCGGTCCGTGGCCGCAGTTCGAAGCGCGCTTGCGCCAGGAACTGACCGAGCTGGGTTTTCGTCACCGCATCGTCGCCGCGCCCAACCCGGCAGCGGCGCGGGTGCTGGCCAATCTCTACGATGGCCTGGCGGTGGCCGATGACCGCGCCTTGATGCAAGCCCTGGCGCCGCTGCCGATTGACCGCGCCGGCCTCGACCCGCAAGCGGCCACGGCCTTGTCGCGCATGGGCCTGCGCACCCTGGCCCAGGTGCAGGCGTTGCCCCGGCACACCTTGGCGCGGCGGTTTGATGCCAGCCTGCTCAAACACCTCGATGCCTTGACCGGGCAGCGCCCGCTGGCCCTGGCGTTCTATCAACCGCCGGATCAGTTCGATGTGCGCATCGAGTTGAATTTCGACGTGCAATCCCACCAGGCGCTGCTGTTCCCGTTGCGGCGCTTGACCGGCGATCTGTCCGCCTTCCTCTGTGGGCGCGACAGTGGCGTGCAGCGTTTCGACCTGCACCTGGAGCATGCCCAGGCCCCCGACAGCGTGATCAAGGTCGGCCTGCTCAGTGCCGAACGTGAACCGGCGATGCTGTTCGAACTGGCGCGCGGCCGCCTGGAGCAAGTGCAGGTGACATCCCCGGTGCGCGGCTTTCGCCTGGTGGCCCAGGACCTGCCGGTGTTCGTGCCACAGCGCCAGGACCTGTTCGACGACCGCCCGCAACAGACCCTGCCGTGGGAGCAACTGCGCGAACGCCTGCGCGCCCGGCTGGGGGATGACGCGGTGCAGGGCCTGCGCTTTCACGCCGACCATCGCCCCGAATGCGCCTGGCAAGCGGCGGCCGACAGTCGCCCCAGCCCACCCCTGAACAACGTCCGGCGCCCCGGCTGGTTGCTGAGCGAACCGACCCTGCTGGCCGAGCCGGGCATCCAGATCCTCATGGGCCCGGAGCGCATCGAATCCGGCTGGTGGGACGGCGCCGACATCCGCCGCGACTACTACCTGATCCAGACCCGTGCCGGTCAACAAGGCTGGGCCTACCGCACCGTGGGCCAGCGCGATGGGCTGTGGCTGCAAGGCTGGTTTGCATGAGTTACGCCGAGCTGCATTGTCTGTCCAATTTCAGTTTCCAGCGCGGCGCGTCTACGGCGCTGGAGTTGTTCGAACGCGCCAAACGCCAAGGCTACAGCGCCCTGGCGATCACCGATGAATGCACCCTGGCGGGCATTGTGCGCGCCTGGCAGGCGGCCAAAGCGGTACAGTTGCCGCTGATTATCGGCAGCGAGATGCGCATCGAGAACGGCCCGAAACTGGTGCTGTTGGTGGAAAACCTCAGCGGTTACCAGCAGCTGTGCCGCTTGATCACGGTGGCCCGCCGGCGTGCCGAGAAGGGCCGCTACCGCCTGCTGCAAGAGGATTTCGACCAGCCGCTGCCCGGCCTGCTGGCACTGTGGATCGCCGAAGATCGCACCACCCAGGCCGAGATCCAATGGCTGCGCCGCACCTTCGCCGAACGCCTGTGGCTGGCGGTGCAGCTGCATTGCGGCCAGGACGATGCACGCCTGCTGGAACAGCGCCTGCAACTGGCCGCCAGCCTGCAACTGCCTGCCGTGGCCTGTGGCGATGTGCACATGCATGCCCGTGGCCGCCGCGCCCTGCAAGACACCATGACCGCGATCCGCCATCACGTGCCGGTGGCCGAAGCCGGCACGCGCCTGCATCCCAATGGCGAACGGCATCTGCGCAGCCTCGACGCCCTGGCCGCGTTGTACCCGCAAGCCTTGCTCGACGAAACCGCAACCATCGCCCGGCGCTGTACCTTCGACCTCAGCCAGTTGCGCTACCACTACCCGCGCGAATTGGTGCCCGCAGGCCATGACGCCCGCTCCTGGCTGCGCGCCGTGACCGAAGAGGGCATCGCCCGGCGCTGGCCAGAGGGCGTGGATGCGAAGACCTTGCAGCAGATCAACAACGAGCTGGAGCTGATCAGCGAGCTGGGCTACGAAAGCTACTTCCTCACCGTGCACGACATCGTACGTTTTGCCCGCAGCCGTTCGATCCTGTGCCAGGGCCGGGGCTCGGCGGCCAACTCGGCGGTGTGTTTCGCCCTGGGGATCACCGAGATCAACCCGAGCCTGATGAACATGCTGTTCGAACGCTTTCTGTCCAGAGAGCGCAATGAGCCGCCGGACATCGACGTGGACTTCGAACACGAGCGCCGCGAAGAAGTGCTGCAGTACGTGTTCCAGCGCTATGGCCGTACCCGCGCGGCGCTGACGGCGGTGGTCAGCAGCTACCATGCCGCCGGCGCGGTGCGTGACGTGGCCAAGGCCCTGGGTTTGCCGCCGGATCAGATCAACGCCCTGGCTGACTGCTGCGGACGCTGGAGCGACGCTGCGCCGCCACTTGAGCGCCTGCGTGAAGGCGGCTTCGACCCCGACAGCCCGCTGCTGCGTCGGGTACTCACACTGACCCAGCAACTGATCGGCTTCCCCCGGCACCTGTCCCAGCACCCTGGCGGTTTTGTGATTTCCGAATACCCGCTGGACACCCTGGTGCCGGTGGAAAACGCGGCGATGGCCGAGCGCACCATCATTCAATGGGACAAGGACGACCTCGACGCGGTAGGCCTGCTCAAGGTGGATATTCTCGCCCTCGGCATGCTCAGCGCGATCCGCCGCTGCTTCGATCTGCTGCGCCGCCATCGTCACCTCGACCTGGCCTTGGCGACCATTCCCAAGGAAGACCCGGCGACCTACGCGATGATCAGCAAGGCCGACACCATCGGCGTGTTCCAGATCGAGTCGCGGGCGCAGATGTCGATGTTGCCCAGGCTCAAGCCCAAGACTTTTTATGACCTGGTGATCGAGGTGGCGATCGTGCGGCCGGGGCCGATCCAGGGTGGCATGGTGCATCCATACCTGCGGCGGCGGAACAGGGAGGAAGAGACCACCTATCCCTCGCCGCAATTGAAAGCGGTGCTGGAGCGGACCCTGGGCATCCCGCTGTTTCAGGAGCAAGTCATGCAGATCGCCATGGTCGCTGCCGATTACGGCCCCGGCGAGGCGGACCAGTTGCGCCGTTCCATGGCCGCCTGGAAACGCCACGGTGGCCTGGAGCCGCACCAGGAACGGCTGCGCACCGGCATGCTGAAAAACGGCTACAGCGAGGCGTTCGCCGCGCAGATATTCGAGCAGATCAAGGGCTTTGGCAGCTATGGCTTTCCGGAGTCCCACGCGGCCAGTTTCGCCTTGCTGACCTATGCCAGTTGCTGGCTCAAGTGCCATGAACCGGCGGCCTTTGCCTGTGCGCTGATCAACAGCTGGCCCATGGGGTTCTACAGTCCGGACCAGATCCTGCAGGATGCGCGGCGACATCGGTTGCAGATCCGTCCGGTGGATGTGCAGGCCAGTGACTGGGATTGCAGCCTGGAACCTATCGAGGGCGCGCAGCCGGCGATTCGCATGGGCTTGCGCATGATCGCGGGGTTTCGCGAAGAGGAGGGGCGGCGCATCGAAGCGGCGCGTCAACGTCGCCCGTTCAACGATATTGCTGACCTGGACGAGCGCGCAGGCCTGGACGCCCGTGCCCAGGCGTTGCTGGCGGATGCCGGTGCCTTGCGCGCCTTGGCGGGCAACCGGCACACGGCGCGCTGGGCGGTGGCCGGGGTGCACAAGCAACTCGGGTTGTTTGCCGGCTTGCCCAGCCCGGATGAAGACGTGGTGGAACTGCCCGCGCCCACGGTGGGGGAAGACTTGCAGGCCGACTACGCCACCGTCGGCACTACCCTTGGCCCGCATCCGCTGGCGTTGCTGCGTGATGAATTGCGCAGACGGCGCTGCCGCAGCTCCAGGGAGCTGATGGCGGTGGAGCATGGGCGCAATGTCAGCGTCGCGGGTCTGGTGACCGGCCGTCAACGTCCAGGCACGGCGAGCGGGGTGACCTTCGTCACCCTGGAGGACGAGTTTGGCAACCTCAATGTGGTGGTCTGGCGCGACCTGGCCGAGCGCCAACGCCAGGCACTGGTGGGGTCGCGGCTGCTGAAAGTGGACGGACGCTGGGAAGCGGTGGGCGAGGTGCGGCACTTGATTGCCGGGCGGTTGACCGACCTGACACCGCTGCTGGAAGGGATTCACGTGCGCAGTCGGGATTTTCACTGAGACGGGTGGTAGGTGCGTTGTTTAACGCCTAACGTACATAGGTTGAAACCATCTAAGTTTGCTGCGCTCCAAAACTTGCCGATGTCTTCTTTGCGTACTGAGCCAACCGATGCAGTTTTTATCCAACCCCCATGGCTGTGAAGGCTGGGCCGGTGAAATGGCCCAGCGGATCCGTGCCTTCGATTGGTCGGCCACCGACCTGGGCCCCATCGACCGCTGGTCCACCAGCCTGGCCTGCAACGTACAGATGATGTTGGCGTCCCCCGTGCCGATGGTGATGCTGTGGGGGCGCCTGGGTTACATGATCTACAACGACAGCTATTCGCGGTTCGCCGGCGGTCGCCACCCGTACCTGCTGGGCACGCCGGTGGAGCTGGGCTGGCCGGAAGTCGCCGACTTCAACCGGCACGTGGTGGACACCTGCCTGGCGGGCGGCACCTTGTCGTTCAACAACAAGGACCTGGTGCTGCTGCGCAACGGTTTGCCGGAAACCGTGTGGCTGGACCTCTATTACAGCCCGGTCGCCGGCGACAACCAGCAACCGGCGGGCGTATTGGCGATTGTGGTGGAGACCACCGAACTGGTGCAGTCCGAGCGGGTGCGCCAGGAACTCACCCACAACCTCGAACAGCGCGTGGCCGCCGAAGTACAGGCGCGCTCCGCCGCCGAGGAGCAACTGCGCCAGTCGCAGAAGCTGGAAGCCATTGGCGGCCTTACGGGTGGCGTGGCCCATGACTTCAACAACCTGTTGCAAGTGATCGCCGGCAACCTGCACCTGCTGGCCCGCCATGAACCGGACAATGCCCAGGTGCAGCGCCGTGTGGCGGCGGCGATTGCGGCGGTGGAACGCGGCGCCAAGCTGTCGGCGCAACTGCTCGCGTTTGCCCGGCGTCAACCGCTGTCGCCAGCGGTGCACAACCCGCAACGCATTTATGCGGGCCTGGGTGAGTTGCTGCAACGGGCGCTGGGGGAAACCATTCATATCGACGTGCAAATGCCCGAGGACGCCTGGCTTATCAACGTCGATCGCAACCAGTTGGAGAACGCGCTGCTCAACCTGGCGATCAATGCCCGCGACGCGATGAAAGGCGAGGGTGTGATCCGCATCACAGGTGAAAACATCATCCTCAACCCCGGCGATTGTGCGGGCAAAAGCATCAAACCTGGGGAGTATGTGCGCCTGGCGGTCACCGACACCGGGGTGGGCATGTCGGCGCTGACCCTCAAGCGCGCGTTCGAGCCGTTCTTCACCACCAAGCGTGAAGGCCACGGCACCGGCCTGGGCCTGAGCATGGTGTTCGGGTTTGTGCGCCAGAGTGGCGGGCACGTGGAGATGTGGAGCGAGGAGGGCAAGGGCTCGGTGGTGCAGATGTATTTCCCCCACAGCCTGGAGCCGGAAAGCCTGGACGTGCACATCGATCAACTGCCCCACACCGGCGGGCAGGAAACCATCCTGGTGGTGGAGGACAACGAAGGCGTGCGCCTGACCGTGGTCGAATTGCTGCAGCAATCGGGCTACACCGTACTCACTGCCGAAGACGGCGACCGCGCCATGCAGGCCTTGCAAGGCGGATTGCTGCCAGACCTGATTTTTACCGACGTGGTCATGCCTGGCCGCGTCAAAAGCACCGACCTGGCCGCCTGGGCCCGTGCACAACAACCCAGCGTGGCGGTACTGTTCACCTCCGGCCACACTCGCGACATTCTTTCCAGCAATCACTTGCTGAGCCCCGACATTCACCTGCTGAGTAAGCCCTACAGCCCCGAAGCCCTGACGCAACGGGTGCGCAGCGTGCTCACCGCGAGATAAGGTTGACCATGACTTCACAGCGCAACACCCCTCAATTCCACGGTTTCGTGCGGGTGCGTGGCGCCCGCGAACACAACCTGCGCAACGTCGACGTGGACATCCCGCGGGATGCCCTGGTGGTGTTCACCGGGGTGTCGGGCTCGGGCAAGTCGTCCCTGGCGTTTTCCACGGTGTATGCCGAGGCGCAGCGGCGCTATTTCGAATCGGTGGCGCCGTATGCGCGGCGGCTGATCGACCAGGTCGGCGTGCCGGATGTGGACTCCATCGAAGGCCTGCCGCCCGCCGTAGCCCTGCAACAACAGCGCGGTACGCCAAGCGCGCGCTCGTCGGTGGGCAGCGTCACCACCTTGTCGAGCCTGATCCGCATGCTCTACTCCCGCGCCGGTAGTTATCCGCCGGGGCAGGCGATGCTGTATGCCGAGGATTTTTCGCCGAACCTGCCCCAAGGCGCCTGCCCGCAATGCCACGGCCTGGGGCGTGTGTATGAAGTGACCGAGGCGCTGATGGTGCCCGATCCGTCGCTGACCATCCGCCAGCGCGCGGTGGCGTCCTGGCCGTTGGCGTGGCAAGGCCAGAACCAGCGCGACATCCTCGTGACCCTGGGGTATGACGTGGACATCCCGTGGCGTGAGCTGCCGAAAAAGCAGCGCGACTGGATCCTGTTCACCGAAGAAACCCCCACCGTGCCGGTGTATGCAGGGCTCACCCCGGAGCAGACCCGCGAGGCGTTGCAGCGCAAGCTGGAGCCGAGTTACCAGGGCACCTTCAGCGGGGCGCGGCGTTACGTGCTGCACACCTTCACCCACAGCCAAAGCGCGCTGATGAAAAAGCGTGTGTCGCAGTTCATGCAGGGCAGCGCCTGCCCCTTATGCGAGGGCAAGCGGCTGACAAAGGCGGCGCTGTCGGTAAAGTTTGCCGGGGTGGACATTGGCGAGTTGTCGCAACTGTCCTTGACCCAGCTGGCCGAGCTGTTGCGGCCGGTGGCGGCGGGGCAGGACAGCATGCAACTGTCGGTGGAAAAGCGCCTGGCCGCCCAACGCATCGCCCAGGACCTGCTGGAGCGGGTCAGCACCTTGACCGAGCTGGGTTTGGGCTATTTGTCCCTGGAGCGCAGCACGCCGACGTTGTCGTCCGGCGAGTTGCAGCGCTTGCGGCTGGCGACGCAATTGGGCTCGCAGCTGTTTGGTGTGATCTATGTGCTCGACGAGCCGTCGGCGGGGCTGCACCCGGCGGATGGCGAGGCATTGTTCACCGCGCTCGCACGCTTGAAGGCGGCGGGCAACTCGTTGTTTGTGGTCGAGCATGACCTGGAAACCATGCGCCGCGCCGACTGGCTGATCGATGTGGGCCCGGCGGCGGGCGAGCATGGCGGGCAAGTCCTGTACAGCGGGCCACCGGCCGGCCTGGCGCAGGTTGAAGCGTCACAGACCCGGGAATACCTGTTCGCGGAAAAAAGCGCCTTGCCACGGGTGCGTCGCGAGCCCGGCGGCTGGCTGAAACTGGAAGGCGTGACGCGCAACAATCTCCGCGCGCTGAGCGTGGACTTCCCGCTGGGCTGCTTTACCGCGGTTACCGGGATTTCCGGGTCGGGCAAGTCCAGCCTGGTCAGCCAGGCCCTGCTGGATCTGGTGGGCAGTGGCCTAGGGCGCAGCGTGGAAAGTGATGAAGAACAGAGCCTGGAAGACGCCGCCCCGCAAACCAGCGGTGGGCGCATCAGCGCCGGGCTGGAGCAGATCCGTCGCCTGGTGCAGGTGGACCAGAAACCCATCGGCCGCACCCCGCGTTCCAACCTTGCGACCTACACTGGCTTGTTCGATCAGGTGCGCAAACTGTTTGCCGCGACACCGGCGGCGAAAAAACGTGATTACGATGCCGGGCAATTCTCCTTTAACGTCGCCAAGGGCCGTTGCCCGAACTGCGAGGGAGAAGGGTTTGTCAGCGTGGAATTGCTGTTCATGCCCAGCGTCTACGCACCGTGCCCGACCTGCCATGGCGCGCGCTACAACCCCGAGACACTGGCCATCCAATGGCAAGGCCTGAATATCGCCCAGGTGCTGGGGTTGACGGTGGAACAGGCCGTTGACGTATTTGCCGAGCAACCGGGGGTACTGCGGTCGTTGCAGGTTTTGCGTGACATCGGCCTGGGTTACCTGCGCCTGGGACAGCCGGCGACTGAACTGTCCGGCGGCGAGGCGCAACGCATCAAGTTGGCCACCGAACTGCAACGCAATGCCCGGGGCGCGACCCTGTACGTCCTGGACGAACCCACCACCGGCCTGCATCCGCGGGATGTGGACCGCCTGCTCAGCCAACTCAATCAGCTGGTGGAAGCGGGGCACAGCGTCGTGGTGGTGGAACATGAGATGCGTGTGGTGGCGCAAAGTGACTGGGTGATCGACATCGGGCCGGGGGCGGGAGATCTGGGGGGGAATGTGGTGGCGTGTGGCACGCCGCAGCAAGTGGCCAGAAGCAAGACCAGCCGCACCGCGCCGTTCTTGACCCGGGAGCTGGCCTGAGCATCAGCCTTCGCGAGCAAGCCCGCTCCCCCAAAAGCCCGCCCCAGAATTTTGAACAGTGTCGTGACCGCAAACATGACACCCCCCTTGCAATGGTCTAGCTTCAAGGGCGTAAGCCATTGATCAACATGCGGAGGTACGTCATGCCAGTGAAACACGACCTGTATCAGGACTTGGGTTGGAGCAAGGAAGCCGTTCATGAACGCAGGGCGGGCGACAAGCGTCTGGATGCGCTGCTCACTCAATACGACGATGCCGACAAAGAGGTTCTGAAGGCGGAAGCGGCCAGTGCCAGCGATGAGGATGTGGAGAAGCTGAAGAAGAAACGGTTGTTGGTCAAGGATAGGATTGTGGAGCAGTTGGGCTGAATGAAGCCTCACGCCCTACAGAAGGGGCGGACATATTTGTTCAGATTAATCTTACGGACAGCGACCCTGTCGCTGCCTATGATGCCCGTCACCCACCCGGCTCTTGGGGCTCTGGGGGCGAATACGGCGTAAGGATTACGCTGGTGAGCCGGGCGGGTATCTTGTTTCAGGCGAGCAGCGCCTGAGTGCATTCCTCAATCGAGCGCTGCTGCGTCTCGCCATACAGCTCCAACTCGTCAATCGTCCGGCGCCCCAACGCCTTCTCGAACTCCGCCTTGTTTGAATTGGCCGCGTAATGACTCTGCGCGGCATCCCCAAGGTTCGACTGAAAAATCCCCGCCGCGCTCACCGGCAGGAAGTCTTCGTACACCAACGGTTCCACTGTCACATGACCGGCCGCGATCAGTGCCTCCAGTGTGCGTGGTTGATCGGCTTGGCCACGGGCCGCCAGGCCGGCATCGGTGGCGAAGTAGCGAAAGTAGGCGAGACCCTGTTCACGCATGTGTGCGTGGTTGTCGGGGAAGGCCTGGAAGTGCTGTTCCATCAGTTGCATGTAGCGTGCGGCGTTGCCCTCGTTGGGAAACGCGCCCAGCTCATCGCGTGCGGCATTCAATAACTGGTCATACAGCGCGCGGCCTTTGGGGGTCAGGGCTACGCCGCGTTGTTCGATTTCGCCGAAGCGGGCGCTGTGGCTGCCTCTGGCGTCGGTGAAGGCGATGGCTTCGTCGAGGGCCTTGAAGCTGGTCTGGCGCAGCAGGATCGGGCACTGGCGGCGCGGCGGGCCTTCGATCACAGCCTTGGGCGTGATGCCCTTGCCGGGCATGGCGGCCTGGACTTGGTCGATGTCCAGGGTGCGCGGGGTCAGGTGGTTGATGTGCGGGCCCTTGAACGCCACCACGTCGGCGATCAGGCGGTGCTGGTCGCTGAGTTGCTGGTACTGCGCGCGGGTGACAGTGGCGGTGTGATGCCAGCGGAAAGTTTCCAGGGCCTGGAGGATAAATTCCTCGGCATCCACGGCGTTGAGGCCGCCAGCCTTTTCCGCTTGTTCGATCAGCGCCAGGGCGCCAGGGGTGAAGATTGAGCGCTTGGCCAGGGCGGTTTCGGCGAAGGCGCGCAGCTCGGGGTTTTCGATCAGTTCCAGGCGCAGCAGCGAGGTGAACACACGGAACGGGCTGGTTTGCAGCGCCTGCTCATGCACGGCGCGGAACGCGGTGGAATGCACCGGCACGCCGGCTGGGGTCAGGTCGTAGTAGCCCACTGGTTGCATGCCCATCACTGCAAACAGACGGCTGATGGTTGCCAGTTCGAAGGCGGTGCCCAGGCGGATGGCGCCGTGACGTTCCATGTCCAGGCGCTGGATTTCGCCGGTGCGTTGCAGTTGTTGCGCCAGGTCCGGCTGGGCCTCAAGCACGCGGGTGTTGGTCTCGGCCACCAGCGCCATCAGTGCGCCATACAGCGGAACTTCATCTCGGTACATGTCGGACATGGCCTTGGAAAAGCCCTTGCGGATCTCGTCGGGGCTGACATGTGCGGTGCTGGGCATAGAAAAATTCCTGATGACGATGGTGGTGGACGTAGCCGATGCCAGGATTTTGTTGGGCAGGGGGTGTGTGCGCAAACGAAGAATCTTCAGGACTTCATTCTGCAAATGAATGAGATGACGTGAATATGACAAAAAACCGCCAACGAAGAGTTTCATTTTCCGACGGTTTTCCTAACTAATTCTTCACGGAGTCGGCCCCATCCGGCATGAAAGAATCGTCACGTTCGCAGGGATGAAAACGCCGTTTCGCACATCACACACATAAAAAAATGTTCAGGGGCCGTCATTAATGAAAATTTCTACACTGGCGTTATCCATCACCGCCGCCGTTCTTGCACAACAGGCTTGCGCAGATGATTTCGGGCTCGGTTCGCTGGGCACCGGCAACGGACACAGCGGTTTCCTTGAGGACAGCCATGCGTCCGTGAGTTCGCGGACCATGTACTACAGCGCCGATAACCGTTCGGGGACCAACAACGATCTGCGTGAAGCCGCCACCGCGCTGCGCTTTGACTACAAGTCCGGTTTCACCCAGGGCACCGTGGGTGTCGGTTTCGACGTGATGGCCTTTGGCGCCCTGCGCCTGGACGGTGGCGATGGCCATACGGCGGGCGCAGGCCTGGCGGGCAATGGCAACAGTTTCTTCCCTACCAAGAACAACGGCACCGAACCCGCCGATGCGTTTGGACGCGCGGCAGGCAATGTGAAGTTCCGCATTTCCCAGACCGAGTTGCATGTCGGTGGCGGCCTGGCGCCGGTGTTGCCGATCCTGGTGTCCAACGATAGCCGTGTGGCCCCGCAAACCTTTGACGGCGGCATCCTCACCTCCAGCGATATTCCCAACGTCACCTTCACCGGCGGTGAACTGAACCGCGTCGAAGGCCGTGCCTCGAGCAATTCCACAGGTTTGAGCGTGGCGGGTGGCCAGCGCGACAGCGACAGCTTCAAGTTCGGTGGGGTGGACTACAAGCCGTTTGGTTCCTCCGACAACGTCATCGCGAAAAACCTGACGTTGCAGTACTACTACGCCCAACTCCAAGACTTCTACAAACAGAACTACTTCGGCCTGGTCCACGTATTGCCGCTGGGCAATGACCAATCGTTCAAGACCGACCTGCGCTACTTCGACAGCAGCAGTGACGGCAAGAACGGCCAGAGTGGCTACCAGTTCAACAACAACGGTGGTTACGCCAAGCACGCCAACGAAGTGGACAACAAAACCTACAGTGCGGCCTTCACCTACCAACTGGGCGGCAGCAGCCTGATGCTTGGCCATATTGGCGTGGGCGACGACGGCGGCTTTGTGTGGGTGAACCAGGGCAGCCTGGCCGACCCGCATGCGCAGGGTGCTGGCGGCAGCGATTTCTACCTGTTCACCGACGCCGTGGTCGGCCAGTTCTCCCGTGCGGGCGAGCAGGTCAACTTTGGCCAGTACTCGTATGACTTCAAGGCCTACGTGCCCGGCCTGAAGGCTTCCGTGGCTTACCTGGATGGCCGGGACATCAAGTCCAAGGTGGCTGGTGGTCCTGACCAGAAAGAAAACGAAGCCGACTTCCGTCTGGACTACGTTGTGCAGGCCGGTCCTCTGAAAGGTTTCGGGACGACTTTGCGGACCGGCACCTACCACGGCAAGAACACAGGCACTGCCGATCAGGATCAAACCCGCCTGATCTTCAACTACACCTACGCGATCTTCTAAACCTTCATGTGCATACGGGTGTGGATGGGTCCTACACTGCTCCCTACCTTGTAGGCGCCGGAGGACCGCATGACGGCCACGCCCGTAACCCGAATAACCGACACCACCGAAGGCCAGCGCCTGGCGACTCAGGACGCCGAGCGCTGGCGCGAGTGGGGCCCGTATTTAAGCGAGCGCCAGTGGGGCACGGTACGCGAGGACTACAGCGCCGACGGCGACGCCTGGGCGTATTTCCCACACGAACATGCGCGCAGCCGTGCCTACCGTTGGGGCGAGGATGGCCTGGCCGGTTTCAGCGACAACGCGCAACGCTGGTGCCTGGGCCTGGCGCTGTGGAACGAGCGCGACGCGATCATCAAGGAACGTCTGTTCGGCCTGAACAACGCCGAGGGCAACCACGGCGAGGACGTCAAGGAACTGTACTTTTTCGTCGATGGCGTGCCGAGCCATGCCTACATGCGCATGCTGTATAAATACCCGCACGCGGCCTTTCCCTACGCCGACTTGATCGCCGAGAACGCCCGCCGTGGGCTGGGCGATGCCGAATACGAAATCCTCGACACCGGGGTGTTTGAAGACAACCGTTACTGCGATGTCAGCGTCGAATACGCCAAGCATCAGCCCGACGATATTTTCATGCGCGTCACCGTGCACAACCGTTCGGATCAGCCGACACGCTTGCAGGTATTGCCCCAGGCGTGGGCGCGCAACGACTGGAGCTGGACCTTTGATGCGCCAGTGCCGCGCCTGGTGCTCGACGGCGAACAGGTGCTGGCGCGTCATCATGAGCTGCCGGATCGTTACCTCAGTGCCTGGGGCCAGGATGGGGTGGAGTGGTTGTTCTGTGAGAACGAGAGCAACCACCCTCGTTTGGATGGGCTACCGGCGCCGGGGCCTTTCAAGGACGGGATCAACGATTATGTGGTGGGCGGCGTCCAATCGGCGATCCGGCGGGACAGCGGCACCAAGGTCGCTGCGCGGTTCGTCCTCGAATTGGCAGGCTTGCAAAGCACAACCCTCTACCTGCGTTTTGCGCCGGTGGCCGCGCCTGAGGTCAATGCGCGCAAGCTGTTTGAGCTGAGGCGCCAGGAGGCCGACGATTTCTACGCAGCCTTGCAACAGGGCATCGCGTCTGAGGATGCACGCAACGTACAGCGTCAGGCACTGGCCGGTTTGTTGTGGTCCAAGCAGCTGTATTATTTCGACGTCAACCAATGGCTCGACGGCGACCCCGCCCAGCCCGCGCCGCCGGCCGAGCGGTTGCATATCCGCAACAGTCATTGGCGGCACCTGTCCAACTTCGACATCCTGTCCATGCCCGACACCTGGGAGTACCCCTGGTATGCCTCCTGGGACCAGGGCTTCCAGGCGGTGGCGATTGCGCTGATTGATCCGGCCTACGCCAAGAGACAATTGTTGCTGCTGGTCAAAGACCGCTTCATGCACCCCAATGGTCAGTTGCCGGCGTATGAGTGGCGCTTCGACGACGCCAACCCGCCGGTACATGCCTGGGCCAGTTGGCGCGTGTATCAGCAGGATAAGGCGCTGACCGGCGTAGGCGACATGGACTTCCTGGAGCGGATCTTCCACAAGCTGCTGTTGAATTTTTCCTGGTGGGTCAATCGCAAGGATGCCGAGGGGCGCAACCTGTTCCAGGGCGGTTTCCTCGGCTTGGACAACATTGCCTTGTTCGACCGCTCGGCCGCGCTGCCGCCGGGGTATCAGCTGGATCAGGCGGATGGCACGGCGTGGGTCGCGGCATATGCCCTGGACTTGATGCGCATGGCTCTGGAGCTGGCCAGGCGAAATGTGGTGTACGTCGACATCGCGGTGAAGTTTTTCGAGCACTTCCTGTATATCGCTGGCGCCATCAATCGCGTGGATGAAAGCGCCGAAGGTCTGTGGGATGAGCAGGACCTGTTCTTCTACGATGTGCTGCGCCGCCCAGATGGCAACAATGAACCGGTGCGCCTGCGTTCGATAGTCGGGCTGATGCCGCTGTTTGCGGTGCTGGTGCTGGAGCAGCGCGAGCATGAAGGTCTGGAAGGGTTGCGCGAGCGTTTGTTGGGCTTTATGAAGCACCGCCCGGACCTGGCCAAATTGGTCTCGCGCTGGAACGAGCCGGGGCAGGGCAATCGCCTGTTGCTGGCATTGCTGCGCGGCGAGCGCACCAAGGATCTGCTGCGGCGCATGCTGGATGAACGTGAGTTTTTGTCGGCGTTTGGTGTGCGCTCCCTGTCCAAGGCGTTCGCCGAGCAACCGCTGGCCCTGAAGATGAATGGCAACACCCTGTGTGCCAGCTACCAGCCTGGTGAATCCGATTCGCGGTTGTACGGCGGAAATTCCAACTGGCGCGGGCCGTTGTGGATGCCGGTGAATTACATGCTGATCGAATCGCTGCGGGAATTTCACCGCTACTACGCCGACAACTTCTCCGTGGAGTACCCCACGGGCAGTGGTTATCTGGCGTCGCTTGAGGACGTGGCTGACGGGCTCAGTGAGCGGCTGACGGGGTTGTTTCTACGCGATGAAAATGGCCTGCGGCCATCGATGGCGGGGTATGCGCAGTTGCAGGCGGACCCGGCGAGTTGTGACCTGGTGTTGTTCCATGAGTATTTCCATGGAGAGACAGGGCGCGGCCTGGGGGCATCGCATCAGACGGGGTGGAGTGCGTTGGTGGCGTTGTTGCTGCAACCGAAAGCCTAAGGTCTGTGGTGGAGCAAAATGTGGGAGCGGGCTTGCTCGCGAATGCGGTGTATCAGTCACAGATCGATCAACTGATAGTCCGCATTCGCGAGCAAGCCCGCTCCCACACAAGCCAGCCCCCCACAGGGATTCAGGGTTGCCCGTGAATCAGGAAGGGAACAGCTCGCTCAACTTCATTGCCAGCATCATGTCGCCTTCGGTGCGCAGCTTGCCACCCATGAAGGCCTGCATGCCGTCGGTGGAACCGTCAACGATGCCTTCCAGGGTTTCGCTGTCCATGACCAGCGTTACTTGTGCGTCTGGGTTTTCGCCTTCCTGCAGTTCGCAGGTCTTGTCTTTGACGATCAGCGAGAAGTTCTTGGTGTCGTCGATGCGGAAACCGAATACCAGGTCCAGGCCGTCAGCGGCGCTTGGGTTGAATTTGGCTTTCATTGCTTCTACAGCTTTGGCTACGTCAGTCATGGTTTCGATCCTTTTATGGTGAGTCCAGTGACCTTGGGGTCACGGTTGGCCGCAGCTCATCGGAAGGTGATGAGTTGCGGCGCCTTCAACAGTTGCAAGTGGGAGTGGCTGTTGAAGGAAGCCAGGGCCACCTCGCGACCGCGGAATTTCAGCTGGTTGAGCGAGGTGTTAACAATTTGCCAGTTCAGTTCGAAGGCCTGGGCAGCGGGCATCCGGGTAATCAGGTGGAGCAGGGCGGTGATGGTGCCGCCGGAGGTGAACACGGCGATTTTCTGCGCGTTGTCCGCCGCTTCAAGAATGCGTTGCAGGCCCGCCTGGACCCGCTCGACAAACCCCAGCCAGCTTTCCAGGCCCGGCGGATCATAGGTGCCGGCCAGCCAGCGCTCGATGATCAGGGCGAAGATGCGCTGGAATTCGCTGCGGTTCTGCGCGGCATTGCGCAGGATCTCCAGGGCTTCGGGTTCGGTAGTGAGCAGGTCGGGGAGCAGGGCGCGGATGATCGCATCGGCGTCGAACTCGTTGAAGGCGCTGTCTACCTCCAAGGCCGGCACCGGCAGGCCGAGGGCGCTGTATTGATCGAACGCGGCGCTGGCGGTGTGCTGCTGGCGACGCAGGTCGCCGGCGATGCAGCGGTCGAACGTCAGGCCCAGTTCGGCCAGGTGGCGCCCGAGCACTTGCGCTTGTTCCACGCCAACGGGCGACAGGACGTCATAGTCGTCTGCACCGAAGGAGGCTTGGCCATGTCGAATCAGATAGATGCTGCCCACGTCCGTTTTCCCGGTACGTTGAAAGTCTGGCGAGGTTATGGGGATGCCTGCGAGCTGTCAATGGAAAAACATACGCTTGTTTTAAAAGCTCGTTGGAACGCTCCGTTGCTGGCGGTTTGATCACTGGCTCGAACGCGGTGCCGCCGGTATGCTT
The DNA here is from genome assembly GCF_057835125.1 of Pseudomonas sp. GL_117. NCBI lineage: Bacteria > Pseudomonadati > Pseudomonadota > Gammaproteobacteria > Pseudomonadales > Pseudomonadaceae > Pseudomonas > Pseudomonas sp. GL_117. Next base: position 3,516,279 of record NZ_CM174418.1, on the reverse strand, counting down.
GGGCAATCCGCGCCTGGCGCACTGCACTTGTAAGGAGAAACATGGATTTCCTGGCCGAATACGCGAGCTTTCTGGCGAAGACCGTCACCCTGGTGGTCGCTATTCTGGTGGTACTGATCAGCTTCGCGGCATTGCGCAGCAAAGGTCGTCGCAAGTCCGCCGGCCAATTGCAGGTCCGCAAACTCAATGATTTCTACAAGGGCCTGCGTGAGCGCCTGGAATCAACCCTGCTCGACAAGGACCAGCTCAAGGCCCTGCGCAAGTCCGAAAGCAAAGCCGAAAAGAAGAACAGCAAGAAAAAGCCCGAGGCCAAGCCACGGGTGTTCGTGCTGGATTTCGACGGCGACATCAAGGCCTCGGCCACCGAGAGCCTGCGCCATGAAATCACCGCGTTGCTCAGCCTCGCCACGCCTAAGGACGAAGTGGTCCTGCGCCTGGAAAGCGGCGGCGGCATGGTGCACAGCTACGGCCTGGCCTCGTCGCAACTGGCGCGGATCCGCCAGGCGGGCGTGCCGTTGACCGTGTGCATCGACAAGGTTGCGGCCAGCGGCGGCTACATGATGGCGTGCATCGGCGAGAAAATTATCAGCGCCCCGTTTGCGATTCTCGGTTCGATTGGCGTGGTGGCGCAGTTGCCCAACGTCAACCGCCTGCTGAAAAAACACGACATCGACTTTGAAGTGCTGACCGCCGGCGAGTACAAGCGCACCCTCACGGTGTTTGGCGAAAACACCGAGAAGGGCCGCGAGAAGTTCCAGGAAGACCTGGACATCACCCATCAATTGTTCAAGAACTTCGTGTCGCGCTATCGCCCACAGTTGGCGATTGATGAAGTTGCGACCGGAGAGGTGTGGCTGGGTGTTGCAGCGCTGGACAAGCAACTGGTCGATGAGCTGCAAACCAGCGACGAATACCTGGCGACCAAGGCCAAGACCGCCGAGGTGTTCCACCTGCACTATGCCGAGCGCAAGAGTTTGCAGGAACGTGTCGGCCTGGCGGCCAGCGGTTCCGTGGACCGGGTGCTGCTGACCTGGTGGAGCCGTCTGACCCAGCAGCGGTTCTGGTAACCCGACCCCTCGGATCCAGGTGATCCCTTGTGGGAGCGGGCTTGCTCGCGAAGGCGGTGTACCAGTCACCGGATTTAGCGACTGACACTCCTCATTCGCGAGCAAGCCCGCTCCCACACACACACGCTCCCATATTGATCGGGTGTCGCATCAACATGCCCACCACCAGCGCCCCTAGCAACCCCAATAATCCTGCGACCCACAACACCCCGCCAAACCCACCGACAAACGCCTGCCGGGCCAACGGTTGCACACTGGCGCGTGCTGGCTCCGGTAACAGCGCCATCGCCGCCGGCATATCGCCCGCCACCACTCGCGACGCTATGCCGGCCACCTGCGCCTGCCACTGGCCACCGATGCTCGCGCTCAACAACTGCTCGCTCTGACTATTGAGCAGCGCGCCATATACCCCAATGGCCAGCATGATCGCGCTGAAACGCATGGTGGTACTCATCCCCGAGGCCATCCCGGCGCGGTCGCGCGGCACGCAGGCCATGATGTTTTTCTGGGTGTCGCCATTGAGCAAACCCGCGCCGGCGCCAGTGATGGCAATCGCCAGGGCGAAGGGCAGGTAGCCCCCCACATTCACTGCCCAGGCGCTGAGCAGATTGCCGCAGCCCACCAGGGTCAAACCGATTGCCATCATGGTCGCAGGCGCAAAGCGTCCGGCCAGGCGTGCGCCGATGCGTGGGCATACCAGCATAGTCAGGGCAAATGGCAGCATGCCCAGGCCCGAAGTGATTGCGGAGAAACCCAAGCCGTTCTGCAGGTAGAACGGCAGTAATGTCATCATCACCTGGGCACAACCGGCGTAGGCAAACATCCCCAGCAACGCACCGATAAAGCGCGGATGGCGAAACAGTTGCAAGTCCACCATCGGTCGCTGTTGCAAGCGTTCGACCAGCACAAACACGCCCAACAGCACTGCACCACCCAGCAGGCGTGCATAGGTCGGCGGGCTGTCCCAACCTATGCGGTTCGCTTCGATCAGTCCCCAGATCAGGCACAACAGGCTGGCACTGAAGGCCAGGCTGCCCCACGGATCGAGCCGGGCGGATTGGGTATCGCGGGATTCCGGGATCGCGCGCAGCACCAGAGCCATCAGCGCCAGGCCCACGGGCAGGTTGAGGTAGAAAATCCAGCGCCAGCCCAGGTACTCGGTGATCAAGCCGCCCAGGGTCGGCGCGGCGGTCATCGCCACTCCCATGCACGCACCCCAGAACGCCCAGGCCTTGGCGCGCTCCACTTCATCGTGGAAGGTATGGCCGATGGACGCCAGTGCCGCGGTCAGCAACAACGCGGCGCCGACGCCTTTGACAGCACGTGCGACATCCAGCAGCAACGCGGTCGGGGCGGCGCCACAGCCTAGGGAGGCGAGGATAAAAATACCCAGGCCCCAGACCAGCGAGCGTTTGCGCCCGAAACGGTCGGCGAGGCTGCCGGCCGGCAACAGCAGCGCGGCGAAGGCGAGCATGTAGGCGCTGACCACCCATTCGATGTCGGCGAAGTTGGCCCCAAGGTCGCGGGCAATACTCGGCAGGCTCACGGCGACGATATTGGTGTCGAGCACAATCAGCGAGCAGACGCCGGAAGCGGTCAACAGGGTCAGGCGCGGGCTGACCGGGTTCATGATCCGATTACCTTGCAGGCAATGAGTGGTTTGAAGTGGATATGCATCGCAAAGGCTCTGTGCTGTTAGGATGGTCCCAGCTTATCGCCAGCACTTGGCGCCTTTGTTAGGCGCCAGGTACAACTTCATTACCTTTGAGCTAACCCTGCGATGGACATCCGCCATTTCCGCTATTTCCTGGCCGTTGCCCGGCACTGCAACTTCACCCGCGCCGCCGAGCAACTGGGGATCGCGCCGCCGACCTTGAGTCGGCAGATCCAGGACATGGAAACCGCTCTGGGTACGCGCTTGTTTATCCGTCAACAGCGTGAGGTCAGCCTGACCGAAGCGGGCACGGCCCTGATGCCGGAAGCCGAAGCTACCGTGCGCCAATTCGAGCTCGCTCAGCGTAAGGCCCAGCGAGCCGGGCGTGGTGAAATCGGCCATATCGAGTTGGGCTATGTGGCGTCCGCGGTGTATAGCGGGCTGTTGCAACGGCAGATGCAGGCGTTCGGCCAGGCATTTGCCGATGTCAGTGTGAATGTGCGCGAGTGCGCCATGGCTACGCTGCCGGGTGCGGTGGCGGATGGGCGCTATGACATCGGCTACGTTCGTTCGCCCATGACCCTGCCCGATGGCGTAGAAGCGGTGCGCCTGGACAGTGAAGGTTTTGTCCTCGCGCTGCCCCAGGATTCCTGGCTGCTGGGCCTGAAGGCCATCGGTTGTGAACACCTGCAAAATGAAACCTTCATCTTGCCCGAGCAGATCAGCGGCACGCTGCATGTCGCGACCCAGGGCGGTTTTGCGCCACGCCTGGGCCCGCAGCCAGGTGGTTTGGTCGCGGTGTTGGCGCTGGTTTCGCTGGGGCAAGGGGTGGCGGTGGTGCCGTCGTCGGTGGTGGGGCATGTGGCCTTGCCGAACGTGGTCTACCGGCCGATTCAAGGCAGTGAGGCGTCGTCGTGGTTGTCGCTGATCCACCGGCGCTTCGAAAAGGCTCCCGCCGTGGCGCGGTTTATCCAGTTGGCCAAGGCGGCCGGCCGGACATGATTACAGATCTTGTAATAGTTTTGCGCTGTAGGAAATTTGCTTTGCGGTTGTACGATTCAAGTCCTTTTCTTGTCGCAGGACTTGCATGAACGCCCTCTCGGAGCCCCCCAGTCGTCTTTCCCCAAGACATCCGCTGCCGCCGTTTCCGCTCAAGCACCCCGTATTTCGACTGCTAGTCTTGTCCCGGTCCACTGACCGCGCATTGCCGTGTCCGGCATTCTGATAATCGAACAAAGAGACTCTATAAATGGAATGGTTAGCGGATCCAACGGCCTGGCTCGGCCTGTTGACTTTGATTGTGCTGGAACTGGTGCTGGGTATCGACAACCTGGTGTTTATCGCCATCCTGGCAGACAAACTGCCGCCGGAGCAGCGTGACCGAGCGCGGTTGATCGGTTTGTCCCTGGCGTTGCTGATGCGCCTGGGCTTGCTGGCGAGTATTTCGTGGTTGGTGACGCTTACCCAGCCGTTGTTCGAAGTGTTCGACAAGAGCTTCTCCGGTCGCGACCTGATCATGCTGTTTGGTGGTGTGTTCCTGTTGTTCAAGGCCACCATGGAATTGCATGAGCGCCTCGAAGGCCATGTGGCCCAGCGTACGGGCAATGTGGCCTACGCGATGTTCTGGCCGATCGTGGCGCAGATCGTGGTGCTCGACGCGGTGTTCTCCCTCGATGCGGTGATCACCGCCGTGGGCATGGTCGATGAGTTGGCGGTGATGATGATCGCGGTGATCATTTCCATCGGCCTGATGATCGTCGCGAGCAAGCCGTTGACCCGCTTCGTCAACGCGCATCCGACGGTGATCATGCTTTGCCTGGGCTTCTTGATGATGATCGGTTTCGCCCTGACCGCCGAAGGCCTGGGCTTCCATATTCCCAAGGGCTACTTGTATGCGGCCATCGGTTTTTCGATCCTGATCGAAGTGTTCAACCAGATTGCCCGTGCCCGCCGCAAGAAGTCGGCGCAAGGTGTGCTGCCGGTGCGTGAGCGCACCGCCCATGCGGTAATGCGTTTGTTGGGCGGTCGCAGCCTGGCGGTGGAAGAGGTCGGTGAAGAGGTGGCCGACTTGCTTGGTGAGCCCGATACCGCCCAGGGCCCGCTGTTTGATCGCCGCGAGCGCGTGATGATCAGCGGTGTGCTGCAATTGGCCGAGCGGCCGATTCGTACGCTGATGACGCCGCGCGCCAAGGTTGATTACATCGATCTGGCGGACGATGCAGAGACGATTCGCCTGAAACTGATGCATTCGTCCTACTCGCGTCTGCCATTGATCCGCAACGGCGCGGTGGATGAACCGCTGGGTTTTGTGCACAAGAAGGAACTGCTCAAGGAATACCTGGCCGGCAACCAGCCGAACCTGGAACACCTGGCACGCCGGGCGATCAACCTGCTGGAGAGTTTTTCGATCCTCAACGCCCTGGAGCAGATGCGCCAGCAGTCCACCCACATCGCCTTCGTGATCAACGAGTTCGGTGACTTCATGGGCGTGTTGAGCATGACCGACATCCTTGAATCCATCGCCGGTGAATTGCCGGATGCCAGCGAAATCGAAGGGCCGGATATTGTCGAGGAGGGCGCCGGGTTCCGTGCCAATGGCGCAATGAACCTGAACCAACTGCGCCAGCGCACCGGCTTTCAGGCGGTGGCGACCGAGGATTGCCAGACCCTCGCCGGCCTGGTGATGAGCCTGCTGGACCGCTTGCCAATGGTCGGCGACAGCCTGGCGTACGAAGGCTGGCGCCTGACCGTGGCCGCGGTCGAAGAGCGACGGGTCACTCAGGTGACGATGGTGCGTGAACCGTAAAGCAGTCCTTGTCTGCGTGTTTTGACACATACAGCGCCCGGTCGGCCCTGAACGGCACCGGGTTGAGGATGTCGCCATCCTCTACCCGGATTCGGCGGAGACTGCCGTCGGGGCGTGCAAGGACTAGGGGGCGTAGCGGGCGAACGTGTCTTCAACGAATTGGTCTTGATCTTCTGGGGCGCCTAAACCCTTGAATGCCTCTTTCAACTCTCCGTTGAGGTAGATCAACCAGGTCGGGGTGCCCTTTACCTCCGGGTGGCGAGGAGTGTTTTCACAGTCAAGCACCATGCTCACGATCTCGGGGTAGTTGGCGGCAATCCTTTCAAACAGCGGCACGGCCTGAGAACAAGCGGGGCAGCGGACTGAAACAAACAGCAAAAATACTGGGCGTGAGCTGCTCAGTACCTGTTGGTAGTCCTCGGCATTGGCAATCGTCGCGGTGGCAAGTCCCATGACAGTCTTCCTCTTGCGCAGCGGTAGTTGTCGCCAACGCTAAATCGAGGATTGAACAGCGTCTACTGTCAACCTTCACAGGTCCCGCTCACGCTCCAAGCGTTCGCGGGCCTTGCGCGCCTGGCTCGCGCATTTCTTGTATTCCAGGTTGTCCCGCGAGGCCTTGGCCTGGCGATAGCCGTGGTGGTTCTGGCTGGTGTAGTTGGTGCTCAAGGTGTCCTTGAGCTTGCGCAGTTCTTCCTTGCAGTCGCGGCGATCGTTGCTGGCGCAGGCGCTGCCGGCCACCAGCAAGGAAAGCAAAACCAGGGTAAGACGAAACTTCATCAGGGCACGGTCCTTGTAGGCGAGCATGTGCAAAGGCTAGCCGAGCGTGGGGATTTTTCCACGGTGCGCGCGCACCGCAACGGTGCGTGGTAACGCTGTTTTGGCGCGCCCGACTGGGGCCCCTCACCGCAGTGTGTGGCCTGGGGTAGCACGGTGGGCGCAGATGCTGGCGTATCGCCGTATTGCCCGCGACGATTTATCTGGCTGATTTATAAAGAATTTATTCCCCGCGTATTTTTCTATTTCAGCGTGTGGCACACTTTCTGCTGTCTATTCCGTTGTTACATACTAAGTTCCGGTATAGCGGAATACACAACTCCTGGAGTGCTTGTCATGCAACACCGACCTTCCGTATTCAAAGCGTGTGTTTTTCTCTTCGCCGCCTCGGCGTCCCTCGCAAGCCAAGTGCAGGCGGCGGACAGCAAGCTCGATGATGTGCTCAAGCGTGGGCACTTGATCGTGGGTACAGGCAGTACCAATGCGCCGTGGCACTTCCAGGGAGCGGATGGCAAGTTGCAGGGGTTTGATATCGACATCGGCCGCATCGTGGCCAAGGGGTTGTTCAACGACCCGAGCAAAGTCGAATTTGTGGTGCAGTCGTCCGACGCACGGATTCCCAACCTGCTGACCAACAAGGTCGACATGAGTTGCCAGTTCATCACCGTCACCGCCAGCCGCGCTCAGCAGGTCGCGTTTACCCTGCCGTACTACCGCGAAGGCGTCGGCCTGCTATTGCCGAACAACAGCAAGTACAAAGAGATTGAAGACCTGCAAGCCGCTGGCGACGGCGTCACCGTGGCGGTGCTGCAAAACGTCTACGCCGAAGAACTGGTGCATCAGGCCCTGCCAAAAGCCAAGGTCGACCAATACGACAGCGTCGACCTGATGTACCAGGCGGTGAACTCCGGCCGCGCCGATGCCGCCGCCACCGACCAGTCCTCGGTCAAATACCTGATGGTGCAGAACCCTGGCCGCTATCGCAGCCCGACCTACGCCTGGAGCCCGCAGACCTACGCGTGCGCGGTCAAGCGTGGCGACCAGGACTGGCTGAACTTCGTCAACACCGCCCTGCATGAAGCCATGACCGGTGTCGAGTTCCCCACCTACCAAGCCTCGTTCAAGCAGTGGTTCGGCGTCGATCTGCCATCGCCGGCGATTGGTTTTCCTGTCGAGTTCAAGTGATTCGTGACAACCGGGGCGCCGCGAACGGCGCCCCTATTAGGTATTGCCGACCATGAACTATCAGTTGAACTTTGCCGCCGTGTGGCGCGATTTCGACACTTTGCTGGCGGGGCTCGGCCTGGGCCTGGAGCTGGCGCTGCTGTCGATCGCCATCGGTTGCGTGATCGGCCTGCTGATGGCGTTTGCCATGCTGTCCAAGCACCGCGCGTTGCGAATCTTCGCCTCGGTGTACGTGACGGTGGTGCGCAACACGCCGATCCTGGTGCTGATCCTGTTGATCTACTTTGCGCTGCCATCGTTGGGCATCCGCCTCGATAAAATCCCGTCCTTCATCATCACGCTGTCGTTGTACGCCGGTGCCTACCTGACCGAAGTATTCCGTGCCGGGCTGTTGAATATTCCCAAGGGGTTGCGTGAAGCCGGCCTGGCCATTGGCCTGGGCGAATGGCGCATCCGGGCCTACATCACCGTGCCAGTGATGCTGCGCAACGTGCTGCCGGCGCTGTCGAACAACTTTATTTCGCTGTTCAAGGACACCTCGCTGGCCGCTGCCATTGCGGTGCCGGAGCTGACCTATTACGCCCGCAAGATCAACGTCGAAAGCTACCGGGTGATTGAAACCTGGCTGGTCACGACGGCGCTCTACGTGGCTGCCTGTTACCTCATTGCCATGCTGCTCCGTTACTTGGAACAGCGTTTGGCGATCCGTCGTTAAGGAGGGTTCCCATGTACGAGTCCCCCAGCTGGTTGCATGAGTTGTGGATCGCCCGGGATACCCTGTGGGCGGGCTTTCAAGCCAGCGTGTATGTGTCGGCGCTGGCGATTATCTTCGGCACCCTGATCGGCATCGTCGCCGGGTTGATCCTGACCTACGGCAAGTTCTGGATGCGGGCGCCGTTTCGCCTGTATGTGGATCTGATCCGTGGCACGCCGGTGTTTGTGCTGGTGCTCGCGTGTTTCTACATGCTGCCGGCGCTCGGTTGGCAAATCAGCGCGTTCCAGGCCGGTGCGGTCGGGTTGACACTGTTTTGCGGTTCTCACGTCTCGGAGATCGTGCGCGGCGCGCTGCAAGCCATCCCCCGTGGGCAACTGGAGGCGGGCAAGGCGATTGGTCTGACATTCCAACAGTCCCTGGCCTACGTGCTGCTGCCACAGGCACTGCGGCAGATCCTGCCGACCTGGGTCAATTCCTCCACGGAAATCGTCAAGGCCTCGACTCTGCTTTCGGTCATCGGCGTGGCCGAGCTGCTGTTGAGTACCCAGCAAGTCATCGCGCGTACCTTCATGACCCTGGAGTTCTATCTGTTCGCCGGGTTTCTGTTTTTTGTCATCAACTACGCCATCGAGTTATTCGGGCGCTACATTGAAAAGCGGGTGGCCTTGCCATGAACCAACCTCAAACAGAGCAAGCACTGCTCAACATTCGCGGCCTGCGTAAACAGTACGGCGACGTGGAAGTACTCAAGGGCGTCGACCTGAGCATGCAGCGCGGCAACGTGGTCACGTTGATCGGCTCCAGCGGCTCGGGCAAGACCACGCTGCTGCGCTGTGTCAACCTGCTGGAAGAGTTCCAGGGCGGGCAGATCACGCTTGACGGCGAGTCCATCGGCTACAGCGAAATCGCCGGCAAGCGCGTGCGTCACCCTGAACGCGTGATCTCCCAGCACCGCGCAATGACCGGCATGGCGTTCCAGCAGTTCAACCTGTTCCCCCATTTGACCGCGTTGCAAAACGTCACCCTCGGCCTGCTCAAGGTCAAGAAGATGGGCAAGGACGAAGCCGTGGCATTGGCGGAAAAATGGCTCGACCGCGTAGGCTTGTTGGAGCGGCGCAACCATTTCCCCGGCCAGCTTTCCGGCGGCCAGCAACAGCGCGTGGCGATTGCCCGGGCGATTGCGATGAACCCCAGCCTGATGCTGTTCGATGAAGTCACCTCGGCCCTCGACCCGGAACTGGTGGGCGAAGTGCTCAGCGTGATCAAGGGCCTGGCGGAAGAGGGCATGACCATGTTGCTGGTCACCCACGAAATGCGCTTCGCCTATGAAGTGTCCGACAAGATCGTTTTCATGAACCAGGGCCGCATTGAAGAGCAGGGCTCGTCGAAGGACATCTTCGAGCGCCCGCAATCGTCGCGCCTGGCGGAATTTCTCAAGAACATTCGTTTTTAATCAGGAGGCTATTTTTATGAGCATTACTCGTTACGGCACCGGCAGCACTGCCGGCGGCGGCCAGCCACGTCCTTTCGCCCGTGCGGTGGAAGCGGACGGCTGGCTCTACGTCTCGGGCCAAGTGCCAGCGGTGGACGGTGAAATCATCAACGGTGGCATCGTCGAGCAAACCCGGCAGACCATGCGCAATGTGGTGGCGATCCTCGAAGAAGCCGGTTACGAACTCAAAGACGTGGTCCGCGTTGGCGTATGGCTGGAAGACCCACGGGACTTCTGGAGTTTCAACAAGGTGTTCGGCGAATACTTCACCCCGGAACACGCACCGGCGCGCGCCTGTGTGCAGGCCAATATGATGGTCGATTGCAAGGTGGAGATCGATTGCGTGGCCTACAAGAAAAAAGGCTAAATGCAGCGATCTGAAGACCCCCGCAGCGCCAATGTGGGAGCTGGCTTGCCTGAGATGACGGAGTGTCAGGCAACCCATGCCTGACTGACCCACCGCTTTCGCGGGCAAGCCCGCTCCCACAGGGGTTCACTGTGCAGCATTACTACTATGACCGGACCGAAAACTGCCATGACCGAAGACACCATCAAACGCCGCGCCAAAGGCCTGGACCGGGCGTTCGATATTCTCGATTTCCTCAAGGAAATCGGCCAGCCCCTGCGCCCGAATGATATTGCCAGCGGCATCGGCAGCCCCAAGTCCACGGTCTACGAACTGGTCGCCTCGCTGCTGGAACGACGCATTCTGGAGACGGTAGGCAAAGACGGTCACGTCTACCTTGGTCGCCAGCTGTATTTTCTCGGCCAGGCGCACCTGCGCCACTTCGACCTGACCCGCGAGGCCGACCACGCCTTGCAGGACATCGTCAGCCAGACCCACGAAACCGCGCAGATGTGCCTGCTCAACGGGCGCAAATACACGGTGGCGCTGATGCGCGAGGGCGAGCGGCATTTCCGTATTTCTTCGGACATCGGCGAAAACGCGCCGATCCCCTGGACGGCCTCCGGGCGCCTGCTGCTGGGGCACCTGAGCGACCAGCAGATCATCGACCTGATCGACCAGGACGATTTCATCCTGCCGGACGGTGAGCGCTTGCCGCTGGAGACCTTCCTGGCACAGATCCGCCAGGCCACCCTCGATGGCTTCTTTTCCTTCGACAGCGTGGCCGACACCTTTACCCACTGTTTTGCCGCCCCGGTGCGGGACGCGCAAGGCATCAGCATTGCGACCCTGTGCATCGTCGCCCCACGGGCCGATGCGCAGAAAAACTACAACGACTATCGCCGGGTGTTGATCGACAGCGCCAACAGCCTGGCCCGTCGCATCAACGAATAGGAGCATTTCATGTCTGCCATCAATGCCGTTGAAAAAGGCGCCGCCGCCGTCGGTGCCCATCTGGTCCGTGACGTCAGCCTGCCGGCCCTGGTGCTGCACCGCGACGCCCTGGAACACAACATCCGCTGGATGCAAACGTTCGTCAGCAACAGTGGCGCCGAGCTGGCGCCCCATGGCAAGACCAGCATGATGCCGGCGCTGTTCCAGCGCCAGATCGCCGCCGGTGCCTGGGGCATTACCCTGGCCAACGCTGTGCAGACCCGTGCCGCCTACGCCGGTGGCGTTCGCCGCGTATTGATGGCCAACCAACTGGTGGGGGCGCCGAACATGGCGTTGATCGCCGACCTGTTGGCGGACAAGGATTTCGATTTCCACTGCATGGTCGATCATCCAGACAACGTCGCCGACCTCGGGCTGTTCTTTGCCGCCCGTGGCCTGCGCCTCAATGTGATGATCGAATACGGCGTGGTCGGCGGCCGTTGCGGCTGCCGCAGTGAGCAGCAAGTGCGCGACCTGGCCAAGGCGATCCAGGCCCAGCCGGCCCTGGCGCTGACCGGTATCGAAGGTTATGAAGGGGTGATCCACGGCGAGCACGCTATCAGCGGTATCCGCGACTTTGCCGCGAGCCTGGTGCGCCTGGCGGTGGATTTGCAGAACAACGGTTCTTTCGACCTGGCCAAGCCGATCATCAGCGCATCGGGGTCGGCCTGGTACGACCTGATCGCCGAGTCGTTCGAAACACAAAACGCCGCCGGCCGCTTCCTCAGCGTGCTGCGTCCCGGCAGTTATGTGGCCCACGACCACGGTATCTACAAAGACGCGCAATGCTGCGTACTCGAGCGTCGCAGCGACCTCAACGAAGGCCTGCGCCCGGCGCTGGAAGTCTGGGCCCACGTGCAATCGCTGCCCGAGCCGGGCTTCGCGGTGGTTGCCCTGGGCAAGCGCGACGTGGCCTACGACGCCGGGTTGCCGGTGCCGCTCAAGCGCTACAAGGCCGGGATCGTGCCCGCCGAAGGCGAGGATGTGAGCGGGTGCAAGGTCACGGCGGTGATGGACCAGCATGCGTTCATGAGCGTGGCGCCGGGGGTTGAGTTGCGTATTGGTGACATTATTTCGTTCGGTACTTCGCACCCGTGCCTGACGTTTGACAAGTGGCAGGTGGGTTGCCTGGTGGATGAGCAGTTGCAGGTGGTCGAGAGCTTGCATACCTGTTTCTAGACCGAGTCGTTCCCTTCGCGAGCAAGCCCGCTCCCACAGTTGACGGTATTCACAAATAGAAATCTGTGAACCCAATCCAATGTGTGTGGGCTTGCTGGCGAAGAGGCCATCAGCCACACCCGAGACCCCATCATGACTGCTCACCCCCACATCGCCCTCATCGGCGAATGCATGATCGAACTGCAACACCGCGCCGATGGCAGCCTGCACCAGAGCTTCGGCGGCGACACCCTCAACACGGCGGTGTACCTGCGCCGCGAGCTGGGCAGCCTGGGCCGCGTCGATTACGTCACCGCCCTGGGCGATGACAGCTTCAGCGACGCCATGTGCCAGCAATGGCGCGACGAAGGCCTCGGCCTGGACATGGTCCAGCGCCTGCCGGGACGTTTGCCGGGGTTGTACTGCATCCAGACCGACGCCAGCGGCGAGCGCAAATTTCTTTACTGGCGCAACGAAGCCGCCGTGCGCGACTGCTTCACCACGCCTGCCGCCGCGCCGATCCTGGCGGCCTTGCCGGGCTACGACGTGGTGTATTTCAGCGGCATTACCCTGGCGGTGCTCGGCGAAGTCGGCCGCGAGCGCTTGCTGCAAGCCCTGGTCGAAACCCGCCGGCGCGGGGGCAAGGTGGTGTTTGACAACAACTACCGGCCGCGTTTGTGGGCCGGCGTCGAAGCGGCGCGTGTGGCCTATCACAAGGTATTGGCCGAGGTGGATATGGCCTTGCTGACCGAAGATGACGAGCGCGGGTTGTTTGGTTATGCCAGCAGTGAGCAGGTGTTCGCGGCGTATCCGGGGATTGACGAAGTGGTGCTCAAGCGTGGCGCGCAGGAATGCCTGATCCGTTTCAAGGGCGAGCACTTTGCCGTGCCGGCTGTGGAGGTCGGGAAGGTGGTGGATACGACGGCGGCAGGGGATTCGTTCAGTGCGGCGTATCTGGCCAGTCGCTTGAAGGGCGGTTCGCCGGAGCAAGCGGCGGTGGCGGGGCATGGGTTGGCGAGTCGGGTGATTCAGGTGCCGGGGGCGTTGATCCCTCGGTGAATGGCCGCCTGCGGCGGATCGCGGGCAAGCCCGGCTCCCACATTCGAGCGCATTCCTTCAAACAAAACGCGGCCGCCTGTGGGAGCTGGCTTGCCTGCGATAGCGGCCTCAAGCCAACCCTCAATCCCGGTAAAACACCTGCACCAGGTGATACCCAAACTTGCTCTTGACCGGCCCATGCACCACCCGCAGCGGCTTCTTGAAGATCACCGCATCAATCGCCCCGACCATCTGCCCCGGCCGGATCTCGCCCAAATCCCCACCGCGCTTGCCCGATGGGCAGGTGGAGTACTTCTTGGCCAGCACGTCAAAGGCTTCGCCCTTGGCAATGCGCTGTTTGAGTTGTTCGGCTTCTTCGCTGGTTTTCACCAGGATATGACGGGCTTGGGCTTTCATTGATCTCTACCAGGTACGTGCAACGGCGCGCGATTATGCCTGAACTCACTCGACGACGCTGATCATGCTGCGGATTTTCGTGGCCAGCAGGTCGATGGAAAACGGCTTGGCCACCATGTCCATGCCGTCCTCCAGGAAGCCTTGGCGCTCGGCGGCCTTTTCCGCGTAACCGGTCATGAACAACACGCGCAGGCCCGGGCGGTGCTGGCGGGCGATCTCGGCCAGTTGCCGGCCGTTCATGCCCGGCAGGCCGACGTCGGTGACCAGCAGGTCCACGCGCAGATCCGATTCCAGCAGCGGCAAGGCGGTGCGTGCATCCGCCGCCTGATGCGCGGTGTAGCCCAATTCGCCGAGCACATTGACCACCAGCATGCGCACCGCCGCGTCATCTTCGACCACCACCACGGCTTCACCCGCCAGGGCCACCGGCGCTTCACCGACGCTGGCCGGCAGGCTGCTTTCCAGCGCGGTGCCATGCAGGCGCGGCAGGTACAGACGCACGCAGGTGCCCTGGCCCGGTTCACTGTGGATGGTCACGTGCCCGCCGGACTGCTGGGCAAAGCCGTAGATCATCGACAGCCCAAGGCCGGTGCCCTGGCCGATGGGTTTGGTGGTGAAGAACGGGTCGAACGCCTTGGCGAGGATTTTCGGCGCCATGCCGGAGCCGTTGTCGCATACGCCGAGCATCACGTAGTCACCGGCTTTGACGGGTTCCAGGGTGGTGATGTCGGTGCCGTCGAGGTAGCTGTTGGCGGTTTCGATCAGCAGTTCACCGCCGTCGGGCATGGCGTCGCGGGCGTTGATCACCAGGTTGAGCAGAGCGTTTTCCAGCTGGCTGGCGTCGGTGTTCACCGGCCAGATGTCGTGGCCCAATTGCACCTTGAGGTTGATATGGGCGCCCTTGGTGCGGCGGAACAACTCTTCGAGTGACGCCACCAGCTGGTTCGGGTCGAGCGGACGGCGGTCCAGGGATTGGCGCCGTGAGAAGGCCAGCAAACGGTGGGTGAGGGCGGCGGCGCGATGGGCGGAGGACACGGCGGCATCGGTAAAACGGCCGATGTCTTCACTGCGCCCGGCGGCGATGTAACGCTGCATCAGGTCCAGGCTGCCGATGATGCCGGTGAGCATATTGTTGAAATCGTGGGCAATGCCGCCCGTGAGCTGGCCGACCGCTTCCATCTTTTGCGCATGGCGCAGCGCATCTTCGGCGCGCTCGCGTTCGAACATTTCGTTTTGCAGGCGCTGGTTGGCCTCGGCCAATGCCTGGGTGCGCTGGGCCACGCGCTCTTCGAGGTTTTCGTTGAGGTGGCGCAGGGCTTCCTCGGTGACTTTGCGTTCGGTCTCGTCGATCACAAAGATGTAGAAGCCGTTCACCGAGCCGTCGTTGCTGAAGCGCGGCAGGTACTTCATCAGCGCATGGCGCGGGCGCCCGTCGCGGTGTGGAGTGATGGTCAGGAAACTGCATGCCTTGCCGTTGAGCGCGGCGTTGATCTGGTCCTGGCGCCCGGCATACACCTCGTCGCCGAGCACTTCGCGGATGGTCTTGCCGTACAGCTCCTGGGGCGTCATGCCGTACCAGTCCAGGTACGCGCTGTTGTTCAGGCGAAAGCGTTGCTCGTGGTCGACATAGCCGATCAGCACCGGCATGGCGTTGATGATCAACTGCAGCTCGGTCTGGCTTTGGCGCAGGGCCTGTTCGGTGTGCTTGCGTTCGGTGAGGTCCAGGGCGGCGCCGAGAAAGCGCGCCGGGCGGCCCTGATGGTCCTTGTAGCAACGCCCGCGGGCGAACACCCAGCGCACGGTGCCGTCGGCTTGTTGCAGGCGGTATTCCTCGGCGTACTCGGTGCCGAAGGTGATGCAGTGCTTGATGCTGCGCGTCACCATGCCACGGTCTTCGGGATGCACGCCGTGCAGGTAGTCGCTGATCGGCAGCAGCTCGGCTGTATCCGGGTCGACGCCGTGCAGGTTGGCGAAGTGGGCGTCGGCAATAAAGCGGTCTTCGGCGATGTCCCAATCCCAGGTGCCGACGGCGTCCGTCGCTGCCAGCGCCAGTTGCAGGCGTTGCTCGGTGTTGTGCTGGGCCTTGCGGCGCTCGTTGGTTTCGATGGCGGTGACCAGGATGCCGGCCACGCTGCCACTTTCATCGCGGATCGGGCTGTAGGTCAGGTCCAGCCAGATTTCCATGTCGCGGTTGTTGCGTTGCAGGACGAAGGGCTGCTCGCTGAACGTGCGCACCTGGCCGCTGAGCACCGCGTCGTAGATCGGTGCGGTAAAGCTGTGCAATTCCGGCCAGGTCTGGTGCGCCGGCTGGCCGAGCGCCTGTGGGTGCTTGTTGCCTGCCAGGGCGGCGAAGCCGTCGTTGTACAGTTGGGTCAGTTGGCTGCCCCACAGCAGGAGCATCGGCATCGGCGAGTGGACGACAATATCCACCGCCGTACGCAGGCTTTGCGGCCAGTTTTTGGCTTCACCGAGAGGGCTTTGCGCCCAGTCCAGCCGTGCGATCAATGCGCCGGCTTCGCTGACGGTGGATGTTCCATTCATGAAAAAGCCCTGAGCGTAACGCTTTGAAATATGACAAACGCCGATTATCCCGTGACAAGGGAACGGCTGACTACCCCTCGGAAAATAGCATGCATTGGGGGTTTGTCTTCAAATGAGTGGGTCAGGGCTGAAACCTTTCATCTTTCAAGCCAGCTCAGGCCGGTCGCGAAACTGCTCCAAGGCCTCGGGATTGGCCAGCGCATCGGTGTTTTTCACCGGCTCGCCGTGTACCACATTGCGCACTGCCAATTCGACGATCTTGCCGCTGATGGTGCGCGGGATGTCGGTGACGGCGAGGATCTTTGCCGGTACATGGCGTGGCGTGGTGTTGGCGCGGATGACGTGGCGGATCTGCTGCTCCAGCGCCTCATCCAGGGCGATGCCGTCGCCCAGGCGTACAAACAGCACCACCCGTACGTCATCCTGCCAACGTTGGCCGATGGCCAGGCTTTCCATGACTTGCGGGACTTTTTCCACCTGGCGATAGATCTCCGCCGTACCGATTCGCACGCCGCCGGGGTTGAGCACGGCGTCGGAGCGCCCATGGATCAGCAGGCTGCCGTTCGGGCGTTGCTCGGCGTAGTCGCCCTGGGCCCAGACGCCAGGGAACTGGCTGAAATACGAGGCGCGCAGCTTCGTCTGGTGCGGATCGTTCCACAAGCCGATGGGCATCGCCGGGAAGTGCCGGGTGCAGACCAACTCGCCTTTTTCACCGATCAACGGCTGGCCGCGGTCGTTCCATACTTCAATGGCCATCGCCAGGCTCTTGCACTGCATCTCGCCACGGCGCACCGGCAGCACCGGGTTGCCGATCACAAAGCAGGACACAATATCGGTGCCGCCAGACATGGACGACAGGCACAGCTCGCCCTTGATCTCGCGGTACACATAGTCGTAGCTCTGCGGCGAGAGGGGCGAGCCGGTGGAGATCAAGCCTTTGAGGCTGCGCAAATCGTGACTCAAGCGCGGTTGCAGACCGGCCTTTTCCAGGGTGGCGAGAAACTTGGGGCTGGTGCCGAACACGCTGATCTTTTCGGCATCGATCAAGTCGAGCAAGCGCTCGGGCCCAGGGTGGAACGGCGAACCGTCATACAGCACCGCTGTGGCGCCGATGGCCAGTACCGACACCAGCCAGTTCCACATCATCCAGCCGCAGGTGGTGTAGTAGAACAGGCAATCCTCACGGCACAGATCGGCATGCAGGCCGTGTTCCTTGAGGTGCGTGAGCAGCACGCCGCCGGTGCCGTGGATGATGCACTTGGGCACCCCGGTGGTGCCGCTGGAATAGAGGATGTACAGCGGATGATCGAACGGCACCGCGACGAATTGCGGATCGCCGCCGGGTCGGTAGAAGTCGTCCCACAGGGCCACGTTGGCTCCGCTCCGGTAGTCCTCGACCCGCGCCTGGGGCTTGGCGTACGGCACCACGATCAGTTGCTCCAGGGACGGCAGGCGTTCGAGGATTTCATTGAGCTTGGCGCTTTGATCGATATCTTTGCCCGCATAGCGATAACCGGCGCAGGTGATCAGCACCTTGGGTTCGATCTGGCCGAAACGGTCGATCACGCCCTGGGTGCCGAAATCCGGCGATGAGCATGACCAGATCGCGCCAAGGCTGGTGGTGGCAAGCATGCCCACCAGGGTTTGCCAGGTATTGGGCATGCACGCGGCGACGCGGTCGCCCTGGGTCACGCCGATGGCCCGCAGGCTTGTTTGCAGGCCCGCGACGTGTGCGGCCAGTTCGGCGTAGGTCAACTGCTCGCGCTGGCCGTCTTCGCTGATGGCGACCACGGCGGGGTGATCGTCGCGGCGGCGCAGCAGGTGCTCGGCAAAATTCAGGGTGGCGCCGGGGAACCATTGGGCGCTGGGCATGGCGCTTTGTTCAATCAGTACGGCACTGGGCGGGCTGCGAAACTGCACGTCGAAAAAGCTGACGATGGCCTGCCAGAAGTCGGGGCGCTGGTCGATGCTCCACTGGTGCAGGGCGGGGTAGTCGTTGAGTTGCACGTTGTAGTGGCTGTTGATGTAGCGGCGGAACTGGTCCATGCGCGTATTGGCGATGCGTTCCGGGGAGGGTTGCCAGAGGATGTCGGACATTGCGAGATCTCTTGTTCTTGTTTGAGTCTGCCAGGCAACACAGGCCCAATGTGGGAGCGGGCTTGCTCGCGAAGGCGGAGTATCAGTCACAGATGCTTGGGCTGAACCACCGCCTTCGCGAGCAAGCCCGCTCCCACACAAGCCCTTGCCTACATTTGTATCTCCAGTGTTGTCCAGGTTTGCGTTTATTGGGCCAACCAGCCGCCATCGATGTTCCACGCCGCGCCACGCACTTGGCTGCCGGCTTCGCTGCACAGGAACAGCACCAACTCACCCAACTGCGGCGGCGTCACAAATTCCAGCGACGGCTGCTTCTCCGCCAGCAAATCATGCTGCGCTTGCTGCGGGTCCACGCCCGTGGCGATACGATCATCAATCTGCTTCTGCACCAGCGGCGTCAATACCCAGCCCGGGCAGATGGCATTGCACGTCACGTTACTGGTCGCGGTTTCCAGGCCCACCACCTTGGTCAGGCCGATCACGCCGTGCTTGGCCGCCACATAGGCCGCCTTGCCCACCGAACCGACCTGGCCGTGTACCGAGGCGATGTTGATGATGCGCCCCCAGCCCTTGGCTTTCATGCCCGGCAGGCTCAAGCGGGTGCTGTGGAACACCGACGACAGGTTGATGGCGATGATCGAATCCCAGCGCTCGGTGGGGAAGTCTTCCACCGCCGCCACATGCTGGATGCCGGCGTTGTTGACCAGGATGTCGACGCCGCCGAACTCGCGCTCGGCGTAGGCGAGCATGTCGGCGATCTGCGCCGGGTCGCTGACGTCGGCCGGGTGATGCCCGACCTTGCCGCCGAACGCCTGCACCTGGGCGATCACCGCGCTGGCGTCGCCGAAGCCGTTGAGGATCAGGTTGGCGCCGGCTTTGGCCAGGCTCAATGCGATGCCCAGGCCGATGCCGCTGGTGGAACCGGTGACCAGGGCGGTCTTGCCGTTCAATGTCGTCATGGAAACCTCACACAATGCCAGTGGCGTAGAAAGTACCGATCACCACGAACACCGCGAGGGTCTTGATAATCGTGATGCCGAAAATGTCCTTGTAGGCTTCGCGGTGGGTCAGGCCGGTGACCGCCAGCAGCGTAATCACCGCGCCGTTGTGGGGCAGGGTGTCCATGCCGCCGCTGGCCATGGCGGCGACGCGGTGCAGCACTTCAAGGGGGATATTGGCCGCATGGGCCGCTGAAATAAAGCTCTCGGACATGGCTGCCAGCGCAATGCTCATACCACCCGACGCGGACCCGGTGATACCGGCCAGCAGCGTCACGGTGATCGCTTCGTTGACCAGCGGGTTGGGAATGCCCTTGAGCCAGTCTGCCAGTACCAAAAAGCCCGGCAGCGAGGCAATTACCGCACCGAAGCCGTATTCCGAGGCGGTGTTCATCGCCGCCAGCAACGCGCCGCTGACCGCACTTTTGCTGCCTTCGGCAAGCTTGCTTTTGATCGCGGAGAAGCCGAACACCAGCACCACGATAATCCCCACCAACAACGCTGCCTGCACCGCCCAGATCGCGGTGAGCTTGGCGATCTCGGTGGTCACCGGCGCGCTCATGCCCGGCAGCGCGAGGCTGTGGGTCTTGCCGTACCACTGCGGGATCCAGTGGGTGAACAGCAGGTTCATCACCCCCACCAGGATCAGCGGCGACAGCGCGATCCACGGGTTGGGCAGCGCCAGGTTTTCGGCGGTTTCCGGCTCATTGCGCAACTCGGTGCCATACCCTTCACCGGCGCGCTGCGCCTTGTTGCGCTGGCGCGCCAGGTAGAGCATGCCGGCGCAGAACACGAAGACCGTGCCGATCAGGCCCAGCCACGGTGCGGCCCAGGCGGTGGTGTTGAAAAAGGTGCTGGGGATGATGTTCTGGATCTGTGGCGTGCCGGGCAGGGCGTCCATGGTGAACGAAAAGGCGCCGAGGGCGATGGTCGCCGGGATCAGGCGCTTGGGGATATTGCTTTGGCGGAACATCTCCGCGGCAAATGGGTACACCGCAAACACCACCACAAACAGCGACACACCGCCGTAGGTGAGCAGGGCGCAGACCAGCACGATCACCAGCATTGCCTGGCGGGTGCCGAGCAAGCGGATCGCGGCGGCGACAATCGAACGAGAAAAGCCCGACAGCTCGATCAGCTTGCCGAACACCGCACCGAGCAGGAACACCGGGAAATACAGTTTGATAAAGCCGACCATCTTTTCCATGAACACCCCGGTAAAGGCAGGCGCGACGGCGGACGGGTCGGTGAGCAGGACGGCGCCGAGGGCGGCGATGGGGGCAAACAGGATAACGCTATAGCCACGGTAGGCAGCCAGCATCAGCAGCGCGAGGGCTGCCAGGGCGATGATTACACTCATGGAGTGTCTCCAGATCGAATTGTTATTTTTGTGGGTGTTGCGGTGGGGAGAGGCTATAGCGAGATGCGTGCCAAGATATTAAGTTATTGAAATATAAGGATAAATTATTTATTTCTGTTCGCGGTTTCGAATAATGTCTTGAATTTGAGACGGTCGCGAAACAAATGTGGGAGCGGGCTTGCTCGCGAAGGCGCAGTATCAGTCAAAGATACGTCGGCTGAACCAGCGTTTTCGCGGGCAAGCCCGCTCCCACAGGAGGCTGTCTTGATAGGGAGAGTGTTGTCTCTGTTTTGAGACTAGGCGATGCCCAGGGCCTGCATCTTTTTGTACAGTGTCGAGCGGCCAAGCCCCAGCCGCTTGGCTGCCTCCACCACATTCCCGCCACAGGTCGCCAACGCCGCCGCAATGATCTGCCGGTCAAAGCGCTCCCGCGCCGCGCTGAAGCTTTCGCCCGCTACCGTCGCCACGGCAGTGCGTTGCACCGGGGTGAAGGTGCCGATGGCTGCGCGAATGTCCTCGGCGTTCAACACCAGGTCGTCACTGAGCAACGCCGCCCGTTCCAGCACATTACGCAGTTCGCGGATATTCCCCGGCCACGCATGTTGCGCCAGCAGCGCCAGGGCTTCGCGATCCAGTTCGTGCTGGCTGCGCAACTCCTCCAGAATCGCTTCGCTCAACGCTGGGATGTCCTCCAATCGTTCACGCAACGGCGGCACCTGGATCGGCAATACATTCAGGCGGTAATACAGGTCCGCACGAAACTCGCCACGCTTGATCGCCGCCTCCAGGTCCATGGACGTGGCGGCAATCACCCGCACATCGCTGTGCAGCATCTCGTTGGAGCCTACCGGCTCGAACTCCTTTTCCTGCAACACCCGCAGCAATTTGCTTTGCAGGGGCAGGGGCATATCGCCGATTTCGTCGAGGAACAAGGTGCCGCCCTGGGCAATCTGGAACTTGCCGGGACGGCCCTTGCGGTCGGCGCCGGTAAATGCGCCCGGCGCGGTGCCGAAGAACTCGGCCTCCAGCAGGTCGGCCGGAATCGCCGCGCTGTTGACGCTGACAAACGCCTTGTGTGCCCGCTTCGATGCGCCGTGAATCGCCTGGGCCAGCAGCTCCTTGCCGGTGCCGGTTTCGCCAAGCAGCAACACCGGCGACTCGGCACTGGCACTGCGCCGCGCACGGCGCTTGACTTCGAGGCTGGCGGCGCTGGTGCCGATAAAGTGCGCGAAGTTGTATTTGCTCTGTCGCGAACGCAGCAACGAGCGGGTCGAAGCCAGTTCCTGCTGCATGCTCAGGTAGCGTTCGATCAGCGGCGACAGGTTGCGCAGCTCATCAAACAGCGCAAAGCCAATCGCACCGATGACCGCGCCGGCATCGTTGTGGATCGGCAGGCGCATCACCACCAACGGGCCTTTGGGCGTGTCCTGTATATCCAGCAGGATCGGCTGGTCATTGCGCACTACCTGGCGTAGCAGGCTGTTGGAGATCACCTGTTCGCACGGCTGGCCGATGGCCTCGTCGGCGCTTTTCAAGCCGAAACGCTTGGCGTAGCGCTCATTCATCCAGACGATATTCGCGTCGCGGTCGACAATCACCGTGCCTTCACTGGACTGCTCGATGATCTCGAACAGCGACTGGATGGCCAGGCCGCGCACCTGTTGGTAATCCTTGAGGCTTTCGTTGGTGTTCATGCTTATGTCGCCAACACAAAATGGGAGTAGGAGTGCGGTCCTGTGGGAGCAGGCAAGCCAGCTCCCACAGGGGGATGGGTTTACAGGGGGATGTGCGCGGCGGCCAGCAGCTCCTGGGTGTAGGCGTGCTGGGGCGCTTCGAATACCTGCTGGCTTGCGCCGCGCTCCACGACCTTGCCGTCCTTGATCACGATCATGTCATGGGCCATCGCCCGCACCACCGCCAGGTCATGGCTGATAAACAGGTAGGTCAGGCCGTACTTCTCCTGTAACTCACGCAACAGCGCCACCACCTGCTTCTGCACCGTGCGGTCGAGGGCCGAGGTCGGCTCATCCAGCAACATCAATGCAGGCTTGAGCACCAGGGCGCGGGCGATGGCGATCCGTTGACGTTGGCCGCCGGAGAATTCATGGGGGTAACGATGCCGGCTGGCAGGGTCGAGGCCGACGTCCTTGAGCACCTGGATCACTTGCGCGTCACGGTCTGCAACGCTGCACGGCGCATGCACTTCGAGGCCTTCGCTGATGATCTGCTGCACTGTCATGCGTGGGCTGAGGCTGCCGTAAGGGTCCTGGAACACCACCTGCATCTGCTTGCGCCACGGGCGCATCTGCTGATGATTGAGCGGGTCGAGGGCTTCGCCCTGGAAGCGGATGCTGCCGGTGGAGTCGAGCAAGCGCAGGATCGCCTGGCCCAGGGTGGATTTGCCCGAGCCCGATTCGCCGACAATCCCCAGGGTCTTGCCGCGCTGCACACTGAGGCTGATGCCGTCCACCGCGCGCAGGTAGGTTTTGCGCTGGAACAGGCCGCCGCCGAGGGGGAATTGCACGGTCAGGTCGTCAACCTGTAACACGGTCTCGCGCTCCTCGCTGCACAGCGCGTCACCCGCCGGCTCGGCATCCAGCAGCAGGCGGCTGTAAGGGTGCTGCGGTGCGTTGAACAAGGTCTGGCAATCGGCCTGCTCGACGATCTCGCCGGCATGCATCACGCACACGCGCTGGGCAATGCTGCGCACCAGGTTGAGGTCGTGGCTGATCAGCAGCAACGACATGCCCAGGCGTTGTTGCAGTGACTTGAGCAGCAGCAGGATCTTGCGCTGCACCGTCACGTCCAGCGCGGTGGTGGGTTCGTCGGCGATCAGCAGTTCCGGCTCGCAGGCCAGGGCCATGGCAATGATGACCCGTTGGCGCTGGCCGCCGGAGAGTTGGTGCGGGTAGGCCTTGAGGCGTTCCCGGGGATTCTGGATGCCCACCAGATCGAGCAATTCGAGGATGCGCGCCTGCGCCGCCTTGCCGCCCAGGCCCTTGTGCAACAGCAGGGTTTCGCCGATCTGTTTTTCAATGCTGTGCAGTGGGTTCAGGGACGTCATTGGCTCCTGGAAGATCATTGCAATGCGGTTGCCGCGCAGCTTTTGCAGAGTCGAAGCCGGCGCGCCAATCAGCTCCTGGCCGCGGTACTGGATGGAGCCTGTGGTTTGCGTGCCGGCTTCGGGCAGCAATTGCAGGATCGAGTGGGCCGTCACCGACTTGCCCGAGCCCGATTCGCCCACCAGTGCCAGGCACTCGCCGGGGCGTACGTCCAGGCTCAGCTTGTTCACTACGGTCTGGCCGCTGAAGGCGACGCTGAGGTCGCGGATTTCGATCAGGTTCATCTGCAGTCACTCATGAACGGGGGTCGAAGGCATCACGTAATGCCTCGCCGATAAACACCAGCAGCGACAGGATCAGTGCCAGGGTGAAAAACGCCGTCAGGCCCAGCCACGGCGCTTGCAGGTTCTGCTTGCCCTGGGCGATCAATTCACCCAGCGAGGCGCTGCCGGCGGGCATGCCGAAGCCGAGGAAGTCCAGGGCGCTGAGGGTGGAGATCGCACCGGTCAGAATAAACGGCAGGTAGCTCAAGGTTGCGGTCATGGCATTCGGCAGGATGTGTCGGCGGATGATCTTGGCGTCGCTCAGGCCCAGTGCGCGAGCGGCCTTGACGTACTCCAGGTTGCGTCCGCGCAGGAACTCGGCGCGTACCACGTCCACCAGGGCCAGCCAGGAAAACAGCGCCATGATCCCCAGCAACCACCAGAAATTCGGCTCGACAAAGCCCGACAGGATGATCAACAGGTACAGCACCGGCAGCCCCGACCACACCTCCAGCACCCGCTGGCCGATCAGGTCGACCCAGCCGCCGTAGTAGCCCTGCAACGCACCGGCGGCAATGCCGATGGCGGCACTGATCGCGGTGAGCGCCAGGGCAAACAGGATCGAGACCCGCGCGCCAAAGATCACCCGCGCCAGCACATCCCGCGACTGGTCATCGGTGCCCAGCCAGTTCACGGCCGAAGGCGGGCTGGGGGCAGGGCGGGTCAGTTCGTAGTTGGGCGTGTCGTCGCTGAATGGGATCGGCGGGAACAGCATCCAGCCGCCATCCTGTTTGATCAGCTTTTGCACGTAGTCACTGCGGTAGTCGGCCTGGAACGGCAACTGGCCGCCGAACTGCTGCTCGGTGTAGCGCTTGAACACCGGGAAATACAGTTCGTTCTTGAAGCTCAGCACCAGGGGCTTGTCATTGGCGATCAACTCGCCGCCGAGGGTCAGGATGAACAGGCCGATAAACAGCCACAGCGACCACCAGCCACGCCGGTTTTTCTTGAACCGTTCGAAGCGTCGACGGGCCACGGGAGACAGGTTGAACATCAGGCGTTCCTCGCGGCGAAGTCGATACGCGGGTCGACCAGGGTGTAGCAGAGGTCACCAATGAGTTTTATCAAGAGGCCGAACAAGGTGAAGATAAACAGCGAGCCGAACACCACCGGATAATCCCGCGACACCGCCGCTTCGTAACTCATGCGCCCGAGGCCGTCGAGGGAGAAAATCACCTCGATCAGCAGCGAACCGGCAAAGAACACGCTGATAAACGCCTGGGGAATCCCCGAGATCACCAGCAACATGGCGTTGCGGAACACATGGCCGTACAGCACCCGGCGTTCGCTCAAGCCCTTGGCGCGCGCGGTGACCACGTATTGGCGTGTGATTTCATTGAGGAACGAGTTTTTGGTGAGGATGGTCAGGGTGGCGAAACCGCCGATCACCAGCGACGTGACCGGCAGCACCAGGTGCCAGAAGTAGTCGGCGATCTTGCCGACGGTGCTCAGTTCCTCGAAGTTTTCCGAGACCAACCCGCGCACCGGAAACCAGTTCAGCGAGGTGCCGCCGGCGAAGACCACGATCAAGAACATCGCAAACAGGAATGCTGGCATGGCGTAGCCGATGACGATGGCGGTGCTGCTCCACACATCAAAGCTGCTGCCATGGCGCACCGCCTTGCGAATCCCCAGGGGGATCGACACCAGGTAGGTGATCAGGGTGGCCCACAGGCCGAGGGAGATGGTGACGGGCATTTTCTCCAGGATCAGGTCGATCACTGTTTTGCCGCGAAAGAAGCTGTTGCCGAAATCCAGCTTGGCGTAGCTCGTCAGCATCAGCCACAGGCGTTCCGGTGCGGGCTTGTCGAAACCGTATTGTTTTTCGATGTCCTTGATCAGCTTCGGGTCCAGGCCGCGACTGGCCCGGGAGCCGCCGCTGATGCCGTCACCCCCCGAGCCGCCGACCGCGCCGCCGCCGATGCCTTGCAGGTGGGCGATGGCTTGTTCCACCGGGCCGCCGGGGGCGGCCTGCACGATGACGAAGTTGACCAGCAGGATAATCACCAGCGTGGGGATGATCAGCAGCAGGCGCCGTACGATATAAGCAAGCATCAGTGGCGGCCTCCGCGTTTTTGCATCTGCTCGTTTGTCAGCGGTGTAGGGCTGATTTCCCACCAGCTTTCCAGGGCTTCATCGTTTTTCGCCTCGACGGCAGGGCGGCCGAATCGGTTCCACCATGCGGCGGACGTGCCGGGCGGGTAGTAGTTGGGAATCCACAGGTAATTCCATTGCAGCACCCGGTCCAGGGCGTGGGCGTAGGTGAGCATCTGCGCCTGGGTGTCGGCCTTGACCAGACCCTTGATCAAGGTATCGACCGCCGGGTCCTTGAGGACCATGTAGTTGTTGGCCCCTGGATCGAACGCGGCGTCTGAGCCGAAGTAGTTGTACAACTCCATCCCCGGCGAAGTAGTGACCGGGAAGCCGACCACGATCATGTCGTAGTCGCGCGCCATCATCCGGTTGACGTACTGCGAGGAGTCGATACGGCGGATATTCAAGGTGATGCCGATTTGCGCGAGGTTGCGCTTGTACGGCAGCAGCAGACGCTCAAGGCCGTTCTGGGTGTTGAGGAAGGTGAACTCCAGCGGCTCGCCGTCGGCGTTCACCAGGCGGTCGCCGTCGGGTTTCCAGCCGGCTTCTTCCAGCAGGGCCAGGGCTTGCAGTTGTTTGTCGCGGATCATGCCGCTGCCGTCGGTGACCGGGGCCTTGAACACTTGCGTAAAGACTTCGTCGGGAATTTGCCCGCGCAAGGGTTCGAGGATCGCCAGTTCCTCTGGGGTCGGCGGTTGGCTGGCGGCCAGCGGGCTGTTGGAGAAGAAGCTCTGCTGGCGGATGTACATGTTGCGCATCATCTGCCGGTTGGCCCATTCGAAATCCCACAGCATCGCCAGGGCCTGGCGTACGCGGCGGTCCTTGAACATCGGTTTTTGCACATTGAACACGTAGCCCTGGGCCGGTTGCGGCATCTCCTTGGCCAAATGCGCGCGTTGCAGGCGACCGTCGTCGAGGGCCGGGCCGTTGTAGCCGATGGAATAGCCGGTGGCGGAAAACTCGCGGTTGAAGTCATAGGCGCCGCCGCGCAAGACCTGGCGCGCTACTTCGGTATCGCCGAAATATTCCAGGCTCAGGTGATCGAAGTTGTACAGGCCGCGGCTGACGGGCAGGTCCTTGCCCCACCAGTCGGGGTCACGGGTAAAGGTGATGGTGCTGCCGGAATCGATCTTGCTGACTTTATACGGGCCGCTGCCCAGTGGTGCCTCGTAGCCGCCGCCGTTGGCGAAGTCGCGGGTTTTCCACCAGTGCTCGGGCAGCACCGGCAGGGTCGCGAGGTCGAGGGGCAGGGTGCGGTTTTCATTGCTGGAGAAATCGAAGCGTACCTGGCGCTCACCTTCGACTTCGACGTGCTTGACGTCGGCGAACAGCGTGCGAAAGCCAAGGCGGCCTTGGGTCATCAGCAGGTTATAGGTGTAGCGCACGTCTTCGGCGGTGATGGGCGTGCCGTCGGCGAAACGCGCCTTGGGATTGAGGAAGAAGCGCAGCGACAGGCCGTCTTCGGCGCGCTCCATCTTCTCGGCAACCAGGCCATACACCGTGTAAGGCTCATCCAGGGAGCGCTGGGCCAGGGGCGAATAGAGCCAGCCGTCGACCTGGGACACACCGATGCCTTTGTCGATGTAGGGCAGCACATGGTCAAAGCGCCCGATCTCAATGGCCGAGCGCCGTAGGTTGCCGCCCTTGGGCGCATTGGGGTTGACGTAGTCAAAGTGGTGGAAGCCGGCGGGGTACTTGGCCGGCTCGCCATAGACCGTAAGGTACGGCAGCGGTGCCGCGATCACGGCGCTGCTGGCCAGCAGCAGGGCCAGGGTAGAGCTAAGCAGGGTAGAAAAAGCCAGTCGCATTATCAGCCTTGAACGCCGCGTATAGAAGAATAGGGATTTGTACGCTAACGGCGGCAGCGTCGCCAGTCATCACATGCACAACGGCCCACCAAAAGGCGGGCCGTTGTGTAGGGCATCAGCGCAGACCGGATCAGTCCTGGCGGCTGGTGACTTCCAGCAGGTGGTAGCCGAACTGGGTCTTCACCGGGCCTTGCACGGTGTTGACCGGGGCGCTGAAGACGACGGTGTCGAATTCCTTGACCATCTGGCCTGGGCCGAACGAACCCAGATTGCCGCCGTCGCGGCTGGATGGGCAGCTGGAATTGGCTTTGGCGATTTCTGCGAAATCAGCGCCGCCTTCGATTTGGGCCTTGAGTTCGTTGCACTTGTCTTCAGTGGAAACGAGGATGTGGCGGGCGGTGGCTTTGGCCATGGGGATTAACTCCTTGAATAAAAAGGGTGAGCCTACCGGATTCAGGCGGTTATTTCCCGGCAAAGTTCCGCTGGTGTTCCGACACGCCTGACCAACGCCCCATGCCACCCAACCGCGACCGCACCATGTAGTGAGCGGGCTTGCCCCGCGCCGGGTGGCGAAGCCGCCCCAAATCCAGACACCTCAATCTTCCTGACCCACCGCAGCGGACCGTTGGGGGCGGCTTCGCCGCCCAGCGCGGGCAAGCCCGCTCACTACAAAGAGGTGTGAGTGTGTGGCGACTTAGTGCGCACCCCGACCTGTTGTAGTGAGCGGGCTTGCCCCGCGCCGGGTGGCGAAGCCGCCCCAAATCCAGATACCTCAATCTTCCTGACCCACCGCAGCGGGCCGTTTGGGGCGGCTTCGCCGCCCAGCGCGGGCAAGCCCGCTCACTACAAAGAGGTGTGAGTGTGGGGCGGCTTAGTGCGCGCCCCGACCTGTTGTAGTGAGCGGGCTTGCCCCGCGCCGGGTGGCGAAGCCGCCCCAAATCCAGACACCTCGGTCTTCCTGATCCACCGCAGCGGACCGTTTGATGTGTCAGGGCAGCACGATGTAGTCGTTGTGCTGCACGATCGGCCGGTGTGGGGCTTGTTCAAGGTGAACATAGCGCCCATCCACCAGATCGATCGGCAGGCAGTCGTCTATATCCATCACGGCATCGGTATGCGCCTGGGCCCAGTGACGCAGCATCTGCTGCTTGCCCAACGCTTTCGCCTCCCGCGCAGTGCGTGCCACAACCAGCACGTACTGATGCGCCTCGCCAAACACGTTGGCTGCATAACCACCGAGGTTGATGAAATACAGGCGCGGGGCATCGGCCTGGGGGGCGAGGTGACTGAGTTGGACCTTCCAGCCATCCACACCGTCTACCGCCATCCACGAATCGATGTGCACGCCCTTGGCGCTGCCAAACCAGGCGTCGCGCAGTTGCGGGTAGGTGGCTTGCAGTGTATCCGCCACGGCGAACACCACATCGTGCACTTCAATCCGGGCCCGTGGGTGCTTGCCCCCGAGCATGACGACAAACAGCATTGCAGGTACTTCCTGGCGACTTGGCAGGCGCCAACCATACTGCGATTGAACCCTTTTGTCCGGCCAATGCCACACTGTTTATCCGCGAACTCATCAGGAGGTTGTCATGCGTACCATTGATCTGGCCGGTGTTCCGGTCCCTGTTATCGGCCAGGGCACCTGGCGCATGGGCGAAGACCCCGGGCAGCGCCGCGCTGAAGTCGCCGCGCTGCAACTGGGGATCGACGAGGGCATGACCCTGATCGATACCGCTGAAATGTATGGCGAAGGCGGCGCCGAAGCAGTCGTCGGCGAAGCCATTCGCGGCAGGCGTGACCGGGTGTTCCTGGTCAGCAAGGTGTATCCGCACAACGCCAGCCACAAAGGCGTGCCGCGCGCCTGCGACGCCAGCCTGCAACGCATGGGCACGGACTACATCGATCTGTACTTGCTGCACTGGCGTGGCCAGTATCCCCTTGAAGAAACTGTCGAAGCCTTCGAGCGCCTGCGCGAAGCCGGCAAGATCGGCCGCTGGGGCGTGTCCAACTTCGATGTGGCAGACCTCCAGGAGCTCGCCGCCCCGGCATGCGCCACCAACCAGGTGCTCTACAACATCGAAGAGCGCGGCATCGAATTCGACCTGTTGCCCTGGTGGCAACAACACCATCTGCCGCTAATGGCTTATTGCCCGATTGCCCAGGGCGGCGCATTGCTGGACAGCAGCACACTCAAGCAGATCGCCCGACGCCATGACGTCACCCCAGCCCAGGTGTGCCTGGCCTGGGTGCTACGCCAAAACGGTGTGATCGCGATCCCCAAGGCCGTTACTCCCGAGCACGTGCGGCTCAACGCCAGCGCCGCGCAACTGGTGCTGGATGAGCATGACCTGGACGCAATCGACCGGGTGTTTGGCGCACCCCAGCGCAAGCACCCGCTGGCGATGGTCTAGTCACGGCTGCCGTCCCTGGCGGCCGCGACCCGCGACGTCAGCCGGAGACTGGTGTGCGCCAGTCATCCGAGCCAGAGGTGCCGGCCACTTCGTGGGTCCAGACGATCTTGCGATAGGTGAAATACACGTCCTCCAGATGGGTGAAGTGCGCATTGGCCGGGTCCTGGCAGTTCGGCATGCGCGACTGGATGTCGACGATGGTCGCGCCTTCCAGCTCGATGGTGAAGTAGTGCTCCTGGGTGCCGGCCGACGAGGTGCGGAACCACTCCAGGCGACATTTGACCTCTTCGCCGCCAGTGAGCGCACTGAAGAGCAGCGGTGACGACTTGTCGAAGATCTTGCTGATCATCAGCGGTTTGTGCACGCGCTGGCCGGTCGGCTGGCCGGACTGTGGATCACGGGGAATGATCACCTGATGGGCGAACGCCTGGACCAGGATCTGATCTTCATGACCTTCCTGGTAAATGTTACCTACCGAGTCCTGGGTAAACGTGCCTGCCGTAATCAAACCTTGTTTGACACCGGTGATGGAGAGATACGCGGGTGTTGGCATGACGGGTTTCCTTGCCTGATGGTTGAGGTAGTTCCACCCGACAGACGGTGCCGGGTGGGCAGGGCTCTATAACAAGAAACGTGCCTGAAAGTGTGTGAGCCAATGAAATATGGCTGGAGCGGTAAGTTGCGGGTTTTCTTTTGGTCAGTATGCGAAATTTAAGTCGGATTAGTTGCGCGTAAGTGCGCAATTAATTGCTCATGTTGGCGTCTCTTGGATTTGCTTGAAGTGCGCATGAATAACGCCAGGCTTACACGTTTGTGCTGCGCAAATTGCTGCGCAGGCCTTGATTTTTGCGGTGTGTAGGATATTCCTTAACTCTTGTTTGGTTGCTTGCTGAACGTTTTATGCATGGCTAAGGTTTGCTGGCTTCGCGGCGATCGAGCGAAGTTAATGTGGCGCGCTACTTCGTGCGATAAGTGCAATTAGTTTGCCAGTCCTGCTTCTGACGGTCATGTATGGCGGCCCATGAACTATTCCGATAAGTGCCTCGACTATTACCTTGAACTTGCACGTTCACCTTGCTTGCAAACGAGTTTTGCCGGCAGTGATATGCGTTATTCAAGCGAATATGAAGCGCTGGAGTCAGAACTGGCCAAGTTGCAGTCGATGCACGGCACCCGCCAGCCGGACTGGCAGAAAGTCCGCGAGATCAGTGAGTGCCTGTTGCGCGAGCATTCAAAGGATGTGCGCGTCGCGGTGTGGCTGACCTGGGCGCTGCATGAGTGCGAATCCTTCCCGGGGTTGCTCGCCGGCCTTGGGCTGCTGCGCTATCTCTGCGAGCAGCATTGGGTCGAGGTGTTTCCCGCCAAGCCACGTACGCGTGCCGCCGCCTTTGCCTGGTTGGTATTGCGTCTTGAGCCGCTGTGTCTGCAAAACCTGCCACTGGCCCAGCAACGCCCGCTGTTTCAAGCGATCCTCGAACACCTGACGCGACTCGATGAACTCTGGGCCGGGCACTTGGGGGATGACGCACCGATGTTGCTGCCGTTGCGGCGGCAACTGTCGGAGCACCTGGAGCACGCCACACAAGGCGCACCGGCACCCGGCGCGGTGGCGGGGGTGATCGCCCAGCTCAAACAGGCCACCACCCAATTGCTCGCCCCCGAATCCACCATCGACAGTGAAAAAGACGCACACAAGCGCCTGCGCACGTTACAGGATCAGGCCCGACCCCTTTGCGCCTGGTGGTTGCGCCAGGACGCCACCGACTTGCGCGCCCTGCGCCTGAGCCGAGCCATGGCCTGGCTGACCCTGGTCGGCTACCCGGACGCCAATAGTGAGCGCATCACTAGCCTGCGCGGCCCGGCGCCGGACAAGCTCCAGCGCTACCAGGAGCGCTTCGCCCAAGGGCACTACGCCGATTTGTTGCTGGAGCTGGAAGCCAGCCTGGCCACCGCGATGTTCTGGTTCGATGGCTTGCACATGGCCTGGCAGTGCCTCGCCGCGTTGCAGGCCGAGCTGGCGATGAGCGAGCTGGAGGCTGACTTTGCCCAGTTGCTCAAGCGCCTGCCGGACCTGCCCCAGCTGCATTTTCACGACGGCACAGCCTTTGCCAGCCGCGCCACCCGCGACTGGATCTCGCTGCATGTCGAACGTCACTTGCGTCAGCCCGCGCCGCCCAAAGTGCTCGTCGACGCCACGGCGCAACCGTGGGAAGCCGCGTTGCAGCAGGTCATGTCGATCCTGCGCAAGGACGGGCTCAAGGCCGCCGTCAGCCAACTCAACCAAGGTATGCAAGCCGCCACCAGCGAGCGTGAACGCTTCCAGTGGCGCCTCGCCGTGGCCCGCTTGTGTGTGCTGGCGGGCAAGCATGAGCTGGCAAAAATCCAGCTCGAACAGCTCGATCAGGAACTGCAACACGCCGGGCTGGAACGCTGGGAACCGGCGTTGGCCCTGCAGGTTGCGCAATTGTTGTACCGCTGTTGCGACCTGTTGCCACAAAACCAGGCCGTGCGCGAATGCAAGGAAGACAGCCATCGCAGGCTGTGCCGTTTCGATCTCGAAGCGGTACTTGAATAGGCTTTCAAGCCACAGGAAAAGGAGAAACACCATGGCCAAAGAAGGTTCGGTTGCACCCAAGGAACGCATCAATATCACGTTCAAACCGGCGGTTGGCGGCGCCCAGGAAGAGGTTGAACTGCCGTTGAAGTTGCTGGTGCTGGGGGATTTCACCCGACGCGAGGACCTGCGCAAGCTGGAAGACCGCAAACCCATCGGCATCGACAAGAACACCCTCGACGAGGTGCTCGCCAAACAGGCCTTGAGCCTCACCCTCAGCGTGCCCAATCGCCTGCAAGACGACGCCGACGTCGATGAACTGGCGATCCAGTTGCGCATCAATGCGATGAAAGACTTCAACCCCGCCAACCTGGTCGAGCAGGTGCCCGAACTGCGCAAACTGATGGTCCTGCGCGAAGCGTTGATGGCGCTCAAGGGCCCGTTGGGCAACACCCCCAGTTTCCGCAAAGCCATTGAGCAGGCTCTGGCTGACGATGATTCCCGCGCTCGGGTATTGGCAGAGCTGGGATTGAACAGCGCCCACCCGTGACTCTTCAGTAAAAGGACACTGATGCATGACCACCCAAACACACCTCCAACCCCAGCCTCTGAGCAGCGACGCCAGCATTCTCGATCACATCATCGCGCAGACACTGCTGAGCGCCGATGACGAGGCCTATGGCATTGCCAAGCGCGGTGTCGCGGCGTTTATCGAAGAACTGGTCAAGCCGCACAACAGCGGCGAGCCGGTGAAAAAACGCCTGGTCGACCGGATGATCACCGAGATCGATACCAAGCTCAGCCAGCAAATCGATGAGATCCTGCATCACCCCGAATTCCAGGCACTGGAATCGGCGTGGAAGGGCTTGCAGCTGTTGGTCGAGCGCACCGATTTTCGCGAAAACATCAAGATCGAGCTGTTGAATGTCGCCCGCCAGGATCTGCTCGACGACTTCGAGGACTCGCCGGAAATCACCCAGTCCGGCCTTTACAAACATATCTACAGCGCCGAATACGGCCAGTTTGGCGGCCAGCCCGTGGGCGCGATCATTGCCAATTACTACCTGTCACCCAGCGCTCCGGACGTCAAGCTCATGCAGTACGCCGCCAGCGTCGCCTGCATGGCCCACGCGCCCTTTATCGCTTCGGCGGGGCCGGGTTTCTTTGGCCTGGAAAGCTTTACCGGGCTGCCGGACCTGAAGGACCTCAAGGATCATTTCGAAGGCCCGCAGTTTGCCAAATGGCAGAGCTTTCGCCAGAGCGAGGACGCGCGCTACATAGGCCTCACCGTGCCGCGATTCCTGCTGCGCACGCCATACGATCCGCTGGAAAACCCGGTCAAGACCTTTGCCTATCAAGAAAACGTGGTCAACAGCCATGAGCACTACCTGTGGGGCAATACCGCCTACGCCTTTGCCACGCGCCTGACCGACAGTTTCGCGCGCTTTCGCTGGTGCCCGAACATCATCGGCCCGCAAAGCGGCGGGGCGGTGGAGGACCTGCCGCTGCATCATTTCCACAGCATGGGCGAAATCGAAACCAAGATTCCCACTGAAGTATTGGTGTCCGACCGTCGCGAATACGAGCTGGCCGAGGAGGGGTTCATCGCCCTGACCATGCGCAAGGGCAGTGACAACGCAGCGTTCTTTTCCGCCAGCTCGGTGCAAAAACCCAAGCACTTCGGCATCAGCGCCGAAGGCAAGGAGGCGGAGTTGAACTACCGCCTGGGTACGCAGTTGCCTTACATGATGGTGGTCAACCGCCTGGCCCATTACCTCAAGGTCTTGCAGCGCGAACAGCTGGGCTCCTGGAAGGAGCGCACGGACCTGGAGTTGGAGCTCAACAAGTGGATTCGCCAATACGTCGCCGACCAGGAGAACCCCAGCGCTGAAGTGCGTGGCCGGCGGCCGTTGCGGGCTGCGCGGATTGTGGTCAGTGATGTCGAGGGCGAACCCGGCTGGTATCGCGTCAACCTCAGCGTGCGCCCGCACTTCAAGTACATGGGGGCGGACTTCACTTTGTCCCTGGTCGGCAAGCTCGACAAAGCATGAGTGCCGGCCAAGGGGTGAACGATCACCGCAGTCTGTTCGAGCGTCTCGAGCAGCCGACGCCCACCGGTGCATCACGGGTGACCTGCGTCGCCGCCCACCTGGGGAAAATGCTCAGCACCCGTGCTGGCAGCGTGCAGACGCTGCCGGACTACGGCTTGCCCGACTTCAATGACATGCGTCGCAGTTTGCATGAGTCATTGAGCCAGTCGCGCCTGCAAATCGAGGGTTTTATCCAGGCCTACGAGCCTCGCCTGGCCAATGTCCACGTCCGGTTGTTGTCCCGTGATCGCAACCCCCTGGCCCTGGCATTCGCGATTGAAGCCTTGCTGACCGTCGATGGCACCACCCAACCCGTCGCCTTCTGCGCGCGGCTGAGTGACGGTGGCCATGTCGAGGTGCTGCCCGATGGCATTTAACCGTTACTACCAAAGCGAACTCAGCGCCTTGCGCCAGCTTGGCCGACGTTTCTCCGAGCGCAACCCGGCCCTGGCGCCGTTTCTGGCGGATGCCGGGCAGGACCCGGATGTGGAGCGATTGCTCGAAGGCTTCGCGTTTCTCACCGGGCGCTTGCGCCAGAAGCTGGATGACGAGTTGCCCGAGCTGACTCACTCGTTGATGCATTTGTTGTGGCCTAACTACATGCGTCCGTTACCGGCGTTCAGCATCT
The DNA here is from genome assembly GCF_057835125.1 of Pseudomonas sp. GL_117. NCBI lineage: Bacteria > Pseudomonadati > Pseudomonadota > Gammaproteobacteria > Pseudomonadales > Pseudomonadaceae > Pseudomonas > Pseudomonas sp. GL_117. The sequence continues at coordinate 3,480,668 of NZ_CM174418.1, read as the reverse complement.
TGCAGTTCGACCCGCTCAAGCGTGCCGGGCACGCCGTTCAGGTGGCCCGGGACACTGCCGTGGAGAGTGTGGGGGTGAATGGGCAGCGTTGTCGTTTTCGCACCTGCTACGCCACGCGGATCATGCCGCTGCAACTCGGTGCGCTGGATTACGTTGCCAGAGGCGAACGCGGGCTGATGAGCCTGCGCCTGGACATGTGCGCCCAGGGCAATTTCAGCGAGCTGGTATTCGACGCCCTGCGTCTGCACCTGGCCGGTGATCGCTACATTAGTCAGGGCTTGTATCTCAGCCTGCTGCGGCACCTGGATGGCATCGAGTTGGTGCTGCTGGATCAACATGGCAGCCCGGTCACGGACGCGGCCGTGTTGAGGCTGCGCCCGGACCATGTGCGCCCCGTAGGGTTTGCCGAGGACCAGGCGCTGATCCCTTATCCGCAGAATACCTTCCGTGGCTATCGCCATTTGCAGGAGTACTTCGCATTTCCCGAGAAGTACCTGTTTGTCGACATCGAGGGGCTGGAGGCGCTACACACGCTGCCCGCCGCAGTGCTGAAACAGGCTCGCAGTCTGGTGTTGCGCTTTGACCTGCGGGCGCGCGGGGCGGTGCTGCAAGCGCCGACGCTGGACAATGTGAAGCTGTACTGCACGCCCATCGTCAACCTGTTCCAGCACGACGCGGTGCCGGTTCGACTGGACGCAAAGAGGGATGAATACCTGCTGTTGCCGGGTGAGTACACCCAGGGCACCGCCAGTGTGTTTTCCGTGGACAGCGTCACCGGGTGGCGGCCAGGCGGCTTGGGTTACCAGGCCTACGTGCCGTTCGAATCGTTTGAACATGACGCCAATGACTGCGCAAAACCAGCAAGTTACACCGTGCGCCAACGGTCCTCGGCGCAGCATGGCGGGTTGGATACCTGGCTGGTGGTGAGGAGTGGGCGTGGGCATGAGCAGGAAACCCTGTCGGTTGAGCTGACGTGCACCAACCACAACCTGCCGCGGCAACTGCAAGTCGGCGAGATCAACAGGGCCTGCGAACAAACTCCGGAATTTATCGCGTTCCGCAATATCAGCGTACCGACCCAGAGCTTTGCTCCGCCCCTGGACCAGGACTTCCTGTGGAAGCTGATCAGCCACATGTCGCTCAACTACCTGTCGCTGACTGACATCAACGCACTGAAGGTCATCCTCGAAACCTACGACCTGCCGCGTTACCACGACCGCCAGGCACAGAAGGTCAGCCGTCGACGCCTGGACGCCTTGCGCTCCATCAGTCACTCCGCCGTCGACCGCTTGCATCGCGGCTTGCCCGTTCGCGGTCTGCGCGTCGACCTGGGCATCGACCCCCAGGGCTTTCTCGGCCAAGGCGAAGTGTTTGTATTCGCCTCGGTCCTCAATGAGTTTTTCGCGTTGTACGCCAGCCTCAATTCGTACCACGAACTTCGCGTCATCAGCACACAAGGAGATGTGTACCTATGGCCACCCAGGATGGGCCAGCAGCCCGTGCTTTAACCCCGCTGTCGCGCTGCATCCGCGAGTACTCGCTGTACCAGGCGGTGTTGCAGGTGATTGAGCATTTGCGTGAAGCCCATCCTTTGCTGGATGAGGACGCGCTGTACGACCAGTTGGAATTTGTCGCCAACCCGGGCCTGGGGTTTGCCGGGCACGACATTGACCGCGTGGAGTTTTTCACCGAGCACGGCCAGTTGCGCGCACGTCTGCGCCTGAATGTGCTCGGGCTGTTTGGTGCGGGCTCGCCACTGCCGGCGTTCTACGGCGATCAGGCCTACGCCGAGCAGTCGGGAGGCAACACCACGCGGGATTTTCTCAACCTGTTTCAACATCGCCTGCACCGGCTGTTGCTGCCGATCTGGCGCAAGTATCGCTACCAGGCTCGGTTTCGCAGTGGCGCCGGTGATGCCTTCTCCGAGCAGATGTTTGCGTTGGTGGGCTTGGGCGGTCCGGCGATCCGCGAAGCCGCGCCACTCGATTGCAAGCGATTGCTGCCGTATCTCGGGCTGTTGAGCCTGCGCGCGCATTCGGCGGCGTTGATCGAGACCGTGCTGCGGTACTACTTCAAGCACCAGCGCTTGTTTATCGAGCAGTGGGTGGCGCGCAGCGTGCTGATCGCGCCGTGTCAGCTCACCCGGTTGGGCCAGGCCAATCATGGACTTGGCCTGGACTCGGTATTGGGCGAACGGGTTGCCGACCGTAGCGGCAAGTTCAGGGTGCATATCGTCGGGCTCGATTGGCAGCGCTTCCATGAGTTCCTGCCGTTCGGTGCGGGCTACCAGCCGCTGTGTGCGCTGGTGCGGCTGACCGTGCGCGACCCGTTGGCCTACGACCTGAGGCTGGGGCTGGCCGAGGGCGAAATCCGCGCGTTGCATATCGGCGAACGCAATGTGTGTCGTCTGGGCTGGACCACTTGGCTGGGGCACGAGCGCGCCGACGGCGTGGTCACGCTGGCCGGCAACCTTCATTAAGGATCAAGGGTGATGATGAATATCGACTTGCAACAACTTATCCAGACGTTGACCGCCCGCACGCGTGGCGACCTGGAGCGTGCCGCCGAGCGTTGTGTCAACCGCGGTGGCCGCGAAGTGCTGGTGGAAGACCTGCTGCTGGTGCTGCTGGAGCATGCCGACGGGCTAGTCGGCAAGGCCCTGGCGGACGCCGGTGTGGCAGTGAGCGAACTGCATGCGCTGCTGCAACCCAAGAGCGAACAACATGCCACGCGCAATCCGGTCTTTGCCCCACCGTTGGTGCGCTGGTTGCAACAGGCGTCAATGCTTGCGCATGTGGAGCTCGGTCAGCACGAGGTGGATCACGGCGCACTGTTGCTGGCGCTGCTGCGTCATCCGCTGGAGCACGCGGGCAACGGCTATCAGCGGGTGTTGGCAGGTTTGGACGCCGAGCGTGTGCGCGATTTTGTTCTGAGCCACAGCAGCCCAGCCGGGCAGCCGGTGGCGGAGTCGATGTTGCAACGGTTTACCCATGACCTGACGCAGCAGGCCCGTGAAGGGCAAATCGACCCGGTGCTGTGTCGCGATGTTGAAATCCGCCAGTTGATCGACATCCTGATGCGTCGGCGCAAAAACAACCCGATCCTGGTGGGCGAGGCTGGCGTCGGTAAAACCGCCGTGGTGGAAGGGCTGGCCCTGCGCGTGGTCGCGACGCAGGTGCCGGAGCCGCTCAAGGACGTGCGCCTGCTGAGCCTGGACATGGGCTTGCTGCAAGCGGGCGCGAGCATCAAGGGCGAATTCGAGCGCCGTCTCAAGGGCGTGATCGATGAGGTGCACGCCTCGCCACGCCGGGTGATCCTGTTCGTCGACGAGGCGCATACCCTGGTGGGCGCGGGTGGCCAGGTGGGCGGCAATGATGCCGCCAACCTGCTCAAGCCCGCCCTGGCCCGTGGGGAGTTGCGCACCATCGCGGCCACTACCTGGTCGGAGTACAAGCGCTACATCGAAAAAGACCCAGCCCTGGCCCGGCGTTTCCAGCCGGTGCTGGTCGACGAGCCCAGTGTTACCCAGACGGTGTCGATCCTGCGCGGGTTGGTGCCGGCGTACGAGCGTAGCCACGGCGTGTATGTGCGGGATGACGCGGTGGTCGCCGCCGCACAGTTGAGCGCTCGTTACCTGGTGGGGCGCCAGTTGCCGGACAAGGCCGTGGATGTGCTCGACACTGCCTGCGCGCGGCTGCGCACCCAACTGGCGATGCCGCCCGAGGCGCTGCAGCGTCTGCACGCCGAGCGCGCCGAAGCCACGCGCCAGCAACTCGCGCTGACACGGGACGCACAGGCCGGGCTGCCCATCGATACGACGGCGCTGCAGGCGGTGGGCCAGCAACTGGAGAGCATCGATCAAGCCTGTCTCGCGTTGGCGCAAGACGTGCCGCCGCCACGTAAACCGCAGGTATGCCCACGCCTGATCGCCGACGTCATCAGCGCCTGGACCGGCATTCCCGTCGAACAACTGGCCCTTGAACACAACGACAAGGTTCTAGGGTTTGCCGAGTTCCTGCGCGCCCGCATCCTCGGCCAGGAGCACGCCGTACAGGCGCTTGACCGCAGCCTGCGGGCCGTTGCGGCGGGGCTCAACAATGCCGACTCGCCCGTGGGCGTGTTCCTGCTGGTGGGGCCCAGTGGCGTGGGCAAGACGCAAACCGCATTGGCCTTGGCCGAGGCGTTGTATGGCGGTGAACGTTTTGTCACCACCCTCAATATGTCCGAGTACCAGGAGCGGCACTCGTTGTCCCGCTTGATCGGCGCACCACCGGGCTACGTCGGCTACGGCGAGGGCGGCGTACTGACCGAGGCGGTGCGCCAGCGGCCTTACTCGGTGGTGCTGCTCGATGAGGTCGAGAAGGCCGATCCGGAGGTGTTGAACCTGTTTTATCAGGTGTTCGACAAGGGCCGCGCCAATGACGGCGAGGGCAGGGCGATTGATTTTCGCAACACCCTGATCCTGATGACCTCCAACCTTGGCAGCGCGCACATCAACGCACTGTGCGCCGACGGCCGGCGACCCGGGATCGAGGTGCTGCAAGCGCAGCTTCAACCGTTGCTGAGCGCCCATTTCAAACCGGCGCTGCTGGCGCGCATGCGCGTTGTGCCGTACTACCCGATAACCGGCGCAGTCTTGCATGACGTGGTCCGCCTCAAGCTGGAGCGTCTTGGCCAGCGTTTGCAGTTGCGCCAGCTGACCTTCACCTACACACCTGAACTGGTGGCGCACATGGCCGAGCGTTGCGTGCATAACGACAGCGGTGCGCGCTACATCGACGCGTGGATCGAGACCCGGTTGCTGCCGCAGATGGCCGATCGGCTGCTCGCGGCGATGTCCAGTGGCGAGTGCCTGGCGCACGTCCATGCGCGACTGGATGAGCACGGCGCGCCGCTCTGTGAGTTCAGCCAATGATGCCGACCTTATTCAGCCAATTGCCCGAGCCTGTGGCCTACGCCGAAACCCTGCTGGGCTGGATCACGCGCCTGGGCCTGGAAAACGACGACCAGCGCCTTACTTGCCTGTGCGTGGACGCGGCGGCACAGCTGAGCCAATGCGAACTCAGTCAGTTGTATGGTCTTGATGAGGCAAGCGGGCAACTGGCGCTGATTGCCCAGCATTTTGCCGAAGCGGTGGCGACGGGCGACAGCCATTTGCGGAACGAACAGTTGTTGCACGTCGTGCTCGACCAGCGTAGTGCCCTGTGCCTGGATGACTTGGGCGACAGCCCGTATGACTGTGCATTTCTGCCGGCGACAGCAGACCCTTGGCGCACGTTGATCGGTGTGCCGCTGTTCAACCGATGCCAGGCCGCCGTGGGCGTATTGCTCTGCGCCAGCCAACGTAAAGCGGCGTTGCAGGGGCACGCGCCGGCGCTGGCGCACCTGGGCAGTTTTGCCCTCAATCAACGGGTGTTGTTGCGACGTCTGTACCCTCGCCACGCGGACTGCCTGCCGTTGCTCAACGTGCCACCCCCCAGCACCTATGGCCTGATCGGTGCCAGCGCGGCGATGGAGGAAACCTGCCGCTTGATCGGCAAGGTCCAGCACACCCCCTACACCGTATTGCTGCGTGGCGAGACCGGCACAGGCAAGGAGGTGGTAGCCCGCGCGATCCACGCCAGCGGTCCGCGCAGCGCCAAGGCCTTTGTGGTACAGAACTGTGCCGCGTTTCCGGAAGGCTTGCTGGAAAGCGAGTTGTTCGGCTATCGCAAGGGCGCTTTCACGGGTGCCGAGCGCAACCATCCTGGGCTGTTTGACACGGCGCACGGCGGCACGCTGCTGTTGGACGAGATCGGTGACATGCCGTTGTCACTGCAAGCCAAGCTGCTGCGGGTACTGCAAGAGGGTGAGATTCGCCCACTGGGTGCCAACGCCGCGCACAAGGTCGACGTACGGATCATCGCCGCCACCCATCGCGACCTCGCGGCCATGGTCGCCCAGGGCAGTTTTCGCGAAGACCTGTACTACCGCCTGGCGCAGTTTCCTATCGAGTTGCCCGCGTTGCGCGCCCGCGACGGCGACGTGCTGTTGCTGGCACGGCACTTTGCCGAGCAGGCCTGCGCAGCGCTGGGCAAAGCTGCGGTGGCGTGGTCGAGTGCGGCGATTGATCAACTGTCGGCACACGGCTTTCCCGGCAACGTGCGTGAACTCAAGTGCCTGGTGGAACGCGCCGTGTTGTTGAGCGATGACGGGGTGATTTTGCCGGCGCACCTCGGACTGCCGACAGCTGCGTCGGCGGTGCTGGATGCGACGCTGCGCCAGCGCCTGGAGCGGGTCGAACGGGTCTTCCTGATCGATTGCCTGCACAAGAACCGCGGCAATCGCACCCGCACTGCACGTGAGCTGGGTGTCGCCCGGCGCACGCTGCTGTATCGCCTGGCACGCCTGAATATCCCGTGCCGCGATGCCCAGGAGGAACGCTGAGTGGCACGCGTTGATGACTTACTTTTTTTGCGGAGAGACCCCATGCCTGATCGTCCTTGGCGAGCCCTGGTGCTTGTCGTGTTGCTGCTCAGCGGCTGCAACGCCAATTACGTGTTTGATGACGCCGACTACCGCCCGTTGGGTGACCCCCAGCTCAGCCGTCGTGGCCAGTGAACGGCGGAGGTTTGGCATGCAATTAGTCTTGGAAGCCAGTGGCGACGGCCCTGGAGTGGCGCGCAAGGTATTCGACGGCGCAGGCGGCGTGATCGGCCGTGGCAATGGCTGCGACTGGGTGATCCCCGATGGCAGTCGTGTGCTCTCCGGTCAGCATGGGGTTGTCAGTTACCGGGATGGTCGGTATTTCCTCACCGACATCAGCAGCAACGGCATCGGGCTGGCGGGTAGCGACGAGCGTTTGCGCAAGGGGCAGCCACACCTTATCAACGATGGCAACCTCTTCGAGTTCGGCCCGCTGGCAATCCGGGCTCGATTGGTGGAATCAAGGCCGTGCCAGGCTGAAGGCGGGCCGATTCCCGATGATGCTTTCCTGACGCACGGCCTGCAGCCGTTGATCGAGCCGCAGCTGGTCCCTGATTCTGCCTGGGTAGAGCGGGGCGCGCCGGAGTCAGACCACCTGGTGCCGCCGACGCTTGCCAAACCCGTACATGACGCACTCGTGCCGCAGCCGATTGCACCTGCGGACGATGGGTTGTTCTGGAGCCACTTTGCCCAGGCCCTGGGCATGCCTCTGGACGGCCTCGACACCCCTGGCCGCGAGGCATTGGCGATCAAGGTCGCGAGCTTGCTCAAGCACACCCTCGATGACGTGCAGCAGTGCGTGCGCACCTGCGACGAACTCAAACGCGAATTGCGCCTGGGGACCGCCCACAGCCCCGGCATCAGCCACAACCCCTTGCACGACCGCCAGGGCGTCGAGGCGGCGTTGCAGGCGTTGCTGGGTGACGGCGCGCTGGGTGAACTATCGGCGCAGCAGTCCGTGGCCCAGGTGTTCCGGGACCTGCAGGCGCATCAGGTGGCAATGCTCGCCGCGTGCCGCGCCGCTCTGCGGGGTGCACATCAGGCGTTCGCGCCGCACTACCTGCAACGACGTCTCGAACGCCAGGCCAAGCGCCCCAGGCTGCTCACTGACGGTGCGCGCTGGCGTGCCTATCAACGTTATTACCAGCAACTGCTCGACGCGCAGGCGCCGGGCGAAGGTGAGCTTGGCCGGGATTTTTCCACGGCTTACCAGGAGCAATTGCGCCTGATCGCCACCTTGCATGCTGCCTACTCGGGATGATGTCCATGTATCGAATATGCCTCACAACCCTGTTACTCACGCTGCTGACTGCGTGCAGCAGCCTGTCGCCGTTTTCGACACTGACCAAGCTGGACTTGAGCCTGGCCGCCGGCGAGCGGCTCAACCCCGACTTGCATGGGCGTCCCTCGCCCGTGGTGGTGCGCTTGCTGGAACTGCGCCAGCCGGTGGCCTTTGAAAACAGCGATTTTTTCAGTCTCTATGAACGTGCCGAGCAGATATTGCCCAAGGATTGGGTGAGCAGCGAGGAGCTCCAATTGCAGCCTGGCGAACACCTGGCCCTCAAGCTCAGCGTTGCACCGCAGAGTCGCTACGTGGGCGTGCTGGCCGCATATCGCGACCTCCCGCAAGTGCAATGGCGCGTGGTGGTGCCCGTGGCCCGGCAACGGCGAACCCACGCAGCGCTGATCCTGGACGAACTGGGTGTGCGCCAGATCGGCGTGGAGGAACGCTGAGATGCAGGTGCATAACGTCATTTGGCAGGAAGGCATGCTCTTGCGCCCCCAGCACCTGCAACACAACGACCGTTACTACCAACAGCAGCTCAACCGGAGCCGTTTGCTCACGCCCGATGCCTGGGGCTTCTTGAGCCTTGAGCTGGACTTGCAGTACCTCAACCTGGGCAAGCTGGTCGTCAGCCAAGCCCGTGGTGTGTTGCCCGATGGCAGCCTGTTTGAACTTGACGGGGCGATGCCACCGTTGGTCTTGCAGGTCGCGGCCAACAGCGGCCCGCAAGGTGTTTACCTGGCGTTGCCGCTGGCCACCGGCAACCAGGTCGAAACCCGTCGGCCGGAGCAGGTCGACGTGCTGGCGCGCTATGTCAGTTGCGAGGTTCAGGCGCGCGACGCCAATGCGGGCGGCGAATCCGAGTGTCGGCTCGACTGCGCGCGCCCGGACCTGCGCCTGGTGGCGGGTGCACAGTCCGCCGATCCGTCGCTGGTGACACTCAAGGTGGCCGAGATCGTGGGTTGCACAAGCGAAGGGGGGGTGAGCCTGGACACCGATTTCACCCCGACCTTCATCCACCTGCCAGCCCGTGGCTACCTGGCGGCGTGTTTACAGGAGGTGATCAGCCTGTTGGCCAGCCGTGGCGATGCGCTGGCCGAGCGCATTCGTGGCAACGGCGCGGCCGCGGCGACACAGGTTGGCGATTTTTTGTTACTGCAACTGATCAATCGTACGGAGCCCGTGTTGCGCCATTACGCGAGCCAGCCTCAGGTGCGTCCGCACACGCTGTATCGCGAATTGTTGGCGTTGCTTGGCGAATTGTCGTCCTTTGCCTGTGACAGCAAGCGTTGTGAATGGGACGTGCACTATCAGCACAGCGATCAGGGCGCGAGCTTTCGCGGCCTGATGGACGGCTTGCGCAGCGTGCTGTCGATGGTGCTGGAACAACAGGCCATCGAGTTGGAATTGCAGCAACGCCAGTACGGGGTGCTGGTATGCCCGGTCAGCGATCTGAAGCTGCTTGGCCGCGCGACCTTCATTTTGGCGGCCACCGCCGGATGCGACAGCGAAGCGCTGCGCAATCGCCTGCCAACGCACCTCAAGGTCGGGCCCGTCGAACGCATCCGCGAGCTGGTCAACCTGCATCTGGCGGGCATCCGGCTCCAGCCGCTGCCGGTGGCGCCGCGCCAGTTGCCGTTTCATGCCGGCAAGACGTATTTCATGCTCGAACTCACTGCCCGTGACATTGCGCAGTTGGAGCATTCGGGCGGCTTTGCCTTCCATGTCAGCGGCGAATTTGCCGAGCTGCAACTGAACTTCTGGGCCATCAGGAACTGAACACCATGGACAACACTTACCCGGCCGATGAGAAAACCATCCTGCTTGACCGCGACGGTCGCGGCCCCGCGCAGGCGGCATTGACGGATTACCCCTCACCGCCACGTTTTGAGCAGTTGGAAGACCGCATGATCTACGCCGCCCGTTTGCACGGCGCGCACACCTTTGACCTGGGGCTCAACCCGCTGGTGGCGGGTGCCTGGGAGTTGCTGGTCGAGGCGGCTCAGCTCAAAGGTCGAGTCGGGCGTGAAAGCCTGGGTGCCCTTAACGAGCGGCTGTCGGCAGCGGTCAGCGGGTTTGAACGGCACGCGCAACATCACGGTGTGGAGAGCGCCCAGGTGGAGGCGGCCTGTTACGTCTTGTGCTGTGTCATCGATGAAAGCGTACTCACCGCGCAATGGGACAGTCGCGGCGAGTGGTCGAAGATGAGCCTGTTGAGCCGCTTTCACCACGAAACCTTTGGGGGCGAGAAGTTTTTCCAGATGCTGGAGCGCCTGTCCCGGGACCCGATCAAGAACGTCGCGCTGCTGGAGTTGATGTACCTGTGCCTGTCGATTGGTTTCGAGGGCAAATACCGCGTCATGGAGCGTGGTGTGTTGCAGCTTGAGGCCGTGCGTGACGGGCTGTACCGGCAGATCCGGCACGTGCGCGGTGACCCGCTGCCCATGCACGTGCCTGAGCCGGTGCACTGGCGCAACAGACGCTTGCGCATGCTTTCCATCCCGTGGCTGGGGGTGTGGCTGGTGGCCAGTCTGTTGGCTGTGTATCTGGGGTTTGCCTGGGTTCTGGGCAATGAACGTGTGGCGGCGCTGCAACCCTTTCATTCTGCGGCACCGCCGCCCCTATAACGCTGGGAGCAATCAATGAACGCATTCTTCAAGAGCGCGGACAGCGTGCTGCGTCGGGTTTGGGTTTGGAGCCTGTTGCTGGTGCTGTTGAGCGCCGCGTTGGTGTGGTGGTTCGGACCTTTACTGGCGGTGGATGACTACCGCTTCTGGCAGGGCGTGTCGGCGCGCTGGGTGACGATCAGCAGTCTGTTGCTGTTATGGGGCATCGCCATGGTCTTGGTCGGTGGGCGCCGTGGGGCCCAGACCCATCGCCCGGAAAATCCGCGCTCGGAACACCAGAATCCGGAGAACCAGGCCCGGCATGTCCAACAGCGAGTAGACGCTGAGCGGCGCCAGGTGCGTGGGCGCTTCAAGGAGGTCGTGCAGGCGCTGAAAAGTGCAGGTTGCTATGGCGCCAAGCGTCAGCGCTGGCGCAATGAATTGCCCTGGTACGTACTGATTGGCGAGGAGGGCAGCGGCAAAACCCAGCTGTTGATGGCGAACGGGTTGCTGGCGCCGCTGGATCGCCTGGACGCCGCACGCTCGGGCCGCACCCCATTCTGTGAAGGCTATTTTGCCGACCAGGCGGTGTTGCTCGATACGCCTGGTCGTTACCTGACCCAGCCTGATGCGGCGGTGGATGGCGCGGGGTGGTCGACCTTGCTGCACCTGCTCAGGGCCAGGTGCCGGGCCAGCCCGCTCAACGGCGTAGTGGTGACGTTATCGGTGGACAGCCTGCTCGCCGGCAACACCCATGACCTCGACGTGCTGGCGCGTCAGGTGTATTCCCGTGTGCAGGAGATCCGGCAGACGCTGCATGTGGATGTGCCCGTAACGTTGGTGTTGACCAAGGTCGACCGACTGCCGGGATTTGTCGAGTTCTTCGATGGGCCCACAGGTGACGTCGCAACACCTGTGTTTGGCGAAGCCCTGGCTGGGGGCACGCAAATGCCCGAGGTCCGCCAGGCCTTCGAGCGGTTGCTGCAACGCTTGAGTGGTGAGTTGATCCAGCGTTTGCACCAGGAGCGCAATGTCGAGCGGCGCGGCCTGATGCTGGACTTTCCCCTGCAACTCGCCGGGCTTGGCGAACGCTTGTGCCACTTCATCGAATCGGCGTTTTGTGCCCATCGCTACCAGCGCATCCAGGGCCTGCGCGGTATGTATTTGACCAGCGCGGATGCCGCTCGGGGGCGCTTTGTCCCAGGGTTGTTCCGCCAAGTGATCGTGGCCGAGGCTGACTTTGCGCAGTTGCATAGCGACGAGCGCCGGCGCATTCGTTGGCGCCAGCTCGGCGCGGCCCTCGCCGCAACGGCGATACTCGCAGGCGCCACGGTGTTATGGGCGCACAGTTATTCACTCAACCATCAGCGCCTGGAGCAGTTGGTTGCGCTGGCTCAACCTGTGCCGCCAGCCCCACTGGAGACGGACAGCAACCTGGTCGCCCTTGCCCGGTTGGACCGCCTGTTTGCGGCGACCCAGGTGTTCCCGGTAGAGGTGCGGAGGGTGGAACGTTTGGGCCTGTACCAGGGCAAGCTGAGCGCGCCGGTATTGGACGATGCCTACGTACACGCCTTGCAGCAGCAATTGCTGCCGCAAGTCATCGAGCTGTTGGGAGCGCAGGTACGCGCCAGCCTGGGCGAACGCGAACAACTGCTGGACCACCTGCGTGCGTATCTGATGCTGACGCTGCACGAGCGTCGGGATTCGGTGTGGTTGGCCGAGCGTGTGGGCGCGGCCTGGGCGGTGCGGCATGCCGGTGAGGTCGCGGTGCAGCAGCGGTTGAACCAACATTTCGCGCGGCTGTTGGCGCAGCCGTTCGTGGCGTCCCTCGATGACGCGCTGGTCGCTCAGGCCCGCCAGGCACTGCGCGGCGAGTCACTGGCTGACGTGGTGTATCGGGTGTTGCGTGAGCAGGCGCGCAGCCTGGAGCCGTTGCGCCTGGCTGAAGGACGCGGGCTGGTTGCCAGCGAGCCGCCGATCCCGGGTTTTTACACCAAGCGTTTCCTGCAGTATTTCGAGGCGCAGGGCCCACGGTTGGTGAATGCGATTGCGCAGGACAACTGGGTGTTGGGCGAGGGCACCGACCTGAGCGCCGCCGATCTGCGCCGCCTGATGCTGGCGTTGGAGCAGCGCTATTTCAGTGAGTACGGCGATGTCTGGGGCAACGCGCTGGGCCAGGTGCGCCTGTCGGATACCGATGGCCTGCGCCAGGATGCCGAGCGGCTTGCACGCTTGACTTCGGCCCAGTCGCCCTTGGTGCAACTGCTGCAACAGGTGCGGGAAAATACGCGCCTGCTGCCGTCCAATGGCGGGCTGGACACGTTGAACCAGGTCGCCGGGCCGTTGCCGCTGCCGGCGGACTCCGCCCGGCGCACCTTGCAGCGGCGCTTCGAGCCGCTGCACCAATTGCTCGACGAACAACACAACCCCGGCACCGAGTTGACCCAGGCCTTGCGCCAGCTTGACGAACTGCACCTGCAACTGGTGGCGCTGCACCGTGAAAGTTCGCCGGGGCAGGCGGCGTTTCAACGGGTCAAGCGGCGCATGGAAGGGCAGCCGGATGGGTTGGGCAATCTGCGTGATGTCGCCACGCGCCTGCCGCTGCCGCTTTCGGCGTGGGTTGAAGGCTTGGCGGATGACAGTTGGCGGCACTTGCTGGACGAAGCCTATGTGCACGTCAACCAGCGTTATCAAAGCGAGGTGTACGGTGTGTATGCCAAGGCGATCCGCCAGCGCTACCCTTTCAATGCGCATGCCTCCAGCGACGTCGCTCTCAGTGATTTTCAGGAGTTTTTCAAGCCCCAAGGCATCCTGGCGCGCTTTCATGAGACTTATCTGCGGCCCTTCGTCAGTGCCGATGGCGGGCGCTATCGCCTGCGTGGCCTGGACGGGCGCAGCCTGCCGCTGGCGCGCAGCCTGTTGCCGCAACTGAGCAAGGCGCAACTGATTCGGCGCAGCTTCTTCAACGAGGCCCAGGGCGACTTGCAGGTGCGATTCAGCTTGGCGCCCTACAGCCTGGACCAGGCTGCCAGTCGGGCGGTGTTGCGCATGGGTGATCGGCAGTTGGAATACCGTCACGGGCCTATCGTGGCGATGCACTTTGAGTGGCCTGTCGCGGCGGAAAACGGCCGCAGCAGCCTGGTCCTGGAGCGGGGCGCAGAGCGGCCGCTGGGGTTGGAAAAAAATGCCGGTGCCTGGTCGTGGTTCCGCTTGCTCGAGTTGTTCCAGAGCGAGCCCGCCAGTGGTCGCGATGGGCAGTTGCTCAAGTCCGACCTGGCGGGTTTGCGCGCCACTTTCCTGCTCACCAGCCAGCGCACGCCAAGCCCATTCCCGCTGGGTGAATGGCGCACGTTCCGTTTGCCGGAGCAGCTATGACGCACGCGGCTTGGCACAGCGCCGGGCGTACGCAGCGTGGCAAGCAGCGAATGCGCAACGAGGATGCGTTTCTCGATTGCCCGCAGCAAGGCTACTGGGCGGTGGCCGATGGCATGGGTGGGCATCAGGCCGGCGATGTTGCCAGCCAGGCAGTCATCGACAGTCTGGCCAGGTTGAACGAGTGCGGCACGTTTGAGCAACGGATCGAGTCGATGCGCCGCTGCCTGCAACGGCTCGACCGGCAGTTGGGCGTGCAGCGCGCACACGGCCGGATGGGCAGCACGGTCGTCGCGTTGCTGCTGGAGGGCCGTCGCGCCGCCTGCGTGTGGGCGGGCGACAGCCGTTGTTACTTGTGGCGCGGGCAGTGTTTGTACCAGTTGTCGCGGGATCACTCCTGGCAGGAGCGCTTGATGGTCGAGCAGCAGCTCAACCGCCAACAGGCCCAGGCGCATCCGGATGCGAGAGCCTTGACCCGTGCGGTGGGCGGGCGCGAGCCGTTGGCGCTGGAGGTCCTCGAACTTTGCACGCGTCCCGGTGATGTATTCCTACTCTGCAGCGATGGCCTGTACCAGGCGCTCAGTCACTGCGAACTGGGCAGTGCCATGGGCCACGGTTCGCCGCAACAGATGGTGGACCGTTTGTTCAGCCAAGTGTTGCGCGGGCCCGCCCGGGATGACCTGACGGCCGTTGTGGTGCAGGCATGAACGAGACACGCCTGCTCGCCGGGCGGTATCAGTTGGAGCGGGAGCTGGGCCGCGGTGGCATGGGCGTCGTGTATCGCGCCCGCGATCTGTTGCACGAGCAATTTGGCGAGCCGTGTTCCCGTGTGGCGTTGAAGTTGCTGGGCGACTGTTTGACCCAGTCCAGCGATGCGCATGTGCTGTTGTACAGCGAGTTTGCGCTGACCCGCAGCCTGCGCCATGAGCGGATCGTCCGCGCGTTTTCGTTCGAGGTCGATACCGCCAGCCAGGTCGCGCTTTTTACTCTGGAGTTGCTGCACGGGATGACGTTGGACCGCCTGCTGTTGGAGCGTCCCGGCGGACTGCCCTGGCGGGAGTTGCAGCCAGTGGCGGTGCAATTGCTCGATGCGTTGGTTTACGCCCACGGGCAGGGCGTGCTGCACGGTGATTTGAAGCCGGGCAATGTGATGCTCGGCGAGGAGGGGGTTCGCTTGTTCGATTTCGGTCTGGGCCATGGCCAGAAACAGGGCTTGCCGAGTCTGAGCCGCAACCGTTTCAACGCGTGGACCCCGGCGTACGCAGCGCCGGAGTTACGCGATGGCGCTGTGCCGACTGCCGCTGCCGACCTGTATGGTGTGGCGTGCCTGTTGTACGAACTGGCGCAGGGCAGTCGCGCTACCGATATTCAAAACCGCCCCCGGCAATGGCCGAGGCAATGCTGGCCGGCGCTGAAGACCGCACTGACCGCCGACCCCGAGCGTCGCGCCATCACGGTCGCCGAATTGCGCAACGTGATCCGCCGCACGCCACATCATGGATGGCTGTAACCCGCGGTCTTGCTGAAACACCGCGGCGGCCCGTTTGGGGCGGCTTCGCCCCCCAGCGCGGGCAAGCTCGCTCACTACAGGTCGAGTTGTCGGCGGCGGGAGTGTTTGCGCAGGCGCCGGTCATTCCAGTGCCTTATGGGTTTGAGCGTAAACAGCAGCACGTACGCGACCAGGACGGTGGCCAAGTCCATCGAATCGTCGCCGAGTTGACCGGTAAATTGTTCCACCACGTCCTTGATCATCAACATCAATGAAACCCCACACAGCCACAGCAATACGTAGAGCAGTATCGGGCGCACGGTTCCTGATGGTTTTTCTGACATGTTGACCCTCTTTTCCCTGAAGCCGATTTCCTCGCAGATATTACCGATCGACCCGGGCTCAG
Organism: Pseudomonas sp. GL_117; assembly: GCF_057835125.1. Classification (NCBI taxonomy): domain Bacteria; kingdom Pseudomonadati; phylum Pseudomonadota; class Gammaproteobacteria; order Pseudomonadales; family Pseudomonadaceae; genus Pseudomonas; species Pseudomonas sp. GL_117. Next base: position 3,465,045 of record NZ_CM174418.1, on the reverse strand, counting down.
GGACGCTCCCCAGTCAAAAATCCAATTAATGGTAGTGCTCAGGCTCATTACGGCGAGACCAAAGAAGCGCGGTAATACCTGCCCTTGGATTGACTATAGCGGGCTTGAGCAGATTCGCCTGAAGGGCCATGGCAGGAGAGCGGGCGACAGGGGGTGAGGATGAATTGGTCGAATGAGTGGGTCGAGTGCAATAAGGCAATTCAAACGACAACTCAATAATTGGCGTTGCCGTGCTAAAAACCTTTTGCTCCCGGCCTAAGGACGTGTAGCGTTAGGCGGTATTTTCGACCCTGTTTTCCAGGGGCGTGGAGCGATGGACAGAGGGATGGGTCATGGCGCAAACGCTGTTCAAGCTGTTCTTCACCCAGCGTCTGGCCGCCTTGGCCAGCACCGAGTCATTGCGTGCTATCCGCGAGGGATTGTTGTGGATCCTGCCATGCCTGCTGGTATCGGCGGGGTTTCTGATCCTGTCCGAATGCGCCCGGGTACTGGGTTTCGATGCGCAGGTGGTGAGTTTACTGGCCGGGTTGCATAACCAGATCAGCTCGGTGATTCCGCTGCTGGTGGCTGCTTCCATTGGCTACATGCTGGCGATCCAGTACCGCTTGCCCCAGCTTCCCGTTGCGTTTCTGTGCCTGGCCCACGTGGTGATCGCGACTTTCATCCTGCGTGAGTACCCTCGGGCATCGGCCACGTTTGTGTTGTTTATCGCGATTGCTTCGCCCCTGATCAATGTGCCGGCAATTGCCTGGTTGCACCGTTTGCGCTGGACACGCCTGGTCAACGAGGACCTGGTGGGGCACAACCTGCGAGGCACCATCAATATGGTGGTGCCCGGTGCAATCACCGCGCTGGCCTTGGTGCTGGTGTTGTCGTTGCTTTTGCAGATTCCCTATGTCGCCCAGTTGCAGGGCCCGCAAGTGCTTGAAGCCCTGGACTCGCCCTACCGCAGCGGCTTGTTCGTGACGCTGATGAATTCGCTGCTGTGGTTTTTTGGCATCCACGGCGTGTACGCCATGCAACCGCTGTTCGATGTGCTCGACCAGGCCGTGGTGCTCAATGGCACGGCGTTGGCCGCCGGGGAGCCGATCAAGTATCTGCTCAACAGCGGACTGCTCGGCAGCTTCGCCTTTATCGGCGGTTCGGGCGGTGCGCTGTGCCTGTTGCTGGCGATCCTGCTGTTCTCCAAGAGCCAGTCCATGCGGTTGCTGGCGATTGCCAGTCTGCCGCTGTCACTGTTCAACGTCAGCGAGGTGCTGTTGTTTGGCTTGCCGATCATCCTCAACCCGCGCTTGTTCATTCCGTTCCTGGTGGTACCGGCCCTGAATGGGATGGTCGCGTTGACCGCAGTGCAACTGGGCTGGGTGATGCCGGCGGTGGCCAGCGTGCCGTTCACCTCGCCGGTGCTGCTCAACGCCTACCTCAGTACCCACGGCGATATGGCGGCCGTGGTCCTGCAAGTGCTGCTGCTGGGCCTGGGCACGCTGGTCTACGCCCCCTATGTGCGAGCGATCCATCGTCAGCCAGCCGAAGGCGGGACGGTGTACCTGCGTTCGATGGACATGACCTTTCGCGGCCTTGAAGAAAAGGGCCGCCTGCTCGAAGCCGACCCGGTGCTCGCATCCCACAAGGCCCTCGCACGCCAGGCCAGTGAGCTGAGTCGTATCCAGCAGATCAGCGACTACGAGTTCTACCTCGAGTACCAACCCCAAGTGTCGACCCTGACTGGCTTGTGCACCGGCTGCGAAGCCCTGATGCGTGCGCGTGACAGCCACGGCACGGTGCATTCGCCGTGGGAGTTCCTGCAGTGGCTGGCGCAGGCGCGCCTGATGCCGGACGTGGATGTGTGGGTGGCCTCCGAGGCGGTGCGCCAGTACCAGAAATGGCACGCCCTGGGGTTTGCGTTACCGATGACGATCAATATTTCCAGCGCGACCCTGACCGACCCGGCCTACGGCAACCGCCTGGTGAAGATCCTCGCCCAGGCCCGAGGCCAGGTGTCGGTGGAAATCACCGAGGACGCCCTGGTCAGTGACATCCAGGCCACGCGCCAGACCATCCAGAAGCTGCAGGCCATCGGCGCCAAGGTGTATATCGATGATTTCGGTACCGGGTTCTCTGCCCTGAGCTACCTGCACCAGTTTCCGGTGGATTTCATCAAGATCGACCGCAGCTTCGTCGTTGCCCAACACGACCCCAAGGGCGCTCAAGTGTTGACCGGCATGTTGCGCTTCTGCGAGGCGTTGAACCTGGGGGTGGTCGTCGAAGGCGTTGAGACCGCCGAGCAGTTGGCGTTCTTGAATACCGGCAGCGAGCTGTTTATCCAGGGCTGGTATTTCAGCAAGGCGCTGCCGGGCGATCAGTTGCCGGGGTTTGTACGTGAGCGCGCCGCCCTGGCCGAGCCCTAGGTGGATGTGTAGGTACGCTCGATCTCTTCGATCAGTCCATCGATGCGTTCCAGACGGGCGCGGTTGTCGTGGTCCCAGGGGTGAAACCCTGGCCGGAAGTAATCCAGCCAAGGCCGCAGCATCCGTGGGAATACGCCTTTTGGCCCATACAGAAACTTCAGCATGCGCCAGAAGCCCTTCAGGTGCCCGCCGGCCTTGCGGTCGGCAATCAGCAGGCGCAGGTGAAAATCGAACACCACCAGCCAGAAGAACAGCGTGGTCGTCAGCATGGTCCCGGTGCGCAGCAGGTAGCGCTTGGGGCCGGGCTTGATTACGCGGGACCACACGTCGAAGGCCACGGCCTTGTGTTCGGTTTCTTCGAGGGCGTGCCAGTACCACATCTGTTGGTAACCCTTGAGTGAGTTGCCAAAACGCGACGGGTCACTGAGCAGGATCTCCGCGAGCATCGCGGTGTAGTGCTCAAGGGCGATGGTGATCGCCAGGTTGAATGACGGCGGGAAGTGTTTCTTCTGCCAGTCGAGGATGAACTTGAGGCGTCGGTCCAGGGTGTGCGCGGGCAGGCCGGCGGCTTGCAGCAGGTCGTTGTAGGCCACGTGTTCGCGGCTGTGCATGGCTTCCTGGCCGATAAAACCCTGGATCTGCTGTTTCAGCTCTGGATCGTCGATGCGCGAGCGGTAGTGGCGCACGCTGTCCATGAAAAACAGTTCGCCCTGGGGAAACAGCAGTGACAGCGCATTGAAAAAATGCGTGATGAACGGGCCTTGTTCATGCCAGTCCTTGATGTGTTCGGCGGGCAAGGCAAAGCGGATGTCGCGACGGATCGGCAGCATGGTGTGTGCTCCTGTTCAGAGACGGGGCTCGTCGTTGGTTTCCAGGACCGGCGTGCGCGGTTTGGGGGCCATGCGTTTGCTGGCGAACACCACCAGCGCTTGGTAGGCCGCCGGCAGGCAGCGGGCGAGCAGGTCGAGAAAGTAGGCGTCCCGGCCGATCAACACGCGGCGCTTATTGCGGCGTACGCCTTGCAGGATCACCTTGGCGGCCGTGTCGGCGTCGGTGATAAACAGCTTCTCGAAGTCGGCGCGGGCTTGTTGCTCGCTGTGAATCAGAAAGCCGGTCATGTTCGCGTCGATGCGGCTGCTGCGGCAGATGTCGGTGCGGATGCCGCCGGGGTGCACGCAGGTCGCCGAGACACCGCAGCGTTGCAGGTCGAGTTCCTGGCGCAGGGCTTCGGTAAAGCCGCGCACGGCGAACTTGGTGGCGTTGTAGCCGCTCATGCCCGGCTGGGCGAACAGGCCGAACACGCTCGAGGTGTTGATCACATGCCCATCGCCACTGGCTTTGAGGTACGGCAGGAATGCCTTGGTGCCGTGCACCACGCCCCAGAAATTGATGCCGACGATCCATTCCAGGTCGGTGTAGTCGACCCCTTCCACGGTGCTCGACAGCGCCACACCGGCGTTGTTGAAAATCAGGTTGACCTGGCCGTGCCGGGCGAACGTGTCGCTGGCCCAGGCTTGCATGGCCTCGCGGTCGGACACATCCAGCACCTGCGTGGTGAGCGTGATCGGCGCCAGCGTCATGGTCTTGATGATTGCCTCGGTCTGCGCCAGGCCCTGGGCATTTTTGTCTGCCAGTGCCAGGTGGCAACCTTCCCGTGCCAACGCCAGGGCCAGCGCACGGCCCATGCCGGAGGCGGCGCCGGTGATTGCGGCCACGCGGCCGTTGAACGATTTCATGACAGGCTCCCTTCGACGGTGGCGTGGGGCGCAGTGACGGCGGCCGCCTGGATCGGCAGCAACTGGGCGACGTAGTCCTTGAGCGCGAAATGCCGGGTGACCTGCTTGAAGCGCCAGGTCGAACCGGGCCACAGGGTGGTGTTCTTGCCGGTGCGCGGGTCGAGGTACCAGCTCTGGCAGCCGCCGGTGTTCCAGATGGTGCGCTTGAGCCGGTCTTGCAGTTGGCGGTTGTAGACCTCTTCCACGGCGGGCTTGACGTCGACGCTGGCGATGCGATGGCGCTGCATTTGCCGCAGGGCGTCGAGGATGTAAGTCACCTGGGCCTCGATCATCAGAATCATCGAGTTGTGCCCCAGGCCGGTGTTGGGGCCGACGATCAGGAACAGGTTCGGGTAGCCCGGCACGGTGGTGCCTTTGTAGGCATGGGCGCCATCGCGCCAGGTGTCCAGCAGGTCGATGCCGCCACGGCCGATGATGCAGTCGCGCGGCAGTGGGGCGGTGGCCTGGAAACCGGTACCGAAGATCAGGCAATCGGCCGGGTGCTTGATGCCGTTGGCGGTGACCACGCCATCGGCTTCGATGCGCTGCACGGTGTCGGTGATCACCTCGACGTTGCTGCGGGACAGCGCCGGGTAGTAGTCATTCGAGATCAGCACGCGCTTGCAGCCGATGGTGTAGTCCGGCGTCAGGGTCTTGCGCAGGGAAGGGCGGGCCACTTGCCGGTGCAGGTGGCGCTGGGCGATTTTTTGCACCATGGTCATCAACCGTGGATGCAGGGCAAAGCCCACCACACGGCCTTCCAGCGCCCAATAGAAGGCGCCGCGGACCAGGCGCTGGGTGAACGGCAGGTGCTTGAACAGCCAGCGTTCGAGCGATGAGATCGCCCGGTCCGGCTTGGGCATGATCCACGGTGGCGTGCGCTGGAACAGGTCCAGATGGGCAACCTGCGGCGCAATCTGTGGCACGAACTGGATGGCACTGGCGCCGGTGCCGATCACCGCGACGCGTTTGCCTTTGAGTGAGTAGTCGTGGTCCCACTGCTGGGAGTGGAAGCGTTTGCCCTTGAAACTCTCGAGCCCCGGGATCGCTGGCAGTGCCGGACGCGACAACCCGCCCATGCCCGACACCAGCACGCGCGCGCTGACCTGACGGCCGTCGCTGAAGCGCAGTTGCCAGCGTTGTTGTGCCTCGTCGAACACGGCGCGCTCAAGGCCCATGCCAAAACGCAGGAACGGCGCCAGTTCATAACGCCGGGCGCATTGCTCCAGGTAGGCGCGGATCTCGGCTTGCGGCGCGAACTGCCGGGTCCAGTCCGGGTTGGGGGCAAAGGAAAACGAATACACGTGGGATTGCACGTCGCAGGCGCAACCGGGGTAGCTGTTATCACGCCATGTGCCGCCGAGGGTGTCGGCTTGTTCGGCGATAAAGAAGTCGCGCCAGCCGGCTTCCTTGAGCTTGATGGCCATGCACAAGCCGGCAAAGCCGGAACCGATGATGGCGATGTCGATGACCTCGTCGTGGGCATTCATAGGCAGTCCTTCGTGGGCATCTGCGGTGCTCCTGTTTTTGTTTTGTCTTTTAGATAAAACACCATTGCAAAGGAAAATTGAATTATTTATTTTAAAAAAGATTTTAAATAATCTACCTGAAAATATCGCCTACGCTACGACCTTGTTCCTCAGGTGCGATCTGTCCGACGGACGCGCACGTTATGTAGAGCGTCTAGGTCCAGGGTGGACGGTGGCTGAGGCCTTGACCAATCCCGGTCGGGTCGCCAGCAGCAGGGAAGCAGAGGACCGAGCTATGGCTGTCGAGTGGGTTGTCGCTGCGGCTGTGTTGGCAGGGGGGAGTGCGCTGTTATGGCGATTCAGTGCGCGGATGACGCGGCGCATTGAAGCGGCGGTGCCGATTGATGGGCGCTTCGTCGAGGTCGATGGCGAGCGCTTTCATTATGTGGAGGAGGGCAAGGGCCCGCCGCTGGTCATGATTCACGGGCTGATGGGCAGCAGTCGTAACCTGACGTATGCCTTGTCCGCCCCGTTGCGTGAGCAGTTCCGGGTGATCAGCGTTGATCGACCAGGATCGGGGTATTCCACGCGGCATGCGGGTACTGCGGCCGACCTGCCGGGCCAGGCGCGGCAAATCGCCGGGTTCATCAAGGCGCTGGGTCTTGAGCGACCATTGGTGCTGGGTCACTCCCTCGGCGGGGCGATTGCCCTGGCGTTGGCCCTCGATCATCCCCAGGCTGTGGGCGGGTTGGTACTGGTGGCGCCGTTGAGCCATCCGCAGCGGATGTTGCCGTTGGTATTTCTGTCGCTGGCCGTTCGCCCGGCGTGGCTGCGACGTTGGCTGTCACACACGTTGACCGTGCCCATCGGGCTGCTGACCCAAGGTTCAGTGGTCAAGGGCGTATTCGCGCCGGACCCCGCGCCCGAGGATTTTGCCACCCGTGGCGGCGGCATGCTCGGCATGCGTCCCGCCAACTTCTACGCCGCCTCCACCGAGATCAATCGCGTCAACGATCACCTGCCAGGCATGGTCAAGCGCTACCCGCAACTGCGCCTGCCCATCGGCCTGATCTATGGCGCACGGGATCAGGTGTTGGACTTTCGCAAACATGGCCAGGCCCTGGCCGACAAGGTGCCGGGGCTGAAGCTGCAGTTGGTGGAAGGGCGCGGCCATATGCTGCCGATCACCGCCGTCGCGCGTGTGGTCGAGGTGGTGCAGCAGGTCGCCAAACGCACCCGAGCGCCGCAAAACGCCACGGTTTTGCACCCGCCATTTGCCATGGCGAACAAATAAACGTGGCCCTCGTTGCGGGGTGGATCGGCGCAAATGCTTGCTCTAGAGACCTGACCAAACAGCTGAAAAACAGACTGTCCGGTCACGTAAAAAAGCCCTCGAAAAAGTAGTTGACGACCTATCGATTCCGCGTTATTTATTTAAAAAAATATTTCAATTTATATTTTGAAATGATTTTTGAAATGCCTAAGAGCGAATAAAAATGAAAAAAACGCCTTTTATCGCATGGTCAATTTCCTGGAGCATTCCACGCTCCACGAACCTGTTTCGGGTCTCCCTGTCGCGGAGGCTGCCATGAACCAGACCCTCGCAGCGCCAAGTGTATGGACTGACGGCAAGCGCCACCTGTGGTGGTTGGGCATCATGCCGCTGGCCACGCCGCTGTTGTCCGGCGCGCTTGCCATCAGTACGGGCATCCAGCAATTGTGGTGGGTCGGTGTACTGGTGATCTTCGGCCTGATCCCACTGATCGACGGCCTGCTCGGCGAAGACGTCAGCAACCCGCCTGAATCCGCCGTCAGCCAGCTTGAATCCCAACGCTACTACCGCTGGATCGTCTACACCGGCGTGCTGTTCGTGATCTCATCGGTGGTGATCACCGGCTGGCTGGCCGCCGGCGGCATCGACTGGATCATCGGCGGCGGCCTGTTGCACGCCGTCGCCGATCTCGACCCCGCCAGCTGGCCGGCCCGCGCCGCCGCCTACATCACCGCGCGTACGCAGTTGCATGGCGAGCTGAGCTGGTTCACCTACCTGGGCATGGCCATGTCGACCGGCGCCGCCACCGGCATCGCCATCAACACTGCCCACGAACTGGGGCACAAACCCAATGCGCTGGAAGTGTTTCTCGCCAAGGTCACCCTGGCGCCGACCTTCTACGGGCACTTCTACACCGAACACAACCGTGGCCATCACGTGCGCGTCGCCACCCCGGAAGACCCGGCCAGTTCACGCCTGGGGGAAAGCTTCTGGGCCTTCCTGCCGCGCTCGGTGTGGTTCAGCGCCCGTTCGGCCTGGAACCTCGAGCGCGAACGCCTGCGCAAACTCGGCCTGCCGGCCTGGCACTGGCGCAACGGTGTGCTCAGCGCCTGGATGTACAGCGTGGTGTTGTGGGGCGCGATGATTGCCTGGTTGGGGGCAGCGGTGATTCCGTTCCTGCTGATCCAGGGCATCTACGGGTTCTCGCTGCTTGAAGTGGTCAACTATGTCGAACATTACGGCCTCAAGCGTCAGAAGTTGCCCAATGGTCGTTATGAACGTTGTTCGCCACGCCACTCCTGGAACAGTAATCGGATTGTCACCAATATCTTCCTGTTTCAACTGCAACGGCACTCCGACCACCATGCCAACCCCACTCGTAGTTATCAGTCGTTGCGCCACTTTGATGAATCACCGCAACTTCCTTATGGCTACGCGAGCATGATTGTATGGGCCTATGTTCCCTACTTGTGGCGACGCCGCATGGATCATCGGGTACTCAATCACTATGCCGGGGATATAACCCTGACCAATCTTCAGCCGTCGCAACGCTTGAAGTATCTGGAGAAGTACAGCGGCAGTGCCAAGCCGTTCTGATGTGAACTTATAGATCAACAGTGGACTCGGGATCTGTGTATCGCGCAGGTTTTTATTGCCCGAATTACGCTGAACGTTAGTTGCAAGAAGTTTGTTTGACCCGAACAACAATAATTTCAAGGGAAGGACGTACACCATGCACACACCTGCCAGGTTCACCAGCCACCTCGTATTGGCCGCACTTGGGTTGATTGCCTATCAACAGGCCCAGGCCGCGCGCATCGAGCCCGCCGGCAGCGCCTTTACGGCCCAGGGCCCGATCAGCTTTTCCAAGGGCGCGCTGATCAGCGCCGACTGCACCATCAAGGTCGCCGGCAAAGTTGCGGCCGACGGCACTTCGGTGAATGTCGATAAAGTCGAGTTCGACGGCGGCCTCAAGTGCAGCCGCGTCGAAGCCATCAACTTGCCGTGGGTCTTGATCGCCAAAGACACCAAGAGTGGTTCCATGTCGAAGATCAGCGTGGATGTGCACGCCTTTGGCCTGGGCGGCAAGTGCGGGCCATCAACGGCCGATGGCACGTGGGATAACGCCACCGGCAAGTTGGAAGCGAGCAATGTACCGATTGGCGAAGACTGCAAGATCAAAACGGTATCGATCAAGATGCCGCCAAACTTCAAGGTTGTTGAATAAGCATCAGATGTTGTTGTGGTAATCGAATTGAGATTTGGCTGGAAAGGGAAGTTCTGCAGTTTCACCGTGACCTCTCGTTCATGGCCATTACCCCCTGGCGAAATGAATTCGCCATAACATGTGAGGAAAAACAATGAAAAGTTTGAAAACCCTCGTATCGTTGTCTGCTTTGGCTGTTTGCATGGGTGCTGCGTCGATGGCCAATGCCAGCACCATTACCCCTAACCCAACAGCGTTCACCACGCCAGGCGGTACGATTGCCGTGAGTTCGCCAGCGTCTCTTGGCATCCCTGTGAACTGCGGCATTGTTTTCACCGGCTCAGTTGCCGCTGGGGGGGCTTCAGCGTCGATCACCGGCGCCACTGTTACCGGCGGCGGCTTGTGTGGCGTTCCGGTTCTGCTGGGCCTGCCTTGGACACTGACGCCTGGCGCCGGTACGTCGGGCGTGTACACCGGCACGGTGTCTGGCGTTAACTTCAAGATCGTAAATGATTGCGCCACTGCCCCTGCCACGATCGATGTGAAGTTCGATAACGCGACCCATGCCCTGACCATCGGTACTGCGCAAACAGTCGGCAAGTGCAAGATCACCGCGCTCAATGTCACACCGTCTCCGCAGTTCACGCTTAACCCTTAATGCAACTGGCTGATTTGACGTGGTGATCACACGTTGAAAAAAAGCAGGTGTCTTGCAAAAGGCACCTGCTGCTTCAGGCCATATCGGCGCAACCGATCATGGTTGAAAACAATAATAAGGAGTGGAGCATGAACAATAAGAAACAGCAGGCGCACGCATTCCTCGGTCTTGCGTTGTTGGGGGGCTTGATTGCGACTGCCGGCTCGGCACAGGCCGGTGGCTTCTCTACTCCGACCTTCGGGGCAGAAGGTTGGGGTCGGGCTTTTGGTGGTGGTTCGATGTTTAAGAATGACCCGTCATCGGCCTTTAACAACCCTGCCGCCATGGCGTTTATTGATCACAACATTGCGCAGTTCAATGTTGACTACGCACGCATCAATATCAAATACAAAGGCACGGCCAAGGACTATGCCGGCAACCCTACGTCATCCACGACCCTTGACCCCGATACCTTTGAGCCCGTTTCAGTGCCGCGCACCGGTGATGGTGGCCAAGGCGGTTTTACGGCCTGGCTGCCGACTGGGTTCATGGTCATGCCTATCGGTGATCGTTTCGCCTTTGGCCTGAGCCAAGTCGTGCCCATGGGCGCGCGTACCACCTGGGACAATGACTGGAAGGGCCGGGATTTCGCGGTTGACACACGGATCGAAACCGTTGGGTTGACCGGATCGCTGTCGTTCAAGGTCAATGATCAATTCTCTATCGGCGCTGGTGCAATTGTTCAGCACACCAAAGGTTTCGTCAGCCAGAACGTTGACTTGTATGCGGCGGCGGCGCTTGCGCCGAATTCGATTCCATTTCCGGCGGGCATTGGCTATTCGCTGATGCGCGTCAAAGTCGACAACACCTCGGTGGGTTGGTTTGCCGGTCTGGCCTGGAAACCAACACTGCAGGACACTGTCGGTTTGAACTACCACGCCAAGATCAAGAACAAGCTTGAGGGCAAATACAATATCTACGCCGATGAAGGGTCGACGGGGCTGATCGAGGGTGGGTTGCCGGGTCTTTTGTACCCTGGCCTGAACCTGCAAATGAACGGTAAAGCCTCGACGCAGTTGGATGTGCCTGCCAACGCTTCCATCGACTGGGTACACAGTTTCACCGGCAGCCTGGACCGCCTGACCCTCGGCGCCAGTGTCACTTGGACCCAATGGTCATCGTTCAAAAACCTGACGTTGAAGTCTGAAGGTTCGACCATCGTCGCCATCCCTTACAACTACAAGGATGCCTGGATGGTCTCCCTCGGTGGCGACTACAAACTCACCGACGACTTCACCTTGCGCGCCGGTGTGGCGACTGACCAGACACCGACCCGCAACTCCACCCGCGACCCGCGTATCCCGGACGGCGACCGGATCTTCACCTCCCTGGGCTTTGGCTACAAAGTCCGCGCCATCCCCGGCCTGGGCATCGACGGTTCCTACTCCCACCAGTTCGTGGAAAAGGCCAAGTTGAAAACCCACAACCAGGATCGTCTTGGCGGTGCATCGCTGGACGGTAAAGCCGACGCCTACGGCGATGTCGTCAGCCTGGGGGTGACCTACGAGTTCTGATCCCGCGTAACGTCCCGCAATACCGGTATGAGTGGGCAGTCAGCGCATCTTTCTGTCGTATTCCATGCCGGTCATGCATCGACGGGTCGCACGCGACCCGTTCCGATTTCCCACTCAATCAACGTATCTGGCTGACCCTGTTCAGTCGGTGATTTTTTCGCCCAAGCATTAAATAAAAATTTCAAAACAAAATTTGAATTTGTCTTTCCAAGTTTGTAGTGTGGCTTTACGCCGCAGGTCTGTAGGACCTGTCGCGTCACAGCCGTACCCTGAATCGAGTAGAGGTATCCCTATGGTTATCTGGTTATTGATGGGTTTCGCAGCCGCGATTGCTTTGGCGTATCGACAAGCTGCCGCCACCCTGTGGCTGGGCGTCGGCCTGATCTGGCTGGCAGTGGGCTACCTGTTCAACGTAGTGGCTGCTGTTGGCGTGACGGTCGCAGCGCTGCTGGTGCTGGCACCGGCTGCGCTGCTGAGCATCAAACCCTTGCGCCGCGTGTTGTTGACCAACAAGGCCCTCGGCCTGTTTCGTACAATCATGCCGGCAATGTCCGACACCGAGCGCGCGGCCATCGAGTCTGGCACGGTGTGGTGGGACGCCGAGTTGTTCAGCGGCAAGCCCGACTGGCAACGTCTGTTGCACGCCGCGCCAGCGCGCCTCAGCGCAGAAGAACAAGCCTTCCTCGACAACGAGGTGGAAACCCTCTGCGACATCGCCAATGACTGGGAAACCACCCAGGTCTGGCAGGACATGTCCCCCGAGGGCTGGCAGTACACCAAGGACGCCGGTTTCCTCGGCATGATCATCCCCAAGCAGTACGGCGGCAAAGGCTTCTCCCATTACGCGCATTCGCAGGTGGTGATGAAGCTGTCGACTCGCTGCTCGGCGGCGGCGATTTCGGTGATGGTGCCCAACTCCCTGGGCCCGGCCGAGCTGCTGCTGCATTACGGCACCGATGCCCAGCGCAACTACTACCTGCCGCGCCTGGCGCGGGGCGAAGACATCCCGTGTTTTGCCCTGACCAGCCCCTACGCGGGCTCCGATGCCGGGGCGATTCCGGATCTCGGCATCGTCTGCAAAGGCAGGCATGAGGGCCAGGAAGTCCTGGGTTTTCGCGTGACCTGGGACAAGCGCTACATCACCCTGGGCCCCATCGCTACCGTGCTCGGCCTGGCGTTCCGCGCCGAAGACCCGGACGGTTTGCTCGGCGCCGCCGGCTCCCTGGGCATCACATGTGCGTTGATTCCGACGTCCCATCCCGGCGTCAACAGCGGTCGGCGCCACTGGCCGCTGAACGCGGTATTCCAGAACGGCCCGACCACCGGCAAAGACGTCTTTATCCCACTGGAATGGGTAATCGGCGGCCGCGAGCAGATCGGCAATGGCTGGCGCATGTTGATGGAATGCCTGGCAGCAGGGCGCGCCATTTCCCTGCCGTCGGCCAACGTCGGCCTGGGCAAGGTGGCGGTGCGCGGCACCACGGCGTACGCGGCGATGCGCAAACAGTTCGGCCTGCCCATCGGTAAGTTCGAAGGCGTGCAGGCACCGTTGGCGCGCATGGCCGGGCACCTGTATGCCTGCGATGCGGTGCGCAAAGTGTCGGTGGCGTCCCTCGATGCGGGGGAGAAGCCCTCGGTGATCTCGGCCATCGCCAAGTACCACGTGACAGAGCGTGCGCGGATTATCGTCAACGACGGCATGGACATCGTCGCCGGCAAGGGTATCTGCATGGGGCCGAACAACTTCCTCGCCCGTGCCTACCAGCAAAGCCCGATTGCCATCACGGTAGAAGGCGCGAACATCATGACCCGCTGCCTGATCATCTATGGCCAGGGCCTGATCCGTTGCCATCCCTATGTGTTCCGCGAGATGGAAGCGGCGCGCAACCCCGACCGGCGCAAAGCCCTGGAAGAGTTCGACAGCGCAATGTTCGGCCATGTGAGCTTTGTGTTGGCCAACACCGTACGCGCGGCGGTGCATTCCCTGACGGGTGGGCGGCTACTCTCCGCACCAGCCAAGACCGACCCGGCGCTGGCGTCCTACTACCGCCAGGCCAATCGGCTGTCGGTGGTACTGGCGTTGGTCTCGGACATTTCCATGGGGGTGCTGGGCGGTGCGCTCAAGCGCAAGGAAAGTATCACCGGGCGCCTGGGGGATATTCTGTCGCAGCTGTACATTTTGTCCTGCGTGCTCAAGCGCTTCGAGGACGACGGTCGACCGCAGGCGGACCTGCCCCTGGTGCACTGGTCGGCCCAGGATGCCTTGCTGCGAGCGCATGAAGCGTTGGCCGAAGTGCTCGCCAACTATCCGTCGCAAGCGGCTGCGGCGGTGCTGCGCGGCTTGAGTTTTCCGTTCGGGATTCCATCGCGCAAACCGTCGGATCGCCTGCTGGCCCAAGTGGCCGAGGTGGTGCAGACCCCCGGCGAAACCCGCGACCGTCTGCTGGCCAATTCCTACATCCCACGGCCGGAAATCGACAAGTTGGCGTATGGCGAACTGGGGTTCCGTTTATTGCCACAGGTGGAGTTGATCGACGCACGGCTCAAACCTGCGATCAAACAAGGCCTGATCGAACCCCTGCCGATTTCCGCCACGGCCTTCACCGCCTGGCGCGTCAAGGCGCGGGCGCTGGATTTGATCAGCGACGACGAAGACAGCTTGCTGGCGCGGTATGTGGAATACGCCGACCACGCGATCCAGGTCGACGACTTCCCGCAGGACTTCGGGCTGCTGGAAGCGTTGCAGCAGCGCAAGCAAGCGCTGGAACCAGCGACCAAGCGCCGTAGCAGCCAAGGCGAAAACGCCTCGGTGAATTAGCTGCAACGCGGCCAATGTGGGAGTCGGGCTTGCCGGCGCCCACAGGGGCCGGGTTTACAGGTCAAGACACTGTGAGTGGATCTTTCTATGAGTGACAGCTACTTATCTTTTGTTAACTCCCCCTGGGGCCGTCGCCTGGCCCAGGCCGTCGGCTTGCCGCAGCCCTTGGCGCTGCAACGCCACCGCAGCGGCCAACCAGGCTTGGTCAACCCGGTGATCGTCGCCGGGGCAGGGCGCCTGACCGCACACGTGCAACAGCTGTTCAGCGCCACCGACACGGTCACCGCCACCGCGGCGACCCTCACGGCGCCGTCCACCAGCAAGGTGCAGGGTGCGGTGTTTGATGCCAGCGACATCAGCGGCCTGCAACAACTCGATGAGCTCTATGTGTTTTTCCACGCCAACGCCAAGCGTCTCGGCCAGCACGGCCGTGTGGTGGTGCTCGGCACCGCGCCGGAACACTGTGCGGACTTGCCCCAGGCCATCGCCCAGCGTGCGCTGGAAGGTCTGGTGCGGTCGCTGGCCAAGGAACTGCGCCGCGCGATCACCGTGCAATTGCTCTATGTTGCGCCGGGCGCCGAAGACGCGCTGGACAGCAGCCTGCGCTTCTTCCTGTCGCGCCGTTCGGCCTACGTCTCGGGGCAAGTGGTACGCCTGGAACCGCCGGTCGATGGCCACGTTGCCGTCAACTGGGACCAACCCTTCACCGGCCGTCGCGCACTGGTCACCGGCGCGTCCCGTGGCATCGGCCTGGCGATTGCCCAGGTGCTGGCCCGCGACGGTGCGCACGTGGTGTGTGTGGATGTGCCCCAGGCCCAGGAATCCCTGCAACAGGCGGCCGACAGCGTAGGCGGTTCAGCGTTGCCGTTGGACATCACCAGCGCCGACGCGGCCACCTTGTTGCACGCCCATGTCAGCCAATACGGCGCCTTTGACGTGGTGGTGCACAACGCCGGGATCACTCGCGACAAAACCATCGCCAAAATGACCGAAGCCGCCTGGCGCAGGGTGCTGGCGGTCAACCTGGAAGCGCCGTTGCACCTGAGCAATGCGCTGCTGGACAACCAGGGCGTCAATCCTGGTGGGCGCATCGTGTGTGTGTCGTCGATCTCCGGCATCGCCGGCAACCTCGGGCAGAGCAACTACGCCACCTCCAAGGCCGGGGTGATCGGCCTGGTGCAGGGCCTCGCGCCGCAGGCGGCGGCGCGCCAGGTCACGGTGAATGCGGTGGCACCGGGGTTTATCGAAACCCAGATGACCGCGAAGATCCCGCTGATGATCCGCGAGGCGGGGCGACGCATGAATTCGTTGTCCCAGGGCGGCCAGCCGATAGATGTGGCCGAGACGATTGCCTGGCTGGCGCATCCGGCGTCCGGCGCGGTCAACGGCCAAGTCGTACGGGTGTGCGGGCAAAGCCTGCTGGGAGCTTGAGCCATGGACTACGTGACACAGATTATCGATCCACCGCCGTCGCGCAGCCAACTGCTGATGGATGGCCTGCGCGGCCTGCGTAAACCCAAACTCGATGGGCCGCCCGCGCTGCCCGTGGAACGTCTGGTGCGCTCGGCGGTGGCGTTGTCGGCTGCCGAGATTGGCGCCTATGGGCGTGCCTGCGGTTTTCGCCATGAGCAGGGCGTGCCGCTGTCGTTTCCCCATGTGTTGGCGTTCCCGCTGCACTTGATGCTGCTGACGCGGCCAAGTTTTCCGTACCCGGCCAGCGGCATGGTGCACCTGGCCAATCGCATCCGTCAGCACCGGCGCCTGCACGAGGGCCAGGCCTTGCGCCTGGAAGTGTTCTGCGCGCGCTGGGTCGCGCATCCCAAGGGCCAGGCGCTGAGCATCGCCACCCGTGCCTACAGTGAAGGCAGCCTGGTGTGGGAAAGCGACAGCCTGTACCTGCGCCGAGAGGTAAAAAATCCGGTCGGTGAGCCGTGGAATGATGGTTTGCCGTTGCAGGAAGAAGGCCTGCTGCGCACCCAGCGCTGGGTATTGCCCGCCGACCTTGGCCGGCGTTTTGCCAGGGTGTCGGGGGATTTCAATCCGATCCACACCTCGGTGATCGGCGCGAAGCTCTTTGGCTTTCGGCGCGCCATTGCCCACGGCATGTGGACCCTCGGCCGTGCACTTGCAGCCCAGCAACCGCCCGGCGGGCTGGACCAGGCCGAGGCCCATTGCGACTTCAAGCTGCCGATTTTCCTGCCTGGCCAGGTCGCCCTGTGGAACCACCCCGCAAGCGGCCCGCGCCGTGAGTTTGAGGTGCGCAATTTTGCCGGTGATAAACCGCACATGCGCGGGCTCTTTGTCTGGAATGAGAACCGTCGATGACTGACTACAGCTTCAACCCGGCTCCGACTCGCCGCGTGGCGATTATCGGCGGCAACCGTATCCCGTTTGCTCGCTCCAACACCGTGTATGCCCACGACAGCAACCAAGACCTGCTGGTGGCGGCGCTGCAAGGTCTGGTCGACCGCTATAACCTGCACGGCCAGCGTCTTGGCGAGTTTGCCGCCGGGGCCGTGATCAAGCATTCGCGGGATTTCAACCTGGCGCGTGAGTCGCTGCTGTCCACCACCTTGTCCCCGGACACACCGGCCTACGACGTGCAACAAGCCTGCGGCACTGGCCTGGAAGCGGCGCTGCTGGTGGCGAATAAAATCGCCCTCGGCCAGATCGAAGTGGGTATCGCAGGCGGCGCGGACACCACCTCCGATGCGCCCATCGGCATCAACGAAGCCCTGCGCCACACCTTGCTCGCGGCCAATCGCGCCAAAGGCCTGGGCGACAAGGTGAAGAGCTTGCTCAAGGTGCGCCCATCGATGTTTTTCAAACCATTGCTGCCGCGCAATGGCGAGCCGCGTACCGGGCTGTCCATGGGCGAGCACTGCGAGGAAATGGCCAAGCGCTGGCAGATCAAGCGCCTGGCCCAGGATGAGCTGACGCTGACCAGCCATCAACGCCTCGACGCCGCCTACCGGCGGGGCTTTTTCGATGACCTGATCAGCCCCCATCGTGGCCTGGCGCGGGACAACAACCTGCGTGCCGACACCAGCCTGGAGAAACTCGCCAGCCTGGGCCCGGCCTACGACCGCCAGAACGGTACGCTCACGGCGGGTAACTCCACGCCGTTGACCGATGGCGCCTCGGTGGTGCTGCTGGCCAGCGAGCAATGGGCTGCCGCCAATGGCTGGCCGGTGCTGGCGTATCTACGCACCGGCGAAACAGCGGCGGTGAATTTTGTCGACGGCACCGAGGGCCTGCTGATGGCCCCGGCCTACGCCGTACCACGCATGCTCCAACGCGAGGGCCTGAGCTTCAAGGACTTCGATTTCTTTGAAATCCACGAAGCCTTCGCCGCCCAGGTGCTGTGCACGCTCAAGGCCTGGGAAGACGCCGACTACTGCCGCGAACGCCTGGGCCTGGACGCGCCGCTGGGCGCCATCGACCGCGCCAAAATGAACGTCAACGGCGGCTCGCTGGGCTGTGGCCATCCGTTTGCCGCTACCGGCGGCCGGCAACTGGCGACGCTGGCCAAGACCATCCATGCGAACGGCGGCGGGCGCGGCCTGATTTCCATCTGCGCTGCGGGCGGGCTGGGCATTACCGCCATCGTCGAAAAGTAGCTCTATCAAAAACAACAACAAGGAGACTGCCATGAGCACTGTAAGCCTGGAACACACCGAACGGATCTGGCTGAACGCGTACCTGCCTGGCGTGCCGGCGGACATCGATGCCGGGATCGAGGATTACCCGTCGCTGCGCGAAGTGTTCCTGGAGCACCTGGAAAAATTCCGCGAGCGTGTGGCCTATGTGAGCATCGGCACCGAAATGACCTACGCCGACTGGCACATCCAGGGCATCGCGTTCGCCGCCTGGCTGCAAGGGCAGGGCGTGCAGAAAGGCGACCGCGTGGCGCTGATGATGCCCAACTGCTTGCAGTACCCGATCTGCCTGTTGGGTACGATTTTGGCTGGTGCGGTGGTGGTCAACGTCAACCCGCTGTACACCGCCCATGAACTCAAGCATCTGCTCAAGGACAGCGGTGCCGAGACGGTGGTGATCTTCGAGAACTTCGCCCACACCCTGGAAAAGGCCGTGGCTGGCAGCAGCGTCAAGCGCGTGGTGGTGGCAGCCATCGGTGACTTGCTCGGCACCTTCAAGGGGGCAGCGATGAACTTCATCCTGCGTCACGTGCAAAAGCAGGTGCCGCGCTTCAATCTGCCGGGTGCGTTGCGCTTCAACCGGGTGCTCACGCAAGGGCGCGCGCTCAATCACTTCCCGGTGCCCATGGGCCTCGACGACCTGGCCTTCCTGCAATACACCGGCGGTACCACCGGCGATGCCAAGGGCGTGATGCTCAGCCACCGCAATATCATCGCCAACCTGCTGCAAGCCAAGGCCTGGGTCGGTGACCAACTGGACCAGGACAAACAGGAAACCAACGTCACCTTGCTGCCGCTGTATCACATCTTTTCGCTGACGGTGAATTGCCTGATGTTCATGTGCCTGGGCGGGCGCAACATCCTGATCGCCAACCCGCGTGATGTGAAGCGGGTGCAGATGATCCTGCGCAAGGAGCGCTTCAACGGCATTGCCGGGGTCAACACCTTGTTTAACGGTTTGCTGGAGAACAAGGAGTTCTGCGCGCGGGATTTTTCCGATTTGCGCATGGTGATTGCGGGTGGCATGGCCACTCACACCGCAGTGGCCAAGCGCTGGAAGGAGGTCACCGGGCTGCCGATTATCGAAGGCTACGGCCTGACCGAATGCTCGCCGGTGGTGAGTATCAGCCCGATCAACATTGCGCGCATGCGCGAGATGGACTTTACCGGCAGCATCGGCGTGCCGTTGCCGTCGACCTGGGTGCGCTTTATCCGCGAAGACGGTGAACTGGCCGACATCGGCGAGCAAGGCGAACTGCAAGTGCGTGGCCCGCAGGTGATGCAGGGCTACTGGAAACGCCCGAAAGAGACGGCCGAGGTGCTGGATGCCGAGGGGTGGTTGTCGACCGGAGATATTGGCGTGATGGACGAGCGCGGTTACATCCGCTTGGTGGACCGCAAGAAGGACATGATCCTGGTTTCGGGTTTCAACGTATATCCCAACGAGATCGAAGACGTGGTGGCGCTGCACCCGGGCGTCGCCGAAGTGGCAGCCGTGGGCGTCGAGGATGCGGTGACCGGGGAGAAGGTCAAGATCATCGTGGTGCGCAAGGACCCGAACCTGACGCAGGAACAGATTCTCGCCCATTGCCGGGAATACCTGACGGGGTACAAGGTGCCCAGGTACGTAGAGTTTCGGACCACCGAACTGCCCAAGACCACAGTCGGCAAGGTGCTGCGCAGGGCGTTACGCTGATAAACAGGCGGGGGACTCGATGATTGAGGCCAGCACCTCTACCAACAGTGCCGCCGCCTTCGCAGCCTCGCCAAAGCTCGACAGCTCCCACAGGGGATTGGCGGTGCCCGGGCGATCTCCAGCCGAACACTGACATCCCAGCAACACAGCTCAAATGTGGGAGCGGGCTTGCCCGCGAAAGCGGTGGTTCAGCCAACACCTCTACCAACAGTACCGCCGCCTTCGCAACCTCGCTAAAGCTCGACAGCTCCCACAGGGGATTGGCGGTGTGAGAGGGATCTCCAGCCGAACACTGACATCCCAGCAACACAGCTCAAATGTGGGAGCGGGCTTGCCCGCGAAAGCGGTGGGTCAGCCAACACCTCTACCAACAGTACCACCGCCTTCGCAGCCTCGCTAAAGCTCGACAGCTCCCACAGGGGATTGGCGGTGTGAGAGGGATCTCCAGCCGAGCGCTGACATCCCAGCAACACAGCTCAAATGTGGGAGCGGGCTTGCCCGCGAAAGCGATGGTTAAGCCAACACCTCTACCAACAGTACCGCCGCCTTCGCAGCCTCGCTAAAGCTCGGCAGCTCCCACAGGGGATTGGCGGTGTGAGAGGGATCTCCAGCCGAGCGCTGACATCCCAGCTACACAGCTCAAATGTGGGAGCGGGCTTGCCCGCGAAAGCGGTGGTTCAGCCAACATCTCCACCAGCAGTACCACCGCCTTCGCAGCCTCGCTAAAGCTCGACAGCTCCCACAGGGGATTGGCGGTGTGAGAGGGATCTCCAGCCGAACACTGACATCCCAGCAACACAGCTCAAATGTGGGAGCGGGCTTGCCCGCGAAAGCGGTGGTTCAGCCAACACCTCTACCAACAGTACCGCCGCCTTCGCAGCCTCGCTAAAGCTCGACAGCTCCCACAGGGGATTGGCAGTGCCTGGGGGATCTCCAGCCGAACACTGACATCCCAGCAACACAGCTCAAATGTGGGAGCGGGCTTGCCCGCGAAAGCGGTGGTTAAGCCAACACCTCTACCAAAAGTACCGCCGCCTTCGCAGCCTCGCTAGGGCTCGACAGCTCCCACAGGGGATTGGCGGTGTGAGAGGGATCTCCAGCCGAACACTGACATCCCAGCAACACAGCTCAAATGTGGGAGCGGGCTTGCCCGCGAAAGCGGTGGTTCAGCCAACACCTCTACCAACAGTACCGCCGCCTTCGCAGCCTCGCTAAAGCTCGACAGCTCCCACAGGGGATTGGCGGTGTGAGAGGGATCTCCAGCCGAACACTGACATCCCAGCAACACAGCTCAAATGTGGGAGCGGGCTTGCCCGCGAAAGCGGTGGTTAAGCCAACATCTCCACCAGCAGTGCCACCGCCTTCGCAGCCTCGCTAGGGCTCGACAGCTCCCACAGGGGATTGGCGGTGTGAGAGGGATCTCCAGCCGAACACTGACATCCCAGCAACACAGCTCAAATGTGGGAGCGGGCTTGCCCGCGAAAGCGGTGGTTCAGCCAACACCTCTACCAACAGTACCGCCGCCTTCGCAGCCTCGCTAAAGCTCGACAGCTCCCACAGGGGATTGGCGGTGCCCGGGGGATCTCCAGCCGAACACTGACATCCCAGCAACCCCAATCAAATGTGGGAGCGGGCTTGCCCGCGAAAGCGGTGGTTCAGCCAACATCTCCACCAGCAGTGCCACCGCCTTCGCAGCCTCGCTAGGGCTCGACAGCTCCCACAGGGGATTGGCGGTGTGAGAGGGATCTCCAGCCGAACACTGACATCCCAGCAACACAGCTCAAATGTGGGAGCGGGCTTGCCCGCGAAAGCGGTGGTTCAGCCAACATCTCCACCAGCAGTGCCACCGCCTTCGCAGCCTCGCTAAAGCTCGACAGCTCCCACAGGGGATTGGCAGTGCCCGGGGGATCTCCAGCCGAACACTGACATCCCAGCAACACCCATCACCTGTGGGAGCGGGCTTGCCCGCGAAAGCGGTGGTTCAGCCAACACCTCTACCAACAGTACCGCCGCCTTCGCAGCCTCGCTAAAGCTCGGCAGCTCCCACAGGGGATTGGCGGTGTGAGAGGGATCTCCAGCCGAGCGCTGACATCCCAGCAACACAGCTCAAATGTGGGAGCGGGCTTGCCCGCGAAAGCGGTGGTTCAGCCAACATCTCTACCAACAGTGCCGCCGCCTTCGCAGCCTCGCTAAAGCTCGACAGCTCCCACAGGGGATTGGCAGTGCCCGGGGGATCTCCAGCCGAACACCGACATCCCAGCAACACCCATCACCTGTGGGAGCGGGCTTGCCCGCGAAAGCGGTGTGTCAGTCAGCTCATTCATTGGCTGACCCACCGCGTTCGCGAGCAAGCCCGTCCCCACATAAATCCACTGCAATGTTGAGGACTAGACGCTGCTCACTTTGACCCAGCGTTCTTCGCTGGCGGCCACGCGAATGGCTGTTGCCAGTTGCTCCACCGCCCATGCCGCCTCGAAATCAGTGCCATCCGCACCTAGACCGGCCACGGCCATGATCAACTCCTGCACCTCCAGCGTTTTCAATTCGTTGTAACCCAACTGATGCCCCGCCGCCGGGCTGAATGCCGCGTAGCCGGGCAGGGCTGGCCCCGCGAGCAGGCGCTGGAAGCCGTCCTGGCCGACACGGCACAGACGCAGTTCATTCAGGCGCTCCTGGTCGAAGGCCAGCGTGCCTTTCGTCCCGCTGATCTCGAAGCTCAGGTGGTTCTTGTAGCCATGCTTGAGCCAACTGCTGCTCACCGTGCCGCGCGCGCCGTTGGCGAAGCGCAGCAGGGCATGCACCTGGTCGTCGACGGCGATGGTTTTCAGTTCGCTGCTGCCTTTGACCGCCGGTCGCTCGGTGTGCACGGTGTGGGTGTCGGCGCAGACGCTGGCCACGTCGCCCACCAAAAAGCGCGCCATCGACAGCAAATGGCTGCCCAGGTCGGCCAGGGCGCCGCCGGCATGTCCGACTTCGCAGCGCCATGACCAAGGCGAGGTCGGGTCGGCCATGAAGTCTTCGCTGAACTCACCCTGGAAGCTGATGATGTCGCCCAAATCGCCATTGGCAATCATCTGCCTGGCCAGCGTGATCATCGGGTTGTGCTGGTAGTTATAGCCGACCCGCGTCACCACCCCGGCGGTGCTGGCGGCGCGGCGCATGGCGTCGGCTTGCTCCAGGCTGACGGCCAGGGGTTTTTCGCAGTAAACCGCTTTGCCGGCGGCGATGGCGGCCATGGCCATGGGGTAGTGCAGGTGGTTGGGTGTGGTGATGGCCACGACGTCGACGTTGGGGTCATTGATCAACGCCTGCCAGTCACCGTGGGCCTGGGCGAATCCCCAGGCGTTGGCGCAGCGTTGGGCGCGCTCGGTGTCGGCGTCGGCCAGGGCGGCCAGTTTGAGAGTGACCGGCAGTTCGAATACCGCGCGGGCGTTGTTGAACGCCAAGGCATGGGCGCGGCCCATGAAGCCTGTGCCGATCAAGCCGATTCCGAGTTCACGCATAGCCGTGGTCCTTTGAATTATTGTTTTCAGAGGCGCTATTAATGGAATAAAAATTCCTTAAGTTCAATAGATGGAATAAAAATTCATTGCGTGTCGACAATCACTCCGGCGAATGCAGCTATATTCAGCGCGTGGCCAAATGCCGCCAGTTAACAAAACATAACGTAGCGCCGATTGTCAGACGATTCGAAAGCCCGATAGGATGGCCCCTGCTTCCTCCAGGCGCTCTAGATTGCAGGTTTCAAGGCCCCGGAAGGCAGGCGATAACAATAATAAATGGGAGAAAGGTCTATGAGTGAGCCTGTCATGGGTTGGGTTGTTTGCCGCCCACATGCCGCACGCAGGGTTGCGTTGCTGGCCACAGCGCTCTCGCTGTTTGGGGCCGTCGCGTTGCCGACGGCCGTCCAGGCCGCCAGCGATACCCCCGCCGCAGCGGTGTTTGCGATTGAATCCCCCAAGGCCGCCAAAGGCCTGATGATCGACGTGGTCCACGCCGGCAAGCGCCTGGTGGCGGTCGGTGATCGCGGGCACATTCTCTATTCCGACGACCAGGGCGCCACGTGGGCCCAGGCCAAGGTCCCCACCCGGCAATTGCTCACGGCGGTGTATTTCGTCGATGACAAACAAGGTTGGGCGGTGGGCCATGATGCACAGATCCTCGCCACCGCCGACGGGGGCGCCACCTGGACCCAGCAATTTCAAGACCTCAAGCGCGAAGCCCCCTTGCTCGACGTGTGGTTCAACGACGCCAACCACGGCCTGGCCGTTGGCGCCTACGGCGCGCTGATCGAAACCACCGACGGCGGCAAGACCTGGAACGACGTCAGCGAGCGTCTCGACAACGAAGACCAGTTCCACCTCAACGCCATCGCCCATATCAAGGATGCCGGCCTGTTTATCGTCGGCGAGCAGGGCAGCATGTTCCGCTCCAGCGACGACGGCCAGACCTGGGAAAAGCTCCAAGGCCCCTACGAGGGCTCGTTGTTTGGCGTGATCGGCACCGCCCAACCACAGACCTTGCTGGCCTTTGGCTTGCGCGGCAACCTGTACCGCTCCACGGATTTCGGCAGCACCTGGGAGCAGGTCGAACTGAATGCCGCACGGGGCGCGCTGGAGTTCGGCTTGTCCGGCGCGACCTTGCTGGACGACGGCGCCATCGTGGTGGTCGGCAATGGTGGCAGCGTGGTCGTCAGCCATGACGACGGGCTGACCTTCAGCGTCTTCAATCGCCCGGACCGGATTTCCCTCTCCTCGGTGACGGCGGCAGGCAATGGCAATTTGATCCTCGCGGGGCAGGGTGGCGTGCGTGTCGCCACCGTTGCCGGCGCAGAGCTCTCAAAATAATAAGAAGGCGGGGATTCAATGAGCAGTCATCACAACGATAAAGCGACCTTTCTTGAGCGTCTGATCTTCAACAACCGCCCGGCAGTCATCGTGATCTGCCTGCTGGTGAGTGTTTTCCTGTTCTGGCAGGCGACGTTGATTCGCCCGTCCACCAGCTTTGAAAAAATGATCCCCCTCAAGCACCCCTTCATCGAGAAGATGATGGAGCACCGTAACGACCTGGCGAACCTGGGCAACACGGTGCGGATTTCGGTGGAGGCCAAGGACGGCGACATTTTCACCAAGGAGTACATGGAGACCCTGCGGCAGATCAACGACGAGGTGTTCTACATCTCCGGCGTCGACCGTTCGGGCCTCAAGTCGCTGTGGAGCCCCAGCGTGCGCTGGACCGAAGTGACCGAAGAAGGCTTTGCCGGCGGTGAAGTGATCCCGCAAAGCTACAACGGCTCGGCGGAAAGTCTCGATCAACTGCGCAACAACGTGCTCAAGTCCGGCCAGGTCGGGCGGTTGGTGTCCAACGATTTCAAATCGAGCATCGTCGACATCCCGCTGCTGGAGTCCTACCCGGACCCGCAGGACCAGGGCAAGTTGCTGGCCCTGGACTACCGCAAGTTCTCCCATGAACTTGAAGACAAGATCCGTGACAAGTTCGAAGCGCAGAACCCCAACGTCAAGATCCACATCGTCGGCTTCGCCAAGAAGGTCGGCGACCTGATCGACGGCCTGGTGATGGTGGTGATGTTCTTCGGCATCGCGTTTGTCATCACCCTGATCCTGCTGTTGTGGTTCACCAACTGCCTGCGCAGCACCATCGCCGTGTTGAGCACCACGCTGGTGGCGGTGATCTGGCAATTGGGGCTGATGCACTTTTTCGGCTTCGGGCTGGACCCGTATTCGATGCTGGTGCCGTTCCTGATTTTCGCCATCGGTATTTCCCACGGCGTGCAGAAGATCAACGGCATCGCCCTGCAATCCAGCGAGGCCGACAACGCGCTGACGGCCGCGCGGCGCACGTTCCGCCAACTGTTCCTGCCGGGGATGATTGCGATCCTGGCGGATGCGGTGGGTTTCATTACGTTGTTGATCATCGACATCGGCGTGATCCGTGAGCTGGCCATCGGTGCCTCCATCGGCGTGGCGGTGATTGTGTTCACCAACCTGATCCTGCTGCCGGTGGCGATTTCCTACGTCGGCATCAGCAAGCGCGCCATCGCCAAGAGCAAGAAAGACGCGAACCGCGAGCATTCGTTCTGGCGCCTGCTGTCGAACTTTGCCAGCCCGAAAGTCGCGCCGATCTCCATCGCCCTGGCCCTGGTGGCCTTTGGCGGCGGCCTCTGGTACAGCCAGAACCTGAAGATCGGCGACCTCGATCAGGGCGCGCCGGAACTGCGTCCGGACTCGCGCTACAACAAAGACAACAACTTCATCATCAGCAACTACTCCACCAGCTCCGACGTGTTGGTGGTGATGGTCAAGACCAACGCCGAAGGCTGCTCGCGCTACGAAGCCATGGCGCCCATCGACCAGTTGATGTGGAAGATGCAGAACACCGAGGGCGTGCAGTCGGCGATCTCGCTGGTGACCGTGTCCAAGCAGATGATCAAGGGCATGAACGAGGGCAACCTGAAGTGGGAAACCCTGTCGCGTAACCCGGATGTGTTGAACAACTCCATCGCCCGGGCCGATGGCCTGTACAACAACAACTGCTCCCTGGCGCCGGTGCTGGTGTTCCTCAATGACCACAAGGCCGAGACCCTCGACCGGGCGGTGCATGCGGTGCAGGAGTTTGCCAAGGAGAACAACAGGGACGGCCTGGAATTCATCCTCGCCGCCGGTAACGCCGGGATCGAAGCGGCCACCAACGAGGTGATCAAGGAATCCGAGCTGACCATCCTGATCCTGGTGTACCTGTGCGTCGCGACCATGTGCATGATCACCTTCCGCTCGTGGGCGGCGACCCTGTGCATCGTGCTGCCGCTGGTGCTGACCTCGGTGCTGGGTAACGCGCTGATGGCGTTCATGGGTATTGGCGTCAAGGTCGCCACCTTGCCGGTGGTGGCGCTGGGCGTAGGGATCGGCGTGGACTACGGCATCTACATCTACAGTCGCCTGGAAAGCTTCCTGCGTGCGGGCCTGCCGTTGCAAGAGGCGTACTACCAGACGCTCAAGTCCACCGGTAAAGCCGTGCTGTTCACCGGCCTGTGCCTGGCGATCGGCGTGTGCACCTGGATCTTCTCAGCGATCAAGTTCCAGGCCGACATGGGCCTGATGCTGACCTTCATGTTGCTGTGGAACATGTTCGGTGCGCTGTGGCTGCTGCCGGCACTGGCGCGATTCCTGATCAAACCCGAGAAATTGGCGGGGCAGAAGGGCAACTCACTCTTCGCCCATTGATCGATTAGACCAATGCCGCAAGGCACGGCGGGGGAATTGACCTATCATGTGTCTTTTCCCCCGCAGTGACTTCACATCATGACCGACGCAACACCAAACCTGAGCAGCGCCCTGAACGACAGCGACATGCTGATCATCAACGGGCTGCACGCCTTCGAGTTCATCTTTGACCAGCATTTGCTGATCGAAAGCATGGACGGTCGGGACCTCAAGCGTTGGAAGTTCAGCCCCGAACAACTGGCGGCCGCCACCTTCGATGAAAGCCTGCAAAGCTGGTTGCTGATCAATGAAGAGGGTGAGCACCGCCTGGTTTGTTTGAGCGCGTTCACCGGCAACAATAACGACGAGGACGAAGCCGATGCTGATGCGTAAATTCTGGCCCCTGCTGATGGCGGGCAGTGTTGGCGCGATGTCGGTGCAGGCCGCACCGGCCGAGACCTATGAACTGTTGGTCGGCAGCTATACCGCCGGCACCAGCGAAGGCATCTACCGCCTGCAATTCGACAGCCGTACGGGCAAGTTCCAGGGCCAGCCGGTGCTGGCGGCCAAGGCTGCCAACCCGTCGTGGCTGACCGTTTCCAAGGACCAGAAACATTTGTTTGTGGTCAATGAGAACGGCCCGGGTCAGAAAGATCCGGTCGGTCGTGTGAGCAGTTACCGCATCGACCCACAAAGTCATCAACTGACCCTGATCAATCAGGTGCAGAGCCTGGGCAACGAGCCGACTCATTCCAGCGTGGCTGCTGACGGGCGTTATCTGTTCGTTGCCAACTATTCGGTATTGGAAGATCCGGGCGGCAGCCTGGCGATCCTGCCCGTGGACGCCGCCGGCAAGCTGTCGGCACCCGTGCAGTTGAGCGGGCACCCGGCCAGCCGTGTGAACCCTGAGCGCCAGGCCTCCAACCATGTGCATTCGGTGGTGTCGTCGCCGGATGGCAAGTACGTGTTTGTGCAGGACCTGGGAGCAGACAAGGTGTTTGCCTACCGTTACGACCCCAAGGCCAATCATGAACTGCCGTTGACTCCGGCCGAGCCCGCCTCGGTGCAGTTGCCGCCGGGCAGCGGTCCACGTCATCTGCTGTTCAGCGCCGATGGCAAGCATGCGTGGCTGACCACCGAGATGAGTGCCCAGGTCGCGGTGTTCGACTACCAGGATGGCAAGCTCAGCCAGACTCAGCTGGTGGACTTCGCTGCCGGGCAACCGGCTGCGGACAAGGCCGGTGCGGCACTGCATGCGTCCGCCGATGGCAAGTTCCTGTACGTGAGCAACCGTGGCACGGCCAATCAGTTGCTGGTGTTCGGCATTGACCCGGCGACCGCACACCTCACGGAACTGCAACGCCGTTCCGTCGAAGGCGATCATCCGCGCGAGTTCAGCCTGGACCCGAGCGGCAAGTTCCTGCTGATCGCCAACCAGAAAAGCAACGAAATTGTGGTGGTCGAACGTGACCCCAAGACCGGCCTGCTGGGTAAAACCGTGCAGAAATTGCCGATAGATGCGCCCAGCGACCTCAAGTTCCTGGTGCGTCAATAAGCCACAGGCCCCGCACTGCGGGGCCTGAGCCTTTCTATTAATTCGAGTGATAACGGCTACTGTTTCAAAGCATTTCTAAGGTTCAACCCTCGGGCGTAAGTTTGGTTCCAAGGCCTTCCCGGCCACTCAAACCAAACGAACACAAGGGTAACCGACATGAACTTGAACCTCTTCTCCATCATCGCCGCTTCCGCCGTTTCCGCAACTGTGGCCCTGCCAGCGGCCGCCAGCGTGGAACTCACCGGCAAGAAATCCAGCACCAGCGCCTACACCCAGAAATACCTGCAACAGAGCGCCAACTTCTATGCCGCACTGGATCACAAGACTCAGCACTGAATTCAAGATCATCTCAATCTAATGTGGGAGCTGGCTTGCCTGCGCTGCAGACACCTCGGCGAATCGGTTGTACCGAGTTGATGCTATCGCAGGCAAGCCAGCTCCCACAGTCGATCGTGTTGCTCTCAGGGTTTAACCATTACTGCGACAAAGAGCGGTGAATCCAGAAACCGCTGTAGCCACACCTGCAACCGTTTGTACGATGTACCGGCAAACCACACTCGATCCACATGGGCAAACTGACGCACAAACGGCGCCAGTGCAGCATCCGCCAGGGTCAGGTGGTCTGCCAGCAGGTAATTCCGCTCGGCCAATAACCCCTCCAGCTTGTGCAAAAACACCTCGCCCTCGGCCCGATAGTGCTCCATTGGCTGCTCCGGGTAGCGTTCGGCGTACTTGTAGCGGTTCAAGTGTTGCTTGAAGACCTGGTCATTCTCGGCAATCAACGCCAGCACCGCCGGGTCGCCGCCGAGCAGCCAATCCTGCGGATCGTTCTGCGCCAGCGCCCACTGCATGATTTCCAGGCTCTCTTCAATCACGCGGCCATCAACGCTCAACACTGGCACCGTGCCCTTGGGCGACAGCGCCAGCATCTCGGCCGGCTTGGCCTTCAGGCTGACCTCGACGATACGCACCGCCACGCCTGAGTAGCGCAACGCCAACCGCGCACGCATCGCGTACGGGCAGCGCCGGAACGAGTACAGCAGCACCTCGCTCACTTGACCTCCAGGGTGCTCAAGCCATTGCCCTGACGCTTGACCTGGATCTGCACCGGGATGCGCTCGTGCATTTCCTGCACGTGGGAGATCACTGCCACCTTGCGCCCCTGGGCTTGCAAGCCGTCCAGCGCATCCATTGCCAATTGCAGGGACTCGGGGTCGAGGCTGCCGAAACCTTCATCAATAAACAGCGATTCGATCCTCAACGTGCTCGACGCCATCGACGCCAGGCCCAACGCCAGCGCCAACGACACCAGGAACGTCTCGCCACCGGACAGCGAATGCGCCGAGCGCAGTTCATCGCCCATTTCGGTGTCCAGTACCAACAGGCCGAGCATGCTGCCACCGCGCTTGAGGCGGTAGCGGCGCACCAGTTGGCGCAGTTGCACGTTGGCGTGGTGCACCAGCAGGTCGAGGTTGTAGGCCTGGGCGATCTTGCGGAATTTGTCGCCGTTGGCCGAGCCGATCAACGCTTCCAGACGGGCCCAGCGCTGCCATTCTTCATAGGCTTTGGCGGTGGTCAGCGCGAGGCTGTGATTGGCATCTTGGCGGCGCTGGTCTTCGGACTGGCGCGCACGCAGTTCGGCGAGGTGTTTTTCGCCGTCGGCCAATTGTTGGTTGAGCGCCACCAGGGTGCTGTCCAGTTGCTCGGCATCCAGGTTGCCGTTGTGCAAGGCCAGGTGCTCGGCGAGGCGCTGTTCGCGCTCTTGCAGCAGCACCTTGGCTTGTTCGACGGCTTTTTCACTGTGCTGCACCTGCTGGCGCAGCGCACTGACCTGCGCCTCATCGAAGGCCAGCAGGCGTGCGAGGCCACTGTCATCCAGCTCGGGATGCAGGGCGCGCCATTCGCTGATGCGGCTGTCGAGCGTGTGCTGTTCGGTCAGCAGCGCCTGCTGGCGTTCCTGCTGGGCCTTGAGGTCGGCAGCCAACTGGATCAAGGCGTTGTGCAACTCGTGCAGTTGCGTGTTGGCATCGGCTTCGCTTTGGCGTGACTGGGTCACGGCCTGTTCCAACTGCTGTTGCCAGTGTTCGGCGCTCGGATGCTCGCCCAACAAGTTGCTCAGCGTGTGCTGCGCGGCCTGATGCTGTGCGGTCACGTCGCGCAGTTGTTGCAGCAGTGCGTCGAGCTGTTGCTGACGATGTTGCTGGTGGGTCTGTTCTTTCTCGATGGCGTGCTGGCGTTCTTGTTGTTCGGCCAGTTCATCTTTTTGCTGGCCCAACTGTTCAAGACGCTGGCTGACCTGCTGGTCCAACTGCATGAAGGTCGCCGCCGGTTCGCTGCGCAAGCCTTCCAGTGTCTCGGTGGGCAACAGGCTGGCGAACCCATTGAGTTCTTCGTCAAGACGTTCGCGGTCGCTGGACAGTTCGCGCTGCTGGTCCACCAGCAATTGGCGGGCTTGCTGGCTGGCGTCCTGGGCGGCTTGCAGTTGTTGCTGCAAGCGCCCGGCATTTTGTTGCAGGTTGAGCAGGGCGCCTTGGCGTTGTTCGTCCTGGCTGATGCTTTGTGTCAGTTGGCTGAGCTGCTGGGCCAGCCATGCGCTGCGCTTGGCCGCGTCCTGATTGAACAGCAGGGCTGACAGCGGGTGTGCGTCCAGGCTGGGCGCCAGGGCGCTTTGTTGCGTAGCGAGTTGTTCCTGCTGTTGCAGGAATTCCTTTTGCTGGGCAATCAGGCCGCCCACTTCACCCCGCAGTTCGGTGAGTTTTTCCTTGAGGGTGTTGACGGCTTTTTGCGCCGTGGCCTCTTCATTCTCGTCATGCCGACCGAGACTTTGCAGCAGCGCTTCGGGCTGGTGATACGGGTGTTCGTGGCTGCCGCACACCGGGCACGGTTGATCGTCCTGCAACTGCTCGCGCAGTTCCTCGACGCTGGCACTGCGCGCCAGGCGTTGGCGTTCCAGCAGCTGTTTGGTCACCGTCAGCGTCTGCTCGGCGACCGTCAACTCGGCCTTGGTTTGCAGGCCGATCTGGTTCAGCTGTTCGCGTTGCTGCTGGGCGTCGGCAAGCTTTTGTGTCAGCGCGCCGGACTGTTGATCCAGTTGCTGCTGGCTGTCCCACAGGCGCGTGAGGTCTTCGAAGGCACGCTGTTGCTTGCGATTGTCTTGCAGCAGGCTGGCGAGCAGCTGGATTTGCTCGGCCACGGCGTGGGGTTCGGCGCCGGCCTCCTGGTACAACAGGTCCAGGGCTTCGCGTTGCTGGGTGAACCGTTCGGCGGCGGCAGTGGCGCGCTGTTCCAACTGCGGCAGTTCGGCCTGGCCCTTGTTCAGGCGATTGCCGATCAGCATCAACTGTTGCAGGCGCTCACGGTAAACGGTCCAGGCATCGCCCAGCGGCGCGAGTGCGGCGCTGCGCTCCAGCCCGGCGGCGAGGCGTTGCAGGCGCTCAGTGACGGCGGCCTGTTTTTCCTGCAAGGCCTTGAGCAGGTTCTGGCCTTCGGTGCAGGCGCTTTGCTGTTGCTGTTTGTCGTCGTTGCGCTTGGCCAGGTCTTTGGCCAGGTGAGCGAGGGTGTTCTGTTCGGCGAAGGCCTGTTGCAGCAGCGGCCCTGCGTCGACTTGCTGTTTGACCGCGTCGGCCAATGCGGCCTGGGCGGCGGCTTGTTGCTGCTGGGCCTGGGCCTGCCGGGTAAGCAGCTCGGTCTGTTGGGTGTTGGACGCCTGAATCTGCGCGGCCAAAGGCGTCAGCATGCCGAGCAGCTCGGCTTGGCGTGTGAACTGGTGGCGCTGCGGTGCCAATTGTTCGAGGCGGCTCAGGTCCTGGCGTTGTTGGCCCTGGCTATACCAGTCCGCTTGCGCGCGTTGGAGCTGTTCGGTGGCGTCGAGTTGGCGTTGTTGCCATTCACGCAGCTCCTTGAGCCAGGTGTGCTGCAACTCCAGCTGCTTGAGCTGGGCCTGCTGGACCTTGAGCTGTTGCTGGGCCTGGATGAACTGCTCATCCAGCTCGGCGCGGGCTTCAGGGGCCAGGGGCACCACGCCGGTGGCCTGGTCTTGCAAGTGTTTGTGGGCGTCCTTGGCCTCCTTGGCCTTGTCGAACGCACGGCGGCCTAGGCGGGTGTACAGCGCGGTGTCGGTGAGTTTCTCCAGCAGCTCGCTGCGCTCGTTGTCGTTGGCCTTGAGGAACGCACTGAATTCGCTCTGGGCCAGCAATACGGCGCGGGTGAACTGTTCGAAGTTCAGGCCCAGGGCCAGTTCCAACTGGGTCTTGTATTCGGTTTTCTGGCTGGCCAGCAGTTGTTCGCTGTCCAGGTCGATCAGGCTCTGGCGGCTGTTCTGCAATTTGCCGCTGGCCTTGTCGCGGGCGCGGTTGGCTTCCCAGCGCGCACGGTAGCGACGGCCACTGACGCCGACAAAATCCACCTCGGCATAGCCGCCACCCGTGCCACGGCGCAGCAAGGTGCGCGGATCGCCGATGGAGATGTCGCTGTCGGCATCGGGCATCTTGGCCTGGCCGGTGTCGCCCAGTCGGGGCACGGCGCCGAACAGCGCCAGGCACAGTGCGTCGAGCAGGGTGCTTTTACCGGCGCCGGTGGGGCCGGTGATTGCAAACAACCCGGCGCTGGCCAGGGGTTCGGCGGTGAAGTCGATTTCAAACGGGCCGGCCAGGGAAGCCAGGTTTTTCAGGCGAATGGCGAGGATCTTCATGGCTGTTCATCCTCCTGTTGCACGTCCTGGAGCAGCACGGCGAAATCCTTCAAGGTCTGTTCATCCACTTCGCTGCCATAGCTGTCCTGCCAGGCGCGGCTGAACAGTTCCTGGGGGGTGAGCTGGTCGAGTTCGATCAACCGCGCTTCGCCTTCCTCCTCCCGTGGGCCGGTGCCTGCGTACTCGGCGGCGATACGCACCAGGCGCACGGCCTTGCCTTGCAGCGCGGCTTCGATCTGCTGGCGCAGGTCGGGTTGGGGTTCGTCGAGGCGCACGCGCACTTCCAGCCAGGGGTGGTGCTGGGTTTCGGCGAGCAGGTCGACGTCGGGCAACTCGCTCAAGGCCGTGAGAATGTCGGCCAGGGGCGCGGCTTCCAGGCGTTGCAGGTTGACCGACCGCGGAATCAGCAACGGTTCGACGCTGACCAGTCGCTCGCCTTGGAACAACACGTCGAGAATCTGGTGCTTGTAGCCAATTTCGGAAAACGACAGTGGGATCGGCGAGCCGCTGTAGCGAATACGCTCTTCACCATTGACCTTTTGCGGCTTATGCAAATGGCCGAGGGCAACATAAGCGACGCTTCTATCAAACAGCTTGGCCGGCAGCGCCTCGGCATTGCCGATGATCAGGCTGCGTTCGGAGTCTTCCGATACCGAGCCCCCGGCCATGTGCGCGTGGCTGATGGCAACCAGCGCCTGGCCTTTTTTACGCTTGGCGTTGGCAGCAGCGATGAGCGCCTCATGCACCTGGCCGATACCGCGCAGGTAATCGTCACCCAGGTGCGCGCCCGTGACTTCCGCGGGGCGCAAAAACGGCAACGCCAGGCACCAGCCGACAATCTTGCCTTTGGCATTCGGCAGGGGGATCAGCAGGCGTTCGGCATCCAGTTGGCCGTCATCCAGCCACAGCACGCGACCCAGGGCGTGGGTGCGCAAGCGGCGCATCAACGGCGCGGGCAGTTCGATACGCGAACCGGAGTCATGGTTGCCGGCGATCATCACGATGGTGAGGTCGGGGTTTTGTTCGTGGGCACTGATGATGAAATCGTACAGCTGCTCCTGGGCTTTGAGCGGCGGGTTGACCGTGTCGAAGATGTCGCCGGCGATCAACAGCACATCCGGGCGCTGGGCCTTTAATTGCTCGAGCAGCCATTTGAGGAAGCAGGCGTGCTCGAAGTCGCGCTCCTGGCCGTGCAGGTTTTGCCCAAGGTGCCAGTCGGAGGTGTGGAACAGACGCAAGGCAAACTCCCTGGAGAAGATGAAAAGGAGGGGAGTTTACCTGTAAAAGCACGCACGGTGCCGGTGGCTAGCCAAGATCCAATGTGGGAGTTGCTGGGGAGCGAGTGTTTGGCTGGAGATTACCCAGGCACTGCCAATCCACTGTGGGAGCTGTCGAGCTTTAGCGAGGCTGCGAAGGCGGTGGCATGGCTGGTAGAGGTGTTGGCTGAACCACCGCTTTCGCGGGCAAGCCCGCTCCCACAGGTGATTGGTGTTGCTGGGCTGTCAGTGCTTGGCTGGAGATCGCCCAGGCACTGCCAATCCCTTGTGGGAGCTGTCGAGCTTTAGCGAGGCTGCGAAGGCGGTGGCATGGCTGGTAGAGGTGTTGGCTGAACCACCGCTTTCGCGGGCAAGCCCGCTCCCACAGGGGATTGGTGTTGCTGGGCAGTAGGCGCTCGGCTGGAGATTGCCCAGGCACTGCCAATCCCTTGTGGGAGCTGTAGAGCTTTAGCGAGGCTGCGAAGGCGGCGGGACTGTTGGTGGAGGGGTTGC
This sequence comes from Pseudomonas sp. GL_117, assembly GCF_057835125.1. Lineage (NCBI taxonomy): Bacteria > Pseudomonadati > Pseudomonadota > Gammaproteobacteria > Pseudomonadales > Pseudomonadaceae > Pseudomonas > Pseudomonas sp. GL_117. The sequence goes on along the minus strand of NZ_CM174418.1, from coordinate 3,430,296 downwards.
CCTCAGCCATAGAATCTCCCACAGGTTGATTGTGTGGTGTCAGGCCGGCCCTGGTTATTTGGGGTAGAGCGGCGGCAAGCTGGTGGTGTCCGTCGCAGGGTCCAGCTCGCGTTCGGCCACGGGGATGGCCTTGACCGCGCGCCACAGTTCTTCGCCCAGCCAGTATTGGCCGCTTTCGCTGTAGAGCGCGCCGTTGAGGCCGTCGAGGGCGTCGGACAGTGGTACAAACCGGGCGGCCATCTCGGCCAGGGTTTCCGGTTGCTGGCGCGCCCAGGCGTCGAGGGCCTGGCGGGTGGCCTGGGGGTCGTTGGCCTGGGTGGCGCGTTTGAGGTCGTCGAGCAGCGTACGTGGGCTCGGGCCGGTTTGCGCGGCGCGCAGCACGGCGGGCTGGCGACGTGCACGCCACCACAGGCCAAAGCCGAGCAGGGTGGTGCAGGCCAGGATCAGCGTACTCAGTTGCCATAGCCACAAGCGACTGTCGTCCGGTGCGGTGATGATGGTCGGCGTAGCGGGGGTGTCCACCACCAGGCTTGGGTTGTTGGCCACTTGCAGGGTGCGCGCCGGCAGGCTGGTATGTTCAAGGTGGTCTTCGTGGGTGTTCCACCACACCACGTCTACCGCCGGCAGTTCCAACGGGCCGACGCGGTTGGGCACCAGGGCCTCGCGGTCTTCGCGGCTGCCGATCAGGCCGCGGTCGCTGGTCTGGTTGCCGAGCACCGGTTGGTCCGGGTAACGGCGCAGGCCGTTGATGTCGGTGCTGGGCAGCGCCGGCAGTTGCGCGCTGGAGAGGCCTTCGGCCTTGACGATGAGACTGCGGGTCAGGGAATCGCCAACCTGCACATGCTCAGGCTCGGGGTTCCAGCTTTCGCTCAGGGTCAGGCTGCGCGCGGGCAGCCAGGGCGCGTCGGCGGGGTAGAGTTCGGGCTTGGGCTTGACCGTCAATGGCAGCGGCGCCGAGCTGACATGGATCAGCTTGCCGGGCTTGGTGCCTTGCAGGGTGTTTTCCTGGGGCGGGCGCGACTCCACCAGCGTCGCACTGAAGGTCTGCGCCGGAATGTCCAGCGTGCCGCTGTGCTGCGGGTAGATCGCGTAGCGGGTTTCGATCACGCCGTGGCGGATGCTGTTGATGACCTTTTCGTAGGTGCGCGACTCGCCCAGTTGCTCGACGCGGGCGTCGGCGATCTGCAATGGTGTGAGGCTGCTGTCGTCATACAGCGACACCGAGTGGTACACCCGCACCGTCAACAGCGCCTGGGCCTGTACGTACACGGCGGTCTGGTCGAGGCTGGCTTCGATGAACACTGGCGCCAGCTCGGCGCTGGTGTTCTGGCTGGCGGTCTCCACCACTTGCAGGCTGATGGGTTGGGTCGAGTATTCGCCCACTTGCAGCGGCGGGATGATCACCGTGCCGTTTTCCTTGGGCAGCAGGGTGATGATCCAGCGCGTGGTCGCGTGGTTGTCGCCGCCGAGGGTAGTGAGTTGGTTGAGCTGGCGCGTGCCGCTGACTTCGAACTGTGCCTCCAGCGGCGACAGGTCGGGCTTGCCGAACTGGGTGACGTCGCTCGATTCCACCGTCAGCTCGACCGTTTCCCCGGAGTTGAGGCGGCTGCGGTCGACGCTGGCGACCAGGTTCGCCGCCTGGGTGTGGCCTGCCGATAACGTGAGCAGAAGCAGTAGGGTGGTGCGGCGGCTCATCGAGTCTTGTCCTGATGTTGTTGCTGTTCGTACCAGAATTTGCGGCGCAGCAGTTCACCGGGGTTGTCCGGGATCTCCCGCAGCCATTGTTCCAGGGCCTGGCGGTGTTCTCCGTCAAGGCTGGCGTCGTTGGGGCGCAGCGGCGGGGTGGTGGTTTGTTCATCCCCCAGTTCGCTGCCCGGCACTTCGTTGCCGCCGGTGGGGGGTGTGGCCCCGGCCTGGGTCTCGCCGGTGCCGGCCTCGCCCTGGCCCTGGGACGTCTGTTCGTCACCTGTGGCATTTTGCCCGCTGGCACCCGGCTGCGCAGTTTGGCCGGGTTGGCGGGTTTCGTCATCCTGGTTTTCTGCCGGTTTCTCCGGCTCGGGCTCGGCCTGTTCCTGCATCAAGGCTTCCACCAGGGCTTTGTTTTTCAACGCCGGTTGCAGGTCGGGCTGGGCTTCCAGCGCCTGTTCATAGGCATCGATGGCGGCTTCCAGTGCGCCGGACTTGGCCAGGGCATTACCACGATTGTAGTGGGAGTAGGCGTCATTGCCTTCGGCGAAACGCTTGATGGCCTCGGCGTAGTTGCCCGCTTCATACAGCGCCACACCCTGCCATTGCGAGTCCTGGAAGTGCTCGGCGGCTTCGGCCGGGCGCTTTTTCTTCAGCAGGTATTGGCCTTGCTGGTCGGGGCGCAGCCACAGGTCCTGTAATTCAAAGGCATAGCTGGGCTGGGGCGCGGTCAACAGCAGCAACGGCAGGCAGAACAGCCAGCCGCGGCGCCCGGCGCAGGCCGCCAGCAGCAACAGCGGCAGGAGCAGCCAGTAACCCTGGTCGGCCCAGGTGTCGAGGTGCAGGCGCTGGCCGTCGTCGCGCAGGGCCTGGGGCGGGTCGAGCACGCCGAGTTGGCGCAGGTCCTTGTCATCCAGGCGCGCGGCACGGTAGCGGCCGCCCATCTCACTGGCAAAGGCCTTGAGTGTGGGGCTGTCGAGACGTGGTACCAGAATCGCACCTTGTTCGTCCTTGAGAAACTCGCCGCTTTCCTGGGTCACGGGCGTGCCTTCACGGCTGCCGATGCCGAGGATCGACAGGCTCGGGGTCTGGGCACCTTGCAGCAGCAGGCGAATGCCCTGGCGTTCCTGTTTGGACAGCGACGAGCCGATCAACAGCAGGCGTCCCTGGCCCAGCCCGCCTTGTTTGAGCAGGAACAGGGCTTTCTCGACCGCCAGGTCGGCGCGGTGGCCGGGCTCGGGCATGATCGAGGGGCGCAGCGCTTCCAGCAGGTTGCGGCTGGTGGCGAGGTCGTCCGACAGCGGCACCAGGGTGTGGGCGCTACCGGCGTAGACGACGATGGCGGTCTGTGCGTCGGTGCGTGCCTGCAACAAATCGTAGAGCTTGCGCCGTGCCTGCTCCAGGCGGTTGGGCGGGCTGTCGGTGGCGAGCATTTCCGGAGTGAGTTCCAGCAATACCACCAACGGGTCGGATGGCTTCTGGCTGGACTGTTCAACCCGCTGCCAACTCGGGCCCAGCAACGCCAGCACGGCCAGCAGCCAGGCGATGCCGAGCACCACCCACGGCGCTTTGCTTTCGCGGCCGTTGCCGCCGCTGAGCAACACGGCATGGAAGGCCGGCGGCAAGATCATCTGCCAGCGCCCGGCGCGTTTTTGCCGGTGCCACAGTTGCCACAGCAGCCAGCCGAGCAACGGTAGCAGCAACAGCCACCAGGGACGGAACCAGTGCGGCCACAGGTCGATCATCGACGCCTCCGTAAACGCAGGCGTTTGAGGCGTTGGCGCCATTCAGGGTGCTGTTGCAGGAAGCGGCCCTTGCTCGACAGTTTGTCGAACAGCCGTTGCAGCGCGTTGTTCGGCCAGCGTTCCTGGATCACCAGCAGCATGCTCAGCACCAGGGCCAGGCCGAGGGGCGCGCTGTACAGCGCCAGGGCCGGGCGGGCCTGGGTCGGTTGCTGTTCGACGGGTTCGAGTTTGTCGAGGGTCTGCTTGATGGCTTGCAGCTCTTCACCATCGCGCGCGCGGAAATACTGGCCACCCGTGGCCTCGGCAATCGCTTTGAGCGCGGGCTCGTCAAGGTCCAGGCTCGGGTTGACGCCAAGGATACCCAGGGAACCGGTCTGCTCAGGGTCGGCACCGATGCCGATCGGGTAGATTTTCACCCCTTCCTCGGCGGCCAGGCGCGCGGCGGTCAGCGGGTCGATCTGCCCGGCGTTGTTGGCGCCGTCGGTGACCAGGATCAGCACGCGGCTTTGCGCCGGGCGTTGGCGCAGGCGCTTGAGGGCCAGGCCGATGGCGTCGCCAATCGCGGTGTTCTTGCCGGCGATGCCGATGCGCGCTTCATCCAGCCAGGTGCGCACGGTGCGGCGGTCGAAGGTCAGCGGCGCTTGCAGGTAGGCCTGGCTGCCGAACAGGATCAGGCCGACACGGTCGCCTTCGCGCGCCTCGAGGAAATCGCCGAGCAGGTGCTTGACCAGGCTCAGGCGACTGATGTCGTCGTCCTGCCAGTGCATGTCGGGGAAATCCATGGAGCCGGACACGTCTACCGCCACCAGCAAGTCGCGGCCACTGGCGGCAATCGGCAGCGGTTCGCCGAGCCATTCCGGGCGCGCGGCGGCACTGAGCAGCAACAGCCACAGGAAAACGAATGGTGCTTGCTGGCGCCAGCCCGGCAGGTTTGAGCGGGCGCGGCGGCGGGCGAGGCTTTCGAGGTCGTTGAGGTAGCTGACCTTCAAGGCCGGCTCACCGCTGTCGGCGACCGGCAGCACCAGGCGCATCAGCCAGGGTAATGGCAACAGGGCGAAGATCCACGGCCAGGCGAACTCAAACATGTTTGCGAATCCAGGTGTCGACGGCTTGGGTCAGGCCGGCGATGGCCTTGTCGTCGAGTTTGCATTCGGGCTTGTAGGCGCCTTCCACAAGCACCATCCAGCGCGTCAGGCCGGCGGCGGGGCAGCGGTTGTCGAGGAATGCCAGCCATTTGCGGCCGTTGAGGGTGTGGCTCTGGCTGTAGGGGTAGTCGTTGCGGCACAGGCGCTTGAGCAGACCGTTGAGTTGTTGCAGCCAGGCGCCGGCAGGGGCGCCGTCGTAGGGCTTGGGCATCAGCGCGAGTTCCGCCAGCGCGGCGATGCGCAGTGGGTCCAGTGGTTGTTCGGCGCGGGCCACCGGGCGTCGTGTCGGCAGGAAGCGGCGCAGTGACCACAGGCCCCAGCCGAGCAACGGGATGAGCAGCAGCAACAGCCACCAGCCCGGGGCCGGCGGCCAGAAACCGATGGCCGGTGGGGCGATCAGCGGTTGCAGTTGGTCAAGGCTGCTCATTGTTTTTTAACCGGGCGTTGCGGGTTGAGGTATTCACGCAGTTGCTCGACCATTTCGCTCTGGGTGCTCAACGGCATCAGCAGCACCCGCAGTTTTTGCGCGAGCAGTTCCCAGCGTGCAATGCGCGCTTCGGCCTGGGCTTTGTAGGCCTGGCGCAGGTCGTAGTTGAGCGTGTCGAGTTCCAGCAGCGCGCCGCGTTGGGCGAAACGCAGCAGCCCGGCGGCGGGCAGGGCGTGGTCGAGCGGGTCGGAAATCGGCAGTAGCAGCAGGTCGCAATGGCGCGCCAAAAGGCTCAGCTGTTGCTCGGCGCCTTCGGTCAGGGCGCGCTCATCGCAGATCACGATCACCAGGCTGCCCGGGCGCAGTACTTCGCGGCCACGACGCAGGGCCATGCCGAGGGCGTCGGCCTCCGGGTGGCTTTCGGTGTTCAGGCTCTGGTTGACCCGCACCAGGCGGTTGAGCAGTTGCAGCAGGCTTTGCTTGCTGCGCCGCGGCTTGATTTCGTAGTGCTCGTTGTCACCGAATACCAACCCGCCGACACGGTCGTTGTGGCCCAGCGCCGCCCAGCCGATCAGGCTCGCCGCCTGGGCCGCGAGCACCGACTTGAACATCTGCCCCGAACCGAAAAACAGCCGGCAGCTTTGCTCGACCATGATGAAGATCGGCCGTTCGCGTTCTTCATGGAACAGCTTGGTGTGCGGCTCCTGGGTGCGTGCAGTCACGCGCCAGTCGATGGTGCGTACGTCATCGCCGGCCTGGTACACGCGCACCTGGTCGAAGTCGACACCGCGCCCGCGCAACTTGGAGTGATGCAGGCCGATCAGCGGGCTGCGCTGGCTCGGCGTGGAAAACAGCTGCACTTCGCGCACGCGATGGCGCATCTCGATCAATTCGCTGAGGGTGACGCGGATGCCATCGCCTGCGTTCATGGGGCTCAAGCGACGGCAACGACGTCGAGAATGCGTTGCACCACGCGGTCCTGGTCAATGCCGGCGGCTTCGGCTTCGAACGACAGAATGATGCGATGGCGCAGCACGTCGAACAGCACCGCCTGAATATCCTCCGGGCTGACAAAGTCGCGACCGGCCAGCCACGCATGGGCGCGGGCGCAGCGGTCGAGGGCAATGGAGCCCCGCGGGCTGGCGCCGTAGGCGATCCACTCGGCCATCTCCGGGTCGAACTTGGCCGGGGTGCGCGTGGCCATGACCAGTTGCACCAGGTATTCCTCCACCGCATCGGCCATGTACAGGCCGAGGATTTCCTTGCGGGCGGCGAAGATGGCTTGCTGGCTGACGCGACGCTCGGGTTTGGTTTCGCCATTGAGCGCTTCGCCACGGGCCTGTTGCAGGATGCGCCGTTCCACGGTGGCGTCCGGGAAACCGATTTTCACATGCATCAGGAAGCGGTCGAGCTGGGCTTCGGGCAATGGGTAGGTGCCTTCCTGCTCGATGGGGTTTTGCGTGGCCATCACCAGGAACAGTGGCGACAGTTCGTAGGTGCTGCGCCCGACGCTGACCTGGCGCTCGGCCATGGCCTCGAGCAAGGCCGATTGCACCTTGGCCGGGGCCCGGTTGATTTCGTCCGCCAGCACCAGGTTGTGGAAGATCGGGCCTTGCTGGAACACGAAGCTGCCGGTTTCCGGGCGATAGATCTCGGTGCCGGTGATGTCGGCGGGCAACAGGTCAGGGGTGAACTGGATGCGATGGAACTGCGCCTCGATGCCTTCAGCCAGCTCTTTGATGGCCTTGGTCTTGGCCAGTCCCGGCGCGCCTTCGACCAGCATGTGGCCGTCGGCGAGCAGGGCGATCAACAGACGATCGATGAGTTTTTCCTGGCCGAGAATCTGCGTAGAAAGAAAGGTTCGCAGCGCGAGCAGCGCTTCACGATGTTCCATCGATGACGGTTCCTGGAGAGGTGCGCCCTGGGCGTCATGACACGAGCGCCGGGCTGGGGCGTCTACTTTAATGCATCGAGGGGTGTGGCGACTAACGGCGTGACGGGTATTTTTGGCAAATCTTGTAGGATTTTTGTGTTGAAACACTGTGAATGTGTGAGCGAGCAAGCCCGCTCCCACACAAGCTTCAACCTCATTTGACTCTGGGTGGACTTAGATTCGGATGAAGGTGCCGGTGCCCTTGAGGATGTTATGCAGGGTTTCTTCGACTTCGGCCAGGTCCGCTGCGGCGGTGGCGTGGGTGATCTGCAACTGATCCTTGCCGCCCAGCGCGTCGGCATCGCCTGCTGCCAGTTCTACCAGCAGCGTGGTGTCGCCCAGGGTGACTTTAAGCCCGTCAAGCGTCGATGGCTCGTAGTCCCAGGTCAGTTCCACTTCGTCTTCATCCGGGTAGCGGGTGAGCATGAACATCTCACCGTTCTTGCCGTGGCAGCAGAGCATGGCCATGTTGTCTTCTTCGTCGTCGCACGGGGTGACCATCAGGGCGTCGGTTTTAAGTTGCAGCATGGGGAATCCTGTCAGGGCTAGGGCGCAATGCCGGCGATTGTGCCATTGCGGCGAATTTTGTGCTGCATTCTACGTCTGGCCCAGTGCATGACCTTGCGGGCCGAATCGGTCATTTCTGGCACTCACAGGCGTGATAATAGCCGATTTTTTCGCCGCGAATTCCGGGTTGCCCAAGTTGCAACCCGCAGCCTGCTTACCGATGACCGAATATGTCGCAGCATCGCAAGCAGCCGTCTTCCTACACTCGTTAAGCTGCGCAACGGATGTGCACCTGCCAGGCGCCTGACCTGCCCGTCGTACCGTCACCCGGCAAGGTGTGTATCTTGTGAAAGTTGTATGTGACCCGGTGGTCTTGTCCAGCTTCACCCACCTGTCACGCCGAATTCGCTATGGTTAACCTGCGAACGGCGCTGACGGTCTCCCCGCAAGGGGACAACACGCGACGCTTTCATCAATAACAAGCCCAAGCGGAGTACCACAGATGGCGTTCTTCACCGCAGCCAGCAAGGCCGACTTCCAGCATCAACTGCAAGCGGCACTGGCGCAGCACATCAGTGAACAGGCACTGCCACAAGTGGCGCTGTTCGCTGAACAATTCTTCGGCATCATTTCCCTGGATGAACTGACCCAACGTCGCCTTTCCGACCTGGCCGGCTGCACCCTCTCTGCGTGGCGCCTGCTTGAGCGCTTTGACCACACCCAACCGCAAGTGCGTGTGTACAACCCCGATTACGAACGTCATGGCTGGCAATCGACCCACACTGCGGTCGAAGTGCTGCACCATGACCTGCCGTTCCTGGTGGACTCGGTCCGTACCGAGCTGAACCGCCGCGGCTACAGCATCCACACCCTGCAAACCACCGTGCTCAGCGTGCGCCGTGGCGCCAAGGGCGAGTTGCTGGAAATCCTGCCAAAAGGCACCCAGGGCGAAGGCATCCAGCAAGAATCGCTGATGTACCTGGAAATCGACCGTTGCGCCAATACCGCCGAACTGAGCGTGCTGAGCAAAGAGCTTGAGCAGGTGCTGGGCGAAGTGCGCGTGGCCGTGGCCGATTTCGAGCCGATGAAAGCCAAGGTCCAGGACCTGCTGGCCGGTATCGACGCGAGCCAGTTCGCCATCGACGGCGAAGAAAAGGCCGAGATCAAGAACTTCCTGGAATGGCTGGTGGGCAACCACTTCACCTTCCTCGGCTATGAAGAGTTCGTGGTACGTGACGAGGCGGACGGCGGTCATATCGAATATGACGCCGATTCCTTCCTCGGTCTGACCAAGTTGCTGCGTGCCGGCCTCACCGCCGACGACCTGCGCATCGAAGACTACGCGGTGAACTACCTGCGCGAACCGACGGTACTGTCGTTCGCCAAGGCGGCCCACCCAAGCCGTGTGCACCGTCCGGCCTACCCGGACTATGTGTCGATCCGCGAGATCAGCGCCGACGGCAAGGTCATCAAGGAACACCGCTTCATGGGTCTCTACACCTCTTCGGTGTACGGCGAAAGCGTGCGCGTCATCCCGTACATCCGCCGCAAGGTCGCCGAGATCGAGCGCCGCTCGGGCTTCCAGGCCAAGGCGCACCTGGGCAAGGAGCTGGCGCAAGTCGTAGAAGTGCTGCCCCGTGACGACCTGTTCCAGACCCCGGTCGACGAGCTGTTCAGCACCGTGATGTCCATCGTGCAGATCCAGGAACGCAACAAGATCCGCGTGTTCCTGCGCAAAGACCCGTACGGTCGTTTCTGCTACTGCCTGGCCTACGTGCCACGCGACATCTATTCCACCGAAGTGCGCCAGAAGATCCAGCAAGTGCTGATGGATCGCCTGAAAGCATCGGATTGCGAGTTCTGGACCTTCTTCTCCGAATCCGTGCTGGCCCGTGTGCAACTGATTCTGCGGGTCGATCCAAAGAACCGCCTCGACATCGACCCGCTGCAACTGGAAAAAGAAGTGGTGCAGGCTTGCCGCAGCTGGCAGGACGACTACTCGAGCCTGGTGATCGAAAGCTTCGGCGAAGCCCAGGGCACCAACGTGCTGGCCGACTTCCCGAAAGGCTTCCCGGCCGGTTACCGCGAGCGTTTCGCTGCGCATTCGGCCGTGGTCGACATGCAGCATCTCAACAGCTTGACCGAAACCAATCCGCTGGTGATGAGCTTCTATCAGCCGCTGGGCCAGGTCTCCGGCCAGCGCGAGCTGCATTGCAAGCTCTATCACGCCGATACCCCGCTGGCGCTGTCCGACGTACTGCCGATCCTGGAAAACCTCGGCCTGCGTGTGCTGGGCGAGTTCCCGTATCGCCTGCGTCACGCCAATGGCCGTGAATTCTGGATCCATGATTTTGCGTTCATCGCCGCCGAAGGCGTGAACCTGGACATCCAGCAGCTCAACGACACCCTGCAGGACGCCTTCGTGCACATCGTCCACGGCGATGCCGAGAACGATGCGTTCAACCGCCTGGTACTGACCGCCGGCTTGCCTTGGCGCGATGTGGCGCTGCTGCGTGCCTACGCGCGTTACCTCAAGCAGATTCGCCTGGGCTTCGACCTGGGTTACATCGCCAGCACCCTGAACAACCACACCGACATCGCCCGCGAATTGACCCGGTTGTTCAAGACCCGCTTCTACCTGGCGCGCAAACTCACCGCCGACGACCTGGAAGACAAGCAGCAACGCCTGGAGCAAGCGATTCTCAGCGCGCTGGACGACGTTCAGGTGCTCAACGAAGACCGCATCCTGCGTCGCTACCTGGACCTGATCAAAGCCACGCTGCGTACCAACTTCTACCAGACCGACGCCAACGGCCAGAACAAGTCGTACTTCAGCTTCAAGTTCGACCCGCGCGCGATTCCCGAGCTGCCAAAGCCGGTGCCGAAGTTTGAAATCTTCGTCTACTCGCCGCGTGTCGAAGGCGTGCATCTGCGCTTCGGCAACGTTGCGCGCGGTGGCCTGCGCTGGTCCGACCGTGAAGAAGACTTCCGTACCGAAGTGCTTGGCCTGGTAAAAGCCCAGCAAGTGAAGAACTCGGTCATCGTGCCGGTGGGTGCGAAGGGCGGCTTCCTGCCGCGTCGCCTGCCACTGGGCGGCAGCCGCGACGAGATCGCGGCCGAGGGTATCGCGTGCTACCGCATCTTCATTTCCGGTCTGTTGGACATCACCGACAACCTCAAGGATGGCGCCCTGGTGCCACCGGCCAACGTCGTGCGTCATGACGACGATGACCCGTACCTGGTGGTTGCCGCGGACAAGGGCACCGCGACCTTCTCCGACATCGCCAACGGCATTGCCATCGACTACGGCTTCTGGCTGGGCGATGCGTTCGCCTCCGGTGGTTCCGCCGGTTACGACCACAAGAAAATGGGCATCACCGCCAAGGGCGCGTGGGTCGGTGTGCAGCGTCACTTCCGTGAGCGCGGCATCAACGTGCAGGAAGACAGCATCACCGTGGTGGGTATCGGCGACATGGCCGGTGACGTATTCGGTAACGGCCTGTTGATGTCCGACAAGCTGCAACTGGTCGCAGCGTTCAACCACCTGCACATTTTCATCGATCCAAATCCGAACCCGGCCACCAGCTTTGTCGAGCGCCAGCGCATGTTCGAGCTGCCGCGTTCGGCGTGGACCGACTACGACACCAGCATCATGTCCGAAGGCGGCGGTATCTTCTCGCGCAGCGCCAAGAGCATTGCCATCTCGCCACAGATGAAAGAACGTTTCGACATCTCGGCCGACAAGCTGACCCCGACCGAACTGCTGAACGCCTTGCTCAAGGCGCCGGTGGACCTGTTGTGGAACGGTGGTATCGGCACCTACGTCAAGGCCAGCAGCGAAAGCCATGCCGATGTGGGCGACAAGGCCAACGACGCATTGCGCGTCAACGGCAACGAGCTGCGCTGCAAGGTGGTGGGCGAGGGCGGCAACCTCGGCATGACCCAGCTGGGTCGTGTGGAATTCGGCCTCAATGGCGGCGGTTCCAACACCGATTTCATCGACAACGCCGGTGGTGTGGACTGCTCCGACCACGAAGTGAACATCAAGATCCTGCTCAACGAAGTGGTGCAGGCCGGTGACATGACCGACAAGCAACGCAACCAGTTGCTGGCGAGCATGACCGACGAAGTCGGCAACCTGGTGTTGGGCAACAACTACAAGCAGACCCAGGCCCTGTCCCTGGCCGCGCGTCGTGCCTACGAGCGTGCTGCCGAGTACAAGCGCCTGATGAGCGACCTGGAAGGCCGTGGCAAGCTGGACCGCGCCATCGAGTACCTGCCGACCGAGGAGCAGCTCGTCGAGCGCGCGGCCAACGGCAAGGGCTTGACCCGCCCAGAGCTGTCGGTACTGATCTCGTACAGCAAGATCGACCTCAAGGAAGCGTTGCTCAAATCCCAGGTGCCGGATGACGAGTACCTGACCCGTGACATGGAGACCGCGTTCCCGCCGAGCCTGGTGGCCAAGTTCGGCGAGGCGATGCGTCGTCACCGCCTCAAGCGCGAGATCGTCAGCACCCAGATCGCCAACGACCTGGTCAACCACATGGGCATCACCTTCGTTCAACGACTCAAAGAGTCGACCGGCATGAGCCCGGCGAACGTGGCCGGCGCTTATGTGATCGTGCGCGACATCTTCCACCTCCCGCACTGGTTCCGCCAGATTGAAGCCCTGGATCATCAGGTTTCCGCTGACGTGCAACTGGAGCTGATGGACGAGCTGATGCGTCTGGGGCGCCGCGCCACGCGCTGGTTCCTGCGCAGCCGTCGCAACGAACAGGACGCTGGTCGTGACACCGCGCACTTCGGTCCGCATCTGGCGGCGTTGGGCCTCAAGCTCGACGAACTGCTGGAAGGCCCGACCCGCGAAGGCTGGCAGACCCGCTACCAGGCTTACACCGAAGCTGGCGTGCCTGAGTTGTTGGCGCGCATGGTTGCAGGCACTACCCACCTGTACACCTTGCTGCCGATCATCGAAGCCGCCGACGTGACCGGGCATGACGCCGCCGAAGTGGCCAAGGCCTACTTCGCCGTTGGCAGCGCCCTGGACTTGCCGTGGTACCTGCAGCAGATCAGCGACCTGCCGGTGGCCAACAACTGGCAGGCACAGGCCCGCGAAGCGTTCCGCGACGATGTGGACTGGCAGCAACGGGCGATCACCATTTCGGTACTGCAAATGGCCGACGCGCCACAAGACATGGAAGCCCGCGTGGCCCTGTGGCTTGAGCAGCACAAGGACATGGCTGAGCGTTGGGTGGCGATGATGGTGGAGATTCGTGCTGCCGTTGGCACGGACTACGCCATGTATGCAGTGGCCAACCGCGAGTTGCTGGACCTGGCGTTGAGTGGTCAGTCGGTGTTGTAACCGGCTTGATCAAGCGCTGAAAACAAAAGCCCCCGTATCGCAAGATACGGGGGCTTTTTTACTTGAATTGGAATGCGATCACTGTGGGAGCTGGCTTGCCTGCGATAGCGGTGTATCAGTTGCAGATGTGTTGGCTGACCCTCCGCTATCGCAGGCAAGCCAGCTCCCACATTTTGATCTCCATTTGTCAGGGGGATCAGTGGTGTTTGAGTAATTTGGATTCCAGGTGATCCAGGTGCTGGGTCATCAGGCTCACGGCGGCGGTGGCGTCGCGTTGCTCCAGCGCATCCACAATCGCCACATGTTCTTGCCATGCACAGTAGGTGCAGGCTTTCGCTTCATATTGGGCAATGACCAGCGACGTCAGCGGCACCAGGCTGTTGAGAAACTGCGCCAGCGGGGCATTACGCGCCATCGCCGCCAGTTGCAGATGAAATTCCCCGGACAAACGAATCGCCGGGCCACGTTGATCGCGCTCGATGCATTCGCGCTCGCGGGCGATCAGTTCGCGTAACTGGCGCACTTGTGTGGGTGTCGCATGCACGCAGGCCAGTTGCACCACGGTGATTTCCGTCAGGCGCCGGGCTTCGAGGATCTGCCGGGTTTGCTGCGCATCCGGTGCGGCCACCTGGGCACGCTGGTTGGGGCGCAGGATGATCACTTGTTGATGGGACAGTTTCGCCAGGACCCGACGAATCACGCTGCGGCTCACGCCAAAGGTCTCGCCCAGGCTCTCTTCGGTGAAACGGCTGGCCGGCGCGATGCGCTGTTCGAGGATGGCGTCGAACAGGCGCGGGTAGATGTCGTCCACCGAGGGTTTTTTACCGGCGATCAAGCGCAGGGCAGGGAAGATAGGGTCGCGTTGCAACGCATAAGCGGTCATGGCCGGTCTCCAAAAAATCAGCTGCCCAGATGGTCATCCGGGATGTTCAAGCGAATGCCCATGCGCAGGCCTTCCTGAAGGATGTGCCGACGCATTTCGGCACTGGCCAGGGCGCTGTTCTTGTTGCGGATGGCGCGTACCACGGCTTCGTTTTCGCGCAGGCGTTCGGCCAGGTGTTCCGGCGAGTTGCGCAGTACCTGCGCGCTTAGCTTGAGGGCGTTGCGGGTCTGCTGCACCACGTTCTGGAAGATCGGGTTGGAGGTCAGGGCGAACAGCTCTTCGTGAAAGCCGATATAGGCATTCATGCCGGCCTCGGCATCTTCGGCGTCGAGGGCTTCGCGCATGTCCATCAGGGTCAGGCGCAGTTGGCCGACTTCCTTGCTGCTGATGGACTGGGCGACCAGGCCCACGACGAAGGGCTCCAGGGTGTAGCGCAGTTGCAGGATGTCTTCGAGGCTGGCGTCGGCCACCGCGTCGTTGGTCTGGGGTTCGCTGACATCGGTTTCGAGTACGACCACGCCCTTTCCGGGCATCGAGCGCACCAGGCCAAGGGTTTCCAGCACGATCACCGCTTCGCGCAGGCTCGGGCGGCTGATGCCCATCTGTTCCGCCAGTTCGCGTTGGCCGGGCAGCATTTCGCCCCGGCGCCACTGACCCCGCGCCAGGGCGGCGCGGAGTTTTTCTACCACTGAATTGACGACGGTTGAGGTGCTGATCACGTCTACCTCTCCTTTATGTTGCAAATACGGTAATGAATCCAGTGAAGATCTAGTGTGGGAGCTGGCTTGCCTGCGATGGCGGTGTGTCAGTCAAATCATTCTTTACTGATATACCGCCATCGCAGGCAAGCCAGCTCCCACATTGGTCTGTGTTGTTCTCAGGAGTGCTTCAGAACTCCTGATGCGCCGGCAGTACCGGCTTCTTGGCCTGGAAGGTATAGCCGTGCTGGCCTTCAAGCACCTTGTTGGCACGCTGCAGGTCGATGTCTTTTTCCCAGCGGGCGATGGCTACGGTAGCGACGCAGTTGCCGATCAGGTTGGTCAATGCGCGACCGATGCCCATGAACCAATCCACCGCCAGCACCAGCACCAAGCCCACCACCGGAATCGCCGGGATCGCCGTGAGTGTCGCCGCCAGGATCACCAGGGCCGAGCCCGGGATGCCGTGGGCGCCCTTGGAGGTGATCAGCGACACCAGCAGGATGGTCAGCAAGTCGGTCATCGACAGCGGCGTGCCGGTGGCGTTGGCGATAAACACGATGGCCAGGGTCAGGTAGATCGAGAAACCGTCGAGGTTGAACGAATACCCCGTCGGAATCACCAGGCCTACGGTCGAGCTGCCGATGCCCAGGTGCTCGAGTTTGCGCATGATCTGTGGCAGCACCGCGTCGGACGAAGCGGTACCCATCACGATCAGCAGTTCTTCGCGCAGGTACTTGAGCAGCGGCAACATACGCAGGCCGGACAGGCGCATTACCAGGCCGAGGATCAGCCCGACAAAAGCGAAGCAGGTCAGGTAGAACAGGCCGACCAGGCTGCCCAGGTGTTGCAGCGAATCGAGGCCGTAGGTGCTGGTGGTGAAGGCGATCGCGCCAAATACACCGATTGGCGCCAGGCGCACGATCATGCCCATGATGCGGAAGATCACATGGCTCAGTTCGTTGATCAGGCGCGAAATGCCGGAAGCCGCCTCACCCACCAGGTTCAGCGCGCTGCCGAACAGCACCGAGAACAGCAGCACTTGCAGAACGTTGTTGTCGGCGAAGGCGCCGATTACCGAGTTGGGGATCAGGTCCATCAGGAACTGGCTGGTGCCTTTGATGTGCTGGCCTTTGTCGGCCAGTTCATTGAGGCCAGCGGAGGACAACTGCTCAAGGTGGATATTGGCGCCGGTGCCGATCCCGGTGCTGAAGGCCATGACCAGGCCGATCACCAGGGCGACGGTGGTCAGGATTTCAAAGTAGATCACCGACTTGAGGCCGATGCGCCCGACTTTCTTCAAGTCGCCTGCACCGGAAATGCCGCTGACCACCACGCAGAACACGATCAGGCCAATCAGCATTTTGATCAGCTTGATAAAGCCGTCACCCAGGGGTTTGAGTTGTGTGGAGAATTCGGGAAGGGCCAAGCCGCATATGACGCCAAGCATCAGGCCAATCACGACTTGCAGGAAAATCGAACGCGAGCACCATCTGAGCATGGGAGGGATCTCTATTCGGTGCCCTGGTGGTTCCAGGGCTTAATTGTTGTGGTCTTACCGGTAAGTCCAGTGCCGGGCCAGTCTACGCTGGGGTTTTTTGAAATCACAAGTAAAAATTCGCCGGTTGCCCGGTCCCGGTCTGACCAGTTGGTCGGTGACGGTGATGCTTGAGCGGTTGGCGGGTGATAAAAATTTTCGCTTATGATCCGGTGCTTGGCACTTGAGGTAATGGATGGACAGACCAGGACTGACGACCGACGCCTGTGGGCAGACCTATTGCGCCTGGCGCACGTCCGCGCCGGAATACCCGCGTTACCACGATCACGAGTGGGGCGTGCCGGTGGCCGACGATACCCAGTTGTACGAGAAGATCTGCCTGGAAGGCTTTCAGGCGGGCATGGCGTGGATCACCATCCTGCGCAAGCGCGAGCAGTTCAGGGTGGCGTTCGAGGGCTTTGATTTTCGCAAGGTCGCCACGTATGGCGAGGCCGATATAGCGCGCTTGATGAACGATGCCGGGATTGTGCGTAATCGGGCGAAGATCGTGTCGACCATTAACAATGCACGGCGTGCCTGTGAGCTGGTGGATGAAACGGGTTCACTGGCAGCCTGGCTGTGGGCGTTCGAGCCCACTGCACAAGAGCGCCCGGCGGTGGTCGATCTGGCTTATTGGGCGGCCAACCCCACGTCCCCGGCCTCGGTGCGGTTGTCGAAGGCCTTGAAGAAGCGTGGCTGGACCTACGTCGGCCCGACCACGATGTATGCGCTGATGCAGGCGATGGGCATGGTCAACGATCACTTGGAAGGCTGCCACTGCCGGGCACAGATCGAAGACCTGCGCCGGCAGTTCAAGCGGCCCTGAAGCCTGGGTTCAGGAGAGGAAGCCGCCGTCCACGTTCAGCGATACGCCGGTGGTGTAGCTGGACGCATCGCTCGCCAGGTACAGCACCGCGCCGGCCATTTCGCTCGGGTCGGCCACGCGTTTGAGCGGGATCTGCGCCAGTGCGGTTTTCAGGATCGCATCGTTTTTCACCAGCGCCGAGGCGAACTTGGTGTCGGTCAGCCCCGGCAGCAGGGCGTTGCAACGAATGCCAAACGCTGCGCATTCCTTGGCGAACACCTTGGTCATGTTGATCACGGCGGCCTTGGTCACCGAGTAGATGCCCTGGAACACGCCAGGGGAGATGCCGTTGATCGAGGCCACGTTGATGATGCTGCCGCCACCGTTCTCACGCATCAGCTTGCCGGCTTCCACCGACATGAAGAAGTAGCCGCGGATATTCACGTCGACGGTCTTCTGGAAGGCGCCGAGGTCGGTGTCCAGCACGTTGCAGAATTGCGGGTTGGTTGCGGCGTTGTTGACCAGGATGTCCAGTCGGCCGAACTGTTCGCGAATACCGGCGAACACCTGGGTAATCTGCTCCATTTCGCCGATATGGCAGGCAATCGCCGTGGCTTTGCCGCCGGCGGCGATGATCGCGTCCGCCACATGCTGGCAGCCGTCCAGCTTGCGACTGGAGACGATCACATGGGCGCCTTGCTGGGCCAGTAACTTGGCGATGGCCTCACCGATGCCACGGCTGGCGCCGGAAACGAAGGCGATCTTGCCGTCGAGGTCGAACAGGTTGGTCTTGGACATGGAGGTTCCTTAGAGGGCTGATTTACCGATCACGTTCAGGCTCATCTGCTCCAGCAGCTTGTTCATCTGGATGAACTGCGCGAAGCGTTTGTCCTGGGTCTGGCCATGGAAGAAGCGGTAGTAGATCTGCTGCACGATGCCGGCCAGGCGGAACAGGCCGTAGGTGTAGTAGAAGTCGAAATTGTCGATCTGGATGCCGGCACGTTCGGCGTAGTAGTCCACGAACTGGCGGCGGGTGAGCATGCCGGGGGCGTTGCTCGGCTGGCGGCGCATCAGTTGCACCGGGGCCGGGTCGGCGGCTTCGATCCAGTAGGCGAGGGTGTTGCCAAGGTCCATCAACGGGTCGCCGAGGGTGGTCAGTTCCCAGTCGAGCACACCGATGATCTGCATCGGGTTGTGTGCGTCGAGGATCACGTTGTCGAAGCGGTAGTCGTTGTGCACGATGCTGGACGTCGGGTGGTCGGCCGGCATCTTGTCGTCGAGCCACGCGCGCACTGCTTCCCAGCGCGGGGCGTCGGGGGTCAGGGCTTTTTCGTAGCGATCGCTCCAGCCGCGGATCTGCCGTGCCACGTAGCCTTCGGGCTTGCCCAGGTCGGCCAGGCCGCATGCGGTGTAGTCGACTTGATGCAGTTCGACGAACTTGTCGATAAAGCTTTTGCACAAGGCTTCGGTCTTGGCCGCGTCCAGGCCCAGTTCGACCGGCAGGTCGGAGCGCAGGATGATGCCGTTGACCCGCTCCATCACATAGAACTCGGCGCCGATCACCGATTCATCGGTGCAGTGCACGTAGGCTTTGGGGCAGTACGGAAAGCCGTCCTTGAGGCTGTTGAGAATGCGGTATTCCCGGCCCATGTCGTGGGCGGACTTGGCCTTGTGGCCAAAGGGCGGGCGGCGCAGGACAAATTCCTGGCCGGGGTACTCCAGCAGGTAAGTCAGGTTGGACGCACCGCCAGGAAACTGGCTGATGGTGGGCGTGCCGCTCAGGCCGGGGATATGGGCCTTGAGGTAGGGATCGATCAGGCTGGCGTCAAGTTCTTCGCCTGCCCGGATCTGGGTCGATTGGTCGTTCAGCGCCATGCTTATCCCTTCTGCTTATTCTAAAGGCCTCGGACTATTTCCTAATCTAATGCGCACAACCGCCCAGCGACAAGGTCGGGGCGGTTTAATAGGTTAGCGTGTTGGAGGGTGATCAGCGTGCCTGATGGGTCACTTTGCAGGCGGGGGCAGCGCGACCGGCGTGAGCACCGGGCGACCGGCGAAAAACTCCACCAGGTTATCGGCCACGCGCTGCACCGTATCATGGGCGGCCTCCGGTGACAGGCCGGCGACATGGGAGGTGAGCACGGTGTTGCTCAAGCGCTTGAGGGCGTCGGGCACTTGGGGCTCGTCGTCGAACACGTCCAGGGCGGCACCGCCAATGCGCCGCTGCTCCAGGGCAGCCACCAGGTCGGCGGTGACCACCACGCTGCCGCGTCCGATGTTGACCAGGTAACCATTGGGGCCGAGGGCGTCGAGGGCGTGGCGATCGATCAAGTGGCGGGTGCCGTCGCCGCCGGGCGTGGCCAGGATCAGGAAGTCCGAGGTGCGCGCCAGTTCCACCGCGGACGAACAGTAGGTGTAGTCCACATCATCGCGCGGCTGGCGGTTGTGGTAGCTGATTTCCATACCGAAGCCGAGGGCCGCGCGCTTGGCGATCTCCAGGCCCACCGCACCCAGCCCGAGAATGCCCAACTGCTTGCCGCCCAGGGACGGCCGCATCACTTTGGGCCATTCATTGCGCCGCACGGCGGCGTCGGTCTGCGGAATGCCGCGCACCAGCGACAACAACAAGGCCATGGCGTGGTCGGCCACCGATGGCGCGTTGACCCCGGCGCCGTTGGTGACCACGATCCCGCGATTGCTGGCCGCTTGCAGGTCGACATGTTCATAGCCTGCGCCGATCACGCATATGATTTCCAGCAAGGGCAGGGCGTCGATTTCCGCGGCGTACAAGCCCAGCGGACCACGAGTCAGCACGGCCTTGATCTGGGCGCCGTGGGTCTTGATGGCCTGGGCGCGTTCGGCGGGTGTGGGAGCCAGGATCACATGAAAGTCATTGCTTTCGATGATGGGCAGGTAGGCGTTGATGGTTTCAACCAGGACCAGAACTGTTGCGGTCATCGGAAGGCTCTTCCTGAAGGGTTTGAGAGGATGAGTATGCGGGATTTGTAGGGCGGTTCGTTTTACTGAGTAAGAAAATTTTCTTCTTGCGTAAGGCTGTTCTAACAGTTGGATATTGCGCAGAACACCCTCAACGGTGAACTGCGCAATAGGCCCCTGAGGGCCTCCGCGGTTTAGTGGGTCGCGTGGTTGCTTGAGCACCAGAGGTCCCTTGCGCTGATACGCTTCACAAACGCCCCGGCCAATGTCCCATTGTGATGCTCGATGATCGCTTCGGCCTTCAGCGCCGGAGTGTCCATGCAGGTGTGGCCATCCTCGGGCAATACCACCGAAAACCCCAGTTCAACCGCTACACGGCAAGTCGTGTCGATGCAAAACTGGGTTTTCATGCCCACAATCACCAGTTCGTCGACCTGGGCTGCGCGCAGTTGTCGGGCCAGGTCCGTGCCCAGAAAACAGCTTGGGCGGGTTTTGTTGAATAGATGGTCACGGTGTTCGTCCACTTCCAGGCCGTGCCATACCTGCCAAAGCGGGCTGCCCGCCGCAATCGGCGAACCTTCCGGGCCGGTGTGGCGCGCCACGAAGATCGGCTTGTTGGCGGCGCGGGCGCGCTTGATCAACTGGTTGATGGTGTCGAGCAGGCGTTCACGCTCGAAAGGTCTTTGCGGGCCATCGTATAGGCCGGCTTGCATATCGATGATCAACAGGGCGTCAGCCATGGTGTTGCTCCTTGTGATTGCCTGGTGGGCGGGGCAACAAAAAGGCCCCGTCCATTGCTGGCGGGGCCTTGGGTTGAATCTGTGGGGTATTTAGCTCGACCACCCACAGCCACCGCGCGACCCGCCGAAAGCGGTCGTGGTGGTGGTGCGGGTGAGGTGCAACGGCATAACGTTCATCGCCGGATCATGCTGGCGTGGGCGCTGGATTGTCAACAAATGTGTCTGGGTTGGGTGCGGCGTGTCGATATACCACGCCACCGTTCCTCAGCTAAGTCTTTGCTTATTCACAAGAATCCCGGACAATCGCGGCCCTTCTATGGTCGGGGCGCTGCCTGTCAGGTTTTTCTGACTCGTCCCGGCTGTGTAAATGCGGAGATCCGACCGGATGAATGATCAGGCCAATAGCGTTGACGAACGCTATGCATCGACACCTGCAACCCTCACAAGCTGGAGCCGCCAGGACACCACCTGGATGCTTGGCCTGTTCGGCACGGCGATTGGCGCCGGCACTTTGTTTCTGCCTATCAACGCTGGCCTGGGCGGCTTCTGGCCGTTGCTGATCCTGGCGCTGCTGGCGTTTCCGATGACGTTCTTTGCCCACCGTGGCCTGACCCGCTTCGTACTCTCCGGTCGTGATGGCTCCGACATCACCGATGTGGTGGAAGAACACTTCGGCATCAAGGCCGGTGCAGTGATCACGTTGCTGTACTTCTTTGCGATCTTCCCGATCCTGCTGATCTACAGCGTGGCGTTGACCAACACGGTCAGCAGCTTCATGGAGCACCAGCTGCACATCATGCCGCCGCCTCGGGCAATCCTGGCGTTTGTGCTGATCCTCGGCCTGCTGGCCGTGGTGCGTTGCGGCGAGCAGGTGATCGTCAAGGCCATGAGCCTGATGGTGTATCCGTTCATCGTCGCCTTGCTGTTCCTGGCGGTATACCTGGTCCCGCACTGGAACGGCGGCATCCTCAGCACCGCCAGCGTGGTGCCGGAACCATCGGCCTTGCTCAGTACCCTATGGCTGGCGATTCCGGTGATGGTTTTCTCGTTCAACCACTCGCCGATCATCTCGGCCTTTGCGGTTGATCAGAAGCGTCAGTACGGCGCCCATGCCGATGAGCGCAGCTCGCAGATCCTGTCCCGCGCGCACCTGCTGATGGTAGCGATGGTGCTGTTCTTTGTGTTCAGCTGCGTGCTGACCCTGTCGCCGGCGCAGTTGGCCGAGGCGAAAGCGCAGAACCTGTCGATCCTGTCGTACCTGGCCAACCACTTCGACAACCCCACCATCGCGTTCGCCGCGCCATTGATTGCATTCGTGGCGATTGCCAAATCGTTCCTGGGCCACTACATCGGCGCCAGTGAAGGCCTCAAGGGCCTGGTGGTCAAGACGGGGCGCCGTCCGGCACCGAAGACCCTGGACCGCATGACCGCCGCCTTCATGCTGGTGGTGTGCTGGATCGTCGCCACGCTCAACCCGAGCATCCTGCGCATGATCGAGACATTGGGTGGGCCGGTGATTGCTTCGATCCTGTTCCTGATGCCGATGTACGCGATCCGCAAAGTACCGGCCATGGCCAAGTACCGCGGGCAGGCGTCCAACGTGTTTGTCACGGCTGTTGGCCTGGTAGCGATTACGGCGCTGATCTACTCGCTGTTGTCCTGATAGCCGGCTGCACCTGAAGAGGCCGATTCGCGCACACCGCGAATCGGCCTTTTTTGTGGCTGCGCAAAACCTGCACCCGGATCAACCCAGCGCCGGGTAATGAAGGCTAAGCTTGTCGGCTTATTGGTTTCTGATTTGGAGACCCCCAAGGTTGGCTCGATTGAATACTCAAACCCCTCCCGCTGTTGCTGCGTCTTCCAGGCGCATCCAGGACATCCTCGCCGGGCTCTCCATCGCCGGTTTATTGCTGCCGGAGGCAGTGGCCTATTCGAGCATTGCCGCGCTCCCGCCCCAGGCGGGTGTGATTGCCTTGTTTGCCGGGCTGTTGTGCTACGGCCTGTTGGGCACCAGCCGCTTTGCGATTGTGTCGGCTACGTCGTCTTCGGCGGCGGTACTGGCCGCAGCGACCGCCAGCCTTGCCGGTGATGACCCGGCGTTGCGGCTTTCCCTGGCGTTTGGGCTGGTGTTGGTCACGGGTGGATTTTTCTTGCTGGCCGGGTTGCTCAAGCTGGGTGGCGTCACTTCGTTTATTGCCAAGCCGGTGTTGCGCGGTTTCGCGTTCGGCCTGGCGCTGACCATTATCCTCAAGCAACTGGCAGCTGTGGTGGGCGTACACCTGAGCGACAACAACCTGATCCGCTTCCTGCCGCAATTAATCGAGCAGTGGCCAAGCTGGAACTGGCCGGCGGCGCTGGTCGCGGCCGTGGCCTTGTGCGTGTTGTGGCTGTGCGCGCGGATTCCGCGCCTGCCGGGCGGGTTGCTGGTGGTCGTGCTGGGAATTGCCGGCGGGCAACTCCTGGACCTACAGGCCCACGGTGTGGGGTTGATTGGCATGATCGACCTGCGCCTGGAACTGGGGCGCTTGCCGGTGCTGCCGTTCGCCGATTGGTTGCGCCTGGGGGAGTTGGCGTTTGCGTTGGTCATGATCCTTTATGCGGAGTCCTACGGCTCTATCAGCTCGTTCGCCCTTAAACATGGCGACCGCGTGTCATCCAATCGTGATTTGTTGGCGCTGGGGGCGGCCAACCTGGTGTCCGGGTTGTTTCATGGGATGCCCGTCGGCGCCGGGTATTCGGCAACCTCGGCGAATGAAGCCGCCGGTGCGGGTTCACGGCTGGCCGGCATCGTCGCGGCGCTGGTGGTGTTGGTGATTGTGTTGACGGTGCTGCCCTACGTCGCCCTGACACCGGAGCCGGTGCTCGCAGCGATTGTCATCTATGCACTGGGGCATGGCTTGAGCGTGCAACCGCTGGGGCGCTATTTCATCTGGCGGCGTGATCGCCTGCTGGTGATCTGCGCGGTCGCGGCGGTGCTGGTGCTCGGCGTGCTGGATGGCTTGTTGCTGGCGGTGGCGATCAGTGTCGTGTTGATGCTGCGCCAGATGTCCTCCGCTGACATCCAGGTGCTTGGTCGCCTGGGCGATAGCCACGACTTTGTTGACCGTCAGCATCATGCCGACGCACGGGAGGTGCCGAGTGTGCTGATCGTGCGTCCCAGCGAGGCGCTGTTTTTCGCGAATACCGAACGCATCCTGGGCGCGGCCTTGCGCCTGATGCGCCAATCGCCAGTGGAAGCCGTGGTGTTGAGCCTGGAGGAATCGCCGAACCTGGATGGCACCAGCATTGAAGCGCTGGCCGCGTTTTTTGCGCAGGTGCGCGGGGAGGGTAAGCGCCTGGTGCTCGCGCGGGTACGGCACGACGCCCTTGAGGTGTTGCAGGCACTGCCTGAGGCAATGGCGCCGCAGGTGCTGCTCAGCGATTTGAGTGTGGATGGCGCGGTGCAACTGGCCAAATC
Source organism: Pseudomonas sp. GL_117 (assembly GCF_057835125.1). Classification (NCBI taxonomy): domain Bacteria; kingdom Pseudomonadati; phylum Pseudomonadota; class Gammaproteobacteria; order Pseudomonadales; family Pseudomonadaceae; genus Pseudomonas; species Pseudomonas sp. GL_117. The sequence continues at coordinate 3,406,434 of NZ_CM174418.1, read as the reverse complement.
CCGGGCATAAAAAAAACGCCGCGTATCTTGCGATACGCGGCGCCTTCTACGTCAACACACCTTAGGCTTGAATCACCGGGATGTTGGCGCTTGCTGCGATTTTGCGGAACTCGGCGATCTGGTCGAAGTTCAGGTAGCGGTAAACGTCACTGGCCATGGTGTCCAGTTTCGCTGCGTAACCCATGTACTCTTCGACGGTCGGCAGGCGACCCAGGGTGGAGGCAACTGCCGCCAGCTCAGCCGACGCCAGGTAGACGTTCGCGCCATCACCCAGACGGTTCGGGAAGTTACGGGTCGAAGTCGACACAACAGTCGAGTTCGGCTCTACACGTGCCTGGTTACCCATGCACAGCGAGCAGCCCGGCATTTCCATGCGCGCGCCAGCTTTGCCGTAGATGCCGTAGTAGCCTTCTTCGGTCAGTTGGTGTGCGTCCATCTTGGTCGGCGGCGACAGCCACAGACGGGTTGGCAGCTGGCCCTTGACCTGTTCCAGCAGTTTACCGGCAGCGCGGAAGTGACCGATGTTGGTCATGCACGAACCGATGAACACTTCGTCGATCTTCTCACCGGCAACGCTCGACAGCAGACGGGCATCGTCCGGGTCGTTCGGTGCGCAGAGGATCGGCTCGTTGATTTCCGACAGGTCGATCTCGATGATTTCGGCGTATTCCGCGTCGGCATCGGCTTCCATCAGCTCAGGGTTCTTGACCCAGGCTTCCATCGCTTGGGCGCGACGTTCCAGGGTACGTGCATCGCCGTAGCCTTCGCCGATCATCCAGCGCAGCAGGGTGATGTTGGAGTTCAGGTACTCGGTGACGGACTCTTTCGACAGCTTGATGGTGCAACCGGCAGCCGAACGTTCAGCCGAGGCGTCGGACAGCTCGAAAGCCTGTTCCAGCGTCAGGTCGTTCAGGCCTTCGATCTCCAGGATGCGGCCGGAGAAGGCGTTTTTCTTGCCTTTCTTCTCTACAGTCAGCAGACCCGATTGGATCGCGTAGTAAGGAATGGCATGAACCAGGTCACGCAGTGTGATGCCAGGTTTCATTTTGCCTTTGAAGCGCACCAGGATCGATTCCGGCATATCCAGTGGCATTACGCCAGTGGCTGCGGCAAACGCGACCAAGCCAGAACCGGCCGGGAACGAGATGCCCATCGGGAAACGGGTGTGGGAGTCACCACCAGTACCGACGGTGTCCGGCAGCAGCATGCGGTTCAGCCAGCTGTGGATGATGCCGTCGCCTGGACGCAGCGATACGCCGCCACGGGTCATGATGAAGTCAGGCAGGGTGTGGTGGGTGGTCACGTCGATCGGCTTTGGATAGGCCGCGGTGTGGCAGAAGGACTGCATTACCAGATCGGTCGAGAAGCCCAGGCACGCCAGGTCTTTCAGTTCGTCACGGGTCATCGGACCGGTGGTGTCCTGGGAACCCACGGTGGTCATCTTCGGTTCGCAGTAGGTGCCAGGGCGAACGCCTTTGCCTGCTGGCAGGCCGCACGCCTTGCCGACCATTTTCTGGGCCAGGGTGAAACCCTTGCCGGTGTCGACAGGTGCTTCAGGCAGCTTGAACAGGTCGGTTGGGCCCAGGCCCAGCTCGGCACGTGCCTTGTCGGTCAGGCCACGGCCGATGATCAGCGGGATACGGCCGCCGGCGCGGACTTCGTCCAACAGCACCGGGGTCTTCATTTCGAAGGTGGTGATGACTTCGTCGGTGCCGTGTTTGCAGACTTTGCCAGCATGTGGGTACAGGTCGATCACGTCGCCCATGTTCATGTTGGAAACGTCGAACTCGATAGGCAGTGCGCCAGCATCTTCCATGGTGTTGTAGAAGATTGGAGCGATCTTGCTGCCGAAGCAGAAGCCGCCGGCGCGCTTGTTCGGCACGTAAGGTACGTCGTCGCCGAAGAACCACAGTACGGAGTTGGTCGCCGACTTGCGGGACGAGCCGGTGCCGACCACGTCACCGACGTAGGCGATCGGGAAGCCTTGGCCGCGCATCTCTTCGATCTGCTTCATCGGGCCGGTTTTGCCTTGCTCGTCCGGCACGATGCCTTCACGGGCCATTTTCAGCATGGCCAGGGCGTGCAGCGGGATGTCCGGGCGGGACCAGGCATCTGGAGCAGGGGACAGGTCGTCGGTGTTGGTTTCGCCAGTGACCTTGAATACGCGCAGGCTGATCTTGTCGGCCAGGGTAGGGCGGTTGCGGAACCATTCGCCGTCAGCCCAGGACTGGATCACGCTCTTGGCGTGCTCGTTGCCGTTCTTGGCTTTTTCGGCGACGTCGTGGAACGCATCGAACATCAGCAGGGTGTGCTTGAGTTGGGCGGCTGCGACAGCTGCCAGCTCGGCATCGTCCAGCAGCTCGACCAGGGTCACGATGTTGTAGCCGCCTTGCATGGTGCCAAGCAGTTCAACAGCGCGCTTCTTGTCGATCAGGGGGGAAGTGACTTCGCCCTTGGCCAGGGCAGACAGGAAACCGGCCTTGACGTAGGCAGCTTCGTCAACACCTGGTGGAATGCGGTTGGTGATCAGGTCAACGAGGAATTCTTCTTCGCCAGCCGGAGGATTTTTCAGCAGCTCAACCAGGCCTGCAGTTTGTTCGGCGTTAAGCGGCTGGGGAACAATACCCAGGGCTGCACGCTCTTCGATATGTTTGCGGTAGGCTTCAAGCACAGTTATTACCCTCATCAGTGGTCCCACGGGACGCTCATCCAGAAATGAACGGCACGCATGCGCTCGGGGGCTTTTTGGGCCGCAAAGCCAGCGCTGCCGGCATTCCTCACAGAAGCTGCTTTCAAAGTTTTACGCCTGCAGAACGGAGCTGATGAGGGTTGGCGCTGGTGACTGACCTACCGGGTCAAACACCATCGCCAACACCGTTCTGAAGGAACGACTGTGCTCGTGACGCTTTGAAAACAGCTTCCAGCGGATTGTTGGCGCCTTACAAGGCCGGATGATTCTACGGCAAAAAAAAACTAAAGGTAAGTTGCCTCGCCAAGTTTGCAGGGTGATAGAGGTTAGACAAAGGGCTAACATGGCGCATTGTTTCGCTGATTTGTGTGTCGTTGCCCATGTCCAACCAAGCCATCAAAACCCCCTGCGTAGGCCTGTGCTCCACGGTCTACGGCGATCTCGTGTGCCGTGGCTGCAAGCGCTTCCACCACGAAGTGATCCAGTGGAATGGCTATAACGAAGAAGAAAAGCGTGCGGTTTGGCTGCGCCTGGAGCAACTGCTGGTGCAGGTGATGGGCGGCAAGGTCGAGGTTTTCGACCCCAAGACCCTGCGCGTTCAACTGGAACAGCGCAAGATTCGCTTCGTACCGCACCAGTCGGAGTATTGCTGGGCGTACCAGTTGATTGCCCGGGGCGCACGGGTAATCTCCAATCTGGAGGCCTATGGCATGGTGCTGTTGCCGGAATTTCGCGACTGGGCCTTGCCGGATTTGCGCGATGCGATCGACCGGGAGTTTTTTATCCTGTCCGAAGCGCATTACCACCGCTATATCGCACCGGGGTTTCTGCGGGATGTGTTTGCTGACTGACAACACCCGACCCAATGTAAATGGGCTTGTGTGGGAGCGGGCTCCCACAGTTTGATCCTCGTCGCCCTCAGGACTTAGCCGCCAGCTCTTCCAGGTGATCCATAAGGCTCGCAGGCTTGAGCACCAGCACATCACTTTCCAGCTTGTCGAGCACGACCTCCGCCGTATTGCCGATTAACGCGCCGGAAATGCCGGTACGCGCCACCGTGCCGATGATGGTGACGACCGCATGGTACTTGTGCGCCGCAAAGGGAATCAGCACGTCGGCAGGGCCTTCCTCGATGTGCAGCCTTGGGTTGTCGATATCAAACTCGGCTTGGAATGCCCGGCACTGTTCGCGGTAGCGCGCCTCAATCGTTTCTTTGAGCTGGAACGTCGGGTCCGCCGCCGATAGCATCGGCGAAGGGTGGGCGCTGATCACATGCAGTTGGGCCTTGGCCAGGCTGGCGATGTCGAAGCCATGACCGACTATCTCGGCGTGCAGTTCACGGTGTTCGGCGTCGGTATTACCCACATCGATTGCCGCCAGGATCACACCTTCAGCCCACGGCGTAGACGTCTTGACCAACAACACCGCCGTCGGGCAATAACGCAACAGTTTCCAATCCGCCGGGGTCAGCAGAGCCTTTTTCAATGGGCTGTCGGGAAAGTGCTGCTTGATCACCAGTCCACAGCCTTCGGCCTGCTGCACATCAATAATGGTTGCATGCAGGCTCTCGTTCCACGCCTGCTCGGTGGTCACGCTGTAGCCATCCTCCTGCAAGCCCGCCTTGAGCAGGCTCAGCAGCGCCGAATGCTCATGTTTCCTGTCGCACACCAGCAAATGCAAGTGCGCACCGGTGACCCCGGCGATCAACTTGGCGCGTTTGAGGGCCAGGCTTTCCGAATGTTCGGGCTCGATGAGCACCAGGATGCTGCGGATGGCTTGCATGGTCGGTAACTCCGGGAAGTGGTGGGCATGAGACAACTATAGTTGCTGCCCGGCGCACGTCATGTTGATGCACATCAAGGCCGGTGGCTGGTGGTCTGCGGCGTGGTCGGTATAATCGGCGCCCTTTTGTGATCCTTTGCCCGTGAGCCCGATGAACCTGCCCGAAATCCACGAATTCCTCGGTTGCCGCACCCCCGACGCCTGGGTCCAGGCCGCGCTGGCCGATCAGGAAACCCTGCTGATCGACCACAAGAACTGCGAATTCAAAGCCGCCAGCACCGCCCTGAGCCTGATGGCCAAGTATCACGGCCATGTCGACCTGATCAATATGATGTCGCGCCTGGCCCGCGAAGAGTTGGTGCACCACGAACAGGTCATGCGCCTGATGAAAAAGCGCAAGATCGAGCTGCGCCAGCTGCATGCCGGTCGCTACGCCTCGGCGTTGCGCAAAGTGGTGCGCAGTCATGAGCCGGTCAAACTGGTGGATACGCTGGTGGTCGGCGCCTTTATCGAAGCCCGCAGTTGCGAGCGTTTCGAAGCGCTGGTGCCGCATTTGGATGAAGAACTCGGCAAGTTCTACTTCGGCCTGCTGAAAAGCGAGGCGCGGCACTTCCAGGGCTATCTGAAATTGGCCTACCAATACGGCGACGCCAAGGACATCGCCCAAGTCATCGAGCGGGTGAGGGCGGCCGAGCAGGAACTGATCGAGTCACCCGACGTCGAGTTCCGCTTTCACAGCGGCGTGCCGGCCTGAGGCCACGACCACTCCGATCAACGCGGTGATCCCGGTCAGCAGCAGGATCACCGTTTGCGTACCCAGCGGCGCCGCCAGCAGTGCAACCGCCAACCCGGCCAGGGGTTGCGGCAGGTTGTTGAGCAAGGTAATCACCCCCACGGTTTTGCCAAAGTCCTGCACTGGAATCACCTTTTGCCGCACGCTGCGCATGTACACGCTGTACATCTTGTCGAAGCCGATCACCAGCAGGAACCCCAGCGAGTAAGCCCACAGATTGGGGCTGATCGCGGTGATCAGCGCGCCGGCGGCAATCAGTGCGTATGACAGGCCACCGAGGATTTTCAGCGACAGGGTGGCGCGCGCCAGGTAGAACAGAATCGCGATGGTCACCCCTGCGCCTGCGGCTTGCAGTACCGCATAGGCGTCCTTGTCGGCGGCGTAGAGCCCGGTGACCATTGCGGCCGACGTGGCCAGCGTGACCCCGATGATCAGGTTGACCCCCACCGTCAGCGCAATCAGGCGTTTGAGCCCGGCAAGCTGGCGGATATGCCCGAATGCAATCCGCAGTGGTTGCAGCCAAATATCACGATGCTGTTCAAAGACCGCCAGGTCGACCGAGCTGGAGCGCTGCCACACCCCCATGGCCACGTCCGCCAGCACAAACAACCCGGCAATCCCCAGTACCACCCAATGCCACGCCCACACTTCGAGCATCAGCGCTGCCACCAGCGGCCCGAGCACCAGTCCGCTCTGGTCGGCAATCTGCGAGTAGGAGAGGGTCTTGGCATAACTGTATTGCGCAAAGATATGCGGCATCAGCACTTCGCGGGCCATGATGCCCTGGGTGGTCAGCACCCCGCACACGGCCGAAAGCAACACCAGCCAATAGATGCCGTCGAACATCCCGTACAGCGCCACCGCAACGACGCACGTCAGCGCGCGATAGACCTGGCTGATATGCAGGATGTGCACCGGCGGGTACTTGTCGCACAGCGCCCCGCACAGCGGAAACGCGAGGAAACGCGGCAACGACTCGACAAAAAACGCCAGCCCGGCCCAGGACACGCTCCCTGTGCTCTGAAACACTATCAAGGGCACGATAAACAACAGAATCTGGTCGGCCAGGCGCGACAGGAACAGCGAAACGAAGAACGCCAGGTAATCCTTGCGCATACAACTCCCTGTAGATGGCGTTAAAAATTGCAGGCTATTTGTTAAAAAGTCTTAAAAGCATGAAGCTTCGTCGGCCGCTGCTGGCCAGTTGCTCAAGTTGCCCAGCTTGCCACCTATAATGCCCGCTCTTCAATCTGCGTCGCACACTGAGAACTTATGGAAAACCTGGGGCTGGGCAAGGTCTTGCTCGTTGAAGACGATGAGAAGCTGGCAGGGCTGATCGCGCATTTTTTGTCGCAGCATGGTTTCGAGGTGCGCGTGGTGCACCGGGGCGACGCGGCCTTGGCGGCCTTTCTCGATTTTCGTCCCAAGATCGTTGTTCTCGACCTGATGCTGCCCGGCCAGAGCGGCCTGCACGTGTGCCGCGAAATCCGCAATGTGTCCGACACGCCGATCGTGATCCTCACGGCCAAGGAGGACGACCTGGACCACATCCTCGGCCTGGAATCCGGCGCTGACGACTACGTGATCAAACCGATCAAGCCGCCGGTACTGCTCGCCCGCTTGCGCGCGTTGCAACGTCGCCAGGCGCCAGAGCCCACCGTGCGTGGGGCCCTGAGTTTTGGCCGCTTGGCGATTGACCGTAGCTGCCGGGTGGTGCGCCTGGGAGACGAAACGATCGAACTGACGACCATGGAGTTCGAACTGCTGTGGCTGTTGGCCAGCCACTCCGGCACCATCCTGTCCCGCGATGACATCCTCAACCGCATGCGCGGCATCGCGTTCGACGGCCTCAATCGCAGCGTCGACGTTTACATCAGCAAGCTGCGCGGCAAACTCAACGATAACCCTCGTGAACCGGTGTGCATCAAGACCATCTGGGGCAAGGGCTACCTGTTCAATCCGTTTGCCTGGGAGGTATGAATGCTACGGCTTTATCTACGCCTTTACCTGATCCTTGCTCTGGGCCTGGCGGGGGCGATCTGGCTGGTCAACTACACCTTCGACGAGTGGCTGCCGGAAGCCAACGAAACTTACAACCGCGAGGCGTTGCGTGGACCGGCCTACGCCCTGGTCGAGCAGTTGCGGCCGTTGACGAGCGAAGCGCGGGCTGCCCGCCTCGCCGAGCTGCAACCCCATTACGGGTTGCATCTGAAACTGCTGTCGCGTGATTCCCTGAGGCTGAACGAGCGTGAGCAGCAACTGCTGGCGGACGGGCTGCTGGTCGTGCGTGGGCACTTTATGGAGTTCCTCGCCCGTATCGATGACGGCCCGCAATTGCTGGAAATCAAGCTGCCGGAAGAGCCCAAGTGGCTTTACCTGTGGGCTTATGTGCTCCTCGGCCTGTGCCTGGCCGTCGTGCTGTATTTCTGGGTGCGTCCCCATTGGCGTGATCTGGAGCATATCCGCCTGGCCGCACAGCGTTTTGGCGACAATCACCTGGCCTCGCGCATCCTGCTGCCACGCCGCTCTACCGTGCGCGAACTGGCCGGGCACTTCAACCAGATGGCTGAACGCATCGAGAACCTGATCGCCAACCAGCGTGAACTGACCAACGCGGTTTCCCATGAATTGCGTACGCCGATTGCGCGCTTGTCGTTTGAACTCGATCAACTCAAGCAGCAGGTCGACCCGCGTCTGCGTAGCGAACTGATCGCCGACATGTACGCCGACCTCGGTGAGCTGGAGGAAATGGTCTCCGAGTTGCTGACCTACGCCAGCCTGGAGCGCGGCGCGACCCAGGTCACCCGGGAAAATATCGAGGCTCACAGCTGGCTCGACAGCGTGATCGGCAGCGTGGCCCTGGAGGCCGAGGCGGCAGGGGTCCGACTGACGTTGCGCAGTTGTGAGGTGGACACCATCCAGATCGAACCGCGCTTTATGGCGCGGGCGGTGATCAACTTGCTGCGCAATGCCATTCGTTATGCCGAGCGGCGTGTGGAGGTTTCGTTGGTTAAGTTTGGCAGCGGCTACGAAGTGCGGGTGTGTGACGACGGCCCCGGCGTGCCCGAGGATGGCCGGGCGAAAATCTTCCAGCCGTTTATGCGCCTGGATGCCAGCCGTGACCGCCGCACCGGCGGCTTCGGCCTGGGCCTGGCGCTGGTGCAGCGGGTGTCGCAGTGGCATGGCGGGCAGGTAGAAGTGCTGGATTCTCAGTGGGGCGGGGCGTCGTTTCGGATGACGTGGGCCTATGCCGAATGATCAGGCCCCGCGCTGAGCTCTGCGCTTCACACAGGTGTTGATGGGGGGCTGGATCAGAAGGTGTATTCCAGCGCACCTATGAGCGAGCTTTGCAGGCGCCGCTCGACGATAGGGCTTTTGCCCGCGTCCCCCGACAGGTACTGCATGTCCAGCAGTGTGCTGAATGTGGTGTGCTCGCTGACCGGCAAACTCCACGTCAGGTTCAGGCCACGGCTGAATAACCCGCCTTTGGCGTCATATGCCTGAAAACGGCTGCGCGCGGCTTGGTCGGGCGTCGCGCCATACCATGTGCGCAGGTAATTGGCGTCGCCAAAGCGGCTGTTGAGGCTGGCGTCGAGGCTGCCGTAGTCGCCGTCGTACAGGTTGGTGCCGATGCTCAACTCCAGCGAGGTGAAGGCTTTGGCGCTGTCTTTGTGGTCGTCGTCCTTGAGCGCATGTTCCAGGGTTGCCCCCACAATCGCTGCGCCGAGGTTATAGCTGGCGCTTACGCCCAGTTGCGGGCGTGATTTGATTTCGCCCATGCCTTTGAGGCGGTCCGAGCCCAGGCGGCCGGTTTTGTTTTTATCTTTGCGTGAGGCACTGGCGCCGATATAGGCGCTGAAACTCAAGGCGTTGCCTTCGTAGCCCCAGCCCAGCCCTTTGTCGGTATCAAGGAAAATCCCCCATGGGCTGACGATGGCGCCACCCAGCAGCGGCGTGGTCGTACGCTCGTCGCTGCCGCTGTAGCGCGGCAGGTTGGCCACGCCGGCTTTCAATCGATAGTCCCAGTCGTCGGCCAAAACCTGATGGGCACCGGCCAACAGACACAGGGTGGAGATGGATAAACAGAGGTTTTTTGATCGCATCGTGCGAAGCATGTAGAGCACCCGCTTGGAGGTTTGGAAGCTCGAATGCTAGGTCTGGGGGAGGGCGGGGGTCTTTGACAGCTTTGTCGGAAAACTGTCAAAGACTGTTAAGCGCGCGACACATTGTGGGCCGTGATGCCTGCTACTGATCCATCGCGCTCAAGATGCCATGGGCCGCCGTCACTCTGTCGGCAATCGGGTAGTTCTTGTTGGCCAGGATCACCACGCCTATATCCTTGCCAGGCACATACGCCACGTACGCTCCAAAGCCGCCGGTAGAGCCGGTTTTGTTGAAAATGACGTTGCCCGGTTGTGTCTGCGCCGGTTGCAGCCAATGGGCTTTATTGGGTTGCAGCGCGATAAGCGTGGAGTTGCCGTCAAGCAATGCCTGCAACTTCACCGGGTAGGGGTAGTATTCCCAGCCCAGGCCTTGGGTCATGCCGTTGACGGTGTAGTAGCCGGTGTGTGTCGTGGCAATTGCCTGTTGCAGCGGCGCGCTCAGGGTTTGTGGGTGCATGTTCGCGATGACGAAACGCGCCATGTCCTGGGTGCTGGACTTGACGCCGTAGGCCTCGCCGTCCAGTGCGCCGGGGCCGACCCGTACCGGGTTTTGCTGCTTGTCATAACCTTGGGCGTATTGGTCTGCCTTGTCGGCGGGCACAGTGATATAGGTGTGCTTGAGCCCCAACTGCGGCAGCAGGGTTTTCTCCATCGCCACATTGAAGGGTTGCCCCAGGCTTTGCGCGCTCAGGTAGCCGAACAGGCCGATGCTAGGGTTTGAGTAGAGGCGTTGCACACCGGGGGCGTAGGTAGGTTTCCAGTGTTGGAAATAGCCGAGCATGGTCTTGGCGCTGTCGGCGGCTTCCGGAAATTGCAGGGGCAAACCACCCGCCGAGTAGGTCGCCAGTTGCAACAGGCTGATGCGGTCGAAGGCGCTGCCTTTCAGGGCTGGCAGGTGCTGGCTGGCCTTGTCTGTCAGCTTGAGTGCGCCGGTGGCCTGGGCATAACCGCCCAGCGTGGCGGTGAAGGTTTTGCTGACGGAGCCCAGTTCGAACAGGGTGTCTTCGGTGACGGGGCGCTGGGTGGTCTTGGACATTACGCCGTAGTTAAAGTATTGCACCTGGCCATTTTTGATCGTGGCTACCGCCAGGCCGGCGATCCCGTGTTGCTGCATCAACGGCGCAACGGTGCTGTCCACAACCTGGCGCAGGTCGGTGGCGGCCATGCAGGTTCCAGATCCAACAATTGCGGCTGAAATAAGGAAATTTCTTACGTGATGGTTCATGCTGACTTGCTTCCATATCAAGGGCGCACTGCCAACCGAGGCCTGCGCAGGCGGATAAATCTAGGTAGATTTGCGCGCTTCGACAAACGATCATATCTCGCACCAGCCATTAGAATAACTAGGGTCAAGCATGTTGCGCTCCCATCTACCCCTCAATGCCCTGCGTGCATTCGAAGCCTCTGCACGGCATTTGAGCTTTACCCGCGCGGCCATCGAGCTGTGCGTTACTCAGGCGGCGGTAAGCCATCAGGTTAAAAGCCTGGAGGCACAGCTCAATGTCACCTTGTTCAAGCGTCTGCCACGGGGGCTGATGCTCACGAGCGAGGGCGAAACCTTGCTGCCGGTAGTGCGTGAATCGTTTGACCGGATTGCCCAGACCCTCAGTCGGTTCGAAGGCGGACATTACCGTGAAGTGCTGACGGTGGGCGCAGTCGGCACGTTTGCCGTGGGATGGCTACTGCCGCGCTTGCCGGAGTTTCACGCACGTTATCCATTTATCGACTTGCGCCTGTCGACCCACAACAACCGCGTCGACGTCGCCGCCGAAGGCTTGGATTACGCGATCCGCTTTGGCGCGGGTGCCTGGCATGGCACCGACGCAAGCCCCTTGTTTGAAGCGCCGCTGAGCGTGCTTTGCGTGCCGCACATCGCCGAGCAACTGCAAACCCCGGCCGACCTGCTCAAGTTCACCTTGCTGCGCTCTTATCGGGCGGATGAATGGACCCAGTGGTTTCAGGCCGCAGGTCTACCGGCCGACACTCTGGTGCCGCGCAGCATTGTGTTCGACTCATCCCTGGGGATGATGGAGGCGGCATTGCAGGGCGCGGGGGTGGCGCTGGCGCCGGCGATGATGTTTTCGCGGCAATTGGAAAATGATGTGATTCGCCAGCCGTTCGACGTGGGCATCACCACCGGCAGTTACTGGCTGACCCGCCTGCAGTCGCGTGCTGAAACCTCGGCGATGCTGGCGTTCAAGGGCTGGTTGATGGCAGTAGCGGGGCGCGGCTGAAGGTTTACTCGTGAAACAAAATGAAACATTTGCGCCGGCCTAACCTCTACCGTAGCCCCAGCCGAGTGCCTATATGAACAGTCCGCGTCCCTCCGCCCGCATGCCCCGCCTGATCCAACTGCGCAACCTGAAGATGGCGCGTTCCGCCCACGCCTATGTGCGCGGCAGCACCGTGCAGTTCTACGATTGGCTGCACAGCCTGCCTGGCCGCCGGTTGCCCCACGGCCCGGCGATCTGGATCTGCGGCGATTGCCATGCGGGCAACCTGGGGCCGACCGGCGACAGCAAGGGGCGCATCGATATGCACATCCGCGACCTCGACCAGACCGTGATCGGCAACCCGGCCCACGACCTGGTGCGCCTGGCCCTGTCCCTGGCCACCGCGGCACGTGGCTCTGACCTACCTGGCGTGACCACCGCACGCATGCTCGAAGAAATGATGGTGGGCTACGAACAGGCCTTCAAGGACAAGCCGGATGAAACGCCGCCGCGCCCGTCCCAGGTCAAGGCCGGCATGCGCAGTGCCGTGGAGCGCACCTGGAAGCACCTGGCACGTGAACGCATCGAGAATGCGCGGCCGAGCATTCCCCTGGGCAAGCACTTTTGGTCGTTGTCGCGGGCGGAAAAAAGCGCGTTGGCTGACGTTTGCGCATCGGACGACCTCCACCAGTTGGTCACGTCCCTCAAGGGGCGGCCCAAGGACGCCAAGGTCGAGTTGCTGGATTCGGCCTATTGGGTCAAGGGCTGCAGCTCCCTTGGCTTGCTGCGTTACGCGGCGTTGCTGGGGGTGGGAGACAAGGACGATCGCGAATACTGCCTGATCGACATCAAGCAGGCGGTGGGCGCTGCGGCACCCCGTGCCGCACGGGGGAAGATGCCACGGGACAATGGCCGCCGGGTCGTCGAGGGCGCTCGCCAGCTGTCCCCTGGCCTGGGTGAGCGCATGCTGGCGACGCGCTTTCTGGATCACGGTTTTTTCATCCGTGAATTGCTGCCGCAGGACATGAAGCTGGAGTTGGACGAACTCAGCGAGACCGACGCGATGCATGCCGCCGGGTATCTCGCCCGGGTTGTCGGTATCGCCCATGCCCGCCAGATGGACCGGGACACGCGCAAGGCCTGGATGGCCACGCTGCAAGAAAACCGCTCCAGGCAGCTGGATGCGCCGTCGTGGTTATGGACCAGCGTGGTGCAATTGGTAGGCAGCCATGAGCAGGGCTACCTCAGCCATTGCCGTCGGTATGCGCTGGAGCACTGACCTGCAAATACTGAAAATCAAATGTGGGAGATCTATGGTCGAGGGCAACACTTCTACCTACAGTGCCGCCGCCTTCGCAGCCTCGCTAAAGCTCGACAGCTCCCACAGGGGATTGGCAGGTCCGGGCGATCTCCAGCCGAGCGCTGACAGCCCAGCAGCACCGATCAACTGTGGGAGCGGGCCCGCTCCCGGATCTGGGGGGCCACTAGGCCAGGTATTTGCGGAACCAGCCCAGCGTCCGCTCCCACGCCAGATTCGCCGCCGCCTCGTCATAGCGTGGCGTCGAGTCGTTATGGAAACCATGGTTGGCGCCCTTGTAGATAAACGCCTCATACGTCGTGCCTGCTGCCTTCAACGCCTGTTCATACGCCGGCCAGCCCTCGTTGATCCGCGTATCCAGCTCGCCGTAATGCAGCATGATCGGCGCCTTGATGCGCGGCACGTCCTTGGCCTGCGGCTGGCGCCCGTAAAACGACACCGCCGCGCCCAACTCCGGGTAAGCCACCGCCGCCGCGTTGGTCACGCCGCCGCCGTAGCAGAAGCCGGTGATACCGACCTTGCCGGTACTGCTGTCGTGGTGCATCAGCCATTCGATGGCGGCGAAAAAGTCGTTCATCAGCTTGGTCGGGTCGACGGTCTGTTGCAGGGCCACGCCTTTTTCATCGTTGCCGGGATAGCCGCCCACCGAGGTCAGGCCGTCGGGCGCCAGCGCGATAAAACCAGCCTTGGCCAGGCGGCGAGCGACGTCTTCGATGTACGGGTTGAGGCCCCGGTTTTCGTGGACCACCACCACGGCTGGCAACTTTCCTGACGCCTTGGCCGGGCGCACGAGGTAACCGCGCACGCTGCCGTTGCCGTTGGGCGACGGGTAGGTGATGTAGTCGGCGACGATGTCCGGGTCGGTGAATTTCACCTGTTCGGCCAGCGCGTAGTTGGGGCTCAGCGCCGCCAGCAGCGCCGAGGCGGTGAGCCCGCCGAAGGTGAACAGCGCGGCGCGGTCGAGAAACTCGCGGCGGTTGATCTTGCCGTGGGCGTAGCCGTCGTAGAGTTCCAGCAGTTCGGGGGCAAAGTCCTGCGCGGTGAGACGAGTCATCGGGGCCATCCTCGATTAGCGATAGCAGTCAATGTAGACCACGTTCAATCGTCGCGGCCATGGGCGGCAGCGGCCAACTGCCCGGTGTCGACGCGCACGAACAATGAATCGCCAATGGCGGTCAGCACATCACCGGCGTACACCTCGCAGACCACGCGGCTTTTGCGTCCGACGTCGCCCTCGACCCGGGCGCGCAAGGTCAGGGTGACACCCATGGGCGTTGGCTTGATGAACTTGATGCCGAGGTTGCCAGTGACGCACTCGATGCGCGGCAGGCTGCCGGGCTCGCGCTGTTCGGCGCGGTAGTGGTAGGCCATGGCGGTCCAGTTGGAGTGACAGTCCACCAGCATGGCGATCAGGCCACCGTAGACCAGGTCTGGCCAGCCACTGTATTTGGCTTCGGGCACATGCTCGGCGATCAGGTGGATGCCGTCGGCGTCCCAGCGGCTTTTGATGTGCAGGCCGTGGGGGTTGCTGGCGCCGCAGCCATAGCAGATACCTTCGGGGGCGGTGATGTCCTGGAGGGAAGCGGGGTGCATGCCAAGTCCTTTTTGTTATGGGGGCTACTCTGTTTAGCAGGACACGGGCAGGATGGGAACCCGATGGCCTTACTTCCCCCGGAGCGTGCATGAACCGTCGAATATCCCCAGTCGTGTTGCTGGCACTGGTGCTTGGTGTGTTTTCCAATGCCCGGGCCGTGGAATACCGTGATGTCAATCGCGCCGCCAGCCAGATCAGCTTTACCTTCCAGCAGTTCGGGCAGCGGGTGTATGGCACGTTCAACGAGTTTGAAGGGACGCTGGCGTTCGATACCCAAGCGCCTGGGGCGGCGCACGCGTTGCTCAAGATCCAGCTCGCCAGCATCGACGCCGGCAGCGCGGATGCCAACGACGAACTGCAGCGCCCGTCATGGTTCGACACGGCGACGTACCCGGTGGCGGTCTACCAATCCACCGGCGCCACGGCGCTGGGCAACAATCGCTTCAAGATCAGCGGCAACCTGACGCTCAAAGGGATTACACGGCCGGTGACGGTCGATGTGGTGCTCAAGGAGTTGGGCGGGATTGGCGTGTTCGACGGTGAATTCATCCTCAACCGTGCCGATTTCAAGATCGGCGAGGGTGAGTGGGCTGGCAACAGCGTGGTGTCCAACGACATCCACATCAAATTCAAGATGGTTTCACCGCAACGCTAGCGGGCAAACCTCTTCGCCCCGGCCACGCATCCGATCACCGCGACGGTGACCAGCACCATGCCCAGGCTGACCTGCTCATGCAGCAGGCCCGCCGCCAGTGCCAGGCCGAAGAACGGCTGTAGCAGTTGCAATTGGCCAACGGCGGCGATGCCACCCTGGGCCAGGCCGCGATACCAGAACACAAAGCCGATCAACATGCTGAACAACGCCACATAACCCAGGCTCAGCCACGCCGGCAGGCTGATGCCGCGCACACTCGGCGGCGCCAGGATCACACTCAACGGCACCACCACTGGCAACGACACCACCAGCGCCCAGCAGATCACCTGCCAGCCTCCGAGGCTGCGCGACAACTTGGCGCCCTCGGCATAGCCCAGGCCGCACACCAGCACCGCCAGCAACATCAGCAGGTCGCCGGCCGGTGCAGCGCTGAGGCCCTGGGCGAATGCATAGCCCATCACCAGCGCGCTGCCGAGGATCGAGAACAACCAGAACACCGCACGCGGCCGTTCGCCACCGCGCAATACGCCAAACACGGCGGTAGCCAACGGCAGCAGGCCGATAAATACGATGGAGTGGGCGGAGGTCACGTATTGCAGCGCCAGTGCTGTCAGCAGCGGAAAACCGATCACCACGCCCAACGCGACAATCAGCAACGGCCCCCACTGGTTGCGTGCGGGGCGCTGTTCCTTGAACCACCCCAGCAACAGCAGCCCCAGCACGGCAGCGATGGTTGCGCGGAGCATGGTGAGGAACACCGGGTCGAACTCCATCACCGCCAAACGGGTGGCGGGCAACGAACCGCTGAAAATCACCACGCCGATAAAGCCGTTGATCCAGCCCTGGGTGCTGCTGTCCGGGGTGCTGAGGGAGAAAGTACGTTGCATGGGCAGGGGCCTGAAAAAGAATGTTTGCGTGCCGGTCATCCTAAAGTTGAAGATTAGGACAATCAAAAAATTGTCATGGATACATCCCGATGCCCCGCGCCCGCTACAAATCGCTGGTCGACACCTTTGCCCAAGCCATCCGCAGCGGCGACATGCCGCCCGGCACACGCTTGCCAACTCACCGCCAGTTGGCCGCCGAGCATGGCCTGGCGCTGGTCACCGCGAGCCGGGTGTATACCGAGCTGGAGGCCATGGGCCTGGTCAGCGGCGAAACCGGACGCGGCACCTTTGTGCGCGAGATTTCGCTGCCGCCAGGGCAGGGCAGTGGGCAGATGAATGTTGCCGCGGGGATGTTGGACCTGAACTTCAACTACCCGTCACTGCCGGGCCAGGCGGACTTGTTGCGCACGGCGCTGCGCCAACTGGCGCTGTCCGGCGATCTGGAAGCGCTGCTGCGCTATCAACCCCATGCCGGCCGTGTGCATGAGCGCGCGGCGTCGGCGCGTCATCTGCTGAGCCGTGGGTTGGCGGTCGCCTCCGAGCAGGTCTTGCTGGTCAGTGGCGCCCAGCATGGCCTGGCGGTGACGATGATGGCGCTGCTCAAGCCGGGGGATGTGATCGCCGTCGATGCACTGACCTATTCGGGTTTCAAGGTGCTGGCCGAGACCTTGCACCTGGAGATCGTCGCAATCCCGGTCACACCCACCGGCCCGGATCTGGAATACCTGCACAGCCTCTGCCGCAAGCGCCCGGTGCGTGCGGTGTACAGCATGCCGACCCTGCACAACCCGCTCGGCTGGGTCATGGGCCTGGCGCTGCGAGAGCAGTTGGTAGCGATTGCTCGCCAGCACAACCTGATGATCATCGAGGACGCGGCCTACGCCTTTCTGGCCGAAGATGCACCACCACCGCTGGCGACATTGGCGCCGGAGCGCACGGTCTACGTGGCCGGGCTGTCGAAAAGTGTCGCGACGGGGCTGCGGGTGGGGTTTGTCGCGGCACCTGTGCCGTGGGTGAAGGCGGTGGAGCGCACGATCATGGCCACCACCTGGAACGTTCCGGGGGTGATGAGCGCCATTGCCGTGGGTTGGATCGAGGACGGCACCGTCGCCCAACTGGAAGCGCAAAAACGCGAGGATGCCCGGGCGCGTCAGGCCTTGGCGGCGCAAGTGCTGACGGGGCTGGATTACCTCAGTCACCCGTCCTCGTATTTCTTGTGGTTGCCGCTACCGGAGGAGGCCCGCGCCGATCAGGTCGCCATGGCCTTGCAGCGCGAGAACGTCTCTGTCTCCACCGCGGAGCCGTTTGCGGTCGGTGCTCATGTGCCCCATGCGTTACGCCTGGCGCTGGGCTCGGTAGCCATGCCGATGCTGCGCGAAGCGCTGGTCAAGGTACGAGCGGTGGTGGCGTGGTGAGCCGGGGTTAGGCGGCTCGCCGGGGCGTTTCAGTACTTGTAGGCCTGACGTCCGATCAACAGCCATTTGCCATGCTGCTTCTGCCAAACCTGGAAGTTGTCGATGTCGGTGGGCACTTCGACGCCGCTGTTCACGGCCAACGCGTGAAAGTGGTTGCGCACCAGCGCCGTGTCCCCATCGAGGGTGATGGTCTGGTTTTGCATTTCCAGGGTCTTGAAGGCGCTGGTATGGGTTTCCAGGTCGGCGATGAATTGCGCCTTGTTCTGCACTTTGCCGCTGGAATGGCCGTAGGTGAGGGTGTCGGCGGTCAGCGCGTGGAGTTGCTTGAGGTCCAGGTGCAGCATGGCTTGGGTCAGTTGGTCGACCGCCTGGGCCACGTCCTTTTCTGCCGGGGCAGGGGCGGCAGCGACGTAGCCGCTGAACAGGCACAGAAAACCGATCAGTACTTTGACGTTGGGCATGGGTGTTTCCTTATTGTTTTTGGGTGAATACGACACTTTAGTCGTCGTACAACATTGCAATAATCAGGGCGCCCAAGCAAAGGGAAATTTTGAAATATTCATAAAATATTAGCCATTGAGTGATCGTTGATCTTATGTGACGTCCTAACTCATTGGGAGGACCATCGGGTTTCTTCCTAGTGAAGTGGCACATCGCTATGCTGTTTCCTAAACAACAATGCACCTGAGGGACAAAATGGATTTTGACTGGCACAGCGACCCCATCACTCGCGCCACCCCCGTGACTTCCCACTACAAAAACACCCAGAACGTCCGCCGCTTCATGCTGGAGCACTGCGGCCCGGGGTTTAAGTTTGATCGGGCATTCATGGCCTGGATTTGCGACGGCGCGGCCAAAACCCTGGGCGACGTAGTGGATGAGTGGCAACGCCGTCATCCAGACCAGGAGCCCGGGCAGTGATCGCCGAAGGCCTGGCGGTGCTGATCCACTACACCACTTATCTGAGTTCCGGCGTGCTGCTGTTCGGTCTGTGGTTTGCGCTCACGCCCAAGGCAATGCCGGCGATGCGCATCCTGATTCTGTTGGCCGCGTTCGTGTTGATGCGCGACGTGATGACACCCTTGGGCCTGTGGACGCTGGGCAGTGGGGTGCAGATCGGGTTCACGGCGAATGCCTTTGTACTGGCGGCGCTGGGCGGGTTGTCGGTGCTGTTGATCCTGCTGCTCGCCTACATCGCCCCGGACCTGTGGCGGCTGGTGCGCTGGACCATCGGCAGCCCGTGCGTTGGCTTGGCCGTAGGGTTGCTGGTCGGATGTTTGATCGGTGTACCGCTGCGGGTTTACCAAGGCACTGAGGCGTCTGCGTTTTACGGTTACTGGGTCTGGCTGCCGGCCATGGTGGTGCTGGCCTATGGCGCCAATGCCCTGGAAGAGGTGTTGTTTCGCGGGTTTTTGCAGGGTTATCTGGAACAACAGCTGACGCCATTGCGTGCGGCGTTGACCAGTGGCGTGGCGTTTGCGGCGTGCCATGCCTTCCTGGCGTTGAGCGTGACCCAGTTGGGTTGGCCGGTGTTGGTGTTTACCTTGATCGAAGGTGTGGCGTGTGGGTTGGTGCGCATGCGCTATGGCGTGCTGGCGGCGACGGTCACCCATGGGACGGCGATCTTGCTGGTGGCGGTGCCCTACATAGCCTGATGCGGCATACAGGCTCAAGACAATATGGAACGGGGTCTGCTCCCACACAGGCCCGCGTTCATAAGGCTTGGCGCGTTCAGTCAGATTGCAGTGCAGGTGTACGCGGTGGAACCTGGCGTTTGTTGCCCATGGACTCGAACGCCGCGGCAAACCGCAGCAACGCGGAGTCATCATACGCACGCCCGGCAAACGTCAGCCCGACCGGCATGCCGATGTCTGCCATTACGCCCATTGGCACGGTGACCGTCGGCACGCCCAGGTGGCGGATCGCCAGATTGCCGTTGGCCACCCAGACGCCGTTGCTCCAGGCAATATCTGCCGATGCTTCGTTCACGTCTGCGTCTGCCGGGCCTACATCGGCCACGGTGGGAAACAGCACGGCGTTGAGGCCGAGGTTGTCCATCCAGTCTTCCAGGTCCAGCCGGCGGGTTTGTTCCAGGCCGCGCAGGCCGTCAGGGACGGTGCTGATCTCGTTCCATGGGGTGATGCCGCGTTCGGCCATGCGCACGTACTCGTCCATGCCGGCGGCGAGGTCGTCTTCGCGGTTCGGCAAGGTGCCAGGGTCATGGGGGAAGATCTTCGCCCCATCCACATCCGCCAGGCGGTTGAGGCTCGGGTCGGCGTTGGCGCGCAGGAAATCGTCGAAAGCCCATGCGGACAATTCCCACAACTCATCGTGGAGAAATTCCTTGGAGACCAGGCCACGGGTAAACACCGTTGGCGCGCCGGGGCGGTCGCCTTCGCAGTTGGACACCAGCGGGAAATCCACTTCCACCACTTCGGCGCCCGCCGCTTCCAGGGCTTGGCGTGCGGCTTGCCACAGCTCGATCACCGTCGCGCGGGTGTTGATCTTTTGCCCGGTCGGGCCGCCGATCCCAGGTTTTTCGCTGGTGCCGGCTTCCGGGTCGGCGTTGATGTACATGCGCGGCACGCCGAAGCGTTTGCCGGCCAGGGACGCGCAATCCACCGCCAGTTCAGCGTAGGACGCCGGACGCACCGAGGCGACGCTGGGAATCGCCACCCAGGGTTGCAGGCGCCACAGGTCGCCACGGGTGTCGGGGTCTTCGGCGACGATCACGTCGAGCACTTCCAGCAGGTCGGCCATGGTGCGTGCGTAGGGCACGACCACATCCATGGTCGGTGTCAGCGGCCAGTTGCCACGTACCGAAATCAGTCCACGGGACGGGGTGTAGGCGCACAGCCCATTGTTGGACGCCGGGCCGCGCCCGCTGGACCAGGTTTCTTCCGCCATGCCGAACGCGGCAAAACTCGCCGCCGTTGCGGTGCCGGCGCCGTTGGAGGAGCCGGAGGCAAAGGGTGCGGTCAGGTAGTTGGCGTTGTAGGGGCTTTCCGCGCGGCCATACACACCGCGCTGCATGCCGCCGTTGGCCATTGGCGGCATATTGGTCTTGCCCAGGCAGATCGCCCCGCCGGCGCGCAGGCGCTCGATGGTGAACGCATCGCGCTGGGCGACGAGCTTGGCAAAGGCCGGGCTGCCGGATGCCGCGGTCAGGCCTTTGACCAGGTAGCTGTCTTTGGCGGTGTAAGGAATGCCATCCAGTGGCCCCAGGGTTGCGCCCTTGGCCCGACGTGCATCGGACGCCTCGGCTTCTGCAAGGGCTTGCGGGTTGCGCACGACCACGGCGTTCAGCGCGGTAGCGGTGTGCGGGCCGTCATAGGCCTCGATCCGCGCCAGGTAAGCCTGGACCAATTCAACGGCAGTGGTCTGGCCGGTTTCAAGCGCAGCGCGCAATTGGGCAATGGAGACTTCGGTTACTTGCATCACGTTTTTTCGCCGCCTTCACGTGGGGGTATCGCGGCAGTCTACGTACAGATATTTCACAAAACCAGCGCCGAATATTCTGCATAGGCGGCGCGCATTATCTGCCAGGTGTGGGCGTCGGCCGGAATCAGATGCTCGATACGCAGGGAGGTGAGTGTGATGTCCTGGGGCATGCCGAAGGTGGTGAAGGTTGACAGAAAGTTCAGCTCGCCCTGGGTTGAGCGGATGCAGGTGAGTACCAGTGGCGGCAGTTCCTGGGGCGGCTCGGTGGGGCTTGGCGTCGGCAAACCGGCGAGCAATTGCGCCAGCGGCGGATTACCCAATGCCTCTCGGCTCGCGCGCTGCCAGGCCAGGGTGCGGATCTCGTCGGCATTGAGCAGGTGATCACCGAGGCCGCCGGGTTGTAACAGGGTGGTCAGCAGGTTCAAGCCATCGGCGGCGTCCGGCGCGATGCCGACCAGGCCAAACAACACCGTAGTACTGGCATTCGCCGCCAGCACTTGCCACTGGCTGTCGAGCAGAATCGCCGGGGCAGGATTGTTGGCGTGCAGCACATGGCTGACGGCGTCGCGAATTGCCGTCATGCCGGGTGCAGCGAGCGGGGTGGCGTTGTAGCGCGGGGCGAAACCGGCGGCGAGGAACACGCGGTTGCACTGCTCCAGAGGGATCTCCAATGCCGTCAACAGGTTATGCAACGTCGCGGGGCTGGGTTTGGCGCGGCCGGTTTCGAGGCAACTGAGGTGGCGCTGGGAAACACCAGTGATCAAGGCCAGGTCGAGCTGGCTCAGCTTGGCCTGGCGGCGCAGTTGGCGCAGGTGTTCGCCGGCGGTAGAGGGGGTGTCCATGGCAGCTTCATGACCTCCGAGGTCATTGCGAGGGGCAGAACCTTATCACTAACGTGAGCCTTCATCACGTGGAGGAACAGACCATGCCAAGACCCTATTTCGCCCTGGCCGGCTTGCTCGGATTTACCTTGTATACGGGGTTCACGATGCTGACGGCCGAGCAGTCGCTGCTGGCGTTTGCAGCGCAGTTGCTGTCGCGACCGGACACGGCGCAGGTGGTCATCGACCTGTACCTGATGGCCGTGCTGGCGTGTGTGTGGATGTACCGGGATGCGCGCAGGCGAGGGCGGCCGCTGCGTTCGGTGCTGCCGTATTTTTTGCTGACGGCGGTGTTTGTGTCGGTGGGGCCGTTGCTTTACATCGTGGTGAAGGGGTTCAAGGATGAATGATCTTTTACCTGTCTATGCGGTATGCGTGTTGGTGCTGTGCCTGAAGATGTTCGCCATTTCCTGTTATCAGGGATATTTCCGTATACACGCACGGGCGTTTACCAATCGTGAAGACGCGGCCTTTTTTAATCGCAGAGCGCAGCCTATGGAGTTGCCGCAAGTGGCCCGCGCGGCCAGGGCGTGGGCCAATGACCTGGAAAATATCCCGCTGTTTTTTGTGTTGGGCGGGTTGTGTGTCGCGCAGCAGAGTCACAGCGCCGCGACCCTATGGTTGCTTGTGGCCTTTACCTTGGCGCGGGTGCTGCACACGGTGACGTATCTGATGGGCTGGCAACCCTGGCGCACGCTGGCCTATGGCGTGGGTGTGGTGTGCCTGTTCGGCATCGGCGCCGGGATTATTGGTAGCGCCGTCGATCAACGGTGGGTAGAGCTTTAGCGACGCTGCGAAGGTGACGGCAAGGCCAATAGACAGGTTGCCTGTGCTGGCGTCTTCGCAGGCAAGCCAGCTCCCACCGTTGACCGTGTTCACAAATCAAGATGTGGGAGCGTTCGGGGTTATGGGTTGAGGAAGGCTTGGTAGTTGTCCTTGGTGATCTGCTGATAGGGGATGGTCAGTTCAGCGGTGTAGGGTTGCTTCTTGACCATCTTCACCGCCAGGTCAATCGAGCCCACTGCCTGGCCCTTGTTGTCCTGGTACACCGTCACCAGCAGTTGGCCTTTTTTCACCGCGTCCAACCCGGCAGGGCCGCCGTCGCTGCCGGCCACCAGGATGTCCTTGCCCGGCTGCATGCCCGCCTGGCTGATGGCCATGGCCGCGCCTATCGCCATCTCGTCCGCGTTTGCCGCCACCGCGTCGATCTTGCGGCCGGATACGATCCAGTTGTTCATCAGGTCAATCGCTTTGTTGCGCTGCCACTCTGCGCTCTGTTCCTCGACGATCTTGATATTCGGGTACTCCTTGAGCACGCTCTTGACCCCCAGCGTACGGTTGTGGGTGGCGTTGTTGGACAACAGCCCGAGCATGATCGCCAGGTTGCCCTTGCCGCCCATTTTCTCGGCCAGGTAGCGCATCTGGATCTCACCGGCCTTGACCTCATCGGAACCCACGTAACCCACGCCCGGCGGCAGTTGCGGCGCGTCCGGGCGACGGTTGACGTAGACCAGCGGGGTCTTGGCCTGCTGGGCATTGGTGCTCATCTTGGCGGTGGCGGCGGTGTCCACCGGGTTGACGATGATGGCGTCCATGCCTTGGGCAGTGAAGTTCTGCACCTGATTGAGCTGGCGCACCACATCGCCCTGGGCGTCTTCGAATTGCAGGGTCACACCGGGCAATTCCTTGGCGTGGGCGGCCATGTAGTCGCGCATTTGGGCGAGGAACACATCGTCGACCTGGGCGATGCTCACGCCGATACGGATATCGGCCAGCGCCCAGGGCGTGACAGCCAGGGTAAACAGTGTCGCAAGGATTTGCTTCTTCATGGTTTTGCTCCGTTGTTTTTGTTGTTGTTAAAACACGGGGGATTTACGCCTGGCGCTTGGCTCGCATCTGCGCCACGGCCGCTGCGAAGTCCGCTGGCGGCCAGCGTTCGCGCAACGCCTGCTGCATCAGTTGCTGCCCGGTTTGCGGGGCCAGGCCCTTCAGCGGCGGGTCGGTATCGAGGTTGGTGGGAAACGAATAGCCGTCGGCCGTGCAGGCGATCACCGCCTCGGCATCCAGGGCCGGTTTGGCCAGCAGGGCCGGATACACCGCCAGCATCATGCGGTCGCGGTCGAGGGCCTCCATGGGTTTGCCGAACGCCGAGGAGATTTGCAGCAGATTGGCCATGCGCTGGCGATCCGGCGTGCGGTTGGTGCCGGCCGCATGGAACAGCGCCGGGTTGAAGAACAGCAGGTCGCCCTTGTCCAGCGGCAGTTGCACGGCGTGTTGCTGGAAGTAGTCGATAAATTCCTCACGGCGCCACGCCAGGTAGCCCAGGGCGTATTGCTGGGAGAACGGCAGCAGCTGGGTCGGGCCGGTTTCCAGCGGCATGTCCGAATGGGCCACTGCACCTTGCAAGGTCAGGTACTGGGACAACACGTGCAAGGGCAAGGGGAAGCGCTCGACCACATCGTCGGTCTGGAACCCCAGGTGATAGTCACGGTGCGGTTGCTGCGCCTGGCCGCCGGGGTGCACCACATTGACCTGCGCCGTCACCTGGAAATTGGGCCCCAGCCACGCTTCGGCAATCAGCCCCAACAGCGGGTTGGCGTAGTACTCGACAAACGACTCGGGCGACTGCAGTGCGGCTTTCTGCAGTGAGTTCCAGATCCGCCCGTTGCTGCCGGCCTTGGCAAAGTGGTCGGCGGCCACGCCTTGGGCGGCTTCGTTGGCGAAGATTTTTTCGAACACCTGGCTGTGACGGTCGACCACTTCCAGGTCTTCGTAGGCGCGGCGCACGACCATCACGCCCGGGCCATCACGGAACAGTCGGTGCAGCTCATTCATGACCGTAAGTCTGTCGCTGTTGCGCAGTGCACGTGCCTGATAGATCGGCACGTTGTCCAGCACGTGCTGGCACAGCGGGTACTCTTCAGCCGTGGCCTGTTGCGCGCAGATCCGGCTGAAGTCCGCCAGGCGCACGGCATTCGCGCTCACGAACGCCGACATCACACACCTCCCGGCAGGCTCAGGGCCTGGTGCGGTTGCGGGCTGCCGCCGTCGGTGCAGCCCACCACGCCTTGCTCCAGGTCGATCACCGCGCCGGTCATCATTCCCGATTCACTGGACAACAGAAACGCCACGCTGCGCGCCACCTCCTCGGGCTTGAGCAGACGCCCGAACGGCTGCGCGCTTTCGGCCTGCTGCAACCAGCCGTCCCTGGCACCGTGGTACTGGCGCTGGATCTGATCTTCGTGGGGCGTGTCCATCCAGCCGATGTTCAAGCCGTTGACCCGGATACGGTTGCGCAACGCACTGAACGCGACGTTCTTGGTCAGGATCGCCAGCGCGCCCTTGGACGCCGCATAGGCGCTGAGGAACGACTGCCCACCATGCCCGGTGACGCTCTGGATATTCACCACGGCGCCTGCCACACCTTTGCTGATCATCAGCTTCAGCGCTTCCTGCATCAGGAAAAACGGCGCCCGCACATTCACCGCAAACAGCTTGTCGAACAGCTCCGGCGAGGTGTCGAGGATGGTGCCGCGATCCGACATGCCGGCGCAGTTGACCAAGCCGTGCAAGGTGCCGAAGTGGGTGTGTGCGGCAGCGATGATCGCCCGGCAATCCTCGATATTTTCCAGATCCGCCTCGACAAAAAACGCCTGGCAATCGAGTTGCGCCAGTTGCCGTACCTGTTCTTCGCCTTGGGTGCGACGGCGCCCGCAGATGATCAGCCCGGCGGCGCCACGTTGGGCCAAGGTATGCGCCACCGCCGCGCCGAGGCCCTGGGTGCTGCCGGTGACGACAAAGTATTGGCCGCTGAACGGCATGGCGAGATCGGCGTTAGGCATGGGGTTCTCCGGAGTTTTTGTTGTTGTGAGTCGCCCGGCTCGACGCCGGACGAAACTGAGACTAGCATTGCGAAACCTCATAAATACCCAAATAAGACCTCAAAAACACCTCAGGCGAACCGCATGCTCGAACGCGCAAAACACTTTTCCATCAAGCAACTCGCGACCCAGGCGGGGGTAAGCAACGCCACGGTCGACCGTGTGTTGCACCAGCGCGGCAGCGTGCATGCGCAAACCCGGCGGCGCATCGAACAGGCGCTGGAGGAATTGGAGTCCCAGGAGAAAAATGGCTTGGCGATGGGGCGTACGTTCCACGTCGACGTGATCATGCACACGCCCCAGCGCTTCAGCGCGGCGGTGCAGGCGGCGATCGTCGCGCAACTGGCCAGCCTCGCGCCGTTTCGGATTGCCCCGCGGTTTCACCTGTTCGAAGAGATCGCCCCCAAGGCCATGCACGATCAACTGCTGCGCTGCCTCGACACCGGCAGCCAGGGCGTGGTGCTCAAGGCGGCCGACGAGCCGGCGGTGAACCTGGCGGTCAAGCAGCTGATCGCGGCGGGCATCCCGGTGGTGACCCTGGTGACCGACCTGCCGCAGAGCGAGCGCATCGGCTACGTCGGCATGGACAACCGTACCGCCGGGCAGACCGCCGCGTACCTGATGTCGCGCTGGCTGCCGGCGGTGCCCCAGGACGTCGCGGTGGTGATCGGCAGTGAGCTGTTCCGTGGCGAAGAAGAACGCGAAATGGGCTTTCGCGCCTGGCTGCGGGGGCGCTCGCCGCACTTGCGGGTGTTGGACGTCAGCGGTGGCTACGGGGTGTACGACCGCACGTTCGAGCGCGTGACCCTGGCGCTCAAACAGCACCCCGAACTCAAGGCGGTGTACAGCGTCGGCGGCGGCAATCGGGCGATCGTCGATGCGTTCGCCGCCCTTGGCCGCCCACTGGAGGTGTTTATCGGTCACGACCTCGACGAAGAAAACCGCCAGTTGCTGCGTGAAGAAAAAGTCGCCGCGATCATCGATCACAACCTGCAGATCGATGCGCGCAGCGTGTTCCTGCACATCCTGCAATTCCATCGGCTGTGGAAGGCCGGGCCGATAGCGCCGTCACAGGTGCAGATCGTCACACCGTTCAACCTGCCGGACTGAATCTCCCCCAACAACAAAACCAGGAGTTTTCACCATGCTACGAATTGCCGTCCTCGGTGCCGGGCGTATCGCCAAGATCCACGCCGCCAACGTCGCCGCCCATCCCAATGCCACGCTGGTGCTGGTGGCCGACCCCTGGCGCGAAGGCGTCGATGCGCTGAGCACGCAACTGGGCTGCGAAGCCGCCTACGATTGCGCGGCTGTACTGCGTCGTGAAGACATCGACGCGGTGGTGATCGGTACGCCCACCGACACCCACATCGACTTGCTATTGGCGGCAGTCGCCGCAGGGAAGGCGGTGTTGTGCGAAAAACCCATCGATCTGGACATCGGCAAGGCACGCACGGCGGCCCAAGCGGTGGAACGCCAGGGCGGCAAGGTGATGCTCGGTTTCAACCGGCGCTTCGACCCCGACATGCTGCGCCTGCGTCAGGCCCTCGATGCCGGCCAGATCGGTGCGGTGCGCCAGGTCATCATCACCAGTCGCGACCCCGGCCTGGCCCCGCGTGATTACCTGGCCCATTCCGGCGGCATCCTGCGCGACATGACCATTCACGACTTCGACACCGCCCGCCATCTGCTCGGCGAAGAACCGGTGCAAGTCAGCGCCATCGCCAGCCGCCTGGTGGACCCCAGCCTTGCCGAAATCGACGACTACGACAGCGTAATGGTGTTGCTGCGCACCGCCTCGGGCAAGCAATGCCATATCAACTGCTGCCGCCAGGCGGTATACGGCTATGACCAGCGGGTCGAAGTGTCCGGCGCCAGCGGCGTGCTGCTCACCGACAACCATCGCCCCAGCACCCTGCGCCACTGGAGCGCCGCGCACACCGAAGCGCTGGAGCCGTTGCAGCATTTCTTCCTGGAACGGTATGCCGACGCCTATCGCAATGAGCTGACCCAGTTCATCGATGCGCTGAACGACGACCTGCCGTTGCCCACCAACATGCGCGACGGTTTGTATGCGTTGCACCTGGCGGATTGTGCGCTGGAGTCGGTGCAGACTGGGCGCAGTGTGGTGGTGAGTTACGATCTTTAGCGGTAGATGCGGGTGGGGAAATGGGGACGGCCCCCATTTCTCCCGATGCGACGAGCCGCAGTTAAATCAATTCGAGCTTAACGGCTATGCCAAAGGTCATCATGACCAATAAGAGGCCGATCATGGACCATTCCAAAAATACCAACTTGCGTTTGAGGGAAGGAGGGAAGCCCGCTAAGTCTTTAGCGTTCAATTGGCCTTTTCTGAGCTGGTAGCTTGGGAATGTAATAAGTCCGCAAATGCCGCCTATGAACATCAGTTTTCCCCAGGGGCCGGCATGTAGGATCGGAGCCCAAGTCGTGATTGCCGGACTGTTTTTGAGATGTTCCAGCATCACGTCCGCCTGGGTATAAGCCAGGTGCAGGCAGACGCCGATCCAAAGGAAAATCCCGATGAAGTCGGCAAGCGCTATGGTTAAAAGAACTGTATCGCCCGTGCTCAGTGTCATTTAACAGTCTCGTAGATTTTCTCGCCTACCCATCCGCCAAATGCGTTGCCCAGGGCGCCTCCTGCTACTGAGCCTGCGCCAACCACGACGAGCCCGCATGCTAAAGGAGCTATGCCGACGGTTGGTATGCCCAGCCCGACACACAGCCCGCCGACAGCAGCCGTTGATAGCGCCGCCCCCGCCAAGGCCCCACCCCCTAGCGACCCTGCAAAGCTACCCGTTTCGGTAAATGTGATCTTCTCGCAGGCTTCATCGTTACCCGCAGAACACACGTTTTTCACCTTCATATAAGAAGCCCCACCACCAATCGCTGTACCGACCCAGCCTCCATATTTGATCACCGTCGAAGCTTTCACCAATTGTTGGATGTGGGTCGCGTAGCCGGGTATCTGGCCCGGTGCCCCGGCCTGTGTCCACCGATGAACAAGGCTGCGGCTTGATATCCCCAACGCGGTTTTCAGGTTGGGATGGTCGGGGATACCGGCGCTTCTGCGGGTCAAGGAGGTGAGGTGGGTATCAAGCCGGGCCAGCAGGTTTTTGCGTTCGGCGAAGAACTCTGGTGATCGCAAGTGCCCGTCCTTGAGGAATGCTTTTTGGTGCAGTGCTTCGATCTCTTGCAAGATTGTTTGTAAGTTGTCCAGGTTCCTGGCGAGCATGGTTTCACCCGCCCCAATAGCGGTTGAGCTGTG
Organism: Pseudomonas sp. GL_117; assembly: GCF_057835125.1. Taxonomy (NCBI): domain Bacteria; kingdom Pseudomonadati; phylum Pseudomonadota; class Gammaproteobacteria; order Pseudomonadales; family Pseudomonadaceae; genus Pseudomonas; species Pseudomonas sp. GL_117. The sequence goes on along the minus strand of NZ_CM174418.1, from coordinate 3,377,436 downwards.
AGCCAGGAAACTTTGGATCTGCTCGCGGTGGCGCATCATGAAGTCCGCATCGGCTGCACTAAGAGGGTTTATCGCGTCATTGGTGAGTGCCGCTGCTTCCAGTAACTGGTTTTCTTCTTTGCTGCATTGAAAATTGTTTGGATCGCTAAGCACGATCAATGAGCCGGCTTTAACGTTGTCTGTTCGGGGGTTGAGTGTTCGGAACTTGGCCATTGCTGCTGGGTCTGGCGTTGGAAATAACGTGGCTTCCAGAGCTTCGCGGGTCGTGCTTTGGGGAACGATATAGAAACCGGGTTCTTCACCTTGTGGGCTGTTAAGCGAAGAGGGCGTCCAATTTCTTGAAGGACTGTACGTTGGCTGATTCGGTGTCGCCGAGGTGCGGGCCTGAGTCATCGGCGCCGGTTCAGCGGCTGGTCTCATGGTCGGTCGTTCGTAGCCTTCGGTGCGGTAGATCGCCGTGTAGACCGAGGGAATGAATCTGGCTCGGCAGGGGCAACTGCTGAAACTGTCCAGCGTGCCGGCCATCAGCCTGCCATGACTGTTCATGTGGGAAATACCGCCGAGTATTTTATAAATGCCCGGGTGCTTTCCACAGGTCACTCGGTCTCCCTCACAGGCGTGGAGGAGGCCATAGATGTCTATGCTTGGGTCGCCATCCAGGACTTTCCCGCCGCAGTTGGTTTTGTCACCCAAGCCAATGAAGTAGCCGTCACTCATTTATATCGTCCTTTTTATGCAGTAAGTAAACGTGCGTTTATTACGCAGTCACCCTGATAATTTGGATATTCGACGTACAGCCGGACGCCTCCGGCTATTGCTTAGGAAAAGTCATCTGAATATGTGGGATATGGTTGCGGTAGCGAGTTAAAAGCGCGTAGGCGGGGGTGGAGGGCGCGGCGTTTTGGTGCTGCTGGGGTGATGGGACTCAGTCGCACGATGCACGGCACCGGGCGCGAATGGCTTACCGCACGATGAAATTCACCCTCGGCGATGGCTAGCCGAATGAACTCGCGCCGGTGCGATCCACCAACCGAATGCTGTCACGTCCACCGCGCTTGGTTTCATAGAGCGCGGTGTCACCCTGTTCGATCAACTCCGTGAGGTTCGCGGGCGGTTGGTCGAACAGGTTGGCGCCGATGCTCAGGGTCACTGGGGTTGGGGTCGCAAAGGTTTGCGAAGCGAACTGAAAAAAATCCCCGCGCAGGCGGCTGCCGAGGTCGACGATCTGTTCGGTCGAGGCCGGGTGCAGCAGGATCACAAACTCATCACCGCCCAGGCGCGCGGCCAGTGCGCCACGGGGGATCACCGTGCGGATCATCTCGCTGAGGGCGATCAGCAGGCGGTCGCCGGCGATATGGCCATACAGGTCATTGACCGGTTTGAAGTTGTCGATGTCGATCAGCAGCAGTGCGCCAGGACGGGCCGGGGAGATCTGCGCCAACAGGCGCGGCGCGCGCAAATCCAGGGCGCGGCGGTTGTACAGGGCGGTGAGCGGGTCGCGGGCGGCGAGGCGGGCGATCTGTTGTTCGCGGCGGTAGCGTTCAGAGCCGGTCATCGACAGGGCGATCAGCATGATTGCCATCGCGCCCTCCACCAGGGAAATCTGGATGATCTCGCCCTTGAACGAGGCCAGGTCGATCAAGGTGCCCGGGATCAGCACCGACAACGCCTTGGCCACGTAGAACGAACCGTGGAACAGCAGCACATAACGCAGTTGCACCGCGCCGATGCTCAAGGATTTGCCATGGGGCCGCAGCATGAAGCTCGCCCGCAGGGTCGGCGCTGCCACCAGCAAGGATTGCACCGCCAGCATGGCTTTGGACCACGGCAGGTCGCTCGGCAACATCAGCATCCCCAGCCAGATGAGCGGCATCAGTAGCCAGCGTCGCGACAGCCGCACCTGGGTGAAGCGCGCGACGCCAAGCAGGAACAGGAAATGCGCGATGACCAGCAAGCCATTGGCGAACCAGATGCCGATCATCAGCAAGCCGTTGGTGCGCAGCAGGGCCAGGGTGGAGCCGACGGTGATGGTGGCGAAACCGGCGCTCCAGAACAGCAGCGAAGGTTCGCGCACGCTGCGCCATTCAATCGCCAGGTACAGGGCGGCAGCGGCGGCGAGGGCCACGGTGAGGGCCAGAATCGTAGGAGGGTCGAGCGTCATGTCTTGCCGGGTCTGCCTGGTGTGCGTTTAAACCGGAATTGTAAGCGCACACGCAGGTTTTCAGAACACACTTCGTACTGGCATACGGCCAGACGACGCGCGGCCGATCAGACGCCTTTGGTCGAGGGCAGCAAGATCGTCAGGATGCCCACCAGCGGCAGGAACGAACACAGCTTGTAGACATACTCGATGCCGTGGTTATCCGCGAGCAGACCGAGCAGCGCTGCGCCAATCCCACTGAAACCGAACATCAGGCCGAAGAAGATCCCGGCGATCATGCCTACGTTGCCCGGCACCAGTTCCTGGGCGAACACCACGATGGCCGAGAAGGCCGACGCGAGGATAAAGCCGATCACCACGCTGAGCACTGCGGTCCAGAACAGGTCGACGTAGGGCAGGGCGAGCGTGAACGGCGCGGCGCCGAGGATCGAGAACCAGATGACTTTCTTGCGGCCGATCTTGTCGCCAATCGGCCCGCCGGCAAACGTGCCGACGGCAACGGCCCCCAGAAACAGGAACAGGTACATCTGCGAACTGGCGACCGACAGCTGGAACTTCTCGATCAGGTAGAAGGTGAAGTAGCTGGTAAGGCTGGACATGTAGAAGTACTTGGAAAACACCAGCACAGCCAGCACCACCAGGGCAAAGGTCACACGGCCCTTGGACAAGCCATGGGTGGCTTTACCGCCCTGCTTGAGCTTGAACAGATTGAGGTGGTGGCGATACCAGCGGCTCAGGCCGTACAGCACCAGGATCGCGAACACTGCAAACAGACCGAACCAGGCGATGTGGCCCTGGCCGTAGGGAATGATGATCGCCGCCGCGAGCAATGGGCCGAGGGCGCTGCCGGTGTTGCCGCCGACCTGGAAGGTCGATTGCGCCAGGCCGTAGCGACCGCCGGAAGCCAGGCGGGCGACGCGCGAGGTCTCTGGATGGAAGGTCGAGGAGCCCACGCCGACCAGGCCGGCGGCGAGCAGGATCGCCGGGAACGTGCCGACAAACGCCAGCATCAGGATGCCGACCAAGGTGCACACCATGCCCGCCGGCAGCAGCCACGGCTTGGGGTGGCGGTCGGTGTGATAGCCGATCCACGGTTGCAGCAGCGAAGCGGTCAGTTGGAAGGTCAGGGTGATCAGGCCGACCTGGGCAAAGCTCAGGCCGTAGTTGGCCTTGAGCATCGGATAGATCGACGGCAGCACGGCCTGGATCAGGTCATTGATCAAATGCGCCAGGGCGCAGGCGCCAAGGATGCGCATGACCAAGGGGCTGGTTTGGGACGTAGTGGGGGCAGCAGTGGGTGACGCGGTCAGGGTCGACATGCAGGCATTCCATACAGGGGTGGCGAGTACTTGAGCCCGCCACTTATTTCAAAATGATTCGGCGTTCATGCTAGATTTGCAAAAAATGCCTGTCTCGCGAAATTCGGGCAGTAATCATCGCAAAAAGGGCGAAATGATCAAATCACTGGATAAATTTCTGCAGGAGATCGACGAAGGCGACTGGGCGGTGATCAGTTCGGCCACCGATTATCCCGAAAACTGGGTGATCCCTGACCACAGCCACGAGAAGCACCAACTGCTCTATGCCATCGAAGGCGTGATGGTGGTGCACTCGGCGCAAAATCAGTGGACGGTGCCGTCCAATCGCGGCTTCTGGATGCCCTGCGGGCATGTGCATTCACTGCGTTGCGTGGGCCCGTTGAAAATGCGCAGCGTGTTTGTGCGCCCCGACGCGTTCCCGAACCTGTCCACCGAGACCAAGGCGGTGAGTGTGTCGCCGTTGTTGAGCGAACTGATCAAGGCCTCGGTGAGCTTGAAGCCGCCGTATGCCGAGGATTCGCGGGACGCGCGGATCATGCACCTGATCCTTGACGAGCTTGCGCTGCTGCCGGCCTTGCCGCTCTCGCTGCCGCAACCGGCCGACCCGCGTATCCAGCAGATCTGCCAGGCATGGCAGGACGATCCGGGCGACGCCTCCACCGTGGCCGACTGGAGCGAGCGCCTGGACCTGGACCAGAAAACCATCCAGCGCCTGTTCCGCAAGGAAACCGCGATGACGTTCGGCCAATGGCGCCAGCAAGCGCGCTTGCTGCTGGCGCTGGAGCGCATTGCGGTGGGGGAGAAGATTATCGACGTGGCCCTGGAACTGGGCTATGAAAGCCCCAGCGCCTTTACCAGCATGTTCAAGAAACAGTTTGGCAAGACGCCGAGTCAGTTTTTCAGGTAGGGCTGGTCAGCGGGCCAGCAACTGATTGAAGGTGTCCCGGTCCAGCGGCCGACTGAGGAAGTAACCCTGGCCTTCGTCGCATGCCACGGCCTTGAGCAAGTCCAGGTGTTCAGCGGTTTCTATGCCTTCGGCGGTCACGGTCAGGGACAGGGCACGGCCCAGGCCGACAATGGCCTGGATGATGGCTTTGTCATCGTCGCTGTCTTCGAGCCGGCTCAAGAAGCTGCGGTCGATCTTGAGCCCATCGAATGGAAATGCGCGCAAGTAACTCAGGGAGGAATAGCCTGTGCCAAAGTCATCCATAGCGATGCGTATTCCCAGTGCTTTGAGGGTGTGCATGATCGCCAGGGCGCCTTCGGCGTCTTCAAGCATGACGCCCTCAGTAATTTCCAGTTCCAGCCGCGACGGGTCGATACCGGAAGTGCCCAGCGCTTGACTGACACGCGCCACCATGTTCCCGCGCTTGAACTCAGAGGGAGAAAGGTTGACCGACACGAACAGGGGGGCCGGCCACTGTGCGGCACAGGCGCACGCCGTCTCCATTACCCAGTCGCTGAGCGACAGGATCAACCCCGACTCTTCGGCAATCGGGATGAAGGTGTCCGGTGCAATCAGGCCGCGCACCGGGTGTTGCCAGCGCACCAGCGCTTCGGCCCCCACCATCTCGCCGTCAGCGAGACGGTAGCGGGGCTGGAAGTGCAGGCGTAATTCTCCATGCTTGATCGCGAACCGTAAGTCGCTTTCCAGGCGGCGCCGCTCAATGATCCGTGCATTCATATCCGCGGAATAGAAGCGCCAGGTGTTGCGGCCCGCGGATTTGGCTTCGTACAGCGCGATGTCGGCATAGCGCAGCAGTTCGGCCGCGTCGCTGGCATCGTTGGGTGCCAGGGCGATGCCGATGCTGGCGCTGATGAACACCTCCTGCTCATCGATCCCGATGGCGCCCTCGATGGACGCAATCAGGCGTTGGCAGAGTTTTTCGACGTCATTCTGAGTGCCTGTATCGGTGAGGATCAGCACAAATTCGTCGCCGCCCACTCGAGCTACCAGGTCGCCATGGCGCACGCAGTCGACGAGACGGTTGGACACGACATTGAGCACGCGGTCGCCAGCGGCATGGCCGAGCAGGTCGTTGACTGGCTTGAAGCGATCAAGGTCCAGGGTGAGCATGACCAGCGGCTGCGCCAGAGGCGACGCGGCCTGGAGCTTGCTGTTGAGGAAAGCTTGCAGACGTGTACGGTTGGGCAGCCCGGTGAGGGCGTCGTGCTGGGACAGGTACTCGATTCTGCGTCGCGCTTCGACTTCATCGGTGACATCGGTGGCCGTGCCGCGAAACCCGCCACAAGGCATTTCCCGGGCCGAGAGCCGGGTGCTACGCGCCTGGCCTTGGGCATCGACGTAGCGGCACTGCACGCTCAGGTCTGGGCGCCTGCCGGGTGTGGCGAGCCATTGCGCCAAGTGCCCGACGTCCGTGTCGAGCAGGTCGTTCATCGCTGCGCCCATCCAGGCCTGTCTGGCGAGACCGGTGACGCTTTCGAAACGTTCCGATAAGTAGGTGAAATGCCAGGTGGCGTCAATTTCCCAAACCCAGTCGGAACTGGCCTCTACCACGTCGCGAAAACGTGCTTCGCTGGTGGCCAGGGCCGCCTGGCTGCTTTGCAATGAAGCGTGGCTGGCATCAAGAGCCAGGGCGCTGGCAGTGGATCGACGCAGGATCATCCAGGTCATCGCGCACACCAGCAGTGCCGCCAGGCCCAGCAGGGGCAGGCCTACGCCCACCAACTTCAGACCGGGGCGCTCCGGCTCCCAGTACAGGCTGCCGGCGGCGCCGTTGTCGCCGAGGGGTAGAAGTGACTTGCCGATTTCTTCGGAGCTGGCGATGTGGAGGTTGGCGACGCCAAAGTCATTGCCGATAGCATCCAGTTTGGCGCTGTCCAGAATGTCGACGAAGATCAACACGGAGGGCCGCCTGCCGTCCGGCAATACCGTGGGGTCGGTGCCGGGGGTGATCGCGGCAGCCGCCACCAGGGCAGGGCTGCCGCGCACGTTGATAAAGCTCGTCACCGGGGTTTCGGAGGCGGCCCCGGCACGCGCCTGTTCAATAATGGGGTCAATGGATTGGCCAAGCCAACTGCTCAACTCCAGCGGCTGTAGTTTGCCCTCGACCACTGCATACACCGTGCGATTCACGTCGCTGACGACAAAAAGCCCTTGAAACCCGAAATCCTGGAACAGTGTCGGGCCGACATTTTCGCGCACGTAGGCCCAGTCGGTGTCCACTTGAACGTGCAGGTGTTTGTACGCGTCGCTCCAGAACGCATAGTCTTTGACGGTCAAACGCAAGGATTTGTCCAGGGACTGCATGGCCTTGCGAGCGTGAAAAGCGCTTTCAGCCTGTTCGGTGCGATCCATGTCGTAGGCGAGGTAGACCAACGAATAAACCACCGCTGCAAAGACACCCGCCAACAGGGCCATCAGCTTGAATAGTGATGTGCGAGTCAGTGATAGGCTGGTGCGATTGGACAGCGTGCGGACAATTGGTGCGTGGGAGTTCGGCATTATTTCCCGCAGGACACTTCTGCAAGTCAGTTCGATGACAGGCTATCGGCGCCCTTGGCGAAATAATGAGGGGGGAGGGGTAAACACGCTTCAGTCATCAGATGGATAAAAGCAGGCCTCTGCTCGGCCCAGCCTTGCCACGTCGGATAACGTGGCAAGGCTATTGGTGGCGCAGACTTGCTTCAATTTATGCGCGGATGCTGCTGCACCAAGTTTTTGCGTTTGGCTTCCAACTCGGCAATCTCGGCGTCGATGTCTTCGATCTTCTGCTCGATATTGTCGTGATGTTCCTGCAACAACTCCTTGGCCTCTTCCATGTCCGACGCCGCCGGTGCCGCGCCGCGCAGGGGTTTGTTGGCGGTTTCCTTCATGGTCAGGCCGGTGATCAGGCCGACCACCGCGAACACCATCAGGTAGTAGGCGGGCATGTACAGGTCGTTGGTGCTTTCCACCAGCCAGGCCACGGCCGTCGGGGTAAGACCGGCGATCAACACCGAGACATTGAAGGCGCTGGCCAGCGCGCTGTAGCGCAGGTGGGTGGGAAACATCGCGGGCAGCGTCGATGCCATCACACCGATGAAGAAGTTAAGCACCACCGCGAGGATCAGCAAGCCGGCGAAGATCAGGCCGATCTTGCCGCTGGTGATCAGCATGAACGCCGGGATCGACAGCACCAACAAGCCGATGCTGCCGGCAATGATGAAGGGCTTGCGGCCGATCTTGTCGCTGACAAAACCAATGAATGGCTGCACGAACAGCATGCCGACCATGATCGCGATGATGATCAGCACACCGCTGTTTTCTTTGTAGTGCAGGTTGTGGGACAGGTAGCTCGGCATGTACGTGAGCAGCATGTAGTAGGTCACGTTGGTTGCCGCGACGATACCGATGCAGGTCAGCAGGCTGCGCCAGTGCTTGGTTGCGACTTCCTTGAAGGAGACCTTGGGACCGTGGCTCAAGCCTTCGCGGTCGCCTTGTTCGAGCTTGTCCATGTGCTGCTGGAACGCCGGGGTTTCTTCCAGGGCGTGGCGCAGGTACAGGCCGATGATGCCCAGGGGCAGGGCAAGGAAGAACGGCAGGCGCCAGCCCCATGATTCGAAATCGGCCTCGCCCAATACGCTGGAAATCAACACCACGACGCCCGCACCCAGCACGAAACCGGCGATGGAGCCGAAGTCCAGCCAACTGCCGAGGAAGCCGCGCTTGCGGTCCGGCGCGTACTCGGCGACGAAGATCGAGGCGCCGGTGTACTCACCGCCCACGGAAAAGCCCTGGGCCATTTTGCACAGCAGCAACAGGATCGGTGCCCAGATGCCAATCGAGGCGTATCCGGGGATCAGACCGATGGCAAAGGTGCTCAGGGACATGATCACGATGGTCGCGGCGAGGACTTTTTGCCGCCCGTATTTATCGCCCAGTGCACCAAAGAACAGGCCACCCAGGGGGCGGATCAGAAACGGCACGGAGAAGGTGCCCAGTGCGGCAATCATCTGCACGCTGGGGGACGCGTCGGGGAAGAACACTTTGCCGAGTACATAGGCGACAAACCCGTAGACGCCAAAGTCGAACCACTCCATGGCATTGCCCAGTGCGGCGGCGGTGATCGCCTTGCGCATCTTGGTGTCGTCGACAATGGTGATGTCTTTCAACCCGATGGGGCTGACGCTTTTCTTGCGAGATTTCATGGGCACCACTCTAAATCTGAACAGGGGAGGTGCCATCGTGGCGATGGCACCGCTCTGAAAGGTCAGATACAGGCGGATACGAAATAATTCACCACTAATTGCGTTTTTTTGCTGAGGCCTGCGTTTTTGTCGTGATCGGGGGGATGTTGTCCTACGACTTGTTTTGGTTTGGCGTAGTGTTTCAGATTGACAGCCCCTAGATCGCCCGCTATAAAAGTCACAGTTGTACGACGACATATGACGTTACGTATGTCCTACCTAACAAAAATAAAAAAGTGATGCCATGAATTTGAACGAGCCCATCAACGCCCAGCGCGTTGGCCAAGCGGTAGGCAGCTATCGCTGGACCATCTGCGCGATGCTGTTCTTCGCCACCACCGTCAACTACCTCGACCGCCAGGTGCTCAGCCTCCTGGCGCCACAGCTGTCTACGCAATTTGGCTGGAGCAACACCGACTACGCGAACATTGCGGCGGTGTTCCAGTTTGTCTACGCCATCTCAATGCTGTTCGCCGGGCGTTTTGTCGACAAGATCGGCACCAAGGCCGCTTATATCGTCGCGATTGGCATCTGGTCTACCGGCGCGATCATGCATGCGTTTGCCGTGCCGATGGGCGAGGGCATCGCTGCGGTCAGTGGCGCGATTGGCCTGGCGGTGATCCCGGTGTCGATTGCCGGTTTCATGTTGTCCCGCGCGGTGCTGGCGGTTGGCGAGGCGGGTAACTTCCCGATTGCGATCAAGGCCACCGCCGAGTACTTCCCGAAGAAAGAGCGCTCATTTGCCACTGGCATTTTCAACTCCGGGGCCAACGTCGGCGCGATCCTGGCGCCGATCTGCGTGCCGCTGATCGCGGGGCTGTGGGGCTGGGAGGCGGCCTTTATCGTGATCGGTGCGTTGGGTTTTGTGTGGGTAGCGGTGTGGATCGCCTTCTACCAGCCGCCCGAGCAGCAAAAGCGCCTGTCGGCCGCAGAACTGGCGTATATCCGCAGCGACCAGACCGTGCAGCCCTTCAACCCGGCGCCAGCGGGTGCGGTAGAGAAAAAAGTCTCGTGGTTCAAACTGCTCACCTACCGCCAGACCTGGGCGTTTGCCTTTGGCAAGTTCATGACTGACGGCGTGTGGTGGTTCTTCCTGTTCTGGCTGCCGACTTATCTGTCGGCGCAATACGGCATGAAAGGCGCTGACATCGTGATGCCGCTGGCCGTGCTCTACAGCATGACCATGGTCGGCAGCATCGGCGGCGGCTGGTTCCCAAGCTACTTCATGGCACGCGGCGACGCGCCGTATGACGGGCGCATGAAAGCCATGCTGGTGATCGCGCTGTTCCCGTTGGTGGTGTTGCTGGCACAGCCGTTGGGCTATATCAGCTTCTGGGTGCCGGTATTGCTGATCGGCGTGGGTGCGTCAGCGCACCAGGCGTGGTCCTGCAACATCTTCACCACCGTGTCCGACATGTTCCCGCAGAAAACCGTGGCCTCGGTGGTCGGTATCGGCGGCATGGCCGGCGGCCTGGGCGGTGTGGTGATGACCAAGGTCGGCGGCTGGGTGTTCGACTACTACAAGTCGATCAACGATATTCACACCGGCTACATGATCATGTTCGCGATCTGTGCGCTGGCGTACCTGGTGGCTTGGAGTGTGATGAAGACGCTGGTACCACGCCACAAGGAAATCACCGACCTTTAAGTGACGACTTCCCGCGCTGGTGGCGGCGCGGGAAGGCTTTACAGCTCACGGGTCCAGGTTTCGCTGATCAACGATTTGCCGAAACTCTCGGTGGGTTCTTCCTCGACCAACTCGAAGCCGGCTTTCTGATAGAGCTTGCGGGCATCGGTGAGGATGTTCACGGTCCACAGCAGCATGCTTTTGTAGCCGGCCTGCCGGGCAAAACGCAGGCACTCATCCACCAGGCGCTGGCCAATCCCCATGCCGCGCGCACTGGCGTCCACATAGAGCATGCGCAGTTTGGCGGTGTTGTCGTCATGGCGCACCACGAACACCGAACCCACCACTTCGCCGTCTTTTTCCGCGATCCAGCAGCGCTCGCAGCTGCGGTCAAGGTTCCTCAAGTATTTGGCGACAATCTCCGCCACCAGCGCCTCGAACTCCCAATTCCAGCCGTACTCGCGGGCATACAGTGCCGATTGTTGTTGCACCACCAGCCCCATGTCGCCGGGTTGCGGGTCGCGCAGCAGGTAGCTCGGCGCGGTGCCTTGCAGCAGGGCCTGAATGCGTTTCATCGCGCCTGTCAGTTGCTGCTGTTGCCGTTCAGGCAGGGCCTGGAGCAGGGCGATCACTTCGTCCTGGGTCTGTTGTTCCAATGGCGTCAACACGCTGCGACCGAGGTCGCTGAGGTGCAGTTGCACCGCGCGGGCATCGGTGACAGAGCGGACTTTCTGGATCAGGCCTTTCTTTTCCAGCCCACTGATCAGCCGGCTCAGGTAACCCGCATCCAGGCTGAGCATCTGGCACAGGTCGGCGCTGGTCAGGTCGCCTCGGGACGACAACTCATACATCACGCGGATTTCGGTGAGTGAAAACTCGCTTTGCAGCAGATGCTCCTGCAGCACACCAATCTGGTGCGTGTAGAAGCGGTTGAAGCCACGGATGATGCCGGCGCGTTCGACCAGGGGGGAGATAGACATGATGGTGTCCAGATGGTTGCCTTTGGCAATTATATTGTTGCCTTGAGCAAATATGTCAAACCCTTTGCTCGCGCAAAATCTACTGAACCTCCTGCGTAGACCAGCGCCTAACCCCGTATCATCCCGCCCTCAATTTCCGCCAGGCATTCCCATGACCCATCCCCGCATCGGCTTCGCATGCCAATACAAGCACCCTGAACGGTTGCTCTCGGCCAGTGCCATGAAGCTGATCGAAGGCCCGTTCAACCCGCGTACCACCACCTTGCGCTGGATGGACGGTGTGACACCGCAGGAGGCCCGCGCCAAGCTGGTCGAAGTGGTCACCCATAACCTTGCCGCGCAATTGCGCCTGCTCACTTACGTCGCCGGGCTGCCGCCGACCTTGCGCATGCTGCGTCTGAGCAGCGACCTGTTGCCGTTCTACAGTCACCCCAAGGTGGCGGCGGTGTACAAGGACCCGGCCATCGAACACCAACTGGTCGAGGGGTTTGCCGCCATCGGCGAGCTGGCACGGGCGTCGGACATCCGCCTGTCTTTCCATCCCGGCCAATACTGCGTGCTGGGCTCGGAGAATCCCGGCGTGGTGGAAAACAGCCTGGCCGAATTTGAATACCACGCCGATATGATCCGCATGATGGGCTACGGTCGACAGTTCCAGGACCTCAAGTGCAACGTGCACATCGCCGGCCGCCTTGGGGTGGAAGGCACCCGCGCCGTCTGGACGCGCTTGTCGCAAGTGGCGCGCAACTGCATCACCTTCGAGAACGACGAGAAAACCTACGGGCTGGATCACTGCCTGCAAGTCGCCGACCTGGCGCCGGTGGTGCTGGATATTCATCACTGCTGGATCAACGAGAATGAGTACATCGATCCCCACTCGGAACGGGTGGCTCGCGTCATCGACAGCTGGCGCGGTGTGCGCCCGACCATGCACTACTCCCAGCCCCAGGAGAGCCTGCAGGAGCTGGGCTTCGACGCCGAACACAAGCTGGAGATGGATGCGCTGATGCAGGTGGTGTCCAAGCGCGACCTGTACGGCCACAGCGCGCAGATGTGGAACCGCTGGACCAACGACTACGCGCTGCAGTTTCTCGACCGTTTCGACATGATGCTCGAAGCCAAGGACAAGAACGTTGCGTCCCTGGCGTTCTACGAACATTGGCAGCGGCATACCACCTGAGTTGCGGGGTATCGCTGATGCCGGGCATGCTGGGCAAACCGACACAAGGAAACGTCCCCATGCCAACCCTGCATCTGCTCTGCGGCAAGATCGCCTCCGGCAAGTCCACCCTTGCCAACACCCTGGCCACTGCGCATGCCGCACTAGTGCTCAGCGAAGATCACTGGCTGGCGCAGCTGTACCCGGGTGAAATCCTGTCCATCGCGGATTACCTGCGCAGCGCCCAACGTATTCGCGGTGTGCTGGGGCCGCTGGTGGTCAACCTGCTGCAATCGGGCGTCAACGTGGTGCTGGATTTTCCGGCCAACACCCTGGCCAACCGCGAATGGCTGCGCGGCCTGGCGCAGACGGCCCAGGTGCCGCACTGCCTGCATTATCTCGAGCTGGATGACGCCACTTGCCGCGCCCGGCTGCATGCCCGAAATGCGCGGGGCGAGCATGACTTCGCGGCAACCGATGCCGAGTTCGACCTGATCACCCGTCACTTCAGTGTGCCGAGTGAGGAGGAGGGGTTGGTGATTGAGGTGCATCGCGCAAGAGGAGATCAGGAAGCACCCTTCTCTTAAAGTCGAATCTTCCGACATTAATCTGGGATAACAAAACTTTACTCTCTGGACTCTCACGCGTTCAGGAGTAAAGGGATGACTTCCAGCGTACTACCGACCCCATTTTTCGATCACAGCCGGCACGTGCTGTGGGTTCGCAATGTCGGTGCCATGCTTGATGTGCTGGCCTTCGAAGGCGAAGAGCAGCTCAGCCAGCCTTTCCAGTACCGCATCGAATTCACCAGCCCCGACCTCGACCTCGCCGCCGACTCCATCCTCGGCCATCAAGCCAGTTTCAGCCTGCACGCCCCACCACAAAAACTGCCGCTGCTGAGCCTGGCGCCCCCCAAGATCAAACCCCTGCGCACCCTGCACGGCGTCGTCACCGCCTTCGCCCGCCGGTCCGGCTCCAATGACCAGGCCACCTATGCAATCACCCTGCAACCGCGTCTGGCCCTGCTTGAACGTGGCCGACAGCTGCGTATCTACCAGCACCAATCCGTGCCCGAGATCGTCGAACACATCCTGCGCAGCCGCCACGCTTTCGAAGGCCAGGACTTCCTGTTCACCCTCAAGCGCGACTACCCCCGGCGCGAACAGGTCATGCAATACGGCGAAAGCGACCTGGCCTTTATCAGCCGGCTGCTCGCCGAAGTGGGCATCTGGTATCGCTTCACCAGCGACGAACGCCTGCGCCTAGAGGTCGTCGAGTTTTTCGATAGCCAGCGCGGTTACCAGTTCGACGTCGAACTGCCATACCGCCCGCAGTCCGGGCTCGGCAGCAGCGGGCAGGACGGCGTATGGGCGTTGCAATCGAACCACCAGGTCGTCGAGCAACAGGTCAGCGTACGCGCCTACCACCACCGCGACGCCAGCGCCCACCTGAACGGCGGGATCGAGCAGAGCCGCAGCGGGGCCTACGGCGATGCCTACCACTACGCCGAACCCTACAGCGTCCTCGGCAACCGCCTCGATCAAGACGAAGACCTGCCATGCGAAAGTGGCTACTTCTTCGCACGCCTGCGCCACGAGCAGTACCTGAACCAGCAGACCCGCCTGAGCGGCCTCAGCAGCAGCGCCACCCTGGCGCCGGGCCAGGTCCTCAGGATCAGCGGCGGCGCACCCCAGGCGTTCCAAGCCGGTGCAGTCATCACCCGCCTGACCACCCAGGCCGCGCGCGACCGCAGCTTCGAAGCCACCTTCGAGGCGATGCCCTATTCAGAAACCCTGTGCTTTCGCCCGGCCCCACACGCCAAACCGCAAATCGCCGGCACCGTCCCGGCCCGCGTCACCAGCCCCCAGGCCCACGACCCTTACGGCCACATCGACATGGAAGGCCGCTACCGCGTCAACTTCCTGTTCGACCGCGACACCTGGAAACCTGGCGAAGAAAGCCTGTGGCTGCGCCTGGCCCGGCCCTATGCAGGCGACACCCACGGCCTGCACCTGCCACTGATCCCCGGCACCGAAGTGGCCATCGCCTTCGAACAAGGCGACCCGGACCGCCCCTACATCGCCCACGCCCTGCACGACAGCCAGCACGTCGACCACGTGACCCTGCGCAACTACAAACGCAACGTGCTGCGCACTCCGGCCAATAACAAACTGCGCATGGACGACACGCGGGGGCAGGAGCACATCAAGCTGAGCACGGAACACAGCGGCAAGAGCCAGTTGAACCTGGGGCATCTGGTGGATGCGCACAGGCAACAGCGCGGTGAAGGGTTTGAGTTGCGCACGGATGGGTGGGGCGCGATCCGGGGTGGGAAGGGGGTGTTTATCAGTGCGGATGAGCAGGCCAGGGCGCAGGGGCAGCAGCTTGAAATGGGCGCGGCGATGGCCCGCTTGGAGCAAGCGAGTGAGCAGTTGGAGGCGCTCTCCACTGACGCTCTGGCGGCGAATGCCGATCCGGCGGACGTGCAGGCGCAGTTGAATTTACTCAAGCAAGACCTGGAACGACTCAAGTCGTCCGTGCTTCTACTCAGCGCTCCCCAGGGCGTTGCCCTGAGCAGCGGGGAGCACCTGCAACTGGCTGCGCAGGGCAACGTGATGATCAACGCCGGGGCTGAGGCGGATGTCAGTGTGGTCAAGCGCTTGTTTATCGGTGTGGGGCAGGGCGTCAGTCTGTTTGTGCGCAAGCTGGGGATCAAGTTGATCGCCAACGCCGGCCCTGTGCGTATTCAGGCACAGAACGACACGTTGGAACTGATGGCGCGCAATGGCTTGGAAATCATCAGTGCTGAAGATGAAATCCGCATCGTCGCGAAAAAGAAAATCAGCCTGAATGCAGGTGGTAGTTACATCACCCTTGATCCAACTTGCATCGAGTCCGGCACCCTAGGTAACCACAACATCAAATCGGCAAACTTTGATTACCTGGGCCCCGGCAGCCTGAAAGCCGCGCACCCGGAGTATCCGCGCAGTCTCTACAGGCAACCGCTGCGCTTCACGGTAGCGCAAACCCCCAACACCGTCGGCAAGGGCTGGGCAGGCATGCCATACACCCTCTACGCCGACAACGCTGCAATCGAGCAGGGTGTGTTCGACAAGAGCGGGCATGTGCGCATCGATCATCAAGTCGTGACCCAGCACTACCGAATCGAAATGGCCAATGGCGTGAGCTACGAGATACCGGTGCCCAGTGAATATCGCAACGCCGAGCAAGCGGTGCTGGCCAATGGCGGTCTGCACAACCATCACCTGCTGCCTTGCAGCGAGCTGAGCCAGCCCACCTCGCATACCGACCACCGCGCCAAATACGCTGCGGTGATCCGCACGTCCAACGACCAGGAAGGGAAAACCCCATGAATGACCTTTGCACCGTCGTGCCCGTCGCCCTGCGACACACCCAACAGGCAACCTGCACTGCGCCCTGGTACCTGCAGTGCACTGAGTATCACCCGGTCGAGGCCACCTACCAGCCGCTGATCAACGGTGAAGAAGCGTTCAAGGCCGTGCATTTGGCAATCGCCAACGCCACGAGAACCATCGACATCATTTGCTGGGGCTTCCAGCCGTCGATGTATTTCATTCGCGACGGCGAGAGCCCAAGTATCGGCGAATTGCTCATGGCAAAAGCAAGAGAAGGTGTTGAGGTCCGGATATTGGGTTGGGAGTCACCGTTCAATAGCGCTGGCGCGGCCGGCGAGGCCAATCTGCCTGGCAAAGGACCGTACCGGATCCAGGACCGGGCGCTGCAACCGGCCACGGATGATCAATATGCCTACGACCGGCAGTGGTTTTCCCGTTGTGCCTTTGCCGATCATCTGGCGCCTGCCATGCGCGTAGCGCGCAATGTGCCGGTGTTTGTCAGCCGTGGTTTCAGCCTGTTTGAACGCGCGGAAATCGCCCATCAAGCCAAATATAAAAGCCTCGACCCACAGCTCAGCGTCGGCACCCTGGGCGCGCTGGCAGTGGCTGTGACCCACCATCAAAAAACCGTACTGGTCGACTATGAACGGGCCGAGCATGCCGTCGGTTTTGTGATGGGGCACAACATGCTCGACGAGTACTGGGACACGGACGAGCATACGGCGCAGAACCGCGCCGAAGGCAGTAAACCTGCACCCAATCGCGGCCCGCGTGGTGATACACCGCGTCAGGATATTTCCAGCCAGGTCAGCGGGCCGATCCTTGAGCACTTGCACCACAACTTCGCGACCGCCTGGCTTAGGGAGACCGCTGAAGACCTGTTCGCCTTGCGCCAGGCCAAGCAGATCGGCCCCACTCTGCAATGCACCCCCGGCGCGACGCGCCAACTGGCCCAACTGGTGCGCACCCAGGCGCAAGACGGCAAGCGCGACATCGAAAAGCTTTACCTGAAAGCGGTCAACAACGCGACCCAGTTCATTTACATCGAGAACCAGTATTTCCGCTGGCCGCCCCTCGCCGAAGCGATCAACAAGGCCGCCGCCGTCCAGACCCGCGCGGGGCGCGATCCGGGGTTGCATGGCAGCCTGCACCTGTTCGTGATCACCAACGCCAGCGAAGATGGCGTAGGCCCTGGGGCCTTGAACACCTACCGCATGCTCGAAAGCCTTGGGCGCGGTGATGCCATCCCGCAGATCACCAAGCTGCAGCGCATCGAACAGGCCAAGGCCCACACGAGTGCACAGGCACCGACCTTGAGTGAACTGCTCGAACGCCGAGCATTGATCACCTTGACGCGCCTGACCGATGCGCTGAGCGGCGGCGCAATCAGCGAAAAAGCCGAGGACGCGCAGCGCGACGCCAAACTGCGCAATGAGCTACGCGAAGCCGCGCTCGAACAACAGATCAAGGCCATCGAGAATAGCACGCTGGCCCCGGAACCAAGGCCGGGGCTGAAGGTGCATGTGTGTTCGCTGGTGGCCAAGGACTCGCCGGCGGGCAAGCCGTGGATGCCGGTGTATATCCATTCGAAGCTGATGATCGTTGACGACGTGTTCACTACGCACGGCTCGGCGAATATCAATACACGGAGTATGCAGGTGGATAGTGAACTGAATATTGCGCATGAGTGGGGGAGTGTGACGCAGGGGTTGAGGCGGCGGTTGTGGGGGCTGCATACGGATGGGCGGGGGGATCAGGATGATGCGGAAGTCGCATTCATCGCGTGGCAGGACATTATCAATAGAAACAAAGCTCTCCAGTCTAAAAAAATAGCGCCATGGGCGCCTCTTGTTGAATTCCATTACGGTGCAACTGCCCTGAAGGATCTCGACTAATGCGCCGGATGCTTCTCGTATCGAGCCTACTGGCAGTCGCCTCAGGCAACTGTAGTGCCCACACTTACTTGAAACAGGACATTCCCATGACCCCTATCAGCGAGGCTAAGGACAAACTGGCTTTTACCTGCGTACACGAAAATATTCCTCAGTTACCAGCCGAAGCCGATGTTCTGTTCCAGTACGCCCGCTGGTTGCAAAAAAATAACTTGCTCAAACAAGATAAAAAAGTAGATCTAGAGATTGAGAGGCTGTATCGCATTGCTACGGAGAATGGTCATTACAAGGCCAATATCAACCTGCAAAACGGCAGCATGCGTGGGCATTTCAAGCTCCGGGGGGCTGAGCATTTGCGGCTGAGCCAGACATTGATCGATGGAGGTGTGGCGACGGGGTACTACTTTATTGGCGTCTTTCTAAAGAGCGGGTCTGTGGGCCTGAAACAGGACTCGGAAATGTCTATGCGCTACTTGCGCAAGGCTGCTGACGAGGGCAGTGCATTGGCCCAAACCTATGTAGGGGACAAGCTTGCGCCAATCGACATCGCACCAAATGTTGCTCGGCTAATGCGCCGGTGCGCTGCCGAGCAAGGTAGTGCTCAGGCGGCTGTCGCTTTGGGAGTAGATCTTCAAGTCGATGGTAGCTACCAGGAGGCGCTGCAAGTATTTCAACTGGGCGTAGCTGCGGGCGATGAAAGTTCGACTTCTTTTTTGAGCAATGGCTTTCGTGCCCATGTCAGTGATGAGTTGTACTACCTAGGGCAACAAGAAGACCTTGAACGCGCAGAGCGCTATCGAAAAATATGGAGAGTGCTTGCCAGATACTCCTACGCCAACCCCAAAGTCCCCGAAATCAACGAAATCCTCCCCTTGCCCCCAGCCAAACTGCCCGCCTGGGACGGCAAACTTCAATGGTTGGAAGCTCACCTGGCCAACGTTCCACCCCCCAAGCCCAGCGAAGCCCTGATCACCCAACTGGCCAAGGCCAAACTTCTAGACCCCGCCACCGGCCAGGGGCTGCCAGGTTCACCGGCATTCAGCCAATCCCATCTGTCCGCGCCCAACGGCTACAGCGGTCAAATTTGCCCATTGAGCGGCTATTGGGAGGTCGGTTTGCTCTGCTGGAATGAGTCGCTGAGAGATGGAAACGGCGCACGGTATTTCAAGCAAGGCGATGTATTTCCCACGGTATGGATCGAACGCTATCAGTCCCGCCTGTGGCCGTTCTCCGGCAAAGTCACGCAGCGTGAACAATCTGTCGAATGGTGCCTGCTTTCATGAAACGAAAGCAGGTACCACTTTCCCATTCGTTGCCCTATGACTTGAACCGTCCCACCAACCCATTCAACTCATCCGACAGGTTCGACAACCGTCCCGAGTCATCCTGCGCGGAGTTCGCCAGGCTTTCCACCAACCGTGCCTCGTCGTAGATCTGCTGGATATGCCGGTTGATCTCTTCCGCCACGCTGTGCTGTTCCTCAGCAGCCGCAGATATCTGCAGGTTTTGGTCGCGGATCTCGTTCACCGACAACTGGATGCCTTCAAAGCTGTCCCGCGCGCTTTCAATGGACGACACGCTGGCTCGTGACAGGTCGAGGCAACTGCCCATTTTCTGGGTGACTTCCTGGGTCTTGTTTTCCAGGGTGCCGAGCAGGTGTTCGATCTCGCCGGTGGAGTCCGAGGTGCGTTTGGCCAAGGCCCGGACTTCGTCGGCTACCACGGCAAAACCCCGGCCTTGATCGCCGGCGCGGGCGGCTTCGATGGCGGCGTTGAGCGCCAGCAGGTTGGTCTGCTCGGCAATCGCGCGGATGGTGCCGAGGATCTGGTTGATGCTGCGGCTGCCGGCTTCCAGTTCGACCATGGCTTGTGACGATTCCGTGAGGCGGCGGCCGAGGCGGTTGACGTTGTCGGTGGTCACTTCGATTTGCTGCTTGCCCTCGGCGACCCGGCGGTGGCCGTTCTCGGCCGACTCCGCCGCACCGCTGCACGAGCGCGCGACTTCGTTGGCGGTGGCGACCATCTCGTTGAAGGCGGTGGAGACCAGCTCCACCGCCTCACGCTGGCGCCCGGCGGCTTCGTTCATGTTGTTGGCCACTTCACTGTTGACCCGCGAGGCGTTCTGCAAATTGGCCGAGGCCGCGCCGATGTGTTGGATCAACTGGCGGATCGCCGCGAGAAACTTGTTGAACCAGCCGGCCAGTTCGGCGGTTTCGTCCTTGCCCTGCACGTGCAGTTCGTGGCGCAAGTCGCCTTCGCCCTGGGCGATGGATTGCAAGCCGGTACTGACCTGGCCGATGGGTTTGACGATGACCTTGGAGAACGCCGCCGCGACCAACCCGAAGATCAGCACCAGCACCGCGACGATCGCACTGGTGAGATAGGTCATGCGCGTGGCTTCGGCCATCACTTCGTTGTATTCGATCAGGCCGACATAACGCCAGCCGAGGCCGGGGGAGGTCCAGATATTGGCCATGTAGCGCACGCCATTGATTACCACATCGGTCGAGCCCTGGGCGGTGTTCGCCAGCTGTGCGTAGGGTTCGCCGAGGTCTTTGAGCGGCTTGAAGTTGTGCGCATTGTCACGCGGGTCAACCAGCACCACGCCATCTTCGATCAACATCACGTAGCCACTGGCGCCCAGTTTGATGCTCTTGACCAGCTCGGTGAGGTTTTTCAGCGAGACGCTGACCACGAACACGCCTTTGGGTTTGCCGGCATTGTCCAGCAAGGCGCGCGCAGTGCCCACCAGGGCCACGTCGTCCTTGTCGTAGTAATACGCGGGGGTGCGCACGGTCTTGCCGGGGCTCGCCATCGCGGCCTTGTACCATGGGCGCGCGCGCGGGTCGTATTTGGCCAGTTGCGGGTCATCCGGCCATTTGGCGTAGGTGCCATCTTCGAGGCCGATGGACAGAATCGCAGCGGCGGGGTGGGTCGCGCCATAACGCGCAAAGTGCTCGATGACCTCTTGTGCCTGCGCCGGCATCGGCTGGCTGGCGGCATTGGCGGGCTGATAATCCTTGAGCGTGTTCACGGAAGTGTATACAGGATCGTCGGACATTTGATCGACGTTCTGCGTCGTGCCATCGAAAAACTGGCGGATGTTGCCATCGATCTGGCGGATTTCACGGGTGCTGCCGTCGATAAACTGTTCGACTGCCTGGCTCCGCGTGTTCATGACGGAGATCACCGCGACCAGGCTGACCGGGATAAAAGCGACGGAAACGAAAGCAAGGACCAGCTTATTTTTTATTTTCATCGAGACAACCATCAACGGGGAGGGCGGCCAAATCGTCGCTGCTGTGTGTGACGCGGCGATTTGCTATCACTGCTATGTCGGCGCGGGTGTCGAGAATCTTTAGGGCTTTTTTGTGTACAACAGAAAAGATGGATTGTCTGGTATCTGCTCTTGGTTCGCGGTGTAGGTGTGGGCCGATCCAGTGGTTGCCAGCCTTAACGACCTTGATGCTGAAGCCCGCGCCACCTATCTGCTGGACATGGCCCGCCTCGGCAACTCTGAGCCGGAACTGCATTGCCATATCTTTCCGCGCTATGCCTCGGAACCGGATGACAAGCTGCGGATGCCTGCCTGGTGATACGCGAACTGCGCGAGGAGACCGGCGTTGTGCGCGATAGCGTTCGCGCCTGCGTGGCGGATCGGCGCTTTGCCTTGATGCTGCCCAGCGGCGAAACGGTGATGGCCATCGAGCAGTATTTTGTCGTTCAGGCGCACTGTGAGGCGCTTTCCAAAGCCGAGTGGACCCTGGCAGAAACCCAGGTCATGGCCGACCACCATTGGTGGTCTGTCAACGAGCTGAAAACCACTGCCGATACGGTTTGGCCTGAAGCGCTGATCCAGATGCTGCTAGACGCCGGTGTTTGACGCCCCTCAGCGCGTGTAGCCCGGCAACAGCCGAAACGCCTCGGCGACGCGCGTTGGGTTGGGCAGTGCGAGCACACGTCGGTACAACTCCTGGTGGGCAGTGCACACCTGTGCGGGTGCGTGTTTGCTCGGGGACCGATAGCGCTCGTAGGTGCCGGGCTGGACGTGCGTGAACACACGGTTCAAGTCGGCCCGGGCCTGGGCGGTCGGGGCAATGTTCTGGTTGACCTCGGCGGCTGCTTTGACCAGTTCGCGCCGGCTGTCGCGTGCGTTTGTGAACAGCGCCTGCAAGACGTCTGGCATAGCGCCGTAACCCCCGGGATAAACGCCTGTAAGGTAGAACGCGCAGGCCTGTTCGCCGCCTTGCACCGCGGCGTCCACGAGCGACGCCTGGGCTTGCCAGAACCGCAACAGTTGCGGGGCCGGGGCCTTGCGCAGAGCGTCCTGGATCAGCCAAGCGTCGTGCTCGCGCGTGAGCTTATCGAACGCGCTGTAGGCTGTGGCCTCATCCAAGGCTTTTTGTGCCTTGGCCTTGTGCACTTCGTACTGCGCAGGCACCTCTTCGGCCAGCGTTCTGAACTGGAAAAACGTGCGCAAGTAGACATCCAGTTGCCCCGCTTCCCGTAGCCGCGCAAGGCGTGCATCGGTGAAGCCCCGGGCGTCTACGGTGGCCGACACGATGTGCTCACGCTTGAGTTCAGCGATGTCCGGAAACCACATGTCTTCGCGTCCGGTCGCCAGCACTTTATCGACGAATTGTCTGGACGCGCCGTGCTTGAGCAGTGCCTCGCGATACTGTGCGACGACTAGCGTTGATTGATTGTCCGAATCGAACAACGTCGCGGCGTGGAACCCCAGCTTGCCTTCCACGCCTAGCAACCGTTGTTTGCCCGACATGAACACCAGCGCGCAGGCACTCATGCATGCGCTGTTGGTGTAGGTGGTCAACGCCTTTTCTTCGATCAGCCGCGCGATGGCCCGGGCCTCGCCGAACAGGCCGCCCGGGCTGTCGAGCTGGAGCGTGGTGACAGCGGGGTGAGCGGCCAATGCTTGCTCGAAGGCAGAGAAACTGCCGGAGCCGATGCCGCCATTGAATTGGAGCTCAGTATCGCTGAGCGCAGTGATCCGGTAGGGCGGCATCGCGTTGGGGTTCATGGCCAGGCGCAGAGCAGACTTGAACGCCGGCACCACGTCGAGCACCGAGTAAACGGTCTGTACCGCCCCGACCACCACCAGCACACGAACCACCATGACCCAGCGGTGTTTGCCACCGCGTTGGCGGTGATGCCTGGCCGAGCGCCAAACGCCAACGCCTTGCCAAACTGTGACGGCGAGCGCGATAAGCATGAACGGCACGCCTGCCAGCAGCAGGGTGGCGGGGCTCGGAGGGTCACGCACCAACAGCACGTACAACGGCGTCGTGGCGAGCAGGCACAGCAGGCTGATCAATACTTCATTGATCCAGAATGCGTGCGCCAGCGGGAACTCCCCTCGCCAGTGGCGAATAAAATAGTTGCGACGGGCTTTCGGTGTGGCGGCTTCTTCCATGATGGGTGATGGTCCTTGGCGGTGTGGCCGGTTGCAGCCGCGCAACATACCAGCCATTGCCGTTGGCAAAACAGCGATTTGTTCGAATACACTGCGCGCCCCCATTTGCAGCAAGGAAGCGCTGGATGCGTTCGCTCCTCAACGGTGTGCTCATCTCCCTGGCCCTGGCCACCCCGGTCATGGCCGAACCCCGCTCGTTTTCGGTCGATGAGCCCAGTGGTCACTATCTGGTCGAAGTGTTGTTCCCGCAGGTGCCGCAAGACCTTGAGGAATTGACCCGGGCACTGGTCACGATCCGTGACAAACACACCCTGGAAATCCTCCAGCAACTGCAAACCCCCGCCGCGCAGGTGCCGCTCAACGCAGACGGCAAAACCCTCGATTGGCGCCTGGTGGGCGAGTACGGCGTGCTGTACTTCGCCGATATCGACCGCGACGGCCGTATCGACCTGGCGATCCGCAACGGCAATGGCGCCGATGCAAATTTCCAGTCCAGCTACGACGTCTACCTGCAAGACCCGCAGAAGCCCCAGTGGGTGCTCAATCGCCCATTGACCGACCTGGCCAATGAATCCAGCGGCGGGATGTTTTCGGTCAACCCCAGGGACGGCGTGATCCATTCGCAAACCGATCGTGGCTGTTGCTGGACGCGCTCGTCGCAATGGCAAATGCGCGACGCAGAGCTGGTGCGGCTGGGTTCCTACACCCAGGCAGAAGTGCCACCGACCGAAGACGGCGAAAACTCCAGCATGCCCAGCGGCTATATGCTGCGCACCACCGGCGAATGGAAGGACGGCAAATGGCAGGAAACCCCACGTCTGGAAGGGCCGGTTACCGAAGACCCGGAGATGCTCCACGGCACTCTCGACGGCAAGATCCCGGTGCAAATCTGGTATCAGCAGCAGGGCGCGGTGTTGATCGGCGAAGTGCGCTACAGCAAAAGTGGCAGCGGCAAGCCGATCAAGCTGGTGGGTGACCAGAGCGACTACGACGACAAACCCTTCACTTACCTGCATGAATATGCCGACGATGGGCGCCAGACCGGCATCTGGCGCATGACCCGGGAAAGTGTCGAACCCTACAACTTCTCCGGCACCTGGGTCAGCGGCGCCAAGGGTAATACCCCTGAACTGGCGATTCAGCTGGGGCGCTCAGACCGCGAGCCGGACCTGGACAAACTCGGCGACGTCCCGCGCGAGCAGCGCAGCGGCCATTACCAGATGCGAGACGACTTCCTCGGCCGCGATGGCGACCTGGACGTGAACGTGCTACCCGAACGTGACGCCGAGGGCAGGGAGGTCGCGGAATTCACCGTGACACTCAAAGACGCCAAGACCGGCAAGCAGATCCTCAGCGCACATCACCGCGTGCCGATGGAAACCGACAACCTGATCATCGTGCGTGAACCCCTGGCGCCCAAGGGCAACGGGCCATATCACATCCAACTGGTCAGGGACTTTGCGGTGATCAGCCACAACTCGGCGCCGGACAACATGGAGTACTTCACGGGGATGTATCGCAAGCAGCGCTCTGCACAGTGACGTGCAAGCCTGCCTGTTGCGCAAGCTCCAGGGTCGATTCGACGCTGTGCGTGTCGACGATAAACCCCACGTAGTCGTCATCGCCAGAATCCAGATGCAGGTAGCGCTTGCCGAACCCGGCCAGCCATTGGTCGAAGCTCTCCAGCACCTCCTGCATCGGCCGGGTGCCCGTGTGCTCATAGGTATAGGGCGCTTGCACGCCGCTCGCGGCCACCAGGTAAGGCGCGTGGTATTCGAATACGTCGAAGCCGCGCCAATCGACACCGAGCAGCGCCAGGTCAGCGAGCTTCTGGCCTCTTGAGCTGTCCAGTAGCCCATGGGTCAACGCGCTGGCGGGGTCCTGGTCGGCGGCATATTTACGCATGACGCGGCGCACGAGCCGCGCGCTTTCTTCTTCCGGCGTACGGGCCAGCAGGGTTTGCGTGAACAGCTTGAGGGCCTGCTTCTGCGCGGCGTATTGCGGCGAACGCATCTCGCGCATGATCGCCGCGTGGCTGGCGTCGGTTTCGTCGGGCGGTGGCATGGTGAAGCGCCCCCCGAACAAGCGAGCAAAAAATCCCATCACATTCCCTCGTCTTGATGCGAAGGTGGACGTTAGCGCAAGCAGAGGCGCCCTGTAAAAGGGCGCGTGAGAAGGGTGGGTCAGCGGTTGAAGCGTTCAACCAACGCGTATTGGGTAGCGGCGGTGTTGGTCAGTTCTTTGCTCAGGTCAGTGGACTGATGGGCCTGGATCGAGGTTTGGTCCGCGAGCCCGGCGATGGTGGTGATGTTGCGGCTGATTTCTTCGGCGACCGCGCTTTGTTCCTCGGTTGCGGCGGCGATCTGGGTGGTCATCTCGGTGATATGGGACACCGCTTCGCTGATGCCGACCAAGGCCTGGTCGGCTTCCAGTACCCATGCCACGCCTTCCTGGGCCTGGCGCTGGCCGTTTTCCATGCTGTGCACGGCGTTGTTGGACGACGCTTGCAACTGGGTGATCAGCGCGTGGATCTGGGTGGTCGACTGCGAGGTCCGCTGGGCCAGTTGCCGCACTTCGTCGGCGACCACCGCGAACCCTCGGCCTTGCTCGCCAGCGCGGGCGGCTTCGATGGCGGCGTTGAGGGCCAGCAGGTTGGTTTGATCGGCGATGCCTTTGATCACATCCACCACGCTGCCGATTTCGTCGCTGTCGCGGGCCAATTGCGCCACGGTCACGCCGGTTTCGCCGACCACCGCCGACAGGCGCTCGATGGCTTCGCGGGTATCGCGCGCCACCTCACGGCCGCGCCCGGTAAGGGCATTGGCTTGCTGGGTGGCATCGGCCGTCCGCTGTACGTGGCTGGCGACTTCCTGAGTGGTGGCGGCCATCTGGTTGACGGCGGCGGAGACTTGTTCGGTTTCCACACGCTGGCGGTCCAGGCCCTGGGCGCTGGCGCTGGCCAACTGGTCGGATTGGCTGGCGAGGGCGCTGAGCTGTTCGGCGCTGTCCTGCAGGCGCGTGAGGCAGGTCTTGAGGCGCGCATCCTGGCTGAGGAACGCCGTTTCCAGGCGCCCTTGGGGGCCGCGTGCGTCGCTGTACATCTGCGCGATCAAGGCATCCGATGTCGACGGGTCAACCCCCTGCAACAGACCCAACGTGCTGCCCTGGCGCATGCGCGCGCAGAGCACGCCCACTGGCAAGGCAACGGCGACGGCCACGGCGATGGCGAGCGGAGCACTGAAGAACAGCCCCGCCACGCCGCCGATCACGGCGGTGGCCATATACGGCACGCTGCTCACTACGGCCGGCAGCCACGCATCCTGACGCGGCACGCCGGGCTTGCCTGCGCTGATGCGTCGGTACAGCGCCTGGGCGCGGCGGATTTCATCGGCACTGGGCTTGACCCGTACCGACTCGAAGCCGACCACCGTACTGCCGTCGAAGATCGGCGTGACGTAAGCGTTGACCCAATAGTGATCGCCGTTCTTTGAGCGGTTCTTGACGATGCCCATCCACGGCAGGCCCTGCTTGAGGGCGCTCCACATATGGGCAAAGACCGCAGGAGGGACATCGGGGTGACGCACGATATTTTGCGGTGCCCCGATCAGATCGGCCCGCTCGAAACCGCTGATGTCGACAAAGGCGTCGTTGCAGTAGGTGATCACACCTTGAACGTCGGTGGCGGAAATAAGTTTTTGCTGCGGCGCGAGTGAAATCTCACGCTGTGTAACAGGCTGGTTATTGCGCATTCCGACTACTCCCTGGTTGCACTTAGCAATCGGCCACAGCAGCAAAAAGATTAATGCACATTTGATATTTCGCCATCCGCTGGTCAAAAGCCTGAAACTTCCCGGTGAAAGACTTCATAATGGCGGCCATTTTTGTTTAGCCCGTTATTCTGGTGTGCCCGCATGGAAATCAAGGTCAACTTTCTCGACAACCTTCGACTTGAAGCCAAGTTCGACGACTTCACGGTCATTGCCGACCAGCCCATCCGCTATAAAGGCGATGGCTCGGCGCCGGGGCCGTTCGATTATTTCCTGGCTTCGTCGGCGTTGTGTGCGGCGTACTTCGTGAAGTTGTATTGCGCAACCCGCAATATCCCCACGGACAATATCCGTTTGTCACAGAACAACATCGTTGACCCGGAGAACCGCTACAACCAGATCTTCAAGATCCAGGTCGAGTTGCCGGCGGATATTTCCGATAAAGACCGCCAAGGCATCTTGCGTTCCATCGACCGTTGCACGGTCAAGAAAGTGGTACAGGCCGGCCCTGAGTTCGTCATCGAAGAAGTCGAAAATCTCGATGCCGACGCCCAGGCCTTGCTGATGCCCAACTCGACGTCAGCGGCGGGCACCTACATCGCCGGCAAAGACCTGCCGCTGGAGCAGACCATCGCCAATATGTCCGGGATTCTGGCCGGGCTGGGCATGAAGATCGAGATCGCGTCGTGGCGCAATATCGTGCCCAACGTGTGGTCGCTGCATATCCGCGATGCCCACTCGCCGATGTGCTTTACCAACGGCAAGGGTGCCACCAAGGAAGGCGCACTGGCGTCGGCGTTGGGCGAGTTCATCGAACGGCTCAACTGCAACTTCTTCTATAACGATCAATTCTGGGGTGAAGAACTGGCCAACGCGCCGTTCGTGCATTACCCGGATGAGCGCTGGTTCCAGCCCGGGCCCAACGATGAGCTGCCGCCTGAGATCCTCGACGCCCACTGCCTCAAGGTCTACAACCGCGACGGCGAGTTGCGTGGCTCGCACCTGTTCGACACCAACTCGGGCAATGAAGCGCGCGGAATTGTTTCGCTACCGTTTGTGCGCCAGTCCGACGGTGAGGTGGTGTACTTCCCATCCAACCTGATCGAAAACCTTTACCTGAGCAACGGCATGAGCGCGGGCAACACCTTGGCCGAAGCCCAGGTGCAGTGCCTGTCGGAGATTTTCGAGCGGGCGGTGAAGCGGGAAATCATCGAAGGCGAATTCGCCCTGCCGGATGTGCCGGCCGAGGTGCTGGCCAAGTACCCGGGGATTCTTGCCGGTATCCAGGGCCTGGAAGCCCAGGGCTTTCCGGTGCTGGTCAAGGACGCGTCCCTGGGCGGTGAATTCCCGGTGATGTGCGTGACCCTGATGAACCCGCGCACCGGCGGCGTGTTCGCTTCGTTCGGCGCCCACCCGAGCCTGGAAGTGGCGCTGGAACGCAGCCTCACCGAGCTGCTGCAAGGCCGCAGTTTTGAAGGCTTGAACGACCTGCCGGCGCCGACCTTCGAAGGCCAGGCGGTGACAGAGCCGAACAACTTCGTCGAGCACTTCATCGACTCCAGCGGTGTGGTGTCGTGGCGCTTCTTCAGCGCACAGTCGGACTACGAATTTGTCGAGTGGGACTTCACAGGTGAAGGCGCAGATTCCAACGCCGAGGAAGCCGCGACGCTGTTCGGCATTCTTGAAGGCATGGGCAAAGAGTCCTACATGGCGGTGTACGAACACCTCGGCGCAACCGCCTGCCGCATCCTGGTGCCGGACTACTCGGAAATCTACCCGGTGGACGACCTGATCTGGGACAACACCAACAAGGCGCTGTTTTTCCGCGCCGACATCCTCAACCTGCACAGCCTGGATGATGCCGAGCTCAACGCCCTGGTCGAGCGTCTTATCGAAAGCGAGCTGGACGACTACACCGATATCACCACCTTGATCGGCATCGAGTTCGACGACAACACGGCCTGGGGCCAGTTGACCATCCTGGAGTTGAAACTGCTGATCTTCCTCGCCTTGCAGCAGCACGAGGAAGCCAAGGAGTGCGTGGAGATGTTCCTGCAGTACAACGACAACACCGCCGATCGTGGCTTGTTCTACCAGGCGATGAATGCGGTGCTGGAGATGCAACTGGACGACGACCTGGAGTTGGCGGACTACGAAGCCAACTTCCGCCGCATGTTTGGCGATGAGCGGATGGATGCGGTGATTGGTTCGGTCAATGGCAGTGTGCGTTTCTACGGTTTGACGCCGACCAGCATGAAGCTCGAAGGCCTGGATCGCCATCAGCGCCTGATCGAAAGCTACAAGAAGTTGCACGCGGCGCGGGCCAACATCACCTCAAGCTGATCCCGACACGTGTAGGCGCTGGCTTTTCTGTGGGAGCTGGCTTGCCTGCGATAGCATCACTTCGGTTGACCTGATACACCGAGGTGCCTGCATCGCAGGCAAGCCAGCGCCCACAACAAGAAGCTCCCACACAAGCCAGTTCCCAGGCAGGCCTTAGATGTGGGCCAAGGCTCGCGCCAGGTCCGCACGCAAATCCTCCACATCCTCGACGCCCACCGACAGCCGCACCAACCCATCACCAATGCCCAATTGCGCCCGTGTGGCGGCGGGGATGCTGGCGTGGGTCATGATCGCCGGGTGTTCGATCAGGCTTTCCACGCCTCCCAGGCTTTCGGCCAGGGCGAAGATCGTCACGTTTTCCAGAAAGCGTGTGGCGCCGGCCAGGTCACTGTTCAAGTCCACTGAAATCATCCCGCCAAAGCCGCGCATCTGCCGACGTGCCAGTTCGTGCTGTGGGTGGGACGCGAGGCCTGGGTAGTAAACCCGTGAGACTTGCGGTTGCTGTTCCAGCCAGGTGGCCAACTCCAGCGCGTTGCTGCAATGACGCTCCATGCGCAGCGCCAGGGTTTTCACGCCGCGCAGGGTGAGGAAGGCGTCGAACGGGCCGGCGATGGCGCCCACCGAGTTCTGCAGGAAACCCAGGCGCTGCGCCAGTTCAGGGTTATCACCGACAATCGCGATGCCGCCGATCACATCCGAATGGCCATTGAGGTACTTGGTGGTGGAGTGCACCACCACATCAAAACCCAGTTCCAGCGGTCGCTGGACCCAGGGGCTGGCAAAGGTGTTGTCGGCCACGCAGAGAATCCCGCGCGCCCGGCAGATGCGCGCGATGGCGCCAAGGTCGGTGAGGCTCAGCAGCGGGTTGCTCGGCGTTTCGACCCAGACCATGCGCGTGTCGTCCAGCAAGCTTGCTTCAAACGCCCGCACATCGCTCAGGTCGACAAAGCTGAAACGGTGCCCGGCGCTGCGTTGGCGCACCTTGTCGAACAGCCGGAAGGTGCCGCCATACAGGTCATTGCCGCAGACCACGTGCGCGCCCGCATCCAGCAGTTCCAGCACCGTCGAGATCGCCGCCAGCCCCGAGGCGAACGCGAACGCCTGGGTGCCGCCCTCCAGGTCTGCCACGCAACGTTCCAAGGCAAAGCGGGTCGGGTTGTGCGAGCGCCCGTAGTCGAAGCCTTTGTGCACGCCGGGGCTGGCTTGCAGGTAGGTGGAGTTGGCGTAGATCGGCGGCATCAGCGCGCCGGTGGTCGGGTCGGGGACTTGCCCGGCGTGGATGACACGGGTGGCGAACGCGCTTTTATCGGGCAGGCTCATGCAAGGGATCTCCGCAAATGGTTGAGCAGATCGACGCGGGTGATCAGGCCATGGAAGCCCGAGGCGTCGGCGATGATCGCGACCAGGCCGCGGTCCAGTTCTTCCTGGAGTTCGGCGAGGCTGGCGCTGGGAGGCAGGGTTTCGAGGGCTTCGGTCATGGCGCTGGCGACGACCATGTTGAAATCAGCCGCATCGTGGTGCAGGCCCAGCAGAATGTCGGACTCATCGATCACACCCACCAGTTGCTTGCCATCCACCAGCACCGGCAGTTGCGACACATCCGCCAGGCGCATGCGCTGGAAGGCCGTCAGCAGGGTGTCGTCGGGGCCTACGCTGATCACGCGGCCGTCTTCAAAGCGCCGGGCAATCACGTCGCGCAGGTCGCCGTAATGGGTGTAGTGCAGCAGTCCCGCATCCTTCATCCACTGGTCGTTGTAGACCTTCGACAGGTAGCGCGTGCCGGTGTCGCAGACAAAGCTGACCACACGCTTGGGCGAGGTCTGTTCGCGACAGTAACGCAGCGCGGCAGCGAACAGTGTGCCAGTGGATGAGCCGCCAAGAATGCCCTCGGCCTTGAGCAACTGGCGGGCGTGGTCGAAGCTCTCTTCATCGCTGATGGAGTAGGCGTGGCGCACGCTGGAGAGGTCGGCAATCGACGGGATGAAGTCTTCACCGATGCCTTCCACCGCCCACGACCCCGGCGGCTGCAGCGTGCCACTGCGGCTATATTCAGCCATCACCGAACCCACCGGATCGGCCAGCACCATCTCAAGCGCAGGTTGCACGCGCTGGAAAAAACGGCTCAGGCCGGTGAGGGTGCCGGCCGAGCCGACGCCCACCACAATTGCGTCGACGTCGTGCTGGGTTTGCGCCCAGATCTCCGGCGCGGTGCCTGTCTCGTGGGCCAGCGGGTTGGCCGGGTTGTTGAACTGGTCGGCGAAAAACGAATCCGGGATGTCCGCTGCCAGGCGCGCAGCGACATCCTGGTAATACTCGGGGTGGCCCTTGCCCACGTCGGAGCGGGTGATATGCACCTCGGCGCCCATGGCCTTGAGGTGCAGCACTTTTTCCGTGGACATCTTGTCGGGCACCACCAGCACCACGCGGTAGCCCTTGGCCCGGCCGACCAGCGCCAGGCCCAGGCCGGTATTGCCGGCGGTGGCTTCGATGATGGTGCCGCCGGGGCGCAGACGGCCGTCGCGCTCTGCGGCGTCGATCATAGCCAGGCCGATGCGGTCCTTGATCGAACCGCCGGGGTTTTGCGACTCCAGTTTGAGAAACAGCGTGCAGGGGCCGGTATCGAAACGGCTGACCCGAACCAGCGGCGTGTTGCCGATCAGTTCGAGCACGGCGGGGCGAGGGAGGCTGGGCATGGTGTCACCTGTTACGGGTTGACGTAGGTGGGACAACAAAGTGCAAAGCGTGCCTTGGACCATAGGCCGGGATCGCACCGGTCGCAACCGGGCGGCCCGCCGCATGTCTGTTTTTGGCGCATCAGCCGGGTAGCTTGCACACCTGCTGCAAGCGCCTGACCACCGCGTCACTGGCCGCTTGCATCGGCGCGCGCAGCTCGCGGCTGATCAAGCCTTCCAGGGCCAGCGCAGCCTTGACCGGCGCCGGGTTCGGCTCGATAAACATCGTGTTGATCAGCGGCAGCAGTTGGAAGAAGCTCGCACGGGCTTCGGCCAACTGGTTATCCCGCACCTGTTGCCACAGCGCGACGAATTGCTCGGTGTGCACATGGGCCGACGCCGCAATCGCGCCGCTGGCGCCCAGGCACAGCGCGTTGAAGATATGCAGGTCTTCGCCGCACAACACGTCCACCTGACCGCTCGCCAGCAATGCCAGGGTATTGGCCAGGTTGCCGCCACAATCCTTGATCGCGACGATGCGCTCGTGCGCGACGATATTCAGCAACGTGGCTTGTTCGAAGGTCGCGCCGGTGCGGTAGGGAATGTCGTACAAGATGATCGGCACACTGGACGCATCCGCCACCGTGCGGAAAAACGCCTCCAACCCAGGCTGGGACGGGCGGATATAACTGGGTGCCGGCACCAGCAAACCCGCGACCGGACGCTGGAGGATGGCCTGCTGGAACTGCAGCAATTCAATCTGGTTGTTGCCCGACAACCCCATCACCACACGCTGCGCGGGCACCAACTGCAACACCGCATCCAGCACCGCCAATTGTTCCTGGCGGCTCAGCGCGGCGGCTTCGCCGGTGGTGGTGCACACCATGATCCCGGCTACATGCTTTGCCAGCAGATGGCTGACCAGGCGGCGCAGGCCGATAAAGTCGATGGCGCCGTCCTGGAACGGCGTGACCACGGGAACCCAGATACCTTGAAACGCTGACATGCACTTTCTCCTGATGATTGACCGATCAAGTCACCGTCAGAAGGGCAGAGGCAATTGTGCAGAGGGGGGAGACCGTCGCGCTCAATGTCCTGTCAGCTCATCTGACGGGACAGCGCGCCCCGGTCACATGAGCGACTGTTTCTTCGATTTGAGGGCGTGCGCCACGCAACCTTGCGCCTTGGCCACGGAGCCAATGACGGAAAGGTTAACCAGCGACTTAGCAGACATGAATTGTCACACCCTGAATGAGGCGCTCATCTTCAGGGGATGTGAACGAATGTGTCAAGCCCCGGCGACGGCGGCTTCAATCGCGGCAATGTCGATCTTGGTCATGCCCATCATCGCGTCAAAAGCGCGCTTGGCGGTGGCCGGGTTGGGGTGGGTGACCGCTGCGGTCAGTGCCCGTGGCGTGATCTGCCACGACAGCCCCCACTTGTCCTTGCACCACCCACAAGCGCTGGCCTGGCCGCCGTTATCGATGATGGCGTGCCAGTAGCGATCTGTTTCGGCCTGGTCATCGGTGGCCACCTGAAACGAGAACGCTTCGCTGTGGGGGAAGGCCGGTCCGCCGTTGAGGCCCAGGCAGGGGATGCCCATGACGGTGAACTCGACGGTCAGCACATCGCCTTGCCTACCTGCCGGGTAGTCGCCGGGGGCGAGGTGTACCGCTTGCACGGCGCTGTCGGGGAAGGTCTTGGCGTAGAAGGTCGCAGCTTCCAGGGCGGTGCCGTTGTACCAGAGGCAGAGGGTGGTTTTGTTGGGCATCTCGGATCTCCACAGAGTCGGTGGTGAATTGAGTTTAGCCGGTGATTGCCGCACCCCCCCGCGTGCCATGCCTGCCGGTCCGCAAGCGCGACTTTTCAATGCTGAGCCGGGTATTAGACAGAATGATGTCAAAACAGTAGCATTTTGCCTATTGCTTGACGTTCCAGGGCGCACGGGTCCCTCCATAGTGCGTTTGTTCCTGAACAAAACTAAAGCCCGTCCCTCAGCCAGCCTTCAGGCTTATCCATGTTGAAAGTATGTAAATTTATCTTGATCGGTACTTGCGCGTTGATTTCGGCTTGTTCCGGCGTTCCGTATGCACCCAAAGGCTCGACGATGTACCAGGGTGGGTACAGCGACGAAAAAACCGGAACCAACACCTATACGGTCAATTTCGAAGGTAACGCCTACAACCAGCAGGATCAGCCAGCAGTTGCAACAGATCGCCATCCTCACGCGCCAATCCGCCAGCCAACTGGCCACGGTGCTGAGCATCAAGCCGACTGACATGGCGACATTGGAGCACTTGATCACGGACGGGCCACTGGCGCCGACCGACGATGGCGGGCAAACCATCGACGAGCGCGGGGCAGGGCGCATGCCAAGGCCACCGGTACCCAGGACAAGTAGTTGTTCAAGATCGAGGGTGCCACGCCCATCGAGACCTATTGGGCGCCCGCTCGGCGTGGCATACGCAT
The DNA here is from genome assembly GCF_057835125.1 of Pseudomonas sp. GL_117. Lineage (NCBI taxonomy): Bacteria > Pseudomonadati > Pseudomonadota > Gammaproteobacteria > Pseudomonadales > Pseudomonadaceae > Pseudomonas > Pseudomonas sp. GL_117. The sequence continues at coordinate 3,343,050 of NZ_CM174418.1, read as the reverse complement.
CCGGCGGGGCAGCGTTTGGTGGTGATGTCGGGCGTGGGGTCGACCCAGGAGTGGGGCAAGCCGGTGCAGCGCATCCAGCATATTCAGAGGCGTGTGATGTGACGGCCCCTTGGCGAGAGGCCGTGTGCATTACTGCAAAGGCACATAAATATCGGTCTGCCATTGATCCTGCGCTGTCTCGGGGAAAATGCTCAGATACTCGAAGAACAGCGGCTGGTCCCGCAGCTCCTCGCCGCTGGAAGGCAGCCAGTCGCGATAGATCGGATAGATCGATTCGCCGATATGATCCGGCGAGCCCACGTGACGCACCACGACGCAACGCCCGCCAGGGATAACCCGCTCGGTTACGCCGAACTCATTCGCTGCTACCGCCTCGTGAATCTCGCCGCAGATTGCAAACCGGAACTCTTCGGCCGGGGTCGTATCGGGGTTGCCGAACGGAATACCAAAGCTGCGACTGGAGGCCACCGGCGATTGCCCGCTCTGCATGCGCCACTCGATAAATTTACGCACGCTCTCTCCCACGAGCGCGGGCGCTCCGCGATGCTCCAAGGCTGCAACCCGGACTGCGCAAAACTCGACGATTCGTATCTGCATGATGATGTTCCTGGAAAAATGAGGGATGGTGAACACCGCACTCCAGACCTGCCAATTCGGTTGTTTCCTGAAGGCACTCGGCGTCGTACCGAACGCGCGCCTGAACGCCCTGGAAAACGCTTCGGGGCTTTCGAAACCCGCACCGAACGCGGCGTCCAGCACCGAGTAGTCCGCGCCGCAAGACAAGCGATGCGCCGCGCGTCGTAGTCGCATCAGTTGCACATAACGCGAAACAGGCACGCCTACGAACGCGGTGAATTGTCGGTGGAAGTGAAACGCCGAAAAATTCGCGACCTGGCTTAACGTGTTCACCGACAAGTCGCCTTCAAGATTGGCGTCGATGTAGGCGAGCACCCGGTCGAAGCGTTTTGTGTAGGCGGCGTTGCTCGGCAAGTCAGGCACTGGATGCAGGCTCCGGAAGATACGGTAGGCAGTAGAGTCGACGAGATCGGCGTGCCCGTGCCTAGCCGTGTTTGCTCAGGTCGCGATTGAATTGACGGATCGCTTACTCGGGAATTCCGCTCACCGTATGCACTACGCGCATTGCACAAGGAGGTCGCGCCCCTTGCGGTTCGACCTGCTCGCATTGCTTCAGCAGCGGATAGGCATCGGCAAACTTCATAGCCGCCACCTGTTCGGGGTGCTGCTGCGAAACAAAACAGTGCTCGAACCGGAAGGCGGCATACACCTCGGGCAGCAAGGCCGGGTAGTCGTAAACCTCGTCGACGATACTCTTCAGCATCTGGGACATCGGCCCGTTGGCCGCAGGGGAAATCCTGGAGAGCAGCTCATCCTTGGCGACGCCCGCTTGCCTGGCCTCAATAGCTTGTTTCGACGCACCGATGGAGGCCTGCATTCCCTGCGGAAACGGACAATCAGACGCCGCCCATGCAGAGGCCGACGCCATGCAACTCAGAACAGTGAAAACAGCGGCCATCCTTGCCATGAATTTTCCTCGGTTGTCGCAAGCGTTGTCGAAATAGGCTGCGGATTTTAACGGATGTTGGTTGATGATGGGGTCCGTTGAGCGGGTTCGTTTTGGGCTGCGTTCTGGCTCTCATGGCGGGCGAGAATCGGCCAAAAGCGGACACCAACAGCGTCTACGAAAGCCGGGGCCGTTCACTCTCGGCTGAAAGCAGCCTGTCAATAACGGGGAAACTCCCTAAAATCGCATCCATCCGTCACATCCCACCTCCAGCCTCCACCCAACCTGCCGATAACCCTACTAATCGCATGTCTATCACTGGCCATCCTTGATCGAGTCCACCACATGAACCCACTTTCCCTTCTAAAAAAAGCCCGGGCCGATCGTCAAGGCACCGCCACGCTCACCAGTACTGCCAACGACCTGGACGCCGCACTCACCGCCTTACGCATCACCCCCACCCTGATCACCGGCTTTATCTCGCCGCATCTGGACATCGACGTAATCGCCGCCAAGCTCAAACGCCGCTTTCCCCAATCCACCATCAGCCTCTGCACCACCTCCGGCGAACTCTGCAATGCGCCCAATTCGTTGTATTGCGCCACCGGCGATCGCTGGGATCGGATCGTGTTGCAGTTGTTCGACGACAGTCTGATCGCCTCGGCCGAGGTGGCGATGGTGCCGTTGGAGTGTGAGGACATTCGCGGTGGCGGTAAGCGGTTGGGAATGCAGGAGCGAATTGCCAAGTTGGTGTCCAATATCAAGCGAGTACAGGTGCGCACGTCGATTGATCATCGCGATACGTTGGCGTATGTGGTGTTCGACGGGTTGTCGGCGTCGGAGTCGTTTTTTATGGAGGCGCTTTATGAGTCGGGGCGGTTTCCGTGTTTGTTTGTAGGGGGATCGGCCGGGGGTAAGTCGGATTTCCAGAAGACGCTGATTCATGACGGTCAGCGCAGCTATCAGAACCATGCACAGATTGTGTTCCTGAAGACGGCGGCGCATGTGCGATTTGGGGTGTTCAAGAGCCAGAACTTTAAACCGGCGGATTTGACCTTCAGTGTGCTGACCGCGTCGGTTGAGGACCGCACGATTGACCAGGTGATCGACAGCAACGGCAATATCAAGAGCATGGTGCAAGCACTGTGTGATGCTTTCAGTTGCGCGCCCCAGGCGCTGGAGTCGAAGCTGGCGGACTATTCGTTTGCGATTCGGGTGGGCAGTGAGTTGTTTGTACGATCCATCGCGCGTATCGATTATGAGCAGCAGATCGTGCAGTTGTTTTGCGACGTGGCGCCGGGCGAGGAATTGGTGATGGTGCGGCGTACGCCGTTGCGCGAGGCGACGCGCCTGGACTATGAGCAGTTCCTGCGCGGCAAGGGTGGCCAGCCGGTGGCGGGGATTTTGAATGACTGCATTTTGCGCCGGCTGAACAACGGCGCCGAGCTGGGCAGCATGGCCGGCATTTTTGGTGATGTACCGTTGGCGGGTTTTTCGACCTTTGGGGAGATTTTGGGCTTGAACCTGAATCAGACGTTGACGGCGATTTTCTTCTTTCGGGTGGCCAAGGGTGCGAGTTTCAGTGATGAGTACGTGGACAATTTCATCGCCCATTACGGCGAGTTCAAGGCATTTTTCCTACGGCGCCAGGTGAAGAAGTTGGCGGGGTTGAACCATGTGGTGGTCAAGCAGATTACCGCGTTCAAAAACAATGACTTCAGCAATACCCTCAATACCCGTGGGCTGGACCGCAATATCCTGCCGGTGTTCGAAGGCTTGGCAGACTTAGGCATGGTGTTGGCCCATGCCGAGCGTCAGCAGGAGGACATCGCCGCGCAGCTCAAGCATTACTCGGGTGAGTTGCACGCGTCGATGGACGAACTGGTGGGTACGATCGACCAGCAAAACGCCGTGTCTGCCCAGGCCGGGACAACGGTGGAAGGGCTTTCCAGCCAGGCGGATGTGGCGGTAGAAGGTGCGCGCACGCTGGCCGGGTCGAGTTTGCGTATCCAGTCGATTGTGCAGGTGATCCAGCAGATCGCCGGGCAGACCAACCTGCTGGCGCTTAACGCCGCCATTGAAGCGGCGCGCGCGGGCGACCTGGGCCGGGGTTTTGCGGTGGTGGCGGATGAAGTGCGCAAACTGGCGGAAATCACCCGTAAGAATGCGGCGGAAATCGGCGTGGATATTGACCTGCTGTCCAGTGAGATCCAGCGCGTTGCCCAACAGATCGAAGACCAATCCACCGGCGTCGGCGCGTTGCGCGAAATGCTCGACGCACTGGAGGCGTCGAGCCGCGCGACCGAGGGTACGGCGCAACGCACTAAAACCATTGCGGATACGTTGACCGGGCTCACCCATGCGTAGGCGCAAGCCGAGCGTGGATCTGGGTCTGTGAGGGAGATCTGCTGGTCTGGACTTTCGTGGAGCTGCACCTTCATTTCCTTGAGTTTCTGCATCTGCTTTTTCAGTGTTTCTATCTTTTCTTTAAGCCGCTCTGCTTTGGCCTCGGCCACTTCGGGCGTTGCTCGATCCGCCGAATCCATCGCTGACAGATAGCGATCAATACTTTGCTCGATCTGTTGCATGCGTGCCTTCACTTTGCCCTTGGTGAAGTTACGGTCGCGGTCGTTCACGGCTTTGAATTTGCTGCCGTCGATGGCGATGATCGACTGAGAGAAGAGATTTAGGTTGCGACAAAGCACTACGAACTGGCGGCATACGCTGCGAATGGCTTTGCCGTTGTCCTTGCGAAAGTCGGCAATGGTTTTGAAATCTGGAGACAAACGCCCCGTCAGCAACATCAACTCGACATTGCGCTTGGCCTCACGGTCAAGCCGGCGACTGGACTGAATCCGATTGAGATAGCCGTAGATGTAGATCTTCAGCAAGACCGCTGGGTGATAGGCAGGACGACCCGTTGCAGCAGCATCGACACCCTCAAATCCAAGTGCACCCAAGTCGAGTTCATCGACGAAGACATCAACCACATGCACCGGATTTTCTTCCGTCACGTAATCGTCCAAACACTCCGGCAGTAAGGTAACTTGAGTCCGAGCCTCGCCTTCTATGAATCGCTTCATCATCGCCTCCGCTATCTCGGTGGTCGAAAGGTTAGACGATCCTCCTGACTTTGACATAGTCTGTACCGCAGGCAGACGGCTGTACGATTGTCCCGAACCCTACCAGCGTGACAAATACATAAGGAGCGTTTCAGATGCTGCGAGTGGATTGGCTCGATAAACAAATGGACAAGTGCGGCGTTATGGCCGAATGGCTTTATCGGGAATTCAGTTATGAGTTTACGCAGCAATCTCTTTCGAGTTGGAAACACGAGTTCTCTGATGGACAGCGTGATGGCAGTTGGAAGTGTCTGATCGCAATGGAACGAGACCAGTTGCTAGGTGGCGCAACGCTTGCCAATAACGACCTATCTGACCGGCCGGATCTAGGCCCGTGGCTTGCGTGTGTGTTCATCACACCTGAAGCTCGAAGGAGAGGGCTCGCAGCGCAGTTAATCGAAGGCATCTGTGTCCATGCAAGAGACGCTGGGTTCACTACCTTGTACTTGCACACCCACAGCCAGAGCAATTATTACTCCAAGCTTGGCTGGAAAGTGTTGGAGCGCTTTGAGGCTTGGGGGAAAGAGCAATACCTTATGTCACGGAGTTTATAGTCAAAGCCGACTTCAAATTTCCGCCGCTTTTTTATAAACAGCAAAACTCTGATGTGACGTCTGCGTTTTAACACAGCCTGGACCCAAAGCTGCCTTTCAGAGACGGCAACAATCGGCCAGAAGCGGCCCCTCAATGGTGTCTATCAGAACAGTGGTATTCATTCCCTGACGGACCTCGGTTTAGGTTTTGTACGAAGTTTCGGGACGGTTAGAATCGCCGACATGATTGACTGAAGGCCCGCACGGTATAGAGTTACGACTCCGATGCATCCTGTGAATTGATCAAGAACCTGGTTTCTCCCGAGCAGAAGATGGGTCGACGTCGAGCACGCCTTAACGCGCTGCTCACAGTCGATCAGACTCTTCCTCCGAAACCAAATACTCAACAAAATCCAAGTAGGAGCCCCATACTTCAGGTGCTGTCATCAGTGCTTCTTTACCAATACGATCAACATCAATCGCATCACACCAGAGCACTTGCCCCGATCGGGAATTGCAATCCATCACGATCAAACCTTCAGCAGGCTCCCCCAACACAAGATAGTTTGATAAAAGTCGGCCACTGCTTCTCAAACGCTTCGTTTCATCAAGAACGTTAGTTGGGGATTCCCAACCGATCTGGTGCAGCGGTAAAACATAAATACCACTTCCATCGAAAAATTCCCCAACCAGTTTGAAGCTATCTGGAAGTGATATTTTCAACTCATGCTCGAGCTTTTTAATAAAATCCGGATCCACTGTGCGAATGCCATTCAACGACTCATTCCGCGCGAAGGAGTGCTGGGCATATCCATGCGATGGGTTGCTGCGAAGGTTGCGTGAGCGAGTGACGCCCGATTAGCGCCCCATGAGTGGGTAGTGCTCGATGCGACACGGATGCGGGTGGCCGTCGCCCTTGCAAATCCCATCCAGATACCGGTAGTCAATCTGCACCGACTGGCCTTTTCGAGGCCATTGCCGACGCGGGAGGGTGTTCTGGTAATCGGTGGTTTCCGGGGTGAAGGTGACCATCGAGCCTTGCTGGGGACATTGCGTGGTGGGGGAGGTCGGGCCACCTTGAGGATCCGCCCCTGCAGCTGTGGGTACGGTTGTTTCAAGACGTTGACGATCTGTACGTCCAGCCGGCAAACCTGCCAGCTCGCCGCGTGGACGGGGCTGCACAGGGTGGTGAGCGCAAGGGCCAGCGCTGCGTAAGTTTTCATGGGCTAAATGTCCAGATCCTTGGAACAAGCAACCTGGCAAGGCCCTGAACTTCCGTCAGCTTCTGGCTGACTTAATCCTTGGCGCCGGGTCAGTTGGGGAGTGGTAGCACTATGCCAATTACCCAGCGGCCAATACAAGTCTTATAAATTTGAGAGGGGGCCTATAGGGATATAGGTGTAAGCAATAAGCCAGAATGACTTTAGATATGCAGTCGCATGCTGTGAGCCTTGACTATCGGGCTGAACCGGAACCGCGCTGGCGGTACGCTTCTGGCCGAAAGCCACCCCTCAATACCGCGGCGTTTTCGTCCGGAAAAAAACGCCATTCATAAATGTCTGAAAGAGGGCGCGCAGGCACCCACCTCAAGGACGATACAACCCTGTCGCATCCCGCCAGTACAAGGTTTGCTCGAACTGAAAGCTAATGAGAAAGAGCGCCGAACACGACTGGAATATGGATTGAGCGAGTTTATCCAAATCTTCCATTGCCGATTCCCCCTCTGGTTCAGGCCCTTTGATTCTAATGGTGCAACGTACAGCGACAGGGAAGTCGATCTCCATTTTATGCTCGGCATAAATCGTTGAGTCATCGCGTACGCCATGGGTGCTCAATTTGAGTCCCGAGGTAAATTCAGCGTATAGCCCATTTTCTGTGATCTCGATTTCCAGAGCACCAGCCTGCGCAAGTGCTTTGCTCAGGGTCGAAATGGTGAGCGTACTGTCAGCTTCCAGGCACAGATCAAGACTCATGAATCGTTCCTCTTCCTTGGCAGCACAAAGCGGTGGCCGGTCAACATGCAAGTGTCCTTGTGCGCTCGCACCCAGCTAGCCCGCTGGCGCATGCAGACGAACGTAGTAATTGTCGAACTCGCCGCTTTCGACGAACTGGAAACCGTGGCGGGTGTAAAAACGATTCGAGGCACTCTGTTTCAGCGCGCCGACTTTAATCGGTAGTGCAACGGCATCCGCTTCGTTGAATAGCTGGGCAAGTACCGCAGAGCCGATGCCCGACCCTTGTGCGTTGGGTCGCACATACAAGTGGTCGAGCAACCATTCGCTCGGACGCTGTCGGACCACTACAAAGCCGACCTTTTCTCCCGACACTTCGATATAGCGCGTGTCGCGGGCTTCAAAACTGCCAACAAACCGCTCGCGGGCACGCACCGGATCGAAGCGTCCGACCTGCTCCAGGCTGTCGCGCATGGCTTCAATTCGAATGGCAACGAGATCGTCCAGGTCGCTGTGTTGTGCAGGGACTAACAGGGCAGGGGGATTGGGGGTGATAGGCATAGTTGCACGCGAGGTTCCATCCTGGGGTGGCCAGTATAGGGGCTATTCAGAAACGCGTGCGTTGGGACTGCGATGGCTCCAACGCATGCGTTTCCAGGCGGGTAGCCGTAGGTCGGAGCGCGGTCAGAAGGTGTATTTGGCGGTGACGCCGAAGCTGCGCGGGTTGCCGTAGGTGTCGGTGGAACCCCAGGTCGGGCTGGTGCCAATGGCCGAATAGTAGGTGCGGTCGAAGATGTTGTTCACGTTCAGTTGCAGGTCCAGGTGCTTGTTGAGCTGGTAAGCAGCCATCACGTCGGCCACGGCGTAGCTGCCTTGTTCCAGGCGATAGGTGCTGCCGTTTGCGAGGGCGACATCGTTGTACATGCGGCTCTGCCAGTAGAGGTTGCCGCCGACGCGCAGTTTTTCCAGGGGGCCCTGGAAGCGGTACGAGGTGGTCAGCTTGAACAGGCGTTCCGGGGTATCGGTGTCGAAGCGCTGGTTTTTGTTGCTCGCGCTGTCTTTGACGTAGTGCGCACGGGTGTAGGTAAAGCCGCCGCCGACTTGCCAGTTTTCGGTGAGGGCGCCTTGCAGTTCCAGGTCGATACCTTGGCTGCGCACCAGGCCGGAGGCTTCGGAGCAGCTCTGTTGCGGGCAGCCTGCCTGGGTCGCAGGATCGGTCGCACGGTTTTTCTGGTCGATCTGGAACACCGCCAGGCTGGCGTTCAGCGCACCGTTGAAGTACTCGCCCTTGATGCCCATCTCGTAGTTTTCACCAACGATGGGTTCCAGCACCTTACCGGAAAAATCCTTGTTGCTTTGCGGGGTGAAGATGTCGGTGTAGCTGGCGTAGACCGAGTGGTGGTCGTCGAGGTCGTAGATCACACCGGCATACCGCGTGAGGTTGCGGGTGACCTTGTAGTCGCCGTCGCCCTGGCGGTCGTCGTAGTCATACCAGTCGACGCGCGCGCCGAGGATCACCTTGAGTGGGTCGGCAAGGTTGAGGCGGGTGGTCAGGTAGACGCCGTCCTGGGTAGTGATGGCGTGGGTCTTGCCGTCACGGACGAAGTCGGGCTTGGCACCATTGAGCGGGTAGTTGGTGTCATACGGGCTGTATTCCTTGGAAGTGGCGTCGTAGATGCGCTTGCTGGTGCCGACCACTACTTCGTGAGTGCGGCCGAACGCTTCGACCGGGCCGCTTGCGAAGGTGTCGAAAGCGTATTGCTGGTCGTCCTGGTGCGATTGGTAGACGGTGCGCGCCAGGGTGGTCTGGTAGCGCGACTGATAGCTGCCGCTGAACACACCGTCGAGTTGCGAGGCGGAGCCGGCGACCTTGAGTTTCCAGCCGTTTTCGAAGCGCTGTTCGACGTCGCCGAATACCGTGTCGATGGTGAGTTTCTTGTTTTCCCAATCGGTGCCGGGGTTGGTGGAGCGGGGCAGGTTCAGGTGATGGCCGTCGGTACCGATGGGCAGGCCGCCCCAGAAGAGGTTGGTCTGGTCTTCCTGGCGCGACAGGCCGAGGGTCAGGGTGGTGTTTTCGCTCAGGTCGGCTTCGGTGATGCCGTAGAACAGACCGTGGTTGCTCTCTTCACCGTCGCGGAAGCTGTTGGCGTCGCGGTACGAACCGACCATACGCCCGCGCAAGGTGCCGCTGTCGTTCAGCGGGCCGGAGGCATCGAGTTCACCGCGATAATCATCCCAGCTGCCGGCGGCCCCGGTGATCGACACTTGCGGCGTGGCGGTGGGGCGCTTGCGCACGAAGTTGATCGCCGCCGACGGGTTGCCAGCGCCGGTGACCAGGCCGGTGGCGCCGCGAATCACTTCCACGCGGTCAAACATTGCCAGGTTGGGCTGCACACTGTTGCTGTAGCCGGAGTAGGCGCTGGGCAGGCCGTCGAACATCATGTTGTCGATGTCGAAGCCGCGCGAGCTGTAGGTCTGGCGGCCCGGGCCGCTGGCCTGGCTGAGGAACAGGCCGGGGGTGTTCTTGACCACATCGTTGACGCTGGTCATGGCTTGGTCGTCCATGCGTTGGCGGGTGATGACGGTGCTGGCTTGCGGGGTTTCACGCGGGGTGAGCTTCAGCTTGGTGGCAGTGGCCATTTCGCCGGTGGTGTAGGACTGGGTGCCTTCGGTAGTTTCACCCAGTTGTTGCCCGGAGATTTCGGTGGCGCCGAGTTCCAGCGGTGCTGCGTGGGTGTCTGCGGCGGCCGCGAACGCGGCTTGAGGGCTGGCGATACAAATGGCCAGGGTCAGCAGGCAGGGTGAAAAACGGCCGCTGACGGAGGGTTGTATGGACATGCAGGTTGCTCTCCCCGAAATGCCGTCCCTGGCAAATAATAAAACGGTTGATAATTATTCGCATTAGGTTGGCAGCTTACGTCCTGTAATAAAAGCCTTGGCAGAGAGATAGTTAATAAAATTTTCACATTTGGCGGGGCACTGCGAACGTGCATTTCAAGCGGGGGGTATCGCAGCGGCGCACGTATCCGCTGCGATACAACACAGCACCTCAGAACGCCATTCTCAGTCCCAGCGTACCTTGCCGACCGTTGAAGGCATTGCTGTCCAGGTTGCGGTTGAAGCCCACTTCGCTGTACAGGCTGATGCCCGGCGCCACCGTGAGGTCGGCGCCAAGGCTGACGCCCATCGTAGTGGATTTCTGTTCGGTATCGATGTCGGTGACATCGGCAAAGGTCACCGTGTTTTTACCTCCACGGGTGTGCCAGATGTTGGCACGGGCATAGGGTTGCAATGGCATGCCACTGACTTGGTAATCACCGCGCAAACGTGCGCCGAGGCGGCTGGTGACGGTGGTGTCGGCTTTATACGCAACGTCGGAGATACCGTCGTTTTGGCTGTCCAGTTTGGTCTTGCCGATGATCAGTTGGGCCTGGGGTTCGACGACCCAGTTGGCTACCACCGGGAAAGACCAACCTACTTCCGCCGAAGCAGACACGTTATGCCCACGGGTTTTCATCTTCACGCCACGGTCCGACTCGTTGTGGCCGTCGAGGCGCGAGCCCATCAACACCAGGTCCAGATAAGCCCGGTTGGCGCCGATCAGTGTCCAATACACACCGAGGCTGTCGCTGCGCAGGGTGGTGCTGCCGGCGTCCTTGTCCTGCCAGCCGTCGTTGAAACCCTTGATGTCGCCCTTCAAACGGCTATGACCGACGAAGAACCCGGCGTGGTGCACCTGGCCGTCGTCGGTAGCCAGGGTAAAGAGGTCGGTGCCCACTTGAAACCCGGTTGTGGAACTGTCCAGCGTGGGGTTTACCGTGCCGGCGAAGCTTTGCCGGCTGCTGCTGCCGTAGACCCGGCCCCATCCCGCGTGACGTAGGTCGGTCTGTTGCTGGTTCTGGTCACCCATGCGTTCGTGGTAAGTGCCAAGCATGCCCTGGACAATTTGCTGGGCGGCCGGAAACAGTGCGGCGTAGATCGATGCTTCGGGGCGGTAGATTGGAATCGGGGTGATGACCGGGTTGGGCGGCAGCGGCGGTGTACCGGGCACCGGTTCCGGGAGCGGCGTGACGATCACCGGGTCCGGTGGTGGGATAACCGGAACGGTGGAGCGCAGGTAGTAGTTTTCTGCGGTGCCGTCGGTGACGCCACCCTTGAACAGATAGTAGTTAAATGCCCCTGCGGAAACGGAATGGGCCAGGCTAAAAGCACCGGCGCTACTGGTCGCACCGTTGGTGGCCTGCACTACCTGTATCCCGTCTTGCAACGAGCCTGCGCCCGCGCCGCCGAGGTTGGTGATGTCGATCTTGCTGGAGCCCTGGATCGTACCTTTGCTGACCACCAGCTTGTCGCTGGCTGAGTTATCCGGCCCCAATACGGTCTGCAGGGCGAGCGTGCCGCCGGTCCCGTTGTAATTGCCGTTGACGGTCAGGACGTCCGTGGCAGTGGTACTGCCGGTGGTCATGTCGATCGTTCCGCGGTTATTCAGGGTTGCCAACTGGTTGCTGTCAAATGCGCTGATGGCTCCGGTGTTGACCAGCAGCCTGCTGCTGCCGTTGAGCGTCATGGCGCCGGTTCCCGTACCGGCATCGCCCAGTACAAAGGTGCCTCCAAGGGTGAAGGTGGCGTTGTTGTCCAGCGTCACCTGTTCCCAGTTGGTATAGCGTCCGGGAGTGGTGGCCTGGGTATTGTCGAATGTCAGCGTGTCGGTGCCCGTACCGCCGTCAATCAGTGGGGTAGAAGACACAAGGGTTTCATTCAAGTTCTGTAGCAGCGCCGTATCGTTGTCGGGGCCGAGCAGAATGAAGCCGTTGATTTTGCCGCCACCGATCCAACTGAAACGATCGTTGCCGGTACTGGCGAGGATTTGCCCGTTGATGGTGCCGCCAGTGACGGTGATCGTGTCCAAGCCACCGCTGGTGCTGACATTGCCGCCGATGTAGGCGGTGCCCGAGATCAAAATGGTGTCGTCATCAAAGCCGGTCACCAGGTTGTTGATGATGGTCCCGCCACTCATGTCGAACAGGTTCTTGTCGAGCTTCATGTCCACCCGGCCGATCGTGCCGCCGGTCATCTTGGCATCATCACCGTCCTCGAACGCACCGGTAATCGTGCCGCCACTCATGGAGAACTTGTCGTGCCCGTCGCCCTGGGCCAATGAGGCAATCGTGCCGCCACTCATGGAGAAATCGTCAACGCCGGCCCCTTGGTTGATCGCGCCTGCCTGGCCACCGCTGACCTGCGCAACATCGGTCCCCGAGCCCTGATTCACAGCCCCGGTGATCGTGCCCTTGTTCAAGCGAAAGATATTCGCGCCATCCCCCATGTTCACCGCGCCGTTGATCTGCGTGTCCGGTGCGTCCAGTTGCACCAGATCGTTGCCTGGGCCCAGGGTCACATTGCCATTGATCACGCTGTTGCCACTGGGGAACAACACTTGGTTGTCGCCGGTCGCTGCGTTGATGCCGGGGTCGGTGCCACTGGTACAGGTAAACACCTGGCCGGTGGCAGGGCTGCCGCTGACGACACAGGCGCCCTGGGACAGCAGCGGCCACGCCGCGAGGATCGCCGACGTGGCGAGGCCGAAGTACAGCGGGGGGCAAGTGCGTATACGCATAATCCGTCCTCATGAATGAGCAATGCGGCTCAAACCATGACAACGTGATGCGCGATATGGATCAGGGAATACGGGGTACCTGCTCAAAAACACCGGCCAATGCAAGGGGTTGGCATGGCTTTCTCGACTGCACCTCAACCTGTGCAGCGCTGTTGCCACCTTAGTAGCAGATTCCAGCGCCCGCCACTGTGAGAATTGACAGGTATAGACGAGTGCGTGCCTAGACAAACACGATCTCATACGGGTCGCGCATGCGTTCCAGCAACACCTGCGCAAGCATGGGCGCCAAGCCGATCTCGGGGTCGCCCACCAACTGGCTGGCGTAGGCGTGGGCGGCGTGCAGCTTGCGCGCCACGCTCCAGGTATCCAGGCGTACCTTGCGCGCCCGTTGCCAGGGGATCACCGACGCCTCCCGCGTTGGCCAGTGCCACGCCCAGATCGGTAGCTCGTACAGGCGCGCCCCCACCAGGTTGCATGCATGGGCGGTGGCGCGACCGACTGCATCATGGTCGTCGTTGCCGTCGTTGCGCCAAGTGGTGAAGACTACATCCCCCGGCTGCAGGTAGCGGGCAATGAACTGGCCCAACGGTTGCTCGCGGGCGGCCAGGGCTTTGTCGCAAAAGCCGCCGCGAATCCACTTCAGGCTATGCAATGGCATGCCCAGGCGGCGCAGCGCCTCGACGCTTTCCTGGGGCCGCACCACGCTCAGGCGGCTTGCCGGCCACACGCTGGAGCCGGGGTGGCTGGCGCTGCCGTCGGTCACAGAGATCAGTTGCAGCGGATGATCCAGGGTGCTCAGCAGTTGCAGCAGACCGCCGCAAGCCAGCACTTCATCGCCCGGATGCGGGGCGACCACCACCACGCGGGTGTCCCGTGGTACCAGCGAAGTCGGATTGATTACGGGGATTTGCGCCAGTTGCGGGGCGCTGTTCCAGATTTGCGCCGGGCCGCGGCGGCCGTCGCTTAAGGAGGCAGGCTTCATGGGTGTCACATCCTTGTCGATTGATGCGGGTCGTACCCCGTTGACGGGACGACACTCTTTTATTCACTCCAGGCTCCGCTGGCGTGACTGCACGGCACTCCAACCCTGGAGTGCCGGCAAGGCGACTTGAGCATAGTCAACGATTGGTCGCTTTCACATCTCGTAAAGTCGTTTTTTTAACTGTAGTGAGCGGGCTTGCCCCGCGCTGGGGGGCGAAGCCGCCCTAAATCCATACACCGCGGTCTCGCTGATGCAACGCGGCGTACCGTTTGGGGCGGCTGCGCCACCCAGCGCGGGCAAGCCCGCTCACTACAGGTCACGCTTCGTCGTCGTATTGGAGTTCGAACAATAACAGCGAACGCCCAGTGGCCGCGTACTCGTGATCGAACTCGAAGCGTTCCTGGCCGCGTACGGCGGTCTGGTTGGTGTCGACCATGCACGTCCAGAAGCCGCCTTCAGGCACCGGCGGCAGGCGGAAGTTGACCATGTCGTGGTGCGCATTCACCACCAGCAGCAAGGTGGCATCGGCACCTGGCCGACGAATGCCGGTTTCCTGGGCACGGCCGTCCATCAGCATGCCCAGGCAGCGGCCATGGCTGTCCTGCCACTGCTCGGTGGTCATCTCATTGCCATCCGGCGCGAGCCAGGTGACGTCCTTGACGCCGATGTCTTCGTTGTAGTCGCCCACCAGGAAACGCCCACGGCGCAGGATCGGGTACGCCAGGCGCAGCTTGATCAGGCGTTTGACGAACTTGAGCAGGGCTTTGCCGTCTTCGTCCAGGTCCCAGTTGACCCAGCCGATTTCGCTGTCCTGGCAATAAGCGTTGTTGTTGCCGTGTTGCGTACGCGCGAACTCGTCACCCGCGACGATCATCGGCGTGCCCTGGGCCAGCAGCAGCGTGGCGAAGAAGTTGCGCATCTGGCGCAGGCGCAGCGCGTTGATTTCCGGGTCGTCGGTGGGGCCTTCGACGCCGTGGTTCCAGGACAGGTTGTTGTTGCTGCCGTCCTGATTGTTCTCGTCGTTGGCCTCGTTGTGTTTGTCGTTGTACGACACCAGGTCGTGCAGGGTGAAACCGTCGTGGGCGGTGATGAAGTTCACCGAGGCATAGGGCCGGCGGCCACGATGGTTGAACATCTCGCCGGAGGCGGTCATGCGTGCGGCGAAGTCGGCGAGTTGGCCGTCATCGCCTTTCCAGAAGGCGCGCACGGTGTCGCGGAAACGGTCGTTCCATTCCACCCAGCCCGGCGGGAAGTTGCCGACTTGATAACCGCCGGGGCCGCAGTCCCAGGGTTCGGCGATAAGCTTGAGCTGGCGCAACACCGGGTCCTGGCGGCAGGCGACGAGGAAACTGTGGCGCTCGTCGAACCCGTCGCGGTAGCGCCCGAGGATCGTCGCCAGGTCGAAGCGGAAGCCGTCGACGTGCATCTCGTTGGCCCAGTAGCGCAGCGAGTCGGTGACCATTTGCAGCACGCACGGGTGGCTCAGGTCGAGGGTGTTGCCGGTGCCGGAATCGTTGATATAGAAGCGCTTGTCATCCGGCATCAGGCGGTAGTACGAGGCGTTGTCGATACCGCGCATGGACAGGGTCGGGCCGCGCTCGTTGCCCTCGGCGGTGTGGTTGTAGACCACGTCGAGGATCACTTCGAGCTTCTGCTCGTGCAGGTGCGCGACCATTTCCTTGAACTCGGCGATCTTGCCGCTGGCCAGGTAACGCGGGTCGGGGGCAAAAAACGCGATGCTGTTGTAGCCCCAATAGTTGGTCATGCCTTTTTGCAGCAGGTGCTGGTCGTTGACGAACGCGTGCACTGGCAGCAGTTCGACGGAGGACACGCCGAGCTGGCGGATGTGCTTGAGCACATCATCTTCCATCAACCCCGCGCAGGTGCCACGCACGGATTCGCCGACGCTGGGGTGGCGCATGCTGATGCCGCGCAGGTGGGTTTCGTAGATGATCGTGCGGTCCCACGGTACCCGCACCGGCTGGTCGTTGCCCCAGGTGTGCGCCGGGTCGATGACCTTGCACTTGGGCACGAAGGGCGCGCTGTCGCGTTCGTCGAAACTGAGGTCGTCGTCCGGGTGGCCGATGGTGTAGCCGAACAGCGCCTCGGACCATTTGAGCGCCCCGACCAATTGCTTGGCATAAGGGTCGATCAGCAATTTGTGATGGTTGAAACGGTGACCGTTGGCCGGGTCATACGGGCCGTACACGCGGTAGCCGTAGACAAGCCCGGGGTGAGCGTCAGGCAGGTAGCCGTGGAAGGTTTCATCGGTGTATTCGGGCAGCTCGATGCGCTCCAGCTCCACCTCGCCGCTGTCGTCGAACAGGCACAGCTCGACCTTGGTCGCGTTGGCCGAGAACAGCGCAAAGTTGACGCCCAGACCGTCCCAGGTAGCGCCGAGGGGGAAGGGCAAACCTTCACGAATCCGCGACGGCTCGTTTTTAGGCGTCGATGGGGTGTTGTCGGGTTTGCTCATTGAGTTGCTCCTGCAGAATTTTTTCGGGACGAACGCGGTCGTGCTGACGGTGGTCAGGTGAGCATTGAATTCAGAGTGAAATGCGCCCCAGTGGGAGCGGGCTTGCCCGCGAATGCCGAGTGTCAGTCAGTGCATCGGTGCTGATCCAGCGCCTTCGCGGGCAAGCCCGCTCCCACAGGGAAGTGCGCTCAACTGGCCGGTTTGCGCGGGGCCTTGGTTTTTTTCTCGGCGGGCGGCTTGGCGGCTGGCTTGGGCTTGGCGGCCGCTTTCGGTTTGGCCGCCGGCTTAGGCTTGCTCGGCGTCAACGCTTCGGCTTCCGCCAGCTTGCGTGCCATCTCCCAATGGCGCGTGTCCTGGCCGTGGGGTTTGCCCTCCGACTCCCAGATCTGGTGTGCCAGTTCCCGTATGCGTTTGTCTTCAGTACTCATCGCAATGCTCCTCACAGAAAATGTTCAGCTCTCTTGATCATCAGGATTAATAAAGACGTTGACCGGGAAATCCCCCAGGGCAGTGCTCAGCGGCAGCTCCTTGTTTGGTGTGACTGCGCCTGTGTGGAAAAGTCCCTTCCATTTTTGTGTCGTGGCGGCGAACGGTAGTGTGACCCGTGTATCGCCCCAAACCTGCGCATTGATCTGGGGGAACACACCGTTTTCAAGCAGGCAATGGGACCAGCGTGGCACCACCACCACGAGGTATTTGCCCTGGTGCTCGCGGGCGAACGCGACAACATGCGCGGCGTGTTTGCCCAGCACTTGCAGCGGCGTGTAGCGGCCACTGTGGAACAGTTCGGGGTAGGCCTTGCGCAGGGCCAAGGCCTGGGCGATCACCGCCTGTTTGATACGCCCGTCGCGCCAGTGGAACAACAGTTCGCCGATGTCCGGTGGGGTGCGCAACGCCTGTTGCCGTGCGTTGAAATCCACCGGGCGACGGTTGTCCGGGTCCACCAGGCTGAAGTCCCAGAACTCGGCGCCCTGGTACAGGTCCGGCACCCCCGGCACGGTGATGCGAAGCAAGGATTGCGCCAGCCCATTGATCGCGCCAGCCGGGGCGATGACCTGGGCGGCGTTGCCGATGGCGCTGCGCAAGGCGTGGCCTTCAGCGCTCAACAGCAAGCGCGACAGAAAGGTTTCGACGCCGCGCTCGTAGGCCTCGTTGGGCGCGCTCCAACTGCTGTGCAACTTGGCCTCGCGCAAGGCTTTTTGTTGCCACTGCCAGAGGCGTTGTTGGTAACCATCGAGGTCTGCACCGAGGTCCAGTGGCCAACTGCCCAGCAGCACTTGATAGAGGATCAGTTCATCGCCCGCGGCGGGGCTGGTGTCACTGCGCAACGGCGCGGCAAGGCTGCGCCAGTGTTCCACTTGCTCGACAAACCACGGTGCGCATTCACTCAGCACCGCCAGGCGCGCGCGGCTGTCTTCGCCGCGCTTGTGGTCGTGGGTGGCGGTGGCCAGCAGGTTATCGGGGAAGCTCTGCAAGCGCTGCCGGTTGACCGCATGAAACTCGGCCAGCGGCGCACTGAACTGCTCGGTGCTGAAGCCCACATCGTTGCGCGACAACAGCACCGCCGAACGATAGAACGCGGTGTCTTCCACCGCCTTGGCCGCCGCCGGCGAGGTCAGTTGCTGGAACCGTACGCAGGCATGCTTGAGGATCTTGCGCTCACGCCCCAGCGGGCGATCGCGCCAGGGTTGGCCGCCTAGCCAGTTGGCCAGGTGGTCAAGCACCGGCCAGTCGCCTTCGCCCAAGGTGCTGCGGGCGCCGTCCATGGCCTGCTGGAACACACGCTCATCGGCGGCACTGCGGCCACGGGCGCTGATGTAGGTGCGGTACACCGGGAAATGCACGATCAATTCCTGCAAGGCACGGCGGATTGCGCCAAGGGTCAGGTCGCGGGTCATCACGTCGTCGCGGGCCACTTGCAGCAGGGCTTGGGCCACGCTTTCAAAGTCGCCGCCGAGGGAGCCGTTGAGGATTTGCTGGCGGGCCAGGCGCGCTTCCTCGATGAACGCCGACGGGCGCTCGCTGTGGCGCGTCCACAGCTCGGCCAGTGGGGCGAAGCCGTCCGGGTGATGTTGCAGCAACGACAGCTGGTTCATGAATTCGTAGCCGGTGGTGCCGTCCACCTGCCAGTCTTCACGCAGGGTTTCACCGTCGCCGAGGATCTTCTCGACAAAGATCGGCAAGTGCCGTCCGGGCGCCAGCGAGTCCACGCGTCGGCGCAGCTTGCGGCAGTAGCCGCGTGGGTCGGCCAGGCCGTCGATATGGTCGATGCGCAGGCCGTCCACCAGGCCTTCGCTGATCAGTTCGAAGATCTTGCCGTGGGTGGCTTCGAACACCGCACTGCGTTCGACACGCAGGCCGCCGAGCTCGTTGACGTCGAAGAAGCGCCGCCAGTTGATGTCGTCCGCCGCCGTACGCCAGCTGGCCAGGCGGTAGGCTTGTTGTTCCAGCAGATGATGCAGGCGGTCGAAGTCGAACCTGGCCAACTGTTGCTCGATGGCGCGCAGGACCTGGTCCTCGCTGGCGCGTTCGGCCAGTAACTGTTTGAGCCGTGCGGCCTCGTGGTAGGCGTCGTCTTGATAGGCGAGGGCGCCGAAGCGCTCGGCCAGCGGCTGGAGCAATGGGTCAGTGCCGAGGATCGCGGGGTAATCCCGTGGGCAGATCGGGAAGTGGTGTTCGTAATGGGCGACGTAAAACGCGCCGTTGGCCGCATCAAATTGCAGGGTCACAGTGCCGCTCTGCAACGCTTCGCCGTAATCGCTGCCGAGGAACGGCATAAGCAATTGGCCCTTGAGCAACGGGTCTGGCGAGTGCCACTGGATGTCGAAAAACTCGCTGTAGGGGCTCAAGCGCCCCCACTCCAGCAGGTCCAGCCACCAGGGGTTATCGGCGCCGCCGACGGCCATGTGGTTGGAGACAATGTCGAGGATCAGCCCCATGTCGTGTTCGCGCAAAGCGGCCACCAGGCGCCGCAATGCCGATTCACCGCCCAGCTCGGGATTGACACGCGTGGGGTCGACCACATCGTAGCCATGCATGGAGCCGGCGCGGGCGCTGAGCAGCGGCGAAGCATACAGATGACTGATTCCCAGCGCGGCGAAGTACGGCACCAGCGGCACCGCATCATCCAGGGTAAAGCCGCGATGAAATTGCAGGCGTTGGGTCGCGCGTAGCGGCAGTGTTTTCATCGGTCACGCTCGTAGGCCTGGTTGCGCGCCACGGCCAGCAGTTCCAGGCGGCGTGCGGCACCGGCGTTGTCGAGCAGGCTGGAGGCTTCGCCCGGCAGGCGTCGGCGCCAATTGGGGTGGGTGTCGATGGTGCCCGGCAGGTTGGCTTGCTCGTCCACGGCCAGGGCATCTTCCAGCGGCAGCAGCACCAGCGGCGCACGAGTGTGGCCCAGGTAACGCACGCTGGCGTCGATCACGTGGTCGGTTTCGTTGCGAATCTCATCGACGAAATTCTGCGGGTCCTGGCTCAAGGCCTGACGCAGCGCCTGGCGTTCGCGCAGGCGGTGTTCGCTCCATTGCTCGACAGTAGGCGCGTCGATCAGGCCGAGCTGGATATTCCACTCGATGTCGCGGCTGTGCCACCAGCCGTTGAGGGTTGGCAGGTCGTGGGTGCTGGTGGTGGCCAGGGCGTTGTCGGGCCAGTCGAGGATCGGCTTGAACTGGCCGTCGTGACCCTGTTCGAACAGCAACACGCGCATGCCCAGGATCGAGCGGCCGATGAGTTTGTCGCGCAGGCCATCGGGCACGGTGCCGAGGTCTTCGCCGAGGACAATGGCTTGGTGGCGGTGGGATTCGAGGGCGAGCAAGCGCAGCAGGTCGTCCACCGGGTAATACAGGTAAGCGCCGTCCCGTGGCGAGGCATCCATGGGGATCACCCACAGGCGTTGCAGGCCCATCACATGGTCGATGCGCAAGCCGCCGGCGTGGGCGAAGTTGGCGCGCAGCATCTCGATGAAGGCGCGAAAGCCGTTGCGTTGCAGACCCTCCGGAGAAAACGCGGAAATCCCCCAGCCCTGGCCGGCACGATTGAGGATGTCCGGTGGTGCCCCGACGGTGAGGTCGGCGAGCAGTTCATCCTGACGGCTCCAGGCCTGGCTGCCACCGCCGTCGGCGCCCACGGCGAGGTCAGCGATCAGGCCGACGCCCATGCCACTGCCCCGCGCGGCTTGTTGTGCGCGTTCCAGGCAACGGGCGATCAGCCATTGGCTGAAGGCGAAATAACCGATCTCGCTGGCGTGCTCTGCGGCGAATTGTGCCAGTGCCGGGCTTTGTGGGTCGCGCCAATCCTGGGGCCAGTGGCGCCAGTCGAGATCCTCACCGGCTGCGGCGCGCGCGGCTTGTACGGCTTCGAAGCGGCAGTGGTTTTCGAGGGCTTCGCCGCCAGCCTGGCGGAAGCTGAGGAAGTCGGCGTGTTGCGGGTGATGGCCGTGGCGGAAGTCTTCATATAGCGCGCGCAGCAGACGTTGCTTGGCTTTGGCTGCGCTGGGCCAGTCGATCAGGCTGTGTTGTTCCAGGTCGTGCAGTTCTTCCGTCAGGCCGAGGGCCTCGATGGCGTTGCGCACTTCGCGTTCGCCGAGGATGCAGGCGGGCGAGGCGTACAGGCTGTTGAGGAACAAGCGGCTGGACGGCGAATACGGGCTGTAGCGCCCGGTGTCGGCGCTGAACATCGCGTGCATCGGGCTGATCGCCAAGGCATCGGCCCCGCGTTCGGCGGCCGCGCGCGCCAGGTGTTCCAGGGCCAGGGTGTCGCCAAAGCCGCCGTCGCCCAAGCGACGCAGGGCATAGAGTTGGGCGCTGATGCCCCAGGCACGCGCGGGTTGGCTATGCACCGCTTCGGCCACGCTGTAGCAGTGGGTAGGCGCGACGGCGAGGGTGAAGGTCTGGCCAGCGATGTGCACGTGGTGATAGCCGAGGGCGATGACGCCGGGCAGTAGCGCATTGCCGTCGAGGCGTAGCTCCAGGGTGTCGCCGCCTTCAAGGCTGACCCGGCACAGCGTGTCGGGTTCGAAGTAATGCGCCAGGTTGAGGCTGTCGCCGCTGTCGACCGTCATCAAGGGCGGCAGTTGCCTGTCCTGTTGAGCGCGCTCCAGTTGCAGCAGGCTGGCGTCGACCTCGGCGTCGCTGTCGGCGGGGTGGCCCAGGCCCTTGAGCACGGCGCGCAGGGCCTCGGGTTTGACACGTTGTGGGCGGCCGTTGGCGTCGATCCAATCGACGGCCAGGCCCGCGCGGCTGGCGAGGATTTCCAGGTTCGCTTCGCTCAAGAGTGCTCTCCAACAGGGGATAGGGTGACGCGTGCGCTGTACGGCGGCAGTTGTGCGCCTTGGTCGGCAGGCGTTTCGAATAGCAGGTGTTCGGCGCGGTGATACGCGAGTGCGGTGGCGCTCAGGTTGAGGTCGATCTGCAGCAGGCTGCCGTTGCCCAGGCGCCAACGTGCACTGACGGCGCCCTCGGCCAGCACCTGTGCGCCCAATGCGACGCTGCCGGGCAGGTGCGGCACCAGGTGGCGGTGGCGCAGGCTGAGCAATTGGCGATAGAGCCGGGCCTGGGGGTGGTCGGTGAAGGTCGGTGTCGAGTGTTCAAAGGTGCGCAGGGCGTTCGGGTCGGGAATGCGCTTGCGCAGCGCCGGCTCGTTGAATGCGGCGAAGTCGGCAAATTCATTGCGTCGGCCTTCGCGCACCGCTTCGGCCAGTTCGCCGTGGTGGTCGGTGAAAAACAGAAACGGTTCGCTGGCGTTGACTTCATCGCCCATAAACAGCAGCGGGATCATCGGTGACAGCAGCAGCAACGTGGTTGCCGCCTGAAGTGCCTGGGGTGAGCAGAGTTGATGCAAGCGTTCACCGAGGGCGCGGTTGCCGATCTGGTCATGGTTCTGCAAGAACAGCACAAACGCGGTCGGCGGCAGATGGCCGCTGGGTTCGCCGCGTGTGTGGCCGTGGCGGGTGGTATCGCCCTGGTAGATGAAGCCTTCGCCCAGGCAGCGGGCGAGCTTGGGCGTGGTGTCGGTGGCGAAGTCACGGTAATAGGCGTCGGTCTCGCCGGTGAGCAACACGTGCAGGGCGTTGTGGCCGTCGTCATTCCACTGCGCGTCGAAATCGTGCTCGAGCAGGTTGGCCTGGTTGAACTCGTTCTCCAGCACCAACCATACGTGGCGGCCGGTATCGACTTGCTGGCGCACCCGTTGCGCCAGCTCCTTGAGAAACCCCGGGTTGTCGATGGCGTGCACGGCGTCCAGGCGCAGGCCGTCGAAGCGGTACTCAAGTAGCCACATCAGCGCGTTGTCGAGGAAGAAGTTGCGCACTTCACGGCGTTCGAAGTCGATGCCGGCGCCCCAAGGCGTGTGCACCTCTTCGCGAAAGAAACCCTGGGCGTATTGGCCCAGGTAATTGCCGTCGGGGCCGAAGTGGTTGTAGACCACGTCGAGGATCACCGCCAGGCCGTGTTCATGGGCGCTGTCAATCAGGTGCTTGAGCTGCTCGGGCGTGCCGTAGCTGGCGTGGGGCGCATAGGGCAAAACCCCGTCGTAGCCCCAGTTGCGTTCGCCGGGGAACTGCGCCAATGGCATCAGCTCGATCGCAGTCACGCCCAGCTCGGCCAGGCGCGGCAGGTGTTGCTCTACGGCGGCGTAACCGCCCAGAGCACCGACGTGCAGTTCATAGATCACCGCTTCGTGCCACGGACGGCCGTGCCACTGGCTGTGTCGCCATTGATAGGCGAGGGGGTCGACGACCCGGCTCCAGCCATGCACGTCCGTGGCCTGAGCCCGGGACGCCGGGTCGGGGACATCCTTTTCCCCATCGATATTGAAGCGGTAGCGCGTGCCTGCCGGGCAGGCTATTTCAGTTTCAAACCAGCCATCTGCCTGGGGCAGCATGGCGACGGACTTACCGTGTTCCAATTCAACGCTGACGTAATACGCGTCTGGCGCCCACAAGGCAAAACGCGTGTGTTGCGCGTCCAGCATGATTGCGCCGTGGGGCCAGGTTTCCAGAGTCCGTGACGGCATCTACAGAGACCTCCCATGTCTATTTATTGGCGGATTTCCCCAGGGCCTTGGCCACAAGCTGTTCGTACAGTTCGGCGTAGGGTTCCACCGCCTGGCACCAGTTGAAGGGTTGGGTCATGGCGCGCGAACGCATGGCATTGAGCAGACCCGGGAAGGCGAAGACCCTGAACGCTCGGCTCAGGGCTTCGCGGTAACTTTCTACGCTGGATTCATTGAACAGGAAGCCGGTGACGCCATCTTCAATGGTGTCTGCGAGCCCGCCGGTATTGCGCGCCACCGGCAGCGAGCCGAAACGTTGCGCGTACATCTGGCTCAGGCCGCACGGCTCATAGCGCGAAGGCATCAACAGGAAATCGCTGCCGGCAAACATGCGCCGGGCGTCGGTTTCGTTGAAGCCGATGCGCACGCCGACCTGGCCGGGAAAGCGCAGCGCCAGTTCGCGCATGGCCTGTTCTTCTTCCGGCTCGCCACGGCCGATGATCGCGATCTGGCCGCCGTTTTCGACGATAAAGCCGGCTACGGCTTCGGTGAGGTCCAGGCCTTTCTGGTAGACCAGGCGCGAGACCACCGCGAACAGCGGGCCTTTGGAGTCGTGCAGGCCGAACAGTCGACGCACGTGGCCGGCGTTGATGGCCTTGCCGTCCCAGTCGCCAATATTGAAATTATGTTGCAGGTGCGTATCGGTGGAGGTTTCCCAACTTTCATCGATGCCGTTCGGGATGCCGCTGAGCAGGCCTTGCTGGGTCTTGCTGGCCAGGAAACCATCGAGGCCACAGCCGAATTCGGGGGTGGTGATCTCCTGGGCGTACGTTGCGCTCACCGTGGTGATATGGCTGGAATACGCCATGCCAGCCTTGAGGAACGACATCTTGCCGTAGAACTCCATGCCTTCCTGTTGCAGGGCGTGGGGCGGAATGCCCAACTCCGGCGTGGAGGCCAGGCTGACCACGCCTTGATAGGCCAGGTTGTGGATGGTGAACAGCGTCGGCGTGCGTGACCCACGCCAGTGCATATAGGCCGGGGCCAGGCCAGCGGGCCAGTCGTGGGCGTGCACCAGGTCAGGGCACCAATGGATCTGCGCAAGGTTGGCGGCCATGTCGGCGGCGGCCAGGCCGAGGCGGGCGAAGCGGATATGGTTGTCCGGCCAGTCGCGACCGTTGTTGGCGCCGTAGGGCGTGCCTTCACGTTCGTACAGTTCGGGGCAGATCAGCACATAGATGACCAGGCCGTCCTTGAGGTCCATGCGCCCGATCTTGCACGGCGGCAGCGCAGCGTGGCCGCCCAGCTCGCCGACGATATGAATCGGGTTATCGCTTTCCATCACCTGTGGGTACCCGGGGATCAACACGCGTACATCGTGCAGATGGGCCATGGCGCGGGGCAGGGCGGCGGACACGTCGCCGAGGCCGCCGGTCTTGACCAGGTCGGCGAATTCAGAGGTGACAAACAAGACTTTCTTGCGGTTGGGATTTTCGTTCACGACCTGCCGCACAGTGGTGGGCAGGTCGACCAATGATGGCCCCCCTACCGGCTGACTGACACGCTCTCCCTGAACAACTACAGCGGCATTGATCATAATTCACTCCCACATGTTGGTTGGCTAATGGCCCGCTGCCATCAGCTCCGATGACCGCTTCCTGCGATCAGGCGCACAAGCACTGTACAAACTGGCAAGGCGTATGCCAGATGCACATTTGGCTCGAAAAGATTGGATGGACGGGCATTGGGGATGAACTCCACGTGCTCGCCTCACCTTAAAACTGGACCTACGGCAGAGTTGGAAAGTTTCGATTTTTCGCGGGGTTTTTGTTTTGAAACGGACCCATCGGTCATCAGTCTAGGACAGATCCCAGAGCCCGTAGGGTTTGTGAGGAATTTTTGTAGGACAAAAAACTTGTAACCTTATGCAGCTTTGAAAACATGCCCAGAAAGTTCGCGGATAGGTATTTGTAGTGAGCGGGCTTGCCCCGCGCTGGGTGGCGAAGCCGCCCCAAATCCGCACACCGCGGTCTTCCTGATACACCGCGGCGCGCCGTTTTGGGGCGGCTTCGCCACCCAGCGCGGGCAAGCCCGCTCACTACAAGTGCGTCAGGCGAGCCCGCGAATGGGCGTGCCGTTGGCCCACGCGAGGATGTTTTCGATCATCTGCTGATAGAACTGGCGGTAATTCTGCTCGCTCACATAACCCACGTGCGGAGTAGCCAATACATTGGGCAGGCGCCGGAACGCGTGGTCGTGCGGCAAGGGTTCCTCGGCGAACACATCCAGTGCCGCCCCGGCCAGACGCCCGCTTTCCAGCGCTTGCACCAGCGCGGTCTCATCCACGATCGGCCCGCGGGCAGTGTTCACCAGGCGCGCAGACGGTTTCATCCAGCCCAGCGCCTCGGCATCCACCAGGCCTCGGCTGCGCTCGCTGAGCACCAAGTGCACGCTGAGAATGTCGGACTGTTCGAACAGCGCCTGCTTGCTGACCCACGTCACCCCCGACTCGGCCGCGCGCTCCGGCGTGAGGTTTTCACTCCAGGCGATCACGCGCATGCCGAACACCTGGGCGAACTGGGCGACCTTTTGACCGATGCTGCCGAGCCCGAGAATCCCCAGGGTCTTGCCATGCAGGTCGCCCCCCAGGCCAACCTGCCAGCCCCCGGCGCGCAGCGAGTTGGCTTCGGCCAGCAGGTTGCGGGTAGACGCCATGATCAATGCCCAGGTCAATTCCGGTGCTGCCTGTTTATAGCTGTCAGTCCCACACACCTGAACCCCCAGTGCCTTGGCGGCGGGAATGTCGATGGCCGCGTTGCGCATGCCGCCGGTCACCAGCAGCTTGAGCCTGGGCAAGCCCTGGAGCAGGGCCTTGTCGAAGGTCGAGCGTTCGCGCATCACGCAAATGACCTCGAAGCCCTGCAAGCGCTGGATCATGGTGGCGGTGTCCGCCGGGTAATCGTGGAGGAAGTGCACCTGGCCGACGCTTGCAAGCGGCGACCAGTCCACCACGCCACTGGCCACCTTCTGCCAATCATCAATCACTGCGATCTGTACCGACATCAACGAGTGCCCCGAAAAAGGTTGGATTAAACGGCGTTCAATGTTGGCGAGAAATTAAACAGGGATTCACACCCAGTGCAAGGTCAGTGCGGCGAGCACGGCGTAGCGCAGGCTTTTGGCCACGGTCACCCACAGCAAGAAACGCCACAGGGGTTCGCGCATCACGCCGGCGACCAGGGTCAGCGGGTCACCGATGACCGGCAGCCAACTGAGCAACAGCGTCCAATGCCCCCAGCGCTGGTAATGCCGCCGGGCCTTGTCCAGTTGCCGGTCATTGACCGGAAACCAGCGTCGCCCCTTGAAGTGCTCCACCCAGCGCCCCAGCCACCAGTTCACCACTGAACCGAGCACGTTGCCGAGGGTGGCGACGCCCAGCAGCAGCCACAGGCTGTAATGCCCACTGAGCAGCAGGCCGACCAGCACCGCTTCCGATTGCAGGGGTAACAAGGTCGCGGCGCCAAACGCCGCGACGAACAGTCCCAGGTAACCCGCGATCATCGCGCCGGGTATTCAGCCACCACGACGTCCTTGCCATCACGGGTCAGACCGATCACTTCAAAGGCTTCGCTGCGCCCCTCGACTTCCATGCCAGGCGAGCCCATGGGCATACCCGGTGCGGCGACGCCGAGCAGGTCGTCGCGTGCGCGCAAGGCCAGCACCTGCTCGGCGGGCACGTGGCCTTCGACGAACTTGCCGTCGATCACGGCGGTGTGGCACGAACCCAGGCGTGGGGCGACGCCAAGGCGTTGCTTGACCGCGCTCATGTCGGTTTCCACATGGTCATTGACCTTGAAACCGTTGCTTTCCAGGTGGCTGATCCACTTCTTGCAGCAGCCGCAATTGGCGTCGCGGTGCACGTCGATAGGGATCAGATCAGCCGCCTGGGCCAGGGTGGTGGTGAACAGGGCCGAAAGCAGGGCCAAGCGCAATGGGGTCTTCATGGGTTGTCATCCGGTTCCGAGCAGTAAGCCCGACATTTTCCCCGCTTTTTGCAAGGGTACGCGGCGGTAATGTTTCTAAATTATACAGAGGGTGGGTTTTCCAGCCGTTGCTTGAGCTGGTCCAGGGCAACGGACGACAGCTCGATCATGCGTTCATGCAGGCTGGCCAGCTGCAACTCGGTCTCGTAGATCAGCACACGCTTGAACAGCGTGCCATCGCGGTGGGCCTGCAGGAAATAGTGAATCGAGCCGTCGACGGCCAGGGAGGTGAACACGGTCTTGAATTCGTCGGGACGTCGGGCGATCTGCACGCGATAGCTCATGGGGACGCGGATGCCCAACAGGTCGATGAATTCGGTGAAGCGGGCGCCGACGGGGAGGGAACCAGAGGTGCCGGTCTCGGCGCCGAGGGAAGTGGGGTGCCATTCGTGCCAGCGGTCCGGTTGGGTCACGTAGTCGTAGACGGCCTCGATCGGGGCCTGGATAAAGCGTTCCTGACTGATCCGCTCCAACCGGACCGACTGCTCGACAGCGCGCATGACACACCTCCTGTGTGGCGTGGCTAAACACCTTGAGCTGTCAGAATAGTCCGACTCCCGCGCTTTGCACGGGAGACCTTGGCGAGTTGATCAACGGACTTTGAAGCGACTCATCAGTGCAATAACCCGGCCATTGGCGTCGAGCAGGCTTTGGGTATTGGCTTCGGTGGCGTGACCACTTTGCACCAACTCTTCGACCATATGGCGAATGTGCACCATGCTGCGGTTGATCTCCTCGGTCACTGCGCTTTGCTGCTCGGCGGCCGTGGCGATCTGGGTGCTGAGGTTGTTGATGTGGCTGACCGAGCCCGCCATTTCGTCCAGGCCGGTGTTCACCCGCGCCGTGGCGTCGGCGGCCGACTGGCAACTGGCCTGGGTGTTTTCCATGGCCGCGACGGACGTGCTGACCCCCGTGGTCAGGCGCACCAGCATCTCGTTGATCTGCGACGTGCTGGCCTGGGTACGTGCCGCCAGTGCGCGCACTTCGTCGGCGACCACCGCGAACCCACGGCCTTGCTCGCCAGCCCGCGCCGCCTCGATGGCGGCGTTGAGCGCCAACAGGTTGGTCTGGCCGGCAATCGCGCCGATCACCCCCAGGGTCTCGGTGATACGCGCGGCGTCCTGGCGCATGTTTTCCACGCTCTGGGTGGCACTGGAAACTTCGCCGATCAACGCGCTGACGCTGTTGGACGCCTCACCCACCACCACACGGGAACGGTCGGCGTGTTCGTTGGCACGCTGGGTAAAGGCCGCGGTTTCGGCGGCGTTTTGCGCGACGGTGTCGGCGGTGGAACTCATTTCGGTGATGGCGGTGACGGTCTGGTCGGTCTCCGAGGCATGTCGCAGCAGGATCTGGTTGGTCTGCGCCGAGGTCTGTTGCAATTGCTCCAGGCTCGAGGACATGGCACCCGTGGCCTGGGTGACTTCGCCGATCATGTTTTGCAGGTAGACAATAAACCGGTTGACCGAGTGGCCGATGGCGCCCAGTTCGTCTTCGGCGCGGATGGTGATGCGTCGGGTCAGGTCGGCGTCGCCGGTAGACAGCGCATCGATATTGCTTTTCAGCGTGGTCATGCGCTGCACCAATTGGCGGATCGCGTACACCGCGAGCAGCACCAGCAGCAACACCATGGGGATTTGCAGCAGGGCCAGGGTACCCAGTACATCATCGCGCTGGGCAGTGATCAGCGAGGTGGGCAGGGCGGTGGCGAGGAACCACGGCGTGCCTTCAATCGGGCGCATGTAAAAGGTGCTGGCGACGCCGCCGTTGTCGAACTCACTGCGCTGCAACGCTTGGTTGCGCTGGGCCAGGGCTTTGCTGACCTGGGCGGCGAAGGCCGATGTGCCAGTCAGCTCGCTGATGTTTTTCAACACCACCGGGCTGCTGATGCGCGAGCTGTTGCTGATGATCTTGCCGTCGCCTTCAACGATCAGCATTTGCCCACCGATGTCTTTTTCCTTGCTGGCCACCAACTCATTGAAGAAGCCCAGGGTCACATCGATGGTCGCCACGCCATAGGCGGCACCGTCGCGCTGGATCGCCATGGCACAGTTGGTGCGTGGCTCCTGGCTGGCGTCGTCCTTGTAGGCCGCCGCCCAGGCGCATTGGCCGCGAGGTGAAGCGAGCCCGCCTTTGTACCAACTCTGGTCGTAGTAATTGGGGGCCGGGTCGCTGTTCCAGAAGGTATTGACCGTCAGCTTGCCCGAAGCATCACGGTGCCAGAACGTACTGTGTTTGTTGCGCCCGGGGGTGCGCTGGTTGGGAAGCGGCCAGATGCCACCACCGAAGACTTTCAGCTCGCCGTACTGGTCGACCAGGCCAGGCAGGACCTTGTCGATGGCATCGCTGTCGAGCAGGGGAATGGTTTGGGTGATAGTGCGTTGTTGGGCCTGAACCTTGTTCAGCTCGCCCTGGATCTGTTCGGCGACTTCGCTGATGCGGTTGAGCACCACTTGTTCTTCGGTATGGCGCAGCGTGGGTGCGACCAGTTGGCCGATGCCGACGATGGTCAACACAAACAACACCAGGACGAACAGCACCAGAAACACGGTATAGCGGGCTTGGATAGAGCGCAGTGGGGGCATGGGATCGTCCTTACGAAGCGTTTGTTATTCACGCGGCTTTATTAGAGCTTCGTCGGGCTATCGGCTTGGCGAGCCAGAGCTTTAGGTACGATCGTACAAGAAAGTTGGAGCGCCGCTTCAGGGCGCTCCGGGGTGTTCAGATGTTCAGCATCGCCATCACCGTTTCGGGATAACGCAGGCCGACCGTGGCATCGGCCGCAAACACCGCCTCCAGCGCCGCCAATTCACTCGGGCTGAGGCGCACCTCCAGCGCCGCGACGTTCTCTTCCAGGTACTTGCGTCGCTTGGTCCCCGGAATGGGGATGATGTAGTCGCCTTGCGCCAACACCCAGGCCAGCGCCAGTTGCCCGGCGCTGACCCCCTTGTCCCGCGCCAGGGCCTGCACCTGTGTCACCAGTTGCAGGTTCTTCGCGAAATTCTCGCCTTGGAAGCGCGGGCTTTGGCGGCGATAGTCGTCGGCGTCGAAATCGTCCGGGCTTTGCAGTGCGCCGGTGAGAAAGCCGCGGCCCAACGGGCTGTAGGGCACAAACGCAACGCCCAGGCGCTGGCAGGCGGCGAGGCAGCCGTTGTCTTCCTGGTCGCGGCTCCACAGCGAATATTCGCTTTGCAGGGCGCTGATGGGGTGGACCTTGTGCGCCCGCTCCAGGGTGGCCGCCGACGCTTCGCTCAGGCCCAGGTAACGCACCTTGCCTTGCTTGACCAGTTCAGCCATGGCCCCGACGGTTTCTTCGATGGCCACTTCGGGGTCGATGCGGTGTTGGTAGTAGAGGTCGAGGGTCTCCACGCCGAGGCGGCGCAAGGTGCCGTCGATGGCGTTGCGGATGTACTCGGGGCGCCCGTCGACACCGCGCAGCGTCGGGTTGGCCGGGTCGCGCACGATGCCGAACTTGCTGGCCAGGAACACCTGGTCGCGCTTGCCGACGATGGCTTTGCCGATCAGCGCTTCGTTGGTGTGCGGGCCGTACATGTCGGCGGTGTCGAGGAAGTTCACCCCCAGCTCCAGGGCGCGATGCAGGGTCGCGGTGGCCTCCGTGGTGTCGGTGCCGGGGGTGTAGAAATCGGTCATGCCCATGCAGCCGAGGCCGATGGCAGAGACGTGGGGGCCGTTTTTACCGAGTTGACGTGTGTGCATGTGTTAAACGCCTGGGGTGGGAAGGGCTCCATTGTTATCCTCGACAGAATTGGGATAAACCGGCTAAAACAGTTATCACTATTCGGATTATCTAAATAATCATCAGCGAGGGGCCCGGGTTTTGGACCGTTTTAATGCAATGCGCGTGTTTACCCGGATTGTCGAACTGGGCGGCTTCGCCAAGGCCGCAGACAGCCTGCAAATGCCGCGCGCTTCGGTGACGGTGCTGATCAAGCAATTGGAGGCGTATCTGGGGGTGCAACTGTTGCAACGCACCACGCGCCAGGTCAGCCCCACGCTGGACGGCGCTGCGTATTACCAGCGTTGCGTGCGTTTGCTGGCCGACCTGGAGGAGACCGAGGCGGTATTTTCCACCCGTCGGCAAGACCCGCGCGGCACCTTGAGCGTGGACATGCCGTCGGGCATTGGGCGCTGCATCGTGATTCCCGCATTGCCGACGTTCACGGCGCGCTACCCGCATATCGAACTGGAAATCGGCCTGAATGATCGCCCGGTGGATCTGATCCGCGAAGGTGTGGACTGTGTGCTGCGTGGTGGCCCGGCGCTGGATGAGTCGCTGGTGGCGCGACCTTTGGCGATGCTTGAGCAGGTAACCCTGGCCAGCCCCGCTTACCTGGCGCGCATGGGCGTGCCCGAGTGCTTTGAAGACCTGGTGCATCACCAGATGGTCGAGTACGTATCGAGCACCACTGGCAAGCGCTATGGCCTGGAATTTGAAGTGGGGACCGAGTTGCGCCCGATCAACCTGGCCAAGAGCGTCGCGGTTAACAGCGCCGACGGTTACTTTGCGGCATGTGAGGCCGGGTATGGCTTGATCCAGGCCCCGCATTACCATGCCCTGCGCCAGTTGGCCGAGGGGCGGCTGGTCGAGGTGTTGCCCCGGTTGACGGTACCCGCAATGGCACTGACGGCGCTGTATCCGCCGCACCGCCAGCTGTCCCTGCGGGTACGTGTGTTTGTGGATTGGCTGGTGGAGCTATGCGCCACTCCAGGCCTTGGACTGAGGCGATGACTGCGACGCCGCTGGCGGCTACACGAATATGCGCAAGTCGCCTGGATAGTCCTTGTGGCCCAACGGCTTGCTCGGGTCAGGGGCTGGAACCTTCGCGGCGTAGCCCATGCTTGGCATGGGTTTGACGTTATTGAACACGCCGATCGCCGTACTGCCCGTCATTTCGGCGAGCCCCGGCACCGCTTCGGATGTCTTCATGTGCGACATGCCTACCAGGGCCACCCATTTTTCGCCGTTGGAAGTGGCTTCGATGGTTTTGGTCGCGTAATAGTTGAACTCTCGAAGCCGTTGTTCAGAGCCGAAGCCGGTCTTGGTGGGGCCGTAAAGTGCCTTAACATCCTTGTGCCGGGTGAGGTAATAGTGGTCGAGTGGCACGATCTCGATGCCGTTGGCTTCCAACTTGGCCTTGAGTTCCTTGAAGCTTGGCGATGTGCGCGGCTTGCCTGTGCGTCCGAGCATGCTGATACCGTCATCCTGAAGGCCGTCGGGTAAATCCGGCCGAGACAGCAGCCCTTCCATATACACGCGCTTGACGCCCTCTTTTTTCAACGTTTGCGCATTATCGAACAGGGTCTTGAAGCTGGCCATTTCGTGATGCAGTTCGCCCAGTACCACGCCGTTCGAGGTCTTGAGTGCTTGCGAGAGCAGCTCAGCCGGCGGTATCGGCTTGGTGACCGTTGGAATAGGCGGGCGCGGGGGCATGTTGGTGCCGATCTTGGCGTAATGGTCAAACAGCTCCTCGACGAACTTTTTCATCGTTTCGAACTTGGTATCGGGCTTGAAGTGATCAGGTTCCAGCTTGCCTTTCATGGCGGTGGCATATTCCCCTTCGGGTAACGGCTTTCTGGCACGCGGCGGGCGTTGGCTGACGCTGTACGGCGTGACGCGGCTTTTGCGCGACGGGGAAGAGGCGACGGGCGACGGCGCCAGCGTGTAGGAGGGCTGGAAGTCCTGGATCGGCCCGCCGTAGGGTTGGTTTTTTACTGGGTCATAGGCGTACCAGTTGTCGTTGTGGTGAATCGCGACGGTTTCAATGGTTTGGTCGGCCGACTTGAAGGTGCCGATTGAGGCCGCGCCATGGGCCTGGCTGGCCTTGATCAAATCGTAGCTGCCGTTTGCGCCTTTGAGTGTGCTCATGGTTTTTTCGGCTAATGCTCCGGTGGCATTGCCCAGCGCTTGCGCGCCCTTGAACAATTGCTTGCCGGTTTTACCTGTTATTCGTGCGGCACCTATCAGCAGGTCGCCCATGCCATCCAGCGGGTTGAGGGCGCCGATGGCCGCGGCCCCGATCACCTTCGCGCCCTTGATATATTTCGTACCGGCAGACACGGCGGCGGACCCCAACTTGCCTAACTTGCCCACAGTGCCCGCACCGGCGGTCAAGAAACTGAAGAGGTCCAGGCCCAGATCCAATGCGCCGTCGGCGATATTGCCCTGGGAAAAGTTGACGATCGCGGACCTGAACGGGATCAGGTTCAGAAAGAACTCGCGCGCGTTGTCTTGTGCCTGTAGTTGCCGCTCGTGGGGGGTTGTGCCCATTGCTTCCTGTTTGATTGCGGGGTTGTCGTAGTCAAGGTGCTCGACAAAGGCATTGGCGATGAGGTGGCTGCGGGCGCTGGAAAAACTGTCAGGCAGTGCAGGCCCTGTCGACGGGCGTTCAGCTTGCGCGGCGTCACCGCCGGCTTTGGGTTTGAACTCGGTTTGCCGGATTTGCCGGTTGCCGTCTTGCCATGTCACGTCTTTCAAGTCGATGTAGTTGTCTTTGCGCGTGATCTTGAGGTTCTGGATATCCAACTGGTAAATCGAGCGTTGGCCCTCTTGCTCGACCTTGAAACTCAGCACCAGGTTTTTTGCCGTCACCTTGTTACCGTCGTAGGTGGACTCGTGGAAAAACCTGATGTTTCCCGTCTCCAGCCGCTTGCGGTCTTCCAGTGGCAGTTGTGAAATCAGGTGGCGTACCGTGGTGGCAATCGCACTTTTGCGCGTGTCGATGGCCTTGGTGAACTCGCTGTCGAACGCCTGGAACGAACTGCGTGCCGGGCTATTGTTGAACTTGTCGAGCGGGATGCGCTTATCGGAGGTCTTCCATTTGCCCAGGGGGCTTTGCCCCATAGCCACATCGAGCATTGAAAAATACAGGCCTACGGGCCGCAGGTTGGGGTCATAGAGTGGCTGTGGGCCCTGCTTGTACGCTTCGTCCAGCTGCAGGAGCGGTTTTTCAAACAGTGCCGGGTCCATTTCGGGAAACGCTTGCTTGAGCTTTGCCAGCGCGACCCCTTTGCGCGTGGGGAGGTCGGTATTGATTGACTCACTGGCGGCCAGGCGCTGGTTTTGCTGGTCATCGAAGGCGGCCCTGACCCTCTCCAGTTGTTGCGGGGTGTAAACGCCATCAACTGATTTTTGCAACACGCCACTGACTATTCCCCACTCGATCAAGTTCGCTTGCAGCGCATGCTCGGGGGCGGGTTCGGGGATTTGATCGGCGCGCTGCATGACCTGCGCGTAGGTCATCTTTGCCGACGCGCCAAGCGCTTCTTGCTCCACCTTTGCCACCGCCATGCAGAACGTGGTGTGGGCTTGGCTGCCGTATACGATCTGATCGGGGATGTCCTTGACCAGAAAAGCCGGCGCAACGCGGCTGAGCAACAGGTGTGCGGCCAACGGTGCCGTGGCAGGGGTGGCTTTGCCGGTGGCAACGAGGTGGTTTTTCAGGCCTTCAAGCACGCTCGAGACCGGCTTGCCCCAGTGTTGCTCTTGTGCCCAGTCGAAACCGGCCACGCGGGTCCTGCCGGGCTGGCGGACTGACTCGCGATCGAGCCCCAGTTGGATAGCGCTCAGCACGTATTCGGACAGGCTGTCAGGGGTGGCAATACCCCCCAACTTTGTCTGGATCGCGAGGCCCAGCGCCTCGGCCCTTGGTGACTTGAGCAGTTTTTCGATGGCGTTGTGCGGGTCCTGCAGCTCCTGGCTGGAGAGCGGCGTCTGCTCCAGCAAGTAATCCAGCGCCCCTTTGCGTCGGTCGGCAAGGGGCAGGCCGGCAAGCCCGGCGCTGTTGCGGTCTATCGTGTCGCTGATCGCCCGTTGTTGGGCGGCATCCAGCGGCACGGGCCAGGACAGGCCGCCGCCGGCATTGCCTACCAAGGGGGCCAGCGCTTTTTGATCCAACCTGTCTCGCAGGGCAATGGCCTGCGCCAGACTGGTCGGGAGTTGGAAGCCCAGGCGGGTGATGACTTGCGCCACGCTGGGGTTGGAAAGCGGTTTATCGGGGTAGGACGAGTCGGGGGCAATCGGCATCGTCCAATTGTGCAATGCACTGGATATGGTTTGCGCGGAGGTCGAATCGGTCCACAGCAGCGCAATACCACGGATGTGGTTGGCCAGTTGGCGCAGGTTCTCCTGGTCGGCGGCTGCGATTTTAAAGCCTTCTGCGGGAGGAGTGTGGGTCGGTGTATCGGCGTGGCGGACGGGAGACTGTGCACGATTCGGTTGGTGGGCTGACGCTGCGGCGTTCGTCATAACACCCGGAATATACGCAGAGAGGGGAAAGAGGATCATGTGGGTGACTCAATGGCGTAGTGCCCAAACATCCGTGGGATTGGAGTGTGTAGCTTCTTTCCGTGATGGGCTCTAGCTAGGTGAGTGCAGGAGGGAGGAGGGTTCCGCGCAAACGGTCAGAAGGCGTTTCGAATGTTTGATGCGGGCGCGCAGGCTGAAGGGCTCGCGGGTTCATCAATCAGGCAGCCGATATGCCAAAGCCTGTCATCGCCTGTAACATGGTGGCCTGCTGACTGCGGCCTATGCCCGCGAGTGGGCATGTGTGGTGATACACCGCGGATACATTCTCAAGATTCAGGAACTGTCATGACTCAAAAGCAACGCTTGAAATATTCGATTCTGATTTCCCTGGTGGTGCTGGGGACGATGTTTGGCCTGTCCTACTTGCAGAACACTGGGGTGATCAGCGAGAAGACGTTCCAGTACATCGCGATCGGCGTGGCCGTCACCGTGGTGGTGATCAACGGCATCATGCGCCGCAAGGTCAAGCCCAACTTCTGAGTCAGGCGCGGCCTTCGAGTACTTTGGCAGCCTCTTCATGGAGGCTGTAGCTTTTGTCCGCATTGAGGGTGATCACGCCCTCGCTGCATAGGCGCTTGAGCACTTCACGCACGCTGAGAAACGACAGCGGAATGCCCAACTCCAGCAAATGGCTGTGCACGCCGCGTACCCCGAGGGTGCGCTGGTTGTCGGCAGCGGTGAGCAGGGCGTCGATGACCTTCAGCCGGATCAGGCTGGTACGCAGGCCAAAATACTTGAGCAAGTGGCGGATACGCTGGTTGCCGTGCTGCTCGGGCGCCTTGCCGAACGCTTGGCCGCCGCGGCCGAACGAGGCATCGGCGGCGGGTGAGTGTCCATCCGTGGGCAGTTGCGAGTTGTACATGCAATAAAACTCCTTATCAGAGCCTGATCAGGAAAATGAGCGCTCTTGGTTAATAAGACGTACGAGCGACAGAAATCATGAAGTTCCAGATGTAGAAATTTTGTCGGTATCGCTTTTGTCACATTGCGGCCCTCTTCGATAAACCCCGTTGTCGCCTAAATTTTTCCGGGTTTTTTGCGTCCTTACGGTGGGGTAACTACCCCTTGCGAGGGTGTTCAATTTGACTGTGGAGTCGGCGTGATTATGTCCAACGGGTTGTCCAGGGTATGTGTGGCAGGGGTGTTGCTGGGGTTGAGCCTGGCGGCATCGGCACGGGAGGCGGTGACGCCGGCGTCGGCAGAGATCCGGCGTACCGGGTACGGCGTGCCCCATATCCGTGCCAATGATGAACGTGGCCTGGGCTACGGCATCGGTTATGCGTATGCCCAGGACAATCTGTGCCTGCTGGCCAACGAAGTGGTCACGGTGAACGGGCAGCGGTCGCGCTTCTTCGGCCCGGACCAGGCGACGCTGGAGGAACGCAACAACCTGGCCAGCGATGTGTTTTTCACCTGGCTGAACACGCCAGAGGCCGTCGCGGCCTTCTGGAACGCACAAACCCCGCAGATCCGGCAGCGGGTCGAGGGGTACGTGGCGGGCTACAACCGTTATCTGAAAGAACACGGCGCGCCAGCTCAGTGCCAGGCGGCGTGGGTACGGGCGATCACCGCGCAAGACGTGGTGAAGCTCACCCGGCGTTTGCTGGTCGAAGGTGGGGTGGGGCAGTTTGCCGAAGCGTTGGCGGGTGCCACGCCGCCTGCCGTGACCGCCGGGGTACAGACCCGTGCCCTGGGCTTTGAGCGGGTTGCCGCCAATCAACAGCGCTTTGCCCTGGACCGTGGCAGCAACGCGGTAGCGGTCGGCCGTGACCGTTCGTTCAATGGCCGCGGCATGTTGTTGGCCAACCCGCACTTTCCGTGGGTGGGTGGCATGCGTTTTTATGAGATGCACCTGACCATCCCCGGACAACTGGACGTGATGGGCGCAGCATTGCCCGGCCTGCCGTTGATCAATATCGGTTTCAACCAGCACCTGGCCTGGACCCATACGGTCGACACGTCCAAGCACTTCACCCTGTATCGCCTGACCCTGGACCCCAAGGATTCCACGCGCTATCTGCTGGATGGCAAATCGATCGCGCTGGATAAAACCGCGGTAACGGTGCAAGCCAGGCAGGCCGATGGCAGCCTTAAAGCCGTGTCCCAGACGCTTTACAGTTCCCAGTTCGGCCCGGTGGTGCAATGGCCCGGCAAGCTTGATTGGGACCAGCACCACGCCTTTAGCCTGCGTGATGCCAACCTCGGCAATGATCGCGTGCTGCAACAGTGGTACGCGATGAACCGCGCCGCCAATCTCAAGGAACTGCAAACCTCGGTGCATACCTTGCAGGGTATCCCGTGGGTCAACACGGTGGCGGCGGACGACCAGGGTCAGAGCCTGTACATGAACCTGTCGGTAGTGCCCAACGTCAGCCAGGCCAAGCTCGCCCAATGCAGCGATCCGCGTGCCGGCCTGCAACTGATCGTGCTCGACGGCGCCCACAGCGCCTGCGCCTGGGACATCGACCCGCGTGCAGCCCAGGCCGGGATCTTCGCCGCTGATCAACTGCCGCAACTGGAACGCAGCGACTATGTGCAGCACTCCAATGACTCGGCCTGGCTGGCCAACCCCAAGGCGCCGTTGAGCGGCTTTTCGCCAGTGATCAGCCAGGACCACATCGGCCTCGGCTTGCGTGCGCGTTTCGCCGTGCAACGCCTGCAATCGCTGGAGAGCAAGCCCATCGGCGTCGCTGATCTGCAACATATGGTGATGGACAACGAGGTGTACCTGGCCGGCCAGGTGATGCCCGACCTGATGGCATTTTGCGCCAAACACCTGGGCGCCGATGCCGTGGTCTTGCAGCCGCTGTGCACCAGCCTGAAAAACTGGGACCAGCACGCCAACCTCGACAGCGGCGTGGGCCTGGTGCACTTCATCAACCTGATGGAACGCCTGCAGCAGATCCCCGACGCCTGGCGCGTCGCCTTTGACCCGACGCAGCCGTTGACCACGCCCCGCGGCGTGGCCATCGAGCGCGCACCCGTCGTCACGGCGCTGCGCGAAGCGATGCTGGCGTCCACCGCCGACGTGGCCAAGCTCGGTTTGACGGCCAACAGCCGCTGGGGCGATGTGCAAGTCAGCGGGCAGACCCCGATCCACGGCGGCCCCCAGGCGCTGGGCATCTACAACGCCATGCAAACCGTGCCGCGCGCCGATGGCAAACGGGAAGTGGTCAGTGGCAGCAGCTACCTGCAAATCGTCACCTTCGACGACACCGGCCCCCATGCCCAGGGCTTGCTCGCGTTCTCCCTGTCCAGCGACCCTGCATCCACGCACGCCAAGGACCAGACCCAGGCTTTCTCGCAGAAAAAACTCAGCCCGCTGCCATTCACCGACGCTCAGATCAAGGCCGACCCGCAGTACCGGCAACAACTGATCCAGGAGTAGGGCAGGCGCGCAACCCCTTGATAGCGCTGCGAAATATTTTTGAAATCAAGGGGTTGCACGCTTTGGTAAATGCGTACATAATGGCGCCCATCGAACGCAACGAAGCATTAAAAACTTCAATGTATTCAATCAGTTAGAGTAGAGGCAGGCTTCATTAGCCCACTCAAGTTTGCATGCGGTGAGTGCCAGTGTTCAGGGCATTGATCGTTTGAGGCCGAGTAGCAAAATGGTTATGCAGTGGATTGCAAATCCACCTACGCCGGTTCGATTCCGACCTCGGCCTCCACTCTTGAAAACCCCGTAGATTAGCGTCTACGGGGTTTTTTATTGCCTTGGATAAAGTTTTATCGCCGCAACATAGCCACCCCCAACAGGGAGCCCTGAACCACCTGTATTCATTCAAATACAAACCCTACCAACGCGTTACACGATAGCCGTGACGCCCTCGACTTGCAGTTGTCATAACACTCGCGAAACAAATATTGCCAAGTGAGAGTGTTGTCATGAAGTTGAATTACCTGACCAAGGCCGCCGTCGTGGTCGCCTTGTTGTCCACGTTATCGGGTTGCTGGATGTTCATGCCACCACCAGGTGGTGGTGGTGGTGGTGGTGGGCACGGTCAAGGTGGTGGGCATGGTGGCCCAGGCTTTGGGGGTGGCGGTGGTCCGCGTTAAGTAGCCAGTCAAGGGAGCAAGCTGTCATGGCTTGCTCCCTTTTTCATGTGGCCAAAGTGTATTCCCCGATCCACCCCCAGCTGTACGGGGCGGTCGGCGCTGCAAACCTCTACTGTCACAGGCCTGTCACCCCGCGCCTGGATGCTCTGTCATGTTCATGTCTACCAGCCTGCTGTCAGCCTTTGTGCTGTTCGCCTTTGTGTCTTCGATTACACCCGGTCCCAACAACACCATGTTGTTGGCGTCGGGGGTGAACTTCGGCTTTCGTCGCTCGATGCCCCACGCGCTGGGGATCAGTATCGGCTTCATGTTGCTGGTGATTGCGGTCGGCCTGGGGCTGGGGGAAGTGTTCAAGGTGTTGCCGTGGGCGTACACGTTGCTGCGCTATGTGGGCGCGGCCTACCTGTTGTACCTGGCGTGGAAGATTGCGACGTCCGGCGGCATGTCCGAGAGCAATGACGAGCACGGCAAACCTATGACTTTTCTCGGCGCCGCGGCGTTTCAGTGGGTCAATCCCAAGGCGTGGATCATGGCGCTGGGCGCGATCACCACCTACACGCCTGCGGAGGGCTATGTCACCAACGTGCTGGTGATTGCCCTGGTGTTTGCCGTGGTCAACCTGCCCAGTGTGTGCGTCTGGGTCGTCTGCGGCAGCGGGCTGCGCAATGTGTTGCGCGAGCCGCGCCTGTTGCGGGTGTTCAACGGGTCAATGGCCGGGCTGCTGGTGCTGTCGTTGTACCCGATGCTGTTTGCCAGCTGAGCGCATTAGACCGGCGATATAGTCGCCAACAGGCCGATGCCGATGGTCAGCACTAAAAAGCCGAACAGGAAAATTGCCATCTTGGTCATAAGGCCTCCGAAGGGAAGGGGGCGTCAGGAAGAGTCCTGCCGCGCTCGACAAGGGTGTCGGGAGTGGCGCCATTGTCTCTTTGCAGGCGCTTTCGATACAGAGGCAGATAGCAAAGAAAAAACCGTATCAGA
Source organism: Pseudomonas sp. GL_117 (assembly GCF_057835125.1). Classification (NCBI taxonomy): domain Bacteria; kingdom Pseudomonadati; phylum Pseudomonadota; class Gammaproteobacteria; order Pseudomonadales; family Pseudomonadaceae; genus Pseudomonas; species Pseudomonas sp. GL_117. The sequence goes on along the minus strand of NZ_CM174418.1, from coordinate 3,302,444 downwards.
TGCACTTGCGAGCGCTCGGCCACGGGTTTTGCGGGCAGGCGGTTTTCTCAAGATCAGGCATAAACCGGCTGTTTAAATCGTTGTATGTACCGCGCCGATTGCTGATCGGTCGCGCGCAGCCTATCCTGGCGTCCGCGCAGATCCTGGATCACTGGATGCCACGATTTCGCCGTTTTGGTGCGCCAATCCTCTAAGATGGCGCCCACTGCATCAACAATAAAAGTGGGCTAACCCTCGATGGAAAGACGCCAGTTCAGCGGTGGCATGAAAGGCAAGAACCTGCGCTACCTGAATGACCCCTCCCAACAGCCGTCGCCGGTCACCCGCGTCGGTTTTTTGCTACTCGAACATTTTTCCCTGCCGGCCTTCACCCAGACCCTCGACACCCTGGTCACCGCCAACCTGCTGCGCCCCGATCTGTTTGCCTCGCGCACCTTTGGCTGGGGCGACGGCGAAGTGATCAGCGACCTGGGCCTGGTGATCCGCCCGGATGCGCGCCTGGATGTGGCGGCGTTGCACGACCTGGAATTGTTGGTTATCTGCGGTGGCTTTCGCACCGAACTCAAGGCTGGCGAAGACTTCATCCACGTGTTGCGCACGGCTGCCGAACACGGGGTGGGTCTGGCGGGACTGTGGAATGGCTCGTGGTTCCTTGGCCGCGCGGGATTGCTGCAGGGCTATCACTGCGCCATCCACCCCGAGCACCGTCCCGCGTTGGCGGAAGTGTCGAAAGCGGCGCAGGTCACCAGCGAACCCTTTGTGATCGATCGCGACCGGCTCACCGCATCCAGCCCTTCGGGGGCCTTCCACATGGCCCTGGACTGGATCAAAAGCCTGCACGGCAAAGCGCTGGTCGAAGGTATCGAGGACATCCTGGCGTTTGAAGAGTCACGCTACCGGCGCATCAAGCCGACTGAAAACATCAGCGTCAGCGCACCGTTGCGCGAGGTGGTCAAGCTGATGGACGCCAACCTCGAAGAGCCCCTGGAACTGGACCAGCTGGCGGTCTACGCCGGTCGTTCGCGACGCCAGCTGGAGCGCCTGTTCAAGGAACAACTGGGCACCACGCCGCAGCGCTACTACATGGAACTGCGCGTCACCGAGGCGCGGCGGTTGCTGCAGCACACGGAGTTGTCCCAGGTGGAAGTGTTGGTGGCGTGCGGGTTTGTATCGCCGAGCCACTTCAGCAAGTGCTACAGCTCCTACTTTGGCTACCGCCCGTCCAAGGAGAAGCGGCTGGTCAAGTAGAGCAGATGTTGCAGGTTCCATGGTTGAGGGGAAATGTCTCTACCAACAGTACCGCCGCCTTCGCAGCCTCGCTAAAGCTCGACACCACAGAGGACTAGCAGTGTCTGGGCGATCTCCAGCCGAGCGCTGACAGCCCGGCAACACCAATCAACTGTGGGAGCGGGCTTGCCCGCGAAAGCGGTGTATCAGGCAATACATCCCCCTCAGAACCGCCCCAATCGGTAAGCCCCACACTGCGCTGAGTCACCTTTCCACAGCTTCACCATCCACTCTGCCGTCACCGCCGCCTGCGTCAGCCCCAAATGCTGATGCCCAAACGCAAGCAGCACTTTGCCCTCACACACCCGATCAATAATCGGTAGAGAGTCCGGCAGCGAAGGCCGGAAACCCATCCACGGCGTGGCATCCGTCACGCTCAGTGGCTGGCGGAACAACCCGTCACTCAACCGATGCAACTGCCAGGCGCGCTGCATGTTCGCGGGGCGATCAAGCCCGGCGAATTCCACCGTGCCGGCCAGGCGCAAGCCGCCCGCCATCGGCGTCATGATGAATTTGCGTTCCAGCGAGGTGACCGCAAACGGCAGGCGCTGCGTTTCCTGGGGCAGCATCAGGTGATAGCCACGCTCGGTGTCCAGCGGGACCTGTTTACCGGTCAAGGCCGCGGTCAGTTTGGCCGAATGCGCACCGCAGGCGATCAACACCTGGCGCGCCGTCAGCTTGCCCTGGTCGGTCAGCAACGCGACGCCTGCGCCTTCAAGGCGGGCATCCATTACACGCTGCTGGAGAAACGTCACACCGCTGGCCCTGGCCGCCTCCACCAACTCGCACACCACCCGATAAGGGTCTACAAAGTGCCCGGTCGCCGGGAAAAACAACCCGCCGCGTATACCCTCGCTCAACTGCGGCGCAGCCTCGCGTATGGCACTGCCGGTCCACGCCTGCACAGGCACGCCTTGCTGTTGCATACGCTGTTGCAGCGCGTCGAGGGCGGCTTGGGATTCGGCGCGTTCAAATACCAGCAACGAGCCATTTTCATGCAACAACCCTGGGCGTTCGATGCTCTGCAACAAACGCTGCCAGGCGCCCAGGCTGCCTTCGTTCAGCGCGCGGATGCCCGCCACGGTGCGCCGGTAGCTGGCCGGACGCAGGTTGAGCAGCAGGCGGATAAACCACGGCAGCGCGCGGGGCAGGTATTTCCAGTCCAGGCGCAGCGGGCCCATGGGGTCCAGCAGCATCGCGGGCAGGCGCTTGAGGATCGACACGTCGGCAATCGGGAAGACTTGCTCGGTTGCCAAGTGGCCGGCGTTGCCCCACGAGGCGCCCATGCCCGGTGCCTGTTGGTCGACCACCACCACACGCTGGCCTTGACGCGCCAGTTGCAGGGCACAGGCGACGCCGACGATACCGGCGCCGACCACTATGATGTCGGGTTCGGGCATGGCCTAGACCTCCCTCGAACCGTCGAGCAGGCGGCGCAACAGCAGCGGGTTGCCTGCCTGGAGCGCGCTGGGCAGCAACTCGTCGGGAAAATCCTGGTAGCACACCGGGCGCAGGAACCGCTGGATCGCCGCGGTGCCCACCGACGTGCTGCGCGAATCCGACGTAGCCGGGAAGGGCCCGCCGTGGACCATGGCGTCACACACCTCCACGCCGGTCGGCCAGCCATTGACCAGCAGGCGCCCGGCCTTACGTTCAAGTACCGGCAGCAGGGCCTTGGCACGTGCCAGGTCGGCCTCATCCAGGTGCAAGGTCGCGCTGAGCTGGCCTTCCAGGTGTTCGCTGACCTGGCGCACCTGCTCATCGTCGGCACACACCACCACCAGCGACGCCGCACCGAACACTTCGGCCTGCAACTGCGCATTGCTCAAAAACTCGCTCGCCTGGGTCACAAACAGGTGCGCCTGGCCTTGGTTCGGCCCAGTCGCCCCCAGACCTCTGGCAACCACCTCGGCGTGTTCAGCCAGGGCGCCGACACCTGCCTCGTAAGCCTGGAAAATACCGGGCGTGAGCATGGTCTGCGCCGGGCATTGCGGGAGCAAGGCCCGCGCGGTGCTGACGAAGCGCTCCAGCGCCGGGCCCTGGACGGCCATCACCAGGCCGGGATTGGTACAAAACTGCCCGGCGCCCTGGGTCAGCGACGCCACAAACCCTTTGGCCAAGCTCTCTGCCCGTGCCTCGAGGGCCGCAGCAAACAGGTACACCGGGTTGATCGAACTCATCTCGGCATACACCGGAATCGGCTCGGGCCGCGCCTGGGCCGCCTGGGTCAGCGCCACGCCGCCGCTGCGCGAGCCGGTAAAACCCACCGCCTTGATACGTGGGTCGGTGACCAGCGCAATTCCCACTTCGCGCCCGGCCCCATACAGCAGCGAAAACACGCCCTCAGGCAAACCGCAGTCCTTGACCGCCTGGGCCACGGCACGTCCCACCAGCTCACTGGTGCCAGGGTGGGCGCCGTGGGCCTTGACGATCACCGGGCAACCGGCGGCCAATGCCGAGGCGGTATCGCCGCCCGCCACCGAAAAGGCCAAGGGGAAATTGCTCGCGCCAAACACCGCCACCGGGCCCAGCGCGATATGCCGCTGACGCAGGTCCGGGCGCGGCAGGGGTTGGCGTTGCGGCTGGGCGCTATCGACCCGCACATCCAGCCATTCCCCGGCACGCACGGTGCGGGCGAAGGTACGCAGCTGCGCGCAAGTGCGCCCGCGTTCGCCGCTGATACGCGCTTGCGGCAGGCCGGTTTCGGCCATCGCGCGCTCGATCAAGGCATCGCCCAGCGCTTCGATTTGCGCGGCGATGGCTTCCAGAAAACGGGCGCGCGCCTCCAGTGAAGTTTCGCGATAACCATCAAAGGCGGCCCACGCCAACGCGCAGGCCTGGGCCACCTGTTCAGCATTGCCACCGGCATAGGCCGGTTCCAAGGGGGTGTCGGTGGCGGGGTTGATCGCCCGGATCGCATCGCGATTGCCGCAAAGGGAGTGCTGACCGATCAGCATCGTGCCCGTCAGAGTCATGGGGTTGTCCTGGAAAAAAGAGGGTTGGCCGCTGCGCAAAGCACAGCGGCGCACGAGGCTTCAGTTGAAGTTCTGCTCAGCCGACCAGTTGGCGTACCACTGGCGGAACAGTGCGTACTGGTTCTCGGCATAACGGCGCTGGGCGTCGCTCAACACGTCCGTCTCGTTGAAGTGCAGCGCGTAGCCCTGGTCACCGTTGAGCACCATCAGGTGCTTGTAGTACAGCACCAGGTCGCAACCTTCATCGAAGGATGACAACACCGCCAGTGCGGCCTCCAGCTCGCGGGCCAGGCGCCGGGCCTTGGCATCGCCCTTGGCCGCCTGTTTGCTCAGGGCCACCAGTTGCAGGACTTCGCGGGGCAGGGCGTTGCCGATGCCGGTGATGGCGCCGGTGGCGTTGCAGTTGACGAAACCATGCACCACCTGGGTGTCGACGCCGACCATCAAGGTCACGCTGTCATCCTGGGAGGTGATGTGTTCCGCCGCGTAGCGCAGGTCCGCGCCACCGCCGAACTCCTTGAAGCCGATCAGGTTCGGGTGTTCACGACGCAGTTCGAAGAACAGCTCAGCGCGGGTCGCAAAACCGTAGTACGGGCTGTTGTAGATCACTGCCGGCAGGTTGGGCGCGGCCTTGAGGATCGCCGAGAAGTGCGCTTTTTGCGCCGTGGCGGACGCACCGCGGGACAACACACGCGGGATCACCATCAAACCGTGGGCGCCGACCTTGGCCGCGTGGGCCGCATGGGCCACTGCCTCACGGCTGTTCACCGCACCTGTGCCAACGATGGTCGGCACGCCCGCGGCCACCAGGCGCGCCACGCCTTCCTGACGCTCGGCCTCGGTCAGCAGCGGCCAGTCGCCCATCGAGCCGCAATACACCACCGCGCTCATGCCCGCGTCGATCAACTCGCGGCCCTTGGCGACCAGCGCGTCGAAGTCCGGCTTGCGCGCAGCGGTGCACGGGGTCATCAGCGCGGGAATGCAGCCGGTGAAGATGTTGTCGCTCATTGTTCTAACTCCTTGGAACGTTCAAATGGATGGGGCCTTAGATGCCCCAGGCGAAAGGGTCCTGCGCGTCGATCAGCAAGGTGCTGTCGGCGGTCATGTAGGCGCGGCCGGTGATGAATGGGCGCACGCGTTCGCCGTCCCATTCGTAGCGGCCTTCGAATTGGCTGCCGGTGATGCTCGCTTGCAGCCAGGTTTCACCGGGTGCGAGTTTTCCATCGGCGGCCAGGCATGCCAGCTTGGCGCTGGTGCCGGTGCCGCAGGGCGAGCGGTCGTAAGCCTTGCCGGGGCACATCACGAAATTGCGGCTGTCGGCCGTGGCGTCATCGGCGAACAGTTCTATATGGTCGATCAGCGCCCCGTCGGCGCCGTGGATGCCCTGGGCTTCGAGGGCTTTGAGCATCGCCCAGGTGTAGTCGGTGAGGGCGTCGACGTTGTCCATTTGCAAGCGTTGGCCGTGTTCCGAGACCAGGAAGAACCAGTTGCCGCCCCAGGCGACGTCGCCCAGGACCCGGCCATGGCCCGGCACATCGACCGCCACCTGCTGACGATGCCGATACGCCGGTACGTTGCGCAGGGTGACGGCGCCGTCCGCGTGCAACGTGGCGGCGACCGGGCCGACCGGCGTGTCGATGGTGTGCACGCCGGGGGCGATGCGCCCCAGGTGATGCAACGACGCCACCAGCCCGATGGTGCCGTGGCCGCACATGCCCAGATAACCGGCGTTGTTGAAGAAGATCACACCACAGGTCGCGCCGGGTGTGACCGGCGCGCAATACAGCGCGCCGACCAGCACATCATTGCCGCGCGGTTCCAGCAGGCAGGCGCGCCGCCATTGATCGTGCTCGCTGCGCAGGTTGTCCAACTGCGCGGCGATGGAGCTGCCGCTCAGGGCCGGGAAGCCGTCCAGGATCAGGCGCGTGGGTTCGCCGCCGGTGTGGGAGTCGATGACGTGCAAGCGCTTCATAAAAGCCTCCATTCAGTGAGTGGCCGGGGCCAGCGTGGTGGCGTAGTGAGCGTCGCCGACGGTTTCGCTTTCAGCGTCGTCGGACTCCAGGTGCACCAGATACGCCGGTACGCCGGTCGCCGCGCCCCAGTAGTAAATGCCCAGGGCGCAGACGGCGACCACAACGGTGTCGAGGGGGTGACCGATGGCGCCGATGCCGCCAAAACTGCCGAGTTTGGAGAGCAGGATCATGGCCGCGTAGAAGCCGATCAGCCACGCAGAAGAACGCACTTGCTGTTTGAGATTGAGGTGCGCGGTCGGCACCCAGCGGGCGCACAGCAGGTACACCACGAACATCAGGATTTGCAGGCCCAGCAGCCAGGACACTGTGCTCCAGCCGGACCAGTACACAATCAACGCAGCGATGATGAACGACAGCGGGCCCAGCACTGCCATGCCCTTGACCCGGAACGGACGCGCCATATCGGGGGCATTGCGGCGCAGCGCGGCGACCGTCACCGGGGCGACTGCGTAACTGAGGATCAGCGCGGCGGAGACCACATTGATCAACGCTTCCCAGGAGGGGAACGGCAGGGTCCAGAACACCGACAAGCCGAACGTCAGCCACAGCGCCGGGCGCGGGATACCGGACTTTTCATCGATACGCGTGAAGATCTTGAAAAACGTGCCGGTCTGCGCCCAGCCGTAGACCACCCGCGGCGTGGCGTTCATGTAGATATTGCCGCAGCCGCTGGGGGAGATCACCGCGTCGGCCACCACCAGGTACGCCAGCCAACCGACACCCAGGGCCAGGGCGATATCGCGGTACGGCAGGGCCAATTGCTTGCTGATCCCGGCCCAGCCATCGGCGAGCATCTCGGTAGGCACGCCGCCGAGGAACGCGGTTTGCAGCAGCACGTAGATCGTCGTCGACAGCAGCACCGAGAGAATCAACGCGATGGGAATCGTGCGTTGCGGGTTCTTCACTTCGCTGGCCACCGAGATGATCGGCGTCAGCCCCAGGTAAGCGAAAATCACCCCACCGGCCGACACGGCCATCTCGATACCCGACAGGCCAAACGGCGCGAAGCCATGGGCCTGGAAATTCGCCGGCTTGAAGAAGGTGAACAGCACGCCAATCACCAACAGCGGCACGATGAACTTGAATACGCTGACCAGGTTGTTGGCGATGGCGAAGGTCTTCACGCTGCGGTAATTGAGGATGAAAAACACGCACAGCAGGGCCAATTGCACCAACCAGCCGAGGGTGGTCGGGTCGCTGGAACCGGCTTTGGTCAGCTCGGGAAACCACGCCGCCGCATATTGACGCGAGGCGACCACTTCAATCGCCACCAGGCTGGAAAACGCGATCAGCGTGATAAAGCCCATCAGGTAGCCCAGCAACGGGCCGTGGGAATACACCGGGTAACGCACCACGCCACCAGCGCGGGGCAGGGCGGCGCCGAGTTCGCAGTACACAATGCCCAACAGCAGCACCGCGAAACCGCCGATCAGCCAGGAGATGATCCCCGCAGGGCCGGCGATGGCCGACACGTGGCTGGCCGCAAACAACCAGCCGGAACCGAAGATGGCACCCAGGCCGATAAAGGTGAGATCCATCAGTGAAAGTTGTTTCTTGAACTTGCCTTGACCTGACATAGCGTCGCCTTCTTGTGAGTTATTGGATAGGCATGCAGTGGCCATAGCGTGAACTCACGAGGGGCGGCGCGATTGATGTTTTTTGCGTGCATGAATGACGAAATCGGCACAGTTGGCGTCGCTCGACAGCGCTCCAGGCATGGTGCAATCTGCTACGCGTCGAGGGGTTCAACGAAGGGATAAACACAGATGATGCCGACCGCGTTTGCGACCCTTTGCCAAGGCAGTGAGGTGAATCGTCCCCACACCATCGAGCAGTTATTGGCCGGCATGGTGCAACTGTTGCCGATGCTGGATGTGATCCCCAATGCGGCGATTTTCATCAAGGACACCAGGGCCCGCTACGTGCTCGCCAACCGTACATTGGTGCAACGTTGCGGCCTCAAGCAGTTGCAACCGCTGCTCGGCAAGACCAGCGCTGAAGTGTTTCCCGCGCAACTGGGGCCGGGCTACACCGAACAGGACCGGCGCGTGCTGGAGCAGGGATTTGTCCTCGAAGACCAGTTGGAACTGCACCTGTACGGCACTCGCGAAGCGGGTTGGTGCCTGACCCACAAATGGCCGCTGTACAACCACGAGGGCGCGATCATCGGCCTCGGCGGTATCTCGGTGGACCTGCAATCGGCGAGTGAAACCCACCCGGCGTATCAGCGCCTGGCAGCGGTGGACGAATACATCCGCACGCACTTCAACCGCCGCGTAACCCTGGGTGAGCTGACTCAGATCGCCGGGATTTCCGTGGCGCAACTGGAGCGCTACTGCAAGCGCGTGTTCCACCTCACGCCCCGCCAGATGATCCAGAAAGTGCGCCTGGAACACGCCCACCGCTTGTTGCACACCGACCTGGCGATTACCGAAGTGGCCTTGCAGTGCGGCTACACCGACCACAGCGCGTTCACCCGCCAGTTCAAGGCATCCACCGGATTCACCCCACGGCAGTACCGCGACGGCTTGTAGTGAGCGGGCTTGCCCCGCGCTGGGTGGCGAAGCCGCCCCAAACGGGACGCCGCGGTGTGTCTGAAAGACCGAGGTGCCCGGATTCAGGGCGGCTTCGCCACCCAGCGCGGGCAAGCCCGCTCACTACAGTTTGTTGACCGTGCCGTATTGGCTACAGGCTGATCGCCGCGCGTGATTGCGCATCGCAACAACACCCGCCCGATTTCGAACTGCGCATCGCAATGCAACGATTGGCGCGCAGCCCCCTCATATGTCTACAAGCAACATTTCACCACGACAGGGACTGAGCTTATGACGGCGCCGGACAACGATCATGTGAACTGGCTGGTTGAACAGTCGATGCTGCACGCGGCACGCCAGCGTGCGCGGCTCTATTCCGGGCACGGGCGCCTGTGGCAACAGCCCTACGCACAAACCCGGCCACGGGATGCATCAGCGTTGTCGTCGGTGTGGTTCACCGCGTACCCGGCGTCGATCGTGACGCGCGAGGGCGGCACGGTGCTGGAGGCGCTGGGCGATGAAAGCCTGTGGCAGGCGCTGTCGAAGATCGGCATCCAGGGCATCCATAACGGCCCGCTGAAGATGTCCGGCGGCTTGAGCGGCACACGGCACACGCCGACCATCGACGGCAATTTCGATCGCATCAGTTTCCAGATCGACCCGCAACTGGGCAGCGAGGCGCAGTTGCAGGCGCTGACGCGCATGGCGGCTGCGCACAATGCGGTGATCATCGATGACGTGATCCCGTCCCACACCGGCAAAGGCGCCGACTTCCGCCTGGCCGAGATGGCCTACGAGGACTATCCCGGGCTGTACCACATGGTGGAGATCCGCGAAGAAGACTGGCCACTGCTGCCCGAGGTCGTCGACGGCCAGGATGCGCACAACCTCAGCCCGCTGCAGGTGGATGCACTCCGCGACAAGCACTACATCGTCGGCCAGTTGCAGCGGGTGATTTTCTTCGAGCCTGGGGTCAAGGAAACCGACTGGAGCGCCACGCCCGTGGTCATCGGCGTGGACGGCAAACCGCGCCGCTGGGTGTACCTGCATTACTTCAAGGCAGGCCAGCCGTCGTTGAACTGGCTGGACCCCAGTTTCGCCGCGCAGCAGATGATCATCGGCGACGCCTTGCATGCCATCGACGTAATGGGCGCGAAGATCCTGCGCCTCGACGCCAACGGTTTCCTTGGCGTGGAGCGCAAGGCCGACGGCACGGCCTGGTCGGAAAGCCATCCGCTGTCGATCACCGGCAACCAATTGCTCGGCGGCGCGATCCGCAAGGCCGGAGGTTTCAGTTTCCAGGAGCTGAACCTGACCGTGGACGACATTGCAGCGATGTCCCATGGCGGTGCGGACCTGTCCTACGATTTCATTACCCGGCCTGCCTACCAGCACGCCTTGCTGATGGGGGACACCGAGTTCCTGCGCCTGATGCTGCGCCAGATGCACAGCCTGGGCATCGACCCCGGTTCGTTGATCCATGCGCTGCAAAACCACGATGAACTGACCCTGGAACTGGTGCACTTCTGGACGTTGCATGCCCACGACAGCTTCGTTTACCAGGGCCAGACCTTTCCCGGCAACAGCCTGCGCGAGCACATCCGCGAGCAGATGTATGAACGCCTGACGGGTGAACAGGCGCCGTACAACCTCAAGTTCGTCACCAATGGCGTGGCCTGCACCACGGCCAGCATCATCACGGCGGCGTTGGGGATTCGCGATTTGGCGGCGATCACGCCGGAGGATGTGGGGCAAATCCGACAGATCCATCTGCTGCTGGTGATGTACAACGCCATGCAGCCGGGGGTATTTGCCTTGTCCGGCTGGGATCTGGTGGGGGCGTTGCCGTTGCCGGCGGATGAGGTGGCGCATTTGATGGGCGATGGCGATACGCGCTGGATTCACCGTGGCGCCTACGACCTGGTGGACTTGAACCCCGCCGCCGAACAGTCGGCCGGGCACATGCCCCGTGCGCACAGCTTGTACGGCAGCCTGAACAGCCAATTGCAGGACCCTGAATCGTTTGCCTCGCAGTTGCAAAAAATCCTCGCGGTGCGCCGCGCGTACGACATTGCCGCGAGCCGCCAGATCCTGGTGCCGGATGTGCAGCACCCGGGGTTGCTGATCATGGTCCACGAACTGCCGGCGGGCAAAGGCACCCAGATCACCGCGCTCAACTTCGGCGCCACACCGCTTACCGAAACCCTGCGCCTGCCCGGCATTGCGCCAGGGCCGGTGGTGGACATTATCAATGAACGGGTCGAGGGGGATCTGACGCAGGAGGGTGAATTCACCATTACCCTGGATGCATACGAAGGCTTGGCCTTACGAATCGTCAGCACTACCCCCATGTAGTGAGCGGGCTTGCCCGCGCTGGGGGGCGAAGCCGCCCCAAACGGTACGCCGCAGTGGGTCAGGAAGAACGAGGTGCCTGGATTTGGGGCGGCTGCGCCCCCCAGCGCGGGTGTAGAACCGTAGACATCCTTTACATCTGAAACCGGGGACATCGTTTACACATTTTAGGCTTGGACGCGGCCCATGCCTCGTCCAAGCCTCCCTAGGGGATAGTCACACAGGTACAGATCCCAAACATCATCTTCAACTTCTTTGAGCGCAATCCGCTCTCCTGATAGCGCTTCGCTTACAAACAACAACTTTCCTTTCCACATGATTGAGCCGTTCTGTCTGACGCTTCGTACTTTCATTTCCGCGGCATACTCCACATCCGGCAGACATCCTGGATAAGGTCGAGTAGACGGCACATATACTTCACCCGGGCGCTTCATGCCCAGCGCCTCGTGAGGTCGTATGTAATTGAATTCATGTCGAAAATGCTCCAGCAAGAGCTGCTGCTCAACCAGGTTTTTCCCCAGTGGCAACTCAAACTTCAAACTACGATGCATCCGTTCGTGCCGGCCGTTCTGGGCAGGTCTTCCCGGCATGGTTCGCTCCGGGTAAATACCCAGGCGGATCCACCAAACTGCCAGTGTGGACATTCTTGCCAGGCCTGGAGAAGCAAAAGGAACGCCGTTGTCAGAGCGAATGACTTCCGGCATCCCGTACTCTTGAAAAAGCCTCTCGAATGCCTGTTTGACGGGCAAGGTCTTGATTTTGGGGTGAGCCCTGCAGGCCAAAATCAAGCGAGAGGCATGGTCCGTAACGGTCAGGGGATAGCACATCTGGGCGTTGAGCATCTTGAACTGCCCCTTGTAATCAACGCACCACGTCTTGTTGGGCTCGTTGGCTTCGCGCATTTCCCTGTGAGCAGTGCTGTGCCGTCGCTTGAAGCGCCGTTTACTGACAAGCCCAAGCCGGTCAAGCCATTGGCCTGCCGTGCTGGGCGATGGCCAGGCGACTGACGGATCCTCGATTCGTAATAGCCTGACAAGCTTCTTCGGCCCCCATTTATCGTGGGTTTCTTTCATCGCCACTATGCGAGCCAAGATCTCATCGTCAGTCTTGTTTGGGCTGGTATGAGGTCGTCGAGACAGCTCTGCCAACGACTTCAAATCGCCGTCAACGTGACGAGAGATCCATTTATCTACAGTTGGTCGACTGACGCCGAAGCGCCGAGCTAGCTGGCTTTTGCTGAAGTCACCAGAAAGCCAGTCGATGACCAGTTTGATTCGTTGATCCATGGGAGACTCTTGGTTCCAGGGCATGATCAGTTACCTCCTGATCATGCGTATTAACCTGTAAACCATGTCCCCGGTTAGATATGTAAACGATGTCCCCGGTTTGTACCGGGGCAAGCCCGCTCACTACAGGTTTAGGGCCAGGGGGTTGGGGCGGGTTTGGGTTGTTTCCTGAAGTAGGCAGTGCGCAAGTAGCGCGCCAATCGCCAGATGCCGTAGGCAACCACCGCAGCCAACAGGCTACCGGCCACATAGCCAATCGTCAGGCCGATCTCGTACGAACTCAGGTAGCCCCGGCGCCATAGCCGGATGGCATCAAGGATAGACCTGGGGGTTTGGACCCACACCAAGATGGATAAGCCATAAACCGGGATGGAGGCCAATAAACGTAGCCAGTAAACGGTCGTGCTCATCAGTGATTTCTTCCTTGGGGTGTGTAGCCGAACGCCGCATGTTAAGGCTTTTTTATGCCAAGTTCACCCCAGCGGCGCTGGCGTATTGTTCCCTGAGCGGCGTAGGGGCGGCTTACGCGTTGATCGGAATCGACAGTGTCGCCCGCAGGCCGCCTTCTGCTCGGTTAGCCAGCTCGATTCGCCCACCCAATCGGGTTGCGATGGTGTTGACGATGGTCAGCCCCAACCCCGCGCCCTTAGGGTTGCCGCGGTTGTAGAAGCGTTCGAACAACCGCGCCCGGTCCGCCTCATGGATACCTGGGCCTTGATCGTCGACGCTCAAGTGGTAAAACCCGTCAGCCTGGGTCAGTTGCACAGTGATCACGCCATGTTCCGGGGAGAAGTTGGCAGCGTTGCTGATCAGGTTGTTCAGGGCGATGTCGATGGCAATGGGATCGGAGAGGGTGTTGAAGGGGTGGTCGCTGACGTCAAAAGCCAGTTCCAGGTGCCTGCTCAGCAGCCATGGCGTGAGCTGCACCAGGCTGTTGCGGACGGTTTCGCCGAGGTCGATGGGTTTGTAGGCGGGCGCGGTGGCCTGGGGTTCGAGTCGGGCCATGGTCAGCAATTGACTGACCAGGCGGCTGGTACGATCGACGCCGGCGATGAGAAATTCGAGTGACTCGTGGCGCTCCTGTTCGGTGCCGGCCTCCAGCAGGTTTTGCGCGTGAACCCGCAGTACCGCCAGGGGCGTGCGCATTTCGTGGGCGGCATCGGCGATGAAGCGCCGTTCACGCCCCAACACCTCCTGAATCTGCGCGAGCATGCGGTTGAGCGCGGTCTGCATCGGCTCCAGCTCGCTGGGCAGCGGCGTCAGTTGCAGCGGTTCAAGGGCGCCACTGTGCCGCGCGCGCAGGGTCGCGGCCATGTTGGCCAGGGGTTTGAGGCCCCAGCCGATGGCGAACCAGATCATTGTGGCAAGCACCAGGCTGCCGATCAGGTTCAGCCACAACGTATGGCGGACGATGCGACTGACCAGTTCCGCACGCACGTCATAGCGTTCGCCGGCCCAGATGCGCAAACCGTTCTGTTTATCCTCCAGGAGGAAGGACCGCCAGTGGTGCTTGTTCAGGTCTTGCGTATCACTGAAGCCGGGCTGGGTGGGTGGCGTGGAAAAGGAAGGCGCGCTGGCGGTGCGCACCAGGACTTCGCCTTGGGGGTTCCACACCTCAAAGGCGATCTTTCTTTCGTAGCGATGGCCATCACCCCGAGGCACGGCTTCAGCCAGCGCCGAGTTGAAGGCTTGATACAGGTTGGCGCGTTCCTGCCCGGCCAACGGCATGCGCATGACGCCTTGCAGCAGGCGCGCGTTCTGCGCCAATTGCGCGTCGTAGACCTCGGCGATTTCGTGGTTGCTGTCGTGCAGGCTGAAAAGGCTGAGCACTGCCAGGCCGGCCAGCATCAGGCCGATGACCAGGGTCAGGCTACGGCGGCGGATCGAGCTCATGGGCGCTCCTCCACCAGGTAGCCTACGCCGCGAATGGTGCGGATCAGGTCGGCGCAGAATTTCTTGCGCAGGTGATAGATGTGCACCTCCAGGGTGTTGCTTTCGGCTTCCTCGTTCCAGCCGTAGAGCAGCTGTGTCAGTTGATCGCGGGTCATGACCCGGCCCGGTGGCGACAGCAGCTCGTGCAGCAGTTGATACTCCTTGGGCGTGAGCACCACCGGCTGGCCGAGATAGCTGACCTGCTGGGTGCCGGGGTTGAGGCTGATACCGGCGTGTTCGATCAGCATTTGCGCGCGCCCTGCACTGCGTCGCAGCAAGGCGCGCAGGCGGGCCTTGAGTTCGGCGAGGTCGAAGGGCTTGATCAGGTAGTCGTCGGCGCCGGCGTCCAGCCCTGCGATGCGGTCTTCGGTGGCATCACGGGCGGTGAGGATCAGCACCGGCAGGTTTGAACCGCTGTCACGCAGGCGGCGTAATACGTCGAGACCGTCCATGCGCGGCAGGCCGAGGTCGAGCACCGCCAGGTCAAAGGTTTCACTGAGCAAGGCGTGCAGCGCGCTGGCGCCATCCTTGAGCCAGTCGACGGTATAGCCTTCGCGCCCCAGCGCCTGCTGAACGCCCTCGCCGAGGGCCACATCATCCTCGATCAGTAATAGACGCACACGGACTCCTTTGAGTCGGGATTGTTGTTCACGCCCACCGGCCATGGGCGCAACGCCGCTCCCAAGGGGGGCGGCGAGTGGAGTATCCGGGCCATTTCTTAACCAAGGCTGAAGGTAAAAAAACCGACGTAACCGTCGATCTTCAGATTGTCTTAAGACTATCAGAGCAGGGTGGCAACCGACTCGAGACTGCCGAACGAATCGGCCGTCGCTTACGATCATCACGAGGCTATTATGACCCGCGACACCGCTGTCACCCGTTATGGAAAACTGTCGATCACTTTGCACTGGCTGATGCTGGTGCTGTTCGTCGGTGTCTATGCCTGCGTTGAAATCAAGGGCTTGCTGCCCCGAGGCAGCGAGGCGCGAAGCCTGTTCATGGGATTGCATGGGGTGTTTGGCGCGAGCATCTTCGTCCTGGTGTGGGTTCGCCTGCTCGCCCGCCTGTCGCCGCGCCCGCCGATCACGCCGACACCGCCGGCATGGCAGACCGCACTCGCGCACCTGATGCACCTGGCCCTGTATGTGTTGATGATCGTCACCCCGGTGCTGGCCTGGCTGATGCTCGCCGCCGGCGACAAAGCCTTTCCGTACTTCGGCTTTCATCTGCCGGCGCTGGTGGCGGTCGACCCCGACCTGGCCAAGCAGCTCAAGGGGTGGCACGAATGGCTTGGCAGTGCGGGCTATTGGCTGATCGGCCTGCATGCGGCGGCAGGGTTGCTGCATCACTATTGGGTGCGGGACAACACCCTGGACCGCATGCTGGGTGGGCGTGAGCGCTCCTAGTAGGCCTGGATGTTCAGTCCGACAGGGGGTGCGGTGAAACTACCCATACGCTGCACGGCATTTTGTACAACACCCGTTCCACCGTGCTGCCGATCAACTGGCTGATACCCCGGTGGCCGACGCGACCCATGACCACCATGTCGATGTCGTAGCTGGCGGCGTAGTTGCAGAGCACCTTGGCCGGGTTGCCCATGACCAGGTGCCGGCGTTCTTCTGGAATCCCGTTGCGTTCGGCCAGCACGCGGAAAGCATCGGCCTGGGCATCCAATAGTGACTTGGCGGCACCTGAGGAGAAAAACGCCATGGCCTTATCGATGCCAAGTTCATTGGCGCTGCTCGATGACAGGTCATGGGCGTAGAGCACATCCAGCTCAGCATTGCAGGCGCTGGCCAGTTTCACCGCTTCGCGCAGGATTCTGTCGTTGAGGTCGGCGTATTGGCCGTCGCGGTGAAACGGGTCCACAGCGGCGAGGATCTTGCGCGGCAGGGCATGCTTGGCGTGGCTGACAAAATGCAGCGGCACCGGGCATTCGCGTAACAAGTGGATGTCCAGCGGCGTAAACATCAGGCGCGACATGAACGGCTCCGGGACCAAGGCCTTGATCAGCACCGCCATGGGCTGCTCTCTCAGATGAGTGAGAATTTCCTGCAGCGCTCGTTCCACCCAGACCACCTCGGTGGTGACGGCTATACCGATGTTGCGCAGTGGCCGTGCCTGGTCTTCCAACCATTGGCGATGACGTTCGACGTAGCCGATGCGCATCTGTTCCAGTGCCTGCTCGTTGACCATACCGGCTGTCGCCAGCCCGTCAAGGTAGTCGAAGGCCACGATATGCAGGGCCGCATCCGACGCCTTGGCGAGTGCCGCGGCCCGGTCCAAGGCGGGGCTGTGTTCCATCAGCGGTGAGATGATCAGCATGAAACGCGGTTGTCCGGACATGGCGAAGCTCCCTTGGCAAGGTGTGTCGAGTCGATGCCAACAGGCTGCGCCTGGCGCGATCCGGCTGGTTGATCTTTGTCAAACAACGCATACCCGCATCCGGTTGCCTGACAGGTGGTCCACCCGGCGGTACGTCTCGCTTTATTGATCATTATCAAACCCGGGCCAGGCAGTCCGGTGCAGCCTGGGCCAAGCGTCGAACCCACCAGGAGAAGATAATGGCCACTATGAAAGCGGCGATATTCGTCGAAAACAATCGCATCGTGCTCGAAGACAAGCCGATTCCGGAGGTCGGCCCGCTGGACGCATTGATTCGAATAACCACCACCACCATTTGCGGTACGGATGTGCACATCCTGCGAGGCGAATACCCGGTGGCCAAGGGCCTGACGGTGGGTCACGAGCCGGTGGGCATCATCGAGCGGCTGGGGTCCCAGGTGCGTGGATTTGTCGAAGGGCAGCGCGTGATTGCCGGCGCCATCACCCCCAGCGGCCAGAGTTACGCCTGCCTGTGTGGCTGTGGTTCCCAGGATGGCCCGGATACTCGCCATGGTTTTCGGGCTATCGGCGGCTGGAAGTTCGGCAACACCATCGACGGCTGCCAGGCTGAATATGTGCTGGTGCCTGATGCGTTGGCCAACCTCTGCCCGATTCCCGACGGCCTGAGTGATGAACAGGTGCTTATGTGCCCGGACATCATGTCCACCGGCTTTTCCGGCGCCGAGCGCGGTGAAGTGAAGATCGGCGATACCGTAGCCGTCTTTGCCCTGGGGCCGATTGGCTTGTGTGCAATTGCCGGTGCCCGGCTCAAAGGCGCCAGCACCATCATAGGGGTGGATGCCGTGGCCGAGCGCATGACGGTGGCGCGTGGATTGGGGGCTACCCATGTGGTCAATTTCAAGGACGGCGATGTGGTCGAACAGATCATGGCCCTGACCGACGGGCGCGGGGTGGATGTGTCGATCGAAGCGCTCGGCACCCAGGGCACCTTTGAATCGGCGTTGCGCGTATTGCGTCCCGGTGGTCGCCTGTCGAGCCTGGGCGTGTATTCCAAAGACCTGCACATACCGCTCGATGCCTTTGCGGCAGGGCTGGGCGATTACAGCATCGTTACGACGCTGTGCCCTGGCGGCAAGGAACGTATGCGCCGCTTGATGGCCGTCGTGCGTAGCGGGTTGGTGGATCTGTCGCCGCTGGTCACTCACCGATTCCGTCTCGACGACATTGAAGCGGCCTACGACCTGTTTGCACACCAGCGGGACGGGGTCATGAAAGTTGCAATCACGCCGTGACCCGGGGCGTGGCATCGGCCTGCGGTTCACTCGATTGCGTCGTTGAGTGAGCCGCATCGGCTGTCAGCGCAGGCGATGGCAGCCTGTGATCAGTTGTCTGAGCCCCTCCATATTCTGGATATTGACCTCGCGCCCGCTTATTTCCACCAGTCCCAGTTCACGCAGGTGAGCGATGCTCCGGCAGATGGTTTCGAGGCGCAGGCCCAGGTAGGAACCGATGTCCTCCCGATACATTTTCAGCACAAAATGGCTGGACGAGTACCCGCGCATACTCAAGCGTTGCGATAGGTTCAGCAGAAAAGCGCCGAGGCGTTCATCTGAATTCATGTTGCCCAGCATCATCAGCACCTCGTGATCGCGAACGATTTCGCGGCTGAAGATCTTGTTCAGGTTGTGTTGCAGCGAAGGCAGGTCCCGCGCGAGTCGCTCCAGATGCCGGTAATGAATAGGGCAGACCTCACTGTCCTCCAAGGCAAAGGCATTTCCAGCGTGTGCACCACTGCTGATGGCATCCAGGCCGAGCATCTCGCCGCAAATCTGGAAGCCCGTGACCTGCTCGCGACCATCAACCGTGAGTGCAGTGGTTTTGAAGGAGCCGATGCGCACTGCGTACAGCGCACTGAATGGGTCGCCGGTGCGATACAGTGCATTGCCTTTTTTGACCTTGATGCGCTGCAAGATCATTTGGTCCAGGCGTTCGACCTCTCGCCCTGTAAGCCCGAGCGGTAGGCACAACTCCAGCACGCCGCAATTGGCGCAGGCCGCCTTGACGGAGCGGCGCTGATAGTTGACTTCAGACATGGCTGACCTTGCGCCCCCCCTGTAAAAGTCAGCTAAGAGTAGCGGCGCAAAAGTTCATACGTTCGTTTGGTTCAATTTAATTCAATAAAAGGCGACGAACGGTCCTGCGGTGATGGCGTGAACCCTGTGATCAAAGAAAACCCCTGTCGTTATCCTGGCAGGGGCAAGTGGGGCAAGCCTCAGTCGGCCTTGATGGGCACGACCTTGTCCGCCTTCATGGCTTCGGGCTTCTTGGGCAATGAGATGTTCAGTACGCCATTGCTGAAGCTGGCTTCGATCTTCTCGGCATCCACACCTTTGGGCAGGCTGAATACCCGTTCAAACGAGCCGTAGTGACGCTCGCTGAGGTGGTAGCCTTTGTTTTTTTCAACCTTCTCCGCTTTCTTTTCCCCCTTGATGATCAGGTTGCCGTTGGACAGCTTGAGCTCGATGCTCTTCTGATCCATGCCGGGCAGTTCGGCGCTGATTTCAAAGCTTTTGTCCTTCTCGGTGATGTCCACGGCGGGCAGGCGCTGGCCGATCCGTTCGTGCCGCCACAGTGGTTCGAGATCAAACAAGCCGCGACTGAAGGGCGACAGCCCTGAACCGCGATTGAAATCGGCAAACAGGTGATCGACCTGCTGCCGGAGTTTTTCAAAGGGCTGCCACAGGTCTGACGACAAGGGATGCTGATTGGACTTGGCCTCGGTCTGGATCGGCATTTTTTTCTCGGAATTGCTCATCTTGACGACTCCTCTTGGGTGAAGGGCAGGCGGCACACTCCCGGTACGCCAGGCCGCCCTGAAAAAACACGGTGTGAGCGCGCTCCTCACAAGGTCAGTGCCCCCGTCCACAACATTCGGCCGGCAAAGGCCGCGGCGGCCCAGATGATGATCAACAGGCCCGTTTCGGCGCCGTTGAGGGGTTGGCCCTGACGGGCTTTCATGCTGGCCAGATAAATCAACGAGCCTGGCGCGTACAGCAAGGCACTGAGCAGCATGTATTTGGGGCCGGCGGCATACAGCAGCCACACGCAATACACCGTGGCTACCAAGGCAATGCCCGCGTCACGGGCTCGCAGGCCAGAATGGCCCTCGTAAGTCAGGCCTTGCCAGGCCAGTTTCAGGGCATAGAGGCCGCTGAACAGGTACGGCAGCAGAATCATTGAGGTCGCCAGGGAAATCAGCGCGAGATAGCTGGCGCTTGAGTAAAGCGTGAGCAACAGAAACAGCTGAATGCAGCCGTTGGTGATCCACAGCGCATGGCTGGGCACACCGTGCACGTTTTCCGTTGCCAGCATCCCAGGCATGACGTTCTCTTTGGCCGGCGTGAAGACCGACTCGGCGGCCAACAGCGTCCAGGCGAGCAGGGCGCCTCCCACCGAGATGATCAAGCCGATGCTGATCAGCACCGCGCCCCAAGGGCCGGTCGCAGCCTCAAGCACACCGGCCATGGACGGGTTCTTCAAGGTCGCCAGCTCGGGTTGCTTGAGGATGCCCAGTGACAACAGGGACACCGCAATCAACAGCAACAAGGTGATGACGAACCCGATCACGGTGGCACGCCCGACATTTTTGCGTTCGGCCGCACGCGCCGAGAAAACGTTGGCCCCTTCGATCCCGATGAACACCCAAACGGTCACCAGCATGGTGCTTTTGACTTGATCGAGGGTGCTGCCCAAATCAGGCGAGCCCCAGAAGCCGACAGCGAAGGTTTCGCGCCGGAAGGCCACGATCACCAGGCCGATGAACAGCAACAAGGGCACGATTTTGGCCACCGTCGTCAGTGCATTGGCGCGGGCCGCGGTGCGCATGCCTCGTAAAATCATCCAATGCAGCGACCACAGCAGTATCGAGGCGCCGGCAACGGCGACGGCGTTATTGCCTTCGCCGAACATCGGGAAGAAGTAACTCAAGGCTGCAAACAGAATCACCAGGTAGCTGACGTTGCCGATCCAGGCACTGATCCAGTAGCCCCAGGCGGAATTGAACCCGAGGAACTCGCCCCCCAAGACCCGGGCGTAGGCGAATACGCCGTTGTCCAGCGCCGGCTGGCGGTTGGACAAGGTTTGATAAACCAGCGCCAACGAAAGCATGCCGATGCCGGTGATCACCCAACCTATCAGGATCGCTCCGGCACCCGCATGGGCGGCCATGTTCTGCGGCAGGCTGAAAATGCCGCTGCCAATCATCGAACCGATCACAAGGGCCACCAGCAGGCTCAGGGAGAGCCGCCGGGAGTCGGCTCTTTGCAAACTGCCTGCGATGGGTTGCCCTGCGGGAGGAACGGTTGAGTGGGTGTCTTGCAGGTGCGTAGTCATAGAAGCCTCCACGAAACGAGGGTTTCTACACTCACCGCGTAGGGTGGTGTGAATGCTGGCTCAAATGTCCCCGTGAATCCTCAGTGGTCGTTTGATTTAAGTCAGAAAGTGTAAACACACCGTGTTTTCGGGCAGCCGCGACGCACGTCGTCATCCAGGGCGTGAGGGTGTCCCACCCGGATTGTTGATCATGATCAACTCCCGGCAACGTCGCCCGGCGCAGTCTGGGTCAGCGGGAGAGCCTTGCAGCAAACGTCTTGGGCGCCCTGAATATGGGCCAGACACGACCATCAGCCGGAGGTGAATGTTGATAACCAGGACGCCGCGCAGACGGTTTTCGGCCAATGCCAGGCCCGGCCCGACGCAACCGCCGGGGTTGCGCCGCCATGCATGAAACACCGGGGCTGGCGGGCGCCGCCGCGGCGCTGGGGATCGGGCTGTTGATCGGTCTTGAGCGCGAACGGCATAAAGGTCGGGGCGACAGCCGTGCCTGTGCCGGGTTGCGCACGTTTGCGATCACAGCGTTGCTGGGTTACGTGGCGATGCAGGTTGGCGGAGCGCTATTGCTGGGGATCGTGGGCGGCTGCCTGGCATTGCTGGTCAGTGTGGCCTATTGGCGCAGCCTGGGCAGCGATCCGGGCGTGACCAGCGAAGTGGCCTTGCTCACGGTGTTGTTGCTTGGTGCACTGTGCGGTACAGCACCGGAACAGGCGATTGCCATTGGCGTGGTGATGGCGGGGTTGCTGGCTTACCGAGAGAAACTCCATCACTTTGCCCGTAGCCAGTTGACCGAAGCCGAGATGCGCGACGGCCTGGTGTTGCTGATCGCTGCGCTGGTGGTGTTGCCGCTGACCCCTGATCGCTTCATCGGTCCCTACTCGGCGCTCAACTTGCGCACCTTGTGCACATTGACCGTGATGCTGATGGCGGTGGGGGCCATTGGCCATATCGCCGTGCGCACGTTGGGTGTTCGTTACGGCTATGTCGTCAGCGCCATCGCCTCCGGTTTTGCCTCCAGCACCATGACCATCGCGGCGATGGGGCACATTGCGCGCAAAGAGCCGGATAACCTCAAGGTATTGAGTGCGGCGGCCATTCTGTCGAATCTGGCCACGGTGGCCCAGGTTGCACTGATCCTCGGCGCGGTCGATACCGCCTTGTTGCCGTACATGTGGGGGCCGCTGCTGGCCGGGCTTGGCGTCACGCTGCTGTTCAGCGCTTGCCTGCTCTTCCCGAAAACCGCGGGTATCGCCAGCCGGCCGATCAAGGTCGGCGGGGCGTTCAACCTCAAACTTGCGCTGGCGGTCACTTTGACCATGGCCGGGATGACGTTTTTATCGTCACTGATGCTTGATCGTTTTGGTCAGACGGGCGTGATGCTCACGGCCATCTTCAGCGGCTTGGCCGACGCCCATTCGTCCACGGCCTCGATTGCCTCGCTTGCCAAAGGCGGGCACCTGGCCTATAGCGCCGTTGCCCCGCCCGTGCTGTTGGCGGTCAGCAGCAATGCGCTGAGCAAATGCCTGTTGGCCTGGATCAGCGGTGGGCGACGCTTTGCCACGTATGTCATCCCCGGGCAGATTCTGCTGACCTCGGCCATGTGGGTCGCGCTGCTGGTGCATTGAACGATGATTTGCCCGATGACTGACAAAGATCAAGTGGGTCGTCGGGCGAGGGGATCAGCCTTGGAGTATTCCCAGCCATCGCTCAAGTGCCGAGGTGCACCATGTCACAGATACCGCGTTTACTCTTGATCGCCCCGTCAGCCATGACCCATACGCCGGCCTTCGAACGTGCAGCGGCGTTGGCGCAAGCCTTGCGACAGCCCCTGCATATCGTGGCGTTTGACTATTTACAGGCGCTGGCGGTGGCCGACCTGTTCGCGCCCGAACAGATCGCCGCGGTCCGCGATGCGTATCTGGAAAAGCACCGCCACTGGCTTGAAGAACAGGCGAGCCGGATGCGCGAATACGGTGTCACGGTCACCAGCGAGGTGGTGTGGGTGCGCGATCCGTATGCGGAGATCCTGCACTTCATCAAAGAAATGCCGCTGACGATGATCATCAAGGATGCCCGCGAGGAGTCGGTGGTGAAACGGGTGTTCTACACCCCACTGGACTGGCAACTGTTGCGGGATTGCCCGGTCCCGGTGCACCTGGTGACCAACGCCCAGAACCCGCACCCCCGTCGTATCCTGGCGATCATTGATGTGTTGCGCAGCGAAGACCAGGACCTGGTATTCAACGATCAGATTCTCGCTGCCGCGTCGAAACTGGCCGAGGTCTGCAATGCTCAGGTTGAATTGCTGCATGCGTACGACTGGACGGCTGCGTACACGCTGGACATGGGCTTCGGCGCCTTGCCCCTGGCCACCGGCATTTACGAAGCCGAGGGCGTGGCACAGCGTGAAGCGTTCGCGGCGATAGCCGAGCGCCATGGCGTTGCGGCCGACTGCCGTCACTTCATCGAGGGTGTACCGGTGTCGGTCATTTGCCAATTCGTCGAACAACACCAAGTCGATGTAATTGTGGCGGGTACGGTGCAACACAAAGGGCTGAGCAAACTGTTGGGCACCACTGCCGAACAGCTCCTGCACCGTGCGCCTTGTAGCCTGTTGGCGATCAAGCCGGGCCGGGGGCTATAGCGGCCGCAGCCGGCGAGCGCCCCGACGCTCGTCGGGGCCAGACGTTACAAGCGTAGGCTGTGAATCACCTGGTGGGGGTCTGCAGGGTCAGCCTGCCGCGCAAAGCCCAGCGCCTGGGCCAGGTCGCGCATGGGCGCATTGCTGGCGGCATCGACTGAATACATCCGGCGCATACCATTGTTGTGCGCCGCCTTGATCAGGTGCTTCATCAGCAGCGTCCCCAACCCCAGATGCGTCCATTCATCCGCGACCGTCACGGCACATTCACATTCATGCTCGCCGGTGGCGGCATAGCGGCTTACACCGATCTCGATCAGTTGACCATTGTCATGCACCAACGCCACGTAGGCCATGCGCAGCCGGTTATCGGTGTCCATCAATTGATTAAGCAAGGTCCCGGACGGCTCGCTGATCTGCCCCAGAAAACGCATGTGCCGCGATTCGGGCGACAAGTGTTTGATGAAAGCGTATTCACGCTCCCGATCCTTTTCGCTCAAGGGCCTGATCAGCACGTGGCGGCCGTCCGTGAGCGCTTCAATCCAGTGTTGGCCGGTGCTCGTGGCATAAATCGCGGCGGCCCGTTCATTGTGCTCTTTGACGCTAAGCATGAGTAAACCCTCTGTTCGGTTTAAAACACGGGCGCGCACAGCACACCCCGCAGACGCTTCTTTTGTACGCCACCGGCGGGGCAAGAATCTGATCTGAATCAGAGATACGGCCTTCTTACGCTAAGTTCAGCCCAACAGGGCTGGCGTGATGCTGGCAGTGCAGCGTATAAAGTTGCCCTGCAGGGCCCAGAAACAAATTGAAATATCCGCAGCAGCTCTTCCAGTCGCAACCGAGTACTCAATATGATCGTCAATGTCGCCACTGTTCCAAGCGCAGTTCCTACCACGCCAGCGGCCACCAGTCCCGCGAGCGCAGACACGACTGCCGAGTCGTCGAGCAGCACCACCGCGACTACCGCCACCAGTGCCAGCAAACGCGCAACTGCTGCCGGTGGCGGGGCTTCCGGCAGTTCATCGACGCAAACGTCCGACACTGTCAAACAACTGAAAAAACAGATTGAACAGTTGCAAAAGCAACTTCAGGCCCAGCAGCAGGCGCTGCAAAAAGCCCAGTCCGGCAAGCTAAGTGAAGAGGCCAAGGCGGCTGCGGTTGCCGCGGCCCAGGTGCAGATTGCTGCGACGACGGCGGCATTGCAGACCGCTACGGCAGCGTTGTTGCAGGCAGTGACCGCCGAGGGTAGCGACACGTCGGGTACGTTGGTCAGTACCACCGCCTGAGGCTGGATTTCATCAGAGTGCTCGGCCCAGCGGTCTTAACGCACGCCGTAAAAGTGGTTCAGCACTAACAACTCAACCACCGCCACCATCGTGCAAACCACCAGGAAGCCTGGGGTGAACACCCGCTTGCGATTGGACGTGTAGCCGTCCGGCCAGATCGCCCCCGTGAAGCAGGTAAACAGGAGCATGCAGGCCAGGAGTGCATAGGTCCACGCCTTGCTCGATGTGCCTTGTGTTCGCCATTGTGTCATCCGGGGGCTCCGTCGCTCGGGGGGGCGTAGCTTAACGCCTTCGGGGTAACAACAGCGGGTTATCGTCACCGGCTGCCTCGCAACCTAGACTTCGTGCACGTTCTCCACTCCTCAAATGAGCGCGCGTGCGTGCGCGGATCTGGAGCAAGGTCAAAAGTGGGACGTAAGGTTGATCACCTGGGAACCGACGCAACGGCAGAAGCGCGATGACCGGAGTTCTTGGCGGGAAGAGCAGTGTTGCGCAGGTAGCGTGCCGGAGAGGTGCCCAGGGTTTTACGAAACATGGAGATAAACGAGCTGACTGACTCGTAGCCGAGGGCTTCGGCCGTCCTCTGTACCGACAACCCCTCGGCCAGGCTTTGCAGCGCGACAATGATCTGCCATTGCTTGCGCCACTGGCCGAAGGTCAGGCCCGTTTCGCCTTTTACCAGGCGCGACAGCGAGCGTTCACTCATGGCCACATGGTGCGCCCAGCTCGCCATGGTGGCGCGATTGGCTGGATCTTGCGCCAGCGCCCGAGCGATTGTGCGAAGCGCGGTTGATGCCGGCAACGGCAGGTACAGCTGTTCGGTGGGGGCCAGCTCAAGCTCTTCCAGCAACACGTTGGCCAGCCGCGCAGTGCGCGAGTGTGGAGGGTAATTCTGGGCCTGGTCACTGAGGTGGAGGATCAGCTCGAGGATCAGGGGCGACAGCGCCAGCGTACAGCAGTGGTCTGGCAGTAACGCAACGCCGGGCTCTACGAACAGAAAGCACACCTGCCCGTTGGCCGTCACACGGTTGCTGTGGGCCACGCCCCCTGGTATCCACACGCCAAAACCCGACGGGACCATCCACACGCCGTCCTCGCCCGTACACACAATGCCACCGCCATACGCCACGACCAGTTGCCCCTTGCGGTGCTTGTGTACCGCGGACTCACTGTCGTTGCGTTGTGTTTCCAGCCTCAGTGCGACGGCAGGTTGAACAAGCGTGTCGTACTCGAACTGATCGACGTGTAAAGGTTGGATTTCGGCCATGGCATGCAATCGAGAGGTTGTCTGGATTTGATTATATTCTGGCAGTCTACTCAATATCGGCAGTGGTGGTAATTGCTTAGCATCATCAACAAGCCCCCTGCAGGAAGGGGAGATGCTACAGCCCCTTGAACCCGGTATTTGCCATGTTTAGCGAAGTCTCCATCGCCAACCTGTATTTCCCACCTTTGTTGATCTACCTGGGCGTGTCGGTCCTGGCCTACACGCTTATCGAGAACCTGACCCGCCGTTGGCTGGATTGGGCCTGGCACCCGGCACTGGCGCGTTTTTTTGTCTCGCTCATCGTCCTGTCGACGATGGTCGTCAATTGTTGAGTGGGGCAGGTCATGTCTATCGTCAAAATTCTCAAACCGGCGCTCACCCTGTTGCTTGGTGTGCTGGCCCTGGTGTTCTGTTTGCAACTATGGCGGGCGTACGTCCTGGCCCCGTGGACGCGTGACGGGAGGGTCAGTGCGCAGGTTATCCGTATCGCTCCGGAGGTGTCCGGCCAAGTCGATCGGTTGCCAGCCAGGGACAATCAATGGGTGGCAAAGGGCGATTTGCTCTATTGCATCGATGCGCGCGCTTATCAATTGGCCCTACAGCAGCGCACGGCGCAGTTTGCCGAGGCGCGCAGTGTGTTCGAGCAACGCAGCGCCCAACTCAAGCGGCGAGCCCAGTTGGCCGGGGCCATTGCCCAGGAAGAGATTGATAACGCCGCCCGCGACCTGGCCGTTGCCCGAGCGCGCCTGGACGCAGCTGCCCACCAGGTCGCCCAAGCGCAGCTCGACGTGGAGCGCACGACCATTCGTTCGCCGGTAGACGGCTACGTCACTCAACTGCGCTTGCAACCCGGTGACTACGCACAGGCTGGCATTACCAACCTGTTCGTCGTCGATGGCCATAGTTTCTGGGTCACGGCCTATTTTGAGGAGACCAAGCTGCCGGCCGTGCGGGTCGGCTCCCCGGTCTCCATCAAGCTGATGGGGTTTGCCCCGCTATTGGAAGGGCACGTGGCAAGCATGGGCAGGGGGATCGCCGATGTTAATGAAGTGCGTAATGCCAACGGCTTGCCCGAGGTGAGCCCGACCTTCAGCTGGATTCGGTTGGCCCAGCGCGTACCCGTGCGCATTGAGTTGGATCAGGTGCCGGAGGGCGTGGAGTTGGTGGCGGGCATGACCGCCAGTGTCGAAGTCAAGGAGTCGAGCGCTGCGCCACGCTGGCGGCTCACCCAATGGCTGCAGGCGTTCCTGTGATGACGAGCCGGCTGACACACCTTTTCGCGAGCATTGCGCGGCCCTGGACGTCCGTCACGTTCTTCTACGTGTTGCGCAGTATCTTGGCCGCAGGTCTGGCGCTGTGGCTTGGCTTTGAACTGCATCTGGACGCCCCGTTCGCGGGCGCATCCACCGTGTTGTTGTTGCTACAGCCCATCCAGGGGGCGGTTCGTGGCAAGGGTGTCTATCGGATGCTGGGTACCCTGGTCGGCCTGGTCGCGGCGGTAGTGCTGACAGGCCTGTTCGCACAACAGATGCTGTTGTTCCTGCTCGGTATCGCTCTGTGGCTGGGCCTGTGCGTCAGTGCAATGACCGTTTTGTGCCATTATCAGGCCACGGCGGCGGTGGTGGCGGGCTATACCGTCTGCCTGGCGCTGGGCCCTGCCATCGTTGCGCCGCAACTGGGGTTTGAGCACATCATCACCCGTGGTACGGCGGTCGCATTGGGGGTGCTGAGCTTGAGCCTGGTGGTCACGCTGTTCAGTGCCAAGACCATGGAGGGCAAGGTGCGCAGCGCGCTGGTTGGCATCTGTGCCCGCAGTGCCCGACTGCTCGCCGCGCGACTCACCAGCGAGCCTATCGCAGCGTTGACAGCACAACGTCACCAGCTCGCGATGGACATCGGCAAGGTGGACGATCAACTGGGACTCGCCCGTGGGGAGTCGGCGCTGATTCGCTCCCGGCAACTGGCGATTCAAGCAGGCCTGGCGCATTTGCAATCGGCGGTGCTGGACGTGCACCTGGACGATGCCGCCCCTGGCGTCGATCCCGTGCTGCTGGCGGACAATGCCAGCGCGCTACTGCAACTGGGTGAGCGCCTGGCGGGTAGTCGCTGCACCTTCCAGGTGGCGGCCGATACGGTAGGGCAACTGCGTCGCTTGGCGGATGAGCATGCAGACTCAACTCAAGGCTCGCGGTTGTTCAGCGAACGCTTGCACGAGCAATTGACGGATTTGACTGAGGCCTTGCTGAACTTCTCCAGCCTCGATCAGCGACGCCCGGCGCAGGTCCGCGCCGTGGGCTACCACCGCCATTACGCGGACGCGGCACGAAACGGCATCCGGGCCGTGCTCGCAACCCTGGCCACGGGGGCGGTCTGGTACTTCAGCGGCTGGAATCAAGGGCCGACGCTGCTGGCAGTCTTGGGCCCAGGTTGCACGCTGCTGGCCACGGCCGCGGCGCCGGCGCAGGGTATGGCCAGTTTTATACGTGGCACGCTCTACGCCATTGTGGCGGCTGCGCTGTGCAAGTTCCTGTTGATGCCCCAGATCAACGGTTTCCCGCTGTTATTTATGCTGTTGGCGGCGTTCTGGTCGTTGGGGGTCCATGCGACGAGCCAACCGCGTCACGCCTTGCAAGGCATCGCCTACCTGATCGGGTTCAACACCCTGGTAAGCACGGGTGCCATCGCCTCCTATGATTTCGCCGACTTTGCGAACCAGGCGCTGGCGTGGATTGTTGCAATGCTGATCTGCTTATTGGCATTCCAGATCTTGCCCAGAGATCCGGTTAAACATATTCGGGCGTTGAAACGTTCACTGCATAAGCACACACGCCAGCTACTTCGTCTTGCAAGCACGATCGACCACGCTAAGTGGCAGGCCAGGCAGCAATCTCGAATCGTCGCGTTGATCAATTTGCTCGGCGCCGATAACCGGCACGATTACCGGGCGGGCTACATGTCCCTGCAATTGAGTAAGCAATTGCGCCGGTTACAGGCTAAGGCGAAGCGTGTTGAGCCGGGCTCGCCCGTCGCCCATTGCGCACAAAGCGGCGCCCGGCGGATAGCTCGTTGGGCGGGTGACCCGACGATCTGCGCGGCGCAGGCTCGCCGCACATCAAGGTCGATGAGAAGGCTTGGCGCGCACGCTTTAGCGACCAGTTACCAAGACTTGGCCTGGCTGCTGGAGCAATACGCGCAGCTCGCGCGTTCCACGCCCTGAGTCATACACCCAGGCATGACCGCATGGCACCACACGGGCGCCGTAGGCTTCTGCGCGCCGACTATTTGGATTTCAACCAACCCAGGTGATACGCAATGAAAAAACTGACACTCGTAATGGCCACCGCGTGGATAGCCTGCGCGCCACTCTCGGCCCTGGCTTCTGACGGCGCTGAAGCACTGATGCGGTGGCATGAGGCATTCCATAAAGAACAACACCGGCAACAGACAGCTCCCCGGCAAGACGCTGCTTCCAAGCGCAACGACTCACCCACCCAGCCCATCGAGAAGCCTGGGCGTCGTTGAGCTGCCAGTTTCCGGTGCACCCCTGTCACGGCAGGGCGGCGACGGTTAGAGTGAATTCAGCGCCTTTATGAGCTAGCGTTCATGCAAGCGTCTTTCTGATATTTCGCCGGATACCGCCCCTATGAGAGATTTGCCGCCCACCGCGACATTGCGTGCGTTCGAAGTTGCCACTCGCCACCCGACATTCACCGCAGCCGCGCAGGAGCTGCATGTGACCCAGAGCGCCGTCAGCCACCAGCTCAAGCATCTTGAGGCGCTTTGGGGGCTGCAGTTGTTCGAACGTGGCAAGGCGTTACGGTTGACGGCCGCGGGGGCAACGCTGGCGCCCATCGTGCGCGAATTCTTCATCAGCCTGGAGGCGACTTTGGGCGACCTGCGCGAGCAAAAAGGCCGGGTTCGACTGCGCGTCAGCACCACCTATTCCTTCGCGCTCAAATGGCTGCTACCACGCTTGCCGCTGCTCTCTCGCCAGCACCCGGAGCTGTTGGTCTCGCTGGATACCACGGACAAAATCATCCACTTCTCTCACGGCCAGGCGGATGTTGCGATCA
Source organism: Pseudomonas sp. GL_117 (assembly GCF_057835125.1). Classification (NCBI taxonomy): domain Bacteria; kingdom Pseudomonadati; phylum Pseudomonadota; class Gammaproteobacteria; order Pseudomonadales; family Pseudomonadaceae; genus Pseudomonas; species Pseudomonas sp. GL_117. The sequence goes on along the minus strand of NZ_CM174418.1, from coordinate 3,272,037 downwards.
GGCTCGGCAAGGGTGCTTACCCAGGTCTGTATTCGGAGTTTTTGTTTGGGGAGCAGGTATTTCCTGTGGCCAGCCCTGAACTGCTACGACGCGTCGGGACACCGCAGAGCCCTGCACAGTTGCTGGATTTGCCACTGCTGACGCGTGATGGTGCCGAGCTGGTACCTAAATGGGAGGCGTGGTTTCAAGCCGTCGGGCTGGCCTATTTGCCGCTCAAGGAAAGCGTCAGATTTGGCGACACCAACATGACGGTCGAGGCGGCTTTGCTCGGCCAAGGCGTGGCATTGGTGCGCAGCGGGCATGTCGAGAACGAAATCGCCGATGGCCGTTTGGTTCGGCTGTTCGACGTGCCGCTTCCATCGCCGCTTGCGTACTACTTCGTCTGCCCCAAGGGCATCGAATCGCAACCGCATGTCGCCAGCTTTCGCCAATGGCTCGTCAGTGAGGCGCTGAAAGTACAACGAGTGCAAGCGTAATGCATGAGTATCCGTTCATGCTGCAATGAGGATACTTCGCTTTTGTCTCGGAAACGGATTGCCTAGAGTGGCGCATGCCTATTCATATCGTCTTGCTGGTTCTTTTCGCCGCGCTCCTGCATGCAAGCTGGAATGCGCTGCTGCGCAGCGGTAACGATCGCCTGTGGTCCATGACGGTGATGTGCATTGCCATTGCAATAGTCTGTGCCGTCGCCGCCGCCTTCATGGTCCCACCGGCCATGGAAAGCTGGAGCTACGCGCTGCTTTCTGGGTTACTGCATGTGGGCTACAACTTGTTCCTGGTGCGCAGTTACCGAGTTGGCGACCTGGGGCAGATCTATCCGATTTCACGCGGATCGTCGCCGGTGCTGATCACCTTGGGGGCCGCGGTTTTTGCCGGAGAAAGCATCAGCCCTGGCGAGTTGCTCGGTGTGGCGCTGGTGTCAGGCGGGATTGTTTCGCTGGCCTTCAAAGGGCGCAGTCTGTCGGTTCCCAGCTTGCCCTATGCGCTGGGAACAGGCTGCTTCATTGCGGCCTACAGCGTTGTCGACGGCATAGGCGCCAGACTATCCGGTGCACCGTTGTCCTACGCCGTGTGGATGTGCGCCCTGTGGGGCGTGCTGATGCCGGTGGTTTACATCGGTCTGCGTGGTCCGCGCAGCTTGTTCTCGGTTCGGCCAGGAATGCTTACCGCCATGGGCGGCGGTCTGGTCTCTTTGCTTGCGTATGCAATGGTCATCTACGCCATGAACGAAGCGCCCCTGGGCGCGGTCTCCGCATTGCGCGAAACCAGCGTGTTGTTTGCGTTGTTGATCGGTTATGTGTTCCTCGGCGAGACGCTTACAGCGCGCCGGATACTGGCGTGCGTCGTGATCGCCAGCGGTACCCTCATTATCGGCTGATACGGCCGACTGGCCAGGAGGTAGGTTCAATGATCAACGTCTCAAAGGCACCGCTGATTCTGATCACCGGAGGAAGTCGTGGAGTGGGGGCGGCCACCGCCCGGTTGGCTGCCGCACGCGGTTATGACGTCGCCATCAGCTACGTCGCCCACGAGGCCGCCGCGCTGGCAGTGGTTGCGGATGTCGAAGCACTGGGGCGCAGGGCGTTGGCGGTGCGCGCCGACAGTGCGGACCCGCAACAGGTGGCCGATTTGTTCGCGGCCATCGACCGCTCGTTCGGACGTATTGACGTACTGGTCAATAACGCCGGGATGCTGGCGCCTCAGTCACGCCTGGAAGGCCTTGGCTTCGAGCGGATGCAGCGCATTTTTGCGGTCAATTCCATTGGGCCGATACTCTGTGCCCAGCAGGCGGTGAAGCGCATGTCTTACCGTCACAACGGCCCGGGCGGCGTGGTGATCAATGTCTCTTCGGCCTCGGCGCGTCTCGGCAGCCCCAATGAATACATCGACTATGCGGCCTCAAAGGGCGCCCTGGAGACGTTTACCATTGGGTTTGCAAAGGAAGTGGCCCGGGAAGGCATACGCGTCAACGGTATTCGCCCCGGGCATATTTACACCGACATGCATGCCAGTGGTGGTGAGCCGGGCCGGGTCGATCGGGTCAAGGACTCGATCCCCATGGGGCGGGGTGGCCAGCCGGAGGAAGTGGCACAGGCAATTCTATGGCTCGCCAGCGAGCAGGCATCATTCGTCACCGGCACATTTCTCGACGTGACGGGTGGTAAATAAGCCAGCGCCACGGATCAGCGACTGGGTGCGCTCGGCTTCAACGGGCAGTCGCCTACCTGACCTTGCGACTCAAGCCAGGTGTGTTGCCCGTAATGCGTTTGAAGGCGCGACTGAACGCGGCCTGGGAGGTGTAGCCCAAACGCTGCGCTACCTCTTCAATCGGCAGCCGTTCGAGGGTCAGCCACTGGCTTGCAAGGCGCATTCGCAGTTCGGTGACATAGCGCAGCGGGCTCATGCCAATCGTTACCTGGAAGCGGTCCGCGAAGACCGAGCGTGAGGTATTGCATTGCTCTGCCAACTGCGCAACGGTCCAGTCACGGCCCGGTTGTTGGTGCAGTGCAAGCAGGGCGCCGGCCAAGCGTGGATCGCGCAAGGCGGCGACCAAGCCAGAGGCATTCCCGCAGGCGCACTCCACCCAGCCGCGCACGACCATGGCCGCCACCACGTCGGCCAAGCGCGCGAGGATACCGGCGAAGCCGATACGTGCAGCGCTGACCTCGCGTTCCATGGTTGCCAGGATAGGCACCAGTCCGGGGTAACGCTGGCCGCCGGCATCGATCAACATCAGGCCCGGCATCAGCCGGCCAAGGCCGTGGAGACTGCCCAGTTCAAACTCCATGCAGCCACTGAACACAATAGTGCTCGGCGTGGGGCTGCCATCGGTTCCGGTATCCACTGCGCTGACGGCTTCGCCGAGGGGGGCGCCGTCTAGAAGGTCGATGTCTTGAACAGGCACGTGCGGATCGGAAAACAGTTGATGGGCCGCGCCATGGGAAATGAACACGGCGTTGCCCGCACCCAGCGCGTAGGTGGTTCCGTCCTCCATCCGCAGCACGGCATTGCCGACGGCCATGAAGTGGAACCAGGCATGCCCAGGTTTTTCAGCAAAGCCCAAACCGAAGGTGGGTCCCGCTTGAATACGCCGGTATTCGACGCCGCGCAGGCGCATGCCGCGTAACAGTTCGGTGATGAGGTCCGAGGAGAGCGCAAACTGATCTGTAAGCATTGTTCAGGTGTTTTGGTCAAAAAGTAGAGACTTTAGATCATAGATCATCCGGATTCCCGCGCCTAGACTGCGGATCGCCATGAAGATTGGGAGATCCGTGCAATGACTGACTGTGTGTGTAATTCCGTATCCGACCGCCATCCCGGCGTCGTCCCGGACGTGGAGCCTGCCACCCCCGCGTGGATGGCCGTGTTTTCGCTGGCAATGGGCGTGTTCGGATTACTGACCGCCGAGTACCTTCCGGCCAGCTTGTTGACGCTGATGGCGAACGACCTGGGCGTGTCCGAAGCGCTGGCGGGCCAAGCGGTCACAGTGACTGCGGTGGTGGCGCTGTTCGCGGGCTTATTGGTCCCGGGCCTGACCCGCGGCATCGACCGCCGTTGGGTGTTGCTGGGGTTTTCCACCTTGATGGTTGCCTCCAATCTGTTGGTCGCCGTTTCCTCCAGCTTCGCGGTGCTGTTGTTGATGCGTATCTTGCTGGGCATTGCCCTTGGCGGGTTCTGGAGCATGGCGGCGGCGGTCGCGATGCGCTTGGTACCGAGTGCGTTGTTGCCACGGGCGCTTTCGATCATTTTCAGCGGCATTGCCATCGGCACCGTCGTTGCAGTGCCGCTGGGCAGCTATCTGGGCGGGCTGTATGGCTGGCGCAGCGCATTCTTTGCGGCGGCAGCGGTCGGCATGGCCACTCTGGCGTTCCAGTCGTTCACTCTGCCGCGCCTGGCGCCGCGCCGGCCGGCACGTCTGCGCACCATCCTCGAAGTGCTGCAGCGCCCGGGCATCGCCATGGGGATGTTCGGTTGCGTGTTGGTGCACAGCGGGCACTTCGCGATGTTCACCTATGTTCGGCCATTTCTTGAGGGGACGACCGGCATCGGTACGCAGGGTCTGTCGCTGATGCTGTTGGGGTTTGGTGTGGCGAACTTCGTTGGCACGCTGTTGGCCGGAAAGCTGCTGGAGCGCTACCCGCTGGCCACGCTGGTGTTGATGCCCGCGCTGGTCGGCGTTGCAGCACTGGCGTTGGTGCTGTTGCCGGCCTCGATTGCGGGGCAGGCAGTACTGCTGAGCATCTGGGGCTTGGCCTTTGGTGGTGTGCCGGTGGCGTGGTCGAACTGGGTTGCCAGTGCAGTCCCTGATCAGGCCGAAAGCGCCGGGGGCATGGTGGTGGCTTCTGTGCAGTCAGCTATCGCAACCGGCGCCGCCGCTGGCGGTGTCGTGTTCAACCTCGGTGGCAGCGCAGGCGTATTCATCGCGGCGGCCGTGCTTATGCTGCTGGCCGCATTGCTGATTGCGCTGCGTGTCCGCGTCCCGGTTGCCCAGGGTTTAGGCCAGCCCAAGCCCGCGTTGCACCTTTGATCCGGTTTGCCAAACCGCGATCCCTTCCGTAACCAGGAGATACTCCATGAACAATACGACGTCTCACCAAGGACGCCTCAAATCGTTGCGCGCGGCAAGTATCGGCAATGCGCTGGAATGGTTTGACTGGACCCTGTACGCAACCTTTTCGGTGTACCTGGCAAGCAATCTGTTCGACAAGACCGATGCGCGCTCAGCGATGCTCGCAACCCTTGCTGTGTTTGCGGTTGGCTTTGTCGCACGCCCGGTCGGCGGCTGGTTGTTTGGCCGGCTGAGCGACCGACTGGGGCGTCGGACCATCATGGTGATCACCATGCTGCTGCTTGCGATCAGCAGCCTGGGCATCGCGCTGATTCCCAGCTACCAGAGCATCGGCCTGTACGCCTCGGTCGCGCTGCTGGTTTTTCGCCTGATGCAGGGGCTCGCCCATGGTGGCGAGACCGGGGTGTCCTACACCTATGTCGCCGAAATCGCCCCGAGCAAGCACCGTGGCTTATGGTCGAGTTCCGTCTATGTGGGCGTGACGCTAGGGGTCATGGCAGCGACGGCGGTGGCGGCGGCGCTGACCTGGCTGCTGGGCGCGCAGGCCATGGGTGAGTATGGCTGGCGTATCGGTTTTGCCATGGGGGGAGTGCTTGGTTTTTACGCGCTGTTCTTGCGCCGCGGTGCGCAGGAATCTCATGTGTTTGTAGCGCAGCAGGGGCAGGCGCGGCCGCCGCGCAAGCTGTCCACGGGGGAGATGCTGCGCGTTGCGCGTAACATCGTCATGCTGGCCGCGGCCGCCAATGTCACTTACTACGCCTGGGTCACGTTCGGCGCTTCGACCGCGATTGCCCAGGGTATGGACGCCACGGGTGCCTACATGGCCAGTCTTCTCGCGCAGGTCCTCTGTGTGTGTTGGTTGCCGGTCTGCGGAATGTTGTCCGATCGGGTAGGGCGCCGGCCCATGGTCATTGCCTGGGGCCTGGGTGTGATCCTGCTGACCTATCCCATCTCGATAATGGTGACCACTGAGCCCTACACGCTGTTTTTGGCCCAGGTTCTGGGGCTTGGCGCCTGGTCGCTGATCGCGGCGATTTTCCCTGCGGTGCTGTCCGAACAAGTGCCGACCCAGGCACGGGCGCAGGGCGTCGGCCTGGTGTCTTCGATCTCGGTGGCGATCTTTGGCGGCACCGCCCCCTATCTACATAACTATCTCAGCGGCGCCGACCTTGGCTACCTGTATGTCAGCTATGTCATTGGCTTGGGCGTTGTCACCGTCCTGGCTGGGTTTCTTATCGAAGAAACGGCGGGCATTGACCTTGCGCATATCGGGGCGCCTGGCGCGCGAGTCCGCGTAAATGCATTGACTGCTGGATCCGCAGAATCCACCGAACCAAGGAGTATGACGCAATGAATTCAGCCGCCCCCCAAAACGCCGCTGCCCGAGGTGAACGACCGGGCGCCAACGTGACCGTCAGCCAGGCTTCGGGCCCACGTCAGGCCGCACGCGAGACCTGGGTGGAAGTTCCTTGCGAGTCTGGCCCGGCTGCCGCTTGGTGCTACTCGGACCGCCGCGCCTACAGCCCGGGTGATACGGTTTGCCTGTATCTGTCGTCGAACTGCGCGCAAGTAAGACTGCGGATTTATCGTGATGGAGCCAACACCTGTACGGTGCATACCACCGACAGCCTGGACGCTTGCTTCCACCCCATACCCGAACGTGCCTATGAGCATGGCTGCCAGTGGCCAGTCTTCATGCGATGGACAATCCCGGTGGAGGCCGAGCCGGGTGGCTATATGGTCGAAGTACGGGATGGCGCTGACAGCGTGCTGGGGCATCATCTGTTTATCGTCAAGGCGCTGCTCAAGCGCGCCGATGCCTTGGTGCTCGTTGCAGCCACATCGACCTGGGCCGCTTATAACGACTGGGGCGGTGCCAATCATTACTTTGGCCTTCACCCCGGCACGCCGCGTGGCCGCTCACCGTTACTCTCGGCACAACGGCCCTGGGCGCGTGGGCAGGTCTGGCTGCCGGAGGGTGCGCCCCGTTGCATCAACACGACCCGGCCCCGCAAGCCAGGCCCGGCGCGTTATGAGTTCATCGAATGGGCGGCTCTTAACGGCTATGCCAAGTACTACGCCTTGGCGGGTTGGGCTTCGTTCGAGAGGCCTTTTGTGGTCTGGGCCGAACAGCAGGGGTATAGGGTCCATATCCTGACCCAGGACGATTTGCATCACGACCCGCGCGCGCTGGAGGGCTACGCCTGCGCCGTCTTTGCCGGGCACGACGAGTATTGGACGCGAGAAATGCGCGACCACGTCGACGCCTTTGTCGAGGAGGGCGGCAAGGTCGCGCGCTTCGCTGGCAATTTCATGTGGCAGATTCGCCTGGAGGAGCAGGGCCGGCGGCAAGTGGCCTACAAGTACGATGCCGGTGCACTCGATCCTGTGGCGGCTACCGAGCCTCATCGGCTAACGGGGGCCTGGGAAGATCCGAGGGTCAATCACCCGGGGGCATCGACGTTCGGGGTGAATGCTCTGCGTGGGATATACGCTAGCTTTGGCGCAATGGCACCGCGCAACCCGCGCGGATACACGGTCTTCAGGCCCCAGCACTGGGCGTTTGTGGGGACAGGCCTCGGCTACGCGGACATGTTCGGAGATGAAGCCAACATCTTTGGCTATGAAGTCGATGGCCTCGAATACACGTTCGTCGACGGCCTCCCAGAACCGCTCGGCACAGACGGTGCGCCTTGCCGATTGCAAATCCTTGCAATGGGCTGGGCGACCAATGCCGAGCATGGCCGCAGCGAAGATGCCTATTCATTCATGCTCGGCGATGGCGATGCCCGGTTTCGTGCTTCCATCCTGGCGCCTGACCTTAGTGACGCCAACATCGCTTTACACAGCCGTGGGGCCGGTATGGTGGTGCACTTCCACAAAGGCCGAGGTGAGGTCTTTACCGCCGCCACGTGCGAATGGGTACATGGGCTCATGCAAGCTGACACTTACACCGTGATGATCACAAAAAATGTGCTCGATCGTTTCTTGCTCACTCATCGGGAGGTGCGCTGAACGGGCGGGTGAATAACCGGTTGTTACCACACGAGGACCCCAAAGACTTCGTGAGTCAGTTTACCACCTTGTAGATAGACACTCAGGCGAACCAGAGGGGGGGCTATCATGGTTTCACCCACTGGCCGAGCCCGTCCATCACCGCCTGGCTCGGTGCGGTGGAAGTGGTACGCCAGGGTGTTGTAGTCGTTGCCGGCCGCTACGCTTATCAGCGCCACGTTTTCCAATGTGCCAAATCGTGTTGAAAGAGGGCTAGCGTCAGTGGCTTTTCCCCTCTCTATTTTTGAACAGTGCTTTGAGATTGGAAGGGTCTAGGCAGTCAGGTGCAATCGTCTGCGACTGCTTGAAATAGGCCTGAACTTTCGGGTTCGCGAAATCGCCTTTGAGCGCTAACAGGTAATACCCGTCGGCGCGAAACTGTTCCAGGCTCAGAGAAACCGGCTTGAGGAAGTCCCTCATAGTGGTCAACGGTAGTTCGCGGTTGGCTTCGGCTTGCAGTGAATCTTTGAAGCAGTACGAGCGTACTGCCGGCAGTGGATAATGGCCAGCGTACAGATCCGGCTGCTCTAGAGCACTGGCTAGCTGGCTATACTTGCGAAGAGACTCGGGGTCATCGAGCTTGAATCGCAGGAATGCATCGTCACAGTCGCGCAACACCATTATCGCTCCGGCAACCAAGCCTTGATCCGCGGCGTTCTGGTAAAGCGCGCAAGCCTCTACATGCATAGCCTTATAGCCACTTAAAAAGGTTGCCGCTTTACTCTCTTGCATATTCGCCAACATGAAAGTCGCTACACCGTGCCCTCCGGCGCTAGCTTTACGCAGCTCGTCCTCATAAGTCTCAAGTCCTTTGGTTGCCTCCTGTATTGACTGGCTCAGTGTGACCTTGTCAATTTTACCCTGCTGTTCTCTTTCAACCAGCTGAGCAGCTCGTTGTTGTATGGCATCACCTAACAGCATTGCGTGTTCAAAGACAGCTTCGGTTTCGGGGCTTGGCACAGCCTGCACCTCAGCACACAGAGCGATGCTGAAAAGGAGGACTGAAAGACGAAGTTTCAAAGGCGGTTCTTCCGTGATTGCAGTTGTCTGAGTCTCCATTGCTGTAATGGATTCAATCAGAGTGGGGTAGTTCACGTGCTCGACCATTCAAGCAACCCGACTGGGAGACAATCGAACGAACCTACCTGGCCGGGATTTGCTCTGCAGAGCGCCTCGCAAGCGCCACTGCAGCGGTGATGGCCGCTCTGGCTTGAGGGCTGTTCTTCCAGCAGGTCGAGCCTAATGCTGCTGATGCTTGAGCCAGGATGTCACCAACATCTGATTTTCGGAGTTCTGCGAGCGATTCGATACCCATTTGCTCAAGCCGTGTAATGACGGTTGGTCCTACGCCTTTGAGCGCGAGCAAAGCGGTCCTTTCATCTGATGAAAACGGCATCGTAAATTCCTTTTTTGGCGATGAGTCCACGCAAGTGTGCCCGACGCTAGAAGGTGCCTCAATAGCTCGACGTGCTCGTTTTGAGAATCTTCAAGGAGGGCGTACCGCCAGCATCCAGCCGATCAGGCAGTGATTCGCGCCGGCGGTTGGCAGAAAGATCGGGACGCCGGGGAAGGGGAATTGCGGAGCAGCTTAAGAAATTGCGCAACAGAAACACTAAGGGTCTGCATGAAGTATCTCATGCAAGCCCTTGATATATATGGTGCCCGAACCCGGAATCGAACCGGGACGCCCTTACGAGCGGGGGATTTTAAGTCCGGCCATAAAGTGCTTTAAATCAATAGCTTATGGCTATTTCCGGTCCGCAATAGTTCTGCAATGGCTCGCTTGTAGCCCTTTGTTTTCAAGGGAGCCATTTTTATTGCGGAACGGATTTTCACTTGGTTGGGAGCACTTTCAGGCCCTTGCGACGCCGAATGTACTGCTCTGTCATCCCGACGGTCGTGTGGCCCAATTGGTCCCGAGCGTCACGAATGCTACCTGTCGATTCCTCTTTGTCCGTGGCAGCTTTAGCGCGAAGGTCGCGCATCTGAAACGCAGACTTTTCAATCCCGGCCTTCATCCTGGCCGCGTCAAATCTCCCCCTCAGCATGCTTGCTGTCATCGGCTGGCCGTTGTCCATTACAACGAGCCTGGTTGATCGAATCTTGTGCCCCTTCTTCCTTTCCAGTATGCGGTCGATCACGACCTTCAGCTCCCCAACAACCTCGATTCGTCGTTTCATGCTGGTCTTCCCCTGCGTGATCAGCAGTTGATCATCCAGCAAGTGGCGCTCATCCATCTTCAGGGTGTCGCCAATGCGTTGGGCGGTGAGGTAGAACAGATCCAATGCGTCTTTGAGCGGTTGATCGGCGTGCAGGTATACAGCCGCTAGCATTTCGTCCTCGACGTAGGTGTCCCGGCCGGTCTCCTTGTTCCCCTTGATGCCCGCGCATGGGTTGGCGAGCGACGTGTAGCCGCTCTGGCGGGCGAAGTTCCAGATCGCACTGAGCAGAGCCTTTTCCCGATTGGCGCGTACCTTCGCGGTTTTTGAGCGATAGCGCAGGTACTGAACCACGTGCTTTGGTTCGATTGCCTCCAATGGACCTGGCGGGTCGTTGAAAAAGATAAGGAGCTGCTTCAACTCTCGCGCGTTGTCCTTCTGTGTGGCCGGCGACTTCGTAGGCACCACCTCTTCCACGTACTTGTTTGCGACGTACTCGAAGGTCAGCGCCGCGGCGACCAGCGCATTCGCTGCCCGGCTCTTTTCGAGGCGCGCATACTCAACTATCGCGGCACCATAGTCGGAGCCAAGGGCGATTTCCTTCCTGGGCTTATAGCCTGCATCGTAGTAGTAATAAACCCTTCCCCCGGATCGCAGGCGCTTGCGCAGCCGGGGGATGCTGCCGGGGTTGGTGGGCCGTCGCGCCATTTACTGAATTCCCATCCGTGGTTGCCATTCGGTCTTTTCGGGTTGCCGATCTTTCTTTCCGGCCAGCAACGATGCCGAGATAACGCAGGGCCAGCCATTTCGCTTGATAGTGTGGCGGATGCCATTGCGGGACAGGACCAGAATCTGTCCTGCCTTTGTCTTGGCACCTGTGAGTTCGCAAACGTCTTCGTGCGACAGGAAGTGAATTCCGTCCATACCTACCTCCCGCCGCCCGTGGTGGGCCGCGCAGTCTTGATGATGTGGATGATGAAACCGAAGCTGATCAGCAGCCAGGTTATGAAGCCACCGAAGGCCGTGATGATGTCTTGCGTTTCGCCTGAATTCAGTAGTGCAGGAATGCCTACTACAAAGCCAACGACCGTGCCGAACAGATACAGGATGAAGCCCGCGAGGATCAGGGTGAGCTTTATTGCGAACATGGGATGTCCTTGCCCGCCGTTCACCGGCAGGCACGTAGGGGAATGGGTTAGGGGTAGTTTTTGCTGATGCGTGTTGCGATGGCGTCAAGCTTTTCGACCATGCTCCACATGTGGTTGTTGTCACTGCGCGACACGACAAGGGAGCGCTGAACATTCCGGCCCATGAGGATTGCGATAGCCAGTCGGATCATGGCTGCCTCGAACTTTCGTCGGATGAATCCGTCTCGCGGGATCATGGCCTTGGCCCCTTGTAGATGAACACGTAGGCGAACCAGAGTGTGGCGATCATGGCGTCACCCGCTTGAACTCGACCACCCATACCCACGGGTTGGCTTGCCAGTCGCCGCCGACGGATGACCAGAGCAGTTCGAACGATTTGCGCGGATCAGCGCTGTATGTCTCGATCCCCTCGACGTGCCACCAATCACCCAGTTCCGCGTGATCGGTGTAGAGCCTTACGCCCTCGGCCTTGGCTTGCTCTTCGCTGATGTCCTGCAACCGCTCGACGCGCACGTCGGTGATCTCCAGCAGGATGCGGCTGTCACGGCGGCGCATGTGGATGCTGGGCTTCCATGGGCCGCCGTAGTCGGTGCGGTTGTCGCACTCGCGGTAGACAACCCAGCTTTCGCCAGGCGCCTGGGCCACGCTGATCTCCGCCCAGGCTTCGCGCACCCACAGCCGGTCGCCGGGCTTGCCATACGGACAAGGTGCGTATTCTTCAAGCTCCTTGGCGCACTCAGCTTCGGTCGATCCAAATACGCAGAAGCCATAGCGCGGGTCTCGCTGGCCAATTGCGCTCCAGCGCTGACGATCGCCAACCGGAATGGCGGTGTCCTCGGTTGGGATTTGGAAGCCTTTCACTGCGCGCCGCGTGACCGTCTTCCGGCCTTCCAGGATGGCGCGCACCATCGGCGCCGAGAACAGGATGGGACGTTCTTTCGGTTGCGGTGAGATGGTCATCAATAGCCCTCCCAGTTCATGCTCTGGATGTATTCGTTCGGGATGGTCACGGCTGCGTCGGGTATTGCGCTTTCGACTTGGGTGTCACCGAAATATCCGATAGCTGCCTGAGCGCGCTCCATCGACAGCTGGGCGTGTCGCAACTGCCAGGACTTGCGGGCCTTGTAGGAGCGAAGTGCCAGCGCCTTGTCGGTATAGGCGAAGCGCTTACCCCAGCTGCCGCCGTCTTTCAGTACGCGCTTGCGGCGCTTTTTCACTGCATCAACGGTCCAGCTGTATTGCGGGCCCTTGATCAGGTCGCAGGTGTAGGTGTCGCCGATGTAGTAGCACTGCGCGGTTTCGCCGATCACGTGGTAGGTGATGCAGTGAACCTCAAGACCATCCGGGCCGATGGTGTCGATGTAGCGGAAGTGATCCGGCCCGGCTTTTTGAGTTTCTTCAGGCATGACTTCGTCCTTGCCGCTATAGCGGCTGGCTTTGAAGGGGGAGGGTTACTGTCAGGTAGCGCTTCGGACGCGCTATGATTCGGTTTTTAACGAAGCGAGGAACACGGATGTCTAGCTCGTTTCAGGCCTTCGGGTTTATCTTTCTTGCGTGTGGTGCGAGTCTTCTTCATCTATGGCTTATCTGCTGGGTGATGGTCAGCAGCATCGGCGGGTTGAAGAGAGCCATGTTACTGGCAGCACTTTTACTTGCTCCAATATCTGCTCTTACGGCCGGGCACGGCTGGTATGGAAAGCTTATCTTTCCAGAAGATATTGTGATCAGTTCGGACTAAGGGCTGCCCGCGTGCATGCAGATGTTCATTGCGTGGAAGGCTTCGAAGTTTAGGCCGGGCAGGCCGGTCATGGGGCCGCTGAGGTAAATCCGGTTGCTGCAAAATGCACTTGACGGCATGATGTTTCTCCAGTTTCTATCTAAGGAGTGGAAGTGAAAAAATATCTTTATGGAAAGAGGAAGTTTCTTGGTGACATAATTTCAGGAAAGTCTGGGCTGCGTTTCAGCGACATAATTCATTACTCAGTAATGGAAAATGAATTAATGAGGGATGATGAGCGTACGAAGGTTTTTGAAATACCTAAGGAGTGTTTCAGGCTTTATGTGAATGATAAGGAAATAAATCCGGCGGATATGGTGGGAGGTACTATTCTAAGTATGCCTGTAGACAGGTGTTATTGTGTTTGCTTTAGTAGTAAACCTAATGATCAGGTGCTTTTCAAACGCTTCAATGCTGATGTCTGCTTAGAGATTGATATAGATAACCTTCTGCATTTTCTGTCTATAGCCGTTCAGAAATTTGAAGGTATGTCCGTGATTCATAAAGACGTAAATTATTATCCTGCAATAATGGCGGATTCCTTTCCTGACTTGGATAGCATATTGTTTTATAAGAGGGATATTTACTCGATTGAGAGTGAATATAGAATCGCGATTACAGTTCCACGCCACAGAACACACTTCAAAGGTGAGGGTAATGACAAAATCAAAATGTTTTCTGATGATGTGAACGATATTCGACACCTTTTCATAAATGGAAATACGCCTGAAATTAACAAAAGCTATCTCACAGGCGTTTTTTATTTTCCGGAAGATACTAAGCCGCCAGCGAGTTCATAGAACTGATCCTCCATGGGTCATTGGCCCTGGCCAGCGCTGCCATGGGCGGTGGGCTCACACTGTTGCCGCACATGTGCACCTGCTGCGTGACGGTGAATGGCTTGCCGTCTGCACCGTGGGTGATGTGGTAGTCGGCGGGGAAGCCCTGGGCCTTGTACAGCTCGGCCGGTTTGAGCATCCGCAGGCAGATGTCGACGATCACGTAGGGCGTACCCTTAACCATGACGGTGACCAGGGCCAGGCGGTCCTTGGTGGTGATGGTGGGTGTCGGTGCGTCGCAGGCGCTGACGTTCTCGGTGCCGTAGTAGCTGATCAGGAAGGCGGCGACGCGCAGTGCACCGGCTTCGTGTTCAGGTGACAGGGTGAGCGACACCAGTGAACTCTTGCCGCCGCCACCGGCGGTGATGGTCGGCGCCGGATCATCCAGGCCCTGGCCCACGCTTCCGCCGAATGCCCGCTCCATGAATGCGCTGACCAGCCCGTGGTGCTGGCCGCCGGCGCTGATGGTGTGCAGCGGGTCATTGGCGTCCCTTGCATCACAGTTGCCACGCATGTGCACCAGGTGCGCCGTAGTCAGCGCATGGTGTTGACCGGTCGTCACGGTGGGCACGGGGCAATCAAGGTTCGTCGGCGCGTGGCCGGTGGTGTTCGTCACCAGGGTGGCCGTCACTAACTGCTGCTGACTGCCGGTGTTGGTCACCGTGGTCATCGGGTCGCGGATGTCCTTGGCGTGCACAGTGTTGAATCCTCCGTTGGCCTGGATCATCACCGCGGTGCTGACGGACTGCCCGCCGCCGCTAGCAGTGACTGTGCCCACCGGGCCGCAGATGTCGTTCACCCCGTGGGAGCGGCGCTTTGTCGCGCCAGAACCCTCGCCGTGCCCGGCCTGTACGATGCAGGCCGAGGCGAGTGCCCGGTGGTTTTGGGTCATCAGGGTGCCGGTGGGTTGATCCACGCTTACGGGCTTGCCTGAGTATGCTGGGCCACCGGCCCCGACCATCAGTGGGCTGATCAGCGTCAGCTCGCCGCGATTCGCACAGGTTACCGTTGGCAGAGGTTCGAGCGGGTCATTGATCCGGTCGCTACCCTGGTGTGTCGCTGGTGCGATCACTGGGCTCACCACCGAAAATGCGCCGCCCTTGGGGTAGGAGGTGATTGTGCGCAGCGGCTCGCCGGCGGACTGCACCGACTCACCTGACCAGTTCGCGATAGGCACAATGAACGGCGCCGGGCTGTCGATGACGAATTTCTTCATGCCCTTGGCGACGCGGCGCAGGGTAGCGTCGGCCAGGTCTTTCTTGCGGCCGAAGATGCTCTTGCCCAGGTCGCTGAAGTCGATGCAGTCCGCGGCGGTCTTGTACTTCTGCTGGCCCTTGGCTGGGATCTTCGCGTGGGTCGGCTCCGGCCACACCACCGGCCGGCCGTCGCACCGGGCGATCATGAACAGGCGCTCCCGGCTGGTCGGCGCACCGAAGTCGCAGGCCTTGACGACTTTCCACTCGACGACATAGCCCATGCCTTCCAGCAGGGCCACGAAGCGGCGCCAGGTGCGGCCGCGCTGTTTCGGGTCCGGCACTAGGAACTGGTTTGACACTGGCACCTGTTCGCCTGGCCCGGCGACCCGGTTGGTGGTTTTCCCTTTCTTCGTCGGGTGCGGCACCTGGTCCAGGGTCACCACCCGGCCGGTGGCCTTGTCGCGTTTGGCGATCAACCGGCCCCACTGCAGGATCTGTTTCACGTTCTCCAGACTGATCACCCGGGGACGCTTCATGCCTGCCCACTTAAGCCCGATCCACGACAGGTTGCGGATCTCACGCTTGCGCGGCTGGCCGCCGGCTGCCTGGGAGTGGTGGGTGCAGTCCGGCGACATGTGGAACCAGCCCACGGCCTTGCCGCCGCACTCGGTGTCAGGATCACCCTCGAACACGTCGGTGGTGTAGTGCTTGGCGCCTGGGTGATTCACGGTGTGCATGCTGATCGCTTGCGGGCTGTGATTCTTCGCTACGTTCACGGTGCGGCCCAGGCCCATTTCCAAGCCGGTCCCGGCGCCGCCGCCGCCGCAGAAGAAGTCGACAACGATCTCATCGTCCTGAGGGTTGAAGCCGAGTCCGTATTGGGTTTTGAAATCGAAGGGGTGTTTCTTCTGTTGTGCGGACATAGATAATCCTTGCCGGGCGGCGTGATCTTTAAATTGGGGGCGGTGAGGCGATTTATTCGCAGAGCCCATAGGCAGAAGAGCAACTGCTCTGGCTGTCGGTGCGGGCGATCAGGTCGACCATGTCGAACTGGCGGCCGCCGCGTGCGGTGTTGCTCCAATCGACGATCCGGTCAATTCCATGCGTGACGGCGCTCACCTTGTCATCCGATCTGACGGTGGGGTCTGTGACGGTGGCGAAGAACGTTGCCGCGCCGCGCTTGCTGGCGATGCTCACCAGTCGCTCCCACTCGCGCACCCGGTCAACTTCTTCTGGCCACCTGGCCGCGATCTGCCGGAGCTCGTCTTTCGCACACATGATGCAGGGCATACAGCCCACGCGATTACAGCCTTGCAAGTACAGCGGGTTCGGCTTGATGCCGGCCGCCCGGTGAGCCTCGAAGACCGAATCAACCGTCCACTTCAAGATGGGCCGATAGTTGAACAGGCCGCCGCCAACCTCATCGCACTCTGGTAGGTACTTGCGGGCCGGCGACTCATCAGCCCGAACGCCTTGCCAGGACAGCAGCATGTTCTCGCCGTCCATGAGCGGCAGGTAAACCTGCTCGATGATTGGATTGCGCTTTAGCTCGTCGGTGCAGAAGCGTGCTTTGGTGCTAGGGAATCGGCCTTTCCACAGGCACAGGTCCAGAAACGGGTTGCCAGTTGGGTGAAGGACTTCCAGGGCACCCAGCACCACCGATTCCGCTACACCTTTTTCGCGCCACTTGGTCTCGATGAACTTGCGCTTGCCGGCGATCTGCCTGGAGAAGTCTGCCTTCACCCACCGGATGGGAACGCCCGTGGCTTCCGCCAGGTAGTGGAGGTAGTCGTACGTCTCTGGATGCTCATGCCCGGTGTCAGCCACTACAGCGCTGAGGTTCGGCACCTCCAGCTCGCGGGCGACCAGCAGCGTAGCAGTGCTGTCTTTACCGCCGCTCATGCTGACGATGTTGTGAGTAGACATAGGAGATCCTCGCCGGCTGGCGTGATTCGTTGATATGGGGTATTACGGGTGACCGGCATGGAGCCGGATCAAGGAGCGGGTATGGCTTTTAACAATGGCTCGATAGCTTGGCCCGATAAGCTTTATAGGTACATGAACGAGCCGGATCATGTGGATCAGTTCGTTTCTGGAAAGATTTATCTAAGTACCCTCGACAAATGCCGGAGACACGAAAACAAACAGCAGCGCGATGTCGGGGAGGGTCTGCAAACCTATAATTCTGGGGCGCCGATCACTGGAGATTTAAGCAATCCTGATTTTGCCTATATCGCGGAGATGTCAGGCATCAAGACTGATGCGTCTTGCACCGACATCAGACTTGCGAACAACGAGAAGACTACCTTGGCGGATGGTTACGTGCTTTGCATGACGCTAGGATTTGCCGAAGAGAATCTCACTGACGACTTTGGAAAACACTGTGTCGAGATTTTTAACCCAGAAGCGTTCTTCCAACTCTTGAACTCTGAGCTCCTCAAAAGATGGCAGACGGGGCAAGGCCAGTTCGGGCCTATTGTTTATAAGCAAAGACATTTCACAGGAACTCAACAGGCGCCCGGTCGGCCCGCGTTTGTGAAGCCGCCGGATCAATATGAAGACCAGCAAGAGTTTAGATTTTTCTGGCCGGGGCCTCGGGGGCAGTTCGTGAGTCCTGGCGCATTCCCCGTTCCAGGGCTTGCGGAGTTCTGCCGAAGGATTGCTTGAGCGCCAAACCTGCGTTTACCGGATGCAGTGAGTAGGGTGAGTTATGCTGGTTCGATGATCTCGTCGCCAGGATCTTTCTGGATGGCGAGCAAGCTTTTATTGCGAAATTCCCGCGCCACCTTTTCCGAAGGTTCGAAAACGTGGCGCGGCGGAGAAAGTAGCGGCTGACACTTCGCGGAGCCCAGTGCATGCAGGTGATGAATCATCAGCGTCATCGCCTCGCCCTGCTCAGTAATGCCTGACCACTCCATCAGGTCGGCCAGGGCCTGGCGGGTGCCAGGGCGAACCCTGAGCCTCAATTCCTCTTCGGCAAGTGCCACACGCTTCCTGGCAGACTTGGCCGAGCGTTCTTTCTGGGGTACTGCTGCCATGGCCTACCTCTTCTATTCCGCTGGCCGGCAGTGCGAGCCAGGTTTGACGTTTGCGTTGCTGGGTGCGGGCTATGCGGCGCATGAGGTACTGCCACGTCGTGCCTTCGGGTAGTCGATGCCGAACTTTGCCAGCAGCCGCTCCAGGGTCTTGTTTGAAATCGCTAGCTTCCCGCAACACTGGCGCCGGGTGATGCCAAGCTCTTTGAATGCCTTTATGCGCTCGGCGTACTTTTCGTCGCGCTCCAGTAGCTGCTTTTGGCGTTCCGGCCCGTTGTACCCGCCGTGATTTGTTCTTTTGAACTGGAAGCCGAACTCTTTCGACATACTCAGGAGCGTGCGCCGACAGATTCCCAAGGCATGCATCACCTCTGTCTGGGTGTGCGTCGGCGCCATTGCCATCACCTGCTCGGCCTTCTTCCTGCGAGCCTCTAAGCGCATATCGACGAGATCTGACGGCTCGACAGGTAGCGGCACCGCCTCTACCCGACGGCGAACAAATGGCTTTGGCGCCGGTGGCATCTGGTTGCTGTAGGTGATGGGCTTGGGCTTATAGCCGATCGGTTCGGCTACTTCGATCTTGCCGCCGTCCGCCAGGTACTGCTCGACCTGGGAAGCCAGCTCGGCCGATGCTGGCCGTAGCGCCTCGACCAGGCTTAGGTGGTTGCTGATCATGATTCACCCTCAGCGCAGTAGCGCCTTCCGAACAAATTGGTCAAGGTCCGGCTGATTCAGGAGCCAGCGCCTGTAGTCGCTAGGCAGATCAGCAAAGGCGGCACCTTTGTGTTTGCCGAATCCGATAATTGTGGGGATTCGCGCATCCTCTGAGATCTTCCACAGCTCTTCCCAGTCGCTGACCGGCCGGCCACGCTCGGCAGCGAGTTGGTCGAGAATTTTCACCAGCAGCAGCCGACAATTCTTCACGTCATCCAGCGCTGCGTGGGCGTTGCGGAGCAGGCCTGTCGCTTCGGCGCGGTAGTGCAAGTAAATCATTGCGGACTGGGTGTGGCTGTCGGCGTCCGGCCAGAGCTTTGAGCTCAGCGCCCGTGTGCAGATGCGCTTGACGTCAGGCTCCCCGATGACGCGCCAGTCATAGTCAACGTTGTGCCCGATCAGGTATTCAACATCGTTCGGCAAGTTGAAGTCGGTATGCGGATGGAAGCCAGCAAGCTCTTCGTCAAGGATGTGGCTGGTTGCCAGAGCACTCAACTCGATCGGCTTGCCAGGCTTGTAGCGCTGAAGGAAGTCAGCCGTAACTGCGAGGCTGCTGATGCTTTCCAGTTGGAGCCATGCCGCCTCAATTAGGTGTGGATCGTTTAGGCCAGTTGTTTCGCTGTCGAAGATGTATGCGGTCATGCTTTTTGCCCTTGGGGGTTAAGTTCTAATTTGCGCTTATCTTTGGCTGCGACCACTTGAGCAACCAGGTGATCAAAGCCGATGGCGATCGCCTTGGCCGCATTGAATGCTGATTGAAGCGCGACCATGTCAGATGCGCCGGCGATGTCTGCAATCGCATCAACCAGCAGTTCCTTGGCGCGCGCTTCCGGACTTACACCGGAGTTGAGCCAGGCAAGAAGTTTTCTCCCGGTGCTCTCGTCGATAAGTTCAGGCTGCTCGAACAGCTTTGTCCTATCCTTGCTGGCCAAGGCGGTGTGCGCGTCGTGAGTCAGATCAAGGACAACTGTGAACTCGTAGTCGGTGCCGTCGCGCTGCTCGGACTTCATCCCAAGCTTGACGATCTTCTTGCCCTCACCCTGGACTGTTTCGGTCTTGCTGCGCATGGTGCAGATGACGTGCAGTGAGCTGGTTAAAATTTTGTTGGTGAGTTGCCGGTGTCGAGGCGTCGTTTCGTTCCAGGCTGCCCAGGTGTTGCCACGGAATTTCTGGTGAGCCAGCGCTTCGTTCGCTTCAAGGCAACCGCCCGGGCCAGTCCATTCGTGCGAATAGCTGTCGATGATCAGCACGTTGTAGCCAGCGGCCTCTGCGGCGGTGATGGCTTCTACGTAACGCTCAGGTGTGAACGGTGCCTGCAGCTCAAGCACATCGAAGTCGGCGATGTCTGAGTACAGAGACGCGCTACCTTGCTCTGTATCGATTACCGCGATTGATCCGCCAAGCCCTTTAGCCATGAGCAACGCGGAATAGGTTTTTCCTGATCCAGACGGCCCGGCAAGTGCCAGCCGTAGCTTGGCCTGCTTGCGTTCGGCTTTCTTGAACATTTGAGTTTCCTCAGCTTGGTTGGTTGTCCCACTGCCGCTGGATGCGGCGGGCTTCGTCTTCGTACTCTTTGCGCTGCTCGCCGGTGAATCGCTCAGGCGAGAAGGCGCCGACCATCATCCAGTCGAACTGGGCAGCCATTGCCGGGCTCATACAGCCCTCCTGTGGCTCAGTCCCATCAGCTGGGCTGCTTGGGCCATGGTTTGTGGCTGGATCACGCCGAGGTTGCTGGCTACTCGCTTGAGCACCACCAGGTCATCCAGGGTCCGCGCCTTGTCGATGTAGCCGGCCAGGGTGACCAGCTTCGACTTGCTGTCTGTCAGGGCCATGCCAAGATGCACAATGCTGAACTGGCGAACGTCCCTCCCTACAGCTGTGCTGACCGACTCGAAAACCTGCTCCAGCTTCTTCTTGGCGTAGTTCGCCTCGACCTGGGCGCGCTTGCGGTCATCGACGGCCGCAGCCAGCTTTGCTTCCAGGTCCAGCACCATTTCCGCTGAGCCGCCAAGCTTTTCGATGCGCTCCCGTTCCGCCTGGCGGTGGGCAGCATCAAGCTCTTCGCGCTCGATCTTGGCGGTTGGTGCGGCATGGGCAATCGTCCGCAGATCGGCAGCCGATAGTGGGGATTTGCTTTCTTGAGACATAGAGCCTCCGGAGCGGCATGAGGCGCCGCGGGCGATATTTTGGGTGGGTGCTAAGCAGCAGATGCACGAGAGGACTTGTAGATGTCGTCGATACACGCTTGAAACTCTCGCTGCTCGGTATCGCTGATAGTCCGCAGAAGGAACGCCAGGGTAATCGCGGAGCGTGCCGCGGCGCTTGCGTTCGGCTTTTCTACGTCTCTGCGAAGCTCTGCAAGCTCGGCATTGATCCAGCCGACAGCAGTATCGTGGTCTCGCTGCTGGGAGCTCACTGGGCACTCTCCAGGCTCCGGGCGAGGGCGCAGGCTTCGTTGTGGTTGCGGCGGAATCCCATCACCTTGCCGGTTTTGGTATCAACCACATGGAAGAAGTCACGTCCGGCAGGTTTGACCACCATCCGGAAGGCAACCACTGGCTCAGGCCGGCCGATCAGCCGGTACAGCTCAATGGTGGCAAGACGGGAACGCTGACGCAGGCCGTCGACAATGTCGCGGCGCGATTGAATGCTGTGGTGCATGGTCGCCTCCAGGGTGGCGTTATTCGGTGGGCGGGGCGGGGAGCGGTTGCCAGTGAGTCGGCGGGTTTTCTTCGGTGAATCCGCCGTCCCATGACATCCAGAAAGGCTCGATTTCTTCGTACTCCGGGCATCGGCAAGCGCCGCCGCAGTCGCCTGCATCCCGGAGCAGTTCGTCGCCGACTGTGTAGTGCCCAAGGGTCACGCGGGGCGGAATTGGCACGCCGTCAAACGTCTGCCCGATGGAGGCGAGCAGTACCTCGGTTCCATCCATCGGCGCACTCGCAATTTCCTTCCAATCGCTCATGGCGACCTCCAGTGTTTGGGGTTAGGCGGAATCAGCGGCGCCAGTCGCTTTCTAGTTGCTGCTTGAGCGATGCAACTTCGTGCTCAAGCTGCTTGACTCGGGCGCCGACGATTTCAGGGCCCATCAGATCGCACAGCGGCTTCACCATGGCGTCCCAACTGCTGAAGCTGATGAAGTGCTCGGCCTGATAGCTATCGCTGACCTTGACCATTGAGCCGCCGACCTTCTCGAACTTCCCGGCGATCAAGTTTTTGATTACTCCGGAAACCCGATTTCCAATGTTCGAATCAGTGTCGGTGACTACGTGCGGCAAGTAATCGCAGTAGAGGTCGCCCATGATTCCGTCGATCACTTCCTTGGCCTGTGCCTTGAGCTGATGCATCGCTTGAACCAGCAGTTCTTCGCGCACTTCTTCGTTCGATTTGACGTCCATGGCTTGCTCCGTTGTTTGTTTTGGTTCACCTGTATTCGTCAACACTCATGCCTCCCGCTGGTTGCCGATGGGCGCGGGGTGAGTGCTGACGGGTAGAGGCGGGGAAGGGTGTTTTCTGCATCGGGGTGTGATCTGCCCAGGAATCGAACCTGGAAGACTTACGCGTTCGGCTACCGGGCGCCCGTCGCCTTGCGCTGCATATCTGTGGCGATACCGGCCTTCATACCGTCGAACCGATCCACAAATCACACTCCGATGCAGCCTGGTGCTGGGGAGTACCAGGGCCTCGGGCAGTTAACGACAGGCTGTCGTTGGCGCTGGTTGTAAGTGCCGGTCAGCCCCGGCTTGCTCACCACTGCCCAGGTGACGGGCTTTGCGCTAGGCTGAGTGCTCTCACACAACACAGCCACGCAAAAGAGGGTTATCAATGACACGGTATTTCCATATCGCTGCCACGATGCTTGGAGATGGAAGCGTTGTGCTTCCGGGGAATTACGGGCGCAACCTGAGGGCTTACTCGACCGGCCCGAATGGACCGCAAGGTAACTTCGTCGCCCTCGCTAGAGAGTTGATTTTCGAGAACGCTAGAAAACAGTATTACCCCGACAAAGTGTCTCGCTTTGAGGCGTGCTTTCTGTTTGAAAGTTATGAGTCCGTTCAAAGATTCGGCCATTACATCAATACAACAGGCGTTATCTATGAGGCGACGATAGTTAATCAGAATGCGAAGATTCATCGAGGTGACTTTTCGATGTTTCGAGATCCAACCCTTCATCATCAGGTGCCTTTCATCGAGTTGCATGAGCGTCAGGCCCATGACTATTGGACCAATGCACCTCAGCTGCGGGTGGGGCCGGATGGAATTGGAACACTGCTTCAGGACGTTGAAACAGCAGAAATATTGACTGATAGCCCCATACGACTGGAGCGACAGATAGGATTTGTCTAGCGAGGAGGCTCGGTGAGACTTGGGGCCATGTGTTGATTGCCTTGCCAGTCTGACTTCGGATCGCGCCTGCCGATGTCGAAAGATCTTGCGAACATTTCTTGCTGACCTGGCTTGAGAGGTTCAGGTTTAAGCAAGCTATCAGGGCATGGGCCTTGCCCGGCCATGTACAAGCACTTGGCCTCAATCCCGTGCTCACGCTGCGTGTCGGGGTGAATCACCGTTATCACCCCGCCGAACGCCTGAGCGATCAGCGCGTGTTCTGCTGCCAGCCTGCCAATCTCTGCGTAAGCCTCTTCTCTGGTCATTGCTGCTATCTCCGCTGATTTCCAATGCCGCCTCATAGAAGCGGCATCAGTAAATCTGTGGGTGCGACCCGCTACTGGCGTCAGTCACAGCATGCGATCTAGGTTTTCAGCAACCTGTTGGTCTACCAGGTCGGCAATCTTGAACGTGTCGTCTATTGAGAAGTGCGGGTTGCATTCAGAGCAGTGGCCGGCCACCTCAATCTCAATGGCGTGCTGGACTAGCTCTTGGTCGCGGAAGCAGGAAGGGCAGCGAACGGTATCGGTACCGCGCGCCTTTACCTTTCCGACACAGCATTTCTCTGCATCATCTTTCTCGTCGTGAGCGGATTCGCAAACATCACAGAGCCAAACATCGTTTATGTCGGGCTGGCAGCATCGCTCCGCCTCATGATGAAACTCATGAACTTCTGTGCAGGAACCGCACTCGTAGGCGCGTTTCGGCATATCAAGCACCTCTTAGTTATTGCGGCTTCGGGCGATAGACTGGACTGGTAGTGGCGTCTTGCCGCTGGTAATCTCGGGCAGGGTGATATTGGGGGGCGAAGGCAATGGATGCGAAGAACCTAGAGGTGCTAAGGCAGCTGAAGGATCAGATAGCGGTAAGTATGGAAAAGCCGGAAGTCAAATCCGGGACCATTGATCCTCAGGCCTTACTCCGACTGCTTACTGACGCAAATCTGAACATTCACGATGTTCCTTCTGATTCCAAGCGCACGCGCGACAACAAGAAAAAGAAGCATTCGCCGGCTAAGGTCTGCCCAAGTAAAGCTGTTTCACATGATCCAGCTAGAACTAAGCAAAAGTCCCCTTGGCCGGCGAACGAGTTCTTCCGAAGCGGTTCGGATACAAGTTTTCCAAGCCGTCTTCTGGCGCCGATTGCGCCGACACCAGTCAACGCACCGCAGAGAACCTCTAGGGCAAAAGGCGGCAAGTTTGTATTCAGGGGCGTTTCAGTCAGTCAGGCCCAGTACAAGGCGCTCAAGGAGTCACTAGCCCTCATGATTTACGGTAACGACCATGCGATCCTGACTAAGAAATTTGACGCATTGTCCTTTTATCTTGCTAAAGCGAAAGACGACAAAGAGGCTGCAGGGGTTTACGAAAAAATCTCGAAAATGCTTATCTCAGGCAAGACAAGCAAGTCCGAATCAGATGTTGCAAGGGAGCGAAGGGTCGCTCTAATTAAGGCCGACGTTGCAAAAGTAGCAAGCTCCATCAAGGCAGCTCAGGAGATTGTTGATAAAGACACTCCCGAATGGAGGAAGCGGTATTGCCACTTGTGCCGAGCTGAGTTTTTCATTCACCGAGACTGGGTTAAGCCACCAGCAATGTGTAAAAAATGCCGTGACAGCGCTCACGATGCGAGGACAAATAAGACTAGCAAGAACCGCAAGAGTGGCAGGACAGTCTACAGCCACTATGTGATCTACGGTGGAGGCTCTCCAGGGCTTGGTAAGCGTCACTAACCCGGGCAGTCCAGAAACCTTATGAAGTCCACATATAGGCTGATCACTTTGCCAGTCGGCAACTCAATGATCGCTGCCGGGTAGGTCAGTACCTGCCCCTCATCGATACAACTGTCTGTCGTGAATTCGTGAAATATTGCTTCTCCGCGATCCACTTTCTCAGGATTGGTTTCGTCATCATTCCAACCCAACACCATCACTTTTCTCATCAGTGCATCTCCGGCTGTAATCCCAGAGCACCCTCATCGAAGGTGCTCCAGTGATTCGCTACCGCGTTCTCGCTACGCATATCTGGATCATTCGCCAGTTCGGTATCCCTCGATCCGCCGCAGGTTCTCCCTGCGTTTCCTTCCAGCGCCAAAGTCACTCCCGTGGCGGTAGGTCAGATCAGATCGCCGGTCCCCAGTAGAGGCGTAGCGGCTAAATAGTTAGGTTTTGTTGAGAGCCTTTGCATCGACCCTCCCTGTCCTTGCCGGACAGGAGGCCCGCAACATCTCAGTCGCGGAAACCTTCTACGTTTTTAAAGAGCGGCGGGCTGTGAGGCCCTTCGCAGCCCCTCGTAAGTCGCTGCGATGGGTTTAATTTAGCTTTAGGCTAAAATTACGTCAATAGCTAACAGCTAAATAAATTTAGCCGCTAACGAATTTTCTTCGGATGGAGGGCGATGCTTCGCGTGGGCAACTTCGCGTCTTTACGTAGGGCTTAGCACTGCGCTATGATTTTCGAATGCTGTACGCATATACAGTCAAAAGGAGTAGACGATGAGCGCGGCATTCGAACAAAAAGAAGTCGAGATACCAGCAATGTCAGGTATGGAGCGGTTAAGCCTGCGGGTATCAGAGATGATCAATCACCCGATCGCGCAGCTTCAACGCTGGGTGAACATCCATCGACTAGACACGGATGGGGATCGGGAGTGGGAGGAGGTACTGGGGGTGATCGCTGACACGGACGAGCTTGAGTTGACGCTCAACGACGACGGCAGCGTGACAGTGAGGTGGGAACAGCAGGAAGTCGAGGTGGCGGGGATGGGAGAGCTTGAGTTTGAGCAGGATGAGGAGCTGGCGCCTTTCTGACGAGTATGAAAAAGCCCGCGCTTGGCGGGCTTTGGGATCCTTAGCCTTTTTGCTCCTGTTGCTGAAGGCAGGCCTGGAAGATGGTATCTCTGAAATCCACGATTGCCTTTTCTTTGTACTTGGGAGATGAGTAGGCGCTCTCTTTGTACGCACCATCAATAAGCATTTTGAAGACTCTGGACGTATAGCTGTTATCGGTCACGGACGCTTCGTACATTTTTGCCATGGGAACGCCGTTTTGGCGGGCCTTCATCACAGACTCGGCCATCTTATCCATTTGAGGGCAGTCGTATGCTTTGTCTGCCGCAATGGCAGATGAGGCCGTAACCGTCGAGATAAGAACGGCTGCGATCATTGCTTTCATTGGATCCCTCCCGTAATTGAAACCGCACTTTATCATTCGTGGCGTACAGCCACCATCGAACTGCGGGGCATCAATCCGGCTCTTGCGCCTTCAGCCTGGCCAACCCCTGCTTGATGTGCCCGGCATTCTCGCCAAGGGTGAAGAGGGCGCCTCGTATGTTATCGCCGGCCTCGGCATTGCCCTGCCCTTCAACGATTAACGTCAGTTCCATAACTGCAGCTTCTAGGGCGAGCTGATTATCGTAGATTCGTTCAAGTATGTCGGGGAGGGAGTATTCGGGGGAGGGCATTGCTCTGTCTCCATAGAGGGTATGGAAAGCGTAGCAGCAGGCAAAAAAACGGCCCGCTTGTGGGCGGACCTAAAGGGAATTCTTCAAAGGAGTAGGGTGAGTTTGACTCTTGTCCTGTAAATGCCAGGTGAAAAATATGTCGCCGAAACGAAAGGTCTCGCATCGCGGCCTGCTTGAAGGCCGCTTTCAGAATGATGTAGCTATCGACTGGGCCAACTGCATGTCTGACATGAGCGGAGAAGGATAGGTCGAATGGTAGTATCTGGATGCCTGCTCAAACTCTGCGCCACGAATCTCGCCCTCTGAGCCAATGAATGCGAGGGCATCGTCTTTCGCCTTTATCATCATTGAGGGGCCGTAGACTGTGAATGCCGTTGTTCCGCCGAGGATCATCGTTGGGACCATGGTGGTGACGGTCAGTGTTCTTTCGACGGGATTCTCGACTTCAAACGCTATAGCGTCAGCGCTGCTCATCACCATGACGGCGATCGCCAGGGTCTTCCATGAGTCCATTCTTCGAAGCTTCCATTGCAATCAGAGGGCGCCACCATATCAGAGCAGTGCGTTCGGCAGAAACAAGAAGCCCGGCACAGGGCCGGGCTTGATTCAGTGAACAGCGGAACTGTAATGCGCCTGGAAGTCACTGAACAATATCGTCGGGGACAGCCCACCGAGAACATTGATTTCGTCCTCGGCTTTTTGTTTCTTGTCCCGATCATCGACTATGAACAAGACATCAACGGGCTCTTCGGATTTGTTGATGATGACAGCCTTTCTAAGCCGGGCGTTGATTGACTGCTGCACCGGGGCGACAGCATCAACATAGGTGTCTCCCCACAAAAAATCGAAGGTCACATCAATCTTGCCAACCCTTAGAGCTGCATTTCTCAGCAGCTTTCTTTCCGGGTCTTTAGCCCGAAGCAGCATCTCGACCTCTTCAGTCAATGAGAAGTCAGTATCCCCCTCGGAGAACCTGTCCTCCTCCCACGTAGCGATTGCTGCCATGAGCCGAAGAATCTTTGCTCCCCAAATATCGAGATCACCCTCAGGGAAAACGCATTCAAAGGCTCCGGCGCTAGTCAGCTCAAAACCGTGGCGGACGCCGAGATTCTCAAGACCTTTCCAGTTTCTCTTGTCGCCGAGAGCGTATCCAAGCGAGCGAAGCGCGAAAATGGTTATCCCATCATCGGTAAACTCAATATGGTTTCCGCGTTTGATCAGGTAAAAATCAAGGGGCTTGCCTCCTGGCAATGTTATGGGCGTGCTGATGTAGGTAGCTGGACCGCTACCTACATTGACGGTTTGGCAATGCCACCCCGATTTTGAGAAAAAATCTCCGCATCCAATGCTGCACATACCCTTACCCAAATAGATCGTCATCGAAAGGAGTCGATATTGAACGACCATTAACGCTCATAATTCTAGCGTGTCGTACGAATCGCTCAACCCATCTACGCTCAGTGGCCCCACTGATCGACGACCGGACCTTTTTCGTTATTTGAGCCAAACGCTCGTCACCAAGATGAAGATGAGGCCCAAACATGTCCATTCCTTTTTCTCTGTGGGACCGCTCATGCTCCGGCCACACCTCAAGCATGAAAACGCGGCGCTTTTCCTTGCCCTCTCGGTACATGAGCCCATAGCTGACACGTTCCCCCATTCTCCCAGGCTGAAATTCACCTTTGAAGTAGAGGTTAGGAATCGTTACGCGACGATCATCCAGCAACCCACTTGTAGCTTCTAACCATCCGCTGTGAGAGGGTTTTTCGGACCATTCCACATCTTCAGATAGAGACTTTATCCGCTGGCACCATTGGCGACAGTCGTCTAGCCAGGTGTCTTTGTGCATTGCCGCTCCTTGGTATTATGGGTTTGCTCAGGGCCTATCCCGCACAATCCTTCCCGCCTTTACCTCATCCGCATACCCGGCCAGCCGATCCTCGACACCCTGCTCATCCCCTGCCGCCAGAAGGCGCTTGGCAAAGACAAACAGATCTACCCCTGACCACTTGAGCAGCGCCGCAGCCTCTTTTAGGTCGCGGCGCAGCTGTTGGTTGGGTTTGGTAAAGGCGATGGCGTTAAACCGGTTGTCCGTTCCAAACGTAAAGCACCCGTGCCAGGATGTGAGTGTCGTCCACGCGGATGTCCTCGGGGTCGTGGTGCTTGTTGTCCGAAATCATCTTGAAGCGGTCCTTGCCTTTCTTCTGCAGGCGCTTCACGTAAAGCATGTCGTCGTGGGAGAAGAGGTAGATGCCGTCGCCTGTGAACTCCCGGATCGTGATGTCGACCAGTAGCGGGTCGCGATCTTTGATCGTCGGTGCCATTGACTGACCCCAGCCGGTAATCATCTTCAGGTGAAAGTGCTCTTTGAAAGTGAGGCCCATCTCGCGCAGGTGTTTTGGGCTGACCCGTATGTCCTGGAGCATCTCCGGATACTCGTGCGGGATCTGCCCGCCGCCCATCGCCGCGCGCACGTCGTAGTGCGCAATCCACACCTCGTCACCAACCTGGCCAGGGCGAGAGAAATCGACGGTTATGACGTTACTCGTTTCGTCCGCCGCCGCGATGATCCTGTCACGGGCGATGCTCGTTAATCCTTTGACCTTCGAAAGCATCTGCTTGATCTGATCCGCTGCGGTTTGTGCAGACGATTCACCCAAGTCAGCGCCCGGAGATTGTCCTTCGCCGTGGCTCATCGACTCACCATGCGATATGGAGTCAAACCATCCCCTAGGCAATCTCTCGATCGCCTCGATTCTCCGAGCTACGTCATCCCCCAAGTTCTTTGCCGTTTTGTCCGACAAAATCTGGCTTAGGTGCGCAGGCGCCATCCCCCAGCGCTCGGCGCACGCGCCTTTTCGCTGGGTTCCTATAAGGCTGATCAGTTTCTGCTTACGAATCGCATAAATATCCATGCGGGCAAGAATGCCAGCGTTTAGCTCAATGCTAAATGTGCTCAAAGCTAAATATTCCTTGCTGATATATTAGCCGTAAGCTAAATTTATCCTATGTTTAAGGAGAGATCCCATGAATGACCATCTGCGTGACTGGCTCGCCAGCGCTTCAAACGAACGGCGCCAGTCAGTGGCTGCCGCTGCTAAGACAACGGTAGGACACCTGTGGCAGCTAGCAGGCGGTCACCGAAAGGCATCGGCAGACCTGGCCGAACGCCTTCAAGACGCGTCCGGTGGTGAGATCACCATTGCAGGCTTGCGCCCTGATCTTCTCGATCTGGCGCACAAAGTCCTGCGCGGCGCCGCCTGAAATTCCTCTCCGCCGTTCCATTGAAGCCAGATTAGAAGAGAGCAGTCCCCATGCAAACGTCCAGTTCCAGACACACCGTACAAACCCGTGATCAGGTGCTGGTCGCCCATGCCCAAAACCAGATCGCGCGCACCAGCCTGAGCCAGGACGACTTCGCTCAGGCGCTGAGCCGCGAACTGCATCTTTCGATACCAGATCGCGCCAAGAAGAAGGAAGTGCCTGATTTCAACTCGCCCGAACTGACAGCCGAACTCGGCGAGTTCGTGAAGGCGACCGGCCGCTGGCTCAAGCGTGTTCAACGCTGGCTTAACGGCGATCAGGAAATGCCGTCTTGGCTGGAGGAGTCGTGGGTCAACGCCCTTGAGCCTGAGTACCGCGATCACTGCCTGAATGAACTTGCCAGCCGCCACGGCTTGACCGGCGCCCGCCAGATGACCAGCGACCAATGCGCGAACAAAAGCTTCGGCGCGCTGATCCGTGCGCTCGGCGATGTGATCGACACCGGCAGCGAAGTGTTTGACGACCAGGTGATGTGCGAACTGGATCTGCCGCACTTGCCCGCGTTCGCCAAGCAGTGCCGCCAGGTTGAAGCGAAGGCGGGGGAGTTGGGGCGTCGTGCGGAGCAGTTGCTCGCGGCGGCTCGCCCTCTCAAATCCATCGCCTGAATTAAAGGCACAAAAAAGCCGACGTACGAGGTCGGCTTTTTCTACAGCGGTAAACAACTGGAGCGAATCATGCACCAACACACTGAATCGATCAATAGCCCCAACATTCCCGCGCCACGGTTTTCGCAATCTGAAAACGTGGCGCGCAATTCCTCAGTGATTCCGTTCGACTTCGACGGTGCGGCGATCCGGGTCATCACTGACAAGCTCGGTGATCCGTGGTTCGTCGCGCGCGATGTCGCTGATGCCCTAGGTTACTCCAAGCCGGAGAATGCCGTGGCCCGCCACTGCAAGGCCGCGACCACTACCCCGAAACAGGGTGGTGGTTTCATGACGATCATTCCGGAGCGCGATCTGTACCGGCTGGTGATGAAGTCGAAGCTGCCGGCCGCCGAGAAGTTCGAAGAGTGGGTGGTGGGCCAGGTGCTGCCGAGCATCCGCAAGACCGGCTCGTTTTCCGCCCAGGGCCCGAACAACTCCAAGATCGTCGGCGAGCTGGCAATCCTTGAGTGCTTCGACCGCCTTTTGAAGCCGGCACCCTCCAGCAAAATGCTGATGCTGGCCAAGATCGCCGCCAACAACGGCCTGGACGCCAAGTTCCTCCCAGGCTACGCGGTGGATGCCGCCCCTGACGCCGCTGGCGGGTCTTCGATGCCCACCAAGTCAATTACCGCACTCCTAAAAGACAACGACATCCGTATTGGCCCGGCGGCGTTTAACCGTGCGCTGGAGGAAGCGGGCTTTCTCAAGATGCTACATCGCAAGAACTCCCAGCAAGAGATGGTTCCGTTTTGGTCTGTGACCGAGAAGGGCATGGCCTACGGCAAGAACCTCACCAGCCCTCAATGCCCCCGAGAGACGCAGCCTCACTGGTACGTGGATCGCTTCCTTGAATTGGCCGGCCTTGTCGGCAAAGGAGCCAAGTAATGGCCGGTGACTGGATAAAATTCGAACTGTGCACCCTGGACAAGCCAGAGGTTTGCCAGATCGCAGAGTGGGCTCGTATCGATCCAGATGCGGTAGTTGGCAAGCTTATGCGCGTTTGGGGCTGGTTCGATCAGCAGACAGAAAATGGTAACGCTCCGAGCGTTACTAAAAAGTTACTTGATCGTCTCGTAGGCGTTAACGATTTCTGCGACTACATGAAACTGGTCGATTGGATGGTTGAGTGCGAGGGTGTTATCAGCCTCCCTCATTTCGACCGTCATAACGGGAAGACCGCTAAAAACAGGGCTTTGACGGCTCGCAGGGTTGCCGGACATAAGTCAGGTAACGCAAAAGGTAACGCTGCCAGCGTTAAAAGTGCGTTACCTAAAGAAGAGAAAGAGAAGAATAAAGAACCTCTCTCTGTGCGTGAGTCGGTTGACCCTCGCATGCCCAGCGAAATGACCCTCGACTGGAAACCTGATCACAAGCTGCTGAAGACCTACTCGGTCCACTCTGGCGTAGCGTTGGACCTATTCACCGAAGAGGCGCGCCGCGCTTTCACTGCCCACTATGAACCGCGCGGCCAGGTGAATACTCAGGCCGAGTGGGTGCAAATGCTGGTCAAGTGGGTGCTGAACGACCGAAATCGCGCAGCAGCATCGAACGTAAGGCAATTCACGCCGCGCCAGAGCACTGAGCCTGACTTCGACAGCAATGCCTGGGCCGAAGGCCTTGTGGTGAGCCCATGAAGCCAGTCAACCAACTGATGGCGACCATGGGCAACCTGCCTGCCGTGGAGCCTCGCCAGCCGCTCCAGGTGACGCCCCAGACGGCAGAGGTGGTGAACGACCTGTTCCGTCGCCTTCGCGGGATCTTCCCGGCATGGCGCCAGGCGTGGCCATCCACGGAAGCGCTCGACGCCGCCAAGGCCGAATGGATCAAGGAGTTCGCCGACGAGGGAATCCGCACTCTGGAGCAGATCGAGTTCGGTATCCAAAAGTGCCGCAAGCTCAAGAAGCCTTTCGCGCCGAGCGTGGGGGAGTTCATCGCCATGTGCGTGCCTGGCCCGGAAGACTTCGGCATGCCAGCCGCTGCTGACGCCTGGATCGAGGCGCTGATGGCCGCGTACAGCCATGAAGCGGTGAAGCTGGCCGCCGAGGCTACCGGGTTGTTTGACCTTCGCGGGGCCAAGCAGGAAGACAAGGGGCTGCGGGCCAGGTTCGACCGCAACTACGAAATCATCCTTCGCCGTGCCCAGGCCGGGCAACAGCTCCACGGCCGAATCGCCACCGGTATCGGTCACGACAGCCAGAAAACCGAACTCGAGCGGGCCAACGAGCTG
Source organism: Pseudomonas sp. GL_117 (assembly GCF_057835125.1). Classification (NCBI taxonomy): domain Bacteria; kingdom Pseudomonadati; phylum Pseudomonadota; class Gammaproteobacteria; order Pseudomonadales; family Pseudomonadaceae; genus Pseudomonas; species Pseudomonas sp. GL_117. The sequence continues at coordinate 3,239,500 of NZ_CM174418.1, read as the reverse complement.
GCCGACCAGCAGACCCAGGCGCGAATCCTTCAACAGGGCATCCCTTCCGATGGTATGTCTGCCCGCGCCCAGCTGATGGCCAAGTTCGGCAAGAAGACAACGGAGCAACGGACATGACCATCGACAAGCAGAAACTTCAGAAGCTGTTGTGGAGTGAAGTCGCTTCTTGGAAGGCTGACTGCGGGGAGTGGAAGCAGAACGCTGAAGCGCTTGGTGAATTCCTCGACGAGAAGACCGTGGAGGAGGTGGCGCTGGAGCTGCTGGCCGAGAACGAGGCGTTGCGAAAGGATGCGGCGCGGTATCAGTGGTTGCGCGAGGCGCGCAGCGGCTACATCGAGGTCGTGGAGTGGATTGGCCCGCACGCAACCGGGATGACCGGCGAAGACCTTGACGCACTGCTCGACGCCGCCATGGGCAAGGGAGAGCTGTCATGAACCCGATCATCACTCATCAAATGCAACCGTGCCCGTACAGCTGCGTGTCGACCTGCATGGCAATGATCGTTGGCCGGCCGGCACAAGAAGTCATCGAAGAGATGCACAAGCCCTATCGCGATGGGGATCTGACCTTGCGCCAGATGCTGGAGCGCCTCGGCGTTGAATACACGGCGTTCTTCAGTCTGGATTGCCCGCCGCTGGCAGATGAGGGTGTTTATCTGTGCACGTCACCTTCGCTCAACATCGAAGGCGGTAACCACCAGATCCTGATCGAGGTCACCGACGAGGGCTACTTCGTCCTTGATCCGGTTCAAGGGCGCGAGGATCGCAAGTATTACGTGGCGCGCGGGAAGGGCGAGGGCATTGCGCTGGCGGTCGACCTTGGTGGGTTTGTCGTAGACGCCTTCATCTCGCGTGACCATCTTTTGGCCAAGCGGGCGGGCGCGACTTTGGCGGAGGCTGCAGCATGACCAGCCTTCAGATCCGCAACGAATCAGACCGCAACAAGGCCATGGGCTATATCGCCGGCCTGGACCTGGCCAAGCCCAAGAAGCTGGCCATCACCGAAGTGGACCGCAGCGGGGAGCAGAACAAGGCCCTGCACGCGGCTCTGTCCGACATCGCCGCCCAGGTCGAACACGCCGGGAAGAAGTGGGATGTCCTGATCTGGAAGCGCCTGCTGACGGCCGCCTGGCTGCGCGAGTCTGGCGATCAACCGCAGATGATACCGGCGGTAGACGGTAACGGCTTCGATGTCATCTACGAGCGCACCAGCAAGCTCACCGTGAAGCAGTGCGCCGAGCTGATCGAGTGGGTACATGCGTTTGGCGCTGAGCACCAGGTGCGGTGGACGCAGAAGGACAACTGGGGAGGGCGGTACTGATGGCGATCGAGCGGAAACAGCCCAAGCCAAAGAAGTGCCGCGTTGCTACGTGCAGGGCCTCATTCGTCCCGGCGCGGATGGGTCAGGCGGTATGCAGCCCTGCGTGCGCAATGATCGACGGGCCGCGCCATGCGCCCAAAGCCCGCAAGGCTCTGGATCAGATCGAGCGCGCCGAGATCAAGGTCCGCAAGGAGAAACTGAAGAGCAGGGCTGACCACCTGCGCGAAGCCCAGACCGCCGTGAACGAGTACGTGCGCCTGCGTGACGCGCACCTGCCGTGCATCAGTTGCGACTCAATGCCGAACGACAACAACCTGATGACGGGTAGCCGCTGGGATGCTGGGCATTACCGATCCGTCGGCGCCTGCCCGGAACTGCGCTTCGAGCCGCTGAACATCCACCGCCAGTGTGTGAAGTGCAACCGCAACCTTTCCGGCAACGCAGTGGAGTACCGCATCCGCCTGGTGCTTCGCATCGGCGCCGAGAAGGTGGCCTGGCTGGAGGGGCTGCACCCACCATGCAAGTACACCGTGGATGAGATCAAGACCATCAAGGCCAAGTACCGCGCAATGACCAAAGAACTGAAAAAGGGGCAGGCAGCATGAAGATCAACTCAGCGCGCCAGGCTTGGCATGACTGCAAGTACAACCCGGCCCCAGGTCAGACCTCTGACGTTGTTCAATTGGGCGTGGTGGTGCAGAACACCGAGCGCGGGCCAACGGCAAACCACGCGGTGCACGGGGCACTGGCCGGGCACATCCAGTCCGCAATCGCCAGGCTGCACCCGCAGATCCGGGTGTTCGGTGACTTTATGTACGCCGCTGAGCAGAGTGACGACATCCGCGAGGCCGCGGAAGAGGTCGTTTTCCTGATGGTGGTCGGTAAGTCGCCACGCATGACGGCAGCCAAGCGCGAGAAGCTGGAGTTCGTCGTGAAGGGGGTGATGCGCCGGTATCAGCACATGCACCAGGGCGGCCAGTCGACCAACGAAGACCCGCTGGCCAATGCAGAGAAGTTCAGGTCGTGGATGTGGCAGGTGTACGAAGTGCGACTGGAATCGTGCAATTGGGAGCGGGATTGGGGCGGTGCGCTGCAACTGATCTTCGACTGCTGCGAAGATTTGGACCGTCGTGCACTCAGCCCGGTAGCGGCGGTAATTTACGAAATGCGCGAGGCCGCATGACGGCCTATTGCGTTCCCGTGCGGCTGGTGGCATTATTTCCCCATAGCTAGTATTTTGCCTCCGGCAACTAGCTCTGATGTTTCACAAAACCCGACCATTGTGTCGGGTTTTTTGTGCCCGGAAGAAAGCAAAAAGCCCCGACAAGTTCGGGGCTTTTTGTTGGGATCGAAAAAAGAGAGGGCGACTCCAGAGGGTGCTGTAACACCCTAAGGAGACGCCAGATCGCAGATCTAGCCTGCAAGCCAGCCAAGGCCCTCACTGCTCGCGCGAGCGGGACGGAGCCTAGCAGATAAATAAACGGACTTGCAGATGTTGAAAGAATACAGATGCGGTAACTGCAACAGACTTCTCGCCCGCACGGGTGGGTTTACAGAGCTCCAGATCAAATGTTCCCGATGTGGGACGCTGAATCATGTGAAGGCCGCGAGCCTCGAGCAATCGCCGATGAGCGCCATACGCCCAATACAGAGGCCTGAACTTAAATCAGCTAAGTAACGGAGTTTAAAATGGAAAACGCAAACTCGGCGTCTCAAACCTTGCAAAATCTTTGGACTCAAGTACAACCGGTGGATAACACCGGCATGCTTAGGCGCGTGGTTTTTGCGCAAGGCAAGTTTTATGCGGCTGGTGGCAACGGTCTTCCCACAACCACTCAGCTTGTCAGCGGCGACGCCACTGGTACAGCGTGGACCAAGCTTAAGGGCGTCGTCACCTCTGATAGCGGAATGGTCCTCAACGACCTGTACTGGAACGGTCTTGGGACACAGCTTCAAGCCGTTTCTCAATCCGGCAATGTGGCCTACGGCAGCACAGCACGCCCTGAAAGGGATTGGACAAACATTACGGCAACTGTTCGCGCGTCCGGAGACTTGCAAGGCATTGTGTATTATCAGCCAATTTCTGGCATTGACACGACCTGGATACTGGTTGGGTCTAATGGTAAAGTCTTTTCCTGTTATGGCGATTGGTCAGGCAAGGTGGAGCGCACTACGACCTTCACTTCTAGCGAGACTGTGTACTGCGTAAACGTCATTGGCGTTTTTGTGTTGATTGCTGGATCGAATGGGAAGCTGCTTAGCGCTGTGAAGATGGCGACGGAGTATTCGCAATCATTCGCGGCCAGAACCAGCACATTCGGCACTAGCACCATCCTTTCCATGAAGCTTTGCAACGGGAATATGTTTATCGTTGGTGCGGATGGCAAGATGGCATATTCATCCGATGGGCTTACCTGGACTGCTGTTGCAGATACCAGTTTCGGTGGAACCATCATCCGCGACATTGCTTACGGTAACGGCAAGTATGTAGCTGTCGGCGACGGCGGCAAGACAGCCGTTTCCGAGGATGGGATCGGCTGGGTTCAGCAAGCCAACACTTTCGCAGGAACCGATATCCGGAGCGTCGCCTACGGTAACGGCAATTTTGTCGCTGTTGGTGCAGACGGCAAGATTGCTTACTGGACTCCATGATCTTCTATCTCCTTGTGTAATAGAGCCCAGCCGTCGCGCTGGGCTTTTCATTTCTGATTCAGGCTCGCCACAGCCGGGTGGCCCTTCGGGGGATGCCTGGACGCTGATAAGCCGGTAGTGCAGCGCTACGGAAAAACACCGGCAGCTCGCGCGCTCTGTTCACACCAGACCTCCAGAGTGGCGTCGGCAGACAGCCCGGAAAGACGCGCACACCTATTCAGGGCCTCGACATGATCGGGGCCTTTTCGTTTTCGGCCCCGCCACACCCTTCGCACTGAGCAGGGAGTGCTGCCGGGGCTGACCTATTTCAAACATGCCCCACGGAGTCGAGCGCATGGAGTATTTACAGCGCCTGCTCGACAAGATCGACAGGTTCGAATTGCTGATTGCGGGCCTCGTTGGGGCAGTGATCGCCAGTTGGTGGCACAAGGACGACTTGAACGACTGGCGTGCCTGGATGATCTTCCTCATCACCGGTATGGCCTGCTCGATCTACCTGACGAGCATGGTCAGCACCTACCTGGGCGTGACCGAGCCGAAGATCGTCGCCGGCATCGGCTTCCTGCTGGGAGCCTTCGGCGGCTCGCTCCTGGCGGCCATCAATCGAGCCATTAAATCCGCTGACCTCTGGGCGCTCATTCGCCAGCGGTTCGGGGGAGGCAATCCACCATGAATCTTGAACTGATCAACTCCATCGCCTGCGGCCTTATCGCGCTTTGGGCTGCCTGGTGCGTACTGAGCGGGAAGGTGAGGGACGGCATCCTCGGGAAGCTGATCTACTCGACGATCGCCATCAGCGGCTTCGTCGTCATGGCGCGCAGCCAGAACATCTTCTTTGGCCCGACCAGTGCTGGACTGACGCTGCATGTCTCCCTAGCGATGGCCGGTGCCCGCCACATTTTCATGGTCACGTACTGGCAGCGGGTAAAGTTCTGGCTGTGCCGGACGCTCAACTGCGAACACTGCATGAGCTGCCCGAAGGCGCCGGAAGGTATAGACCGCCGCAAGCAGTAAGCCGCGCCACGTTTTCCAATGCGCCAAATCGTGGCGCGCAATCATGAGGGTTTCAGATGACGACCATTGCCTACAAAGACGGCGTGATCGCCTATGACTCCCGCATCACAAACGGCAGCACGATCACCCATGACGACTTCGAAAAGTGCCAGGAAGTGAAGGGCGTCAAGTTCGTGCTTTCCGGTTACGTGTGCGACTACGCGAAGTTGATCGGCGCTTGGTTCGGCGAAACCGTCACCAGCACGGTGGAGTGCGCGGCTTTGGTGTTTGATGGCACGACGCTTTGCTACGCCTCGTATAGCGCAGAGGATGGACTCTGCAAGACGCCTATCTGGCTTGAAAGGCCGTACGCCATTGGCAGCGGGTCAGATCATGCCCTGACGGCTATGGATATGGGCGCCACCGCCTATAAGTCTGTCGAGATGGCCGCTAAGCGCAACAGCAGCACGGGCGGCACGATCCGCACGGTAATCATCGACCCGGTCAAGGCTGGGTAGGTGTGCCGCAGGTGAGTGCGGCACACTCATATGCTGGGTTACAGATCTTTTATTCCGGTTAGAGCCCTTTTGTGAATTCGGCTCAGCTCAATAAATTCGTCGGTGACGTCGCCAGCGTGGAGATGAGCATACCTTTCGGATTGTTTGCGGCTGAGCCCAACAAACAACTCTGTGCCTGACTCAACGATGATAGCTCCGGATTTTTCCTGTAGCAGCCTGTTGAAGTTAGGGAGGTAGAGGATGTGTATCCCCGAGCCCAGCCGAGCACATGCAAGGTTTGCTTCGCGCTCGTCAGAGTAAGGCCCGCTAACGCATTCGCCATCTGAGGTAGAGTCCACAACTTGGAAGTGGGCCACAGTTGGGTTCGACGACTCAACTGGGACACCGCTAGTAATCGCAATCAAATCGCTGTGGGGTATGTGTACAACGCTATATCTCTCAGTCATGAGATCCGTCCTTGTGAGTTGACCGCAATCAATACCGGCAACGCGCCACTATTACAATCATGCATTCGGCCACACCTGAGACAATTTATGACAACCAAGCAACCCGACTGGGAGGCAATCGAACGCGCCTACCGGGCCGGGCTGCTTTCCATCCGCGAGATCGCCTCAACCCAAGGCATCACCCATGGCGCAATCAACAAGCGCGCCAAGCGTGACGGATGGGAGCGCGACCTCAAGGCAAAGATCCAGGCCAAGGCCGATGCACTGGTATCCAAACGCACGGTATCCACTGAGGTATCCACCAAACAGGCGGATACCGAAAGAGAGATCATCGAGGTCAATGCCGAGGTCATTGCGAACATCCGCATGGCTCACCGAGGCGACATCTCTCGCAGCCGACGCCTCACCAACAAGCTGCTGGATGAACTCGAAGGCCTGACCGACAACCGCGAGTTGTTCGAAGAGTTGGGCGAGCTGATGCGCGACCCGGACGACAACGGCTTCGACAAGCGCAACGACCTGTATGGCAAGGTGATCAGCCTGCCAGGCCGAACCAAGACCATGAAGGAACTCGCCGAGACCCTGAAGACCTTGGTTGCCCTGGAGCGCCAGGCCTACGACCTCGACACCAAAGCCGGCAACAGCGACGCCGACGAACTCTCGAAACTGATGGACGATCTATCGAAGGAAGCCTGAAATGAAGCCCGAGCACTTGAAGCTGCTCCGGGACAAGTACTGGCGACTGAACAACCTCTACTTCATCACGGACAAGCAGGGCAAGAAGGTCCGCTTCCGGATGACGGACGAGCAGATCGAATACTTCGACGGGATGCACACCCGCAACATCATCCTGAAGGCTCGGCAGCTCGGCTTCACCACCGAGTGCTGCATCATCCAGCTAGACGCAGCGCTGTTCGAGTCGGCCAAGTGTGCGCTGATCGCTCACACCTTGAACGACGCCAAGCGCCTGTTCCGGGAGAAGGTCAAATATGCCTATGACAACCTGCCTCCTGAGATACGCGCCGCCAATCCTGCTTCTAACGATGCTGCTGGTGAGCTTGTGTTCAGCAAAGGCGGATCGCTCTACGTGTCCACGTCCTTCCGGGGCGGGACTCTACGGTATCTGCACGTATCCGAGTTCGGGAAGATCTGCGCCAAGTTTCCCCACAAGGCCAGAGAGATCGTCACCGGCGCCTTCGAGGCTGTCGCCACCGATTGCTTCGTCACGATTGAGTCGACGGCGGAGGGTAGGGCGGGCTACTTCTTCGATTACGCGCAGAGCGCAGAACGCCAGCAACTGGCGGGTGTGCCCCTGGGCCTGCTGGACTGGAAGTTTTTCTTCTTCTCCTGGTGGAAGAACAAGGCCTACTGGCTTGACCCGACTGACGTGGTCATCCCACAACGCCTGACCGACTACTTCAACGAGCTGCACGCCAAGCACGGCATCGTCACCAATGACGGTCAGCGCGCTTGGTACGCGGCCAAGGAGAAGACGCTCGGCGACGACATGAAACGGGAGTACCCGTCGATCCCTGTCGAGGCCTTCCAGCAGTCGGTCGAGGGCGCCTACTACGCCCAGCAACTGACCAAGCTGTACGCGCAACAGCGCATCGGAGTGATCCCGAACAACAGCCACCTGCCGGTGATGACCTTCTGGGACATCGGCGTCGGCGACTCCACGGCCATTTGGTTCGTGCGCCAGGTCGGTGAAGAGTTTCACGTCGTCGACTACTACGAGAACAGCGGCGAAGGCCTGCGCCATTACATGAAGGTGCTCAAGGACAAGGGTTACACCTACTCCGAGCACTGGGGGCCGCACGACATCGACAACCGTGAGTTCGGCAGCGATGCCAAGACCCGCCGGGAGCTGGCCCGCGAGGGCTACGACATCGACGGCCAGAAGTACTGCATGACGTTCCAGGTTGTTCCAAAGCTCGGCGTCAATGACGGCATCGAGCAGGTGCGGGAGATTCTGCCCAAGTGCGTTTTCGACGACTCGAAGTGCGAACAGGGCGTGTCCTGCCTTGAGAACTACCGCAAGGAATGGGACGACAAGCGCGGCTGCTGGAAAGACAAGCCGCTTCACGACTGGACCTCTCACGGCTCCGACGGATTCCGGTACTTCGCCGTGGCGAAGAGCGCGAGGAAGCCGGTTAAATCAATCAAAATGGGATTTGCACGCTAATGGCAGACGTCACCTACACCCGCCCGGAGTACGACGCGGCACAGTCCCGTTGGCGGCTGGTGCGCGACGTGTGCAAGGGCTCCGAGACGATCAAGGCTCGCGGCGATTTGTACCTGCCGAAGCCGAACCAGCACGACACAAGCCCGGAGAATGTCGAGCGGTACAAGGCGTACAAGCAACGTGCCGTGTTCTACAACGCAACCGGTCGCACCAAGCACAGCTTGGTGGGAGCAGTATTCCGCACCTGGCCCACGCTGACGGTTCCGGGCGCGCTGGAGTATGTGGCCAAGGATGTCGACGGGCAGGGCGTGAGCGTTTACCAGCAGTCGCAATCGGTCATCGGGCACCTGCTCGAAGTCGGCCGACACGGGCTGCTGGTGGACTATGCCTCAGTCAAAGCTGGATCGGTGAGCAAGGCTGACGAACAGGCCGGTCGCGCCCGTGCGAGTGTTGCGAGCTATCCAGCTGAGTCGATCAGGAACTGGAAGACGCGCAAGGTTGGTGGTCAGCACCTGCTGAGCCTGGTGGTGCTGCAGGAATCGGTGGACGTTGATACCGATGACGGTTTCGGTAGCGAAAAGGTGGTGCAATACCGTGTGCTGCGTCTAGACCCAGCCGGTGTGTACACCCAAGAGGTGTGGCAGGAGAGCTCTAGCGAAACGACGATGGTTATCCCGCCCTTCACGCCGCTGAACGGGCTGGGCCAGCCCTGGCGCGTGATCCCTTTCCAGTTTCTCGGCAGCGAGAACAACGACACCAGCATCGACGACGCGCCGCTGTACGACATGGCGGTGCTGAACATCGGTCATTACTGCAACAGTGCGGACTACGAAGACTCGGTCTGGTTTTCAGGACAGCCACAATTCTGGATCTCCGGCCTGGACGAAGCGTGGCGCGACCACCTTGAAGCCAATGGCATCTATGTTGGCTCCAGGGCGCCGCTGACGCTTCCTGCCAACGGATCGTGCGGCTTCGCCCAGCCTGAGCCGAACACGCTGGTGAAAGAGGCCATGGACGCCAAGAAGGAAGACATGGTGTCCCTCGGTGCCCGGTTGATCGAGCGCGGTAGCGCGGTAAAGACCGCAACCCAGGCTGACAACGACAGCGCAGCCGAACACAGCGTGCTCTCCCTGGTGGTGAGCAACGTCAGCGAGGCGTATAGCCAGTGCCTGGCCTGGATGGCCGAGTTCGTGAACGCCACCGGTGAAGCGGTCTACAAACTCAACCAAGACTTCAGCCAAATCACTTTGGACCCAACGGTTCTGGTTGCACTGTTCAACGCAGTGCAGGGCGGCAAGCTGCCGGCGGGTGACTTCTGGCAGTACCTGCGTGACCGTGGGGTGATTGACCCGGAGAAGACCGACGACCAGATCCGCGACGAACTGGAAACGGAGAATCCCGGCCCCGACCTGGATGACGACGAGGCGAACCTGAATGGCGGCAAACCAAGCAATCCTTGACGCCACCATCCGGCACGCTGTGTTTCTGGAGCAGTTGAAGTCGGGCGAGGTGGCCAAGTTCGCCCCTTTTCTCAAGGAGATTGACCGCTCGATCCGTGAGCGGCTGACCCGCGCGGACCTGACGGATTACACCGTCGCCCGCCTGGAGCGGCTGCTGAGTGAGGTCGATAGCCTGCTGCTTGGTATCTTCGACCGTTACAGCGAGAAGCTGAACCTCGACCTGGTGGACATCGCCAACTACGAGGCCGAGTTTGAAGCGACCAGCCTGACCCGGGCGGCGCCGGTGGGCGTCACCTTCGATGCGGCAGTGCCAGGTGCGGCGGCAATCAGGGCAGCAATCCTCACCAATCCGCTCAGCGTGCGCGGTGCGGATGGCGGCAAGCTGCTCAAGTCGTTCATTGATGGCTTCACCGCCACGGAGCGGCAGCGCCTCACTGGCGCGATCAGGCAGGGCTTCTTCGAGGGCCAGACGAACTTCCAGATCATCAAGAACATTCGCGGTACCAAGGCGCTCCAGTACAACGACGGCATCCTGGCCACTACCAACCGCAACGCCGGCGCCATTGTGCGGACGGCAGTGCAGCACGTCGCCACCCAAGCGCGCATGGAGACGCTCAAGGAAAACAGCGACGTCGTGCAGTCGGTGGAGTGGGTCAGCACCCTGGATTCAAAGACCACCAGCCAGTGCCGGACGCTGGATAAGCAACGGTTCAGGCTGACTGAGGGGCCCAGGCCACCGATCCATATCAACTGTCGCTCCACAGTGGTGGCGGTGACTCGCTTCAGCGCCTTGTTCGCCAAGGACGCCACGCGGGCATCCATAGGTGAAGGCGGTGCCCAGCAGGTTAGGGCTGACCTCAGCTATTACGACTGGCTCAAGCAGCAGCCTGCGGCATTTCAGGACAAGGCCATTGGCCCGGTCCGTGCGAAACTTTTCCGTGAAGGCGGTCTGAGCATCGAGCGATTCTCTGAGTTGCAGCTAGATCGCAACTTTGCTCCTCTGACACTTGCTCAAATGAAAGTTATCGAGCCTCTGGCATTTCAATCTGCGGGTCTTTAGTATTTTGGTAATTGCTAAGGATTGCAGATGACAAAATTATTTAAGCTTCCACCAGAAAAAATATCGAAATTGTTACATTCGTATTGGGCGATTTTGAAGGCAAACAGAAGAACCAAACCAGATGTAATACTCACTCATAAGGGACTTATCGAGACTTTTGTTGCAGATCAACTTAATCGCGAGAACCTAGATGATGAGGATTTAAAGGAAATTGTTTGGTTTATCGCCGGTTCCACCGACCTGCTAAAAACATTGGATACGCGGCAATTTCTTACGCCAATGATTGCTGATATTCACCGGGAGGTCAGAGCTGCTTATCCCAATAATCTTTACGATCCCGCCACAGCCAGCGCAGTTGACATACTAATTTATTAAGCAATCCGACCCGCTAGCGCGGGTTTTTTTATGCCCGCAGGCAGGGCCTGCATCAACGTCTCTGGGAGACAAACAATGCTGAAATTCCAACTGGATACCCTGGAAGGGGTAGATGAAGCCGTGCGCGCTCTTTACACCGAGAAGGACGGCAAGTTCGTACTCGGCATTGAAGGTCTGCCGCAACAAGAAGATGTATCCGGCCTGAAGGCCAAGGTTGATGAACTGCTCGGCGAGAAGAAAGCCGCCGAGAAGGCCCGCAAGGATGCAGAAGAGCAGGCCCGACTGGAGCGTGAAGAAGCCGCTCGCAAGTCAGGCAACGTCGAAGAGCTCGAGAAGTCCTGGTCTGAAAAGTACAACCGCCGCGAAGCTGAGCTGAACGGCATGCTGGAACAGGAGCGTGGAACGCTGAGCACTCAGATCCGGGATCTGACCGTTGGCCGTACCGCTACTGACATCGCGTCTGCCCTGGCAATTCCAGGCAGCGCCAAAGCCCTGTTGCCGCACATCGAACGCCGTCTGAGCGTCGAGCAGCGCGACGGGAAGCCTGTTGTCGTCGTTCTCGATCAGCAGGGCAAGCTCTCGGCGGCAACGCTGGACGAGCTGAAAGCAGAATTCGCAAACGACACGGCCTTCGCGCCGTTGATCGCGGGTAGCAAGGCATCTGGCGGCGGGGCCGCTGGTGCTGGAGGTGGCGGCGGGGCCGCAAAAGGAAAAATCGGCGGCACCAAAGAGGAACGACAGGCCGCTATCGCGAGCCGGTTCCCGGATCTCCCTCAATCGTAAGGAAATAACTCATGTCCCTGTCGCAAATGCAGGTCTTCAACCAGTACATCATGCCTGCGACTCTCGAGACGCTGGATCAGTACCTGGCCGCATTCAACGCCGCAAGCCGTGGCGCAATCGTGCTGTCCCCGGACGGCTTCACTGGTGACTTCCTGCAAGAGTCGTTCTTCCAGACCCTGGCGGCTGCTCAGCGCCGCGTTGATCGTTACAGCGCCAACGCAGCTGTCGCTGCCACCGACCTGACCGAACTGAAGAACACTTCGGTGAAGGTAGCCGGCGGCTTCGGCCCGATCCGCTACGAGCCATCGCAGATGACCTGGCTGGAGCGCCCAACCGCGCAAGGCATCGAGGTCGCGAGCCGTGCGTTCGCTGAAATCCTGCTGAAGGATCAGCTGAACACCGCGATCGCCGCCCTGGTTGCTGCAATCACTGCCCAGGCCGCCGCGGTCAACGATGTGTCGGCTACCGCTGGCATCACCTACGCCGGCCTGAACAACGCACATGCGAAGTTCGGCGACGCAAGCCAGAACCTTGTCACCCAGGTGATGCAGGGCACCAGCTACCACAAGTTGGTCGGCCAGAACCTGGCAAACCAGAACCAGCTGTTCCAGGCTGGTAACGTCCGCGTGATCGACATTCTGGGCAAGATCTCCGTTGTGACGGATGCCCCTGCGCTGATGCAGGCCGGCACCCCGAACAAGGAAATCATCCTGTCCCTGGTGCAAGGCGCTGCGCTGGTACACGACGGCCGCGACATCATCAGCAACGTCCAGACCACCAACGGCAAGGAGCGTATCGAAACCACACTCCAGACCGACTACACCTTCGGACTGGGCCTGAAGGGCTACACCTGGGACACCACCACCGGCGGCAAGTCTCCAACCGATGCCGAACTGGCGACCGGTACCAACTGGGACAAGACCGCCACCAGCATCAAGCACACCGCCGGTGTGGCTCTGATCGGTGACGCCTCCAAGTAACCCTGAAAGCTGAGTCGGGCCTAGCGCCCGGCTTGGCGAGGACATGATCATGAGCAACAAAAACATCTGGTATCTGCCTGGTCCATTCCACCAGTACCAGGAAGACGTGAAAGCACTCGCCAAAGCAAGCGGCCTGCGCATCGTCGACGCAAGCGTTACCGAAAGTCGTGAAGATGCCGCCGACGATGTGCCGGAAGTGACGACCAAGGAACGGCCGACGGTCCTGCTGATCGATGGCGGAAACTCCAGCATCAACATCGACGCCTTCCGTGCCGAACTCGAATCTGTCGGCCTGATCGTCGAGTCATTCGCTGATCAATCACTGGCGCGCCCTGAAGGCGAGCTTGGCCCGATCGCTGATCGCCTATTTCAGGTATTCGAGGCTGTAAATGCGGGCGTTGAAAGCCTCATCCGCGAGCGTGACGGTGAAGTCGAGAAGGTGAAAGCTCTGCAACTGCAGGTAGACGATCTTCTCCAGCGGGCCAACAAAGCCGGTCAGGTGGATACCGAAGCGAAGGAAATCGCCGACCTGAAGGCCAAGCTCGACGAAGCGAAGGTGCCATACCGGGCCAACGCCTCGAAAGAATCCTTGGAAAAGCTCGTCGCTGATCTGCCCAAGGCCTGATAATGCTGGCTGCCGGTGACCCGGCGGCCAATTTTCAAACCATTCCAGCGAGTTGACGCATGACACTCATCATCGAGGACGGCACCGGCAAGCCTGACGCCGAAAGCTACGCGAGCGCCGAGGACCTGGCCATGTATGCCGTGAAGTTCGGCACGGTCATCCCCGCAGGCGTTCCCGAGCAGGAAGCGCTGCTGCGCCGGGCTGCCTTGGCGATGGATGGCAAGACCTGGAAAGGCCGCAAGATGAGCAGCGAGCAAGCGTTGGCCTGGCCGCGCCGGGGTGTTGAACTGGACTGCCAGATCAAGCCAGACAACTACCTGCCGGCGCGGATCCAGTACGGCCAGATGGCGCTGGCTACCGAGATCCATCAGGACGACATCGATCCGGTGGAAAAGCGTAAAGGTGCAGTGCTGCTAGATCGTGTTGAGGGAGCTGTAACGCGGCAGTATGCCGCCATCACCAGCACCAGTAACCGGCTGTTGCCAGCGGCTCCAGATCGGCCGAGCGCAACGCAGTTTGCAGACTACCTACAAAAGCGCGGGCTGTTCGCAGTGCGCGCATAGCAACAACGGAGACCACCATGGCCGCCTTCTACGACGAAATGGCCGTGATGGCTCTGGAGATGATCACAGAGTTCGGCCAGCCCGTGACCATCAGCAAGACGGTACCCGGCGAGTACGACCCGGAGACTGGCGGCGAAGCGCCAGGTGCCACCGTCGAGCAAACCGCCCAAGGCATCCTGCTCGACTTTACCGGCCAAGAATTCCAGAACAACAGCCTCATCAAGCAGGGCGACAAGAAGCTCAAGATCGCCGCGCAGGGATTGGCCTGGATGCCTGGCCTGCTTGACAAAGTGGTCGCCCTGGGCCGCACCTGGTCAATCGTGCCGCCTCTGAAAGAGGTCAACCCTGCCGGTACGCCGATCCTGTATGAGTTGCAGGTGCGGTCGTGAGCCGAGCAGGCGCCGGACAGTCCGGCAGTTTTGCGCTCAGCCTGGCCGAGTTCGCCACTCAGGCGGGTGAAGCCATTGACGCCAGTGTTCGCGAGATCATCATTGAGGTCGGCAGCAGCTTGATCCGGATGTCGCCCGTGGGTAACCCGGAGATATGGGCGCAGAACGTCACGCATCGAGAGGCAAACAAGCGGGCGGCGGACGACTACGACTTCAAGGTCGCGGTCCGCAACACGATCATCAACCTCAACGAATCGAACTTCACCAAAGGCGGCAAGCTGCGCCAGGGGGTGAAGTACGCCAAGCCTCTGACCAAGACCGAGCGCGACCAAAACTTCAACGTGAACGGTCTGGTCGCCGGCAAGGACTACGTCGGCGGCCGCTTCCGTGCGAACTGGCACATCTCGCTGGGTGTGGTCGAGAGCGTCACCTTCGACGAGGTGGACCCAAGTGGCGCCGAAACCACTGCCGCGCTCGTCGCTGCAATGAGTGACTTCACCGCGGGCCAGATGGCCTACATCATCAACAACTTGCCCTACGCGATTCCGCTGGAGTTCGGCCACTCGACCCAGGCCCCTGGCGGGATGGTACGGGTCACCGTGGCTCGCTTTCAGCAGATCGTGCTGGAGGCCATCAGGAACAATCAGGTATGAGTCACGCCATCATCGCCTCGATCTACGAGGCCAAGCTCATCGCCTGGAACGCAGCCAGAACGGAGAAGCTGAAGATCGTCTTCGAGAATACGGCCTACACGCCGGCGGCGGACGAAACCTACCTGCGAGCCTTCACTATTCCGGGCGATACCGCGAGCAACACGCTCGGCGGCGATCACCGGCTGTACACCGGCGTGTTTCAGGTCAGCATCATCGCGCCGGCGGGCACCGGCAAGACCAAGACCAGCCCGATCACCACCGAGCTGGTAGACCTGTTCCCGCTATACGGCAGGGACACGAAGGGCGCCGTCACCGTGGTGACCATGTCGCCAGTTGACCCAGGCCCTGGCATCGCGGGCGATTCAACTTATACCGTTCCAGTTTCGTTCTTGTACCGAGCCGACACCAACTGATCCCGCCCATTGGGCAACCCCGAGAACCCGCCATCGAGCGGGTTTTTTTACATCTGCAATGAGGAAATACCCCATGGGCTACAAACTCCCGAACGGCGGCACCTTCCAACACGCCGCAACCTACGCCGCGGCACTGGCGTTCGCCACCATCAGCAACGCTAGCGAGGCGGTGGCCACCGTTGTAGGTGGCACCATCGCTGCCGGCGATATTGTTCTGCTCACGTCCGGCTGGAGCAAGCTGGATAGCAAAGTGGTGCGCGTGAAGGCGGCCACCGCCACGGCTATCACCCTGGAAGGCATCGACACTACCGACACGCAGGTCTATCCGGTCGCTGGCGGCGCGGGCACGATGCGCAAGGTGCTGACCTGGGTGCAGATCCCTCAGATCTCCGACGTAGCCTTCTCCGGCGGCGAGCAGAACTACCTCGACGTGGTGTTCCTCGAGAATGACCAGGGCAAGCAGATCCCCACCGACAAATCTGCGGCAAGCATGGTGCTGACCATCGCCGATGACCCGGCCCAGGCGTTCAACGGGGTACTGCTGAAGGCGGACGCGGGCAAGCAGGTCGAAGCGGCGCGCCTGAACCTGCCCGGTAACGACACCCTGCTGTACGGCACCTACACGTCGTTCTCCAAACAGCCGGCGGTGTCCCGTAACAATCTGCTGACCCGTACCGTCAGCTTGGCGTTGCAGGCAGAGCCGACCCGCTACCTGACTGCGGCGGTGTAACCCATGGCTAAGATCCGTATTGCGCAAAAGGCTACGTTCAATGCGCCCGTGCTGATCCCGATCGTCGGCAGCGAACCCGAGAAGGTCGAGTTCACTTTCAAGTACCGGGATCGCACCGAGCTTGCCGCTCTGTTCGATGAATGGAACGAGGCGCGGAACAAGGCGCGGGCTGCGCTGGGCGACAAGCCTTCTTGGTCGGAAGTGGTTGCCGTGGACACCGAGCAGCAAACCCAGCAGATCAAGGACCTGGTAGTCGGCTGGGGCTTCGATGACGAATACAGCGACGACAACATCGTCGCATTCGTGAAGTCCTGCCAGGGCGCCGCAGAGGCAGTCGTTAAGGCCTACGAAGGCGCATACAGCCAGGCCCGCCTGGGAAACTGACTGACGCCGCCCGCGCGATGTACTCGCCGAGCGTTCCCGATGCGATTATCGGCATGTTCGGCCTTGCCCCTGGTGATCTGGTTGAGGAAGTGGAGGTTTGGCCCTGCAACTGGCCGGCCTTCTTTCTTTTCAACCGCATGTCGACCCAGTGGCGAGCAGGCGCCGGCGGCGCTATCGGCCTCGACTACAGCTGCATCCGCGACGTGGCCGGCTTCCTCGGCATCAAGAAAAAGAAACTCGCCGAAATCTTCCCTGACCTTCAGGTGCTGGAAGGCGAAGCCCTGCGCGTCATGGCGGAGGAAAGGGAAAACAGCCCGTAACCACGGGCGCTTATTCAAGGTGAGTCGATGAACATTGCAGAACTCGGCGTCAAGATCGACTCGGCCGATGCAATCCAGGCGAAAACCAGCCTGGATGAAATGGCGAAGGCTGGCGGCCGGGCCGAGCAGTCTGCTGCTTCGTTGATGAACGAAATGCAGGCCCTGGAAAAGTCGCTTTCGACCAGCGCCAAAACCACCCAGGACCTGGCAAAGCAGCGTGACGCACTCGCCAAGCTGACCAAGACCGGCGCCTATGGCGAGGCCGAGGCGGCGAAGATCTCCGCGCAGTTGGACAAGCAGCAGGTAGCCCTGGCCAAGTCTGCCCTAAACGAGCAAAAGGCCTTGAACAGCCTGCTGGGCGCCATCGACCCAGCCCGCGCTGCGCTGGCGAAGCTGGACACCCAGGTCGAGCAGCTTGGCAAGCACTTGGACGAGGGGCGCATCAGTCAGGAGCAGTACAACAGCGCCCTGAGCAAGATCGACAAGGACTACGGGAAGCTCGAGAAGACCACAACCGGCTTCGACAAGCTACGTCTCGGCACCCGCCAGGCGCAGGAAAACGTCGTTCAGTTGGGCAACGCGCTGTCGTCGGGGGATTGGGGTAGCGGCGTTCGTGCCGTGGCTCAGTTGGGCGCAGGTGCGGGTGCAGGCGCTGCCGGACTTCTTGCCATCCTGGCGCCGCTGGCCCTGGCTACCGCAGCCGTGGGCGGCTTGGCCTACGCCTATCACAAGGGCAGCGAAGAGCAGGACAACTACAACAAGTCGCTGATCCTCACCGGCAACTACGCCGGTGTGAGCGCTGGGCAACTGGGCGACATGGCGCGGCAGGTCAGCGCTACCGTGGGCACCACCGGCCAAGCGGCCGCAGTGCTGGCGATGCTGGCAGACAACGGCAAGATCGCCGGCGAGAGTTTCACCGGCATCACCCAGGCCGCTGTGTCGATGCAGGAAGCCACCGGCAAGGCCGTGAGCGAGACGGTTGCAGAGTTTTCCAAGCTGGCTGACGATCCGGTCAAGGCGTCCGCCGCGCTAAACGAGCAGTACCACTACCTGACTGCCTCGGTTTACTCGCAAATCGTGGCCCTTGAGAAGCAAGGCGATCACGCCGGCGCCGTAAAGCTCGCGACCGATGCCTACGCTGATGCGATCAATGAGCGCACTCCGAAGATTCTGGCAAACCTCAGTCTTTGGGAGAAGGCGTACAACGCAGTAGCTCGTGCCGCTGACGGCATAAAGAACATTGGTCGTCCTGATATTGACGCAGATATTGAGCAGGCTCGCCGCGATCTGACTGATGCCCAGAACGGCAATATCGGACTGTTCCAAAACAAAAAAGAGATGATCGAGTTCAGGCAAAACCGCCTGAACATGCTTGAGGACGAGAAGGCCGCTCAGGCCGATATCGCCAAGTGGGAGCGCGAACAAGCGAAGGCGCAGGGCGATGCAGTGTCGTCCATGGCTAAAATCGATGCTTTAACTAAATCGTCATGGACGAATGAGCAGAAGCGCGCCGACGCCCTCAAGGACTACAAAAAACAACTCGACGACATCCGCAAGGTAGCGCCGAATGACCCACGCTTGGCCCAGGCGACGATCGACAAGAACATCGCCAACATCAACGACAAGTTCAAAGACCCGAAAACACCCGGCACCCAGGTCGACCTGACCAGTTTCAACGACGCCAAGAACAACCTGGCGGCCATCGCTGCCGACTACAAAAACTACCAGAAGGAACTGGAAGCGGCGCAGAAGGCGGGATTGATCTCCGAGGCCGACTACCTGGTGCGGCGCCAGGCCCTAATCGGCAACGAACGTGACCAGGTAACGGCCGCGTACGAGTCCGAGATTGCCGCGTTGGAGGCCGCCAAGGGCAAGAAGACCACCTCGGCCACGCAAAGCATCCAGTTGGACCAGAAGATCGCCGACGCACGTGCAGGGATGGTCAAGGCGCAGAAGGATGCCGACAGCCAGCTTGAAGTGTTGGCGACCAACGAGACCGGGCGACTCGCCAAGCAGGAGCGGGCGATCAGTTCGTACGTGCAGGCGCTGGGGCAGCAACAGCGGGCTCTGGAGTTGGCCGGGCAACGTGCCGTCCTGGGCGTTGGCCAGGGCGATCGCCAGAACGCGCTCAACGGGCAGTTGAACAGCCAGCAAGACCGGTTTGCTCAGCAGTCGCTGGAGCTGGAAAACCAGCGTTCCGATCCGTCGCGCAAGATGTCAGACGAAGAGTTCACCCGCAAATCGCAAGCACTCGCCGACGCGAACAAGAAGGCCACCGACCAGATCCGGCAGAACTACGCGGATGTGGAAAGCGCCCAGGGCGATTGGACCAACGGCGCGACGGCGGCCTGGCAAAACTATCTGGATTCGGCGCAGGACGTGGCCGGCCAGACCAAGTCGCTGTTCGGCAACGCCTTCAGCTCCATGGAGGACGCTGTCGTCAACTTCGCCATGACCGGGAAGTTGTCGTTTGCTGACTTCACCAAGTCGATCCTGGCGGACATGGCACGCATTGCCACGCGCCAGGCCAGTTCGGCATTGCTGGGCAGCCTGGTCGGCGCAGCGGCGAGCTATTTGGGCGGCAGCGCTGCCGGCGGCGGTAATGGCATGGCGGCCGGGTCTGCCGGTGCCACGTCGTCTAACCTCGGGGCATCTCAAGCTGGTTACACCGGGATGTACGCTCAAGCTATGGGCGGTGCCTGGTCGGGCGGCGTGCAGATGTTCGCCGACGGCGGTGCCTTCACCAATTCCATTGTCAGCAAGCCCACGGCGTTCGGTATGGCCAACGGCAAAACCGGCGTCATGGGCGAGGCGGGGGAAGAGGCGATCATGCCACTGACCCGCACCTCAAGCGGAAAGCTGGGCGTTATGGCCATGGGCGGTGGCGCCGCCGGCGGCACGCAGATCAATGTCGAGGTGCACATCGATGGCGACGGAAACGCGTCGTCCTCTTCCGACGACCCTGGCTACGACCTGTTCGGCAAAGAGCTGGCGACATTCGTCGAACAGAAGTACCAGGAGCTGCGGACCAAGGACATGCGCCAGGGCGGCGTCATCAACAAAGCAATCAAGGGGCGCTGATGGCCATCGAACGATTCATCTGGGAGACGGAGAAGGGCGCGGAAGGGGATGTTGCCCAGCGCGTCCGCACCAAGCAGTTCGGTGACGGGTACGAGCAGTCGGTCGAGGACGGCCTCAACAACCAGTCCCAGTCCTGGCCGCTCACCTTCACCGGTGGCAAGCCCCGGGTGCTCGAAATCAAGGCGTTCCTTGATCGGCACAAGGGGGCAAAGGCGTTTCTCTGGACGCCGCCCCTCGGAGAGCTTGGCCTCTACAAGTGCAACGGCTACAAACCCGTGC
The DNA here is from genome assembly GCF_057835125.1 of Pseudomonas sp. GL_117. NCBI lineage: Bacteria > Pseudomonadati > Pseudomonadota > Gammaproteobacteria > Pseudomonadales > Pseudomonadaceae > Pseudomonas > Pseudomonas sp. GL_117. Next base: position 3,219,291 of record NZ_CM174418.1, on the reverse strand, counting down.
ACCGCGGCGGCCAAGTCTACGCCATCAACGCCACCTTTCAGCAAACCTTTCACCCCTGAGATAACCGCCCATGGCACTGATCACGGACATCCAGAAGCTGGAGCCCGGCGGCGAGATTCGCCTGTTTGAAATCGACGGGACCGAATACGGCGCCGACTATCTGCGCTTCCACGGGCACGCGATTCCGCACACGCCGGAAGAGCTGCTGGCTTACGAACACTCGGAAGAGGATCTGCCCGCCAAGTCCATTTGGTGGCAGGGCGAGGAATACGCGGCCTGGCCGGTGCAGATCGAGGGCATTTCCTCCAGCAGCGACGGCACCGCCTCACGCCCGACGTTCGCCGCCGGCAACATCAACGGCCGCGTCACGGCGTTGTGCCTGGCGTTCGAGGACATGCTCAAGTTCAAATTGACGGTTCGCGAGACCCTGGTCCAGTACCTGGATGCGGCGAACTTTCCGGATGGGAACCCAACGGCTGATCCGACCCAGGAGGCGCTGGAAATCTGGTTCATCGACCAGAAGACCAGTGAGGACGGCGAGGCAGTGGTTTGGGAGCTTTCCTCCCCGGGCGAGATCGATAACCACGGCCTGCCCGGGCGGCAGATGACCACGTTTTGCCACTGGGCCATGACCAATGGCTACCGGGGGCCGGATTGCGGCTACACCGGTGCGGCGATGTTCGATGACGAGGACAACGCCACGGATGATCCGGCGCTTGACCAGTGCAAGGGCTGTTTGTCGTCCTGCAAGCTGCGCTTCGGCGAGAACAACGAACTGTCCTTCGGTGGATTCCCCGCCGTTTCCCTGATAGCCCGGAGCTGAGCATGCGCAAGCACATTGTCGCGGCCATCCAGACGCACGCGGCGGCGCAGTACCCGAAAGAATGCTGCGGGCTGCTGCTGGCTGTTGGCCGGGCGCAGAAGTACTTCCCGTGCCGGAACATCGCCACGGAACCGAACGAAGAGTTTCGGCTTGATCCAGAGGACTACGCTGCAGCGGAAGATCTGGGTGAGGTGATCGGGATTGTTCATTCGCACCCGGACGCGACCAGCAGGCCGTCGCCGCATGACCTAGCCATGTGTGAGGCTACGGCCTTGCCCTGGCATATCCTGAGTTGGCCCGAGGGCGATCTGCGCACGATCACGCCCACCGGCTGCACGCCGCTGCTCAAGCGCCCGTTCGTGCACGGCGCCTGGGACTGCTGGCAGGTTTGCGCAGATTGGTATCAGCGGGAGTGGGGGCTGGAGTTCGAATCCTTTCAGCGTGCGGATGGATGGTGGGAGAGTGCCGAGAATGCCAGCCTGTACGAGCAGCATTACGAGGCCGCCGGCTTCGTGCGGGTTGACCAACCGCAGCGCGGTGACCTGATCGTCATGCACGTCGGCCGGACGGTTCACCCGAATCATGCTGGGATTTATCTGGGCACTGATCCGGCGCTACCTGGCGAAGAGTCAGGCACGTTCGGCCCTGGCCCTTTTTTGCTGCACCACCTATATGGCAGGCCGTCTGAGATCATTGTCTATGGCGGACCCTGGCATGACCGAACACGCCTGATTCTCAGGCACAAAGATGCTCAAGCCAGTTTGCCCATGGAGTAAATGGAGAAGCCGCCCTCTGTCAGGTGAGTGACATGCACTGAGCCGCCTATATAGACGCGATCTTTGGTTTTTCCATCTTCCTGCAGCGATTGCGCACGCATTATCTCGGGTGCACACGTTGGGAACGAGCTCCAGTCTATCCCCGCTTTATCCATAAGCTCTGGCTTTACGCCAAGGCCATAATCTAAAGCCTCGGATTTAAAGTCCGACCCGGAACGGTAAGCGAACCCATGGATTTTTCCAGAGTCGTCGGAAATCCCGAAGTGATAGATCGATGCAGATTGGTCCTTGAGGGCGGGGGCATGTCGATTCAATTCGCTCCAGAGGGCCTGAAGCTCTTGGGGCGCATGAGCATCGACCGCGTCTACATCGAGGGCAAAACCTTGGTTATTCACAAGGCCGACCCAGCGGCTGAAAAGCAGGGCGGAGCCTGTCGCTGCGATGACCATGCGCATGTGCGGGATGGCGATAGCTTTACTCACGCAGCCTGGGGGCGTATCGACGGAATAATGTAAAAGCGTGTCCGTGGCCACAATCGCTTCGTTTTCATCCGTGTAGAACAGTAGGGACGACATGGGGCCTCCTGGCCAGCATTTGATTGGGCGGAGGCTACTACCGCTCCCCAATCACGCGTTACTGGCATTCCATCCACGCTGGATGCCTGGCCAGGATTTGCGATAAATGTCTTCCCGTGACACGCTCCCTTATTTAAAGAATGGGTGGAATTGAGGGAATGATAAGCGCCGAAGAAAAGCGCAATCTCTGCATTCAGGAAATGGGCGCAGAACTGGGAGCAATGTACTGCGACCTAAACGACCATTTGCTGGACATACTGTTGATCTGGAGGCAGTACGAGCAGTTGTTCGCAGTGGACGAGAAAACGGTTGAGCTTTTGAATCGAACAGCCCCAGCATTTTTTGGCGTTATCCAATGTCAGCTTTGGGATAGCGTCATGCTCGGCGTATCCCGATTAACTGATCGTCCCGAGAGCTTCGGGAACAAAACCCTATCCATTCAAGCGCTTTCCGCTTTGATTGATGACGCTGGCGTGAAGGTGAAAGTTGATGCAGCAGTGAGCCAGGCCCTAAGTGACGTGCAGTTCGCGAGGACTCACCGCAATAAGCGTATAGCGCATAACGATTTAGTGAGCATGCAGAATCGCGCGGGAAATTCCTTGCCAGGGGCTAGTAGAGAGAAAGTCAGGGTAGGTCTTAAATCGATAATCGCAGTGCTGGAAATTTTGAATGGACACTATCGGGAATCGACGATGCTCTATGACGACATGATTTCAGACGGTGGTGCTGCTCGGTTGGTTGCAATACTGCGCAACAATGCAGCATAGGAACATAAGTGATCTCGAAGAACGGGGCAACCGGTCACTCTTTTTGCATGTCCTCCTCAGTGCTACAGTCCCGCCAAACCAAAGAGGGAACGACATGCGGATTTTGATAGCGGCGGTAGCGGTGTTGGTGCTGGCAGGGTGTGCATCTACAGCGATTTCAGTGCGTGACGCAAGACCGGTACCGGCCGATGAGGTGTACGCATTCCAGTCCAAGCCAGTAGGCGAAAGCGGTAAAATCACGGTGGTGCGCGACTCCGGTGCGGTCGGCTCCGGCTGCGACATCGTTGTCTACGTTGACGGCCGAAGGGCTGCAAAAGTCGGCACCGGCCAGCGGGCTACGTTCTACCTTCCTCCAGGCTCGCCCAATCTCGGCGCCGGTCTGGCTGGCTCTGGTTTGTGCGCAGGCGCTGCAATCCGGACCATTGCGGCGACGGTGCAGCCCGGCAAGGAAAGCCTCTACAGGATCAGCGGGGATATGTCGGGCTTCTACATCGGGCCGTACGTCGACTACAACTGAAACCCAAACCATCAAAACCGCCTTCTGGCGGTTTTTTTTACGCCCGGAGAAAACGATGCAGGCCTCAGCAATCAACTATCAGCCCATGACGACTATTCGGCTGCACGGGCAGCTTCGGCAATTCGGGAAGTCGTTCAGGCTTGCGGTGAAGTCTCCGGCGGAAGCTATCAAGGCCCTTTGTGTGCAAATTCCAGGATTTGAACGTTTTTTGTCGAACGCCAAGTCGCGCGGTCTTGAGTTCGCGGTGTTTCGCGACAAGCGCAACATTGGCGAAAAACAGCTGAACTATGTTGGAGCCGGTGACATCCGGATTGCTCCCGTAGTGGTCGGCAGTAAGCGCGGTGGCATTCTCCAAACTATAGTCGGCGCGATCTTGATTGTTGTGGGTGTGATTTTTTCGGCAACGCCTTTCGGTACGCCACTCATCGGCGCCGGTATCGGCCTTGTCGCGGGTGGTGTGATCCAAATGCTCAGCCCCCAAGCCGGCGGCCTGAAAACCAGCGCCGCGCCTGAGAACACTCCCGGCTACGCCTTCGGCAGCGCCAAGAACACCACTGCATCCGGCAACCCTGTCCCACTGTGCATCGGCGAACGCCGCTGGGGCGGTGCAATCATCAGTGCCGCCATCTACGCCGAAGACCAGATGTAGCCGTCACCCGCAGCACCGCAGCCGCCCCAGAGGCGGTTTTTTATTGCCTGGAGAAAAGCATGGGCGCAGCACGCAAATTAGACATCCACGGCGCCAAGGGCGGCGAAGAGAAACCCAAAACGCCAACGGAAGCCCCGGACAGCCTGCGCTCTGTCGCCATTGCCAAAATGCTGATCGCCGTGGGCGAGGGTGAGTTCGAAGGCACGCCGACCGCGCGCGACATCTACCTCGATAACACCCCATTGCAAGACCCTCAGGGCAACATGAACTTCCCGAACGTGAAGTGGGAGTGGCGCACCGGCGCGGTTGACCAGACCTATATCCAGGGCATTCCGTCGATTGAAAACGAGACGACCATCAGCACTGAGCTGCGCAATGGTACGCCGTGGGTGCGGGCGATCAGCAACACCCAGCTATCGGCCGTGCGCGTTCGATTCGCCTGGCCCGCGCTCCAGTCCGTAGATTCAAGCAACAACATCAACGGCTACCGCATCGAGTACCAAGTCGAGTTGGCCACTGACGGCGGTGCGTACCAGAAGGTGCTGAGCGAGGCCGTCGACGGTAAGACCACCAGCCTGTACGAGCGTACCCGCCGTATCGATCTGCCCCGGGCAACCACTGGCTGGCTGATGCGCATCACCCGCCTGACGACGAACCAGAACAACAACAAAATCGCCGATACCATGCAGATCGCTGGCTTCACCGAAGTGATCGACGCCAAGATCCGCTACCCGAACACTGCGCTGCTCTATATCGAGTTCTCCGCCGAGCAGTTCCGCAGCATCCCGGCGGTGACCGTCGGCTGCAAGGCTCGTAAGTGGCAGGTCCCCAGCAACTACGACCCCGAGTCGCGCACATACAGCGGCATCTGGGATGGGACGCTCAAAGAGGCGTACACCAATAACCCGGTCTGGGCGACGTATGGGATCACCACCGCCGACCGCTTCGGCCTCGGCCGCCGCATCAAACCGTGGATGGTCGACAAGTGGGAGCTCTACCGTATCTCCCAGTACTGCGACCAGATGGTGCCGAACGGGAAGGGCGGCCAGGAGCCGCGCTTCATCTGCAACCTCAACCTGCAAAGCAAGGCCGACGCCTGGTCGCTGCTGCAAGACATCTCGACCATCTATCGGGGCATGACCTACTGGGCCCAGGGCCAAGTCTTCACGCTGGCAGATATGCCGCGCGCCACCGACTTCGACTTCGCCTACACCCGGGCGAACGTGATCGACGGCAAGTTCACCTACTCCAGCGCCTCGGAGCGCACGCGCTACACCCGTGCGTTGATCAGCTACGACAACCCGGCCAACAACTACGACACCGACGTCACGGCGGTCACGGATGCCAAGCTCCAGCGGCGGTACGGCGACAACCCGCTGGAGATCAGCGCCATCGGCTGCACCCGCGAGTCGGAGGCGCAGCGCCGTGGCAAGTGGGCGCTGCTCACCAACTCCAAAGACCGTGCTGTCACCTTCAAGGTTGGACTCGACGGGCGCATTCCGCTGCCCGGCTACGTGATCCCGATTGCCGACGAACTGCTAGCGGGGCGTCCTGTGGGCGGGCGCATCTCGGCGGCGAACGGCAAGGTCATCACCCTGGACCGCGACACGCAGGCCAAGCCCGGCGACCGGCTGATCCTCAACCTGCCAGACGGCAAGTGCGAGGGGCGTACCGTGCAACTGGTCAGCGGCCGACAGGTCACCGTAACCCTGGCCTACTCCGTGCCGCCTGAGCGCGAACTGGTATGGGCGCTGGATGCTGACGACCTGGCGATTCCGCTTTATCGCGTGGTCAGCGTGGCCCGCCCAGAAGCCGGTGTGTTCGAGATCTCGGCCGTGCAGTACGACCCGAGCAAGTTCGATCACATCGACACCGGCGCCCGGCTGGAGGACCGGCCAATCAGTGTTGTGCCGATCACCGTGGTTCCGGCGCCGTCGAGCGTGGGCATCACCTCGAATTACTCCGTGGACCAAGGCCTGGCAATCAGCACCATGAACATCTCGTGGCCTGCCGTCCCCGGCGCGGTCGCGTACGACGTGGAGTGGCGTAAGGACAGCGGCAACTGGATCAAGCTGCAGCGCACTGGCTCGGCGAGTGTCGACGTCACTGGCATCTACTCGGGCGCCTATCTGGCCCGAGTCCGCTCGGTGAGCGCGTTCGAAATCTCGTCGATCTGGAAAAGCTCCAACCTGACCAACTTGGAAGGCAAGGTCGGCCTGCCGCCGGCGGTGGCGCTATTGACCACCACCAGCGAGTTGTTCGGCATCGGCATCCGCTGGTCTTTCCCGCCCGGCGCCGAGGACACTCAGCGCACCGAGCTGTGGTATGGCCCAGCCAATGACCTGTCGGCGGCTACCAAGCTTGCCGACTTGGCGTATCCCCAGTCGAATTACAGCATGCAGGCCCTCAAGGCCGGCGCGCAGTTCTTCTTCTGGGCGCGCCTGGTGGACCGCACCGGCAACGTCGGTCCGTTCTATCCGGTGGTCAATGGCGTGTTGGGGCAGGCCAGCTCAAGCGCCAGTCCAATCCTGGAGCTGATCGCCGGCCAGGTGGGCGAGTCCGAACTGGCCAAAGAGATCCTTGATGAGATCGATCTGATTTCCGGGCCCGGCCCCGGCTCGGTCAATGACCGTTTGGAGCAGGCCAAGCAGGAGCTGGAGGCTCTGATCGACCAGGTAACGGACGCCCTTGTCTACGACCCGGCCAAGACCTACAGCGCTGGGCAGATTGTTCGCACCGGGCAGAACCTGTGGCAGGCGCTCAAGACGGTGCCGGTGGATACCCCGCCGCCCGCTGTCGAGTTCTGGTTCAACATGGGCACCATTGCCCAAACAACCCAGGCCATGGCGCTCCAGATCCAGCAGAACAAGACATCTATCGAGGCTGTGGACGGCAAGGTCACGGCGAACGCTTCGGCGCTGCAATCGCTTCAGGCCAGTTGGCGCGAGGATAACGGAGAGGGTGATCTTGCCGGCGCCCTGCAAAACTGGGATGCCGCCGCGAAGTTTGCGCAGCAGGTGAAGTTGCAGGCTTCCGATAACCTGGCAATGGTTGAACGCACTACGTCGCTGGATGCGGCGGTGGGGGCGAACAAAGCGGCATTGACCACGCTTGAGCAGGTGGTGGCCACCGACAAGCTGGCAACCGCTGAGCGTATCGACCAGCTGAAAAGCAGCGTAGATACCAATACTGCTGCCGTGCAGACCGTCACGCAGTCACTTGCGGATACCAACAACTCGGTTGCATCCCAGTCCACCACGCTCGAAGCCATCGCTGGCGGTGCTCGCGACGGCACTGATGAGGGGGATCTGGCCAGCGCAGTCAACGAGTGGAAAAACAAGGCGTCAATCCAAGTCACCGCCAGGGCTCAAGCCGACACCGACGGCAAGTTGTCCACGATGTGGGCGGTGAAGATGCAGGTCAACGCCAACGGCCAGTACGTGGCGGCCGGGATCGGCCTGGGCATCGAGCAGAACGCCGACGGCTTGTTGCAAAGCCAGTTCCTGGTCAGCGCTGATCGATTTGCAGTGGTGAACACGCTTGCTGGTGGAGCAATCACCACGCCTTTTGTTGTGCAGGACGGTCAGGTCTTCATGAACTCGGCGTTCATCCAGGACGGCACGATCACCAACGCCAAGATCGGCAGCTACATCCAGTCGAACAACTATGTGGCGGGGCAGAGTGGCTGGAAGCTGTTCTTCGACGGAACCTTCGAAATCAACAGTGCTTTCGGTGGGCAGGCGCGGCAGGTCATTAACAATGCCGGCGGCAAAGTGTTCGATGAAAACGGAGTGAAGCGGTATCAGTGGGGGGATCTTTCCGCATGACCTATGGAGTGAGAACTTGGGGGCCGACCGGCCTCCTTGAGCTGGATGAAAGCTCCTTTACTGTCAGAGTTATTCATTCCTCGATAGTTACAAGAGGGCCATCGAGGAATGTATATATCGCTATTCCTGGTGTCGAGCCAAGCACCCATTCAGCAATATGCATACCTTCCGGCGCTTACCCGAAAGACCCAAATGCGCAGAATCCATATGCTGCTCAATTTGAGCCCCAAGTTGTTTCGGGTGGGGTTTATGTTTGGTTTGGTAATAGGTATTACACCGACTCAGCTATGGCTCTCGGCTCCCAAAGGCTGCTGGTTATGAGGTATAGGTAAATGTCCTATGGCATTGAGTTTAGGAACAGCAATGATGTGGTAACTCTTGATTCTGAATTTTCAAGATTGGTTGTTTTGCAGAGAGGAAGATACTCTGGCGGTGCTACTTTTTCACCACCAATCACTACCGATGAGCCTCCGCTGGTTTTTGTAAGGCCCGATGCATCATCCACTTTTCAGTATGCAACTATCAGCGGGACGCCCGGGAACTGGACTGGATTCACCTTTATAGGGAATGTGCCGGGCAATTTTTTTGTTGCGGCATTTCAGTCGCGTGAAGTTTCCGGTTATGGTTTTCGGATATGGGATGGACAGTCGAAACTTCTTTTTGATAGTGGCACGCCCTGCGCCCAATTCACTAGAACGATAACGCAATGGACGTATCTTGGCTCAAGCAACACCTCGCAAGGACAGACGAAAAGTAGTTGGGCCGCTTATTCACCCGTTGATACTGGTGACTATATGCTGATAAATAATATTGGTATGGATGTTTGTGGGTCTTCGGGGTATGCAAAGCTCTACTGTACTTGGGAGTATGAGAATAATCGAATTGTTCCCTTTATAGTTGGCGTATCAAACTCTGTGCATTTTTATATTCCAATATCTTTCGCCAAGCCAATATCCTAAGTAAGGCGGCTTGTTGGCGTTCAATATCCGCCAAGTGCGGATTTTTATTGTCTGGAGAAAAACATGCCATGGTATAGAGCCGGCACCGTTGCTGTAACTTTGAATTCCAATACCGTTACAGGTACTGGCACATCCTTTGTTGCCAACAGCCGAGTAGGTGATGCGTTTCTCGGCCCTGATGGCGGCTGGTACGAGGTCACCAACGTTGTCAGCAACACGGTGCTTTCGATCTCACCGAATTATCGTGGAGCGACGAACGCGGCGGGGGGCTACTCCCTCACGCCTGTGCAGGGTTACACCAAGGACCTGGCAGATCAGGCCCGGGCGATGATTCAGCAGTGGGGCAGTACTCTGGCTGGTCTGGGCTCGGTGTCCACCGAGAATGTTGTGCCTGTCACAAAGGGCGGCACTGGATCAACTACAGCTGCCGGCGCCGGCGCCGCGCTCGGCCTGAAAACTGGTGCATATGCTGATCTGGTCGGCATCGTGACGTCTGGCGCGATATTTGAAACAGGTACAAACGCAAACGGTACCTACATCCGATTCGCAGATGGCACGCAGATCTGCTTTGGATTGGTTACGCGCACCTGTGCTGTAACGAACGTAACCGGGTCGCTTTTCTACGGTTACGCGGCGACGATTACCTTCCCGTCTGCCTTTATCGCTGCACCGACATTTATGTGCCAGTCCTACAGTTCAGGGGTTCTAACATGGGACGGTAATGGTGGCAGTACGACAAGCCTTGGCGTGCCTATGATGCTTTCGTCTGCCTCCGTGGCCTCTCGCAATTTCAGCTGCAATTACTTGGCGATAGGTAAATGGAAATGATCATTAACCTGGTATCAACCCGTTCCGATGCGAGTCTGGAAATCTTCAAGCGCGGCGATTCGCTGACCATCAATGGTGTTGCTCTTGATTTCGGTCCCCTGCCGGACGGGGCAACGCTTCCTGCCGAAGCCGTGGATTGTGAATGGATCAACGACGCCGTCGAGCGTGTGAATGGGAACCTGATCGTAACGATCACCATGCCCGTCGGCCCGTGCGGAGGCCAGGCCTCATGGTACCCGGCCAGTATTACGAACCCGCCGGACGGGCGCGTTTCGCTCCCAACAGACTTTGATCAGAAACCAGCACTCCAGGAGATCGCGCAATGATCGACTTCAGCCAGGCAGTGACCGCCGAACAGAAGCGCGCTGTTGAATATCAGTCCTCCCTTGCAACCGCCCACTCTCAGCGCCGCGCAGCCTATCAGCAAGAGTCCGACCCGCTGAGACTTGAGATCGCCTACGACGCGCTTGTTCAAGGTGCTGTGCCGGACTTTTCCGCCTGGGTTGAGTTGGTGACGACAATCAAGGCGCGCTACCCGCTCCCGGCCCCGATTGAAGCTTGACGCTCAAACCGCATCCACACCCGCCATGAGCGGGTATTTTTTTGTCTGGAGAAAAGCATGCCGACCACCGAAACCCGTGGGGTACGCAACCGCAACCCCGGCAACATAGACTACAACCCCGCAAACAAGTGGCAGGGCCAACTCAAGCCAGACCCAGACATCGAGAAGCGCTTCGCCCGGTTCGACACTGCCGAGAACGGTATCCGCGCCCTGGGCAAGTTGCTGCTGACCTACCAACGCAAGCACGGACTGAAGACGGTGAAGGCTATCATCAGCCGCTGGGCACCGGCGGTGGAGAACGATACCGCTGCCTACGTGCGCGCCGTGGAGGCGAACACCGGCACCCGGCCTGGGGCGGATGTCGACCTGACCCAGGCGCCGGTGATGGCTGGCTTCGTCAAGGCAATCATCCATCACGAGAACGCCGGGTATGCCTATCCCGACGCGGTGCTGGCGGAAGGCGTGCGGCGGGCGTTGGCATGACGTCCTGGCAGATCTTGGTCGCGATCCTGCTGGCGATGGTGATCAGCGCCGGCGGCACCTGGCAGGTGCAGGACTGGCGCTACGGCGAACAGTTGGCAGAGATCGAGCGGGACCATGCCGTCGCACTCAAAGGCGCCGGCGACGAGGCCAGGAAAGAAGAACAACGCCGCCAGGCGTCAGTGAACAAGGAGGCAAGCAATGCGCGAGAACAGAACAAGGCTGCAGCTGTGGATGCTGGCACCGCTGATGCTGCTGGTGACCGGCTGCATGTCGAAGCCACCCAGTTTGCCGCCACTGCCTGCGGCGATTCCGGAGCTGCCCAGCGAGGCGCGTCAGCCACCCGCGCCGCAATGGTGCTCTCCGACCTGCTCCAACGGGCTGACAAAAGAGCGGGAGAGTTGGCGGTCGCGTATGACCGCGCCAGAATAGCTGGACTTGCTTGTGAGCGAAGCTTTGATTCGATGCGTCAATAAGGGATTGTGTTCTCTCGGCAGGACGCCGTTGGAGGGGGGGCCGTGATTGCGTTAAGGGCTCGTCACGGCTGAGCCCAAGGCATTTCCCAATATGTATCAGGAAATTGTCCAGATCGTAGTTAGGGAAATAAACGAGAATACAAACCCGACAACCAGAGTAACTTGGGCCACTGTCACAGACGAAGAAACTAAATTTTCTCTGTAGAATCGCTTGATCTTAGAGTCGCTCACTCCGAGCTTTCTGAAGTACTCTGCCTCAGCTCTTAGCCCCGATAACACTAAAAAAAGCGATATTAACAGAGCGATTTTGAAAGAAATTATAAGCCCAACTGCATACATGCGACGTCCCTATTCTCTATCTATCATCCCCTTACACCATGAGGATTGTGTGGGTATGGTATCGCTATCTTTTGCTAAGTACAACGGCGTCTTTGTTGGTCGCTCCGTTGATTCTCTGACCCTTTGGCGCCTTCTCTATGGCGCTTGGTTATTTCCGCCGGCCTGCCTTGCCTGCGACAGCGGGGCGATTCTACAAGCGAACGCAGGATGTGTCAGGTTTGTGGGTTGGTGTTCGTCGGCAGGACGCCGATGGCAGGAATTGCGGAACAGCTTCAGAAATTGCGGAACAAAAACACTAAGGGCCTGCATGAAGTATCTCATGCAAGCCCTTGATATATATGGTGCCCGAACCCGGAATCGAACCGGGACGCCCTTACGAGCGGGGGATTTTAAGTCCCATGCGTCTACCAGTTTCGCCATTCGGGCGGTAGCGCGTTGCAGCAGGGTTGGGAATATATAGCCCCGGACGCTTCGGTGCAAGTTCGAATAGCAGGTTTGTTACACCCGAGAGGCCAGAAAAAACCCCGGTAGATCAGTGATCTACAGAGGATTTTTGGCGTGACTCCAAGGTCGCTCGATACGCGCGGGTAGGCCTGTTCAACCCTTGGGCATGGGGTTAATCTGCCACGCCCCCAATCATAAAAAGGAAGCAATGATGAGCGTCGAAACCCTGCCGCAAGAGGGCGGCTGTCGCTGTGGCCGCGTGCGTTTCAGCCTGGGCCTGGAACCGGTGATTACCATGGCGTGCCACTGCACCGGTTGCCAGAAAATGTCCTCCAGCGCGTTCTCCCTGAGTGCCTTGGTTCCCGCCAGCGGCTTCACCGTGACCCAGGGCTGCCCGGTCATTGGTGGGTTGCACGGGGTCGATCGCCACTACTTTTGCTCCCATTGCATGAGCTGGCTGTTTACGCGCCCCCATGGCATCGACGAGTTCGTCAACGTGCGCGCGACCTTGTTGGATAACACCACTGCCTACGCGCCCTTCATGGAGACCTGGACCTGCGAAAAACTGGCCTGGGCAACGACCCCGGCCGTCGAAAGTTTTGCGCAATTGCCCGAGCCCCAGGACTTCCCGCGATTGTTGCAAGCCTACGCGGTGTTCAAGGCGCGCTGACGCTAGTCAATCAACGCCAACAGGTCGGTGTCGCCCACATCCACGCCGGCCTGGGACAGCAAGGTGGTGGCCTGGCCGCGATGGTGGGTCTGGTGATTGAAAAAGTGCAGCAGCAGGCTGAAGAAATCCTTGTCCGCTGCCACGCCGCGCATGTTGTGGTAATGCAGGCGGTGATCGAGATCGGGCTCACGCACGGTGTGCGCCCAATCGATGATCATCTGATCCAGCCAGCGACGTCGAGCAGTGAGTTCGCGCAGATCAGCAAAGGCCAGTTGTTTCAGGTCGCCTGGTGTGGCTACCCCGTCCAGCGCAGCCAAGGTTGTGTAGCGTGCGGGGTGCCGGGCAAAGCGCTTGAGCCACACCGTGTCGCCCAGGGCCAAGTGGTTGAGGGTGCCGAGGATTGAGCCGAAAAACGCCTGGCGATCCACGGCCAGCTGCGCAGCACTCAGTGTGCCAGCGGCATCGTAGAGCTTGCGGTTCATCCACTGGTTGTAGCGGGCCATCAGCGCGACGTGCTCGATCCGGTTCACGTGGGTTTTCTCCTGAAGGCGCGGTGGCGCCATCATAAGCTGTGCCCGCCCGGCGGTCATGGTGTTCCGGCAGGCGCGGGCTATGGTTGTTAGACGCCAACACTGCGCCCTCGGAGGGTGACACCATGAACACCAGCGATCTACTCGAACAACTGTTGCGCGCCGGGCAAGCGGGCGGTGCCTCCTCGGGCGGTGGCCTGGGCGGACTGCTCGGCGGCTTACTGAAAGGCACCCGCACCGGCAATGCCTCGGCCGGCGGCGGTCTGGGGGATTTGCTGGGCGGCCTCGGCGGCATGCTGGGTGGCGCTACGGCGCGTCCGGCACAGGGACGTGCAGGCGGGATGAATTACGCGGCGCTGGCATCCCTGGGCATGATGGCCTTCCAGGCGTATCAGGCGTGGCAGAGCCAGCAAGCGAGTAAACCGCAGGCAGCCTTCCAGACGGCCGACCAACTCGCCGGCCCTGAAGCCGAAGCCCACAGCCATGCGGTGTTGCGCGCGTTGATTGCGGCGGCCAAGGCCGATGGGCGCATTGATGAAAAGGAGCAGCAGATGATTTCCAATGAGCTGCGCCAGCATACGGACGACACGCAGCTGCAACAGTGGCTCGACACCGAAGTCGCCAAACCCCTGGATGCGGCGGACTTTGCCGAATTTGCCGGCGACCCGGCAGTGGCCGCCGAGGTGTACCTGGCCAGTGTGATGCTGGTGGACGATCAGCAGGACGCTGAGCGCAATTATCTGGATGACCTCGCGGCGCAGCTGCAACTCGACCCACAACTGCAACTGCACCTGGAGCGCCAGGCCAAAGCCTAGAAGCGCAACGTGGCGCCGGTGGTCAACCATTGGTTGCGCTCACCGATCAGGCTGCGCCCGACCACCAGGTCCACATCAAGCAACTCGCCGAGGTGCACGCGCGGCCCGGCCTGCCAAGCCTGATCGCCGCCTTGCTGACCGTAGCGTTCGGCGATCAGCGTCAGCCACTGCGCCGTCTGGTACTCCACCCCCGTGCCCCAGGTCGGGCGGTGGTTTTGCTCACCGTCGTCGTAGGCATGCGTCCAGCCCGCGTTGAGGTTCAGGCGCAGCGCCTGCACGGGTTGCCAGGTCAGCGGCACGTTCAGGTCCGCGCCATCAAACGCGTGCCGACGGTCAAGGGCGAGGTGCGCCCCGGCCGATACGGCGATCTGCACGCTACTGCGCGACAGCACCTGCGCCTTGAGCTGCGGGTTGGCCTGAGTTTCACCGCCGGCCCGTGACAGCGCCGCGCCCCACTGCACTGACGGCAAGCCGCTGAAGGTGCAGGCGGGCGATAGGGTTTCACTGTGCGTGCTGCCGTCGTGGCGGTTGGCAGTGAACCAGGCGTCGACGTTGCATTCCCCCGGCGCATTGATCGCGCCATCGTCGACGACATAAGCCCCGCCGGCGGCATGGGCCTTGGACAGCAGCGCAATGATCAGCAGCAAGGCCAGGGTCAAACCGATGAAAATCAGGTTGCGTTGAAGCGCGCGGCGCTTTGCGGGCGGCAACAGCAACAAGCTGTGACGCACGTCGCGAGCATGACGCGCGCGGTATTTGGCGAAGCCGTCCCGGCGCTTCGGGGTGTGTTTGTTGTGCATGATGCACCTCCCTTGAATTCAGCTTTCTACGGTAAGCACCGAAATGCCGCTGGCTTTGGCCTGGCACACCAGCTCCGAGGTGTCGTCACCACCCGGCAGGGCGATGACCACGTCGGGGCGGCTGTCGGTCAGCATGAAATGGTTGCGCTGGCGTTCCGCCTGCTTGCCGTGGCGCTGCCAGTTGGGCGGGTAGCGCACCACGTCGATGCCGAGTTCCCGCGCCCATTCCTCGACGTCACTGCCAAGGAATTGGTTGCCGCCGTGGATCAATACCTGCACCGGGTACAGGCGGTGGTAAGCGTCCAGCACTTGGCGGGACTTTCGGGTGTCAGCGTAATGACGACCTGCACAGATCAACACGCGCATATTCGAATCCTTGTGATGCACGGTGACGGCCGGGCGACCGCCACCGTTTGAACGGCGGGGATCAGTACCACTGCTTGAAGCGGCGGATGTAGATCGTTTTCATCAGTTGGGCCACGCAGCAGTAGCTGAGCAGGGTGCCCACCAGCCATGGGAAGTACGCCAGCGGCAGCGGTTGCAGGCCGACCAGGGTGCCCAGGGGCGAGAACGGTACGTAGATCCCCAGCGCGATCACCACGCAGGTCATCATCAACACCGGCCACGCGGCGGTGCTTTGGAAGAACGGGATCTTGCGGGTGCGCAACATGTGCACCACCAGGGTTTGCGAGAGAAGGCCCTCGATAAACCAGCCGGACTGGAACAGGGTCTGCATTTCCACGCTGTTGGCGCTGAACACGTACCACATCAGGGCAAAGGTGGTGATGTCGAAGATCGACGAGGTCGGCCCGATCCAGATCATGAAGCGGCCGATGTTTTTCGCATCCCACTTGCGTGGCTTGGCCAGGTATTCCTTGTCCATCTTGTCCCACGGCAGGGCCAACTGGGAGATGTCGTACATCAGGTTTTGCAGGAGCAAATGGATCGCCAACATTGGCATGAACGGGATAAATGCACTGGCCACCAGTACCGAGAACACGTTGCCGAAGTTGGAGCTGGCGGTCATGTTCAGGTACTTCATGATGTTGCCGAAGGTTTCGCGGCCCTTGAGCACGCCTTCTTCGAGCACCATCAGGCTCTTTTCCAACAGGATGATGTCGGCTGATTCCTTGGCGATGTCGGTACCGCTGTCCACCGAGATACCCACGTCGGCGTCGCGCAGTGCCGGTGCATCGTTGATGCCGTCGCCGAGGAAACCCACGGTATGGCCGTTGGCTTGCAGGGCCTTGAGCACACGGGATTTTTGCAGCGGGGTCAGCTTGGCAAACACCGTGCGTTCTTCGACGCGGCGCAACAGGGTGGCGTCGTCCATCGCTTCGATTTCCGCGCCGAGCAGCGGCTGGCCAGGTTCAAGGCCGACCTGACGACAGATCTTGCTGGTGACCACGGCGTTGTCGCCGGTCAGCACTTTTACCGCTACGCCGATTTGTTGCAGCGCGGCAATTGCCGGGCCGGCGGTTTCCTTTGGTGGGTCAAGGAAGGTCAGGAAGCCCTGGATCACCAGGTTGCGCTCATCGGCGGTGGTGTATTGCTGGCGGGACAACGCCTTGGGAATATTGCGCGTGGCCACCACCAATACGCGGAAGCCGTCTTCGTTGTAGTCGTTGGCCAGCGCCAGCAATTCGGTGCGGCGGCGCTCATCCAGCGGTATGGCGTCACCGCCCTCCATGACGTGGGTGGAAATGCTCAACATCTCCTCAACCGCGCCCTTGCACACCAGCAACTGATCATCGGCGGCGTCCTTGACCACAATGGACAGGCGACGGCGCACAAAATCGAACGGCAATTCATCGACCTTGCTGTAGGCAAACGGCACCTGAAACTTCGGGTTCTGCTCCGAGAACTGCACGACGGCCTGATCCATCAGGTTTTTCATGCCGCTTTGGTGATGGCTGTTGAGCCACGCCAGGGACAGCACCGCATCATCACGTTGGCCGAAGGCGTTGACGTGGTGTTCGAGGATGATCTTGTCCTGGGTCAGGGTGCCGGTCTTGTCAGTGCACAGCACGTCCATCGACCCGAAGTTCTGGATCGCGTTGAGGCGCTTGACCACCACCTTGCGCTTGGCCATCGCCGTGGCGCCTTTGGCCAGGTTGGCGCTGACGATCATCGGCAGCATTTCCGGGGTCAGGCCCACGGCAACCGCCAGGGCGAACAGGAACGCATCGCCCCAGTCACCCTTGGAGAAGCCGTTGAGCAGGAACACGATCGGCACCATCACCAGCATGAAGCGGATCAGCAGCCAGCTGACGCTGTTGACCCCACGGTCGAACGCGGTCTGCACCCGTGAGCCGACAATCGCCTTGGCCAGGGAGCCAAAGTACGTGCGCGAGCCGGTGGCGACCACCACGGCGGTGGCGCGACCGCTGACCACGTTGGTGCCCATGAAGCAGATGTTCGGCAGGTCCAGCAGGTTACCTTGGTCGGCGGCCAGGGGCGCGGCGGACTTTTGTGTGACGTCGCCGAGGGTGTCGTATTTTTCCACCGGCAAGGCTTCGCCGGTGAGGACCGCCTGGCTGATAAACAAGTCGCGGGACTCGATCAGGCGGATGTCGGCCGGGATCATGTCGCCGGCCGACAGCTGCACGATGTCGCCGGCCACCAGATCGCGCATCGGCACTTCACGCAGGGTCGGTTGGGCGCCGACCTGTTCGCGGCGCAGTACGGTGGCGGTGGTGCGCACCATGGCTTTCAAGGCTTCGGCGGATTTCGCCGAGCGGTGCTCCTGCCAGAAACGCAGCAGGCTGCTGAGCATGACCATGGTCATGATAATGATGACTTTGGTCAGGTCGACCTCTTCACCGGCTTGCAACGGCAGCCAATAGTCGGTGACGAAGCTGATGCCGCCCAGGGTCAGTAACACGTAGATGAACGGGTTGTTCAGTGCTTGCAGGAACTGGACGATGGCGTGTGGCGGCTTGTCATGGGCCACTTCGTTGTAGCCCTCGCGTTGCAGGCGCGCTTGGGCATCCAGTTCGGTCAGGCCGTCCCGGGTGGCGCGTACGTTGGCGAGTGTGGCCGACAGACCGTTGTGGGCTTCGCGGGCGGCGCGCATCGACAGTCTGGTGTCGGCGTCGCTGGTTTTTTTGTTGTGCAGTGGCGTGTTTTTTACGGCGCTCATTTGCTGTACTCCTGTCGCCAATTCTCGACAAAACATACCCGGTACTTACCTGCTGACAGGCGAGCGAAAGCATGCCGAGCCGCGGACTTCGCGATCGGTTTAAATAAAGTGTCTGGGCAACGGTTGTTGCGGCGTTAATTAATTAGCGCGCAGCGAGTTACAACTGGAATAGTTCATAAAGAACTCCAGGGTCATAATCAGTTAGTTGCTGTTTCCAGCGGGTTTAAGCGGCGCGTGCGCTCACGTAAAGACCCAGGCTGGAAACCTTCGGTCTCTGTGGATCTTGAGGGTCGGCGTGATCCCAGTGCTGCACCAGTTGGCCGCTGTGTGGGCAGATACGCCAATGCGCCAGCGGATGCGCCGGACGCACTTTGGGGGAGGGTGTGGCAAAGGCCGAGCGGCCCGCGGAAAAACCGCCAGGCGTGCGGCACAGCTTGGCGCGCAGGGCTGCGGCCAAGGTGCGAACATCATGTAAAACAAAGGCTTGGAAGGTCATAACACACCTCGGGACCGGACGGGCGACCGGCGAGGCAGTTACGGTGGAGCATCGAGCTCTAGCGCAGCTTACCGGACCGGGGAGGCGAGTCCTGTCATATTCTGGGTTTGGCGCCCGATGCCCGCAAACGCGGTGCTCGGACAGCGACTAGATACTGTGTCCATTGGCTTCTTTTGTGAGGTTTAAAAAAGGCCCCAGTTGCGGGCAGGGGCAATCTACTCAGGCAGTTACAAAATGTCAACGCATGATTAATTAAAATGCCCGGCGTTCAGAGTTCATTCAGACAAGAGGCACTTGGAAGTTAGTCGATATATAACTTTAAATGCCTTGTGCCGCGAGAATGGCCAAGTAGATCAACACCACGCCACAGGCGCCATAACTGACGCGTTGCCAAGTGGGCGATGCATTCTGGCGCAGCAGGTTCACCAGCGCGGCAATCAGGAAGCACGACAGCACTGAAGCCAGCATGAAGCCGGCAAAGAACATCAACGTCTGCCCGTGGCTCGGCGTCGCGCCGACAATGCCCGACAGCGCACTGCCCAAGGCGCCCCAATAGACGATGTTTTTCGGGTTGGCCAAGGAAATCGTCGCGCCGACGGCCAGTGCATTTTTCGCCGAACTGGCTGGCGCGCTGTCGGCGTCCGGCAAATTCCAGGCGTCGAGCAGGCTGCGCACGCCGAGCCAGGCCAGGTACAGCGCACAGGCCACGGTCAGCGGCACGCGCACGGCGTCATGCTGGATCAGCAGTGCAATCCCCGTAAGGCCAATCACCGCCCATACCGCGTCGCCCACCAGCGATCCGATTTGTACCAGCAGCGCCGGGGTAAAACCTTGGAGCAAGCCACGACGCAGGGTCTCCGCCAGCACGGCACCGGGAGATAGGCAAAACACAAAACCAAAAACCAGCGCGTAAAAGAAGATCGTCAGCATGCCCGCGTCCTTTCAGGAAAGTGCGGGAGCATACGCTGCAGATTTCCGTTACAGCAATCCAATGCGCTCAAGTTCCGCCTTCAATTCGGCCGCGCCGAGGCGCGCAAAGGGCAGGGCGAAAAACGCCCGGCAGCGGCACTCGATGGTTTCCAGCGTGGCCTGGAAAGCGGCATTGAGCATGGCTTCGTCGCCTTGCACATCCGAAGGGTCTTCAAGCCCCCAGTGGGCCTTGAGTGCTGGCCCGAAATACACCGGGCAGGCTTCACCGGCGGCCTTGTCGCAGACGGTGATCACCAGATCCGGCGGGCAGCCTTCAAACGCGTCATTGCCTTTACTGTACAGACCCGCGGTGCGGATGCCGGCGGCTTCCAGCGTGCTCAAGCTGCGCGGGAGCACCTGGCCCTTGGGGAAACTGCCTGAACTGATGGCCTCGAAACCCTGCGGCGCCAAGTGGTTGAACACGGCTTCGGACAAGATGCTGCGGCAGCTGTTGGCGGTACACATGAACAGGACTTTCATTTCAGATACTCAAACGCAAGGCCAGGGCGGCAAGGGTGATCAACAGTACCGGCAAGGTCAGCACGATGCCGACCTTGAAGTAATAGCCCCAGGTGATGGTGATGCCTTTGCGCGCGAGGATATGCAGCCACAGCAACGTGGCCAGGCTGCCAATCGGGGTGATTTTCGGACCAAGGTCGCTGCCGATCACGTTGGCGTAGATCATCGCGTCCTTGACCACGCCCACGGCATGGCTGGACTCGATCGACAGTGCGCCGATCAACACCGTCGGCAGGTTGTTCATCGCCGAAGACAGCAACGCCGTCAGAACCCCGGTGCCCATCGCGGCGCCCCATACGCCGTAGGTGGCGAAGGTGTCGAGCCAGGTCGCGAGGTACGTGGTGAGGCCGGCGTTGCGCAAGCCGTAGACCACCAGATACATGCCCAGGGAAAAAACCACGATCTGCCACGGGGCTTCCTTGAGCACTTTGCGTGTGGAGATCTTATGACCCTTGGCGGCAATGACCAGCAGGAGCAGGGCGCAAGCGGCAGAAATCGCGCTGATGGGAATGCCCAGCGGCTCAAGGGCAAAACAGCCGATCAGCAGGATGCCCAACACCCACCAGCCAGCGCGGAACGTGGCGCGGTCATGAATGGCATGGGCCGGTTCTTCGAGGTCGGCCGGGTCGTAGGCCTGCGGAATATCGCGGCGGAAAAACCACAACAATACGGCCAGGGTGGCAGCGACGCTGACGAAGTTCACCGGCACCATTACCGCTGCGTATTCGTTGAAGCCGATCTTGAAGTAATCCGCCGAGACGATATTCACCAGGTTCGACACCACCAACGGCAGGCTCGCAGTATCGGCGATAAACCCCGCGCCCATGACAAAGGCCAGGGTCGCCGCCGGCGAGAAACGCAGCGCCAGCAGCATCGACATAACAATAGGCGTGAGGATCAGCGCCGCACCGTCATTGGCAAACAGTGCCGAGACCAGCGCGCCGAGCAGCACCATATAGGCGAACAATCGTCGCCCGCGCCCACGTCCCCAGCGCGCCACATGTAACGCGGTCCAGGCAAAGAAGCCGGCCTCATCGAGTAGCAGGCTGATGATGATCAGGGCGACAAACGTGCCGGTGGCGTTCCAGATGATGTGCCACACCACCGGAATATCCCCCAGGCTGATCACGCCGCAGGCAAGGGCCAGGATCGCGCCCATCGTCGCGCTCCAGCCGACCCCGAGGCCCTTGGGCTGCCAGATGACCAATACGATGGTGAAAATAAAGATGCCAATGGCGACAAGCATGAATAAAAACTCCGATGGCTCAGCAGCAACTGCTGGCCCGTTGTGGTCGGTCGCCCATTGCATCCAGACGCTCGGCGTCGGTCTGCAACCACGGCAGGTTGGCTTGCAAGGTGATCTCCAGCACTTGGGTGACCCAGGAGGGCAGTGCGGGATTGATGCGGTAGTAGATCCATTGACCCTGGCGACGATCCAGCATCAACCCGCAACTGCGCAATTGCGCCAGGTGACGAGAAATTTTCGGCTGGCTGTCATCCAAGGCATGGATCAGTTCGCACACGCAAAGTTCGCCTTCACGCAGGATCAATAACGTCATGCGTGCGCGGGTGGCATCGGCCAGGCATTTGAACAGCGTGGGAGGGGAGATGAGCTCGGACATGGCCTTGGCCCTATACATATGGAAATTCGAATATACGTATTTCCATATGTATAGGTCAAATCCGGTTACGATTGATATGGATCAACGCTCCTCAAATCAGCCACAAGTGTTTGAAATTAAAATGAAACACGAATGTCCTAAAGTGCCTGCCCATTGCTGATGAAGGAAGCCCCCGCGTGACCCGTGCCACTCGCAACCTGCGCAAGACCCTCGATTCCGTCGCGGAAAATAACGAAACCGCGGCGTTCGACCTGATGCGCGCCGTCGAAAAACTCGGCGATGAAGTGCTGCGCCAGCGCTTGCTCAATACTATTCATCGCTTGAATCAAGACGCCCACGAGTTGCGCGAAGCGCGGGACTCGGTGGAACAGGTGTCTGTGCGGCTCGCCTGAGCAAGATCGTTCAAGACAAGCCCCTCGTTGCGCTGGCATGCTTGTCGACTGTCTGTCGATGAGCTGTTTCCATGCCTACCGCCTTGCCTCATTACGCCTTCGCACGCGGCGCCATCGCCGTCATTCCATTGTCCCTGGCCTGTGCGCCGTGGGGGCTGCTGGCCGGCTCCATGGCCATCGATGCGCAATTCACCCCGCTGGAAGCTCAAGGGTTGTCGGCCATCGTGTTCGCCGGTGCTGCGCAGTTGGTGGCCATTGGCATGGTCAAGAGCGGCGCGAGCCTGATTTCCATCCTGCTGACCACTGTGCTGCTGACTTCCCAGCATCTGCTCTATGGCATGCACATGCGTCCCACGCTGTCGGCGCTCAACACGCGCTGGCGCATGAGCCTGGGCTTTTTGCTCACCGACGAATTCTTCGCCCTGGTCAGCCACTATGATCGCGACACCTTCAACCGCTGGTACGCACTGGGGGTCGGCCTGACGTTCTACATCGTCTGGAATCTGTTCACCCTGGCCGGCATCGTGCTTGGCAAGAGCATTCCCGGCCTGGATCAACTGGGCCTGGAGTTTTCCATCGCCGCCACCTTTATCGCGCTGATCACCCCGGTGGTGCGCGATGTGCCGACCGTGGTCTGCGTGGCCGTGGCGTTGCTGTTTTCGGTCTGGCTGAGCTTCCTGCACTGGGAGTCGGCGGTGGTGGTCTCCGGTGTACTGGGGATGAGCGCAGGCTATGCGTGCAAGCGATTGGGGGTAGGGCAGCAATGATCTTCATCATGATTGTGGCGATGGGCCTGGCAGTATTTCTCAACCGCTATCTGTTTATCGAGCCGCGCCTGCCGGTGCGCCTCAACCGCGGCGCGCGGGAGTTTCTTGGGTTTGCGGTGCCGGGCATGCTCACGGCGATCTGCGGGCCGATCATTTTTCTCGCCGACCACCAACTCAACCTGAGCCCGGCCAACCCGTACTTGCTCGCGGGCATCAGCGCGGTGGCGTTGATGTACTGGACGCGCAACGTGTTGCTCACTGTGCTGCTGAGCATGGCGTTGTTCTATCTGTTGCGCTGGCTGCTCTGACCTCCAGGCGAAAAAAAGCCCGCGGGAGGGCGGGCAGAAGGGAGGCTTCTAAAAATGAGCCCGGCCACTATAGGTGGCGCGTTCTCCCTTCACAGTGAAACTAAATTCATCCCGCCGACAGCAAGGCAGCCCCGTATGGGGCTGCCGTGTCATATCAGCTCTTGGCGTTGAGCTTGCGCAGTTCTTCATACGTGGCCGACTGGACGAACCAGAAGCCGGAGATGATGCACCACGTCAACGTACCGCCGACCAGGACCGCCAGGCCCGACAGAAAGCTCGCACTGAACATCGACACCAGGCCAATCAGCCAAACAAAGGCCAAGGCGATGTAGAGAACGGTGTTGTTGACGCTGATGACGAAATCTTTCATGACGCTTCCTTGTAGAGAATATCCCGTTGACCTCCTCAGTGAGATCAACCGCGGCATCATAATGCCATGTGCCAGACCGCGCCAGCTTTGGCCCCGCCGTCGCGCGCAAATGGTAGAGTCGCGTTTTTTCCTGTGGAGCAATGGCATGCACAAAGTGGTAATGGGCGCATTGGTACTGGCAGCGTTGGTCGGTTGCGCAGGTTCGAAGATGAAAGAGGCGCGCTCCGGTACGCCCTACAAAACCCTGGCTTCGGACAAAGCCACGTTGGTGGTTGCGCAGTGCATCCAGTTCGGCTGGCAGGATGAGAGCGTATTTGGCGTGGACGCCGGCGGCTTCAAGGAGCCGAACGGGGCGGGTGGTTTTACCGTGTACACCACCGGCGGCGACTACTTTGTCGACGTGCAAAGCGCGGGTGCGGGTGCCAGCGTCAAGTACTACGCCATTGAAGACAACATGCCTGCCAAGCGTCGCCTGGCAGCACTCGCGACTTGCCTGTAATCCATTGCCTTAGCGGATTTAGGAATTGCCCGGCGGGACAGCCGCCGGACATTGGCTTATCATTCCC
The DNA here is from genome assembly GCF_057835125.1 of Pseudomonas sp. GL_117. Lineage (NCBI taxonomy): Bacteria > Pseudomonadati > Pseudomonadota > Gammaproteobacteria > Pseudomonadales > Pseudomonadaceae > Pseudomonas > Pseudomonas sp. GL_117. The sequence goes on along the minus strand of NZ_CM174418.1, from coordinate 3,195,303 downwards.
CCCGCTCGTTCGGCGTGATGGCTCTTTACCAGTACACGGACGTCGAGGCCGAAGCGTCGGACGAGCATCTTTTTCCTCTAGCGGGGCATATAACCCAAGTGCCAGCGCCGAGGAATCTTCAGCGACAAGACCCCCAACGCCGCTGCCAATCCGCCGCTGACCAGCAGCGCCTTGAGGCCCATCTGCTGCTCAAGCACCGCCCCGATCACCGCGCCGACAAACATTCCAGTCCACGGAATCAGTTGCACACGCCAGCCATTGCGGCGTTCTCCCAGCAACCAGCGCCCCAGGCCGCGGCCAAAGCGCGACAGCGCGCCCGTCACGTACGTCAGCCCCACCGGCAAACCGTTGACCTCTTCGACCGCCGCATTGAGCATGCCCATCGCCAGGATTGCCGCCAGCAAGGCGGGTAGCGCATCGACCATCGGCAACCAGGCGCCAACGCACAACAAGGCGGCAATACACAGCAGCAGCGGCAGGGCATGCCGACGGCTGAAGCGGCTGACCACCACGCCCAACGCGTTGCCGATGACAAAGGTAGCGACGAGCAACAGCAAGCGTCCCGTCAAGCCCAGATCTCCCGCACTGATCGCCACCGCCAGGCGCGTGGTGTTGCCGCTCATGAACGAAACAAAATCACCACTGGCCATAAAGCCAATCGCATCGGTCATGCCCGCCAACACCGAAAGGCTGGCCACCAGCATCATCCCGACCCGGCCGCGCCAGCGCTGGCGGTGGGCAAGTGCAGCATTCACGTATGGCTTGGGGGACGAAGGCAGCATGGGGCCGGGCTCCTGGGTGAAATTATTCGGCCACTACGGTAGGACGCTTTGACACCCCGCGCAATGACCTCAGACACACTCCAGGCGCCAGCCCTCGTTTTCCCAGGTCAAACAGTGCGTCGGCCGGATTGCACGCATGAACGCTTGATCGTGGGACGCCACCAACAGCGCGCCGGTAAAACCGTGTAACGCCTGTTCAAACGCGAGTATCGACTCCAGATCCAAATGGTTGGTCGGCTCGTCCAACAGCAGCAACTGTGCCGGCGTTGCGCGCCATAAGGCAATCGCCATCGCCGCCTTTATGCGTTCGCCGCCACTGAGCTGCCCAAGCGGTTGAGTCACCCGCAAGGCGTCCAGTTGCAACAGCGCCAAACGTGTACGCAGTTCGGCTTCGGCCATCGGTGTGCCGAGTAGCTGGAGCTGCTCGATGACGGAGCGTTGATCGTCGAGTAACGCGAGGTGTTGATCAATATAGGCGCAGGGCACATGTACGCTGCAGACCCCACTGACCGCCCGCCATTGGCCCGCCAGCACCGCGAGCAACGTGGACTTGCCGCAGCCGTTCGGCCCGCGCACGGCGACGCGAACGGCGCCCGCAAGATGAAGGTTGAGGCGGGTGTGCGGTAGCCACGGCAGTTGAACATCCACCAGGCCCAGCACCTGTCGCCGCTTGGGCACGGTCGAGGCGGGCAGCGCCAGCAAGGTCGGCGTTTCATCTTGCACCCGCTCGTAGGCCTGACGCACCTGGGCGTCGAGTTCGTGCTTGTGGGCCGAGTGCGCGCTGCGCACAGTGCTGACGATTTCGCTGGCGGTACTTTTCCAGCGTGCCTTGGTGAAGCGGTCCACGTTAGCCGTTTCGGCTTGTTTGCGCGCGCGCGCGGCATGGCGTTGCAGGCTGTCATGCTCGGTTTGCAGGCGCCGTCTTTCGCGGCTGCGGGCCAGGCGGGCATGTTCCAGGGCCGCGACCGCAGCCTGCTGTTCGGCGTCGCGTTGCAGGCGGTAGGCATCGTAGTTGCCGCCATAGACCTGGGCGCCAAGGGGCGAGAGTTCGATGATGCGCCCCAGGCTGTTGAGCAGTTGCCGGTCGTGGCTGACCACCACCAGGCCGCCGCGCCAACCCGCCAACTGTTGCAGCAGCCAGTCGCGGCCGCGGCTGTCGAGGTGGTTGGTGGGTTCATCGAGCACTAATAGTTGTGGGGCCGCCAGCAACGCGCCGATCAGCGCGACCCGTGCCAATTGGCCACCGCTGAGCTGAGCGGCCGGGCTTTGCGGCGCGAGGTGCGCCAACCCTGCGCTATCCAGCGCGCTGCACAGGCGTTCGCGCAGGTCCCAGCGATCATCGATCAGCTCTAGATCGTGCAGCTGCGCAGTGCCCTCGGCCATGCGTTCAAGTGCAGCCAAGGTCAGTGCTGTGCCTGTCAGATGGGCGATGGTGTCGCCTTGGGCGACATCCAGGCTTTGCGGCACGTAAGCCACGCTGGCGGTACGATTCAGTGTGCCAGTGGAGGGCTGCAGCCGCCCGGCAATCAATTGGGCGAGGATACTTTTGCCCCGTCCGTTGCGCCCGACGATGCCGGTCGGCGTGTGGTCGATGGACAGGGTCAGGTCTTGCAGCAATGTTTCGCCATTGGCGAACTGAAAGCACAGGTGTTGCAGGGAAACCAATGCGGGCAGGCGTTTGACGTCAGTCATCAGCACCTCCAGAAAAATGTCGAACAGGCCAACAAGCGCGCCGGGCGGCTTGTTGCAGATACATTTTGGAAGGCTTAGCTGTTCACGTCGGCGGTCGTCCCGGGAGTCAGAAGGGATGCAAAGCCTAACCCGGCTGGGCTTTTTTCGGCAAGTCTGCGGCTAGCTGCTCCAGAAACATCGCCAGCGCCACCTCTTCCGCCTTGAGCCCTTTGCGTCCCCGTGGCTTGGGCAGCCTGGACAGTTCACCCAGGCTGAAATGCTCCAGCACAGCCGGGTGGATATAACATTTGCGGCACACCGCCGGGGTGTTGCCCAGTTGCTTGGCGACGTCCTTGACCGTCGCCACCACGTGGCGCTTGGCGTCGGATTCCGGCTGCCACTCCAACTCACGCAATACCGCGAGTGCCAGTGCGGTGCCGGCCCAGGTGCGGTAGTCCTTGGCGGTGAAGTCGGCGCCGGTGAGGCTGTGCAGATACGCGTTCACATCCTGGGAACTGACGGTATGGCGCTCGCCGTCTTCGTCCAGGTACTGGAACAGGTTCTGTCCCGGCAACTCCAGGCAGCGCTTGACCACCGTGGCCAGGCGCCGGTCCTTGACGCTGACCTGATGTTCGACGCCACTTTTGCCACGGAACTGGAAGCGGATCTCGCTGCCCTTGATACCCACATGGCGGTTGCGCAGGGTCGTCAGTCCGTAGGATTTGTTGTCCCGTGCGTATTGGGTGTTGCCGACGCGAATCAGTGTGGCGTCGAGCAGCATCACCACCGTGGCCAGGACCTTTTCGCGGGTGAATCCCGGCGCGGCGATTTGCGCTTGCAGTTGCTTGCGCAGCTTGGGCAGGGCCTTGCCGAATGCCTGCAGGCGCGAGTATTTGTCGCTGTCGCGCACTTCGCGCCAGCGTGCGTGGTAGCGATACTGCTTGCGCCCGCGGGCATCCCGGCCGGTGGCCTGGAGATGTCCACGCGGGTCGGCGCAGATCCATACGTCGGTATAGGCGGGCGGCACGGCCAGGGCGTTCAGGCGCTGGATTTCATCGGCGTCGCGGATGCGTACCCCGCGGGTATCGAAGTACTGGAACTTGCCCCGCAGCGTCTTGCGGCGGATGCCGGGCTGGGTGTCGTCGACGTAATGCAGGTCATGGGGGAGGTCGGTGTCAGGCATGGTGCGGTTCCTTGGCAACAATCAGGCCGGTATGCCTGATTGACCGCAGCCGTGTGCAGTCGTGCCAAAAGCTTGCTCAGGCGAGGACCGCCACCGCCTTGATCTGCGCCCACAGCGTCTGGCCGGGATGCAGTTGCAACTGGTCGCGGGAAAAACGCGTGATGCGCGCCAGCAACGGTGTGCCTGCGGCATCCAGGCGTACCAGCACGTGGGCGTTATTGTCGGCGCCGATTTCCTGGGTGACCGTCACTGGCAGGCGATTGAGGATGCTGCTGTGTTCTTCCGCCTGCAGGCTGAGGCTTACGTCACGCGCCTGCACCTTGATCCGCAGCGCCTTGCCCACCGCCAGCGGCGCATGGGCCACGCGCATGTGCAAGGCACTGGCGGGCAGTTGCAGGGTCAGCAGTTGGTAATGTGTGTCATAGGCGCTGACCGTGCCATTGATCACTACGCCGGCGTCGTCGCCCGAGGCCATGGGCAGATCGAGCCGTGCCAGGGTTTCACCGATGGGGCCACTGGCCAGGGCCTTGCCGTCACTGAGCAAGACAAGGTGATCGGCCAGGCGGGCGACTTCATCCTGGGCATGGCTGACGTACAGCACCGGGATGTCCAGCTCATCGTGCAGGCGTTCGAGATACGGCAGGATTTCGCCTTTGCGCTCGCTGTCGAGGGCCGCCAGGGGTTCATCCATCAACAGCAACCGGGGGCTGGTGAGCAGGGCTCGGGCGATGCCGACGCGTTGGCGCTCGCCGCCGGACAAGTGCTGGGGGTGGCGCTCGAGCAAGTGGCCGATGCCCAGCAGTGCGGTGGCGTGGCCCATGTCTACGCGACGTTGCTGACGTGCAATGCGCTTGAGGCCGAATTCCAGGTTGGCGCGCACCGACAAATGCGGGAACAGACTCGCCTCTTGAAACACATAACCCAGCGCGCGTTTGTGCGGCGGTACGAACAGGCCCTTGGCGCTGTCTTGCCAGACTTCGTCGTTGATCTTCACAAAACCGTGTTCGGCCCGTTCCAGCCCGGCGATGGCACGCAGGCAGGTGGTCTTGCCGGAGCCGGAATGGCCGAACAACGCCGTCACGCCACGACCGGGCAGTTGCAGGTTCACGTCGAGGGAAAAGCCCGAGTAGTTCAATTGCAGGCGTGCATCAATCATCGTGGTCAGCTCCAACCCATCTTGGTTTTACGGCTTGAGTAGAGCGCCAGCAACACGAGGAACGCGAACACCACCATGGAGCCCGCCAGCCAATGGGCCTGGGCATATTCCATGGCTTCGACATGGTCGTAGATCTGCACCGAGACCACGCGGGTCTTGTCCGGGATATTGCCACCGATCATCAGTACCACGCCGAACTCACCGACGGTGTGGGCAAAGCCGAGGATCGCAGCGGTGATAAAGCCGGGGCGAGCCAGGGGCAGGATTACGCTGAAGAAGGTGTCCCAAGGATTGGCGCGCAATGTCGCGGCGACTTCCAAAGGACGTGTGCCGATAGCGCAGAACGCGTTTTGCAGCGGCTGCACCACGAATGGCATGGAATAGATCACCGAGCCGATCACCAGCCCGGAGAAGCTGAAAGTCAGGGTACCCAGGCCCAGCCATTGGGTGAACTGGCCGAAGTAACCGTTGGGGCCCATGGTCAACAGCAGGTAGAAGCCGATGACCGTCGGTGGCAACACCAATGGCAAGGCGACGATTGCACCGATGGGGCCGCGCCACCAGGAACGGGTGCGCGACAGCCACAGGGCAATCGGAGTGCCGATGACCAGTAGGATCACTGTGGTCAGTGACGCCAGCTTGATGGTCAACCAGATGGCGGAAAAATCGGCACTCGTTAGCGGCATTTAGAGCTCGTAACCGTAGGACTTGATAACGGCCGCGGCCTTCGGCCCTTTCAGGTATTCAACCAAGGCCTTGGCAGCCACGCTGTCCTTGCCCTTGTTGAGGATCACCGCGTCCTGTTTGATCGGGTCATGCAGGGACGAAGGGACAATCCACGCCGAACCGCTGGTGACTTTGCCGTCTTTATAGATCTGCGACAAGGCCACGAAGCCCACTTCGGCATTCCCGGTGGAGACGAACTGATAGGCCTGGGTGATGTTCTGGCCTTCGACGAGCTTGTCCTTGACCTTGTCGGTCAGGCCTTCTTTGGCCAGCACTTGGGTCGCGGCCAGGCCGTATGGCGCAGCTTTCGGGTTGGCGATGGACAGGTGCTTGAATTCGTTCTTCTTCAAGACCTCACCCTTGGCGTCTACATAACCGTCTTTGGCCGACCACAGCGCCAGGGTGCCGACGGCGTAGGTGAAGCGCGAGCCTTTGACGGTGTCGCCTTCGGTTTCCAGCTTTTGCGGGGTGGTGTCATCGGCGGCAAGGAACACTTCGAATGGCGCGCCGTTCTTGATCTGGGTGTAGAACTGGCCGGTGGCGCCGTAGGCCGCGACCAGTTTGTGGCCGGTGTCTTTTTCGAAATCGGCGGCAATTGCCTGGATCGGTGCGGTGAAGTTGGCGGCGACGGCGACTTGCACTTCGTCGGCGTGGGCCGCACCAAAGGCGAGGGCGGCGACCAACGCGGCCAGGCGTGAGGCACGAATCTTCATAGAGCAGCTCCTTAAAGGGTGTACGGCTTGTTATAGGGAGAAGGCTTTACCGCTATCTACGGGAATATATAGCGGTTGGCCATTGCCGGTACAGTGCCAAGTTGCCCCAGGTGTCAGTTCTTGTTGAGTTTGGCCAGGGTCTGTTCGGCCAATTGGCGCGTCAGGTCATAGGTGGACAGCTCTTTGCCCAGGCGCAACGCCTGGCCTGACCACAGGTTGCTGAAACCCGCTTCATCCTTGGCCTTGAGCGGCATCAGCGCGCCCCCGGACCTTGGAAATGCCGGCGCCAGGATATTGATCGGGCCCAACTCGCGCATGACCCGGTTGAGGATGCCGCGTGCCGGCCGGCCGGTGAACAGGTTGGTCAGCGCGGTTTCACTCGCCTGGGCATGGCGCAGTGCATAGTGGTGGGCTGCGCTGACGCTGGCTTGGGGCGTAAATAGATACGCCGTTCCTACCTGCACGGCGGAAGCGCCCAAGGCGAACGCCGCCACAATCCCACGCGCGTCGGCAATACCTCCGGCGGCAATCACCGGTACATTCACGGCGTCGACGATCTGCGGCAGCAGCGCGAACAAACCGATTTGAGTGTTGAGGTCGTCGCTCAGGAACATCCCACGATGCCCGCCAGCTTCAATGCCCATGGCAATGATCGCGTCGCAGCCGTGTTGTTCCAGCCAGATTGCTTCTTCGACAGTCGTGGCCGATGACAGTACCTTCGCCCCGGTAGCTTTCACACGCTCCAGCAAGCCTTTTTCCGGCAGGCCGAAGTGGAAACTGACCACTTCGGGGCGGAACTCTTCAACCACTTGGCAGGCGGCGTCGTTGAACGGCGCACGATTGGATACCGGCGTAGGCGCCTCGAAGTCAGCGCCCAGTTCGCGGTAGTAGGGTTCCAGCAATGCTTTCCAGCGCTGATCGCCGGCTTCATCCGGTTCGGGCGGTTGGTGGCAGAAGAAGTTGACGTTGATCGGGCGCGTGCTGCCTTGGCGGATAGTGGTCAAGGCTTCACGCAGTTGCTCGATGCTCAGGGTTGCCGCCGGCAGCGAGCCGAGCGCGCCGGCCGCATTGGCGTCGATGACCATGGCAGCGGTCGTCGCCCCGGCCATCGGCGCTTGAATGATCGGCACTTCAATGCCCAGCAGGTCAAGAAGGCGGGTGTCTGGCCAGGTGCTCATGGGGTGCGTCTCCAGCTTTAGTAGGATTTTTCGCTGTTTTAGCAGGGCCCTTGGCGGTCGGCCAGTCTGTTTTATTCACTGGACGCAGGTACATTTTCGTGTTGCTCAAGGCTGGCCTTCGCGCTCCAGCAAGCGCCGCTTGCGTTCCACCCCCCAGCGGTAACCCGATAGCTCGCCGTTGCTGCGCACAACGCGGTGACAGGGAATGGCCACCGCCAGGTTGTTTGCCCCACAGGCCTGGGCCACCGCGCGGTACGACTTGGGCGCGCCGATACGCTCGGCGATCTGCGCATAGCTGGCGGTGCTACCCAGGGGGATGTCCCGCAAAGCTTGCCATACCCGTTGCTGAAAGGCCGTGCCACGCAGGTCCAGCGGCAAGTCCAGGCCCAGGGCGGGGGTTTCGATAAAACCCACGACTTGCGCGATCAACTGTTCAAAGCCACGGTCAGCGCCCACCAGTTCGGCCTTGGGGAACTGATCCTGTAGATCACGCACCAGCGCATCCGGGTCATCGCCCAGCAGGATCGCGCAGACGCCACGGTGACTTTGTGCGACCAGAATCGCCCCCAACGAGCATTGGCCGACGGCAAACAACATTGCGCTGTTGGTGCCGCCGGCCTTGTAGTCGCTGGGCGTCATGCCGAGCAGTTGGTCGGCAGATTCATAAAAGCGGCTGTTGGAGTTGAAGCCGGCGTCATACAGCGCATCTGTGACCGAATGCCGGCCCTTGAGCGCCTCGCGCACTTTGCGTGAGCGCCGGGCGTTGGCGTACGCCTTGGGCGTCAGGCCGGTGACGGCTTTGAACACGCGATGAAAATGGTAGGGGCTGAGCCCGGCGTGCGCGGCCAGCGTGCTGAGGCTGGGCGGGGCGTCGGCCTGCTCAATCTGGCGGCACGCCTCGGCCACCAGGTGCGCGTGGTGTTCCGCCAATTGGGTCTGATCGCCGGCCGCGCGTTTACTCGCGCGATAGCCTGCGGCCTCGGCTTGCGCCGCAGTGTCGAAGAACTGGATGTTTTCCGGGCGTGGCAGCCGCGAGGCGCTGCTGGGGCGGCAATACACACCGGTGGTTTTGACCGCATAGACGAACAGCGTATCGGCCTTGGGGTCGCGGGCGACGACGGCGGCCCAGCGCGGGTCTTGTTCGGTTTTCATGGCCTCTGCACTCTGAATGGAGATGCGTAGGTTAAACGCAGCGCACCGGCCTGACACTCTGAAGCTTGCGCTCGAATTATCCTGCCGTGCGAAACGTCAGGTTGATGCGTTGCGGGCCCATGATCGGGTGCAGGCCTTCCTTGATTGGCATCACGCCGTGAAAACGCAGGCGGTCAACGCCGCCCCACACCACCACGTCACCATGAAACAGCGAAATTTTTTGCGTCTTGTCACTGCGTTCATGGCCACCAAACAGGAAAATCGCCGGCAAACCGAGGGACACCGATACCACGGGCGCGTCGAAGCGCCGTTCATTCTTGTCCTGGTGCAGGGACATTTTCGCACCCGCAACGTAGCGGTTGATCAGGCAGGCGTCGGGGTTGAAGTCGATGAAACCGGCATCTGACGCGGCCAGCACGGCCAGTTCACGCAGCTCATCGGGCATCGCTGGCCAAGGCTGCTGGCTGCGCGGGTCCAGCGAGGTGTAGCGGTAGCCGTGGTGCGCGCTGGTCCAGCCCAGCGCACCACAACTGCTCAGTGCTGCCGACATGGTAAAGCCGCCCGGGGTCACCATTTGCCGAAACGGGGATTGCGCCAGAATGCCGCGTAGCGCGGGCAGAAGGCGATCGATCCAGGGCAGGGCGTAGCCCCTTAGCACGTAGGACTCATCGCCGATTTGTTCACGCCCTGCGGGTTGTTGCAGGGCGTCATCGGCAAACAGGTCAGCAGTGGGGCCGGACATCGGCTTACAGCGCCTTGCTCACAGTGATGTCGGTAATTTCATCACTGGTATCGTGAATCTTGGCCAGGGCTTGCTTGGCTTCTTCCACGCTGTTGCTGTGCAGTTGGGCGAACTCGAAACGGCGCTCGCCGTTGAGTTTGTACTTGATGACGTATTTGGTGGTGGTCACTGCTTGTTTCCTGTGAAGGGCCCGGATCAGCTCAGTTTGGTGCTGGTACGACGGACGATACGGATCTTGTGGGACAGCGCTGGTTTGCGGGTCACGCTGATGGCGCGGCGGGTGACCACATCCAGCGTGATGTTCCAGAAACCGGTGCTCGGTGCGGTGATCTTGGCTGGGAACTTGTCGAACGCGCCGCCGTGGTAGGTGTGGCGGCCGCCATTCTTGAAGCTGCGGAAATTTGCGTCGCTCATCAGACGGATATTACAAGTCTGTGAGCATTCGATGACGACAATGTCTCCCTCATTGAGGTGCTCGCGCTGGTGGATGAATTTCATGGGGGGCGTCTCCAGAAGGACTTTTTCTGAAAAATCAGAACGATACGTAGGTTAAGATAGAGTTTATCAGCCCCAGCGCTTTTATTATCGGGCCGTTGTCGGTGACATCGACAATTTAAAACAGTTTTTTCTCGAGTTATCAGGGATAAATCCTACGTGGGCGGGAGAAAATTACCATCCCCGCTGTCGTAGGGTCTTTATCGGAGGTTTTATATGAAGTGGAGTGTGTTGGTTCTGGCCCTGGCGATAGGTGGCTGTGCTTCGGTTGCCGATATCAAGCAGACCCCGCCCACCCTTGCGGTCATTTCCGGCAAGAAGCCGCAGGAATATGCCGCTTGTGTGGTGCGCAAACTATCGACCACCCGTCGTCCGCCGCAGATCGAGCCGCACAAGGATGGTGTACGGGTGATCGTGCCGCAGAAGTTTTCCGCCGACCCTTCCGCGATTTTTGAAATTGAAGAACGCTCCAGCGGCAGTAGCATCAAGCTCTACGAGAGCATGTCCAATGTGCCGATCCGTCCGGGTGATGTGAAAAAGGCTGGGGAAGATTGCATTTCTGGCTGATGCCGTTACGGAATATCCGATATGAAACGTGAACACGTCACCGCCCGTAACGCCGAGGGTCAGATCTCGGCCACCCATGTCATCCAGAATCCCGCCGACCTTGGCGAGTGGATCGTCTTCTTCAAGAAAAGCGGCGGGCGCAGTTTTTTTCTGGTGGACGAACACGATGAAGTCGAGTCCTTTGCCAGCCTCGATGACCTGACCGAAACCCTGCGCGGGCTAGGTATCAAGTTCGCCGAGATTCACCTGTAGCCTATTTGCACACCACCACGACGCTGCGGCTTTTATAGTTGCCGACGTCTTTGCCCAGGGTTTTGTCGTCTTCACTCAAGGCCGGCGTGCCCTCGGTGCCGACGATGCGGTAGCCGGTGCCTGCACACGAGGCGTCGGCCTTTTCGTAGCAACTGGCCCAGGAATTGGCCTCGCCCGAGCAGTCGACGGTCAGGCCTTGTTCGCCGTTTTTCAGGTAGACGTCAGATGTAGTGGTGCACCCGGCAAGCGCCAGTACCGCAGTCAGTGCCAGTATCTTATTCATGGATAGGTCGTCGTAGAAGGTGTTGGAGGACGCGCGGACCCGGTTGTGGGGCGTCTGCGCAAGACTATAGCGAACTGCCATCTGGGTACAGACAAACACAAAAAAGCCCCGTTCAACGGGGCTTTTTACGCGGCGCGCCAGGGCTTATTTGCCTTTTGGGCGCTTGCTCGATGCGTGGCCGGCTTCATCCACAAACACCTCGGCAACCGCAATCGCCTGGCTTTCGCTGGCGAAAGCCCCGGCGACGCTGTCACCGTGGAAGTTGATCAGGTGCCAGCCATCAGCACGCTTGGTGATCAGGTAGCCGTTTACGCCTTTTGGTTCTGACATCTATCGAGAATCTCGTGGTCTGGATCAAGGGGGTAATGATAGCGCCAAATGTCGCACCGCCGCCCAAGTTATTACGGGTCAATGTGCAGTGCCGAAAAGCGTGCTACAAAGGTTGCAGCCCTTTAAATCGTGAGGTGCAGGCATTTTTTGCCGTGCCGGTGGTGACGCTGTTCGTAAGATTAGTGGAACTTACGCCGACATTTTTTCTCTATGTTGACATCGCAACGCCAGCAGGACCCATTGTAAGGTGACTGCGGCCTGATTAGACTGCGCCGAATTCCGTACGCACAGCCCTTTGTAAGGACTTATATGATCAAGAAATGCTTGTTCCCAGCAGCCGGTTACGGCACTCGCTTCCTGCCAGCGACCAAAGCCATGCCTAAAGAGATGCTGCCGGTGGTGAACAAGCCACTGATTCAGTACGGCGTCGAAGAGGCACTGGATGCCGGCCTGAACGAAATCTCCATCGTGACCGGTCGCGGCAAGCGCGCACTGGAAGACCACTTCGACATCAGCTACGAGCTGGAAAACCAGATCAAAGGCACCGACAAGGAAAAATACCTGGTTGGTATCCGTAAGCTGCTGGACGAGTGCTCGTTCTCCTACACCCGTCAGACCCAGATGAAAGGCCTCGGCCACGCCATCCTGACCGGCCGCCCGCTGATCGGTGACGAACCGTTCGCCGTGGTCCTGGCAGACGACCTGTGCGTCAACCTGGAAGGTGATGGCGTGCTGACCCAGATGGTCAAGCTGTATCAGAAATACCGCTGCACCATCGTTGCCGTTCAAGAAGTTGATCCTCAAGAAACCAACAAGTACGGCGTTATTGCCGGTGACGACATTGGTGATGGCCTGATCCGCGTACGCGACATGGTTGAAAAACCAGCGCCGGAAGATGCCCCGTCGAACCTGGCGATCATCGGCCGTTACATCCTGACGCCGGACATCTTCAAGCTGATCGAAGAGACCGAGCCAGGTAAGGGCGGCGAAATCCAGATCACCGACGCCTTGCTCAAGCAAGCCAAAGACGGTTGCGTGATTGCCTACAAGTTCAAAGGTCGTCGTTTCGACTGCGGTGGCGCTGAAGGCTACATCGAAGCAACCAACTTCTGCTACGAGCACTTCTACAAGACTGGCAAGGCTTACTGATCCACGGTTGCCAAACCTGTTTCAAGAGAAAGCCACCTTAGGGTGGCTTTTTCGTTTTTCAGTCCCATGTAAGTCGGTATGCTGATTGCCTGCCGAGGAGAGTGAAATGGCCTACGATTTTGATCTGTATGTAATTGGTGCCGGTTCCGGCGGTGTTCGCGCTGCGCGTTTTGCTGCGGGGTTTGGCGCCAAAGTGGCCGTTGCGGAAAGCCGCTACCTGGGTGGCACCTGCGTAAACGTGGGCTGCGTGCCGAAAAAACTGTTGGTGTACGGCGCGCATTTTTCCGAGGACTTCGAGCAGGCCAGTGGTTTTGGCTGGTCGTTGGGCGAAGCAAATTTTGATTGGGCGACACTGATCGCGAATAAAGACCGCGAGATCAATCGCCTCAATGGCATCTACCGCAACCTGCTGGTCAACAGTGGCGTGACCTTGCATGAAGGGCATGCGCGCCTGATTGATCCGCATCAGGTGCAAATCAATGGCGAGCGCTTCACCGCCAAGCACATCCTGATCGCCACGGGTGGCTGGCCGCAGATCCCGGAAATCCCGGGGCGCGAGCATGCCATTGGCTCCAATGAAGCGTTCTTCCTCAAAGAGCTGCCCAAGCGTGTGTTGGTCGTTGGCGGTGGTTATATCGCCGTTGAGTTCGCGGGCATTTTCCACGGTCTGGGTGCGAAAACTTCGCTGCTGTATCGCGGCGATCTGTTCTTGCGCGGCTTTGACGGCGCAGTGCGTACGCACCTGAAAGAAGAACTGACCAAGCGCGGCCTGGATCTGCAATTCAATGCCGACATCGAGCGCATCGACAAGCAAGCCGATGGCAGCCTCAAGGCCACCCTGAAAGACGGGCGCGTACTGGAAGCCGATTGCGTGTTCTATGCCACTGGTCGTCGCCCGATGCTGGACAGCCTGGGCCTGGAAAACACCGGCGTCAAACTCGACAAGCGTGGCTTCGTCGAAGTGGATGACCTGTACCAGACCGCCGACCCTTCAATCCTGGCTATTGGCGATGTGATCGGCCGTGTGCAACTGACGCCGGTTGCCCTGGCTGAAGGCATGGCAGTCGCACGGCGCTTGTTCAAGCCGGAGCAGTACCGTGCGGTGGATTACGCAATGATTCCGACGGCAGTGTTCAGCCTGCCGAACATTGGCACCGTAGGGTTGACGGAAGAAGAGGCGAAGCAAAACGGCCACAAGGTGCAAGTCTTCGAAAGCCGCTTCCGGCCGATGAAATTGACCTTGACCGAGTGCCAGGAGAAAACCTTGATGAAACTGGTGGTCGACGCCGACACCGACAAGGTGCTGGGCTGCCATATGGTCGGCCCGGATGCCGGCGAGATCGTGCAAGGCTTGGCGATCGCGCTCAAGGCCGGCGCGACCAAGCGGCATTTCGATGAGACCATCGGCGTACATCCTACGGCGGCGGAAGAATTCGTCACCATGCGCACGCCTGTGGCGGACTGATCAGGCGTTTGGCGTTGCCTCTGGGGTCGTTGCAACGGCGGCCGCCAGGCGCAATGCCTCGATACTGGCCTGGGCCTTGATAAGGTCCAGTTCCAGGGCCTTATTGGCGTGCTGGTATCCGGTCAGGGCCTCCTGGCGGGACTGGCTATCCAGCACGGCAACGCGCAGGCGCTCCTGAAGCAGGGTGCGCTCACTCTCTATCACGCTCACCTGCTCGCTCAGTTTTAGTTGCTGAGCCTGGTCTTTGCGCGCTTGCTCCTGCAGTGCCGCCAGTTCCTTTGTTATGACGCGCTGCTCAATCAACAGGCGCTCATTGTCCCGATGCAGTTGAGTGATTTCATCCTGGCGCACCATGGCGCTCTGCTGGGCCTGGCGCAATTCAGCCTGGACCTGTTGCAGTTGACCTTCGTGGCGCCGCTGTTCCTGTTCGCGCTGATCCTTGACCGCATCGCGGTAATGCTCCAACGCATCGCGCGCGTGCAGGTGCTTGTCTTCCAGTGAGCGGATCTGCTCGTCCTTGTCGTTAATGCGCAACTCGTAATCGCTGCACGCCTGGCTCAGGCCGGCATTGCGGGTCTGCTCGGCCTGCAGGCTGCTACTGGCGGTTTGCAGCGCGGCGCTTTCTTCGGCCAGGGCGGCGGCTTGGATGTTGAATTGTTGCTTGAGCTGGCTGTGGGCCTCTTCCAGTGCTTCCAGCTGGGCGAGCAGGGCGGTTTTCTCCTGCTCGAACTGGGCCTGGGCCAGGTCGATAGGCTCCTGGGCTTTTTCTTTCAGGCGCTGGGCCAGGCGTGCCACCAGTTCGCCCAGCTCATCGTCGATAGGGGCCTGGGTGATGGTCTGGCGGCTTTCGCTTTCGTCCAGCTCCTTCAAATAACGATGAATCGTGGTTTTCGAGCCGGTATTGCCCATCTCGATGCGCACAGCGTCGATGCTGGGGTTCTCGCCGCGAGCCAGAATCGCCAAGCGTGCCGTTTGAACTACTGCCTTATTAATGCCGCCGCGCGCCATGGGGTCTCCGTCGATTTAGTACTGTGGTACGTAGTATGTAGATACATACCTTATCACGAATAAAAACCCGTTGAAATTCATCAATTAACAGATGGGATATTGGCGTATTATCCCGTGTCATCGACGTTTTAGCCGCGCGTACATACGCAAGCGGTACGAATAGGCTTCCCATGAGCGATCTGGACCGTTATCTAAATGCCGCCACCCGCGACAACACGCGGCGCAGCTATCGCGCAGCCATCGAGCATTTCGAAGTGAGCTGGGGCGGATTCCTGCCAGCCACCAGTGACAGCGTGGCGCGCTACCTGGTCGCGCATGCCGGAGTGCTGGCGATCAACACCTTGAAGCTGCGCCTCTCGGCATTGGCGCAGTGGCATACGAGCCAGGGCTTTCCTGACCCGACAAAAGCGCCGGTGGTTCGCAAGGTGCTCAAGGGGATTCGTGCCGTGCATCCGGCACAAGAGAAGCAGGCCGAGCCACTGCAACTAAAGCACTTGGAACAGGTGGTGGCGTCTCTGGCGACTCAAGCGCAAGCCGCCGCTCAAGACGACGATCAACCACGCCTGTTACGCGCCAAACGCGACACTGCGCTGATTCTGTTGGGCTTCTGGCGTGGCTTTCGCAGTGATGAACTCTGCCGCCTGGCGATCGAACACGTGCAGGCCACCCCTGGCGCCGGCATCAGCCTGTATCTGCCGCGCAGCAAAAGTGATCGCGACAACCTTGGCAAGACCTATCAGACCCCAGCGTTGCTGCGCCTATGCCCGGTGCAGGCCTACAGAGAGTGGCTCAGCGCTTCGGCGCTGGTGCGTGGCCCGGTGTTTCGCGGAATTGATCGCTGGGGCAACCTGAGCGAGGAGGGGTTGCACCCCAACAGCGTAATTCCATTGTTGCGCCAGGCGTTGGAGCGTGCGGGTATTGCAGCCGACGCGTACACCAGCCACTCATTGCGCCGTGGCTTTGCGACCTGGGCCCATCGCAGCGGCTGGGATTTGAAGTCGTTGATGAGTTACGTCGGCTGGAGCGACATGAAATCCGCCATGCGCTATGTTGAAGCGACACCCTTTCTCGGGATGACCCTGGCAACGCAGCCGCTGCTTTAAGATTTCTTCTATTAATACGGTCAGCTGATAGAGAAAGCCAATCGCGAGCATCAGGTTTGCCAATGAGCCATCGGCCCCGAGACTGGGTAGGATTCACTTCATCAACTTCTTAACCCCTGACGGAGAGTCAACGATGCCTATCATCAACAGCCAAGTAAAACCGTTCAAAGCTACCGCATACAAAAACGGCAACTTCGTAGATGTGTCTGACGCTGACCTGAAAGGCAAGTGGTCCGTCGTGTTCTTCTACCCAGCCGACTTCACCTTCGTTTGCCCAACCGAGCTGGAAGACCTGGCGGACAACTACGCCGAATTCCAGAAACTGGGCGTCGAAATCTACAGCGTTTCCACCGACACCCACTTTGCCCACGCTGCGTGGCACAACACCTCGCCAGCCATCGGCAAGATCCAGTACACCATGATCGGCGACCCGACCCTGACCATCTCCCGCAACTTCGACGTGCTGATCGAAGAAGCAGGCCTGGCTGACCGCGGTACTTTCGTGATCAACCCAGAAGGTCAGATCAAGATCGTTGAGCTGAACGACGGCGGTGTTGGCCGTGACGCTTCCGAGCTGTTGCGCAAAATCAAGGCTGCCCAGTATGTCGCTGCCCACCCGGGCGAAGTGTGCCCAGCCAAGTGGAAAGAAGGCGAGGCTACCCTGGCTCCGTCCCTGGACCTGGTCGGCAAGATCTAAGTCAATGAAGTATCCAGGGCGGGTATCCGCACCTTAAGTCAGCTGCAACCGCCCTCAAAAACGCCCGGGCGAGATTCGCTCGGGCGTTTTTTTTACCCAGAATTAAAGGAAATCGCCCGTATGTTGGACGCCAATCTTAAAGCTCAGTTGAAGTCATACCTGGAACGGGTCACCCAGCCGATTGAGATCGTCGCCTCCCTCGATGACGGCGCGAAATCCCAGGAAATGCTGGCCCTGTTGCAGGACGTTACCAGCCTCACCACGCTGATCACCCTGAAAACCGATGGCAATGATGCGCGCAAACCGTCGTTTTCGATCAATCGCCCGGGTGCCGAAATCAGCCTGCGTTTTGCCGGCATCCCGATGGGCCATGAATTCACTTCGCTGGTGCTGGCCCTGCTGCAAGTCGGTGGCCACCCGTCGAAGGCCAGTGTCGAGGTGATTGAACAGATCCGCGCCCTGAAAGGCGAGTTCAACTTCGAGACGTACTTCTCGCTGTCCTGCCAGAACTGCCCGGATGTGGTCCAGGCGCTGAACCTGATGGCCGTGCTCAACCCGAATATCCGCCACGTCGCCATCGACGGCGCGCTGTTCCAGGCAGAAGTGGACGAGCGCCAGATCATGGCGGTGCCAAGCGTTTACCTCAACGGTGTGAACTTCGGTCAGGGCCGCATGGGCCTGGAAGAAATCCTCGCCAAGCTCGATACCAGCGGCCTCGAAAAAGCCGCCGAGAAGATCAGCGCCAAAGACGCATTTGATGTGCTCGTCGTGGGTGGCGGTCCGGCCGGTTCGTCCGCTGCGATCTACGCTGCGCGTAAAGGCATCCGCACGGGTGTCGCCGCGGAGCGGTTTGGTGGCCAAGTGCTGGACACCATGTCCATCGAGAACTTTATCTCGGTACAGGAAACCGAAGGGCCGAAACTGGCCAGTGCCCTTGAGGCGCATGTGCGTCAGTACGACGTAGACATCATGAACTTGCAGCGCGCCAGTGCCCTGATCCCGGCGAAGAACCCCGGTGAACTGCACGAAATCCGCTTCGAAAGCGGTGCGACCCTCAAGTCCAAGACCATGATCCTGGCCACTGGCGCCCGTTGGCGTGAAATGGGCGTGCCGGGCGAGCAGGAATACAAAGCCAAGGGCGTGTGCTTCTGCCCGCACTGTGATGGTCCGCTGTTCAAGGGCAAACGCGTGGCGGTGATTGGCGGCGGTAACTCTGGCGTGGAAGCGGCCATCGACCTGGCCGGTATTGTCAGCCACGTAACCTTGCTGGAGTTCGACAGCAAGCTGCGCGCCGACGCGGTGTTGCAACGCAAGCTGCACAGCCTGCCCAACGTGGATGTGATTACCAGCGCGCTGACCAGCGAAGTCAAAGGCGATGGCCAGAAAGTTACCGGCCTGGCCTACAAGGATCGCGACAGCGGCGAGTTCAAGACGGTCGACCTGGAAGGCATTTTCGTACAGATCGGTTTGCTGCCCAACACCGACTGGCTCAAAGGCACTGTCGAACTGTCGCCCCGTGGCGAGATCATCGTCGATGCCCGTGGCGAGACGTCACTGCCAGGGGTGTTCGCCGCCGGTGATGTAACGACTGTGCCTTACAAGCAGATCGTGATTGCCGTAGGCGAGGGCGCCAAGGCTTCCCTGAGTGCTTTTGATCACTTGATCCGTACGTCGTAAGTTGCCTGGCTGAAATGAAAAACCCCATGAGTGATCATGGGGTTTTTTGTTTACAGCGGTGCTGGCTGAATAATTTCGACCCAGTACGCATCCGGGTCCTTGATGAACGCCAGGCTCTTCATGCGGCCATCGCTCAGGCGTTTCTGGAAATCACAGCCCAGGGCCTCGAAACGTTCGCAGGCGGCAACAATATCCGGCACCGAGATGCAGATGTGGCCAAAGCCGCGCGGGTCGGTATTGCCGTTGTGGTAGGCGAAGTCGGCGTCGTTTTCGGTGCCGTGGTTGTGGGTCAGTTCCAGGATGCCCGGGATCGACTTCATCCACTGCGTGCGCTCAGCCGCGTCGGCTGGAATCTGGGACTTGTCCACCAGGGCCAGGAAGTACAGGCTGAATTCGGCTTCCGGGAAGTCACGCTTCTCAACCAGCGAGAAACCCAGGACGCGCGTATAGAAATCCAGCGACTTGGTGATGTCTTTGACCCGCAACATGGTGTGATTGAACACGAAGTTCGCGGTCGCGGTATCAGGTTGGGCGGT
Organism: Pseudomonas sp. GL_117; assembly: GCF_057835125.1. NCBI lineage: Bacteria > Pseudomonadati > Pseudomonadota > Gammaproteobacteria > Pseudomonadales > Pseudomonadaceae > Pseudomonas > Pseudomonas sp. GL_117. The sequence continues at coordinate 3,176,438 of NZ_CM174418.1, read as the reverse complement.
GACGCCCGGGAAGGTGTTCAGTTCGTGCAGGCTCATGGGCCCTCCAGAAAAAAATGGGGCAAACGCAACTCCTATAAGGAGCGGTTCCTTGGCTTGCGGCCGGCATCCGTGCAGCCGGGCCATGATACGCAAGCCACGACCCCTGCGCCAAATGAAAAAGCCCACGCAGGCCTTGCGACCAGCAGGGGCGGGGCTCAAACTTTAACGCTTGGCCCTCTGGTGTTTTTTGCAATGATCGAATTACGTAAAGCGTTGTTGAGCGCTGTGTGTTTGCTGCTGGTCAGCCCCTTTGCATTGGCGACCGAGCCGCAAATCCATTGGCCCAGTGGCTGGCAAGTCGAGGAAGTCACACCCGACGGCGAGGCGCCCGTTCCTCCTCAGGCAGTGTCGCGCCAGCGCGCGATCAAGAATGATGAAAATGGCTTGACGCTGATGGTCATGGAGTTGACCGGCACACCGATTGAAGAGGGGCACAAAGTTAATCTTGAGGGCGTATTGATGGAAATGCGTAAATCCATCCAGAAAGATTTCGCTCGCAGCGGCTATCAAAGCGTGTGCAGCAAGATGCACGCGACGACCTTGAGCCGTCTCGACGCCCTGGAAACTACTTGTGTGATTACCGAGAATGGCCGGCGCGTGATTTCGCAAACATTGGTGGGCGCGATTGATGCGGATAAGGCGTATGTTTTTTCATACGCAGGCCAAGCCCAAGCGTACGACGCCAGTAAGGACGAAGTCAGTTCGGTACGTGACAGCTTGGAACTTTGAGCGCGATACACCGAACGGGTTTGAACAATATGAAATGTTAGTTAAGTTCGTTTTCGAACCCTGAAGCAAAAAAAGCCCCGCAAGTGCGGGGCTCTTTGTTAGTGCGTGTTGATCAGCCGCGAAGCCAGGAATCTACAGTGGCGGCGCCGTACTGTTCTTTCCAGGCTTTCAGGCCGCGGTGGTTGCCGCCTTTGGTCTCGATCAGTTCGCCGGTGTGCGGGTTCTGGTAGACCTTGACCACACGTGCGCGGCGCTGTTTCGGGGCGCTGGCGGTTGCAGCGCTGGCCTTGCCCGGGTTCGGGTCAAGGATGGAGATGATGTCGCGCAGGCCTTTGCCGTAGCTTTTCATCAGCGCTTGAAGCTTTTCTTCGAATTCGATTTCTTTCTTCAGGCCAGCGTCGTTCTTCAGCGACTCCAGCTGGGCCAGCTGCTCTTGAAGGGCTTTTTCTGCTGCGCGAAATTCGGCGAGTCTGGACAAAATCTGTACTCCAATAGTGTAGTTGGCGGATACAACTGCAGACAAAGCTATGAGCCAACGGCTTTAAGGTGACTTAAAGAAAGTGGCGCTTTTTGCGAGTTCTGCACAGGCATGAAAAATTGTAGTAGTTAATCCGCCACGAGTAAATCACGTCTTTTGTGTAAACAACATTATTTCAGCTTGTTAGTGGCCGGCTATTCAATGGCTGCCCAGCGATTTAATGAATTCATCACAGGGTAACGGCCGCCCGAACAGGTAACCTTGCAGGAAGTCCACACCTTGTGCCGCCAGGTATTCGCATTGCTCGACTGTTTCCACGCCTTCGGCAACGATGCCCAGGTCGAGCTTGCCGGACAGTTCTATGATGCTGTCGAGAATATGCCGCGAGAGCGCATCCGCACCGATCATGGCGACAAAGCTTTGATCAATCTTCAAGTAGTCGACATTGAAGTTACGCAAGTAACCCAAGCTGGAATGCCCAGTACCGAAGTCATCAATGGCGATCATCACCCCTAATCCATGCAGGGCGTCGAACAAGCGTCGGGTTGTATCGGTCGGCTTGATCAGCTCGCGTTCGGTCAATTCGAGTACCAGCGTGACCTGGCCAGGCGCGAAGGCGCCGAGGAATTCGCGACAGTCCTCAACCAACGCCAGGTCTTCGCAATGGCGCGCGGTGATGTTCACGCCGATATGGAAGCCCGGGCTGAAGCGCTCGGCGTGCGGTGCCAACTGCGCAGCGGTCTGGCGCAGCAGGGCGCGGGTCATCGGCACGATCAGGCCTGAGTGCTCGGCCAGGGGAATGAACAAGTCCGGGCGCACCAGGCCTTCCTTCGGATGCTGCCAACGCATCAGCACTTCACAACCGGCCCATGCACGGGTATCGCCGCGCACCACAGGTTGGAAATACGGTATGAACTCGTTGGCGCCCAACGCCCGTTGCAGCTCATGGGTCGGCGCGCAGGAGCGCTTTTGCAGCCAATGCGCGAGGACGCCGGCCAGTATCCCGAAAAACACCAGCAGGCTGAACAGCACCGGGTAGCGGGCTTCCATGTAGCGCCACACCTCACCGGACGGCATGCCGGCATCGACGCTGTAGTGATAGCGCGTGGAGGCCAAATGATGATGCGCCACGGCAAATTCCGGCACGGCGCTGTCATGCACCTTGCCGCTGGCGTCCAGCCAGTTGGGCCCCACTTGCAGGACCAGCAGCGCGTAGCGGCTGATCAGGCGCAGGGCGTTGGTCAGGTGGTAGCCGTCAATCGAGGCAAACGCGGCTTTGTCGCCATCGACCAGGCGATACACCAAGAGCGCCGTATCGGGGGTAACCGGGTTGCCGTTCATCAACCACAGATTGCCCTCTACGTAGTCATCCGGGTTCACCGGCGACGCGTACTCACTGCCAAACAGTGAGCTGCAATAGATGTTTCTCTGCCAGGACAACGTCGTGGCACGCACAAACGGGCGGCGCGTGACTTGTTCACGCAACGCCAATTGCGCGGCGTTATCACAGGGCTGTCCGGCCAATGGAATCAGGGCCTGGGCGGCGAGGGCGGTGTTGTCGAGCATCAGGTCGAATTGACGCACCGCTTCAAGGGCGGTTTGAGCAGTACTCTGCTGTAGGGTGCGTTCGGCTTGCCAGTACAGAATGACCACGCCTAAAACCATCGGTAATAGCCCGCTGAGCACGGTGATCATAGAGCGGGTGGCGCGTTTTCGCGGGCCGTTGAGGGTCAGGGGCATGGAAGAAACGGCCTGTTGCAAGGTGGGAAAAGCGCCGAATGGCAATTCAGATTAAATCGATGATAGATGGCGCGGCGCAATTAAGCTCGCTGTACCTGGCCGTTCGGCCAGTAGGCGCCTACCCATAAATCCGTTGTGCAATCTGAATGAACGCCAGGGTCGCCGGGCTCGCCTGGCGTTGATCCAGCACCCCCAGGCCGATTTCGCGTACGACCGGTGGGGACAGGGCGCGCACGACATAACGCGGGTCCGGCGTTGGCGGCAATGAAGCCTCGGCGACCACGCTCAGGCCATCACCGCGACTGACCGCCTCCAGCGTACTGAGCAATTGCGCGCAGCGGTAGCGTACTTTGGGTGTCAGTCGCGCAGTGCTGAATAGCCGTGAGACCAACTCCAATGAACCGGCCTCAGTCAGTATGAACGGGTCGTTGCACAGCGCCTTCAACGCCACGCTAGGCTGCGCGGTCAGCGGGTGTGCCGCCGGCAGCAAGGCGACCATCTGGTCTTTGAACAACGCATAGGTATCGAGGCGCTCCTGTTCGAGCACCACGAAACCCACATCGACCCGCCGCTCGTCCAGCCATTGCAGCACCTGGCGGTCCGGCCCTTCATCCACGTGCACTTCAATCCCGGGATGTTCGTGGCGAAACTGCGTGAGGATGGGCGGTAGCAAGCGGTTGGACGCAGTGGGGCCGAAAGAGCCGATGCGCAACGTGCCACGTTTCATACCGCGGGCATCGGAGGCTTCCTGTTGTAGGGTGTTGGCCACGCCCAACAGCGTGCGGGCCCGCATGACCAGTTGCTGGCCGATATCGCTGAGTTCGATCTGGGCCTGATGCCGCCGAAACAATTCGACGCCCAGTTCCTGCTCAAGGGCCTTGATGGCATGGGATACCGCCGATTGGCTGATACCCAGCCGATGCGCTGCGCTGGTGAAGCTGTGCAGCTCCGCCACCCGCGAGAATATTTCCAGTTGCGTGAGCGTCATGAGTATTTACTCATTTTACGATGATCGATCATTACCCGGAGGATACGCCAATATCCTCCGTAAAGAGCCTCGTTGATGACTGACCGCCTGACCTACCTGAAGCTTTGCGCCGTGACCATGATCTGGGGCGCCACTTTCGTTGCCGGACGTTACCTGGCTACCGGCGTCGACCCGCTGCTGGCGGCGACCCTGCGGTTTATGTTGGCCAGCGCCGCGCTGCTGGGCTTCATGGGCGCTACCCGCGTGCGCCTGGTGCGGCCGCGCGGTGGGCAACTGTTGCAGCTGGCCGTGCTGGGGTTCTTCGGGATTTTTTTCTACAACCTGTGTTTTTTCTATGGCCTGCACTACATCAATGCGTCGCGGGCATCCTTGATCGTTGCACTGAACCCGGCGGTTATCGGCTTGGCCGCGTGGCTGCTGTTCAAAGAACGCTTGGGCGCCGGCAAATGCCTGGGGATTGCCTTGTGCCTGGGCGGGGCGGGTGTGGTCATCATCAGCCGTAATCCACAGCTACTCATCAGTACCGACCAGGCCTGGCTGGGCGACGTGCTGGTGTTCGGCTGCGTGGTGGGGTGGGGCGTGTACTCGCTGTGTTCACGAACCCTCAACCAAAGCCTGGGGCCGTTGCAAACAGTAACGTGGTCCATCCTGCTGGGTACCGCCATGCTCGCGAGCGTCACGGCCGTCAGCGGCAAACTCACGCTGGCCGCGGTGGCCGCGATCCATCTGCCGCAGTGGCTCAGCCTGCTGTACCTCGGCGTATTGGGCTCGGCACTGGCCTACATCGCCTGGTACGACGGTATCCGCCGCATCGGTGCAACCCGCGCCGGGGTCTTTATTGCACTCAACCCACTGACCGCGGTGATCTGCGGCGCACTAATGCTCGGCGAGCAACTGACGGCGCCCATGCTGCTGGGCGGTGCACTGATCCTGCTGGGCATCTACCTGTGCAACAAACCCCTTGCGCAGCCCAGGGCAATGGGGATTTGATAAGAGTACGGACAAATACTGTTACGCTGTGTAGAATCGATTTACGCATACAAGAATATGGACTTGCGCTCACGCAAGCCTCGGCCGTCAGAGACTGATGTAACCATGAAGCTACTCGGCTCCCCCCTCATCTTTGGTGACTTCCTCGCCCGCAGTGTGCGAGGCCTTTCCTGCGCGCCACCGTCAGACCTCATCCTTGCTCGCACATAACTCGATGGCTAATGACAAGAAATGATGAGGCGCCAAATCATGGCAGATCTATACGAAAACCCAATGGGCCTGATGGGCTTTGAATTCATCGAATTCGCATCGCCAACGCCGGGCGTCCTGGAGCCGATCTTCGAGATCATGGGCTTCAGCAAAGTGGCGACCCACCGTTCGAAGAACGTGCACCTGTATCGCCAGGGCGAAATCAACCTGATCCTCAACAACGAACCCCACAGCATCGCGTCCTACTTCGCGGCCGAACACGGCCCGTCGGTATGCGGCATGGCGTTTCGCGTCAAGGACTCGCAACAAGCCTATAACCGCGCCCTTGAGCTGGGCGCGCAGCCGATCCATATCGAGACCGGCCCGATGGAACTGAACCTGCCGGCCATCAAAGGCATCGGCGGTGCGCCGCTGTATCTGATCGACCGTTTCGGCGAAGGCAGCTCGATCTACGACATCGACTTCGTTTTCCTCGATGGCGTGGACCGCAACCCCCAAGGCGCCGGCCTCAAGGTCATCGACCACCTGACCCACAACGTCTACCGTGGGCGCATGGCCTATTGGGCGAACTTCTACGAAAAACTGTTCAATTTCCGCGAAGCGCGCTACTTCGACATCAAGGGCGAGTACACCGGCCTGACGTCCAAGGCCATGAGCGCCCCGGACGGCATGATCCGCATCCCGCTGAACGAGGAGTCCTCCAAGGGCGCCGGGCAGATCGAAGAGTTCCTGATGCAGTTCAACGGCGAGGGCATCCAGCACGTGGCATTCCTCACCGACGACCTGGTCAAGACCTGGGACAAGCTGAAGAATATCGGCATGCGCTTCATGACCGCACCGCCGGACACCTACTACGAAATGCTCGAAGGCCGCCTGCCGAACCACGGCGAGCCGGTAGACCAACTGCAAGCCCGTGGCATTCTGCTGGACGGTTCGTCCATCGAAGGCGACAAGCGCCTGCTGCTGCAGATCTTCTCGGAAACCCTGATGGGCCCGGTGTTCTTCGAGTTCATCCAGCGCAAGGGCGACGATGGATTCGGCGAAGGCAACTTCAAGGCATTGTTCGAGTCGATTGAGCGGGATCAGGTGCGTCGTGGCGTGTTGGCCACCGACTGACGTCCTCGAAAAATAAAAAACCCGGTATTCACCGGGTTTTTTCAGGCCTGTCATTCATGCCTTGCGCTGGCGTACCAGATGCTTGAAGCCCTCGTACACCAGCACCATCACCGCCAGCCAGATGGGGATATAGGTCAGCCATTCGCCACCCTTGATCCCTTCACCCAGGATCAGCGCCACGCCCAGCAGTAGCACAGGTTCCACATAACTGAGCAGCCCGAACAAACTGAATGCCAGCAAGCGGCTGGCAATGATGTAACTCACCAGCGCTGATGCACTGATCACCCCAAGCATGGGAATCAACCCATACAACTTGGGATGGCTGTCCATCACCGCAAAACCTTGCTCGCCGTGCTGCACGAACCACCATGCCACGGGCAGCATCAACGCCATATCCAGCCACAGCCCGCCCAAGTGGTCGGTGGTCAGGTACTTGCGCACGATGAAATAGACGGGGTAACCGATGATCACCACCAAGGTCGCCCAGGAAAAACCACCGGCCTGATACAGCTCGTTCAACACCCCGAGCCCGGCAAAAAACACTGCGATCTGCTGCAGGCGCGACAAGCGCTCGCCATACACCAGGCGTCCGGTCAGCACCATGGTCAGCGGCAACAGGAAATACCCCACCGATACATCCAGGCTGCGCCCATTGAGCGGCGCCCACATGAACAGCCACAACTGCACGCCCAGCAACGCCGAAGACAGCAGCACACCACCGATCAGCCGCGGCTTGTGTGCAAGCATCTGCAGCAATTCCCACACCCGTCGCCATTCGCCGCTGATGATCATGAACACCGTCATGCACGGCACAGTCAGCAGCATGCGCCAGCCGAAAATCTCCAGGCCGCTCAATGGCGTGAGCAGTGATGTGAAGTAATACATCACGGCAAACAACACCGAGGCCAACACCGATAACACCACACCTTTAGACACGCAGTCCTCGCGAAAACCGATTGAGACAAGAGAGGAGGGGATTATGGTGCTTTTGGCGTGAAAGAGGTGCGCTGTTTTGGGGCGTTTTCCAGGAAAATCTCCCGCCCGTCCAATCTGTCCCAAGGACGCTCGCCACAGCAAGCGCCCTGGTCACGACAGTGCGGTTACGTCCGTGCGACTCGGCCCGACACAAAATGCCCGACATCGTTGAACCCCGGCGTAGACGAATGCCCCGGCGTCACCAGCGAATCGATAAACGCCTCATCCGCTGCCGTGACCTTCACCTCCAGCGCCCCAATGTAGGCATCCCACTGTGCTTCGGTACGCGGTCCGACAATCGCCGAGCTCACCGCGGCGTTGTTCAACACCCACGCAATCGCAAATTCGACGATCCCCACGCCACGCCCCTGGGTGTATTGCTGGATCTGTTGGGCGATGCGCAGCGACTCCACGCGCCATTCGGTTTCGAGGATGCGCTTGTCCTGGCGCGCGGCGCGGCTGCCGGCTTCGGGTGTGACATCCGGCGCGTACTTGCCGCTGAGCACACCCCGCGCCAGTGGGCTGTAAGGCACCACGCCCAAGCCATAGGCCGCCGCTGCCGTGAGTTGCTCGACCTCGGCCTGACGGTTGACGATGTTGTACAGCGGCTGGCTGATCACCGGCTTGTCGACACCCAGGCGCTCGGCCACCCGGATCACTTCGGCAATGCGCCAGCCACGGTAGTTGGACAGCCCCCAGTAACGTATCTTGCCCTGGCGGATCAGGTCGCCAATCGCCGAGATGGTCACTTCCAGCGGCGTGTCATGGTCTTCGCGGTGCAGGTAATAGATGTCCAGGTAGTCGGTATCGAGGCGGGTCAGGCTGGCTTCCAGGGCATTGAAAATGCGCTTGCGGCTCAGGCCGCTGCGGTTGGGCAGGCCATCGGTGGGGCCGATCGCGACTTTGGAGGCGACGATCCAATCGTCACGATGACGGGCGATGGCCTCGCCGACGATTTCCTCGGAGCGCCCACCGGTATAGACGTCAGCGGTGTCGATAAAATTGATGCCCTGGTCCCAGGCCTTGTCGATGATGCGCAGCGAGTCCTCGGTGTTGGTCTGCTCGCCAAACATCATGGTGCCCAGGGTCAAGGCGCTGACCTTCAAGCCGGACTGGCCCAATGTGCGGTAGATCATGGATAGCTCCTTTCTGGCGGTGAAACGTGGGTTATGCAATACCAGACTCGCAGGCTCTGGAACAAGCCCCGCACGCGTTTCTTCATGTGCTCAGCAAGGCCTGGCAACGCTCCTGGAGAAATCGATGCAGCACCTTCACCCGCTCCGACACTTGCAGCCGATGTGGGCACATCAGGTTCAAGGGGGCGGGCTCTCCCTGCCAATCCTCGAACAGCGCCAGCAGCCGGCCAGCGCGAATATCGCCGATGACATCCAGCCTGGCCTTGTAGGCAATACCGTGCCCGGCCAATGCCCAGCGGCGTACGATTTCGCCGTCATCACTGAGGAAATCTCCGCTCACGTCGACGTCTTGCAACTCGTTGGCGCGGCGAAAACGCCAGGTTTTGCTGATCTGGCCTTGGCGCATGTACCGCAGCGCGCTGTGCTGCGACAGCTCCAGGGGCGCCTGGGGCGTACCGTGGCGTGCCAGGTACGCAGGGCTGGCGACGGCGACGCGGCAATGCTCGGGGGCGATCGGCAGCGCCACCAGGCTGGAGTCCTGGGGCACGCCAAAGCGCAGGGCGATGTCGATGGTTTCGCGGAACAGGTCGGCATTGCTGTCGTTGAGCATCAGTTGCAGGCGGATATTGGGGTGTTGGGCCTTGAACTCATCCAGCCAACCGAGCACCACATTGCGCCCGAAGTCCGATGGCGCGGCCACTTGCAGCAGGCCGCTCAGGCCTTGGTTTTGCTGCTTCAGCGCCTGCTCGCCCTCCGACAAGGCGGCCAGCGCCACGCGCACGCTGTCGAGGTAGCGCCGGCCTTCTTCGGTCAGGCGCATGCTGCGTGTAGAACGGGCCAGCAGGCGAAAACCCAGGCGCGTCTCCAGGCGCTTGAGGGCGATGCTCGCGGCCGCAGGCGTCAGGTTCAGGCCTCGCGCAGCCGCTGAAAGGCTGCCGGTGTCGGCGGTGCGCACGAAGACTTCCAGATCAAGGATCGAGCTCATTTATAAAAATCCTTTAAAGATCTTGTCGTTTTACCGGGATTTTTCGCCGATTACCAAGCTGAGAAGATGAACGCTCACTTTCTCAACCAGGACAGTTCTTCATGACTTCTCCCCTGAACGGCAAAACCGTGATCGTCATTGGTGGCAGCAGCGGTATAGGTGCGGCCGTGGCCAAGGCCGCCGCCGCCCGAGGCGCCCACGTGGTATTGGCTGGCCGCCGCCTGACGTCGGGCGCCGAACACGGGCTGCGCAGCGAGCCGGTGGATGTCACCGACGCAGCCTCCCTACAGCGCCTGTTCGAAAGCGTCGGGCATTTTGATCATCTGGTCTACACCTCGGGACCGAACGTACGCGCCAAGGCTCTGATAGACACCGATCTGAACGAGGCCCAGGACAACTTCAACGTCAAACTCTGGGGCTCGTTGCGTGCGATCCAACTGGCGCTGCCATTCCTTGATGCGCATGGCAGCATCAGCCTGACTTCCGGGCAGTTGGGCCGCAAAGTGGTGCCGGGGCAGTTCATCAAGATCGGCATCAATGCCGCGACCGAAGCACTGGGCAAACAATTGGCCAAGGAGCTGGCGCCGCGTCGGGTCAATGTGATCAGCCCGGGGGTGATTGATACGCCCGCGTATGCAGGCTTGGCCGAAGAGCAGCGACTGGCGATGTTCGCCAAGGCGGGCAGCGCGTTGCCGGTTGGTCGGGTAGGGCAGGCGGAAGAAGTGGCGGCAGGTTACGTGCTGGCCATGGAAAACGGCTACATCACCGGCAGTGTCATCGACATCGACGGCGGCGGCCTGTTGTAACTGCGCAATAGGCCTGTGGGAGTGGGCTTGTGTGGGAGCGGGCTTGCTCGCGAAAGCGGTGTATCAGTCAAAGGTGTATTCACTGACCCACCGCTTTCGTGAGCAAGCCCACTCCCACACACCGCATCTCCTACATGGGCCGCGTTAAACCTTGAGGCTGCGGGTCATGCGCAGGGCCAGCACGCTACCGGCCACAATCACCGCCGCCAGCAGGTACAACGCCATGTCCGTCGACCCGGTGGCATCCTTCACAAAGCCGACGATATAGGGGCTGAGGAACCCGGCCATCTGTCCCATGGAGTTGATCAACGCCAAGCCACCTGCCGCCGCGCCTGCGCTGAGCAGGGCGGTCGGGACCGGCCAGAACATCGGCAGGCCAGTGAGGGCGCCCATCGTTGCGATGGTCAGGCCAAGAATCGCAATGGCTGGCGTCGTGGCAAAGTTCACCGCAATCACCAGACCTATCGCCCCCATCAACATCGGCACCACCAGGTGCCAACGACGCTCCTTGCGCAAGTCGGCGGAGCGCCCCACCAGCAGCATGAAGACCGCCGCCAACAGATACGGGATTGCACTGAGCCAGCCGATTACCAGGTTATCGCTGAAGCCCAGGTTCTTGATGATCGACGGCAGCCAGAAGTTGATCGCGTAGACGCCGCTCTGAATGCAGAAGTAAATCAGGCCAAACGCCCAGATCGCCGGGTTCTTGAACACTTCGGCGAGGGAGTCGGTGGTGGTCTTGGGCTTGTTGGCCAGGTCAGTCGCCTGATCGGCCTCCAGTACCGCACGCTCGTGGGGCTTGAGCCACTTGGCGTTGGCGAAACTGTCACTGAGCAGGAAGTAAGCCAGGCCACCAAGGATCACGGTCGGGATGCCTTGCAGCAGGAACATCCATTGCCAGCCGGCGAGGCCACCCTGGCCGGCGGCGAAGTGATTGAGGATCCAGCCGGAGAACGGGCTGCCCAGCAAGCCCGAGACCGGAATCGCCGACATGAACAGCGCCATGATCCGCCCACGTCGGAACGTCGGGAACCACTGCGAGAGATACAGCACCACCCCCGGAAAGAACCCGGCCTCGGCAGCCCCGGTAAACAGACGCAGGGTATAGAAGTGCGTCGGCGTGGTGACGAACAGCAGGCACGTAGACAAGGTGCCCCACACGATCATCATCAGCGCAATCCAGCGCCGCGGCCCGAACCTGGTCAGTGCCAGGTTGCTCGGCACGCCGCACAGCACGTAACCGATAAAGAAGATCCCGGCACCCAGGCCGTACACGGTTTCGCTGAACTTCAAGGCATCGAGCATCTGCAACTTGGCAAAGCCAACGTTTACCCGGTCGAGGTAATTGAACAGATAGCAGATGAAAATGAAGGGGATCAGGCGCAGGGTGATGCGCTTGTAGATGGCGTTTTTATCGTCATCGGTAGCCAGTGCGGCAGTGGCGCTCTGTGACATGGCAGTCTCTCTTTATTATGATTTTTCGCGATGCGAGGGTAACGTTGATCGCCTAAACAGTCTCGGTGACGTGACGGGGTACTGTCTTTGTGCTCGCGCACAGTGAACCTCCCTTTGCGCTGTGCCGGTGAACAACCCGCTTTTTCAGGAAAATAGCCCCATGTTCGAGCTGGATCATGACTTGGCGCAGGATATTGTCGATCGCACCATGGCCATCCTGCCCTACAACGTCAACGTCATGGACAGTCAGGGGCTGATTCTCGGCAGCGGCGAGCCGGAGCGCATCAATACCCGTCATGAAGGCGCGCAACTGGTGCTGGCCAATGGGCGTGTGGTGGAAATCGATGGGCAGACCGCCAAGCACCTCAAGGGCGTGCAGCCGGGGATCAACCTGCCGCTGCTGCATGACCAGCGCCTGATCGGCGTACTCGGCATCACCGGCGAACCGGAAGGCTTGCGCACCTACGCCGAGCTGGTGCGCATGACCGCTGAAATGCTGGTCAGCCATCGCCATCAGCAGGCCGAGCAACAATGGCGGCGCCAGCGTTGCGACGATCTGCTGGCGTTGCTGCTGGCCGAAACCGGCGACTCCCCCCGTCTGGTGGACGAAGCCCAGCAACTGGGGCTCAAACCGCAACTGGCACGCACGCCGTACCTGTTTGAACTGGGCCCGGGCCAATCGGCAGAAGCCTTGAATGCCTGGCTGACCTCGCGCTACCCCGACAGCTGGTGTGTCAGCTCGGCGCAGTTTTCCCTGCTCTGGTGCCGCCCGGCAGCCCTGCCGGTGGATAACCCACGGTTGCTGGAAAAGCTCGAAGGCCAGGGCTGGAATATCCTGCGCGTCGCCGTCGGCGGGCAAGCCGACGGTTTGCCCGGGCTGCGCCGTTGCTACCGCCGCGTCGGCGATTTGCTCGCCTATGGCCGCGATGTCCTGCCGCACACACGGCTGCTGACCCTCAACCGCTTTCGCCTGCCGGTCATGCTCTGGCGCCACCGCAACGATGATGCCCTCGACGAGTTGCTCAACCCCCTGCGCAAGGTGCTGGCCAAGGACGCCAACGGCCAATTGCAGGCAACCCTGCGCAGTTGGTGCGAGCACGACGGGCAAAGTCAGGCCTGCGCCGATGCCCTGGGCATCCATCGCAACAGTTTGCGTTACCGCATGGAGCGCATCGCCGAACTCAGTGGCGTCGACCCACTGACCCTGGACGGCATGCTCGCGCTCTACCTCGGTGTTCAGCTGTTGCCCCAGGCTTTGTCGGAATGAACAACAAAGCCCAGCGGTACTTGTGCATCGGACCGGCGTCATCGGCGCTGCCAACTGGCAGCATGGGCGTTATAAAAACCGGAGAAAGCCCATGAAGATCATCATCGCCCCCGACTCGTTCAAGGACAGCCTGAGTGCCGAAGGCGTCGCCCAGGCTATTGCCCAAGGCTTGGCCGACGTCTGGCCGGACGCGCAGTTGGTCCAGTGCCCAATGGCGGATGGGGGTGAAGGCACGGTTGAATCGGTACTCGCCGCCTGTAACGGCGAACTGCGCAGCCAAACAGTGCAGGGGCCACTGCGCGGTACGGTTGACGCGCGTTGGGGCTGGCTGGCCGACAGCCACACGGCGATCATCGAAATGGCCGAAGCCAGCGGCCTGCAACGGGTGCCGCCAGGGCAGCGAGACGCCTGTTGCAGCACCACATTCGGCACCGGCGAACTGATTCGCGCCGCACTCGACCTGGGTGCACAGCGCATCATCCTGGCGATTGGCGGCAGCGCCACCAATGACGGTGGCGCCGGCGCGATGCAGGCGCTTGGCGTGCAGTTGTTCGACGCCCAGGACCAGCCGTTGCCACCGGGTGGCCTGGCCTTGTCGCGCCTGGCCCGGATCAATCTCGAGCGGCTTGACCCACGCCTGGCCGAGGTGCGCTTTGAAATCGCCGCCGACGTCAATAACCCACTGTGTGGCCCTCACGGTGCCTCGACCATCTTTGGCCCGCAAAAAGGTGCCGATCCCACGCAAGTGCAACAACTGGATGCCGCCCTCAGTCACTACGCCGACCACTGCGCCCAAGTCCTGCGCAAAGACGTGCGCGACGAACCCGGCAGTGGTGCGGCCGGTGGCCTCGGTTTCGCCGCCAAAGCCTTCCTCGGCGCACAGTTTCGCGCCGGTGTGGAAGTCGTCGCCGACCTGGTCGGCCTCGACGCCGCCGTGCGCGGTGCCGACCTGGTGATCACCGGCGAAGGTCGCTTCGACGCCCAGACCCTGCGCGGCAAAACTCCGTTTGGCGTGGCGCGTATCGCCCAGCGGCACAATGTGCCGGTGATCGTCATCGCGGGCACCCTTGGCGACGGTTATGCGCAAATGTATGCCCACGGTGTCGATGCCGCGTTCGCCTTGCCGTCCGGTCCGATGAGCCTGGAGCAGGCGTGCAGCGAGGCACCACGGTTGTTGCGCGAACGGGCCGCGGATATTGCGCGGGTGTGGCGCACTGCCGCTCGACGCTGACGCAACGCCCCAGACATGGGACAATCCGCGCCTTTTTCGACACGGAGAGTCCCCATGCTGCGCCGCTCACTCCCGGCCCTGTTGCTGGCCGCTATCACCCCTCAAGCCTTGGCTCAACCGCCTGTGGAAACCGTGCCATTGCTGCGGGAAATCAAGCAGTGGGTCATCGGTTGCGACAACCTGCGCAATTGCCACGCCCTCAGCGCGCCCAGCGGCGTCGACGAAGAGGACTACAGCTCGCTGACCTTGCATCTCTGGCATCAGGCCGGGCCTGAAGGCTATCTGCGTTTGCGCTTTGACCATCGCGGCCAGGCCGTGGACCTTTCCACCCTGCGGCTGGACGGTCAGCCACTGGGGCCGGACCTGACCCGCGACTTGCACGTCGAGCTGGACGATCAGGGTGGCGATCCCGACATGCAGTCCTACGGCGTGATCGAAGAGGCCGCGGCGCGGCGTCTGTTGCAGCGTTTGCGCAATGGCCAGCGCTTGCAGTTGCCGGGCGAGGACGAGGCCCACGTATCGCTGAGCGGGCTGAGTGCAGCGTTGCTGTTGATGGATGCGGTACAAGGGCGGGTGGATAACGTCACCGCACTTGCACGGCCGGGCAAGGGGGCCGCGAGTGAAGTGCCGCCGCGCTTGCCGACCCCCGTGCTGCGTCGGTTCGAAACCGCGCCACCGCTGAGCGCGACAGAACAAGCCGGGCTGGTCGCCGCCGCATTGCAGGCGGTCACGCCGGAGGAAGGTGAAGCCGAAGCCAACGTGGGCGCGCTGTCAGAGAAGGAAGCGATGACTGTCACGCGTTATGACTGCGCAGCCTACAACTGCGAGTTCGATGTCAGCCGCCGTGAACGACAAGCGCCCTACAAACAAACTCAGCTGAAACTGCAGCCATTGCCGCTGGACGCGGCGGAGCTGCAAGGCTCGGTCGGCTACGACGAAAGCACCGGCACCCTCAGTTACTTCTACAAGCAGCGTGGGATCGGAGACTGTGGTGGCGGTGGCGTCTGGGTGTTTGACGGCAAGACGTTCCAGCTCAGCGAGTTTCATGTAATGCCGCGCTGCACCGGCGTGGCTTATGGCGATTGGCCGTCGTTGTGGACGACTCAGCCGGCACCCTAGCCAGCGGGCGGGCGTGGCCTCTACACTGGGCGGCCACTTGTCTTTCAAAGGATGAAACACAATGCACGCGCCTGAACCCCATATCGTCATCCAGCGTTTTACCGAGGCCCACCTGGAGGGCGTCGCCGCGCTCTATAACGAACCGGCCGTGTGCCGTCAGGTGCTGCAAATGCCTTTCCAATCGATTGAGGCGTGGCGCAACAAGCTGGAAATGGACAACGAGCGACGCCTACAGCTGGTGGCGGTGCATGGTGGGGAAGTGATCGGCCAACTCGGCCTGGAACAAGTGCTGCGTGTGCGCCGCAGCCATGTCGGATCGTTCGGCATGGGCGTGGCCCCGGCCTGGCAGGGCAAGGGCGTGGGCTCGCGCCTGCTGGCGGCCGCGCTGGACGTGGCCGACAACTGGATGAACCTGCGCCGGGTAGAGCTGACGGTGTACGCCGACAACGAAGCCGCGCAGCAGTTGTACCGCAAGTTCGGTTTCGAGGTGGAAGGGCGCATGCGCGATTACGCCGTGCGTGACGGCGCGTTCGTCGACACCGTGAGCATGGCGCGCCTGCGCCAATCCGCCTAGTCCTGCAACGCGAACGCCACCGCAGCCTGCGCATGCAGCTCGGTGGTGTCCAACAGCGGCAACTTGCTGTGCTGCGGCTTGATCAGCAAGCCGATTTCCGTACATCCGAGAATGATTGCCTGGGCGCCGCGCGCGGCCAGGGACTCGATCACCCGTTGGTAGACCTGGCGCGAGGCTTCGCTGATCACGCCGACACACAACTCCTCGTAAATGATCCGGTGCACCGCTTGGCGCTCGTCCGCGTCGGGCACCAGCACGCTCAAACCGTGGTCGGCCAGGCGCGACTTGAGAAAGTCCTGTTCCATGGTGAACGCCGTGCCCAGCAAACCAACGGTCAAGGTGCCTGCTGCAACAGCGGCCAACCCCGCCGCATCGGCGATGTGCAGAAACGGAATCGACACTGCCGCCTCGATACGCGGCGCCACCAGATGCATGGTGTTGGTACACAGCACGACGCAGTCGGCCCCGCCGGCTTGCAGGCGCCGCGCAGCCTCTTCGAGGATCAGCGCGGCGTCGTCCCAACGCCCGGCGTGTTGTGCCTGCGCCACCGGGCCGAAGTCCACGCTGTACATCAACAGTGGCGCCGAGCGCAGCGGGCCCAGTTGCTCACGCACCTGCTGGTTGATGAGGCGGTAGTACTCGGCGCTGGACTCCCAGCTCATGCCGCCGATAAGGCCGATGGTGCGCATGCGATGCTCCTGACAGGGGTAGTCGGCCCACCTTACCCATCGACCACGGATTAGTCATACGCAGTTGCCCGCCAAATCGCCGGTGCAGTTTCACATGTCGAGGTTGATCCAGCCCGGTTTGGCATGTTCCGGTGCAACCGCGTTGACCTGTTTGCCGGTGGCCTGCTCCACCCGTTGTGCCACCTCGGGATCGTCGGCGAAGGGGAGCAGGCTGGCGTCATCCAGACTCTGCTCCGATTGCCCGCGCAAGCAGTACTCCACGGCGCCATACAGGCACATCAACAGCAACCAGCCCCACATCAGGCGATTCGCGCATCTAACTGGGCCATGCGCACGTCGGCGCTGCGCACCGTCCGCCAGGTGTTGTAGGCCATCAGCAGCATGCCCGTCAGGAAAAACACGCCACCGGCGAAACGTACGACAAACCCCGGATGGCTGGCCTGCAAGGCTTCGACAAACGAGTAGGTGAGGGTGCCGTCATCGTTCACCGCCCGCCACATCAGGCCCTGGGTAATACCGTTGACCCACATCGAGGCGATGTACAGCACCGTGCCGATGGTCGCCAGCCAGAAGTGCAGGTTGATCAGCGGCACACTGTGCATCTGTTCGCGGCCGAACACCTTGGGGACCATGTGGTACAGCGAGCCGAACGTGATCATCGCCACCCAGCCGAGGGCGCCGGCGTGCACGTGGCCGATGGTCCAGTCGGTGTAGTGGGACAGGGCGTTGACGGTCTTGATCGCCATCATCGGGCCCTCGAACGTGGACATGCCGTAGAACGCCAGCGACAGCACCAAAAAACGCAGGATCGGGTCGGTGCGCAACTGATGCCAACCGCCGGACAAGGTCATCATGCCGTTGATCATCCCGCCCCAACTCGGCGCCAGCAGGATCAGCGACATTGCCATGCCCAGTGACTGCGCCCAGTCCGGCAGCGCGGTGTAGTGCAAATGGTGGGGCCCTGCCCAGATATACAGGGTGATCAATGCCCAGAAGTGCACGATGGACAGGCGATAGGAATACACCGGCCGCCCGACTTGTTTCGGCACGAAGTAGTACATCATCCCAAGGAAGCCCGTCGTCAGGAAAAACCCTACGGCGTTATGTCCGTACCACCACTGCACCATCGCATCGGTCGCCCCGGAATACACCGGGTAGGACTTGAACCAATCCACCGGGATCGCCAGGTGATTGACCACGTGCAACATGGCGATCACCAGGATAAACGCGCCGAAAAACCAGTTGCCCACGTAGATATGCCGGGTTTTGCGCCGTACCACGGTGGTGAAAAACACCACTGCGTAGGCTACCCACACCACCGCCATCCACACCGCACCGGAGAACTCGATTTCGGCGTACTCCTTGGTGGTGGTGTAGCCCAGCGGCAGGCTGACCAGCATGATCACGATGACCGCCTGCCAGCCCCAAAAGGTAAACGCGGCCAAGCGGTCGGAAAACAGCCGCACCTGGCAAGTGCGCTGCACCGCGTAATAGCTGGCGGCAAACTGTGCGCTGCCGGCGAAGCCAAAAATCACCAGGCTGGTGTGCAAGGGCCGCAGGCGGCCAAAGGTGGTCCAGGGCAGATCAAGGTTCATTTGCGGCCAGACCAGCTGCGAAGCGATCCACACGCCCATGGCCATGCCGACAACACCCCAGACGATGGTGGCAATGACGAATTGACGGACGACTTTATAGTTATAGGCCTGCCCGATTGTTGCTGTGCTCATGCTCAGTCCTCCCACGGTTCCAAGTGGCGGGCACTGTAGGAAGAGTGACAAAAACAAAACAGCCTCAGTAAAAGCTCATTAATGCGGATCAGTTTGTTTGCTATGAAAACAAGGCCACTGGCGGCGCTGATCCGCTATTTATCGCGGGACCTGCGCTTTTATCGTACTGCACCGCAATGGCCCCGGGCTTTAATCGTACGGTGTGTGACGGCATCTGCCATGATCAGCCCTCGCGACCTGGCTCACCCAAGGAGTTCCGCAATGGACGATGTACAGCAACTGGGCGAGATGCTTCGTCATTACGCCGACACCGAAGCGCACAAAAAACAGCAATTCGATGTGCAGTCGGCCCGTTGGGCGCAAAAGCTTGGCGAGTTGTTCGGGCAGATTGAGCAGTGGCTGGAGCCGGTCAAGGCAGTCGGGTTGCTTGAAGTCCGCCGAGAAGCTTATGTCGCGAGCGGCCCGAGCGTCCCGGTGGAGACCTCGACCTTCAAGACCGAGAAGCTGAACGTGCAGATCACCGGCAAGACCGTGGAGTTTGTACCGGATGTCATGGGCGCGGGCGGCTTGATCTCGGTGGCGGTAATGGGCCTGACAGCCGCGCGTCACGGCAGTGTCTCGCTGGTGTTGCCAGCGGATAAAAACGACTGGTTATGGAAGAAAACCAACGGCCTCAAAGACCCGGACACCTTTGGCTTTGATGCGAATTTCCTGGCCTCGCAGTTACAGGGCCTGATTCCACGTGAACGCAGCTGAGCCGGCTATTTCTCCAGAGTTGGCTATACCTACAGCTCGATGTCTCAGTGATGATCGCCAAGGAGTGCCGTGATGAAACCAAGACTAATGCTCAGCGCGCTGTGCGTTGCCTCCATCGCAATGGCAGGCTGCGCCAGCAAAATCACACAACCGGATGAATATTCCGGGTTTCTTTCCGACTACAGCCAGCTCAAGGAGGCCAAGTCGCCGTCGGGCGCCGACGTGATGCGCTGGGTCGATCCCAAGCTCGACCTGAGCCGCTACCACGCGGTGTTTATCGAGCCGACCCAGTTCTACCCCAAGCCCCAAGCCACCGCAAAAATTCCCGACAGCACCCTCAATGGCATCAACGCCTACTACAACCAGGCGCTCAAGCGTGAACTGGAGAAATCCCTGCCGCTGGCCAAGGCCCCAGGCCCCGGGGTGGTCGTGGTGCGCGCAGCGATTACCGCCGTCAGCAGCAAGACCGAAGCGCTCAAGCCTTACGAGTACATTCCGGTGGCGCTGGCCGTGGCGGCGGTAAGTACCGGCGCGGGTATCCGTGACCAGGAAACCACGCTGGGCACTGAGGCACAGTTTCTCGACGGGGCCAGCGGCAAGGTGCTTGCCCAAGTGGTGCGCAAAGGCACCGGCAAGCCGTTGGCCAACGACGCGCAGGTAATGAAGGCCGATGACGTCAAGAGTGTGATCGATGGCTGGGCATCAGATCTGCATCAGTCTTATGTAAAGCTGAAAAGACCCTAGAACGTGTTGCGCGCCTGGCGATTGTAGTAGCTGAGCAGGCTGTCATAGCGGCGGGCGACGACGTAATAGTCGTCGCTCAGTTGCTGCGGCGACGCGTGATCAAGCCAATCGTTGAGCAACGCATGCATCGCCTCAAGGTAGGCGTCGACGCTCGGTTTGACGCTGTACCAGAGGTAGGCCGCGTCCTCGTCGCGGGCGGTGCGCGGGACACCCTTGGCGAAGCGTTCAGTGTTCTCGCCAGCCACTTGTACGGCGGCCGCCAGCGTCGCCAGCGCTTGGGGCGTGAGGCTGGCGTTGCGCATGCCCTGGTCGACCTGGTTGATTGCCTGGCGCGCCGTGATCATGTAATTGAGCACGTGCCAGTGCAGGTCCTCGCCGAAACGAGCTTTTAGCAGGGTCAGTTGCGCGGGTCGCAAGCGCTGTTCCTCGCGTTCCAGCGCGCGGCGCAGCTCGGCGGAGATCGACGTGTAGGCCGCGCCTTCTTTGAGCATGTTCTCCCTGAGCAGCGCCAACATGTTGTCGTTGAACAATCGTTCGTAGGCCGCCGACTGTGGCTGGGACGACTTGGACGCGTAGATCAACCCGGTGATGGCATTCAGGCTCGGCACGAACCGCTCGGCTACGCCAATCAAGCGGCTCCCGGGTTGCTGGCTCTTGAGTTTGAGCGTGATGTTTTCACCGCAGGCATCTTTCTGGATCGTCCGCGCGTCGGGCTCGGTGGTATCGCCGAATTCGTTGCGGTTGTGCGGATAGCCGGCGGGGTGCAGTGTTGACTGCCCATCGCTGAGGTTCGGGTTGGCGCGGCGGTAGTACACCAGCCGCGTATCGCGGTCGACGCGGTTGACGCAGTCGATGAGCGGTGCCAGCGCGCTGGCCATTGCCGTGTCGGCGCCATCGCGTTGGTCCCACCACAACCCGACCAGTTGCACTTGCTTGGCGGCACCGGCGAGGCCAAACAGCCCCATGACCAGCGCAATGCCAAGGGCAATAAACCAATTGGAATTCATTGTGCGGCCTCCTGGCCATACCACTGCTCCTGCGTCGCAGGCGCCTGGCAGTGTTCGGCGGTGCGCGGCATGCGGCTGCACAAACGCTCGGTCCACTGTTGCAGGCCTTGATTGCGGGTGACCAGGTAGTGGTTGTCGAGCATCTTCAAGCCGCCGTACAGCGCGATGCCGCCGACGACGCACAGCGCAATAGCGAGGTTGGTCCTGCGCGGGTTGCGCACGGACCACGGCGTGTGTTGGTTCATGAGCGGTCGCTTGACTGCGCCGATCAGCGCCAGTGCCAGCACCAGGGTCAGGCTGGCGAGGGGGCCGAACCAGTAACCGAGGACGGCGACGAGCACCCCACCGGGCAGCAGATCACGAAGCGGCAGCAAGGGCAGGTGAGTGGGGCTGAGCCAGCGCGGCAGGCGCTGGCTCAGGCGCTCGTCCTGCAAGCGATATTGATGCGCCAGCGGCCGCCAGACTTGCCATGCCACACCTGCGCCTATTGCAAAGGCCAGCGACCACAGCAGCCCTTGGCCGACAGTCGGGACGACGTTGCCGTGCAAGGTGTCAGCCTGCCCGAAGGTACCGACCACACACGCCAACAGCAGCGCCACCAACCATGGCCAGGTGTCCAGGCCCTTGTCCCAACCTTGCCAGAAATACACGGTGCCACCGGGCATCGCTTCGGCCACAGCGACATGTTCGGCGTAGATGTCCGCGCTGAGTGCCTGACAAGCCTGCCAGTCGTCTTCATCCAAGCGCTGGGCAAATGCGCGACGCTGACCGAGTGTCATCGGCGCCAACAGCAAGCGGGCGGCGCGTTGCTGAGGGCTGTAGGGCGGCTGTTCGGCCAGTGCACGCTGCTGGGCCAGGAACAGCGGTGCCTGCTGGCGGCGCAGCAGCAACGCCCACTCATCGGCAGGGCAGCTGTGGTCCGCGCCACCGTGCCAGCCCTGGCCGACGCAGACCGCGTCAAACACCGCGCTTGACCAATAACGGTTGTTTGCCAGCAGCCTGGCCAGCCATTCATTGAACCAGTCGGCGTGGGGGTATTTGCTCACCCACGTGCGCTCGTTCCGTGCGGCATAGGCGGCGAGGAATGCCTCGTCGTGTTGTTGCTCAAGGGCTTCGTACAGAGGTTTTTGCAATGCGGTGCGTTGTTGGTATTCCAGGGTTTGCATCAATGCAACGGGCAGTTCCAGGCGCTGCCAGGCCGTCATCCAATTGAACGTTTCGAACGCCCACCGGGTGTCGGCGGCGTCGAGTTCGCCGTCGACACTGCGTTGCAACAGGTGAATCTCGAAGAGCAGCAGCGTGCCGTCGGCCATCGCGGCTTGATAGCGCTGGTCGAGACTGGTGCCCGTTTCCTCGACCAGCACCTCGGGGGCCTCGTCGCACGCTTGCGCACTCCACGCCAACGCCGCTTCATAGGCTTCGCGCAAGCGCTGGAAGCCCTCGGGGTCGTCATCCGGACGGGTCTTTTTCAGTAACGCCGCGTATTGACGCTTGATTGCGCGGCTATCGGCGTCCGGGGTGAGGCCGAGGACATTCCAGCAAGTCATATGCAGTACAACTCCATAAACAGCAGGGTGTTACTTGAGCGGTGTCAGCGGCGGCAGTTTCCACTGGCCGCTCCCTACTTCAGGCTTGGGCAGATAGATGCGCAGCACTGCGTAGAACGGCCCGGTCGGGGCGGGCAGCCAGTTGCTTTGCTCGGCTTTCGGCGGCTCGTGATGCTGCAACGCCAGCGTCAGGCCGCCATCGGCGTCAGGCTTGAGGTCTGCCAACATGCGTGAATTGATCACGTAGCGTTTCTTGTGGTTGGGCACCAGCTGCTTGGTCTTGGCGTCGTACATGGTCAGCGACCAGAACGCATCGGTCGGCGGCAGTTGGTCCTTGGCGAAGTGTACGGTGTAGCTGTGGCGCGCGCCGTTGGCCGGTTTGCCGTCACTGTCGAGGACGTACTTCAGGTGCGCGATTTCATCGCTGGAACTGCCGAAAAGCCCTTGGTCGGCGCCGGCGTAGCGGTAGAGGTAATTGTTCTTGAGGCGGTCGCGGCTACCGTAGAGATCGGCCCTGGTCACCTGGTTGGTGTCGAGCTTGTCCTTCTTGAAGGCGGCGAACTCGGCCCGGGCATCGCTGATTCCGTCCTCAAGGGCTTTACGCTGTTCTGCGCTCAACTGGTTGACCTTGAATGGCGCACCTGCGGCGATGCCGATCTTGGCGAAGCGGGCCAACAGGTCTTTTTCGCTGTCCTGGGGCGCAGCAAACGCCAGCATGAAGTTCAGGTAGCGGAACAGCTGCGGGCCTTCGGTCATGGTGGCCATGGGCTTGGGCCATTCGATCCTGGGCGCGGCGGCCGGGGCCGGCTGTTTCACGTAGCTACTCAGGGGCTGCACTTTGTAGCCGCCCTGGATCTGCTTGACCTTGCCCAGGTCTTTTTCATCGAACAGCTGCGTGCGGTACAGGGCGTAGGCAATGTTGCTTTCGCTGTAGAGCACGCGGTCGATGTCCACCGGCTGCTGACCTTTCCAGCCTGGGCCTGCGACCATGTAGTGGCCGCCATTGTTGCCTGTGCTGCGGGTACCCAGGTAGGCGAAGTTCTGCGTATACAGGTCGATCAACTGCACCGAGTAGTAACGGTTGTCGTCGATCTTGGGCAGGGTCAGTACCTGGGGTTCCTTGCGCAGGTCCATCCAGACGAAGGAGTAGGGCGTGTCCACGTTGGGGGAGGCGACGGCGGAGTCCTTGGGGGTGAGCACCTGGGCGGAATTGGCGATGCGATTGAACGGCGCCTTGAAGTTGGCACCGCCTTTATCAACGGCCTGGGTGTAGAGCGTCTTGTACATCGCCACCACCGGGTAGCCGTACAGATAGGCTTCCTTGGCAATGGCGCGGGCTTCGGCGGGGCTGGCGGTGAAGTCGGCCAGGGCGCCGGTACTCATGAGTATCGAGAGGCTCGCCAACAGCAGGCGCGTCGGTTTTCCAATCATGTTGTTGCGTCCTTCCAGAGAGCTTATTTAGAGGGCGGGGAATCAGAGCGCCGAGTTTCCAATTTTATTGGCCCAACGTCACGTTAATCCCTGACCGGCCCATGCAAAAATGCCGCCCGGGCAGGCGGCATTGGTACGGCGTTGGTGTCAGGCGGTGCGCAGGATCGACTGGACCTTGTCACGTAACTGGTCGATGGAGAACGGCTTGCCGATCACCTGCATGCCAGGGGGTACATCAATGTTTTCCGCATAGCCGCTGGCAAACAGGATCGGCAGCGCGGGGCGTAGCTCACGTACCTTGGCCGCCAGTTGCTTGCCGTCCATGTCTGGCAGGCCGACGTCGGTCATCATCAGGTCGATCGGTTGATCCAGATTGTTGACCAACGCCAGCGCTTCTTCGGCATCCGCGGCCTCAAGCACACTGAACTCCAGTTCTTCGAGCACGTCGACGATCAGCATGCGCACGATGGCGTCATCTTCGACTACAAGGATGGTGGAGGCGAGCGGGGGCATAGTGAAAATTCCTGAAAAGTGAAGGTGCCGGTCTTGGTCAGTTGACAGACGATTCTCTAGTGAGTCGTATCAAGCCCGGCAAGTTCCCGAAACAGGCACGGCATTGTGCCGGTATCCCCAACGAATGTCCCGCCCGTCATATCGCCGTGCTAAACAAGCCATGCAGGCTGGTGATACTGCCCGTACTCTGCATCAACTCCAACTCGTTGAACTCGGCATATTTGTACTCAGGGCGGGCTCTGTCTGCGCCATAAGGCTGCATCAGCACATTCGAGCGGCCGCTGCTCAGCGCGCTTTCCAGGCCCTTCCTCATTGCCTCTTCAGTCGGGAACTTGACCAGGCCGAAGTTGGGGTCGTAGTAAAACCATTGCTTTGTGTTGTTCTGCATACTCATCCCGGCCAGTACTACATGGCCACGGTCGCGAATCAGCAGCTTTGTCGGTGCCGCTGCGTTGGCCAAATCGTCAATGATCGTCTGATGGCCAGCCTGCGTGGGTGTTTGCAGACCATGAACGCGGTTTTCCAGGATGCCTTGGAAACGGGTCAGGTCCTGGCGAAATTTGATCGATTTGGGATTGTCCAGATCGGCAATCGAGGTAAAGAAATTCCCGATCAATGTATCTGACTTGTTATTTTCAATCGCCAGCGCCATGGCATTGGCGAGCACGGCGCATTCGCCCTCGGAGAGGACGTCTGCCTGGCTCAAATAAAAGCCTTGGGGCATGGGGGTCAACGTTCCACCCGCCGCGCGCATTTCGTCACTGAATATCTTCGAGTTACTAAGGCTGATTTCGATGCGTTTCTTTTCTAAGGCCCTGTACAAAGTTCCCACCTGCTCAGGCGTTCGATGCTTGTCGACAGCCAACTCTTTGAGTTGCTCCAGGTTCATGGATGGAAAATACCCTGGGATGTCGTCCGGCCTGCCTGAAGTGTATCCACGCAAATAAGACACCTCATCGATCGCCTTCGCCTGGCTGACGACCCTCTGAAATACCAATGGAAGATCCTGGGTGGGTGGGTTCGGGGCAACCACCGTGGCCAACCAATTGAGCAGATGCTTATCAAGCGCCTTGACTGCACCGTCCTGCGCAACGGCAGTCGGCACAAAGCCCTGCAAGGCCCCCCCATAAGGCTGCATCTTGTCGACATCAAAGGCATGCCACTTGCCATCCTTGAGCACGGCGCCGCTTGCTACGCTTTGGCCGTCGACAGGGAGGGTGCCATATGCCGCCAAGGTGTGCTGTTTGCTGGCGGCTTTGAGCACGTCATAGCTACCGGTTGCCCCCCGCAGCTCATTGATGCCTTGCAGCATTCTGGCGCCAATTCGCTTGAGACCGTTGCTGGCGAGCCGGGCGGTGCCCAGCGCCAAGTCACCCGCGCCACTGAGGGGGTTCAACGTGCTGATTGCGGCCGCACCGATGACTTTGCTGACCTTGTAGGCTTTGGTCGCCGTAGAGAGTGTCGAATTGCCAATCTTGACGGCCTTGCCGACTGTGCCTGCACCAGCGGTGAGAAAACCGAAAATATCCAAGGCCAGATCAAACGCACTATCGCCGAAATTGCCCTTTTGAAAGTTGACAATAGCCGAGCGAAAGGGGATCACGTCCAGCATGACATCGACGATGCTGGCAATCTGCCTATTGCGCAGGTCTTCGGTGGTAGAGCCTTTGGCATGGTCTTTGATGTCTTGACTGTCAAGGTCAAGATGTTTGACAAACGTGTCGGCAATCGCCTGGGTACGCGGCGAAGCAAAGCTGTCCGGGATAGCCTCCAACGACCTTGGCGCTGCGCGGGCCAGGAGGGTATCGCCGAACGTTTCGGTTTTGCTGACTCTACTGCCATCTCGCTTCTCGCGGACCTCTGCCTGCCAAGGCAAGGCATGGGTGATGCTGCCTTTGTCAAAGTCGATTGAGTACGCGGTGGTCTTGCCATTGTGCTTGACGCTGACCATCAGCGCCTTGTCGGTTGGAAGTGGGGTTTGATCAGAAAAACCGGTGCCTAACTGGTAGGCCTTGTTTTGAAAGAACCGGACTTCGCCATATTCGAAGTTCTGTCGGTCTTCCAGAGGTAGTTGAGCTATCAGGTGCTGGATGCTGGTGCCGACGGCTTTTTTCTTGTCTTCGATCCCCTTGGCAAGTTCGGCTTCAAACGCGTCGAGGACCCTGAACCGTTTATTGGCGTTCAGCTCGGCCATCGGAAGCCGGCTGTCCTTCGAGCGAAAAACCAGGTTTTTGTCCTTCAGGCTCATCATGGCGACATCAAGCATCGAGTGCTCGCCGGCTAAAATAACGGTTTCTCTCGCAGGTGATCCGTTATCGGGAAAGTAACGTTGCAGCACCTTGATGGCTTTGACTTCGAATAACGCTTCTTTGCCGGGGAAGCGCCTGCTCAGCTCCGCCAGTGCCATCTCCCTGCGCGATGGCAACGCTTTATCCAAGGTTTCTGTGGCGCCACGCATCTGCGCAATACGGGCATTGAACGTATCGAACAATGTCTTCATATCTTCAGGGGTGTAGAGGTGATCGGCTTTCCTGGCTACCACGCCGTGGGCGCTGCCCCAGTCCAACAGGGCGGTTTTTTTGTGCACTTTCGGTAACGGCTGGATTGGACTGCGCGGCCAATTCGGCTGCTTGCATAACTTGGAGAAAGGTCATGTTGGGGACCTTTCCGGGCGTCTGGGCGTCAACGGTTGTCGCTGCAACGGCCAGGTTGAGCCAGGCCGGGCTGCCGTAGGTGATGTTGCTGGGAATGTCTTTGATCAAGAATGCAGGCGCTCGGCTCGCCAGTAGCAGACGGGCATCGGCCCCAGCCGTGGCGAGGCTGGACCGGCCTTGAGCGACCAGGTGCTGTTGCAAGCGCTCAACCACCACCGACGCAGGCTGACCGATATGCGCTTGGGCCGCCAGGTCGAAACCGGCCACTGTGTTCCGGTCAAGCGCTGTGGCTAGGTCCGGGTCTAGCTGAAGGTTGATGGCGGCGAGCAGGTAATCGGTATCGCTGCGTTCTGTTGCAATGCCTTGCATATGTTCCCGCAGCGCCTTTCCCATCAATTTGGCTGCTGGGCTGTTGAGCAGAGCGTCCAGCAGCTTGGCCGGACTGTTCAAGGTCTGTGGCGAGAGCGGTAGCTGATAGCGCAGGAACTCCAATATCCCCCCCGGTGTGCTCGCAACCGATGGTTGGGTTCCAAGGTGATGGGTATGACGTTGAGCGAACGCTGTCAGGCGCGCCTGCTCGTCGTTACTCAACGGTATTGGCCAGGACAGAGCGCCACTCAAGTCGCCCAGTGGATGGGGGTTAACCGTGTTCCTCGCCGAATTGGCGAGCGCTACCAAGGGGGGAGGAGTGACAGGTTGTGAATGCTGAGCGTTGGGCAACGCGTCGGCGTCCGGGGGATCTTGCCCTTCGGTCACGGTGACGGGCGCGGAATGGAAACGCTCGTAAGCGCTGGAAATTCCGTACGGGAGCATGCCTGTTAACATTTGGGCGTACCTGCGAAGGGAGGAGAGGTGCCGGCAAGGCACACTTTTATCGTGTCGGCATGCCATGGGTTGCCCGAAATGAGGTGAGCGTTCCTGCAAGAGGAGCGAAATTTCGTTTAAGACTGTGTGGCTCCCCGTAAGCGCGTGGTAAGGCATTCGAGTAAAAACGACGGGCAAACATGGCCTCTGGCCCACCTTTGGGGCAAACTCCCGGTTTTTCCCCCACTCGGCCAAGGCATGCCTATGACTCCCGCGACGTCTGTCGATGAAAAGAGCTTCCGTACTCTCCTGAGCCGAAATGTGGCACTGCCATTGGGTGTGGGCGTGCTTAGTGCGGTGTTTTTCGTGTGCTTGATTACCTATCTGTTGTCGGTAATCCAGTGGGTTGAACACACCGATCGGGTGATCAACAACCTCAATGAATCGTCAAAACTCACAGTTGACCTGGAAACCGGCATGCGCGGTTTCTTGATCACGGGTGAGGAGCATTTCCTCGACCCTTATGAGGTCGCCAAGCCGCGCATCATTGCCGACTTGCGCAACTTGCAGGAGCTGGTGGCGGACAACCCGCAGCAACTCGACCGCCTCAAGCGCCTCGAAGCCCTGCAAAACGAGTGGAACAATTACGCTCAATCGATGATTGATATGCAGCGCCACTCCGGTGACTACCGCAGCGCGGTCAAGGCCGGTCGGGGCAAGCGCCTGACCGATGAAATCCGCAAGGAATACGACGACGCGGTGGCAATGGAGCAGCAGTTCCGGCTCTCGCGCAACGAACAAGTCACCCGCGCCACGGTGATCAGCGTCACGCTGTACCTGGCGTTCGTACTCGGCTTGAGCGGGTTTCTAGCCTACGTTGGCAGGAAGAATTTACTATCCTTGTCAACCAGTTATGCCGCAAACCTCGCGTCTCAACAGAAGATCGCACGGCGTCTGGAGCAGCAAGCGTGGCTGCGTAACGGCCAGACCGAGCTGGCAGAGCAAGTGCTCGGCCAACTGACGCTGAACATGCTGGGCCGCAATATCCTGCAATTTTTTGCCCAGTACATGGGCTCGGTTGTCGCCGCGCTGTATGTCCGCGAAGAACACGGCGGCCTCAGGCGTGTGGCCACCTATGGTTTTTCCCGCGAGCAGGAGCAACTGGAACAGGCGATCTACAGCGACGAAGGCATCGTTGGGCAAGCCGCCCAGCTTGATCGCCTGATTCGCTTGGACGATGTGCCGGTGGATTACTTCAAGGTCAGCTCCGGCCTGGGCGAAGGCCCGACCCGTAGCGTTCTGGTCATGCCCACCAGCGACGACGACCGTGTCAATGGCGTGGTCGAGCTGGGTTTCCTGCGCCCGCTGGAAGAACGTGACGTCGAGCTGCTGGAACTGATCGCCGGCAACATCGGTACGTCCATCGAAGCCGCACGTTATCGCCAACGTTTGCAGGAAGTGCTGGCCGAGACCCAGCAGCTCAACGAAGAGCTGCAAGTGCAGCAGGAAGAGCTCAAGACCGCCAACGAAGAGCTCGAAGAACAGTCGCGCATCCTCAAGGAGTCCCAGACCCACCTGGAAATCCAGCAGGCCGAGCTGGAACAGACCAACGAGCAACTGGCCGAGCAGACCCAGGTGCTTGCAGACCAGCGCGATGCGTTGGATCGCAAGAACGCCGAGTTGAGCCAGGCCCAACTCGAACTGGAAGACCGCGCCGACGAGTTGACGCGCTCGAGCAAGTACAAGTCCGAATTCCTCGCCAATATGTCCCACGAGCTGCGCACACCGCTGAACAGCTCGTTGATCCTGGCCAAACTGCTCGCGGAAAACCCGCAGGAAAACCTCAGCGCCGAGCAGGTCAAGTTCGCCGAATCGATCTATTCCGCCGGCAATGACCTGCTCAACCTGATCAACGACATCCTTGATATTTCCAAGGTCGAGGCCGGCAAACTGGAAGTGCGTCCGGAGACTTCCAGCGTCGCCCGCCTGGTCGACGGCCTGCGCGGCATGTTCGAGCCCCTGGCGGCGGACCGCAAGCTGGGCTTCCAGGTCGATATACAGGACGATGCCCCCGCGATGCTGTTCACCGACCGCCAGCGTCTGGAACAGATCCTCAAGAACCTGCTATCCAACGCGGTCAAGTTCACCGAACAGGGCGAGGTGAGCCTGTCGGTGTCCGGCGCGTCAGGGGAGGGCATCGCCTTTACCGTGCGCGATTCGGGGATCGGGATTGCGCCGGACCAACAGGAAAGCATCTTCGAAGCCTTCCGCCAGGCCGACGGCACCACCAACCGCCGTTACGGCGGCACCGGGCTGGGCCTGTCGATTTCCCGCGACCTGGCGAACCTGCTCGGTGGCTACATCAGCGTCACCAGCGTGCCGGGCGAGGGCAGCGTGTTCACCCTGGTGCTGCCGGAGCAATATGTGGAGCGCGGGGAAGACGCCGCCCCCATCGAAGCTCCGCGCCAAGTGGTGGTAGTGCCGGCACCGGCGCCGGTGAAGGTCTCGCCGCTGCCGGTGGCCGATGCCACATTGATCCCACGCTTCGCCGACGACCGTGACAAAGCGCCGTTCGCTACACGCTGCATCCTGGTGGTGGAAGACGAGCCGAACTTTGCGCGCATCCTGTTCGATCTGGCCCACGAGCTCGGTTATCAGTGCCTGGTGGCCCATGGTGCGGACGAGGGCTACAACCTCGCCGAAGAGTATCTGCCTGACGCAATCCTGCTGGACATGCGCCTGCCGGACCATTCCGGGCTCACCGTGCTGCAACGCCTCAAGGAACACGCCAACACACGCCACATCCCGGTGCACGTGATTTCCGTGGAAGACCGCGTCGAAGCCGCCATGCACATGGGGGCCATCGGCTACGCGGTCAAACCCACCACCCGCGAAGAGCTCAAGGACGTGTTTGCGCGCCTGGAAGCCAAGTTGACCCAGAAGGTCAAGCGCGTGCTGCTGGTGGAGGACGATGACCTGCAACGTGACAGCATTGCCCGCCTGATCGGCGACGATGACATCGAGATCACCGACGTCGGCTTCGCCCAGGCCGCCCTCGACCTGCTGCGCACCAACGTCTACGACTGCATGATCATTGACCTCAAGCTGCCGGACATGCTTGGCAACGAACTGCTCAAGCGCATGGCCACCGAGGACATCTGCTCGTTCCCGCCGGTCATTGTCTATACCGGGCGCAACCTGACCCGCGATGAAGAGGCCGAACTGCGCAAGTATTCGCGCTCGATCATCATCAAGGGCGCCCGCTCGCCGGAACGCCTGCTCGACGAAGTCACACTCTTTCTGCACAAAGTCGAATCCCAGTTGTCCCATGACCGCCAGAAGATGCTCAAGACCGCCCGCAGTCGCGACAAGGTCTTCGAGGGGCGCAAAATCCTGCTGGTGGATGACGATGTGCGCAATATCTTCGCCCTGACCAGCGCCCTGGAGCACAAAGGCGCGGTGGTGGTGATCGGGCGTAACGGCTACGAAGCCATCGACAAACTCAATGAAGTCGAGGACATCGACCTGGTGCTGATGGACGTGATGATGCCGGAGATGGACGGTTACGAGGCCACGGCCTTGATCCGCCAGGACCCGCGCTGGAAAAAGCTGCCGATCATTGCCGTAACGGCCAAGGCCATGAAGGACGATCAGGAGCGTTGCCTCGCGGCGGGTTCCAATGACTACCTGGCCAAGCCGATTGATCTGGACCGCCTGTTCTCATTGATCCGCGTCTGGCTACCGAAGATGGAACGCATTTAAGTGGAGCGAAGTTTTTTGGAAAAAAGCAGCGATATTGAGCTGCGCCTGCTGATCGAGGCGATTTACCTCAAGTACAGCTACGACTTTCGCGACTACTCCGGTGCGTCGGTAAAACGCCGTGTGGCCCACGCCCTGCGTCAGTTCGATTGCGCGACGATCTCCGCCTTGCAGGAGCGAGTGCTGCACGACCCGGCCGCGTTCATGCAGTTGCTGCAATTCCTGACGATCCCGGTGAGCGAGATGTTTCGCGACCCCTCGCACTTTCTGGCGATCCGCCAGGAAGTCGTGCCGCTGCTCAAGACCTACCCGTCGATCAAGATCTGGATCGCCGGCTGCAGCACGGGGGAGGAGGTGTACTCCATGGCCATCCTGCTGCGCGAGGAGGGTTTGCTCGAACGCACGATCATCTACGCCACGGACATCAACCCGGCGTCCCTGGACAAAGCCAAGCAGGGGATCTTCTCCCTGGAAAACGTGCGGGCCTACACCGCCAATTATCAGCAGGCCGGTGGGCAACGTTCATTTGCCGACTACTACACCGCGGCTTACGATTACGCGATCTTCGACAAGACATTGCGCGAGAACGTGACCTTCGCCGACCACAGCTTGGCAACCGATAGCGTATTCTCGGAAACTCAATTAATTTCGTGTCGTAACGTATTGATTTATTTCAATAAAAAATTGCAGGATCGTGCGTTTGGATTATTCCATGAGTCGCTGTGCCATCGCGGCTTCCTGGTGCTGGGCAGCAAGGAAACCCTGGATTTCTCCGCCTACAGCAAGCAATTCGAACCGCTGGTCAAGCAAGAACGGATCTACCGAAAATCATGAACGACGCTGCAGCCAACCCGATTCACGGGATTGAAGCCATCGTTGTCGGCGCCTCCGCCGGCGGCGTCGAGGCGTTGCTGGGTATTTTTGCTGAGCTGCCCGCAGGCTTTGGCTTGCCGATCATTGCCGTACTGCACCTGCCGGACGAGCGCCGCAGCCAGTTGGCCGAGGTCTTTGCCCGACGCCTGCGCATCCCGGTGCGCGAAGCACGGGACAAGGAATTGATCGAGGCCGGTACGTTGTTTTTTGCCGGGCCTGGTTATCACCTGTCGGTAGAAAACGACCGCAGCCTGTCCCTGAGCCAGGAAGACCGCGTGCATCATTCCCGCCCGGCCATCGACTACCTGTTCGCCTCGGCCGCCGATGCCTATGGCGCCGGCCTGCTGGCGATCCTGCTGACCGGCGCCAACCAGGATGGCGCGCGCGGCCTGGCCCACGTCAAGCAATCGGGTGGTACCACCATCGTGCAAGACCCCAAGGAGGCACGCATTGCCGTGATGCCCCTGGCGGCCCTGGCGCTGCACGCACCTGACCACATTCTTACTTTGAGCCGCATCGGTTCATTGCTGGCTTCCCTGGAATATTCCCCATGTTAAGTACTGTCCAGGCCAAATTGCTGATCGTCGACGATCTGCCGGAAAACCTGCTGGCCCTTGAAGCGCTGATCAAGCGCGAGGATCGCCAGGTCTACAAGGCATTGAGCGCCGACGAGGCCTTGTCGCTGTTGCTGGAACACGAGTTCGCCATGGCGATCCTCGATGTCCAGATGCCCGGCATGAACGGCTTCGAGCTCGCCGAGTTGATGCGCGGCACCGAAAAGACCAAAAACATCCCTATCGTGTTTGTCAGCGCTGCCGGGCGTGAGCTGAACTACGCGTTCAAGGGCTATGAAAGCGGGGCCGTCGACTTCCTGCACAAGCCGCTGGATATTCACGCGGTCAAGAGCAAGGTCAATGTGTTCGTCGACCTGTATCGCCAGAGCAAGGCGATGAAGCAGCAGGTCGAAGCCCTGGAACGCAGCCGCCGTGAGCAGGAGCTGCTGCTGACGCGCTTGCAGGCCACCCAGGCCGAGCTGGAGCAGGCCGTGCGCATGCGTGACGACTTCATGTCGATTGTCGCCCACGAAGTGCGCACGCCTCTCAACGGGCTGATCCTCGAAACCCAGCTGCGCAAGATGCACCTGGCCCGGGACAACGCAGCGGCGTTCACCCTGGACAAGATGCACGCCATGGTCGACCGCGATGAGCGCCAGATCCAGAGCTTGATCCGCCTGATCGAAGACATGCTCGACGTGTCGCGTATCCGCACCGGCAAGCTGTCGATCCGCCCGGCACGGTTTGACCTGACGCAACTGGTGCGCAATCTGGTCGAGAACTTCGCCCCACAAGTGGCGGCGGCCAACTCCTCGATGCACCTGGTCGCCGAGGCGCCGGTCGAGGGCCTGTGGGATGAGTTCCGCATCGAGCAGGTGGTCACCAACCTGCTGACCAACGCGTTGCGCTACGGGGCTAAAAGCCCGGTGGATGTGCGCGTGTACAGCGAGCACGGCGAAGCGCGGGTGGAAGTACGTGACCGAGGCATCGGCATCAGTGCCGACAACCAGAAGCGGATTTTCCAGCAATTCGAGCGCGTCTCGGCCAGCCATGTCGCGGCGGGCCTGGGCCTGGGCTTGTTTATTTCCGAGCAGATCGTTGCGGCCCATGGCGGCACCATCGAGGTCGAGAGCCAGATAGGCGAGGGCGCCCTGTTCCGGGTGTGCCTGCCCCTCGAGGCGTCGGCATGAAATCAATCGTCACCTCGACGCAACCTTCTGCGTGACCCCATGGTCGTAACAGCAGCAATTGACCGGACAAAGGCTTCCCATGAGTGAAGATGCACAAGATGTTGTACTGATCGTCGAAGACGACGAGTCGATTATGTTCGTGCTGGGCGAATATCTGGCCGGCCTCGGCTATCGAGTGTTGAAGGCGATCGATGGGGAGCAGGCGTTCGAGATCCTTGCGAGCAAACCACACTTGGACCTGATGGTGACTGACTATCGTCTGCCCGGCGGGATTTCCGGGGTGCAGATCGCCGAGCCGGCGATCAGGTTGCGCCCGGAATTGAAGGTCATCTTTATCAGCGGTTACCCGCAGGAAATTCTCGACTGCAACAGCCCGATTACGCGCAACGCACCGATCCTGGCCAAGCCGTTTGACCTGGATACGCTGCACGAGCATATCCAACGGCTGTTGGCCTGACAGGTTCGCAAGGCGGGTTTGCCAGCGTTAGCGCATCCTTGCGCTGGCGTTGATCCGTCGCGGCAAATCGGCTTCAGTCGATGAAGTCAAACACCTCTTTTTTCTGGCGTTCGGTAAAGGTTTTCGTCGGTTCGATACCTTCAATCAAGTTGAAGGTACCGTCAGGTTTGATGTCGACGCCGCTGGCGGTAGTGATCGTAATTGAGTTCGGGCGGGTGGTTACCCAGTCACGCAGCAGCGTTTCCCCATTGTGTTCCTGGCGCAGCGTAACGGCTATGGCGTATGGGCTTTTGGCTCGCTCGCCGCCCACCACAATGAGTTTTGCGCTGCCATCGGCAAGTGATGTTTGTGCTTGTCTCAGTGCGCTGGATTGCAACGGGTTCAGAGAGCTGCCGCGAAGGTGCATCAGGGTTCGCTTAGCATAAACACCGTCTGTCAAATCCGAGAGGAGAACGATCGCCGTGCAATCGCTGATGCCCCGAGTTTGGAGAATGGTGCTGCGGTCGGAGATCGTTATAGAGTCGTTCTCGGGAACAAACGCGATTTCGGGGGATGGTGGCTTATCAGCCAGCACAGGCTTTTTGACGACCGGTGTGTTTCCAGCGTTGGAAAGCGGAGCGTCATACAACTCGGTCACTCGTTTTTTGTGAAGGCTGGCAGCGTTCGTCCACTTGTCATCATAAACGCTGACCTGAAACTTTAGAGTGTTGGGGTCGCCATACGTTTTGTACTGAACCGGCAGCTTTTTGTTATTAACAATTTTTTGCATGCCGCGACTCATTTGGTCGGCGTTAGAGAAGGTTGCGAGACCAAAGTTAGGGTCATAGAAAAAGAACTTTCTGGTCGCCCCCTCACCTATTACACCGGCTGTCATTGAATGATCGGGTGTACTGATCATCAGGGTTTTCGAAGTGCTGGAGTCGGACAGTTCTTGAACAATATCCTGTGGCGTCATCGCTCGAGGCTGTTTGCCAGCGTGAAACACGGTAGGGGTGTGCACCTGCTTTTGAACATCACTGAGTGAAGAAATGAATTTACGGCTAGCTGCAGACGCCGGGTTTGCAGCCGCTTCAAAAATATTGCCGATCAGTACCAGCTCCTTGCCTTGCGCAATAGCGTCTGCCATGACGCGTGACATCGCCGCGCACTGACCACGGCTCAGCGGGTTGACTTGGCTGAAGTACAACACCTGCGGTACAGGAATCAGCGTTCCGCCTACCGAGCTTACATCTTCGGAAAATATGCTGGCGCCATTGAATGAATGCTTGACTGCAATTCGTTCCTGCTGTCGAGCCAACGCGCCCAATTGCTCTGGGGTACGCGGCTTCTCCAGCGCCAACTTCATCACATCTTCGGATTTCATCGTTGGCCGGAAACCGGCGACGCCTTCTGGAGAAATGTTGTTAAAGCCGTTATCGAATAATGCCTTGTTCGGTCCGTTACGGGTTTGCGTAATCAGATCGCTCCACTGTTTACGAACCAATTCGGATTCTGCCGATAACGGGGTGACAATATTTTCCCAGCTGCCAAGCTCACCTTCGTTGACGCGAATACTCGGCTGGAAATCCGAGAGTGGCTTGCCGTAATGTTTCCGGGACGCGGCGTCAAAGAGATACCACTGCCCATCGACCAAGACCCCGCTACTCTCGACGAGTTTACCTTCGTGCTTAAACGTACCCAGCGCCGAAGTCGGGTACTGTTTGCTCGGTTTGATCAAGTCGTAAACGCTGTCGGTGTTTGCCAGCTTTATACCGCTGGACAAGTCCGTAGCACTGTTCAGCGTTTTCCTCACCGCCCCTGCTGCGCTGCCAAATACACCGCTTAGCGGATTGATAACGTCAAACGCTGTACGCCCCACGGCTTTTGCGAAGATACCCACTTTGCCGAGGGTGCGGGCAGCTTTAAAGGCTTTCGCCGCTTTCCCCCCTACAGCCGCACCCGCTGTCAAAAACCCAAATACGTCAAAGCTGAGGTCAACTAGCCCACCTGAAATATCGCCTTTGGCGAAATTGACAATTGCGGATCGTAAAGGAATCAAGTTAAGGAAAAACTCCTGAATTTTTTTATAGTTCGGGACCTCCGTATCAAGTGTCGTTACGCCTCTGGCAGCTGCCACCATTATGTCCCGCTGGCCATCGATCACATTACTGTGGACCGCGTTGACAATAGAGGCAGTTCGTGCACTGGCGTATGTATTGGGCGTGCCCTTGTCCGGGGTCGCGTTGAAATGTAGCAAATGCGTAATGAACCTGGCCCCTGGTGCAAGGTTCGAGTACTTGGCGACTGCTATTGGTTGATCACTAGGGTATCGTTCATACACATGAAGGTTGGTAAGTTTGCCCACGACAAAGTTGCCTTGCAGGTCATCCCGTTTGAAAATCTCACCTCTTTGTGGGTTTACTTCGTAAAAGACTGTCTTGTCACCTGATTTTGCGCGAAGCAAGAGAGGCTTGTTATTGTCGGGCTGCGCTTTGTGCAAGATGCCCACATCAATCTGCTCCTTATAAATAAGTTCTTCGCGGTAAATATCAATCTCGCCGTATTCAATGAGCCGTTTATCTTCATCCGGCAGCCTCGTTAACATATATCTGGTGAGGACCGGGATACTTTCAATAAAGTCATCCACGTAACGTTTTATCTGGGTGTCGAACTGCGCTGAAAAATCAGGAATTTTAGACGCTCGCGCAGCATTCAGGACGTCCTGTAAAGGGAAGTCAACATTACGTTTAACGTACCATCGATTGGGTGGATGGTTTAAGCCTTTAAGGTTTTGCGGAGGATCAAGTAATAGATTTTTTGCTACCAAATCATAGATTGAGTAAGGCCCGGGAAAGTCCGGATGATAGCCAGATAAAAGCAAGCATTTCTTCTCGTAGTCGATCGTCTCGCCGCAATGTTGCTTCAACCATGTGAGCACGCTTTGTTTAAGATTAGGTATCGGCTCATCAAAGTGTTGTGAGGCTTTGGAGAACTCCCGAATCTGGTTGTTGTACTGGGTGTATACCTCGCTTATTTGCGTTTGGGTATAGCGACCGGAAGCCGATGGCTTAAGTAAACCGTTGGCCAACGCCCAGTCCCTGAGGGCGGCACCTTGTGCATCTTGCTCAATGATTCGTTCTTGTTTGCTGATCGGCCCGATGTCGGCATAAGCCATGATTTGCGCATACGTCGACTGGGCCGTGGAGCCAGCCGCCTTGGAATCTCGCAGCGCCGAGGCGGTTTCAAAAGAAACCCAGCTATGGGAGCCGTACGTCAGCTTATCGGGAATGTCTTTGGCCAGCAGTGGGGGAGCATGACGGGCCAGTAGCAGGTGTGCCGCAACGGGGGCGGTTTCGGTCGTGGCTCGTTTGGTTTGAACCAGATGATTGATGAAAGCGGTGACAATCTCAGTGGCATGCATTCCTGCCAGTTTAGGGCTTGCCAAGTCGAAACCGGCGACCATCCTGGCCGCTTGCTCCGAGGGATTGTGGGCGCGAACCGTAGACGCGGGCTCCAACTGCTCTCCTAGCACGGCGAGCAACAAATCACTGCTGGTGGCATAACCGCCGTACCGCACTCGCAGTACCTCACCGAGCGCTTTTGCCTTCGGCGATTCGAGCATATTTTCTATGATTTGTTGAGGCGTCGAGGTCTGTGCCGAGTCGGTGATCCTGTGTCGCATCAAATAGTCAAGGAGCGGCTCAGGATGTTCGGCGTTTTCCATAAGGCCGGTATTCAACCGGCTTAACTCTGAGTGCTCAATGGGGACTGGCCATGACAACGCGCCGCCTAAGTTTCCAAGGGGCGCTTGTACAGGCGCCGGTGTCGACAGGGACCGTTCAAGGTTGTTGAGTTGCTCCAGGTTTGCGGGCATGTCCCAGCCGTTAAGGAGGATAAAATCCGCGAGGCTGACCTTCCCCTCAGCGTTCGGCATACCGGCCCATGAGTTCGGATGCACGTCCATTCTGGCCGCTCTCAGAAGATCATCCAATGCAGGGCTCGCGCCTGTGTTACCGGCCATCTGCGCTGCCACGGACTTGAGTGCGCTGGCCGCGCTGTGCTTGTTTTGGATGGCCCCCAGCTCACGCTTCTGATGGTCAAGTGCGTCCTTGGCAGCGTCAGTCAATTGAGGAAAGACTTGCTGTTCCTTGAGGCTGGAGGCGCGTGAAGCCAGCCCTTCTTGAGTGTCGGGTAGGGTTTCTCCATAGAATGCGGCGATCTGCGAAAGGTTCGCGGCGTTTTGCGTCGGCACATGCAGGCGTACCTGTCCGGCCGCCAGCTTGGTAGCGGCCTCCATCAGCAGGTACCAGGACGCAGGCAACATTTGATCGCGCCGGGCATCACCACCAAACTGTTTAACATCTCCTTTCACGCTGGCAACCATGAATCCGGGCTTCCACCGCGGAGGGGTGTAAAAAGTGGTGCGTTGTGACAAGTCGACATCGTTTCTTTTCGCCCATTGCGTCAAGTCAGGGCTTTTGAGCAGCGTGCTCAAGTGCTCTTGCCATTGCCCGTAAGTTGAGTTGGCTGGAATGTTAGTAATGAACTCATCGGGTATTCCAGCGTGGTAGCGACCGCTGGAGGCCTTGAGCAATGAGTTGGCATATAACTGGGTCAGTGCCTGGTCGCCAGAAACCGCTGCGCTAGCAGCGGCTGTAGGGGAAGCCTCAGGTGCTCTGGAGTGGGACGCGTGTGACGGCCCGCTGTTTTGAAGGGGTGGGGTGGAACTGAGGTTTGCAGTAATGGTCATCAAGATTTCTCACGTTCAGCGGATACATTTCTGGCAATGCACCGCTTACTAGTGGGGAATCAGTAAGTGTAGTTTCTAAGACAATTCTGAAAGTGGTTTCCAGCGCTGATGAAGTACCCGCTTTAATGGCTGATCATTTCCCGGACTTTTGCCATCAACAAATCGAAGGTGAACGGTTTGGTGATCAACTGCATGCCCGGGTCCAGGAATCCGCCGCGTACCGCGGCGTGTTCGGCATACCCCGTGATAAACAGCACCTTTAGCTCTGGCCGGATCTGCCGGCCGATTTCCGCCAGTTGCCGCCCGTTCATGCCGGGCAAGCCGACGTCGCTGATCAGCAGGTCGATACGCTGCTCCGACTCGATGATCGGCACTGCCGTATCGGCATCGCCGGCCTCGACGAAGGCATACCCCAACTCCTTGAGCACAGCGCTGACCAGCAGCCTGACCGCCGGGTCGTCCTCGACGATCAGCACCGTCTCGCCGACGTTGGCAAAGGGCAGCAATGCCGGGTCAGCCACTTCATTGGCGACGATTTCGCCCACGAAACGCGGTAGGAACAGGCTTACCGTCGTTCCTTTGCCAACCTCGCTATGAATCGTCACGTGGCCGTGGGACTGGCGGGCAAACCCATAGATCATCGACAACCCGAGCCCCGTGCCTTGCCCGATGGGCTTGGTGGTGAAAAACGGATCGAAGACCCGCCCCATGACGCTTTCCGGAATCCCGCAGCCGGTATCGCTGACACTCAGCTCTACGTAGTCACCGGGTTGCAAGGTGCCATAAGCGGCAGTGAACACGTTGTCCAGGTGGCGGTTACAGGTTTCAACCGTGAGTTTGCCGCCATTGGGCATGGCGTCGCGCGCGTTGATCACCAGGTTGAGCAGGGCGCTTTCCAGTTGATTGGGGTCGGCCTCAGCGGTCCACAGTGCGTCGGTGAGGCGCATGTCCAGGGCGATGCTTTCGTTGATGCTGCGTTGCAGCAACTCGCCCATGGAGCTCACCAACTGGTTGATCTCCACAGGCTTGGAATCAAGGGACTGGCGCCGAGAGAACGCCAATAATCGGTGCGTAAGCCCGGCGGCGCGGTTGGCGGAGGTCACGCCCAGGTCGATCAGGCTGTCCAGGTCGTCCAGCTTGCCCCGCGAGACCCGCCGGCGCAGCAGCTCCAGGCTGCCGATGATGCCGGTGAGCATGTTGTTGAAGTCGTGGGCGATGCCGCCCGTCAGTTGGCCGACCGCTTCCATTTTCTGCGACTGGCGTAACGCATCTTCGTTGTGGCGCAGTTGCGCGGTGCGTTCTTCCACCTGTTGTTCGAGGGTTTCCAAGGTGCGTTGCAGGCGTGACTCGCTTTCGCTCAGGTCGACCAGGCGATCGCGGGCTTCATATTGCCGGCGGCGGCCGCGCAAGGCAGTACTCACCAGGCTGATCAGGGTCACCGGGTGAAATGGTCGCTCCAGGAACGTCACGTTGCCGAGCAAGCCGCTCAGTTGCGTGGTGCCGATTTGCTCTTTGCCGCCGTGGTGCGTCAGCAACACGATGGGCAAGTCCGACCAGGCCGGTTGGTGTTGCAGGTACTCCAACAATGGCTCCAACGCCACACCGCGCAGCGCTTCGGCGGCGATGATCAGCAGGCCGGCGCCTTGCTCCAGCGCCGCGCTCAGCGCGCCCAGGTCGCTGGCCACCATGCCGCCGTAGCCGGCTTCGTTGAGCATCATCAACGCCAACGAGCCGTCACGGCCCATTGGCGCAAGGATGATTGCGCGCTCGGAGAGGGGTGACAGGCCCGGCACTACCCCAGGTCCTTGAGCAGTGGCGAACCGGCGCCCATGTACGTCGGAATGCCCCGCAGCACGCCTTGGAAGTTGTTCAGCGGTTCGCCCACGGTCATGCCGCGACTGCCGATGCGGTATTCGCGGATCGTGGATTCATGGGCGCCGGTGCGTTTTTTGATGATCGAGATGGCGCGGCGTACTTCACCGATGGCTTCGAAGTAGCGCAACAAAATCACGGTGTCGGCCAGGTAGGTGATGTCCACCGGCGCCTGCATGTCGCCCACCAGCCCGTGTTGCGCAACGGTCATGAAGGTCGCCGCGCCACGGCGGTTGAGGTACAGCAGCAGCTCGTGCATGTGCAGGATCAGCGCGTTCTCTTCCGGCATCGCGGCCTGGTAGCCGTTGATGCTGTCGATCACCACGGTCTTGATTCCGCTGTCGTCGACGGCGCGGCGCACCCGGTGGGAGAACTCGCCCGGGGACAGTTCGGCGGCGTCGACCTGTTCAATCAGCAGGTTGCCAGTGGCTTGCAGCGCTTGGAGGTCGATGCCCATGTTTTTCATGCGCTCGAACAACAACCCCAGTTCTTCATCGAAGATAAACAGTGCGGCTTTCTCGCCACGGGCTACCGCAGCGGCCGCGAAGATCATCGAGATCAGTGACTTGCCCGTACCCGCCGGGCCGAGGATCAGGCTGCTGGAGCCGGTCTCGATACCGCCGCCGAGCAACGAATCCAGCTCCTTGATGCCGCTGGTCAGGGTCTGGCGGTTGTAGCCGCCACGGTGTTCGGCCGCGACCAGGCGCGGAAACACATGCACGCCGTCCTGCAGGATGGTGAAGTCGTGGAAGCCGCCGCGGTATTTCTGCCCCCGGTACTTCACCACCCGTACCCGGCGCCGTTCCGCGCCGTAGTTGGGCGTCAGTTCTTCCAGGCGGATCACGCCGTGGGCGACGCTGTGCACGGTCTTGTCGAGGGATTCGGTGGTCAGGTCGTCCAGCAGCAGCACCGTGGCGTCATAGCGCACGAAGTAATGCTTGATCGCCAGGATCTGCCGGCGATAGCGCAGCGAGCTTTGCGCGAGCAGGCGGATCTCCGACAGGCTGTCGATGACCACGCGGGACGGCTTGACCCGTTCGACCGCCTCGAAAATCTGCCGGGTGGCCTCGCCCAGCTCCAGGTCGGAGGAGTACAGCAGGCTTTGCTGGTGGTCAGCGTTGAGCAGGCTTTCGGGTGGAGTCAATTCGAAGATATGGATGTTGTCATCCAGGTCCCAACCGTGGGACTTGGCGCCCTGGCGCAACTCGCGCTCGGTTTCGGACAGGGTGATGTACAGAGACGTTTCGCCGTTTTTCGCACCGGCCTGCAAAAAATGTAGGGCGACGGTGGTTTTACCAGTGCCGGGTTCACCTTCCAGCAGGAACAGATGGCTACGCGAGAGCCCACCGCAAAGAATGTCGTCAAGACCTTCGATGCCGATGGCCGCCTTTTCACTGAACAGCTCGTTGGATGTAGACAAGAATTGCCCTCGGATCACATACAAATAGAGGAGCGCACCGCCTTGGGCGCGCCATATTTACTTGACCGTAGTGGCCTGTGACCGTTCAACGAATTCTGATATTTGTACAAGTTGCGTAGGTTTTTACAAGTTTTTGCAGTGCGGCTACAAGCCTTGTTGCAAGGCCGGATCGTCCGGGTTTTGTTGTTCGAGCTGGGCGAGCAACACCTGTACGTTCTGCAGTTGGCCGCTTTCCTTCCAATAGTTGACCAGCAGCACACGGGCCTTGCGATTGGCAGGGTGACGCTGGACGATCTCCTCCAACTGACGTTGCGCGGCTTCCAGTTCGTTCTGGGCGTGCAGGGTAGTGGCCAGGTCGTAGCGGTAATCCTGATTGTCCGGCTCCAGCTCTACCGCCTTGGACAGGCCGAGCAGGGCATAGGCACGCTCACCATGGTGCAGCAGCCACAGGCCGAGGGCGTGTTGCAGGTAGGCAGATTCCGGGTGCGCCGCCAGTTGCCGTGCCAGCAATTGGCGCGACTCTTCACTTTTGCCCTGTTTATCCAGCAATTCGATCTGTGCGACCACGGCTTGCAGGTTGTCGGGCTGCAAGCGCATGGCTTGCTCCAGGGCATTTTGCGCGTCCGGCAGCAGGGCGCTGTGGATGTACAGGCGCGCCAGTTGAATCCAGCCCTCGGCAGATTCGGGCTGGGCCTTGAGGTATTTGACGAATTCGTCCAGCACTTGCTGCAACGGGCCGAAGTACAGGCCCAGAGTGTCGGGCGACAGGCCGAGCAGAGCATTGGCGGCGGCAAAGCGCACGCTTTGCTCCGGGTCGTCCAGCGCCGGGCCAAGCAGCAGCGTGCGCTGGCCACTGGGCACCAGGCCGACGATGCTGTGGATCGCGGCCTCGCGTACCAGCGGGGAATCGCTGGCCAGGTCCTTGTCGGCCAGTTTCAAGGCTTGCGGGCTGGGGTAATTGGGCAGTTCGGCGTGCAGCGCGGCACGCCGTTCAGGCGACAGGTCCGGCCGCGCCAATTGCTGGTAAAGCACGCGGGCCGCGCCAGGCTCGCCGTTATGCGCCTGTTTAAGGGCTTTTGAATAACCATGGGCAATCGCCGGCGGCACGGCCACCTGGGTGGAGCGGGAGAAATACCAGGCGAGCAATACAAAAAACAGCAGGGCGCACAGGCCGACGATGGCGTAACGGCGTGACTTA
Source organism: Pseudomonas sp. GL_117 (assembly GCF_057835125.1). Taxonomy (NCBI): domain Bacteria; kingdom Pseudomonadati; phylum Pseudomonadota; class Gammaproteobacteria; order Pseudomonadales; family Pseudomonadaceae; genus Pseudomonas; species Pseudomonas sp. GL_117. The sequence continues at coordinate 3,132,676 of NZ_CM174418.1, read as the reverse complement.
GACATGCAGGCGTCCGAAAAGTATTACAAAGCCGTCAGCTTCGGTCAGACCAACGCGAGTGTCAAACCGGCATCAGGTCAGCACGTACTCCACAGGTTCCAGGGCGGGCGGCAGGTCGCTTTCGCCGAGGGCGGCGCGCAGTTCGCGCTCCAGGTTGCGCACGATGGCATTGCACGGCAGGTCGTTTTCGTCGAAGCCGAACGGGTCTTCGAGGTCATCGCCAATTTCGTCGAGGCCAAAGAAGGTGTAGCTGACGATGGCGGTGAACACTGGCGTCAACCAGCCCAGCGGCTCGGCCATGGCGAACGGCAGCAAAATGCAGAACAGGTAGATGGTGCGGTGCAGCAACAACGTGTAGGGGAAGGGCAGCGGCGTACTCTTGATCCGTTCGCACGACGCCTGCACCTGGCTCAGGCTGACCAGTCGGGTTTCCAGTTGGGTGTAGCGCCACTCGCTGATCACGCCTTGCTCGCACAGTCGGGAAAAGCGCGCGCCGAGTTGCTGCAGCACGTTGTCGGGCAGGTTCGGGTGCGCTGCGTCTACGCCGATCCAGGGCGTGATCGCCCGGGCTTCGTCTTCGTGGCGCAAACGCGCGATCAAACCATGGGCAAACCCGCACAAACCGCGCAACAGCATGGTGCGCTCTGGCGAATCGCCGAGTACTTGGGTTTCGCGGATCAGCGAGCGCACATCAATGATCATCTGCCCCAATTGCTTGCGACCTTCCCACCAACGGTCGTAGCAGGCGTTGTTGCGAAAACTCATGAAGATCGACAACGACAACCCCAGCAACGTGAAGGGCGTGGCGTTGACCTTGGAGAAATATGCCGGGTGCCACGTCTCGACCAGCACGATCACCGACGCGAGCAGCGTCACCAGCAGGCTGCGCAAGGCAATGCGCTTGGCAATCGAACCCTTGAGGGAGAACAGGATACCCAGCAAGTTGGGCTTGGGACGGACGATCATCGGCAGGGGGGCTTCTTTGGTGGCGCAGGCCCTCAGGTTAGAAGCTTGCGCCAGGGCCGTCCAATCGCTTGGGCTGACCGGTCGATCAGCGCGATCGATGATTGGCCAAAGCAGTCAGCCAACTTGAAAGCTTTGACCATTGCTGCTGCAGCGCTCTGGAGCGACTATTTCCACGGTTTACGTCCTTAAAATAAAAATGCAGAAGGATTTGAAGCGATGCGTGACTATTTGGCTGCCACCACCGGGTTTGACTACCAGCACACCGTTGACGCCGCACTCGCCGGCAACCTGCAAGGCCTCAATGCCTGCGTCGAATGTTGCGACCGCCACGCACTGCCGGGGCGCATCGCGTTGTTCTGGGAAGGCAAGGACGGGTGCAGCGCTACGTCGACCTTCACCGACTTGCAGGACCAGGCCGCACGCTTCGCCAACTTTTTGCTGGCCCAGGGCGTCAAGCGTGGCGACAAGGTGGCGGGGCTGTTGCCGCGCACGGCGGAACTGCTGGTGGTGGTGTTCGCGACGTGGCGCATCGGTGCGGTCTATCAGCCGCTGTTCACTGCCTTCGGGCCCAAGGCCATCGAGCACCGCCTGAACAGCTCCGGCGCCGCCTTGGTGGTCACCGATGCGGTAAACCGGCCCAAGCTGACGGAAGTCGACGGCTGCCCGACCATCGTTACGGTCAGCGGCGCCAAGGGCGAAGGCCTGGTGCGCGGCGACTTCAGTTTCTGGGCCGAATTGCCCAACTACTCCAATGTGTGCGAACCGGTGTTACTGGGCGCGGACGACCCCTTCCTGCTGATGTTCACCTCCGGCACGACCGGCCCATCCAAAGCGTTGTCTGTGCCACTCAAGGCCATCGTGGCATTCCAGAGCTACACCCGCGACGCCGTGGACCTGCGCCCTGAAGACGCGTTCTGGAACGTCGCCGACCCGGGCTGGGCCTACGGCATCTATTTCGGCGTGACCGGGCCGCTGTCCATGGGCCACCCGATTACCTTCTACGATGGCCCCTTCACCCTGGAAAGCACCTGCCGGGTGATCAACAAATACGGGATTACCAACCTGACCGGCTCGCCCACCGCCTACCGCCTGTTGATCGCCGGCGGTGAGCAGTTCGCGCGCGCGATCAAGGGCAAGCTGCGCATCGTCAGCAGCGCCGGCGAGCCGCTCAACCCGGAAGTGATCCGCTGGTTTGCCGACCAGCTCGGCGTGACCATCCACGACCACTATGGCCAGACCGAACTGGGCATGGTGCTGTGCAATCACCATGGCCTGGAACACCCGGTGCATGTCGGCTCGGCCGGATTTGCCTCGCCGGGCCACCGTATCGTGGTGCTGGACGATGATTATCAGGAGTTGCCCGCCGGCCAGCCCGGCATCCTCGCCATCGACCGCGAACAGTCGCCGATGTGCTGGTTCGGCGGCTATGACGGCGTGAAGACCAAGGCGTTTGTCGGCAAGTACTACCTGAGCGGCGACACCGTGGAATTGAACCCCAATGGCAGCATCAGCTTTGTCGGGCGCAGTGACGACGTGATCACCACCTCCGGTTACCGCGTTGGCCCGTTCGATGTGGAAAGCGCGTTGGTCGAGCACCCGGCTGTGATCGAAGCGGCGGTGGTCGGCAAGCCTGACCCGGAGCGCACCGAACTGGTCAAGGCCTTCGTGGTGATCAACAGCCAATACCGCGCCACCCCGGAGCTCGCCGAAGAACTGCGCCAGCATGTGCGCAAGCGCCTGGCCGCACATGCCTACCCGCGGGAAATCGAATTTGTCAGCGACCTGCCCAAGACCCCGAGCGGCAAGTTGCAGCGTTTTATCTTGCGTAACCAGGAGATCGCCAAAGCGGCGGTTGCCTGATCCACTTTTAAGGACACGATGATGCAGATTGAAAACAAGGTATTCCTGATCAGCGGCGGTGCTTCGGGCCTTGGCGCGGCCACGGCCGAGATGCTGGTTGCCGCTGGCGCCAAAGTCATGCTGGTGGACCTCAACGCCGAGGCCGTCGCGGCCAAGGCCAAGCAACTGGGGGACAACGCCCGCGCCGCTGTGGCGGACATCAGCCAGGAAGCGGCCGCCGAGGCCGCGGTGCAGGCTGCCGTGACCGCGTTTGGTGGCTTGCACGGCCTGGTCAACTGCGCCGGTGTGGTGCGTGGCGAGAAAATCCTCGGCAAGAACGGCCCCCATGCCCTGGCCAGCTTTGCCCAGGTGATCAATGTCAACCTGATCGGCAGCTTCAACCTGTTGCGCCTGGCGGCAGCGGCCATCGCCGAGACCGAAGCGAATGCCGACGGCGAGCGCGGCGTGATCATCAACACCGCATCGGTGGCCGCGTTCGACGGGCAGATCGGCCAGGCGGCGTATTCTGCCTCCAAAGGCGCCATCGCCAGCCTGACGCTGCCCGCCGCCCGCGAACTGGCGCGCTTTGGCATCCGTGTGATGACCATCGCACCGGGCATCTTCGAAACGCCGATGATGGCCGGCATGACCCCGGAAGTACGCGACTCCCTGGCCGCTGGCGTGCCATTCCCGCCACGCCTGGGCAAACCGGCCGAATACGCCGCGTTGGTGCGGCACATCATTGAAAACAGCATGCTCAATGGCGAGGTGATCCGTCTCGACGGTGCCTTGCGCATGGCGGCCAAGTAAGGAGCGAATGACCATGACTGATCCCATCGTAATTGTCAGCGCCGTGCGCACGCCCATGGGCGGCTTCCAGGGCGAACTCAAGAACCTGACCGCGCCGCAACTGGGCGCGGCGGCAATTCGTGCGGCAGTTGAGCGCGCAGGCATTGCCAGTGACGCCGTCGATGAAGTGCTGTTCGGCTGCGTGCTCCCGGCGGGCCTCGGCCAGGCGCCGGCGCGCCAGGCGGCGTTGGGCGCAGGCCTGGACAAGTCGACGCGCTGCACCACCCTCAACAAGATGTGCGGCTCGGGCATGGAAGCGGCGATTCTCGCCCATGACTCGTTGCTGGCCGGCAGCATTGCGGTGGCGATCGCCGGGGGCATGGAAAGCATGTCCAACGCGCCGTACCTGCTCGATCGTGCGCGCAGCGGCTACCGCATGGGCCACGGCCGCGTACTCGACCATATGTTCCTCGACGGCTTGGAAGACGCCTACGACAAGGGCCGCCTGATGGGCACCTTCGCCGAGGACTGTGCGATGCACAACGGTTTCAGCCGTGAAGCCCAGGACGCGTTCGCGATTGCCTCCCTGACCCGTGCGCAGGAAGCCATCGCCCATGGCAAATTTGCCGCCGAGATCGTCCCGGTGCAGGTCACCGTCGGCAAGGAACAAGTGACGGTGTTGCATGACGAGCAACCGCCGAAAGCCAAGCCTGACAAGATCGCCAGCCTTAAACCGGCGTTCCGTGAGGGGGGCACTGTAACGGCGGCCAACTCCAGCTCGATTTCCGATGGGGCGGCGGCGTTGCTGCTGATGCGCCAGTCCGAGGCCCAAAAACGCGGATTGAAGCCGCTGGCGGTGATCCACGGCCACGCGGCGTTTGCCGATGAGCCAGGGCTGTTTCCGGTGGCACCAGTGGGCGCTATCCGTACGTTGATGAGCAAAACCGGCTGGAACCTGGCTGACGTCGATCTGTTCGAGATCAACGAAGCCTTCGCCGTGGTCAGCCTGGTGACCATGAGCAAGCTGGAAATCCCCCACGCCAAGGTCAATATCCATGGCGGCGCCTGCGCCCTGGGCCATCCGATTGGCGCGTCCGGTGCGCGCATCCTGGTGACGCTGCTGTCGGCGCTGCGCCAGAACAACCTCAAGCGTGGCGTTGCCGCGATCTGCATCGGCGGTGGTGAAGCCACGGCCATGGCCGTCGAATGCCTGTATTAAGGACTCACCATGTTGCCAGATGACGAACAACTGCAAATCAGCGAAGCTGCCCGGCAATTTGCCCAGGAGCGCCTGAAACCCTTCGCCGCCGAATGGGACCGCGACCACCGTTTCCCCAAGGAAGCCATCGGTGAAATGGCCGAGCTGGGTTTTTTCGGCATGTTGGTGCCGGAGCAGTGGGGCGGTTGCGACACCGGCTACCTGGCCTACGCCATGGCCCTGGAAGAGATCGCCGCCGGCGACGGTGCCTGCTCGACCATCATGAGCGTGCACAACTCGGTCGGTTGCGTGCCGATCCTCAAGTTCGGCAACGATCAGCAGAAAGAGCAATTCCTCAAGCCCCTGGCCAGCGGTGCCATGCTCGGCGCGTTCGCGTTGACCGAACCCCAGGCCGGCTCCGATGCCAGCAGCTTGAAAACCCGTGCGCGCCTGGAAGGCGACCACTATGTACTGAACGGCTGCAAACAGTTCATCACCTCCGGGAAAAACGCCGGGATCGTGATTGTGTTTGCAGTCACCGACCCCGCGGCGGGCAAACGTGGCATCAGTGCGTTTATCGTGCCGACGGATTCGCCCGGCTACACCGTGGCGCGGGTCGAGGACAAGCTCGGCCAGCACGCGTCGGACACCTGTCAGATCCTGTTTGAAGACGTGAAGGTACCGGTCGCGAACCGTCTGGGCGAGGAGGGCGAGGGCTACAAGATCGCCCTGGCCAACCTGGAAGGCGGGCGCGTCGGCATCGCTTCGCAATCGGTGGGCATGGCCCGCGCGGCCTTTGAAGCGGCACGTGACTATGCGCGTGAGCGCGAAAGCTTCGGCAAGGCGCTGATCGAGCACCAGGCCGTGGCGTTTCGCCTGGCGGATATGGCCACGCAAATTGCGGTGGCGCGGCAAATGGTGCGTTACGCCGCCGCCCTGCGTGACAGCGGCAAGCCCGCGTTGGTAGAGGCCTCGATGGCCAAGTTGTTCGCTTCGGAAATGGCCGAGAAAGTCTGCTCCGCCGCCTTGCAAACGCTCGGCGGTTACGGTTACCTGAGCGACTTTCCCCTGGAGCGGATCTACCGCGATGTGCGGGTCTGCCAGATCTACGAAGGCACCAGCGATATTCAACGCATGGTCATCTCACGCAATCTCTAAGGAGCCGCCACATGAGTTACGAAACCATTTTGCTTGACGTCCAGGGCTGCGTCGGGCTGATCACCCTCAATCGCCCCCAAGCCCTGAACGCGCTGAATGCACAACTGGTCAGCGAATTGAATCAGGCGCTCGATGGCCTGGAAGCCAACCCTGACATCGGCTGCATCGTGCTGACCGGCTCGAAAAAAGCCTTCGCCGCCGGCGCCGACATCAAGGAAATGGCCGAGCTGACCTACCCGCAGATCTATCTCGACGATTTGTTCAGCGACAGCGATCGCGTGGCCAACCGCCGCAAGCCGATCATCGCGGCGGTCAACGGCTTTGCCCTGGGCGGCGGCTGCGAGCTGGCGCTGATGTGTGACTTTATCCTGGCCGGCGATGGCGCCAAGTTCGGCCAGCCGGAAATCAACCTCGGTGTGCTGCCGGGCATGGGCGGTACCCAGCGCCTGACCCGCGCGGTGGGCAAGGCCAAGGCCATGGAAATGTGCCTGACCGGGCGTTTTATCGATGCGGTGGAAGCCGAGCGCTGCGGGATCGTGGCGCGGATCGTACCGGCTGATGAATTGCTGGAAGAAGCGCTGAAAGTCGCCACGCTGATTGCCGGCAAGTCGGTGCCGATCAGCATGATGGTCAAGGAAAGTGTGAACCGCGCGTTTGAAGTGAGCCTGTCCGAAGGCGTGCGCTTTGAGCGCCGGGTGTTCCATGCCGCGTTTGCGACCCTGGATCAGAAAGAAGGCATGGCCGCGTTCGTGGCCAAGCGTGCCCCGCAGTTCAAAGACAGGTAATTCGATCTCCCAACAGGTGGAAGCGGCTTATGTGGTGCGGGCTTGCTCGCGAAAGCGGTGGATCAGTTGAAATACCTGTGACTGACACACCGCATTCGCGAGCAAGCCCGCTCCCACACTGTTTTGCAGTGTGTCAGTCAGAGTTGGTAGTGCCTGAGTTCACGGGCAATCACCATCCGCTGGATCTCGCTGGTCCCCTCGTAAATCTGCGTGATCCGCGCATCCCGGTAGTAACGCTCCACCGGGTAATCCTCCAGATACCCATACCCACCATGGATCTGCATCGCTGACGAGCAGACTTTCTCCGCCATTTCCGAAGCAAACAGCTTGGCCTGGGACGCTTCGGACAGGCATGGCTTGCCGGCACTGCGCAACCGTGCGGCGTGCAGGATCAGCAGGCGCGCGGCATTCAGGCGGGTTTGCATATCCGCCAGCAGGTTGGCCACGCTCTGGTGCTCGATGATCGCCTTGTCGAACTGCACACGATCCCGGGCATAAGCCAGCGCCGCTTCAAACGCCGCGCGGGCGATGCCCAGGGCCTGGGCGGCGATGCCGATGCGGCCACCTTCGAGGTTGGACAGGGCGATGGCCAGGCCTTTGCCGCGCTCGCCCAGCAGGTTGGCCGCAGGCACCGTGCATTGGTTCAGGGTGACGGCGCAGGTGTCCGAGGCACGAATGCCCATCTTGTGTTCAGTGCGGTCGACCACAAAACCGGGGGTATCGGTGGGGACCAGGAACGCCGAGATGCCCTTTTTGCCGAGGTCGGGATCGGTCACGGCAAACACGATGGCCAGCTTGGCGCGCTTGCCGTTGCTGACGAATTGCTTGGCACCACTGATTACCCACTGATCGTCACGCAGTTCGGCACGGGTGCGCAGGTTATGTGCTTCGGAGCCGGCTTGGGGCTCGGTCAGGCAGAAGCAACCAATCGCCTGGCCGCTGGCGAGGTCGGCCAGCCAGGTTTGTTTCTGTTCAGCTGTGCCGTAGTTGAGGATCGGCCCGCAACCCACTGAATTATGGATACTCATCAGTGCGCCAGTGGCGCCGTCACCGGCGGAAATCTCTTCGACAGCCAGGGCGTAAGCCACGTAATCCACATAGGTGCCCCCCCATTCCTCGGGGACCACCATGCCCAACAGGCCCAGCTCACCCATCTTGGCGACCAGTGCATCGTCAATCCAGCCGGCTTTTTCCCAGGCCTGGGCATGGGGGGCGATTTCACCCCGGGCGAAATCGCGAGCCATGTCGCGAATCATCACTTGTTCTTCTGTGTATTCAATGTCTTGCATGACTTATCTCGCAACCTGCTTGAAGTGTTGGAAGAAGCTATCGACGTGGCTGGCGTCCAATGCCTGAAGCGTCGGCGGGTTCCAGCGTGGGGCCTTGTCTTTATCGATGATCAACGCACGCACGCCTTCAATCAGGTCGCCGCGCTCAAACCATTGCCGGTCCAGGTGCAGCTCCAGGGCGAAGCATTGCTCCAGCGGCAGGCGCCGGCCACGGCGCAACATCTCGAGGGTCACGGCCATGGCCAGTGGCGAACGGGTTTGCATCATACCGACGGTGGCCAGCGCCCACTCATGGCTATCGGCTACGGTGACTTGCTGCAGTTGTTCGACGATGCTCGGGACGTCCGGCAAGGCGAAGAAGTGGTCGATGGCCGGGCGCAAGCGTGCCAGCGGGGCGTCGGGCAATTGCTGTACGCCGAGCTTGGCCAGTACGCCTTGCAGATCCTTGAGGGCCGACTCGTGCCACTGCAGGTGATCGAGCTTGTGATCCAGCTCGGTCAGCCTGGCACTGTCCAGGTACCAGTCCGCCAAACCACAGTACAACGCATCGGCGGCACGAATCTGCACACCGGTGACCCCCAGGTAAATCCCCAGCTCGCCGGGAATGCGTGGCAGGAAGTAGCTGCCGCCAACGTCCGGGAAGTAACCGATGGCCACTTCCGGCATCGCCAGGCGGCTGCGCTCGGTGACCACGCGCAGGTCGGCGCCTTGCACCAGGCCCATGCCGCCGCCCAGGACAAAGCCGTCCATCAGCGCGAGGACCGGTTTACGGTAGTGGTGAATAGCGAGGTCGAGGGCGTATTCCTCGACGAAGAAGTCTTCGTGCAAGGTATCGCCTTGCTTGAAGCTGTCATACAGGGAACGGATGTCACCGCCGGCGCAGAAGGCTTTGTCACCCGCTCCGCGCAGGACCACGGCGTAGACTGCGGGGTCATCCGCCCAGGCGTGCAACTGGTGGGTCAGGCTACGGACCATATCCAGGGTGATGGCATTCAACCCGGCGGGGCGGTTGAGGGTGAGGTGGCCGATATGGTTGCGGACTTCGACCAGTACGTCTTGCGGATGAATTGCTGCGTGGCTGGCTTGCGATGAAACCTGAGCAGTCATCTCTAACTCCCTGCTTTTATTGTCTTTATCAAGATGTTCGCGGGCGAACCTTCTCGCGATCCTACCAGTGCAAATTTGCCCAGTACAACGTGGAATCATGCAGGTCGTTGTTGCATTTATGCAGGCTCACGCACGGCCTGCGGGCTGCGCCTGAAAATATCCGGCCAGAGCCTCAACGCACAGCTGTATGGCTTTGCGCGCCGCGGCGTGCTGGGCCGGGTAATTGATAAACCCGTGCTGCATGTCAGGGTAGTTAACGTGGCGCACCGCCGCACCGGCTTTTTTCAGGTGGCGTGCATAGGCGCGCCCCTCATCGCGCAGCAGATCGCAACCGGCCGTCACGATCAACGCATCGGGCAGGTTACGCAATGAAGCATGTCGTGCGGGTGACAACCACGGGTGCGCGAGTGACACTCCCTCGGGCACATACAGGCTCAGATACCAGCGCAGCAGTTCGGCTGTCAGCCCATATCCCGAGGCATACGCCGCTCGCGAACGGTTGCGGGCCAGGCAGTCGAGCAGGGGGTAGAGCAGCAACTGGAAGCCGATCGAGGGGCCGCCCTGGTCGCGGGCAAGCTGGCAGATCACCGCCGCCAGGCCTGCGCCTGATCCGCCACCGGCGACCGCGATCCGATTGACGTCGATGCCCATCGACGGGCCTTGGCGCGCCAACCACTGCGTGACGCCGTAACAATCCTCGACAGCGGCCGGGAAGCGCTGCTCAGGCGGCCTGGCGTAGTCCGTGGCCACCACCGCACAACCGGCCCACTCGCACAGGACCCGGCAGAAGCTGTCGTGGGTGTCCAGGTCCCCCGCGACCCAACCACCGCCGTGGAAATACAGCAATGCAGGCGCAGGCGTCGGGCTCGCCGGCCGATAGACGCGCACCCGGACCGCGCGGTGCGGGCCTGGAACGTCAAGGTCCCGGACCGACATGACCACCGCGGCACGTACCGCCGCGCGCATGCTCTCGGGGGTGATCAGTGGCCGGTCCATGCCTGTGCCTCGATTTCAATCACGTAGGCGGGCGCAATCAGCGCCTTGACCTCCAGCAACAGGGTGGTCGGCGGGCAAGCCTGAAAGAACTCCTGATGCGCCCTGGCAATGTGCGGCCAGAGGCGCATGTCGGTGGTGTACATGCGCGTGGCGACCACGAGGGTCCTGTCCACTTCCAATTGCTTGAGGGCGGTTTCGATGATCTCCAGGCAGCGCCGGGTCTGATGGTAGGCATCGCCGGGCGCGTAGGGGTTGCCGTGGTCGTCAAACGCCACCGTACCGCTGGTGATGACCAGGTTGCCGGCCCGCAGTGCGCGGCAATACCCGGCTTTTTGTTCCCACGGCGCGGCGGAGAAACAGCGGGTAATCTCGCTGGCCGCAGGGGCCAGGCGCACCTGGATCTGGCTCAGGCCCCGGAACTGCAAACTGTTGGTACGCCATGTCGGTGGTGCTTGCTCAAGCAGGCCAATGTGCGCAAACCGTGCCAGCAAGCGGGTGAAGACAATCTTCGCCTCCAGCTTGAACAGCATCGAACCCATGCAGAAATGCGGCCCACGGCCAAACGCCAAGTGATCCTGCTGCTGGCGATGGATGTCGAACTGGTCGGGGTCGCTGAAGTGGCGGGGATCGCGATTGGCCGCTGCCCGGATCAGGAACACCACGTCACCTGTGTGGATGGTCTGACCATGCAAGGTGACGTCCTGCGTTGCCACGCGATGGCTGAGCTGACCCGCCGGGCAGATGCGCAAGGCTTCTTCGATAGCGCCGGGGAGCAGCCTCGGGTCGGCCCTGACTTCGGCCAGGCTGGCGGGATGGGTAAGCAGATAGAACAAGATGATGCCGAGTTGGTCCGCGCTGGTCGTCGTCGCCGCGACCAGCACAAACGCCAGCTGCGCCAACAGGTCCTCGTGGCTCATTGCAAGCTGGTCGCCGCTGGCAATAGCCTGGCCGACCAGGTCGTCTCCCGGCGCCAGGCGACGCGCTTCGACGAGCCGGGAGAAGAAGGCGTACATCTGCTCCATGGCCTGCAACGCCTCGCGCGGCCCAAACGCGGGGTCGGTGCTGCCCACCATGAACACGATAATGGCATCCGTCCAATGCCGGATTTTCAGCGCGTCCTCGGCCGCAATGCCAAACATCTGCGCCAGGATCAGCGCCGGGACCTTGTTGAACAGCTTGCTCATCAACTCGGGCTGCGGGCCCAGTTGCGTCAGCAGGTGGTCAACGATGCGCTCTATGTCGCCCGCCAGCGCATCAATGGCCCGGGGCGTGAAGGCCTTGGCCAGCACTTTGCGCCCGCGCTCATGGTCCTTGCCGTCCTGGGAATACATCCACCGCGAGGCCTTTTCGATAAAGGGCTCCAGCGCTGCACGCTGCTTGGCGGGCAGCTGTGCGTTGACCAATGCACGCATGCGGTTGGACGAAAAGCGTCGTGTATCGGTCAACGCGGCGGAAACGTCGTCAAACCGTGTCAAAAACCAGGCCTTGTGGTGTGCGCACCAGTACAGTGGATGGTGATGGCGCAGGTAGGCAAAGGCCTCGTAAGGCTCGCCAATGGTCGCAGGGTTGGAGAAATCCGGGAGGGCCATGTCACTGCTCCTCGTAGAGTTTATGGGTGAATTGCCGGGCGTAATCCGGCGCGTCGATATATGCGCTGATCAAGCACTGGGGCGGTTTAAGCCAGGCTGCCAGCATTTCGACCTGTGCCTGGGTGGCATGCCGGGCAAGCCCTTCGCGGCTGAACATCGCCCAGGGGTGCAGCGGCGCGGCGAAACTATTGATCAGGTCGTCGAGTGTCGGGCTGTCCAGCAGATGCTGGGCCTCGGCTTCTTCAATCACCAGGTCCAAGGCCCTGGCGTATGCCAGGCCCAACGCCTGTTCGTGGGTGAACGTTGCGTCCGTGGCGCACCGCGCGACGAGGGTTGCCTCGACTTGCTGGCCAAGGTTAGTGGGGGCATCGAGAATAAACCGCGGGCGCGCCAACGCATCCTTGATCACCTGATACGCCATCATCGTGCTGTCCCCGGCGAAGGTGCAGCCAACCTCGCAGTCGATGACTTGTGTGGCGATCTGGTTGAACTGATGAAAGCCCTGGGACCCGCACAGTTCGCGGCAGAGACGAATCACGTCAAGGCCCATCCATGCGCCTACGGCCTTGCTCAGCGCGGCCAGCACGTGCAGTTCCTGACGTCGCGGCACCTGCGCCCAGTGCGCCTCGAAACGCCGGATTACCGCCTGCTCCAGCAGGCGCAACGCGAGTGCCTTGAGTTGGACCGCATAGAGACGCTGGCGAAACAACGGCTGGCTCAGCAGCGCCACGGTGCCGCCGTCACGGTGGAGTTGACGGTGGCAGGCGAAACGGTAACTCAGGTGCGCCGCAAGCCCCGCATTTTGGCGAATCCCGGTAAGAAACAGCACACGCTCCTGCAGAAAGGTTTTCAGCGCCGCGATAAAGCGTCGATCTCGCGGCAAATCGCTGACGAACGTCCCCTCGTCGTTGAAATGTGCGTGGCGTTGCAACAGCGCGTCTACCGACAGTTCCAACTGGCAGAACCGGATCGCCGCGACTTGATTGGCGTGAATGCCGCCCTTGGGGTCGCAGGCCATGATCTTCACGCCCTTGCGCAGGCGGCCATTTTCACGCTGGCGGATCACCACACGGAACCAGTGGAGGCCTTGATCCTCGTCATCGACGATCAGGCGCCCGAGCACCATCACTACCTGGGCCGCATACAGCGCGTTGCCAATCCAGCATTTACAGGCCTCGGGGGAGGGGGAATCGAGTATTAGGCGATGGGTTTGCCGGTGGTAGGTCACGGTCGTCTGCGTATTGCGCACGTCGGAACCGCCACCGACCTCAGTGCAGCCAAAGGAGTAGACCTTGTGCATGCCGATCGCTTCGTCGCGGTAGTGCGCGATTTGCGTCGGGCTGGCGTGGTTCAGGAGTGCATCGACGGCAATCATGTGATCGACCAGCGATGAGTGCAGCGCATAGTCGAAGGCGCCGAAGTAGCCCATCCACTCGCAGAGCCTGGAGAACTCCGATTGCTGCGCTTGCCCCAGCCACTGTTCATTGCTGACGATTTGCCCGGCAAAAATCGCGTGCATGCGCTGGATCGTCAGGTCCATGTAGGCCTTGAGGGTCAGCCGATGGCGCAGACGCGGCTCGAACAGCGGCGAGCGCAACAGAGTTTGCAGGGTAACGCCCATGGATTGTCTCCTGTTCCGAGTGGATCTTTCGATACACCTGAACAGGAGAACCGGCGGGAAGATGGCGACAGGCACACGTCGGGGCTCGCGTTATACCGTCCCAAAGCCAGGTAGTCCTTGTCTTCGTTACTGGTACAGCGGTGCCCAGACAGCGTGGTGAACAGCAGACAACTTCAAGTGCTGTAATGACTCTAGCCGCTGCCAGGTCAGGTGCAATACGCCGCTCGTCGCGCGAACGACGCCGCTCAGGCCACGCGACTGGCGAGCACATCGCCAATGCTACGGCGCCGCGCATGGCCTTCCGCCGCGTGGATCAGTTGTTCCAGCTCGGTCGGCTGCACATCGTAGAACTGCTCCATTTCCGCCAGGGCCAGCTTGAGGTCGGCAGCGGTGATTGCCGGGTCGGTCACCACGGGTGTGTTGCCCAGCACTGCAGCAGGTGGTGCCACTTGCCCCTTGGGGTAACGCATGCGGGTGGCATTGTTGTAGGCCAGTGCGCAGGCGAGCAGCGCTGCGGCGCCGAGCATGACCGGGGCCAGTTCCTGCCAGCCAAGGGCGATGGATGCCGGGTCCGCCAGCACCAGGGTCATCGCCAGCCCGCCGGCCGGTGGATGCAGGCAGCGCAGCCAGCAGATCAGGATGACGGTCATGCCCGCCGCCAGGCAGGCACTGCCCAACGTGCGGCCCAGTACCCGCGCGACCAACAAGGCGACCACCCCGGCGCACAGGTAACTGCCGATGATTGACCACGGTTGCGCCAGCGCGCCGGACGACACTGCAAACAGCAAGACCGCCGACGCGCCCAGGGGGCCGAGCAAATGCAGGGCGACGTCCATACCGAATACTTGGCCGCACACCCACACACTGAGCAGCGTGCCCAAGGCCATGCCGATGGCGGCACGACTCCATTCGGCGGGACGGGTATTGATGGCAGTGGGTAACCAGCGAGCGAGCATTAAAAAGGTCCTGAAACAGCGGGCAAAAAAAAAGGCCTGCCGGGCATTCCGGTTAAGCCTTTGGAAAGTTCCAACATTGGGGGAAGGAACGTACATAGTGTGCCGACCTGGATTGCCGCACGCCAATGCAGATTAATGCAGGTTAAATGCAAAAAAACTGAATTCAAGCGCTAGGGGTGAACCGACGGTTGCGCGCTCGCGCTGCCGAGTATGCGTTTGGAATGCTCTTCGCTTAACAGCCGGCGTTGCAGGCTCTCGCGCACCCTGGGGTCGTTGGACAGCGGACCTTTCAGCGCGACGAGGGCATCACGCAGGCCCATCAGCCGGTCCAGGCTCGGCATCGGCACATAGCTGACATGGACCTGCTCACGCGCAGGCGTTGAGGGGGTATCGGGGAATGATTCAGTGGGCACGGCAGAGTCCTTTCATGGATGTAACGGCGATGTAGGTCGCGGGTTACAACGTCCTTGTCCTGTCCCCTTCAACCAAGGGGTAGTAAATAGTTACCGTAACTGGCAAGCGAGTTTACATTTTGAATTCAGGAGCGGGAAAGGGAAACGGCACCAGCCTTTACGCATAGCTGCGTAGGAGCTTTCGCGGGAATACCGGCCGAAGCCGGCAGGATCACGGTTGTAGGGGTTTGCTCAGGTGCAGCAGCACGTAGGGGTTCTTGTCGAATTCGCCGCTGACGGTCGGCGTGAGTGCGCGCAAGCGTGGCTCTTGCAAACCTTCAAAATCCGCCGCACTCATCACCAGCCACGCCGGAGCCTGTAAAGGTGTGAGGTCGCTGCTCGACTGGGTGAACAGCGGCACCCGGTCGCAATCGAGGTTGACCATCAGCTTGATTGCCTTGGCGTCTTTCCCCAGCCCGTGCAGCACCACAGGTGCCGGGTCCTGGGAAATCCGCGCCTTGACCGCCAGGCTGAAGGTACGCGTGTCGTACAGGCTGCGTTCCAGCGGTTCGACCACCACGATGTAGGTTGTCCATAACGCCAATACCGCGGCCAGTGCCGGACCGCCTGTGCGCAGGTGCGGCTTCAACCACGCCAGCAGCGCCAGGACCTGAAGCGCACCGAGCACGCCAAACATCACGCCCAGGTTGCCGACAGCATCCGGGTAACGGCGGCGTACCACTACCAAACCGACCACCAGCAGCGCCGGCAACACAGTCCAGAGGCCCTGCATCAGGCTGCGCAACAGCGCAAACAAACGCCCTTGGGTGACCTGGAACGGGTACGCCGCAATGATCGCCGCCATCGGCAACATCGGCAGCACATAACGGGCTTTTTTCGCCTGGGGAATCGACAGACCGAGCATCACCAGCAAACCCGCCGCCGCGCAATACAGCACCAGTCGCAACGCCGGGTCCGGTGTGCGTTTGCCGCCGACGGCCACCGCCAGCAGCACCAGCAGCGCCACCGGGTAGGCCAGGGCGTAATTGCCCATGGAACTGGTGAAGTAATACAGCACGCCGCTGGAGCCTTCGCTGCCGTCCATGCGCCCCAGGAACTGCATGCGGATCACGTCCTGCATGAATACTTCGCCGCCACTGAGCTTGGCCAACAGCAACAGCAGGCCGACGCACGCCACCAGCAATGCCAGGGCCAATGGGCCGAAGCTGAACAACTGGCGCCATTGGCGGTTGAGCAGGTAGTAACTGCACAGCACGCCCGTGGGGATCACCAGGCCAATCGGCCCGCGGATCGAAAAACCGACAATCAGCAACAGATACACAAGGTGCAGGCGTTTGCCCGCGCCGAAGTGATCGTGGGCGTAGCCCAGGTAGAACACCGCCAGGGCCACGGCGGCGAGCATCTGGTCCAGGGACACGGCGCGGGTTTCGCTGATGAAGGTGCTGCTGAGCGCCAACATCGCCACGCTCAACAGGCCCCAGCGTGTGGAGTAGGGCGCCGTAAGGCGGTACACCAGGATCACAATCAACGCCGAGGCGATGGCCGTCGGCAACCACGCGGTAAAGCTGGTGACCTGGCCCAAGGGCAGGGACAACAGCCAGGTCAACAACGTCGAGGTGGCCAGGTAATCGGCGTACGGCTGGCCATAGGTCGTCGGGAAAAAGCTCGGCCCATGGCGCAGCATTTCCTGGGCAAATAGCACGAAGCGCGAGTCAAACCCGATGATCGCCTGGTGCCAGTTGCCGGCGATAAACAACAGCAGCGCCAACAGCCCAAGCACCAGGGACTGTCGGCGGATCAGGGCACTCATCAAGGGCGGTTGGGCTTTGTTCACGTATCAGGCTTCCACAACCTGCGGCACCCACTGTTGCTGGGGAATAGGCAATTGGCAGGAGTCGCCACGGCCGATCGGGAAGTATTGGAAGCCTTTGCGCGCAAGGCGCTCGCTGTCGTAGAGGTTACGGCCGTCGAAGATCACCGGGGTTTTCAGGCGCTGGAGGATCAAATCAAAGTCCGGCGCCTTGAATTGCTGCCATTCGGTGCAGACGATCAACGCGTCGGCGCCGCTGAGGGTGGACTCCGGTGTGCCCATCAGCATCAAGCGCGGGTCGTCGCCGTAGATGCGCTGGGTTTCCTGCATGGCTTCCGGGTCGAATGCACGCACGTTGGCACCGGCGGCCCACAGGGCTTCCATCAGCACACGGCTGGGCGCGTCCCGCATGTCGTCGGTGTTGGGTTTGAACGCCAGGCCCCAGATGGCAAAGGTCTTGCCCTTGAGGTTGCCTTTGAAGAATGCATTGACGCGTTCGAACAGCTTGCTCTTCTGGCGCTGGTTGATCGCTTCCACGGCTTCCAACAGGTCGCTGGAGCAATTGGCTTCCTTGGCGCTGTGGATCAGGGCGCGCATGTCTTTGGGGAAGCACGAACCGCCGTAGCCGCAGCCCGGGTAGATGAAGTGGTAGCCGATGCGCGAGTCGGCGCCGATGCCCAGGCGCACGGCTTCGATGTCGGCCCCCAGGTGTTCGGCCAGTTCGGCGATCTGGTTGATAAAGCTGATCTTGGTGGCCAGCATGCAGTTGGCGGCGTACTTGGTCAGCTCGGCGCTGCGCAGGTCCATGAAGATGATGCGGTCATGGTTGCGGTTGAACGGCGCATACAGGTCGCGCATGACCTCGCGCACTTCTTCGCGCTCGCAGCCGATGACGATGCGGTCCGGGCGGCGGCAGTCGGCCACTGCCGAGCCTTCCTTGAGGAATTCCGGGTTGGAGACAATATCGAACTCCAGGTGCCGGCCAGCGAGGTGCAGGGCTTTCTCAATGTGCGCACGCAGGGTGTCGCCGGTGCCGACGGGCACAGTGGATTTTTCCACCAGGATCACTGGGTCGACACGGTGACGGGCCACGGCATCGCCCACCGACAGCACGTATTTCAAATCCGCCGAGCCGTCTTCGTCCGAGGGCGTACCCACGGCGATAAACAACACTTCGCCGTGTTCGACCGCGAGTTTTTCGTCATGGGTAAAGTGCAGCCGCCCGCTTTCCAGGTTTTCCTTGACCATCGCCGCCAGCCCCGGCTCAAAGATGGTCACATGGCCCTTTTGCAGCGACTCGACCTTGTTCTTGTCGACGTCCATGCAGATGACATCGTGACCGACTTCGGCCAATACGGTGGCCTGCACCAGACCGACGTAACCACTACCAAATACACTGATTTTCATGGGGCATTCCTGGAGCTTGCGGGGCTAGCACGGTGGGAGTTGATAACCAGAACTCCGAGGATGACCAGCGCCACCCCCAGGGTTTTTGAAAGCGAAAAATGTTCGTTGAACCCCGGCAGGCTGGCCGCCAGCAGGTACACCAGGGCGTAGCTGATGCTCAGCAATGAATAGGCACGGCCCAGGGGCAGGTGCTTGAGCGCGCCGAGCCAGCAGAGCATCGACAGCGCATAGGCGAAGATCGCCAGGATCACCACGCCCAGGGCACCGAGATCGATCGGCGTACTCAGCCATTCGTGGGGCAGCGGCAGGCGCGTCATGCTCCAGCGCATGCCCAACTGGGCCGCGCTGACCAGGCCGACGCTGGCCAAGGCCAGGGCAAAACCACGCACGCGGCTCATACCTGACGCCCCAGCAACACAACACCAGCAATCACCAGCGCCACGCCGAACCAATGGCGGCCATCGATGGGTTCATGAAAGACAAAACGTGCCACCAGCGTGACCAGCACAAAGTTCAGGCTGAGCATCGGGTAGGCGATACCGACTTCCAGGCGCTGCAACACCAGCAACCACACCAGCAGGCCCAGACCCAGACACACCAATGCGGCCCACAGCCACGGCGAGCGTAGTTTCAGCGCCCAACCGTCCGGCAGGTCGCGCCAGCTTTCCACGGCGAATTTTTGCGAGACCTGGCCCATGCACGTGAGCAGGCAGGCGGTCAGTAACAGAAGCAGGGTGATCATGGAGCAACCTGTGGGAAGATCAGAATCACGATGTTGCCTTGTTCAAAGCGCTGGCCGTCGTCTGGCAGCAGTGCAACTTCGGCGATTTCGTCGTCACCTTTAACGCGCATCACCACGCCGACCGGACCTTGTTTGCGCGCAGCGCTCATCCATGCCTGGACCTGCGTGGTGTCGACCTTGTGATGAGTCGCATCCGGGTAGGTGAGGCCGTATTTGACTTCGCCGACGGTGTTGTAGAGCGTCACGTCCGGCCGCGCCAGGCGCCAGGACAGGGCCGATGCCGCACCCAGGTCATTGCTCAGGAGTGCCGTGGCCGGCCGCAGGGCTTGCAGGTGATCGATGATGAATTGGTCGGGGGTCTTGTTGTAGACCACCGAATGGGGCAGTGCGGCGGGCACCAGTGCCACCAGCAACCAACTGCCGAGCACCGGTGCGGCCCACAGTTTCAGCGGGCGCGCTGCCTGCAACAGATTGGCAATGATCCAGCCGAACAGGAACACGAACACCAGCACCAGGCTGAGGGTTTCCTGGCCCGGCTCGTACACCGGCTTCTTCAATTGAAACCACGTGAGTGCCAGCAACGCGACGATGCCCACCACCAGGTTCAACCAACCGTTGATGCGCAGAGCGCGGCCGCGGCCCTCGGCGAGTTTGTCGGCCAGGGTCGAGCCCATCAACAAGGCCAGCGGCAACAGGCACGGCATGATGTAGGAAGGCAGCTTGCCCTTGGCCAGGCTGAAGAACGCCAGAGGCATCAGTAGCCACAACAGCAGGAACGCGGTTTTCGGCAGGCGCTTTTGCAACCAAGCCTGTTTCAGGGTGGATGGCAGCAGCGCAACCCACGGCAGCGAGAACGCCACCAGCAGCGGCAAGTAGTACCAGAACGGCTCGGCATGCTGGGCATCGTCACCGGCAAAGCGTTGGATATGCTCGTGCCAGAAGAAGAAGTTCCAGTAGTCAGGCTCTTGCAGGTGCACCGCCAACGCCCATGGCAGGCTGACCACAATCGCCACCACCACGGCCACCAGGCCGTAGCCCAGCAGTTCACGCAAACGTTTCTGCCAGATGGCATAGGGCAGGGCGATCAGCACGGGTAGCAGCCAGGCCAGGAAGCCCTTGGTCATGAAGCCCATGCCACAGGCCAAACCCAACAACGCCCAGGAGGCCAAGCGGCCATTGCGCGTGGTGCTGTCGAAGCAGTACCACAAGGCCACGCCGGTCAGGTTGACCCAGAAGGTGAACTGCGGATCGAGGTTGGCATAACCGCCGAGGGCCGCGACGCTGACAAAACTCATGTACAGCACGGTGCTGACCAGGCTTTTCTGCGGATCATTCCACAGCCGGCGCGACACCAGGTACACCAGCAGGATGCTCAGGCCGGTGCTCAACGCCGAGGCGAAACGCACGCCGAACAGGTTCTGCCCGAAGATCGCCTGGCCCAGCGCGATCATCCAGTAGCCCGCCGCCGGTTTTTCAAAGTAGCGGATGCCCATGAAGTGCGGCGATGCCCACTTGCCGGTCAGCAGCATTTCCTGGCTGATCTGGGCGTAGCGGGTTTCGTCCGGGATCCACAGGCCATGGGTAGCCAGTGGCAACAGGTAGAACACACCAAAGGCCAACAGCAACAGAGGCAATGCCAGACGCCGGATCATGCCTGCTGCACTCCGAGCCAACCCTCACGGCCGGGCAAGGCGCCGCGCACCAGCTGTTGCTGGGGCAGGGTGGTCAGGTCCGCAGGCAACAAATCGCCCAAGGGTTTGAAGTCGATGCCGCGCTGCCCTGCCTGGGCGAGCAATTGGCGAAAATCGTTGGCCATCAGAATCCCTTCTACTTCTGCGTGGATCGTGTAGACGTTCAGCTTCGACTCGGCAAAGCGGTCAAGGATGAACCCATTGAAATCCTTGGCAGCCACCACCGGCCCGACGACTTCGTCGAAGGTCGGCAGGTCTACCGGAATTTGTGGAGTGCCCGCGCTGCCATCGGCCAGTGTCGGCCTGAACAGGCTGGTGCCCCGGCAATCGCTGTTGTAGCGAAAGTTGAAACCTTGCTTGGCTTGCACCACACGTTCATCGGCGCGCCAACCGGCGGCGGCGGAACAGTCGATGCGCTCCCCGAGGATGTCGCTGAGGGTGTCGACGCCCCGGCGGATCTGCTCCACCAACTGCGCCTCGCTCCAGCGCCCGGTATTGGCCTGCCAGCCGTGGTGATCCCAGGCGTGCAGGCCGACTTCATGCCCGGCGGCCTTGGCCTGGCGCATCAAATGCCCCAGGTCGCGGCCAATCGGCTTGCCCGGCCAGGCGGTGCCGGCCAGCAAGATGTCCAGGCCATACAAGCCGACCGCATTGGAACGCAGCATTTTCCACAGGAACTGCGGGCGGATCAGGCGCCACAAGTGGCGCCCCATGTTGTCCGGCCCAACGCTGAAGAAGAACGTCGCCTTCACTCCCGCTTCATCCAGGGATTCGAGCAACCGCGGCACACCTTCACGGGTGCCACGGTAGGTGTCGACGTCAATGCGAAGACCTGCCTGCATCAGCGCTTGTCCGCGATTTCGAGCATGGCTTCCTTGAGGAAGAAGTCCAGGGTGTTGCCGATGGTTTCGCTCATCTCAACGGTTGGCTCCCAGTTCAGCAGGCGCTTGGCGTTTTCGATGCTTGGCTTGCGGTGCGCCACGTCCTGGTAGCCAGTGCCGTAGAACGCCTTGCTTTCCACGTCGCGGAAACCGGCGAACGGCGGGAAGTTGCCGCGCAGTGGGTGGGCTTCGAACTGGCGCAGCAGCTCTTCGCCCAGTTGACGGATGCTGGCTTCGTTTTCCGGGTTGCCGATGTTGATCACCTGGCCGTCGCACACGCCGTTGTCGTTGTCGATGATGCGTGCCAGTGCTTCGATGCCGTCGGCGATGTCAGTGAAGCAGCGTTTCTGCTCGCCACCGTCAAACAGACGGATTGGCGTGCCTTCCACCAGGTTGAGGATCAACTGGGTGATGGCGCGGGAGCTGCCGATACGGGCCGAGTCCAGGCGGTCGAGGCGTGGGCCCATCCAGTTGAATGGACGGAACAGGGTGAATTTCAGGCCCTTGTCGCCGTAGGCCCAGATCACGCGGTCCAGCAATTGCTTGGAGACCGAGTAGATCCAGCGTTGCTTGTTGACCGGGCCGACCACCAGGTTGGAGGTGTCTTCGTCGAAGTACTGGTCCTGGCACATGCCGTAGACCTCGGAGGTCGACGGGAAGATCACGCGCTTGTTGTACTTGACGCAGTAGCGCACCAGCTTGAGGTTTTCCTCGAAGTCCAGTTCAAACACGCGCAGCGGGTTGCGGGTGTATTCGATTGGGGTGGCGATGGCCACCAGCGGCAGGACCACGTCGCATTTCTTGATGTGGTACTCGATCCACTCGGTGTGGATGCTGATGTCGCCTTCCACATAGTGGAAGTTCGGGTGGCTGCGCAGGCGCTCGATGGCGTCGGAGCCGATGTCCAGGCCGTAGATCTCGTAGCGATCGTCACGCAGCAGGCGCTCGGACAGGTGGTTACCGATGAAACCGTTCACACCCAGGATCAGTACCCGGGTACGACGCGGCTTGCGGCCGGACTCGGCGCCGCGCAGAACAGAGCCATCGACCAGGCCTAGTTCGTCGGCCAGGGATGGGCCGGCCAGGTACAGGCCGTTCTCGTTGCGCTGGCCGAACTTGACCACCAGGGAGTCTTCACCGCAGGCGATGCGCAGCGGGTTGACGCTGATCACGCGACCTGGGGCGAGGCCTTCATTGCCCTTGACCACCTCGGCTTGCCACACGATCAGCTTGTGCTCGCCCACGGCGCAGAAGGCGCCTGGGTAAGGTTGGGTCACGGCACGGACCAGGTTGAACAGTTGTTCAGCGGGTTTTTTCCAGTCCAGCTTGCCATCGGCGGCGGTGCGGCGGCCGAAGTAGCTGGCCTGGCTTTCGTCCTGGGCGGTTTCGCTCAGTTTGCCGGCGGCCAGTTGCGGCAGGGCGTCGCGCAGCAGGTTGGTGGCGGCATCACGCAGTTTGGCGTGCAGGCTCAGGCCGGTGTCGGTGCGCTCGATGAGCACTTTTTGCTGGGCCAGGATTGCGCCGGCATCGGCACGCTTGACCATGCGGTGCAGGGTCACGCCGGTTTCGGTTTCGCCGTTGACCAGGACCCAGTTGGCCGGTGCGCGGCCACGGTATTTCGGCAGCAGCGAGCCGTGCAGGTTGAACGCGCCTTTGCTGGCAGTGGCCAACAGCGGCTCGCTCAGCAGGTTGCGGTAATAGAAGGAGAAGATGTACTCCGGGTTCAGCTTGGCGATGCGCTCGATCCACAACGGGTGGTTGGCGTCTTCCGGTGCGTGTACCGGGATGCCGTTGCGGGCGCAGAGTTGGGCGACGGAACCGTAGAAATTGTTTTCCTTGGGATCATCGGCGTGGGTGAACACCGCCGCAATGTCGTAGCCGGCAGTCAGCAGGGCTTCAATACCTGCACAGCCAATATCGTGGTATGCGAAGACAACGGCTTTTGAATTCATGACGAAACCTGATCGGAAGGAGAAGTAGAAGTGGTATGGGAGGACACCAGGCCGTCAACGACGACGACGGGGGCCGGTGCTGCCGGGGTGTTGCGCAGCACTTTTTCGATAAAGAAGCGTGGGCGGGCGCGCACATCGCTGTACATGCGGCCCAGGTATTCACCCAAGAGCCCCATGCCGATGAACTGGCCACCGGTGAACATGAACAGCACCGCGAACAATACGAACATGCCATCGCCGGCCCATTGGGCGCCGAAGGCCAGGCGCAGCACGATCAACGCGAGGGCGAACAGCAGGCCGAGGCCGGCCAGGCTGAAACCGACGATCGACAGCAGGCGCAGCGGGGTGGTGGTCATGCAGGTCAGCAGGTCGAACATCAGGCTGATCAGGCGCATGGCGCTGTATTTGGATTCGCCGTGTTCACGCTCGGCGTGGTGCACCAGGATTTCCGTGGTGTGCCGGGCAAAGCCGTTGGCCAGGATCGGGATAAAGGTGCTGCGTTCACGGCAGGCGAGCATGGCGTCGACAATCGTGCGGCGGTAGGCGCGCAGCATGCAGCCGTAGTCGCTCATGGCCACGCCGGTAGAGCGCTGTACCGCGAGGTTGATCAGGCGCGACGGCCAGCGGCGGAAGGCCGAGTCCTGGCGATTGTTGCGCACGGTGGCAACCACGTCGTAACCCAGGGCGGCTTGCTCCACCAGGCGCGGGATCTCTTCAGGCGGGTTTTGCAGGTCGGCGTCGAGGGTGATCACCACCTCGCCCCGGCACTGCTCGAAACCGGCCATGATCGCCGCGTGCTGGCCGTAGTTGCGATTGAGGATTACCGCAACCACGTTGCTGCCATCTTCGGCGGCTGCGTCTTCAAGCATTTGGGCGGATTTGTCGCGGCTACCGTCATCCACCAGGATGATTTCGTATTCGTAAGCCAGTTGCTTGCACGCAGCGGTCGTGCGACGCAGCAACTCAGGCAGGCTCTCTTGTTCGTTGTAGACCGGGATAACGATCGACACACAATGAATAGGGTAGGGTTTCAAAGATTCATGACCTCGGGGCTAGAGCAACTTGGAACGTGAAAACAGCAGTCATCAGTGGCGGGCAGCGCCGTGCCTGACTTGACACAAGGTGGAGTGGCGTATTCATTCGACTTTCCTGAGACGGCGTGGGGTCTTCCATGGAGGCGGTTAAAGTAAAGCTCATAAAACGCAAAGGTAAAGCGTAATCAACAGGTTAGTCGGGGAAGTCGCGGTTCGCTCTCAAGTCCTGAAGCCAAGATTAAGCGCAAAAATGTGCAACGAATATGAAAGGCATATGAAAAACTCGTTTATTTGACAGGTAGACAGCCCGTGTTCAGCTAGAAGATCCACACACCGCGCCAAGCGCTCGTGTGCAGGGGCCCGTAACCGATTTTATTCAACAATCTTCTCTGCAATACCCCCCAAGTGCCGGTAAAGTAAGCGCTCTCTTGCCAGGGTAATCGGATGAATAGCGTGCAGCTTTTACGGCCAGTGTTGATGGGGTTGTTGATGACCGTGGCGTGTGTCACGACGGTGCGGGCCGATGCTGGGGTAGCGCTGACCAGCATTGAGCAACTGCCGGATGGAGTCGAAGTGCGCGGCAAGCAGATCGCCGCGTACACATGGGACGATCGCCAGGGCAAAAACCTGCTGGTACTCGCCGAGCAACTCAGCGAGCGCGACGACGATGGCACCCAATCGGCATTTGTCTATGCCGCGCAATATTTGCTCGATGGCAACCGGCCCAAGCGCGTGTGGATGCTCTACGACGATGTGCAGCATTGCGAATTCGACGCGGCGCTGCGCTTCGACCGGGATGCCACCAAGGTCACCGACCTGTCCGGTGATGGCATCACCCAGGCCACCGTGGGTTATTCGCGTACCTGCACCAGTGACGTGAGCCCCAACGAATTCAAACTGATCATGCACGTGGGCAAATCCCAGAAATACCGCCTGCGCGGCGTCGACCGCTATGGCGCCAGTTGGTGGGACGAGGAGGCCGGCGCACTGCGCGGCATGCCGCTGCCCAAGGATTGCAGTGTGGCCGCCCAGCAGGCGCTGGTCAGCCAGTACAAGGAGCAGGGCACCGAATTGCCGCTGCCGGGTTGCTACAGCGAAGAAAAAGACTTCGCCAAGGCCCCCGAGGCGTACCTGACCTTCATGCGCCAACACTGGTTTGCCCTGATGCAGAAACAGGACACCGAATGGAACCAGACCCAAACCCAGACCCAGCCGCAAGATTCTGTCGAGGGTGACGACGTCGCGCCGTGACTTTGTGCGAGGGCCGTTGCTGGGTTAGACTCGGCCCTCGCCAATTCACTAAATACCTCGATTAAACAATGGCTTGTTCGAGGTATTTAATCCAAAGGCTGATCTATTTTGACTGAGTCCATTCGCAATCCTCTGACCCTCTACCTCACCCGCCTGGCCCCCTCCAGCCAACTGACCATGCGCTACGTGCTGCAGGACGCCGCCGACCGCCTGGGTTTCGAGGACATCAACCTCGAAGACATCGACTGGCACCTGTTGCAACCTGAACATGTGATCGCCCTGGTCGCCGCCTTGCGCGAGGACGGCTATGCGCCGAACACCTCTTCGCTGTACGTGAACGCAGTGCGCGGCGTGATGAATGAAGCCTGGCGCCTCAGCCTGATCAGCCAGGAACACCTGTTGCGCATGCGCACGGTCAAGGCCACGCCGGGTACGCGCCTGAGCCAGGGCCGCAACCTGCGGCGCACGCTGATCCGCGAGATGATGGACGTCTGCGCCGCCGACCCACGCCCCCAAGGGCTGCGCGATGCGGCGCTGATCGGGATTTTGTACGGTTCGGGCATGCGCAAGTCGGAGTCGGTCAACCTCGACCTGGCGCAGATCAACTTCGAAGAACGCAGCCTGCGGGTGATCGGCAAGGGCAACAAGGAACTGATCAAGTACGCGCCGGCCTGGGCTTTTGCCAAATTGCAGGCGTGGCTGGATTTTCGGCGTGAACAGCTTAAAGAAGGCGAGAGCGACGATACGTTCCTGTTCAACCGCATCCGCCGGGGCAGCCACATCACCCGCGAACGCATCACCAAGCACGCGATCTACTACATCGCCCGCCAGCGCGGTGAGCAAGTCGGCGTGAAGATCATGCCCCATGATTTCCGCCGCTCATTTATCACGCGGGTGATCGAGGAGCATGACCTGTCGATTGCGCAGAAACTGGCGCACCACACCAATATCCAGACCACCGCCAGCTATGACGCGCGCGAGGACAACGAGCGGCGCCGGGCGGTGGATCGGTTTGATTTGTGATGGGCCTTGCCCGGGATCAGGAGGAGGGTGGGGCACTGCTCAAGTGAGCGGGCAAACGGCGTAACGTCCACAGGGTCACCAGCAGCGCCGCGACGGCACACAGTGCAATGCCGATCAACATTGGCGCCGGCGTATGGTCAGCAAACACGCCGACCACGGTCATGGACACCGCTGCAGTGATCATCTGAATCGCCCCCAGCAGTGCAGAGGCAGAACCCGCCACCGCGCCGTGGTCCTCCAGGGACAAAACGCCCGCCGCCGGCAACAACAGGCCGAGAAAACCGAAACCGATGAACAGTAGCGTCATCATCAACGGCAGGCTATCGATCCACAGCGTGGTCACGGCCAGCGTGCCCAATACGCTTGCCACTGCCACCACTGACCAACGAATCACCGATGCGAGGCCAAAGCGCGCACTGAGGCGTGCGGTCAGTTGGCTCATGGCAAAGAACGACGCCGCATTCAGCGCAAAACACAGGCTGAATTGGGTGGGGGTCAGGCCGAAGTATTCGATATACACGAACGGCGCGCTGCCGATGAATACAAAGAACGTGGCCAGGCCGAAACCGCTGACGACCGAAAGCCCGGTGAAGAGCGGATCACGCAGCAGCGCCCCGTAACTGCCAAACGCGTTGCCCAGGTTTTTGCCCAGGCGCCGTTCGGCGGGATGGGTTTCGGGCAACTGCACGACCGTCATCACCAGGCACGCCACGGCTACCGCGGCGAGCAGTGCAAACACTTCGCGCCAACTCCAGATCGAAATCACTACGCTGCCGGCCAGCGGCGCAAGAATCGGCGAAACACTCATCACCAGCATCAGCAAGGCCATCAGGCGTGCGGCTTCGTGGCCGGTGTACAGATCGCGCACAATCGCCCGGGGAATCACCATCCCTGCACAGGCGCCAAACGCCTGCAACGCACGAAAGCCGATCAGCACTTCAATGCTCGGGGCCAGCGCACAACCGACACTGCCCACCGCAAAAATCACCAGCCCGGCGTAAATCGGCGGTTTGCGCCCGAATACATCACTGATCGGCCCATAGAACAGCTGGCACACGCCGATGATCATGAAGAACACGGTCAGGCTCATCTGCACCGCAGCCGGCGAGGCGTGCAGGCTGGCGCCGAGGGTGGGGAGCGCGGGCAGGTAGCTGTCGATGGCGAACGGGCCGACGGCGGTGATCAAGCCCAGGAGCAGGGCGAGGCGAGCAATACTTCGAGACATGGGCTATTCCAGGCCAAGCAAAGGGCGGCCAGCTTAAGGTATCCGCGCAAATCCGCAAACTTAGGCTTCAATAACAAGCAATTGATGCCGATAACAGTTCAGGCGAAGCCCAATTGGCGGCCAGGCAAGGGGATACCAGCATGACGATTAAACTACGCTTGATGCTGTTGATTGCGACAGGCTTGATTACCGCCTTGATCATGAGCCTGGCCAGCTACGTGGGTAACAGCCGGATGAGCAGCGCCGTGCAGGACAATGAGCAGAGCATGACGGTGCTGCGCAATCATATGGAGGCCGATATGATGCACGACGCGCTGCGGGCGGACGTGTTGTCGGCGATGTTGGTGGGGTTGGGCAAAAGCACCAGTACCGAGGCCGAGGTCAACAGCTCGCTGAAGGAACACGCCGAGCACTTTCGCCAGGTCCTGGCGGACAACCTCAAGCTGCCGCTGGATGATTCACTCAGGGCCAGCTTGGAAAAAATCAAACCCAGCCTCGACACCTATATCGGTGCCGGCGAGCGCATCGTCACCCTGGCCCTGGCCAATCCGGAAGCGGCACGCGAGCAACTGGGCACCTTTAATAGCGCCTTCACTCAGCTTGAAGAGCAAATGGCAGGCCTGAGCGAACTGATCGAATCCAGCACCCAACAAACCAGCGTCGGCACGCGGCAGACGATCAGCAACGCCAACTTGACCTTGGGCGCCGTGCTGATTGCCAGCCTGTTGTTGCTGTTGGCGCAAGGCCGCTGGGTCATGTTGAGCATTATGGGGCCGCTGCAGGCCGCCAGCCGCATTGCCGCCAGCATCGCCCGAGGCAACTTGAGCGAGCCGATTGTCGAACCGGCGCGCAAGGATGAAGCCAGCACATTGATCCGCAGCCTCGCCACCATGCAGCGCGACTTGCGCGGCATGATCGAAGTGGTGCGCAGCAACGCCCATGGCGTCAACGGCATGAGTGAAAAACTCAGCCACGGCTGCCATGAAGTGGCCGGCAGCAGCCAGCAACAAAGCGCGGCGGCCAGCACCATGGCGGCAGCGGCGAGTGAAATGACCGCCAGCATCGAGGAAATCACCCGGCACGCCGGTCGAGCGTTGAATATGGCGCATCAGGCCGAGTCCCTGGCCAAGGACGGCGGCCGGGTGATTCATCAAGTCGTCAGTGACATGGACGGCATCGCCCGCTCGGCGCAGCAATCGGCCCAGGTTATCCGTACGCTGGATAAGGAGTCCGAGGCGATTTTCAGCATTATCCAAGTGATCAAGGGCATCGCCGACCAAACCAACCTGCTGGCGTTGAATGCCGCGATCGAAGCAGCCCGCGCCGGCGAACAGGGACGGGGTTTCGCGGTGGTCGCCGATGAAGTGCGCAGCCTGGCAGGCCGCACCAGCACGTCCACCCAGGAAATTGCCAGCATGGTCGCACGCATCCAGCAAAACACCCGGGAAGCAGTGACCAGCATGGAGGAGGGCGTTGCACAGGTGGATAAAGGCATGGCGGTGACGGCGGAAGTCGAACGGGCCATCCGCGAGATTTTGCAGGCCACGTTGAGCACCACGGAGCTGGTCAACGACATCTCCCGCACCATCGGCGAACAAAGCCTGGCCAGCAATGAAATCGCCCATCAAGTGGAGATGATTGCGGGCATGTCGGAGAGTAATAGCCGAGTGATTGCCACGACTGCGTCGACGACGGATGAATTGTCATCGTTGGCGGGGGAGCTTTCGCAGTCGGTGGATCGTTTCAGATTGTAGGTTGGTTATAACTAAACTAAATGACTATTTAGTTTAGTTATATATTATTTGAATAGTGCCAGGCGGGTCAGGGCGCCTTTTTGTCAGTAGCGCCGAGCCCCAAACATTGCTATGTCGTTGAAAGGCCACGAAATTACAAATAAAGATCATTGCGCAGGGAAATTTTTCCGAACGCCCTTGAATTTTTGTCTTCTGTTCCTACCTAGGGTTTTACGTGATGCCGAATGAGGGTCACGTCTCAAATCACTTGGAGAAAACTCAGGAGATTTAGCAATGGCTACTACTCTTTCGTTGGCCCCACTTTTCCGCCATTCGGTCGGCTTTGACCGTTTCAATGACCTTTTCGAATCGGCGCTTCGCAGTGAGGCCGGAACTTCCTATCCTCCCCACAACGTCGAAAAGCACGGCGATGACCATTATCGAATTGTCATCGCGGTGGCAGGCCTTGCTGAGGCGGATTTAGACATCCAGGTTGAAAAAGGCGTTTTGACGGTCGCTGGTGATAAGCGAGAAAGCAACGAAGATGTCACCTACCTGCATCAAGGTATCGCTCAGCGGGCGTTCCGGCTGTCGTTCCGCTTGATGGATCACATTGAGGTGCAGGGCGCGAAGCTCGCCAACGGCTTGCTGAATATTGACTTGCTCCGAGTTGTACCGGAGGAGGCGAAGCCTAAGCGCATCATGATCGGAGGAGCTGAGTCTACTGACTCTAAGCCGGTCAGTGAGCAGTAAGGTGAACAATGAGGCGCTCTTCGGAGCGCCTTTTTTTTGAGTATCACTACATCAGTTATTACCTGATGCATCGGTACAACTGGATTCGACCGCACCAGTTCAACGATGGGCTGGCCGCGGCTCAGGCCGAGAAAAAACTTAACGTCGTGTCCGGGATTAGTTGACTACTACACACAGTCCTTGAAGCGAGAAGAGTTGAGGGTTGAGGGTTGAGAGGATTGCCATTGGCCAGGGAGTGACCCTTGGTTTGAGATTTGCAATCTGGCCTGTAACGCCCCTGTTGGGTGTGTATGGTATTACGCATAATGTATATTATGTTAAATCGTGTACTGCGTATCACATGTTCATAAGCTGTGAATGAGATGGTGAGGCAATCGCGAAATAAAGAGACTCTGATGGGCCGCGGCGTTCCCTCGCTGTGTATCTTCATTCGGGATCTCACGCGGCCTGCTCTTCAGGAAATGTCTGGAGTACTCGGAAGCAATTTTTGGTCTGGAACACGAAGTAATCGTTAGAACTAACGCGTTTTACACAAGACCAACAACTTGCTTCCAAGCTTTGGGCTGCACATCCTGCGCTGATGTCGTAGCTCACACCGCACCGACTTTTTCCTTCAGCGCTCATACAGATACGTTTCTTTCCTTCCTCTCAAACTCGAGACCAATCTTTTACTTCCTAGACACACCCAGCTTCCGATAATTACTAACAAATGGAAAGACCTTAGATTTTATCAGGTTTTCTCATAATCAACGTCCAACCCCTTCAAGACTTAGGGTGCATGAGAGAATGCCTGTGATGGTCCAGAACGTGTGCTTCGGAATGCATGGCCGGACTCCGCATCAGTTCTTTCCTTACTGAAAGCTCATACGCGTTCTTTCTCATTGCTTCCATATTTAATACCGCATTGAACAATTACTTCCGCACCCAGTATCACGAGGAAATGGTAATTGAAATATTTGACAGATAATAAATACCCAAATCAGTGGAACCTCCACAGGTTCGGGGTTTACTTGCCTGTGAACAGCTTGTTCGATGATCTTGTAATTCCTACACTGTATGTCCCATCAGGTCATCGTAACTAAGATATGGATCTGACACGAAAATCTCTGTACTACCCTTCGCTGGTGTTGAGGGGCGTCTCATGATGGTGAGAGCTACGGGCTACATATGAAGCATGGATAGGTGATCTCCCCTTTGGGACTAGTGACGATCATTTGCCGGCGACATCGAGAATCCTCGGTCCGTCAGCAGCACCTTCAACATGTGCGAAAATCGTGTAAGAACAGCCATTTACTCCCTTGCTGAGGGCTGACGACTGCCCTCCTCCTTAGGCCCAATTTCCGCCTTTTAGGATTGGCGGAAATTTGGAGGTCTATCTGCGCCGAAAAGTCATGGGTCTCGCTATATACATGTAACCTTCCGGCCAAGTCACCTACCGAGCTCCAGCATTAAGGGGCAGTGGTGTCCGCGTATTTTTAAGCGAACGCGATCACCCTTATCGCTAGGATTTCTATGCGCCAACGTAGCTCTTATCCCAACCCGTTCAAAGCCCAGGTCGTCCAGAAAGCGCAATGCGGCAAGGTGTGATTGCGGGACGCTTACCGCCGATAAGCTGAAAGCCCAAAAATAGTGGTTGCGTGGCCATTTCCGTTAATATTTTCTGAGCGTTCGGCGCACATTTTAAGAAAATCTTGGCGCGGTTAAGAAAATCTATCCAACAACAGCGGAAAAAATGGGAAATCTAGTGCGGTACGCCCATTTGATCAGTGCGATGGAGTTGAAGGCTATCGGGTAAAGAAGCCTGATGCGACTGAGTCTGTGGCCTTCACGGTGGAAATGGCCAAGCGGGCATTGGTAATCGTACTGAGGGAAGAAACCGAGTATTTGCAACGATACGACACGTTGCTTGAGGTGGTTAATGACAAGTACGACGTGCGCGGCGGCCTCTTGAGTAGGCTGACTATGCAGTGCTTAGACCAGAATGGGGTCGTATCAAAGGGCTGGCGCAAGCAATCAACGGATATATCCAAGAGGAGGTTTTCGACTTCCTCGAAGGTCACGCCCAAGCCCTTCTTGCAGAAGCCTACGCAGAGCCCGACGACCAATAGTCCAGCGACCGTGGCGATTGAATGGCCGGTAGCAGATTCCTTGCCATGCCCACCTCAATAAATTGTGTACAGATAGGCAGATTAAACGTATACGACAGTATCTGACATCAACTGATTCATACCAATATATCGGACGCACTATAAATTATAGTGATCAGGATATATTCGAATATTTCGTTGCCATGAACGAGTAGCCCATATTCGACATCGACCGGAGGCTCGACTGACTGCATTGGGTCGAATACATTTGAGCACGATCGCGGCGTTTGCCAACTCGATGCTAAGCAAATCACCGGGCCCCACGTTCATTGCTGCAAGGAACTCTGTGGGGAGATCAATGATGACTTCCCCGCTTCCGTCGCTCGGGACTCGGCACTTTCCAATTCAGTCATTGGTAACCCCTCCTAACTTGGCTGATTCACTGAATCGGTATCCAACCTCCGTGGATACCCGTGTCTAACGTTGTGATATATAGATCAAAATTAAGCGTCCGGGCATCACTCCTCGCGTGATGAAACCGGTTGCCATTTATGCGGCAGTAACTGATCAAACTCACTCGCCCGCTGAGTCGGCAGCCGCGTAAGAACATCATTCAGATATGCCTACGGATCAAGACCATTCAGGCGCGGAGACTGGATCAAACTCATGATCGCTGCCGCCCGTTTGCCGCTGCGTAACGACCCTGCAAAGAGCCAGTTCTTGCGTCCAAGAGCCCATCGCTTACTAATCTCATGACTGCCCCCGTCCCTGTCGATGCTATCGCTCGCGGTCGACGAGTTGAGGTTGTAGGTTTGATGCGCCTTATCATCCATGCAAAGTGCCACGAACTTCATCGCTCGCGGCATCCAGGACTATGCCGGCGTCAATTCGTATCACCTCTTTCGGCTGCCTTCAACCGAGGGAGGAATTTGAGGAGCCGAACCAGAAAGCCGTCCCTCAAGCATCTTTGCGCGTCGCCAATATCTCAATGACAGCCTTCAATACTGGGACTGGCTGGTAGCCGCCGTTAGCGTCAAAAGCGTATGTAGGAATGTAATCGACGCCTTCGTAGTTTATGGCAAAAATTCGACCTTCACTCATCAAGCTGTAAACTCTTGTCTTTAGCTCATCAACCGTTTGAGCCGTCAACTCACTCAATTCCGCAACTGTTCAGCCCGTCCCCGGAGGATATAATTCGTTGCTTGCATTCCACTACAAGCATGGCGATTCTCAAAGTAGTGTCCATAGCGTACTCATCCCATAGCAACAAGATATTTCCTCAAGGTCGATGACATGTGCCTTCGGGTTTGCAGACGGGGGTTCAAGCCAATATGAGCTGACCGGTTATCCTCAACTTATCCCCACAATCGATGCACAAGCTGCTCAAAATTCAGTGCGCTAACCATTGCACCCCAGATTCGACCCACGCCTGGCGTTAGTGGAGGGCAGATAGTGAACCATCGGAGTTCTTTGGTATCGGCAGAAATCGGCCAACCGCAGAAGCCTCCGGATTATTCCTTTCAGCATTGGCACGGTTCATGATGTAGGGCCCTGGGTCAGTTATGTTTCAGTATCTGGGTCAAGCCTAAGCTGGCGATAATGGCTTATGCTAACCACCAGCAAGGCGCCCAATAGGTTCATGTTCGATTCCAAATTGCAATGCCGCATCAAGAAATCTATTAGCTGCTTCATTAGGTCTCGTTGCCATAATGCGCTGAGCCTCGGCCTCAAGTTGAGCCTTCAAAAACCACTTAGAGGTTGTGACTTTATGTCTTCCTTTCATGGGCGTCTCTCGTGAATACTGTTGGGAGGTGAGCGTAGCCGTCGCGTTCTTAATGCTCTATCGTCGGCAGATGACTATCGTTAAGTTTGTGAGTTCAAAAGACAGAAGTATCCGTTCCCTCCTCCCCGTGTTGTCTTTCAAAAGGTCGCCTTTGGAATTGAGCTACGGCACCAATGAAGAGTTAGTAACTACTCAGTGGCTTCCTCCGCATCAGGTAGATTTACCGCGTTGACCATTCGAGTGATCACAATAGATAACCAGGTTTGATGGGCGACAAGCTCTGGATCAACGTCACCATTCGCATTGGGCGTTTCATAGAGTGATCTCCAGCCTAAGATATCTGCTGGGTCGACCCTTGCGTTGTCTCTGAATACAGCCTTTGAAGCAAGCCGGTAGGCGTATGTATCTAAGCAAGTGTCATCCGCTACCCTTAGCTCGGCGCGTCCAAAATCAAACACACTTTCAGCGATCCATCGCTGAGATCCGTTAAATTCTGGAGGAACTGCCAGCAGGACACCAACGATAGCCTTATCGGAATCAGGCCGATCCAGTTCGTTGAAAAGGTCGATCAGATTTTGGCCCGAAATGCGCTTGATAATCTCTACACCCAGCTCCGGCTCAGAGACATTCGCCACTGCGACAATGAGCATTGTTGAGGGACTTCGCTCATTTTTTGTGGCGGATAACTGACATGCACTCATCTGTACTCCGGCCATAAAAACCCCATCAAATGAACACTATAGATTGTAGTCCTATAGAGCTCAAGAAGGCCTCATAGTTCCTTTTGTGGATTAATCAAAATGGAGCTGCGAGAAGCGTTTGCCATCGCGTTGCGCAATACACGGATTCGCCAGGGTTTGACCCAAGAAGACTTTGGAATCGTCAGCAGTAGGACATACCTCAGCACGCTTGAGCGAGGTCTCAAGAACGTTACTTTGGAGAAGGCGTCAGAGCTTGCTGGCAGAATGGATGTACATCCACTGACCCTTCTTCTAGAGAGCTTTTTGCTCCTCGATCCTGATACGGATTTAGACTCGTTGCTTGAGCGTATTCGACGTGAAACCCTTTCATCTCGGCTCCGCAAGTCCTAGATAGAAGCCGGAACCAGAACTTCGGCATGCGACGGGCTTTTTATAACACACGAACTGGAATTGAGGGTCATAGGGGCCGGATTCCGAATATAGAGACCGTCAGTTACGGCGATCAAGACGTCCTCGACGCCTCGCGTTTTCAGGTCGTAGAAGACCTTTGAATCGCCCCGGGTTCTCTAGACACCTTGCAAGCTCATTGCGTAACGCTTTTCAAACTCTACCGGTGACAGCTGATTGTTGAAACCATGCCGGCGTTTTGCGTTGTAGAGCATCTCGATGTAATCGAACACATCACTACGAGCATCTTCGCGCGTGGAATAGATTTTCCGCTTGATCCGTTCCCGCTTTAGAAGCTGGAAAAAGCTCTCGGCCACGGCGTTGTCATGACAGTTGCCTCGGCGAGGCGACCGCTGGCTTCCCGCCGTATTTGCCAGGACGGCGTCGATACCCTGTCTGAGAGCGCAGACCTTCAAGACGCATCAGCCTCGCCACACGATGGCGACCACAATCCTCACCGACCTCGCGCAGATCGTCATGAATTTTGCGATAGCCATAAACACCGCCGCTCTCCAGCCATGAACGCTTGATCAAACCCCGCAATCGTTGGTCGTCTTTAGCGCGTGCAGATTGCGGCTCAGACAACCAAGCGTAATAACCACTGGGATGGACTTTCAGCGTCAGGCAAAGCCGTCGAATGGAATAGTCGCCCGCTCGCTGCTTGATAAAGGCGTACTTCAGCCGCACTCCTTGGCAAAGTACGCGGCGGCCTTTTTTAAGATGTCTCGCTCTTCAGTGACCCGCTTGAGTTCCGCTCGCAGACGACGCAGTTCAGCGTGCTGATCATCGTCTTGCTGCCGTTCTGCCTGAGGTTTGCTGTAGCGCTTTATCCAGGCATAGAGGCTATGCGTCGACACGCCAAGACGCGCCGCGACATCAGCGACAGGCAGCTTCTTTTCGGTCACTTGATTGACCGCTTGGATTTTGAATTCTTCGGGATAACGTGGGTTGCTCATGGCACCTCCTGATTGGCCTCAGTTTAAGGCATGGAGGTGTCTACGAAACCCGGGGCGATTCACTACAGGTAGCCGCTACTAGTGTTGTTGCACGGCGATGATCTATCAGATTCTGCAATCCTACGCTTCACCACCCGTTCTTCAAGGTTAACGTTGCCCTAGGTGTGTTTTTTATGGCTGCAACCTGACGAGCGGTACATTCTCAAAATCGCTCAAAAAATCTGAATTTTTCGCCCCTCGTATCCCTCTCTTTTTTATCGATAGAGATTGAGAGGTTGGCTTGAGTTATCTGGATTGGGCTCAGTGGCCAGCCATGGCCGTGACAGTGCTCGCGGCATAGCTCATCGGGTCTCAACGCCCCAACTGAAGGATCGCGGGGTTCTTCTGTTTCATTTTGAGTAATGTTCTCGATTGAAGCGCTTCTGACTTCAGGATAAGCCCTTGACCCCACTACCATTCCCCCCGCGACTGTCTACCTTCACAAACCTTGGTCTTTGTGGGAAGAGGGCGGGTATTCAGGACAATAGCCTCACGCCGCTTCGCGATACGCCCGATGTATGCCATGTTGTGCAAAATTGGTGATGGTCAGCCCTATGACACTGCAACAGCTCAACTACTTTCTCGCCGCTATCGAGCACGGTACGTTTTCCAAGGCCGCCGAGAGCCTGCACATTTCCCAACCCTCACTCTCCGAGCAGATCCTGCGGCTGGAGGAGCACTTGGGCACCCATGTGTTTATCCGCACCAACCGCCGGTTGATGTTGACCGAGGCCGGCAGGCGTCTGCAGCCGTTTGCGCAGGGCATGGTGACCTCGGCCCGCCAAGGGTTTGAGGCCGTGCAGGCCGTGCGGGAATTGTCTGGCGGGGTGGCCAGCTTCGGCACCTTTGGCACCGCGCATCACTATTTTCTCACCGACTTGATCGAAGAATTCCGCACGCTGCACCCGGACATGCGCATCAAGATTGTCGGCTACAACTCGTCGGAGATCGCCGAGCTGGTCAGCCAGGGCGAGATTGAAGCCGGCCTGGTGATGCTGCCGATCAAGCAGCAGAACCTGACGGTCAGCGAGCCGGTGTGGTCGGCCCAGGTAGGGTATATCAGCGCCGACCCGGAACGGCTCAAAGGCCCCAAAACCATCAATGACCTGGCCGTGGCGCCGCTGATTCTCACCGAAGCACGCTGGCGCTCGGCCGACCCGATTCGCCGCCTGCTGGCGCAACTGGCGGCCAAGGGCGGCGAAGTGCTCGACCCGATCATCGAGGTCGAGCACCAGATCACCGGTTTCGAGCTGGCCGCGCGCGGGCTCGGTGATGTGATTGCAACGCGACCGATCCTGCACCACCTGGGCTTCAACGACCGCCTCGGCTGGGTGCCGATCACCCCGGCGATCTTCGAGGTGTTTGGCTTCATTCACCGCCACGACACGCCCATCTCGCCGCCGACCCGCGTGCTGCTCAACTTGATGCGCACGCACCTGAGCCGTATCCAGAACCGCTACGCACACCTGGAGTCGTTCTAGCTATAGGCGATCCCTATAGGACGCACATGACTTGCCCCATTCATCCGCTCAGTCCTTGACCGGATACTCATTCCACGGACGCCAACAATAGGCGCTTCCAACGTTCGAGTAATGGGGAGTCATAATGTCCAATCAACCACGCTACTGCATCATCGGCGCCGGCGCCGCAGGCCTCGCCGCCTTGAAGACCATGACCGACGCGGGCTTTCAGGTGGACTGTTTTGAAAAGTCCGCACAGATCGGCGGCCACTGGAACACCGACTACGATGCCTTGCACCTGATCACGCCCAAAAGCAGCTCGTTTTTCGACGGTTTCCCCATGCCCGCCGACTACCCGGTGTACCCGAGCCGCGACCAGATCAAGACCTACATGAACGCCTACACCGACCAGTTCGGCCTGCGTGAAAAAATCACCTTCAACACTGCGGTCAGCGCCATTAAGCCTTTGGGCGACAACGGTGAAGCCGGTTGGGACGTGACCCTGGCCGACGGCACCACCAAGCGCTACGCCGGCGTGCTGGTCGCCAACGGGCATTTGTGGGACTGCAAGGTGCCGGAAGTCGGCAAGCGGTTTACCGGAATTTCGATTCACTCCGGTGAATACCGCAACGTGCAGCAGATCAAAGGCAAGGTGCTGGTGGTGGGCTTCGGCAACTCCGGCTGCGACCTCGCCGTGGATGCCGCACAGGCGCGCCTGGACACCACCATCGCGATCCGCCGTGGCCAGTTGTTCCAACCCAAGACCGTGTTCGGCCTGCCCCGTGGCGAGTTGCCGTTGCTCGGCCAACTGGCGCCGGAACAACAGAACATGATCATGAACATGCTGATCATGGCCAGCGTCGGCACCCACAAGAATTACCCTGGCCTGCCAGCCCCGGAAACCTATGACCTGGACGCGCAGCCACCGGTGGTCAACACCCTGTTGCTGTACTGGATTCAGCACGGTCGCATCAAGGTCGCGCCAGGCATCGACACCATTGAAGGCAAGACCGTGACCTTCACCGATGGCAGCCAGGCCGACTACGACACCATCCTCTGGGCCACCGGCTTCAACACGCGTTTGCCGTTCCTCGATGAGAGCCTGCTGCAATGGCGTGACGGCGCCCCGCTGCGCACCGCCGCGATGACCCTGCCGACCAACCTTGAAGGGCTGTTCTACATCGGCCTGGGCGCGCCACGTGGCCCGCAATGGCCGGTGTATTGCGAGCAGACCAAGCTGGTGATGCGCTTCCTCAAGCTGCGCGCCTCAGGCATGAAAGGCCTCGCCGCCAAGTTCGCCCAGCTGCAAACCGCCGACTCGCGCATCGACATCGTCAAACGTGAATGGCTGGCCAACTACCAGGAAACCCAGAACCAACTGGACGTCCTCGAATTGGCCCTGCCCGCTCCTGCCCCACAACCTCAACTCGCCTGATCGGATACCCACTATGAACAATGCACCGAACGCCAGCGTCATCATCACGGGCACTTCCTCAGGCATGGGCCAGGCCGTCGCACAACGCTTTCAGGATGAAGGCTGGCATGTGGTCGCCGTCGATGTGACTCCCAGCAAACAAGCCGCCAGCGCACTGTTTTCCCCGGTAGTCGGCGACATCACTCGCGAAGACACCCTGACCGATGCCATCGACGCCGCCCTCGACGGCAAGGCGCCGTTGCGGGCCGTGATCAACGCCGCCGGGATCTTCCCCACCTCGTCCTTGGACAGCTTCAACGAAGCGCTGTACCGCAAGATTTTCGACATCAACGTGCTCGGTTCGCTGAACATTGCGCGAATCGGCAGCCGTCACCTTAAAGCCGCGGGAGGCGGCGCCATCGTGTTTTTTGCGTCGGTGGATGCCTTTACCGTGTCCAAAAACCAACTGCTGTATAGCGCCTCCAAGGCGGCCGTGGTGGCGATGACGCGCTCGCTGGCCATTGAGTTGGCCGACGACAACATCGTGGTCAACGCCCTGGCCCCCGGCTGGGTCGACACCGAAGGCACCCGCGCCGGTGGCCGTATCGAAGCCGCTGTCGCTTCCATCCCGCTCAAGCGTGCCGCTAAAGTTGAAGAAATCGCCGACTGGGTCTGGCAACTGAGCGCCAAGCCAGGTTATGTAACCGGTGAATCGCTGTGCATCGCCGGTGGTGTGTTTATGCGCTGACCCGCTGCCTTGCAGGCCCCACGCGCCAGACGTGGGCCTGACTCCCTATTGACTGCTGCCTCACTACAATTATTCCAGAGGGCAATATCATGGGCGAAGTTTACGCTTCCTCGTCTCACCCCGATTTTTCAGCCGCGCGTGCGCCGGCCCAACCTGCTCCCAAGCGCCTGACCAAAGCCGTGGTCGGCGTGACACTGGGTAATATGGTCGAATGGTTCGACTTTGCGCTGTACTCCTCCCTGGCGGGGATCATTGGCAAAACCTTTTTTCACGACGACAACCCCACCACGCAGTTGCTGGCGATCTACGCCACCTTCGCCGCCGGCTTCCTGATTCGCCCCCTGGGCAGCCTGGTGTTCGGCCCGATTGGCGATAAATACGGGCGCCGCACGGCGCTGTCGCTGAGCATTAGCCTGATGGCCATCGCCACGTTTGCGATTGCGCTTATCCCCAGCCATGACAGCATCGGCATCTTCGCGCCGATCCTGCTGATTTTGATGCGCCTGCTCCAAGGCCTGTCTACCGGTGGCGAATACGGCGGTTCCTGCACCTTCATCGCCGAACACGCGCCAGATAAACGCCGTGGTTTTTTCACCAGTTGGCTGGAGTTCGGCAATATCTGCGGCTTCCTGCTCGGCGGTGCAGTGGTCAGCCTGTTTACCCTCGGCCTGGGTGACGAGGTCATGCAGGCCTGGGGCTGGCGCGTGCCGTTTGCGATTGGCGGCCTGCTCGGCCTGATCGCGCTGTACCTGCGCCTGGGCCTGGAAGAAACCCCGGTGTTCAAGGAGATCCAGGCCAGCGAAAAACTCAACAAAGCCAACACGCCCAAGCAAAGCCTATTCAGCCTGTTGGTCAATGAGTGGCCGAAAATCCTGCAGTGCATGGGCCTGGTCACCGTGTTCAACGTGACCTACTACATCATCCTCGGCTACATCCCCGGCTACCTGGAAAACGTGCTGGGCTACAGCAAGTCGTTTGCCATGTCCCTGGGCATGACCGCGACGCTGTTCATGCTCGTACTAATCCCCGTGTCCGGCCTGCTCGCCGACCGCCTCGGGCGCAATCGGATGATTATCAGCGGCTGTGTGTTGCTGATCGTGATGGCGTTTCCCTGCTTCATGCTGCTGCACACCGGCAACGCTGCATTCCTGCTCGCGGCGCTGCTGATTCTCACGCTGTCGCAGTTGTTCTTCGAAGGCGCGATGCCGGCGACCATGACGTCATTGTTCTCCGCACGGGTGCGCTTCAGCGCCCTGGCCCTGAGCTACAACGTCGCGGTGTCGCTGTTCGGCGGCACTGCACCGTTGATCAATACCTGGCTGATTTCCACCACCGGCAACCAGATGATCCCCGCCTGGTACCTGATTGCGGGTGCTGTGGTCGGCCTGGTGTCGATCCTGTTCGTCAAAGATTCCACCGGCAAACCCCTCCCAAAATGAGAGCTACCATGACCAGCAAAACCGCAACTCGCCAGAACATTTCCTCCGGCGGCCAGTATGAATCCGTATTCGGTTACTCCCGCGCTGTGCGAGTGGGCAACCACCTGCATATTTCCGGCACGTGCGCGTCGCCGGACTACGAGCACAGCAATGCCTACGAGCAAGCCCAGGCCATCCTGGTGACCGTGAACAAGGTGTTGGCCGAAGCCGGCATGAGCGCCGAGGACGTAGTGCGCACCGTGGTTTACCTGCGCGACATCAACGACGCAACGCCGGTGGCCAAGGCCCACAGCGAAGTGTTCGACAGCATCCGCCCGGCCAGCAGCCTGATCCAGGTGGACTCGATGCTGCGCCCTTGGCAGAAAGTCGAGATTGAAACCTACGCGATCGTCGCTGACTGAACCGAGCTCACGCTCATAGAGTGTAAGAAACACTTGTGGGAGGGGGCTTGCTCCCGATAGCGGTGGGTCAGTGGCAAATAGGCTGACTGATACACCGCTATCGGGGGCAAGCCCTCTCCCACATTTTTTATGCGTGGCGTTTCTGGCGAAACAGCTTGGGCGAAATGCCTGCGTGGCGTTTGAAAAACCGCGTGAAATACGCTGGGTCGTCAAAGCCCAGCTCATCGGCCACCTGGCTGATGGTCAGGGTGGTGTAGATCAGCAGACGTCGGGCTTCGAGCATCAAGCGCTCATGCAAGATGTGCAATGCATTGCTGCCAGTCAGGCGCTGGCAGACCTGGTTCAGGTAAGTGCCGGTAATGCCCAACTCATTGGCCAGGGCTTCGATGCCCAAGTGTTGTTTGAAGCACTGCTCGACGCGCTTCTGAAAACGCTGCAAGTGGTGATGGCCCTTGCTCTCGCACGCTCGCTGCGGCGTATCACCGACGCCGGCCAGGCGCGCAATCTGCACCGCCAACACTTGCGTCAAGCCCTGCAGCGCAGCATCCCGCCCTACACCCGGCTCGCTGTATTCGGCGTGCAAC
The DNA here is from genome assembly GCF_057835125.1 of Pseudomonas sp. GL_117. Lineage (NCBI taxonomy): Bacteria > Pseudomonadati > Pseudomonadota > Gammaproteobacteria > Pseudomonadales > Pseudomonadaceae > Pseudomonas > Pseudomonas sp. GL_117. The sequence goes on along the minus strand of NZ_CM174418.1, from coordinate 3,090,409 downwards.
AGGCTGAACAAGCTGTCGAGTAAGGCCGCCTGGGGTTGCCCCGCGAGAGGGTGATGGCGGCCGCGCTCGAAGGGTTCGCCAGGCGGCGTGAGTTCATCAAGGAAGGTTTTGTGCACCGCCACCGAGTAGCCATCCGCCCCCGGTTCCAGGTCAAAACCATGGATGGCCATCACCGGCACCACGATCAGTGCCGGCCCGTTCAACGCATGCCGGCCCGCTTCTAATTGCAGCACCAGTGCGCCGCTGCGCAAGTACACAAAGTGCACCAGGTCGGCGTGGCGATGGTTGGGGATATGCCAATCCAGGCGCCCGCTGCGCTCGCTGATCAACTCGCTATGCAACGGCTCCGGCGTGGCCCACGGCAATATCTCGCCGTACAGCTTGAAGGTCGGCACCGTGCGCTGCAAGGCATCGGGCAGCGCCCTCATACCAAACCCAACGCCTTGCGCGCCTGGGCGATGGACGCAGCATCGATACCGGCGAACAGGTTTGCCGCGCTCTTCACCACGCCGGTGCAGTGAGCAATGCCCACCATGGCTTCCAAGTACTTGAGGGCCACGGTCGAAGAATCCACAACCGGCACGTTGGTCCCCGTGACCTGGCAATAGCCGATGCGACGCAGCAAGGGGCCGTAATAGGCGCATCCCACCAGGATCACATCGGCGCCCTCGGCGATGCACTGCTGCGCCACCGCTTCCAGCCGGGGAATAAACGTTGCGTCGGGCGAATGGGTCGCTTCCAGCAGCAGGTCAGCCGTGGAGTACGGCTTGATCGTACGCACTGGCTGGCGAATGCAGCGATCGGTCAGGCCGTAGCCAACAATGTCGCGCTCGATGGCTGCTGCGGTTTTATCCGAGACGGTGATCACCGCAAAACGCTGGCCCATGGCGAGCGTTGCCAGCATCGACTGTTCGCCCACCGAGGCCACCGGGATATCGAGCATTTCACGCGCTTCCCATAGCGGGTCATTCCAGCAACCGAGGAATACACCGTCGTAACCGTCAGCCTGGGCCTGGATCGCCGCTTCCACCATCAACACCGAATTCAGGTGCTCGGCGTAAAGCGAGCGGGTAAAGCCGCCACTGTTGTCGAGAAAACGGAAGTCTAGTTGCACACCCTGGGCCACAGCGCTGCCAACGGTTTCATGGATGGTGTTCCACAACGGTTCAAGGGCCGCGTTACGGCCCGTGGGGTGAATCCAGCAGAGTTTCATCGCGCGTCATCCTGTGGGCGAAAAAAAGCCGGCGACCCGAGTCGCCGGCAACGAGGAAACAGCTTCAGGGCATCGGTTTACCGGTGCGGTCTTCGGTCATCAGGATAGCGACCAAGCCCACCACGGCGGCGCCGATCAGGTAGTACGCCGGGATCATGGTGTTGCCGGTCTGGCCGATCAGCCAAGTGTTGACCAACGGCGCGGTACCACCGAACAACGACACCGACAGGTTGTAGCTCAAGGCCAGGGCACTGAAGCGCACCGGCGCCTTGAACAGCGACACCAGGGTGGCGCCCATCGCCCCTTCAAACAGCAGCTGGGCCACCAGCAGGCCCAGCACCGCGACATACACCAGCACCACGTTGTGGGTCTGCAGCATGGTGAACGCCGGAATCGAGAACACGATCAGCAGGATGCAACCCAGAGCGATCAGGCGCTTGCGCCCTACCCGATCCGCCAGCAACCCGGAGAACGGCACCAGCAGCAACATGCTCAGTGTCCCGACCATGCCCAGCACGCTGCCGAAGCTGGCGGAGTAGCCCAGCTCGTTGGTCAGGTAGCCCGGGATATAGCCCAGCACCACGTAGTAGCAAACGTTATAGATCGCCACCAGGCCCATGCTCTTGACCAGGTTGGGCCATTCTTCCACCAGCATCGACATCAGGCTGCGCTTGTTGGCCACCTGCTTGCGTTCGTTCTCTTGCAGCTCCTTGAAGATGGGTGTTTCTTCCAGGTTCAGGCGCAGGTACAGGGCGATCATGCCGAGCAAGCCGCCGATCACAAACGGCACACGCCAGCCCCAGGCCCGCATGGTTTCTTCGCCCAGGGCGAGCATCAACGCACTGACCACCACACCGCCAAGCAGGAAGCCGGACAGGATGCCGACCTCCAGCCAACTGGTGAGGAAACTGCGGCTCTTGTCCGGAGCATGTTCGGCAATAAAAATCACCGAGCCGCCGTACTCGCCGCCGGTCGACAGCCCCTGCAACATGCGCATCGCCACCAACAATATGGGCGCCGCGATGCCAATACTTTCATAGGAGGGGATGAGGGCAATGCAGAAGGTCGCCACCGCCATGAGCGCGATGCTGAGGGTGAGCGCCGCGCGGCGCCCATAACGATCGCCGATGGGGCCGAACACCAGGCTGCCCAATGGCCGCATCAGGAAGCCGGCGGCGAAGGTGGCATAGATCGCAATCAATTGCGTGGTGCGGCTTTCGCTGTGAAAGAAGATGTCGCCGATCAATACCGCCATCGACGAATACAGCGCGAAGTCGAACCACTCCACCATATTGCCCAGCGTCACGCCGAGCACGGCTTTATTCAAGGGCTTGCTGTTGGACTTGCTCTGTTGCGCATGGGGGTCACTACCCGCCTGCCCTTCGATCAGGCCGGGGGCTGCTGTCGATGTACCGTTCATGGTGCACGCCTCTGAAATTATTGTAGTTCGTGGCAGAGTGGTGGACGGGTCAATCACTCAAGGAGCGGCACGGCAGGATCGAGTCTTGGCTGCGATCTTCTGCAATGTGGCCGGCCCATGGGTACAGAGTGATCAGGAGCCCGTGGCGCATTGTTGCGCCCTTTTTGCGGGGGAATGAACGGGGCGAATCCAGTGGACTGTATAGGCAAGCCCTATACCTGACGATGCAGTCAAGCGGCGCTGTAACGACCGCGCAACAGCGTCTATTCCGTGGGCGTTCTGCCGCGAAGTGTGGGCTGCAGTTATCCAGCCGCAGTTAGGAAAAGTGCAATTTTGCGCAGGTTTCTGCCCTTATCTTCGCCGGCTGACTCATGAAGACTACAGGCGTCCTTTTCGGGTTTTTTCGCGATCAACCTCAGGAGATTCAACAATGACAACGCCCTCCTCCACCCACACCGATTGGCTTGGCATTGCCGGCAAGGTCTGTGTCGTCAACGGTGCCGCCAGTGGTATCGGCGCCTCGATCGCCAGTGCACTGGCAGAAAGCGGCGCCCATGTGGTGCTGCTCGATCGCAACCTGCAGGGCTGTGAAGCGTTGCAACACACGTTGAACGCTTACTCTGGCCGTACGTTGAGCATCGCCTGCGATATCGCCGATGAATTCCAGGTCAAGGCTGCAGCCGAACGTGTCGCCCAAGAGTTTGGTGGGTGTGATGCGCTGGTCAACGCTGCGGGCATCCTGCGTGCGGCCAACCTGGCCGATATCGAACTGGCCGACTGGAATACCCTGCTGTCGGTCAACCTCAATGGCTACCTGCTCTGCGCCAGGGAGTTCGGGCGCCAGATGCGTGAGGCCGGTGCCGGCAGCATCGTGCATATCAGCTCGATCTCAGCGCAAATTCCCCAGCCCTACAGCGGTGCGTACTCGCCGAGCAAGGCCGCCGTGGAGGCGCTCTCCAAGCAGCTCGCAGTTGAATGGGGGCCGTACGGCATTCGCAGTAATTGCGTTGCGCCGGGGATGATTCGTACAGCGCTTACGGCTGCGTATTACGACCACCCAGGCATCACCGAAGCACGCGAAGCCTTTACGGCGACGCAACGCATCGGCACGCCCGAAGACATCGCCAACGCCGTGCTGTTTTTGCTCAGTGAGCGCTCGTCCTACATCAGCGGCACCGAGGTCGATGTGAATGGCGGGCTGTCCTGCATGTTGATGGGCAAGATCCCACGGCCAGGGTTTGCGGCGACCGCTAAATAACTCTGGCTCACGTAGGAAACCGGCCCGTTGCAGGCCGGTTTTTTTATTCGACGGCTTTGACCATGTCTTCGATGACCTTCTTGGCGTCACCAAAGACCATCATGGTCTTGTCCAGGTAGAACAGCTCGTTATCCAGCCCGGCATAACCACTGGCCATCGAGCGCTTGTTGACGATGATGGTCTTGGCCTTGAACGCTTCGAGGATCGGCATGCCGGCAATCGGCGAATTTGGATCGTTCTTGGCGGCCGGGTTGACCACGTCGTTCGCGCCGAGCACCAGGACTACGTCGGCCTGGCCGAACTCCGAGTTGATGTCTTCCATCTCGAACACCTGGTCGTAAGGCACTTCCGCCTCGGCCAGTAGGACGTTCATATGGCCAGGCATACGGCCCGCCACCGGGTGGATCGCGTACTTCACGGTCACGCCGCGATGGGTCAGCTTCTCTGTCAGCTCTTTCAGTGCGTGTTGTGCGCGTGCCACCGCCAAGCCGTAGCCCGGGACGATAATCACGGTGTCGGCGTTGGTCAGCAGGAAGGTTGCATCATCAGCCGAACCGGATTTGACCGGGCGCGCTTCTTTAGAGCCTGCAGCAGCACCGGCATCCGGCGCATTACCGAAACCGCCGAGCAGTACATTAAAGAAGGAGCGGTTCATCGCCTTGCACATGATGTACGACAGGATCGCGCCGCTGGAGCCTACGAGCGAACCGGCGATGATCAGCATCGAGTTGTTCAGCGAGAAGCCGATACCCGCCGCTGCCCAGCCGGAATAGCTGTTGAGCATCGAGACGACTACCGGCATGTCGGCGCCGCCAATCGGGATGATGATCAGCACGCCCAGCACGAAGGCCAGGGCCAGCATCACGGCGAAGGCCGTGAGGTTGCCGGTGAGCATGAACGCCAGACCCAGGCCCAGCGTCAGCAGCCCAAGCACCAGGTTCAGCTTGTGCTGCCCACCGAACTGTACCGGTGCGCCCTGGAACAGGCGGAACTTGTACTTGCCCGACAGCTTGCCGAACGCGATCACCGAACCGGAGAAGGTGATGGCACCGATGGCGGCACCAAGGAACAGTTCCAGGCGGTTGCCCGCAGGGATCGCGTCGCCCAGGTGTTTGACGATACCGAGGGACTGCGGCTCGACCACTGCAGCGATGGCGATAAACACCGCAGCCAGGCCGATCATGCTGTGCATGAACGCTACCAGCTCGGGCATCTTGGTCATTTCCACGCGCTTGGCCATGATCGAACCGGCGGTGCCGCCGACCAGCAGGCCGACGATCACGTAGCCGATGCCGGCAGTCGCCAGCTCAGCACCAAGCTTATAGATGAGGCCCACGGTGGTAAGCACCGCCAGCGCCATGCCGAGCATGCCGAACAGGTTGCCGCGTCGCGACGTGGTGGGGTGCGAAAGGCCTTTGAGGGCCTGGATAAAGCAGATCGACGCGATCAGGTAGAGCGTCGTGACCAGATTCATGCTCATTACTTCGGCGCCTCTTCTTTTACTTTCGGGGCTTTCTTCTTGAACATCTCCAGCATCCTGCGCGTCACCAGGAAACCGCCAAACACGTTGACCGCCGCCAGGGCCACGGCCAGCGTGCCCATGGTCTTGCCCAGTGGCGTCACGGTGAGTGCCGCAGCGAGCATGGCGCCGACGATCACAATCGCCGAAATCGCGTTGGTCACCGCCATCAATGGGGTGTGCAGCGCGGGTGTAACGTTCCAGACCACGTGGTAACCGACATAGATCGCCAGCACAAAGATGATCAGGTTGTAGATACCGGGGGAGATAAGCTCTTCCATCGTCTGAATCCCTGCTTAGGCGTTTTTGCGGATGACTTGGCCGTCGCGGCACATCAGGCACGCGGCGACGATGTCGTCTTCGAGGTTGAGTTCAAACTGCCCTTCCTTGTTGAAGACCAGCTTCAGGAAGTCCAGCAGGTTGCGTGCGTACAAGGCCGACGCGTCGGCGGCGACGGCGCCGGCGAGGTTGGTCGGGCCGCAGATGATCACGCCGTTTTCCACGATGGTTTCATCGGCCACGGTCAGCGGGCAGTTGCCACCTTGGGCTGCAGCGAGGTCGATGACCACCGAGCCGGGCTTCATCTGCGCGACGGTTTCGGCGCTGAGCAGGGTCGGTGCCTTGCGGCCCGGGATCAGCGCGGTGGTGATCACGATGTCGGCCTGCTTGGCGCGTTCGTGCACGGCCAGGGCCTGGCGCTGCATCCAGCTGGTAGGCATGGGGCGCGCGTAGCCGCCAACACCTACGGCGCATTCGCGTTCTTCGTCGGTCTCGTAGGGCACGTCGACGAACTTGGCGCCGAGGGATTCGATCTGCTCTTTTACTGCCGGGCGCACGTCAGACGCTTCGATCACGGCACCCAGACGTTTCGCCGTTGCGATGGCCTGCAGGCCAGCAACGCCGGCGCCGAGAATCAACACACGCGCAGCCTTAACGGTACCGGCAGCGGTCATCAGCATCGGCATGAAACGTGGGTAGTGATGGGCGGCGAGCAGCACGGCTTTGTAACCGGCAATGTTGGCCTGGGACGACAGCACGTCGAGGCTCTGGGCCCGCGAGGTGCGCGGCGCGGCTTCGAGTGCAAAGGCGGTGATGCCCTGCCCGGCCAGCTTGGCAATGGTTTCGTTGCTGAACGGATTGAGCATGCCCACCAACACGGTGCCGCTATTGATCAGCGACAACTCGCTGTCGCTGGGCGCCACCACCTTGAGAATCAGCTCGGCGCCAAATGCATCGCTGGCGCTGCCAATGGTTGCGCCTGCCGCTTCATAGGCACTGTCGACAACGCTGGCCTTGATGCCAGCGCCGCTTTGAACAGTGACCTTGTGGCCCTGGCCGATCAGCTTCTTGATGGTTTCCGGGGTGGCAGCCACCCGCGTTTCACCGGTACTTGTTTCGAGCGGTATTGCGATGTGCACTTTCTTATTCTCCTGCCCCATGACTATCAGCAGGGGATTATCCACGGCGCTATCGGCCGGATGAAGACTGCTTATACGGTGCCAACCATAGGCGATGGCTATGGTCAGTGCAGCGGGTTTCACCCGCGCGCACTGCGCATACCGGTTTCACTCCAATAACGGTTCATCACGCTGGCCAGGAAGCCGCCAATAACACCCAGTGACAATGCCACGGCCAGATCCAGCAACGTCGAGAGCGAGGGCGGCAGGTGTGATGCGAAATAGCAGACAGTCCCCAGGAAGTAGCCCAGCACGTTATTGAACACGGGCACCCACTTCAGCGCTAACACCAACAAGGTGACCCCCAGCGCAACCGGGATAACCGTCAACGCGCCCAGGCTGGACGCCATGAGTTCACTCGCCAAACCGGCCGTGACACCTATGCTCAGCCCTCCCAGGACGCAGCCCCAATTAACCACCCCCTCGCGCGCAGAAGGCCCACGGGTAAAAAACGTGATCCAGCCGATAAACATCGCCCACACCGGTACATGAATCAGCAGTGCACAGAGCGTAGCGATGAGACAGGCCAACACCGACTCACCCACGATCGCCTTGATGGGATTGATCGATATACAGAGGCGCATAACCCTAACTTCTCGCTAACGTAAAAAAAGCCCATTAGGCTGAAAAAGCACGACGGTCATGTGCATGGATGCGCCAGGCACATGGCCGTCAGCAAGCTGATCGCGATCAGACCGATGAACGCACTAAGGCCTCATCAGAAAATCTGAATCGGATAATCCACAAACACACGCAGCTCGTTGCCACTGCTGTTGTAATCGGAGGACTTGTTGGAAACGCGCAAGATCGAACTTCGCAGTTTTACACTCAGGTTTTTTGCCGGCCCACTTTGCACCACATATTTGAACTGGTTAAAAATTTCGCGCTCGCTACCTTCCGAAGTCGTGGCCGTCGAAATATTGTCACCTCGCACATACGCGACATTGTAGGTAAGACCTGGAACACCCAGCGCAGAAAAATCAAACCCATAACCCAACTGCCAGCTGCGCTCGTCCTTGGCATTGAAATCCGACCAGAAGGAATTGGCCAGCGCGACCGTGTTACCCCCATCCCCAACGCCGCCACCGCTCTGATAGCGGCCATAGGGATAACCGAGGTTGCTGTCACCCGTGCTGCGTTGATGCGCGACGGTGAACGCGTGTGGGCCGGTTGCGAACGTGGCGGCCAGGCTCCAGATCTTGTTGTCGTCACCCTCGGCACCGCTTTGGCTTGCATAGGCGTCGTCCAGTTTGGTGCGGTAGCCATTGAAGTCGAAGGTCAGAGACTGACCAGGGTTCAGCGCCAGCGCGTAATTGAGGTTGACGTATTGTTTCGTCAACACGTCTTCCACATCGGATGCATACAGCGCTGCCTTGAATCGCTCGGTAAATTGGTAACTGCCGCCCACTACATTGATCGCCTTCAAATCACCGCTGTCACGACCTTGTGCACTCTTGCGCGATTCGGCGGTAAAGCGCCCGGCATTCAACTCCAGCCCCTGGATCTCCCTCGAAGTGATCAAGGTGCCGGTATAGCTTTCCGGGAGCAGCCTTGAATTGTTGTAATTCAGCACCGGGAGACTCGGCATCTGGTCGCCAACGGTGAGCACCGTGCTGGAGAGACGGAATTTGATCGCCGCACCGCCCTTGGACAGGCTGTCCGCCGCCGAACCGCTATCGCCCTGCTTGAAGAAGTCGATGCCACCCCCGCCACTGCGACCTTTACCGCCATCCAATCGAAGCGCATACAGGCCAAACGCATCCACGCCCACTCCAACGACCCCTTGGGTGAAACCGGACGAGAAGGTACCGATGGCAGCCTGGCCCCATTCCGCCTTATCCGACTCGCCATTTTTGTAGTCGCGGTTGATGTAAGCGTTACGCAGTAACAGGTTGAGGCTGCTGTCTTCGACAAAGCCTTTAGCCAACTTTTGATCACCCGCCATCGCGTGGGACGCAACTACCGCACCCACTGCCATCAGACAAACATGCTTTTTCAACATTTTATTTTCCTTATTATTAAGTTGACCACATTCAATTCATACGCCCACACACCACCACTCCACGGCACTTCTCCAACAAGCGGAGAGTTGCCGCAAACCTGAATAACGGAAACAGGTGTACCGACTGGCTCATCCCTTCACGGGATAAGCCAACTTATGACGTTCAGTGAGTTAAACTTAGACGCTCTGCGCGCCATCTTCCTGCAGTGCACGAATATGCATATACACGGTATTCTTGGAGACACCCAAAACTTCAGCCACTGCCACCACGGCCCCTTTCAACTTGAAAACGCCTTGCTCTTCAAGAATAGCGATAAGCGTTTTGTTGTAGGCGTTCGGTGATGCCAACGTCATCTCAGCGACTTTCTTCTTGGCGGCCTCCAGCGCCGTCATGATCGTATCCTGGACATCCACTGCAAAGTTTTCGGAAACACCATTGCCGTTCGCGGTACCCATCTGCACGAAGTTGGCAAGTATGTCCTGCAACGGTGTATTCAAATGAAAGTTGATGCACAGCAATCCAATCGGCAGATTTTGGCTGCCGCGAATAATGATAGTGGTCGACTTCAACGGCTCGCCTTTTCGGGTTTTACCAAAATAGCTGATGCCTTCGACGCCCTCTTCATCATTGATTTTCCCCAGCATTCCCAGCGCCAAGTCGGTAATCGGCGCCCCCGCCGTTCGGCCTGTGTGGTGACCGTTTATGATCTTGATGACGGAAGCGTCGAGATTTTCCAAACTGTGCAGCACAAATTCATAGCCCCCCCCCAAGTACTCCGCGAGCCCGTCCAGCACTTTTGCGTGAGACTCCAGAATCACTCGGTCAGTGGCAGTCAACTTAACGGGACCCGCACCTGGTTTTGTTTTTTTATTGGTCGACATAACGTGGAAGCGGACCCCGCACAGAGAATTTAATAGGCTTCAAACGCCGCCAGTATACGGTTCAAGCCCTCCCTCAAGGTAGCCTGCGGGCAAGCCAGGTTCATGCGGATGTGGCCCTCACCGCCCTGGCCCAACAAGTGGCCGAAGGTCACAATGATATTGGCGTGTTCCTCGAAAAAATCCTGCAACTGAGGACGGGGCAACGCCCATCCGGAACAATCAATCCAGGCGAAATAGGTGGATTCCGGCCGGCAAACGTACACATCGGGAAAGTGAATGCCGAAGAACTCATAGAGCGACTCGAAATTGGCGCTCACATGCGCCATAAGCTCAGCCCGCCACAGGTCGCATTCCCTGAACGCAGTTTCAGTGGCGACTTGGCCAAACAGCGAACCGCCGTAATACATATTGCTGCGCTGCTGCTCCTTGGCGATGGCCTGCCTGATGGCCTCGTTCTCGGTAACCATCAGCGAATGTTTGAGCCCCGTCAGGTTGAACGTCTTGCTCGCCGACAGCAGCGTAACCGTATTCAGCGACGCACTGGCGGATAGCGATGCCATCGGGGTAAAGCGCACCCCCTCATACAGGAGGCCGTTGTAGACCTCATCCGAGACAACACGGATTGCGTGACGACTGCAGATGTCGTGTAAGCGGCCGAGCTCTTCAGGCGTCCAGACACGCCCAACCGGGTTATGGGGATTGCACAGCAGCAGGATCCTGGTCTTGGCCGTGATCACTTGCTCAAGCTGATCGAAATTGAACCGGTAGGTTTCCCCGTCAAACAACAAAGGATTGGCGACTGCCACGCGCTGGTTCGCACTGATCAGTTCGGCAAAGATGTGATGCACCGGCGGCTGGAATATCACCTCGTCGCCGGGTTCGCTCAACGCCTCGATCACCGGCTGCATCGACGCATAAACCCCCGTCGAAAACTGCACCCACTCGGGCTTGATAGTCCACTGGAAGTTGCGCTGCAAATAGCCCACCACTGCCTCATGGTAAGGCTGCTGCTTGTACGGGTAGCCGAAGTGGCCTTGCTGAGCCGTCGCCACTAACGCTGACACCACCTCGGGGGCTGAGGCAAAGTCCATGTCCGCGGTGCCAAAGGACAACAGCGTATCCCGCCCTTTGCGCTCGAACTCGAACTCCCACTTCGAGCGGCTCAGGCCTGTTGGGTTAATCGGCGTCTCAAAATCGTAATGCTTGTTCATTCTCACGTCTCTTTTCAAACCGCTGCGGCGCGCAATACCAAAGGACGGATTTTTTGCTCGCGACGAAACACGCCAATCCCCAGATAGCCACAGATAACGGAAATCACAGGCGTCATATAGGCAATGAAGGTGTAGGGGCCATAGTCGAACATACTGACGCCCAGCACCGAAGCATAGAACACGGCGGAGACGTCCCAGGGAATCACGGCGCCGACCATGGTGCCGCTGTCTTCCATGGTTCTGGACAGCACACTGGAATGAACATCGCGGTCCTCGAACGCCTCACGGAAGGCCACGCCCGGCAAGGTGAGCGTGCAGTACTGCCCCGCCCCGCCCAACATCAAGGCCAGACAGGCAACGGTGGTCGATAAAATCAGCCCACCGATGCTGGTGGCGTAACGCAACAGGCCGTTCATCAACACGGACAGGATGCCCTGACGGTCCAGAATCCCGCTGATAATACCGGCGCACAGGCACAGGTAAACCGTGAACGCCATGCTCAGCGCGCCGCCCCGGGTCAGCAGTTTATCCACGGCCTCGAGGCCGGTCTTGCTGACAAAGCCATTCATGCCACTGGAAAGCACATGGGAAAAGCCCGAGCCCTGGAACACCAATGCACACACGATGCCCAGCACGATGCCACCCACAAACACTGGAATCGCGGGCTTGCGCAGGGCACTGAACACCAGCACAAACAGCGGCGGCGCGAGCAACAGCGGGTTAATTGTGAAATGTTCCTTCAACCCATCGGTCAGCATCAGGACCGTATGAATATCGGATGAAGTCGCGGCGTGCACATGGCCCAGGTAGGTAAACAACACAAGGCTGATCACCGTGGCCGGTATCGTGGTGTTCATCATCGACAGAATATGATCAATGAGATTGGTGCCGGTACTCGCTGCCGTCAGGATGGTCGTTGACGAGATAGGCGAAAGTTTTTCCCCCACCAAGGCCCCGGAAATAATCGCACCGGCGGTAATTGCCAGTGGAATGCCCAAGCCTTCGGACACGCCCATCAATGCCAACCCGACAGTGCCAGCCGTGCCCCAGGAGGTACCGGTAGTCAGGCACGTCAGCAGGCAGACAAGGAAAGTCAGCGGCAGAAAATAAGCCGGGTTAATCAGCTTTATGCCGTAGTACAACAGGGTTGGAACACTGCCCGCCTCGATCCATACCGCGATCATGATCCCGACAAGAATCATCATGAAGGTCGCGGGGAAAACCCGGTTTATCCCTTGTAAGGCTGAAGCCTGTATATCAACCCATTTATAGCCAAGGTACAAACTGAACAAACTGCTGACACACAGGGCTGCCATCAATGCCATGACGATTGGGACATCGTTCATCACCAGTGTGATGACGCAAGCCAGTGGCAAGAAAAAGCCAACCGCGGCTTTTGTTAATGTCATCGGCTGCCGTGTGACCGGCGCATCAGAACTGTTACGCATACTTTCACCTGTTTTTTATATTGTAGTTATGGTTAAAGCGGCTACTGATTGCGGCGGCTCTTAATCAAGCACGGCAATCGCCTCGATCTCAACGAGCACTCCTTTCGGCAACGCCTTTGCGGCGATGCAGGACCGGGCGGGTTTGGAAACAAAGTACTGTTCGTAGAGCGCATTGAAGACGGCGAAGTCGGCCATATCGCTGAGGAAGCACGTGGTCTTGATGACATTGCCGTAGTGAGTGCCGGCTTCGGTGAGGATCGCCTCGAGGTTCTTCATCACTTGCAGCGACTGAACTTGAATATCAGTGCCGACGACCTCGTTGGTCACAGGGTCCAACGGAATCTGCCCGGAAACGAACAGCATGTCGCCATGAGCCTTCGCTTGTGAATAAGGGCCAATTGCTGCTGGGGCCAGAGGGGTGTTGATGGTTTGCAAAATCCAGACTCCTGAAAACACTCACGCCAAGGGAAATTTGGCTTGAGCGGATCTTAGACTGAACATTTGTTTATCGGCAATACTTTTTTTTACCCTGAAAAATAAAACCGTACGTAGTGTTGCGATGTGAGATCAATGCGTGCCGACCGAACACCTCTGTGAGCGTGTTTGGCTGATCGAGAAAAGCTGCAGGATGAACCAGCCCAGAATTTGATCGCCGGCGTCACGCAGCACTGCAAGCCTCAATCACGATGCTCATTTCGTTTTCCATATCCATACAGCTTCAGCTCAGTGGCCTCGTGCTGAATACGAACAAGATGTGCGTACTTTTCCCATAATCACCTCGGCAACTCAGGATCTGGCTTCGAGTTCCTGCGTGCCAGGTAGAGTTCGATGAGGTATCGCGAAATAGAGCGCTGCGACGAAAGCTGTGGCAGACCATTGAGATTGAACCAGCGTGCGTCCTCGATCTCCTCCATTTGCGGAGTAATTTCACCGGTCGAATATTCGGCATGGAAACCAAACATCATCGAATGGGGATAGGGCCAGGACTGACTCGCCATGTATTTGATGTTGCTGACTTCGATCCCGACCTCTTCGCGGATTTCACGAATGACGCACTCCTCCATCGACTCTCCGGGTTCGACGAAGCCTGCCAGTGTGCTGTAGAGCCCGGGGGGAAAGCCTGGCGAACGAGCGAGCAAGACCTCATCGCCACGGGTCACCAACACAATCATGCAGGGTGAAATTCTGGGGTAGTAACGCAGTTCACACGCGGCGCAATGCCTGACCCTTTCATTAGCCATCACTTGAGTCGGCGAACCGCAAGCACCACAGAAACGATGTTGACGCGCCCATGTGCCAATCTGAGTCGCAAACCCCAGCATCCTGAAAGTCTCAAGATCGCGTTCCAGCATCAGTGGACGCAGTGCCTGCCATATACAACCCGATACAGCATCCCAGTGGCTGACTTCCAACAGATGCACCGACTGGCCGTCGTAAAGGCCAATCCCGTGCTCAGCGCAAACCTTCAGACCTTGCGTGCAGGCCCATTCATAACTGAACAACAATCCCTTCGGCCCTACCAGAAAACCCTCGGGGCCATGCACGAGTACCTGAAGAAGTGTCATTTGAGGGTCGAGTAACACCGGGATCCAAAGACGCGACATGGAGAATTCTCTATTCATCCGTTGGTAGCTAACGAAGATGAACTCATGTCAGCTGAACACTGATGGAGCGGTGTTCAACTGATGAGTGACTCGACGAAAACGCGAGAGGGGATCAGTCCAGAATCTGATGGCCGGCGTCACGCAGCACTGCCAGGCCTTCGGCGAACCGGTCTGCTTTGAGCAACAGGAAGTCGCCATCAAAGGTGGACACCACAAACACGCCGAAACCGGCTTCGGTTAGCGGGCGCACGACAGACAGGACAATACCGGTCTCATCAAACGCGAAGGGGCCAACGAACTGCACACAATTCCAGTCACGATCAATTTTTACGCCCTCGGGCACGCGACTCTGATGGCAAACAATGGACAGTTCATCGGCAGAACGCGCGATGTTGACAAACCCCTCACCGTCCGCCCAGGCAGGGATCGGCGTGTTGCTGTCCAGTCGAGAAATCGAGTAAAGCTCGGGCAGTACTTTCAGAAGAATGCTTTTGACCAGTTTCATGGAGTCTCCAAATGGAAGGGGTTTATAGAGGTGTCATGTGTCGGATCAAGCTGGTTGCTCCAACGGTTTTACAGGGTTTCGTCCAAGAGCCAGGTTTCAGCCAAGCGTACCCAGTAAGTCGCTCCGATCGACAAGATATCGTCGTTGAAATCAAAACTCGCATTGTGTAGAACACACGCGCCAGGACCATGGCCGACACCACGATGAGCGCCCTCACCGTTGCCGATGAACACATAGCAACCTGGTTTATGTTCGAGCATATGGGCAAAGTCTTCAGCAGCCATGGTCGGCTTGCCGTCGGTAATGACTCGCTCTTCACCGGCCAGTTTGCGCAGGATCTCAATGCAGATGTTTGTCTCGTGAGGGTGGTTGATCAGGGGTGGGTAGTCGGATTTAAACGAGGTTTGCGCGCGGCAATCGAAAGCGACAGCGACGCTGTGGGCGATCTCCCTCATGCGCGCTTCAATCAAGCTCATGGCATCACGGGAAAATGCCCTGAACGTCCCACCCAACCAAGCGTCGTCCGGGATGACTGTCAGGCTTGCATCACTGCCTGCATGAATATTCGTGACGGAGATCACGGCCGGATCCTGAGTGTCCAGATTGCGCGTAATGATGCTCTGCAATGCCTGGGCAATGTGCATCAAGGGCTGCAAAGGATCAATGCATTGCTGCGGCAACGCGGCGTGTCCGCCCTTACCAGACAGGCGGATACGGAACTCCGTATCGGATGCCATCATCGCCCCCGGACGTACAGCAAACTGTCCCGCCTCCAGGCCGGGCCAGTTATGCATGCCAAACACCGCGTCCATGGGAAACAGTTCAAACAGGCCCTCTTCGATCATCCGTCGGGCCCCAGCGTCACATTCTTCGGCGGGCTGAAAAATGAAATACGCTGTGCCGTCTATTCGTCGTGTACGCGCGAGTTCAAACGCCGCAGCCAACAACATTGCACAATGGCCATCGTGGCCACAGGCGTGCATTTTTCCTTCGTGGATGGAGGCATGATCGAACTGGTTGTGCTCCTGGATCGGCA
The DNA here is from genome assembly GCF_057835125.1 of Pseudomonas sp. GL_117. NCBI lineage: Bacteria > Pseudomonadati > Pseudomonadota > Gammaproteobacteria > Pseudomonadales > Pseudomonadaceae > Pseudomonas > Pseudomonas sp. GL_117. The sequence continues at coordinate 3,074,854 of NZ_CM174418.1, read as the reverse complement.
GTGCATCCATGTCCGCCCGTAAGCCGATGGATTTGTTGCCGGTACCGCATCGCAAAATACCCACCACTCCGGTACCCGCAAGTCCCCGGTGAACCTTCAACCCCCACGATTCGAGCGTGCAAGCAATCAGGTCAGAGGTCCTTTGCTCTTCGAAGGCCAACTCCGGATGGCGATGGATATCCCGTCTCAGGGCATAGATCGCCTCGGGCACTTTGATACAGTCTGTGTTCTTCATGACCACTCTCCAGCCGATTGAATCATCGATCACTTGAGGTCTAACGCAAGAAACTGGCGCAGGCGTGCACTTTGCGGGTTATCAAAGAGCTGTTCAGGTTTGCCCTGTTCTTCAATCTTGCCGCCGTGCAGAAATACCACTTGAGTTGATGCATGCCGGGCGAAGCTCATTTCATGGGTTACGACAATCATGGTTCGACCCTCCTGTGCGAGTTCCTGCATGATCTTCAGTACCTCACCGACCAACTCCGGATCCAAGGCAGAGGTCGGCTCATCGAACAGCATGACTTCAGGCTCGACCGCCAGGGCACGTGCTATCGCTACACGCTGTTGTTGACCGCCGGAAAGGTGTGCCGGGTAGCTGTCGTGGAAACGGGCATCCAGCCCCACTTTCTCCAGATAGACAATGGCTCGGGTACGAGCCTCCTCCTTACTGACCTTGAGCGCATGTACCGGCGCCATGCTGACGTTCTCCAGCACCGTCATATGCGCCCAGAGGTTGAAGTGCTGAAACACCATCGCCAGCCGAGTGCGTAGCCCCTGCAACGCACGACGGTCCGGGCGGATCGGTTTGCCCGCGCCAATATCGATGGTCAAATTGTCCAGGCTGACTCGACCGCTATCAGGCTGTTCGAGAAAGTTTATGCAACGCAGAAAGGTACTTTTACCGGAGCCGCTGGAGCCAATAATGCTGATGACTTCGCCGCGCTTGGCGCTCAATGAAACCCCGTGCAGGACTTTATGGTTGCCATAGGATTTGTGGATGTTTTCAACGGTCAGGGCATTCATACCAGGCTGCCTTCTTTTATCAGGGGGACGGAGTGCTCAACGGCTGTTTTGGCCTTGCGCGGCTTGAGGTGTCTGAGCCAGCGTTTCTCGGCACGATTGAAACTGGCGATGATGCAGAACGAGATCATCAGGTACAGCAGGGATGCAAGACCGTAGGTGGTGAACGTCGCATAGGTTTCAGCGTTGATGTCACGGGCCACTTTTAGGATGTCCGGCACCGTGGCAGTGAACGCGAGCGTGGTGCCATGAAGCATGAAGATGACTTCGTTGCTGTAAGCCGGCAGCGCTCGTCGCAATGCGCTGGGTAGAATGACCTTGAGATTAAGTACCGTTGCACTCAAGCCAAAAGCCCGGCCCGCTTCGACTTCGCCCCGACTGCTGGCACGAATCGAGCCGACAAGTATCTCAGTCATGTAGGCGCATTCGTTGAGCACGAACGCAAACAACGTGCAGCAGTAGGCGTCACGAAAAAAGTTGTTGAGGACAGCGGTGCTCTGAATGAACGCCAGGCTATACAAGCCGCTGTAGATAATGAGCAGTTGCACGTACAGCGGTGTAGTCCGGAACGTGTAGGTGTACAACCAGATAATCGCGCTTAAGGAACGTGAGGACGACACCCGGCCCAGCGCCAAAGGAATCGACAAGGCAAAGCCGCCGAGCGTTGAAACGATCAAAAGCATCAAGGTGACGGCTACCCCGCTCCACTGCTGGCCATCGGTCCAGAGAAAACTCTGCCAATAGGTCTGAAAGAGATCGATCATAGCTCGGCCTCCCGTACCCAACCGGCAGAACGGTTCTTGATCCAGTACAAGAGCAAGCTGGAAAAGCCCGACAGGCAAAAATAAACTCCGCCGGCCAGCACCATGAACATCAGTGTGTTGTGGGTGCTGCGACCCGCCTCCTGAGCCGCCATGACCAGATCGCTGAGCCCAATGATCGAGACCAGCGCGGTTGCCTTGACCAATACCTGCCAATTGTTACTGATGCCTGGTAATGCGAAGCGAATCAGCTGTGGCAGCAGTACTTTTTGAAAGGTTTGCCGAGACGAGAGCCCATAGGCACTGGCGGCCTCGGCCTGACCTCTATCAATGGCCAGAAACGCGCCACGAAAGGTTTCGGCGAAATACGCGCCGTAGATAAAACCCAGGGTCATGACGCCGGCAACAAAGGGGTCAATGTCGAAACGACCCAACGCAAGCTTGTCGGTGACCTGGTTGATCCCGATCTGGATGGTGTAGAAGATCAGCAACATCAACGCCAGATCCGGAACACCCCGGATCAGGGTGGTGTAGCACTGAGCGGGAAAGGTCAGCCAAGGTTTGCCTGACAGTTTTGCCAACGCGGTAATCAGTCCAAGAGACAGAGCAAGGACCAGCGCTACCAGCGCCAGTTCGACGGTGCTCAAGGCGCCTTTCGCAATCAAGGGTAGATACTCAAGCCATTGCATGGCGCATCACTCGCAATAGATGTACAGAACAGATCGACATAGGGCCGGCCATGACTTTCAACGAGCCGTCATGGCCGCAAAATCGTGCGTGCCGTCAACCGCCGTAGATATCGAAGTCGAAGTATTTGCTGGCGATCTTCTGATAGGTGCCATCAGCCAGCATCCCGGCAATGGCTTTGTCTATACCGCTCTTGAGGTGCTGATCTTCCTTACGAAGACCTACCGCAGTACCGCTGCCCAACACCTTGGCATCGACAATGATCGGGCCGGCAAACTCATACCCTTTACCCTGATCCGTTTTCAAAAAGGCATAAGTCGCCTGCACTTCATCCTGCAATGAGGCATCGATACGGCCATTCAGCAGGTCAGCGTAAACCTGGTCTTGACTAGCATAGGCCTGCAGCTTGATGCCTGGTACCTTCCAATAAGCACGCGCGTAGGACTCTTGAATGGTGCCTTGCTGATAGCCCACCGTTTTGCCCTTGAGCCCGGCGGGTGTCGGTAAGATCCCTGAGCCGGTACGAGCAACCAGGCGTGTGGAGGGATTGGAGAGTTTTGCGCTGAAGTCGATCTGCTTCAGACGTTGCTCAGTGATGGACAGACTCGACAATACGCCGTCGAACTTGCGCGCCAGCAGACCGGGAATCAAACCATCGAAGCTGCTTTGAACGTACTCGCACTTGACGGCCATGCGCTTACAGATTTCGTTACCCAACTCGATATCGAAACCGATCATCTCGCCTTGCGGATCACGATATTCCAGCGGTGGATAGGTCGGGTCCACGCCCAAGCGCAACACTTCTTCGGCCTTTGCCCCAGCGGAGCAAAGGAGCAACACTACACAAGCTACAACGAGATTCTTGTTCATGATTATTTCTCTATGAGGTAGTTGGCAGACTTCAGGGGTTGTTGATTTGGTTGTTGTTATCCATCGCCGGCCACAGATCTGGCAGGCGCTGGGTGATGCACTCAGAACAGTGTTTTCAGATCCGGGCAGCCCTCGACCAGCTCGCTGCTGCGGATCAACTCGGCAACGCTGGCCATGTCCGGCGCGATTGGCCGATCCACATTCATTACCGGAACCTTTCCGCGGATGCTGGCAATCACCGGAGCCAGGCGCGCGCTGTACAACTCGCCGCCTCGCAGATCAAGACCTTGGGCCGCACACAGCGCCTCGATAGAGAGAATCCCGCGCAAGGTACGAGTCATTTCCAGCAGACGGCGTGCTCCGTGAGTGGCCATCGACACATGGTCTTCCTGGTTGCCCGCTGTAGGGATGGTGTCGATGGATGCCGGGGTTGCGCGTTGTTTGTTTTCGGAGGCCATGGCGGCAGCCGAAATATGTGCCGTCATGTAGCCAGAGTGGAGTCCGGCATCGACGGTCAACATCGGTGGAAGACCTGAAAACGCTGGATCAAGCAGCAAGTTGCAGCGACGCTCGGACAGGTTGCCGATTTCGGTAATGGCGATAGCCAACATGTCTGCGGCAAACGCTACCGGCTCGGCGTGGAAGTTACCGCCGGAGATCACTTCACCGGTGTCGACGAAAATCAGCGGGTTATCGGAAGCGGCGTTGCTTTCGATTTCCAGGGTGACACTGGCGTTGCGGATCAGATCCAGACAAGCGCCCAGCACCTGGGGCTGGCAGCGAATGCTGTAGGGATCCTGAACCTTGCCGGAAGCTTGTGAGATGGCCCGCATCGGGCTGTCGTCAAGCAGACGCTTGAATGCAGCACCCACGGTGATCTGTCCCGGATGGCCGCGCAATGCCTGGATACGCGGGTCGAACGGACTGGCAATACCCGCCAGCGCCTCGGTGGTCAGGCAGCCGATCGCTATAGCGGCCATGAAAGCGTTTTCCAATGCAAACAAGCCGGTCAGCGCGAGTGCCGTCGATACCTGGGTGCCATTCATCAACGCCAAGCCTTCCTTGGGCGCCAGCACGATGGGGGTCAGGCCTGCACGGGCCAACGCTTCACCACCGTCGAGCAACTCACCTTCATACCAGGCTTGCCCCATGCCGATCATCACTGCGGTCATGTGTGCCAGAGGCGCCAAGTCACCGCTGGCGCCCACCGAGCCTTGGGCAGGAATAAACGGGATGACGCCACGTTCGCGCATGTCTTCGAGCAACTCCACGGTGCGATACTGCGCGCCCGAAGCTCCACGTCCCAAACTGGCCACTTTCAATGCCATGACCAGACGAACCACATCGGCACCCAGTGCAGGGCCGTAACCGGTCATGTGTGACATCACGAGGTTTTTTTGCAGCTGGCAAAGATCCGCGTCGCTGATCCGTACATTGGCCAGTTTGCCGAATCCAGTGTTCAAGCCATATACCGCGCAACCGCTATCGACCAGCGTATCGACCATCTTCGCGGCAGCCTCGATACCGGACCGGGCGCTTTCGCAGAGTCGAGCCGGAGCTCCGTTGTAAATGGCACGCCAGGTAGAAATACGAGTTTCGCCCGGGACAATTTTTTGTAGTGTGTTCATGTGTTTTCTCGCTGTTCGTAAATGAGTTGAAGCGAACTAAACCGGTTTGCTGCCCAGTCTGAATCGGTCAAATTGGTTGATTGAATGGCGCATGCCCTCCATTTGCGGGTCGTCCAGACAGTCTTGATAAGCGCCCTCCAAGTACGGGCGCAGGATTTCGCTGGTTCGCTGTCCACCACGAACCCGTCCTTGCAGGATCGGCATGCGCTCCATCAGCTCAAGCATCAACGCCTCTTCATCGATGCGGGTGATTCGGCCCTGATCCACCAGCTTGCGCCCCCCCACGTACACGTCACGCACAGAGCCTCCTTGTTCGCAAAAGACCAATTGCGTCAAGGCATCGTTGAGCGGCGTGAATGCACTGGTTTTAAGATCGATCAGGCAAAAATCGGCTTGCTTGCCGATCTCGATCGAACCCGTCTGAGCACCTCGCCCGATGGCTTTGGCGCCACCGAGCGTGGCCATGTTGAACGCCTGCATCGCATCCACCGGGCAGGCATGACTTTGATCAATAAGTGCGTTAGAGAGTGCTGCCAGGCGCATGGCATCAAACATCGAGTTCAGGTCATTGCCATTGTTGTTATCGGTTCCCAGGCCGACGTTCACTTGGCGTCGCAGCATCTCGGCGATGGGCGCTACCCCACTCCCCAGCTTCATATTGCAGGCTGGGTTGTGCACGACACTGGAGCCTCTTTTGGCAATAAGATCAAGTTCGTCGGGTGAGAGCCACACTCCGTGGGCCAGCACGCTACGGGGTGTCAGCAGACCCAAATCGTCCATATACGCGGCCATCGGCTTGCCATAGAACTTCGCCGCCGTCAGTGCTTGGATCCGGGTTTCCAACAGATGGATCAGTACCGGACGATCGTATTGCTCGGCCAGCGCCCAGGTCTGTTGCAGAAAGTCGGCACTGCAGCGCTGTGGACCGGAAGGTGAAAATACGAAGCGCACTCGGCCGTTCCAGCTGCGGGCCAGCTCTTGCCAATGCTCCAGCACTCGATCTGCTGCCTGAGTCGGCACGCTGCCCTTGAGCTCGTTGGGCAACCGCTCGGTCAGGTAGGGGATACCTTCCTGAAACGGCCGGTCAGACCACGCCACACTCACGTCTGCACGAATGCCCAGATCCGAATAAGCCTGAAACGCCGAATGCACGACCTCCGGTTCCAGGTGCCCGCCGAAGTGAATGTCATCGACCACAGTGGTGATGCCACTTCGGAGCATCTCGATGCCGTTAAGCAACGTGCGCAGGTACACCTCGCGAGCAGTCCATCCACGTCGATAGGATGGCGGGTTGTATAAGCCCATCCAGATCTCCAGCGGAATCCCGGAAAAACGGCCCTTGTCGAAACGATCATGAGAATGATGGTGAGCGTTGATCAGCCCGGGAATCAGTAACTTGCCCCGCCCATCGGTACGTTCGTCGAGATTGACCGTCGACAGATCGATTCGCGGCGCCAGGCCAACGAAGCGATCGCCATCGATCAATACATCCACGACCTGGGCGGCCGCACCACCCATGCCGACCACGCTGACCTGTTCGATCAAATGAAGAAGGGCCATGACAATTTCCTTTTACCCGCGGTACTGGGTGGCTTGAGGGGACCACCAGAGAGGAATTTGAATGGCGTTGTCGGTCAGCGGCCCCTCCCCTTTGGAAACGGTTTTGGCCATCGGGTAGCCGGCTTGTGCGTGGCGTACGACACCGATGCCGGAGTCGGTAGTCAGACACGCATCCAGACGTAGATCAGCCTCCTCCGAACCATCGGCAATCATCGTCACACCGGTATGCGCAGAAATACCCATGGTGCCGTTGGATTGAATTGCCACGAGATCGGCCATTGCGGAAACGTTGAGCAGGGCATTCAGGTACGGCCAGTCGGAGATCGCATCGGAGCCGTCCAGCATGTTTTCAGTTTCAAAGGCCGGGTTGGCAATCGAACCGGTATCCAGGTTGTCTCGGGAGAAGGCCACCGGGCCAGCCAGTTCACCGGAACGCACCAACGCGTTGACGGCAAGACCGAAGGCTCGGCGCTGACCAAAACCGAGGAAGCAGATACGTGCGGGCAAACCTTCTACAGGCAAGCGGTGACGGGAGGTGGTGATCCAGCGAGTGACGAGGCTATCATCCTTGAACATCTCCAGCGCCAGATCATCCAGGCGTGTCTGGTCAGAGATTTCACCGGAAACACAGGTCCAGCGGAACGGTCCTCGACCGAGGAAAAACAACGGCCGCACGTATTCGGCAATACAACCCGGATAGGAAAAGGCCTCCTCCTTGGACATCCCCGCATCGACCGCTTCCTTGCGTACGAAAGTGCCGTATTCGAACACTACCGAGCCTGCTTTCTGGAAGCGTGTCATCGCTCGCACGATGCGGATCATCGACTGACGAGAGGTGGCCATGTAAGCGTCGCGGTCGGTTTCCAGCAACGCAGCGGCCTGCTCCAGAGTCAGCCCGGAGGGAATCAGTGCAAAGGGGTCATGGCACGGACACATCTCGGTGACAACGTCTGGCCGCCAGCCGTAGTCGAGCGCCTGCTCCAGAGCGTCCACCATGTTGCCGAGAACAACGATCGATAGAGCCCGACCTTCACGCTTGGCGCTCTCCGCCATTTCAATAGCGTCTTCCAGCGAGGCGGCCTGAACATCGGCATAACCGGCGGCTAGTCGATCGACAATGCTCTGCTGACGGATTTCCACGGTGACACTCACGCCGCCGTGCATGCTCATTGCCAATGGCTGCGAGCGCCCCATACCACCCAGACCCGCAGTGAAGAAGATGCGGCCCTTCAGTTCACTGTCGAAGTGACGGTCTGCCACCAGCGCAAGGGTTTCGAAGGTACCTTCGATCACCCCTTGGCTACCGATGTATTGCCACGGGCCGGCGGTATACGAAGCGAACGCTGTCAGGTTTTGCGCACTCAGGTCATAGAATTTTGGCCAGTCGGCCTTGATCACGTTGCTGTTGGCCATGACCACCCGGGGCGCCAACCGGTGGGTCTTGAAAATGGCAACCGGCATGCCCGATTGAATCGCCAGGGTTTCGTCATTCTCCAGCGCCTTGAGCGACTCGACGATAGCGTCATAGCTTTCCCAGTTGCGCGCGGCCTTGCCGATCCCGCCGTAAACGGTCAATCGTGAAGCGTCCTCAGCGTTTTCCAGGTTGTTTTCCAACATGCGCAGGATGGTTTCCTGCTTCCATCCTTTGCACCGCAAAGTACTGCCACGCGCAGCCATGATTTGTTTGGCTTTTTGCTGAGTCATGTCGAGCCACCCTCGCTGAGGTTAATGCGGAAGCACCTTTGGCAGGCTTCCCCTTGAATGGCTCGAATTATTCAAACCTCAGCGACTAAGAACTATGCCAATAGCTGCAAGTGAAGTTGCCACTTGCTGCATGGTTGGCTCGTCACCCTCTGTCGATACTCGCTCAAAGCTTATTCACCTGATGACGAGGCTGATGTATGAGTGATTTTGATCTGGTGGTACGTGGACGCATCGTCGACAGCCAGCAAACAGTAGAAAACGGCTGGCTAGCCGTGAGTGACGGACGCATTGCTGCTCGCGGAAGCGGCGAGCCGCCAGCGGCCAGGGATACGTTGGATGAGCGGGGGCAATGGGTTTTGCCCGGTGTAATCGATGGACAAGTGCATTCGGGTAGTCAGGCCAACCAGGAAGGCTTGGGTTGGGCCAGCCGCGCCGCCGCTGCGGGTGGCATTACCGTCATGGTCGACATGCCTTATGACGACCCTGAACCTGTCGCCTGTGCTGAACAATTGATCCGCAAGGCCCGGGAAGTCGAAGACACCTGTCATGTCGACGTCGGTTTGTTCGCCACTGTCAATGACACTCATGGGTTGGCAGCCATACCTGGATTGATCGAGGCCGGGGCCTGCGCCTTCAAGTTCTCGACCTTTGAAGCTGCACCGGGCCGCTTCCCGCGAATTGAAGAGGACCTGTTGGCCGAGTTGTTCACTTTGATCGCACCTTCTGGCCTGGTGTGTGGCGTGCACAATCAGATGCAGGAACTGACTCGCAATAACATCAGTCGTCTGATCGAAGCCAATGATACCGGTTGGGATGCATTCCTTCGGGCTCATCCCCCCCTTATTGAAGACCTTGCCACTGCGTTGATTTATGAAATTGGCGCACAAACAGGCGCCCGAGCCCATCCGGTACACGTATCGACAGGTCGCGGCTTCGAGTTGTGCGAGATGTATCGCAAGGCCGGGCACAAGGCGAGTATTGAGACCTGCATCCAGTACTTGATGCTCAACCATGAAGAACATACGCGGCGCTTCGGCGCCAAAACCAAGCACTACCCTCCAATCAGACCCAAGGCAGAAACCGAGAAACTTTGGGATCACATCGCCAAAGGTGATTGCACCTTTGTTTCTTCTGACCACGTCAGCTGGGGCCTGGAACGCAAAGGCAATCCCAATGTGTTCCATAACTCATCAGGTGGTCCGGGCCTCGAAACATTACTGCCGGCGTTCTGGACCGGTGCCATGGCCAGAGGCCTGGCCCCTTCGCTCGTGGTCCAACAACTCAGCCACAACCCCGCAAAGCACTTTCTTCTAAACGACCGCAAAGGTGATTTTGCGATTGGTCAAGACGCCGATTTTGTGGTGTTGGCACAAGAGTGTTATCGCTACGACCCGTCCATCAGCCTGAGCGCGGTCACGTGGAGCTCATTCGAAGACATGGAGTTCACTGCCAGGGTCAAGACTACTTACTGCCGTGGCCAAAGCGTTTTCGATCAAGGAAAGATCCTCAACAAACCGGGATACGGCCGCTTCCTTCGCCCTTGCACGCCAACAAAGAGCACGTACTGACATGACCGACTCACCGCTGCAACTGAACATTGAGCGTCTCTGGAATCGGGTCAATACCCTTTCGACGTTTACGCTGTCAAACGTGCCGTGGACCAGGCGCGCCTTTTCACCCGAGTTCGAACAAGCCAGGCACTGGTTGAGATCTGAATTTGAGGCGGCAGGCCTCACCGTGAGTTTGGATGCTGGCGGCAATTTGATCGGTCAACTCGACGGTTGCGAACCCGACCTGAAACCACTCATCAGTGGCTCGCACTGCGACACCGTAGTCGGCGGTGGCCGGTTTGACGGCATCATCGGCGTCTTGGCCGCTCTCGAGGTCGCCCACGCGCTGAAGGACGCCAATCGACACTTGCGCCATCCGTTCCAGGTGATCGACTTTCTATCCGAAGAGCCGAGCGACTACGGCATTTCCTGTGTAGGTAGCCGGGCCTTCTCCGGGTTGCTGAGCCCTGAGATGCTGGCCTCACAGAACCGTGCCGGCGAAAGCCTGGCACAAGCGTTGACACGTATTGGCGGCGACCCGGAGGCACTCGGCCAAGCGCTCAGGGCTCCCAACAGCACCGCAGCATTTGTTGAACTGCACATCGAACAAGGCCCCGTTCTGGAAAGCCGCGGCCTGCCTATCGGGTCAGTCACCAACGTCGTGGGCATTCGTCGCGTCGGTATCACTGTCCACGGTTTACCTGACCATGCGGGCACCACACCCATGGATCTGCGTCGCGACGCATTGGTTGGTGCGGCGGAGCTGATTTGCGAGGCCCAAAAAATGGCCGCCGTCATGAGCGGTAATCCTCACTATGTAGTTGCCACAGTGGGCCGGCTGGACGTAAGCCCCAATGTGCCCAATGCCGTGCCCGGCAAAGTGGAAATGGTTCTGGAAGTACGCAGCGACTCGAAACAGGTACTGCTCGACTTTCCGGAACAACTGCTTGATGGCTGTGCACCCGCGCTGGCGGATCTCAGATTGACAGTCGATTCGGTAGCGCTGACCTATGCCGATCCAACGGACAGCTCGCCAATCGTGATTGAAGCCGTCAGCCTGGTGGCTGAGCGTTTAGGCTACTCGCACATGACCATGCCCAGCGGAGCCGGACATGACGCGGTTTATGTCGGCGCGACCGGCCCTATGGGGATGGTGTTCGTCCCCTGTCTGAGTGGTCGCAGTCATTGCCCTGAGGAGTGGCTGGACCAACAGCAACTGCTGGATGGCACCCGAGTTCTGGCTGAAACCCTGATTCACTTGGATAGCCAGCTCTCCTAAAAGATTGTCTTGGTGTACAACACTAACAAAAGGCCGAGCGCGACACGTCTTGTTGACACAAGCGCTCTACTCCCAGCACCTGGAGTATAAAAAAGTTGAACACCCCATCGGTTCCCCCTCTGCATGACATTGATTTGAAACATTGGCGACTGTTTAAGGCAGTCGTCGAATGCGGTGGGCTGTCCGCCGCCGAAGAGGCGACTGGAATGGGCATTTCTGCCATAAGCCGACAGCTGTCGGATCTGGAAAGTCGCTTTGGTAGTCAGCTTTGTCATCGTGGTCGTAGCGGCTTCCAACTGACTCAGGAAGGGCAAGTCGCTTACACGGCGATACTTCGCCTGCTCGACTCGATCGACGAATTTCGCGAAACCCTGGCCAGTTCAAAAGGTGAAGTCAAAGGTGAGTTGAGTTTGTGGTTGATCGATCACTGCGCCTTCACACCAAGCAACCCTATTGCCTCGGCCCTGCAGAGCTTTTGCACCCGTTATCCGCTAGTAAGCCTCAGCATCGGTGTGGCCCCACCCGATGCAGTAGAGCGAGCGGTTGCGGAAAAAAAAGCCGGGGTAGGCGTCACTATATGCAAATCGGACCTTCCCTCTCTGACCTATCAGGTTATTGGCAGCGAAGCCTCTGCGTTGTACTGCGGTCGCCATCATGAAGCGTTCGGCAAGAGCGAAGAAAAGGCCCGCCAAATTGTCGAGCAAACAGCACACTATGTTCGCCGTGGATACCTGGTGCAGGACGCGGCACCCGCCTCGTTCCTCCAGAACTCCTGTGCCCTGGCCCACCATGTCGAGGGAACTGTGCAGTTGTTGTTGAGCGGCGGTTTTGTCGGGATCGTCCCCGACCACATTGCTCAACCCTGGGTGGAAAGCGATGCACTTTATCGCCTGCCGCTACCAGAGTTCATGGTGGAGCGCCCCGTGTTTGTCGTCGCGCGTGAATCTCAAGGGGCTTCCAGAACTGCCAGCCTGATGCAGGAGGCAATCATGGACGCTTTTCGACTTACTCAAAGCTGACCCCCGACCGTCAAAGACGGATTGACTGTTGGCGCTGATTGAAAACTGACCCACCCTGCCGATTGAAAATTGACCCAGGACGGATTGCTGATTTCTGTCCCAGCAATTGTGGATAAGCTTAGCAGCAGTGGGCCGATTCAAGACGCATCAACCCCCACCGCATGTAGGCATGCAGCAGGGTATTTATGGTGCGGATCAAAATGGCTCATCGTCCTCGACATCATCTCCGTCCTTGCGCTTTCGTTCCCGTGACTTGATCTTTGTCTGGGCGGCCAAGGTGCTGTGTTGTAGGCGGTAGGACTCGTTGCCCGTTTCGACGATGTGGCAGTGATGTGTCAGCCGATCCAACAACGCGGTGGTCATCTTGGCGTCGCCAAACACACTCGACCATTCCGAGAAGCTGAGGTTGGTGGTGATGACCACGCTGGTGTGTTCGTACAGTTTGGACAGCAGGTGAAATAACAGGGCACCGCCGCTTTGGCTAAAGGGCAAATATCCCAGCTCATCCAGTATCACCAGGTCTGTGCGAAGCAGTCCCTGGGCGATTCGCCCTGCCTTGCCATCGTACTTCTCACGCTCCAGCAAATTCACCAGATCCACCGTGGAAAAGAAGCGCACGCGTTTGTTGTGGGCCGTGATTCCGGATACAGCCAAGGCACTGGCCAGGTGTGTTTTCCCGGTTCCAGGGCCGCCGATGAACACGACATTCTGCGCCGTTTCAGTGAACGCTAAGCTGGATAGATCGCTGACCAGCCGGGCATCAGCGCTGGAAGCGCTGAAGTCAAAGCCAGCTAAGTCACGGTGCATGGGGAGTTTTGCCATGTTCATCTGATGATTCACCGAGCGCACCGCGCGATCCGCATGTTCCTGCTGAAGCAGATGTTCCAGCAGCCATTTCGATGAAGCCGTCGACGCTGTTCCTTGAGAGACCAGTTCTTCCCAAGCACTGGCCATGCCGTGCAGGCGAAGTTCTTTGAGTTCAGTCATTAGGTCACGCATTGCGATTCTCCTCATCGGTCGCACGGAGCCGGTCGTAGCGTGCTGTATTGGCAACAGGCGCGACCTTGAGTTGCAGGCTGGTTTCTACACTGGGAGGTAGTGCGGTGGAGGTCAGGCGGGCAAGGACATTGAGGATGTGATCGGCGCTCAGACTTCCCGATTCAAGTACCAGCTCCACCGCCACCAGCACAGGTTCGAGCCCCGCAATTGGCACAGCAGCCAGTACCTGCATCATGATTCGATCACCGTTGGTGTGACGCCTCAGTCCTCGTTTGAGAAGCCGTAACGGTTTTGGCAGATCAGCAAATGGCGCACCGTTGCGCAATGCACCAGGCTTGCGTTCGATGAGTGGGATGTAGTGCTGCCAGTCAAAACTGACCTGATCTCGATCAAAGAGGCGCTCGTGACTGGCGATCACCGTTTCGTCGGCAATGACCACGATCCGCGAAGGGTACAAACGGCTACTGACCCACTGGCCGACGCGCTCACATGGCACTGAATAGCGATTTCGCGCCACGCTGATCAGGCAGGTGCTGGAGACCCGCACGGTACGCTCGACGTAGCCATCAAATGCCGTCGGCATTGGCATCATTTCGACCTGCTCCAGCTCTAAGACCTCGGCCACCGTCAGCCCGTTGTACTGCGGATGCACCAGTTCGCTCCAGAGCGACCGGCAACGTTGGCCGAGCCAGACATTCAGTTCCTCGAAGGTGTGAAACATGCAGTTTTGAGCATCGAGCCAGATTCGCCTCCGGCTGTCCTGAACGTTCTTTTCGACGATGCCTTTTTCCCAGCCAGAGGCCACGTTGCAGAAGTCCGGATCGAACAGATAGTGCGCGCACATCACGGAAAACCGGGCGTTGACCGTGCGCCCTTTGCCTTTGTTGACCTTGTCGACAGCCGTTTTCATGTTGTCGTAGATGCCGCGACGCGGCACACCATCCAACGCTCCAAACGAACGGGTGTGGGCATCAAACAGCATCTCGTGGCCTTGGCTGGGGTACGCAACCAACCAGAATGCGCGGCTGGCACACAGCTTCATATGGGAGACCTGGATACGTCGAAAAAGACCACCGATCAGCAGGCCTTCTTCGCTCCAGTCAAATTGAAAGGCCTCACCGAGCGCAAACGTCAGCGGTACAAAAGCGCGTAAAGACTTGCCTTGCTCGCCTCGCCAAGAGCGCACAAACGCCGTGAGCTGGCTGTAACCGCCGTCATAACCCTCGGCTTTGATCTGCTCAAAAAGTGCTTTGGCGCTCCTGCGGTTGTGTTTTGGCCGGAACGAATCGGCCTTGAGCGCCTGCTCCAGGGTCTCTTGAAAAGGGCTGAGCTTATTGAAGGTTGCGCACCGTTGGTACGCTGGCTGAATGGCTTCGGGCGCTCTGACCCATTTTCGGATGGTGTTTCTCGACAGCCCGGTACGCTTGGCTATCTGATGCAGCGAGAGCTTGTCGCGGAAGTACATCCGCCGGATTTTTCCCAACATTTCCATGCTGATCACCCTGTGTTCTCCTGCTCGAAAAGTGAGCAGAAGCAGTTGAACACCTGGGTCAGTTTTCAGTCGGCAGAAGAGCCTCTACTGGGTCAGTTTTCGGTCAGCGGCAACATCACGGCACAAAAGTACACGCATGAGATTGAAATCTTGAATCGCCGCAAAGGCATCCAGACTCAGATTTCACGTAGCTGCGTAAAAGAGGCGCTTTCACCAATCAGCTTTCTGGTAGTTTGAGAAAACCGACTTTTTCAACAGAATCGGCCAACAACGGACAGTCAGCCTGGAAAATGAACCCGCCACCAATCGCTTCAGCGCTCCCCGCATCAACCTCCCGCACGATGCGCTCGAATATGCCGAATCAGCTCCTCACTCGCGGCACTTTGCGATGTCTTGGCGCGGTGCAACGTAATTGCTATAGAGGCCAGCTCGGGTAGCGAGGTGTCTGGTGGCAGGATGTCGAGGCCGTTGGGCAGGGTGGACTGCAACCATACGGACACCGCGAGGTCGCTGCCGACCATGGCAATCGTGGCCTCCAGGCTGCCGTTTTCGAACAGGGTTTTCCAGGGCCGGTCTTGGGCCTGCAATGCGGCAATAACGAGCGAGCGAAATACGCAGGTCTCGGCGACCATCGAGACGGGCAACGGCGACCTTAGATACGCCGCGCCGCCCTTGGCACCGGCCCAGACCAGGCGCTCGATGGACAGACAATCGCCGCTTGCCTGCTCTATCACTTCTTCGGCAATTGCCACATCCAGTTCGCCATTGGCAGTGGCTTGTATCAGCTCGGGCGAAGCTCCGCATTTCATTGACAGTTCTACCTGCGGATAGGTGGCCATAAACGCTCTGATCGCTGGCGTTATCCAGGCGCCGGCCAGGTCATAGGGCACGCCGAGGCGCACGATGCCTTGCACGGGATTGCCGTGCAGCTCCGTCCAAAGCTGGTCGTTGAGCGCAAGCATCTGGCGTGCCTTGGCGATCATTCGCTCGCCCAGCGGCGAGAGCCGGATGCCGGGCCGCTGGCGAATGAATAGTGGCTCGCGCAGCAGCTCCTCCAGCTTACGGATCTGATGGCTAACGGCGCCTTGAGTGAGGTGCAGGGCGTTGGCGGCGGCGGTCATGCTGCGTTGTTCGGCAACGACGATAAAGGTGCGCAGCAATACCAGATCGAAGGTGCGTAGAGCGTTGGTCATTACGGTTTGTAATCCTAAACATCGTGAATATTAGTTTCCATATTAACGGCAGATTCGCTATCTAGTCGATCTCACCCTAGGAAATCTTCAGCATGCTCGACGCCTTTTTGCCGCTTGTTCTGTTTGTGCTGGTCGCCACCATCAGTCCCGGCGGTGCCACCACCTTGGCAACTGCGTCTGGCGCCACCTTCGGATGGTGGCGTTCGTTTCCGTTGTTGTCCGGTATCTCGTTCGGTCTGGCCAGCATGGCCGTGGCGGCCGCGCTTGGCCTGGGCGGGCTGATTCTAGCGGTGCCGGCGTTGCAACTGGCTATGAAGCTGCTGGGCTCGCTTTATCTATTGTGGCTTGCCGTGCAAATCGCGCGGCGCGGCCAGCCCGGTAAAGCGGCCGTTACGCAGAAACCATCAGGGTTTATTGCAGGAGTTGGACTGCTCTGGCAGAACCCCAAGGCCTGGGCGATGACCCTGAGTGCCGCCGCTTCGTTTGCCTCACTGACGCACAGCACAGAAAGCTTGGCCGTATTGCTCGGCCTCGTATTCGCCGTGTTGTCGATGGCCTCGCTCGCGCTCTGGTGCGTGGCCGGGTTAGTGCTGGCGCGCGCGCTGAAAACCGAACGGCAGTGGCGACTGTTGAACAGGTTTCTGGGGGCTCTGCTGGTCGCTTCGATTGTGCCGCTATGGCTGTAAATCAGGCTGGGAGCGAGAGAAGAGCACAGATTCGTTTCCTTACTCGAACAGGCCAGCCGTGGTGGTTTACTACCCTTCACGACTGGGAGAAATCGGCTCCAGCCGGTCGAGGGCATGTAATGCGCCGGTCAAGTCTCGTGCAAACGCCTGGTCACGTCGAATGCAAATGATTGGTCAGTGGCAATGCAAACGGGTGGTCAAGTGGAATGCAATTCTCCAGTGAGGAGCAGGACGTCGCTGTATGGACTCATGTCGGTACAAAATTGGTACGCAGCTATCAGGTCGGCTCTGTAGGGCAAGTAGTACGTGGCCTACAGGATTAGCAGTTCCAATCCATCACCGAAAAGGCTGATGTTTTTCGCTCATGACCGGCAGCAGTCGACCCATAACTGCCAGTGGCGACAGGCAGAAAACGGCCGATTCTGTTGAAAAAGTCGGATGTAGTTTTCACGGCAGAAAAGTACACGCATGAGATTGAAATCTTGAATCGCCGCAAAGGCATCCAGACTCAGATTTCACGTAGCTGCGTAAAAGAGGCGCTTTCACCAATCAGCTTTCTGGTAGTTTGAGAAAACCGACTTTTTCAACAGAATCGGCCAAAAGCAGACCTTGGGACACGCTCAAATCATGCATTCCAAACCGAGGATGACATGGTGCACTTAGGTAGTTCGGTACTTTGGTTTTGTTGGGCAGTCATACCGTCAGTTTATCTCGACCATGCTGCACCGCTAAACGGGCCGATTCGTGTAACAAAGCCGCTACCGCGCTACCATACAGCCGTCATAAATCAGGAGACAATATGCTCAATCACATCATGGTCGGCACCAACGACATCGACCGGTCCAAACAATTTTACAATGCTGTCCTTGGCCTCCTCGGCGCCAGCGAACCCATCCGCAACGTGGCTGCATCGGGCCATACGCGCCTGTTCTACACCCACGACGGCAGCAGCTTCTGCGTCAGCGAGCCGATCAACGACGAACCGGCGACTGTGGCCAACGGCGCGACTATCGGCTTCAAGTGCAGCTCGCCGGAGCAGGTGCAAGCTTTTCACGACGTGGCAGTAGCCCATGGCGGCCAATCGATCGAACAGCCGCCAGGCGTGCGCGATACGCCGGCTGGCGGCGTCTGCCTCGCATACGTACGCGACCCAGACGGCAACAAGCTCTGCGCACTGCACCGGATGCCGTAACGGTTACAGCAGGCCCATCTTGAAACGCTTCGTGTGCGGCGCCCAGTTGCCTTGGTAGTTTGCCAATACCAGTACCCGCTGTCGAGCAGTCCGCAGCTTCCCTTTGGGTCGACTGCGGCCCTTCTTGCACAGGGTCATGCTAAGCCTCCATCACCGGAGGTAATGACATGAACGCAAATACTGCTATCTCGTACCAGCCCTGGAATAAAGGCAAGCTGGTTGGTCAAAAATCACCGCTCCGCCTGCGCGACATCTGGGGCATCAGAGTCAGGCTTGAGCTTGCGCAAAACGTGAGGGATCTAGCCCTTTTCGATTTAGCAATCGACAGCAAGCTTCGTGCATGCGATCTGACGAAGCTACGTGTTCGTGATGTCGCGCACGGAAATCACGTTGTAGCTAGGGCAATGGTGATGCAGCAGAAGACAAAACGGCCCGTCCAGTTCGAGATCACTGCGCAGACGCGACTCGCTGTGGAGGAATGGGTACTACAGGCTGGACTCAGAAATGGAGACTTCCTGTTTCCAAGTCGGCTAAAAACTTCCGAGCACCTGTCTACGCGTCAATACTCACGCATAGTGAAAGCCTGGGTCAGCTCAATCGGCCTCGACCCAGTGCCATATGGTACTCATACGATGCGTCGGACCAAGGCATCGTTGATCTATCGCAGAACGAAAAACATCAGAGCCGTACAGATACTTCTTGGTCACACCAAGCTAGAAAGCACTGTCAGATATCTTGGCATCGAAGTGGACGACGCGCTTGAGATGGCCGAGCAGACTGAAGTATGACCGAGCAACCGCGACGGGGCAGTCACCCCGTCGCTTTCGACCCAAAACGGACGGTGACGACAGGCAGGACTCGGTCAAAAGAAGCCGTCTGAGCCAAGCAACCAATTTTTTGTGTTAAGCGCACAAAGGGAAGCTAAGGCAAAAAAATCTTTGCCTTAGCTTCATGCAGAAGCTACCCGGTAAACGCGGCCAGCGATTCCGACTACGTGGCTGGCAGCGTCGCCCAGCTCAAATGCTTTTCATGGCTTAGCAGGACGGCACTAGAGCGACCCTCGCTTGCTCATCGTCACGAAGCTCGCGACAGCCGCAGTTCCTTAAAGTCGTCCTCCAGGAATCGGAACTTGTGACGAAACAGCCCAGCAAGCTTGTTGTCCGCCGTTGCAAAGAAAATTTGACGCGAACCGCTGATTGCCAGATCTCGCAGGTGATCAAGAAATGACAATATGTTGATATCGTCGATGTGTGCTACCGGATCATCGAAGAGCAAAATGGGTGGCCCTGACTGCAGGCGGCCATTCATTGCCAAGAACAGCGACAAGGCGAAGGCAGCCCGCTGGCCGGTACTCATTTGATGAAGCTGAACCTCTGCGCCGTTGCTCCTGCGAATAATTACAAGCTTGCCTTGATCGGTCTTTAGCTCAAACTCGTTGGGCATGTGGATGCTTGCAAATGTGCGGGCGATCTCCGCAGCATTTTCAGTCAAAATCTGGTTGGTCAATTCTCCACCCGAACGCTGTAGAGCAAGCTCCCCCAGCACTGCGTCGGCTTCAACTGCACGTTTTATCTGCGTGTCCAATTCGCCAATCTTGGTATCGAGCTCAGCGATGGTCGATGCCTCTTGATTGAACTCCGTATCGTTTGAAGTCTCCACAGCTTCCGCTGTGGCGACGTTGATAAGCATTTGCCGCATTGTGGCAAGGTTGATACCAATCTGTTCGGCGGTCGATTCAGTATCGATTGTTAGGATCGAGGTTAGGGTCTGTCGAGCACCCAAAGCAGCATCCAAATCCTGAAACTGCTTTTTGACAGCCTGAGCGAACTGCTCGGTATCGTCTAGCACTTCAATCGATAAGCGAGCGGCCAAGGCCTCACTTTCTTGCCTTACCTCATTCAACTCCTCAATCGCGGAAGCGGAGGCAGCCTGAGTGGCATTTAGCAATTCCTTTTTGTCAGCCTGCACTTGGAGCAGCGCATCGAGAGACGTTAATTCAGACAGTCCTGCGATCAGTAATTTCCGGGAAAGGTCTTCACTAGAAAGACCTTCTGCCGAGAGCTGATTGATTTTCGATAGACTGGCATCAAGCTCGTATCGGTCTTGCTCCAACGTCCTTTTTTCCTCATCAATCAGCCGGAGCGCCTCTTCGACGGTGATGAGCAGATCAGTATTGCCGACAAACGATTTCACTGGCATCAGAGTCGCCATTGTCACTTTGGCTTTAGCCAGCTCGTCGCTTTCGAACGTGATCGTCGCTTGCAACATCGCTGCATGCTCCGATGTGCTGCCTTCAATATCTGACATCATGCGGGCAAGTAACTGACCTTCCTCAAACTCTGTTTTGCACAGCGGGCAATGATTAGGATCAACCTGGACTTGCAGTAATTCCTGGGCAGCTACCAGAAGTCGCTGCTTCAAAACGGTCATGGCGCTTTGGCTCTTTTCAAAAGCCTGAAGAGACAATCGCGCTGATTCAAGTCGACGCCCGGACTCCTCTACTTGACCGGTTACCGAAGCAATCACAGCTGCCAGTGGCTGGCTCAGATACGTCTGGATCGGCTGCATATCGATGAGGCTGGCAGTGGTGGCTAACCTCGCGCTCGAAGCACGCACACGCCCTTGAAGATCCTGTGTATCTTGATTCAAACGTGAAAAGTCGGTGCGAGCATACGGCAGTAGAGACTCTGTTACGGCGATCAACTCCAAGGCGGCCTGCGCTTCCCTGTTCGCATTGGATTGCGCCAGCCGAGCGGCATGGGCGCGCTGATCTAGCGCTTCTGCTTTTCTGGCCTCGTCCTCCAGGCTTGCAAGGATCAGTTGAGAGTCACTGAAATTACTGTGAAGTGCATCGATCGATGATCGCCGGATAAGCGCGACTGCGGATGTGGCCTTTTGAAGTTCATCCCTGAACGCGTCGAGCTGCCCCTTTTCTACCGGTGGCTGAATCCAGCCCGACGCTCGGGTTGCCGTCAGTAACTCCAAGAACAAACTGTCAGACAGCTTGGGTATTGTTTTGAGGAAGTCCAGGCGCTTTTGAGATGACTCTTTTAACCGCTGATTTGTAACATTTTCTCGGCGAAAACCCTTCAGTTCGTCCTGCAACTGCGTAAGGACGCGGCGCAGCCGATCCCCAAGCTGTTCTGACGCGGCGCCGAGCACCAACCGAGTTACATCTTCACCGATTTGATCCGAACTCGAAGTAACGCTGAGCTCGACGGCTGCGTCGGTGTCGAGAAAGTTAAACTTCGCAAAGCTGTGCTGAATAGTGGAGCTCTTTAGGTCGGTTTTGGCGTACCAGTTTGAGTGTCGCGCACGCAGGCGCGTCGTATTCGTGGTTGAATTCAGCTTTTCTCCCGTATCCCCAAAATCCAGCACCACAGATGTTTTCGGGAGAACGGGAGATTCCCGACGATTCGTTCCGCAATAAGCGAACTCAATTGCCTCGAGCAGTGAAGTTTTTCCAACTCCGTTACTGCCGACTATCAGGTTGACCCGGCCAAGCTCATGAACCTTTTGCTCAGGGTGAGAGCGAAAACCTGTGATGGCCAGGCTCTGGATAAAATTATCGACTGCGGCCTGTTCGCCGGAAAGCAAAGAAACCGGAGAAACGGCCTTCCCCACCGTGTCGGTTGCACCAGCGACAATTCTGCGTACCGCCTCGGGCACCGTGATGTCGCTGTCAAGGATGAAGTTCAGCTTATGCTGGGATAGCGCCTCCGACCATATTGTCGCGAGGTCGACGGGCATGGTTCTGACAGCCTGCGGTGTACCGGCAACTGCAAGCAGTGGAGCGATCTCATCTTCTTGAATGACTCGCTTTCGAGCATATTCCCGATCTGCTTCGATCGTTGCTTTCAGCCGACCGAACTCACCACCTTGGGCCTCTTCTTCACTGGTGACGAAGTACAGATAATGGTTCCAGCGCAGATCCGTCGAGACATCACTCGAGAAGTACATTCCGGAGAGAACGTCTTCCTGGTAACTCTTGAGAGAGACCGCAGCCTGCGCAAGCTGATCATTCAGATCGAAGTAGCGCACGGCATAGTCACGCTGACCGAAACGGTCAACACCTCGAAATACGCCATTTCCGACATGCTCAAGATCAGGGTATCGGTTCTTGAGCATTGCCTCGACACGTTGCGCATTGATCATTATCTATCCTCTGAAAAATCCACCGGAGACGCGCTGGCGGGTGTGTCGATGAGATTCATTCCCTCAGGGCCTCTAGCGCCGTATTGATTGTCCCTGCGGAACACGACACAGAGTCTGTCTGGAGCGCGTACGATGGCATCGTTCATGGCTGCGGAGTCCAGTCCTGCGCGCGCAGCATCTATCAACGCTTGTTCAACGAGCGCTAAGCGAAGCATACGGTGTGCACTTTCGATGGCAGCATCGTTCGCTTGGTCAGAGAGGTAGACAAGTGCCGCAGAACCGAGGCCACCGGCGGTGGGTTCAATGTTGTGATGCGGAGCTTGTCGGCGCCACGAGAATTTGAAACCTTGGGCCAAGTCACGAACCGCCGCCGGCCAGGGAACGGCAGACTGGGCAAGCCCAATAGCATCGTGTGCGCGCTGCAATCTTTGAGTGCGATACGACACTCCAGGCCGATTGACGTCCTTATCCTGATGGACTGTCACGCGGCGAATGGATTCTTCATCCTTATCGAGGCGCAGAGCATCCAATTCCTTAGTGGTGTACCACGTGGTTGGTTTGCCTCGAGGCCCCATGAGAATCTCAATCGCACGCTCCACTGCAAGTGGGCTAGCCGTAGATGCTCGAAGTAAATCTGCACTGATCGACCGGTACCCCACCAGCGCTTCGGCAAAACCGTCATTTGCGACGGCGCCCGGCACCCAACTGCTGGCGTCCGCGTTCCAAGTCCAGCGCTCTTCAACCTGGATGAAGTTTTTTGTAACCAGTGCTTGCTCACCCGGAAACAGGAGCTTCTGCTTTTGCAGAAGAATGACCTGTCCTCCGTAGTTCAGGAAGAAGGCATGCCACCGTTGATCAAGCAAGCAGTAGTACAAACCACCACGATGCAGCGCATCGATCAGACCATCATCAGCGTTGAACTTTGCCGGAGGAGCATACCAAGCTGATCCTGCAACGTTGTTCCATTCAGAAAACCGCCCTCCACCTTTGACTTCCTTGACGTTTTGAGCCCAGTTCAAGCACAGAAGCTCTACGTGACTGTTCGATCCAACAGAACAAAGCCTGGTGCGATAGCTTGCATAATCAGCATGTGCTGGCTTGGGATTGAGCTGGATATGGATCAGAAGACAGTTGGTATGGAGGTGATCTACGTGCTCCGTGAAATCGAAGGCGTCGGAACATATGATGGAGGCAAGGCACATGTTTCCGACTGCACGATTGAAGACGTACACCACTTGCCCTAAGCACAACGATGTTTGCTCTACATCCAGAGAGTCTCGACAAGCGACAGTCTTTAGTTGTGCCAAAAGCACCAGCACGGATTGACCATTTTGGTCATGAGCCCAGAAGACGTAGAGCAGTGGATCGACATAACGTCGTTGCGCCGCCTGTCTTGGCTCGAGCGGTTCGTGAAGAAATACGCAATGGTCTGCAGCCTGAAAACGATTTCCCAAGTCCTGCAAAGCATTCGGGGAAATACTCTCGCATCCAAGCACCCATATAGAGCCTTGTGGCGGTCGATAGCGTCCGGCAACTATTTCCTCTACGACAGTCCAGGGGACACAGTATTCGGGGGCGACCACCAGATCCGCATGCTGTTGAACGGCGGACTCGAGAAAGCCGCTACAAAGGGCATGCCCAAGCTCCCTGTCCGCATGGCCAATACGCTGTTCGTTCGCTTCAATCACGCCGGTAGGTTGGAGAAGGATGGCCCTATAGGGTTCGCGGGCTGGGTTTAGCGCCTGCAAGCTCATCAGCCTAAGGGGGGACGCTTGCTGCTGCAGCACTTGTTCTACTTCTACGATCCTTATCACCAACCAATCTCCTGGACCAGATGCCGACGAATAACTTTCGGTACACGCGAAGTGCTCGAATAACTCAGCATCCTTCTGTCCGTCGAGTGTAACAAAGAGCTAAGGGGTTTCGCCGAACCGTAGAGTGACCGCTTTTGGCCGATTGCTGCCTGCGAGGTGATATTCCCTGGACCTGCCGCAGACGCATTATCGCGTCGGTAATCGCTTCTGCATTTGTGTCCAGAGTTGCCACAACGCAACAAAGGCCAGCGATAACTCACCAGGCAACGCTGGCAGGCGGGTCTCGCCATTCAGGCGTTCGGCCAAGCGCGACCACCACTGGGCCAGCAGACTGCCGACTCGCGCCGGGCTGCCCCGGCCGAGTTGCAGGCGCACTCGTTCCACCGCCGGCCGTTCACCCCGCGCCAACACCGCGTCCACCGCGGCAGAAACCTCGTGCTCCGGCACTCCTACCGTCACGCCCTGCGCTCCGCTATATTAGGTCTGATAATAGAATGTTATCCGACCTTATCTTTCACGATATGGATTTAAAATACGTTGGACGTACTAAATATTACGAACCAAATTTCGCAGATCGACGAAACGCCGTTGGACCTGCATTTTCTGACGCTCAACTCACAGGAAGCAGCTGCAGCTTTCATTGCCGCCGGCACGGCGGATAACACTGTTCGTAGCTATCGCAGCGCCCTCGCCTATTGGTCGGCGTGGTTACAACTGCGCTACGGACACGCGCTAAGCGATGCGCCATTGCCCGCGGCAGTGGCGGTCCAGTTTGTGGTTGATCACCTAGCCCGTCCTACGGATAACGGCAAATGGGTGCATTTATTGCCGGAGTCCATTGACGCTGCGCTTATCCGCGCAAAAGTCAAAGCCAAGCCGGGTGGACTGGCCTATAACACCGTCACTCATCGACTTTCGGTACTGGGCAAATGGCATCGACTGAATAGCTGGGATAGCCCCACCGATGCACCGGCGCTCAAGAACTTGCTACGCGAGGCACGCAAGGCGCAGTCACGTCAGGGGCTATCGGTGCGTAAGAAGACCGCCATCGTACTTGAGCCTCTACAGGCACTGTTGGCCACCTGCACCGATGGTCTTCGCGGTCAGCGAGACCGAGCCCTCCTCCTGCTGGCCTGGAGCGGCGGTGGCCGAAGGCGTTCCGAGGTGGTGAATTTACAAATTAGCGATGTACGCCAGCTGGATCCCGACACCTGGCTATATGCACTGGGTGTGACCAAAACCGATACCGGCGGGATTCGTCGGGAAAAACCACTCCGCGGACCTGCGGCCGAGGCGCTAACGGCTTGGCTAAAGGCTGCGCCCGCAGAGTCAGGGCCCTTGTTTCGTCGCATGTATAAAGGTGATAAGGTCGGAGCAAGAGGTTTGTCGGCCGACCAGGTAGCGCGGATTGTTAAGCGTCGTGCAGTGCTGGCGGGCTTGAATGGGGATTGGGCGGCACACAGCTTGCGTTCAGGGTTTGTGACCGAGGCCGGCCGTCAGGGAGTGCCTCTGGGTGAAGTGATGGCGATGACTGAACATCGAAGTGTGAGTAGCGTAATGGGCTACTTCCAAGCCGGTGCACTACTCGAAAGTCGAGCCACGACCTTACTCAAGTCGTCACCAATTGATGATCACGGGACCCCGGAGGGCCTAAACGTTGGTGCAAACGAGGATACCGAAAATTCCATGTTATCCGGAGTGCGTATGGGCTCTCCTTCCGTGCAAGCTAGCTAGTCACGAACTTCCGTGCTCCGTTCGCTGCGGACTGTCAGCCCTCGTATTCTAAATGTGGACGGATGCAACCGCTCCGCCCTTCTCATCTTATTAAAATCTAGACCTACGAGCGGCTGTTTTTGGCCATTTTATTGCCTGGCGCCGCCGACCACTATGGATCGTTCTCTGCCGGTCATGGTCACGACTTGTGTAAATCAAATCCGATGCAAATGACCGGTCAGGTCTAATGCTAAGTAGGTGGGGAAGCCTGCGCAATCACTCACCTACGTTTAAGGATGCGTTGGATTTAATCTGACGCTTGGATCCTTACTCGGGAAAACGGTGACACTTAGCGTGACTTTTTCTGGTGGCTGCCCTCCTAGAATGATTAGGATCGGCTCACGGCATGAGTAATTTGAATTGGCAGCAATGGATCGCATAGCACGTATGTCGGGGCCACTCGGTTCCGGCGAACCTCCCGGATGGAAGTGCCATTCACCTACGTAATGAAATCCTTCTTTCCAACGGGAGGCGAGTATCTCTTTCAGTCCAACAGCTCCGCGTTGGAAGGTTGTAGTGCTGAAAATCGAGTCCTTAGGACACGATGTAATCTCTGTGATTAGAGCGAGAGATTGGTCACTCGTGTACCGACCGATCAAGATGCCGCCTGTTTCGTTTGTACCTGCCTTGATGCAGTCATTTACCATAGTGCTCCATGCCGCGAGCTCAAGGTTCACAGCGTACTGAGTATCAGGACATGTGAAGTAGAGCGGAGTGGACGTCTTCATTTTCTGCGCTCGACTGTACCATCTGACATCTGTTGAAAATATTCGTAGCGTCGTCCCGGATTCAGAATCGCCCTACGTATGAATTTGGTACCAATCGCCCCCCAAAGATGCACATCGTCGGCGGTCGCTGGAAAGACGGCATGCCAGCATCCAATGCCTTCAATCTGTGCATCTGCCTCGTTGAGCGCCGGGCTTGGCGAGTCGGCGAATTGAGCTTTGGCATCTACGGCCGGAAAGCTCGTTTCGGAAGCCGCATAGGCAAACAGCCCCTCCGCTCGCCAAGTCATGGCCAGGCTCACAAACAGCTTTTCACTCTGCCAATTGAACAAAGCAAGTGCTTCCAATACTTCGTCGTCCCCCGTGCAGTCAATGATCACGTCATAGCTTTTGACCGCTTGCTTGAGTTGTTCGTTTTGCGGAGGAAATACGGTATCGAACGGTCTCACTTTAGCGTCTGGCATACATTGATTTAGGTGATCTGCCAAGGCGGTGGCTTTCTTGTGGCCTACACTTGGCATGGAGAGCGTATGGCGGCTGAGATTGCCCATCATCAGCCAGTCGAAATCCAAAATGCCCATTTCGCAAACGCCCATGCGAAGGAGGTTTTCTGCAACTGTGCTCCCGAGTGAGCCTGCCCCAATCAGCAGAATCCGGCGCTTGCAGATTTCGTTCTCCGCAGCGCCTCGCGTTCGTAGTTGGTCCGGTGCCCAGTTGGCTGTTCGAAGCCAAGCCAAGGGCTGCATGGATGTTGCAATCTCGGCGTCCCACTGGCGGTGGTTGCGCTCGCATGCCCTAAAACCATTTCTCAACGTCGTTTTGCTGGCGAGATCGGGGCACTTAACAGAGAGCCAATGTAATCGGGATGGAGCAACTCCGAATCGCTCGGCGATCGGGAATCCCAGGAGCAGAATCCAGGGTGGATCTGTACGAGGGCTCTTTCTAGCGGCTGCACCAATTTCAACAAGTATGTGTTTTAGATTGACTTGGTCTGCTGCCAGTCGCTGGCTCAGTTCCAACCAGGTCGAAGGCACTTGCCAGGGATGTAGGACCGGAATCTCAGGCAGGACGATCCATACGGCATCCGATACACGTCCTTTGGTTCGCATTGAGGATGACCATTCCAAGGACCTGATGATTGCACCATCGCTTTGGTCGAAACTCTTTATGAACCGTATGTTGCTGGTTCCTTGAAGGCGAGCAGTGCTTGCATAGCCCCAAGTCGCTTGACGACTTAGCCAATGTGGCAGCTCGGCAGCGAGTTCACGAAATGCCAATAGTGGAAATAGCGACTGTTTAGGCAGGACTGGCAACTCAAGTGGGTCTCCTGCTACGAGGAGTGAGTCAGTAGCTGCCGCGTCAATCCAGACTAATAATCGCTGCAGCAACCAGAGTAAGCGTTCAGCTAGGTCTCGGGGTTCGTCCGACCAGTTGCTACGATTGAAAACGTCAACGGGCTTTTCTAGGCACGGTTTTCCGAGTCTCCAAGCACGTGCTGTGTCTACTTCACCGTTGCAATCCTGGTGTGGAAAAGTAGCGCTGATCCCATGGGCAGCGTCAGGATAAACGTGTGCAACCTCCCCATTCAAAGTTGCCCAGACCACTAGGTGCCAAACCGACTCGAGAGGCATAAAGTCTGTCTCAGGTACCGAAAGACATGCAGTGAACCTGAGCGACCATTCTCCTTCTGAATGCTGAACCCAACTGCTGTCAGTGTAGGTGCGTGCATCGTTGTTGATGGCATCGACAACGGACAGCAAAACTTGGGGCGTCACCGATTGAAGAGCCGTCAAGCGAATCGCTCAGTTTTTTCAGGCTTGGCAGGCTGAGTTGGGGCCGTGAAGCCGCCACTCGATCTGTCACCACCCTGAGGCCCAGGCAACGGGAATTTGCTTCCCAGCAGATTCCGCCAGAGCTGTCCGCTCTCCTTAGCGTCTGTGCTATCCAGTGCTTCCCGTGCAGCCTTGGCTGCTTCACAAACCGCCTTGTAGAAAGCCTTGAAATCCTCAACCGGCAGACGTGCTAGAACGTTATGTTCGGGGACACCATGATCCGTAAGCGTAGGTACTACGTTGAGTAGGTCATAGGTGTACCAGGTATCTCTGAAACGCTCCAATGCTTGGACCAAGCCTGTTGCCATGGAGCTGGTTCCTTCGGACAGGACATGCCCGATCATGTGCTCCAATGGGTAGCCCTTCGGGTACTTAGGAAGCTTGTCTGCGTTATCCTGACGCCACCACTTGACCGCTCGAACCAAATTTACGTAGTGACCGTTACACGCTCGATTTTTTGCAGCTGTCCATTGAATCTGAGCCAGGGGGTGAGTGCGCCCCCATTCTCCGGCATCACGGTCAGGAAGAAACAGCGGATGGGGCTTCCATTCGTCAATTGGGGCGTCTTGAAGTGGTGCTGCATTCCCGAGCAATCCGCTTGGCGGTGCCCAACTGCGGTTCAATCGCCAACTACCCTCGTCTTCAAGCGAGTTGGTAGTCAGTACCGCTTGTGAACGATACAGCTGCTCCATAAGACGCTGGCCGGAGCCATCAATTGGGAGGGCTGTTATTACTAGGTCTAGATCCACGTACGAAAGCTCGATTCCGAAAGAGCGTCCTTGCGGTCGCCATTTGCCCTTGTAGTAACGGTCCAAGAACGGCTCGAAAAGGTCCATGGCCTCTTTCGGCGTGAGGCGGTTGTAGTCGAGGTTAGTCACAACGACGATGTCGACGTCCGGCCGTTTCTCACCCAAAGGACGGATGGCGGTCGACCTGCGGACGCTGCCCTGTAGAAAGGTGGCAACTACGATATCCTTGAGATCCAAATCGGCCTCGAGGCGGCTCCGCAAGGTCTTCGACCCTACCTTCCAATCTTCCTGCTGTGAGGCCGTTGGCCGGATGCCGGTGAGAAACTCCGCAAACTGAGGTTTGAGTTCCATGTCCTTAGACCTTGAAGGTGGGGTGATAGGAGCCGTCGATGCGTCGGTTGAAATCAAATTCGTAGAAGATGCAGAAACCCATGGATTCAGCATGTTGACCCACGAAAAAATTCACAGCATTCGGGGCCGCGCTGAAGACATGCACATTGGCTCCAAACGGAATTCGGGCTTTCGCCACTGCATTGGCCACGTCATCCGCAAGGCGGGCAGCATGGGCTCCACCAGCCACAGAGCCTTGGCCGGCGGCGCCCGGGGGGGTAATGTTTAAAATCCTTCCAATGCTTGTTTGCTTGGTAATCACATAATCCCGCACATCATCCATGGCATCTCTTGAAAAGCTCAATACGAGCGCGATGTCTGGGCCATCATGCAGTTGTTCAACAGTCACATTGGCTGTGCCCTTGTCTTTTCCATCATCTGCTCTCCAAACGGTCGTCCCTGAGCGCCCCTTTTGGACAAGCTCAACGTTCAGACCTGACTTCAACCCGAGGCATCGGCCTGCCAGAAATGCGATGGAGGTATGAACATCCAAGAATAGTCGAATGCGTCGTTCAGACTGCTTTACTCGCGCGAAGAAGGACTCGACTAATGGCTGGACAGCCGAGGTCCAGTCTGCCCCGGGCTTAAGGTGGCGACCGTCGAAGTGCTGCAGGAGCGAGAGAGTATTTTCCGGGAGAGCATCTATTCGGTCCGTTGGCCCATCGGTGAATGAGCGCAGGGCCACGTTGAGGAAGTCTTCAGGTGGATCGGCGCGTAGCCAGCCTTCAACTTTACAAAGCGTGTCGAATTGCTCACGGGTAAACTGGTAAAGACCTTTGCTCTTTAGTGCACGAGCCGCAGCATCGAAGCGAAACTCTGAGGTGTCATAGCAACCGATCAGACCAACGACGCGGAAGCGAAGGTTTACCTCCTGCCGTAACTGTTCCAAAGAGCGCTGCGCTGTAGCGATGTGGAGGCCCATCAATATTTTTTTTAACTCGTCGTCCGACGAGAGCTTGAGATGTTCGCGCCATAGCTTTCGTACTTTGCCCATTCTGCTGCGGTCGGTTTTACCCTCCCAGAGTTTATCCAGTCGTAGGGAGTGGTCTACAGCCGAAATAATCTCACTCAGAGGATCGTCGTCTTTGACGCTATCAATCGTGACGAGGTGGAATGCCGAACGATCAGGAGCGTTCTCTTTGGCTTGCTTCAATCGTTCTAATAGGGATACGGATTCGGCGCCGATAAAGGCGGGGTCAATGAGATCGGAATAGCCGAAGCGACCGGCGCCCGTGACATGGAATTTGATCTGATGATAGTCCACTGAAATGCGCGTGGGCCCGCTGCTGACTCGAGGAGGGTCATAGCGGATGATTACGTCGTCGAACGCTTTGGGACCGTCCGCCTCATACGAAACCTCGATCACGTGTGACTGATCCGGATCCCTTAAGGCGGATGCGTGTACCCAGAAGAAGCGCGCTTGGTAGTCATGTCCGTGCCATCCAGCCGATACCGAGTTGGCCATGCTCAATTCCCTAAGTGGCGTGCCGGCAAAACGCTATCGCTTCTACGTTTTATAATCAAGCCGGATTGCACGTTCTCGATCGCTAATTGCTTTGTTAGGTAATTGCATAGGCTTACCCAAGCATTTGCGTTCGATCTGACCAACCATCTTCATCGGATTTGACCAGAAAGCTACATGGCCATGACAGTCAGAGAACGACCCGTTGCATTTGGTCGTAACCGGCAGAAGTTGACCGATGGCTGGCGGTCATAGTTGCCAAGGGCGGATTCATACGTTGCGAATGGCTGGTAGACTGCAAATAGGCCGTCAATTCATTGTAATATCATTATGTTGGCGAATCTGGACACATGGCTCCAGCCAGCGGAGAAGTCAGCTAGTCTTCCCACACCAGTTACTCAGGACGATCCCATGCCGAATAACTCTGAAGCGAACATAGCCACAGCGGACGCTCTCACACTGTTACTGCACAACCAGCACGCGTTAGCGGCGGCCCTCGAAGAAGTGACCAAATGGATCTCAGAGAACGGAGTTGAAAGTGTCGCCGCTAACGCAGTCGGGGCCATGGACACGCTGGATAAGAATGCACGAGCCATCACAAATGCAATTATGCGCCTACGCCAATTATAGACCTCACCTAACCCCCGGCGCCCCTTGCAGCTACCGAAATGATTCTGCAAAATCCACCCTCAATCTATCACTAGAGTCGCTGGATCTGATCATTTGAGATGTAAGGACGGCTATTTCGCCAGCGGTTGTGGCGATACCATATGCGCCAGAGCATGAGTCAACGAGGAAACTGAGGCGATAACGCACCAATAGAGCGGGTACTCCGCAGCTAGAAAACAGAATGGATACCGACCTTGGGCTATAGATCTGCGCAGGAAGCACTGCGCGATGTCAGCCGTTTCTTGAGGCATCGTTACAACTGGATTTGGCCTCACCAATTCAACTATGGGTGGGCGGTGGCGCGGGCCTAGGAAAACTTAACTTCGTATTTGTAATTAGTTGATCACTACATACGGGGCAGCGCTTATGCTAGAATAAGAATTTTCAGATATAGACCGTTTCAGACTTTGACCTGCCGACAGCACTGGGAAAGTAAAGAAATAAAAACTCTTCCCGCCTGAGATTCGCGTAGCCTATATCATTTGGCGCGCCGCTATGGATCATTTCTTTAGATCCTCGAAAACTGCACCGTTTTTTACTTCGGGCCGCCAACGACACGTGTGATATGTAATAACCATCTTCGATATCGGAATCAGGTTTCCGCAGGAAGAAAGAATAGGGAGGCCTGAAAAATTCCGCCCCCCGCTCAATTCGGATATGCACCCTAATACTATTAGCGCCCGAGAAATTGTCGGTACAAAATTCCACGGCGGACCACGCCGCATGAAACGATATCCATCCGCGTAACAAAAACGTACGGAGGTCCAGCCCCACGGTATTCCTGTAGAACTCCCCCCCCGGGGAATAAGGATTGATTTTAGGACTATTTAAGTCAGCCATCGTGTATAAATTCAAAAAAGTTACGAGCCAAGTGTAATAACCAAGAACGCAACTACAACGCCGCTCGCCAACAAGTGACGAGCAACTACTGACACCGAACCGCTTTATCAGGTTATGACATCGCTTGTGCTTTTTGACGTACAGATTAAAGACATGACGTCTGAGGGATTTCGCACAAGCGACTAAATTTGCGGAACTATCTGCGTCGTTTAACATATGCAACATACGAACCCTCGCTACTGCCACCTTCGGAAAACCTATATCAATGGACGATTCTCCTACCAAGTTCTCAAGGTATCTCCAATAGATAAATAACGGCCTAGATGACCAATGAGCCGCCGAGTTACGTGCAATCTCCAGCAAATGAAGTCCAGAAACTTGCATGACTTTATTGATCCAAGATGTAATTTTCTGATTCCACTGATCCCACCGCAGCGCTGACACATGATCGAGTTTGGGTTGCGGGAATTTCTCGCCTCGGTACAGTTTCAAATGCTCGCAAAAGTACTCGTCCGACTGAAGTCTAGCGACGCCTGTGGGGGTCAACGCATTACTGCATGACTTGCAGGGTTGCAGCGTCAGGCTATGAATTGGACACTTCTCAAGCCAAGGAAAAAAAAACCAAGTCGAGTGAAATAACTGTTCGATGCACATAGAACAATGTCGAACTTCACTGAGCGCATGATTTTTTGGTGAACCAAAAGCAAGATCGACGAATGCCGTACTGGCTGCCTCTTCAGAAATACCTAGAGCATAGCTAAATGAATCTAGGTTAAACTGTTTGCTGCAAAACCAATTTACTCGATGCAAGGATGTTCCTGAAGTAGTCGATCCGACCAGTCTGTAATACTGCACAAGATTAATGTCGTTAATGAGCAGAAGTCGGACTTGCATCCCCCACGCTGATTCGTAGAGGTAGACGTGACGTGGAAAAGTCAGGACATATTTCATTTGCTTGCCCCTGGCCTTGAGGAAGATTGCACAAATTCCGCCATCATTGAGCGATCAATGGCCTCTTTGATATCCTCAATCCGAATTTGGAAATTAGTGCTGTCATTAGCTGACGCTCTGATCAGTAGGTTCTGGAGGGCGCGAAAGAGATGTTCAGTTGGAATGGGCACTCGCGCGGCGGCGGCATCAGTCACCGCTTGCCGGACAGCTGCATAAATGGAACTAGCGTAGTTACTTAGTCGAAAACCGCTAGCAAATGCCAAAGGTACGAAAAAGTTAGTATAAGAGCATCCCGATTCCGGCGGATAGATCAAGGTGGTATCATAATCCTGAAGAAGTTCGTTGAGCCATGTAGCACTATCGCAACCCTGAAACCTGACCCGCTGACTAAGAAATCTCGCAACAATCGCATCTTCCCCAGCGAGCCGAAATGCGCTTATCCGATTGGCGATATCAGGTTGTGCAAATCCGACTGAGGTGAGCGTTATTTCCGATAACTTAAAATGGTTTTGAATCATTTGGAGCACCTTAAACTGCGAAAGTGTAAGGCTTTGCAATTCATCTAAAATGAGCACAAAATGCGCTCCGCCACGGGCCAAGATTTCACATTCCAAGTGCTTTATCAGTCTATTACGTAGTTTGGATTGGCTCTCCCTATACTTTGGGAGTAGCCCAGTTGCATTAACCAATGTATTAACAATCGTATCGTCCTCGCTCATATCGCACGAAATATGGATCGCATATTTTTTAGGAAACTCCTGCTCGAGTAAAAATCTTACCATGGATGCAGATGCCGTCTTCCCCATGCGGGGTGGTCCGTCGAAACAAATGCTCGGATGTCCTAACCAAACACTTTCACGCACCCTTGCGTAAACACCTTGTATGGTGTTTGTAATCGCCTTAACTTTAGCCTCAACGACCGGATGCCCGTCAATCATGGAATTACGCTGATCGATGTTCGCGGGATCAAAAAAAATCATCATTGAACTACCCCTTGCTCAGAAGCTTTCTGAAATCCGGCATTTCTTTTTTCATCAGGGACTTGATTGGATCGCTGGTTGACGAAGCAACGGGTTGGGGCTCTGAGATATCTTCTGTCGCTATTTTTTCGTCCTCTAATGCCCCCGCTCCCACCGCGAGGCTAAGATGCAAGTCATCCTTAATCTCATGCTTCAAACGATTGAACTCGCTACTGGTTTTCTTGCTATCTCGCTTATCTGCTCCAGCCTCCGGCGCTAACAACTGTTTATTAAGATAATTCAAATAATACTCAACCGGATCTTGCATTTCCTGGATGGTTGCGATTTTGTCAGCCAGCAACGAATTGATCTGTTGCCGAGTCTTGCGGCTATGTTTTGTCTTGGCCCACTTACCAGCCGCCATGAGGTGCCCTAGCGACTCACCATTTGGCAAATATGCCTCTACGACTCGCATATCTTCTTCATCTAGGAGGACGGTCAGGGTCTCTTTTGCGAGCCAGCTGGATTCTCTCAACAATGCGTTTGAATACCGCACCCGGTCGATGGTGATGTATGGCCTCATTCCTTTTTTTGGGTAGTAAATAACTTTGCAGGCTATTTTTACCTTGTAAGTCATTTTATCCTCCATCTTATCAGCCAGTAGTCGGCGGACAAGAAAGTTACCATTATCCATTCTAAGCTTTTGCTGGATAAATTCTAAAGGCGTTAAAAAACCTAATCCCTCGTTAGGCGTGGCGTTATATTGAGCGAAGTGATGGTAAGCCAGTTCCTCCACGATGTCGGATTCGATTTTATATGTTTTTGCGACTTTTTCTGCATCCCGTGCACGTCCTTTGGTTGGACTAGAGCCAGTAGTGCTAGGAAATCGTTGGAAGATTGCCTGCGTAACCCCTTCAAATGTTCGCTCTATATTTGGTCTGCTTTCAAAGTGACCTGGAGGACCATAGTTAAGTGCGAAGCCCGATTCCCGCCGCAGCACAGTAGATACTTTAGCTGATAAGTTACACAGCGCGTTGTCTGCCATCAGCACCGCGGGAAGAGCATGTGTCAACTCAGCGAACCGCTCGCTTGGATAACCAGCCTCACCTTGGATGAACATATTCAACTTATTGCTCGTTGGCGCTGGAAGCGTAGCGCCTAGGCTTCGCGTAATCAGCCTCACAACATCACTCGCAGTCACCTCAGGGCCATATACAATCAAAAACCATATAGCAGCTTTTGAACCTCTATCGACTAACGCGAGCAGATTTATTCTTTTTACCGTAAAGTAAGACAGCAAACTGTCTGCATTGCGTACTCCGACCACAAACTGCGCATCAATCTTATGGCTGTCAATTTCCCAAGCGTCGTATACCTCATCGAACCTGAGAGACGCCTCTCTGCCAGTGCCAACTGACAAATGCGCACGCGCAGAACTGTCGCCATATACCCTCACCTGCTGGTCTGCATTCAGGTGGATGATTTCCTTCATGAAGGCTGAAATACTGCGTTGTCCTTGGTATCTCGTATTGAATGGCCACTCGGCGTCGGTTGCTCCTAGCTCCCTCAAACTGTCCCTGAATATTTTGCCGAGCTTCTTCGGAGCAATCTTGTACTCAAATACAGTTCCGGGGGGCTGATCTTTAGCTCTCGTCTTCAGTATCTTATTGACCAGTTTATCGTAAAGATCTGGATACTTTGAAAGGGTCTGATTCAAAACTCCAGCATACCCAGACCTAGTGCCAGGGATGGTTTTTTTTAGCACCGACGTGCGCTCATAAGCCTTTATCCTGAAACCTGGAATGAGAGCCCTGAACCCCCAGACAGTACCATCTGACGCAGTACCCCCACATCTGGCTATGAGCCGGGTAAGCTCTGAAGGCCTGATCCTTGTGAGATCGGCAATAATCTCAACCGGATCTCCGTTCAGATACAAGTCAATCGCCGCCATTCGCCTATTAAACAAATCACGCTGTTCAGCAGTCATGTTACTGGTGTGAACCGGTGCCCACGGCCGAGTTTCAAGAATCGAAATTTGTATCTCTCGCCTGCTACGCACGGATCAATCACCTCTTAATGTCCACCTAGTATTTCTGCCGAAGACGTTCGACACGAACTCCAATTCAATATCCCCCATAAGAGCCGCCCGAGCGAAAACGCCGAGAATTTTCATCTGATCGTACACCATAGAACTCATAATTAATTGCTGTACGTCGCCAGCTCTGTTGGTTCGTAAGAACAAGTTAACCCAATTTGTTTCGACCAAGCATAATTCATCGCGAATTTGAGCCGCGAAAGATATAACTTTTAGCCAATTACCCGAGCGCCTTGCTGCGCCGGCTACGTTTTTAGTATCAAAAAAATTAATAGGCACTTCGCCGGCACTGATACCGCCCTCAAAAACAGTGACCATTTCTCTCCGCTCGCTCGTCATCCCTGAAATGAGCTGATGAAACTCAGTAGTCCCGGTGTGAGTTTCGGTAAGAATGACTTCTCGTTTACGTGCAGTCTCTTCCCAGGGGTACTGGATTACGACCTCCACCCCAAAAAGGAAGTCCTTAATATATGGATTCGGCTCTAGCTCCGAAGCCCAATAAATGCATTCGTTATTACTCACTAACGTAATATCTCCACTTTTTTTTAAGCTGTAAGAAAGCCAGATATGGTTTTTTGAGTTCTTTCGCTCACCATGTGACTTCAACAGTTTTCCGCGCAGCTTAGACTTCAGTGAAGACATTCTTTAACTCCTGTCGCATACTCAGTTGACCACATTTAATACACGAAAGTTTTACTGATCGCTTTGGCTTTTCAGGCAGATGACTAAGCTCGTGGATTGCTCATAACTCACGACAGCATCTGAAGCCACTCTAAATGGAAACAAGCGACCAGTTTAGTTGGCAAGCACGACTGGATTGTCAAAAATTGCAAGTTGAAGCAAAAATCACGGCAGCAAGAACACTTACTTATAGCCGCATTGACAAATGCACCAGAGTACAACCTCAGGAATTGTATTTCTTACTTATCCTGGTTTGATTGTATTTATTTTCTACTGTTTAGAAATTACGTCAGCTACACCGCTGCGGCGCGATCCCAAGTGCCTCACCCCGAACAAAATTCAAACCCAACTCTTCGTTTTGTTAATTCGAATAGCGGAACCTCAAAAGTTTCCTACTAGCAGCCTGCCTAAGTGACCTAGGGTGGGGGTATACCGAGATTTCACCACTGATCCTTGGTCCTTATAACGACGCCGTACTTTTCGTAATACTGCGATTGATGCTTTTCGCCAGCGCTTCAGTTTTGGTAAGTTTCATCATGTTACGATTCATACCGGGATGTCACGCAAGAAAACCATAGCCGCGAGGGTGTGTCAAAGTGGAAAAAAACAAAATTTTTTACCCCCCCTTTGAAAATCAACCTATTGATAGCAATAGTGTTTTATGTACTGAAATTGATTTTCCAATAGCATTGCGAAATTTGTCGAAGGCCCCTATTTGCACAACGTTTACCCCGATGCGGAAACTCAGCATTCTGTGTTGGTACGGATATCTGGGGCGTTCCATCGGTACCATGAAGGCGGGCAGCCTCGAACGATATTTTGAACCTAGTGCGATATCTATCGGACCCGACGGATGCACGAAGCAGAAAAAAAATAAATGGCGTAACTATCGCGACGGCCTTCATAAACCACATGTAAAGCTGGTGCGTGATGTTGATAGCCGAGCACGAGGGTCTGCGCGTATTTTGGAACACCCTCTATGGAAAGTCTGTGACCCCAATAATCAAACTGTGGCAGAAGATTCCGAATTCATTAGGCAGTTGAACCCAAAAATTCAGCAAATTATCTGCCCAAACGAGGCGTACAACCAGTATTTTCAATCTGAACTAGACCTATCCCGTAACCACCGACGATCTCTTTGTAAAATCCCAAGTTTGGACTCTCTAGCGGCCGTTACTTGGATCATCAGGTCTTCCCGGAGACTGACAGTCACCGAACCTTCTCAGGCGTTCTATGCGGCCCATGATATATTGATGAACCTCTCGTCAGAGCTACACCATCTTGGAATCGCGTCACACTTGCTAAATCATTATATAAAATGGATCCTACCCTTGGCCCTGCCGAAGGGCCTTATAGTTGACCTAGCCCCCTCAGACTACATACTGATATCACTATTTACTACCACCTTTATGAAAGCAGGAATTCTCTCCAAAGGCATAATGCACTCGAATGAAAAGATTTATAAGGAGGTGTTCCTGGCGCAGGATCTGAAAAAAGACTTCAATATTTTTTTTGCTCTTTCCGCTCGTTTCGCGTATATCAGTGACATTGACGAAAGCAGTCGCATTTATGACTTCGATACTCATAATAAAATCAGGCATAAAGCTATAACCAGCTTTATGGGTCCTTCATGGGTCGGCCATCTCACCAGTGGGGCATTTAAAACTCTAGCAACCTGAACAACGGCGATTTATCGTAGTGCACATTATTGTGCACCCTGCCGGATGTAATAACTCTAAGCTGAACATCGATATAGTTCAGTGCCTACGAACATCCGCAGCGTCACTCACTGCCAGTTCATTACTAGTTTACCTGTTGAGTGGTCATACGGTCCCCGTTGACCTGAAGTGCGCCCGGCCCACCGTCTCTGCCACCGACTCGCTTGCTACTGCCATACTCTCCTCCTCCCCCCAAAAAAATACGAGTTCATAATATTACTTCCATCCCCATTTATTCACATCAGGATAACTCCTCAAAAAAACCCGCAAAATCACACCACTTCCGATAATTGCTTCCATCGAACGCACCATTTGATATTTACTTCCAAAAACATGTAAGAAATTCTATGGTGAATTCTAATGTCCCAGATCAAATATTCGGCCTACCTGTCTGATCTGACGAAGCTTTTACTATTGCCGCGACATCCATATGATTTCTTCCGAGTACTGGTGACAGCTGATTGTTGAGTGGCAGTTGAAACCAACGCTCACAAAATAGCGGTAACTGCTCCTTCCTACTAGCCGACCATCAAGTTCACTGGCGCTTTTACTTCCTTAACGACAAAAGCGGTACAAACATCCTTGACGCTCGGAAAACCATTTATATTTTTTCTAGCGAACTCGCTAAACGCTGCCAAATCTGTTGCCAAGACCGTCAACTGATAATCATAAACACCAGAGACACAGTGACAGGCTATTACTTGCTCAAATGACGTTATAGATTCCTCAAAAGACTTCATATGACTGGTGTCCTTTTGATCTAAGGCCACCTGCACGAAGGCAGTTATAGCGTATCCAAGCATCTCGGTATTTATGCTTGCATGGTAACCACGTATTAGACCTACTTCCTCAAGCCTTTTGACCCGGCGCCAGCATGGAGAGGCGCTTAAAGACACCAACTCCGCAAGCTCTGCACTAGAAAGCCTTGCATCTCGCTGGAGCGCCCCCAGAATACGGCGATCGGTACCGTCTATTTTAACTTTTGGAATGATCATTTCAAAAACCCCACAAATACAGAATTTTCATTCTGTATCTACTTAATAGAATTAGTGATTTTAGCATATCTTTTTTCTGGAAGAATGTAGTATCTTTCCGCCGGTTCGCTTGCTGCTTTGGGTTGAGATCCTGATATCTTGAAGCGACCCCACAAGGGACAATTGAGGTGAGAATCGCCATATCGGAAACTAAACGACTAGCGTTGTTTGGCGGCGATAGGGGTTCACCCGAAAGCAGTAGCAACCGGCCTCCCTTTTCTTATTTCTACTTAGTTACCAAGCCTAAGAAAAAATAACATCCAAGTCGACTTTTGAACCCAATTTCATTGCGAACACATTGGCTGGATTGAAAGCTAGAATTGCGTCATCACTCTCGCAATCGTACAATACAAATTAATACAATCAACAACAGCGGTGGATTTAATAGCACCTTTAATGAGACTGCTCGAAAGTCTGCCACACTTAGCGAATTCAGCTTATTTGCCATCATCGCTATGCGACACTTAGGAGTTTTCATCTGCAACACCACAAATCTCTGAGTTTTTGACTTGTTCTTAGGGAATGGGGAGCAGTGAGCCTGGGCAATCTCCCTGCTATATCCACATCCCCTTCTATATCAAGAAGTCACACCATCGCTTAGTGCTATCACATTATCAAAAATGTTTTACTGCTCACTCCCCTCCCCCCGCTGCATTTATTTGCTCAATTGCAGTCAAAGCACCAGCGGATACCATATTTCCATATTGCGCAACTGGCCCACTCATCGGCCCCGCGATTGCAGTTTTAATCGTTTCAGCGTGCGCCGCCCCAACTGCACGGATACTTACTCACGCTCAACCGTCAGACGTAAGTCAACCAATGGGCATACTTTTCATTAGTGCCACGTACAGCGGAGAAGTAGATCTCTTGAATCTGCTGTGTAATAGGGCCTCGCGAGCCAGCGCCAATTGTCCTGCCATCAAGTTCACGAATAGGAGTGACCTCAGCAGCGGTACCTGTGAAAAACGCCTCATCACAGCAATACAGCTCATCACGGGTGATTCGTTTCTCCCTGATTTCCAAACCTAAATCCCTGGCGATAACCATAACTGAGTCACGGGTTATGCCATCAAGACACGACGCTAAGTCCGGGGTGTAAATGACCCCATCGCGAACCATGAAGATATTCTCGCCAGCACCTTCACTTACGTAGCCTTCAGTATCTAGCAGCAGAGCCTCATCAAAGCCAAGAGAAGTGACTTCACGGTTTGCCAGGATTGAGTTGATGTAATAACCGCAAGCTTTTGCACGAACCATAGAAACATTGACGTGATGACGGGTAAAAGAGGAGGTTTTTACTCGAATGCCTTTTTCCATCCCTTCTTCCCCTAGGTAAGAGCCCATGGGCCACGCAGCTGTTGCAACGTGAATTTTATTGTTCTTTGCCGCGATGCTCAGAAAGTCTGAGCCGATCCATACTAATGGTCGCAGATAGCATGAGTCGTACTCATTTGCGCGAATGACTTCTACACAAGAATTACTTACAGCTTTTTCATCAAATGGAATTTCCAATTGAAAAATTTTAGCTGAGTTGAAGAGACGACGAATATGCTCCTTCAGACGAAAAATTGCCGGGCCGCGCGCCGTTTCGTATGCGCGTATCCCCTCGAACACGCCCATGCCATAGTGAAGTGTATGGGTCAAAATGTGAGTATTGGCATCACGCCACTCAACCAACTCACCATCTTTCCAGATTTTCCCATC
Source organism: Pseudomonas sp. GL_117 (assembly GCF_057835125.1). Classification (NCBI taxonomy): domain Bacteria; kingdom Pseudomonadati; phylum Pseudomonadota; class Gammaproteobacteria; order Pseudomonadales; family Pseudomonadaceae; genus Pseudomonas; species Pseudomonas sp. GL_117. Next base: position 3,033,663 of record NZ_CM174418.1, on the reverse strand, counting down.
ACGATCCGACATCGACATTTACTATCTCCAATAATAAATCAAACAACAGTACTCAACGAGATTGCTCAATGATCAATTAGAAATTAACTTCTCAAGTTGAGAGCATCCAAGGCGTCTGTCGCCCCTTTGGTCAACCATCCGGTATCAGAATGAAGCGCGATAAAGGTCACGCCCTTTTCCCTGTATTGGCGAGCCTCTTCCACCGAAGTTGCAAAGATTCCTACTGCTTTTGAGTGCTTGCGTGCTGCGGTCAACACTTTCTCGACGGCGGCCTTGACGTCATCGTGCCTGGTCTGCCCGAGATAACCCATACTTGCAGACAAGTCAGCTGTACCGATGAACAAGCAATCCACGCCCTCGACTTCAGCTATAGACTCAACGTTCGCTACCCCATCCACTGACTCAATCAGGACAATGGCGCAAGCCTGGTTGTTTGCGGCTTTGACGTAGTTGACGTCTAAACCATAGCTCCCTGCTCTTACCATCCCTGCGACGCCCCTGACCCCACATTGTTCGGGTAGAGGGAATAGCATCGATGCCACTGCAGCTTTTGCATCAGTCGCACTATTTATGTTGGGAAAAACAATAGTTTGCGTTCCGCAATCCATTGCACGCTTGACCAATGAAGGATCGTTGGCAGTGACTCGCACTGCACCTACGGCTTTTGCCCCGTTAAAGGCGGCGGCATCAATTGCTCTGAGTTGAGCAGCAAGATCCTGAGTGTCGCTAGGACCGTGTTCAGCATCGATGACCACCCAATCAAAACCGCAATGAGCGATCAGTTCAGCGACGGCAGGACTCGCAAGCGTCAGCCAGCAGCCAACGGTCGGTTTGCCGCTCTTTAAACTATGCTTGATGGGATTTACAAAGTGCACGGTAGGTCTCCTAGCTTCGTGATGGGTCGATAGTCGATCGACTCATGTTAGGCAGATGCTAGGGGTTTTTTTTGCGCATTTTCATTAACAAAAACGACATGCAATAGAGCATTCATTTCGCTTTTTTAGCATCCGCGAAATACTCATTCTGATTTTGGTGAGTTTTAGTGAAATTCCGACGCGGGGATTGCGCGCTTGGAGGTGCTCTCCCAATGCCACGCCAGAGCAGTTAAGGAACGGAGAAAAATAAATCGTGAGCCGGTCGTTAGGTGCTCTCCCGCGACTCACTAGTCGAAGACAGCGGCAATGACGCAATTATCTCGGCACGACAAGTCTCCAGTATTTCATCCGCGAGAGACGAGTCATCCGGACACGCCCGTGACAGCATAACTGCGCCGATTGCATGGGCTAGCAGGTCTATCATTTTCGCTCGAGCTCCTTGCTTCGTCACATCCAAACCCGCTGTGTACTTTTCCTCGAGTGCTGCAAGCGTGTTTTCAACTCCACTGGCAAAGGTCGCCTTCAAATCGTCTGACTGACGGGCGGCGTCACCACACAGCGCTGCCATGGTGCATCCGGCTCCCCTGCCGTCTCTGTGATCTCTCGACACGTACAGATTTACAAATCCAGGAACGTCGAGATTGCAGGTACTCGAAAGGGATTTCGAAAGGCTATTTTCCGCTGCTTCGGCCATCAAATCTGCCTTGGAGCCGAAGTGCTTGTAGAAACCTCCCTGGGTAAAACCGGCAGTAGCCATGAGTTCTGCCACACCCACACCATCGTAGCCACGCTCACGAAACAGCTCTGAAGCCGTCTCCACAATATGGGCCCGGTTGGCGAGTGATTGCGTCTTGGTGATCTTCATTGCGCACTCCTATGCCTCTTAAACAATGGCCTGACTATACTCTGATGTCGATCACAATCAAAACTGTTGACAGCTTTGATTATGATCGACATCATAAATCCAGTGCCACATGTCTTTGCCACCACGGCGCAGATTGCCGTCATTGATCAACGAGTATGGAATCGATATGAACGACAAGACCTTGTTTGAGCCCTATACGCTCGGCTCGCTGACGCTTTCCAACAGAATCGTAATGGCGCCACTGACGCGAAATCGCGCTGGGGCAGACTGTGTTCCGAGCGAGCACTCTGCAACCTATTACAGCCAGAGAGCGTCGGCAGGTCTGCTGATTTCCGAGGCGTCCCAGATCTCGCAGCAAGGTCAGGGCTATCAAGATACGCCCGGTATCTATACACAGGCGCAGATAGATGGCTGGCGCAAAGTTACCGACGCAGTTCATGCCAAAGGCGGACGCATTTTCTTGCAGTTGTGGCATGTTGGTCGCGTATCCCACGTCGACCTTCAGGAGAACGGTGCAGCTCCGGTAGCGCCTTCTGCTTTGCAAGCCGCGACGAAGGTATTCGTCAACAACACCTTCGCAGATGCTTCAGTTCCCCGAGCTCTTGATATCGAAGAGTTGCCCGGGATCGTTAATGACTTTCGCCAAGCGGCGATAAACGCCATCGCTGCGGGCTTTGACGGCGTAGAGATCCACGGCGCAAACGGCTACTTGCTGGATCAGTTCCTCAAGGACGGCGCCAATATTCGCACTGACGCCTACGGTGGCTCAGTTGAAAACCGTGCTCGCTTGCTGCTCGAAGTCACGGCTGCGGTGGTGGACGCGATCGGTGCCGAGCGAACGGGAATCCGTATTTCTCCAGTGTCACCTGCCAACGGCGTTTCCAGCAGTGACCCGCAGCAGCAATTCAATTACGTCGTCGACCAGTTGGATGCCTTGGGCCTGGTTTACCTGCATGTGGTTGAAGGTGCAACAGGTGGGCCGCGCGACGTCGCCCCTTTCGATTTTGGCGCCCTGCGCCAGCGCTTCAAAAATACCTACATTGCCAACAACGGCTATGACCTGAATCTGGCGGCTTCGCGACTCAACGACAACAAGACTGATTTGATCGCCTTCGGACGTCCGTTCATTGGCAACCCTGATTTGGTCGAGCGACTCAAGAACCACACACCTTTATCCGCATTCGACCCTACAACTTTGTATGGCGGCGGTGCAGCGGGCTATATCGACTACCCGACACTTGCCGAGTCCCGCTCCGCGCAGGGCTGAACAGCCCTGGAAACAAAATCGCTGATATACATCCACTCAAGAGCATCTATTTATGAGCACCCCTGAAACCGTACTGATTACCGGCGCCTCAACAGGCATTGGCGCGATCTACGCTGAGCGTTTTGCCCAACGCGGGCACGACCTGGTACTGGTTGCCCGCGACAAAAACCGGCTGGACGCACTCTCTTCCCAGCTGCGTGAGAAACACGCGGTTTCCATTGACGTGATCCAGGCCGACCTGACTCAAATCAGTGATCTGACCACCGTGGAAGCTCGCCTGCGTGATGACGCCAGTATCGGCATCCTTGTGAATAATGCGGGAGCCGCCCAATCTGGCAGCTTCATTGAGCAATCTACCGACAGCGTTGCCAACCTGGTCGCGCTTAACACCACCGCCCTGGTACGACTCGCCAGCGCAATCGCTCCACGCCTGGCACAAGCCGGTAATGGCGCAATTATCAATATTGGCTCGGTCGTGGGGCTGGCACCGGAATTCGGAATGAGCGTCTACGGTGCGACCAAGGCGTTTGTCCTATTTCTATCGCAAGGCCTGAGCCTTGAGCTCTCGCCTAAAGGCGTCTACGTACAAGCTGTTCTCCCTGCGGCCACCCGCACGGAGATCTGGGAACGTGCGGGCATCGACATCAACACCTTGAGCGAAATTATGGATGTGAGCGATCTGGTCGATGCTGCGCTGGTCGGTTTTGATCGTCGCGAGCCAGTGACCATTCCACCGTTACAAGACGCCGCTCGTTGGGATGCTCTGCAGACTGCCCGCCAAGGTTTGCTTTCTGAGATTCGCCAATCTGTAGTCGCCGAGCGCTATCAAGCCAAGGCGTGATTATCAGGCTGCATGCGCTGATACGCATTCCTTGATGTAAAGGCGCTTGCTGCAGATTTTCTTACATTCACTCAACCGCCCCTCATCAGGGCACGGTGTGCACATGATCGTTGAAGCCACAAATCGTGACCTTGGATTGCCAGCGCAGTTCGTCTGCGCCGCGAACCAGCAGGTGACTGTCAAAGGAACAGCATTTGCCTATCGAGACTTGGGGCCTAGAGACGGATTACCGCTCGTTCTGTTGAATCATTGGGGCGCAGTTCTGGATAACTTCGACCCACGCATCCTCGATGGACTGGCCCGCACCCGACGAATCATTGCCACTGACTATCGGGGAATTGGCGCATCGGGTGGAACCGCCCCTTTGACCGTCAGTGAGATGGCAGACGATGCCATCGCCGTGATCCGTGCTCTGGGATTCAAAAAAGTCGACCTGCTGGGGTTTTCGTTGGGTGGGTTCGTCGCACAGGACATTGCGCTGAGAGCCCCTGAACGGGTGCGCAAACTTATTTTGACCGGTACCGGGCCGGCGGGCGGCGAAGGTATAGATAAGGTGTGGTCTGTGTCGTGGCCGTTGATGCTTAAGGGGCTCCTGACAGTGCGCGACCCGAAGTTTTACCTTTTCTTCACCGCTACGGCCAATGGGCGAAAAGCTGCCAAGGATTTTTTAAAACGCCTGAAGGAGCGCAAGACATATCGAGACAAAAACCCAACGCCTGCTGCCTTCATGCGGCAACTGAAGGCGATTCAAACCTGGGGCCGGCAACAGCCACAGGATCTCAGCCGCATCCAGATACCCACGCTGATCGTAAACGGTGATAGCGACATCATGGTTCCTACTGTGAACTCTGCCGAGTTGGCGAACCGAATTCCAAATTCACAACTGATCATTTACCCCGACGCGGGTCATGGCGGAATCTTCCAATACCACACTGATTTCGTGACGAGAGCGACCGCATTTTTGAATGCCTGAACACCTTCGGCTCGCCTTACAGCAGCACGCTGGCTTGGGCATGCTGCCACCCCATTGAACCATGAGAACCGAATCATGAAAGCCTTCCTGATCGACCGTTACGGCAAAAATCATGGACGTATTGGCGAGGTACCGGAACCGGAACCGGGAATCAACGACGTCCTTGTCAAGGTGCATGCCAGCAGCGTCAACCTGCTGGACTCGAAGATCAGCAAAGGTGAATTCAAACTGATCCTGCCGTATACATTCCCGCTGATTATGGGTAACGACTTAGCCGGCGTCGTCGTCCGCGTGGGGTCAGGGGTGCGCGACTTCAAGCCCGGGGATGAGGTCTATGCCCGCCCTCCTCAATCACGCATTGGCGCTTTTGCCGAGCTGATTGCGGTGGATGAAAGTGCTCTTGCGCTGAAACCCAAAAATATCTCCATGGAAGAAGCTGCTTCTCTTCCCTTGGTTGCGCTGACCGCCTGGCAGGTGTTGGTTGATACAGCCCGGTTGAAAAAGGGGCAAAAAGTCTTTATCCACGCGGGTTCCGGTGGTGTCGGCACAATTGCCATCCAGCTTGCAAAGCATCTAGGTGCTTTCGTTGCCACTACGACCAGCACAAGTAACGTGGATTGGGTCAAGGCATTAGGGGCGGACGTTGTCATCGATTACAAGCAGCAAAACTTCGAAAACGTCTTGCGCGACTACGATGTCGTATTAAACAGCCTAGGCCCTGTCGACCTGGAAAAATCACTCAGCATTCTCAAGCCTGGTGGCCAGCTTATCTCCATCTCAGGGCCGCCGACGGCAGAGTTCGCACGGGAGCAAAAGCTGTTCTGGGGACTGGGCTGGGTCATGCGTCTGTTAAGCAGCGGCATACGCAGAAAAGCCCGCAAGCAAGGCATCAACTATGCGTTCGTGTTCATGCGTGCGAGCGGCGCCCAGTTGGAAAATATCACTGCGCTTGTCGAGTCCGGCGCTATCACACCAGTGATCGACCGCGCCTTCCCTTTCGAAGCAACGGCTGAGGCATTGAGCTATGTCGAACGTGGCAGAGCCAAAGGCAAGGTGGTCATCAAGATCATATGACCAAGCAGGCAATCAATAACCAAAACCCTGGACGAGGGTTTACGTTTATCGCATTTCGATGCGTGCGAGCAGGTCAGGAAACAAGCGAATGACTGTCGATAATCTGAAGACACGCAAATCCGTGCCACCCCATGAATCAGATCAAGGTCAGGCAGGTAGCGTTGTCTCACTGGTCTGTGACTCGACCCTTCTGCCAGACGAGAGTTCTGGTACAGCGATACGTGAAGCCCACTTGTCAGAAGTGTCCTGTAGTAACCCTGTTTCACCGCCAGGAAAATTTGAGCCGCCGTCCAAACCCGCTCCGCCAACGCCTCCAACCATAGTCTGGCGCACGTTAATGCTGGAGCAATAATGCTGAACCACCTTGCTATCTGGAAATTCACCTGACCCGTCCAGCAGCGCCACTCAGCCCAACTGCCGAAGAATTCTGGGCCAGGGTGGGCAGCGACTGATAATGCATCCAATAAAAAAGGCCCCGAAGGGCCCCTTGTACTCAAACCAAACTCACTTTGTCAGCCAGGACTCAACTGTGGCGGAGCCGTGTTCTGCTTTCCATTCTTTCAAGGTCTTGTGATTGCCGCCTTTGGTTTCGACGACTTCGCCGGTGTGCGGTTTTTTGTAGACCTTCAACCACCCGTGGTCACGTCCGGATACGGGATCGCGACAACCTTCCAACCCATTGCCGACAGTCATCAACCAATCTCAAGGGCGTTTATCTTTCCATCATGAACACTGAAGGTGTATGTCACTACCGCAGGACTGCCGGGAAAATTACCGGAGAGCCGCACGCTGATCACCGACTTTGCCTCATCCTCCTGACTGTCCACGGGTTCGGCCGTGTATTGGTACTTCGCTTTCGCTGCCGCTCTCCATGCGGTGATGGCATCAATACCCACGATGGTTTTTCCTTCATCCAGGACTGTCGCATCCTGCGTAAATACTGTGTTTAAGGTGCCGACGTCGGTGCCGGTCTCACTTGTAAAATAGGCTTCAATGGCTGGATGCCGACTAATACTCATCGAGTTATTCTCCTGATAGACAAGTGCTACTCATGATCAGCGCCTCAGCCAAACTCGACAAGAACGCACGAAAAAGTAAGTGACTACCAATGAGCCATAACAAGGTCTACACGCCTGATTCAGCTGCCGAAGATGTCAATGCCGTACTTGCACTACTGCGTGGCAGATGGAAACTGGTCATTTTGTTTCATCTCTTCGATGGCAAGGTTCAGCGCTTTTCAGATCTCGAACGCGTGGTCAGTGGCATATCTCAAAAAATGCTGGCTCAACAACTGCGGGGGCTGGAGCAAGATGGGCTGGTGATACGTACCGTCTACGACGAAAAGCCACCTCGAGTGGACTACCGCCTGACGGCTTGGGGACAAAAGCTTTGTCCGGTGCTTGATGGCATGTTGAAGTGGGCCGAGGCCGACCACGAACAGGTATCACCCTCCTCCTCTCTTCCGGCCTAGGTGTTCGAGGGCCGGGCTCTCGTTACGACGGCGGTATAGCAAGGCGCCCGGTTGCGTGGCTGTACGCTAGGCGCTCGATCGCTCGGGCTTGAGCGCGCCTGGTGATTACGATCTACGCTAAGACACTGGCGCCTTTAATCGCCAAGAATACCTTTGTGGAGCAAGCTGTCCCTGCTGGTGTCGTTGGTTTGGCTCATGCGAGATTTGGATGCGGTGAGTACACCCGAGAAACAGTCGCCTGCTGGTCATAAATCAGACAGATGGCACTTAGGTTGTCTAAAGTTGTGACGCACGGCGCAGATAAGTCGTATGTCATCTCCACGCGCAACACAGTTCAAGGATCGAACTCATGACCCAGCGTCAATCCAGCCGCACTCCCCCTCTCGCTCATCCGCGTTTTCGCTGGTTCGCTTTGATCCCGGTGGTACCTGCCGTGATTTGGACACTGGTGCAATCAACCTCTGCGGCCAACCTGGCGGCTTGCGCGGTACTGGTGCTGATCGGCCTCGGTGCCTGCGCCTGGAGTGCGAGTTCGCAGCGTAACGCCGTGCAGCTAGGCATCGCGCAGGTGCAGGCGGCTCAGGCCGACGCGGGCGCGGCGCGCAACGGTATGGCCTCGCGGGCACAGCTGGATGAGGTGTTGCTGGGCGCCATGCCGATCTGGGCCAAGCAGGTGGAAAGCTCGCGCCATCAGACCGAAGAAGCGATTGTGAGCCTGGCTAACCGGTTTACCGGGATCGCCACGCGCTTGCAGGAAACGGTACACGCCTCGCAGCACGCTGCCGGAGAACTGGATGGGCACGCCGCCGATGGGCCGCTTGAGGCGCTGGCACGCAGCGACAGTGAACTGAGCCAGGTGATCAATTCGCTCAAGGCCACGCAAAGCAGTCGTGATCAAACCCTGGCCCAGGTCCGCAGCCTGACCGCCTACACCGGCGAACTGCGCACCATGGCCGCTGATGTGGCGGCGATTGCTGCACAAACCAACCTACTGGCCCTCAACGCAGCCATCGAGGCGGCGCGGGCCGGTGAGGCCGGTCGTGGCTTCGCGGTGGTGGCCGATGCGGTGCGCAGCCTGTCGAGCAAATCCAGTGAAACCGGCCAGCAGATGTCGGCCAAGGTCGACATCATCAATAACGCCATTACGCAATTGGTGCACGCTGCGTCCAGCAACGCCGACCAGGACAGCCATTCGGTGGCCGAATCCGAAAACAGTATTCAAGTGGTGCTTGAGCGCTTCCAGAACATCACCGGGCGTCTGGCCGACTCCGCCGACCTGCTCAAGCAGGAAAGCTACGGCATCCGCGATGAGATGACCGAGGTGCTGGTCAACCTGCAATTCCAGGATCGGGTCAGCCAGATCCTCAGTCACGTGCGCGACAACATGCACGCTTTGCATGAACACCTCCTGCAAGCCAGCCTGGCCCCCGACCAGGCGGTCGCCGTCGACGCCCGGCAGTGGCTGGCGCGCATGGAAGCCACCTATGCCACCGACGAGCAACGGCGCATCCACCATGGCGATGCGGCCGCGCAGCACAATTCTCAAGACATTACTTTCTTTTAGGAGTACCTCATGGCGAAGAATGTATTAGTGGTCGACGACTCCAGCAGTGTGCGGCAGGTGGTCGGTATTGCCTTGAAAAGTGCCGGTTACGACGTGATCGAAGCCTGCGACGGCCGGGATGCCCTGGGCAAGCTCACCGGGCAGAAGGTGCACCTGATCATCAGCGATGTGAACATGCCCCACATGGACGGCATCACCTTCATCAAGGAGGTCAAGAAGCTGGCCAATTACAAGTTCACGCCTATCATCATGCTGACCACTGAGTCCCAGGAGTCGAAGAAGGCCGAGGGTCAGGCCGCTGGCGCCAAGGCCTGGGTGGTCAAGCCGTTCCAGCCGGCGCAGATGCTGGCAGCGGTGTCCAAACTGATACTGCCCTGAACCCCGGCGCCAGGGAGGCTCCCATGCCGATCACCATCGACACCTTCGACGACACTGCCCGCGTGCGCATTGACGGTGAGCTGACGATTTACACCGTCGCGGAACTGGCAGGTGCGCTGCTGCCGCAGATCGGCGCGTCGCCATGCCTTGAGCTGGACCTGTCCCAGGTCACGGAAATGGATGGCGCCGGCTTGCAGTTGCTTGCGGTCATCCGGCGTGAGGCCGGCATCAGCGGTACAGGCTTGAGCGTGACCGGCCAGAGCCAGGTGGTCATCCAGGCGCTCCAACTGTGTCGCAGTGAGGCCTCATAGTCAGCGCTTCCCACGTTTTTTGATCGACAAGGAAAGGTCCGGTGAGCATCAATCTCGATCAGGCACAGCAGACATTCATCGTTGAGGCACGCGAGCTGTTGCAGGACATGGAGCAATCCCTGCTGCAATTGGAAAGCGAGCCCGCCGACCAGGATGCCATTGGCGCGATTTTCCGCGCCGCCCACACCATCAAGGGTTCGGCGGGCCTATTCGGTCTGGCGTCGATCGTGGGGTTCACGCATATCGTCGAAAACGTGCTCGACCACCTGCGCGAAGGCAGTGTGGCGGTGGACGCCGCTTTGATCGCACTGCTGCTCAAGTGCGGTGACCACATGCTCGAATTGATCGAAGTGGTCGCCGACCGCGGTGAGACGCCGACGCCCGCCGCGCTGGAGCGCGGTGAGGCATTGCGCGAGGCACTGAGTGCCTATTCGCCGCTGCCAACCACCGTTGTCAGCGTCGACACCGCTGAGGTGGGCGACGACGCGGCGGTGGAAGTGCTTTGGCATATTGACCTGCGCTTCGGCGTGGATGTCTTCCGCAACGGCATGGACCCGTTGTCGTTCCTGCGTTACCTCGACACCCTGGGCACGCTGTTGCAGGTCACCACCTTGACTCAGCACATTCCGCCCGCCGCCAGCTGGGACCCGGAAAGCTGCTATCTGGGCTTCGAGATTGACCTGCGCTCGACGGCCAGCCACGCCACCCTCAAGGAGGTATTCGACTTTGTGCGTGATGACTGTGAAGTGCAGATCAGCGCCGTAGACGAAGCGCCTGAGCGCACGACGGCCATCGCTCGCGACCTGGTCACCCAGGCCGAGCCCGCCTTTATGCCAGCAGCATCGCCGCGTCCGGCGCCCAGTGAGGTGAAGACCCGCGACGGCAATTACGTGCGCGTCAACGCCGACAAACTCGACGAGTTGATCAATCTGGTCGGCGAGTTGGTGATCGCCAGCGCCGGCGCTAACCTGCTGGCCCGCTCCTCTAACAATGACCCGTTGCAAGAGGCGGCTTCGACGGTCTCGGGGCTGGTGGAAGAGATCCTCGATGGCGCCCTGCACTTGCGCATGATCCCCATCGGCGACACGTTCAACCGCTTCCGCCGCGTGGTGCGCGATATCAGCCAGGAGCTGGGCAAGGACATCGAACTGATCATCAGCGGTGCGGAAACCGAACTGGACAAGACCGTGGTCGAGAAGATCGGCGACCCGCTGATGCATCTACTGCGCAATGCCATGGACCACGGTATCGAAAGCGCCGATGCGCGGCGTGCGGCCGGCAAGTCGGCGAAGGGCCATCTGAGCCTCAATGCTTACCATGACTCGGGGAGCATCGTCATTGAGATCGCCGACGACGGCGCCGGGCTCAACCGCGACCGCATCCTGCAGAAGGCCCAGGAACGCGGGCTGGTGGCCAGTGGTGCGCTGCTCACCGACCAGGAGATCTACAACCTGATCTTCGAAGCGGGTTTCTCTACCGCCGAGGCCGTGACCAACCTGTCCGGGCGCGGCGTTGGCATGGACGTGGTCAAGCGCAATATCACCTTGTTGCGCGGCACCGTCGACCTCGACAGTCGCCCCGGCAAGGGCACCGTGGTGCGCATTCGCTTGCCGCTGACCCTGGCGATCATCAATGGGTTCATGGTCGGCATCGACCAATCCACCTATGTGATTCCGCTGGACATGGTCCAGGAGTGTATCGAGCTGGATGAAGACCTGCGCCAGTCCAGCCGTGACACGGGATATCTGGACCTGCGTGGCGAAGTGTTGCCACTGGTTCACCTGCGCGATCACTTCAATCACGAAGGCCCGGTCGCCCGACGTCAGAATGTAGTGGTAGTGCGCAATGCCGAGCATAAGGCCGGGCTGGTGGTCGATGACCTGCTCGGCGAGTTCCAGACCGTGATCAAACCCCTGGGCAAGTTGTTCGGCGCACTGCGCGGCATCAGCGGCTCGACCATATTGGGCAGCGGCGCGGTGGCCTTGATTCTGGATGTACCGGTACTGCTCAACCAAATCGTACAACTGGAAGCACGCACAACCCAGGCGCCTCAGTCGCCAACGGTCGTTGCCCGCTGACGGATTTGCAATTCCATGGAGGTTCCCCGATGAAATGGTTCTACGATCTTAAGATTTCCACCAAGTTGATCAGCTCGTTCCTGCTGGTCCTGGTGCTCACCGGGGCGATGGGCGGCTTCGCCATCCACCAGCTCGGTGCGGTCAACCATGCGGCCCAGGACATCAAGGGCAACTGGATGCCCTCCATGCGCGCAGCCGCCGGCATGCGTTTTTTTGCCGCCAACTACCGTTTGAAAGAAAACCGCCACATCGCTACCGAAATTCCCGAGGAAAAGGCCCAGGCCGAACACGAAGCCACCGAAGCGCGCCAGCAGTTCGAAACCCGCATGGGCACCTACGAGCAATTGCTGTCCAACGATGAAGACCGTCAACTCCTGGCCAGCGTCAAAAGCGCTTGGGATGCCTACCTTGCAAGCAGCAAGCAGGTGCTTGAGTTTTCTCGCCAGAACCAGAACGCCCAGGCGAGCGGTTTGCTCAGGGGAGAATCCAGGGGGTATTTCGATGAGGTGACCGCTCGGCTGCAGAAAATGGTCGAGTTCAACGACGCCGGCGCGAGCGCCGCCGGCGACAAAGGCTCGGCGCTGTATGAAAGCGCACGTGTGTCAATCATCGCGGTACTGGTCGCGGCCCTGCTGATCGGCCTGGGCCTGGCGGTATTCATCGCACGGATCATTTCCCGCCCGTTGCGCCAGGCCGCGAGCGCCGCCGAGCAATTGGCCGAAGGCAACCTCAACGCCCATATCGAGCCCGGTGGCAAAGATGAAACCGGCATGGTGCTCAACGCCATGCGCAACATGGTCGGCAAGCTGGCACATATCATCGGTGAAGTGCGCAATGCCGCCGATAACCTGGCCAGCGCCTCCGAGGAGGTCAGCGCCACCGCGCAATCGATGAGCCAGGCCACCAGTGAACAGGCCGCCAGCGTCGAGGAAACCAGTGCGTCGGTGGAGCAGATGAGCGCCAGCATCAACCAGAACACCGAAAACGCCAAGGTCACCGATGGCATGGCCAGCAAGGCCGCCAAGGAAGCCACCGAGGGCGGCGAATCGGTACAGCAGACAGTGGTGGCGATGAAGAAAATCGCCCAGCGCATCAGCATCATTGATGACATCGCCTACCAGACCAATCTCCTTGCACTCAATGCCGCCATCGAGGCCGCCCGGGCCGGCGAGCATGGCAAGGGTTTCGCAGTGGTCGCCGCCGAAGTGCGCAAGCTGGCTGAACGCAGCCAGGTAGCCGCCCAGGAAATCGGTGAGCTGTCCTCCAGCAGCGTGGACATGGCCGAGAAAGCCGGCAAGTTGCTCGACGAAATGGTGCCTTCCATCAACAAGACGTCCGACCTTGTGCAGGAAATCAGCGCCGCGTCCGAGGAACAGGCGGCCGGAGTCGCGCAGATCAACACAGCGATGACCCAGCTCAACCAGGTGACCCAGCAAAATGCCTCGAGCAGCGAGGAACTGGCGGCCACGGCCGAAGAAATGAGCAGCCAGGCCGAGCAACTGCAACAGGCCATGAGCTTCTTCGTGCTGGATTCGGCGCCCAAGGCCGCGGTTCAAAGCAGCAGCGTAGACAGCCCTGGCAGCAAGCCTAACCGCCAGCAGCCACAGCCCAAACCACAGGCACCGCGCAAGGCATTCGCCTACACCATGGCCAGTGCCCCGGACGAAGCGGATTTCACCCGCTTCTGATCGCACGATCAAGGTGGGCCTACTAGGGAGAGTGATATGGGCGCAGTAATGACGACTCGGCAGACCGCTGTGGCGGTAGATGAGGATGCGCAGTACCTGACCTTCATGCTTGGCGGCGAAATGTTCGCCATCGGCATTCTGGGGATCAAGGAAATTATCGAATACGGCAGCCTGACGGTGGTGCCGATGATGCCGGCTTTCGTGCGCGGGGTAATCAACCTGCGCGGCGCGGTGGTGCCGGTGGTGGATTTATCCGCTCGCTTTGGGCGGGCCAACTCGGCGATCACCCGACGCTCCTGCGTGATCATCATCGAAGCGAGTACCGACGATGGCCAGCCCCAGGATATCGGGCTGCTGGTCGATACGGTGTCTGCGGTGCGGGAGATCCCGGTCACGCAGATCGAGCCGCCACCCAACTTCGGCGCGCGAATTCGTGCCGATTTCATCAGTGGCATGGCCAAAGTCGATGGCAAGTTCGTGATCGTGCTGGAGGTGAACAAGGTGTTGTCCATCGATGAGATGTCCAGCCTCGCCGAGGCCGGCCAGGCGCCGACCCTCGACCTCGACCCGCGTTGAGGCCCCGACCATGCCAGACAACGCTTGCATCGATGATCGTGAATTCGGTCAGTTCCAGAGCTGGCTGTACCGCGCGGCCGGGATCAACCTTTCGCCAACCAAGAAAGCGTTGGTGGCCGGGCGCCTGTTCAAGCGCCTCAAGCACTATGAGCTGCAGAGCTATAGTGAGTATTTCAAGCTGATCATGAATGACCAGCGCAAGGGCGAACTGCAGGTTGCGCTGGATTTATTGACCACCAACGAAACGTATTTTTTTCGCGAGCCCAAGCACTTCGAATTCCTGCGTCAGCAGGTACTGCCCCACGCCGCGCCGGGCAAAGTGTTTCGCGTGTGGAGCGCGGCCAGTTCCTCGGGCGAAGAGCCCTACAGCCTGGCGATGACCCTGGCCGAAAGCCTCGGCACCACGCCTTGGGAAGTGACCGGCTCGGACATCAGCACCCAAGTGCTGGCCAAGGCGCGCACGGGCCATTACTCCATGGAACGCACCGAGACATTGCCCCAGCCGCTGCTGGCCAAGTATTGCCTCAAGGGCATTGGCCGCCAGGCGGGCACCTTCCTGATCGACAAGGCTTTGCGTAGCCGCGTCAATTTTGTCCAGGTCAACCTTAACGAGGCGTTGCCTGCCCTGGGGGAGTTCGAGGTGATCTTCCTACGCAACGTGATGATTTATTTCGATCAGCAGACCAAGCGCCAAGTGGTCGCACGCCTGCTGCCGCTGCTCAAACCCGGCGGTTATTTGATCATCAGTCACTCGGAAAGCCTCCACGGTGTGAATGACACCTTGAAGCTGGTGGCACCGTCGATTTACCGCAAGCCATGAAAAAGCCTATCGGTGTAGCCGAAGTAGTATTGGCACCTGGCCAGGTGTGTTTTTCGACGCGGCCGACGCGCCTGCGGACCTTGCTCGGTTCCTGCGTGGCGATCACCTTTTGGCACCCGCAACGGCTGATTGGCGGCATGTGCCACTTCATGCTGCCGGGGCGCTTGCGCAATCATCAGTGCCTGGACGGCCGATATGCCGACGAAGCTCTGGAACTGCTGCTGCGCCACGCCCAGGCGAATGGCACCCAGGCACTCGATTACCAGGTCAAGTTGTTCGGCGGCGGCGAGATGTTTCCCAACCTGCGGCGCCAACTGCCGGCGCAGAACGTGGCCAGCCAGAATATCCGCGCAGCGCTGGCCCTGGCCGAGCGTCATCACCTGCACCTGACGGCCCAGGACATGGGCAGTACCGGTTACCGCACGATCATGTTCGACCTATGGAACGGCAACGTCTGGGTTCGGCACCAACCAATGGGAACACTTCAAGAAGATGCCTACCAAAAAAATCAGTGTACTGCTGGTCGATGACTCGGCCGTGGTGCGCCAGGTACTGCAGGCGATTCTCAGCGATACGCCGGATATTCACGTGATGGGCGCTGCCTCCGACCCGATTTTTGCCATGGATAAACTCTCGCGGGAATGGCCGGACGTGATCGTGCTGGACGTAGAAATGCCTCGCATGGACGGCATCACTTTTCTCAAGAAAATCATGAGTGAGCGGCCGACGCCGGTGGTGATCTGTTCCTCGCTGACGCAGAAAGGCGCGGAAACCTCGCTGCAGGCGCTGTCGGCGGGCGCTGTGGAAATCATCACCAAGCCGAGTACGGGGTTGAAGAGTTTCCTGATCGAATCGGCAGCCGAGTTGGTGGCCGCCATCCGTGCTGCCGCGAACTCCAACGTCAGGAACCTGGGCAAGCGCAGCGCCAGGCCGGCGCCATCACCGCCTCCGGCCAGCAAACTCAGTGCGGATGCGATCCTGCCCGCCGGCAATGGCCATGCGATGGCTCAGACCACCGAGCGTATCGTCGCCATCGGCACCTCCACCGGCGGCACCCAAGCGCTGGAAGCGGTGCTGACCGCACTGCCGCGGGTGTGCCCGGGTATAGTGATCGTGCAGCACATGCCTGAGAAGTTCACCGCTTCGTTCGCCGAGCGTCTCAACAGCATCTGCGAGCTCGAGGTGCGCGAGGCGCGCAACAACGACCGCATCCTGCCGGGCCTGGCCCTCATCGCGCCTGGCGGCAAGCACCTGATGGTCACCCGCAGTGGTGCCTATTATCACGCCCAGGTTATCGACGGACCGCTGGTTAACAGGCATCGCCCTTCGGTGGATGTGCTGTTTCGCTCGGTGGCCCGGTTTGCGGGCAGGAACGCCACCGGCATCATCATGACGGGCATGGGCGACGACGGCGCGCGCGGACTCAAAGAAATGCTCGACGCCGGCGCCGCGACAGTCGCCCAGGACGAAGCCAGTTGCGTGGTGTTCGGCATGCCCAAGGAAGCCATCAAACTCAACGCCGCTCAACGCATCATGGCACTGGAGGATATTCATCAAGCGATTTTGTATAAGTGAACGCGAGCCGCCCATGACATTGCCTGATTGGCCTCAGGTTACCGTTTGAAAGCTGCCATTCGTAGAATGTCTGAACAGCCTCCTGTGGCCATCGATAGGCATCCCAACCATCATTTGACGTGGAGCGGCAACGTTTGGAATTAAGACAACTGCGCTATTTCGTAAAAATCCTCGAACACGGCAGCTTGGGACGCGCAGCCCTTGAACTGGACGTCGGCGTATCAGCCCTTAGCCAACAGATCGCGAAACTTGAAAGTGAGCTGTCAACCCGCCTCCTTAATCGCACCACTACGGGTGTCACGCCGACCGGCTCTGGTATGGCGTTCCTGCACCATGCCCAGCTGTGTTTGAGGCAAGCCGAAAATGCGATCCTGGCCGCTCACCGCGGGCGAATGAGTGGCTATGTCACCGTCGGAATGGCGCCCACGACTGCCACTGTGCTTGCCCTGCCATTGATCAATGCAATGCGAGAGCGCTACCCGGATATTCAATTGCACCTGGTCGAGATGCTGTCCGGGCATTTGGCCACGCAACTCAATGCTCGCCAGATCGACCTGGCCATTGTGTTTCAACTTGAAGGGGGCAAGCGCTGGAGCGTGACACCGCTGCTCGACGAAAAACTATTTGTCATCAGTTCACCGCACCTGCCCCATGCACCACAAGGAACGCGCATGCAACTGGCGGATCTGGGGCAACTTCCACTGGTGATGCCGAGCGCGCAACACGGTTTGCGTTCTACGCTGATGGTTGCGTTTGAACGTTCGGGGTTGGCGCCCAACATCATCATGGAAGTGGATGGTCTTGCCGTATTGATGAACGCCGTACGCGCAGGTCATGCTGCGACCATCCAGCCCGGTGCGGCAGCGGCGCTCAAAGGTGAGTCGGGACTTTCAGTGGTGGAAATATCCGATGCTCACGTAGGTCGACGAAACCTGTTGGCGACACTGCCGGATGATGAGCTTGCTCCCGCTGCGCTGGCGGCGCGGGTAGTTATTACGGATGTCGCTCGACAGTTGGTCATTGATCAACAATGGCCGGGGGCCTCGTGGATCGAGGGCGTCGCCCCATGATCCCGGCGCCCTCCTCCTCTCGGCTGCCAAGAATGGTGTGATCCGCAGCAAAGCCTTTATAAAAACTAAACACCTCGACTGGTTTTGCGCCTTTCGACAACACGCTGACCGCCCTACCTTCTCCCCACTCGCGAGGAGCACTTCGTTCATGCCTCCTTGCGATTGAGGAGTGATGATGATCGACGTATTAGTAATTGGCGGCGGCAATGCCGCCTTGTGTGCGGCGTTGATGGCGCGAGAAGCCGGCGCTAGCGTGATGCTGCTGGAGGGCGCACCGAAAATCTGGCGCGGCGGCAACTCGCAACACACCCGAAACCTGCGATGCATGCACGAAGCACCGCAAGATGTATTGGTCGATGCCTATCCCGAAGAAGAATACTGGCAGGATCTGCTGAAGGTCACCGGCGGGATTACCAACGAAAAGCTTGCTCGTATTGTGATCCGCGCCTCGTCGAACTGCCGTGACTGGATGCGTTCCCACGGTGTGCATTTTCAGCCGTCGTTGTCCGGTGCTCTGCATGTTGCGCGTACCAATGCGTTTTTCATGGGCGGCGGCAAAGCCTTGGTCAACGCGTACTTCCGCAGCGCCGAGCGGCTGGGCGTGAAAATCCGCTACAACGCTCAAGTCACCGACATCGAGTTGAAGGACGGAGCATTCGTCGCGGCCCATCTCGGTGAGCGTGAGGTCGACGGACAGCGTTTGCCTGCCGAGCGAATCCAGGCCAGGACCTGCGTTCTGGCGGCTGGCGGTTTCGAGTCGAACCGCGAGTGGCTGCGCGAGGCCTGGGGTCAGAACGAGCGCGGAGAATGGCCTTCTGACAACTTTCTGATTCGCGGGACGCGCTTCAATACCGGCGTGCTGCTGCAACGCATGCAGAACCTGGGCGCCGACTTTATCGGCGATCCCACCCAAGCGCATATGGTGGCCATCGACGCGCGTGCGCCCCTGTATGACGGCGGTATCTGTACCCGTATCGATTGCGTATCGCTGGGCGTAGTGGTCAACCGCGACGGCGAACGCTTCTATGATGAAGGCGAGGATTTCTGGCCCAAGCGCTATGCGATCTGGGGCCGCCTGGTGGCGGGCCAACCCGGTCAACAGGCCTACTCAATCATCGATCAACAAGCCCTCGGCCGTTTCATGCCTCCGGTGTTTCCGGGCACTAAAGCCAACTCCCTGCAAGACCTGGCGCGCCAGTTGAAGCTTCCCGTGACGCAATTTGTCAAAACCATCGAGGCATACAACGCCGCCTGCCGCGTCGGCACGTTCGACCACACCGCGCTGGACAACTGCCACACCGAAGGTTTGACACCCGCCAAAACCCATTGGGCCCGCCCATTGGTAAAGCCCCCCTTCTGCGCCTACCCACTCAAGCCAGGCGTGACCTTCACCTATCTGGGGCTGGCTACCGACGATACCGCCGCCGTTCATTTCAACGGCAAGCCCAGCCCCAACCTGTTTGTCGCAGGAGAAATGATGGCGGGCAACGTATTGGGCAAGGGCTATACCGCCGGCATCGGCATGGCCATTGGTACCGCATTCGGTCGCATCGCCGGTGTGCAAGCCGCGGCTGCGGCCGGCTTCCTGACCCCTTCCTCCACGGAGCCCCAACATGCAGCTGTTTGACCCCAAGGCACCGGGCAATTTGATTCCCGTACTCAACCTTGATGAAAGCGAAGTTCAGCGACAAATGACCGTTTGCAATGCCTGCCGTTACTGCGAGGGCTTCTGCGCTGTATTCCCAGCCATGACAAGGCGTCTGGAGTTTTCTCAGGCGGATATCCACTACCTGGCGAACCTTTGCCATAACTGCGGTGCGTGCCTGCATGCCTGTCAGTACGCTGCCCCTCACGAATTCGAAATCAATGTGCCCAAGGCCATGGCCAAAGTCCGTCTCGACACTTATGCCGAGTACGCCTGGCCACAGGTGATGGGCAAGTTGTACCGGCGCAACGGGTTGGCTCTGGCGCTGGCATCCGGTGCAGGGCTGGCACTGTTCCTGTGCCTCACGTTGTTGGCGATGGGCAATCTGTTTACCGCAATGCCCGGGGGGAATTTCTACGGGATCTTCCCGCATAACACGCTGGCGCTGATGTTCGGTGCGGTCTTCGGTTTCGCGGTACTTGCCTTGACGATTGGCGTGCGGCGCTTCTGGCGCAACGTTTCACCGGCGGATGCGTCCCCGCAGGAAAAGACCGCCGCTGCACTGGAGGCCACAGCCAACGTCGCGCGCCTCAAATACCTGGACGGAGGTCATGGCGAGGGCTGCAATAACGCCGATGATCAGTTCACCCTGTGGCGGCGGCGTTTCCACCACTTCACCTTCTACGGCTTCATGTTGTGCTTCGCCGCCACCAGTGTCGCCACGCTTTACCATTTCCTGCTGGACTGGTCGGCGCCCTACCCCGTCCTGAGTTTGCCGGTGATGCTGGGCATCGCAGGTGGAGTTGGCCTGCTGATAGGCCCCGCAGGCCTGTTGTGGTTGAACCTGCGTCGCAATCCTGAGCACGGCGACGAACACCAGAAGCCCATGGATCGTGGCTTTATCGCGCTGCTGTTTCTAGTCAGCGCCAGCGGCCTGGCACTCCTGGCGTTTCGCGAAAGCGCTGCCCTGGGCTTGATGCTGGCGATCCATCTCGGCCTGGTCATGGCGTTTTTCCTGACCATGCCCTACAGCAAATTCGCCCATGGCATTTTCCGCAGCGCCGCGCTGCTGAAGTACTCCATCGAAAAACGCCAACCCAACCCGATTAACGCCGCAAGCGATTGATCGCAGCACCACTCATTCCAAAAACAATATTGATCACCACGGTAGCCATGATGAAAACAACAACTCAAGACACTCGATCCAAAGGGTCGAAACTGGGCGCCATCCTGCGGGTCACGAGCGGCAATTTTCTCGAACAGTTCGACTTCTTCCTGTTCGGGTTCTATGCAACTTACATCTCCCAGACATTCTTTCCGACTACCAGCGAGTTCGCCTCGTTAATGATGACCTTCGCCGTATTCGGCTCGGGATTTCTGATGCGACCGCTGGGCGCTATCGTGCTGGGCGCTTACATCGACAAGGTGGGCCGGCGCAAGGGGCTGATCGTGACGCTGTCGATCATGGCCGCGGGCACTGTCTTGATCGCCTTGGTTCCAGGCTACGCCAGCATAGGCATCGCAGCGCCGATATTGGTGTTGCTCGGGCGCCTGTTGCAGGGATTCTCCGCGGGTGCGGAAATGGGTGGTGTTTCCGTGTACCTGGCTGAAATTGCCACGCCCGGACGCCGGGGCTTCTTTACCAGTTGGCAGTCGGCCAGCCAACAAGTGGCCATCATTCTTGCGGCTGCGCTGGGCTATACAATTAACGCCTCCATGGAGGCTGCCGACGTTGCCGCCTGGGGCTGGCGTATCCCATTTTTCATTGGTTGCCTGATTATCCCGTTCATCTTCATTATTCGCCGCTCGCTACAGGAAACCGATGCATTCAAAGCGCGCAGCCATCACCCAAGCGCCAGTGAAGTCTTTCGCTCGATGCGGGACAACTGGCGCACGGTACTGGCTGGTGGTCTGTTAGCGTCGATGACCACCACCACGTTCTATCTCATTACCGTCTACACCCCGACTTTCGGCCGGTCGGTACTCAACCTGAGTACCAGTGACAGTCTGGTGGTCACGCTCTTCGTCGGCCTGAGCAACTTCATCTGGCTGCCCATCGGCGGTACGATTTCTGATCGCATTGGCCGTCGCCCCTTGCTATTGGCGGTCTCCTTGCTGTGCATCTTCACCGCCTATCCCGCCACGCATTGGCTGGCCGCGGCGGCAAGTTTCGAACGACTGCTCGCTGTGCTGCTGTACTTCTCTTTCTTCTTTGGCATTTACAACGGCGCGATGGTTGCGGCATTGACCGAGGTGATGCCTCAGAACGTACGAGTCGTAGGGTTTTCCCTGGCATTCAGTTTGGCGACGGCTGTGTTCGGCGGCTTTACCCCCGCCGTATCAACAATCCTGGTGCAGGCAACAGGTGACAAGGCGTCGCCCGCCTACTGGCTGATGTTTGCAGCGTTGTGCGGATTCACAGCGACAACGATCCTGTATCGCCGGCCAAAAGCACTGCCCGCCAACGCTTGATGAAAGCGAGGGCTGGGTGGAAATCAGGACGTTGCGCTGAATAAATATCGCGCCTTGGCCTGCATTGACTCGTTTACGTATCAATGCGGGCCGACAACGCACCTATCCCGTCCAACGCCCTGCCCCTCCATCGACCTGACTGGCGCCGTACAGCACGGCATCAGATTTTGAATTGCCCCAGCAAGATCTGCAGACGATTACCGATCATATACAACTCATCGACTGTCTTGACCCCGAGCTGAGTCTGGCCGGCCACGCTGTCAATGGCGCGTGCGATCTGATGCACCCCGCGGTTGATCTCTTCAGCCACCGAGGTCTGCTCCTCTGCAGCGCTCGCGATTTGTGCGTTCATCGCATTGATAGTGGCGATCAGTTCAACCGTGTTACCCAGAAACTCCCCCGCCTGATCGGCCTGAGCATTAGCACCTTGAGCGGCTTGGGTGGATTGGTGCATGGCATTGACTACGCCACCCGTGGTGCCCTTGAGACGCTCAACCATTGCCTGGATTTCCTCGGTACTGCGCTGAGTACGACTGGCCAGGGCTCGCACTTCATCAGCCACCACCGCAAACCCGCGCCCGGCAGCACCGGCACGGGCAGCTTCAATGGCTGCATTGAGTGCCAGAAGATTGGTCTGTTCCGCAATCGAGCGAATGACATCCAGCACGGTGACGATTGCGGTCACATCGTCTTGAAGACTCTTCATGGCGACACCGCTCTCATCAAGCTCCACGGCCAGTGCCTGAATTCGAGTCATGCTGTCATTGACTATTTGCCTGGCGTGGCGGGACTGTCTGTCGGTCTCGACGGCTGCATCTGCAGCACTTTGTGCACTGACCGACACTTCTTGTGCCGCCGATGACATCTCGTTTATCGCCGCAGCCACCTGGTCGGTTTCCTGGCGCTGCTGATCCATAGCGCGGTCGATTTGCCTGCTCTGCTCGGCCACATGGCTTACCGACCCATTCAAGTGCTCGCTCATGGCAACGATCTGGCTGACGAGGCTGTGAATCTTTTCGATAAACGCATTGAACGAACCGGCAAGTTGTCCCAGCTCATCTCGACTGACACGCGGCAGACGCCGCGTCAGATCACCCTCACCCGCCGCGATTTCGTCAAGATGGGTTCGGATCAGGGTCAGGGGCCGCAAACTGCGCCTGACCAGCAGTAGCGTCAGAGCCCCAATAATGCCAATCAGTGCGGTAGCGGTGATGGCAATGCTGTACATCAAATGGCGTACCCGTAGATCAACGTCGGCCCGCACCTTGGCGACCTGAACCTCAATGCTGTCCAGGTTGATCGCGGTGACCACGATCATGTCCCACTTGGGCAAATAAAAGCTGTATGCGAGCTTCGGCACGACTTTATCGGTGTTGACCACTCCACCTGAATAGTTGACGAAGTGAGTGTCATTTTTTGCCGCTGCAACCATTTCACGGTTCAAGAAAATCCCGTTGATGTCTTTGCGGTCACTCATGTTAATGCCGACGCCTTCGCTGCTGTCACCGCGAAACAGGCGCACAACCTGGCTGTCATACCCGATGAAATAGCCGTCATCACCATACTTCACTTTCGACAAGCGGCTGATTGCCAAGGCTCGGCTGGAGGAATCCCCGGGAGCAGCTCGATCATAAAGCTCGGCTATAGAAGTGCGCGCAATGCTCGCGTAATCCTTGAGCCGTATGCGGCTCTCCTCAAGCAGTCGCTCGCGGGTCTGAGTGACTTCCTGCTCGGCCTGGGACTGCAAAGTGCCGCGGGCGCTCAAACCTAAAACCAGAGCAAACAACATCACTGGTAATAAGGTCAGCAACAGTATTTTGGTTTTGAACGACATCGTTGAAATCCTTTACCCAATCCTATGAAGCCGCCGCAGAAGAGGCGGCCTGCGACAATCGCAAGGCCGCGTTCAGGAGATCACCAGAGGGCGATGTCGTAGGTAAAGTAGATCCGGTTGCTGTCACGGCCACGGGAATAATCAGAGCGATAAACGTAGTTACGCAACCGCACACCCAGACCTTTGAAGGTGCCTTGTTGCACGACGTACGCCAGTTCGGCATCACGCTCCCACTCTTTTACCGCGGTGTTGGACTTACCGTCGTTACCACTCAGATACCGGGTGGAGAACGTCAGGCCCGGCACACCGACGGCAGCAAAGTTATAGCCGTAGTTGAGCATCCAGGTTTTTTCATCCTCTTCGACGAACTTACCGATGCCGGCGTTGCTGAAGGAGTAAATCGTTGCACCGCTGATAAAGGGCAATCCGGCATCACCCCTGAGGGTCTGGTAGCCACCACCGAAGGTATGGCCGGAAATGGCGTAGGACAGTTGCCCGCTGAGCATGTCGTTGTCGATCTTGCCCCCGTAGGCAGAGCCCGTATCGATACTGTTGAAGTAGCGCAAATCACTGGTCAGCACGCCGCCGCCCAAGGGTAGATCGTGCTGGATACCTGCAAAATTCTGACGATAAAAGTTTTCCAGTTCGCCGTAGAAGTAACTCAAACGAACGCTTTTCCCCAACTTGTATTCGGCCCCGGCATAGCTGAAGTCCCCTGATTTATCTCCGCGATAACCGTCGGGCACGATCGGCATGCTGTCGGTGGAATCACGCAGCTTGAATCGATCCAGGTAACCCCCGGTGAGAGTGAGGTTCTCGATGTCGACGCTACTGATCTGTGTGCCTTGATACGTTTGCGGCAATAGTCGCGCATCGTTGTAGATCAGCACTGGAGTCTTGGGTAACAAGGTGCCGTATTTGACCGTGGTCTTGGCCAGTCGGACCTTGGCAGTCATACCCAGGCTTGCGAATTCGTCAGCCGCGCGACCGTCATCATGGACGGGCAACAAGCCAGTGCCGCTGCGGCCACGGCCGGAATCGAGCTTGACCCCGAGCAGGCCTAGGGCATCCACCCCAAACCCGATGGTGCCGGGGGTAAACCCTGACTGGTAATCCAACAGAAATCCTTGGGCCCACTCGGTTCGCTCGCTCTTGGCCGTGCTTGCCGATTTCGCACTCAAGCCATGTTCGTCGCGGAAATTTTCATTGAAATAGACGTTGCGCAATTGCAGCTTGAGCTTGCTGTCATCGATAAATCCTTCTGCATTGGCACTGGTCAGCGGCAACAAACCAAGAAGTGAAAACAGCGCCCGTCGGGTGTGCAAAGTGGTCATGGCAAACTACTCATTGTTGTTTTTAGAGTGCAGGACAGTGCGCGCCTCGCTCGCGAGGCGCGTCAGGAAAAAACAGGTGGTGTTGGCGGATTCAGGTGAAGAGACTGATCGCCCCGGTCAGCAGGGCTAGCGCGGTAATCACCAGGGAAGTGAGTACCGCCCATTTGACGGTGGCTCTCTGGAAGTCGCCGATGTCGCGATCAACCATGCCCACCAGCAACAGGGTTGAAGCTACCAACGGACTCATCAGGTGTACCGGCTGGCCGAGAATCGATGCGCGGGCGATCTCCACCGGGTCAATGCCATACGCCGCAGCGGCATTCGCCAGGATGGGCACCACGCCGAAGTAGTAAGCATCGTTGGACAGCACGAAGGTCAGCGGCATGCTGGTAATTGCCACTACCAGTGGGAACAGATGCCCCCAAGACGGCGGAATCCAGTCAACCAGGGTTTGCGCCAGAGAGTCGACCATCTTGGTGCCCGAAAAAATCCCGGCAAAGATACCGGCGGCAAATACCAGAAGTACGACGGTCATCGCGTTGCCCGAATGGGCAAGGATGCGCTCCTTCTGAATATCCAGTTGCGGATAGTTGATCATCAGCGCCAGTACGAACCCGATCAGGAACAGGATCGCGGAATGCATGATCCCCATCACCAGTGCGATCATCACCGCGATCACCAACAGCAGGTTGACGTAGGCCAGCTTCGGGCGCTTGTGCGGAGTGTCTTCAAGAATCGCCTTGATGTAGCAGTCGCCGCCGCCGCTTTCCAATTGGATATTACCGATACGCTTGCGCTCGGCACGACCCAGCAGGAAGGCGGTGAAGACCACCCACATCGCACCGCCGATCATGGTCGGCAGCAAGGGCACGAAATAGGCACCGGCATCCAGGCCCAGCGCCGCGATCGCCCGGGTCGCTGGCCCTCCCCAAGGGGTCATGCCACTCATGATGCTCAGAGAAAGCATGGCAATGGTCGCCAGAATCATTGGATTCATCCCGATACGTTTGTATAGGGGAAGCATTGCCGCACAGGTAATCATGTAGGTGGTGGTGCCATCACCGTCCAGGGCCACCACCAGCGACAGCAACGCTGTGCCAACAGCGATTTTCATCGGGTCGCCGTTGACGCGCTTGAGGATCTTGCGAATCAGCGGGTCAAACAGGCCGGCGTCGATCATCAAGCCAAAAAACAAGATCGCGAACAGCAGAAGCGCAGCCGAAGGCGCGACCATTTTCAAGCCATCGAGCATCATCTTGCCGGTAGTGCCACCGAAACCGCCAATGACGGCAAACACAATCGGCACCACTGTCAGGGCGACAATCGGCGACAACCGTTTGGTCATTATCAGGACGGTGAAGACCACCACCATGGCCAAGCCAAGCAATGCGAGCATAGGTAAGTTCTCTTGTTCTTATGAGTAGCGTGGCCGACGCGCAGGCGTACGACCCCGTGCCCGCCAGATGGCCCGATCAACGGTACCTGGCGGGGGGTTGTTCTTGAGGTAATTAAAGGGTCTAGAGTCGGCCGCGGCCGGTTAGACGTGTTCCGTGACCCTCAGGCCATCCCAGTCCGCGTTCTGAACCTGGGTTGGGTTCACAGCGGGCGAAGGTTTACCGTCCAGCGTCCGCAGCAGTGTTTCGCGATCGCAGGCGTTCTCCGAGATGGCCATCACCACGGTAGCCACGGCGTTGCTGGCCAGGCTGGTCAGCGCCCGGGCTTCCGACATGAAGCGGTCGATCCCGATCAGCAGGGCAAGGCCAGCCAGGGGAATGTCATGGATCACCGTCAGCGTCGACGCCAGTGCGACGAAACCGGCGCCGGTGACACCTGCTGCCCCCTTCGAGGACAACAGCATGATGGCCAGCATGGTTACGGTCTGCATCAGGCTCAGTTCAATGTTGCAGGCCTGAGCAATGAACACCGCTGCCAGCGAGAGGTAGATCGCCGTGCCGTCGAGGTTGAACGAGTAACCCGTTGGCAGCACCAGCCCCACCACACCTTTTTTGCAGCCCAAGGCCTGCAGCTTTTCCAACATTCGCGGCATCACCGGCTCGGTGGAGGAAGTCCCTAGCACCACCAGGAATTCTTCGCGCAAGTAGCGCAGCAACTTCCAGAGACTGAAGCCATTCGCCCGGCAAATGCTGCCCAGCACCACAAAGACGAAGAAGGCACAGGCGATGTACAACGTCATGATCAGCTTGGCCAGCGAACCCAACGAGGTAATACCGTACTGGCCCACAGTGAACGCCAAAGCGCCAAAGGCACCGATCGGAGCAACGCGCATCAGGTAGGAGAAGATCTTGAACACCATGTGCGAGGCGGATTCCAGTACATCCAGTACCGGCTTGCCACGCTCGCCTATGGCTGAAAGAGCAAAACCACACAGCACCGCAATGAACAACACCGGCAGCACTTCACCTTTATTGAAAGCACCGATGAAAGTATCGGGGATGATGTGCATGAAAAACTCGACCACTCCCAACTTCGCGGCGGAATCGGTGTACTGCGTCAGGCCCTTGGTGCTCAACTGGGTGGGGTCAATGTTCATGCCCACACCGGGTTTGAACAGGTAGACCGCCACCAGGCCGATAATCAAACTGATCACGGTCAACGCCAGGAACAGCAACATGGTCTTGCTCAACAGACGACCGAGCGCACGTTTGTCGCTCATGCCGGCGATACCGGTGACGATGGTGCAGAACACCACCGGAGCGATCATCATCTTGATCAGCTTGATGAAGGCATCACCCAGCGGTTTCAAGGCAATGGCCTGTTGCGACCAGAAGTGCCCGACCAGCACGCCCAACAACACGGCGAAGAGAATCTGGAAGTAGAGCGATTTTACAACTTTCATGGCATCACCCATTTTTAGAATTGTGCTGATGCAAAGACGGCAATGACTAGGGGAAATTATCCGGCGAGTCGTTGGGAAGCCGTGGCGTAGACAAAACCGGAGAACAGCCTGCGTGATGTACGCACCACCGAGGCACGAATTGTCTCACCCTGAGCACCGGTGTAGGACAATACGACATCTATCCCGCCGCTTGGATGTTCAATGCGTACTTGCTTCAAGCGCGGCTCGCTAGCCCCGCCGAGCAATTGTGCGACAACACTGCCCGGCGTGACACACGCGGTGGCCAGGCCGATGGAGCCGGTGATCGCCAAGGCGCGGTGGCAGTTGTGTGGCATGAAGTAGCGCACCTGGATGGTGCCGCCAGCCTTGGCCGGAGACACCAGTACAGGCTTGGGAATCACTTTGTCACTGACATCACCCAGGCCCATTGCCAACCCGGCTTGCAGTCGCAAGTCTTCCAGACGGCGCAAGAACTCTTTGTCGGCATCCAATTCAGCAGGACTTTCATCACCGCGCTTACCCAGTTGGCCGGCTTCGATGATCATCATCGGCATTGCCATATCGATGCAGGTCACTGGAATGCCATCGATCAAATCCTGCGTTTGCCCAGTCGGGAAGAGTTTGCCGGTCTTGCTGCCCGCTGCATCCAGGAAGGTCAGTTGCACAGGAGCGGCGGTACCCGGCACACCGTCGATGGCGGTGTCGCCTTCATAGCTGACCTGCCCATCGGGGGTCTGTACCTCGGCGTTCACAAAAGTCCCCGTGTTGAGGTTGCGAATCCGCACGCGAGTCAGATCTTTGGAGGCTTTTACCAGCCCATGCTCAATGGCGAACGGGCCAACGGCGCAAAGCATGTTGCCGCAATTGGGTGCGGTGTCGACTCGACGCTGGGAGACCATGACTTGCACAAACAGATAATCGACATCCGCCTCAGGATGCAGCGATGGGCTGACGATCGCCACCTTGCTGGTTTGTGGGCTACCACCACCGATGCCGTCAATTTCCAGCTCATGGCCAGAACCCATCAGGTTGAGCAGCAGCTCATCACGCTCGTCGATCGCAACAGGTAGATCCCAGGCGAGAAACACCGGGCCTTTGGAAGTACCACCGCGCATTAGCACACAGGGAATTCGTTGCATGAATACTGACTCTTGTTGATCAATCGGGGTAATTGTTGCCTTGTGAGCAAGAGTCGCAGGCTTTAAAATTTGTTTCCAATGCAAATATCAGCCTGATTATTGCGTTTGACGAATGATGATTTTAGGATGAGCGGACTGAACAACTCTCGTCTGCTGAGATAAAAAACGTGAATTATGAGCTGAACGACATCCGATCTTTCGTGAAAATCGCAGAACTTGGCAGCTTCCACGAGGCTGCCGATGCACTGCATCTCTCCCAGCCAGCCCTAAGTCGGAGAATGAAAAAGCTTGAAGAGGGATTAGGAACAGCCCTCCTCGATCGCACGACAAGGAGGGTAAGTCTTACTAGCGTTGGGCGAGACTTCCTACCCAAGGCACGACGCTTACTGGATGACTTCGACGACTCGATCCTTAACATCCGGGAACTGGCGGAGCGGCAGAGCGGCCGTGTAACCCTGGCCTGTATCCCCACCGCCGCTTTCTACTTCCTCCCGACGGTGATCCGCCTCTACAACGAGCGCTATCCACAAATCCGCATTCGCTTGCTCGATCTCAGTGCAAACGAAGGCCTGGAGGCTGTTCTGCGTGGCGAAGCCGACTTTGGCATCAACATGATGAGCGGCCAGCACCCCGACATAGAATTCGTGCCGTTGGTCAACGAGCCTTTTGTTTTAGCGTGTCGACGCGACCATGAGCTGGCTGAGCGCAGCGCAGTCACCTGGTCGGAACTCAGCAATTACCGCCTTATCGGGGTCGGTCGCCTGAGCGGCAACCGCATGCTGCTTGACCACGCGTTGTCGGGCTTGAGCTGGCGGCCACAGTGGTTCTATGAGGTGCAACACCTGTCTACATCGCTGGGTCTGGTAGAAGCTGGATTAGGCGTCTCGGCAATGCCGAGCCTGGCAATGCCTGCTGAGGATCATCCAACATTGGTGAGCGTCCCGTTGATAGAGCCCATCGTCAACCGATCGTTGGGACTGGTGTACCGAAGAGGCGCCTCACTCTCTCCGGCAGCGGAAAAATTCGTCTCGATACTGCTGGAGCAGTGGGAGCAATGACCTCTTTCTTCCCCTTAGCCTGGGTTGAGATAACCGCCGAACGGCGTTGAGCAATGCCGACTATGTGGACGATTGCAACCGAGTGAATGGGTTGGCCGCGAACCTCGGGTGGCGAATTTAGCCACAAAATCGGCAAGTCACTTACGACAGGAATAATAGGATGTTCGTACCGAAAGCGTTGGGCGGGATTGAAATCTACAGGGCGAGCAAACGTCATGAAGACCTTATCTTCCAACGAATCAAAAGAGGCGTATTCGAACAATTCGAACCCGGGATCTACACCGACAGGGCCGAAATAAAAAACATCGTGAATCACATGTTCGAACTGTATCGGAAAATCCTTGCCGAACACCTACCCATAATAAATTCCAGGGGGTTCGCTTCATTCTTAGTGCAGCAATATGAACGCTACGGACAAATTTCCAATAAATACAAACTCGGCCTGCTTCCTAAAGAGGAAGAAATATTCTGGCAGGGCTACGCAGTGTCAGCCCGTAGAGGGATAAAATATCTACTTGAACTGATCTGCCTGGCAGACATGAAAGACAACGCTTCGAACCATAGTCTCCCTGAACAACAAGATGCGATAGCTATGGTGTTTGTCGCCGCCGAAGAACTGGTCAGTCTTTATATGCGTAGCGACAACTATGTATATTTGATGGAGAACGTCACACTCATCCTCGACCCTCTGGAAGAAACCTATTTTAATGTGCCTCAAGACGCCGATACAATTTTTGACCCGCGTGAGGCTTATCGTGATGAAGAACTCTATATTCCCAGCCCAGACTTTCTGTGCGATCACGCCGCGCACAGTGAGCTTACTGAAGAAAGTTTCATTCGCCACCTAGGGATTACGTATACAACAGTTTTAGGTATTTTTCAGTGGATCATCACTACCTATAGCGACGCCGAACATCCAGAGCGTATTTGTTTTTTCTATCGCGACGAAGTACTTGCGACAATTATTAAGACTTACGCGGTATCAGCAGAGCAGGCTCGATTATTTTTAGATGGGCTATCTCTCTCGCCTGAAAAAATGCGCGAGGAACGCAGAGAGCTATTTAGTCCGAAACAAGAGTATAGAGCCTATAAGCGTCCGTTTTTTTACGATTACCATAACGGCGACGAACTGATGTTCTTCTCTCAGCTTATGGCAACAGAATGTTTAACATGTCTGGTCCGAGAATTCGCTTTCAAAAAAATCCCGACTGAATGGTACGCCAAACAGGTGGGTGCAGAGTTGGCAGATGTTTCCTTAAAGTCGGGTCGCTGGTTTGAAAGCGTGGTGACAAGCAACTTCGAGCGCATTGGACTGCGCGGCCTGTCATCCGTAAAAAACCTACGCTTCAAAAAGGGTCAAAAAATTGAAGTTCCAGCCGATGTCGGCGAAATCGACCATCTCGTTTTCTGCCCTGATCAACAATTGCTCATCATTATTGAAGACAAACAAGTTATTCAATCTACCGAGCCCAGAACGCACCGGGATGATCTCACAAAATTTATCACCAGCAAAAATAGTTACAGCGAGAAATTCTCCAAAAAGTACACATGGGCCGCTGACAATCTCAACGATCTGGAAGCCTATTTTCAAGAGGTATTTGATCCCGGCATCCAGTTTGGTGCTATTTGCCGCGTAATGATAACGCGGTACCCAACATTCGTCGCAAATCAGATCAAAGACTTTACGTGTATCTCCCTCGTTGAGTTCATGAATATCTATTCTTCTTCGGGCAAACGCTGGATATTCAATAAAAACGAAGTGGTAAAGCTGGCACCGCACAGTCTTGATCGCGATGAATCGCACTAATACGGTGCAATATGCCTACCCCGCATACCCCATTCTCAAACGTCATAATCCTCCCTTTTCCTACATGGTAATCTGCCACCTCCCTCATCGGCTTTGATCCCATGCAGTCAAAGGCCCCAACCAGGAAAGATCATGCCGAAAAAGTCTCACACCGCCCTGCGCCGTAATTTCCGTGAATTGCTTGCAACGCCTACCTGCGTAGAAACTGCTTCCGTCTTTGACCCGATGTCCGCGCGTATCGCCGCCGACCTGGGTTTTGAAGTGGGCATCCTGGGCGGCTCCGTCGCCTCGTTGCAGGTGCTCGCCGCCCCCGATTTTGCCTTGATCACCCTGAGTGAGTTTGTCGAGCAGGCCACCCGCATCGGCCGCGTCGCCCAACTGCCGTTTATTGCCGATGCCGACCACGGTTACGGCAATGCCCTGAACGTGATGCGCACCGTCGAAGAACTTGAGCGTGCCGGTGTGGCCGCGTTGACCATTGAAGACACGCTGCTGCCCGCACAATTCGGGCGTAAATCCACGGATCTGATTTCCATCGACGAAGGTATCGGCAAGGTCCGCGCCGCGCTGGAAGCACGGGTCGATCCGGAACTGTCGATCATTGCGCGGACCAACGCCGGTGTATTGCCCACCGAAGCGGTGATAGAGCGCACCCTGGCCTATCAAAAAGCCGGTGCGGATGGGATTTGCATGGTCGGTGTCAGTGACTTCGAGCACCTGGAGAAGATCGCAGAAAACCTCACGGTGCCGTTGATGCTGGTGACCTACGGCAACCCGAAACTCCATGACGCCCAACGTCTGGCCAGCCTCGGCGTTCGTGTGGTGGTTGCCGGTCACGGTGCATATTTCGCCGCGATCAAGGCCACCTACGACAGCCTGCGCGCCCAGCGCCAGTTGACTCACAGCACCTCGAACCTCAGCGCTACCGAACTGACGCACACCTACACGTTGCCCGAGAGTTACGTGGCGTGGGCGCAAGAGTTCATGGATGTAAAAGAGTAGTCCTTACCTGCCAGGTAAGCGGTGAATGCCCTCCTCCTGCCATGGGCTCACCGCCACCGTTGGCGGCGTCACGCCAGCGCCACCCCATCGCATGCCCCGCCCTGAGCGCCCTGCTCACCAATGCCACTAACCGCAACTAAACAGCCAACTAAAAACTCGCGCGCACGAAAAAAATCCGCCGCAGAGTCTGCGGCGGCAACCAAAGGATTTTGTCGAAGCAGAGCGGCTAAGACAGTTCCACGCTACACCCGGTAGCCAATAAATACCGTGAAGTTTAATTAATCGAGTTTCATCCTTCCCCTGGCTGCAGGCCACGCAGACTCTGCTTAGAATCAGCTTAGGCAGCCACGTCGAAGATAATAAAAACGGTAATGCCTCACCTGAAAACATCTGCCAAAACAATGTTATGCGCTATCCAACAAGTGCGGTGTTTGCGCGCGCGTTCAATATTCTTGGGGATTAAATAAATGTTTAAACACAGCAGTCTGCTGGCACTGGCGGTGTGCGCCAGTATCAGTCAAATGGCATTGGCCGAGTCGGTCAGCGACCAGGCCGAATCGAAAGGCTTTATCGACGGCAGCAGCATCACCGGGCTGTTGCGCAACTACTACATGGACCGCGACCGCGCGAGCGGCAAGGCCGACAATCGTGACTGGACCCAGGGCGCGATGCTCAACTATGCCTCGGGCTTCACCCAGGGCACCATCGGCTTCGGAGTCGATGCCTATGCCTACGGCGGGCTGAAACTCGACGCCACCCACAGCGACGCCGGCACTGGCAACTTGCCGACCGACCGCAACGGCGATCCAGAAAATGCCTACGGCTCAGTGGGCGCGGCGGTGAAGGTAAAAATCTCCAAGACCCAGCTCAAGTTCGGCGACATGCAGCCCACCGCCCCGGTCTTCGCTACCGGCGGCACCCGCCTGTTGCCGCAGACGGCCACCGGTTTCGACCTGACCAGCAGCGAAATCGCCGGCCTCGACCTGGAAGCCGGGCACTTCACCAGCACCAACAGCGGCATGACCAGCAACCACGACCACGACATCTACGCGACCTACGCCAACATCGCCGCCAACAGTGCGAGCTTTGTCGGCGGCAAATACACCTTCAGCCCGTCACTGAGCGCGACGCTGTATGCCGGCGAACTGGAGGACATCTGGCGCCAGTACTACACCAACCTCAACTACGTGATCCCCTTGGGCCACGACCAGTCACTGGCCCTGGACGGCAACCTGTACCGCACCCTCGACACCGGCAGCGCCAAGGCCGGGGCGATCAACAACACCACTTATTCGGTGGCGGCGGCCTATTCGTTCTGGCAGGCGCACACGCTGACGTTGTCGTTCCAGAAAGTGCATGGCGATACGCCGTTTGACTACATCGGCAGCGGCAACAACGGTGCGGGCGAAGGCGGCGATTCAGTGTTCCTCGCCAACTCGGTGCAGTGGGGCGATTTCAACGGGCCCGGCGAGCAGTCCTGGGGTATCCGTTATGACCTGAACATGGCCAGCTATGGCGTGCCTGGGCTGAGTTTCATGGGCCGTTACATCAACGGCTCGGACATCGACGGCAGCCACACACCGGCTCACAGCGCCTACGCCAACGACTATGGCTCGGACGGCGCGCATCACGAGACCGATGTGGAAGCCAAATACGTGATCCAGAGCGGCCCGGCGAAGAACCTATCGCTACGGGTGCGTGATGCCATCGTGTCGTCGAACGCCGACCAGGGCGATGGCAAGTTGAACGAGCTGCGGCTGATTGTCGACTATCCGTTTACCTTGCTGTAGGCGACCACACTGAGCCGGCCGACAGGGCGCCGGCCGGCTCATGACCGTGCTACCCCACCCAGCCTACTGCGGTCTTGGGAATGACTTCCGACTCATCCAGCTTCGACGCAAACATGCTCACCGCTTGCACCGCATCGCTGGTGCTGGTGCGGATCTGCAGGATCACCGAACCGGCCTGATCGGCCAGATTCACACCCCGTTGCGCGCCTTCCTGGGTGGCGTTCATGCTGGTCACCGCGTCACGCGTTTCCGAGAGGATCATGCCGATCATCTCGGCAATTTCCGCCGTCGAGCGGCTGGTGCGCCCGGCCAGTTGTCGGACCTCATCGGCCACCACCGCAAACCCGCGCCCCTGGTCGCCCGCGCGCGCCGCCTCGATCGCTGCGTTGAGCGCCAACAAGTTGGTCTGGTCGGCAATACCGCGAATGGTGTTGACGATGGCCGTGATCTGCTCGGAACGGTCGCCCAACTGCCCCACCAGTCGTGCGGATGCACCGATGTTGTCGGCGATGCGGCGCATCTCGCTGGCAGTTTCCTGGATCACCTGGGTGCCATGCTCGGCAAAGCGCTCGGTCTCGGAGGAGATGTGATAGGCCCGCGACGCGCCACGGGAGTCTTCCTCGAATTTCTCTACCCGCTCGGTGATGTCGCTGGCGAACTTGACGATCTTGAGCAGTTTGCCATCGCCGTCATACACCGGGTTGTAGCTGGCCTCCAACCACGCGACGCGACCATGCTTGCCGATGCGCTTGAATTGCCCGGTGAAAAACTCACCGTTGTTCAGGCGTCGCCAGAAGTCACTGTACTCACTGCTGTTGACCAATGCGGGTTCGCAAAACATGCGGTGATGTTTGCCTTTGAGTTCAGCCAGGGAATAGCCCATGACGTTCAGGAAGTTTTCGTTGGCGTCGAGCACCTGACCATTCAAGTCGAACTCGATCACGGCCATTGCCCGGTCCAGCGCCGCGAGTTTGCTGCGGGTCGCCGCTTCCTGTTCGACTTTCTGTGTCACATCCAGCGCGTACTTGACCACTTTCAACACATGGCCTTGGGTATCCAGCACCGGGTTGTAGCTGGCCTCCAACCACACCGTTTTTCCGTTGGAAGCCACTCGTTTGAAGGTGCCCGACACGAACTTGCCAGCACGAAGGTCGTTCCAGAATTCCGTGTAAGCCGGGCTGCCGGTCAGTTCCGGCAAGCAGAAGTCGCGGTGGGACTTGCCCATCAATTGCGCGGCGCTGTAACCCAGGGTGTTCTGGAAAACTTCGTTGGCGCGCAAGACCTTGCCGGTCAGATCGAATTCGACCACCGCCATGGAGCGCTCGAGCGCGGCGATCAGCCCCTTATATTCAGTGACGTCGGCCGTCCTGGCCGCCAGTTCTGTTTTTAAGACTTTATTGAACATGACGTACCTCTCGCTCAAGCGTGATCCTGTAGTGCCTGAGTCTAGTATCGGCGTAAAAAAAACGGACTTGACACGGAAAAAATATTTATTAATTGACGTCAATATTTACACGCCGCGCATCGCCACCGTGACCCACCCTGCCCCTGTGTTTAAACTGGCAACCCTTTGACCTGAGCGGAGCCCCCATGGCCAACCACGACCTGCACTACACCCCCGACCCCGATGCAGATTCGATTTCCTCCGACGTGATCGGCTTCAACGGCATCCTGGTCTCCACCCAGATTCCCACCCGTGCCGACGGCAGCCTGGAGCTGGGCGACATCACCTTGCAGAGCGAATGCACCCTGCAAGCGCTGAAAGTCGCCCTGGAAAAGGCCGGCAGTTCCATGGACCGGGTCATGCACCTGACGATCTACTTGACGGATATGGCCGATCGCGCCGCGTTCAATGACGTCTACAAGCGCTTCTTCGCCAAGCCGTGGCCGGTGCGGGCAGCCGTTGGCGTGGCCGCGTTGGCCGTCGATGGCATGCGCGTCGAAGTCACCGCAATGGCCGCAAAAGCCTAAGCCAGGCGCAGCCAAAAAATGTGGGAGCGGGCTTGTGTGGGAGCGGGCTTGCTCGCGAATACGGTGTGTCAGTCAATAGATGTTTGACTGATCCAGCGCCTTCGCGGGCAAGCCCGCTCCCACATTTGATTGGGTTTGCAATCCCAAGGCTCAGGAAACACCCGTTAGCCTTGTGGTAGGTGCCCCCCCAGCGTTTCACAGCTACAATGCGCGCCTCAACCGTGACAAGCCTGACTAAAAAAACTATGTCCTTGCCCAAGCACCACCTTGAATTGCTCAGCCCTGCCCGCGATGTCGCCATCGCACGCGAGGCCATCCTGCATGGCGCCGACGCCATCTACATCGGCGGCCCAAGCTTTGGCGCCCGTCACAACGCGTGCAACGAGGTGAGCGATATCGCCTCACTGGTGGAATTCGCCCGCCGTTACCACGCCCGCGTCTTCACCACGATCAACACCATCTTGCATGACAACGAACTGGAACCCGCGCGCAAGCTGATCCATCAGCTCTACGACGCCGGCGTCGACGCGTTGATCGTGCAAGACCTGGGCGTGATGGAGCTGGATATTCCGCCCATCGAGCTGCACGCCAGCACCCAGACCGACATCCGCACCCTGGGCCGCGCCAAGTTTCTCGACCAGGCCGGTTTCTCGCAGTTGGTCCTCGCCCGCGAGCTGAACCTGCAGGAAATCCGCGCCATCGCCGATGAAACCGATGCCGCCATCGAGTTCTTCATCCACGGCGCCCTGTGCGTGGCGTTCTCCGGGCAGTGCAACATCTCCCACGCGCAGAACGGCCGCAGCGCCAACCGTGGCGACTGCTCCCAGGCCTGCCGCCTGCCGTACACCTTGAAAGACGACCAGGGCCGCGTCGTGGCCTTTGAAAAGCACCTGCTGTCGATGAAAGACAACAACCAGAGCGCCAACATCCGCGCGCTGGTCGAAGCGGGTGTGCGCTCGTTCAAGATCGAAGGCCGCTACAAGGACATGGGCTATGTGAAAAACATCACTGCCTATTACCGCCAGCGCCTCGATGAAGTGCTCGAAGACCGCCCGGACCTGGCCCGTGCGTCCAGCGGCCGTACTGCGCATTTCTTCCTGCCCGACCCGGAAAAAACCTTCCACCGGGGCAGCACCGACTATTTCGTCACCGACCGCAAGATCGACATCGGCGCCTTCGATACCCCGACCTTCACCGGCCTGCCGGTGGGTGTGGTGGAAAAAACCGGCAAGCGCGACTTGCAGGTGGTGACCCATGAGCCGCTGTCCAACGGCGACGGTCTCAATGTACTGGTCAAGCGTGAGGTCGTGGGTTTCCGCGCCAACATTGCCGAGCCCAAGGGCGAGTTCGAGGAAGATGGCGAGAAGCGTTACCGCTACCGCGTCGAGCCGAATGAAATGCCGGCCGGTTTGTATCAACTACGCCCCAACCACCCGCTGAACCGCAACCTGGACCACAACTGGCAACAGGCGCTGCTCAAGACTTCGTCCGAACGCCGTATCGGTCTGACCTGGGCTGCACGCCTGCGTGAAGCGCAGTTGGAAGTCACCGCGACCAGCGAAGAAGGCATCAGCGCCAGCGTCACCCTGCCCGGCCCGTTCGGCGTGGCCAACAAGCCGGAACAGGCCCTGGACACCCTGCGCGACCTGCTCGGCCAACTGGGCACCACCGAATACCACGCCACCGACATCCAGCTGGATGCGCCGCAAGCGTTCTTCATCCCCAACTCGCAGCTCAAGGCCCTGCGCCGCGAAGTGATTGAAGCGCTGACCGCCGCCCGCGTTGCCGCGCACCCGCGTGGTGGGCGCAAAGCCGAAACCACCCCGCCGCCGGTGTACCCGGACGCGCATCTGTCGTTCCTGGCCAACGTCTACAACCAGAAAGCCCGCGACTTCTATCACCGTCACGGGGTGAAGTTGATCGACGCCGCCTTCGAAGCCCACGAAGAAACCGGCGAAGTGCCGGTGATGATCACCAAGCACTGCCTGCGTTTCTCGTTCAACCTGTGCCCGAAACAGGCCAAGGGCGTGACGGGCGTGAAGACCAAGGTCGCGCCCATGCAATTGATCCACGGCGACGAAGTGCTGACCCTCAAGTTCGACTGCAAACCCTGCGAGATGCACGTGGTGGGCAAGATCAAGGGGCATATCCTCGGTCTGCCGCAACCGGGCAGCGCAGTGGAGCATTTCAACCCGGAAAACATTATTTTCCAGGGTACGCACTAACCCTCTGGGAGCGGGGCCACCACCAGCCCCGCTGCAACCCCGCCGCCGCCAGCAGAATCGCCGCCACTCCCAGCCATTGCAGCCAACCCAGGCGATGCCCGAAGGCGATCCAGTCGACGAAGATCGCCGCAATCGGGTAGATGAACGACAGTGCGCCGGTCAACGCGGTCGGCAGTTTCTGGATCGCACCGTACAGCAATACATACATCACACCTGTGTGCACCACGCCCAGCGTCGCCAACGCCGCCCAGGCGGTGGGCGCTACCGGCAGGTTGCTCCACGTCACCAGTGGCGCCAGCAACAATGCGCCGGTGGCGACCTGGATCAACGCCATCAAATGCGCTGGCACTTGCTTCAAGCGCTTGATGATCAAGGCGGCAATCGCATACAAAAACGCCGCGCCAGAGGCCAACGCAACCCCAGCCAGATAGTCCCCGCCACCGGCTTGCTGCTCGCCATGGGCAGTGACAATCGCCAACATCCCAAGGAACGCTACGCTGAGCCACGCGAGCTTCTGCACAGTAATCTTTTCCCCCAGAAACAGCGCCGCCAACAGCACCAACATGAACGGCTGCACGTTGTACACCGCTGTACTGATGGCGATGGACGCACGTGAATAGGATTCGAACAACAGCAACCAATTGCCAACGATCGCCACGCCGCTGAGCATCGCCAGCCCGAGCCTGGCCCACGTCAGCAGCGACAGGCGCAGGTAGCCGAGCACGGCACAGACCAGCAACAGTGTCAGCGCACCGATGACACAGCGCCAGAACACCACTTCGATCACCGACACGCCCGACACCAGTACAAACCAACCAATGGTGCCCGAGATGAGCATGGCGGCGACCATTTCCCACGAACCGCGACGGATGGATGTGTCCATGTTTGCTGCTCCTCAAATGAGGCTCAATTATGGCAATCTGCTGGGTAACGGCTCCAGCGCCTAAAAAAGGCCAAAGCCCTGGATCACCTTTACTAATTAGGCAAAAACCATGATCGACACCATCGACCAGCAACTGATCGCCGCCTTGATGGACGACTCACGCCTGTCCCTCAAGGCGCTGGCGGGAATCACCGGGCTGTCGTCGCCCAGCGTTGGCGAGCGCTTGCGGCGCTTGGAAGAACGCGGTGTTCTGACCCACTACACGGTGGACATTGACGCCAAACACTTCGGCTACCTGCTGCAAGCCATCGTGCGCATCCGTCCCCTGCCCGGCCAATTGCAGGAAGTCGAACGCCAGATCCAGGCGATTCCCGAGTTCACCGAGTGCGACAAGGTCACGGGCGACGACTGCTTCATCGCACGCCTGCATGTGCGCACCATGGAACAGCTGGACAGCCTGCTCGACCGGCTCAACGTGTATGCCGAGACCAACACCGCCATCGTCAAGAAAACCCCGGTCAAACGCCGCTTGCCACCGCTTGATAGGTAACGCTGCTTTCCCCGCGCTTGAAATGTACTGCGCTCGCCTGTAGTAATGGAATGGACGCCCCCTTCCTAACGGCATCTATGTGCCAAAGTGAAAGTGTTACCCACACTTAACGGAAGGGAGCGTCCACATGAAGCTTACGACTGTTTCGATTGACTTGGCAAAAGCAGTGTTTCAACTTCACGCCATCGACGAACAAGGCAAGACGGCGCTGAAGAAACAGCTTAAACGTGAGCAGGTTGTGCCTTTTTTTGCCACGCTAGAACCGTGTTTGATTGGCATGGAGGCCTGCGGTGGCGCTCATTATTGGGCAAGAAAGCTGCATTCTCTTGGCCATACGGTCAAGCTGATGGCGCCGCAATTTGTGAAACCCTATGTGAAGTCGAACAAGAATGATGCGGCCGATGCAGAGGCAATCTGTGAAGCCGTCACTCGACCCAATATGCGCTTTGTGCCAGTTAAAACGGTTGAGCAACAAGCCATCCTTGCCGTACATCGTGCACGCCAAGGTTTTGTAAAAGCCCGGACGGCGCAAGCTAATTCGATTCGCGGGCTTCTTGCTGAGTTTGGCGTGGTCTTGCCACAAGGAATCAGGCATATCAACGAGCGTTTGCCAGGCATTTTGGAAGATTATGAAAACGACCTTCCTGGATCTTTTCGTCAACTGATGCAGCGCTTGCACGAACATCTAAAAGAGCTGGACCGACAAGTCGTTGAGTTGGAGCGAGAGATCCAACAATGGCATCGCGCCAACGAGGCCAGTTGCCGCTTGGCAGAAATGCCAGGAGTGGGACCACTCACCGCGACAGCTCTGGTGGCGTCGGTGGGGGACGCAAAAAACTTCGCTAATGGCCGGCAAATGGCGGCCTGGCTCGGGTTGGTGCCGCGACAACACTCCAGCGGAGGAAAGCCCACATTATTGGGGATCAGCAAGCGGGGAGATGGCTATTTACGCACCTTGCTGGTTCATGGCGCTAGGTCAGTCGTTCGCGTGGTGGAAAGTAAGACAGACCCTTCAGCGGATTGGTTGAAGGGGTTATTGGCGCGTCGTAACACTAACGTCGCGGTTGTGGCACAGGCGAATAAAACGGTTCGAATAGCCTGGGCATTATTGGCCCACGGCAGCAGGTTCCGCCTCGACTACACCCCAGATGTAACAGGGGCGTAGTCGGGGCGGTTGAACAAAGGCAGTGATGCATTGGAAAGGAATACTTCCAAGGTTGCTCAGGCGATCATAACGTGATGGCAAGACAGGTAGGACCGGGATCGGGTAATTCTGCTCCGCTCACAGCGCTTCGAGCGCGTTGTAGTGATAAGAACCCGATCAGCGAATTCCATCAGGGACAGAGGTACAGCCTCACTTAAAGTCCGGATGTATGGCTGCAACCTTATCCCGTCTGCGTTTTCACGATTTGAGAGCTTGGCATACTGGGGGCGTCCATGTATGAGCGGGCTTGCCCCGGTACAAACCGGGGACATCGTTTACATATCTAACCGGGGACATGGTTTACAGGTTAATACGCATGATCAGGAGGTAACTGATCATGCCCTGGAACCAAGAGTCTCCCATGGATCAACGAATCAAACTGGTCATCGACTGGCTTTCTGGTGACTTCAGCAAAAGCCAGCTAGCTCGGCGCTTCGGCGTCAGTCGACCAACTGTAGATAAATGGATCTCTCGTCACGTTGACGGCGATTTGAAGTCGTTGGCAGAGCTGTCTCGACGACCTCATACCAGCCCAAACAAGACTGACGATGAGATCTTGGCTCGCATAGTGGCGATGAAAGAAACCCACGATAAATGGGGGCCGAAGAAGCTTGTCAGGCTATTACGAATCGAGGATCCGTCAGTCGCCTGGCCATCGCCCAGCACGGCAGGCCAATGGCTTGACCGGCTTGGGCTTGTCAGTAAACGGCGCTTCAAGCGACGGCACAGCACTGCTCACAGGGAAATGCGCGAAGCCAACGAGCCCAACAAGACGTGGTGCGTTGATTACAAGGGGCAGTTCAAGATGCTCAACGCCCAGATGTGCTATCCCCTGACCGTTACGGACCATGCCTCTCGCTTGATTTTGGCCTGCAGGGCTCACCCCAAGATCAAGACCTTGCCCGTCAAACAGGCATTCGAGAGGCTTTTTCAAGAGTACGGGATGCCGGAAGTCATTCGCTCTGACAACGGCGTTCCTTTTGCTTCTCCAGGCCTGGCAAGAATGTCCACACTGGCAGTTTGGTGGATCCGCCTGGGTATTTACCCGGAGCGAACCATGCCGGGAAGACCTGCCCAGAACGGCCGGCACGAACGGATGCATCGTAGTTTGAAGTTTGAGTTGCCACTGGGGAAAAACCTGGTTGAGCAGCAGCTCTTGCTGGAGCATTTTCGACATGAATTCAATTACATACGACCTCACGAGGCGCTGGGCATGAAGCGCCCGGGTGAGGTATATGTGCCGTCTACTCGACCTTATCCAGGATGTCTGCCGGATGTGGAGTATGCCGCGGAAATGAAAGTACGAAGCGTCAGACAGAACGGCTCAATCATGTGGAAAGGAAAGTTGTTGTTTGTAAGCGAAGCGCTATCAGGAGAGCGGATTGCGCTCAAAGAAGTTGAAGATGATGTTTGGGATCTGTACCTGTGTGACTATCCCCTAGGGAGGCTTGGACGAGGCATGAGCCGCGTCCAAGCCTAAAATGTGTAAACGATGTCCCCGGTTTCAGATGTAAAGGATGTCTACGGTTCTACACCCGCGCCGGGTGGCGAAGCCGCCCCAAATTCAGACACCTCGGTCTTCCTGACCCACCGCAGCGTACCGTTGGGGCGGCTTTGCCCCCGGCGCGGGGCAAGCCCGCTCACTACAGGCCGTGCAGTGTCTTGGCCGCCGCCAATAAACCTTTGAACTTGCGATAG
The DNA here is from genome assembly GCF_057835125.1 of Pseudomonas sp. GL_117. Classification (NCBI taxonomy): domain Bacteria; kingdom Pseudomonadati; phylum Pseudomonadota; class Gammaproteobacteria; order Pseudomonadales; family Pseudomonadaceae; genus Pseudomonas; species Pseudomonas sp. GL_117. Next base: position 2,990,768 of record NZ_CM174418.1, on the reverse strand, counting down.
CGCGCCTCCAGCAGCGGCTGTTGCCCGACATCCGGCTGGTAACGCGCCTTGACCGGCATCCCCGCCTGCAGCAACTCGGCGCCCTGCCCGATCGCCATGAGCCCCAGCTTCGCCGCCCCCACGCACGCGCTCAACTCACTGCCGTGCAACGTGAAGATCTCCCGCTGCAGGATGTTGGCCAACAACTGCGCCCAGTACTCACTGCGCGCCCCGCCGCCGACCAAGGCACACGCGCCGACGCGGGCCCCCGCCGATTGCACCGCGTGCAACGCATCGAGCAAACCAAAGCCCACCCCCTCCATCACCGCATACCCGAGCAGCGCCGGGGTGCAGTCGTGGCCCAGGTTCATGAATCCACCGCGCAGCAACGGGTCGTTATGCGGCGTGCGTTCTCCAGCCAGGTAAGGCAGAAACAGCGGCGCCGACAGTGGCACCGCCTGTGCGATCGGCAGTTGCGCCTGCACCTGCTCCAGCAGCGCCTGCTCATCCCGCGTGCCGGTCAGCCGCGTGACCCAGCGCAGGCAACTGGCACCCGCCAGCATCGCGCCCATGGTGTACCAGCGCCCGGGCAGCGCATGACAGAAGCTGTGCACGGCGCTGGCCGGATTGCCGGCGGCGTGATCGGTGATTGCCACAATCGCAGCGCTGGTGCCCAGGGTGATGAACCCGTCCCCCGCATTGATCGCGCCGATGCCTACGGCGGCCACCGGGTTGTCGCCCCCGCCACCGGCGATCACCACCCCAGCAGGCAAGCCCAGGCCGGTCGCGGTCAGCACGGCGCTGGCCGCGCCGCCTTCCACCAGCCTCGGCAACTGCCGCAGCGCCAGGCCGCTGGCGCGAACCATCGGGCCGTACCATTCACGGTTCGCCACATCCAGCCACAGCGTACCGGCGGCATCCGACATCTCGCTGACGCGCTCGCCACTCAAGCGCAAACGCAGGTAATCCTTGGGCGACAACACACAGTCAATTGCCTGGAACACCTCAGGCTCGTGGCGTTGCAGCCACAGCAGCTTAGGCGCGGTCAACCCGGCCATCGGCAGGCTGCCGGTGACGTCTGCAAAGCCCGCGCCCAGCTCTTGAGCCTCAGCGATGGCACGGGAGTCGTCCCACAGGATCGCCGGATACAACACCTGGTCGTCCCGCCCCAACAGCACCGCACCATGCATCTGCCCGGACAAGCCGATACACGCCACCCGGGCAAAGGCCGGGTGCGCCCGCAGTCGCGCCAACGCCTGCACACACGCCTGCCACCAGTCCTGCGGCGCCTGCTCGGACCAGCCACTGTGGCGCCGCGACACACTCAATCGCACGCCGGCGTGGGCCAATACCGTGCCGTCAAGGTCCATCAGGATCGCCTTGAGTTCTGAAGTGCCGAGGTCTATGCCGAGGGAAACAGGACTGCTCATACGCGTGTCATTCCAATCAGATACAGCCACATGAATTGCGCAGTTGCAGGCTCGGCGCCAGGCGCACGCTGTGCGGCGTTGCCTCGGGTGTCGCCATGCGCTGCAGCAGCAGGTGCACCGCACGCGCGCCCAGGTCGTTGACCGGCTGGGCAATCAACGTCAGGCGCGGCACGAAAAAATCGGCCCAGTCAAAATCATCAAACCCCACCAAGGCCATCTGTCCTGGCACCTCTAGCTGCGCGTCACGCAGGGCGTGCATCGCGCCAAGGGTCATCAGGTTGTTTCCGGCCATGATTGCCGTAGGCGGTGCATCCAGCCCGAGCAACTGCACCGTGGCCTGGCGTGCCGGCTCGGTGTTGGAGCCGCCGTTGACCAGCAACTGCGGATCAAACGCCAACCCCGCCGCCTGCAAAGCAGCCTTATAGCCGGCAACCCGCTCGTCCGTGGTGCTGAACCCCGTACGCCCGGCGATAAAACCGATGCGGCGGTGCCCGTGGCCAATCAAATGGGTGATCAGGGCCTGGGTGGCCTGGGTATTCTCCACCCCGACCTGATCGAATTGCGCGCTCATCATGCGGTCCACCAGTACTGCCGGGATCTGGTTGGTGCGCAGGTACTCCAGCGCCTTCGAGTCGTTCGACGGCGCAAGGATCACCCCGTCGACACGCCGGTGATGCAGCGCCGTGACCACCCGCAGCTCCTGCTCCGGGTCGTCGTGGGTGTCGACAAACAGCATCATGTAGCCGTGCTTGGCGCACTCGCTTTCAATGGCATGCACGGTTTCGCTGAAGTAGTGGTTGGACAGCGCCGAGATCGCCACGCCAATCGTGCTGGTGCTCGACCGCGCCAGCGAGCGCGCCAGGGTGTTGGGAATGTACCCCAACGCCTGGATCGCCTGCTGCACCGCCTGCACAGAGGCCGGGCTGACCTTGCGGGTGCCGTTCAACACGTGGGACACGGTTGACGTCGACACCCCTGCCCGGCTGGCCACGTCATCCATGGTCACCACGTTGCTGTTCCCCTTAATCGATCAATGTTTGCTCGACCAACCGCTGTACGTACCGACGTTGTCGCGGGTGATCAGTTTTGGCGTGAGCAGGGTAACCGCTTCGCCAGGGGCTTTGTCATTCAGAATGTCGTTGCCCACATCCACCGCCGTCTGCGCCATGGCCCAGGGGTCCTGGCTGGCCGAGGCCTGGATCAGCGTGTCGGTCTTCAGCGCGTTCTCAATGTCCGGCGCACCGTCCACCGAGGTGATGACGATGCCGCTGCGCTTGAGTTGCTTGGCGGCCAGGTCGCTGCCGATGGCTTGCGGGTCGTTGATCGCGAACAAACCGTCGATTTTCGGGAAGCGTGTGAGGTAGCCCTGCATCACATTCAGGCCGCCTTCACGCGAGCCTTTGCCGTCCTGGTCATCGGACAGCACCTTGATCTGCGGCGCACCGGCCAGCGCCGCCTTGCAGCCTTTGACGCGGTCGGTCACGGCCGTGACCTGCGGGCCGTTCTGGATGATCACATTGCCCTTGCCGCCCAGCTTGTCCACCAGGTACTGGCAGGCCAGCTTGCCGGCTTCGACATTGTCGGTCTGCACCGTGGCGTTGACCCCTTTGGCATCCACATCCACGGCGACCACGACAATCCCGGCGTCACGGGCTTTTTTGATCGCCGAGGCCATGGCCGACGGGTCGACGGCGTTGATCAGGATCAGGTCGACCTTGGACGAAATGAAGTTATCGATCTGCGAAAACTGCTTGCTCAAGTCATAGTCGGCTGACACCGAGGTGACCTTGACGTTGGGGTTCAGCGCCTTGGCCCGCGCCGTGGCGCCATCGGCCAGGGTCACGAAGTACGGGTTGCCGAGCGAGCCCATGCTGATGCCAAGGGCTTTCAACTCACGCGCCTCGACGGCTTGGGACATCAGGGCCGCCAGGGCAATAACGGGAAATACGCGTTTGAAGTTCATACGGGTCTCTCTTGTGATTGTTGTTGTACGAGTGAAATCAGGTGCGTGCACCGGATTGGCGATAACGATCCAGCGCCACCGCGCCAATGATCACGATGCCCTTGATGATGTATTGCCAGATGTCCGACACCCCCAGCAGCACCAGGCCGTTGGTGAGCACCGCAATGATCAGGGCCCCGATCAGCGTGCCGCCGATGGTGCCGACGCCGCCGGTAAAACTGGTGCCGCCGAGGATCACTGCGGCAATCGCATCCAGCTCATAGGATTGGCCCAGTTGCAGGCCGTTGGCCGCGAACAGCCGCGAAGCACTCATCACCGCCCCCAGCCCGGCCAATGCGCCGGACATGGCGTAGACGAACAGCAACACCTTCCACACCTTGATCCCCGACAGCCGCGCCGCTTCCGGATTGCCGCCCACCGAATAGATCTGCACGCCCATCACGGTGCGGAGCAGGATGAACCACGACAACCCCACCACCGCCACGGCAATCACCACCAGCCACGGCACGCCGAGGATCGAGTCGTTGCCGATAAACGCAAACGGCAGGTCCGGGTTGAACACGGTCTTGTCGTCTGCCAGCAAGCGCGCCAAACCGCGCATGGCAGTCAGCGCACCGAGGGTGACGATAAACGGCGGCAGGCGCATGAACGCGATCAAGCCGCCGTTGACCAAGCCCAGCAACAGGCCAAAACCGATGCCCGCCGCGATCCCGAACATGCCGAACTGCGGCGACATCGACGCCTGCAACGCCACTACCGCCGACGCCGCCAGGATCGCGCCCACCGACAGGTCGATGCCCGCCGTGAGGATCACAAAGGTCATGCCCGCCGCCAGCACCACATTGACCGAGGCCTGCTGGGTGATGATCGACAGGTTCTGCATAGTCAGGAAGTTTTCGCTGGCCAGGGCAAAGCCCACCAGCAACAGCACCAGCACCGGCAACATGCCCACCGTGCGCATCAACTCACGTGCACGTTCTGCCTTGCCCATTGTTGTCGTCATCTGCAATTCAGCCATTGGCCACCACCTGATCGCCACCCGTGGCGAGGTCAATAATGCGTTCCTGGGAAATAACCTGACCGGATGCGCCGCCGACCTCGGCGACCAACTGGCCTTCGCGCATGATCAGCACACGGTCGCAAGTGCCGATGATCTCCGGCAGTTCGCTGGAGATCACCACGATGCCCACGCCGGCCTGCGCCAGTTGATTGATGATGCGGTAGATCTCGGATTTGGAGCCGATGTCCACGCCCCGCGTCGGCTCGTCGAGGATCAGCACATGCGGCTTGACCTCCAGCAACCGCGCCAACAGCACTTTTTGCTGGTTGCCGCCGGACAACGCGCCGACATTGACCTTGCCCGACGCCACCCGGATCGACAGCGCCTTGATCGCTTCACTGGCACGCTGTGCGCCGTGGCCGCGATCCAGCACACCACCGGCGTGGGCGTCCGGCACGCAGGCGCAGACGTTGATGTTGTCGGCCACGCTCATGTCGAGGAACAGGCCCTGGGCCTTGCGGTCCTCGGTGAGGTACACCACGCCGGCGCGGATCGCGTCCGCCGGGGTGCGCAGTTGAGTGACGGTCTTGCCGACCACTTCAAGGGTGCCGTGGGTGCGTGGGTCGGCACCGAAGATCAGCCGCGCCAGCTCGGTGCGCCCTGCCCCCACCAACCCGGCGATGCCCAGTACTTCACCGGCATGCAGGTCGAAGCTGCAATTCCGCACGCGCTTGCCGTCGGCCATGTCGCGCACGCGCATCACCACGTCTCCGGGGTTATAGGCAGCGTGCTCCTTCTTGTAGAAGCCGGACAGGTCACGACCCACCATCATTTTCACCAGCACCTCGGCCGACAGCGCGTCGCGGGTCAGTTCGCCGATGTATTGGCCATCGCGCAGCACCGAGACCCGGTCCGACAACTCATAGATCTCGGCCATGCGGTGGCTGATATAGATGATCGCCAGGCCCTGGCTGCGCAGTTGCTTGATCAACGCAAACAAGCGGTCGGTCTCGCGGGAGGACAGCGGCGTGGTCGGTTCGTCCATCACCAGGATCTTGGCGTGGGCATGCAGGGCGCGGGCGATTTCCACCAGTTGGCGCTCGGCAATCGACAGGCTGCTGACCCGCGTCGCCGCCGTGAACTCGGCGCCCAGGCGCTGCAGCACCTCGCGGCAACCGTCCTGCATGCCCTTGCGGTCGATGGTCCAGCCGCGCCGCAGTTCACGCCCCAGGTAGATGTTCTCGGCCACGCTGAGGTTGGGGCACAGGCTCAGTTCCTGATAGATCACGGCAATGCCGAGGGTTTTGGCGGTGGCAGGGTCGAAGCTGGCGACAGGTTGGCCGGCAATGCGGATTTCACCGCCGGGATCGGCCTGGTAGGCGCCGGAGAGGATTTTCATCAAGGTGGATTTGCCGGCGCCGTTCTCCCCCATCAAGGCGTGGATTTCGCCGGGGTAGACCTTCAGGCCGACATTCTTGAGCACACGCAAACCGTTGAAGGTTTTGCTGATGCCCTGCATCTCAAGCAAGGGTTCAAGGCTCATGGCTGAGCTCCTGGTTTTATTATTTTTGTGGTCGAGCGGGCCGACTCTAAAACAGAAGCTTTTGCTTGCGCAAGCGCTTGCTTAGCTGTTTTTGTGCTTGAAGAAACGTTTCACCAACGACTTTTGTGCAAAATTCCGGTTAGTACGCACGCACAGTCCATCGCGCGCAGTGGCAGCCACAGCGCCGCCATTGGCCTTGGGAAAGGAGGTTGGGTGCGATCAGCTTGCAGGGTGCGGGGCAGCCATGGCTGTTGGAGCGGTGCGCTAAGGCTCCTGCTCTTCGATGAGCGGCACCTGCGCATCATCCATCAGCGAACCGGGGTCTTCGTTGCCGGGGTCGTTGAGTTCCTCTTCCGGTTCCTGCTCACGTTCATCCGACATGATCCACACCTCTATGAACCCGGGTTGTCCACCTGGATATAAAACGCATAGGCGCCCAGCAACAACCAGAACACCATAAACAGCCACGGCGCACGCATTGAGAATAGCAGCGACTTGCGGTAGCCCTTGTGGGACGACTCGGTCTCGCAGAACAGCGGTGAATCGTCGTACGCAAGGCCCATCACCGGTTCACTGCGCAACAGCTCGCTTTGCTTGTAGTGCCAGTGGTCGATGATTTCATACGCCGCGCGAATCCCCGGCCAGGCGTTCAGCGAGCTGAGAATGCCGAGCAAGACCAGGAACGCCGGCACCACCAGGGTGAACAGCTTGCCCCACTCGGGGTTGAGGTTGCCCATGCCGGAGACGAAGGCGATGACCAGGAAGGATTGCGCCGTGAGGTAGGCGTCTGTGCGGTTGGCCAGGATCGTGGTTTCGTACTGGATCTCACGGCGGTAGAAGTCCAGGCGATCCTTGGGCGAGCCGAAGATCTTGGCGTTGTGTTCGCTGTGGTCGGTCAGGGCCGTTTCCGGGGAATGCGGCGAGATGATTCTGGGCACGGCGGTGCTCCGTGGGGAGGTCGAGTCCTGTTAGAAGAAGGGGCACTGGATGAAGTTCAAGTTTGTTCGCGCACCAAATCAGCGCAAAGCGCACCCTCCCCTTGTGCGAGCTGTCGCCGTTGTAGTGAGCGGGCTTGCCCCGCGCTGGGGGGCGAAGCCGCCCCAAACCCAGACACCGCGGTCTTCCTGAAATACCGCGGCGGTCTAGTTGGGGCGGCTGCGCCCCCCAGCGCGGGGCAAGCCCGCTCACTACGGGTTGCGCGGGTTCGCAGATTAGGGATTTGGAGGTTCCGGCACAGGCATTGCTTTAGCCATTGAACACTGCCCGCACACAGGAGCTTTCGTTACAACCCGACCCAGAGCCGACCCCATAAGAAAGTAAGGACCAGGCCCATTGGCACCTTCAGCCATGGGCTCATAAAAACATGCGTTTTTTTAAACGGCAGTGCCCCCCAAGCCCCACTCGGCACTGACAAGGTACTGGAATGGCTCGATCTTTCTTCGATGAAATGAATGACGCAAACGGCGCCTGCCGCGCGCACTATCAGGAATTCTCCCGCTGGTTGGCCAATACGCCACCGGAACTGCTGGCCCAGCGTCGCCGCGAAGCCGACTTGCTGTTCCACCGCGCCGGCATCACCTTCACCTTGTATGGCGACGAGCAAGACACCGAGCGCCTGATCCCCTTCGACATCATCCCGCGCAGCATCCCCGCCAGTGAGTGGCGCGTGATCGAACGTGGCTGCATCCAGCGCGTCACGGCACTGAACATGTTCCTCGCCGACATCTACCACGACCGGCGCATCATCAAGGCCGGGATCATTCCCGCCGACCAGGTGCTGGGCAACGAGGGTTACCAGCAGGCCATGGTCGGCCTCGACCTGCACCGCGACATCTACTCGCACATCTCCGGCGTCGACCTGGTGCGCGATGGCGACGGTACCTACTACGTGCTCGAAGACAACCTGCGTACCCCCAGCGGCGTGAGCTACATGCTCGAAGACCGCAAGATGATGATGCGCCTGTTCCCCGAGGTGTTCGCCAAGCAACGCATCGCGCCGGTGGACCACTACCCCAACCTGCTGCTCAAGACCCTCAAAAGCTCAAGCCGCCTGGACAACCCCAACGTCGTGGTACTCACCCCCGGGCGCTTCAACAGCGCGTTTTTCGAGCACGCGTTCCTTGCCCGGGAAATGGGCGTGGAACTGGTGGAGGGCGCCGACCTGTTCGTGCACGACCTCAAGGTGTTCATGCGCACCACCGACGGCCCCAAAGCCGTGGATGTGATCTACCGCCGCATCGACGACGCGTTCCTCGACCCGCAGGCCTTCAACCCCGAGTCGATGCTCGGCGTGCCCGGCCTGGTCGCCGCCTACTGCGCCGGCAACGTGGTGCTGGCCAACGCCATCGGCACCGGCGTGGCCGATGACAAGTCGATCTACCCCTACGTGCCGGAGATGATCCGCTTCTACCTCGACGAAGAGCCGGTGCTGCAAAACGTGCCGACCTTCCAATGCCGCAAACCCGACGAGTTGTCCCATGTGCTGGCGCACCTGCCGGAACTGGTGGTCAAGGAAACCCAGGGCTCCGGCGGCTACGGCATGCTGGTCGGCCCGGCCTCCAGCGCGGCCGAGATCGAGGACTTCCGTCAACGCATCAAGGCGCGCCCCCACGCCTACATCGCCCAACCCACACTGAGCCTGTCCACCTGCCCGACCTTTGTCGAAAACGGCATCGCGCCCAGGCACATCGATCTGCGCCCGTTCGTGCTGTCGGGTAAGGAAACCCGCCTGGTGCCCGGCGGCCTCACGCGTGTGGCACTGCGTGAAGGTTCGTTGATCGTCAACTCGTCGCAAGGCGGCGGAACCAAGGACACCTGGGTGGTGGAGGGCTGAGTATGTTGAGTAGAACCGCCGCAGATCTGTATTGGATGTCCCGTTACCTGGAGCGTGCCGAGAACCTGGCGCGCATGCTGGAAGTCAGTTACTCGTTGTCGTTGATGCCCCAGGCCGGACGCAGCGACGGTCTGGACGAACTGGCCATGTCGTTGCTCAGCAGCGGCACCCTGGACAGCTACCTTGAGCGCCACAAGCAACTGGACGCCGAGCGCATGCTGCACTTCTTCGCCCTCGACGAAGAAAACCCCGCCAGCATCTACAACTGCCTGCGCGCCGCCCGGGGCAACGCCCATGCAGTGCGCGGGCGCATCACCGCCGACATGTGGGAAAACCTCAACGCGACCTGGCTGGAAATGCGCAGCATCGCCGCCGGCGGCCTGGCGCGCCACGGCATCAGCCACTTCTGTGATTGGGTCAAGCAGCGTTCACACCTGTTCCGTGGCGCGACGTCGGGGACCATCATGCGCAACGATGCCTACCGGTTTATCCGCCTGGGCACCTTTGTCGAACGTGCCGACAACACCTTGCGCCTACTGGATGCGCGCTACGAGATGTTTGGCGAAGAGTCGGAGGAAGTCAGCGACCTGTCCGCACGCGGCTACTACCAGTGGAGCGCCCTGCTCCGGGCGTTGTCGTCGTTCGAGGCGTACACCGAGCTGTACCCGAATGCGCTGAATGCGCGCTCGGTGTCGGAGCTGCTGCTGTTGCGCAGTGACGTGCCGAGGTCGCTGCATGCGTGTATCGAGGAGTTGAGTCATATCCTTGCGGACTTGCCTGGCAGTTATGGGCGTACGGCCCAGCGTCTGGCGGCGGAGTTCGAGGCGCGGCTGCGCTATACCGGGATTGATGAAATTCTTGAGGATGGCCTGCACAGCCGCCTGACGGACTTTATCGACACCGTGCGCGAACTGGCCCGGGCCATACACGCGTCTTACCTGGAAGTGGTCTAAACCACACTGAGGAACAACGATGTGGGAGCGGGCTATTGGGTTTTTACCAGCACCGGCTCAGCGCGGTACTGCTCGGGAAACAGCTTTTTCAACTGCGCCACCTTCGGCAGATCATTGATCACGATGTACGGGTAAGACGGGTTCTCGCTGAGAAAGTCCTGGTGATAGGCCTCCGCCGGGTAGAACGTCTTGCCCCTCTCGATTGTGGTCACGATGGGCTTATCAAACGCCTTCGCCGCATCCAGCTGCGTGATATACGCCTGGGCGACGTTCTGCTGCTCGGCATCCAGCGCAAAGATCGCCGAGCGGTACTGCGTGCCTGTATCCGGGCCCTGGCGGTTGAGTTCGGTGGGGTTGTGGGCCACTGAAAAATAGATCTGCAGCAGCTTGCCGTAGCTGATCTTGCTCGGGTCAAACGTGACGGAGACCGCCTCGGCATGGCCAGTGTTGCCTGCGCTGACAGACTCGTACTGCGCCGTGCCCGCCGCGCCGCCGTCATACCCGGAGACCGCGTTTTTTACACCCTGCACATGCTGGAAAACCCCTTGCACGCCCCAGAAGCAACCACCGGCGAAGACCGCCGTTTGCAGATCACCCGATGCCGGCAGGTCCAGGGCGGGCGGTGGGATGACGACTGCATCGTCAGAAGAACCAAAGGAGAACGCCTGGGCCTGGCTGATAAAGCCAGCCAAGGCCAATGCAGGTAGCCATCTGAGAACTTTCATAAAACTCACTCCAGAATACGGTCAACGGTGGGAGCCGGCTTGCTCGCTCCCACATTGATTGGGTTATCAGTTCATCAATCAGTTAGCCGAAGGTGAAGGCGTAGGCCGCTACGTTCGGGTCCAGAAACTCAATGCTGAAGGTGCGGTCCTGCACCGCCTCCGGCTGGCGCACCAGTTGGTACAGGCGCTGCTCGGTCACCACGCCGCTGCCATCCGGGGCGACATCCGTGCCGTGGGCGTCACCGGGGGCCTTGCCGTCGATCGTGACCTTGAAGCGCACAGGCTTGCCATCTGCGCCGGGGGCCAGCACCAAATGCAAGTCACGGGCGTGGAAGCGGTAGACGATGCGCCCACCGGCCTGGTCCAGGGTGACTTGCTGGCCGCCTACGTTCCATTGGCCGTCCAGGGTCCAGTTGTTCAACGCCAGGGGGCCGGACTTGACGAAGTGCTCGGCACGCTGCGCGCCCAGGTAGGTTTCCGGCGACTGCACGGTGTTCAGGTCCGGCGCCTGTTGCACGCCCTTGGCATCCACGTCGATCAAGCCGCCCGCGACGTTTTTTGCCCCGGCTTCGCGCAACAACTGCTGGATCACCCGCTCCGATTCGGCGTAGTCGCCCTCGCCAAAGTGGTGGTAACGGATCTGGCCGTTGGCGTCGGCAAAGTAATGTGCCGGCCAGTACTGGTTGTTGAACGCACGCCAGATCTTGTAGTTGTTGTCGATCGCCACCGGGTAGTTGATCCCCAGGTCCTTCATCGCCTGGGTGACGTTGTTCACGTCGCGCTCAAAGGCGAACTCCGGAGCATGTACACCGATCACCACCAGGCCCTGCTCGCGGTACTTGTCGGCCCAGGCTTTGACGTAGGGCAAGGTGCGCAGGCAGTTGATGCAGGAGTAGGTCCAGAAATCCACCAGCACCACTTTGCCCTTGAGCGCCTCGGCGCTCAGTGGCGGGCTGTTGAGCCATTGCACGGCGCCGTCCAGGGAGGGTAACGCGCCCTCTATCGGCAGCGTGTCGCTGTGGTTGGCCGCCATCATCATCGCTCCGCCCTGGGGTTTGGCGCTCAGGCGATCCACCAGGTGTTGCTCCAGGCCGCCGGTGGAGGCCGTCGACAACCGCGCCAACACGCCGGTATCCAGGCCCAGGGCAATGGCTGCCACCCCGACGAGCATCAACGCGCCAAGGCCGCGGCGCAGCCATTGACCGGCACCGAGGGATTTTTTCATCAAGCCAAACACCTTACCGCCGACCAGCAGCGCCAACGCCAGGGACGTGGCGGCACCGGCAGCGTAAGCCAGCAACAGCAAGGTAGTACCGATACTGGCGCCTTGCAGGGCGGCGCCGGTCAGCACTAGCCCGAGGATCGGCCCGGCGCACGGCGCCCAAAGCAGCCCGGTGGCCACGCCGATCAGGAACGACGCCCCCGGCCGTGGCCTGGCATCGGCCCCGGCCGCCTCGGATAAACGGCTGCCGGCGGCGACCAGCGGGCGCGTCAGGCGCTCCGACAGCCGTGGCAGCAACAGCGTGAGCCCAAACAGCGCCACGCAGAGCAACGCGAGCCAGCGCCCGTATTGATTGACTTGCACCACCCAACCGCCGCCCACCGCCGCCAGCGAGGCCACCAGGGCGAACGTCACCGCCATCCCCGCCAACAGCGGCAAGCCACTGCGCAAAAACGGCTGCCCGGTGCGAGCGAAGACAAAAGGCAGAACCGGCAGGATGCACGGGCTGACGATTGTCAGCACGCCGCCCAGATATGCGAGAACCAGAAGCCACATTGATTGCCCCTTAACAGAATGAACAAGTAGCCCCATCCTGCGCCCAGGCCGGTCGCGCAATCCTCACGCAGAGTTAAACAATTCGTGATAACTACACTGTGGCAAAAGCCGCACAATGCGCCGACTACAAGCCAAGGTTTCGCTTACATGGATCAGCCCAAACGTGTCCTGGTGGTTGAGGACGATGCCCATATCGCCGACTTGATCCTCCTGCACCTGCGCGATGAACAGTTCGAAGTGGTGCACAGTGCCGATGGCAACGAAGGCCTGCGCCTGCTGGAACAAGGCGGCTGGGATGCGTTGATCCTCGACCTGATGCTGCCCGGCGTCGACGGCCTGGAGATCTGCCGCCGCGCCCGCGCCATGACGCGCTACACCCCGATCATCATCACCAGCGCGCGCTCCAGCGAGCTGCACCGCATCCTCGGCCTGGAGCTGGGTGCCGACGATTACCTGGCCAAGCCGTTCTCGCTGCCCGAGCTGGTTGCCCGGGTCAAGGCGCTGCTGCGCCGGGTCGACGCCATGGCGCGCAACCTGAAAATGGATGCCGGCAGCCTCGACCTTGGGCCACTGTTCATCAACCCGCTGAGTCGCGAGGCCACCTTGCACGGCCAGCCCCTGGAACTCACGCCCCGGGAATTTGACCTGCTGTATTTCTTTGCCCGCCAGCCGGGCAAGGTGTTCTCGCGCATGGAGCTGCTCAACGCAGTGTGGGGCTACAACCATGAAGGTTACGAGCACACGGTAAACACCCATATCAACCGCCTGCGCGCCAAGGTCGAGGCCGACCCGGCCAACCCGGCGCGCATCCTCACGGTGTGGGGCCGTGGCTACAAGTTCGCCGAGAACGGCCCATGAAACTGACCCTGACCCAGCGCCTGTCGGTGGTGTTTGCCGTGTTGCTGCTGATCTGCAGCAGCACCTCGGCGTGGTTGCAGGTGCGCTCCAACCGCATGCACGAGCTGGAAGTGGTGCAAGGCGTGTCCCGCGACCTGGCGGCGCATATCGCCCGTGACACGCAGTTGATGGATGCCGACGGCCTCAAGCCCGATGCGGTGCGCAACCTGTTCGGCCAACTGATGCTGGTGAACCCGAGTGTCGAGGTGTATTTACTCGACATCGAGGGGCGCGTGGTCGGCAATGCGGCGCCGAGCGGGCACCTGTTGCGCGACCGGGTCGACCTCGCGCCAATCCGCCGTTTCCTCAGTGGCGCCATGTTGCCAATCCTCGGCGACGACCCGCGCAGCGTCGACGGGCGCAAGGTGTTCAGCGCCGCGCCGCTCAAGGCCAACGGCACGCAAACCGGCTTTCTGTATGTGGTGCTGCTCGGCGAGGCCCACGATGTGTTCGATGCCAAGGACGCCACCGGCATGGCGCTGAAGATTGCGCTGTGGTGCATCGGCCTGGTCGCGCTGCTGTGTCTGTTGGCGGGCCTGCTGGCGTTTGCCTGGATCACCCGGCCATTGCGCCAGCTCACCGACAAGGTTGGCCGATTCGACATCAATGGTGCCCCCAAACCAGCGGAAAACATCGCGCCCACCTCTGACAGCGGCGATGAAATCGCCGTGCTCGACCACGCCTTCATGCAGATGGAAAACCGCCTCGGCGAACAGTGGCGCGCCCTCACCCGCCAGGAACAGGAACGCCGGGAGATGGTTGCGAACATCTCCCACGACCTGCGCACGCCCCTGGCTTCGTTGCACGGCTACCTGGAAACCCTGTCCCTCAAGGACGCGACCTTGAGCGCCGAGGAACGCCGGCGCTACCTCGGGATTGCCCTGGACCAGAGCCGCAAAGTCGGCGGCCTGGCCCAATCGCTGCTGGAACTGGTGCGCCTGGAACATGGTTTTGTCCAGCCGGTGCTCGAAGGCTTTTCGCTGCCGGACCTGGTGCAGGACGTCTTCCAGAAGTTCGAATTGAGCGCCGAAGCGCGCGGTATCAGCCTCAGCGCCAGCCTGCCGGCGCAGGTGCCGGCAGTCATGGCCGACCTCGGCTTGATCGAGCGCGTACTGACCAACCTGCTGGACAACGCCTTGCGGCACACCCCGGTCAATGGCGACGTCGAAGTGCTGTTGGCTGTCGAGGCCGACAGCGTCAGCGTGACCGTCAGCGACAGCGGCCCGGGCATCGATGCCGAGCTGCATGAAGGCTTGTTCCTGCGCGCCTTCACCATTGGCGGCGCACGGCGCGATGGCGGCCTGGGCTTGCGCATCGTGCACCGCATCCTGCAATTGCACGGGCGCAGCATTCGCCTGGTGGAGCGGCCCGGCCGCGGGGCGACGTTTACTTTTTCCCTAGAAAGGCGAGCATCAGTTCGTTGACCTGTTGGCTCTGCTCGTTCTGGATCCAGTGGCCGCAGTTGGGCAGCACGTGCTGCTCAAGGTCCGGCACACAATCGGGCATGCGCTTGAGGGTGTGCGCTTCAAACACACCGACCGGGTCGCGGTCGCCGATCAGGAACAGTGTGGGCTGGAGCACCTGGCGGCCGGCGAGGCATTCGGTGCGCTGCCAGTTGCGCGTGAAGTTGCGATACCAGTTCAGCGGGCCGCGAAAGCCGTGTTCGGCGAAGGTTTGCACGTACACGTCAAGATCCTCGCGGGAACACCATGACGGCAAGGCGCCAGGCATACCGACGCCTTCAAGCAAGCGCGCAGTGGCCGGTTTGTGTTGCAGGAACACGTCCTGGTCCTGCATGAACAGGCGCAGCGTGCGTTCGATGTCGGCGTTCAGTTCCTGCTCGGCCACGCCGGGTTCCTGGAAATACAGGATGTAATTGAAACGCTCGGCATACAGCTCAGCCATGATGTCAATCACCGGCCGGCGCGCTCGCCCGGCGAACGGCACCGACAGCGTGATCAGCCGCGTGACGCGTTCGGGCTCCAGCAACGCCAGGTGCCAGGCCACCACCGCGCCCCAGTCGTGGCCGACCATCACCACCTCGGTGTGGCCGAAATGATCCATGGCCTGCTGGATGTCGGCGCACAGGGTCAGCAGGTCGTAGTCGGCCACCTCGGCGGGCGCGCCGGATTGGCCGTAGCCGCGCATCTCAGGCGCAAACACCCGATAACCCGCCGCCGCCAGCGCCGGGATCTGCGCGCGCCAGGAATGCCAGCATTCCGGGAAACCGTGCAGCAGCCAGATCGGCTGGCCGTGTTCGGGACCGCTGATGTGCACGCTTAACTCAATAGCGTTGACGCAGAGGATTTGCTGGCGCATGGGCAGGGCCTGGCTGAAGGTTTGGCCTAGCCTGGGGGATTGGCGGCGACAGTGCCAGCATCATTGACGACGGGAATAACTCACTCCACCGCCCACCAGCGCGGCAACAACTGGCGCACCCGCGCCTCGCCGAAGCGGTCGTCGATCAACATCACCACGCCCTCGTCCTGCTGGCCACGAATCACCCGCCCGGCGGCCTGCACCACCTTTTGTAGCCCAGGGTACAAATACGTGTAGTCGTAACCGGCGCCAAAGATCGTGGCCATGCGCTGCTTGATCTGTTCGTTGACCGGGTTCAGTTGCGGCAGGCCCAGGGTGGCGATAAACGCACCGATCAGGCGCGCACCGGGCAAGTCGATACCCTCGCCAAACGCACCGCCCAGCACGGCAAAGCCGATGCCCTGGCTGTGTTCGGTGAACTGCTCGAGAAATGCCTGGCGCTCGGCCTCGGCCATGCCGCGCGATTGCAGCCACAGCGGGATCTGCGGGTGGCGTTCGGCGAGCAATTGCGCGACCTGTTGCAGGTAGTCAAAGCTGGAAAAAAACGCCAGGTAGTTGCCCGGCCGCTGCGCGAACTGCGTGGCGATCAACGCGACGATGGGTTCCAGCGAGGCCTGGCGGTGCACAAAGCGCGTGGAGATCTGATCGACGATGCGCACCTTGAGCTGCGCGGCCTTGAACGGCGACTCCACGTCGATCCACGCGGTGTCCGCCGGCAGCCCCAGCAGGTCGGCGTAGTAGTGGCGCGGACTCAGGGTCGCGGAAAACAGCACACTGCTGCGCGCCGCGGTGAGCCGTGGGCGAATGAACTCGGCAGGTACCACGTTGCGCAGGCACAGGGTCGAGCTGCTGCGCTTGCCGCTGTGTTGGCGTTTGCTGATGTCAAAAATGAACTGTTCATTGAACAGCTCGGCGACCTTGGCAAATTGCAATGCGTCGAAGTAGAAGGTTTGCAACTCGCCGCTGAGGGCTTGCGGGTGGTCGTTGAAATAGTCACCCATGGCGCTGGTACACAGGCCTAGGGCGTGCAGAAATTTGTCTGGACGGCTCGCGTAGGCCTGGTAGGACGCGAGCTGGTCCTTGTGCAGCGCATTCCATTCGCGGTTCAGGCGTTGCAGGGGTTTGTTCAGCGGCTCGGGCGCACTGTCGCGCAGGGTCTTGAGGTGGTATTGGTCAAGGCTGGCGCTGTACATCGAGCGGGCGCGCTCCACCAGGTTGTGCGCTTCGTCCACCAGCACCGCCGCCCGCCACTGGTTGAGCTGGGCCAGGCCGAACAGCATGGCGCCAAAGTCGAAATAGTAGTTGTAGTCGGCGACGATCAGGTCGGCCCAGCGCGCCATTTCCTGGCTCAGGTAATACGAGCACACGTCGTGGGCCAGGGCCACCTCGCGCAAGTTGCGCTGATCGAGCTGGCGCACCTGCGAAGCGGCACTGCGGGCAGCGGGCAGGCGGTCGTAGAAGCCTTTGGCCAATGGGCACGAATCGCCGTGGCAGGCTTTGTCCGGGTGTTCGCAGGCCTTGTCGCGGGCGACCAGTTCCAGCACGCGCAAGGGCAAGTCCGGGTGGCTGCGGTGCAGCACATCGGCGGCGTCGAGGGCGAGCTTGCGCCCCGGAGTCTTGGCGGTGAGGAAGAACAGCTTGTCCAGTTGCTGCGGCGCCAGGGCCTTGAGCAGCGGGAAGATCGTGCCGATGGTCTTGCCGATGCCCGTGGGGGCCTGGGCCATCAGGCAGCGGCCGGTGGTGACGGCCTTAAAGACCGTCTCCGCAAGCGAGCGTTGGCCCGTGCGAAACCCGGCGTGCGGAAACCCCAGGGTTTGCGCGGCGCTGTTGCGGGCGGCGCGGTGCTGCATTTCCTGCTGGGCCCAGCCGAGGAACAGCGCGCACTGGGCGTTGAAGAAGGTCTCCAGTTCGGTGGCGCTATAACGCTGGTGCAGTAGCGTTTCGCCCTCGCCGACAATGTCGAAGTACACCAGCGCCAGGTCGATGTCCGTCAACCCAAGCTTCTGGCACATCAGCCAGCCATACACCTTGACCTGGGCCCAGTGCAGTTGCCGGTGGTTGGCAGGCTGGGCATCGAGGTCGCCGCGATAGGTCTTCACTTCCTCCAGGCGGTTGGCGTCCGGGTCGTAGCCGTCCGCCCTGCCCCGCACCGTGAGCTGCTGGTACTCGCCCTCCAGGGCGACTTCATGCTGGTAATGCGCGTTGCGCCGCGAGGCGACGGTGCGATGGCCGACGATACCTTCCTGGGCGCTGGGCGACGGCGTGAAGCGTAGGTCGAGGTCGCCGACCTTGGCCGTGAACTCACACAGCGCCCGCACTGCCACGTTGTAGCTCAAACCGACGACTCCGCCCAGCGCACGTAGCAGACGGTGACCGGCATCTGGTGTTCGGCGCAGAACTCCAGCCAGCGCAACTGGTTGTCCTGCAGGCGGTCGCCGGGGCCTTTGACTTCGATCATGCGATAGGTGTTTTGCGCGGGCCAGAACTGGATCAGGTCCGGCATCCCGGCGCGGTTGGCGCGGATGTCCAGCAGCAGGCGCTCGAACCAGTGGCGCAAATGCACGGCGGGAAAGCACGCCAAGGCCTGTTCCAGCAGTTCTTCGTTGAGCAGGTTCCAGAACACGAACGGCGACTGGATGCCCCACTTTTGCTGGTAGCGCTGGCGGATCGTGGCCTTGTAGCGCTCGTCCTGCAGTTGCGCGAAACAGGCTGCGAACAAGTCGGCACGGCGCTGATGGAAGTCTTCGCTGTGCAGGTCCGCCGGCCCGCGTTGGAACGGGTGGAAAAACGAGCCCGGCAGCGGCGCGAAGATCGCGTCCCAGCACAGCAGGCCAAACAGCGAGTTGATCAGACCGTTCTCGACGTAATGCACCGGCGCGTCGGGCTCGTTCAGGTGTGCCTGTACGCTGGCTTCCACCGACTCCAGAGCCTGCGGCAGTGCCAGGTCCAGGCGCGTGACCTCGCGTGGCTTGAGCCTGGGCAGCGCCGGTTCGCCCAACTTGCGCCGCAGACGTGGCAGCACGCGCAGCAGGTGCTGTTGCTCGGCGGCACTTTCCGGGGTTTGTTGCGCGGCACGCGCCAGGGCCATGGCCTGGGCGTAGTCCTCCTGGCGTTCCAGCACGCGGATCAGCCGCGCACGCGCGCCAGGGTAGGCGCAGGTGCGGTAGATCTGTGCTGCCAGCGCCAGCTCAGCCAGGCGTTCACAATGCTGCCCGAGCAGAAACAACAGCTTGGCCCGACGCCGTTCCAACCAGGGGTTGTCGGTATTGAGGGCGGTGATGCGCGTGCGTATGTCCTCGATCGGCTCACCGGCCTCGAAGGCTTGCTGGCAGCCATGCAGGAACAGGAAACCCTGCACGTCATCACGGCTGCGCAAACCGCGGGATTCGGCGCAGATCTCGACTTTTTCATAGGTGTAGATGCCCAGGTCCGCCAGCACGAATTCGGACCAGTCCTGATACAGGTTGCCGAAGAACATCAGGCGCAGGCGGTCACACAGGTCCATCACCGTGAGGCTGTACAGCGTGTCGGGCAGCGCGGGGCACCACTGGGCAAAGCTGCGGCTCTCGGGGAACTGCGCCACCAGGCCTGCCAGCCACTCGACTTTGTTGGCCTTGGGTTGGTCGATCCATGGTTTGAAGGCATTGAGGATCTCGCCTTTTTGCAGCAAGGCGAACAGCTCTTCAAACGCCAGCGGTTGCTGGTCGTTTACCCACCCCAACTGCAACAGCGGCTGCGCGGCGGCGTGGGTGCAACCGATTTCCAGATAATTGAGCTTGCCCGCACGAAAATGCACGCCCTTGCGCATGACCATGCGCACCAGCAAGGCCTGGGACGCCTGGGGCAAGCTGTCAAATTGCTGAATGAACTGCGTTTCGTCAGGGTCGAGCAGGTCGGCATAGCGTTGCCCCAGCCATTGCAGGACCTGACGGAAGTTTTGCAGGTAATAGAGCGGGTCTTCGAGGGGGTTGGCCATGGCACATAGAGGTCAAATACTGGTTATGCATACAGAGTGCCGTCGCAAACGGCTTGTTGCAATCGGTAATAGATAAATGGCTCACGCAACTTTTTGTATAAAAGTGATCTGATGGGGAAGTCGATGGCGTAAAATTTGTCGCCCGCAGCCTCTGGCGTGGGACTTTTCAAGGTTAAAGGTAAGGGTTATGAACATGAAGAATTTGGGTCTTCCCCTGGTTGCACTCACTTTTCTGGTATTGGCCGGTTGCGCGACGCAAACCGTAGTGACGCTGCAAAACGGCACGCAGTATTTGACCCAGGACCTTCCAAAAACCAACACCGCCGACGGTTTCTATGAGTTCACTGACATCGCCGGCAAGCGTGTGCGGGTCAAGGCTGCGGATGTGGCAACAGTCATCAAGGAAAAGTAATTCTCCGGAGCCGACCGCGAATATTTGGGGAGCGGGCTTGTGTGGGAGCGGGCTTGCTCGCGAAGGCAGTCGGTCAGTTGGTATATATGGCGACTGACACGCCGCCTTCGCGAGCAAGCCCGCTCCCACAGTTTCAAGGCATTCCAGCTTTAGCTGATCACCATCCCCTCTCCCGTCCAGCCGCTCACGCCGACCAGCGTGACCGAATCCGCACCCACACTGATCAGCGTGTCCCCACCCTGCTCCCGGTATTGCACACTGCCCTGCACATCCTTGAACAGCAGCGTGTCCGTCGCCTGATAGCCGATCACCCGGTCCTGGCCAAACTGCCCGCTGAACAGAAAGGTATTGTGCCCACTGCTGTCGCGAATCGTGTCATTGCCCTTGCCACCCTCGATAAAGTCCACGCCCTTGCCGCCCTGGATCAGGTCGTTGCCGTCGCTGCCAATGATGAAGGTATTGCCCTTGTGCGGTTCGGCGTTGCGGTTGAGGTCCTGCACCCAGGTGGTGGCGCGTGCCGGGTCGGACAGGTTGGCGACGATGACCGTGGAATCGCGGGTCATCTGCTCGTAGAAACCCGATTCAACGACCCGTGTCAGCCCGTCGCCATACCCGGTGGGCAGATGGGAGATCCAGGTCGGCAGGTTGGTGATGGAAAACGGCAGCACATTCCACAGGGTCGAGGCGTAGTGGTCGTTGAAGCTGACGATATTGTCGGTGCTCGACTCATGGGGCTTGTCATGCACGCCGAGGGACGACAGGTTGAACGATGAGCCGTCCAGCGCGCGGAACACCGGGTCATTTTCGTAGCCGATATTGAGCACCTTGTCGCCGCTGCTTTGGGTCGGCGAGGCGTAGGCTACGTAGTTGGCGTTCTTGTAGAACCCTGACCACCGACTGCCGCTCAAGTCGGCCATGCTGTTGACCGCCAGGCCGCCCAGGCTATGACCGCTGACCAGCACATCGGCGCCGTGCAGGCCATGGGCACTGGCGTAGTCGGCAACATTTTTCAGCAGCCCGCCAAATGCCTCACCGGCGTAGTTCTTCGCATAATCCTTGGGCCCCAGCGCGGCCAGCAGGTCACTGACCAAATCGCCGATGGAGTCGCTGATCAGGCTTTCCCGTGGCCCGGACGTACCGCGAAAGCCGATGCCGATTTCGAGCAATTTGCCCGCGTCATCGTACTTGCCCAGCACCTCGACTTGCGCCGTGGTGTAGCCGGCCTTTTCCCCAAAGAATGTGCCCCGCGCATCAACCTTGCCGGCGTAGCCCAGGGCGCTGGCGCTGATGGGCGTCCAGCCGGCCTTTTGCACGGCATCCAGGGCGGCCTTTTCCGAATCCGGGTTCCACGGGATACCTGGAATCACCCCTTGGGAATCGCTGCCACCGAGCACCGCGCCGACCAAAGTGGCGGGCAAACCCCAGCCCAGGCCGTTGTGCTGGTAACCCACGGCAAAGCCGTTATCCAGGTTGTGATAGCTGTACAAGGTGATTGCCATGGCGTCGGCGAACAACGCCTTGGAACCCTCGGGTCCGAAGTTTTTGTAATCGAAGATACCCATGCTGATGCCTCTTTTTGTTGTTGGAATGCGCGAGATCGGCGGTCACCGTTGCGCCGGCCCAAACGCCTCATCCACCTTGGCCAGGTCGGTGTCACGCAGGTTGCCGGCGTAGTAATGCAATTTGGTCCAGGCCATCAGGTAGTCGTAGCGCGCCTGGGCGAGGTCGCGGCGGGTGCTGTAGAGCTGCTGCTCGGCGTTGAGCGCGTCGAGGTTGACCCGCTCGCCACCGAGGATGCTTTGCTTTGTCGACACCACCAGCGCTTCGGCCGAGACCAGGGCCTTCTGGTACGCACGCAATTTGCTCACCCCCGACAGGCACGCGCTGAACTGGCGCCGCAGCTCGATCAGGGTTTCGCGGGTCTTGCCCTCCAGTTCGTACTCGGCCTGCTCCATGGCGCGGCTGGCCTGGCGGGTGGAGGCGGCAATACCGCCACCGGCATACAGCGGCAGGCTGACTTCAATGCCGATGGTGTTGGTGTCGTAGCGCTGGTTGTAGGTATTGCCGCTGTCGGACTCCTGCTGGCGCGAACTGGCATACGCCGTGACTTTGGGCAAATGCCCGGCGCGGTTGCGTTCCACTTCATAACGCGCCACTTCCAGGGCCTGGCGCTGGGAGGCCAGCGTCGGGTTGTTGCTGATCGCCAGCGCATGCCAGGTGTCGTAGTTGGCCGGGCTCAGGGTGAACGCGGCGAAGCCTTGGTTCAGCGGCGCCAGGTCGTTGATGTTGACGCTTGGTACGCCGATCAACGCGCCCAGTTCGCGCAAGGACGCGTCCTGCTCATCCAGCGCCTGGATCTCTTCGGCGCTGGCCAACTCGTAACGGGACTCGGCTTCGAGAATGTCCGTGCGCGTGCCCTCACCCCGCTCGAACAAGTGACGGTTTTGCTGGAACTGCTGCTCGAAGGCCTTCTTCTTGGCCCGGGCAATGTCGATCTGGTCCTGTGCGAACAACGCCTGGGTGTAGTAGGACAACACCCGCACCAGCAACGCCTGGCTCTTGTCGCGAAAACTCTCGTCGGCAAACAGTGCCTGGGCCACGCCCTTGCGGTAGTTGGCATAGGCTTCGTAGTCGAACAGCGGCTGTTGCAGGCTGAACGTGGAGCCGTAGCTGTTGTAGTTGCGGTCATCGTGATAGTTGCCACCACGGCCGTCGGGCAAGGTGGCCTGGGAGTTGTTGCGCCCCTTGTTGTAGTTGTACGACAGCTTGGGCAGCAGGCCGGCACGGCCGATGGTGCGATTCTCCAGGCCGGCGTCGCGCTCCTTGATGGCGCCGAGGAACACCGGGTCGTTGCGCAGGGCCTGCTCGTACACGTCGAACGGGCCCATGGCGGCGTGGGCAGTGGTACAACTGAGCAGCAAGGCGATAAACACCGCTTTCATGTTTATTCCTCGGTCAATGCGGAGCCGGCGCGATCCAGCAGCGGCTTGAACAGGTAATTGAGCAGCGAACGCTCGCCGGTACGCACGAACATTTCGGCGGGCATGCCGGGCTTGATCACCAGGCCGTGGAGTTTCTCCAGCGCCAGCTCGCTGACCGTGGTGCGCAGCACGTAGTACGGCGCGCCGGTCTTTTCATCGAGCATCTGGTCGGCCGAAATCAGGCTGACCTGCCCGGGCACCCGTGGCGTGCGGCTCTGGTTGAAGGCGGTGAACAGAATGTCGACCGGCAGTTGCGTGCCGACCTTGTCCACCAGGTGCACCGGCAAGCGCCCTTCGACTTCCAGGCGTGTGCCCTGGGGCACGATCTCCAGTAGGGTTTCACCGGCGCGCACCACTGCGCCGACGGTGTGCACGCTGAGGTTGACTGCAATCCCATCGGCCGGCGCGTTGATCTGGCTGTGTTGCAGGTCGAACCCGGCGGACGTCAACTGCTGCTCCAGGGTCAGGCTGCGCAATTGCGCGTCGGCCAGTTGGCTACGTACCTCTTTCTGGTATTCCTCGCCGTGCTGCTGCAATTTCAGACGCGATTCAAGGATGCCCTGCTCGACCCGGCCGCTTTCGCCGCTGTTTTGCGCCAGGTCCTGTTGCACCTGGGACAGTTGGCGCTGGTACTCCAACAAGCGGTTGCGCGGGATGTAGCCGTTGTCGGCCAGGGGTTGCAGGTTGGCCAACTGATCGCGCAGGGATTGGGCCTGGGCCGTCAGGTCACTGCGCGCACGGCGCATGCCGCCCAGTTGCGCGGTGGCACCCTCGATGTTGGCGCGAATCCCGGCCTGCTCGCGGGCAAAGGCTTCGCGGCGGCTGCTGAACAGTTGGCGCTGGCCTTCCAGGACCAAGGCCAGGGCCGGGTCGGGATTGCTGCTCAGTTCGGCCGGAAAAACGATGCCGGGGCGGTTATCGCGCTCGCTCTGCCATCGCGCCACGCTGGCCCAGGCCATGCGGTATTGGGCTTGCAGCGATTGCACGTCAGCCTGGTGTTGGGTCTGGTCGAGACGAAACAGCGGCTGGCCTTGTTTGACCGCCTCGCCCTCACGCACCAGAATCGCGCTGACCACGCCGGGGCTGAGGGTTTGCACAGCCTTGCGCTTGCCCGACACCACCACCGTGCCTTGCACCGGAATGCCCTGGTCCAGCGGCGCCAGGCTGGCCCAAAGGAAAAAACCGCCGGCGCCGAGCACTGTCAGCAACCAGCCCATGCGCACAAAAAAGCCGGCGTCGTGTTGTTCGTGGATCATGCTGGCATCCTCTCTTGAGGCGGTTGTTCACGCTGCCCGGACAACGCCCGCAGCACTTCCTGGCTGGGTCCGAACACTTGCAGCTGGCCGTCGTTGAGCACCAGCAGCTTGTCGGCCTGGGCCAATGCCGCCGAGCGATGGGTGACCAGTACCACGCTGCTGCCCTGGGCTTTCATCTGCACGATGGCGCTGGCCAGAGCAGCTTCGCCCTGGGTGTCGAGGTTGGAGTTGGGCTCATCCAGCACAATCAGCCGCGGCCCGCCGTACAACGCGCGGGCCAGGGCCACCCGTTGCTTCTGGCCGCCGGACAGCCCGCAGCCGTTGTCGCCCAGTACGGTGTCGTAGCCTTGGGGCAGGCGCAGGATCAGTTCATGTACCCCGGCTTGTTGCGCGGCTTTGACCACGAGCTGCGGGTCGGCCTGGCGAAAACGCGCGATGTTGTCGGCAATGCTGCCGCTGAACAGCTCGATGTCCTGGGGCAGGTAGCCGATGTGCGGGCCGAGGTCGTCGCGGTCCCAGCGGTGGATGTCGGCGCCATCCAGGCGCACCGTGCCCGCCAGGGTCGGCCACACGCCCACCAGCACCCGGGCCAGGGTGGATTTGCCGGAGCCCGAGGCGCCGAGCACACCCAGCACCTCCCCGGCGCCAAGGTTGAAACTGACGTGGTGCAGCGTCGCCACACGCCGCCCCGGCGGGCCCGCGCTGACCTGTTCGAAACTGACCTGGCCGTTGGGCGCCGGCAACTTCATCGGCTCGACGGCCTCCGGGCTCTCGCGCAGCAACGCATCCAGGCGCTGGTAGGCCAACTTGGCCGAACTCCACTGTTTCCACACCGCAATCAACTGGTCGATGGGACTGAGCACCCGCCCCATCAGGATGGAACCGGCGATCATCATCCCGGCGGTCATGTCGCCCTTGATCACCAGCCAAGCGCCAAGCCCCAGCACTAACGATTGCAGGCACAGGCGCAGGGATTTGCTCAGGGAAGTGATTACCGCACCGGTGTCACTGGCCCGATTCTGCAGGCCGAGAAATTGCGTATGCACGGCAAACCAGCGCTGACGCAACGCGCCGAGCATGCCCATGGCCTGGATAGTCTCGGCATTGTGCAAATGGCTGGTGGCCAGTTGCGTGGATTGCTGCGAGTAACCGCTGGCCTCGCCCAACGGCTTTTTGGTCAGGTATTCGTTGAGGCACGCCAAGCCGATCAACAACAGCGCACCGGCCGTGGCCAACACGCCAAGCCAGACGTTGAACAGGAAAATCACCAGCAGATAGATGGGAAACCACGGCGCATCAAAAAACGCGAACAACGCAGGGCCGGTGATGAATTGGCGGATATGGGTCAAGTCGCCAAGGGACTGCCCGGCGTGCCCCTGGCCGCAGTGCAGGTTGCGTTCAAACGCGGCCTTGTAGACGCGCAAGTTGAAACGCCGCTCCAATTGGCTGCCGATGCGGATCACGATAAAACTGCGGATCGCCTCCAGTGTGCCAATAAACACAAAGAAGCCCACGACCATCAGTGTCAACATCACCAGGGTGGTTTCATTCTGGGAGGACAGCACGCGGTCATACACTTGCAGCATGTAAATCGACGGCACCAGCATCAACAGGTTAATCAATGCCGTGAAACAGCCAACGCTGATCAAGAGGTTCTTGTATTCACCCAGCGCTTTGAATAAAGGCGGTGTGGCCATGTCTTCCGATCTCACTTGAACCAAACAATAAGCAATAGTTGCCCGCACCCCGAATAACGGAGCGGCCAACTAATAAAATCAAGTTATAGGCTTATAACCAACAACTAAGGGATGCGCTGCAACAGCACTTCGGTGCCTTGGGCGGTGCGACCTTTATATTCACCCTCTTTCTGCCGGTTCAAATGGGTAATCCCGGTGCCGTCGGCATTCATCAGCCAGATACCGTCCGGGGTCGGCAGCCAGGTCTTCGGATGGTCGCCCAGCCACTGCGCGGCGCATTCAACGTCGCCAGCCACGGCATTGGCGGCGACCACCAGGTCCAACGCACACACCTGGTCCTGCTGGTGCAACTGCCAGTGTCCGGCCAATTGGGCGCTGCTGGGTAAAACAAGACTGCTCGCCATCACGTGGGCTCCTGCCGATACGAACATCGCCAGCAATACGCGGGCGATAAAGGGGGTAAAACGCTGCATCTTGCTTATGCTCCATGGGCAAAGCGCGGCGCCGAAACGCCGCGCTCCTGCATCACGCCACGATGTCGCTGACGGCCGCCTGGCCAACGGTGGTGACGAGGAAATCCGCCACGCCGTGCCCGGAGAAGTCTACCGCCAAGGTGCCCAGGTTGCTGCCAGAAGCGTAGGACAGCACCGCGTCGCCGGCATGCCCGGTAAACGCGTTGACGAAGGTCAGGCCTGCGCCTTTGGTGATACCGGACAGGTCGATCTTGTCCGAACCCGAGGTGAAGTCAAAGATCTTGTCCGCCGCCCCCGGCCTGGAGTCGGAGCTGGCGCCGAACACAAAGGTGTCGTTGCCCGCGCCGCCCCACAGTTGGTCGGCACCGCCGCCACCGTAGATGATGTCGTTGCCGGCACCGCCCTTGATCACGTTGGCCGCGTTGTTGCCGATGATCAGATCGTTGCCGGCGCCACCGAAGGCATTCTCCACGGTCACGCCCTTGGCGATGGAGACGTTGCCTACCAGGCCGCCAACATCGGAGAACGAGGCTTCATTGAGGTTGATCTTCTGGTTCTGGGTGAAACCGGAGAAGTCCAGGGTGTCGTTGCCGCCACCGTCCCATACCGAGAACACCAGCTTGTCGGCGTTGGAAGTGGCGCTGAGGAAGTCACGCCCGGTGTTGGAGTTGAAGCCGTAGGTGGTGTCGCCGGCGCGCGTGTTGTAGTTGGCGCCGTAGAGCTTCTGGATCGCGGCGATGTCGTCGATCAGCGGGCCGGAAGCGTAGGCTTCGACGCCGCCTTTGCTGAAGTTCTGGTTGGTGTTGCTCTCGCTCCAGTAACTCATGACGCTGTAGCCGCGCGTGTCCTGTCCGTAGGACGCGTCGTTGTAGGTCGGTGCGCCTTCGCCGGCGTTGTAGTCGCCGGGATGCGCCAGGCCCAGGGTGTGGCCGATTTCGTGGGTCAGGGTCTGCCGGCCATAGTTGTTCAGGTCCGGGGTCTTGTTTGGCGTGTAGCAGCTGTTGGTCAAGTACCACGAGGTGCCGTCGTAGCCCGCGCCGGTGCCGGGCAGGTAGGCGAACGCCGCCGCGCCGTCCTGGCCGCCGCTGTAGTTGCCGAAGGTCATGTGGGCGTCGCCGCCGCTGGCCTTCTCGGTGAACGTGACGTTGGCCACATCCGCCCAGGACTGCATGGCCAGGGCGGCCTGTGCTTTCTGCTGGGCGCTGAACTGGCTGAAGCCGGAGATGCCATGTTTGTTCATGGTGCTCGACGACGCCGAGGTCAGGAAGGTGTAGGTCAGGTCGATCTTGCCGTTGCCGTCAACGTCCCGGTACGCCGCACCGTCGCGCAGCAGCTGGGTGGCGGCCTGGTCGACGGAGTAGGACGGTTTGCCATTGACCGTGAGGTTGCCGCCACGGTCATACAGATGGCTGAAGCTATCGATTTGCGAGTAAGCGGTGCTGGCTTGCGCCGCCGACACGATAGCCTTGTCTTTTACTTTTGACATAAACGTACTTCCTTGTTTGCAAGTGCATCAGTCTTTGATCGATAGGAACCCCGCGGGCGAGATCGTCCTATCACTCGCCTCTTTTGAAGGCGTAAGAAAACTGACACAACTTGAAATCTTTCGTCTACATCTATTTCCGGGGCAACAAAGTACCCGGTAATTAGCGCCAGTAAGTTGCACTCCGTATTTGCTGGTCGGCGCGGATTTTGTCCGACAAAAAACACGCCGCACTTATTTAAATATTAAATAGGGCTAAAGCCGCCAACGTTTGGCGGCCGCTTAGTTAATGGATCCAATATATTGGCACGGTGTCATTAACGACATTAAACAGCCACTACTTGAACTAAAAGTTGCAGTTGTCCCGGATTACCGGGGCATACTCCAGCCGGTTTTATCCAATGCCGCCAATAGGGTTTCAGCGTGCAGGCCCGGCACCAGCACGCCATCGTCGGTGTGCATGTCTTCGCCGGCCAGGATCGCGTTGATGATCGCCTCCTCCACGGCCTCTGCCGCCGCGCTGAACAGCGGCGAAATGTGATCGTTGTTGAGCATCTGCAACGACGTGCTCAGCGGCAGATCCTGGCGGCCGTAGTCAGCGGGCGGCAGGTCAGCGTTGCCAGTGGCAAACGCCAGGAACAGGTCGCCGCTGGAATCCTCGGTGCCGCCGCCGGTGCGCGCGATGCCGATGGACGCACGTTGCGCCAGGCGCTGGCATTGGTGCGGCAGCAACGGCGCATCGGTGGCAATGATCACCACGATCGAGCCCATGCCTGGCGTGCCGCGCTCGGCGAAGGGCGACGGGATTTGCAGCAACTGGCGGCCCACTGGGTAGCCATCGACCCGCAGTTCCTGGCGCTTGCCGTGGTTGGCCTGGACCAGCACGCCGACGGTCCAACCGCCCTGCTCTGCCGACAAGCGCCGCGACGCGGTACCGATGCCGCCCTTGAACTCATGGCAGATCATCCCGGTGCCGCCGCCCACCGCCCCCTCTTGCACCGGGCCGGTTTCAGCACACTCCAGCGCCTGGCGCACATGCTCGGGCCCGACGTGCTGGCCCCAGATGTCGTTGAGCAAGCCGTCGTAGGTCTCCATCACCACCGGCATGCACCAATACACTGCCGGGTCCGCCAGGCGCTCGCGCTCCAGGGCGATCAGGCTGTCGCGCACTACGCCAATACTGTGGGTGTTGGTGATCGCCAGCGGCGTAGTCAGCAGCCCCGCTTCACGAATCCATTCCAGGCCCGTGGCATCACCGTTGCCGTTGAGCACGTGATACCCGGCAAAGCACGGCTGCTGGCGGGCCTCGCCGGCGCGTGGCTGCACCACCGTCACGCCGGTGCGCACCTGTTTGCCGTCGACGCGGGTCTTGAGCGTACTGTGGCCAACCCGCACCCCCGGTACATCGGTGATGGCATTCAATGCGCCGGGCGTGCCCAGCCCCAACGTAATGCCCAATTGACGTGCACGCATAACCACTCCTTACAATTTCTGGAACGCCGGACTCAACCGGCCACTGATGCAATACAGAATCACCGACACGGCCAGCAAGCCGGCGATGATCATCACGTCGCGCACCGATGCCGCCGCGACCAGGGTCGCCAGCAGATACCCGGCGCCCAGCACGGCGAGCAATGCCGGCAAAGGCCAGAGCGGCATGCGGTAAGGGTGTTCGCGATCACGCAGCAACACCCGGCTCATCAACGCGCTCAACGCGACCACCAGGTACACCAGCATGATCAGCAGCACGCTGAACGAAGTGAGGTCGGCGAGGTTCGAGCTGAAACTCAGCAGTGCCGACGGAATCGCCAGGAACAGCGTAGCCAGCCACGGCGAATCCCAGCGCGGGTGAATGCGCGTAAACAATGTGTTGATCCGCGGCGTCCACAGCGCATCGCGCCCGCTGCTGAAGACCACGCGGCCGATCTGGATCACGATGGCGACAATGGCGTTGAACACCGACAGGAAAATCCCCGCACTGACCAGCCGCGACAAGGTTTCATTGCCATGACTGGTCAGCAGGTAGCCGATGGGGTCCGGGCTGCTGATCATCGCACTCAGGGACGGCGCGCCGATCAGCAACGCGGTGATCGGCACCAGCTCGATCACGACCACCAGGCCCAGCGACCACAACACCGCCTTGTGCACGCCCTTGCCGCCGCATTTCATGTCTTCGGCCAGCAGCACCGCCGGGCCGTAGCCATTGAATGAGAACAGGCCGATGCCCACCGCGCCGATCACCAAGGCCCAGGGCGCCAGGTGCAGCACGCCGTTTTCGACGATCTGCGGCTGGAACAGCACGCTGGCCGGCTGCATCGGGTTGCCGAAGCCGATAAACACGATCACCAGCAACGCGGCGACTTCCAGCAACAGGCAGGTGCCGGTGATCCAGGCGTTGAGCTTGATATTGAGGATGCCCAGGGCGTAACTGCACACCACGATGACCAGGGCGACGGTTTGTGAGTCGAATTTGGTACCCAGGGCGTTGTTCAAGTACGTCGCCGCGCCGGTGGCCAGCACCGGCGGGATAAACAGCAGCATTACCAATACCGTCAGGAACGTCGCGTAGCCCGCCATGCCGCCGAACACCCGCTTGGCATACACGTATTCGCCACCGGCGCTGTTGTGGGCACGGCCCAGTTCGGCGTAGCAGAAGGCAAACATCAGGGCGAGCAAAGCGGCCATCACGAATGCAAGGAACACGCCGCTACCCGCTTGCTGGATGGCAAACGGGGCGATCACAAACACGGAGCTGGCGGGCGTGACCGCCGAGACGGTAATGGCGACTACATCGAACACACTCAGCGTGGGCTTGAGCACGCCGTCTGGCGCGGGGGAAGCACTCATATCGTTATCCTCTGTGGTTGTTTTTGGTGTGAGGCAGAAACGAAAAATGGTGATTTATCGGGATATGTTTCCCGTTCAATGATGCCGACGTTATCGCCTGGGCCGTTGTCGGCCAATTCCCCTATTGGCGTACTCCCCTTGACGACACCCGGCAAAAGCCGAACCCTTGGCCGATCTTCTGCCCGTGGGAACCTGTGATATGAGCCTGTTCAGGGAAGTCGGCATGCACGCCGCACTGGGCCGCACGGTCGCGCACATCGGCACCGAGCGTTTCTGGAAACAGCTGGTGCTGTTGCTGCACCAATGCCTGCCATTCGATAACGCCCTGGCGATTTTCTACCCCAACGATGGCGCACCCCAGGCCCTGGAGGAATACGACGCGCAGCCGAGCAGCAAGCCGGCGTCGATGCTGGTGTACCTCAATGGCTTGTATTTGCTCGACCCGTTTTTCCAGGCCTGTCGCGAGGGATTCAGCAGCGGCGTGTACCGCCTGGAAGAAGTCGCGCCGGATCATTTCCGCCAGAGTGAGTACTTCCTCAACTACTTCCACGACAACGTGCTGGAGGATGAGGTGCAGTTCATCCTGCAAGTGCCGGGCGCAGGGACGTTGTCCCTGTCATTGGGCATGCAGCGCCGATTCAGCGTTGAAGAAACCGGGCTGATGACCCTGCTGGCGGCGTGGGTGTTGCCGTTGATGCAGCAACATTGGCAGCAGAGCACACAGCGCGCGGCGCCGGCCATGGATAGCCAGATCCGCGATGCGTTGAGTCATTTTGGCAGCGGCGTGCTGTCGGAGCGCGAACTGGAAATCGCGCGCCTGGTACTGCGTGGGTTTTCGTCCAAGGCCATGGCCGAGCGCCTGAATATCTCGCCGGATACGGTAAAGGTGCACCGGCGACACTTGTACGCGAAGCTGGATATTTCGTCACAGCCGGAGCTGTTTTCGTTGTTTATCCAGTCGTTGGGGCATGATCTGGAAAACCCCTGAATCCGCGACTGCACAGAATCCAAGTGTGGGGTTTGTGTGGGGAATTCCATGGTTGAGGCGCAACCTCTCTGCCAGCAGTGCCACCGCCTTCGCAGCCTCGCTAAAGCTCGACAGCTCCCACAGGGGATTGGCAGTGCCTGGACGATCTCCAGCCGAACACTCACTATCCATCAACACCGATCAACTGTGGGAGCGGGCTTGCCCGCGAAAGCGGTGGTTCAGCCAACACCTCTACCAGCCATGCCACCGCCTTCGCAGCCTCGCTAAAGCTCGACAGCTCCCACAGGAGATTGGCAGTGCCTGGACGATCTCCAGCCAAGCACTGACAACCCAGCAACACCAATCACCTGTGGGAGCGGGCTTGCCCGCGAAAGCGGTGGTTCAGCCAACATCTCCACCAGCAGTGCCACCGCCTTCGCAGCCTCGCTAAAGCTCGACAGCTCCCACAGGAGATTGGCAGTGTCTGGGCTATCTCCAGCCGAGCACTGACAGCCCGCCAACACCAATCACCTGTGGGAGCGGGCTTGCCCGCGAAAGCGGTGGTTCAGCCAACATCTCCACCAGCAGTGCCACCGCCTTCGCAGCCTCGCTAAAGCTCGACAGCTCCCACAGGAGACTGGCAGTGCCTGGGCGATCTCCAGCCGAACACTCACTCCCCATCAACACCAACCACCTGTGGGAGCGGGCTTGCCCGCGAAAGCGGTGGTTCAGCCAAAATCTCCACCAACAGTGCCACCGCCTTCGCAGCCTCGCTAAAGCTCGACAGCTCCCACAGGGGATTGGCAGTGCCCGGGGGATCTCCAGCCAAGCACTGACAGCCCAGCAACCCCAATCACCTGTGGGAGCGGGCTTGCCCGCGAAAGCGGTGGTTCAGCCAACACCTCTACCAGCCATGCCACCGCCTTCGCAGCCTCGCTAAAGCTCGACAGCTCCCACAGGGGATTGGCAGTGCCTGGGCTATCTCCAGCCGAACACTGACATCCCAGCAACCCCAATCACCTGTGGGAGCGGGCTTGCCCGCGAAAGCGGTGGTTCAGCCAACACCGCTATCAACAGTGCCGCCGCCTTCGCAGCCTCGCTAAAGCTCGACAGCTCCCACAGAGAATTGGCAGTGCCTGGGCTATCTCCAGCCGAACACTCACTCCCCATCAACACCAACCAACTGTGGGAGCGGGCTTGCCCGCGAAAGCGGTGGTTCAGCCAACATCTCCACCAACAGTGCCACCGCCTTCGCAGCCTCGCTAGGGCTCAACAGCTCCCACAGGGGACTAGCAGTGCCATAGAGGGGCGGCCGGTGTTTAACGACCCGTGCGGATGGTGTTCCACACCCGCGTGCGAATCCGGTCGATATTCAGCGGCATCGCCTCCAGCGCAAACAACTTGCCCATCATTTCTTCGCTCGGATAGATCTTGGTGTCGGCCTTGATCTCGGGCGCCACCAGGCCGTCCGCCGCGCTGTTGCCGTTGGCGTAGTGCACCGAGTTGGTGATGTCGGCCATCACCTTGGGCTCCAGCAGGTAGTTCATGAACGCATACCCGGCCTTTTCATCCGGCGCGTCGGCGGGCATGGCCACCATGTCGAACCAGATCGCGGCGCCTTCCTTGGGAATCTGATAGCCGATCTTCACGCCATTCTTGGCTTCCGTGGCGCGGCTTTCCGCTTGCAACACGTCGCCGGAGAAGCCGACGGCCACGCAGATGTCGCCATTGGCCAGGTCGCCGGTGTATTTCGAGGAGTGGAAATACGCCACATACGGCCGCACTTTCATCAGCAGCGCTTCGGCTTTTTTGTAGTCCTCGGGATTTTTGCTGTGGGGTGGCAGCTTCAGGTAGTTGAGGGCAATCGGCAGCAATTCCGGGCCGTTATCCAGGATTGCCACCCCGCATTTGCTGAGTTTTTCCATGTACTCGGGCTTGAAGATCAAGTCCCAGGAATCCACCGGGGCGTTGTCACCCAGCACCGCCTTGACCTTGTCGATGTTGTAGCCGATGCCCGTGCTGCCCCACAGGTACGGGAAACCATGGGCGTTGCCCGGGTCGTTGTTTTCCAGGGCCTTGAGCAACACCGGGTTGAGGTTTTTCCAGTTGGGCAACTGGCTCTTGTCGAGCTTTTTCAGGGCGCCGCCCTGGATCTGCCGTGCCATGAAGTGGTTGGACGGAAACACCACGTCATACCCCGAGTTGCCGGTCATCAGCTTGCCATCGAGGGTTTCGTTGCTGTCGTACACGTCGTAGCTGAAACCGATACCGGCCTGCTTCTGGAAGTTCTTGGTGGTGTCCGGCGCAATGTAGCTGGACCAGTTGTAGATCTTCACCGTCTCGGCGGCCTGGCTGACGGAGGCCAGCAACATCAAGGGCAACAGGGCAATGGCTTTCATGGTTCGATTTCCTGGCGGTTTTAGGGCTGTTTTTATGGCAGGCGATCAAGGATCAAAGCGTTACAGAATCAATACGTAGGTCTTGCGCACGGTTTCCTGGATGTCCCAGATGCCGGTGCTGTTGGCCGGCAACATCAGTGCATCACCGGCTTGTATGTGGACGGTTTCACCGGAGTCGGGGGTGAAGGTGCAGCGGCCCTGGATGAAATGGCAAAACTCCTGGGATGTGATCTGCCGGCGCCAGCGACCCGGGGTGCATTCCCAGATACCGGTCTCGACGCCGTCGCTGCGCTCCACGCTCAGGGTCGAGGCCACGGCGATCGGTTCGCCGAGGGGCACGGCCACGGGTGACGAGTCCGGCAGGTGGGCGTTCAGGGTGTCTTTGAATTGAGTGATGCTCATGGGTTCTCCCGTGTGAGTGAAACGACTTAGTGCATGAAACCTTCCATGAACTCGGCCACGCCGGTCGCCAACTTGCGGCGCCAAGGGGCGCTGTTGGGGTCTGCCAACACTTGGTCCTCATGGACAAAACTGCGAATGATCGCGTTGTAGCCCAACCAGCGGCACGGTTCCGGTTCCCAGGCCTTGAGCGCATCCAGGCCACGTTCGCGGATTACCCAGGGTTGCCTGGTCAGTGGCGTGGCCTGGCCGAGGATCAGGTCGGCCAGGGTGCGCCCGCCCAGGTTGCTGGCGCCGACGCCCTCCCCGCCATAACCGCCGGACAGCGCGATGCCGGTCTGGTGGTCGCACAGCATGTGCGGGCGGAAGTTGCGCGCCATGCCCAGGTTGCCACCCCACGAATGGGTAATCCGTACGTGCTTGAGCTGTGGGAAAAGCTCACCGAACAGGTAGCGACGCAGCTCGACTTCACTGTCAGTCAAATCGAAGTCATGCCGCAGTTTGCCGGCGAACTGATAACCGCCACGGGCGCCAAACACCAGGCGATTGTCGGCCGTGCGTTGGCCGTAGGTGACCTGGCGGCTGCTTTCACCGAACGCCTGGCCGTGGCTCAGGCCGATCTCATCCCAGGTGCTGGCAGGCAGCGGCTCAGTGGCTACGATCAGGCTTTGCACCGGCAATTGGTACCGGCCCAGGGGCGCCAAGGTGTTGGCATAGCCTTCCACGGCTGGCACCACCCAGGCGGCGCGGATGCTCGCCTTGGGCGTGCGCACGCGGCCGGATTGCCAGTGGATGGCCGGGGTGTTTTCGTAGATCTTCACGCCCATGCTTTCGACCACCCGTGCGAGGCCGCGCACCAGCTTGGCCGGGTTGATCGTCGCGACGTGGGGCGCATAGATACCGCCATAAGGCTTGGCGATGCGGATCTGTTGGGCCAGTTGTTGCGGGGCCAGCCAGCGATAATCCGCTTCGGTCAGGCCCTGGGCGTAGAGTTTGTCCAGGTAGCGGCGCAGGCTGCCTTCCTGCTCGGGATAACGCGCGGCGCAGTACAGCGCGCCGCCCTTGCGGTAGTCGCAGTCGATGCCTTCACGGCCCAGGACCTGCGCAACTTCATCGGGGATGCCGTGCAACAGGTCGAACGAGGCGCGGCGCTGTTCGGGCGGCACGTCGGCCAGCAGGCGATCTTCGCCGAGCAGGTTGCCCATCAGCCAGCCACCATTACGGCCCGACGCGCCGAAACCGGCGGTTTGTGCCTCGATGATGGCGATGTTCAGCTCGGGGGCCTGGCGCTTCAGGTAATAGGCGGTCCACAACCCGGTGTAACCGGCGCCGATAATGGCCACGTTGACGTCGAGGTCATGCTCCAGGGACGGCCGCGCCACCAGCGGGTCGTCCAACTGGTCCATCCATAAACTGATATTGCGCCATGCTGGCATGCCCGCTTCCCCTACCTCGTTTCGATAGGGTCGATCCTAGAGCGCGGTGTTACTGAATGTCTTGCGCGCGTGCACGCAGGGAAATTTGTTTGACGTAGGCCTTGGGCGACTGCCCGGTGTGTTGGCGGAACGCACTGTAGAACGCCGACAACGAATTGAAACCGGCGGCGAACGCCAGGTCATCGACCTTGATCGGCGGCGTGGCGTGCTCCAGCGCGGCGAGCAAATGTTGCAGCCTGGCCTGGTTCACGTAGCGGTAGAAGCTCTGGCCGAGCACTTGATTAAGCAGGTAGGAAATCTGATTACGGCTGTAGCCGCATTCCTTGGAAACCCGTTGCAGGTCCAATTCGGGGTCCAGATAAGGCTGCTTGCGTTCGAAGTACTGCTGCAAGTCATTGGCCATATGCCCCAATTGCTGCGGTGACAGGCCCAGGCGGCTGACCGTGGGACGCAGGGTCTGGGTCGGCTGTTCGTGCACCAGGGAGGCGTATTCGTTGACCCGCCAGATCAGCCCGTCGCGCACGGTGATCGCTTCGCTGGTGCGAAACGACACCAGGCCCTGGCCGCCGCGCAAGGTGATGCGGTATTGGATGAACGCAGTGTTGCCATCAGCGCGGATGCGGTCGGTGTGCTCAATCGCCTCGTCCGCCTCACGGGGCATGCTGGCTTGCAGGTACTCACGCAGCTCGGCGTAACCGACCACACGGTTCTGGAAAAAATCGTGGTACTGGATCTGCGGGTGGTAGTAGGACATCACCCCATCAAGGTCGCGACGCCGCCAACACAGGCTGTGGCGCAGCACGACGTCGCAGGTGGCTTGGGTGTGCTGGCTATCATCGTCTGGGGCGATGTTTGGCATGGAAGGCTCTGCGGCGGGTAAAGCGTGGAGATTGCCGAATTTTGTGGCTTGCGACAATGGCCAAGTGCAACGCCCGGATAATGGCCTTTTGGCATCCTCACCATAAGGCGTGATCCATATCAAAAGGTAGGAAAACAACCGCTAAACGGGGCGAAAAAAGTCACGTTGCGTTTACAAACGGATGCTATTTTTAACTTCTCCGATGCCACGACCACTGACGGTCATGGCCCCTGCCGCGAGCAAAAGGAAGCGCTCAATGAACAAGGTGGGCAACATGAATAAAGTGACATTCCCCAACGCCTGCCAGCTGATGCGCTGGCATTTCCATCCGATGGGCTTCGAGGGCAGCATGGACGCGCCCGGCAGCATGGTCGCCCGCCTGTTTGACCGAGCGAGTGGCGAGACGTTGATTGCCATCGCGGGCATCCCTTGCGCCACGGTGATGAATGCGGCCGATGTGGAGCGGATCATCGAAGCGGTGGAGGATGAGTTGGCGTCGTTTGTGCCCCCGCTGACTTTACGGGCTTGAGTACGCGCTGACAGGCAACACCGTTCGAAGGTGGAACAGGCTTGTGTGGGAGCAAGCCCGCTCCCACAGGGGGGGATGTTGCATTCGCCGGCTAACCCCGCTGGTCGTCGAAGAAGGCTTTCTTGCCATCTACCCGCTCTGACGCCTTGGGCACATTCACCGCCTGGCCCTCGGGCTTTTCCACATACCAGTAGCAATGGCTGACAGCCCGGGTAATACCCACATAGGCCAGGCGCAGCACCTCGTCCCTTTGCGCAGTGTCATACGGCTCGCTGTCACCGTCCTTGCCCAGCCCCGCCATGCGGTACACCTGATTCTTGTAGGGCGAGCTGGTGACATGTTGGCAATCGCCCAGCAGAAATACCGCGTCTGCCTGTAGGCCCTTGGCACTGTGGTAGGTCAGCTGTTTAAGCCTGCGCGCCTGGGGTGGCAAGCTAGAATCCAGATTAACTACAGACTGAATATGCTCTTGAATCAGTAACTTATCGCTACTTTTTCGATAAAGCATTAACACTGTTTCGCCGTTTTGATAGTGCATCAACAACTGCTGCCCCAGTGCGGCTTCATCGCGCTCCAGCACCTTGACCGGCACCAACGGCTTGGGCGCTCCGCTGGCCTTGGCCTTTTTGCCGGGAATCGCCGGCGCAGCGCGCACGATATGCTCCGCTGCGTCGATGATGTGCTGGTGACTGCGGTAGTTCTCCGCCAGCATCACGCGAGTGGTGGCCGGGGATGGGAATTCCTGGTTGAAC
This sequence comes from Pseudomonas sp. GL_117, assembly GCF_057835125.1. Classification (NCBI taxonomy): domain Bacteria; kingdom Pseudomonadati; phylum Pseudomonadota; class Gammaproteobacteria; order Pseudomonadales; family Pseudomonadaceae; genus Pseudomonas; species Pseudomonas sp. GL_117. Next base: position 2,952,883 of record NZ_CM174418.1, on the reverse strand, counting down.
TGCATGAAATACTTGGGCGAACTGCCGCGCCAACCATAGATCGACTGCCAGTCATCCCCCACGCACAGCAGCGATGAACGCTGGGCGCCGCGCCCGACGTGCATGGCCGGACCGCGACTGCGGATCTCGCGCAGGCTGGCGCGGATCCACGAGACGATCTGCGGCGAGACGTCCTGAAATTCGTCGATCATCAGGTGGGACAGCGGCCGCAGCAACGGATCGCTGAGCAGCTTGAGGTTTTCCGGGGTGTTTTCGCCAAACAGCGAGAACATGCGGTTGTAGGTCATGATCGGCGGCGACTGGTCGAGCAAGTGGTCTTCCAGGGCCTTCCAGAAAATGCTCAGCGCCTCGAAGAAAAAGCGGTCCGGGTCGTCCTTGGCAAAGCTCATCTGGCCCACGGCCGTGGGCACATCCAACCCGAGGTTCTCGATAAAACCGGCCGCCATGACGAAACAGTCCAGCAGCGGCGCCGAAGCCAGCTCGCCCTTGACCTTGTAATCAAAGCCCGGCCCCGCGCTGGCATCACCGGCCAGGCTGCTTAACAGTCGTTTTGATGAATCGTAATTATCAAGCCATATCAGCGGCTTACGACAGAAAGCTTGAAACAGGGTGCGCTTTACCGCCCACTCGGCGCGCACCGAAAGTTTCGAATTGGGCCGACTGACCTGGGCGTTTTCCCGCGAATCGAAGCCCAGCACCACCCACGCATCCAGCTCCGGGATGTAGCCATGGCAATGGAATTTCGCGCCATTGATCTCCACGGTCTGCCGGCTCGGCTCAATGCCCTTGATCGGCCAGGCCCCTGCGCGGAACCACAGGTCTTCGATCAGATCGCAGAGTTCTTCGTCGCGTTTGGCCGCCAGCTCGGTCACTGCCACGCGCTTTTGCACGTCGGGATGCTCGCGCTCCAGTTCCTTGAGCTGCAGCCCATGCCGGGCCAGCGGCGCGATCAGCTCGCGGAACCGCGCATGCTGGCCGTGCAAACGGTGATAGCAGGCGTTCATTTGCTGACGCTGGGCGTCGTTGATACGCAGGTCGAACGGGTTGCTGTCAGCCTCTTCAGTACCCGAATTCAGGTTCTCGAAGGCCTGCAGGCGCTCGAAACCCGGCAAGCTGCGCACCATCGGCAGGATGCGCGAATGGAAGGTGCGTACCACCGCCTGGGCCTCTTTGAAGCCAAGGGGTTGGCCCCACAGGTTGAGAATTTCCATGAGCTTGTGGATGAAGTCTCTGCGCGATTCGCGGGTGAAGGTCACCACGGTCATCGAACTGAGTTCAAAGCCCAGGTAATGGGTCAACAGCAGGATACGCAGCACCAGCGAGGTGGATTTACCCGCACCGGCACCCGCGATCACCGACGTCGAAGGTGTGTCGCTGAAGATCATCTTCCACTGCGCGGCACTGGGCTGGGCATGCGCCGGCAGCAGGCGCGCCACGTCAGCCTTGATGCGTTTTTTCAGGTCGGCGGTCAGCGGCAGGCGCCAATCATCGAACAGGTTGTCGTCGACACCCGGCGCACGGTGTTCATCGGGGCGAAAGTCACGGATCAGCAGGACTTGCCGGCCCTCCTCGATGCCGTCGGCCTTGCCCTCGCGGTAGCCATACTCCACGCCTGCCTCATGCCCACTGCGAAAGCCATCGGCCTGCCCATGCAGCCAGGAAAACCGGTGCTGGGCGCGCAGGCGCGTGAGTCCGTGGCCAAACAGGCGCGCCGCCAGGCGCTTGAACAGCGGCATGTCTGCCAGTGGGCGTAGCTCTGGGGGCAAATCAGGGGTGTGTTGCGGCACGCGGACTCCAGCGATGAGGTTGGTTTTGGCGAATGCACCATGGTCGCCGGAATCGGCGTTCAGTTCCAGCCAATTGCTTTGCTGTCATGCAGTTAGGCGATGAAGTGAAAGTCAAACCCCTGCTTATCAATCTAGTAAGTCGATAGGAATCAGGCACTTTTTACGCTTTTTATCGATCATGTAGTGCCGGATCATAGGCGCTATCCACAGGAGACGATCATGCTTGAACTTCGACCTTTCAACACGCTGGGCGGCGCCCACCATGGCTGGCTTGACGCCCATCACCACTTTTCCTTTGCCGAATACCACGACCCTGCGCGTATGCACTGGGGCAACCTGCGGGTGTGGAACGACGACATCATCGCCCCCGGCACCGGCTTCCCGCAGCACCCCCATCGCGACATGGAAATCATCACTTATGTGCGCGAAGGCGCCATCAGCCATGCCGATAATTTGGGCAACAAAGGCCGTACCGAGGCTGGCGATGTGCAAGTGATGAGCGCCGGCACCGGGATCGCCCACAGTGAATACAACCTGGAAGCCACGCCGACCAAGATCTTTCAGATCTGGATTATCCCGAATGAAAGCGGCTTGCCGCCGTCGTGGGGGGCCAAGCCGTTTCCCAAAGGTGACCGCGAAGGCTTTGTGACCCTGGCCAGCGGTAAAGCGGGCGACAGCGAAAGCCTGCGTATTCGTGCGGACGCACGGCTGGTCGCGGCGAACTTGAAGGCTGGGGAAAGCGCCGAGTATCGGCTCGACAACGGGCGCCGGGCGTACCTGGTACCGGCCACCGGAGCCGTAGACGTCAACGGCTTGCGCGCACAGGCTCGAGATGGTGTTGCGGTTGAGGATGAGTCGGTGTTGCGGGTGACTGCCATCGAGGATAGCGAGATCGTTCTCGTCGACCTGGCTTGACCGCGTCCAACGTCTGGAGGGGGCTAAATGTGGGAGAGGCCTGCCCTCTCCCACACTGGTTTTGCCGTGTTACTGGGAAATGGCGCCGTCTACGAGGACCTGAGCTTCTTCCACCAACAACTTGAGGTGATCTTCGCCGATAAAACTCTCGGCGTAGATCTTGTAGATGTCCTCGGTGCCCGATGGCCGTGCGGCAAACCAGCCGTTTTCGGTCATCACTTTCAGGCCACCGATCGCCTGGTTGTTGCCCGGCGCATGGCTGAGGATCTGCTGGATGCTTTCCCCGGCCAGTTGGGTGGACGTCACCTGCTCCGGCGACAGCTTGCCCAGCAATGCCTTCTGCGCCGGGGTGGCCTTGGCGTCGACGCGGATCGCGAACGGCTCACCCAGGGCGTCGGTCAGGCCACGGTAGATCTGGCTTGGGTCCTGGCCTTTGCGCGAGGTCATCTCTGCGGCCAACAGCGCCGGGATCAGGCCGTCCTTGTCGGTGCTCCAGACGCTGCCGTCTTTGCGCAGGAACGACGCGCCGGCGCTTTCTTCACCGCCAAAGCCCAGCGAACCGTCGAACAAACCATCAGCAAACCACTTGAAGCCCACCGGCACCTCGTACAGGCGCCGGCCAATACGTGCGGCGACGCGGTCGATCAAGCCGCTGCTGACCACGGTCTTGCCCACGGCCGCATCGGCGCGCCAGTCGGGACGGTTCTGGAACAGGTAGTCGATGGACACCGCCAGGTAGTTGTTCGGTGCCAGCAGGCCACCGGACGGGGTGACAATGCCGTGGCGATCGTGGTCCGGATCGCAGGCGAACGCCACGTCGAAACGTTCCTTGAGGCCGATCAGGCCTTGCATCGCGTAGCTGGAGGACGGGTCCATGCGGATCTGGCCATCCCAGTCGACGCTCATGAAGCGGAACGTCGAATCGACTTCGGTGTTCACCACATCCAGGTTCAGGCGGTAGTGCTCGGCAATCGCCGACCAGTAGCGCACCCCTGCTCCGCCCAGCGGGTCTACGCCCAGGCGCAGGCCGGCGCTGCGGATAGCGTCCATGTCGATCACGTTGATCAGGTCGGCCACGTAGCTGTTGAGGTAGTCATGGCGGTGGGTGGTGTCGGCCTTGAGCGCCTGGGCGTGGCTGATGCGCTTGACCCCGGCAAGCTTGTTGGCCAGCAACTCGTTGGCCTTGGCTTCAATCCACTTGGTGACGTGGGTATCGGCCGGGCCACCGTTCGGCGGGTTGTACTTGTAGCCGCCACTTTGCGGCGGGTTGTGGGACGGCGTGATGACGATGCCGTCCGCCAGACCACTGGTGCGGCCGCGGTTGTAGCAGATGATCGCGTGGGAAATCGCCGGGGTTGGCGTGTATTCATCACCCTCGGCCAGCATCACGTGTACGCCGTTGGCGGCAAGCACTTCCAGCGCACTGGCGCCGGCAGGCGTGGACAGCGCATGGGTGTCCAGGCCAACAAACAACGGGCCGTTGATGCCTTGGGCTTCACGGTACAGGCAAATGGCCTGGCTGATGGCGAGTACGTGCCATTCGTTGAAACTCAGTTCGAACGAGCTGCCCCGGTGCCCGGAGGTGCCGAAGGCGACGCGTTGGGTGGAGATCGCTGCATCAGGCTGGCCCGTGTAATAGGCCGTGACCAGTCGCGGGATATCCACCAGCAACTGGGCTGGCGCCGGCTTGCCCGCAAAAGGACTGATTGTCATGCATAAACCTCGGAAAGAAGGATTCGGAAAAAATGACAGTTTACTGAGAGTTGGACTACGACGCGATGGTATCGATCCCACAGCAGAAGGAGAATTTTCTAACACTCCCTAACTCAGCCAATCTGCGCCTGCTGGAATGCCAGTGCCAATGCGTCCAAGGCCACGTCCAGGTTCGGATGCCCATTGAATACATGGCTCAGGCGCACATGCTGGTGGTGCAGGCCAGCCAGGCTGAACAGCTCGCCCGGGGCAATCACCACTTGCTGGGCAACCATGCGCTGGAACACCTGGCGCATGTCTACCGTGGCCACCGATTGCAGCCATAGACTGGCGCCCGCGCGGGGCGGCTGGTAGGTCACCCGCCCCTCCAGGCGCGCGTCCACACGCTGGCTCATGGCCTCGGCTTGCTCCTGCAGGCGTTGGCGCAGGGTCTGCAAGTGCTGGTCAAACCGCCCGCTCTGGTACAGGCGGGCGATGGCACGCTGTCGGATCGACGACAAACGAAAGGCGCGCAGCAGGAACTGACGCTGCAATTCGCTGCTCAAGTGCCGCGACAGCAGATAGCCGAACGGCGCTTCCGCCCCCAGGGTTTTGTCGAACGACGAAAAGACGATCAGCCGCTCCGGGTTGACCAGATCACGCAGCGCCGGCTGGCCAGCGGCAAACGCCAAGTCGCCGTAGCTGTCGTTTTCCAGCAGCCAGCAGCCGTGCTGCTCCAGCAGATGCGCCACGTGCAGCCGCTCTTGCACCGACATGGCCACGCCCGACGGCAGGCTGACCACGGATGACAGCAGTACCAGCTGCACCGGCTCATGGCGCAACAGGTGCTCGAAGCTCATCAGGTCGAGGCTGCCATCGGCCTTCCAGGGCAACTCGATCACCCGCACACCGGCGGCCTGCAGCAAACGCAGAATCAACCAGTCGCAGGGCGATTCGACAATCAACGTAGTCCCCTTGAGGCCCAGCACATCGATCAGGATTTCCAGCACGCCACGCAGGTCGGCACCGATGTACACCTCGTCGGCTTGCCAGCAGCGCGTGGGCGATGAGGTGTAGCGCGCCGCCAGTGCCGCCCGCAACTCCCACACGCCGCAGGGTTGCGACCAGGGTTGCAGGTGGCGCGGATAACGGCGAATCAACTGGCGCTCGAGCGTCAGCAAGGTGCCATCCAGTGCGCCCAGCAACGCAGGTTCGTCGCCACTGAGTACGGCCATGCGCGGGCGTCGTGCCGCGGCATAGAGCCTTTCCAGCAGGTCGCCACCGGGAGCCATCAACGGGTTGCTGGTCACTGGCCAGGCGAAGTAACCGGATTTGGCCACCGAGTAGACCCGCCCTTCCTTTTCCAGCAGCGAATAGGCGTACTGAATCGTCGAGATCGACACGTTCAAGCGCGTCGACAACTGCCGCAGTGACGGTAGTTTGACCGGGGTCTCCAGGCCGACTTCATTGATCAGGCTGATCATGTAGCGGTACACCGCCTGATAGGCAAATTCCGCTTGCCGCTCACCCCGCAGGTTCATGACCACCCACCAGGGCAACTGCACCCACCCATGCCGCTAGCGCCCGGACATTTGAAAGGCGCAGCCTGGTGTGGCGACCGCCGAACCCGAGGCCTCGCGGCCGCGCGCAAGCACGCTACGTTCCACCTCTCCGGGCCGCCGGCGGTACAACGCCTGGAGTAACGGCAGCGGCAGCCCGCTGGTGTCGACAGCCCACTGTTGCAGCACGTCGGAGGACACCTTGCCTTGCAGCACCTTATGCAGTTCCGGGAGCGCAACCAGCATTCCGGGGTGGCATTGGCGCAGGTAACCCTCAAGGCGCTGGCCGTGGTGGATGAAGGGCGAGTAGAGCAAGCACGTCAACTGGCTCTCATCCAGGCCAAAAACCGCCTGCGCATGAGCGGTCGACAACGCACGGCCATCCGGGCTGCTGGCCTCTGCGATCAGGTATTCGGGAATCTGTCGGCGACTCATGTAGCCGTGCGCCTGGCGAATAAAGCTTTCGACGCCATCCTCGTAGGACAGCTCACGCAGACACTGGGCCTGCAAGCCGTACAGATGGGCCATCAGCAGCGGGTTCGGATACACCGGATGGCTGAAGTGGAAGCCGAACGGGTCTGGCTTATAGGCCAGGAACTCCGTTAGCAACGGCGCGGAGCCGGGGTCTACGTCGGTCAGTAGATCGGCAATCCCAATGTAGGCCAAATGACGATGCCCGCCACGACCAGGGCTTTCGCCCGGCACGTATTGATCGCCGTAGAGGTCGCGGTAACAGCCGACGCTCCACTCCTCCATGCGTGCAAACAGCCCACTGAGCGACATCGGTTTACCTCGCGACATCCCCACTCCAGCTATCAGTGCGTGCTTTTTCAGCCAGGCCAGGTACTGGCTCTGCTTGCGCGCCGAATCGCCACTGACCACGGCATGCACGCCACCGTTCCAGGTTGTGACCCGCTGAAAGAAATCGCCCAGGGACAGGAAGGTGTCAGTGCACAACGTGGCGCGCAGATCACCGGACGTCAGGTGCCCCACCATCAGCGTCGTGCGCTGGCTGGTTTCGCGACCGCTGCTCGACGCAGGGCGCTGGTGGTTGAAGGGGTACACTTCCTGGTTTTCCACCATCAATAATTCGATGCGGGGGTCGTCATGGAAAAACAGCGCGCTATACCCCTGGTGCAGCGTGTCGAGGGTGGCCTGGGTCATCCCTGCGTGTCGCAAGGTCGCCACGCGCAACTGGAAAGTCTTGGGTGCGCGCCCGGCGATGGACAGTTGCGCCGCCCTTAGCAACGCCAGCGTGTAGCTGCTGACTTCGCCGCCGCCATGGGCTATCAGCACTTTGTAATCACCCACCTGCTCCATGCCACCGGCCGCGACGACTATGCGTTGAATCAGTAATTGAAGTGCGGTGCGTTCGGCGCGTGTGAAGTGCCCGATCAAACGTTGTAGAACTTGTTGATAAACATAGTTCATGGCCTGCTCGTGAATTGCGCTCATAATTCTACTACCCGAGTTGAAATATCAGTTTCAGGCAACTATCGAGATTAGTTGCCCGACCCATTACACCTATAGGCTGGATGTGTATCGTTCTGTACTACGCTGGATCAACGTTAGCACCTCGCAACAAAAGCACTGTGTGCACTTATTCGCCTGCCGGGTGCCCAACCCCTTCACAGGCGGCAGAACCACAGGGGCTAGAGCGGTGCCGCCGTACAACCTAGGAATGTTCCGACAACTTCCTACGCTGCTTTATCCAGAAAGTCAGAGAAGCGTCCGACAAGTAACAATCAAGCAAACCCGTGAATTCAGCGGCTATTGATCAGTACTTTCTGACGCTTGCGCTTTTCGTTTGCGCGAACATATAAACAACCTCTTAGTGCTAGAGGCATGGGACGGTAATGTCAGACATTCAATCATTGCTCAATCCTTGAGATGACAGTGAAGGCACAATTATCGGCAGTCGAATACTGATTAACAGATACAGAAAAGTGCCGAAAACCAGTTCAGATGAACAACCGGCGAAACTTTGTTTGCGCCCACACGACAACGCCGCACTGAAATTCAGCGCGGCGTCAGGGGCAAAGGTATTAAATGCGGGGTCGGCGTGCTTGGGCGGACTTAACCGTGCCGCGGGTTAAGCCCTGTCAAATGGCGTATTCGCCCCATCCGTTCGGATGCATTGGACACGCATTTGCGAATACTCCTACAGATCAAACAGCTTCAACCTGCAATGCGACGCGCTCGCGGCACGGACATTCGTCCATATAGCGGTGTGCTTCGACAAACTGGCTGAACGCAAACACCGTGGTTTTCAGCGGTACCAGCACGCGATCGGCGGTCAGTTGGTTGATGTCGCGTAATGCACGCTGCAATGCCACTTGGTCCTGGATGATGCCCAGTTCCGGCTTGCCGGTGAAATTGCCGATGCAGTGCACAAAAAACTGAATGTTTTTCTGGAACGCTGCACATGCGGGGAATGGCGTCTGGTTGCCACCCTGCAAACCATACAGCACCAGGCTGCCACGCGGCGCCAACACATCGCCGAGCAACGACATCTGCGGGCCACCCAAGCCATCAAACACCACATCGACGCCGCGGTTGTCGGTGAACTTGTTGATCTGCATGAGCAAGTCCTGCTCTTCAGTGACGATGACCTTTTCCGCCCCCAGGGACAGCAGGTATTCACGCTCGGCGCTGTCCTTGGTGGCCGCAATCACCCGCACACCCAAGGCCTTGCCCAGTTGCACGAACGATGGGCCGGCGCAGTGGCTCGCGTCGGTCACCAAGGCAAACTGGCCGGGCTTGACCCGCGCCAGGTCCACATATGCAAAGTAGGCAATCAACAGCGGCGTGTAATGCACGCTGGCTTGAATGGGGCTCAACACATCCGGATAGCGGGTCAGGGCCGAACGGGGCAGGACGATGACTTCGCCATACACCGGATAATCATTGGGGCTCTCGGCCGGAAAACTGGCGACTTTATCGCCCACCGCCAAATCATCCACGCCTTCACCCAGGGCCACGACCACCCCGGCCATCTCATGACCAAGGCCGGACGGCAGGCGCGCATGGGACGACGCCAGGTTCTGGCGCCACAAAATGTCATACCAGCTGATGCCAATCGCCTCGACACGCACCTGCACTTCGCCCGGTGCGGGCTGCGCGGCTACATGCTCTTCGCACTTGAGCACCTCGGCCGGACCAAACTTGTGAAAACGGATCGTGCGGGACATCGCAAACCTCGTCAAAGTAACCTCTAATGCCATGAACTCTATCTGGGCTTTCCCGGTAAGACCACAGGTCACCATTAATAGTCGACATGCCTGTCATTGATTCCGCTCCCGAGGAAAAGACCCCGGCTAACGTAGGAAAACTCAATTAGCCGGTGCAGAGTACCAGCCTTTCCCCGTAAGATTCATGCCGGTCATGCTTCTTAATCGAATCCAGGGGGTTCTTTTATGGCCGCTCTCGTCAAGCTCGCTGACTCTTCCAGGACACAAGATGAACCGTAACGACCTGCGTCGTGTCGACCTTAACCTCTTGATCGTATTCGAAACCTTGATGCACGAGCGCAGTGTGACCCGCGCGGCCGAGAAACTGTTCCTCGGCCAGCCGGCCATCAGCGCGGCCTTGTCACGCCTGCGCGGTTTGTTCGATGACCCACTGTTCGTGCGTACCGGCCGCAGCATGGAACCGTCCGCACGCGCCGTGGAAATCTTCGCCCTGCTCTCCCCGGCCCTGGACTCGATCTCCACCGCCGTCAGCCGTGCCGCCGAGTTCGACCCGGCGACCAGCACCGCGGTATTTCGCATTGGCCTGTCCGATGACGTCGAATTCGCCCTGCTCCCGCAACTGCTCAAACGCCTGCGCGCCGAAGCCCCCGGCATCGTGCTGGTGGTGCGCCGCGTCAACTACATCCTGATGCCCAGCCTGCTGGCCTCCGGCGAAATCTCCATCGGCGTCAGCTACACCGCCGACCTGCCGGCCAACGCCAAACGCAAGGTCCTGCGCCGCAGCCTGCCCAAACTGCTACGCGCCGACAGCGTCCCCGGCGCCCTGAGCCTCGACGACTTCTGCGCCCGCCCCCACGCCCTGGTGTCATTTGCGGGAGACTTGAGCGGATTTATCGACGAAGAACTGGAAAAACTCGACCGCAAACGCCACGTGGTGCTGGCCGTTCCGCAGTTCAACGGCCTGGGCACCTTGCTGGCGGGCACCGATATTGTCGCCATCGTGCCGGACTATGCCGCCGAAGCACTGACCGCCGCCGGCGGCCTTCGCGCCGAGGAGCCGCCGTTGCCGGTGCGCTCGTTTGAACTGCATATGGCGTGGCGTGGGTCGCAGGATAATGATCCCGGGGAGCGGTGGTTGCGGTCGCGGATTCAGATGTTTTTTGGGGACCCTGAGAGTCTTTAGGTGTCGTCGGGAAGCAGTTCAGCCTGATCATTTCCGGCTTTTCATAGGTCATGGAGATCTACCCATTTCCAGAGCGCGAGGCAGCTGGGGGCATATCTGAGGGCATGCTATGGATGGTTTGAAAAGGATGCCCTCAGGTCTAAAACAGGCGGACACCATCGACCTTAATTCTGGCGTTCAGTAAGCGTATTTACCGTTTGCTCAAGTAACGCCTACGTAGATACCTGCGCGGACGCACACCCCCTTACTTCGCCAACACCCCCTATCGCCTGACTTCAACCTTGTAAAACAAATTCTCAACCATAAGTCGGCGCCGATCAGAGGTAACCGCATCTTGAATCTGGCTCACCAATCGCACGTAGTACTTGCACTCTTTTTGTGTGCCCAAATCGGACACCGGCTTGGCCGCTTGAGTAAAGCTTTCATACGTACGCGTGGTATTGGCCATCAGTTCTGTAATACCTGGCAACGCCATCGCATCCTCCTGACGCGCTGGCGGCCATGCGGGTTCGAATGAGAGATTGTTTTCACTCAGTTTTACCGTGAGAAACATCTCCGCTTTACCGGTGACTTCATTCACCCAACACGGCGGAAGGTCACCACCCCGGCCCTTATTCAAGCGGTTCTGCAAGAACTGAACCTGGCCTCGTAAGTCTTTATTGGCCTTCTGTAATTCAATTGGACTCGTACCGCTTTTTTCCGCCTGTGCGATGGCAACGGCGTGCTTGATCGCCTCTTGGAGCTGGTCCTTCGTTTGGTCGGCGTTTGTCCCGAATGCAGCCGCTAGCATGTCGTCCTGAGCCTTGAGCGCCGCGACGCGTTTCACCACATCCGTAGGCTGTACGCCGCTTTCATCAGCAGGATCGACGACCAGCTTTTTTAGCTGCTCAAACGACATCATCGTTTCTAAAATGAGCTGTTTGGCGTCGGCGCCTTTTTTCTGCCCAGCAACCTCTATCAAGGCTTTTTCGATTGCCGCGAGTGCAGTCAGCTCCTGATCTTTTTGGGTCATGAGTACTTTCAAGCGATCCAGCTCTGCAGTTGCTTTCGATGCGTCCACCAGCTTGCTGATGATCTCATCGGGCTTACGCACGCCTAACGCAGTCATCCGCGCTTTCAGTGCATCGGCCGCCTTGTTGATCGCATTCTCACGTACATCCAGATCCTGGAAGGCCAACATTTTTTCATTCAACGCCTGATTTTTATGGGTTAACTTAAAAATCTGGTACCCCATCAGCAGCAGCAATATGAAGCAGACGATGATAAAGATCTCGGTAAGCGAGAGCTGAAACACTTGATCATTCTTTCCGCTCATCAGGCGGATCTCGCTTCAGCCAGGCTCTCTGGCTCAACGCAGTGAGTGGATGAGCCCTGCTCTACCGCAGTGAGATCATCAATCTTGTTAATCAGCGCATCCAACTGGCTGTGAGCGGCTTGGACTGAACGATTGCTCTCCTCCATCCTCGCTGCAACCCCCTGGTGTTTCTCGTTACTTTCAACCAGAGCCCGAACCAGCGGCGCCAAACTCTGCTCAAGACTCTCCGCCAAAATCTCCCGATTGGTTTGACTGACTTCGCGCACACCTTTCAGAGCATCGGCGATGTCCCTGCCCAGGCGCTCTACAGTATCGGCGCTTTCAATACGGATATTCAAAGCATCCAGCTTATCTGCAATGCGTTCTACCGATTGCTGACGAGCCTTGATTTCGTTGAGGTAATCTTCTTGCTGGTCGTCCAGCGAGTCCAGGTACTCTTTCTGTACGCGCTCAACACTTTCCATCACCTCTTTGCTCTGTAGTCTCATCGCATCCACCAGGCGCTCCTGGCTCGTCACAATGGCACCGACGGCTACCAGGTTCTCATCGAGTGTTTGAGTCTTAGCATTCAAGCTACGAATGGCGGTGGTGACTTGGCGCGTAGCGGTTTTAACATCTTCTGCCAAGGAGGCAACGCCTTCATTCACGCTGTCCGTTGTGCCTGCCAATGTTTCGATTGAACCACCCAGTTTGCGGGTGAACAGGTCATCAGGAAAGATCATTTGCTCCACACGATCACGTGCCATCGTGCCAAAATCCAATGCGTTATCTTCCATCTGCCGTAGCGTAATCGCGCTCTTTTCGGTCAGCTCATTGATCGTGCTCAACAAGTTGTCGCTGGATTGCCGGGTGTTTTCAAGTATCAGAGCAAAGGCTTCATTGCTCTGCTGCGTAGCATTGGCAAAGTAAGCGTCGGTGGCACTGATGTTGTGTTCGTAAAGTGCCTTGACCTGCTCCTTCACACTCTGCACTGCTTCGCGAGAAGCGACGTCTACCTTGTCCCGGAAGACTTCAAGCTGTTGAAAAGTGTTGTCAAAGGAGATAGCCAGGTTTTCGGCCGCGTGAATCGCACGTTCTTCGACACTTCGGACCGCATCATTAGCGTCGATACGAAACCCTGTGTGAATAATCCGCGCCAGCATACCCAACGCGGTACTAACCATCGCGGCACCGAATCGCGTTGCCATGCCATTAAGGTTGTCACCCATGCTCTCAATGTCGAGCAAGCAGATAATAATGCTGGCGACAGTGAACAGGAAGCCCAAGTAGTAAACCGAATCGGCAAACTTAGCTACGGTGAGTTGCTTGTCCCATTTTTCTCGAACGAGATAGCCGACAATCCAATATGCAATCATTATCGCCAGAGGAAAGACCAACCCTAGCCAAAAGGGGTCATTTAACTTCAGGCTGGCGACGGACAAACTGATTTTCAGCAGCACCGCGAGCGCAAAGTAGGTGCTGACGCGCTTGATCGATTTATTGACGTCCACTTATAGCCCCTCGAGCCGGGAAAAACCTTCCACAGATACGCCGTTATCTTGAAAGTATTGCTCCCAGAACATGGAGAGTTTGGTGTTCTGTAGGGCTTTCTGATCAGCTGCCAGCAGGTTGATGGCTACACTGCTGCCTTGCAGGCCCGGTGCCACTGCATTTTGCCCATAAGCGGTCTTACGAAAATCCGCGTACGGCGGCAGGTTGGCCTTATACATGCTGAACTCCGGCATGTTCGCGAGCATGTCAGAGTAAATCACCAGCCTGCGCTCACCCGACACATGCGCGCGCTCAAACCCATTGATGCCAACTAGCTGCAGCATCTGGAAAATGGGGGAGTTCTTGCTGCGTTCTTCGAGCGAGATTTTGTGCACGATGTCGTCAAACGGCTTTACGAATTTCTGGTTGAAGTCGCGCTCGACAAATTTCTTGTTGCTCATCTGCTGATTCTTGTCCTTCCACTGACCAGGATTGCAGCGCTCAAATAACGGCTTCTCATTGTTCTTAAAATCTTCACCGAGAAGAAACACGGAGAGCAGGTAGCCTTCGGGGAGTTCCTCATTGACCATCGTTTTAAGCCGTTGGCCTAAAGCGATTTTCTGAGTAAACGGGAAAGGTGAGGTGTTATCAATAAGCACCACGTATTGCCCTTTGGGACCTGTGGACGGGCAAAGCGTCTCCTTATCGAGGGTTTCACGCGTGGCATTGAAATAAAACATCAAGGCAGCCGCAGCTACAGCGACACCACCAACCAGCAACCCGAAAGTTTTACCGGGAAGCCCTTTTTTCTGGGCATAAATTGCCATCATGCTCTCCCTAAAACGATTTGCTGCAGCGGCTGTACTTGATCGTATTTCTGATTAAACGACGATTGAATTCGCGCCCTTATGGTCTCCAGGTTGGCGATCATTTCGTTCATTAAACGTTCCTGCTCAGCGAGCTTGATCTCATCCTTCTCGGTGCCGAAGTCAGGCATGGTGACCTCAACAAATGTCACCGGCTCGTCGAAATAGGCCGGCGGCGGATTATCGCGAGGGCGGGCCATTTCGTTTTCAATCCGATACTTACGGACCAGGTTAGTGAGCGTTTCGTCGGCCAGTACCATCCGCTCATCCACGACTTTCTTGATGACCGTTTTCTGGCTCATGCTGCGCTTGAAATTCTGGATGGCTGCCGCTGCACGATCAACGTTCTGATCGATCAGGAGCAGGGATTCAAGCTTGCGCTGTTCCAGCACATGCCGCAGCGCCTCAATAGCAAAGACATAGCGGCGTTGAGCGTCTTCGTAAGCCAGGTAAACCCTCGCGTACCCTGGATAACGATCAGTCCAGGTGTAGCCCTTATAGACTGCTGCCACTCCAAAAATGACCGTCAGCGCAAATAAGCCGCATGAGCTGATGTCCTGAAATGGAAGGATCGAATCATGTAAATAAGCACGAATCAACTCGACAGCTGATTGCGATTCATCTTCAAGTTGAGGCAGCACAAAACGGAAATAGGCAGTTCCTAAGCCAACAGTGACCATGCTGAGAACAGCCGCACTGAACGCAAAATAGCCTGCGAACATCCGGGACGGTTTGACATGGTTTTTATAGGCGCTGGCTCTGCCCAGAAAGAAGCATACGAACACGTTGAACACTGACAGCATTAATGCGGTGACAAACCCACCCACATATCCGCTGGCCATACCCTCAGAAAACAAAAAGGCGTTTCCAAAGCCTTCGGCCACCGTCATCGCAAACAGCAAGCCACCGCTCTTCCATTTGGCATCCCCATCAGCAGCATCAGCAGTCCTGTGCTGCAACTTGTTTTGCTCACGAAAAGTTTCGAGCGCATGGGCCTTGTCTTCGGCGGCTTGCTGAAGCTCCGTCAACTCGCCATCCATTTTGGAAATGTCCTGATCGGCGTTTCGCTCAAACTCCTCGCCAAGTGCGATAGTGCGTTTGATATCGCGGGTCACGTCAATGGAGTCCAAGCGGTTGTCGGCGCTTTTTAGGGATCGCTCACCGTACTTGAGTATCTGTTCACGCATTCCGCCCAATTTGCCCCGAATGCTGTGCTCGACATCTGAAAGCTGCGTCGCAGTACTGGAGGGAACTCCGGCAGCTCCGCGAAGCCGCGCCAGCTCAACGACGCGCAGCTCTTTCTGGATTTTCTCAGGATCAATTTTCGGCAATACATCGCTATCAGGCTCATCCTTCCGACTGAATAGTTGGACAATGAAAGCCAAGAGCTTTCGAAAGAAACTCATTTATAGAACCGCAAAAGGTTAGACATTGGGGGGTATGCAGAGATAGATGAGCACTAGGCTGGCGCCAAATTAAGCGCACAGAAATAGGCAGCGTGTCGCGGCCATCCCTGCGCCGGCATCGAGTGATGGCTAAATAATGCCAATGCGCACAGATAAGGGCAACAAGTCAGTACAGAATTGTATTATTTGGGACAAATGGTCAGCGCCGCGATTGGCACATTGGGATACCCACCCTAGCGTGGCTACCCAAAGATGCAGGAACATACTATGTCGCAAAGGCGTGTTTGAGGTTCGCTTCCGATCCAACATTCGTGACTTCGGATCAGAGCTGGTGTTTGCCAAGGAATGAAGCGTCAACGGTAGCGGCGACTGCTGCCCGCATGACCGTGGTGTAACCGAGCTACGTTCTGATCGATGCGGCATTGGATCGTGCGCAAGGTGTCTTGAGTAATAACCTGTGGGCATAGGTCCTCGGCGATGCTTGCAAACCGGCTCGCCACATCACAAATGCCGTCAATCATTCTGCCTGCAACGTCCGGGGGAACCTCGGCTTCCTCGGCAAGCCGAAGCATTTGCGTGCGGGAAATCGACAGGGCTTCCCCCATCACATCCATCTGGTGATATCCACTTGGCCCCTCGCAGAAGGTCACGTCGTAAGCCGGCGACAGTCTCCACTGACCGTCTTGCGACATGATGTAGGCAAAGTTCTTGGGATGATCGTCTCTATTGTTGAACGCAACATTGAAGACGGCACGTTCGAAGGCCACCGCCATCTCTCGCACGTCGTTGGTACACATCTGTGTTGCCCGCAAGAAGTTGACGTAGTCCAACACCCCCGGAGACCGGTAATTTGCCCCCGTAAAGGCCGCTAGGCTTTGCATGGGTACGCGCAGTCCATCCCGACGGTCAAATCGCTTACTAGCAAACGCCGCTAAGCCATTAGGCAGACTGAAGTACTGCGTGTCAGGGGTCTCGATACCGCACATGCGCAGGCATTCGGCGTAGACCATTTCGATAGCGCACACCTCGGCATGTTCTTCTTTGGCCGGGAACTTAATCAACCATGCTTCAAAGCCCGCTGTGACGGCAGTGGTAAACCGGCCAGTTTCGGGATCGCGATAGACGAGGGCCTTAGGCCTTGCACCTTGAGGCGAGCCGCCCACCAGCAGCAACGTATGCAGGAACTCGCCACCGTCTCCATGGAGCACTTCCTGCACTTCGGCGGCAAGCTGCTCCAGCGGGATGTGGACTTCAGACTCCTGCCCTTCGGGTGCCACTGGCTCAAACGTCATGGCCCCCATTGCATTGCTACCGATGTAGGCCAGCCGTTCAAGTGAGCCGATGCGCGCCGTGGTGAGCCCGCGGCGCCTGAACATACGGTCCATCAGCAACATGCCCCACCCATCCGGCAAGGAGTCGTAAACAGGCCCTGGCAAGTACAGTTGGTGGTCTGGGAAATCTCGGCGCAACTGAGCCCCCTCCAGCGGCAGCGTGTAGGAGGACAGCTCCAAGCCCCTTTGCCTGGCTTCATTGCTGTACTCGAACACGATCAGCGGGCGACCGGTCAGGGCAGTCGTGGAGACCAGCGTGCCCCATTGCAATCGCTCACCCCAGCCCTCGTAGAAGACGTTCACCTGCTCAAGCATTGCCGGACTTCCTTTTTGTACGGAGACGATTGGCGCTGTTTTCGTAGCGCCGAATATCCTCGATGGTGTCCAGCTTTGGCAGGAACAAGCCTTCAAGTTCCTTGGTTCGGCCAAGAGCCATCGCCACCCGAACGACGCTCTCGAATCCGACATTGCGCCCGGCTTCAAGATTGGACACTGTGTTTGTGCCGATGCCGGCACGCCCGGCCAAGTCGGCTTGTGTCATGTCCAGCGCCAAGCGCTCTGTGCGCAAGCGATCGCAGATGCGTTTAACGACTTCGCTCGGCTTGCTGAAGCTTAAATCCAACATAGTGTGTACCTAGCCCATTCTGTGCCAGTTAGTTCCCAAAATTATAGAATTAACGCATAGCCCTATCAAGCGACTTAATTCCCTAAATCTGTGCCTTATTGCTTAATTTCTAACTTTAGCCACAATTTACTGGACTTATCTACCATAAAGCCAAAGGGCAGGGAGAACTATTGGGGCCTGCTCAGAACCGTATTTTGGATGAAGGCTTGCCTTCCGCCTGAGTCCGGTGAGCGTTGGGGGCAAAAATGGGGGCAAGCTAAAAATTTCTCGACCTGAAACCACCGTCCCAGAGCCATGTCGAAATGTTTTTTGGCGACCCCGAGAGCCTATAGAAGTCGTCTGGCAGTCTGTTCGGCTGATCATTTCTGCCTTTCTACAAACTATGGAGCTCCATTCACTTCCGGTGGATTGCTAAATTGGGGGCACATCTGAGGGCATGCCTTGGATGGTTTGAAAAGGATGCCCCCAGTCTAATGCCACAACCAGAGCTCCCCCTCGACGTAGTTAAGCGCCACCAGAATCGCACTCCAGCGCACCCGGAAAGCGGTCAGCGCCCTGGTCGCTTTGGCGCCCGCATCTCGATGATGTGGATTCTGGTAAGGAGGGAGCGATAAGAGTAGATAGCTCGGCAGGGACAGTCTGGCTACGGGACTCTCCTTGTATGTAGGCCATAAAGAAAAAATGCTCCGCATTTTTCGATACGGAGCATTCTCTTAAGGGGCTGGACAGATTGCTAGGTTTTCACACTGTCTGTTGCAGAACCATTTCATACTCAAATTGAAATCACCTAGCAAGCAAAGATTCGAAGCTTGCATTTAGGTCACCTGAGATAAGGGGATTCACTTCATCGTCGGCATAGAGAACTCGACTCCCTCCCGAATTCCCGAAGACGGCCAGCGCTGGGTGACCGTTTTACGCTTGCTATAGAAGCGAACCGCATCCGGGCCGTAGGCATGCAAATCGCCGAACAACGAGCGTTTCCAGCCACCAAAGCTATGATAGGCGACAGGTACTGGGAGCGGTACGTTGACACCAACCATGCCGACCTTGATGTTGTCAGAGAAGTATCGGGCAGCTTCACCATCGCGAGTGAAGATACAGGTGCCATTACCGTATTCATGAGCATCGATCAGTTGCATCGCCTCTCGCATGCTCTGCGCACGCACGATCAACAGCACCGGCCCGAAGATCTCTTCCTCGTAGCAGCGCATGCCGGGTTTGACTTGATCGATCAATGTCCCCCCAACAAAAAAGCCGTTCTCGCAAGCTGGAACCTGAATGTTTCGACCATCCACTACGACCTGTGCGCCCTCCTCTTCTGCGCTGTCGATGTATCCGATCACCTTTTGCTGATGTTGGCGAGTGATCAGAGGGCCGAAGTCGTTGCTCTTGTCTTGATAGGCGCCGACCTTGAGACGGGTCATTGCTTCGCGCATTTTGCTGATCAAGGCATCGGCTGTTGCATCACCTACTGTGACCGCTACAGACAGAGCCATGCATCGCTCCCCTGATGATCCAAATGCGGCCCCCACCAACTGGTTGACCGCATTATCGATGTCCGCATCTGGCATGACGATGGCGTGGTTTTTTGCTCCACCCAATGCCTGGCAACGCTTGCCATTTGCCGCAGCCGTCCGGTAGATGTACTCAGCGATTGGTGTCGAGCCTACAAAACTTACCGCCTGAATACGATGGTCGTGGAGCAAGGTATCAACGGCCTCCTTGTCACCATTAACCACGCTCATGACACCATTCGGCAAACCAGCTTCCTGCAGCACTTGGGCGATGAACAGGGTCGAACTTGGATCGCGCTCGGAGGGCTTCAGGATGAAGCAATTGCCGCAGGCAATCGCCATAGGAAACATCCACAGGGGCACCATCGCAGGGAAATTGAATGGCGTGATTCCAGCAACTACCCCCAGCGGTTGGAACTCACTCCAAGAATCGATATTGGGGCCAACATTTTTGCTGTGCTCCCCCTTGAGCAACTCGGGCACACCACACGCATATTCAACTATTCGTCCTGGGATCATGTCCGGCGCGCTCTTTGCGATGGTGACCTCATTCGATGAGGCGGTGCTGGTGCAATTTCTTGGCGGGGTTGAGCAACGCACCATCCCGCGCCAGATGTGGTCAGGCATGCGCGAACAGATCAGCCCAACCATCCTGGCGGCGGCCAGGTTACTGATTCTCGGCTCGGTGGCATTGCTGGTCGCTGTTGAACTCATGCGTCAACGCTCGTTGCGCCTACGCGGCATCAAAGAGTAACGAGCGCAGTTCCTGAGGCCCGTGAGACGCACACTTTTATAAAGATGCGTCCAAAAAGAAACCGGGCAGAGGTTAGGCAATCTCTGCTTCGGTTTATCGACTCCAACCGCCTAGGCAACCGTCATGGCAGTTACGCAATTGACTTTGTAGACGATCAGTCTAATATCCTTGGCCATGATCAACTCCTCGCAAACTCCTCGCCGTGGCCGTCCGCCCAAGGTATCCCGACAGAATCCGGATACCCGTGACGCACTCATTCGCTGCGGGACCGAAATTCTAACTGAGCAGGGCTTCATGGCCACCGGCATCGACGGCGTACTGAAAACGGTCGGTGTTCCAAAAGGCTCCTTCTACCACTACTTCGATAGCAAGGAGGATTTTGGACGGGCCGTGATGGACAACTACGCAGCTTACTTCGCCAACAAGCTCAAACGCTGGTTTCTCGATGACTCAATGACTCCTCTGCAGCGTGTTCTAGCCTTCGTCGAGGACGCGAAGGGAGGGATGGAGAAATACCAGTTCAGACGCGGCTGCCTGGTAGGTAACCTTAGCCAGGAAGTAACCATTCTTCCCGCAGGTTTCCGTGAGCATCTGGATGCCACCCTATTCAGTTGGCAGCAACAATTGGCCACTTGTCTAAGAGAGGCACAGGATGCTGGCGAACTCGCCAGAGATGTTGATTGCGCAGAACTCGCTGCGTACTTCTGGATTGGTTGGGAAGGTGCGGTGCTCAGAGCACGGGTGGTGAAAAGCGCAGCCCCTTTAAATACGTTCATCAACGGATTCATGGCCGGATTACCGCGTTAATTTTTTTTGGCGTTTTATAGACGATCGGTCTAATTGAGGAAAACCTTATGTTCCATGGCATTTTGATTGAAAAAAATGACAACAGCAGTCTCGCAAAACTAGCCAGCTTGGACGAAACACAACTGCCTGCCGGTAATGTGACGGTTCGTGTTGCTTATAGCACCCTCAACTACAAAGACGCACTGGCGATAACGGGACAAGGCCCGGTTGTACGCAAGTTTCCGATGGTGCCTGGTATCGACCTGGTGGGGACGGTTGAGGAAAGTAGCCATCCTGACTTCAAGGTCGGTGACAACGTGCTGCTTAATGGATGGGGCGTGGGTGAAGCGCACTGGGGTGGCCTGGCTCAAAAGGCTAGAGTCAATGGTGACTGGCTTATTCCCCTGCCTCGCGGGTTCACCGCGCAACAAACCATGGCAATTGGCACAGCAGGTTATACGGCGATGCTCTCGGTGCTCGCTTTGGAGCGCAACGGCGTGACACCGGATTCAGGTGAAGTCTTGGTGACAGGAGCCAATGGTGGCGTTGGCAGTTTCGCTATCGCCCTCCTCGCTGGCTTGGGCTACACCGTCGTGGCTTCAACTGGTCGTCTTGAAGAATCTGATTACCTGAAGAGGCTTGGCGCCTCGGAGATCATTGATCGCTCAGTCTTAAGCGGGCCAGGTCGCCCACTTGCCAAAGAACGATGGGCAGGCGCGATTGATTCGGTTGGTAGCCATACGCTGGCCAACGTATGTGCCAGCACCTGTTATGGAGGCACCGTTGCGGCATGCGGACTCGCACAAGGGATGGACTTACCTGCCAGCGTTGCCCCCTTCATTTTGCGTGGGGTGACACTGGCTGGTATCGACAGCGTGATGCGTCCGCGAAGAGATCGGATCGCAGCTTGGGATCGTCTGGTACGAGATCTTGATATCTCTATCTTAAAAGAAGTAACGCGAGAGATTGGTTTGGGCGCGGTTGTTCAGACGGCAGAGCAACTGCTCGCCGGCGAAGTACGCGGACGGGTTGTGGTTAACGTCAATAATTGACAGCATTGTTTCAGGCAATGAGGTGTCTACGAAACCCGGGGCGATTCAGTTGATCGTCTTGGGCTGCAGAGCCGTTCAACGAACCAGGAAGCCTCTTGAAGAAAGGACAACCGCGACCGCCGTGCTGACTAGCGCCCCCCGGCCCCCAGCCCCTTCAAGAAGCCTGCAACCAACCCATTGAACACCTCCCCCTGATCGTCATGCACATAGTGACTCGCGTCCGCGACCTCCACCGTTCTGATGTGCGGGTTGCAGGCAGTCATGGCCTCAAGCGTCGCGGCCGGCAGGAAGTCCGAGCGGCCGCCGCGAATGAACAGGGTCGGGCAGTCCAGGGCGCGTACGGCGGGCCACAAATCTGTCGGTTCGATGCTCAGGCGTGCCTTGGCAATGCCTTGCTGATCATGCCGCCAGGTGACCCCTGTGCCACTGTCCTTCATCGAGTGCGCGAGCCGTGAGGCCAGGCCCTGCTCCGACAGGCCTGGGCGCGACGCCTGCCAGAAGGCACGGGCCAGTTCCCAGTTGCCGAACTGCAACGGCGTCTGGCTCATCTCGCGGCGAATACGTGCGGCACCATCACCTTGGGTTGAAGAGCCGGGGCCGATGTCTTCGATCATCAACCCCATCAACCGCCCCGGGTTTTGCCGTGCATATTCAAGGGCGTTGGCTCCTCCCAAGGAATGCCCCAGCAAGACGAAACGCCCCAATCCCAGATGAGCCACCAGGTCCTCAAGGTCTTCCACATAGGATTGCGTGTGGTAGGTCTCTGGTGCGGCCCAGTCGCTTAAACCGCGCCCACGTTGGTCCAGGGCGTAAATGCAGTAACCGGTTCCCAGGGACTGCACCAGCGATTCCCAGGTCTGTGCGTAGGCCCGCAAGCCATGCAGCAGAACCAGCGGCACGCCGCTCGAATCGCCCCAGTGCACGAAGTGCAGGCGCAGGCCTGAACGATTGGTGAAAAAACAGCTTTCAGAAGCCATGGGTTGATTCCTTTGCGTCAGAAACGATCGAAACGATACGGGCTTGGATCAATGATCGGCGTGTCCCCGCTGACAAGGTCCGCCGCGAGGTGGCCCGCCGCCGGTGAGGTACCAAAGCCGTGCCCGGAAAAACCCGTGGCTACGGTCAGCCCGGGGATCTGCGCGACCGGCCCGATCACGGGGTTGGAGTCCGGCGTGACGTCGATGGTGCCCGCCCACGCCTGGGCGATTCGCGCCTGTTCGAACACCGGCCAGGCGGCGATCAGGTTGTTCATCGCGTCACTGTTGAGGCGCGGGTTGGCCGCCGGGTCCTGCACCCTCACCCGTTCGAACGGGCTGACACTGTCGGCGCGCCAACGCCTTGCAAGTTTCAGATCGTCCAGAAAAGGCTTGCCCAGCGACACGTTCAGCACATGGCGCTGTGCGCGAAACTGCGGCATGTATGGCTTGGCGAGCAACAGGTGATCCAGGGTCAGGAACGCGTCCAGCTTGCCGCGCTGGGTGATGATGAAGCCGCCGTCCTTGTGCTTGCGAAACGAAAAATCCGGCGCGCCGACCGCAATCTGCGTCGGGCCTTCCATGGGGTGGGTGCGCAGTACCGAGCAGGTCAGCGGCAAGGTCGGCAACGCCACGCCCTGGTTGCCGAGGAAACGCCGCGACCACATGCCCCCCGCCAGCAGCACATGATCACAACGGATTTCACCGCGCTCAGTGACCACCCCGCTGACAATCCCGGCGGACGTCTGCAGCGTACGTACCGCACATTGTTCGATGATCACCACCCCTTTCGCCATGGCAGCCTTGGCGATCGCGCTGCTGGCCAGGGTCGGCTCGGCACGCGCGTCGGACGGCGTGTAGATGCCGCCGGCCCAGTCGCCTACGCCACCCGGCACCAATGCGTCGATTTCACGTTTGCTGAGCAGGCGCGAATCCAGCGACAGGTGCTCCACCGACTTGAGCCACCCTTCATGCATCGCCATCTGCGCCGGGGTCCGCCCGACAAACATGATGCCTTCCTGGCGGTAGCCGACGTCCGCGCCGACCCGCTCGGGCATCTGCGCCCACAAGCGGTCGGCGGCCAGGGCCAGGGGAATGTCGGCGGCATGGCGACTGGTCTTGCGCACCCAGCCAAGGTTGCGCGACGACTGCTCGGCGGCGATGCGGCCTTTTTCCAGGACCACCACGGCGATATTGCGTTCGGCCAGGGTCAGCGCGGCGGTCAGGCCAATAATCCCGCCGCCGATAATGACCACGCTGGTGCTGGCGGGAAACGCGGTGGAGGTGTTCACGGGCGCGATAGTCGGTGCCATGCTCAAGACTCGGTGATAGGCAAATAAAAGCGGCCGCCGTGCTGCGCGGCCGCGTGACGGTCATGGCGCCAGGCGGATCACTTCAACCTGTGCCTTGGCGGCGTTGCGATACGCCGTCACTTCCAGCTCGACCTTGTAGACCGTCGAGCCCAGCGGCGGGCACGTCACGGTGCTGGCCGGATCGACGCCGCGAAACTTCTCGCCGATCAAGCCCATCACCGCCGGGACGTCCTTGGGGTCCTGGATGAACACCCGTGAACACACCACATCCGCCAGGCTCGCCTGCACCGCCGCCAGGGCGGTTTCGATGTTGGCGAAGACCTGATGGGTCTGCTCCAGCACATCCTCCGGGATCAGCTTGGTCTGCGGGTTGCGGCCAGCGGTGTTGGACACGTAGATCCAGTTGTCCACGACCACCAGACGCGAATAGCTGCCCATTTCTTCGAAGGGGGAGCCGGTCTTGAGCTTGATGATGTTTGTCATGTCGAATGCCTCTTCAGAGTAAGTGTCGGGTGGCTTAGCGCAGCACCGGGGTGTCCCACAGGTTCAAGGTCACGCCGATGCCTTTTTCAATCGCGTTGCGGTACACCACCGTGCCCCAGGCCACGTCTTCGACAGGCATGCCGCCCACCGACATGATGATGATTTCCTCATCGTTCCGGCGGCCGGGGGCGGCACCGGCGATGATCTTGCCGATGTCTTCGACGTCTTCGAGGCGCAGCTTGCCTTCGGCGATCATGTCCATGAAGCGCACGCCAATCACCGGCACGTTGTGGTGCGCGGGCTTGGGCAGCTCGTCAAACCAGGCTTGGTACAGGCCGGTGTTGTCCAGCACCTTGCGCACGTCGGGTTGCTCCATGCCGTCATCCAGGGAGCACGCCGCCGGCATCGCCAGGAACGCGCCCGGCTTGACCCACTCGCGCCGCACAATTGGGTAGATCGAGGGGTCGCCCGTCTCGCCGGAGCTACAATAAGTAACAAGGTCCGAGTCGCGGACCACCGCTTCCAGGGTGTCGACCACGCTGATCGAGGTGATCTGTGGGTAGGTCGCCCTCACCCAGGCAATAAAATCATCCAGGCTCTTCTGGCCACGGCCTTTGATTTTCAACGTATCGATCTGCGGGCACACCGCAATGAACGCCGACAAGGTGGTCTTGCCCATCACCCCCGGGCCGAGCAACCCCACCACCCTCGCCGCCTTGCGCGCCAGGTGCCGCGCGCCAACGCCGGGGATCGCGCCGGTGCGATACGCCGACAGCAAGTTGGCCGACATATGCGCCAACGGCGCGCCGGTATCGGGGTCATTGAGGGTGAACATCAGAATCGAACGCGGCAGGCCCTTGTCGCGGTTGGCGATATTCGAGCCGTACCATTTCACGCCGGCCGTGCCGAAGCTGCCGCCCAGGTAGGCTGGCATCGCCATCATGCGCCGGTCCGCCGTGGGCTTGGGCATGTTCGGGAACGGCGAATCCTTGGGAAAGACCACCATTGCCCCGTGGGAGTCGTTGTTCGGCCCGGCCATGCGGTAGTCGCCGGCATAGAGCAAGCCGAACATCTCTTCCATGGTATTCACGCAGGCCGGCATGTCCGTGACGCCGGCACGGATCATGTCCTGCTCGGAGAGGTAGATAAAGTCGATTTTTGTGGAAGTAGACATAGTCATTCTCGGGCCGCAAGTGAGATCGCTGCGATAGGCGCAGCTCCACGCTGTCGACGTCGAGTATCGAGGGGCACTTGCGCGCCGTATTGTAAATTTCGGACACGCCAGGGCCCGTGTCACCGCAGTAGTTGGCGCGAATCATGCGTGATAAATCCCGCCTCGCAGCCTATCGACAGTGCACACATGACTCCGACTCCACGGCACCACACGGCAAACGAACAGCCCTGGTTCGTCCTCAACTCCTCACGGTATTCGGTGATGCCTTCCGAACACCCGGCGATCTCGCATTTCTATGCCTTCGATGTGGCGCAAACCACCGAGGTGCTGGCGGTGCCGGATGGTTGCGTGGACATTGTCTTCGACTGCGACGCCACCCGCCCCAGCGCCAAGATCTGCGGCACGCCACTGGCGGCCCAGGCCGTCGAGTTGAACCAGAACCACCACTACTTCGGCGTGCGCTTTGCCCCCGGCGTCATCCCCGGTTTCATCAATGTGCTGGCTGAAGAATTGACCGAGCGCGAACTCGACCTGCTGGAGGTCTCGCGGTTTGCCCGGCGCATCTTCGACAACATCGTGCAGGCCCCGCAGCTGGGCGAACAGATGCGCCTGTTCAACGACTACCTGGCCCCCCAATTGATGGGGCGCACGTCGCCGCTGACGCGCATGGTCATTCAGCAAGCCTTGCGTCATCGCGGGGCGATCCGCATCAGGCAACTCGAAGACCTCAGCGGCTACACCAGCCGCACCCTGCACCGCCAGTTCAGCCAGGACACCGGCCTGTCGCCCAAGGCGTTCTGCCGGATCATCCGCTGCCAGGCCGCGCTTGAAACCCTCAACACCCAGCCCGATGTATCGTTCTGCGAACTGGCCCTGGACCTGGGTTTTTCCGATCAGTCGCACTTCCTGCGCGACTTCAAGAAACTGGTCAGCACCACGCCCTGCGACTACCAGCGCCAAATGCTGCAGAACGCCTACACCGACCGCATCAGCTACGCCTGATCACGCGCCAACAAAATAAATTCGCGTCTCCATCGTTTCTCCACAAAACCTCCCATGAAAGCGCACGCTCGGGGTACACACTGGCCTTCGTTGCCCTTGGATGATTCGTCATACTGCGACGATCCCAGTGCACCTGACCCAGACCCGAGCCCACCATGACTGAATCGCCGCTTGCACCGACACCCCAGGACTCCACCGGCAAACACCAGGCCTTGGTGCTGATCGCCGAAGACGAGCCGGAAATTGCCGACATCCTCGCCGCCTACCTCAAGCGCAGCGGCTTCCAGACCGCCCATGCGCTGGACGGGCGCCGTGCCCTGGAACTGCACCAGACACTCAAGCCCGACCTGGTGCTGCTCGATGTACTGATGCCGCAACTGGATGGCTGGATGGTCCTCGCCGAGATCCGCCACCGCGGCAACACCCCAGTGATCATGCTCACCGCGCAAGACCAGGACATGGACAAACTGCTGGGCCTGCGCATCGGTGCCGACGACTACATCGTCAAGCCGTTCAACCCGGCGGAAGTCGTCGCCAGGACCCAGGCCGTGCTGCGCCGCAGCATCGATCACGGCTACGGCAACGGCCAGCGCGTGCTGCGTGTGCAGGCATTTGAAATCGACATCGACAACCATGCAGTCAACGTGCAGGTCGGTGCCGACAAGCACCCGCTGCACCTGACCGTCACGGAGTTCCGCCTGTTGGCGCAACTGGCCAAGGCGCCCAAGCGCGTGTTCAGCCGCGCCGAACTGCTGGCCCTGTGTGCCCCCGAGAGCGACAGCCTGGAGCGCACGGTCGACAGCCACATCAGCAAGTTGCGGCGAAAAATCGAAGACCTCGGCGTGCAGGGCGTACCCACCAGCATCCGTGGCGTCGGCTACCGATTCGGGAGCCACACATGAAGGTCGTCAACGGGTTGAGCCGGCAGATCATTGTGTCGATGTCGGCCGTGGTGCTGTGCGTGATTGCCCTCGCGGTGGTTGGCTCCTACGTGTTCTACGCGGTGCTGTGGACGTTCTGGCCGCCGTCGGACCTTGACGTCGATGAGTGGCTGCCCACCGGCATGGAATGGGCATGGATGGGCTTGATCACCTGCATCAGCCTGGCAGTGGGTGCTGTGGTCGCGATCAAGCTGTCCCGGCGCATTCTCATGCCCTTGAACTCCGTCGCCGCCAGCCTGCGCCGGCTGGCAGACGGCGACCTCGATGCGCGGGCCGTTGCGCCCGACCTTTCATTGGGAGAGACCGCCGTGTTGGTGGATGACTTCAACAGTATGGCCAAGCGCCTGCAACGCATGGCTGAAGAACAGTCGTTCTGGAACGCCGCCATCGCCCACGAATTGCGCACCCCGCTGACCATCTTGCGTGGCCGCTTGCAGGGCCTGGCCGAAGGCGTGTTCGAGCCGGACAAGGCCCAGTTCTACAGCTTGCTCACCCAGGTCGAGGGCCTGACGCGCCTGATCGAAGACCTGCGTGTGGTCGGCCTGGCGGACAACGGCTACCTGGAAGTGCACATCCAGCACGCCGACCTGGCCGAGGAAATCGAGGCCGACGCGCAACTGTTCGAGCCCGGCCTGAACGCCAGTGGCTTTACCCTGCACCTGGACCTGCTCAAGCACCCCGTGCACTGCGACCCGGCGCGCATCCGCCAGGCCTTGCTGGCCCTGCTCGACAACCTGCGGCGGCATGCCACGCCCGGCAACGTCATCGTGCGCCTGGACAGCAGGGAGGGCCTCAACACCTTGAGTGTCGCCGACGAAGGCCCGGGAATCGATGAAGCCTTCGTCGCGCACATTTTCGACCCGTTCCAGCGCGGCGAAAGTTCTCGCTCGCGCGCCCAGGGTGGCAGCGGGCTGGGGCTGGCCGTGGTGCGTGCGATTGCCCTGGCCCATGGCGGCAGCGTGACCTGCCGCAACCTGGCGAGCGGCGGCACGTTGTTCGAACTGAGCTGGCCCGACCATCCCACCGACCTCTGAACTCAACCGGCCCAGGTGAAGGCATGCGCCTCTCTATGTTTGGTTTCTATAGAGCCACACCCTATCGCCACTTTGCCTTGCTGGACACACACGGACGCTGTATCGCTTTCAAGAGCTGCGAAGGGATGCCACAGAACGGCAAGTGGGTACAAGTCAACGAAGTCAAGCTCGCCTGGTTGAACCGGGCGTTGCCTGCGGGCGCCTTGACTACGCCAACCGACCCTTGTGATTCACACGCGGATTGCACCTATGCCCCTCAACTATCGCAGTCGAAACCTGATTGACCTGGCCCAACTCGAAGACTCGGTAAAGTTCTACAGCGCCAGGCTCAGAAAGTTGCAGCGCTTCTGGATCCCCCTGCAAAAACAGGCGCCGCGCCTGGTGATGGTGCTGTGGGTGCTTGGGGTGAGCGCGTCGCTGTTCACCCAGTCCTATGCCCACTGGCTGTTCACCGCACCGGCGATCTGCCTGTTGATCGTCCTCGAGATCGTCATCGACGAAATGCAGATCGACCTGCTGCTGATGACCGAGGAAGCCCGTTATCTGCTCGACATCACTCGCGGTCTGTATACCGACTCATTGCGTCCCCCCACTGCGCTGCACACAGGTGCCCCATGCCCTCCGCCACACCACCAAGAGTGATCGAGCACAGCCACAACATCGGTCAACAATCCGCCAGTCAAACCCTCAAGGCCATCGCCAGGGCCTACCCCGGCAAGTTGTTTGCCACCTTGTCGCTGGTGGCGTTGGAGAACGCGCTGCTGCTTGCCTACCCACTGTTCGCCGGGTTCGCCGTGGACGCGATTATCCGTGGCGATACCGCCAACGCGCTGTTCTATGCCCTGGTGGTGCTGGGGTTCTGGGTGGTGGGCGCGGCCCGGCGGGCTCTGGACACCCGCACCTTTACACGTATCTATGCCGACCTCGCGGTGCCGGTGATCCTCAACCAGCGCCTGCAACGCCACAGCACTTCCAAGGCCGCGGCGCGGGTGGTGCTGGCGCGGGACTTCGTGGACTTTTTCGAGAAGCACGTGCCGATCATGGCCACCGCGCTGGTGTCCATCATCGGCGCGGCGGCGATGCTGCTGGTGATCGAACCGTGGGTCGGCCTGGGCTGCCTGTTGGCCCTGGGGCTGTGCCTTACCGTGCTGCCCGGCTTCGCCCGGCGCAACGAGCAACTGCACGAGCGCCTGAACAACCGCCTGGAGAAGGAAATCAGCCTGGTGGAACAGGTCGGCGCCCACACCCTGCGCCGCCACTACCGGGTACTGTCGCGCTTGCGCATCGGGCTGTCGGACCGCGAGGCCATCGCCTTCCTGACCATCGGGGTACTCGCGGCGTTGCTGTTTGTGCTCGCCATCACCCAACTCGCCCTGTCACCTGCGGTCAAGGCCGGGCACATCTACGCGGTGATGACGTATTTATGGACGTTTGTCAGTTGCCTGGATGAGGCCCCAGGCATGGTCGACCAGTTGGCCAGGCTCAAGGACATCGGCAAGCGCGTTGACCCCGGGCTGGGCAGCACCACTCACTGAGCCCGCGCTACACTGCCTTCAACGCGGCGCCCGCTGGGTTTCCGAGGGCGACTCGCCAAACAGCTCGCGGTAATGGGTAGCGAAATGGCTCAGGTGAAAAAACCCCATCGCCACCGCAACTTCGCCGACGTTCTGCGTGCATGCCGACGTGGTGATCAAGCGCCGGCGCACCGCATTCAGGCGCAGGTTGCGCAGGTATTCGACAGGGCGCATGCCGGTCACCGCCTGAAAACTGTTCTGCAAGGTCCGGCGACTCACCCGCAGGTGTTCGCACAGGTCAAGAATGCTCAGGGCCGTGTCACCGCTGGCGTCGATCAGGTCCTGGCAGCGTTTGACCAGATAGGCACTCACGGTGACATTGCCACGTCGGCAGCGCACCTCATCGGTGGCGTTGCTGAACAGATCGAGAAAAGCGTTGAGCAGCGCGTCCTCCAGCATTTTTTCGGCGATGGGACTGATGGCGTCGGACTGTTCCACAAGGTGACGAAACAGCGGCTGGATGCGCTGGCGGATGCGCGCCAGCAACGCATCATCCACACTCAGCTGCGAGGTGGTCTTCAGCCGTTTGAGCTGCTCAGTGGACAATTCGAAGGCCGCCAGCTTGGCGAAGCGCACCGTGTCGACATTGAACGCAAAAAAGTGCGTGCCCTCCGGCGCGTGCAGCACAAACTCCTCGGCGTCGCGCAACAGCACCACACTGTGGCTGCCCACTTGCTGCCCCTGCACCACCGGAGCACTGCCCAACGACATCGCCGCGCACAGCCGTCCTTTTGGCGCGTAGCCACGCTGGACCACGCGCTTGTCCAGCACCTCCTGGAACACCTGGAAGCGGTCGGCGGACAACTGCCGCAGCTCACTGGTCAGGCAGCCACGGCCGAGCTGGTCGTACACCTGTCGCCAACCGTGGATCGAGCCGGCGTGTTGTTGAGGGTCATTGAAGGTTCGCGCTTCAGCAAGCATGGTCGTGGTTCCTCGGTGGCCCCGGCATGACGGCAACTGGTGTTCACACTGGGACGGTATCAACCGTGAAAACCAAAGCCAGTTCCGTGCCAAACATCCGCAAGCGGTACGTGGTCGGCTGGATCGCCATCGGCGCCAGCAAAGCCCCGGACAGCACCACCTGCCCCGCCTCCACCGGTTGACCGTCAGCCAGCAGGCGGCGAATCAGCCAGCACAGGTTGACCAGCGGCGGGTCCTCGCGCTCGGCGGTATTGCCCTCGCCGCACAGCGCGCCGGCGCACTCCAGGCGATAGTCGACGCCACTGTGTAGCAACGGATCAAACGGCGTGCGCGGCCCGATGCAATACAGCCCTGCCGCCGCGTTGTCGGCCAGTAATGCCCCGGCGCCGAACGCCCAGCCCTGCCAGCGGCAATCGGCGATCTCGAACGCCGGCGCCACCGCGCCGATGGCGGCCAGGATGTCCTCGTCGCGGTATTCACCGGGCGCCAGGCTGCGGCCCATGATGATCGCCACTTCAATCTCCAGCTTGGGCTGGATCAGCCGCGACAGGGCCACCGGTGTGCCGGGCGCGACGTGCATCGGCGTGGTCAGCGCGCCATACACCGGCTGGTCGAGGCCAAAGCGCTGTTGCGCGGCGCGGCCGGCGAAGGCGATTTTCCAGCCGCTCAGGCGCTCGCCGGCTTCCTGGCGTGCCTCCAGGCCCAGGCGTTGCAGCGCGTAGCCGGAATACACGTCCAGCGCATCCGCCGGCAGCGCTGGCAAGGCCTGCGCGCTATGCGTGGCCTGGTGCAAGCGGTTGAGCAATTCGTTGTTGCCATTCATGAGAGTTGCTCCGCCAGCTTGCGCAGTACGCCGTCGAGCCGCTCAGGGGTGGTAATGGCGGCGACAAACCGATCCGGTCGCACCACCACAATGCAATCGCGCACCCTGGAGAACCATTCGCCCAGGCGGTTATCCACGTCTTCCACACTGATGGCCGCTGCGGCAGTCAACGGCTGGCCGCGCCCCAGGCCGCTGCGCGAACGGTTGACCTGGATAAACCGCGTATCCCAGCGCGCCCAATACGCGGCCATTTCGGCACTGAGATGCGCGTGTGGGTTGACCCGGTAACCGAGCACCGCATACGAGTTGCCCAGCACATCGTCCAGGCGTCGGCGCTGGCCGTGGGCATCTTCGATATGCGGCTGCACAAACAGTTGGCCAACCAGATCGTCCTCGCGCAATTCGGCACGTTCGTGATGCACCAGGCCCTTGGTGATGGTCGCCTTGGGTTTGAACTTGAACTCCAGCAAATGCGAGCGCAGGTTGTCGACGCTGTTCACTGCCTGGAACAACCAGTCGCGCACCCCGGCCATCAACGGATTGGTCAGGCCCAGCACCGCGCCCATGTTGTCGGCCAGGGCCACCAGTTCGGTCGCGTGCCCGCGGCGTTCCTGGTCGTAGCTGGCAAGAATCCCGTGGGCGGCGCGGCCCTGGAGGATCGCGGCGAGTTTCCAGGCCACGTTGGCCACGTCCCGCAGCCCGGAATTGAGGCCCTGGCCGGCCCACGGTGGCGAGATATGTGCGGCATCGCCCACCAAGGCCACGCGGCCCTGGACAAACCGCGCCGCCACCCGCGAATGGTGGGTGTAGGCGCGGATGCGGATGATGTTGAGTGCGTCCACCGCATCGCCGATATGCCCACGGATCAGGTCGCGGATGGTGTGCTCTTCGCACATCTTCGCTTCGTCTTCGCCCTCCAGCAGCATGAACTCCCAGCGCCGCTGCTGGTACGGCAGGTAAATGCACACGAACGGCCGTTGCGGGTCG
This sequence comes from Pseudomonas sp. GL_117, assembly GCF_057835125.1. Lineage (NCBI taxonomy): Bacteria > Pseudomonadati > Pseudomonadota > Gammaproteobacteria > Pseudomonadales > Pseudomonadaceae > Pseudomonas > Pseudomonas sp. GL_117. Next base: position 2,920,211 of record NZ_CM174418.1, on the reverse strand, counting down.
GCATGCAAGGCGGTATAGGGCGCATCCAGGGTGTCGTTGGCCGTGTCGACCACCACCCATTTGCGCGCATGGGTCAGCCCCAGCAGCTCGATGCCGAGCTTCTTGCGCACGGTGGAACGCCCGCCGTCGGCGCCGATCACGTAATCGGCACGCAGTTGATAGGTCTCGCCCTGGGCATCGCGCACCTGCAAGATCACGCCTTCGCCGTCCTGCTCCAGTTCGAGCATTTCATGGCCTTGGCGCAACTCGACACTGGCGTGCTGGCCAAGGGTTTCGCGCAGCGTGCCTTCCAGCAACTGCTGCATGAAGATATTGCGCATCGGCCAACCGTAATGGGCGGTGCTCGGCTTGACCTCGGCGAAGCACACGCCGCGTGCGTTGTAATAACGCAGCGGCACATCGCAGATCATGTCGCGTGCGGCCAGTTCGGCGATGCCGATGCCTTGCAGTACGCGCAGGGCCTCGTCATCCATGCCGACCGCGCGCGGGTACGGCAAGATGCAGTCGGCGAGTTCAAGGACGACGCAGTCGACACCGTACATCCCCATATAGTGTGCGGCTGTGATCCCGTTGGGGCCGCCGCCGACAATGACAACTTGGGTCTTCTCCTGCTTCATCGCTTATCACCGCTTTCTTGTTGTGGTTTTAATCTGCGCCGCCGAAGCCGCACGCGTGTATCAGTGCAGCCCATCCAGCCCTTTGACCTCGTCGGCCTGCAAGCCGCCCAGGCGTGCATGCAAACGCCCGCGAGTGGCGAACGCCCAGATGATAATCACCTCGTCTGGCGCCGGGCCGTCACCAAACATCAGCGACATGCTGTCGTAGTGGGAGCGCACATACAGGGCATCCTTGTGTGCCAGCGGTACATCAATGGTGGAACCCGGCCCACCGCGCTTGCCGGTAGACGGCACCCACGACTTGCCTCCGCCCAGCGCCACACGCACCGGGTCGGCCGCCGGGTTGGTGAGGAACGCGTTGCCATGTTCGTACTCGCCCTGGCTGCCCACCAGGCAGGCCTTGCCGTAGCTGACGATGTCGTGCTGGCCGGCCAGCGCCTGGATACGGCGGCCGAACTCTTCGCCCAACAGCGGCGACGGCTCCACCAGCTCGGCCAGCGACTCGCTGTAGCGCCCGGCATAGGGGTTGGCGATCACCGCCGCGACGGCGTACTTGAACAACGGCTCGCCATCGGCCAACTGGCCGGTTTCATTGGCCAGGGTTTCTTCGACAAAGCTGTACCATTTGCGGATGTGATAGGTGGCGAAATTCGCAGTTTTCATCGGGGTTGCCTCACAAGGGGTCGAGTGGGTCGAGTTTGAAATGTCGGCTGGGCGCGCCCGCTTCCTTGAACCGCGCCTTGCCACGCGCGTCGTCGTGTTCGGTCTCCAGAAAAAACTCCATGCGGTTGCCGTCCGGGTCGTTGAAGTACACGCCATGGCCGATTTCGTGGTCGGTGATTTTCACCACCTCCACGCCCTTGCCCAGCAACATGCCGTACAGCTGGCGCAAGGTGGTCATGTCCCCGGCGATTTCCAGGCCGTAGTGCTGCAACCCCATGCCGCCCTGGTGGGCACCGGGGTCGGCACGGATCAACGCAATGTCGTGATGCTTGGTGCCAAACGCCATCATCACCCAGCTTTCGCCACGGGCACTTTCGTGCATGCCCAGGATGTCGGCGTACCAGCGGGCCGACACGTCAGGGTCACTGACCCACAGCGATAAGTGCGTACGAAGGATGTCGACTTTCATCGCGGGCCACCTCAGCTTTTTTTGACGATGGATTGATGCCCGGCCTTGATCTGCGCCACGGCAGGCGTCCACAGCACATCGGCGATTTCGCTGAAATCGCGCCACTGCTTCTGCCAGCCTTCACCGCCATTTTCCGAGGTAAACAAATGCCCGTACTTGGTGCCCGCGACGATCTGCCGTGGGTTGGCCGGGTTGATGGCAATCGCCCACACGCAGGAATTCGGTTGCTGCGGCAGCGGCAGCACTTCCCAGCTGAGCGCGGCATCGCGGGACACCAGGATTTTGCTGGTGGTGCCCGGCGTACCATCGGAAATGCTCAGGTACAGATCGCTTTGCGTGCCCAGCGGCGCGTTCATGGCGCGGATGTAATACAGGCCGAAGGCTTCACGGCCGATAATGCCGGTCCAGGTCAGGCCCTCATCGAGGCTGCGGTAGACCGCGTTGACGCACACCACCACGATGACTTTCTGGCCACCGTTGGGCAGCACCAGGATGTTGTGTACGTCCGAGTTGTAGTCCCACAGCAAGCGGTCATCGACGCGGGTCCAGCTGTCGCCGCCGTCGCGGGAGTGGAACAGGCCACCCTCTTCCAGGCCGAACCACAGCTGGTTGCGGTCGGTCGGGTCGTAGGCGAAGGCCAGCAAGCGCGGGCGGCTGACACCGTCGCAGAACTCGGGGATTTCCACCGGCGCGCGGTCCCAGGTCAGGCCACCGTCGAGGGTGCGCCACAACACCGCGCGCGACGGTGCGCCGGTGCCGACGAAAATCCGCTGGGCGTCCTGCGGGTCGACCGCGACTTTCCACACCGTCTGCCCGTTGAACGGCGAGTTGATGCGCTGCCAGCGGCCGCCGGTGTCGTAGCTGACACACAGGCCCACATCCGTACCGGCGTAGATCACCTCGGGGGTGTCCGGGTGCATGCTCAACGAGCGGGTGATTGCGTCGAACTCCAGGTCCTGCCCCAGGCCGAGGCGATGCCAGGTGCGGCCATCGTCGGCGCTGCGGATCACCGCCTGCCCGACGGTTGCCACCAAAAGGGTTCCGTTACTCATCGCTGATGCTCCTCAGATGAAGATGCCGCGGGTCAGGCCGCCGTCGATGCCAATGGATTCGCCGGTGACCGCACCGGCCTTGGGGGATGCCAGGAAACCGATCAGCCAGCCCATTTCAATCGGTGCCAGGGTGCGCCGGATCGGCGTGGCGTCGATGTAGCCCTGCTCCACCTCGGCCGGGGTCTTGCCTTGCTTGACCCCTTCACGCTCGTACAGCTCCTGGATGTGCGGGGTATCCACCACGCCTGGGTGAATCAGGTTGACCGTGATACCCGACGGGCCGAGTTGGTCGGACAGGGTCTTGGTCATGTGCGCGATGGCCAGGTTGCGCATGCCCGACAGCACTTTGCTGCCGCGCCCGGTCAGGCCGCCGATGTTGATGATGCGTCCGAAACCACCGGCTTTCATGTGCGGGGTCACGGCCTTGGCGCAGCGGAAGTAGCCGATCACCTTGGTGTTGAGGTCCGATAGCAGTTCGTCGTCGCCGGCATGTTCGATGTCATTGCGCACCACACCGGACGGTGCTGCCGCGCCGTTGACCAGGATGTCGATACGGCCGAAGTGCTTGTAGGCGGCCTCGACCATCTCCGACACGGCCGACATGTCGTTGGTGTCGCAGAACAACGGCAGCACTTCATTGCCGGTCTGCGCGGTGATTTCCTCGGCCGCCAGTTGCAGGAACGCCATGCGCCGCGCGCAGATCACCACCTTGCACCCTTCCTCGGAGAGAAACCGTGCGACTTCCTTGCCGATACCCATACCACCACCCGTGACGATGGCCACGCGGCCTTTCAATTCCAGATCCATAGCAACTACCTCGTGTGATTATTCAGTTCAGGTCAGATCGACAAACACGCTTTTGGTCTCGGTGTAGGCATCGATCACGTTCTTACCCATTTCCCGGCCCCAGCCGGATTGCTTGTAGCCGCCGAACGGCGAGGCCGCGTCGACCACGTTCCAGCAGTTGATCCACACCGAGCCGGCCTTGAGTTGCGCCGCCACCCGGTGTGCCGAGCGCAGGTCGCGGGTCCACAGGCCTGCGGCGAGGCCGTAGGGCGAGTCGTTGGCGCGTACCACCAGCTCGTCGATTTCGTTCCAGCTCATCACCGTCAGCACCGGGCCGAAGATCTCTTCGCGGGCGACACAGGCACCCTCGGCACGATCGAGGAACACGCTGGGGGCGATGAAGTGACCACGCTCCAGATGCGCCGGGCGTCCGCCGCCACAGATCAGCTCGGCGCCTTCTTCCTGGCCCCGTTGCAGGTAGCCCTTGACCGTATTCAATTGGCGCCCGGACACCAGCGGGCCCATGCTGCTGGCCGGGTCCAGGCCGTTGCCGAGCACGTGGGCGGCGGCATGTTTTTGCAGTTCTTCGAGGACTTGATCCAGCACGCTGGCGTGCACGTACAAACGCGACGCGGCGGTGCACACCTGGCCCTGGTTGTAGAAAATCCCGTCGGCGGCGCCTTTGGCGGCGCGCACGATGTCGGCGTCGGGCAGGATGATGTTTGGCGACTTGCCGCCCAGTTCCAGCGAGACTTTTTTCATGTTGCGCGTGGCCGCCTGGGCGATCAGCCGCCCGACCTGGGTCGAGCCGGTAAAGGCGATCTTGTCGACGTCGGGGTGTTCGGCCAGCGGTGCGCCGGTCTCCGCGCCCAGGCCGGTGACCAGGTTGACCACACCGGCGGGGAACCCCGCCTGCTCGATCAACTGCACCAGACGGATCGCCACCAGCGGCGTCTGCTCGGCAGGCTTGAGCACCGCCACGCACCCGGTGGCCAGCGCCGGGCCGAGCTTCCACACACACATGTTCAGCGGGAAGTTCCACGGCACGATCAGCGCGCAGACCCCCACCGGCTCACGCAAGGTGTAGTTGAGCATCGGCGCACCGCTGGCCGGTGACACCGGCAACGTGCTGCCTTCGATCTTGGTCGGCCAGCCGGCGAAGTAACGCAGGATGGTCGCGGCGCTGGCTGCTTCACCACGCGCGGCAGCGATGGGCTTGCCGTTTTCCAGGGTGATCAGTTGCGCCAGCTCTTCGCGGTGCTGGTCGAGCAGGTCCGCCAGGCGGAACAGCAACAGGCCGCGCTGGGCCGGTGACTGCAACGCCCAGGGGCCGGTGAAGGCCGCTCGTGCGGCGGCCACGGCGGCATCCACATCCCGCGCGCCGCCCTGGGCGACTTCGGTCAGGGTGTCTTCGGTCGCCGGGTTTTCCACCGCGAACCGGCGGCCATCGGCGGCGTCCTGCCAGGTGCCGCCGATAAACAAGCGACCCGGTTGCGACAAAAAGGCCTGGACGGCGGGCAATACTTCGAACGTTTTCATGGTCGATTCCTTCACAGCGCCATCTCGATCAGGCACGGGCCGCTGCTGGCAGTGGCGTTGGCCAGCGCGCGTTGCAGTTCGGCATTGGTTTGCACGGTGCAGGCCGGCACGCCGTAGCCTTTGGCCAGGGCTTTCCAGTCGATGCGCGGGCTGTCGAGCACGGTGAGCTTTAGCGCCTCCGGGCCCAGCTCGGTCATGCCGAAACGGCGCAATTCGTTCTGCAAGATCGCGTAGCGATGGTTGGCGGCGATCAGGATCACCACCGGCAATTGCTCGCGGGCGATGCTCCACAGGGTTTGAATGGTGTACTGGGCACTGCCGTCCGATTGCAGGCAGTACACGCGGTTGCCGCGCTCGGCCAGGGCCGCACCGAACCCCACCGGAATGCCCTGACCGATCGCGCCACCCGTGTTGGTGAGCACCCGGTGCCGTGCGGCGCGAGCCGAAGCGGTGAAAAATGGGTAGCCGCAGGTGCCGCCTTCCACCGAAACAATGCTGTCGTCCGGCAACGAGGCAGCCAGTACCTGGCCTACCGACTGGGGGGTGAGTTCGGCATGCCCCGGCGGCAGTTCGATGCCCTGTGGCGTCGGCACGTAGGCCGGTGCTTGGAGGGCATCGGCGAGCGCGGTCAATGCACCGGCCACGTCGTCGCCGACATCGGCCAACCCCAGCAGACGCTCACGTTCGGCCAGGCGCGAGGGGATGCCTTCGTAGCCGAAATAGCTGATCGGTTCCGGCACACCGGCGCACACCACCAGGTCGTACTGTTCGAGGATTTCAATCGCCACTTCCGGGAAGTACGGCAGGCGATCCAGGTCCGGCAAGCCACCGCCACGGTAACTCAGGCGCGGAAAGGTCTCGGCAAACAGGCGCACACCCGGCAGTTGTGCCAGGCGCCCCGCCGCTTCCAGGCCCGCCACCGACAGCCCTTCGTCACCGACGATAAACACCAGGCGCAGCCCATCACGCAGGGCCTTGGCGACCGCTTCGATGCGATCGCCGGCAAACCGTCGCACCGGCGGGCGGATCGGCGCGAATACACCGCTGTGGGTCACGGCATGGGCTTGCAGGTCCATCGGCAAAATCAAGCTGGCGATCTGGCCTTTGGCCTGCCAGGCCGCGCGCATTGCCTCCTGCAGGTCGTCGCCAATACCCGACGCGGTGCGCGAAGTGCGCACCCAGCCGGAGACGGCACCGGCCAGGGCCTGGATGTCACTGGCCAACGGCGGATCGTAGTTGACGTGCCATGAAGCGTGGTCGCCGATCACGTTGACGATGGGCGTGTTGGCCCGGCGGGCGTTGTGCAGGTTGGCGATGCCGTTGGCAAAGCCCGGGCCCAGGTGGGTCAGGGTCATCGCCGGTTTGCCGGCGATGCGGCCGTAGCCGTCCGCGGCCCCGGTGCAGACCCCTTCGAACAACGACAACACCGGCTTGAGTGCAGGTGCGCTGGCCATGGCCGCCACCAGGGGAATTTCGGTGGTTCCGGGGTTGGCGAAGCAGTACTCGATACCGCTTGCCGCTGCCGCATTCACTATCAGTTGCGCACCATTCATTTTCAGCCCTCTTGCTTGAGCGTTTGCAGTGATGAGATTTATCACACACAAATATTCAATCAACAAGCATTTTATTTGTGTTTATCTCATTTATTGAGACTTTTTAGATTTTTAGACAGCCAATAATCCGCCAAATATTGCGTTTTTCTCTCACTGCGGTAGTGTTGCGCCAGCCCGACGCAGCACGTCCCCCCTTTTCTAGGAACGAAATGAGTAGCCTGAGCAAATTGCTGAGTGTCCTGGACCTGTTCGGTCCACAGACGTTGAAGATCGACCCCGACACCATCGCCGAGCGCATGGGCCTGTCACGGGCAACGGTGTACCGCTACGTCAAGGATTTGTGTGACGCCGGCCTGCTGACCCGCGTGGACGCCGGCAGCTATGGCTTGGGCCCGCGGGTGATCGAGCTGGACTGGAAAATGCGCCAGTACGACCCGATCCTCGTCGCCGGTCGCGAGTTGATGCACGAGCTGTCCGCGCAGACCGGCCTGGCGGTGTTTGCCAGCGTGTTTTACGACGGGCGCATCATCAACACCTACATTGCCGAACCCACCGACACCTATCACTTTGCATTCGGACGCGGGCAGCCGTTGCCGTTCTTCCGGGGGGCGCAATCGAAGGTGTTGATCGCGTTCCAGAAAGGCCGCCGCCTGCAACGCCTGTTCGACGAGCACATGGCCAACGACCCCGCCAGCCCCTATGACTGGGCGGGGTTCAACAAGGCCGCGAAAAAGATCCGCAAGGACGGCTACTGCCTGACCCACGATGAACTCAACCTGGGCCTGACCGGGATCGCCGCGCCCATCATCCAGACCGACCTCGACGAAGTGGTCGGCAGCCTGTCGGCCGTCGGCAGCACGCAAAGCTTCAAGCTGCTGCGCCAGGAGACCGTGATCGAAATGGTCATGGACACCACCCGGCGCATCGCCGACAACATGCGCAACCCGCCCGCCACCCCGGCGGCCTGAGCGACTCAGAACGGCACGGCGACGGTCACCTGGCTGTACACGTTGGTGCCGTTGCTCCCCACCTGATTGCCGCCCGAGCTGGCGTCCTGTTGCGGTTTGTACAGGCCGACCAGCGGGGTGATGATCAGGTGCGGGTTCACCGCCCACTCGGCATACAGGTCCAGCTCGCGGGCGTTGAGGTTCAGTGCGTTGGCCTTGCGCACAGTATCGAAATCGAAGAACAGCGCGCCCAGGGTCAGGTTTTCCAGGGGGGTCGCCTTGAGGCCCAGGTGCTGTACGCGCGTGTTGCTGTTGAACGGCCCGCTGTAGTTACTGGCGACTTCGCCCTGCAACCAGGTGCCGTAGCCCTGGCTCAGTCCAGTGAACAGCGAATCCCACTTTTGTGAATAGCGCGCATAGCGGTAGGTCAGCTTGGGCGCCCAGGCCGTGTCGGCGAAGGTGTAGCCGGCTTCACCGTACCAGGCGTTTTGCGGCCCGGCGTCCTTGTCCTGCCAGGCATACTCGAACGCCAGGCTGACGTTGGGCATGCCTGCGTCGCCCTCACCGCGCAGGCTGTAGACATTCATGCCCTTGCGCTGGCGTTGAAAGTCGCTGGCCCACCGCTCGTTGACGTCGATGCCGTGGACCCAGGTCAACCCCAGCGTGCCCGGTTTGGCGGTGTACTCCAGGGTGCCGGCGGCCAGTTCGGTTTCGGCCTGGGCGCGGTTGTCGGACTTGAGCCAGAGCAGGCTGCCATGCACGCCCTCCTGCCCGCCGAGGCGCACAAATGCGGTCTGGTCGAACGCATGCCGCGCCGCCAGGTAAAACGCGCCACCCCGGTTCAGCTGGCCATCGGCGGGGCCCTTGCCCAGGTTCGGCCCGTCATCGTTGATCAGGAAACCGCGGCCCAGCTTGACTACCTGGCGCCCGGCGGAAATATCCACGCCGTCCTTGCCCAGGGCCGGGAACAGATCCCCGGAACGCCAGCCGAGGTAGGCGTCTTCGATCTTGGTGGTGCGCTCGGTGCCCAGGGTGTTGCCAGCCGGGTCACCGTCGCCCCAGGTTGCGGAGCTGAGCAGCGCAAAGGCGCCATACGCCGTGCCATTGCCCGCCAGGGCCTGGTCGCCGCTCAGGCCGTATTTGATAAAGCCTTCGCGCCAGGTCGAACCGCCGGACGTGCCGTCATAGTTCTTGCGACTGTTGAAGTGCCCGAACACGGCGGTCATGTCGGCGTTGAGATGCCGGCTTTCATCACTGTACAACTCATAGGCCTGGGCCTGGTTGAGGGCGCACAGCGCCAACGTGCACACAAGTACCGGACGACGCGATGGATAGCGCATGGCTGAAGCTCCTTGGGGGGCGCCTTTGATAGGCTGTCTCAGATAGGGATGTGACGTCGGTGCGGGCGGGCCGCACCGAATGCGCGGGAACTAGCCGCAGCGGGCGAATGCCGCTTCCAGCGCCGACACCATCAAGCCCGCCTCGTCGCGGGTGAGGGTCAACGGCGGCGAGAGGATGATCTTGTTGCCGATCGGTCGTACCAGCACACCGGCACGGCGCGCCTCGTCGGCGATGCGTGACGGTTGGCCCGTGGCCGGGTCGAGGGGCTGGCGGGTACGTTTGTCGCTGACCAGGTCCAGGGCAATCATCAGGCCCTTGCCGCGCACCTCGCCCACCACCGCGTAGCGTTCAACCAGTGGCTGGAGTTGTTCCAGCAGCTGCGCCCCCACCTTGGCGGCGTTACCGGGCAGGTCTTCGGCTTCGACGATATCCAGCACCGCCAGCGCCGCCGCACACGCGGTCGGGTGCCCGCTGTAGGTGTAGCCGTGCATGATCATGTGGCTGAAACCCTGGCCGTTCTCGATGGCATCGGCGATGCGCTGGTTGAACAGCGTGGCGCCCAGCGGGATGTAACCGGCGGTGATGCCCTTGGCCAGGCACAGGATGTCCGGCGCCACGCCCCAGCCGCGACTGCCGAGCATGCAGCCCGAGCGCCCGAAGCCGGTGACCACTTCGTCGGCAATCAACAGAATGCCGTGGCGGTCGCACACCTCGCGCAAACGCGGCCAATAGTCGGCCGGAGGCACGATCACCCCGCCCGCCCCTTGCACTGGCTCGGCGATCAACGCCGCAATGGTCTGGGCGCCGAGCAACGCGATCTGCTCTTCCAACTGGCGGATGCAGTGCGCGGTCAGCGCTTGGGGATCGCGGCAATCCCAGGGGTTGCGATACAGCCAGGGCGTGTCGAGCAAGTGGCAACCGGCGAGGAGTTGGCCATGGTTGTAGTGGTACACCCCATTGCCGCCCACCGAGGTGCCGCCCATGTGCACGCCGTGATAGCCGTTGCGTAGGGACAGGAAGCGCGTACGCCCGGGCTCGCCGCTGGCGATCCAGTATTGCCGGGCCATTTTCAGCGCGGTCTCGACCGCATCGGAACCACCGGAACTGAACAACACCCGCGCCATGCGCTCCTGGGCGAACATGCCGGTCAGCCGTTCGGCCAGGTCAAACACCCGAGGGTGGGCAATGCCGTCGAAGGTCTGGTAATACGCCAGCTCATCCAACTGTGCGGCAATCGCCGCCTTCACACTGGCGCGGTTGTGCCCGATGTTGACGTTCCACAGCCCGCCCACGCCGTCGAGCATGCGCTGGCCGTCGATGTCGGTGATGTAGTTGCCGTCGCCCCGGGCGATGACCAGGGTTTTGTCACGGTGCGGCGCGGCGCTGGAGCCCATGGGGTGCCAGAATTTTTTCTCGGCGTTCTTGTATTTCTCGTACATGCTCATGTTCCTTATTCAGCCTCGCGCTTGCGGACAAACAGCAGTTGTTGTCCGGTGAACTCCAGCAGCCCTTCCAGGCCGAACTCGACGCCAAACCCGGACATCTTGCTGCCGCCAAACGGTGTATTCGGTTGGATCTGGGCGTGGCAGTTGACCCACGCCACACCGCTTTCCAGGCGACTGGCCAAGGCCTCGGCCTGCGCGACATCCGGCCCCCACACTGAGCCGCCGAGGCCCATGTCGCCCGCATTGGCGCGTTGCAGCACGTCCTCGACATCGCGGTAGGCGATCAAGGGCAATACCGGGCCGAATTGTTCTTCATCCACCAGGCGCTGGCCGTCGGTAACGTCCGCGACCAAGGTCGGCGGATAGAAGTAGCCGGCATGATCCAGGCGCGCGCCACCACACAGCACCCGGCCACCCTGGGCCCGTGCGTCGGCGACCAGCGCTTGCACCAGTTGCAGTTGTTCCAGGTTCTGTACCGGGCCGAAGGTCACGCCTGCGTCGAGGCCATCGCCCACCACCTGGCGCGCGGCAATTTGCGTCAGCGCCTCGCAAAACGCTGCGTATTGCGATTCGTGGATGTACAGGCGCTTGAGCGCGGCGCAGGTCTGGCCCATGTTGAGAAAGGCCGCCTGGAAAATTGCCTCGGCCACCGCGTCCACCGGGGTGCCGGGCAACACGATGGCAGCGTCGTTGCCGCCCAGTTCCAGGGTCAGGCGCTTGAGGTTGCCTGCCGCGCCACGCATCACGCTTTGCCCGGTGGCGGTGGAACCGGTAAACACGATTTTCTGGATGCCGGTGTGGGAAGTGATCGCGCTGCCAAAGCCTTTCTCGCCGGTCACGCAATTGATCACGCCGTTTGGCACATGGCGGGCGATGATGTCCACCAGGCCCAGGGTGCTCAGCGGAGTCAGGCTCGACGGCTTGCTGATCACGCAGTTGCCCGCCCGCAGCGCCGGCATGATGTGCCACACGGCGATCATGAACGGCCAGTTCCACGGTGTGATCGAGGCCACCACGCCCAATGGCTTGCGGTGCAGCTCGATGCGTTGCGTCGGCGTTTCCTCGACCAACTCCACGGCGATTTCCTGCCCGGCCGCGTAGCGGGTCCAGGCGGCGGCGCCCATGACTTCGGAGAACGCCAGCTCCAGCGGCTTGCCTTGCTCTTGCACGATCAGCCGGGCCAGGGCGTCGGCTGCCTGCTCGATGTCGGTGGCGATGGCCAGCAAGCGCTGGCAACGGTCGGCGTGGCTGCTGTGGCGCCAGGTCTTGAACGCGGCGTGCGCGGCGTCGACGGCCTGGTCGAGTTGCGCCAGCGAACCCGCCGGGCATTGGGCGAACACCTTGCCGGTGGCGGGGTTGATCACATCGAAGCGACCCTGTTCACCCGCCACTGGCAGGCCATTGATATGCATCGTGTAGTTTTGCATTGGAAACCTTCCTTCACACACTGACGGGCCGCGCCAACTGGCGGCGGCCCGGTTTTGCCTAGGTAATCGGGTGCGGCTTAAAGCTTGTGGCTGCCCAGCGCGTGGAAACGCGATGGCGAGCTTTTGCGCAGGCGGGCGGCGAGATAGACCCCGATGATCAAAGCCATCGGAATGATCGCGCAGAGGCCGTAGGACAGGACTTTGCTGGCCCCGGTCAGCACGTCGAAGTGCACCACCGCCAGCACCAGCACCGACACCAGCGCCAGGCAGGAAAACCCCGGCAGGATGCGCCCACGCCACACGCCGACATTCAATTCGGGATGGCGCTGGAAGTACGCGCACACGGCCACCGAGGTCAGCGCCATCAGCAAGATCACGCACAGCGTGGCCAGGTTGGAGAACCAGGCGAACAGTTGCAGGATCGGGTCGGCGTCCATCGCCGCGAAAATCAGTACCACCACGGCGGCGATCAGGCTCTGCAACGCCGAGCCCATGTGCGGGCTCTGGTGCACGCGGTGGGTGGTGCCCAGCAGGCTGTGCAGCAAGCCGTCGCGGCCAATCGCGTAGAAGTAACGTGCGGCGGCGTTGTGGAAGGCCAACAGCCCGGCGTAGATGCTGACCATGAACAGCACACGGATCACCTGGGTCAGCTGCGGCCCGACAAAGTGGTCGGACATGCCGTAGATAAAGGTCGTCGGGTCTTGCAGCGACTGCAACAGCGGCACGATCTTGTCCGCACCGACACCCACCACCATCGCCCACACCGACAACGCATAGAAGCCGCCGATCAACAGCACCGAACAGTAGGTGGCAATCGGGATGGTGCGTTGCGGGTTCTTGGCTTCCTCGCCGTAGATGGTCGTGGCTTCAAAGCCGATAAACGCCGCGAAGCAGAACAGCAGGCCGATGGACGGGGTGCCGCTGAACACATGGCTGCTAGTGAATGCATCGAGGTTGACGCCACTGTCACCGCCAGATTTGAGGATGGCGAAATCCAGGATCAGGATCGCCAGGTACTCGGCAATCACCACCACCGACAGCACCCGCGCCGACAGGTCGATCTTGCGATACCCCAGGATCGCCACGCTGGCCATCGCCAGCAACGAATAGGCCCACCACGGCAGCGCCAGGCCGAACACACTGGCCATGGTGCCGCTGACCACCCCGCCAAACATGCCGTACAAGCCGACCTGGAGGATGTTGTAGGCAAACATCGCCAGCACCCCCGCCGCACCGCCGGCCAGGCCGCCGAGGCCCCGGGAGGTGAAGGCGTAGAAACCACCGGCGTTGGTCAGGTGCTTGGACATGGTGGTGTAGCCCACCGAAAACGCCAGCAGCACCAGCAAGGCCAGGATCAGCAACGCCGGCGTACCGGCGCCGTTGCCAAGCATGATGCCGATGGGAAACCCGCCGGCAATCACACTCAGCGGGCTGGCCGCCGACACCACAAAGAAGATGATGAAGCCGACACCCAGGGCGCCACGCTTGAGCTCCGTGGAGCTGTTGACCGGAATAGAAACACTCATTTTGTTGACCTTATTGTATGAGGCAGTCGCTGTTGGGTTGGTCCGACCACACCGCATCGGCACCGGTTAGCTTGTTGTTTTGGTTGCACGCTGAATTTGATCCTATGCCCGCCCCAAACCCCTCGCTATCCCAAATCGGTAGCATCCGAGCCCGCGCCCCAAAACAGGTCAAGCCGCCACCGCCAGCGCTTGCCGATTCGGGATAGCCGCTTATCCAGACGCCCCGCATGCTCGCGCCATCGTGCTCTCTTCAGGAACCTCAGCCATGCGTTCAACCCACCTCACCCTCCAATGGCGCATCACCCTATTGAGCGGGCTGTGCCTGCTGACCGTAGTCGGCGCGCTGATCGGTGCCGGCGTGTACCAGAATCAACAAAGCGCCAACCTGCTCAAGCAACAGAGCAGCCAGTTGCTGGGGCAAGCCGCCGTCGAGCGTTTGCAAGCCCAGGCCGTTGCCCAAGGCCTGCGCGTGGAGCGTTTTTTCAACGCAGCGGCGCTGTACAGCGAAGGCTTCGCCGAACAGGTCGTGCACCTGCGCGAGCAGGCACTCAAGGGTCGCCTCAGCGCTGCGCAATTGCGTGAAAGCCTGGTGGAGGTGACCCGCCAGGCGCTGTTCAAGCGCGCGGACGTGCTCGGCCTGTACGTGGTGCTGTTGCCCGGTGCACTGGCCGGTACCGACGCGGATTTCGTCGCGCAACCCGCCCTGGCCGGCAACGAAACCGGACGCTTTGCGCTGTACTGGTCGCAAAGCCAGCCGGGGCAACTGGTGCAGGATGTGCTGAGCGAGGCGCAAATCACCGCCAACCATGCGCTGCCCGGCGCCGATCCGGATACCGACTGGTATCGCTGCCCCCAGACGCAACGGCGCACCTGCGTGGTCGAGCCCTACACCAGCCAGGTGGAGGGCCGCGACGTACTGATGAGCAGCATTTCCGTGCCGCTGATCGTCAATGGCCAGGTACTCGGCGTGCTGGGCCTGGACGTCAGCCTCGACACCCTGCAAAAGCTTGCCGCCAACCTCGGCCAGGACCTGTACGCGGGGGCCAGCGAGGTGACGATCCTGTCACCCGCCGGTCAGGTGGCCGGGCGCAGCGGTTCGGTCAGCGAGGCCGCCGTGGACGTGGGCCAGGCCCTGCAAACCGTGACGGGCAACCCGGCGTGGCAACTGCAGATCAAAGTACCGCAAGCTCTGGTGCAGGCGCCCGCGCGGCAAATGCAAAGCGAACTGGACAACAAGAACCGCGACGCCAACCGCTTCAATCTGGGCCTGGGCCTGCTGGCCAGCTGCCTGGGCATGCTGCTGATCTGGCTCGCGGCCTACGGCGTGACACGCCCGATATTGAAGGTGGCCAACCTGCTGGATGCGATTGCCGAGGGCGACGGCGACCTCACGCAACGCCTGCCCGCCGGGCGACGCGACGAACTGGGTCGACTCGCCCGTGGCTTCAACCGTTTCCTCGACAAGCTACAACCGATGATGCGCGCCATCCAAAATGCCGCCGTGGAGACCCGCAACCATGCCGACACCTCATCGGGCATTGCCCGCGAGGTCAGCACGGGCATGCAGCGCCAATACCGCGAAGTGGAATTGGCCGCGACCGCGCTGCATCAAATGAGCGCCAGTGCCCAGGAAGTGGCGCGCCATTCCCACAGCGCCGCGGACGCCGCCACCGCCGCCGAAAACGCCAGCCGAACCGGCCAGGCGGTATTCGCCACGGCCGAGCGCAGCATCGATAGCCTCGATCAGCGCCTGGACGGCACCCTCACGCAGGTCACCGCCCTCGCCGACAGCAGCACCCAGATTGGCCAAGTGCTCGATGTAATCAGCGCCATCGCCCAACAGACCAACCTGCTGGCGTTGAACGCGGCCATCGAAGCCGCCAGGGCCGGCGAGCAGGGCCGTGGTTTTGCAGTGGTGGCCGATGAGGTCAGGCACCTGGCGAGCAACACCCAGCGCTCGGTCGAACAGGTGCGCGCGGTGATCGAAACCTTGCAACAGCTCAGCCAGGAAGTGGTGCACAGCACCCAGGCGAGCCGCGAGCAGGCCGGCCACAGCGTGCTCCAGGTGCAACAGACCCGCTCGGCGCTGGAGGCGGTTTCCCAGGCCGTGGATGTGATTGAACAAATGAACCAGCAGATCGCCAGCGCGGCCCTGGAACAAAGCACCGTGGTGGAAGACATCAGCCATCGGGTCAGTGACATCCGTGGCATCAGCGAAACACTCAGCCACCAGATGAACGACGCCACGCGAGCCAGTGAATCGCTGCACGCCATGGCCAATCATCAACAGCAACTGGTTGGGCACTTTCGCGTGTAAACGGCACGGCGCCACGCGCGCCGAGCCTGAGTTACAGTAACCTGCCTGCAACGCTTCCCCTGCCTCCGAGTCCCCCCCATGACACTTCCATTGCGCTGGTTGATCCTGGCGATTATTTCCAGCGCCCTGCTGCTGATCGTCATTGACATGACCGTGCTGTATACCGCCCTGCCCACCCTGACCCGCGAGCTGAATGCCTCGCCGTCGCAGAAACTGTGGATCGTCAACATCTACGCGCTGATCGCCGCCGGGCTGCTGCTGGGCATGGGCACCCTGGGTGACCGCCTCGGCCACAAGCGCCTGTTTATCGGCGGGCTGGCGGTGTTTGGCGTGTTCTCGCTGGTTGCCGCATTTTCGCCAACCGCCAGCGTGCTGATCGGTGCGCGCGGCTTTCTGGCGGTCGGTGCCGCGATGATGATGCCGGCGACGCTGGCCATCGTGCGGATCACGTTCAGCGACCCACGGGAGCAGGCCATGGCATTCGGTGTGTGGGCCTCGGTGGCGTCTGGCGGCGCCGCGTTCGGGCCGGTGGTGGGCGGCCTGTTGCTGGAGCATTTCTGGTGGGGCTCGGTGTTTTTGATCAATGTGCCGATCGTGCTGGTGGCGCTGGTCGTCGGCGTTCTACTGATCCCGAATCCGCCCGCAGATACGCAAAAACGGTGGGACTGGCTGGGCTCGTTGCAGGTGATGATCGGTTTGATCAGCCTGGCCTATGCAATCAAGGAGCTCGGCAAGCGCGCCCCCGCCTACAACGGCATGCTGGTGGCGCTGGTCCTCGGTGCGCTGTTCCTGTGGTTGTTCGTACGGCGTCAACGCCGCGCCGCACAACCGATGCTCGACCTGAGCTTGTTCAGCAACGCCGGTTTCAGGAATGCGGTGATCGCAGCGGTGGTGTCGGCCGCCGCACTGATCGGCATGGAGCTGGTGTTCAGTCAGCGCCTGCAACTGGTGCTCGGCCTGTCACCGTTGGAGGCTGCACTGTTTATCCTGCCATTACCCCTGGGTTCCTTCGTCTCCGGCCCCCTGGCCGGTTACTACCTGCCGCGCCTGGGGCACCAGCGCATGCTGTTCTG
Organism: Pseudomonas sp. GL_117; assembly: GCF_057835125.1. Lineage (NCBI taxonomy): Bacteria > Pseudomonadati > Pseudomonadota > Gammaproteobacteria > Pseudomonadales > Pseudomonadaceae > Pseudomonas > Pseudomonas sp. GL_117. Next base: position 2,903,456 of record NZ_CM174418.1, on the reverse strand, counting down.
GACATTGCTGCTGTCTTCTGCCGCGATGCTGGCGTACCTGTTGCTCTACACCGCGCCGGCGTACCTGCAACTCATCAGCCTTGGGGCCTTGGGTTTCACGATTGGCGCGGCGCTGACCGCTTCATCCAGCACCATCATGCTCAGCGTGCCCGCCGACAAGGCCGGCATGGCCGCATCCATCGAGGAAGTGTCGTTTGAGCTGGGCGGCGCGGTCGGTGTGACCCTGGCCGGCAGCCTGTTGTCGGCGATCTATGCGTACGCCGCGGGAGTGGCGATTCCGACGTGGCTGACCCGCGATCCCGTGGCATTCGACAGCCTGGACGATGCGCTGGTGGTCGCCGAAACGCTGGCGCCCGAAGGCCGTGCGATGCTGATTGCCTTTGCCCGCTCAGCGTTTGATGCCGGTTTTGTGCTGGTGTTGGCGGCATCGGCAGCGCTGCTGTTGGTTGCAGCGCTGCTGGTCAAACTGAGCAAGCCGTCAGCCCCCGTCCAGCCTTAGAGCTTGTGACTGCCCAGGGCCTGGAAGCGCTGCGGTGAACGCTTGCGCAGCCGAGCCGCGAGAAACACGCCGCCCAGCAGCGCCGCCGGAATAATCGCGCACAAGGCATAGGACAAGGCCACGCTGGCGCCCGTCAGCACATCGAAATGCACCACCGCCAGCACCAGCACCGCCAGCAGCGCCAGGCACGAGAACCCCGGGAAAATCCGCCCGCGCCACAGCCCGACCTTCAGCTCAGGGTGGCGCCGGAAAAACATCAGCACCGCAGCCGACGTGAGCGCCATCAGCAAGATCACGCACAACGTCGCCAGGTTGGACAGCCAGGCAAACAGTTGCAGGATCGGGTCGGCATCCATCGCCGCGAAAATCAGCACCACCACCGCCGAGATCAGGCTCTGCAACGCCGAGCCCATGTGCGGGCTCTGGTGCACGCGGTGGGTGGTGCCCAGCAGACTGTGCAGCAAGCCGTCGCGGCCAATTGCGTAGAAGTAACGTGCGGCGGCGTTGTGGAAAGCCAACAGGCCAGCGTAGATGCTGACCATGAACAGCACGCGGATCACCTGGGTCAACTGCGGCCCGACAAAGTGGTCGGACATGCCGTAGATAAAGGTCGTCGGGTCTTGCAGGGACTGCAACAGCGGCACGATCTTGTCCGCACCGACGCCCACCACCATCGACCAGACCGACAACGCGTAGAAGCCGCCGATCAACAGCACCGAACAATAGGTGGCAATCGGGATGGTGCGCTGTGGGTCCCTGGCTTCTTCGCCGTAGATCGTGGTGGCTTCAAAGCCGATAAACGCCGCGAAGCAGAACAGCAGGCCGATCGACGGCGTGCCGCTGAACACATGTGTGCTGTTGAACGCATCGAGGTTGATACCGCTGTCACCGCCGGATTTGAGGATGGCGAAATCCAGGATCAGGATCGCCAGGTACTCGGCGATCACCACCACCGACAGCACCCGTGCCGACAGGTCGATCTTGCGATACCCCAGGATCGCCACGCTGGCCATCGCCAACAGCGAATAGGCCCACCACGGCAGCGCCAGGCCGAACACACTGGCCATGGTGCCGCTGACCACCCCGCCGAACATGCCGTACAAGCCGACCTGGAGGATGTTGTAGGCAAACATCGCCAGTACCCCCGCCGCACCGCCGGCCAGGCCGCCGAGGCCCCGGGAGGTGAAGGCGTAGAAACCACCGGCATTGGTCACATGCCGGGACATGGTGGTGTAGCCCACCGAAAACGCCAGCAGCACCAGCAAGGCCAGGATCAGCAAGGCCGGCGTACCGGCGCCGTTGCCAAGCATGATGCCAATGGGAAAACCGCCGGCAATCACACTCAGCGGGCTGGCCGCCGACACTACAAAGAAGATGATGAAGCCGACACCCAGGGCGCCACGCTTGAGCTCCGTGGAGCGGTTGACCGGGAGAGGTACACTCATGTTGTTGACCTTATTGTATGAGGCAGTCGCTGGAGGATCGGCACAGTCAACCGCTCACCGTCACCGAAGGGTTCGTCGTTCTTGTCGCACGCTGGATTCGATCCTATGCCTGCTCACGAACGCCTCGGTAGCCCAAATCGGTCACCCAATGGCTCAACGACACCTGCCCGGCTGGCGCCGGTTATTCCAGGTCTTTGTTCAGGCGCGCACGCACCCGGTGATGGCGGCGCGGGTGGTCTGGGACGGTAGCTCGGCGAACAGCTCCTGGTACTCCGCGGCAAAATGGCTGAGGTGATAGAAACCCCATTGGGCGGCGGCGTCGCCGATGGACAGCTCGCGGGCGCGGGTGGTCATCAAGGTGCGGCGTACGCCGTTGAGCCGCACCGAGCGCAGGTAGTTCAGCGGCGTGGTCTCGGCCACTGCGCGAAAGCTGTTTTGCACGGTGCGCCGACTCACCTGCAGGCGCTGGCACAAATCGGTCACGCTGGGCACGTTGAGCAGCTCGGCGGTCGCCAGGCGGTGGCATTTCTCCACAATGAAACTGCGCGTGGAACTGGGGCTGCGTTGTTGCTTGTCGCAGGCCGGGTCGAGCATCAGTTGCAACAACTCGTCGAGCATCGCCTGCTCCAACGCCAACTCCCAGGTGCTGTCGAGGTCGTCGTGCAACAGGGCCTGGGAGAACAGCGCCAGCAAGCGGCGACGCGCCTGGGCGAAACGCTGGGGCGACACCTTGATCACCGGCTGGCGCAGCAACTGGTTGAGTGCCTTCGCCGACGGGGTTTGCTCCAGCGCCTGCTCGAACATTTCACGCTCGAAGGTGATGGACAGCAGCTCCATGCCCATCGGCATATGGAACATGAATTCCTCGCCACCGTGCAGGAAGAACAGGCTGCTGTCGTCCACGTCGCGGCCCTGCATCCGGATCGACCCGGGAACGTTGATGGGCACGGCAAAGCACATCTTGTCGCGGGGGGCCACGCCGTTCTGCACCACACGCTGGTTGATCTGTTCGAGAAACAAGTGACAGCCGGTCGTCGTCAGTTGCATGAGCGTGCTTTCGGCGGAGCCAGCAGTGAGTTGGCTGTAGTCCTGGTTCCACTGCTGAACCGTGGCGGCATGCACGTGGATGTCGCGAAAATGGCTGATCGTCTGGTTTTTCATGGTATCTGGAGCCTCTACCCATATTCTTGTTTTTAGATCGCCGCGCCTTTGGATAGTCGCATATCGCAAAAATCCTGCAAATTGTTTCTGAGATTCCGCGCCTCCCTGGGGCTGACACGCGCAATTGCCGATTCGGGCTACCGGCCTGCAACCCGCCACGCAGATGATCGGGCTGACTTAAATCGACATTCCAGAGAGACCGTCATGAGTGAAGCCAAATTTGAAGCCCTGCACTTCGCGGATGCCCCGCGGATCATCTCCAGCGCCCTGCCCGGCCCCAAGGCGAGCGAGGCCCTGGCGCTGTCGGCGCGTACCGAGTCGATGGCCCGCGGGGGTGGCCGCATGCCGGTGGCGATGGACCGCGCTTTTGGCGCCACGTTCAAGGACCCGGATGGCAACACTTACATCGACCTGTCCGCCGGTGTCGGCGTCAGCAGCGTAGGCCGTTGCCACCCCAAAGTGGTGCAGGCCATCCAGGCACAATCCCAAGTGCTGATGCACGCCCTGGAGATCAACAGCACCCGCCGTACCGAACTGGCGGCGAAGATGTCCGAGATCGCCCCCGACGGCTTGCGCGGCGACTGCATTACGTTCTTCACCCAAAGCGGCAGCGATGCGTTGGAGGCCGCGATCAAGTTCGCCAAGCGCATCACCGGGCGGCATCAGATCATTGCCTTCCATGGCGGTTATCACGGTGTATGGAACGCATCCGGCGCCCTCACCACCGGCACGGCCTACCGCAAAGGCTACGGCGCACAGATGGGCGGCGTGATCCACGCGCCCTACCCGTACGCCTACCGCTTCCCCTTCGACACCACCCACAAGAGCGCCGAGCAGATCGCCGGCGACTACGTCGACTACCTGCTGAACACCCCGTACACCGCCGCCGATGACGTGGCCGCCGTGATCGTCGAGCCCGTGCAGGGCGAAGGCGGCTACGTGCCGCCCTCCCCCGAGTTCCTGCAACGCCTGCGCCAAGCGTGCGACCGCAGCGGCACGTTGCTGATTGTCGATGAAGTGCAGTCCGGCGCGGGCCGTACCGGCAAGATGTGGGCGGTCGAGCACTCCGGTGTCAAACCCGACATGCTCACCTTTGGCAAGGGCATCGGCAGCGACCTGCCCATGGCCGGCCTGATCATGCGCTCGGACCTGGCCGCACAGATCCCCGACGGTTCGATGCCCAATACCTTCGCCGCCAACTCGCTGTCGGCAGCCGTGGCGCTGACCAATATCAGCATCCTGCAAGACCCGGAACTCGACCTGCTCAACCGCGCCCACGACCTGGGCCTGCAAGCCCAGGAACGCATCCGCGGCTTCAACAGCCCCTTCGTCGGCGAAGTACGCGGGCGCGGCCTGATGATCGGTATCGAACTGGTCGAGGACCCGCTCACCAAGGCGCCACTGGCCGGTGAAAAGATCGGCCAACTGATGGGCTACCTGATCAACCACGGCGTGCTGATGATCCCTTGCGGTCGCTACAGCAACGTGATGCGCGTGATGCCTTCACTGACCATCTCCCGTGCGCTGTTCTTCAAGGCATTGGACATCTTCGGCGACGCCCTGGCCTCCCTCAAGGCCTGATCCAAGGAGCACAACATGACTGAACAGTTGAACCACTTCATCGCAGGCGCCGCCGCCGAACCTTCGAGCGGACGCTACATCGACCTGCTCGACCCGGTCACCGAACAGGTCTACGGCCGCAGCGCACGCGGCAGCGTCGAGGACGTCAACCACGCCGTGGGTGCCGCGCTCGAGCAACTTGAGCGCGGCGCCTGGAGCCAGCTCGATGGCGCCAGGCGGGGCCGGCTGCTGTCAAAACTGGCAGACCTGGTGGAGCGCGACAGCGAGCGCCTGGCGGACATGGACGCCAACGCCATCGGCCGCTCGCCCATCGAACCGCGCCGGATGGACCTGCCCAACGCCATCGCCAACCTGCGCGCCGCCGCCGGTTGGGCCAACCAGCTGGAAGGTCGCACCATTCCCACCGGCGGCTATTTCGGCACCCGCACCCTCTCGTACACGGTGCGCGAACCCGTGGGCGTGGTCGGCGCCATCGTGCCGTGGAATTCGCCACTGATGATCACCGTGTGGAAGCTCGCCGCGCTGCTGGCCGCCGGTTGCACCGTGGTGATCAAGCCGTCGGAAGAGACCCCGCAGTCGGCCCTGCACCTGGCGGCGCTGGCGCAGGAAGCAGGCTTCCCGGACGGCGTGATCAACGTAGTCACCGGCTACGGTGCCGAGGTCGGGCGTGCGTTGTGCGAACACCCGCACATCGCCAAGATCAGTTTCACCGGCAGCCCCGAAGCGGGTCGCGAGATCCAGCGCACGGCCGGCGTGCTGTTCAAGCGCGTGGCCCTGGAGCTGGGCGGCAAGAGCCCGCAGATCGTGTTCGATGATGCGTCCTTCGACGACGCGGTACGCGGCTGTGCCCTCGGCCTGTTCGCCAACCAGGGCCAGGTGTGTGCCGCCGGTTCACGCATCCTGGTGCAGCGCAGTCTCGCCGAACGCTTCGGCGCGGCGCTGGCTGAAGCCGCGCAGGCGGTCAACGTCGGCGACCCGCACCAGCCCGGCGTACAGATGGGCCCGGTGGCCAAGAAAGCCCAGTTCGAGCGCGTCAACCGCTACATTCAGCTGGGCATCGACCAAGGTGCGACGCTGCTCGCCGGTGGCGTGTCCCCCCCCGGGCGCGGCTGGTTTGTGCGCCCGACGATCTTCGCCAACGCACGCAACGACATGGCGATTGCCAGGGACGAGATCTTCGGCCCGGTCGGCACCCTGATCACCTTCGACACCGAAGATGAAGCGGTCGCCCTGGCCAACGACTCCAGCTACGGCCTGGCGGCGACCGTGTGGACCACCGACCTGGTGCGCGCACACCGCGTCGCCGCGGCGGTAAAGGCCGGTGCCGTGGGTATCAACTGCTGGAGCCCGCTGGACGCCAACCTGCCGTGGGGTGGCCTGAAGACCAGTGGTATCGGGCGTGAAGGCGGCTTCAGTGGCGCGCTGGCCTACACCGAGGAGAAAGTCATCACCGTGCTGATGCCTTCCTGAGTCCTTCCCCCGCACCGAGCGCGCCGCCCTTGCCTGGGTGGCGCGCTCCCAGGCGCCCCCTTGCTGACCGTTGGAGAAACCGTGATGAACTCAAACAACCAAACGACAATCGATCGTTATCCGACGTCCCTGCGCCTGCTGCATTGGGTGCGCGCAGTGATCATCACCGGCCTGCTCTGGGCGGGCTGGCACATGACCGGCATGAATGACGAAGTGGCGAGCAAATTCGAGCTGTATTACCCCTGGCACAAATCCTTCGGGGTGTTGGCGTTCCTATTGGTGCTGACCCAGATTGCCGTGCGCTTTCGCACGCCGCACATTCCACAACCGCTGGAAACACTGGCACCGCATGAGCGCGTGCTGTCCAGGCTGATCCAGCGGGCAATGTATGCCTTGCTGGTGATCGTGCCGCTGATGGGGTACTCCATGTCGAGCACGTTCACCATGAGCGACGGGGTGTTCTTTTTTGGCGTCAACCTGCCAGAGCTGTTGCCAAAAAATGACGACTGGTTCGTGGTGTTCCAATTGCTGCACAAGGTGTGCGCCTACACCCTGCTCGCGCTGATCGTGCTGCACATCGCCGGCGCCCTCAAGCACCGCTTCTACGACAAGGCCCCACGCAACGACGTGTTGCGCCGCATGCTCTGAGGCAAACAGGCGTTGGCGCCAGGCGCCAACGCCGCCCTCTTCTAGAACGTCACCCACACAATCAACTGCATGTACGTGTTGGTGGATGCGCTGCCACTTTGCAGCCCACCATTGCCCAGCCACTTCTCTGGTTTGTAGAAGCCAACCAGCGGCGACAGGGTGATGTTGTCCGTTACCACCCAATCAAGAAACAGATCCACCTCTCGCGCACTGAAGTTCTGTTGTTGTTTACGGGACAGTTGGTGGTAGTCGAAGGCCATGGCATTGAGCGTCAGCTTGTCGGTCGGCCGCACGGAGAGCAGGACATCGTTGATCTGCATGTTCGACGTCACGGAGCCGGCGTAGTTGGCCGCAACCTCACCCTGGTAGCGCTTGCGGAAACCGCCCTGGAACAGGAAATCCCAACCTTCGGAATACCGCGTATAGCGATAGCTGAGCGTCGGCTGCCATTTGACGTCGGCGAAGGTGTAGCCCGCGTCGAAGAACATCGCACGCTGTGACCCCGAGCGTTTTTCCTGGCGCGCCACTTCAAAGGCGAAATCGGCGTTGTCGATCCCGGCGTTGCCCTGGCCCCGCAGGCTGTAGATGTTCATGCCTTTGCGTTCCATCCGATCAGCGAAGGCGTAGCGCTCCTCGACATCCAGGCCATGTATGTAGGTGGAACCGAGCGAGCCGAACGGCGTCGTGTAGTCGACCGTGGCCGCCGCCACTTCGGTTTTGGACTGCCCCGGGTTATCCGACTTGAGCCAGATCAGGCTGCCGTGCAAGCCCTCCTTACCGCCCACCTTGAGCACGGCGGTATTGCCGAACGCCAGACGCTGGCCGAGGTAGAAGGCGCCGCCACGGTTGAAGCGACCATCGTTGACGTCCGCGATGGGACTGAAGGCGTTGCCGGGGTTGAAGCCATCGTCGGTAATCAGGAAGCCGTCCACCGTCACCAGTTGGCGGCCGAAGGAAAAATCCACGCCGTCCTTGCCCAGGGCAGGGATCAGCTCGCCCGAGCGCCAACCCAGGTAGGCGTCTTCCACGGCAGTTCTGCGCTCATTGCCAGCCGTGTTTTTGCCGGTGTCGCCATCGCCCCATGTGGCGGAACTGAGCAGGCTGAAGCCACCGTAGATCGAGCCGGCGGTAAGCTTGTCGGTGGTGCCGTTGAGGCCATATTTGGCGTAGCCCTCTTGCCAACGCATGCTGCCGGGTACTTTCTGCGGGTCGGCGAGGTAATTGCGGGTACTGCCGAACCAGCCGAAGCCAGCGCCCAGTTCAGCGTTCAAAACGGTGCCACCATCCTCTTCGTTGTACAGCGTGTAGGCGTGTGCTTGCGGCTCGAATGCACACAGTGCAACCAGCGACAGTAACGGGGCATAAGGGGGGCTGCGCATGACGTCTCTCCTGTTTTTATATTTATGAGGCGAGTCGCGATTTTTCCGATTCAACCCTGCCAGCGGTAACCCAAATCAGCATGTGCATGGCCATCGCGCGAATTCCTTCGCTCACCGCCACTGGTTGCCGTTTTGGGCTACGGCCTGCCCACTTCGCCACCCTATGCTGGGCCCATAAGAACCATAAAAACCGAGGCACCCGTCATGACTGTTCTGCCCTCCCCGCTGTTGCGCCAGGGACTTTGCCTGCTGAGCCTGGTTGCCTGCAGTGCCCTGTCGTCAACCGCCACGGCCCACCATTCCTTCGCGCTGTTCGACCAGACCCGCACGGTCACCGTCAAGGGTGTGGTGGAACGCTTTGCCTGGACCAACCCGCACATCACCATTTACCTCGATGCCCCCGGCCCGCCGCCCCAGCGCTACAAGATCGAGACGGGCAGCGTCAACGCGTTGCAGCGCACCGGCTGGAGCGCAGACTCGATCAAGGCCGGCGAGAACGCCGAGGTGTCCTTCAAACCGCTGAAAAACGGCGAACCCGGCGGGCTCCTCGTGGAGATCAAGATCGGTGACGTGGTGCTCTCGGGCGGCGGTTGAACGCCGTCTCTTTGCCGCCCAACCGCACCGCACCACTTTGTGGAGATGTCTCTATGAAACCGACACGCACCTTGCACATAGCAATCATCGGCCTGGGCTTCGCCCTTGCGACGAGCACAGCGCTAACCAACGCCGCGACAATGCCCAAACCCAAGCCCGATATCAGCGGCACCTGGGAACGCACTCCAGACGATTGGTTTGGCGAGAACCCGGACGACCCCGTGCACCCCGGCGGGCCGATGGACCTCAAGGCGCCGTATGCCGCCGAATATGCCGCGTTCAAGCAGAAACAGGCCGCCGCCAATGAGGCTGGCACTCCGCTCGCGACCACCAGTTCCAAATGCCTGCCCGAAGGCATGCCGACAATGATGGCGGCGCTGTTCCCGATCCAGATCATTCACGACGGCAAGCAAGTGGTCGTCCTGGGTGAATACCTGCAGCAGGTCCGCCGGATTCTGTTGAACCAGGCGATGCCGCCCAAGGAAAAACTCGACCCGCTGTACCAGGGCCATTCGCGTGGGCATTGGGAAGGCGACACCCTCGTCGTCGAAACCCAGCGTGTGCGCAGCGACGTGCACTTCTATGACGTGCCCCACGGCCCGGACATGAAGATCACCGAACGCATCCGGCTGCGCGGGCCTGATCACCTGGAGGATCAGGTCCTGATCGAAGACCCGCAGGTGCTCAACACGCCGTATCGCTTCACGTTCGACTACAAGCGCTCCAGCTATGCGATTCAAGAGTACGTCTGCGAGAACAACCAGATCGTGATCGACAGCGAGGGCAAGGCGTCCCTCAGTCTTGAATAAGGTGGGCCGGATGCAGCGCACGATGACCCTCGGCGGCCTGTTGCTGGCGCTCACGTCGAACGCGTGGGCCGACGTGCCGCGCCTGCCGACCGCGATTGCCGTGCCGCCGTCGGGCCACTTGCCGCTGTCGTCGGCATTACGTCCCGGCACCGAGTACAGCGACCTCGACCAGTACGGCTACACCGAGCAAGAGTTCTACCTGCAAGGCATCGCCCCGGCCATTACCGCCACTGGTGAGCAACGCTTCGACGCGCCCTACACCACGCGCATTCTGGTGCGCCGACCGGCCGACCCCGCGCGCTTCAACGGCACGGTGGTGATCGAGCCCTTCAGCTGGTTTGGCGAGCGTGGCGCCGGATGGATCCTGACCCGCGACTATTTGCTGCGCCGTGGCTACGCCTATGTCGGCTACACGCTGAACACCAACCAGCCGCGGGTCGATCCCAAGTTCATCGCGGACACGCCAGCGGCCGAGGCCGAGCAGATCGCCAGGTACGGACGAATCGTCAATTTCGACTTTATGCGCCGCTTCGATTACGCGCGGTATGCGCCGCTGGGCACTTACTACGACCCGGAGCATTTCAGCCGGGGCACCGTGCCCGATCCGTTCGCGCCGCAGTCACAAAGCATCGCGGCGCAGCTGGCGTTGCTGCTGAAAACCCCTGCGACACAGGGCCCGCTGGCCGGCTTCGACGTGCAGCGTGTCTACGTCAATAGCTGGGCCGTGACTGCACAAGTCTGGATGAACTACCTCGACCAGGGCCGCCACCAACAATGGCGCCTGCCTGACGGCAGGCCGCTGATCGATGCCTACATGACCGGCCGCATGGCCTATGGCGAAGTCGGCGGCGACGTCATCCGCGTGCCGCGCCAGATGCCCGAGGGCGTGCCGTTCGTGACCGTCTACAGCCAGTCCGAAACCCTGCACGACGTGATCGAAGGCATCCCCTTGCCTTCGGACACCGACAGCCCGCAGCTGCGTTACTACGAAGTCACCGGCATGCCTCATCTACGCCTGGCCGACCTGGGGACCGAGCACACCGAACCGCTGGCGGCCGATGTCGGCAAGGGCGACGACCCTCGCTGCCAGACGCTGTACGACGAACCCGTAGAGCTGGTGGTGTCGGCGCTGCTCGATCGCATGGACCGTTGGGTGCGCGACGGCACCCCTATGCCGAAGGCGCCAAGGGTGGTGCGCGACGGCAAGGCGGCCGCACGTGCCCCGGCCACCGGCAACCTACAGGGCGGCGTGCGCCCGCCGTGGGTCCAGGTGCCGAGTGCGACCTACCTTACCGACCAGGAGACCGGCTGCGGCCTGATCTACGACACCAAGGTGGCCTACGCGAAGGACGTGCTGGGCCGGCACTACGCCAACTTCAACCGCTACGCGCAGAAATTCGAAGAAGCCAAAGCCGTTTCGATCCAGCAAGGCTACCTGCTGCCAGAGGATGCGGCGCGCCTGCGGCCGATCGCGACACCCCAAGACTTCTAAGCCCACGAGGAAGGAACGCCGATGTCATCGTCACTCATCATTGCCTGGATCTATGCATCGCCCCTGAGCACCGCCATCCGCGACATTCTCTGGGTCATTCCCACGGTGCAGAGCATTCATATCATCGCCATCACCGTGCTGTTCGGTTCGGCGCTCGTTTCCGACCTGCGCCTGGCTGGCGTGCTGGCCAGCGACGAACCCATGCGCGGCGTGGTTCGCCGCTATTACCCGTGGATGCGCAACGCACTCATCGTGCTGCTCATGACCGGCTTGCTCATGATCATCGCCGAGCCCGACCGGGTCCTGGTCAACACCACGTTCTGGCTGAAGATGGCCCTGGTGGTGACGGCGTTCGGCCTGACGCTGTGGCTGCGCCGCCCGCTGCTACGCGCCCCCGACAACGGCGATCCGCGCCCGATCAAGGCATTGGCCTGGCTGTCGATCGGCTTGTGGTGCGTCGTGATCATCTGCGGTCGCTGGATCGCCTACACGATCTAAGCGTTTTCAACCCACGCCTTCAGGTAACCGCCATGGATATTCAAGTGTTGCTGCAAACCCTCCAGGACACCGCCGTCGCCACCTTCATCCGCGAGTCGGGCTCGGCCTTTCCGCTGTTGGAATCGCTGCATGTGATCGGCATCGCCATCGTCTACGGCACCATCGCCGTGGTCGACCTGCGTCTGCTTGGCGTGACGGCCCATCGGCGCAGCGCGCTGCGGCTGATCAATGACTTGCTGCCGTTCACGTGGGTCGCATTCGCGGTGTGCGTGATCACCGGCCTGCTGATGTTCTGCGCCAATGGCACCACCTATGTGCAGAACACCGCCTTCCTGTGGAAGATGGGCCTGCTGGTGCTGGCAGGGCTCAACATGGCGGTGTTCCACCTGGGCGCGTTTCGCCGCATCGGCGAATGGGACACCACGTTGCCACCGCCCAGCCAGGCGCGGGTCGCGGGCGCCAGCTCCCTGGCGTTGTGGGCCGGGGTGATTTTCCTTGGCCGCTGGATTGCGTTTCTCTGATGGCCGGCGCGAGCGCTGCAACCCAGGTGGTGCGCCCCGCCTCCGGTCGATGGGAGTCGCTGGGCCTGCTGTTGGCGACCCTGGCCGTCACCGCTGGCGTGCTCGGCTACGTGATGTTTCGCCCCGAGCGCGTCGGCCCGCCCGTGCCCTTGAGCTGGCAGGTGCGTTCCTTCGATGGCTTGGGCGCCGCCGACCAGGCCATTCACAGCGCGCTGTTGCCCGCCGGTGAAGAAATCATCTGGAACAACAACGACACCGGAGGCTGGATCACCCTGGAACATGCGCAGAAGCTGTTGCTGCCGCCGTTCTACCGTGACGGTTTCTGGAAAACCAACGGCGAAGTGCACTGGCAACTGATCCTGCCCGGCACCCACCAGGCCCATGACCCATCGGCCGCTGCCGACGCACCGGCCACCCCGACTGTCAGCAGCGTATCGCAGGCCACCCAGGGCCAGGGCGCCACCGTGTATTACGGTTCTGCCGGCCGAGCGCCGGGGCAGAGTGCGTACCTGCTGGTCATCGGGCATGCACATGCGGGAGTCATGTGGGCGAACCAGGCGACGATCTGGGTCCACCGCGACCCGAATGCGCCCTACCCTGGCATCGTCAAGCCCGAGTCGCTGGTCGGCGCCGGCTGGCGCCAGGTCATCCCTTACGACGGCGCCAGCGAAGTCGAACGCGTAAAAGGAACTCAGCCATGACTGCCTCCACCTCACTGCGCGCCCTGTGGCGCGGCTGCATGGCGCTGCTCGCGCTGATTCCGCTGGTGGCCCTGGCAGGCGCCGCGCCGGACGCAGGCAAGAAACTCAAGATCGGCGTCACGCTGCACCCCTACTACAGTTTCGTGGCGAATATCGTCGGTGACCGCGCGGACGTGGTGCCGCTGATCCCGGCAGAGGCGAACCCCCACAACTACCAGCCGCAGCCCGACGACATCACCCGGGCGATGAGCCTCGATGCGCTGGTGGTCAACGGCATCGGCCACGATGAATGGGCCTTCCAGATCGTCAAGGCGGCCGGCCGTACGCAGACGCTGCCGATCATCCAGGCCAATGCCTCGGTCGCGCTGATTCCGGTGGGGGGCGACCAGGGCGGCGTCAAGGTGGTCAACCCGCATACCTTTGTCTCCACGACCGCAGCGATACAACAGGTGTTCGAGATCGCCCGCAAACTGGGGGAGCTGGACCCGGCCAACGCCGTGACGTACCGCCACAACGCCCTGGCGTACGCCACGCGTATCCGCGAACTGCGCGCGCGTTTCATGACGCGTTTTGCCGCACTGGACCTGTCCGGCTTTCGCTGTGCCACCACCCACGCCGGCTACGACTACCTGATGCAGGAATTCGGCCTGTTTGTCAGCGCGGTGATTGAACCGCGCCATGGCGTTGCGCCGACGGCACGCCAGTTGGCCAATACCATCGAGGCGATCAAGAACGCCCATGTGCGTGTGCTGTTTGCCGAGAAGAACTTCTCCCTCGACCTGGCCAAGCCCATCGAAGCTGCCACCGGCGTGAAGGTGTTTGCGCTGTCGCATATCACTGGCAGCACCTACAGCGCGGACGAGTTCGAGGTGGCCATGGCCGAAAACCTCGAGACCCTGGCCGAAGCCGTCGAGTTCACCCAGCAATGAAGGAGCAATCAGCAATGCGTGGACCTGCCGTGGTATTCGACAACGTCTCATTGCAACTGGGCGGTGCCCCAGTGCTGGACGCCGTGAACTTCCGGATCGAGGCCGGGGCCCTGCATTGCCTGGTCGGTCCCAACGGCGGTGGCAAGACCTCGCTGGTACGTGCCCTGCTGGGCCAGATGCCGCACTCGGGCACCGTGCGGTTGGAGGGCGAGATCACCACGCCCATGGGCTATGTACCGCAATTGCCGGATTTCGACCGCCACGTGCCAATGACCGTCAACGACGTCATGGCCCTGCTCGGCCAGCGTCGGCCGGCCTTTCTCGGCGCATCCCGCGCAGCCAGGGCAAGCAGCGACGCGGCCTTGCAGCGCACCGGGGTAGGCGCAATGGGCGCCAAGCCCTTTGGCAGCCTGTCTGGAGGCGAACGCCAGCGCGTGCTGTTGGCCCAGGCGATCAGCCCGCTGCCGCGGCTGCTGATCCTCGACGAGCCCACGGCCGGGATCGACGAACCCGGTGTGCGCCTGGTGGAGGAGTTGGTCAGCGAACTGCACGCCCAGGGCGTCACCATTCTCTGGATCAACCACGACCTGGAACAGGTCAAGCGCGTTGCGCAATCGGTCACGGTGATCAATCAACGCCTGTTGTTCCATGGCAGCTGCGACCATTGGGAGCACCTGCAATGAACGCCCTGTACGATTTCATTCGCAACCAACTGCAGGCGCTCGCCGCCAACGGCCTGCTGCCACAGCCGTTCGAATACGAATTCGTGATCAACGCGCTGCTTTGCGCACTGCTGATCGGCCCCCTGCTAGGGGTGCTGGGCTCGATGGTGATGATCAAGCGCATGGCGTTTTTCAGCCAGTCCGTGGGCAATGCGGCGATGACTGGCGTGGCGATCGGCGTACTGATCGGCGAGTCCTATACCTCGCCATACTTTTCGATGTTCGGGTTCTGCCTGCTGTTCGCGCTGACGTTGAAGTACACACAACACCGCACCACGCTGGCCAACGACACGCTGATCGGAGTGTTCCTGTCCATCTCGCTGGCGGTCGGCGCCTCATTGCTGCTGTTCGTGTCGGCCAAGATCAACACCCACGTGATGGAGAGCGTGCTGTTTGGCTCGATCCTGGCGGTAGACCACACCGATATGAATGTGCTGCTGGTGGTCACGGCCACCTGTGCGCTTTTCGGCCTGCCGGCGTACAACGGCATGCTGCTCGCCAGTCTCAATCCGAGCCTGGCCCATGCGCGTGGCGTGCCGGTGCGCAGCGTCGAGTACCTGTTCGTGGTGCTGGTCACCCTGGTGACGGTGGCCTGCCTGAAAATCATCGGCGCCGTACTCGTCGAAGCCTTGCTGCTGATACCGGCGGCCGCGGCGCGCAACATCAGCCATTCACTGCCGGGGCTGGTCGCCCGCGCCGTGCTGATCGCCACATTTTCCTGCGTGGTCGGCATCCTGGTGCCCATGCAATTGCACATTCCGGTGCCGACCGGAGGCGCCATCGTGATCGTGGCGGCACTGGTGTTCCTGGTCACCGTGGTCATTCGCGCCTGCGCGTCGCGTTTCAGAGGGGCAAGCGTATGAACAGGCGTTGCATGGGGATGATACTGGCGCTGTTGCTGGGTAACTCACTGGTCGCCGGCGCCGATGCCGGCCGCCAACAGGTGCTGGTCGCACTGCCGGCCGTGTATGCACTCACCTCGGCGCTCAGCGACGGCACGGCAATCGAGGTCGTGCGCGTGCCACAAGCGGCCGCAGTGCCCATGGAAAGCCAGGCCAACGCACTGTCGCGCCTGGACGCCGGGGTGTTCCAACGGGCCGTCGCCGTGGTCACCCTGGGCAGCCTGTGGCGGGCAGACCCGCTTTATGCCGCCGCCCGGCGCCACAACCTGCGGATCGTCGAGATCGATGCCGCACACTCCTGGGACAGCATCAAGCCCGGCGTCGCCGTGACCCGCGTGCCATCGAATGACGTACCGTGGGCAGCCCCCCAGGAGGCCGATGGCGGCCAGTCTCCCTATGCCTGGCTCGGGCCGGTCAACGCCATGCGCATGTCGGCGATTATCGCCACAGACCTGGCGCGCCTGTCCCCTGCAGATGCGCCCCGCATCACACGCAACCTGGCGGCACTCGAAGGCCGTTTGCGTGCGCTCAAGGCCGAGTATGGCGCCCGACTGGTGCAAATCCCGGACCTGCGCGTGCTGTCACTGGCCAATGAGTTCATCTATCTGTTCGGCGAGTTCGGCATCTATGTCGACGGTTGGTTCGTCCGGCAGGACATTGACTGGAGCGACGCCGACCGCACGGCACTGACCCGTTATCTGCGCGAGCGTGAGATTCGCGTGGTGGTCCACAAATGGGCGCCGGACGCCCGGATCGTCCAGGCCATCGAGGACGCAGGCGCACACCTGCTGATCCTCGACACGGGCAACCCGGGCATGCTCGCCGACCCGGCCAACAGCTACGACGCCCTTGTAGTTTCAAACCTGAACGCGTTGCTGGCGGCCTTCGCAGCGCACCCATGATCACTTTCGAGGGTGGAGACCAAACCCCATGAAATCCCCACAACTGCTGATCGCAGGCAGCGTGCTGTTCTGCCAGTTCGCCCTCGCCCATGCCCCCGTATTCGACTGCTACATCGAGCGCGATGACCGGGTGAAATGCGAGGCAGGTTATACGGACGGCAGCTCGGCCCTGGGCAGAAAAGTCCAGGTCCGGGACGCGAGAGACAAGGTGTTGCTCGAAGGCAGCATCGGCCAGGACAACACCTTTACGTTCCAGGCGCCCGCCGAAAACTACTCCGTGGTGTTCCTCGGCGGCGACGCCCATGACGCCACGCTTCAGTCCTCCGACATCACAAGGTGAAACCGAGCATGCAGATCCCAACCCGACAACTGCTCCAAGCCCTTGCCGTTACTGCGTTCAGTGGCTTGACTGGCGTGGCCCAGGCGCATTTCCAGATGCTCTACGTGGAAGACACCGCACTGACGCGTGCGCAGAGTCTGGAGTTTGCGCTGGTGTTTACGCACCCGTTCTCCGGCGGCCCGACCATGGTGATGGAAAAACCCCGCGCGTTCAGCCACATCAGCGCCCACGGTGGCGAAAAAATCGACTTGCGCCACTACCTGCGCCCGGTGCAATGGCAGAGTCGCGACAACCGGACCACCGCTTATCGCGCCTCGATTCCCCGCGAGCTGGTGCGTTCGCTGGGTGACCACGTATTTGTGCTGGAACCCGAGCCCTACCTGGAATCGGAAGAGGACGTGTATATCCAGCAGTTCACCAAGCTGATCGTCAACGTAGGTGGCGTACCCGGCAACTGGTCAGAACCCCAGGGCTTGCCCGTGGAGATCCAGCCGCTGAGCAAGCCCTATGCAAACTGGACAGGTGGCGTGTTCCGCGCCGTGGTCTTGGCCGACGGCAAGCCCGTGCCGTTTGCCGAAGTCGAAATCGAATACCTCAACCACAGCGTCGACATCGCGAACAACGCCTTCGGCGAGCAAGACTACGTCACGGCACCGCAAGCCTCATTCAAGGCCCAGAGCACCTACACAGACGCCCAGGGCGTGCTGACCATCGGCCTGCCCCGGGCGGGTTGGTGGGGTATTGCCGCACTTAACATCGGCAGTACCAAAACCCATAAAGGCAAACCGCTCTCCCAGGACGCCGTGTTGTGGGTGCAGGCCAGGGATATGAAATAAAAGACATGCACCGGCAAGGTTTCGCGATGCCCATCTGACAAATTGTGCTATCGATACGGCTCATCACTTTAGATTCAGGTAGCACTCGACATGAGCCTCTCGATTCACTTCACCCCCTGGACATCGCTGCTCGGCGGCGCACTGATCGGCCTGTCGGCAGGCCTGTTCATCCTGCTCAACGGTCGTATTGCCGGTATCAGCGGCCTGCTGGGCAGCCTGTTGAACAAGGGTGGCGACGGCCGCGCAGAGAAAGGGCTGTTTGTGGTCGGCCTGCTGATCTCACCCTGGGTGTGGTCACTCGTTGCGCAGTTGCCCGAATCGTCATTCCAGGCCAGTGGCTACGCGTTGGTCGCCGCTGGGCTGTTGGTGGGCATCGGCACGCGGTATGGCGCCGGGTGTACCAGCGGGCATGGCATTTGTGGGCTGTCCCGCCTGTCGCCGCGCTCGCTGGTCGCCGTTTGCTGCTTCATGGGCAGCGGGTTTGCCTGCGTTTATGCCATTCGCCATCTGATCGGAGCCTGAACATGCGCAAATTAGCTGGATTGATTGCCGGTTTGCTCTTTGGCCTCGGGCTGCATCTCAGCGGCATGACCAACCCGGCGAAAGTGTTGGACTTCCTTGACCTGGCCGGCGACTGGGACCCGTCCCTGGCGTTGGTCATGGCGGGCGCCCTGGCTGTCAGCAGCGTGCCGTTCTACTTCGCCAGGCGTCTTCAGGTGTCACTGCTGGGGGCGCCCTTCCAAATGCCGACTAACCGGAAAATCGATCGAAGACTGGTACTGGGCAGCCTGCTGTTTGGCATGGGCTGGGCGATTGCCGGCCTGTGCCCCGGACCCGCCCTGGCATTGCTGCTGACAGGGCGGTGGCAGGTGGTTGTATTCACGCTGGCGATGGTGGTGGGGATGTTGATTTTTGCCGGGCTTGAATCCCGTAAAGGCCGATGACGTGAATAGACGCGAGACGGCGGGTGGTTCTGGGCGGGTCAGGCGGGAAAAAGCGTGGGGTCTGGCGTGCGGGCAGGTTCTGCGAGGCACACGGCCATACAGACCGCGGCCGGTTTTATCGGCCAGACGGTCAATATCATAAAAATAGATGATCTTAATTAACCAGGAGATGCCAATTTCTAATAATTAGCTTATTCCAAAAAAGAATTTCACTCAGGTTTTTTATAGGAATATCTTCAAAACACTAGACGACTTCCCTACCCCGCTTTTGAAGCTGTACCCACACCAAGGGCCAGTGCCAGACTCAATGGACTACCACTGACATGCCCGACATCGCCTCTGCCGCCCCTCTGAAGAAGTTCCACCTGTCCTTGCTCACCAGCTCGTTGCTGCTGGCGACTGCGCCGTCATTCGCCGAAACCGCGAGCGAAGACGCCAAGCTCGACACCGTCACCGTGATCTCCACCGGCCTGCGCGGTCAGCAACGTACCGTGGCTGACAGCCCGGCACCGATTGACGTGATCAACAGCGACCAACTGCTCAAGACCGGCCGTGCGGAACTGTCCGAGGCAATCGCCAAATTGCTGCCGTCGTTCAACTTCGGCACCAATATCGCCGGCTACAACTCGGTGACGCGGCCGTTGAGCAACCGCAGCCTGGGCCCGGCGTACACCCTGGTGCTGGTCAACGGCAAACGTCGCCACAACGGCGCCACCGGCCAGCGCGGTTCCATCGACAACAGCGGCGCAAACGCGGTGGACATCGACCTGATCCCGGTCAGTGCCGTGGACCATATCGAAGTGCTCAAAGACAGCGCTGCCGCCCAGTACGGCTCGGATGCCGTGGCGGGCGTGATCAATATCATCCTCAAGAACAGCAAAAGCGGCGGCCACCTCGAAACCAGTTACGGCCAGCTGTTTTCCGGCCAGGGCGAGACCATCAAGGTCGCCGGTGACCAGGGCTTCGAACTCGGCGAAGGCGGCTTCTTCCACCTGTCCGCCGACGCGCGCAAGCGCGGCAACGCGTCGTGGAACGACAAGGCCGACCGCAGCGTCAGGGCCTTCAACGACCCGGCCAAGGAAGCCGCCTGGGACCGCGTCGCGATCAAGAACGGCGACCCCGATCTCAAGGCCTTCAACCTCGCCTACAACGCCGAACTGCCCCTGGAAGACCTTACGCTGTACTCGTTCTCCACCTACGGCGAACGCGACGCCGAAGCGGCCAACTACTTGCGCCTGCCCACTGGCACCGCCGCCGTGCCGGAGGTATTCCCCGACGGTTATTTCCCGCTGAACAACATCAAGGACCGCGACTATCAATTGCTGTTTGGCGGCAAGGGTGAGCTGGCCGAGTGGAACTGGGACCTGAGCACCACCTACGGGCGCAACAATGTGCACCACTCCAGCGACCTGAATATCAACCCGTCCCTGGGTAGCGCATCGCCGACCAAATTCGACAACCTGGCAACCTTCCGGTTTGAGCAGTGGGTCAACAACCTCGACTTCACCCGGCGCTACGACAGCCTGTTCAACCTGACCCCGCCGGTGCAGGTGTCGGCCGGCCTGGAGCACCGTTGGGAGCATTTCAGCACCTTCGCCGGCGACCGCGAGGCGTATATCACCGGCACCTACCCGGCCGCATCGGGTGCGCAGGCGGCGGTGACGATCCGCCCGGAAGATGAAGTCAGCCTGATCCGCAACAACTACGCCGGCTACCTGGACCTGGGTTTTGACCTGACCGACAAGTGGTTCCTCGACGTCGCCGGCCGCGTCGAGCATTACGATGACGATTCAGGCAACACCTTCGGCCTGAAAGTGAACTCGCGCTACGAACTGACCAACACCGTGGCCGTGCGCGGCACCGTCGGCACCGGTTTCCGCGCGCCATCGCTGACCCAGATCGGCTACACCGTGGCCGACAACCGCGTAGCCCTGGACGCCAATGGCAACGTGGTGCCCGCCGTCACCCGCCTGACCCCGTCCGGCAGCAACCTGGCCAAGGCCCTTGGCGGCGATGACCTCAAGCCGGAAAAATCGCGCAACCTGGGCCTCGGCCTGACCTGGCAACCCGCGCCACGCACCAGCATCACCGCCGATGCCTACCTGATCGACATCGACGACCGCATCGCCCTGACCAGCAACCTCTACGACCGTGGCAACGGCGCGATCAACGCCATCCTCACCGCCCAGGGCGTGCCGTCCGGCACCTGGGTCAACTACTACACCAACGCCTTCGACACCCGCACCAAAGGCCTGGACATCGTTGCCGACCACACCACGCCGTTGGATGCGCTGGGCGATGTGCGCTGGAGCCTGGGGTTCAACTGGAACAAAACCACGATCCAGGACAGCCGCGACACCCCCGCCGCGCTGGCCAATACCGGCGTGACCCTGGTCGGCCGCGACCGCGCCGGCGACCTCACCGACGCCACGCCCAAGACCAAGTGGATCCTCGGCGCCAACTGGAAGCTCGACGACCTCGCGGTGAACCTGCAAACCGCGCGCTACGGCGCGGTCAAGACCCTGGCCGTCAACCCCAGCGGCGACCGCAGCTTTGGCGCCAAGTGGATCACCGACCTGGACGTCAGCTACACCTTCGTCGACAGCCTGACCCTGAGCATCGGCGGCACCAACATCTTCGACGTGCGCCCCGACAAACACGCGGTGTACAGCAACCTGGGCCTCGCCGCCTATGGCAACCCGCCGTTCTACCCCGGCGGCGGCTACTGGTACACCAAGCTCGCCTACGACTTCTGATCCACACCTTGCATGCACTTGAATCGCCACATGAGGGCAACCCATTGAATACCGCCAACTTGATGAGCCGTCTGCTGGCCCCCTGCGCACTCGCCCTGGCCCTCGCCGGCTGTTCACCTTCGGGTGAGCAGGCCCAGGCCAGCAAAACCCTGAACATCGCGTTTTTTGGCGACAACACCATCCTGGTCAGCATCGACCCGTTCCAGGTCTATTGGCTGGAGCACCGGGTGCTGTTGCGCAACATCGCCGAGTCCCTGACCGACCAGGACCCGGAAACCGGCAAGATCATCCCGTGGCTGGCCAAAAGCTGGGAGGTCAGTGACGACGCGCTGACCTACACCTTCCACTTGCGCGAAGGCGTGACCTTCAGCAACGGCGAGCGCTTCGATGCCAAGGCCGTGAAAACCGCCTTCGACAGCGACAAGGCCCTGGCCACCCAGTTGCCGGCGACCTTCGGCGCGACCTACCTGGCGGGCTACGACCATGCCGAAGTGGTCGACGATTTCACCGTCAAGCTGGTGCTCAACAAACCGAACGCGGGCTTCCTGCAAGCCACGTCCACCACCAACCTGTCGATCCTCGCGCCCGCCTCCTACGCGCTCACCGTCAAGGAACGCTCCCTGGGCAAGATCATCGGCACCGGGCCGTTCGTATTGCAGAGCTACACCCCGGAAGTCGGCGCGCATTTGACCAAACGCAAAGGCTACGCCTGGGCCTCGGCCAATATGAAAAACCAGGGCGAAGCGCACCTGGACGCGGTCGATGTCACCTACATCCCCGAAGAAAGCGTGCGCAACGGCCTGTTCGTGCAAGGCAAGGCCGACATCCTGTGGCCGCGAAACCCGTTCTCCGAAGTGGACTTGAAACTGTTCCAGTCCAAAGGCGCGACCATCCAGAGCCGTTCGCTGCCAGGGCCGTCGCTGAACCTGTTCCCCAATACCCGTGGCGGCCGCGTGCTGGAGGACAAACAAGTGCGCCTGGCCGTGCAGAAAGCCATCGACCGCAAGAGCTACGCGAGCACCGTCTACAACTCCGAGTTCGCCGTGGTCGACGGCATCTTTGATGTGACCACGCCGTACTTCAAGAGCCAGGGCGACAAGCTCGCCTATGACCCGGCGGGCGCCGAACGCTTGCTCGACAGCGCGGGCTGGGCCAAGGGCGCCGACGGCTATCGGCAGAAAAACGGCAAGCGCCTGAGCCTGAGCTACAACATCAGCCCGGCGGAAACCGCAGGCGATGTGTTGCTGCAGGACCAACTGCGCAAGGTCGGCATCGAAGTGAAACTCAACGTGGTCACCCGCGCCGAATGGGTGGCGAACAACTCGGCGGGCAACTACGACCTGACCATCAACTACATGACCCGCGCCGACCCGATCATCCTGCAAACCATCCTCGATCCGCGCAGCGCCAACAGCGCGACCGTGGCCACCAACATTTTCGAGCCGCCGGTACTCGAGCGGGCCAAGGACTTGTTTGACGCGGGCATCACCGCCACCCAGGGCCAGCAGCGCGCAGCGGCCTACGGCGCGCTGCAAGACCTGCTGATCGATGAGGGCTCGGCGTTTCCGGTATACGAGCGTGTGTGGCAGGCCGCGACGTCGGCCAAGGTGAAGAACTTCCGCTGGACCGCCGAGGGCTTCGCGCTGCTGGGTGACATCGAGATCGGTACACCATGAGCCGCTACCTGATCGGCCGTGTCGGCCAAGCACTGCTGGTGTTATGGGGCGCCTACAGCATCACCTACTTCATCCTGTATCTGCTGCCGGGCGATACCCTGACGCTGATGCTCAGTGCCTCGGGTATGCAGGCCGACGCGCTGTCGGCGCAAGACCTGGCCAAGGCGCGAGCCTATTACGGCTTGGACAAGGGCGTGTTCGAGCAGTATTTCAGCCTGTTGTCCGGTGCAGTGCGCGGTGACTTCGGCCAGTCGCTGTCGCTGAACCGTCCGGTGGCGGAGTTGCTGATGGAGCGTTTACCGCAGACG
Source organism: Pseudomonas sp. GL_117 (assembly GCF_057835125.1). Classification (NCBI taxonomy): domain Bacteria; kingdom Pseudomonadati; phylum Pseudomonadota; class Gammaproteobacteria; order Pseudomonadales; family Pseudomonadaceae; genus Pseudomonas; species Pseudomonas sp. GL_117. The sequence goes on along the minus strand of NZ_CM174418.1, from coordinate 2,880,343 downwards.
CTGTCCCTGGCCGGCCTGGCCATCGTGCTGTCGTTGCTCGCAGGGATCGGCTTGGCTTATCTGACCGCCTATATCCGCTGGCGACCGCTGAAGCAGGCGTTGACGCGCCTGCCGTCGCTGGGTTTTTCGGTGCCGGTGTTCTGGATGGGGTTGTTGCTGATCCAGGTGTTCGCCTTCGGCCTGGGTTGGTTTCCGGCCACCGGCAGCCGGGGTTTTGAAAGCCTCGTCTTGCCGGCAGTCACCCTGGCGATCCCGAGCGCCGCGGTGTACGCCCAGGTGCTGCAACGCAGTTTCCAGGGGGTGTGGAAGGAGTCGTACATCGTCACGGCCTACGCCAAGGGCCTCAGCCGCGCCCAGGTGCAAGCGCGCCACGGCTTCAAGAACGCGGCGCTGCCGATCCTCACGCTGATTGGCTTGCAAGTGGGCAATACAGTGTCCGGCGCGGTGCTGGTGGAAACCATCTTCGCCCGCTCCGGCATCGGCCGCCTGGCGCAAGAGGCGGTGCTGCGCCAGGACATTCCCGTGGTGCTGGGGATTGTCGCGGTGTCGGCGGCCGCGTTTGTGCTGGTCAACCTGCTGGTGGACCTGTTGTACCCGTGGCTCGACCCGCGTATCTCCCACACGCCAAAGGTGTCCTAGACCATGACGATCCTTGAGCAGAACCTGATCCCGGCCAGCTCCCGCCCTACCCTGTGGCGACGCCGCAGCCGCCTGCAACGCGCCGGCGCCGTGGTGCTGCCGTTGCTGCGCCGGCCGGGGTTCGCCCTGGCGCTGTTGCTGGTGGTGTTTGCGCTGGTCGCGGCCGTTGCGCCGCAGTTGTTGACCGGCTTTGACCCTTACGCCACAGCACCCGTCGACAAGCTGCGCGCGCCCAACCTGACCCATTGGTTCGGCACCGATGAACTGGGCCGCGACTTGTATACCCGCGTGGTCTTTGGCGCGAGCCTGTCGGTGTTGGCCGCGTCGCTGGCCGTCGGCATTGCGCTGGTGGGCGGGCTGGGGCTGGGCATTCTGTCGGGCTTTGCCGGCGGGCGGATCGATGCGGTGATCATGCGTTTTGTCGATGTGTTATTGGCGCTCCCCGGGGTGCTGCTCGCCCTGGCGATTGTCACCGCCATCGGTTTCGGCACGGTGCCGGTGGCCATCGCAGTGGGCGTCGGCATCATCCCGGGGTTTGCCCGCACCACCCGCGCCGAGGTGCTGCGGGTCAAGACCCTACCCTACGTCGAAGCCGCGCGCCTCGGTGGCGCGAGCTGGGGGCGCACCTTGCTGCGGCACATTCTGCCGAACGCCTGGGGCCCGGTGGCGGTGTTGGCGACACTCGATTTCGGCGCGGCGATCCTCGCAACGGCCGGGCTGAGTTTCCTCGGCTTCGGCGCAGTCCCCCCGGAAGCGGAATGGGGCACGTTGATTGCCAACGGCCGGCACTTTCTGATCACCGCGCCGTGGGTGTCACTGCTGCCCGGCCTGTTCCTGGTGGCCGTGGTATTCAGCCTTAACCATATTGCCCGCACGTTCGAGGAGATTCAGCGATGAGCGCTTTAGTCGATGTTCGCCAACTGAGTGTCAGCTACCGCTCCGGCGGGCAACACGTTCAAGCCGTACGCGATCTGTCACTGACCATCGCCAGCGGTGAGACGGTGGCGATTGTCGGTGAGTCCGGCTCCGGCAAATCGACCCTGGCCAACGCCATCCTCGGCCTGTTGCCAGAACACGGGCAGATCAGCGCCGGCCAGCTGTGGGTGAACGGCAACGACCTGACCCACGCCAGCGAACGGCACAAGCGCAGCGTGCGCGGACGCACCGTCGGGCTGGTTCCCCAGGACCCGATGGTCAGTCTCAACCCTACCCTGCGCGTCGGTCAGCAGATCGCCGAGGCGCTGGTCCTGGCCAAGGGCAAACGTTATCCCGGGGTCGATGCAGACATTGTCGAGTTGCTGCAACACGTTGGCATCGACAAGCCGGTGCTGCGTGCGCGCCAATACCCCCATGAACTCTCCGGCGGCATGCGCCAACGCGTGCTGATCGCCATCGCGTTGGCCGGCAATCCGCGCCTGATCATCGCCGACGAACCGACCAGCGCCCTGGATGTGACGGTGCAGCGCAAGATTCTCGATCACTTGCAGCGCCTGGTGGCCGAACGCGGGATTTCGCTGTTGATCATTACCCACGACCTGGGTGTGGCCACCGACCGCGCAGACCGGATTGTGGTGATGCAACAGGGTGAGTTGGTGGAGCAAGGCGCACCGCGGCAAATCCTCACGGCGCCACGGCATGACTACACGCGGGCGCTGATTGCTGCCGCCCCGGCATTTGCCAAACGGCGTGCGCCGCTGATCCGGATTGACCCGATGGAAGAGCCGATCCTCAGCCTCAAACACGTCGGCAAGACCTTCGCGCTGCCAAAGGTCAAAGGCGAGGCGTCGACCTTCGTCGCCCTGGACGACCTCAGCCTGGAGGTATACCCGGGCCAGACGCTGGCGATCGTCGGCGAATCCGGCTCGGGCAAAAGCACCGCACTGCGCATTGCCCTCGGCCTGGAAAAACCAACCCAGGGCCAGGTCTGGTTCGAACAGCAGGACGTCACCCCCCTCAGCTGGCGCGAATTCCGCCCGCTGCGCCAGCGCCTGCAACTGGTGCAGCAGAATCCGTTTGCGGCGCTGGACCCGCGCTTCACCGTGTACGACAGCCTCATCGAACCACTGGTGTCGTTCGGCCTGCTCAAGGGCCCGGCCCTGGAACAGGCGGCGCGGGAACTGATCAGCCGCGTGCACTTGCCGGCCAGCTACCTGGACCGCCTGCCCCGCGAACTGTCCGGCGGCCAATGCCAACGGGTCGCCATCGCCCGGGCCCTGGCATTGAAACCGGACCTGCTGCTGCTCGACGAACCGGTCAGCGCCCTCGACGTGTCGGTGCAGGCGCACATCCTCGACCTGCTGGAAGAGCTGCAACGGGAAATGGGCATCGCCTACGTACTGGTGTCCCACGACTTGTCGGTGGTGGCCAACTTTGCCCACGAAGTGCTGGTGCTGCGCAACGGCAAGGTGGTGGAACAAGGCTCGGTGGAACGCATCTTCAACCACCCTGCCAGCGACTACACCCGCGAACTGATTGCCGCCATTCCCGGGCAACAAGCCACCGCCGCCTGACCTGTAGTAATGGAATGGACGCCCCCTTCCTAACGGCATCTATGTGCCAAAGTGAAAGTGTTACCCACACTTAACGGAAGGGAGCGTCCACATGAAGCTTACGACTGTTTCGATTGACTTGGCAAAAGCAGTGTTTCAACTTCACGCCATCGACGAACAAGGCAAGACGGCGCTGAAGAAACAGCTTAAACGTGAGCAGGTTGTGCCTTTTTTTGCCACGCTAGAACCGTGTTTGATTGGCATGGAGGCCTGCGGTGGCGCTCATTATTGGGCAAGAAAGCTGCATTCTCTTGGCCATACGGTCAAGCTGATGGCGCCGCAATTTGTGAAACCCTATGTGAAGTCGAACAAGAATGATGCGGCCGATGCAGAGGCAATCTGTGAAGCCGTCACTCGACCCAATATGCGCTTTGTGCCAGTTAAAACGGTTGAGCAACAAGCCATCCTTGCCGTACATCGTGCGCGCCAAGGTTTTGTAAAAGCCCGGACGGCGCAAGCTAATTCGATTCGCGGGCTTCTTGCTGAGTTTGGCGTGGTCTTGCCACAAGGAATCAGGCATATCAACGAGCGTTTGCCAGGCATTTTGGAAGATTATGAAAACGACCTTCCTGGATCTTTTCGTCAACTGATGCAGCGCTTGCACGAACATCTAAAAGAGCTGGACCGACAAGTCGTTGAGTTGGAGCGAGAGATCCAACAATGGCATCGCGCCAACGAGGCCAGTTGCCGCTTGGCAGAAATGCCAGGAGTGGGACCACTCACCGCGACAGCTCTGGTGGCGTCGGTGGGGGACGCAAAAAACTTCGCTAATGGCCGGCAAATGGCGGCCTGGCTCGGGTTGGTGCCGCGACAACACTCCAGCGGAGGAAAGCCCACATTATTGGGGATCAGCAAGCGGGGAGATGGCTATTTACGCACCTTGCTGGTTCATGGCGCTAGGTCAGTCGTTCGCGTGGTGGAAAGTAAGACAGACCCTTCAGCGGATTGGTTGAAGGGGTTATTGGCGCGTCGTAACACTAACGTCGCGGTTGTGGCACAGGCGAATAAAACGGTTCGAATAGCCTGGGCATTATTGGCCCACGGCAGCAGGTTCCGCCTCGACTACACCCCAGATGTAACAGGGGCGTAGTCGGGGCGGTTGAACAAAGGCAGTGATGCATTGGAAAGGAATACTTCCAAGGTTGCTCAGGCGATCATAACGTGATGGCAAGACAGGTAGGACCGGGATCGGGTAATTCTGCTCCGCTCACAGCGCTTCGAGCGCGTTGTAGTGATAAGAACCCGATCAGCGAATTCCATCAGGGACAGAGGTACAGCCTCACTTAAAGTCCGGATGTATGGCTGCAACCTTATCCCGTCTGCGTTTTCACGATTTGAGAGCTTGGCATACTGGGGGCGTCCATGTATGAGCGGGCTTGCCCGCGCTGGGTGGCGAAGCCGCCCCAATAAGACCGATGCGGTGTTTCAGGGAGACCGGGATGTCTGGTTTTAGGGCGGCTTCGCCCCCCAGCGCGGGCAAGCCCGCTCACTACAAGTCTGCGTTTGGGTGTGGTTGCGATGCGTAATCGCGCGGGGCGATCAGCCTGTAGCCAATACGCACAGTCAACAAACTGTAGTGAGCGGGCTTGCCCGCGCTGGGTGGCGAAGCCGCCCCAAATGGGCCGCCGCAGCGTTTCAGGGAGACCGGGGTGTCTGGTTTTAGGGCGGCTTCGCCGCCCGGCGCGGGGCAAGCCCGCTCACTACAAGGTCTGCGTTTGGGTGTGGTTGCGATGCGTAATCGCGCGGGGCGATCAGCCTGTAGCCAATACGCACGGTCAACAAACTGTAGTGAGCGGGCTTGCCCGCGCTGGGTGGCGAAGCCGCCCCAATAAGACCGATGCGGTGTTTCAGGGAGACCGGGATGTCTGGTTTTAGGGCGGCTTCGCCGCCCGGCGCGGGGCAAGCCCGCTCACTACAAGTTTGCGTTTGGGTGTTATTGCGATGCGCAATCGCGCGGGGCGAGGCCTTTCTCTTCGGCATATGCTGCGGACTTGGCCTCGATCAGTGGGCGCAACGTGGCGCGGTCAGCCTGTAGCCAATCCGTCACCAATACCCACTTCTGCCCATCCCACTGCTGCACGCGGGCGGAGCCGCCGCCTTCGTGGTCGGCGCACGACAGCTTCAACGGCGCCAACAAACCTTCAAAGCCCAGGGCCTTGAGGCGTGCAGCATCGATGTCCAGATGCTCGAATGCCCAGCGGGTTTCTTCGCCGTTGAGCGCACGGTTGCCAAACTTGGCCTGGCCGGTGCGCAGCGCTTCGACGGCAATCGCGGCATTGATCAGACCGATGTTGTAGTAGACCTTGCCGAAATAGCTGGGGTCCTTGAGGTTGCTCTTGCCCGGATCGAGGATGTACTGCTTGAGCTTGCGGTGAATCTCAAAACCGTCGCCACCCGGAAACGGCGCCAGGGCCTGATAGCCCTTGGCGGCCGTGCCGGCGGGAATCACATCGGCTTCGGAACCCGCCCACACGTCACCGATCAGGCGGTCTACCGGGACGCCAAAGCGCACGGCGGTCTTGATCGCCACCGGGGTGGACACGCCCCAGGTGCGCAGGAATACCCAATCCGGGTTGAGCTGGCGCACTTGGCGCCACTGGGTCGACTGTTCGTTGCCCGGGTCCGCCACGGGGATCTGGATGTTGTCGAAACCATACTTGTGCGCCAGCAACTGCATGGCCGCCTGGGTTTCGCGACCGTAGGCGGAATCGTGGTAGACCGTCACAATCTTTTTGCCTTTGAGCTTGTCCAGGCCGCCTTCGCGCTGGGCGATGTAGTTGATGCCCACCGACGCCTGCCCGTAGTAGTTGAGCAGCAGCGGGAAGGCATAAGGGAACACGCGACCATCGGTGGACTCGGTGCGCCCACCGGCACCGTCGATCAGCGGGATATGGTCCTTCGCCGCACGATCCATCAAAGCGTAGGAAGCAGGCGTGCTGTGGGTGAAGAAAAACCCGGTGGGTGCGCCATCCAGGCCATCTTTGTAGCGCTCGTAGCATTCGATGATGCGGTCGGTTTTCCACTCGGTCTCGCATTCCTGCCAAACCAGCTTGACGCCGTTCACGCCGCCTTCGACTTCGTTGATGTAGCGAAAGTAGTCAATCTCCCCTGCCCACCACGGGATGCCGCTGGAGGCATAGGCGCCGACGCGATAAGTGGCCAGCGGGATGAACTGTTGATCATTGGCAGCCTGGGCGGCCGCCGGACGGAGCGTGCCCAAGGTGGTGAGCGCCACCAGGCTGGCGATCAGGGTGCGTTGCAAGAGGTTGTGCATGGGTGTGGTTTCTTGTGAAGGGTGGGGTTCCCCTCCCGTGGTCGGGTTGAGGCAGCGAGTGCTTCAATCAACTGGAAACACAATTCATGCCAAACCAATAAATCAATGTATTCAATGACTTGATCCGCATCAGGAGTGCGGACTCCAGCAGGCAATCGGACAATCTCTTGAACCGCTGTTGCGTCACCAACACTGCGCCTTGAATCTGTGCTCCAATTGCCGCCGCCTTTCGCACTATAGGGATATTCCGCACATGGCTGCTTCCAATAAATGGCTGATGTCATCGCTCGCTTACTACCTCGATTTTTTCACCGTGCCCCTCTTTATCCTGCTGGCGCTCTACCTCGCGCCATTCGACCTGGGCCTGGCCCTGATGGGGCTGCTGGCCTGGACGCTGGTGGAATATTCGGCGCACCGCTTCCTGTTCCACTCGTTGTATCGCCGCGAGCATTGGACCCACCACGTCGACGTGCTGGCCTATATCGGTGTTTCCAGCTGGAAGACCAGTTCGACCTTCGCCATCCTGCTCCTGCTGGCCTGGTACACCGGGCTGACCTCGGCCTTCGTCGGCGCAGTCGCGGGCTATGGGTTCTATATCTCGGTGCACTACGTGATGCACCGTCCCGAGCACTGGGCCTACCGCTTTATGCCACGGTTGGTGGCCAATCATGATCTGCACCATCGCCAGGGGATCGAGAAGAACTTCGGGGTCTCTTCGCCGCTGTGGGACCACGTGTTCCGCACCTTTATCCGCGCCGAAACCCGCCGCGCCGACAAGGAACCTGCTTGACGCCGTTAGCGATTGTTTTTATTACGAATAAATCTAGTCGCAGAACCACCGGTCATTCCAACGTTATCTAATCTCAAGCCCGTGCCAGGAGGCGCATTGAAGAGTCCATGACGGACCCACTGTCTCCTGACGCCTGATGCCCAGGAGATAACGATGAGAACGGAAACCCATCGCCCCCGGCCCGGGTTCGGCTGCGCGCTGTTCGGCGCACTGCTGAGCCCACTGGTCGTCGCGGCCCCCACGCTGTCTACGCAAATCCCCTTCGATGTCACGGCGACCCCGCCGTTTTCCCTGACCAGCCTGCAACAGAACTTCGATGACATGTCGTGGCAGACATTCATTGCACTGAACTGGCCGGCCCTGGCCGACGGCAACCCCAACACCGGCATGCAGATCGGCCAGCAGGACGCGGCCACGGTGTGGGAAGGCTACCGGGAGAGTTACCAGATCTTCCTGCCCCAAGGGCAGAAGCCACAGCCCTATCACGCCCCGGCAGCCGTACCGCCGGCCTGTGAAGGCAAGGGCTCCGGGCGCCTGTTGCAGCAGATGGGCAAGGTCCCGGATGTGCTCGACGAGTTTATCCAACCGTTTGAAAGCGGCCCGCTGGTGGACCAGAGCGGCGTGTACACCCGCAATGAAATCGTGGTCAATCAGTCGATGTTCGACGGCATCGTCAACAACGGCCTGTATAGCATCCAGGGCCAACAGGCGTTTTTTGCCGCCAGCCCGACCAACGCAGTGGCGTTCAGTTGCGGCGACCCGGCTACCAGCCAGGTCGGTTCGCTGATGGTCAAGGCCTCGTGGAAGGTGCTGGATGGCAACGACAAGCCCGGCAGTTTCCATACGGTGGATGCGTTGGTGTATACGCCGGGCAACAGCGACCCGAGCAAGGGGCCGGTGGTGGCTGAATCCTGCGTGGCCGAGCCGGTCGGGTTGGTAGGCCTGCATATCGTGCACAAGACCACCAGTGCGCCGCAGTGGGTGTGGTCGACCTTCGAGCACGTCGACAATGTGCCGGAAAAGACCACGCCACCGGCCGAGCGCAAGGGCCCGTATCTGTTCTACAACGCCAGCAGCCAGGCCGAGGTCAACCAGCCGCCGCCACGCCCGTGGAACCCGGCGGTGAAAGCGACGCCGTCGCAGATCGTGCGCGAGATCCCGCTGACCGACGCGACCAAGACCCTCAACAACACCTACCAGACCCTGCTGCGCACGGTGAACCCCAACAGCGTGTGGGCCAACTACCAGTTGATCAGCACCCAGTGGCCGACCCTCACCGGCCAGCCTCCGTGCCAGATCTCGGCCACCGTACCGCTGGGCAAGCCGGCGCCGTCGTTCCTGGCCAATGCGACCTTGGAGACTTATATCCAGGGCACCGTGCCCCAGGCGTCGTCCAGTTGCATCGCCTGCCACGGCAATGCCGCGACCCACGTGACCCAGTCGCCGCGCACCAGCTTCGCGGACTTCACCTACCTGCTCGAACGCGCCCAATCCACAGGTGCGACAGGGAGTCAGCCATGAGTACCGACCTCGACAATTTCACCGGCCTGAGCGTGGTGCTTACCGGCATCGACCAGGAACGCCTGGCGCCCTCCGTGGACCCCATCGGCCTGCCCACCACGTTTCTCAACTTCATCGGCCCGCGCCTGGGCCAGAACGTACTTGGCGCCCTGCTCGCCCAATACGCTTCGCTGCTGGCCGAGCAACAGACGCCGCAGCAGATCGGCACCGCGATCCTGATGCAGAACGGCCAGCCCGCCACCACCCAGACCGCCCTGGCGGCGCGCGCGATCATGAAGCTGTGGCTGCTCGGCGTGTGGTATCAGCCGTATGCCCAGGGGGCGTTCCCGCTGGGTGAGCAAACCGTGGTCAGCGACGAGGCCTACACCCAAAGCTGGGCGTGGAGCATCGCCCAGGCCCACCCGATGGGTTACAGCGAGTTCTTCTTCGGCTACTGGAACAGCCCGCCGCCCAGCCTTGAGGACTTCACCGGGGTGGCCGCCAGCCTCCAGCCAGGAGCATCGTCATGAGTACTGAACAAGCAGATGTAGTGATCGTCGGCGCGGGCCTTGCGGGCAGCCTGATTGCCTATCAACTGGGCCTGGCGGGCGTGAAAGTGCTGGTGCTGGAGTCCGGCCCGGAAATCCCGGCGAACCGTAACCAGTACCTGGAGCGCTTCTACACCGCGACCCTCAAGACCCCCGAGTCGCCCTACCCGCCGGTCAGCACCCTGAGCCCGGCACGCAACCCGGCCGAGCAGAATGCCCCGCGCGCGACCATCGCCGACCTGATCCTGGGTTGGGACAATCCCGACGTCAGTTACCTGGTGCAGAAAGGCCCGCTGCCGTTCACCAGCACCTACGAGCGCGTGGGCGGTGGCACCACCTGGCACTGGGTTGCCACCTGCCTGCGCATGTTGCCCAATGACTTTCGCATGAAGTCGCTGTACGGCGTCGGGGTCGATTGGCCGATCGGCTACAACGACCTGCAAAGCGCGTATTGCCGCGCCGAAGCGGAAATCGGCGTGGCGGCGAACGTGGCCGACCAGGGTTACCTCGGTATTACCTTCCCGCAGAACTACGAATACCCGATGACCAGCATCCCGCTGTCACTGGTCGACGGCAGTTTCGTCAGCGCGGTGCAGGGCCAGGCGTTCCAGGGCCTGCCCCTGGTGGTGAGCCCGACGCCGGCCGGGCGCAACTCCCAGCCCTATGCCGGGCGCCGCGTGTGTGCGGGCAACACCAACTGCACGCCGATCTGCCCGATCCAGGCCAAGTACGACGCCACGGTGACCATGAACAACGCGCTCAACACCGGCAACGTGCGGGTCCTGTACAAGACCGTGGCGAGCAAGGTTACGGTGGCGGCGGACAAGACCATCAGTGGCATCGAGTTCATCCAGTATCAATTGGGCGACGGACCGGCAACCGGCACCGGGGTGGCAATCGGGCAGCGCTATGTGATCGCCGCCCATGCCATCGAGACGCCCAAATTGCTGCTCAACTCCACCAGCAGCGCCTGGCCCAAAGGCGTCGCCAACAGCAGCGGCCAGGTCGGGCGCAGCCTGGCGGACCACCCGATCTACCTGGCGTGGGGCTTGATGCCTGAAGGCAAGACGGTGTTCCCGTACCGCGGGCCGGTGTCGACCTCGGGGATTGAAAGCCTGCGCGATGGCGCCTTTCGCAGCCAACGTGCGGCGTGGCGTATCGAGATCGGCAATGAAGGCTTCAACTGGCCGATTGGCGATCCCTACACCACCGTTGCCGACCTCATCGATGGCAGCAATGTCAGCCGTACCAACCCGCTGCCCAACAGCGGCGATACCACGCAGACGCTATTCGGCACGGCGCTGGTACAGCAGTTGAACAACCTGTTGACCCGGCAATTTCGCGTGGGCTTCCTGGTGGAGCAAGTCGAGGAAGATCCCGACAACGCCAACTGCTACATCGTGCCGTCGAGCCAATACAAGGACCGCCTGGGCATCCCGCGCCCGGAGATCCACTACGACCTGTCGGACTACACCAAGGAGGGCTTCAAACAGGCGCGCATCCTGGCCAGCCACATCATTACCGAACTGCTCGGTGCCACCGAACTGACGGCCGACATCCAGCCGGGGGTGTTCGTCTATCAGGGCGAATCCTATTCGTTCCAGGGCGCCGGGCACTTGATGGGCACCTACCGCATGGGCGCCGACCCCAAGACCTCGGTGGTGGACAAATACCAGCGCAGTTGGGACCACGCCAACCTGTTCCTGGTCGGCGACGGCGTGTTCCCCACCACGGGTACGTCCAACCCGAGCCTGACCATCGCCGCGCTGTCGATCCAGGCCGGTGACACCCTGTGCAACGACCTCAAGGCCGTGACCGTGCAGGTGCAGGCCAACCAACCATGGCAAGGCACCGGCGTGCAGATCAGCGGGCCGAGCCCACGCCTGGTGCGTTATGTCAGCGGCAAATGGCTGGCCAGCCCGGTGGGCGGCATGGTGGATGGCAACGGCAGCCCGGGGTTGATCGCCAAGGCCGGGTATACGTTGCCGGGGGCCAATGAAGGCGCGCTGATCGGGCGTGTAGGCAGTGGTGGGACGCCGTTTCTGGTGGGCGATCTGGCAGCGGTTCCGCCGGGGCTGACGGGGGAATTGCAGCTGTGTATCAATGATGATCTGGAGGGCCGGTATGGGATTGGACTGGGGGATAACCAAGGGGCGCTGACGGTGCAGGTGGGGTTCGGCACGGTGTAGCTTGTCGACCTGATACATGGATCTCCACATGTGGGAGCGGGCTTGCCCGCGATAAGGGGCTGTCAGTCAATTAATGTATGACTGACACACCCTCATCGCAGGCAAGCCAGCTCCCACAGTTTTGAACGAGTACGGCACATGCTTCGGTGCTGCTATTCAGTTTTGCTGTTGCACGCCCCGCAACAGTCCTTTGTCATCACCGACATTGATAGCACCCTAACGAAAAGCCCATGCTAGAGGGCTAATCCCGCGCTTATATCATTCCGAATGATAGTTACCTTTGCTTCATTCGATTCGTGACATAGCACCTCGCCGCGCATGATCCGCCCATCTCAAATACATTGGCGGATGCACCTCATGGAACAGTCACTCAAACATTTGCGCTTCCCCCTGGCAATCTTGGCCGTGGTGGTGATGAGCGCGTGCGGCAAGACCCCGGAACAAGCGGCCGCCATGCCCCCTGCGCAGATCAGCGTGGCCAAGGTGCTTGAGCAACCCGTCAACGAGTGGGACGAGTTCACCGGTCGCCTGGAAGCGCCGGAAACCGTGCAGATCCGTCCACGGGTGTCGGGGCAGATCGATCAAGTGGCCTTCACCGAAGGTGCACTGGTGAAGAAAGGCGACCTGCTGTTCCAGATCGACCCGCGTCCGTTCCAGGCTGAAGTGCGCCGCCTTGAAGCCCAACTGCAACAGACCAAAGCCGCCGCCAGCCGCAGTGAAAACGAAGCACAACGTGGCGAGCGCCTGCGCGAAAGCAACGCGATCTCCGCCGAGCTGGCCGAGTCGCGCACCACGGCCGCCAAGGAAGCCCGCGCCGCTGTCGCCGGCATCCAGGCGCAGTTGGACCTGGCCAAGTTGAACCTGAGCTTTACCCGCGTGACTTCGCCGATCAGCGGCCGCGTCAGCCGTGCCGAGATCACCGCCGGCAACCTGGTGACCGCCGATGTCACCGCGCTGACCAGTGTGGTCTCCACCGACAAGGTCTACGCCTACTTCGACGCCGACGAGCGCGTGTTCCTCAAGTACACCGAACTGGCCCGCCAAGGCCGTCGTGGTGCGACCACCCCGGTGTACCTGGGCCTGTCCAACGAAACCGGCAACCCGCACCTGGGCCAGATGAACTTCGTCGACAACCAGGTCAACCCGGCCACCGGCACCATCCGTGGGCGTGCGGTGTTCGACAACGCAGACGGCCGCTACACCCCTGGCCTGTATGCACGCCTGAAACTGGTCGGCAGTGGCACCTATTCCGCCGTGCTGATCAATGACGAAGCCGTCGGCACCGACCTGGGCAAGAAGTTCGTGCTGGTGATGGAAGGCGACAAGCCGGCGTATCGCTCGGTGGAACTGGGGCCGAAGATCGAAGGCTTGCGCATCGTGCGCAGTGGCTTGGGCAAGGACGACACCATCGTCGTCAAAGGCCTGCAGCGCATCCGCCCTGGCTCGCCGGTCGCCCCGCAAACCATCCCGATGGCCAGCAAGGAAACCCTCGCCGCCTTGGCCCAACAACGACAAGCGCTTGAAGCCAGCAACCTGGAGCAAGTGGCGCCGGAAAAAACCGCGCCCAAGCTCGCAGCCGTCGCGACTCCACGCGGTTAAGGGATACGACTCAAGATGAATTTTTCCAAGTTCTTCATTTCGCGGCCGATCTTCGCAGCGGTGCTGTCGCTGTTGATCCTGATCGCCGGCGCGATCTCGCTGTTCCAATTGCCGATCAGCGAATACCCGGAAGTGGTGCCGCCAACCGTAGTGGTACGCGCCAACTTCCCCGGCGCCAACCCCAAGGTCATCGGTGAAACCGTGGCCGCGCCACTGGAGCAGGCCATCACCGGCGTCGAGAACATGCTGTACATGTCCTCGCAATCGACCGCTGACGGCAAGCTGACCCTGACCATCACCTTCGCCCTGGGTACCGACCTGGACAATGCGCAGGTGCAAGTGCAGAACCGCGTAACGCGGACTCAGCCGAAACTGCCCGAGGAAGTGACACGCATCGGTATCACCGTGGACAAGGCCTCCCCCGACCTGACCATGGTGGTGCACTTGACCTCCCCGGATCAGCGCTACGACATGCTCTACCTGTCCAACTACGCCTTGCTCAACGTGAAGGACGAGTTGGCACGCCTGGGCGGTGTGGGTGACGTGCAGCTGTTCGGCATGGGCGACTACTCCCTGCGGGTGTGGCTGGACCCGAACAAGACCGCGTCGCGCAACCTGACCGCTACCGATGTAGTGACGGCGATCCGTGAGCAGAACCGCCAAGTGGCCGCCGGTGCCTTGGGTGCGCAACCTGCACCGAATGCCACCAGCTTCCAGTTGTCGGTGAACACTCAGGGCCGTCTGGTGACGGAAGAAGAGTTCGAGAACATCGTCATTCGCGCAGGCAACAACGGTGAGATCACCCGCCTCAAAGACATCGCACGGGTCGAGCTGGGTTCCAGCCAATACGCCCTGCGGTCGTTGCTGAACAACCAACCGGCAGTAGCGATCCCGATCTTCCAGCGCCCGGGTTCCAACGCGATCCAGATCTCCAACGAAGTGCGCGGCAAGATGGAGGAGCTGAAGAAGAGCTTCCCGCAGGGCATGGACTACAGCATCGTCTACGACCCGACCATCTTTGTGCGTGGCTCCATCGAAGCGGTGGTGCACACCCTGTTCGAAGCCTTGATCCTGGTGGTCTTGGTGGTGATCCTGTTCCTGCAAACCTGGCGCGCCTCGATCATTCCGTTGGTGGCGGTGCCCGTCTCGTTGATCGGTACGTTTGCGGTGATGCACCTGTTTGGCTTTTCGCTCAACGCGCTGTCGCTGTTCGGCCTGGTGCTGGCCATCGGTATCGTGGTGGACGACGCCATCGTGGTGGTGGAAAACGTCGAACGGAACATCGAGCTGGGCCTGGAGCCGTTCCCGGCGACTGAAAAGGCCATGAGCGAAGTGACCGGCCCGATCATTGCCACGGCGTTGGTGCTGTGTGCGGTGTTTGTTCCGGCGGCCTTCATCAGTGGCTTGACCGGGCAGTTCTACAAACAGTTTGCCTTGACCATTGCGATCTCTACGGTGATCTCGGCGTTCAACTCGCTGACCTTGTCCCCTGCCCTGGCAGCCGTGTTGCTCAAAGGGCACCACGCACCGAAGGACGGCTTCTCCAAGTTCCTCGACAAGCTGCTCGGTGGCTGGTTGTTCAAACCGTTCAACCGTTTCTTCGAGAAGGCCAGCCATGGCTACGTCGGCACCGTACGCCGGGTGATTCGCGGCAGTGGTATCGCGCTGTTCCTGTACGCCGGCTTGATGGTCCTGACCTGGCTGGGCTTTGCCCACACGCCAACCGGGTTCGTACCGGCCCAGGACAAGCAATACCTGGTGGCCTTCGCCCAATTGCCGGACGCCGCCAGCCTGGACCGCACCGAAGACGTGATCAAGCGCATGTCCGACATCGCCCTGAAACAGCCGGGTGTGGAAGCTGCGGTGGCCTTCCCGGGCCTGTCGATCAACGGTTTCACCAACAGCCCCAACAGCGGCATCGTGTTCGTGACCTTGAAGCCATTCGATGAGCGTAAAGACCCGAGCATGTCCGCCGGTGCGATTGCCGGTGCGCTGAACGGCAAGTACAGCGCCATCCAGGAAGCCTACATGGCGATCTTCCCACCGCCGCCGGTACAGGGCCTGGGTACGATTGGCGGCTTCCGCCTGCAGATCGAAGACCGTGGCAACCTGGGATATGACGAGCTGTACAAAGAAGTGCAGAACATCATCACCAAGAGCCGCACCACGCCGGAGCTGTTCGGCCTGTTCACCAGCTACACGGTCAACGTGCCCCAGGTCGATGCCGCCATCGACCGCGAAAAGGCCAAGACCCACGGCGTGGCGATCAGCGACATCTTCGACACCCTGCAGATCTACCTGGGTTCGCTGTATGCCAACGACTTCAACCGCTTTGGCCGTACCTATCAGGTCAACGTGCAGGCTGAGCAGCAGTTCCGCCTCGACGAAGACCAGATCGGCCAGCTGAAAGTACGCAACAACAAGGGCGAGATGATCCCGCTGGCGACCTTTATCAAGGTCAGCGACACCTCGGGCCCGGACCGCGTGATGCACTACAACGGCTTTATCACCGCTGAAATCAACGGCAACGCTGCACCGGGCTACAGCTCCGGCCAGGCGGAGGCGGCGATTGAAAAACTGCTGAAAGAGGAACTGCCCAACGGCATGACCTACGAGTGGACCGACCTGACGTATCAGCAAATCCTCTCGGGCAACACCGCACTGTTCGTGTTCCCGCTCTGCGTGCTGCTGGCGTTCCTGGTACTGGCCGCCCAATACGAGAGCTGGAGCCTGCCACTGGCGGTGATCCTGATCGTACCGATGACGCTGCTGTCGGCCATCACCGGGGTGATCATCTCGGGCGGCGACAACAACATCTTCACCCAGATCGGCCTGATCGTACTGGTGGGCCTGGCCTGCAAGAACGCGATCCTGATCGTCGAGTTTGCCAAGGATAAACAGGCCGAGGGTCTCGACCCGCTGGCTGCGGTGCTGGAGGCGTGCCGTCTGCGTCTGCGGCCGATCCTGATGACCTCGTTCGCCTTCATCATGGGTGTGGTGCCACTGGTGTTGTCCAGCGGTGCCGGTGCCGAGATGCGTCATGCGATGGGTGTGGCGGTGTTCTCCGGGATGATCGGCGTGACCTTCTTCGGTCTGTTGCTGACGCCAGTGTTCTACGTACTGATCCGTCGCTATGTGGAGCGCCAGGAAGCGCGCAAAGCGGCCAAGGCCTTGAAGCTGGAGACACAGCAATGAGCGTGAAAGTATTCCTGCCGAGCTTGCTGGTATTGGCGCTGAGCGCCTGTGCCGTGGGCCCGGACTATAAAACCCAAACCCCGGAGGCGGCGAGCATCACGGCCGCCGCCGATGCCAAACAGTACGACCACGCCAAGTTCGAAGGTATCTGGTGGCAGCAGTTCGACGATCCGACCCTCAATCAGTTGGTGACCCAATCGCTGCAAGGCAACCGCGATTTGCGTGTGGCGTTTGCCCGTCTGCGGGCGGCTCGGGCCATCCGCGACGACGCCAGCAATGACGCCATGCCGACCATCACCAGCCGCGTCAGCAGCGACCAAGGCAAGGGCCAGATACCAGGCCAGACCACCCGCCGTGTGAAGACCGAGCGTTACGACCTCGGCCTGGACATGGCCTGGGAGCTGGACCTGTTCGGGCGCATCCAGCGCAACCTGGAAGCCACCGACGCCGACCAGCAGGCCGCGGAAGCCGACCTGTACCAACTGCAAGTCACGATGATTGCTGAGCTGGTGGATGCCTATGGTCAACTGCGCGGCGCCCAATTGCGTGAACGCATCGCCCTGGACAACCTCAAGAACCAGCAGGAGTCGCGCACCATCACCGTCAGCCTGCGCGATGCCGGGGTTGGCGACCAGTTGGACATGGAGCGTGCCGACGCACGCCTCGCCGGGGTCGAAGCCAGCGTGCCGCAACTGCAAGCCGAACAAGTGCGCGAGCGCAACCGCATCGCCACCCTCCTCGGCCAGCGTCCGGACAAGCTCAGCGTCGACCTGAGCCCGAAAGACCTGCCAGCGATTGCCAAGGCCTTGCCAATTGGCGATCCGGGGCAACTGCTGCAACGGCGTCCGGACATCCTCAGCGCCGAACGCAAACTGGCGGCCGCCACCGCACGCATCGGCGTGGCCAAGGCCGACCTGTTCCCACGGGTCAGCCTCAGCGGCTTCCTCGGCTTTACCGCCGGGCGCGGTTCGCAGATCGGTTCGTCCGCCGCCAATGCCTGGGCCCTCGGCCCGAGCATCACCTGGGCCGCGTTCGACCTGGGCAGCGTACGCGCGCGTTTGCGCGGTGCAAGCGCCGAGGCCGATGGCGCGTTGGCGACCTATGAACAGCAAGTATTGCTGGCACTGGAAGAGTCCGAGAACGCCTTCAGCGACTACGGCAAGCGCCAACAGCGCCTGGTTTCGCTGATCCGTCAGAGCGAATCCAGCCGCGCCGCCGCCGACCTCGCCGCAATCCGCTACCGCGAAGGCACGGTGGACTTCCTGGTGTTGCTGGACGCGCAACGCGAACGCCTGGCTGCCGAAGACTCCCAGGCCCAGGCCGAGGTGGAGCTGTATCGCGGCATCGTCGCGATCTACAAGGCGTTGGGTGGTGGCTGGCAGCCGGACACGGTGGTGGCCAGCAACCAGTGATGTAAAGAGCTCCTTTGGTTGGTCGCATCCAGCCAATTTTTAGCCCCACGGTCCATTCGGTCGTGGGGCTTTTTTTTAAAGTGGGATTAAGGGTGGCCGATAAATAGACGTAGCTTTCGGTTGATGGAGGACTTTGCGATGGCCGTGTTATTGACTGCGGAGCAAATGAGGCATACGAAGGCGTCTAATGCGTTTCAGATACAGCATCCGGAAAAGGTTGAAAATAAATATACGATAAAAGAAGCGTCGGTGGCGGCAGATACGTTGAAGCTGCGCGAGCAGGAAGAGATTGAGAGCTTGAAAGTTTTTCTGAAGGACTATGACATGACGTCGATCAGTACCGATGAACTAAAGAAAGTCGGTAGACGACTCTATAACAGTGGCTTGATTGATGGCGAGGCGTTTCACAATTTCATATCTGGGCTTGGTGCTTTTGATGCCAACGGCCAGCAAGCTGAAACCGACGTAAAATACAATGCAATTGCCTTGTTCGACGAAAAACTTGAAGATTATCTTTCCTTTATTGAAAGCCACCCGAACGTAAAGCGCTCGCAAGGCATCCCTGAATATATCCAGGGAATGATTTCTGCCAATCACGCAATCAACGCGCTGGCATACTTTGTCAACTCTTCCCGCAGTGACCTTTCAATAGAAGAGCGTGCTTGAAATAGGCCCAGTCTTTACAGGGTGCCAACAACATCATCGGCACCCTGCTTTACTAGTGGATTATCGGCCAAATCTTACCGTCCCCCAATAGGACTTGGAGACCGCTTCGCGGTTATCCAACATCACTCGATATGTACCCAATGGGCCAAGCCATGAGGCATAGGCTGACAAAGGGTTACTGGCCACTGTTCTCCAGGAACCGCCTACCTGCTGTTGTATGTAAATCTGTGGTGCTCTTCCCCCTCCTGCGGCAGACACCATTGCATCGATATTTGCGTTAGAACACCCGTTAGCACCTGTAATGGTGAACGGGCCAAGGGCTATGGCTTCGGATTCAGGCTGGATGATTCCGCTATAGTTATCAGTAAGCGTCAAGCAAAGCGCAGACACTTGCGACGACAACAACATAAGCACAGCGAAGGGTAAGGCAATTAAACTTTTCATTTTCATCACCGTAGAGTTGGTTATCGAACACCCGTTCAGAAAGCGAGTGGCCACTTCCCCGCCCACATAGGATCATTCGTCCCCTTGCGTAGGAATGACACGACAAAGCCTGCATGATTTTTTTAGTTAAATATGCCAGCTGCGTCCTAAAATCATTAAGGAGCGATCTGTAATACCAAACAGTAGGATGTTGTCAGCTAACTCCTAGTCCTTTGGGTGTGCGAACAGAGCAGGCGTTTTCTCACGATTTGAATCTGAGTCAAAGCCATCAAGTCTGGACTTTATTTCGAGCGACTCGCTGCCCTTGGTTAAGCTCGGCCAAAACCGGTCGATACAGAGAGGTAGCTTTCTTTTGATGGAGAACTGCGAGATGAACACAAGCTCATCGGCGGCAACGAACACCATAAGCAAACAAGACGCTGGATACATAATCAAGAACCCAACCAAAGTAATAACTGACTATACCGTCAGGGACGACGCACACGCTGCAAAGGCACTAAAGTTAAAAAATAACGAGCAAATCACAGAGCTGAAGAAATTCTTGAAAAACTATGACATGACATCCATCACCAACATGGAACTCAAACATGTCGGCCGAAAGCTGTATGAAAACAAGCTGATCGACGAGCAGGCATTTGGCGTTTTTATCGAGGGAACACGGGCTGTTGATAAAAATGGTAATCAAGCAGATCTTTACGTCAAATTCAATGCAATTGCACTGTTCGACCAAAGACTTGAGGAGCAGACAGCATCCTTGCCGATGTACTCTGAAAAAACCAAACAAGAACCCTTGTTCTGGCCATGGCGGCAAGGAATGATCGCTGCAAACCAAGCTATAAACGCGCTCGCATATTTTGCCTATTCGTCCAGAAGTGATTTATCAATAGATGAGCGCGCTTAACGTCTTTGCAAAAAAGCAGGGCATTGAAGATGACTCTTCACGCCCTGCGCAACTCAAGCTTCAACGACCATATCGCACTGTGCCAGAGTAAGCCTTTGAAACTGCATCAGAGTTTTTCAGCCTGACTCGGTAAGTACCGTATTGTCCGGAGTAAGATGCAATGTTCCCTATACTGAATGTCGCACGCACCCATGACGCACCAACTTCGCGCTCAATATAAATCTCCGGCGCCTTCCCAGCACCAGGAGCAGAGACAGTTGCATCGATATTTGCGCCAGCGCATCCGCCAGCCGAAGTGATCGTGAAAGGACCGTTAGCGGTGATCGCCGTATCAGCCGCTATCGTGCCGACGAAGCTCTCGGTAGTGTACAAACACAATGCAGACGCTTGAAATGATGCAAGGGTTAGAGCCAAAAAAGGCAATACGAAAGGAACTTTCATACTATTCACCTCCACAATTAAACAACGAGTGTTATTAGCGTACGATGACAATACGAAAACTGTCGCTTCATCTCGACACAGGTAAACCTCCCGAATAAAAAACCGACAACGCAACTCGGGATGCTCTTACGCTGCGAGTAGGATCAATGATGAATCGCAGTAGGTATCACGAGACAAAGCATGCGCGAATTCACACTCGGAATATGCCGGCTCCGTCCTAAAAACTAGAAAGACCACTCTGTCATACCAGGAAGCAGGACATCGTCAGTTACGTCCTAGCCCCAGATGCCGCCCATTAATCTCGACTGACTTCATTCAAAATCAAACTCCGATAATGCCCCGGATTCGACCCACACCATTTACGAAACGCCTTATAAAACGAACTGGCATCGGCAAACCCCAGCCGTGCCGCGATCTCGGCAAAGCTGATCTGAGGTTCCGCCAACCACACAATGGCCAACTCTTTACGCACGCTGTCCTTGAGCCCCTGATAAGTCTGCCCCTCTTCCGCCAAACGTCGGCGCAGGGTTGAGGCGGAGATGCACAGGTTGGCAGCGAGGCGTTCGGTTTCCGGCCAGGTGTCGGGGGGCATCTGGCGCAGGTCGTGTTTGATGCGGGTGGCGAAGCTCTCAGGGTCGCGGTATTTGACCAGGATGTTGGCCGGGGCATGGGCCAGGAAACGTTTGAGTTCTTCTGCGCTGCGCTTGATGGGCAGGTCGAGGCAGTCCGCAGAAAAGATCATGCGGGTACGTAGCCGATCAAACCGTAGGTTGTCAGAGAACATCACTTGGTAGTCGTGACAAAAGTCCGGCTGCTCACAGCGCAGTTCGATCGCCAGGATCGGAATGCGCCTTCCCGCCAGCCAGCAAGCCACGCCGTGGACGATCATCCAATAAGTGAAGTAGGTGAATGCGCGTTTGGGCACGGGCTCCGACAACACGATTTCCGCCAGGCTCTGCTGACGCACCAGTTGCGCAGGCATCTGCTCCAGCATCAATGACAAAAACCCCAACACCGTTTCCAGGCTGGCGCCCAGGGTCGGCTGCGCCATCGCGGCGCGGCACAGGAAGGCTAGGCTGCCGGACTTGAGCTTGCGTGGGTCCATGCCGAAAAACTCATCATCCGTACGCCGTGCAAGCAAACGCCACAAACGCGCGTAAGCCGTCGCCGGTACGCGGGCGTCAGGCTGCTGCAGCAGTGTCGGATCGATCCCGACCTTGCTCAGCGCCTCAGCCGTGGCCGCACCGGCCGCACAGCTCTGCAACAGGGCTTCGCGCACCAGGTGGATGGAGATGGTGTCTTTTTCCGACATGAGCAGTTGAACATTCCGCAGCACATAACAGGGTCTGCATCATAAGGGCGCCCGCCCTTCACCACCACCGTTCAGCCACTGTTCAGTAAACGTCAAGTTTTCCTGTTTAGTAATGAGTATCATTATGTTACAAATTAGCTTCCTATCTAATGACGCTGCGGTGCCGAATGCTCGTTCCCTTTCTCATCATGCTGCGCGAAGGCATTGAAGCCGCTTTGATCGTTGGCATCATCGCCAGTTACCTGCAACAGACCGGGCGTGGCCAATGGATGCCGGCGGTGTGGATCGGCGTGTTCCTCGCCGCCGCACTGGCGCTGCTGGTGGGCGGTGGCCTGGAATTGGTCAGCGCAGAGTTTCCGCAAAAGCAGCAGGAGCTGTTCGAAGGCGTCGTTGGCCTGGTCGCCGTGGGCATTCTCAGCTCCATGGTGTTCTGGATGCGCAAAGTGGCGCGCTCGATCAAGCATTCCCTGCATGAATCCCTCGACCACGCCCTGGCAGGCTCCAAGCACCAAGTGATCGCGCTGATCGCCATGGTGTTTTTTGCCGTGGCCCGCGAAGGACTCGAAACAGTGTTCTTCCTGCTGGCCGTGTTCCAGCAAAGCGAAGGCCCGGGCGCACCGATCGGCGCCCTTCTCGGCCTGGTCCTGGCGATCATCGTGGGCTTGCTGATCTACAGCGGCAGCATGCGCCTGAACCTGGGGGCGTTCTTCCGCTGGACCGGCCTGTTCATCCTGGTCGTAGCCGCCGGCATCCTCGCCAATTCGGTGCAGGCCCTGCACGAAGCCGGGGTGTGGAACCACCTGCAAACCGTGCTGTTCGATTTCAGCGCGGCACTGCCCATGGACAGCCCGCTGGGCTCGGTGCTCGCCGGGATGTTCGGCTATCAGGAAGCGCCGACCGTCAGCACCCTGGGCGCCTATCTGATTTACCTGGTGATCGCTCTGGTGATGTTCTTCCTGCCCTCGCCTGCCGCCCAACCTTCTTCCGTTTCCAGCCAGTAAGGACCGCCTCTTGTCCAGCCCAACCCCTCAACCGGCTCTGCCACCCCGCGCCTTGCGCTGGGCCGTGGCGGGCTCGGTGGTCGTGATGATCGCCGCCGGTGGCCTGTTCTACTACGCGTCACAATTGGCCGCGAGCAAGCGCCAGACCAATCACAATGAAATTGCCGTGACCATTCATGGCCACGCCTGCGAGCCGAATGCACTGACGGTACCGGCCGGGCGTGCGAGTTTTCGCATCATCAACCGCTCCGACCGCGCGGTGGAGTGGGAAATCCTCGACGGCGTGCTGGTGATCGAAGAACGGGAAAACATCGCCCCCGGCCTGAGCCAGGTGATCAACGCCAACCTGCTGCCCGGCGACTACGCCATCACCTGCGGCCTGCTGAGCAACCCGCGCGGCACCTTGCACGTCACGCCAACGGCTGAGTCCGACGCCCAGGCCAAGGCCAAGCCGTCGATGGTGGCGTTCATCGGCCCGCTGTCGGAATTCCGGGTATACCTGAGCAGCCAGGGCGGCGCCTTGATCAAGGCCGTAAGCGCCTTGCAACAGGCCATCGACGCCGGCGATCTGGCCCAAGCCCAGTCGCTCTACGTCCCAGCCCGCGAGGCTTACCAACGACTGGCGCCAGCGTCCCAACGCCTGGCGCAGTTGGACAACGCGATCAACGCGCGTGCCGATTACTTTGAGAGCCGCGAGCAAGACCCGGCCTTCAGTGGCTTCCATCGTATTGAATACAGCCTGTTCCAGCAGCGCAGCCTGGATGGCCTGGCGCCGATTGCCCAACGTCTGTTCAACGACGTCACCACCCTCAAGCAACAGTTGCTGGCCCAGTCCCTGCCGCCGGAGCAATTGGTGGGCATCGTGGTGCGCAACCTCAACAGCCTGGCGGATGTGCGCGCCCTCAGCGGGGAAGAAGAGCGCTACAGCCACATCGACCTGAATGGCTTTGCCGCCAACCTGGACGCTGCACACAAAGTGGTCGAACTGATGCGCCCACTGCTGAGCAAATCCGCCGCCGACCTGTTGCCCAAGATCGACAGCGCTCTCGCCGCCTTCGACAGCGAGCTCGCCGGGTTCAAAACCAACAACCGTTACATCTCGTATGACAGCGTGACCGCCGATCAGCGCAAGCAGATCGCCGACAAGGCCAAGGCTCTGGCCGCCGCACTCGATGGAATCGATCCCGCCCTTGGCCTTTCCGGCCTGCAGTGAAGACGACCGCACACATGAGTGATTCAGCACACACCAACCTCCAACGCCGCCGTGTCCTGCTGGGCATGGCCGCCACCGGCGTCGCCATTGCCGGCAGCAGCCTGAGCTGCCCGGCCATGGCCGCCGCCGAGCAAGTCACCACTGCGCCGCGCAGCGACAAGACCCAGGACCATCACGACTTTTTCGGTAAGCACCAAACCGGCATCGTCACCCCGCGTCCGGCCTGCGGCATGCTCGTGGCGTTCGACGTACTGGCCAGCGACCGCGACGATCTGGAGCGCTTGTTCCGCACGTTGAACGAACGTATCGCCTTCCTGATGACCGGCGGTGCCGTGACGCAAGTCGACCCGAAACTGCCGCCTACCGATTCCGGGATTCTCGGCCCGGTGGTCACCCCGGATAACTTGACGATCACCGTGTCGGTCGGCGAGTCGTTGTTTGATGAGCGCTTCGGCCTCACGGCGGCCAAACCCAAGCGCTTGAGCCGTATGGTCGGTTTCCCCAACGATGCGCTGGAACCGGCGCAGTGCCACGGCGACCTGAGCCTGCAATTTTGCTCCAACACCCCTGACACCAACATCCACGCTCTGCGCGACATTGTGAAAAACCTGCCGGACCTGCTGCTGGTGCGCTGGAAACAGGAAGGCAGCGTGCCGCCCCAGGCACCGAGCAAACCCGGGGAACCGGCGCAGAGTGCACGTAATTTCCTCGGCTTTCGCGACGGCTCGGCCAACCCCAATTCCAACGATGACAAGGCCATGGACCAGATCGTCTGGGTCCAGCCCCATAGCAACGAACCGGCCTGGGCCGCCCACGGCAGCTATCAGGCGGTGCGCATCATCCGCAACTTCGTCGAGCGCTGGGACCGCACGCCCCTGCAAGAACAGGAGAGCATCATCGGCCGCGTCAAGACCACCGGCGCGCCCATGGACGGTAAACAGGAAAGCCAGGTGCCCGACTACAGCAAGGACCCCGACGGCAAGTTGACCAAGCTCGATGCCCACATCCGCCTGGCCAACCCTCGTACCCCGCAGACCCAGGCCAACCTGATCCTGCGCAGGCCGTTCAACTACTCCAACGGCGTCAATAAAAACGGTCAGCTGGACATGGGGCTGTTGTTCATCTGCTACCAGGCTGACCTGGAGAAAGGCTTTATCAGCGTGCAAACCCGGCTCAACGGCGAGCCCCTGGAGGAGTACCTCAAGCCGGTCGGCGGCGGGTATTTCTTCACCTTGCCGGGCGTTACCGGGCCAGAGGATTTCCTTGGGCGCACGCTGCTCGCCGCCACGCACCCTCACACCACTGCCAACACCTGAAACCAACCCCACAGCGGAAACCGTCCCATGAAGAAGTCGACTCTCGCGTTGTCGTTGCTAATGACCCTTTCGCCCCTGGCCGCCTTCGCCGCCACGGCGCCGCTGGACCTGGTAGGCCCGGTGTCGGACTACAAGATCTATGTCACCGAAGAAATCGGTGAGCTGGTGACCCAGACCCAGGCCTTCACCGACGCGATCAACAAAGGCGACCTGGCCACCGCCAAAAAGCTCTACGCACCGACCCGTGTGCACTATGAGTCCATCGAGCCGATTGCCGAGCTGTTCAGCGACCTCGATGCGTCCATCGACTCGCGGGTGGATGACCATGAGAAAGGTGTAACCGCTGAAGACTTCACCGGTTTCCACCGCATCGAATACGCGTTGTTCTCGCAAAATTCGACCAAGGGCCTGGAGGCGTTGACTGCCAAGCTCAATGCCGACGTCAACGACCTCAAGACCCGCGTCGACGGCCTGACCTTCCCACCGGAGAAAGTCGTTGGCGGCGCCGCCGCGTTGCTGGAAGAAGTCGCCGCGACCAAGATCTCCGGTGAAGAAGATCGCTACAGCCACACCGACCTGTACGACTTCCAGGGCAACATCGATGGCGCGAAGAAAATCGTCGATCTGTTCCGTGGCCAGATCGAGAAACAAGACAAGGCCTTCCTGGCCAAGGTCGACAAGAACTTCGCCACGGTCGACAAGATCCTCGCCAAATACACAACCAAGGACGGCGGTTTCGAGACCTACGACAAAGTGAAGGAAAACGACCGCAAAGCCCTGGTGGGTCCGGTCAACACCCTGGCGGAAGACCTGTCCACATTGCGTGGCAAGCTGGGCCTTAACTGACAAGACGTCCGCAGGCTGTGCATTCAAGCGGTGGAATGCACAACCCGCGGGCGCTGGTGCTTAACTGGTGCCGGCGTCGGGCTTGAAGTCAGTCAGCGGGGCTCCGGTTGGCTTATGGGTGAGCGGGTCAATCGCATACCACGCGGCGCCCTGCTGCACCGCGTATAACCTGCACTGCTGGCTCACACCCAGGCGGCTTCCAGGGTAAGTGGCGCTGGCCGCGGGGGTGGCACGCAACGTGTCGTACACCCCAAGTCCCCATCGGCATCGCTCAAAGGCAGTGGCCCCCATATAAAAGCCTTCACCGGCAGTCACAAACTCACCGGCCAACGCACGCTGGGCGGTCTTCATGACGTCAATCGAGCTGTCGAGCGGGTTGAACACGCTACGCACCAACGTCGGCGCCCCCTTGAGCCCGCGCATGGCAAACCCACGACCGCCGTACGGCACAACGACTTTCAGGCCCTTGAAGAATGCTTTGGCCCCAGCCACCCCGCCTGTCACGGCGAACGAGCCGAAGTCGAGCAGCAAGCCCTTGATGCCAGCCCCGACCTTCCCTTCGGCGATATCGGCAATCGCTCCGACAAACGGGATCATGCTCAACACCGTCCTCGCGTTCAGGTTGGAAAAAACCGCGCTTGAACTGAAGGGGTAGTTACGTATTTTGTGATACGTGGTGGGCTGGTTGGCATAGTCGATCAGTTGCGTGCGCTTCTGATCAAAGGTGACATCGAGTATCGCGTTGGCGATCGCAGTGGTTTTGTCCGATGCCCAACTGTTCGGTACATAATCGGCACCCGGCGCGGGCCAGTTTTCCAGGCCCAGGCCCGGCAATGCAGGACCTGCTTTTTCGATAATGACGTTCGACTTTATGTTGGGACGCGGGTCCCCCCCGCTTTTATAGGCCTGAAAATCAAACGACTCCGGCAGGCCGTCACGAAAGGACTCGCGCCTGCGCGCTACCGTTCTCTCTTTCACTTGCCCGCCATAGACCTTGAGGCTGTCGCGCAGATCGTCGCGCCGGATGATCTTCATTGAACCCGGGAAAAACTCTAAATACCCACCCGTAGGGCTCGTCGCTTTCGTGTCGTAGCGAATCAACACCCCCTGCCTGCCGATTTTTTCGGCCACGCCCTCAGGTTCGTATTGATCGTCCAGCAGGGTTTTGCCCGTGGCTTCACGCAGACTGAATACCTGGATGTCGGCGACCTCCAGGATTCGCCGCACATCCAACGGCGCGTTGGCGATCATCTGCCTGATTACCGTTGCGTGAGCGCTACGGGCATCGGCCAAATGCTTGTCCACAGCGGGTTCGACCAATGAGGCAATGTTCGGCAGCTGCTTGATGCGCTCGGAATAGGTTTCCCAGGAAATCTTCGGATGAACAAACGCGTAATCCTTGAGGTTGTTCAACACTTTTATCAGGGGGGGCACAAGAACGTGTAAAAGCTCCGGCGGAGCTTGTTCATAAAGGATCACGTCGGTTAAAAGCGGCCCAGACACCCCCGTATGGCCCCGCGCGGCAGTGTCCATAGGCTGCAATCTGAAATCGCGGATCTCCTCCTCTGTCATCTCGGGAAACAGTAGCGCCAGTTGTTTGATCAGCAGGTTTGTCTGATTGGGCGTATCCCGCGTCAAGGTTTCAAATGCCTTGCCAATGCCCGTCTCTCGGTCGACAAACGCTTGCGTGGCCGCACGGTAGTCCTCTGACGAGTAATGTCCATCGGTACGCTTGGGAATCACGCCAGTCATCACGGCCCAATCCAGCACCGGTTGCGCGCCAAGGCTTTTGATCAATTGCTCCTGTTCATCTATCACCGGATTGAGCCGAGCAAGGGCATGGGCCTGGGTAATGTTCAATGCCCGCGAACTGCCTGGGCCGCCGAGTTTTTCCGACAGGGCACAGGCAAGTCGCAGGTTGAGCCAGGACGTTGAACCGATGCTCACTTGCCCGGGCGACAGCTTCAGTGCTGCAGGCGCTTGCGCCGGCACTTGAGGGTCGGGCCTGAGCAGGAACTCGGGGGCAGCCTGCGCCAAAAACAGGTGGGCAATCAGCGGCGCGGTGGTCGCGTCCGCACCTTTGCCGATCAAGTGCCGTTCAATGTCTCGGCGCTCCTCCTCCAGCGTACGACCGAGGTTACTGGCGCGATAGATCTGGTGGCCCGCCACTACGCCCGGCTTACCGGGTACATCTGCCGTGATGCCGGTCTTGATCGCAGTTGCCAGGAGCTGATGACGGGTTGCCCGTGAAAGCGCCCGCCCCTCGGCCACCTCGGCCATGTTCAGCAGCCGAGCCAGGGCCTGGGCTTTTGTTTTGGCCTGTGACGAGTCGAAGAAATGTTGAAGTTTCAGATGGTCGTCGTCGGGCATGCCTGACGGGAATGTGTGGTTGCGCAGTAGGCTATGCACCGAACCAGGCCCGGCGGCCTGGGCCCTTAATGTGGCCAGATCCGTTGGCGATAACGCTCCAGGGCCCCAGGTATAGGGCGTCAAGCCGGCGTAATCAGCGCCTATGGGCGAAGGCGGCAACGTGCTGCCGAGCCAGCCGATGACGGACTTCACTTGCCCGACTGTCGTGGGCGTCCCGAGCTCGGAAAACGCCAGGTACTGACGCGCATCGTAGATGGGCTGGGAGCACAACGCGTTGCCGGTCGCCTGACTCTTTTCAACCAGTTGATCAAACTCAGTGCGCAGCGTGCCAATGGCAGCTTTTTCCTGGGCGTTGCCGTTCACCTGGACCTTGCCGATCTCATCGTCCAGATAGGCCTGTAATGACTGCCACTGCAGGTTGTCGCCACGCAGTTGCAGTTGCCCGTTCGAGATCCGGTAAACGTTATCGTCGCCGCCAAACCCGATTTTCTGGATAAACGCCTGGAATGTCGGGGTCGCCAGCCATTGCAAAAACTGCTCGCGCGGCGCCTGGCTGATTTTTGCCAGCGTCGATTCGGGGTCGATCAGCACAGGCTCATCACTCAGGTTGAGCTGATCGCCCTCGGCTTTAGCGTTGATCAGCGCCTGCAGTTGGGACGCCAGCGCTGGGCGCGTATCGCGGTCGCTGTTTTTCTGCAAAAGCTGCACGAATTGTTCGCGCCAGTGAGCCCGCTTGTCGTCGGTAATGGGTGGCCAGCCGTTATCTTCCAGGGCCTTGCCCAACTGTGCAGCGTCCGCCGGTCGAGAGGGCGCATTCACCCCATAGAAGCCAAGCATCACGCGGACATCGCGGAAATCACCGGTTTTTGCATCCGGCATCAGCACCCCGGCATAGTCAGGGCACAATATGTTGACGGCCTCGGTGACCTTCGCGCCAACCTCCCACCAGCCAGAGCCGTCAGTCGTGGTGAACCGTTGCCTGACCTTTTTGCCGTTGATATTCACCTCACCGTCGACCCCATCGTTGAAGATGCGCACGGTGGACACATCCAGGCCCTTGGACGCGAACCAGGCCTGCACCTTTGGCTCACGCAGGGCTTCGCCAAAAGCGTCGGTGAAGGGCTTGATCGAAGCATCGGGAGGAATGGGGTTGGCGTTGAGTTTGCCGGTGACCAGCCAACGCGCCAACGTGTCTTGCAAGCTGCTGTCGGCAGCCCTTGCACGCTCATCCGTTGGAAAAGCCCTGCTCGGCCTTGTCGTCACGTCACGCTTGCTGCGCCCAGAAGCCTGCTCAAGGATGACGAGCTTCAGCTGCTGGCTGCTTGTGCGCGGAGCACGCCCCGGCAGCGGCGTTTCGGTTTGCCCTGATCGCCCCTGTAGGGCTGGGGGTTCAAGGGAGGCCGCAAAGGCGTTGTTCGGGACCGAAACAACTGCACGCACGGACGAATAATCGGGCGGGAATGTCGGCATCGGGAGTTCTCTTCACGGTTGAGATCGCGAAAGTTCTCGTCCCTTAGAACCGTCCAAAGAAATCCTACAAAGCCACCTCAAGACCGCATGTAAGTGTTTTCGCAATGCACGTGCTGCCAGGGCCCGTTCAGCCCTGGAAGTGGTTTCGGGTTGTGTCGCTACAGAATCCGGTACAGCAACCGTTCGATCCGCACCCGACTGACCCGCCGCAGAAACTTGCCTACCGCCGCCGGGTAGTCCACCAGGGTCTGCAACTGCGCGTAACCGTCGATGCGCGTGGTGTGCTGGAAAATCTGCGCCAGCTCGGTACGCCGTGGCTCCAGCCACTGGCCTTGCGGGTCATCGATCAGCAAGGCGTTTTCCAGGTCCAGCCGAAACGCCCGCGGGTTGAGGTTGTTGCCGGTCAGCAACGTATAGCGCTGGTCGACCCACATGCCCTTGAGGTGGTAGGTGTTGTCGCCATCACGCCACAGGTGCAGGTTCAACTGGCCGCTGTCGATCATCGGCTGGTGACGCTTGGCGAAGCGGCGCAGGCTGATTTCGTACAGGTACGGCAATGCCGCGATCACCTTGAAGGGTTCGCTGGGCGGGATGTAGAAGTCGTTGGCGGTCTTGTCGCCGACAACGATGTCGATCTTCACGCCACGCGCCAGGGCACGGTTGATCTCGCGGGTCACCGGCAACGGCAGGTTGAAATACGGCGTGCAGATCGTCAGCTGGTGCTGGGCGCTGGCGATGAGCTCCAGGATCACCCGGCTCAACGGGTTGTTCTTGCCCACCCCCAGCAAGGGGCTGACCGACAGATGACCGTTGGGCAACTGCCCGCGGGTGGTGTCGTAGGCCGCGTGTTTGAGGCGGCTGCGCAAATCGCCGATGTCGTTGCGCAGGCTGCGGGTGGTCGGCGGGTTCGGCAGGTCGAGGCGATGCACCGCTTTGGACGCCACCAGGCCGTGCTCGATCAGGTGTTGCATGGAATCGGCCAGCGGCTGGCTGTGAATCAGGTGATAGCGGTCGAAGCGATACTTGTCGAACTTGTGCAGGTAAACGTTGTTCAGGCTGGCGCCGCTGTACAGCACCGTGTCGTCGATCACAAAGCCCTTGAGGTGCAGCACGCCGAACAGTTCGCGGGTCTGCACCGGCACGCCATACACCGGCACTTCACTGGCATGGGATTGGGTCATCGCCTGGTACCAGGCGCTGTTGCCGGGCTGTTTGCCGGCACCGATCAACCCACGCTGGGCGCGCAGCCAGTCGACTACCACCACGATGTCCAACTCGGGCCTTGCGGCCTTGGCGGCATGCAGGGCGTCGTAGATTTCCTGCCCGGCTTCGTCCTGCTGCAGATACAGCGCGACGATGTAGATGCGGCGCGTCGCCTGGGGAATTTTCTCCAACAGGCAGCGGCGATAGGCATCGGCGCCGGACAGCACCTCGATGGCATCGGTGGACAGTGGGAAACCGCGCAGTTTAGGCAACAGGGAACGTTTGAAGAACGACGGCATAAGGCTCGCAATGGGTCGAATCCGAAGAGGCCCCGAGCTTACACCATGGGGGTGCTCAGGTCTTGCTGCGGCGCATGGAAAAAAATTAATTGACCATGAAGAACGATCGTTCTACTGTCTGCAAAATGAACGATATGACCCATAGTGAAACCCGCGACATTATTCTCGACGTCACTGAAAAGTTGATCTACCGCCATGGCATCGCCGCCACCGGCATGGACTTACTGGTGAAAACCGCCGGCGTGTCGAGAAAAAGTATTTACCGCTATTTCGCCAACAAGGACGAATTGGTGATTGCCGCCCTGCAACGGCGCGACGCGCGTTGGATGCAGTGGCTGCGCACTGAAGTGGCGCGCAGCGAGGGCAGTGGCGAACGCCTGCTGGCGCTGTTCACGGCGCTGAAGGCGTGGTTCGGCTCAGCCGACTTCCGTGGCTGCGCCTTCATCAACACCAGTGGCGAAACCGGCGACCCACAAGACCCGGTACGCCTGCTGGCCAAGGCGCATAAACGGAAACTGTTCGAGTACGTACTTGAACTGTGTCAAGCACATGGCACCGCCGACCCACCGCAGCAGGCCGCGCAACTGCTGATCCTGATCGATGGCGCCATTACCGTTGCCCTGGTGATGGGTGATTCAACAGCTGCCGATAAAGCGCAATGCATGGCGCGAACATTATTGGGACTGTGAACGCACTTGCCTGGCAACTTTCGATAGAACCTTATTGTTTACAGGAGCTGCCTGATGTCATCTAACACCGAAACACGCCCGCCGTTGCCGCCGTTCACCCTCGAGTCGGCGGTCGAGAAAGTTCGCCTGGCCGAAGACGGCTGGAACTCCCGCGACCCGCAACGGGTGTCGCTGGCCTACACACTGGACACACGCTGGCGCAACCGCGCCGAATTTGCTCACGGCCGTGACGAAGCCAAGGGTTTGCTCAGCCGCAAATGGGCCAAGGAGTTGGACTACCGCCTGATCAAGGAGCTGTGGGCATTCACCGATAACCGCATCGCCGTGCGTTATGCCTATGAGTGGCATGACGACTCCGGCAACTGGTTCCGCTCCTACGGCAATGAGAACTGGGAGTTCGACGAGAACGGTCTGATGGCCAATCGGTTTGCCTGTATCAACGACCTGCCGATCAAGGAGAGCGAGCGCAAGTTCCACTGGCCGTTGGGTCGGCGACCGGATGATCATCCAGGGCTGTCGGACCTCGGCTTGTAAGCCTGCGCAGGATCAAACGGCGGCAGGGGACGTGCCCCCCTCCCGCCGTTTTTGACCACGTGGTGTCAGTACCATCAGTCCTGATTCAGTCCGACCCGATACAACACGCCGTCATCTTCATCCGTCAGCACATACAAGTAGCCATCCGGCCCTTGCCGCACATCGCGAATTCGCGCTTTCAAGCCGCCCAGCAGGCGCTCTTCATGCACCACCTTGTCCCCTTCGAACTGCAAACGGATCAATTCCTGGCTGGCCAATGCACCAATGAATGCGTTGTGCTGCCAAGGCTTGAAGCGGTCAGCGTCATAAAACGCCATGCCGCTGATGCCCGGTGACTTTTCCCACACATGGTGAGGCGCCACCGTGCCTTCCGCCGTCTTGCCCTTGGCTTCCGGAATCGGCGTCAGGGAATAATTGATGCCGTGGGTTGCCAGCGGCCAGCCATAGTTCTTGCCACGTTCGATGATGTTGATTTCATCCCCGCCACGCGGCCCGTGTTCGTTTTCCCAGACCGTCCCACTCCATGGGTTGAGTGCCAGGCCTTGCGGGTTGCGCTGGCCGTAGGACCAGATCTCAGGCCTCACGCCGGCCTGCCCCACGAACGGGTTGTCATCCGGCACGCGGCCGTCCGGATAAATACGCACCACCTTGCCTTGCAGCTTGTCGAGGTCCTGGGCGGTCGGCCGGTCGTTGTTTTCGCCCAGCGTCACAAACAGATAGCCGTCGCGGTCGAACGCCAGGCGCGAGCCGAAGTGGTTGCCGGTGGACAGCTTGGGCTCCTGGCGCAGGATCACCTTGAAATCCTTCAGCCCGCTCAAGTCGTCGGCCAATCGTCCGCGCCCGACCGCCGTACCGGCGGTGCCGCCCTGCCCGCCACCTTCGGCGTAGGACAGATACACCATGCGGTCCTGCTTGAAGTCCGGCGACAACACCACATCGAGCAGACCGCCCTGCCCTTTGGCCCAAACCTGCGGCACACCGCTCAACGGTGCAGAGAGCTTGCCGTCCGGGCTGACCAGCCGCAGATGGCCGGGGCGTTCAGTCACCAGAAAGCCTTGCTTGTCCGGCAGAAACGCTACCGCCCAAGGGTGGTCCAGGCCCTTGGCGATCGGCGTGGCGGTGATGCTGCCTTGCTCACTGGGGAACTGCTGGCCATCGGCGGCGTAAGCAGTGGCCAGAGGCAGCAGCGTGCTGGTGCAGAGGACGGCGAGCAGCGTTTTACGTAAAAACATATGGCGAGTCCTTACCGGCGATTGCCGTTGGCATCGTAAGTGGGGGCTTTGGTTTCGGTGGCCGGACGGCTGGGGGCGGTATTACGCGTGGGGTAACGATTACCGATGCCGCCGTTTTCAAGGGTCGGTGCAGGTGGGGTCGGGCCAGTCCGGGGGCCGCGAATGGCCGGCGCATTGGGCTGGGTGCCCTGCATGCTGTTGGGGTTGGCCCGGTGGATCGCGCCGTTGTTGGCGTCGTTGTTGCCGGGCAGGTTTTGGGCCTGGGCCAGTGAGGTCAGGGCCAGGCCCACCGCCAGCGCGGCCAGATGACGTACACAACTGTTCATGACAAAGCCTCTCAAGGGCGAGTAGTACGTGCTTTCGATAGCACGCTACGCCCAGGGTTCGGCTTTGGTAACTAAATTGTTTCTCATCAGGTGTAACACGATCTGTCTGCGCCAGGCTCAGATCAGCACGAAGATCATCGCCAATGCCGCAAAAATCGCCCACTTTTCCAGGTAATAACGCGTGCGGTTGCGCTTCTTCAGCTGCTTGCCACGCAGACGAATCTTGTACAGCCGCGTAAACGCTCGGTTCAGCCCGCCAGTCTTGTCGCCAGCGTCATTCGGCGAACCTGCGGCCGCCATCACGTTGCGGCTGAACCAGCGGTTGAATGCGCTCGCCCAGCGGTATTTCATTGGCCGTTCGATGTCGCAGAACAGAATGAGTCGGTTCTGCTGGGTGGTGTTTTCGGCGTAGTGGATATATGTCTCGTCAAACATCACCGCTTCGCCGTCACGCCAAAAATACTGTTCGCCATCCACATTGATATAGCAACCGGGATCGTTCGGCGTATCCAGGCCCAAGTGGTAGCGGTAGGACCCGGCGTAGGGGTCGCGGTGCCGCACCAGCCGCGAGCCCGGCGGCAGCTCGGCGAACATCGCCGCCTTGATCGAGCCGATGCCTTTCACCAACTCCGTGGTGCGCGGGCACAGCTTCATGGCCGAGGGATGACTGTCGCCGTACCACTTGAGGTAGAAACGCTTCCAGCCCGACTTGAAGAACGAATTGAAACCCACGTCGTTGTATTGGTCCGAGCGCTTGATCGCCCCGGCGCGCATCAGGTTCTGGCCTTCTTCACGAATTTCCTGCCAGTGCTCCTGCAATGGGCTCAGGTCCGGAAAGTCGCTGGGCGACAGGTACGGCCGGCTCGGCAGTTTGGAAAACAGGTAGAGAAAGCAGTTGATCGGCGCCAGGAACGTAGAGTGGTCGCTCAGTTGGCGACCCAGTTTGTGGCGCACCCGGCCACGCAGGTGTACATACGCGATGCAAGCAACGTAGAGGCCAACAATGATGAGTTTCACGGGAATCCGTCACACGTCAGAAGAAAACAGGCTGCTCCTGCGTGCCCACGACGGCCGAGGTTTAATAAGCAGCAGCTGAAATCACAATTCACAGACCGGCGACGCGCACGGTTGAATGACTCAGCGCGACGTCGCCATTGGCAGATATTTAGCCACAATTTGTAACCAAAGGTTAACTAAGAATTGTGAAAAGCTGTCCACTTAATGTGTAGAGGGTGTGCGTTCCCCCCGCGTCTGGAAGAGATGGCGGATCAAGGCCAGCAACATCCCGAGCATCAGCCCAGCCGACAGGCTCACGACGATGATAAGCGCCTTGCGCGGCTTGATCGGGCTCAGCGGTTCCTGGGCCGGGCGGTCGATTGTCACCAGTTTCAGCCCGTTCATATCAATATTGAGGCCGCGCAGCCGTGCGATTTCGGCCCTCGGCCATTCCACATTCTGGATGAACATGTCGTCATCGCCACGTGCCTTGAGCGCATCAACCTCTCGATTCGCCTCCAGCAGATGCAGCTCCTTGCCGATTTCGGCGACGCGTTCACTGGTGAAGTCGTCGCCGGTGCGCTGCTGCAACGCGGCACGCTCGGCCTCCAGCGCTTGAGTGCCCATCAAGTAGAGCGCTGACGCCTGGTTCGTGACCTGCGTAGGTGATGCTTGGGGTGTGCCCACTGCCGAGGGCGTTTTTATTCCGGCGGACCTGGCAATCGCAATCGCCTCACTCAACTGCGCCAAACGTTGGGTGCGCTGCACTCGCAGCGCCAAGCGCAACGCATCGAGTTCGTCCTGTAACTGGGCGCGCTTGATTCTGTCGTTTTCCAGTAATTGGGCGATTTTTGCCGCTTTTTCCCGCGCGTAATCTTTACGCGCGTTATCGATCTTGCCCTCGAGTTCCGCCAGGCGATTGTTGACGATCACCGTCAAGTCGGCGCCAACCTGATCCCGTTGGCGGGCAATCGCATAGTCGATAAAACCCTTGAGGATCGCCACACCATCGACGCCTTTTGGGTACTGCATCTCCACCCGCAGGGAAGCGTTGCCCGCGTCGCTCCCTTTGGAATCAAACAACATCAGATTGAATGCCTCAGCGCTTTGGGCCTGGCTGTATCCAGAGCGCTCATCGGCTGCAAGCAACGTTGGGTTCGCCCTGAAGAAAGCCAAACGGGTTTCGTAGGAATCCAGCTGTACCGCCACTTTGGCCAAGGCATCCGCCGGTGACAGCTTGTACACATCGGAACGGTTGAGCGCATCCAACTCATTGATGGCTACCGGCCTCAGCACACTGCTGACCTGATACACCTGCGGCGACATAAACGCGTAAATGGCGCCCAGCAGCCCGGCGACAAGTGCACAGCCAGCCACCCATGTTTTCTGCTTCCAGATCGCTTGAAGCAGGTCAAACAGGTCGATTTCGTCAGAAACGGGATGCTGGCGTAACGGATGAGTATTTTTCAACGTTGATATGCCCCGAAAAGTTGTTACTCAGTGCCCAACAACACAGACCTGAATAACGACGGAATAAACAGGGGGCAACGTCAAGGACACACAAGGCGTCCTCTGTTACTGACGAAAGCATAGACGGTTGCGTGGCGGACACTGCCCGAGGGCCAGAAAATAACGCTAATCCATTGGCAAAAAAGGAAAAATCTCGGTCAGCGGAATAAAAGCAGACCATTCCTACAACCTTGTGAACTCAAGTAGACGGAGTAAAGTGAAGCCCCCCCTAACGACTCGCGACCAGTCCAACAACAAAAAGGAATTTGTATGACATTTACTGCAGACCCAGACTTCCAGGCCCTACAAGGCATCTGGGAACAGACCGCGCTGGAAGACAGTGGCGTGCTCAACCCGGTCGATGCCCACAGCGCTCCAGGCGCCGTGACCACCATTACCGATGATCGATTCGAAGTGACTACCGTCGACGGCGAAGTATTGCTGGCGGGGCGGTTTTTCCTGGACAGCGCCGCTGTCCCCAAAAGCATTACCTGGATCGATGCCATCGGCGAAGACGCCGGCAAGCAGTTGCCCGCCAGCTATCGCCTTGAAGCGGATGAGTTTGTGTTTATTGCAGCAGATGAACACATGCCCCGGCCGACGGTATTCAGCACAGGGCCGGGGCAAACCATGCGTACCTTCGTGCGCAGGGCCTGAGCGCCAATGCTCAGCGCTTGCTTGCCGTCAGGGTAAAACACAACGGCAACTGCGCGAGCTGGTGCTCATATTGGTCATAGAGCTCCTCGCGGTTGGAATGCGGGTACTCCTGCAAATGACCAATCTGCAGGCCCGCCCCAATTGCCGCGGTGATCAGACTGCCCAAGGTGTGCACAAACCAATAGGACGTAGGCCCGGCCGTCTCACCCAGCCCTTCATAGACGATGGACTCCTGCAACACGAAAGGATCGCGCTGGAAATACGAGCTGGCGGGCAACTGCGGATTGTCTGCGCGTGGGTCAAACACTTCCAGGAACGGATGGGTTTCATACATCACCAGCGTGCCGCCGGGCTTCAGGGTGCTGGCGACATGACGCATGAACAGCGCCACATCCGGCATCCAGCCCAGTACCCCAATGGTCACCAAGGCCACGTCGAACCGTTCGTGCAGACGCTCGGGCAATTGATAGACATCGGCCTCGATAAACTCGGGGTTATGGGGCGAGACCTGTGCCAGCTCCCCTGCCTGCTGCAAAAAGGCCCGGGATTGATCCACACCCACCACCGAACGCGCGCCCAGGCTGAACAACGACAGGCATTCGCGGCCGTTGTTACAGCACAACTGCACCACGTCTTTACCGTCTACACCGACGTCTCGCAGCAAGGCGGTGATGGTCGGGTCCAGCCGCGAGAAATTCGGGTCGGCGACCGCGCCCAGCAAGCTCTTCCAATTATCGGTGTCTTTGTGCAACTGCGCGGATTGGTCCCAGGCGTGCTTGTTGCTGGTGATGGCCTGTTGGGCCGAGGGCATGTCCATTGCTTCTCCAGGGAGTTGTATTCGCGGGGACAGAAAGTAAGCCAAGCGCGTCGGGAATAAAACCCTGATGACGCCGCGAAACTAATCCCAAAGCCCGCAGGTCATTAACGCAATGCGTGTTCAGCCGTTGAACGCCGCCCCCGAAGAACCCGCCGTGGCCCGACACTCAGACCTGCGCAACACCCTGTCCCTCGACAGCCTCAACTTCTTCCTCGCGGACGTGCGTGACGGCCTTGGCCCCTACCTGGCGATTTACCTGCTGGCGGTACACAAATGGGACCCCGCCAGTATTGGTGTCGTCATGACCCTGGCCGGCATCGCTGCACTGCTTACCCAAGGCCCGGCCGGAGCACTGATCGACCGCACCCACAGCAAGCGGGCCGTGATCGCCATCGCCGCCATCCTGGTCACCCTCAGTTGCCTGCTGCTGCCTTTCGTCAGCTCGTTCAGCCTGGTGGCCTTGACCCAAGCGGCCAGTGCCGTCGCCGCCTCGGTGTTCGCCCCGGCCATTTCTGCGATTTCCCTGGGCATCACCGGACCACGCGCCTTCACCCGCCGCACCGGCCGCAACGAAACCTTCAACCACGCCGGCAACGCCACCGCCGCACTGCTGGCCGGTGGCCTGGCGTACTTGTACGGCCCGGTGGTGGTGTTTTACCTGATGGCCTTCATGGCCCTGGCCAGCGTGGTGGCGATCAGTTGCGTGTCGGCCAGCGCCATCGACCATGACGTCGCCCGCGGTTTCGACCCTACCCACAGCCGCGACCACACCCAACCGTCCGGCCTGCGCGTGCTGCTGGCAAACCGCCCGCTGCTGGTGTTCGCCATCTGCTGCGCACTGTTCCACTTGGCCAACGCTGCGATGCTGCCGCTGGTCAGCCAAAAGCTCGCGCAAATCAACCTGCACCTGGCCACACCGCTGACCTCCGCCTGCATCGTCGCCGCACAATTGGTGATGGTGCCAGTGGCCTGGCTAGTGGGCATAAAGGCCGATGTGTGGGGGCGCAAACCGTTGTTGCTGGCCGGCTTCATGATCCTGCCGGTACGCGGTGTGCTTTACACCTTGTCCAATGATCCCTACTGGCTGGTGGCGGTCCAGCTGCTTGATGGCGTCGGTGCAGGCATTTTCGGCGCACTGTTTCCGGTCATCGTCAAAGACCTGACTCAAGGCACCGGCCGCTTCAACGTCAGCCTGGGCGCCCTGTCCACCGCATTTGGCCTGGGCGCGGCACTGAGCAGCAGCCTGGCCGGTTTTGTCGTGCAACAGGCTGGGTACAATGCGGCGTTCCTGACGTTGGCGGGTGTGGCGACGGTGGCGCTGGGGCTGTTGGGCATGGCGATGCCGGAGACGTTGGTGAGGGGGGCTTCGGTGCGGCGTGTCACTGTTGCCTGAAGCCAAAAATCCCACCAGGATCGTCGACGTTGTCCTGTAGGCTACCTACACGTTCGGCTACTGCCATCGGCACTGGATAATCCAATGAACTCATGGCGAAACCAGCGCTTTGTGCTGTACGTTTTCGTAGGTGTGGTTGAGTTGCTACTGCCGAATCATTTCTTTGGGGAGCATGGGTAAATGGCAGATCTGATGGAAAAGCTCGACGGCCCCAGGACCGCCCAACAGGAACTCTTCTACGACCTTGAAGATGCGGCGGCGGTCATCGCCTGGTCGGTGAACGCGCTGACCGCCAGCGCGGGGATCGACAGATCCCCCGATCAAGCAATCGCCTTGATGAAGCTGTGTGCCCTGCTCACGGCTCAGCAGGCAAAGCTCGCCGGGTATGCGGATGAGGTGAAGGCGGGACAAATAATCCGGAGCCATTCCGTTTAGGCACATGGTCTTACCCTGAAATTGCTGCCCGGCTATTGCGACGCCGGGCAGTTGGGCGATGAACACGCGGCTTGGCGGGCGATTGCATCCCTCAGAACGATTGCAGCGAGATGCAATTGGGCGTAACCCTCTTATTTGGCGATGTAAACGCCGCACAATTCCTTCTGAAGCACCTGAAAAGGTGGAGCGCTGAGTTTTTTTACCATCTCGGCAACTTCGGGTTTATATGCAGGTTCTGCTTGTATTCTTCTGACTTCTGCTTTCGTTTCAACCTCCCAAGTGTCGTTGGCGAAAGCGTTTTCGAGGCTCACATTCATCCCAGGGTTGGCGTTTTGGCAAACCTGCTCCATCGCAATAGTGGTTATAGCGGTTCGATGCAGTTCTAAACTCTCGCTTGCAAAAGCACTCGCCGCGAAGCAAATGCCTGCCCAAGATAGTGACAGCCTACAAATCCCTACAACCGACATTCACAGCTCCTTTTGGATAAACGCTGAGGCCCGCAAACAGCGGGTAGAACAGTAAAAAATATGCACCGTGCTACTTAACCCTTGCACAGCGTCTGTGGCGACTCCGAACCTGCAAGCCTTTTCGGCAATGCAAACGGTAAGTTAGGGACAGAGGCAAGCTCGACTACGCCAAACATACACACAAGCACCACATTTCCATCCGCGTTTGGCGCGCGGCCGAATCCGACCAACGCCTCATAGTCTTTTCCGGGCTCCAGATTGAATACTTTCGCCTGGCCTGGGCACACAGCATAAGTGCTGCCGTAGCTGCCGGCCGACGCCCCCAATGTCGCGATCTGAAAGGGTGTATCTGTTTTAACGCGATACTCAGCCACCATCTCGGTGTACAAGCCCTCGGCCATCCGAACAGCCCCGATATACTGCTGAAGCTTGGGTGAAACCCTTCCCGGCATACCAAGAATGGCCGGTTTAAGTGGGTACTGAGGGTAGTTAATGCTCGGCTGTCCGTCCTCGGAGAAACGGCCAGCTTCAGCCATTTTGTGGCGAGTACCCGGGGCGCAACTACCAGTCACGCTATCGCCAAACACACTGGAATTGGTGATCACACGGACTCGGGCCGTATTCTCAGCCTGAGTTGGATCGACATAGGGAACAGAGGGAATCCCGCCACAACCCGCAAGGGCGATAGACGAAGAAAACAGGAGCAACCAGGTATTACGCATCTACTACATCCTTGAATCTGGTTTTTTTGGAAGATCGTCCCAATCTCTTCTCGAGTAGGCATCGTCCAGTCAGAAGGGGTTCTTTCATGGACTGATTTATCGCGACTGTATCCACCGTAGGTGAACATCAAATGCGGTTGCGGCTAACGCCCTCACTTTAGTTCAAGGCGGCCTGAGTTTTTCATGCCCTACACCGCCCACAGCGGGCTGGTTTGCGTCTGGATTTAGAAGCTCACCAGGCGCCAAAGGAGCAGCCAATCAGCAGCGCGACCAACCAAGACGCGGTTGTACATAGTGAAATGTGACGATACCATAATGCCACGATCCTCACGGTGGTAGGGGATGGAAAAATGGAGTATAGGGACGTCACATGTATGCAGTAGGGCTTATAATTTCCTTCAAAATCGCTCTGTTAATATCGATTTTTTTAGTATTTTCGGGACTAAGAGCTGAGGCAGAGTACTTTAAAAAGCTCGGCGTGAGTGCCCCGAAGATCAAGCGATTTTACAGAGAAAATTTAGTTTCTTCGTCTATAACAGTGATCCAGGTTTCTCTGGTTGTTGGGGTTGTATTTTCGTTTATTTCCCTGACTGCGATCTGGACAGTTTCCTGATAATTATTGGGAAATGCCTTGGGCCTAGGAAAGGCAAGCCTTTAACGCAATCAAGGCGTTTCCCCACTCCTCGGTGATAGCACCTACGTCCATCTTTGCTATCAAAATTCTACGAGAACCAACTCACGCTTGAGGTATCGATCTTTTAGCGCCTGCGTGGATTTATTCAAGGTGCACAGAAGCAAGGCTAGAAAAGCCGTTTCATGAATTCCTGAGTCGTTACATCCAGCCCATTACCTTCACCGAATGCAACGTTAACCCCGTCATTTGCCCTTAACAGCATCTCACTGTGCATACCCAGAGCAGCCGCTTGATGGTAATACTCGCGCTGCTCTTGCACGTACTTATCCTTGTAGACTTGCAGGCGTTCAGCTACCAGGCCCTTGTGCTTCGGATCTGTCTCTTGGGCTAGAGCGCGCTGCTCTTCTAGCAGTCGCCGCTCAGTCATACCGACCCGCAAATTGGCCATACGAAAGCGCGTGTACGTGCGTATTACGTTCAAGGCACGGGATGTGAACTCTATTGCCGCATCTCTTTTCGCCTCGGCGCCCGACCAATCGGCAGATTGCATTTCAAGCAGATCCGCCGCCAGTTCCTTCTCAGCCTCCTCACCGCGCGCCAAATAGCTCGACAGGTCAACTCTCGGCTCCTGTTCAAAAGCAAGCAGGTGCCTGGACACCAGGGACGACGTTTTGGCGACGTTGCCCCTGTCACGTTGCTCGCACCATCCATAATCAGCTGTCCCAAACCCGAGAATGACCAATAAAAGCGGGACGATCGTTTTTCTCATGGATCCCTCCAAATCATCTTTAAAGGCTATCACGGCGCGTACCCAAAGAAGGAATTGAGCCTCCTTGCGTGGTGACAATGCGGTAGACGAAGAGCAAAGGACGGCCCACGTCTCCATCCACCAAAGAACGCGCCATACAACTGTCGCCTGACATATGCGACAATGCGCGCCAAATTCCAACACACATCCAAATTTTCTGTTCAGCGACCGGGTTTCGCGCCTTGATGTCGCTGTTGACGCATGCCTGAAGGCTCCTGCCGCCACGCTCGCAACCCATTGATAGGTAAAGTAATTGATCTCCACAGCTAACATCACCATGCAGTTCGGCGCCAAGCCGCTCTTCGAGAATGTCTCGGTCAAGTTCGGCGCTGGCAACCGTTATGGTTTGATCGGTGCCAACGGTTGCGGCAAGTCGACCTTCATGAAAATCCTCGGTGGTGACCTGGATCCGTCCGGCGGTCAGGTCATGCTGGAGCCGAATGTGCGCCTGGGTAAGTTGCGCCAGGACCAGTTCGCCTACGAAGAATTCACTGTGCTCGA
Organism: Pseudomonas sp. GL_117; assembly: GCF_057835125.1. NCBI lineage: Bacteria > Pseudomonadati > Pseudomonadota > Gammaproteobacteria > Pseudomonadales > Pseudomonadaceae > Pseudomonas > Pseudomonas sp. GL_117. Next base: position 2,837,446 of record NZ_CM174418.1, on the reverse strand, counting down.
CACCGTGATCATGGGCCACGAAGAGCTGTGGAAGGTCAAGGCCGAGCGTGATCGTATCTACTCGCTGCCGGAAATGAGCGAAGAAGACGGCATGGCCGTGGCCGAGCTGGAAACCGAGTTCGCCGAGATGGACGGCTACACCGCCGAATCCCGTGCCGGCGAGTTGCTGCTGGGCCTGGGTATTCCGCTGGAACAGCACTTCGGCCCGATGAGCGAAGTGTCGCCAGGCTGGAAACTGCGCGTGTTGCTGGCCCAGGCGCTGTTCTCCGATCCTGAAGTGCTGTTGCTCGACGAACCGACCAACCACTTGGACATCAACACCATCCGCTGGCTGGAGAACATCCTGACCCAGCGTTCGAGCCTGATGATCATCATCTCTCACGACCGTCACTTCCTGAACAGCGTGTGCACCCACATGGCTGACCTGGACTACGGCGAGCTGCGCCTGTTCCCAGGCAACTACGACGAGTACATGACCGTGGCGACCCAGTCCCGCGAGCAACTGCTGTCGGACAACGCCAAGAAGAAGGCGCAGATCTCCGAACTGCAATCCTTCGTCAGCCGCTTCTCGGCCAACGCCTCCAAAGCCAAGCAGGCCACTTCCCGCGCCAAGGCAATCGACAAGATCCAGCTGGCCGAGGTCAAGCCTTCGAGCCGGGTGAGCCCGTTCATCCGTTTCGAGCAGAACAAGAAGCTGCACCGCCAGGCAGTCATGGTCGAAAAAATGGCCAAAGGCTTCGACGGCAAGCCGCTGTTCAAGGACTTCAGCTTCCAGGTCGAAGCCGGCGAGCGCGTGGCGATCATCGGCCCGAACGGTATCGGCAAGACCACCCTGCTGCGCACCCTGGTCAACGAACTGACCCCGGATGCCGGTAGCATCAAGTGGACCGACGCGGCGGAACTGGGCTACTACGCCCAGGACCACGCGCATGACTTCGAAGACGACGTCACCCTGTTCGACTGGATGGGCCAGTGGACGCAGGGCGAGCAGATGATCCGTGGCACCCTCGGTCGCATGCTGTTCTCCAACGACGAGATCCAGAAGTCGGTGAAGGTGATTTCCGGTGGTGAGCAAGGCCGCATGCTGTTCGGCAAGCTGATCCTGCAAAAGCCGAACGTGCTGATCATGGACGAACCGACCAACCACTTGGACATGGAATCCATCGAAGCATTGAACCTGGCGCTGGAAAACTACCCGGGCACGCTGATCTTCGTCAGCCACGACCGTGAGTTCGTATCGTCCCTGGCTACCCGCATCATCGAGTTGAGCGCCACCGGCGTAATCGACTTCAGCGGCACCTACGACGACTACCTGCGCAGCCAAGGCGTGGTGTTCTAAACACCCGCTTGTACCCCGCGCCGGGCTGCGCAGCAGCCCTGCATCCAAACACCGCGTTCTGCCAGACAGACCGCGGTGTTTTTTTTGGGCGGCGCTGTGCAGCCCGGCGCGGGCGAGCCCGCTCACTACAATAGATAGCCTGCTTTCTTTTGTGCCAAAGCCTTGCCATGATGCCCTCACCGCCTCCCGCGAATGAGTGCTCATGTCTGCCGCCGCCCCCAGCTCCCTGTCGATTACCCTGCAGATTGTCTCCATCGTCTTCTATACCTTCATTGCCTTCATCTGCATCGGCCTGCCGATTGCGGTGATTCCGGGCTATGTGCATGAGCAACTGGGGTTCAGCGCGGTAGTGGCCGGGATCACCATCGGTTCGCAATACCTGGCGACCCTGCTCAGTCGGCCGATGGCTGGGCGCATGTCGGACAACGTCGGCACCAAGCGTGCGATTGTGCTGGGGTTGGCGGGGATTCTGGTCAGCGGCGTGCTGACGTTGCTGGCGACACTGCTCGAAAGCCTGCCCGAGTTGAGCCTGGGCATCCTGATCGCCGGGCGTTTGTTGCTCGGTGTGGCCCAGGGCCTGATCGGCGTGGGCACCATCAGTTGGTGCATGGGCCAGGTCGGCGCCGAGCACACGGCACGCTCGATCTCCTGGAACGGGATCGCGTCCTACGGCGCCATCGCCATCGGTGCACCACTGGGCGTAGTGATGGTCGCCGAATACGGCTACACCAGCCTCGGCATTGCACTGTCGGTGCTGGCGACGCTGGGTTTGCTGCTGATCCGCAATAAGCCCTCGGTGCCGGTGGTGCGCGGCGAGCGGCTGCCGTTTTGGGCGGTGTTCGGGCGTATCGCACCGTTTGGTGCCAGCCTGTGCCTGGCGTCGATCGGCTATGGCACCCTGACGACCTTTATTACCCTGTACTACCTCAATCGCGGCTGGGCCGGTGCGGCGTATTGCCTGACGGTGTTCGGCGTGTGTTTTATCCTGGCGCGGATGGTGTTTATCTCCGCCATCAGCCGTTTTGGCGGCTTCCGCGCGGCGATTGCCTGCATGACCATCGAAACCCTCGGCCTGACGCTGCTGTGGCTGGCGCCGTCCACCGGCGTGGCATTGATTGGCGCCGGGCTGACCGGTTTCGGCTTGTCGCTGGTGTACCCGGCGCTTGGCGTAGAAGCCATCAAGCAAGTACCCAACAGCAGCCGGGGCGCGGGGCTGAGTGCGTTCGCGGTGTTCTTTGACCTGGCCCTGGCGATTGCCGGGCCGTTGATGGGCTTTGTTGCATTGAACCTGGGTTACGGCTGGATCTTCTTCTGCGCGGCGTTGCTGTCGGTCAGCGCACTGGGCCTGACCCTGCTGCTCAAACGTCGCGCTTACTGATCAGCGGTCTGCAACCCGGCGCGGGTCGATTGCCCCAGGGTATGGGTGAAGAAACGCCCCGCCTCGGAAATCAGGTTGCGATGGATGCCTTCACGGTCGACGCCATCGGCATCGGTGCAGATCGCCGGCATCGCCAATAGTTGATCGCTGTCGCACGGGGCCATGAAGACGAAGTGCCCCGCCCCCGCCAACAGCTTGAAGTTCGGCGGTTGCGGCAACTTGCGTGCGAGGGCGGCGGCGTTCTTGTCCACGGCCACCAACTTATCGCCGTCACCGCTGTAGAGCAGCACCGGCACATGCACGTCGGCCAGGGTCTGGCGACCAAACATCAGGCTCAGCGGCGCCATCAGCATCAGCGCGTGGATGCGCGGGTCGGCTTGCGGTTGCAGGTCGTCGCGGTCGACCACCAGCTCACCCTTGGTAGTGCAGGCGTCGCGGTCTTCCGGACGCTCCTGGCAATAACGGCGCAAGCGGTCGAAATCCGGCTTGGCCCCTGCCAGGATCAGCGCAGTCTCGCCACCGGCCGAATAGCCGATGACCCCGACTTGATCAATATTGACGAACGGCGACAGCATCGGGTCGCCGAGGGTGGCGGTGATCGCTTCGGAAATCTGGATCGGCCGCCCATACAGGTTGCTCAGGGTGCCCAGGCGACTGTGATCCTTGTAGTTGTCGCCAGGGTGCAACACCGCCACCACCACAAAGCCCTTGCGTGCCAGGGACGTGGCCAGGTCATGCAGGGCCAGCGGCGTACCGGTATTGCCGTGGGACAGCATCAGCATCGGGAAGCGGCCGATGGCGACCTTGGCGTCCTCACCCGCCGTGACTTGGTAGGCGCCCAGGTGCGTGGTGTGCTCGACGTCGGTGGACGGGTAAAAGGCGATGGCTTTCATCGGCTGCAAATCCAGCGGATCGAGAAAGGTCATGCGATGGAAGCCCACACTCCAATGCGGGTGCGGCGCAGGCGCGGCATGCACTGAAACCAGGCCGCCGAGCAGGGAAAGAACCAAAACAGCACAAAGACGCATCATGGGGATGTCCACCTTTGTTGCGTAAGAACCGACATGTCGAATTAAAAGTCCAGGGCACTGAACCCGAGCTTGCATAACCTGGGCCATATTAAAAAGACAGCGGGTAAACGAAAAAACTCCGTACTCCGGTCGCGTATTGAGGCGAACAGAATACAGAGTTTAGGCGCCCGTTTTCAGATTGAAACGGGGAACGGCGATGTTTTACACAACCCTTACGCGGCGGCGAACAATTGTTCGTTGATGAGTACGTTGGCGTCGCTCAGGGACTTGTTGCGAACGTCATCACCGTAGGCCAGGCCTTGGGCGCGCACGAACTCGATGTCGGTGATGCCCAGGAAGCCAAACACCAGCTTCAGGTAGTCTTCATGGCCGACGTTGCTCGCCTGGCCAGCGTGCAGGCCGCCGGCGGTGGAGACGATGATCAGTTTCTTGCCGCCACACAGGCCTTCAGGGCCGGCTTCGGTGTAACGGAAGGTCTGGCCAGCCACTGCGATGCGGTCAATCCAGGCTTTCAGTTGGGATGGCACCGAGAAGTTGTACATCGGCGCACCGATCACCACCGCGTCCGCGGCGATGAATTCAGCCAGGGACGAAGCGCTCAGCTCGGCTTCGTGCTGTTGAACGGCATCACGCAATTCGGCAGCAGTCCCCAGCGCCCCCAGGGTCAGGCCGGAAAAGTGGCTGATGGCCTCGCTCGCCAGATCGCGATAGGTCACTTCCACGCCCGGCTCGGCGGCTTGCCAGGCCTTGACCACGGCAGCGCTGAGCTGACGGGATGCCGAGTTGTCGCCGAGGATGCTGGAATCGATGTGCAACAGTTTCATGGGGGATCTCCGAGTAGGATCGTCAGTGGCGATCAGATGGTGATGATGCTACGCATGAAACCAATAGCCGATAAGCCCGCTGAAATGCGATAGTTTGTCCCACTGACAGGACAATAGGTTGACCATGCAAGACCTCAACGACCTCTACTACTTCGCCAAAGTCGTCGAAGCCGGCGGCTTCGCGGCTGCCGGCCGGCTACTGGGGATTCCCAAGTCGCGGCTGTCACGACGTATTGCCGAGCTGGAGGAACGCCTCGGCGCCCGCTTGCTGCAACGCACCACGCGGCAGCTGACCCTGACCGCCGTCGGCGAACGCTACCTGCGCCATTGCCAAGCCATGTTGCTCGAAGCCGAGATGGCCGACGAAGCCGTGGCCAGCATGTCCAGCGAAGCCCGTGGACGGCTGCGGGTCAGTTGCCCGGTGGGCATGGCCCAGCACATCCTGCCGGAACTGGTCGCCGGATTTCTGGCCGCACATCCCCATGTGCAACTGGAAATGACCCTGGTCAACCGACGTGTCGACCTGGTGGCCGAGGGCATCGACGTGGCCCTGCGCGTACGCGAGCTGGGCGATGAAGACCCACTGCTGGTGACCAAGCGCCTGCGTCAGGCCCAGACGGTGCTGGTGGCCAGCCCCGCCTTTGTGCAAGGCAAGCGTATCGACTCGCTCGACGACCTCCGGCAACTGCCTATCCTCGGCGCGCTGGAGCCGGACCGCATGGTCCATCAGCGCATCCTCGACCCCCTGGGCAACCCCCACGAACTGGTGATGGAAGCGCGCCTGGGCATCGACGATTTCATCGTGCGCAAGGCCAGCGCGATCATGGGCCTGGGGTTTACCGTGCTGCCGATGATGTATTGCGAAGAAGAACTGGCCAGCGGCCGCCTGGTGCAATTGCTGCCGCAGTGGTCGTTGCCGGGCGGTTGGTTGCAGGCCGTATACCCACACCGACGCGGCGTGTTGCCGGCGATCCGGGCGTGGATCGACTACCTGGAAGAAGGCTTCAAAAGCTGCGGAGACCGTCTGTTATGAAGATCAGCGAAGAACAAGTCGCCACATTCTGCCTGAGCCTGCCCGGCGCGCGGGAAGACTACAAATGGGGCGGCGTGCGCGTGTTTTCGATTGCCGGCACCAAGATGTTCGCCCTGCAAAACCTGCGCGGTGATTCGCTGGCATTCAAGGTCGACAAGGATCTGTTCCTCGGCCACGTCGACCGCCCAGGCGTCCACCCAGCGCCCTACCTGGCCCGCGCGCAGTGGATCATCATGAACACGCCCTACCCGCTGGGCGCCGAGGAACTGCGCGGCTTGTTGCGGCGCTCCCACCAACTGGTGGTGAGCAAACTGCCCAAGCGCACGCAGATCGGCTTGCTTTTAGAGGACTGAAAGAAAGGTGCCGCCCAGGAACAACTGGTCCAGCCAGAACACCTGATGCAGCAGCACAATCGCCCAGAACAGCACCTGATAAGACACCTTGCGCGTCTTGTGCCGCAACACCTGCTGGGCGATCAACGCCCCCGGCCAACCGCCTGCCAGCTCGACGGCGTGCAGGATGTTTTCCGGGGTGCGCCGGCCGTTGGTTTGCGCCTGGCGCTTATCGCGCCAGTACAGCAAGAACGCCAGCACGCTGACCACGGCGTAGGCCACCAGCGGCAGCACCGTCTCGCCGCGCCACCACAGCAGCACCGAGCCCAGCAGCGGCGCAGCGCACAGCAACAGAAAAATCGCCGCCTTCAGGCGTGGGTACTGGATGCTCATGGCTTGACGGCGGACCAGTCGATCCAACCGAACTGCCAGGTCGCCAGGATCAGCAGGCCAAACGCGATCCGATACCAGGCAAACGCCGCGTAGCTGTGGCTGGCGATGAACTTGAGCAACGCCTTGACCGCGATCATCGCGAAGATGAACGAGGTGACAAAGCCGATGGCAAACACCGGCAAGTCATCGGGCTGGAACAGGTGACGGTACTTGTAGCCCGAATACACTGCCGCACCGACCATGGTCGGCATCGCCAGAAAGAACGAGAACTCGGTGGCGGTCTTGCGCGACAGGCCGAACAACAGGCCGCCGATAATGGTCGCGCCGGAACGCGAGGTACCCGGGATCATCGCCAGGCACTGGGCCAGGCCGACCTTGATCGCGTCTTTCCAGGTGATGTCATCGACGCTTTCGGCATGCACCGCGTGTTGACGCTGTTCAGCCCACAACATGATCACGCCGCCCACCACCAACGCGGCGGCCACGGTGATCGGGTTGAACAGGTAGTGTTTGATCAAGTCGGCAAAAATCACGCCCAACACCACTGCCGGCAACACCGCGATGATCAGGTTCACCGTGAACCGCTGCGCCTTGCGCTGGGTCGGCAGGCCGATGACCACGTCGAGGATCTTGCGTCGGAACTCCCAGACCACCGCCAGGATCGCGCCCAGTTGAATGATGATATTGAACGCTTCAAAGCGCTCACCGCCGAAACCGATCAAATCGGCGACGATGATCTGGTGGCCGGTACTGGAGATCGGCAAGAACTCCGTCAGCCCCTCCACCACGCCAAGAATCAATGCCTGTATGGCGGTCCAAAAATCCATGCTTCCCCCAAAAGGTCATGCGCGTGGCATGCCTCGTTAGTCTTTTTTAATTGGTTCACTGACGCTGGGCGTTTGAAAAAACCCGTGAAAAATCAGGCAGTACTCAGGTTTTCCGATTACCGGCCGAAAGCCTATCAGACAAGGCGTAAAAGTCGATGCAACGCCCACAATTATAAAAAGCCCGGAGTGACAGGACGATGAACAGTTTGCGCAATATGTCGATCAGCCGCCGCCTCTGGCTGATCCTGATAGTCGCGGTGCTGATGCTGCTGGCCTTGGGTTTACTGATGCTCAAGCAGATTCATGGCGAACTCTACCAGGCCAAGAGCCAGCAGACCGAGCACGTGGTGCAGACCGCCAGCGGCATCCTGACGTTTTATCACGGCCTCGAAACCAGCGGCGTCATGACCCGCGAAGCCGCGCAGAAGCAAGCCCTGAGCGCGGTGCGCGGGTTGCGCTACGACCATGACGACTATTTCTGGATCAATGACCTCACGCCCGTGATGATCATGCACCCGGCCAACCCCAAGCTTGACGGCCAGAACCTCTCGGCGATCCGTGACCCAGACGGTTTTGCGGTGTTCAACGAATTCGTGGCCCTGGCCAAGGCCAAGGGTGCCGGCATCGTCAACTACCGCTGGCCGAAACCGGGCGCCGATGCACCGGTGGCCAAGACCTCGTACATCCAACTGTTCCAACCCTGGGGCTGGATCATCGGCTCCGGCGTCTACGTGGACGATGTGCAGTCCGAGTTCTCCGCCCAGGTGTGGAAAGCCTCGGCCATTGGTTTGATCATCGCGCTGGTGATGACCCTACTGGTGGTGTTGATCGCGCGCAGCATCGTGCGCCCGTTGCAGGCAGCAGTGGACGCCATGGGCAATATCGCCAGTGGTGAAAGCGACCTGACCCACAACCTCGACACCCACGGCCGCGACGAAGTGACCCAACTGTCCCAGCACTTCAACAGCTTCACCGCCAAATTGCGCGACGTGGTCGGCCAGTTGCAGGCGTGCGCCAACGCCCTCGGCCAATCGTCTACCGAGCTGGGCAACAACGCGAGCCAGGCCCACGACCGCAGCCAGCAGCAATCGCAGCAGATGGAATTGGTGGCCACCGCGATCAACGAAGTCACCTACGGCGTGCAGGACGTGGCCAAGAACGCCGAACACGCCGCCAGTGAAATGCGCGATGCCCAGGCTCAGGCACAGCAAGGCCAGGTCAATATCGATGGCAGCCTGCAACAGATCGACCAGCTCTCCGGCACCATCAGCCAGGCGGTCGAGGTGATGCGTACCCTATCCGCCGAAAGCACCCAGATCGGCAGCGTGCTCGAAGTGATCCGTTCCATCGCCGACCAGACCAACCTGCTCGCACTCAACGCCGCCATCGAGGCCGCACGGGCCGGCGAACAAGGCCGTGGCTTTGCCGTGGTCGCCGATGAAGTGCGCCTGCTGGCCCAGCGCACGCAAAAATCCACCGCCGAGATCCAGGGCATGATCGAACGCCTGCAAGGCCACTCGGAAGCGGCGGTCAAGGTGATCAGCGAGAGTCACAACGCCTCGCAACTGACCATCGAACAAGCCGGCCAGGCCGGCGCCAGCCTCACCGCCATCGGCCAGGCCCTGCACAACCTCAACGGCCTGAACGCGTCGATTGCCAGCGCCACCCTGCAACAGGCGCATGTGGTAGAGGACATCAACCAGAACGTCACCCAGGCGGCAGGCTTGTCCCACAGCACCGCCATCGCCGCCGAACAGTCGAGTGCCGCCAGCACCCACCTGCGCGGCCTGAGCGAACAACTCAACACCCTGCTGCGCCAATTCAAAATCTAACCCCAGGACGGGGTCTGTAGTGAGCGGGCTTGCCCCGGTACAAACCGGGGACATCGTTTACATATCTAACCGGGGACATGGTTTACAGGTTAATACGCATGATCAGGAGGTAACTGATCATGCCCTGGAACCAAGAGTCTCCCATGGATCAACGAATCAAACTGGTCATCGACTGGCTTTCTGGTGACTTCAGCAAAAGCCAGCTAGCTCGGCGCTTCGGCGTCAGTCGACCAACTGTAGATAAATGGATCTCTCGTCACGTTGACGGCGATTTGAAGTCGTTGGCAGAGCTGTCTCGACGACCTCATACCAGCCCAAACAAGACTGACGATGAGATCTTGGCTCGCATAGTGGCGATGAAAGAAACCCACGATAAATGGGGGCCGAAGAAGCTTGTCAGGCTATTACGAATCGAGGATCCGTCAGTCGCCTGGCCATCGCCCAGCACGGCAGGCCAATGGCTTGACCGGCTTGGGCTTGTCAGTAAACGGCGCTTCAAGCGACGGCACAGCACTGCTCACAGGGAAATGCGCGAAGCCAACGAGCCCAACAAGACGTGGTGCGTTGATTACAAGGGGCAGTTCAAGATGCTCAACGCCCAGATGTGCTATCCCCTGACCGTTACGGACCATGCCTCTCGCTTGATTTTGGCCTGCAGGGCTCACCCCAAGATCAAGACCTTGCCCGTCAAACAGGCATTCGAGAGGCTTTTTCAAGAGTACGGGATGCCGGAAGTCATTCGCTCTGACAACGGCGTTCCTTTTGCTTCTCCAGGCCTGGCAAGAATGTCCACACTGGCAGTTTGGTGGATCCGCCTGGGTATTTACCCGGAGCGAACCATGCCGGGAAGACCTGCCCAGAACGGCCGGCACGAACGGATGCATCGTAGTTTGAAGTTTGAGTTGCCACTGGGGAAAAACCTGGTTGAGCAGCAGCTCTTGCTGGAGCATTTTCGACATGAATTCAATTACATACGACCTCACGAGGCGCTGGGCATGAAGCGCCCGGGTGAGGTATATGTGCCGTCTACTCGACCTTATCCAGGATGTCTGCCGGATGTGGAGTATGCCGCGGAAATGAAAGTACGAAGCGTCAGACAGAACGGCTCAATCATGTGGAAAGGAAAGTTGTTGTTTGTAAGCGAAGCGCTATCAGGAGAGCGGATTGCGCTCAAAGAAGTTGAAGATGATGTTTGGGATCTGTACCTGTGTGACTATCCCCTAGGGAGGCTTGGACGAGGCATGAGCCGCGTCCAAGCCTAAAATGTGTAAACGATGTCCCCGGTTTCAGATGTAAAGGATGTCTACGGTTCTACACCCGCGCCTGGGGGCGACGCAGCCCAGCGCGGGGCAAGCCCGCTCACTACAAGGTTAATTCCTACGCGAAACTTCTTTCGTTACAATCACCGCCCCTTTCCACACTCCCAAGGAACCGCCATGTCCGGGCTTGAACTGTTCGCCGCCGCCCTGGGGGTGATCGCTGTCTGGCTGACGGTTAAACAGAACCCCTGGTGCTGGCCCATCGGCCTGATCATGGTGTTGCTCTACACCTGGGTGTTCTACGACGTAAAACTCTATTCCGACATGCTGCTGCAAGTGGTCTACGCCGTCCTGCAACTGTACGGCTGGTGGCAGTGGACCCGCGCCGGCGAGGTCAAGCAAGGCCGCCAGGTCACCAGCCTCGGCGGGCCAGCCATCATCGCCAGCCTCGCGGTGGGCGCCGCCGGCAGCCTGCTGCTGGGCGCCGCCATGGCCCACTGGACCGACGCCGCGCAACCCTGGCTCGACGCCGCCCTCACCGGCTTCAGCCTGGTGGCGCAGATGTGGATGGCGCAGAAACGCGTGCAGTGCTGGCCGCTGTGGATTGCCGTGGATGTGATCTTCGTCGGCCTGTTTCTCTATAAAGGTCTCTACCTCACCGCCGCGCTCTACGCCCTGTTTACCACCATCGCGGTGCAAGGCTGGCGCGAATGGCGTGCAGACCCGGCGTTGCAGGCATGAAGGTCGTGGTATTGGCCGGCCCCGAATCCAGCGGCAAAAGCTGGCTGGCCACCGAGTTGCAAGCGCATTTCGGCGGGTTGATGGTCGGTGAATACGTGCGCCATTTCATCGATCATCACCAACGCGATACCACCCTGGCCGACATCCCGGCGATCGCCCGTGGTCAACTGGCCTGGGAAGACGCCGCCCGCGCCCAACAGCCTGCGCTGTTGATCCTCGACACGCATTTGCTGACCAACAAGCTCTGGAGCCAGACCCTGTTCGGCGACTACCCGGCCTGGCTCGACAGCGAACTGCTGGCCCGTGACTACGACTTGCACTTGCTGCTGTCGCCGGACGATGTGGAATGGACTGCCGATGGGCAACGCTGCCAGCCGCAGTTAGAGGATCGCCAGGCTTTTTTCCAGGCCAGCCTGGACTGGATGCAGGAGCATGAACAGCCGGTGATTCTGATTCGGGGGGATTGGGAAGAGCGCAGAAGTGCGGCGTTTTCAGCAGTGGAACAACTGTTTCAGCCATAACACTGGCCTCAATGTGGGAGCGGGCTTGCCCGCGATGACGGAGTACCAGAAACACAATGGTTGGCTGATACACCGCAATCGCGGGCAAGCCCGCTCCCACACTTTTGACCGCGTCAGGCGTTAGTAGCCCAGCGACAGGCCGGTGTTACGACGCGGATCATTCGCGCCATAGAACCGGTTGTTCCCCACCGGCTTGCCACCCAACGACGGCGCACCCACCAGAATCGCCGCCAAGTGGTTCGCATCCTGCGGCCCGGCGAACTTGTGGCCCCAGCTTTCGAGGATCTTCTGGGTATCCGGGCTCACTGCAAACGTCTCAAGGTTGGTAGTCTCCGGCATCCACTGCTGGTGGAAACGCGGCGCGTCCACGGCTTCCTGGATGTTCATCTTGTAGTCGATGACATTCAGCATCGTCAGCAAGGTCGCGGTAATGATGCGACTGCCACCCGGCGTGCCCACCACCATTACGGCCTTGCCATCCTTGGTCACGATGGTCGGGCTCATCGACGACAGCGGCGCCTTGCCCGGTGCGATGGCGTTGGCTTCACCCTGCACCAGACCGTACATGTTCGGCACGCCGACCTTGACGGTGAAATCGTCCATTTCATCGTTGAGGATGACCCCGGTCTTGCTCGCCATCACGCCCGCACCGAACCAGTCGTTGAGGGTGTACGTCACCGAGACCGCGTTGCCCCACTTGTCGACAATGGAGTAGTGCGTGGTGTTGTTGCCTTCATGGGGCGAAACACCCGGCTTGATCGCTTGGGAATCGCCCGCCTTTTGCGGTTCGATGGCAGCGCGCAGCTTGGTGGCGTAGTCCTTGTCCAGCAGGTGGGCGATGGGGTTCTTCACGAAGTCCGGGTCGCCGAGGTAGCTGTTGCGGTCCACGTAGGCATGGCGCATCGCTTCGATCTGGTAGTGCAGGCCCTGGGCCGAGTGATAACCGAGGTCGGCCATCGGGTAGCCTTCGAGGATGTTCATGATCTGGCAGATCACCACGCCACCGGAACTCGGCGGCGGCGCGGAGACCACGTGGTAGCCACGGTAGTCGCACTCGATCGGCGCCAGTTCGCGGGTCTTGTACTTGTCCAGGTCAGCCTGGGTGATGATGCCTTTGCCGGCCTGGCTGGAATCCACCAGCGCCTTGGCTACCCAACCTTTGTAGAAACCGTCGCTGCCCTTGGCCGAGATTTCCTTGAGGGTCTTGGCCAGGTCTTTCTGCACCAGCTTCTGGCCCACCTGCATCGGTTGACCGTTGTGCAGGAAGATCCCGCGCATATCTTTATCTTTTTCGAACTCGCCGGTGGCGGTATGCAGCAGGTCGATATCGCCCTGCTCCAGCTCAAAGCCGTTTTCCGCCAGCTTGATCGCCGGGGCAATCACCTGGGCGCGCTTGAGGGTCCCGTATTTGCTCAGGGCCAGCTCCATGCCCGAGACGGTGCCGGGCACGCCGACCGCCAGGTGGCCCTTGGCACTGAGGCCTTCGATGACGTTGCCGTCTTTATCCAGGTACATGTTCGCGGTGGCCGCCAGCGGGGCTTTTTCGCGGAAGTCGAGGAAGGTCTTGCGCCCGTCCGCCAGTTGCACGGTCATGAAACCGCCGCCACCGAGGTTGCCCGCCGCCGGGTATACCACCGCCAGTGCGTAACCTACGGCCACGGCCGCATCCACGGCATTGCCACCGGCCTTGAGGACATCCACGCCCACATGGGTGGCCAGATGCTGGGCCGTGACCACCATGCCATTTTCACCGGCCACCGGGGCCTGGGACGCGGCTTGCACACCGCCGACCGTCAATACCAGCGCAGTGGCAATCAAGGTACGGCTGAAGGGTTGGTATTTCATCCATGGCTACTCTGGTTATTGAGATGCACCAAAATAGCCCGTCGAGGATCTAATCCCCAGCGCAGTGACGTTTTTATTACAGAACTTGTCGGTCACAGATTCGTACAGCATCACCGCCCCTGTGCCCCAGCCACGGTTTGCCCGGCAATCACCCCACGCAACACCTGCGCAATAGCCTGGGCCTGTTGCGCCGTTGCCACATTAGTGAACCCCATCAGCAAGCCCTGTGGCCCCGGTTCAATCGCCCACCGCGACAACGCCTGCAGTGCCAGGCCCGCCTCATTCGCTGCCTGCGCCACCGCCTCGTCCGGCACCGCGACCACCAAGCGTGCCAACAGATTAATCCCGCCCGCCTGCTCATCGACCCGCAGGACATCCGCGCAATGGGCCTGCAACGCCTGCACCAACAGCCCGCGTCGCTGCGCATACAACTGACGCATTTTCTTCAGGTGCCGGGTGAAATACCCCTGCTCGAGAAAATCCGCCGCGGTCAGTTGCAACAGTTGCGCACAGCGTTGCTGCAACAACTGCGCACTGCGCTCAAACGCCGCCACCAAGGCGTTCGGCACCACCAGGTAGCCCAGGCGCAAACCGGGGAACAACATCTTGCTGAAGCTACCGGCGTAGATCACCCGGTCGTCGTGATCCTGGCTCTTGAGCGCGGCCAGCGGTTTGCCGTGATAGCGGAATTCGCTGTCGTAATCGTCCTCGACCACCCAACTGCCCTGCGCCGCCGCCCAGCCCAGCAAGGCCTCGCGCCGCGCCGGGCTCAGCGCCACGCCGAGCGGGCTCTGGTGCGCCGGCGTGACCAGCGCCAGCCGCGCCCGTGGGCTGCGCAGGATGCCCTGGCCCACATCCAGCCCATCGCGGTCCACCGGCACCGGCACCAGTTGCAAGCCTTGATGGCTCAACAACTGCCGTGCATGCACGTAACCCGGGTCTTCGAACCAGCAGCGTTGCCCGGGCATGTCCAGGGCGTCACAGACCAGGGTCAGGCCCGCCGCATAACCGGCGCAGACAAACACCTGATCCGGCGAACACTCCACGCCCCGGTACAACGCGAGGTAACCGGCGATGGCCACGCGCAGGGCTTGTACGCCGCGCACGTCGCCCATGGCCAGGCTGTCGGCATCGGTGCGGCGCACTTGCTGGGTGACCAGCCGGGCCCACAGCTTGCGCGGGAACGCGTCCAGTGCCGGCACGCCCATTTGCAGCGGCAACGGTCCGCTGGGGACGGGCGCCGGCACGGGCGCAGGCTTTACCGCGATCTGGGGCAGCGTCGTCGCAATCACCGTACCGGCCTGCCCGCGCGCCTCAAAAAAACCTTCGCTGACCAGCAACTGATACGCCGTCTCCACCGTGCCCCGCGCCACCTTGAGTTCCTGGGCCAGCGCCCGCACCGACGGCACCCGCTCGCCGGGGCGCAATTGGCCCTGGTCGATGGCCTGGCGAAAACGCCGGTAGATTTCCTGGTATTTGGGCAGTGACGACATCGCGGGCGGGCTCGGCGGGTAAACAGGGCCAAGTCTGATCATGTCCCAACCCACTTGTCCAATCATGCCCCTGTCGACTGGCCGGGCGAGCCGCGAAAATGGCGCATCTGTTCAACCACCTAAGGAACCTTCCCATGAAAGACCGTCTTGATTACGCCCAGGCCGCCCCCGCCGGTTACAAAGCCCTGGGCTCGGTGCACAGCTACGTGCATGGCTGCGGCCTGGAAAAGGAATTGATCGAACTGGTGTACCTGCGCATCTCCCAGCTCAATGGCTGCGCCTATTGCCTGGACTCCCATTCCCGCGACCTGCTCAAGCAAGGCGTGAGCCTGGAAAAAATCATGCTGGTGGCCGCCTGGCACGAAGCCTCGCCGCTGTTCAGCCCGCGTGAACGTGCCGCATTGGCCTGGGCCGAATCGGTTACTCAAGTGGCCCAGACCCACGCGCCGGACGCCGATTACGCCGCCGTCGCCGCAGTCTTCAATGACAAGGAAGTCGCCGACCTGACCCTGGCCATTGCCCTGATGAACGCGCTGAACCGCGTCGGTATCAGCTTTCGCAAGGTGCCGGCAGCGGTCAAGGCCCATCTGGAGAACCTCAGCTATGCATGAGCACGTCGACTTCGTGCCCGTGGAAAGCGACGCCGACTGCCTCGCCAGCTTTCAGGTGATGCAGCAACTGCGCCCGCACCTGACGGACGCCACCGCGTTCGTCGCGCAGATCCAGCGGCAACGGCAGAACGGCTACCATCTGCTGGTCGCCCGTGAAGACGCCAAGGTGATCGGCCTGGCCGGCTACCGGCTCAGCGAGAACACCCTCTACGGACGCTTCATCTATGTCGATGACCTGGTGGTAGATGCCAGCCTGCAGCGGCGGCGTCTGGGTGAGCAACTGCTCGAGCGGGTCCGCGAGCAAACCCGCGCCCTGGGCTATCGCTACCTGGTGCTGGACACCGGCATGCACATGGCCCTGGCCCAACGTTTCTACTTCCGCCAAGGCCTGTTGCCGCGCGGCATGCATTTTTCCCAGGATCTAAGCCAATGACCCGCGCCCTGCTGCTCAGTTTCAGCCCCCACGGCAAGTCGGCCCAGAACTTCCAACTGGCCCGCAACCTGCTCAGCGACTGGCTGCCCGACGCGCAGGTCACCGAGCGCGATTACGGCAGCCAGGCCCTGCCGCCGCTGACCCGCGAATACGCCTGCGCCCTCACTGGCGCTGACGACGGCAGTGAGGACGCCACCGCGCTGTCGGAACAATTGATCGTCGAGTTGGAAGCCTGCGACCTGCTGGTCATCTGCACCCCGGTGCACAATTTCACGGTGCCGGCGGCGCTCAAGGGCTGGATCGACCATGTGGTGCGCATCCACCGCAGCTTCACGGTGAACGAGCGGTTTGAAAAAGTCGGCCTGCTCGACGACCGGCGCACCTTTGTACTGGTCAGCTCGGGCAACGCCCGCAAGGGGCATGAGCCGGACTTTTTGACGCCGTATCTGAGCGCCATCCTGTCTATCGTGGGCATCCGCAGCGTGGAGTTCGCCTACCTGGGCGCCATGGTGCGCGGTGAAGAAGCGGTCAGCCAGGCCGTGGCACAGGCACATCGGCAACTGTCCGAGGCAATCAGCTCTGGTCTATAAAATTAATGGCGCTAGAATCAGCGCCATTCTTTGCGCCAGCCCCCCTGATACGAGCCGCCCATGAGCTTTGATTTCGACACGATCCACCCCCGCCACAACACCGGCAGCACCAAATGGAGCCGCTACCCGGCGGATGTGCTGCCGATGTGGATCGCCGATATGGACATCGCCGCGCCGCCCGCCGTGCTGCAAGCCCTGCGCGAACGCCTCGACCAGCAGATCCTCGGCTACAGCGTAGCCGGCCCGGATGTGCGCGAGGCCATCGTCGCCGACTTGTGGCACAAGTACGCCTGGCGCGTGCAGCCCGAAGACCTGCTGTTCCTGCCCGGCGTCGAGCCCGGCTTCAACATGGCGCTGCACGCATTCGTGCAAACGGGCCAGCCGGTGGTGCTGCAAACCCCCAACTACCGGCCGATCCGCCTGGCGCCAGGGCACTGGAACCTGCCGAAAATCGAAGTGCCATTCGAACTCGTCAACGGTGAATACCTCACGCCCCTGCCCGCCCTGCGCGATGCCTTGAGCGGCGCCGGTGCACTGCTGCTGAGCAACCCGCACAACCCCATGGGCAAGGTGTTTCCCCGCGAAGAGCTGCTGGCCGTGGCCAATGCCTGCCTGGAACAGGGCGCACTGATCATCAGTGACGAAATCCACGCCGAACTGTGCTTCGACGGCCGCCGCCACATCCCCACCGCCAGCCTCAGCCCGCAGATCGCCGAGCGCACCATCACGCTGATGTCGGCGAGCAAGGCCTACAACGTCGCGGGCCTCAAGACCTGCTTTGCGGTGATCCAGAACGCCGATATCCGCGAGCGCTTCAACAATGCCCGCTGCGGCATGGTCGACAGCGTCAGCCCCCTGGGCCTGGAAGCCACCCGTGCCGCCTACAGCCAATGTGGCGAGTGGCTCGACGCACTCAAGGGCTACCTGCAAGCCAACCGCGACTACCTGCTCGACGCCGTGAACAGCCGCCTGCCGGGCGTAGTCATGCACGCGCCGCAAGGCACTTTCCTGGCCTGGCTCGATTGCAGCGCCCTGGGCCTGGACGACCCGCAGCGGTTTTTCCTGGAACAGGCCAAGGTCGGGTTGAGCGCCGGGATCGAATTCGGCGATGACAGCCAGCAATTCGTGCGCCTGAACTTCGGCTGCCCACGGGCCTTGCTGGAAGAAGGTTTGCAGCGAATGGAGCATGCCCTGCGCGGTCGGTAAGCCATGTGGGAGGGGCTCGCCCCTCCCACATTTGAGTGGGATCTACAGCTTGGCGATGGACACTTCGGTGGACTTCACAAAGGCAATCACTTCACTGCCCACTTTCAATTCCAGGTCACGCACCGAGCGGGTGGTGATCACCGAAGTGACGATGCCGGACGCCGTCTGTACGTCGATTTCGGACACCACTTCGCCCAGCAGGATCTCCTTGATCACGCCCTTGAACTGGTTGCGCACGTTGATCGCTTTAATGGTCATGTCGGCTTTCCTTTTGGCTGTTGGGTCAATCCGCACGAATGCGCAGGCCTTCAAGATGCCGCAGGCGGCAAAAACCTAAAAGGAATATATAAATCTTTATTTATTCCATATGGAAATATAAAGCAGCATTTCTCAGGTGAGAGTGACCCAGTAACGCGTTCGCGCCTGCACCTTGAAGCCCAGGGTCGAGGCCAGCAGGTTGAGGATGCGGTCGGTGTCGTCCAACTGAAAACTGCCGGTGACGCGCAACCCCTCCAAACGCGGGTCCCAACGCAAGACACCCGGGCGGTAGCGCTGCAACTCGCGCAAGAAATCCCCCAGCGCCTGATCCTGCGCAGTCAGCACACCATCACGCCAACCCAGTTGCAGCACATCAAACGCCACCGACGCGCCAAGGCCCGTGGCTTGAAGCGACGCTTGCTGGCCACCGTGCAACGTCGTCGAGTGCCCATTGAGGTCGCGCACCTGCACCGCGCCCTTGAGCACCGAGACCCGGCAGCCCGACGCCAATTGCCGCACACCCACCTCGGCCTGGCTGACCGTCAGTTCGCCATACCGGGTCTGAAGCGTCATTGCACTCACGCCCGGCACGTTCAACGCCAACTCGCCTTCCACCAGCCGGATGTGCCGTGGCGCCACGTCCACGGCAGTGGCGGTATTGAGTTGCAGGCTGGCGCCGTCGCCCAGGGCCATGCGCGTGCGCTCACCCGTGGCGGTGTGCAGGTCTGAGCGCCACACGTCGATGGGTAACTGGCGGCTGATCAACCACGCGGTCGGCACCAGAGCCGCCACGCCCAAGGCACGCTTGAGCACGGCGCGCCGCCCCGGTTGCGGACGGTCGAGGCTGGCCAGCGCCAACGCCTGGGGCAACCCGCCGAACCGCTGGCGCAGGGTCTGGGCTTTTTGCCAGGTCTGTTCGTGCTGCGGATGGCTGTCGCGCCAGTGCTGCAGGGCGAGGTGATCACGCTCGGTGGCCGCGCCGGACTCCAGCAGCGCCAACCATTGCGCGGCGGCACGGGCGACGTCGCGGTTCACAGGTCCACCAGCAAACAGTGTTCATAGGCCTGGGCCATATAGCGTTTGACCGTGCGTTCGGACACCTCCAGGCGTGCGGCAATCTCGCGATAACCCAGGCCTTCCAGCTGGCTCCAGAGAAACGCGCGGCGCACCAGCACTGGCAAGCCATCAAGCAATTCATCCAGTGCTTGCAGGGTTTCCAGCAACACCCAGCGCTGTTCCGGAGACGGCACGCAGGCTTCGGGCAAGCTGGCAAGCGCATTCAGATAGGCCTGTTCCAGGCTACGGCGCTGATGAAAATTGACCAGCAGGCGCTTGCCGACTGTCACCAGGTACGCCCGTGGCTCCTGCATCTGCGCAAGCGGCTGGGCACTGGCCAGCACGCGCAAAAACGTATCCTGGCTCAGGTCCGCCGCATCCCAGGCATTGCCCAGGCGCCGGCGCAGCCAGCTTTCCAGCCAACTGCGGTGGTCGCGGTAGAGGCTGGATAACGTCAGTTCGGGGGCGACAGCATCATTCATGGCAAGCAACCTGCAAGGCGCGATTATGTCTCAAATGAGATTCATTCTATTTAATATCGCTACTGCATACCATGATCTTTTCAACATGCCGTTTAGAGCATCGCCGCCTTCTGCCGCAGCAGGTCGATAAACAACCCCAGTCGGCTCACACCCCGCCGACTTCCTTGATCACAAACGTCGTCGGCATGATCTTGAGCACCGAGAGCTTGAACTGGCGATTGTGTTTCCTGAATGTCCACACCGGCAGGTCTTCTCGGGTGTCGAGCGTTTCTACGTGCTCCTCGGAGTCGGGCAGCGTCAAGAAAAAATCCACCGAGGAATTCAATGGCCCCAAGGAATAGCCGCCCATCCTGATACTGACCCCGAGGCGCTCATCGGACCAGTTCCCACCTTTTGTCATGACGATATTCATCGGTGGTAACGGGCTGGGGATTGCGCTGACCTTGGCCGTCAGATCGGCCAGTTGTTGCTGTAGCTGCTGATAGTCAGCTTTCGGCACGTAGAGGCTGTGGATTTTGTCGATGGCGACGTAGTTTTTTTCAACATCGACCTTGCTCAAATAGTCCGACGATACCTTGGCAAGTGGGAGGTATGACTCGGCAAGCACGGTCCGCGAAACGTAGTTTTCCATCAGTTCCGCGGACGGGATAAAGTTGTCTGCCGCGCCGAATTTAAGGCCGAACAGTGAGGCCGCAGCGGTAAATGCCGCCCACAGGCCGGCCGCGACGATAATGATCAGCGGCCAGGAATAAGTGGTGGGCGTGGGTGTAGGTGCACCTTGAGTCATACGTACTGACGTCCTTTTCTAGAAACTGAGCCTTGCGTGTCACGATTGACAACGACCGCTCTGGTTCAACGGTTTGAGCGCCAACAATATCACTAGGCCACCACCCCTGACAGGGGAATGCCCCTGCGACGATCAATACACTCTCGTTCGTTGACCCATCCCCGCACACACCATATAGTGTGCCCACAAACAGAACAGACCACTACATAGTGTGCAGTATCGGTATTTGCCGACCACACTACGCGCAGTATTTCAATGCCTAGTAGCCTGCAAATCGAATATTTTTGGACGGGTTCACACGCCGTCAGAACAGACCAGGAAGGAGTATTTCAATGCTGAGTTGGGATGAAGTCGACAACGAAGACACCGGTGCAGCGGTGATCAAGGGCGCCAACGCCGGCCACGCCAGCGAAGCCAACATGGACCGCCTCGACGGTGCAGGTGCTGCCGCGGCGCTGGAAGCCCGTAACGTGACCGCCAACGACTCCGCCGCGATTATCCGTGCCAAGGCCGCCCTCGACAAACTCGACATCGCCGAAGGCCTCGCCGAACTCGAAGGCGCCTCCGCCCGCGTCGCCGTTGACGAAAAGCGCATGATCAACTGCCGCGCCGACCTCAACCAACTCGTGCCCTTCAAGTACGACTGGGCCTGGCAGAAGTACCTCGACGGCTGCGCCAACCATTGGATGCCGCAAGAGGTCAACATGACCGCCGACATCGCGCTGTGGAAAAACCCCGAAGGCCTGACCGACGACGAACGTCGCATCGTCATGCGCAACCTGGGCTTCTTCTCCACCGCCGACTCCCTGGTCGCCAACAACCTGGTGCTGGCCGTGTACCGCCTGATCACCAACCCGGAGTGCCGCCAGTACATCCTGCGCCAGGCCTTCGAAGAGGCGATCCACACCCACGCCTACCAGTACTGCATCGAATCGCTGGCCATGGATGAAGGCGAGATCTTCAACATGTACCACGAGATTCCATCGGTCGCGAAGAAAGCCGCCTGGGGCCTGAAGTACACCCGTTCGATCTCCGATCCGAAGTTCGAAACCGGCACCGTCGACACCGACAAGGAACTGCTGCGCAACCTGGTCGCGTACTACTGCGTGCTGGAAGGCATCTTCTTCTACTGCGGCTTCACCCAGATCCTGTCCATGGGCCGCCGCAACAAAATGACCGGCGTGGCCGAGCAGTTCCAGTACATCCTGCGCGACGAGTCGATGCACCTGAACTTCGGCATCGACGTGATCAACCAGATCAAAATCGAAAACCCGCACCTGTGGGATGCCGAGATGAAGGAAGAAGCGACCCAGATGATCCTGCAAGGGACCCAACTGGAGATCGAATACGCCCGCGACACCATGCCCCGCGGCGTGTTGGGCATGAACGCCGCGATGATGGAGGACTACCTCAAGTTCATCGCCAACCGTCGTCTGTCGCAGATCGGCTTGAAGGAAGAATACCCAGGCACCACCAACCCGTTCCCGTGGATGAGCGAGATCATGGACTTGAAGAAAGAGAAGAACTTCTTTGAGACCCGTGTGATCGAGTATCAGACTGGCGGTGCGTTGAGCTGGGACTGAAAATGTGGGAGCGGGTTTGCTGTGGCGAGCCCGCGTCTACATTATTGGTTTTCGGTGTTCTCTGGATTTTGCAAGCAAGCGACTTATGCCCAACCAAACCATCAAGACCCCGTGCATCGGCCTGTGCTCCACCGTCTACGGGGACCTCGTCTGCCGGGGCTGCAAGCGTTATCACCACGAAGTGATCCAGTGGAACGGTTACAACGCCGAGGAAAAACAGGCGGTGTGGCTGCGTCTGGAACAGTTGCTGGTGCAGGTGATGGCCAGCAAGCTGGAAGTGTTTGATCCGCACCTGCTGCGCCAGCAACTGGAAAGCCGCAAGATCCGCTTTGTGCCGCATCAGTCGCCGTATTGCTGGGCGTACCAGTTGATTGCCCGGGGGGCGCGGGTGATTTCCCGGCTGGATGCGTATGGGCTGGTGCTGCAACCGGAATTTCGTGAACGTCATTTGGCGGATCTGCGCGATGCGATTGATCGTGAGTTTTTCCTGTTGTCCGAAGCGCACTACGAGCGCTATATCGCACCGGGTTTCCTCAAGGAAGCATTTGGGCCAGCCCTGATAGCTACCCTCTAAAGACCAGCACAAAACCCATGTGGGAGCGGGCTTGCTCGCGAAGGCGGTGCATCAGTCAGCACATGCATTGCCTGACACAGCGCTTTCGCGAGCAAGCCCGCTCCCACATTTTGATTTGCGCCTGTCAGGAGATCCAGGACGCCGCACGTTCCGTCTGCAAACCGTATTTCTCAATCGCCAGCTGACCCATCCGCGCGTCCAATGCCGTCAGCGCCGCCAGCACGATGTGATACCGATCTACCTCAAAAAAGTCGCGCAACGCCGCCCGCGTATCACTGCGCCCGAACCCGTCAGTGCCCAGCACGGTGTAGCGACTGTCCAGGTACGAAGCGATCATCTGCGGCACCGCCCGCACATAGTCAGAAACCGCGATGACCGGCGCGCCGTGGGGCAAGCAGGCATTCACATGGCTTACCCGTGCAGCCTCTTGCGGATGCAACCGATTCCAGCGTTCCACCTCCCGCGCATCCCGCGCCAGTTCGCTGTAACTGGTGACGCTGAACACCTCGCTCGTCACTTGCCAATCCTCGGCCAATAGCTGCGCCGCCGCCTGGGCTTCGCGCACCAGCGTGCCCGAACCCAGTAACCGCACCTGGGCGCCAACCGTGCCTTCCAGACGGTACATGCCCTTGATGATCGCCGCTTCAACCCCTTGCGGCAGGCTCGGCTGCGGGTAGTTTTCGTTCATCAGCGTCACGTAGTAGAACTCGTCCACCTCGTGCTCCAGCATCTGGCGCATGCCGTGGTCGAGGATCACCGCGAATTCCCCGGCGAACGCCGGATCGTAGGCGCGGCAATTGGGCACGGTGGCCGCCATGAGATGGCTGCTGCCGTCCTGATGTTGCAAGCCTTCCCCCCCCAAGGTAGTGCGCCCGGCCGTCGCGCCGAGCAGGAAGCCACGGGCACGCTGGTCGGCGGCGGCCCAGATCAGGTCGCCGACGCGCTGGAAGCCGAACATCGAGTAATAGATGTAGAACGGCAGCATGCGCAGGCCATGCACCGAATAGCTAGTGGCCGCCGCGACCCAGGAGCTGATGGCGCTGGCTTCGCTGATGCCCTCTTCGAGGATCTGCCCGTCGGTGGCTTCGCGGTAGCTGAGGATCGAGCCGATGTCTTCCGGCTCATAACGCTGGCCGACGCTGGAGTAGATGCCGATTTGCTTGAACAGGTTGGCCATGCCGAAGGTGCGCGCCTCATCGGCGACAATCGGCACAATGCGCGGCCCCAGGGCCTTGTCCTTGAGCAGGTTGGTCAGCATGCGTACGCAGGCCATGGTGGTGGACATTTCCTTGCCGTCGGCCGCCGTGGCAAACCCGGCGTAGCCCGCCAGCGGCGGCACGCTGAGCGGCGCGGCAAGCGGGCTGCGGCTCGGCACATAACCGCCGAGCGCCTGGCGGCGCTGGTGCAGGTAGCGCATTTCCGGGCTGTCGTCGGCGGGCTTGAAGAAGCTCAGGGATTCGGTCTGCGCATCGCTCAGGGGCAGTTGGAAGCGATTGCGGAAAGCAAGCAACGCGTCGCGATCCAGCTTTTTCTGCTGGTGGGTGGTCATCTTGCCCTGCCCTGCTTCACCCATGCCAAAGCCCTTCTTGGTCTGGGCGAGGATCACCGTGGGTTTGCCTTTGACCCGGCGCGCGGCATGGTAGGCCGCGTGGATCTTGACCATGTCATGGCCGCCACGCTTGAGGCGGTCGATCTGCTCGTCGCTCATGCCTTCCACGAGTTTGGCCAGGGCTTCACTCTGACCGAAGAAGTGCTCGCGATTGAAGGCGCCGTCCTTGGCGGCGAAGGTCTGCAATTGACCGTCGACGGTATGCGCCAAGGTGTTCACCAGCGCGCCGTCGTGGTCCTTGGCCAGCAAGGGGTCCCAATCCGAGCCCCACACCAGCTTGATCACGTTCCACCCGGCGCCGGCGAACAACGCTTCCAGCTCATCGATGATCCGCCCGTTGCCGCGCACCGGGCCGTCAAGGCGCTGCAGGTTGCAGTTGACCACCCAGGTCAGGTTGTCCAGACCTTCGCGCGCAGCCAGGGTCAGGGCCGACATGCTTTCCGGTTCGTCCATCTCACCGTCGCCGAACACCCCCCAGACGTGGCGGTCAGTGGTGTCCAGCAGGTTACGGTGTTGCAGGTAACGCATGAAACGCGCCTGGAAAATCGAGCTGATCGGGCCGATCCCCATGGAACCAGTGGGGAACTGCCAGAAGTCAGGCATCAGCCACGGGTGCGGGTAGCTGGACAGGCCACGTGCGCCAGCCTTGGGCCCGCCGATTTCCTGGCGATAATGGGCCAGGTCTTGCTCGCTGAGGCGCCCTTCAAGGAAGGCACGGGCGTAGATACCGGGCGCGGAATGGGGTTGATAGAAGACCAGGTCGCCGCCAAACCCGTCACGGCGGGCGCGAAAGAAATGGTTGAAACCCACTTCGAACAAATCCGCCGCACTGGCATAGCTGGCGATATGCCCGCCCAACTCGCCATAGGCCTGGTTGGCGCGGACCACCATGGCCAGGGCGTTCCAGCGGACCAGCGAGGCCAGGCGTTCTTCGGTGGCCAGGTCGCCGGGAAACGCCGGCTGCTGCTCGACGCTGATGCTGTTGACGTAGGGCGTGCCGTGGCGCGGTTTCCAGTCGATGTGCGCAGCGCTGGCGTCCTGGGCCAGTTGGTCGAGGATCTGCCGGGCCCGCGCAGGACCGGCGTTGGCCACCAACGACGCCAGGGCGTCGCGCCACTCGTCCAACTCTTGCTGATCCAGGGCGGTGTGATTGACTGCGCTCGCGAAACCGTTCATGGGCATCTCCAGGCCTTTTTTTTCCAGTTTATGTCGACGCCCAAGGATTTTTTGCCTGTTTTCAGGCGTAAAATTCTGAATTTTGAGCATGAATCACTGGTATTGCGATTTTCCCCAGCACGTTGTGCTCAACCACCCCGGAACCTCGCCATTGTGTTTAAAATGCCGCCCGCTCAATGACTGACGTTTAATGATGAACCCAGACGCACTCGCTACCCTGCACGCCCACCTGCTCGACGCCTTGGCGACCCCACCAGACGAAACCCGGCGCCTGTTCCACGGCCGCGGGCGCTGCTGGCCGGGCCTGGAGCAACTGACGGTGGACTGGCTGCAAGGCGTGATACTGGTCGCATTGTTCAAGGAGCCGGAACCGGCCCAGTTGGAAGCCCTGAAACAGTTGCTGCGAACGCAGTTGAGTGCCTACACCGTGGCGCTGCAACACCGCTACCTGCCGCAAAGCACCACCGAATGGCTGGTGGGCAGCCCCATCGACGAGTTGACCATCACCGAAGGCGGCCTGCGTTATTTGATCGACCTGGGTAAAAAGCAGAACAGCGGGCTGTTCCTCGACATGCGCTACGGCCGCAACTGGGTGCGCGAACACGCCAAGGGCCAGCGCATCCTCAACCTGTTTGCCTACACCTGCGGCTTCTCCGTGGCCGCCATCGAAGGCGGCGCCGACCATGTGGTGAACCTGGACATGGCCCGTGGCGCCCTCAGCCGTGGCCGTGACAACCATCGCCTGAACGGTCATGACCTGAGCCAGGTCACGTTCCTGGGCCACGATCTGTTCAAGTCCTGGGCCAAGGTCACCAACAGTGGCCCCTATGACTTGGTGATCATCGATCCGCCGTCGTTCCAGAAAGGCAGTTTCCTGTTGACCAAGGACTACCAACGCGTGCTGCGCCGCCTGCCGGACTTGCTCACAGCCCAGGGTACGGTGCTGGCGTGCATGAACGACCCAGCCTTCGGCGAAGACTTCCTGATCGACGGTGTGACCCGTGAAGCACCGGGGCTGCGATTTGTCGAACGCCTGGAAAACCCGCCGGAATTTCCGGATATTGACGCGCAAAGTGGTCTCAAGGCGCTGGTGTTCCGCCAGGGTTGATGCCGAAACGGCCAGCGCTTGCTACGCTTAGCTCTAACGCCGGGGTGGTGAACCTTATCCCCCCCTTCCCGGTCGATACCTGCATTCCCTGGCCAGACTCGACCGCGCTTCGCTGTCGGCTGCCCCGTTTCACCTTTTGGAGAACCGCCCGTGATAACGACCCTGCATGTAGCCAGACTCAAAGCCTGGGGCGCCCACGGCTTTACCGCCACCGGCGTGGTACTGGCTTTTCTGGCCACCCTGGCGCTGCTGGAAAATTCCCCCAAGGCCTGCCTGCTGTGGCTGGGCCTGGCGCTGGTGGTCGATGGCGTCGACGGTTCCCTGGCGCGCAGGGTCAATGTCAGCACGGTGTTGCCGAGCTTTGACGGCTCGGTGCTGGACCTGGTGATCGATTACCTCACCTACGTGTTCATCCCCGCGCTGTTTATCTACCGCTATATCGACCTGCCGGACTTTACCCACCTGTTCACCGTGTCGGTGATCCTGGTGTCGTCGTTGTTCTGCTTCTGCAACGTCAACATGAAGAGCAAGGACAACTACTTCGTCGGCTTCCCCGCCGCCTGGAACGTGGTGGCGCTGTGCGTGTACATCATCCAGCCGGATGCCTGGGTCACCTTGCTCACGGTGATCGGCCTGGCCCTGCTGACCGTGACGCCGATGAAGTTCTTGCACCCGTTCCGCGTGAAGCGGTTCATGCCGATCAATATCGCAGTGACCACCATCTGGTTGCTGTGCAGCTTCTTGATGGTGGTGGATTATCCGAACACCAACCCGTGGACGTTTGGGTTGTGGTCGCTGATGTCGGCGTACTTTCTGGGGATTTGCATCTGGCGCACAGCCTTGGAATGGTTGGATAAACGTCACGGCTGATCGCAGTTAGACATGTGGGAGCGGGCTTTGTGGGAGCGGGCTTGCTCGCGAATGCGGTAGTTCAGTCAAAAACTTAGTGACTGACACACCGCCTTCGCGAGCAAGCCCGCTCCCACATTTGGTTCTGTGTACATCTGGCAGTAAGATGGCGGCCTTCCGCATAGCGCCTTGCCAACCATAAGCCCTGCCCATGCCCTTCGAACTCAGCGTTGACCTCACCACCCTCGCCATTCTCGCCGCCGTGGCCTTCGTCGCCGGTTTTATCGACGCCATCGCTGGCGGCGGCGGCCTGCTCACTACCCCCGCCCTGCTCACCGCGGGCATGCCACCGCATCTGGTACTGGGCACCAACAAGCTCAGTTCCACCTTCGGCTCGGCTACCGCCAGCTTTACCTTCTACCGCCGTAAGCTGTTTCACCCGCGCCAGTGGGTACACGCCATTGTCGGCACCTTCATCGGCGCACTGACCGGCGCGGTGGTCGCCCACTATCTGCCAGCCGAAACCCTGAACAAGATGCTGCCGGTGATCGTTTTCGGTTGCGGCCTGTACCTGTTGTTCGGCGGCACGCCCAAAGCGCCGCTGGAAGCCGACGCACCGATAAAGAAGAAGTGGCAATCCACCCAGGGTTTTGGCCTGGGCTTCTACGACGGCGTGGCCGGCCCCGGCACCGGCGCGTTCTGGACCGTCAGCACCCTGCTGATGTACCCCGTCGACCTGGTGAAGGCCAGCGGCGTGGCGCGCAGCATGAACTTCGTCAGCAACGCGGCGGCACTCTCGGTGTTTATCTTCAACGGCACGGTGGACTGGATCGTCGGCCTGACCATGGGTATCTGCGTGATGTTCGGCGCATTCTTTGGCGCTCGCAGCGCGATCAGCGGCGGCGCCAAATTCATTCGCCCGGTGTTTATCACCGTGGTCCTGGGCCTGACCGTGCGCCTAGCCTGGCAGCACTGGTTCAGCGTGGCCTAAGCGCCGCGCCAGGTAGAGGTCGATCAGGTAGCGCGCAATCGAACGTGACGCCGGCAACGGCGGCAGGTTATGGATATTGAACCATTGCGCATCTTCGATCTCGTCGGCTTGGGGCACGATGTCGCCACCGGCGTATTCGGCATGAAAGCCCAGCATCATCGAATGGGGGAACGGCCAGCATTGGCTGCCCATGTACTGGATGTTCTTGACCTCCACCTGCACTTCCTCGCGCACCTCGCGGATCAGGCAGTCTTCGGCCGACTCACCCGGCTCGGCAAAGCCCGCCAGGGTGCTGTAGACACCACTGACGAAACGCGGCGAACGCGCCAGCAGGATCTCGTCGCCACGGGTCACCAGCACGATCATACTCGGCGAAATCCGTGGGTAGCTGCGCAGGTCGCAAGCCTGGCAGAACATCGCTCGCTCCCGTGGCACCTGGGCCATGGCCTGGCCGCAACTCCCGCAAAACCGGTGTTCCCGCGCCCAGGTGCCGATCTGCGCGGCGTAGCCCAGCACTTTGTACAGCCTGTGATCACCTTGCAGCATAAAGCCGCGCAGGCCCTGCCAACTGCACCCCGGCACGTCGACGGGGGCGTTGAGTTCCAGCAGGTACACCGGCTCGCCGTCGAGGTGGCCGATGCCGTGTTCGGCAAACACCGACACATCCTGGCGCTTGAGCCATTCCCGGGGGAACAGCGGGCCATTGCTGTCATGCAAAAAGCCCTCGCGGCTGCGGGCGACGGCCCAGCCGCCAGGGGTGTCGTTGTCCAGCAGTGTGGTGGTAATCCAGCCTGGGGTCATGTCAGTCAATCCACGAATTCGGGTTTCTGCTTGCTCATATGGGCCGCGATGGCCACGCGCAGGTCGTTGGATTGCAACATAGCCGCGTTCCAGGTGGCAACGTATTCCAAGCCATCATTGACTGTATGGTCACGCATGTAGCTGATCATGGCTTTGGTGCCGGTCACGGCAATCGGCGACTTGGCGGCGATTTCACGGGCGATCTCCATCACACCGGCCAGCAGGCTTTCCTGATCGGCGTAAACGCGATTGACCAGGCCGATGCTGCGCGCCTCTTCGGCGCCGAACTGGCGACCGGTGTAGGCCAGCTCACGCAACATGCCGTCGCCGATAATGCGCGGCAAGCGTTGCAGGGTGCCGACGTCGGCGGCCATGCCGATGTCGATTTCCTTGATCGAGAATTGCGCGCCCTCGGCGGCGTAGCGCATGTCGCAGGCGCTGATCAGGTCGATGGCGCCGCCGATGCAGTAACCCTGGATCGCCGCCAGCACGGGTTTGCGGCAGTTGTCGACGGCGTTGAACGAGGCTTGCAGTTCGAGGATCTTGCGCCGCAGCAGACGCGCATTGCGGCCCACGTCCTTACCGAATTCGTTGGCCACCGAGGCCAGCATCATCAAATCGATCCCCGAGGAGAAATGCTTGCCGGCACCGCTCAGTACCACGGCGCGTACCGCGTCGGTGTCTTCGATCCACTGGAAGATGTCGATGATCTCGGTCCAGAACGCCGCGTTCATCGCGTTGATCTTTTCCGGGCGGTTGATCTGCACATGGGCAACATTGCCGCTGAGTTCGACAACGAAAGCTTGATATTCGGACATGGCAGTGATCCCTGACTGGCGAGTGATAAGGGCCGAACTATAACAAGGGTGCACAACGGCGCATCGGCCAAAAGCGGGACTGGGAAAACGCTGGATAAAACCCCGCACACACGCCATCCTTCGCGTTTTAAGCCGCCCCGTCCGCGGCGCTCGACGTTTGAAGGATATGCCCATGCACGCCCAACCCCTCTCCCCGGCCGAATTCGACTTTATCGAAGACACCCTGCAAAAGTATGGCGACGACCATTCGGTGCTGAACCTCGCCGAACTGGACGGTTACTTCACGGCACTGGTGTCGAGCCCGGCCCAGGTGGATGTGGCCGAGTGGTTCCCGGCGATCTGGGGCGGCCAGAATCCCGCGTGGGACAACATGGACGAGGCGCAACGCTTCCTTGAACTGTGCGTCCGCCACATCAACACCCTGGCCGGGCAGCTGGCGACCGATGCGACGGGCTTCAAGGCCCGCTTTGACGACACCGAACACCAAGGGCAAACGGTGACCCTCGCCGAGGAATGGTGCTTTGGTTATATCCGTGGCGCCGCCATCGGCAACTGGCCCGCGCTGCCAGCACCACAGGCCGCCGAACTGGAAAAAATCTCCTGGTGCGCCGAACAGGACAATTTCGAACTGCCAGCCGACCTGGATGTGGCAGCGCACCAGCAGCGCGTCAGCCAGATCGAACCGGCGGCGCGGGCGCTGCACGATTACTGGCTCAGCCAGCGCTAAGCCTCGACAAGCACTGCGGGTTTGGCCGATTATTCGGGTCCGCCCGTCGGCCACTCCGTACCACCTTGCCTTGCATCAGGAGCCTTGTACCTTGAGTTCGCAGAAAACCGTGACCGTTACACCGCCCAATTTCCCCCTCAATGGCAAGGTCGCGCCCCCCGGCTCCAAATCCATTACCAACCGCGCCCTGTTGCTGGCGGCCCTGGCCAAGGGCACCAGCCGCCTGAGCGGCGCGCTGAAGAGCGATGACACCCGCCATATGTCGGTGGCCCTGCGCCAGATGGGCGTGAGCATCGACGAGCCGGACGACACCACCTTTGTCGTCACCAGCTCCGGCAAGCTGCAACTGCCGACGCAACCGCTGTTCCTCGGCAATGCCGGCACCGCGATGCGCTTTCTGAGCGCCGCCGTCGCCACCGTGGAAGGCACCGTGGTGCTGACCGGCGACGACTACATGCAAAAACGCCCGATCGGCCCGCTGCTGGCGACCCTGCGCGCCAACGGCATCGCGGTCGACAGCCCGACCGGCTGCCCGCCAGTGACCGTGCACGGCGTGGGCAAGGTGCAGGCCAAGCGCTTCGAGATCGACGGCGGCCTGTCCAGCCAGTATGTCTCGGCCCTGCTGATGCTCGCCGCCTGCGGCGACGCCCCGATTGAAGTGGCGCTGACCGGCAAGGACATCGGTGCCCGTGGCTACGTCGACCTGACCCTCGACTGCATGCGTGCCTTCGGCGCCCGGATCGAAGAAGTCAACGACACCACCTGGCGCGTGGCTGCGACCGGCTACAGCGCCCACGATTACCTGATCGAACCGGACGCGTCCGCCGCCACCTACCTGTGGGCCGCCGAAGTGCTGACTGGCGGGCGCATCGACATCGGCGTCGCCGCCCAGGACTTCACCCAACCGGACGCCAAGGCCCAGGCCGTGATCGCCCAGTTCCCAGACATGCAGGCCACGGTGGTCGGCTCGCAGATGCAGGACGCGATCCCGACCCTCGCGGTACTCGCAGCGTTCAACAACACCCCGGTGCGCTTCACCGAGCTGGCCAACCTGCGCGTCAAGGAATGTGACCGCGTGCAGGCGCTGCATGACGGCCTCAATGAGATCCGCCCGGGCCTGGCGACCATCGAAGGCGACGACCTGCTCGTAGCCAGCGATCCGGCACTGGCCGGTACCTCGTGCAATGCGTTGATCGACACCCACGCCGACCACCGCATCGCCATGTGTTTTGCCCTGGCCGGGTTGAAAGTCGCGGGCATCCGCATTCAGGACCCCGACTGCGTGGCCAAGACCTATCCTGACTACTGGAAGGCCCTGGGCAGTCTTGGGGTCCAGCTCAGCGACTGAGCCGGCAGCGTCGGAATGGGGAGGCCAAGCACATGAATATTCGCCAACCCTGCCCACCCGGCGCTTGCGACTGCGACCGCGAACAACTGCTGCAAAGCCCTGGCGCCGATGTGCGCATCCTCAACCTCACGCGCCAGGAAGAGAAGAAACTGGTCGAGCGCCTTGAAGACCTCAAGAGCCTGCAAGACCTGGAGCGCATGCAGCAGCTGATGTACCAGCAATTGGGCATCCGCGTGCAGGTCGCGCCGGGGCACACCGAGGTCAGGAGCATGCGCGGGATTCAGATCGAGATCGACGCCTTGCCGGGCCTGTGCCGCAAGACCCGGCAAGCGATTCCGGCAGCGATTCGCCGGGGCCTGGAGAAGCGCCCGGAGATTGCCTACCGCCTGCTCGACGCCCACGACCTGTTTCGCGAAGGTTGAATCAACCCGCCACGGTTTCCCCTTGGAACAGCCGCTGCCCGATCGCCCGGGCGGTGTTCAGGTGCGCCTGCGCGGTGCCGCTTTCCGACTCCAGCATCAGCTCAGAGGTCAGCACCTTCGCCCCGCAGTAATCAAAAATCCCATGGTCGATCTGCGTGCGCATGGCCTTGGCGTAACCGTGACGCTCAAATGCGCTTTCATCCGCCGCACCGACGGCCAGCAAGTGCACGTGCAAGTGCCGCAGCTTTTTCACCACTGGTTTATCCGGACCGTAATCAATCGCCCAGCCGTTGACGAACACGCGGTCGATCCAGCCTTTGAGCAGGCCCGGCAGCGACCACCAGTAGATCGGGAACGCCAGTATCAGCGCATCGGCACGGTCGATACGCGCCTGTTCGGCCAGCACATCGGCAGGCGGCTCGGCGCGGCTGCGATGCACGCGCTGGTCGGCGGCGCCGTAACGTGGGTCGAAACCTTCGGCGGCGAGGTCGGCGATCTCATGGGTGTGACCGGCAGCGGTCAGCCCCGCTGCGGCTTGCACAGCAATGCTATGGGTGAGGGATTGCGGGTCGTGATGGGCAACAACGATCAGAGCGTGCATGACATTGACTCCATTTCGGTTTAGGCTGGGCTTAAGTTACCTTTGGTAAGTTACTTTTGGTATATAAGCATGTCAAGCCATGAATCCCCTGCCCCACGTCGCCGCCTGTCGCGCGAAGATCGCCTGCGCCAGCTGTTGGATGTGGCCTGGCAACTGGTGCGCGATGAAGGTACCGACGCCCTGACCCTGGGCCGCCTCGCGGAACTCGCGGGGGTGACCAAGCCGGTGGTCTACGACCACTTTGTCACCCGCGCCGGGTTGCTCGCCGCGCTGTATGAAGACTTTGATGGGCGCCAGAATCAGCTGTTTGCCGAGGCTATCGAGGCGAGCAACGCGACACTGGAGGACCGCGCGTGGGTGATTGCCTCGTCCTACGTCGATTGCGTGTTATTGCAGGGCCGCGAAATCCCAGGGGTGATCGCCGCGCTGAGCAGTTCACCCGAGCTGGAAAGCCTCAAGCGCCAGTACGAGGGGATTTTCCTGGATAAATGCCGCGACGCGCTGTCGCCGTTTGCGCCCGACGGGTGTGTGTCCCAGGCCGGATTGCGCGCCATGCTGGGGGCGGCGGAAGCGCTGTCCCAGGCGGCGGCCAGTGCTGAAATCAGCCGGGAAGAGGCGCAGCAGGAGCTGTTGGCGACGATCATGGCGATGGTGAATCGGCGATCTGTATCGCCAGTGCCGCCGCTTTCGAAGCCGCGCTGAAGCTCGACATCTCCCACAGGGGATTGGCAGTGCCTGGACGATCTCCAGCCGAACACTCACCCTCCATCAACCGCGATCAAATGTGGGAGCGGGCTTGCCCGCGAAAGCGTTGGCTCGGGCAACATATCTCACACAGCGGCGCGCTATTTCAGCCACGCCCCCGCAAAAACACCTGCACCTTGCGCGCCAGTTGATCAAGGTGACGGTCGCGCTGCTTCTCGGCATCGACCATCGCGCGCTTGCCGTGTTTTTGCAGCAGGTAGGTGTGGATCTGCCGCACTTCAAGCGAGCTGTAGATCGACGTCACCTCCACCACGCCCATCAGCCCGTCGGTCGCGTAATCGCGGGTATTCATCAGCACCTGGGTGTCGCGTGCGCCGCGCACCTGGAAGCCCATGGCTTCGAAGGCCGGCACCTTTTCCACCGCGCAGGCCAGCTCGGCGTGGGGATAGCGCGCAAGCACCTCGCCCACCATGCCGCGCGCCACGCCCTGGCGCCGGCACCCCTGCTGCACCGCCATGAACGCAATGCCGCACGCCTCGGGGTCGTCCTTGACCGGCAAATACAACACAAAGCCGATCACCTTTTCCGGGTTCTGGGCATCGGTGGCCACGACCAGTTCAACCGCAATCCCCTTCGCACCGTTCAAGGCTTCCAGGTACAGGTGCACCTCAAAGCCGATGGCGTACTGGTAGATGTTGTAGAGCAAGTTGCTCGGTGGCAGTGCCACGCTGCTGATATCGGTGAGGTTGTCCACCACCAGTTGCAGGATCTGGCCATTGATGGACTCCGGGCACGGCGTGGTGTAGCGGGTAAGGCTGAACATGCAAATTCCTGGGGTTGGGGTGCGGCGATTATACCTGTTGCTGCCCGCACACCTCACGCAAACATCCACGCAACCAGCGATGGGCCAGGTCGGCGTCCAGACGCGGGTGCCAGAGCATGGCCACGGTAAACGTCGGCAGGCTCAATGGCAGCGCAAAGCTGTGCAAGCCTTCGCGTTGGTGCAGGGTGTAGCGCTCGGGCACGCTGGCGATCAGATCGGTGCTGCGGGCCAGGGCGATGGCGGTGGCGAAACCGGCAACGATGGTGCTGATCTGCCGGGCCAGGCCCAGGCCTTCGAGGGCAAAGTCGATCTGCCCACGGTCCTGTCCGCGACGGGAGACGTAGACATGCTGGCCTTCGGCATAGCGCTGCACGCTGACGTCGCCCTGGCTCAGTGGATGCCCACTGCGCACCACGCCAATCAAACGGTCGCGGAACAACGCCTGGGTCAGCACTTCCGGGCTGCCGGCGGGGTCGACCACGCCAGTTTCCAGGTCGACGCTGCCTTCGCGCAGCAACGCACTGTCCTTGTCGGTCTTGTTGACGAAACGCAGGCGCACGCCGGGAGCCTCGCGGGCAATCCGTGCGAGCAGCGCCGGGCCGACGTTTTCGACGAACTCCTCGCTGGCGCGCAAGGTAAAGGTGCGCTCGACAGAGGCCATGTCCAGGCTTTGCAAGGGCCGCAGTACGGCATGGGCGTCCTGCACCAGTTGGCTGACCTGTTCGCGCAACTGCAGCGCACGCGGCGTCGGCACCAGGCCACGCCCGGCGCGCACCAGCAACGGGTCGCCGGTGGTTTCACGCAGGCGCGCCAATGCACGGCTCATGGCGGAGGGGCTCAGGCGCAGGCGCTTGGCTGCACCGGCAACGCTGCCTTCGGCGAGCAACACGTCCAGGGTGATCAACAGATTCAGATCGGGCATCGGCGCTCCTTATCAGGCGTTACACGCAGGTATTCAGTGCAACCCATGCGTCTTCCGCCATGTTAGGCGACGCCGTAGATTTGTAACAGTTGCGATCACTCAAGGAATTCCGGATGCAGACCTCTTCACGCGGCGCGCTGTTCAGCCTGTCACTGTCCATGTTGCTGGCCTCCCTTGGCACCAGCATCGCCAATGTCGGCCTGCCCAGCCTGGCGCAGGCGTTCGAGGCGCCGTTCCAGGCAGTGCAGTGGGTGGTCATCGCGTATCTGCTGGCGATCACGGCGGTGATTGTCAGTGCCGGGCGCCTGGGGGATCGACTTGGGCGCGGGCGGCTGTTGCTGGCTGGCTTGCTGGTGTTCGCGGCGGCCTGCGGGCTTTGCGGCATGGCGCCCACCCTGCCCTGGCTGATCGCCGCGCGGGTGCTGCAAGGCTTGGGCGCCGCGGTCATGATGGCGATGACCCTGGGTATGGTCGGTGACACCGTCAGCAAGGAACGCACCGGCCGGGTGATGGGTTTGCTCGGCACGCTCTCGGCCGTCGGCACCGCCATGGGCCCCAGCCTCGGCGGTGTGTTGTTGAGCCTGTGGAACTGGCGCGCGCTGTTTGTGCTTGGCGTGCCACTGGGCCTGTTGGCGACCGCGCTCGCCTGGCGGTATCTACCGATGGAGGACGGGGCACGTCCAGGCGGGCCATTCTGGTCGGCACTCGGAACCCCCGGCCTGCGTTCGGGCCTGGCCCGGAGCGCGCTGGTATCGGCGGTGATGATGGCGACGTTTGTGGTCGGTCCGTTCTACTTGTCCCGCGGCCTGGGGCTCGCGCCGGGCTGGATGGGCCTGGTGATGGCGGTCGGGCCGTGTGTCGCCGCCGTCACCGGCGTACCGGCGGGCCACCTCACCGACCGTTTCGGTAGCCCGCCCATGACCCTCGCCGGGCTCGGCATCATGGCCGTGGGCGCGCTGTCACTCGCGCTGGCCGCCGGGCTGCCGGCCTACCTGGGCGCGCTGGTCTTGCTGACGACGGGTTACAGCCTGTTCCAGGCCGCCAACAACACCGCAGTGATGCGCGATGTGGACGGCGCGCGCCGGGGCACGGTATCGGGGCTGCTGAACCTGTCGCGCAATATCGGCTTGATTGTCGGCGCCTCGGGCCTGGGTGCGGTGTTCGCCTGGGCCACGCCGGATGTGATCCGCGCCACCCCGCAGGCCGTGGCTTTTGGCCTGCACAGCACCTTTGGCGTGGCGGTGGGCCTGATCCTGCTGGCGGCAGGAATACGACACAAATATTGACAAGGTAAAATCGTAACGACTATTGTCTGACAACCTGATTACCAAGGTTGTCCCATGCTTGAGCTCCAGCGCCCCGACTCGCTTGTCGTGCGGGTTGTCAGCGCGATTCGCGCAGAAATCGATTCCGGTCAATTGCCGCCGGAATCGCGCATGCCTACCGAACAGCAACTGGCCGAACAACTCAACGTCAGCCGCTCGGTGGTGCGCGAAGCCATCGCCCAGCTCAAGGCCGACGGCATCATCACCGCCCGCCGTGGTCTGGGCTCGTTTATCTCGCAGACGCCTGCCGGCACGGTGTTCCGGTTCCCGCAGCCCAATGGTCGCAGCCCGGACCTGGCGCAGATGTTCGAAGTGCGCCTGTGGATCGAAACCCAAGCCGCCTCGATTGCCGCAAAGCGCCGTGACGAGGCCGACCTGCACCGCATGAAAAGTGCCTTGCAAGCCATGCAGGACAACCGCGATAACTTCGAAGCCGCCGCCATCGCCGACGTGGAATTCCACCGCGCCATCGCCGACGCCAGCAAAAACGAATACTTCGTCGCCTTCCACGACTTTCTCAGGAGCCAATTGGCCAGCGCGCGCAAAACCGCCTGGGAAAACTCCGCATCACGCTTCGCCACCGGCTCTGCCGACGCCACCCAGGAGCACCAGCAGCTCTTTCAGGCGATTGCCGATGGCGACGCCCAACGCGCCGCCGCCAGCGCTGAAGCCCACCTGCGCGCAGCGGCACGGCGTCTGAGCCTGGAGCTGCCCGAGACAAACTGATCCTTTAAGTAGCGTGTCCTGGACACGCCATTTTTTTAACAAAAACATTAGTCTGACAACCTGATAAGCAGACCGAAATGTGCAACTTTAGGTAGCCCACCCCATGATTCACGACTATTGCATTATCGGCGGCGGCATCGTCGGCCTGGCCACGGCGATGGAACTGCTCAAGCGCCAGCCCGGTGCCTCGCTGGTGATCCTGGAAAAAGAGCCAGTGCTGGCCAAACACCAGACCGGCCACAACAGCGGCGTGATCCACGCCGGCATCTACTACGCGCCGGGCAGCCTCAAGGCGGACCTGTGCAAGCGCGGCGCCGAGCAGACCAAACAGTTCTGCACTGAACACGGGATCAAGTTCGAGGTATGCGGCAAATTACTGGTGGCCTCCAGCCCCCTGGAAATGCAGCGCATGGAAGCCTTGTACGCACGCTCCCAGCTCAATGGCATGAAGGTCGAGCGCCTCGACGCCGACCAGTTGCGCCAGCGTGAACCGAACATCGTCGGCCTCGGCGGGCTGTTCCTCGACGCCACCGGCATCGTCGACTATCGCCAGGTCTGCGACACCATGGCCCGGGTGATCCGCCGCAACGGCGGCGAGATCTGCCTGGAGCGTACCGTCACCGCGATCCATGAAGACACCGACAAAGTCACGGTCAACACCCGTGGCGAAAGCTGGCAGGCCCGCCGCCTGGTGGTGTGCGCGGGCTTGCAGTCGGACCGCCTGGCAACGCTGGCCGGCATACCGATCGACCACCAGATCATCCCGTTTCGCGGTGAGTACTTCCGCCTGCCAGCGGCGAAAAACAACATCGTCAACCACCTGATCTACCCGATTCCCGACCCGGAGCTGCCGTTTCTCGGCGTACACCTCACGCGCATGATCGACGGCAGCGTCACCGTCGGCCCAAATGCCGTGCTTGGCCTGGGCCGCGAGAACTACCGCAAGTTCTCGGTGAACTGGCGCGACGTGGCGCAGTACGCCAGCTTCCCCGGCTTCTGGAAAACCATCTGGCAAAACCTCGGCTCCGGCACGACCGAGATGAAGAACTCGCTGTTCAAATCCGGCTACCTGGAGCAGTGCCGCAAGTACTGCCCATCGCTGACCCTCGACGACCTGCTGCCCTATGAGGCGGGCATCCGCGCCCAGGCGGTGATGCGCGACGGCAGCCTGGTACACGACTTCCTGTTCGCCCAGACCCCACGAATGCTCCACGTGTGCAACGCGCCCTCACCCGCCGCGACGTCCGCCATGCCCATCGGCGCGATGATCGCCGACCGCCTGTTCAAGCCCGAGTAACACCCCGCACCACGCGTCCATTTGACAATAACTACAAAGACCCAGAAGGAAGTACAACATGACGGTAACTGCCCCGATTCCCGGCACCGAAACCCCCGAGCAAACCCGCAAGCGCCTGCGCAAGGTGGCCGCCGCGACCATCTTCGGTTCGATGCTGGAGTGGTACGACTTTTACCTGTACGCCACCATGGCGGCCATCGTGTTCTCGAAGATCTTCTTTGATAACAGCGACCCCAAGACCGCCACACTGATGGCCTTTTCCACCTTTGCCATCGGTTTTATCGCACGCCCGTTCGGCGGGATTCTGTTCGGCTACCTCGGTGACAAGTTCGGCCGCAAGCAAGTGCTGGTGCTGACCTTCTGCCTGATGGGGGTGTGCACCACCCTGATCGGGCTGATCCCCAGTTACGCCTCCATCGGCATCTGGGCGCCGATCCTGCTGGTGTTTATCCGCATCATCCAGGGCCTGGGCGCCGGTGCCGAGCTGTCGGGCGCGGCGGTGACGTCCTACGAGCACGCCTCCCAAGGCAAACGCGGCAGCCAGGGCGCCTGGCCGGCACTGGGCCTTAACCTGGGCCTGTTGCTGTCGTCGCTGACCGTGTACCTGCTGACCATCAATGGCAACGAGTTCCTGCTGGCCGGTGGCTGGCGCATCCCGTTCGTGTGCAGCATCGTGCTGGTAGGCGTCGGCCTGTGGGTGCGCAACAGCATTCCGGAAACCCCACAGTTCAACCAACTGAGCAAAGAAGCGACCAAGGCCAAGGCCTCGCCACTCAAGGCGCTGTTCAAGAATGACCTCAAGGGCCTGGCCGTGGTGTTTTTCGTGGCGATTGGCTACAACGCCCTGAGCTACATCTTCAAGACCTTCTCCCTGGCCTACCTGACCCAGTTCAAAGGGGTGGATGTGCACGTCACCTCGCTGTCGGTAACCATCGCCAGCCTGATCGCGATTGTCGCCGTACCCTGCTTTGGCTGGCTGTGCGACAAGTGGAGCAGCAAGACCGTGCTGATGCTCGGCGGGCTGTGCTCGCTGCTGTTCGCCTACCCGTTCCTGGCCCTGCTCAACACCGGCGAAAGCCTGATGATCTACATCGCCATCGGCGTTGGCACCGGCATCCTTGCACCCATGATGTTTGCCCCGCAGGGTTCGTTCCTGAGCCGCCAGTTCCCGACCCAGACCCGCTCCTCGGGTTTTGGCACCGGGCGCGAAATCGGTACCGCCATCGCCGGCGGGCTGGCACCACTGGGTGCGTTGTCGATGGTGGCGGCATCGGCCACCCACTCCACCGATGGCGTGGTGATCATCCTGGCGATTTCCGCGCTGCTGGTGGTGGTATTCGCCCTGTGTGACCAGGGTCGCAAGCACTCCACATTCAAGAACTGAAGGAAAAAGTTCAGACCAACGGGTGCATGGACGCACCCACATCGCGCATCATGGGCACTTTACAAGCTCAAGGGTAATGTCCATGCGCGTTCTGTCATTGATGATGGGTCTCACGACGCTGGCCGCCAGTTCGGTGTTCTGCGCCAGCGCGATGGCGAATGAAGAAAGTCAGTTGATACAACAGATCAACGTCTACCGCAGCCAGCTCCAGCGCTGCGGCGACCAGGGTTCCCAGGAACTGCCACCGCTGACCAGCGATACGCGGCTGGTGTTGCCGGCCAACAACGTCGGCGACCTGCAACAGGCCCTGGCGCGGGCGGCGTATCCGATGGTCAACGTACAGGCCATCAGCCTGTCCGGTCCCAAGGATGCAACGTCGGCGATGAAGGCCGTGCGCGAAAGCTTCTGCCGCGTGGTGCTGGACCCGCAATTTGTCGACATCGGCGTAAGCAACAGCGGCCAGGACTGGCGCATCGTGCTCGCCCGCCCGCTGCTGTCCAGCGGCCTTGGCGACTGGCAGACCGAAGGCAAGCAACTGCTCAACCTGATCAACACCGCCCGATCCCAGGCACGCCAATGCGGCACCCAGGCGTTTAGCGCCACCACGCCGCTGAGCTGGAACGACGACCTGGCCGGCGCTGCCAACAGCCACACGCGCAACATGGCCAACGGCAACTTCTTCGACCACCTCGACCATGACGGCCGCACGCCGGGCGATCGTGCCGAGTTGGCGGGGTACATTGCAAAGAACATCGGTGAAAACATCGCCGCCGGTCTCGACACCCCGCGCAAAGTGGTAGACGGCTGGCTCGCCAGCCCCGGGCATTGCGCCAACCTGATGAACCCGCAATTTCGCGAACTGGGTGCGGCGTACGCCATGGACCCGAAGAGTGATGCAGGCATCTATTGGACGGGGTTATTCGGCAGCCAATAGGGGCAATCATTTGGACTGAGCATCAAATTGCTATCACGTGGATAATAGCGCTGAACTGCCAACGGCGATTCCGGTCTGTAGCTTGTTGGCCTGACCCTCCGGGCCACTAAAAGGTTGCGGCAAACAAGGTGTTCTCCCAATGATGAATTGGCTGCAAAGCAGCAGCGACATGGCCGAGCAGGTGCGCGTGTATGACTGGGCCAGTACGCCGCTGGGCCCGCTTGAGCTATGGCCGGACGTACTCAAGACCACCGTCGCACTGTGCTTTGCCTCAAGCTTCCCCCAAGCCATCGTGTGGGGGCCGTCGCTGACCATGCTCTATAACGATGCGTTTATCCCGATCCTGGGTGACAAGCCCTACGCCCTGGGTCGCCCATTCAGTGAAGTGTGGAGCGAAGTCTGGCGTGATATCAGCCCCATCGCCCAGGCGGCCTTTGAAGGGCATGCGACCTACATTGAAAACTACCCGCTGGTGATCGAACGCGGCGCCGGGCCCGAGCAGGCGTATTTCACCTTTTGCTACAGCCCGATCCGTGACCCTCGCGGCGCCGTGGTCGGCATGCTCGACACCGTCACCGAAACCACCGCGACCGTGTTTCTCACCCGTCGCCTGGCCATGCTCGATGCCATCGGCAACGCCGTGGCCAATGCCACCGATGCCGAAGCCATCATGACCAGCACCACGCGCTTGCTGGCGCAGCACCTGCAAGTCACCAATTGCGCGTATGCCGACATGGACGCTGACGAGGATGGCTTTACCATTCGCGGCAATTGGGCGGCTCCCGGCTCGCCAAGCATCGTCGGGCGCTACAGCCTGGCGTCGTTCGGCGAGCGGGCGGTACGCCGCCTGCGGGCCGGCGAACCGTTGGTGATCCGCGACAACCGGGTCGAATTCCCGCCAGAGGAGTCGGCCAGCTACCAAGCCCTGGGGGCTACCGCGACGGTGTGTTTCCCACTGATCAAGGAGGGCCGGCTGACAGCGCTGATGGCCGCGCACCACAAATCCCCGCGCACCTGGTCGCCCTACGATCTGGCGCTGGTGGGCGAAGTCACCGAACGCTCGTGGGCGCATATCGAGCGCGTACGCGCCGATGTGGCCGTACGCGAGGGGCTGGCGGCATTTTCAGAACTCAATGCCACGCTCGAGCAACGGGTCGCCGAGCGCACCCTCGCCCTGACCCAGGCCGAAGCCGCACTGCACCAATCGCAAAAACTCGAAGCCATCGGCCAATTGACCGGCGGCGTGGCTCACGACTTCAACAACTTGCTGACCATCATTCGCTCCTCGGTGGACTTCCTGCGCCAGCCGGGGCTGTCCGAAGAGCGCCGCCAGCGCTACATGGCGGCAGTGTCGGACACCGTCGAGCGCGCCAGCAAGCTCACCAGCCAACTGCTCGCCTTCGCCAGGCGCCAACCGCTGAACCCGCAGGTGTTCGACGCGTGCCAGCGGGTGGCAAACATCGGTGAGATGCTCGAAAGCCTCACGGGTGCGCGCATCCACGTGCAGGTGGAACTGCCCGCACAGGCGTGCCATGTGCGCGTCGACTCCAGCCAGTTCGAAACCGCGCTGATCAACATGGCCCTCAACGCCCGCGACGCCATGGACGGCCAAGGCACCTTGACCCTGCGCGTGTCGACTGTCAGCGCGCTACCGCGCATTCGTGGCGATGCCGGGTTGCATCAGCCGTTCGTGACGGTTTCACTGAGCGACACCGGCGCCGGCATTGGCTCGGACGTCTTCGAACGTATCTTCGAGCCGTTCTTCACCACCAAGGCCGTCGGCAAAGGCACCGGGTTGGGCCTGTCGCAAGTGTTCGGCTTCGCCAAACAATCGGGCGGCAACGTCGATGTGACCAGCACCCAGGGTCAGGGCACGCGCTTTACCCTGTACTTGCCCGCCGTGGCCGCAGAGGCGGACTCGCCTGCCCCGTCAACCCACGAACAGGCCCCGGTCACCGACACGAGGCAGCGCCATATCCTGATCGTGGAGGACAACCTGGAAGTCGGCCGTTTCGCCAACCAGATCCTGCAAGACCTGGGCTACCAGACCACCTGGGCCACCCATGCCGAACAGGCACTCACCTTGGCAGGCCCGGATGCGATGGCGTTCGACGGGGTGTTCTCGGATGTGGTGATGCCCGGCATGACTGGCGTGGTGATGGCCAAAGTTCTGCGCCAACGGCGGCCGGACCTGCCGGTGGTGCTCACCTCCGGCTACAGTGAAGAGCTGGCCGACAGCGGCTACGAAGGCTTTGAGTTCCTCGCCAAGCCCTATTCCGCCGACCAGGTGGCACGGGTCCTGGCCAAGGCCATGCAGCGCGACTGACGCCCTACTCCGCCACTGCGACGCGGTTGCGACCCTCGGCCTTGGCGCGGTACAGCGCCTTGTCGGCCGTATTCATCAGGCTGTGCAAGTCCTGGTCAAGGTTGCGGCTCGAGGCCACGCCCAGGCTGGCGGTCAAGCCGTGCACCGGCTCGGCGGCCAGCCCGGAGATGGACTTGACCAAC
Source organism: Pseudomonas sp. GL_117 (assembly GCF_057835125.1). Classification (NCBI taxonomy): domain Bacteria; kingdom Pseudomonadati; phylum Pseudomonadota; class Gammaproteobacteria; order Pseudomonadales; family Pseudomonadaceae; genus Pseudomonas; species Pseudomonas sp. GL_117. Next base: position 2,793,944 of record NZ_CM174418.1, on the reverse strand, counting down.
TGTTCGGCGATGTCACGCGCGGTGTCCAATGAAGTGTTGGGCAGCAATACGCCAAACTCTTCGCCGCCCAACCGACCGTACACATCCGACTGGCGAAATGACGCGCTGATCACCCCGCCGATCTGGCGCAACACTTCGTCCCCGGCCTGATGGCCGTAGGTGTCGTTGATGTCCTTGAAGTGGTCCATGTCCATCATCAGCGCACACAAGGGCTGCCGGTTGCGCCGGCATTGCGCGTACAGCAACTGGGCGTGCTCAAAGAAGGCGCGGCGGTTCATCAGGCCCGTGAGCTCATCGGTCTGTGCGGCGCGGGCGGAAATATTGTGGGCACGTTCCATCTGCCGGGTCAGGCGAAAGGCTTTTTCCAGGGCGTCCGAGAGTTTGCGCGTGGCGCTGACCACAAAGGTCGAAAACACCAACACCGCCGCCGCCACCCCGACTTGCATCGGTGACGGCTGGAACAGCAGCCACAAGGTACACGGCAACAACACCAGGGACATGGACATCAAGGTCATGTAGCGATATGCCGAGTAACACGACACCGCACTGACCGACATACCCACGGTAAACAGCATCACCAGCACCTGGGACACGCGGTCATCGGTGGGCATCACTGCAAACGCGCCCAACCCCCAGATTCCGGCGGACAGCATCAGTGTCAGCCAGTAGCGCCGTTCCCAGCGTTCCGGCGTGCGTTCGGCACGGGGACAGCGAAACCAGCCCATGAACAAGTGGATACGCAGCAGCGAGGACGCGCTCAGCGCGACCAGCCAGATCAGGATGACCTGATGATCGAACCGGTCCCAGCACAGCCAGCACAGCATGATCGCGGCGAAGAAACTGCCGAAAATCGCGGCAAATGACTGGCGAAACAGCTGGTGCAAACGATCGGTTCGCACCTGCTCTTCGATAAAGCAATCCTGGTCCTGCTCACGCCCAAGGCCATTCATGAAATCCGCCTGCTTTGACTGCCACGACAAAGGCGCCATTGTGGCATCCTGCCAGCAGCGCGGACAACAGAATCCATTACGCCAGAGCCTTTAAGGCGTGTCCGGCCGCAGAATCAGCACCCCCAGAGGTGGCAGATTCAGCGTCAACGACACCGGTTGCCCATGGCGCGGTTCATCCTGGGTAAACACTTCGCCGCCGTTGCCATAGTTGGAGCCGGCATAAGTGTCGGCATCCGTATTGATCACCTCGCTCCAGCGCCCGGCAAATGGCACGCCCACGGCGTACGCCTCGCGGGGCACTGGGGTGAAATTGGCCACCACCAGCACCGGCCTGCCGTCCTTGCTCCAGCGCAACCAGGCGTAGACGCTGTTGATCGCATCGTCGCCGATCAACCACTGGAAGCCCTGGGGCGCGTCGTCCTGCTCGTGCAGTGCCGGTTCCTCGCGGTACAGCCGGTTGAGGTCGCCGACCAGTTTTTGTACGCCCTTGTGTTCGGCGTACTGCAACAGGTACCAGTCCAGTTGCTGGTCGTGGTTCCACTCGCGCCACTGGCCGAATTCGCAGCCCATGAACAGCAGTTTCTTACCCGGATGCATCCACATGAACGCCAGGTAGGCGCGCAGGTTGGCAAACTTCTGCCAGCGGTCGCCGGGCATCTTGTCGATCAGCGAATGTTTGCCGTGCACCACCTCATCGTGGGAAATCGGCAGGATGAAGCGCTCGGACCAGGCATACACCAGGCCAAAACTCAGCTCGTTGTGATGATGGGCGCGGTACACCGGGTCTTGCTGGATGTAATGCAGCGAATCGTGCATCCAGCCCATGTTCCACTTGTAGTTGAAGCCCAGGCCGCCCTGTTGGGTCGGTTGGCTGACGCCGGGCCACGCGGTGGACTCCTCGGCGATCACCAGCGCGCCGGGGGCTTCCAGGGCGACAACGTCGTTCAGGTGGCGCAGGAAGTCGATGGCTTCGAGGTTCTCCCGACCACCGTGGCGGTTGGGCACCCATTCCCCGGCCTTGCGCGAATAATCGCGGTACAGCATCGACGCCACCGCATCGACGCGCAGGCCGTCCACATGGAAGTGTTTCAGCCAGTGCAGCGCCGAGGCCAGCATAAAGCCATGCACTTCGGTGCGACCAAGGTTATAGATCAGCGTGTCCCAATCCTGGTGAAAGCCTTCCAGCGGGTTGGCGTATTCGTACAGCGCAGTGCCGTCGAATTGCGCCAGGCCGTGGGTATCCGTAGGAAAATGCGCCGGGACCCAATCCAGAATCACGCCAATATCTGCCTGATGCAGCGCGTTGACGAAGTAGGCGAAATCTTCGGGTGAACCAAAACGTGCGCTCGGTGCAAATTGTGACAACGCCTGGTAACCCCACGAGCCGCCGAACGGGTGTTCCATGATCGGCATCAGTTCGACGTGGGTGAAGCCCAGTTGCTGCACATAGGGCACCAGGCGCTCGGCCAGTTCCCGCCAGCCATATTGGCGCGCGACTTCGCCGGCTTCGTCCAGTTCGCACTGCCAGGAGCCCACGTGCAGCTCGTAGATCGAGAGCGGCGCGGTGGTTTTGTGTTTGTCGGCCCGCGCCTGCATCCATCCATGGTCCTGCCAGTCGACCTGCAACGGCGGGGCGACTTTGGAGGCGGTGTCGGGCGGCAGCTGGGTCGCCAGCGCCATGGGGTCGGCCTTGAGCGGCAAGATCCCATGAGCACCAAGAATCTCGTATTTATAGGCCGCGCCCGGTTGCAGGCGTGGGATAAAGATCTCCCACACGCCAGACGGGTGCCGCAAACGCATCGGATGGCGCCGACCGTCCCAAATATTGAAATCTCCCACCACTGACACGCGCCGCGCATTCGGTGCCCACACGGCAAAGCGCACACCCTGCACGCCATCCACCGTGGTCACCTGGGCGCCGAGGCAACTGCCGAGGTCACGGTGGTTGCCTTCGGCAAACAGGTACAGGTCCATTTCACCCAGCAACAATTGGGCGAAGCTGTAGGGGTCCTCGGTAATCTGCTCGCCACCGGCCCACTGGATTTTCAGCAGGTACGCCTGGCGATGCTTGAAGTGCCCGACAAACAGGCCCGGCACCTGGGTTGCGTCCAGGCTGCCGATCAGTTCGCCGCTGTCGCGCTCCAGCACTTGAACGCTCAAGGCTTCTGGCAGAAAGGCGCGGATAAACTGGCCACCGTGTTCATCATCGTGCGGGCCCAGAACCGAGAACGGGTCCGGATGTTCGGCGCGTACCAGCGCATCGACGTCGTGGGACGCCGGCAGTGCTGTCAACTTAGGCTGCAGCGGTTCTTTATTCGTAAAGCTCATGACCTCTCCCCACCGCGTGCGGTTTTCGATACAAGCCCGCTGAGCAGACCGTGCAACCCTTGCAGGGGCACCGGCAGCCAGCTTGGGCGATTTTCCGCTTCGTAAGCCACTTCATACGCGGCCTTCTCCAGGCTGAACAACGTCAGCGCGGCGTCCTGGCCTTTGGCATCCTGCCAGTCATGCGCCAGTGTAGACGTAGCTGACTGATAAGCCTGGATAAATGCCTGACGTGCGTCAGTCAGGTAACGCTCGGTCACGCGTCGGCGCGCCAACTGCGCGGTAGGCGATTGATCCAGGCCTTGGTCATTGCGCGCCATCGCAGCCGCGTAATCAAAGGAGCGCAGCACGCCGCTCACATCCTTATAGGGGCTGTGCTTGCCACGTCGTTCATGCAATGGTCGCGCCGGCTCGCCTTCAAAGTCGATCAGGTACGCATCGCCCTTCACCACCAGCACCTGGCCCAGGTGCAAATCGCCGTGGACGCGTATCCGCAGGCCGCCCAGCGTGGCTTTCGCCAATGCCTGAACGTGGCTGGTGATGGCTTTTTTCTGCGCCAGCAAATCACTGACCAACGCCTGATCCGCGGGGTTCAATTGATTTTGATGAAGGTCAAGCAGGTGCAAGGCGCGCTCGATCTGCGCAGCCACATCCTTGGCCCAGGCCTGGGCCTGCCTGGCCGTGGTGAGCTCGGGGCGGAAGTCCTTGTCGCTGGTTTTGGCCCCCAACACCCCATGCATCTCGCCCAGGCGGCGGCCGAGCAACCCGGCAAACTCCTTGAGTTCGTCAAGGGCGTTGTAATGCTGTTCCTGCTCGGAGATGGCTTGGGCCAGCTCATCGCGAATCGCCCGTTCCAGGTTGTTCTGGGTCCAGGCCCACGCATCGCCCTGATTGCTCAGGTAACCCTGGGCGATCATCAACAGGTTGTCCTGCCCTGCCCCGTCACGGCGAATCACCGAGCCCAGCAGCGGCGAGATATTCGGGTAACCGGCAGCGGTCAGGTAGGCGCTCATTTCCAGTTCAGGGTGCACCCCAGAGGCAACTTTGCGAATCAGCTTGAGCACCAGGCTTTCACCCACCACCACCGAGCTGTTGGATTGCTCGGCCGACAGGTAGCGCACTGGCGCGTCGTCGCCCAATGGCAGCTTGGCCAGGTGTGGTGTGGCTTCAAAGCGCAGTTCGCCCTCGCTCGAGTTCAATAGCGTACCGGCTTGCAGCCCATGGATAACGGCACGGATGAACGGCTCAAGGCTGAACGCGTCGGTCACCAACCCCACCTGACGCGCCCGTCGCACACGGGCCAGGGCCAATTGCTGAGGCAAGGCGCTGGTGAACTGGTCCTCACCCAGAAAACCGAACGGCAACTGATAACGGCTGACCTGCCCGCCGCTGCTCACGTCAATTTCGCTGAGCAACACCGGGTGCTGCGGGTCGCCAAAGCGCACACCGTAGGCGATATGCACGCTGTCGATGCTCGCATCCTTGCCCGCGAACCAGCGGCGTTTGGGCAGCCAGGCGGGTAGCGAAGTCTGCTCCAGGGTGGCGCGGCACGCGGGTTCAAGCAGTTCTTCCAGGCGCTGTTTAAGCACCAGGGTGGTGAAGTCCGGCATGCTTTGCGCCGGTTCCACGTGCCAGCTGGGCATCTGGTTTTCCGCGGCCAGCACGAACCAGTAGAAACCATAGGGCGCCAGGGTCAACAGGAAATTCAGTTGGCCAATGGGCGGGAAGGCATTACCGCCAAGCATCTCTACCGGGACCATGCCGGCGTAGGCCGACAGATCCAACTCGGCGGCCTGGGCGCTGCGCGACACGTTGGCCACGCACAGGATGATTTCGCTGCGACCATCCTCGCCGGTGAACTCGCGGGTATAGGCGAGGATGCGGCGGTTGCTCGGCGAGAGCATCTTCAAGCTGCCCCGGCCAAACGCCTTGGACTGTTTGCGCACCGCGAGCATGCGCCGGGTCCAATTCAACAGTGAATGGGGATCTTGGGCCTGGGTTTCGACATTGACCGACTGATAACCGTATTGCGCATCCATGATCGGCGGCAGTACCAGGCTGGCCGGGTCGGCGCGGGAGAAGCCGCCATTGCGGTCGATGGACCACTGCATCGGCGTACGCACGCCGTCGCGGTCACCGAGGTAGATGTTGTCACCCATGCCGATTTCATCGCCGTAATACAGGGTTGGCGTGCCAGGCATCGACAGCAGCAGGCTGTTGAGCAGCTCGATGCGGCGGCGGTCGCGCTCCATCAGCGGCGCAAGGCGCCGACGAATGCCCAGGTTGATGCGCGCGCGGCGGTCGGCGGCGTAGTAGTTCCACAGGTAGTCGCGTTCCTTGTCGGTGACCATCTCCAGAGTCAGCTCATCGTGGTTGCGCAGGAAGATCGCCCACTGGCAATTGGCGGGAATCTCCGGGGTCTGGCGCAGAATATCGGTGATGGGGAAGCGATCTTCCTGGGCCAGCGCCATATACATGCGCGGCATCAGCGGAAAGTGGAAGGCCATGTGGCATTCGTCGCCGTCGTCGCCTTTTTTGTCACCGAAGTAGAGTTGTGTGTCCTCCGGCCATTGGTTGGCTTCGGCCAGCAGCATGCGGTCCGGATAATGGGCGTCGATCTCGGCGCGGATCTGTTTGAGCACCTCGTGGGTTTGCGGCAGGTTTTCGTTATTCGTGCCGTCGCGCTCGATCAAGTAGGGGATGGCGTCCAGGCGCAGGCCGTCGATGCCCAGGTCGAGCCAGAAGCGCATCACTGCGAGCACGGCCTGCATGACTTGCGGGTTGTCGAAGTTGAGGTCGGGCTGATGGGAGTAGAAGCGGTGCCAGAAGTACTGGCCGGCGACCGGGTCCCAGGTCCAGTTGGAGGTCTCGGTGTCGAGAAAGATGATGCGGGTGCCGGCGTATTTCTGGTCGTCATCGGACCACACATAGAAATCCCGCGCGGCCGAACCCGACTTGGCCTTGCGCGCCCGCTGGAACCATGGGTGCTGGTCGGAGGTGTGGTTGATCACCAACTCGGTAATCACCCGCAGCCCGCGCTTATGGGCCTCGGCGATAAAGCGCTTGGCGTCGGCCAGGGTGCCGTAGTCCCTGTGCACGCCACAGTATTCGGCGATGTCGTAGCCGTCATCACGGCGGGGCGAAGGGTAGAACGGCAACAGCCAGAGGGTGTTGACGCCAAGGTCGGCGATGTAATCGAGTTTGGCGATCAGGCCGGCAAAATCGCCGATACCATCGTTGTTGGCGTCGAAAAACGATTTGACGTGAACTTGATAGATCACCGCATCCTTATACCAGAGCGGGTCTTGGGTAAAGGTGTTCGGGGCGGGCTTCTTCGCCATTGGAAACTCCTGAGAATACGTTCAAAACCACCTGGAGACACTTGCTCAATGTGGGAGCCGGCTCGCCTGCGCCCACATTTTTGGATCTCCAACAGGTTCAAGGAAGGGTGATACGCCAGATACCGAACGGCATCTGCGGCTCCAGCCGCATCCACTGGGTCTTGCCGTACCATGTCCAGCGATGGCCATTCATCAGGTCTTCCCCCCCGGTCTGAGCATCGTCCGGCAGGCCCAATTCCCACAGAGGCAACTCAAAATTCGCCTCCTGGGCGTTGTAGGGATCAAGGTTCACCGCCACGAGGATAAAGTTGCTGCCATCCTCACTGCGCTTGCCGAAATACAGGATGTTGTCGTTCCACGCGTTGTAGAGCTTCAGCCCCAGGTGCGTGTGCAACGCCGGGTTTTGCCGGCGGATGCGGTTGAGCTGGGCGATCTCGGCGATGATGTTGCCGGGCGCGCTGAAGTCTCGTACGCGGATCTGGTACTTCTCCGAATCCAGGTATTCCTCTTTGCCCGGCACCGGCGCGGCTTCGCACAGTTCATAGCCCGAATACATGCCCCACAGGCCCGAGCCCATGGTCGCCAGTGCAGCGCGGATCAAAAAGCCCGGGCGCCCGGATTCGTGCAGGAACGCCGGGTTGATGTCCGGCGTATTCACAAAGAAATTCGGCCGGAAACACTCGCGCCACGGCGACTGGTTCAGTTCGGTGAAGTACTCGCTCAGTTCGGCCTTGGTGTTGCGCCAGGTGAAATAGGTGTAGCTCTGGGAGTAACCGACCTTGCCCAGGCGCGCCATCATCGCCGGGGTGGTGAAGGCTTCAGCGAGAAAGATCACCTCGGGGTGCTTGGCGCGCACATCGCTGATCAGCCATTGCCAGAACGGCAGCGGCTTGGTGTGGGGGTTGTCGACGCGAAAGGTCTTCACGCCCTCTTCCACCCACCCGACCACGATGTCGCGCAGCTCGGTCCACAGACTGGGGATCGCATCCGCCGCATAAAAGTCGACGTTGACGATGTCCTGGTATTTCTTCGGCGGGTTTTCCGCGTATTTGATCGTGCCGTCCGGGCGCCAGTTGAACCAACCCGGATGCTGCTTGAGCCACGGGTGGTCCTGGGAACACTGGATAGCGAAGTCCAGGGCGATTTCCAGGCCATGCTCGGCGGCGGCCTTGACCAGCCGGCGGAAATCTTCGCGGCTGCCCAGCTGCGGGTGAATCGCCTCGTGGCCACCTTCCTCGCTGCCGATGGCGTAGGGGCTGCCGGGATCATCGGGGCCAGCCGTCAGGGCGTTGTTGCGGCCCTTGCGATGGCTGCGGCCGATGGGGTGGATCGGCGGGAAGTACAGCACGTCGAAACCCATATCGTGGATCGTCGACAAGCGCGAGTGCACGTCATTGAATGTGCCGTGACGCGCCGGATCGTCGGTGATCGAGCGCGGGAACAGCTCGTACCAACTGGCAAATTGCGCGGCGCTGCGTTCCACATCGATCGGGTACACGGTGCTGATGCTCAAGTAGGCGCGGTGGTCGGCCAGGGTCATCAGGTGTGCACTGTCTTCGTGCAGGAACAGCGCGACCTGCTCGGTTTCCAGCAGGCCGGAGAGTTCGTGGTGCAACAACATCAGGCGGTCGCGCAGCTCGTTGTCGCTGCGCTCGGCAGCTTGCAGCACCAGGCTGCGGCCTTCCTGCAACTCCAGGCTGACCGGCACGCCGGCCTCATGTTTCTTGCGCAGTTCGTAGCAGAAGCTGGCGAAGGTATCGATCCAGGCTTCGATGCAGTATTCGTGGGGGCCCTGGTCAACCACGGTAAACGCGCCCGCCCAGCCGTTGTTACCCACATCCGTCATCACCACGCTGTGCCAGCTTTCTTCATGCAGCGCGCGCCAGCGAATCAGTACGGCGAGTTTGTCGTGGCCGTCGGCGAACACCTTGCTGCTGACATTGACGCGCTGGCCAACCACGGCCTTGACGGCAAATTCGCCGCCGTCGATCACGGGTGTGGTGCTTTCGATTGCGATCCTGGGCAACAGCAGCGCCTGGGACAGTGGTAACAAAGCCTCTGTTTCAGCAGTCATCGAGCATCTTCCCCTTACGCCCTGTGGACGCTCTTTGCTTGATCCGGATTCCGATACGGCGGCGCTTCCCTGAGCCAGACCGACTTAGGTCCGAGCCCGGGCCCGCGGGAAAAGTTCAGATGGATGTGCCGCCATTGGGCGGGGAATCAAATCCCCCTGGCGGCTGTCCACCGATAGAGCAAAGCACAAAGGAGGCCACACCGATGAATATCCCGATCCCGGCAGAAACCCCAGACCCGAATATCGATAACCCGACCCTGCCGCCCAGTGAACCGGAGCCGATTCCTGAGCAGGAACCACCGCAACACCAGCCGCCACCGGTCGAAGAGCCGCCGACGAGCATGCCGCCAGTGATCGTCAGTCCTTGTCGAAACGCTTGACGATTTTCGGCATCACGCTGAACACCGCCAGCGCCAGCAACGTACTCAACACCGCTGTGGATTCCCGGCCCAATCCGGCCGAGACCCCAATCGCAGCGGTCATCCACAGGCCCGCCGCGGTGGTCAGCCCCTTCACGTGACCCTCTTCATCATCCTTGCCCTTGATGATCGTACCGGCGCCAAGAAAGCCGATGCCGGCTATCACGCCCTGCACCACCCGGCTCATTGCGTCCGCCTGGTTGCCGGACATCTGCGGCACCATCACAAACAGCGCCGCGCCCAACGCCACCAACATATGGGTGCGCACGCCGGCGGCCTTGCCCTTGCTCTCGCGCTCGAAGCCAAGAATGCCGCCGAGCACGGCGGCGATCAGCAAGCGCACGGTGATCTGGGTCAGCTGTTTCGCATCACCGATATCGGCGAACTCGGTTTGTAAGGTTTGCCACACTTGATGCCACCAGGCGTCCATGAACAGCTTCCTTTGTCGGGATGGGTAAAGGATGGACAGCAGCGACCGCCAGTCAGTTGCCGGGAACGCTTGGCGATGCACCGGCCCCTAACCTTCACCAGCCTTTGAGAAGGAGATCACCATGCCCGTGCGTATTGAAAACCAGACGTGCTATTTCAAGCTCAACACTGATGGCCAGGAACAAAGCCTGCCTGCCAGCGCGGTGACGGTCAGTACCGACATCCCCAAGGCCATGTCCTACGTGGAATTGGCCACCGGCCGGGTGTACATCACCGAACAGGAAGCCGACGCCCTGACTGTTGCCGGCGCAACCGATGGGCGTCAGCACAAGAAGGTCACCGAGCCTGGTTCGGCGATTTGATTGATCTGTATCAGCACAGCAAAAAAACCAGCTGCACCCCAGGCGGGACGGGGTGCAGCAGATTGACGCAGGGTTGCCTGCTGAGCGCATCTGATCCGCTTTTTATCGCCATACCTGAGTCTGTTATGCAAACAGTCCCACGCGCATAGTTCATCGGCCTGATGGAGGCTGATGAGCGAACGACCATGAGCGAGAGAATCCCCGTCCGAACCGTGGAAACCTTTGAGCCACTTCACCCAAAGAAGGTGAAGGCCAAATCCAGCGACAACCTGATCCACACCCGTAGTTTCACCGGCCTGTTCCGCACCTTGCGCTTGAGCGGTGCAGGCTTTCTGTTCCTGGCCTTTTTCGGCACCGTGTGGCTGAACTGGGGTGGGCGCCAGGCCGTGCTATGGGACTTGGCTGAAAGTAAATTCCATATCTTTGGCGCCACGTTCTGGCCGCAGGATTTCATCCTGTTGTCGGCGTTGCTGATCATCTGTGCCTTTGGCCTGTTTGCGATCACGGTGTTCGCCGGCCGCGTGTGGTGCGGCTACACCTGCCCGCAAAGCTCGTTCACCTGGCTGTTCATGTGGTGTGAAAAAGTCACCGAGGGCGAACGCAACCAGCGCATCAAGCTGCAAGCCGCGCCGTGGAGCCTGAACAAACTGGCGCGGCGCTCGGCCAAACACACCTTGTGGCTGGGCATCAGCGTGCTGACCGGGCTGACGTTTGTCGGTTACTTCACGCCGATCCGGCCACTGGCGGCCGAGTTGCTGACCTGGCAGATGGGCGGTGTGAGCCTGTTCTGGGTCCTGTTTTTTACCGGCGCCACCTACATCAACGCCGGCTGGCTGCGCGAAGCGGTGTGCATGCACATGTGCCCCTATGCGCGGTTCCAGAGCGTGATGTTCGACAAGGACACCCTGACCATTTCCTACGACGCCGCCCGCGGCGAGCAGCGTGGCCCACGCAAACGCGAGGTGAACCCCGTCGACGTCGGCCTCGGGGATTGCATCGACTGCCAGCTGTGCGTACAGGTCTGCCCCACCGGCATCGACATCCGCGACGGCTTGCAAATGGAATGCATCGGCTGCGCGGCGTGCATCGACGCCTGCGATTCGATCATGGAAAAAATGGGCTATGCCCCAGGATTGGTCAGCTATACCAGCGAGCATCAGTTGCAAGGTGGCAAGACCCACCTGCTGCGCCCGCGCCTGATCGGCTACAGTGCAGTGCTGCTGGTGATGATCGCGGCGTTGGTGGTGGCGTTGGTCGAACGGCCGATGGTGTCGCTGGATGTGACCAAGGACCGTGGCATGTTCCGCGAGAACGCCCAGGGCTTGATCGAAAACATCTACAGCCTCAAGGTCATCAACAAGACCCAGCAGCGCCAGGATTACCGTCTGGAACTGGTGGACGCCGAGGGCTTCCAGTTGCAGGGCAAGACCGAGATCAGCCTGGCGCCAGGGGAAATCGTCGATGTGCCGGTGTCGGTGGCGTTACTGGCAGATAAACCGGCAAGCAGCTCGCAGACCTTGCGTTTCAAGGTCACGGATGTGGATGAACCGTGGGTCTACAGTGCTGCCGACAGCCGCTTCGTAGCACCGCTGAACCGCTGAGACCTGTCCGACTAGATGCAGATCCAAATGTGGGAGCGGGCTTGCTCGCGAAGGCGGTGTATCAGTCACCTTATTGATGAACTGACCCAGCGCCTTCGCGAGCAAGCCCGCTCCCACAGTGTGTTCCGTTTACATTCTGAAGAATTTGTTTAAGGCCAAAATGAAACGCTACGAAAAATTCGCCGACGACATCGCAGAACTGATCCGCTCCGGCGTCCTCGGCCCCGGCCAGCGCGTGCCCTCGGTGCGCTATGCCAGCCAGACCTACGGCGTCAGCCCGTCCACGGTGTTCCAGGCCTATTACCTACTGGAGCGTCGCGGCCTGATCCGCGCACGCCCGCGCTCCGGCTACTTCGTCAACACCCACGCACCCAGCCCGTTTTCCGAGCCGGTGGTGAGCGAGCAAGTGCACGAATCCACCGAGGTCGACGTGAGCGAGCTGGTGTTCTCGGTCCTCGACTCGATCAAGGACCCGAACACCGTGCCCTTCGGCTCGGCGTTCCCCAGCCCGATGCTGTTCCCGCTACCGCGCCTGGCGCGCTCCCTGGCCAGTGCCAGCCGTGAGATGGACCCGCGCCTGGTGGTCACCGACATGTCGCCGGGCAACCCGCAACTGCGCCGCCAGATTGCCCTGCGCTACATGGTCGGCGGCCTGATGCTGCCCATGGAAGAGTTGCTGATCACCAACGGCGCGCTGGAAGCCCTGAACCTGTGCCTGCAAGCCGTGACCGAACCCGGCGACCTGGTAGCCATCGAAGCCCCGGCCTTCTACGCGTGCCTGCAAGTGCTGGAGCGTCTAAAGCTCAAGGCCGTGGAAATCCCGGTGCACCCGCGGGACGGCATCGACCTCAACGCCCTGGCGCAAACCCTGGCGCGCTACCCGATCAAGGCCTGCTGGACCATGACCAGCTTCCAGAACCCCATGGGCGCCACCGTGCCCGAAGCCAAGAAACAAGCACTGGTGGAACTGTTGCGCAGTCACCAGGTGCCGTTGATTGAAGACGATGTCTACGCCGAGCTGTATTACGGCCAGCACGCCCCGAAACCGGCCAAGGCCTTCGACACCGAAGGGTTGGTGATGCATTGCGGCTCGTTCGCCAAGAGCCTGGCCCCGGGTTATCGCGTTGGCTGGGTCGCAGCCGGGCGTTTCGCGCAAAAGGTCGAACGCTTGAAGCTGATGACCTCGCTGTGCCCGTCGATGCCGGCCCAGGCGGCGATTGCCGATTACCTGCAACACGGCGGGTACGACCGGCACCTGCGCAAATTGCGCTATGCCCTGGAAGAACAGCAAAGCGCCATGCTCGCCGCCATCGCCCGTTATTTCCCGGCACAGACGCGGGTCAGCCAGCCGGCCGGCGGGTATTTCCTATGGTTGGAATTGCCGGAACAGACCGACTCGTTGAAGTTGTTCCAAATGGCCCTGGCCCAAGGCATCAGCATCGCACCGGGGCCGATTTTCTCGGCGACCCAGCGCTTCAGGAACTGCATTCGCTTGAACTATGGCAGCCCGTGGACGGAGGCGTCGGAGCAGGCCATGGAGACCTTGGGAAGGATCGTGCGGTCGTTTTGAATCGGAACCGAATCTGCCAGAAAGCCACAGAGGCCAAGACTTTTTCTCACTGCAATGATCGATGACTTGAAACGACAGGTGGGCGATTGGAGCGGCGCCAACCCGAACCCGCAGACCCGGGCGGACGCGGCCTACGACCTGGACAAAGTCTTGCGCTTTATCGACAACCTCGACGACCGCCAACTGAACGCCAGTCACAGCCGCAACGGCAAAATCGACGGCTTCGCCGACGACGGCTACGACACGCTGGAAAACTCCGAAGCCAGCGTACTCAAGGAATTTTCCGACAAGGGTTATCCAGTGCTGCGCGAGTTTCTCACTTGAGCGTTGTCTAGCGACCGCCACCCAGATCCAGGAACGTCCCGGTCGTGTAGGAAGCCTTATCCGACAACAACCAGATAATCGCTTCCGCCACCTCGTCCGGGCGCCCGCCTCGGGCCATGGGGATACCCGACTCCAACTTGCTGACCCGATCCGGGTCGCCGCTGAGCGCATGAAAATCGGTAAAGATATAACCGGGGCGCACGGCGTTGACCCGGATACCCTCCCCCGCAACTTCCTTCGACAGCCCGATGGTGAAGGTATCCAGCGCGCCCTTGGACGCGGCGTAGTCCACGTATTCTCCCGGCGCGCCCAACCGCGCCGCCACCGACGACACGTTGACGATACTGCCCCCCTGCCCGCCATGCTTGGGCGACATGCGCAGCAGCGCATGCTTGGCACACAGGATCGGCCCCAGCACGTTGGTTTTCATGACCTTGAGGATACGGAACTCGGACATCTCATCGACCCGCGACTTGTGCCCCACGGTGCCGGCGTTGTTGACCAACGCTGTAACGCGCCCCAGTTCGGCATCGACGCGATTGAACAGCATGATCACTTCATCTTCGATGCTGACATCTGCCCGCACCGCGATGGCCTGTGCACCCAACGCGCGGACCTGCTCAAGCACGCGGTGGGCAGCGTCCTCGTCGGACTGGAAATTGATGCAGATGCGATAGCCCTGGCGCGCCGCCAGCAAGGCCGTCTGCGCGCCAATCCCCCGACTGCCCCCGGTGATAATGACGACTTTGTCCATGGGAGTGATCTCCTGTTTCAACCGAATGTTTAAGGTTGGGCCCAAGAATACCCGTCACACACGGTTTTTGTCAGGCGCAACGGCCGCTTCCGCGCGTTGGATATCGGCCATGAACCGCTCCGCCGGCAACGGATGGCCCAACAGGTAGCCCTGCAACGAGTTACAGCCCAGCCGCGTGAGGAAGGTTTGCTGCATGTCGGTCTCCACCCCTTCGGCGACGATGCGCAAGCCCAGGGCCTGGCCGAGGGCAACGATGGCCGAGACAATGGCGGCGTCGTCGCCGTCGTGCTCAAGGTCGCGCACAAAACCACGGTCGATCTTCAGCTCGTTGGCCGGCAGGCGCTTGAGGTACATCAGGCTGGAATAGCCGGTGCCGAAATCGTCGATGGACAGGTCCACGCCCATGTCCGAGAGCTGCTGCAACACGGTCATGCTCGCGTCCGCATCACTCATGGCGGTGGTTTCGGTGATCTCCAGGGTCAGGCTGTTGGCCGGCAACTGGTGACGTTCAAGCGCCGTGGCCACGCTGTTGACCAGCCCGGCGTGGCAGAACTGCAGCGCCGACAGGTTCACGGCGATACGCCAGTCTTCATAACCCAGCACGTACCACAGGCGCATCTGGCGACAGGCTTCATTGAGCACCCATTCGCCGATAGGAATGATCAGCCCGGTTTTTTCCGCCAGCTCGATAAACGTCGCCGGTAGCAACAGGCCTTGTTGCGGGTGTTCCCAGCGCAACAACGCTTCGGCGCCGACCGGGATGCCAGTCACCGCGTCGAACTTGGGCTGGTAATACAGACGGAACTGTTGCTGCTCGACGGCGTTGCGCAGGTCCTGCAACAACTGCAATTGCTTGCGCGCGTTGGTGTTCATCGACACGTCGAAGAAGCTGTAGCCGTTCTTGCCCATGCCTTTGGCGTGGTACATCGCGGCGTCGGCGTTCATCAGCAGTTCCTGGGGGTTGCTGCCGTTGCCGGGGTAGATTGCAATGCCCACGCTGGCGGAAATCTTCAGCTCATGCTCGGCAACCTTGAAGGCGCGGTTGACCAGGCCCACCTGGCGCTCGGCCAGGCGCAGCGCATCGTCGGGCTGGCTCAGGCGCACCAGCAATACAAATTCATCACCGCCGATGCGCGCCAGGGTGTCCTGGCTGCGCAGGTCTTCGCGCAGGCGCAGGCCGACTTCGTACAGCAGTTGGTCGCCCATATGATGGCCGAACGCATCGTTGACCGGCTTGAACCCATCCAGGTCGATAAACATCAGGGCAAAGCAGCCGCCCTTTTCGTTGACCGCCTGCATCGCTTGTTGGATACGGTCGGCGAGCAACGTGCGATTGGGCAGCCCGGTCAGGGGGTCGTGCAGGGCCAGGTGGGTCAGTTCCTGATTGGCCAGGCTCAGGGAGTCGGCCAGTACCGAGGTACGCGCTTCCAGGCGGGCATCCAGCACCGAGGTGAGCAAGGCAATCACCAGGACCGCAAGGCTGGTGACCACGACCAGGTTGTCCAGGCCCTTGCCACTGAGGCCCGACACCGCAGCGCCGCAGTAACTCTCGTCGGCAAATTGCGCCGCCGCCATGCCGGTGTAATGCATACCGACGATGGCCAGCCCCATGATCACGGCAGCGCCACCGCGCATCAGACGCACGTAAGGCGTATTGCGTCGCAGGTGGAAGGCGATCCACAACGCTGCGCCGGAGGCCACCACCGCGATCAGCAACGAGGCGCTGAAGAGTGTGGGGTCGTAGTCGATGCCGGGGGTCATGCGCATCGCAGCCATGCCGGTGTAGTGCATGCTGCTGATGCCCGCGCCCATGACCAGCGCACCCAATGTCAGTTGCCAGGCGGGCAAGCGTGACTGGTTGACCAGCCACAACGCAAAGCCGCAGGACAACACCGCGATCAGCAGCGACAGCGCAGTGATACCCACGTCGAAACCCAGGGCGAACGGCAGGCGCAGCGCCAACATGCCAATAAAATGCATGGACCACACGCCCACGCCCATTGCCACGGCCCCACCGCTCATCCAATAAAAGACCGCACGGCCCTTGGCGGTCGCAATGCGCCCGGCCAGGTCCAGCGCGGTATAGGAAGCGAGGATCGCAACGAGCAGAGAAATCACGACCAGCGAGGGGGAATAGCTACCGATAAGCATGGGACTTCTCAAGACTGACGGGCCTTAAAAACCCCGTGCCAGGTGGCAAAGGCGGCGATTGTAGCGAGATTGATTATTGGACAGTTGAAATATTAGCGCATGGCCATCATGGACTTTTTGACGCCAAACTACTGGCTCAAATACCCCAGAATCCGGAGGCTGATTGACACCAGATGTGGGAGATTCCATGGCTGAGGGGCAACCCCTCAACCACAGCGCCGCCTCGCTCAGAAGACTAGCAGTGTCTGGGCGATCCAGCAGAGCACTGACGCCCCATCAACCCCCATCAACTGTGGGAGCGGGCTTGCCCGCGAAGGCGCTGGATCAGCCAATGAATCCGTTGACTGACACACCGCATTCGCGAGCCAGCTCCCACATTTAGTCCATGTTTGCGGTTAATCCTTTGCGTCAAACGCGGTTTTCCCGTCCCAACCGCCGCCCAACGCCGCAATCAATTGCACACTCGCCACCAGTTGCGTCTGCAACAGGGTCAGCACGGTGCGCTCATTGCTCAGGGCCGTCGCTTGCACCTGCACCACGTCCAGGTAGGCAATCAACCCGGCCTTGTACTGGTTCTGGGTCAGGCGCAGCGACTCACGCGCGGCCTCCAGCGCCTCGTTGCTGACCACCGCCTCGTCTTCCAGCACCTTGAGCTGGACCATGTAGTTTTCCACTTCGCGGAAACCATCCAGCACGGTCTGGCGGTACTTGGCCACGGTCTCGTCATAGCTGGCGACGGTGCGGTCGACTTCCGCCGAGCGCTGGCCGCCGTCGAACAGGGTCATGGCGAGTTTGGGCCCCACCGACCAGAAGCGGTTCGGCAGGCTGATCCAGTCGGCGTAGGTGCTGCTGGAGTAACCACCGGCCAGGCTCAGGGTCAGGTCCGGATAATAGGCGGCCTTGGCCACGCCGATATTGGCGTTGGCGGCGATCACCGCGCGTTCGGCCGAGGCGATGTCCGGGCGCCGTTCCAGCAGCTGCGACGGCAGGCTCACCGGGATCTGCGGCAACGCGGGAATATCATTGCTCACCGCCAGCTTGAAGTTGGCAGGAGCCTCGCCGATCAACACCGCGATGGCGTTTTCCAGCTGGGCGCGCTGCCAGATCAGGTCGATCAAGCTGGCCTGTGTCGACTTGAGCTGGGTTTGCGCCTGAGCCACCGCGTCCTTGCCGGACACACCGGCGCGGTATTGGTTTTCGGTCATTTGCAGGGAGCGTTGATAGGTCTCCAGGGTCGCTTGCAGCAGGCGCGTCTGTTCGTCCATGACGCGCAACTGCAGGTAGCTTTGTACCAGTTCCGACTGCTGGCTCAGGCGCATCGCCGCCAGGTCCGCCGAGCTGGCTTCGGCGCTGGCCTCGTTGGCCTCCAGGCCACGGCGTAATTTACCCCAGATGTCCGCCTCCCAACTCACCCCCAATTGAGCATTGAGGGTGTCACGGATACCGCTGCTGGAACTGCTCAGGCTCGCGCTGCTGCTGCCAGTACCCTGGCTGGCGCGGGTTTTCCCGGCGCTCAGGTCAACCGTGGGGTAAAACGCGCCACGGGAACTGCGCACCAGCGCCTGGGCCTGACGAAAGCGCGCTTCGGCCTGGGCCACAGTCTGGTTGGCACTGTTCAGGCGCAGCACCAGCTCATTGAGCTGGCGGTCGCCGTACAACTCCCACCAGGCGCCACGGGCCAAGGAGTCGCTTGGGGTCGCCTGGCGCCAACCCTGGGCTTCCTTGAATTGTGCCGGCTCGACCACGTCCGGGCGCTTGTAGTCGGGACCGACGGCGCAGGCACTGAGCAACGCGCCGCAGAGCACCAGGCTCGCCACGCGGGAGCCCCGCAACAGGGCCAATCGGGCAAAGGTTGAATCGGTCATAGCGCAGTG
The DNA here is from genome assembly GCF_057835125.1 of Pseudomonas sp. GL_117. Lineage (NCBI taxonomy): Bacteria > Pseudomonadati > Pseudomonadota > Gammaproteobacteria > Pseudomonadales > Pseudomonadaceae > Pseudomonas > Pseudomonas sp. GL_117. Next base: position 2,775,770 of record NZ_CM174418.1, on the reverse strand, counting down.
TCCAGGGCAGCATCGGTACGCACGCCGCGCCAGGCGTTGAAGCGGTGGCGCGCGCGGTCGAGATAGAGGTAAACCACCGGGGTGGTGTAAAGGGTCAGGATCTGGCTGAACACCAGGCCGCCGATAATGGTCAGGCCCAGGGGACGGCGCATTTCCGCGCCATCGCCGGCACCCAGCAGCAGCGGCAAGGCGCCGAGGATGGCGGCCAGGGTGGTCATCAGGATCGGCCGCAAACGCAGCAGGCAGGCACTGCGAATCGATTCGAGCGGCCCCATGCGGTCATTGCGCTCCAGCTGCAACGCCAGGTCGATCATCAGGATCGCGTTCTTCTTCACCACCCCAATCAACAGGAACAGGCCCAACAGGGAGATCAGGCTGAACTCGCCTCCCGTCAGGTAGATGGCGAGCATGGCGCCGACACCTGCCGACGGCAAGGTCGAAAGAATCGTCAACGGGTGAATGTAGCTTTCATACAGAATGCCCAGCACCAGGTACACCGCCACCAGCGCGCCGAGGATCATGAACGGCTGGCCCTTCTGGGTCGCCGCAAACGCATCGGCGGTACCGGCCATCTTGGCGATCACATCTTCCGGCAAACCGACCTTGGCGATCGCCCGCTCGATGGCCGCCGTGCCCTGCTCGACCGTGACCCCGGGTGCCATGTCGAAGGCAATGTTCTCGGAAGCGAATTGGCCTTCGTGGCTGACACGGTCGTCGGCCAGGCTGTTCTCATAATGCGCGATGGTCGACAACGGCACCCGCGCCCCGCTGGAGGTGATCACCTGCATCTGGTTGAGGGTGATCGGGTCCTGGGCGTATTTCGGGTTGACCTCCATCACCACCTGATACTGGTTCAGGCTGTCGTAGATGGTGGAAATCTGCCGCTGGCTGTAGGCGTTGTTCAGCACCGCGGTGACCATATTCATATCGATACCCAGGCGCTTGGCCTGGTCGCGGTCGACCACCAGCGTGACCTGCGCCGCGCCACGCCCCTCGCGGGCGTCGATGGCGGTGAGTTCCGGCAGCTCGCGCAAGGCGCTGACCACTTTCGGATACCACAGGCGCAACGCGGCCAGGTCGCCGCTTTGCAGGATGTAGGAATACTGCGCGCTGGTCTGGTCGCGGCTGCCGCCAAACTGCAGGTCCTGGTCAGCCATCAGGAACAGGCGCCCGCCCGGCACCAACGGGACGTTCTTGCGCAGGCGCTCGATCACCGCCTGGGCCGAGACCTTGCGTTCACTGATCGGCTTGAGGCGCACCAGCATCACCGCGTTATTGGTGCCGTTGTTGCCGCCGATAAAGCCCGCCACGCTGAGCACCGCCGGGTCCTTGAGCACCGCTACGCGGAAGGTCTCCATCTTCGGCTGCATCACGTTGAACGACAGCCCATCATCGCCGCGCACAAAACCGATCAACTGCCCAGTGTCCTGTTGCGGCATGAAGGTCTTCGGCACCACCACGTACAGCGCAATGTTCACACCCACGGTGATCAACAGGCTGAGCAGCGTCAGGCGGCGATGGCGCAACGCCCAGTCGAGGCTCGTGGCGTAGCCGGCGACCATGCGGTCATTGACCTTCTGGCTCCAGCGCTGCAACCCACTCAGCTGGCCTTTGACATGGGGCTTGAGCCAGCGCGCGCAGAGCATCGGGGTCAGGGTCAGCGACACCACCAGCGAGACGATGATCGCCGCCGACAAGGTGATGGAAAACTCGCGGAACAGGTTGGTGACGATCCCGCCCATGAACAGGATGGACAGGAACACTGCCACCAGCGACACGTTCATCGACAGCAAGGTGAAGCCGACCTCCTTGGCCCCCAGGTACGCCGCCTTCATCGGCGGCACACCCTCGTCGATATGCCGGGAAATGTTCTCCAGCACCACGATGGCATCGTCCACCACCAGCCCGGTGGCGAGGATCAGCGCCATCAGCGAGAAGTTGTTCAGCGAAAAACCGAACAGGTACATCACCGCAAAGGTGCCCACCAGCGACACCGGCACCGCCAGGGTAGGAATCAGCGAGGCGCGGAAATTGCCAAGGAACAGGTACACCACCAGGATCACCAGGGCCACGGCAATCAGCAGGGTCATTTCGGCTTCATGCAGGGTCGCGGTGATTACCGGCGAACGATCCATGGCCAGGTTCAATTTAACGCTGGACGGCAGCACCGCCTGCAACGCCGGCAACTGCGCCTTGATCTGCCTGACGGTCTCGATGATGTTGGCGCCGGACTGGCGGTTGATCACCAGCAGCACCGCCGCATCGTTGTTGAAGAAACCGCTGTTGTAGCGGTCTTCCACGCCGTCGCTGATCCTGGCCACATCGCCCAGGCGCAAGGCCGCGCCATTCTGGTAGCGGATCAGCAGCGGCTCGTAGTCCTTGGCTTTTTCCAACTGGTCGTTGGCCTGGATCTGCCAGTTGCGCTCGCTGTCTTCCAGCGAGCCCTTGGGCCGCCGCTGGTTGGCGTTGGCGATGGTGTTGCGCACATCGTCCAGGGCCACACCGTATTGATCCAGGGCCTTGGGTTCGAGTTCGATACGCACCGCGGGCAAGGAACTGCCGCCGATCTGCACTTCACCCACGCCCGGCACCTGGGACAGGCTTTGCGACAGGATGGTCGAGGCCAGGTCGTACAACTGGCCCTTCTGCAACACGTCCGAGGTCAGCGACAGCACCATGATCGGCGCCTGGGACGGGTTGATCTTCTTGTAGGTCGGCATGCTGCGCATACCGCTGGGCAGCAGGTTGCGCGAGGCGTTGATCGCGGCCTGCACTTCCCGCGCCGCGCCGTTGATGTCGCGGTCGGAGTCGAACGCGAGGATCACCCGCGTCGAACCCTGACTGGAGCTGCTGCTCATGGTGGTGATGCCGGCAATTGCGCCGAAGGAGCGCTCCAGCGGCGTCGCCACGGTGGAGGCCATCACCTCGGGACTGGCCCCGGGCAAGCTGGCCGAGACCACGATCACCGGAAAGTCGATCTGCGGCAGCGGTGACACCGGCAACAGGTTGAAGCTCACACCGCCCAGCAGCATGATCGCCAGGCTCAACAGCATGGTGGCGACGGGGCGGCGGATGAAAGGTCCGGACAGGTTCATGACTCAACCGGCTCCAGGCTTTGCGGCTCTTTGCGCCAGCGACGGCCAAGGCGGTCGAAATACAGGTAGATCACTGGCGTGGTGAACAGGGTCAATACCTGGCTCACCAACAAGCCGCCGACCATCACCAGGCCCAACGGCTGACGCAACTCTGCGCCGGAACCGGTGGCCAGCATCAACGGTACCGCGCCAAACAGGGCCGCCAGGGTGGTCATCAGGATCGGCCGGAAACGCAGCAACGCGGCCTGATAGATCGCGGTCTGCGGGTCCAGGCCTTGATTGCGCTCAGCGTCGAGGGCGAAGTCGATCATCATGATCGCGTTCTTCTTCACGATACCGATCAGCAAAATGATGCCGATGATCGCGATCATGCCCAGGTCATTGCCACTGAGCAGCAAAGCGAGCAAAGCGCCCACCGCCGCCGACGGCAAGGTGGAAAGAATGGTGATCGGGTGGATATAGCTCTCGTAGAGCACGCCAAGCACGATGTACATGGTCACCACCGCCGCCAGGATCAGCAGCAAGGTGCTCGACAGCGACGCCTCGAACGCCTGGGCCGCGCCCTGGAACTGGGTCTGCACGCCCACCGGCATGCCGATGTCCTTCTGCGTCTGGTTGATCAGTTCCACGCCTTTGCCCAGCGCGACGCCGGGGGCCAGGTTGAACGACATCATCACCGCCGGGAACTGGCCGATATGGGCAATCGCCAACTGCGCCTGGCGCTGCTCGACCCGGGCCAGGCTGGACAGGCGCACCTGGCCGCCATCGGTGGTCTTCACGTGGATCTGGTTCAGCGCGTCCGGGCCGAGGGTTTCGCCGGACTGGGCCTGCAACACCACGCGGTACTGGCTGGCCTGGGTGTAAATGGTGGAAATCTGCCGCTGGCCGAAGGCGTCATACAGCGCGTCGGTGATGGTAGAGACCGTCACGCCCAGGCGCGACGCCGCATCGCGGTCGATCACCAGAAACACCTGCAAGCCTTTGTCCTGCAAGTCGCTGGCGACGTCAGTGAGTTCCGGCAACTGGCTCAAGGCATGCACCAGCTTGTCACTCCACAGCGCCAGCAAATCGGCGTCTGGCGACGACATGCTGAACTGGTACTGGGTACGGCTCACGCGGTCTTCGATGGTCAGGTCCTGCACCGGCTGCATGTACAGGCGGATGCCCACAAGCTTGTCGATTTGCGGTTGCAGGCGGGTGATCACCTCGGCCGCACTCAAGTCGCGCTGGCCGTGGGGCTTGAGGTTGATCAGCAGGCGACCGCTGTTGAGGGTCGCGTTGTCGCCATCCACGCCGATATAGGAAGACAGGCTTTGCACCGCCGGGTCGGCCAGGATGACCTTGGCCAACGCCTGCTGGCGCTGGCTCATGGCCGCAAAGGAAATCGACTGCGGCGCTTCGGAAATGCCCTGGATCACACCGGTGTCCTGCACCGGGAAAAAGCCCTTGGGCACCACCAGGTACAGGAACACGGTCAGGCCCAGGGTGGCGATGGCCACCAGCAGGGTCAGCGGCTGGTGCTTGAGCACCCACTGCAACTTGCGGCCGTAGGCTTCGATCATCCAATCGATCCATGCGCCGCTGGCCTTGTAGAAGCGGCCCTGTTCCTCTTCCTTGGGTTCACGCTTGAGCAGGCGCGCGCACATCATCGGCGTCAGGGTCAGGGACACCACCAGGGAAATCAGGATCGCCACCGCCAGGGTGATGGCAAATTCGCGGAACAAGCGCCCCACTACGTCGGCCATGAACAGCAACGGGATCAATACCGCGATCAGCGACAGGGTCAGGGAGATCAGGGTGAAGCCAATCTGCTTGGCGCCCTTGAGTGCGGCCGCCAGCGGGGTCTCGCCCTCTTCGATATAGCGCGAGATGTTCTCCAACATCACGATGGCATCGTCCACCACAAACCCGGTGGCGATGGTCAGGGCCATCAACGTCAGGTTGTTGATGGAGAAACCGGCCAGGTACATCACCCCAAACGTGCCCACCAGCGACAGCGGCACGGCGATGGACGGGATGATCGTCGCGCTGAACCGACGCAGGAACAGGAAGGTCACCATTACCACCAGGGCGATGGCGATGAGCAATTCGTGTTGTACGTCAGTGACCGAGGCGCGGATGGTCTGGGTGCGGTCGGTCAGCACGAGCACATCGAGGCCGGCCGGCAGGTTGTCGGTGATGCTTGGCAGCAGCGCCTTGATGCGGTCGACCACTTCAATCACGTTGGCGCCAGGTTGGCGCTGGATGTTGAGCAGCACGGCCTGGTTTTCGTTGGCCCAGGCAGCGAGGCGTTCGTTTTCGGCGCCGTCGACGATCTGTGCGACGTCCTTCAGACGCAACGGCGCGCCATTGTTGTACGCCAGGATCAACTCGGCGTATTGCTGGGGCGAGACCAATTGGTCGTTGGCGTCAAGCATCGACACGCGGGTCGGGCCGTCGAAGTTGCCCTTGGGCTGGTTGACGTTGGAGGCAGCGATCAGGGTGCGCACGTCCGACAGGTTCAAGCCGTTGGCCGCCAGGGCCTCGGGGTTGACCTTGATACGCACGGCCTGGCGCTGGCCGCCGGCAATACTGACCATGCCGACGCCACTGATCTGCGCGATTTTCTGCGCCATGCGGGTGTCGACCAGGTCGTTGAGCTTGGGCAGCAGCATGGTCTTGGAGGTGACGGCCAGGGTCAGCACCGGGGTATCCGCCGGGTTGACCTTGTTGTACACCGGCGGCGCGGGCAAGTCCTTGGGCAACAGGTTGGTAGCGGCGTTGATCGCGGCCTGCACCTGTTGCTCGGCGACGTCCATGTTGACGTCGAGGTTGAAGCGCAGGGTCAGCACCGACGCACCACCGGAACTGGTGGACGCCATCTGCGTGAGGCCGGGCATCTGGCCGAACTGGCGCTCCAAAGGCGCGGTGACGGCACTGGTCATCACGTCCGGACTGGCGCCGGGGTACAGGGTCATCACGCGGATGGTCGGGTAATCCACCTGGGGCAGCGCCGAAACCGGCAGCAGGCGATACGCAATGATGCCGGCCAACACAATGGCCAGCATGCTCAGCGTGGTGGCGACCGGGCGAAGAATAAACAGCCGCGACAGGTTCATGAACCGACCTTTTGCGCCTTGCCGGCGGTGGTGCCGGTCTCCCCTTTCGCCGCAGGCTTGCCTTGCAGGTGTTCGGTCGGGGTGGTCAACACTTCGCTGCTGTCGTTGACCACTTCGATTTCACTGCCGTCCTTCAAGCGGTCGGTGCCTTCCAGTACCACGCGGTCACCCGCCACCAGGCCTTGCTTGATCACGGTGTTGTCGCCATCGGTGTCACCGACCACCAGCGGCTGGATCTTGACCTTCTTGTCGCCATCGAGCTTGTAGACAAAGGTGCCGTTGTTGCCGAACTGGATCGCCGCGGACGGCGCCAGCACAACGTTGTGCAGGGTGTCGGCGAGCAAGTGCACATTGACGAACTGGTTGGGAAACAGCGCCTGGTCCTTGTTATCGAAACGGCCCTTGAACTTCAGGGTTCCGGTGGTGACGTCGATCTGGTTGTCGAGGCTTTGCAGCACGCCGACCGCCTGCTTCTTGACGTCGCCACGGTCCCAGGCTTCCACCGGCAGCTTGTTGCCGGCGTGATAGCGAGCGAGCACCGTGTCGAGGGTGTTTTCCGGCAGGGTGAAGGCCACGTTGATCGGCTGGGTCTGGGTGATCACCGCCAGCGACGTGGTGTCGTTGGCCGCTACCAGGTTGCCCACATCGACCTGGCGCAGGCCGACACGACCACCGATAGGCGCACGGATCTTGGTGAATTCAAGGTTGAGCTTGGCGTCGTCCACCGCGCCCTGGTTGGTCTTGACCGTGCCCTGGTATTGCAGGACCAGCGCTTCAGCGGTGTCCAGGGTCTGCTTGGCGATACTGTCCTGGGCATACAGGCCGCGATAACGCTCCACATCCACCTGGGCGTTCTTCAACTGCGCCTGGTTTTGCAGCAGCGTGCCCTGGGCCTGGAGCAAGGCGTTCTGGTAGCTGCGCGGGTCGATCTCTGCCAGCAGGTCGCCGGCCTTGACCATCTGCCCTTCTTCAAAGGCGATCTTGATCAGCTCGCCGCCCACCCGGCTGCGCACATTGATGGTGTTGAGCGCCGTCACGGTCCCCAGCGCCTTGTAATACACCGGGAAATCACCGACTACCGCAGGCGCGACACGCACCGGGATCGGCCCCGTGGAACCACCAAAGCCCGGGCGCATCATCCCCGACTTGCCAGCACGCCCGGCCGGCGCCTGTGCGGCGGCGTCCTTGTGGCTGGCGGGCCAGAATTTCCAGCACAGGCCGGCGATGACCAGCAGCACGAGCAGGCCGAACAGCCAGCGGCGGGACTTACGGGGGGAGGATTGCATGGATTGATCAACCATTGGGCGCGAGAGCTTCTTCTTCGGGAGGCTGAAAGATAAGCACTGGAGCGCGTTTAGAGAAGCGCCTTTACCGGCTATTTACCTTGGGCTTACAACTTTTGACTTCTGACTTTAGTCCATCCGCTAATTCGGCTAAGCGGTTGACCCTTAAATGAAAACGGCCTGGACTAGGCCAGGCCGCAATCATGTAGCACGCGTGTTACTGTCAAGCGACAGCAATGCGCCGAAACAGTTACTTCAATACAGCCAGGGCTGCATCGTAGTTTGGCTCTTGGCCGATTTCGGCGACCAGTTCGCTATGCAGCACGTTATCGTTTTCGTCCAGTACCACGACAGCGCGAGCGGTCAGGCCTTTCAGCGGGCCATCAGCAATCGCGACACCGTAGCCAACGGCGAACGCCGCGTCACGGAAGTCCGACAGGTTCTTCACGTTTTCCAGGCCTTCGGAGCCGCAGAAGCGCGCCTGGGCGAACGGCAGGTCGGTGGAGATGCACAGGACAACGGCGTTGTTCAGCTCGTTGGCCTGGGCGTTGAACTTGCGCACCGAGGTCGCGCAGGTCGGGGTGTCGACGCTTGGGAAGATGTTCAGCACTTTGCGCTTGCCGGCAAAGGTCGCCAGGGTTGCATCCGACAGATCGCCGGCAGTCAGGGTGAAGTCGGGCGCCTGGGTGCCAACTTACGGCAATTGGCCTTCAACCTGGACAGGGTTACCACGGAGGGTGACTTGAGCCATGAACGGAATCCTTATGCTATTTGGGTTAAACGAATTCGAGAGGCCGAAGTTAACCACAAAGCGCGGTGGCTACCTACCGCCAGACACAAATTCTCATCGGTGGGGTTGTGGTTTAATTGCGCGCTTTTCGCCTGCCCTTCAAGAGAGTCGTTGTTGATGAATCAGCCCGCCACCAAAGTCCTGGTCATTGGTTATGTCTGGCCGGAGCCGCGCTCCTCGGCCGCTGGCGGACACATGATGCAAATATTGCAGAGTTTCCTTACGCAAGGCTGGGATATCACCTTCAGCAGCCCTGCCGCGCTTGGCGAACACAAGGCCGACCTGCAAATACTCGGCATCAGCGAATGCGCCATCGAACTCAATAACAGCAGCTTCGACGATTTTATCCGCGAACTGGCCCCGGACATCGTGCTGTTCGACCGTTTCATGATGGAGGAGCAATTCGGCTGGCGCGTTGAAAAACACTGCCCCGACGCCCTGCGCGTGCTGGAAACCAGCGACCTGCAAAGCCTGCGCGACGCGCGCCAGCAGCGCCTCAAGGACCACCTCAAGGCCCATCCCGACAGCGACGACTTCAGCGCCCTGTTCGCCCCGGCGCTGGAGGAAGAATTCCAGCTGATGGCCGACACCGATATCGCCAAGCGCGAGATCGCAGCGATTTACCGCTGCGACATCAGCCTGATGATCTCCGACGCGGAAATCCGCCTGCTCACCGAACACTTCAAGGTGCCGGCGGCCCTGCTGCACTGGTGCCCGTTGATGCTTGACGCACCGACCGCGCCCTTCACCCCGTTTGAAGACCGCGCGCATTTCCTCAGCATCGGCAACTTCCGCCACGCGCCCAACTGGGACGCGGTGCTGTGGATGAAGAACAGCCTGTGGCCGCTGATCCGCCAGCAGCTGCCGGGCGCCCAACTGCACATCTACGGCGCCTACACGCCGCCCAAGGCCACCGCGCTGCACAACCCGGCGCAGGGTTTTCATGTAATGAACTGGGCCGAAGACGCGCTGCAAGTGATGGGCGCAGCACGCATCTGCCTGGCGCCGCTGCGCTTTGGCGCGGGTATCAAGGGCAAGCTGGCGGATGCAATGCTCTGCGGCACGCCGAACATCACCACGCCGATTGGCGCCGAGGCCATGGGCGACAGGCAACCCTGGCCAGGCGTGATCGCCCACAGCGCACCTGCCCTGGCCGCTGCCGCCGTGGCGCTGTATCAGGACCGCGCGCGTTGGACAGAGGCCCAGGAACAGGGGCGTCGATTGCTGGCAAGTCGCTACGACACCGCCCTCCACGCCCCGGCACTGGTGGCCTGCCTGGCGCAGTGCCGCAGCCGCCTCCAAGCCCATCGCCGCGACAACTTCACCGGCGGCATGCTGCGCCATCACGCCCATAAAAGTACCCAGTACATGTCCCAGTGGATCGAGGCGAAAAACCGCACCGTATAAACATCGGCGCTGGCAGGCTTACACGCATAGGGGCATTATTCGGGTCGCAACCAACAATAAAGCGACGGCAGCATGACCCGAGCAACGCGCATCACCGACCCTTCCTACGAGCTGATGGACGATCACAACGGTCTGTCCATCATCTATCGTCAGCACGGCTTCCCCTGCCCGCTGGTGCGCTGGCATTTCCACAAGGAATACGAGCTGCACCTGATCGTCGCCAGCTCCGGCAAGGTGTTTATCGGCGACTATATCGGCAATTTCTATCCGGAAAGCCTGTTCCTCACCGGCCCCAACCTGCCCCACAACTGGATCAGCCAGGTTGAAGAAGACGAAGTGGTGCCCAAGCGTGACATGCTGGTGAACTTCACCGATGAATTGCTGGAAAACGGTAGCCAGATCTTCGCCGAGCTCAAGAGCCTGGCGCCGCTGCTGGAGCGTGCCCAATACGGCATCGAGTTCCGCTGCAAAAAGACCATCGCCCAGGCCATGGCCTTGATGCAGCGCATCGAGGATGCCCAGGGCATGGCACGGTTGGGGCACTTTTTTATCCTGCTGGAAGTGCTCAGTGCTTGTGAGGATTACCAGTTGCTGTCTGGCGTGACCACGCCGCAACTGGCTGACGAACACAGCATCGACCGCACCAACCGCGCGGTGGACTACATCTTTGCCCACTACGCGCGGGAGTTGCCGCTGGAGGAAGTGGCGGATTACCTGGGGATGAAACCCACGTATTTCTCGCGGGTGTTCAAACAGGCCACGGGCCGCACGTTTATCGAATTTGTCAATCGCCTGCGCATCAGCAAATCCTGCGAATTGCTGGCCGATGGCGATAAAGCCGTCACGGATGTGTGCTTTGAGTCGGGCTTCAACAACATCTCCAATTTCAACCGACGCTTCCAACAGCTCAAGGGCATGACGCCCTCCCACTACCGACGCCTGGCGGTGCAGCGGCTCACTGAGCAAAACCTGGCCTGAAACCGCAACGCCGCAGCCATAGCCTTTCGGGGGTACAAAAAAGGAACCCATACACGGCCCGCCGCCACGCAATGAGGGAAGTTTCCAATACCGGTTTACGGGAAGTTCTTTCTCATATTCGCAGCTATCCAGGACCTCTATGATCAGACTTTCGCAGTCCACTCCCGCAGTGACCACTCCGCATTTTGACACGCAGCGCCCACCCGTCGAGCGCGCAACCCCCTCTGTCACCTCCAGCGTCATCGGACTTTTCAATCGGCGCACCGAACAAGATCCAACATCCTCCACCCCGTCCGTTGACGCGCCGGCCAGCACGCGTCTACCTATTGAATACCTGCTCAGATTTGCCGTGGCAAAAGGGCAACCCAGCCTGGCCGAGCAGATCAAACAACGCGTAATGAGCACCCCTGACCCGCTGAGCGCTTCCGCGGTACGGGCCGACGTAGAGAAACTTCTTGACCAGCCAAGTGCGCTCAATCCGCAAAAAAGCTACGCCCAGTTGATTAAAGAAATACTGGGGGGCACAGCGCACAGTGCGCCGAACATTCGTCCTATTTCATCGCGCTCACGTCGAGACCTGCAAAACACGCCCCCCACCCAAGACTCAGGCAAAGCCTTGTTGCGCAAATTCGCCGACACCCTGGTTAACAAAAGTGATGGGGAGATGGCGATCAATACCGCCTACACCCTGATCAACGCATTGCTTAACGCTGAACAACTTGCCTCAAAAAACCAGATGTATGTGGTGTCCGTCGAGCCCGACTCCACCTTTGGCATGGCCCTGGCCGAGCTGGATGATGCGCTGCGCTCGGAACCCTTCAAGTCGTTTGCCCAAACCCATGACATCGATATTGAATCTTTGGTGTTTGACCCCGCCGGGAGCATCTATATACAGCGGGAGGACGACGACATCGACATCCGCCATTACGATGAAAACAGTTTTATAAAAGCCACATCAGCGGTGTTCAAAGCCGTCACAAAGCTGGCGGGCCCAGGGGGTGAACGCTTCGGATTTCACGGGCGGGATCAGGCACTTCCCGAGCAGGTTGCCAACTTCTATGGCATGCAACTGCCCAGTGATTATTCCCGCGCCCTCAACGGCGATACGTTGTTCAGGATTGGGCAGTTGATTCATGAAGGAACATTCCCTTCGCTGAGTAATTCCAATCCGCTCTACGAGAGCCAATTTGCCCCCGTCAAGCAACGTCAACGGGACGCCAAGCAACACATCGTCGATCTGCCAGCGCAACAACTGGATCAACCTCTCGCTCGCCATGCTCCATTGACAGCGGCCCAGACAGTGCAGGACGCAGACAAGGCGCTCGCGTGGCAGTGCAGCAAGATGCTGCTAAAACAAGTGCCAGAACTGAAGGGTGGACGTGATAAAACACCGCCTATCCTCGATACAATTCCAGAATACTCAACCTTCAATCAGGTCCGCCAACAGCTCCTGAATGCACTCACAGGCCCGGCTTTCAGCGATTTTGCGCAGAAGCATGGCATTGACCCCATGACTGCGCGCATCAACCCCAATGATGGAAGCCTGACTGCCAGCGTGAACCGGGTGGAAACCACCTTCACCGTCAACGATGTGTCGGAAGATTGGAGCAATGTCTGGAACGCGATAAAGGATGCGGTGCAACAGATGGCTGCGGGCTCCAATGCGGATGTGCATTACCCCACTGCGTCTAGCGCCACACTGGAAGAGGTGATGCGTTTCTACAACGAAGAAATGCCCGCTCGACCAGACACAAAACAACAAGAAGGGAACACCCCCCGACTCACGACGTTACTAAGCCACGGTTTGGAGCTGGTTCGAAAAAGCAGTTTCAAAGCACTGGTCGACCCATCATTGAACGATCCCAGGTCTGTTGCCGTACGCAAACACCAGGACACCGTAACGAAAATGCTGGCCTCTGCGCCGCTGGCTCTCTCGCCGATTCAAAACCTGGCCGCCGCCATCACCGCCAACCGCCCTACGCCAGTGGAAACTGCAGATAACCGCGAAGCACTTTTGGCGCGCGCCGAAGTTGAACTCGCAACCACTGTTCATCGCGCAATGCTTGAGCTCAAAGCCAAGCCGGAGCAAGCCGCGTCAAAAATCATCCAACCGATACCGGCCAACAGCCTGTTCGGTGAATGGCAGGCCTACCTGAATAAAGCCCTGCAGGGCCGCGGTTTCCAGGAATGGGCACGTAATCAAGGGGTTGACCTCGCCACCCTGCGCTATGACCCCACCGACAACGCGCTGGTTGGCAAAGTGCAGGGAGTGGACCAGCGCTTCACTACCCGCGACTTCGCGAAACAGTATCCCGAACACTTTGATGTGCTCGAGCCCGTGCTGACCGCGGCAAAGGCATTCGCGAACAATACGCACCCTATCGCACTGTTTAACGCCGAATCCAGCGGCGCACCTTACCAATGGGTGGCCAACTTTTATAACCTCAGCGACCTTCCAGGCAGCCCGGAATTCGAACAACAGGTTGCGCTGATGGGCCGTACCCAACAGTTCCCCGACCACCCTGATGATCCACAAAGCGTAGTGGCCTTTGTGGGCCGGCAAAAAACCGCACTGGGTGATAGCAACAACCGGTATGGGCTGATCAACGAACTGAAAAACTGGACGCCGGACAGCGGTTCCAAGGACTTTATGGTCGACCCGGACTCTTCTTACCCGCCTGACGGTACGACGTCGGTTGCAACCTTCATCTCGCAAAACGACTGGTACCCAGTGCGTTCAAGGTCAGACGCTGACAATTTGCTGGCTGCCTTGCAGACGCCGATGCCACAGTCCCCACCCCTGGGCAATCGCTGGGGGTTCCTGTCAACACAACTGCCGTTGAGTACCGAACAACGCAACGCACTGGTCAACGAGGTGAAAGAGGCGATAGGCCCCGACACCCTCCTCAACTACCTCGGCAACCAGGTGACCACACTCGACACCAACCCTGAACGCGCCTTGGAGCAACTGCTCACCAGCGGCAAGGCGCTTGATCTTGCCGAGCACCTGCAAACCCAGATGAAAGGCGCCTTGACCCCATCCAGCGCTAAACAATGGCTTTTGACCGCCTTGGTACTGGAGCTTGATCCAACGGCCGGCACTCAACACAAGACCGTCGCAGGTGCGGATTTAACCGGCCCCGATAACGTCGGGCGCGGCGTTTCATCGATCCGCGACCGATTTGACCAATACCTGACCGCCCAGAAAAATATACCTGCCCACCTTGCCCCCATAGCGTCATACGTGTTGCTGTCAGGGGCTGCGCCGCAGTTGTTGGTCAACGAGGTACCGAAACAAATAACGCTTGGCTCCCCCGAGTATTTCAACTTTACGGCAGCGGTAAACCTGGTCGAGTGGACCGCACCCGGCGCTAGCGCAAACATGACCTACCCGCAGGTCATGAGGCATTACAACATCCAGCCTGTTTCAGCACTGGAAACGCAGATACAAAGTTACGCACAGATGGCCCCCTTACTGGAATGGGCCTCCATCCATAACAAGATCGACAAGAACAACTACACCCTGGAACAGTTGAAAGACAGCCAGCAAAAACTCCAGACACAGATCAATAGCACGACTGAAGCGGTGCGCTGGCTGAACACAGCTGAAGCGCCCACTAGACGGGACATGGCGCTTAAGGTGCTAAGAGAAAAGTTCGGTGCCGATATTGACTATGAAAAACGCTTTATGGTGGAAAACGAATTCGCCGGCATAATCACCGGTAATCACTACAGCCTCGTAGAGATCTATGAAGCAGGCAGGCTGGATGAAAGCTGGATACAGGAAGGCAATCATGTGGACTTCAACAGCCTGCGTGAAAAAGCCAGAGAGCCTGGGTTTCCGGTCATCAACGATGAATTCGACAAGGCCATAAAAGAAGATTTCAACCTCCGTAGACAGCACACCACGACGTTGTTCGAAAACATGCTCAAAAAGATGCCTGTCGAGGAGCAAAAGAGCCTGCTCTATGGCGACGTAGAATTTTTGAATGTTGAAGGCCCCGGTGGTCGCAGCGGCATGGTGATAACGTCTATCTACAACGGGGTCAGAAGAGATTTTGCGGTTTATCCGACGTGGGGCCAGATCGTAAGAATTGCTGACATCGATCCCTCCACCCCGCAGGGCAAAGTGGTCAACCTCGAAATCGACGCCGAGGCGTTCAAAAGTGGCAAAGAGCCCAGGACGGGAGTTAAAACCAACGTCGTATTGCGCACCACTGACCAACACCTGCTGGATGACAACAATGAACCCTGGCCATTGGAAGTGACCCTTCCAGCCCACAACGAAAATGACGCGCGCGCTCCCCACTATGTGGCCGGCAGAATTTCCACATTGGCCAAGGTCATGATCGACTCGACTTACCTGAATAAAAGCGAGTTTGTGAACCTTCACCGCAATTGGTCCAGCAATACACTCGAAACGGCCACCGAGCCCAGTGACTTCTTCAAAGCGCTGTGGCACGCCTTGCCCGGGGCCAGCACGCTGGAGGACCTCTATCATGGCCAGTTCCTCAAAGCAGCCGTAGACCTTGCCATTGATGTCGCGATCGTGATGGTCACAGAGGGCGCAGGCAAGCTGTGGGGCTTGGCAAAATCTGCGGCGTCCTGGGCGGCTGCCAAGGTATCTGCGGGGTTTATCGAGAAGTTTGGCGTTAAAGAAACGGAAGCGATTGCCCTCAAGGACTTCACGGCTGCCACGACCACGCAATCGACTCGCTCCCTGAGCCGGCTACAGAATGGCCAGCTCACTGAGCAGACAGCGGATATGGCAAATGGCAGCGTGTCACTTTCCGGGGCTCAGGGCAGGGTCGAACTCACAGCCATACGCCAGGGCGGCGAGTGGTATGCCTACGACGCGAAGACCGCGGCCGCTTACGGTCCTGCGCTTGAGGGTTTCGTGTCTGACACCTCATCGATCGTGAAACAGGAAACCTTTTCCGACGGCACCCAAGCCCTGGTTACCGAAAAACCTTTGGCCGCAGACGCGTACACCATCACGCGCACCCATGGCTTCGACTTGATCAATGAGGGCAAGGTTTATCGCTACGACTCCCGCAATCCAGGCTTGCTCCGCGATCTGGAGTCGGCCGATCACTATCAGCCACTGGAAGGCTTCGAAGCTTTCTGCCCGGCCCCCGGTATCGGCGGCCGCATCAAGCGCGGCGCCAACGACACGTGTTTTACCAAGGTCACCGAGGACGTATCCAGCGAGTTGAAACAGGAACTTCAGGCGCTTGAGCACGTGCGCTTGTTTCCCTCGGCACCGAAGTTCCTGCGAAAGAACCAGTTTGTGGTTTTCGAACGCCGCCGCTGGAAAATGAAAGACACAGCAACGGGGCCAGAATTGATTCCGGTGTCTGAGACCACGCACATCACCTACAAACCAACGATCACCGGCACGCTCAAAAACGAACCCCAATTCGGCTTTTTCGACGCACAAAGCAGTGAGGGGCTGGAGCGCGAAACACGTGTGGTCAAGCTCAACGGCATCACTGATGCCGTCGACGATAAACGTGAACTGCGTGGCGTGATCGTTAACGACCCGGCACGCGGCAGTACCGCCAAATACCTGGTGATCGAGGCGGATACCGCCGAGTTCTACTACGCGCGATTGGATAATGCACCCGGCGGCCAACTGACGTTCAACAAATGCACGAGTAGAGAGCTGCCGATGGTGGCGGCCTACCGGAATAAATTCAGCATTCGTCAAGGTGCTGCCAACGCACCGTTTGATGCCAATTTCATTGCGCTGCCGAAATTGAAATCTGCCTTTCAAAAACTGGAGCGCGCGGGCTACTTGAAAGAGGATATAGAGGCGTTAAAAGCAAAGTGCAAAGACCTGACCGAGGAACAGCAACGCGAGGTTGTCTATCAACTGCAGCGGGCCAAAGCGATCGATAAAGCGAATATCGCCTTGACACCCAACCAGGTTTCCGCGCTGGACAAACCCGCCAATTTCTCAGCGTGGACGGCCGAGCAGCAAAACAAATTCTACGCAGAACAAGCGCGAGACAACGTGAACCGTTCCATGAAAGGCACCGGCCTGGGACCGAGTAACCAACTGCGCTCACAAGCGGACCTAGCCCGCTCTGACGCCGCGAATATGACCATTAACTGGTTGCGCAGCACCGTACCGCCTGGCGCGCTAAACCGAGCAGACCTGATTCTGAAGTCCGGGGCCGGAAACTGTGGGGAAATGGCTATGCTGGCCGAAGACATCATCAAAAAAAGCGGAGGAAACGCACAAACCTGGTATGTGGAAGGAGGAGACCACGTGTTCACCGTTATCGGCGGACCGGCTTCAGGAGCTAAAGCCACCGTTGACTTTTCACAAGCCGAATGGAAAGACGCCTGGATCGTCGACCCCTGGGCCGAAATTTCATGCAAGGCATCCGAGTACACCGAGCTCGTGAAGAAGAAAATGGCTGAGTGGGACGCAAAAGGCCTGCAAATTCACACCCGTGGCGAATGGCGTAAGCCGGTGGACCCACAGTGGATCAAAGAGCTGACCACGTTTGAAAAAGAATCCTATTAAACCGTAGCGTCGCAACCTCCAAAGACCTGGCGCTGCCGCGCTATTCACGGCGCCAGGTTTTCGGTTGCAAGCCAGCTTCAAGCAGCCACCCGAACTGGAGTGCAAAAAAGTATCAGTCCCAGTGCTCCCAAGGATTTGTCACATCACCATTTCAAGGCTGTAATCGACGCACACTCTTCCTGACTCCCTGTAGGAAGACACAACAACAATAACTGTCCTTCTGTAGCCCCCCGGGCGCGGAAAAGGAGTGCGCGATGAAGTTCACAGCAAAAGTTCTGCTTGCCTCTACCTGCTTGACTATCAGCGCCGTCAGCCTTGGCGCGCAGACCCTGACCATTGCCACCGTCAACAACAGCGACATGATCCGCATGCAAAAGCTCTCGAAAACCTTCGAGGCCGAGCACCCGCAGATCAAGTTGAACTGGGTGGTACTCGAAGAAAACGTGCTGCGCCAACGCCTGACCACCGACATCGCCACCCAGGGCGGGCAGTTCGACGTACTGACCATCGGCATGTACGAAGCGGCACTGTGGGGCGCCAAGGGTTGGCTGGAACCAATGAAGGATCTGCCTGCATCCTACGACCTCGACGATGTGTTCCCTTCAGTGCGTGACGGTTTGTCGGTCAAGGGTTCGCTGTACGCCCTACCGTTCTATGCCGAAAGCTCGATCACCTACTACCGCACCGACCTGTTCAAGGACGCCGGGCTGACCATGCCCGAGCATCCGACCTGGACACAGATCGGCGAATTCGCCAGCAAACTCACCGACAAGACCAAAGAACAATATGGCTTGTGCCTGCGCGGCAAAGCCGGCTGGGGCGAGAACATGGCGCTGATCACCACCCTGGCCAACGGCTACGGCGCGCGCTGGTTCGATGAGAAATGGCAGCCACAATTCAACGGCCCCGAGTGGAAGGACGCGCTGAACTTCTACGTCGATAACATGAAGAAATCCGGCCCGCCGGGTGCGTCCAGCAACGGTTTCAACGAAAACCTTGCACTGTTCAACAGCGGCAAGTGCGCCATCTGGGTCGACGCCAGCGTGGCCGGCTCGTTTGTTACCGACAAGACCCAGAGCAAGGTGGCTGACCACGTCGGCTTCACCTTTGCTCCCCACGAAAAAACCGACAAAGGCACGTCGTGGCTGTACTCCTGGAGCCTGGCGATTCCCACCAGCTCCAAGGCCAAGGACGCCGCCAAGGTGTTCACCAGCTGGGCGACCTCCAAGGAATATGGCGAGTTGGTGGCCAAGACCGACGGTGTGGCCAACGTACCGCCAGGCACCCGTAAATCCACCTATAGCGATGAGTACATGAAGGCGGCGCCGTTTGCCAAGGTGACTCTGGAATCGCTGAAAGTTGCAGACCCAACCCAACCGACGCTCAAGCCGGTGCCCTATATCGGCATCCAGTTGGTGACCATTCCTGAGTTCCAGGCGATTGGGACGCAGGTCGGCAAGTTCTTCTCGGGGGCACTGACCGGCCAGCAAACCGTTGATGCCGCACTGACCGCCGCGCAGACCACCACCGAGCGCGAAATGAAGCGGGCCGGATATCCCAAATGAGGTAAGCCTTCCACTGTCAATGTGGGAGCGGGCTTGCTCGCGAAGGCGGTGCATCAGTCACAGTTTTATCAACTGGAAGACTGCATTCGCGAGCAAGCCCGCTCCCACATTGATCGCACTCCGATTCCTGCTTTGCATTGGTCTTGATCACCATGAATACACCCCCCAAAAACCGCCTGGCCAACCCCGGCTGGTTCCTCGTCAGCCCCTCCGTGGCCTTGCTGCTGTTGTGGATGATCGTGCCGCTGGGCATGACCCTGTACTTTTCGCTGATCCGCTACAACCTGCTCTACCCCGGCGAAAACCAGTTCGTCGGGCTGGAAAACTTCACCTACTTCATCACCGACTCAGGCTTCTTGCCCGGTGCCACCAACACCCTGTTACTGGTGGGCAGCGTGCTGCTGATCAGCGTGGTGTTCGGCGTATTGATCAGCGCCCTGCTGGAGGCCAGTGAGTTCCTCGGTCGCGGCCTGGTGCGGGTGTTGCTGATCTCGCCCTTCTTCATCATGCCAACCGTCGGTGCGCTGATCTGGAAGAACCTGATTTTCCACCCGGTGTCGGGGATTCTCGCCGCCGTGTGGAAGTTCTTCGGCGCCGAGCCGGTGGACTGGCTGGCGCACTACCCGTTGCTGTCGATCATCATCATCGTGTCGTGGCAATGGCTGCCCTTCGCCATCCTGCTGCTGATGACCGCCATGCAATCCCTCGACCAGGAACAAAAGGAAGCCGCGCGCCTGGACGGTGCCGGTGCTATCGCGATCTTCTGGCACCTGACCCTGCCCCACCTGGCCCGCCCGATTGCCGTGGTGGTGATGATCGAGACGATCTTTTTGCTCTCGGTTTTCGCCGAAATCTTCACCACCACCAACGGTGGCCCCGGCTATGCGTCAACCAACCTCGCCTACCTGATCTACAACCAGGCGCTGGTGCAGTTCGACGTGGGCATGGCCTCGGCCGGCGGCCTGATTGCCGTGGTCATCGCCAATATCGCGGCGATCATCCTGGTGCGGATGATCGGCAAAAACCTGACTGACAAGCCTTGAGGGCCGCGCCATGACGCTTCAACAATCCCGTCGCCTGCAAAGCCTGTTGCTTGGCACCCTGGCCTGGGCCATCGCAATCCTGATTTTCTTCCCGATCTTCTGGATGGTGCTGACCAGCTTCAAGACCGAAATCGACGCGTTCGCCACGCCGCCGCAGTTCATCTTCACACCGACGCTGGAGAACTACCTGCACATCAACGAGCGCAGCAATTACTTCAGCTACGCGTGGAACTCGGTGCTGATTTCCTTCAGCGCTACGGCCTTGTGCCTGCTGATCTCGGTGCCGGCGGCCTACTCCATGGCGTTCTACGAAACCCAGCGCACCAAGGGCACGCTGTTGTGGATGCTGTCCACCAAGATGCTGCCACCCGTGGGCGTGCTGATGCCGATCTACTTGCTGGCCAAGAGCTTTGGCCTGCTGGATACGCGCATTGCGCTGATCATCATCTACACCCTGATCAACCTGCCGATCGTGGTGTGGATGGTTTACACCTACTTCAAGGACATCCCCAAGGACATCCTCGAAGCCGCCCGCCTCGACGGCGCCACCCTGTGGCAGGAAATGGTCCGCGTGCTGCTGCCGATTGCCAAGGGTGGCCTGGCATCCACGGTACTGCTGTCGCTGATCCTGTGCTGGAACGAGGCGTTCTGGTCGCTGAACCTGACGTCGTCCGCGGCCGCGCCGCTGACTGCGTTGATCGCCTCCTACTCCAGCCCCGAAGGCTTGTTCTGGGCCAAATTGTCTGCCGTCTCGACCCTGGCCTGTGCGCCGATCCTGATCTTTGGCTGGATCAGCCAGAAGCAATTGGTGCGCGGCCTGTCCTTCGGCGCCGTCAAATAACAATTCCTAGCGGAGGCCCATCATGGCCAACCTGAAAATCAAGAATCTGCAAAAAGGCTTCGAAGGTTTCTCGATCATCAAAGGCATCGACCTGGAAGTGAACGACAAGGAATTCGTGGTCTTCGTCGGCCCCTCGGGCTGCGGTAAATCCACCCTGCTGCGCCTGATCGCCGGGCTGGAAGAAGTCAGCGATGGCACCATCGAACTGGACGGGCGCGACATCACCGAAGTGACCCCGGCCAAGCGTGACCTGGCGATGGTGTTCCAGACCTATGCGCTGTACCCGCACATGAGCGTGCGCAAAAACATGTCGTTTGCCCTGGACCTGGCCGGCGTCGACAAGCAGCTGGTGGAGAGCAAGGTCAGCGAAGCCGCACGCATCCTGGAACTGGGGCCGTTGCTGGAGCGCAAGCCCAAGCAATTGTCCGGCGGCCAACGCCAGCGTGTCGCCATCGGCCGTGCGATCGTACGCAACCCGAAGATCTTCCTGTTCGATGAACCGCTGTCCAACCTCGACGCCGCGCTGCGCGTACAGATGCGCCTGGAACTGGCGCGCCTGCATAAAGAGCTGCAAGCGACGATGATCTACGTGACCCACGACCAGGTCGAAGCCATGACCCTGGCCGACAAAGTGGTGGTGCTCAACAGCGGTCGCATCGAACAGGTCGGCTCGCCGCTGGAGCTCTATCACCAACCGGCCAACCTGTTTGTCGCGGGGTTCCTGGGCACGCCGAAGATGGGCTTCCTCAAGGGCAAGGTCACCCGCGTCGACAGCCAGAGTTGCGAAGTGCGACTGGACGCCGGCACCACCATCAACCTGCCACTCAGCGCTGCCAGTCTGAGCGTCGGCAGCGCCGTGACCCTGGGCATCCGCCCGGAACACCTGGAAATCGCCACCCCCGGCCAGACCACCCTGACTGTCACCGCCGACGTCGGCGAACGCCTGGGCAGCGACACCTTCTGCCACGTCAATACGGCCAACGGCGAGCCGTTGACCATGCGGATTCGCGGGGACATGGCCAGCCAATACGGCGAAACCCTGCACCTGCACCTCGACCCGGCGCACTGTCACCTGTTCGACTCCGATGGCGTGGCCGTGGCACGTCCACTGCGCGCTGCCGCCTGATTTCGCGAGATTTGTGATGAAACTGAATAAGCAAAACCTCACCCGCTTGGCGCCAGACGTACAGCTGCCGACTTACCCCCATACCTCCCAGGGCATTGCCCACATCGGCGTCGGCGGTTTCCACCGGGCGCATCAGGCGTATTACACCGATGCGCTGATGAATACCGGCGAAGGCCTGGACTGGAGCATCTGCGGCGTCGGCCTGCGTGCCGAGGACCGCAAGGCCCGCGACGACCTCGCCGGCCAGGACTACCTGTTCACCCTGTATGAACTGGGCGACAGCGACGACACCCAAGTGCGCGTGATCGGCTCCCTCAGCCACATGCTGCTGGCCGAAGACGGCGCCCAGGCGCTGATCGACAAGCTCGCCAGCCCCGAGATCCGCATCGTCTCGTTGACCATCACCGAAGGCGGCTACTGCATCGATGACAGCAACGGCGAGTTCATGGCCCACCTGCCGCAGATCAGACATGACCTGGCGCATCCCAAGGCGCCGACGACCGTGTTCGGCTTTCTCTGCGCGGCCCTGACCCAACGCCGCGCCGCCGGCATCCCGGCGTTTACCGTGATGTCCTGCGATAACCTGCCGCACAACGGCGCCGTCACGCGCAAGGCGCTGCTGGCGTTCGCCGCGTTGCACAACGCCGAACTGCGTGACTGGATCGCCGCCAATGTGAGCTTCCCCAATGCCATGGTCGACCGCATCACGCCGATGACCAGCACCACCCACCGCCTGCAATTGCACGATAAACATGGCATCGACGATGCCTGGCCGGTGGTGTGCGAGCCGTTTGTGCAGTGGGTGTTGGAAGACAAGTTCGTCAACGGCCGCCCGGCCTGGGAAAAGGTCGGCGTGCAGTTCACCCATGACGTCACGCCCTACGAAGAGATGAAGATCGGCCTGCTCAACGGCAGCCACCTGGCCCTTACGTACCTGGGGTTTCTCAAGGGTTACCGGTTTGTGCACGAGACCATGAATGACCCGCTGTTTGTCGCCTACATGCGCGCCTACATGGACCTGGACGTCACGCCCAACCTGGCGCCGGTGCCCGGCATCGACCTTACGCAGTACAAGCAGACCCTGGTGGACCGCTTCTCCAACCAGGCGATTGCCGACCAGCTGGAACGCGTGTGTTCCGATGGGTCATCGAAGTTTCCCAAGTTCACCGTGCCGACCATCAACCGCTTGATCGCCGATGGCCGCGAGACGGAACGTGCGGCGCTGGTGGTTGCCGCGTGGGCCTTGTATTTGAAGGGCGTGGATGAAAATGGCGTGAGCTACAAGATCCCGGACCCGCGTGCGCAGTTTTGCCAGGGGCTGGTGCGTGACGAGGCCTTGATCAGCCAACGGTTGTTGGGCGTGGAGGAGATTTTCGGTACGGCTATTCCCAACTCGCCTGAGTTTGTGGCAGCGTTCGAGAAGTGTTATGCGAGCCTGCGCGACAATGGCGTGACTGCAACACTGAAGCAACTCCAGAAGAAACCGAAGTAAAAAATGTGAGAGCGGGCTTGTGTGGGAGCTGGCTTGCCTGCGATAGCGGTGGGTCAGCCAGCACTTTCATCAACTGACACGCCGCCTTCGCGGGCAAGCCCGCTCCCACACAAGCCCGCTGCCACATTTTGATCGGGTTAACACTCCAAACAATAAAACTGCTGAGCAAATCATCATGACCCAGCAAAACCTGTTCCTCGGCATCGACTGCGGCACCCAAGGCACCAAGGCCATCGTCCTCGACGCCACCAGCGGCAAAGTGCTGGGCCTTGGCGCGGCGGCCCACACCCTGATCAGCGGCGCCAATGGTCGCCGTGAACAGCACACCCAGGAGTGGCTCGACGCCTTTACCGAGGCCACCCACCGTGCCTTGCAACAGGCCGGCGTGGACGGCCAGGCCATCCTCGGCATCGGCGTTTCCGGGCAACAGCACGGCCTGGTGTTGCTCGATGAGCAGGGCCAGGTCCTGCGCCCGGCCAAGCTGTGGTGCGACACCGAAACCAGCGCGCAAAACGACCGCCTGTTGCAGCACCTGGGCGGCGAAAGCGGCTCGCTGGAACGGCTCGGCGTGGCGATCGCGCCGGGCTACACCGTGTCCAAACTGCTCTGGACCCGCGAGCAACACCCCGACCTGTTCGCACGCATCGCCCACATCCTGCTGCCCCACGACTACCTCAACTACTGGCTCACCGGGCGCGCCGTCGCGGAATACGGCGATGCATCGGGCACCGGTTATTTCAACGTGCGCAGCCGCGCATGGGATGTGGCGCTGCTGCAGCATATCGACCCCAGCGGGCGCCTGGTCAACGCGTTGCCGCAACTGATCGAGGCCGACCAGAGCGTCGGTACGATCCTGCCGCACATCGCCGAACGCCTGGGTATCAACCCCGGCGCCATCGTGTCCAGCGGCGGCGGCGACAACATGATGGGCGCCATCGGCACCGGCAATATCGCCCCTGGCGTAATCACCATGAGCCTCGGTTCTTCGGGCACGGTCTACGCCTTTGCCGATCAGCCCAACGTAAGCCCCCAGGCCTCGGTCGCGACCTTCTGCTCCTCCAGCGGCGGCTGGCTGCCGCTGATCTGCACGATGAACCTGACCAATGCCACCGGGGCGATCCGCGAACTGTTCGAGCTTGACCTCGCCGCCTTCAACGCACAGGTAGCCGAGGCACCGATTGGTGCCGATGGCGTGAGCATGCTGCCGTTCCTCAACGGCGAGCGCGTGCCCGCCCTGCCCCACGCCAGCGGCAGCCTGCACGGCTTGACCATGAGTAACCTGAGCCGCGCCAACCTGTGCCGCGCGGTGGTCGAGGGCACCACGTTCGGCTTGCGCTACGGCCTCGACCTGCTGCGCCAGACCGGCCTGCAAAGCCAGAGCATCCGCTTGATCGGCGGTGGTTCGAAAAGCCCGTTGTGGCGGCAGATGGTCGCCGACATCATGCACACCGAGGTGATCTGTACCGAACAAAGCGAAGCCGCCGCCCTGGGCGCGGCGATCCAGGCGGCCTGGTGCCAGTCTGGCGAATCCCTGGCCAGCCTGTGCGACAGATGCGTAAGTATCGACCCGGCCAGCCGTACCGTGCCGGTAGCGGCCAATGTGAGCGCCTATCAACAGGCTTACGAGCGCTACCAGCAGCTCGTGGCAACCCTTTAAGAGCGAACGACTATGTATCTGGTGTGTGGTGAAGCGCTGTTCGATTTTTTCAGCGAGGAAGATGCCAGTGGGCAGGCGTCCAAGGTCAATTACAAGGCGATTGCCGGCGGTTCACCGTTCAACGTGGCGGTGGGTTTGCGTCGGCTGGGGGTCGAGTCGGGATTGTTGGGCGGCGTGTCGAGCGACTTCCTCGGCAGGCGCCTGGTGCAAGTGCTCAGGGATGAAGGTGTGAGCGAGCAGTTCCTGGTGCAGTTTGCCGCGCCGACCACGTTGTCGATGGTCGCGGTGGGCACCGATGGTTCGCCGCAGTACAACTTCCGTGGCGAGGGCTGCGCCGACCGTCTGCTGGAGGCCCACCATCTGCCGCCACTCGGCGCTGACATCCGTGGCCTGCATATCGGTTCCTACTCCCTGGTGGTGCAGCCGGTTGGCGACACCTTGCTCAGCCTGGTCCGACGTGAAAGCGGCAAGCGCCTGATCAGCCTCGACCCCAACGTACGCCTCAACCCGCAGCCGGACATCCAGCTGTGGCGCGCCCGCATCGCCGAACTGGTGCAGCATGCGGACCTGATCAAGGTCAGCGACGAAGACCTGCACCTGCTTTACCCAGACCAGTCGCCGGAGAGCGTCCTGCAAGGCTGGCTGCAACACCGTTGCCAACTGGTATTCCTGACCCGCGGTGGCGACGGCGCCAGCGTGTTCAGCCGCCAGCACGGCCATTGGTCCGCCCCTGCGGTCAAGGTGGTGATGGCCGACACCGTCGGTGCCGGGGATACTTTCCAGGCGGCGCTGATCACCTGGCTGACCGAGCATGGGATGGACTCGGTAGAGGGCCTGCAACAGCTGTCCCGTGAGCAGATCGATAGCATGCTGGGCTTTGCCATCCGGGCTGCGGCGATGACCTGCACCAAGACCGGTCCGGACCTGCCCTACCGTCATCAACTGAGCTAAATGCCACGAAGATGTCGGACAAAATCGGCGATCATGTAGGTAATCGCTTTTTAAACATGAAGCTTTTGTCAGCAACCTCCGGCATTAATCCATGGTTAATGCCGGGGGCCAACAGTGAGTTCGTCCGCCCATCAGCTCGATGGGCCAATGAACTGCTGTTGGAGAACTGTCATGAAAAGCCAATCCCTGCTGATCGCCCTTAGCCTCACGCTGGCCGCCGTTTCGGGCGTGGCACACGCCGATGCCGAACCCGTGCCGTATCGCTACGGCATGCCCATGGATGTGCAGAAAGTCATTTCGATGAACGAACCGCAGACCAGCGAATGCAAGGTGATCAAGGCCAACATCAAGTTCCTGGACAAGGCCGGCACAGAGCAATATGTGAGCTACAAAAAACTCTCCGATGCCTGCATGTCCCAGAATTGAACAGCGTGCTGACAAAGGGCGGCGTTAGCTGTGCCGACAGGTTATCCTTGCGCGCTGACCCCACGGCCGAAAGGACTCATCATGCCGCTGCGCTTTCATACGCTCGCCCTGTTTACCGCCCTGCTCTGCTTCGCCCTCGCATTGACGTGGGGCCTGCGCCCCGACTGGCTGCTGTGGTTGTGGAACGTCGAGTATTCAAGTGCCACAGGGCTGGTCTGCCGGCGTAACGCCGCGCTGTTCCTGGCCCTTGGCATCATGTTTTACCGCGTCCGTCACGCACCTGCGTCCGACACACGCCGCGCCATCACCACCGGGTTTATCTGCGGGTGCTTTGTGCTGGCCGCGTTGGGCCTGAGTGAGTGGATCAATGGCAATGCCGGCCCGGGTATCCTGCTGGCAGTGGTGACAGAAGTCGTGCTGGGCCTGGCGTTTATCCAGGCCCATAGATCCTCGGTGATTCACCCTCAAACCACAGCCTGATCAGTAGCCGCGCGCTGCCACCCGTTGCAGGGTGGGTGCGTGGCTGTGCTTGAGGTCTTCGCGCAACCCGGTGATCAGGTTGCAAATGGCGCGACTGCTGTCGAGCTTGTCGGCGTTGATGCCTTTGACTTCCAAATCCACCCGGTCACGGTCGCGGTCGTCATAGACCTTGATCGTCAGCGAAGCATCTTCGGCTTTGGTGCATTCGCACCGTTTGGGCAGGAAACTCGTTTCAATGATGCTGCGAAGTTCCAATTCCGAAAGCATGGTCAACCTCTCCTTTCATGAGACTGCCAATCGATTGTTGTGAGTCCGGCAGGCACTGGCCTGCCGCGTCTTGCCGACCCTGGCAGACGTTTACAGTCAATAAGCCTACTCGGCAAAATCCGACCTCGTTGTAACCTTTCCTCATAAGCGCGCAGCGCGGTTATATAAGTTGGACGGCGCCGTTTAAAACATCGTCGAACCGCCGCGATTAAACGTTTAACCCGGCGCCCCAATCTAAGCCACAGCTTGCGCAGCCACTCTTTCTGCAACATGTCGCAAACTATCGAAGTTGATATTCGCCCCGGAATTCACCGCCACCAAGGTCTGCCCACGGACGCCGCTGCGCGCGACGTACTGGCAAATGCCTGCCACGGCCAATGCCCCCGAGGGTTCGGTGATCGAGCGCGTGTCGTCGTAGATCAGCTTGATGGCGCTGCACAGTTGGTCATTGCTGACGGTGATGACCTCGTCCACCCAGTCCCGGCAGACTTCAAAACCGTAGGCGCCGACCTGCGCCACCGCCGTGCCGTCGGCAAAACCGTCGACACCGGGCAACACCACCCGCTCACCCGCGCGCAGGGCCGCCAGCAGGCAACTGGAACCTTCGGGCTCAACGCCGATGATGCGCACCTCGGGGCGCAGGTATTTGACGTAGGCCGCAATCCCGGCGATCAGCCCGCCACCGCCCACCGGCACGAAGATCGCGTCCAACGGACCTTGCTGCTGGCGCAGGATTTCCATGGCGACCGTGCCCTGGCCGGCAATCACATCCGGATCATCGAACGGCGAAACAAAGGTACACCCCGACGCTTCGGCCAGTTGCAACGCATGGGCCAGGGCCAACGGGAAACTCGTGCCGTGCAGCACCGCTTCGGCCCCCCGGGAGCGTACGCCGAGCACCTTCAGTTCCGGCGTGGTGGCCGGCATCACGATACGCGCCGCAATCCCCAACTCTCGCGCCGCCAGGGCCACGCCCTGGGCATGGTTGCCCGCCGACGCAGTCACCACGCCCCGGGCCTTTTGCTCGTCACTGAGCTGCACCAGCTTGTTGTAGGCGCCGCGGATCTTGAAGGAAAACGTCGGCTGCAGGTCTTCGCGCTTGAGCAGCAGGGTATTGCCGAGCAACGCCGACAAGGCCGGCGCTACTTGCAGGGGCGTGCGCACCGCCAGGTCGTACACCGGGGCGGCGAGGATCTTTTTCACGTAGTGCTCAAGCAAGGTGCTCATGGGTGTCTCCTGGCGTTGTGTCGAAGGCCCTGGAGACGGATAAACAAAACCCGCCTCTAGGGCGGGTTTGGGTACAGCCGTGCGCTATCCCGCCAAATGAGGAATGGCGGTAATAATCATGCTCGGCTGGGTACGGAAGGCTTGATAGGTCATGCGATGAAATTAACCGCCCGACGCCGGATGAGTCAACAAAAGGTTTACTCGCAATATACGAAACGTATACGCTTTGTACATTACTCAATCACAGTGAACCCCATGGGCATCGTCAAGATCACCGACCAACTGCACGAACAACTGCGCGTGGCCAGCGCCGCGATGGATCGCTCCATCAACGCCCAGGCCGAGTTCTGGATCAAGATCGGCCTGCTCGCCGAACTCAATCCCGACCTGCCCTACAACGCGCTGATCAACAAGCTGCTGCTGGATAAACCCGACCTGATCCGGGGGCGCAGTTGATGATCAAGACCGCCGCACAACTGGCCGTGATGCGTGAATCCGGGCGCCTGCTGGCGCAAGTGTTCGACATGCTCGACGGTTTTGTCACCGCTGGCCGCTCCACCCTGGAGCTGGACGCCGCCGTCGAAGCCTTCATCCGCAACGACCTGCAGGCCCGCCCGGCCAGCCTCGGCCAATATGACTATCCATTCTCGATCAACACCTCGATCAACGAAGTGGTGTGCCACGGCATGCCCAGCGCCAAAGCCGTGTTGAAGGACGGCGACATCATCAATATCGACATCACCCTGGAAAAAGGCGGCTACATCGCCGATTCCAGCAAGATGTACATGATTGGCAGCGTCGCCCCCAAGGCCCGGCGCCTGGTCGAGCAGACCTTCGAAGCGATGTGGGCCGGCATCCGCCAGGTCAAGCCTGGCGCGCGCCTGGGCGACATCGGCCACGCGATCCAGAGCCACGCCCAGGCCAATGGCTACAGCGTGGTGCGCGAATACTGCGGGCACGGCATCGGCCGGCAGATGCATGAAGAACCGCAGGTTCTGCACTTCGGCCGCCCCGGCACCGGGCTGGAACTGCGCGAAGGCATGGTGTTTACCGTGGAGCCGATGCTCAACCAGGGCGGCGCCAAGACACGCAGCCTCAAGGATGGCTGGACGGTGGTGACCAAGGACAACAGCCTGTCGGCGCAATGGGAACACACCGTGGCCGTAACGGCGGACGGCTTCGAAGTCCTTACACTGCAAGCTCGCTCACTACATTGATCGCGGCGTTGGCTTCCAGCTCCCGCACCAGCGGCAACACGCGCTTGCCGAAGTATTCGACCTCTTCCTGGAAGTGCAGGAACCCGGCGAGGACCAAATCCACCCCCACGGCCTTGAGCGCGACGATGCGTTCGGCAATCTGCTGCGGGGTGCCGATCAGGTTTGTCTTGAAGCCGTCGTTGTACTGCACCAGGTCCTCAAAGCTGGACTTGGCCCAATTGCCCTCGCCTTCCGGCGACGCCTTGCCCGCCTGCCTGGCCGCGTCGCCAAAGGCATTCACCGCTTCCGGGTCGGCCTTGTCGATGATCTCGGCGAGCACGGCGCGGGCTTCTTCTTCGGTGTCGCGGGCGATCACAAAGGCGTTCACGCCGATTTTGACCGAATGGTTATTCGCCGCCGCCTTGGCGCGGATGTCATCGACCTGGGCCTTGATGCCCTGCGGGGTGTTGCCGTTGGTGAAATACCAGTCCGACACCCGCGCCGCCATGTCCCGCGCAGCCCGTGAGCTGCCGCCCTGGAACACTTCCGGCTGGCCCAACGGCTTTGGTTTGAGCGTGTAGTTGTTGAAACGGTAGAAATCGCCTTTAAAGGTGAAATCGTCCTCGGTCCAGATGCCTTTGAGCGCGCGGATAAATTCTTCGGAGCGGCGATAACGCTCATCGTGCTCCAGCCAGTGTTCGCCAATAGCCTGGAACTCGCCCTTGAACCAGCCGCTGACGATATTGACCGCGATACGGCCGTTGGTGAGCTGGTCGATGGTCGCCAGTTGCTTGGCCGCCAACGCCGGTTGCCACGGGCCGGGCAGGATCGCGGCGATCACTTTGAGGGTGGTGGTCGCGGCCAGCAGCGCATGGCTGAACGCCACGGATTCATGCTGGTTCTCGGCACCGTAGCCGGCGGTAAAGCGGATCTGGGTCAAGCCATATTCAAAGCCGGCCGCTTCCGCCAGCTGCGCCAGTTTGCGGTTGTAGTCGATGCCCCAGTGGGTACGTTGTTCGATCTTGCTGACCACCAACCCGCCGCTGACGTTGGGCACCCAGTAGGCAAATTTCACAGGCTTCTGACTCATCGAACACTACCTCGTACAAATGGGATGTACCCAAGGCTTGAGCAGCAAGCGTGCCAGCCAGGGCAAACGCCCGTGGCAAGGGGGTTACGGCGCTTGGCGGGCAAAACCGTCACTGCACTGGATTACGCCGGTTTGTCGATTCGCTGTTGCCAGGGCAACAGTCACGGCGGCCTTGCCCCCGCAAACACGGGCCCGCGCACCCGGCACGGACTGTGCAATCGCCCTTGCATTGATCACAGCCCAGGAACCCTTGCCATGACCGAACACCACGTCATCAACCCGCTGTCCACCGGCGTCGATTACCCCACGCTGGCCGCCCGCTTCCGGCCGATCTTCGCGCGTATCGCCGCAGGCGCCGTGCAGCGCGAACAGGCCCGCACCCTGCCCCATGAGCCGATCCAATGGCTCAAGGAGGCGGGTTTCGGCGCAGTACGCGTGCCAGTGGAATACGGCGGCGGCGGCGCGTCCCTGCCGCAGCTGTTTGAACTGTTGATCGAACTGGCCGCCGCCGATTCCAACGTGCCCCAGGCCCTGCGCGGGCACTTCGCATTTGCCGAAGACCGCCTCAACGCGCCGCCCAGTGCCGGTCGCGACCTATGGTTCAAGCGTTTTGTCGACGGCGACATCGTTGGCTGCGCCTGGACCGAAATCGGTAACGTCGCCATTGGTGATGTGGTGACCCAGGTCAGCCCTGACGGCGACCAGTGGAAACTCAACGGTGAAAAGTTCTACAGCACCGGCAGCATTTTCGCCGACTGGATCGACGTGTATGCCCAGCGCAGCGACACAGGTGGCGATGTGATCGCCGCCACCCGCGCACGCCAGCCCGGTGTGGAGCACAGCGATGACTGGGACGGCTTTGGCCAGCGCACCACCGGCAGCGGCACCTCGCGGTTTACCGACGCGGTGGTAGAGGCTGAAAACGTCATCGACTTTGCCACGCGCTTCAAATACCAGACCGCGTTCTATCAGCTTGTCCTCTTAGCCAGCCTGGCCGGGATCGGCCGTGCCGCGCTGGTTGACGTGGCCGAGCAGGTGCGCAGCCGCAAGCGCATCTACAGCCATGGCAACGCGCCCCATGTCAGCGGGGATGCGCAGATCCAACAAGTGGTGGGCGAAGTCGCGGCACTGGTCTACGCCGCCGAGGCCAGCGCCTTGAAGGCCACGCTACCGGCACAACGGGCCTATGTGGCGCGGTTTGGCGGGGATGCTGCGGTGGAGCGCGAAGCCAATGTGGCGGCCGAGATTGAATCGGCGACCGCGCAGGTGGTGGTGTCGGACTTGATCCAGCGCGCCACCAGCCAATTATTCAATGCACTGGGGGCATCGGATGTCCGCCAGGGCAAGGCCCTGGATCGGCATTGGCGCAATGCGCGCACAGTGTCGTCGCACAATCCGGTGATCTACAAGGCGCGGATTGTCGGGGATTGGCAGATCAATGGATCTGAGCCGCCGTTTGTGTGGCAGATCGGCAACGGGCCGGCGAGAGCCTGAGGCCAGCCTCGGTGAAACCTGTGGGAGCGGTCTTAGAAGGCGAGTTTGTAGCCGATGGCCATCAGCATCACCGCCAAGCACGGGCGCAGTACGCCGTCCGGGAGTTTGCCGGTCATATGGCTGCCGACATAAATCCCCGGCAGCGACCCCATCAACAGGAAGCCCAGCAACTGCCAATCCATGTTGCCCATGCTGGCGTGGCCCAGGCCCGCGACCAGCGTCAGCGGCACGGCGTGGGCGATCTCGGTGCCGACCAGGCGCCGCGTGGCAAGGAACGGATAGAGGATAAACAGCGCCACGGTGCCGAGGGCGCCAGCGCCGATGGACGTCAGCGCGACCATGGTGCCCAGGATAGCCCCGGTAACCACCGTCAACAGGTTCAGGTTGCGCGGGCTCATGTGGTAGCTGTCGCCGGCATGGCGCTGGGCGAAGGCCAACAGCTGCCTCTTGAACAGGATCGCCAGGGCGGTCAGCAACAGCACCACGCCGAGGGCCTGCTTGATCACCGCGTTCATCGAACTGGGGTCGGTGTGCAGGCTGGCGAGGAACCACAGGGTCAGCAACACCGCGGGCACGCTGCCCAGGGTCAGCCAGCCGGTGATGGTCCAGTCGATGTTCTTGTTCTTGCCATGCACCAGCACGCCACCGGACTTGGTGATTGCCGCGTACAACAGGTCGGTGCCCACGGCGGTGGCCGGGTTGATGCCGAACCACAACAGGATCGGGGTCATCAACGAGCCCCCGCCCACACCGGTCATGCCCACGATAAAACCCACGATCAGGCCGGCAACGACGAAACCAAAATTACCCACATCCATTACAGCTACCTGCGGCCATATAAATTTCTGGCCGCAGGATAGCGATTTTTCTTATAACCACTTATATCAATATGATCTGACTTTAGATCATTTTGCGCTTTACCCCCCGCATCCAACCGCCCTGCAACGCTTTGTAGTGAGCGGGCTTGCCCCGCGCTGGGTGGCGAAGCCGCCCTGAATCCAGGCACCTCGGTCTTTCAGACACACCGCGGCGTCCCGTTTGGGGCGGCTTCGCCCCCCAGCGCGGGGCAAGCCCGCTCACTACAACTTGGGGGATCGTGGGGTCAAGGCACGCTGGGCAACCACAGGCGAAAGCGCGCACCGCCCAGCGGCGAGGCCTGGGCGATCAATGTACCGCCCTGGGCCTGCATGGCGCGTCGGCTGATCGCCAACCCCAGGCCGAAACCGCCGGTGGCGCGGTCGCGGCTGCGGTCGAGGCGGTAGAACGGCTCGAAGATACGATCACGCTGGTCCAGTGGGATGCCGATGCCATCGTCGTCGACCCAGATCTCGCAGCCGTCGGCCCCGACCTTGACCCCCACTTGAATGCGTCCATCGCAGTAGCGCGTGGCATTGCGCAGCAGGTTTTGCAGCACGCGGGCGGTGAGACGCGGGTCGAGGTTGAAGCGTTCGACGGCGCAGTCCAGGGCCACATCGATGACGATGTCGGGGTTCTCCAGTTCGTCATCGACGCTGCCGAGCACGCTGTCGATAAACTCATCGAGCACCACGTCGACCCGCTCCGGCAACTGCGCCGGGTTTTGCAGGCGGCTGTAGGAAAGCAGTTCCAGCACCAGTTCATCCAGCTCGCGGATATGCGCCACCAGGCTTTGCAGGCGTGCGCGGCTGGCCTCGGGCAAGTCATCGGACAGCGCCAGGGCCAGGCCGAAATCCAGGCGCGTGAGCGGTGTGCGCAGTTCATGGGAGACGGCGTTGAGCAAATCGCGCTGCTGGTTGAGCAGGTGCTCGATGTCATCGGCCATGGTGTCGAACACCGCCGCGAGGCTGCCGATGTTGGAGCTGGATGGAATCCGCGTACGCTCCGCCAAATTGCCCCGCCCCAGTTGTGCGGCAGTGCTTTTCAGGCGCTCCAGGTCTCGCCAGTGCGGGCGCAGCCAGACCAGCAGGCACGCCAGCAGCGCGGCGCCGATCAGCACGTTCATCGACCAATACAGCAGGTTCATGTCCAGTGGGTCGGGCGGGATGGTCAGCTTGACCACAAACTGTTGGTTGATCGGCGAACTGATGTCCTCCATCCAACCCCATTCGCCCAGGCGGATCACCGGTTTGCCGGCCGCCAGTTGTTGCTCTTCTTCTGGTGTGTAGCTGGCGTCCTGGCGCAACAGCAATTGCACTTTGAGCGGCGCGAAATCGGCGTTGAGGTGTTCAGTGACCTGGGACCAGCGCTCCACCGGCGCGCGCAGGTATTGCTTGACGATCAGCTTCTGCATGCCCCGCGACTGCTCGACGTTGTAGTCCATGTAGCGGTGTTCGAACAGTTGGATCACCAGCTTGGGAATCAGGAACGTCGCTGCGCTGTAGGTGACGATGATGATCAGGTACAGCCTGAGGAGTACACGAAACATCGCTTAGCATTCCCACTCGGAACGGCTGAACAGGTAGCCCTTGCCCCACACCGTCTTGATCTTGCGCGCTTCGCCGGCGTGGTCGTCGAACTTGCGGCGCAGCTTGGAGATCGCCACGTCCACCGAGCGGTCGGTGCCGTTGAACTCGATGCCGCGCAGGCGTTGCAGGATCTGGTCGCGGCTGAGCACTTCACCGGCATGCCGGGCCAGCACCACCAGCAGGTTGTATTCGCCGCTGGACAGCTCCACCACCTGTTCGCGCCAGGTCACGGTGCGCTCCGACAGATCGATGCACAGGTTGCCCATGATGATCTGGTCGTTGGCCACCTGCGGCTCGGACAGGCTGCTGCGGCGCAGCAAGGTGCGCACACGGGCCAGCAGCACGCGAGGTTCGCAGGGTTTGGTGACGTAGTCGTCGGCGCCCATTTCCAGGCCCAGCACCTGATCGTGGCTGTCGTCGCGGGCGGTCAGCATCAGGATCGGCAGGCCCGCCGAGTCGGCGCGCAGCAGGCGGCACACTTGCAGGCCGTCGAGGCCGGGCAGCATCAGGTCGAGGATCACCAGGTCCGGCGGGTTCAGGCGTGCGCGTTCACGGACATGATCGCCACGGCTGAGCACACTGACGTGGTAGCCATTGCGTTCCAGGTAGCTGGCAATCAGCTCGGAAAGTGCGGCGTCGTCTTCCACCAGGAGGATGTTGGGCATGGTGTTTCCAGTAGATACGGTTAAAAGTCATACACAAATCCAATGTGGGGGCGGGCTTGCTCGCGAATGCGGTGGGCCAGCCAACTCATCAGGTGACTGACCCACCGCATTCGCGAGCAAGCCCGCTCCCACATTATTCGATCTTTGGTGCTTGCAGGATTGTGCAAGGATATACGTCCTCTGCCGACTATGGGCGGCACCTTACATTTCTTCACACACCCCCTACATAGCTTCACAGCACTCCCCCACCCGTGACCTTAGGATGCACCTCTCATTATTGGGATAAGAGCATGTCGAAGAATCTGTTTGCGCCATTTTGCCTGCTGGCCCTCACCCTGGCCCTGAGCGCGTGTGGCGACTCTGGCGCCGAAACGCCGCAAATGCCCCTGGCCAAAGTGCGCATCGAAACCCTGGAAGCCAAGCCCCTGTCGATCAGCAGCGAGCTGAGCGGGCGCATTGCCGCGCCGCGCATCGCTGAAGTGCGCGCACGGGTCGCCGGCGTGGTGATGCAGCGGGTGTTCAAGGAGGGCCATGACGTCAAACAGGGCGACGTGCTGTTTCGCATCGACCCCGCGCCGTTCAAGGCCGACCTCGACAGTGCCCTGGCCAACTTGAGCAAGGCCGAGGCAGACGCCTTCAAGGCGCGCCTGCAGGAGCAGCGCTACAGCCAATTGGTGGAAGGCAACGCCATCAGCGGCCAGGACTACGACAACGCCCGCGCCGCCGTGCGCCAGACCAACGCCGAAGTCGCCGCCAACAAGGCCGCCGTCGAGCGCGCCAGGTTGAACCTGGGCTACGCCACCGTGACCGCGCCGATTTCCGGGCGTATCGGCCGGGCGCTGGTCACCGAAGGCGCCCTGGTGGGCCAGAACGAAGCCACGCCGCTGGCGATCATCCAGCAGTTGGACCCGATCCACGCCGACCTGACCCAATCCACCCGTGAGCTGAATGATCTACGCCGCGCCTTCCGTGCCGGTAGCTTGAAGCAGGTTGGCCAGGACCAGGCCAAGGCCACGCTGGTCCAGGACGATGGCAGCCTTTACCCGTTGCCAGGCAAGTTGCTGTTCGCCGAGATCAGTGTCGACCCCGGCACCGGCCAGATCATCCTGCGCAGCGAGTTCCCCAACCCGGACCTCGACCTGTTGCCCGGCAGCTTTGTGCGGGTGCGCCTGGAGCAGGCCGTCGACAGCCAAGGCATCAGCGTTCCGCAACGCGCCATCACCCGTGACAGCGCGGGCATCCCCATGGTGTTGCTATTGGACGCCGAGCAGACCGTCAGCCAGCAACCTGTGGAGCTGGGTGCGGTGATCAACGATCGCTGGGTGGTCAGCCACGGCCTCAAGCCCGGTGACCGCATCATCGTCGAAGGCCTGCAACACGCCCGCCCCGGGGAAAAAGTCGAGGTGGACGACAGCCCAACCTCCGGCCAGCTCGCAAAGGAATAATCCGACATGCCGCAGTTCTTTATTGACCGCCCGATCTTCGCCTGGGTGGTCGCCCTGTTCATCCTGCTCGCCGGTTTGCTGGCGATCCCGCAGTTGCCGGTGGCGCAGTACCCCAACGTCGCGCCGCCCAAGGTGGAAATCTACGCGGTGTACCCCGGCGCCTCGGCGCAGACCCTGGATCAAAGCGTGGTCAGCCTGATCGAGCAGGAGCTCAACGGCGCCGATCACCTGCTGTATTTCGAGTCCCAGAGCAGCCTCGGTTCGGCCACTATCACCGCCACCTTCCAGCCGGGCACCAACCCGGAAATGGCCCAGGTCGATGTGCAAAACCGCCTCAAAGCGGTAGAGCCGCGCTTGCCGCAAGCCGTGACCCAGCAGGGTTTGCAGGTGGAGAAAGTCTCCGCCGGCTTCCTGCTGTTGGTGACCCTCACGTCTAACGACGGCAAGCTTGATGACGTGGCGCTCAGCGATTACCTGGCGCGCAACGTGATGAACGAGCTCAAGCGCCTGGACGGTGTGGGCAAGGCCCAGCTGTACGGCGCCGAACGCGCGATGCGCATCTGGGTCGACCCGCAGAAGCTGATCGGTTTCAACCTCACGCCCGCCGATGTGAATGCGGCGATCAGCGCGCAGAACGCCCAGGTTTCAGCGGGCAGCATCGGCGATCTGCCGGGAACAAACACCCAGGAAATAACCGCTGCGATCCTGGTCAAGGGCCAGCTGTCCACGCCGGCGGAGTTCGCCGACATCGTGCTCAAGGCCAACCCCGACGGCTCTACCGTGCGCATCGGCGATGTGGCACGGGTGGAAATCGGCAGCCAGGAATACCAGTTCTCCACGCGCCTGAACGGCAAGCCGTCCACCGCCGTCAGCGTGCAACTGGCGCCGGGCGCCAACGCGTTGAACACCGCGACCCTGGTGCGGGCAAAGATGGATGAGCTGTCGCGCTACTTCCCGGCGAACGTGGAGTACAAGATTCCGTACGACACCTCGCCGTTCGTCAAAGTCTCGATCACCAAGGTGGTCTACACCTTGCTCGAGGCCATGGCGCTGGTGTTCGCGGTGATGTTCCTGTTCCTGCAGAACGTGCGCTACACGCTGATCCCCACGCTGGTGGTGCCGATTGCGTTGATGGGTACCTTTGCCACCATGTTGCTGCTGGGGTTCTCGATCAACGTGCTGACCATGTTTGGCATGGTGCTAGCGATCGGCATCCTGGTGGACGATGCAATCGTGGTGGTGGAGAACGTCGAGCGGATCATGGTCACCGAAGGCCTGTCGCCCAAGGAAGCCACGCGTAAAGCCATGGGCCAGATCACCGGGGCCATTGTCGGCATCACCCTGGTGCTGGTGGCAGTGTTCCTGCCGATGGCGTTCATGGCCGGTTCGGTGGGGGTGATCTATCAGCAGTTCTCGCTGTCGATGGCCACCTCGATCCTGTTCTCGGCGTTCCTCGCCCTGACCTTGACGCCAGCGCTGTGCGCCACCTTGCTCAAACCGATTGCCAAGGATGAACACCACGCCAAGGGCGGGTTCTTCGGTTGGTTCAACCGCCGTTTTGAACAGCTCACCGACCGCTACGAAGGCTGGGTGGCCTATGCCCTCAAACGCAGCGGCCGCTACCTGTTGATCTATGCCGTGCTGCTGGTGGGCCTGGGGCTGATGTTCATGCGCCTGCCCTCCTCGTTCCTGCCGGTGGAAGACCAGGGCTACACCATCACCGACATCCAACTGCCGCCCGGCGCGAGCAAGAACCGCACGGTGCAGGTCGCCGAGCAGATCGAGGCGCATAACGCCGGGGAGCCCGGGGTGGGCGATACCACCATGATCATGGGCTTCAGTTTCTCCGGCTCGGGGCAGAACGCGGCGCTGGCGTTTACCACGCTCAAGGATTGGTCGCAGCGTGGCGGCGATGATTCGGCCCTGGCGATTGCCGACCGCGCCAACGCCGCTTTCAGCGAGCTCAAGGATGCGATTGCCTACGCGATCCTGCCGCCGCCGGTGGATGGTCTGGGCACGTCGAGCGGGTTTGAATTCCGCTTGCAGGACCGGGGTGGCGTCGGTCATGCGGGACTGATGGCGGCGCGCACCGAGTTGCTCGCGGCCGCCGCGAAAAGCCCGATCCTCGCCAACGTGCGTGAAAGTGCCCTGGCCGAAGCGCCGCAGGTGCAGTTGGTGGTGGACCGCAAGCAAGCGAATGCGCTGGGCGTGTCCTTCGCGGATGTGGGCAATGTGCTGTCGTCGGCCATCGGCTCGGCCTATATCAACGACTTCCCCAACCAGGGCCGCATGCAGCGCGTGGTGGTGCAGGCCGAAGGCGACCAACGCAGCCAGGTGGCGGACGTGATGAAGATCAACGTACGCAACAACGCCGGGAAGATGGTGCCGCTGTCGGCGTTTGTCGAAGCCAAGTGGACCCAGGGCCCGGCGCAGTTGACGCGGTATAACGGCTACCCGGCAATTGCGATCAGCGGTGAAGCAGCGCCAGGGCACAGCACGGGCGAGGCGATGGATGAAATCCAGCGTCTGGTCAGCCAGTTGCCCGCTGGCCTGGGTCAGGAATGGACCGGGCTGTCGTTGCAGGAACGCTTGTCCGGTGCCCAGGCGCCGTTGCTGCTGGGCCTGTCGTTGTTGATCGTGTTCCTGTGCCTGGCGGCGCTGTATGAAAGCTGGTCGATTCCAACGTCGGTGCTGCTGGTGGTGCCGCTGGGCGTGCTTGGCGCGGTGTTGGCAGTGACCTTGCGCGGCATGCCCAACGACGTGTTTTTCAAAGTGGGCTTGATCACCATCATCGGCCTGTCGGCGAAGAACGCGATTTTGATCATCGAGTTTGCCAAGGACTTGTACGACCAAGGTGAAGACTTGATCAGCGCAACATTGAAGGCCGCGCGCCTGCGTTTGCGGCCGATCATCATGACCTCGCTGGCGTTCATCCTTGGCGTGGTGCCGCTGGCGATTGCCACCGGGGCCAGCTCCGCGAGCCAGCAGGCGATTGGTACGGGGGTGATTGGCGGGATGATCACGGCGACGCTGGCGGTGGTGTTTGTGCCGGTGTTCTTTGTGGTCGTCATGAAACTGGTGAAGAAAAAACCTCGATAGCACGAACACCGCAGTTCCCCTTGTGGGAGCGGGCTTGTGTGGGAGCGGGCTTGCTCGCGAAGGCGGTGGGTCAGCCAATGAATGAGTTGACTGACACACCGCCTTCGCGAGCAAGCCCGCTCCCACAGGGGGTTAGTTGCTGCATTCACGATCCTGTACAGTCTGCTCACCCGCCGCCAGCTGTGAGTCCATATGCCCTTTCTCGCCCGCACCC
The DNA here is from genome assembly GCF_057835125.1 of Pseudomonas sp. GL_117. Lineage (NCBI taxonomy): Bacteria > Pseudomonadati > Pseudomonadota > Gammaproteobacteria > Pseudomonadales > Pseudomonadaceae > Pseudomonas > Pseudomonas sp. GL_117. The sequence continues at coordinate 2,735,862 of NZ_CM174418.1, read as the reverse complement.
ACCCTCGCCTCTCCACCGCCGCCGTGCTGGGCCTTGCGGTGGGTATCCTGGTTCCCGCCGACAGTCTGATCAGCAAAATTCTCATCGGCTGGAACGCCGGCGTCTGGACCTACCTGATACTGATGCTGTGGCTGACCGTCCGCGCCAAAGCCCCGGACGTCAAACGCATCGCCGAAATAGAAGACGAAAACGCCGGCCTGGTGCTGTTCATGGTGTGCATCGCGGCCATCGCCAGCCTGGCGACCATCACCTTTGAACTGATCGGCAGCAAGGACCTGCCCACCACCGCAAGGCTGCTGCACTATGGCTTTACCGGGTTGACGGTCATGGGCTCGTGGCTGCTGATCGGGGTGATCTTCAGCGTGCATTACGCGCGCCTGTATTACACCTGGGACGGCAAGGAACCGGCGCTGCGCTTTGCCGAAGGCCTGACCACCCCCAATTACTGGGACTTCCTGTACTTCTCGTTCACCATCGGCGTGGCGGTGCAAACCTCCGATGTGGGGGTGGCCACGCGAGGCATGCGCAAGGTGGTGTTGGGGCAGTCGTTGATCGGGTTCCTGTTCAATACAGCGATCCTGGGGTTCTCGATCAACATTGCAGCAGGGCTCTTCGGCTAAGCGAAACACCCGTGCCGGGCACTTGTTTAAGCCTAAAAGAAATAAAAAGCCGACCTATTGAACTGTCAGATCTGACAGTAGATTTATTCCAGGAAACCCGTCTAATTGAAACCAAGGTAGGGCGCCTGATTCGAGGGCAGTTGTCGACAAGCCAGGCACATGCCGCCGCGTTTTTGACCTATTCATCAGAGATGGAGACGCAATCATGCCTGCGCAAACTGCAACGCTGACCCCCCACCAACAGAGCGTATTGATCCCCCGGGCACGTGAGGCACAGGGAACCTTCTCTGTGTTCCTCAATAGCAATCCCCTCGGCATCCAAACCATCACTATTGTGAATGACCCCTCCCAACGCATTCTGGGTATTACCGGGCGCAACACCGAGGGCAGCGATACAGTGCGGGAAATCTACATTCAGTTTGCGGATCACACGCCGGCCGGCACAACGTACTCGTTGGCGGAAAGTGAATTCACCTCCACCAGAATTTGGCTCTCGGTCAAGACAGCGACCGAAAGCTATGCCGTTCGCGGCGTTCTCGGCACCTTGAACATTCAGCAAATCTCACCTCACCTTATCAAGGTCCAAGGCTCCGCTGTTGTTACCACCGATAGCGACCCGCACGGAAACGTACACAGCTTGATCATCAACTTCGACATTCATACCTGAACCGGTAAACAGGCAAAAAAAAGCCCGTATCTTTCGATACGGGCTTTTTTCATCGGCGAAACTTACCAGGTGTAACGAACCCCCACATTGGCGCCCCAAGGCTGCTCAACTTTACCGCCGCTGCTGTGCTCAAGGTCAGCATGCAATTGCAGGTTCTTCGACAGCTTCACCGCCACACCCGCTCCGAACTCGGCACGCGACCCAGACAGGTCGTTGTTGAACACATTGTTGTTCACCGACACCTTATTGTTGTTGGCAAACTCGTGCACCATTGCCGCCCGCAGGTAGGGCTGGAGCACGCTGCCACTGTCAAGCTGGATGTCACGTCCAACCGTTGCACCCGCCTTGGCCGTGATCGAACGAGTACGCTCGCCCTTGGCTTTCAGGCCATTGTCCAGGTTGTAATTGGCACCCTGGATCACCACGGTCGACACCTGGGCATACGGTTCGATAAAGAAGCCGTCATCCGACTTGATGTTGCGACCGAACTCGGCCGACAAACCAGCACCGGTGTTGTTGTACTTGCCTTTCGACGTGGTGCCGTCGCTCAAACCGACCTTGGACTCGTTGTGGAACCGGTTGACCTTGGCGACCGCATCGAAATACAGGCCGCTCTCATCGTCCAGCCAGGTGGCATAAGCGCCCAGGTAGTAGCTCTTCACGTTACCGGAGGTACCGCGCTTGAGGTTCAGGTCGGACGTGCTGTGACCGGCCATGACACCGGCCAACCATTGGCTATCGGCCAGCGGCATGTCGACACCCAGGGTAAAGCCCTGTTGGGTCTGGTCGTAGCCCACGCCCGTGCTCTCGGACACTTTGTATTTGTTGCCATAACCGCGAATCCACAGACCCGACTGGCCCGGTTCGAAGCGCAATTCACCCATACGGGTACGCAGTGAAGTTGCCTCGCCGTACCACACGGTCGGTGCAGTATTGAACAGTGCCATTACCGAGCGCGTGCCAGGGCTGATCACACGATTGTTCGGGTCAAGGAACCAGTCGGTCCCTTCTTTTTTCAGGCCGTAGGAGTAGGCGCCGACGTCGACCACATCGCCTACCAGGGAGAAACGCGCGTCGCCACCACCGGTGTGCACGATGCGAACTTCTTCAGGGTTGACCGGCTCCGCACCGCTGGCGGCAAGCAACAGGCTGTGATCGCCTTTAGCCTCGCCCTCGATGTTCAGGAAGTCGGTGACACCACGGGCAAAATCGGTGCCCATGACAAAGGTGCCGTTGCCTTCCAGAGTGTCCAGGTCCAACCGATAGAACGCATCAGTGGCACCAAACTTCACCGTGCCACCGGCCAGGCTCAAGGCACCCACCTGGCTGTCGCCGGTCAACTCCCAGGAAGAGGCGTCGCCCACGTTCAGGCTGGTGACATTCTTCAACTGGCCGGTAAGGCCCGCATTGTTCTGCAGGTTCAAATGCGCTTTGCTGCCATCCTCGACAATGACATTGCCATTCAAACGGCTGTTGTCGACATTCATGTTGGCGGTTGCGCCACTCTTGACTTCCAACAGCGTACCGTTGCCACCGACCAAGGTCGAACCATTGCGCACGTCGATGTCGACGGTCGGAACACGACCTGGCCGGCCTTCTACAAGAATCGCGGAACCTGTGCGCCCTTCGACATGAGCGTTGTCCAGCACCAGCTTGCCGGATTCGGCGCTGTTCAGCTGGTTTGTCATGAGCACACCGTTCTTGCCACCGATCAATGTACTTTGGCGGGCGGTCACGAGTGCGCCGCTGTCCAGCCGAACGCCGGCACTGTCGGCACCCGTGCCTTCAACCCAGGTGTTTTGGCTGAAATGCAGCTCGCTGTTACCTTGCGCAAGTGCACCGGCAGTAGCGCCTTTGATGACACTGCTGAATACATCGGCAACCCCGCCTTTAGCCGAACCGACACTCTGGAACGCCTGCAAGCCAAAATTGGTATGGCTGATCAGGGTACTGCCGGTGATGGTTGCGTTGCTGTCATCCAGGCGTACGGCACCAAACGACGCGTCGCTCGACTCCACATGTGCGCCAGTGAGCTTCACGGTCGAGCCCTGCGTTGCGCGGATTTCATTCACTCGGCTGCCGGCGTTAACGATCAAGGCCGAATCATTGACCAGGATGTTCTGTGCGGTGGCGCCGTTAAGGGTCAGTTCGGACTTATAATCCAGTTGCCAGTCTTTGGACGTTTCGCTGGAGTCAATGGTCTTTTTTTCGCCAATCAGTTGATCGGCGTGGGCGGCCCCATGAACAGCTGCAAACATAAGCAGAGTCATGGTCGGGGCCTTCATCATCACGCTCAGGGGCTTGAGCTTAAAGTTAGCAGGTACGTACATGGTCAATCACTCTCTGGGGGTAGAGCCAATGAAAACGGTTTGGCTCGTTCCCAAGGAATGGAGCCTTACCTGTGCGGCGCAGAGAGTACGGATCAAACAGCCCAAGCTCTGTAGGATTTATCTTATTGAGGCGAGTGAACAGACAGCGTTCATGGCGGGAAGAATAAATGCGCAAAGAACAGGGGCGCTGCGCTCCCCTGTTCTTCTTCAGGTTTGATCACGGTTAAGGAAAATTGGCCCCATCGCAGAAGTAGTGAGTGTTCGCCAGCGTGCTACGTATATCAGACAACTCACCATGGCCGGTCACGCCATTGCTCAAGACCGTTTCATAGGTCGCCACGCACGAGCCCCTCGGGGCCTGAGCCAGGTAAGGCCGGTAGTCAATTTCAAACGTGATCCCGTTGTCGATGTCCGATTGGCTCAGACTCGGGTGCGTAATCGTTAACGGGAAAGGCCCAGGTGGCAAGCCGGCGAATGTATTGGTAAGGCTCAACGTCAATGTCAGTGGCACGCCGACGGCCATCCGTGCATCGCCTGGCACATAAATCTCACCAAACAGCACGGGGGGAGTCCCGGGCGTCCGAGTGATCAAGTCCGAGCAGAACCAACGACCTGGGGTCGCAACCCTATATTGCGCTTTCGCCAACTCCACAACGACGGCGTCCTGCACATCGACCGTGGTGGGGGGCGACTCGTTTTCGTTGGTTGTGTCGGGGTCGAGGATCAGATACTTGATGGTCTTCAAGTCGTTGCCATGACGGGCGACGACTTCCCAGTCAATAAAGAACGAGATCGGATCGGCCGTCGCGCTGACAGGGAACGGTCCGACCCGCTCATTCTCCCAGACGAAGATGATCGACAACCCCGCATGCGGCAACACAGCAACGGTCCACGGCTCGATGTCCACGCGTACCTGTTGATCAGCATGGGCTTCCAGCAACACGTCCGGAATCGTCGAGCCAGCACCGAATACGTGGGCTTGGTTGAGGTTGGGGTTGGGTGACCCCGGGTCCCCAGGGTTGACAGCACCGCCTACCGACAAATCGAGCCGGACGGTTTTGTCGAGGGAGGGGAACCTGGCGCCGTTGCGGTCAACCCGATAGCGCACAGGCACCGACTGCGGCCCAACCGTGGTCTGGGTGTAAGCGGCCCTGATGGCCGCCTGCATGCCGTTGAATATTTGCGGAAACGTTGTGAATGGCATTCCCAGTGGGGTGAAATTTCCCGTACCCCACTGCACCTCCAACCGATCAAGTTGAGGCGAGTGATTATTGTAGGTCCGAACCCATACCTCAGGGTCCATCTTGTAATCTGCAATATTGATCAAGTCATCTGTACTACCGCCCTCGGGCGCAGGCGCCAGCGGTAGAAACGGGGTGCCGGGTTCCGGATCGGCGATCAAGGCAACACGGCGAGTTTCGACGAACGAAGGGCGACTGATGTTACCCGCCCGGTCCGTGATGGTGTAGAACGCGTAGTAGTCCCCACTCATATCAATCATTGCTGCCGGCAGGAAAAACGTATTGCCGGACTGCAGCATCGGAATCCCGCCGGGAGGGCTGACGATGTCCGCTGGGCGCGGAAACATCACCGTGCTCCAGTAGAAGGTAATAAAGTCCCCGGCAGCCCACCTGCCCGGAATCGGTACGAAGGTGTTATCGGGAATATCAAACTGCACCCCGCCATGCATGACCAAATACGCATTGTCGATCACGGCACCTGCAGGAAGCGTTGAAGGCCACGCTACTGCATTGGGCTGATCACGAAAGGTAGCATCGGAATACGGCGAAAGCAGGTCAACGGTAAAAAAGCCTGGCTCCGAGTGTTCTCCCGTCGCTGCCGGAACACCACCGAGGTTGAGGTATTGAACGCTACGTAGCTGATAGAAACCATGCCTGAAACCACCGGGTGGCGCGGCGACGGTGATATTGAACCTGTCAGGGATGGGGATAGGGGTCGGGCTAATTTGCATTGGCGCTGTCACAGCGACCCAGACCAGTACAGGTTGCGAAAGGTCCGCCATTTCGACGGCGATAAAATCATCGAAATCTGAAAAGTCGCCTGTTTTGCATCGTACGGTAAGGTCGGCCGTCGCATTAATGGCCAAAATCAGCCCGGAGGCATCATCAAGTGCCCCCACGATAGTGGGAGCAACTGGGGCTGCCCGGGGGGTCAATGGCACATTCGGATTGCTGCTCATTTTTGATGATCTCCACGTTCGCTCAACATAGGTTTCTTACAAAAAAACCACTTATCTGCCAGGTGGCGTTCGGGCTCCAATCCAGCGACGACGAACTCATTTCCCGGCAATACATCTCCCTACCGCTTCATGTGCGGCATAGCCAAAAACACTTAACGCTTGCAGTAAAATCCGCCTCGGTGCGCCGATAGCGCTAAACACACTGGATACCCGGGGTCAGGGCTCAGGCGCATTACCGTGGACCCAGCAATAGAGGGTGGGTGGCTTCGACGGCACGACGCGGTCAAAGTGTGCGAACCTGGCGCCAGATCGGCCTTGCAGCACGCCACCGCTATAAACCCTGTAGCTCGCCTTCCCACCCGCATGCTCTCGGAGCGGGCGGATCAGACGCTCAACATCCAAAATCCAGAAGGAGTAACCCAAGGCGTCCGCTACCGAGTCCCAAACGTGGCTTTGTGTATCGACGATGTCGGGAAGTGGATCCACATCAGGGGCCTGGCGGTAACCTTGAAAGTGCATGACAACCAACTCTCCATGCTGGATACCCGGGCCTGGTCCTGTATTGGGGTCAATACGAATCTCGACGCCGAACCAGATCCTGGGTGTACAGGCGCACGTCATATATCTGTTCGGATTCGCTATCGGTTCGGAATCAGCCTGCGGAAAGCGCGGCCGCAGGTAGGTCGGAGCGGGCAACCCCACCTGCAGCGCAGCTTGCGCCACCAGGGAAAAATCCGGGTTGAGATTGCCGGCGCGATCACGCAGACGGTAGAAGCAAAAAATAAAATCGGCACCCGGGAAGTTCTGGAAAACCGTATTGGGGACATCCACGAATATTTGCCCGGTAGCACTCACCAGCGGCGCGGATACCACGGTGGGTGCACCGGTCGGCAACGTGTTCATGTCCGAAAAATACATCAGTACTTGATCACCGATCTCACGCCCGAAATACCCTCCAGGGATTTGCATGGGCACCAGTGGCGTGACCCCCAAGTAAGGGTCAGTGATCGGATCAACCGGATATATCGCCGGTGGCAGCGGCCCTGGGCCCCCAGGCGCATCCCGGTCGATTCTGAGCAATGTGGGCTCAGACGTATCGAAATTAGGTGATGTTGGCGAATCGAGATGGACCCGGAAGTAGAGATCGACATTCGCACTGTTCAGCAGGAAAGACTGGGGAATGGCGAATTGAATAGGAAAATCGCCTGGGGTCAACGGGCCATCCAGTGCCAAGGCCGGTAGCACGTCGACGGGTGGGGCGATGTGGTCGTCCCATACGGGTACGACGTATTGAGTCTCGCCAGCTCCGGGCAGAAAGGTCCATGGCATAACGATTTCGCACTCAAGATCGGCGAAATAGTACTGCGCAGGCACTAATCCATCTGACAGCGCATGAACCACCCGGGGCCCATCAAAAGCCAGGACGTCCCCAGAATCAGCAGTAACGTTACCGGTCTTGGTTTTTATGGGCTTTGATTTGACGGGTTTTGGCTTACTCATGGCGCCCTCCTGTGGACCCAACATCCAATACGTTTGATGCGCTAATGCGGTTAACCTGAAGCCGATTGAACACCCGGAACCCATGCTTGGATACTGTCAGAACTCACAGGTGCAATTGCCGTCCGTCGGACTCATCCAGCAGAACACAGTGTGTGTTCTGCGAATTTCCTCTTGACTGCAAGCAATGGCTGGTGTCTTCTGAAACCGGTTTCAGAGCCACTCGAACTCCAAAATAAGAAAGGCGCTACCGTGACTTCATTTTCCGCCGCCCAGCGTAGCCGCGTAACCATGCTTGATGTGGCCGAGCGCGCCGGCGTGTCCAAGGCCAGCGTGTCACGCTTTATCGGCGACGACCGCGCCCTGCTCTCCGATGCCATTGCCCTGCGCATCGAGCAAGCCATCGAGCAACTTGGCTACCGCCCCAATCAAATGGCCCGTGGCCTCAAACGTGGGCGCACACGCCTGATCGGCATGCTCGTCGCCGACATCCGCAACCCCTATTCCATTGCCGTGATGCACGGCGTCGAAACTGCGTGCCGCCAGCACGGCTACAGCCTGGTGGTGTGCAACACCGACCGCGATGACGAGCAAGAGCGCCAACACCTGGCCGCGCTGCGTTCGTACAACATCGAAGGGCTGATCGTGAACACCCTCGGCCATCACCTTGACCAATTGCTGGAACTGCAACGGGAAATGCCCCTGGTGCTGGTGGACCGCAAGGTCGCGCCGTTGCACAGCGACCTGGTCGGGTTGGACAACCCGGCAGCGGTGCGCATCGCCGTTGAGCATCTGGAAAACCAGGGTTATCGCGATGTGTTGCTGGTGAGCGAAGCCACCGATGGCACCAGTTCGCGGTTGGAGCGCCTGGACAGCTTCAAGGCCGAGATTGCCGGCCGCCCGCAGTTGACCGGTGCGGTATTGGAACTGGACGTCGAACTGGAACAGCACCTGCAAAACTTTCTCGCCAAATCCGGCCCCAAGGCGCTGTTCTGTGCCAATGGCGTCGCCGCGCTGGCCTGCACCCGTGCACTCAAGAGCCTGGGCTGCAACCTGTTTGACGACGTTGGCCTGATCGCTCTGGATGACCTGGACTGGTACCCGCTGGTAGGGAATGGCATCACCGCCCTCGCCCAGCCCACCGAAGCCATCGGCGCCAGCGCCTTCGAGTGCCTGCTCAAGCGCCTGCGCGGCGACACCGAGCCCACGCGCACCCTGGATTTCCTGCCCCAACTGATTATCCGAGGCTCAACACAATCCATTGTGGGAGCTGGCTTGCCTGCGATAACGATGCAACAGGCGAAGGTCTAGCAAGCCAGCTCCCACAGGTCTAATTTTCGCTTAAAAATGAAACCGGTTTCAGAGGTAAACAATAATGCACAAATACCCCGTTTCCATCAGCCTTTCCAGCTACGGCGCCGACCTGGTCCGCCAGCAGGGCCAATTGAGTTTCGTCGAGCTGCTCGCCGCCGCCGGTGCCCAGCGCATCGAATGGCGCGAAGAGTTGCTGACCCACGAACACCCCGCCGAACTGGCCCAGGCCGCCGCGCAGCATGACTTGGAAGCGGTGTTCTCTTCGCCTCTGGAACTGTGGGTCGCCGGCCGCGCCCAGCCCAACGCCGAACTCGCCGCCACCCTGGACCGTGCCCAGACGTTTGGCGCGCGTTGGCTGAAGGTCTCGCTCGGCTACTTCACCGACACCAACGACCTGCAAAGCCTGCACGCCCTGCTCAGCCGCCATCCGGTGCAGTTGCTGGTGGAAAACGACCAGACCCTGCACGGCGGGCGCATCGAGCCGATGCAACGTTTCTTCAGCGAAGCCGAACGCCTGGGCCTGCCGGTAAAAATGACCTTCGATATCGGCAACTGGCAGTGGCAGGACCAATCTGCCCTGACTGCCGCGCGCCTGCTCGGGCGACATGTGGATTACCTGCACTGCAAAGCGGTGGCGCGCCGCCCGGACGGCAAACTCGTGGCCCTGCCACCCGGCGCCACCGACCTGCAACTGTGGGAACAACTGCTCAAGCACATGACCCAAGGAATTGCCCGGGCGGTGGAATTCCCGCTGCAAGGCGACGACCTGATCGCGGTCACCGCACACCAGGTCGCCACCCTCGCCCTGCTGGGCCAACCTCGCGTGGAGAACGCCCATGTCTGAGATCGATATTCTGTCGTTTGGCGAAACCATGGCGATGTTTGTCGCCGAGCAGACCGGCGACCTGGCCCAAGTGGCGCAGTTTCATAAACGCATCGCCGGGGCCGACAGCAACGTCGCCATCGGCCTGTCGCGCCTGGGTTTCAAGGTGGCGTGGCTGAGTCGGGTGGGCAACGATTGCCTTGGCCGCTTTGTGGTCGATACGTTGAAACACGAAGGGCTGGATTGCCGGCACGTGGCCGTCGATCCCCTGCATCCGACCGGCTTTCAGTTCAAGTCCCGCGAAGAAGCCGGTGCCGATCCTCAGGTGGAGTACTTCCGCAAGGGTTCGGCCGCCAGTCACCTGTCGGTGGCGGCGATCAGTCCTACATTGCTCAACGCCCGTCACTTGCACGCCACGGGGATTCCGCCGGCGTTGTCCGAGGCCACCCGCGAGTTGTCCGTCGAGTTGATGACACAGATGCGCAAAGCCGGGCGCAGCGTGTCGTTCGACCCCAACCTGCGCCCGTCGCTGTGGCCCAACCAGCAGACGATGATCCGTGAAATCAATGCCCTCGCCGGCCTGGCCGACTGGGTCTTGCCGGGCCTGGGCGAAGGCCGCCTGCTGACCGGTTTCGACGACCCGGCCGACATCGCCGCGTTTTATCTGGACCTGGGCGCCGAGGCCGTGGCGATCAAGCTAGGCCCGGACGGCGCCTATTACCGCACCCAGATGGACCAGGGCTTTGTGGCCGCAGTGCGTGTGGACAAGGTGGTCGACACCGTCGGCGCCGGCGATGGTTTTGCCGTCGGCATGATCAGCGCCCTGCTGGAAAACCTCAGCTTCCCCGAGGCGGTGCAGCGCGGCAACTGGATCGGCAGCCGTGCCGTACAGAGTCGCGGTGACATGGAGGGTTTGCCCACCCGTGAAGAGTTAACCGTCAAATCCGTTGCTTGACCCACAACCTGTTGCCACAACTACAACAAGCTCAGGAGCAACCCCATGGAAACCGTGAAACTCGCCACCCGCCGTTGGTGGTACATCATGCCCATCGTTTTTATCACCTACAGCCTGGCCTACCTGGACCGCGCCAACTACGGCTTCGCCGCTGCCTCCGGGATGGCCGAAGACCTGATGATCACCCCGGGCATGTCCTCGCTGCTGGGTGCATTGTTTTTCCTTGGCTACTTTTTCTTCCAGGTGCCAGGGGCGATCTATGCGCAAAAACGCAGCGTCAAAAAACTGATTTTTGTCAGCCTGATCCTCTGGGGCGGCCTGGCCACCCTGACCGGCGTGGTGTCCAACGCCTACATGCTGATCGTGATCCGCTTCACCCTCGGCGTGGTCGAAGCGGCAGTGATGCCGGCGATGCTGGTGTACCTGTGCCACTGGTTCACCCGTGCCGAACGCTCGCGGGCCAACACCTTCCTGATCCTTGGCAACCCGGTGACCATGCTGTGGATGTCGGTGGTGTCGGGCTACCTGGTGCAGCATTTCAGCTGGCGCTGGATGTTTATCATCGAAGGCCTGCCCGCCGTGTTGTGGGCCTTTATCTGGTGGCGCCTGGCCGATGAGCGACCAAACGATGCGAAATGGCTGAGCGACAGCGAAAAACACAGCCTGCAAAGCGCCCTCGCCGCCGAACAGGTGGGCATCAAGGCGGTGAAGAATTACGCCGAGGCGTTCCGCTCGCCGAAGGTGATCATCCTCGCGCTGCAGTTCTTTTGCTGGAGCATTGGCGTGTACGGTTTTGTGCTGTGGCTACCGTCAATCCTCAAGGCCGGTTTGCAGATGGACATGGTCGAGGCCGGCTGGCTGTCGGCGCTGCCTTATCTGGCAGCGGTGATTGGCATGCTCGTGGTGTCCTGGGGCTCGGACAAGCTGCAAAAACGCAAACGCTTCGTCTGGCCGCCGCTGCTGATCGCGTCCATCGCGTTCTACGCGTCCTACGTGCTCGGCGCCGAACATTTCTGGTGGTCCTACACCTTGCTGGTGATCGCCGGGGCCTGCATGTACGCGCCGTATGGGCCGTTTTTCGCCATCGTTCCGGAGATCCTGCCGGCCAACGTCGCCGGGGGCGCCATGGCGCTGATCAACAGCATGGGCGCCCTCGGCTCGTTCGGCGGTTCGTACCTGGTGGGTTACCTCAATAGCAGCACCGGCTCGCCCGGCGCCTCGTACCTGCTGATGAGCGGTGCGTTGCTGCTGTCGGTGGTGCTGACGATTTTCCTCAAGCCCGGCGCCAGCGATCGCGTGCCGGTGCCAACCCTGGATTTGGAGGTAAAGACCGCATGAAAAAGTCTGTCGTGTTGTACAAGAAACTCTCCGCTGCGCTGATGGCGCGCCTGCATGAACAGGCCGAGGTCACCCTGATCGACGCACTCGACGAACCAGGGCTGGCCAAGCTGCGCGAGGCTTTGCCGACCGCCCACGGTCTGCTCGGTGCCAGCCTGCGCCTGGACGCGCAACTGCTCGACCTCGCGCCGCACCTGGAAGCGGTGGCAAGCGTGTCCGTGGGGGTCGACAACTACGACATCGACTACCTCACCGCACGGGGCATCCTGCTGAGCAACACCCCTGATGTGCTCACCGAAACCACCGCCGACACCGGCTTCGCGCTGATCCTCGCCACCGCCCGGCGCGTGGTCGAACTGGCCGACATGGTGCGCGCCGGCCAATGGCACAAGAACATTGGCCCGGCGCACTTTGGCAGCGACGTGCACGGCAAGACCCTGGGTATCATCGGCATGGGTCGCATCGGCGAAGCCTTGGCCCAGCGCGGGCACTTCGGCTTTGGCATGCCGGTGCTCTATCACAGCCATTCGCCCAAGCCGCTGGTGGAACAGCGCTTTGGTGCGCAATACCGCAGTTTGCAGGACTTGCTGCAACAGGCCGATTTTGTCTGCCTGACGTTGCCGCTGACGGCCGAGACAGAAAAGCTGATCGGCGCCGAAGAGTTCGCGCTGATGGGGCCGGAGACGATCTTCATCAATATCTCGCGGGGCAAGGTGGTCGACGAAGCGGCGCTGGTGGCGGCGTTGCAACAGCGCACCATCCACGCGGCAGGGCTGGACGTGTTCGAGCATGAGCCGCTGAATCACGACTCACCGTTGCTGCGCTTGAACAATGTGGTGGCGACGCCGCATATCGGCTCGGCGACCCATGAGACACGGGAGGCGATGGCCAAGTGTGCGGTGGATAACCTGCTACAAGCGTTGGCGGGGGAACGGCCGAAGAACCTGGTGAACCCCGCAGCCTGGACTCAGTAGCCCTGACACACCGCTGAAAAAACTGTGGGAGCTGGCTTGCCTGCGATCGCGGTGGTTCAGTCAATGACGCATTGACTGACAGGTTGCTATCGCAGGCAAGCCAGCTCCCACAAGGGTTTGCGGTGACTGTTAGATCACGAAGCGCGCCACCATCCCATTCAAATCCACCGCCAGGCGCGACAGCTCATGGCTGGCCGCGCTGGTCTGGTTGGCGCCCGCTGCCGACTGAGTTGCCAGGTCGCGGATGTTCACCAGGTTGCGGTCCACTTCACGGGACACCTGCGCCTGTTCTTCCGAAGCGCTGGCGATCACCAGGTTGCGTTCGTTGATCAGGCTGATGGACTGGGTAATCTGCTCCAGCGCCACACCGGCGGCGCGGGCCATTTCCAGGGTGTTTTGCGTGCGCTGGTTACTTTGCTGCATCGATTGCACCGCTTCACCTGTGCCGTTCTGGATGCCGGCGACCATCTTTTCGATTTCCTGGGTCGACTGCGCAGTGCGATGGGCCAGGGCGCGCACTTCGTCCGCCACTACGGCAAAACCGCGTCCGGCCTCACCGGCACGGGCGGCCTCGATGGCGGCGTTGAGCGCCAGCAGGTTGGTCTGCTCGGCAATGGCGCGGATCACGTCGAGCACTTTGCCGATGTCCCGGCCCTGGGTCGCCAGGCCTTCGATCAATACGGCCGTGTTTTGCACATCGTGGGTCATGGTCTGGATCGCCTCGACGGTTTCCACCACGCGGTCGCGGCCTTCCCGCGCCGCCTGGTTGGACTGGCCGGATGCCTCGGACGTGGACACCGCATTACGCGCCACCTCTTCCACGGCCGCCGTCATCTCGTTGACCGCCGTGGCAGCCTGATCGATTTCGTTGTTTTGTTGTTGCAGGCCTTTGGAGGCTTCTTCGGTGACCGCGCTCAGCTCTTCAGCGGCAGACGCCAACTGCGTGGCCGAACCGGCGATGTGCTGGATGGTCTGGCGCAGGTTGGCCTGCATCGTCGCCAGGGCGCTGAGCAGCCGGGCCGGTTCGTCCTTGCCGTCGTCCTCGATGGTTTTGCTGAGATTGCCGGCGGCGATGGTCTCGGCCACTTCCACAGCCTTGCGCAGCGGCGTGACGATGCTACGGGTCAACAGCCAGGCCAGCAGTACGGTGAGCAGCGCGGCGACGACCGCGACCACAATCACCCCCATGATTGCGCCTTGGTAACTCTGCCCGGCATCCGCGTCGGCTTGCTTGGCATTCGCCGCGTTCATCGCGATGAGCTTGTTCAACTGCTCGCCCATCTGGTCGGTGCCGTCCTTGATCCGCGTGTTGATCAGGGCGCGCATTTCCTCGACCTGGCCCTGTCGCGACAAGGCCAGCATGTCGGCCTGGGCCTTGCTGTAGTTGTCCAGGGTGGTCACAAAGGTCTTGTACAGCGCGGCCTCATCTGGGCTGGCAGGCAGCGCCGCATAACCCGCCTGGGCGGTTTTTACCTTGTCGGCCAGTACCGCCATGCGGGTTTCCGCTTCCTGCAGGCTGGCCGGCTCGCGGTTGACCAATACGCGAAATGACAGAATGCGCAAACGCAACACGTTTTCGGTGATGTTGCCCAGGTACGTCACGCTAGGCAGTTGGTTGGCGCTCATGTCCACCGAGGACTGGCGGATCTGCGTCATGCGGTTGACCGCGAACACCCCCAATAGGATCACTAACAACGCAATAAAGGCGAAACCGAGAAACGCGCGAGGGGCAATGTTCAGTTGGCGAAGTGACATAGAGGATGCTCTCAGATGGAATGTTTGCGCGCGTCCCTGCCGCGAAACGATCCGTCAGCGACAACGCGCTGCTCAGACCTTGGTCACCACTGTTGTAATTGATAGGTGGGCCTATCCACGTTATCGGCAAGCAACCGCGTTTTATGCAGGGTCTTTATAAATATTTTTTTACACTTCTGGCGTTGGGCAGTTTCTGGCATCCTGCGCCTCCATTTTCTGACCCGAGCCATCATTTTGTCTGACGCTCAAGCCCCGCGCCCCCGCTATAAATCCGACCTGATCTACGGCCTCGAAGACCGTCCGCACTTCACAGCCGCGATTTTTGCCGCATTGCAGCACGTGTTGGCGAGTTTTGTCGGGATCATCACGCCCACCCTGATTGTCGGCGGCGTACTGGGCCTGGAAAGCGAAGTGCCCTATCTCGTGAGCATGGCGTTGTTCGTGTCGGGCCTCGGCACCTTTGTGCAGGCGCGCAAGTTCGGCCCCATCGGCTCCGGCTTACTGTGCCTGCAAGGCACCAGTTTCTCGTTTATCAGCGTGATCCTCAGTGCGGGGTTCATGGTCAAGGCCCGGGGCGGCGGCACCGATGAGATTCTGTCGACAATCTTCGGCATCTGCTTTTTTGCGGCGTTTATCGAAGTGGTGCTCAGCCAGTTCATCGGCAAACTGCGCAAATTGATCACCCCGGTGGTCACCGGCACCATCATTACCTTGATGGGGTTGTCGCTGATCAAGGTAGCGGTCACCGACATGGCCGGCGGTTTTGGCGCACAGGACCTGGGCGCCGCCGGCAACATGGGCCTGGCGGCGCTGGTGCTGCTGACCATCGTGGTCCTCAACCGCTTCAGCAATCCGTTCCTGCGCCTGGGTTCCATCGTCATCGGCCTGACCCTGGGCTTCGTGGTGGCCTGGATGATGGGCCGCGTGGACCTGGCGGCGCTGCCCCTGGTGCCGTTGATCAGCGTGCCGGTGCCGTTCAAATACGGCTTCTCGTTCGACTGGGTGGCGTTTATCCCGGTGGCGGTGATCTTCCTGATTTCGCCGTTGGAGGCGGCCGGCGACCTGACGGCCAACTCGATGATTTCCCAACAGCCGGTCAAGGGTCCGCTGTACATCAAGCGCATCAAATCGGGCCTGCTGGCCGACGGTCTCAACTCGGCGATGGCCGCGACCTTCAACAGCCTGCCAATGGTGACCTTTGCCCAGAACAACGGCGTGATCCAGTTGACCGGCGTGGCCAGCCGCTACGTGGCGTACTTTATCGCCGGCCTGCTGGTGCTGTTGGGGCTGTTCCCGATGATCGGCGCGGTGCTGCAACTGATGCCCAAGCCGGTTCTGGGCGGCGCCACCCTGATCATGTTTGGCACTGTGGCCGTGGCCGGCATCAAGATCCTCGCCGAAGCCGGGCTGCACCGCCGCAATGTGCTGATCGTGGCGATCTCCCTCGGCATGGGCCTGGGCGTCGCTGCCGTACCGGAAGTACTGCGCGACCTGCCCAAGGCGCTGCACAACATCTTCGAATCGCCGATTACCGTGGGTGCGTTCTGTGCAATCGTGCTGAACATTTTCCTGCCGGAAGAGTTCATAGAGCTGGAAGAAGATGAATTTGATCCGGAGTCCTCTACCCTCAAGGTGATGCAAGACCCGGACGTCACGAAATAGGAGCACCTTTGTATGCGCAAGCTCATGGTTGTAACGCTAATGCTGCTGACCTTGAGCGCGTGCGCGCTGTTCCCGCACCGTGACCCGGTGACCATCAATGTGGTGGGCATCGAACCGCTGCAAAGCCAGGAGCTGGAAGTGCGGTTCTTGGTGAAGCTGCGGGTGCAGAACCCCAATGAAACGGCGATCGACTACAACGGCGTGGCCCTGGACCTGGAGGTCAATGGCCACCCGTTGGCATCGGGAGTGAGCGATCAGGCCGGAAGCATCCCACGCTTTTCCGAGACGGTGCTGAAGGTGCCGGTGAGTGTTTCGGCGTTCTCGGTGTTGCGCCAGACCCTGGGCCTGAGCCAGACCCAGAGTTTGAACAACCTGCCCTACGTGCTGCGGGGCAAACTGGCGGGCGGGCTGTTTGGCACCATGCGCTTCGTGGACCGTGGCACCCTGGACTTGTAGTGAGCGGGCTTGCCCGCGCTGGGCGGCGAAGCCGCCCCAAATCCAGGCACCTGGGTCTTCCTGACACACCGCGGCGGACCGTTTGGGGCGGCTTCGCCCCCCAGCGCGGGTGCAAGCCCGCTCACTACAGGTTATCAGCGGGTGCATGTCAGTCAGTGATAAAGCGCACCCCCGGCCTGGCCCGTTCATCCACGACCAACTCGAACACGTCCGGGCGGGCATAGTGCCCCACCACGTCGTAGTCATACCGCGC
This sequence comes from Pseudomonas sp. GL_117, assembly GCF_057835125.1. Taxonomy (NCBI): domain Bacteria; kingdom Pseudomonadati; phylum Pseudomonadota; class Gammaproteobacteria; order Pseudomonadales; family Pseudomonadaceae; genus Pseudomonas; species Pseudomonas sp. GL_117. Next base: position 2,719,018 of record NZ_CM174418.1, on the reverse strand, counting down.
ACGCACCAGCTCATCGGTATCGATCTGCGCCGTGAGCAACCCCGCCTCGCCCAGCAATGGCCCTGCCAGCACATCCCCCATCGGCCCGACAATCACGCTGCCACCGGCAATCAACGGCCGCTGCGCCGGCCAGTTGGCGATCTGCACACCTAACGCCTCGGGCGATGCCTGCACCTGACACGCACTGACCACAAAGCAGCGGCCCTCATGGGCGACATGACGCATGCTGACCTGCCACATCTCACGCTCGTCCACCGTCGGTGCGCACCACACCTCCACGCCCTTGGCGTACATCGCCGTGCGCAGCAGCGGCATCATGTTTTCCCAGCACACCGCACCGCCAACACGCCCGACGGCCGTGTCGATCACGGGTAACGTCGAGCCATCGCCCTTGCCCCAGATCAGCCGCTCGGTGCCGGTGGGCATCAGCTTGCGGTGCTTGGCCACCAGGCCGCCTGCCGGTTCGAAGTACAGCACGGTGCAATACAGGGTGTTGCCACTGCGCTCGATCACACCGAGGACCAGGCTGGCGCCGGTACGCGCCGACAAGCCCGCCAGCGCGTCAGTCTCGGCGCCGGGCACGTCGATGGCATTGGCAAAATAGCGCGCAAAGGCCTCGCGCCCCTCCGGCAGGCGGTAGCCCAGTTGCGTGCCGAAGCTTTCGCCCTTGGGATAGCCACCGAGCAACGCCTCGGGCATCACCACCAGTTGCGCGCCACTGCGCTGGATCTCGTCTTCGTAACCGAGGATTTGCGCAAGGGTGTCAGCCTTGCCGCCGGGCAAAGAACCGATTTGCAAAGCAGCTACAGTCGAAACAGGCATCACGATCACTCCGGAAAATGGGGTTGCCCATTCTCCCGCCAGCCTCGATCATGAATAAAGCCCAGTTCACTGCTGAATGATATGAGCCAAATGAATATCGCCAAGGTCGATCTGAACCTACTGAAAACCTTCGAAGCCCTGTACGACGAATCCAGCGCCAGCCGTGCGGCATTGCGCCTGGGCGTCACGCAATCGGCCGTCAGCGCCGGGCTGCGACGCTTGCGTGAGGTGTATGAGGATCAGTTATTCGTGCGCACCGGCCGCGGGTTGGCGCCGACCTTGCGCGCCAATCAACTGAAACCGCTGATCAGCGAGGCCCTGGAACGCTGCCGGCAAAGCCTGGCCATGGTCAACCCGGATAACCAGCAATATCAGGGGCGCTCGGTGGTGCTGGGTTTGTCCGATGACTTCGAAATCGCTTACGGCCGCCGGCTGATACAAGCCATCGCACAACGGGCGCCGAAACTGCGGGTGATTTTCCGTCAGACCCACAGCCAGATCGTCGCCGGCGCCCTGCTCGACCGCAGCCTGGACCTGGCGATCACGGCGGGCGGCTTTGCCCAGGGCAGGCTGAGCCGCCAGGTGTTGGGAGAAGGTGATTACCGCTGCCTGCTGGACTCGGACCAGGCGGGCATCAGCCTGGACGAGTTCGTCAGCCGCGAACATGTGCTGGTGTCATCCGGCGGGTTTATCGGGATTACCGACGAGGGCTTGGCGGCCCAGGGTTTGAGCCGCCAGGTGTGTGCGTCCACCAGCCACTTTGCCGCGCTGCCGTTTCTGCTCAAGGGCAGCCAGGCGGTAGCGACCATTCCGGGGCATGCGGCGCAGGCCATCGCGCAGATGAGCGGCCTGCGTATGCTGCCGTGCCCGCTGGCGTTGCCGCGCTACCCGGTGGAACTGGGCTGGCGCACCCAGGCACAGCTGGATCCGATGTTACTGAAAGTGCGTGAAGCCATCGTGGCGAGCTTTATTTAGCCGCTGCCATCAGCTTGTTGACTTCACTGCGCACCATGTTGGAAAACTCCGGCGGCGACATGCCGTCGAGTTCGGCGCGGACCCACTCGGCCCATTTACCCTTGCGCTTGGCACGCTCGCCGAACAAGCGCGCCGCTTCGCCCTTGGCCTTGCCCAGGTTGGTTTGCCACAGGTCGTAGAGGCGCGACTTTTCATCTTCCAGCTCGGCGCGTTCGGCGAGGGTCTTGTTGGCCAGATTGAAGCTCATGTTGAAATACCTGCTGCACAAATAGGCGACATCTTACACTGTAGGTCCAAATTTCCTGATTCGGATTTTGCCCAAGACCCGGCGGCGGCAAAAAAAACGCAACTTTTGCCGCCGCCCGATACTCCATTGTTCACTGTCACATTCACTCGCAAGGAGTCACACAATGGCCCGCAAAACCGCTGCCCAAGCCGTCGAAGACCAAATCAAGGACCAAGCCTTCAGCGAACTGACCGCGCTGATCGAAGAATCGGACAAACTGCTCAAAAGCAGCGCATCCCTGGTGGGCGAAGAAGGCGAAACCCTGCGCGAGCAGGTTGCCATCAAGCTCAAGCAGGCGCTGGACTCGGTGTCCAGCGTGCGTGAACGCAGCAAGCCGGTGGTCGATGCTACCGAAACCTACATCGGTGGCCACCCTTGGCAGACCGTGGCCATCTCCGCAGGCTTTGGCCTGGTGGTCGGCCTGTTGCTCGGTCGCCGCAACTGAGTACGCCGGGCTGCGCCACTGGCGCAGCCCGCTTTCACGCTTCGGCCAGCGCCTGCAACTCGTGCAATTGCTGCGCCTCGATCTCGATCCCCTGCTCCAGCGACTTCGCCCGCGTGCGATGGCGCCGATCCCCCGGCAACCGCCGCAACCCCGCCGCATGCATCTGCCGCACGAGTTCCTGGCTGCGCTCGGCGAACGCCTGGCCGCTGGTTTTGCTCGGGTCGATCACGATCAACAGTTGGCCGGTCCAGGGCGTACGTGCGCCGGGGTGATCGGACCAATCGAACTCGAAGGAAAAATTGCCGCCGGTCAACGCTGCCGCGAGCAACTCCACCATCATCGACAACGCCGAGCCCTTGTGGCCACCGAACGGCAGCAAGGCGCCGCCTTCAAGAATGGCTCTGGGGTCCTGGGTCGGCTGGCCAAGGCCATCCACGCCCATGCCCGGCGGCAGGCGTTCGCCCTTGCGTGCGGCGATCTGCACGTCGCCATGGGCGATCGCACTGGTGGCCAGGTCGAACACAATCGGCAGACCGTCGGCACGCGGCGCGGCAAAGGCGATGGGGTTGGTGCCGAACAGCGGACGGTCGGCGCCGTGGGGCACCACGCAGGTCATGCTGTTGACCACGCTCAATGCCACCAGGCCTTCTTCGGCGAACGGTTCGACGTCCGGCCACAAGGCCGCAAAGTGATGGGAGTTATGAATCGCCAGCAACGCGATCCCGGCACTGCGGGCCTTCGCCACCAGCAGTGCCCTCGCCGCTTCCAGCGCCGGCTGCGCAAACCCGTTGCCGGCGTCGACCCTGACAAACCCCGAGGCCACATCGGTAACGACGGGCTCGGCCTTGCCGTTCACCCAGCCGCTGGCCAGGGTACTGAGGTAGCCGGGGATACGGAAAATGCCGTGGCTGTGCGCGCCGTCGCGCTCGGCCATCGCGCAGTTGTGCGCCAGCACGGCCGCCACGTGGGGCGAGGTGCCATGGCGTTCGAAAATGCGTTGCAGCAGTGCCACCAGGTCGGTGAAGCGGATACGAGCATGGGAACTGCCAAGTTGCGAGGACTGCGCAGACATCTGTAGCTCCGATTTTATGATTGGAAGGGGCGACAAGACTGGAAACCCAGGCCTGGGATTAAACAACGCCGACAGCACAGGCTGTCAATCGCCGTTTGATAACCCATCGGGATTTGCAGCAGTTATCTACCGCCGTATGCCAAGCCGAGGCTCCTACCCTGCCGCTCCAGACGCAGACCGAGACGGAGCAAACGATGGCGCGCGTAACCCCACCCTATTTTTTCAACGAGTTCCTGCAACCAGTCAGGAGGAAACAGCCGACCGAGCGCGAACAAGCCCTGGGTTTGACACTCAACGACCTCGACTGGCTGCACACGCTGTACTACGCCACCGATCACGCCCGCCAGAACACCGAACTGCGCAAGTACCCCATGCAAGTGGAGAAATTGCAGGTCAGCATGAAGGACCAGCCCGCGCTCCCACTGGCCGGGGCATTCATCATGAGTCCCAGCCCCGATGGCCAGAAGGCATTGCTGTACACGCCCTATGGCGGGATTGAGGTGTTCGACAGCCGCGACGAGCTACTTTCAGAGTTAAACAATCGCATCAACACACCAAGTCAACGTACTGATTTGATTATATTTTTATCAATATATCAGCGTGCAAAATTCACCCCAGACCAGCCCTGCACCCTGACATCTTCGATCATTGACGGCGCCGTCATGCAGGATCAGGAGCAGACCCTGCAGGCCTGCCAGCATCAGAATGCGCAGGACATGCTGGCGCAATTGCGCACCACGCCAACCCTGTCATGGATGCTCGACACGCTGCTCGGCATCATGGCGCGCTCGTACTTCTCCGGCCTGGATCAGCGCGATACACGCGTCAACACACGCCACCAAGACGCTTCGCAGTGGGCCAGTTCTGTCCCTTTGAGTGAGGTGCTGTTGCAGTTCTACCTCAAGCAGGCGTGGCCCGGCAGCCAGACGCGCACATTCACCAACCCACGGCATGACACTCGCGCCTTCACCGCCGCGCAGTTGGCAGCCGATCAGCGGCAGTGGGAAAGCCTGATCGAACAAACCGCGGGGATTCTGTCCAAACTGCTGAGCAGCCTGTTGCTGACGTGGTGGCATGAAGACATCGGCGGCGGCCGCTCACGGCTGGGGCTGTTTGCCCAGGTGATGAGTGACAAGTTCCGCGTCGACCTGTTGCTCAAGCGCCAGAACGGCATCCTGTCGGCCGAGGAAAGCCACCAACTGCTCGCCATCTTTCTTCCCGACCAGGCTGCACGCAGCGCCTGGCACGCACACCTGAACATCGACAAGGTGAAGATCCACGCGCCTTATCAACATTACGTGGAACTGGCTGCCACGTTGTTGATCAATGACACCCACGCCTACCTGTACACCCAGTCGCGCGGGTTGCAGGTGCTCAAGGACCTCGCCGACCTCAACGATACGCTGCTCGAGATGCTCAAGGCCGCCGGGCATCAGGATGAACTGCTCAACTTTCTGTCGCTGGACGAACGCAGCGTGTACATCGGCATGGATCAAGTGCAGATCAGCGGCGTGCCGGTACTCGCAGACGTGTTCGGCGAAATGGTTCAGGACATCGCCGCCAAGCAATTGAGCAACCTGGAGCACGCCCTCGCGGTATATCGACGCAGTGAAGGGGCGGTGGACCTGGCGGCGTTGCTCGACTGTGCGCTGGACCTGCGCCACATGCTCGACAGTCGCTTGCTGGCGCTGGACACGCAGGGACGCTGGAGCACACACCCTGTCTCCAGCGACAACGGCCGCCCTTCCACGGTGCAAGCCGAACGTGCCAAACAACAGTTGCTCACTTTGCGCGCCGCCGACGCGGCACTGGCGATGCGCCGGCGCGAGCACCCCACGTTACGCACACTGGCGGCACAGGCGTTGGACAAAGAGTTGAACGAGCGCTCGCTGGCCTTGCACGCCGATGACGTCTACGTGAACACCTACGCCACCGAAGCCCGGCAAGAGGAAGACCGCAAGCCCCTGACCTCTGTGAGCATGGTCGATCACTTTATCCAGCGCTTGAGTCATGCAGCCCCACCTGTGGAAGAGACGCCGCAGTTGGGGTTCTATGGCAAACACCGCGCCGGCTTCTCCAGCCGCTGGAACAGCTTGAACGGTAAAACCTTCAATGCGGTGATCGAACACACCCTGGCGCCGTTCAGCAATCACGACATCCGCATGCTGCCGCGCCTGTTCCTGCGAAGCCATCGGGATGCCTTGAACGACGCGCTGATGCTGGGCTTGCGCAGTGAAGCCGAGCTGCGGCTGCTGAACAAAACCCTGAGCCCGGCGAGCCAGGCGATTGTCGACACGGTGTTGCGCCCGGACAGCATGACCCGAGTCAAACGGCACGGCCTCAAGGGCTTTCTCCCGGATGCGTTTGGCTTGACCCTCAAGGTCGGCACCGACGAGCGTGCGCACGCTCTGGCCAACTGCTTTGTACTCACTGAACGCGGTGGCCTGGACCCGGACCATTCGGGGCAAGCCGTGCTCTGGACCCCGCAACTGGGGCATGAAACGTTCGTATCGGTGCAGGCCCTGCGCGACAGTCTCGCGGTGCGCCTGTCAACCGCCGATGACCGTTTGATGCTGCTGGATAACCTGCCGATCGGCCTGCGCTGGCCTCATCAAACCTTCCAGCTCGGCCCGCTGCAACGTATCGACGAACACTTGCTGGACAATCGCCAGCAGAGCTACCTCGATTACAGCCTCAACGCCATCGACTACTGGCTCGCCGCGCCGCTGGGGCCCCGACAGTTACAGGACTGCCTGGACAACCAAATGCTGCGTGCAGCGCCTTCCAACCTGGGTCGCGCCACCGACATCGCCCGTGCGATGGTTCTGCAACAAGGGTTGCCCGTCTGGCTGGGCATGGCGTCAGCCCAGGAGCAACTGCGGCATGCCGAGCTGCTTGAGCAATACCGCCTCAGTGCCGCCGATGACCGGGATTACCTGCACGCCCTGCCGCCCTTGCGCGACCACGTGGCCAGCGCCTTGCGCGCCCTGCTCAACGCTCGGTTTTACGGCTTCGAGCTGGACCCGGATGACATCCTGATCCCCACGCGGGTCATGCTCAACGGCCATAGCCAGAGCCTCACCGATTTTGCCCAACGCCACCTGCCAAACCTGCTGGCCGACACGCTCAAACCGTTTTCGCGCACCCGCACACCCCTGCCCCCGACCCTGGACGGTGCGGCGCTGGTGCAGTTGATTCGCCAGTTGGACATCGCCAAGACTTACCGCGCCTTGCTCGATACCCACCTGAGCGCAGACACCGAAGATGCCCGTAAGCGCAAAGCGTTGTTCTGCCAGCAGCTACCGTGGCAGCTGTTGAGCCATGCCCACGAAGAAAAACTCGAAGAACGCTTGAGTGCGACGGCCTGGAGCTTTGTGCAACAGGTCTTTGATATGCCGGATGCCATAGCACGGGCGAGTGTCAGCGGGGTAACCGCGATGATTCGGCCACTGGAACTGGTGGCCACGCCTGGCGCGACGCCGGCCAGGGCCCGGGGCATCTACTTGATCGGCCCACACACCGGGGCCTCCGGGCCCCAGGTGCTGTACGCCCCCTACTGCCCGACGCAGACGTTGACAGAGTTCCCCCGCGAGGAGGACCTGCTTGAGCAACTCAACCGTCCGGGACCTTTGCAGGACTGGGTGATTCGCCAACTGGACGATCCCCAGCGCGCCACCTATCGGCATTTGATGCAGGCGCACCCGCGCAGCCCTTCCAGCGATCTGGGCCTGGCCTCTTCGCCAGTGCGCGGCAACCTGCTGCCGCTGCTGTTCGATGACAACACGCAACAGCTGGCAAGAATGCTTGGCAGCCAATTTGACCCCAACGGCAAGAGTGCCTGGGACGCTGTCACCAGCCTGTTCGGCAAGGGTATACCCATGGCCCTGCAATTTATCAGCGGCAAGCTTCAGTACCCGCTTGCGGTGTGGCGCAGCTACAAGCTGTTCAAGGCGTCAGCGGAAAGCTTGCAAAACCAACGCTGGGCCGAAGCCATGAGACCCTTCATCCAGGGCGTGGCGACCCTGGCCTCACTGCGCAGTCGCCTCGACCAGCCGTTCAAGCCACGCCATCCTCCCGCCAGCCCCACGCCCGAGATGCCGGATGAAGCCGGCCCTGGCGCAGCAACCACCCTGGCGACCCTGGACATCACCGACCCTTTGCGCACCCGATTGCGGCACTTTGAAAATGTCGATATTTCACTGATAGACCTGCAACGTCGCGCCCCGCAGCAACCGTACTCGCACCCTGTGAGCAAGCGGACCTACGTGCCAGTGGCGGGCAAGGTGTACCCGGTGACGAAAGCCGGCGCGCGTTGGCGGATTGTCCTCGGCGAAGAAATAGGCCCGTATGTCGAACGCAACGCACGAGGTGAATGGGTATTCGACCTATCCCAACACCATCCACGCCTCGGCCCGACGTTGTCGCGTTACATCGGCCGCAGGCAAACCCGTTCGGCTGAGCGCGATGCAATCAATATCGAGGCCGTCGGGCTACCGGCCATCACCGCGCTCTCGCCGTGGAAGGCCCAGTGCATCAACGAAGGCCTCAACGTCGCGACGTACTACGCGGTGACCTGCAAGCGCAATATCGTGCAGTTCGCCACGGACCGTAAACCGGGCTCGCGCGTCGGCTTGTTCCTGACCGAGATGTTCGGGGTGCTGAGCTTCAGCCCCTCGCAACTGCAAAAAATCGAGCAGCGCGTGGACGAGATACTCGATGCGCTGGTAGACCCGACCCTGACCAACCTCGACTCAGGTCGATTTGTCACCGGCACCGCACGCTGGAGCCCACAGGACACCTACGCATTCACCCTGCCAGATGATGTGCAGAAAAAAATCTACCTGCTGGATCGCTTTTTCGACCCGCACATGGACGTGTATGAGAACCTCCTGAAAACACCATTCAACGTCTCTGCCCACGCCCGCGCGGCGATCATCACGCATGAGATCTCGCACTTCAAATGCAACACCGAAGACCTGGCCTACCTGGACAGCATGCGTCCGTTCCACGACCTGATCAACGTCGGCACCCTGCGCGGCCAGTTGCTGTACACCGACCTGTCGGACTTGCGCACCACCGCCTTGTCGACGCTGACGCCGGCGAGCCTGTTATTCAAGACCTGGGACAGTCTGTCGCAACGCTGGGAAGACCTGGGTCGATTTGGCGGGGTGCACGGGCGCGACCGGGTGTTCAAACTGACCGGCGCGAAGACACTGGATGATGCGCGGCAAATCTTCATGAGTGACGCGGACAAGCGTATCGATACGATCCTGGCCAATGCCGATTCGCTGACGTACCTGATCAGTCACTTGGGGCGCGAGTTGGATCAGGGGGCCTGAAACGGCCCCCTGGAGGGAGTCAGTCTTTCTGGTCGCGCAGGATATTGCCGGAGGCGCCATCGATGCGCGCCTCATAGACGGTGCCATCGGATTTGCGGCCTTTGACTTCCCAGTAGCCATTGTCATCGGCTTCGGCCGCATAGACCTCGATATAACCGGCCTTTGTCTTGGCGACTTCGATCGCCTTTTCAATCGGGATCCAGCCCGCCCCCGGCTTGTCCGCCAGGGCGGCGCCAGCGCTGAGCAGCGCGGAGGTTGCACATAGGGCGACTAAGGTTTTCTTCAGCATATTCGTTCTCCATTGTAAGAATGTCCTGAGATTTTTTAGGCACCCCCAAACGAGAATAAGTTCCAATTGGCGTGCAATCACTATGATGGCAGTTCTCGGCCCATGCCTGGGAGGTTAGAATGTGGGAAATCAGGACGTTTAAATGACAGAAAAGTCTCTTTCAGAAGCCGAATATGACGCGATCACCGACGCCGCCGCGCATTGGTGCATGCGTTTGCACGCGCACGATTGCACGCCCGCCGAGCGTCAGGCTTTTGAACAGTGGCACGATGCTGATCCGCTGCACGCCTTTGAATACGCGGCCATGCTGGAGATCTGGGACGTTGCCGACCACCTGCCGCGCCACGAAGCCTTGGCAGCGGTAGTGCCGTTCAAGCCCCGCAGGCGCCTGCGCCAGTACGCGATAGCCGCGGCAATCTGCCTGGCGGCGCTGCCCGTGGCGGCGTTCACCGGCTGGGAAGCCGGCTGGCTGCCGAGTTCCTACGAACGCTTCGAGGCGTCCACCGGCTTGCGCCAAGTGACCTTGGGTGACGGCAGTCAGGTGGAATTGAACCTGGGCACCGAGCTGGTCTTCAGCAATTACAAGGATCAGCGCCGGGTCATCCTGAAAAAAGGCGAGGCGTTTTTCAAGGTCAGCCATGACAGCACCCATCCATTCATCGTACGCGCTGGCGAAGGTCAGGTACGCGTAACCGGCACACAGTTCAACGTCTGGAAGTACGAAGATCAGGTGCGGGTGATGCTACTCGAAGGCTCGGTACAGATCGCCAGCGATCAGGTGCACGGCAGCGTACCGCTGACGCCGGGCATGCAGGCCAGTTATCGCCTGGGCGACGCGACACCGCAGGTCCAGGCGTTCAACGCCAATGACACGGCCCTGGCCTGGCGCCAGGGCAAGCTGGTGCTCGACAACCTGGCGTTGGCCGACGCGTTGCCGCTGATCAACCGCTACCTCAACAAGGCGGTGATGCTGGCCGATGCCAACACTGGCGCGATCCGCATCGGCGGTATCTACAACATCAATGAAGTCAACAATCTCATCCCCTCGCTGCCCAAGGTCCTGCCGGTCTACCTGACCCAGAACCAGGACGGCAATCCCGTACTCAATTCCATCCCGCGTAAAGCGCCGAAAGGCTGAGCCCTGCCTGCAGGACCGGGCGCCCTTGCGTCTGCCGTGTCCATTTTTGAAACACCTCCCTGCCCTGAACCGCCCATGCAGCGCGGATTCACGGTTTTGTCATGTGTGCTGTTACAGCGCTGATACAGCTGGGTGAAACGTTTACGGTGTGGCCGGCGGTGGGCACCTGGCGGGCAGGTGTCTCATCCGTGAAACAGCGCCGATAGCACTCTGCTGCGTAAAAAACGCAAGCCATTGAATAACAACAACAATTAAAAAGCGGCACGGCTTCTGCTCTATCCCTTACAGCGCTGTTTAGGGTCAGCGCGAAGAACAAGGAATATCGCCGTGATCACATTCACTCAAGGTTCGATGAACGTTCTGCTGATCAGCTGTGTACTCAGCGTTGGTATCAGTGTTCCGAGCTATGCGGGTGACGGTGTGATCGTGACCGGCCGCGACGTCCAGGCGCACATGTATGGCCGCGCGTCCTTCGGGCCCGATCCGTATCCCAACACGGCGAATGCCAATCCCAGTAAAGACATCCTGAACGCCATGTCCGGCGAATTGACTGACCGTGACTTTGGCGGCGTCAACAGCGGCTTGGGCATCACTCGCACGGCACTGCAGCCAACCGGCAATTTCTCCGGTGTCAGTGCGACGCAGAACAGCATGTCCACCCTCGGCGCCGGCGCCTCCTCCGGCCACGGCTCGGGTAGCAGCATGGGCGGGCAGATCAGCGATTCGATCCAGCGCGGCATGGCGCCCTTGAACAATCTCGGCAACATGCTGGGGGGCAAACAATGAACCGTTCCCTGCTCCTTCTCGCGCTGCTGGGCAGCGCCTGCGCCATGGCCGACAACAGCGCCGTGATCAACAACAGCGGCACCGACTACACCGGCAACTTATCGGTCAACCAAGCGGCCGGTAATCAGCAGCAACAGGCCAACAACCGGGCGATCACGCTCGGTGGCCAGGCCAGCACGCTCAATATCCAGAGAACGGATGGCAGCGTCGACCCGTCCACGAACGCCAAGGCGGCGATTCAGGGCAACTCTTTTACCAACGGCAACGGTGTACTGGGCGTCAACCAGTCGGCCGGGGCCAATAACCAACAAGTCAATGCCGTGCGGATCAGCGTAAACCCTGCCCCGCAAAGCATCGACGACAGCGTCCTGGTGCAACAGAACACCACGACGCTGGCGACCGACTCAGGGCTCACCCCCACCACTGGCAGCCGCCAGGTCGTGACAAGCGACCAGGCCTTCACCGGCAGCCGAGGAGTGATACAGGTGAACCAGAGTGCCGGGGTGGGGAACCGAGTGGCTAACACCCTGGGCATCACTATCAAGTAACTGCTTGATAGCACTAGTTAGACCGTACCAACACTTAACCAACTAATTAGAAGCAAGGAGAAACACCATGAAACCTCAAATGGCTCTGAAACCAATGGTTTTCGCTCTCGCCGCACTGATGGCAGCAGCTGCTCAAGCAGGTGGTGGTGGCTGGCACCCAGCTCCGCAACCCACTGGCGTGGTTGCCTCCGTGGTGACCGATGTGCAAAACAGCATCGGTAACAAGTTTGACGACACCAAGACCGAAAACAACGCCTCTGCCGATAACTCGGTAAACGACAACAGCGGTAACGTCGGGGTTAACGTCCAGGCTGGCAGCGGCAACCAAGCAGACAACTCTGGCGCGATCTCCAGTGCCAAAGGTGACTTTGCCACCGTGTTCGCTGTAGTCGATGTGAACCAAAACAGCGGGTTGAACAACTTCGTCAACAAAGGCACGCAAAACAACACCTCGCTGGACAACGCCGTTAACCATAACTCCGGCAACGTGGGCTACAACGGTCAGTCCGGCCAAGGCAACCAAGGCAAAAACAACCTGGCAATCACCACAGCTGATGGCAAAAACATCGCTGCGGCTGCCAACACCGAGCAAAACTCGCTCGGCAACAACTACCTCAATGCTGCCGCTACCAGCCACGGGTACGGTTGGGGCAACAAGGCTCAATACGTATCTAACAACTCCAGTGCCGACAACTCGATCAACCGCAACTCCGGCAACGTGGGTGTGAACCTGCAATCGGGTGCGGGTAACCAAGGCAGCAACAGCCTGTCTGTTGGCCAAGGTTGCAGCGTCTGCCAAAGCGGCGTGCGCTTCTGATGCAACGGGGCCTTGGAAACAAGGCCCTTTTTTATTCCAGTGTCCAACAGGTCATACGATCATGCGCCTCGCGACCCTCACCCTCCTGATGTTGCTCACCGGCCCAGCCTGGGCAGGCAACATGGCGATTTCCGCCATGCCTGGCGGTGCAGTCATCTTCAAGAAGGTCGAGAGCATCCGTGAGCGCCGGTTCGCCAACCTGGTGGAACAGAAAACCGATTTCAGCTGCGGTGCCGCGGCACTCGCCACCATCCTGCGCCAGGGCTATTGGCTCGACGTAGACGAAGATCACGTCATCAAAGGCATGCTGGTCAACGCCGACCAGGATCTGGTCCGCACCCAGGGCTTTTCGATGCTGGACATGAAGCGCTACCTCGAAAGCATCGGCATGCGTGCGCGGGGCTACAAAATTGCACCAGAGACCCTGGTGACCGTGAAGATCCCCGTGGTGGTCCTGCTGGAAATTCGTGGCTACAAGCACTTTGTGGTGATGCAGCGGGCCGACAAGGACTGGGTCTACATCGGCGACCCGGTACTGGGCCACAAACGCTACTCACACGACGACTTCGTCAAAGGCTGGAACGGCATCGTCTTCGCCGTACTGGGCGAAGGTTACGACAAGGCCAACGTCTTGCTCGACCCGCCCCTGCCGCTGACCGCCAAGAACCAGTTGAATGAGTTCAGGCCTGTCGGCGACGCCGAGCTGATGGACTTCGGTTTCATCCAAAGCGACTTCTTTTAACGAAGCGCAATAAGGAGCAGGACGCTCCAGGAGCAAAAGATGAACACTTACCGTTGGCTGACGGTCATGTGCCTGGCAGCCTCAATGCCCGCTTATGCTTCATCGGGGTTCAAGCCTATTGAACTGAAGGATTCGGAGATGTCCGAACTTCGCGGCCGTTATGTGATGCCAGGGCGAATCATCAGCTTTGGCATTGTCATGAGCAGCACCTGGACCAACGCCATCGGTGACACCATCACCGGCAAGGCCAGCATGCAGATCGACAAAACCACCATTACCCCGCAATTTTATGTGCAAACCACTGGCTCGTCGGGCACGGGTACCAACCAGAACACCGGCACCGGCACGGTCACCGGCGGCGCTGGCCTGGGCAGCGGCCAAGGCGTGACGCAGAGCGTACGCTCGGCAGGTGATGGCAACACCGCCTACAACAACGTCGGCATCACCATCAGCGACAACGGCTTCGCCCCCGCCAACATGGCGCAATCCGGGCAAGTACTGGCGGCGGGCGGCACGGTGACAGGGGCCAGTGCAGCCGGTCAGGTGAGCGTCTCGGCCAACAATGGCGGCTTGCAGATGGCGATCCAGGCCAATCACAACCAGGGCAACAGCCTCCAGAGCATTGGTGGCGGCACTGTGCTGCAAGGCACGGTACTGACCGGCAATACCAACTTCGTCAACAACATGACCCAACTTAACGTCGTGATGAACAATAACAGCCTGAACAACCCAGCCTTGAACTGCAATCTTGAACAACTCAAAGGCCTACGCACGCTCGGTTATTGAACTACGCTGACCCTCGACACTTTAGCATTCAGAAAAGGACGGCTTTTTCATGCATCGATCGTTATCGCTACGTGCGGTGGTCTGCTTAAGTACGCTCTTGCCCGCATCCGTTTTGTATGCGGCGCCAGATGCCGATATCGAGACCCTCAAACAGGAGCTTCTGCAACTTAAACAGCGGTACGAAGTGCAACAAAAAGCCCTGGCCGTGCTCGAACAGCGCGTACGCCAAGTGGAGGATCAGCCGGCCACACCGGCACCGAGGCGCCTGGCCAAGTCCCCTGCGGACTTCCAGAAAGCCAGCGGCGCTACCGTGGCAGGCACGGGCGCGGCAGCCGCATCCGGTGGCGCGGGCGGCGGTGGCAGTTCCTATGGCCAGTCGCTCAAGGACGATTCGGCGCCCGCACAAAGTGTGAGCAACCTCTACAACGAAGCCAGTGGCTTCTTTGGCAATGGCAAGTTCAGCTTTGAAACCGGTGTCACCTATGCGCGTTACGATGCGCGCCAGTTGACCCTCAACGGTTTCCTGGCGCTGGACTCGATCTTCCTCGGCAATATCAACCTGGACCGGATCAAGGCCGACAACTGGACGCTGGACCTGACCGGGCGCTACAACGTCGACAACCGTTGGCAGTTCGACATAAACGTACCTGTGGTGTACCGCGAGTCGACTTATCAGTCGGCCGGCGCCGGCAACAATGCCACCGCCACGTCGGAAGAGTCGGTGACCCGCGACCCAACCATCGGTGACGTCAACTTCGGCGTGGCCTACAAATTCCTCGACGAAACGCCCAGCCTGCCGGATGCGGTGGTGTCGTTGCGGGTCAAGGCGCCTACGGGCAAAGAGCCGTTCGGGATCAAGCTGGTCAAGTCGGCCAACAACGACAACCTGTATGTGCCGGAGAACCTGCCGACGGGTAACGGTGTCTGGTCGGTTACGCCGGGCATTTCCCTGGTCAAGACCTTCGACCCAGCCGTGTTGTTTGGCTCGTTGTCCTACACCCACAACTTCCAGGGCTCGTTTGACGACATCAGCAGTGACGTCAATCAGAAAGTCGGCGGCAAGGTCAGCCTTGGCGACAGCTTCCAACTCGGGGTTGGCGTAGCGTTTGCGTTGAACGAGAAGATGAGTATGTCGTTCTCGGTCTCCGACCTGATCCAGCGCAAGAGCAGGCTCAAGCCCAACGGTGGAGACTGGCAGTCGGTGGTGTCCAGCGATGCCAACGCCGGCTACTTCAACGTGGGGATGACGATTGCCGCGTCGGATAACCTGACGATCGTGCCGAACCTGGCAATCGGCATGACGGATGATGCACCGGACTTTACGTTCAGCCTGAAATTCCCGTACTACTTCTGACCGCTCACGACAAAAAAAGCCCCGCAACGATAAGGGTCGTTGCGGGGCTTTTCGTTTACCCGCCCTAGCGGATCTGGTGTTTGTGCAGCAACCGGTAGAACGTCGGCCGGGAAACCCCCAGCACACGGGCGGCGACACTCAGGTTGTCGCTGTGCCGGTTGAGCACATCGCACAGCGCCTGATGTTCGGCGCGGTGCTTGTAGTCCTCCAGTGTAGCCATCGGTGAAACAATTGCCTGCTCGCTTTGCAATCCCAGATCAGCGGCTTCGATCTGGCGCCCTTCGGCCAGTACCAGGCCGCGTCGCACGCGGTTGGCCAACTCGCGCACATTGCCCGGCCATGGGTGCTGGCCCAGTGCGACCAACGCGTTTTCGCTGAAGCTGCGCGGGCGGCGTCCGGTTTCCTGGCTGTAGAACCGGGAAAAATGGTTGGCCAGCATCGGCACATCACCGTGGCGCTCGCGCAATGGCGCGGTCACCACTTGCAGAACGTTGAGCCGGTAATACAAGTCTTCGCGGAAAGTGCCCTTCTCCACCGCCGCCTCCAGGTCGACGTGGGTCGCGGCCAAGACCCGCACATCCACGGGGATGGGCTGGCTGCCGCCGACACGTTCGATCTGTTTTTCCTGGAGAAAACGCAGCAGGTTGGCTTGCAGTTCCATCGGCAAATCACCGATCTCATCGAGAAACAGCGTGCCGCCATTCGCCGCTTCGATGCGCCCGACCTTGCGTTGATGGGCGCCGGTGAACGCACCTTTCTCGTGCCCGAATAACTCGGACTGGATCAGGTGCTCCGGGATCGCCCCGCAATTTATCGCGACAAACGGTTTGGCGTGGCGTTGGGATTGACGGTGCAGGGTCTTGGCCGCGAGTTCCTTGCCTGTGCCGCTGTCGCCGCGGATCAGCACCGGAGACTCCGTGGGCGCCAGCTTGGCGAGCAATTTGCGCAACTCGCGTATGGGACGGCTGTCACCCAGCAGCTCATGTTCAGGCCCGTCCACCGGGGTGGTGGCCTGACCACGCAACCGCGCCATGCCAAACGCGCGCCCCAGCGTGACCTGCACCCTGGCCACGTCGAAAGGCAAGGTATGGAAGTCGAAAAACCATTCGCAGACAAAATCACCGACGTTTTGCAGGCGCAGCACGTCCTGGCTGAGCACGGCGATCCATTCAGTGCCGCTGCGACTGATCAGCTCCTTGACTGCCTCGGGCCGCTCCAGGTGATAAGGCTGCAAACGCAGCAAGCCGACATCACACGAGCGGTCTCCGACGGCTTCCAAGGCACAGCTGTCGACCTCCCACCCGGCCGTTCGTAAACCGGGCAACAACCCATGACAATCCTCACAAGGGTCAACCACCAGCAAGCGACGTTGCACAGGTGTAACAACCATGACTATTCCTTGACGCCAAAATTGTTAAAGTTATTTAGAAACAATGGTTTGTGGCTTCCGGTAGCAACAGTAGCAAGATATTGACGCACGCCTTGTACCGTTTCGCTATAAGTGTTGGCAAAAAGCCAGCCCCCCCAACGCCAACGGCTAAAAAGTTACCACCCCGGAAAACTTTCATTGGGCTTTCAAAACAGCCGCTTACATGACACTCATCACGAAAGTTGGATTTTTCTTACACTAACATGTGACCCGTACCCCGCCATCGTGCATCAGTACAAGTAACTCGCCGTACGGCCCGCCCAACCGACGGCACTCCACTTGATTGGGCATTTAGAGAGACGACCCACATGAACGCCCCGCTCCGCATCAACGAAGCTCTTTTGATCGCAGACCGTGCCTTCCAACCCTTTCAATGCGTGGCCTGGCATGACGGCAATGGCGCCCTCAGCCTGAGCGTCATCGACCGCACCAACACGCGTATCGGCAGCAAGCAGCTGTCGTCCAGCGCCTATACCGACCCGGCGCAACTGGAAGACCTGCTGTTGCAAGCCCGCGCCGAACTCGACAAAAGTGGCTATCAGCTTCAGTCCTGGGCCATGCCGAAGTAATTACTGATCGGCGGGGTTGACGTCCTCGCCAAAGAACACCGTTTCGGCAACTTCTCGATCAATGTTGGAACGTAAAACATTGATCAGAAGCTGGTTGTTCGAGGTGCGTTGTTTCAACTTGTGGTAGCTGGCATTTCGATCAGCATATCGAAGTAGCAGTCCTCGGGAAAAGTGGTAACCAATGTTGCGCGCACTCTGATCTTCATAGAAAAAACGTGCAAACCAGAGTTCGCGCCCTGAGGAACGCTCCCGCACCACAAATGGGCGAATCAACGGGTCATGGCTGTCCATTTCCACCACGTCGATCAACCACGCCTTGTACAACGTCAAAAGGCCCTCCGAGGTGGGGGCCCCGTGAAGGATCATGCGATTACGGGCCAGCGACGCCTGCTCCTGAAAGCGTATGACTTCGTCATACAGGGCACTGGGTGTATTTTTGAAAAACTCCAGTAGTTCCTGATGCTTCGGCGAGGCAGCAGGTACTTTCAGTGCATCGATCAGCAAATCTCGTTGCCGGACCATCTTGTTCGCATAGTTCAACCACTCTCTGCGCACCAGTCGTGGTGAGAACCGAGCGAATGCCTCCATCTGGAGGAGCTGGGTAAACTGGTTTCCCGCGCCGCGCCACAAGCGATTGGCTTCACCGCCGATATTCGCCAGTTGCTCATGGGCAGCAAGCTCATCCGCAGCCTTCACAAGCGGCGCAGGCACTTCCCGCCACATCGGTTCCTCCTGCGTACCTTGCTGCTTGAAAGTCCAGATACTGCGGTGGTCAAAGGGTTCAAACACGTCGACATAGGCTTGCACTTCACCCTCCTCCACGACACTGCGACGGTTGCCTATCACCCGACCGACAAGAACATCGTCAATGATGCGCTTTGAGCCGCTCGCGAGCACCGCGTTAACATCCTGGATCCTGGCGGCCTCGTACCGATGATAAACATCAATCAGATCCTGCTCGGCGACCTGCAGCAAATCGCGCACAAAACTGCGGTAGTTGCCCAACGCCCAGCTCTTGATGTAGCGGGGAGGCCGATCCAGTTGATAGGACAACCGGCCGGAGGCCAGGGCCAGCGCGTCCAGCACATCGTTCAACACCTGCACCTGCTGGCTCAGGTTGAAATGACCGGGAGTGAGCAGCTCGCGCCAAGTCATCAGCTTCAGACTGCATAACGATGTGACGTCCTGGATCAGGTCCAATGTGGCGTCACTAAAACACGCCGCGCTGGCATCGAAGCACAGTAGCGCCAACGTCCGAAGTTGCAGTTCCTGCCACTTTAGCGAGTTTCTACGCCCGACCCAGGCACCGGACTGCAACGCCGCTACCGAGGTATCGGCGATGCGTCCATGGCGTTTCATCTCTTCGAATCGTTGCTCGGCATCGAGCGCTGCGTCGATGGCCTTCTGTTGCATTGCCGCGTAGTCCGGCAACTTCGCCGCAACGCTACGCAAGGTCGCAGGCGTCAAAACCACGGCAGTCAGGTTGGGTGCATCGAATGAGGCGCTCTGGAGTTGGTGGTCCATCAACATCAAGCTTCGCTTGCCACTGTAAAGCATTGCCTGGTTTCGTCGCGCCCTCACCGCGCCGGCGGAAAACTTGTTGGACAATGCGTTGAAATCCCGCACCAGCACCCGTTGTCGGCGGCGGGTCAACGCGTCCATCAAGGTGATTGCACACCAGTGAGTCACATCGGCCTTGAACAACTCTTCATCGAGCAACTCTCGACTACCCGGCTCGAGATACCGATGCGTGATGCCTTGCAGGGTTTCAGGATCTGTAAGGACTTGAGCATCAAACATCATCGACAATCGGCTGTATTCCGCATCCAGATCCAGCCGCTGCCGTTCGTCGTCCTTGAGTTGAAACAGACGCCACTGCTCCTGTTTCAACGCCAGCTGAAGATCCTCAGGCTGGCTCGGCTCAGCAACGAAGCTCCATAGCCCGGCGCCGGAAGACTGGATTTGCGGCCCCTGACGCCCGGCCATGTCGTCGTTCACAATCCGGAAAACCCCGGCATGGTCTTCAACTTTGAACCAATCACCCTCCATGTCGACGTAAAGGTTGCCATTGGCGCTGTACAAACCACGATGAGAGCCGGTGTGAATACGCTGTGCGTAGGGCAGCATACGGACCTTGTACAACGCCAGTTCAGCCTGGCGAATGACCGAAAGCCGGTTGTACAGACCGCTCCAAGTCTGCTCCAGCGCCCAGTCGCCGCGCGCCAGCAACGAGGAGCCTTGTTCGGCGGGCAATTGCACCTGGGACGCCTTGGTGGAAGCCCCTCCCTCAAGCAGAACTTGCGGCGGTTCGTACCAGTTCATCTCGATGGACGCTTCCACATCAGCACCGTCGGCCATTTCGATCAATGTGTCGGCAGCGCCCAGTGCCGATGCGGGTCGGGAAACGCGCCCCCGACTCAGCAAGACCAAGCCAATGTCGAGTAGCAAGTTGATCACGCTCGACGTGGAACTATGGGCGGTATCGGTGGCGAGCCGGTAGATATCCTGGGTGGCCGACCATGCCACCAACAGCCAACCTGCCGCCCCGCCCAGAGGCCCGCCATATGCTGACAGCAGCAACATCAGGCCCAGCCCGAAGAAGCGCCGCACCCAATCCCAGAATCCAGCCATTGCATCCACCGACTGCGCTCCCGGCAGGCTGGACATGGCGGCAACAGCACTGTTGAACAGGTGCTCCAGATAGTCGCCTTCGACCTCCTCCCGGGACTGGGTGAGCGCAGCATCGGTCCAC
The DNA here is from genome assembly GCF_057835125.1 of Pseudomonas sp. GL_117. NCBI lineage: Bacteria > Pseudomonadati > Pseudomonadota > Gammaproteobacteria > Pseudomonadales > Pseudomonadaceae > Pseudomonas > Pseudomonas sp. GL_117. Next base: position 2,698,869 of record NZ_CM174418.1, on the reverse strand, counting down.
AGGCTGTCATTGAAATCCACCGACTGAAAGACCTGTGGTCCCGGCACCGTCACACCCGGCACCAGGTAGCGAGCGCGCGCATCCTCCGGCAACCAGGCCAGCACTTGGTACTGCACGGGGCCGGGGCGGCGAATATAGGCGAGGATGGCATCCCAAACCGGGAACTCGATCAGTTTCACCTGCGCCATGGGTCGGTACAGGACATGCGGCCCTGCATGAACATCCCGCGGACCAATGACAAACAGGTTGCGCACCCGGTCCACCGGGCCATCGCCGATCTTGAATGCCAGGGGCCGCAACACGATAGGCTGGCCGTCGACACGCCGCGCCGTCACGGCCGGCCGCAGCACAGCAACAACAGCGTCATAGGCCCAACGCGAGAACGCCTGGGGGAACTTGAGGTGGTATTCCAGCGCGAGCATCGGCAATTGCAGGCGCTGCTGTTCGATGAAGCGGGCCTTGCGCCAGGCGAGTTCCTCCGGGTTCTTGAATGTCTGCGCAAACAATTGACCATAGGTGCCGCTGATATTCGCGCGGTTGATCAGCGTGACAGCCTGCTCGGGGGTCAACCAGACCGGCTGGGCGTCATGGTCACCCAGGATCAGTTCCAACTGTTTGGTATCAACGCCAACGAGCCCCAGCAAGGCGAATCCCGGCAAACTCCACACCGCATCTTTGAGCAACGGCGGCACATGCCAGAACGGCTTTTGCGCCGGCGGTTGCCCAGGCGCGTCAACGCTCATCCTGACGTTGATCTGCCCAGGGCGCAGCGGCGGCTTATCCGGATAGTCCTTGGCCAACTGCGCCGCCAGCGCCTGGTCGGCGAAATCATTCAGGGAAGGAATGCCCTCGTCAAACGGCTTCCAACCGGGCTGGCTGACGGCTCTTGCCAGTTCCATGGCGTATTGGGCCATCTCCATTTGCCGCTGAGGATCTGCCTGCACCAGCCATGTAGGCAACGCTGCACGCAGCCGAGCCAAGCGCGTCGAATCAATGGGCGTACTGTCAAAATCACTGGTAATCACGCGCAGGGCCCGCTCCAGCACGCGGCGCTCACTTGGATAGCGCCGCACCTGGGGCAGAACCGTACCGACATCTGCCAACTGCTTGGCCAGGAAGGTCAGGCTGAAACTATGGAAGATGTTGCCTTTGGGCTGGTTAAGCCGCCATTGCATGTGTTTGCCGGGGGCGATATCCGTCAACAGGTTGACCAGCCACTCACCCAGTTTTTCCAGGGATTCGAACACCTGAATCCCCCTGGACAGCGTAAACAACAACACACAGGGAGCGTGTTCGTCCTCTTTGACCAGTACCAGCCCGCGCAGCATTTCCAGGTTGATCGCCCCAGACTCACCCCACTGGTCAACAATGTAGGCCTTGGTGCCATTGGTCAGCTCAGGATCGCTGACCACGCTGATCACCATATCCAATTGCTCGCCCGTGATGCTCGAGCGACCTGACGCAACCAGCAGCGCATTCTTGAGCGTATCCGCCAACCACAGAAAGCGCGCCTTGCCGTGGGTGCCTGATTCCATCCAATAGTTGACCAATGCCTCTTGATAGCGCTCGAGCAACTGCGGGCCACGCTCATTGATCACGGCTTCCACGTCACTGCTTTTGACATGCAGTGGAAGCGGTGAATTCGGCTCCGCACTTTGTGCCAGGAACGTCCCGTCGGAATAGTCGACGAATGTCCCGGTGGCACATCGCTCGATCAACGCATCGACCAATGTCAGGCTGTTGTGGCCGGCCAGCTTGAAGGCCTTGCCGTCAAAGACGTAGACCGGCTCCAGCAGCACCGGGTGAGACGGGTTGATAACCAACCACCGATATTGATTGCCCAAGCTTTGCTGCAAAACGGCAATTGCCACTTCTTGCAGCGTGGGGCAGGAAAGAAAATGGCGCCTGATTTGTTGTATCGGGTACAGCGAGAGCCCATTGAGGGCAGAGGATGCGTGCGTGGCCACGGGACGACTCCTTGTCGTGTCGTGGCGCCCCGTCGATCAGGGCGCCAAGGTCGGCCAGCAGTATCGAGGTATAACGCAGAGGGCCTGTGGTAGCTGTCTATCGCAGGCCGGCAGACAAGATGAAACGTTCGAAGGCTTCGGCAGCGCCATCCTCGACATGACTGCCGGTGACTACGCTGGCCTGACGCTTGACGGCCTCCTCGGCCTGCCCCATGGCAATCGAAAACCCGGCCACCTGGAACATCGCCGGGTCATTGCCGCCATCCCCAATCGCCGCCGTTTGCTCCAGCGGCACTCCGAGGTGGGCGGCCAGAGTCTTCAACGCCTCGCCTTTGTTGGCCAGCATCGCCGTCACGTCCAGGTACACCGGCTGTGAACGCGAGACCTGCGCCAGCCCTTGCACCCTGGGCTGCAACTGCGCTTCCAGTTCAATCAAGCGTTGCGTATCGAGGCTGGCGGCGACGATTTTGTCGATGCGGTCCAGGTACGGCTCGAAACTCTCCACTACGAGCGGGCCATAACCCAAGCCATCGGTCTCGCGCTGCACCATCGGCCCTGGTGGGTCGCGGCGCAGCCAGTCACCGTCGGCAAACACCCAGGTTTCGACGTCCGGCGCGGCCGAAAACAGCGCCAGGGCAATCAGCGCCGCTTCAGCAGGCAGATGATGGGCGACAAGCACTCGGCCATCAGGACCGATCAACGTGCCGCCATTGAAGCCGGCCACCGGAATATCGATACCGAAAGTCTCGACCATATGCAGCATGGCCTTGGGCGGGCGCCCGCTAGCCAGGCTGAAAAACACCCCGGCGGCGCGCAACGCACGTACCGTATCAACGGTGCGTTGGCTGGGCCGGTGATCGGGATGCAGCAGGGTGCCGTCCAGGTCGCTGAGGATAAAGCGGATGGGATGAATCGCGGCATCACTCATCCGAGGGAGTGCCATGTGCGGCCATCACGGGCCAGCAACGCGTCTGCCGCGGCGGGGCCATCTTCGCCGGCCTTGTAGGGCTGGATGCCGTCGTCCTGCTTCCAGGCATCGAGGAACGGTTGCACCGCACGCCAGCCGTTTTCGATGTTGTCGGCACGCTGGAACAAGGTCTGGTCGCCGGTCATGCAGTCGTAGATCAAGGTTTCGTAGCCTGTCGACGGCTGCACTTCAAAGAAGTCCTTGTAGGCAAAGCCCAGCTGGATATTGGCCATGTCCAGGGTCGGCCCAGGCTTTTTGGCCAGCAGGTCGAACCACATGCCTTCGTTCGGCTGGATCTGGATCTTCAGGTAGGTGGGCTTGAGCTCATCCACCTCGGTATCGCGAAACTGCGCATAAGGCGCAGGCTTGAAGCAGATGACGATTTCGGTGTCGCGCACACTCATGCGCTTGCCGGTGCGCAGGTAGAACGGCACGCCAACCCAGCGCCAGTTGTCGATCATCACCTTGAGGGCGACAAAGGTCTCGGTACTGCTGTCGGGCGCGACGTTGGCTTCTTCGCGGTAACCGGGCAGTGGCTTGCCGCCGATTGCACCGGCGGTGTATTGCCCGCGTACCGAGTTGGCTCGCGCATCCTCCAGGGACCAGGGCCGCACGGCACCAATCACCTTGGCTTTTTCACCGCGTACCGCGTCGGCACCAAACGCAGCGGGAGGTTCCATGGCCACCATCGCCAGCAACTGGAACAGGTGATTGGGCACCATGTCGCGCAAGGTGCCGGTTTTTTCGAAGAAATTGCCCCGGGTTTCAACGCCGACGGTTTCGGCGGCGGTGATTTGCACGTGGTCAATGTAATGGTTGTTCCAGAATGCCTCGAACAGCACATTGGAAAAACGGCTGATAAGGATGTTCTGGACGGTTTCCTTGCCCAGGTAATGGTCGATGCGATAGATCTGCTTCTCGCTCATCACCTTGAGCAGGCTGGCGTTCAACGCTTCGGCGGTGGCCAGGTCGGAGCCGAAGGGCTTTTCGATGACCACGCGGCGAAAGCCATCCTCGGTTTCCGACAATAGCCCCGCGCTGCCCAGGCGCTGCGCCACTTCACTGAAGAAGCGCGGCGCGGTGGCCAGGTAGAACACCGCATTGGCGGTGCCGCTGTCGGCGATCTTCTTGCCGATGTCCACGTAGGTGCTGTCGTCGAGGAAGTCGCCCTCGACGTAGCTGATGTTCTTGGCCAACTGGGCCCACAACTGTGGGTCCAGGGCATTGTCGGCATTGCCCTTGACCTTGCTGGCGGCCTCGGTGCGGATGAAGTCCTCGAGCTTCTTGGCAAAGTCGGCGTCGCTGATGGCGTTGTGATCAACGCCAACAATACGCAGGCCATCGCCCAGCAACCCATCTCGACTGAGGTTGTACAGCGCCGGCATCAGCAGGCGCTTGACCAGGTCACCATGGGCGCCAAACAGAAACAATATGGTGGGTGGAGCAGGTTCGGCCTTGGACTTCTTGCCGTTGGCGGTCATTTTTTGGACGTCTCCACATGGCCACCAAAGCCGAAGCGCATGGCGGAAAGCATTTTGTCACCGTAGGTGCTCTGCTGGCGCGAACGGAAACGGGCGAACAACGAAGTGGACAGCACCGGCACCGGCACGGCTTGTTCCATCGCCGCTTCGATGGTCCAGCGACCTTCGCCACTGTCGGCCACGGAGCCGGAGTAGCCGTCGAGTTTCGGGTCGGTGGCCAGGGCGTCGGCGGTCAGGTCCAGCAGCCAGGACGACACCACGCTGCCACGGCGCCAGACTTCGGCGATGTCGGCGACGTTGAGGTCAAAACGTTGATCTTCCGGGAGGTTGTCCGAGTTCTTGGTCTTGAGGATGTCGAAACCTTCGGCAAACGCCTGCATCATCCCGTATTCGATGCCGTTGTGGATCATCTTGACGAAGTGCCCGGAACCCGCGGGGCCGGCGTGGATGTAGCCCTGCTCGGCGCGCGGGTCAGCGCTGTCTTTGCGGTCTTTGGTACGCGGGATGTTGCCGATGCCCGGGGCCAGGGCCTTGAAGATCGGGTCCAGGCGCTGCACGGTTTCGGTGTCGCCGCCGATCATCATGCAATAGCCGCGCTCCAGGCCCCAGACGCCGCCGGACGTGCCGACGTCAACGTAGTGCAGGCCCTTTTCCGCCAGTGCCTTGCCGCGACGCACGTCATCCTTATAGTTGGTGTTGCCGCCGTCGATGATCACATCGCCAGCCTCCAGCAGCGTGCTCAGCTCATTGATGGTGTCTTCGGTGGGCGCGCCTGCTGGCAGCATGACCCATACGGCACGCGGCTGTTGCAGCCCGGCGACCAGTTCCTTGAGGCCGCCGACGCCAGTGGCGCCCTCTTCGCTCAAGGTTTTGACAAATGCTTCGTTACGGTCGAAAACAACGGTGGTATGCCCATTGAGCATCAGGCGCCGTGCAATATTCCCGCCCATGCGGCCTAGTCCGATAATCCCCAGTTGCATGTGCTGATGCTCCTAACTACTAAAAAAATGTGTGACATAGTTTATAGCGCAATGCGCCTAATGAGGATCAGAACCGCACAGATCCATTCAGTTTCATGACAAAAAAATAGCCATCGTTTCAACATCACGGCAGCGAAAGTCACACGACCGCCAAAAATAAAAAAGTTCCCTTGCTGCAAAAAAGAATTCAGACTTGCTCCCGACTGATGCCGAGAACCTCGAATCAAGCGTTCTGGCACCGCGATCCACCGGCTATTTGCGAGGCAAGCAATGAGCACAGCACAGATGACCCGCCCTCCACAGACCCTCTACGTCACTGTCCGTCGCGATGAACTGCGCCAGTTGAAGGATGAGCGCGATCAATTGCAGCAGGAAGTGCTGCGCCTGCGTTCGCACCTGCAAGGCCAGCTCAGCCAAGCCCCAGCCCCGGCACTGAGCGCCTTGTAAGGTAATCCTTACAAATAACTCACAAAGTTTTCACACCCCCTTCTCGATACTCCAGCCCCCAAGGGCCACCCCATGCAAGGGTGGCTTGTGTTGCGTGCGTCCCTGCACACAGCTGAAAAATAACCGGGTTGGAGCGCTGGATGGCGATGTTCAAACGCAGCACTAAGTCTGCGAAAGGCTTTGATTGGGCTGGCCTGTGCTGGCTGTTCCTGTTTTTCTGGTACTTTTCGGGCATTACCCAACTTCTGATCCAATTGACCGGCGTTTCCGGTTTTGCGGGCTTTCGCCAGGCATTCTTCATGAGTGCGCTGTGGCTGGCCCCGTTGTTGATATTCCCGCGCCAAACCCGTTTGCTTTCCGCCTTGATTGGCGTGGTGCTGTGGGCCTGCTCCATGGCCAGCCTGGGTTATTTCTTCATCTACCAGCAGGAATTTTCCCAAAGCGTCATCTTCATCATGTTCGAGTCGAACATCTCTGAAGCCGGCGAATATGCCACCCAGTACTTCGCCTGGTGGATCGTGCTGGCGTTCATTGCCCACACCGCCGTGGCCATATTCCTCTGGACCCGTGTACGCCCGGTCTACCTGCCACGCGGACAGGCGTTGGTGGCGGCCGCCGCTATCGTGATTGCGATTGTCGGCTACCCACTGGTCAAGCAGATCGCTCGCAGCGACACCCTGGAAGACGCCTTCGACCGCTTCGAAGCCCGTATCGAACCGGCGGTGCCATGGCAGATGATCGTCGCCTATCACCGCTACACCCAGCAGTTGGACAACATGCAGGGCATGCTCGACAGCGCCAGCCAGATCCCGCCGCTGCGTAATCTGAAGGACAACATGGCCGGCCAACCGTCGACCCTGGTGCTGGTAATCGGCGAGTCCACCAACCGCCAGCGCATGAGCCTCTATGGCTACCCGCGCAACACCACACCGGAACTGGACAAGCTGCGCGATCAGCTGGCGGTGTTCGACAACGTCATCACCCCGCGCCCCTACACCATCGAAGCGCTGCAACAGGTCCTCACCTTCGCCGACGAAGAGAACCCGGACCTGTACCTCAAGACCCCATCCATCGTCAGCGTGATGAAGCAGGCCGGTTACAAAACCTACTGGATCACCAACCAGCAGACCATGACCAAGCGCAACACCATGCTGACCACCTTCTCCGAACAAGCTGACGAGCAGGTGTACCTGAACAACAACCGCAACCAGAACGCCCGCCAGTACGACGGCGACGTGTTGCCACCGTTCGCCAAGGCCCTGGCCGACCCGGCCGAGCGCAAGTTCATCGTGGTGCACTTGCTCGGCACCCACATGAGCTACCAGTACCGTTACCCGCCGACCTTCGACAAGTTCACCGACCGCCAGGGCGTACCTGCCGGGATCAGCGACGACCAGTTGCCGACCTACAACAGCTACGACAATGCCGTGCTGTACAACGACTTCGTGGTGTCGAGCCTGATCAAGGACTACGCCAAGACCGACCCGAACGGCTTTTTGCTGTACCTCTCGGACCATGGCGAAGACGTATTCGACTCCGCCGGCCACACCACCCTGGGGCGCAACGAAGGCAAGCCGACGGCACCGATGTACACCATTCCGTTCATGGCCTACGCCTCGCCGAAATGGCGCGAAAGCCACGACTGGAGCTTTGCCGGCGACTTGCAGCGGCCCTACAGCAGCTCGCAGTTGATCCACACTTGGGCCGACCTGGCCGGGCTGAGTTTCGACGAACTGGACCATAGCAAGAGCCTGGTCAGCGACAGCTTCAAGGCGCGCCCACAGATGATCGGCAACCCGTACATGCGCCAGCAGAAGCCGTTGATTGATTTCAGTTTGATCAAACCGAAGAAGACCGAGCCTACGGATGTGGTGGCCAAGTAAACGACCGCTCGTAACAAAAAGATAACAATCATTCTCATCCAGCCCTAAAGTTCGGGCGCTCCTTTCGTCTTTGAGCCAAGGCCTTTTCTTACCGAGAAGGCCTCAAAGACGACAAGGAGTCTTCCGCGATGCTCGCGCCTTTTACCCGTTCCATGACCTTCTCCCTCGGCCTGTTCAGTGCCGCACTGAGCCCGCACCTGCTGGCTGAAACCGACCCCGACGCCACGCCGAGCAAGGCCCTGGAGCTGGGCAGCACCAGCATCACCGCCGAAGGCCTTGGCACCACCACCGAGCACACCGGGGCCTATACGACCGGCTCGATGAGCACCGCCACCCGGCTGAACCTGTCGATCAAGGAAACCCCGCAGTCGATCTCGGTGGTGACTCGCCAGCAGATGGATGATTTCAATCTCAATACACTGACTGATGTACTGCGCCAGACCACCGGGGTTACCGTCCAGCATCTGGATTCGGACCGGGCGGGCTACTCGTCGCGTGGCTACGGCATCGATAACTTCCAGATCGACGGCATGCTCAACACCTTCGGGCGCATGAAGTCAGACGCCGACACCATCATCTACGACCGTATCGAAGTGGTGCGGGGCGCCACCGGATTGACCACCGGCGCCGGCAACCCTTCGGCCACGGTCAACATGATCCGCAAACGCCCCACCGCCCAGTGGCAAGCCAAGACCGGCGTCAGCGGTGCCAGCCATGACAACTACTACAGCTACCTGGACGTCGGCGGCCCACTGGCATTTGACGGGCGCCTGCGCGGGCGTACGGTGCTGGCGTACCGCGACAGCAAGTCGTTTCGCGACAATTACGCGCTGCAACGGGAAGTCGGCTACGGCATTCTCGAAGGCGACCTGACAGACGACACCGTGGTCGCCGTAGGCTTCGATTACCAGAACAAACATGTGCAGGGCAGCTCCTGGGGCACCCTTCCCTATTGGAACAGCGACGGCAGCAAGGCACGACTCTCGCGCTCGGCCAACCTGGCGGCAGATTGGAGCTCCTGGCCACTCAAAGACAAGACCACCTTTGCCTCCATCGACCACAAGCTGTCGGCCGACTGGCGTCTCAAAGCCGCTTATACCCATCGACAAAGCGATACCGACGGCAAGGTGTATTACGGCGGCGCGGGCTTCCCCAATCCGGATGGCAGTGGCATGACCGCCTGGACCAACCAGATGGTCGGCACTTCGAAAATGGACGTGGTCGATTTGAATCTCAACGGCACCTATGCGCTGCTGGGTCGCGAGCATGAGCTGATGGTGGGTTACGGTGAGTCCCAGCAGCGCGATGCTTCGCCCTACCAGCGCTTCACCACGCCTGACGGCTACGAAACCATCGAGGACTGGAAGCACATGGGCGCCATCGCCAAGTTCCCCGACCGCACCACCCACCTTCAGGGCGAACACTCGCGCAAGAAACAGAAGGCCGGTTACCTCGCCACGCGCCTGAGCCTGACCGACAAACTGCACGCCGTGCTGGGCAGCCGTTATGGCAGTTGGGACATCGAAAGTGTGTCGCCGGAGTACGACGCCAGCTTCAACCTGACCAAAGCCACCAAAACCAGCCAGACCCACAACGACATGTGGACCCCCTACGCGGGCCTGCTGTACGACATCACGCCGCAGTACACCGTGTACGCCAGCTACACCGACATCTTCAACCCGCAAAGCGTACGTGATGTCAGCCGCAAATACCTTGAGCCCGTGGTCGGCAGCAACTATGAGCTCGGCATCAAGGGCAGCCTGCTCAATGAGCGCGTAAACCTGGCCGCTGCGTATTTCTGGAGCACCCAGGACAACGTCGCCGAGCTGGACAACGCAGCCGAACCAGACCCAGTGACCCGCGAACAGTTCTACACATCCAGCGGCAAAGGCAGCAAGGTCCAAGGGTTCGAGGCCGAGGTATCGGGCGAAGTGCTGCCCGACTGGAACCTCACGGCGGGCTACAGCTACACGCACTCGCTCAATGGTGATAAGCAACGCAACAACACCAACGTGCCGCTGAACATGCTCAAGGTGTCGACGTCCTACCGCCTGCCGGGCGAATGGCGCGGGCTGACAGTGGGCGGCGGAGTGAACTGGCAGAGTGATTTCTACCAGTTCGCCGACCGCCCCAGCGGTGGCCGGGACGATGAGGGCTACCTGAACACCGAACGCGCCAAGATCACCCAACAGGCCTACACCGTCGTCAACTTGATGTCGCGCTACCAGTTCGACGAGCACGTGTCGGCTTCGGTGAATGTGAATAATCTATTCGATAAAAAGTACTACGAACGCGTCGGCTTTTATAACGGCGTGTATTGGGGCGACCCACGTTCTATTACACTGGCGCTGGACTGGAAACTTTAATCCCCCTGCCCTGCGGCGCTTCGAAACTTAACAAAAATATTAAGTTTCGACGCCGCTCAGTTAAGCCTCTCTTAATAAAGCCTGCACATAATCGGCCCCACGAGTCTGGTCCAAGCGGACCGACACCCCTCAAAACCGACTGGGAATACCGACGATGAAACTCTCTACGCTGATGCTTGCAGGCTTGATGACCCTGACCTCTGCTGCCGCTTTTGCCGAAGGCGGCGCCGAGCGTTCGAAGGAGTTCTACGCCAACTTCAAGTTCATGCAAGAGCAGTCCAATGGCAAAGCCGAGCAAACTGCGGCCAATGACGCAAAACAACCAAAGCCTGAACAAGCGGCTCAACGTGGCGACGAGCAACAACCGAAGATTTAATCAACGCGCAACTTCCTTAGCCTTCCCGCTCCTTTGGCCAAGGTAAACTTGGCGCCAGATTCTGGCGCCTTTTTTTTGCACGCTTAACAACTCACTACTTACAACGGTTTATTCCAGAACAGCATACGGCCGTGCGCCGGATCAAACTTCGAATCGTCAAAACCAAACTTCCGATACGCCGATTGTGCGACTGCATTCCCCTCAAGTACTTCCAGGGTAATCTTGCAGCAACCACGCTGACGGGCGATTTCTTCGACCTTCTGCAGCATTTTCTGGCTGAGACCCAAGCCACGGAACTGTTGCATCACCACCACATCATGGATGTTGACCAAGGGACGGCACGCAAAGGTCGAGAACCCCTCGAAGCAGTTGACCAACCCCGCCGGCTCACCGCCGACAAATGCCAGCACGCTGAATGCGTGTGGGCGCTTGGCCAGCTCGCCAGGCAGTTGCTGCAACAGGTCGGCAGGCAAGCTGTGACCGCCCCCCATCGGGTCTTCGGCGTAATGGTTGAGTACCAGGCTGATGGCCTCGGCGTGCACGGTATTGGTGTAGCTGGCTTGCAGCACCAGAATGTCTGGAGTGTCCATTGCCTTCCTCGATCGCGACAACACGGGAATCGTCTCCCTTTGAGGCGAACGATTGTATGCGCGGTGCAGGCTATAGATGAAGGAGATTTACTACCAATACCCGACAGAAACGGCACAGGTTGTGCGCATCCACACGCACCAACAGGGCAGTGCGCGGATTTTTTCTCACATGCCAAAGCGCTGTAACTGCATCTCCTGCAAGCGGCTGAGCGTGCGACGAAATGCAAATTCCAGGTAGCCTTCGGTGTAAAGACACTCCAGAGGCACCGCCGCCTCGATGAACAACGGCACCTTGCGGTCGTAGCACTCATCCACCAGCGCAATGAAACGCCGCACGCTGTCATCGTGTACCGACAGTTCGGGTAACTCCCGATCCCCCGCCGCCACCCGCTGTGCACCGTCCTCAGTGCCACGTGCAATGCGTCCCGGACGCTTCTGCGCGCTCAGGTTGGGCACCTCGCCCACCAAGATCGCACGGTAACGATCGCACAACTGCATGAAATCCATCGCCGACAGCGGTTGCTCGCATAGGTCGGCATAACGGCACCAGAGCACGGTCTCGCTGGCCTGCACTGCCATGATCGAACGATAACCGACGCTGACCGCCCCCCTGCTAACGGCTTGCCCTTCACTCAAGTGCTTGAACACCTCGGCCAAGGCCTCGGGCCGATTCACCCAATAACGCTGCAGCCCGGTGCCAGGGTGTAGACGGTGATCCTCAGCGCCGTCCACTGCCACCACCTGCATATGCTGTTTGATCGCCGCGATACCCGGCAGGAAACGCTCGCGGTTGAACCCGCCGGCGTACAACTGGTCGGGCGGCTGGTTGGATGTGCAGACCATCACCACCCCCTCGTCAAACATCACCTGGAACAGGCGACCGAGGATGATGGCGTCACCAATATCATTGACGAACAGCTCGTCAAAACACAGCACGCGCACCTCCCGGGCCAACTCTCGGGCCAGGGCTTGCAAGGGATCGTGGATACCCGTGAGCTGAAACGAGCGCTGGTGCACCCAGCCCATGAAGTGATGAAAGTGCTGGCGCCGCGCCGGCACGCGCAGGCTTTGATAGAACTGGTCCATCAGCCAAGTCTTGCCACGCCCCACCGGCCCCCACAGGTAAACCCCGGCGATGGGTGAACGGCCTTGATGCAGCGCCTCGTGACACGCTTGCAACGCCTCCACCGCCCGACGCTGGGCCTCGTCGGTGACGAAACCCTGCTCGGCGATGGCGTGCTGATAGGCGGCCAGTGGCGAATCAAATGCCATGGGCTTTACGCAAGGCTCTTGCTGACCACCTCGAACACATCGCTCGACAACTCGCCCGAGGCGCGAATGCGCTCCAGCTCGGCCTTCATCAGTGCCTGACGTGCGCTGTCATACTTGCGCCAGCGGGTCAGCGGCGCCAATTGACGCGAAGCAATCTGCGGGTTGAACCCGTTCAACTGGATCACCAGATCCGCCAGGAAGCGATAGCCCGAGCCATCTGCCGCGTGGAAGTTGATCAGGTTCTGCCCGGCAAACGCGCCAATCAATGCACGCACCTTGTTCGGGTTCTTCAGGGTGAACGCCGGGTGCTCCATCAACGCCCGCACCCGCGCCAACCCGCCGGGCAAGGTGCTGCCGGCCTGGACGCTGAACCACTGGTCCATGACCAGCGGGTTGTCCTTGAAGTTCTCGGCAAATACCGCCAATGCCTGGGCCTTCTCGGCGTCAAACGGCGAATTGACCAACACCGCCAGTGCGGTCAGGCGCTCGGTCATGTTGTCGCTGGCGTCGAACTGTTCCAACGTCGCAGCCAACACCTCGGGCTTGCTGCTGAGCATCAGGTAGGACAACGCAATGTTCTGCAACGCACGACGGGCAAAGTGCTCGGCCGCGGCCACGTAAGGGGTCTTCTTCGACAGCTCGCGATTGGCCTGGTAACGCAGCCACAAGGCGTCATGCAGCTTGTCCGCCAATTGTTTGCGGGCAAACTCGCGGGCAGCGTGGATGGCATCGACATCCGCCACTTCGCTGATTTCCGTCAGATAGGCTTCGCCTGGCAGCGCGAGCATTTCCGCAACCATTGCCTGGTCCAGCGATTCATCGCTGAGCACCGTGCCCAGCGCGTCGACCAGGCGCTGGTCCAGCTGCAGGGGCTGACCGGCCTGATGCTGGCCGATCAGTTCCTGCAACACCTGTACCGCCAACTGCTGGCCGGCGTCCCAGCGGTTGAAGCCGTCGCTGTCGTGCTGCATCAGGAACATCAGTTGATCGCGGTTGTACGGGAAGCTCAACTTCACCGGCGCCGAGAAGCCGCGCAGCAGCGAAGGCAGCGGCTGCTCGGGGATGTCGACGAACGTGAAGGTCTGCTCGGCCTCGGTCACCGAGATCACCCGTGACGTAGCACCAGCGCTGGCTTCGCCGGCCAGACGCAAGGCGATAGCCGCGCCCTGCGCGTCCAGCAAGCCCAACGCCACCGGAATCACGAACGGCAGTTTTTCCACCTTGTCCGGGGTTTGCGGACAGCTCTGGCGGAAGGTCAGGCTGTAGGTTTTTGCCACGGCATCGTAGGACTCGCTCACAGCCAGGCGTGGGGTGCCGGCCTGGCTGTACCAGCGCTTGAACTGGGTCAGGTCGGCACCGTTGGCGTCTTCCATGGCCTTGATGAAGTCGTCGCAGGTCACGGCCTGGCCGTCATGGCGTTCGAAATACAGGTCGCTGCCTTTGCGGAAGCCTTCGGCACCGAGCAACGTATGGATCATACCGACCACTTCCGAACCCTTTTCGTACACGGTCAGGGTGTAGAAGTTGGATATCTCGATAAAGCTGTCCGGGCGCACCGCGTGAGCCATGGGGCCGGCGTCTTCAGCGAACTGGTGCGTGCGCAGGTACGCCACGTCCTGAATGCGCTTGACGGTGGCCGAGTTCATGTCGGCAGAGAATTGCGAGTCTCGGTAGACGGTGAACCCTTCCTTGAGCGACAGCTGGAACCAGTCGCGGCAGGTCACGCGGTTGCCCGACCAGTTGTGGAAGTATTCGTGGGCGACAATCGCCTCGACCCGCTGGTGCGCGGCATCCGTGGCGGTTTCGGCACGGGCCAGCACGGCGCTGGAGTTGAAGATGTTGAGGCCCTTGTTTTCCATGGCGCCCATGTTGAAGTCGTTGACGGCAACGATCATGAAGATGTCGAGATCGTACTCACGGCCGTAGGTTTCTTCGTCCCAGCGCATGGATTTTTTCAGGCTGGTCATGGCGTGCTGGCATTTGTCGATGTTTTCCGGCTCGACGTAGATGCGCAATGCCACTTCACGCCCGGTCATGGTGGTGAAGCTGTCTTCAACGCACCACAGGTCACCGGCTACCAGCGCAAACAGGTAGGCCGGTTTCTTGAACGGGTCTTCCCAGGTCGCCCAGTGGCGGCCGTCTTCGCCCGGGCCGCTGGCAATCGGGTTGCCGTTGGACAGCAGCACCGGGTAGCTGTGCTGTTCGGCGATCACCGTGGTGGTGAAGGTGCTCATCACGTCAGGGCGGTCGAGGTAGTAGGTGATCTTGCGGAAGCCTTCGGCTTCGCACTGGGTGCAGAACATGCCGCCGGATTTGTACAGGCCTTCAAGGGCGGTGTTGGTTTCCGGGTGGATTTTTACCGTGGTATCCAGGGTAAACGTCTCAGTTTTCGGCTGCAGCGTGAGGTGACTGTCGGTCAACTGGTAATCGGCGCCAGTCAGTTGCTGGTCCGCCAGGTTCACGCTCAACAGCTCAAGTTGCTGCCCATCCAGCACCAGCGGCGGCAAACCCTGGCCGCGCTCAGGGTTACGGCGCATTACCAGTTGCGCGTGGACCAGGCTGTGGTCCTCGAACAACTCGAAGGTCAGGTGCGTCTCGTCGATCAGGTAGTCCGGCGCCTGATAGTCCTTGAGGTAAATCATCTTCGGTTGTTCGGTGCGCATGCTTGGTGTCCTTCTACTGATGCACGGCGAGCTGGTAGGCCGTGTACTTGCGGATATTGATGACGCCGGTATCGAAGATCAGGTATTGGCCCTTGACCCCCAGCAGCGTGCCTTCGGCAATCGGGTTCTTGTCCAGATTGAAACTGACGATCTTGGCGGGATATTGCTCCACCGGGTAGCGGATTTCTATCGGCTCGATGTCGGTAACGGGTTGGATGGCTTGTAGGCCAAAGCGTTCCTGCAAGGCGCTGATGCCTTCGGCACAGGACGTGAACAGTTCATCGCGCACTTGCTTGAGGTCCACGGACGCGGCGTCGCCTTTGAGCAATGCGCGCCAATTGGTCTTGTCGGCCACTTGGCTACGGAACACATCTTCGACGAAACCGGACTGCTGGCGGGTCGCCACGCGCATGATCGGCAGCGCCTGGCTCGCGCCCTGGTCCAACCAACGGGTCGGCAACTGAGTGGCGCGGGTGATACCGACCTTGATCCCCGACGAGTTCGCCAGGTACACCACATGGTCGGTCATGCAGAATTTCTCGCCCCAGGACGGTTCACGGCAGGTGCCTGCGTCGTAATGGCAACGCTCGGGGCTCATGATGCACAGGTCACACTGCGCCAGCTTGGTCATGCACGGGTAGCAATACCCCTGGCTGAAGCTGGTCTTGGTCTTGCGGCCGCAATGGCTGCAATGGATGGCGCCAAGGTATTCCAGGCGGATATGGCTGCCGATCAACGGATTGACCGGCACCTCGGCATCGCCCAGGCGAAACGCGTATTGAACGGTCGGCTCACCGAGTTGCGCCGACATTTTGCTGACTGCACCACGACCGATTTCAATCAATGGATCGCATCCGACTTGAACAGGATGTTCGGTACGGTGGTCGACTTCGACTGGCATTCCTGCGGGCCCATGTAGCCGGTGCGCTGCTCTTCCGGCAGGTTCTGGATTTCCCAGGCAATCATCGCCTGCAACGACAGCTCGCGTTGCTCGGCACTGAGCTTGCGGCCATCGGACCATTTGCCGATTTCCACGGCAAGCTTGAGGCTCTCGTAGATGTCCGGGGTGATGTTTTCGATCATTTCAGCAAAAGAGGACATGAGCTCTTCCTTATCAAATAGAAGATTTGCGGCGATTGTACAAACCACCCAGCAATCCGGTCAGGCAACCGATAACCAAGCCACCGACGTGGGCCGCGTTGGCGATTTCGCCGAAACCGATCATCGAGACCAGCCCGGACATGCACAACACCAGCCACACCAGCATCATCGCCAGCACCCCACGGGGCAGACGATACGCCGGGTTGGGCGACAATAATTGAAAAATCCAGCAATGCCCGAGCAAGCCATACAACACGCCGGATAAACCGCCGAACAGGCTCGGACCGCCGTAAGCGTATTGCGCGTAGTTGGAGACCAGGCTGAACAACAGGGTCAGGCCCAGCAGGTTGATGCTGCCCTGGCGCACTTCGATGCGCCGGCCCAGCTCCCAGTACCACATGCCGTTCATGGCCAGGTGCAGGATGCCGAAGTGGATCAGCATCGGCGTGACCAGGCGCCACCACTGGCCCGACGCAAGGCTGTCGGCCAACGGCGTGAACTGGATGTATTCGCCCATGATGCGAAACGGCAGAAACGTCAGCCAGGCCATGGCCTGCAGGTTTTCACCAAGCAAGGTCACCGCACCAACGATGATGCTCGCCAGCAGCACCAACGCGGTCACCGGGCTGTGGCGCAGTTGCTGCACAAAGCTTGGGCGCGTCACCGGCGCCTGCTCGGGAATATCCAGTTGCTGGTCCGGGTCACCGGCAGGAAAGCGTTGATACAACACGCGCACGTCGTCACTGATGGTTTCCGGCACCCACAACACCTGCTCGCCCGCCTCCTCGCTGACGCGATGGGGCACCTGCATGCGTTGCAGCAGCTTGACGAAACCGCTCAGGTCAACGCTCAGGGGCAAGCGCAATACCGCCACGCTACTCATACAATCACCTCGGGTCGCTCAACGTCGACCCATACGAATTTACGTGGGTCCAGGCGGGTTTCCTGGTCCAGTCGATACGCCACCAACTTGCCGTACAGCACCGCGCTGTAGTCCAGGCAGGCCAGGTTCTCGCGGATCGGTGCCGGTTTACCGCTGCGCCAGTAATGCCCGACGAACAACATTGGCTCGTCGACGCCATAGCGCAGCAGGGAATTCTTTTCGGTGGACGACAACGGCGTACGCGCCACCGGTTCGGGCAGTGCGTCGGGCTGGAACACGATGTCGCCGTAGGTTTTCGGGTCGTCTTCCCAGAATTTGGTGCGAAAAAACGAGCGCGTCAGGCCATCACCGCCGGTCAGCGTCAAGCCGTCCGGCAAGCGCATGTCGGTACCGCGCAACAGGCGATCAAAGGCGTTGCAGGCAAAGCTGCCCGGCACGGCGGCGGCCTGCAGGAAATGCTGGTCGATGCAGCCATCCGGGAACGTCGCACGCAAAGGTTGGATGAAGCCGTCATCCCAACACGCATGCACCACACGAAAGCGCCCGGCGTCGACAAACAGCGGCATGTCGTAGAACCAGCCGAGGAAGTCATGCCAATCGCCGGGGTGCTGTTCGAATTGGGTCAGCGTCTCGTGGAGCAACCGCGCATGCCGTGGGTTGTGTTCGCGCACGAACTGCTTGCCACTGCCCGGCGGCGCCGGTGTGCTCCAGCCCAGCGCATTGAATTCATGGTTACCCATGATGCACAGCGCCTGGCCTGCTTCGGTCATGTCGTGGACGATATGCAGCGCCTCGCGAATACGCGGACCGCGGTCGATGATATCGCCCAGGAACACCGCCATCCGCGACGGGTGGCGCCAGGTGCCACCCAGCTTGTGGTAGCCCATTTGGTCGAGCAAGTGCTCAAGGGTATGGGCGCAACCGTGCACGTCACCAATCAGGTCGTAGCTACGCGCGGGATCGAGCATCAGTCGCCTCCACCCCCCAAGCGGCTGCCCCAGCCCAACTTGGTGCGGCACACTTCGTAGTAGTTGTGGTCCAGCGGGTGGATCAACCGCAACTTCTGTGCCTTCTTGCTCACGGTGATGGTGTCACCGGGGGCGCAGGTGAAATGGTTCTGCCCGTCACACGATACCTGCGGGTAGATCTGCATGTCTTTGGACACCACGATTTTCAGCTCACTGTTGCCATCGACCACAATCGGCCGGCTGGACAACATATGAGGGTACATCGGCACGATCACAATGGCATCCAGCTTGGGATGCATGATCGGACCACCGGCGGACAGCGCGTAGGCGGTGGAGCCGGTGGGCGTGGCGACGATCAGGCCGTCAGCCTTCTGGCTGCACACGAACTGGCCGTCGATATACAGCTCGAACTCGATCATCCGCGTGGATTTGCCGGGGTGCAGCACCACGTCATTGAGGGCATCGCCCTGGCCGATGGCTTCACCATGGCGGCGCACTTCGGCTTGCAGCAGGAAGCGGTTTTCCACCAGGTAGTGGCCGTCGAGCACCTTGGCCACTTCGACTTCCAGCTCATCCGGGCGGATGTCCGTCAGGAAACCCAAGCTCCCCCGGTTGATCCCCAGCACCGGCACGTTATGCCGCGCCAACGCCCGGGCAGCGCCAAGCAGGCTGCCGTCGCCCCCGACCACGATGACCATGTCACAGACTTCGCCGAGCATCTTGCGCGACGAGGTCTGCAGGCCATGGCCCGGCAGGATTTCGGCGATGGTGTCCTCGAGGATCACATGCAGGTGGCGTTCCAGCAGGAATTTTTTCAGCCGGCGGACGGTGTCCAGCACCTGGGTACTGCCCAGGCGACCGATAATGCCGATATTGCGAAACTGCTCCATGGGGCTCCTGCGGGGTGTGCGGCGTGGCGGAAAACCGCGATTATGGGCGAAAGGCCGCCCCAGGCAAAATCCTTTGTCGCCGCGAAGCCTTGATGACAATGGTTCTCAGCCACCCGCACCACGGTTAAACGGCTATGCTCGGACCATGACTGTGTTCCCGGATCTGCACGACCTGCCCCGCCAGTTGCGCCACCCTGAGGTGCGCGATCTCGCGTGGGTGATGCTCGCCCCGCCGATGCTCAGCCAGACGCCGTGGCCGCAACGCCATCCGTTGGCGGGCAGTGATTGGGTGCAAACGCCGCATTTGCTGGAAGGCTGGCTACGTCAACTCGATCAAGACAGCAGCACACTGCAACAGTGGCTGAGTCTGTCCCGCACCCGACGCCTTGGCCTGTACTACGAGCGGTTGTGGCAGTTCGCCGTGCAGCACGCGCCCGGTGTGGAATTGCTGGCCGCCAACCTGCCGATCCGCCGCGCCGGGCACACCCTGGGCGAACTGGATATGCTACTGCGCGACCGCGACGGCGTGCATCATCTGGAATTGGCGATCAAACTGTACCTCGGGCCCCAAGCCGGCGACGGCAGAGACACCGCCTTGTGGCTGGGCCCTGGCTGCCATGATCGGCTGGACCGCAAGCTGACGCACCTGGCCCAACACCAATTGCCGATTTCCGCGCGGGCGGAGAGCCGCGAAGCACTGGCCGCTCTGGATATTCAGCAGTTCGACGCGCATTTATGGCTGGGTGGCTACTTGCTCTACCCCTGGCCCGGCGAAGCCGACGAACCCCTTGGCGCCCACCCTCAACATTTGCGCGGGCGCTGGCTGCATCAGCGCGACTGGCAAGCATTCGCCAGCACCCGCCAACCCGGCCGCTGGCAACCCCTGCCCCGCCATGCCTGGCTGGCGCCAGCACATTACCCTGCGAGTGAGGTGTGGAGTGAAGCGCAGATGCAGGGGTGGCTGGAAGAACTCGACCCCATGGCGCCGGCGCAGTTGTTAGTGCGGATGGTGCAAATGGACGGGGATTGGGAAGAGGCGGAGCGGTTGTTTTTGGTGGCGGATCTTTGGCCGGATGTGACGGGGGGTGGCTGACAACTGCGTGGCGCGTTTTCTGGCCCCAACGCAAGCAAGCCAGCTCACACCGCAAATAGGCAGCGCGGGCCAACCCGGGAACTGGCTTGGCTGGGTGCGTCACCCTGCCTATTAAGGAAACTCTACTTCGCGCAACGGGTGCATGCTTTCGGGGATCGGGCGGGTTAGCCCGTTGGCATCCGTCTTCCACTTGTTTATTCGGCCGTCCTTACCGACCAGCCGATAGTCATAGGTCGGCAACTTGTTGCCCCATTCGTCCACAATGAGGTACTGCCCGAAACCGGGTTTGTCCGGGACGGGGAGCCATTCGGGTAATAACTGCGGGCGGCGGTCCGGGCACTTGTGGTAAGTCCAAGGGGAAAGGCAATCGCCGGCGCGGCCGGTGCGCAGGCTTTGGAGTTTTAAGAAGTCGGGTTGTGATCGGCGATCGGCGACAACGCTACCGTCGGGATAGGTGAAGACAGTGTGGTTACCTTCTTTCTTCTCCTTTGGTTGTATGGAGAAAACAGTAAATGCCGAATGCAATGTGGGCTCGAAGTACACAGTGCGAGCTCTCAACGCTTGATACTTCAGATAAATACCGCCCTCACCTGCAAGACTAATGCGCTTGCGATACCCCCCCAGAAACGCCTCTTTAACCCAAGGGTAGTAGTCTCTCTTGATCGTCAGATCTCCATCAACTTTGAAATCAGGACCACCTCTTGGTGAATTGTTGTAGTCGAATATCACGATTACACCCCCACCCGCACCAGCGGTCACGTTCTCGCCAAAGCGCGCCGGGTCTGCGTAGACCACACCAAACGTCACATTCGCCAGATGCCAGCGACACGCACCGCCCCCATCCTTTGGCAATTCCACTTGGTAAAGGTCACTCTCGCCTTGACGTTCAAATTCTTTGTAGATTGAGTGATGACCATCCTGCTCTAAACGCTGACCGCTGGCTCCAGAGCTGATGCGCTTACAGGTAGCCGAGCGATACATGACCCACATGGTTTCGGTTTTCAGTTCCTTGGGCAGTTTCACCGTGACGGTTATCTTTTCACTGTCAGCAGGCGGCGACAGGCTGTAGTCCTGACGGCAACCACTTAGGCCAAAAAACAGCGTGCATAAAACCAGATAGATGCGATAGAGCATGGCAATGCTCCTTCGGGTATCGACGGGTACGATGGTTGAATTTCGCTTTGGCAGCTTCACCCAATTCATTAGGGAAACTCCACTTCGCGCAATGGGTGCATGCTTTCCGGGACCGGGTGGGTTAGCCCGTTGGCATCCGTCTTCCACTTGTTTATTCGGCCGTCCTTACCGACCAGCCGATAGTCATAGGTCGGCAACTTGTTGCCCCACTCGTCCACAATGAGGTACTGCCCGAAACCGGGTTTGTCCGGGACGGGGAGCCATTCGGGTAATAACTGCGGGCGGCGGTCCGGGCACTTGTGGTAAGTCCAGGGGGAAAGGCAATCGCCGGCGCGGCCGGTGCGCAGGCTTTGGAGCTTTAAAAAGTCGGGCTGTGATCGACCATCGGCTACGACAGTGCCGTCGGGATAGGTGAAGACAGTGTGGTTACCTTCTTTCTTCTCCTTTGGTTGTGTGGAGAAGACAGTAAATGCCGAATGCAATCTGGGCTCGAAGTACACAGTGCGGGCTTTCAACGCCTGGTACATCAGATAAATTTCACCCTCACCGGCCAGGCTAATGTGTTTTTTATAACCGCCAAGAAAAGCCTCACTTAACCAGGGATAATAGTCCTTCCGTAGCACCAAATCCCCATCGACCTTTATGTTTGCTCCGCCTCGCGGCGAGTTGTTGTAGTCGAATATCACAACTACACCGCCGCCCCCCCCCGTCGATTACGTTCTCGCCAAAGCGCGCCGGGTCTGCGTAGACCACACCAAACGTCACATTCGCCAGATGCCAGCGACACGCACCGCCCCCATCCTTTGGCAATTCCACTTGGTAAAGGTCACTCTCGCCTTGACGTTCAAATTCTTTGTAGATTGAGTGATGACCATCCTGCTCTAAACGCTGACCGCTGGCTCCAGAGCTGACGCGCTTACAGGTAGCCGAGCGATACATGACCCACATGGTTTCGGTTTTCAGTTCCTTGGGCAGTTTCACCGTGACGGTTATCTTTTCACTGTCAGCAGGCGGCGACAGGCTGTAGTCCTGACGGCAACCACCAACAGTGAAAAGAAGTACGTACAAAACCACGGCCAGTCGGAGGGCGCTGGTTGAGTTCTTAAGCGCATTGATTTGCTTAACCATAGGTTTTCTCGTAATAGGCCCGTGGATCGGCGATGGCATCAAAACGCTCTAGTGCTTCTTTGCCCCCATCGGCTTGCTTTGTGACACGCAGGGCTTTATCCACCAAACGCTGCAAGTCGAGAAACACACGGTTGCGAGCCAACTCCTCCTCAGGAACACGCCCGTAGTAGTCCTTAATCTGCTGTTCGAATTTGCGTCGTTGTATCTGGCGTTCCAGCAAGGGTTCGCGCGCTGGATTGATGGACTCCAGCAGTTGGTTGTGGATATAGGGTTGGTACTGCGACATGAAGTGGTCGCCAATCCGCAACACTCGGCCCACTGGGGTGTTGCTGTAGTGCGGAAAGTACCGGGCACGATTTTCAGGACTCAGCGAAGCGTTGAAACGCTGCGTGGCCTCCTCGGCCTCTTGCTCGTCGGTTTCACTGAGACTGGGCACCAAATACAGCTTGGCTTTCTCAGGTAATTCAGCAGTGATCGTGCCGCGAATGGGTGTGCCATCCGGCTTTCGATAGGCGGGGTATGACCCGAACTCTTGATAATGGTGTTGTTCAGCCTTGAAGAACATGGCGATCTTGCCGTGATGGCTGAACGCATTCTCGTGCTTGTACACCATGCCAATTAACGCTTGGCCTACTGACCGTTGAAGTCCGAATACGTTGCCAAGTGGGCCGTATCGGTCATACAGGTCATTGTCCAGCGCAGCCTCGGGGGGCACGCGTGGGATCAAATCAGTGTCGTTGACATGACGGAAGTGCCAAAGGTCGCCCAGGTATTGCACGGCGAGCAGGGTGAAGGTGCGGGGCATGCCGTAGGTGTAAAGCAGGGGATTATGTTTCAACAGCGAAGCGGCATGGATAAGGCCGAGAGCGCCGCCGAGGCTATGGCCGCAGATGAAGAGCTTTCTGTCGAGCGCCTTTTCAGGAATCGTTTCACCAAGCCCCTTGGCAAAAATCCTTCTCGCCACCTCAAAAGCATCACGAAAACCTAGATGCACACTGCCTAGCGAAGTTAGATCTGCACAAGGAACCTTAGGCTCGCATAGCGCCGCAATCTCCGGCTTCACGGGACGAAAAGTAGCATCAGTGATCAGATCAGCAAGCCCCTCCATTTCAGTACCGCGCCAAGCAACCAACACTTGAGATGCGCTGATAACGTAAAACAATTGGGTATGACCTTCCGGTGGATCAGCTTTAGCCGTATCCAGAGCTTCGACAGTTAAATAGCGCTCACTGAACGGCACATCCACCACAACACAAGGCCACGCCTGACCACTATCCCAAACACGCGGAGTCCGCGATAAATCCAGACACTGCCGTTCGAAAAGTTCTTTGACGGAACCCAGATCACCCTCACCCCGGTTGCTATACGCCAAAATACTCATCAACCCCAGGTTGTAAGCATTCACCAGGCTGTACTCCTCCTGATGATGCAAAACCAGCGACCACGCGCGAAACGGGCAGACTTCCAGTACATGCCGACGGTCCAAGTGATCGCCGCTCACAGTAAAACCACCGAACGTCTCATCAGGAAAGTGAAACGCAGGAAGCTCACTCGGATCAGCCAACGGTGGTTGAAAGGTGGGCCGCCGATCGCATAACTGCCCGATCCGTAAATAGTGGTAGTCGTGACCTTTCGCAAGCGCAGCCTTTTCAACCGGCGAGAACCCCGCGCGCTGAGGCCCATACAACGGCGTACGGTCGCCTATTCCCGGGCGGGGTGGCTCTGCACGTACAGCACGTAGGCGTCGGGTTTGCAGTTGCTCGGCCAGCAGGTCTGCTCCCACCCACAACGTAATGGGCAGGGGATGCAGACCCTCGAGACGAATCACGCCCTCAGCATCGGTATACCCCGCGAACTCAGGCACATAGCCCCCACGCGAAGCCTCGTTCGCCGCACGATAAGGCAGACTCGCCAAAGGTTGGCCTAGTTCGTCAACCAACTGGAACTCGACCCAATGCTGGATCTGCTTGCCGCCAATAAAGTCCTTGAAGGGATTGAGCGTATCCGTGTAATGCAGTGAGTCGTTCATACCAGCCCTTGATCGAGAGTGGTACGCGCGGGGGCAGTCGAGTGGCGAGTTGAACGGAGCGTCTTGCCTGCCAAGACCTGGCAATAACAAACACCCTGTATTACGCAGGAATTCATCCCTTTACCCCTGAACGCGTGAAGGCCCACAGAGTAAAGAGTTGCCATCAACGATGAATGTCGGAAGATTCGACTTTACAAGAGCGACCCTTCCCGATCTCCCCTCAAGACCTACAAACCATCGATATGCCGGTAATCAATTTTCAGCCCCGCAGCCAGCGCTTGCGCCCGCCCCAACCTGATCGGCCCGCGCTCGATATCCACCAGCAACCCAGGGCACTCCAACAGCGGCAACCCGGCGATGTCCCTGAGTCGCCCATCAGTAATCAGCAACAAGCGCTGTTGCTCAGCCGGATAGCGTTTACGCCGCGCCGCCAACCAATGTCCGGCCTCGGTCAGTGCGGCGAGCAGCGGCGTGCCTCCGCCAGCGCCGAGTTGGGCCAGCCAGCCCGCCAAGCCTTTGGCGGCCTTCAGACCCTGCACTTGCCACGTGGGCGCGTGCCCACTGGCCGTCAGCAACGCCATGCGCGCACGCTGGCGATAGGCGTCGTCAAACAACTGGGCCAGTAAGCCCTTGGCGTCGGTCAATGCTTGATGGCGGCGGGTGGAGGCCGAGGCATCGACGATCACCAGCCACAGCTCATGGGCCGAGCGACTGCGCAGGTGAAACAGCAAGTCTTCCCGCGATTGCGGGCGGCCGCCGAGCAGGGTGCCCGGCCAGTTGATCGAGCCGTACTGCGCGCTACGTGCCTTGCCGTGCCGGCCTTTCTCCACGCGTCCTGCCTTGGGTCGGGCATCCGCCCCCGCGTCAGGTCGAGGGCGAATGCCTAGGGCTTTTTTGGCCAGGTGGGGACTTCCCGCCGGGCGCCCGTGGGTAAGGCGGCGGCGGGCATGTCGCCCCATTGGCCTTGGCCGGGAGAGGTGTCAGAGGACTTGGGGGATTGCCCTTGGTTCGGCGGGCTGGCCGGCGGAGATTGCTCTTGGCGGCGATGGCGCAAGGCAAAGTCGGCGACGGCCTCGATGTCCTCTTCGTCAATGGCGCTGGCACCACGCCAGGCCGCATGGGCCCTGGCGCCGCGCAGCCAGACCAGGTCCGCGCGCAAGCCGTCGACTCCGGCGGCGAAACAACGCTCGGTGATCTGCGCCAAGGCCTGGTCATCCAGCGCAATAGCCTCAAGCCGCGCTCGCGCCTCGGTGCAGCGCCTCTGTAGAGCGGCTTGCTGCTCGGCCCACTGCGCGCAGAACGCCGCGGGGTCAGTGTCAAAATCCAAGCGCCGACGGATGATCTGCCCGCGTTCCGTGGGCAAGGTCTGCCCGCTCAGCGCCACGTTGAAGCCGAAGCGATCAAGCAGTTGCGGGCGCAGTTCGCCCTCCTCCGGGTTCATCGTGCCGATCAGTACGAAGCGCGCCGAATGGCGATGGGAAATGCCGTCACGCTCGATCAGATTGGTGCCGCTGGCAGCCACGTCCAGTAACAGATCCACCAGATGGTCGGGCAGCAGATTGACTTCATCGACATACAGCACGCCGCCATCAGCCTTGGCCAACACCCCCGGCGAAAACTGCGCCCGCCCCTCCCCCAATGCCGCGTCCAGATCCAGCGTGCCAACAAGACGCTCTTCCGTCGCGCCCAACGGCAAGGTGACAAACTGGCCACTGACCAGCAGGTCCGCCAAGCCCCGCGCCAGGGTGGACTTGGCCATGCCACGCGGGCCTTCGATCAGCACACCGCCGATCTTCGGGTCGATGGCGGTGAGGCACAGCGCCAGTTTCAATGCGTCGGCGCCGACCACGGCGGACAGCGGGAAATGGGGAATATCAGTCATCAGCTGTCTTCTTCTATATCCAGCAACAGGTTTTCCAACGCCTCACGGTAAGCCCCCGGCTCCTGCCACATGCCGCGCTGCTGGGCTTCAAGCATGCGTTCGGCCATGTCGCGCAGGGCGGCGGGGTTGTGTTGCTGCACAAAGGCGCGGGTGTCGGGGTCGAGCAAATAAGCGTCGGCGAGCAGCGCGTATTGGTGATCGTCGATCAGCGCGGTGGTGGCGTCGAAAGCGAACAGGTTGTCCACGGTCGCAGCCATTTCAAACGCACCTTTATAGCCGTGGCGTTTCACGCCTTCGATCCACTTGGGATTGGCGGCGCGGGAGCGGATCACCCGGTTCAGCTCTTCCTTCAAGGTACGGATTTTCGGCAAGTCCGGCTGGCTGTGGTCGCCATGGTAACTGGCGGCCTTGTCGCCGCTCAGGGTTTCCACGGCAGCGAGCATGCCGCCCTGGAATTGGTAGTAGTCGTTGGAATCGAGCACGTCATGCTCGCGGTTGTCCTGGTTCTGCAACACCGCCTGTACCTGGCTCAGGCGCTGGGCAAACTGCCCACGGGCGGCGGTGCCCTCGTCGGAGCCGCCATATGCATAGCCACCCCAGTTCAGGTAGACCTCCGCCAGGTCCTCGCGGCTTTGCCACAGGCGGCCGTCAATCGCACCCTGCACGCCCGCGCCATAGGCTCCAGGCTTGGCGCCGAAGATGCGCCAGCCGGCCTGTTTCGCCGCAGCTTCTGCGTCCAGGCCAGACGCCAGCAACGCCTCGCGCTCACTGCGCACCTTGGCCGCCAACGGGTTCAGGTCGTCCGGCTCGTCCAACGCCGCCACCGCCTGCACCGCCGCATCGAACAGGCGGATCAGGTTGGCGAAGGCATCACGGAAGAACCCCGACACCCGCAGCGTGACGTCAACACGCGGGCGGTCCAGCAGGCTGATCGGCAGGATTTCAAAGTCATCCACCCGCTGGCTGCCCGTGGCCCAGACCGGGCGCACGCCCATCAGCGCCATGGCCTGGGCAATATCGTCGCCGCCGGTGCGCATGGTGGCCGTGCCCCACACCGACAAACCGAGCTGGCGTAGGTGGTCGCCGTGATCCTGCAAGTGCCGCTCAAGGATCAGGTTGGCGGATTGAAAACCGATGCGCCAGGCCGTGGTGGTCGGCAGGTTGCGCACGTCCACCGTGAAAAAGTTACGCCCGGTGGGCAGTACATCCAGGCGCCCGCGACTCGGCGCACCGCTGGGCCCCGCCGGCACGAACCGACCGCTCAAGGCATCCAGCAGGCCGCGCATTTCCGCCGGGCCGCAGGCATCCAGGCGCGGCGCAACGACGATGCGCAGGCTTTCAATGACGGCCTTCACGCCTTCCCAGCCAGGCTCCTCCAGTTGCTCAAGCGGGCCTTCCAGAGCCTGTTCGATCAAGCGCGCCGCGTAGAGCTCCAGGCGCTCGCGGGTATCCCCGGCGGTACGCCACAACTGCGGGTCGATCTTCTGCAACACCAGGGGACGGCGACCGGTCCAGGGTTCGGCGAGTGCACAATCCAACGGATCGAAGCCCAACTCGAAGGCCTTGGCCAATACCCGCAGCAAACTCGACTGCGCGCCGCGCCCATCACCACGGGGGATACGCAGCAACGCGAGCAAAGTGTCGATGCGCAAACGGCCGTCAGGCGACTGGCCAAAAATGTGCAGGCCGTCGCGGATCTGTGACTCCTTCAAGTCACACAGATAAGTGTCGAGGCGCGGGAGCCAGATGGCGGCGTCAGCTTCTTTATCCAGTTCAAGCTCTTGGTCGATGCGGGTTTCGCGCACCAACTTGAGGATGTCCTTTTGCAGCTCGAGGGCGCGGCGAGGATCGAGCAGTTGCGCTTCGTAATACTCGTCTGCCAGCAGTTCCAGGTCACGCAATGGGCCGTAGGTTTCGGCACGGGTCAGCGGCGGCATCAGGTGGTCGATGATCACCGCCTGGGTGCGGCGTTTGGCCTGGGCACCCTCGCCCGGATCGTTGACGATAAACGGGTAGATATTCGGCAACGGCCCCAGCAGCGCATCGGGCCAGCAGTTTTCCGACAGGCCAACGCCCTTGCCCGGCAGCCATTCCAGGTTGCCGTGCTTGCCCACATGGATCACACCGTGGGCGCCATAGGTGTGACGCAGCCAGAAGTAGAACGCCAGGTAGCCATGAGGCGGCACCAGATCGGGATCGTGGTACACCGCGCTGGCGTCCACCTGATAACCCCGCGCAGGCTGGATGCCGACGAAAGTCAGGCCCAGGCGCAGGCCGGCGATCATCATGCGGCCGTCGCGGAACATCGGATCGTTATGGGGCGCGCCCCACCGTTCAATAACCGCCTGGCGATTGGCTTCGGGCAGGCGTTTGAACATCGCCTCGTAGTCGTCCAGGCCCAGGCTTTGGTGACAGGGACGCAGATCAATACTGTCGAGGTCGTTGGTGACGCCACCGAGCAGGTCATGGATCAGGGCCGTTCCACTCGGAGGCAATTCGTCGGGCAGCGGATACCCTTCGGCTTGCAGGGCACGCAGGATGTTCAGCGCCGCCGCCGGTGTGTCCAGACCAACGCCGTTGCCGATACGGCCGTCGCGGGTCGGGTAGTTGGCGAGGATCAGCGCGATGCGTTTCTGCGCATTCGGTACCCGTGCCAATTCGACCCAACGGCGCGCCAGTTCGGCAACAAAATCCATGCGCTCGGGCGCGGCGCGGTAACACACCACATCCGACTGGCTGCGCTCACTGCGCCAGGCCAGATCCTTGAAGCTGATCGGCCGGCTGATGATGCGCCCGTCCAGCTCCGGCAAGGCAATATGCATCGCCAAGTCGCGCGGGCCCAGGCCTTGTTCACTGGCCTGCCAGCCCGGCTCGTTGTCTTGGGCGCAAATCGCCTGGATCACCGGGATATTGCGGCGAAACGGGCGCAAATGCGGCGCTTCCGGGCTGGATTGGGCAAACCCGGTGGTGTTCAGGATCAGCCCCGCGCCGACCTCATCGAGCAGGTCCTCGACGACCGTCAGGCAGCCGGGCTCTTTCAAACTGGCCACCGCTATCGGCAACGGGTTCAGGCCCGCAGCCTGCAAGCGTTGGCAAAACACATCGATAAAACCGGTATTGGCCGCCTGCAAGTGAGAGCGGTAGAACAGCACCGCCGCCACCGGAAACTCGGCCTGCCAATCCGCCTGCCAGTCATTCAAGCGGGGGTTGGCTTTGTGCGGGTGATAAATCGCCGTGCGCGGCAGGGTTTGCGGCTCGGCCCAGGCATAGTCGCGCCCCAGGTAAGCGCTGGCCAGGCAGCGATAGAAATCCAGCGCATTGCCCAAGCCACCCTGGCGCAGGAAGTGCCACAGGCGATCACGTTCTTGTGCGCCAACGGTGCTCAAACCGCTGAGTTCCGGGTCGGGACGATCGTCGCCCGGCACCAGGATCAGTTGTACACCGCGTTCGGCCAGCTCCACCAGACGCTCGATGCCGTAACGCCAATAGCCGATGCCACCATGCAGCGAGATCAGGATGACCTTGGCGTGGCGCAACACCTCGTCGACATACAGGTCGACCGAGGCGTGGTTCTGCACCTGCATGGGGTTGGCCAGGCGCAGGCTCGGGTAATCGTCGGGCAACTGCTGGGCCGCTTCGGCCAGCAGCGCCAGGCTGGAGTCGCCGCTGCACAGGATCACCAGTTCAGCGGGGGTTTGGCCAAGGTCGGCAATATTGTCGTCCGAGACGAAACCACCGGGCTGGGTCCTGAGCAGGTGCATGGGTTAAACGCTGAGCGCAGCGCGCAGTTGCGCTTCGAGGCCCGCCGCATCGAGGTCCTGACCGATCAGTACCAGACGTGTGATGCGTGCTTCGTCGGCCGCCCAGGCGCGATCGAAGTGCTTATCGAAACGCGTGCCTACGCCCTGGATCAGCAGGCGCATCGGCTTGTTCGGGATCGCGGCGAAGCCTTTGACGCGCAGGATGCTGTGTTGCACCACCAGCTGGGTCAGGGCGTCGAGCAAAAGCGCCTCGTCGGCTTGCGGCAGGTCGATGGAAATCGAGTCGAAGGCGTCGTGGTCGTGGTCGTCTTCACCTTCGTGGTGATGATCGTGATGGCTGTGGCGAGCGTCGATATGCTCTTCGGAGCCCGCGCCCAGGCCAATCAACACGTCCAGCGGCAGACGGCCGCTGCTGGCTTCGACGATCTTCACGGCCGGCGGCAGCTCTTCGGCGACTTCCAGGCGCACACGGGCCAGGTCTTCCGGGCTGATCAGGTCGGATTTGTTGAGGATCACCAAGTCGGCGCTGGCCAGTTGGTCGGCGAACAACTCGTGCAGCGGCGATTCGTGGTCCAGGTTCGGGTCGAGTTTGCGCTGGGCGTCGACTTGGTCCGGGAATGCGGCGAAGGTGCCGGCGGCCACGGCTGGGCTATCGACCACGGTGATCACCGCGTCAACCGTGCAGGCGCTACGGATTTCCGGCCATTGGAAGGCTTGTACCAGGGGTTTTGGCAAAGCCAGGCCAGAGGTTTCAATGAGGATATGGTCGAGGTCGCCGCGCCGGGCAACCAGCTCGCGCATCACCGGGAAGAACTCTTCCTGCACGGTGCAGCACAGGCAGCCGTTGGCCAGCTCGTAGACACGGCCGTTGGCTTCTTCTTCGGTGCAACCGATGGAGCACTGCTTGAGGATTTCACCGTCAATGCCCAACTCGCCGAATTCGTTGACGATCACGGCGATGCGACGGCCCTGGGCGTTGTCGAGCATATGGCGCAGCAAGGTGGTCTTGCCCGAGCCAAGAAAGCCGGTAACGATGGTGACGGGGAGTTTGGCCAGTGTTTTCATCGGATGCCCTTGGGGGCGGGCATACGGGACGATAGGCCCTGCGACAGTGCGCAGCAGCGGATTTCGTCACCGGATCACCCCGCCCGGTTGAATTGAAAAATCGATTGCGAGGCAGGTCTCCTGGCTTGGGGCTTGCAGATCTTGCGACCGGCGCTGGCTGCGCCTTCCCGCCTTGTCGGCAGTGGCGTGGCAGTCAACTGGACCCTTTACAGTTGCGGGGGCAGCCGCGGCTTGAACCGCGTTCCCTTCTTAGCTTCGGCCTGGGCCGAAGAACCTCGAGGGTGCAAGGCTACGCAGTGCTTGGGGGATGGTCAATGATGGGGTTGGGTTCGTGTACATATCCGATATTTAGGTAACGGCGACTCCTTACGGCAGCTCACTTTAGGAAAGAGCCCAAAAGTAACCAAAGGGCTCTTGCCCCAATACTCGGCACCTCGCCCAGGCTCGGTGTGCCCTTAATCCGACATGGATTTGGGCGGCCTGACAGCCGGCCTGATCGAGAAAGCGGGCGGGCTCCCCTGTGGGAGCTGGCTTGCCTGCGATGGCATCAACTGGGTGCGCCTGATGTACCGAGGCGCCTGCATCGCAGGCCAGCCAGCTCCCAAAGTCGAGGGTGAACACCATAAAAAACACCGGTCGGCTCCAAGGCCGCCGCGCTCTGGCTTTTGATCTCACTTGCCCCGTTAAACACGCTGGCCGAACGCAGGCTTGAATCCGTGGGCAACCCGGCAGGACGCCGGGTTAGCCGTCCTGGGCCAGGGATGGCCGATGACGGCGGCCCACGGATTCAAGCCGGAGTGAGGGCACACCGAGCCTGGGCGAGGTGCCGAGTGTTGGGGCAAGAGCCCTTTGGTTACTTTGGGGCTTTTCCAAAGTGACCCGCTGTAAGAGCGGAACCATAAGCCGCCGTTACCGAAGAAACGGATATGTACCCCACCACCACCACCACCACCACCACCACCACCACCACCACCACCACCACCACCACCAAAAACCACATCCCAATTGACTCCCCTCCCACCCCCATGCTCTCCTACACATCTTGTTTCGGGTGCCCTGCAAAGGGTGAAACGGGAAACCGGTGACTCATGTGCGCATGACAGTCCGGTGCTGCCCCCGCAACGGTAAGCGAGCGAAACGTCATATCCACTGTGCCCAAGGCATGGGAAGGCGACGTTTTCAGGCATTGAGCCCCTCGCAAGCCCGGAGACCGGCCCGAAAAAATCAGATAACAAACCCGCGGTGGGCGGGCGCTGTTCAGAACCCTGCGTGCCTGGCTCGCGGGGTTTTCATGCGCTCGTTTCACCCAGACACCTGAAAGGGACGCGCCATGTCGATCATCAGCAGCACCTCGCACTCCGCCAGCCGCACTTCTACCCTGAGCCAACGCCTGACCGCCGCCATCGGTGCGTCGATCCTCGGCGCGTGCCTGGTGTATTTCGCCGGTTTCTCGCATATCGAGGCGGTGCACAACGCTGCCCACGATACCCGCCACAGCGCCGCGTTCCCGTGCCATTGAGACCTGCCGAAATGATCAAGCGTATTGCGCAAACCGCAGGGTTCAGCGGACTTTTGGCCGCCCTGCTGCTGACCCTGCTGCAAAGCTTCTGGGTCGCCCCGCTGATTTTGCAGGCGGAAACCTTTGAAAAAGCCCCTGCCGAGGTGATGCACGAGCATACCGCCGGCACCGCTGCCCATACCCACGACGCCGAAGCCTGGGAGCCGGAAAACGGCTGGCAGCGCGTGCTCTCTACCACAGGTGGCAACCTGGTAGTGGCAATCGGTTTCGCACTGATGCTCGCCGGCCTGTACACCCTGCGCGCGCCAACCCGCACCGCCCAAGGGCTGCTGTGGGGGCTGGCTGGTTACGCGACCTTCGTACTGGCGCCGACCCTGGGGCTGCCGCCTGAGCTGCCGGGCACGGCTGCCGCCGACCTCGCACTGCGCCAGACGTGGTGGATCGGTACCGCAGCGTCCACCGCGGCCGGTATCGCGCTGATCGTATTCGGTCGCAACTGGCTGCTCAAAGCACTGGGGGCGGCAATCCTGGTGGTTCCCCACGTGATTGGCGCACCGCAACCGCAGGTGCATTCGATGCTGGCCCCAGAAGCGCTGGAAGCGCAGTTCAAGATCGCATCGCAGTTGACCAACGTGGCGTTCTGGCTGGCCCTGGGCCTGATCAGCGCCTGGCTGTTCCGCCGCAACCGTGACGATCAATACTCGGCATGACCCTGGTGGCCGGCCTGGGCTGCCAGCGGGGTTGTGATGTTCACACCCTGCTGAGCCTGTTCGACGCCGCCCTCGCCGAGGGTGGTATCGAGCGCCGGCACGTTACGGCCTTGGCGAGTATTGATCGCAAACGCGATGAACCCGGATTACTCGCCCTGGCCGCGCTGCTGAATCTGCCACTGCACTGCTTCAGCGCGGCCGGGCTAGGGGCTTATGCCGACCGCCTGAGCCACAGATCCGCTGTCGCTTTCGCCCATACCGGCTGCTACGGCATCGCCGAAAGCGCCGCCCTGGCACTGGCCGAGCACCTCACTGGCGCCCCTGCGCGCCTGCTGATCACCCGCAAAAAAACCGCCCAGGCCACCTTTGCGTTGGCTTGCGCCGACTAAAATCCCGATAATCGCCCTTCCCGATCATGAGCAATCTTCATGCTCGCCCGCTTTTCAACAGGAATTCCCCATGACCGTCTACTTCATCGGCGCAGGCCCCGGCGACCCGGAATTGATCACCGTAAAAGGCCAGCGGCTGATCCGCAGTTGCCCGGTGATCATCTATGCCGGCTCCCTGGTGCCAGCGGCGGTTTTGGAAGGTCACCAGGCAGGAATCGTCGTCAACAGCGCTGAGTTGCATCTGGAACAGATCATCGAACTGATCAAAACCGCCCACGCCAAAGGCCAGGATGTGGCACGCGTGCACTCCGGCGATCCGAGCCTGTATGGCGCGATTGGCGAGCAGATCCGCTGTTTGCGCGAGCTGGGCATCCCTTTCCAGATCATCCCTGGCGTCACCGCCGTGGCCGCCTGCGCGGCGCTACTGGAGACCGAGCTGACCCTTCCGGACATCGCCCAGAGCGTCATCCTGACCCGCTATGCGGATAAGACCAGCATGCCCCCCGGCGAGGACTTCGACAGCCTGGCGCGGCACGGCACGACCATGGCGATTCACCTGGGGGTCAACCATCTGGAGAAAATCGTCGCTGAACTGCTGCCGCACTATGGCGCAGACTGCCCGATTGCGGTGGTGCACCGGGCGACGTGGCCGGATCAGGATTGGGCGGTCGGGACCTTGAGTGATATTGCCGAGAAGGTCGCAGCCAAGGGGTTTCGGCGTACCGCGCTGATTGTGGTGGGTCGGGTGTTGGCCAGTGACAGTTTCAGCGAGTCGTCGCTGTACCGGGCTGGCCACGCACACCTTTACCGCCCTTGAAGGAATGCGGGCAAGCCCACTCCCACACTTAAACCCATTTGTTAGAAAAACAGCGTAAGGCGTTGAAAAGCATGCATAAAAAAAACGGCACTCACGGGGCGCCGTTTTTTCTTCGCAGTGAACACCTTACTCAGTAGTAGGCGTTTTCTTTCTGCGTGTGGTCGGTCACGTCACGGACACCTTTAAGCTCTGGAATACGCTCCAGCAGGGTGCGCTCGATACCTTCGCGCAGGGTCACGTCCGCCTGGCCGCAGCCCTGGCAACCACCACCAAACTTGAGCACCGCGATGCCGTCGTCCACGACATCGATCAGGCTGACCTGGCCGCCGTGGCTGGCCAGCCCCGGGTTGATCTCGGTCTGCAGGTAGTAGTTGATACGCTCGTTCACCGGGCTGTCAGCGTTGACATTTGGCACCTTGGCGTTGGGCGCTTTGATGGTCAATTGGCCGCCCATGCGATCGGTGGCGTAGTCGACTACCGCGTCGTCGAGGAAGGCTTCGCTGAAGGCGTCGATATACGCGGTAAAGCTTTTCAGCCCCAGCGCGGTGTCTTCAGGCTTCTCTTCACCTGGCTTGCAGTAGGCAATGCACGTCTCGGCGTACTGGGTGCCAGGCTGGGTGATAAAGACGCGGATACCGATACCCGGGGTGTTCTGCTTGGACAGCAGGTCAGCCAGGTAATCGTGGGCGGCGTCGGTAATGGTTATGGCAGTCATGGAAACTCCTCACAGGCTTGCCGGCAGTTTACGCCAAAATATTACGCAGGTACAAAGTCCTAGTATTTTTGTCGGGAAAGGATGGGCGGCTGATCAATGCCCAACCACTGCTTGAGCCTGCTGTACGCCGCTTTTTCCAGCCAGTGGTAGCTGCCAAATGAGGCGAACGCCGTCACCAGGATGCAAACCGGCAGCATCACGTAGGGATCAACGCCCGTGCGCTCGGCAAACCATCGCCCGGCGCACAGCACCATGGTGTGGAGCAAATACACCGAGTAGGAGCAATCTCCGAGCATCTTCAAGACACGCGAATGACGAAAAAAAGGCTCCAGCGTGACAAAGCAGATGACCAATATCGCGCTGGGCACCCCCCACTCCAGCGCGCGCGGAACGTCCGCGCCGTGATAAATCGCGGCCAAGGCCGCCACGATACCCAGCAACGGCAACCACGCCGGGGCTCGGCACAGGCCACGGTGATACAGCATGCCGATGACGATGCCCATCAGGAATTCGACGACAATGTCGTTGCGGTAAAAACCGCCAAACAGGTCAAAGGCGGGGCTGATGACGCCACACACCAGGTACAGCAGTGTGGCGACTATCCACAACCGGTAAGCCCTGCGAAAACACAAGGTCAGGGCGAACAGCCCATAAAACAGCATCTCGAAGTTAAGGGTCCAGCCGACATCCACTAGCGGATAACGCCCAAAGCCGCCGGGGTGTTCCGCCGGAATAAACAGCAGCGACTGCAGCACATGGCTGGGCACCACATACGTTTCTGGAAACATCGAAGGCACCGTCATGACCAGTAACGCCATGAGCAGCGTATAGAACCAATACGCGGGAGCGATCCTGGCCACGCGCATGAGCATGAAACGCCCTGGTGTCTGCGCCTTGTCGGCTGTTGCGAGAAAAATCACCAGGCCACTGATGACAAAGAACACGTCCACGCCGATGGCACCTTTATCGGCGAACAAATAGGCCAGCGGGGTATCGACCTCAAAGTTGAAAAACACCTGGATGAAGTGATGCCCCACCACAACCCAAGCCGCCAAGGCGCGTAGTGCCTGCACTGAAACCAGCATCTTCGGGGTACCTTTTCCATTGCTGCATGGTAGATATCCGACTGCTTCAGCACCCGCCTAGAGGGATGAGCGGATCACTGACACCCTTATAGGTTTTCATAGCGATTCATGTCCAGCACGCCCTCTTCCACCGGTGTGCTTTCGCGGATGTACTGCGATAAATCGTGGAAGTACTGCCAGAACAATGGATGACTGCGACGCACACCCCAATGATCGACAATTTTTTCAAAGCGATCGGCATCCTTGGCCCGCTCCATTTCGGCGACGAACTCAGGCACATCCTGCGCCGGAATATTGAACATGAAGTTCGGGTAGCTGCTCAGCACGCCGGGATAGATGGTCACGGTGTCCAGGCCCGGCTGGTAGCGATAGGCCTCACCCAGCAGGAACGCCACGTTACTGTGGGCACGGTTGCGCAGCATGCTATAGAACACGCGCTTGCCATTGCTGGTTTCGATGCGCAGCATCGTCGCTTCCGGCAATTGGTCGATAACCTTGAGCCCCGCCGCCGGGCGCGAGGTCAATCGGCTGAGGGCCTGCTCGGCATCCTGTAGTGCCGGATCGATGCCGTCACGCGAGCAGTAGGCGCCGTTGCAGCGGTTGATCGGGTCCGGGCTGGCGTTGAGGTCGCCGTAGCGGCTGAGCAATTGGTTGGCGAAGTCGCGTTTCGGGTCTTTGGCGTCCAGGTGCAAGCCGCTCGGCTTGTCGTCGTCAATAGCTTCGTAGTCCAGCCACAACTTGAGTTTGCCGCTGTTCTGATACCAGTCATCGAGGAAATCGTCGCGGGAGTTCGCCGGCATCAACCGCAAGAAGTTCTGCTCGGCACCGTTGCGGATCAGGTCGAAATACAGGCGTGTCTGGGCTTGGTGCGAAACGTTGCCGAACACGTCGAAGTTCACCGCCAACTGGTAATAGGTGCGCTCCAGCAACGGATAGTCGAACAACCACATCGTTTGCGGCACTTCACCGATCAAGCCCTTGTTCACCGAGGCGCTGTCGAAGTGGCGGAAGATGCTCAGCAACGCGTTGTCATTACCGACCCACAGGCTCGACCAGCTCGGCGGCGGCACATCGGCATAACTGTCACGGCGCAGGGCCTCGTATTCGTTGCGCTTGTCGCGATAGGCCAGCCACAGGCTGAGGACACTGCCGACGTCGTCGTTCTGCCCCGGCATGGCCAGCAGTGGCGTGGCCTGGCCACGATAGCGCGCATCGGTGATGTACAGGTCGTGGTCGGGGTCCTGGAACAGGGTCCAGAAGTTGTCGCGGATGACGTCCGTGGCGATTTGTCCACGGCAGACCGGCCCGCGGATAAAGGTGCGCACGAAGTATTCGGCGTTATCCAGCATGAACTGGTAACGCGCCTTGGCCGGTATGGCCTCGAACGTTTCGAACGGATTGGCGCGACGGCCCGGCCCGTAACCCGGCAAGGCGTTGACCTGCCAGTTGCCGGCGTAGAACAGCGCCTTGATCCGCGCCATTTTCTCGGCACTGAACGGGTACGTGATGTGGGTTTTATGCACGATCACCCCCTGCACTGGCCACAGGCGGTAGTACACGCGGGTGCCCGGGTCATCATTCGGGCGGCGAGTGGCGATCAGGTCAATCGGCTGACCACTGGGCGTGCGCGAACGCACCCACTGGAAGAAATGCCCCGGTTCGCCGTTCTCGAAATAGATATGAGCAAGGAACAAATGCTCGAATAACCAGCGCGCCACCAGGCCCTCACGGGCGCCTGGCTGGTTGAGCAGGTTCTCCCACTGCTGCACTTGCAGGGCTTCCCTGGCACTCGGCGCCAAGCCCTGCTCATCAATCGGCGCGCCGGACGCGAGCCAGCGCTGCAGGGTCTGGTATTGCTGATCGGTCAGGCCGGTGACAGCCAACGGCATGCCTTCCTTGGGATGGGCGCCGGCATAGGCATTGAACTCGCCGGGCATGGCGCACATGTTTTCGCGGTTGAGCCCCAGCACGATCTCTTCAGGCAATTTGGCATTGGGCTGCAGCGGCGCGTTGTGGCCCAGTTCGAGCATGCGCGCCATCAGCGCGGCCTGGCTGCCCTGGGCGTCCAGCACCGAATGGAAGCCTTTCTGCTGCCAGGCGGCTTTGCCAAAAGCGTCATAGAACAATCGGGTGGTCGGGGTGGCCTGGCTGCGCTCGCCGTCATACACCGGCACTTTGCTCGCCCCACGTGCCGCACCCTCGGCGCTGCCCAGGTTGAGCTGGCAGGCCGAGTCGTAGCAGGCATGGCACGCCACACATTTCTCGGTGAAGATCGGCTGGACATCACGGGTATAGGAAATCGCCGGGGCGGGCCCTTGAGCCTGGGCGGTACTGGCAATCAAGGCCAGAACGGCGCTGACGATAAGACGAAGTGACATGTATCCGGTCCCGATTCAATGCGTGCGATGAAAATTTGCCGGTGATTCTACCGGGCCACCCCCCCTGACAACATGAACGATATTCATGCAAAACCTGCACATGCTCCAAATCGGCACAGGTTTGCTATGATTCACGCCCTCCGTAATGCCTGACCTAGAGTAGTCCCATGTCCGATCGTAGCGTTCGTCTGCAAGCCCTTCATCAAGCCCTCAAGGAACGTATCCTGATCCTCGACGGCGGTATGGGCACGATGATCCAGAGCTACAAACTGGAAGAAGAAGACTACCGCGGCAAACGCTTCGCCGACTGGCCGAGCGACGTCAAGGGTAACAACGACCTATTGGTTCTCACCCGTCCGGACGTGATCGGCGGTATCGAAAAAGCCTACCTGGATGCCGGCGCCGACATCCTTGAGACCAATACCTTCAACGCCACGCGCATTTCCATGGCCGATTACGGCATGGAAGCACTGGCCTACGAGCTGAACGTAGAAGGCGCACGCCTGGCGAGAAAGATCGCCGACGCCAAAACCCTGGAAAACCCGGCCAAGCCGCGCTTCGTCGCCGGCGTGCTGGGCCCGACCAGCCGTACCTGCTCGTTGTCGCCGGACGTGAACAACCCCGGCTACCGCAACGTGACCTTTGATGAGCTGGTGGAAAACTACACCGAAGCCACCAAAGGCCTGATCGAGGGCGGCGCCGACCTGATCCTGATCGAAACCATCTTCGACACCCTCAACGCCAAAGCCGCGATCTTTGCCGTGCAAGGGGTGTACGAAGAACTGGGCCTCGAACTGCCGATCATGATTTCCGGCACTATCACCGACGCTTCCGGCCGCACCCTGTCGGGCCAGACCACCGAAGCGTTCTGGAACTCGGTGGCCCACGCCAAGCCGATCTCCGTGGGCCTCAACTGCGCCCTGGGCGCCAGCGAGCTGCGTCCGTACCTGGAAGAGCTGTCGAACAAAGCCAACACCCACGTTTCCGCGCACCCGAACGCCGGCCTGCCCAACGAGTTCGGCGAATACGACGAACTGCCATCGCAAACCGCCAAGGTCATCGAAGAATTCGCCCAGAGTGGCTTCCTCAATATCGTCGGCGGCTGCTGCGGCACCACGCCAGGCCATATTGAAGCCATCGCCCAGGCCGTGGCCGGTTATGCGCCGCGCCCGATTCCGGACATTCCCAAGGCCTGCCGCCTGTCGGGCCTGGAACCGTTCACCATCGATCGCAGCTCGTTGTTCGTCAACGTCGGCGAACGCACGAACATCACAGGTTCGGCCAAGTTCGCCCGGCTGATCCGGGAAGACAACTACACCGAAGCCCTCGAAGTCGCCCTGCAGCAGGTAGAAGCCGGCGCCCAGGTGATCGACATCAACATGGACGAGGGCATGCTCGATTCGAAGAAGGCCATGGTGACCTTCCTCAATCTGATCGCCGGCGAGCCAGACATCTCCCGCGTGCCGATCATGATCGACTCCTCCAAGTGGGACGTGATCGAAGCCGGCCTGAAGTGCATCCAGGGCAAGGGCATCGTCAACTCCATCAGCATGAAGGAAGGCGTCGAGCAGTTCATCCACCACGCCAAGCTGTGCAAGCGCTACGGCGCCGCGGTGGTGGTGATGGCCTTCGATGAAGCCGGCCAGGCCGACACCGAAGCGCGCAAGAAGGAAATCTGCAAACGCTCCTACGACATCCTGGTGAATGAAGTCGGCTTCCCGCCGGAAGACATCATCTTCGACCCGAATATCTTTGCGGTCGCCACCGGTATCGAAGAACACAACAACTACGCCGTCGACTTCATCAACGCTTGCGCCTACATCCGCGATGAGCTGCCGTATGCGCTGACCTCCGGTGGCGTGTCCAACGTGTCGTTCTCGTTCCGTGGCAACAACCCGGTGCGCGAAGCGATCCACTCGGTGTTCCTGCTGCATGCGATTCGCAACGGCCTGACCATGGGTATCGTCAACGCCGGCCAGCTGGAGATCTACGACCAGATCCCGGCCGAGCTGCGTGACGCCGTGGAAGACGTGGTGCTCAACCGCACCCCGGACGGCACCGATGCCCTCCTCGCCATCGCCGACAAGTACAAGGGCGACGGCAGCGTAAAAGAAGCCGAGACCGAGGAGTGGCGCGGCTGGGAAGTCAACAAGCGCCTGGAGCATGCACTGGTCAAGGGCATCACCACCCACATCGTCGAAGACACCGAGGAGTCGCGCCTGTCGTTCGCGCGCCCGATCGAAGTGATCGAAGGCCCGCTGATGTCCGGCATGAACATCGTCGGCGACCTGTTCGGCGCCGGTAAAATGTTCCTGCCGCAGGTGGTTAAATCCGCCCGCGTGATGAAACAGGCCGTGGCCCACTTGATCCCGTTCATCGAGCTGGAAAAAGGCGACAAGCCGGAAGCCAAGGGCAAGATCCTGATGGCCACGGTGAAGGGTGACGTACATGACATCGGCAAGAACATCGTTGGTGTGGTGCTCGGCTGCAACGGCTACGACATCGTCGACCTCGGCGTGATGGTGCCGGCGGAGAAGATCCTGCAGGTGGCCAAGGAGCAGAAGTGCGACATCATCGGCCTGTCCGGCCTGATCACGCCGTCCCTGGATGAGATGGTGCACGTGGCCCGTGAGATGCAGCGCCAGGACTTCCACCTGCCGCTGATGATCGGTGGCGCGACCACCTCCAAGGCGCACACGGCGGTGAAGATCGAGCCCAAGTACAGCAACGACGCCGTGGTGTACGTCACCGACGCCTCGCGTGCGGTGGGTGTGGCCACGCAGTTGCTGTCCAAGGAACTGAAGGCCGGTTTTGTCGAGCGCACCCGCGAAGAGTATGTGGAAGTGCGCGAACGCACCTCCAACCGCAGTGCCCGCACCGAACGCCTGAGCTACGCGGCGGCCATTGCCAAGAAGCCGCAGTTCGACTGGAGCAGCTACACCCCGGTGACGCCGACATTTACTGGCGCCAAGGTGCTGGACAACATCGACCTCAACGTTCTGGCCGAGTACATCGACTGGACGCCGTTCTTTATTTCCTGGGACCTGGCAGGCAAGTTCCCGCGCATCCTGACCGATGAAGTGGTAGGCGAAGCCGCTACCACGCTGTACGCCGACGCGCGGGAAATGCTCAAGAAGCTGATCGACA
Organism: Pseudomonas sp. GL_117; assembly: GCF_057835125.1. Taxonomy (NCBI): domain Bacteria; kingdom Pseudomonadati; phylum Pseudomonadota; class Gammaproteobacteria; order Pseudomonadales; family Pseudomonadaceae; genus Pseudomonas; species Pseudomonas sp. GL_117. Next base: position 2,657,183 of record NZ_CM174418.1, on the reverse strand, counting down.
AAAAACTCATCAGCGCCCGTGCGGTGTTTGGTTTCTGGCCGGCCAACCAGGTCAAGGACGATGACCTGGAAGTCTACGGCGACGACGGCCAACCGCTGGCGACCCTGCATCACCTGCGCCAGCAGATCATCAAGACCGACGGCAAGCCGAACTTCTCCCTGGCCGATTTCGTGGCGCCAAAAGACAGCGGCGTGACCGACTACGTGGGTGGTTTTATCACCACCGCCGGCATCGGCGCCGAAGAAGTCGCCAAGGCTTACCAGGACGCGGGCGACGACTACAACTCGATCATGGTCAAGGCTCTGGCCGACCGCCTGGCCGAAGCCTGCGCCGAGTGGCTGCACCAGCAAGTGCGCAAGGACTATTGGGGTTACGCCAAGGATGAGCAACTGGACAATGAAGCGCTGATCAAGGAGCAATACAGCGGCATCCGCCCTGCCCCGGGCTACCCGGCGTGCCCGGATCACACCGAGAAAGGCACCTTGTTCCAATTGCTCGACCCAGAGGCACGTGAGATGGAGGCCGGCCGCAGCGGCGTGTTCCTCACCGAGCACTATGCGATGTTCCCGGCGGCGGCAGTCAGCGGCTGGTACTTCGCGCACCCGCAGGCGCAGTACTTTGCCGTGGGCAAGATCGACAAGGACCAAGTCACCAGCTACACCGCACGCAAAGGCCAGGACCTGGCCGTGACCGAGCGCTGGTTGGCGCCAAACCTGGGTTACGACAACTGATCCTGGGCACGCCCTTGTAGTGAGCGGGCTTGCCCGCGCTGGGTGGCGAAGCCGCCCCAAACCCAGGCAACTCGGTGTATCAGAAAGACCGAGGCGCCTGGATTTGGGGCGGCTTCGCCACCCAGCGCGGGTACATTCGCAGGATCGTCGGCTATGCTGTCCCTCACACACCTTGTGTCGAGGGATGTATGGACGATCCAGTCAACAACAAGCCTCCAACCTTCTGGCAGATGCTGCACAGCGTCATGGCGGCGGCCTTTGGCGTGCAGAGCGGCAAGAACCGCGCCCGCGACTTTACCCACGGCAAGCCCAGTCATTTTGTGCTGCTGGGTATCCTGTTCACGGCGGTGTTTGCACTGACGCTGTTTGGCATCGTCAAGCTGGTACTGCTACTGGCCGGGGTTTAATGCAGCAGCAGTTGCAGGCTGAACGGGTAGCGGTAGGACTCGGGCTTGCCCTTGGCCGACAGTGCGCGAAAATTCACCGCCGGCAACGGCCCCAACAGTTGCTGGGCCTGCACTCCATCGATCAACTGGAACAGCGCGGCCTGGCGATCGCGCCCGCCGTGGGCGGCCAGATCCACGCCCTTGGCATCGTCACTGATCAAGACCAGCGCCCATCCGCCCAGGGTGAAATGCCCGGCCACCAACGTCGTCAAACGCCCGTCCAGGTGTGCCCGCAATATCTCGGGTGAACTGTTTACCGCGCTGAACAACACGTCCTTTCCCGGCACCCGCCCGCTGCCTTGCAGCGCCTGCATCGCGCCCAGCGCCATCTGATCGTTGGCCGACCACACCAGCGCCGTCTGCGGGTAGCGCTTGAACAACTGAGTGGCTTGCTCGAAAGCCCGCTCACGGTTCCACTCGCCATAAACCAACTGACGCAGGCGCACTTGCGGATACTGCGCCAATGCACGGCGCAAACCTTGTTCACGCAACTGTGCGGACGGCGTGTTCTTCGCGCCGGAAAAGGCCAGCAGGTCGAGGGTCTGGCCGGGGGCTATCGGCCCATGCTTGCGCACCAGATCGACGAGCATCATATGGCCCGCTTCTTCGTCGTTGGGCACCAGGCTGCCGATCCAGTGAGCGTCGTTGCGCTCATTGAGCATCTGCACTTGGTCGGGGGTTGGCGTGCTGTTCACGATCAACAGCTTGACCCCGCTGCCTTGGGCCATGCGCAGAATCTGTGGGGCTACATATTGCTCGTTCACCAGCATCAGATAATCGGGTCGTACGGGGCCTTGCAGCGTGTCCCTGGCCTGCGCCAGGGTGTTGCCGGAATCACGTTCGGCATAACGCACACGCAAATCCAGGCCGAGGTCCTTGGCCGCGGCCTGCATGAATTGCGTGTAGCTGACCCAGAAGGTTTCCGTCGACGTACCAGGGTTGAGAAACACCACGGACGTCGCATGGGCCGCTGCGCCATACGCCGCCCCCAGCAACCACATGCACTTAATCAGAACCTTCAGCATCGTTATCCAAGCCTTGAAGAGTGGCCGCCATGATAGTGGCAATTAACCGCTCAATCGAGGCTCAATCAACGTCGTTTATTGGTGGCTCACCCAGAATACAGCGGTGCCGACCACCAGGATTATCAGAAACAGAATGGCCCAGGCATCAACGGTACTGTCGGGCTTACGGGCTTTGGTTGGGTTGCTCATCGCATCGCCTCTTATCGGTTTTATTAGGTGACTGCATCAAGACTCGACCACAGTAAAGTTCAAGATTGCCCGCATGACAAATGTGGGTATAGCGATAACAGTTCTCATTAGTCGATTTGGTTATTTGCATATACTCAAACATCACTTTTGCGCATAAACGCAAACTGGTATCGTGCGGCGGCTCCGTTGGGAGTGCGCGGCCGTGCGCGCAGATTTGCCGAGAACAGGACCTATATGTACGTATACGACGAATACGATCAGCGCATCATCGAGGACCGCGTCAAGCAGTTCCGTGATCAGACCCGACGCTACCTAGCAGGTGAACTGAGCGAAGAAGAGTTCCGCCCTCTGCGCCTGCAAAATGGCCTTTATGTTCAGCGCTTTGCGCCGATGCTGCGGGTAGCCGTGCCTTATGGCCAACTGACCTCGCGTCAGGTGCGCATGATGGCCAAGATTGCCCGCGACTTCGACAAAGGCTACGCGCACATCAGTACGCGCCAGAACGTACAGTTCAACTGGCCGGCGCTCGAAGATGTGCCGGACATCCTGGCTGAACTGGCCACCGTGCAGATGCACGCCATTCAGACCAGCGGCAACTGCCTGCGCAACGTGACCACCGACCAATTCGCCGGCGTTGCCGCCGACGAACTGATCGACCCGCGCCCCTGGTGTGAAATCGTCCGCCAGTGGACCACCTTCCACCCGGAATTCGCCTACCTGCCGCGCAAGTTCAAGATCGCCATCAATGGCTCGACCTCGGACCGTGCCGCCATCGAAGTACACGATATCGGCCTGGAGCCGGTGTACAACGCCGCTGGCGAGTTGGGCTTCCGTGTCCTGGTCGGTGGCGGCCTGGGCCGTACCCCGGTGGTCGGCGCGTTCATCAACGAGTTCCTGCCGTGGCAGGACCTGTTGAGCTACCTCGACGCCATCCTGCGGGTCTACAACCGCTACGGCCGTCGTGACAACAAGTACAAGGCCCGGATCAAGATCCTGGTAAAAGCGCTGACCCCTGAGGTGTTCGCCCAGAAAGTCGACGCTGAAATGGAACACCTGCGCGGCGGCCAGACCACTCTGACCGAAGCCGAAGTACATCGCGTCGCCAAGCACTTCGTCGACCCCGAGTACAAGGCCCTGACCAATCAGGACGCCGAACTCGCCGCCCTCGACGCAGAGCACCCGGGTTTCGCCCGCTGGCGTGGCCGCAATACCCTGGCGCACAAGAAGCCGGGCTACGTTGCCGTGACCCTGTCGCTCAAACCTACGGGTGTTGCGCCGGGTGACATCACCGACAAGCAACTGGACGCCGTCGCCGACCTGGCCGAGCGCTACAGCTTCGGCCAACTGCGCACCTCCCACGAGCAGAACATCATTCTCGCGGACGTTGAGCAGAGCCAACTGTTCACCCTGTGGGGCGAACTGCGCGAAGGTGGTTTTGCCACGCCGAACATCGGCCTGTTGACCGACATCATCTGCTGCCCGGGTGGCGACTTCTGCTCCCTGGCCAACGCCAAGTCGATCCCGATTGCCGAATCTATCCAGCGCCGTTTCGACGACCTGGACTACCTGTTCGACATCGGCGAGCTGGACCTGAACATCTCCGGCTGCATGAATGCCTGTGGTCACCACCACGTCGGCCACATCGGCATCCTGGGCGTGGACAAGAAAGGCGAAGAATTCTACCAAGTGTCCCTGGGTGGCAGCGCCAGCCGCGACGCGAGCCTGGGCAAGATCCTCGGCCCGTCCTTCGCCCAGGAAGCCATGCCCGAGGTGATCGGCAAGCTGATCGACGTGTACATCGAACAGCGCACCGAAGATGAGCGTTTCATCGACACCTACCAGCGCATCGGCATTGACCTGTTCAAGGAGCGCGTCTATGCAGCGAATCATTAAGAACAACGAAGTCCTCGACGAAACCTGGCACCTGCTGCCCAAGGACGCGAGCTTCGACGGCATCTCCAACTGCGACGACCTGATCGTGCCGCTGGCCCTGTGGCGCGAGCACGCTCATGCGCTCAAGGCCCGCGACGGCGGCCTGGGTGTATGGTTGGACGCCGATGAAGAAGCTGAAGAAATCGGCGACGACGTGGAACACTTCCAGGTCATCGCCCTGAACTTCCCGGCCTTCACCGACGGGCGCAACTACTCCAACGCGCGCCTGCTGCGTGACCGCTACGGTTACAAAGGCGAGCTGCGTGCGATTGGCGACATCCTGCGCGATCAGTTGTTCTACCTGCACCGTTGCGGGTTCGATGCCTTCGCCTTGCGCGCCGACAAAGACCCGTACGAAGCGCTGGAAAGCCTCAAGGACTTCTCGGTGACGTACCAGGCTGCAACGGATGAACCGTTGCCACTGTTCCGTCGCCGCTGAGTTTCAGCGCATGATCAAGCCCTGGCCTGCCAGGGCTTTTTTTATCCATTGAATTGGATCGACGCCAGCACCTGCTTCTGCCCCATGGAGCACGGCACGCCTTGCGGCTGCGCCCGAACCGCTTCGATCACACCCAATAACTGGGCCTTGCTGTGGGCCAGTTGCGCCTGCATCTGCTCAATCTGCGCCACCTTGCGCTCCAATGCCTCGATCAGCTCTTCACGCTTGTGTTCGCCCGGCGTCGGCATCAACGCCTTGAGCTCCTGCAAGGTGAAGCCCGCCTGTTGTGCGCTCTGGATCAGTTGCAAGGTCTGCAACGCCTCGGCCGAATAACGTCGATAGCCGTTGGACTGGCGCCCCACCTGACTGATCAGGCCTTGCGCTTCATAAAAGCGGATGCGTGACGCCGCCAACCCACTCTGCTTTGCCAGCTCGCCAATATTCATCACCATCACCTGCTTGACATTAAAGTTAACTTTAAGCTTAGCCTGAGGCCTCCCCCGCTCAGGAGTCAACCCATGTCACCCTTTGAAGCCCTGCAACTGCCCAATGGCCAGATCATCTCCAACCGCATCGCCAAAGCCGCGATGGAAGAGAACATGGCCGATGCGCAACAGGCCCCGTCCCGCGAATTGAAGCAACTGTACAAGGCCTGGGCCGAGGGCGAGCCCGGCTTGCTGATCACCGGCAACGTGATGATCGACCGCCGCGCCATGACCGGCCCCGGTGGCGTGGCCCTGGAAGACGAGCAGCAACTGGACAGTTTTCGCGAATGGGCCGCTGTGGCACGCGACAGGGGCGTGCAGTTCTGGATGCAACTCAGCCATCCCGGGCGCCAGACCCCGGCCAACCTGCGCCAGCAAGCCATGGCACCGTCTGCAGTGGCCCTCGACCTGGGTGGATTCTCGAAGATGTTCGCCAAGCCACAGGCCATGACCGAAGACGACATCCAGGAGGTGATCAAGCGTTTTGCCACCAGCGCCCGCCTCGCCGAAAAGGCCGGGTTTACCGGGGTACAAATCCACGGCGCCCACGGCTACCTGCTGAGCCAATTTCTCTCCCCCTTGAGCAACCATCGCAACGACCGCTGGGGTGGCTCGCTGGAAAACCGTGCACGCCTGCTGCTGGAAGTGATCCACGCGGTGCGCGCCAGCGTCAGCCCGGCGTTTTGCGTGGCGCTCAAACTCAACTCGGCGGACTTCCAGCGCGGTGGTTTTGCAGAGGCCGATGCGCGCGCCGTGGTCGAGATGCTCAACCCGTTGCCCATCGACCTGCTGGAGTTGTCCGGCGGCAGCTATGAAGCGCCGGCGATGCAGGGCGAAGCGCGGGACGGGCGCACGCTGGCCCGTGAAGCGTATTTCCTGGACATGGCCACCGAGCTGGCAAGCATCGCCAAGATGCCGGTAATGGTCACCGGCGGCATCCGCCGCCTGCCGATCGTGCAACAGGTGCTCGACAGCGGCATCGCCATGGCCGGCATCGCCACCGCCCTGACCCTGGAGCCGCAGGTGATCCAGCACTGGCGTGAAGGGCGCGACCCCAACCCGCAACTCGAGCCCATGAACTGGAAGCGCAAGCCTCTGGCGTCCCTGGCCATCCTTGCGGTGGTGCGTCACCAGATGCGCCGCCTCAGCCACGGTCGCGCGCCAAGCGCCAAGGTAGCGCCGTGCATGGCGCTGGTGCGTGACCAATGGTTTCTGGCCAGGCGCACCCGGCAGTACCGTGCGGCCATGGCGCAGTCTTCACAATAAAGGCGGAGCATTCGCCGTGATCGAACTGTCCCCTATTGATCAGCAGTTTTTAACCTCACTGACGATTGGAGTTTTTCATGGCGAAAATCAACCTGGCCCAGCAATTGGCGACCACGCTTGAACAGGCGGGTATCAAGCGCATCTGGGGCCTGACCGGTGACAGCCTCAATGGCCTCACCGACGCTCTGCGCACCATGGAGAGTATCGAGTGGATGCATGTGCGCCACGAGGAAGTCGCGGCCTTCGCGGCGGGTGCCGAGGCCGCTGCCACCGGCGAGTTGACGGTGTGTGCCGGCAGTTGCGGGCCCGGCAACCTGCATTTGATCAACGGCCTGTTCGACTGCCATCGCAACCACGTCCCCGTGCTGGCGATCGCGGCGCAGATTCCCTCCACCGAGATTGGCCTGAACTACTTCCAGGAAACCCATCCCCAGGAACTGTTCAAGGAATGCAGCCACTTTATCGAACTGGTGACCAGCCCCGAGCAGATGCCCCACGTGCTGCATCGCGCCATGCGCTCGGCGATCCTCAATCGCGGCGTCGCGGTGGTGGTGATTCCGGGCGACGTGTCGCTGCTGGAAGTGGAAGACAAGCTCAAACCGTGGCCGGCCTTGCACGCACCGCGCACCTTGCCAGCGGAACAAGACCTGCTACGCCTCAGCGAAATCCTTCAAAGCAGTCAGAAAACCACCCTGCTGTGCGGCAGCGGCTGTGCCGGTGCCCATGATCAAGTGGTCGCCTTGGCCGACGCCCTTGGCGCCCCCGTGGTACACGCCCTGCGCGGCAAAGAGCACGTGGAATGGGACAACCCGTTCGACGTGGGCATGACCGGCCTGATCGGCTTCAGTTCCGGCTACCATGCGATGCTCGACTGCGACACCTTGATCATGCTCGGCACGGACTTCCCTTACCGTCAGTTCTACCCCACCGATGCGAAGATCATCCAGGTCGACCGCGACCCACAAGCGCTGGGGCGCCGCACCACCCTGGACCTGGGCATCTGCGCCGACGTCAGCGAAACCATCGCTGCCCTGCTGCCGCGCCTGACCCGCAAGGCCGACCGCAGCTTTCTCGAGACCTCGCTCAAGCATTACGAGAAAGCCCGCCAAGGCCTCGACGACCTGGCGCAACCGTCCAAGGCCAATCGGCCGATCCACCCACAATACGTGGCGCGCCTGCTCAGCGAATTGGCGGACGACGATGCGATCTTCACCGCCGACGTCGGCTCGCCCACCGTGTGGGCCGCGCGTTACTTGAAGATGAATGGCAAGCGTCGACTGATCGGCTCGTTCAACCATGGCTCGATGGCCAACGCCATGCCCCAGGCAATTGGCGCGCAGGCGGCGTTTCCGGGTCGGCAGGTTATTTCAATGTCCGGCGACGGTGGCTTTGCCATGCTGATGGGGGACTTCATTTCATTGGCCCAGTTGAAACTGCCGGTCAAGGTGGTGGTGTTCGACAACTCATCCCTGGGTTTTGTCGCCATGGAGATGAAAGCCGCAGGTTATCTGGATGCCGGCACCGAACTGAAAAACCCGGACTTTGCCGCCATGTCCAACGCCATGGGCATCCTCGGGATTCGTGTGGAGCAGTCCGAGGACCTGGAACCGGCCTTGCTCCGCGCCCTGGCCCATGACGGGCCGGTGCTGGTGGATGTGGTAACCGCGACTCAGGAACTGGTGATGCCACCGACGATCAAGCTGGAGCAGGCCAAGGGGTTCAGCCTGTACATGCTCAAGGCGGTCATGAGTGGCCGTGGCGATGAGGTCATTGAGCTGGCACGCACCAATTGGCTACGCTAGACCCAATAAGTAAGAAGGCTTGGCAGCGGACTCGTCTGCCAAGCCCGCTCCCACACTTCGGTCTCATTACCAAGTCAGGACTTCTGTTTTTCTACCCAAGAACCATAGGCATCGATAAACGCCTGCAAGAACGGCCGGGTCTTTTCCGATAGCTTGCCAGCCTCATCAAACAAGCTTCCCGCACCGCCCACATAAGCTTCCGGCTGCTGCATGCACGGTACATCAAGGAACACCAGGGATTGGCGCAGGTGATGGTTGGCGCCAAAACCACCGACGGCCCCTGGCGATACACTGATGATCGCACCCGGCTTGCCACTCCAGGCGCTTTGGCCGTATGGACGGGAGCCCACGTCAATCGCGTTCTTCAACGGCGCAGGCACGGAACGGTTGTATTCCGGGGTCACGAACAACACCGCGTCGGATGAACTCACCTGCTGGCGGAAAGTGCTGTAGGCTGCCGGCGTTGTTGCACCGTCGATGTCCTCGTTGTAGAGCGGCAAATCGCCAATTTCGACAATCTTCAACCTGAGGTTGGCAGGGGCCAGTTCGGCCAGGGCCAGGGCGACCTTGCGGTTGATCGACTCTTTTCTCAAGCTGCCAACCAGGACGGCAATCGTGTAGACCTTGCTCATGGAGGTTTTCCCGACGTCTGAATAAAGGAGCTTGTAGTTATAGAGTCTTCGCGGCGGGTTCACCAGAAGGTTTTTGATAATCCTCCAAACGCCCCACCTTGTAGGATTCATCCGAAATCGCCAGCGAATAGTATTTTTTTAACGTAGGTAAACTACACCGCTCCATAACGGTCTACAGAACCGCAAATCGAGTGATTATCTCCAGAGGTTCTAAACAGATGGCAGCAGTACTAGTCGGACAGTTTCATGCCAGAGACGCAGAGGGACGCGTGTATTCGGTGCATGAGTTCCAGGAATCCAATCCGGCGCAGGGCGACCTGGCAGGCTCGACGCCCACCACTACCTACAAGCTGGCCATTGGCGACCGTGTAGAAAAGCTGGAAGGCGATGAGTTCAAGTTGATTCAGTCGGGCATCATTATCGTGCGCGAGTCGCAAACTACCCTCGCTTCGTAAGACCTCGCCCTGCCTACCAGCCCAGTCCTGGCCATGCATGGCGTTGGCTGGGCTGGGGTGATCAGGGGCGGCGGATCTCCGTGACTTCGATTTCCCGGCCCCCCGCTACCTCCTTCAGCGTCACCAGCAACTTGCCCCGCTCGCCCTCCACCGCATACATCGAACGCGTGTAGCCCGCTGCGTTATTGCTGGGGTGCGCGACCACCTGCCTGACCAGCGCAATATCCAGCACCGCGCCTACCTGCTCGATCACCTGCTCCTCAGAGCGGACAAACGCTTCAAGGGCCAGGTTGTCCGGCGCAGTGTCGTCATGATTGTTGAAGAGATAAGCAGCCACGCACCCCACGGTCACCAGGACCAGCAGTTGCTTGGCCGTTACCCCGAGGAATATCGAGGGTAGAGGCATATGAGACCAGACCTGTTCTTGTTGTAAGTGCCGCTAGCCGGCTTTGGTCATTGTTGATCAGCGCAGCCATTCTATTGAATCCCCGGCGCGCTGCACATAGACTCCGGCGATGCGTTTACGTCATATCGAAGTGATTCAGGCCATCTTGCAGACCGGACACCTCGGCACGGCCGCCGAATGGTTGCAACTCTGCGTGGGCGATGTGGACGCAGCGCTCAAGGACGCCGAGCAACAGCTTGGGTTCATGTTGTTCGCCAGTGTGCGCGGACGCTTGCAGGCCACCCGGGAAACCCTGGAACTGCAAGCCGAAATCGCCCATGTGTACGAAGCGCTGGAGCCGCTGCAACGCCTGGCCAGCCGCTTGAAGCACCATCACGCCCCACCCCTGCGCGCCCTGTGCACGCCACCGCTGGCCAATCAGCTGTTGCCGCAAAGCATCGCGCTGCTGCGCCGACGCTTCCAGGACACCCCGTGCAACCTGTCCAGCCAGCCGACCCGCGACATCGTTCGCAGCCTGCTGTTGCACGAGGCCGAGGTCGGCCTGAGCCTGCATGACCCGGAACACCCGCAAATCCACAGCAGCGTGCTGGCCCAGGGCAAGTTGCAATTGCTCGCGCCCCACGGTTGGCTCAAGCCCAAGCAGAAGTACATCGCCCTGCAAGATCTGGCAGGCCAGTCAATGATCGGCCTGGAAGGCCAGGACCCGCTGAGCCGTCTGCTGGACGCCAAGCTGCAAGCCTTGCGCCCGCTGCCCGTGGTGCAGACCCGCGTGCAGACCTACCAGATGATGCGCAGCATGGTGGAAGCGGGAGAAGGATTGGCGATCGTCGACCCCTTCACCGCGTACGGCGCACGCGACGCGGGCCTGGATGCGTGCCCGCTGTCACCGCCCGTGATGGTCAACCTGTATGCGCTGACCCTCAAGGACGGCGTGACGTCCCCAGCACTGAACGCACTGCTGGAGATCGTCACACAGAAGGCTGAAAGCCTGTTGGCCGGTTAAGGTTTGTCGACTTCGGTCTTGAACAGCCGATACCAGAAAATCGCCACCTCGCGGGTCTGCGGATCAATGCCGCGATAGCGTAAGTGGTCGATCCCGCCCATTACATAGCCGCAACGCTCATACAAGCGGCAGGCCCCGAGGTTGTTGTTCTGGGTTTCCAGCATCATGCCCGGCAGGTTTTTCTTGCGACTCCAGAACTGCGCCACATCCAACAACGCCTTGGCCACCCCGTGGCGCCGCGCAGGCAGGGCCACCGCCAGCTCATCGACATGGGCAAAACCATTCCAGTTGGTGCTGACCACGATATGCCCCACCGCCCGGTCGTCGAGGTACGCCATGAAGACCGCGCTGTCGGGCGCATCGCGGAAACTGGCGAACTCCTCCGGATCGATGCCATAACACTTGCGGTACGGCAGGATACGCTCCACACGCCATTGATCGACCCGCGCGCCCATCTCGGGCACGCTGTAGCCGCTGACCTCAAAGCTGAAGTCATTGCCCCACACGTAGGCATCGAAGCCTTCGTCGGCGACCCGCACACTGAGCCCTGGATACTTCGGGTTCATTACAGCTTGCATAAACATCCTTAACCCTTGATGCAATCGACGGTGTAACAACGACCACTGCCGTCGTCTTCGTGTTGCAACCCGTGAACATCCGCGACAAAACCAGGAAAGCTGCTATCGAACGTGCGAGCAAACGCCAGGTAGTCGATGATCGACCGCGTCGACTCCGTAAAGCGCTCCCCCGGCATGATCAGCGGGATGCCCGGCGGGTAAGGCACCAGCATTACCGCTGCAATGCGTCCTGGCAAGGCGTCAATGGATACCGCTTCCACTTCACCTCTAACCAATTGGTCGTATGCGTCGGCCGGTTTCATCGCAATTTCCGGCAACACGGTGTACATGCGCTTGAGGTGTTTGGCGGTGGCGTTGCTGCGATAGCAGTTGTGCAATTGGTTGCACAGGTCGCGCAATCCCAGCCCTTGGTAGCGCGCCGTACCTTGGGCATAAACCGATGGCAGGCAACTGGCCAGGCTGATATTGGCGTCGTAGCTGCGCTTGAATTCGAGCAACTCGGTGAGCAAGGTGCTCCACTTGCCCTTGGTGATGCCCATGGAAAACAGCACGAGGAAGGAATACAACCCGGTCTTTTCCACCACCAGCCCACGCTCCCAGAGGAATTTGCTGACCACTGCAGCGGGAATCCCGCAATCGCTCAACGCGCCACCGGCATTGAGGCCGGGCATCACCAGCGTGACTTTGATCGGGTCAAGCAAGACGTAATCTTCGGCAACATCGCCAAAGCCGTGCCAATCATCCCCGGGATGCAACAACCAATCGGCGGTTGCAACCCGATCGATGCCCGCGACGGAGGGCGGCTGCCAGATGGAAAACCACCAGTCTTCGGCGGCGATATGCTGGCGCAGGTTGGCCAGGGCGCGACGAAAACTCAGGGCCTCATCGAACATCTCTTGCAGCAACGAACGCCCGGCCGGGCCTTCCATCATGGCCGAGGCCACGTCCAGCGAAGCAATGATGCTGTACTGCGGCGAAGTGGAGATATGCATCATGAACGCTTCATTGAAACGGTCGCGGTCCAGCTGCCGTGCACCGCCGTCCTGCACATGGATCATCGACGCCTGGCTGAATGCGGCCAGCAACTTGTGCGTTGAATGGGTGGTGAACACCAGAGGGCTGTCCGGCGTGCGCGAAGTGCCCATGCCGTAGCGCCCGGCGAAAAATTCGTGGAACGCCGCATAGGCATACCAGGCTTCGTCAAAGTGCAAGACCTCGACACTGTTGCCCAGTTGCTGCTTGATCAGTTCGGCGTTGTAACACAGGCCATCGTAGGTGGAGTTGGTAACCACTGCCATCTTCACTTTCGGCGCACGGCCACGGGTCAGCGGGCTGGCATCGATCTTCGCGCGGATCGACTCCGGGCTGAACTCACTCAAGGGAATCGGGCCGATGATCCCCAGTTCGTTGCGCTCGGGGCACAGGTACAGCGGGATCGCGCCGGTCATGATGATCGAATGCAGCACCGACTTGTGACAGTTGCGGTCCACCAGCACCAGATCGTCACGGCCGACCATGGAGTGCCAGACAATCTTGTTCGCGGTAGATGTGCCGTTGATCACAAAGAACGTATGGTCGGCGCCGAAGTTACGCGCAGCGCGGGCTTCGGCTTCGGCCAGGGGGCCGGTGTGGTCCAGCAGCGAGCCCAGCTCCGGGACGGAGACCGACAAGTCCGAGCGCAGCGTGTTTTCCCCGAAGAACTGATGAAACGCCTGCCCCACCGGACTCTTGCGATAAGCCACGCCGCCGCCATGGCCGGGAGTGTGCCAGGAATAGTTGGAGTCGGCCGTGTGCTGCACCAGCGCCTTGAAGAATGGCGGCAACAGGCCATCCAGGTAGCCACGGGCAGCACGGGCCACTTGGCGGGCCAGAAACGGTACGGTGTCTTCAAACAGGTAGAGAATGCCGCGCAACTGGTTGAGTTCGCTCATCGCATCGGCCGGAGCGTTTTCCAGGGTGACTTGCTCGCCCAAGGCAAAGATCGGCAGGTTGGGCGCACGCAGCCGCGCCAGGCGGATCAGTTCGACCATATTTTGCAGCAGGTGAGTGTTTTCCCCGGCGCCTTCGGCGGCGATCAGCATGCACGCCAGGCCATGATGGGTAGAAGCCACCAGCCGGCCTTCGGCGTAATCCATTGCAGAGAAAATACTGAAGCCTTCTTGTTCCAACTCCCGAGCAATGCCGCGGACCCGGTCACCGGCAACGGTATCGGCCTTGATGTCGCGGTGCACGATAAGGACAGGGAACTTCAGGTCTTTGTACATGAGCGCGGTTAGTCCAGGGGGCTATGCACTCAAGGGTAGAAGCTGGGAGCGGATGTAGCGAATGAAGATTTCGAAGCCGATATAGATCAAATGTGGGCTTGCTCGCGAATGCGGTGTGTCAGTTAACAACCCTGTAACTGATCCACCGCATTCGCGAGCAAGCCCGCTCCCACACAAGCCAGCTCCCACATGTTGGATGGCATTCCGCCTGGGCTTACTGTTCGCTCAGTTGGGTCCACAACGCCGGCGCACCCGCCGACTTGGCAATCGCTTCCAACCGTGCGGCATGCTCGGCCAGATCCTGCTCGCTGGCGCGAATGATGGTGGTCGGTTTGCGATCCGCCGGCAGGCGGCGGATTTCCGAAGGGCGGTTGCCCGAACCTTCCGCCGAACCACTGCCATCGGACGCGTTACCGGCCAGGGACAGGCTGGTCTGCCCGCCGGTCATGGTCAGGTAGACGTCGGCAAGAATCTCGGAGTCGAGCAAGGCGCCGTGGAGTTCACGGCCGGAGTTGTCGACGCCATAACGCTTGCACAATGCATCGAGGCTGTTGCGCTGGCCCGGGTGCCGCTCACGGGCCATCATCAGGGTGTCGAGGATCGAGCAGTGCTTGGAAATATCCGCACGATCCATCTGGCCCATGAGGGCGAATTCGTTGTTGATGAAGCCTACGTCGAACGCCGCGTTATGGATGATCAACTGGGCGCCGTTGATGAATTCGAAGAACTCATCGGCCACTTCGGCAAAGCGCGGTTTGCCTTTGAGGAATTCGTCGGTGATGCCGTGGACGCCGATCGCGCCTTCGTCACTGTCACGGTCCGGTTGCAGGTAGACGTGGAAATGACGACCGGTCAGGCGTCGACCCATGAGTTCGACACAGCCGATTTCAATGATCCGGTGGCCGTCGGTCACCGGCATGCCGGTGGTTTCGGTATCGAGTACAACAGATCGGATGGACATCAGGGTTCAGCTCTCAACGGTGTGGTGTGTGTCAAAGGGCACGATGTTAACACGTGAGCCGGCATCAGCCCTGCTTGTAGCCCCGCACTTCGTCCACACCCCGGTTGGCCAGTTGGTCGGCGCGTTCGTTGCCGGGGTGACCGATGTGGCCGCGCACCCATTTCCAGGTAATGTCATGGCGATTGCATTGCTCGTCGAGCAACTGCCACAAGTCGGCATTTTTTACCGGTTCCTTGGCGGCGGTCTTCCAACCGCGTTTTTTCCAGTTGACCATCCACTCGTTGATGCCTTTCATCACGTATTGCGAGTCGGTCACCAGCAGCACGTTGCAACGGCGCTTGAGTTCCTCCAGGCCACGGATGGCACCCATCAGCTCCATGCGGTTGTTGGTGGTGTTCGGTTCACCGCCCCACAGTTCCTTCTCCACGCCTTTGCACACCAGCAACGCGCCCCAGCCGCCAGGGCCCGGGTTGCCTTTGCAGGCGCCATCGGTGAAGAGTTCTACGCTATCGGTCATCGGTTGCTCGGTCTGAAATCAAAAAAGGTTTACGGTTCGCTCTGCTTGCGGTTGACCTTGGCCATCGGCATCGGCACCAGCTTGCCCATGGGCTCGCGTCGCACTTGGCGCACCGGCCGCAGGCCCACCGCGATCTTGCGCGCGACCAGTAAATAGAAGCCGCCACCCGACAGTTGCCAGGTACCCGCACGGCGTTCCCAGCCGGCCAGGCGAGCCTGCCACTTGGTGGAGGCAAGCGGCGGACGATAGCACCCGAAGCGGCGTTTCTCCAGCGCGAAGCCCAGCAGGTTCAGCCAGTCGCCCACCCGTTGGGGCGAGATACAGCGCGCCTGGCGCAGCCCATCGTGGGCGAACACATGGCGCAGCCCCCAACTGCTCCAGGGATTGATGCCGACAATCAACAAATGCCCACCCGGGCGCACGCTGCTCGCCGCTTCACGCAACAGGCCGTGGGGCGACAGGCAGAAATCCAGACCATGCTGCAACACCACCACATCGGCGGCATGCTCGCTCAGCGGCCAGGCCTGCTCCTCGCAGACAATCTCCACCCCCGGCAGTGGCGCGCCCAGGCGTACATTGCGTTGCACCTGCGGTGCCGAGGGCGGAGTCTCGGCCGACGGGCCGTAATGCACCAGGTAGCCACCAAAGAACCGGCCCAACTCGTCTTCGAGCATGCGCCGTTCTTCATCCAGCAAAAATTGCCCGATCGGCCCGGACAGCCATTCGCGGGCCGCGCTGATCAGTGCCAGCCACTCAGGATCGGCCTGGGCGAACGCTTTATCAGTCATTGCATTCTCCAACTCGCCTAGACGTTCTAAGATGCACCAATGTGTTCAGCTTGGCGAATCGAAGAATGATACAGATCAGTGCCCTGCCCGCCTTCACCGATAACTACATCTGGTTGTTACAAGACTCCCGGAGCCGACGCTGCGCCGTGGTCGATCCCGGCGATGCCGCGCCCGTGCTCGACTGGCTCGAACGCAACCCTGGCTGGGAGCTCAGCGACATCCTGATCACCCACCATCACCATGATCATGTCGGTGGTGTCGAGCAACTGAAAAATGTTACAGGGGCCAAGGTCTACGGCCCGGCCAACGAAAATATCCCGGCGCGGGATGTGGCCCTCCACGATAACGACCGCATCACGGCGCTGGGTTGGGACTTCGACGTTTATGCAGTGCCCGGCCACACCCTCGGCCATATCGCCTTTTATCACCAAGGCGTACTGTTCTGTGGCGACACCCTGTTCGCCGCCGGCTGCGGGCGCCTGTTCGAAGGCACGCCGGAGCAAATGCACAGTTCTCTGGAACGCCTGGCCGCCCTGCCCGCCGATACATTGGTGTACTGCACCCACGAATACACCCAAAGCAACCTCAAGTTTGCCCAAGCGGTGGAACCGCACAACGCGGACATCGCCGAACGGGTGGAAAACGTCCGCCAATTGCGCGCTCGTGGCGAGATCACGCTGCCTTCCAACCTGGCGCTGGAAAAACGCACCAACCCTTTTCTGCGCACCGCTGAAACATCCGTTAAACAAAAAGCAGACGAACGGAACGGGCGCGACAACCGCTCTGGGGCCGAGGTGTTTGCTAGCTTGAGGGCTTGGAAAGATAAGTTCTAAGCCAACGCAATCTGATACGTAATTTCTGAATGGTTGACCGGAACCAAACGGGTTTCTAGAATCGCCCGACATTTTTGCCCGGAACTTACTTCCAGCCAATGTCGTCATCTATTCGTAAATCCAACCATTCAGACGCATTGACCCGCCTGGCTCAAGCTGTGGCGGTGGCTGTGTCCGCCACGCTGGCGGGCTGCCAATCAAGCAATTTCACCGCACAATCCACCGTGCAACCCAAGCCAAATCTTAGCGCCAAGATCAAACAGAAACCCGTCATCTGGCTTTCGGAAAAGCCGGCTCCCGAAGTGCCCCAGGATGTTTGGGAGCGTATGCGACGAGGCTTCCAACTGCAGGACGGCGTAGGCGTCAACCCGCGCATCGAGCAACAGCGCCTATGGTTCGCCAGCAATCCATCCTTCCTGGAAAGCGCCGGGGAACGCGGCAGCCTCTACATTCATTACATCGTCGAACGTCTTGAAGAACGCAACATGCCCCTGGAGCTGGCGCTGCTGCCAGTGATCGAAAGTGCCTACAACCCAATGGCCTATTCGCGCAGCGATGCGGTCGGCTTGTGGCAGTTCATCCCCTCCACCGGGCGCTACTTCAACCTGCGCCAGACCCGCGCCTACGATGGCCGCCGTGACATCACCGCCTCCACCACCGCCGCCCTCGACTATCTGACCCGTCTGCACGATATGTTCAACGGCGACTGGCTGCTGGCACTCGCCGCCTATAACGCTGGCGAAGGCACCGTGAGCCGGGCCATCGAGCGTAACGAGAAACTTGGCCTGCCGACCGACTACTGGAACCTGCCGCTGCCCCAGGAAACCAAGGACTACGTGCCCAAGTTCCTGGCACTGTCCCAAGTGGTGCTGGCGCCCGAAGCCTACGGCGTGAACCTGAACCCGATTGCCAACCAGCCGTACTTCGAAGTGGTTGAAGTCAAGCAGAGCATGGACCTGTCCCGGGTCGCGGCGCTGGCCGAGATCGACGAAGACGAACTGTTCCAGCTCAACCCCGCGCTGAAACAACGCACCACCCTGGATGGCCCGCAGCATTTGCTGGTGCCGAGTTCCAAGGCGCAGTTGCTCACCAGCACCCTTTCGACGATGAAGCCAGAAGAGTTGCTGGCAATGCGGCCGAAAAAGCAGGTGTTCGACGAAGTCGAGACCGCGCGCGTTGCTGGCCGTACCCGCAGCTACAAGGTACGCAGTGGCGACAACCTGACGCTGATCGCGAAGGCGAACAAGGTCGACGTGCATGACCTGCAGCGCTGGAACAAGCTCAATGGCCAGCAGCTCAAGGTCGGCCAGACCCTGGTGATGCAGGACACCCGCAAGCTGGTGGCCAAGGCCGACGGCAAGAAACCGGTGCAATACAAGGTCAAGAAAGGCGATTCGCTGTACATCGTCGCCAAGCGCTTCAACGTCGAGATGCAACATCTCAAGCGTTGGAACCCTCGCACTGGCCAGGCGTTGAAGCCGGGGCAGATGCTGGTGGTTTCAGGCCCACGCTAAGCCCGCCTACTGACTATATGGACGCTGGCTTGTGTGGGAGCTGGCTTGCCTGCGATGGCATCACCTCGGTGCTTCAGATGTGCCGTGCCGATGCCATCGCAGGCGAGCCAGCTCCCACATATGCTTTTCACATAGATCAAGCCCTCGGCTCGCCCTACCAACAACCTTTTTCCAACCGGAACAAGCTGTTACTGTACCGATCATAAAGCCCAAGCTGCCTGGATCGGATCCCTGATTTGAAGCGTCCCCTCCTTCTACTAATAAGTCTGGCCTTGAGCTTTGCCGCGAACGCGACGATTACCGAGAGCCACGGTTACACGCAGTTCGGCGTACTCAAATACCCGGCCAAATTCACCCACTTCGATTGGGTAAACCCCGCAGCGCCGAAAGGCGGAACCTTGCGGGTCATGGCCTTTGGCACCTTCGATACGCTCAACCCCTACACGTTCAAGGGTTCCAGCCCGGTTTCCACGCCCAACTTCCTGCAATACGGCGTCAATGAGCTGAACGAACCGTTGATGGTCGGCACCGGCCAATACGCGCCCTCCGGCGATGAGCCCACCTCCAGCTATGGGCTGATTGCCCAATCGGTGGAATACAGCGAAGACCGCAGTTGGGTGGTGTTCAACCTGCGCCCGGAAGCACGCTTCCACGATGGCCACCCGATTACCGCCTATGACGTGGCATTCTCCTATCGCACCCTGTTGACCGAAGGCCATCCGCAATACCGCACCAACCTGCAAGAGGTGGCGCGGGTCGACATCCTCAACCGCCATCGCATCCGTTTCGTGTTCAAGCGCGCCGGCAATCCGCTGCTGATCCTGCGCCTGGGCGAGTTGCCCGTACTTCCCCAGCATTACTGGAAAGACCGCGATTTCAAGGCCACCACCTTCGAGCCACCGCTGGGCAGCGGGCCATACCGCGTGACCAAAGTCACCCCGGGCCGGCAATTGGTGTTCGAACGGGTCAAGGATTATTGGGGCAAGGCCCTGCCGGTCAACCAGGGTTTGTATAACTACGACAAGGTCGAAGTCGAGTTCTACCGCGACAGCGATGTGGCCTTCGAAGCCTTCAAGGCCGGCGAATTCGACATCTATATCGAGCACCAGGCCAAGAACTGGGCGACCGGCTACAACTTCCCGGCGGTCAACCGTGGCGAGGTGATCAAGGCGCAGATCGCCCACCAGATCCCGACCCAGAGCCAGGGCCTGTTCATGAACACGCGGCGCCCGACCTTCAGCCAGGCCAAGGTCCGCGAAGCCCTTGGCCTGATGTTCGACTTTGAATGGACCAACCGCACGCTGTTCAGCAGCGCCTACAAGCGCACCCTGAGCTACTACCCCAACAGCGAATTCTCGGCGACGGGTGTACCGATCGGGCATGAATGGCTGCTGCTCTCGCCCTACCGCGACCAGTTGCCGCTTGACCTCTTCACCCAGCCGTTCAGCCTGCCGCAGACCGACGGGCGCGGCATCCCCCGCGACACCATGCGCCACGCCCTGACCCTGCTCGGCGAGGCTGGCTGGAAGCTGTCGGGCCAACGCCTGCTCAACGCGGACGGGCAACCGCTGCGCTTCGAGATCCTGCTGGTCAACCCGAACCTGGAGCGCATCCTGCAACCCTATGTCGAGAACCTGATCAGCATCGGCATCGACGCGCGCCTGCGCACCGTCGATCGCGCCCAGTACAAGCAGCGCCTGGATCAATTCGACTACGACATGATCCTGATCACCCTCAACCAGACCTTGAGCCCGGGCCTTGAGCAGTGGCAGTACTTCCACTCCAGCCAGGCCACGATCAAGGGCAGCAAGAACTACGCAGGCATCGCCAACCCGATTGTCGATCACCTGCTGGAACAACTGCTGGCCGCGCAGACCCGCGACGCGCAACTGGCCGCCGGCCGCGCCCTGGACCGGGTGCTGCTGTGGCAGCACTACAGCATTCCCAACTGGTATCTCAACTATCATCGCCTGGCGTACCGCAACCGGTTCGCCTTTGTCACCACGCCGCCCTACAGCCTGGGCTTGAGCGCGTGGTGGCTGAAAGCTTCGGAGAAAGCCCAATGATGTCTTTGCGACCTGCACTGTTCGCCGGCCTGCTGCTCTGCAGCGCGGCCCACGCCGCCCCGCAACATGCGTTGACGCTCTACAATGAACCGCCCAAATACCCTGCAAACTTCAAGCACACCGACTACGTCAACCCCGACGCCCCCAAGGGCGGCACCTTCCGGGAATCCAGCCTGGCCGGCTTTGACAGCTTCAACCCGTTCATCAGCAAAGGCGTGCCTGCCGACAACATCGGCCTGATCTACGACACCCTCGCCACCCAAAGCCTTGACGAACCGTTCACCGAATACGGCCTGGTCGCCGGCAAGATCGAAAAGGCCCCGGACAACAGCTGGGTGCGTTTCTACCTGCGTCCCGAAGCGCGTTTCCACGACGGCCACCCGATGCGCGCCGATGACGTGGTGTTCAGCTTCCAGACCCTGATCAAGGACGGCACCCCGCTCTATCGCACCTACTACGCCGATGTCGACGAAGTGGTCGCCGAAGACCCGCTGCGTGTGCTGTTCAAGTTCAAGCGCACCAACAACCGCGAACTGCCGCTGATCCTCGGCCAATTGCCGGTATTGCCGAAACACTGGTGGGCCACCCGCGACTTCACCAAGGGCAACCTCGAATTCCCGCTGGGCAGCGGTCCTTACAAGGTGGCCGAGGTCAAGGCCGGGCGTTCCGTACGCTACGAGCGGGTCAAGGATTACTGGGGCAAGGACCTGCCGATCAACAAGGGCCTGTACAACTTCGACCAGCGCATCACCGACTATTACCGGGACGCCACCGTCGCACTGGAAGCGCTCAAGGCCGGGCAATTCGACTACTGGGCCGAGTTCAGCGCCAAGAACTGGGCGAACGCCTATAACGTCCCGGCCGTGACCGAAGGACGCCTGATCAAGGAACAGATCCCCAACGGCAACCCCACCGGCATGCAGGGCTTCGTATTCAACGTGCGCAAGCCAATGTTCCAGGACGTGCGCGTGCGCAAGGCCATCAGCCTGTTGCTGGATTTCGAGTGGAGCAACAAGCAGCTGTTCAACGGTGCCTATACGCGCACCCGCAGCTACTTCGAAAACTCCGACATGGCCGCCACCGGCCTGCCCGGCCCGGATGAGCTGGCGATCCTGGAACCGCTGCGCGACAAGATCCCGCCGCAAGTCTTCACCGAGGCCTTCGAACCGGCCAAGACCGATGGCAGCGGCATGATCCGTGCGCAGCAGCGCGAGGCTTACCAACTGTTACAGGAAGCCGGCTGGAAGATCGTAGAAGACAAGATGGTCGACACCAACGGCAAACCCGTGGTCATCGAGTTCTTGCTGGCCCAGACCGAATTCGAACGCATCCTGCTGCCGTTCAAGCGCAACCTGGCGGACTTGGGCATAGACCTGGTGATCCGCCGGGTCGACGTCTCCCAATTCGTCACCCGCCTGCGTTCGCGGGACTTCGACATGCTGGTGGGCAGTTTCCCGCAATCCTCCTCGCCAGGTAACGAGCAGCGCGAGTTCTGGAAGTCGACCAGCGCCGACAAGCCCGGCAGCCGCAATTACATGGGCTTGAAAGATCCGGCCGTCGACCAGTTAGTGGAGCAACTGATCGATTCCGACACCCGCACCAGCCTGATCGCCCACGCCAAGTCCCTGGATCGCGTGCTGCAATTTGGCTACTACGTGATTCCCAACTGGCACATCAAGACCTTCCGCGTGGCCTACTGGAACAATCTCGGTCATCCAAAGGTTTCGCCGCTGTACGACGTCGGTATCTCCACATGGTGGAGCAAACCGAATGTGCAACCGCCCGTTCCCCCCCAGACGAGCGCCGATCCGGCGAGCGGAGGCGATTAAATGTTGGCCTATATCTTTCGCCGCCTGTTGCTGATCATCCCCACGCTGTTCGGCATCCTGCTGATCAACTTTGTCATCATCCAGGCCGCCCCCGGGGGCCCGGTGGAGCAAATGATCGCCAAGCTCGAAGGCTTTGACGGCGCCACCAGCCGCATCGCCGGTGGCGGTGCCGAAGTCGCCGTGGCCGGTTCCAGCTACCGCGGCGCCCAGGGCCTGGACCCGGCGCTGATCAAGGAAATCGAAAAGATGTACGGCTTCGACAAATCGGCGCCGGAACGTTTGTGGATCATGGTCAAGAATTACGCGCGCCTGGATTTCGGCGACAGTTTCTTCCGTGACGCCAAAGTCATCGACCTGATCAAGGAAAAGATGCCGGTGTCCATTTCCCTCGGGCTGTGGAGCACGCTGATCATGTACCTGGTGTCGATCCCCCTGGGGATCGCCAAGGCCACGCGCCACGGCAGCCACTTCGATGTGTGGACCAGCTCGGCGATCATCGTCGGCTATGCGATCCCGGCGTTCCTGTTTGCGATCCTGTTGATCGTGGTGTTTGCCGGTGGCAGTTATTTCGACTGGTTCCCGTTGCGCGGGCTGACCTCCAACAACTTCGACGAGTTGAGCTGGGGCGGCAAGATCCTCGATTACTTCTGGCACCTGGCCCTGCCGATCACTGCACTGGTGATCGGCAACTTCGCGACCATGACCCTGCTGACCAAAAACAGCTTTCTCGACGAGATCAACAAGCAGTACGTGGTCACCGCCAAGGCCAAGGGCCTGACCAACCACCGCGTGCTCTACGGCCACGTGTTCCGCAACGCGATGCTGCTGGTGATCGCCGGTTTCCCTTCGGCGTTCATCGGCATCTTCTTCACCGGCTCGCTGCTGGTGGAAGTGATCTTCTCCCTCGACGGCCTCGGTCTGATGAGCTTTGAAGCCGCGATCAACCGCGACTACCCGGTGGTGTTCGGCACGCTGTTCATCTTCACCCTGCTGGGCTTGATCGTGAAACTGATCGGCGACCTCACCTACACCCTGGTCGATCCGCGTATCGACTTCTCCAGCCGGGAGCATTGAGATGAACCTATCCCCCCTCAATCGCCGCCGGTTCGAACGATTCAAGGCCAACAAGCGTGGCTGGTGGTCGCTGTGGCTGTTCCTGATCCTGTTCGTGCTGAGCCTGGGCGCGGAACTGATCGCCAACGACAAGCCGCTGGCGGTGCACTTCGACGGCGGCTGGTACTTCCCCGCGCTCAAGCGCTACCCGGAGACCACCTTTGGTGGCGAGTTCCCCCTGGAAGCCAACTACAAGAGCCCGTACATCCGGGAGCTGCTCAAGGCCAAGGACGCCTGGACCTTGTGGGCGCCGATCCCGTTCAGCTACCAGAGCATCAACTACGACCTGAAAGTGCCCGCGCCGGCGCCGCCATCCAGCGTCAACCTGCTGGGCACCGATGACCAGGGCCGCGATGTGCTGGCGCGGGTGATCTACGGCTTCCGCGTGTCGGTGCTGTTCGCCCTGACGCTGACCATCCTCAGCTCGATCATCGGCGTGATCGCCGGGGCCTTGCAGGGCTTTTACGGTGGCTGGGTCGACCTGGCCGGGCAGCGTTTCCTGGAGATCTGGTCGGGGTTGCCGGTGCTGTACCTGCTGATCATTCTCGCCAGTTTTGTGCAGCCCAACTTCTGGTGGCTGCTGGGGATCATGCTGCTGTTCTCCTGGATGAGCCTGGTGGATGTGGTACGTGCCGAGTTCCTGCGCGGGCGCAACCTTGAATACGTGCGGGCAGCCAGGGCGCTGGGCATGCAGAACGGCGCGATCATGTTCCGCCATATCCTGCCCAACGCCATGGTCTCGACCATGACCTTCATGCCGTTCATCCTCACCGGCGCCATCGGCACCCTGACTGCGCTGGACTTCCTCGGCTTCGGCTTGCCGGCCGGTTCGCCGTCCCTGGGCGAGCTGGTGGCCCAGGGCAAATCCAACCTGCAAGCGCCGTGGCTGGGCATGAGTGCGTTTGCCGTGCTGGCGATCATGTTGAGTTTGCTGGTGTTTATCGGCGAGTCCGCTCGCGATGCCTTCGACCCGAGGAAATGAGATGAATCAGGACAATCTGATCGAAATCCGCGACCTCAGCGTCGAGTTCGTCACCGGCGAACACGCTCACTGCGTGGTGAACAACGTCAGCTTCGACATCAAGCGCGGCGAAACCCTGGCCCTGGTCGGCGAAAGCGGCTCCGGCAAATCGGTGACCGCCCACTCGATCCTGCGCTTGCTGCCCTACCCGCTGGCGCGGCATCCGTCTGGCACCATTGGGTATGCAGGGCAAGACCTGCTGACCCTGAAGGAAAAATCCCTGCGGCATATTCGCGGCAACCGCATCGCGATGATCTTCCAGGAGCCGATGACCTCGTTGAACCCGCTGCACTCGATCGAGAAGCAGATCAACGAAGTGCTCGGCCTGCACAAGGGCCTGCAAGGCAAGGTCGCCACCCAGCGCACCCTGGAGTTGCTCGAGCTGGTCGGCATCCCCGAACCGCACAAGCGCCTCAAGGCCCTGCCCCACGAGCTGTCCGGCGGCCAGCGCCAGCGGGTGATGATTGCCATGGCACTGGCCAACGAGCCGGAGCTGTTGATCGCCGATGAACCGACCACTGCGCTGGATGTGACGGTACAGTTGAAAATCCTGGAATTGCTCAAGGAGTTGCAGGCGCGCCTGGGCATGGCCTTGCTGCTGATCAGCCACGACCTCAACCTGGTACGGCGGATTGCCCACCGCGTGTGCGTGATGCAAAAAGGTTGCATCGTTGAACAGGCCGAGTGCGAAACGCTGTTCCAGTCGCCCCGGCATCCCTACACCCAGGAATTGCTGGCGGCTGAACCAAGTGGCGGCCCGGCCACCAATGTGGTCGGCCCACCCCTGCTGGAAGTGAATGACCTCAAGGTGTGGTTCCCGATCAAGAAAGGCTTTCTGCGCAGCACCGTGGATTACGTCAAGGCGGTGGATGGCATCAACTTCAGCCTGCCCCAAGGGCAAACCCTGGGCATCGTTGGCGAAAGCGGCTCGGGGAAATCCACCCTTGGCCTGGCGATCCTCCGGCTGATCGCCAGCAAGGGCGGCATTCGCTTCGAAGGCCAGCAACTGGGCTCACTCACCCAACAGCAGGTACGCCCGCTGCGCCGGGAAATGCAGGTGGTGTTCCAGGACCCGTTCGGCAGCTTGAGCCCGCGTATGTGCGTGAGCGAGATCGTCGGTGAGGGCCTGCGCATTCACAAGATGGGCACGCCGGCCGAGCAGGAAGCGGCGATTATCGCGGCGCTCAAGGAGGTCGGGCTGGACCCGGAATCCCGGCATCGCTATCCCCACGAGTTCTCCGGCGGCCAGCGCCAACGCATCGCCATCGCCCGCGCCCTGGTGCTCAAGCCACGGTTGATCCTGCTGGACGAACCCACCTCGGCGCTGGACCGCACGGTGCAACGCCAGGTAGTGGAACTGCTGCGCAGCTTGCAGGCCAAGTACAACCTGACCTACCTGTTTATCAGCCATGATCTGGCGGTGGTGAAGGCATTGAGTCATCAGTTGATGGTGGTGAAACAAGGCCAGGTGGTGGAGCAAGGCGATGCAAAGGCAATCTTCGCCGACCCGCAACACCCCTACACCCGACAGTTGCTGGAAGCCGCCTTCCTCGTACCGGCCTGACCCGTACGGTTCAACATTTGGCAGCTGGCTTGTGTGGGAGCGGGCTTGCCCGCGATTGCAGTGTGTCATTCGACAGATTCGGCACTGACAGGACGCCATCGCGGGCAAGCCCGCTCCCACATTTGACCGTGCCCACCCCGAACGACAGCCTCAACCGCGGCGATTCGGCACGGGCTTCTATGGCGAGCCACGCAGCCTGCAACGGGCGACCAAATGGGACTTCTGACCTGAAGCCAATACCCCGGGGCCGACGACCTGCACCGGATGACACTCGCGCAATCTTGAAGCCTTGAACATTGCGCGATTTTGTATAACGCTGCCGGTCCGCCTATACGGTTCTTCGCCAGGGAATGCCCGCCATGACCCCTTCCACTGCCCCGCACTTCTGGCGTGACCCTGCGCTGGCGTTTATCGAAGCGCGCACCATCGCCGACGGGCGCAAGGTCACCTACGCGCGGCACGCTCACGAGCATTTTTCCATCGGCGCGATCACCAGCGGGCGCAGCTATTACCACTACGGCACGGACACCTTCGAGATCAGCGCCGGTACGGTGGTACTGATGAACCCTGGCGATGTGCACGCGTGCAATCCGATCCGTAACGAAGCCTGGTCCTATCAGATGCTGTACATCGATACGCCCTGGCTGACCGAATTGCAGCACCAACTGGGCTTCAGCACCGACCAGGGCTACCGGCCGTTCGACATCCCCTACGTGCGCGATGAAGCGCTCTACGCTGGGCTGTTGGAGCTGTACCGGGTCCTGGTGGATACCCAGGCCGAGCACCTGCACAAGCAAAGCGCGCTGGTGGGTTTCTTCACTGAGGTGCAGCAGCGCCTGAACCCGTCCGACGCACCGTTGCGCGAGGTCAACCACAAGCTGGAGCGCGCCGCCGAGTACATCCGCGCGCACTGCACCTGCGCCTTGAAACTGGAAGACATCTGCCTGGCCGCCGAACTGTCGCCGTCCTATCTGATCCGTGCGTT
Organism: Pseudomonas sp. GL_117; assembly: GCF_057835125.1. Taxonomy (NCBI): domain Bacteria; kingdom Pseudomonadati; phylum Pseudomonadota; class Gammaproteobacteria; order Pseudomonadales; family Pseudomonadaceae; genus Pseudomonas; species Pseudomonas sp. GL_117. The sequence goes on along the minus strand of NZ_CM174418.1, from coordinate 2,630,339 downwards.
CAAGCAGTATTACGGGTTGACGCCCCATGCGTTCCTGATCAACCAGCGTATCCAGTTCGCCCGCACGCAACTGCGTCAGGGCGAACTGATCGCCGATGTGGCCCTGGCCGCAGGTTTCGCCGACCAGGCGCATTTCCAGCGGGCGTTCAAACAGCATTTTGCGGCGACGCCGGGGCAATACCGCGATGTGCTCAAGCCATCAGCAAATAACCCACACTGGCCACCAGCAACGCGGCCATTGAACGGTTGAACACGCGCACGCCCTGCGGGTTGCCCAGGTAGCGCCGCAAAAAGGTCCCGGCATACGCCCAGCACGCCACCGACAGGTAGCAGATCACCAGGTACAGCGCCGCAAACAGCCACACTTGAGCGGCGTCGCCATCCGCCACAAACAACCCCATCCCCGCCACGCAGGCCAGCCAGGCCTTGGGGTTGAGCCATTGCATAATGGCGCCGTACAGCATCGACGGCGCGGTGGCGGCGTTATCGGCTTGCAGGCGGCCATCGTCGCACGCCAGTTTCCAAGCCATCCACAGCAAGAAAACCACCCCGCCCCACTGGATCAACTGGGTCAGCAACGGCCAGCGCACCAGCACTTCGTGCAAACCCAGGCCGATCAACACCAGCAACAAGGTAAACCCTGCGGCGGCGCCGAATACATGCTTCTGGCTGGCGGCAAAGCCAAAGCGCGCACCGGAGCTGAGGGCCACCACGTTGACCGGGCCCGGTGTGATGGAGGTGGCCAGGGCGAAGGCGGCCATGGAAATGATCAAGCTCATTGCAATTCCCTTTTTCTGTGACGGTGAGGATGACGTCACGGTAAAGGGCGGCACGCGCCAGGTATTGAACAAAATGCCCCTCGGGGCGTTACGGCGCAGGCGCTTGGGTGACGACGTCGTCAACGCCCAGCACGCGGCCGTCCTCAGACACGATCTCGACCTTGCGCAGCGGCTTGAGCGAATGCGCATCCAGCAGCCGCGTGCCGAGCAGTTGCGGCTGAGTGTGGGCCTCACCCCATTGCGCCAGCGTCACCAGCACCGGCATCAGCGCGCGACCCTTGTCGGTGAGTTGGTACTCGTTGCGCGCGCCGACTTGGTCATCGGCGTGCACCCCGCCTACATCGACACCGACATGGTCGCCGACGTGCAGGCCCCCAAAAGCACGCCCCAGGAAGTGGTCGCCCTCACGCTGCAAGCACTGGCCGAAGGCCGTGAAGAAGTGCTGGTCAGCGACACCAGCCACGGGGTGAAGGCGTCGCTGTCCACGGACAGCCCGGTGTATCTCAACCATTGATCAAGGAAATGTGCGGGCTGCCTTAACGCTGCGCCGGAATGCGGATGTCGCCGTCGCGGCATTGGCTTTTGACGCTGCGCGGGCAACCGGCGAACGCCAGATCCTTGGTCAGGCACACGCGCACTTCCGACAACACCTTGCCCTTGCAGATCACCGCCAGGCCATGGTTGCCCAGGCGCGGGTTGCTCTCGCGAAACAACGCCTCGATCTCGCGGGCCGGCAACGCCGGTGGCGTGTTGAACGGTTGCAATTGCGGCGGAATCACCACCACGCCCAGCGCCTGGTCGGTCTTGGCCAGGTAGTCCAGCGGCTCAAGCCCGGAACAGGTGCCATGCTTGGCCCATTCGTGCTTGAGCAGCGCACGTGTGGGAAACAACGCCGCGCCCTTGTCCAATTCCTCGCGGCTCAAGCGCGACTGCGGCGCACACGACGCCGGCCAGCCGCCCCGCGCGTACTGCGGCCACAAACCGTGCAACACAAAGCCGTAGCCCTTGCCCGAACACTGCTCGTTGTCCGGGTGGGTCAGGCAAAACGTCGGCGACCACGACAGCGACAACACATAAAAATCAAACTCCCCAGGCGTGCCTTGGCTACGCGCCGCCGCGCCTGCGCTTGTGGCGATGGCCAGCCACAACAGCATCCAGTATTTCATCGGTGTGTATCCTTGAAAAAATAAACCCTATCGTGCTTACCCAGGGTGATGGGGGTTGCGTTGTAGCACCGCGTCGAGGATCCGGTCGGTTTTCAATGCCTCGATCGCCAACGATGGATGCAGCGCCTCACCGCGGATATGCGCGTTCATGGCCAGCACGTGGTGCCACTGGATATGTGCGTGGCACGGCACCTCCAGGACCTCGCACTCATCCCCCTCAAGCCGCAAGGGTTGGTCATCGAACACCGAGAACTCGATACGCCCCTGGCTGCCGATCAACACGACACGATCTTCACGTCGGTCCGCGACAAAATTCCAGCAGCCCATGCCCAATGCGCCCGAGGCAAAACGCCAGCTGGCGGTCACCGCATCCTCCGCGGCATAACGGCCGGCCTGGCGCGAGGTAAAACCGGCCACTTCGATGATGTCGCCGGCCAGGTACTGGAACAGGTCGAAGCCATGGCTGGCCAGGTCGGCAAAGTAACCGCCACCGGCAATCGCCGGGTCGGTGCGCCAGTTGTCGGCGTGGGCGTCCGCAACGGCCTGCGGCTTGCACAGGGTCCAGGTGAGGTGACGCAACTCACCGATGCGCCCTGCTTGCAGCCAATCGCGTACCTGCTGGAAACGCGGCAAGGAGCGGCGGTAGTACGACACAAACAGATGCAACCCGGCGCGCTCGAACGTGCGCTGCATCAACGCGCTCTGCTCGGCATTCATCGACATGGGCTTCTCGACGCAACAGTGCTTGCCGGCCGCCGCCACCATCAGGCTGTATTCAAGGTGGCTGGCGGGCGGCGTGGCGATGTACACCGCGTCCACCTCAGGGTCGTCGATCAGCGCCTGGGCGTCGGTATAAAAACGCGCAATGCCGTGGCGTGTTGCATAATCGCGCACCGCCGCTTCACGGCGCCCCATCACGGCCACCAAGGCCGAACCTGGCGCTTTGTAGAAAGCGGGTCCACTCTTTAACTCAGTGACACTGCCGCAACCGATCATGCCCCACCGCACGGTGTTCATCTGTTTTCCTCGTCCGTTTTCATCAAGGGCGCAGTATCCACATACCCCGAGGCCCACGCCAGCCGGACTTAGCATGACAATTGCATTACACTTTTATGACAATCATCCACCTGCGGGGGCACAGACGATGAAAATTCGCGCAACGGTCATTTGCGAACACGAGGGGCATATCCTCTTCGTGCGCAAGGCCAGATCAAAATGGGCACTGCCTGGCGGCAAGGTCGAACGTGGCGAGCGCCCGGTCGGCGCAGCCGAGCGGGAGCTGGAAGAAGAGACCGGCTTGAACGTGGACGGGTTGTTGTACTTGCAGGAGCTGAAGGCCCGCGACACCCTGCATCATGTGTTCGAGGCCTCGGTAGTCAACGTCGCCGATGCAAGACCTTGTAATGAAATAGTCGATTGCCTCTGGCACGCCTATGCCGCGATGGATCAACTGGACACCACCGACGCCACCCGCCATATCGTCAAATCCTTCTTGCGACGCCTGTAGTCTTCATTTTTGTTTGGCTTTGGCCTGCCCTCGCGAATACAGCGCTTCCACCAGTTTCTGCCGCTCGTCCTGGGGCAAATTGCCCGCGAACTCAGCCAGCGTGGCATCCACCAACGCCCGCAATGCCGCATCGGCCTCACGCGCCTTGGCCAACTCACTCACCAGCCTCTCGCGGTCCAACGTCGGCGCTTGCAGTTGCTGGATCACCCCCAGCCGTGCTTCGCGACCGGCCATGATCAATGGCTGGCTGTCGGCGCGGTTGTGCCGCAACAGTTGACGCAGCTCCCTGCGACGCTCCGGCGGCAGCTTGAACATCGCCTGGCGCAACCCATGCTGGTTGACCACGGCCTCGGCAGGTTTGGCCATGGCCATCCAATGGTAGAGGCCACCGCCCACCCCACCGAGCAAAAACACGTTGAGCAACACCGAGACCAGCAACCACGGTTTAAGCGACTTTGAGGTCATTGCTCGGCTTCCTCGGCGTTGACGGAAAACACCACTTCAGCATCGCCCTGATCGAACACGCTGGGCAGCACCTCCGAGGACAGCATCGGCAGCGGCACGCTCATCGACGCCACGAGCACGCCGGCGACGATGCCCGCGATACCCGCGCCCACCAGGCTGGCGGATGACCACCAGTTGGCGTAACGCGACAGCGATGATGCCCGTGGCGGTGCGGATCGGCGGATCTGCCGCGCCAGCGCCGGATCGGCAGGTGCCAGTTGATGGGCATCCAACTGCCCGTCGAGCCAGCTGGCTTCACGCAACACTGCGCGGGCGTGGGCGTTGCCACTGTCGAGCAGAGCCTGGGCGGCCGTTCGTTCAGCGAGCGGCCAGCGGTGCAGGCTGGCGCCGTAGGCGTCGGCCAAGTGGGCGAATCGTTCGGGCGTCATGGTTTTTCCCTTCCTGGGCGGGCAAGCCCTGGTGTGTCGGCAAGTCTATTGCGCAACTGACGGCGAGCCCGTGACAGCAGGCTCTCCAGTGCCTCGACGCTGATGTTCATCAGCGCGGCGGCGTCGATGTTCGACAGCTCCTGGTAATACTGCAACACAATCGCTTCGCGCTGCCGCTCGGGCAGCGCGGCCAACGCGGCGGCCATCTGCGTGCTGCGGTCGGCGGCTTCGAGTTGCTCGTCCGGCGACGGGGCGCTGTCGGCCAGTTCCAGGGCCTCATCCGCCTCCAGCGGGCGCTCCTTGCGCCGGCGCAAGCGGTCCCGGCACAGGTTCAGTGCTACCCGGTGCAACCACGTGTCGAACCGCGCTTCGCCCACTCGCCAGTTGGCCGCCTGGCGCCAGATCCGCAGGAAACTCTCCTGGGCCACGTCCTTGGCCTCGTCGGCATCCCCCAGGATCCGGCTGGCGAGCGCGAGCAAACGCGGGAGTTTGCGCGTCACCATTTCGTTGACGGCCGCAGGTTCGTTGTTGCCGATACGCGCCAGCAGCTCTACGTCCGGATCAGTGTCTTTCAATCGGGTAATTCTCGGTCCGCAGGCTAAGTGGCAGGTTTCAACGCATCCAACGTCCTTCACGCCAGACCCAGTTCGGCCCGTGGGATTCCCAATGCCCCGGCTGCCAACGTGCGTTGCGCATCACCGGCTGCCAGTGGCCCGGCACCCAGGCGTAGGCGCCGCGTTCCCATCGCCAGTGGCCACGGTCCCAGGCATAACCGGGGCGCCCGGCGGGAATCACCTCGACCCGCTCCACCGGCGGCGCCTGGCGAATGATGATCTCGGTCTGGGCAAACGCCGGGGTGCTGACAAACGCGGCGAACGTCAGCGGGATCAGCAAGGCATAACGCAATCGGGCCAGTGTGCTCATGGCAACTCCTTCAGGTGACGAACGAAAATGTCCGCTGCTGATGGGTTGAACGGCACGTGCTGCAGAATCCGTCGCAGGACACGCAGTTTTTTTCCGCACAGTGCGTAAGAGGAAGTATTGCCCACGGGCCGGCAACGCTGGATGAAATGTTTGAAAGGTGTGCGACGGATGTGTGCCGGTGGCGACGTTCAATAGATGACGCACCCCACACCAAGAGGAAATGCCATGTCCCGTCGCCTTTACATGCTCGTTGCCGCCCTGTTGATCGCAAGCCTGAGCGGCTGCGTGATCGTGCCCGAGCACCGGCATTGCTGCTGGCGCTATTACGGCGCGGTGTCGACCACCACCGCCGGCGTCAACAGCTAACCCACCGCCGCAAAACCGCGGCGCCCGGCCTTGAGTTCAGTGCGCAACTCACCGATAAGGTTTGAGATGGAACGGATGCTGTCCAGACCTTCGGGGGACACGCAGGTCAACAGCAACTCGACGCGACCGGAAACCGGCTCGAACACGCTGATGCGCAGCGAGCCATCGCTATTGAGGGTGCACTCATTTTTTCCCGCCAAACGCTGGCGGGCCGGCGCCAGAAAGCCAGCACGTGACCTCTCGTCTGTTGCCCTGACGAAAACTTGACTCCCACCCGCGATCACCAGACGCTCTGGCTTTATGCCACTCCCCGAGCAGCCGACCATGAGCATCGATCCCCCGAGCCCGCCCGACAGCGACGTTTACAAAACCCTGCTGGAATCGACCAAGGCGATCCCTTGGCGGATCGACTGGCAGAGCATGACCTTCAGCTACATCGGTCCGCAGATCGAAACACTGCTGGGCTGGACGCCGCAAAGCTGGGTCAGTGTGGATGACTGGGTCGCGCGCATGCACCCGGACGACCGCGAGTACGTAGTGAATTTTTGCGTGTCGCAATCGCGCGCCGGCGTAGACCACGAGGCCGATTACCGTGCGCTGACGGTGAACGGCGACTATGTGTGGATCCGCGATGTGGTGCATGTGGTGCGCAAGGATGGCGAAGTGGAGGCGCTGATCGGGTTCATGTTCGACATCAGTGAGCGCAAGAAGACCGAGGAACACCTGATCCGCCTGCAAAAGCAATTGGAGGAATACTCCTTCCAGGACGGCCTCACCGGCATCGCCAACCGCCGCATGTTCGACACCGTGCTCGAACGCGAATGGACCAGCGCCCAACGCAGCCAGTTGCCGCTGTCGTTGATCATTCTCGACATCGACTTTTTCAAGCAGTACAACGACCACTACGGCCATATCAAGGGTGACGAATGCCTGCGCCAGGTGGCCAATACACTGGCGCAGGCGGCCAACCGCCCACGGGATTTCATCGCACGGATCGGCGGTGAAGAGTTTGTGTGGCTGTTGCCGGAGACCGATGCAACCTCGGCCAGGCTGGTGGCGCAACGCTGCCTGCACCTGATGCGTCAACGCCAGATCGAACACGGGTTTTCGCCGGTGTCCAGGCTGCTGACCTTGAGCCTCGGGGTTGGCACTCATATCGTCAGGCCTGCCAGTTCGATGCTGGGGTTTGTCGAGCAGGTCGACAAATTACTCTACAAGGCCAAACACAATGGACGGATGCGCGCAGAGTTCGCCGATATTGAAGTTTGACGCCGAGGTCAAATCGCGGGCAAAAAAAATCCCAAGTAGCTGATGGAAACTTGGGATTTAAAAATGCATAAACCGTGGGAGGTGAACGCACGACTATAGTAGCGATTGTAAAAAGCTGTAACAAGACTGTTTTAATCCTTTCGTCGGATTAAAACAGTCGTAAGTCATTCAATAACCACACATTTTTTAAGGCGGCCGACATACAAATGCCACTTTTTGGTGCAAGTAAGCGTGATACTTGCGACCTATATTCCCCCTTATAAAAAATGGTTATTAACTAAGGCGCGGTGACACTCTCTGGCGCTTGTGCACCCAATTGCCTGCAACTGTCGCCCAGTTTGATAGCGTCGGTCATCGTCGCGCTGGCGACTCGCTCCATTTGCCGACAAAGCAGCAGACGCTCGGCCGCCTCGGCCCGATGGCGATCGGCGCTGGCGTTGATATGCATAAAGTAGCCGCCCAACAGCACCGCGACACACAGCACGCCGACCGCATAGTGGCGCAAGCTGTTTGGCGATGAAGGTTCTGGCTGGTACATGGCCCCGTGACGACCTGTTCTATCTGCGACGAAGCGTGCAATTGTATGCAAATAGAAACACAGCAATTGTCGTGGTTTTGTAAAGCGCCGGCCTTACACAGACACAGGCTTTTCGTTGGCGCTTGCATGCCCCTTCAACAGCCGATACACCGGCAGGCACGCGGCCTGGATCAGCAGCATTCGGATCACCTGCATCGCCGTCACCAATGTAACCGCCAGCCCCAGCGCCTCAGCGGTCAGGCTCATCTCCGGTGCGCTGCCGGGCATCATGCCCAGGGCCAGCGACAACCATGGCATCTGCAGCCACGTGCCCAACGCCCACGCGGCGGCTGCGGTCGCAACCAGCGAGCCAATCAACAACGCCAGCACCTTGACGAGAAACCCCGGTGCGCGGCGGAAAAAATCCCGCTCGAAGGCGGCGCCCAGCGCACACCCGATCAGCAACTGGCCGACACCACTGAGCCAACCGGGCATGCTCATCGACAAATTGTTACACCCTACCCCCACCGCACAGATCAGGAACGGCCCGAATGTCCAAGGGTTGGGCAGGTTGCAGCGCTTGAAGCCGATAGCGGCCAACAGGCTCATAGCCAGCAGAAAGATCAACCAGGGCCAGATGACCGGCAATGGCGCAGCCATCACAGGATGAGCCAGGCCAAGGCTGGCCCGCGCAGGCACGGCCAGCAGGATCAGCAGCAGCCGTAGACTGTGGGCGGCGGCGATAAAGCTGGTGTCCGCCTGGCGCTGACGACCGAGGTGAACCATCTCCGTAGAGTTGGCCGGCATCAGCGCGAAGAACGCCGTGCCGAAGGCGACGCCAGAGCGGTTCAACAGCCACACCGAGCTCAATGCCAGCACCAGCGTCAACAGCACCGCCGTGACAATCAGCCCCAGGTGCGCCGCCACCTGCTGCATCACCGGCAAAGTGAAATAACAGCCAATCGCCACCGCGACAATCAACTGGCCCGCTTGGCGCCCATGGGGAATTTGCGCCATCCTCGCGCCGCCGCAGCGGCCGATCAGCACAGCCAGCAAAGCACCTATCACCCAGGGCAGCGGCCAGCCGAGCCACTGCGCAAAACTGCCGCCCAAGGTGCCCGCGATCAGGGTGACAAGCCAATACTGGCGAAGGTTGAAGGTCATGTTGAGATCCGGCATGGAGAAGTATGCCGACAGGTTATAGACTCGCGCTCATCACAAAAAATATCCATTTGTGAACATCAACATCACACATTGTTATGCGAGAACCGATGAATCTTAAAGCCCTGGAATACTGCGTCGAGATCGCCCGCCAAGGCAGTTTTACCAAGGCCGCGCAGGCGTTGCATGTGGCGCAACCGGCGCTGAGCATGGCAGTCAGCCGTCTGGAAGATGAACTGGGGGTGGCGCTGTTCAACCGCGCCACACGGCAGATCAGTGTCACAGCGGAAGGCCAACTGTTCCTCACCCGCGCTGAAGCCTGCCTGCAAGGCTTGGCCGGGGCCCGCCGCGAGTTGCAGGACCTGACGCAATTGCACAGCGGTGAAATCCGCGTCGGCATCCCGCCGATGTACGGCATCCGGCATATCCCGGAGTTGCTGATGCAATTTCGCGCGCACTACCCCGGCATCGCCATGCATGTGGTGGAAGGCAGCGCCGATGACATCAGCGCACGCCTGGCAACGCGGGATATTGATGTAGCGTTGCTGGAGTCACGTCGCGTCGACCCGGACTGGGAGTCGGTCTTGCTGGGCAGCGATGAGATGGTGCTGTGCATGCATGAGCAGCATCCATTGGCGAGCGCGGCGTCGGTCACGGCCGAGGGTTTGCGTGGCGAGCAGTTGCTGGTGTTCGACAATACCTTCCTGCAACGGCACTTGCTCGACGCCTTTTGCGACGCTGCCCGCGTGCGCTTCAACATCGCCCTGGAAAGCAACTTCGTGCCGCTGGTGATTGCCGCCACCCGCAATGGCATGGGGGTTTCCACCCTGCTGCGCTCGGTGCAACAACAGGAACCGGGCGTGGCCGGGGTGTCGTTCGAGCCCGCGCAGTTCATGCACTTCAACCTGTGCTGGAGAGGCAGCGAATACCTGTCCCAGGCCAATCGACGGTTTATTGAAACGGCGAAGGTGTATTTCCAGGAAGACGTCAGCTCACCGCTGTCGCACTGAACCGGTCATTTGCGCGCCACTTTGTAGCGCACGCAATCCTGATAGAAGCTTTGGCGAATCGCTTCTGGCTTGAGCCGGGAGCGACTGTCGTAGGTCTGCTCGGTGATGCCCATGGCCATCATGCGCATCCACGACTTGTTGAATTTGAGGGTCTGGATTTTCTGCCGCGCCGCATACAGCGACACACCCGAGAGCTTCAACTCCTGGGCCCTGGCGGCCGTGCCCGCGCCCCAACTGCACATGTACTTGTCACCTTCACGCAGCTCCCGGGCCTGCACGGCAGCCGCGCCGCCGGCCAACGAGCAGGCGACAAGCATGATTCCAACAGTGCGCATTTGCATCCCCACCTAACCACCTGAAAATAAAAGCGATTCTGGCGAGGATTTGGTTACAGAGGGGCCATTAAATTGCCTTATCACCACTGATAAGTCGCACTCGCCTGTACCGTGCGCTGTGAGCCATACCAGCACCAGGAGTAGGAATAGCACGAGGCGACGTACTCCTTATTCGCCAGGTTGGTGGCGTTGAGCGCCAGGCGCAGGTTGTCCTTGAGGTTGGCGAGGTTCGGGATGTCGTAGTGCACCGCCGCGTCGAACAAGGTGTAGCCCGGGACTTTCAGGGTGTTGGCCGTGTCGCCCCAGGACGAGCCGACATAACGCGCCCCTGCCCCGACGCCGAAGCCCTTGAGGTGGCCGTCGCGGAAGGTGTAATCCGCCCACGCCGACGCGGTGTGGCGCGGCACACCGTAGGTGCTGGTGCCTTTGGCCGGTAGGGCCGGGCCTACACCGATGTCGGTGACGGGCGTGTATTGCACGGTGTTGTTGGACTGGCTGATGCGGTTATCCAGGTAGGCATATGCCGCGCTGATGTCCAGGTTATCGTTGAGGCTGGCCTTGCCTTCCAGCTCAAAGCCACGGGATTGCACTTCGCCGTCCTGGCTCTGGCAGCGGCCACTGCCACACAGGTGCGTGGGGTCCGGGTCGGTGGTCAGTACATTGGTCTGGCGCAGGTCGAAGATCGCGGCGGTGATAAAGCTGTTGCTGCCCGGCGGCTGGTATTTGATCCCGACTTCATACTGCTTGCCCTCGGTCGGTTTGAACACCGAACCGCCGTAGCCGGTACCCGACTGCGGGCTGAAGGACTCCGAATAACTGGCATAGGGTGCCAGGCCGTTGTCGAACAGGTAGACCAGGCCAATGCGGCCGGTGAACGCCTTGCTGTCCAGGGACGACTGGCTCTTGGCGCCGCTGCTCAGGGTCTTGGTAGTGCTGTCGGTACTGGCCCAGTCATAGCGGCCGCCCAGCAGCAGCACCCAGTTGTCCCACTTCATTTGCTCTTGCAGATAAACGCCGGTCTGCTCGCTGCGGGAGGTACCGTCGGTGGTGTAGGCCGGGGTCGCGACCGGACGGCCATACACCGGGTCGAAAATATCCTGGGTCGGCCCGGCACCGACACGGGTCGAGCCTTGCAGGGTGTCGGTGCTGGTGTTCTGGTAATCGACGCCCATCAACAAGGTGTGTTGCAGCGGGCCAGTGTCGAATCTGGCCTGGGCCTGGTTGTCGAGGGTGTAGGCGTCCAGGTTGACGTCGCTGGCGATGGTGGCGCGCTGCATGGTGCGGTAATCGCTCAGCAGGTTGTTGCTGTAGAGACTACGGTAGCGGCCCTCGCTGCGCAGGTAACGGGCGTTCTGGCGCACGGTCCACACATCGTTGAAGTGATGTTCGAAGGCGTAGCCGATGGAGTAGTACTCGCGATCGCTTTTCTCGAAGTCTTTTTCGCCGTCATAGAAATCCACATCGATCTTGCGCCCGGTGGGGCTGCGCAATACCGAGCCCCAGGCAGGTACCGAGCCGTAGGACGCGCCCTTGGGGTCCTTCTGGAAGTGCCCCAGCAGGGTCAGCGAAGTGGCGTCGTCCGGGCGCCAGGTAAAGGCCGTCGACAGCGACTGGCGACGCGTTTCGGTGTGTTCCACCTGCCCGTCGGCGTCGTCGAAAAGCCCGGCCACACGGTAGGAATACACGCCCTGATCATCAATCGGGCCGCTCAGATCGAAGGTGGTGCGCTTCTTGTTAAAGGTGCCGTATTCGACGCCGACCTCATGAAACGGAGTGTCCAACGGGCGCTTGCTGACCATGTTGATCACCCCGCTGGGTGTGCCCTGCCCGTACAGCACCGACGCCGGGCCGCGCAGCACTTCCACGCGCTCCAGATCGAAGGCGTCCTTTTGCGGCGAAGCGTCACGGCTGGAGGGCATGCGCAAGCCGTCGAGGTAGGTGGCCGGCGAGAAACCCCGGATCGTCAACTGGTCCAGCCGCGAAGCCGTAGCGCCACGGCTCTCCGGGACCACCGCGGCGCTGTAGCGCAGGATCTGGTTGAGGCTCTCGGCGTTCTGCGCGCGCATCTGGTCTTTGGTGACGATGGAGATCGACTGCGGGGTTTCGATCACGGCGGTGTCGGTCTTGGTGCCGGACAGGCTGCGGGTGGCCACATAACCCGCCACCGGACCCACGGGGCTCTGGGCCTGATAGCCGCCGCTGATCGTGGTGGCCTGCAACTCCACCGCCCCGCCGTTATCCGGGAGGGCCTCCAGGCGATAGCGGTCGTTGGCGATCTTCAGCGCCTGCAAGCCGCTGCCAGCGAGCAATCGGGTCAGCGCCACCTCTGTGTCGTACTGCCCGCTCAACGCAGCGCTGCGTTTACCACGGGTCAAGCCCGCATCGAATGCCAGCACCAGGCCTGCCTGCTCGGCCAAGCTGGTGAGCGCCTGGCTCAAATCACTGGCGGGAATCGAGAAGCTGCGCACGCTGCCGCGGCTGTCTGCGGCAAAGGCGGACGGGGTATTGAGCAGTGGCATAGCGGCAAAAGCCATCGCCACTGACAGGGCCAGTGGGTGCAAGGGACGAGCAAGCGACATGGGAGGTCCTGGGTAATAGAGGTTCTATTAACCATGACGGGCAGCTCGGCAAATCGGGCAAGAATGAGAGGCGTTTTTATTCGCCGGGTGCTGCCGCAAGCGCTTGGATCGCCTTTTTGCGTGGCCTTTCACCCCCACACAGCGCGATCACCCCCACGCAACGACCAACAACCCCAGCCCCAACACCAGACACAACGGCGAATAAACATAGGTATCCAACCTGGCAAACCGCGACCCGCCGACCTTTTTGAAAAAACCCACCAGCTCCGAATCCCCAATCGCCCGGGCAAACATGACCAGCGCTATCGCACTGATGCCCCATTGCAACGCGCCATGGGACACCGCGGAAAAGTACAAACCGGCGCGCAGGCACACGAGCAAGGCAATCGCCACCAGGCCCATCGCTACGAGGAATGTCATCAGTGCCGACGGTATGAAAGCCGGTCGCGGCCCGCTGGCGAATTCGCCGGGCAGCTCGGGAATGGCGGCCTGGAACCCGAGTTTGCCACCCGCCGCCCAGTACAGGTGCACCATGCTGATACCCGTGAAAATACCGACGATCCATCGTGCAATGACAAAGCTCATGGCTGGCTCTCCCTGAAAATGTGCGAACAAGGATAGTCGCCCTGCGTTTTTTTGCAGGTATTTCGTCGGTGGCTGATGGTAAAGTGCCGCCCCATGAAATTCGCCCGCACCGACCGCTCGCTCATTGCCTGGATGCTCTATTGCTGCGTCCTGTTCAATGTGTTCGCCTGCAGTATCGGTCACGGGCAGATGGTCGGGATGCAGCTCAACGGCATCGGCGGCCAGTTCTGCACGGTAGACCCGCGCACCCAGGCGCCCACGCCTGCCAACTCCACGGATGAGAGCCTGCCGACGCTGTCCAAGGCGTTCGGTTGCCCGCTGTGTTCCAGTGGAGGCATGGGCCCGGCGCTCAATTCCAGCCTGAATGTGGCGGTGTTGCCACAACCCCACGCGCCACCACCGGCCGTGGTACTCGCCGCTGACATCCCTGCCCGCTTTACCTGGCCCACGGCGCATCCCCGCGCGCCGCCCGCTGTTGCCTGACACCTTCGCTATCTGATCGGCACTGACCACCGCATCCCCAAGGGGTGACGGACATTCGTGCATTGTTTTCAAGCCAAGTTTTTCAGGATTCAACCATGAAACATTTACCCCTGTTGGCGGGCCTGTTCGGCTGCCTGCCCTTCTGCGCCTGGGCCGTCGAGCTGGCACCGACCACTGTCACTGGCGAACCAAGCGCCGACCCCGGCCTGACCCTGGATCAATCCAGCGGCATGGCCTCGCGGCTCGGGCTGAGCGTCCGGGAAACTCCCGCGTCGGTGGCCATCGCCAAGCGCAACGACATCGAGCGCCACGGTGCCAAGACGTTCCGCGATGCGGCCAACACCCTGCCCGGCGTCAATGCCAGTGCACCGCCGGGGTTTGGCGGGTTTGTCTCTTATCGTGGATTTACCAGCAGCCAGATCACCCAGATGTTCAACGGCATCAACGTCGCCACCGGCCTGGCACGCCCGGTGGATGCCTGGATCTATGACCGCGTGGAACTGGTCGGCGGCCCCTCCTCGCTGATCAACGGCGCCGGCTCCGTGGGCGGCTCGCTCAATTACGTGACCAAGCTCGCCGGCCGTGAAGAACAGGCCGCGCAAGGCCAACTCAGCTACGGCAGCTACGACACCGCTGGCATGGCCCTGGGCCTCAACCACGCCCTGACCGAGCCAGGCAGTGAGGTGCAGCACTACGCGCGCCTGGATGTAAGCCGCAACACCAACCACAGCTACATCGACCGCGATAAACGGGACGCCTGGAGCATGGCGTTTTCCCTGCTCAGTGACCTCACGCCGGACCTGTCCCACACCCTGGCGGTGGAATACCAGGACGAACATGAGGACAGCCCCTACTGGGGCACTCCGGTGCTCAACCCCAAGGCCGGCGAGTTGAAGATCGACAAGCACAACCGCTTCAACAACTACAACGTCGCCGACGGACGTTACGAGCAACGCACGGTGTGGCTGCGCTCGATCATCGACTACCGGCTCAACGACAGCACCACGCTGAAAAACACCCTTTATCACCTCGACAGCCAGCGCGATTACCGCAACCTGGAGACCTATCAGTACAACGCCGATAACAGCGCGGTAAACCGCTCGACCGCCTATCAGGTGCGCCATCAGGGCGAGCAGCAGGGCAACCAGTTCGAGTTGCGCCACGACGCCAGCGTCTTCGGCCTTTCCACCACCTGGTCTGGCGGTTTCGAGTACAAGCTCAACAGCACCACCAACAGCCCGCTGCGAGCGGCGGGCAACAGTGCCGTCGACCCGAACAACTTCGATCCCGGGCATTTTTATGCCATCCCCGGCACCAGGCCCGGCTTCAACAAGGACAAGACCAACGAGGTCACCACCAAGGCGCTGTTCGTGGAAAACCGCCTGGGCCTCACCGACAAATTGTCGCTGCTCACCGGCCTGCGTTATGACGCCATCGACCTGGACGTGACCAACCACGGCACGCTGACTGCCACCAGTCCGCGGCATTTCAAGCGCAGCTGGGAGCCGCTCACCGGGCGCGTCGGCCTGACCTACCAGTTCATCCCGTCAGCGAATGTGTACGTGCAATACAGCACCGCCGCCGAGCAGCCAAGCACCACGACCCAGGTGTTCGATGTGTCGACCGGCAAGCAATGGGAAGTGGGCAGCAAGTTCGACTATCTGGATGGACGTGGCGCGGCCACCGTTGCCGCCTACAGGATCGAACGCAAGGACTTCGCCGTCACCGACCCGCTGGACCCGACCAACAGCATCCCGGTGGGTGCGCAGTCGTCCAAGGGCATTGAGTTGGCCAGTTCGTTGCGCATCACTCCACGGCTGCTCGCCGAAGGCAATTTCGCCTGGGTGGACGCCGAATACGACGAGTTCAACGAGAAGCTCGCCAGCGGTGCCGTGGTGTCACGCAAGGGCAATACGCCGACCAACGTCCCCAAGCGCGTGGGCAACCTGTGGCTGACCTATGATATTGCCGAGGACTGGCAAGGGGGTGTGGACGCGCGGTATGTCGCCGAGGTTTATGCGGATAACGCCAACACCCAGACGGTGCCAGCCTACACGTTGTTCGGCACGTTCCTGCGCTACAAGGTGGATCAGCACACCTCGGTGACGGCGCGGGTGCGCAACCTGACGAATGAGGTGTATGCCGAGTTTGCCCATGTGTCACCGGCGTATTACCTGGGGTCGCCAAGGACCTTCGAACTGGCTGTAAACACTCAGTTCTGAGCCCGGAACACAGGCCAATACGGGAGGGGGCCAGCCCCCTCCCACACTTACTTCAGGCTTGCCTCGACCTTCTGCGCCACCTCTTCGGTCAACCACGCCTTCCACACCTCAGGGTGCTCCTTGAGGAACGCCTGGGCCACGTCCCGTGCAGGCGTGTGGTTTTCGCTCATTTTCGCCAGCGCCTGATTGAGTGGCCCGATGGGAAACTCGACTTTGGTGAAAAACGCGGCAATCTGCGGATGCTCTTTCTGGAACGGCGTCGACACGCCAATACTCAGCTTGGACGCCAACGACCGTGTCGGTTTCGGCTCGGGATTGTCCGCATCCGTCAGCGTCTTCCATGCCTCGGCATCAAATGGCGGTTCTTCCAACTGGATCAACTTGTAGCGCCCCATCAACGGCGTCGGCGACCAATAGTAGAACAGCACCGGCTTGCCCCGGCGGATCGACGAAGCAATCTCGGCGTCCAGCGCCGCGCCTGAGCCACTGCGGAAGTTCACGTAGCTGTCGCTGAGCCCGTAGGCCTTGAGCTTCTGTGCATTGACCACCTCGGACGTCCAGCCGATCGGGCTGTTGAGGAAGCGCCCCTTGCCGGGAGACTCCGGGTCCTTGAACACGTCCTTGTAGCGCGCCAGGTCCTGCACGCGCTTGAGGTCCGGTGCCAGGGGCTTGAGGCCTTTGGCGGCGTCGCCCTTGACCACGTATTCCGGCACCCACCAGCCTTCGGTGGCGCCCTTGACCGTATCGCCCAGGCCCACCACCTTGCCTTCGGCCTCGGCCTTGACCCACACCGGGCTGCGACCGGCCCACTCTTCGCCGATCACCTGGATGTCGTTCTTGGCCAGTGCGGTTTCCAGGGTAATGGTGGTGCCGGGCAAGGTGTCGGTAGGCAAGTCATAGCCCTTCTCGACAATAACCCGAAGCACTTCGGTGATCAGGCTGCCGCTCTCCCAGTTCAGGTCGGCGAAATGAATCGGCGCCTGGGCCGCCGACACCGGCAATGCTGCAACTGACAGGCCCAGTGTCGCCAGCGACACGGCCAACAGCGATCTCAATCCTTTCATGCCTTCGCACCTCATGTTTAGCAGCCATAGCGGAGGGCTTTGCTGCCAACGCGCGAAGCCTCTGAATAGTTAAGTCAACTCAACTGTAGTAGAGGTTCCGGGAGAAACGGATTACACATTGCGTTTACAAACTACTCGCTGGCCTTGAAGGTCACCAGTTCACCCTTGCGCCACTTGGCGGCCTTGCCGGTCACGGCCTTGAGGGTTTTGGTCAGGCCTTCCTGCAATTGTTCATTGGCGGCAAACACCAGCATGACGCTATGGCCTTCCTTGAACACGATGCCCTGGCCTTCAGCCGACGAAACAAAGGCGTAATCGCCCAGGCCATATACCGTCAACTTAATGTCGCGGAACTTCAATTCAAACTTGCCGCCTTCACGGCTGGGCAGCACGGCCGCACGAAAATGGTCGCCGACCTTGAGTTCCAGGCGCGGTTTGTCATCGACAACCAATGCGGTTTCGGTATCGATTTCGGCGATGTAAATACCTTCCGGCGTTTGTTCAGTGATGTAAACAAAACGCGATTGAAACTGCTTGACCAACTTTGCGCGTAAATCACCCAGCACGAATAACGCGTGCATATCCAGATTACTGACTGCCAAGGAAACGCCCCCACATCAAAAGAAGTGCTGACCGCCACAGCGGGCAGCACAAAAATCCGGCCGTTACGGCACGATCACACAACACATTCATTGAAAAACTGAAGAAGATCCCGCTGCTGAGCCATACGGCTGGTACAGACGTACCCAATGAACCTCGGGCGAGGACACCATGTATCACAGCAGATCACAGGTTTGACGGCTCGAGAATAGAGACCGCACCGCTTCAGAGAATAACCCAAATAAAAAACGCGGTTTCCGACAGCCCACCTTAAACAAAACAACCAGGTGCGGAACCAGACATCGTTCGCCGACGACAATACTAAAACAGCAACACGGGTCAAAACCACCCGAAACACTGCAGCTGCATCAACACAATCGATCGACAGGAGCTGACCATGCAACGACGTCAACACGATGCTACGTCTTGCCACACTCGCTCGACACTGCATGACGAGCGCCAATACTACTGCGTGCAAGGCCTATACGGGTACTCGAATTCGGTTCTTTACCAAGTTGTGCCGGCGGGGCGTAACTTCTTTCATATCCGCGAAGTCACCAGCGGCCGTGTGCTGGGGTTTCGCAGCGACCATATCAAGGCCTGCCAACTGGCCAAGGAACTGGAAGCCACACTGCAACAGGGTGGCCTCGTTTCGTCACCAGGATGACTTTACCGCGCCGCCACCCACCAACAACTGCCATACTGGCCCGTCGATTGAAGTTTGCCCCTCTGCGGGTCAGGTCTCATCTGTGCAGTTACCTTGAAGGGAAGGCTATACGTGACGGAATTTGATATTGGCGAGTTTTTCATCCATGGCGATGCGAGGGAAGTAGACGGAGAATTCCAGGCGGTCATCGTGATGCGCGCCAAGCCGCCGCTGAAAACGGTCACCACGCATCAGGTGGAAAAGGACCGCTGGTTCAAGACTGCAGAAGCTGCCGCCGTCGCGGGCAAAGAATCCGCCCTGGCCCTCAAGACTGCCGTCGATTCAGGGGCATTGACCTCCTGAACCCCGCTCGACGGCCCCCTCCCCGCGCCTACACGCCTTCCGGCCTGTAGCCCAGCCGCAACCCACCCCAGTGCCGGCCCTTGACCATGATCGGCACTGACAAGTCATGCATCAATTCGCCGGTATCGCGGGTATACGTCTGTAGCAGCACCGCTTGCTGGTGGCTGCCACAGCGAATCCCGGTGCGGTCGTCAAACTTGCGCTTGGTGCGGTTCTGCACCGCATCCACCTGGGCATCCCCGGTCAAGGCCTGGGAAAACGCCTTGTTGTGCGTCGGCACATAGCCCTGGGGCGTGCAGGCTATAGCGAAGACCAACCCCTCGTGACGCGGCAACAACGCCTCCTGAATCCCCGGCAACACCTGATCGGTATAACCGTCAAACCGCGTGTGGTACTTACTCGGATGGGTATTCGGGATCAGCGTGTAACTGCGGTCGAACAGGTCGTCCAGGCTGATGCGGTTTTGCTCCACATCGGCCTCGAACTGCGCGGCAATGCGGCTGGCGCCTTCACGGGCCAGGTCGTAGACGCGCTGGTGATAGTCATCCAGCCCGACCTCGGCCAAGCGCTCACTGATGATTTCGGCCTGGCCTTCCATCTGTACGGCGGCGTCGGCCAGCTGACGGGTTTGCTGGTCACTCACGGTCAGGTCGCTGCGCATTTGTTCCACGGCATGGAACAGGCTGTCCAACTGGGCACGGTTGGTGTCGGTGCCCTGGGCGATCTCATTGACCTGCCCTTCCACATCCGCCGCCAGGCTGGCGATGCTCGACAGCTGTTCACCGGCATGCTCGACCTGCTCCACACCCGTATTGAGGTCGGTCGACAGTTGGCGAATCTGCTCCACCACCTGGGCGGTACGTTGTTGAATATCGGCGACCATCACCCCGACCTCATCGGTCGCGGTGGCGGTCCGCCCGGCCAGCCCGCGCACTTCATCGGCAACCACGGCAAACCCGCGCCCATGCTCGCCGGCACGCGCGGCTTCAATGGCCGCATTCAAGGCCAACAGGTTGGTCTGGCTGGCGATGGACTGAATCACCAACGTCACTCGCTGGATTTCCTCGCTGCGCTGGCTCAACGCTTCGATCAACTCGCGACTGGCGTTTGCCCGGTCGCTGAGCTGATGCATGCGCGTGATCGACTGCGCCAACACCTCACGCCCTTCGGTGCTGCGTTGATGGGCCTGGCTGGCTGCACCGAGCGCCTGACGGCTGAGCTGTGAGGTGACCTGCTCCGTGCCGATCATCACTTCGGCGCTGCTGACGATCTGCTTGGCCGCACTTAACTGCGATTGCAGGCGCGCAGCCAGTTGCTTGACCGCATAGGCCACGCCGGCGGCAGACAGCGCGTTATGGCTGGTGGTGTGGGACAGGTCACGCGTGAGCTCACCGATGGCGTCGCTGTCCGTGAAAGGTGCGACCGCAGGCGTGCGGGTTTTCAGGCGAGGCAGCCAGATCACCAGCAAGGCCAGCGGCAGGCAGAGGTATATCGACAGGCCGGCAAACGCCAGGCCCAGCAGGACCAGCACCAGGGCGGTGCTCTGCAAGAGCGGCGTCAGCCAACCGGGCAGCCCGCGCACCACCGTCTGCGGTGGTACTGCTGCGCCCATCAGAGATCCGTCTCCAGCCATCTTCGTCACCCCACTGCTTGTCATTATTGTCACTGCATTAGACGCCACTATCAGGCCATTATCCATGGGCCTTTAGTGGGGTGCGTTGCAGCAGATCAATAGACGGGGCGTAACGGGTATCGCCTGGAGGGACGCAGGCGCGCCCCCCAGCTTCAGCGCATCAGGCTTGGCGCTGGTGCTTGTCAATCTGCTCGTGGCGCTCTTGCGCTTCGATGCAGTACTTGGTGGTCGGGCTGATCAGCAGGCGCTTGAGGCCGATAGGCTCGCCGCTGTCGTCACACCAGCCAAAGGAGTCTTCCTTGATGCGTTCCAACGCGCGTTCGAGTTGCGGCAGCATGCGCTGGTCGCGGTCGATGGCGTTCACCAGCCAGGTACGCTCTTCTTCGACCGAAGCGGCGTCGGCCGGATCGGCCGGGGTGTCCAGGCTTTCAATGGCGATACGGTTCTGTTCAATGCGCTCGTGGTGTTCCACTTTCATGTCTTGCAGCAATTGCTCAAAAAAAGCGTGCTGTTCGGCATTCATGTAGTCATCCGCCGGCATGGCCAGCAACTTTTCCTTTGTCATTGATTTCTCTATAAAAAATACGTGCATTAAGGCGAATAAGGGAGCGTTCCGGCCGACCTCTGCAGGTCTCGGAAGGGCGCCGTCCATTTCAAGCGCCACCCGGCACTCAATTTACGAGGGGCGGCAGTCTAAGGCCGACTTGAGGGCGCAGCAACTGAAAAGACAGGCAATTTTTCCGAGATAACCCCTAAAAGCACCAGGACGGGCTTGGCGATTGGTTATCGGAGTGCGTTTATAGCAAGAAATTCAGTGTTGTGGAGCTATATAGAAGACAAACGGTTGGAACGGATCAGCGATAGACCCCATGTGGGAGCGGGCTTGCTCGCGAAAGCGGCGTGTCAGCCGGTACATTCTGTACTGAGACACCGCATTCGCGAGCAAGCCCGCTCCCCCATTTAACCCTGCATCCAGGTCAGCGTTTGAGCTTGCGCTTGTTGCGGTATTGGTCGATCACCACGGCCACCACGATGATCAGCCCCTTGATGATGTCCTGGATGTACGCATCCACACCGACAAAAGTAAACCCGCTGGCCATCACGCCCAGGATCAGCGCGCCGATCACCGTGCCGGTAATGCGCCCTACCCCGCCCGCCAGGCTGGTGCCGCCGATCACGGCGGCGGCAATCGCGTCCAGTTCATAGGACATGCCCATCCCGGCCTGCCCCGTCGCCGCACGTGCCGAGGCAACCACACCGGCCAGGCCCGCCAGCAGGCCGGCGATGCTGTAGACGATGACCAGATGACGCTTGACGTTGATCCCCGAAGTCCGCGCCGCCTGCATGTTGCCGCCGATGGCGTAGGTGTACTTGCCGTACTTGGTGTAACGCAGGGCGATATGGAAGATCACCGCAACCACCAGGAAGATGATCACCGGCATCGCACCATGGCCGATGGCCGTGTACGAGTCCGAGAGCATGCTCACCGGCTGGCCTTCGGTGTAGTAGCGCGCCAGCCCACGGGCCGACACCATCATGCCCAGAGTGGCAATGAACGGCGGGATACCGGTCACGGCGATGATGCTGCCGTTGATCGCCCCCGCCAGCAGCCCTACGCCCAGCCCCATCGCCACCGGGATCCACACCGGCAAATCCGTGAGACTTGGAAACACTGCCCGTGAAAAGTCTGAAGTTTGCGCCAAACTGGCGGCGATCATCGCCGACAGCGCCAACACCGAACCGGATGACAGGTCGATACCCGTGGTAATGATCACCTGGGTCACGCCAATCGCCAGCAGACCAATGATCGACACTTGCAGGATCATCAGCACCAGGCGCTGGGAGTTCATCAGGAAGCTCTGGTCACGCACGATCCAGCCGAACAGTTCAAACACCAGGCCGATACCGATCAGCACCAGGAAGATGCTCAGCTCGGTCGGCATGCGCCGGCGTGTCTTGGTCGGCACAGTGGCCGGTTTGTTATCCGTTATTGCGTTCATAACCCATCACCTTTTTTATTCTGTACGTCAGTGGACTACGGTCATACCGGAAGCCAGCTGCATGACTTTTTCCTGGGTCGCCTCGGACCGATCCAGGGTGCCCATCAGTTCGCCCTCGTGCATCACCATCACCCGGTCGCTCATGCCCAGCACTTCGGGCAGCTCCGAGGAGATCATGATCACCGCCATGCCTTCGCTGGCGAGGAAGGAAATCAAACGGTAGATCTCGGCCTTGGCGCCCACATCGATGCCACGGGTCGGCTCATCGAGGATCAGCAAGCGTGGATTGGTCATCAACCAGCGCGCGAGCAAGGCTTTTTGCTGGTTGCCACCGGACAAGGTGTCGATGCACTGTTCAAGGGACGGGGTTTTCACCCGCAGCTTCTTGCACATGTCTTCGCACAGCGCACGCAGGGCTTTCTGCTGGATAAATCCGTTGCCGCTATAGTGCGGCAGCACGGCCATCTCCATGTTCTCCAGCACCGACAGGCACGGGAACAGGCCGCTGAGCTTGCGGTCCTCGGTCAACAGCGCAAAGCCCTTCTCGATCGCCATGTGCGGGTCGGTAATGCGCACCGCCTTGCCGTCGAGGGTGATCTGGCCGCTGCTGCTGGGGGTGATGCCAAAAATGGTTTCCGCCACATTGGTGCGGCCCGAGCCCATCAACCCGGCGATGCCGAGGATTTCACCGGCGTGCAGGTCGAACGAAACGTCTTTGAACACGCCATCCAGGCTCAGCTCGCGCACAGACATCAGCAGCGCACCGATGGGCGTCTCGCGCACCGGGAACAACTGACTCAGCTCACGGCCGACCATCATCGAGATCAGGCTGTCGCTGTTCATGCTGTCGGCGCGTTGCAGGCCGATGTAATGGCCGTCGCGAAACACGGCCACTTCGTCGGCGATGGCAAACACTTCGTTCATTTTGTGCGTGATGTAGACGATGCCTTTGCCCTGGGCCTTGAGGTCGGCAATGATCGAAAACAGGTGGGCCACTTCCTTGTCGGTAATGGCCGAAGTCGGTTCATCCATGATCAGGATGTCAGAGTCGTAGGACACCGCCTTGGCAATCTCGACCATCTGCCGCTCGGCGATACTCAGGTTGCCGACGTGTTCTTCCGGGTCCAGGTTGATGCGCAGGCGTGCCAGCAACTCGGCGGTGCAGCGGTGCATTTCGCGGTGGTTGACCATGTGCAGGCCGTTGAGCTGCTCGCGGCCGATCCAGATGTTCTCGGCGATGCTCATGTGCGGCATCAGGTTGAGCTCCTGGTGGATCATCGCGATCCCGGCCTTTTGTGCCGCCAGTGGGGTTTCAAACACAATCGGCTTGCCGCGCAGGCGGATTTCCCCGGCGTCGGGCTGGTAGATGCCGGCGATGATTTTCATCAGCGTCGACTTGCCCGCACCGTTCTCGCCCATCAGCGCCAGCACCGTACCCGGGCGCACTCGCAGTTGCACATCGGCCAGGGCCACGACGCCGGGAAAGCCTTTGCTGATATTGCTGATTTCCAACAGGTAGGGTTCTTCCAGTTCTACTGGCTGGATACCGGGAGGCTGCGAGAGAGTGGCTTGAGCAAGCATAGGGAGGTACTCCATCGGCAGGGCAACCGCACAGCTGCCCTGCTGGCTTATTGTTGTTATTTGAAGTCTTTGACGTTTTCGGGGGTGATCAGCTGGAACGGGATCACCACGTTCTGCTCGATAGGCTCGTTCTTAGCCATCTTGCGCGCTGTCTCAACCGACTTGTCCGCTTGGCCCTTGGCATCCTGGAAAGCCGACACAGTCATGTCACCCTTAGTGATCGCATTCAAACCATCCGGCGTGCCATCGACACCGGCGATCAGCACGCCTTTCTTACCTGCCGACTTCAGGGCCATGGAAGCACCAATCGCCATCTCGTCGTTGTTCGAGAGCACCGCCTGGAAGTCGCGCCCTTGGGTCAGCCAATCGTTGACCAGGGTCATGCCCTTGTCACGCAGCCATATCCCGGTCTGCTCCTGTTCGATCTTGATGCCAGGGTATTTGGCCAGGACTTCCTTCACTCCTTTGGTACGGTTGGAAGTGGAGTTATTCGCCAAGTCACCCAGCAGGATCACAATATTGCCTTTGCCGTCGAGCTTCTCCGCGATGTACTGCATTTGCAGCTTGCCCGCCTCGACGTCGTCGGAGGTTACCGCCGCTACGCCGGGGGCCAATGTTGCGCTGTCAGGGCGACGGTTGACGAATACCAGCGGGATTTTCGCCGCAGTGGCAGCCTTGATAATGTTCGCAGTCGAGGCTGTATCAACCGGGTTAACGATGATTGCATCGACTTTTTGGCTGATAAAGTTCTCGACCTGACTAAGTTGCTTCACCACATCGGCGCGGGCATCTTCAAACTGCAGTTGCACGCCGTCACCCTTTGGGTAGGACTTGGCTTGTTTGTCCATGTCTTCGCGCAGGTAGGTAAGAAAGGTGTCGTCGAAGGCGGACATACTCACACCTATCTTGAGATCGGCAGCCGAAGCAGCACCACTGGCCAGCAACAGCGACAGGGCTAGCGCGGTAAAACGGATCGGGGTCTTCATGAACGGTCTGTCTCCACTTTCTTGTTGGTTTTTTGGACGTTGCGTTTATCAGAGCTCGGCAGGCAGCCGGACGACGGGTGCACCTGGAATGCAGCACACCAGCGCGCCTTGGTTTTCGACGCACAACACATTGAGGAAAGAGAAGTAGAACGGCCGGGCGCGGGGCAGACCGCGTGGCGTGGAGGCTGGGCGTAAAACTCGCAGTACAGCGTTGAAGATTTTCATCTGACGGTACCTGGTTGTTTTTGATCTTGTTTTTGTTGAGTCGCCGGGGTCGAGCCCAAGACGTACTTTATGCAACCTGGAAAAGACTTTATTGGAAAATAATTTCCATATCAACCTGTTTTAGAATTTTATTCTATTTTTGTTGAAACCACCTGCTGACGCCCCGCGCTAAGGCGTGCGGCGTCCAATATACGGGTGGTTTCCAGCGCGTCATAGACGTCCACCGGCAGTGCTTCCTGGCTGTCCACGGCACGTTGCAACTGGCGATAGAACTGCGTCCAGCAGCCCTTCTCCGATGGCACCCGCTCGCGCTCCTCGCCTTGTTCGAACCAGCCCCAGCGCCGATGTTCTTCGGCGCCCCAGTGCTCGCCTTCGGTCTTCGGCGATTTGCCGGCCAACAGCGCCGCCTCCTGGCCATCCAGCCCTTCGACGGTGTAGCAACCGAGGGTGCCACTCACGCGAAAACGCGGGGCCTGGCTGTTTTGCAGAGCGCTGCCCCACAAATGGGAAATCACCCCGTTGGCATGGGTCAGGGACACAAAGAAGCCGTGATCGACGGTCGGGTGTTCGTGGCTGAACTGCAATTGCGCAAACACCCGATCCACCGGGCCGAACAGTTGCAGCGCCTGGTCCACCAGATGGCTGCCGAGGTCACGCAACCAACCGCCGCCGCTGGCATTGCCGACGGCGTGGGGGGCGTAGCGTTCCACGCGGGATTCAAAGCGGGTAATGGTGCCCAGGGCACCGGCGTCGATCAGTTTGCGCAGGGTCAGGTAGTCCGAGTCCCAGCGTCGGTTCTGATAAACGCTGAGCTTCACCCCATGGCGCTCGGCGGCGGTGATCAGCGCCTGGGCCTGTTCGGTGTTGGCGGCGAAGGGTTTGTCGCTGACCACCGTCAGCCCGTGCTCGATGGCTTCCAGCACCAGCGCCGGGCGGCCCTTGAGGGTGGTGGAGATGACCAGGGTGTCGACGCCGGCTTCGACAATCTGGCCGATGGAGTCAAACGCCTTGAGGCCGGGATGATCACTCGCCAACTGCTGGCGGCGCTCGGGGGAGCGTGTGACGACGCCGACAAACGTGGCGCCGGGCAAGGTTGCAATCAGCGGCGCATGAAAAAAGCGCCCTCCGTGGCCGTAGCCCACTAGTCCGATTCGCATGCAAACACTCCTTTTTCAAAGTGAAAACCTAATCTAAATGTGGGAGCGGGCTTGCTCGCGAATGCGGTGTGTCAGCCAAAATTCTGTATCTGAGACACCGCATTCGCGAGCAAGCCCGCTCCCACATTTTTGACTGCATTCCACCTTTGGGGTTGGGGTTAGCCGTAGAAGCGCGGACGATCCGGCAAGCTGACTTTCACAATCTGCTCACTGCTCTGCGCTTCGATACACGCATCCGCCGCCACCGCCGCCGCAAAGCCATCCCACGCCGACGGCCCGCCGACCTGGCCGGCGCGCACGCTGTCGATGAACGCCTGCAATTCCACGTCGTATGCACCGATAAACCGATCCTTCCAGTCCATCAGGATCGCATTGGACAACTTCGCTTCACTGCGCAGCTGCACCTGGGACGGCTCCGGCAGCTTGGCAATGCCGGTCTCCCCCACCACTTCGCACTGGATGTCGTAGCCGTATTGGCAGTTCACAAACACTTCCACATCGATACGCGTGCCCTTGGCGGTTTCCAGCAGCACGATCTGCGGGTCGCGCAGGTGCGCGAGGGCCTTGCTCGACTTGCGCGGGAACACCACTTGCACCGACACGTAGTCGTCGTTGAGCAACCAGCGCAACACATCCAATTCGTGGATCAGGGTGTCGGTGATCGCCATGTCGGTCTTGTAGTTCTCGCCCACTGTCGGGTTGCGGTGCGCGCAGTGCAGCATCAGCGGCTCGCCGATCTGGCCGCTGTCGATCACCGCCTTGAGTGCGCGATAGCCTTCGTCATACGGACGCATGAACCCGACTTGCACCAGGCGCTTGCCGTAGGCGACTTCGGCGTCGACGATCTTGCGGCAGCCGGCAGCAGTGACTGCCAGGGGTTTTTCGCAGAACACCGGCTTGCCGGCGGCGATGGCGGCGAGCACGAATTCCTCGTGGCTCGGGCCCCAGGACGTGACAAGCACCGCCTCGACCTGCGGCGAGTTGATCAGCGCGTGGCCGTCGGGGTACACCTCGGCGTCCAGCTTCAAATCGGCCACCACCTTGGCGGCCTGCTCGAGATTGATGTCGGTCACCGCCACCACCTGGCTGTTGAGCAGGGTCTGGCTGCAACGACGGATATGGTCCCGGCCAATGGCCCCAGTACCGATGACTCCAAGCTTCAACGACATGTAAAAACTCCTCTTGTTATTAGTACTGCCGGGCCTTCGCCAGCTGTTCATTGAGTTTCTTTGCAGCGGCATTCGTGCGTTCGCTGGTCGACACCTGCGCCACGCCGACCCGCCACCACGACAGGTAGCCGTGCACCATGGTTTTGGGCAGCACCTTGATGTCGATCAGCGTCGACACCGTTTGCGTACGCGCATCGGCCAGCGCCGCTTCAAGTTGCGCCACGGTGCTGACCTTGTAGGTCTTGCAGCCATAGGCCGCCGCGCTCATGGCAAAGTCCACCGGCACCAGGCCGCCGTCGAGCTTGCCGCTCTCGGGGTTGCGGTAGCGGAACTCGGTGCCGAAGCTGTCCATGCCATTGCCGATCTGCAAGTTGTTGATGCAACCAAAGGCCATGTTGTCCAGCAGCACCACGTTGATCTTGCGCCGCTCCTGGATCGAGGTGGCCAGCTCCGAGTGCAGCATCATGTAGGAGCCGTCGCCGACCAACGCATACACCTCCTTGCTCGGCTCGGCGAGTTTCACCCCCAGCGCGGCGTTGATCTCGTAGCCCATGCACGAATAGCCATATTCGACGTGGTAGGTGTTGACGCCCTTGCTGCGCCAGGCGCGTTGCAAGTCGCCGGGCAGGCTGCCGGCAGCGGCGACGATGATCGCGTCGTCGGCCAGGGTCTGGTTGAGTACACCGAGCACGCGGCTCTGGGTCAGGCACGAGCCGGTCAGCTCGATGAATTCACGCAGCACGGCGCGGTCGAGGTGGTCGTCGACTTCGGGCACGAAGCCGTCGCCGCTGTATTCCACCTGATGCACGCGCTCGACTTCGGCGTCGAGCTGCGCCTTGGCCTCGCGCACCTGTTCGCCCCAGCCGCTGCGGTAATCGCCCAACGCATCCGCCAAGGCTTCAAGGGCCAGTTGCGCATCGCCCAGCACTTGCACCGCGTCGAGTTTCAACACATCGCACGGGCTGATGTTGAGGTTGAGGAACTTGACATCGGCATGCTTGAACAGCGATTTGGACGAGGTGGTGAAGTCGGTATAACGCGTGCCGATGCCGATGATCAGGTCGGCCTGCGGTGCCAGCAGGTTGGCCGCCAGGCAACCGGTTTCGCCAATGCCGCCAACGTTCAGCGGGTGGCTGGAAACCACCGCACTCTTGCCCGCCTGGGTTTCGGCAAACGGAATCCCGAAGCGCTCGGCGAACGCCTGCAACGCAGCATTCGCGCCGGAGTACTTGACCCCGCCGCCGCAGATAATCAGCGGCTTGCGCTTGCCACGGAACGCGGCCAGTGCATCGCCGATCATTGCCGGGGTGGCCGGGCGACGGTCGATACGGTGCACGCGTTTTTGCAGGAAATAGTCGGGATAGTCCCAGGCTTCGGCCTGCACATCCTGGGGCAGCGCCAGGGTCACCGCGCCGGTTTCGGCGGGGTCGGTGAGCACGCGCATGGCGTGGATCGCCGCCGTCATCAATTGCTCGGGGCGGTTGATGCGGTCCCAGTATTTGCTCACGGAACGGAACGCGTCGTTGGTGCTGATGCTCAGGTCATGGAACTGTTCGATCTGTTGCAACACCGGGTCAGGCTGGCGGCTGGCGTAGACATCGCCGGGCAACAACAGCAGCGGGATGCGGTTGGCCGTGGCAGTGGCAGCGGCGGTCAGCATATTCGCCGCGCCGGGGCCGACCGACGCGGTGCACGCGTAGATCTTGCGCCGCAGGTGCTGCTTGGCAAAACCGATGGCGGCATGGGCCATGCCCTGCTCGTTGCGGCCCTGGTGCACCACCAGGTCGCCGCTGTCCTGCTCCAGCGCCTGGCCGAGGCCCAGCACGTTGCCGTGGCCGAAAATGGTGAACACACCGGCGACAAACTTGCTCTCTACGCCATCGACTTCGATGTATTGGTTGTCCAGGAACTTCACCAGGGCCTGGGCCATGGTCAGTCGGGTTGTGGTCATGTCGCGCCCCTTAAAGGTCCAGTAGCCAGCTGTGCTGCGGGTCGTTGTGGAAATGCCAGGCGCGCTTGGGGCCGGCCATCACGTTCAGGTAATAGGACTCGTAGCCGTACGGCACGCTGACCGGGTGATACCCCTTGGGCACCACCACCAGGTCGCTGTTTTCCACGGCCATGGCCTGGTCGATGCTGCGGTCGTCGGTGTACACGCGCTGGAACACAAAGCCCTGGGGCGGGTTGATCTGGTGGTAATAGGTCTCTTCCAGAAAGCTCTGGTGCGGCAAGTCGTCGGTGTCGTGCTTGTGCGGCGGGTAGCTCGACGAATGCCCGGACGGCGTACGCACCTCCACCACCAGCAGCGAATGGGCCGGCTCGCTGTCCGGCAGGATGTCGCACACGTAGCGGGTGTTGGCGCCCTTGCCACGCACACTGCGCTTGCACTGTTCGGGGCGGATCAGGCGCGGTTCGTAACCTTCGGCACCGGGGGCGGCGCACACGGCAATCTGCACATCGCTCAACGCGGTGACCTGGGCCACGGTGCCGGGTGGCAAGTAGGCGGCGAACGGCGATTTGTCTTCAAACACCGACTGGCGATCACCGAGGTTCTGCCAGTTGAAGCCCTCGCCCTGGATATTCACCCGGCCGCTGAGCAGCACCAGGCACAGCTCCTTGTCCCCGGCACTGACCGGCAGGGTTTCGCCCAGGCTCAAGCGGTAGGCTTTGAAACCCACGTACTCCAGGCGTCCGTCTTCGAGGGCGACCATGGTTTGCCCGCGTTTGTGGCTCTTGACCAACAGGCTCATGCTTTTGTCCTCTCGGTGAGCAGCGCACGCAGGGTGTCGTAGCCCTTTTTCGCGTAGGTATAGCTGGGCGCGACGGCCGGGTCCTGCTCGGCTTCGACCACCAGCCAACCTGCGTAGCGGGCGGCCAGCAGCACGTCGAGCAGCTCGCCAAACTCAATGTCGCCATCGCCGGGCACGGTAAAGGTGCCGTTGACGATGCAATCCGGGAAGCTCCACATCTGGTTGCGCGCCAGCTGCACCACCGGCTTGCGCACGTCCTTGAAGTGCACGTGACAAACACGGTCGATGTGTTTTTTCAGGACTTCCAGCGGCTCGCCGCCCCCCATGTAGCAATGGCCCGAATCGAACAGCAGGCCGACTTCCGGGCCGGTGCGTTGCATCAGCTGGTCGATGTCTTCCGGGGATTCAACGTAAGCCCCCATATGGTGGTGGTACGCCAGGCGCACGCCCTGGGACAGGGTAAAACGCGCCAGCTCAGTGAGCTTGTCGGCGTAGTCCTGCCAGGCTTGTTCACTGTGGAACCGCGGGCGTTCGATCAAGCGGATACGTGACCCCTGGATCGAATCGGCGACTTCGCCGTACACCAGCACCGTGGCGCCGTTTTGTTTGAGCAACTCGACGTGCCCGGCGATGGCCTCGATTTCTTCTGCCACCGAGCGCCGCGCCAGGCGGCTGGAGTACCAGCCGGAGACCAGCGCCAGGTCATACGGGCGCAGCACATCGCCGACGCCCTTGGCGTCCTTGGGGAATTTGCCGTTGAGTTCAAAACCTTCGTAGCCGATTTCCTTGCCTTCGCTCAGCGCGGTGCTCAGGGGCGTTTCACCGCCGAGGGCCGGCAGGTCGTCGTTGCTCCAGGAAATCGGGTTGATGCCAATTCGGATTGCGGGCATGGCTGCACCTTTTGTTTTTATCTAACTTAAGCCGGGTGAGATTTGCTTTATGTGGGAGCGGGCTTGCTCGCGAATGCGGTGTGTCAGATAAAGATGCTGTGACTGATACACCGCTTTCGCGAGCAAGCCCGCTCCCACATTTGATTGCATTCCACATTTGAAACTGGGTTTAGGTTCGGGCACTGCGCCAGGCGTTAATGAGCTGTTCGAACGTCGCCTGGACGCGCTGAATCAATGTCTCATCATCAATATCCCCGGCCAGCCACGCGCGGCTCGGCTCCTGGAAGATCGTGCGACCCACGGCGAAACCACGGCAGGTGCTGCTCTGGCTGGCCTGCCGGAAGCCATCGGCGAGGCATTCGGCCGACGCATTCAGCCCCAGCAACACCACCCCACGGCAATACGGGTCGCGTTCCTGGATCAGTTCGTCGAGCTGTTTCCAGTCCTCGGCCGATTGCGCCTCGATCTTCCACCACGCCGGGTAGATGCCCAGGTTGTACAGGCGCTTGAGGCTGCGATACAGCACATCCGGGTAAGTGGACGGGTGATCCTTGGGCGGGATGACTTCCAGCAACAGCTCATGGCCGCTGACCACGGACGCGTCGTACACCGCCTTGAGTTGCGCTTCCTGCTCCAGGCGCAGCAACGGTTCGTCGTCCGGGTGGTATTGCACCAGGCACTTGATGATTTGTTCCTGGGGCCAGGCGATCAGGTTGCTGCCGAGCGAACGGCCGTGTTCCAGCGCCAGGGGCCGCGAGTTCTGCACTTCCACCGGGCGTGCGATCCACCAGCCGCGACCGCTGGCGGCGTTGAGCGCATCCTGGCCGAAGCGTTGGTCTGCCAACAGGCCCACATCGGCGTCGACACCCTGCTCGGCGAGCTTGCGCTCCACGCGTTCGATGGCCTGGATAAACAGTTGCTTGATCGCACTGATGCGCGTGGTGTCCTGGCCGCCGCGTTGCGCCAGGTCGACCAATTGCCAGCGGTGATCGAAAGCAAAGATGAACAACTGCTTCCAGGCCTTGCGCGGCACCGTGACGCGGTGCAGGCGTTGCAGGGTTTCGTCCTGGTCGGGACGGGTAATCGGCACCGGGCTGTTGAACAGGTACTCGAGTTCGGCCGGAGTCGGCATGGCCGGGGCGCAGGCGTGGCGCGACACCACAAGGCCGCCGCAGGCGTTGGCCAACTGGCTGCAACGTTCGTCGCTGGCGTCATTGATCCAGCCGCTGAGAAAGCCCGACATGAACGCATCGCCGGCGCCGAGGACATTGAGCACTTCAACGCGCACGCCGGGGTAGATCGCACCGTCTTCCAGGCGCGCAGGGATCGCTCCGTGGATCACCGTGCAGCCCTGCGGGCCAAGCTTGACCACCAGGGTCGCCGGGGTCAGTTCACGCACTCGGCGCAGCGCGGTGAGCAAATCTTCACTGCCGCCGGCGATCAGGAATTCTTCTTCAGTGCCGACGATCAGGTCGAACCGCGGCAGGATTTTCTGCACATGGGCGCTGACATTCTGGTCGGCAACAAACCGCGTCTCGCCATCGGCCTTGCCCGCCAGGCCCCACAGCACCGGGCGGTAGTCGATGTCGAGCACACGCTTGACGTTATGCTTGGCCGCGTAATCCAGGGCCTGGATGCTGGCCTTGTACACACTGTCGGTGGAGAAATGCGTGCCGGTGATCAGCAAGGCTTTGCTGGAGGCGATAAAGGCTTCGTTGATGTCTTCGGCGCGCAGGGCCATGTCGGCGCAGTTTTCGCGGTAGAACACCAGGGGGAAGGTCTCGCGATCCTTGAGCCCGAGCAACACCAGCGCGGTGAGACGTTCCGGGTCGACCTTGATGCCGCTGACATCGCAACCTTCACGGGCCAGGGACTCCACGAGGAAGCGACCCATATGGTCGTCCCCGACCCGGCTCAACATCGCTGACTTGAGCCCAAGCCGTGCGGTGCCGAACGCGATATTGGCGGAGGAACCGCCGAGGTACTTGGCGAAGCTGGACACGTCCTCAAGCCGCGCACCCACTTGCTGCGCATAGAGGTCGACGCCCAGGCGCCCGAGGCAAATCAGATCCAATTGACGCCCACTGGCAAAACGAGTCTGGCCCATGCTGGCTCCTGTTATTTTTATCAGCCTGCGTTGTGCCGCCGTGGCGACGGCAAACGCTCTTGGTGGGAGCAGACTAGAACGTCCGCCGGCAGCAATCAATATTTATTCTAGAATTATTTTTAGTGGAATATTTTTTCCAATACGTCAGCATAGGGGCACGCCAGCCACCGTGCATCGTTTCAGCAGGCCACGCGGGCCGTGATGCCGGGGTATTTTTTTGCGCCTACCCTGTAGACTTGCGCCACCCATCAGCGCAACAGACGAACAAGACAGAAGGATTGCCCATGCCCGAGACCCCTTCACAAGACGCTCTCGCCAGCCCTCCGATCAATGCCGAGCGCCTGTTGCAGCTGATCACCGACGAATACGAAAGCCTGCCGCGCCAGCTCAAGCGCATCGCCAGCTACATGAGCCAACAGAGCGACCGCATCAT
This sequence comes from Pseudomonas sp. GL_117, assembly GCF_057835125.1. NCBI lineage: Bacteria > Pseudomonadati > Pseudomonadota > Gammaproteobacteria > Pseudomonadales > Pseudomonadaceae > Pseudomonas > Pseudomonas sp. GL_117. Next base: position 2,596,939 of record NZ_CM174418.1, on the reverse strand, counting down.
GGTCGACCGCATCAGCGACATCGCCCGCGAATGTGAAGTGCACCCTTCGGCCATCGTGCGTTTCTCCCAGCGCTTCGGCTTCAGTGGGTTCAGTGAGATGCAGGCGTTGTTCCGCGAGGCCTACACCCACAAGACCACGCCGGTGCAGAACTACCAGCAGCGCATCCGCAGCATGATCGCCAACAAATCCCAGAAGGCCAGCGGCGGCGACCTGGCGCGCGAGTGCGTCAACGCGACCTTGTCCGGCATCGAGCGCCTGGGGCTGGAACTGGACGATGCGGCCTTCGAAAAAGCCGTGGACCTGGTGGTGAATGCCGACAACATCTACGTGGTCGGCGTGCGCCGCTCGTTCGCGGTGGCCGACTATCTGGTCTACAACCTGCAGCACACCAACAAGCGCATCCACCTGATCTCGGGCCTGGGCGGCAGCTACCGCGAGCAGATGCGCAGCGTGCGCGCCAACGACCTGGTGATCGCCATCAGCTTTACGCCCTACGGCAAAGAGACCCAGCACTGCCTGCGCATCGCCCAGCACCATCAGGCCAAGACGTTGATCATCACCGACAGCAACCTGTCGCCCCTGGCCAAGCGGGCGAACGCGGTGCTGTTGGTCAATGAAGGATCGTCGTTTGCGTTTCGTTCGTTGAGCGCGACGTTATGCCTGTGCCAGGCGCTGTTTATTGCCGTGGCGTATCGCCTGGAACTCAAGGTGGATGAGATCCACGAGCAGGTTGGGTTTGACGACTGATACCCGGTACAACACCTGATTGTCGTGTTGTACGGGTCAAGCGGCCGTTAACAATTGCGCAAGTGCACGTCCGTGAAAGCGGATCTGCGCCAGGGTCAACGCGGTGTAGCCGATGATCACCGCCGATGGCAGGCGCACCTGGGCGCAGAACTTGCCCAGCGGCTGCAACGTCAACCCGACGGCGGCGGCCCGTTGGCAAAAATCGGCTTCCTCGACGCCCGGCGGCAACCACAACACAAAATGCAACCCGGCCTGCTGGCCGCTGACCGTGGAACTGTCCGGCAGGCACGCAAGCAACCCATCGCGCCGTGCCTGATACGCCTGACGTGAAGCGCGCAAATGCCGCACAAACCCGCCGCTGCGCAGAAACACCTGCAAGCCCAGTTGATCCGTAACACCCACCGAATGCCCGGTGAGTTGCAGCGTGCGCAGCAATGAGCGACGCAATGCCTTGGGCACCACCATGAACCCCACACGCAGGCCGGGGAACAGGTTCTTGTTGAAGCTGCCGCAATAGATCACGCGGTCGTTCGAATCCAGGGACTTGAGCGCGGCCAGTGGCGCGGCGTTGTAGTTGTATTCGCTGTCGTAGTCATCTTCAACCACCCAGGCGTCGGCACGGCTGGCCCAGTCCAACAGTGCCAGGCGCCGCGAAACTGACAGGGTCATGCCCAGCGGCGCCTGATGGGCAGGCGTAACGTAAGCCAGGCGCGCCGTCGGCGGTAGTTGTTCGGTGTCGAGGCCTTCGCCGGTGACGGCAATACTCTGGACCTGCGCCCCCGCTAGGCTGAACAAGCGTCGCGCCGGCAGATAACCGGGGTCTTCGACGCAAGCAATGTCGCCTGGCTTGAGCACGGTTCGCGCGATCAGATCAAGGGCATGGCGGATGCCCGTGGTGACAAGCACTTCATCCGCCTCGCACCTCATGCCGCGATAGCTGCGCAGGTAGTCGGCGATCTGCGCACGCAGTTCAGGCAGGCCCGCGGGATGAGAGGCTTCGAGCACGCCCGGCCCCACCGCCAGCAAGCCTCGGGAAATACAGCGGGCCCAAGTTTTCAGATCAAACAGGCTGGCATCCGGGCGTCGGGCGACAAAGGGGATGTGGCTCTGCACACCTGTGGCCGGCTGATCGGGCACGGCCTCGCGACGCGGCGCGGCATTTGCCGGCGCCGCAATGAACTGTTCCGGAATCACCGCACACACCCGCGTTCCGGAACCTGCCACCCGCTGCACATAGCCTTCGCTGTGTAACCGATCAAACGCTGCCTCCAGGGTGCCCCGGGACACCAGCCAGCGCTCGGCCAGGCTGCGGGTGGACGGCAAGCGACTGCCGGCCGGCAACTGTCGATTCAGGATAGCCCCGCGCAGGGCGTCGTAGGCGCCCTGCTGCTTGCCTGTATCCAGGCTGTCGGGGCGCGGCAAATCCAGGGCGGATCCAGCTTTTCCTCGGCTCATAGTGGTCCAGTCAATCCATGGTCAAGTGGCCCTGCGAATTAAACCACAAAGGCAATAGAGTCCGAATCCTACCTACAGCGAAGAAATCTCCTATGACCCAACGCGCCCTTTCCACAGGTTTTTGGCTGGTGCTGCTGACCGTCCTGATCGCCTTGCCGCGCATCACCCTGGACCTGCACCTGCCCGCCTTGCCCGGCATGGCCGACTACTTCCACAGCAGCGACAGCCAGCTGCAACTGACCCTCACGCTGTACACCCTGGGTTCGGCAATCTCGCTGCTGGTCGCCGGCCCGCTCACCGACCGTTTCGGCCGCCGTCCGATATTGCTCGCCGGACTGTTGCTGTATGTCATCGCCACGGCGGCCTGCGCCCTGGCTGACAGCCTCAGCGTGCTGATCATCGCCCGCCTGTTCCAGGCCCTGGGCGGTTGCTGCACCACGGTGATCGGCCGGGTGATCGTGCGCGACTACTTCGACCGCCACGAACAGGCACGCCTGCTCGGCCTGATTTCCATGGCCATGGCCGTGTCACCAATGGCGGCACCGGTCCTGGGCAGCCTGATGTTGCCGCTGATCAACTGGCGTGGGCTGTTTGTGTTGCTCGCAGTGATTGGCGTGGCGCTGTGCCTGGTGGTGTATCGCCGCCTGCCGGAGACCCGTCCGCCGGAAGTTGCCGCGGCGCCGCCGAGCAACCTGTTGCGAATCTACGGCCAGTTGCTGGGTGAGCGCTATTTCCTGCGCTACTCCCTGGCCATCGGCTGCGTGTACAGCACGTACTTCCCATTTATCAGCGAGTCATCGGCGTTGTTGCAGCGCAGTTTTCAGCTCTCTGCCACGGCGTATGCAGGGGTCTTTGCAGCGACTATCAGCGGCTACATGCTCGGCGCACATCTGTTCCGGCGCCTGGTGCTGCGGTTCGAGCCGGATCAATTGATCACAGCCGCCATCGCATTGAACGTGCTCGGCAGCCTGACGCTCGCGGCGACGACCACCGCGTTGCCGGGCGAGTGGCTGGCGATTGTATTGCCGATGGTGGTGATCATGGTGTCGGTGGGAATGGTGATTCCGGCCTGTCAGCTGGCGGTGTTGCAGCCCTACGGCGCGATAGCGGGGACGGCGTCGGGATTGTTCTTTTTTACCCAGATGTTATTGACGGCAGTCAGCAGTTGGGCGACAGGGTTGTTGTCCGACGGCACCTCTGGGCCGTTGGTGGTGATGACGTCGCTGGCGAGCGCATTGCTGGTCATCAGTTGGCTGACACTACGCAAAACCCAATGTGGGAGCGGGCTTGCCCGCGATGGTGGTGTGCCAGTCAACTGATGAGTCATTGACAGACCGCCATCGCGAGCAAGCCCGCTCTCACATTTTGAGCCGAGCAAGGCTCAGGTTTAATGCATGAAGATAGCGATCAGGATGATGACCGGGATAGGCACACCGAGGAAAAAAAGCAGTATCGAGCGCATGATGTTCTCCTTGAATTAACGGACAAAGTGTTCAGTTTCGACATACACCACTGCATCGCGACGGCGACCGCCGTAGGTGGCAGCGAAGCTGGCAAAGAATGCACCGATCAGCAGGGCAATGAAGGTCCACAGCGACGTGTAGGCAGCGACTTTGGCGGCAGTATCAGCGGCCTGCTTGGCTTTGAGCTTGGCATCCTCGACGGCTTTACGGGCATCGCCATAGACCTTGTCGATGCGCGCCTCGGCGTCGGCCTGGCTGAGGTTGGTGCGCTGGCTGATCAACTGGGCCAGGTAGGCACGGTCTTCGGCGGCGAGCTGGCCGTCGTTGCTCAGAGTGCGGGCGAAGATGCGCGCCACCACGCCGTGGGCCGCGTCATCGCTGACGGCAACCGGGCGGTTGTCGCGGAACAGGCTGTCGACGTAGTAGCCGAAGTCTTCACCCTTGGCCGCAGTGCCAATGGCCTGGGCCGCACCCGACGCCACGCTGGCCGAGGCTTTCACGCCGCCACCGACCACACTGCTGACCGAGCCGACGACCAGCACCGCCGTCACCAACGTGGCCACGGCCCAGGCCAGGAAGCCATGGGCAGTGTCGCGGAAATACACCTCATCGCCATGCACATTGGCCCACTTCACCCGCAATCGGCCGGCAATGTAACCGCCCAGGCCCGACGCGACGATCTGGGTGAACGCCAGCCAGACAATCGTGGAAATGCCCAGGCCCTTGGCGCTGATACCGCTGTCGGCCCACGGCGATACCGCCGAAAAGCCCAGGCCGAAGCCCAGCAGTACCAGGATCAGGGAAAACGCCGCCGCAGCGGCGGCCCCGGCAAAGATCGCGGCCCAGGAAACCCCGGACTGCGCGCTCGACGCTTCTTGTAGCGTGGATGAGGATGTGATCATTGTTGTTTTGCTCCCGGCAGGAAAAATGGTGTTACATGTCTCAGAAAGGACAAGTGCAGACGCCGTGCCAGTCGCAACAAAATTAAATATCCATAAATATCAAAACGTTAGATAACTTGAACTTCCTAGGACCATGCAACTTGCAAGAACAGCCTCCTCCGGGCAGGCGTTATGCAACCTCCAGCCGAACTCGGTCAGTGTGGGAGCGGGCTTGCTCGCGAATGCGGTCTATCTGTAACAAGTGTGTTGGCTGGCAGACCGCTATCGCGAGCAAGCCCGCTCCCACATTGACCAGCGCCAGCCAGTGAAAAATCTGTTGGTTGCGCCAACATGAAGTTTAATTTAGGAAGCGTTCAGGCATTTCTTGGCAAAATGTCCGCACTTCTAGTGTGAATCGCTCACCAGGTAATCCTATGACCCGCATTTTGACCATCGAGGATGACGCCGTAACAGCCCGCGAGATCGTTGCCGAGCTGAGTAGCCATGGACTGGACGTAGATTGGGTAGATAACGGCCGCGAAGGCCTGGTCCGCGCCGTGAGCGGCGATTACGACCTGATCACCCTCGACCGTATGCTCCCGGAGCTCGATGGCCTGGCCATCGTCACCACCCTGCGCACCATCGGGGTGTCGACGCCGATCCTGATGATCAGCGCCCTCTCCGACGTCGACGAGCGCGTGCGCGGCTTGCGCGCCGGCGGTGATGACTACCTGACCAAACCTTTCGCCTCCGATGAAATGGCCGCCCGCGTCGAAGTGCTGCTGCGACGCAAGAGCACGGTCAAGGAATTCGAAACCGCCCTGCGCGTGGCCGACCTGGAGCTGAACCTGATCAGCCGCGAAGCCAGCCGCGCCGACCAGCCGTTGAGCCTGCTGCCCACCGAATACAAGTTGCTCGAATTCCTGATGCGCAATACCGGGCAGATCCTCTCGCGGATGATGATTTTCGAGGAAGTCTGGGGCTATCACTTCGACCCCGGCACCAACCTGATCGACGTGCACATCGGCCGTCTGCGCAAGAAGATCGATCCACCGGGCCTCACGCCGCTGATCCGCACGGTACGAGGTTCCGGTTATGTCATTGCTGAACCCCTCTAAGGGCTGGCGCTCGTCCAGCAGCCGCTTGCTGGCGCTTTACAGCTCACTGTTCGTGGCCTGGAGTTGCATCCTCATGGGGGTGCTGTATTACGAAGTGTCCGGTTACCTGAGCGACTTGTCGCGCCACTCGCTGATGCAACGCCAGCACCTGTTCCAGCGCTTCGACGGTGAGGAACTGGTGGAAGCGCTGACCACCAGCATGACCTTCGACATGAAGGGCGTGGACGCCTACGGCCTGTTCGACGAGCAATTCAACCCGCTCAGCGGCCCGATCCGCGCCGTGCCGCCCGACCTGCCGCTGGACGGCAAGATCCACACCCTGGCCAACTGCGTCGACTCCAACGACCCCAAGTTGCCCAAGGACAGCTGCGACGCCGTCGCCACCCACACCGACGACGGCCGCTGGCTGGTGCTGGTGCGCGCCAACGGTTCGCTGTTTGGCGTGACCCGGATCATCTGGCATGCGCTGCTATGGGCACTGTCGTTGACCATCATCCCCGGCGCCGCCGGCTGGCACCTGTTGCGCCGTCGCCCGTTGCGGCGCATTCGCGGCATTCAGGCCAGCGCCGAGGCCATCGTCGCCGGCGACCTGACCCACCGCCTGCCGCTGTCGAATCGGCGTGACGAACTGGACATGCTCGCCGCCATCGTCAACGCCATGCTCGACCGCATCGAGAAGCTGATGAACGAGGTCAAGGGCGTGTGCGACAACATCGCCCACGATCTGCGCACCCCGCTGACCCGCCTGCGCGCGCAGCTCTATCGCATCCGCCAAGAGGCGGAACAGGACTCCAACTACGCGGTAAAACTGGACGATGCGATCACGGAAACCGACACCCTGATGGCGCGCTTTCGCGGTTTGCTGCGCATCTCGGAGCTGGAAGACCACCAGCGCCGCTCGGGCTTCCTGGTGATGGACCCGCTGCCGCTGCTGCGCGAACTGCATGACTTCTACCTGCCGCTGGCCGAAGAAGGCGAGCTGCAACTGGTGCTCGATACGCCGGAGTCGCTGCCGTGGATCACCGGCGACCGCGCCCTGTTGTTCGAAGCCCTGGCCAACCTGCTGAGCAACTCGATCAAGTTCTCCCCGCCAGGCGGCGAAGTGATCCTGCGCGCGCTGAACGACGCCGGCAGCACCCGCATCGAAGTGCACGACTCCGGGCCCGGCATCCCGATTGCCGAACGCAACGCGGTGTTCCAGCGCTTCTATCGCGTGGATGAAAACGACCAGCAAGGCGGGTTTGGCTTGGGCTTGTCGATTGTCGCGGCGATCATCAACCTGCACGGGTTCAAGCTGGAAGTGGGCAGCAGCGCGAGCGGTGGTGCGCGGTTGGTGCTGGAGTGCCGGCAGCAACTGATGCCCGAGTAACCCAGGCACCACAAAACCCTGTGGGAGCGGGCTTGCCCGCGATAGCGGTGTGTCAGTCAAAGATATATTCACTGAACCACCGCTATCGCGGGCAAGCCCGCTCCCACATTGGACTTGCAGCGCCAGCCAGATCAGGTCAGAAGTTCGCCCGCAGCGCCTCAACCCCACCCTTGTAGACACCGGCAAACAGCTCTTCCACCGCCGCATCCGTCACACCGTCCACCGGCGTGAACACACCCGACCAGGTGACTTTGGCCGACGCGTCAGTCAATGCTTCAACCTGCAACGTCGCCAGATACGCACTCACCGGAAACGGCGACTGTTCAATGGTGTAGCTGTAGGTGCGCGCCACGTTGTCAAACGTCTGCATACGCTCCACGATCACACCACCGTCGGCGGTCGTCAGGTGACGCAGACGCCCGCCTTCACTCGGCTCACTCTTGACGATCAGCGGCAGCCATTTGGGCAGATCGTTGAAGCCACCGACCAATGCCCAGACCTTGTCAGCGGATACCGGGATTTCAATTACTGCGGATGCTGTTGGCACGTCAAATCTCCAAAAGTCATAGGAAAACCTCGCCCAGCCTGCCACGCCAAGCGCTTCAATGCATCAACTCCCGCAAGCGATACCACAACATGCCCAATGCCAACAGCGGCGAACGCAACACCTTGCCGCCGGGAAACGTCATGTGCGGCACCCGGCTGAAAACGTCTAGGCCCTGGCTGTGCCCGGCGTGGATGCCTTCGGCGAGCAGGCGCGCGCACCAGTGGGTCACGTTCAACCCGTGCCCCGAATAACCCTGGGCGTAAAACACATTGGGGTACTGCTGCAGGCGCCCAACCTGGGGGAAACGGTTGGCGGTGATGCCGATCTTGCCGCCCCACTGAAACTCGATGGTCGTGCCTGCCAGCTGCGGGAACACCTTGAGCATTTTCGGCTGCATATACGCGGCGATGTCAGCCGGATCGCGGCCGGAATAGTGGCAAGCGCCGCCAAACAACAGGCGCCGGTCGGCGGACAGACGGTAGTAATCCAGGCCGACCTTCTGGTCGCACAGCGCAAGGTTTTGCGGGATCAGTTCATTCGCCAATGCTTGCGACAACTGCTCGGTGGCGATGATGTAGCTGCCCGCCGGCAGCACCTTGCCGCTCAGGCGTGGCTCCAGCTCGTCGAGGTGCGCGTTGCAGGCCAATACCAGGCGGGTGGCGCGTACCGTGGCGCTGGCGCAACGCACTTGCACGGTGTCGCCATGGATCAGTTCCAGCACTTCGGTGTGCTCGAAAATCCGTACCCCGAGGGACTCGGCCACCTGCGCCTCGCCCAACACCAGGTTCAGCGGATGCAGATGCCCGGAGCCCATGTCCACCAGGCCACCGGCATACATGGTCGAACCCACGATCTGCGGCATATCCTTCGCGCCGACGAGGCGGGTTTCATGGGCATATCCCATCGCCGCCAAATGCTCCTGCTCACCCTTGAACGCAGCGAATTGCGCCGGCGTATTCGCCAGCTCACAAAAGCCCCAGCGCAGGTCGCAGTCGATACCATGCGCGCGGATGCGCTCGCCCACCAGCGCCACCGACTCGATCCCGGCGCGCTCCAGGTAACGCACGCCCTCCTCGCCCACATGCTTGGCGAACCCCGACACATCGTGGCCGATGCCGCGAATCAACTGCCCACCATTACGCCCGCTGGCGCCCCAGCCAATGCGCCGGGCCTCCAGCAGAATCACCGAGAGCCCGCGCTGGGCCAGTTCGATGGCGGTGTTCACCCCGGTGAAACCGCCGCCGATCACACACACGTCGGCACTCAGGTCGGCGTCCAACCGCCCACGCTCGGGCATGGCATGGGCACTTGCCTGGTAATACGAGCGGGCGTGACTCATTTGTTGGTCTTCACTTTGCTCCAGGCGCGGGTCATCAGGCGCATGGTCGTCGGGGTCGGCGTGGTGGAAATGTAAAGTTTGTCGAGCACCGCCTGGGACGGGTACACCTCAGGGTTGTTCACCAGCTCAGGGTCCATAAAGGCCTTGGCCGCCGGGTTGGCGTTGGCGTAGCCCACCGAGGCGCTGACCTTGGCGATCACTTCGGGGTCGAGCAGGTAGTTGATGAAGGCGTGGGCTTCTTTGGGGTTGCTCGCATCGGCGGGGATCGCCAGCAGGTCGAACCACAGGTTGGAGCCTTCCTTGGGAATCGAATAGGCGATGTTCACCCCGTTCTTGGCTTCCTTGGCGCGGTTGGCGGCCTGGAACACGTCGCCGGAATAACCGAACGCCACGCAGATGTCGCCGTTGGCCAGGTCCGAGATGTACTTGGACGAATGGAAATAGGTGATATACGGCCGCAGCGTCAGCAGCTTGGCCTCGGCCTGCTGGTAATCCGCGGCGTTTTCGCTGCGCGGGTCCTTGCCCATGTAATTGAGGATCGCCGGGAACAGCTCATCCGCCGAATCGAGAAAGGCCACGCCGCACTGATTGAGCTTCTTGAGGTTTTCCGGCTCGAACAGCACCGCCCACGAGTCGATATGGTCGATGCCCAGCACCTGCTTGACCTTGTCGACGTTGTAGCCGATGCCATTGGTGCCCCACAAATAAGGCACGGAGTGGGCGTTGCCCGGGTCGTTCTTCTCCAGCAGCGCGAGCAATTTGGGGTCGAGGTTCTTGAAGTTGGGCAGTTGCGCGCGGTCCAGCTTGAGGAACGCACCGGCCTTGACCTGGCGCGCCAGGAAGTGGTTGGACGGCACTACCACGTCATACCCGGTACGCCCGGCGAGCAGCTTGCCCTCCAGGGTTTCGTTGGAGTCGAACACGTCGTAGATCGGCTTGATCCCGGTCTTGGCCTGAAAATCCGCCAAGGAGGTCTCACCGATGTAGTCAGTCCAGTTGTAGATACTGACCGTCGGCGCCGCCTGGCTGGTGCTGCAGAAGGCGGCCACCAAGGCCAGCGGAAGAAGCTTGTTCGCAAGACGCATATCAACACCCCTTTTGATGGATTTTTAGACGCTCAACAACAGGAACTCTCGCTCCCAGGAACTGATCACCCGCTTGAAATTCTCATGCTCGGCGCGCTTGACCGCGACGTAGCCACGCACAAATTTGTCGCCCAGGTACTGCCTGACCGTGGCGCATTCCTCCATGCGTGCCAGGGCGTCTTCGATGGTGATCGGCAGGCGCAGGTTGCGCCGCTCATAGGCACGGCCTTCCACGGGCGCGCTCGGTTCGAGCCGCTCAATCATCCCCAGGTAGCCACACAGCAGACTGGCGGCAATTGCCAGGTACGGATTGGCATCGGCGCCGGGCAGGCGGTTTTCCACGCGCATCGCGTCCGGGCTGGAGGTGGGCACGCGCAGGCCGACGGTGCGGTTTTCTTCGCCCCACTCGACGTTGACCGGTGCCGATGTGTCCGGCAGGAAGCGGCGGAACGAGTTGACGTTGGGCGCGAACATCGGCAGCAGCATGGGGATGTACCTTTGCAGGCCGCCGATATGGTGAAGGAACAGTGGGCTCATCTTGCCGTCGGCGTCGACAAACACCGGTGTGCCGGTGGCGATGTCCACCACGCTCTGGTGCAGGTGCATGGCGCTGCCCGGCTCGTCGGCCACCGGCTTGGCCATGAAGGTCGCGGCCACGTTGTGCTTGAGTGCGGCCTCACGCAGGGTGCGCTTGAACACGGTGATCTGGTCGGCGAGGTCAAGGGCGTCGCCGTGGCGGAAGTTGATTTCCATCTGCGCCGGGCCGTCTTCGTGGATCAGCGTATCGAGGTCCAGGCCCTGGGCTTCGCACCAGTCGTAGACATCTTCGAACAGCGGGTCGAATTCGTTGGCGGCGTCGATGGAAAACGACTGACGCCCGGTTTCGGCACGCCCGGAACGGCCCACCGGGGTTTTCAGCGGCAGGTCGGGGTCTTCGCAGCGCTGGGTCAGGTAGAACTCCATTTCCGGCGCGACAATCGGCTGCCAGCCCTGCTCGGTGTACAGCCGCAAGACCTTCTTGAGCACGTTGCGTGGCGACAGTTCGATAGGGTTGCCCTGCTTGTCGAAGGTGTCGTGGATCACGATGGCGGTGGGCTCGATGGCCCAGGGCACCACGTAGGTGGCGTTGGCCACCGGGCGGCAGACCATGTCGATGTCGGCAGGGTCGAGCAGGTCGTAGTAGATGTCGTCGTCGACAAAATCCCCGGTTACCGTTTGCAGCAGCACACTTTCCGGCAGGCGCATGCCGCGCTCATGCAGGAACTTGTTGGTGGGCGCAATCTTGCCGCGTGCGATACCAGTCAAGTCACTGATCACGCATTCGACTTCGGTAATCTTGTGTTCTTTCAGCCAGGCGGACAGCTGATCGAAGGGGGCGTTCATAAAGACCTCGGCATGGGTGGGGGGCATGCGCCGGCTTGTGTCGGCGGCGCATTGAGGTCTATCTTGGGCCGGCCTTCGAAACGCATCTATCCACTTTGCACGAACCACAACGCACCAATAGAGTGCGTACGGATCTCCCATGACCCAGGCAACCGCCGCTCGCGTACAGGCCTTCACCACCGCTGATGTGGTCGCCCAATGCAGTGCGACACCCGGTTGGGTGCAGCACTATCAGCAGATGTCCCCGGGGCATTTCTCCGGGCAGGTCCGCTACCTCGATCTGGATGGTGTGCAGGTGTACGAAGAGTGCATGAACACCCGTGTCGAGCAGCATTTCAACGCGCCGCCTGGCTCGCTGGCGTTCTGTTTCGATGGCAGCGACAACGCGCTGTACCTGCTCAATGGCGAAAGCCGCAACACCTGGATCACCCCGGAAAACTACCGCGAGGTAGCAGTAGTGTTCGGCCCGCAGTTTGTGCAACGCCATGGCCTGGATGTGGCGAAGTTGGAAGGCCTGTTCATGGCGCCGCTCAGTGGCCAGCAGAACGGGTTGTTTGCCCGCTGGCTCAGTGGCACGTTGACGCGCCTGCCCACGCAGATCGACCCACTGCCCCTCACCCGGCAACTGCTCGACGACTGCCTGTTCATCCTCGACAACGCCTGCGTGTGCCTGGACCGCAGTTCATTGCAACGGCGCAGTGAAGAGCGCCGCGTGATGGCCCGCATCGGCGAATGGGCGGCGGACGCACCGGATGCAACCGTCAACCTGCTGGAGCTTGCGCAGATTGCCGGCGTGCCGTTGCGTCAATTGCAGCAAGGATTCAAGACCTACACAGGGATGAGCCCGGCGCAGTGGTTGCGGTTGCGCAGGTTGAATGGGGCGCGGCGGGAGTTGTTGAGCGGCGCCGACACCACCGTGGCCGAGGTGGCGATGAACTGGTCGTTCTGGCATTTGGGGCGGTTTTCGAACAGTTATCGCGCGCTGTTCAAAGAGCTGCCCAGTGAAACCCTGAAGCGCCAAAGTTGAAATGCAGTCAAAAACTGTGGGAGCTGGCTTGCCTGCTCCCCCACACGCCAATTCCCACAGTTAGAGCCCGATCAGGCTTGGGATTTGAGGAAGGTTGCCATGCGTTGGTTGACCTGCTCTGCCGCCTCCAACTGCACCATGTGCGCCTGCCCCGGCAAGATCTCCACCTGGGCCTCCAGCCCCTGTGCATGCCGCACCGGGATGATGGCATCGTCACTGCCCCAGATCACCAGGCTCGGCTGGCGACCCACCACATGGCGCAAGTCCACCTTCTGCTGCCCGCCGTCAAACAGCGCGCTGTTGAGTTGGCGCAACGCTTGATCCACACCCTCCAGGCGCTTGAACTTGAGCATGTCCTCCAGCATCTGCCGCGTCACCAGTGCCGGATCGCTGAACAGTTGAGTCAGTTGCGGCTTGAGGGCATTGCGATTGTTCGCTTCGGCAAAGCCTTGCAGGTAATCCGCGTTGATGTCCGCGCCCAGGCCGGCGCTGGCGATCAGCGTCAGCGAAGCCACGCGCGCGGGCGCCTGGTCGGCAACCGTCAGCGAAACCAGCCCGCCCATGGAGTGGCCGGCCAGGTGCACCCGATCAAGGTTAAGGTGATCGAGCAAGGCCAATACGGCCTGGCTCAACTCCGCGGCATCACCACGCTGCAGTTGCTTGCCTGACTCGCCATGCCCCGGCAAGTCGAGGGCAATTACCCGGCGCTCGGCGGCCAACGCCGGTTGGTTGAACAGCCAGTTGTTCAGGTCGCCGCCAAAACCGTGCACCAGCACCAGCGGCGTGCCGCCCTCGCCCAGGTCGAGATAACGCAGCAGGCGCCCGCCGATCTCGACCTTCTGCGCACTCGGCCCCGACGCTTCGGCCTCGGCCGCATTGGACACAAACCCGGCATTGAAGCTGTCGATCACTGCGTCGATGTCCGCTTCACTGGCGTCACCGTCCACCACAATCCCCAGCAACGCGCCCACCGGCAAGGTCTCGTCGCTCAGCGCCAGGACCCGGCGCAACACGCCACTGAACGGCGCCTCGACGCTGCTGGAAATCTTGTCGGTCTCCACATCGAGCACTTCCTCGCCCTTCTCTACCCGGTCGCCGGGTTGCTTGAGCCAGACGTCGATACGCCCCTCGGTCATCGACAGCCCCCACTTGGGCATGGTCAAGGTATGGATCATGCGGCATTCCTCTTGTCGGCGATCTTCAGCACGGCGGCTTCGATCTTCGCGGCGTTGGGGATGTACAGGTCTTCCAGCGCATCGGAGAACGGCACCGGCGTGTGCGGCGCGGTGACCATTTCAATCGGCGCACGCAGGGAAGAAAACGCGCGCTGCGCCACCAACGCGCTGATGTCGGTGGCAACGGAACAGCGTGGGTTGGACTCATCGATCACCACCAGTCGCCCGGTTTTTTCCACGCTTTCGAGGATGCTGTCTTCGTCCAACGGGCTGGTGGTGCGCAGGTCCAGCACTTCGCAGTCGATGCCCTGGCGCGCCAGGTTGGTCGCGGCTTCCAGGGCAACATGCAGCATGCGCCCGTAGGTCACCAGGGTGACATCCTTGCCCTCGCGTACAAAGTTGGCTTCGCCGAAGGGCACGGTGTAGAGCTCTTCCGGGACTTCACCTTGCAGGCTGTAGAGCATCTTGTGCTCAAGGAAGATCACCGGGTCGTTGTCGCGGATCGCCTGGATCAACATGCCCTTGGCGTCATACGGCGTGGCCGGGCACACCACCTTCAGGCCAGGGATGTGCGTCCACATCGAGGTGAGCATCTGCGAATGCTGGGCCGCCGCGCGCAGGCCGGCGCCGTACATAGCGCGGATCACCAGCGGCGTGGTGGTCTTGCCGCCGAACATGTAGCGGAATTTGGCCGCCTGGTTGAGCAGTTGGTCGAGGCAGCAGCCGATAAAGTCAACGAACATCAATTCGCACACCGGGCGCATGCCTCGGGTGGCGGCGCCGACCGCCATGCCAACGTAGCCGACCTCAGACAGCGGCGCGTCCAGCACGCGCTCGGGAAATTCCGGGTACAGGCCCTTGGTCACGCCGAGCACACCGCCCCAGGCGTCTTGTTCGCCGGGCGATCCGGTGCCACCGGAAACGTCCTGGCCGATGATGAACACGCTGTTGTCACGGCGCATTTCCTGGGCCAGGGCTTCGTTGATTGCCTGCTGGTAGCTGATTTTGCGAGCCATAAGATTCTCTCCACGGATTATTGTTATTAGCGGTAGGCGACGTAGACATCACTGAGCAGGTCGGCGGCCTGGGGCTTGGGATCGGACTTGGCGCGACGCACGGCGTCTTCGATCAGTTGCGCGACTTCGCTGTCGATGCGCTCAAATTGCGCTGCGTCCAGCCAGCCCTCGGCGGTGCAGCGTTGGCGGAACAGCGCCAGGCAGTCGGCGGTGTCGCGCAGGTTCTTCACTTCATCGGGGCCGCGATAGGTTTGCGCATCGCCTTCGAAGTGGCCGTAGAAGCGGCTCAGTTTCACTTCCACCAACGTTGGCCCCTCGCCCTTGCGCGCACGTTCGACGGCAACGCCGAGGGCGGCGTGCACGGCGAAAAAATCATTGCCATCGACAATCACCCCCGGCATGCCAAAGCCCACGGCACGCTCGGCGATGTCCTTGCACGCCACCGACCAACCAGAGCCGGTAGCCTCGGCATAACCGTTGTTTTCGGCAACGAACAGGCATGGCAACTTCATGATCGCAGCCAGGTTCATCGCTTCGAACACCGCGCCCTCGTTGGAGCCGCCGTCGCCAAAAAAGGCCACCGCCACGCCCTGGCTACCCTTGAGCTTGGACGCCAGCGCGGCACCGGCCGCCAGCGGCGCACCCGCGCCGACGATGCCGTTGGCGCCGAGCATGCCCTTCTCCTGGTCGGCAATGTGCATGGAGCCGCCCTTGCCGCCGCACACGCCGGTTTTCTTGCCGTAGATCTCGGCCATCATGCCGAACACGTCCACGCCCTTGGCGATGCAGTGACCGTGACCACGGTGGTTGGAGGCGATGCAATCTTCATCGTTGAGGTGGGCCATGACCCCGGCGGCACTGGCCTCCTGGCCGGCGTACAGGTGCACGAAACCGGGGATCTCGCCGGTGGCGAATTCCACGTGCAAGCGCTCTTCGAAATCACGGATGGTGCGCATCACGGTGTAGGCATGCAGCAATTGATCGGTGGACAGGTGAGTGGACATCTTGTTGTTCTCCAGGTTGTCTCGACACACAAAAGGCTGAGGGTATTCAGCTACAGGGCCTTCAGCACAGCCTGTGCCAAGGCGCGAAAAAACCTGGCAAAGCCTTGATCCAGAGCAGTTGTGACGGTGCGGCAAGCCACCGCAGAATGAGACGGCAGATTGCACCGCGCAGCTCGCGTCTCAGGCCTGCTGAGACGCCGCGTCTCATCCCGGGCTGTTGGTCAGGCCGCGCTTGTCCGACCCGACGCATGCGCGCTTAATGGCGGGCATAACAACAAAGATCGAGAACCGGAGGCCTTATGCTCGCCGCGAACTCCAGGGAACACGTCGACTGCGTCAGTCGCGTGGTCCGCAATGCCGACCGCCTGCCCCAGGCGCCGGTGCCGTCGCTGATCTTCGATTCGTGGCGGCGCTCCATGGAACAACATCACCTCGACCCCGGTTCCTTGCAGGGGCCACGCATCCTCAGTGAACCCTTGCTCAAGGAATGCCGCGAGCGCGCCGAACTGTTCATGCGCATCGCCGCTGAAGCCGTCGGCCAACTGCACCACCGTGTGCGCCAGGCCGATTATTGCGTGATGCTCACCGACGCCCAGGGCCAGACCATCGACCACCGCGTGGACACTTCGATCCGCACCGACTGCCGCAAGGCCGGCCTGTATCTGGGCACCTGCTGGTCGGAAGCCGAAGAAGGCACCTGCGGCGTGGCCACGGTGCTGACCAGCAAGGCGGCGGTGACGGTGCACAAGCGCGATCACTTCCGCGCGGCCTTCATCGGCCTGACTTGCTCCGCCGCGCCAATCTTCGACCCCCAGGGCAACCTGCTCGGGGTCATGGACGCCTCGGCGCTGAAATCCCCCGATGACCGGCGCAGCCAGCACCTGGTGCGGCAGTTGGTGGCGCAAAGTGCCGAGGCCATCGAAAACGCCTTCTTCATGCACAGCGCCCGCGAGCATTGGGTGCTGCAAGCCCACAGCACGCCGGGGTATGTGGACAGCCAGCCCGACCTGTTGCTGGCCTGGGACCGCGACGGGCGCCTGCACGCCTTGAACAGCAAGGCGCGCCAGGCGTTGCGGCGACGCTTTGGCCAGGTGCCGGAACATATCGGCGAGGTGTTTGACCTGGATGCATTGCGCGCCGTCAGCGAGCAATCAACCCAACAACTGCAGCTGCTGGGGGAACGGGGCGCGCTGCACGTTCGCATCAACGCGCCGCGGCGCAAACCGACCCGGGCAGCGGTTGCCCCGCAGGTGGATGCGCGCGTGGAAGAACACCTGCGCCTGGCCGTACGGGTCAAGGACCGCAACCTGCCGGTGCTGGTGCAAGGCGAAACCGGCGCCGGCAAAGAGGTGTTCGCCCGCCAGTTGCATGAACGCAGCGCCCGGCGTCACGGGCCGTTCGTGGCGGTGAACTGCGCGGCGATTCCCGAGAACCTGATTGAAAGCGAGCTGTTCGGCTACGTCGCCGGGGCCTTCACCGGCGCATCCAGCAAGGGCATGCCGGGGCTGTTGGTGCAGGCCGACGGCGGCACCTTGTTCCTCGATGAAATCGGCGACATGCCCCTGGCGCTGCAAACGCGCCTGCTGCGGGTGATGGCCGAAGGCGAAGTGGCCCCACTGGGCGCGGCGAAAACCCGCGCGGTGGACATTCAGGTGATCTGCGCCAGCCACCGCGACCTGGCGGGGTTGGTGAGTGAGGGGCGCTTTCGTGAAGACCTGTACTTTCGCCTCGGCTGCGCGCGTTTCTGCCTGCCGCCCTTGCGTGAGCGTACCGACAAGCTGGCGTTGATCAATCGGTTGCTGGAGCAGCAAGCACACCCTGTGGGTATCGCCAGCACCGCGCTGGAGTTGCTGCTGGGCTACGCCTGGCCGGGCAATGTGCGGCAACTGCGGCACGTGTTGGCGTATGCCTGCGCGGTGTGTGACGGCGACACGCTGCAAGTGACGGACCTGCCAGTGGAAGTGCGTGGGGAACAGGCGGCGGTGGGGGTTGAAGAAAGCGTCAGCCCGCAGCGCCAGCTGGTGCTCGATGCGTTGATCCGCCATCGCTGGAAGCCGCTGCCGACGGCGCAAGCGCTGGGGATCTCCAGGGCAACCCTGTATCGCCGAGTCAACCAGCTGGGTATCGACATGCCCAACAAAACCACCTGACACAACGGGATCAAAATGTGGGAGCTGGCTTGCCTGCGAAAGCGGTGTATCAGTGCCAAATGGGCGAGCTGACCCACCGCTTTCGCAGGCAAGCCAGCTCCCACATTAGACCTAGCCCACCTAGAGGTTCAGCGGTAGACCAGGCCGCCGTCGATCAGCGGCGCCTGGCCGGTCATGTAATCCGCATCCGGCCCGGCCAGGCAGATTTCCAGGGCAACCCCGTATCGCCACGTCAACCGACTGGGTATCGACATGCCCAACAAAACCACCTGACACAACGGGATCAAAATGTGGGAGCTGGCTTGCCTGCGATAGCGGTGTATCAGTGCCAAATGGGCGAGCTGACCCACCGCTATCGCAGGCAAGCCAGCTCCCACATTAGACCGAGCCCAGCTAGAGGCTTAGCGGTAGACCAGGCCGCCGTCGATCAGCGGCGCCTGGCCGGTCATGTAATCCGCATCCGGCCCAGCCAGGCAGATTTCCAGAGCAACCCCGTATCGCCACGTCAACCGACTGGGTATCGACATGCCCAACAAAACCACCTGACACAACGGGATCAAAATGTGGGAGCTGGCTTGCCTGCGAAAGCGGTGTATCAGTGCCAAATGGGCGAGCTGACCCACCGCTATCGCAGGCAAGCCAGCTCCCACATTAGACCGAGCCCACCTTGAGACCGAGCCCAGCTAGAGGCTTAGCGGTAGACCAGGCCACCGTCGATCAGCGGCGCCTGGCCGGTCATGTAATCCGCGTCCGGCCCAGCCAGGTAGGAGACCAACCCCGCGACATCCTCTGGCGTTTGCGCCCGGCCCAATGCAATGCCATCCACATACTTCTTGTACGTCGCCCCAACTTCGGCGCCAGTGATCTGCGCCATGCGCTTGTCGATCTCCACCCACATGTCCGTGCCCACTACGCCGGGGCAATACGCATTCACGGTAATCCCCGCGCTCGCCAGTTCCTTGGCCGCCGCCTGGGTCAGCGCACGCACCGCGAACTTGGTCGCCGAGTACACGCCCAGCAGCGCGAACCCTTCATGGCCTGCGATGGAACAGGCATTGATGATCTTGCCCTTTTGCTTGAGTGCCTTGAATTTCTTGCCGGCGGCCTGGATGCCCCACAGCACGCCCTGCACGTTGATGCCCAAGGTGCGCTCGACCTGCTCCGGGCTGACCTCCAGCAGCGAATCAATCTGCGCCACCCCAGCGTTGTTGACGATGATGTCAAAGCCTCCCAGGGTCTGGTGCGCGTGCTCCACCGCGGCCACCACTTGCTCAAGCTTGGACACGTCGGCGACGAATACCGACGCCTTGCGGCCCAGGCCCACGACTTCAGCGGCAACGGCTTCGAGCTTGGCGCCGTTGATGTCCACCAGGGCGATGTCGGCCCCGTCCTGTGCCAGGCGCAGGGCAATGGCCCGGCCGATGCCCTGCCCGGCGCCGGTGACCAGCGCAACTTTTCCAGCGATACCCATGACAATCTCCTGCAACAGTGAGAGAAGCCTTGTCTATCGCAGCTGTGCACGCCCGCTGTCGAGGTGCAGCTGGATCGGCGTGAGGGCTGAGACGGGTTGTCTCAAGCCGCGAATCATTCTCGAAGCCTTGTAAAAGTGTGCACTTATGCCTAGCTTATGCGCCCCCCGCCCCGCGCTTTAAGGCCCTGCCCCCATGGTTTTGCGTTTTCGTCCCGTCGTCACTTCACGTTTCGCCCTCGGCCTGCTGCTCAGCGGCGGCATCGGCAGCAGCCTCGCGGCCGAGCTGGAACTGCCGGCGGTGAACGTTCTGGGCCAGGATGAAACCGGCTATCGCAGTGAAACCGCGTCGGTCAGCGGCTTCAGCGAAGCCGCTCTGCTCGATACGCCGGCGTCGATCGCGGTGATCAACGCGCAGTTGATCAAGGACCAGCAAGCACGCCTGCTCAGTGAGGTGTTGCGCAACGACGCGTCGGTGGGCGACAGCTACGCACCCATCGGCTACTACGAGAACTTTGTGGTGCGCGGCTTCTCGCTGAACGCGGCGAGCAGCTACAAGATCAACGGGCGCACCATCACCGGCGAGCAGAACGTCGCCCTGGAAAACAAGCAGCAGGTCGAGGTGCTCAAGGGCCTGGCCGGTTTGCAGAGCGGCATTTCCGAGCCCAGCGGCGTGATCAACTACGTGACCAAGCGCCCGGAAGATGTGCGTTCGGTGACGGTGTCCACCGATGATCGCGGCAGCGGCTACATCGCCACCGACGTCGGCGGCTGGTTTGGCAGCGACAAGCAATTCGGCCTGCGTGCCAACGTCGCCCATGAAGACCTGCATTCCTATGTGGAACACGCCAATGGCCAGCGCGATTTCCTGTCCCTGGCCTTCGACTGGAACATCAGCCCCGACGCCGTGCTGCAACTGGATGCCGAATACCAGAACAAGCAACAGCGCTCGGTGCCGGGCTACCAGTTGCTCGGTGGCACTCAAGTGCCGAACGACGCCTCGCCGAAAAAGCTGCTGGGGCACCAGAGTGGCTCGAAGCCGGTGGGGATCGATTCGCTGAACCTCAACGGCAAGTTCGAGTACCGCTTCAGTGATCAGTGGAAAGGCAACGTCAGCGCGGCGCGCAGCAAGGTGGTGATTGACGATTACAGCTCGTTTGCCTACGGCTGCTTCTACGTGACCGATTGCGGCACCGCAACCTTCGGCCCCACCGGCGACTACGACGTCTACGACTACCGCAGCCCCGACGACACCCGTCGTGACGACGAAGTGCAGGCGGCCATGACCGGGCTGTTCGACACCGGCAGCCTGGGCCATGAACTGACCTTCGGCACCAGCGCCTTTCGCCGGGTGATCGACAAGCGCAAGTCAGTGAACGAATACATCGGCAGCTCCAACATCAATGTGGATGCCCCGACCTTCACCCCCACCGACGTACCGCTGAACGACAAGCACCGACGCCTCGACAGCCGCCAGTACGGCCTGTTCGTCACCGACCACATTCGCCTGAACGAGCAATGGCAAACCATCCTCGGAGGCCGCGAAGTGCGCCTGGATGAAAAGGCGTTTGATGAGTTCGGCAACCAGCAACGCCACACCCAGACATACGAATTCCTGCCCCAGGCATCGTTGATCTACAAACCGGTGGAAAACCTGTCGTTGTACACCAGCTACAGCAATGGCCTGTCCCTGGGCGGTGAAGCGCCTTGGACCACCACCAACGACGGCGAAACCCTGGCCCCCACCACCTCACGCCAGCTCGAAGCCGGGGTGAAATACGACTGGCGCCGCATCAGCTTCGCCGCCGCCGTGTTCCAGACCCGCCAGGCCTACCAGTACGCCAAGCCGGACGGCACCGGCGCGTTCAACTACGTGCAACAAGGCGAGCAGAAAAATACCGGGCTGGAACTGTTGGCCAATGGCTGGGCCACCGAACGCCTGCAGATTTCCAGCAGCGTGGCGGCGATCCGTGCACGGGTCACCGGCAGTGGCACCGCGCAATACGAAGGCCACCAGGCAATCAATGTGCCGAAACTGCGCGCCAGCCTGTACGCCGACTACGCGCTGCCGTGGGTCAACGGCCTGGCGGTGCTTGGCGGCGTGCAATACAGCGCGAAGAAGGCCGCCAACCGTGACGGCAGCGTGGAAGTCGGGGATTACGCAGTGGTCAATGTAGGCAGCCGCTACACCACCAAGGTGGACGGCTATGAGACGGTGCTGCGCCTGAGCGTCGACAACCTGTTCGACAAGCGCTACTGGCGCGACGCAGGCGAATACCTGGGCGATGACTACCTGTTCCAGGGCGCGCCATTGACCGCGCGCCTGAGTGCCACGGTGAACTTCTGATCGAACGCGAGCGCGGGCCTAGAGCCCGCGCTTTTTCAGCCACTGCAAGAAGCCCTTCTTCACCGGCACCACGGGCGTTTCCTGGGTCAGGGCCTGCGCCGCGTGCAGGCGGAAATCCAACAGCGCTTTCATCGCCTCGCTGATGTCATGGCGCGCATCCAGGCACGGCTTGAGGTATTCCTTCTCGATGCGGTACAGGGTGCAGAAGGTCTTCGCCGAAAAGTCCGCCAGCGCCGCCTGATCCGACAGGATTCCCGCCTCGCCAATCGCCTCGCCCGGCCCCATGCGCCCGGCTTCGAACTTGTGCCCCCCCTTGGTCAACATCACCGAGACCACGCCGGACTCGATGATGAACAGATGATCACTGACCTCCCCTGCCGCCAGAATCATTTCGCCGGTGAGATAGGTGTGCAGGGTCATGTTCTGGCTGAAGGTGTCTTTTTCTTCCTGGCGCAGAGTCGAGAAAATCGACGAACGCTCCAACAGCGCCCGCGCCGCCGATGCAGTGGCTGGCGTGCTGCTTTCGGTGGCGGACAACAGGCTCACACCCGCCGATTGCAGGTGACGGAAAGCCAGGTCGTAAAGCTGGTTGCGTACCTCGCGCTTGAGGCTCATGGCCGGCACAAAGCCGCTGATTTCATACTCCACGCCCGCGCTGCCGCTGGTTTTGAACGCCACGCTGGGCGCCGGATTCGCCAGCAACGGCCGGCAGCCTTGCATCGCCCGCTCCAGGGCCTCGATCACCGTTTGCGGGCGTGCATGGGGGCTGACTTGCAGGCTGACCGCCAGGCCGAACATATCCGCCGGGCGCGAAAAGTTGATGATCTTGGCCTTGGCCGCCAGGGAATTGGGGATCACCGCCAGGCTGCCCTGGGAGGTTTGCAGGCGCGTGGCACGCCAGTCGATGTCGGTGACACGGCCCTCGGTGCCGTCGATGGAGATCCAGTCATCCAGCTGGTAAGGCTTGGTGGTATTGAGCACGATCCCGGAAAACACGTCGCTCAAAGTACTTTGCAGCGCCAGGCCGACAATGATCGCCACTGCACCCGAGGTGGCCAGCACGCCCTTGACCGGCAGGTCGAGCACGTAGGCCAGGGCGGCGATGATCGCGATCAGGAAAATCACCGCACCGAGCAAATCCTGCAACAACCGCCCGGTGTGACCGACCCGCTGCATCATCAACGCGCCGAGCAACACCGTCAGCGTACGCGCCGCAAACAGCCACCAGCCGATCTGCAAGGCCGTCGCGGCCATGTGCAGTGCGGTGTTGTCGGCGTAGGGCGCAACCAGCATGGGGTTCATGCCATCGTTGAACAGCACGGCGCTGAACACCGCAAAAATCACCAGCCGAGCGGCGAGCTTCCAGTTGGCGAGGTCGGCGGAGATAAGACGCCAGACGGCGATGTCGATAAAGATCAGCCCCAGGGCACAGAGCATGGGGTGATCGGAGATAAATGAGGGCATCCAGGCGACTCCAGGGCGAATGGCGAGAAGATCGCATGAAATCGAGATGTGGGGTATAGCGCGGGGAAAAATGTGGGGCTAGGGTGCGACGTACCGACTTAGCCGTCCGATCATTGGACACTCAAGGCTGCAAGCACATGAGCGACTTATAAAAGGTCTCATATTAGATACAGGAGCGATCTTTCGGAAAGTTCTGAAACTTGCTTCACTCTCGCAAACCTACCCAAACCATCCAGCAAATAGTTATAGCCGTATCCGTTGCCAAAAATTAATTACACCAGAAATGGACTACACATCTTTAGGAAGCTCAAGGTTTGATGCCAGTCAAACTTTGGATGAATCTGAAAACAAACAGGAGAGTAATACCCATCAGACAAACAGAGAGCTCATGATGACCAAGACAACAATTGAGGTCACAATTATAGGCGCGGGCCATATGGGAAGCGCCATTGCACTTGGTTTGAAACGTTCAAGCCTTGACATATCGATAACGACTATTGACCCTGATGCTGCACGCAGGGATGAAATGACTAAAATGGGTGTCAACACAGTAGAAGACCTGCCAAAACTTCTAAAGTCAGATTGTATAATCCTCGCAATTGCGCCTCAATCGTTCAAAGCGCTTTCAAAAAAATATCGAAGCTTGAGAAAATTGACGGTGCAATAATATCAGTCATGGCCGGCATATCCACGCCCGAGCTCGCGGCCCAGCTCAATACAGTACAAGTCTGAAGAGCCATTCCGAACCTCCCATGCGCCATCAACCAAGGCTTGACCGCACTGACGTTCGCCCCTGAAGCAACAGAGAAAACCATCCGGATGGCCGAGGTGATTTTTTCAAGCCTAGGGAAAGTCATGATGATAAAGGACGAAGCACTCATTGACTCCGCGACGGCTTTGATTGGCGGAGGCCCTGCATATATTTCCTATTTTGCGGCGGCCCTTATTGAGTATGCTGTTTTTGCCGGATTCAATAAAGAACAAGGTACTTCCATGACAATTCAGTCACTGCGGGGAACTACATCTCTTCTTGAAGCCAATCAATCACCACCAATGACACTTTGTGAAAAAGTCACAACACCTGAAGGAACAACAATACAGGCGATAAATTTCTTTAACCATCAGAAACTTCGAGAAATTATTGTCTGCGGGTTAAAACAGGCTAGAGAGCGCTCAACAGCACTAGGCCGAGGAGACTGAAAATGCAAGGATTGATTGATCACGGAATAGCGAGCTACCACCTAACCCACGAACCCCCGAGCACATTGAAAAGCACATATAAATTATACTTCGGCCTAGGTCAAAGTTTGATACTGACTGATACCCCCGACGTTTTCAAAGTAAGTTTGGCAGGTGTCAGACTGGGCCATTACCTGGTGCAGTCATTGAGCTCTGGAGCACTCAATAGCAGTTTTTTGGATATGGGTACAGGGAGCGGTGTTCATGCGTTATTGGTACGCCAACTTGGCAATAAAGACATCACGGCCAGCGACATTTCCGCGAGATCAATTGAACAGGCAAAAATCAACGAACATTTAAACTTCAAGGACAGTAAAATATCTTTTTTTGCAAGCGACCTTTTCGCCAACCTCCCTGAAAGACAATACCAAACGATCGTATTCAACCCCCCCGGTTGGCGAACGCCCTCCCGCTCACTCGTTCAACGGTTGGAAACAAAAAATCAGACCGCACAATTGCCGATCCACGCGATGTTCTACGGTGACGCGGTCATCATGCGTTTCCTTGAAGATCTCCCGAGACATCTAGAGCCTACGGGAACAGCGATCGTCGGTCTCAACTCGCTGATGGGGATACGTGATGTATTAGAACGATACAACCGCAGACATAACAACAACCCGCCTCTACTGCACAAACTTGTTGAGCGCCACACACTCCCACTTAACCACTACTCGAATCAGTGGCAAACACTAAGTGAACACTTGAAAAAAGAATTCGAAAACTGGGAAAGGCAAAACAAGGCCGCGTATTCCATTGACAACAACGGAAATATCTTTTGGTCATATGAAATCATTCAATTTACTCATAACCCGAAACACCCATCATGAACTCGCCACAAGAAAACATTAATCGTCAAGTACTACCGATCACTCTATCGGTGCTCGCAAACCTCATCCTAGGATCATCATCACTTTACTGGCGAGCGCTTGGCGACGTAACCCCCACAACTTTAGTCGCTTACAGAATAATACTCTCCGCATTTATCCTCAGTATTTGTATTTTAGTTTTTCGCCCCCCTCACCCGCTAAAGATCTTGAGGCCAAGAACAGTTCTTCGACATTTCTTTGCGTCACTCTTCATTGCCGCAAACTGGGCCACATTTATCTGGTCATCTATCAATGGATATATTCTGGAAACGGGGCTTGGCTATTTACTGGCTCCTTTCATTTCAATCGCACTAGGCATCGTAATTTATCGAGAGCCGATCAGCATACAAAAAACAGCATCCCTCCTGACCACACTTGGCTGCATCGCACTGTTTATTTCACTAACAGAAAATATAAACCACTCGACCTACCTATTGATAGCCATAACATGGGGACTTTATACATACATAAAAAAATCCACCCCACTAACCGCTGCAAATGGATTATTTATTGAAACCGTGCTTTTAACACTCTGCTTACCGCCAGCTTTTTTACTTTTCAATCTTACTATTCCATACCCCCACGAACTCCCCCCACAGTCATCAAATATAATCTGGCTGGCTGGCGCTGTTTCCACAGTTCCCCTATTCATGTTTTCTTACGCCACTGGAAAAATACCACTTTCACTCACTGGCGCTCTGCAACTCACACTACCACTTACACTCATAACGATATCACTCACTTCCGAAAAACAAAACATGCCGACAACCTCCCTGATTACTCTAATCACGACAATAATTATTCTCGGGGCACTTATCACATACGACACAATAGCCTCCCGACAACCAAAAAAGAGGAGCCGCACGTGAAACACATGCTTGATTTAATCGTTGTGGGACTTGGAACAATGGGCGCAGCCACTCTGTGGAGAGCCGCGCCAAAATGCACTAGCGTTCTAGGCATTGACGCTTCTGGCCCCACACATCGTTACGGTTCCTCACAAGGGGGGTCAAGAATCTTCCGACGCGCTTACTGGGAGGGCGAAAAATACCTCCCGCTACTTAATCATGCCAACTTGCTTTGGCACGAACTAGAAAAGCAGATAGGGCACCAAATTCTATTTGATACAGGAGGAGTTTTCATTGGCCCGACCTCTAGCAGCGTCGTGGCCGGAAGTATAAAAACTGAAATTCAAGGAAATATTGAGCACGAGATTTGGACATCATCAACAGCTAGGGCGCGCTTACCTGCATTTGATTTTCAGAACAACATCCGCGTGGTATACGAACCGGGTGCGTATGCGATTTCAGCTAGCGACGCTAGACTGGGGATGTTGAACGAAGCCGTAAGACAGGGCGCGATGATTGAATTTGGTGACAGCGTCGTAAAAATCGAAAATCATGATGCCGGCATACGAGTAACAACAAAAAACGGACGCACACATCATGCAAAATCGATAGTTTTAACTACGGGACCATGGATCAACAACAACTTTCTGCCGGAGCTCAACAATCGCATTGAACCACGTCGAATTCCGGTTTATTGGTTCAAGCCAAACATGGGCTTTGAGAAGCTATTCTCTAAAGAACACTTCCCTGTCTTCCTCTATGAACGTAACGACGGAGCTATTCTCTACGGTGTCCCTTCTATCATCAGTAATGAGCCCGGTGTAAAAATCGGCTTTCACAATCGACAACAAGACCCAGCCATTCTTGACTGGAAGAATGTTCCAGTCCAGCAGCAGTATATAGCCGAGATCTCCGATGTTGTTAAAACCCTATTCCCGAAACTTGAGCATTTGCCAGCACAAGCAAAGAACTGCTTCTATACAATGAGCCAGGATGAGTCTTTTCTGATCGGAAACTCTAAAACACTGACGGCAACTTATTTCGCGTCTGCCTGCTCAGGACATGGATATAAATTCGCACCATCAATCGGCGATGCGTTGGCCAACATGGCTGTCGGCCAACAACCCTGTCTTTCTCTATCAGAGTTCTCATCCGATCGTTTCAACATCGCATAACTTTTGAACGCTGATTAAGGGGCTGCCCTTTTAGCATGGACTTGCCCACAACAGTTATGCGATAGGTTATCAGCCCTACATCCGCCCAAACCGACCCGAGTGGAAATCCTCAAACGCCTGATGAATTTCCTGCTCAGTATTCATCACAAACGGGCCATGCCCCACGATCGGTTCGTCAATCGGTTCTCCACTGAGCAGTAACACCTTGGCATCGTCATTGGCCTCCAGGCTGATTTGGCGGCCATCGCGCTCAAACAATACCAACTGCCCCTGGCGTGCGACGTTTTCGCCGTTGACCAGCACCGTACCGCGCAGGATCACCAGCGCGCTGTTACGCCCGACGTGCAGGTCCAGGGTCACTGGTTTACCTGCATTGAGGCGCAAGTCCCACACATCAATCGGCGTAAAGGTCCGCGCCGGGCCTTTGGCCCCGGCGAATTCCCCGGCGATCAAGCGCAGTTGCCCGGCGTCATCCGCCAATGGCAGTAGCGGAATATCCGTGTCGACGATGGTCTGGTAACCCGCGTCGGCCATTTTGTCCTTGGCGGGCAAGTTGACCCACAGTTGCACCATCTCCAGCGCGCCGCCTTTACGGGCGAAGGCTTCGGAGTGGAATTCTTCGTGGATGATGCCTTTGGCGGCCGTCATCCATTGCACATCGCCCGGGCCGATGATGCCGCCAGCGCCGGTGGAGTCGCGGTGTTCGACTTCGCCGTCGTAGACGATGGTCACGGTTTCGAAGCCGCGATGGGGGTGTTGGCCTACGCCGCGACGCTCAGTGGTCGGGGTGAAATCCGCCGGGCCAGCGTGGTCCAGCAACAGGAATGGGCTGATGTGTTTGCCCAGGTTGTCGTAGGAAAACAGCGTGCGCACCGGAAAACCGTCGCCGACCCAATGGCCGCGTGGACTGGTGTAGATGCCGATGAGTTTTTTCATGGTGTTCCTCCAAAGTGGATACACCTTAAATCCGGTAGCAATTGAGCGCTAGACGGCAAAAACAACCTTTACTGTCCTACTGGCGGAACGATAACCCCACTCTCACAGAGGACTGGACCAATTAATATTTCGAGCATAATATTTATCGAAATATTACGCCCGTAATTTACAGCGATAATCCCCCGGAGCCCGCCATGAACTCTCCTCCCCTGCGCCCTCTCACCGCCCTGGCCCTGCTGATCGTTCTCAGCGGCTGCAACAGCCAGGCCGACACTGCCGCCCAAGTTCCCCAGCCCCGTCCGGTGCTCGCGGCCCAAGTCGAAGCCGCCAGCACTCAGCAAAGCGCCTACACCGGCGTGGTCGCCGCGCGGACGGAAAGCGATCTGGGCTTCCGGGTCAGCGGCAAGGTCATCGAGCGCAAAGTCGATCCCGGCCAACACGTGTCCCGTGGCGACACCCTGCTGGTGCTGGACATCGGCGACTTCGAACTGGCCCTGCGCTCGGCCAGGAACCGCGTCAACGCCGCCCAGGCCCAACTGCGCCAACGCCGTGACGATGCCAACCGCTACCAGCGCCTGGCCACCACTGGCGCGGTGTCGCGGCAGATCTTCGACCAAGCGGCAACCAACCTGCGCGTCGCCGAAGCCGAGTTGGCGTCGGCCCAATCCGACGCCAGCCAGATCGAGAACCGCCGCACCTACTCCGTGCTCAAGGCCGATGGCGACGGCATCCTCACCGACGTGCGGGTCGACCGCGGCCAAGTGGTCGCCGAAGGTCAGATCGTCGCACGCCTGGCCCATGACGGCGCCCGTGAAGCCATCGTCAACCTGCCGGAAAACAGGCGTGACCAAGCCTCCCAGCACGCCCTGGCGTTCCCCTTCGGCGCGCCGGACCAGGCGGTCACCGCCACCCTGCGCGAGCTGTCCGCGAGTGCCGACCCGGCCACCCGCACCTACCGCGCCCGCTACGTGCTGCATGGCACCGTCGATCGTTTCGCCCTCGGCTCGACGATCACCCTGCGCCTGCAAGGCAACGACCAGGCCGTGCAAACCCGCGTGCCCATCGGCGCCTTGCACGACGCCGGGCAAGGCACCGGCGTGTGGCTGATCGGCGCGGACGACAGCGTCAGCTTCGCCCCGGTCAACGTTGTCAGTCTCGGCCAGGAAGACGCCCTGCTCGACAGTGGCGTGGCCCCCGGCCAACTCATCGTCGCCCTCGGCGCCCACCTGCTGCACAGCGGTGATGCGGTGCGCCTGCTACCCGCCCAGGCACTGGCCCTCAACCGCAAAAGGGACCACTGAGCATGCGCGGCATCAACCTCTCCGAACTGGCGGTCAAACACCGGGCCGTCACGCTGTTCCTGATCCTGGCGATTCTGGCCGCGGGGATCTTCTCGTTCGGCAAACTGGGTCGCGCCGAAGACCCATCGTTTACCGTCAAGGTCATGACCATCACCGCCGCCTGGCCGGGCGCCACTGCCGCGGAAATGCAGGAACAAGTCGCCGACCGCCTGGAAAAACGCCTGCAGGAACTCGACTACTACGACCGCGTCGAGACCATCGCCCAGCCGGGCTTTGTGTCAATGCGCATGACCTTCAAAGAGTCCACCCGCCCCGGCGAGATCCAGGACCTCTTCTACCAAACCCGCAAAAAGCTCAGCGACGAAGCCGCGAAGCTGCCCAAGGGCGTGATCGGCCCGTTGTTCAACGACGAATATTCCGACGTGTACTTCGCTTTGTACGCACTGGAAGCCGAACACCTGCCTCACCGGCAACAGGTGCAAATGGCTGAAGAACTGCGCCAGGGTTTGCTCAATCTGCCGGGGGTGAAGAAGGTCAATATTCTCGGCGAACAAGCGCAGCGGGTATTTGTCGAGTTTTCCTACGAGCGCCTGGCAACCCTGGGCATCAAACCGGATCAGATTTTTACCGCACTGGCCGCGCAAAACGCCGTGGCGCCGTCGGGGTTTGTCGAGACCGCCGGTGCGCGGGCCTACATCCGTATCGACGGCGCCTTCGACAGCCTGGCGCTGATCGAAAACGTGCCGCTGGAAGTCAACGGCCGCGTGCTGCGCATCGCCGATGTGGCCACCGTCAGCCGCGGCTACGAAGACCCGCCCAGCTACCGCATCCGCCACCAGGGCGACCCAGCGCTGATGCTCGGCGTGATCATGGAAAAACACTGGAACGGCCTGGAACTGGACAAGAGCCTCAAGGCCCAGGAAGCCAGAATCCAGGCAGACCTGCCCTTGGGCGTCAACTTCGCGAAAGTCTCCGACCAGGCAAAAAACATCAGCCTGGCGGTCAACGAATTCATGCTGAAATTCTTCGTCG
This sequence comes from Pseudomonas sp. GL_117, assembly GCF_057835125.1. NCBI lineage: Bacteria > Pseudomonadati > Pseudomonadota > Gammaproteobacteria > Pseudomonadales > Pseudomonadaceae > Pseudomonas > Pseudomonas sp. GL_117. The sequence continues at coordinate 2,566,503 of NZ_CM174418.1, read as the reverse complement.
CCCTGGCCGTGGTGATGCTGATCAGCCTGCTGGCGCTGGGCTTTCGCGTGGGTCTGGTGGTGGCCGCCGCGGTGCCGCTGACCCTGTCGGTGGTGTTTGTGATCATGCTGCTCACCGGCCGCGAATTTGATCGCATCACCCTTGGCGCGCTGATCATTTCCCTGGGCCTGCTGGTGGACGACGCGATCATCGCCATCGAAATGATGGTGGTGAAACTCGAAGAGGGCTTCGACCGGATCCACGCCGCAACCTTTGCCTGGAGCTCCACCGCCGCGCCGATGTTGACCGGTACATTGGTGACGATCATCGGCTTTCTGCCCGTGGGTTTTGCCCGCTCCGGCGCCGGGGAATACGCCGGCAACATCTTCTGGATCGTCGGTTTTGCATTGATTTCATCCTGGCTGGTGGCGGTGGTGTTCACCCCCTATCTGGGCGTGAAACTGCTGCCGAACATCACACCGGTACCCGGCGGGCACGACGCCATTTATGCCGGACGTTATTACCAGCGGCTGCGCGATTTGGTCGAGCGCTGCGTACGACATCGCTGGCTGGTCACTGGTCTGGTGGTGACGGCCTTTGTGTTGTGCGGGCTGGGCATGGGCGCGGTGAAAAAACAGTTCTTCCCCAACTCCGACCGCTCCGAACTGATCCTGGAGGTGTACATGCCGCCCGGCAGCGCATTCAAAAGCACCGAAGCGGTGGCCGCACAGCTGGAAAAAGCCCTGTTGCAAGAACCGCAAACCCGCCTGGTTGACACTTACGTGGGCGGCGGTGCGCCAAGGTTCTTTCTGTCACTGAACCCGGAATTGCCTGACGCGGCATTTGCCAAGTTGATCGTACAGACGGCGGATTCCCATGCGCGTGATGCTTTGAAGCTACGCATGCGCGAGCGAATTGCGGCGGGCGAATTCCCTTCCGCCCGCGTTCGCGTGACGCAATTGCTGTTTGGCCCGCCGGTGCCGTTCCCGGTGGTGTTTCGTGTTTCCGGTCCCAACGTGGAGGTACTGCGCAGCGTGTCCGAAGACGTGCGCAAAGTCGTCGCGACCAACAAACTGACTAAAGACGCCTTCCTCGATTGGGGCGAGCGCAGCAGTGGCTACCGCCTGGTGCTCGATCAAGACCGTCTGCGCCTGCTGGGTTTCACCCCGAACGAGGTCAAGTCCCAGCTCAACGCCCTGCTCAGCGGCAACCCGATCACCGAAGTGCGCGAAGGCAACCGCACCGTGTCCGTGGTTGCCCGCGCCCAAGGCAGCCAGCGCGAAAACCTTGGCAACCTCAGCAACATGACGCTCACCAACAGCGCCGGCACCGCCGTGCCGCTGGCCCAGGTCGGGCATTTCCAGGCGGTGATGGAAGAGCCGATCCTCAAACGCCGCAACCGCATCACCACTGTCGAAGTTCGCGCCGACATCATTGACGGCGTACAACCGCCCGACGTGGAAATGGCCGTTTACAAAGACCTGCAACCGTTGATCGCCCAACTGCCCGCCGGTTACCACATCGACATCGGTGGCCCGGTGGAAGAAAGCGCCAAGGCCAACGTCGCCCTGGCCGCACTGTTCCCGATCATGATCCTGCTGACCCTCACCGTGATCATGTTCCAGGTGCGCTCGTTCGGCGTGATGTTCATGGTCTTCGCCACCGCACCGCTGGGCTTGATTGGCGCGGTGCCGACCTTGTTGCTGTTCAACCAGCCGTTCGGGTTCAACGCGATTCTGGGGCTGATCGGGATTGGCGGGATCTTGATGCGTAACACGTTGATCTTCACCGACCAGATTCGCCAGAACCAGCAACACGGTATGGCGATCCGCGAGGCGATTGTCGAAGCCACGGTACGCCGTGCACGGCCGGTGATCCTCACCGCGCTGGCGGCGGCATTGGCGTTTATCCCGCTGACGTTGTCGGTGTTCTGGTCGTCCCTGGCCTACGTGCTGATCGGCGGGGTGCTGGTGGGTACCCTGTTGACGCTGTTGTTCCTGCCAGCGCTGTGCAGCCTGGTGCTGGGACGACAGAAGACGCCAGTTGTCGAAACGTCCCACGCTAGCGCCGGATAAGCTCTACTCCCCCGCCCTGAAATCCTCTGCAAAGTCCCTCGCCTGATTTCACAGTGCGAGGGATTGCAGATGGAGTTTCATGTTGTAAGGGCCGTTTCGTGAACCCGGCCATTGGCAGGCTGGCCCTGACCCCAATGGATGCGAAGACGGTCGATGTCGAGGCCGTCCTACACGATTTTCGCAAATGCCTGAACACCTTTGACGACTGGGCTGAAAGCTTCTGGAGCTTTTCGGCGCTGGAGGTCGAGCAGGTGTTCAAGGTCGGTGATGAAGTGGCGCTGGTTGCGCCGGCCAACCGCTCCATCATTCCCAGCAGCACCCTCGCCACATGCCAGGCCAACGGCACGTTGACCCTGGTGCACCTGTTCCAGAGCACACGGTTCGTGCCCATCGGCAATACGCCGGTGATGCTGCAACGCGTTGATCCCAATGGCGGCCCACTGGGCGAGCCGATTCACAAGACCATCGGCCCCAGCGGCATCCTCGAAATCACCGAGTGTGAGCGCAACCAGCAGTATCGGCTCAGTTTCTATCCCAATATTTCCAAGGATCACCTCAAGGCGCTGTATGCGTCCTACCAGGACGTGATCCACGACCTGGAAGCGCGCCTGCGCGAAGCGTGGACCAACACATTCGAAGCCCAGTGGAAGAACTACACGGATGCCAGCCCGCTTGCACGCCGCCGGCTGGAAGAAACGGCGTTTCTGACTGGCATGGGCAAGGCGCTTTACAACCTGTGGGACAACATCCCACAGCTGTACGAGCTATTGGCCGACCTCAAGCCCAACAGCGAAAAACTGCTGCAATACCTCTCCCAAACTGAACTCGACGACCTGCTGGCACTGGGCCAAGACCGCATTGCCAAGGGTTTGCTGGTGCTCAGCGATGAACCACTGCTGTTCATCTACCTGTCGGCGATGGTCAGTTGGATGCGCCTGCTGCCGCCGCAAGAGATGAGCGAACTGATGGGCGAAATCACCAGCGAGGTGCTCATCGCCCTGCTGCTGATCCGGGTCGCCGGTGTGATGGGCGTTGTGGTGCGCCTGGGTGTTCAGGTACTCGGGCATGTCAAGTCTGGCCGGGCGCGCCAGTGGCTGGAGTTTTTGGCCAAGCAATTGGCAGGATCGAAGCTGGATACGCATGTCGAGGCAGCCAAGCCGGTGTTGCTGGGCAGTCCTGCGACGCCGATTTCGGGGGTGCCGAGTGCGCAGTTGAAGGCCGGGACCGAGCTGGTCTCCAACCCGGTGACGGCGGTGCGGAGCAAGTCCAGGCAGCACACGACGTTGGTGCGACAGGAACCTGTCGATGATGTGCCCGCTGCGGGCAAGAACCCCAACGGCGATGCCGCTGCGGCTGCGGATAAAACCGCGACCCATGGCTGCCCGGTGTCGATGGTCACCGGCGAAGAGTTGCTGACCCTCACAGACGGTGTGCTGGACGGGGTGTTGTCGTTCGAGTGGACGCGGCTGTATCGCACCAGTGCCGTGGAAATGGACTGCGGGCTGGGGTTTGGCTGGAGTCATGCGCTGGCCCACCGGCTGGTGGTTTCCGGTGATTCGGTGGTGTGGACCGATCATGAAAACCGCTCGACGCTGTTGCCCTTGCCGACGGCCTCTCGGCCCGCGATCACCAATAGCCTGGCCGAAGCGGCCATTTATTTGGGTGATTTGCCCGGTGAATTGGTACTGGCCCAGGCCTCACGTTTCTACCACTTTCAAGACGGTTTGCTGACAGCCATCAGCGATGCGTATGACAACCGGCTGCGCATTTGCCGGGATGTGCTGGGGCGCATCGAGCGGCTGGACAACGGTGTCGGGCGTTCGCTGCTTTTGCGCTACGCCTCGCACCGCATTGTTGCGGTGGACTACCAGATTCAGCGCGCCGAGGGGGCTGGCCCCTACGTTTGGGTGACAGAGTACAGCGTTGTCTCCTACGCCTATGACGACATCGGCCGATTGGTTTCGGCGACCAACGCCGTAGGCGAAAGCGAGGCTTATCGCTACGACGACAACCACGTCATTCTTGAACGTGGCCTGGCCGGTGGGGCGAGTTTCTTCTGGGCGTGGGAACGTTCCGGCAAGGCGGCGCGCTGTGTCCGGCATTGGGCGAGCTTTTCCCAGATGGACACGCGCTATGCCTGGGACGACGACGGCCGCGTCACGCTGTTCAACGCCGATGGCAGCCAGGAGGTTTACGTCCACGACGGGCGTGCACGGCTGGTGCAGCGGGTCGATCCGGAGGGCGCAACGCACTACAAATCCTACGACGACAAGGGCCGCCTGACGGTCGAGCAGGACCCGCTCGGCGCGGTGACGGCCTATCAATATGACGACGCCGGACGCCTGGTCGCGGTGTTTCCCGGGGATGATCAACCGACTTCCTACGAGCATGACAACGGCTTCGTACGGGTAGTCCGGCGTGGCGAAGCGGTCTGGAAGTACGAGCGTAACGATCAGGGCGACGTCACCCGCCGGACTGATCCTGACGGCCATGTCACGGACTACAGCTACAACAAACATGGGCAACTGACGGGGGTTTGGTATCCCGATAACAGCTGCCATCGGCTGGTGTGGAACGAGCGTGGGCAGCGGGTTGAGGAACAGTTGCCGAACGGCGGCATCAAGCGCTATCGCTATGACGACGTAGGCCGCCTGGTCTCCCGCGAGGATGAACATGGCGCGCTGACCGGGTATCAGTGGGACAGCGTGGGTCGGATGATTCGCGTGGTACTGCCGGACGGCGCCACCCGCGAATACAGCTACAACGCCTACGGAAAAGTCACCGCCGAGTGCGATGAACTGGGGCACGTCACCCGCTATGAATATGCGGATGGCCTGCACCTGATCAGCCGGCGGATCAACGCCGATGGCAGCCAGGTCAAGTACCGCTACGACAACACCCGGTTGCTGCTGACCGCGATCGAAAACGAAGCCGGTGAAACCTATGGGTTGCAGTACTACCCCAACGGCCTGATCCAGCAGGAAATCGGCTTTGACGGCCAGCGCACGACGTATGCCTACGACCTCAACGGCAACCTGCAAGAAAAGACCGAACACGGCGATGACGGTAGTCAGCTGATCACCCGTTACGAGCGCGACTTCGCCGGACGCCTCGTACGAAAAACCCTGCCCGACGGCGGTGTTGTGGATTACGCCTACGACCCCCAAGGCAACCTGCTTAGCGTCGACGACGGGCACTGGGCGCTGGCCTACGAATACGACGCACAAAACCGACTCACTGCCGAACACCAAGGCTGGGGCACCTTGCGCTATGCCTACGATGCCTGCGGCCACTTGCACCACCTGCGCCTGCCGGACAACAACCGGGTGGTGTTCAACCGTGCCAAGGGGGGACACCTCGCCACCGTCGATTTGAATGGTGAAACGCTGACCTCACACCTGTTCAAATCCGGCCAGGAACGTCAACGCCAGCAAGGCCAACTGCTAAGTCACTACCACTACGACGACCAGCAACGGCTGCATGCCCACACCGTCACCCAACAGCAGAACCACCTCTACCGGCGGCAGTACGACTACGACAAATCCGGCAACCTGAACCGCGTTCTCGACACCCGCAAAGGCGAACACCACTACAGCTACGACCCACTCAATCGCCTCACCCGCGCCGACCATTCCCAGGACCACCAGGAACGTTTCGTACACGACCCGGCCGGCAACCTGCTCATGCAAAACCGCACCGGCCCGGACGTGGTGGCAGGCAATCGCTTGATGATCCAGGGGGATCGGCATTACGACTATGACGCGTTTGGCAATTTGATCCGTGAGCGTCGGGGCAAGGGGCAGCAGCTTGTCACCGAGTATCGCTACGACTGTCAGCATCGATTAATCAGCGTCACAGCCCCCAACGGGCAAAGCGCCAGTTACCGCTACGACCCGTTTGGCCGACGCATCAGCAAAACCGTTGAAGGCGTGACAACGGAGTTCTTCTGGCAAGGCGACAAACTGATCGCCGAACACCATGCGGAGCGGCATCGCAGCTACCTCTACGAACCGGACAGTTTTCGCCCGCTGGCCCTGCTGGAAGGTTTCGGTCCTACAAAAACCAAGCCTTACCACTACCAACTGGACCACCTTGGAACACCCCAAGAACTGACAAGCGCCGACGGCGAAATCGTCTGGTCTGCGCACTACCGTGCCTACGGGGAAATAGCCCGTCTCGATGTGGGAATAATCGATAATCCGCTGCGTTTCCAGGGCCAATATTTCGACGCGGAAAGCGGGCTGCACTACAACCGGCATCGCTACTACAATCCGGATATTGGGCGTTATCTGACGCCGGACCCGGTGAAGCTGGCAGGTGGGATCAATGGGTATCGGTATGTGCCCAATCCTACGGGGTGGGTGGATCCGTTAGGGTTGAGCACATGCCCTGGAGGAGATGGCTGCGAGCCAAGCACTACAACTCATCCCCCTACAGAAAGGGTCGATCACGGTGAACCTGCATTACCGCAATTGACACGGGAACAACGACAGGCACGAATAGAAGATCTAACAGAAGCTAACGCAAAACGTCGTGTGTTGGAGTTAGAAAAAAAATATGACATGCACACTGTCGCCAAACACGGTAAAGAGATACCGAGTGCATCAATGAAAAAACGGTCGATAGATGGAACGAACCCAGCCACTGGAAAAAAAGGGAAAATCAGTTCCAGCTCTCAGTTCAAGAGTTGGAAAATACAACTCCACACACTCAACAAAGCCATTAATAGAATGCAAGGTAGCAACCCTTCATATACAGGATATGACTCTTTCGGCAATCCGACGATAAGAATGGAAGTACCAGGCGCAGGACACGGATATAAGCCAAACAAGAAAGACAAATACAACCCCAAATACATCGAACACATGGATCACGTCGAAGTAAGATTTGATAAAGATGATATAACTCGCCCATTCACTGCTTTCCCATATTGAGTCTAACATGTTGAAATCGCCATTCAGAGATACACCTTTTACGCCAAAGCTCTCTTACATCCTGGCTGCACTATCAATATATGACCTTGAAGAAACCAAAGGTGAAGCACTATGGAAACATGACCCAAACAACACTGAAGACAGGGAAAAAATAATAACCGACTTTATTCTCAAGGAGCTTATGTACCTGTCGTACAGACACCGCTATGTATTAATTTCGATGTTAAAAAGCGCCTTAACCACTCAAGACTTCGACTTCGCCAAAGAGTTCGAAAGTGATCACGACAAGTACGAAACAATGGCCTGGGACGAAACCGAAATAGACGACCCCCGAGGCTTCTTCGCCGACATCTACCGAATCGCCAACGAAGTCTGGAAAGACGACCTCCAAAAAGCCAGCCAAGAAGACCCATCAACTTGGTAACACCACCAAACCTGTAGTGAGCGAGCTTGCTCGCGCCGGGCCGCGCAGCGGCCCCCACCCAGGCAACGCGTTTACTCAACCCGGTCCGGACTGTCCTTGTTGGGGCTGCTTCGCAGCCCAGCGTGAGCAAGCTCGCTCACTACCATTACTCGTTAGCCGGTCCCGAGTGGGTGTTCCTCAATGAGATATTTAGAAACAGAAACTGATGCAGCCTTAGAAACTTATCCATTGAGAAAAAAAGCTCAACACCAGTGAGTTGAAGGTGCTGACTTCCGCCCTTTGCTAAGTTTTCTTTGAGGCTGAAAACCGCTTCCTCTAAAAGGAACCTAGACTTCGCAAACATTGTATGCCGTTGAAGAGTAGAACTCCCGCGGCTCGAGCAATGTAGTAGCCCTCCCAGGCAAGACGGCTGTACTTGGTGTATCGCCATTGTCTGCCTGGGCCTACTGGAAACTACTTCAGGGCCAATACTACGACGCGGAAAGCGGGCTGCACTACAACCGGCATCGCTACTACAATCCGGATATTGGGCGTTATTTGACGCCGGACCCGGTGAAGCTGGCGGGTGGGATTAATGGGTATCGGTATGTGCCCAATCCTACGGGGTGGGTGGATCCGTTAGGGTTGAGCACGTGTCCGGGGGCTGACGACTGCAAGCCCACTACGAAAGAACAAGATTCTCTTCATGCCACAAAAGTTGATCTGGGTGAACCAGCAGTCCCACAACCCAGTGTTACACCACGACAAGCCCGAATTGAAGAATTAACCGAGGCAAATGCAAAGCGTAGAATATTGGAACACGAGAAAAAGTACGACATGCACATGGCAGGTAAACACGGTCCAGAAGTGAGTGAAGCTAAGCTGAGACAACGGTCAATAGACGGAGAAGACCCAATCACAGGTAGAGTTCCGATGAGAAGAGGGGGGGGGTCCGAGTTCGCAATTTAAAAGTTGGAAGCTTCAACTACAGGCATGGACGAAGGCAACATCAAGGGAAGAAAGAGGACTGCCTCGCTACACAGGCATTGACAACAACACAAACGATATTGTCCGCATAGAACTTCCGGGCGCCGGCCGCGGCTATAGGCCGAACAGAAGAGACGAAAGCAATCCACTTTTTGATCCATCAATGAATGGTGCAGAAATGAAGTTCCGAGAGGATGGCACGCCCTTCACCCTATTCCCAATTAAGGAGTAAAAAATGTTATTCCACCCACATTCCAAACACATTCCTTTCGATGCAAACTTATATTACTTCGTAGGAATATTTGACATTTACGACCGAGAAGAAACCAAGGGCGTAGAGCTGCACCAATATGATCCTAACGATAAAAAAGATAGAGAAACCCTCATCGTAAAATACTGCCTGGACCCCTACAACAAGCTTTCTTATCGGCACAGATATAAGCTAGTAGAAAATTTATCGTTAGCTCTAAACACCGACAATTTCGATTTCCATTCTTTCTTTGAAAATGACCCAGAAGAACATTCAACTATGGCCTGGGACGAAACCGAAATAGCCGACCCCCGAGGCTTCTTCGCCGACATCTACCGACTCGCCAACGAAGTCTGGAAAGACGACCTCCAAAAAGCCAGCCAAGAAGACCCATCAACCTGGTAACACCACCAAACCCTGTAGTGAGCGAGCTTGCTCGCGCCGGGCCGCGCAGCGGCCCCACCCCAGGCAACGCGTTTATTCAACCCGGTCCGGACTGTCCTTGTTGGGGCTGCTTCGCAGCCCAGTGCGAGCAAGCTCGCTCACTACCATTACCCGTTAGCCGGTCCCGAGTGGGTGTTCCTCAATGAGATATTTAGAAACAGAAACTGATGCAGCCTTAGAAAACTTATCCATTGAGAAAAAAGCTCAACACCAGTGAGTTGAAGGTGCTGACTTCCGCCCTTTGCTAAGTTTTCTTTGAGGCTGAAAACTGCTTCCTCTAAAGGGAACCTAAACTTCGCAAACATTGTATGCAGTTGAAGAGTAGAACTCCCGCGGATCGAGCAATGTAGTAGCCCTCCCAGGCGAGACGGCTGTACTTGGTGTATCGCCATTGTCTGCCTGGGCCTACTGGAAACTACGACGACCAGCAGCGGCTGCGTGCCCACACCGTCACCCAACTGCAAAACCACCTCTATCAGCGCCAATACGATTACGACAAATCCGGCAACCTGAACCGCGTCCTCGACACCCGCAAAGGCGAACACTACTACAGCTACGACCCACTCAATCGCCCACCCGAGCCGACCATTCCCAGGACCGCCAGGAACGTTTCGTACACGAGCCGGCCGGCAACCTGATCCGTGAGCGTCGCGGCAAGGGTCAGCAGCTTGTCACCGAGTACCGCTACGACTGTCAGCATCGGTTAATCAGCGTCATCACCGCCAACGGGCCAAGCGCCAGCTGCCGCTATGACCCGTTTGGCCGACGCATCAGCAAAACCGTTGAAGGCGTGACAACGGAGTTCTTCTGGCAAGGCGACAAACTGATCGCCGAGCACCAGGCGGAGCGCCATCGCAGCTACCTCTACGAGCCGGACAGTTTTCGCCCGCTGGCCCTGCTGGAAGGCTTCGGTCCTACAAAAACCAAGTCCTACCACTACCAACTGGACCACCTCGGCACACCCCAGGAACTGACAAACCCCGACGGTGGAATCGTCTGGTCCGCGCACTACCGCGCCTACGGCGAAATCACCCGTCTCGATGTGGGAATAATCGACAACCCGCTGCATTTTTAAGGCAAATATTTCGACGCGGAAAGCGGGATGCACTACAACCGGCATCGCTACTACAATCCGGATATTGGGCGTTATCTGACGCCGGACCCGGTGAAGCTGGCGGGTGGGATCAATGGGTATCGGTATGTGCCCAATCCTATGGGGTGGGTGGATCCGTTAGGGTTGAGCTGTAAAAGCACAAACTGCCCTGAGGGCCCTTACAGCGCAATAGTTCCAGGTGGAGGTCTAGCAGCACACGAGGCAGCGGGAGGGCACCTGATGAAAAAGCACGTTGGAAGAACTGACCAACAACTTGAGGATCGTTTGAAGCATGAACCAAATGTACCCACAGCCTCGACCTTTTCAGATCGAGCAACAGCAGAGTCCGCAATATCAAAAGTACTCGACAATAACCAATCCAAAATAAATAGCTTCCTTAAGAGCAAAGATAACCAAGTAGTGATTATTGAAAAGACCGCAGAACCGATAGGGACCAGTTGGAAACGAGGAGCGAGTTCAACAGTTCCTGGTACAGAAATTTATCTTATTATCCGAAGAGACAAAAAAATGCCTACCAGTTACAGAATTCATACTGGATACCCGAACCCATGAATCAAGACTACCCCGAATTGCAGCAGCTCCTGGCCGGTTACTTTAACCAAGACTGGGTTGAAGAGCACAAAAATGCTGACGACGTGATTTATTTTTTTATTTCTGAAGTATCGACAGCAACGCTCACAAAGGTACAGTTAGAACTCACCAAACTCATATTGACCGTCCAAACAGAACAAGAACTCCAAAATCTGCTATTTACAAAGATAGGGTGCGGATACTATTACCCTAATGAATGGAGCAACGGGAAAAAATGGCTGAGGCATTTATCTTCAATACTAAAAAAATCAATAACCAATCAAAACCATATTTAAGGTAAGTCGGCATCGTTTGTTGTGGGGCTGCTACGCAGCCTATCCGAGTCCCACAGGTCGAACTGCCTAAGCAGAACAATCCCAGGGAGCCAAAACTCACCACTACAATCCGGATATTGAGCGTTATTTGACGCCGGACCCGGTGAAGTTGGCGGGTGGGATCAATGGGTATCGGTATGTGCCCAATCCTACGGGGTGGGTGGATCCGTTAGGGTTGAGCACGTGTCCGGGCGGCGATGGATGCAAACCAAAAGATCACGTCGAGGCTCCGGAGCAAAACGCTAGGATTAATGAGGGTGATGTAGCGCCGCCTAAAGGCTCTGACACCACACTGTCAAGAAACGGGGCGTTTAGAAGAGCGAAAGAGATTGGAGGCATACCGCAAAACACTCAGCCGATAAAAGTGTATCGGGAGCCAATTCGTGATCAGGATCGTCATATCATGGGCCGGGTATACGTGTTCAGCTTGAAAAAAATCACTTCACCAAAATTTATGAGCATTCACTAGGTCACGCACAGGGTAATCATGGGCCACATTTCAACACTAAAAACACAGCTGATGAAATCAAGGTACCTTTGAAAACTGGTGACGACTCACACACATACTTCAAGAGATAGAAAATGAGCACCGTATATATAAACGAAATCGGAGTAAGACCTTGGGAAAGCATACAGCCAACCCAAGACACCCGATTCACCACTACGACATTAATAGACCATGACTTTCAAAGCGTCTGGACGTCATGGTGCAACATAATGGAAAACCTTTCATCAGAATGGCCCATCAAAAGAGAGTGGCGTTCATCAACGACTGCCACCTTCAACTCAAGAACCGAAGAATATCTATTCATAAAAAACGCAACAAAAACACTTCAAGCCGGAGACCTGTGCAAGAAAAACGAAAAAACCAACATTTATTCCACAATCAAAAACCGACCAAGCAACCCAAGAGAGATAGAAAACCTAGCATTTGAAGGTTCCCACGACGTACTTCTGCTAATTCAAAAAAACACTCATGAAATACATGAACTCTGGTCTCAAATGACAATATTTGAAAGTCACATCACACCCGACAACATAAGCACATTCCTAGCGTCGTCGACTGACAACTTGCTATGTAGATTTTACGATTCAGAAACACATGCCGCCGCCCAGTTCATATACCAGGCAACGAAAAAAAATATAGTTATACTAGACACAATAGAAAGCTTATTTAAAAAAATAAACATCAAAGACGTTCACCACTACATAAACAGAACCCAAAAAATATAAATACTGTAAATACAATGCTGATCTTGCTATCCCAACCCAAAAAGCAACACTGCCAGCAAGACCGAAAAAATCCACTATCGAAAAACAAAATGAAAATACGTGTCACCGAAGTCCGCTCTATCAAGAACACTATCCATGTGAACTTCCTCTCATCCGCTGGAAGTGGCACTGGCGCATGGATCGGCATTCAGCCCATAGCGGGCAAGGAATTGGATGTCGAGTTCGATCTGGATGAGCTTTTTTCCTGGGGGGGGGAAAACCTCACAGCATCACCTCGCAAATCACCACATATCGTCATCATCAATGGCGCGACCCATATAACGGCTGAAATGGCCCAAAACACCGACGAAGAATGGGTGGCACTCAAACTAGAGGACTCATTAATCTTCATTGAACTAAGCGAACCAATCACTCAAAAATCGGGTTTTATTGAAATAAGAGTTACCCGTGCAAACCTATATCCAACAAATATCTGAGTACTATAACCTTCACCAACAAGCCCCCCCCCCCCACAGCTTGAACTCACCAAAAAGCGCAATCGGTGGGGCAAGAAATCACCGATTCAAAGTCCGCCCATTCATCCGACTCACCACCCCTCCTTCAACACCCGCAACTCCAGATGCTGCAACAACATAATCGTCTTCCCATCCACAATATCCCCACTCTGCACCATCCCCAGCGCCTGCTCAAACCCCAACTCCAGCACCTCAATATCCTCGCCCTCCTCCTCCAATCCACCACCTGCCCCCACTTGATCGGCCGGTTGATACTTACCGAAAAAGAAGTGAATCCGCTCCGTCACAGACCCCGGGGTCATGAACGCCGCATAGATCTTCTCCATATGGCCGACGCGATACCCCGTCTCTTCCTCCGCCTCCAGGCGAATACGCTCTTCCGGGCTGGCGTTGTCCAGTAAACCGGCGGCGGCTTCGATCAGGTAGCCGTGGTAATCATTGACGAAGGTGGGCATGCGGAACTGGCGGATCAGCAACGGCTGCATGCCCACACTGTCACCCAACAGCAAAATCACCTTTACCGGCGGCAGTACGACTACGACAAATCCGGCAACCTGAACCGCGTCCTCGACACCCGCAAAGGCGAACACCTCTACAGCTACGACCCACTCAATCGCCTCACCCGCGCCGACCATTCCCAGGACCACCAGAAAGGTTTCGTACACGACCCGGCGGGCAATCGCTTGATGATCCAGGGGGACCAGCACTACGACTAGGACGCGTTTGGCCGACGCATCAGCAAAACCGTTGAAGGCGTGACGACGGAGTTCTTCTGGCAAGGCGACAAACTGATCGCCGAACACCACGCGGAGCACCATCGCAGCTACCTCTACGAACCCGACAGCTTCCGCCCATTGGCACTGCTGGAAGGCTTCGGCCCTACAAAAACCAAGTCCTACCACTACCAACTGGACCACCTCGGCACACCCCAGGAACTGACAAACCCCGACGGCGAAATCGTCCGGTCTGCGCAATACCGGGCCTATGGCGAAATCACCCGTCTCGACGTCGGAACAATCGATAATCCGCTGCGTTTTCAGGGCCAATATTTCGACGCAGAAAGCGGGCTGCACTACAACCGGCATCGCTACTACAATCCGGATATTGGGCGTTATCTGACGCCGGACCCGGTGAAGCTGGCGGGTGGATTAATGGGTATCGGTATTTGCCCAATCCTACGGGGTGGGTGGATCCGCTAGGGTTGAATAACTGTCCGGGCACGGGAGGTTGTGAATCTACCGTAAGCCATAACGCCCCTGAAAGAAAGGCAAGCGCTGACGACAGAAGCCCTTCTCTTCCACAGCCGACACGAGCTGAAAGACAAGTTCGAATCACTGAACTAGCAGAAGAAAATGCAAAAAAACGAGTCGAATCTATTCAAAATCAATATGACATGCACACTATCGACAGGCACAGCCCCGAAATTACTGACATTGCATTGAAACAGAGGGCAATCGACGGAACAGATCCAAGCACAGGATTACGTAGGCCGCATGACAGAGGGAATGTAAGCTCTCAATTTTACAGTTGGCGACTGCAACTGAGCGCCTTGAACAAAGCCTTAACTCGCGAGCCACTTGGGTTAGATCCGTTTAATGGGAAAGACCACAACAACAATCCCATACTCAAACTGGAGTTGCCAGGAGCAGGCCGAGGCTACAGACCCAATAGAAAAACCCCACAGGCTCCGCACCTCAATGAAAACCTAAATTGGTTCGAGGTGAAGTTTGATATAGACGATAACACCAGGCCATTCACTGCTTTTCCTGCCGAGAAAAAATAATGTTGAGAGATCCATTTTTAAACGAACCGTTTGACCCCAACCTGAAATGGTTCATTGGAGTATTTGATGTTTACGACCGCGAGCAGAGCCTTGGCAAGGTGTTAGAGAAATACAATCCGAATAAAAAAGTGGACAGAGAGGTCCTCATAAAAAACTACGCGCTGAACTTGAATCACCTTACTTACAGGCATAGATACGTTTTGCTAAAAGCACTGGAAAGCAATCTTAGCGATGAAAGTTACGATTTTCAGAGTCTGTTTGAGATCAGTGAAGAAGATGCTTCTTCATGGCCGAGAGCTGAATGGTATGAACTGGAGAGTCCTAGGGATTTCTTGCTGGATATTTATGTGCTCGCTCAAATCTTGTGGAAAGACGACCTCCAAAAAGCCAGCCAAGAAGACCCATCAACCTGGTAACACCACCAAACCTGTAGTGAGCGAGCTTGCTCGCGCCGGGCCGCGCAGCGGCCCCACCCCAGGCAACGCGTTTTTTTCAGTCGGGTCCGGGTCGTCCGTGTTGGGGCCGCTGCGCAGCCCTGCGCGAGCAAGCTCGCTCACTACAGGGACCGCAACCAACTTACTTGTACTGAGCTGACGCGATTACGCCCGCTGCTCTTGGCTTCGTACAACGCCAGGTCAGCATCACTCAGCCAACTGATCGAATCCGCGTGCGTCGATTGGTACGGCGCCAAGCCGATGCTCAAGCTGGCCCGCAATGTCGGGTCCTGCGCATAGGCCAGCGCGTTGAACCGATCACGCAAGGCGTCCATCACTTCCGTCGCACGGTTGAGGGGCATGCCTGGCAGGATCACGCAGAATTCGTCGCCGCCGTAGCGCCCCGCCAGGTCGGTGGCGCGCAGGTTCTGGCGCAGGACTTTGCTCAGTTGGCGCAGGACGATGTCGCCGGTGACGTGGCCGTAGGTGTCGTTGATGATCTTGAAGTGGTCGATGTCGATCAGCGCAATGGCGGCGCCGGTCTGGCTGCGGCGGCAGCGTTGGAATTCGATTTCCAGCTGGTCTTTCCAGGCGCCGTGGTTGAGCAGGCCGGACAGGCTGTCGGTACGGCTCAGGGCCAGCAGTTCGCGTTTGTGCCGGGCCAGGGTGACGGCCTGGCGGTAGCAGATCCAGCCCAGTGCCAAGGGGTAGAGCATCAGCAGCGGCAAGCAAGCGTAGAGTTGGGCCTGGGTCGTCACGCCGATGAACGCCGGGGCGAATAGCAGCAGCGCTGTGCCGATGCCGAGGCCTTGGGCGGCCCAGCCAGCCAGCATGAAGCGTGCGCCGCCGATGGCGACATTGTTCATGGTCATCATTGACAGGCTGGTCACCGCTGGCAGCGGGTTGAAATGCATGGCACCGACCCAGAATCCGCCGCAAAAGGAGTCGATAAGCAAGTTGCGTCGTTCGCTGCCCAGGGCATGCTCGGCACGTCGCGAGATCAGGAACGCCAGGTGCGGCCAGACGAAGGCGTTTACCAGCATCAGCGCCCATACCCACGGGTGCGGGTCCAGGGGGTACATTGCAAACGCCACGCACACAAACCCGAGCATCAGCCCCAGGGTGCGGGATTTATACAAGCGCGAAGCGAGCGGAAGTCCCTTTCCTCCGACGGCTGCCATGGTGAGGTGCAATCCTGAGGTATTGCTCGGAGTCTAACAGGGTAACAGCAAATCGCCACTACCCCTTATAAACTCGCCGCATTCAGTGGGAAAAGCCCCGCGCCAGCATCAATGCGACGCCCAGCAGCACCACGGCGGTGACCCGTTGCAGCAACACACGCCGCTTGGGGTTTTCGAGGACATGCTTGATGCGCTGCCCGAAGTAGCAATACAGGCAGCCACTGGCAAATTGCAGCAGCAGGAAGGTCAGCCCGAGGATGGCGATGTCCGACGCCGAACTGTGCTCCCCTGCCCCGGCAAACTGTGGGAATACGGCGCTGAACATGATGATCGCCTTGGGGTTGGAAAACCCGGTCAGCAGTCCCTTGCCGAACAGACTGCGGGCACCTTCCACGGCCCCGGCCTTATCCAGCGACACGCCACTGCTGGTCCACTGTTTGTACGCCAGGTACAGGATGTAGGCCACGCCGACCAACTGGATGCCCTGGGTAATCGCCACGTTGCCCTTGATCAGTTCCGAAAAGCCCACGGCAAAGATCAGGATCGAAATCAGGTACGACACGCTGGCGCCAAGCTGCGCCGGGAGTGATCGACGCAGGCCGTCGCGCAGGCCCAGGCTCAACAGCAGCAGGGTCATGGGGCCGGGACTGAAGGTCAGGGTCGCGCAAAACAGCAGGAAGTAGACAAACGAAGAAAGCGTCAATGCGCTGGTCATGGCGGTCAGCCCTGGGGGAGAAGGCTTGCAGTCTAGGCAAGCGGCGTTGCGCAGGGCAGGTAAAGTCAGGCCTAATCCGCCCGGACTTTACCGGTAAAATCACCAGCAAAGATAAGGAAGCTGCATGTTGGTATCCGCCATCGCTTTTGTGCCGGGCACGCCCAAGGTGCAACAGATCGTCGAGACGTTCAGCCAGGCTATCGCGAACGGTGAATGGGCACCGGGCAGCCCGTTGCCGTCGGTGCGCGAGCTGAGCCAGACCCTGGGCGTCAGCAAGTTCACCCTCAATGAAGCGCTCGACCGCCTGCGCGGACGCAACCTGCTGACCTCCCGTCAAGGCCGTGGCTATTTCGTCGCGGTGGACAGCACCCGCCCCGCCTCGTCGACCTGGGTCGAGTTGCTGCCCCAGGACCTACTCAGCGTGCTGCGCCGTCCCCTGGCTACGGTCTATGGCGAACTGCGCCCCGGCGGCGGCCACTTGCCAGAAGCCTGGCTGGACACCGAGGCTATCCGCCAGACCCTGCGCAGCGTGGTGCGTGCACCGGCGTTGCGCATCGCCGGGATGGGCACCCCGGCCGGGCTGTTACCGTTGCGCCAGGCCTTGCAGCAAAAGCTCCACGGTGAAGGCGTGTCGGTGCCGGTGGAGCAAATCATCACCACGCCCAACACTGTGCAAGGCCTGGACATGCTCATGCGCCTGCTCGCACGCCCTGGCGACACGGTGCTGCTGGACGCGCCGTGCTACTTCAACTTCCACGCCAACCTGGCCCTGCATGGGGTCAAGGTGCTGACAATCGAACGGCGCACCGACGGCTTCGACTTCAGCGCCCTCGAACAGCTGCTGGCCGAACATCGCCCCAGCCTGTACCTGACCACCAGCGTGCTGCACAACCCCACCGGCCACTCCTTCAGCCCGAGCCAGGCGTTCCGGCTGTTGCAACTGACCCGGCAGTACCACTGCCATATCGTCGAGGATGATCTCTACGGCGACCTGCATCCCAACCCGCCACCGCGCCTGGCCGCACTGGCCGGGCTGGAGCAGGTCACCTACCTGTCGGGGTTTTCCAAGATCCTCAGCGCCAACGCGCGGGTCAGCTATGTGGTGGCGGCGCCGCAACTGGCGGCCAACCTGACCAATATGAAGTTGATGAGCGGCGGCGTAACGTCCGAACTGTTCGAGCAGGTGGTGTACCGCATGCTCAGCGAAGGCAGTTACGCCAAGCATCGCAAGCGCATGCAACAACGCTTGATCGAGGCCGGTGCGCGGGTCGAGCAATGGCTCAAGCGCTGCGGTTGCGAACTGCCGACGCCGTATGAAGGCGGGATGTTTATCTGGGCGCACCTGCCACCGGGCGTCAACGGCGAACTGCTGGCCCAGGACGCGTTGAAACAGGGCATGGTGCTGGCGCCGGGCACCTTGTTCGGTTACGACCCCACGCGCCGCGACTCGATGCGCTTCAACGTGGCCCACAGCGATGAACCCCAGGCGCAGCAGGTATTCGAGGCCTTGCTGCTCAAGGCTTCACCGGCGCATCAGTGACGGCTCAGCGACGATGGGCCAGTGAGCGCACGCAGCGGTCCCCCAGGCTTTGCACGCCCTGTACCAGCAGCACCAGCACAACCACCGTGACCACCATGATCTGATTGTTGAAGCGCTGATAACCGTAGCGAATCGCCAAGTCCCCCAGCCCGCCGCCGCCGATCACCCCGGCCATCGACGAAAAACCGATCAGCATCACCAGGGTCAACGTCACGCCGGCCACCAGCGCCGGCAAGGCTTCGGGCAATAACACCTTGAAAATCACATGGCGGATGTCACCGCCCATGGCCACGATGGCTTCGATGCGGCCCTTGTCCACTTCGTCCAACGCGGTTTCGACGATGCGTGCAAAAAACGGAAAGGCCCCAATGGTGATCGGCACCACCGCCGCCGTGCTGCCCAAGGTCGTGCCGACGATCAGCCGTGTCAGCGGGATCAACGCAATCAGCATCACCACGAACGGCAACGAGCGCCCGAGGTTGATCACCGCGCCCAGCGCACGATTGAGGCGCGGCAACGGCAGCAGGCCATCGCGACGGCTGATAAACAGCACTACGCCCAGGGGCAGGCCGATCAACAAGGTAAACAACCCGGCCAATAGCACCATGTACAGGGTTTCGCCGGTGGCATTGAGCAGCAATTGCAGGATGTCATTCCAATCGGTCTTCATACCGCCCTCGCCACTTGCAGGCTCGGCGCCAGCGAACGACCAAGGCGCGACGCGGGGTCGGCCTGCAGTTGCAGCAGCGTGCCGCTTTCCACGACGCGGCCATCGGCCAGGGACACTGCGCTGTCGCAGATCGCCTTGACCACCTCCAGTTCATGGGTAATGAGCACGATGGTCACGCCAAGTTGCCGATTGATGTCACGCAGCAACTCAAGGATCGATGCGGTGGTTTCCGGGTCCAGGGCGCTGGTGGCCTCGTCCGACAACAGATACGCCGGGCGCGCCGCCAATGCGCGGGCAATGCCGACGCGCTGTTTCTGCCCGCCGGAGAGCTGCGAAGGAAACGCCTGGGCCTTGTCGCTCAAACCCACCAACGCCAACAACTCGGCGACCCGCGCCGCGCGCTCGGGCTTGGGCACATTGCCGATCTCCAGCGGCACCGCGACGTTATCCGCGACGTTGCGCGAATGCAGCAGGTTGAAGCCCTGGAAGATCATGCCGATGCGCTGGCGTTGCGCACGCAGCGCCTTGCCCGTGAGTTGGGTGAGGTCCTGGCCATCCATCAGGATGCGCCCGGCGCTCGGCCGTTCCAGCAGGTTCAGGCAACGCAGCAAGGTGCTCTTGCCCGCGCCGCTGCGCCCGACGATGCCGAAGATCGAACCGTCGGCAATCTGCAACGACACATTATCCAGCGCCGCCGGCTGGCCGTCGGCGTAGGTTTTGCTGACGCCGTCGACAACGATCATTCGGCCGCCACCGGGATCACCGAACCGGCGTATTTCTCGGTAATGAACTTGGCCACCTGGGGCGAACGCAAGTCCTTGGCCAACTGCTCGATGCGCGGGTCTTTGGCCAGTTTCGGCGTAGTCACCAGGATGTTGGCGTAGGGGTTGCCCTTGGCCGCTTCCAGGCCCAGCGCGTCCTTGGCCGGTTCCAGGCCGGCTTCAAGGGCGAAGTTGCCGTTGATCACCGCCAGGTCCACATCGTCCAGCGCACGGGGGATTTGCGGTGATTCGATCTCCAGGATCTTCAGGTGCTTGGGGTTCTCGGCGATGTCTTTCGGCGTGGCCTGGTCCTTGGCCGCATCGTTGAAACCCGGTTTGAGCTTGATCAGGCCATTGGCTTGCAGCAGGTACAGCGCGCGGCTGAGGTTGGTGACGTTGTTCGGCACGGCGACGGTGCCCTTGTCCGGCACTTGGGCGAAGCTGTTGTGACGCCGCGAATAGATGCCCAACGGCTCGATATGCACAGTGGCCGCGACGCTGAATTTCTGGCCGAGCGCCTGCTCCTGGGAATTGAGGTACGGCAGGTGCTGGAAGTAATTGGCGTCCACATCGCCGTGGGCGAGCAGCTCGTTGGAGTTCACGCCGCTGGGGATCTCGATGATCTTGAGGTTCAGGCCCGGGTCGAGTTTCTGCACATATTCGAGGATCTGCGCATGGGGAATCGGGTCGGCGGCAACACGCAAGGCATCGGCGGCCGACACGCTGAATGAAGCGAGCAACACTGCCAGGGAAAGCGCGGTTTTTTTCAACACGGGGTGATCTCCTGATCAGGCGGACAGTGCTTGGGGCAGCGTGGCATCGGTATAAAAACGTTGGGCGACATCGGGGTGCGAGCGCAGGCGGCCTTTGAGGTAGTTCCAACCGACGTCGCGCAGCAACGGGTTACGCGGGTCGCTTTCGGGGCCATGGGCGTCGCGCAGCAGTTCGGGCGCCAACTGGTACACCGGCACCACCGCGTCCAGTTGCGCGCCGAGGAAAAACGCCAGGGACAAACGCTCGCTGCCCAGCGGCGGCGAGACCACCCGGTGCACGGTGGCACGCAGGTAGCCGTTGCTTGCCAGTTCGAGCAATTCGCCGATGTTCACCACCAGGGTGTCGGGGCGCGGCGACGCGTCGATCCAACGGCCCTCTTCCACTTCCACCTGCAAGCCGGCTTGCTGGTCTTGCAGCAGGAAGCTGAGGAACCCCGAGTCTTTGTGCGCGCCGACGCCTTGGCGACTTTGCTGTGCATGGCGGCCGGGGTAGCGGATCAGCTTGATGTGTTCGTTGGGTTTGTCGCCGTACAGCGCGTCAAAGGCGTTTTCCGGCAGGGACAGGGCCTGGGCGAAGGCACGCAACAGGCGCAAGGCCATCTGGGTCATCGCCTGCTGCCAGCCGAGCACCAGTGGTTTGAGCTCAGGCAACGCCGCCGGCCATTGATTGGGGCCTTGCAGCCGGGCCCAGGCGGCCGGGTGTTGCGCCACGCTCAAGGGCTCGCGCTCGGCACCGACATCGAACTGTTCGCGCAGGTCCGGCTGGCCACGGGTGATCTCCGAGGCGGCGCGGTTGTAGCCGCGAAAATGTGGCGAGTTGAGCATGCCGACGGCGAGTTTGTCGGCCTCGGGCAAGGCAAAAAATGCCCGCGCCTGCTGCTGCACCTCGGCCAGCAGCGCCGCGTCGATGCCATGGCCGGTGAGGTAGAAAAAGCCGATATGCCGCGCGGCAAACCGCAGCTCATCGAGGAACTGCTGACGCTGCTGCGGGCCTGCGTCGAGCTGCGACAAGTCGAGCAACGGCAAGGTGGTGATTGACTGAAGCTGGGACATCGGCGGCTCACTCCATGAACGTCTATGGTGGGAGCAACCAATCTAAATGATCTTAAAAAACCTCAATAAATAACTTTTTAGAATTAGCTTAGGCTGCCCCGCCCTATCGCCTCGATACGGGGTTGGTATGTGCGTTATTGGGGCAAGGGAATCACCCGCAACGGCCGCACCGACTTGTAGGAAAAGCTCGAATAGATCTCTTTGACACACGGCAGCGTCTGCAACACTTCCCGTGCAAATTCGCCAAACGACTCGAGGTCCTTGGCCACCACTTCCAGCAAAAAGTCATAGCGCCCCGAGACGTTATGACACGCGACGATCTCCGGGATCGCCAGCAGCCGCTGCTCGAATGCACGGGCGATTTCCTGGGTATGGCTCTCCATCATGATGCTCACGAACGCCGTCACCCCATAGCCCAGCGCTTTGGGCGAGAGGATCGCCTGGTAGCCGCTGATCACCCCGCTCTCCTCCAGGTTGCGCACCCGCCGCCAGCACGGCGAAGTGGTCAGGGAAACACGCTCGGCCAACTCGGCCACGGTGAGGCGGGCGTTACCTTGCAGCGCGTTTAACAGGGCTTTGTCGGTGCGATCCAGACTCACAGGCATAACGTGCCCCTATTCTTTGTTTTTATCGGTTTTTCATGCCTTGAGGCGGCGTTTTGGCAGCAAACTTTGCAACGTTCATCTGCGGTTATGAGCATAGCATTGTAGGAAATAAGGAGCGCCCGACATGAACAATAAACACAATGCATTCGGCTTTTCGACCCGCGCCATCCACCACGGTTATGACCCCAAGGACCACCACGGCGCACTCGTGCCGCCGATCTACCTGTCCGCCACCTTCGCCTTTCCCACCGCCGAATACGGGGCTGCGTGTTTTGCCGGTGAAGCCAACGGCCACTTCTATACGCGCATTTCCAACCCCACACTGGCGTTGCTCGAAGCGCGCATGGCCACCCTGGAAAACGGCGAGGCCGCCGTGGCGTTCAGTTCCGGCATGGGCGCGATTGCCGCCACGTTCTGGACCCTGCTGCGCCCCGGCGATGAAGTGCTCGTCAGCCAGACCCTGTACGGTTGCACCTTTGCGCTGTTGCACCACGGCATCGGCGAATTCGGCATCAAGGTGCGCCATGTCGACCTCACCGATCTCGCCGCCGTGCGCGCCGCAATCACCCCCGCCACGCGCATGATTTATTGCGAAACCCCGGCCAACCCCACCCTGCAACTGGTGGACATCGCCGCCGTGGCCGCCCTCGCCCATACGCAACCGAATATCACCGTGGTGGTCGATAACACCTATTGCACGCCCTATCTGCAAAGGCCGCTGGAACTGGGCGCGGATGTGGTGGTGCATTCGGCCACCAAGTACCTCAGCGGGCACGGCGACATCACCGCCGGTATCGCCGTAAGCAGCCTCGCCCTGGCGCAACGCATCCGCTTGCAAGGGCTCAAGGACCTGACCGGCGCAGTGATGTCACCACAGGATGCGGCGCTGCTGATGCGTGGCCTCAAGACCCTGGCCCTGCGCATGGACCGTCATTGCGCCAACGCCCAGGCCGTCGCCGAAGCCCTGGACGCCCACCCGGCCGTGCAGTGGGTGACTTACCCAGGGCTGCGATCCTTCCCACAGTACGAGTTGGCGCAGCGCCAGATGAAACTGTCCGGCGGCATGATCGCCTTCGAACTCAAGGGCGGCATCGACAGCGGTCGGCGCTTCATGAATGCACTCAAACTGTTCACCCGTGCGGTCAGCCTGGGCGACGCCGAATCACTGGCCCAGCACCCGGCCAGCATGACCCATTCCACCTACACCCCAGAACAGCGTGCACATCACGGCATCAGCGAGGGCCTGGTGCGTTTATCGGTGGGCCTGGAAGACATCGCCGACCTACTGGCGGATGTGCAGCAGGCCCTGGCCAAATGCACGCGGGCTGCGCCGCGTCATCCGGCAACGGTTGAGCATGCGCTGAAATAAACCGTAGCTCGTTTCCTTAACGGTGGTCGGAAGGGTCCGACTACCGTTATGCGGTTTTAATCTAGATTAATCCGGATTGGGTCCCCTTCCCGACGTCAGGCTGTACTAGCATACGTCTCGGCGGGAAACGCTCTCACTGTGGGGTATTCGCACTAGCATTCGTTGATTCCCGCGGCGTCATGGCTGAATACCTGCACTCGAAACTCATGGACGAAGCAGATGAACTCACACCTGTTCCCACATATAGGCAAGGTCATCGCCAGCACCGGCAGTCGCCATTTCCCACGCATGCTGCATGATCTGATCCTCACCCAACTGGCAGTGGACGCCACCCATATCAGCCAATTGCGAGCGAGCTCCGACGGCCACACCCGTCGCACCATCAGCCCGGTCTACACCGATTCGGTGGCGACCATGGGCGAAGAACAACCGGCCGCGCAACTGCACCTCACCCGTCACAAGGACGACGTGCGCTACGTGCTCTCGGTGTACCGCTCGCACCAGTCGGCCAACTTCTCCGCCCAGGAGCGCAGCATGCTGCAGGACTTTTCCACCCTGCTGCTGCCCATGGTGGAAAAGCACATCGCCGCGATCCAGCCGTGCCGCCTGGACAACGATGGCACGGCGCCGCAAAACCAAGGCCTCGAAACCCTGCGCCGACGCATCGAAGAGCGCCTGGTGCAATCGGGGCTGACCCTGTCCAAACGTGAACTGGAAGTGTGCGTTGGCCTGCTGGCCGGGCGTACCGCACCGGAGTTGGCCGAGCAGTTGGCGTTGAAGGTCAACACGATTGAGAGCTACCTCAAGCGCGCGTCGATCAAGCTGGGGATCAGTGGACGACATTCGTTGTTGCGGTGGATGTACTCAACAGAGCAAACCGCGGATGTCTGAGCCAACACAGTTCTAAATATGAGAGCCCGCTCCCACAGTTGATCTTTATCATCCAAAAGAGGTGCCGGTTAAAAAATGCGGACGCCGCCGCACGCCTGGAGGGGCATCCGGTAGGGCTGGAAAATTAAGGGATTTGGCCGATGGGGGGGTACATGGGAAGCGGGAACAACTCGTATTCAGGCTGCGGCGCGGGTTATTCCTGCGCCCGTGCGGGCTCCTCACACGCGCCCACCTGTGGCACCAGTTGAATGTCCACACGCCGATTGGCGCTACGCCCGGCCTCGGTTTGGTTGCTGGCAATCGGTTGGCTGGCGGCCAGCCCCTGCACGGCAAAGCAGCTGTCGGCGAGGTCGCCCATGCGTTGCATCCAATCGCGTACGGCGCTGGCGCGGGCGTGGGACAGGGCCAGGTTGTGCTCGACGGTGCCACTCGCATCGGTGTGCCCGGCGATGACGATCAGCCAGCCCGGCTGGGCCTTGATGCCCACCAAAGCGTTGATCAGGACTTTGGTCGAACCGGGCTTGAGGGTTGAACTGCCGGGGTCGAACAGCGCCAGGCTGTCCAGCCGGATCGGCTCGGGCAGGGACGGCTTGTCACTGTCTGCCCCGCTGAGCCACAGCCCGGTGACCATGGCCGTCGCCAGCACCCCGGCGCCCAGCCACAACCCCCGGCGCGGCTTGCGCATTGGCAGGGCTGGCGGCGGCAGGATCACCACGGGGGCTGGCCACGCCGGGGCCGTTGCGCTTGGCAGCCGTTGCGGCTCCAAGCGCTGGCTCAACTGGCTGACCTGCTGGCGTAGCGACTCCAACGTCAATAACGGCCCGCCAAGCAGCGGCAGCAGACGTGCCTGCAAACGCGCCAATTCAACGTCCAACTGCAGCAGCACGCTCACGCTTGGCGACATCCCCGCGAGGCTGCGCACCAACCGTTGCAGTTGCTCGCACAACCACTCCAGCAAGGTCTGGCGCACCGTCACCATCGGCGGCCACAAGCGCGACCACTCGCCCACCAACGCCGTGAGCAGCACCACGCCCTGGACGATGCCCTCCAGCCCGTGGCGCTGGCCGCGAGCCAAGGTGTAGAAACACGCGCTGTTGAGCTCCACGCCATTGCTCTGGAACAGCGCCAGACAGCCCTGCTCCACCCTCGCCCAGTCCACATCCGGGCGGGCAGGATGGCCGAGCTTGGCCATCTCGGCGTGCACGGCGGTGAATTCGGCCAGGTGCCGCGGGTCGCCACCGACCTGGATATGCATTTCAAACACTGCGCTCATGGGGTGCTCCTTATGGCTCTGGGGCGGCGCCCGGTTTCAACGCCCGCAGCGTGACGTCGCCCGTGGGTGCCAGGGTGGTGCCTACGTTCACGCGCTGCCCATCCTTCAATTGCAGCTCCAGGGCGTACTCAAGGTGCCCGGGCAGCGCCTGGGGCAACAGCTCGATGGCGATTGCCGCCAGGCGCGGTTCGTAAGTGAGCAAGGTGTCGCCCATGATCCCGATCAGGCTGTGGGCCGTGGCGGGCAGGCCTTGCAGGATCAGGCCCATGTCCGGCAGGCCGTAGTCGGGCAAATGGCTGAGGGCACCGGCGCGGCTGTTGAGGATGCGCTGCAGGTTGTCCAGGACTGACAGGGTGTGCTGATGTGCTTCGCTGACCTGATGCAGCGGCAACTCACCGGCAAAGTTCTGCAGCAGCAATTCATACAACGACGGGTTGGATTCGCCCATGGTTCAGTCCTTTGCCAACGGACGCAGGCGCAAGCGGTTGTCTCCCAACTCGATGACACGCACCCGGTCGGGGTCCAGTTCATCGCGAGCCAAGGTCAGGCGCCAGCTGTTGGCGCGGGTATCCGGGCTGCGGAACAAGGCCGCCACGCTGACGAACCGCGCGTCCTTGTGCAGGGGCACACTCAGCGGTGCGCCCTCCTCGGGTTTCACCACCAGGGTGTGTTTGTCCAGCAATGCGCCGGCCAGCAGTTGCTCGTCATCGCCCAGCAAGCCTTCGTAGGTCGCCCGCGCTACAGCGGTGTCGTCACGCAACTGGTACACGCGCACCAGGGTCGGCAGCGACAGCGCATTCATGTCGGCGGTGTCGGTATTCAGGGCTGCGCGCGCGCTGAAATCCAGATGCAGGGTTTTCACCTGCTTGTAGAAAATCGCCTGGGCGGTGGACGCCGTGCCGTCCGCCACGGTCTGGGCCAGGCCACACCCGGCGAGGGGCAGCGCCAGCATCACAAGGCTAAAAAGGGTACGCGACATGCTGTGTCTCCCGGTTGCAAGGGTTTATCGACAGGCCTTGATAGCGGCCCAGGTTGATCGTCAGGCGTTGCTGCGGTTGGGCGTCGCCGCCGGGCACCAACACAGCGGTCATGCCCAAGCGCAGCGGCGCGCGACCCAGTACTGGCGTCGGCAGGCTGCGCAGCGGCAGGGTCAATTGCAGCTTCGCGGTGCAGCGCCACCCCAGGTAGACGCGCAGGAGCACCAGCAGATCGCTGTGCAACTGCCCGCCGGGCAGCCAGTCGCGGGCTTGCTGTGGGTCTTCGGTATACAGCGCCAGGCGCAGCTGGCTGCTGGCATCACGGGCGACCGGCCCCAACGGCGCCTGTTGTGCCAGGCGCATCGGGCGCCGCGTGCACAGGCGCGCTGGCTGCGCGAGCACGATGTACTGCGGCCAATGCGCGGTGACTTGCGCCAGGGTGTTGGGGGCCAGCAACTTGACCAATGCGCCGATGCCTTCGGCATTGCGCGTGGGCAGACGCATCACGCTGAGCAAGGCCAGAAAACGCGAAATCGGCGTACCGATCTGCGCAGCGGTGCCCGGAATGCCCAGGCCGACCAAGCCCAGCAGGCACTGCGAAGTGGCATCGGCGCCGCCCGCTTCAAACGTGGCCGGGTAGGAATACTTGCGCCAGATCCGATAGAACTGGGTGAAGATCCGGTGATTGAAAATATCCAGGAAGGCTTGCAGCGCTTCATGCCCTTCACGGCGTTGCGCGATGTCATCCAGGTAGGCGCTGGGCAGGGGCGAATCCACCCCGTATAACCCGAGCAAACGGGTGCGTACCGTGGCCGGGCGCTCGGGGTGCTCGCCCGCGCTTTCAATCGCCCGCAGTTCGCCCCCCGGAAACCCCATGCCGGGGTCGGGCCGAAAGCGCACGACGTCATCGCCCGGGTGCGCAGTGCTGCCCAAGGGCGGGTGGCCGGGCAACACCTGTTCCAGCAGTTGGCAGAAGCGATACAGGTTGGCCTCGGCCACCGGCCCGGCCATGGCCTCCAGTAAACCGCTGGCGGTCAGCCGGGAATACGCTGATTGTGGTTCTCGTTCCATCGCAGGCACTTTCCAGTCGGTTGCAGGACCAGCGTGAGCTGGGTGTACAGATGCACATCGGCGTAGAGGGCAAAAAAACGGTTGAGCATCTCGCCAAACAGGCTGATGTCGCCCTCCCCTGAAAAGCCTTGGGCATCCAGGACGATTTCGATGTCCACGCCACGCAGCAGCAAGCCCTTGTCGAAACGCTGGACCAGGTGATGGCTGACTTCGACAATCGCGGCCAGGCGCCGGCGGTTCAGCTCGCTGCCCGTCCAGTCATACAGCGCCAGGGTGCCGCGCAGCACTTCGGCGTTATCGAGCATTGGCAGGAAATTCGAGCCCAGGTGACTGAGCACCCGCCAGTGAAAGCGGTCGCGGCTCGGCGGGTAGCAGGGCAAGGTCGGCGCGCACAGGTTGCGCACACGCAAGCCGACTTGGGTGGACTGCACCACACTGTCGAGAGAGGTGCTTTGCAGGGCCTTGCGCGGCAACTGGCCGTGAGTGCCGGTCAGGCGCAGCGACAGGCTTTTGTGTTCGAGCAGGCGGTCCTTGTCGAAGCCCTCGCCGCCAAGGATCAGCCAGGTGTCGTGCAGGCCATTGGGCGCGCGCTTGAGCCGTGTATGGAAATACCGCTCCGGCGCATCGGCGCGCAGCATGCCGCCCTTGTGACGAAAGCTGGTGAACGGCACGTAATCCTGGCGCTCGGCGTTTTCCGAGACAGTGACCTGGTCCACCGAGTAGATCTCCATATGCCCGTCCTGCAAGCGCATCGGCCGCAGCAGGTAGTCGGTTTGCAGGGGCGCCAGGGTCAACGGGTCGGCTTCCAGCGCAAACAGATTGATCACCGGCACGGCGTGCAGCCGGATGTGTTCGCTGTTCAAGTCGAACGTGTGCGGCCAAGGCTCGCGCAGTACCACATCAAGTTCGAACCAGGCGGTGCCGGGTGTGATCTGCAATTGCTCCAGGCCACACAGGGTCACGAACATGAATTTCTCGCGAAAGGCGAAATACTCCAGCAGCAACTGGTAGCCGCTGAAGGCGCTATCGCCTTTGGGCCATAGCCGGTCCTCATCGGCAAAGCCCTTGGCACTGAAATGCGCTGCCAGCGGCTGGCGTTCGGCCTGGCCCGGCCAGCGCAGGTACAGGGCCTGGACGTTGAGGGTCAGCGCCTGATGCAATGCACTGGCCAGGGGTGCATCGGCATTCAGGTACAACGGCAGGCGGCTCAGGTCGATCTGGCTCCAGTCGGCCTGCGGCCCGCAGGCGAAACGCAGGCGCAGGCGCGAGCGACCGTCGGTTTCGTAGCCGCGCCCCAGCGCTGTCAGGGCCAGCGGCCGCAGGGTCAGGTCCTGGGTGGTGGTGAAACGACACCGGGTGCGTTGTGGCCCGATCGGTTGCGACAACACTTCGAAGCCTTGGGCGATCCGCTCGCTGCGTTTCATCTGTTCGAGTTCAGGCGCCAGTTCGACCACCGACAACGATGGAATCGTACGCAAGTAATGCGGCCACAACAGGCTGACCAGCCCTTCGGTCAGCTCCGGCAAATCGTCGTCGAGTTTTTCCCGCAGGCGTCCCATCAAGAACGCGAAGCCTTCGAACAGGCGCTCCACATAAGGGTCCTGCGCGCCTGGCTTGTCCAGGTTGAGTTGGGCAGCGCGGTCGGGAAACGCGTCGGCGAACTCCTTGCCGGCTTCGCGCAAGTAGCGCATTTCGGCGTCGAAGTAGCGCAATGTCAGATTGTCCATGTCCATCACTATCATCCTGATTGTTGAGGTTCAGCCACACAGCACGGCGGCGCGTACCGGATCGATGGCTACCAGCGCCGCCTGCAAGGCCTCCATCCTGCGGGCCAGGGTGGGTTTGTCGGCGTCGTTGCGCTGGGCTTTGGTTCGCAGCAATTTGAGCAGGCGCGCCTTGACCTCGAAATGCAGGTCGGGCTCCCACTCGGCCAGGGCCTGACGTTGCGCGGTGGCGTCCAGTTCGCCCAGCAGGTGGATGGCCAGCTCGCCCTTGCCATGCTGTTCGGCGACACGCGCCATCAACAGGCGCAGCAGCCAGCGCTGGCGCCCGGTATGGATGCCTGGGCGCGCCGCCAGCCAGGCCAGGGCCTGGTCCACGCCGTCGCTGTCGGCCTGGGCCAGTGCTTCGCTTTCCAGGGGCAGGATGTCGTCGGGGTCCGTCGTGGGCGCGGCGGACGCAACCGGAAGCCAGGTCTGGGGGCGATTGCCACTGACGTGCTGGGCGATCCACTCGCGGGTGGTCTCATCGGCGAACGGGCTGCCGTCGTTCCAACGCAGTTCTTCCAGCCCCGGCAGGCGCTCAAGGAACATGCCCAGGTCGCGCTTGGCAATATCAGCCCAACCATCCTGCGGCGCCGGTTGCCGACTCAAGGCCTGGTACAGGTACCACTGCAGGTCGAGCCAGAAATGGTTCACGCCCTCGGCGTAAATCCGCTCGACCTGATCGAGCAGCTCGG
Organism: Pseudomonas sp. GL_117; assembly: GCF_057835125.1. Classification (NCBI taxonomy): domain Bacteria; kingdom Pseudomonadati; phylum Pseudomonadota; class Gammaproteobacteria; order Pseudomonadales; family Pseudomonadaceae; genus Pseudomonas; species Pseudomonas sp. GL_117. The sequence goes on along the minus strand of NZ_CM174418.1, from coordinate 2,536,110 downwards.
TCCAGCCCTGTTGCAGGTACAGGCGCTTGAGCTGGGCGCGGTAGTCCGCACGCGGCGGCGCCAGGCGCGTGTTGCCATTGATCTCTTGCGGCGGCGCCTGATGCACCGTGTCCCAGCGCAGACTTTTCATCAGGCGGTGGGCGGCCAGCCAGCCCTGGGGTTGCTCGCGCAGGTAAATGGCCAGTGCACGGCCGCTGTCCAGCAGGTCGCGCCCGGATCTGATGACTGGCGCGGGCAGTGCAGGCGACGCCGGGCTGGCGCTGTTCTGCGGCACCAGTGCATCCATGCCGCCGGACTGCGCGAGCCTGGCGCTCAACGCGTCATACAACGGGCCCAGCAGCGGCCGCTGCGCCTGCGGCCACGCAGTCACGCCCCGCTCCAGCCAGGCCAATGCCGCGGCGGTACGGCTGGCTTCGGCCCTGACCACTTCCGGGTACAGCAACAGCAGGTCCAGCACCTTGCCACTGGCCAACCATTCCAATGCCAGCTTGCGGCTGGTGGGCCTGGCGGGCAGCAGCGTGTCGCCGAAGCGTTCCACCAGGGCCGCGAGCAAACACAGGCCGTCGGCCAGGCCGGCTTCGCCGTCTTTGTGCAGGCGTGCCCATAAGTAGTAGGTGGCCACGCGCAGGTCCTTGCAGCGATGGAGCAATAGGTTCTGCGCCAGCTCGGCGACCTGTTCGGCATCGGCCCCCGACAGTTTGTTGACCTCTTCGCGCATGCGTTGGAAGTCGTCGTGATAGGCCGGGTCTTCGCCGACGCTGGATGCAGTGCTGATGGGCAACAGCCAGGCTTGCCAGTGGCTCATCTGGGCACTGGCGAAGGAAGGTGCATCACGTCCTCCCAGGCAGCGATCGATCAGGGTTCGCAGGCTCATGGCAAGCTCCCGTTTTGCGCATACGGCGTGTCGATCCCGCGCTCGCTGAGAAAAATCTGCCGGGGCAATTTGAACCCCCTCAGCTTGAGCAACGCCAACGGTCCGGCCTCCAGTTCGGTGCGCAGATGCCAAACCAGATTCAAGCCATCCGGCGCCTTGAGCACCACGCGGTAGCGGCTGTCGGCATCGTCCAGCGGCGTGACCTGGGCCTTCTCCAGCAGGCGCAGCAGGCCCCAGGTCCCGGGGAAGTCACCGAACAAGCGTTCGCCGCTGTGCACGCTGGTCCAGCTCAGGCTCGCACCGGGATAGTCGCTACGCCCCGGCCAGTTGAAGCGCTGCCAGCTCTCCTTCTGGTTGAAGTAATCATGGCGTTCGCCATCGAGAATGAAGCGGGTTTGCACCACATCGCGCACCGGTTTGCCTTGCAGCTCAAAGCGCAGGCCCATGCCGCCGTCGGTGTAGAGCACGTCGGCCAGATCGCTGAGTTGGTTGATTGCGCTGAGGAACTGCGGGTTGAAGCGCAAGCCCTGACTGTGGCGTGGGTCCGCCAGCCAGCGATTGCCCTCCTTGCGCAACACGCCACTCAATTGCTGCTGCAAGAACCGTTCGATACGTCCGGAGTCGGCGCGGATCATCTGTCCGAGCATGGGCAAGGAGGCGTCGCTGGCGCTGGCCGCAAACGGGTAACGACTGGCGAAGGCACTGTCCCAATGGTTGACGATCGAACGCTGCCACTGGCTGTTGAGCCCGGCTGCCGAGGGTTGCAGCACGCGCTGCCAGGCGTGCTCCAGCGGCTGCACAAATAACGTCTGCGCCACGCCGCCCCATTCTGCGCCAAGACTGGCGGCCAGCAGGCTGCCGTAGGACTGAGTGTCGGTGAGGTCGATACTGCGGCCTTGAAACACACTCTGCGCCAAGGTCTGGGTCATTTCCAGCGGGTCGGGCGCAGTGCTGACTTGCTGCAATGTCAGGCGCACCCGGGTCACGCGGGTGAGGAATGTTTGCAGGCTCAGGCCATCATCGTTGCGTTTGTCGAGCAGCGCCAGGAGCGGCCCGAAGGTCGTGTCCAGCGGGCTGCCGGGCACATCGGCCAACTGATCGATCAGCGGCGCCTTGTCCTGCCCGATCAGCTTTTGCGCAGACTTCACCAATGAGTCCGCCAGGGCCGGCGTCCGCGCCCCCGCCTGCCCCTGGTAAGCGAGGGTGTTCATCAACGCAATCAGCGGCGATTGGCGTACATCGCTGATCAGCGTCAACTGGTCGATCACCTCATCCAGGCTGCCCGCAGCCTGCCAGCGCAGACTGTTGAGCATGCCCAGCCAGGCGCTGGCGTAGTCCTGGAAGTAACGCTCGGTGAGGCGCTCGCGCAGTTGATCCGGGCTCAGCCGGGAATCGAGGTCCGTCGGTTTGTCGCTGAGCACCCAGTCGATTTCCTCACGCCGTGCCTCGGCAATCCGCTCGATGGCTTGGCGCACCTGCCCCTCCCAGGCCTGCCGGGTGAAGACCCCGGGCACGCTGGCGTCGGTGGCAAACAGCGCGAAGGCATCGGTGTCGCCAACCAGTTGGTGCAGGCCCAGATCGGGATAGTGATTGCCGGCATCATCAAGGACTTGCTGATAGAGGCTCGCCTCGGCGTTGCGCTGGCCCAGTTGCAGCAGCAGAAGCTGGCGGACTTGCGCCACCAGGCGGGGGTCGAGCGGAATGCGCCAGGAGGGGTTGGCGGATAAGTGTTCAGCGTAGAACTGACGCAGGTTGGGGGGGATGCCTGCGCGAGCGGGTTCCAGTTCGTTGAGGGTTTTGAGCAGGAGGGCGGCATCGGCTTTTTCCGGACGCGCCATCATCAGGTAAGCCTTGAGTTGGGCGTAAGCCCCGGCTGTCCGCTGCGGGTTGTCCGGAGCCAGTTTGAGCAACGCCGAGAGCTGCTGGTGCAGGATGGCGGCTGCGGGGTCGCGGATCAGACGGTTGTTGGCTTCGACGTAGTGGGGCCAGAGGGTTGCCAGCAGTGATTGATTTTGATTGAGGCCGAAACGTTGATACCAAGGCGTGCCGTGAACGGCGCGGTAATCCAGGCGGGCCAGCTCGTCGACCAGCTCGTTGAGGGCCAGCAGTTGGGCGTCGCCTTGGGACGTGGTTTGCAGGGTGTGGAGAACGGTTTGGACGCGGCTGATCTGGGTGCGGTTTTGGCTGAAGGACAGGAGCAGGCCTGCGGTCCACAGTAGGGTCATGGATAGCGCCAGGGTGTAGGCGATTCGGGGCGCGCTCCAGCCAAGGCGACGCGGCGCGGGTTTGTCGTTGACGATGCCTTGCCAGGCTGGGGGGACGGGCCAGATGTGTTTGGGGCAGTTTTCGACGGGTTGGATGGGTGGGCTGAACCATAGGCCGCGCAGTGGTGTGCCGTGGGGACGCCTGCCTAGTAGCGGTGCAAGTGTTTGGCGCCAACGGGTAATCCCTTCCGAGTGCAGGTCGCGGGAGAGGCGTAGTAGGAAGTCGTGGTTTAGATCAGCGTGTATGTTGGATAGGCCGAGGTGACGCAGGGGCACCAGCAAAGTCTCCAAACAGCCCTGTATCACGTGGCCATCAAGTCGTGTCGGCAACAGACAACCCACGGGTTGCAAGTTGCGCGCTCCCTGAGGCCAGTGGCTGTTGCAAACCTGCCAAAAATGCAACGGTAACTGCCAACTCAGGCTATGAGCCAATTGCTGCAATTGGCTTGTACCTGTGCTCATCAAGGCGCCATCAACACAACGCACCTGGTCCAGTGCCCAGATGACCCCGTCCAATGCGCGCCAGCGGCTCAGCCCTACCCATTGCAAAGCGAACGACTTGCTCAGTTCTGCTTGAGCACGGCCGCCCCATAACAGGACGGTATCCCGGCCTTCCAGCCAACGTTGCGCGCCAAGATTGGGAGCAACAGCCTCAATGTGCTCAGGCTCACCCACCACCAACATCAGGCGCACCTTTCGACGCCAGAAAAAACCATAACGAGCATGCAAATGCTTTTTCAACGAATCGACACACTGCGCCTGCTGAATATCACGAGGCTCAGTGACAACACCTTCGGACACGTCGTCTGGCGCCTGTCGCTGGTAAGCCGAACGCCCCAGCTGATGACCCAGAAAATGGTAGGCCACCAAGAACGCCATCAAGAGTAAAGTCGTAGCCGATATCAACCACAAACCGATGATTTGCCCAACACTGCCGGGCGTTATCCCGACTAATTCGGGATAACGCCAAATCAATATGCCCAGTACCGCACCGACCAATAGCAGCGCGGACGATAGAACGACTAACCAAACAATCCGTCGAAATTGCATCCGAAATTCCTACTTCGAAAATGATTCCATGGGTGTCAAAACCATGCACCAGAGCCCATGCGCTCCATTGCCGTCACCACTAAAGATGAACTGCGATCCGACACCGCACTCGATAGCCTGGGTGGCTACGGCAATCGCCAGCCAAGGTGATGCTCTGCCTGGGTTACCCTGTGAGGTATCCAAGTCGTTAAATCTTTTCTTGTGCATTGCCGGAATCGGCACTTTGTCCAATACCGCAAGCAACTGCGCCCCCCCCTCGGTGTCAACTCCCACTCGCCAGATCTGCTCGACGGGTTGCGCATCCAACGGCGCCCATTCCAGTGCCTGGCGTGCGGCATAAAGCAAAGCATCGTCATTTGCCTCACGCGCCTGTTCCGGGCGATGCAGACAGGCTTTGTAAGGCAACGCCTGATGCGCCCTGCTATTAGCGAACAATGTCCCGGTCGCCACTTCAGCCTTGCCTTCCGGCTGTGCCGGCATGAACCGAATCGTTACCACCAGGAGCAACGCTTGATCAGCAATGCGATGGTCCAGCCAATAGTCCAAGGCATCCAGCCCGCCACTCTGAACAGGAACCACCGACTGCCGAATTCCGCAGAGGCTCCATGCTTGTCGCCATGCTTGTCGCGACACAGCCTCCGGCAGAGCACTCTCTGTTTCGAACAATACGGCCAATGGCGTATTTCCAGGCACCTGTTCCAGCACCTGTACAAGGTCAGCAAGTACTTGCGTCAGTACTCTCTGTAGCCTCAGCCCAGGGGCTTCTTCGGTACTACCCGCGATCCAGTGATGGTTCGCCGCCAACACCCGTAGAACACGCCGACCGCGCCGGAGTTTGTGAACAAGATCCTCTTCGCGGGCCATATCCCAACCATCGGCAACTTGCTGTTGCCACAGGTACAGCAAGGCACGTCCAAACCCCAAAAGACACCAACCAAACAGTGGAATACCCACCGCCAGCCCCAGAAAACCAATCGGGTTCTGACGCAGTAGTTGAGCGCCGAATAAAAACACCCCACCCACACCCAGCAAGAGCAGAAACAGCGGTAAACCTGCAAACCACCACCCTTTCCCCGGCCGAACGGGTCTGGAAGCCTGGGCAGGCACTTGATCCAACCTGACAGGCATGACTAACGCGCACTCACGGCAGGCAGTGACGAAATCAACGCGCAGCCACAAGCACACCGATGCCCATCGAAGGCTACCGGAAGACCATGGTCACGGAATGCGGGATGCCCCTCGGCAATAACCGTTTGACCATGACCAGGAACTGGGCAACTTACGAGATCGCCTTGGCGTGCCGCGCCTATGCCCCTGAAAATCATCGTGGTAGAGCCTGATAGAACTGTGCCGCCGCTGGTTGTTTTGTCGCCGATGCGGATGATGTTTTTCATGGAAACTTCCGACCAGTAGAAATTAAAGACTTGACTAGACCAACAATGACCAGCAGCAATCGCGCTGGCAACTTAGCGTTTGCTGAAAGTCGCTGACTTGCATTGCATCCATCGCTTGATTTCCTTTCCTCCGCCCAAATACAAAATCTTGCACCAGCCGGCCGTTGAATCTTCAAGCATCACTTCATCGCCGCTTATCAAATACATGCCCTTCGGGTCTTGCTCGGAAGGCTCTACACCTCCTCTATATAGGAATGTTTTTTCTTTAACCACACCAACCACCGGGGAAGACGCATATAAAAAATCAAACAGTGGAGAGCGCACAACGTCAACCACTGCACTTCTTTCCTTATAGGGATATATATAACCACTTCTCCCATGCGCACCAAGCAAGTCCCCCCCCAGACTAAAAAACCGAGAAAGCTTTTCATCTTTAACAAGTCGACCGACTTGAACCCTCATCACAGCCACATCGTAAATATCACCGGCAACATCCCAGGAGTTTGGTGCTTCTACACTATGAATCACAAACAACACTTTCCCACCTGCATCGCCAACAGAAAGCGAAAACACATCGTTAATCCTGCCCTTTGTCCCTGCATACGGAAACTCATAAACAAGCATCGCCCCCTCAGATTTAGATACTGAGTAAGCCGCAATACCGTCAGGGTCACGCGACAGCTGCTCTTGTTTTTCCTTTGGTATTTCCACGTATACAAAGCACACAACAACTCCGTCAAGTTCGACTGGTCGATAACCCCGCCCACCGCCAACTTCATCACATGAGCGCTCATGCGCAAGTACCGGCAACATAAAAACATAGAAAAAAACAAAAACCAGATATTTAACCACTTTTTATGCTCACCTCTATACCAAACCCGACACTTTAATTTCACAGTATTAAATCAACCAAAATCACACCCACCAACATCGCTGCACCTCAACCACCCTTCAGGGTCGGAATCTTTTGAAAACCTAAACTCAACCCATTCCTCCCCGCCCACACGCTCAACATTCAAAAAAGTAACTTTATCTCCCGCCATCAGATATTTTTCGGTTGGCCCTGCAGCCTCTGGCGAGGAAAAAACCCATGCCCTTAGAGACTTCACTTCAGCGACAAATGGAGCTCTAGCCTCGAAACTCATATCATCGGACACTAAGAAGCTAGAAAATGAACCATCACGCCTGTGCGCTCTACGCGTCACCTCGCCACACCCTACACAGCTATCCGAGAGTTCAATCAAAAACCTCCCACCTCGAAAAAAGTAAACATCCTCAATCCACACCGCACCATTTTTATAAGAACTCACTACGCGACCACTTTCCATCCTGTAATTGCATAGATCCCCCCCAGAAAAAAGCAACTCATCTAGAGACCTATTACGTTCTATGTAAGTCAATACTTTGTAGCACGCATTAGCGCCTCGCCCTTCCAAACGAAAAAACACCTCTGCCACACCATCACCAGTTATATCTTCAACATACACATCCTCATACATCTCAAAAACGTCGCGCATAAATTGTTGTGATGGAGACACCGCGAACGTTTCTCCCTTCACGGAAACCGACAACAAGAGTGGCACACGACTAATTACGCTAATGACAGGCGACTCTGCCTGCCCATGGCTTACGCATGAAAAAACACAAAAAAATACGACCCCAAACACCCTCAACACATACGTCGTAACCTGCATCATGAAAGCCCCCATTCTTTCCGAATTTCCTCATATATTTTCATACGCTCATGCAGACCATTGTCACCGCCATTCACTGCGCGAGTTACTAGCTGAACGTTGCCAGGCTCATGATCTACCAAAACGTTAATATCGCCCCGCGCATCATATTTCCTAGTGACAGCTCCGCTAAACCGCCAATACCAGCACGAAACGTCTATCGCATTAAACATATTGGAAGCTAGCGCTTCCGGATCCACTACAAAGTCTACCTTCCGGTAGTTAGAGTAAGACGTGTAGTTATTTTTCCATGTCAGCTGAATCAAGCCCCTACCCTTATATTTCGGACCATCACCAACCTTTGTATTACCGTTAGCCACTGCACTCGAATGCCTTCCAGGGTCATACTGCACGCCGGAACCAAATTCAACTGTCGTCTCGAAGGCCGCAGACTCATGAAAACATTGCGAAACAAAGTGCGCCTGTTGATGTGGCGTTATGATCCCGTACCGCTCAAGTGCATCATTCAGCTCCCCAACAAACCGGGACTTATCATAGTTATATATTTGCGGATACTTCACTTTGAACATTTCAGCAAATGCGCTGCCTGCGCCTTTCCCGGAGAACCAGCCACCCGATTTACCAGTTATCTTCTCTAATAGTTCTACTGTGATTTTATGTTTGCTTGTATAGAACTTCCCCACCAACCCCACCGGATGCAAGTGATAAACCTGCCCATGCCCCGGCAACCCAACCCCTACCGCCACTTCATCCCACCAACTCATCGCGTTGATCCGCCCCTTCTCCGCCACCCAATTCAGCTGCGGTGTCGAGCCGTTATGACCCAATATCTCGTCCAACCCATCCCACTTACTCGGGGCATGACGCCACTCGCTTTCATAAAAGATGATCAGTTGCGCCAATGACTGCGCATGGGCCGGTAACGCCATCGCGGACTGCAGCTCGTCGGCGCTCATGCTCCCATCGCGGTTGCGGTCGATGAGGTCGTAGAGCCGCGTCTTGAGCGGGCCGGTATCTGCCATGTCCGCCAAGGCGCCGTGGCGTTCGATTTGCTCTGCACTTAAACGGTTGGCCGCACGCAAGAAGGAGGCAAGGGCCTGGCGCGGCGTGTCGTAGTTGAAGATCACCTCAAAGCCATCCCATGACCAGGGACTGACCCAAGGAGTGACGCCGACTTCTTCGCAAACCCAACCGTCGAGCAGGTTACCGTCTGCGTCGTGAAGCAGGCCTTCCAGCCGATACCAGTTGCACACCTTGCGACCCGGCATCGCCGCTACCTGGATTTTTTTCTCAGAGGGAAGCCCGTCGAGCAGGCTTTTGGGCACCCACAAATCAGCATCGCTGGGGGTGTTGGCCGCGTTCAGAGACGGTGGTTGTGTTGCACTGAAGTACGCTTGATGCGCCACCACGGCAGTGTCCTTGGCAAATTTCAGCCAGGTTTTGCTGCTCGCCGGCAGTCGCTCCGCCCAGGCGCGGCAATCCTCGATGAAGGTTTCCACGTCATCGCCACTGAACACTTCCAGATGCAGTTTTTCTTCCGGGTAATCAGCAGCGCAGTCTTGATATAGGCCGATGTGACCGATCAAGTCGGCGGCCTTGATCGCAAAGGGCGGTTCGAGGACAACGATGCGATCCGCTACCGGCTCGCGCTCGCCCTCCAGAGAGTCGGCGTGAACATACTGGTTTACGCGCTCCAATTTACGGAAGGCACCTTCACCGCTGACGCAGACTTCCGTGCCCTGGGGCAAGCGCATAAGGACGTCGCTATTGGCGCTCGCTGCGGCGCGGACATTCAGTGCACTGGCCCCGATCCGATACACGCCCTCGCCAAACGCGACCAGATACTCATAGGCCACATAACCTTGCAGGCGACCGTCGGCATCTTTCAACACCTCCGGGCCATCGGTGCCCTCCACCTTACGGTATTCCCCTTCCCCGCTGACCGTCACTTCCATGCCCCGAGGCAACAGGGCCAGGGCTTTGCCACGTCGCCTCTGGCCGAACACGCTCAGACCCTGCTGACCGGGATAATCGGGGTGGGTATCGCTTGCCGTGGCCTTGACCCGACGCGTTTGCGCCTCGGGCCAGAATCCCGGCCGTACGATGGCCGGATCCGTTTGGTACACCGCCCAGTCGCGCAAATGCATGTACAGGCTGTAGAACACCAGGCTTGGCGGGGCGTCTGGGCTGCCCTCGATTTTGGGCGCCTCAAGACGGTGGCGCACCAACACGAAGTTGCGTGAAAACGGCTTTTTCACCGTCAGTTTTTCAAAGAAGTAGGTCGTGCCGGGCGAGTGCTGATCGATGCGATAAGCCACCACTTCACCATCGGCCAGGCAATGCACGCCGGATTGATCCAGAGTCCCCGCAGTGCCACCGTCGAAATGCACGCCACCGTGCCACAGGCCATTGCGTCCCACGGGGTAGTAACCTGCTGCAGCCTTGGCCATTTGGGTCAGTTGCAGAAGCGGATGAGCTTTGTCCTTGAAGGGATGGCTCCAGTTCTTCAGTGGTAACGGTGTTGGCGCAGGCGCAGTTGAATGAGCAGAGCGGCTCTGCGCCGTGGGCGAGTCGGGCAAGTAGATCGGCGTGTGTCGAGCGGGACTGAAGAGCTCGAAAAACCGAGAAAACAAGTTGGTCATGGCGTAGTTCACTTCTGGTTTCGCAAGGTGATCAGCCAGAGAAACCCGTAAGCCCAGAGGGCACGGATTTATGCTCGGTCAGTTGAGGGGGCTGTGGCATTTCCAGCGACTGCCGGGAGGGCTCCAGGAATTGGAAATCTGCAGCCTTGATATTGAAGTCACCTTGGGTGCCAGCTTCGATCCCGCTTTGATTCAGGGTGATGTAACTACCACCTGCATTCAGGCTGATTTTCTTTTTCGCGACGATGCGGATTTCATCTTCAGCACTGATGATTTCCAAGCCATTGCGCGCCATCAGTTCCAACGTGTCGTTCTGTGCCTGAATACGTACAGGGCCGGCGTTGGCGATCAACTTGATCCCCAGCTTGCGCACAAACAGACTGACGCCCTGCCCCACACCGATAAACAAGCGCTTGACCACACTGACATCCGCCTCAGCCCCGGCGTTGATCATCACGTTGCCCTGCGCAGCCAGTTGCAGGTGCTCCCCGCTGCTCAGGGCAACGCCCCGGGGAGCGCTGAGTAGAAGCACGGACGACTTGAGTCGTTCCAGGTCTTGCTTGAGTAAATTCAACTGCGCCTGCACGTCCGCCGGATCGGCATTCGCCGCCAGAGCGTCAGTGGAGAGCGCGTCCAACTGCTCACTCGCTTGCTCCAAGCGGGCCATCGCCGCGCCCATTTCAAGCTGCTGCCCCTGCGCCCTGGCCTGCTCATCCGCACTGATAAACACCCCCTTCCCACCCCGGATCGCGCCCCACCCATCCGTGCGCAACTCGAACCCTTCACCACGCTGTTGCCTGTGCGCATCCACCAGATGCCCCAGGTTCAACTGGCTCTTGCCGCTGTGTTCCGTGCTCAGCTTGATGTGCTCCTGCCCCCGCGTGTCGTCCATGCGCAGTTTGTTATTGGCCGGAGTGCGCAGCACGTTGCGTTTGTAGTTGCGCAGGGTCACGTGGTCGACGTGCTGGCTGTCGTGCAGGGCGTGGGCGATGTAGGGGCGGTCCGGGTCGCCTTGTTCGAAGGCGATGGCCACTTCGGTGCCGGGGATCAGTGGCAGGTGCAGGCCGTGGGTGTCGCCTGCGTAGGGCCGGGCCAGGCGCAGCCACAGGCTTTCTTCGCCGGGTTTCCAGGTGTCGCGGTCGAACAGGAAGTTGACGCGGTAGCGGCCTTCCATGTCGATGTGGCCGTAAGGGTCGTGGGCCTGGGGGCTGGTGACGCGGGCCGGGACGGTGCCGGCGATTTGCGGTTTGGCGTGCGGGGCCGGGCGAAAGCACAGGGTTTCTGAATAGGGCATCGCCTCGAACGTGGCTTCGAAGCTGCGGTCGCGCGCGGCCTGGGTGGTCAGGCGGGTGATGACTGCACCGGCTTGGAACGCCTGGGGTGCGCCGCCGCTGATCCTGAGGACCTGGCCCGGCGCCAGGGTGGCGCTGCTGCTGAGGCCGCTCAGGCGGGTCTGCTGGTTCAGATACTGCTCGTGGCGCAGGCGTGCGAAGAAGTAGCCGCTTTCGCATGGCAGGTCTTCGTCTTGATCGAGGCGGTTGCCGAGGACGCTGTAGGGTTCAGCGTAGTGGTAGGCATCGCCGTAGGCCCCGCCGCGGCTCTGCTCAATCCCGCCGTTCAGGTGGGCGCAGGCGTCGCGGTGGTGGTAGGCGCGTACGCTGACCTGTTGCTCGACGACCTGGTGGCTCGATTGCAACGCCCATACGCCGTCCTGCCCGCTGCTGCCGAGCCCGGACTGCGGGCGGTATGGCAGTTCGACGTCGAACTGGTAACCGCGCTGGCTATCGAAAAACTCGACGACCTCTAGGCGCAGGCGTTCGTCGCTGGTGAAGCGATACCAGATGCCCACTTCGGCGAGCAGCCGGCTGATAAAGGCCAGGTCGCTTTCGCCGTATTGCATGACCTGTTCGCGCCGGGGGTAGTCGCGCTTGAGGGTGAACAGGAAGTCCTGGCCTTCGAAAGCGTGGCGGCTGCGCAGGATGTGTTCGACGATCTCGGGCACGGATTGGTGCTGGTAGATACGCAGCTGTCGGCCACGTTCAAGCAGGGCCAGACGCGGTTGCAGGGTGATTGCATAGGTGGCCTGGTCATTGGAGCCGGACCGGCGGGCGAAGGCGGTGACGACGCCGTGCAGGGTGCGCAGGGGTTTGATTTTGGGTGGCGACAGGCTCAGCAGCGGCAGTTTTTGTGGTGGGGCGTGCAGGCTGAAACTGGCTTGATGGCCGAGGATGGAGTCGGCGGCGAGGTCGAGGTCGGGGCTGGTGAATTCGATGCGGTACTTGAACGGCTGGCTTAGCCCCTCCTTGCCTTCAAAGGCCAGAACCTCAAGCGGCGCGGCAACATTGTTGACCCGCAATGTGTGTCGACTGTGATCGAAGAAGACACTCATCTCACGCCTCCATGATTGCGGTTTGCGGCGCAGCATCGTCGTCCGTGAAACTCAGGCAGATGCCCTGCTCTTCGCTGAACTCAAGGCTGACGCATTGGCAACGCTGTTGTGCTGCGCGCCGCTCCAATAGTTGCTGGCTGAGGACAGGCAGGATTTGTTCGTTGAGCAGGCTGTCGATGTTGCGCGCGCCCATGTCCGGTAACAGGCAGGCGGCAACCAGGGCGTCGTGGAGTGAGTCGCCCAACCGGCAGTCGAGGCCATAGTGGAAACGCAGCCGCTTGGCCACTTGGGCCAGCTTGAGCGCGACGATGCGCTTGAGTGCGTCGGCTTGCAGCGGTCGATAGATCAACGTCTGGAACCGTGCAAGCAACGCCGGCTGGAAGTGTTCGCGCAGGATGGGCCGCAGTTGTTCGTGCAGCAGGCTGTCGGGGGCGTCGGGCTGGGCCTGCAAGCAGTCGTACAGCAGGTCGCTGCCGAGATTGGAGGTCATGAGGATGACGGTGTTGCGAAAGTCGATCTCGCGCCCTTCGCCGTCTCGCATGAATCCACGATCAAACACTTGGTAAAACAGATTGAGCACGTCGCTGTGCGCCTTTTCGACCTCGTCCAACAGCACAACACTGTAGGGCCGCTGCCGCACGGCTTCGGTCAGCACACCGCCCTTGCCATAGCCGACGTAACCGGGCGGCGAGCCTTTGAGCTGGCTGACGGTGTGGGCTTCCTGGTACTCGGAAAAGTTCAGGGTGATCAGTGATTTTTCGCCGCCGAACAGGCTGTCTGCGAGGGCCAGGGCGGTCTCGGTCTTACCCACGCCGCTGGTGCCCACCAGCAGGAACACTCCCAGCGGTGCATGCTCGTTGGTCAGGCCGGTCTTGGCCGCGCGCAGCCGTTGTGCCAATGCGCTCAGCGCCGGAGCCTGGCCGATCACCCGCTGCCCCAACTGCTGCTCCAGCGCCAACAGGCTGCGGTGTTCGTCCTTGAGCAAGCTGCCCAGCGGAACGCCGGTCCAATCGGCAATCACGTGGGCCACGCTGCGTACGTCGACATCCAGTGACAGCAGCGGCTGCTCGCCTTGAATGGCATGGAGTTCCCGTTGTAGCCGTGCGCAGGTGCCCGGTTGTGGTGGCTGCATCCGGCGCGCACTCATCAGTTGTTCGGCCAACTGACGCTCTTGCCGGTATTGCTGCTCCAGTGCGCTTTGCTCGCGCTGCAAATCCACGGATTGCACGTCGATCAGCCCCAGGCGCTCGCCAACTTCGCCACCGCTGAGGGCCTGGTCTTGCTCCAATGCCTGACGCTCCAGTTCCAGCGCCGCTTGCCGCGCCTTCAGCCGGACCAGCGCTTGCGGCTCACAATCCAGGCTCATGCGCACGCGGGCACTGGCGGTGTCGAGCAGGTCGACCGCTTTGTCCGGCAGTTGGCGCCCGGTCAGGTAACGCCGTGACAGGCTGACTGCGGCCTGCACCGCCGCGTCCTGGATATGCACGCCATGGTGAGTGGCGTAGCGCGATTTCAGGCCGCGCAGCATCAGGCCGGCATTGGCGTCGTCCGGCTCGTCGACCTTGACCATTTGAAAACGTCTTTCGAGGGCCGCATCGCGCTCGAAGTACTGTTTGTACTCACTCCAGGTGGTCGCGGCGATGGTGCGCAACTCGCCACGGGCCAACGCGGGTTTAAGCAGGTTGGCGGCGTCGGCAGCGCCGGCCTGGTTGCCGGCGCCGATCAGGGTGTGGGCCTCGTCGATGAACAGCAGCACCGGGCTGTCGGCTTGTTGCACGGCATCGATCAGGCTTTTCAGGCGTTGCTCGAACTCGCCCTTGACGCCCGCACCCGCCTGCAACAACCCCAGGTCAAGAGTGCGTACGCAGACTGACTTGAGGCTGTCAGGCACCCGTCCCTGGGCAATGCTCAATGCCAGGCCTTCCACCAAGGCCGTTTTGCCGACGCCAGGCTCGCCCACCAGCAGCGGATTGTTTTTACGCCGACGGCTGAGGATGTCGATGACCTGACGGATTTCATCGTCACGGCCAAACACCGGGTCAATCTCTCCTTGTGCGGCCTTCGCGGTGAGGTCTCTGGTGAACCTGTCCAGCGTTGCCGACCGGGCATCATCACCCTTCGGTTCAATGGACTCCGGTTCGACAGTCTCTTGCAGCGCCGGACGCTCTTCGGAGACCTGGTCCAGCAGCCCCATCAACCGCTGCAACTGTGCCTCACCGAGACTGAGCAATGGCCAGGCGGCTTCGCAGGCCAACAGGCCGGGCGTCTCCATCAGCGCGCCCAACAGATGCACCGAGCGCAGGCTGTCGTTGTTGTCGTCGAGCGAGGCGCGTAACCAGGCCTGCCTGATCAATTGCTGCAAGGGCGCGGACAACTGCGGCTTGCCCTGCACGCTGCGTGGCAGGCCGTCGAGGTGTTCAAGCAGGCCGTACCACAGTGCCTCCAGATTCCACTCGTAACGCCGCGCGATGACCGTGAGGTCGCCCTCCCCCTGGCCCAGGAGCTTGAGCAGCCAGTGTTCAATGGTGATTTGCGCGTGGCCGCTGCCCTGGCACAGGGACGCGGCCGCACTCAACGCCTGCGCGCAGAAAGGGTTGAGTCGACGAAGCAAACGGGTGGAGTTCTGGGCCATACGCAATATATCCTCGCCAAAGGGGCTGGGTCGTCAGGTTGAAACGCGATGTGTTTGGCTGAGCGCCCGCGAGCGGACGCTCAACCCAGCACACCGGCAAATCGCCTGGTGGTGCAGGTACATCACGCGCTCTGGCGTTCGCTCCAGGCATCGGAGTGGATGATGTTGCCGTCCTTGTAGGTCCAGGTGACCTTCTCGTAGCGCAGCTCAATCTGCTCCAGATGGTTGTGTTTCTCTTTGCTGGGGTCTTTGACGTCGTGCATTTTTGGCGCGACCTTCACCACCTTGACGTTCTCCAGCTTGGTGATGAAATACTCGACTTCCTGCCCCGCATCGTCGATGCGATACCACTTGAACTCGGCGCTCTTGAGGGTTTGCCCGGTGGTGACGGCCTTATAGAGATACGGGCTGGAGGCATCGATTTCCTTGGAAAACAGGAATGGGGTGTGCACCCGCGTACCGGTCAACTTGCCGGTATTGTTGTCGGTCGGGATGTACAGGCTGTGGTCCTGGGCGACCACCTCGATGCTGCCTTCGCGCTTTTGCACGTCCACCGAGCCTTTGATCTCTGCGCCACCGTCGTCTTGAAGCCAGAGGTAAACGGGAATTGCCATGTGAAGCTCCTTTTCTTGGACATTAAACGTCGCGATGTGCGACGGGAGGTTGCCCGTCTGGTCCTGGAACAGCGCGTGAACACGCCCCTGCCTCAGGCACCAGACGGATGTCGACACGACGATTGGCTGCGCGCCCTTCTACCGTGTCGTTGCTTGCAATCGGTTGGCTGGCACCGAACCCCTGCACCGCGAAGCAGTTGTCGGGGATTGCGCTCATCTGCTGTATCCAGCCATGCACGGCAGCGGCCCGGGCGTAGGACAGCCGGCGGTTTTTCTCGGCGTCGCCGGTGGCATCGGTATGCCCCGCGATCACAATCAACTGGCCAGGCCGTGCCTGGATGCCGGCCAGCGCACGGATCAGCACCTTGGTCGAGCCCGGCTTGAGTCGGGCGCTGCCGCTGGCAAACAGCGAAAGACTGTCCAAGCGCACCACACCCGCCGGTCCCGTGGGCAAAACCGTCGGTGGCGGCTCGACATGGGCGGCCAACACGGCGAGTAACGGGGCACGCAGATGCTCGCCGCGATACAGGCCCAGTCCCAGGGCCAGCGGTGCACCCTGTCGGTAGTAGGTATCCAGCCGTTGGGCGGCCTGGCGCAGCGCAGTGACGGCGTCTTCGCGCAGCAGGAACGCACGCTGTTCTCGGTGCGTCGGCGGCGGAATCGAGGTATAGCGACGCAGGTCATCACTGACCTGGCGCAGCAACAAGGTGTTCTGCCAGGCTGAGCTGGCCAGCGCGACCGCGCTGGCAGCTACCCACAACCACAAGGCCACGACGCTTGCCCGTTGCCGCGGGGTACGCGACGGATGGCGCTTGAGCACGCCAAGCAATGCATCTGGAAAAGGTAATGTCGCCGTCGCATCAATGACGCGGCCATCGACCAACGCCACCTTGTGCGCAAGCCATTGCCCCCACAGGTTGCCCTCCACCGCCCGGGGCAGCACCGAGACCATTTTGACCGCGCACACGCTGGCGACATCCGTGTCGTGATGAACGAGACAAGGCAACACCTTGTCCTGCAGCCAACCGGCGACACTCCCCAACTGAACGCAAGCGTGCAACCGTGCGGACTGCTCAGGCAGGTCGGCGGCTTGGTGCTGCCACTCACTCAGCGTGGCGCACTGGTCTATATCGCGGACATATGCCTCGGCCTTGCCGCCTTCCCAACTGAACCACGGCTCGGCGCCCTGCACGGTTTGCAGATAACTCACCAGCAGCAATGGCAGCGCGATACCTCGCTTGCGTGCCAGGGTGGCCTGGTAACCGAGGGCTCGCACTCGACCGAGCAGCGCCGAGCTGTCGCTGTGTGCACCGGGATTCACGACAAACATCACGCACAGCTGGGCGCCCCAGCCGGGTCGCAGTGCCAGGATGCCGTCGCAGATCAGCGGCAGTTGCCCAAGGCTGGGTACCCGCACGTAACAACCCGAGGGAGTCTCCCGCAGGCTCAACTGCTCAACGCACACCAGGCCAAAAAGCGCATCAAGGCCATCACCACAGACCAGTACCACCGGATGCCGGAAGGACGCCGCCGGCAAGGCGACGTTGCCACCCAGCTTCACCGATTCGCGCAACACGCGTGCCCGGCGGTTCACGGCCACCCATGCCAACCCGATACCGCACAACCCGAGGACGAGCCCGGCCGCCCGCACCCAGACGGTGAGTGGAATGATCGCCAGCAACGCAAGGAGCAGCCCCCCTGCCCACAGCACCAGCAGTCGATGAGAGGAGATCGTCATCGGGCCCTCACGCTTGATCAGGCAGGAGCAACGCAACCGCATCGCTCAACAGTTGATCCAACCCCCACCACGTTGCGGCCAATACCACGGTGGCGGCCAGCACATGCATCAGCGGCGACTGCAACCAGCCCAAGCCCGGGATGGCGCCGCCACGTGCCTGGGTGACAAGGCTCTGGTTGAGCCTCAAGGGCGGCACATGGGCGTTGAGCGCGTGCAGCAAGCGTTGACGCTCAGGGTCGTTCAGGTCGCGGTAACGACCTTGAAAACCCAACATCAGCACGCGATGGAACACCGTCAGGACCTGCCGGTCCGGTGCCGGTTCGCGTAACACTGCCTGCATGTCCTCGTACAGGAACTCGCCAGCCTGATGGTGGTTGAAAAACTTGGCCTGAAGGGGTTTTGCCCACGCGGCCTGATCGTTCTTACTCCCATACGTCAGCACCGTCTCATCCAGCAACGCGCATTGCGCATGGGAGATGTGATCGACTGCGCGCTTCGTCATGCCCGCCGACGCGAGCCGCTGTCGAACCTGCTCGACCTGCGCGACACATACTCCCCACAACTCCGGCCGGCCCTCGGATGCAACGCCCTGACGCAACTCAACCACCAGCAGGTAGGTGTCCTGCAGCAGCTCATCAACGTCCCCAGGTGGGGTGTCGTGACCGTTTGAATTGATCTGGTTCATGCGCGCAGCACCGCAAACAGTTCGAGCCTGACGTCGACCAATGTGCTTGGGACGTAGAACGCACAGACTCCTGCGTCCAGTACCGCCTGGCCCTTGGGATGGCTGAAATCAAGCACGAAATACTGGTTTTCCAGGCGCAGCGGAATCGCTGCCGGCACATGGCTGAGGGCCTGCAATGGCACGCCGTCGAGCGCCGCGTTGATCAGGTAGTCGACCGCGTCCGGCGTACCCACCTTGCAGAGCTGCGCAAACTGATCCTGCAACTGCGCCGCGGACAGACGGCTGCGCACCGACAGATAGAAATCCGCACCGTCACGCTCACGCAGGCGGGGATCATGCAGTTGCACCTGCCAACGATTGGCGCCCTGTGCCTCCAACTCCAGGGCAACGACCCGCGACGGCAGACTGGCTTCCAGCAACAGCGAAATAGTGTTCATCAGCGGTGCGAACACCGCTTCCAGGTTGCCGTGTTGATACGCGGGCACTTTGTCGATGTCGTGCTCCAATGAGAACGTCAACAGGCTGCCGGCGAGTTTGATCAGTTCCTGGTAGACCTGTTCGGGATGACGCGCCGGAAAACTCCGCAGATCGGCCAGGACCGGTTGGTAGGTGTTCAACGCATTGAGCAACCAGAACAGCGAGACATCGGCCACGGCAAAATCGGCCATGCGCTGATTGCTCTCGCGCCGCATGCCCATGAGCCGTTGCCGCTTGGCCGCCAACTGGGTCAACAGATTATCCAACTGGCTCAACAAACCCGGATGCGCTGCAAAGCTGAGCAGCGGCGGCACGTAGACTGGGTCAAGGCTCCAGGCACCCTGCCCGTCACGGACCAGCCGCGCAACGGGACAGGTCACGTAGTCCGCGTTGTCGTCACTGTGCAAACGCAGGCTCAGCGCGTGCTCCAGCACTGCGATGGATTGCCGTTCATCGCTGTAGACATCCTGGACCTCGCGCCAGTCCTGGCGAAAACGGATCGGCCGGTCGCTGTTGCCGCCGTCAAACAGACAGTTGTTGCCATTGGCCTGCTCCAGCGGCAATGCCACATGCACCAGCGTATCTTGGACCTCATCGGCCAAGCCCAAGGCAGGTGGCAGGCGGTCAACGCAATCGGTGTCGATCCACGTCCCGTCGGGTAGGCACACACGCAACTGAGTGGCCTTGAGTTTGCCCAGGCGCAAGGCTTCCAAATCAAACCCGACGGCCTGGACGCCCCAAGGGTGCGCCAGGCTCAAATGAGCAAGCTGTGCGTTGGCCCAGGCCTCCCAACGCGTTTGTTGCTGGAATTGCTGCGCCGACAGCAATACGCCGCAAGCCCACAGAGGGCGATCGATCTTCATGGCATCGTTTCCCTACGATTGACTCAAGCCTTGGCCTTGGGCATTTGCGAAACCAGCGACAAGTTCACATCCATGCCCTCCACCTGGAAATGCGGCACGGCGTACAACTTGACGCGGAAGAAGCCCGGGTTGTCTTCGATGTCTTCCACCGTCACCTTCGCATCGCGCAGCGGGTGTGAAGCCTGCAAGTCATCGCCGGGGTCGGTCATTTCAGTCACGAGCCCGCCAATCCACTTGTTGAGCTCCAGTTCCAGCAAGCGCCGGTCTTTGGTAGTGCCGATGTTTTCGCGCTGGATCAACTTCAGGTAATGGGCGATGCGTGACAGTAGAAAGATGTAGGGCAGGCGCGCGTTGATACGACTGTTCGCCGTGGCATCCGGGGTGTCGTAGAGGGCAGGTTTCTGCGCGGAGTTGGCGGAGAAGAAACACGCATAGTCGCGATTCTTGTAGTAGGAAAGCGGGATGAAACCGAGGTTGGCAAATTCGAATTCGCGGGTTTCCGGGATCATGACTTCCGAGGGAATCTTCACCTGGTTGCCAGTGCCCAGGTCGTACAAGTGGATGGGTAACTCGGTCACCGCACCACCGGACTGTGGCCCTCGGATCTGCACGCACCAGCCATTGGCGATGAAGCTCTTGACCATATTGGCGGCGAACGCGAAGGAGGCGTTGGTCCACAGATACTTGTGGTGGTCCGGACCCTTCACGCTTTCGACGTAATTGAAACTGCGCACCGGAAGAGTGTCTGGGCCATAGGGCAGGCGCCCCAACACACGCGGCATGGTCAGGCCGATGTAGCGCGCATCGTCACTGTCCCGGAACGACTTCCACTTGATGTATTCGGCGCGATCGAAATAGTTGCCGATATCCTTGATCGCGGCCACTTCCTCCATGGACGCTTTGCCAAAGAATGCAGGCCCGACGGAACCCACGAACGGCATGTGGGCAGCCGCGGCCACTTTGGAAATGTTACGCAACAGGGCAATGTCCTGCGGGCTGCGGTCAAACTCGTAACTGGAGATGGCAGCAGCGATGGGCTCACCGCCGGGGGTGTCGTATTCCTGGGTGTAGGTATGCAGGTAGAGACCGCTCTGGGCGATTTCCGGCGCGTCTTCAAAATCCTGCACCAGATGGTCTTTGCTGATGTCCAGCAGCTCGATACGCACGTTTTGGCGGAAATCCGTCTGGTCGATCAGCGATTTCACCCCACGCCAGGTCGACTCGACGCGCTGGAAGTCCGGGTGGTGCATGATCGCATCCAGTTGACGGCTTATCTGCCGATCCAACGAGGCGATATGCTCATCCAACAGCACCTTGTCCAGGCGTTCGACCTTATGGGCTGACTGTTTCAATAACTGCAGGAACACATTGACCGCGGCGGTAACCCGCTCATCAGCAGACACATCGGAAAGTGCCTCGGTATTTTGAAACACCTCGAGCCCGCCTAACTCCGCCACGGGACTCAAGTTAATTTTGCTGAACAGTGTGGCGTAGACCCCACTGTTGTTTTCCGACAGTACGGTGCTGCCGTGGGATTGCGAACCGGATTGTTCTACGGACATGCTCAAAACTCCTTTTTCAAACCCGCGGACATCAATTAGTTTTAGGCGCCAACGCGGCCAGTTCGGTACGAAGTTCAGCGCTTAACGCGTCGTCCTTGAGAATGCGCTCCAACTCATGTCGGAAGGTCGCGTTATCCAGCAAGTTGGATTTGAGATCGCGCAACAGATTGCGCATGGCCAGAAGTGCACGTAACTGCGGGACTTGCCGCGCAACCTGCTCCGGTTCGAAATCCTTCAGGCGTTGGAAGCTCAACTCGACAGTGGTGTCGCATGCGTCATCCGGCAAGGTGTTTTCCACCACCAGTTTCAGTCCCGGCGAGAACTCGCCGAGAACACTGTCAAAGTTGTTTTTATTGATATTGATCTTGCCCCGCTCCGAGAGTGGGCGTTGTTCCTTGCCGTTACTGTAGTCCCCCATCACCATTAACTTCAGGGGCAACTCGACTTTTTTCTGGGCGCCGCCGGTATGCAAGTCCAGTTTGATATTGACCCGCGCCTTGGGCACTTCATTCTGAAAACTATCTAGCGTCATAACTTCATCCCTTGCTGTATGGCAAAACAATAACCGGCCATCACTGGCGCTCTCTGTCGCCGCAAGAATGAAGTATCCCAGACATTTTTTACCAGCCCCCGAACTATGCGCGGGAACTTTCCACAAAGCTTTGAAGATGCATCCTACAAACCGCACAGATAAACTCTATTTCAACTTTCTATTTATTCATAAACAAAAAAATATGAAACAGCTGTCAGAAGAAGAGTAAATCCAGGGAGAACCCAAAACAAACCGATGAGGCAAGACCTATACAGACAGAGTGTTCCTAGCGTTAGAAATCACAATGCCTACAAACGCGAGAAAACCCAAGGCGAGGCATTCGATGAGAAGAACGCTTAAAAAGCGAGGCACGACTCACACCGCAACCGGCACATTAACGTCCGGCTGCGGTCGGTTGAAATCGTAATAGTTGTATTAGGGCAAGTCGGGATCAGGCCTCCCGACTTTTCACCTTCAGATGCCGCGCGTACCAGGGCCGCTTTGGCACCCGCTTGAACAATCCCTTCAGCGCGTCATCTTCTGCACCGAAAGTAATGCGCAATGCCAGCTTCATGGTCTCCGGGTCCATCTCCATCGACCGCCCCATCTGCAACCCCGGTGTGGTGCTGCAGCCGTGGGTGTCCGGGCCCAGCCAGGGGTCGCCGACCTCTACCCAACGCCCCTGGGCAAACCACGCCACGCCGTTGACCTCAAGCCGGCTGACCTCACCCGGATTGAAGCGCTCATGGGCACGGAACCAGTCCTCGATACGGTCATCGATCCAGCCATGAAAATGCCAGAACACCGGGTTCACATGGGATGAGAACGGGTCGCCCAGAAAGTCGTTTTCCGCGGCATACCACCGCGCGGCGAAGTCAGAAGGATCGCGGGCGAACGGCACCGGGCCACCGTTGGAGGGGTCGCGAGGCATGGAGGCCCAGCGCATGTGCAGCCAGTCGTGCAGCCCCAATTCCATCTCGGAACCGAGCTGGCCCAGGGTCAACTTGGCCAGGTAGCGCGGGTCGCGGTATTGGGACTCCCACACTTGAAAGTTGCTGTGGTAAGTCTCGGCCGCCTTGATGTCGCTGACCCACTGGGTGTAGTCAGGGTCATCCGGCGCCGACCAGGTGGGCGGCAAGGCAAAGCCATCGTGGTTGTCGAAGTAACGCACGAAACCCAGCCGGTCACGCTCCAGTGCAGGTTGCGGTGCGGGGAATTCGGGCCACGAAGGCAAGTCTTGCATCGAGCGCGCGGTGCCGAGCATATGGCGATGCATGAAGAAGAAATCGATCCCCGAACCGTTGCGGTCCTTGTGTTTGCCGCGCGCATCGCGCTCCTGGCCGCGGGGGCCGGGTTGCCAACCGATGCCGCGCAGGGCATCGCGCTTTTCTTCGGAGAGTTTGTGCCATTGGTCACGGGTCGCGTGCCAGAGCTGGTGGAACAACCGATGTTCGGCGCTGATCAGCCAGGCCAGCAGGGTCGGATTGAGGCCGATGCGCTCGCGGGCTTCGGGAAACAGTTGCTTGTGCGCGATAAACCGGTTGTCGCGTTCGGTCAATGCCAGGGGACGATCGAGGTTGAGAATCTGCCCGCTGAGGGTGCCGCTGCCGGCGTTGCCAAACACGCCCCAGACTTCGTCGAGGGTCATTTTGAATTCATAGGCGGGCACGCCACCGGGCGCGTCGCGGTCGATCAGGCGCCAGTAGAGCGTGGCGCCCTCCCCCGGCAGCAGGTCGCCGAGGACACGGTAACGCGGTTCGCCGGCGGCGCGCAGGTTGGCTGCGGTGTCGAGGTAGCCACGCAGGCCACGACCCCGTGGGGCGATGTCGAGCAACAGTTCCAGGCCCTGCAGCGGCAGGCCTTTGAGACCCGCGTCGCGACCTTCCAGGCGCAGGCTCCAGACACCGCGCAAGCTGTTCGCCAGGTGCTGGCCGGCAGTGTCGGCCAAGTCCACCGTGGCTTCGCCGGGAGTGATCGGGAATTCTTCTTCACGCGTCAGCTCGCGATGGGCATAGAAGGCCGCTGGCACAGCCGCGCCGGTCAGCGCCAGGCCTGCGATGAACCCACGTCGAGAGATCGTCATTGTCTACCTTAGGAAACGGCTTAATCAGAGCTAGAACGTTTGCAGGCCGGGGAAATTTACCGCACTTGGCGCACCGCCTAAATTTCTGCGTCCAGCGCTCGTTCTTCCCTGATAGCAAAGGCCTCAACTGACTGAGATGGCAATGACAAAACCACGTTCGAAAAAGGCGCTGTATATCGGCCTGCCACTGGTACTGGCCATCGGCGCCGCAGCCGGTTTCCTGGCCTGGGATCACTGGTTCAGGGGCAATGCGGGTTACCCACTGGCAGTGATCAAGCAGGCCAATGAAATGCAGGATCGCCTGTTGTCGTTCGACAGCCATATCACCGTGCCCCTGGATTTTGGCGGTGTCGGCAGCGAGGCCGACAAGGACGGCAGCGGCCAGTTCGACCTGGCCAAGGCTGCCCGCGGACGCTTGTCGGGAGCGGCGCTGACGATTTTCGGCTGGCCGGAGATCTGGAACGGTGCCAACGCCCCGCACAAACCCACCGACGGTTTTGTCGAAGAAGCGCGCCACGAGCAGGAGGTGCGCTACAAGATCATCTCCGGCATGGTCCGCGACTTTCCCAACCAAGTGGGCATTGCCTACACCCCGGACGATTTCCGGCGCCTGCATGGCGAAGGCAAATTCGCGATCTTTATCAGCATGCTCAACGCCTACCCCCTGGGCAATGACCTGAATCAGCTGGACCTGTGGGCCGCACGTGGCATGCGCATGTTCGGCTTCAGCTATATCGGCAACAACGCGTGGTCCGACTCATCGCGCCCACTGCCGTTTTTCAATGATTCCACCGACGCCCTCGAAGGCCTGTCGCCGATTGGCCAGCAAGCCGTGCACCGCCTCAACGACCTGGGCGTGATCATCGACGTGTCGCAGATGTCGACCAAGGCGCTGGAGCAGGTGGCACAGCTGAGCCGCACGCCAATGGTCGCGTCCCACTCGGCGCCGCGAGCGTCGGTGGATATTGCGCGCAACCTCAGCGACAAGGAACTGCAACTGATCAAGAACAGCGGCGGCGTGGTGCAAGTCGTCGGGTTCTCGGCGTACCTGCGACCGCTGAGCCAGCCGACCCAGGACAAGCTCAACAGCCTGCGCGCACGTTTTGATCTGCCACCGCTGCCAAACCTCGCCATGGCGCTGATGCCCGGCGACGCAATCATCGCCGCCTGGCCCGAGCAGAAATTCGGCCAGTACGCCCAGGGCCTGTACGGCATTCTTGAGGAAGAACCCAAGGCCAGCCTCAAGGATTGGGGCGACGCCATCGACTACACGGTACGCAAGATCGGCATTGATCACGTCGGCATCTCGTCGGACTTCAACGACGGCGGCGGCATCGACGGCTGGGAGAACGTCGGCGAGGTGCGCAACGTCACCGCCGAGTTGATCCAGCGCGGCTACTCCGAAGCTGACATTGCCAAGCTGTGGGGTGGCAACTTCCTGCGCGTGTGGGACCAGGTACAAAAAGCCGCCAAGCCCTTGGCCAATCGCTAATCACCTAGAAGCACGTCCATGACCGACCGCCGTACATTTCTCAAGCAGGCCGGGGTATTTGCCGCCAGCCTGCCGCTGCTGCCCGAGGCGCTGGCCGCGACTGCCGCGCCTGCGGCAAAACATCCATGGACGGATCTCAAGCAACTGTTCAACCAAGACCCGAGCTACCTGCACTTCTCCAACTTCCTCGTGGCGTCACACCCCAAACCGGTGCGCGACGCCATCGAGCACTACCGCCTGCAGATCGACCGCAATCCCGGCCTGGCGATGGACTGGGGCCTGGAAGAAACCTGGAAGCGCGAAGGCCAGGTGCGCGAATGGGCCGGTCGTTATTTGCAGGCCGCACCCGCGCAGATCGCCCTTACCGGCAGCACGTCCGAGGGCCTGGCGATGATCTATGGCGGCATCCAGCTGCGCGCCGACCAAGAGATCCTCACCACCGTGCACGAACATTACGCGACCCAGAACGTGCTGGATTTTCGCGTGCGCAAGCAAGGCACCCAGGTGCGCCGGTTCAAGCTGTTCGAGCACGCCAACCGCCTCTCGGCGGACGAAGTGCTCGGTAATATCCAGCGCAATATCCGCCCCAATACCCGCGTGCTGGGCATGACCTGGGTGCAGTCCGGCAGCGGCGTGAAGCTGCCCATCGGCGAGATCGGCCAGTTGGTGACTGAACACAACCGCCACCGCGACGACCACGACCGCATTCTCTACGTGGTCGATGGCGTGCATGGCTTTGGCGTGGAAAACCTCGACTTCCCGGACATGCACTGCGACTTCTTTATCGCCGGCACCCACAAATGGATGTTCGGCCCGCGCGGTACCGGCCTGGTCTGCGCCCGCGAGAGCGAGAACAAGTACATCACGCCGATGGTGCCGACCTTTTCCGAGGACACCAACTTCGCGACCACCATGACCCCTGGTGGCTTCCACGCATTCGAACACCGCTGGGCGGCCGATGAAGCCTTCAAGCTGCACCTGCAGCTGGGCAAGGCGCAGGTGCAGGCGCGTATCCATGCGCTCAATACCGAGCTTAAAGACCAACTGCTGAGCCACCCGCAGATCGAACTGGTCACGCCGCGCAGCGCCGAACTGTCGGCTGGCTTCACCTTCTTCCGGGTCAAGGGCCAGGACAGCAGCGACATCGCCGACTACATGATGAAACAGCGTGTTGTCATCGATGCGGTGGACCGCGATGCCGGCCCGGTGATCCGCACCGCGCCCGGCCTGCTCAATTCCTCCGACGAGATCCAGCGTTTCATGGCCCTGCTGAGCCCTCGGCTGTGACGTGCATTTTTCCTTTTGACCAGAGGCCCTCATGATGCGATCCCGATTCAACCCCCTGGCCGCCCTGACCCTGGCGGCCGCCTGCGGCGCCCTGCTGCCAGGCCTGGCCCAGGCTGCCACGCCGCAGCCGGGCAAAGTGTTCAAGGACTGCAAGGACTGCCCGGAAATGGTGGTACTGCCCGCGGGCACGTTCACCATGGGCACGCCCGAGGATGAAGTCGGCCGCGAGCCTGACGAAGGCCCGATGCACACAGTGACCTTCGCCAAGCCCTTCGCCATGAGCCGCTTCCACATCACCGCCAGCGAGTGGGACAGCTACGTGCGCCAGACCGGAGTAAAAATCGCTGACGGCGACACCCGCCCCGGCCGCGAATGCATCGCCAGCAAACCGCGCTACCCGCAGGGCCCACGCCAACCGGCGGTATGCATGGACATGGACGACATCCAGAGGTACGTGAGCTGGCTGTCGAAAAAGACCGGCCAGCAGTACCACATGGTCAGCGAAGCCCAACGCGAATACGCCGCGCGGGCCGGCACCAAGGGGCCCTTCCCGTTCCCGTTTGACGAGGGCAAGGGTTACAGCATTGCCGGGCACGCCAACACCTACGGCCCGGCGGATGGCTACAGCTATTCCTCGCCGGTGGGCAGCTATGCGCCGAATGGGTTTGGCATGTATGACATGCACGGCAATGTCTACGAGCGGGTTGCCGACTGCTACCACGAGAACTACGCCGGTGCGCCGTCCGATGGCAGCGCCTGGACGGAACAGACCTGCGAGGCCTACGTCATTCGTGGCAATGACTGGGGCGAGGCGCCCGTGTTTTCGCGCTCGGGCAACCGCAACAATATCTACCCGCAGACGCGGGGGGACTGGATTGGCTTTCGGGTAGTGCGCGAACTCTGAAGCACTGAAGATTCAAATGTGTGCAGGCTTGTGTGGGAGCGGGCTTGCTCGCGAAAGCGGTGTGTCAGTCACTATTTCCGGTGAATGACACACCGCTTTCGCGAGCAAGCCCGCTCCCACATTTTGAACTGTGCCCGCTTCAGATTTTTGCCAACAGCTCCAACCCTTCATGCAACGCCGGGAACAGGCTGTTGTTGAAGTTATTCCAGCGCAATTCGAGGATGGTGTCCTCAGGCGAAATCTCGGTCTTCAACACGTCGTGAAACACCTCCCCCGAATCAATGCCGTTATCCACGTAATGAAACGATGCGCCAGTCAGGTACAGCGGTTCCGACGGCGTGGTGGCCTTGGTGGTCCAATCCGTCACCGTCAGCCCGCGCGCGCCGTACAGCGCATTCCACGTGGCATACGCGCCGCGGCGCTCGTACGGCGATTCGATGCGGGTAATACCGGGGTGAATGTTCATGATGCGCCGCGCAAATGGCGCACCCGGTCGCACCAGCTCATCCAGGATCACCAGCAAGCCATCGAGCACCACGATGTCAGCCTTCAATTCCACCAGCGTGTCATGCAAGCGACGTTCGAAATCCTGCTTGCCGGCGATGTGTTCGGCGCTGCCCCGTGGCAAGCGGCGATAGGTGGACGGCACACTCAACAACAAGTCATTGACCAGCCGGCCCTGCACCCGCAGGTCCGCCGGGTACAGCCACTGGCGGCCAGGCTGGTAGGCAAAGCCGTAGTCCTTGACCAGTTGCTGGTCCCGCGGGTTCTGCTCGTCATCGTCGTACACCACGCCCACCAGGTTGTAGGCCTCGCCCAGCGAGGTGTCGTTCAACGAACCCACCAGGAACTCCAGCACCGATTTCATGTAGCGCTCGTGGTCCTTGTAGGCCACCGGCTGCCCGGCCTTGTCGGCGGCAGCATTTCTCAGGGACCACACGTACACCAGATTCTTCTTCGACATTGTTTCGCTCTCGCTGGATGGACTGCGCGCTGCGTGTTTACGCGTGCGCCTACATCACAAGAACGAACCAGCCCGCCGCCAATTTATCTGCCGCCGGCACCACCGGGCACATCGCGCTAAATACTCGCCACCACGCTTCGTTTGTCATGGGTAAGGGTCTGTGTGCCCAGCCCCTCTATTCACTCTCCGGGAAGTATTTATGACCGACCCCAAGCGCGGCGCCTTCAATGGTCTGCTCGCATTGCTCAGACCTTTTCGTACCCTGGTGACGGTGTCCGTCGCCCTGGGCATGGCAGGCGGCCTGGCCATCACCTTTTTGCTGGCCACCATCAACAACGCCCTGCACTCCTCCACCGGCATGACCCAAGGCGTGGTACTGACCTTTGCCGCCCTGTGCGTGCTGGCCCTGACCAGTTCGATCGTGTCCGACATCGGCACCAACTATGTCGGCCAACGCATCATCGCCGCGTTGCGCAAGGAACTGGGCGAGAAAGTGCTGTCGGCGCCCATCGAACAGATCGAGCGCTACCGCTCCCACCGCCTGATCCCGGTGCTGACCCACGACGTCGACACCATCAGCGATTTCTCCTTCGCCTTCACCCCGCTGGCCATCGCCACCACCGTGACCCTGGGTTGCCTGGGCTACCTGGCGTACCTATCGGTGCCGATGTTCCTGCTGATGATCGTCGCCATCGCCATCGGTTGCAGCGTGCAGTTCATCGCCGGCGCCAAGGGCATTCGCGGTTTTGACGAGGCCCGTGACCTCGAAGACGAACTGCAACGCTACTATTCGGCAATCGCCTCGGGCGCCAAGGAGCTGCGCATCCACCGGCCACGTCGCTATCGCATGAACACCCATCGCATCCAGGAAACCGCCGACCAGATCAGCGACATCCAGGTGCGCTCGGTGAACATCTATATCGTCGCCAAGACCTTCGGCTCGATGCTGTTCTTCGTAGTCATCGGCCTGGCCCTGGCGATGCAGGCCTACAGCCCCAATCCGGACCCGGCGGTGATCACCGGTTTCGTACTGGTGCTGCTGTACATGAAAGGCCCGCTGGAGCACGTGGTGGGTTACCTGCCGATCATCGGCAAGGCGCGTATCGCGTTTGCGCGCATCAGCGAACTGGCCGAACGGTTCTCATCCCCCGAGCCGCACTTGTTGATGGACGCCAGCGAGGCGCCTCACCCGGTGGTCACCAGCCTGGAATTGCGCGGCGTGAGCTACAGCCCGCCGCCGGTGGAGGGCAGCCAGCCGTTCCACCTGGGGCCGATCAACCTGAGCATCAAGCAGGGCGACATCGTGTTTATCGTCGGCGAAAACGGCTGCGGCAAGACCACCCTGATCAAGCTGTTGCTGGGCCTGTACCCACCCCAGTCCGGAGAAATCCGCCTCAACGGAGAAACCGTCACCGACCCGGTGCGCGACGACTATCGCCAGTTGTTCACCACCGTATTTGCCGACTATTACCTGTTCGATGACCTGGTACAGGGCAGCGCCACGCAGTCGCTGGACAGCGCGACCAAGTACCTCGAGCGCCTGGAGATTGCGCACAAGGTCAGCGTCAAGGACGGCGTGTTCAGCACCACCGACCTGTCCACCGGCCAGCGCAAGCGCCTGGCCCTGGTCAACGCCTGGCTCGAAGAGCGCCCGGTGCTGGTGTTCGACGAATGGGCCGCCGACCAGGACCCGGTCTTTCGCAAGATTTTCTATACCGAGCTGCTGCCGGACCTCAAGCGCCTGGGCAAGACCATCATCGTGATCAGCCACGACGACCGCTATTTCGACATCGCCGACCAGTTGGTGCGCCTGCGTGCGGGCAAGGTCGTGCACGAATTGGAATCGGCATGAAAAAAACTTTCCGGTTTTTTCAAGTAGGAACGTCTCACTAGTGGTAATGAGAACCAGACTCAATAAACATCTATAATCTGCCCACTAAAACATAGAAGAGAAAGTATTCATGTCAGTACGACTCGGTCTGAGCCCCTTGAGCAAAGCGCTATCGATGCGACGGGCACTGAACTTCAACCTGTTGCCCAGCGCGCTGGCGCTGGCCGTGTCGCTGCCGATTGCCGGCTATGTACAGGCACAGGAACTTGAGATCGACGTGCCGGCCCAGTCCCTGGGTAGCGCACTGCAAGCGTTCGGCCGCCAGTCCAACCTGCAAGTGCTGTACAGCCCGACGGATGTGGAAGGCAAGCGCAGCAACGCCGTCAAAGGCAAATTCGACCCGGACCGCGCCCTCGGCACCCTGCTCAAAGGCACCGGCGTCGGGTATGGCCTGCAAGGCAACACCATCAGTATCAGCAGCCACGCAGGTTCCGGCCTGGAACTGGGCGCGACCCAAGTGACCGCCAACCAACTCGGCACCGTGACCGAAGGCACCGGCTCCTACACCCCGGGCACCATCGCCACCGCCACGCGCCTGGTACTGACGCCACGGGAAACGCCGCAATCGATCTCGGTGGTCACGCGCCAGGCCATGGATGACTTCGGCCTCAACTCGATTGACGACGTGATGCGCCACACCCCCGGCATTACCGTGTCGACCTATGACAGTGAGCGTACCAACTATTTCTCGCGCGGCTTTTCCATCAATACCTTCCAATACGACGGTATTCCAACCCTGCGCGACGCCCAATACTCGGCTGGCCAGACGCTGACCGACATGGCCATCTATGACCGCATAGAAGTGCTCAAGGGCGCTACCGGTTTGTTGACCGGGGCTGGCGGTGTAGGCGGCACGCTCAATTTGATCCGCAAGAAGCCGACGTCCGAGTTCCAAGGTAGCGTCGAATTGGGCGCCGGGTCTTGGGACAACTACCGCTCCCAGATCGACGTAAGCGGCCCGCTGACTGAAACTGGAAATATTCGTGGTCGAGCGGTTGCGTCATATCAAGACAAGCACTCGTTCCTCGACCACTACTCGCGCAAGACCAGTGTTTTCTACGGGATTCTTGAAGCCGACCTGGACGAAGACACCCTGCTGACCGTAGGCGCCGACTACCAGGACAGCGACCCGAAAGGTTCCAGCTGGACCGGCAGCCGCATGATCTTCGACGCAGAAGGCAAAGAGCTGGACTTGCCACGCTCGTTCAACAACGGCCCGAAATGGGGTTCGTGGGCGCAATACAGCCGTACAGCCTTCGCCACTCTGGAACATAGCTTCGCCAATGGCTGGGTCGCCAAAGGCCAATACAACCACCAGATCAACGGCTACCATGCACCGCTAGGCGCCCTCTCTCAGGACTCCGGCAACCAGAGCTCGCTGTTTGCAAAAAAACACACTGGCGAAACCACCGGAGACAGCCTTGACGCCTACGCCACGGGGCCTTTTGAACTGTTTGGTCGTGAGCACGAGTTGGTGGTGGGCCAATCCATTTCGACCAGCAAATGGACGGGCAAGAGCTACAACGCCGTCTTTGCTCCCGGCACCAACTCTGCTGACTTCTATAACTGGGACGGCGACATTCCGGAGCCAGAGTGGGTTCAATACCGCAAACTCGACCAGAGCACTCGCCAGACCGGCACTTACCTCACCAGCCGCTTCAGCCTGACCGACGAAATGCACCTGCTGCTCGGCGCGCGCCTGGCCAACTACGAAGTCACCGGCACCAGCAAGTCCAAGGAGAGCGGTAAAGTCGTGCCTTATGCCGGCCTGACATACGACCTCAACGATAACTTTACCGCCTACACCAGCTTCACTGAGATCTTCCAGCCGCAGACCGACTACTTCGACCGCGAAGACAAAATGCTTGAGCCGGACGAA
The DNA here is from genome assembly GCF_057835125.1 of Pseudomonas sp. GL_117. Classification (NCBI taxonomy): domain Bacteria; kingdom Pseudomonadati; phylum Pseudomonadota; class Gammaproteobacteria; order Pseudomonadales; family Pseudomonadaceae; genus Pseudomonas; species Pseudomonas sp. GL_117. The sequence goes on along the minus strand of NZ_CM174418.1, from coordinate 2,504,200 downwards.
GGTAAGAACTACGAAATCGGCCTCAAGGGTGAATTCTTCAATGGACGTTTGAATTCCAGCCTCGCGTATTTCGAAGTCCACGAAGAAAACCGTCCGGAACTCGACAGCGAGCACAACTCAGTTCCCGGCAACGATACGGCCTACTACGGCATCAAATCCAAGACCAAGGGCTACGAAGCAGAAATCTCCGGCGAAATCGCCACCGGCTGGCAGCTGCAGGCGGGCTACACCCACAAGGTTGCCCGCGACGACAGCGGCGTGAAGGTTTCCACCTGGGAACCGGAAGACCAGGTCAACTTCTACACCACCTACAAACTCACCGGCCCGCTGGACAAGCTCACCGTCGGCGGTGGCGCACGCTGGCAGAGCGAAGGTTGGAAGTCGATCCGCAACTCCGGCCTGCGCCGCTCCGAAGTCCTCACCCAAGACCCGTACTGGCTGGTGGACCTGATGGCCCGCTACCAGATCACCAAAAACCTGTCGGCCACCCTCAACGTCAACAACGTGTTCGACAAGAACTACTACACCAACATCGGTTTCTATGACTCCGCCTACCCTGGCGACCCGCGCAACATGATGGTCACCACCCGCTACAACTTCTAAACCCGCGCTAAAGCAAAAGCCCCGTATCTCGCGATACGGGGCTTTTTTGTGCCTGCAATACTATTTTGTAGTGAGCGGGCTTGCCCCGCGCCGGGGGGCGAAGCCGCCCCAAACCCAGGCACCTGGGTCTGTCTGAAACACCGCAGAGGACCGTTTTGGGGCGGCTTCGCCACCCAGCGCGGGCAAGCCCGCTCACTACAGGGATGGTTTATGCCAGAGCCGCCGCCAAGGCCCCGTCTAACGAGATACGCGGCTTTTTTATCACCCTGAAACGCAATCTGTAGTGAGCGGGCTTGCCCCGCGCCGGGGGGCGAAGCCGCCCCAAACCCAGGCACCTCGGTCTGTCTGAAACACCGCGCAGGACCGTTTTGGGGCGGCTTCGCCACCCAGCGCGGGCAAGCCCGCTCACTACAGGGATGGTTTATGCCAGGGCCGCCGCTAGGCTTTTGATGAACTCAGCGTTATCAACAATCCGATGGTGAGTCGTGTCGATCACCACCGAGCGCTCGATCCCCGCCTGCCCAATCACCTCGCGCAAACCACTTTCGATCAGCGCCTGGTGCATCCCCGCCTCGCTACGTGCCGCCCACCAGCAACTGACCGGCGCCTTGATCGCGCGGAAGTCAGTGGCCTGCAAACGCTCATCGAGGATCTGCTTGATCGCCCACGAACGCTCGGTTTCACCGCCACTTTGCAGTTCGGCCTTGAGGGCCTGGAAGCTGGCGCCCAGCGTCGCATCCGCCCAGTCGCACAGGTGCTGCCACTGTTGCTCCTCATTGCAATGAGCCTGCTGCGCCTGGCGCCATTGCGCCTGGACCTGCTCGGCATGCGCGGGGAACATCACCTCCAACATCTGCGCCCGGCGTTCAACCGCACTCAGTTGCGGCTGCGACGGTGCAGCGCCCTGCTCCCAGAACGCGGTAAACCGTGACGGCGGTGGCCCGTCGATCCAGCCGACAAACTCCACCGTGCGCCCGGCCTGCTCCAGCAGGTACGTCACTTCCATCGCCAGGTTCCCACCCAGCGACCAGCCCGCCAGTCTGAAGGCGCCCTGAGGCTGCGCGTTCAACAGTTGCTGGGCGTAGTCCTCGACCATCTGCGTCCAACCCGGCACTGCACCGTCCTCTGCCACCAGCGCCCGGCAAATAATCCCGAACACCGGCCGCTGTTCACGCAATGCCAAGGCAATTGGCTTGTAGCAATGCACCGAGCCGAAACTTGGGTGGAACAGGTACAGCGGCGTGCCTTGGGTCTGGCTGTTGAGCGGCACGATCAATGAACTTGGCGCATCACCCTCGATACAACGGGCTTGCCCGGCCACCGTGGGGTTGAGCATCAACTGATTGACGGCCAGCACCGCGCCGCAGAGCCGATTGATCCGCTCCTTGAGCATCAGCACCAACAACGAATGGCCGCCCAATTCAAAGAAATTGTCGTGCAAACCAACGCGTTCAACCTCGAGCACCTCGGCCCAAATCGACGCAATCTGGTGCTGCAACGCCGTTTGCGGCGCAGCGAATTCACCCCCCCGGCCATGGGCATCCGGCTTGGGCAGCGCCTTGCGGTCCAGCTTGCCGTTGGGGCTCAGCGGCATCTGCTCGAGCACCACCCACTGCGCCGGCACCATGTAATCCGGCAAGTGCCGGGCCAGGTGCGCGCTGACGTGCGCACGCCACTCGGCGTCGGTCGCGTGCAGCACCACATAGCCCACCAGCTGCTTGCTATCGACCACCAGCACCGTGGCTTCGCGCACCAACGGATGCTCCAGCAGGCGCGCTTCGATTTCACCCAACTCAATACGCAGGCCGCGCAACTTGACCTGATGATCGAGGCGCCCGAGGTACTCAATCACCCCGTCGGCACGTTGGCGAACGCGGTCGCCGGTGCGGTACAAGCGTGCGCCGCGCTGGAATGGGCACGGCACGAAGCGCTCGGCCGTCAAGGCCGGACGCCGGTGATAACTGCGCGCCAGGCCTTCACCGCCCAGGTACAACTCACCGGCAACCCCGACCGGCACCGGCAGCAACTGCGCATCCAGCACATGGGTACGCAGGTTGGCGATGGGTTCACCGATCGGCACGGTATCGCTGCCTTCATCGGTGCAAGTCCAATGCGTCACGTCAATCGCCGCTTCCGTCGGGCCATACAGGTTGTACAGCCCGGCCTGGGGCAACTTGGCAAAGACCTGCTGCTGGGCATCCACCGGCAGCGCTTCGCCACTGCACACAATGCGTTGCAGGCTATGACAGGTCGATACCGCCGGGTCTTGCAGGAACGCCTGCAACATTGACGGCACAAAGTGCAGCGTAGTGACCTGCTCGGCGTTGATCAGGCTGACCAGCCTCGCCGGATCGCGATGATCACCCGGCGCTGCCACCACCAGGCGTGCGCCAGTCATCAACGGCCAGAAGAACTCCCACACCGACACGTCAAAACTGAACGGGGTCTTTTGCAGCACCGTGTCTCGCGCATCCAGACCATAGGCCTGCTGCATCCAGCACAGGCGGTTGGTCAGTGCCGAATGTCGGTTGCCTGCGCCTTTGGGCTGGCCGGTGGAGCCGGAGGTGTAGATCACATAGGCGAGGTTTTCCGGATCGATAGCGATGCCTGGGTTGTGCTCGCCATACCCTTCGAACCACGACTCACCCAGCACCACGCTGTGCAACCCTGCTGGAATCGGCAGTTGTTCCAACACGTGCGCCTGGGTCAACAGCAGTGTCACGCCGCTGTCTTCAAGCATGTACGCCAGGCGTTCGCGTGGATATTCCGGGTCAAGCGGCACATAGGCACCGCCCGCCTTGAGAATCGCCAGCAAGCCGACGACCATTTCGATGGAGCGCTCCACTGCCACGCCGACCAGCACGTCAGGGCCCACACCGGCGCTGATCAAACGATGGGCCAGGCGGTTGGCGCGACGGTTCAGCTCGGCGTAGCTCAGGCGTATTTCAGCAAATGCCAAGGCTGGCGCATCCGGCGTGCGTGCGGCCTGTTCTTCGATCAGCTGGTGCACACCGCGTTGCAGCGGGTAAACCTGGGCGGTGGCGTTCCAGTCGTGGACCACTGACTGCTGCTCGAGCGCATCCAGCAACGGCAACTGGCCGATGCGCTGTTGCCCATCACCGGCCATGCCTTCCAGCAGATTCAGCCAGTGCTGCGCCATGCGGGCCGGCGTGGCGGCGTCGAACAAGTCGCTGGCATAGATCAGCGAAGCCAATAGCGCATCGCTCGACTCCTGGGTGCTCAGGCTCAGGTCGAACTGTGCGGTGCGGGTTTGCCATTCCAGGCCACTGACGTGCAGGCCCGGCAGTTGTTGCGCCGGTTCTGAGGTCTCGGCCTGGTGGTTGAACATCACCTGGAACAACGGGTTGAAACTCAGGTTGCGCTCAGGGTGCAACGCTTCGACTAACTGTTCGAACGGCAAATCCTGGTGCGCCTGGGCTTCCAGCGCCCGTTGCTTGACCTGTTGCAGCAGCTGGCTGACGGTCAGTTGGCCGTCGATGTCGGCCTTGAGCACCTGGGTGTTGACGAAGAAGCCGATCAGCCGCTCGGTTTCCTCACGGTTGCGGTTGGCAATCGGCACGCCGACGCGGATGTCCGACTGGCCGCTGTAGCGGTGCAGCAAGGTCTGGAACGAGGCGAGCAGCAACATGAACAGCGTGACTTCTTCACGCTGCGCCACTTGCCGCAACGCCGCCAGCAAGCGCGGCGGCACACTGATGTCCAGGCTCGCACCGCGATGGCTTTGCAGGGTTGGGCGGCCGTGGTCCAACGGCAGCTCCAGCACTGGTTGCTCGCCTCCCAGGCGCTCGCGCCAGTAGTCGAGCTGGCGATGTTTTTCGCCGGCATCCATCCAGTCGCGCTGCCAGCTCGCGTAATCGGCGTATTGCAGCGCCAGGTCAGGCAGTTGCAGGTCCTGGCCGCGGCTGTAGGCCGCATACAGTTGCACCAGCTCATCGACCATCACCTGCATCGACCCGCCATCAGAGACAATGTGGTGCTGTACCAGCACCAACACATGCTCGTCCTCGGCCAGGCGCAGCAGGTTGACGCGCATCAGCGGGCCGCGTTGCAGGTCAAACGGCTCGGCGATCAGTGCTTCGACCAGGGCCAGCACGTCACCCTCATCGACGTCACGACGCGAGATCTCGACCTCGGCATGCGCCGCAATCACCTGTACCGCGCGCTCGCCGTCCTGTTGCACATGGGTGCGCAGGCTTTCATGACGGGCGACCAGGGTGTCGAAACTGCGCTGCAACGCAGCCGTGTCGAGGCGTCCTTTCAGGCGCAAGGTGCCGGGGATATGGTAAGCGGCGCTGTGTGGGTCCAATTGCCAGAGGAACCACTGGCGCTCCTGGGCGTACGACAACGGCAACGGCTGCTCACGCCCTACCGCCACCATCGGCGGCGCCAGTGGCTGTGTGTTCACGGCATCGGCCAGCACGCTGGCGACAAACCCTTGCAGGCGTGGCTGCTCGAACAGGCTGCGCAGCGGCACCTCACGCCCGAGCAGGTTACGCAGGCGTGAGATCACTTGCATCGCCAGCAACGAATGACCGCCCATCTCGAAGAAGTGGTCGTTCAGGCCGACACGCTCGGCGCCGAGGATCTCGGCCCAGATCGCCGCGATGTGTTGCTCCAGTTCAGTGACCGGCGCAACCCAATCCTGTTGCGCCTGGCTGGCGTCCGGCTTGGGCAGGGCCTGGCGGTCCAGCTTGCCGTTCGGGTTGAGCGGCATGCGCTCAAGGAAGATCAGGTGCGCGGGCACCATGTAGTCCGGCAGTTGCTCGCGCAGCAGCGTTTTCAGGGCTTCAGCGTCCTGCTCGGCAGCAACCAGATAAGCCACCAGTTGATTATCAGCCGCCAGCACCAGGGTTTCGCGCACACCGTCCTGCGCCAGCAACAGGGCTTCGATTTCCCCCAACTCGATACGGAAACCACGGATTTTCACCTGATGGTCCACACGGCCGACGTATTCGATCACGCCATCGGCGCGATAACGCGCCAGGTCGCCGGTGCGGTACAGGCGGTCGCCGCCGAAAGGATCGGGAACGAAACGTTCAGCAGTCAGCAACGGGCGATTCAAGTAAGCACGGGCCAGGCCGCATTGGCTGCCGATGTACAACTCACCGACGGCGCCCAACGGTGCCAGATTCAAATCGCGATCCAACACGTACAGTGCACGCCCCGGCAACGAACGGCCAATCGGGCTGGCGGTGGCGCCGATGGTTTCTTCACCACGGGTGCAATCCAGCACGCTCGACACCACCGTGGCCTCGGTCGGGCCGTAGGTATTCAACAAACGTACGTGGCCAAGGCCAGCCTTGAGCCACTGCGCCGGGCCGTCCAACGGCATCGCTTCGCCGCCGATATGGATCTGGCGCAACGCCCCATAAGAGCGCGGCCCCGCTGCCAGGCAATCGAGCAGGAACAGGTTCCAGTACGCCGTCGGCAAGTCCGCCAGGGTGATGCCTTGGCGGATGATCTCCGCGTACAGGCGGCCGCTGTCCCACAGCTCGGCACCGCGCAGAACTACGGTCGCGCCGTGGGTCAGCGCCGGGTAGAGCTGCTCGACGAAACCGTCGAAGTTCAGGGTGGCGAACTGCAGGACACGATCGTCCTCGCTCAACCGCGAATAGCCGGCCGCAATCGCGGAAAACTCGGTCAACGCCGCATGGTTGATCGCCACGCCTTTAGGCTTGCCGGTGGAGCCTGAGGTGTAGATCACGTAGGCCAGGTTCTGTGGTTCAACTGCTACCTGCGGATTACCTTCGGCACACGGGTCCAGCGCCAACCGATCAATCGCCACGCTGCGCAGCCCTGCGGGCAACGGCATTGGTACGTGGGACTGGGTCAGCACCAGGCTCACGCCGCTGTCTTCCAACATGTGCAGCAGGCGTTCGCGCGGGTATTGCGGGTCCAGCGGCACGTAGGCGCCGCCCGCCTTGAGGGTCGCCAACAGGCTGACCACCATGGCGAACGAACGCTCCACCGCGACACCGACCAGGACCTCGGGGCCGACCCCCTCAGCGATCAGGTAATGCGCCAGCTGGTTAGCCTGGCGATTGAGCTCGGCGTAGGTCAGCGTCTGCTCATCCAGGCACAGGGCAATGGCGTCGGGACGTCGTCGTACTTGCCGCTCGAACAGCCCGTGCACACCCAACGGGCTTTGGAATGCAGCAGCGCCGTTGTTCCATTGCACTTGCTCGACCCCGGCCAGCAGCGGCAACTCGCAGACACGTCTGTGCGCATCAGCGGCCACTGCGTGCAACAAGTGCTGCCAGTGCTGGGCCATGCGCGCGATGGTCGCGTCGGTAAACAGGTCGGTGGCGTAGGTCAGCGTGGCAAACAGGCCATCGGCCGAGGCTTGGGTGTCCAGGCTCAAGTCGAAATGCGCCGGATGGTTGTTGGACTCCAGCCCTTCCAGGCGCAGGCCCGGCAGTTGTTCGCCACGCTGCACACGCAGCTCGGACTGGTGGTTGAACATCACCTGGAACAGCGGGTTGTGGCTCAGGCTGCGTTCCGGTTGCAGCGCTTCCACCAACTGTTCGAACGGCAGGTCCTGATGCGCCTGGGCTTCCAGCGCACGGCGCTTGGTCTGTTGCAGCACCTGGGCAAAGCTCATTTGCCCGTCGATTTCAGCCTTGAGCACCTGGGTGTTGACGAAGAAGCCAATAAGACGCTCGGTTTCCACGCGGTTGCGGTTGGCAATCGGCACGCCGATGCGGATGTCCGACTGGCCGCTGTAGCGGTGCAACAGGGTCTGGAACGAGGCCAGCAACAGCATGAACAGCGTCACGCCTTCGCGTTGTGCCAAGGCCTTGAGGCCGGCGACCACATGCGCCTCCAGCGCCACATCCAGGCGTGCGCCGCGATAGCTCTGCACGGCCGGGCGTGGATGATCCAGGGGCAACTCCAGCACCGGTTGCTCCGCGCCCAGCAGTTCGCGCCAGTAACTCAGTTGGCGCTGCTTTTCACCGGCGTCCATCCAGGCACGCTGCCACAGCGCGTAATCGGCGTATTGCAGTGGCATGGCGGGCAACTGCACGTCATGGCCCTGGCTATAGGCGGCATACAGTTGCACCAACTCATCGACCATCACCTGCATCGACCAGCCGTCCGAGACGATATGGTGCTGCACCAGCACCAGCACATGTTCCTGCGCGCTCAGTTGCAACAGCTTGACCCGCAGCAGCGGGCCCTGGCGCAGATCGAACGGGCGGGCGATTTCGGCTTCCACCAGCGCCTGCACCTGCTCGGCAGTCGGGTTATCGAGTGCCAGGCTGTCGATGTGCAGGGTGGCCACCGGCAGCACGCGTTGCAGGGTGCGCTCGCCGGCGCTGACAAACACGGTGCGCAAGGTTTCATGACGGGCCAGCAGGCTGTCGAAGCTACGTTGCAACGCCGAGCGGTCCAGCTCGCCCGTCAGGCGCAAGGCATTAGGCACGTGATAGGCCGCGCTTTCAGGCTCCAACTGCCACAGGAACCACTGGCGTTCCTGGGCGTAAGACAGGCTCAGCGGTTGATCACGGTCCACGGCCAGCATCGCTGGAGCCAACGGCGCTTCATCGCTTTGCAGGGCCTGCAAGGCCAACACGAAACCTTCCAGTTGCGGTTGTTCGAACAGCGTACGCAGGGCGATTTCCCGCGCCAGCAGTTGGCGCACCCGCGAGATCACCTGCATCGCCAGCAGCGAATGCCCGCCCAGCTCGAAGAAGTGATCGGTCAGGCCGACGCGCTCGGCGCCGAGCACATCGGCCCAGATCGCGGCGACTTGTTGCTGCAACGCGGTGACCGGTGCAACCCACATGCCCTGGGACTGCGCGGCGTCAGGTTGCGGCAAGCCCTTGCGGTCGAGTTTGCCGTTGGGGGTCAGGGGCATTTTGGCAAGGAACATGAAGTGCGCGGGCACCATGTAATCCGGCAGGTGGGTTTTCAGGGCGCGGCGCAGGGTTTCGCGGAACTCGGTTTCGTTGGCCAGGGCGGCATCAGCCGGGACGACGTAGGCCACCAGTTGCTTGCCGGTCGGGCCGTCCTGGGCCACCACCACAGTTTCGCCGACGCTGTCCTGTTCCCGCAGGCGCGCTTCGATTTCCCCCAGTTCGATGCGAAAACCTCGGATTTTCACTTGATGGTCGACACGCCCGAGGTAATCGACCACGCCGTCCGCACGCCCACGGGTCAGGTCGCCGCTGCGGTATACGCGGCTGCCGGGCTTGCCGAACGGGTCCGGTACGAAGCGTTCGGCGGTGAGCGCCGGGCGCTCCAGGTAACCCCGGGCCACGCCCTCGCCGCCCAGGTACAACTCGCCGGCGACGCCGATGGGTTGCAGGTTGAGCTGGGCGTCCAGCACGTAGCCGCTGCGGTTGCCCAGCAAGGTGCCAATCGGCGCGTAGACGGCGCCGCAGGGATCGCCTTTGCGCGCTTTCCACAACAGTGGCGTGACCACGGTTTCAGTCGGGCCATAACCGTTGAACAGGTAGGTCGGCTTGAGCGCACGCCAAGCCAGGTCGTAACTGGCCTGCGCCACCGCATCGCCGCCAAAGCAGTAGACCCGCACCGCCGGTGGATTGCCGTCGCGCTCGGCATGTTCGGCCAGCTGTTGCAGGTACACCGGCGGGAACACCGCCATGGTCACGTTGTGGCGATGCATCTGCGCGTAGGTGTATTCCGGCAGCCACAGGCTGTCATCGCGAATCAGCACGCTGGCGCCGTTGATCAACGGATGCATCCAGCCTTCATGGGAGCCGTCGAAGGCGAAGGACATGAAGTGCAGTTCGCAATCGGCCGGACCGGTTTCGTAGCGCTCGCCAGTGGCGATGATGTGCGCCACCAATGGACCGTGGGAAACCGCCACGCCCTTGGGCATGCCGGTGGAGCCGGAGGTGTAGATCACGTAGGCAAGGTTGTCGCCGTCCAACGCCACCTCTGGCGCGGTCTCGGCATAGTCCTCGGTGCAATCAATCGCCAGCACCTCTAGGCCCTCGGCAATCGGCAGTTGCGGCACCGCACTGCTGTGGGTCAGCAGCAATTGCGCGCGGCTGTCTTGCATCATGTACAGCAGGCGATCACGCGGGTATTCGATGTCCAGCGGCACGTACACACCGCCGGATTTCATCACGCCGAGGAACGCCACCAGGCTTTCGGCACTGCGCGGCATGGCAATCGCCACCCGCACTTCGGGGCCGACGCCACGGGCGATCAGCGCGTGGGCCAGGCGGTTGGCCTGGCGATCCAGCTCGCCGTAGCTGAGGGTTTGCGTGTCGAACTTGACCGCCACCGCCTGCGGATTTTCACGGGCGCGGTCGGCGAACAGTTCATGCACCAGACGAGCGTTTGAGAAGCCGGACTCACTGCGATCCCACAGTTGCAGGATGTGCTGTTGCTCATCGGCATCCAGCAGGTTCAACTGCCCGATGTTCTGCTGCTGGTCGGCAACCATCGCCTGCAGCAGGTTCTGCCAATGCCGCGCCATGCGCGCAATGGTCGGCGCATCGAACAGATCGGTGCTGTAACCCAGGGATGCCCACAAGCCGTCGCGGCTGTCATGGGTGTCCAGGTCGAGGTCGAAGTGCGCGGTGCGCCGCTCCCAGGCTAGGTTTTCAATGCTCAGGTGCGCCAGCGCCAGCGGTTCACGCGGCCCGTCGGTCTGGTAGTTGAACATCACCTGGAACAGCGGGTTGAGGCTCAAGCTGCGCTCCGGTTGCAGCGCTTCCACCAGTTGTTCGAACGGCAGGTCCTGGTGGGCCTGGGCGTCCAGCGCCCGTTGCTTGACCTGCTGCAGCAGTTGGGCGACGGTGGTTTGCCCGTCGATCTCGGCCTTGAGCACCTGGGTGTTGACGAAGAAGCCGATCAGCCGCTCGGTCTCGACCCGGTTACGGTTGGCGATGGGCACGCCGACGCGAATGTCCTGCTGGCCGCTGTAGCGGTGCAACAGGGTCTGGAACGACGCCAGCAAGAGCATGAACATCGTCACGCCTTCGCGCTGCGCCAAGGCTTTCAGGTCTGCCGCCAGCGCCGCCGGCAACGGCACGTCGAGACGCGCACCGCGATGGCTTTGCTGGGCGGGGCGCTGGTGATCGAACGGCAATTCCAGCACCGGCTGCTCACCGCCCAGCAGGTCGCGCCAGTAGCTCAACTGGCGCTGTCTTTCGCCGGCTTCCATCCAGTCGCGTTGCCACAGCGCATAGTCGGCGTACTGGATCGGCATCGCCGGCAGTTGCGGCACATCACCGCGGCTGTAGGCGCTGTAGAGCTGCACCAGTTCATCGACCATCACCGCCATCGACGCGCCATCGGAGACGATATGGTGCTGCACCAGCACCAGTACATGCTCATCGGCCGCCAGGCGCAGCAAGGTCACGCGCAACAGCGGGCCCTGTTGCAGGTTGAACGGGCGTGAGATTTCGGCGGCGACCCGCGCATGCAGGTCAGCCTCGTCGATGTCGGCCAGCTCGATGGGGAGCGCGACCTGAGTACCGATCACCTGCACCGCGCCCTCGCCTTCCTGCTGCACATAGGTGCGCAGGCTTTCGTGGCGCGCGATCAAGCTGTTGAAACTGCGCTGCAAGGCCTCGCAGTCCAACTGGCCGGTCAGGCGCAAGGCACTGGGAATATGGTAAGCGGCGCTGTCGGGGTCCAGTTGCCAGAGGAACCACTGGCGTTCCTGGGCGTAAGACAACAGCAGCGGTTGCAGGCGATTGCGCGCTACCAGCGGTGGCGCCTGTTCGCGGCCTTCCAGCGCCTGCACTGCCGCCGCGAAACCGGCCAGCCTTGGTTGTTCGAACACCAGTTTCAACGGTACTTCCTGCGCCAGGACCTGGCGCAGGCGCGAGACCACTTGCATCGCCAACAGCGAGTGGCCGCCCATTTCGAAGAAGTGGTCGTTCAGGCCGACGCGCTCGGCGCCGAGGATCTCGGCCCAGATCGCCGCGATGTGTTGCTCAAGCTCAGTAACCGCCGCAACCCAATCCTGTTGCGCCTGGCTGGCGTCCGGCTTGGGCAGGGCCTGGCGGTCCAGCTTGCCGTTCGGGTTGAGCGGCATGCGCTCGAGGAAGATCAGGTGCGCGGGCACCATGTAGTCCGGCAGTTGCTCGCGCAGCAGCATTTTCAGGGCTTCAGCGTCCTTATCGGCAGCGACCAGATAAGCCACCAGTTGATTGTCAGCCGCCAGCACCAGGGTTTCGCGCACACCGTCCTGCGCCAGCAACAGGGCTTCGATTTCCCCCAACTCGATACGGAAACCACGGATTTTCACCTGATGGTCCACACGGCCGACGTATTCGATCACGCCATCGGCGCGATAACGCGCCAGGTCGCCGGTGCGGTACAGGCGGTCGCCGCCGAAGGGATCGGGGACGAAACGTTCAGCAGTCAGTAACGGGCGATTCAGGTAAGCACGGGCCAGGCCGCATTGGCTGCCGATGTACAACTCACCGACGGCGCCCAACGGTGCCAGGTTGAGGTCACGGTCCAACACGTACAGCGCACGCCCCGGCAACGAACGGCCAATCGGGCTGGCGGTGGCGCCGATGGTTTCTTCACCACGGGTGCAGTCCAGCACGCTCGACACCACCGTGGCCTCGGTCGGGCCGTAGGTATTCAACAAACGTACGTGGCCAAGGCCAGCCTTGAGCCACTGCGCCGGGCCGTCCAACGGCATCGCTTCGCCGCCGATATGGATCTGGCGCAACGCCCCATAAGAACGCGGCCCCGCCGCCAGGCAATCGAGCAGGAACAGGTTCCAGTACGCCGTCGGCAAGTCCGCCAGGGTGATGCCTTGGCGGATGATCTCCGCGTACAGGCGGCCGCTGTCCCACAGCTCGGCACCGCGCAGAACCACGGTCGCGCCGTGGGTCAGCGCCGGGTAGAGCTGCTCGACGAAACCGTCGAAGTTCAGGGTGGCGAACTGCAGGACACGATCGTCCTCGCTCAACCGCGAATAGCCGGCCGCAATCGCGGAAAACTCGGTCAATGCCGCATGGTTGATCGCCACGCCTTTAGGCTTGCCGGTGGAGCCCGAGGTGTAGATCACATAGGCCAGGTTCTGCGGGTCGACCGGTACCTGCGGATTGCTCTCGGCACAGCGCTGCAACGCGTCCTTGGCGCTGTCGATGTCGAGCCTCGCCACCTCGGCGGGCAACGGCAATGGCTGGGCGGATTGGCACACCACCAAACGCACATGGCTGTCTTCGAGCATGTGCAGCAGGCGGTCGCGCGGGTATTGCGGGTCCAGCGGCACGTAGGCGCCGCCCGCCTTGAGGATCGCCAACAGGCTGACCACCATGGCGAACGAACGCTCCACTGCCACGCCGACCATCACTTCCGGTCCGACGCCCTGGCCGATCAGGTAGTGGGCCAAGCGGTTGGCCTCACGGTTCAACTCGGCATAGGTCAGCGTCTGCTCATCCAGGCACAGGGCAATGGCGTCGGGACGTCGTTGCGCTTGCACCTCGAACAGGCCGTGCACACCCAGCGGGCTTTCGAAAGCTGCGCCGCCGTTGTTCCAATCGTTCAGCAAGTCGCGCTGCTCGCCGTCGGCCAGCAACGTCAGTTGCGCCAGGCGGGTGCCCGCGCTGGCAACCATCGCGTGCAGCACGGTTTGCCAATGCTGCGCCATGCGCGCCACGGTGGCGGCTTCGAACAGGTCGGTGGCAAAGGTCCAGGAGGCCCACAAGCCCTGGTCGGTTTCTTCGGTGTCCAGGCTCAAGTCGAACTGCGCACTCTCGCTTGCCCACTCCAGGGAGGTCACGCCCAGCCCCGACAGTTGCTGCTCGCCCACGGCTGTACGAGTTTGCGCCTGGTGGTTGAACATCACCTGGAACAGCGGGTTGTGGCTCAGGCTGCGTTCCGGTTGCAGCGCTTCCACCAGTTGTTCGAACGGCAGGTCCTGGTGACTCTGGGCCTGCAACGTGCGCTCTTTGACCTGGGCCAGTAGTTGGCGGAAGGTCATCTGACCGTCGAGGTCGGCCTTGAGCACCTGGGTATTGACGAAAAAGCCGATCAGGCGTTCGGTCTCAGCGCGGTTGCGGTTGGCAGTCGGCACGCCGATGCGGATGTCCGACTGGCCGCTGTAGCGGTACAGCAGGGTCTGGAACGACGCCAGCAACAGCATGAACAGGGTCACGCCTTCGCGCTGCGCCAAAGCCTTGAGCCCCGCGACCAGCGCAGGTTCCAGCGCCACATCCTGACGCGCGCCGCGATAACTCTGGCGCGCCGGGCGTGGGTGATCGAACGGCAATTCCAGTACCGGCTGGCTGCCACCGAGTTGTTCACGCCAGTAACCGAGCTGGCGCTCCTTCTCCCCCGCTTCCATCCAGCGGCGCTGCCACAGCGCGTAGTCGGCATATTGGATCGGCAGTGCCGCCAACTGGCAGTCCTGGCCGTTGCTGTAGGCGGCGTAGAGCTGCATCAGCTCTTGCACCATCACGCCCATCGACCAGCCGTCGGAGACGATATGGTGCTGCACCAACACCAGCACATGCTCGTCTTCGCCCAGGTTGAGCAGGTTTACGCGCAACAAGGCACCGTGCTGCAAATCGAAGGGCTCGGCGATGAGTGCCTGCACCCGCGCTTGCAACCCGTCTTCGGTGACCGTGCTTTCAATGATGTCGACGACAGCGTGGGCCAGCACCACCTGGGAGCGGTTGTCACCCTCCAGATGCAGGCGCGTGCGCAGGCTTTCATGGCGTTCGAGCAGGCGGTCAAAGCTGCGCTGCAAGGCGCTTTTATCCAGGCGCCCGCTCAGGCGCAGCACGCCGGGAATGTGATAGGCGGCGCTGTCCGGGTCCAGTTGCCAGAGGAACCATTGACGTTCCTGGGCGTAGGACAGCGGCAGTGGTTCACCGGCCTCGCGGGCCGGGGCAATCGGCAGTTGCCCGAAGCTCATGCCGCGGGTTTGCAACCGTTGGTAGAACTGCTGGCGTTGTTCCAGAGGCAGGCGAAGAAAGCGCGACACCAGGTCGATGTTAGGGTTGGAAAGCATGGTTCAAATCGCCTCTAGTTCGCTCAAAAAGTCACGAAGATCATCAAAGTCTTCCGCGCTGCCGGCACGGAAGGTGGCGGCGGCCTGGACATAGGCGCGCAGGGTTTCGGTCTGGAACACCTCCACCAGCGGCACTTCCAGGCCCAGTTCGGCCTGGACCCGCGAGGTGATCTGGATGGCCAGTAACGAGTGGCCGCCGACCTCAAAGAAGTTGTCGTTCAAGCCCACTTGTTCCAGGCGCAGGACGTCGGCCCAGATGGCGGCGATCTGCTGCTCCAGCTCGGTTTCGGGGGCCACGTAGCTTTGCTGCAACTGGCTCGCGTCCGGTTCGGGCAGGCCCTTGCGGTCGAGTTTGCCGTTGGGGGTCAGGGGCATTTGCGCGAGGAACATGAAGTGCGCGGGCACCATGTAATCCGGCAGGCGGGCTTTCAGGGCGCGGCGCAGGGTGTCGCGGAACGCGGCGGTATCAGCCAGGTTGGCCTCGGCCGGGACGACGTAGGCCACCAGTTGCTTGCCGGTCGGGCCGTCCTGGGCCACCACCACGGTTTCGCCGACGCTGTCCTGTTCCCGCAGGCGCGCTTCGATTTCCCCCAGTTCGATGCGAAAACCTCGGATTTTCACTTGGTGATCGACGCGCCCGAGGTAATCGACCACGCCGTCCGCACGCCCACGGGTCAGGTCGCCGCTGCGGTACACGCGGCTGCCGGGCTTGCCGAACGGGTCCGGTACGAAGCGTTCGGCGGTCAGCGCCGGGCGCTCCAGGTAACCCCGGGCCACGCCCTCGCCGCCCAGGTACAACTCGCCGGCGACGCCGATGGGTTGCAGGTTGAGCTGGGCGTCCAGCACGTAGCCGCTGCGGTTGCCCAGCAAGGTGCCAATCGGCGCGTAGACGGCGCCGCAGGGATCGCCTTTGCGCGCTTTCCACAACAGTGGCGTGACCACGGTTTCGGTCGGGCCATAACCGTTGAACAGGTAGGTCGGCTTGAGCGCACGCCAGGCCAGGTCGTAACTGGCCTGCGCCACCGCATCGCCGCCAAAGCAGTAGACCCGCACCGCCGGTGGATTGCCGTCGCGCTCGGCATGTTCGGCCAGCTGTTGCAGGTACACCGGCGGGAACACCGCCATGGTCACGTTGTGGCGATGCATCTGCGCGTAGGTGTATTCCGGCAGCCACAGGCTGTCATCGCGGATCAGCACACTGGCGCCGTTGATCAACGGGTGCATCCAGCCTTCGTGGGAGCCGTCGAAGGCGAAGGACATGAAGTGCAGTTCGCAATCGGCCGGACCGGTTTCGTAGCGCTCGCCAGTGGCGATGATGTGCGCCACCAATGGACCGTGGGAAACCGCCACGCCCTTGGGCATGCCGGTGGAGCCGGAGGTGTAGATCACGTAGGCAAGGTTGTCGCCGTCCAACGCCACCTCTGGCGCGGTCTCGGCATAGTCCTCGGTGCAATCAATCGCCAGCACCTCTAGGCCCTCGGCAATCGGCAGTTGCGGCACCGCACGGCTGTGGGTCAGCAGCAATTGCGCGCGGCTGTCCTCCATCATGTACAGCAGGCGATCACGCGGGTATTCGATGTCCAGCGGCACGTACACACCGCCGGATTTCATCACGCCGAGGAACGCCACCAGGCTTTCGGCACTGCGCGGCATGGCAATCGCCACCCGCACTTCGGGGCCGACGCCACGGGCGATCAGCGCGTGGGCCAGGCGGTTGGCCTGGCGATCCAACTCGCCGTAGCTGAGGGTTTGCGTGTCGAACTTGACCGCCACCGCCTGCGGATTTTCACGGGCGCGGTCGGCGAACAGTTCGTGCACCAGACGAGCGTTTGAGAAGCCGGACTCACTGCGATCCCACAGTTGCAGGATGTGCTGTTGCTCATCGGCATCCAGCAGGTTCAACTGCCCGATGTTCTGCTGCTGGTCGGCAACCATCGCCTGCAGCAGGTTCTGCCAATGCCGCGCCATGCGCTCGATGGTGCTGGCTTCAAACAGATCGGTGGCGTAACTCAAGGACGCTAGCAGGTGCGTCTGGGACTCTTCGATGTCCAGCGTCAGGTCGAACTGGGCGACCGCTTCATCCCAACCGACCGGGCTGATCGTCAACTCGCCCAGGCGCCGCAAGTGCTCGCCCGCGAGGCTGATGTGGTGGTTGAACGCCACTTGGAACAGCGGGCTCAGGCTCAGGCTGCGCTCCGGCTGCAGGGCTTCCACCAGCTGTTCGAACGGCAGGTCCTGGTGGGCCTGGGCTTCAAGGGCGCGCTGTTTGACCTGGGCGAGCAGCTCACGAACGCTGGTGTGCCCGTCGATCTCGGCCTTGAGCACCTGGGTGTTGACGAAGAAGCCGATCAGGCGCTCGGTCTCGACCCGGTTGCGGTTGGCGATGGGCACGCCGACACGGATGTCCTGCTGGCCGCTATAGCGATGCAGCAGCACTTGGTAGGACGCCAGCAACAACATGAACAGCGTCACGCCTTCGCGTTGGGCCAGGGCCTTGAGACTGTCGAGCAGCGCCGCCGGCAACGGTACATTGAGCCGCGCACCGCGATGGGTCGGCACCGCCGGGCGCTGGTGGTCGAACGGCAGCTCGAGCACCGGCTGTTCGCCGCCGAGCCGTTCGCGCCAGTAATCCAGCTGGCGGGCCTTCTCTCCCGCTTCCATCCATTGGCGCTGCCAGGCGGCGTAGTCGGCGTACTGGATCGCCAGCGCTGGCAGTTGCAGGGGTTGCCCCTGGCTGTAGGCGGCGTAGAGCTGGACCAGTTCATCGACCAGCACGTGCATCGACCAGCCATCGGAGATGATGTGGTGCTGCACCAGCACCAACACATGCTCATCGGCCGACAGGCGCAGCAGGCTGACGCGCAGCAGCGGGCCCTGGCGCAGGTCGAACGGCTGGGTGATACAGGCTTCGACCAAGGCTTTCAGGCGCGTTTCATCGGCATCGACGACGCGCAGAGCGATGCGCGTTTCGGGGCTGATCACTTGCACCGTGCGCTCGGCGTCCTGCTGCAAGTGAGTGCGCAGGCTATCGTGGCGCGCCGCCAGGGTGTCGAAGGCGCGCTGCAGGGCCACCTGATCCAGCGGGCCCTTGAGGCGCAGGGCGCTGGGCACGTGATAGGCCGCGCTGTGGGGGTCGAGTTGCCAGAGGAACCATTGGCGTTCCTGGGCATAGGACAGGGCCAGCGGCCGCTCGCGTTCAACGCGTTGGATCGGCTTGTCTTCAACCCGCACGTCGGTCAGTGCGCGGACAAAATCCCCCAGCACCGGCTGGTCGAACAGCGCCTTCAAGCCCACATCCAGCCCCAGGCCGTGGCGGATGCGCGAGACAGCCTGGGTCGCCAGCAGAGAATGCCCACCCAGTTCGAAGAACTGATCGTTCAGGCCAACCTGCGCCACCCCGAGCACCTCGGCCCAGATCATGGCGACCTGTTGCTCCAGCTCCGTGTGCGGCGCGAGGTATTCACGCGCTTGCGCTTCAACGTTCGGCAGAGCCTTGCGGTCCAGCTTGCCGTTGGGGCTCAACGGCATGCGCTCAAGCGACAACCATTGCGCCGGGACCATATAGTCCGGCAGGTGCTCGGCCAAATGGGCGCCGAGCACTTCACGCCAATCCTCGGCGGCGGCATGCAGCACCACGTAGGCCACCAGAGACCGGCCGTCGACCGCCAGCACGGCGCACTCGCGCACCGAGGTGTGTTCCAGCAGGCGCGCTTCGATCTCCCCCAACTCGATGCGTTGGCCACGCAGCTTGACTTGATGGTCGATGCGCCCGGCGTATTCGATCACGCCGTCGTCGCGATAGCGCGCCAGGTCGCCGGTGCGGTACAGGCGTTCCCCGCTGACGAAAGGATGGGCGATAAAACGCTCGGCGGTCAGCGCCGGGCGGCGGTGATAACCGCGGGCCAGGCCGACGCCGCCAAGGTACAACTCACCCAGCACGCCCACCGGCACCGGCTCGAAGTTGTTGTCGAGGATGTAGCAACCGAGGTTGGCAATGGGACGGCCAATCGGCACGGCATCGCGGCCTTCGTCGATGCAGGTCCAGTGGGTCACGTCGATGGCCGCTTCGGTCGGGCCGTACAGGTTGTAGAGCCCGGCCTGCGGCAGCTTGGCGAAGACTTGCTGCTGGGCGTCCACCGGCAGCGCTTCACCGCTGCACACGATGCGGTGCAAGGTGTGACAGGTGGCAACGCTCGGCTCCTGCAAAAATGCCTGCAACATCGACGGCACAAAGTGCAGTGTGGTGATGTGCTCGGCGTTGATCAGGCTGACCAGCCTGGCCGGATCGCGATGATCACCGGGCGCGGCGACCACCAGGCGCGCGCCGGTCATCAGCGGCCAGAAGAATTCCCACACCGACACGTCGAAACTGAATGGGGTCTTTTGCAGCACGCTGTCGCTGACGTCCAGCGCGTAGGCTTGCTGCATCCAGTGCAGGCGGTTGGCAAGTGCCGAGTGGCGGTTGCCGGCACCTTTGGGTTGGCCGGTGGAGCCAGAGGTGTAGATCACGTAGGCGAGGTTGTCGCCGTCCAGCGCGATGCCGGGGTTGGCTTCGCTGTAGCCCTCGAACGTTGAATCGCCCAGCACCACGCGTTGCAAACCCTCGGGAATCGGCAGTTGCGCCACTAGATGCGCCTGGGTCAGCAGCAGTTTCACGCCGCTGTCGTCGAGCATGTAGGCCAGGCGTTCGCGTGGGTATTGCGGGTCCAGCGGCACGTAGGCGCCACCGGCCTTGAGCACGGCGAGCAGGCCGACGACCATTTCAACCGAACGTTCCACCGCGAGGCCGACCAGCACATCCGGGCCGACACCGGCTTCGATCAGGCGGTGCGCCAGGCGGTTGGCGCGGCGGTTGAGTTCGGCGTAGGTCAGGCGCTGCTGCGCAAACACCAGCGCCGGGGCATCCGGTGTGAGGGCCGCTTGATCCTCGATCAGTTGATGCACGCAACGCTGCAACGGGTAGTCGCGGGCGGTGGCGTTCCAGTCGTGGAGCACCTGTTGGCGGACGGTGTCGGTCAGCGCCGGCAGATCCCCCAGGCGTTGCGGCGTGGCCTGGCTCAAGCCGTGCAGCAGGTGTTGGAAAGACTCGGCCAACTGGCGGATTTCGCCGGCGCCGAACAGTTGTCGATCAAAGCTGAATTCGAATTCAAGGACCGCACCCGCGCCCAACAGCACGGTAAGCGGATAATGCGTCTGCTCCAGGTTTTGCACATTGCTGAACCCAAGCCCGGCGGGCGCACCGTGGGCCAACGCCGCGGACACCGGATAGTTTTCCACCACCAACAGGGTGTCGAACAACGCCGCCCCACCCGCCCCCGCCCAGCGCTGGATGTCGAACAGGGGCGTGTGTTCATGTTCGCGCAGGCTCAGGTTGAGCGCCTGCAGCTGTTGCAACCAATCGGCGACCCACAGCTGCGGGCTCGGCGTAGCGATGACCGGCAAGGTGTTGATGAACAGGCCGACCTGTTGCTCTACCCCCGGCAAACCGGCCGGGCGCCCGGAAACGGTGGCACCAAAGGCCACGGTGTCTTGGCCGGTGTGGCGTTGCAGCAACAGCAGCCAGGCCGCTTGCACCAGGGTGTTGAGGGTGACTTTGTGCGCTTGGGCGAAGGCTTTCAGTTGCGCGGTCTGCGCCGGGCTCAGGGCCAGATGCTCACTGCCCTTGGCCGCTGCGGGTGCCGTTGAGACGCCACGCGCCAGTTGCGTCGGGGTGTGCAGCGCGGCCAGTTGGTCTTTCCAGAACGCTTCGCTGAGGGCCCCATCCTGCGCCTGCAACCAGCCGATGTAATCGCGGTAGTGCCCATGAAGCGCGGGCAATGGCTGGCCGGCGTAGTGCTGCAAGACTTCGCCGAACAACTGCGCACGGCTCCAGCCATCCAGCAGGATGTGGTGGTTGGTGTAGATCAGATGGAAGCGCCCGGGGCCGGTACGCACCAGTTTCAGGCTGAGCAGCGGCGCCTGTTCCAGCACGAAACCCTCGGCGCGGGTCGCCTCGCTCAGTTCGTCCAGCGCGGCTGGCTGATCGGCGCGCGCCTGCCAGTCGTACTCGATGAACGGCAAGCCCACCTCGCGGTACACCGCTTGCAGGGGCTGGGTTTGCGCGTCCTGCCAGACAAAGCCGGTGCGCAGCATGTCATGCCGGGCCAGCACCTGTTGCCACGCGTGCTGGAAGCGCGGCACGTCCAGGCCCACAAGGTCGGCGCGCAGCTGGCTGACGTAGATGTCGTCCTGGCCTTGTTGATACAGGCTGTGGAACAGCATGCCCTGCTGCATCGGCGACAATGGGTAGAGGTCTTGCACGCCTCGGGCGGGCAGCGCCAGCTCGTCCAGTTGCGGCTGGGTCAGGCGCGCCAGGGGCACGTCGGCCGGGGTCAGGCCGCCGTGTTGCGGGTCGACGCAATGGGCAATCAACGCCAGCAGTTCCTGCCGGTAGTCGTCCGCCAGGCGCTGGATGGTCGAGCGCTGGAACATCTCGCGGCTGAAGCCCCAGTTCAGGCTCAGTTCACCGCCGTAGACCTGGCCTTCCAGGGTCAGCCAGTTGGCCAGCGGCGCTTCGTCGTCCTGGGCCTGGCCGCTGCCTTGCGTGGCCGGGACGAACAGCGCGGACTCGTCGAACTGGCGGTCGAACTGCCCCAGGTAGTTGAAGGTAATTCGCGGTGCCGCGAGGCCTGCCAGGGCTTCGCGCGATTGCACCGTGCCCAGATAGCGCAGCAGGCCATAGCCCAGGCCCTTGTCAGGCACGGCGCGCAGTTGCTCCTTGACCGACTTGATCGCGCTCGACAGCTCGCCTTCGGCCTGCAAGCGCACCGGGAACAGGCTGGTGAACCAGCCGACGGTGCGGGTCAGGTCAACGCCGTCGAACAGGTCCTCGCGGCCATGGCCTTCGAGCTGGATCAACGCGGCGTGCTGGCCGCTCCAACGCCCGACTACCCGCGCCAGTGCGGTCAGCAGCAGATCATTGACCTGGGTGCGATAGGCCGCCGGGGCGTCTTGCAATAGTTGGCGGGTGTGTTCGCTGCTGAGACGGATTTCGAGCTTGTCGCCCAGGCGCTTTTGCAGGCCGCCCTGGAGGTTGTCGCACGGCAGCTCGGCATCGACCGTTTGCGCCTGCCAATACGCCAGTTGCGCGTCGAGGTGGTGTGCCTGGGCCTGCAACCGCTGCGCCCAGGTCTGATAGGCGCTGGTTTTTGCCGGCAAGGCGGCTCGGCTGTAAGCCTGTTGCAGGTCTTCCAGCAGGATGCGCCACGACACCCCATCGATCACCAGGTGATGCACCACCAGCAGCAGGCGCTGGGTGCCATCGGCCAGCGTGACCAGCGCGGCGCGCAACAGCGGGCCATGTTCCAGGTCGAGGCTGCGTTGGGCGTCATTGCACAGGGCGGTGAGTTCTGCATCGCTGTTCGCGTGACGTTGCCACAACGGCGCATCCCTCACGGGCTCGGCGTGGGCCTGCTGCCAAGCATCGGCCTGCTGGGTGAAGCGCAGGCGCAAGGCGTCGTGATGGTTGATCACTTGGATCAACGCCGCGCCAAGACGCGCAGGCTCCAAAGCCTCGCGCGGGGTCAGCAGCAGCGACTGGTTCCAATGCTGGCGCACCGGGATCGCCTGGGCGAAAAAGGCTTGCTGCACCGGGGTCAGGATCACATCGCCACTGACCGGACCTTGATCAATAAGCGTGGCCTGCTCGAAGCTCGCCACCAGCGCAAGCGTGCGCACGCTCTGGTACTGGAACAGGTCGCGCGGGCTGAAGCGCAGCCCCGCCTGCCTGGCGCGGCTGACCACTTGGATAGAGATGATCGAGTCGCCGCCGAGCTCGAAAAAATTGTCGTCCAGGCCGACCTGTTCGACGCCCAGCACATCAACCCAGATCGCCGCCAACGCCATTTGCAGGGAGGTTTGCGGGGCGCTGTAAGCCTGTTGCGGCGCGGTGTCCGGCAGCGGCAGCGCCTTGCGGTCGAGTTTGCCGTTGGCGGTCACCGGCAGTTTGGCCAGGGCCACGAAGTGGGTTGGCACCATGTATTCCGGCAGGCTGCCGAGCAGCCAGGCCTTGAGGTCGACGGGCTCGTCGTGTGCGTGGACGAGATAGGCGACCAACTGTTTGCCGCCCTGCACCAGCACCACCGCCTCGCGCACGGCGGGGTGCTGCATCAGGCGTGTCTCGATTTCACCGAGCTCAATACGCAAGCCACGCAGCTTGACCTGATGATCGAGGCGACCGAGGTATTCGATCACGCCGTCGGCGCGTTGGCGCACGCGGTCGCCAGTGCGGTACAGGCGCTCGCCGTCGGCGAACGGGCTCGGCACAAAGCGTTCGGCGGTCAACGCCGGGCGCCGGTGATAACTGCGCGCCAGGCCGGTGCCGCCCAGGTACAGCTCGCCGGACACGCCCGCCGGCACCGGATTGAGCTGGGCGTCGAGCACGTAGGTGGCCAGGTTGGCGATAGGCCGACCGATGGGCACGCTGTCGGCGCCTTCATCGATGCAGGTCCAGTGGGTCACATCGATGGCAGCCTCGGTCGGGCCGTACAGGTTGTAGAGCGCGGCCTGGGGCAATTTGGCGAAGACCTGGGTTTGCGCATCCAGCGGCAACGCTTCGCCACTGCACACGATGCGCTTGAGGCTGGCGCAGGCATGCACGCCCGGCTCGTGGATAAACGCCTGCAGCATCGAGGGCACAAAGTGCAACGTGGTGATGCCATGGCGGCCAATGGTCTCGATCAGCCGCGCCGGCTCGCGATGTTCGCCAGGGGCGGCGACCACCAGGCGCGCGCCGGTCATCAGCGGCCAGAAGAACTCCCACACCGAGACGTCAAAGCTGAACGGGGTTTTCTGCAAGACCGCATCGCTGCCATCCAGCGCGTAGGCCTGCTGCATCCAGCACAGGCGGTTGACCAACCCACGATGGCTGTTGCCGGCGCCCTTGGGCTTGCCGGTGGAGCCGGAGGTGTAGATCACGTAGGCGAGGTTGAGCGCCTGGACCTGCACCGCAGGGGATGCCGTGCTGTAGCCATCGAGTGCGCTGGCCACCTGATCCAGGGCGATCACCTGCAGGCCCTCGGCCGGCAGTTGCGCGAGCAGGCGCTGCTGGCTGAGCAGCAGCGTGATGCCGCTGTCTTCGATCATGTAGGCCAGGCGTTCCCGGGGGTATTCCGGGTCCAGCGGCACGTAGGCGCCACCGGCCTTGAGAATCGCCAGCAGGCCGATGACCATGTCGATGGAGCGCTCAACGCAGATGCCCACCAGCACATCCGGGCCGACCCCGCGTTCGCGCAACAGGTTGGCCAGTTGATTGGCGCGGGCGTCGAGTTGGGCGTAGGTCAGGCGGTTGTCGCCAAACACCAGCGCCGGTGCGTGCGGCGTGCGCTGCACCTGGTCTTCGATCAGTTGATGAATGCCGCGCTCGGTCGGATAGGCCTCGGCGGTGTGGTTCCAGGCGTGGACCAACACCTGCTGGTCCTGCGCCGCGAGCATCGGCAACTCGCCGATGCGTTGCTGGCCATCGGCAATCATGGCGCGTAACAGGCTGATCCAGTGTTCGGCCATGCGCGCGATGGAGGGCGCGTCGAACAGGTCGTTGGCGTAGGTCAATGCGGCATGCAGGGTGCCGGACTTTTCATAGGTATCGAGGGTCAGGTCGAACTGGGTGGTGCGGCCTTGCCACTCCACCAATGCCAGCTCCAGGCCCGAGGCGGTGCTGATGCTCGCGATGTCCGCCACCATCGGTTGGTGGTTGTACATCACCTGGAACAGCGGCGTGTGACTGAGGCTGCGCTCGACCTTGAGGGCTTCCACCAGGCGCTCGAAGGGCAGTTCCTGATGATCCTGGGCGCCCAGCGCGTGTTCCTTGATGGCTTGCAGCAACTCGCCGACGCGGGTTTGCCCGCTGAGTTCGGTGCGCAGTACCTGGGTGTTGACGAAGAAACCGATCAGCCCTTCGACTTCGCTGCGGTTGCGGTTGGCGATGGGCACGCCGATGCGGATGTCGCCCTGGCCGGTGTAGCGATGCAGCAGCACGTTGAAGGCGCCCAGCAGCAACATGAACAGCGTGACGTTGTGCTGTTGCGCGCAACCGCGCAGTTGCGCGGCAAGCGTCGGTTCGATCGCAAAGTTATGCCGTGTGCCCTGGTAGCTGGGCACGGCCGGGCGCGGGCGGTCGGTGGGCAGTTCCAGCACCGGATGTTCATCGCCCAGGCGTGCCTGCCAGTACTCAAGCTGACGCGCCTGCTCCCCGGCTTCCAGCCAGCGGCGTTGCCACAAGGCGTAGTCGCTGTACTGGATCGGCAGTGGCGGCAGTTGCGGCGCTTCGTTGCGCTCATGGGCGTCGTAGAAACGGATGAATTCGTCGATCAGCACGTTCATCGACCAGCCGTCGGAGACGATGTGGTGCAAGGTCAACAACAGCACATGCTCCTGCTCGTCGAGCTTGAGCAGTTGCACGCGCAGCAGCGGGCCGTGCTCCAGGTCGAACGGCAGCAGTGATTGACGGGTCGCGGCGGCATTGACGGCCGGCTCGCGCTCGGCAGCAGCCAGGGCGCTCAAGTCGAGCTGCTCAATGACCAGCGAGGTCGGCGTGGCGATTTGCAACAGTTGCTCATCGGCGCCGCGCTGGAACACCGTGCGCAACGTTTCATGCCGCACCACCAGGCTGGCGAACGCCTGCTCCAGGGCGCCCAGGTTCAGCGCGCCCTTGAGCCGCACCGCGCCTGGCAGGTTGTAGGCGCCGCTGGCCGGGTCCAGCTGCCATAAAAACCACATGCGCTGCTGCGCGTAGGACAGCGCCTGACGATCCCCCGCCTCCACCCCTGCCGGAATCGGAAACCGGGAAAAATCCACGCCTTCTTTCTGCAAGGCTTGCAGGAACAGTTGGCGTTTTTCCAGGGGCAACCCGATAAACCGGCGAGCAAGTTTCAAGGAGTCTTCAGCGTTCATTTCTTGGAGTCCGGAGCAATAGGCGGGAAGCACAAAGGCACGTCGTCCCTATAAAACGAACCGGAGAGGGAAAAATTAGCGCGGGGTAAAAGGCGTGCAACCGAGTGTCATCAACGAACTGAAACACTACGTTCGGCGCCAGATCATCGAACAATTGAAATCAGAAGACCTGATTCAGTGAACAACCGACCGAAACACAAAGGCTACATTGGCTCCATCGAAGATGACCTGACACGCCAGGCATTGAACGAGTTTTTACAACATCACTGCGCACAGCCGCTCCCGACGATTGGCTGATTAGCCCAATCGCCGATACCCAAGCACCGCTGACCCCGCCACCACTGCCCCCGCCACCAACGCCACCCAAAATCCGCTGGTGGCGCCAAAGTGGTCGATCATCCAGCCGGAGCTGGCGGCACCGATGGCCACGCCGATGCTCAGGCCGGTGATCAGCCAGGTCATGCCTTCGGTCAGGCGGCTGGGTGAGACGATGCGCTCCACCAGGGCCATGGACACGATCAGGGTTGGCGCGAAGAACAGGCCGGAAATAAAGATCGTCACCGCCAGCCCCGGGATGTTGGTCACCAGCAACAGCGGCAAGGTGGTCAACGCCGTGGCCACGCCGCAATACAGGAACTGCCGGGGCAGCGGCGCCTTGAGCTTGAGCGTGCCAAAGACCAACCCGGCGAGACACGAGCCGATGGCATACACCGACAACACAATGCTCGCCGCCGCCGGCTGGCCCTGGTGCTGGGCGAAGGCCACACTGACCACGTCCACCACGCCGACGATCACGCCCATGGCCAGCAGCAGGATCATCAGGATCAGCACGGATGGCGACGCGATTAACCAGCCGCTGTGGTGGTCGTGGCGCACATGCACGGGCGGTTCGGTTTCACGCTGCAACACAAAGGTGGTGACGCCCACCGCCAGCAACAGGGCGGCGACTAGCGGCCCGGCCTCCGGGAACAGCACTACGCTCAAGCCCACCGAAATCGGCGGGCCGATGATAAAGCACACCTCATCCAGCACCGACTCCAGGGCAAACGCGGTTTGCAGTTTGGGTTGCCCACGGTACAACTCGGTCCAGCGCGCCCGCACCATGGCGGACATGTTCGGCATGCAACCGGCCAGGGCGGCGAACAGGAACAACGTCCAGCCCGGCGCCTGCAATCGGGTACACAGCAGCACCATCAACAAGCCACCGCCGCCGATCAACGCTGCGATGGGCAACACCCGGCCCTGGCCATAACGGTCCACCAACCGTGAAACCTGCGGTGCACAAAATGCCGTGGCCAACGCAAACACCGCCGCCACCGAGCCCGCCAGGCCATAGCCGCCATGCACTTGGGCGAGCATGGTAATCAGGCCGATGCCGGCCATCGACACCGGCATGCGCGCAAGCATGCCGGCCAGCACAAAAGCCCGCGCGCCTGGAACCTGGAATAACGCGGCATAGGGGTTTGCCATCTCTTCTTGACCTCTTCTTCTGCGCCTTGGGGTTTGCCATTTGAAGCGATCAAGGCAAAATACATACGATACGTATGTGACGAATCATGCTTAACATACGCACCGTATGTCAATCACTCACTTGCCCATAACGAGCCCCCCCATGAGCCGAGCCCGTGCTGAAATGATCGAAGACACCCGCGCCCGGCTGATCGCCAGCGCGCGCCAGGCGTTTGCCACGCAAGGGTACGCCAACACCTCGATGGACGACTTTACCGCCCGCGCCGGTCTGACCCGCGGTGCCTTGTACCATCACTTCGGTGACAAGAAAGGTCTATTGGCTGCCGTGGTCGCGCAACTCGACAGCGAGATGGATGCGCGTTTGCAGCACATCACCGACCAGGCCCTGGACCCCTGGGTGGGCTTCTGCGAGCGCTGCCGGACGTATCTGGGCATGGCCCAGGACAGCGAGATCCAACGCATCGTATTGCAGGATGCCCCTGCCGTGCTGGGAGACACCGGCTCCCAGCAACACTGCGTGGCATCGCTGCGCCAACTGCTGGAAGGCTTGATGCAAGCCGGGGTGATCCACCCGGCCCCGAGCCAGGCATTGGCTCAGTTGATCAACGGCAGCCTGGTCAGCACCGCGCTGTGGATCGCCCGGAATGAACACCCGGACGCGCGGCTACAAGAAGGCTTGCTCGGTTTGGAACTGCTGCTGGGCGGCCTTAAACTCACACCAACCGCGTGATCTGCTTATGCCGCCACACCAGGCGGTAATAGGCGACCTGCAACCCGAACATCGCCAGGTAGGTCACCGGAAATGCCATCCACACGCCTTCCAGGCCGAAGTGCGCGTTGAACAGGTAGGCCGTCGGCAGCTCCACGCAGAGTACGCAGAAAATCGAGATCGCCACCGGCATCAGCACCACCCCGCTGGCACGCATGATGCCGCCGACCACGGCCTGAAAGCCAAACACCAGGATGCTCCACAACATGATGTGCAGCAGGTGCTCGGCATTGACCCGCGCCGCGTCCTCGGTGATGAACAGGCCAAGCAACCAGTGCGACAGCAGGTAACCCAGCACGATCAAGCCACCTGTCAGGCAGGTATTGATCAGCAGCCCGGTGCGCAGGATCGGCCCGATACGCTCCAGCCGCCCCGCGCCAATCGCCTGGGCGCCGAGGATCGATGCAGTGATGGCAATCGACAGCGCCGGAAACTGTACGTAGTTGACGATCTGCGTCACCGCGCCATAGGCCGCGGTGGCCTGGGAGCCGTGACTGTTGACCAGGGCAAGGATGACCAATTCCGACAGCGACAACACCACCATCTGCAAGCCAGTGGGCAAACCGATGCGCAGGACTTTACCAAGAATCACGCGGTCAAGGCGCAGGGCTGACAGCAGTTCGCGATCCGGCGCCATGACGTGGTTTTTATGACGCAGGCGCAGGATCAGAAACAGCATGGCCAAGGCATTACCCACCAGCCCGGCATACACCGCGCTCTGGATGCCCATGGGCGGCAGGCCGATCCAGCCACGGATCAGCGCCGGGGTCAGCAGCAGCCCGACCAGGGTCGAGACCACCAGCGCCAGCAGTGGCGATACCGTATCGCTGACACCGCGCAGCAACTGGGTGTAGAGGATGAACACCAGCAGCAGCGGCATGATCAACATCATCATCTGCGCATACCCCACCGCGTCATCCAGCACGTCAACTGGCGTGCCCAGCGCCTGCAACGCCGGGCGTGCGAACAGGCAGCCGAGCACCGCCGCGATCACGCCCACCCATGCGCCCAGGGTCAGGGTCGCGCCGGTAATCACCTTGACCAGCGCCGTTTCCTGGGCGCCCCAGGCCTGGCCGATCAGCACCGAGGCGCCCGCCCCCAGGCCGATGACCAGAGCAATAAAGAAAAACACGATGGGAAACATCCCCGACACCGCCGCCAGCGCCTGGGTGCCGAGCATCTGCCCGACGTAGATGCCGTTGAGCGTGCCGGAAAAACTTTGCAGGAAGTTGGACAGCACCATCGGCGCCAGGAAGATCAGGTAGATCTGCCATAGCGGGCGTTGCATAGGGTTTTGCATGAAAAACGGAGCCTCGTGACACATGCGCGATGCGAGCTTATACCGCAAATGGATCCAATCCAGTAACGAGGAATGCAGAACGCCGCAGCTTGCCGCCCTTCATCTGCCATGGTCAGGATGAAATGCTCCACCTCTACCAACAGTGCCGCCGCCTGCGCAGCCTCGCTAAAGCTCGACAGCCACGGGAGATTGGCAGTGCCTGGGCAATCTCCAGCCGAACACTCACTATCCATCAACACCAATCACCTGTGGGAGCGGGCTTGCTCGCGAAAGCGGTGTATCAGTCAGCGGTTGCACCAGCTGACAGACCGCTTTCGCGAGCAAGCCCGCTACTACGCCCTGAAACGATGATCAGTCCGGGTTCCCGATAACAGCAGCGATGAGCCGGGCCACCGACTCATCGCTGTGCCTCAACCCGCTGACGATCAGCTTTTACTGAGCATGTGGTTGAGGTTGTCGATATCGAAGCGTTGGTCTTCTGCGCCCGGCTTGCCACTCTCCACTTTGATACCGATGTCCAGGTCTCGCAGCAGGCCCGGACGCCTTAGCAGCTCGGCCGCCAATTGCTGCGCTTGCGAGCTGAACGTACGGTTAGAGGCAACTTGCCCTGACGCTTCCTTCAACTCATTGACGTTGACGTACTTATCGTTGGCGCCAGCGGTGAATTGCCTGAAGTTGTCTTTAACGCCTTGCAGCAGATCGTGATCACTCATATTGCGATACTTGTCCGACGAGAACTGCAAATTGCCCCTGGAGAAAGCGCCGTCCATTACGCCCATGCTGCTTTGATCAAGCTCCTTGAACAAGCCACCCCGCTCCAGCAGTTCATTGGCCAGATCTACCTCCTTCTGCGTGGCGGGCTGGCCATCCAGGCGATAACCGCTGGCAACGGCACTGAGGGACTTGTCGGTGATCATGCCCGGAGAATTCGGATCTTCAAAGGCACTGAAACGCGCCAGTATCTTGTTGCTGAAATCCTCCTTCGAGTCATTGGCATACGGACGATTCCCGGAAGCTTGGGCCGGGCCGTTCCACTGGCTGCGATTGGCGTACTGGCCGTCCAAAGCCGGCTGTCGCGGGGAGGGTTGAAGGGCCAAGCGAAAGTTGAATTGACCGTCGGGCCGCTGCTGCAAGCCACTGCTGTAGCGCTTGGGTACTTCACGCAGCAGTGGAGCTTCCCGTTGATCAAAATGCATGATCATAGCGTCCGCTTCGCCCCGGCTGACTTGATTATTCAGCAGTTGGCTCACTTCAGGACGGCTGAGGAGCTCTCGGGCGAGGGAGGTCATCCGGTTGACGTAGTTATCACCCATCGGCTCGCGGCCGGCCGCCCACTCAAGGTTTGGACGCGTGACAACGTCGCTGCCGAACCTGCGGAAGTGATCGAAGTTGTGGGCGAACTCACGGGCCACTGATGAGTTGGGCACGTTCATATAGATGCTGGTAAGCGCAATTGCGGGTGGCTCACTACGCTGGACAAAACCGCCATTGAAAAGCGATTCCTGTTGAAGACTTAACTGGTACATGGCACAACCTCAAATAGTGGAATCGATAACTGCCGACCCCCACTCATTGGCGCGCACAGGATCGACCTCCTCTCTGTGGCAACTGGCTGTCGAATGGTTCCTGCAAGCACCCATGAGCTTGCCGATACCCCTCGGTTAACTTTCCTCGCTCCCCGCACGTTGCTTTCGCCGACAAATAACGACCTATCGCCATGAAGACTGCAAACTCAAGCGTCAGATCGGGGTAATCGGCAGTGCGCGCTTGTGAGCCGTCTTCATGTAAGCACCCTGCAGTATCCCCCTCACCCGCTCGCTCACCGGCTCGCCCATCAGGTACGCATCGATTTCTGCGTAGGAACAGCCGTAAGCGTGCTCATCCAACTTGCCAGGCGTCAGTTCTTCAAGGTCGGCCGTGGGCTGTTTGTGCACCAGTTTGGCCGGTGCGCCAAGCGCCGTGGCCAGCAGGCGCACCTGGGTTTTGGTCAAGCCCGACAGTGGAGCCAGGTCGCACGCGCCATCGCCGAATTTGGTGAAGAACCCCATCAACGCTTCGGCACCGTGGTCGGTGCCGACCACCAGGCCGTTGTGCAGGTTGGCCACGGCGTACTGCGCAATCATCCGTGCGCGCGCCTTGACGTTGCCCTTGATGAAGTCGAGATGGGCGGCGCTGGCTTCAGTGGCACCCAGGCTGGCCATCAGGCCATCGACGCTGGCGGCGATGTTCAGGGTATCGACCTGGTCCGCAGTGATAAACGCCAGTGAGGCCTGGGCATCGGCTTCATCCGCCTGGCTTTTGTAAGGCAGGCGCATGGCAATAAAGCGTGCGTCGTAGTGCTCGGCGCGTAATTGCTCCACCGCCAGTTGGCACAGGCGGCCGGCAGTCAGGGAGTCAACACCACCGCTGATGCCCAGCACCAGTGCTTGGCAGCCGGACTGGCGCAAGGTGGTCTTGATGAAGTCGATGCGCCGTTGGATTTCCCCGGGCTCGCCGCCCGCCACCAAGCGCCGATTGATGTTCAGTTCCTGCGCGATACGGTCTTGTGTTTGCATGTCACACCTCGTTGTTGCCTAAGTCGACCCGTGGGAGCGGGCTTGCTCGCGAAGACGGCGTTTCAGTCAGCCCCTTTGATGCTGCGCCACCGCTTTGAAGGGCAAGTCGCCTGCCACCGAAAACACCTGTGCCGCGTACTGCAAAAACGAGGCGTCTTCGCAGACATTCTTGATCGGGTCATCGGAGAACTTCACCACCGGCTCGCCGTGCACCCGCACCAGTTTCATCACGATGCTCAGTGGTTCGACGCCTTCTACATCACACGCCAGGCTGGTGCCCATGCCGAAACCGAACCTGGCCTTGCCACGCACGTGGCGCAGGATCGGCAGGCATTTTTCGAAATTCAGACCGTCGGAGAACATCAGGTCCTTGGTCATCGGGTCGATGCCCAGTTGTTTGTAGCGGGCCAACACTTTGTCGGCCCAGGCGATCGGGTCGCCGGAGTCCTGGCGCAGGCCGTCGTAGAGCTTGGCGAAGTACAGGTCGAAATCCTTGAGGAAGAAATCGGTGCTGATGCAGTCGGTCAAGGCAATGCCGAGGCGGCCACGGTACTCACGCACCCAGTTCTCCAACGCCGCATTCTGGCTCTCACGCAGGCGCCCCAGTTGCTGGTGCACCATCAGCCATTGGTGGGCCATGGTGCCAATCAGCGGCAGGTCGAACTCATAGGCCAGGTGCGCGTTGCTGGTGCCAACGAACTGGCCGGGGAAGTCGCGACGCATGATGTCGACCACTTCGCGCTGGGCCTTGAACGACAGGCGCCGACGGGTGGAGAAATCAGACACGCGCAGGTCGGCCAGTTCGTCGCGGCTGAGGTTTTTCTCCAGCCAGTCAAACTTCTGGTAGAGCTTGCGGGTGACGTCTTCGAGGCTCACGTCGGGGTACTTGTCGCGGTTGCGCAACTCGCTGACCAGCGCCAGCACCGGCTGTTCGAACATGATGCAGTGCAGCATCGGGCCGACCACGCGGATGTTCAGTTGGCCATCGACTTCACTGACATGGATATAGCGCAGGTTGAAACGGAACAGGCCGAGGAAACGCTCGTAATCCGGGGTGAGGTATTCGCGAAAACGCGGGTTGAACAGAAACCGCAACTCGCCTTCACGCATGTGCAGGCCAGCGAGTTTTTCCAGTTCGTCGCGCAGTTGCGGGATCAAGTGGCCGAGCTTTTCCTTGGAACGCACGATGAAGTTGTATTCCACATCGACGTTGGGGTGCTGGTGCAACACGGCCTGCATCATGGTGAAGGTGTAGTAGTCGGTATCGAGCAACCCCTGGATCACCGGGGATTCATAGTCGTAGGCACTTTCCATGCTGGTTCTCCTTAACGCGTGGCCATCGCGGCCAGTTCTTCGCGGGTGCTGCTGATCACGGCACCGGCCTTGAGCAGATCGTTGACCGCCTGCACACCGCCCTCTTCGCTGATGCCTCGGCAGGCGGGCAGGTGCAAGACCACTTCCAGGCCGGCCTTGAGCAGTTGCAACGCGGTGGTCTTGACGCAGTAGTCCAGGGCCAGGCCGCCGACGAGCACGCGGCTCACGCCTTGGGCTTTGAGGTACTCGATGACGCCGGTGGACAGTTTGTCGTGCAGGTCATGAAAGCAGGCGCCGTAGGGGTGCAGGTCGGGTTCGACGCCTTTCCAGATGAAGTAGTCGTAGTCATACGGGGTGGGCAACTCGTCGAGCAAGGTGAAGCCTTCGGTGCCGGGTACGCAGTGGCTGACCCAGGTCACATCGGCATGGGCCAGGCCGGTGGGTTGCAGCATCTCGCTGTGTTGCGCCACCACCCACGGGGCGTGCGGGGTATGCGCATCCTTGCTGCCGACACGATGGCCGGCGAGGCTGGCCATGAAGTTGAGCTCGGCGCCGATCTGGTCGCCGCCGGCCACTGGCAATTCGTTGGGGCACAGTGGCGTGAAGCTCTTCTGGGCATCGACGTCGAATGAAGCAATGGCGGTTTTTGCGAGGGTCATGGCGGTTCTCCTGTGGCCTGAAAACAAAAGTACACGTCATGTACTTTCATTGCAAGAAACATTTGTTTATCTATGCTGGACTCAGTACATGACATATCTGTTCGATCCGTTAGACTGTGCCCGCCACTGTTCATAAGGATGTTCCATGTCACTCAGCGCCTACCTGCATACCATCGACCTGTGCGTGTTGTACTACTGCCGCGCTAGCGGCGAGTTGAAGCTGTTGCTCAACCAGCGCGAAGCCGAACCGTTCGCCGGGCATTGGGCACTACCGGGTGTGGTGGTGAATGGCGGCGTGCAGGACCTGAGCCTCAAGGATGCGCTGGAGCGGTTGCGCGCCAGTGACAAGGTGGGTTTTGAGCTGGCCTGGAGCGAACAGGTGGGCACCGTGGGGGATGCGTTCCGCGACCCGCGTTGCTGGTCGTCGTCCACCTACTACCTGGCGATCGTTGCGCAGGCGGTGGAATTGGGCGCGCATCAGGCGTGGTTTGCGCTGGATGCCGTAGCCGCGGGCGGCTTCAAGCTGCCGTTCGACCACAACCTGATCGTCGCGGCAGTGCAGGAACGGCTGTTGTCGAAGTCGTTGTACAGCAGCTTGCCGTTGATGTTCCTGGGCGACGAGTTCAGCGCACCGGAGGCGACCACGATCTTTTCCGTGGTGCTGGCGCGGCCGGTGTTGAAGACCAGTATTCGCCAGCGCCTGATGAAGCTGACGGAGGCAGGGTATTTGCGGGAAACGGGGCGCAAGAAGCAGGGTGAAGGAGGAAGACCGCAGGCGACGATGGAAGTGTTGAAGCCAGGAGAGATCTACTTTTTCGACCGTAGCTTTGCGGACTGACGCGTTCTGCCGAACAACACAGCGCAACTGTGGGAGCGGGCTTGCCCACGAAGGCGGTGACTCAGTCAAGATCCCCAGCGCCTGACACTCTGCCTTCGCGAGCAAGCGCCCCCCCTACACAAGCCCTTCCCCACACCTCGGTACGACGCTAATTCATCCAGTTGCCGCCGTCGACGTTGTAGGTCTGGGCCACCACATAGTCAGCGTCCTTTGATGCCAGGAACACCGCCATCCCGGTCAAATCCTGCGCCGTGCCCATCCGCCCAAACGGCACCTGCGCCCCCACCCGCCGCTTCTTCTCCCCCGGCGCCAGACCTTCATGCCGGGCGAACAGCGCATCCACCCCATCCCAATGCTCGCCGTCCACGACCCCCGGCGCGATGGCATTGACGTTGATGCCCTGCTTGATCAGGTTCAACCCCGCCGACTGCGTGAGGCTGATCACCGCGGCCTTGGTCGCGCAGTACACCGCCACCAACGGCTCGCCACGGCGTCCGGCCTGGCTGGCCATGTTGATGATCTTGCCACCGTGGCCCTGGCGGACCATCTGCCGCGCTGCCGCCTGCAAGGTGAACAGCGTGCCGGCGACATTGATCGAGAACAGCCGCTCGTAGCTAGCGCGGCTGATGTCGACAATGGGTGCCAGGTCGAACAACGCGGCGTTGTTGATCAGAATATCCAGCTTGCCGGCCTCGGCCACCACGGCGGCAATCGCGTCGTCGATGGAGGTCTGGTTGGTGACATCCATTTCAACGGCATAGGCGTGTGGACCCAGCTCGGCGGCGGTCGCTTGCGCCTGTTGCAGGTTTATATCAGCGATGGCCACGCGGGCACCCTCCGCGATATAGGCCTGGGCAAAGGCGCGGCCGATGCCGCGCGCCGAGCCGGTGATCAGCGCGCTTTTACCTTCCAGTCGTTTCATGGCTGCTCCTGTCAAAGTCATTTCGGATAACCCGCACGTTTCATCTCGCGTTCGGTGGTGGACTGGGCCTGAAGCAGCGCCTGGTCCACCGACATGCCGCCGGTCAGCGCCGCCGAGAACAGCTTGCCGACCGAGGTGCCGATGGCCTGGAACTCGGGGATGGTCACGTATTGGATGCCCACGTACGGCACCGGTTTGGCCGACGGGTGCGCGGGGTCGGCATGCTTCATCATTTCCAGGGTCACCTGGGCGAACGGCGCGGCCTTCAAGTAGGCGTCGTTGTAGGTGGACTGGCGGGTGCCTGGCGGGACGTTGGTGATGCCTTCTTTATCGGCGACCAATTGGATGTAGTCCTTGGAGGTGGCCCAGGTGATAAACGCTTTCGCCGCGTCCTTGTGCTTGGAAGTGGCCGGGATCGCCAGGGACCAGGCGTACAGCCACGAGGAGCCCTTGTCGGTGACTTCGGTCGGCGCGGCGGCGAAGCCCGTGCGGTCGGCGACCTTGCTTTGGCTCTTGTCGGTGGTGAAGGAGCCGGCGACGCTGGCGTCGACCCAGATCGCGCATTTGCCGCTGTTGAACAGCGCCAGGGTTTCGTTGAAACCGTTGCTGGACACCCCCGGCGGGCCGTATTGCTTGAGGTTGTTGACGTAGAAATTGGCCGCCGCGGTCCACTCGGGGCTGGTCAGTTCGGGCTGCCACTGCTCATCGAACCAGCGCGCGCCGAAGGCATTGGCCATGGTGCTCAGCAGCGCGATGTTCTCGCCCCAACCGGCCTTGCCGCGCAGGCACAGGCCGTACTGGCCCTTGTCCTTGGCAGTGAGCTTGGCGGCAAATTCGCCGAGCTGGGTCCAGGTCGGGTGCGCAGGCATGCTCAGGCCAGCCTGCTCGAACAGGTCGGTACGGTAGTAGGTGACGGTGCTTTCGCCATAGAACGGCAACGCGTAGAGGGTGTTGTTGACCGACAGACCCTGGCGCACCGACGGGAAGATGTCGTCGGCGTCATAGCCGGCCGGCAGCCCGGTCAGCGGTTCCAGCCAGTGTTTGGCGCCCCACAGCGGGGTTTCGTAGGTGCCGATGGTCAGCACATCGAACTGCCCGCCCTGGGTCGCAATATCGGTGGTAAGGCGCTGGCGCAGCACGTTTTCTTCGAGCACCACCCAATTGAGCTTGATGTCCGGGTGCTGCGCTTCGAACACCTTGGACAGACGCTGCATGCGGATCATGTCGCTGTTGTTGACCGTGGCGATGGTCACGGTATCGGCGGCGTGACTGGCCATGGCCGAGGCCAGGCCGGACAGCAGGAACAATGCTTGCGTAAGCTTGAGCATGGCGGTTTCCACCTGTTGTTTTTGTTGTTGAGGGCCGATTACAGCAGCTTGGCCAAGCCCCCACAAACCCATGGCGGACGCGCGAGTGGTACTTTTTTAACCGTCACTCGCGGGTTAAAAAAGTATCAGTTCCGGGCGAAAACGGGGGTAGCGCGGCCACGGCCGAGGCGCGTATTTTGGAGCGATTCCAAGAATCATAAGAAGCCCCGCCATGCCTGCCAGCCGCGCCCAGCTGTTCGAGCAACGCCCTGCCGAACGTGAAGTGATCCTGCCCGAACCGGACCACTGCTTTCGCTGGTTCGAACACGACTACCCCTATGACCTGGCGCGCTGGAACCATCACCCCGAATTTGAAATCCACCTGATCCGCCAGGGCAGCGGCAAGTTGGTTGCGGGCGACTATATCGGTGCATTCAGCGCCGGCCATGTCGCCCTGATCGGCCCCGACCTGCCCCACGACTGGATTGGCGAACTGGCCCCCGGCGAACACCTGCACGGTCGCGATGTGGTGCTGCAGTTCGACGGCGCCGCCCTCCTCGCCCTGCGCAAGACCCTTCCGGAACTCGGCGACTTGCAGCCGCTGTTCGAGCACGCCCGACGCGGCCTGCAATTTCACGGCGACACCGCGCTGCGTGCGGCAGCCTTGATGGAAGACATCGGCCGCGCCCAGGGCCTGCAGCGGCTGATCCTGTTCCTGCAACTGCTCGACACCCTCAAGCACGCCCCGGCGCAGCACGTCCAGGCACTGGCCAGCCCGTGCTACGCGCCGACCCTGGATGCACGCAGCGCCGAGCGCATCAACAAGGCCTTCGATTACCTGATGCGCGAACTCACAGGTGACGTGCGCCTGTCGGAGATCGCCGCGCAACTGGAGATGAGCGAGCCGGGCTTCTCGCGCTTCTTCAAGCGCAACACCGGCCACGGTTTCATCGACCTGATGCGCAAGTTCCGCGTACAACGCGCCTGCCGGTTGTTGCTGCAAAGCGAGATGTCGGTGGCGGCAATCTGCTTTGAAGTGGGCTACGCCAACCTGTCCAATTTCAACCGGCACTTTCGCATCGAGATGCAGCAGACGCCGAGCGAATACCGCCGGGAAACCGCGATGCACCTGTTCAATCGCCTCGACACAATGACACCCAGTCAATTCTGACCAAAAGGTCGATTAATCACGCTTTTTCCCTGCTTACTCAAGCCAATAGACAAAGTTGGTACAGCCTGTGCAAACGTTTGCGGGACGAACTTGCCAGCCAAGTTCACCACCACCCGAAGAATTGGGTTCAAACCGCGTACGAATAGGGATTTTCAATGCATTCCACTTCAAGGCACCCCTGCGCCCTTGGTGTTTCTCTGCTACTGGCTGTCGTTACGGGAGTACTCAGCGCACCCATTTTGGCGCAGGAAAACTCCATCGATGACTCAGCACAGGGCGAAACCCTGAGCCCGCAAGCCAGCCCGACGAAAAAAGGCGCTTACCTGTCAGACTGGTTCAATCAGGACCTGACACTTATCGGCAGCAAAGACATCAGCTTCGGCCCCAAGCCGTCCGACGATATCTACCTGGAATACGAGTACTTCGGCCGCAAGGGGCCGTTCGAGCTGTATGGCTACATCGACGTGCCGAAGATCCTCGGCATCGGTAACAGCAATGACAAAGGCGCGTGGGACCATGGCTCGCCAGTGTTCATGGAGCACGAGCCGCGCATCTCCATCGACTACCTGGCGGGCCGCAGCCTGGCCATCGGGCCGTTCAAGGAATGGTATGTGGCGTTCGACTGGATCTACGACCACGGCAGCAACCAGGCCAACCGCGCCAACACGCTGTACAGCGGCCTGGGCACCGACATCGAGACCCACTCGCGGGTCAACCTGTCGGCGAATTTCTACGGGCGTTATCAGTGGGAAAACTATGGTGCCAGCAATGAATACGCGTGGGACGGCTACCGTGCGCAAATGAAATACATCGTGCCCATCAGCAGCTTCGACAACGGTGCCTCGCTGACCTACATCGGCTTTACCAACTACGATTTCGGCTCGGACCTGCACAAGGACAACCCGGCGCGCACCGCCAATTCCCTGGTGGCAACCAACGTGCTGCTGTACTCGTTCACCCACCTGCGCTTCACCCTGGTCGGTCGCTACTTTCACAACGGCGGCAACTGGGAGGACGGCAGCGAGTTGAATTTTGGCGAAGGCAACTTCCGCGCCCGTTCGGACGGCTGGGGTTACTACGCCGGCGTCGGTTATCAATTCTGATCAAGGAGCTTTGGATGAAACTGTTTACCCGTCTCTCGCTGGCCGTCGGCCTGGCCCTGCTATCCCCTGTAGTGTTGGCGGATGCGCCCATCAAGCCCAAGGTGATGCTGATCACCATGTTCGCCCCCGAGGCGCAGACCTGGATCGATCGCCTGGAACTCAAGCAGGAAGTCCGCGTACCGGGCCTTTCCGCCGAATACCCGGTAATCCGCTGCAACACCCAGGACGTCTGCCTGCTGGTGACCGGCATGGGCCAGACCAATGCCGCCGCGTCGACCCTGGCGCTGGCCTTGTCGCCCAAGTTCGACTTGCGCCAGAGCTACTTCCTGATCGCCGGGATCGCCGGCATCAGCCCCAAGCTTGGCACCATCGGCACTGCGGCCTGGGCTCACTATCTGGTGGAGTTCGGCACGCAGTGGGAACTGGACTCGCGGGACGCGCCAAAGGATTGGCCGACCGGTTACATCGGCATCAACACCAAAGGCCCGAACGAAAAGCCGCCGCTGGACTACAAGACCGAAGTGTTTGAGCTCAACCCCAAGTTGCAGGCCAAGGCGTTCGCCCTGTCGCACCAGGTCAAGTTGAGCGAAAGCAAGGAATCCGCTGCCTGGCGCAAACACTATCCGGCCGCCCCGGCCAATCAACCGCCGCAGGTCACGCGCTGCGACACCCTGGCGGGCAATACCTGGTTCTCCGGCACACGCCTGAGTGAACGCGCCGAAGTCTGGACCAAGCTGCTCACCGACAACAAAGGCGAGTACTGCACCACCCAGCAGGAGGACAACTCCACCTATGAAGCACTGCTGCGCGCCAGCCGCGAAGGGTTAGTGGATATTCAACGTTTGGCGGTGGTACGAGCGGGGTCGGACTTCGACCGGCCTTATCCGGGCTACAGCGAAGTGGACAACCTGCTGAAGTACGCCGACCAGGGTGGGTTCGTGCCGGCGCTGGAGAACCTGTATCGCACGGGTAACCCGCTGGTACAGGCGATCCTCAAGAACTGGTCGGCGTGGGAAAACGGCGTTCCCGAGGCCTGATAGGGATCAAGCTGTGGGAGGGGGCTCGCCCCTCCCTCATTTGAATGGCATTAAGGCAAGAAGATGATCTTGTCTGCACTGCCGCTGTTCACTTCCTCATAGCTCACCAAACCATCGGCCAACGCCACTTCCCGCAACCCCGTCGGCAGCGGCAGCGACCCCTCATCAAAAAACCGCCCGAACTGCTCCAGCATCCGCGCGCATTGCTCGCAGTTGTAGAGCAACGAATTGATCCCCACCACCGACCCGCCCTTGCGGTACAAGGCCAGGGCTGGCAGTTGCACATGCCCGTCCAGCGGCGCGGCGATGATCGCGATACGGCCGAACGGCGCCAGGCCGGCCACGGCCGCCGGCAGCCAGAAGCCAGTGGTGTCGAAGATCACATCGGCACCGCCGGTGAACACGCGGTTGACCTGTGCGCCCAAGTCCTCCGGCTGCCCCAGGGCAATCGTGTCGACCCCCTGCCCTTGCAATGCCTCAACCTGCTCCGGGCGCCGTACCGCCGCCAGCACCTGGGCGCCACGGATTTTCGCCAGGGCCAAGGCCGCACTGCCAACGGCGCCATTGGCACCAATCACCAGCAAGCGCGTGCCTTTGCCCACACCGCTGCGCTCCAGGGCATCCCAGGCGGTGGTGTAGGGAACACCCAGGCTGGCGGCTTGGGCGAAACTCAGATGGCTGGGCTTGCGGGCCACGCCGTTTGCCGCCACCTTCAGGTATTCGGCATGAGAACCGTCGGCAAAAAAACCGAGGTCGCGACCGGTGCCCCAGACTTCCTGGCCAAGCAACGCCTGCGGACCTTCGACGACAACGCCAGCGAAGTCACGCCCGGGAATGCGCGGCAACGTGGTGTAAGGGAAGCGCCCAAGCAGGTTTTTCACATCGCTGGGGTTCAAGCCTGCCGCCTTGATCTGTACCAGCACTTCATCGGCGCCCGGCACCGGGGTGGCGACGTCGACGAAGCGCAGGGCGTTGAGGTCGCCGGTAGCGGAAAATTGCAGTGCTTTCATGACCAATATCCATCGCAGGGAAAAGGGAAATCAGGACCACCAACCGCTGACCAGTTGCCGACCCAGGGGCCAGAGCTTTTCGCCGAGCAACATGCCCATCAAACCCACCAGGGCGATGGCCGGCGGCGCGGGCGAGCGGAAGTCCAAGGCGCCGTAGATCACGCCGACAAACAGGCCGATGGCGAGAGAAATGAGGTAGTTCATGGGGTGGCGCCTTGTGGGTTGATGGGCTCAGTCTAGAGCCCGCCTTCCTCACGCATCGGCCAAGTGCTTCAGGATTTCGGCCAATTCCTCAGCCGACGTAGTGCGACGGCGCCACACCGAGTGCGCGGCGGAACATGTCGCTGAAACTGCTTGGCGAGTAACCCAGAGCGCGCGCGATACTGCTCACCGATTGGCCCTGGATCAACTCCGCGACCGCCGTGGCCAGTTGCACCTGGCGACGCCATTCGGCGAAGCCCATGCCCAGGTGGCTTTGGAACAACCGCGACAAGGTACGCACGCTGGCCCCGGCGGCGGCGGCGTGTTGTTCGAAGGAGATGTCCAGGGATGGTGCGACCATCACCGCCTGGCACGCATTGCTTAGACGGCGGTCGGCGTCCATCGGCATGGCGATGCGGATTGGCGAGCGTCGCGCCCGTTGCAATTCCAGCAACGCCAGACGCACCACCGCGTCGTAGTAGCCGGCATCACCGCTGTCACCCTCGTCCACCAAGGTCACGATCAGTTCGCGCAGCAGCCCACCGACCTCGATCACCTGCACCTGGCCGTCCAGCGTCGCTGCCAATGCGGGGCGCAGGTAGATATTGCGCATCTGCAAGTCCGACACCACGCGAATCCCATGCTCCACCCCCGGCGGCAACCAGACGGCACGCTGGGGCGGCACCACCAGGGCTTCGCGCGGGGTTTCGACCCACATCACGCCGCTCATGGCGTAGAGCAATTGACCCCAGTCGTGGCTATGGGGCTCCACATACAACCCACGCGGATAGGTGCGTGCCAGAGGCTGCACGGGAACGGCATGATCACTGAGGTCGGGGGGTGCGGCCAGGGCCATGGGGAGCACATCAGTCAGGAGTGAGTGCTCATGGTAATCAGCGACGCTCGACAATCCGAGCTATTTTCCAATGTGGGAACGGGTTTGTGTGGGGGTGGGAGATTCTATGGTTGCGGCGCAACACCTCTACCAACAGTACCGCCGCCTTCGCAGCCTCGCTAAAGCTCGACAGCTCCCACAGGGGATTGGCGGTGTGAGAGGGATCTCCAGCCGAACACTGACATCCCAGCAACACAGCTCAAATGTGGGAGCGGGCTTGCCCGCGAAAGCGGTGGCTCAGCCAACACCTCTACCAACAGTGCCGCCGCCTTCGCAGCCTCGCTAGGGCTCGACAGCTCCCACAGGGGACTAGCAGTGCCTGGGCGATCTCCAGCCGAACACTCACTATCCATCAACACCGATCAACTGTGGGAGCGGGCTTGCCCGCGAAAGCGGTGGTTCAGCCAACACCTCTACCAACAGTGCCACCGCCTTCGCAGCCTCGCTAAAGCTCGACAGCTCCCACAGGGGATTGGCGGTGTGAGAGGGATCTCCAGCCGAACACTGACATCCCAGCAACACAGCTCAAATGTGGGAGCGGGCTTGTCCGCGAAAGCGGTGGTTCAGCCAACTCCTCTACCAGCAGTACCGCCGCCTTCGCAGCCTCGCTAAAGCTCGACAGCTCCCACAGGGGATTGGCGGTGTGAGAGGGATCTCCAGCCGAACACTCACTATCCATCAACACCGATCAACTGTGGGAGCGGGCTTGCCCGCGAAAGCGGCGGTTCAGCCAACACCTCTACCAACAGTGCCACCGCCTTCGCAGCCTCGCTAAAGCTCAACAGTTGCTCCCACATTTCTTTGACCACGTCAGTCGGCCTGGCGAGTATTGCTGCGATACATGAACACCAATGCCAGCGCCAGACAGACCATCGCCACAATCCGGCTCCCCGATAAATCAATCGCCGGGTTGCCCAGCCAGCCGAAGTTGTCGATCAACATGCCCATGCCCAATTGCCCGACGATCACGGCCACCGTCGCCACGGCGGTGCCGACCACAGGCACCGCGCCGACCATCACCAACATGTACACCACGCCGAACAAGGCACCGGTCAGTTGCCATTTCGGCACGTCCAGCAAGCTGACGGCCTGGGCGGGCTCGAAGAAGAAAATCAGCAGCGCCGTGCTGAGCGCACCGACGGCGAAGGTCAGCAAGCTGCTGCGCAACACGCCGACCGTCTGGCCCAGGCGCCCGTTGATCGCGGCCTGCACACTCAATACCGCACCGGCGGCAATGACCAGTACCAACAATAGAATCAGATTCATCGCCTTACCCTCGTGCAATCAGAACAAGCGCCACCACAATCAACGCCAGGGCTATCCAGCGCTCGCCGTTGACCCGCTTGCGCGCGGTGCCGAACCAACCGAAATGGTCGATCAGCACGCTCTTGCCGACCTGCCCGGACAAAATCGCGACCATGGTCATCGCGATGCCGATATGCGGCGTAGCCAGGGTCAACACCACCACGTACATCGGCCCGAGGAACCCGCCGATCAATTGCCAGCGCGGCAGGTCGGCCAGCGCCGGGCCCTTTTGCGGGCCGCTGAACAACAAGAGCACGTACAAGATCGCCGAACCAACGCCAAAGATGCTCAACGTCGCCCACAAATGCCCGACTTGCTGGCCCAGCGGCCCGAGCAAGCCTGCCTCCACCGACAGGCCCATGCCCGCCAGGATCACCAACGGCAGCAACAACAGCCGCAGAAGGTTATGTTTCGGACGGGCCGACGCCACACCCTCGATAGAACTTGCCTGCATACATCACCTGCGCTTCAAGAAAGGAACCATGGCGCGCATTATCCGGTGGTCGTGCTATGCAATAAATGGGAACATGCCGACAACACTTTTGCGCAAAACGCACAGCACGGAGTCATGATGCAGGGTTTGAATGAATTGAGTTTCAAGGCGCTGCGCCTGTTCGTCGCGGTGCTCGACCACGGCAGCTTTTCCGAAGTGGCCCGCCGGGAAAGCCTGGCGCCCTCCTCCATTTCCCGGCAGATCCAGCTGATGGAGCACGCCCTGGGCCAGCAGTTACTTTACCGCCACACCCGAGCGGTCAGCCCGACCGAGGCCGGGCGCCTGCTCGGGCATCATGCGCGACTGTTGCTGGAACAACTGGAAACCGCCGGCCAGGCCCTGCAGGAACAGGAGAGCGAACCCAGCGGCCTGGTACGTATCAACGCACCGATGGTGTTCGGCCAGCGCCACTTGTCACCGTGGCTCGGCGAACTGTGCCGACGCTATCCCAAGCTGCAACTGGACATCCAGCAGACCGACACCTACGTCGACCCGCTGCAAGACGGCACCGACCTGCTGTTTCGCATCGGCGTGCTCAACAACTCAGGCATGCAGGCGCGCATCTTCGCCCCGCAGCGCTTTCGCATCGCCGCCAGCCCCGCCTACCTGGCCCGACACGGCACGCCGCAGCAC
Organism: Pseudomonas sp. GL_117; assembly: GCF_057835125.1. NCBI lineage: Bacteria > Pseudomonadati > Pseudomonadota > Gammaproteobacteria > Pseudomonadales > Pseudomonadaceae > Pseudomonas > Pseudomonas sp. GL_117. The sequence continues at coordinate 2,459,705 of NZ_CM174418.1, read as the reverse complement.
CCCGACGAACTCGTCCACCACCAATGCCTGGCCTACAAAGGCATCACCGGCCAACAACGCTGGTTCTTCCGCCGCGCCGGCAGCGACTGGACGCCCTACAGCGTCAAGGGCCCAATCACCGGCAACCACGCCGACACCCTCACCCACGCCGCCGAACAAGGCCTTGGGCTGGTCGTGTTCCCCTCCTGGCTGATCGGCGAAGGCTTGCGCGCCGGCACCTTGCAGGCGGTGCTGAACGAATACGAAGTGGCGACCACACTGGAGCCGCAGCAGATCGCCGCACTATGGCCGGGGAGCCGGCGGTTGTCGCTGAAGGTGCGCACGGTGATTGATTACTTTGTGGAGTGTTTTGGGACCGTGCCGTATTGGGATCGATGATTTAAAACAGCCACTGCCCAATCAACCACGCATTCGCCCCGCTGATCACGGTAAACAGAAACCACGCCAACACCCGCGTCGGCAGCCGATTCACAAATGGCCCCATTAGCTGCTTGTCTCCGGTCATGCGGATCAGCGGGAACAACGCAAACGGCAATTGCAGGCTGAGCACCACCTGGCTGAGGATCAACAGCTTGCCGATGGCCGCATCGCCCATCAGCCACACGCCGAGGAACGCCGGGATCAGCGCCAGGCCGCGGGTGATCAGGCGGCGTTGCCAGCAGGGAATGCGCAGGTTGAGGTAGCCCTCCATGATCACCTGCCCGGCAATGGTGCCGGTGAACGTCGAGCTTTGCCCCGACGCCAGCAAGGCGATGCCGAACAGGATGCTGGCAAACGCGCCGCCCACCAGTGGGTCGAGCAGATGGTAGGCGTCCTGGATCTCGACCACATCGGTGTGGCCGCTCTTGTAGAACGCGGCAGCAGCAAGGGTCAGGATCGCGGCATTGACCAGCAAGGCCAGGGCCAGCGAGCCGATGGTGTCGATGCGCGCCAGTTTGACCGCGTCCTGTTTACTGGCGAGATCCTTGCCGATCAGACGGGTCTGCACGATCGAGGTGTGCAGGTAGAGGTTATGCGGCATGACCGTCGCGCCGAGAATACCGATAGCCAGGTACAACGGCGCAGCGTCGCTGATCGCCGAGAGTGACGGCGTAAAGCCGCTGAACACATCCGGCCAATACGGTTTGATCAGCACCAGTTCGATAAAGAAACACACGCCGATGGTCGCCACCAGCGCCAGCATGATCGCTTCCAGGCGCCGGAAGCCTCGGTTCTGCAGGGCCAGGATCAGCAGCGTATCGAAGGCGGTGATGACAATGCCGGTGGTCAGAGACACCCCCAGCAGCAAGTGAAACGCCAGGGCGCAGCCGAGCACTTCGGCCAGGTCGGTGGCAATGATGGAGATTTCCGCCAGCGCCCACTGGGTACGGGCGGAGCGCCGGCTGTAGCGCTCGCGGCACAGTTGCGCGAGGTCCTTGCCGGTGGCGATGCCCAGCCGCGAGCACAAGCACTGCACCGCCATCCCCGCCAGGCTGGCCAGCAGCACCACGAACAACAGGCTGTAGCCGTAACGTGAACCGGCCTCGATGGCCGTGGCCCAGTTGCCGGGGTCCATATAGCCGATGGAGATCAACAGGCCGGGGCCGGCGAACATCAGCATGCGCTTGAAGAACGAAGCCTTGGGGTCGACGGCAACGGAGCCGGCCACTTCCGGCGGGCAGAACGGGGCGGTGGCAATTTTCGGCAGGCTGAATTTCACGCGGTATCCCAGGCAAACACACTAGACAGGCGCGCAGCTTAGCAGTCGGACGCGACCGTGCGCATTACCGTGTCCCTGGGCAGGTCAAACGCTTCCACGACTTGTACCACCAGGTCCATTTCCTGGTTCAGCGCCTCGCGCTCCATGCGCTGACGGATCACGCCGACCACCAGTACCGCCAAGGTGGTAATCGAATAGGCCGGGCCGGAAAATGCACGCACCCCGCTCACCAGCAACATCGCGGCCGCCAACGCCTGGCCCACCAGCGGAATCGCCGTGGCCGCACCACGCCGCAGGATGAAACCGGTGAGCCCGGCCAGCGCCGTGCCACTCAACGCCGTGGTCGCCGAGCGGCCCATGTCGAAACGATTGAACAAGCCCTGCTCTTTTTGCGCCGCGGCCTTGAGTTCGGCGTCGAAGGCTTGCCGGTCAGCGCTGTTGAGTTTGTCCTTGTATTGTTCGATGAGCTGCTGCGCGACCTGTGCCTCGATGTCCGCCAACGCCACGGTTGCAACCGGCTGATCAAACTTGATCCCCAGCCGTTGCGCGACATCCTCGGCGATCTGTCGATAACCCACGCCATGGCCACGGGCCAGGTTCATAAAGCTGTCGCCGCCCATGCGTTGCAGCTCGATGGCCAGTTTCAGCGGCTCGCGCACGCCGGCATCAATCGACGCGCTGCGTTTTTGCGCCATCAGTTCGGCGAGGAACTTCAACTCATCCGGCCGCGCCTGCACCAGTGCCGGGAACAGTTCGGCGTCCTCTTCGGCAAAGCGCACCTCGCTGCTGCGCTGGTCGGCGCGGATCATGCCGCGCCGTTCCTGCAACAGGTCGGTGTATTGCACCACCGTTTTAAGCTGCGGCCAGTAGGCGGCGTGATCGAAAGTTGCCAGGTGCACATTGGTGACCTTGGACTTGAGGGCGGGCGTGAGCGGGATGGCATAACGACCGATGCAGCGCTCGTTGTCCGGCTTGATCGCCAGTGCCCAATCCTTGCTGGAATGGCAGTTGATCAGCCGGCCCTGCAGCGGCGCCGAGACTTGATCCCATGGGCTCGACGTACAGATCGCCCCGCCCATCAGCAGCAAGTGATTCAACGGCAGTTCACGGGCCACCTCAGGGCTGGCCAACAAGCTTTTGACCAGAATCCGCGCGCCGAGGGAATGGCCGATCAGGTTGATGCGCCGCACCGGCAGGGCCTCGGCGTGCAGAAAGTTGGCCAGTTCAGGCAACAGGGTCTGGGCGACTTCGTCGACACGCGCCTCAACACTTTTGTAATGGTCGAGAAAATACGCAATCGCCTTGCCCACCCCCACAGTAGCGGCGCCCAGGCCACCGCCGCCGAGCATCGCAGCGATCACCTCCTTGAACGGCGCGAACAGGTTTTCCAGAAAATGCCCGGCCGGCCAGAACAGCATCACATTGGTCGAGCCTTCGATACTCGCCAGTTGCGCCTTGAAATTACCCAGTTGCTGACGGTTGAAGAACGCCGAATAACCGTGAACGTAGAGATTGAGCACATCCCCCTGGGGCTCGCCACACAACACAAAGGTGGGCTTGCGGGTGCGGTGCATTTCATCCCACTGGTGCTGCATGGGCCGGTGACTCCTGGTGACGATGGACGGCGATAGTAACAAAGCGTGGCCGGCGCAACGGTGAATCCTGACCGATGAACGATCAGAACAACGCCGCCGCCCTTGATTTGGCCAGGTAGCGCGCCGGCGCCTCCCCCACGTTGCGCCGGAACACCGAGGTGAATGCGCTGGAGCTGCTGAAGCCCAATGCCAGCGCCACGTCGGTAATCGAGGCACCGTGGCTGAGCCGCGCAGTGGCTTCCAGCAGGCACACCTGCTGGCGCCAGGCCACGAAGGTCATGCCAGTGTGTTCAAGGAACTGACGGGTAAAGGTGCGCCGGCTCATGCTTGACCATTCGGCCATGGTGTCGAGGGCGATGGTCTGCGTGGGCGCGTCCAGGAAGCGCTGGCAGGCGCGGGCGAGCCGAGGCTCTAACGGCAGCGGCGCGCTGAGGGGCAGCTCTGGCATGGCGCCGATTTCATCCACCAGCAACGTCAGCACGCAATGCTGCCTGACACTGGGCCCCGCCGCCGGGTCAATCGCCAGTGCCGCCTCCAGCAAATGCCGCAGCAGCGGCGACACCTCGAACACCTGGCAATGCCCCTGCAAACCTGCGCGCCGGGCAGCGGCGTCAGAGAGATAGGTGTTGAGCATGACCACATCGCCACGCATGTGCATTTCATGGGGCACGCCGCCGGGCACCCAGATCGCCCGCTGCGGCGGCACCACCCAATTGCCAAGATCGGTAAACATCTTCATCGCCCCCGTGGACGCATAGGCGAACTGGCCACGGCTGTGGGCGTGGCGCGCAAACACGGTGCCCGAGGCATATTCGTGCAGCGTCACTACGGCTTCGGGGTCATCACGGGTGAAGGTCGGGATCATGGCCCGATTTTGTCAAAACATGACCTGGCATAGCAAGCGGGCCATACGAACGCCGCCTACCATCGTTGCCTTTGGACACGCCTGCCAGCTCAAGGGAACGACCATGCTCAAGAAACACCTGGCACTTGCCATCCTCGTCACTCTGGTCTGGGGTTTGAACTTTCCCATTACCAAGCTTGGCCTGCGCGGTATCGACCCCTTCGTACTCACCGGCATCCGCTTCGCCCTCGCCGCCTTGCCGCTGGTGTTTTTCATCCGACGCCCCGCCGTGCACTTCGGCTATGTAGCGGCTTACGGGGTGATTTTCGGCTTGGGCATGTGGGGTGTGATCAACTACGGCATCCAGATAGGCGTGAGCCCAGGCATCGCTTCGCTGATCATCCAGCTCAGCGTGTTCTTCACCCTCGGCTGGGGCGTGGTGCTGTTCAACGAAACCCTGCGTGACGCACAACTGGTCGGCGCCGGGCTGACCTTGCTCGGCCTGGCGGGCATTGTCGTCACCCAGGACGGTAGCCACGCGGTGCTGGGGGTCATGCTGATCGTACTCAGCGCACTGGCGTGGAGCGTGGGCAACGTGATCATCAAACGCTCAGGGGTGAAGGAAATCTTCGCGTTCATGGTCTGGGCCGGCCTGTTTCCACCGATCCCGCTGTTCCTGATGGCCTGGTGGATGCACGGCAACGCTGCGTTCGAAAGCCTGCCCGCCCACCTGGACGCCACGGCCATCGGCTCGATCCTGTTCCAGGTCTACCTGGCCACGCACTTTGCCTACTGGGGCTGGAACTCATTGCTCAAGGCGTACCCGGTATCGACGGTGGCACCGCTGTCGCTGCTGATCCCGGTGTTTGGGCTCGCCAGTTCGATGCTGATCATTGGGGAGCGGGTTTCCTGGCTGGAGCTGGTTTCGATGGCTGTCATTCTGGTGGGGTTGGGGGTGGGGTTGTATCGCTGGCCGGTGAAACGCAAACCCGGCACAGGGCCGGGTAGCATTCAATAGGCAAAGTTATCGATCTTGACCTGGCCGTCTGGAAACGTCGCGATAATCTCCAACTCGCCGCCCATCGCACGGATGTAGTCTCGCAATGTACTGATGTACATGTCGGTGCGACGCTCCATCTTGGAGACCGCCGCCTGATTGATATTCAATAGTTTGGCCAGGCTCTCCTGGCTCAACTGCCGGGCCTTGCGCAGCTCGTGCAGTGGCATTTCCTTGAGATGTTGCTGGAACAACTGCTTGGCTTCGGCCTGGGATTGCGGCGTCATGCGTGCTTGAAGTTCAGCGAATTTTTTAGCCATGGTTGCGGCCCTCTTTACCTAATGCTTTCAAATGGACGTCATACAGCTTTTCTGCCTCCGGGACGTTTTGCTCATACCACCGTCCAAACAGCCCCAGGAGGTCTACACTGGCGGATACCGATACTTGCTCCTTTTCAGCCAGGCTATCCCAGCAACCGCCGAATTCATCCGTGTATTCAATGTCCCAACTCATGCAAATATTCCGCCCAAGGAATATAAACTCAAGAGCATAAAACTAGGTGACGAAGTGGCTAGGCTTCCACTCGCCGCGCACGGGCAATTGTTTGTAGATCCTTCAGAAGCGCCAGCAGAGCGTAAAAAAGGACGCTCCACATGCATCACTCACCGCAAAAACACAATTCTCGAAATGTAAAAAGCGCTCTAATACGCTCCTGTTGATTCGCTCTAAAGATCCTGGAGTTCCCAATGCCCCATGAAGGCAACCTGTTACAAGCAGCCGTGGTGTTCCTGCTCGCCGCCGTATTGACCGTGCCCCTGGCCAAGCGCCTGCAATTGGGCGCGGTGCTGGGCTACCTGTTCGCTGGCGTGATCATCGGTCCGTCAGTCCTCGGGTTGGTGGGTAACCCGCAAAGCGTCGCGCAATTTTCCGAATTGGGCGTGGTGTTGCTGCTGTTCATCATCGGCCTGGAACTGTCGCCCAAGCGTCTGTGGGTGATGCGCAAGGCGGTGTTCGGCGTCGGCCTGGCCCAGGTGTTGCTCACCGGCCTGGTGATGGGCGCTGTAGCCTTGTGGCTGTTTGGCCAGCCGTGGAATAGCGCGATCGTGCTGGGCCTGGGCCTGGCGTTGTCGTCCACCGCCTTCGGCCTGCAAAGCCTGGCCGAACGCAAGGAGCTGAACCAGCCCCATGGGCGCCTGGCCTTTGCCATCCTGCTGTTCCAGGACATCGCAGCCATCCCGTTGATCGCCATGGTGCCGTTGCTGGCCGGCAGCGATCATCCGACCACTGAGGCCCAGGGCTTGCAGCATGTGTTGCAGATCCTCGGCAGTATCGCCGTGGTGATCATCGGCGGGCGCTACCTGTTGCGGCCGGTGTTTCGCGTGGTGGCCAAGACCGGCCTGCGCGAAGTGTCCACCGCCACCGCCCTGCTGGTGGTCATCGGCACCGCCTGGTTGATGGAACTGGTGGGCGTGTCGATGGCCCTCGGCGCCTTCCTCGCCGGGCTGCTGCTGGCGGATTCGGAATACCGTCACGAACTCGAATCCCAGATCGAGCCGTTCAAAGGCCTGCTGCTGGGGCTGTTCTTCATCAGCGTGGGCATGGGCGCCAACCTCAGCTTGCTGCTCAGCAGCCCACTGCTGGTGATCGGCCTGACCATGCTGCTGATCGGCCTGAAATTACCCCTGCTCTACGCCGTCGGCCGCCTGGTGGGCGACCTCAACCGCGAAAGTGCCCTGCGCCTGGGCGTGGTGTTGGCGGCAGGCGGTGAATTTGCCTTCGTGGTGTTCAAGATCGGTCGCGACCAGGGCCTGTTCGAACCTCATCTCTACGATGTACTGGTGCTGACCATCACCCTCTCGATGGCGGTCACCCCGTTGCTGCTGTTGATCTGCCCGAAGCTGTTCAAGCCCAAGGTCAAGCCGGTGGAAGTGCCCGAGGAATACCGCACCATCGAGAGCGATGCACCTCGCGTGGTGATCGCCGGCATGGGGCGGATGGGCCAGATCGTCGCGCGAATCCTGCGCGCGCAAAACATCTCGTTCATCGCCCTCGACACCTCGGTGGAAACCATCGAGCTGACCCGCAGCTTCGGCGGCATGCCGGTGTTCTACGGCGACCCGCAACGCCCCGAAATCCTGCACGCGGCCAAGGTCGACCAGGCGGAGTTCTTCGTGATCGCCATGGACGACCCGGAAATCAACATCAAGACCGCCGAACTGGTGCGCAACCTCTACCCGCACATGAAAATCATCGCCCGTGCGCGTAACCGCCAGCACGTGCACCGCCTGGTGGACCTCGACGCCTCACCAGTGCGCGAGACCTTCTACTCCAGCCTGGAAATGAGCCGCCGCACCCTGGTCGGCCTCGGCTTGACCCAGGCCCAGGCGGATGCGCGCATCACCCGCTTCAAGAACCACGACCTGCAAGTACTGGCCGCGCAGCACGCGGTGTACGACGACGCGGCCAAGGTCATGCAGACCGCCCAGGAAGCCCGGGCGGAACTGGCGCGATTGTTTGAGATGGACCGGCTCGAAGAAGAGTCCGACAAGGTGTAAGGCCCAGGGCGAACGAGATTGCGATTTTTCTGACAGAATGTGCCGCAATTTCGTTCACCCCCCCTGGAGCGCTTCATGGCCACTTTCACCAAGACCGCCGCCCTGCTGGCCCTCGCGCTTGCCGCCAGCAGCGTGTTCGCCGCCAGCAGCGTGTTCGCCGCCAGCAAGCCGACCACGCAGACCATCTCCACCCTGGGTGGCAAGTTCACCTTCAACCTGCCCAAGGCCTACGCGGCCGACACCCTGCCGGTCAGCAAGGCCGAAGATGCCAGCGCCGCGACTCAAGGCACGCTATACGCCAACCAGACCACGAAAAGTGTGGTGATCGTCGCCGAAACGGTACGGACCGACGCGGTGAACGTCGAGGATAACGACGCACAGTTCCTCGACGGTGCAGTGGCCGGCTTCGTCAAGGATCAGAGCGCTGCCCTGCCGGACTTCAAGAAACAGAGCGAGAAAAAACTGACCTTCAAGGGCCTGGGCCTGCGCCAGGTGGACAGCACCGCGACACAGGGCGGTGGCAAGACGCTGAACAGCACATTCCTGGGGGGATCGGGCAACCACATGCTGGTGATCCAGGCGATTTCGCGCGGCGATGACGCCAAGGGCCATGCCGAGCTGGTGAAGCAGATCACGGGCGGCAAATAACCCGACCCGCCAAGCAACACCAAACCAAATGTGGGGGCCCGCCCCACATTTTTTGACCGTGCTCACTTCAAGCTTTTTTCCAGCCAGGCCTTCAAATCCTGCACTTCAGCCTCGCTGATGGTATGCGGCATGCCCATATATCCATGAAACTCCGGCTTCAACCCCACCCCCACCAACGCCTCATTCGCCCTCGTCGCCGACGCATACGCCAGCGCCTGGTCCAGCGTGCCGTGGCCAATGAAGATCGCCAGCCCGCTCAATGCCGCATCCGGCTTGAGCTCAGCCTTGAGCACTGGCAACACACTGCCACTCAACGCCGCAATCCCACGCACCAACGTCGGCTTACGCAACCCCACCTCGTAGGACATGATTGCGCCCTGGCTGAACCCCACCAGAAATACCCGATCGCTGCGGGTGTGGTACTTGGCGGTGGCCTGGGTCACAAACTCTTCGATCAGCCTGGCGCTGCGTTGCAAATCGGCGGTCTCGCCGTCGTAATCGCCATCCCCGGGTTTCTTCGCAAACCAGCGATAGCCGCGCGCATCCACCGGCATCGGCGCCCGTGCCGACAGGTAGGTCCAGGTGGGTGGCAGTGCGTCCTTGAGGCCAAACAGGTCCTCTTCGTTGCTGCCAAACCCATGCAGGAAAATCACCAGCGGCGCGTTACGCGCATCAGCCTGGGTCTGTTCCAGGTACGCCAGCGGTAAATCGGTGTGTAGCGTATCGTCGGCATGAACGGCGCCGGCCACCAGGGTCAGCGCGAGGGCAAACAGCTTGAGCATGGGGCGATACCTCAGGGTTTGCGCAACAGATAAGTGTCCATGATCCAGCCATTGGCCAGGCGTGCGGCCTTGCGCACCCGCTCGATTTCTTCGGCGACTTCAGCGACTTTGCCGCTGATCAGGATCTCATCCGGCGTGCCCAGGTAGGCCCCCCAGTAAATGTCCAGGTCCTGATCGGCCACGGTGCGGTAGGAGTCTTGCGCATCGAGCATCACCACCAAGGTGTCCGCATCACTCGCCTGCCCTGCCGCCAACCGGCGCCCGGTAGTGATCTCGATGGAGCAGCCAATACGGTTCAGCGGCACTTTGTGTTGCGCCGCCAGGGCCTGCACGCTGGTGATGCCGGGGATCACTTCGAATTCAAACTCACTGCGCCCGCTGGCCAGAATCGCTTGCAGGATGCGAATGGTGCTGTCGTACAGCGCCGGGTCGCCCCAGGCCAGGAAGGCACCGACTTCTCCGTCGGCCATTTCCTCGTTGATCATGCGCTCAAAGGTTTGCTGCTTGTCGCGGTTCAGATCCTCCACGGCGGTGGTGTAGTCGATTTCACCGCGCACGCGTTCGGGGCAATCGGCCTCGACAAAGCGGTAGCCGGGCTCGGTGATGTAGGTCTCGCAGATCTCGCGGCGCAGGTCGATCAACTTGTCTTTGCTCTGGCCCTTGTCCATCAGGAAAAACACGTCGGTGCGATTGAGCGCCTTCACGGCCTGCATCGTGATGTAGTCAGGGTTGCCGGCGCCAATGCCGATGATCAGGATGCGTTTCATGGGTTGCTCTCATTGCGGGGCGTGGATTTTGCCATGTTCGGCGGTTCAGGCGTGAGTTTCCAGGCGCAGGCGCCAGACCGTATTGAAGCGCAGCTCCGTACTGGACAGCGGCTCGACGTCGATCCGGTAGAACATCGCCACCGGAAGCTGCAGGGCGTAGAGCATCGCCGCGCGAATCACCAAGGGGTGGGTGACGGCGACGATATGGCCGGGGTGCGCTTCAAGAGCCTGCATCCACTGCGCGACCCGTGCACAGACCTGATCCACCGATTCGCCACCGTGGGGCGCACTGGCGCTGTCGGCCAGCCACGCGTTCAACTCATCGATCGCCAGCTGGCTGATGTCCTGGCCTTTCCACTGGCCGAAATCGCCATCGCGCAAGGCCTCTTCAAGCAGCGCATCGCTGCCGAACAAACCCGCGGTCTGCCGAGTGCGTGCTTCCGGCCCGCACAGCAGGCGGCGGCTGGGCTTGTAACGCGCGGCCAGCGACAGCGCCGCGCCTTGCCAATCCATCACCACCGCTTCGTCATCGCAGAAGCGCCCGCGTTTTTGCAGGGGCGTGACGGCATGACAGATCAGGGTCAAACGGGTGGCTTGCACGGACTTCGCTCCGACAGAGACAGGTCGGCAAGCCTCGCGCACTTATCCCTCAAGCGCAACGCCCTTGAACGGGCTTACCCCAATGCCAGTCGCTCAAGCAGTCCCGAGGGCAAACCACTCGCGCCGCCCCTCGAACGTGCTCACGATCAACTCCACAATCACCTGCACCGCCTGCGCATCCCGCACCTGGGCGTTCACCGCCAGCCACACCTGGCGTTGCATGCTGTCGTCCAACAACCCCGGCAACGCCACCAGCCCTCGGTCGAAGCTGCCCATGTAGTGCGGCAGCAAGCCGATGCACGCGCCGCAGCGGATCATTTCCAGCATCAGCGAGTAGGCCTGCACTTGCACCACGGCAGCGCGGCGTTGTTCCACCACGTGGTTCCAGGGGTGCAAGGCCTCGACCTGCACGTCGGGCTGCCACTGCACCAGCATGTAGTCGTCGAGGTCGTCGACGCTGTCCGGGCGCGTGGTCAGGCGTGAGTAGCGCTTGGCGATGTGCGGCAGGTAATGCAGGCGCGCCAGGGGCTGCGGCGGTTCAGTGGGGAAACTCGGGCCGCACGCCGGGCCCTCGGTGTCGGACAACCACAGCACCACGTCCACATCCACCGCTTGCAGCGACAGCTGGCTGTCGATGGAGATGATCTCCAGGCGCACGCTGGCATTACGGCGCAGCAAGGCAATCAAGTCGCGGCCGAGGATGTCGTGCAGGATCGGTTCGGCCACGGCCAGGCGGATCAGCGGCTGCTCCACCACCGGCAGGCGCCGTTCATGGGCCAGGGCGACCAGTTGTGCCTGCAATTGCTGGCCATCACGACTGAGCACCAAGCCGTTGCCCTGATACGTGAACAGCGCATGCCGCACCTGTTCTTCGAGCTGCGCCAGGCGTTTGCGCAACAACGTCGATTTGATATTCAGGCTGCGCGCCGCCTGCATGAAACAACCGCAGCGCGCACTCACCAGGAAGTAGCGCGCCACCTCCGGGTCGATCTCGCCGGCCAAGGCCTGCCAAGTGCGGTGTGGCTCATTCACGGCGCGCCAGGGGGCGGGCGATTGGACGCCGGACGGTTCTAGAAATGCCATGGGAGACTCCCTGTCTTGTTGGTCTGTGCATCCAATGCGGGTGGTCGCGCGTTACTCCAACACCTTGTTCAACTCGGCGCCATCAATGCTCAAGGTCGCGGTGTTGAGCATGCCTTCCAGGTACGCCTTGGCGATCTGCTCCTGGCGTTGGCTGCGCAAGGCTTCGGTGAGCCGTTCACGCAGTTCGTCCAGGGTCGCGGTGCGCGCCGGTTGCTGGCCGGTGAGCTTGAGCACATGGAACCCGGCCGGGCTCTGCACCACCTCCGACACCGCGCCGACCTTGAGCCGCGCCACCGCCTCGCGTACCTGGGGCACCAGTTGCTGCAACGGCTGCATGCCCGAATCGCCGCCGCGTTGGGCGGTGTTCGGGTCCTGGGAATATTGCGTGGCCAGCGCGGCGAAATCTGCCGGCGCGGCCTGGGCCCTGCGGCTCAGTTCCTGGGCCTGGCGGCGGACCGCGTCGGCGGACTGCGGGTCGTTCACCGCGAGGAAAATCTGGCTCACCCGATACAGCGGCGGCGTCACCCACTGTGCCTTGCCGGCGTCGTAGGCCTGTTGCAACTCAGCCGCACTGGGATAGTCGGCAGGCACCTGGCTGACCGACAGCATGTAGTCGCGAAACACAATCTGCTCGGCGGCGGCACGGGTCTGCTGCTCTACCTCCGGGCGCTGGCGCCAGCCCTGGGCGTCGGCCTGTTCAAGCACGGCCTTTTGCGCCAGGCGCGAGCGCAGCCACGTCTCCAGCGCGCCACGGTTGCCGCGCAATTGCTCGCGGGACTCGGCCGGCAGGCTCGCCAGCACGCTTTTCATTTCCGCCAGGTCGATCTGCTGGTTGCCCAGGCGCGCCACCGCCGGGCCACTCGCCGGCGTCGCGGCTACCGGCGCCGGCTGTTGCGCCGCCACCGGGTCGCTGCCCGGCCGCAAGCTCAAGCCCACAGCCACCACCAGCAGGGCCAGCGCACCGGCGCCGACCATCAGGGTTGGCTTTTTCACAATACGCCCGCCTCTTCGCCCACCACCTGCGCGGCGGCCTGCAACTGCGCCGCCTGCTGGCTGTACTCACGCAGGTAGACGATGAACTCCTGCAACAGGCGGTCCCACAGTTCCAGCTGGCTGCGCAAATGCGTGACGCCCACACCGGCCACCACCACGTCCATTTCCATCAGCAAAAATTCACCTTGCACCGACAACCGCGCAAAGCGCCGCGAAGCGTTCCACACCTCGGCCAGGCCTTGCGGCAATTGGCCCTGGATGCGCAGCGCGCAGCTGTAGGTGAAGTCCACATAGCTGCCCTGCTCCGCCGCCGGGTTGCCGAAGCGCACGGCAAAGCCGATGCCCTGGCTGGCGCTGAGCAGTTGCACGATACCGTTCTGTTCGCTCGGGTTGACCCGGTAACCGGCGTCCTGCAACAGCTCGGTGAGGCTCTGGATGGTCACGCTATCAATCAATTCGCTCATGCTGATCTCTTCCCTGTCTATCAATGATTGGTGGTTGCCTGGGGCGCATCGAAACGGCTCTTGTACAGATCGTCGCCAAAGCCTTGGGCCAGTTCCTCGAACTTGACCCGCGCGCTGCTGGCGAAGGGCTGGCGGATGCTCATCACCTCGGCCACATCGATCTTTTCGTAGGCCGCCAGCAACTGCTGGGCCACCCCGTACATCTGTTGATTCTTGACTGAACATTGCTGCACTTGTGTGTCACGTTCGCTCAATTGCGCCTGCAAGCGGGCGCGTTCGGCCTCCTTGCCCTTGGCGAGCACCAGCAGTTCTTCATAGGCCTTCTTGAATTTGCCGATCTGCTCGTTGCTCGCCGCCACCTGGGCTTGCGCCTGGTTGTGCAGGCTCTGTTGCTGGCCGGCCATCTGTTCGGCCACGCCACGGGTCTTTTCCAGCTCGGCGGTCAATTGCTTGATTTGCGCCTGGGCCTGCTTGGCCTGGGCTTCGGCGGCGATACGCGCGGCACTGGCCTGGGCCTGTTCGCTTTGCAGCGCCTGCAACTGCTGGGTGGTGCTGCGCAGTTGAGTACGCAGGCGCTCTTCCATGCCTTCGGCGCAAGCGGCGCTGGCGATGAACAACAACAGCAGCCCGCAGATTCGCGTGTTCATGTGGCATCTCCTGTGCGCCTCAGAAGCGCGTGTTGAGTTCCAGTTGCATCACATCGACTTCGAACGGCGCGCCATACACCTCCGAAGCACTCAACCAACGCGCACTGGCGTAGACGTTCTTTTCCAGCCCGTAGTTGGCGCCAACGAAGTAACCCTTGGCGTTGGTGCCGCCCAGGTGAAACGAGGAATCGTTGAAGCCGTCGGGCAAGGCATCCGGCTGGATGTACTTGTAGCCGGCCAACACGTTCCAGTCGCCACGCTTGCGCATCTCCAGTGCACTGCCGAGGGTGAACGAGACCATCAGCGCATTGCCGCCACTTTCAAACTGGCCGTTGCTGTTGATGTTGTTGACGATCTGGCCTTCGCCACGCTTGAGCATCTCGCCCTTATCGTAGGCCAGGTTGTGGATGAAGTTGGCCTGGCTGCGCAGCTTGAAGTCGCTCGGCAGCTCGCTGTCCCACACCGCATTGAGGTCGAGCACATTGAACTTGGACGCCAGCCCCACGTACTGCGGGTTCGGCGTCTTCGCCGGGTCGGCCGGGTTGGGCGTGATGTCGCGCAGCAGGAACACGCTGTTGCCCTTCTGCATAAAGGCCACGCGTGTGCCGTCGGTGTCGCAACCGGCGGCACCGGCCCACGGCTTGCACGGGCTGGAGCGCTGCCCTTCGATGTCCTGGAACTGGTAGTAGGCGCCCGCCAGCTTGAGGCTGTTGCTGCGGTTGATCTTCCAGTCCGCACCGATCTGCGCGCCGAACAGCCACTTGGTCTCGCTGTCCTCCTTGTCGATGCCGTTGCTGCTGGCGGCATCCGCGGTGTATTCCACCGGGAACGCCCCCACGGTGCCGAACAAACCCCACTCGCTGTTGAGCTTGTGGTTGAAGATCGCCGCCACGCCGTCAAAGTTGAGGTCGTTGGAATACATCATGTCGGTGGAATAGAACGGGTTGCCGATACGCCCGGCGGTCAGCGCCATGGAGTCGCTGGCCTTCCAGGTCAGGTAGCCCTGGTCGAGCCAGATGTCCTTCTTGCCAAAGCCGCCGCCGAGGGTCTGGGTGGTCGACACCGGGTTGTTGTCGGAACCGGTGCCGATGCGGATACCGGCGGTCCACTCCGGTGACAGCACCGCCTTCATGCCCAGACGTGCGCGCAGGCGGAACAGGTTCTCGCGGTCCTTGGTGGTGTTGAGCAGCGGCGGGAACTTGGTGTTGGAGTCCTTGTTCACGTCATACGGGCCGGTGTCATTGAGTTTGGCGTAGTCGACGATCTGGTTGCTGTTGTTGCCGGAGAAGTAACGCGACTCGTCACGCAGGCGGATGTCGCCGTCAAAGCTGATGCGCGAGACCCAGTCCGGGAACGTGTTGGGCTGTGCCCAGTTTTCCTGCTTGGCGGTGGCCATGACTTCGGCCTTGACCTGATCGCGGATCTGATCGCGCACCGCTTGCGGCACGTACTGCACACGCACATCCCCCGGCGCGGCGGCGGGACCGGCGGCCACCACCGGCGCGGCGTTGGCCTGGCGCGCCTGCTGGGCTTCTCTTTCAGCCTGGGCGATCAGCCCGTTGGCCGTGTCCTGGGTCAATACCCCCTGCTGCACCAACAGGCGGATCAGGTTGACGGTGACGTTTTCCGAGGGGGCGACCGGGGCTGCCGTCGCCTGGCCGACCAGGGTCGCGATGACCATGCCAACCGCCAGGGTCAGTCGATTCACGGGGGAAATCATGTGTACGCAACTCCTGTAAAAAACCGTAGAAAAGGGGTTCGATCAATCCGGCCGCCGGCCCTTGAAGGACAGGCGTACCGGCATCTTCACTGCGTCCGGAACACGTTGCGGCACGTGGGAGGCACGCAACGCCGCCAGCACCTGTGCATCGATCTCGGCATCACCGCTGGACTTGACCAGCTCGGCCCGCGTGACCTGCCCGTCACCGCGCAGCCACAAATCGGCCTGCACTGCATAGGCGCGATTGCGCAACTGCGGGTCATCGCGCAGCAAGCGCTGGAACACACCGGCCAGGTACTGCTTGTAGGTCCCCGCACCCAGGCCGCCGCCACCGGAACCGGCCATGCCGCCACCCTTGCCGGCGCCGATGTTGAAGCCGTCATTACCCGACTGCGCATCACCGTCGATCTGCATCGGGTTGGCCAGATCATCAGCCGGCGACGGTGGGGCTTCGTCCGCTGGCTTGACCTCTTGCGGCTCAGGCGTCGGCACCGGCTCGGGGATTTTTTCTTCGACCTGGGGCTCGGGCTCCTTGGGTTTTTCCGGCGGCGGTGGTGGCGGTGGCGGCAACGGAATAATCGTCGGGATCTTTGGCGCTTCGCGGCGCACGCCGCTCATGTCATTGGCCCACTGCCACAAAAACCAGGCCGCAACCGCGCCCAGCAAGAGGCCTGCGCCCCACTTCAGCGGGCGCAGCGGCGGCTTGTTTTTCACCGGCAACGGCGGCATCGGAATCTGTGCGGTCATGGCTCAGCCCTGGCTCGGTTTGCCGGTGACCAGCCCGACCTGGGACAGCTCCAGCCGTCGCAGCAAGTCGAGCACCTCGATCACCTTCTGGTATTGCACCAAGGCGTCACCGCGCACGATCACCGGGAAATCCGGGTTCAGCGCTTTCTCGATGCGCAGGCGTTCTTCCAGCTCGCCGAGGGTCACCGGGTAGGCGTCGAGGAACACCTGACCGCCGTCGTTGACGGAGATGGCCTTGGTCTTGGCCTCCGACAGCGACACCGAGGCGCTGGCCTTGGGCAAGTGGATCTGGATCCCCGAGACCTGGGCGGTGGCGGTGAGGATAAACATCACCAGCACCACCATCAGCACGTCCACCAGGGGCGTGATGTTGATGCTGTCGACGGCGGCATCGTCGTCATCGTCGTGGGAGGCGTTTACGGAAGCCATGCTGATACTCCTCAGGCCGGTACGGCGGCGTGCTGCTCGCGGCGATGCGCGGCTTCACTGGACTGGCTTTCGCCGTGCATCTCCGCCAGGCGGGTGATGAACTCGTCGACGAACACCCGCATATCGGCGCTGACTTCCTTGTTGCGCGTGATCAGGCGGTTGTAGCCAAACAGCGCCGGGATCGCCACGAACAGGCCCATGGCCGTGGCCAGCAAGGCGGCCGCCATCCCCGGCGCAATCGCGTTGATGTTCACGTCACCGGCCATGGCCGTGCCGAGGAACACCACCATGATCCCCAGCACGGTGCCGAGCAGGCCGATGTACGGGCCGCCGGCGATGGCGTTGGACAGGGTCGAGAGTTTGGCGCTGAGCGCCTGGTTTTCGCGGGTGCGCACACCGTCCATGGAGCAGCGGATCGCTTCGATGGTCGCCGCCGAGACTGACGAGGTGTCAGCGCCCTGGGCGCGGCGCGTGCGGATTTCCTTGACCGCCACCAGGTACAGGCGCCACAGCGAGGAATGCTGCAGACGCTCGGCCAACTGCGCGTCGTCGGCATACATCTCCAGACGCGTGCCGATCTGCGCGAAGTGCTCGCGGAACACTTCGTTGGCCGCGCTGAGACGGCTGACCTGGCGGTTCTTGCGCAGCATGATGACCCACGACTGGAACATCATCGCCACCAGCACCAGGATGATCACCCAGGCGTCCACCGGCACGGCGTTGAGCAAAAAGCCCAGGCTGCCGAAACCAAAACCGGACTGTTCTTCATCAACGCCGTACGCCACCAGTTTCGACTCGGCGCCCTGGGCGCTGGCGTCGGCCAGCAGCAACGTGGCCGGGCGTGCGACCTTGGACAGGCGCAGCTCGTCGATGGCCCCGGCAAACGGCTGGTGAGTGCTGGCGGCGTCCGGCAGGTCGCCACCAATCGCCAGTGGCGAGTTGAACGCAGGCACGGCCACGGCCAGGGTCGCGGTTTCGCGGCCATTCACATACAACGCGACTTTTTCACCCTCGGCGGTGAACGCCAGGTGCTGCCATTGGCCGGGGTTCAGCGCTTGGCTCGACACGGCGCGCTGGCCGTCAATGTCCACAAACGGCGTGCCCTGGTTCAAGCCCAGCAACAGGCTGTGCGCACCCTCGCGACGGGCGAAGACGATTTGCTCGCCGCTGGCCTGATCCAGGCGCAACCAGGCGCTGAAAGTGAACGCCGCGCCGGCGGCGTGTTGCAGCGACGGGCTGGCCGGCAACAGCAGCGGCTGGCCGCCGAACTGCAAGGCGCGGCCGATCACGCCGTCGATGCTCGCGCCGGTGGCGTTCAGCGCGGTGTTGGCATAGGCCGTGGTGTCACGGGCCGGGGTGCCGTTGGCATCGTCGAAGTGGTAGAGCGCGGTGTAGTTGGGGTCGAACGCCAGTTGGCCGTTGCTGGTAGCCGCAGCTTTCTGGTTGCCGTAGTACATCCACAGGTCCTGGCGCTGGCCGCCTTCAACCTTGGGCACATCGACCCAGATCAGGGCCATGCCCATCAGCGGGTCGAAGCTTTCGATCTGGTGGTTGAGCACGGTCTTGTCATCGGCGCTGACAAAGCGCAGGTCGGCGCCGTCGTCCTTCACCCCGTCAAAGGTGAAGTTGCCAGTGTGCAGGCGCACCAGCAGCGCGGTGCGGCCCAGGGCCTGGCTGATCGCGGCGCCTTGGGCGGTGGTGTCCACGGAAATCTGTTTGCGGTAGTGCCAGTCGTCTTGCCACCAGGCATGGGCAGTGGCCGGGAGCGCGAAGCCCAGGCAGATCAACAGGCTCAGGAATAGGCGTTGCATGGGTGGAGTCTCCGGAAGAAAAAGTCAGAAAGTCGCCTGCACACTGAAGTGCAGTCGCGAGTCCTGTTTCTGGGTGTTCGGTCCATCGAGCAGCGGGTAGCCCCAATCCAGGCTGCCGGACAACCATTTGCTCAAACTGGCGCGGGTGCCGAGGCCGACGCTGGCCAGGCTGTATTCGTCTTCTTGCTCGGGCATCGGGTCGTGCAGACGCAGGCGTGCGCCTTCGGCAAACGCGTAGAAGCGCCAGTCCTTGACATAGCTGCCGACGTACTTGGCCAGGGACGGCGTGCGCAGCTCCTGGGAGAGCAAGTAGCCCTCGTCCCCAGTGCGCTCCGCCGCCAGATAACCGCGCACCGAGGTGGCGCCGCCGGCCGAATATTGCTCGTTCGACACCAGCGGCCCCGAGGCCAGCTGGAACGCGGCCTTGGACGCCGACTGCCAATCGCCAGTGAAGGTGTAGGTGTAATTCAGGTCGCCCTTGAGCACGGCGAAACTGGGGCTGGCTTTGTAGCGCTTGTAGTCGAACTCTGCGGCATCGCTGCCGTAGCCGAAGAACGCGCGGGTGCCCACCACCAGGTTCAAACCCAGGCCGAGCTGGGATTGCTCGGTGTAGCGATAGCCGTTGTAGCCGAGGGTGAACGGCGCGTACTTGAGCGGCACCTGGTCGCTGCTGGCGCCGAATTTCATTTCTTCGTCGAAGTCTTTGAAGTCGATACCCACCGACAACGAATTGGCCCAGACGCCCGCGCCCGGAAAGCTGTAGATCGCCGACACGCCATAGGAATGCCCCTTGCCCAGCACGTTGCTGCCGCCGAGGGTGGCGATATTGCTGTCGGACTGGTAGCCGGAGAACTGCAACGCCCAGCGATCATCCAGCGGCGCAGTGTAGGAGCCCGACCAGACCTTGGCGTTGGTGCTGTCCTGGGGCGCGGTGAAGTAGGTCAGGGAAATCGCGTGGCCCAGTTGCCAGAGGTTGTCGTAACTCAGGGTGGCGACCGAGCGCAGCTTTTCGGTGTCGGCGCTGTAGTCGTTGTTCAGGCCGATGCTGGCGTGCCAGGGATTCTGGTCTTCCACCTGCAAGTCCACATCCATGGTGCCCGGGCGCTGGCCCTCGCGAACCAGTGGCGTGACCTGACGTCCGACGCCACGGTTGAGCCCGGCGAGCTGGGTTTGCACGGTGGCGAAGTCCGGCACCGCACCTTCCTTGAGCGCCGACACTTCGTCGCGGATTTCCACTGGCGAGTAATGCTTGGCACCGACCACGCGTACGCGGCCGATCTTGGTTTCGCTGACTTGCAGGTAGACGATACCGTCATCGACCTTCTGCTCCGGCAGCTCGACAAACACCGACTGGTAGCCCCGTGCCTGGTAGATCTTTTGCAGCGCGTCGCGGGCGCCTTCGATGTCGCCCAAGGTTTTTTGCGGGCCGAGAAACGGGTACACCGCCTCTTCAATCGCCGCCGCATCGAGCACGGTATTGCCGCGCACGAAATACTCATTGACGTCGACCCGGCGTGCTGCGCCCTCCTCCTCGGCCTGCGCAGGCTGGGCCTGGGCCCACAGCGTCAGGCAGCACAGCGCCAGCGTTGACTTGAACAGATGCTCCACACCGCCCCCTAACTTTCCAAGTTTTTGCACCGTCGCCGTTTGCACGGCGTTTGGCCTGCTCAATTGCTGGTTGTCGAAAGATGGCTGTGCCGGGCCAGCCAGGTGTGCAGCAAGGCGAAATTCAGCGAGAACTCCGGCATGTGCAGCAAGGCGCCACAAAACACGTCACCGATGATGGTCTGGATCAACTGCACCGCCCGCGGGTTGCCCAGCACGCTGGCGATGTCCCGTTGCAGGACGTGAATGCCCCACACCTTCTGGTTCAGGTCGAGGCCGACGAACCAGCGGAACAGCAGGTTGTAATTGAGCTGCTCGTGCAGTTGCTGCTCGCTGGGCACCGAATACAGCAGTTGCAACAGGAGGATGTGCACCACGGTGTGCGGCGCAATCAGCATGCCCGGCTCGGGCTGGAGCCAGTCGCGATGGCTGTCGAGCACCTCATCGATCTGCGGGCGCAGCAACACCAGCGAATGCCCTGCCGGGATAAAGCTGGACACTTCCTTCAAGGCGCCCTGCCAATCGTCCTGGGAGACGATCCACACCCACGGCGCGCCATAGCGGTACACCGAAACCGGCTTCTTGCGCGCGGCTTCGACGATCTTCGACAGGCGCTGATCGAGCTCCTGCATGCCGACTTTCGAGTAACGTTCCATAGTTCCCATTGCCCCACTCCTGGCGTCCTGCTGACGGCTTCGACAACGACTTTTGATCGTATCCAGCGCGTTACATAGGACAGACAGGCGCGGGTGGGAGCTACCGAACTTTTGTCATGAAAGCTTCATTTGGGATTGATTCGGAGGCAATTTTCAGGACCCGGCACGGAAGGACATATGTGCACGAGCTTTTGTGGGAGCGGGCTTGCTCGCGAATGCGGTGTATCAGTTGATGCATGTGCTGACTGACCCACCGCATTCGCGAGCAAGCCCGCTCCCACACAAGCCCGCTCCCACATTTGGATCTGCGCCCACCCTCTTGCTTCACATCGCCCACAAAAAAACGGGGCGATCAGTGATCGCCCCAAAAGTACATCGAGAGGTCCTTCAAAAAGTCTACAAACTGATCTGCTTGCGCTCCTCATCCGTCAAGCGCGCCCGTGCCTGGTCGCTCAAGGGGCCGGCGCCCAGCACCTGCACGGGGCTGTTGGGGTTGTAGCCGCTGGTTTTCGGCGCGTCTTCGGGGCCGCGTTCTACCGGCTCGGTGCCAAAGCTCAGCACCTCCACGGTGACGATGGACGGCCGCCCTTGCTTGGCCGCCGCCTGCTGGCTGCGCGCCGCCTCTTCCGCCGCCTGGGACGCCGCCGCTCCGGCCGCGCTGGCCGAACTCATGGCGCCGGTGTTGACCGCCGCCGCCACCGGCACCCCGGACGACTTGCCCTGAGTCTGGATGTTCGCCGCGTTCACCACGCGCAACGCGGCGATGTTGACGTTGCCCGACACCCGAATGCCCGCCTCGCCCGCATCGATGGTGCCCAGCGGTGCGATCAGGTCGATGTCCCCCGCCGGTATTTCCGGGATCGGGTTGAGCGTGGCGATCCCCGCGCCGGTACTCGGCACGGACGGCGACAGGCTGACGTTACCCCAGTTGTCATAGACACGCTTGGGCGGCGTGTACACCACGGTGGTCTTGGAACCGCGCCCGGCGTTGATGTCGCCCTCGGCGGTCCAGCCCATGATCGAGCCGCCAAACGTAGTCATGATGCGGCTCTGGCCCAGCAGGATGCTGCCCATGGAATACAGCTGGATATCGCCAGCCCCCTGGGTGATCACCCCCGCCGTGGACGGTGGCGCCTCGCCTTCGATACCGAAGGTCTGGCTGCCGCCCGGGGTGAGCATCTGGATCGCGCCACCGAAGTTGGTGTGCACGCCCGAACTGCCGAACAGGGTGATGTCGCCCTTGTAGGTGATCGGGTTGCCGGCCACGTCCTTGTCCGGGAACAGCGCGGCGATGGCGGCACGCCCACGCAGGTAGCTGCCCTGGCGCACGCTGCCATCGGTGTTGTACTCGCGGCCGGCGGCCTTGAGTTCGGCGAAGTACACGTCACGGGCAAACACCCGTTGTTGCTCCGCAGGCAGCGCCTTGTAATAGGCCAACGCCTGCGTGCTATCGCCGACAAAACCGAAGCGCTCGGCGAGCCAGGTGACCAACTCGTTTTCGTAGGTCTTGGCCACCTTGGCGCCCTGGATCGACTCGCCGGCTTGCGCCAGATTGACGGGGTCCAGGTAGGGCTCGACGAAACGCAGGTAATCCGGGCCATTGGGGCCGACACCGGCTTGCATCACGATGCTTGCGCCTGGACGGTTATCGCCTGCCACGACTGCTCCGAGGCTGGTGACACTGACCTCGCCACCTCCCGCCGCATCCCGCCCGGACATCAGGATATTGCCGCCCGCCGTCACCTCCAGCAGACCAGGACCGGCGACCTGGAAGTTGCTGTAGAGAATGTCGCGACCGGCGGAGACGATGGAAATATCGTTGGGGTTGTTGTGGATGAACAGGTTGCCGGTTTGCCGCTCCGAGTCCGGTCCCATGGTGTTGTTGAACGCGCTGCCGCTGCTGACGACATCGCGCCCGGCCATCATCCACACCGCGCCGTTGCCCTCGTACCAGACCTGTCCCGCGTTGCGCGTTCCAGCCGTCGTGGAGAAAGTAATCACCCTGCCGCTGCTGACGCCAATCAGGTCACCGCTCAACGCGTAGAAACGCGCCGGGGCATTCGGCACATACCCCGCCGCAGAGGCCGTCGGGGCTCCAAAGGTGAACAAGGGACGCGGAATACTACCGATAACGCTACCCCCCGACACCAGGCCGCTGCTGTCGGAGATATTGTGGCTATCGGCGTCTGTCTGGCCGTTGATCGTGCCGACGAATGCCGGCCGCCAAGGGGTGGCCATGATGCCGGGGTTGGCCGCAGACGGCGTGACGAACATGCCGCCCGCGTAAATCGAATCGCTGGCCAGGAACTGCAACTCGCCATTGGCGCCTGGGGCGAGCAGAAGGCTAGAGAGGTAGCCAGCATCAATCGAGGATTCTCGCACCGCTCGTCCATAGTAGAGACTGCCACCGGCGGCGGTTGCTCGAAGGATCGAGGGATACACGATCGCCATATCAGAAGGAGTGCCGCTGACATTCGGCGTCACATTGCCGCCAGCCGAAAAAAGATCAATCGCGGTGTGATCCGTCCATAACGTGAACCAGCTGTCCCCTACACCCCGCTCGGCTCCCCGTGTAAACGCGGACTTGTTCGCCACCGAGCCCCGGCCCGGGTCGAGCACATTCTGCACCACCAGATCGCCGGCCGCCGCCAGGTTGAACGTGGCGTCACCCGGCACCAGGGTAATTCCGCCCAACGGTATGCCACGGGTGGCCTTTAACGGATCGTATGCGCGCGTTTCGCCAGGGCTGTGCTGTGTGGTCGTGCTGCCGTAAGTCAGATTGATACCGCCCACCGCGCCGCTTTGCACCTGTGCATTGCCACGCACGTTGACCAGTACCCCGTTGCGCAAATCCGTCGTCTGCACCCCAACCGGGTTGAGCGTACCGCCGACACGCAACCGCAAGTCTCCCCCGCCGTTCAGCACCAGGCTGCCGTCGTTGGCCATCCGGCCGGTGCTGCCCACCGCCAATACCAGGCCCTGGGTACGCGGGTTCAAACCGGGATCGAGCGCGCTGTTGGTCCGGCTGTCCAGCAACCCGGCGTTACCGCGCACGTTGACATCCAGGTCACCGCCGCCAAGGGTGCCAAAGCCGGTGAAGCCGAGCATCTGATCGACCGAAGGGGTACTGGCGTAAGTGCCGAAGTTGATCCACCAGGCCGTGGGTTGGGCCTGCCCGCCGGTGGCCACATCGGCGCTGCCTTGACGCCACAACCAGTTGCCGACGCTGGCGGAATCGTAGCCACGATCCTTGGGATCAGGCCGCCCGGCGATGCCCTCGGAGATACCGGTGATATTGCCCGTCAGGTTCCCGCCGACGTTCAGCGTGAGGTTGCCGCCGGCATCGGGATACCAGGCGCGGTACAGGCTGTCGGCAGAACCATTGACAAACTTTTCGTAGGCGCTGGCAGGATCGGCCAGGACGGTGTTAGTGCGGCCCAGGGTCCGCGCTTGATTGTAGGGATCGCCCGCCTGGGTCGCGACGGAGGACGTGCCTGCGGTGTAGACCCCATAAAGTGAGTCCATGCTCAGGTCGCCGGCGCTCAACAGCTCCAGGTCACCCGTGCCGGTACGCAGCACGCTGAAGCGGGTACTGGACGGTGTCGAGGCATACTGCTTGCCACCTTGGGCGAGGCAGTAGGCAGGCGAGCCCCCGCAGAATTCGTCTACGGAAGGTATGCCGAACAGGTCCAGGATGCTTTGCTCGATCACGGTACCCACCGTCACGACCACGCCGTTGGCGGCCAAGTCTTGGACCGCATATTCGGTCCAGACGTAGCTGACCTTGATCTTGCAATAATTCGGGGAGCTCGCGCAGAAATCGGCAATCGCTCCCAACTGGAAATCATCCAGGATCTTCTGGTCGATCGGGTCGCCTTCCTTGACGATCACGCCGTTGGCAGCCAAGTCCTGGACCGCAAACGCGGTCCAGGTCTGCACCCCGGTAGCTGGCAGTTCCTTGGCGAACATGCCGTAGTGACTGTCCGCCAGGCGCAAGTCGCCACTGCGCGGATGGGCTTGCAGGATACGGCTGTCCGCCGCGTCGGTGTCGGCGCCCGCCACCAGACGCAGTGACCAGGATTGCGAACCCTCGGCCAGCATCGGTGCGATGGCCCAGAGCTTGCCCTGGCGCCCCGCCACTTGCGGACGTAACTGGATCGAGTCCACCCCGCTCGGCAACTTGACGTTGGTGCCAGCGGGAATCAACGCCCCGCGTGGCAAGGCGCGAGCGCCGTCCAGCAACACGATGCTGCTGGTCAGCGAGCCCTGGTGAACCTGGGGTAATGGCACGCCTTTAGGCCAGACCATGCTCATCAATTGCGTGCCCTGGCTGAGCAACGTACCGGCGTCCAGTTGAGTACCGGCTTGCAATGTGGTCGTCGCGCCAAGCAGGGTGCCAGCGGCAAACAGCACATTGCCCGAAGCGTCCCGTACAGCGGCCGCCAACACCGTGCCCGCCGGCAAGACCAGGTCCTGATTGAGTACGGCGCTGACCGGCAAGCGCGTGCCGGCTGCCACCGTCAGGCCCTTGATCGGCAGGTCGTAGTTCAACGTACTGCCCGCCGGGAACGCCGTGCCATCGGCCAGGGTCACGCCGTTGCCCGGCACGACGATATCGCCGCCGCTGAAGTCTTTGCCGGGCAACAATACCCAGCCCTTGTCATCCACGGTTTCCGGTGGTGGTGAGAAACCATCGTTGATGCTGCCGTAAATGCTCAGGTCGCCGCCCGCGCGCAGGGTCAGGCTGCCAGATTCACCGGAACCGTACACCGAGGTCTGCCGGGTGTGCGGGTTGAGGCTGGCGTAGCGATAGCCGGACAGGTCCAGGTCGCCCTGTACCACCAGGTCACCGTCCGGGGTGCTGCTGACGATTTGCACCCCTGGGCGCAGATGGAACGTATCGGCATACGTACTGTTGTTGAGCCCGGCGAGCTTGTTGTTGAGCAAGTCCGAGTTGAGCAAGGCCGCGTTGATAAACGCTGTACTCAATGCGTGCTTGCCGTCCAGGTAAGCCTGGTCGATCTGCTGATAAGGTCGCCCGCTGGCCGTCGGGTCGGTGATCACGGGCGCATCGTCGTATGTGGCCATGCCGTTGAGCGTGATCGAGCGTGCGCCCTGGATTGCCAGGCGGCCACGGGCGTCGATGTCGATGTCATTGCTGCTGCCATCGGCATTGATCAGCCGTGGCGCGTTCAATTCAAGGCTGCCACGCGCGAGCCCGTCGTTGTGGGTCGAACCGGCGGTGCCGTGACGCAGGTCGATGCGCACGCCATCGGCGAGGCTCAAGCGCCCGTCGCCGGAGCCGAGCACCACCATGGCACGGTTCGGCGAGTCGATGATCTTGCCGTAGCTGTCCACCCGCAGTTTGCTGCCGTGGGCATCCAGCACGGCACTGCCGTCCAGGCTCAAGCCGTGCTTGCCCGCCAGGTTGATGCTGCCCACGCGTTCACCGCTGGC
Source organism: Pseudomonas sp. GL_117 (assembly GCF_057835125.1). NCBI lineage: Bacteria > Pseudomonadati > Pseudomonadota > Gammaproteobacteria > Pseudomonadales > Pseudomonadaceae > Pseudomonas > Pseudomonas sp. GL_117. The sequence goes on along the minus strand of NZ_CM174418.1, from coordinate 2,433,606 downwards.
ATCCACCAGGCCAGTGACACGCAGGCTGCCGTTGTCTACCGAGACGCTGATGTTGCCGGCCTTGAGGCCGTTGCCGATGGTCAAGTTGCCTTGCTTGAGTTGGAAGCTGCGCGCGCCGAACACCTGCCCAACGTTGAGGCGGCTATTGAGGTCGGCAAACTGCTGGTCCAGCGCACCGCTGCTGCCCAGGCGCTGGGCCTGGATCTGCACGCTGCCCGCCAGATACGGCATCAAGGTGCCGCCCGCGTCGTAGTAGCCGCTGCTGCTGCCCAGGAGCGTGCCTTGCAGGTCGACGACCCCGCCCGCCGCATCCAGCGCCACGGCCCGCAGCGTACCCGCCTGGTTGTACTGGGCCGACAGGTCGATGGTCGAGCCTGCCGCTTGATGGATATTGCCGGTGCGGCTGTCGAGGGTGACGTCGCCGCCCCAGCCGTACTTGGTCACATCGTTGAAGGTGATCGCACGCCCGGCGACATCAATCAACGCCGCGTCCGTCAACTGCACATCACCCCGCGCTGCAAGGCTGACCTTGCCGCTCGGCAGCACCACGGCGCCCGCCAGACGAATGCTGTCGCCGTTCAAGGACAATTGGGCACCCTGCCCCTCGGCCTTGCCGCGTGCCCCGGCAGACGCCGCCACATCAATCGCGCCACCGGCAGTGATGCGGTTGACTGAGCCAGCGGCACCGGTCATCAGCGGCGTGAGGATATTCAGGTTACCGCCTGTGTAGGTGAAGCCCTTCACCGCGTCATAGGCACCCTGCTGTTGATAGACCGACAGGCTGCCCTTGTGATTGGCGGTGATGCGTTCGCTGGCGTTCAGATTGACGTTGGCAAAGCCCAGCGCCAGGCGGTCGAAGTTCAGGGTCGTGCTCGGCTGGGCAAAGCTGCCGTAACCGAATTCGATGCGGTCGGCGTTGATGTCCAGGCGCCCGCTGCCGGTGCCCGCGCCGCCGCTGACCACGGCACCCGCGGGGTTGGTCGCGCCCTGCCAGATCAGGTTGGCGGTGTGGATGCTGGCCACATCGTTGGCACCGCCGGCGCCATAGATCGCCGGCGTGGAGATCATCAGGTTGCTCAACCGCGATTTGCCGGTCAGGGGGTCATAAGTATCCAGCGAGGTGCTGCCGTAGAAATTGAAGCTGTCACGGGCCGAGAGTTGCAGGGTCTCCAGGGCCGGCGCACCGAACTGGGTATCGCCCTGCAGCAGACGGTCGAGCAGTGCCTGGGACAACGTGAGGCCTGCCGGCCGTTGATTCGCGGCTTCTGCGGCGGCGAGCGCAGCGGCGCTGCCAAGGTTGATCGCACTGACCCCCAGGTTGAGGTGACGCGTGCCGTAGCGCACTTGATCGCCCAGTGCAAACGAGGCGTCGGTCAAAGCGACGATACTGCCTTCGGAATACAGCCCGGTCTGCCCACTGCAAGGGCTGGTGCTACAGGTGCCGATGCTGATGCCCCCACTGACCTCGCCACCAACGCCCGGCGCCGCGATCACATTGAGCAGGCCGTTGGACACCGCCAGCATGTTGGTGACCTTGTAGATAAAACCGTCACGGGCGTCGTAGCCCGCGTTGCCTCGGCCGATAGTGTTGATCGAAGCGCCCTGCTCAACGACGATCGAGCCGGTTTGACTGACCAGGAACACTTCAGGCGCAGCCAACGTCGCGCCTTCACGCAGCACAATGTTGCTGCGGGCGCCGTTCACCCCATCCACCAACGTGATGAAGTTGCCAGACTGGCCATACGTGACGCTGGTCATGCCCCCGACGACCAGGCGCGATGCCCCCAGTGCATTGAGGCTGTCAGCCCGCAAGGTGATCCCTGCAAAACCCTGGGTCGCCGCCCGATCTGCGCCCACTACTTCAATGCCACCACGGGTCGTATCGACTACCGTTACCGTACCGCCATAACCCCCCTGCGCTGCACCGAAGCGGCCAATACCCTGGAATGAAAATGCATCCGCACCACCACCGGTGCGCAAGGCCAGTTTCAAGGTCTTGGCATCCACCTCAAGCATGGGGCGTGGCACGCCGATTTTTGCCGCGTCCGCCCTGGCGAACTGCGCATAGCTGGTTTCGTTGTACTGGGAATAGCGGCGCAGTGTATCGGCCGACGTCAGGATCAATTGACTGGCAACGTTGTCGCTGATTCCGGTATTGGCAATCGACAAGCGCCCGGCCGTGCTCCACGAACCGTTGCGCATCAATTGGGCCGCGCCATCGCCGCCCAAGCCAGCCAAACCGTTGATTTCAACGCGATAGGCCCCGGGCAGTAACGCGTAGGTCGATGGCATCAGCGTGTAAGTTCCGGCGGGCAGCCCCGGTATACCGGCGCCGATCGTGACTTGCTGGCCAACCAACGGTGTGACCGCCCCGGCCTCCCCCGCCACAGGCGCGGCAACGGGCTGCCCCCCCGGCACAATCGCGTAGATCGGGTTGGTGGACAGGCCCGGCAGGCTGAACCCACCGTTGGCGCCCACTTGCACCAGCGGGTTGTAGCGCGCATCGGTGGAGCCGCCGCGCCCGGACACAAACCCGGCACCCAGCAATTCGCCACCGCCGGACAGGTCCACGGTGGCATCGGGCAGCACGGCGACGTTCTTGCCGCCCAGGATCACGCCAATCCCCAGATCCTGACCGCTGGCACTGAGCCCGCCTTGCCCGACAAACACCACTTGCTTGCCGTTATAGCGGTAGACCTGGCCGTCCACCGTGCCGCCAAACGGCATCACCAGGCCCTTGCCACTCGCCGACGTGAGGCTGCCCGGCAGCAACTGCACGCGCTCGCTGCCCGTGCTGCCAATATCGATCAGCCCCAGCGGAGCGCGTACCACGCCCCCCTGGATAATGTTTGCGGCACCCAGTTGCAGGTGGCCGAACACCGAATAAGGCAGCGGTGCATCGGTGCTGCCGACACGGCCGATGGTCAACGTGCGCAAGGGGTCAAAATCCAGGCCAAGGGCAGCGGTGGATGAATCGCCCAAATAGCCGGCGACGATACGCGCACCGACTTCGGTGGCCGGGTAGAGTTGCGCAGCGCGCAGAGTCATGTCGCCTTGGGTCAGCAACTGCGTGTTGATACCGGCGACGATAGCGTTTTCGACGCTACCCGCCAGGAAGCGCAAGTCGCCCTGACTGGTGAGGTTCACCTGATCAAAACCACGCCGCTCGACGGTGAGCAAGCTGGCGTCGGCCTGGCGCAGGCTACCCTTCATGCCAAATGTCACGTTGTCGCGCACATCAATCAGAGCACCGCCAGCATTGAACTGCGCCGTCGTGGCGAGCTGGGACGGCTTGCCCAGGTTGATGGTCGGGCGCACGTTCGGGTCCAGGGTCTGCGACGTCAGACCGGCCAGCAACAGATACGGCGCCGATAGGTTGATGCGTGAACCAGCGGCGGCTCCTTCACTGAGGTTATACGCGGCGCTGAACAGGCGCAGGCTCTGACCCATGGCGATGTTCACGTCGCCATCGAAGCTCATCAGGCCATTGCTCATCAGCGCCAGGTTGTCAAAACCACCCGCGCTGATTTGGTCCACCCCGAGCCGCGCATGCCCATAGACCAGGCTGTCGGCGGCGGCCTCGGCGGTGTCCGCCAGACTCAGAGGCTGGTGGGTCTGGCTGATGATCAACTCGCGGCCGTTGAGTACCCGGTTACTGGCGTACTGCTTGAGGTAGTTCGGGCTCTCCAACGCGACGACCAGGCTACCACCCGCCGCCCCCACGCCACCGGCGCGGGCGACAAAACTGCCATCCAGGTACAGGCCGTTGTTGGAGGCCAGGCTGATGGTGCCGCCGTTGCTGGCGACCTGCACCGTGCCCTGCCCCGCTACATTCAGTGTGGCCTGGGTGCCGGACGCTTCCAGGCGCGCCCCGTCACGCACCACCACAAACAGGTCGCTGGCGCTGGCGACGCCGGTGGTCAGATCAAGATCGCCACCGATGCGGATCTTGCCACCGGCGTCCACCACGCCGTAGCGGCGCCCTTGGTTGTCCACGGCGCTGACGGCGCGGGCCGACACATCGACCACGGCGTGTTCACCCAGCCAGATCGAGCGGCCATGCCCTTCGGCATTCGCCTGCAACAGCACCTGCGGGGTCACCGCCAGGCCGCCCAGGCTGACGTTGCCGCCCCAGGCGTTGAGTGTGCCGTTTAGGGTCAACTGGCCAACGCTGCGCAGGTTGATGGCCTGGCGCGGGTCGACGTTGATCACCGCACCCTGGCCGACGGTCAGGGCCGTGGTCGCCAGTTTGTCAGCCGTGATGTACGGGTTGCCGGCGGTCAGGTTCAAGCTGGCGCCGCGCCGGGGGGTCAACACGCCTTTGACGGCGTCCGGCTGATACAACTCGGGCAGCCAGAGCGCCAGGGCGCTGGCGGGGTCACTGCCACTGGGCGTGGTACTCGCCTGGTCACCCAGGTGCAAGACCGGCACGGTCACGTCGACCTGGGTGCCGTCGGCGACGAGCAGCCCTTCATTGCCAGTGATGTCGTAGGCCGAAAAGCCCTTGTTGAAAAAGTCCCCGGCCAATTGCAACGTGCCGGTGGCGAGGGGATCGGCACTTTCGCCAATCAACACCTTCTGGCTCTGCAAGGCCAGGGTGCCGCCGCCACTCACACCGTAACCGCGCACCTCGCCCTGGAGGCTCAACGCGCCCAGGGCGCTCAGGGTGGCGCTGCCGCCTTTGCCACCGTTGACACTGCGATCGACGCCAAACGTGGCCCCGGAGGACACCTCCACCAGGCTGCCCGCGCCAAGGCTCACATCGCCGCTGCTGCGCAGCGAGACCTTGCCGCCGTTCACGTACGCCACACCGTTGCCGCCACCGGCAGGGTCCAGCAGCAGATTGTTCCAGCGCCCCGAGGCGTCCAGCTTGACACCCTCGGCCACGTCGATCTGCCCGCTGCCCGCCAGGATCACGTCGGCCACCGCGTTGTTGCCGTTGAGATTGACCTGGTTGAGCACGTTGCCCAGATTCAGGCTGCCGCCGTGGGCAGTCAGGTTTGCGTTCACCTCGACACGCGGTGCGTAGAGGGTGATGTCGCCGCCATCGGCGACATTGAGTGCGCCATTGACGGCGATGCCCTGCTTGGCACCGAGCTTGATCGCGCCCAGCTGGAAGCCATTGAGTTGATCGGCGTCCAGCACCACCGCGCCTTGACGCTCGGCGGGCAATGCCGTGCTCAAGTCCATACCGGCGGCGATCTTTTGCGCGGACTGCTCGATCAGCACCTGCTCCGCCATCGGCGTCAGCCCATAACGCAGGGTGCCGGTGGTCTTGTCATAGATCGGCGTGTATTGCCCGATGATCAACTGCGCCCGCTGGGCCAGCGCTTTCTGGGATTGCTGATAACCGTCGAGGTTGAGCGCCGGTGCCCGGGTCTGGCGATCACCCTGGAACACGTCGCTGAGAATCTGGCCTTCCAACACCGCGCCTGAGGTGCCGACCACCAGCTTGCCGGCATCGCGGCCCACGGTGTAACCGGACTCCTGGCGGCTTTGCTGGGCGATCAGGGGGTTGTAGTAGTAATCGGTCTGGCCCCAGCGCGCACTGGTGTCTTCAAAACCCTTGTAGACGCCGGAGTAGAGAATGTCGCCCGGTGCCTTCGACAGTTCGTACAAACGCCCGTCCGGCCCCTTGAGCCAGGTCAGGCGGATCTTGCCGGCCTGCACATCCACGGTGCCGCCCGACAAGTTGATCTGCGCGCCCTGCTGGGTCACCACGTCCTTGCCGGTAAACGTCACGGTGCCGCCCTGGGCCATCCACTCGCCCACCGAGTGGCCCTGGGTGCCGAGGTAGCCACCGACTTCGAGCAAGCCGCCCGCGGTGTACCAGCGATCCGTCGTATAGCCGTTGGTGCCGGCCGGGACAAACACCAGCTCACGCAGGTCGACCCACACGTCGTTGTTGATCAGTTGCCCGCCATCGCGGTTGACCACCGCATCGCGCTGCTCGTTGCCCTGCACGTTGATCTTGATGTTGTTGGCTTCCATCGCCACCTTGACGCCGACCGCGCCCGACACATCGATCTTCGCGCCGTCGCGCACCAGGCTGCGTTGCCCGGCACTGACGGCGACCTGGCCGCCGGTGGCGAGGGTGATCGAGCCGTTCTGGAAGTCCACCGTGCCGCCGCTGACGATCTCGACCCGTGATTGGTCGCTGCGGTCGGCCACGGCGCTGAGGTGATTGAACTGCCCGTTGATCAGATTGGCGGCCAGACCATCGAACTTGCTCAGGCCGTTGGCCTGCTGGCTGTTGAGCGCGGTGCTGGCGCTGGCATCCAGCAGGATCGCGGTAGTGCTGCCTTCGCCCAGGGTGACACTGCCAGTGGTGTCAGTGGCCGAGTTGAGCAAGTGGATGGTCCCACGCGTATCCACCGAGGTACTGGCCAGGGCCACGCCGTTCTGCGCGACCTGGTGGCCGGTCAGGGTGATGTCGCCGGTGGAGGCCATGATCAGGCCGCTGTTGCCGACCTTGCCCGCCGTGCTGCCAGCGTTGAGGCCAGCCGCCACTTCGTTGCCACGGGTGGTGGAACGCTCGTTGCCGGCGGTGCCGACACCTTTGCGGATGTAAAAGCTGTCACCCGCCGCCAGGGTGGTCTGGCCCTTGGCGGTGATGATCGTACCGGCGTTGTCCACCTCGGAACCAAGCAGCAAGGCATAGCCGCCGGCATCGGTGGACGTGGCGGCGTTGTGGGTCTGGATCACTGCGCCGCGCTGGACTTCAACCTTGCCGGCCGCATCGGTAAACGTCGGCTGGGTGCCGTTGGTATCGACGTAAATGCCGCGCTGGGTGAACTGTTCATCGGTGATGTTCGCCGCCGCCGCCACCAGATTGCGCACGTTGACCTGGCTGGTGCCACTGAACACCACGCCGTTGCGGTTCATGATCATGACCGTGCCGGCGCCGTTGATCTGGCCCTGGATTTCACTCGGGCGCGCATTCGGATCGTTGACGCGGTTGAGCAGCGCCCAGTTGGACTGCTGCTGGAAGTCCACCGTGGTGTTGCGCCCGACGTTGAACGTCTCCCAGTTGAGGATCGCCTTGTCGGCGGTCTGCTCGATGTTCACCGTGGTCTTGCCGCCGGCCTGGGTCTGGGTCGGGCCCTTGGCGTTCGTCCAGCCCTGGGTCAGGCTGTTGTCGACCTGCAAGCCGCCCTTGCCCAAGCCATCGGGAATCGTCGACACCTGCCCCAATGCCGCCTGCCGCCCGGCCGCTTGCGCCGCCTGCTGCGCGGCAATCGCCGCGACGCTGGTGTTCAGCGTGCTGATCGAACGCGCCAACTGCTGATTGGCCCGCGCCTGCTGGTTCAAGGTCGGAATGCCCGACACCTGCCCACTGGTACGCGCCGCCGTGGCCGCCTGGGACGCGCCCTTGTCGGCAAACCAGCCGGAACTGAACGCCGACGCCGCCTGGGCGTTGCCCGCCACCATCAACAAGGCAATGGCCTGGGCCAGGGGCTTGAGCAACAACACAGGCTGGGCTTTGCGGTGAACCGTTGGTTTGCAGCGGACCATCTGGATCTTCCTTCTTTGTAGTTGCCCAGGGGCAAGACACGCTCACGTATGAGGGTTAGGCGGTTGGCGAGGGGCACGACTGAACTTCTGTCATGCAAAGTTCATAAAGGGCTGCTAACGCAAAAAAAATCAGCAACGGCACAGGCCGTTGCTGATCGGTGTTGCGGGTCGTTGAAGCGGGGTTACAGCGGACGACCGATTTGGTTGCAGACGTCAGACTTGCCGATGCTCAGGTTGCTGGTGGCAGTCACGAAGTTGTTGGTAATGGCGGTTTTCCAAGCGGCTGGCAACGGTACAAAACGGTTGGACTTGATCGCGTTGTCGTTGGTGTTCAGGGAGCTGGAGCCGTAGTGACGAGTGAAGAACGCACGCACTTGCGAGGTTTGGGTGGCGTCGGCATAGCACTGGCTGAAGATCAGGTTGGTGAAGCCCAGGATCGGATAGCCGCTGGTTGGGTAGGCGACGACGCTTGGATCGGTAGTGCTGGCTGTGGCGGCGAAGGTAGGTACCCAGGCGTTCTGGTCGTTGACGTTGGTAGGAACTGGTACCACGGCAATGGCTGCCGAGACGTTATCCGGTGCTGGGGACACACCGCCTACCTTGGCAACCTTGGTCGCGTCATCCAGACCGGCCAGCGTGGTGGCCGCGTAGTCCGGGCTCATGTAGGTGATGGCACCGTCGGTGGAGTTCAACAGGGTCATTACCGCTTGGCTGCCCGAGGCAGAAACGGAACCGGCTGGAACCTTCTTGGTCACGTTGCCGTAGCTCTGGGCAAAGTTAGTGGTCACAGCGAATGCCTCGGTCTCGGCGCACTTGGCGTTGAGGAAGCGCGTGAACAGTTCGGTGGTGCCGCTCGCTTCGCTGCGGTAAACAACCTTGATCGTGCCGGTACGGCCCGAACCCGCGATCTGGCTCCAGTCGGTCAGACGGCCGGAGAACACACCACACAGTTGGTTGACGCTCAGGTCAACGGCAGCAGTCCCTGCCTTGTTGAACGGAATGGCCACCGAAGTCGCCACCGAAGGCACCTGGATCAGCTTGCCCCACGCGGCTTCATGACCGTTCTTGTAATTCAGCAGTTCACCGGCCGTCAGCTTGGAGTCGCTGCCAGCCCAGTGCACGTTCTTGGTGCCGGTGCCGAATTGGCTGTAGTCGTTGTTGAGGAACGCCGCTTTGCCTTTGCCGCTGCCAACGCCGATGTAAGGGGCAAAGCCGGTGGTGAGTACGCCAGCAGTCTGGTACAGCGGCTGAGGCAGAGTGGCGCCGCCGCCGTTTACGTCTGCGAATGCAGCTTGTGCCGAGCACAGTGCAGCGAGGGTCATGGATACCGCGAGAACGTTGCGCTTAAACATGAAGAAGCTCCTTTCGTCGTGTTTGTACGTTTGGGGTAGATGGCTCTTGCATGACGCTATGGCTTCGGTCCCAAGCCGTCGTGCGGGGGTGGCCAGGGGTGAAAACCATGGGAGAGAAATTCGCAGTTTCCGATGACGGTTGTAGGAAAAAACCTCGGGAGGAACGCCTTGATTTTTAAAAAGATTCTCGGGTGTTTTGGTCATGATTTTGAGCGGTTTGGGCGCAGGTGACAGCGAGGTTTCAGCGGGTGGGGCTGGAGGCCGTGTAGACCTTGGGATGTGACGGAATGAGGAACCCGAGGTAGAACGGGAGCACGAAAAATGTGCTGAACACACATAACCCATGTGGATTGGGTTTGGCCAGTAGGTCAGGTGACGAGTTGGTTGATCTCGATGATCGGCAGCAACACCGCCATGACAATGACGAGTACGACGGCGCCCATCACCACAATCATCAGCGGCTCCAGCAACGCAGTCATGCCCATCGCCCGCCGTTCAATATCCCGCGACAGCGTCTGCGCCGCACGCTCCAGCATCGGCGGCAGCGAGCCGGTCTTTTCGCCGCTGGCGATCAGGTGGATCAGCACCGGCGGAAACACCTTCTCCACCGCCAGCGCCGGGGCCAGGTTGACGCCTTCGCGCACTTTGGCGGTGGCCTCGCAGACGCACCGGTCGAGGCGGTCGTTGGACAGGGTCTGGCGCGCCGCTTCCAGGGCGCGCAGCAACGGCACGCCGGCACCGCCGAGGATCGCCAGGGTCGAAGCGAAGCGCGCGGTGTTGAGGCCCAGCACAAACCGCCCGATCAGCGGCAAGCGCAGCACCCGGCTGTGCCAATTCAGGCGCGCCACGGGATTGCGCAAATACAGGCGCCAACTCCAGAAACCAGCGACGATCCCGGCAAAACACAGCCAGCCCCAGGCGCGGATAAAGTCGCTGGCGTTGAGCATCGCCAAGGTCAGCCCCGGCAAATCCTGGCGCGCCTGGGAAAATGCGCTGACCACCTGGGGCACCACGTAGCTGAGCAAAAAAATCACGATACCGATGGACACCAGCCCCACCACGCCAGGGTAGATAAACGCCGTAAGGATCTTGCCGCGCAGGTTGTTGCGCTCCTCGATGTAGTCGGCGAGGCGCTCCATCACCTGGGCCAGGTCGCCGGACTCCTCCCCCGCCGCGATCAATGCACGGTAGATCGAGGGGAAGTCCCGTGGCCGCGCAGCCAAGGCATCCGCCAGACGCATGCCGCCACGCACATCGGCACGCACTGCGCTGAGGGTCTGGGCGATGTGTTTTTTCTCGGCCTGCTCCACCGTTGCGCTCAACGCCGCTTCCAACGGCAGGCTGGCGCCCAGCAGGCTTGCCAGTTGGCGCGTGGCCCAGGCCAGGTCGTTGTCCGAGAGCTTGGGGGTGAACAGGCTGCTGCCGGCGACCTGCTGGTTGCTCTCCAGCTGCACCAGCAACGCGGTCAAACCGCGCCCGCGCAAGTTGGCAAATGCCGCGCTCTGGCTGTCGGCCTCCACATGCCCGGTCTCGACGTTGCCGCTGGCATCGGCGGCCTCGAAGCGATAGCGATTCATCAGGCGTCCCGTGTCACGCGCAGGATTTCTTCAGGCGCGGTGGCGCCGCTGCGCACCCAGCGCTCGCCGTCTTCACGCATGCTGAACATGCCGGCGCGGCGGGCGGCCAGGCGCAGGTCCTGCTCGCCGGCGCCCTGGTGGATCAGGCTGCGCACGTCGTCATCGACGCAGAACAACTCGTGGATGCCGGTGCGGCCGCTGTAGCCGACCTGATTGCACTGCGCACAGCCCACCGGGCGCCAGGTACCGGGCGCGGCCGGATCTTCCTGCTTGCAGTGCGGGCACAGGCGACGCACCAGGCGCTGGGCCAACACGCCCAACAACGAGGAAGCCAACAGAAACGGCTCGACGCCCATGTCGATCAGCCGGTTGACCGCCGACACCGCATCGTTGGTGTGCAGGGTCGCCAGCACCAGGTGACCGGTCAGCGAGGCCTGCACGGCAATTTGCGCGGTCTCCAGGTCGCGGATCTCGCCAATCATGATGATGTCCGGGTCCTGGCGCAGGATTGCGCGCAGGGCGAGGCCAAAGGTCATGTCGATCTTGGCGTTGACCTGGATCTGGCTGATGCCCGGCAGGTCGTATTCCACCGGGTCTTCCACGGTGAGGATATTGCTGGTGCTCGCATCCAGTCGCGCCAGCGCCGCATACAGGCTGGTGGTCTTGCCGCTGCCGGTGGGCCCGGTGACCAGCACGATGCCGTGGGGCTGGCGGATCAGCGTGTCGAGGCGCGCCAACAGCTGCGGTTCCATGCCCAGGGTCTCCAATTGCAGGCGCCCGGCCTGCTTGTCCAGGAGCCGCATCACCACCCGCTCGCCATGCCCGGTGGGCACCGTCGACACGCGAATATCAATCGGCCGCCCGGCCACCCGCAGAGCGATGCGGCCGTCCTGGGGCAGGCGTTTTTCGGCGATGTCGAGCTGGGCCATGATCTTGATCCGCGACACCAGCGCGCCGTGCAACGCCTTGCGCGGTGACACCACATCACGCAGGGTGCCATCGACGCGGTAGCGCACCACCGAGTGGGTTTCATAGGGCTCGATATGAATATCGCTGGCCTCGTCGCGGGCGGCCTGGGTCAGCAAGGCGTTGATCATGCGGATCACCGGCGCGCCGTCCTGGGTGTCGAGCAGGTCGGTGACTTCGGGCATGTCTTGCATCAGGCGGTCCAGATCCACCTCGTTTTCTGCCGCGCCGACCACGGCGGCGGCGCTGCCGGTGTCGGCGTAGGCGCTGGTGAGCAGGCCGTCGAGTTCGTCGTCGCGCACTTGTTCGATGGGGGATTGGCCGAATTGGCGGTGGACTTCGCTGATGGACCAGCCGGGGGTTGAGGGGCATACCGTCAGGAGCAGGCCTTCGGCGTTAGTGCGCAGGAGGATGCGTTGGGACTTGGCCCAGGCGTAGGGGAGTAGGCTCATGTTGTTGGCCCTGTTTGTCGGTGTACATATCCGTTTTTTGGGCAACGGCGGCTTATGGTTCCGCTCTTACAGCGGCTCACTTTTGAAAAGCGCAAAAGTAAGCAAAACGCTCTTGCCCCAACACTCGGCACCTCGCCTAGGCTCGGTGTGCCCGTAATCCATGTCGAATTCCGGCCAGCGTGTTTAACGGGGCGCCTAAGATCAAAATCAAGAGCCAGAGCACAGTTCCATCTGAATACATGGAGATCCAAATGTGGGAGCGGGCTTGCTCGCGAATGCGGTGGATCAGTCAACTCATTCATTGGCTGATCCACCGCATTCGCGAGCAAGCCCGCTCCCACAGTTTTGACCCAGTTCATCCCGCCCATTTCGGTCGGCTCTAAGGCCGCCGCGCTCTGGCTTTTGATCTGGGATCGCCCCGTAAAACCACGCTGGCCGAAGATCACTGCGGCACCGCCCGAATCACCGCCCGCGGCCCCTGCTGCCCGCCCGGGATCGCCTTCTCCACCGAAGGCAACTGCGGCGCCTGCACATCCGGCATCGCCCAACTATGCTCCGGTTGCAACCCGCCCTGTGCCCGACGCATGAATTCATAGCGGTTCAGCGTGATACTGCGCCCCGCGCCACTGTCACGAACGATGTAAGGCCGCAAAAACACCATCAGGTTGGTCTTGTTCACACTGCGCTTTTCATTGCGAAACAGCGCACCCAACCCGGGAATATCCGACAACCACGGCACCGCATCATTGCTCTGGCTGTAGCCATCCTGCAGCAACCCGCCAAGCACCATGATCTGCCCGTCATCCAACAGGATGCTGGTATCGATCGCCCGCTTGTTGGTCACGGTGCCCGCCTCCACCGAGGCCCGCGAGTCGACGCTGCTGACTTCCTGGTAGATGTCCAGCTTGACCGTGCCGCCTTCGGAGATCTGCGGCCGCACATTCAGCTTGAGCCCGACTTCTTCACGCTGCACGGTCTGGAACGGGTTGTTGCTGGTGCCGCCACCGCCGGTCACATAGCTGCCGGTGACAAACGGGATGGTCTGGCCGACAAAAATGCTTGCCGCTTCGTTGTCCAGGGTCAGCAGGTTCGGCGTCGACAGCACGTTGGTGCCGCCCTTGCTCTTCAAGGCGCGGGCCAGGACCTTGAGGTCGAGCACCTTGCCGATGCCGGGGATGTCCACGCTGCCGTTGACCAGGCCGATGTTCAGGCCCTTGGGCAACACGTCGATGCTGGTCTTGCTGGTGGCCGTGGCGTTCACGCCGCTGCCGCCCAGGTTGACCCCGCCAAAACCGCCCTTGCCCCCCAGGTTGCCGGCCTGCCACTGCACCCCGAACTCGCTGGCATCGTCCTCGCCGACCTCAACGATCAGGCTTTCGATCACCACCTGGGCGCGACGCTGGTCGAGCATGTCGATGACTTCGCGCAGGTTGCGGTACAGCGGGTCCGGGGCGGAAATCAGCAAGGTGTTGGTGGTGGCGTCGGCCTGGATGGTCACACCGCCGGCACTGAAGGCGGTGTCTTGATCCTTGGTAGTGCCGGTGCCGCTGGTTTGTTTGTCCTGGGCATAGCTGGACTGCACGCCACTGCCGGTGGGCGTGCCGCTGCCGTTTTGCGCGGCGCCGCCCTGGGTGTTCTGGCCATTGCCACCCATGGCACTGAGCTTGCCCCGCGCTTCATCGCTGACGCCGGACTCGCTCTCGCCGGTCAACAACCCACGCAGCGACTGGGCCAGCTTGCCCGCCTGGGCATTGCGCAGGTACACCACGTGCATATTGCTCGGGTTGCTCTGGGCATTGTCGAGCTTGTAGATCAGGTTGCGCGCCAGCTCGGTGCGCTCGGGGCTACCGGAACGGATGATGATCGAGTTGGAGCGCGGGTCGCCGACCACGTTGATCTTCTGGGTCTGGTCGGCGCCTTGGGTGTCGAGCAGTTCGGCGACCATCGCGGCGATGTCCACGGCGATGCCGTTCTGCACTTTCACCACGTCGGTATCGATGGCGCTGGGGGTGTCGATGCCGTTGATGATCTGCGCCACGCGCGCGAGGTTTTCCGCGTAGTCGGTAATGACAATGCTGTTGTTGCCGGGGTAGGCGTTGATCGGGTTGTTCGGCGACACGATGGGGCGCAGCACCGGGATCAGGTTCACCGCGTTTTCGTACTGCAAGCGGAAGGTGCGGGTCTGCATGCCGCTGCTGCCGGCGCTGTAGATCGGCCCGCCGAGCAATTTGGCATCGGCTTCGGGCACCACCTGGGCGACGCCGCCCACGTCCACCACGCTGAAGCCCTGCATGCGCAGCGCCGCCAGCAGCATGTCGTAGGCCTGGTGCGCCGGCACCTGGCCTTCGCTGACCAGGGTCAGGTTGCCCTTTACCCGGGGGTCCACCAGGAACTGCTGGCCGGTGGCACGGGACAAGGCGCGCACCACCGCCTGGATGTCGGCGTCGACAAAATTGAGCTGCACCGGCTGGTCACCCAGTGGGTTGCGTGCCTTGAGCACCGCCGGGGCATGACCACGGGCGCTGCTGGTGATCGGATGTTGCACGGCGGGCTTGGGCGCCAGCTCGCGCTGGCGCTCCAACGCGCTGTCGCCGCCGCTGCGCCGGGTGTCGGCAAGGGGCTGGCCGAGTTCGCTGTCCACCAGCAACGGCTTGGTCGATGGGCTGTTGCATGCACTCAGGGCCAGCAACAGCAACGGCGCGGCCAAACGGAAAGGGGGGACTGACCACTTCATGAAGCTTCCTTAGCGCCAAGCGCCTGATCCATGCGAACGGTCCCGGACACAGTGCCGGCCGAGTTGTCGAGGGCATCCGGGGCACGCTGTAAACGCGCCGCGGACACCTCCAGGGAAAACGAACGGGGGCTGCCCAACAGCCAGTCCACCACGGCGTCGGCCGGGGCGTTGTCGAAGGTCAGTTGCCAGCCGCCGGGGGCCTGCGCCTGCAAGTGGTAGTGACCTTGCAGACCCGCGCTGTCGAGGGCCTGGCGCAGCGTCGCTTCATCGGCCTGGCGCGGCGCGGCGACGCCTTGCAACAACACCTGCAAGGCTTCGGCCTGGGCGCGCAGCTTGGGGGTTTCGACCTGCCAGTAAGCGATCTTTTTCAACGCTGGTTGGACCAGCACCAGCCAGGTCAACAGGCTCGCCAGCACCAGCCCGGCGCCACTCAGCAAGCGTTTTTCGCGCAGGGCCAGGCCGCTCCAGAACACACGCCATCGAGCCTTCCACTTATTCATCGCTGGCTCCCGCTACGGCCGGGCCGATGCTCCAGCCGTGTTCTTCGCGAGTCGCGGCAAACCCGGCCTGGGCCAGGGCGGCCTGCCACTCGGCCTGGGCTACCGGGTTGCGGGTGTCGGCGAGCAATTGCAGGTACAGGCGGCCCTGTTCAAAGGTCAGGCGCTCGACGCTGGCCACCATAAATGGCAGGTTGCTGCCCGCCAGTTGCAGCAGGCTGGAAAAGCGCTGGCCAGGATCGGCACCCGCGCCGCTCTGGCGCGCCGCCAATTGCTGGCGGGCCTGCTGCAACGGATTGAGCACCACCGGCAACTCGGGAAACGCCTGGCGTACTTGCTGGCTCATCAACGTCTTGAGCCGCTGGCCTTCGTCGACCTGGCGCGCCGCGTAAAGGTTGAGGCCCAAGGTCCAGATCGCGACAGCCAGCGCGACACACGCCAGCGCCCTGCCCCAGCCGCCGCTCGGCGTATGGCTGAGGCCTGCGTGCAAGCCCCAGCCGGGCACGGCGCCGCTCCAGCGTTGCGCGGCGTCCACCAGCGGCCTATCCAACGGTGGCTGGCCCAACGGGTGCACCGCGCCTTGTTGCAGGCTGTCACGTGTCAGCAGGTAGCCTTCGTCCAGCGCCGCCGTGCCGACCGGCAAGGCATAGGGCGCCGGGTACAGGCCGCGCAGTTTCAGTTGCAATTGGGCCAGGCGCTCCAGCCCGGCCTTGGGCAGCCACGCCACCTGCACACCGCCGTCGCTGTCACGCGGGCCGTGGGCCACGTGCATCTGTTCCACCGCACCGAGGATCAACGCTTGCGCGGCGCAGGCCACGGCGGCGGCGGTTTTCGCCGCGGGCAGTGGCGGCAATTCCAGGCGGGTGAGCAGGCTGTCACGAGGATGCAGAAAGCACTCCAGCGCCTGTCGACGATTGCGCAATTCGGCCAGGCTGGCGTAGCCCTCATCAATCACCACGCCACGCTCCAGCCAGGCGAATTTGACCTGGCTGTCGGCACTCAATTGCTCCAGTGGCGGCAAGCCAATGCGCAGGCGCTTCATACGCCCACCCGCGACCAGATCACTTGCGGTTGGCGGTCTTCGGGGCGGTGCAGCAACGCATCGATCGTGACCCGGCGTTGCTCACGCCGCGCCTGGCCCTGCACGCGAAACCACTCGCTGGTAATCCCCACCAACACCGATTCCACAGCGACCTGCGGCAAGTGCAGGCGGTTGACGAAATCCCCACGGTTGATAAACCAGCGCCCGCTGTCGCGCTCGGCCACCAGCCCCTGGGCCTGGGCCAGGCTCAGTTGCGGCACCACAGCACTGAGCACTTCGGCGCTGGCGGTGTTGCCGTTGACCCAGGTCTGGCCGGGCAACACGCTGATATACGCCTGCAAGCGGCGCAACAGTTGCGGGTCGAGGCCTTCGATTGCGCTCAACTCATCCAGACTGCGCAGCATCGGGTATTTGGCCGGTACTTCATACGAGCCGATCACCCGCTGGCTGATGCGCCGGCTCACCGCAGGGTCGACGCCCAGCGTGCGGCACAGGCGTTCAAAGCCCTGCAACTGCTCGTTATCCACCTGCTGGCGATTGACCAGGTTGCGCAGGTTGAACTTGCCCTGCTCGTCGTCGATGCGCCCTTCGAACACGCCGCCCTGCACCCGTGCCCACGGCTGGTCGAGACGGGTCAGCACATCCTTTTGCCGCGCCTCCCAGAGCATCTGCCGGCTGCGCTCCAGGCTGCCCTGCAACAGCCATGTGCCCTGCAGGCGCAACTGCTCGGCCTCCAGGCTGCGGGTGAACACGGTCTGGCGGGTGAGCATGGCGCCGGCCAGCACCGCCACCACCGCCGCGATCAGCAACGCGCTGATAATCGCCATGCCGCGCTGCTTCGCCGCTGTGGGCGAATGCCGTTTCATGGCGCGCCTTACAACTGCCAGGAGCCGATGTCGGCGTTCACGCCGTCGCCATCCGGTTGGCCATCGGCGCCGAGGGAGAACACGTCGATCTCGCCGTTGGCGCCCGGGTTGAGGTAGTGGTACGGATGGCCCCAGGGGTCGTTGGGCAAACGGTCGAGGTAGGCGCGCCAGCTGCCGTTTTTCGCATCGGCCGGGCGCTCCACCAACACGTTGAGACCCTGGTTCATGCTCGGGTAGGTGCCGTGGTCGAGGCGATAGAGTTTCAACGCCTGCATCAACCCGCCGATGTCCTGCTTGGCGGCTGTGGCGCGCGCCTGGTCCGGACGGTCGAGCACCTTGGGCACCACCATCGCCGCGAGGATGCCAAGGATGACCACCACCACCATGATCTCGATCAACGTGAAGCCACGCTGGCCGCGACGGCTCTGCATCAGGGACTTCAGGGGCGCGATTTCCATCTCGACATTCCTTGGCTTGAGTGCATTTCGAGGCCGCAGTGTTGCAAGAACACATGTCAGTCGTATTGAAAATCCTCGGGAGTTTCGGTCGCCAATCGGTCAACTCGCGGCGTTAGTCTGCGGGCCTGTTTCCCCGGTTTGAGAGCGCCATGCACGGCCGTCGCAACGAGAGCGGTTTTACCCTGATTGAAGTGCTGGTGGCGCTGGCGATCATTGCCGTGGCCATGGCTGCCGCCGTGCGCGTGGCCGGCTTGATGACCCAGAGCAACGGCCTGCTGCGCGATAAGTCCATGGCGTTGCTGGCGGCGCAGAGTCGCCTGGCGGAGCTGCGCCTGGAAGGCGGGCTGCGCAGCGGCAAGAAGACGTTCGAGTGCGATCAGGGCCGCCTGAAGCTGCGCTGCGAGCAAACCATCAACGCCGATGGCCGACTGTTTCAGGTCGCGGTACGAGTGCTTGATGCCAGCCGCGAAGCACCGCCGCTGGCGTGGTTGCAGACGCAGGTCATGGCCGAGTGAGGCGCGGCAACGCGGGGCCGTCCGGCAGCTTTTCGAGGTGGACGCGAACCTTCTCGCCCGCACGTTCGATCTCCACGGCATCGCCCTCGATGGCCGTCAACCGCACGCCGGGGCTGAGGCGTTCCCCCAGTAAAAAGCTGCGCGGCGGGCCGTCGTTGAGGCTGAGGATCGCCACCGCACCACGGGCCCCGGCAAGCACGCCGGTGACTTTGACCTGGGGCGTCGTCGCCACATTGGAAAACCACTGCAACGCCGGATTATCGCTGCGTGCGGCCAGCGCCTGGGGTGTGGCCGGTGGCGTGCTGGATTCGGCGGATGTGAGCAGCAGCGGCGCCCAGATGGCGACGCCAGCCAACGCCGCCAACACGCCCAGGGCCTGCACGCCATGGGCGGGTGAAACACGAAGGGTAAATGCCATGGGGGACCTCCTGTTTGTCCGTGGCCTCAGCCTACAGGCCAATTCGCACGTTTTTATTTCACAACCTCGCCAGTTCTCCAGGTGCCGACCGATGAAACAGCAAGGCTTCACCCTGATCGAACTGATGGTGGTGCTGGTGATCATCGGCATCGCCAGCGCCGCCATCAGCCTGACCATCAAGCCCGACCCGCTGCAGCGGCTGCGCAAAGACGCCGAGCGCCTCAGCCAACTGCTGCAAATCGCCCAGGCCGAAGCCCGCGCCGACGGGCGGCCGATCACCTGGCGTGCGGATGCGAAGGGTTATCGCTTCAACCGGCGCAGCGATGATGGCGCGGGCGTGGACGCGTTCCAGGGCGACAGCTCATTGCGCCCGCGCCTGTGGGACAGCACACCGATGCAGATCAACATCGAGCCGCGACAAACCCTGGTACTCAACGCCGAATGGATCAACCCACCCCTGCGCGTAGTGCTGTCGGACGGGCAACACAGCCTCAGCCTGCAACGCGACCCCGCCGGCCTGCTGCGCGTGGTGAGCCAGCCATGAATAAGCCTGTAGTGAGCGGGCTTGCCTCGCGCTGGGTGGCGAAGCCGCTCCAAACCCAGGCACCGCGGTATTCCCCAGACGCCGCAGCGCGGGGCAAGCCCGCTCACTACAAAGGCAATTTGTCGGTTCATGCAGCGCAACGGGGCTTCACCCTGATCGAAGTGATGGTGGCGATCATGCTGATGGCGCTGGTCAGTGTGATCGCCTGGCGTGGGCTCGACAGCGTCACCCGTGCCGACCAGCACTTGCAGGCCAGCACTGAACAGACCGAGGCGCTGCTACGGGCGCTGAACCAGATGCAACGCGACCTCAGCCTGCGCGCCAGCGTCGAACTGACCGCGCTCGAGGCGCCAAAAGCCGAGGGGCTGGCCGCGGTGACTGTGCGCAGCTCCGACAGCAAGGGCTTTCGTCTGGAGGTGATCCGCAGCGCACCGGCGCTGGGGGACGGCCTGCAACGCGTGCGCTGGTGGCTCAAGGGTGACGCGCTGTACCGCGCCGCCGCACCCGCACGGGATCGCTTCCCGCTGCCGGCGGCAACGGATGGGGTGATGGTGCTGGCGGGCGTCAGTGACTTGCAGGTGCGGGTGTGGGAGCAGGACAAGGGCTGGCGGCAGTTGAGCGGCAATCGGCGGGACGACCCATTGGGGCTGGAGATCAGCCTGGTACGCCAGACGCCACAGGGGGTTGAGCGCTATCGGCAGGTGGTGGGGCCGCTGAAGTAAGGCGGCTCAGCTCAACAACACCACGCCACCCGGCAGTTCCGTGCACTTGGCGCCGTACGCATCGCGAATCAACAAGGCCACCCCGGCCAGTTGCTGCAAGCTGAAGCGGGCCTGCACGCGACGCTGGCCCAGCTGCTTGTTGAGCAGCACCAGCATGCCCGGCCGGTAGCGGTTGATCTCGTCCACCACCGTGGCCAGGGTGGCGTTGTTGAACACCAGCACCTGCTCGCGCCAGGCCACCACAGCCTGGGTATCCACCGCCACCACAGCACCGATACCCCCTGCGCCATAGGTCAATTGCCGGCCGCTGCCCAGGCTGACGCTGTTGCCGCCCACGTCCACCGACAGCGAGCCTTCGATGCAGGTGACGCACACCGTCTGGTCAGTGTTGCGCACATTGAACCGCGCCTGGGCCGCACTCACCCAACCGGCGCCGGCCTGGACCTTGAGCGGCTGCGCCAGGTGGGCGACCACTTCGACTTCGCCTTCGAGCAATTCAATGCCCGGCCCGATCCGGCTGATGCGTGTCTGCGTGTTGAGCTCCAGGCTCACGCCGTCGCTCAACAGCACTTGGCGCTGCTCGCCGACTTCGGTGCGATAGTCCGCCGTGAGCCCGGCAAAGCCGCCCGGCGTCCCCACCCGCACCATCACCACGGCGGCCGAAGCGGCAATCGCGCCACCGAGGAATGCACGGCGGCCGAAGCGACGCGGCTGCGTCGCCTGCTCAAGGGCCGGGGCGAGTTGCTGCCACAGCACTTTGGCCTGCTCGAACGCCTGGGCATGTTCCGGGCTCTGCTCGCGCCAGGCCTGCAAGGCCTTGGCATCGGCCACGGTGGCGCGGCCCGAGGTCAGCAGGAGCAGCCAGTCGCAGGCTTCGTCATGCAGGGGGCTGGCGGATGTTTCCCGGGCGGTGGAGAGGCTAAAAATGTTCAAGCGCGCACATACTCACGGTTTTATCAGGGACTCGACACTAAGACGGTTTTCCGGCCCCGGGACCGAACCGCTGAATCACTTTTCTTTCCAGACGCTTGGCGCAATGGCCAAGGGCGGCCTTGATTTCCTTCTCGACCATGCGCGTGGAGATGCCGAAACGCTGGGAAATTTCCAGGTGCGGCGCTTCTTCCAGGCGGGCGGCGATCAGGATTTTGCGCCGGCGGGCCGGCAGTTCGTAAAGCGCCTTGACCAGGGACTGGATCTCACGCTGGCCCCCCACCACCCGCGACGGGTCCTGGGCTTCGTCGGCGGTTTGCAGCAACTCTTCGACCTCGCTGCCGGTGAGCAGCCGGGCGTCGGCCTGACGGCGGTCGGCGGCGATGTTCAGGGCCATGCGGTACAGGTAGGCGTTGGGTTGTGCAAGGTTTGGCGGCATGTCCATGCGGTCGACCCGCAGGTAGGTTTCGTGCAGCACGTCGTTGGCCAGGTCCTCCGAACCCAGGCGCTTGCGCAAACGCACCTTGAAGTCCTCATAGGACGCCAGGAACAAGCTGACCATCGTACTGTGCCCGGTATTTTTCATCCGCCCGAGGCTCCCTTCGCTGCTGTGCATTCCATGCGTGTTCCTGTTGTGTCGGGCATCAAAAGTAAAGTCACCGGCTGGCGCAGCGAGCTGGGCGCCGGGCGTTCGACCCGCGCCGCACCCAGGCTGCGCACCAGTGCTTCATCGCGTTGTGCGTCGCCGGTGGAGCTGACCAGCCGGCTGTATTGGATCACCCCGTTCGGGTTGACCCACACCTGGACCAACGCCCGGAAACTGCCAGGCCGGGTCAGCGGCGAACGGCACAGGCTGGCCTCGATGGCTTGCTGCAAGGCGGTGGCATAACTGTTGTTGATCCGCGCTGCGTTACGCCGCTCGGGGGTGTGACTGACCTCGGGCACCTGCAAGGTGAACGCGTCACTGCGCGCATAACGCGCCATCAGGCCACTCCCGGTGAGCAACATCGCCAGTGCCTCCTGCGCCGTGAAGCGCCCATGCACGCCGATGGAACGCCGACCCCGGGTGAGTTCGCGATCAACCAGCACCGCCATGCCGGTAGCGCGGCTGTAGGCTTGCAGGGCGTGTTCCAAGTCTTGGGGCGGCAGGTCCAGCAGCAACCCTGGCTCTGCCTGTGCGGACGCCGCCCCCGTCAGCAGCAACAGCAGGACCCAGGCGCAAACGGCGCGCCTCCAGCCCCCCTGTTCACCTCCCGCTCTGCATCGCTGCACGGCCGACGTGTCCTCGAAAACCGTCATCCTGAGGCCAGTTTATGAACCTGATGTTACGGTGATAGCAAAAAAAACATCACGGTGACGACAAGCCCGCTGCATTACACTTTCAAACCTAACCGGCCCACCCCTCGGGCCTGCCAGGAGGCCCCGATGAAGCTAGTCCCGACCCTCGCCAGCCTGCTGCTGTGCACCGCCCTGCCCCTGCTCGCCCACGCCGACAACGCGGCACGCACCTGCACCGAGGTGTCGGTGGATGGTTACAAGGCACCCGACTATGGCTGCCTGAGCCAACAGATGGGCGGTGACACAGACGCGACCAAGGCGGCGAAGAAAAACCGCGAGGCGCAACAGATCCCGATCGAAAAACGCCCGCCGAACGCGGTGGGTCTGGCCACCCCGGCCGCCACGGGCGTGCGCATGGGCAATACCTTCGGCAACTCGGTCAAGCCGCAACGGCCTTGAGCCTGTTGACGAAATATTCATCTTTGCCTGCCTATGATCGCCCCCCCTCGTTGGGGAGTAACCGTGTCCACCGACGCCTTCGCGGCGGCCATCGGCAAAGGCTCCAGCCTGCACAAACCGCGCCTCACCGAAGCCCTGCGCGCCGGCCTGATCTTTGGCGTGATTGAAGCCATCACACCGATGATCGGCTGGGCCATCGGCCATGCCGCCACGCGCTGGGGCGAAAGCTGGGCATCGTGGTGGGCAAGCGTGCGCAGATGGTTGGCGGGGTGGTGTTGATGCTGGTGGGTGCGACGATTCTGTATGAGCACTTGTCGGTCTAAGCAACAGCGCTGAGCAAACATGTGGAAGCGGGCTTGTGTGGGAGCGGGCTTGCTCGCGAATGCGGTGGATCAGTCAACATATCTGTGTCTGATACACCGTCTTCGCGAGCAAGCCCGCTCCCACATTAAGCCCGCTTCCACCTGGGACTTACGGTGTTACTAGGCAGCGTTGCGCTCTTTTTTCAGGCTGTCCATATCGATCACAAAGCGGTATTTCACATCGCCCTTGAGCATCCGTTCATACGCCTCATTGATGCCCTGGATGTCGATCATCTCCACATCCGAGACAATCCCATGCCTGGCACAGAAATCCAGCATGTCCTGGGTCTCTTGGATCCCGCCGATCAACGAGCCCGCCAGGCTGCGGCGCTTGAAGATCAGGTTGAACACCGACGGCGACGGGTGCGGGCTGTCCGGCGCGCCGACCAGGGTCATGGTGCCGTCACGCTTGAGCAGGTTGAGGAAGGCATCGAGGTCGTGGGGCGCGGCGACGGTGTTGAGGATGAAGTCCAGGCTGTTGGCGACCTTGGCCATCTCGTCCGCGTTCTTTGACACCACCACCTGGTCGGCGCCCAGGCGCAGGCCGTCTTCGCGTTTGTTTGGCGAGGTGGTGAACAAGGTCACGTGGGCGCCCATGGCGTGGGCGATCTTTACCGCCATGTGGCCCAGGCCGCCGAGGCCGACCACGCCGACCTTCTTGCCGGGGCCGACCTTCCAGTGGTGCAGCGGCGAATAGGTGGTAATGCCGGCGCACAGCAGCGGCGCCACGGCCGCCAGGTTGGAATCGTCGTGGGAGATGCGCAGCACAAACTTCTCCTTGACCACGATGCTGTCGGAGTAGCCGCCAAACGTGTTTTCGCCACCAAATACCGGGCCATTGTAGGTGCCGGTGAAGCCGTTCTCGCAGTACTGCTCTTCACCCTCGGCGCACGACGCGCAGTGTTGGCAGCTGTCGACCATGCAACCGACACCGGCGAGGTCGCCGACCTTGAAGTGCTTCACGCCTGCGCCCACCGCCGTGACGCGGCCGACGATTTCATGGCCCGGCACCGACGGGTACAGGGTGTTGTTCCATTCGTTGCGCGCGGTGTGCAGGTCGGAGTGGCAGACGCCGCAATAGAGGATGTCGATCTGCACATCCTCCGCCCCCGGCGCACGGCGTTCGAAGGTGTAGGGCTTGAGGGCATCCTTGGCGTTCTGCGCGGCGTAGCTGTAAGTCTTGGCCATTTCGTTCACCTGTGTGATCGGACAGTGGAAGTCAGTGGACCAGCATAGACGCTGAACCGTTCAACCGAGCACACCCGTACAAGCCCTTCGTCCGGTTTCACGCAATAGTGAACTACAGTTCTCTTCCCACCCACCCAGGAGTTTTCCATGAGCACATTCGTTGCCAAAGACGGCACCCAGATCTACTTCAAGGATTGGGGCAGCGGCCAGCCCGTGTTGTTCAGCCACGGTTGGCCGCTGGATGCGGACATGTGGGAATACCAGATGGAGTACCTGAGCAGTCGCGGCTACCGCACCATCGCCTTCGACCGCCGTGGCTTTGGCCGCTCGGACCAGCCCTGGACCGGCAATGACTACGACACCTTTGCCGACGACATCGCGCAGTTGATCGAACACCTGGACCTCACAGACGTGACCCTGGTCGGCTTCTCCATGGGCGGCGGCGACGTGTCGCGCTACATCGCCCGCCATGGCAGCGCCCGTGTGGCCGGCCTGGTGCTGCTGGGCGCGGTGACGCCGATCTTCGGCCAGCAAGCGGATTACCCCCAAGGCGTGCCGCTTGATGTATTTGCCGGGTTCAAGGCCGAGCTGCTCAAGGACCGCGCGCAATTCATCAGTGATTTCAACACGCCGTTCTATGGCCTCAACAAGGGCCAGGTGGTCTCCAACGGCGTGCTGACCCAGACCTTGCAGATCGCGCTGATGGCGTCGCTCAAGTCGACCGTGGATTGCGTCACCGCCTTCTCCGAGACCGACTTCCGCCCGGACATGGCCAAGATCGACGTACCGACCCTGGTGATCCACGGTGACGGCGACCAGATCGTGCCGTTCGAAACCACCGGCAAAGTGGCCGCCGAACTGATCAAGGGTGCCGAGCTGAAAGTCTACAAAGACGCGCCCCACGGCTTTGCCGCGACCCACGCCCAGCAGTTGAACGAAGACCTGCTGGCCTTCCTCCAGCGCTGAACCAGGATCAACAGCCTACCTGTGGCGAGGAAGCTTGCGCCCTCGCCACAGGCAATGCGCTACGTGTTGACTGCCTGGCGTTGGCCCAACGCCAGGCGCCCCGGCCCGCTGATCAGCAACGTGGTGAAGATGATCAGCAACAACCAGCCAAACTGCGCCTCGAACAGCGTCCACTCGGGATGCACCACCAGCAACGCGATCAACAGCACCGCAAGAATCGGCAGGCACGCCAGCCGCACCAGCACCCCGGCAATGATCAGCAACGGGCACAGCACCTCGGCGAAAATCGCCAAGGCCAGGGTGATAGGCGCACCGAGGTGGAACGGGTCTTCGATCAGCTTCAACTGCTCGCTGTAGTTGAGCAACTTGGGCAGGCCATGCACCCACAGCAAAAACAACGCCCCGCTGGCCCGCAGGAACAACAGCCCCAGATCCTGATACTTTGATTCGTGCATATGCGCTCCGGTGTGAGTTGACCTTCTGTCGCGGTCGATTCTGTCGACAGGCGCACGCGCACGCTTGCAAGCCTGTGCTGACCTCACTCCCCCGTGCCGGCAAACGCCGCGACGATTTCATCGATCACCACCCGCACCCGTGCGGTGTGGCGCAGGTCGGCGTGGGTCACCAGCCATACGTCGTAGGGCGTCGGTCGCGTGCGCTGCGGCCACAGGCGCACCAGGCCGTCGCGCTCACCGCTGGCCACCGGGATTTCACCGATGCCGATGCCGGCGGCAATCGACCGGCGCACCAGCAGGCTGGAACTCAAGGCGGCGACAATGCGCCCACGGCCCAGCGGCTCGGACACCAGCGTCAGGTCCTTCTGGTGTTGCAGATAGGGTTGATAGACCACCAGATCGTGGCCGTCGAACAGGCTGCCGGGCTCGGGCACACCGTGACGCTCGACGTAGCCTTGGGAGGCAAACAAGCCCACCGGCCAACGGGCGATGCGCCGGGCGATCAGGTCGGGGTTGTCCGGGCGCGTGTTGCGCACCGCGATGTCGGCTTCCCGCTTGGCCAGGCTGAGGATCTGGGTGGACGCGTCCAATTGCACGCGTACGTCGGGGTGTTTGTCGTGCAAACAGGCGATGGCCGGGATCAGGAAGTCGATGGCCAGGGAGTCGGTGGTGCTGACCCGCACAGTGCCGGTCAGGCGTTCATCCAGGCCCTGGATCTGGCGTTGCAGATCAAGGGCCGAGCGTTCCATTTTTTCCACCGAGAGCAAGGCCGCCTCGCCAACGGCGGTCAGTGCGTAGCCCTCGGAGGTGCGCAGAAACAGCGTCGCGCCCAGGGATTTTTCCAGGGCATTGACGCGCCGGCCAACGGTCGCCTGGTCCACCCCCAGCACCCGTGCCGCCCCGCGCAGCGTGGATTCGCGGCAAACCGCGAGGAATACCCGTGCATCGTCCCAATTCATGCGTTTCTCCAGTGCTGCATATATGCATCAGTATGAAGCTTAATCGCAGCATTATTGCATCGATAATCCTGGCTATGCTGGGCGCCAGAGAAAAATACCCAGGACCGCCCCCATGCATGACCTCCACGCTTGTGCTCGTCGCTCGATCTGGCTGCCGATCTTCGCCGGCCTGTGTGCCAGCCTGGTCAGTATTGGCCTGGCACGTTTCGCCTACACGCCACTGATCCCAAGCCTGATCCAGGCCCACTGGTTCAGCGCCAGCGATGTGGTGTACCTCGGCGCCGCCAACCTGGTGGGCTATTTGATCGGTGCGCTGATCGGTCGGCCCCTCGCCCAACGGACCTCCAACACCACCGCGTTGCGCCTGATGATGGTCGCGGTGACCCTGGCGTTCTTTGCCTGCGGCTTTCCGTTGTCGGTGGCCTGGTTCTTCGGCTGGCGCCTGCTGTCGGGGGTGGCCGGTGGCGCAATCATGGTGCTGGTGGCGGCGACGGTGCTGCCCCATGTCCCGGCAGCGCGGCGGGGCTTGGCAAGCGGTGCGATCTTCCTCGGGATCGGCCTGGGGATTGCCGGTTCAGGCACCCTCGTGCCGCCGCTGTTGCGCCTGGGCCTGCAGCAGACCTGGTTCGGCCTCGGCCTGTTGGCATTGGTGCTGACCGCCGCAAGCTGGTTGGCATGGCCCCACGGCACGCAGCAGGAACCCGCACCACCGGCACACGCGCCGCTGCCCACCCCCGCCGGTGTGTACCTGTTGTTTGCCCAATACGCCTTTATGGCGGCGGGCCTGGTGCCAGCCATGGTGTTCCTGGTGGACTACGTGGCCCGTGGCCTGGGGGATGGCCCGCAGGTCGGCGCGATGATCTGGGTGATGTACGGGCTGGGCTCGATTATCGGGCCGGTCACCTATGGGTACCTGGCTGACAAACTCGGGGCCCGCGCCAGCATTCGCCTGGTCCTGGTGGTGCAGGCGCTGGCCGTCGGGCTATTGCCCTTCGCCGGCTCGTTCACCGCCCTGGCGCTGCTGGCGGTGATCCTTGGCTCGTTCCCACCAGGCATCGTGCCGCTGGCCTTGGCGCGGGTGCATGAATTGCTGCCCGACCATCACCAGCAACAGCTCGCCTGGAGCCGTGCAACGGTGTCGTTCGCGACATTCCAGGCACTGAGCGGGTTTGCCTATTCAGCCTTGTTCAACAGCAGCGGTGGCGACCATGGGTTGTTGTTCATGATTGCAGCCGGGGCGATCGTGGTCGCGCTGATGCTGGAACTGGGTATGTTGCAACTGAACCGCCGACCGTTCGCTACGGTCCCACCCCATACGCTTACCGCTACAGGACTTGCAAAATGACCCTGCCTACCGACATGACCCTGATTGAAATCACCACTCCCGGCGGCCCCGAAGTGCTCAAGCCACGCCAGGTCCCCGTGCCCACCCCGGGCGCCGGCGAAATCCTGATTCGCGTGCACGCCGCCGGGGTCAACCGCCCCGACGCCTTGCAACGCGCGGGCACGTACCCGATG
Source organism: Pseudomonas sp. GL_117 (assembly GCF_057835125.1). Classification (NCBI taxonomy): domain Bacteria; kingdom Pseudomonadati; phylum Pseudomonadota; class Gammaproteobacteria; order Pseudomonadales; family Pseudomonadaceae; genus Pseudomonas; species Pseudomonas sp. GL_117. The sequence goes on along the minus strand of NZ_CM174418.1, from coordinate 2,405,833 downwards.
AAGCCCGGCATGAGCCTGATTCCCGGCCTGGAAGTGGCGGGTGAAGTGGTCGCACTGGGCGACGGGGTCAGCGCCTTCGCCCTCGGCGACAAGGTTTGCGCCCTGACCAACGGCGGCGGCTATGCGCAATATTGCGCGGTGCCTGCCGGCCAGGCGTTGCCGATTCCCGAGGGCCTGTCGTGGCTTCAAGCCGCCGCGATCCCGGAAACCTTCTTTACCGTGTGGGCCAACCTGTTTGGCATCGGTGGCGCGCACAAGGGTCAGCGTGTGCTGATCCATGGCGGCACCAGCGGCATCGGCACCACCGCACTGATGTTGTGCCGCGAATTCGGGATCCAGGCATTTGCCACCGCCGGCAGCGCCGAGAAATGCGCGGTCATCCGCGACCTGGGCGCCGAGGCGATCAATTATCGTGAGCAGGACTTCGCCGAAGTGATCGGTGCCCAAGGCGTGAATGTGATCCTCGACATCATGGGCGCCTCGTACCTCAACACCAATCTCAAGGCCTTGAGCATGGATGGCCGCCTGGTGATGCTGGGCTTTCTCGGCGGCACCAAGGCCAATGACGTGGACTTGCTGACCATCCTCGGCAAACGCGCGATTGTGACCGGCTCACTGCTGCGCACGCGGACTGCGGATGAAAAAGCCGCCATCGCCGCACAACTGCGCGAGCACGTGTGGCCGGCGCTGTCAGGCGGGCGTTGCCTGCCGATGATCGATCAGGTGTTTGAGTACACCGACGCCGACAAGGCCCATGCGCGGATGGAAGGTGGGGAGCATATCGGCAAGATTGTGCTGCGGGTGATCTGAACCCGCACAAATCCAATGTGAAAAGCAGGCTTGTGTGGGAGCGGGCTTGCTCGCGAAGACGGTGTATCAGACACAGATACTTTGACTGAACCACCGCTTTCGCGAGCAAGCCCGCTCCCACATTTGATTTGCTGTGTATTGAAGGCCGCCGTTTTAACGGTAAGTCGGGTAATCGATATAGCCCTGCTCCGAACCCCCGTACATGCCTTCGACCCGCAGCGGGTTCAGCGGCCAGCCATTGAACAGGCGTTGCGGCAGGTCCGGGTTGGCAATGAATGGGCGGCCAAACGCGATCAGGTCCGCCAGCCCCGCTTGCACCAGTTTCTCGCCACGCTCGGCGGTATAGCGTCCGGCGTAGATAATGCGGCCGCTGAAGCTGTCACGCAGCGCACGCCGGAAGCTTTCCGGCAATTGAGGTGCGTCGTCCCAATCCGCCTCGGCAATGGAAACGTAGGCGATGCCCGCCGCTTCCAGCATTTTGACGGCTTCGATGTAAGTGTGATGTGGGTCTTCTTCCACCAGGCCGATGTACACGCGGTCCTGGTCGGTGCCACTGAACAACGGCGAAAAACGCACGCCCAGTCGATCCGGCCCGACCGCATCGCTGACCGCCGCGACAATCTCGCGCAGAAAACGCAGGCGGTTATCCAGCGAACCACCGTATTCGTCATCGCGCTGATTGGAATGCGCCGAAATGAACTGGTTGACCAGATAACCATTGGCCGAATGAATCTCCACCCCATCGAACCCCGCCGCCATCGCGTTGCGCGCGGCCTCGGCATACAAGCCGACCAGGTCCTTGACCTCTTGCGTATCCAACGCACGCGGCACTGGCGGTTGCACCAGTTCACCAGCGCCCGGCGCGGTTTCGATGAACGCCTTGACCTGTTTCGGCTGGATCGCCGACGGCGCCACCGGGGCTGCGCCGCCTGGTTGCAACGCGTGATGGGAGACGCGCCCCACATGCCACAGCTGAGCAAAGATCACCCCGCCGTCAGCATGCACAGCGTCAGTGACGGTGCGCCAGCCATCGACCTGCGCCGCGTTGTAGATCCCCGGCGTCCACGCGTACCCCTGGCCACGGGGCTCGATCTGCGTGCCCTCGCTGACCATGAAGCCGGCCGACGCACGCTGGCGGTAATACTCGGCCATCAAGGCGGTGGCGATGTCACCGGGTTGGGCGCTGCGCTGGCGGGTCAACGGCGGCAGCACAATGCGGTTGCCCAGTGTGTGCCGACCCAGTTGCAGTGGGGTGTTGAGAATATTGTCTGTCATGTGCGGTTTTCCAAATCCTGGACGAGCAAAAGCCTTGGCGACTCCTCGGGAGCCGCCAATCAAAAGGTAATGAATGAACTTACGCGGTGAGTTTCAGCAGCGCCTTGGCCACATCGCTGGAGCTGCCCGGGTTCTGCCCGGTGACCAGCAAACCATCGACGATCACAAAGGATTGCCAGTCGGCGCCCTTCTCGTACTTGCCGCCGAGTTTCTTGAATTCGTCTTCAACCAGGAACGGCACCACATCGGTCAATTCCACCGCGGCTTCTTCCGAGTTGGAGAAGCCGGTGACGCGACGCCCCTTGATCAGCGGCTCACCGTTGACTGCCTTGACGTGACGCAGCACACCCGGTGCGTGGCAGACGAAACCAATCGGCTTGCCGGCGCGTTCGAAGGACTCGATCAGCGCGATCGACACCGGCGACTCCGCCAGGTCCCACAACGGACCGTGGCCACCTGGGTAGAACACCGTGTCGAAATCGGTGGCGTTGACCGCATCCAGCTTCAACGTATTGGCCAAGGCCTGCTGCGCGGCCGGGTCGGCGGCGAAGCGGTGGGTCTGTTCGGTCTGGAAGTCCGGCAGGTCGCTGACCGGGTCCAGCGGTGGTTGCCCGCCGGCCGGGGATGCCAGCACCACCTCGGCACCGGCGTCCTTGAACGCGTAATAGGGTGCCGCAAACTCTTCGAGCCAGAAGCCGGTCTTGCGGCCGGTGTCTCCCAACTGATCGTGAGAGGTCAAAACCATCAATACTTTCATTGTCGAGTGCCTCGGGATGAGTGTGGGTTGAAGCTTAGGAGCCTGGGTTGCACGGCACAACGTCATATCCGCAAGGTTTTCGGACATGCACGGTGGCGGTTGCCGTTTGCCCGCCGCGCGCGGACAATTCCACCTCCCCTGCCCTTGGAGAGATGCGATGCACAGCGTGGCGCTGCTGGTTTACCCGAATTTTGAGTGCCTGAGCCTCAGTGTCGGCTCGGTGTTCGAGTGCGCGAACCTGCTGCGTGGCGAGCCGGCCTACGAGTTTCACCTGGTGTCGGAGCGTGGCGGCGCGGTGATGACCTCCCAGGGGTTCTCGGTGAACACCACGCCGATCCGCGCCGAAGGCTATGACACGCTGATCGTCGGCGGCTACATGGAGTTCCGCCTGCCGGAGGCCAACCTGCTGGAATTGGTCAAGGCCGCTGCCGTCCAATCGCGGCGTGTTGCATCGCTGTGCATGGGTATTTTCGTGTTGGCCGACGCCGGCCTGCTGGAAGGCAAGCGCACCACCACCCATTGGATTCACGCCCCGGCATTTCGCAAGCGCTACCCGCAGATTCAATTGGAAGAAGACCGCTTGTTCGTGGTCGACGGCCAGATCTGGACCGGCGCCGGCATGAGCGCCGGCGTGGACATGGCCCTGGCCATGGTCGAGAACGACCTGGGCAGCGACCTCGCGCGGCGCATCGCCCGCAAACTGGTGATCGCCCAGCGGCGCGGCAGCGAACAGTCGCAGCTGTCGGCCCTGCTGGAGCTGGACCCCAAGTCAGACCGCGTGCAACTGGCCCTGGCCTATGCCCGCGAAAACCTGACCCACGATCTGTCGGTGGACGCCTTGGCCGATGTCGCACGGCTCAGCCCGCGCCAGTTCAGCCGGGTGTTTCGTGAAGAAACCGGCCAGACCCCGGCCAAAGCCATCGAATCGCTGCGGGTGGAAGCCGCGCGGACGCTGATGGAGACCAGCCGCCACCCGGTGGAAGTGGTCGCCCGCGAAACCGGCTTCGGTGATCGCGAACGCATGCGCCAGGCCTTCCTGCGCGCCTTCGGCCAGCCGCCGCAGGCAATGCAGCAAGCGTTTAATGCAGCGCCACCCGCGTGATCAGGTAGTTCACCAACTGCGGTTCGTCATCCAGTTCAAGCAGTTGCACCGGGCGCGGCAGGTTATCCAGCACCGTGCGCCAGAACGCCTGGGACACTTCGTCCTGGTCATAAAAACGCACCAGCCAGTTGGATGCGCCACTGCACAGCACCTGGGTGGCGATAGCGCGCCCGATGCCTTTGCGCCGGTAGCGCTTGAGGATAAACAGGTCGGCCAGCTCCAGCGCATCAATGCCGGGCAACTCGCTGCCTTCGATCAGCAGGAAGCCGGCGATAAAACCATCCACCAACAACAGGTTGGCGCTCCACTGCGGGTCTTGCCAGTAGCGCGCCAGGTGTTCGTCATGGATGTAGAAACGGCCGTCCCCTTCGACATCTTCCTGTTCCCAGTCCGACGACTCATAGGCGTAGTACTGGTAGAGATTGCGGATCAGCTCGGCGGCTTCGGGGCCGGTCTGGATCAGTTCGACGGTGGTTTCGGACATGGGGCTCTCGGTGAAAAAATGCAGGGCGCCATTGTTCACAAAACCTTCGCGCAGGCCAATACATTGTCCAACCTTTCTGTTTGCTGAACCGATTGCGGATTTACCCTGCCCTGGCCAAATTCCTGAAACATTTAGAATAGACTTCGCGCAAATCCCCCTTTTCTCAAGGACACGCACCGTGACCAACGTCTGTTCCGCCGGCCTGGATGTGGGCTTTGCCTCCCTGGACTACTTGCAGATCTTCATCCTGGGCGTGATCCAGGGCATTACCGAGCTGCTGCCGGTGTCGTCCACCGCCCACATGCGCGTGGTCCCCGCCCTGCTCGGCTGGCAGGACCCAGGCTCGGCGTTTTCGGCGGCGATGCAGCTGGCGGCGCTGGCGGCGGTGGTCAGCTATTTCTGGCGCGACGTGCACCAAGTCACCACCGGCAGCATCGGCGCAGTGCGTCGGGGCGACTACAACGACCGCTGGTTCAAGCTGGCCGTGGCGATTGTGCTGGCGACGATACCCATCGGGATTGCCGGGTTGGCGCTGTCTTCGACCTTGAACGCATGCAACTCGCCGTTGCGTGGGTTGATGGTGATCGGCATTTCCTGCGTGGTCATGGCGGTGCTGCTGGCCGTCGCAGAAGTACGCGCACGCCACACCCGGGAGATGGGTGAGATGCGCCTGCGCGATGCGCTGATCGTCGGCATTGCGCAGATTGGTGCTTTGATTCCGGGGGTATCGCGCTCGGGTTCCACCCTCACCGCCGCACTGTTCCTCAACTTCAAGCGTGAAGAAGCGGCGCGTTTCTCCTTTCTGCTGGGCCTGCCGGCCATTGCCCTCGCCGGGTTGAAGGAGCTGTGGGTACTGCTGCGCGCCGACTTGCCCGCGCATGCCTGGCCGCATCTGTTGTTTGGCCTGGTGGTGGCGAGCGTCTCGGCGTTTTTTGCGATCTGGGGGCTGATGAAGTTTTTGGAGCGGTTCTCGACCTGGCCGTTTGTGATCTACCGGGCGTTATTGGGGGTGTTTCTGATTGTGGCGGTCAGCACTGGCCTGCTGAGCTGACTCCATTGCGAAAGCACATCCAATCCAATGTGGGAGCGGGCTTGCTCGCGAAAGCGGTGGATCAGTCAACCTATTCAGCGACTGGCACACCGTATTCGCGAGCAAGCCCGCTCCCACAAAAGCCCGCTCCCACAGTTGGACTGAGTTGTTTTAGAGGCCGCCGCTTCGATCGGCCAGTTCTTCCAGCAGGTCAGCCGACGGCACAAAAAACAACCCACCCGTCACCGCCGTACTGAAATCCAGCAAGCGGTCATAGTTGCCTACCGGCCGCCCGACAAACATATTCTCCAGCATCAATTCCAGCGGCTGCGGCGAGCGCGCGTAGCCGATGAAATAGGTGCCGAACTCCCCCGCCCCAGGCCGCCCAAAGGGCATGTTGTCGCGCAGGATCTTCACCTCATTGCCGTCCTCGTCGGTAATCACCGTCAGCGCACTGTGGGCGTTGCTCGGCTTGGCCTGGTCATCCAACTCGATATCCGCCAGCTTGGTGCGCCCGATCACCTTCTCCTGGGCCTCCACCGTCAGGCCGTTCCAGGCGTTCATGTTGTGCAGGTACTTCTGCACCAGCACGTAGCTGCCACCGCGGAATTCGCTGTCCTCATCACCGACAAGGGTGAAGCCTTCGGCCTTGCGCCCCACCGGGTTCTCGGTGCCGTCGACAAAGCCGATGATGCTGCGCATATCGAAGTAGCGGAAACCCTGGACCTCGTCCACCACCTTGACGCTATCCCCCAGCGCCGCCATCAACTGGGTGGCCAGTTCGAAACACAGGTCCATCTGCTCGGCGCGGATATGCAGCAGGATATCCCCCGGCGTCGCGACGGCCATGCGCCCCTGCACCCCAAACTCGCGAAACGGATGCAGCGCCGCCGGGCGTGGCGCACCGAACAGCCGGTCCCAGGCATCCGAGCCAAACCCGCAGACACAGGTGAGATTGCCGTCCGGCACGCGCTTGCCCACCGAGCGCACCAACCCGGCGATGTCGGCGCACCAGGCGCGCACCGTATCGACATTGCCGGGCGTCAAGGTGGCGACCATGAAAATTGCGCTGCGGGTGATCGGGTGGCACACCGACTGCGGTTCCAGAGGTGGCAAAACAGAGGATGGGGTCATGGTGAACGTCCAGACTAAAGGGCGAGATTAAACTCGCGCAGATTAGCAGATCATTTCTGACAGTTGCGCCACACTTCGCGGATCAACGCTTGCAGCTTCAAGGCCTCGCTCCAGCGATCGCTGATCTCGCGACCGTCTGCGCCGGTGATGGCATACGGCGGCGGGCCCAGCTCGCAGGTGAAGGACAGGCTGTGCGGCGTGTCGGGCCGCGCCAGCCAGTCTTCGATCCCGTAGCGCCACCACTCGGTGAAGCGCTGCACCCAGGCTTGGTGCTGGGGAAAGTCCAGCGAAACCTGCACCTGTTCACTGCTCGCCACGCGCCCATGAAACCCCCAACTATGGCGCAGGATCGTGCGGATCTGTTCATCGTCTTCCACGGCACCCGGCTCCGGCAGTTCGCGCCCGACCACGTAGTGGGACAGGTCGGCCAGCAGCTGCAAATCCGGCATTTGCGCGAGCAGATCGAGGGTGAAGTGCAGGTCGTTGGTCAGCCGATAACGGTGGGTTTCCAGCAGCACCGGAAAGTCCACCTGCTCGGCCAGGCGCTGCCAGCCTTCGACCAAGCGTGCCGCCTCGGACTGCGTACGCGGGCGCACGTCGGCCTGCAAAGTGAGATGGTGACAGCCGTAGCGGCTGATCACATCCAGTGCAGCGGCCAGGTCATCCACCGATTGCGGGAACAGTTGGCCCTCGATCTGCAAGCCCCTGGCCGAGGCGGCGGCGTGCAGGCGGGCGACATCGGCGGGCTTGCAGTAGTGGTCGGTGATGCCGTCGAAACCCGCAGCTTTGATGCGGTCCAGTTGCACGTCCAGAGGGCCGGGCTCGGTTTGCATCGCCCACAGGGATTGGAATACCAGGAATTGGCGCATCTCAGCCTCGCAGCAACTGTTTGAGGGACACTTCGGGGTCGGCCAGGCTGGCCGTGTCGAGCGCGATATGCGCGCCGATCAGGCGTTCGCAGAGCTTGATGTCCTTGGCCGCGCCGTTGCCGGGCGCCCAACCGCAAGCGCCTTGCATGCGGGACTCGGCGTCCAGGTAGAACAGCAACAGCGCGCCGCCGGGCAATGGCCGAGTGACCACAGTCGGCGTCATCACGCCCACGGTGAGCAAGCCCCAATCGTACTGGTCGGACCAGAAACCGGGCAGCGCATCGAAGGGCAATTGGCGCCCGAGCAGGTTCAACGCCGCATGCCGGCCCTGGGCTTCGGCGTTGCGCCAGGTTTCCTGGCGCTGGTACAGGCCGTCGAGGCGGAACTCACATACATCGCCCGCCGCATAGATATGCGCCGCGCTGGTGCGCAACTGCGCATCGACACGAATACCCTGCCCCACTTCCAGCCCGGCCGCCGCCGCGAGTTCGATGTTCGGCTGCATGCCGATGCCCACCACCACCAGGTCGCACGGCAACAACTGCCCATCGACCAACTGCACGGCATCGGCCTGGATCGATTCCAGTACCACGTTCAAGCGCACATCCACCCCGTGCTGGCGATGCAACGCCAACAGCGCCGCCGAGATCACCGGCGGCAATACCCGCCCGGCCAGGCGCGGCCCGGCTTCCAGCAGCGTCACCTCGCAGCCCAGGCCACGGGCGGTCGCCGCCACTTCCAGGCCGATAAACCCGCCACCGACCACCACCAGCCGTGTGCCGGGCCGCAGCGCGCTGCGCAAGGCCAAGGCTTCATCGTGGGTGCGCAGGTACAACACGTTGGCCTGGGCCTGGGGCAAACGCCGCGCCCGGCCGCCGGTGGCCAGCAACAGGCCGGCGTAGGCCAGCCACTGGCCGTCGGCGAGTTGCAGGCGCTGTTGCTCGGGCTGCAAATGAGTCACCGGGTTGGCGGCGATATGTTCGATGTTCAACGCGGCCAAGCGCTCGCGGTCGCACAGGCTGCAGCCGGCCAGGTCCACGCAGCCTTGCAGCAACCCCTTGGACAGCGGCGGCCGTTCGTAGGGCAGGTGCGGTTCATCGCCGATCAGGATCAGGCGTCCGGTGTAGCCTTCTTCGCGCAGGGTCAGCGCCGCACGGCCGCCGGCATGGCCGGCGCCGACGATGATCAAGGGCGCGTTCATCGTCACACCGTGACGGCGAGCAACACCCGCCCCGCTTCGACCCGTACCGGGTAGGTCTTGAGGTTGACGCACACCGGCGCGCCCATGGCTTTGCCGGTACGGTAATCAAAGCGTCCGTTGTGCTTGGGGCATTCGATCACGTGGTCCATCACCAGGCCGTCGGCGAGGTGGATTTTCTCGTGGGTGCACAGGCCGGCCGTGGCAAAAAATTCATTCTCGGCCGAGCGATACACCGCGTAGGTGTGAGCGCCATGGTCGAAGCGCAGCACGTCTTCTTCGTCTATTTCGCCCACGGCGCAGACGTCGATCCATTGATCGTTCATGGTAGTTCCTCGTGGTGAACGAGCTTGTTGTAGTGAGCGCGCTTGCTCGCGCAGGGCTGCGAAGCGGCCCCAGGATCAGCTATCGGGATTTGTCTGGAAAAACGCGGGGGCGTCATTGGGGCTGCTTCGCAGCCCAGCGCGAGCAAGCTCGCTCACTACAACAGGCGCGCCGGGAATCGGGCGTTGGATGAAGTAGGTGGGGTCGCTGCGTTGCTTCCAGATCGTCGGCAGGATTTCCTTGTAGGCCTCGAAGAGGTTGGCGTACGGCGGCGGGCAGTCACCGCGGATCTCTGCGTGCAGTTGCTCGAGGGCGTGGTACGGCACCATCGGGTACATGTGGTGTTCGAGGTGGTAGTTCATGTCCATGTAGATAAAGCGCAGCACAGGGTTCATGTAGATGGTGCGGCAATTGCTGCGGTGGTCGAGGACGTCTTCGGCGAGGCCCACGTGCTGGGTCAGGCCGAACAGGTAGCCGAGCCAGGCACCGTAGATGCTCGGCAAACCGATCAGCATCAGCGGCAACCAGCTGTGCAGGTACAGCGCGGTGCCGATGACCACGGCGTAGATCGCCAGCCAGATACGGGCGGCGCGGAATACCTTGGGCCACTCGGACTCAGGAATGAAGTCGGCCTCCTGGGCACTCATCTTGCCGGCGGCGTGACGCGCCACGCCGCTGAAGGTTTTCCAGGCCAGGGGCAGGTTGAACAGGCTCAGGCACATCATCAGAAAGCTCGGCGGGCGCGGCTCGACGATCTCCGGGTCGCGGCCGACGACGATGGTGTCGGTGTGGTGCCGCGCATGGCTCCAGCGCCACACGTGGGGCTCGAAGATGCACATGAAGCTGGCGACCTGGTAGAGCACGTCGTTCATCCAGCGGGTCTTGAACGCGGTGCCGTGGCCGGTCTCGTGCCAACGCGGGTTGGACGCCGTGCCGTAGAGCACGCCATACACCATGAAGAACGGCACGCAGGCCCAGGAGCCCCAGAACCAGTAGCCGCCAAAGCCACTGGCAAACAGCGCGACGAACCACAGGGCGGTGTCGCGCAAGGCCGGGCCGTCGCGGCGTTGCATCAGTTCTTTCATGCGTTTACGGGAAATCGGTGATTGATACCAGCTGGCCGAGACCAGGCCTTTTTCAGCGGCGCGGGCGGCTTCGGGGCCAGTGAGGCTGTAGTCGCGCCGGGCGGTGTGAGCGGTGTGTTCAGGCATTGTTATTGTTCTCCGCAAGCGTGGGGTTCAGGTGCCTTGCCAAACCCACGATAGAGAAGCGCTAAATCGCCCTCAAGGCCTTGAATCCATTCCCTATCAAGCTATCATCCAGGCCCAGCGGGGCTTGATAGTTTTCTATCAAGACGCATCAAGGGCTTGCCATGAACAACCATAAACGCCCAACCATTGCCACCGTGGCCGCTCAGGCGGGCCTCAGCGTGGCCACCGTCGACCGGGTCTTGAATGCGCGTGCGCCGGTCAATCCCGATACCGCCGAGCAGGTGTTCCAGGCGGCCGAAGCCGTGGGCTATTTCGCCGCGCGGCTGATCGGCCAGCGCATTCGCGAACGGCGGCCGACCTACCGTTTCGGTATCCTGCTGCTGGCCACCGCCCAGGCGTTCTACGCCACCCTGGCGCAGTCGATTGCCGAGGCGGCGCAGCAACACGCCGGGGCCAACCTGACCTGCCAGTTCGAGTACATCGTCGAGCGCACACCGAGCGTGATCGCTGCGCAGATCGAACAACTCGCGGTGCAGTGCGACGGCCTCGCCGTGGTCAGCTTCGCCCATCCACTGATCAATGCCACGTTGGCGCAGATCCGCGCCGCCGGCGTGCCGGTGGTGGCGCTGCTGTCGGACATCCACGAACAAGCCCTTGAGCCTTACGTGGGCCAGGACAACCACGTGGTCGGCCGCACCATGGGCTGGTTGCTCGCACGCACCTGCGGCGCACGCAAAGGCAGCGTCGGGATCTTGCTCGGCGGCCACCGTTTCCTCGGCCACCAGGCCCGCGTCGAAGGCCTGCACAGCTACCTTGCCGAACACGCGCCGGGGCTCAAGCCGTTGGAGCCGTTGATCAACCTGGACAACTGCGACATCACCGAAGAGGCCACCCTCGACCTGATCACCCGCCACACCGACCTGCGCGGCCTGTGCGTGGTGGGCGGCGGTGGCGACGGCATCATCAGCGCCCTCGCGCAACTGCCCAAGCGCCCGGCGCTGTGCTGCATCTTGCAGGAGTCCACCGAGCTGTCGCGCCAGGCGTTGAGGCAGGGGTTGATCGATGTGGCGATGGACTCGCAACCAAAGCTGACGGCCACGGCGCTGGTGCAATTGATGGTGGAGTTGCAGACCGCCGAGGCGTTCGATCCGGTGCGGCATCGGGTGCACATACCGCCGCAGATTGTCACTTCGGAAAACATCTGCGCCTGACACACAGTTTGATCGGTGCGAGGCTCAATGATTGCGAAAATCCGCGGCATTCAGGCCGAACCGGCTCATCTTGTTGTACAGCCCGCCCCGCGACACATTGAGCTGCCGCGCCGCCAGGCGGATGTTGCCGCCGGTGCTCTGCAGCGCGGCGACGATGGCGTGCATCTCGAAGCTGCTCAGTTGCTGGGCAGGTGGCGGCTCGGGCAATCGCATGGGCGTGCGCGGGCGCGTGTCCAGAGGCAAATCAATCGGTTGGATCAACTCGCCCATGGCCAGGTTGGTCGCGCGCTCGATGCTGTTTTCCAGCTCCCGCACATTGCCCGGCCAGCTGTAGGCCGTGAGCAACGCCAGCGCATCCGGCGCAAACCCCTGCACCGATTTACGCAATGAGCGAGCGCAGCGCATAAGGAAATGCCGTGCCAGCAAGGGAATGTCTTCGCGGCGCATGCGCAACGGCGGCACGGTCAGGTTCAACACGTTGAGGCGGTAGTAAAGGTCTTCGCGAAATGCGCCTTCGGCCACCGCCTGGCTGAGGTTGCGGTGGGTCGCGGCGATGATGCGCACGTCCACCTGCCGCGAATTTTTCGCGCCGACACGGGTGACTTCGCCCTCCTGTAATACCCGCAACAGGCTGACCTGGGCATCGAAGGACATGTCGCCAATCTCATCCAGAAAAATCGTGCCGCCATCCGCCAACTCGAACTTGCCCGCTGAACCGCCCCTCGTCGCGCCGGTGAATGCCCCTTCGACATGCCCGAACAGTTCGCTTTGCACCAGGTCACGAGGGATCGCGCCGCAGTTGACCGCTACGAATGGGCCATTGTGGCGCTCGCTCGCGTTGTGGATCGCCTGGGCGAACAGCTCCTTGCCGGTGCCGCTTTCACCGAGGATCAGGGTGGTGGCGTCACTGCGACTGGCGATGCGCCCCAGGTGCAGCGCGTCCTGGATCGCCCGCGAGCTGCCCTGGATGGTGTCGAAGGTGTAGCGGGCCTGGGTGCTGATGATGCGCCGGGTGATTTCGCGGATACGCCGGTTCTCGCGCAGCGACACGATCACCCCGCCCTGCTCCAGCGGGCACACCGAGACCAGGCAGGCGAGCTGGCTGCGGTCGTGCAGGTGGAAGGTGCAGTCGAGGTCGCGCACCGGCTCACCCAGGGAGTCGCTCAACTCACTGCGGCCCAGGTGCTGGAACGGGCGGCCGATCAGCTCCAGGCCGACCCCGAACAATTGCCGGGCATAACGGTTGAGCGCCTTGATGCAGCCGCGTTCATCCAGCACCACCAGGCCTTCGTTGAGCACTTCGAGGACGGTTTGCTGTTCTTCCAGCAGCGCTTGCAGGGCCATCTGCCGCGACACGGCTTCGGCCGCCGCTTGCACGGTGCCCAGGGTGTGGAAGTGAAACCAGCCGGGCTCGGCGGTGAGGGTCAGCATGGCCAGGGTTGTGCCCTGGGCATTCTTGATCGGCGCGGCAGCGCAGTGCATGCGCCGCTCGCGCAGGCCGCTGGCAAAATTTTCCTCGGCCAGCACATACACCAGACGATCCTCGGCCAGGGCCAGGCCGGTGCAGTTGGTGCCTTGCACCGACTCCAGCAGGCGGCTGCCCACCGGGGTGATGTCCAACCCGCAGAAATACAGGGTGGTGCCGTCGGCGTCGGTGAGGTTGATGTGCCCACGCGGGTTGTAGGCCAACAGGCCGTGCATGACTTGCGCGGCGGCGGTGATCAGCACGCGGTGGGCAGCCAATGTGGCGGCCAGGGCGTCGGCGCCGACAAAACGATAGCTGGCGTCCGCCGGGTCGATCCCCGCCGCGACGCTGCGCCGCCACGAATCCCAGATCACCTGCCGTACCGCCGCCGGGCGTTCGCCTTCGCCGCCCTGGCAAGCGCGCCACGCCTGCTCCAGCGCCGCGACGGGGCCATCGTTCAGCGCGGCGGGCCCCAGGGCGGTGAGGTAATCGAGGTCTTGCACGCTGAACGTCATGCTCATGGGGAGGGGTCCGTGTTCATAATTTCGACATGTCAGTATAGGCATGTCATTTAAATCAACACATTTTGTTTATTCGTAATATTTAATCGTTAATTATCAATAACTTATAAACTGGCACAGGCTTTGCTCTTACCTCCTTGCCGATCAGGACCGTCCTGAGGCCAACAATAAAAAAGGGGTAATTGCATGACTACACAGAACATCCGCCTGGGCTTGATCGGTGCCGGCCGCATGGGCAGCTTCCACGGCCTGACCGCCGCACGGCACATCCCCGGCGCCAGCCTGGTGGCGATTGCCGATCCGACGCCGGGCCAAGCCGCCCGCCTCGCCGCCGAGCTGGGCGTGGCCAAGGTCTACACAGACCCGCAACAACTGCTCGACGACCCGGACATCGACGGTGTGCTCATCGCCGCCCCCGCCCGCAGCCACGCCGAACTGGTGATCAGCGCGGCCCGCGCCGGCAAGGGAATCTTCTGCGAAAAACCCATGGCCATCACCCTCGATGAAGCCGACCGCGCCATCGCCGCCGCGGCCGATGCCCGTGTGCCGTTGCAGGTTGGCTTCAACCGGCGCTTCGCCAAGAGTTTTCGCACCGCCCACCTCGATGTCGTCGCCGGCCGTATCGGCACCCCGCAGCTGCTGCGCTCGCTGACCCGCGACCCGGCGCTGAACAACCCGGCGGCCTCGCCGCAATGGGTGATCTTCCTCGAAACCCTGATCCACGACTTCGACACCCTGCGCTACCTCAACCCTGGCGCCGAAGCCGTGCAAGTGCACGTGATGGCCGACGCGTTGATCGCGCCTGAGTACAAGAGCAAAGGCTTTCTTGACACCGCCGTGGTCACGATCCGCTTCGACAACGGTGCGATTGCCACCGCCGAAGCCAACTTCCAGGCCGTGTATGGCTACGACGTGCGCGGCGAAGTGTTCGGCAGCGCGGGCATGCTGACCATGGGCGGCGTCAACGAGTCCGACCTGGTGCGTTACCTGGCCCAGGGTATCCAGGCCGATACCCAGCGCCTGGACACCGACCTGCTGCGCGACGCCTATATTGCCGAGCTCAACCACTTCGCCGATTGCCTGCGCAGCGGCGCCAAACCCCTGGCCAGCGGTGAAGATGCCCGCGCCGCCCTGGCGATTGCGCGGGCGTGCATCGAGTCGTTCCAGCAAGGCCAGGCGGTGGCGGTATGAGCCCGTTCAAACTGGCGATCAGTGCCGAGATGGTGTTTCTCGAACTGCCCTTCATCGAGCGCGTAAAGCGCATCCATGCACTGGGTTTCAGTGCCGAGATCTGGAACTGGACCGACAAGGACATCAGCGCCCTGGCCGCCACCGGCGCCGACTTCACCTCGATGACCGGCTACATCAGCGGCACCCTCACCGACCCCGACGGCATCCGCCGATTGCTCGACAGCGCCCGCGAATCCCTTGGCGTTGCCGAACGTTTGAAGTGCCCGAGCCTGAACCTGCACGGCACCGGCCTGGGTGACGGCGGCCTGCCCGTGCAGCCGGTCAGCCACACCAGCGGGCGCATGTGGTTGAGCGCCTGCAAGACCCTGGAAAAAATCGCCCGCCTGGGCGAAGACGCCGGCCGCGTGTTTCTGCTGGAAAACCTCAACACCGCGGTCGACCACCCCGGCACGCCGTTCGCCCGCGCCGAGGACACCCTGGCGCTGATCGAGGCGGTTGGCAGCCCGCACCTGAAGCTGAACCTGGACCTGTACCACGCGCAGATCGGCGAAGGAAACCTGATCGAGCTGATCCAGCGCGCCGGCAGCGCGATCGGCGAAATCCAGGTCGCCGACGTACCGGGGCGCAAGGAGCCCGGCACGGGTGAAATCCACTACCCTGCGATTGCCAGGGCCTTGCATGCCATGGGCTACCGCGGCGTGGTCGGCCTCGAAGGCTGGGCCAGCGGCGATAGCGAGCTGGCCCTGGAGCGATTCCGCCAAGCGTTCACCCTATAACAATAAAAGGCCCCCCCCTATGAACCGCTACTCGTTGATTGTTGCCTCGCTGTTGCTGCTGGTCAGCCCCTGGTCATTCGCCGATTACCGCATCGGCGTGAGCATTGCCCGGGTCGACGACAACTTCATGACCTACGTGCGCAACGGCCTGGAAACGGCCGCCAGGCAACAGGGCGTGCAGATCCAGTTCGAAGACGCCCAGGGTGATGTGGTGCGCCAGCTCAATCAGGTCGAAGGCTTCCTGAACCAGAACGTCGACGCAGTGATTGTGCTGCCGGTGGACACCTCCGCCACCGCCAACATGACCCGCGCCGCCGTGGCCGCCCACAAGCCGCTGGTGTACGTCAACCGCCACCCGGATGAGCGCAGCCTGCCCAAGGGCGTGGTCACCGTGGCCTCCAACGACATCGAGGCCGGGCAGTTGCAGATGCGCTTTCTCGCCGAGAAACTGGGCGGCAAGGGCAATGTGGCGATCATCATGGGCGACCTCGCCCAGAACGCGACCCACGACCGCACCGAAGGCGCCAGGCAGGTGCTCAAGGACTATCCCGGGATCAAGGTGGTGGAGCAGCAGAGCGCCGAATGGCAACGCAACAAGGGCATGGACCTGACCAGCAACTGGCTGCTGGCGGGGACGCAGTTCGATGCGATTGTTGCCAACAACGACGAAATGGCGATCGGCGCCGGGATGGCGTTGCAGCAGGCGGGGAAAGCCAAGGGCGAAGTGGCGATTGTGGGGATCGATGGCTTGCCGGATGGCTTGGCGGCGGTGAAGCGTGGGTTGCTGGCGGCGTCAGTGTTCCAGGACCCAAAAGCCCAGGCAGCCAAAGCCGTGGAGTCGGCGATCAGGATGATCAAGGGTGAAGCGATTGAGTCAGAGGTGTGGGTGCCGTTTGAGCTGATCAAGCCCGAACAGGTCGCGATCTACGAGCAACGCTACCAATAGATTGATATGTGCAGATCCAACTGTGGGAGTGGGCTTGTGTGGGAGCGGGCTTGCTCGCGAAGACGGCGTGCCAGTCAGCGGATTTGTCGACTGATACACCGCATTCGCGAGCAAGCCCGCTCCCACACAAGCCCGCGCCCACCTTTTACAACTGCGTTAATCAAGATCGCTGGCGTCATGGCGCTCGGCCAGTTGCTCATGCGGCTCACCGGAAACCCGGTTCACCCTACGCCCACGCTGCACCGCCGGCCGTGCATCAATCGCATCGGCCCAGCGTTGCACATGCTTGTATTCATGCACCGACAAAAACTCCGCCGCACCGTACAAACGGCCTTTGACCAAACCACCGTACCAAGGCCAGATCGCAATATCGGCGATGGTGTATTCATCCCCGGCAATGTACTCGCTGACTGCCAGGCGCTGGTCCAGCACGTCGAGTTGACGCTTGGTTTCCATGGCGAAGCGGTTGATCGCGTATTCCATCTTGCTCGGCGCATACGCATAAAAATGCCCGAAACCACCGCCCAGGTACGGCGCGCTGCCCATCTGCCAGAACAACCACGACAGGCACTCCGCCCGGGCCGCCGGTTCAGTGGGGAAGAACGCACCGAACTTCTCGGCCAGGTATTGCAGGATCGCGCCGGACTCGAACACGCGAATCGGCGTGGCGCCGCTGCGGTCCTGCAAGGCCGGGATCTTGGAGTTAGGGTTGAGGCCGACAAACCCGCTGCCGAACTGGTCGCCGTCACCGATCTTGATCAGCCAGGCGTCGTATTCCGCACCGCTGTGCCCCAGGGCCAGCAGCTCTTCGAGCAGGATCGTGACCTTCTGCCCGTTGGGCGTGGCCAGGGAATACAACTGCAACGGGTGTTTGCCCACCGGCAGTTGTTTCTCATGGGTAGCACCGGCGATGGGCCGGTTGATGCTGGCGAAGGTGCCGCCGTTTTCGGTGTCCCAGGTCCATACTTTCGGGGGTACGTAGTCGGTCATGCTGACTGCTCCATAGGCGTTTACGATCAACGAATTCGTAGGCCATCTTACCCATTGACGTCAGATATTGCGCAGGCCTATCACCTGCCCTTACTCTCTTGGGCCAATGACGTAGTGAGCAATGGAGGCTTCATGAAATTGATCGGCATGCTGGACTCGCCGTACGTACGCCGCGTGGCCATTTCCCTGGAGCTGTATGGGGTGGCATTCGAGCATCAATCGCTGTCGGTGTTCAGCACCTTCAACGAATTCTCCCAGATCAACCCGGTGGTCAAGGCCCCTACCCTGGTGCTGGACGATGGCACGGTGTTGATGGATTCCAGCCTGATCCTGGATTACCTGGAAAACCTGGCCCCGGCCGACAAAAAGCTGCTGCCCCAGGCCCCAAAGGCACGCGCCCATGACTTGCAAGTGCTGGGCCTGGCGCTGGCCGCCTGCGAGAAGAGCGTGCAGATCGTCTATGAACACAACCTGCGCCCCGCCGAGAAGTTGCACGCGCCATGGCTGGAGCGGGTCACGGGGCAATTGCTCGCGGCGTATTCGTTGCTGGACAAGCACGTGGCCGACAGTGACGTGTTGAACCAGGCCAGCCTTACGGCTGCGGTGGCATGGTCGTTCAGCCAGTACACCGTGGCGTCGGTGGTCGATGCCCAGGCATTCCCCAACCTGCAACGCCTGGCCGAGCGACTGGAGCAACACCCTGCCTTCAAGAAATACCCCATCGAATAAACACCCCCTATCCACCTGTAGGAGTGAGTTTGTGTGGGAGCGGGCTTGCTCGCGAAGGGGGAGTGTCAGTTACTGGATTTACCGACTGGTACACCGCCTTCGCGAGCAAGCCCGCTCCCACATGAGTGCTTTGTTGACTGGAAGATTGAGGATCAGACCCACCCACCATCCACGATAAAGTTCTGCGCCGAACACATCGCCGAGGCATCCGAGGCCAGAAACAACGCCATGTTGGCGATATGTTCCGGCAACACACTGCCCGGCAGGCACTGGCTGCGGCTGATCAATTCCTTCGCCGCGTCGTCGACCCACATCGCCAGTTGTTTCTCGGTCATCACCCAACCCGGCACCAAGGTGTTCACGCGGATCCGGCTCGGCCCCAGCTCTCGCGCCAACGCACGGGTCATGCCGTGGGCGGCAGCCTTGCTGGCGGCGTACACGGGGTAGCCGGCCGAGGCCATCATCCAGCCGACCGAACCGAGGTTGATGATCGCCCCGCCGCCCGCGCCTTTCATCATCGGCACTACGGCCTTGGCGGCGAAGAAGGCGTGCTTGAGGTTCACCGAGATGAGCCGGTCGAAGGTGTCCGAGTCGACCTCTTCCAGGGTGTGCCGCACGTCATTGGCGGCATTGTTCACCAGCACGGTGATCGGCCCCAGGGAGTGTTCGAAACGCGCGATGGCGGCCTTGTAGGCGATCTCGTCAGTGATGTCGCACTGCACGAATTCCACCGTATGCCCCCGTGAGCTCAACAACGCCGCCAGGCGTTCGCCCTGGCTTTGGGCGCGGTCCACAAAGCCGACCTTGGCACCCTGGGCGGCAAACGCGCGCACCATGAATTCACCAATGCCCGAGGCGCCGCCGGAAATCAGCACGGTCTTGCCTTCTAGGTCGGGGTAAACGGCGTGTGTGGTGGTCATAAAATGCTGCCTCGTCTAATTAGTCTTATTTTATTTTGCAAAAACCTGTTTAAAGGCTATAAATTCGCTGTCCAACAGACAAAATATCGCACATTAGTAGAACTATTCCACTCAAAACAACAAAAGGAAGTTCGACCATGAAGCACCCTCGATACCTGCTCTCGGGCCTGGCCATGTCCATGCTGATCGCCAGTGGCGGCACCCAGGCGGCAGGCCTGAGCAGCGAGCACAAACCCTTCGGTAAAACCAACGACGGCACCGCCGTCGAACAGTACATCCTGCGTAACAGCCATGGCATGCAAGCCACGGTGATCACCTACGGCGGCGTGTTGCAGGCGCTCAAGGTGCCGGACAAACACGGCAAGGTCGAAGACGTGGTGCTCGGCTTCGACGATGTGCAGGGCTACCAGGCCGGCACGGCGTTTTTTGGCGCGACCATCGGGCGCTTTGGCAATCGCCTGGCCGGCGGCGCGTTTGAACTCGACGGCAAGCGCTACCAAGTGCCGCTCAACGACGGCCCCAATGCGTTGCACGGCGGCGCCCAGGGCTTTGACAAACATGTGTGGACCGCCACGCCAATCAAGGCCAAGGACTCGGTGGGCGTGACCCTCACCTACCTGTCCAAGGACGGCGAGATGGGCTTCCCCGGCAACCTCAAGACCGAAGTCACCTACCGCCTCAACGACAACAACGAACTGCACATCGACTACAAGGCCACCACCGACAAACCCACGGTGCTCAACCTGACCAACCACAGCTACTTCAACCTGGCCGGCGCGGGTAATGGCGACATTCTCAAGCAGGTCGCCACCCTGCACGCCAGCCATTACACGCCGGTCAATGCCACCCTGATCCCAACCGGCGAACTGGCGCCCGTCAAGGGCACGCCGATGGACTTCCTCACGCCGACGCCGATTGGGCAGCACATCAAGGACGATCATCCGCAGCTCAAGTTTGCCGAGCCCAAGAGCGGTGGGTTTGATTTCAACTGGGCGCTGGATAGCAAGGGCGACGTGAAAAAACTGGCGGCCGAAGTGCGTGATCCTGAGTCGGGACGGCGCTTGCAGCTGTTTACCACGGAGCCTGGGGTGCAGTTTTATACCAGCAACTTCCTCGATGGTTCGGTGAAGGGTAAAGCCGGCAAGACGTATCTGCATTGGAGTGGGTTTACGTTGGAGACCCAGCATTTTCCGGATGCGCCCAACCAGCCGAACTTTGCATCCACCCGCCTGAACCCAGGCCAGACCTACACCCAGAACACCATTTTCAGATTCACCGCGGACTAAAACTGTGGGAGCGGGCTTGCTCGCGAATGCGGTGTGTCAGTCAACACATTTGAATCTGATACACCGCATTCGCGAGCAAGCCCGCTCCCACATTTGGTTCCTCACATGGCTTGGAGTCAGCGTTGTTTCATGCGGTCGATGACCACCGCCAAGAGCAGGATCGAGCCACGGATGACGTACTGGTAGAACGTGTCGATGTTCTTCAGGTTCATCGCATTCTCGATGATCGCCAGGATCAACACCCCGGCGATCACGTGACGGATCATGCCCACCCCACCACTCAACGACACCCCGCCCAGCACGCAGGCCGAGATCACGGTCAGCTCGAAGCCCTGGCCAATCATCGGCTGGCCCGAGGTCATGCGTGACGCCAGGATCACCCCGGCCAGCGCGCCGATCAGGCCGTGCACGGCGAAGATGAGGATCTTGGTGCGATCCACGTTCACGCCGGCCAGCAGCGCGGCCTCCGGGTTGCCGCCAATGGCCATGGTGTTGCGCCCGTAGGTGGTGTAGTTGAGCAGCCAGCCGAAGAACAGGAAGCACAGGATGGTGATCAGGATCGGCACTGGCACGCCCAGCAACTGGCCGTTGCCGAACACGAAAAACTGTTCCTGGGACACGCCCACCGCCTTGCCGTTGGCAAAGATGTAGGCCAGGCCGCGCACGATCTGCATGGTCGCCAAGGTGGTGATCAGCGCGTTGACCCGCAACTTGGCGATGACGATGCCGTTGATCAGCCCGACGACCAGGCCCATCAGCAATGCCGCGCCGATGCCGAGCAACACGCTGTCGGTATCGCGCATCACGATGGCCGCGACCACCCCGGCACAGGCAATCACCGAGCCCACCGACAGGTCGAAGTGCCCGGACGCCAGGCAGAACAGCATGGTGCAGGCGGCGATGCCCACCGTGGAAATCGCCAGGCCCAGCCCGCGCATGTTCAGCGGCGAAAGGAAGTTGTCGATAAGCAAGGCGCACAGCAAAAAGATGCTCACCGCCGCCAGCAGCATCGCCCAGTTGTCGAGCAGTGCGCGCACATCCAGGGGTTTGCGTGCCGTGGGCAGCGCGTTGTGTTGAGTGGTCATGGTTCTCTCTCAGTTCGCCAGGCTGCGCGGCAGGGCCAGTTGCAGCAGGTTGGATTCAGTGGCGTGCGCGCGGGTTTGTTCGCCGCGCAGCGCGCCTTCGCACAGCACCAGGATGCGGTCGCTGATGCCCATCACTTCCATCAAATCGCTGGACACCACGATCACCGCAACCCCGCTTGCTGCCAGGGTATGGATGATCTGGTAGATCTCCGACTTGGCGCCGATATCGATACCGCGGGTGGGTTCGTCGAGCAGCAGCACCTTCATCGGCATCGACAGCCAGCGGCCGAGAATGGCCTTCTGCTGGTTGCCGCCGGAGAGGTACATGATCTTCTGCTCGGCATTCGGCGTCTTGACCTTCATCGCCTTGATCTGGTGCTCGGCGTTGCCCTTTTCCCAGCCGTCACGCAACAACCAGCCGAACGCCGAATGGGCGCCACGGGCGCTGATGTTGATGTTCTCGGCGACGCTGGACAGCGGGATGATGCCTTCCTTTTTGCGGTCTTCCGGGCACAGCAGCACCCCGGCGGCGATGGCATCGCGCGGTGAGCGCAGTTGCAGCGGCGCGCCGCACAGCTCCATGCGACCGGCGCTGGTGCGCTCTAAACCGCTGAGCAGACGGAACAGTTCGGTGCGCCCTGCCCCAACCAGGCCGAACAGGCCGAGAATCTCGCCCTTGCGCACGTCAAAGCTGATCGGTTCACGCAAGCCGGGGCCTTGTAAACCGTCGACCTTCAACGCCACTTCGCCGTGCTCACGCGGGCGGTAATCGTAGATGTCCTGGATGTCGCGCCCGACCATGCACGTCACCAACTGGTCATGGGTCAGCGCGCTCATGTCGTCGAAGGTGCGTACGAAGCGGCCGTCCTTGAACACCGTCACCGCGTTGCAGATGCGGAACACTTCTTCCATGCGGTGCGACACGTAGAGCACCACTTTGCCCTCGTCGCGCAGACGCGTGATGATCGCCATCAAGCGGTCGATCTCCCGCGCCGACAGGCTGCTGGTGGGCTCGTCAAACGCGATCACATGGGCGCCACGGGACAGCGCCTTGGCGATTTCCACCAGCTGGCGCTGGCCCAGGGACAGGCGGCCGAGCTTTTCGGCCGGGTCGATTTCATCCGCCAGGCCCTTGAGGCAAGCGAGGGCCTGCTGGCGCAGCAAGCCCCGATTGACCACGCCGAACCGCGACGGCAAATGCCCGAGGAACAGGTTTTCGGCGACGGTCATTTCCGGCACCAGGTGCAGCTCCTGGTGGATCACCGCCACGCCGTTGGCGATGCTGTCGGCGGCGCATTTGAAGGCCATGGTCTGCGCGCCGATGTGCAGCGAGCCGCTGTTGGGAATGTAGGCGCCGCCAAGGATTTTCAGCAGCGTCGACTTGCCCGCACCGTTCTCGCCCATCAGGGCGTGCACCTGCCCCGGGTGGGCGGTAAAGCTGATGCCATCCAGCGCCTTGACCCCGGGAAAGGTCTTGCCGATGCCGTCAAAGCGCAGGGCCGCAGCGGTCATTGCCACAACCCGATTTTGGTCAGTTCTTCCTTGAAGTTGTCGCGGGTGATCAGCGTCACTTCATCCATGGCGGTGTACTTCGCCGGTTCCGTGCCCTTGGTGACCCAGTCGAACATCATTTTCGCGGTGTTGTAGCCCTCGATATGCGGGCTCGGCAGCATCGAACCGAAGAAACCACTGTTCGGCTTTTTCAGCTCGCCGATGGCGTCGGTGCCATTGATACCGATGCCGATCACGTTGGCCGCCTTGAAGCCGGCGCTTTCGGTGGCGCGCACGCCGCCAAGCACGGTGTTGTCGTTCATGCCGCCGATGATCAGGTTTTTCGCGCCACTGGGCAGCTTGACCAGGGCCGAGTTGGTCGCGTCCATGCTGCCCGGCACGTCGAGGGTTTTCAGGGCGGCGGTGAGGATGTGGTCCTTGGGAAGGCCGGCTTCTTCCAGGGATTTGATCGAACCGTCGGTGCGTTTTTTACCGGTGTCGAGTTCGTTATAGGTGTTGATCACCGCGTAGGTGTCCTTCCAGTCCCAACCGCGCTTTTTCGCTTCGCCAGCCATGGCCGCGCCTTGTTTCTGGCCGACTTCGAAAGCGGCCATGCCCAGGTACGGCACGTCCTCCATGAAGTTGCCCTTGGCATCGACGAAACGATCATCCACCGCCATGACTTTCAAGCCATTGGCCTTGGCCTTGGCGACGATGGCCGGGCCGAGGGACACATCCGGCGGGCAGATCACAAAGCCCTTGGCGCCGTTGGCCGCGAGGCTGTCGATGGCCGAAAGGGTTTTCTCGCCATCGGGCACGGCGATCTTGATCACGGTAAACCCATGGTCCTTGCCGGCTTTTTCGGCGAAGGCCCATTCGGTCTGGAACCACGGTTCTTCAGCCTGCTTGACCAGAAAGCCGATCTTCACTTCTTCAGCGGCCAGCAACAGCCCACTCAAGCTCATGGCCGAGACCGCTACGGCGGCGGCGCACAGGGAACGGATACCACGACGACGATTCATAGGGTGACTCCTTGTTGTTGTTTTTAGGTAGAACGGTTCTTGTGGCGCGGGAGCTTGCTCCCTCACCACAGCTCAGGCTCGCTCGTTATCCGGCGAAACGCGTGCAAGGCTTTCCGGGCACATCCACTTCCATTGCCAGCACGGCACCGTCCAACGGGTGATCCAAAGGGCTGGCGGCACTGGTGATATACAGGGTGGTAAGGTCCGGCCCACCGAACACACAACTGGTGGGACGGCTGACAGGCAGTTCAATGATGCGGTCCACCTCCCCATCTGGCGCGATACGCAGCAGGCAACTGCCATCCCAGCGCGCATTCCACAAGTAGCCTTCAACGTCCATCGCCGAGCCGTCCGGCACGCCGCGTGCGTGGGCGCCGAACCACGCCTGCGCGGGGTCGAGCTGGCCGTCCGGCCGGATTGCAAACTGGTACAGCGTGCGGTCCATGCTGTCGCCGAAGTGCACCAGGCTGGCATCCTCGTTCCACAGCAGGGTGTTGGGGATGCCCAAGCCGCCGAGCAACGGCGTGACCTGCGCATCGGCATCGATACGAAACAGGCCGCCGGAACGGCGCGTAATCGGCAGGTCTTCACCCTGTTCGCCGATGTTGTTCTGCATGGTGCCCAGCCACAGGCGCCCCTGGGCATCGCAGCGCGCCTCATTGCTGCGGTTGCCCGGCTGCGGGTCGGCGACGCACAACAACGTCAGGGCTTCGGTGACCAGATCCAGGCGATGCACACCACTGCTCAACGTCACCAACGCATCGCCGCGCTCACACGGGATGAACGCCGAGACATGCTCGGGCAACTGCCACACCTGCAACTGCCCGCCCATCAGGCGCAGCGCCTGCTTGCCGGCGATATTGACCCAGTACAGCGCCTGGGTGGGCACGTCCCAGAACGGACTCTCCCCCAGTTGCGCACGGTGTGCGGTAACGGCGTGAAACGACATGTTGCCTCCTGGATTGTTGTTGTTCTCAGGTCTGCGTCTTACAGCGGGTCACGCGATGGCGTGCCATCCACCAACCGCTGGATACGCAACGGGTTGGCGTTTTTCAACGCGTCGGGCAGCAGGCTATCAGGGTAGTTCTGGAAGCACACGGGGCGCAGGAAGCGGTCGATGGCCAGGGTGCCGACCGAGGTGCCACGGGCATCGGACGTTGCCGGGTACGGGCCGCCATGTACCATCGAGTCGCAGACTTCGACGCCGGTGGGGTAACCGTTGAGCAGGATGCGCCCGACTTTCTGTTCCAGCAGCGGCGTGAGTTCGGCGAACTGTTGCAGGTCATTCGGCTCGCCGATGAGGGTTGCGGTGAGCTGGCCATGCAGGCCGTGCAAAGCGGCACTGAGCTGAGCCTGATCAGCCACTTCGACAAACACCGTGGTGGGGCCGAAGACTTCTTCCTGCAACACTTCATCGCCGTCGATCAACAGGCGCACATCAGCCTTGAACAGCTGCGGCTGCGCCTGATTGCCCGCCTGCGGGTTGCCCGCCAGATGCTCGATGCCGGGGTGTGCGAGGAGTTTTTCCAGGCCCTTGCCATAACTGCCCAGGGTGCCGGCGTTGAGCATGGTTTGTGCCGGTTGATCGCCGATCAATTGCGCCACTTGTTGGGTGAACGCGGTGAAGGCCGGCGAGGCGATGCCGATCACCAAGCCAGGGTTGGTGCAGAACTGGCCGCAGCCCTGCACCACCGAGGCGGTCAGGTCGCGGGCGATGGTTTCGGCGCGGGCTTTGAGCGCCTCGGGCAGCACGAGCACCGGGTTGATGCTCGACATCTCGGCAAACACCGGGATCGGTTGCGGCCGCGCCGCCGCCATGTCGCACAACGCACGCCCGCCCTTGAGCGAGCCGGTAAAGCCCACGGCCTGGATCGCCGGGTGCTTGACCAGCGCCTCGCCGACGCCCGCGCCAAAGATCATGTTGAACACACCGGCCGGCATGCCGGTGGCGTCGGCGGCGCGGATAATCGCGTCCGCCACGCGCTCGGCGGTCGCCATGTGCCCGCTGTGGGCCTTGAACACTACCGGGCAGCCTGCGGCCAGCGCAGCCGCGGTATCACCGCCGGCTGTGGAAAACGCCAGGGGAAAGTTGCTCGCGCCAAACACGGCGACCGGGCCCAGGCCGATGCGGTATTGACGCAGGTCCGGGCGCGGCAGTGGCTGGCGCTCCGGCAACGCCTTGTCGATGCGTGCGCCGTAGAAATCACCGCGCCGCAGCACACTGGCGAACAGGCGCATCTGGCCGCTGGTGCGCCCGCGCTCGCCTTTGATGCGGGCAGCGGGCAGCGCGGTTTCGCGGCAGACCAGCTCGACAAAATCATCGCCCAACGCATCCAGTTCATCGGCGATCGCATCGAGGAACTGCGCACGCCGGGCTGCACTCAATCCACGGTAGGCCGGGTAGGCCTGCGCGGCGGCCTTGGCGGCGGCGTCGACTTCCTGCGCGGTGGCCTGGTAAAAATCCTGGGGCAAGGCTTCGCCGGTGCTGGCGTCGACGCTCTTGAGTGTGACGCTGCCGTTGGCGCTGCGCTGGCCGCCGATGTAGTTGTGGCCGAGAAACTGGGACATGAGGGGCTCCTTAAAGGGTGAGGACGTGGCCGGGTTCGAATGCCGCATCGCTGCTGCCGACGCTATTGACCAACGGCGCGCCGAATTCGGTCTGGCTGATCTCGAACACATCCCCCGGCTGGGTACGTATACCGTCGGCGAATGACAACGTGGCGGTGCCGAAGAAGTGGACGTGCACATCGCCCGGCGTGAGGAACTGGCGGTACTTGAAGTGGTGGTATTCGAGGTTTTCCAGGCTGTGGCACATGTTGGCCTCGCCGCTGAGGAACTCGTTCTGCCAGATCACTTCACCGTTGCGCAGGATGCGACTGCTGCCCGACAAATGCGCGGGCAGCTCGCCGATGCGCAGCTCGGGGCCGTAGCTGCAACTGCGCAGTTTGGAATGGGCCAGGTACAGGTAGTTCTTGCGCTCCATCACGTGGTCGGAGAACTCGTTGCCCACCGCGAAGCCGACGCGATAAGGCCGGCTGTCCGGGCCGATGACGTAGAGGCCGCCGATTTCCGGCTCTTCACCGGCGTCTTCGGCAAAGGGTGGCACCGGGAACGCGGCGCCGGGGCGCACGACGATGCTGCCGTCCCCCTTGTAGAACCACTCCGGTTGCACACCCGCCTGGCCGGCAGCGGGTTTGCCGCCCTCCACGCCCCATTTGAAGATGCGCATGGTGTCGGTCAGGGCGGTGTCGTCACCGGCCTGGTGCATCTTGTCGCGGGCCGCGGCGCTGCCCAGGTGGGTCAGGCCGGTGCCGCTGATAAGCATGTGAGCGGGGTCGGGGTGATCCAGCGGTGGCAGGATTTTCAGCGCGGCGAGCAATGCCGCGTAATCGTGGCTGGCGCCCAGGCCCAGGCTGTTCACGTGTTGCGCCAGGCCGACGCCGGCGTCGATGGCGGCCAGGGCCAATTCCCGCACGCTGCGGGCGCCCTGCACTTCGCGCAATTGCGCGCCCTGCACCACGCCGACCCGGCGCTCACTGTTGTGCACTTCAAACTGAACTAAACGCATGCCTTTTCTCCTTGAATCAAGTACGTGTGGCGCCACGGGCGCTGGCGGCAAATTGGTCGGCGGGCAGCACGTGCTTGCGTTCCAGCAGGCGGTAGACCACGCCGGTCAGCAGCAGGCCGAACACCATCACAGCGGACAGGAAGTACAGGCCCGAAGCGAGGTTGCCGGTGTATTCCTTGAGCGCACCGATCACGAACGGGCCGATATAGCCGCCGAGGTTGCCCACCGAGTTGATCAACGCAATGCCCGCCGCCGCGCTGGCCCCCGCAAAGAAGCGCCCCGGCAAGGTCCAGAACACTGCGGTGCAGGAAAACATCGCGAATGCCGCCAGGCACAGCGCGGCCATTTGCAGCACCGGCACACTGAGCGAGGCGCTGAAGAACAGCCCGATGGCGCCCAGTACGTAGAGCACCGCAAGGTGGCCGTAGCGGTCGTTCAAGCGGTCGGAACTGCGCGGGATGATCAGCAGGCCGATAATGCCGAAGAGGTAAGGCACGGCGGAGATGAAACCCGTGGTGAGGTCGCTGCCGCCGAACTGCTTGATCAGAGTCGGTAGCCACAGGCCCAGCCCGTAGATGCTCAGGGTCACCGGCAGGTAGAACAGCGCCAGCAGCAACACGCGTTTGTCTTTCAAGGCATGCAACGGGTTGCCGTGGCGGGTCTGGCCGTAGGTTTGCAGGTCTTTGTTCAATTCGCCGGTAAGCCAGGCCTTCTCGTCGGCGCTCATCCAGCTGACCTGCTTCGGCCCGTCCGGCAGGAAGCGCAGCACCGGCCAGGTCAACAGGATCGCCGGGGTGCCGATGACGATGAACAGCCACTGCCAGCCGTGCAGGCCGAGGATGCCGTCCATGCCCAGCAAACCACCGGACACCGGGCCGGTGATCATCATCGCGATGGGCTGGGAGAGGATGAACAACCCGAGGATCTTGCCGCGATGGCGCACCGGGAACCACTGGGTGATGTAGTACAGAACGCCAGGGAAGAACCCCGCCTCCGCCGCGCCGAGCAGAAAGCGCATCACATAGAAGCTGTGCGGGCCCTGCACAAAGGCCATGCCGATGGTGATCGTGCCCCAGGTGATCATGATCCGCGCAAACCAGCGCCGTGCGCCGAAGCGGTCGAGCATCAGGTTGCTGGGGATCTCGAACAGGAAGTAGCCAATAAAGAACAGCCCCGCGCCCAGGCCATAGGCGGCGTCACCGATGCCGACGTCGGCGCCCATGTGCAACTTGGCAAAGCCCACGGCGGAACGGTCCACGTAGGCGATCAGGTACAGCAGGATCAGGAAGGGAATCAGTTTCAGCGTGATGCGCCGAATAAGCCGCAGTTCCTGGCTCATGGGTCGATCTCCGGATTGTTGTTTTTATAGAAGCTCGGGGGACGCCTCTCGCGAAAATCCGCCAGGGTCATACCTCAGTTGAGAAAGACTATATAGTAGGACTATTTGCAAAACAACTCTTCCAAAGCAGCGATTTTGCGCTTATGTTTAAGCACGCATAGAACATATAGTCATACAATAAGAGAATCGATCATGTCTGATAAAAAGCCCGGCCTACGCTCCGCCCAGTGGTTTGGTACTGCCGACAAGAACGGCTTCATGTACCGCAGCTGGATGAAGAACCAGGGCATTGCCGACCATCAGTTCCATGGCAAACCGATCATCGGCATCTGTAATACGTGGTCGGAGTTGACCCCGTGCAACGCGCATTTCCGCCAGATCGCCGAGCACGTCAAACGCGGCGTGATCGAGGCCGGTGGCTTCCCGGTAGAATTCCCGGTGTTCTCCAATGGCGAATCCAACCTGCGCCCTACCGCCATGCTCACGCGCAACCTGGCGAGCATGGACGTGGAGGAAGCGATTCGCGGCAACCCGATTGACGGCGTGGTGCTGCTGACCGGCTGCGACAAGACCACCCCCGCCCTGCTGATGGGCGCCGCCAGTTGCGACGTACCAGCCATCGTGGTCACCGGCGGGCCAATGCTCAACGGCAAGCACAAGGGCCAGGACATCGGTTCGGGCACAGTGGTCTGGCAGCTCAGCGAACAGGTCAAGGCCGGCACGATTACCCTGGACGATTTCCTCGCGGCCGAGGGCGGCATGTCGCGTTCGGCGGGCACCTGCAACACCATGGGCACCGCCTCGACCATGGCCTGCATGGCCGAGGCGCTGGGTACTTCCCTGCCCCACAACGCGGCGATTCCGGCGGTGGATGCGCGACGTTATGTGTTGGCGCACATGTCTGGCATGCGTGCGGTGGAGATGGTGCGTGAAGACTTGAAGCTGTCGAAGATCCTCACCAAAGAGGCGTTTGAAAACGCGATCCGCGTGAACGCGGCCATCGGCGGTTCGACCAACGCGGTGATTCACCTCAAAGCCATCGCCGGACGCATCGGCGTCGAACTCGACCTGGACGACTGGACCCGCATGGGCCGCGGCATGCCGACCATCGTCGACTTGCAGCCGTCGGGGCGCTTCCTGATGGAAGAGTTCTACTACGCCGGCGGCCTGCCCGCCGTGTTGCGCCGCCTCGGTGAAGCCAACCTGATCCCGCATCCGAATGCGCTGACCGTGAACGGCAAGTCCCTCGGCGAGAACACCAAGGACTCACCGATCTACGGCAGAGATGAAGTGATCCGCACCCTCGACAACCCGATCCGCGCCGACGGCGGCATTTGCGTCTTGCGCGGCAACCTGGCGCCGCTGGGTGCGGTGCTCAAGCCGTCGGCCGCCAGCCCGGAACTGATGCAGCATCGCGGCCGTGCGGTGGTGTTCGAGAACTTCGACATGTACAAGGCACGCATCAACGACCCGGAACTGGACGTGGATGCCAACTCGATTCTGGTCATGAAGAACTGCGGGCCGAAGGGGTACCCGGGCATGGCCGAGGTGGGCAACATGGGCTTGCCGGCCAAGCTGCTGGCCCAGGGCGTGACGGACATGGTGCGGATTTCCGACGCGCGCATGAGCGGCACCGCATACGGCACCGTGGTCTTGCACGTGGCGCCGGAAGCGGCGGCTGGCGGGCCGTTGGCCACGGTGCAGGAAGGTGACTGGATCGAGCTGGACTGCGCCAACGGCCGCCTGCACCTGGACATCCCCGACGCCGAACTGGCGGCGCGCATGGCCGATCTTGCACCGCCGCAGAAGCTGATCGTCGGCGGCTATCGCCAGCTGTACATCGACCATGTGCTGCAGGCGGACCAGGGTTGCGACTTTGACTTCCTGGTGGGCTGCCGAGGGGCGGAAGTCCCCCGGCATTCCCACTAATTGGGATGCTATGATGCGGCGTCTTTAAGCCAGAGCCTCCCCGTCGTTATGGATCACCAGCCGCCCAAGCCGCGCAAGAGCATGCATGCCCAGATCGTTCAGGACTTGGGCATGCACATCGTTTCCGGGCGCTTCAAGCCCGAAGAAAAGCTGCCCCTGGAGGCCACGCTCTGCGAGGAGTACAAGGTCAGCCGCTCGGTGTTGCGCGAGGCGACGCGGGTGCTCAGCGCCAAGGGCCTGGTGTATTCCAAGCCACGGGTCGGCGCGGTGGTACGGCCACGCTTGAAATGGCACCTGCTCGACCCGGACGTGCTGTCCTGGTTGATGCAGTCCACGCCCCACAGCGAATTCTTCAACACCCTGGCCGGTGTGCGGCGCATCCTCGAACCGGAAATCGCCGCCATGGCCGCGACCACGGCTACCGATGAAGACATCGCCACCATCGAAAAAGCCTACCTGGGCATGGAAACCGCGAAGACCCACGAAGAGCTGCTACAGGCCGACCTGGACTTCCACCGCGCCATCGCCGACGCCACGCGCAACGACCTGCTGGCCTACATGTGCAACATGCTGTCGTTGCCGCTGCGCGAATCGATCAACATCACCAACCGCCGCCCCGACATCCAGGGCCTGAGCCTGCCCCGGCACAAGGCGATCCTCACCGCGATCCAGAACCGCGACGCACTGGGTGCGCGGCATGCCTCTCTGGTGCAACTGGACGACACACGCGTAGCGCTGGACACCGTCATGAACGTCCTCACCCCCCTGTAGTGAGCGGGCTTGCCCGCGCTGGGTGGCGAAGCCGCCCCAAACGGTGCGCCGCGGTGTTTCAGAAAAACCGGGGGGGCTGGATTTGGGGCGGCTTCGCCACCCAGCGCGGGGCAAGCCCGCTCACTACGGGGTTTGGTGCAAGCGGTAGGTGTTGAGGACGGTGTCGGCGCCGTAATCCTGCTTGCTCCAGATCACCCGGTCGCTTTTCCCCTCAAACCCGCGCTCGCCCATGTAGCCGTCCAACGCCAGGCGTTTCCAGGACTGGCCCCAGTCCTGGGAATAGAACACCGCGTCGGCCGAGATGTTCGCCTCACCCCACCAATACAGCCAACGCGGCGGACGGTGGCCGCTGTAGGTGTTGACCAGCAGGCTGTTACGTCCTACCCACAGCCCGAACGCCTGGGTCTTGGCGGGCAGTGGGGAGAACACGTTGGGTAGCTCGCCCAGGGGTTTCCAGGCCAGGCTGCCCGTGTCCAGCTCGGCGACCAGCGTGCGACCGCCGGAGCCCTGGTCGATCAGCCCGATCACACGACCGGCGCCGTTGTCGGCCAGTTCGGAGATATACAGGCCGTTGTCCCGCTGCAGGTTCTCCACTTGCCACTGCCCAGCCACGCGTTGCACCTGTACACGAGTGGTGACGCTGAACGCCAGGTTATCGCTCTTGCCATCGGGATGGCTGGCCCAATAACGCTGGGACACCCAGATAAACGCACGCTGCGGGCTGACTTGCAGGACATGGGTGAGTTGGTCGACCGAGTCGCGCCACTCCTGGATGTCCGGGTGCTGGCTGCGCACGTAGTCGGCGGTCACTGCCAGCGGCTCTGTCACCGTGATCGGCGTGCTGTGGGCACCGCCATCGTCGGAGTAAAACACCCCGGACAGCGGCTCGATGTCGTCGGCCCAGCGCCAGGCCCAGACCTCGTCCTTGCCGTAGAAGTACGGCGTGATCGTGGTGGCCGCACCGCTCACGTCAGGGAAAAACCCGTCGCGCAGCCACGCCCAGCTTTTGCCCTGGTCATCGCTGCGAAACACCACGTTCTGGGCGCCCCCATCGTCGGCCCGATAAATGTCCGTCAACAGCACAACCCTTGCACCGTCTGCACTCGTCACCAGGCACGCCGTGCCACTGACCTGCGCTACCGGCTTGAACACGCCGTCGGCATCCAGGCGCGCGATAACGCTGGTTTGGGACGTGTCCCGTGGTTTGCCGGCAACCAACCCATTCAGGTCGATGCGCTCGGCCGACGGCGCCAGCTGTTCATATTCATTTTCCACGCGCCCCACCAGCCACGTGCCCTGGGCGGTCACCACCACCCCGGTGCAGTCCTTGGCGACCGCGCGTGGCCGCACGCCGGGCAAGGTGCCGAGGGTCTGTTGAGCGGGGCTGGCGCCGCCGATTTGCTGGGTGGCGCTGATGAGAATCCAGCAGTACCAGAGCGCCAGGACGACCACCAGCGTGAAAAGCACACGGGCTATCAGGGTTGAACGAGGCATGAGATGTCCATATCCGGGAAAATGGACATGCTTTTCTCATCAAATGGGGGTGGACGTAAATGCTTATCGGCGGGGATTTGTCAGGGGTGTGACGCGGCTTGCAATTGGCTGCAAGCCGCGCGGGGTTTTACAGGGTGTAGGCAATGCCGACCTGGACGGTGCGGGGGGCACCGGGGTAGGCGTAGATATTACCGAACGCACCTTCCTCAAACTCGCGATTGAACAGGTTTTTCACGTCGAGGTTCAGGCGTACTTTGTCGTTGACCTTGTAGTAGCCAAGCAGGTCGACGACGGTGTAGGCATCCATGGCGAACGAGGTGTTTGCCGTCTGGCCTGCGCGCTCATCCACGTATTTGGCACCTGCACCCAGGCCAAGGCCCTTCAGCGTGCCGTCCTGGAACTCGTACACGTTGAGCAGGCTGAAGCTGTTGCGCGGGATGTTCATCAGGCGGGTGCCGGAGCGGAGCGTGGTGTCCTTGGTGACTTCGGCGTCTACATAGGCATAGCCGCCGATGACCCGCCATTGCGGCGTAAGGTTGCCCGCCACGTTGAGATCGAAACCACGGCTGCGCACCTGGCCTGCGGCAACGCTGAAGGCCGAATCCACCGGGTCGGTGGCGAGGACGTTTTTCTTCTCGATCTGATAGATCGCGGCATCGACGCTCAGCTGGCGATCCAGTGCTTCCCACTTCACGCCCATCTCATAGGACTTGCCCTTCTCCGGCTCGAACCCGCCACCGACGCGGGCCGCGCCGGTGTTTGGCTTGAACGAACGCGCAGCGTCGGCGTAGACCGCTACGGTGTCGGTGAGGTCGTAGGTCACACCCACGCGCGGAGTGACCGCGTTGTCCGCGGCGCTCCAGGGTTTGACACCGCTCACATAGCTTTCGTAGTCATGTTCGAAGCGCTCGAAACGCGCGCCGGCCAGCACTTTCAGGCGCTCGGTGAGCGCAACCTGGTCCTGCACGAATGCGGCGTAAGTCTTGAGGTTTTCCTTGTCATGGGTCGGTGTGCGGGTGAGCGGCGGACGTGCCTGGCCGTAGACCGGATCGAAGATGTCGATGGGGTAAGTGCCAGCCGCCGCACTGGAGCGCCGGATGATCGATTTGTAGTCGTAGTTTTCAAATTCGACACCGGTCAGCAAGGTGTGCTCGAAACCGCCTGCGGAGAAATGCCCGGTGAGGTTGAGCTGGGTGTCTTTGTCGGTCCATTCCAGCTTGCGGTAGTTGAAGTTGCGTTGCAGGGTGCGACCGTCGGCGTTCAGGCTGGCGGGACCGTTGGCCTCAATAGCATTGCCCTGCAACGTCCCATCCAACCACTGGAATCCACCGCCCAAGGTCCAGTTCTCATTCAGCAGATGCTCAAAGCGCAACTGCGCCATGCTGTTGTCGTTGTGCAGCTTGCCCACATCCTTGTCGCCCCAGAACGTATCGCGGGACGCGGTGCCTTTTTGATTGGCGAAGCGCGTCAGGCCACGGTCCAGCGGGTGGTTGTTGCGCATGAAGTCGCCTTCGAAGATCACCTTGGTGTCGTCGCTGGCCTGCCAGGTGATCACCGGCGTCACGCCGTAGCGCTCGGTTTCCACATGATCACGAAAGGTCTCGCCGCCCTCGCCCACCACGTTCAGGCGATAGGCCAGGCGGCCTTCGTCATCCAGCGGGCCGGAGGCGTCGAGGGTGCCGCGCTTCATGCCTTGGTCGTTCAGTTGGCTGCCCAGGGTCACGGTGCGCTCGGGCAGTGGTTGCTTGGACACCACGTTGAAGGTGCCGCCTGGGTCGCCACGGCCGTACAGCATAGTGGCCGGGCCGCGCAGTACTTCGAGGCGTTCGATGGTGTTGGCGTCCGGCATGTTCGGGTAGCCACGGTTGATCGGGAACCCGTTGCGGTAGAACTCGCCGGTGGTGAAACCGCGCACAGTGAAGGTAGTGAGGCCCTGGCCGCCGAAGTTGTTGGCACGGCCGACGCCGCCGGCGTAGTCCAGCGCGTCTTGCAGGCGGGTGGCGCCGATGTCTTCGACGGCATCCTTGGTCACTACGCTGATGGATTGCGGGGTTTCATGGATCGAGGTGTCGGTGCGCGTCGCACTGGCGGAACGTGTGGCGAGGTATCCCTTGACCGGGCCTTGGGCGGTCTCGTAGTCCGCGGTGCCGGTGATGGAGGTGGCTTGCAACTCCACGCTGGCTTTGTCGGTCGGGGCGACTTCTGCCCAGGTGAAGGGGGAAAACGCCTGAAGCACACAAATGGAAACCAGGGTACGACGCATGAATGATGAACCTAGTGAATGAGCCAAATGGAGCGGCATAGCTGCCAGATTTTCGCGGCGCGATGCTATACCAACCGCAGATCAATTGATATGCGTTCTCATTCACTATTTTTCGGGTAACCACTTTGTATCGGCTTGACGCGAAGCAACGGTGGGAGGGAGCAAGCCCCCTTCCACCGTTGGATTTTTTCCAGCCTTGGCGTTATCGCCAATCAGCGATAGCGCTCCAACCAATGCGCGTAAGGCGCCGGCAAGGTCCACGACGCCTTCTCCACGCCCAGTTCCTTGGCCGCAAAGTACGCCCAATGCGGATCAGCCAAATGGGCACGGCCGACCGAAACCAGGTCCAGATGCCCGGCCTGCAAGGCTTCTTCCGCC
The DNA here is from genome assembly GCF_057835125.1 of Pseudomonas sp. GL_117. NCBI lineage: Bacteria > Pseudomonadati > Pseudomonadota > Gammaproteobacteria > Pseudomonadales > Pseudomonadaceae > Pseudomonas > Pseudomonas sp. GL_117. The sequence continues at coordinate 2,370,264 of NZ_CM174418.1, read as the reverse complement.
AGATGCGGCGTGCCAAACCCCCACGCCGAAGTCACCGGGATACCGGCTTCGCGGCGCACGCGCTCGGCAATCGGGCCCATGAATGCCGGGCCCCACGGGATATGGGTGTCCGGGATGGTAAAGCCGACGCTGACGCTCAACAGGTCCAGGCCACCGGCCTTGAAACGACGGGCCAGTTCGATGGATTCGGTGAGGGTCTGCTCGTCACGGCCGTCGTATTCGAGCACACCGAAACGCGCGGTCAGCGGCAGGTTTTCCGGCCAGACTTCGCGCACGGCGGCCAGGGTTTCCAGAAGGAAGCGGCTGCGGTTGTCAAAGCTGCCACCGTAGGCGTCGGTGCGCTGGTTGGAGTGTTCGGAGAAGAAACTCTGGCCCAGGTAGCCGTGGGCGAAGTGCAGCTCGATCCATTCAAAACCGGCGTCGCGGGCACGGCGGGCGGCGTCGACGAAGTCCTGGCGTACGCGGGCGATGTCGTCCAGGGTCATGGCGCGAGGCACTTGTGGCAGGTTGGCACCAAAGGCAATCGCCGACGGCGCGATGGTTTCCCATGCACGGGCGTCGGAAGCGGGCATATGGTCATCGCCTTCCCACGGGCGGTTGGCACTGGCCTTGCGCCCGGCGTGGCCGATCTGGATGCCCGGCACCGAGCCGGCAGCCTTGATCGCCTTGACCATCGGCACAAACGCGGCCGCATGGGCATCGCTCCAGATCCCCGCGCAACCCGGGGTGATACGGCCTTCCGGCGCCACGGCGGTGGCCTCGACCACCACCAGCCCTGCCCCACCACGGGCCATGCTGGCCAGGTGCACGTGGTGCCAGTCGTTGACGATGCCGTCATCGGCCATGTACTGGCACATCGGCGGGATGGCGATGCGGTTGCGCAGGGTGACGTCTTTGAGTTTGAACGGTTCGAACAAGGCGGCCATGGGACGACTCCAGCAAGGGGGTGGTTGATTCGATAGTTCGATGGTAATCGAACTATAGTATTCAGCGATAGCCCCCTGTTATGATTCATTTCATGCGAGCCTTCAAACACCCCCTTGTCCAAGACCTCACCCTCGAACGCGTGCTCTACGCGCTGAGCGACCCGGTGCGCCTGGACATCGTGCGTTGCCTGGCCGGTGTTGCCGAAGCCAGCTGTGGCGAACTGGATGGCGGGCGGCCCAAGTCGAGCATGTCCCACCACTTTCGTGTGTTGCGCGATGCCGGGCTGGTGCAGACGCGCAGTGTGGGGACCACGCACATGAACTCATTGCGCGGCGATGAGCTGGAAACCCGCTTCCCGGGCTTGCTCGCCAGCATCCTCGCCCAGCAATAAGAAACGTTTCAGCAGCGAACCTTTCCCCCCTACCCCGCGTCCGAGCTAAGGCACTGTTGCCCACCGCTCGTCGCGAGGTCGTCGTTTGAAAGCCGCCATCATCAAGAAATACCGCCTGATCATCAAAACCATGGGCTACGTCGGTTGGGCCCTGTTCTGGCTGTTGCTGTGGGACGTCGCCGTCACCGTGGACTTCATGCTGTTCCTCACCTACAAGATCAACCTGCCGCTGATGCCCCTGACCCTGCTTGGCTCGGCGCTGGTGGTGCTGATCAGTTTTCGCAACAGCAGCGCCTATAACCGTTGGTGGGAGGCGCGCACGCTGTGGGGGGCGATGGTCAACAATTCGCGCAGCTTTGCGCGCCAGGTGCTGACGCTGCTGGATGACGCGGACGACGAAGTGAACCCGGTCAAGGCCACCCTGCTGCGTCGGCATGTGGCCTATGTGAATTGCCTGGCCGCGCACCTCAAGGGCCAGCCGTGCCCTGACGAGGTCCGTGCGTTTATCCCCGCCGATGAGTTTGCCCGCAGCGGCGCCACCAATAATTTTGCCAACGACATCCTTACCGGTTCGGCGACGTTGCTCGCCAGGGAGTACAAGGCCGGCCACCTCGACAGCATCCGCCTGGCGCGGCTGGAATCGACCCTGGTGGACCTGTCCAACGCCCAGGGCGGCATGGAGCGCATCGCCAACACCCCACTGCCCTACCCCTACGTATACTTCCCGCGCCTATTCATCTCACTGTTCTGCCTGATCGTGCCGGTGGGCCTGGTGGAATCCCTCGGCTGGTTCACTCCGCTGGCCTCCACGGTGGTGGGCTTCATGCTGCTGGCCATCGAGCGTATCGGCACCGACCTGCAAAGCCCGTTCTACTCCAGCGAACACCAGATCCAGATGGACACCATCTGCGAAACCATTGAAAAAAACCTGCAATCGATGCAGCGCGATGCACTGGGTGGCGAGCGTATCGGCTAAACGCTGCCCGACGCCTAAAGTGCGTGCCCTGCTGGTCGATATATGGGGGGTACGCATGGGCAATCCCCCCTAAAAACAACACATGCGACGCTCTTCGCTGCTTTTCTCCGCCTTGCCAACTCTAATAAGTACCCTGCGGGAGATGTCATGAATATCAAACACAAGCTGACCTGGGCGTTTGCGACCATCGCATGCGTGCCGGTGATCCTGGTGGCCGTGCTGGTGGTACTGAACCTGCGGGATGCGGCCGTGGCCAACTTCCTCGACAGCAGTAGCCGCGAGATCCGCCAGATCGACAATGGCATGAAGCAATTCTTCGACGGCATCAGCCAGAACGTTGAATATGTGGCCAAGGACCCGCGCGTTGTCGCAGCCAAAGACCTCAAGAGCTACGCCGGTGCCGACGCCGCGCAAATCCCCCTGACCCAAACGAATAAAGAGCTGCTGGCGATCTTCGACCAGTTCGCCAAAAGCCACCCCAGCACCGCCTACCTGTCCCTCGGCCTCGCCGACGGCGGTTACGCCAGCTACCCCGACGACACCAAGCTGAACAACTACGACCCACGCGTGCGCCCTTGGTATAAAGCCGCCATCGCCGCACCGGGCACTACCGTGCGTACCGGGGCGTACTACTGGGCGCCGGACGATGTGGTGCTGATCGGCACCGTGCACACCGTTGCCGACGCCACCGGCAACATCCTCGGCGTGGTTGGCCTGGACGTGTCGCTCAAGCAACTCACCGAACTGGTGCGCAACATCAAACTGGGCGACAGCGGTTACCTGATGCTGGTGGAAGGCAACGGCAACGTGCTGGTAGACCCCAGCGATGCCAAGCACAACTTCAAGCCCTTGGCCGACCTCGGCCCGCAATACGCCGAACTGGCCAAGCGCACTGACGGCGCGACCCAGATCGAGATCGACGGCGTGCCTTACATGGTCAACGTGGTCAGCTCCAAAGACCTGGGCTGGCGCTTCATCGGCCTGATCAAGCGCGACGAGGTGATGGCCGGCGCCTCCAGCCTGACCTGGCTGATCGCCGCCATCGCCGCCGCGCTGGCCGTGGTGTTCGCCCTCGTCGGTGCGAGTTTCGCCAGCATGATCGTGCGACCGATCCGCGGCGTGGCCGATGGCCTGCAGGAAATCGCCGAAGGTGAAGGCGACCTGACGCGCAAACTCAGCGTGCAAGGCAAGGACGAAACCGCGACCCTGGCCGGCTGGTTCAACCAGTTCCTCGGCGCGATTGCGCAGTTGGTGCAGCGTATCGGCAGTGCGTCCAACGACCTGCAAAGCGCCGCCGCCGACACCAGCGACGTCGCCAACAACATGAACCAGGCCGCCGGCCGCCAGCGCGAAGCCGTGGAACTGGTCAGCACCGCGTTCAACGAGATGGTCGCCACTTCCAACGAAGTCGCACGCTCGTGCAGCGCCGCCGCCACCAGTGCCGATGAGGGCTACCGCGACGTACACAACGGCCAGCAACACATCGGCGAAGCCACCGGCAGCGTACTCAAGCTCAGCGAAGACCTGCAAAAGTCGACCCAGACCATGCAGTTGCTGGAGCAGGACAGCCAGAACATCAACACCATCCTCGACACCATCCGTTCGATTGCCGAACAGACCAACCTGCTCGCGCTCAACGCCGCCATCGAAGCCGCGCGCGCCGGCGACCAAGGTCGCGGCTTTGCGGTAGTGGCCGACGAAGTGCGCGCCCTCGCCCGCCGCACCGCCGATTCCACCGGCGAGATCGACAGCCTGCTGGGCAACCTCGCCCGGCGCACCCAGGAAGTCACCTTGCAGATGCAGGGCAGCCTGCTGGTTTCGCAGACCAGCGTGGATCGCATCCAGCAGGCCCGCGACAGCTTTGACAAGATCCTGGGCTCGGTGGACTCGATCCGCGACCAGAACACCCAGATCGCTACCGCCGCCGAAGAACAGCACCAGGTGGCCGAAGAGATCAACCGGCACATCGCGCAGATCCATGCCGATGCGCAACTGGTTGAAGGCTTCGCCCACTCGGCGCAGGCCGGTTCAGGCCGGCTTACGGATATTTCGGGGCAGCTCAAGGGGTTGGTGGGCCGGTTCAAATACTAGATAACCTCAGCCTGGGTTCGCCTGCAGGGAGCAGGCGAACGCTGCGTGTATTCGCTACTATGTGCACCAGCCCCCAGACCGACCCGGAACGCCAATGCCCAACCCCAAGGACACTGCTGCCGACAGCAGCACCCCGATGATTCCCGAGCAGCGTCGCGAGCAAATCCTGCGGCAGTTGCGCAAGCATCAGGTGATGAGCGTGCACCAGCTGATGGAGATGTTCGACTGCTCGCACATGACCGTGCGCCGCGACATCGCGCTGCTGGAGCAGGAAGGCCGGGCCTATTCGGTCACCGGAGGGGTGCGTATCGCCAGCCAGTTGCACAGCGAGCCGAGCCATCAGTCCAAGGCCGTGGTGGAACTGCCGCAGAAACAGGCCATGGCGCGCCTGGCCGCACGGTTGCTGCACGCGGACATGACGGTGTACCTGGATGCGGGCACCAGCACCCTGGAGATCGTGCCCTATATCAAGGCGCTGTCGGGGATGACGGTGGTGACCAACGACTTCGGCATTGTGCAGGCCTTGATGGATGCGCAACAGGTGACCGTCATCCACACCGGCGGGCAGCTGGACCATGACAACCATTCTTCGGTCGGCGGGCTGGCGGTGGCGACCTTGCGTCAGGTGGTCACCGACATCGCGTTCATGTCTACCAGCTCCTGGGACCTGCACCGTGGCATCACCACCCCCTCGGCGCTGAAGGTCGAGGTCAAGCAAGTGGCCATGCAGTCGGCGGCGCAGGTGGTGCTGGTGGCAAGCAGTTCCAAGTACGGCACCTTCAGCATGTACCGGATTGCCGGGTTGGAACCGTTCGACGTGATCATCAGCGACGACGCCCTCGCCCCGGCGGCGGCGGACGGCATCCGCAAGCGCGGCATCGAGCTGATGCTGCCAACCCAACCGAACTGATGGTTGGGGCGGGGTTCGGTGCGGTTATTGAGCCGCCTTCCAGTCCCGCAACCATTGCAGGCCCGTCGAGGTGTCGCCCCTTGGCCGGTACTCGCAGCCGACCCAGCCGGTGTAGCCCAACTGGTCCATCAGGCCGAACAGGTAGCCGTAGTTCAACTCGCCCGAGTCCGGCTCATGGCGGTCCGGTACGCCGGCGATCTGGATATGGCCGATGCCGTTGAAATCACGACGCAGCTTGGTCGCCACATCCCCCTCGACAATCTGGCAGTGGTAGCAGTCGAACTGCACTTTGAGGTTGCTCGCCCCCACTTCACGGCAGATGGCCTGGGCCTGGTCCTGGCGGTTGAGGAAGAATCCCGGCATGTCGCGGGTGTTGATCGGCTCCAGCAACACCGTCACCCCGACCCGGGCCGCTGCGGCGCTGGCGTAGGCGAGGTTTTCCAGGTACACGGCGTGGTGGCGCTGGCGCAGGCTTTCCGACGGCAACAGGCCGGCCATCACGTGGATGCGGTCGTTGCCGAGCACGGCGGCGTATTCCAGCGCGCGGTCGAAGCCCAGGCGAAACTCGGCCTCGCGCCCCGGCAGCGTGGCGATGCCGCGCTCCCCCGCCGCCCAGTCACCCGGCGGTGCATTGAACAGGGCCTGGACCAAACCGTTGTCGCTCAGGCGCTGCTTGAGCTCGGCCGCGCTGTAGTCGTAGGGAAACAGGTATTCCACCGCATCAAACCCATCGGCTTTCGCCGCGGCGAACCGCTGGAGAAAGTCGTGTTGCGGATACAGCATGCTCAGGTTGGCAGCAAAGCGAGGCATGGAAACTCCTGGAAGTCAGACAAAAGGCCAGATCAGTAGGGTAATCAAGAACCCCAAGGTGCCGAGCAAGGTGGTGATCACCGTCCACGTGCGCAGACCGTCCGCCACGTTGAGCCCGGCGAGCTTGGTGAAGATCCAGTAGCCGGCGTCGTTGATGTGCGACATCGCCAGCCCGCCACCGCCCATGGCCAGGCACAGCAGCGCCAGGTGGTTGGGCGTGAGGTTGAGGGTGACGATCAGCGGGCTGATGATCCCGGCCGTGGTCACCAGCGCCACGGTCGTAGAACCCTGCACCGCACGCAGCAGCATGGTCAACAAAAAGCCCAGGGCCAGCACCGGCAAGCCGGTGGTACGCAGCATGTCGGAGACTACCGCGCCGATGCCGGTGTCCACCAGCACCTTGCCGAACACACCACCGGCACCGGCAATGAGGATCACCATGGCCACGCCCGGCAACGCCGAACCAATCACATCCGATACCTGGCTGCGGCTCCAGCCACGGCGCGAGCCCAATAGCCAGGCGCACAGCAAGGTGTCGATCAGCAGCGCGACCAGCGGCGCGCCGAGCACCGTCATCACTCCACGCAAGGTCGACTCGACCGGCAACAGCGAAGTCGCCAGGGTACCCAACAGGATCAACACAATCGGCAGCAGGATCAGGCTGACAATCAAGCCAAAACCCGGTGCAGGCGCCGCCGGCAGCTTGGCGGCGATGGCGCTGGTGGATTCTTCCAGGCCCATGTGAGACTCGGCCACGGCCGCTTGTTGTACGGCCTGCTGGCCACCATTGTTCCAGGCCTGCAAGTCGGCGTTGGTCACGTGCGGGCCGTAGACTTCGGCGCGGATGTCGTCGGTCATCGGGTAGAAGCGGCGGGTCATGCGCCCCGCCACGCGATAGCCGATGTAGCACAGCAATGCGGTCATCGGCAGGCCGAACATCAGCACCCGCCCCAGGTCCGCCCCCAGTTGGCTGGCGGCCGCCACGGCACCCGGATGGGGCGGCAGGAACGCATGCACGGTCAGCAATGCCGCACACATCGGCAGCGCAAAAATCAGCAGCGGTTTGCGTGCGCGGCGAGCCACGCCATAGGCCAGCGGCATCAGGATGATCACCCCGACTTCAAAGAACACCGGCACGCCGATGATGAACCCGGCAATGGTCAGCGCCAGCGGCGTGCGGCTGTTGCCGAAGCGCTCGATCAGCGATTTGGCCAGGGCCTCGGCGCCGCCGGAGAGTTCGATGATGCGCCCGATCATCGCGCCCAGGGCAATGATGATTGCGATATGGCCAAGGGTCTTGCCCATGCCGCCTTCGATGGTCGCGACCAGGTCGGCGGGTTTCACCCCGGCGACCAGGGCCACCACGATACTCACCAGCATCAGCGCGACAAACGGCTGGAATTTGTACTTGAGGACCAGAAACAGCAGCAGCGCGATACCCGCACCGGCGGTCAACATCAAAATCAGTGGGCTCATTCGAAAATGTCCTGTTGTTATTGTTTTTTACGCAAGCCGGGGCCGTCGAGTCCCTGACCAGGGCCTCGGGGCAACGCGTGCAATGTTGGGGTTACCAGTGTGCGCCGAACGTCTCGCGCAGTTCATCCAGTGCAGCCTGGTCCAGCGGCGCGGGCCTTGGGTTGCTCATCAACCAGAGCCGCGCGGTTTCTTCCAGTTCTTCCAGGGCGTAGCTGGCCTTGGCCACCGAGCTTTCCCAGACCACCGGCCCGAGGCGTTCGAGCATCACGCCGCGCACGCTGTTGGCCAGTTGTGCAACTTGCTCGGCAACCATTGGGGAGCCGGGGCGCTGGTAGCCGATCAAGGGAATGTGCCCGACCTTCATCACCTGATACGGCGTGAGCGGCGGCAAGATGTCGTCCGCGCGCCACACCCCGGCCAGGGTCAGCGCCACCAGATGGGTCGAATGGGTATGCACCACACCGCCCACCGAAGGGTTGCGGTCGTACACCTGGCGATGCAGGGCCAGGGTCTTGGACGGCTTTTCACCGCTGACCCACTCGCCTTTCAGGTTGACCTTGGCGATGGCGGCCGGGGTCAGGCGCCCGAGGCAGATATCCGTCGGCGTAATCAGCCAGCCATCGTCGAGGCGCGCGCTGATATTGCCGGCACTGCCCACGGTGTAGCCGCGCTGATAAAGGCTGCGGCCGACCTCGCAGATTTCGTCGCGCTGGGCCTGTTCGTCGATGCCGCTCATTGCGCACCTCCGGCCAGTTGCGCGAGGGCCTTGGCGAAGAAATCGCGGCCGCCGAAGTTGCCCGATTTCAACGCCAGCGCCAACGGCTCGGCACCACCGCTGAGGGTAGCCGGCACGCCCGGATCGATCTGCGCGCCGATCTGCAACAGGTTGACGCCCAGCGCCTTGACCACCGCGCCGGAGGTTTCGCCGCCGGCGATCACGAAGCGCCGCACGCCACTTGCGCGCAGGCCGCTGGCGATCTCGCCCAGCGCGTCCTCCACCAGGGCCCCGGCGCGTTCGACGCCCAATTGTTGTTGCACTGCCTTGACCTCGGCCGGGGTGCTGGTGGCGTAGATCAACACGGTGTGCGCGCTGTCGCGGGCAAACGCCAGGGCCTGGGCCACCACCGGTTCACCGGCCGCCAGGGCCAACGGATCAATGCGCAACGCCGGGCGCCCGGCTTCTTGCCAGGCTGCCACCTGGCCCAGGGTCGCTACCGATGCACTGCCCGCCAACACCACTTCGCCGCCGCTGACCGAGGGCAACGTGGCGACATCGAAGTCACGCAATTTGCCGGCGCGGCGGAAATTGTCCGGCAGGCCCAATGCCAGGCCCGAGCCGCCGGTCAGCAACGGCAAGTCCGCGCAGGCACTGCCCAGGGTGTAGAGGTCGCGGTCCGACAGCGCATCGGCGATGGCGATGCCCACGCCTTGCGCACGCAGTTCGGCGATCTTGGCGCGGGTCGCCTCGACCCCGGCGCCAATCGCGTCGTAACGCAGCAGGCCGACCGGCAGCTGGGTCTGGCTTTGCAGCACACGTACCAGATTGGCGTCGCCCATCGGCGTCAACGGATGATGCTGCATGCCGGATTCGCTGAGCAGTTGGTCCTGCACAAACAAGTGGCCACGGAAAATCGTCCGACCGTTTTCCGGAAACGCCGGGCACGCCAGGGTGAAGTCGCTGCCCAGGGCCTTGAGCAAGGCTTCGCTGACCTGGCCGATATTGCCCGCGGCGGTGGAATCGAAGGTGGAACAGTACTTGAAGAAAATCTGCTCGCAGCCCTGTGCGCGCAGCCAGTCCAGTGCGGCCAGGGATTCAGCAACCGCCTCGGCTGCCGGGGTGGTGCGCGACTTGAGGGCGATGACAATTGCATCCGCATCCAGCCCGGCCGCGACTTCGCGACTGGGGATGCCGATACTCTGCACCGTGCGCATGCCACCGCGCACGAGCATGTTGGCAAGGTCGGTGGCGCCGGTGAAATCGTCGGCGATGCAGCCCAGCAATGGGCGCGCGTTGGCAGTCGTCATGACGCGTTCCTTAAACAGAGTCGGGCTTGGCGGTCGGCAGATCGATACCGGGGAAAATCTTGATCACCGCCGAGTCGTCCTCGCGGCCGAAACCGGCACTGGAGGCCTGCATGAACATCTGATGTGCGGTGGCCGACAGCGGCAGCGGGAATTTGCTCGCACGGGCGGTATCCAGCACCAGGCCAAGGTCCTTGACGAAAATATCCACCGCCGACAGCGGCGTGTAGTCCGCCTTCAGAATGTGCGGCACGCGGTTTTCGAACATCCACGAGTTGCCGGCGCTGTGGGTGATGACTTCGTACAAGGCATCGGCGTCGACGCCTTCGCGCAGGCCCAGGGCCATGGCTTCGGCAGACGCAGCGATGTGCACGCCGGCGAGCAACTGGTTGATGATTTTGACTTTGGAGCCAAGGCCATGGACATCGCCCAGGCGATAGACCTTGCCCGCCATGCCGGCCAGCACGGCCTCAGCCTTGGCGTAAGCAGCGTGCGGGCCGGAGGTCATCATGGTCATTTCACCGGCGGCAGCCTTGGCCGCACCGCCGGAGATCGGTGCATCGAGGTACAGCAGGCCCTGCTCCGCCAGGCGCTGGCCGAGGTCAACCGCATAGGTCGGCGCCACGGTGGCGCAGCCGATCAGCAGGCTGCCAGGACGCAGTGCCGCCACCGCCCCGCCTTCACCGAACAACACAGTTTCGGTCTGCTCGGCGTTAACCACCACCGTGATGATCACATCGCAGGCTTCGGCCATCTGCGCCGCAGACGTGCAGGCCACCCCGCCTTCGCCTGCGAACTGCCGGGTGACGGCGTCACGCACGTCACAGGCATGCACATTGAAGCCGGCGCGCAGCAGCGAGCGGGCAATGCCCAGGCCCATCGCGCCCAGACCGACAACACCAACATTCTTATTATTCATGGGGTACTCCAGGGGAAAACGGCGGCTGAGGCCACACCGGCGAGCCGCGTTGGAATTGCTATCGATCATCCACCAATGAACAGATTATGTGAAGTATTTTTTCAATCTAACATTTTTTAACATCGTGTCTTTTCCGGCAAAGCGCCGCGCTCCCTGCTTGAATCATCACATCCTCTGCTACTTACGTCTTATCGCAAGAATGTACTAACCAGTTACTTATCTTGCTAACATTCTCTCTTTGCCATTCACCTTGAGTGCTGTCGACATGAAACAAGCATCACGCGCCACGGGCGCCTCTAGATTTCTCCTGCTGGGATTGGGCGTCATCATCGCCCTGCTCGGCGTGGCGCTGGCCGTTGGCGGCGCCAGGCTGGTCAGCCTTGGAGGTTCCTGGTATTTCCTGATCGGCGGCCTGGCCATGGCGGTCTCCGGGCTGCTGATTGCGCGGCAGAAACCAGCCGGCGCGTGGCTGTTCGCCGCGTTCCTGGTCGGCACGGCGATCTGGGCCGTGGCGGATGTGGGGCTGGTGTTCTGGCCGCTGTTCTCGCGGCTGTTCATGTTCGCGGCCATCGGCATGGTGGTGGCACTGGTTTACCCGCTGCTGGCCGGCAAGCCGGCGCGTGGCGCGTATGGCGTCGCCGCCGTGTTGGCGGTCGGCGTGGCGGTGGCGGCGGGCAATATGTTTGTCGCCCACCCCAGCGTCGCGCCGACGGGTGCCGGTCCGGGCATCACCCCGGTGGCGGCGGCCGATGCGCAGAAAGATTGGGCGCACTACGGCAACACCGAAGGCGGCAGCCGTTTCGCCGCGCTGGACCAGATCAACCGTGACACCGTGAACAAACTCAAAGTGGCGTGGACCTACCACACAGGTGACGTCGCCCTCAGCGACGGCAACGGCGCCGAAGACCAACTGACGCCCTTGCAGATCGGCAACAAAGTCTTCATCTGCACCCCCCACAACAACCTGATCGCCCTCGACGCCGACACCGGCAAAGAGCTGTGGAAGAACGACGTCAACGCCAAGTCGGCGGTGTGGCAGCGTTGCCGTGGCATGGCCTACTTCGACGCCACCGCGCCGATTGCCCAGCCGACCCAACCAAACAGCTCGCCGATCATTGCTGCCAGTGTCGCCGCCGGTGCGCAGTGCCAGCGTCGCCTGCTGACCAACACCATCGATGCGCGCCTGATCGCCGTGGACGCCGACACCGGCAAGTTCTGCGAAGACTTCGGCAACCACGGCCAAGTGGATCTGAAAGCCGGCCTGGGCAACGTGCCGGACAGCTACTACCAACTGTCCTCGGCGCCATTGATCGCTGGCACCACCGTGGTGGTTGGCGGGCGCGTGGCGGACAACGTCCAGACCGACATGCCCGGCGGCGTGATCCGTGGCTTCGACGTGATCACCGGGCAAATGCGCTGGGCCTTCGACCCCGGCAACCCACAGGACAAACAAGCCCCGGCCGAGGGCAGCACCTACGTGCGCAGCACGCCAAACAGCTGGGCGCCGATGTCCTATGACCCGCTGATGAACACCCTGTTCTTGCCGATGGGCAGCTCGTCCACCGACATCTACGGGGTTGAACGCACGCAGCTGAACCACAAATACGGCGCGTCGGTCCTCGCGCTGGACGCCTCCACCGGCGCCGAAAAGTGGGTGTACCAGACCGTCCACAATGACCTGTGGGACTTCGACCTGCCGATGCAGCCAAGCCTGATCGACTTCACTGCACCCGGCACCGACAAAGCCGTGCCTGCAGTCGTGATAGGCACCAAGGCCGGGCAGATCTACGTGCTCGACCGCGCCACCGGCAAGCCGCTGACCGAGGTTAAGGAAGTACCGGTCAAGGCCGCCAACATCCCCAACGAACCCTACTCGCTGACCCAGCCTAAATCTGTGGGTATGCCACAGATCGGCGCGCAAACCCTGACCGAGTCGGACATGTGGGGTGCCACCCCGTTCGACCAACTGCTGTGCCGCATCGACTTCAAGGGCATGCGCTACGACGGCCTGTACACCGCGCCGGGCACCGATAAATCCCTGAGTTTCCCGGGCTCCCTGGGCGGCATGAACTGGGGCAGCATTTCCACCGACCCAGTGCACGGTTTTATCTTCGTCAATGACATGCGCCTGGGCCTGTGGATCCAGATGATACCGTCGCAGAACAAGGCCCAGGCCGCGTCCGGCGGCGAAGCGCTGAACACCGGCATGGGCGCCGTGCCCCTCAAGGGCACGCCGTATGCCGTGAACAAAAACCGCTTCCTGTCGGTGGCCGGTATTCCGTGCCAGGCGCCGCCATTCGGCACCTTGACCGCGATCGACATGAAGACCCAGAAAGTCGCGTGGCAAGTGCCGGTGGGCACCGTTGAAGACACCGGCCCCCTGGGCATCCGCATGCACTTGCCGATCAAGATCGGCCTGCCGACCCTCGGCGGCACGCTGTCGACCCAAGGCGGCCTGATCTTTATCGCCGGCACCCAGGACTTCTACCTGCGCGCCTTCAACAGCGCCAACGGTGATGAAATCTGGAAAGCCCGCCTACCCGTCGGCAGCCAAGGCGGCCCGATGACCTACGTCTCGCCGAAAACCGGCAAGCAATACGTGGTGATCACCGCCGGCGGTGCACGCCAGTCCACTGACCGTGGCGACTACGTGATCGCCTACGCCCTGCCTTAACCCCTCGATCAAGCGCGGTGCCCTCTGCACCGCGCTTTCTGTCTGGAAGAACCCGCATGACCCTCACTTCTCACACGTCCCTGGGGCGCCTGCTGCTCGGCCTGGCCCTGGGCGCCGCCTTGCCCGTACAAGCCGATGACAGCACCCTGACCGGCGACTGGGGCGGCCTGCGCCGCGAGCTCGACGCACAAGGCATCCGCTTCACCGGCGACTACAGCGGCGAGACCGCCTACAACGCCCACGGCGGTATGCACCGCTCGGCGCGCTACTCGCAGAACCTCAAGCTCGGCGTGCAGTTCGACCTGGGCAAGCTCTACGGTTTCAACAACGGCGACCGCATCCAGCTGACCATCAACGACCGACGCGGCAACAGCGCCTCCGAAGACCTGGTGGGCAACCGCCTGCCGATCCAGGAAAACTACGGCGGCCTCTACACGCGCCTCACCGAGTTGAGCTATGAGCGCACGCTGTTCACCCCGGAGCTGAACGTCAAGCTCGGCTACATGGCCATGGGCAACGACCTCGGCGGCCTCGACAGCGGCATTCTGTGCAACTTCATGAACGCCGGTTTCTGCGGGCACCCGCTGAACATGTCCGGCGGCAGCGGCTGGACCAACTACCCGAATGCGCGCCTCGGTGCACGGGTCAAATACGACCTCTCGCCAAACTGGCAACTGCGCGTGGCGGCATTCAACGTCGACCCGCAAAGCAACGGCAACTCCAGCCGCGCCTGGCATCTGACCCCCAAGCACACCACCGGCACCGTGGTGCCCATCGAGCTGATCTACAAGCACGCGGGCACCCTGCCGGGCGAATACAAGGTGGGTTATTACTACGACAGCTCCGACGTCAAACGCATCGGCAGCACCAAGGATGTGAGTGGGCGCAGCGGGCACTACCTGCTGATCGACCAGGCCGTGTGGGCCTCGGATACATCCGCCGGTCGCGTGCTGCATGCCTTTGGCCAATACTCGGCGGCCAGTGAAGCGGCCTCACCGTTCAGCAAGTGGTATGGCGCGGGCATGGTGTTGTACAAACCGTTCGAAGGCCGCCCGCGTGACACCCTCGCCCTCGGCTACGGGCGTGCCGTGCCGAACCCGCGCAGCCGTGAGGTGCAGGAACTGGCGGCGTTCAACGCCGGTACCGATTACCCCAACCTGAACAACGCCGAGCAGTTGATCGAACTAAGCTACGGCTACCAGGCCACGCCGTGGCTGACCTTGCGTCCGGATGTGCAATACATCATCGAACCGGGGGCGTTTTCCGGGGACAAGATCGACGACGCGTTGGTCCTGGGTTTGCAGGTCAAGGCGACCTTCTAAGCCACCGGCAGCGCGTTGTTGATAATCTCGCGTGCGTAGTTCGCCAGTTGCTTGGCGCTCATCGCCGCGACCTCATCCGCCTCGATGGGCGGATGGGCGACGATGCTGACCTGCGTCCTGCGCAAGGCGTTGTAAGCGATATGGTTCACCGCCGGGCTGATCGTCACCGGAACGATCCCCACCCCCATCTCCTTGGCCAGCCGAAAGGCACCGCTCTTGAACGCGAGCATCTTTTCGCCATGGGTGCGCGTGCCTTCCGGGAAGATCCACAGCGACGTGTTGTCGGCCACCACCCGCCTGGCGAGCTTGCGCAACCCCTCGATAGACGCCCGTGGGCTGCTTCGATCGATGAACAGGCTGCCGGTCAACCAATACAACTGCCCTAGCAGCGGCAACCATTTGAGTGAGTGTTTGGCCACAATCACCGTACCGGGGTTGAGCGCTTGCGCCACGATCAGCGCGTCATGGTTGCATTGGTGGTTGGCCACATAAATATAGGGTTGGGTGGTGGGCACGCGGTCAAAGCCGTGCACCTCGACACGCACCGCGCAGATGCGATTGATCAGCGCGTAGACTCGGCAGGCCACGTACAGGTTTCGGTTCTTCGACGGGTTGATCAGCATGTAGAGGCATAAAAACGGAAAGCTCGACACGATCAACAACAGCACCAACAAGGCTCTGGCCAACGCAATCATAAATAACCCGCTTCAGGCCGCGAGGCACAAGGCGCGGGTGGTGGTGTCGTCGATGTCGATCCAGAATGGCACGATGCGTTGGTTGTCGATCAGGTGCGGCGCCGAGATCCGGCGCGTGGTAACGCCCATCCGCTTGAGCAGGCGCTCGTTGCCCACTGCGCTGAACGCAATCAGGCGAAAAGCGCCCTTGGAGCGCGCCACATCAATCACTTCGCGAACCAGTTTTACCGTGTTCTGCCACGATTGCTCGGCGCTCAACACCTGCCCCTTGGGCTGGCTGATGGCAAAGCGTGACAGCTCCCAAATATCCGCCGAGAACGGCGGCGGGCTTTCCCCCATCAGGTGCGGGAACACTTCGCCCAGCAAGTACGGGCCATTGGTGGGCAGCAGGCGGGCGCAACCGAAGATCTCGCGATCACGGTCACAGGCCAGAACGTAGACGGTATCCGGGCGATCAAACGCATCCAGCTCACGCCCCTCTTCGCACGGCAAGGGCCAGCCCAGGGCTTTGACAAATACCTCATACCGATACTTTGCCAGGGCACTCGCCATGCCTGGCAATAGTTCACCCACTGTCCCTGTTACTGCCGTAAGCATGCCAACCACCCAACCAATATTATTGGCCGAGTACAGCAAACCGTTGATTTTGTGAGTAGCTGCCCGAATAGGCAGGTGGACTACCCCCAGAAACTATGCATCCGCCGCCTGGAACAGCCTGTATAATTCGACTCCGCCCAGCTAAGACGGGCGTCGAGCATGGAAGGAACTCTTGGTGAATGACTGGCGCGAAACGTTAGTCGAGGCAGTGTCGGGCTGCACGACCGAACATGAACTATTCAATAAATTGCATGCCATTACGTCCGGCTTGGGCTTTGAATTCTGCTCCTACGGTCTAAGAATTCCGCTGCCGCTGGGCGCACCGCACTATGTCCTGCTGTCGAACTACCCGAGCGCCTGGGAAAGCAAGTACGTCAGCGAGAACTACTTCGTCCAGGACCCTACCGTCGAACATGGCCTGACCCGCTCCATCCCCCTGCATTGGTCCGCCGCGCAACAGCACAAACAATTGGCCTTCTGGGAGGAAGCGCGGCACTACCAGCTGAACCATGGCTGGTGCCTGTCTTCCCAGCGGGGGCCCAACGCGATTGGCCTGCTCTCGGTTTCACGCTCCAGTGAATATATTTCTGCGCTGGAGTTGGAGAGCGTCGAAAACAAGCTGATCTGGCTGACGCAGTTGGCGCACGAGTCCATGACACGCTTTTTCTCTGACAAATACCTGCCTGAAATCGACCGGCCCCTGACCGTGCGCGAGAAAGAAACCTTGCGCTGGACGGCACTGGGCAAGACCTATTTCGAGATCAGCATGATCCTGACCATCGACATCCGCACGGTGAAGTTTCATCTGGTCAACGCCATGCGCAAACTCCAGGCCAGCAACAAGGCCGAGGCGGCCGTCAAGGCGGCCCTGCTGGGGCTGCTTTTTTAACCCTGGCGATACTCTCCTGGCGTGCAACCAAACTCACGACGAAAGACCGTGTGCAGGTACTGGGCCGACTTGAAGCCGCAACGCTGCGCAATGTCGGCAATCGCCAGGCCACGGTTTTCCAGGCCTTTGGCGGCCGCCGCGAGCTTGAAGCGCAGGATCTCGTCATGCACGCTGCACCCGCGTTCGCGGCGAAAGTGCGCCTCGAGGGATGAACGCGATACCCCCACATACGCTGCCACCTGGGCGGTCTTGATGCCCTGGCAGGCGTACTGGCGGATAAACAGCAGCGCCTGCATCACATACGGGTTGCCCAAGGGTTGATGCAGGCTGGAGGCTTGCACATTGATCGCCTCCGGCGGCACCAGGATCTGCTCGGCCTTGCACGGCTTGCCATGCAGCATCTGGTGCAACAGCGCCGCCGCCGTGCGGCCCATGGTTTCGGTGCCCTGGATCACCGAACTCAGCGGCACCCGCGTGAGCGTGCGGGTCAGTGGGTCGTTGTCGATGCCGATCAGCGCGACCTCCTCCGGCACGGCAATCCCGGCGGTCAGACAGGCTTGCAACAACTGCCGCGCACGGGCATCGGTGACGGCGATGATGCCGATGGGTTTGGGCAAGCCCTGCAGCCAGGCGATCTGCTGCTCTACGGCGCTGTCCCACAGCGGTGCGCTGGTGCCCAGGCCGCGATAGATCTCGACGGCCAGGCCGTCGCGCTGCATCAGGCGGCGAAAGGCTTTTTCCCGCTCCTGAGCCCAGCGATTGGCCTTGGCCTCGGGCAGGCTGAAACAGGCAAAGCGCGTCAGGCCCGCTTCGATCAAGTGCTCATAGGCCAGCTTCATCAAGCCGTGGTTATCAGTGGCCACGTAGGGAATGCCCTTCGGATACGCCCGCGCATCCTCATAGGAACCACCCACCGCCACCACCGGCAGTCGGCTCCCGGCCAGCGCCTCGCCAATCAGCGGATCGTCGAAGTCGGCAATGATCCCATCGCCCTGCCAGCGTTCGATGCCCTTGAGGCGGCACAGAAAGTCCTCTTCAAGGAACAAGTCCCAGGAGGCGCGGGTGCTGCTCAGGTAATTGCCGATGCCGGCGATGATGCCGCGGTCGTAGATTTTGCTGCCGTTGAACAGCAAGGCAATGCGGTGCACGGGCGGTAGGGTTTTCATTGTTTTTGTCCTGGGGCCGGTCGGGACAGACTAGACCCCACCACTCAAAATCGCACCATCCCTTGGTGATTTTCATAATCGCCAGCCCCAACACCGTTGCTAGTATCGAGACACCGCCAAGAATAATAAGGAAAACGCCATGCCGTACTTCCCAGGTGTCGAGAAGGTTCGCTTCGAAGGCCCAAACAGCGACGCTCCCCTCGCCTTTCGCCACTACGACGCAAACAAACTGATCCTCGGCAAACCCATGCGTGAACACCTGCGCATGGCCGCCTGTTATTGGCACACCTTTGTCTGGCCGGGGGCGGACATGTTTGGCGTGGGCACCTTCCAGCGCCCGTGGCAGCGCAGCGGCGAGCCAATGGCCGTGGCCATCGGCAAGGCCGAGGCGGCGTTTGAGTTTTTCTCCAAGCTGGGCATCGATTACTACAGCTTTCACGACACGGATGTCGCCCCCGAAGGCAACTCGTTGAAGGAGTACCGCCACCACTTCGCACAGATGGTCGATCACCTGGAACGGCATCAGGAACAGACCGGCATCAAACTGCTGTGGGGCACCGCCAACTGCTTCAGCAACCCGCGCTTTGCCGCCGGCGCCGCGAGCAATCCAGACCCCGAGGTGTTTGCCGTGGCGGCCGCCCAGGTGTTCAGCGCGATGAACGCCACGCACCGGCTCAACGGGGCCAACTATGTGCTGTGGGGCGGCCGCGAAGGCTACGAAACCCTGCTCAATACCGACCTCAAGCGCGAACGCGAACAGCTCGGGCGCTTTATGCGCATGGTGGTGGAGCACAAGCACAAGATCGGCTTCAAGGGCGACCTGCTGATCGAGCCCAAGCCCCAGGAGCCGACCAAGCACCAATACGATTACGACAGCGCCACGGTGTTCGGCTTCCTGCATGAATACGGCCTGGAACATGAGATCAAGGTGAACATCGAAGCCAACCACGCGACATTGGCCGGGCACAGTTTTCATCACGAAATTGCCACCGCCGTGTCCCTGGGGATTTTCGGCAGCATCGACGCCAACCGCGGTGACCCGCAGAACGGCTGGGACACCGACCAATTCCCCAACAGCGTCGAGGAAATGACCCTCGCCACCTATGAAATCCTCAAGGCTGGCGGTTTCAAGAATGGCGGCTATAACTTCGACTCCAAGGTGCGCCGCCAGAGCCTGGACGAAGTGGACCTGTTCCACGGGCATGTGGCGGCCATGGATGTGTTGGCCCTGGCGCTGGAACGCGCAGCGGCGATGGTGCAGAACGATCGGCTGCAACAGTTCAAGGACCAGCGTTACGCCGGTTGGCAGCAACCGTTGGGCCAGGCGGTGCTGGCGGGTGAATTCAGCCTGGCGTCGCTGGCCGAGCATGCGTTTGCCAATGAGTTGAACCCGCAGGCGGTAAGCGGCCGCCAGGAAATGCTCGAAGGCATCGTCAACCGCTTTATCTACCGCTGAACACGTAGTGAGCGGGCTTGCCCCGCGCCGGGTGGCGAAGCCGCCCTAAACCCAGGCGCCGCGGTGTATCAGAAAGACCGAGGCGTCTGGATTTGGGGCGGCTTCGCCACCCGGCGCGGGGCAAGCCCGCTCACTACAAAAACCCGTTTCACCTGAGTCTTTCCAACAACAATAAAAGGACGCATACCCATGAAACGCACACTTATCGCCACCGCCCTGGCCCTGCTCGCCCTGCCCGTCATGGCCGACCCGGCCCACCCGAAAATCGGGTTTTCCATCGACGACCTGCGCCTGGAACGCTGGTCACGCGACCGTGACTACTTCGTCGCGGCCGCCGAAAAACTCGACGCCAAGGTCTTCGTGCAATCGGCCGACGCCAACGAGCAAAAGCAGATTTCCCAGATCGAAAACCTGATCTCCAGGGGCGTCGACGTGATCGTCATCGTGCCGTTCAACGCCACCGTCCTCACCAACGCCGTGGCCGAAGCCAAGAAGGCCGGGATCAAGGTGGTGTCTTATGACCGCCTGATCCTCAACGCCGACATCGACGCCTACATCTCCTTCGATAACGAAAAAGTCGGCGAGATGCAGGCCAGTGGCGTGTTGCAAGCGGCGCCCAAGGGCAACTACTTCCTGCTCGGCGGCGCGCCCACCGACAACAACGCCAAGGTGCTGCGCGAAGGCCAGATGAAGGTGCTGCAACCGGCCATCGACAAGGGCGACATCAAGGTGGTGGGCCAACAGTGGGTCAAGGAATGGAACCCCACCGAGGCCCTGAGCATCGTCGAGAACGCGCTGACTCGCAACGACAACAAGATCGACGCCATCGTCGCCTCCAACGACGCCACCGCCGGTGGCGCGATCCAGGCCCTGGCCGCGCAGCAACTCGCGGGCAAGGTGCCGATCTCCGGCCAGGACGCCGACCTCGCCGCCGTCAAGCGCGTGATCGACGGCACCCAGACCATGACCGTGTACAAACCGCTCAAGCTGATCGCCACCGAAGCGGCCAAGCTTTCGGTGCAGTTGGCGCGCAATGAAAAACCGGCCTACGGCTCGCAATACGACAACGGCAGCAAAAAGGTCGACACCATCCTGCTCACCCCGACCCCGCTGACCAAGGCCAATATCGACCTGTTGGAGAAAGACGGGTTCTACACCAAAGAGCAGATTGCCGGGCAGTGACCGCCATGGCCGACTACCTGCTGCAAATGAACGGCATCGTCAAACGCTTTGGCGGTGTCAACGCCCTCAACGGCATCGATCTCCAGGTGCGGCCAGGGGAGTGCATTGGCCTGTGCGGCGAGAACGGTGCCGGTAAATCCACCTTGATGAAGGTGCTGTCGGCGGTCTACCCCCACGGCACCTGGGACGGTGAAATCCTCTGGGACGGGCAACCGCTCAAGGCTCAATCCATCAGCGAAACCGAGGCCGCCGGCATCGTGATCATCCACCAGGAACTGACCCTGGTGCCCGACCTGTCGGTGGCCGAGAACATCTTCATGGGCCACGAGCTGACCCTGCCGGGCGGGCGCATGAACTACCCGGCGATGATCCACCGCGCCGAAGCCCTGATGCGCGAGCTCAAGGTGCCGGACATGAACGTGTCGCTGCCGGTGTCGCAGTACGGCGGCGGCTACCAGCAGCTGGTGGAAATCGCCAAGGCCCTCAATAAACGCGCGCGCCTGTTGATCCTCGACGAGCCCTCCTCGGCCCTGACGCGCTCGGAAATCGAGGTGTTGCTGGACATCATCCGCGACCTGAAAGCCAAGGGCGTGGCCTGCGTATACATCTCCCACAAGCTCGATGAAGTGGCGGCGGTGTGCGACACCATCGCGGTGATCCGCGACGGCAAGCACATCGCGACCACCGCCATGGCCGACATGGACATCGCCACGATCATCACGCAGATGGTCGGCCGCGAGATGAGCAACCTCTACCCCACGCAACCCCACACGGTCGGCGAGGTGGTTTTCGAGGCGCGCAACGTCACCTGCTACGACGTCGACAACCCCAGGCGCAAACGCGTCGACGACATTTCCTTTGCGCTCAAGCGCGGCGAAATCCTCGGCATCGCCGGGCTGGTTGGCGCCGGGCGCACCGAGTTGGTGTCGGCGCTGTTCGGCGCCTACCCCGGCCGCTACAGCTGTGAGGTGTGGCTGGAAGGCCAGCGGATCGACACCCGCACACCGCTCAAATCGATCCGCGCCGGGCTGTGCATGGTGCCAGAAGACCGCAAGCGCCAAGGCATCATCCCCGACTTCGGCGTGGGCCAGAACATCACCCTGGCCGTGCTCGACACCTATGCCAAGCTGACGCGCATCGATACCGAAGCCGAACTGGGCAGCATCGACCGGCAGATCGCGCGCATGCACCTCAAGACCGCGAGCCCGTTCCTGCCGATCACCAGCCTGTCCGGCGGCAACCAGCAAAAGGCTGTGCTGGCGAAAATGCTGATGGCCAAGCCGCGGGTGCTGATCCTCGACGAGCCCACACGCGGCGTGGACGTGGGCGCCAAGTATGAGATCTACAAACTGATGGGCGCGCTGGCGGCCGAAGGGGTGGCGATCATCATGGTCTCGTCGGAACTGGCCGAGGTGCTGGGAGTGTCCGACCGCGTGCTGGTGATCGGCGACGGCCAACTGCGCGGCGACTTCATCAACGACGGGCTCACCCAGGAACAGGTGCTCGCCGCAGCGCTCAGCCACAACAACAATAATAATGATCGGAAGACCGCGTAGATGAACCAGGTCAAACAGCTGTTTACTCGCTACAAAATGCTTGCCCTGGTCATCGCCGTGGCGGTGATCTGGGTGTTTTTCAGCTGGCAGACCGATGGCGGCTTTCTCACGCCGCGCAACCTGTCCAACCTGCTGCGGCAGATGGCGATCACCGGGATTCTGGCGTGCGGCATGGTGCTGGTGATCATCAGCGGCGAGATCGACTTGTCGGTGGGCTCGTTGCTGGGGTTGCTCGGTGGCTTGGCGGCGATCCTCGACGTGGTGTATCACGTGCCATTGCTGGCCAACCTGAGTCTGGTGGCGTTGTGCGGGTTGATGATTGGTTTGGCCAACGGCTACATGACGGCCTATCTGCGCATCCCGTCGTTTATCGTCGGGTTGGGCGGGATGCTCGCGTTTCGCGGGATTCTGCTGGGGATCACCGGCGGCACCACCATCGCGCCGGTGTCGCCGTCGCTGGTGTACATAGGCCAAGGGTATTTGCCGCATACGGTGGGTGTTGGGCTCGGGGTGCTGTTGTTTGCGTTGACGCTGTTCCTGACCTGGAAACAGCGCCGCAATCGCGCATTGCATGGGTTGACGGCGCACTCGATGGTGCGTGACCTGGTGCGTGTAGCAGTGATCGGCGCAGTGCTCGCCGGATTCGTCACCACCCTCAACAGCTATGACGGCATTCCGGTGCCGGTGCTGCTGTTGATGGTGCTGCTCGGCGTGTTCAGCTATGTCACCAGCCAGACCGTGTTCGGCCGCCGGGTGTATGCGGTGGGCAGCAATATGGAGGCCACGCGGCTGTCGGGCATCAATGTGCAGGCGGTGAAATTGTGGATCTTCGGGATCATGGGCGTGATGTGCGCGCTCGCCGGTCTGGTCAACACTGCGCGGCTGGCTGCCGGCTCACCGTCAGCAGGCAACATGGGCGAACTGGACGCCATTGCCGCGTGCTTTATCGGCGGCACCTCGATGCGCGGCGGCTCGGGCACGGTGTATGGCGCGTTGCTGGGGGCGTTGGTGATTACCAGCCTGGACAACGGCATGTCGATGCTGGACGTGGACAGTTACTGGCAGATGATCGTGAAGGGCAGCATTCTGGTGTTGGCGGTTTGGGTGGATGTGAGTACGCGGGCTGGGCGACGGTAAGTTCCCCCATTCTCCAAAACACCCTAGAACCCTTGTGGGAGCGGGCTTGCTCGCGAATGCGGTGGTTCAGTCAACTCATTCATTGGCTGATCCACCGCATTCGCGAGCAAGCCCGCTCCCACATTTTTGACTGCATTTCAGCATTAGGGCGTTGGAATTGCTGGCGTTTTGTCATGGTTTGTAAAGGGCCAGCAAGTCGTGTCGCTTTAAATTGCAGGACGTTTCCGAGACAATCCCCGCCGCCTTGTGCCTGCTGGAATCGGTGGCAAGTCTGCGGTCCGTCACTGCCAATTCAGTGACCGGGTTTAGCAGCCTGACTTCAATAGGCACACGGTTCACATCTGCATTTATGGTGGCTGTGCGCGGGGCACCTTCGGGTGCGCTGGTTTTCCTATTGACCGGTCTGCTAACCCGCGTACAGCTACCACCCACGTTTAGCAGCGTTGACGGTAGCTCCCTTGCCCAATAGGAGTTACACCATGAACAAAGCCCGACCCGACCCACCCATCGACCCCGCCAAAGACCGCGCCGCCTTCAACCGCGCCATCGATCACTACCTGCCTACCAGAGGCTTCCACTCGGTCAACGAAGACCTGAGTTTCGAAGACGCCCTACTCTACACCGCCAGTTTGCTCGACAGTGCTTCGGCGACGGCGCTAGATTGTGGTGAGCAGCTGGAAAGCCTGGAGCGGGCGAAGATTTTGGCCGTGTGGCACCTGCTGGAAATTGCCAAGACCACCGTGGACCGCTCCATCAACTGCCTGAAACACGGATAAAAAAATGTGGGAGCTGGCTTGCCTGCGATAGCGGTGTATCAGTACTCGATGTGCTGACTGACACCACGCTATCGCGGGCAAGCCCGCTCCCACAGTTGACCGTGTACTGGCTTAAGTTATTTGGAGACCGGCATGGCGAACTCGGCGCCTTGCTCGATGCTCTCCGACCAGCGCTGCATGATCGACTTCTGCTTGGTGTAGAACCGCACACCCTCAGTGCCGTAGGCATGCATGTCGCCAAACAGGCTTTTCTTCCAGCCGCCAAAACCATGCCACGCCATCGGCACCGGGATCGGCACGTTGATGCCGACCATGCCCACTTCAATGCGCCGGGCAAATTCGCGGGCGATGTTGCCGTCGCGGGTAAAGCAGCTCACGCCGTTGCCGAATTCGTGTTCGTTGACCAGTTTCACCGCTTCGCCGAAGTCGCTCACGCGCACGCAGGCCAGCACCGGGCCGAAGATTTCTTCGCGGTAGATGCTCATCTCTTTGGTCACGTGGTCAAACAAGGTCGCGCCGAGCCAGAAGCCGTTTTCCAGGCCCGCCTCGGTCGGCACGTAGTCGCGCCCGTCGAGCAGCAGTTGTGCGCCGGCCTGCACGCCTTGCTCGATATAGCCGCTGATGCGTTCCAGGGCAGCACGGGACACGATCGGGCCCATCTCGGCTTTCAGGTCGCGGCCGTCGGTGATGCGCAGTTGCTTGGCGCGCTCGGTCAGCGCGGCGATGACCTTGTCCCCCACGTCGCCCACCAGCACCGCCACCGAGATGGCCATGCAACGCTCGCCGGCACTGCCGTAGGCCGCACCCATCAGGGCGTCGACGGTTTTTTCGATGTCGGCGTCGGGCATCACCACCATGTGGTTTTTCGCGCCACCCAGGCCTTGCACGCGCTTGCCGTGGCGGGCGCCGGTTTCGTAGATGTATTGCGCAATCGGCGTCGAGCCGACGAAGCTCACTGCCTTGACGTCCGGGTGTTCGATCAAGGCGTCGACCGATTCCTTGTCGCCCTGCACCACGTTGAACACGCCTTTGGGCAGGCCGGCTTCATGCAGCAACTGCGCCATGAACAACGACGCACTTGGGTCAGTCGGGCTTGGCTTGAGGATGAAGGTGTTACCCGCCGCGATGGCAATCGGGTACATCCACATCGGCACCATCACCGGGAAGTTGAACGGCGTCACGCCCGCTACAACGCCCAGCGGCTGGCGCATGGTCCAGTTGTCCATGCCACGGGAAACCTGGTCGGAATACTCGCCCTTGAGCAGGTTCGGAATACCGCAGGCGAACTCCAGAATGTCGATACCACGGTCCACTTCGCCCTGGGCGTCGGTGAACACCTTGCCGTGTTCGGCAACGATGATGCGCGCCAGGTCGTCCTTGCGTTCACGCAGCAGGTGCAGGTACTCGAACAGCACGCGGGCGCGGCGGATCGGCGGGGTGTCGGCCCAACCGGCGAAGGCGGCCTGGGCAGCGGCGACGGCTTCGGACACGGTCTGGCGGCTGGCCAGCGCGACGCGCCCGGTCTTTTCGCCGGTGGCCGGGTTGAAGACGTCCTGATAGCGATCATCGCGGGACACGCGCTGGTCGTTGATGTAGTGCTCGATTGTAGTTGTCATGGCAGTAGATCCCAGGTGGGTAGCATGCAGGTCAGTAAGTCAGACACACGATAGGCTTTCGCTTTGTTCCTAACCAGAGCAGAATCCTGAACTTATTGTCCACATATGCGAACAATCCCATCATGGAAAAGGCTGAGATCGAAGGGCTGTGGACCCATATCCACTGGCTGTCAGTACTGGAAGAACACGGCACCTACACTGCCGCCGCCGCCCGCCTGGGTGTGAGCAAGTCCGCTGTGAGCCAGCGCATTTCCGACCTGGAAAAGGCCACCGGCACCCGCCTGGTCACCCGCACGACACGCAGCGTGCGCCTGACAGACGCGGGGTTGTCGCTGACCCGCGAAGTGCGCAGCGCCTACGCGCAAATCGCACGCAGCTTCTCGTCGGTGCGCGACTCGGTCGGAGAGATTCGCGGGCTGGTGCGTCTGACCGCGCCGGTGGCCTTCGCCCGTCAGCAACTGGTGCCGCATCTGTCGGATTTTTTGCAGCAATACCCGCAGGTGCGTATCCAGCTGGACGTATCCGACGCCCTGAGTTCACTCGCTGCCGAAGGCTACGACCTGGCGGTGCGCCATGGTTTCCAGGTGCCGGAAACCCATGTGGCGTGGAAGCTGTGCGACACCACTTCGGTGTTGGTCGCGACCCAAGACTACCTGCAACGCCACGGTGAACCCCGCGAGCCGGGCGAGTTGTCCGCGCATAACTGCCTGTTCTACCCACGCGGCACCGACCAGCCCGCCTGGACCTTCGAGCGCGGCACAAAACACCTCGAACGCCTCACGGTGCCAATCTCCGGCAGTTTCGCCACCAATAACAGCGAAGCCCTGCGAGACTCGGCCCTCAATCACCTGGGCATCGCCCTGCTCCCGGATTTCAGCGCGCATGCCGCGCTGGCCAGCGGCAAGTTGGTGCAGGTGCTCAAGGACTGGACGCTCAAGGGCGCGTTTGCCGATGAGATTTACCTGATCCGGCCGTATTCGCCCCATGTGCCGAAGTCGGTGAGTGTGTTGGTCGGGTATTTGAAGGACAAACTGTCGGGCGGATTCAGGTTCACAGGCTGAGGTTTAGCGCTTGCCGGATAGAACCAATAGTCCATAATGGACAAATTAGTTTAGTCACGGAGCATCCCATGCCCAGCACGCCTCAAGTGATCAACCAAACCCAGGCCCGCGAGCTGCTCGCCCAAGTCGATGTACCGCAGATCCTGCACAAGCTGTTCCGCGACCTGGCCGCCGGGCAGGCGGTGCAGCCGGCGCAACAGTTAGTCGAATTTCCACAGGCTGCCGGCGACTTCATCAACTACCTGGGCGTGCTGGCCGAGGAAGGCGTTTATGGCGTCAAGACCTCACCGTACATCGTGCGTGAACAGGGGCCGCTGGTGACGGCGTGGACGCTGTTGATGTCGATGCACACCGGCCAACCCCTGCTGCTGTGCGATGCCGCCGAGTTGACCACCGCCCGCACGGCCGCAACGACCGCGTTGGCGGTGGAGGCGTTGGCGCCTCTGTCGGCACGGCGCCTGGCGATTATCGGCAGTGGCAAGGTAGCCCAGGCGCATCTGCATTACGTGAAAAACCTCCGGGACTGGCAAAGCATCCGCGTATTTTCGCCAAGCCTGGGCGCAGCTGCACCGCAGGCCATCGCCCACCTCAACAGCCTGGACCCACGGCTGACCATCGCGCCTACGTGCGATGCGGCTGTGGACGACGCCGACGTGATCCTGCTGTGCACCTCATCCGCCGGGCCGGTGATCGATCCAAGCCGCCTGGGCAAGCCGGCATTGATCACCTCCATCAGCACCAACGCCCCGCGCGCCCACGAAGTACCACCCGAGTCGCTGAACGGCATGCAGGTATTCTGCGACTATCGCCAGACCACCCCAGGCTCGGCCGGGGAAATGCTCATCGCCGCCGAGCAGCACGGCTGGGACAAACGCCACATCGTCGGCGATCTGCCCGAACTGCTCAGCGAACACGTACCGCGCCCGTCCTACGACCGTCACGTATTCTTCCGCTCCATCGGCCTGGGCCTGGAAGACATCGCATTGGCCAATGCACTCTGGAGACACTTATGAGCCACGCAGATTTCATCATCATCGGCGGCGGCATTGCCGGCGCGTCCACGGGTTTCTGGTTGTCGCCGCACGGCAAGGTGCTGGTGCTGGAGCGTGAAAGCCATCCGGGTTATCACTCCACCGGGCGTTCGGCGGCGCTCTACACTGCCGCCTATGGCACCGCGCAAGTGCGCGCGTTGACCCTGGCCAGCCGCGCGTTTTTCGACAACCCGCCGCCGGGTTTCTGCGAACACCCGCTACTGACGCCACGGGGCGAAATCACCGTTGACTTTATCGGCGACGCGGCCGAATTGAACGCCCAGTACCTGAGCGCCAAGGCCACCGTGGCACAGGTTGAACTGCTCAGCGCCGACGAAGCCTGCGCGAAAATGCCGATTCTGCGCCGCGAAAAAGTCCACGGCGCGCTGTACGACCCGACCGCCAGCGACATCGACACCGACGCGCTGCACCAGGGCTACCTGCGTGGCATCCGCCGCAACGGCGGCGAGGTGCGCACCGACAGCCACGTCATCGGCTTGAGCCGTGACGCCGCCGGCCTCTGGCAGGTGCAAACCGGCGATACCACCTACAGCGCGCCCATCATCATCAACGCCGCCGGTGCCTGGGCCGACAGGCTCGGTGCGCTGGCCGGTGCCGCGCCTATCGGCCTGCAACCCAAGCGCCGCTCGGCCTTCATCTTTGCCGGCCCCGAAGGCGTCGACAGCCACCACTGGCCGATGCTGGTGGCACTGGACGAATCCTTCTACATGAAACCCGACGCTGGCATGTTCCTCGGCTCGCCGGCCAACGCCGACCCGGTCGAACCCCAGGACATCCAGCCCGAAGAGCTGGACATCGCCATGGGCATCTACCAGATCGAAGAAGCCACCACCCTGACCATCCGCCGCCCGACGCGCACCTGGGCCGGGCTGCGCAGCTTTGTGCAGGATGGCGATTTGCTCGCGGGCTTCGACCCCGTGGTGCCCGGCCTGTTCTGGGTGGCCGCCCAAGGCGGGTATGGCATCCAGACCTCCCCGGCCATGGGCCAGGCCAGCGCAGCGCTGGTGCGCGGGGCGCCATTGCCGGAGCCACTGACGCGGTTTGGCCTCGACGCTGGTATGCTCTCCCCCGCACGCCTGGAGCCCCATTGATGAACAGCGCCGAACAAGAACAGATCATGCAGAACTTCCGGGCGATGGCCGACGCCATCGCCACGCTGTTCTTTCCCCACGCCGAAGCAGTGCTGCACGATTTGCGCTCGCAAAAGGTCGACTACATCGCCAACAACCTGTCGAAACGGGCAATTGGCGACGACTCGGCGCTGGAGGACATGCTCAGTGACGACATCAGCGACGTCAATATCGGCCCGTACGAAAAGCTCAATTGGGATGGCCAGAAAATTCGCAGCCTGAGCACCGTGCTGCACGACCACACAGGTCGGCGCCTGGCGGTGCTGTGCATCAACCTGAATATTTCACTGTTTGAAAACGCCAAGGCGGCGCTGGACCTGTTTCTCTCGCCGAGCAAACTGATCCCACAGCCGGACTCGCTGTTTCGCGATGATTGGCAAGAGCGCATCAACACGTTTTTGCATGCCTGGATGCGCGAGCGGCAACTGAGCCTCAACCTGCTGACCCGCGACCACAAGCGCGAACTGGTACTGTCGCTACATGCCGAGGGCGCGTTCAAAGGCAAGAGCGCCTCGAACTACGTGGCCAACGTGCTGGGCATGGGGCGGGCGACGGTCTACAAACACCTCAAGGAATTGAAGGGCCATTGAGGCACCTCGGTCGTAGTGAGCGGGCTTGCCCCGCGCTGGGTGGCGCAGCCGCCCCAAACGATCCACCGCGGTGTTTCAGGAAGACCGAGGTGCCTGGATTTGGGGCGGCTGCGCCACCCAGCGCGGGGCAAGCCCGCTCACTACAATAGGGGGCGCCGGGTTGTGTGGGCATCAATCGCCGTAGATGTCGGACTTGAAGTACTGCTGCGAAATCTTCTGGTACTCACCGCTCGCCCGAATCCCGTCAATCGCCGCGTTCAATTGCGTGACCAACGCCTCATTGCCCTTGCGCACCGCGATCCCCGCGCCCTCGCCCACGTATTTCGGGTCCTTCAGCTCGGGCCCGACAAACGCATAGCCCTTGCCCCGAGGCATCTGCAGGAAGTCATTCAGCGGGATGGTGTCGGCAAAGATCGCATCCAGCCGACCGGCCGCCAGGTCCATGTAGATTTCTTCGTTGTTGCTGTAGCGCTTGACGGTGATGCCCTTGGGTTCAAACACCTCGGTGGCATAACGGTCGGTGGTGGTCGCACGCTGCACGCCGATGGTCTTGCCCTTGAGGCTGGCGTAGCCGTCATCCACCACCGCGCCGTCCTTCATCACCAGCCGCGACGAGGTGAAATAGTACTTGTGGGTGAAGTCCACCGACTTCTTGCGGTCTTCATTGATGGTCATGGACGACAAGGCCATGTCGATTTTCTTCACCTTGAGGGACGGAATCAGACCATCGAACTCACCTTCGACCCACACACACTTGACCTTCATCTGCGCGCACAGGGCGTTGCCAATGTCGTAGTCAAAACCGACGATCTCGCCTTTTTCCGTCTTGGAGGCAAACGGCGGGTACGCCGCTTCAATGCCGATGCGCAGGGTTTTCTCGGCTGCCATCAACGGGCAGGACGCAAGCAGGCCCAAGGCCAGGGCGGTGATGAGGGGGAGTTTCTTCATGATGAGGTTCTCGCGGGTTGTTGTTGGTTTGGCAAGAGAGAAGAAAGCGCTGCTGTAATTGTTTTGTACTTATAATTCCATACTGGACTTTTACGTCTTTTCCGTCAATCGCAGTTGTAGCGCGTGTGCACCAACACCCGGGTAAACGCCGGCGCTGCCCGCGCCCCTTCCCGCGCACCGCGAATCCAGCGCACCGCCGCCGCCAGTTCGCCGACGACATCATGGGACACCACGTAGTCCATCACCCCGGATTCGAGCATCGCCCGCGTATGCCCGGTCAACTCGTGGCCGACGAATACCGGGCGCTGCTCGGCAGGAATCGTGCCGATGGCCTGGGCCACGCCACGGTTGGCGCCGGCCACGTTGTAGATTGCCGCCGGGTAGTCGTGCTTGGAGAAATAGCGCAGCAACTGCTCGGCGGTGGTCTGCGGGCTGTCGTCGGACATCATTCGCTCGTCGATTTTCAAGTGCGGGAACTCCGCGCGCAGCACCCGTCGAAAGCCCATCTCCCGCTCCTGCTGGCAGCGAAACGCCATGCTCGTGACCAGCAGGATCTTGGCCCTCTGCCGCGCCAGGCGATTGCCGATCAACAGCCCGGCGACGCTACCGGCCGCGTATTGATCATTGCCCACATAGGCACTGCGCCCCGAGTTGGGCAGGTCGGTGGTCAGGCAGACCACGGGGATCGCCTGGCGACACAAGGCGCGGATGGCACGATTGATCGCCGGGTGTTCGCGGCACACCACAATCACACCGTCGGCCGTGGCGCCGTCGGCCTGCACCTGGTCGGCCAATGCCGCAGGATCGACCTGATTGCTCGGCACGTAGCTGCCGTGCACCACCACGCCGGGGGTCGAACTGTTGATCTCCTCCTGCGCACTGGCCAGCGTGGCGTTGAAGGTTTCCCCCGACTCACAGAACAGTTTGATATGCAGGGTGGCCGTGCCGTTGGCCAGGTCCTGCTTGAGCTTGTCCAACGCCGCCAGCACCTTGAGCCGGGTATGTTCGCGCACCCCGGCGCGGTTATTGAGTACGCGGTCCACGGTAGCGACGCCGACCCTGGCAACCCTGGCGATCTGCTCCACGGTAGGGCCCTTCCAGAGTTGCGTGGAGCTTTGCTGAGGCATGGCGGCGCATCCTGAATGATGTAAATGCCCTCCGTTATAAACCGCAAACCTCTATTTACGCAGTTTTTTAAGCGTCCTTATTTGATGGTTTTCACATCAGATTTTGCCCTTGCTCAGCCTTGAACACGGCGTGGTCGCTGCGAATAATCGCCTCACAACAACCACAACACTCCGTCAGGAATCGCGCTATGAAACTGGGATTTGTCACCGACACCCTGGGCAACCTGCCCTTGGGCGATGTGCTCAAGCACGCCGAACGCATGGGCCTGTCCGGCCTGGAAGTGAACACCGGCGGCTGGTCCACCGCGCCACACTTGAACCTCAAGCAAATGCTCGACAGCAACGCCGCCCGCCGCGATTTCACCCGCAGTTTCGAGCAGCACAACCTGGAAATCATCGCGCTGAACGCCAACGGCAACCCGCTGCACCCGACCCAGCCGGAGCAGGCGCAGTGCCTCAAGGACACGATTCGCCTGGCCGGTGAGTTGGGGATCAAGACCGTGTGCACCATGTCCGGCCTGCCCGAAGGCCAGGCCGGCGACCGCATGCCCAATTGGGTCGTAGCCTCGTGGCCGCCAGAGACGCAAACCATCCTGCGCTACCAATGGGAAGAGCGCCTGCTGCCGTTCTGGAGCGAGATCGCCGACCTGGCCAAGGCCCACGGCGTGGAGCGCATCGCCCTCGAATTGCACGGCAGCCAGTGCGTGTTCAACGTGCGCTCGCTGCTCAAGCTGCGCAACGCCATCGGCCCGGTGATCGGCGCCAACCTCGACCCGTCGCACCTGTTCTGGATGGGTGCCGACCCACTGGCCGCCGCCGATGCCCTGGGCGATGCGCTGTACCACGTGCACGCCAAGGACACCCTGCTCAACACACCGGTGCAGGCGGTGGATTCGCTGCTGGAAAACGGCTCGCTGATGGACGTGTCGGCACGCAGTTGGTCCTACATCACCCTCGGTTTCGGCCATGGCGAGCAGTGGTGGCGACAGTTCTGCTACCGCCTGAAAATGGCCGGCTACGACGGCTGGCTGTCCATCGAACACGAGGATGTGCTGCTCAACAGCCTCGAAGGCCTGGAGAAATCCGTGGCGCTGCTGCAAGGGCTGATGCCGGTGGCGGCCAGCGATTTCAAGCCTCAGGCGATCTGAGCCCCCTCACTGCCGTTTGGCGATGAAGTCAGCCTTTTTCTTCAGTACCGCCTGGTTGCTGTATGAGGAGTTCTCGCCGGGGCTCAACAGCACCGTGTGAAAACCTGGCCAGTGTGGGAGCTGGCTTGCCTGCGAAAGCGGTGGTTCAGCCAACACTTCTACCAACAGTGCCGCCGCCTTCGCAGCCTCGCTAAAGCTCGACAGCTCCCACAGAGGATTGGCGTTATTTGGGAGACCTGCAGCCGGACGCGCTCTACCGAACGACACCGCTCAAATGTGGGAGCTGGCTTGCCTGCGAAAGCGGTGGTTCAGCCAACACTTCTACCAACAGTGCCGCCGCCTTCGCAGCCTCGCTAAAGCTCGACAGCTCCCACAGAGGATTGGCGTTGTTTGGGAGATCTGCAGCCGGACGCGTTCTGCCGAACGACACCGCTCAAATGTGGGAGCTGGCTTGCCTGCGAAAGCGGTGGTTCAGCCAACACTTCTACCAACAGTGCCGCCGCCTTCGCAGCCTCGCTAAAGCTCGACAGCTCCCACAGAGGATTGGCGTTGTTTGGGAGATCTGCAGCCGGACGCGTTCTACCGAACGACACCGCTCAAATGTGGGAGCTGGCTTGCCTGCGAAAGCGGTGGTTCAGCCAACACTTCTACCAACAGTGCCGCCGCCTTCGCAGCCTCGCTAAAGCTCGACAGCTCCCACAGAGGATTGGCGTTGTTTGGGAGACCTGCAGCCGGACGCGTTCTGCCGAACGACACCGCTCAAATGTGGGAGCTGGCTTGCCTGCGAAAGCGGTGGTTCAGCCAACACTTCTACCAACAGTCCCGCCGCCTTCGCAGCCTCGCTAAAGCTCGACAGCTCCCACAGAGGATTGGCGTTGTTTAGGAGACCTGCAGCCGGACGCGTTCTGCCGAACGACACCGCTCAAATGTGGGAGCTGGCTTGCCTGCGAAAGCGGTGGTTCAGCCAACACCTCTACCAACAGTGCCGCCGCCTTCGCAGCCTCGCTAAAGCTCGACAGCTCCCACAGAGGATTGGCGTTGTTTGGGAGACCTGCAGCCGGACGCGTTCTGCCGAACGACACCGCTCAGATGTGGGAGCTGGCTTGCCTGCGAAAGCGGTGGTTCAGGCAACTTCTCTACCAACAGTGCCGCCGCCTTCGCAGCCTCGCTAAAGCTCGACAGCTCCCACAGAGGATTGGCGTTGTTTGGGAGATCTGCAGCCGGACGCGTTCTACCGAACGACACCGCTCAAATGTGGGAGCTGGCTTGCCTGCGAAAGCGGTGGTTCAGCCAACACTTCTACCAACAGTGCCGCCGCCTTCGCAGCCTCGCTAAAGCTCGACAGCTCCCACAGAGGATTGGCGTTGTTTGGGAGATCTGCAGCCGGACGCGTTCTACCGAACGACACCGCTCAAATGTGGGAGCTGGCTTGCCTGCGAAAGCGGTGGTTCAGCCAACACTTCTACCAACAGTGCCGCCGCCTTCGCAGCCTCGCTAAAGCTCGACAGCTCCCACAGAGGATTGGCGTTGTTTGGGAGATCTGCAGCCGGACGCGTTCTACCGAACGACACCGCTCAAATGTGGGAGCTGGCTTGCCTGCGAAAGCGGTGGTTCAGCCAACACTTCTACCAACAGTGCCGCCGCCTTCGCAGCCTCGCTAAAGCTCGACAGCTCCCACAGAGGGTCGCCGGGCCTTGGTCGTCTAAATCAGACACCGGCACCCCGCGGATGCCCCAGTTTTCGTTACCAGCCTGGCTATACACACCGGGCGTGCGGGCAAACACGTCGACCAGGCTGTGATCGGCCTTGTCGCGCAGTTGCTGCTCGGTCACCACCACTACGCTGGACTGGGTCTGCTCCAGGCTGCGATTGATCTTTTCGCCGCTGACTTGACCTGCTGAAAAAAAATCCCACCCAGGCATTGTTAACATCTTAACCATAAGATTAACATGTTAACCAACCCAGCCAACTCAGGAGATCCGCATGCCCCGCGCCGCCAGCGAAATCGCCACAGGCACCTTGTTCGGCGTTGCCTTGAACTACACCGGTCTGCTGCAAAGCCGACTGGCCGAATTCAACCAACCGCCCTACCAGCAGCCACCGCAAAAACCGGTCCTGTTCATCAAGACCCCCAACACCCGCACCACCGACGGCCAAGCCGTGACCGCCCCCGCCGGCGAGCGCCTGCAACCCGGCCCGGCGCTGGGCGTGGTGATCGGCAAGACCGCCAGCCGCGTCGCCGAGCAGGACGCGCTGGCCCACGTCGCTGGCTACCTGATCGTCAACGAATTCAGCCTGCCCGAAGACAGCTACTACCGCCCCGCCGTCAAAGCCAAGTGCCGCGATGGCTTCTGTGCACTCAGCAGCGAGGTGATCCCCACCCGCGATGTTCCGCACGCCCACAACCTGATACTCAAGCTGCTGGTCAACGGCGAAGTGCGCCAGGAAAACACCACCGCCAATTTCGTGCGCAGCATTCCCCGGCTGATTGCCGAACTCAGCGAATTCATGACCCTGCACGAAGGCGACGTGCTGATCACCGGCACCCCGCAAGGCCGCGTCGATGTAGTGCCCGGCGATGACGTCGTGGTGGAAATCAGCGGCCTCGGTCGCCTGCGCAACTCAATCGTGGCCGAGTGAGGAATCACCGATGAAACACGCACGCATCCGTTATCAGAACCAGATCCACACCGTCACCGTAGAAGCCGACAACGCCGTGCGCCTCGCCGATGGCCGCCTGCTCGCCGAACATCAGGTGCAATGGCTGCCGCCGGCCGAGGGCAGCATGTTCGCCCTGGGCCTGAACTACGCCGACCATGCCGCCGAACTGGCCTTCAACGCGCCCACCGAACCGCTGGCATTCATCAAGTCGCCGGGCACTTACACCGGCCACAACCAAGTGACCTGGCGCCCCGACAACGTCAAGTACATGCACTACGAGTGCGAGTTGGTGGCGGTGATCGGCAAGCCGGCACGCAACGTCAAGCGGGCGGACGCGCTGGACTATTTGGCCGGCTACACGGTGTGCAACGACTATGCGATCCGCGACTACCTGGAAAACTACTACCGCCCCAACCTGCGCGTGAAGAACCGCGACTGCACCACCCCGGTCGGCCCGTGGATCGTCGACGCCGCCGACGTGCCCGATCCATCGCGACTGACCCTGCGCACCTGGATCAATGGCGAGTTGAAGCAGCAAGGCAGCACTGCCGACATGATCTTCGACATCCCCTACCTGATCGAATACTTCTCCAGCTTCATGACCCTGCAACCCGGCGACATGATCGCCACCGGCACGCCCGAAGGCCTGGCCGATGTGGTGCCGGGGGATGAAGTGGTGGTGGAAGTCGAAGGCGTTGGCCGCCTGGTCAACCGCATCGTCAGCGAATCCGAATTCTTTGCCGCGCGCGGCTGAACACAACAACAGAGAGCACAGCATGATCAAGCACTGGATCAACGGCCGCGAAGTCGAGAGCCGCGACACCTTCACCAACTACAACCCGGCCACCGGCGAAGCCCTGGGTGAAGTCGCCAGCGGCGGTGCCGAGGAGGTCAACCTGGCCGTCGCGGCGGCCAGGCAGGCCTTCCCCAAGTGGGCCAACACCCCGGCCAAGGAGCGCGCGCGGCTGATGCGCAAGCTCGGCGAGTTGATCGAGCAGAACGTGCCGAACCTGGCCGAACTGGAAACCCTCGACACCGGCCTGCCGATCCACCAGACCAGGAACGTGCTGATCCCGCGTGCCTCGCATAACTTCGATTTCTTCGCCGAAGTCTGCACGCGCATGGACGGCCACAGCTACCCGGTCGACGATCAGATGCTCAACTACACCCTGCGCCAGCCGGTGGGGGTCTGCGCGCTGGTGTCGCCGTGGAACGTACCGTTCATGACCGCCACCTGGAAGACCGCGCCCGCGCTGGCCCTGGGTAACACGGCGGTGCTGAAGATGAGCGAACTGTCGCCGCTGACCGCCAATGAACTCGGGCGCCTGGCACTGGAAGCCGGCATCCCGCCCGGCGTGCTCAACGTCGTTCAGGGTTACGGCGCAACGGCCGGCGATGCGTTGGTACGCCACCCCGATGTGCGCGCGATTTCCTTCACCGGCGGCACTGCCACCGGGCGGCGGATCATGCAGACCGCAGGCTTGAAAAAGTACTCGATGGAATTGGGCGGCAAGAGCCCGGTGCTGATTTTTGACGATGCCGACCTTGATCGCGCCTTGGACGCAGCGCTGTTCACTATCTTCTCGCTGAACGGTGAACGCTGCACCGCCGGCAGCCGCATCTTTATCCAGGAAACCGTCTACGACAGCTTCGTCGCCGAGTTCGCCGCACGCGCCAAGCGCTTGATCGTCGGCGACCCGCAAGACCCGAAGACCCAGGTCGGCTCGATGATCACCCAGGCCCATTACGACAAGGTCACCGGCTATATCAAGATCGGCATCGAAGAAGGCGCCAACCTGCTGGCCGGCGGCCTGGAACGCCCGGCCAATCTGCCGGCGCACTTGTCCAAGGGCCAGTTCATCCAGCCCACCGTGTTTGCCGACGTGGACAACCGCATGCGCATCGCCCAGGAAGAAATCTTCGGCCCTGTGGTGTGCCTGATCAAGTTCAAGGACGAGGCCGAAGCCCTGCGCCTGGCCAACGACACCGAGTACGGCCTGGCCTCCTACATCTGGACCCAGGACATCGGCAAGGCCCATCGCCTGGCCTACGGCATCGAAGCCGGCATGGTGTTCATCAACAGCCAGAACGTGCGCGATTTGCGCCAGCCGTTCGGCGGCGTCAAGGGTTCGGGCACCGGGCGTGAAGGCGGCGAGTACAGCTTCGAGGTGTTTACCGAAGCCAAGAACATCTGCATCTCCATGGGCAGCCATCACATTCCGCGCTGGGGGGTGTGAGGATCGACTCGCTATCGTGAGCCTGCCGGGTTTATAAAACGGCAAGGGTCACCGGCTACCTTCGCGCAGACCAATCACAAGAATCCGGGCCCTCGAGGGCCCCGCCAGGAGAACCGTCATGGGCAAGCTTGCTCTAGCCGCCAAGATCACTCACGTGCCGTCGATGTACCTGTCGGAACTGCCCGGCCCACGCCAGGGCTTTCGCCAGGCCGCCATCGACGGGCATCGCGAAATCGGCCGACGCTGCCGGGAACTGGGAGTCGATACGCTGGTGGTGTTCGACACCCACTGGCTGGTCAACGCCAACTACCACATCAATTGCGGGCCGCATTTCAAGGGCCTGTACACCAGCAACGAACTGCCGCACTTCATCAGCAACATGGAGTACGAGTTCCCCGGCAACCCGGAGCTGGGCAAAATCCTCGCCGATGAATGCAACCGCCTTGGCGTGGAAACCATGGCCCACCACGCCACCACCCTGGCACCGGAATACGGCACGCTGGTGCCGATGCGGTACATGAACGCCGACCAGCATTTCAAGGTGATCTCGGTGTCGGCGCTGTGCACCTCGCACTACCTCAACGACAGCGCTCGCCTCGGCTGGGCCATGCGCAAGGCGGTGCAAGAGCACTACGACGGTACCGTGGCGTTCCTTGCCAGCGGTTCACTGTCACACCGTTTTGCCCAGAACGGCCAGGCCCCGGAATTCGCCACCCGGATCTGGAGCCCGTTCCTCGAAACCCTCGACCAGCGTGTGGTGCAGATGTGGCAGGACGCCGAGTGGCCGGAGTTCTGCGGCATGCTTCCGGAGTACGCGGCCAAGGGGCACGGCGAAGGTTTCATGCATGACACCGCGATGCTGTTGGGGGCCATGGGCTGGTCGAACTACGACGCCAAAGTCGAAGTGCTGACGCCCTACTTCGCCGCCTCCGGTACCGGCCAGATCAACGCGATTTTCCCGGTGACGCCACAGGACGGCTCGGCCACGCCGCCGGCCAGCGCGTCCAACCCCACTGCCGTGGCCTCCACCAGCCGCCTCTGACAGAGAGACCTGACATGCCCCACTTAGTCCTGCTCTACACCGCCGACCTGGAGCCCTGCGCCGACATCCCGGGCCTGTGCCGGGCACTTGCCGACACCATGCTCGAGCAACACGACGCAAGCGGCAAAGCGGTCTTCCCCAAGGGCGGCACCCGCGTGCTGGCCTACCCCGCCGCCCACAGCGCCGTGGCCGACGGCAACGGCGACTACGGCTTTCTCTACGCCAACCTGCGCATGGGCGCCGGGCGCAGCGCAGCGGTGCACCAACAGGTCGGCGACCAATTGCTGGCGGTGTTGAACGCACACCTGGGCCACCTGCTGCTGCAGCGACCGATCGGCATCACCCTGCAGATCGACGAAAGCCCGGGCCAGGTCTACGACGGCAAACACAGCAGCCTGCACCCGCTGTTCAACCGCTGAATCCTTTTTTGCAGAGAGACCCGTCATGCTCGATTCAACCTTGATCCAACTGGCGGCCGAGCGCCTCGACACGGCCGAACGCACGCGCCAGCAAGTCGCGCAGTTTTCCCTCAGCTACCCCGACATCACCCTCGACGACGCCTACGCCATCCAACGCGCATGGGTAGCACGCAAGATCAGGGACGGGCGCAAGCTGGTCGGCCACAAGATCGGCCTGACCTCCCGCGCCATGCAGGTCTCGTCGAACATCACCGAACCCGACTTCGGCGCCCTGCTCGACGACATGCTCTTCGACGAAGGCACCGACATCCCTTTCGAACGCTTTATCGTGCCGCGGGTGGAAGTCGAACTGGCGTTCATCCTCGGCAAACCCCTCAAGGGCCCGAACGTCACGGTATTCGAAGTACTCGACGCCACCGAATGGGTGATCCCGGCGCTGGAAATCATCGACGCGCGCATCCAGCAGGTCGATCCGCAGACCGGCGCCACCCGCAAGGTGTTCGACACCATTTCCGATAACGCCGCCAACGCCGGCGTGGTGATGGGCGGCCGCCCGGTACGCCCCACCGACGTGGACCTGCGGCGAATTCCGGCGGTGCTGTACCGCAACGGCGTGATCGAGGAATCCGGGGTCAGCGCCGCCGTGCTCAATCACCCGGCCAAGGGCGTGGCATGGCTGGCCAACAAGCTCGCGGCCTACGACGTG
The DNA here is from genome assembly GCF_057835125.1 of Pseudomonas sp. GL_117. NCBI lineage: Bacteria > Pseudomonadati > Pseudomonadota > Gammaproteobacteria > Pseudomonadales > Pseudomonadaceae > Pseudomonas > Pseudomonas sp. GL_117. The sequence goes on along the minus strand of NZ_CM174418.1, from coordinate 2,330,555 downwards.
AGCCTGGAACCGGGGCAGATCATCCTCGGCGGCTCGTTCACGCGGCCGGTGACGGCCAGTCCGGGCGACACCTTCCATGTCGACTACGACCAACTGGGCAGCATTGCCTGCCGCTTTGTCTGAGGGTGCAGTGATGCTGAAAAACACGTTCAAGGCCCGCCTCAAGGCGGGTGAGCCGCAGATCGGCCTGTGGCTGGGCCTGGCGGATGCGTATTGCGCGGAACTGGCCGCCAACGCCGGGTTCGACTGGCTGCTGATCGACGGCGAACACGCGCCCAACGACCTGCGCAGCCTGCTCGGCCAGTTGCAGGCAATTGCGCCCTACCCGTCGCAGCCGATCATCCGCCCGGTACAGGGCGACACGGCGTTGATCAAACAAGTGCTGGATATTGGTGTGCAGACCCTGCTGGTGCCAATGGTCGAAAGCGCCGCCCAGGCGCGCGAGCTGGTGCGCGCCATCACCTACCCGCCCCATGGTATTCGTGGCGTCGGCAGCGCGTTGGCGCGGGCGTCGCGCTGGAACAGCGTGCCGGATTATCTGGACAAGGCCGACGCAGAAATGTGCCTGCTGGTGCAGATCGAAAACACCGAGGGCCTGGCCAACCTCGATGCCATCGCCGCGGTCGACGGCGTAGACGGCGTGTTCATCGGCCCAGCGGACTTGTCGGCAGCCATGGGCCATCGGGGCAACCCTGGCCACCCGGACGTACAAGCGGCGATCGAAGAGGCGATTGCGCGGGTGTGCAAAGCAGGCAAGGCGGTTGGCATTCTGAGTGCCGATGAAAAACTGGCGCGCCGCTACCTGGAATTGGGCGCTACTTTTGTCGCCGTCGGCGTGGATACCACCGTATTGATGCGCGGGCTGCAAACCCTAGCGGGTCGCTTCAAGCAGATTGCCCCCCCTGGACCCGCAGCAGGTGGGGTGTACTGATCCCAGAACACAGGGATCGGCGGTGTCCTCGGTTCCCGAGCCTGGCACATATCCAAGTGTGGGAGCTGGCTTGCCTGTGATAGTGGTGGGTCAGCCAGCATTTGTATTGATTGACACGCCGCCTTCGCGGGCAAGCCCGCTCCCACAGGGGGTCGGCGGTGTCCTCGGTTGCCGAGTTGGGCGCACATCCAAGTGTGGGAGCTGGCTTGCCTGCGATAGTGGTGGGTCAGCCAGCATTTGTGTCGACTGACACGCCGCCTTCGCGGGCAAGCCCGCTCCCACAGGGGATCGGTGGTGTCCTCGTTTGCTGAGCCTGGTGCACATCCAAGTGTGGGAGCTGGCTTGCCTGCGATAGCGGTGGGTCAGCCAGCATTTGTGTCGGCTGACACGCCGCCTTCGCGGGCAAGCCCGCTCCCACAGGGGATTGGCGGTGTCCTCGGTTGCTGAGTTGGGTGCACATCCAAGTGTGGGAGCTGGCTTGCCTGCGATAGTGGTGGGTCAATCAGCATTTGTGTCGACTGACACGCCGCCTTCGCGGGCAAGCCCGCTCCCACAGGGGATCGGTGGTGACTTCGTTTGCCGAGTTGGGCGCACATCCAAGTGTGGGAGCTGGCTTGCCTGCGATAGCGGTGGGTCAGTCAACATTTGTATTGACTGACACGCCGCCTTCGCGGGCAAGCCCGCTCCCACAGGGGATTGGCGGTGTCCTCGGTTGCCGAGTTGGGCGCACATCCAAGTGTGGGACCTGGCTTGCCTGTGATAGCGGTGGGTCAGTCAGCATTTGTGTCGACTAACAGGCCGCCTTCGCCAGTTGCGGATGCGGCAACACCATCGAATACACGCCCTGGTGATACAGCAGCGGCGCCCGGCCAAAGTCGTCGAAGCGCACGACCTTGCCGATCATGATCCAGTGGTCCCCGCCGTCCACCTGCTGGTACTTCTCACAATGAAAGTGCGCGGCACAGTCGGCGAACACCGGCGCCCCTCCTTCACCGCGTTCATGGTCAACCCCGGCAAACCGGTCTTCCCGGGGCCGCGCAAAATTGTTCGACAGGTCGATCTGGTTGGCCGCCAGGATGTTCACCGCAAAATGGCTCGCCTGCTCGAACACCGCGTGGCTGCTGGAACGTTTGTCGATGCTCCACAACACCAGCGGCGGGTCCAGCGATACCGAGTTGAAACTGTTGGCCGTGACCCCGACCTGCTGGCCGTTCTCAGTCGCGGCGGTGACCACCGTGACACCCGTGGCAAAGTTGCCCAGGGCACGGCGAAAGGCGCGTGAATCGAATTCAATAGACATGCAAGACTCCTCGCGCCGCAGCCGGGCTGCAGCGCTGATTATTAGGGTTGAAAGCCGGCTCAGACCATCGTGGGATCGGGCTCAAGCCCCATCAGCTCGCGCCCGAGAATCTGCGCGCACACGTCGTAGTCGGTGTAGGCATGCGCCCCGGTCATATGGGCGTCGCGCCACAACCGTTGCAGCTCGTTGCTCTCCATCCACGCCCCGCCGCCGGCGGCTTCAAACAAGCGGTCCACGGCCTGGATGCACATCTTCACGGCGTACGCCTGGTTGGTGCGCCAGAACGCCAGGGTTTGTTTCGACGGGTACACATGGCGGGCGCCATGCTCGGCGTGTTCCTGCCAGGTTTTTTCCAGGAATGCGCGGGCGGCGGCGACCTGGTGGGTCGACTCGGCCAGGCGCATCAGCGCCGGGGTGGCCGCGCCGACCTGGGCGCCGGTGTAGGCGCGCACGCGGTGGCGCGTCTTGTCGCGAAAGGCTTCGAGCATCCGCTCGGCAACGCCAAGGCTCACCGTCGAGAAACCACTGGCGAAATACGGCCGATAGGGTGTGAAGTAAATCTCGCTGTCGGGGTACAAGCCAAACCCGGCGGATTTGCCTTCCATCATGTCCTTGGCTTTCTGGATGCGGTAGTTGGGCACAAACACCTTATCGACGCTCAAGGTCTTGGTGCCGCTGCCGCGCATGCCCACGGCAAACCAGTCGTCGAGGATCTGATAATCACTGCGCGGCAACACCGCAAAGCAATAATCCTGGCCGCCCTCAGGGTTGTGTCGGCGACAGCCCAGGATCGCCCACTCGGCGTGATCACTGCCGCTGCTCCAGCCCATCTGCCCACTGAAGAGCACACCACCGTCGACCTCCTCGACCTGGCCGAACGGCGCAATACTGCTGCTGGCCGTCGCATCGGGGTTCTCCCGCCAGAGCTCGTCCTGCAACTGCTTGGAAAACATCGCCAGTTGATGACTATGGGTGCACAGCAGACTCATCGCCCACGCCGTGCTCGCACACGCGCCGGCCAACAGCGCAATGCAGTCGCAGAACGCCGGCAATGACATTTCCAGGCCACCGTAGGCCTTGGGTTGAAACGCACGGTGCAGGCCAAGGCTTTTAAGCAAGGCGATATTGGCCGCTGGCACTTTCCGTTCGGTTTCGGCCTGGGCGGCATTCGCGGCAATGCTCGGCAGGATCGCCTTGAGGTCTTCCAGCAGGGAGTTGGAGGGTTGCATCGGGACACCTGTTTTTATTGGAGTTGGTGGCCAGTATTGCGAGCGCGGGCGTGGGGCGAAATGGACGTTTCGCGGGGACTGTTGCACTTTTCATAGGCCCGCTACGCCAGCATCGGCGTCACTTCAGATTTTTGACACTGGCAAACGTCGACTCCCCTCGCGCCTGCTCCAACACATTCATCGGTGCCGGTGCGGGGCGCAGTTGAATCATCGGTTTCAACACCTGCGAGCGCTCACCGTCGGTGACCGAGCGCTCATCACTGGGCGGCACGCCAAAGTACTCGCGGTAGCATTTGGAGAAGTGCGGGGTGGACACAAAGCCACAGAGCACCGCCAACTCGACAATGGAAATGGGCGTCTGCTTGAGCAACTGCCGCGCACGGATCAGCCGCAGCCGCAGGTAATAGCGCGACGGCGAACAATGCAGGTACTTCTGGAACATCCGCTCAAGCTGGCGACGCGACAGCGCGACGTAAACGGCCAGTTCATCGAGGTTGATCGGCTCTTCGAGGTTGGCTTCCATCAGCGCGACAATTTCCTGCAACTTCGGTTGCTGGGTGCCGAGCATGTGCTTGAGTGGCACGCGCTGGTGGTCCTGCTCGTTGCGGATGCGTTCGTACACGAACATGTCCGAAATCGCCGCCGACAACTCATGCCCGTGATCGCGGCCGATCAGGTGCAACATCATGTCCAGGGGGGCCGTCCCCCCCGAGCTGGTGAGACGCTCACGGTCGAGGGTGAACAGGCTGGAACTGACGCTCACCCGTGGAAACGCTTCCTGCATGGCCGCCAACCATTCCCAGTGCACGCTGCATTCGTGCCCATCGAGCAAGCCCGCCCGCGCCAGCACCCAACTGCCGGTGCAAATGCCGCCCAGGCGCTTGGAATAGCGTGCCTGGCCGCGCAGCCATTTGAGCAGTTCGCCGGTCACGGTGCCCTGGATACCAATGCCGCCGCACACGATCACGCTGTCGGCGGACGGCACGCTGACAATCGAGCCGTCCGGGGTGACGGGCACGCCGTCGCTGGCCCAGACCGGGTGGCCGTCGAGGCTCGCGGTGTGCCAGCGGTACAGCTCCTGGCCCGCCAATTGGTTGGCCATGCGCAACGGTTCCAGGGCGGACGCCAGCGAGATCAGCGTGAACTGGTCCAGCAGCAAGAACACAATGCTGTTGACCGCCCGGGTGGTCATGGTTGGGTGGCTGCGGCTACGGGCAATTGCGCGGGTCCGGGATGTCGTGCGGTGATCAGGCCGATGAATGAAATCAACAACGCCAGGCCGAGGGTCGACGACACCTCGAAGCGGTGCTCCGGCGTCACCAGCATCACCGTCAACGCGCCGCAAATGAACGCAATCACCAGCCATGTCAGCCAGGGAAACAGCCACATCTTGAACGTCAGCGGCACGTTACGCCGCTGCAGGATCTTGCGCATACGCAGTTGCGAAATCGCGATCACCAAGTACACCAGCAAGGCAATGGCGCCCGAACTCGCCAGCAAAAACTGGAACAGCCCGGCCGGCATGAAATAACTGAGCAGCGTCACCCCCGCGCCCAGCACAGTACTGGCCAGCACCGCGGCCCGGGGCACGCTGGCCGCCGAGGTCTTTTTCATCAGCGCGGGAGCATCGCCGCGCTTGCCCAGGGAAAACAGCATGCGCGACGCAATGTAGATCGATGAGTTCATGCAACTGGCCACGGCGATCAGTACCACCACATCCACCAGCAGCTTGGCGTGGGGAATGTTCATCAGTTCCAGTGCGCGCTGGTAGGAGCCGACCGATGCCAGCAACGGGTCATCCCAGGGCACCACGGAGATCACCACAAAAATCGATAGCACATAGAACACACCGATACGCCACATCACCGAACGGGTCGCGCGGGCGATGTTCTGCGCCGGGTTGCTGGACTCCGCGGCCGCGATGGTCACCGCTTCGGTGCCGATGAAGCTGAACATGATGGTAATGAACGCGCCGACCACCGCCGACAGTCCATTCGGCGCGAACCCACCGTGTTCCTCCATCAAGCGGCCGAGCCCGCTGGCCTCGCGCTCGGGGATCCAGCCCATCAGCACGGCAAACCCCAGGCCAATAAAGCCGATGATCGCCACCACCTTGGCCATGGCGAACCAGAACTCGAATTCGCCGTACTTGGAGACGCTGAACAGATTGGTGGCCACCAACAAAAAGATCGACAGCAAGGCAAAGAGCCAAGCGTCGATCTGCGGGAACCATTGGTTGAGGATATGCCCGGCGGCCAGGGCTTCGATGGGGATCACCAGCACCCAGAACCACCAGTACAGCCAGCCGATGGTGAAACCGGCCCAGCGCCCGATGGCCTGGTCCGCATAGGTCGAGAACGAACCGGTGTCCGGGTTGGCCACCGCCATCTCGCCAAGCATGCGCATGACCAGCACCACCAGCAACCCGGAAAACAGATAGGCCAGCATCACGGCCGGGCCCGCCGCTGCAATCGCGTGCCCGGAGCCGACAAACAGCCCTGCGCCGATAATCCCTGCGATAGACAACATGGTGACATGGCGCGGCTTGAAGCCTTGCGCCAATTGACCGTTCAAATCCTTGGAACTCAGGCTATTCATCGTTGTTTTTATTCTCGGTGATCGACGTTGAGGCGTACTGACTGATCAGTCAGGCGATCATCATCTCTTAATGATGAGTCACCTTACGCGGGCCGGCTTGCGCGAAAATAGCCTGAGGGCGGCACGAATGTGCCTGATATCGACATTCGTGCTTGACGCTGGCCTCAAAAATCCACGCTGGCCGACAGCTGCAACGTGCGCGGATAACCCGGCGAGAACGCGCCGTACGACGCCACTCCCGACCAGTATTCACGATCAAACACGTTCTGCACCGTGGCGCGGAAGGTGGTAGGCCGCCCTTCGATCTTGGTCGCGTAGCGCGCGCCCATGTCGATGCGCGTCCACGCATCCAACTGCTGGGTATTGGCCTGGTCGACGTACTGGCGGTCGGTGTAGATCGCGCCGCCGGTAAGGGTGAAACCTTCCAGCCCCGGCGTGTCCCACTCGGCCCAGAGGTTGGCCTGGATGTCCGGCACGCCCACGGGTTTGTTGCCACGGTTGGCGGCGGTGGCGGATTTGGTCAGCTCGCCATCGAGGAAGGTCACACCGCCCATCAGGCGCGTGCCGGGCGCCACTTCGCCATACAGGCTCAGCTCGACACCACGGTTGCGCTGCTCGGCCTGTACCGAAAACACATTGCCGGCACCGACTTCGCCGCTGGGCTTTTCAATCTGGAACAACGCCACGCTGGTCATGAAGCTGCCGTGTTCATACTTCACGCCCAATTCGTGTTGCTTGGACTCGTAGGGCGCAAAGGTCTCGCCGGCATTGCTCGCCGTACCGGGTGCGGCATCGCCTTTGCTCAGGCCTTCGACATAGTTGTAGTAGAGCGACACGTCATCCCAGGGCTTGACCACCACGCCGAGCAGCGGCGTATTGGCACTGGCGTCATACCGCGCACTGACCCCGCCGGTGCTGTTGTAGTTGCGCGATTCGATGGCTTGGTGCCGCATGCCCAGGGTCAGTTGGAGGCGGTCTTCGAACAGGCCCAGGGTGTCGGTCAACGCCACGCCGGACAGCTCGGTTTCGGAAATGCGCAGCACCTTCGGCGTGTTGATGTACTGCTGGGGCGTGTCCACCGGGTGATAGATGTTGGAGTAAATGTCCTTGCCGTTGGTGATGCCCCGCGACAGCTCATCCCTATAACGGCTCGCCATCAGTGTGGTGGTATGCGTCACCGGGCCGGTGGCAAAGAGGCTGCGCAGGCCGATGTCGGCCGTCGAACGGTCGACGTTGAATTTGTAGTAGCCCGGCGTGTTTTTGGTGTCACCGGCGTCATTGAGGATGCGCGGCACCTGGTCGGACAGGCGCTTCACATCCGAACGCCCGCCACCGGCGTGGGCGAACACCGTCAGGTTGTCGTTCAGGTCATATTCGCCGCCGAGCAGCAACGATTGCTCCTTGGTGTCCGACCAGCCCCACTTCTGCGGCAGGCTGGTGCGGCCATTCGGCGCGGAAGGCACCTGCACGCCCGGTTGAATGGTGAACGGACGCGAGGCGCCCTCCCAGCTTTCCTTCTGGCTCAGGTAGTCGAGGTTCAGGCGCAGGCGCTCGCCGCGATAATCCAAGGCAATCGCACCGATGCCAACGTCGCGATGCTGGTTGTCCACGGCCGTGTCGCCGCCTTGCAGGCTGCCGTTGAAGCGCACGCCAAACTGGTTTTCAGCGCCGAAACGGCGGCTCAGGTCGAGGTGGCCGCCAACCTGGCTGTCCGACGCATAGCTGCCGGTAAAGCGCGTCAGGTCCTCGTCCAGCGGACGTTTGGGCACGATATTGATCACCCCGCCGACGCCGCTGTTGGGCGAGATGCCGTACACCAGCGCCCCCGGCCCCTTGAGCACTTCGATGCGCTCGGCGTACTCGGTAAATGCGCGGTAGTTGGGCGCTACGCCGTAGACGCCGTCATAGGCCAGCTCGCCGAGGTTGCCCTCGCCAATCGCGAAACCACGGATGAAAAACGAGTCGACGATGCCGCCGTTCTGCCCGGTGGAACGCACCGAAGGGTCGCGCTCCAGTGCGTCGGCGACGGTCACGGTTTGCAGGTCGGCAAGGGTCTTGGCGGTGTAGCTGGTGACGCTGAACGGGGCGTCCATCACGTCCTTGTTACCCAGCATGCCCAGGCGCGCGCCCCGCGCCACCTGGCCGCCGGCGAGCACCTCGGGCAAGGCGCTGGGGCCGTTGTACACGGCGTTGACGTTCGTCGCGTCAAGGGTCAGGCTCTGCGCGCTGTCGTCGCTCGGCTCGGCGGTGGCGGCCCAGGCGTTGCTGCTGGCGGCGGCCAACAACAGGGCGGTACGAATGGCGAATGTTAACCGGCTGGCAACGGGCATGACGGTGGGGTCCTTGCATCGAGAGAAGATGAGAATTACTCCTGATGCCAGCCAACCGACGAAAAAGTATCAGCACCCCGCACATTTTTTTGCACACCGAGATTGATCCATGCCACCGACCCGCATCCTGATTTCCCTGCTGTTCGCCATCCAGCTCGTGTCGATGGGCGCGATGGAAATGAGCGGCCCGTTCTGGCCGGTGCACTTGCGCGGGCTGACCGACTCCGATGCGTTGTTCAGCTTCGCCAGCATCGCCGTGTACGTCGGTCCGATGCTCGGCATCCTGCTGACCAGCGCGTTCTGGGGGCGCGTCGGTGATCGTCATGGCCACAAGCTGATGATGATCCGCGCCCTGATCGGCCTGACCCTGACCCAACTGGCGCTGGCCTTGATCAGCGACATCTGGGCGATCCTGCTGTTGCGCTTTGTGCAGGGCGCGTGCGCCGGGTATATCGCCCCGGCCCAGGCGTATGGCGTAAGTATCGAGGCGCCGGCCCGGCGCGCGCGGTTGTTTGCGCTGTTGCAGATTTCCACCAACGTCGGCTCGCTGCTCGGTGCGGTGGTCGGCGGCTTGATCCTCGATCACGCGACGTTTTTCTGGATCAACCTCAGCGCCTCGGCACTCTGCGCGGTGTGCACGCTGGTTGCGGCGCTGAGCCTGCCGGACGTGCCGCCGCAGAAGAAACCCGTGAACGCGTCGAGCGCCGTGGTATGGCGCAGTTCGGCGCTGCTGCCGCTGCTGGTGGTGATGGGCATTCTGCTGCTGGCGCGAATGCTGCCGCAGACCTCGTTCGCGCTGTATGTGAGCAGCACATTCAACGTCAGCAACGCCTGGGTCGGCCTGTGCTACGGCCTGCTGGCATTGGGTTTCATCCTGTGCGCAACGACATGGGCGCGGCATTTCGAAGGGCGTGACCCAGGCGATTCCCTGCGGCGCATCGCCTGGGTGGTACTCGCGTGCATTGCGCTCACCGGCATCGCCGGCATCACCCGCAACCCGCTGGTGTTCGCCCTCGGTTACCTGGTGTGGGGCGTGTTGCTCGGGGCGACCACGCCGGTGCTGATGGCGTTGATTTCAAAGAGCGCCGACAGCTCAAGCCAGGGCTACGTGCTGGGGATCGCCCAGGGCACTGCGCAATTCGCCTCGATTGCCGGTATCGCCATCGGTGGCCTGCTCAGCCAGGTGTATGGCCTGGCGTATACCTACCTGTTCGTCTGCGCGGCGTATGGGCTGGCACTGCTTGCGATTCTCGCGTTGCGTTCACGCCGGGTTGTCCCTTAGCATTGGGAATACTTCTCAATTGCACGGATGTGCGCCATGAGCGAAATCCTCGACGCCGATCACAACCACCACCTGCGCGCAATCGAGGCGCTGTACAGCGGGCATCACGGCTGGCTGTACGCCACGCTCAAACGCAAACTCGGCAACGCCATGGATGCGGCCGACCTGGCCCAGGACACCTTCACCCGGATCCTCGCCTCCCAGGTCACGGTGATCGACCAGCCACGTGCCTACCTGACCTGCGTGGCCAGGGGCATCCTGGTCAATTGGTATCAGCGCAAGGCGTTGGAACGGGCTTATCTGGAAGCCCTCGCCAGCGCGCCGCTACAGCAAGCACCGTCGGCGGAAACCCACTTCATGGTGCTGGAAACCCTGCACGAAATCGACGCGATGCTCGACGCGCTGCCGCCACTGGTCAAACGCGCGTTCCTGCTGTCGCAGCTCAGCGGCCTCAAGTACGACGCGATTGCCGAGCAACTGGGCGTGTCGCTGATCACCGTCAAACGCTACATGAAACAGGCGTTTGTGCAGTGCCTGATGCTGGTGGAATAAGCCCATGCTCAGCCTGCGCAAACAGCCACCGCTCGCCGCCGATGTCCTCGAAGAGGCCGCCGAATGGCTGATGCGCCTGAGCGAAAACGACCTCAGCGCCAGCGAACGCGCCGAGTGGGAACGCTGGAAAACCAGCAGCCCCGAACGTGATCGCGCCTGGGCCCGGGCGCAGTTGCTGCAAAGCAAGCTCGGCGGGCTGCCGCCGGCCCTGGCGATGTCGGCGCTGGATCGTCCAAGCCACCCGGAACGCCGCGCCGTCCTGGGCAAGCTGGCCTTGCTGCTGGCGGTGATGCCGGTCGGCTGGGGCAGTTGGAAACTTGCGCAATCCCAGCAATGGACCGCCGACTACCGCACCCACGTCGGCGAACGCCGTGAACTGGTGCTGGCCGATGGCTCGCGTATCACGCTCAACACCGATACGGCCATCGATGTGCGTTTTGACAGCCAGCAGCGTCTGGTGCACTTGCGCGAAGGTGAGATGCTGGTGCAGACGGCCGCGGATACCTCGCGCCCATTCCTGGTCAGCACCCGCCAGGGCCGCATGCAGGCCCTGGGTACGCGCTTCACCGTGCGCGAACTGAGCCCGCTCACCCACCTGGCGGTGCTCGAAGGCGCGGTCAAGGTGATGCTGGCCGAGAACAACCAGAGCACACCGCTGATCGTCAACGCCGGGCAGCGCATGAACTTTTCTGCGCAGACCTTTGGTGGGGTGGCGGCTACCGACCGTAACGTGGGGGCCTGGACCCAGGGCATGTTGATGGCTGACAGGATGCGCCTGGCGGATTTCGTTGCCGAACTGGCGCGTTATCGGCGTGGTTTTGTGCGTTGTGATCCCGCGATTGCTGATTTGCGTATCTCTGGGGCGTTTCCCATCAGTGATACACAGCGCACGTTGAACATGCTGGTGCAGACATATCCGGTGGTTGTCAGTGGGCATTTGAGTGGGTATTGGCTCACGTTGTCGGCGGCTTAGGGCGTGTCAGCCAACTCATTCATCGGCTGATCCAGCGCATTCGCGAGCAAGCCCGCTCCCACAGTTTTGACCCCGTTCAACCCGCCCGAATGGATACGTACACCAAAAATAAACCCCTGCCACCCTGATACTTTTCCCAATCTCAACTGGCAAACACATCAACCCCCACTCCAACCCACAGGCCCCCCATCCATGCTCGTGATCCGCAGCGCACTGCTCAGCCTGGCCCTCACCAGCGCCGCCATGGCCGCGCAGTTGGATGGGGTGACAATGCGTGCCTACCAGATCACCCCCGGCCCCCTCGGCGCCACGCTGTCGAACTTCGCCGTGGACGCCGGCATCGCGCTGTCGTTCCTGCCGGCGCTCACCGACGGCCTGACCAGCCCCGGCCTGTCCGGCACCTATTCGACCGAGGAGGCCGTTACCCGCCTGCTCGCCGGCAGCGGCCTGGAAATGGTCTTGCGCGCAGACGGCAGCTACACCCTGGCACTACGCCGGGTCACCCTGTCGGAAACCACCGTCAGCGGCACGGCACAACGCAGCGACAGCCTGCCGCCAGCCTATTCCGGCGGCCAGGTCGCGGTCGGCGGGCGCCTGGGCATGCTCGGCAACCGCGACGTGATGGACGCGCCCTTCAGCGTCAGCACCTACACCGCGTCGCTGATCAAGGACCAGCAGGCCACCACCGTCGGCGATCTGCTGGAACGCGACTCTTCGGTGCGCTCCACCGGGCAGACCGGCGGCATTGTCGATTCGTTTTTCATCCGCGGCTTCCCGGTGGGCGAAGGCAACCTCGGCGAACTGGCCTTCGACGGCGTCTACGGCGTGGCCTCCAACTATCGCGTGTTTACCGAGTACGCCGAGCGCATCGAAGTGGTCAAGGGCCCCGGCGCCCTGCTCTACGGCATGTCGCCCAACAGTGCGGTGGGCGGCGTGATCAATGTGGTGCCCAAGCGCTCCCTCGACGAAGACCTGACCCGCTACACCGCCAGCTACACACAGGATGCCCACATCGGCAACCGCATCGACATCAGCCGCCGCTTCGGTGACGAGCGCCGCTTCGGCCTGCGCCTGAACGGCGGCGTGCAGCAGGGCAACACGGTGATCGACGCGCAATCACGCGACGTCGGCATCGGTGCGCTATCCCTGGATTACCAGGGCGAGCGCCTGCGCGGCAGCCTGGACCTGATCTCCCAGGAAGAAGAGTTCGACGCCGCTTCCCGACCGTTCCTGATCACCCCCGGCGTGAACATTCCCAACGCGGCCAACGGCCGCACCAATGTCAGCCAGGACTGGGGCTGGTCACGCACCCGCGACAAATCCGCGTTGCTCAGCGGCGAATATGACCTCAGCGATGCCCTCACTCTGTTCGCCCACGCCGGCGGCGGCAAATCCGCCGTGGCGCGTATGTCCGACCAGACGCCGAAGATCATCAACGCCGCCGGCGACACCGATTCCACACCCGGTTACTACCGCTTCGAAGTCCAGCGCTACACCGTGGACGCCGGTGCCCGCGTACGCTTCGACACCGGGCCGGTCAGCCACACCAGCGTGGTGCAGGCCAGCCGTTATCGCGACGAGCTGTCACGCGGGATCATTTCCGGCGCCTCGGTGCTGTCGAATATCTATCACCCCACCGAGCGCCCCAAGCCGTCGATCCCCAAGCCGGACGCGCCGAAAGTCTCGGCCACCGAGCTGACCGGCGTGGCCATCGCCGACACCTTGTCGGTATTGGACCAGCACGTGCAGGTCACCGTCGGCCTGCGCCAACAGCGCATCCAATCGAACAACTACAACACCGTGGGCGCAGTCACCAGCGCCTACGACGATGGCAAGACCACGCCGCTGTTCGGCGCAGTGCTCAAGCCGTGGGAGCACGTGGCGTTCTACTACAACTACCTCGAAGGCCTGAGCAAGGGCGATGTGGCGCCGTCCAACGCGGCGAACGCCGGTGAGATCTTTGCGCCTTACGTGTCCACGCAGCATGAGGTCGGGGTCAAGCTCGACTACGGCACCTTCATGTCGACCCTGGCGCTGTTCCAGATCGACAAACCCAGCGGCGAACTGGCCGACGGGCGCTTTTCGGTGCAGGGCGAACAGCGCAACCGTGGCCTGGAATTGAGCGTGTTTGGCGAAGTCGCCCAGGGCACGCGCCTGCTCGGTGGCGTGACCTTGATGGACGCGCAATTGACCCGCAGCGGCATCGCCGCCAACCGTGGCAATACCCCGGTCGGCGTGCCCGAGATGCAGGCCAACCTGTGGGCCGAATGGGACACGCCGACAGTCGAGGGGCTGACGTTGACCGGCGGCGCGATCTACACCGCCAGCCAGTACGTCGATCAGGCCAACACCCAGCGCCTCGATCCCTGGACCCGCATCGATGTCGGCGCACGCTACAGCACGCGCATCGCCGAGCGACCGACCACATTCCGCGCCACGCTGCAGAACCTGTTCGACCGCCAGTACTGGTCCGGCGTGGCCTCCTACGGCGCGTTCTCCCAGGCCTCGCCACGCACCCTCCTCCTCTCGGCCACGGTCGATTTCTGATACCAGCAAGGGCTTACATGATGCTTTCGATTGTGCGATGCGGCCACGTCCTGGCGGCGCTGTTGTTCACCGGGTTGCTGGGCATGCCGGCGTTTGCCACCCCCACCACGGTCACCGATCTGCTCGGCCGCCAGGTCAAGGTCAACCTGCCGGTGCAGCGGGTGATTCTCGGCGAAGGCCGCCAGCTGTACCTGGTGGCCGCACTGGACACGCAAAACCCCATCGAACGCATCGTCGGCTGGCGCAAGGACCTGATCCAGTCCGACCCGGACACCTACAACGCCTACCTGCGCAAATTCCCCGCCATCGCCAAGATCCCCACCTTCGGCGGCTTTGAAGACGGCACCTTCGACATCGAACAAGCCATCTCCCAGCGCCCCGACGTGATCATCCTCAACATCGAGGCACAGCACGCCACCGAAGATGCGCGCTACATCGAGAAACTCGACGCCCTGGGCATCCCGGTGGTGTACGTGGACTTTCGCAACCAGCCCATGACCAACACCGAGCCGACCATGCGCCTGTTTGGCCAGTTGTTCGGCAAAGAGCAGCAGGCCGAAGCGTTTATCGCGTTTCGCAACAAGCAGATCCGCCGTGTCACCGACGTGATAGCCGCGCAGCAGCCCACGCGCCCTGCGGTATTTATCGAGCGTATCGGTGGCTACACCGAGGATTGCTGCCTGAGTTTCGGCAATGAAAACTTCGGCCTGTTCGTCGAGCTGGCCGGCGGCAACAACATCGCCAAAGGCATTATTCCCAGCACCTTCGGCCAGTTGAACCCCGAGCAGGTGATCGTCGCCAACCCGGCCCAGGTGGTCGTCACCAGCGCCAACTGGGAGGCGTTCGCGCCGGGTGGGCACTGGGTCGGCGTCGGCCCCGCAGCCGACATGGCCGAGGCCCGGCGCAAACTGGCGTGGTACACCGGCCGCCCGGCCTATGCCGGGATCAAGGCCCAGGAGCAGCAAGCGTTCCACGCGATCTGGCACCAGTTCTACAACAGCCCGTACCAGTTCGTGGCGATCCAGCAGTTGGCCAAGTGGTTTCACCCGACGCTGTTTGCCGACCTCGATCCCGAGGCCGCCTTTCGCGAGTTGCACGAGCGCTTCCTGCCGGTGCCCTACGAGCCGGGCTACTTCGTGAGCCTCAAACCATGAGCGCCTACCGCCAGCTGGTGCTGCGCAAACGCCTGATCCTCTGCGCCCTGGCCGTGCTGTTGTTGGGCAGTGTGTTGCTCGACCTGGCTCTGGGGCCGGCGCGCTACAGCCTCAGTGAAGTGCTCGGCGCACTGTTTGCCCCGGACACCGCCGCGCCGCAAGTGCGCGTGGTGATGTGGGACATCCGCCTGCCCGTCGCGCTGATGGCCGTTGCCGTGGGCGCCGCGCTGTCCCTGGCCGGCGCGCAGATGCAGACCATCCTCAACAACCCGCTGGCCAGCCCGTTCACCCTGGGCCTGTCCGCCGCCGCCAGTTTCGGCGCCGCCATGGGCCTGGCGTTTGGTGTGGCGCTGTTCCCGCTGGCGGCGCAGTACATGGTGCCGCTCAATGCCTTCATCATGGCCATGCTCTGCGCGCTGCTGATCCACTTCCTCAGCCTGCGCCGTGGCGTGAGCGCCGAAACCATCGTGCTGCTGGGCATTGCGCTGGTGTTCACGTTCAATGCGCTGCTGGCGCTGGTGCAGTTTTTTGCCACCGAACAAGCGGTGGCCGCCGTGGTGTTCTGGACCATGGGCAGCCTGACCAAGGCCACCTGGCCCAAGTTGGGGGTGATCTGCCTGGTGATCCTGATCACCCTGCCGATTTTCGCCAAGCGCGCCTGGGCCCTCACCGCGTTGCGCCTGGGCGACGACAAGGCCGCCAGCTTCGGCATCAACGTGCGCAGCCTGCGCTTGCAGACGCTGATCATGGTCAGCCTGCTCGCCGCGTTCCCGGTGGCGTTTGTCGGCACCATTGGCTTTATCGGGCTGGTCGGTCCGCACATCGCGCGCATGCTGATCGGCGAAGACCAGCGCTTCTTCCTGCCCGCCTCGCTGCTGACCGGCGCACTGATCCTGTCGGCCAGCTCGGTGGTGAGCAAGACCCTGATCCCCGGCGCGATTTTCCCGATTGGCGTGGTCACCTCATTGATCGGCGTGCCGTTCTTTATCTCCCTGATCCTCGGCGGGAAGAAAAACTCATGGTAAGTATTCAGCTGGACGACTTGGGCGCCTGCTACGGACCACGCACCATCATCAGCGGCGTCAGTACCGCACGCTTTGTCGGCGGCCAGGTGGTCGCCGTGGTCGGCCCCAACGCTGCCGGTAAATCCACCCTGTTCAAGCGCATCGCCGGGCTGCTCGACGGGCCGGGTGAGGTGATCCTGCAAGGTTCGACAAAGGGTGTGCAGGGCATCAGCTACATGCCCCAGGGCCTCAATGCCAGCGCCCGGTTGACGGTGTACGAATCGGTGCTGCTGGCGCGCAAGCAACTCGCGCCGGGCTGGACGGTGCACGATGACGAACTGCGGCTCGTGGATGAGATGCTTGACGCCCTGGGCATCCGCGACCTGGCCTTTCGCAACCTCGGTGAACTCAGCGGCGGCCAACAGCAACTGGTCTCCATCGCCCAGACCCTGGTGCGCGAACCCGAAGTGCTGCTGATGGACGAGCCCACCAGCGCCCTCGACATGCACCGCCAAGTGCAGGTGCTGGGGTTTATGCGCGCCCTCGCCCGCCAGCGCCAGGTGATCGTGTTTATCGCCCTGCACGACCTCAACCAGGCGCTGCGCTTCGCCGACCAGGTGCTGGTGATCGCCGACGGCACGGCCCAGGCCAGCGGGCCGAGTCATGAGGTGATCAATGAAGCCATGCTACGCACGGTCTACAAGGTTCAGGCGCGCATCGAACGCTGTAGCCGGGGGCAGCACCATATCCTGATCGACGACATCGTCTAACTGGCACAATCCTCGCGAATGCTTGCCTGATCCTCTGGATTTGACGACGGCCGGGCACATGGCCCTTGCGTGGTGGTCTAGAGTTCGACACTAAGCGGCCAGCGCATTCCCGATCCTATAAAGGCCGCACCTACCGTCGACGTGCAGGTGAGCCATGGAATTACGAATCAACCAGACGACCTATCAGGTCGATGCGGATGCCGATACCCCGTTGCTGTGGGTAATCCGCGATGACCTCGGCCTGACCGGCACCAAGTACGGCTGCGGCCTGGCCCAGTGCGGCGCCTGTTCGGTGCTGGTGGACGGCAACGTGGTGCGCAGTTGCGTGACCCCGGTGGCCGGGGTGGTCGGGCGTGACATCACTACCATCGAGGCGATTGAAGCCGATGCCGTGGGCAAGCGCGTGGTCGCGGCCTGGGTCGAGCATCAGGTGGCGCAGTGCGGGTATTGCCAGTCCGGGCAGGTGATGGCGGCCACCGCGCTGCTCAAGCACACCCCCAAGCCGAGCACTGCGCAGATCGACGCGGCGATGGTCAACCTGTGCCGGTGCGGCACCTACAACGCGATTCATGCGGCGGTCGACGACCTGGCCAAGCAGGAGTACGCCTGATGAATACCCGCGACGAACTATTCGATGGCCCGGTGAACCTGTCGCGCCGGCGCTTTCTGGCGAGTACGGCGGTGGGTGCGCTGGTGATCGGTTTCGGCTTGCCCCTGGGTTCGGCCCGCGTGCAGGCCGCCACGGCGGAACGCGGCACCCAGGTGCCGGCGTTCCTGGAGATTCGCCCGGACGGTAGCGTGCGATTGCTCAGCCCCTTCATGGAAGGCGGGCAAGGCACGCACACGGCGATGGCGCAGATTGTCGGCGAGGAACTGGACGCTGACCCCGCGACCTTCATCGTCGAGGCCGCACCGCCGGGCGAGGCCTACGTGGTGATGGAAAACGGCATGCGTATCACCGGCGGCAGCATGTCGGTGCGTATGAGCTACCCCACCATGCGCCGCCTGGGCGCGCTGGCCCGGGCCATGTTGTTGCAGGCCGGCGCCGAGCAGTTGGGCGTGCCCCTGACCGAACTGAGCACCCAACCCGGTCGCGTGGTACACGCGGCGTCCGGGCGCTCCCTGGGCTACGGCGAGTTGGCCGGACGCGCCCTGGACATGCCGGTGCCCGACCCGGCAGGCATCAAGCTACGCGACCCGAGCCAGTTCCGTTGGATCGGCAAGCCGGTACGTCGCGTCGATGCCTACGACAAATCCACCGGCAAGGCGCAATACAGCATCGACCTCAAGGTCGACGGCATGCTCCACGCCGCGGTGCAACACGCACCGCGCCTGGGCATGACGGTGGGCAGCCTGCGCAATCAGGCGCAGGTCGAAGGGATGAAGGGCGTGCACTCGGTGCATCAACTGCCCGGCGCCGTCGCCGTGGTGGCCGAACGTTGGTGGCATGCCAAGCGTGCGGTGGAGGCGCTCCAGGTTGACTGGCAAGAGGCTGGTGCAGACGCGACCGTTCGGGTGATGCCCGCGGACTTTTCCAGCGATGGCTGGCGCGATGTGCTTGCGGCCCAGCAAGGCCCGGGGCGTGACGATGAAAACGAAGGCGATGTCGCCGCCGCCCTGAAAGGCGCCAAAACCAGCCTCGAAGCCACCTACCATAACCAATACGTCAACCACGCCCAGCTGGAACCGCCCTCTGCCCTCGCCCGCTTCAACCCCGACGGCACCCTGGACATCTGGCTGCCCAACCAGGCACCGGACATGTTCCGCGCCGACATCGCCAAGCGCGCGGGTCTCGACCCGGCGCAGGTCAACCTGCACTCGCCGTTGCTGGGCGGTTTTTTTGGCCGGCATTTCTTGTATGACTCGGCCAGCCCGTATCCCCAGGCCATCGCGCTGGCCAAGGCGGTCGGCCGCCCGATCAAGCTGATCTGGAGCCGCGAGGAAGAGTTCCTGCGCGACGTGCTGCGCCCGGTGGCGGTGGTCAAGTTCCGTGCCGCGCTGGATGACAAAGGCTTTCCCGTGGCCATCGAGGCGGTCAGCGCCACCGAAGGCCCAACGGAAGCGATCGCCGGTAAACAGGGGGCCAAACTCGACCCCACGGCCCTGGAAGGACTGTCGGGAAAATCCTATGCGATCCCCAATAAACGCATCGCGCAGATCTACGTCAAAGGCCCGACGATGCTGGGTTACTGGCGTTCGGTGGGCAATTCGCTGAATGACTTTTTCTACGAAGCGTTCCTCGACGAGTTGGCGGACAAGGGCGGCCACGATCCTTACGAGTTGCGCCTACACCTGCTGCGTGACAACCCACGGCTGACCACCCTGCTGCAAGCGGTGGGCGAGTTGTCCGGCGGTTGGAAACGCGGGCCGTTCACCGCCGAGGACGGCAGCCGCCGTGCGCGGGGCGTGGCCATGGCCTCGCCGTTCGGCTCCCATGCGGCGGTGATCGCCGAGGTGTCGATTGAACACGGCCAGGTCAAGGTGCATGACATCTGGGAAGCGATTGACCCGGGCAGCATCGTCAACCCGGCGATTGTCGAAGCCCAGGTGAATGGCGCGGTGGCGTTGGGCTTGTCCCAGACGCTGCTGGAGGAAGCAGTGTTCGTCGACGGCAAGCCGCGGGCGCGCAATTACGACCTGTACCCGATCCTGCCGCCGTCGCGGATGGCGCGGGTGCATGTGCGGATTGTCGAGAGCGGCGAAAAGATGGGCGGCATCGGCGAACCGCCGCTGCCCGCCGTCGCGCCGGCCGTGGCCAATGCGGTGGCGCAGTTGACCGGCCAGCGCATCCGCAGCCTGCCCCTGAGTCGCCACACCTTCAGCTAACGCCAGGAACCGTCCATGAACAACCGACGATTGGCTAGAACCGCAGGCTGGCTGGCGCTGCCCTGCCTGGTCGCCGCCGCCGTGCTGGCCTGGTATGTCACCCGCCAGCCCGCTTCGCCCTTTGAGCAAACACAAAGTGTGGATGCCGCATTGGTCAGTCGCGGCGAATACGTCGCACGCCTCAGTGACTGCGTGGCCTGCCACAGCCTGCCAGGCAAGGCGCCGTTCGCCGGCGGTCTGGAGATGGCCACGCCGCTGGGCGCGATCCACGCCACCAACATCACGCCGGACCGCGACAACGGCATCGGCAACTACTCCTTGGCCGACTTCGACCGCGCGGTGCGCCATGGCGTGACGCCGGACGGGCGCCGGCTCTACCCGGCGATGCCCTACCCGTCCTATGTGAAGCTCAGCGACGACGACATCCGGGCGCTGTACGCGTTTTTCATGGCAGGTGTGCAACCGGCCAACCTGCCGAACATCCCCAGCGACATTCCCTGGCCGCTGAACCTGCGCTGGCCCATCGCGTTGTGGAACGGCGTGTTCGCCCCCAGCACGCCCTACGCGGCCAAACCGGCGCAGGACGAACTGTGGAACCGTGGCGCGTATATCGTGCAAGGCCCCGGCCACTGCGGCAGTTGCCACACCCCCCGTGGGCTGGCGTTCAACGAGAAGGCCATGGACGAGTCCGGCGCGCCCTTCCTCGCCGGCGCCCTGCTCGACGGCTGGTACGCCCCCAGCCTGCGCCAGGACCCCAACAGCGGGTTGGGACGCTGGAGCGAGGCGCAGATCGTGCAATTCCTCAAGACCGGGCGCAACGCCCATGCGGTGGTCTACGGCTCGATGACCGAGGCGTTCAACAACTCCACCCAGTTCATGCAAGACGCCGACCTGGCCGCCATCGCCCGTTACCTCAAGTCGCTGCCCGGCGACCCGCAGCGTGACGGCACACCGTGGCAATACCAGGCGGCGGCCGCCAGCAACGCGCCCGGCGCCCACACCTATGCGACCCGCTGCGCGTCCTGCCACGGCCTGGACGGCAAGGGCCAGCCCGAATGGATGCCGCCCCTGGCCGGCGCCACCTCGGCACTCGCCAGGGAAAGCGCCTCGGCGATCAACATCACCCTCAACGGCTCGCAACGCGTCGTCGCCGCCGGCGTGCCGGACGCCTACCGCATGCCGGCCTTGCGCGAGCAACTGTCGGATCAGGAAATCGCCGAAGTGCTCAGCTACATGCGCAGCACCTGGGGCAATCACGGCGGCCCGGTGGATGCGCAGGCGGTGGGCAAGCTGCGCGGGCATACCGATCCGGCGAGCAGCAGCCCGATTATTTTGCATATGCGCTGAGGTCGGGCTTCAGCGATGCTGATGCTGCGGTTTACCGCAACTATAGCGGTGATCCCTTCGCAGCCTCGCTGGGGCTCGACAGCTCCCACAGGGGATTGGCAGTGTCTGCCGCGTGACTGTGCGCTGGGCACCTGCGGGTGTGCCAGACCAACTGGCCGGTCGGCCAACCCGCGTACAGCCGCCACTCCCCGTTTAGTCGCGAAGGGGTCGGCTCCTTATCTACCAGTTGGAGATACACGATAAACAAGGTCGTCCCCGATCCTCCCTTCTACCCCACCAAAGACCGCGCCGCCTTTAACCGGGTTAGATTGTGGCGAGCCACTGGCAAGCCCCGAGCGGGCGAAGATCCTGGCAGTGTGGCATTTGCTGGAAATTGCCAAGACTACGGTGGATCGCTCTATCGAGTGCCTGAAGCCCACAAAAGCTGCGGCGTGAATGCGCGAAGAGCAAGCCGAACCGCCCTTGACTGGCTGGCATCAGGACAAACATCAAAGCACTAAAGCACGACCCATCTGCCAAGCTGCAAACCCAATCAGGCATACCCCGCTAACTCGGTTCAGCCAGCCAAAATGGGCTCTCCCCGCGAGCGTCCTCTTGATCATCGCCCCTGCAACCACATAAAGCATTTGCCCTAAAAGCGACCCTGTTAGAACTCCCAGCAAATTCAAGTACAGACCAGACCCATCAAGCTGGGCGCCGCTGGCGACGACATAGGAGGAAATTGCCGCGATGGTGAGTGGACTCGTCAACGTCAATAAAAAAACCGCGACAAACCCTGCGGCTCGCCTGGTTACCGCCGCACGCGCAGTTTTTTTGAAAGTGAGCACACCTAGATAAAAGAGGTAGACAATCGCAGCCCACGCCAACCACTGACTATTGGCGAGCCAAAATGCTTCAATCGACTTCAAACCAATAAAAGCGACAGCTGCAAACAACGCGTCGGCAACTGCCGCACCGAGAGCTCCGGGTAACGCACTACGAAAGCCGTGGGTGATGGATTGTCCCAGAATAGTCAAGGCTACCGGACCGAAACTTATCGAAAGCAGTATCGAGAACAGCATGGCGCCCAAGAAGTCCTGCATCTAACTCACAACCTCTCTAAACATCGGATAGCAAAAAAAACCAATACTGGATCATCTTCATCAACCAATCCGTATTCACTGGCGTACTTTTTCCTTATTGTTTTTAAGCATGGGAGTTTGAGTCATTTACCAAAAAAACAAATCACCAACAACAAACTCTTCACTCAACTACTATCCTACATACAACACTGTAGGCTTTTACTGTAAGTACTTCCCATCCTGACACGCCACTTCTACTTATAGATAAACATCACCTATTAAGTATCTTCGTCAGTGCTAATAAGCCACACGAACAAAAAAGTTCTACGGGCATACCAATGCGAGGCATCGACAGGCTTCAGGTTTTTTTCCAGCTTGCTTCGTCGTTGCGATAACGGCGTGTCAGCCAGTAATTGCATTGGCTGACCTGCCGCTTTCGCAGGCAAGCCAGCTCCCACATTTTGATATCCATGCATCAGGGGACTTCGCTGGGTTACTGGCGTTTTGTCATGCTTTGTAAAGGGCCAGCAAGCCGTGTCGCTTTAAATTGCAGGACGTTTCCTAGACAATCTCTGCCGCCTTGTGCCTGCTGGAATCGGTGGCTAGTCTGCGGTCCGTCACTGCTTATCAGTGACCGGGTTTAGTCGCCTGACCTCCAGTTGTGCGCAAGCTGTCACCGTGTTCATGGTGGCTGTGCGCAGGGCACCTTCGGGTGCGCCGGATCCAACTGGCCGGTCGACTAACCTGCGTACAGCCGCCACCCTCGTTTAGTCGCGAGGGATCGGCTCCTCACCTACCAGTTGGAGATACACGATGAATAAGGTTGTGCCAGATTCCCCCTTCGACCCCGCCAAAGACCGCGCCGCCTTCAACCGCGTCATCGATCACTACCTGCCCACCAGAGGTTTCCACTCGGTCAACGAAGACCTGAGCTTCGAAGACGCCCTACTCTACACCGCCAGCCTGCTCGACAGCGCGTCGGCCACCGCACTTGATTGTGGTGAGCAACTGACAAGCCCCGAGCGGGCAAAGATCCTGGCAGTGTGGCATTTGCTGGAAATTGCCAAGACTACGGTGGATCGCTCTATTAACTGCCTGAAATATAACTAAAAAATCTGGGACTTAGCTTGATTGCGATAGCGCCGTGCCAGTCGCCAAAAATGCCAGCTGACCCACCCTTTCGCAGGCAAGCCAGCTCCCACATTTGAATTTGCGCCTGGCTCAAAAAACAGCCTCACCAGGTATCCCCTTGTGGGAGCGGGCTTGCCCGCGAAGGCGGTATACCAGCCGCCAAAAATGCCAGCCGAACCACCGCTTTCGCAGGCCAGCCAGCTCCCACATTTGAATTTGCGCCTGGCTCAAAAAACAGGCTCACCAGGTATCCCCTGTGGGAGCGGGCTTGCCCGCGAAGGCGGTATGCCAGTCGCCAAAAATGCCGGCTGACCCACCCTTTCGCAGGCAAGCCAGCTCCCACATTTGAATTTGCGCCTGGCTCAAAAAACAGGCTCACCAGGTATCCCCTGTGGGAGCGGGCTTGCCCGCGAAGGCGGTATGCCAGTCGCCAAAAATGCCAGCTGACCCACCCTTTCGCAGGCAAGCCAGCTCCCACATTTGAATTTGCGCCTGGCTCAAAAAACAGGCTCACCAGGTATCCCCTGTGGGAGCGGGCTTGCCCGCGAAGGCGGTATGCCAGCCGCCAAAAATGCCAGCCGAACCACCGCTTTCGCAGGCAAGCCAGCTCCCACATTTGAATTTGCGCCTGGCTCAAAAAACAGGCCCACCAGGTATCCCCTGTGGGAGCGGGCTTGCCCGCAAAGGCGGTATGCCAGTCGCCCAAAATGCCAGCTGACCCACCCTTTCGCAGGCAAGCCAGCTCCCACATTTAAATTTGCGCCTGGCTCAAAAAACAGGCTCACCAGGTATCCCCTGTGGGAGCGGGCTTGCCCGCGAAGGCGGTATACCAGCCGCCAAAAATGCCAGCCGAACCACCGCTTTCGCAGGCAAGCCAGCTCCCACATTTAAATTTGCGCCTGGCTCAAAAAACAGGCTCACCAGGTATCCCCTGTGGGAGCGGGCTTGCCCGCGAAGGCGGTATACCAGCCGCCAAAAATGCCAGCTGAACCACCGCTTTCGCAGGCAAGCCAGCTCCCACATTTGAATTTGCGCTTGGCTCAAAAAACAGGCTCACCAGGTATCCCCTGTGGGAGCGGGCTTGCCCGCGAAGGCGGTATGCCAGTCGCCAAAAATGCCAGCCGAACCACCGCTTTCGCAGGCAAGCCAGCTCCCACATTTGAATTTGCGCCTGGCTCAAAAAACAGGCTCACCAGGTATCCCCTGTGGGAGCGGGCTTGCCCGCGAAGGCGGTATGCCTATCGCCAAAAATGCCAGCCGAACCATCGCTTCCTCAGGCAAGCCAGCCCCAACAGGGGATCTCCACCGTCTGATAGTCCTCATCACAATTGTTAACCGTTTCTTTGACGTTTTTTTCTCATCTGCCGCTCTACATTCGCCGCGCCCAAACATGCAAATGATTCCTATTGGTCTAGGCTCAATCGACCACTAGCGGACTTCCCGTGCAGTTATAAAAACCGGAGCGCTCACCGCATGACCAGCCGTCTTCCTTCCTTTATCAAAAAAGCCCTGCTCGCCACTGCATTGGTCAGCGCGGGGCATGTGTATGCCGCTGATTCGGTGGGCATCGTGGTGTACAACGCCCAGCACGAAAGCCTGACCAAGGCTTGGGTCGAAGGGTTTACCCAGGAGACCGGTATCCCGGTGACTATCCGCAACGGCGATGACACCGAGATGGGCAACCAGATCGTGCAGGAAGGCGCCGCCTCTCCGGCCGATGTGTTTCTCACCGAGAACTCGCCAGCCATGGTGCTGGTGGACAACGCCGGGCTGTTCGCGCCGGTGGCACCGACCACCCTGGAACAGGTAGACGCCGCTTACCGTCCGGCCCACGGCAAGTGGATTGGCATTGCCGCGCGTTCGACGGTGTTTGTGTACAACCCAAGCAAGCTCAACGCCGGCGACTTGCCAAAGTCCCTGCTGGACCTCGCGTCGCCAAGCTGGAAAGGCCGCTGGGCCGCGTCCCCGGCCGGGGCCGACTTCCAGGCCATCGTCGCCGCTGTGCTGGAACTCAAGGGCGAAGCCGCGACCCTCGATTGGCTCAAGGCGATGAAAGCCAACGCGGCCATCTACCGTGGCAACAGCGCGGTGCTCAAGGCCGTCAACGCAGGCCAGGTCGACAGCGGCGTGATTTATCACTACTACAGCTTCGTCGACCAATCCAAGACCGGCGAAAACAGCAAGAACACCCAGTTGCACTACTTCAAGCACCAAGACCCGGGCGCATTCGTGAGCATTTCCGGCGCCGGTGTATTGGCCTCCAGCAAACACCAGGAACAGGCCCAGGCCTTCGTGAAGTGGATCACTGGCAAAGATGGCCAGGCGATCTTGAAAGACGGCAACTCGTTCGAATACGCCGTTGGCCAGAACGCGCAATCCAACCCCAAGCTGGTGCCGCTGGCGCAACTGGACGCGCCGAAGGTCGACGCCTCCAAGCTCAACAGCAAAAAAGCGGTTGAACTGATGACCCAAGCCGGACTGCTCTGATTGTTGCCTGAAACGTCCCTCCCCGGCATTGCCCACGCGATGCCACACAAACGCACCCGCGGCCTGTTCAGAGGCCGTGGGGGTACGTGGGTCACCGGCCTGTCGGTGCTGGTTTCGCTGCTGGCGCTGTTGCCGATTGCGTTTGTGATCGGGGTGTCCTGGCAGATCGGCTGGGCGCAGATCGAGGCGTTGGTGTGGCGGCCACGGGTCGGCGAGTTGCTGGTCAACACCGTGCTGCTGGTGATGTTCACCCTGCCCCTGTGCATTGCGCTCGGCGTGGCCCTGGCCTGGTTGACCGAACGCACCAACCTGCCCGGCCGCCGCGTCTGGTCGCTGCTGGCGGTTGCGCCGCTGGCGGTGCCGGCGTTTGTGCACAGTTACGCGTGGGTCAGCCTGGTGCCGTCGATCCACGGCTTGCCAGCCGGTGTGCTGGTGTCGGTGATTGCCTATTTTCCATTTCTGTACCTGCCGGTGGCGGCGACCCTGCGCCGGTTGGACCCGGCCATCGAAGACGTGGCCGAATCCCTGGGCCTCAAGCCCTGGGCGGTGTTCTGGCGCGTGGTCTTGCCACAGCTGCGCCTGGCGATCTGCGGCGGTGCGCTGCTGGTGGGCCTGCACCTGCTGGCCGAATACGGCCTGTACGCGATGATTCGCTTTGATACCTTCACCACGGCGATTTTCGATCAATTCAAATCCACCTTTAATGGCCCGGCCGCCAATATGCTCGCGGCGGTGCTGGCCCTGTGTTGCCTGGCGATGCTCACCGCCGAATCCGCCGCGCGCGGCCATGCACGGTATGCGCGGGTCGGCTCCGGCAGCGCCCGCGAACAACGCACCGTGCAACTGAGCACGAGCACCACCCTGCTCGCCCTGACCCTGCAAGGCATGACCTGCGCGTTGGCCCTTGGCGTGCCGCTGATCACCCTGGGCCAGTGGCTGGTCGCCGGTGGCGCGCAGGTCTGGCAGCTCGACGAGCTGCTGCCGGCACTCCTGCAAACCGTGCAACTGGGCGTTGCTGGTGCACTGTTGACCACCTGCGCGGCGGTGCCGATCGCCTGGCTGTCGATTCGCGCACCGGGGCGCTTGCAACGCCTCCTGGAAGGCTGCAACTACATCACCAGTTCGCTGCCCGGCATCGTCGTTGCGCTGGCGCTGGTCACGGTGACCATCCACTTCGCCCGGCCGATCTACCAGACCACCATTACGGTGCTGCTCGCCTACTTGTTGATGTTCCTGCCACGGGCCCTGGTGAGCCTGCGTGCCGGTATCGCCCAGGCGCCGGTGGAGCTGGAAAACATGGCGCGCAGCCTCGGCCGTTCGCCGGGCCGCGCGTTGTGGCTGATCACCATGCGCCTGGCCGCACCGTCCGCTGCGGCGGGTGCGGCGCTGGTGTTCCTGGCGATCACCAACGAGCTGACCGCCACCCTGCTGCTGGCGCCCAACGGCACCCGCACCCTGGCCACCGGTTTCTGGGCGATGACCAGTGAGATCGACTACGCAGCAGCAGCCCCTTACGCGCTGATCATGATCCTGTTGTCACTGCCGTTGACCGGCCTTCTCTACCACCAATCCAAACGCACGGCAGGCCGATGAACGCCCTCGAACTGAACGCACTCTGCAAATCCTTTGGCACCCAGCGTGCCCTGGCGGATGTCAGCCTGTCGGTGCCCACCGGCAGCCGCACCGTGATTGTCGGGCCGTCCGGCTCGGGCAAGACCACCTTGTTGCGCATGATCGCCGGCTTTGAATTTCCCGACTCCGGCAGCCTCACCCTCGACGGCCAACCGCTGGTCGACGGCACCCACGCCGTGCCGGCCCATCAGCGCCAGATCGGCTATGTACCGCAAGACGGCGCGCTGTTCCCGCACATGACCGTAGCCGACAACATCGGCTTCGGCCTGGCCACCCAGGGCCAAGCGCGCCACACACGCATCGCCGAATTGATGGACAGCGTGGCCCTCGACGCCAACATGGCGCGGCGCTGGCCCCACGAACTGTCCGGCGGCCAACAACAGCGCGTGGCGCTGGCCCGCGCCCTGGCGCAACAACCCCGGCTGATGTTGCTGGATGAACCGTTCTCGGCCCTGGACACCGGGCTGCGCTCGGCGATGCGCAAGATGGTCGCGCGGCTGCTGAGCGACGCGGGTATCACCACGATCCTGGTGACCCACGATCAAAGCGAGGCGCTATCGTTCGCCGATCAACTGGCAGTGATGCGCCAGGGCCGCCTGGTGCAATCGGGCCATCCGATGGACCTGTACCAATACCCCGTCGACGAGCAGACCGCGTTGTTTCTCGGCGAAGCCGTCGTCATGCCCGCAAGGATCGAAGCCGGCTGGGCCCACTGCGGCCTGGGCCGCGTGCCAGTCGACAGCAAGCTCGACCACGAAACCTCGCGGATCATGCTACGCCCGGAACAACTGCAACTGAGCGCCAGTCACGATAGCGGCTGCCGTGGCGTGGTGACTGAACGCGAATTCGGCGGCAATACCTGCACGCTGACCGTGACGCTGCCCGCCAATGAGTTCGCGCCCGGCCAGTCAATCCTGGTGCGCAGCTCCGGCCTGCAGGCGCCGCCCAACGGCAGCGTGGTGCACCTCACCACCTTGGGCTTGGCCCATGTCCTGAAAAAAACCGCGGCCCTCAGTCCCAGCTAAGTTTCGTGCCGTACCTTCTCCCCTGCGCCAACCACCGCGCAGTCAAGGAGAGGTAAGCCCGATGAATGCCACAGCAGCCCGTTGGCTGAACAAAGTACCCGAGGTGACGCTGTCCTTCTGGGTGATCAAGATCTTGTCCACCACCGTGGGCGAAACCGGCGCGGATTACCTCGCCGTCGATGCCGGTTTCGGCGCCGGCTGGACCAGCATCGGTATGGCCGCGCTGCTGGCCGTGGCGTTGTTCTGGCAGATGCGCACCAAGGCCTACACGCCGTGGATCTACTGGTTGACCGTGGTGCTGGTGAGCATCGTCGGCACGCAGATCACCGACATCCTCACCGACAAGCTCGACGTCAGCCTGTACGCCAGTACGGCGATTTTCTCGGTGTTGCTCGGCCTCAACTTTATGGTCTGGTATCGCACCGAACACAGCCTGTCGATCCGCGACATCGTGACCCCGCGCCGCGAGTGGTTCTACTGGACCACTGTGCTCTGCACCTTCGCACTCGGCACCGCCGCCGGTGACCTGGCCACCGAAGCGCTGGGCCTGGGCTTCACCCTTGGCGCCTTCATTTTCGCCGGCTTGATCGCGGCGGCACTGGTGGCCTGGCGGCTGGGCGTCAACTCAGTGCTGACGTTCTGGGTCGCCTACATCCTCACCCGCCCGTTCGGCGCCTCCCTCGGCGACCTGCTGACCCAAGCCAAGACCTACGGCGGCCTGGGCATGGGCGCCAGTTGGACCAGCGCGCTGTTCCTCTGCGTCATCGTGCTGTTGGTGGCCGTTGCGCAACTCAGCGTCGGCAACCGCAAAGCCATTACCCCATGAATACTCACACCAAGGAAAGCCTCATGCGCCCTGTTCAAGACCTGATTCGCCGCGTCGCTATCGCCTGCGCCATTCTGATGCTGGGCATCGCTACCGGCTGCTCCAAACCGGCCGATAAACCCAACGAAGCCGCAGGTTCGGCGACCAGCCAACGCCAGGCCTCGAAACTGGGCGATCTATCGGAGTTCCGCAACATTGCGGTGGACGTCTCGGCCCTCGTCGCCAAGAACGACCTGGCGGGCGCCAAAGCTCGCATCAAGGACCTGGAAACCACCTGGGACTCCGCCGAAGCCGGCATCAAGCCGCGCGCCGCCAACGACTGGCATGTGCTCGACAAAGCCATCGACCGCGCCCTCTCGGCGTTGCGCGACGGCAACCCGAACCAGGCGGACTGCAAGGCCTCGATGGATGACCTGCTCAAGGCCTTCGACGTGATGAAAGGCTGATACCGGACAAATGCCCGCACGGGTGCTTCAATACACACGCGGCGATCACTTCGCCGCGTGTGGTTTTACTGAGGATGTGCGCGACATGCGGATACTGCTGGTCGAAGACGACCCGATGATTGGCGATGCGATCCAGCGTGCGCTCAGCGATGCAAGCTATGCCGCCGACTGGGTCAAGAACGGCATGACCGCCCTGGCCGCACTCGACACCCATCCCTACGACATGGTGCTGCTCGACCTCGGCCTGCCGGGCAAGGACGGCCTTGAGGTGCTGGGCTGCATCCGCGCGCGCAACAACTCCGTGCCCCTGCTGATCATCACCGCCCGTGACAGCCTCGACGACCGCCTGCGCGGCCTGGATGGCGGCGCCGATGACTATTTGCTCAAACCATTCGACATCCCCGAACTGCTCGCGCGCATGCGCGCGGTGCTGCGCCGTAAGGGCGGCAGCGCGTTGTCGTTGCTGGGCAATGGTGTGGTCTCGCTGGACCTGGTGTCCAAGCAAGCCAGCACCGACGAGCTCACCGGCGTGGCGTTATCGAGCCGTGAGTTTGCGTTGCTGCAAGCGCTGCTGATCCGCCCGGGGGCGATCCTGTCCCGCAGTGAACTGGAAGACCGCCTATATGGCTGGGGCAACGAAGTCGAGAGCAACGCCATCGAGTTCCTGATCCACGCCTTGCGGCGCAAGTTGGGCAGTCATGTGATCAAGAACGTCAGGGGCATGGGATGGATGGTTTCAAAAAGCGTTTGAGTGAGTCGGTGCAACTGCGCCTGTCGGTGACGCTGTCGCTGGCGATTTTGCTGGTGGCGGTGCTGGCCAGCGTGTTTGCGTTTGTCTCGGCGTTTGACGAAGCCCACGAACAGCAGGACGACACCTTGCGCCAGGTGGCCATGCTGTTCGACCGCCAGCAGATGACCCTGCAATACCCCCAAGCCACGCGCATCGAGGGCGATGACGAAGAGTCGCGGGTGATCATCCAACACCTGGGCGACGGCCAGCATGCGACGGGCACCACCGATGAGGCGTTGCCCCTGCCCTTTCCCACGACCCTCGCTGATGGGCTGGCTACCGTGGATGTCGCGGGTGAAGCCTTTCGCGTACTGGTGCACACCACCGCACGCGGCGAGCGGATTGCGGTGGCTCAGGAATCCGACGCCCGCGACAAGGACGCCCGCGAGAGCGCCTGGCGTAGCCTGCTGCCGTTCCTGATCCTGTTTCCGGTGCTGCTGCTGGTGGTCGGCGACCTGGTGCGCAAGCTGTTCCGTCCGATTGGCGTGCTCGCCGCCGAGATCGACCAGCGCGCCGAACAGGAACTGCATCCCATCGAGGAGCAGCACCTGCCCACCGAAGTGCGGCCGTTTGTGGTCGCGATCAATCGCCTGCTGGCGCGGGTCGCGCAGTCCATGGACAGCCAGCGACGCTTTGTCGCCGACGCCGCCCACGAACTGCGCTCGCCGATGACCGCCTTGTCGCTGCAAGCCGACCGCCTGGCGGCCACCGACCTCTCGCCAACCAGCCGCGAGCGTTTTGTGCCGTTGTCACGAGGTATAGAGCGCGGTCGCAAACTGATCGACCAGCTACTGAGCCTGGCAGCGGCCCAATCCACCTCGGCGCGGGTGCAAACCACGTTGTCGGTGCATGAACTGTATCGCCAGGTCCTCGAAGACCTGCTGCCCCTGGCCGAGCGCAAGCAGATCGACATCGGCGTTGAAAGCCCTGAAGACGTGCAAGTGGTATTCAATGCAATGGACCTGCTGACCCTGGTGAAAAACCTGGTGGACAACGCCATTCGCTACACCCCACCGGGCGGGCGTATCGACCTTTCGGTAGAAAAGCTGCCGGACGCTGTGCTGCTACAAGTCAAGGACACCGGGCCGGGCATTGCCGCGCAGGAACATATGCGGGTGTTCGACCCGTTCTATCGCAGCCTGGGCACCGACGAAGCAGGTTCCGGGCTCGGCTTGTCGATCGTCAAGGCCATCGCCGACCGCACCGGCGCGCGGGTGGCGTTGTCGTTTAGCGATGCGGTGCAACAACGGGGGTTGTGTGTGAGTGTCTGGTTGCCCTGACCCCACAGTGGTTCGCTTGCAGCAACCGTTGCCAGCCATGCGCGTACGTATCATCATCCACGCCGCAAACGGTTACCCCCCGTATTCCCCCCTCATTGTTGAACCGCTTAGCCATTGAAGCTGTTGTCTTGCGTTATTGCAGAGCAGCACCACAAGGACACACACATGCTCGGACGCAAACAGCCAGATGCCAAGCTGGCTGGCCCCACAAGCCCCACGCCCATCAGCGCGGGGGCCGCATTCCACCTGACGGTGAGTTTCATGCTCGCGGTGATCCTTGCGTTCCTGGCCGTGGAAGGCTGGCGCACCTGGCGGGACTACCATGCAGCGTTCGCATCGGCACGCGACTCCGTCACCAACCTCGCGCGGGCCACTGCGCAGCATGCCGAGGATGCCATCCGCCAGGTGGATGTGTTGACCGCTGCGCTCAGTGAACGGGTGGAAGGCGACGGGTTGCACAATATCGATGTGCCGCGCATCCACAACTTGCTGGTGCAGCAGGCCAAGCTGATGCCGCAATTGCATGGCTTGTTTATCTACGGCCCGGAGGGTGACTGGATCGCGACGGACAAGGAGGTCCTGCCCGAGCCTGCGAACAATGCCGACCGTGATTACTTCCAATATCACCGTACCCACACCGATCCCAATGTGCGCATCGGCGCGGTGGTAAACAGCAAGTCCACGGGGGATTTGATCATCCCGGTTTCGCGTCGGTTGAATAACCCTGACGGCTCATTCGCGGGGGTATTGCTGGGGACGATCAAGGTCAGTTATTTCGTCGATTACTACGGCGATTTCAAAATCGACGACAAGGGCGCGCTGGTGCTGGCCTTGCGTGACGGGACCATCCTGGTGCGACGCCCGTTCATCGCCGCCGTGGTGGGCAAGAGCCTGACCGCGAGCGAGATTTTCAAGCGTTACCTGCCGATGTCCAACGAGGGTGTCGCCGAGGCCAGGGCGGTGGTCGACGACACTGAGCGCTTGTATGGCTACAGGGCCCTTGCCGCGTATCCGTTGGTGGTTGAAGCGGGGCTTTCCCGCGAGTCCATCATCGCGCCGTGGCGTTGGGATCTGTTCAAGACCGGCTTTGTGCTGTTCTTCCTGATTGGCGCGTTCACCGTGTTCGGGCGGGTGGTGTTGAACCAACTGCGCCGGCGCATGGTGATGGAGGGCGAGCTGCGCCTGGCCCATCAGTCCATGCGCGACATGGCCTTGACCGACAGCCTGACCGGGCTGGGCAACCGTCGACGCCTGGACAGCGCGCTGCTGGACGAGATTCGCCAGGCCATCCGGCAGCGCTCGACGCTCTCGTTGATCATGCTCGATGTCGATTACTTCAAGCGCTACAACGATACCTATGGCCACGCGGCTGGCGACGATTGCCTGAGTGCGGTGGCTACCGCAATCTTGCAAGCGGTCAAGCGACCCGGGGACCTGGCGGTCAGGTATGGCGGGGAAGAATTTGCCGTGCTGCTGCCGAACACCGATAACCCAGGCGCCGCGACCGTTGCCCGCGACATCCTCGAGGCCATTCGCGCAATGGGCATCGAGCACAGCACCCATCCACTCGGCCATGTCACGGCCAGCGCCGGGATCGCCAGCGTTCAGCCCACCGGGCAACACGTCACGCCGGCCAGCCTGATCACCGCGGCGGACAAGATGCTTTACGCGGCCAAGCAGAACGGCCGCGACCGCTGCTGCAGTGCTTCGGATGAGGAAGGGCAGCCGGTTTAGTGCAAAGCACTCGCGACGCACCGTGCCTGTTATCCTACGCATCAGGATTCCAAGCCAGAGTGCTTTCAAGGACGTAAATGACTGCGCAAAACACCGTGCGCTATTGGCACGCCGTCGAGTTGCTGCAACCCCAGGCCGCACCCAAGCTGAAAAAGCGCGACAGCGACTACCAGCCGTATTTCCAGGATGTGCCCTCCAGCGCCCAGATCCTGCCGTGGATGCCAGCCAACGCGCTGAACCGGCAACGGCTGCCGCCCAAACGCACCTGGAGCCACACCCTCTACGCCCACCTTTACGACAACCTGGATGTGGCTCGCCAACTGGAGCGGCTATTCGGTGCTGACCAGGGCTACAAGGAGCCACAACGGCGCACTTCGGCGCTGTTCGCATTGAAGTTCAACGACCGAGGCATGATGCTGGCCGACAGCCTGGTGCTATCGAGCGAGGCCTGGTTCGTCGGCTGCGCTATCCACCGCAAGGATTGGACCCGCGGTTTCGACGAAGCCCAGCAATCCCTTCGCGAACAGGCCAGCCGTTTGCTCGGCGGCGTGGTCCTGGCCGCGGACCTGGAGCGCCTGACCACCTGCGTACGCCAAGCCTTGGGCCTCGATGCATTTTTCGGGGATAAACCACGTACCCACCGCTTTCGCTCGGCGCCAATCAACCCGGAAAAACCCGAACAGGAAGACGATCCGCTCAACAGTTTCCTGCTCAGCGACCTGGCCGACGTCGCCGACGCCCTGGCGCGCGGCGAAAACAGCCAGCCACTCGCCCGCTATCTGAGCCAGCATGACGCCAGCCAACGACTGCATCTGGATCAGCCTGGCGCGGACCTGGCGCTGATCGACCGCTTGGCCCCATCACGTTATGCCGCCGGCTGCTGGCCGGCCGAGCGCCATCTGGGCCTGGTGCACTCCCAGCAACTGGCGGTCAACAGCCTGCTGCAAAACCTGAGCAGCGGCAGCGGCGTGATGGGCGTCAATGGTCCGCCAGGCACCGGAAAGACCACCTTGTTGCGTGACTTGATCGCCGCCGTGGTGACCCAGCGCGCCGATGTCTTGGCCTCGCTGGGCAAGGCATCGGACGCCTTCATCAAAAATGGCCGGGAATCCGCCAATGATGGCGGTCGGGAGCGCTTCGCTTACGTGCTGGACCCGCGCTTGTTCGGCTTCGAAATGGTGGTGGCCTCGTCCAACAATGGCGCTGTCGAGAACGTCACCCTCGAACTGCCTCAGCGCGACAAAGTCGACCCTTCCTGGCTGCCCGACGCCGAGTACTTCAGCGAACTGGGCGAGCTGATCAGCGGCAAGCCGGCCTGGGGCTTGATCTCGGCAGCGCTGGGCAGCAAATCCAAACGTTCCCAGTTCGTCGACCGTTTTTTCTATGGCAACGGCGGGTCCACACCCGACACCCCCAGCCCAGAGGACGTACCACCGCCCAAGGGCATGCGCGAGTGGTTGAGTGAACAGGCACAGCAGATGAAGCTGCTCACACCCGCCGACAAGGCCAGCCACTGGCGTGCGGCCGTCAAACAGTACCAGGACGCCAAAGACGCAGAGCGCTCATTGCGCGCTCAAGCAGACGACATTCTGGAGCGAATCCAAGGCGTTATCAGTGCCAAGGCGCGCGTCAAACAGCAGGAACATGAGCGCCAGGCACGACTGGCTCAACGGCGTAGCCTCGATGGCGAACACGCCGCGCTGGAATCACAGCAGCTCCCCCCCACCCGCGAACACCT
This sequence comes from Pseudomonas sp. GL_117, assembly GCF_057835125.1. Classification (NCBI taxonomy): domain Bacteria; kingdom Pseudomonadati; phylum Pseudomonadota; class Gammaproteobacteria; order Pseudomonadales; family Pseudomonadaceae; genus Pseudomonas; species Pseudomonas sp. GL_117. The sequence goes on along the minus strand of NZ_CM174418.1, from coordinate 2,295,562 downwards.
GCAACGTGCCCTCCTGGCGCTCGAAGCGCACCTGGCAAAAAAACCCGGGCTGCTCGCCAACCTGCTCAGCCTGTGGGGGGCACACCGTACCTGGACCGCCCACCAACGCGTGCTCGTTGGCACCCATATGCTGGCGAAGGATGCCTTCGACAGCGTGCAACGCCAGCTGGAACGACTGCGCCTGCAACTTGGCCAGCTCAATCAGCAGTTGGCGGCCGACGAACAGGCTATTGGCGAAGCCATACGCCACGCCTCCTTGCAGATAGACAAGGCCCGCAGCGTTGCACAGGCGGGTCAAGCCGAGCATCTGCTGACCTGGCTGGAGCAAGGCCAACTGGGCAGGGGCACACACATCGAGCTGCGCGAACCCTGGATTCTCGAAGGATGGCGTCAAGCACGGGCAAACGTCTTCATCGAAGCGCTGAAGCTACACCGCACATTCTTGCAGATTGAAGCCTCACGCCTGGGCTATAACCTGAGCTTCATCACCAGCCTGCTGACCGGCGGCCGTTACCGTGGTGTATCCCAGGCCGTGATACGCTCGGCTTGGGCTTCGCTGTTCATGGTGGTGCCGGTCCTCAGCAGTACCTTCGCGTCGTTCGCGCGCTCGTTCGGCAGCCTGGGTTGCAGTGAGATTGGCTGGCTGCTGGTGGATGAAGCCGGCCAGGCAACCCCGCAGGCCGCGGTCGGCGCCCTGTGGCGCGCACGGCGGGCGGTACTGGTCGGCGATCCGCTGCAATTGGAACCTATCATCACCGTCTCCGACGCGGTGCTCGAACATATGCGCACCCGCTATCACATCGACGCGCATTGGCTGCCTAACCGACAGTCCGCACAGACCCTGGCCGACCACGCCACACCCTGGGGCCGAATGGCCGGCCCTCAGGGCCAGAAATGCTGGGTCGGCCTGCCACTGGTGGTACACCGTCGTTGCGATCGTCCGATGTTCGACCTGGCGAACCGTATTGCCTACGACGGCGCCATGGTCTACGGCACCATTGCCCCGTCTGCGGCCAAGGAAACCCCCGCTCGCCTGCTCACCGGCTGGGTGCATGCCAGCGGCCCGTCTTCAGGCAACTGGGTCGATAACGAAGGCCACGCCCTGGATCGCCTGCTCAGCGTGCTCGAGGCCGACGGCGTGCCGTCCGGCAGCATTGCAGTCATCACCCCTTTCCAGGATGTCCGTAATCAACTCAAGGACCGCGATCTCGGCAAGCGCGTGCACGGCACCATTCACACCATGCAAGGCAAGGAAGCTGCGGTGGTCATCCTGGTACTGGGCGGTAACAGTGAAAACGGCGGCGCACGCAATTGGGCCGTCTCACAACCCAACCTGCTCAACGTTGCCGTGACCCGAGCCAAGCGCCGCCTGTATGTGATTGGCGACCGCAGCGACTGGCAACAGCGCAATCTGTTCTGTGAAGTCATGGAGTTGTTACCTGCCCTTCACCCGGTGACTGCCGACACGGGCGCATGAAAGGCGAAAAGCGTTTTACAAACGTCACAATGCCTCTTCGTTTCGCAGTTGTTGGCTCATGTCATCACAGGCTTTCGACCAATCCGTAAGCCATTGCGGCATGCCTGGCGAATCCTCTGACAACCCCAATTCGCGGCAGAAGACAGAAGGTGAAATGGTGCCTTCTGCCGCGCGAAACAGACCGCGCATCACGACAACGGCAACCACGCGTTTGCGACTGATAAATCGATGCTCGAGGTAGCTCCACTTCGCGTCCCAGCCAAGCATCCTCGTATGGATTTCGAAAGACTCGAAAAGCTTCAGTTCACGGCGAAACTTACCCCAGGTGTCTCCAACGATAGGCAACGCCTTGGCACGCAACGCGACCCGAAATGCACCGGTGCGCAGCACATAGTCCATTCGGGCCACATCGGCCAACGTGAAGTATCGACCGTTGGTAACGTGGCGATTGAAGTCCAGATCCAGAGGCCAGACCCGCAGGCGGGTTACGGTGGTTGCCAACCCGTCGACAGGTCTACGCCAAGGTCTACGAAAAAGCAGGAATAAAAGCCGAAACCAGAGATTCATATGCGCCCGGATGTCTGAATGAGCAAAAAACTCTAGAGCAATGCGAGGCACTCGGATATGTCCGAAACTGACTGTTTTCATCCAAGGCGCACAATTGGGTTTGCACGGGTCAGAAGTACATCTACCGTGCCGGCCGGTTAGACAGTGGTCAAACAACACTGCTGGAAACGTTCATTGCCGCACCAGGCTAGCGTATGACCTCGTCCTGTTCTTCCGAGGTTTTCAACTTTCTCAGGCACCTCAACAAAAGCCCCAACTATTCAAAAATCAAAAATCTTACGCACACGACAAAACACTTATATTTTATTTTCAACCCAACAAGGCGCCTTAATACTTCCGGGAAAAAGTGCTGGTTTACCCAAGTAAAATCCCTGCGCCCAATCAGCACTTGCCGCCAGAAGTCTTTGGCGATCAGCTGAGCGTTCGACACCCTCTACAATCACGCAAGGCGCCAATGTCTTGCATAGTTTTACAAGGTGTTCAAACGTGTCACTGGCACGCGTACTTTCCCGTGCACGGTGCAAGTACCCCATGTCAATTTTTATAATGTCCGGTTCAGCATCACGCACAAACGACAGCGTACTGAAACCTGCGCCAAAATCGTCGATTGCTATTCGACCGCCCAAGCGACGCATACGCAGGACGAAATCAACCGATGTGTCGCAAGAAGAGATCGACGAACTTTCGGTGATTTCGATAATCAAGCGCCGTGCAATATCAGGCTCGCCTCGCAGGGCATCAAGAATGGGCTCCCATAGAGCGTCCAGCGTCGCACTCTGCGCAGAAATATTGCACCCCAAGCTGATTTCTGGATTGACCCGCAGCGTTTTTATGAGACTCATCACGACATAACAATCAAGCAAACGAATGGAGCGTTGCGCCTCAAGTATAGGAAAAGGGTTGATATTCATCCGACCACTGACATGCCGCAGCAAACCTTCATGGTACAAAATACCGGCCGCGCCCACAGCCATAACAGGCTGAAAGGCAAGCCTGAAATGTTTACGCGAAAGTTGCTTATAGAACCAGCGTACGAATTCAGCCTCTTTATTTTGCGACAGACTACAAAAGTCCAATTCCGAGCTCATGAAACCCCACTAACTTGAGCGCTCTGCCCGATCCAAATATTGGCAACAACCTCCCCTGCATCAATTATTACAGCCGCTTGGCTGTAAGGTGCATCCATCACCCAGCAGAATACTCACATCAAAGTTTCAATTTGGACAGTGTTCCCAGATACCATTATCATGTCCGCACACACCGACATAAATAGAGTATTTACTCTGACGTGTTCATTATCGGCTCACGTGAGTGGCGGACGTCAAAGATGCGCAGCATTTCAACAGCTATTTTTGCACCTTTCGTACAAGCACTCGCTCAGAACGGCATTCAGGAAGACCTCATATTCCGCCGCCTCAATGATCTGGTTGAACTCGATGTTTCAACAGCGCATCGCATTGAGTTGGCAGCTGTTTATAACATTCTTGATCTCGCTGTCGAACTCACCGGAAACCCGGAAATTGGACTTGACGCGTATAGTTATAGCCATCTCGGCAGCCTGGGTGCTGCCGGGTACGCAATCATGTCCAGCCCCACTCTGGGAATAGCTATAGAAAGAGTGGCCAGCTATCACCCTCTTGCCACCGACGGTTCCAGGATCACCGTAGAACGACACACGGGCGTGATACGCGTGAGCGGTTTCGAGGAGGGAATGCCTCATCTTCCGGCCCCTCGATCATTCCTGGATGCCGGTGCAGCACTGTTTATAGGCTTGATGCACTGGTTGGTGCCCCACGTAAAACCACTGCCCTTGGCAGCGCACTTTCCGTATCCAAAGCCTGCAGACACTCAACGACTCGAGCAGATGTTCGGCTCCGATCTGAGCTTCAACGCCCCTCACATAATGCTCATCTTCAGCAGTGAAATTTTCGATCTGCCCTTGATCACCGCAGACCCCGCACTGGAACTCATCCATTGCCATTACGCCGATGCACAGTTGAGGGCGATCAATGGCTCACCCGAGTTGCAGATACGTCGATACTTATCAGACGCCATGCCCCGTGGAGAGCCATGTACCTTGGAAATGGCGGCCGCTCATCTCGGTAAAAGTGCAAGAAGCCTTCAGAACGCGCTGGAAAAGGAAGGCACAAACTTCACTTATCTCCAGGACGAGTGTCGCCGCCTATTAGCCCGTACGTTACTGCTCGACTCTTCGCACAGCCTCAAATACATAGCCCTCACCGTCGGCTTTCGCGAGCTCAGCAGCTTTCATAAAGCCTGCCTACGCTGGTTCGGCGCGTCGCCGGCGCAGTTGCGCGAGGCAAAACACAGTCAGCCTTGAAGAATACAGCGCTAGAGCACAGTGCGTGCCATCCAAGTGATGGGCACCAGTCAGAACGGTATTTCCCGGTCAATATTTCCCATCACATTCGCCTGCCCCCGCCGAAACCTTTCAACGGTTGCTTGCGCGCAGAACCGCTGAGTTCCGCAGACCATCGGCAATCGAGGCTGGCCGATTGGCGGACAGGATTCTGGATCTGAATCAGCCCCTATGCCGTGGACTTCGATGGAATTCGAAGTGAAGAAAAAAGAGGTCGAACCGCCCACTCGGTAAATCGCAGGCAAAAAAAAGCCACTCGTTTGAGTGGCTTCTTCATAATGCTTGGAGCGGGAAACGAGACTCGAACTCGCGACCCCGACCTTGGCAAGGTCGTGCTCTACCAACTGAGCTATTCCCGCTTGGTGATGCGCATTCTATAGAATTCTTGAAGCCCGTCAACCTCTTGATTCAAAAAAGTTTTATTTCTTTTCAACAGTGGTGCGCAGATGAGGCCAGGCGGCGCGTAAATACTGGAGCATGGACCACAACGTCAGGCCCGCCGCGATCAGCAGCAGGGCGTAGCCAGTCAGCACCCAGAAGGAGAAGTCCGATGGGTTGGCCAGCAGGATGACCAGCGCGAGCATCTGCGCGGCGGTTTTCCACTTGCCCATGTTGGACACCGCGACGTGGGCGCGGGCGCCGATTTCGGCCATCCATTCGCGCAGGGCCGAGACGACGATCTCGCGGCCGATGATCACGGCGGCCGGCAGGGTCAGCCACAGGTTGCCATGTTCCTGCACCAGCAAGACCAGCGCCACCGCCACCATCAGTTTGTCGGCCACCGGATCGAGGAAGGCACCGAATGGCGTGCTTTGCTCCAGGCGGCGCGCCAGGTAGCCGTCGAGCCAGTCGGTGGCGGCCGCAAAGGCGAATACCGAACTGGATGCGGCATAGCTCCATTCGTACGGCAAATAGAACAACAGAATGAAAATCGGAATAAGCAGGACGCGTAGAACGGTGATCAGATTAGGGATATTCATCGGCACAACTGGCTACGAGGTGGAAAGGCATTCTATTCGCTATGCAGATTCGCATAAATCAACTCAGCGAGCTTTTTACTGATACCGGGAGCTTTGGCTATTTCGTCAATGCTGGCACGGGATAGCTCCTGCAAGCCACCAAAATGTTTAAGCAAGTCGCGACGTCGCGTCGGGCCGACCCCCGCAACCCCTTCCAGGGTTGAGGTTCGCCGGGTTTTACCACGGCGGGCACGGTGCCCGGTAATGGCGAAACGGTGGGCTTCGTCGCGGATTTGCTGGATCAGGTGCAACGCGGGTGAGTCGCCCTTCAAAGTGAACTCATGGGCGGCATCATTCAAGTACAACGTTTCGAAACCGGCCTTGCGTGTGGCGCCCTTGGCCACGCCGAGCAGGATCAGGTCAGGCACCGCCAACTCGTTGAGCACATCACGGGCCATGGACAACTGGCCCTTGCCACCGTCCACCAGCAGGATGTCCGGCAGTTTGCCCTCGCCGTCCTTCAATTTACTGAAGCGCCGCGTCAGGGCCTGGTGCATGGCGGCGTAGTCATCACCGGCGGTGACGCCTTCGATGTTGTAGCGCCGGTAGTCGGACTTGATCGGCCCTTCCGGCCCGAACACCACGCAGGACGCCACGGTGGCCTCGCCGCTGGAGTGGCTGATGTCGTAGCACTCCAGGCGCTGTGGTGGCTCGTCCAGGTTGAGGACTTCGGCCAGCGCATCGAAACGTGCGGCGACGTGCTGTCGATTGGCCAGGCGCGCGCCCAGGGCCTGTTCGGCATTGGTCACCGCCAACTGCTGCCAGCGCGCGCGGGTACCGCGTACACGGTGGCTGATGTCGAGCTCACGGCCGCGCAGTTCGTGGATCGCCTCGATCAGTGTCGGGAAGTCTTCGTGTACCACGTTGACGATCAGCTCGGACGGCAAGTCGCGTTCGGGGCTACTGACGTAGTACTGGCCAAGGAACGCGGCCATGACTTCGGCCACTTCCTCATCGATACCGGTCTGCGGGAAGAAATTCTTGCTGCCCAGCACACGCCCACCGCGCACGCTGATCAGGTGCACACAGGCGCCACCGGGGTTGACGAAGGCAGCGATCACGTCGACGTCACCAGTGCCGCCTTCCATGCTTTGCTGGTCCTGCACGCGACGCAGCAGGGAGATCTGGTCACGCAACTCGGCGGCGCGCTCAAAATCCAGGGTGCTGGCGGCCTGCTCCATGGCGGCGGACAGCTCGTCGGTGAGCGCATTGCTGCGTCCTTCAAGGAACATCACCGAATGGCGTACATCTTCGGCGTACTCGGCCGGCTCCACCAAACCCACGCAAGGCGCCTTGCAGCGCTTGATCTGGTATTGCAGGCACGGCCGGGTGCGGTTCTTGTAGAAGCTGTCTTCGCACTGGCGCACAAAAAAGGTCTTTTGCAGCAAGCTCAGGCTTTCACGAATCGCCCCGGCGCTGGGGTACGGCCCGAAATACTTGCCCTTCTGCTTTTTCGCACCGCGGTGAATGCTCAGACGTGGAAAGTTGCCATCGGACAAAAACACGTAGGGGTAGGATTTGTCGTCACGCAGCAGGATGTTGTAGGGCGGCCGCCATTCCTTGATCAGCGTCTGCTCAAGCAACAGCGCTTCGGTTTCATTGGCGGTGATGGTGGTTTCGACCTGGGCGATGCGGGCGACCAACGCTGCTGTCTTGGGCGCAAGGCCGCTCTTGCGAAAGTAGCTCGCCAGACGGTTTTTCAGGTTCTTGGCTTTACCGACGTAAAGCAGGCGCGCCTCGCTGTCGAACATGCGGTACACGCCGGGGCGGCCACTGCAGGTTGAGAGAAAGGCACTCGGATCGAACGGCGTGGTCATGTCAGGCGCTGGCGTCCACCATGCCGTGGCGCACTGCGAGCAGGGTCAGTTCAACATCACTGCTGATGGCGAGCTTCTCGAAAATGCGATAGCGGTAGGTGTTGACGGTCTTGGGCGACAGGCACAGCTTGTCGGAAATCGTCTGCACCTTCTGGCAACCGACGATCATCAAGGCGATCTGGATTTCCCGCTCAGACAGCGCATCGAACGGCGAATCGCTGACCGGCTGGAAGGATTTGATCGCCAACTGCTGGGCGATCTGCGGGCTGATGTAACGCTGGCCGGCAAACACCAGGCGAATGGCTTGCACCATCTCGGCCAGGCCGGCGCCCTTGGTCAGGTAACCCGCCGCCCCCGCCTGTAGCAAACGGGTCGGAAACGGATCTTCCTCACACACCGTCACCACCACGACCTTGATGTCCGGATGGCTGCGCAACAATTTGGTCGTGGCGCCAAGACCGCCGATGCCAGGCATCTTGACGTCCATCAACACCACATCGGGTTTCAACTCCCGAGCCTTGATCAGGGACTCTTCCCCGGACTCGGCCTGGCCGACTACTTGCAGGCCATCGATGTCAGCCAGCATTCGTGTAATGCCTGTACGAACGAGATCATGGTCATCGACTACTAGCACCCTAATCAAGCAGACACCTCGCGATATGGTCTTATAGGTTGCTGAACACCTTAGCAAAAAACCAAGGCGCAGACCTAGCTACACGCGTCATATATATAGAGTTTGGGTACACGGCAGTCGTCCGCCAAACAGCGAACGCCCGGGTTTGCGGGGGAAAGGCTCAGGAATCCCGGTGCTGCGGCTTGGCCTTGCCATTCAGCGAGGCTGAATGCTCAGCCAGGGTCGACGTCAGGCGGCGGATTGCATCCTGGTCTTCCTTGAGCATTGAGCGGTAATCGACCAACACTTTCTCTTCAACTTGACTCAATTGGTCCAATTGAATCGGCGTGGGACTGCCTGTCAACACGAACAGAATATCCACACCTCGCTCGGCAACCCTGGAGAGGTAGTCGGCTTTGGGCGCCCGCCCGCCACTTTCATACTTGCCTTGTGCGTTGGCTTCAACGCCTCCTATCTCACCAAAAACTTTTTGCGACAGGCCAAGTCGCTCTCTTTCTTGCCTCAAACGCGAACCGATTCCACTCATTTGGATGTATGATCCTATTTTGCACACCTCAAGAGGTGACACATCATCTCTTTATTAAACAAACTTGAACGGTTTTGAACTATGCCCGGAATCCGTACTGCTGCACAAGCCAAGGCCTGGCTAGAACATCAAGGAAAGTCAGTGCAAGCGTTCGCCCGAGAACATGGCGTTGATCCGGCAACCACCTATCAAGTGCTCGCTGGGCGCAAAAAGGGACGACGTGGAGAAGCCCACAAGGTAGCGGTCCTTCTGGGCATGAAAGAAGGGATCATCCTTTCTGAGGCTGATGGCCAAAACAACGATCAGGAAATCGTCTCCTGAAGCCAGTATGCGCTTATTAGGATTCAGTGCAGGGTTAGCTTGATCGACAGGTGCGCTCCATGCGCCAAAAGCAGTCTTCCTCACCGACGATACTCAGCCCCATGCGCTGATACAGCCCTCTTGCCGGGTTGGTCTTGAACACAGTCAAACGCAACAAACCCTGCCCGCATGCCTTGAGAGCCATCTGCTCCAGCACCCAACTCCCTGCACCCTGCCGGCGACAATCTTCGAGCAAATGCAGTTCGCGGATATACAGTGCCCGGCTGTCTCGGCTCAGGCTGATAAAACCCAGGACACTGTCGTCACGGCAGATCAGCCAGTTTTCCCGGCCGGCCCAAGCCGTATCAAACCCCTCGTTGGACCACGGCAAACCGTACTGCGTGTAATAGCGGCCCATGGCCTCATGGGTCAGCGTTCGTGCGAACGGCAGGTCGCGGTCTGTGGCTGCGCGCAGGTGGAATGCCATTTACACGACCACCACTTGGCCAGCCCATTCCCCGCCCTCACGCCGGGCAAGCACCAGCGCGTCACCGACGCCCGGCGCAGCAGCAAGCAAACGACCACCAGCGGCCCAGATCGCACTGCGACCGGCACACACATAGCCACCGGACGGGCCGCCATGATTGGCCATCAACACCAGCAAGCCATATTTGGCGGCATAACCTTGCAACAACGTGCTGTCCGTTGCGTAGCCTGCTTCGCTGATCAATACACCGGCGGCGTAAACCGTCGCCCCCGCTTCAGCGGCAGCATGCGGATGACTGGCGTGGGAGAAGTCTGCACAAACTGCCAACGCAATCCGGTCGTCCACCCACTCCAAAACCGCACCGCCCTGCCCCGCAATAAACGCGGTTTCTTCGCCTGGGTGCAGATGCTGTTTGGTGTACACCGCCAGGGAGCCGTCCGCCCCCAGTACCAATGCGCCGATCATCACCCCCGCTTCAGGTGCCAAGCGGATTGGCATCCCCACCACGGCGGTCAATCGCAGCTCCCGCGCCATCTCACGCAACGGTGCGAGCAACTTGTCCTCGGGTGTTATCGCCAGCTCGGCAGCCAAGCACGGCTCATAGCCAGTCAACGACAACTCCGGAAACACCAACAGCTGCACGGCGTGCTCCGCCGCCACACGCATAAAGGTCAGGTGCCGCTGCAGATTGGCCCGCACATCGCCCGCGATAGAGAGGGATTGAGCAGCAGCAAGGGTCAAGGCAGTCACGGTCGCGTCCCGGCAATCATTGTTAAAGTTTGACAAGCATATCTCGACCGATAGCCGGAGGGTGTCAGAAATTACTGATTGAATCCTCCTGCGTGCCTCGAGTAAGCTCCCCCCATCATTTGGAGACACACCATGTTGCAACTCACCCACACTCAGGTTTGCCTTGCTGCCAGCGCCCCGCGCCTGGTGTCGGCTACCCGCGTGAACGGTTCGAGCGCACCTGTCAGCTTTTATTTTGGGTATTGGTTTAGCCACTGGCGCGCCTGATACCTGAAATCGGCGCCCACTACTCAAGGGGTCGCCTACCAGAGAAATCTAACCCCCGGTCGGCTCCCCGACCGGGGGTTTTGTTTTTCAGGCCCTTATAAATTCAGCAAGAACACTTAAAGGACACACGACATGAACTACGCCACCTATTACCGCTACGACACTTCCACTGCATGGCGATTTAGCAAGCTCCGTTCGGGACAGCCTGCCGCCTCCGATCGGTCACCTATTGGTGGCAAGCCAACACACGTAGCCGATACGGCCAATTGTCGAACACCCCAGTAGGGCCAAGCGTGCGGGAATAACCCGCCGCTTGCCCAGGAAGCCTTGAATATGAACTCTGCCACCGCCGCTTTGCCTGTCACCGATCTTTCCAGCGCCAATGAAGCCCTGACCCTGCGCCTGCCCAGCTCCCTTGAGCTCAAGCATCAGTTGCCCCTCAGTCCATTCCTCAACGAACAAGTCCACAACCATCGCCAAGCCGTGCGCGCCATCCTCAATGGCGAAGACTCACGCTTGCTGGTGATTGTCGGCCCGTGCTCGATCCACGACCCCGAATCGGCCATGGAATACGCTCGCAACCTGAAGAAACTGGCCTTGGATGTCAGCGACCAGATGCTGCTGGTGATTCGTGCCTACGTCGAAAAACCGCGCACCACCGTCGGCTGGAAAGGCCTGGCCTACGACCCGCACCTGGATGGCAGCGATGACATGGCCGCCGGCCTCACCCTGTCCCGCCAGCTGATGCGCGAAATGTTGCGCCTGGGCCTGCCGGTGGCCACCGAGCTGCTGCAACCCATGGCCGCCGGCTACTTTGATGACCTGCTCAGTTGGGTCGCGATTGGTGCGCGCACCACCGAGTCGCAGATCCACCGTGAAATGGCCAGCGGCCTGGGCATGCCCGTGGGCTTCAAGAACGGCACCGACGGCGGCGTCGCGATTGCCTGTGATGCGATGCGCTCGGCGTCCCACCCGCACCGCCATTTCGGCGTCGACAGCCAGGGCCACCCGGCGATCATCCAGACCCCAGGCAACCCCGATACACATCTGGTGCTGCGCGGCGGTCACCGTGGGCCGAACTACGATGTGCAAAGCGTCGCGCAGGTGAAGCACGACCTGGCCAAGTCCAAGGTGGCGGCGCGGATCATGGTCGATTGCAGCCACGCCAACAGCGGCAAAGACCCGCTACGTCAGCCGGCGGTGTTCAATGAGGTGCTGGAACAACGCCTGCAGGGCGATACCTCGCTGGTGGGCATGATGCTCGAAAGCCATCTGTTCGAAGGCTGCCAGCCGCTGAGCGCGTCGATGAAGTACGGCGTATCGGTGACCGATGGTTGCCTGGGTTGGGACGGCACCGAGCAACTGTTGCGCAGTGCGGCCGAGCGTTTGCGCATGCAAAACAGAACCGACTGAGAGACGACGGCCAACCGATGGGAGGGCGCCCCCTCCCACGGTCGGATTCGTGACCTGCGGTAAAGACTCCTTTTCAGATTCGACGGTTTTTCCGAAGGCGTGAGCAGCAGATACTCGACGCTACTGTTCACCCCCTTCAGGAGTTACTGATGTCTGTCCCTACCCAAACCGTTCCGGCCTTCGGCCTTGGCACCTTCCGCCTGCAAGGCAAGGTGGTGATCGACTCCGTGAGCACCGGCCTGGAGCTGGGCTACCGCGTGATCGACACCGCGCAGATCTACGAAAACGAAGCCGACGTCGGCCAGGCGATTGCCGACAGCGGTATCCCGCGTGATGAACTGTTCATCACCAGCAAGATCTGGATTGCCAATTTCGCTGAAGGCCAACTGATTCCAAGCCTGCGCGAAAGCCTGCGCAAACTGCAGACCGACCACCTGGACCTGACCCTGATCCACTGGCCGTCGCCGGAAGACCAAGTACCCGTCGCCGAATTCATGGGCCAGTTGCTGGAGGCCAAGCGCCTGGGGCTGACGCGCCATATCGGCATTTCCAACTTCACTGTCGACCTGATGAAACAGGCGATTGCCGCGGTTGGCGCCGAACACATCGCCACCAACCAGATCGAGCTGCACCCCTACCTGCAAAACCGCAAAGTGGTGGATTTCGCCAGCGCCAACGGCATTCAGATCACTTCGTACATGACCCTGGCCTATGGTGAAGTACTGAAAGACCCGGTCATCCAACAGATCGCCGAACGCCATCAGGCCACGGCAGCCCAGGTCACCCTGGCCTGGGCCATGCAATTGGGTTACGCAGTGATCCCGTCGTCAACCAAGCGCGCCAACCTGGAAAGCAACCTCAAGGCCCTGGAGCTGACCTTGAGCGCCGCCGACATGGCACAGATTGCCGGCCTGGAGCGTGGCCATCGCTTGACCAGCCCCAAGGGTATCGCGCCGAAATGGGATTAAACCCCGGTCGCCGGCGTACGGGATAATTCACGCAGCCATGGCAACACGCGCAAGCCACGGGCCGCCGTCGGGGGGTCGATGATGTCCATGAAGTGTTCAAGGTTGACGTGGTCCGGCACCCCCGGCAAACGCACGAGCACCGCTGGGGCAATACCAGCAGGTTGGCCAAGGTCCAGGTGGTCGTAGACCAGCACATGACGTACCTGAAGCTGCGGCCCGCTGGCCTGGGCCGCGAGCCCCGCGTTGATGATCAGCACATCAAACGGCTTCGCCGGGATGGCAGTGAGGATCTGGACTTCATCGAAGGTCTGCACCGGCACTATCCGGTGATACCCCAGTTGGTTGAGCATTTTTTCGATGTGCAGCCGCTGCAGGTGCTGTTCATCGGCAATCAGGATGGTTAGTGCTTTGTTCGGCATGGCAAACCCCTGGGCAGGCAGCGCTCGTCAGTGAGCGCCGCCCATTTTCCAGACATCTTCCGAAGACAAAATCAGGCTTGTTCCCCCTTCGCGTAGGAGTTCTCCCAAACCCACCGAACGGTACTCAAGGTTGATTGCAATAAACGCTCAATCTCTGCTGCAGATCAGCGCAAGCGTCACTCACCGCGTCAACCGCCGCCCCCAGGGCCGTCTTGTCCTTGGCTTCACACACCGCTTCCAGCGTTTCACAACAGCTGATCAGCGCCTGCGCCTTGACCATGCGCGCTCCGCCCTTGGCCCGATGCGCAACGTCGTGCAACCTGGCAAAGTCGGCCTCTTGTCGCAGCGTCGGCAATAACGCGCGATCCGCTTCCAGGCTGTCGAGCAGCGGCGTCAACAATTCCTTGAGAGCGCCGCGATCATTTTCCGTCAACGCGATCAGCGTGCTCAAGTCATACGCCTCGACGGCATTCGCCGCAGCGACGCTCGCCACCCGCGAGGCCAACGCCGCTCGCAAGTCATCCAGCCCGGTGGGTTTGAACAGGCAGCCATCCATTCCCGCTTGCCGGCAGCGCTCGGTTTCTTCCGGCTGCGCATTGGCCGTAAACCCCAGGAGTAAACATGGCACCAGCCCCCGTGCCTGCTCTTGAGCACGAATATCCTGCGCCAGCTGGTAGCCGTTCTTGAGCGGCATATTGCAATCGGTGATGACACCATCAAAATCCCCCGACTGCCAAAGCGCCAGCCCCTGAACACCGTCTTCGGCGGTGGTGATTCGGTGCCCCAGGAAGCTCAATTGTCGCGCCAACAACAAGCGGTTGGCCGGATAGTCATCCACTACCAGGATGTTCAATGCCCGGGCGGGTGGAGTGTGTGCAACCGCTGCTCCCGTCTCGAGCGCTGACGCCGCTGCCAGGTCCAGTTGCATTCGCACATCAATCCGCGTGCCCTGCCCCAGCACACTGCTCAACTGCAACTGCCCCCCCAGCATTTCGCACAAGTTGCGGCTGATCACCAAACCCAGGCCGGAACCGCTGCGCACCGATTGCTCGTTGTTGCTGCCCTGGATAAACGGGTTGAATAGCCGCTGCTGATCTTCAGCGCTGATGCCGACCCCGGTGTCCAGCACCCACAGCCGCAATATCAGTTGGTCAGCCGTCACCTCCCCTTGCGCACCGAGCAACACCTGGCCGCTGGCGGTGAACTTGATGGCATTACTCAGCAGGTTGGACACCACCTGCTTGAAACGCAGGGGATCGATCAGCACCGGGCGATCAATCGATGGGGCCAGTTCAACCTGCAGCGCCAGGCCCTTGGCCCGCGCCAAGCCCTCGAATACCCGCGCCACGGACATCAACAGGTCGCGCAGGTTGGCCGGCTCCAACGCCAGAGAAAGATGCCCGGATTCAATCCGGGCAATGTCGAGAATATCGCCGATCAGCTCCAACATGCCGTGGGACGCCACCGAGGCGACCTCCAGCGCATCACGATCAGCCCGGCCCTGCTCGGCGTTTTTCAACGCCAACTCGATCATGCCGATCACGGCGTTCATTGGCGTGCGGATCTCATGGCTCATGGTCGCCAGAAAAGTCGTCTTGGCGCGGTTGGCGGCGTCGGCCTCGTCCTTGGCGTCCTGCAATTGGCCCAACAGGCGCTGGCGCTCGCTCACATCCACCCAGCCAGCGATCATGCCCACGACCTTATCGTTGCCATCGCGGTACGGCAGCATCCACTGGTAGATCGTCAGGACATCCCCCGAGGGCAACCGAAGTATCCGGTCATGAATCTGCGGCTCGCCCCGGGCCATCAACTGCAGGTAATCCTCATGAAACGACTGGGCTTGCGGCGGGTTGCCGGTGTCGGTTTCCACGACAGTCTTGCCGATCACATCCTCGAGCTTGAAGCCGAACACATCGAGGTAGGCGTTGTTGCAGGCCATCAAGCGGCCCTGGCGATCACGCACATAAATCGGGTGCGGCGTGCCGTCGATCAGCACACTCATAAAGCGCATCTGATCACTCAGCGCCCGCTCCGCCTGGGCCCTTCGGCGAATCAGGTTACGCAGGTAGATCGCCCAGCCCAGGGTAATCAGTAACAACAGCGCCGCGAGGCCGAACCCTTGCAGAATTGCGTTGCGATGCCGCAGCCAATAGCTGTCCTGGATGATCACCTCATTGCGCCAGTGGTTGCTCAGTTCGTCCATTTCTTCGGGCGTGATGCTCAACAGTGCCTTGTCCAGGATCGAGTACAACTCCAACTGGCTGCGGTTGACGCCAAACGTCACACGTGCCGGTTCCGTGCCGACAGTGCTGGTCACCCTCAAACGATCGCGGTAATAGCGGGCAATCATGTAGCGCGCACTGAGGAGCGACAGCACGGTCGCGTCGACGTTGCCACTGGCCACCATCGCCATGGCTTGCTCAGGGCTTTCGGTATCAACAAAGACGATGCCGGGATAGTCGCGGGCAATTCGCTCGCCCAGGCTGTTGCCACCGATAAAGGCCAGGCGCTTGCCGTGCATATCTTCCAGCGTGATCGGGCTATTGCCCTCAATGCGGCTGACGAGCACATAGGGACTGCTCAGGTAGGGCCGGGTAAAACGGATCTTGTCAGCGCGCTCATTGCTGGGGGTGACGACCGCGAGCATATCGACACTGCCCGCACTGGCTTCGTCGATTTGGCGAGGCAGTGAGTTGCCCTTTACCACGTCGAATTTCAGCCCCGTACGCAAGCTGATCCGCGACAGTACCTCGGCACTCAAACCCTCGAGCTGCCCCTGCTCGTTGAAAAATGACAGTGGCAGAAACTTATCCAGAGCGGCCACTTTCACCCGCGGGTGTTTCTCCAGCCAACGTTGCTCGCGTTCACTCAGGCGCAGCCGGTCAACTTCCATGGCCCCGCCGCCACCGGCGCTCCAACGTCGCAGGATTTCCATCTGCGTGGTCACCGGCACGGCCGCCAACGCGGCATTGAGGATACGTAGCAATCGATCATCACCCCGGGTGACCGCAAACGCGAAAGGGTTGACTTCCAGGGCGGAAAAATCCGCCATGCGCACGTTATTCAGGTGGTTTTTATTGATCAGGTAACGCGTGCTGATCGCGTCGCCCAGGTACACATCCGCCTGCTCGAACGCGACCGCCCCCAGCGCCTCAAAGGACGAGGCGTAGAGCAGCAAATGGGCGCGGGGGTAAAATTTCTGTACCGCCTCGGGCTGCATATAGTGATACAGCATGGCCACGCGCTTGCCGGCCAGGTCGGCACTCAAACCCTGGGTGTCTGCGCTGCGGGTCGCCAGCACCGGTTGGTCATTGGCATAGGAGCGCGACAGCGCCAGTTGCGGGTCCACCGCTTCAAAACCGTTGGCGGAGCCGAGAAAATCCACCGCGCCCAGCTTGAGTGCCTCGATGACTTCATCGCGGGTGTCGTAGCGACGGACCTCTACCCGGATATTCAACGCCTGCGCCACCAGCGCCGCGTAATCGGCGGTGATGCCTTCGAAATCCTCACTGTTGCTCATGTCGAAGGGCGCGTAGTCGGGGGCCGATACGCCCATCGATAACACCCGCCGTTCGCGCAGCCAGCGCCAGTCGGCTTCGTCCAGCACGACATTGGGGTTTTCGAGGCGAGAGTGGCCCAGCAACTGCAGCGAGTAAGGTTCGTCAAGGGCTTGCGCCGCCAGGGGCAACAGGCTCACCCAGAGCAGCGCGACCAACCCTCGCAGCGCGCGGGCGTTCATTTCAGATCAGCTGATTACGTTGTGCGAACTTGGACAAGTGCACCACCGACGACATGTGCAATTTCTCCTTGAGTCGCGTCTTGTAGGTGCTGATGGTCTTGTGGCTCAGCAGCATGTCCTCGGCGATTTCCTTATTACCCAGGCCCAGGGCCAACTTCTGCAACACCGTCAATTCGCGATCAGACAGTGCTTCCACCAATTCAATCTCGGACGCTTGCAAATCATCACGGCGCACTGAACTGGTAGGCAGGCTGGGAAAACAGCTGTAGTTGGACATCACCGCCTTGATTGCTTTTTGCAACTCGTGCAGCTCACCCGTCTTGGCAACAAAACCCATGGCTCCAGCGCGCATGCAGCGGGTGGAAAAAAACACTGCGAGGTACGACGTCAACACCAGGATCTTGCATGGCAAGCCCAGCGCCTTGATTCGGCTGATCACTTCCAAACCGCCCAGTTTGGGCATCGCCAAGTCGAGGATAATCAGGTCGGGGCACTGTTCGCGAGCAATCTGCATAGCATCGGCGCCATTGCCCGCCTCGAAGATTTCATTGAAGCCTTCCTGCTTTAGCAGAAAGCGAACCGTGGCACGAATGAACGGGTGGTCATCCACAATTAAAGCTTTGCTCATTAAGACTCCCCTGAAGGACAAATTAATCTGACACATCACACGGGACCCAGCTACCTGTGAGAATTGACAGTTCCGACGAGCGGTTCCGCACTTTTCCAGATGCCAGCCAGGCAGTGCCTGGTCCCTCCAATTGAACAACACCATTGATGCCTGAAGTTCTGCGCAGCCTTTTAGGTAGCAGCAAGCGCGCAACCTTAACAATGAAGTGGTGCTTGAATTGAAGGGATAGTCCTGACTGCGTGTAGGATTTATCCGTAGGAAATCAGTCGGTCGTGCTCGGACTCCAGAACGCCTGCACCACCAGGCTGGAGTTGGATATGCGTGTCACCAGTGCATCCAGCTCATCGCCATCGACCGACGTCGCAACCAAAGTGGCCTCGATCTCCACCTCTTCACTGCCGAACGGCCGCACATCCACGTCGCTGGCCGGGTAGTTGCACCGTGCGAGCTCGGCTTCCAGCAACACCATTACCGCCTGCTGCTGACTGCGCTGCGCGATCACATACAGAATGTTGGTGACCTCCGCCGACACCACATCCAGCGGCTGGCGGTTGATGTTATTGACGATCGGCCGCAGCAACGTGTTCGCTGCCAGCACAAACAACGTGCCCAGCAGCGCTTCGAGGATCAGGTCGGCACCGGCGCAAGCGCCGACTGCCGCCGACGCCCACAGGGTGGCCGCAGTATTCAGCCCGCGCACATTGCCCTCTTCGCGCATGATCACGCCGGCCCCCAGGAAACCGATGCCCGAGACCACGTACGCCACCACCCGCACCGCCCCTTCCGCGCCGCCCAGGCGGTTGGCCATGTCGACAAAAATCGCCGCCCCCACCGCCACCAGCACGTTGGTGCGCAAACCGGCCGTGCGCTGGCGATACTGGCGCTCGAAGCCGATCAAGCCGCCGAGAATAAACGCCGCACTGAGACTGACCAGGGTGTCGACCAGCGAGTCGAGGTTGATGTTGTTGATTGCCTGCATAAGAAATCTCCTCAGTTCATTGCCAGCCACATTGATGGATGTGGCTGCTGCGCGAGAACACCGTCATGCAGGTACGACCCGCTGCGCCACGCCCATCGGGTAGGCGCAGTCAGCTTGGCCCGCCCGCCGTAAAAGGCAGGCGCGTCCGTAGCATCCCGAAATGGCTCGGGTGCTGGTCAGCGTCGATGAGAGGGAGTCCGGCAGGCGCCAGGACTGGCTGCTGCCGGGATGCCGCTTCTCGCGTGTATTGGCGAGACAACGGCATCGAAAGAATGCGCGTTACCTTGCCGAGTATGTGCCGGTAACCAGAACCGGCCGACGACTGTCGCTCGAACAAGTACCCACTGAGGGTCTCCGCTATTGATAAAACCGCGCCAAGGTTACGCCCCGACTACAGACGAGTAAACCGTAGGAAAGTTACTACATGACGAATAAGACGCTTCTTCAGGAGCGGTTCAGCCTGCTTGCGTCAGAACACTTCAATCATCCCGCGTCAGCACTTCGAGCAATTCAATCTCAAAACGCAGGTTGCTGTTGGGCTGGATATGCGCGCCCATCGAGCGCTCGCCGTAGGCCAGGTGCGCCGGCACGAACAGCGTGCGCACACCACCGACTTGCATGCCCATCAGGCCTTGGTCCCAGCCCTTGATCACACGGCCCGTGCCGATCACGCACTGGAACGGTTTGCCACGCGCCCACGAGGAGTCGAACACGGTGCCGTCTTCCAGGGTGCCCGTGTATTGGGTAGTGATCAGTGCACCTTTGACCACGGTTTTGCCATCGCCCAGGCGGATTTCAGTGATCTGGAGTTGGTCGTTGTTCATGGCAAATCCCGTTGAATGCGCAAAGGCTGGGGTTTTCCCAGAATTGGTTGGGTTTGGCAAGCGCTTCACGGTGGCACAGGCAAGCCCCCTGCCAGTGGTTTGACCGCGTACCTTGCACTATCGCGAACCACAACTGTCCTAATCTCATGCCCCCTCGCCCCCTCGGAGCCCCCATGACCCAGGATGTCCTCGCCAAAGAAACCAACCGCCGCCAACTCCAGCAGATCATCTCCGGCCTGTCCGACGGGATCATCCTTGCCGAAGTCGACCAGACCCTCCTCTGGGCCAATGAGGCGGCGCTGAACATGCATGGCGTGGACGACGTGATGGCATTGGGCGCCAATACCCAGGAATACGCCGAGCGCTTCACCCTGCGCTATCGCAACAACCACCCCGTGCTGCTGGACAACTACCCACTGGCCCGTGTGGCGGCAGGCGAGGAGTTCAGCGACGTGGTGGTGGAAGTCACCCCCACTGCCGATCCGGACAGAACATGGGTCCACCGCCTGCGCAGCCTGGTGATCAGCGATTCCCACGGCGCACCGGAATTGCTGGTGCTGATCCTCAGCGATGCCACCGAGTGGGCCAGCGCCGAGCAACGCTTCGAAAAAACCTTCAACGCCAACCCGGCACCCGCCGTGATCTGCCGCTTGAGCGACCTGCGTTACATCAAGGTCAACCAGGGGTTTCTGGAGATGACCGGCTACAACCGCGATCAGGTCATCGGCAAATCCGTGTACGAGTTGGATGTGCTGGAACAGGCCGAACGCAAAGACCTGGCGATTGCCCGCCTGGGCGAAGGCGCGACGATCCCGCAGATGCAGGCCGAGCTGAGATTGCCCGGGGGCGGCAGCAAGCTGGTGATCGTCGCCGGGCAACCGCTGGACATGAACGAGGAAGACTGCATGTTGTTTTCCTTCACCGACCTGGAGCCGCGACGCAAGGCGGAAACCGCCCTGCGCCAGAGTGAAGAGCGCTTCGCCAAGTCGTTCCGCCTGACGCCGGTGCCGACATTGGTGTGCAACGCCGGCAACCGCCAGGTGGTGGATGTCAACGAAGCCTTCATGAGCATTACCGGCTATATCAGTGAGGAGCTGGTCGGCAAGGCCATCGAAGACATCGATTTCATCGACAGCCCCCAGGCGGGCACACAGTTGTTTGCCACCCTGGAAAAGTCCGGCAACCTCGACGGCCAGGACCTCAAGGTGCGTAAGAAAGGCAACGAGGTGATCGATTGCGTGGTGTCCGCCGACACCGTGATCATCGATGACGTGCCCTGCTACCTGCTGGTGATGATGAACATCACCGAACGCAAGCGCTCGGAGCTGGAGCTGGTGGCGGCCATCGAGGAGGTGATGCAGGACGCATCTTGGTTCAGCCAGACACTGATCGAAAAACTGGCCAACGCCAAGAGCGTCAACAGCCCCAACCAGCCTGCCATTGCCTTCACCGACCTCACGGCCCGTGAACGCGATGTACTGGGACTTATCTGCGAAGGCTTGGCCGACAAGGAAATCGCCGCGCGCCTGAAACTGGCGCCCAACACCGTACGCAACCATGTGGCCACGGTGTATTCCAAGCTGGGGGTGCACAGCCGCAGTGCAGCCATCGTTTGGGCCCGTGAACGCGGGCTGTTTGCCGGTGAACTGCGCCTGAAAAAATAGCCCGGCCAAGTGCAAATGCACTAGTGCAGCTAGTGCGAATTCGCCTTATTGCGGCGCCAGTCAAGCCATAACCTTCAAGACATCGAACTTTTGTCTTGAAGGAACCTGCATGTTTACCCTCGCCCAACTGCGCAACTGCATCGAAGAAGGCCTGTCGCCGCTGACATGCGAGTTCACCCTGTGCCGGGATGCCTCCTTGACCCTCAAGGTATTTGACGCTGATACCGGCCGGGTGGACCTGGTGGTGACAGGGATCAGCACCAACCGGCTGCAGACCCCGCACGAAGTGGAAAAGATGGTCGAAGAGTTGCGCTACGAATTGCAAAGCAACAACGTCGGCAAGCTCACGCTGAAGGACTGGCCTTCAACGACGAACCAATGAAATAGAACACCCCACCTGCGACGATAAACGCCCCGAGCATGTAGAACATGGAGTGGGCCGGCAGACTGGCCAGCACCAGCCCACACAACACCGGCCCCAGGGCGGCGCCCAGGTTGGACAGATTCTGCGCGCCGTAGTACATGCCGCGCAGGTGGTCCGGGGCGATGCGGTCGATAAACATATATTCGGCCGGAAACACGATGATCTCCCCCACCGTGAACACCGCCATCGCCAACACCCACCACAGCACGCTGGTGGACAGCGCAAAGCCGATCAGCCCCAGCATGAACATGCTCAAGCCGAAAATCAGCCACTGGCTCAGGTGGCGGTGGGAAATGCGCCGACCAATCACGTACTGCAAGGCAATCACCAGCACGGCGTTGGTAGTGAGGACGGCGCTGATCACGGTGTAGGTGTATTCGGCCGAGGTCGTGGTCACCAGGTATTGCGACAAGTAGGCCGTGAATTGTCCAAACACCACCGCGCTGAGCAAACCGCCGACGGTAAAGCACACCAGGCGATGATCCCTCAACAGCACACGCCCGACGGCAAGAAATGACACAGGCTTGTGTGTCGCGTCGATGGTGGTCAACGTGCGGTCGCCCCAGCGCCAGTACAGCAGGAAGAACCCCGCCCCCAGCAGCGCCGACAGGATGAACGGCAGGCTGATGTCCAGCTTGGCCACCACCGCACCGAACGCCGGCCCGACGGCATAGCCGATATTGGTCAGGGTGTACTTGATCGAAAACACCTCGCTGCGCGCCTCTTCAGGCAACAGGCTGGCGAAACCGGCCTTCACGGCGATGTCGATGACCGCGTAAGCGAGGTTGATCAGGATCAGGCAGCTGTAGAACCCCCAGATATACTGCGCGAGGACCGTGCCGATAAAGCCCAGCACGAACAGTACGCTCAGGCAGAGCAACAGCCGGTAACTGTTGATGCGGTCGACGAGAAAACCACCGTACACGCTGAGCAATGAGCCGACGATCAATGAACTGCCGATCACCAGGCCGACCTGGGTGATGTCCAGGGAGAAATGGCTGGTAAGGTAAATCACAAGGTAGGGAAAGGTAATTGCCTTGGCCAGCGTCAGCATCAATGTGGCGGACAACAACAGGTTCACGGTGCGGGGGTAGTTTCTTATTGTGGCAAGCATCCTGCTCTCTTTCCTTGAAGGTAACGCGGCCTTTTCAGCCGCCTACCTTAACGCAAGAATCGGAACAACAGGCAGGTCATTTTTTGACGGGCGTGATCTCAAGGATGGTGCCGTTGGTGGTCTTGAGCAGCACGAATTTATCGTTCACCCGCGCCCATTGGCTGTCGGCTTCAGGCTGCTTGAGGCCGCGCTTTTTCCAATCGCTGACAGCGGATTCCTTGCGCATCAGGATGTCTGGGGCTCGATCGCCTTCTTTCAGATCACGGCTGTTGATATTCGAAGGTTGCACGGTTTCCTGGGGGGTGTCTGCGGCTTGCACGACGAAGCTCGCGCCTGACAGGCTGGTCGCTACAAACAGGCAGGCGGCTAGGCATTTGGCTTTCATGGGTGCTCCTTCAATGAATGATGCGTACCCAGATTCCGACCGCTGCCACGCAGGATCATTCAACCCATATTTCATACCTGTGGTTTGCCTTTATAGCCCGCATGCATCTTTTGCAGAGGGTGCTCGGTGGGTGTCTTGGGGCTGCTGCGCAGTCCAGCGGGAGCAAGCTCCTCACCTTCGTCCCATCCGGCCATTGCCCTGGTGAAATAAATCCTGTAATTTTTCATGAAATTTATAGAAATAAATTTCATGACCCCACAAGAAGAACTTGCCACCCTCGCCGCGCTGATCCACGACCTGCGCAAGCACAAGAAACTCACCCTCGCCCAGCTCGCACAAAAAATCGAGCGCTCTGTGGGTTTCCTGTCCCAGGTCGAACGCGGCCTGTCGCGCCCCACCGTGGCCGACTTGACGGCCATCAGCCACGCCCTCGACGTGCCCACCACCTACTTCTACAGCCAGCCAAAACCCAAGGCGGTGGACTGGATCACTCGCCCCAACGAGCGGCGCACGGTGTATTACGCCAATGGCATCACCGACATCCTCGTTTCGCCGAGCATGAACGGTGCCTTTTCGATGCTCGACAGCCTACTGGCACCCGGTGCCAACAGCGGCGAACAAACCATGAGCGACCGCGCCGAACAGGCCGGTTTTGTACTGGAAGGCGAGCTTACGTTGTGGGTCGAAGGTGAAAACGACTGCGTCACTCTCGGCCCCGGCGACAGCTTCCACCTGGCCAGTTTCGCCCATTGCCGCTACGCCAACCTGACCGACCTGCCCGCCCGCGTGCTGTGGGTTTACAACTAGGAGCTGCCCCCGTGAAAAGCTATTCCTCTGCGTTGCTGGCCGAAGTACGGAGCTTTCGTCAGAACCATCCCGATGTGCGCTACGTCGACCTGATTGCCCTGGACATTCCCGGGCATTTCTACGGCAAGCGCTACCCGGTGGAGATGCTGGAAAAAGTTGCCGCCGGCAGCCCATTGAAGCTGCCGCAGAACGCTGTGCTGCTGGGGGTCCAGGGTGGGCTGTTCAAGATTGGCGACTACTGCTTCAACGACGGCGACCCGGACGCCAACCGGCGCCTGGTGCCCGGCACGCTCAAGCCGGTGAGCTGGGAATCACAGCCCCTGGGGCAGATGCTGATCACCTCGGATGGCACCGAAGCGCCCATCGAATTCGAACCCCGCGAGGTACTGGCCAAGGTATTGGAGCGTCTGCATCACAAGGGCATTCACCCAGTGGTGGCGTTCGAATTGGAGTTCTACCTGTTCGATAAAAAACTCGCCGGCGGCCTGCCGCAATTCGCCCGCGACCCGCTGAGCGATGACGCCGACGACCAGCCCAACCTGCATATCGAACGGCTGTCGCGTTTCAGCGAGGTGCTCGACGACATGGCGCAAACCGCCAAGGACCAGGGCATCGACATCACCGTGATTACCGCCGAGCTGGGCCCCGGCCAGTTCGAGATCAACTTCGGCCACCTCGACGACGGCCTGCGTGCCGCCGACTGGGCCGCCCTGTTCAGCCGCAGCACCCGCGGGGTGGCGCTCAAACACGGGTACCGCGCCAGCTTCATGGCCAAGCCATACCTGCAATACCCCGGCAGCGGCATGCATGTGCACGTCAGCCTGTATGACGGCGCCGGCAATAACCTGCTGGCGGCGCACCAGCAACAACCGCTGCGCCACGCGGTGGCGGGCTGCCTGGAGTTGCTGCCGCACTGCATGCCGATCTTCTCGCCCAACCACAACGCCTTCCGCCGCCTGGGCGGCACAGTCAACGCGGCGACCCGTGCCAGCTGGGGTTTCGAAGACCGCGATGCGTGCGTGCGCATCCCCGACTCCGATCCACGCAACCTGCGCATCGAACACCGCCTGGCCAGCGCCGACGCCAACCCGTATCTGGTACTCGCGGCGATCCTGGCAGGTTTGGAACATGGCCTTGAAACCCAGCGCGAGCCCTTCGCCCCACTCAACGAAGACCGCAACAGCGGCGCCGACTTCCCCCTGGAAATGCTCGATGCCGTACGCGCCATGAGGCACCAACCGGTATTGCGCGATAAGCTGGGCGCCGAATTTGTCGACGTGTACTGCGAGAACAAACGCCAGGACCACTTGGCTTTTCAGCAAGAGATCCATGCGCGGGAATATCGCTGGTTTCTCTAACCCCTCTGATGGAATCACCGATGACCGAGCAAAGCGCCCCAGCCCTCAAGGAAATCTTCAACGTCGAGCGCCTGCAACACATCGCCAGCGAAATGACGGCGGTGTACCCGGCATTCGACGCCAAGGGTTTCCTCACGCACGCCACGGCCGGGCTGGCCGAGTTGTCGGTGTTGCAACGCATGGCGCGGGTCAGCGAAAGCCTGCATGCGGTAATCCCACTGGCGTACCCGCAAACCCTTGAACTGCTCTACGCCCTGGCACCGCGCCTGAACAGCAGTTTCGTCAGCCTGTTCCTGCCGCACTTCGTGGCAAGCTACGGGCAGGATGACTTCAAGCGCTCCATGGCCGCACTCAAGTATTTCACTACCTTTGGCTCCTCCGAATTCGGCATCCGCCACTTCCTGCTGCGCGACTTCCCGCGCACCCTCGCAGTGATGCAAACCTGGTCGCAGGACACCAACGAGCACGTACGCCGCCTCGCCAGCGAAGGCTCGCGCCCGCGCCTGCCCTGGTCGTTCCGCCTGGCCGAAGTCCAGGCCAACCCTGAATGCTGTGCGTCGATCCTCGACAACCTCAAGGCCGACCCCAGCCTGTACGTGCGCAAATCGGTGGCCAACCACCTCAACGACATCACCAAAGACCACCCCGACTGGGTACTCACGCTGATCGAAGGCTGGTCGCTGGACAACCCCCACACCGCCTGGATCGCCCGCCACGCCCTGCGCAGCCTGATCAAACAAGGCAACACCCGTGCGCTGACGCTCATGGGCGCCGGGGCGAAAGCCGAGGTAAAACTGCACCAACTGAGCGTGACCCCCGCGGTGATCAACCTGGGTGAGCGGATCAACCTGTCGTTCAGCCTGGAATCCACCGCCGACACCGCGCAGAAGCTGGTGGTGGACTACGCCATCGACTACGTGAAAAGCGCGGGGCACAGCGCAAAAAAAGTGTTCAAGCTCAAGGCGTTCACCTTGGGCGCGGGTGAACAGCACAACATTCGGCGCGAGCAACATATCCGTGAGCTGACCACTCGCAAGCACTATCCCGGACGGCATGTCGTGCACGTGTTGGTGAATGGGGAAAGGCTCGGCAGTGCCGAATTTGAATTACGTGCCTGAACAAGTTGCTTAGAGAAATGCCTCTGAAACAGGCGTTCCAGACAGCACCAGCGACGAACGTCCAGACAAGGCGCAGAAAACGTTCAAGTTTGTATCATCAGTAATGGCATTTAGCCTTTAATCTGAGGCATTATCCCAACCATATATAAGGTTATTGGAAGGGAGTTCTGTAATGGCCTGGTCGCTGGCACTCAATTTGGATGAGCAGGTCTACCCGCTTAGGATCGTGCAGCGCGTGGTCTATAGCCTCGCCAAGGATTTCTCCTTTTTGGTGCGCCATGAGCATACGCAATGGGTGCTTGAAGTCACGCCGAATGATTCATCCAATCTGCTGGGCTACGCTGCTGAAACGGCCAGAGCCATGATCCTTCGCCATCTGAATGATTTCGCACTCCGCGACCAGATTGCACTGGAAACCCGCGGTTTAAGGGAGCTTCTCGCCAGTGTCGCCTTGAAAGAGTGCGGCTACTGATATGTCTGTCGCCCTGATTGCCAAGCAAACCGATTACCGATTGCTCCCGTTTCGTTTTATGCGAATGCCTGAAGTCGGCGACTCACAAGTACTGATCACGGCAGACACGGGAGAGCACCTGTTTGTGAAAGACAGTGACCTGCCTGGGATCGTACATAAACGTCTCGATCGTCAGTCAGCCTTGTATAAAGACCTACTCGCACGTCATTTCATTTACGAGCCGGAAATACACACGCCCTTTCCAGAAATGGCCGCGCAGATTCGCAGCCGCAAGAACTTCCTCTTCGGAGGCCCGGCACTGCATTTGTTTGTGGTCACTTTGCGATGCAATCACACCTGCCAGTACTGCCAAGTATCCCGCGCCCCGCTAGGCGACCATGCACATGACATGTCTGCCGAAGATGCCATGCACGCAGTCGACCGATTATTCGAGTCTCCCTCGCCGGTGCTCACCGTAGAGTTTCAGGGCGGCGAGCCCCTTCTGGCATTTGACCGGGTCAAACAGATCATCGAGGCCGTGAGTGCTCGCAATGAAACCGAACACCGCAGTATTCAGTTCATTATCAGCAGCACGTTGCATCACCTCACAGACCCGATCCTGGCGTTTGCCAAACAGTACGCCGTGCAATTTTCAACGTCCCTGGACGGCCCGGCTTTTTTGCACAACGCCAACCGCCCCACCCCGGAAAAAAATGCCTATGAGCGCACACTTGAGGGTATCCATCGCATACGCGATGTCCTAGGCCATGACGCCGTGTCAGCACTCACCACACTGACCTCAAGAAGTCTGGAGCACCCGAAGGCAATCATCGACGAATACGTCAAGCAAGGGTTCAAGAGCATCTCCCTCAGGCCGCTGAGCCCCTACGGCTTTGCCAAGAAGTCCAGCGAGCGCTTGGACTATTCGATTGACCAATACTTGAGTTTTTATACCGAGGCGCTGAGTTACCTGATTCAACTCAACAGCGAAGGAACCTACTTGAGCGAGGGCTATGCCTCGTTATTGCTCGGCAACATGCTCACGCCGTTCTCAAGTGGCTATGTCGATTTGCGCTCACCATTGGGCGCCGCGGTGGGAGCATTGGTCTACAACTACGACGGTGACGTATACCCCTCTGATGAGGCACGTATGCTGCTAGAGATGGGCGAAAGCGGATTGAAGCTGGGTACTGTCCGCCAGCCGTTGAGTGAACTGTTGCACTCGCCGGTTGTGAGGCAACTCTTGGACGCCGGAATAGCGGAGGCATTGCCGGGCTGTTCCGATTGCGCATTGGTGCCTTATTGCGGCGCAGACCCTATCGAACACTTCGCCCGCCAGGGGGACCCGATAGGGCATCGATCCTTCAGTACGTTCTGTCAAAAAAATACGGCACTGCTTACCCACCTGTTCGGGTTATTACGCAATGGGGATCACTCGACCCAACGAGTACTGATGTCGTGGCTGGCACGCCGCTCATTCAATGATCTAGCGCAGCCAGGATACGGAGGCTGAGATGCTCAGACTGGATACGCAATTTGAGATTCAACACCTCGACAGGGCACGCCTGCTCAAAGTCATCAGCGTTAACGAGTTGATCGAAAAAGGCACAAACGGCTGCGCCGGCGAAGCCAGCTTCAACGACCTGCTGCTATGGCTGACACTCGAAGAAGTGCTTGAGCAACCCACACTGCTGACACTGCCAGTCGCTGGCATCTTGCTCGTCGACGGCGCGCTTGCGACCGATTACCCAGGAATCATCCTCACGGCCCCCAAAGACAACCGAGTGGTTCAACCAGGGGATGTGATTGCGCTGTCACCGGCTTCGAATGTCGTCAGGGTGCTTTATAGACGCAACGCCAACAGCAACCTGCTGTTCATCACCGACAGATGCAACAGCCTGTGCCTGATGTGCTCGCAACCCCCCAAGGACATCGACGACTACTGGCATGTCGAAGAAAACCTGCGGCTGATTGATCTGATGGATAAAGGCGATGAACAAATAGGTATCAGCGGCGGCGAACCGACGTTGTACGCCGACGGCCTCCTGGCACTGATCAAAAAAGCCAGTGAGGTCTTGCCGGAGAAATCGCTGCACATTTTAAGTAACGGACGCCTGTTGGCGCAGGCAGGCTGGCTGGCCTGTCTCAACGAAATCCAACACCCACGCCTCACGTGGGGTATCCCGCTGTATGCCGACAATGCGGCAGACCACGATCATGTCGTGCAAGCGCCCGGGGCGTTCAGCGAGACCATGAAGGGGCTGTACAACCTTGCTCGTGCCGGTCAAAACATCGAAATCAGGATTGTACTCAGTCATTTGACGACATCACGGCTACCTGAGCTGGCGCATTTCATTTTCCGCAACCTGCCGTTCGTGCAGCACATCGCAATGATGGGAATCGAGAATACGGGGCTTGCAAAGAAGAATTACGACGTCTTATGGATCGACCCGTTGGACTATCAAGACACACTCGCCAGCGCCTGCCATTTCCTCGATATCCGGGGGCTGAGTGTGTCGGTCTATAACTTGCCGTTGTGTGTACTTGATCCATCGCTGAAACGGTTCTACCGGCAAAGCATTTCCGATTGGAAGAATCTGTTTATCGACACCTGCCAATCCTGCACAGCCAAACACTACTGTGCCGGTTTCTTCAAATCTCACTCCCTTCGCTGGCAGAGCCGAGGCATTCGCCCGCTCAATCTGAACGAAGGCATCAACTACGCAAGGAGCGCTTCATGACACTGATGGACCGTTGGAAAATGCTGATCAGCCAAGGCGTCGCGCTGGTTCCCGTCGCATTGAGCCCCTTGGCTTATGCCAATCAAGTCGCATTGACCCAGCCTGAATGGACGACGACAGATAAATCCCCTGTCTTCAACAACACACTCAACGCCCCCGACGCCGTCAATATCTACGCGGCACATCGCTCCCACAGCTCCCACAGGTCACATAGTTCCCACAGCTCGCACTACAGTGGCTCGGGTGGTTACAGCGCCCCACGCAGCTACACGCCACCGGCTTCCGCCTACAGCGCCCCCTCTACGACAACCAATCGTTTCAGCGGATCAAGCGGCCGTGCTGCGTCTACAGCACCTTCAGCAGCGCCAGCCAGAACATCTGCTACACCTGATCGAAACCAGTTGGTCATGCGCGTGCAGACGGCATTGATGGTCAAGCGGTATTACAGCGGCAGCATCGATGGTGTTTTAGGCAATAGTACCCGCGGAGCTTTGATGGCTTTCCAGGCGGACTCGAACTTGCAGAATCATGGCCGAATGGACACGCCGACGCTGAATGCACTGGGGATTGCGATTCCCTAGTCGATTTCGAAATACCAGACGTAGGAATGCTCAAAAGAAGGCTCTAGAACGGGCCTTTCAACAACATTGATTGTCGAACGATCCTGGCCTTCCCCGTTGCGATCCATTATCATCCGGCGCCTTCTCGCTACCTGCCAGGTAGCTGTTTCAATGTGTCACCCGAGGCGCCCATGTACCGTTTTTTGTTTCACCGCCCTTTGATTGCCATCAGTCTGGGGCTTGTTACCCCAGCCGTTTTTGCCGCATTGCAACCCTTGGCCGAAGCCCCGCTGGCCAGCGACACCGAGCTGCATTGCCACTTCAATCGTGACGCCAGCACCGACTGCACCACCACTTACCAGTACACCATTCTCAAGCCCAGCGGCCGCGAGATGCTCTCGCGGATCGACTTCGATTACTCCGAAGGCGATACCTTCGAAGTACTCGGCGCGCAATCCACCCAGCCCGGTGCCAAGCCGGTCGCCCTGGCGGACACGCAGATCGATACGCGTACCGCGCCCAACCCGGACCAGGGTTTCAGTCGCGACAAGCAGACCTCCCTGGCCTTCCCCAACCTGCGCGTTGGCACTCGGATTCGCTACACCGTGCGCGAGCATCACCCCGCCAAGCCGCTGATGACGCAGTTTCATTACGCCCTCAAGTTCGGCCCCAGCGCAGCCCGGCGCGACCACTTCAAGGCACGCTTTACTGCCGAGCGGCCGATCCAGTGGCGCAGTGAAGGGTTCGACGGTTTCCAGGTGACGCCATCAGCCAACGGCAAGACCCTGGACGTGGTGCAAAAAGCCCCGACTTTTCTGAACTACATCAACGAATCCTCCAACGCTGCGCTGCTGCACATCCCGCGCATCGAGGTGGGCAGCGCCCTGGAACGTCAGGCGTATTTCGGCGATCTGGGCCAGCGCTACAACCAGATCCTCGGAGCCAACCTGCCGCCGCAAAGCGCCGCTGCCGTCGTCGCCGTGCGCAACCTGGCGCCGGCCGAGCAGGTTGCCCGGTTGATGCAGCACATCAACGATCACTATCGTTACCTCGGCGACTGGCGCGCCACGGAACGCGGTTATGTGCCGTTCAACCTGGCAGAAATCGAGCAGCATGGGTATGGCGACTGTAAAGACCTGGCGATCCTGTTGACCGCCCTGCTCAAGGCCAGCGGCATTCACGCCGAAACCGCCTGGGTCAGCCGCGGTGATCTGGCCGAGTCGTTGCTGATCCCCGGCACCCACGCGCCAAACCACGCCATCGTGCGCGCCCAGGTGGACGGCCAGGTCTGGTGGCTGGACCCGACCAACCCGGTGTTTGCCCCAGGCCAGACCATGCCTGACCTCCAGGACCGCTGGGTGCTGGTCAACGACGCCCAGGGCCAGGTGCGCGAGGAACATATCCCGTTGGAACGTGCCGAAACCACCCTGCGCCTGAATAAACAGGTGCACTACGACCAGCAGGGCAATGCCACGATTCAAGCAACCCTCGCCTTCAGTCGCCTGCCGCTGATGCAACTGAGTGTCGCCGACCGCCAGCAAGGCGCCACCGCCACCGACCAGAACATCTGCGCCAACTTCGGCCACGAGATCAGCGACTGCCGCGTCTCCCGCGCAGCCACAGGTTTTGTCGTACACGACGGGTATAGCATCACGGCCAACATGAGCGACCAGCGTGCCCTGGAAAAACTGGGGAACGACTACGTCTACTCCGATGAGTCGCTCAAAGGCCGCTGGGATACCTTCATCGACTACCGCCGCCAGGGGCAGCAAGCCGACCTGGACCAGGGCAATCCGCAAACGAATGACTACACCATTACCCTGAGCGGCGGGCAGATGGAAAAGACCATTCCCGGCTGCCAGGTACGCTCGCCGTGGTACGACCTGGACCTGGAAGGCAAGCGCGAGGATGGCGTCTTGCGCTATCACTATCGCCTGAGCCAGAAAATGCGCTGGCTGACCCACGATGAAATTGTCAGCGCGGCGTTTGGGAAGATGGTCGACGATGCACGGGCCTGTGCGGAGCAGGTGCATCAGGTGGTGAAACTCTAAACCGTCCTGACACACCAAAATCAAACTGTGGGAGATTCTATGGTTGAGGGGCAGCATATCCGCCAACAGTGCCGCCTTCGCAGCCTCGCTAAAGCTCGACACAGGGGATTGGCAGTGCCTGGGCGATCTCCAGCCGAGCGCTGACAGCCCAGCAACACCGATCACCTGTGGGAGCGGGCTTGCCCGCGAAAGCCGAGTGTCAGTCAGTAGATGTGTGACTGATTCACCGCATTCGCAAGCAAACCCGCCCCCACAGGTTTAATCCGGTTTCAGTCAGTTGGTTTCGCCGAGCAGCAACCCTTGCTCCCGCGCACACAACCCCACCACGTAATCCCACAACACCCGCAGACGCACCGACTTGTGCAGCTCCCGGCGCGAACTGATCCAGTAGCTGCGCTGGATGTTCTCTGCCGGCAACAACGGCACCAGGTCCGGGTCGCCAGCCGCCATGAAACACGGCAACACGGCAATCCCCAGCCCCGAACGCGCCGCCTGGTGCTGGGCGATCACACTGGTGCTGTGAAACACCACCTTGGGGTTGCGGCAGAAGCTGCTGAGGAATTTCAGCTCCTGACTGAACAGCAAGTCGTCCACATAGTCGATCCACGCGTGCGCCGCGAGATCTTCACGCTTTTCAATCGGCGGACTGCGGTCCAGGTACGCGCGACTGGCGTAGAGGGCCAGGCGATAGTCGGTGAGTTTGCGCGTGACCAGCTGATCGACACTGGGGCGTTCCAGGTGGATGCTGATCTCCGCTTCACGGTTGAGGATGCTGACAAAGCGCGGCACGGCCACCAGCTCCACTTCCAATCCAGGGTAGCGATCAAACAACCCTCCCATGCGACTGGCGAGGAACATCACCCCCAGGCCTTCGGCGACGCCCAAGCGGATCTTGCCCAACGGCGCAGCGCTATGGGTGAGTTCGTCTTCGGCCAGCAGCGCGACGTTCTCCATGGCTTCGGCGTGCTTGAGCAGCGCTTCGCCGGCTGGCGTCAGCTCGTAGCCCTGGGCGTGTTGCACGAACAACGCGGTGCCGAGGCTCTTCTCGATGGCCTCGATATGCCGGGCGACGGTGGCGTGGGTGGTTTTCAGGCGCTGTGCGGCGGTGATCAGGCGGCCGCTGCGTTGCAACTCGAGAAAATAGCGCAGGTCATTCCAGTCGAACATGACACCTCCATTGCATCAGCCTGGGCGGTGCTGTTTAAAAACGCACAGCAGCTGGGTAAAAACTAACATTTTTAAGACGAAAACTAACAACTAGGATGGGGGCAATAAGAAAAACAAGCGAGCCCTTCAGATGCCCACTGCAACTGCTGAATTCGACTACATCGTCGTCGGCGCCGGCCCCGCTGGCTGCCTGCTGGCCAATCGTCTGTCCGCCAACCCCGCCCACCGCGTGCTGTTGCTCGAAGCCGGTGGCCGCGACAACTATCCCTGGATCCACATCCCCGTCGGCTACCTGTTCTGCATCGGCAACCCGCGTACCGACTGGTGTTTCAAGACCGAAGCCCAGGAAGGCCTGCAAGGCCGTGCATTGAGTTATCCACGGGGCAAGGTGTTGGGTGGCTGCTCGTCGATCAACGGCATGATCTACATGCGTGGCCAGGCCCAGGATTACGACGGTTGGGCGGCGGCAGGCAACCCGGGCTGGGCGTGGGACGAGGTGTTGCCGCTGTTCAAGAAAAGCGAAAACCATTTTGCCGGCAGCTCGCCATTTCACAGCGATGGCGGTGAATGGCGTGTCGAACAACAGCGCTTGCACTGGCCGATCCTCGATGCGTTCCGCGATGCAGCGGCGCAAAGCGGCATCGCCAACACCAACGATTTCAACACGGGTGACAACGAAGGTTGCGGCTACTTCCAGGTCAACCAGAAGGCCGGTGTGCGCTGGAATGCGGCCAAGGCGTTTCTCAAGCCGATCCGCCAGCGGCCCAATCTCACAGTGCTGACCGGCGTGGAAGTCGATCGCGTGCTCCTGGAAAACGGCCGCGCCTCGCAAGTGGTCGGCCGCCAGCTGGGCCAGTCGTTGAACTGGAAGGCGCGCAAGGAAATCGTGTTGTGCGCCGGCTCAGTCGGTTCGCCAGGCATTTTGCAGCGTTCGGGGATTGGCCCTTCCAACGTGCTCAAGCCGCTGGGCATCAACCTGCTGCATGAATTGCCCGGCGTCGGCGGCAACCTGCAGGATCACCTGCAACTGCGCCTGATCTACAAACTGGAAAACGCCCGCACCCTCAACCAGATCGCCGGTTCCGTGTGGGGCAAGCTGGGCATGGGCCTGCGCTACCTGTATGACCGCAGCGGCCCACTGTCGATGGCCCCCAGCCAACTCGGCGCGTTTGCCCGCTCGAGCCCGGAGCAGACCTCGGCCAACCTTGAATACCATGTGCAACCGCTGTCCCTGGAGCGCTTTGGCGAACCGTTGCACGGGTTCCCGGCGTTTACCGCCTCGGTCTGCGACCTGCGTCCGCAAAGCCGTGGCCGTGTGGACATCCGCTCGGCCAACCCGGCAGATGCGCCGCTGATCCGGCCCAATTACCTCAGCCATCCGCAAGACCTGCGGGTGGCTGCCGATGCGATCCGCCTGACCCGCCGCATCGTCGCCGCGCCGGCCCTGCGCCCGTTCAAGCCGGTGGAATACCTGCCCGGCGACGCGCTGCAAACCGAGGACGAACTGCACGAAGCCGCCGCGCGGATCGGCACCACCATCTTCCATCCGGTGGGCACCTGCCGCATGGGCAACGATCCGGATGCCGTGGTCGACGCCCAACTGCGCGTGCATGGCGTACCCGGCCTGCGCATCGCCGATGCCTCGATCATGCCGCGCATCACGTCCGGCAATACCTGTTCACCCACGCTGATGATCGCGGAAAAAGCCGCACAGCTGATCCTTTCGCCGAATACAAGGAGCCTTGCCCCGGAGAGAGAACTGGTCCATGCAATCTGAATAGCGGCGCCACACCTGGCGCCGACAGTGGAACAACAATAAATAATCACTGTGAGGGCTACCCGATGTCAGAACATGTTCAAACCCTGGGCTCGGCGGCAGACGCGAGCACCGGTAACGAATCCAAGAAGGTCATCTTCGCCTCGTCCCTGGGGACGGTGTTCGAGTGGTATGACTTTTTCCTTTACGGCGCCCTTGCGGCGGTGATCAGCAAGCAGTTCTTTGCCGGGGTCAACGACACCACGGCCTTCATCTTTGCCTTGATGGCCTTTGCGGCCGGCTTTGTGGTGCGGCCGTTCGGCGCACTGGTGTTCGGGCGCCTGGGCGACATGATCGGGCGCAAATACACGTTCCTGGTGACCATCATCTTGATGGGCGTGGCGACGTTCTGCGTGGGGTTGTTGCCGACCTATGCGAGCATCGGCATTGCGGCGCCGATCATCCTGATCGTGCTGCGCATGCTGCAAGGCCTGGCACTGGGCGGCGAATACGGCGGCGCGGCGACCTATGTGGCCGAGCATGCCCCAGCGGGCAAGCGCGGCTTTCATACCAGCTGGATTCAATCCACCGCGACCGTCGGCCTGTTGCTGTCGCTGCTGGTGGTACTGGCCTGCCGTTACTTCACCGGCGACCAGTTCGAAGTGTGGGGCTGGCGTATTCCGTTCCTGTTTTCCATCGTACTGCTGGGCATTTCCACCTGGATTCGCATGAGCCTGCACGAGTCGCCAGCGTTTCTGAAAATGAAAGAGGAAGGCAAGGCGAGCAAATCGCCGATCCGTGAGTCGTTCGGCAAGTGGGAAAACCTCAAGGTGGTGCTGATCGCGCTGTTCAGTATCAACGGCGGCCAGGCAGTGACCTTCTACGCGGCGCAGTTCTATGTGCTGTTCTTCCTCACCCAGTTCCTGAAAATGGACCCGGCCCTGGCCAACATGTTGTTGATCATCAGCGTGGTGATTGGCGCACCGTTCTTTATCTTCTTCGGCTGGCTGTCGGACAAGGTCGGGCGCAAGCCCGTGCTGATGCTCGGCCTGCTGCTGGCGACCGCGCTGTACTTCCCGATCTTCAAGAGCCTGGCGCACTACACCAACCCGGCCATGGACCAGGCCAGCCAACAGGCACCAATCACCGTGCTGGCCGACCCGGCCACCTGCACCTTCCAGTTCGACCCGGTGGGCAAGGCCAAATTCGACAGCCCATGCGACAAGGTCAAGACCTTCCTCGTCAAGCAGGGCCTGCCCTACAGCAGCGCCGCCGCCCCAGCCGGCAGCCCGGTGCAGGTCAGCATCGGCGAAGTGCGCATCGACGGTTTTGACGAAGCGGCCCTGCGTGGCGCGGTGACCCTGGCGGGCTACCCGAGTTCGGCGGACGTGGCCCAGGTCAACAAAACCATGGTGGTGGTGCTGATCGTCGCGCTGATCCTGATCGCGGCCATGTGCTACGGCCCGCTGGCGGCGTTGATGGTGGAACTGTTCCCGACGCGCATCCGCTACACCTCGATGTCCCTGCCCTACCACATCGGCAACGGTTGGTTTGGCGGGTTCCTGCCGACCGTGTCGTTTGCGTTGGTGGTGTACACCGGGGATATTTTCTACGGCCTGTGGTATCCGGTGGTGGTGACCGGGGTGAGCCTGGTGGTGGGGATGATCTGCCTCAAGGAAACCCGGCACGTGGACATCGACAATAACTGAGGGCCCCCTGAACACGGGAGATTCCCCGTGGGAGCGGGCTTGTGTGGGAGCGGGCTTGCCCGCGAAAGCAGTGGATCAGTCAACCATGTATTGGCTGACACGCCGCCTTCGCGAGCAAGCCCGCTCTCACAATTGTTTTGCGGCGACCACACAAATTGCTGTACATCCATACAGATAATGGTTGATCAATGCCCGCTGACTGAGCATCCTGCACAGCATCAACCCGATCTGATGTGATGACCATGCGGCTGTACCTCTGTGAAAAACCCTCCCAGGCCAAGGACATCGCGGCCGTGCTCGGCGCCAGTCGTCGCGGCGACGGTTGCTGGCTGGGCAATGGGGTCACGGTCACCTGGTGCATCGGCCACCTGCTGGAAACCGCCCCACCCGATGCCTACGACGAAAAGTACAAGCGCTGGGTGCTGGCCGATCTGCCGATCGTTCCGGAAAAATGGAAGATGCGGGTCAAGCCCAAGACCGCCAGCCAGTTCAAGGCGGTCAAGCGCCTGCTGGGGGAAGCCCAGGAACTGGTGATCGCCACCGACGCCGACCGTGAAGGCGAGATGATCGCCCGCGAACTGGTGGAGCACTGCCGCTATCGCGGGCCGATCCAGCGCCTGTGGCTGTCGGCGTTGGATGACGCATCCATCCGCAAGGCCCTCGCCGCACTCAAGCCCGGTGCCGAGACCTTCAGCCTCTATCACTCGGCCCTTGGCCGTTCCCGCGCCGACTGGCTGATCGGCATGAACATGAGTCGCTTGTTTACCCTGCTCGGGCGTCAGTCCGGCTATCAAGGCGTATTGCCCGTGGGCCGCGTGCAGACTCCGACCTTGCGCCTGGTGGTGGACCGCGACCGCAGCATCGCCGACTTCGTGCCGGTGGCGTACTGGGCCATCGATGTCGACCTGCGACACGCGCACATGACCTTCACCGCCCAATGGCGCGCCGCCGAAGATGCCTGTGATGACCAGGGCCGCTGCCTCAACCTGCCATTGGCGCAGGAGGCCGCCGCTGGCATGCGCAACGCCGCCAGCGCACGACTGGTCAAGTTGCGCACCGAGCGCATGCGCGACGTGGCGCCCCTGCCCTTCGATCTGGGTACCCTGCAGGAAATCTGTTCGAAAAAACTCGGCCTCGGCGCCCAGGAAACCCTGGACATCGCCCAGTCGCTGTACGAAACCCACAAGGTCATCACCTACCCCCGTAGCGACTGCGGCTACCTGCCGCTGAGCCAGCACGGCGATGCACCGAAAATTCTCGCGGCGCTGGGCCGTGCAGATGCGGCAGTGAATGAACTGATGCCCCATCTCGACCCGCAACGCCGCTCCCGAGCGTGGAACGACGCCAAGGTCAGCGCCCACCACGGCATCATTCCCACCGGCGCGGGCAAGGATGTCGGGCAACTCACCGGCAAGCACCGCGCGGTGTACACCTTGATTCGCGCACGTTACCTGGCGCAGTTCCTGCCCATCCATGAATACGATCGCACCCAGGCCGACTTCGACTGTGCAGGGCAAGCGTTGCGGGCGGTGGGCAAGGTTGTGATCGAACCGGGCTGGAAGCGCGCCCTGCCGGAAGCCCTGGCGCCGGCAAAGGGACGTGACGTTGCGACGCCCCAAGCCTTGCCGCCATTGGTTCAGGGCCAGGATTACGCGGTGGACAAGGTCAACCTCAAGGACCTGTGGACCCAGCCCCCCAAACCCTTTACCGAAGGCGACCTGATCAAGGCGATGAAAAACGTCGCCAAGCTGGTGCAAGACCCGCTCCTCAAGCAAAAGCTCAAGGACACCACCGGCATCGGCACCGAAGCGACCCGTGCCGGGATTATCCAGGGCTTGCTGGACCGTGGTTACCTGGTGAAAAACGGCAAGGCCCTCTCGGCCACCCCGGCGGCATTCAGCCTGATCGACGCCGTGCCCCGCGCCATCGCCGACCCCGGCACCACCGCGATCTGGGAGCAGGCCCTGGACATGGTGCAAAGCGGCGAGATGAGCCTGGAAGAATTCGTCGCCAAACAAGCGGCCTGGATGAGCAAGCAGGTGGCACGTTGCAACGGCCTGCGCATGACCATCAGCGGCCCGGCGAGCCCGGCAGGCCGAGGGGCTGCCCCCTGGAAAAAGAAGCGAAAGAGCGCTCCACGCAAGACCGCGGCGGGCCCCAAGCGCGGCAAAAAACCGACAAATGCCGGGTAAAACGGGAAAAAAACCGGTGAATGACGTTTTTCGACGGGTTTAACGCCGCTTTGGACCTTGCTCCAGCGTGAGCCGTCTAGGATTCTGTAGGGGACCCGCTGACTTCCAAACAACAACACCGGAGTGGCCGCCATGAAAACCGTTGCACAAGTGCTCAAAGCCAAGGACCAGAAAAACCAGGAAGTCCATGTCATCAAACACGACCACACCGTGTTTGAAGCGCTGGTCCGCATGTCGGAGAAAAACGTCGGGGCCTTGCCGGTCGTCAAGGATGGCGTAGTGGTAGGCATCATCAGCGAACGGGACTACGCGCGCAAAATCATGCTCAAGGGCCTGTCGTCGGTCACCACGAAGGTCCACGAGGTGATGAGCTCGCCGGTGATCACCGTCGACACCCATAAAAAGGTCGATGAGTGCATGAATATCATGACCGACAGTCACCTGCGCCACCTGCCCGTGGTCGAAGACGGCAAACTGCTTGGGCTGCTGTCCATCGGCGACCTGGTGAAAGAAGCCATTGCCGACCAGGCTGATCTGATCAAGCAGCTGGAGCAATACATCCGCGGCGAATAGGCGACCCCATGCTCGATAGCCTTGCACATCAGGAAGACCACCTCGAGACCCTGCACCGGGCCATGGCGCAACGGCGCTTTCTGGTACTGACCGGTGCAGGGATCAGCACGTCTTCGGGAATTCCCGATTATCGCGACAGCGAGGGTGTGCGCCGAGGCAGGGCGCCGATGATGTACCAGGAGTTCCTCGCCACCACGCAAGCCCGCCGCCGTTATTGGGCACGGGCGATGCTGGGTTGGCCGAAGGTGCGAATCGCCCAGCCGAACGCGGCCCATCGGGCGCTGGCAACTCTGCAACAACGCCAGCGCATCAGCGGGTTGGTCACACAAAACGTCGACACCCTGCATGACCAGGCCGGTAGTCATGACGTGATCGAACTGCACGGCAGCCTGCACCGCGTGTTATGCCTGGACTGCCAACAGCGCAGCGAGCGCGACGTGATCCAGCAATTGATGGAGACCGAGAACCCCTACCTGGCCGGCGTCGACGCTGTGCAAGCCCCCGATGGTGACACGCTGCTTGATCCGGCGTTCGAGGAGCGCTTCCAGGTACCCCGCTGCCCCCATTGCACCGGTCAACGCTTGAAACCGGATGTGGTGTTCTTCGGCGAGAACGTCGCCCAAACCACGGCCGCCAAGGCAATGGCGGCCGTGGCGGATGCCGAGGGGTTGCTGGTGGTGGGCTCATCGCTGATGGCGTACTCGGCGTTTCGTCTGTGCAAGGCGATGGTGGAGCAAGGCAAGCCGGTGATAGCGATCAACCTGGGCAAGACGCGTGGGGATGAGTTGTTGCAGGTAAAGATCGAGGCATCGTGCGAGCGGTTGTTGCCGTTGCTTGTTGAGCGCTTGAGATAGCAACACTACCACTCGTTTCAACTATGGAGCTGGCTTGCCTGGGATAGCGGTATTTCAGTTACAGATGTATCAACTGGCTGATCGGTTTCGCGGGCAAGCCCGCTCCCACAGGTGATTGGTGTTGATGGATAGTGAGTGCTCGGCTGGAGCTGTCGAGCTTTAGCGAGGCTGCGAAGGCGGCGACACTGTTGGTAGAGGTGTTGCGCCGCAACCCTAGAATCTCCCACAGGGGGTTTGTGTCGAGTGGACCATCCTGGATCCAAGACCACCCACACCAAAAAATGACGCCCAAGTCACATTTCCACGCATCTCCCCGTGTCCACGACGATTTATGTAGTGATCAAAAATAATCACTACATAACCGTTGACGTAACCTTTTTGTCCTTGCATTATCGAGACGTCTCCCGGATCGGGAGCGTTGGCAACAGGTGTTTTGAAAGAGCTCGTCTGACCGCCGAGCTGTTTTTTCCGGATGTGCACTGCCCACAAGGCAGATTGATGAAGCTGACCGGCCCGCAAGGATCGGTACAAGGAGCTCAAACGCTGCTTGTCTTCGTTATGAAACCATTGCGTAGCAGTTCATCAGCAAAACTACATGCATCAGGTTCAAGACCCTGCCCGTATTCGGCAGACAGACGCTGACGCCCGGTTTTCGGAACCGGAGACAACTAACGACGTATCAATTGATAGATCGCCAACTGGTCAAGGGGCTTACACATGAATCTGAACAACCAACCAACTATCGATGAATTGGCTGAGATGTTCGCAGCGCAGAAAGACACTCTCGACGACCATGTCCTGTGGATTGGCAAGTCGGGCGAAGTGCAACTTGACTGCCTGGCGCCCAATACCCAAGAAGCCGAGTTTGACCGTAATAACCGTGAGTTGGCAGCGCGCTTGAAGGTGTACCGCCGCGGCCAGGGTTATGTCGGCAAGAAGGCTGCGGCTGATCGCAACTTTATCGAGCAAGTATTCGACACACTTAATAATGCTTGGGCAGCCGTCAAGGACAGCTCGCAAGTTAAAGTGATTGATCGCTACTACTAGAAAGTAACTCGCGCACTACTGTGGGAGCTGGTTTGCCTGCGATAACGGTTTAAACTTCAACACTGTTGTTGAATGTTAAATAGCTGTCGCAGGCAAGCCAGCTCCCACACTTGTTTGCGGTGTATTCAGAAAGTCGGAAACCGCCCCTTCGCCGCTTCATCGCGAAAAATATCAAACAGCACTTGCGCCGCCGCCGACAGTTCATGCCCCGGCTTGGTCAGCACACCAATCGGCCGTTCAATCACCGGATCGTTCAAGGTGATGCAATGGGCGCCCGCCTCCTCCATTTGCCGCGCACACAATGCAGGCACGGCGCTGACGCCCAAACCGCTCGCCACCATCTTGCCCACCGTCGCCAATTGATGGCTTTCCAGTGCTACCGGCAACTTCATCTGCAAGTCGCCCAGATGTTCTTCCAGCATTACCCGAACCGTTGATGGCCGCTGCAATGTGATGAACGGCTGATCCAGCAAGGTTTTCCAGTCAATTTCGCTGCGCTTGGCCAACGGCGAATCGCCCGGCACCACCGCAATGAAGCGATCCAGATACAGCGGGGTAAACGCCAGTGACGAGCCTTCAGCGGGCTCGAACGCCACACCCAGTTCCACCTGGCGTTCGCGCACCATCT
The DNA here is from genome assembly GCF_057835125.1 of Pseudomonas sp. GL_117. Lineage (NCBI taxonomy): Bacteria > Pseudomonadati > Pseudomonadota > Gammaproteobacteria > Pseudomonadales > Pseudomonadaceae > Pseudomonas > Pseudomonas sp. GL_117. Next base: position 2,253,769 of record NZ_CM174418.1, on the reverse strand, counting down.
CCAGGACCTGTTCGTTGATCAAGTCATGCACCGTCACATTCACCTGAGGGTAACGCGCGCGGAATATCTTCAGGATCGGCGGCAGCAGGTTGCCGGCGAACGAAGGCATCGCGGCGACTGTCACGCGCCCGCGCTGCAGGGTAAAGCGCTGGCGCAGTTCGTCTTCGGCGTTGTCCCAGTCGGCAATCAACCGGCGAGCCAGGGGCAATAGGGATTCACCTTCAGGGGTCAGCGCGACGTTGCGGGTATTGCGGCTGAACAAGCGCCCACCCAGCCCTTCTTCGAGGCCCTTGATGGTCAGGCTCAGCGCCGATTGGGAAAGGTGCAGGCGCTCGCAGGCGGCGGCAAAACTCAGGCTCTGGGCCACGGCGAGAAAGGCCCGCATCTGTTTAACGGTCATGGGAAGCTCCAAGCTGCAAGTTGAAAGCTGCAAGTGAACGCCGCGTGTTACCGCTTGTAGCTTACGGCTTGAAGCTGATTATGCTGTTTTTCAAACCAATCAACCTTAAAAAACAACTTAACAAATCAATCCAGCAGCGCAACACTCGGTTCATTGGCTGGCCCACAAACAATAAAAGAGGTGCATATGGCAGGTTTCGATAAACGCGTGGCGTCCTATGAAGAAGCGCTGGCAGGCTTGGAAGACGGCATGACCGTACTTGCCGGTGGTTTTGGCCTGTGTGGCATTCCGGAAAACCTCATCGCCGAAATCAAGCGCAAAGGCACCCGCGACCTGACTGTGGTTTCCAACAACTGCGGCGTCGACGGTTTTGGCCTGGGCGTACTGCTGGAACAAAAACAGATCCGCAAAGTGATCGCATCCTACGTCGGTGAAAACGCCCTGTTCGAAAAGCAGCTGCTCAGCGGCGAAATCGAAGTAGTGCTGACTCCCCAAGGCACCCTGGCGGAAAAAATGCGCGCAGGCGGCGCCGGCATCCCGGCCTTCTTCACCGCCACTGGCGTGGGCACTCCAGTTGCCGAAGGCAAGGAAACCCGCGAATTCAACGGCCGCTCGTACCTGATGGAAGAGTCCATCACCGGCGACTTCGCCATCGTCAAGGGCTGGAAAGCCGACCACTTCGGCAACGTCATCTATCGCCACACCGCCCAGAATTTCAACCCGCTGGCCGCCACCGCCGGCAAGATCACCGTGGTCGAAGTCGAAGAAATCGTCGAACCGGGCGAGCTGGACCCGGCGCAGATCCACACCCCTGGCATCTACGTCGACCGGATCATCTGCGGCACGTTCGAGAAGCGCATCGAACAGCGCACCGTACGCAAATAATCCGCCTCCAGCCCGAACAATAAGGACTCATAAAATGGCTCTTACCCGCGAACAAATGGCTCAACGCGTCGCCCGCGAAATGCAGGACGGCTTCTACGTCAACCTCGGCATCGGCATCCCGACCCTGGTGGCCAACTACATCCCCGAAGGCATGGAAGTGATGCTGCAATCGGAAAACGGCCTGCTCGGCATGGGACCGTTTCCTACCGAAGACACCATCGATGCCGACATGATCAACGCCGGCAAACAGACCGTCACCGCACGCATCGGCGCGTCGATTTTCTCCTCCGCCGAATCCTTCGCGATGATCCGCGGCGGCCACGTCGACCTCACCGTGCTTGGCGCGTTTGAAGTGGACGTAGGGGGCAACATCGCCTCGTGGATGATCCCCGGCAAGCTGGTCAAGGGCATGGGCGGCGCCATGGACCTGGTGGCCGGCGCAGAAAACATCATCGTGATCATGACCCATGCGTCCAAGGACGGTGAGTCCAAGCTGCTCAGCCGCTGCAGCCTGCCGCTGACCGGCGCGAACTGCATCAAGCGCGTACTCACGGACCTGGCGTACCTGGAAATCGAAAATGGCGCTTTTGTCCTCAAGGAACGCGCACCTGGCGTCAGCGTTGAAGAGATTGTGAGCAAGACCGCCGGTAAACTGATCGTCCCGGACCACGTTCCAGAAATGCAATTCCAGTGAGGACAGATCTCATGCAAGACGTCGTGATTGTTGCTGCCACCCGCACCGCCGTGGGCAGCTTCCAGGGTTCGCTGGCGAATATTCCGGCACCGGAACTGGGCGCCGCCGTGATCCGTCGCCTGCTGGAGCAAACCGGCCTCGACCCGGCCCAGGTGGATGAAGTGATCCTTGGCCAGGTGCTGACCGCAGGCTCAGGCCAAAACCCGGCGCGCCAGGCGTCGATCCTCGCCGGCCTGCCCCATGCGGTGCCGAGCCTGACCCTGAACAAGGTTTGCGGCTCCGGCCTCAAGGCCCTGCACCTGGGCGCGCAAGCCATTCGCTGCGGCGACGCCGAAGTGATCATCGCCGGCGGCATGGAGAACATGAGCCTGGCCCCCTACGTATTACCCGCCGCGCGCACCGGCTTGCGCATGGGCCACGCGAAAATGGTCGACAGCATGATCAGCGACGGCTTGTGGGATGCGTTCAACGATTACCACATGGGCATCACCGCCGAGAACCTGGTGGACAAGTACGGCATCAGCCGTGAAGCCCAGGACGCCTTCGCCGCAGCCTCCCAGCAAAAAGCCGCGGCGGCCATCGAGGCCGGACGTTTTGCCGACGAAATCACGCCGATCCTGATCCCCCAGCGCAAGGGCGACCCGGTGGCCTTCGCCGTGGATGAACAGCCACGCGCCGGCACCACCGCCGAGTCCCTGGGCAAGCTCAAACCCGCGTTCAAGAAAGACGGCAGCGTCACCGCCGGCAACGCTTCGAGCCTCAACGACGGCGCTGCCGCGGTACTGCTGATGAGTGCCGACAAGGCCAAGGCCCTCGGCCTGCCGGTGTTGGCACGCATCGCCAGCTACGCCAATGCCGGCGTCGATCCGGCGATCATGGGTATCGGCCCGGTCTCGGCCACCCGCCGCTGCCTGGACAAAGCCGGCTGGAGCCTGGGCGACCTGGACCTGATCGAAGCCAACGAAGCCTTCGCTGCGCAAGCGCTGGCGGTGGGCAAAGAGCTGGAGTGGGATGCGGACAAGGTCAACGTCAACGGTGGCGCGATTGCCATCGGTCACCCGATTGGCGCTTCAGGTTGCCGTGTGCTGGTGACCCTGCTGCATGAAATGATCAAGCGCGATGCCAAGAAAGGTCTGGCGACGCTGTGCATCGGTGGTGGCCAAGGTGTGGCCTTGGCCCTCGAACGCAGCTGATTGGCAAGAGCAACATGGACAAGGCCCGGTTCCACGAAAACCGGGCCTTTTCTTTACCCGCTCGATCTGAATAAACACAGTCCCAGGGTGGAAGCTGTTGAGCTTTAGCGAGGCTGCGAAGGCGGTGGCATGGCTGGTAGAAGTGTTGGCTGAACCACCGCTTTCGCGGGCAAGCCCGCTCCCACAGGTGATTGGTGTTGATGGGGAGTGAGTGTTCGGCTGGAGATCGCCCAGGCACTGCCAATCCCTTGTGGGAGCTGTTGAGCTTTAGCGAGGCTGCGAAGGCGGTGGCATGGCTGGTAGAGGTGTTGGCTGAACCACCGCTTTCGCGGGCAAGCCCGCTCCCACAGGGGATTGGTGTTGATGGATAGTGAGTGTCCGGCTGGAGATCGCCCAGGCACTGCTAGTCCCCTGTGGGAGCTGTCGAGCTTTAGCGAGGCTGCGAAGGCGGTGGCACTGTTGGTGGAGGTGTTGGCTGAACCACCGCTTTCGCGGGCAAGCCCGCTCCCACAGGTGATTGGTGTTGCTGGGGAGTGAGTGTTGGCTGGAGATCGCCCAGGCACTGCTAGTCCCCTGTGGGAGCTGTCGAGCTTTAGCGAGGCTGCGAAGGCGGTGGCACTGTTGGTGGAGGTGTTGGCTGAACCACCGCTTTCGCGGGCAAGCCCGCTCCCACAGGTGATTGGTGTTGCTGGGGAGTGAGTGTTGGCTGGAGATCGCCCAGGCACTGCTAGTCCCCTGTGGGAGCTGTCGAGCTTTAGCGAGGCTGCGAAGGCGGTGGCACTGTTGGTAGCGGTGTTGCGCCGCCCCCATAGAATCTCCCACATTTGATCTTTATTGCCTGTCGGATTGGGGCACCGCAAACACCGCATTCGCCCGCGCCACAACCTTGTCCCCCACCTGCAGGCTCACCGTGGCAAACGCCATCTGCCGCCCACGCTTGTGATGCTCCAGCTTCACCACAATCCACTCCCCCACCTGCACCGCGCCCAGGTAATCCAAGGTCATGCTTGCCGTGATCAACGGTAACGGCGGCTCGCTGGAAAACGCCATCGCATAACCCATACCGACATCCGCCAGAGTCGCCAGCACGCCGCCATGCACGGTGCCACGGCCATTGGCGTGGCGATTATCGGCGCGCAGGCCGATCTCCAGTTGCAGGCCTTCGCCCCGGCAATACGCAGGCCCCAACAGATCGAGCAGCGGACTGCTGCGGGGCAGCGAGACAAAACCTTCGGGCACGGCGTGGGCGATCATGGCGATTCTTCCTTGGAGTCAGGCTTGAGGTGTACGCCAGACTCCTGGGGACGGCCAGCACCATCAACGGTACAAATCCTCCACGATGCTTTGCGTTAATCCCCCAGACCCGCTTTAATCGCCGTCCAAATTTCCCCGTACCTCCCAAGGAACCGCAATGCGCCATCCGGACGGCAAAGCCACACCGTTTTTCTTGATCTTGTTCGCAGGCTTGACCCTCGCCGGTTGCTCGCCCAAGGACCACTCCAGCGCCAGGGCGATCAACGGTGAACAAAGCCAGGCCGGTGCACAACTAGCCTATGAACACGAGCTGACCCTGGCCCTGCCCGGCGCCCTGCTCGCGCCGCGCATGCAGGCCACGCGCGAGGCCTGCGAGACGGCACGTTTTGGTGCCTGCAATATCCTCGGCATCACCGAGGACGGTAACGGCGGCAAGATCATCCTGCGCATCGCGCCCACCGGCGTGGAGCCGATCGTCGCCATGGCTGCCGAAGGCGGCAAGCTCGGCCAACGCATCACCACCGCCGAAGACCTGGCCGACGCCGTCGCCGATGTACGCCGCCGCCAGGACCGCCTGCAAGCCCAGCAACAACGTCTCGACGAGTTGGCCAAGCGCAAGGACATCACCGTCAGTGACTTGATCGCCTTGAGCAAGGAACAGGCCTCCATCGAAAACGAGCTGCAGCAGCTGGCGCAGATCGGCGCCAACCAGCAACGCCGTCTCGACACCAACCGTGTGACCCTGAACTTCCGCTCCGCCGACGGCGCGAACCAGCCGTCACGCTTCAGTCGCATGTTCAGCAACCTCGGCGACAACCTGGTGAACGGCACCGCCGACGCCCTGGAACGCGCAAGCTATGTGCTGCCGTTTGTGATCCTGGCGTTCCCGGTGGTGTGGTTGTGGGTGTGGTTGTGGCGCCGGTTTATCAAGCGCCGCAGCTGATCAGCGCTGCATGCAACGCTGATAGCGCTCATCCACGCGCTTGGCGAACCACGCGGTGGTCAGGTTGCGGGTGATCTTCGGACTCTTGAGCACGATGCCCGGCAGGATCGCCCGTGGCATCGGCTTGCCGGCAGCCTTGTCTGCCAGCGCGAAAACGCGCTTGTAGAGGGTGGTGTCTTCAAAGTCCAACTGCTCACCCTGCTCCAACTGGCTGCGGATGCTCGGGTTACGCATGTCCAGCTTCGCGCCCAGTGAACGCACCGCCAGCTCGGTGGTGCCGGGCAGCAATGAACCGTAGCGGATCAAATCCCCATCCAACGCCAGTTCGGTGCCAGAGACGCGGCTGAGCGCCGCCTGGAATGCCGCGTTGCGGCTGGCGTACCACCCCGCGTTGAAGTCGGCGAAGCGGTACAGCGGCTGGTCGTAGTTCACCGGGTAGCCGAGCAGATGGGCAATGCCAAAGTACATGCCACCGCGCCTGGTGAAGACTTCGCGTCGGATCGTGCCGTCAACCGTGTAGGGATAACCCCGCGCCTGTTTCTGTGCAAAGTCGATGCTGACTTGCATGGGACCGGCGGTATGCACCGGGTTGAAGCCACCAAACAAGGTGTTGCCAAGGGGCACCATGCTGATGAAATCGTCAAAGATGCCGCTGAGGTCCTTCTCTGTGCGTGCGGCATTCAGGCGGTCGGCGTAGGACTTGCCGGTGGGCGAGCGCAACTGCAAGGCGCTGCGTACCACAAAGGCCGGCACATGGACTTTTCCGGCACGCCGCAGGATTTCATCCCCAGCGATCTTGCCCATGTTCGGCACAGGCGGGTCGACCTGATAGGTGGACTCCTGCTCGGTCACTGCCAGTACGGCGCAGATGTTCTCGGTGCTCGGGTAGATCTTCTGGGTGTCGAAGGCGGTGTAGATGTCCTGGGCCCAACCGTTGCGGTCCGCGAGTTGTGCAGGCAACAAGCGCACAATCTGCGCCTTCACCTCGGCTTCGCTACGCGCCGGCTGTTGCGGGCCGCGCGAGGTGGAACAACCGGCCAGCACCAGCAACGGGATGAGGCACAGGATCAGGCGGCTTAGGGACATGGGCGCTTCCTTGAATAACGGCGGGACCGGGTATATCGACCGGCAAGTGTAACCAGGGTTCGCGAAACGGACGCGCTCGCCAACCGGCGCCTATCGTGACAGGATCTGTCATCGACCATTCCTACAAGGAGTTTGAATGCCATGCTCAGCCTGAACTTCCTCGTCACGTGCCTGATTGTGGTGCTGATTCCCGGCACCGGGGTGATTTTTACCGTATCCACCGGCCTCACCGCCGGCAAACGCGCCAGCGTGTTCGCAGCGCTGGGCTGCACCGCCGGGATCATCCCGCACCTGCTGGCCTCGATTCTCGGCCTGTCCGCCCTGCTGCACACCAGTGCCCTGGCGTTCGACATGCTCAAGTATGCTGGCGTCGCCTACCTGCTGTATGTGGCCTATGCCACCTGGCGGGATCGCTCGGCGTTTGCCGTCAGTGACACGCCCACGGTCGCGAGTGCGCGCAGCCTGATGCTGCGCGCCTTCTTGATGAACATTCTGAATCCGAAGCTGACCATTTTCTTCCTGGCCTTTTTGCCGCAGTTCGTCGCGCCGGGCAGCACTTCGCCTAGCGTGCAGCTGCTGGTACTGAGCGGCGTGTTCATGGCGATGACATTTGCGGTGTTCGTGGCGTATGGCCTGCTGGCCAATGTCTTTCGGCGCGCGGTGATCGAATCGCCACGGGTGCAGAACTGGCTGCGTCGCAGTTTTGCGGCGGCCTTTGCGGGGTTGGGGTTGAATCTGGCGTTTGCGCAGCGCTGATAGGCAACACAAAACAATGTGGGAGCGGGCTTGCTCGCGAAAGCGGAGTGTCAGTCACTAGATCTTTTACTGAACCACTGCTTTCGCGAGCAAGCCCGCTCCCACATTTTTAGATCCCGGCCAGGGCCAGGTCCATGGCGAAATAGGTGAAGATCAAGTCCGCACCGGCCCGCTTGATCGAACCGAGGGTTTCGCGCACCACGCGAGCTTCATCAATCGCCCCCGCCTGGGCACCGAACTTGATCATCGCGTACTCGCCACTGACCTGATACGCCGCCACCGGCAAGCGCGAGGCTTCGCGGATGTCGCGGATGATGTCGAGGTAGGCCCCCGCCGGCTTGACCATCAGCGCATCGGCGCCTTCCTGTTCATCCAGCAGCGATTCACGCACGGCTTCGCGGCGGTTCATCGGGTTCATCTGGTAGCTTTTGCGGTCGCCCTTGAGCGCACTGCCGCCGGCTTCGCGGAACGGGCCGTAGAGGGCCGAGGCGAATTTGGTCGAGTAGGCCATGATCGGGATGTGGGTGAAACCGGCGTCATCCAGGGCACGACGGATCGCCTGGACCTGCCCGTCCATCGCTGCCGACGGTGCGATCACATCGGCGCCAGCACGGGCGGCGGCTACGGCTTGTTTGCCGAGGTTGACCAGGGTCGCGTCGTTATCGACGTGGGCACCGTGCATCACGCCGCAGTGGCCGTGGTCGGTGTATTCGCAGAAACAGGTGTCGGACATCACGATCATTTCCGGCACGGCGTCCTTGATGATCGAGGACATACGCGAGACCAGGCCGCGCTCCTTCCACGTATCGCTGCCGCTGGCGTCCAGGTGGTGGGACACGCCAAAGGTCATCACCGACTTGATGCCGGCACGGGCGTAGCGCTCGATCTCGGCGGCCAGTTTCTTCTCAGGGATACGCTGCACGCCGGGCATGCTGGTGATCGGCACGAAGTCGTCGATTTCTTCTTCGACGAAAATCGGCAGCACCAGATCGTTGAGGGTGAACTCGGTTTCCTGGAACAAGCCACGCAGCTCCGGGGAGCGGCGCAGGCGGCGTGGGCGAGCTTGGGGGAACTGGCTGGTCATGGCGGTCCTGAAAAATGGCTAAAGACTTTGGGGCGAAAGCTTATGCCCACCGGCATGGGCAACACAAACGCCGACGACCCAATAGTGTATTGCACGGGCGGTAACAGTTTATTGATCTAGAGCTGTAGACGCCCCTCGATACACACTGCGACCGCACCGCCGACCCAGATGTCATCGCCCTGGCGTTCGACGCGAATCCGCCCTGCACGCCCGAGGGCCGTGCCCTGACTGACCACATAACGCTCTGGCGCCAAGCCTTCGCCCAGCAGCCATTGGGCGATACCGGCGTTCAAGCTGCCGGTGGCCGGGTCTTCCGGGGCGCCGTCTCCAGCGATAAAGCCGCGCACTTCAAACTGCGTGTCCACGTCGTCGCGCACCGGGTCGCAGGGGGCGATCACCCCCACCGCCAGACCGAGCAACTGCGAATAGTCCGGCTGCAAACTCAGCACTTGATCGCGATCGGCCAACATCAACGCCAGCCACCCTGCACCATTGTCGACCCACTGACTGCGCACAACGGCTTCGGGACTCAAGCCCAACCCCAGGCACACTCGCTGCAGCACAGGCGCTTGCACTGGACCGCAACGCAATAACGGCGGAGCAATAAACGCCAGTTCATCACCTTGGCGACGCACACGCACCAAGCCGATCTCGCACTCCTGGACGATGTCCTCGCCCTTGGGTACACCGCCCGCTTGCAACCACGCATGGCACGTGCCCAACGTCGGGTGGCCGGCGAACGGTAGTTCCTGCTCGGTGGTGAAAATTCGCACCCGGTAGTCGGCGAGAGGATCACGCGGTGTCAGCAAAAACGTGGTTTCACTGAGGTTGGTCCAATTGGCGAAATCGGCCATCTGCTGGTCTGTCAGGCTGTCAGCGCCAAGCACCACAGCCAGCGGGTTGCCCTTGAGGGGCACGTGGCTGAATACATCCAGTTGTTTGAAATCGAAAATCGGCATGCTTCAGCTCGGAATATTCAGGCCACGGATCACCGCCGGGCGGGCCACAAAGCCGTCCAGCGCGCGCAGTACATTAGGGAAGTCGGCGATACCCACCAGGTCGCCTGATTCGTAGAAGCCGATCAGGTTGCGGATCCATGGGAAGGTCGCGATGTCGGCGATGCTGTAGTCGTCGCCCATGATCCAGGTGCGGCCCAGCAGGCGCTGCTCCAGCACCGCCAGCAAGCGTCGGGACTCGGCGGCGTAGCGGTCGCGCGGGCGTTTGTCCTCGTAGGCCTTGCCGGCAAACTTGTTGAAGAAGCCCAACTGGCCAAACATCGGCCCGATGCCGCCCATCTGGAACATCAGCCATTGCAGGGTTTCATAGCGGGTGGCCGGGTCCTCGGAGAGCAACTGGCTGGTTTTTTCCGCCAGGTAGATCAGGATCGCGCCGGACTCGAACAGCGCCAATGGCTGGCCGCCGGGGCCGTCGGGGTCGATGATCGCGGGGATCTTGTTGTTGGGGTTCAGGGACATGAACTCGGGGGACAACTGGTCCTGGGTCTCGAAGCTGACCTTGTGCGCCTCATAGGGCAGGCCCAACTCCTCAAGCATGATCGAGACTTTTACCCCGTTGGGCGTAGGCAGCGAGTACAGTTGCAGGCGTTCGGGGTGTTGAGCGGGCCATTTGCTATTAATCGGGAAGCTGGCGAGCGAGTTCATCGGGAAATCCCCTGGGCGCAAAGCCCCCATGATAGTCATCTTCCCGGTGTCCTGCTTGGGTCATCAATGCGCAACATGCGCTGGCTATTATCCCGCGCAGGCGAACCAATGCGCCCTTGCGCACTCTTACCTGCGCTTGAACGGTGAATGGAGGCACCTTGCTGTAACGACAGGAAATACCGCAGGACGCCCTTGGCGTCACTGGGGCCGGGCTTGTCCGCCCTCACTCGATGCACTGAAGACTCCAGACCAATGACAATCAAGCCTCCGTGCCTTGCGTTACGCCTGAAACGCTATTCATACATCATGTTGCCGCTGTTGCTGGTCGGTGGCGCCATCGGCCTGACCCTGGAATCGCGCACCAGCCGTGCCGAGCAGGTAGACGGCGTGCAAACCCTGGTCTTCCTGCGCCACGGCGAAAAACCCGCTGGCGGCCTGGGCCAGCTCAATTGCCAGGGCCTGAACCGGGCGATGAACCTCGCCACGGTATTGCCGGAAAAATTCGGCAAGGCCAACTTTGTGTTCGCCGCCAACCCGACGCGCAATGTCGAGGAAGGCGAGTTCGACAATTCCTACAGCTACATTCGCCCACTGATGACCATCAGTCCCAGCGCCATCAAACTCGGCCTGCCGGTAAACATCAAGTTTTCGGCAAACGACACCAGTGCCCTCGCCGATGAACTGGTGGAAGACAAGTACCACAACGCCACCATCTACACCGCCTGGTCCCACGGCTACCTACCGGAGTTGATCAACAAGGTGGCAAGTGAAGCGTCGGGCGAAAAACACACCATCACCGACGACTGGTCAGGCAGCGACTACGACACCCTGTACGTGCTGACCTTGACCTGGCACAACGGCAAGGCGTCGCTGCTGAGCCGCAACTACAAGCAAGGCTTGAACAACGGCGAAGAATCCTGCCCGGAACCGACGCAGGTGAGCGCCGATAGCTGACAGCGTATGATGCGCCGCTATCGAATCACCTGCGGATCCTCCCCATGCCCAATCCCACATCCACCCAGCCCCAACGGGGCTGGTCTTTCTGGTGCAAGCCGGCGCTGTTTGTGCTGGTTGCCTGCGTCGGCCTTTATTATGTGAAGTGGTCGCCCTACTACCTCAAGGCCTTCGTGGCCGCCGACAACCACAGCATCGGCGCCTCGATTCTCAACGATCAGCACAGTGCGCCATGGGCGGCGGCACTGGCCTACGCCCAGGTGTACTTCCTGGCCATCTGGAAGGCGGCCTTGCTGGCGGTGATCCTGGGTTCCCTGTTGCAAGTCCTGATCCCCCGCGATTGGCTGCTGCGCCTGTTTGGCAAAGCCGGGCTGGGTTCGACCCTGCGTGGTGGGTTGTTCGCCCTGCCGGGCATGATGTGCAGTTGCTGCGCGGCACCGGTGGCCGCCGGCATGCGTCGCCAACAGGTCTCGGTGGGCGCGGCGCTGGCGTTCTGGATCGCCAACCCGGTGCTGAACCCGGCCACCCTGGTGTTCATGGGCTTTGTGCTGGGCTGGGGTTTTACTGCGCTGCGACTGGTGGCGGGTATCGTACTGGTGGTGGGTGTGTCGTTGGTGGCGCAACGTATCGCCCGTGCGGAACAAGTGCCGCCAGCGGCACTGGACGCCGTGGCCGAAGCCAGCGTGATCGAGTCGCAGCCGTTCCTGGGCCGCTGGCTGCGGACCCTGTGGCAGCTGTTCTGGAGCACCATCCCGGTGTACATCCTGGCGGTATTGATCCTCGGCGCGGCGCGGGTATGGCTGTTTCCCCATGTGGACGGCGCGATGGCTGACAGCCTGGTGTGGCTGGTTCCCCTGGCGATTGTCGGCACGTTGTTCGTGATTCCTACCGCCGCGGAGATCCCGATCGTACAAACCATGATGACCCTGGGCATGGGCACCGGGCCGGCCGTGGCGCTGCTGATGACGCTGCCCAGCGTCAGCCTGCCGTCACTGCTGATGCTGCGTAAGGATTTCGACACACGGGTGCTGGTGACGGTGGCCGGGCTGACGATGCTGATGGGCGTCGTATGTGGTTTGATCGGCGCACTTATCCTCTGACGCGCGCGCGCTCGCGCAAATACTCGACCACGGCGCCCTGCTCCCCGATGAACTCGATGCGGGTGCCTTTGCTTTCACGCTGGAAGGCGTACATCGGGTCGTAATATTCCCGCAAAAGCCCTTCGATCCAGGCGCGGTGCAGGTCCACCGCACCACTGCGGGCCTGTTCTGCCAGGGCCGCCTGCAAGATGCCGTGCAAACGCTGGAAGCGCTCACCGCCCAGGCGCTTGTGGATATTGCCCAGGCTCTGGGTCAGGCGCTCGGCGAACAGCGCCTGGCCCGCGTCGCCAAACACCGCGATAAATTCGGCACACAGCTCTACCACGTAGTCACGCAGGATGCGTTCGACCCGGCCTTGCACACTGTCTTGCAACCACACCATTGGAAACGCCTGCATGCCCTTGTGCAGCGCCAGCGGCAAGGCGCAACTGCCGATCATGCGGCTTTCGTCCTCGACCACGAACTGCTCGATCCCGGCGGCGCGCTTTTTCAGCAGGTCCACGGCCAGGCGGTTTTCGAAGTCGATGTTGGAGGGCTGCACCGTGGCACGCTTGCCGAAACTGGAACCGCGATGGTTGGCGTGGCCTTCCAGGTCCAGGGCGTTATGCAATTGGCCAAGGACCTCGGTCTTGCCTGTACCGGTCATGCCGCCCAGCAACACGAAATCACACTGGGCCGCAGCCTGCTCGACGGTTTCAAACAGGAAGGTGCGCATCGCCTTGTAGCCGCCGCCGACACGCGGGTACTCGATGCCTGCCTCGGTCTTGAGCCACTGCTGCACAATCTGCGAACGCAAGCCCCCACGAAAGCAATACAGGTAGCCGTCCGGGTGAGCCTGGGCGAATTGTGCCCAGCGCTCGATGCGTTGCGCCTTGATCGCGCCGGATACCAGCTCATGCCCCAGCACAATGGCGGCCTGCTGGCCACGCTGCTTGTAGCAAGTGCCCACCCGCTCGCGCTCGTCGTCGCTCATCAGCGGCAGGTTGACCACGCCGGGGAAGGCGCCTTTGGCAAACTCGACCGGCGCGCGGGTGTCCATCATCGGTCGGTCGCTGAGGAAGATGTCGCGGTAGTCGGTGATGTCGCCTGTCATCACATCACCTCTACCGCGTGGATCTGTCGCTCGACCAGTACGCCGATTGGCTCGAGGGTCAGGCCCAGTTCGCAGGCTACCGCGTGGAAGTCGGCGTCGCCGTCAGGGGTCACGGCAATCAGCAGGCCGCCGCTGGTCTGCGGGTCGCACAGCACACGCTTGTGCAACTCTTGCAGGCGTCCGAGCTTGCTTGAGTAACTGTCAAAGTTACGCAGGGTGCCACCTGGCATGCAGCCCTGATCCAGGTAGTCCTCGATCCCGGCAAGGCGTGGGACTTTGCTGTATTCAATACGCGCCGTTACCCCACTGCCGTCCGCCATTTCCACCAAGTGCCCCAGAAGACCGAAACCAGTGACGTCGGTCATTGCCATGACCCCTGCCAGCTTGCCAAACCGGCTGCCAGGCTTGTTGAGGGTGCACATCCAGTCGCGGGCCAGGCCCACATCCGCTTCACGCAACTTGCCCTTCTTTTCGGCGGTGGTCAGGATGCCGATGCCCAGGGGCTTGGTGAGGTACAAGCGACAGCCGACGGTGGCTGTGTCGTTGCGCTTCATATGGCGCTTTTGCACGATGCCGGTTACGGCTAGCCCGAAGATCGGTTCTGGCGCGTCAATGGAGTGACCACCCGCCAGCGCAATACCCGCGTCGTCGCACACCGCACGACCGCCGCGAATCACCTCGCGGGCAATCTCCGGCGCCAGCACGTTGACGGGCCAGCCGAGAATGGCGATGGCCATCAACGGGTCGCCGCCCATCGCGTAGATGTCGCTGATGGCGTTGGTGGCCGCGATCCGACCGAAATCGAACGGGTCATCGACAATCGGCATGAAGAAGTCAGTGGTGGAGACTACGCCGCGTTCATCGTCAATGGCGTACACCGCCGCATCGTCCCGCGAGGCGTTGCCCACCCACAGCTTGGGATCGAGGTTCTGTGCGCCGCTGCCGGCGAGGATCACCTCCAGGACCTGGGGGGAAATCTTGCAGCCACAACCCGCGCCATGGCTGTACTGGGTAAGACGAATCGGCTCGTTCATGTAGGACCTCAAGCTATCAAGTGCACGAATTCTAACAGACAGCAAAAGGCCGGCTGGGCTCTTGTGAGCGCAGCCGGCCTTTTGAGGTCAGTGGTTATTGGCGGGCAGCCAGCAAACGCTTATGCCGATTGCGTCGAGCGATGTTCAGGCACTCGATCACTGCCGAGAACGCCATCGCTGCGTACACGTAACCTTTTGGCACATGGGCGCCGAAGCCTTCGGCGATCAGCGTCATGCCGATCATGATCAGGAAGCCCAGGGCCAGCATCACCACGGTCGGGTTGTCGTTGATGAACTTGGCCAGCGGTTCAGCCGCCACCAGCATTACGATCACCGAGGTCACCACGGCGATGATCATGATCGGCAAGTGCTCGGTCATGCCCACGGCGGTAATGATGCTGTCGATGGAAAACACCAGGTCCAGCAACAGGATCTGGCCGATGGCCGCCGCGAAACCGATGGTCACCGTATTGCCGACGCTGACCTTCTCCTCGGGCTCCGGGTCCATGCTGTGATGGATCTCGGTGGTAGCCTTCCACACCAGGAACAGGCCGCCGGCGATCAGGATCATGTCCTTCCACGAGAACGCCTGGCCGAACACTTCGAACACTGGCGCCGTCAGTTGCACGATGAACGCGATGGTGCTCAACAGGCCCAGGCGCAATACCAGCGCCATGCTGATGCCGATGCGTCGCGCCTTGGCCCGGTGCTGCTCAGGCAGTTTGTTGGTGAGGATCGAGATAAAGATCAGGTTATCGATGCCCAGCACGATTTCCATGACGATCAACGTCGCCAATGCCACCCAGGCGGTGGGGCTGGCGGCCAGCTGTAAAAGGTAATCCATAGGTCAGTCCTGAGGTTGTGCCGGGGAATTAGGTTTCTTGGGTGTCGGAAGCGTCTTCAGCTTCTTTTTCCTGCTTCTCAGGCTTGATCAAGCCTTGTGTCGCTTCACTCAACGCCTGCTCGGCGGCCTTGTGGGTGTCATCGATCGCTTGCTTGGCCGACTCGGTGGCCTTGCCCAACACCTGCTGGGCGCTTTTTTCGACCTGATCGCAGCCGCTGATCACCACCAATGAAAGCGCAAGCAACGATGCCGCGCCCAGGGAATTGAGTTTCATTATGTATTCCTCGTTAGAACCATTGGGTCCAAATAGTGGCCCCGCGATAGCGAGGCATTCTATGCAGGTGAACAGTTCAGAAAAATTCGTATTTTTCTCACGTATACTTCGATTTTCACGAAGTGATAGCCAGCATGCTCAATTACCGCCAATTGCATTACTTCTGGGTCGTGGCCAAGACGGGCAGCATCGTGCGCGCCTGCGAGCAACTGAACCTTACGCCCCAGACCATCAGCGGGCAGATCAGCCTGCTTGAGCAAACCTTTGGCATCGCGTTGTTTCAGCGGGTCGGCCGCCAGCTGGAGCTGACCGAAGCCGGGCGCCAGGCCCTGCCCTACGCCGAGCAGATGTTCCAGACCGGCAATGAATTGGAGGCGATGCTGCGCGCGCAGCCGAATGAGCAGCAGATCCTGTTCCGCGTCGGCGTGGCGGATGTGGTGCCCAAATCCATCGTCTACCGCCTGATTGCGCCGACCATGGAGTTGAGCGAACCGATCCGCATCACCTGCCGCGAAGACAAACTCGAACGGTTATTGGCTGACCTGGCGATCCAGCGCCTGGACCTGGTGATTTCCGACAGCCCGATGCCAACGCACCTGGACATCAAGGGCTACAGCCAGAAATTGGGCGAGTGCGGGATCAGCTTTTTCGCCACCCAGGCGTTGGCTGACGCCTACAGCGGCACCTTCCCACAGTGCTTGCAGGGGGCGCCGCTGTTGATTCCGGGTGCAGAGACGGTCGTACGCAGCCGTTTGCAGCGTTGGTTCGCCGAACAGCAGATCCAACCCAGGATCATCGGCGAGTTCGACGACAGCGCCTTGATGCAGGCCTTCGGCCAATCCGGCAGCGGGATTTTCATCGCCCCCAGCGTGATTGCCGATGAAGTGGTGCGCCAATACGGCGTGGCGTTGATTGGCCAGACCACGGCGGTCACCGAGTCGTTCTACGCGATCTCGGTCGAGCGCAAGGTCAAGCATCCCGGCATCGTCGCGATTACCGAAGGTGCCAGGCGGGAGTTGTTCACCGCCCTGCCCTGATGCCTATGTGGCGATGAAGCTTGCGCCCTCGCCACAGCAGGCCAACAGCCATGAATCAGGCATAGTTCGGCGCCGACTTGACACTCATCAGCCACAGGGCCAGCAGGATCGACACGAGGATAAACCCGGACGCAGCAAAGCCCAGGCTGCCAAGGCCCAGGGTGTCGATCACATGCCCGCCAACCAGCGCGCCCAAGCCGATGCCCAGGTTGGCCCCGGCGATGTTCAGCGAAGCGGCGAACGCCGGCGCATGGGGCGCGGCCTTCATCAAGCGCACATGGCTGACCAGGAACATTGCCGCCTGGGTCACGCCCCACACCGCCATCGCGGCCGCCAGGCCGATGGTGGAATGAATCGCCGGCACCAACGCAACCATGCCAGCGATCATGAAACCGCAGAACACCATGGACGCAATCAGCGGGTGACGATCCACCGCACGCCCGCCCAACGAGTTGCCGATCAACCCGACCGCGCCGAAGCCCATCAAGCACCAGCCCACCAGCGTGCCGTCGAACCCGGCCAGGCGTTCAAGGATGTCCGCCAGGTAGGTATAAGCGGTGAACATGCCGCAAAACACCAGGATCGACAGCAGGATATGCCCCTGCATCAGCGGGTTGCGCAGGATCTTGAACTGCGAGCGCAGCGTCACTTCGGCGTTTTTCGGTGCAGTCACCGGCAGGTAGATAAACAACAGCAGTGCCTTGGCCAACGCCACCACCGCGAGGATGGCAAACGCGCTGCGCCAGCCGAACATATCGGAAATCAGCGTGCCCACCGGGATGCCGAACACGGTGGCGCAGACAATGCCGAAGCCGATCTTCTCGATGGCACGCCCGGCGTACTCCGGGCCGACGATGTCCACTGCGGTTTCACTGGCCAGGGCCCAGAACACCGGCAAGCCCAGCGCGGGGATCAAGCGTGCCACGGCCATCACCCAGATGTTTGGCGCCAGCGCAGCCACGGTATTGGCCACCCCGAACAGGATCAGGATGCTGATAAACAGGCGCTTGCGCGGGAAACGCGCGCAGTAGGCCGTGAGAAACGGCCCGAATGCCGCCACGGTAAAAGCAAACAAGGTCACCAGCAGCCCGGCCTGGGACACGCTGACATGCAGGTCCCGGGCGATGGACGGCAGCAGGCCGACGATGACGAATTCCGTGGTCAGCACGGTAAAACCGGCGGCCGACAGCAGCAGGATGGGGAACAACATGAAAACTCCAGAAACGACGACAGCAACGACAGCCCGAAGGGCCCGCTGACAGATGGGAAAGGTGAGAGGCGAGAATCTTAACAGAGTATGTCCGGCTTTGCCGAAGCGCCGCCGGCGTGGGTGACGGAATGCCGCAGCAGCGAGGACATTTCCTACGACATGCTAGACTCCGCGGCTGCTTCCTACAGCCCTTTCTGCCTGCAATGCTGCGCCCTACTAAAAAAATCAGAGACAACTGTTTATGACTGCTGCCCCCTCCCTGCTCCAGCGCCTGACACGCGTCAGCCTGGTTACACAAATTGTCATCGGTTTGATCGCCGGCATTCTGCTCGCGCTGTTGGCGCCCCAGGCGGCCCAAGCCACCGGGTTTATCGGCAAAGTGTTTGTCACCGCGCTCAAGGCCGTGGCGCCAATCCTGGTGTTTGTGCTGGTAATGGCGTCGATCGCCAACCATAAACACGGCCAGGAAACCCATATCAAACCGATTCTGTTCCTGTACCTGCTTGGCACCTTCGCCGCCGCCGTGGTGGCGGTGATTGCCAGCATGTGGTTCCCGTCACCCCTGGTGCTGATCACCCATGACACCTCCGTCAGCGCCCCCGGCGGTATCGGCGAAGTGTTGCAAAGCCTGCTGTTGAGCGTGGTGGACAACCCGGTCAGCGCGCTGATGAACGCCAACTTTATCGGCATCCTGGCCTGGGCCATCGGCATGGGCATCGCCATTCGCCATGCTGGCCAAACCACCCGTACCGTACTGGATGACCTGTCCAACGGCGTGACGTTGATCGTGCGGGTAGTGATCCGCTTCGCGCCCCTGGGCATTTTCGGCCTGGTCGCCTCGACCCTGGCCACCTCCGGTTTCGGCGCCCTGCTCGGCTATGCGCACCTGCTGGTGGTGCTCATCGGTTGCATGCTGTTCGTGGCACTGGTGATCAACCCGGCCATCGTGTTCTGGAAACTGCGCCGCAACCCCTACCCGCTGGTGTTGATGTGCCTGCGCGAAAGCGGCATCACCGCCTTCTTCACCCGCAGTTCGGCGGCAAACATCCCGGTCAACCTGGCGTTGAGCAAGCGCCTGGGCCTGCATGAAGACACCTACTCGGTGTCGATCCCACTCGGCGCCACCATCAACATGGCTGGCGCCGCCATCACCATCACCGTGCTGACCCTGGCCGCCGTGCACACCCTGGGTATTGCCGTCGACCTGCCCACCGCCGTGCTGCTCAGCGTGGTCGCCGCGATCTGCGCCTGCGGTGCTTCGGGCGTAGCCGGTGGTTCGCTGCTGCTGATCCCGCTGGCGTGCAGCCTGTTTGGCATCCCCAGCGAGATCGCGATGCAGGTGGTTGCGGTCGGTTTCATCATCGGCGTGTTGCAGGATTCGGCGGAGACCGCGCTGAATTCGTCCACCGATGTACTGTTTACCGCTGCGGCGTGCCTGGGCAAGGAAGAACAACCGGCCTGACCTGCGCGCACAAAAAAGCCGGGGCGGTTCTTGAGTGAACCGCCCCGGCTTTTTTTTGGCCGCTTAGAACGCGCCCATGTAATCGCGCTTGCCCACTTCCACACCGTTGTGACGCAGCAGCGCGTATGCGGTGGTGACGTGGAAGAAGAACTGCGGCAGGCCGTAGGTCAGCAGGTAGGACTGGCCGCTGAAGCGCTTCTCTTTCGGCGTGCCAGGGCGGGTGATGATCTCGATGCCTTCCTTGCCGTCGATTTGCTCAGGCTTGAGGGTGTCGACGAAGGCCAGCACCTTGGCGATCAGGGCTTGCAGGTCGGCGAAAGTCACTTCGCTGTCTTCGTATTTCGGCACTTCGACCTCGGCCAGGCGTGCGGAAACGCCCTTGGCGAAGTCAACGGCGATCTGCACCTGGCGCACCAGTGGGAACATGTCCGGGAACAGACGCGCTTGCAGCAGAGCGTTCGGCTCGATGTTCTTGGCGGTGGCGTGGGCTTCGGCCTTGGTCAACACACCGCTCAGGGCGGTGAGCATTTGCTTGAAGACTGGGATGGAAGCGGCGTACAGGGAAATAGTCATGGCAGTCTCATGGGTGATGATGCGGTTTGAACAGGCGACGATTATAGACCGGCCGGTCGCTTGTCTTTTATTTTTTCCGGCTTACGCTAGGCACTTCACTGCATAGGGAAAGCGCGATGACCGCCGAGCACGACACCGACACCCCTGAGCCGCGCCTGAACAGCACGGAAATCCGCATCCTGGGCTGCCTGATCGAAAAACAGGCGACCAACCCGGAAACCTACCCCCTGACCCTCAACGCCCTGGTGCTGGCCTGCAACCAGAAGACCAGCCGCGAGCCGGTGATGAACCTCAGCCAAGGCCAGGTCGGCCAAAGCCTGCGCGCACTGGAAGGCCAGGGTTTTACCCGCCTGGTGATGGGCAGCCGCGCCGACCGCTGGGAACACCGCGTGGAAAAGGCGCTGGAACTGGTGCCGGCCCAGGTGATCCTGACCGGGCTGCTGTTTTTGCGTGGCCCGCAAACCGTCAATGAACTGCTGACCCGCAGCGGGCGCATGCACGACTTTGAAGATGCCGAGCAAGTGGTGCATCAGCTGGAACGCTTGATTGCCCGGGGGCTGGCACTGTTGGTGCCGCGTCAGGCGGGGCAGCGGGAGGATCGATACACCCATGCGCTGGGGGACCCGGCGGATATCGAGGTGATTATCGCGGCGCGAGGCAATCCGGTGGAGCGTGGGAGCACGGTTTCAGCCGATCGCATTGAAGAGCTGGAAGCACGGATTGCCGCACTGGAAGAACGCCTGACCCAGCTGGAACAGGCATAACACCCCCCTAAATGTGGGAGCGGGCTTGCTCGCGAATGCAGTGTGTCAGTCACCGGAGATGGTGGCTGAACCACCGCCTTCGCGAGCAAGCCCGCTCCCACACAAGCCCACTCCAACATTAGAGCTTCGGGGGGCCTTAGGTTCGGGCGAAGGCAACCGCCGCCTGGAACTGCTCGTCTGTAGGCCGCACCCCGGTGTACAGCACAAACTGCTCCAACGCCTGGATCGCAATCACTTCCAGCCCGGTAATCACGCGCTTGCCTTGCGCCTGTCCACGCACGATCAACGGCGTTTCGGCGGGGATCGCCACCACATCGAACACAGTGTCCGCCACATCGATTGCCTCGGCGTCAAACGCCAACGCATTCGCCTGCGCCCCGCCGGTCATGCCGATGGGTGTCACGTTGATCAGCATCTGCGGGCGCGCGTCGCCCAGGTCCGCCTGCCATTCGTACCCGAGGTTGCGTGCCAACGCCCGGCCCGCCGCTTCGTTGCGCGCCACGATCAGGCCATTGCCGTAGCCACCGTCACGCAGGGCGCTGGCCACGGCCTTGGCCATGCCGCCGCTGCCGCGCAGGGCGAAGGTCGAGTCTGTGGGTACCGCATGCTTTTTCAGCAGTTGTTCGATGGCGATGTAGTCGGTGTTGTAGGCCTTGAGATGGCCATCGGTGTTGACGATGGTGTTGAGCGAGTCGATGGCTTGAACCGAATCGTCGAGTTCATCCACTAAGGCAATGGCGGCCTCCTTGAACGGCATCGACACCCCGCAACCGCGAATGCCCAGCGCCCGGATACCACCGATCGCGCCGGGCAAATCCCGGCTGCTGAAGGCTTTATAGTAGAAGTTCAGACCCAGCTGTTCGTACAGGTGGTTATGAAAACGCAGGCCAAAATTCCCGGGACGCGCCGACAGCGACATACACAGTTGGGTGTCCTTGTTGGGGTGCATTTGCATGGAAAACTCCTCTGAGTAAGCAAATCGGTACAGACCTTACACAACCTTTACCTAGCGGCCGTGCTGTTTTCTTGAAATACGTTGTCTTAAAAGCATCCCCGCGACAATCCTTGAGTCTATTGATTGCAGACCACAAGCGCAGGGGCTAACCGAGGAATGACCATGATTCGTACAATCCCCAAGATCGCCTTGCTGGTTGGCGCACTCGCGATGGCAGGCCAAGCCTCCGCCCACGGTGGTGGTGGATGGGGTGGCCCGGCCGTATTGGGTGCTTTAGTCGGCGCCGCCGTCGTAGGCTCCGTGGTTGCCAGCCAGCCGCGTGAAGTCTATGTGCAGCAGCAACCGGTGTACGTCCAGCCACAGCCGGTGTATGCAGCTCCGCCGCCGGTCTACTACGCACCGCCACCGCCGGTGTACGTGCAACAACAGGTCTACTACCGCCCGGCGCCGGTCTATTACGGCCCTCCGCGTGGCTACTACGGCCCTCCGCACGGCTACTACGGTCGCGGCTGGTAAGCGCCAATTGTCTGAAACAGGCCTCGCCCACCCTGCGAGGCCTTTTTTTTGCATGGAAAGTCTGGATTCATCGCGCCAAGGTCGCTGTGAGGACAATGGTCGAGGCGCAATCGCACATCATCAACACCATTGTCTACTTGCTCGAACGGGGCTCGCGCTGTCATGTTTGTGTCACGACACACTCTCACTATCGAGCCTGTCCACCCAATAACAACAAGGACGACTGACCATGCCCACACAAAACCCGCACCATACCGCTGGCCTCTGTACGTCCAGCAAGGTCTATAGCGCGCTTACCGAACTCAAGCACCTGGAAGGCCACCGCAGCGCCAAATTCCTTGCGTTGCTCGCAGAAAGCCTGGTGCGCAAGGGCTTGCTCAGCGAGCAGGAAGTGGTGGTGATGCTCGATCAAGTGGTGGACT
The DNA here is from genome assembly GCF_057835125.1 of Pseudomonas sp. GL_117. Classification (NCBI taxonomy): domain Bacteria; kingdom Pseudomonadati; phylum Pseudomonadota; class Gammaproteobacteria; order Pseudomonadales; family Pseudomonadaceae; genus Pseudomonas; species Pseudomonas sp. GL_117. Next base: position 2,231,575 of record NZ_CM174418.1, on the reverse strand, counting down.
GACGCGTCCCGTCAATGTCCACTATCGAGACAGGTGATTTTTCCCCGATCCCTGCGCCGCGTAAGGTGACGTCCATAGCGATTGGAGGTTCTTATGCCCACTGTTCAAATCATGTCCGTCATCGGCAGCGCCGTCCCCGCCCCTCTGCGTGAGCTGGGGTTGCTGGCCTGCTGGTATCTGGTGCGCGATGGCGAGCCTATCAGCGGCCCGCTCACTTCATTGTCCGCCGCCGAAACGCAGCTGCAACATGCGTCAAACTTCAAGCTGCACGCCTGAGCCTCATGGCAACGGCAACTTGACCCGCGGCTTGCTCTCCACGAACAGCGCCCAGCTGGACATGAACAACGCCGCCACCAGCGGCCCGATCACGAACCCGTTCAGGCCGAACACCGACAGGCCGCCGAGGGTCGAGATCAGGATCAGGTAGTCCGGCATCTTGGTGTCCTTGCCCACCAGAATCGGGCGCAGCACGTTGTCCACCAGCCCAATGACAAACACACCGAACAACCCCAGCACCACGCCCTGCCAGATCGAACCGCTCAACAGGAAGTAGGCGGCCACCGGCCCCCACACTATCCCCGCGCCCACCGCTGGCAACAGCGACAGAAACGCCATCAACACCGCCCACAGCAAAGCACTGGGAATGTCCAGGAACCAGAAGATCAACCCGCCCAGCGCACCTTGGGTCACGGCCACCAACACGTTGCCCTTGACCGTGGCACGCACCACCCGATTGAACTTGAGCTGCAACCGACGCTTCTGCGGCTCGGCCAACGGCACCGCCGTGCGCACTTTGCGCACCAGATCAGGGCCGTCGCGCAACAGGAAAAACAACAGATACAGCATGATGAAAAAGCTCACCAGGAAATCAAACGTGCCCTGGCCAAAGCTGAACGCCTGGGTCGCAAAAAACTGACTGCCCTGCATCGCGCTCTTGACGATCTTCTCGCGCAGCCCTTCCAGGTTGCCCATGCCGAAGCGGTCCAGCAGGTGCTGGAAGTACGGCGGCAGGAAGTTCTTGAACTGCTCGATATACCCGGCCACGTCCAGCTTGCCGCTTTCGATGTTTTTATAGAGCGTCGCCCCCTCTTGCACCAGCAAGGCACTGGTGATGATCACCGGCAAGATCGCGATCACCAGGCACACCGTCAAGGTACTCAGGGACGTCAGATTGCGGTTCCAGCCAAAGCGCTGCTGCAGGCGGCGCTGCATCGGCGCAAAGATGATGCCGAGGATCACTGCCCAGAACACCGCGCCGTAGAACGGCAGCAAGATCCAGATAAACGCGATGGTCACGAGGCCCAGCAGTAGCAGCAAGGTCTTGAATTGCAGGTTGGTTTGATTCATGTCCGGTCCATGTCAGAAAAACAGAGGACCTGTGTAGGCCCCTGCTGCTTAGTCCACGCCCAGTGCCACGAGTGCCCTCTTTGTTGCAAGGCTAGACCCAGATCAATAAACCACAGACCGACTTGCTCTACCCTGCCGCACTTTTTTGACTCAAGTGCTCACCATGCCCCCTGTTATCGCCCCCGAATTGCTCGCCCCTGCCGGCACCCTGAAGAACATGCGCTACGCCTTCGCCTACGGGGCCGATGCGGTCTACGCCGGCCAGCCGCGCTACAGCCTGCGGGTGCGCAACAACGAGTTCGACCATGCCAACCTGGCCCTCGGCATCGACGAAGCCCATGCGCTGGGCAAGCGCTTCTACGTGGTGGTCAACATCGCACCGCACAACGCCAAGCTCAAGACCTTCCTCAAGGACTTGGCCCCCGTGATCGCCATGGGCCCGGACGCGCTGATCATGTCCGACCCCGGACTGATCATGCTGGTACGCCGACATTTCCCACAAATGCCGATCCACCTGTCGGTGCAGGCCAATACGGTGAACTGGGCCAGCGTGGAGTTCTGGCAACAACAAGGGATCTGCCGGGTGATCCTGTCGCGGGAATTGTCCCTGGAAGAGATCGGCGAAATCCGCCAACAGGTGCCAGCCATGGAACTGGAAGTGTTTGTGCACGGGGCGTTGTGCATGGCCTATTCCGGGCGCTGCCTGCTCTCAGGCTATATGAACAAGCGCGACGCCAACCAAGGCACCTGCACCAATGCCTGCCGCTGGAAATACCAGGCCACGCCGGCGGTGGAAAACGCCACGGGGGACATCGTCCAGCAATTCCAGCCGACCCTGGGGATCGGCGCACCGACCGACCAAGTGTTCCTGCTCCAGGAAGCCAACCGTCCCGACGAGCAGATGCCCGCCTTTGAAGACGAACACGGCACCTACATCATGAACGCCAAGGACCTGCGCGCTGTGCAGCACGTGGAGCGCCTGACCCACATGGGCGTGCACTCGCTGAAAATCGAAGGCCGCACCAAGTCCCACTTCTACTGCGCACGCACCACCCAGGTGTACCGCCGGGCGATAGACGACGCGGTGGCCGGGCGTGAATTTGACCGCAACCTGATGACCGACCTGGAGTCCCTGGCGCAGCGCGGCTACACCGAAGGCTTCCTGCGTCGGCATGTGCACGACGAATACCAGAATTACCAGAACGGCAGTTCAGTTTCGGAGCGCCAGCAGTTTGTCGGGGAATTCACCGGCGAGCGTCGGGGCGAACTGGCCGAGGTGAAGGTAAAGAACCGTTTTGCCGTAGGCAATCATTTGGAATTGATGACGCCTGCGGGCAATTTCCACTTCGACCTGGAGATGATGCACAACGCCAAAGGCGAAGCCGTCGAGGTGGCGCCGGGGGACGGGCACACGGTGTATGTGCCGGTCCCGGCGCAGATGGATCTGCGTTTTGGTCTGTTGATGCGCGATGTCTGAACACGCCTAGGCTGTGTGCTTGTCGGGCTCAGATCCGGAACTGCCCGACCAACTGCCCCAAGCGCTGGCCCAGGTCCGCCAGGCTGCGCGAGGTCTGGGCGCCCAGTTGGGTCTCGTCGGCAACGCTGTCCACCGCCACGGCGATCTGATGCACGCTGCGGTTGATCTCTTCGGCTACGGCCGTCTGTTCTTCAGCGGCGCTGGCGATCTGCGCGTTCATCGAATTGATGGTACCGATCAACTGCGCCATGGTGTCCAGGGACGCGCCGGCCTGGTTGGCCTGTGCCGAGGTGCCGTCGCCGGCATCGCTGGAGCGGCGCATCGCATCCACGGCGGCTTCCGTGCCCTTTTGCAGGCGGTCGATCATGCCCTGGATTTCCTGGGTGCTGGTCTGGGTGCGGCTGGCCAGGGCGCGTACTTCGTCGGCGACCACCGCAAAACCACGCCCGGCCTCCCCCGCCCGTGCGGCTTCAATCGCGGCGTTGAGTGCCAGCAGGTTGGTCTGTTCGGCGATAGAGCGGATCACGCCAAGCACGCTGACAATCGATGACACGTCCTGTTGCAGGCTGTCGAGGGACACGCCACTGCTGCGAATATCGCTGACCAGCGCGTGGATCTGCGCGATGCTGCCGTCCACCACGCGCTTGGCAGCCTGGCCTTCGGCGTCAGTCTGTTGCGCGGCGACGGCAGCGCCCTGGGCACTGCGCGCCACTTCATGGGCGGCCGACGACATCTGATTGATCGCCGTCGCCACCTGATCGGTTTCGTGGCGTTGGCGCTCCATGGCCTGCTCGGAACGCTGGGCCTGGTCGGAAACCTGGCTGACCAGCCCGGTGAGCTGCGCCGTCATTTCAGTGATCTGGCGCACCAGGCCATGGATCTTGTCGACAAAACGGTTGAACGCCCCGGCCAGATCGCCCAATTCGTCCTGGCTGGTGATGGCCAGGCGGCGGGTCAAATCGCCTTCGCCGGCGGCGATGTCATCGAGGTTGGCTTTCATCAGGTGCAACGGCCGCAGGATGGTATTGGCCACCACCAGGCCCACGGCGGCAATGACCAGCAGCACCACCACCGCCACGCCGAGGATGCTCAACAACACGCCTTCCATGCGCGTCTTCACCTTGGCTTCGACCACCGCCACCTGGGCTTCGATGCCGTCCAGGTTCACCGATGTACCGATGACCATGTCCCATTTGGGCAGGTATTCGGTGTAGCCCATTTTGGGCACCAGTTCGGTTTGCCCCGGCTGGGTCGAGCTGTATTGCAGGTAATGGGTGCCGTCCTTGCCGACCTTGACCAGGTCACGGTTGACGTACACGCCGTTGGGGTCGCGGTTGTCCTTGAAGCTCTTGCCCACGCCGTCGGGGCTGTTGCCCTTGAACAGGCGGATGGTCTCGGAGTCGTAGCCGAAGAAGTAGCCGTCCTTGCCATAGCTGGTGTTGGACAACAGCTTGACCACCTCGGCGCGTGCGCCGGTATCACCGGGGGCGGCTGCGTCGTAGAGCGGCTTGATGGTGGTCATGGCCACTTCGACATAGCTTTGCAGGGTGGCCTTGGCGTCGTTGAGCAGGCGCTGGCGGGTTTCATCCACCTCGTTGCGCGCCTGGCCCTGGAGAATCCACACGGTGGTCAGGCTGATGACCACGGCAAACAGCAACACCGGCACGACAGCCAGGGACAAGACTTTGGCCTTCAGGCTCAGACGCATGGTTTTTCTCTCTTATTAGGGGCGACTTGAGAGGTTAACGGCTGCGCAGGAAATAACTGTAGTGAGCGGGCTTGCCCGCGCTGGGGGGGCGAAGCCGCCCTAAATCCAGCCACCGCGGTCCTCCTGAAACACCGAGGCGGACTGGTTGGGGCGGCTTCGCAGCCCGGCGCGAGCAAGCTCGCTCACTACAATCAGCGGTGTCAGAGGGTCATTGCGGCCAACCAGCCGAAGGCCAGCAGCGGAATGTTGTAGTGCAGGAAGGTCGGCACCACCGTGTCCCAGATGTGGTGGTGTTGGCCGTCGATGTTCAGGCCGGAGGTCGGGCCCAGAGTTGAGTCCGACGCGGGCGAACCGGCATCGCCCAGCGCGCCAGCGGTGCCGACGATGCAGACGATGGCCATCGGGCTGAAGCCCAACTGCACACACAACGGCACAAAAATCGCCGCCAGGATCGGCACCGTGGAGAACGACGAACCGATGCCCATGGTCACCAACAACCCCACCAACAGCATCAACAACGCACCCACGCCACGACTATGGCCGATGAACGCCGCCGAGGCTTGCACCAACGAGCGCACATCGCCGGTGGCCTTGAGCACTTCGGCAAAGCCCGAGGCGGCGATCATGATGAAGCCGATCATCGCCATCATCTTCATGCCTTCGGTGAACAGGTCGTCGGTGTCGCTCCAGCGCACGATGCCCGACACCGAAAAGATCAGGAAACCCGCCAGCGCGCCGATGATCATCGAGTCCAGCCACAGCTGGATGATGAACGCCGAGGCGATCGCCAGGCCGGCCACCAGCAGGGTCAGCGGGTTGTACTGCACCGCCACTTGTTCGACCCGTTCGATTTTCTCCAGGTCGTACACGCGCTTTTTGCGATAACTGACAAACACCGCCACCAGCAGGCCTACAACCATGCCCAGTGCAGGCAGGCCCATGGCGTGGGTGACGTTGACCTGGCTGATGTCCACGCCGCTCTTGGCCACGTTGGCCAGCAGGATCTGGTTGAGGAAGATGTTGCCAAAACCCACCGGCAGAAACATGTACGGCGTGATCAGGCCGAACGTCATCACACAGGCGATCAGGCGGCGGTCCAGTTGCAGCTTGGTCAGCACGTACAGCAGCGGCGGCACCAGCAACGGGATAAACGCGATGTGAATCGGCAGGATGTTCTGCGAAGCAATTGCCACCACCCACAGCAGGCCGATCAGCAGCCATTTGACGTGGCTGCCGCCGCTGGCTTCCTGGCGGTCCACCAGCATCAGCGCCTTGTCGGCCAAGGCGTGGGCCAACCCGGATTTGGCAATGGCCACGGCGAACGCGCCGAGCAAGGCGTAGGACAACGCCACGGTGGCGCCGCCGCCCAACCCGCCATTGAAGGCCTTGAGCGTGGCGTCGATGCCCAACCCGCCGGTGAGACCACCGACCAGCGCGCCGACGATGATGGCGATGACCACATGCACGCGGGACAGGCTGAGCACCAGCATGGTGCCGACCGCGGCAATGACTGCGTTAATCATGGATACCTCAAGCAGAAACATAAAAAACAGGCATGCCCGCGCCAAGACAGGCCAAGGGTGGCTGCCAGCGTGCAGGCTTGAAGGAGGTCTTATTAGAGGGCGCGCACTTTGCCGCAGGTGGGGCTGCATGTCAAAAAACCAGCTTTGTAGCGAGCGAATTTACTCGCGCTGGAGTGCGCAGCGCTCCCACTCTTTTTTGGGGCCGCTACGCAGCCCGGCGCGAGCAAGCTCGCTCACTACCGGGCAAAATTCAATTGAACGTTTAAATAATAAAGATCGAGAAAGATCGGCCGATAGCCTGATTCACTGTGTTTTAAGGTTAAGGATGCTCCTCGATGTCCCTCAGACAGCTGTCCATTCAATGGAAAATCACCCTGCTCGCCGGCCTTTGCCTGCTGGGAATCGTGACCCTGCTGGTGGGTCTGTCGCTGTATCGCATGGAGCAGAGTTCGCTGCAGGTCAAGGCGTCCAGCATGCAGATGCTCGACGAAGCGGCCCAGGCGCGCATCGAGGCCCAGGGTGAAGGGCAGGCACTGGGCATCCGTCGCCAGTTCATGGACGCCTATCAATACGGCCACGGCTTTTCGCGCCAGGTGCTGTTCTTGCGTGAACAGGCAGAAAAGCGCTTCCTCGACGCCTTCGACACCCGCGAAGACCTGACCCGCCAGGTCAAGGCCGCATTGCAGGCCAACCCGGACCTGCTCGGCCTGTCCCTGGTGTTCGAAGCCAACGCGCTGGATGGCAAGGACGAACTGTTCGCCAACCAGGCCGAGCTGGGCAGTAACGACAAGGGCCGCTTCGCCTTGTACTGGTCGCAGCCAACCCCCGGCAAACTGGAGTCGATGGCCCTGCCGGAAAGCGATATGACCGACACCAGCATCGGCCCCAGCGGGGAAAAAGCCAACGCCTGGTTCACCTGCCCGCGCACCACCCTCAAGCCGTGTGTGATCGAGCCCTACTTCTATGTGATCAACGGACAAAACGTGCTGATGACCAGCATCGTGTTCCCGCTGATGGTCAACGGTAAAGTCGTCGCCTCGCTGTCGGTGGACATCAACCTCAACAGCCTGCAGGCCGTGAGCCAGCAGGCCAGCCGCAAGCTGTATGACGGCCAGACCCAGGTCAGCATCCTCAGCGCCACCGGCCTGCTCGCCGGCTACAGCCCGGATGCGAGCAAGCTCAGCCAGCGCCTGGATCAGGTCGATAACGCCAGCGGCGCGCAACTGATCGGTTTCTTGGCCAGCGGCACGCAGATCCGCAGCCTGCGCACCGACCACCAACTCAAGGTGCTGGCACCCTTCGCGCCGATCCCCGATGGCAAATCGTGGGGGGTGTTGCTGGATGTGCCGGAAAAAGTCCTGGTCGCTCCCGCCGAAGCGTTGAAAACGCAGCTGGATGCCGACAATGCCAGGGGCACCTTGCTGGAGCTGGGCCTGGGCTTGTTGGCAGCGGTCGTCGGCCTGATCCTGGTGTGGCTGATGGCCCGCAGCGTGACCCGGCCGATCCTCGGCGTGGCGCACATGCTTGAAGACATCGCCAGCGGCGAAGGCGACCTGACCCGTCGCCTGGCCTACGACAAACAGGACGAACTCGGCCAACTGGCTGGCTGGTTCAACCGTTTCCTCGACAAACTGCAACCGATCATTGCCGAAGTGAAACGCTCGGTGCAGGACGCCCGTGGCACCGCTGACCAATCCGCCGCGATTGCAACGCAAACCAGCGCCGGCATGGAGCAGCAGTATCGCCAGGTCGACCAAGTGGCCACCGCTTCCCACGAAATGAGCGCCACCGCCCAGGACGTCGCCCGCAGCGCGGCCCAAGCGGCGCAGGCGGCACGCGACGCCGACCAGGCCACCCGTGACGGCCTGACCGTGATCGACCGCACCACCACCAACATTGGCAACCTGGCGGCCGACATGAGCACCGCCATGGCCCAGGTCGAAGGCTTGGCCGCCAACAGCGAGAAAATCGGTTCGGTGCTCGAAGTGATTCGCGGTATTGCCGAGCAGACCAACCTGCTCGCACTCAACGCCGCGATTGAAGCCGCCCGCGCCGGTGAGGCCGGCCGTGGTTTTGCGGTGGTGGCCGACGAAGTGCGCAACCTGGCACGCCGTACCCAGGAATCGGTGGAAGAAACCCGCCTGGTGATCGAACACCTGCAAAGCGGCACCGAGGAAGTGGTGGGGTCCATGGGCAACAGCTATCGCCAGGCCCAGGGCAGCGTCGAACAGGTCGGCCAGGCCGTCACCGCCCTGCGCCAGATCGGCGAGGCGGTCACGGTGATCAGCGACATGAACCTGCAAATCGCCAGCGCCGCCGAAGAGCAAAGCGCGGTGGCTGAAGAGATCAACAACAACGTCGCGACGATTCGCGATGTGACCGAGTCGCTGTCGGAACAGGCCAACGAATCGGCGCGGGTCAGCCAGGCATTGAACAGCCTGGCGAATCAGCAGCAGGGCTTGATGGATCAGTTCCGGGTCTGAAGACTGGAGCAACACCACTGCGGGAGCTGGCTTGCCAGCTCCCCCATTTTTAACCGCGTCAGCGCTTGGGCAGTTCGATCAACACTTTGAGCCCGCCCAACTCGCTTTCCTGCAACTGCAACACCCCCCCCCAGACCTCGACGATATCCCGCACGATCCCCAACCCAAGGCCATGTCCATCGATTTGTTCGTCCAGGCGCGCGCCACGGCTGAACACCTGGTCACGCTGGATTTCGGGGATGCCGGGGCCATCATCGTCCACCGCCAGCCAGAAACTGTGCGCTGTTTCGCTGACGGTCAAACGCACATCGGCATCTGCCCATTTGCAGGCGTTGTCCAGCAGGTTGCCCAACAGCTCCAGCAAGTCGGCACGGTCCCACGGCAGGTGCAGGCCGGGCGCTGCGTGGTAGCTCAGGTCCAGGTGGTCGCCGTGGATCATGGTCAAGGTGGCCAGCAGGTTCGGCAATTCCTGATCACAGTCGAACAAAGCGCCAGGCAGGGTTTCACCGGCCAGGCGGGCACGATTGAGTTCGCGGTTGAGGCGCTGCTGCACCTGTTCCAACTGCTCGCGCAGGAGTTTGCCGAGTTCAGGGTGATCCTTGAGCGCCTCGCTGGAAGCCGCACTCAGCAACACCGCCAGCGGGGTTTTCAGGGCATGACCAAGGTTGCCCAGGGCATTGCGCGAACGTTTGAGACTGTCCTCGGTGTGCGCCAGCAAGTGGTTGATCTGCGCCACCAGCGGCTCCAGCTCCTGTGGCACCTGGGTGTCGAGCTGCGAGCGCTGGCCCTGTTGCAACTGGGCGATCTGGTTGCGCGCGGTTTCCAGCGGGCGCAAGGCGCGACGCACCGTGACCCGTTGCAGGATCAGCACCAACAGCAAGGCGGCCAGGCCCAGTACCAGACCGATCTGACGCATCAGGCGAAAGCTTTCGCGCACCGGCGTGTAGTCCTGAGCCACGCTGATGGAAATCGACTGGCCGAAGCGCTTGTAGTCCTCACGCAACACCAGCAGTTGCTGGCCTTCCGGTCCCAGTTGCAGGTTGCCCTTGAGCCCGGCCTCGGGCAGGTGCGGCAGGTCCTGGTCCCACAAAGAGCGCGAGCGCCAGTGTTTGTCGGCAAAATCAATGCGGAAATAGTGCCCGGAAAACGGCCGCTGATAGGCCGGCGACACGCGCTTCTCATGCAACTCCAAACCGTCCGGGCCACGTACCAGCGCGACCAGCAGGCTTTCACTGTCATTACGCAGCCCCGATTCCAGGTAGCGCTGCAGACCCGCTTCGAACAGCCACAGACTGGTTTGCGCCAACGCGATGCCGACGATCACCATCACACTGACCAACCCCAGGCTCAGGCGCCGCTGGATCGACCTCATGCAGGGGTGGCGCCAAAGCGGTAACCCTGGCCGCGCCGGGTTTCGATCACGCTGCGGCCCAACTTGCGGCGCAGGTGGTTGACGTGGACTTCGAGCACGTTCGAGTCGCGCTCGGTTTCGCCGTCATAGAGATGCTCGGCCAGGTGGCTTTTCGACAGGATCTGTTCGGGGTGCAACATGAAGTAGCGCAGCAGGCGGAATTCGGCGGCGGTCAGTTGAATCTCCGCGCCATCGCGCAGCACGCACTGGCGCCCTTCGTCCAGGTGCAGGCCGGCGGCTTGCAAGGTGGGTTGGTTGGCGTGGCCGTGGGCGCGGCGCAACAGCGCCTGGATGCGCAAGTACAGTTCTTCCGGGTGAAAGGGTTTACTCAGGTAGTCGTCGGCACCGGCCTTGAGCCCTTCGATGCGCTCGGCCCAGGAATCGCGGGCGGTAAGGATCAGCACCGGGATGGACAGGGCGGCTGCACGCCATTGTGCCAGCACCTCGAGCCCCGGCAGGCCAGGCAGACCGAGGTCGAGGATAATCAGGTCATAGGGCTCGCTGCGGCCTTGATACGCTGCGTCGCGGCCATCAGCCAGCCAGTCGACGGCATACCCCTGGCGCTGCAGGCCAGCCAGTAACTCGTCGGCCAGCGGGACGTTGTCTTCCACCAGAAGCAGGCGCATCAGTCTTCCTCGTCTTTGATCAGCACACCCGTGCTGGCGTCCAGCTTGATCTCGCGCACCACGCCCGCCGCGGTGACCAGTTCCACTTCATAGGCGTACTGGCCGTGCTTTTTCTCAAGCTCGGCCTCCAGCAAACGCGAGCCGGGGTGACGCGCCATGGCTTGTTGCAGCAACTGCTCCAGCGGCAGGATCACCCCTTGCTGGCGCAGTGCCAAGGCTTCGTCCTGATCCAGGTCGCGGGCCGTCAGGCTTGAGCAAAAAACCAGCAGGGCCAGCGCAACTGCACTGCCGGCGCGTCGATATACCTTCATTACGTTTCCTGATGATTCTTGAGGACATGCCCGGTCAGCGCGTCCAATTCAACGTCCCATTCAATGCCGTTGGGGTCTTGCAGCTCGACCTGGTAGAGGTACCTGCCGTATTCCTCGTCCAGGTCGGTGTCGAGCACGGTTGAACCGGGATGCAGCGCCAAGGCCGTGGCCTCCAACTGGTCGAAGGCGACAATAGTAACAGTGCCGGGCAATTTCAGCGGTTTGTCGGGGTCCACTGCACCCGCCTGTGCCGCCACGACGGCGGTGATAGCGGCGACCAGCACTGTAAGGCGCTTCATAGGGAGTCTCCGTTTCAAGGTGTTTTCCTACGCCGGCCACCCTACCTGCAGCAACTTAACTGAAACTGAATTGCCACCATGGCAATTGCCGACAAGCCTCTTTACCCATCATCGTGCGAGATTTCCTATACTGCCCCGCTCGCTTCAACAGAGACCGGTATGACAGCCATCCACATCAAGTTTCCCGCCCTGACCCTCAAGGCCGGTAAGCGGGCCTTTACGCGTATTCGTGAACAAGGCCTCAAGCCGGCTGACGTCGGCATCCTGCCTGGCGCAGCCGGTGGGCCCAAGGCGCTGGGTATCCAGGGCCTGGACCTGGCGCTGTTTGGCGATTGGCTGGCGCGGGCGCCCCGCGAACGAGCGCTGATCGGCGCGTCGATCGGCTCCTGGCGGTTTGCCAGCGCCTGCCTGCCCGACCCGGTGCAAGGCCTGCTCGACCTCGGCCGCTTGTACAACGAGCAGCGTTTCGCCAAGGGCGTGACCATGGCCGAAGTCAGCCAGAGCTGCCAGCGCATGCTCGACGACCTGCTGGCCGGGCGCGATGCACGGGTGCTGGACAACCCGGACTACCGCCTGAACATCATGGTGGTCAAGAGCCACGGCCTGCTCGCCGATGACCACCGCGGGCGCCTCGGGCTGGGCCTGTCGTCGGTGATCGCCGATAACCTGCGCGGCCGTGCGCGGTTGTCGCGGCATTTCGAGCGGTTGATCATCCATGACCCGCGCCAGGCGCCCCCCGTGCATCCGCTGCAGGATTTCCCGTCGCGCTTCCTGGCCCTGGAACTCGGCAACCTGCGCCAGGCCCTGCTTGCCTCCGGCTCGATCCCCATGGTCATGCAAGGCGTGCGCGACCTGCCCGGTGCCGGCGCCGGCACCTACCGCGACGGCGGCCTGCTGGACTACCACCTCGACCTGCCCTACCACGGCGACGACATCGTGCTGTACCCGCACTTCACCGACCGGGTCATCCCCGGCTGGTTCGACAAAGGCCTGCCATGGCGGCGCAGCAACCCAGCCGGCTTGCAGGACGTGTTGCTGCTCGCCCCGTCCAGGGACTACCTGGCCCGCCTGCCCCACGGCAAGCTGCCGGACCGCAGCGACTTCAAGCGCTTCATGGGCGATGACGCGAGCCGCAACAAATACTGGCAAACCGCGATGAGCGAGAGCCGGCGGTTGGGGGATGAATTTCTGACGCTGGCCGATAACGACCAATTGGGCGAGCACCTGCAGGCCCTTTGACCCAGCGGTATGCGCGGCGGTGGGTCAAGCTGTTAAACTCGCCGCCTGCCAGATACCTGACCGAGCTGAAAATACTGTGGAAATCTTCAAAGAGTTTACCTTCGAATCCGCCCACCGCCTGCCGCACGTACCGGACGGCCACAAATGCGGGCGCCTGCACGGGCATTCGTTCAAGGTGGCGATCCACCTGAGCGGCGACCTGGACCCCCATACCGGCTGGATTCGCGACTTCTCGGAGATCAAGGCGATTTTCAAGCCGCTCTACGAACGCCTCGACCACAACTACCTCAACGACATCCCCGGCCTGGAAAACCCGACCAGCGAAGTGCTGGCCAAGTGGATCTGGAACGAGCTCAAACCCCTGCTGCCGGAACTCAGTGCAATTCGCATCCATGAGACGTGCACCAGCGGTTGCATCTATCGCGGCGAATAAACCGCCCGTACGAAAAACCACCCCAGCGGTGGTTTTTTTATGCCTGGCTCCCTTACAGTCATGGCTTCCCGCCGCTCAAAAGGAACTTGCCCATGCACATCATCAACGCCCGCCTGCGCAACCGTGAAGGCCTGCATGATCTGCACCTGGAACAGGGCCGGATTGCCAGCATCACCCCACAGACCACGCCACCGCCGTTGCAGGCCGACGACCTGGATGCCGCCGGCAACCTGGTGATCCCGCCCTTCGTCGAGCCGCACATCCACCTCGACGCCACCCTCACCGCCGGCGAACCGCGCTGGAACATGAGCGGCACGCTGTTCGAGGGCATCGAGTGCTGGGGCGAGCGCAAAGCCAGCATCACCTTTGAAGACACCAAGACCCGCGCCAAGCAAACCATCCAGGCCCTCGCCGCCCACGGCATCCAGCATGTGCGTACCCACGTCGACGTCACCGACCCGGACCTCACCGCGCTTAAGGCCATGCTCGAAGTACGCGCGCAAAGTGCGCACCTGATCGACCTGCAAATCGTCGCGTTTCCCCAGGAAGGCATCGAGTCCTACCGCAACGGCCGCGAACTGATGGAAGAAGCCATCCGCCTGGGCGCCGATGTGGTTGGCGGCATCCCGCACTTTGAATACACCCGCGACCAGGGCGTGAGCTCGGTCAAATTCCTGATGGACCTGGCCGAGCGCAGCGGTTGCCTGGTGGACGTGCATTGCGACGAAACCGACGACCCGCACTCGCGTTTTCTCGAAGTGCTCGCCGAAGAGGCCCGCAGCCGTGGCATGGGCGCTCGCGTCACGGCCAGCCACACCACCGCCATGGGCTCCTACGACAACGCCTACTGCGCCAAGCTGTTTCGCTTGCTGGGGCACTCCGGGATCAACTTCGTCTCCTGTCCGACCGAGAGCATCCACTTGCAAGGCCGCTTCGACAGTTTCCCCAAACGCCGGGGCGTCACCCGCGTCAACGAGTTGCTCGAAGCCGGCATGAACGTGTGTTTCGGCCAGGACTCCATCGTCGACCCCTGGTATCCGCTGGGCAACGGCAACATCCTGCGCGTGCTGGAGGCCGGGTTGCATATCTGCCACATGCTCGGCTACAGCAACCTGCAAAGCGCCCTCGACCTGGTGACCGATAACAGCGCCAAGGCCATGGCCCTGGGCGACCGCTACGGTCTGGAGCCGGGTCGCCCGGCCAACCTGCTGGTGCTCTCGGCGGACAGCGACTATGAAGTGATTCGCAGCCAGGGACTGCCGCTGTATTCAATCCGCCACGGCAAGGTGTTGATGAAACGTCAGCCGGCGCAGGTGGAGTTTTTGCTCAGCTGATTTGCCGCCGGGCGGTGCCGAACAGGCTGACACTGCGCAGCGTCTCGGCCTGCACCTGCAAGCGCACCGGCGCCGTACCGCCCGGCATCACCACCGCGACCTCCCCCGCCGCGACCCAACCCGCCCGCCACGCCGCGCAGGCCACTGCGCTGGCGCTGGTGCCGGACGACGCCGTAGGGCCCTCTCCACGTTCAAACACCCGCGCGAACACACGGTTGGCGCAGTCCCGCGCAGCCCATTGCAAATTGACTCCGGCCGCACAGGGCTGGCCGCGGCCAACCGGCGGCGCAAAGGCAATTGCCTGCAGCGCTTCGAACAACCCGGGCTGCTGCATCTGTGCGTTGTCGGGCAACGCCGAAAGGTGTTCGACCAGCGTCACGCAATGGGGGTTGCCCACCCGCACAAACTGACTGTGCGCCCACTGCGGGTTGATCGCCGCCAGTGCGCTCACGTGGCTGGGTTCAGCAGCGCCGACGCCCGTCGCCCCCACGGCCGACGGCCCGAACGCAGGCTGGCCCAATGCGAGCCAGAACCCGCTCACCTGGGCATACACCGCCGGTTCCACCCAGGTGCTCAACGGCGAGGCGCCAGCCGGTTGGTCGTGATGCACACGTAACTCGCTGGCCTCGGTCATCATGCCTTGGTCCGTCAGGGCCTGGGCAAAGATGGTCAGCCCGTTGCCGCTGCGCTCGGCCAGGGTGCCGTCGGTGTTGACGATCAATAGGTCAAACGGCGGCGCAGCCTGGAACGGCCCCACCAACAGGCCATCGCAGCGGTGGGCCTTGGCCTGCGGCGGGCGCGGGGTTGATCCCCAGCCGCATTCGGCCGCGACCGCCGCCAGCGCCCAGGCCTGGCGGTGATGCGCCGCCACGACGGCAGTGTCGGGAACCGCTATCCCCTGGCGGCGCAAGGCAGCCGGGCTGACCACCCCATAAATATTGCCCCGCGCATCGTAGAACTGAGTCATACCCACGTCCGCCAGGATTGTTTCATTGGCTCATCCATCCACTTGCCCACACACAGGGTCGGCAGCGTATTACAGAACCTTCCATCTGTGGGAGGATGTCGCGCCGGACACCGTTCGTTGAACGCAAAACCAAGGATTTTTCATGACTGCCATCCCCACCTCAGCACCCGTGGTTCCCGGGCGACTGGAGCAAATGTCGACCCGCATCGCGTTTTTCATCGCCGGTTTCGGCATCGCCGCCTGGGCACCGCTGGTGCCGTATGCCAAGGCCCGCGCCGGACTCGATGAAGGCACGCTCGGCCTGTTGCTGTTGTGCCTGGGGGTGGGCTCGATCATCGCCATGCCAGTGGCCGGCCTGCTCGCCTCGCGTTTCGGCTGTCGGCGCGTGCTCTGCGCCGGCACGCTGCTGATCTGCCTGGCCCTGCCGATGCTGGCGACGGTCAGTTCGATTCCCTTGTTGATCGCCGCGCTGTTTCTGTTCGGTGCCGGGTTGGGCACGGTGGACTCCACGGTCAACCTGCAAGCGGTGATCGTTGAGCGCGCCAGCGGCAAAACCATGATGTCGGGATTTCACGGCTTGTTCAGTCTGGGTGGGATTGTCGGTGCGGCAGGTGTTTCGGGGTTGCTCGGGCTGGGCTTGTCGCCGTTGCAGGCAATCCTGGTGGTGGTCGTGATCACGTTGGCGGCGCTGCTCAAGGCCGCCCCGCACTTGCTGCCTTACGGCAGTGAAAGTTCAGGCCCGGCGTTTGCGATTCCCCATGGCGTGGTGCTGTTTATCGGCTGCCTGTGTTTTGTCGTGTTTCTTGCCGAGGGCGCGGTGCTGGACTGGAGCGCTGTGTTCCTGAGCGGCGAACGCGGCCTCGACGAAGCCTATGCGGGTCTTGGTTACGCGGCATTTGCCCTGACCATGACGGCCGGGCGTTTGACCGGTGATGCGATCGTGCGTCGACTTGGGCCTACCCAGGTGATCGTGGCCGGTGGTTCGCTAGCGGCCGCCGGTATGTTCCTCGCCACCTTATCGACGGCCTGGGAAGTGTCGCTGCTGGGTTATGCCCTTATCGGCGCAGGCTGTTCCAACATCGTGCCGGTCCTCTACACCGCGGTGGGTAAACAAAAGGTGATGCCCGAACACATTGCCGTGCCCGCCATTACCACGCTGGGGTATGCCGGGATACTCGCCGGGCCTGCTGTGATTGGCTTCATCGCCCATGGCAGCAGCCTGGCCATCGCCTTCCTGCTGATCGGCGGGTTGCTGGCAGCAGTCGCGGCCAGCGGCAAGATATTGCGGGTGTAGCCATGAGCTTTTTGTGCCAGACAAAGAGCTCATGAGCCCGTCAGGGCATCATTTGCCCTTCTCTTTCTTGTCGTTTTCCAGCCAGCGATCAAGGCTGTAGTTTTTCAGCCAACCGTCACTGTTATGGCTGCCGAAAATGCTGGTGCCGTTGGCTTTATTGCTGTCCAGGGACGCCAGCAAGCCTGGCCGCTCGACCAGGTTCTTGGCCATGTACACCTGCGGCGGACTGTATTTTTTCATCGCAAACCCGGTGTCCGGATCCCGCACCAATGCGCCTTTCTCGTCGGTCAAGTTGGGGTCCTTGCTCATTTCAATGATTTTGTCGGTCTTCACGTAGCGGTGTTTTTCGAAGAAGAAACTGCGGTCTTCCGAGCGATCGCGCAGCTCGTCAAACATGCCCCTGAACGCCTCGACCACCTGCGCATCGGTTTTCGCATGGAACGGGTCGGCACTTTTCGTATTGTTGGGGTTGGTGTTGCCAAGCAGGGTGCTGGCCGCCTTGGAGAGGCTTGAAGGCGTGATTTTTCCGCCTTTGCCCAGGATCGCATCGTTCAGGCGCGGGCGGTTGATGATCTCGTTGGCCAGCATGATCGTGCGTTCGGAAACGGTGCTTAGGTTCGGGTCCTCATCAGCGATTTTCTTCAGTCCCGCCTGGTCCAAGCTCCCGTCCTTGGTGAATTTGTCGAGCAATGAAAAGCTGTTGCTCAACGCCGTGGCCAGCAGGTGGTCATCTGAACTGACATACGGGTTACCCGCCTTCATGCCGCCGTAAAGATTCTGAGCATCGAAATGCGGGTTGTTTAATTGCATCAGCGGACTACCGGTAAAACCCGACATTACCGGACGCTGCCCCACGCCCTGAGGAGCGTAACCCGAGGCTGACGCCTGTGCGTTCGCACCCGGCGTGTTGGCCCGCGCAGCCCCCGAATTCAGCTGGTCTAACGAAGGTAGCAGCCTGAAGCCAGGTTGATTGATCCCGTTACTCATATTTCACTCCACATGATTTGGACGACGTCGCCCGCTCCCCGAATCCTCAATCAGCAAAATGCTCCGATTGAGGATGCAGGTCTGGCGCAAGTTGTGTGGCGTTGCAAAACCGATGGTTCCGGCAAAGCGCAACTCTGCACCCGGACAACCTTGAACATTTGTAACCGCCTGGGCTTCAGTCCTCCTGAAGCGATGATTACCCTCGAAGGGACAACTTGCTCCAGAAGCTCGAAAGTCTTGAAAACAATGGATCGCCGACCGGCGTATCGCTGAGCATGTGAGCGCCTCTGTCAAAGTCCGCAGCCGTCGGCGCCTTGAAGCTGCATTTGGGTGAAGAGGTAAGGTTGAGACTCGGCTGCTGCGCGCTTTGGCAGGGTGCCTCAGGCAACGCAGTCATCAGCGCGGTGACTGAGCTTGGGCAGTGACGAGAGGCAGAGGATGTCGAGTTCATGGGTCCGATCCTGATCCAGTAGATAAAGACTCCCACAGGCCGTCAACCACCAGTGGGTGTCTTCTTCGTGGCAAATCTGCGTAAACGGTTCCCCATATGCAGTGCCGGATTTAACCGAGCAAAGCCAACAGTCTTCGCAGTTCTTCGCGCGAAATCTTGTTATCGCGCTGCGAGCCAAACACGTTGTCCATCAAGTCCTTGACGTCCGAACGGCCCATCACGGCCTTGGCCAACTGGATGGGATAGTCCTTTTGGGGGATGCCCGTCAGGGGTTTA
Organism: Pseudomonas sp. GL_117; assembly: GCF_057835125.1. Taxonomy (NCBI): domain Bacteria; kingdom Pseudomonadati; phylum Pseudomonadota; class Gammaproteobacteria; order Pseudomonadales; family Pseudomonadaceae; genus Pseudomonas; species Pseudomonas sp. GL_117. The sequence goes on along the minus strand of NZ_CM174418.1, from coordinate 2,213,409 downwards.
TTGGCGAGTGCCTGCAGGTGGTTGAGATTGATGTCGCGGTTCCACCAGCCACCTTTCAACGCATCGAAATTGCGGAGCACCTCCTCAACGAGTTGTTTGTTGTCCAACCGCTTCAACGGGTTATCGGAATGCACGAAATTTCTGACGTCGGCCTTGGAAAAGCTATCGTTTGTCGCCCCGGTGGAGCGGTCCCGATCCAGGGCTTCCATCAGTCCAGGACGACGCTGCAACTCCCTGGCCAGTTTGATATTGGCGTCGGTCCGGGGATTGCCGGTCAGCTCCTGCCTGGCAATTTCCCCCAGGCTCTGGCGCGTGACTTCACGTGAAGGCCAGGGGCCCTTGAACGCATTGAAGTTATCCAGAAGCATCTGCGCCAGTTGTTCATCGCTACGCCTGGAATAGTGAGGGTCCGGTAGCGTCGGGTTTGGACGCGGAGGCGGGCCAGGTTGCGCAATTGGCCGGTAGGGAGGACGGTGATAGTAGCCAGCAACTTTTCCCTGTGGCGTATCACCAAACATCGGGCCGGACAGATATTGCGGTTGCGCAAAGCCCACACGCGCCGAGTATTGTGGAGGTAGCGACCGGGCAGGGAATGCCGCCTGTGGGTCAGCCTGGGTGGGACTCGGCAAGATGTGCCCGGTGGTCGAGGTGGACGCGGATGTTGACATTGGGATCTCCAGTTCGTTTTCAAGCGGCTCGCCTGACTGCGCCAGGCTCAATAGTGGAATCAGCGCGAGCAAGCCTCACCTATGTGGCTGGACACCTGAGGTCAGTTCCGCCTAGACACCGAAAACTGCTCGCTACTGGTAGGAAGATCCTCTGGGGGAAACGGGAAAATACAACATGAAACGTAAATCGCCGTGCCTCCCCAGATAGGAAACACGGCGACAGTGGTCGTTATACCGGATCAGAATCCAACGCTGGCCTGCACAAAAAACGTACGCGGTTCGCCCAGGTACAGCCCGGCGTTGTTGTCGCTGGAGCGCGTGTAGTGCAACTGGTCGAAGAGGTTTTTCACACCCACGCCCAGTTTCAGGTTCGACAGTTGCGCGCCGAAGTCATAACCACTGCGCACGTTGACCGAGACATAGCCGGGAATCTCGCCGTACTGGCCGTCGGCAGTGCCCTGGGTGATGTAGGTGGTGCCGGTGCCCGGCGCACGTTGGCCGGACTGGGCGTAGACGTCCAGATTGTGGGTCCAGTGGTTGACGTCATAACGCAGGCCCAGGGTCGCCACTTCACGGGAGTACAACGGCAGGTCACGGCCTTTGAAGGCAACGTCGCCTTGCGCTGTAGCCTTGGTGTAGGTGAAGCCGGCGTTGGCGGTCAGGCCATCCAGACGCGCATCCAGGTTCGACAGGTCGTAGTGGGCCGAAGCTTCGATGCCGCTGTGTTTGGTTGCGCCGAGGTTGGTCCAGCCCACGGCATTGCTGACGTATTGCAGCTCATCCGAGAAATCGATGTAGAACAGCGTCACTTCGCCGCCCCACACACTGTCGTTGTAGCGCGTGCCCACTTCGTAGGTCTTGGCCTTCTCCGGGTTCAGGCCACTGGCGGTCTGATCGCCCGTACCGCCCTGCCCCAGCTGGAAATACTGCAGGCTGCCGAAGGACGTTTCGTAGTTGGCGAACAGTTTCCACGCATCGGACACGTGGTACATCACGCTCAACGCCGGCAACGGTTCGTTGTTGTGGACCTCACGGCGTTTTTCCAGGGTACGCGCGCCGGTCAACGGGATCACCGGGCGGTCGTGCCATTCGGTGCGGATGTCTTCGAAGCGGATACCGGGGGTAATGGTCCACTTGCCGATGTCGATCTTGTTATCGACGTAGAAGGCGTTGGCCTCGGTGCCGCCAGTGCGGTCCTGGTAGACGTGACCGTCGCTGCGCCCGCCGGGGGTGGGCACGTTGTTGACCAGATTGAGGCTGGTGGCCTGCTCGTGCATGCCTTCCTTGAGGTAGCGATAGCCGACGCTGACTTCCTGGGTGCTCGGGCCCACGTCAAACACATGGCTCACACGGGGCTCGATGCCAAAGGTGTAATAGGTGCGCGGGTACGAGCCGAGGGTGAGCAAGTCGCGGTTGGCGATGTTGCTGCCACGGAAGCTGTCGGAGTAGTAGGTCAGCACTTCAGCCTGGGTGCGGTCGTCGATCTGTCGGATGTACTTGAAGGACACATCCTTGCGACGCCCGGTGAAATTGTCCCAGTCGCGTACCGACTGATACGGGTTGGCGTCGAATTGCTTCTGGGTCAAGCCGCCGGGCATGTCGGCCGTGGCGTCGTAGTAGTGGAAGTTGAGTGAGAAGTCGTCGCTATCGGTCGGCGCCCAGTGGGTCTTGAGGATCACGTCGTTGATGTCATTGGCGTTGTTGCTGCTGCGATAGCCGTCCCCCTTGACCCCGGAATACAGCAGCGCCGCACCGATGCCGTTGTCTGCGGTGCCGCCGACAAAGGCGTTTTCCAGGTGTTTCCAGCCGCCGTGGGCCGAGGTTTGCAGGGTGGTGCCGACTTCACCGGAGAACTTCTCCGGAATGGCACGGGTGACAAAGTTGATCACGCCACCGACGTTTTGCGGCCCATAACGCACGGAACCGGCGCCGCGCACCACGTCGATGCTGTCCAGGTTGCCGGCGGAGATCGGCGCCATCGACAGTTGCGGCTGGCCATACGGGGCGAAGGCGGCCGGTACGCCGTCGATCAACACCGTGGAGCGTGGCGACAGGCGCGAAGTCAGACCCCGTACGCCGACGTTGAGGGAAATATCGCTGCCGCCGGTGCCGTTGGACTCCTGCACCTGCACGCCCGGGACCCGGCGCAACACGTCACCGACGTTCATCGCGCCCTGCTCCACCATGGCCTCGCGGCGAATCACGGTGCGTGCGCCGGGGTGGTTCTGCACCACTTCGGCGTTGGCATCGCCCAGCCAGTCGCCGACCACCTTGATGTCGGTGGTACCCAGTTCCAGGGGCGAACCGGCTTCACCGGCACCGCTGCCCAGCGGACGCAAGGTCACGGAACCGGCGTCGATCTGATAGTCCAGGCCACTGCCTTGCAGCAATCGACGCAGGGCTTGTTCCGGCGAAAGGTTGCCATCCACCGCCGGGGCTTGCTTGCCGGCGACCATGTCGGGGCTGAAGAACACTTGCAGGGAGGTCTGCTGGCCCAACTGGCTCAGCGCTGCACCCAGCGGTTGGGCCTGGATATGGAGGGTGTCGGCAGCATACGCCGAGGTGCTGACAGCCATGGCCAGGGCCAGTGGCGCCCAGCGGGAGATTTTATTGTGGTGGCGGGCAAGTTTTTTCACGTCGAATCGGGTCCTGTGATCGCAAGCGAGTGCGGCCGTTAATGCAAACCAGTTGCAGTTGCAGGAGGAGACGACGAACGCGAAAAAAACCTGACTGTCAGCGCGAAATAATTTCCTGGCTGCCGTCCGGCAAGGCGCGCACGGCCACCGGCAGAATGTGCGGCAGGGCCTTGAGCAAGGCGTCGGTGTCGTTGGCGTTGAACACGCTGGTCAGGCGCAGGTCGCTCACCGCCGCCGAACCGACCCGCACTGGCTGCTGGCGATAACGCGACACTTCCCGTGCCACGTCACCCAAGGTGGCGTTGTTGAACACCAGTTTGCCGCGGCGCCATGCGGTCAGTTCTGCGGCGTTCACCGCGTAGGCCGGCACCACATTGCCCTGGCTGTCGATGTGCGTGCCACGGCCCGCCGTCAGCGTGACGCTTGCATCCGCCGCCCGCCCTTGCACCTTGACCGTCCCGGCCTCGACCGCCACGCGGGTGCTGTCGTCATCGCGGCGCACATCAAAGCGCGTGCCGGTCACCGTGACCTGCCCGGCCCCGGCGGCGACCACAAACGGGCGAGTGGTGTCGTGCTCGACATTGAACATCGCCTCGCCCCGCTTGAGCACCACGCCGCGCCTGCCCTTTTCGAACTGCACCGCGACCACGCTGCGGCTGTTCAACTCCATCACCGAACCGTCGGGCAGCGTCACCTGGCGCTGTTCACCGAGCCGCGTGCTGAATTCAGCGCTGTAGGGTTTTGGTTGAAGGATGCTGAACACGCCCAGGCCAACGGCAACCGCCACCACACTGGCCGCGACCGCGTAACGCAACACGGCGCGCCGCTTGGGGCGCTCAGCCGGTGCATCGCACAACGCGCGCAAACGCGCCGCCGGCAACAGGTCGGTGGCGCTCCACAGGCCTTGCAGCACATCGAATTCGTATTGGTGGTCGGGATGCTCATGGCGCCACGCCTCGAACTGCTGGCGCTCGGCGGCCCCCAGTTCGGCGTCTTGCAGGCGCACAAACCATTGCGCAGCCTCGTCTCGGGCACGGTTATCCATCATGGAAGATCCTTGGTTCATGGGGCCAGCGCGTCCAAGCGGTCACGCAGATGCCGCAGGGTGCGGATCATATACTTTTCCACCATGTTCTTGGACAACCCCAGGCGTTCGGCGATTTCCTGCTGGGTGAGGCCTTCGATTTTCTGCCATATGAAAATCCTGCGGCAGTTGAGCGGCAACTCGGCCAGCGCCCGCTCGATGGAATCCGCCAACTGGATCGCGTGCATGACGTGCTCCGGGTCACCACTGTGCGGCGAACGCAGGTCGAAGGTCTCCAGCGCCAGCGCCTCGCGCCGGTCTTCACGACGATGGGCGTCCACCGCAATGTTGCGTGCGGTTTGGTGCAGATAGGCGCGCGGCTGCTCAACCTCGGTGGACCGTGCCTCAAGCACCCGCACAAACGTGTCATGGGCCAGGTCTTCGGCCTGCTGGCGGTTTCTCAGGCGGCGCGTCCAGGTGCCGATCAACTCTTCGTAATACTCGAAAAAGCCTGTTCTGCGGGGCGGCTGGGGCATCATCGCGGAGGCACTGGGGAGGCGGGGCGTGAATAGTAATGCTTCCTATTAAGTCGGGCAATTGCTTCCCGTCGTGTCAGCGCAGTTCGAAGCGTTGTTCAATGACCTCCCGAGAATCCAAGCCTATCTGCAGCCTGAACTCGCCAGGCTCGGCGACGTGTCGCAAGTGAACGTCGTAGAACTTCAGGTCATCTTCACCCACGGTGAACTCGATTCGTCGACGCTCACCGGCTTTGAGCATGACCTTCTGGAAACCCTTGAGCTCCTTGACCGGACGGCTGACGGATGCCACCGGATCACGGATATACAACTGGACCACGGTTTCGCCATCGCGCTCACCCGCATTGGCCAGCGTGACACCCACCCGCAGAGACTGACCTCGGTGCAACACTGCGCTGGACAACTGCAAGTCTGACAGTGCGAAGCGGGTGTAGCTCAAGCCGAAGCCGAAGGGAAACAGCGGCCCCTCCTGCTCATCAATATATTGGCTCATGTACTTGTTCGGCTGATCGGGGATGAAGGGGTGGCCCGTGTTGAGGTGGTTGTAATAAACCGGGACCTGGCCCACCGAACGGGGAAACGTCATGGGCAGCTTTCCCGAAGGGTTGTAACCGCCAAACAAGACATCAGCGATAGCGTTACCGCCTTCCATCCCGCTGAACCAGGTTTCCAGCAGCGCATCGGCCTGCCCTTGCACTTGGGTCAATGTCAAAGGCCGACCGTTCACCAACACCACCACCAGCGTTTTACCCAAGGCTCTCAATGCAGTGAGCAGGCGCTGCTGGCTATCTTCAAGGTCAAGGCGCGTTCGGCTGATGGCCTCATCGCTGAAATTCCACGCCTCCCCCACCACTGCCACGATGACATCGGCTTGGCGTGCCACCGCCATCGCCTCGTCCAGCAGCGCTTCAGGCGATCGGGGATCAAGGTCCAAGGGCGAGCTATAACGTGCCAATCGATCAGACAACGCCCTGTCGTCTGTGACATTGGCGCCCTTGGCATACAGCAGCGTGGCCTTGCCTTCCACCGCACGCATCATGCCCTCACGGATGCTCACAACTCTTTGTGCTGCGCAATCGCCACAATAGCTCCCGAGCAAATCACGGCGGCTGTTGGCGAGTGGGCCTACCAGCGCGATACGACCGTGCTTGCTCAACGGCAGGGTGTGCTGGCGATTCTTCAACAACACCAGGGTCCTGCGCGCCACATCCCGCGCCGCCGCCCTTTGCAACCGGCGCTCGATGGGTTCCGGAGGCAATCGGGAGAGGTTGCGATAGGGGTCTTCGAACAGCCCCATCTCGTACTTCATCCCGAGCACGCGACGAACCGCCTCGTCCAGGACCGCAACACTCACTGCTCCCGATTTGACGAGGGCGGGCAACTGGCGAACATAGGCCTCGTCACTCAACTCCATGTCGAGGCCCGAGAGAATCGCCAATGAAGCCGCGTGGCGCTGATCAATCGCCACACCGTGCGTAATCAGGCCAGTCACGGCATTGGAGTCACTCAGGGTGACGCCGGCAAACCCCCACTCATGGCGCAGCACATCCCTGATAAGCCAGGGGTTGGCGGTTGAAGGAACGCCGTTGATTGTGTTGAACGCAAGCATCGCGACCTGCGCGCCGGCCTCGACAGCCGCGCGGTATGGCGGGAAATAGTACTGATACATCTGTGCCCGGCTCATATCGACACTGTTGTAGTCCTTGCCGCCCTCCACAGCCCCATACAGGGCCACATGCTTGACGCCGGCCATGATGCTGCCCGCCGCGCGAACGTTGCCGCCCTGATACGCGTTGATCAGGACCCGAGCAATGCGCGACACCAAATAGGGGTCCTCGCCGTACCCCTCCGACACCCTGCCCCAGCGAGGATCGCGGGAGATGTCCAGCATTGGGCCGTAGGTCAGGTGCACACCATCGGCGCTCGCTTCCTGCGCGCTGATCCGCCCCATCAGCGCCAATGCCTGCATGTCCCAACTGGCCGCCAACGCCAGGCTGACCGGAAACACGGTGTGCAAGCCATGGATAACATCCGTGCTGAAAAACAGCGGGATTTTCAATCGGCTGCGCTCAACGGCCATTTGCTGCAACGCGTGCCCATAGGGCGCAGGCGGAACTACGGCCACCCCGCCAATCAGTCCGCCGGCCAGGTGTTCCCGGACGCGCGCATCCGGCGCCACAGGGTCGAGATAGACGATGTCGAGTTGCCCGACTTTCTCGGCAACCGTCATTTTGCTCATCAGCTGATTGATGAACGCGGCTTTATCCAAGGGTGCCTGCGCCACAGCAACCGCGCTACCAAGACTCGCCAGCAACCCGACAACCCAGTGCATGTTCACGCGCTCATCCCCTGACCCCTTGCAAGCCGGTAGCCTCACCTCGGGAGCGAAAGACGTCTACTGTCAGAAATGACAGTTCCTTGCGCCTGCGGCGCTGCGCCCCGTCGAATCCCACGCTGAACTTACACGCGGCCCCGCCAGTCAGCTGACTGAACCCTCTGACAGTGGTGGTTGGTCCATGCACCTCTCGCTCCAGCAACAAGTCGCCCTCATCACTGGCGCCAGTTCCGGCATCGGCGCAGGCGCCGCCAAGGCCCTGGCCGACGCCGGCGCGGCCGTGGTGCTCAATTACAACGCCCAGGCCGCCCCTGCTGAAGCGCTCGCCGCACAGATCAACGCCAACGGCGGCCGGGCGCTTGCCATCGGCGGGGACGTGTCAAAAGAGGCCGATGTGGAACGCCTGTTCGCTCAGACGCTCGACGCCTTCGGCCACTTGGACATTCTTGTCGCCAACTCCGGCCTGCAAAAAGACGCCAACCTGGTCGATATGAGCCTCGACGACTGGAACACAGTGATCGGCGTCAACCTCACCGGCCAGTTCCTCTGTGCCCGCGCGGCCGTGCGTATCTTCAATCGCCAGGGCGTGCGCGAAGGCGTGTCGCGGGCGGCGGGAAAAATCATTCATATGAGCTCGGTACACCAGTTGATCCCTTGGGCCGGCCATGTGAATTACGCCGCCTCCAAAGGCGGTGTCGAGATGTTGATGCGCACCCTCGCCCAGGAAGTCAGCGCGCAGCGCATCCGTATCAACGGCATTGCGCCGGGGGCGATCCGCACGCCAATCAACCGGGCGGCCACCGAAGGCGCGGCAGAAAAGGAACTGCTGAAACTGATTCCCTACGGCCGGGTCGGCGACGTCGAAGACGTGGCCAACGCCGTGGTCTGGCTGGCCAGCGATGCCTCCGACTATGTCGTCGGCAGCACCCTGTTCATCGACGGCGGCATGAGCCTTTATCCGGAGTTTCGTGGCAATGGTTGAGCTAAAGAACGAACCCCAAAGCGCCATCGACGCCCACGGCATCATTGGCGACATGCGCAGCGCGGCACTGGTCAACGACACAGGCAGCGTCGACTTCTTCTGTTGGCCGGAATTCGACAGCCCGTCGATCTTCTGCGCCCTGCTCGACAGCCCCGAAGCGGGCATTTTCCAGCTCACCCCGGACCTGCCAGACGCGCGCCGCGAACAGATCTACCTGCCCGACACCAACGTGCTGCAAACCCGCTGGCTCAGCGACGAAGCCGTGGTGGAGATCACCGACCTGCTGGCGATCAGTGATGACCTCGATGACCTGCCGCTGCTGATCCGCCGGGTGCGGGTGATCAGCGGCACGGCCGACATCCACCTGCGCTGCGCAGTGCGCCACGACTACGCGCGCGCGCCGACCCGCGCCAGCCTCGACAACCACAGTGTGTACTTCAACGCCGATGGCCAGCCCGGCCTGCGTTTGTCCAGCAGCCAAGCCTTGCACATCAAGGATGGCGCGGCGGTTGCGCGCTTCACCCTGAACCAGGACGAAGGCGCCGAATTCGTCCTCGGTGGCCAGGATGATGAGCGGGTGGACAGCGCTTGCACCGACCTCGCCCTCGCCCACACCCTGACGTTCTGGCGCAGCTGGATCGCCCAATCGAACTACCGTGGACGCTGGCGCGAAATGGTCAATCGCTCGGCCCTGGCCTTGAAGCTTTTGACCTCGCGCAAACACGGCGCGATCATCGCCGCCGCCACCTTCGGCCTGCCGGAAAGCCCCGGCGGCGAGCGCAACTGGGACTATCGCTACACCTGGATCCGCGACGCTTCATTCACCGTCTATGCCTTCATACGCCTGGGTTTTGTCGAGGAAGCCAACGCCTACATGCGCTGGCTCAAGGGGCGGGTCAGTGACTGCTGCGGGCAGCCAACCAAACTCAACATCCTCTACGGCATCGACGGCCGCCAGGAGCTGCCGGAAACCGCGCTACCCCACTTCAAAGGCCACGGCGGCGCCACGCCGGTGCGCATCGGCAACGGCGCGGTCGGGCAGATCCAGTTGGACATCTATGGCGAACTGATGGACGCGGTGTACCTGGTCAACAAATACGGCGAAGCCATCTCCCATGACGGCTGGAAACACACGGTGGAAGTCGCCGACCAGGTCTGCGATATCTGGAACACCAAAGACGTGGGCATCTGGGAAATGCGCGGCGAGCAGCATCACTTCCTGCACTCGCGGCTGATGTGCTGGGTGGCGCTGGACCGCGCAATCCGTCTCGCCTCCAAGCGCTCGCTGCCAGCACCGTTCGCCCGTTGGGACCAGACACGCCAGGCGATCTACGCCGACATCTGGAGCAACTTCTGGAACGAGGAGCGTGGGCATTTTGTGCAGCATATCGGCAGCACGGCGCTCGACGGCTCGATGCTGCTGATGCCGCTGGTGCGTTTCGTCGCGGCCACCGACCCACGCTGGCTGTCGACGCTGGAAGCGATCCAGAAAAGCCTGGTACGCGACGGCATGGTCTATCGCTATCGCAACGACGACAACCCAATCGACGGCCTGCAAGGCACCGAAGGTGCATTTACCGCGTGCTCGTTCTGGTACGTCGAATGCCTGGCCCGCGCCGGGCAAGTGGAAAAGGCCCACCTGGAATTCGAACAACTGCTGCGCTATGCCAACCCACTGGGTCTGTACGCCGAAGAGTTCGACAACCAGGCCCGCCACCTGGGCAACACGCCCCAGGCCTTGAGCCACCTGGCGTTGATCAGCGCGGCGACGTTCCTGGACCGCAAGCTCAGCGGAGAGAAGACGACCTGGCAACCCTGAGGCACAATGACCGCCCCACCCCGGCTACGGACTGCAACCCCATGCGCCAGGTACTGCTGATCATCGACGTGCAACCCTGCTTCAACCCGCCGGCATGGCTTGTGGACGGCATCCATGCCCTGCTCGGCCGCCTGCCCAGCGTCGCCACCGTCGAGCGCCACGACGAAAGCATCACCCCCTTCACCCGCCAACTCGGCTGGCAACCGGCGCCGGACGACGACAGCCTGGTGGCGGCGGATCGCATCTTCGTCAAGCACGGTTATGCGCCCACGCCCGAGACGATTGCCTACCTCAAAAGCCTGGAACCGCAGCGTGTGTTGGTGTGTGGCATACAAACCGACACCTGCGTCCTGGCGGCGGGGTTTGCCCTGTTTGATGCAGGGTTGCAGCCGACGTTGATCAGCGATTTGACCGTGGGCTCGTCGCTGGATCGGTCAGGGCAGCTGGGGGTGGATTTGTGGCGGCATCACTTTGGCAAGGTGCTGGATCGGGAGCAGATTTTTGCGGCAACCGCGCCATGAGCCCTTTCCCTACCCTACACACCCAACGCCTGTGCCTGCGCGAGCTTGTAGCGAACGACGCACCGGCGCTGTTCGATATCCACAGCGATGCCGACAGCATGCGCTGGTTCGGCGCCGACGCGATGACCGAGCTTGCCCAGGCCCAAGCCCTGATCGAAACCTTCGGGCACTGGCGCACCCAGCCCAACCCCGGCACACGCTGGGGAATCGAATGGGAGGGTGAACTGATCGGCAGTTGTGGTCTGTTCAAGTGGAACCAGAAGTGGAACAGTTGCGCACTCGCCTGTGAGCTGGCGCCCCACGCGCGTGGCCAGGGATTGATGAGTGAAGCTATGCAGGCAATGCTCGACTGGGGCTTTGAACAGATGCAATTGCATCGAGTGGAAGCCTGGGTGCATCCGCAAAATACCGCTTCGCTCAAGCTGTTGGAGCGACTGGGTTTCAAAGCCGAAGGAACGTTGCGCGACGCGGGGTTCTGGAATGGCCAACGACACGATCTGGATGTATTGGGGTTGTTGAGCCATGAGTGGCTGAACAGGAAAACCACAGGTATTTAACCAACCCTACCTTACACATTGCGCCAGATATTCCAGATGAGAATATGACCTCACGCCTCCTACAAGACATCAGCCCCCCTCGCCCGCCGTTGAGCTGGAGTGAGACACGGGAGACTCACGACCAAGGTTTGATCAAGTACCGGGAAGTTGGTCGAGAGCTCGCAATCAAACGACCTGATCTGGTGAGCCGTGCCAGTTGCTATGGGCGCTGTGCGGTGCAGACGACGGGGTGACTGCTGGAATTGCTCGGCGAAAACCGCTCGCGGTAGGCCTGGGGCGTCACCGACAAGACGCGCAGAAAACTGCGGCGCAAGGTTTCTTCACAGCCAAAACCACATTGCACGGCGATGCGTTTGATTGATGCCGTGCTCTCGGCCAACTGCCTGCGTGCGGTTTCGACGCGGATCAGTTCCACGGCGCGCGCCGGGGTCTGGCCGGTTTCGTTGCGGTAGTGGCGCACGAAGCTGCGTTCGCTCATGCCGGCCTGGGCGGCGAGGGTCGGAATGTTCAGGTCGAGGGTGAGGTTTTCCGCCATCCAGGCGTGGAGTTCGGTGAAGCGGCTGTCGGCCTTTTGCAGGGACAGGGTCACACTGAATTGCGATTGCCCGCCCGGGCGCTTGAGGAACACCACCAGGTGGCGCGCCACTTCCAGGGCTACTTCGCTTCCCAGGTCTTCTTCCACCAGCGCCAGGCACAGGTCGATGCCGGCGGTGACGCCGGCGGAGGTCCATACCGCGCCCTGGCGGATGAAGATCGGGTTGGACTCCACCGTCAACGAAGGAAATTTGCGCGCCAGTTCTTCGCAACGCGTCCAGTGGGTGGCCACGCGGCAGCCATCGAGCATGCCGCTGGCGGCCAGCAAAAACGCGCCGGTGCACACCGAGGTCATGCGCCGCGTATGCCTGGCTTTTTCGCGCACCCAGTCCACTAGCGCCGGGTCTTCGGCGGCGCCGTAGACGCCCCAGCCACCGGCGATCACCAGGGTGTCGCACGGCGCGTCGATGGCCGGCAACGGCTCGGCCACCAGCGCCAGGCCAGCGGAGGTCATCACCGGGGCCGCCTGCGCAGCGACTACCGAAACCGCGTAGGGCAACGGCAGACCGCGCTGGCGCGCCAGGTCATTGGTGGAAGCGAACACCTGCAACGGCCCGGTCACATCGAGCACCTGGGCGTTGTCAAAAGCGAGGACATGGACGATTCGAGGCATGATTGGCGTGATCTGTGGGCTTAATGGCGTATCCGCCAAAGCCTAGGCCCCTAGAGTGGAGTCGTCCACCCCTTTCTCGGAGCGCTGTCCATGACCTTGCAAATCGGCTTTGTGTTGTTCCCCGGCATCCAGCAACTGGACCTGACCGGCCCCTATGACGTTCTCGGTTCGCTGCCGGACGTGAAGTTGCACCTGGTGTGGAAAGACCTCGCGCCGGTCACCTCCAGCACCGGTCTGGTGTTCACCCCGACCGTGACCTACGCCGATTGCCCAACGCTGGATGTGATCTGCGTGCCCGGCGGTTCCGGGGTCGGCGCGTTGATGGAAGACCCACAGACCCTGGACTTCCTCAGCACCCAGGCGCAGACCGCGCGCTACGTGACCTCGGTGTGTACCGGCGCGCTGGTGCTCGGGGCGGCGGGCCTGCTGCGCGGGCGCAAGGCCACCACCCACTGGGCCTACCACGACATGCTCGCCCCGCTCGGCGCGATCCCGGTGCAGGATCGTGTGGTGCGTGACGGCAACCTGCTGACGGGTGGCGGCATCACCGCCGGCATCGACTTTGCGCTGACATTGGCGGCGGAGTTGTACAGCGAAGCGGCGGCGCAACTGGTGCAGTTGCAGATCGAATACGCGCCGGCGCCGCCCTACCACTCAGGCAGCCCGGACACCGCGCCCAAGCATGTGCTGGAAGAAGCACACAAACGCACGGCGCAATCGCGCCGGGTGCGCGGCGAAATCGTCGCACGCGCCGCCGCACGACTCGGCTGACTCCGCCTTGCCCCCACCAACTTGTAGTGAGCGGGCTTGCCCCGCGCTGGGTGGCGAAGCCGCCCCAAAACCAGGCACCTCGGTCTTCCTGAAACACCGAGTAGCCGGGGTTTAGGGCGGCTTCGCCACCCAGCGCGGGCAAGCCCGCTCACTACAAGGGCGAGTCAGGTGGGGCGCGACATCACTGCCAGGCGCACGGCCAGCAGCGTGAGCACCGTCGCCAGTCCCCATTTCTGCAGCCAGGCGCTTTTCGAGCGTTTGGCAAAGAACCGGCTCAACACCCCGCCAAACGCCCCCAGCAAGCCGTGAAACACTGCGGCGATCAACGTCAACACGCCGCCCAGCAGCATCAACTGCACGGCAATCGAGCCTGCTTCGGGCCGGACGAACTGCGGCAAGAACACCACAAAAAACAGCAACGCCTTGGGATTGAGCAAACTATTGAACATCGCTTGCAGAAACACCCGTCCCAGGGGCACGCGGTTGGCCGGGGCCGCCTCCAGCCCCGGGCTTTTCTGCAAGGTCTTGAACACCAGCCACAGCAGGTACACCACCCCGGCATAGCGGATCAGGTCGAAGGACGGCGGCCAACTGGCTACCACCGCCGTCACCCCGGTGGCGGTCAGCGCGGTCAGCAGCAGGTCGGCCACACCGATGCCCAGGGCCGAGGCCATGCCACCGCGCCAGCCGTGGGTCACGCCATGGCTGATGACAAACGCCATGTTCGGCCCCGGCGATAACAGCAACAACAACACCGCACCGCAAAAAACCGCCAGGGTCGCCAGGTCGATCATGCTCAAGCCCTCCACCGGGAAAAGCCTGCAGACTAATCCGCCCACCGCATGCCGACAAAAAATTGTGCTGGATACATTGCCCAGCGGTGATTGCTCATTGCCATAGCCAACGTCTAGAATGCGAAACATTATCAATTAAGACTGTTGCGCCGGGATGCCCATGTCGAGCGATCACCCACTGGACCCTGCCGCCATCGGCCAGCTTTACCAGGCGCATCATTCCTGGCTGAACGGCTGGTTGAAGCGGCGCACCGGCTGCCGCGAGCATGCCGCCGACCTGGCGCAAGAAACCTTTGTGCGCCTGCTCAACGCGCGCAAGCAGCAAACCTTGCTGCAACCGCGTGCGTACCTGAGCAGCATCGCCCGCAGCCTGATGATCGACGGGTACCGCCGCCGCGAGCTGGAACGTGCCTACCTCGAAAGCCTCGCGCACTTCCCACAGGTCGAGGTGCCGTCGGAAGAAACCCGCCTGCTGATCCTCGACAGCCTGGAACGCATCGATCGCTTGCTTGATCAACTCAAACCCCGCGTACGCGAAGCCTTCCTGCTCGCGCAACTGGACGGCCTGACCTGCGCGCAGATCGCCCAACGCCTGGACGTATCCAAGGCCACCGTGGAACGCGACCTGTCCAAGGCGCTGCACGCCTGCTATCGGTTACGTTATGCCGAACGCTGACCAGCGCCTGGTAGACCAGGCCATCCAATGGATGATCACCCTGCGCTTCAACGTCGCCGACGACGCCAGCACCGCAGCGTTTGAACGCTGGCTGCACAGCAGCCCCGAACACCAGCGGGTGTGGCACCGGGTCGCGACAATGAATGACGACTTCAACCATCTGCCCGCCCAGGTCGGGCGCCGCACCCTCAGCGGTGCGCGGCAACGCATCAGCCGCCGCGAAAGCCTCAAGCTGCTGGGCCTGGTGGCCGGTGCGGCCGGCTTGAGCTGGTTCGGTCGCGACTACACACCACTGCCAGCGATGATGGCCGACTACCGCACCGCCACCGGCGAGCGGCGCTGGGTCGCGCTGAGCGATGGCAGCAAGCTGCAACTCAACAGCGCCACGGCGATTGATGCGACATTCACCCCAGAGCGACGCAAGGTCCAACTGCGCCAGGGCGAGATACTGGTGAATCCCAGTGTCGATACCCGCCCCTTCTGGGTGCTGACCCGCCACGGCGACTTGCGCGTCGAAGGCTCGCGCTTGCTGGTTCGCGAAGAGGCCCAAGGCACCTCTCTTGCGGTGCAACAGGGCACGGTGGCGATATTTGCCGACCGCCATGACCCCAGCGCCCGGCAGGTGATCCAGCCCGGCGCGTCGGTGTTGATCGACCGCACAGGCATCCGCACGCCCATCGCCAACGGCCTCGACCCGTGGGCCTGGAGCGACGGCGTGATCAGCGCCCACAACATGCGCCTCGACGCCTTCCTCAGCGAGCTGGCCCGCTACCGCCACGGGCTGCTGCGTTGCAGCGAAGCGGTGGCCGGACTGCGGGTGTCAGGGACTTATCAGTTGAGCGATACCGATCAAGTGCTGGCGCTGGTCGCGCAATCACTCAACGTCGATGTCACCTACCGCAGCCGCTATTGGGTGACGGTAACGCCCCGGGCTTAATCGTCCGAAAAAATAAATGAGGTGAATTCCCATTGCCGCTCGACCTGTAAGGAAAGGCCGATCAACAGGCCAGTACTTTTCACTTCCTTCAGGAGCATCCCGCGGTCATGCAAGCGTTCCCCTCCCCCCGTTCCCCTCTCAAGCGCGCAGTGCAGGCCGCCTTGCTCGGCGTCTGCCTGAGCGGCGGCGCCCTGCCCCTGGCCGTGCTGGCCGATACGCCGGCCAGTGACAGCCAGGCCCAGGACTGGAACATCGCCGCCGGCCCCCTGGCCCACGCCCTTGACCAGTTCGCCCGCCAGGGCGGTATCAGCCTGTCGTATGACGCGACAGGCGTCGCCGGCAAGACCAGCCCGGGCCTGAGTGGCCGTTTCGACCGCGAGCAGGCGCTCGGCCAATTGCTCAGTGGCCAGGGCCTGCAAGCCCAGCGCCAGGGCAACAGCACCTGGCTGCTACTGCCGCAAGTGGCCGACAGCGGCGCGCTGAACCTGGGTGCAACCACGATCACGGGCGATCGCCTGGGCGCCACCACCGAGGGCACCGGTTCCTACACCACCGGCGCGGTGACCATCGGCAAAGGCCAACACAGCCTGCGGGAAACACCACAGTCGGTCAGCGTGATGACCCGCCAACTGATGGACGACCAGAACGTCACCACCATCGACGACGTAATGGAACGCACACCCGGCATCACCAGCTACGAATCGCCCATGGGCGGCAAGTATTTCTATTCCCGTGGTTTCAAGATGCTCGGCCAGTACCAGTACGACGGCGTACCGCTGGACATGGGCAAGGACTACGCCCAGGCCGACAGTTTCAGCGCCAACATGGCGATTTATGACCGTGTGGAAGTGCTCAAAGGTGCCGCCGGCATGCTCAAGGGCGCCGGCACCGCCAGCGGCGCGGTGAACTTCGTACGCAAGCGGCCCCAGGCCAAGCCCACTACCAGCCTGTCGCTGTCCGCCGGCACGTGGGACAACTATCGCACCGACGTCGACGCCGGTGGCCCGCTCAATGACAGCGGCACCGTGCGTGGCCGTGCAGCGATCAGCCAGCAGGATCGCGGTTCCTACATGGACATTGCCAAGCGCAAGGACCAGGCGTTCTACGGCGCACTCGACGTTGACCTCAGCCCCGACACCACCCTGGGCATCGGCGCCAGCTACGATGATGTCGACGCCACGCCGTGCTGGGGTGGCCTGCCGCGCTACGCCGACGGCAAGAGCGCCAACCTCAGCCGTTCGACGTGCCTGGGCCAATCCTGGAACGACTGGCAAAGCCGGCGCGCCACGTACTTCGTCGACCTCACCCACGCGCTCAACGATGACTGGAAACTCAAGGTCGCGGCCGTGCACAGTCGCAACCTGCAAGACACCAAGTACGCTGCCAGCGAAGGCACCATCAACTACGGCGACCCAGCGCCCACTGCCCTCTCCTATGCCGCGCTGATGGACTACGATCACCGCGACTACGGCCTCGACGCCTACCTGGACGGCAAGTTCGAAGCCTTCGGGCTGGAACACGAACTGATCCTCGGCGCCAACGGCAGCCGTGGCACCCAGGACGATGTGTACGCGATCCAGAACCTGCCCACGCGCCAGGGCATCTACACGCCCAACCACCACTTGCCGGAGCCGGCCGACAACACCTTCTGGCCGAACATGTACCGCGGCAGCACGATCAAGGAAACCGCCACCCAATACGGCGCCTACGCGACCTTGCGCCTGCGCCTGGCCGAACCGTTGATGTTCATTGCCGGTAGCCGCGTGAGCTGGTACGACAACCGTCGCCAGTCCTACAGCCTGGGCTGGGGCGAGTGGTCGCTGCAGGATGCGCGCTCCAGGGAAACCGGCGAAGTCACGCCGTTCGCCGCGCTGATCTATGACCTCAACGAGCACCTGTCGGTGTACGCCAGCTACGCCGACATCTTCCAGCCGCAAAGCGCCTATGCCACCGCCGATGGCGCCGCGCTCAAGCCGAAGATCGGCGATAACTATGAGCTGGGCATCAAGGGCGAATGGTTCGACGGCCGCCTCAACAGTTCCCTGGCACTGTTCCGCGCCATCGAGAAAAACGGCGCCGAAACCGATTACGCCAGCTTCTGTGCAACCTCTGCCGATGGCTTTTGCTACACCGACACCGCCAGGGTGCGTGCCCAGGGCGTGGAGGCCGAAGTCAGCGGTGAATTGCTCGAGCGCTTGCAGGTATCTGGCGGTTACACCTACACCCAGACCAAGTCCCTGAAAAACATCGACAGCGCTCTCGAAGGCGGCTCATCCAACACCTACGTGCCCAGGCATATGCTGCGGGTCTGGGGCGACTACCAGCTCGACGGCGCGCTGTCGAAATGGAGCGTGGGCAGCGGCGTCAATGCCCAGAGCAGCAACTACCGCATGCAGACCATCAAGCTGGAACAGGCCGGTTACGCGACCTGGGACGCCCGCGTGGCGTACCGCATCGACGACACCTGGACCGTGGCACTCAACGGCAAGAACCTATTTGATAAAACTTATTACAACACCGTCGGTACCGCGTCCTGGGGCAACTTCTACGGTGAACCACGTAATTTCACCGTTAGTGTGAAAGGTAACTTCTGATTCCGCGAAAGTCCCGGTGGCAGGGCACTTAACGTGCCCTGCCCCTGCCTTGCCCCCCCTTTCCCACGTCTATTCGAAAAAGGTTTTACCGGCTGGCAGGAAAATTCCTGCATTTGTTCCTACACTCAAAATCACACACCCAAACCGAGTGCACGGACAAGGACTGTCAACAAAATGCCGCTAAAAAAACCATTAAGACCGCCTAAAAAGCCAATCCACACCATCGTCAATTCGTTGACAAGGCTTACCAAGGAAACACTCCTTTAATTACGACCCTGCAAGTTCCATTCAAACGGATAGTGCTGTTTGAATTGAACAGTTGCGTATTACCCAGAGTAGCCGTCGTTCGACTTGGCTCTATAAGCAGCATGCTGCCTTATTGATCCAACAACCGAGCAGAAAGTCTGGAGTGCAATGAGGGATGTTTTATGCGAGAGAAGTCGCGCGTCGACAGTTTGTTTTTAACACGTGCAGGTTTTGTTGAATTTTTTGTTGTTTTCGTCAAATTCATCCATGGCCTGAGTGCCATCCTTCCGCCGTTGGTCCTGGTGCTGTTCCTCGACCCGATGGCCCCCCAATTGCGCCCACACTTCATCGGCCTGCTGGTATTTTTCGCGGTCCTGACGATCATCCTGTTCCAGGCCCTGGGCATCTATTCCGAAGAATTGTTCAGCAACCGCCTGCGCCTGAAAACCAAGATCAAAGCCTGGTCGGCCGCGTTCTGCATCCTGCTGTTCATGTACCAGATCCTGCAGATGTTCCCCCAATTGACCCCACGCAATCTGCTGGCGTGGTACATCATCAGCCTGGGCCTGTTCTGCCTGGAACGCCTGATGATGCTGCGCCTGTATCGCAACCTGATGCGCAAGGGCAAATACCTGCAACGCACGGTGATCCTGGGCTTTACCGACACTGCCGTGCACGTCGCCGACCACCTGCAACGCAACGGCGACATCCGATCTGGCCTGATCGGTTTTATCGACGACCGCACCGAGCGCATCCCCAAGGAGCTGAGCAACCTGCCTTTGCTGGGCAACACCCGTGACCTGGAAAACCTGATCCGTGCCGAGCAGGTCAACCAAGTCATGATCTGCCTGCCGTGGGCCGCCGAGCAGCGTATCCACGGGCTGGTCAACCGCCTGCGGCAGATGTCGGTGAACGTGATGCTGGTGCCGGACATGGCCGCCCTGCGCTACGGGCACAGCAAGATTACCGACGTGGGCGGCATCCTGATGTTCAACACCTCGCAGTTGCCACTGCGCGGCTGGTCGCCGGTCATCAAGCGCCTGGAAGACCTGCTGCTGGCCAGCCTGGCGCTGGTGTGCCTGTCGCCGGTGATGGTCGCGACGGCGATTGCAATCAAGCTCGACTCCAAGGGCCCGGTGCTGTTCCGCCAGAACCGCTATGGCTACAACGACAACGAGATCCGCGTGTTCAAGTTTCGCTCGATGTTCACCGACCAGAGCGACTTCACCGCCGAACGCCAGACCACCCGCGAAGACCCGCGCATCACGCGCGTCGGCCGGATCATCCGCAAGACCAGCATCGACGAGCTGCCGCAGCTGTTCAACGTGCTGCTGGGCAACATGTCGATGGTCGGCCCGCGTCCCCACGCCACCGCCACCAAAGCCGCCGGGGTGCCGTTCGAAGTGGCGGTGAGCGAATACAGTTCACGCCACCGGGTCAAGCCGGGGATCACCGGCTGGGCGCAGATCAACGGCTACCGGGGTGAAACCGATACCCTCTTCAAGATCCAGAAACGTGTCGAATATGACCTGGAGTACATCTCCAAATGGTCGGTGTGGTTTGACCTGTACATCGTCTTCATGACGGTCCCGGCCGTTCTTTCCACCAAGGAAGTCTATTGATGAATGCCCTCAACGGATTAATCCCCTGCATCATTTCCGGTGGTTCGGGTACGCGGCTGTGGCCAGTGTCGCGGCAGAACATGCCCAAGCCCTTCATGCGCATGCGTGACGGCCAGAGCCTGTTGCAAAAGACCTTCCAGCGCGCCGCCAAACTGCCCGGCGTGGAAAGCGTATTGACGGTGACCAACCGCGACCTGCTGTTTCGCACCCTTGACGACTACCGTGGGGTGAACAAGGCCCACCTGCCCCTGGACCTGTTGCTTGAGCCGTTCGGGCGCAATACGGCTGCGGCCATCGCGGTGGCGGCGCTGCATGTGCAGGAGCATTTTGGCGATGCCGCGCAGTTGCTGGTAATGCCCGCCGACCACTTGATCCTCAACGAAGTGGCGTTTGCCGCTGCCGTGACCCAGGCCCGCGACCTGGCCGAAGCCGGCTACCTGGTGACCTTCGGCATCCAGCCCGACCACCCGGAAACCGGCTTCGGCTACATCGAACAAGGCGACGCGCTGGACACCGGCTTCCGGGTCAAGCGCTTCGTCGAAAAGCCCGACCTGGCCACCGCCCAAGGCTACCTCGACGGCGGCAAGCACCTGTGGAACGCCGGCATGTTCTGCTTCAAGGCCAGCACCCTGGTGGACGAACTCAGCACCCACGCGCCGGACGTGCTCAGCGCCGCCAGCGCTGCACTGGAACACAGCCAGAGCCTGCAAAACAAAACTTCGCGCCAACGCGAACTGGAGGCACAGGCATTCGGCAGCGCGCCGGACATTTCCATCGACGTGGCCCTGATGGAGAAATCCCGCAAAGTCGCGGTGGTGCCCTGCGACATCGGCTGGAGCGACATCGGCTCGTGGGAAGCCCTGCGCCAGCTCACCCCCAGCGATGCCCATGGCAACCAGGTCAATGGCGAAGCGATCTTGCACGACGTGCATAACTGCTACATCGACTCGCCCAAGCGCGTGCTCGGCGCGGTCGGCGTGCGTGACCTGATCATCGTCGACACCCCCGATGCGTTGTTGATCGCCGACGCCCACCGCAGCCAGGACGTGCGCTACATCGTCGCCGAGCTCAAGCGCCAGAACCATCCGGCATACAGCCTGCACCGCACCGTCACCCGGCCGTGGGGCACCTACACCGTGCTGGAGGAAAGCAGCCGCTTCAAGATCAAGCGCATCGTGGTCAAGCCCCAGGCGTCGCTGTCGTTGCAGATGCACCACCACCGCAGCGAACACTGGGTGGTGGTCAGCGGCGCGGCGCAGATCACCAATGGCGAGCGTGAATTCCTGATCAACGCCAACGAGTCCACCTACATTCCTGCCGGGCACAAACACCGACTGACCAACCCCGGCATCATCGACCTGGTGATGATCGAGGTGCAGAGCGGCGAGTACCTGGGCGAGGACGACATCGTGCGCTTCGACGACATCTACGGGCGCGCACCGGCCGAGGTGAAAAAATGATATGCGCACGGCACTGATCATCCCGACCCGCAACGCCTCCAGCCACCTGACGCGGCTGCTGCCGGCGCTGGCCATGCAAACCCTGCAACCAGACGAGATGCTGGTAGTGGACAGCGCCTCCAGCGATGACACCGTGGCACGCTTTCGCGCGTTCGGCGCACGGGTCGAAGTGATCGACGCCCGCGACTTCAACCACGGCGGCACGCGGCGCTGGGCCAGCGCGCAAGTGGACGGCGACGCCTTGATCGTGATGACCCAGGACGCCATCCCCGCCACCCCTGAAACCTTCGCCAACCTGCTCGACGAGCTGCAACAAGACCCGCTCAACGGCGTGGCCTACGGTCGCCAGTTGCCACACCCCGACGCCGGGGTGCTGGGCGCACAGTCACGGCACTTCAACTACCCCGCGCAGAGCCGCAGCAAAAGCCTGGCCGACGCGCCGGAGTTGGGGATCAAGACCTGCTTCAGCTCCGACTCGTTTTCCGTGTACCGGCGCAGTGCGCTGGAGGCGGTGGGTGGTTTTCCCAGGGACGTGATCGGCAGCGAAGATGCCTTCGTCGCCGCACGCATGCTGCTCGACGGCTACAAGGTGCGCTACGCCGCCACGGCGCTGGTGCATCACTCCCACGATTACAAACTCATGGATGAGTTTCATCGCTACTTCGACATTGGTGTGTTCTACGGCCGCGAGCCGTGGATCAAGCAAGCCTTTGGCGACGCCGGGGGCGAAGGCAAGCGCTACGTGCTCGCCGAGCTTGCCGCGTTGCGCAAGGCAGGCGCCTTGCACCGCGTCCCCGAAGTTCTGGTGCGCAGTGCCTTCAAGTTGCTCGGCTACCGCCTGGGCCACCTGGAACGCCGTCTGCCCCTCGCCCTCAAGCGGCGCATCAGCATGTTTCCCGGTTATTGGAGGTGAGCAGCATGACCCAGAGGAAGTCCCCCGTGATGAAACGAACCGTGCTCGCCCTGGCCATGCTGGCCCTGGCCGCCTGCAATACACCGGCACGCATCGTCGCGCCAGACAGCAAGGCGGTCGAGGACGGCAAACGCGCCCTCGAACAGCTTGCGCAACTACCGCCGGCGGTGGAGCGCATCCGCGTCGGCGATCAGTTGCGCATCGTCCGCGATGCCGGCGAGATGCCGACGCTGTCGGCGTTCAACGTCAGCACCATCTATGAGCTGACGCTGTACACGGTGCAGACCGACGGCAAGATCAACTACCCGTTCCTGGGGCCGATCCATGTCGCCGGGCGCCAGCCTTCGGAACTCGCCACCGAACTGACCGGCAAGCTCGCGCAGACCTACCGCGAGCCACGGGTGACGGTGAACATCAACCAGGCACCGGGCAACTCGGTGATCGTCGGCGGTGCGGTGAACAACCCGACGGTGGTGCAGATCGCCACGGCCAACACCCTCGAACAGGCCATCCTCGGCGCCGGCGGGGTCAGCCCGGCGGGCAATGCGAGCATGGTCGCGCTGCTGCGCGAAGACGCCCAGGGCGCCTATCGCGCGTACTTCCTGGACTTCAGCCAGTTGCTCAACACCGGCCCCAACGGGCGCAAACCCGTGCACCTGCAACGCGGTGATGTGGTGTTCGTGCCCAAATCCAACGTGGGCGAGCGCATCCAAGGAGTGGATACCTACATGAACCAACTGATCCCGTTCACCAAGTCGATCGGGGTTGGCTACAACTACACCCGGACCAGCGGCGGCAATAACTAAAGGAGCGACATCCCATGATCGAGATCCGTTCTTTTCGTGATCTTCTGCGCCTGTTCTTCATCTTCCGTCGCGAGTTCAAGCTGGCGGCGATTGCCGCGCTGGTGATCATCCTGCTCGGCGCGTTCCTGTTGCCGGCCAAGTACGAATCCACCGCGCGCCTGCTGGTCAAGCCGGGGCGCGATTCAACCTTGCCGATCGAGATCAGCAACCGTCAGGCGCTGGTGATGCCCAGCACCCAGCGCGACCCGATTGTCGACGAAGAGCGCCTGCTCACCGGGCGGCCCATCGTGCGCGCAGTCGCCGAGCACTACCTGGAAGTGATCGACAACGCGCCGCCGCCGGAAGGCTTCTTGAAAGTCACCAAGCACTACGTCAAGAAAGGCATCGGCGCAGTGTTCGACGGCATCCGCGTGGTGCTGGAAACCATCGGCATCATCGAAAAAACCACCCCGGTGGAACGCCTGGCCGCCAGCCTGGAAAAGAGCTTCGATGTCAGCCACGCCGCCGGCTCCACGGTGATGGACATCAGCTTTACCTGGGGTGATCCGCAGATCGCCCAGGCGGTGGTCAAGGACTGGGTCGAAACCTACATCAACGAACGCACCGAGGCCTTGGGCCGCAAGAGTCTCTACGTGTTCTACGAAGGCCAGGTGAGTAACAGCGCCAGCGAGATCAAGAGCTACAAGGAGCAGATCCTCAAGCACCTCAACGAGATCGGTGCGGCGAGCATCACCGACCGCCTTGAAGACTTGTCCGAGCGCATCAACGTATTGCGCGGCGAGACCTTCAACACCACGCGCTTGATCGCCTCTTCCGACAGCGCCATCGAGAGCACGCGCACCCAGCTCAAGAGCCAGCCCAAGGAAGTCACCACCGTTCGCCAGATCGCCCTGAACCCGCAGCAGCAGGACTTGCGTCGCCTGCTCAACCAGAAGCTGCTGGAGAAGGCCGACATGATGCGCACCTACACCGACAACGCGCCGCCGGTCAAAGCCCTGGACGCCTCGATCCAGGCGATGCGGGTCCAGGTCGCCAGCGAAAGCAACACGGTGCAAGCCTCGGAAAACCGCGCGCCGAACACCTTGGAAATCCACTTGCAGCGCGTGCTGCTGGATGAAACCAGCAACAACAAGGCACTGCGCACGCAGCTGGTGCAACAGCAGAAGCAATTGCTGAACCTGGAGACGCAACGCACCCAAGCCCTGGAGGTTGAACCGGAGCTGGCGCGCCTGTCCCGCGAGCTGAACGCCACCGAGCGCAACTACGCGCTGTACGTGGACAACCTGGAAAAATCGCGCATCGACCGAGAGCTGGACAACAGCCAGATCAGCAACATCGCGGTGATCGAAGAAGCCACTCTGAACCCTGGGCGGATCTTCCCCAAGACCCTGGTGATGCTGGTGTTGGCGGTTCCGTTTGCCATCGTCGTCGGCCTGCTGGTGATCTACCTGTGCTACCTGCTTGACCAGCGTATCCACGATGGCGGCCTGGTGGAGCGCAAGTTCGGCCTGCGGCTGTGGACCACCTTGCCGGAGCTGGATACCAGCACTGTGCAAAGTACCAACGCATTCCACGCCAGCATCTACCGGCTGTACAGCCAGCTCAAGCCCGATCGCATCGCGCAGAACGGCCTGACCCTGGGGCTGACCTCGGCGCGGCACGGCGAAGGCGTGACCTTTGTGGTCGAGCAACTGCGCCATCTGCTGCTGGAAAACGGCGTGAACGTACGGGTCGGCGGCCTCGCCCCGGCGGAGCCTGGCGAAGTGGTGCTGCTGGATGCCTCGGGCCTGCTGGATAACCGCGACGCGTTTGTCACCCTGCGCCGCGCCGACCTGATCGCACTGGTGGTGGAAGCGCATAAAAGCACGGTGCCGGTGGTGGAGCACGCGTTGTCGATCCTCAACACCGCGTTCGGCAAGGTCGATGGCATCATCATCAACCGGCGTAAATTCGAAGTACCGGCCAAGGTCCTGCGAACCATCGCCAAGTACCGGGGGGCGTTCTGATGCGCATTGCCCTGCTGGCTCCTTTGCCGCCGGAAAAAAACGGCATCGCCGACTATGCGAACCATTTCAAGACGGCGCTGGAGCAGTTGGGCGTGACGGTGGCGACACCGTTGAGCGGCGCGCAGGGAAGTACCCAGGCGATCCAGCAGGCCATCGCCGCGTTCAATTGGCAGAGCGTCGACCTGGTCCACGCCGAATTGGGCGGCGGGCGGCTCGGCGAGTTCCTGGCCCTGCGCGAATTGCGCAAGGCTCACCCGACCCTAGCGCTGACCGCCACGGTGCATGACCCCGAGCGCATCGTCTGGCGGCGCGAGCGGCTGCCCTTCCCGCTGAACCTGCTGGAACGCCTGCCCAGCCCGTTGCCGCAAGCAGCGGTGGTGCTGGCCGACCCACTGACCTTGCGCGAAGAACGCCAAGTCGCCAGAGGCCTGACCCGACTGATCACCCTCACCCGCCTCGGCGCCGACTGCCTGACCCAGCGCATGCAATTGCCACCCGGCAAAGTCGCGGTGATCAACCACGCCAACCTGGCGATCCCACCCGCACCGCTGCCGGCGTTGGACACCTTGCACCTGTTGTACTTCGGCTTTATCTACCGCGGCAAAGGCATTGAAGACCTGCTGCAAGCCCTGGCCGACATGTTCAAGCAAGCCCCCGAATTACGCGGCCGCGTGCGCCTGACCCTGGCCGGTGGCACCGCCGCCGAGATGGCGTTCGGCGCAGGCGGCAATTACCTGGAGCAGTTGAACAGCCAGATCGCCGCACTGGGCCTCACCGACACCCTCGACTGGCGGCTGAACCTGCCGGCGGCCGAGATCGCGCAGACGATCCAGGCGCACCATGTGATGGTGTTGCCGTATCGCGAATCGAAAAAACTCGGCCTGCTCGGGCGCCAACGCGGCACCAGTGGCGCCCTGTCCTGGGCCGCCGCGTGCGGGCGCGGGGCGATCACCTCGGATGCGCGGGCGTTTGCCGAAGAGGTCGCCAGCGGCAACGGCGCGATCTATCCACAAGGTGACGTGGCGGCGCTCACCGCGCAATTGCTGCGCCTGGCACGCACGCCGTCGTTGGTCCGGGACTGGGCCGAACGTGCCGGGGAAATCGGCCGCGAACGCCTGTGGCCGCTGACCGCGCAGCGCTTCAAGCAGCTGTTTGAACAGGCGATTGCGGGGGCCCCGTATGGCACGTAGATACACCTACCTGGCGAGCCTTGCGCTGATCGCCGCCCTTGGCCTCGGCGCGTTTATGTGGGGGCGCCCAGCCGACGCCGAGAACCATGTGCTCAAGGGCAACAAGGAGGTGGTGTGGAAGGATTTCCTGGGGGTGAACGCGCAGTTCCTGTGGTTCAGCCCCGCGCGCTACCAGCTGCAGATCGACCGCCTCAAGGCCCTGGGCCTGCAATGGGTGCGCCTGGATTTGCACTGGGATCAACTGGAACCCGTGGAAAACCAGTACCAGATCGCGACCCTCGATCAGTTGGTCGGCAAGCTGCAAGACAACCAGCTCAAGTCGCTGTTCTACCTGGTCGGTTCGGCCCCTTTCGCCACCACTGCGCCCGCTGGCGCGCCGTATCAGGACCAGTACCCGCCGGCCGATCCGAACATGTTCGCCACACGCATGGCGCTGCTGTCCCAGCGCTACCCCAGCGTTGATGCCTGGCAGGTGTGGAACGAGCCCAACCTGCTCGGCTTCTGGCGTCCGGCGGCCGACCCGGCGGGTTATGCCAGCCTGTTGACCGCCACGGCGAGCGCCTTGCGCGGGGTGAATCCGGCGAAACCCGTGGTGGCCGCCGGCATGGCGTTTTTCAGCGAAATGCCCAACGGCCAGACCATGTTCAACGCCCTCGGCGCCCTCGGCGTGGCCAGCCTGAACACGGTGGTGTCCTATCACCCCTACACCCAGTTGCCCGAAGGCAACGACCCGTCCAACCTGGATTTGATTGCCAAGACCAGCGCGCTCAACCAGGCCCTGCGCAACGGCGGCGTGCAGTCGCTGTGGAGCACCGAGTGGGGCTGGTCGACCTACCCGGGGCCGAAAGACGCGCAAGACCTGATCACCCCGCAACAACAGGCCGATTACGTGGTGCGGCGCGTGGCGCTGATGAGCGCGATGGATTTCGACAGGATCTTCCTGTTCACCCTCAGCGACCTGGACCAACGCGCCAGCGTGCGCGACAGGTTCTACGGCTTGCTCGACATCAACGCCAACCCCAAGCCGGTCTACACCGCGCTGAAGTATTTCCTGGATGTCAGCGGCCCCAGCCTGAGCCCGGCCGACCCACCGGCCGCCGACCAATTGCCCGACGGCCTGTTCAGCATCGGCTGGACCCGCGCCGACGGCCACAAGCTATGGTTCTTCTGGGCGGCCGAGGGCGGCAACGCACACTTGCCCGGGCTGACCCGTGCGACCCTGTACGACCCGCTACGCGGCACGCAAACCCCGGTAAGCGGCACCAACGGCCTGACCGTGACGGTCAAGCCGAACCTGCAAATTCTGTTATGGGATTAAGTGACCATGCGTATTTTATGGATCCTGCCCTACTCACCCTGGCCGGCCACCAGCGGCGGCAAGACGCGCCAGTTCCACCTGCTGCGCAGCCTCGCGGCGCGTGGGCACCAGATCACGCTGTTGCTGCATGACAAGCACCCGGTGGCAGCGGCCGATCGCGCGGTGCTCGAAGCCTTCCTGGAACAGCTGATCGTGCTGCCGCGTCGCCCGCTGCGCAGCGTCAAGACCCTGGTCGCCGGGTTGATCGCGCCCTATCCGCTGCTGGCCAGCGTGAATGGTCTGTCGGGGCAATTGCAGGACACTTTCGAGTGGCTGCTGGGCGAACAGTGGGACGTGGTGCAGATCGAACACAGCTACACCTTGCAGCCCTACGAAAGCGCACTGGCGCGCAAGGCCCAGCCGTTCGTGCTGACCGAGCACAACGTCGAATCCGCCCTTGGCGCCGCCACCTACGACCGCCTGCCGCGTTGGGCGCTGCCGTTCATTCGCTACGATCAGTGGCGCTATGCGCGCTGGGAACGCCGGGTGATGCGCCAGGCCACTCAAGTGATAGCCGTGACCGACAGCGATGCCCAAGTCCTCGAAACCATCGCCGGCAAAGCGGTGCCGGTGGTGGTCAATGGCGTGGATTGCGACCACTTCGCCCGGGCCCATCCCGCCCCGTCGGCGCGCCGTGTGCTGTTCCTCGGCAACTATGAATACGCACCGAATGTGGACGCCATCGAGTGGGCCCTGGATGAAATCCTGCCCAAGGTCTGGGCGCGTTGCCCCGATGTGCGCATGAGCGTGTGCGGCTTTGGCATGCCCGGCAGTTGGCGCACGCGCTGGCCGGACCCGCGCATCGAATGGCAAGGCTTCGTGCCGGACCTGCTGGCGTTGCAATCGAGCAGTTCGGTGTTCCTGGCGCCGTTGCGCCATGGCGGCGGTTCCAAGCTCAAGGTGCTCGAAGCCCTGGCCGCCGGCCTGCCGTTGGCGAGCACTGCGCAAGGTGTGTCGGGCCTGGACCTGGTGGAGGGCCTGGACTACCTCGGCGGCCAAAGCGCGTCCGCCCTGGCGGATGCCGTGGTGCGTCTGCTGCAATTTCCCGAAGCGGCCGCGCCCATGGGGGAGTCCGGACGTGCGTATGTGCGCCGGGCCCATGACTGGAGCGTCGCCGCCAGCCAATTGGAGCAGGTGTACGCCAGCCTCGTGCCGCTCAAACGCAAGGAGCCCACATGCGTATAGGCCTGGACTACCGCACCGTCGGCACCTCGCCGCAATCGGGGATCAGCCGCCAGGTGTATGCCCTGGAAACCGCCCTGCGCGCCTTGCCGCAGGTCGAACTGGAGCGCTTCACCGTGGCGCCCCTGGGTGACGCCAGCCGCTTGCAGGCCCACTGCCCAAGCTGGGGCTGCGCGAAAACCGCGATGCACCAACCGCACAATCGCCTGCGCTTCGAGGCCGGTTTTTTGCCGCGTGCACTGCGCGAGCAACATATCGACCTGTACATCAGCACCTTCAACATGGGCCTGCCGCTGCCGCCCAAACCCAAGGGCCTGCGCACGGTGGTGCTGTTGCACGATTTGTTCCAGATCACTTTGGACAACTACCACGCCAACCGCCTGAAGGCGCTGATCTACAAGACCAGCGATCGGTTGTCGATTGCCTGGGCAGTGCGCAGTGCCGACCGGGTGTGGACACCGTCGCAGTACAGCGCCGATGAGACCGCGCGTTTGTTTCCCGAGGCAAAGGCCAAGATTCGTGTGCTGCCCAATCAGGTCGATGGGTTCGCCGGGCTGCCCGCAGACCTCAGCGCACGCCAACTGCCCAAGGATTACTGGTTGCTGGTAGGCACTCGGGAGTTGCGCAAAAACGTGCCGTTTTGGGTCGACGCCTGGCAACGGGCGCGGCGCCAATCCCCGGCAGTGCCGGAGTTGGTGCTGGTCGGCAGCCTTGAGCATTTGCCCGAGGCCCAACGCAGCTTGCCGGGGATTCGCGCACTGAGTGGCGTGTCGGATGCCGAATTGCACGCGCTGTACCGCCAGGCCTCGCGCTTGTGGCAACCGTCGTATGCCGAAGGCTTCGGCTTGCCGGTGATCGAGGCCCTGAGCGTCGGCACGCCGGTGGCCGTGGCCAGCGGTACGTCGCTGGATGAAATCACCCCGCCGTCGGCGCCGCGTTTTTCGCCCACCGATGGCCCGGCGTTAGTGCAGTTGATGCTGGACCTGGCGCAGCGCCCCGCCGAAGACGCGCCGGAGCAATGCCGCCAATGGGCCGAACGCTATAACCCCGGCGCCTACCGTCGGCGCCTGGCTGAATTGATCGAGGAGCTTCAATGAGAGTAAGCCTGCCAAGCCTCGTCCCGGTGTTCTTTGGTGCGCTGTTCGGCGCCCTGGCGTTGTTGCTGTCCCCGGCCAAGGCATTTGTCGCGGTGCTGGGCCTGGCGGGCGCATTGACGATCCTGCGCTTTCCGCTCTGGGGTCTGTTGCTGTTTGCGGTGGCGGCGACGTTCATGCCGTACTCAACGGTCAACCTGGGCATCCGCACCACCGTCAGCGAAGCGATCCTGGCGCTGACCTGGGGCGCGGTGCTGTGGCAACGCTTTCTGTCGCGGCTGCCCGACTCGCCGCGTTTCTCGCAGCGCCCCACCGACCAGATGCTGCTGTGGCTGATGCTGTTCAGCGTATTGCCGTTTATCGTCGGCCAGGTCATCACCCACGCCGAGAGCAGCGGTCTGGCCAACTGGCTGCGCTGGTTGCTGAACCTGTCGGGGGTGTTTCTCGCGGCCAAGTTGCTGGTGGAACAAAAGCACCGCGAATCCCTGGTGATCGCCCTGCTGCTGGGCACCTTGGCGATGCTGTTGCTGTCGATCGGGGTATTTGTGCGCACCCGCTCGGGGGCCGGGATTGCGCCAATCCTGGGGCTGTTCAACTACGCCAACTTCGACACGCTGAAGTTCGGCCTGGAGGCCATGTCCTCGCGCATGGGTTCGCCGTGGACGCACCCGAATGCCATCGGTGGGATCATGGCGCTGCTGCTGCCGCTGGCGTTCTGCTACGGCATGACCGAACAAGGCTGGAAGCGCGGCCTGGGCCTGAGCGTGGCGTGCCTGGGCGCGGCAGCGCTGTTGTTGGCCAGTAGCCGTGGCGCGATGGTCAGCCTGGCGCTGGTGCTGCTGTGGATGGCCACGCGTCGCGTGCCATACACCGGGCGTTTGCTGATGATCGGCGCGGCCTTGACCGTGGCGCTGGTGATCGCGTACCCACCGTTGCAGGACCGCCTGGCGACGATTTTCTCGTCGAGCAACGCCAGTACCGAAGTACGCGTGGATGAGTATCGCCTGTTCCCGCAGGCGGTGGCCGCGTACCCCCTGGGCATTGGCTTCAAGGTCGACCCGCCGGTGCCGGGCACACATCTGCTGGGGATCTCCAACCTGTGGCTGAACTACATCTACAAGGTCGGCATTGTCGGCATGCTGCTGTTTGTCGCGGTGACCGTGCGCTGGTGGCGTGAAGCGCGCCCGGAAAAAGGCCCGATCCGCCTGACCAAGGACAACGCCCTGTGGCTGGGCACCACGGCGGGGATTCTGTCGGCGCTGGTCAGCGGCTTGTTTGACCACTACTTCAGCTTTGCGGTGGTGATGGTGGCGTTGTTCTGGCTGATGGTGGGGATCAACGTGCTGGAGGCGCGGCGGCTGTTTCCGGCGCGGCTGCCGCAGGTCAAACGCGTGGCGGCACACGCGCCTTTGCTCAACGGCGTACGTCCCTGATGTTCGGCTCCGCCGCCTGGCTGACCGTGGCGACGTTGCTCGGCTTGTGCCTGGGCTTTGCGCGCGAATGGCTGCTGGTGGCGGCCTGGGGCGCGGGCGAGCGCAGTGATGCGTTCCTGATTGCGTTGTTCTTGCCCGAAGCCTTGCGCATGTCGCTGGCCGGTGGCGTGCTGAGCGCCGCCGCACTGCCACTGTACTTGCAACGAGACGAGCGCGGGCGGCTGGACTGGCTGGCAGTGATGTTTGCAGCCTTGCTGCTGATCGCACTGGTGACCAGCCTGTTGCTGACCTTGTTGGCGCCGTGGCTGGTGCAACTGCTCGGCCCCGGGTTGGCGGCAAGTGCCACGGCGTTGGCGGGCAGCAACCTGCAGGTCGTCGCGTGGTGCGTGCCGGGTTTACTGCTGCATGCGCTGTTCAGCATTCCATTGCAGGCGGGCGAGCGCTTTGTGCTGGCGGGCCTGGGCTCGCTGCTGTTCAACCTGCCGCCGGTGACCTACCTCGCCCTGGCCGGCACCGCCACGCAACCGCACACCCTGGCCCTGGCGTGCCTCGCCGGCAGCCTGTTGATGCCGCTGGCGCTGCTGCCGTCGATCTGGCGCCAGGGCTGGCGGCCGTGGCGCTGGCAGCTGGCGCTGGCGCCGTTGCGCGAGTTGGGCCAGCGCATCGGCCCGCTGCTGTTGAGCAATGCTGCCAGCCAGGGCTTGGCGTTGATCGAACGGTTGGTGGCGTCGCTGCTGGGCGAAGGCGCGGTGACCTGGGTCAACCTCGCACGCAAGCTGATGAACCTGCCGCTGATTGCGCTGATGAGCCTCAACCAGGTGCTGTTGGGCATGATGAGCCGCCGTCAGGGCGATGCGCGCCTGGCGCTGCTCAAGCGCGGCCTGGAAACCGCCAGCGTGCTGACTCTGCCCGCCGGTGTCGGGCTGGTGGCCGCCGCGCCGAGCCTGGTGGCGTTGCTGCTGCCCAAGCAATCGGCGGATTCGCCGTTGCCGTTGTTGTTGGCCTGGTTTGCCGTGCCCTTGGTGTTCGGCGCCTGGAACGCCTTGCTGGCGCGTTACGCCTACGCCGCCGGTGACACGCGCCAGCCGTTGCGTTGCGAGTTGCTCGGCAGCCTGGTCAACGTACTGTTGCTCGGCGCGCTGCCGTTTGTCTTCGGCCTGGCGGGCATTGCGCTGGCCGCACTGGCCGGAGTGATCTGCACTGCGTTGCTGCTGATGCAACGCCAGTCCTTGCTCACTGCCCTGCCCTGGGCACGGCAATGGCTGTTGAGCGCGCTGTTGATGGGGCTGGCGGCGCTGTGGCTGTTTGGCATTGAAGGCGTCTGGCGGCAACTGGCGCTGAGCACCCTGGCCGGCGCGCTGGTGTTGCTGGGAATGGGGCTGTGGCTGAAGCCGTGGCGCAAGGCATGAACGATTGTTCGGGAGTGATCAGGTGAAACATCGCTGGATTCAAATGGATATTGCCAAAGGCATCGGCATCCTGGTGATCGTGTATGCCCACAGCTGGTTTGTGGCCACGTCCCTGGACCTGATGTACCCGATTCTGGCGTCGTTCATTCTGCCGCTGTTCTTCTTTTTGTCTGGTGTGCTGTTCAAGCCGGAACAGCCCTTTGGCGAGATGGCCGTGCGCAAGGCCGACGGCCTGCTCAAGCCGTTTTTTTTCACCATGCTGGTGTACGTGGTCGTGCGCGATGTGCTGCGCGGGCAACCGCTACTGGCGGATGTCGGCGGCGTGCTGTATGCCTCGGTGGACACCATCCCGTGGCAGGCGCTGTGGTTTTTGCCGCATTTCTGGGTGGCGATTCTGTTCAGTTGGTGCGTGCTGCGCTTGATCCAACGCCTGCCGTTGGCGCTGAGTTGCGTGCTGACCGGACTGATTTTGGTGGTGGGCACCTGGATACTGCCGTGGTTCTGGCAACTGCCGGTGACCGTCGGCGGACACACCTGGGTGCTGCCGGGTTTGCCCTTCAGCCTGGACGTCACGCTGATCAGCAGCGCGTGTTTCATCCTCGGCTACCTGCTGCGGGACTGGCTGCGCCGGCATGAGGGGTCACTGCTGACCCTGGTGATATCGGCGGTGCTGTTTGCGGCGGTGTTTCTCTGGCGCGGCGACACCATGGACCTGGCGCAACGGCGCTATGACCACTGGTTGTGGACCAGCCTGCTGGCAGTGATCGGGGTTTACCTGTGCTGGGCGCTGGCGCGAGTGCTCATGGTGTCGAGCGTGTTGACGCGGGCGATGACCTACATTGGCCAGTCCACGTTGATCCTGTTGATCTTCCATGGCGAGATCCAGCACAAGACCGTCGACTTGATGGAACGCCTGGGGCTGCATGCGTTTGTGGCGGCGAGTGTCGGGTTGGTGGTGGCGGTGGTGGCGCCGTTGTTGATCGGGGAAGTGATCAAGCGGGTGGCGTTTCTGCGGTTTTTCTACTTTCCGTTTCCAGTGCGCAAGAAAATTGAAACGCCAACTCCAGCACGCAGTTGAACCCAAATGTGGGAGCGGGCTTGCGTGGGAGCCGGTGGGTCCGGCTCCTGGCGTGGGTCAATCGTCCAGTTGTTGCGGGGCGGGCTTGCTGCCGGCTTTGGTCGGTTTGGCGCCCTTGGCCGGGGCCGGTGCAGCCGGTTCGGGTTCTGCGGCGGCGGCGGCTTCTTTTTCGGCCATGGGCATCTGGTCGATGGTGCTGAAGAATTCCTTGAGGTCGAGGGTATCCGGTGGCACGGTCTTCTCGAGTTTCTTCTCGCCGTCCTTGCCCACCAGGATCACCTTGGTGCCGCTGCCAGCGCCGAGCTTGAGGGCACGGATCAATGCGTTGGTTTCCGGTGGCGTGAGCTTCTTGTTGTCTTTGGCGTCCTTGGCGAACTTTTCCCCTTCGGCGCCGATGCTGCCGAATTTCACGGTGTAGAGCACCATGCTGCGCTCTTCAAACGCCTGCTTGGTGGCCGCTTCGTCGAGTTGTTTCTTGAGCGTCGCCAGGGTGGCATTACCCGAATCCAGCTCTACCACCACCAGCGGGCGGGCTTTGCCCAAATCCTGCTTGAGTGGGTTGGTATCATCAGCGGCCAACAGCGGCCCCGTAAAAGCCATCAAGGTAGCCAGGGTCAGCGACCGGATGAGCATGCGCACCTCCTTCTAGTTCCATGCAGGGTTCTTGAGTTTCATGTCTGCGACAGTCAAATTCAAGGATGATTCCTACACCGCTGCAAGAAAGCGTAGGTCAGCACGCCCGCTACGCAAGGGGTTGAGACGCTTTTGCGGTGATTGTTTCCACTGATTGCGGAAACATCATGAGACCTTCCAATCCGGCCAATGCCGCGCAAATACGGGGGCGACGATAGGGTCGGCGTCCACCTGCACCAGGCTTTGGGCAAAACCCGGCGCCAGGCCGTGCAATGCCTCCCGCGACTCATCCCAGCGCGACACCGCCGCCGCCATCAGGCCCAGTGCATTCGGCGTGTCGTTGGGGGCAAACAACTGCCCGGCAAACTGATCGGCAAACACCACCCAGGCCTGATGCAGGTAGCGCCGGGTGCCGGTGACCAACTGCGCCTGCACGGTTTCGTTGACATTGCCGAGCCAGCGTTGCGGGTAGTCGATGATGCCGATGGCCGAGTAGCAGTTGGCGGCGATGTACACCAGCCCGCGGATGATCTGCGCGCGGTTGCCGGCCAACAGTTCGGACGCAGGAAATTCCAGGCCGAGGTGGATCAGGATCGCCGCGCTTTCGGTCAGCACCTGGCCATCGGGGGTGAGCAACGTGGGCACCTGCTTGAGCGGGTTGATGCGCGCCAGCTCATCGCTGCCCTCACCGATGGCCCATGAGGCCGCATCGATCCGTCGCCACGGCACCGCGCACCGCTGCAGGGCGATTTCGATCATGCAGGAGCCGGACTCGTCGATGCCGTAGAGCGTGTACATGGGCTTGCTTCCTATTGCCAAACTGAGCCCAAGATTGCGGGCCTTCGCCGTATCGAATCAAGCGTTTAAAACAGGCCCATCTGCCCACCGACCAGGGTGCTGAAATCGTCGTTGACGAACGGCAGGATCGCATCGGCCACCGGCTGCAATTGACGGGTGACGTAGTGGTCGTAGTCGATGGGCGCCTGGCTGACTTCCAAAGGCTGCGGACCGTTGACGCTGATTACGTAGCTGATCCAGCCACCGCGCTGGTACTGGCGCGGGCGGCCGAGGCGGTCGTTGTAGTCGTCAGCCAGGCGCGCAGCGCGTACGTGGGGTGGCACGTTGCGTTCGTAGTCGTCGAGCGGGCGACGCAGGCGCTTGCGGTAGATCAGCAGCTCGTCGAATTCGCCGCTGAGGGTGCGCTGCACGTAGTCGCGGATGTAATCCTGGTGCGGCAGGCGGTGGAAGATGCGCTGATAGAGTTCCTGCTGGAACTGGCGGGCCAGGGGCGACCAGTCGCTGCGCACGGTTTCCAGGCCTTTGTAG
This sequence comes from Pseudomonas sp. GL_117, assembly GCF_057835125.1. Classification (NCBI taxonomy): domain Bacteria; kingdom Pseudomonadati; phylum Pseudomonadota; class Gammaproteobacteria; order Pseudomonadales; family Pseudomonadaceae; genus Pseudomonas; species Pseudomonas sp. GL_117. The sequence goes on along the minus strand of NZ_CM174418.1, from coordinate 2,177,597 downwards.
ACCATTTCCTCGCTGCCGTCGCTGCGCGTCACCAGGCCGGCGTAACGTTTTTTGCTGCCCTCCTCCGCACCGCGAATGGTCGGCATGAGGAAGCGGCTGAAGTGGGTTTCGTACTGCAGTTCCAGCGCACTTTGCAGACCGAATTCGCTGCGCAGATGCTCGCGCCACCAGTCGTTGACGTGCTGCACCAACGCCTGGCCGATGCGGCTGGCGTCGTCCTGGGAATGGGCGCTGCCGAGCCAGACGAAGGTGGAGTCGGTGTCGCCGTAGATCACCTCATAACCCTGGGCTTCGACCAGGGCGCGGGTCTGGCGCATGATCTGGTGGCCGCGCATCGTGATGGAGGACGCCAGCCGTGTGTCGAAGAAGCGGCAACCACTGGAGCCGAGCACGCCGTAGAAGGCGTTCATGATGATTTTCAGGGCCTGGGACAGCGGCGCGTTGTGTTCGCGCTTGGCCTCTTCGCGGCCCTCGGACACCCGCGCGACGATGGCCGGCAAGCAGTGCCGGGTACGCGAGAAACGGGCGCCGCGAAAGCCTTCCACGGACAGGCTGTCGTCGGGGTACTTGAGGCCTTCGATCAGGCCCACCGGGTCGATCAGGAAGCTGCGGATGATTGATGGGTAGAGGCTTTTGTAGTCGAGCACCAGCACCGATTCGTAAAGACCGGGACGCGAGTCCATCACGAAACCGCCGGGGCTGGCCTGGGGCGGTTTGTCGCCCAGGTTCGGCGCGACAAAGCCCTGGCGGTGCATCAGTGGCATGTACAGGTGGGTGAACGCGGCGACCGAGCCGCCGTTGCGATCCGCCGGCAGGCCGGTGACGCTGGCGCGTTCGAGCAGGAACGTGAGCAGTTCGGTCTTGGCGAAGATCCGCGTGACCAACTCGCAGTCCTTGAGGTTGTAGCGCGCCAGGGCGGGCTTGTCCTCGGCGAACATGCGGTTGATTTCGTCCATGCGCTGGTACGGCGTGGAGATGTCCTTGCCTTCGCCGAGCAGGGTTTGCGCGACGTTTTCCAGGCTGAAGGATTCGAAGCTCCAAGTGGCCGAACGCAAGCCTTCGATACCGTCAATGATCAAGCGCCCTGCCGCTGCGGCGAAGTAGTGATTGCGGCTGCCGTGTTCGCGCCAGGTCATGGCTTCGCCGCCACGACCGAGCAGCAGCGGTACGTTGAGGCGCTGGGCGTGTTCGTGGAGCACGCGCAGGTCGAACTGCACCACATTCCAGCCGATGATCGCGTCGGGGTCATGGATGGCGATCCATTGGTTGAGGCGTTCGAGCAGTTGGGCGCGGGTGTCGCAGTAGTCGAGCTTGAAGTCCACCGCGGTGGTTTTGTTCGGCGGGCCGAGCATGTACACCTGGCGCTCGCCGCAACCTTCGAGGGCGATGGAGTAGAGATCGCCCTTGGCGGTGGTCTCGATGTCGAGGGACACCAGTTTCAGCGGCGGTCGGTAGTCGGGCGCAGGTTTCATCTGCGCATCGGATAGCACGCCGGCGGCGTCGGGCGTACCGCCGAACCACACCGGCGCGGTGATGAAACGCTCCATCATGTAGCGCTCGGGCGGGCGAACATCGCCTTCGTAGACGTCGACACCGGCGGCGCGCAGGCGTTTTTCCAGGTCCATCGCCTGGCGGTGCTGGCGGGTGTAGAGGCCCAGCACCGGGCGGTGATGGAAATCGCACAGTTGCAGTGGGCGCAGTTCGATCTCGCGCTCGCCCTTGAGAAGCCAGTCGAGCGGCTTGCGATGGGCTTCGGGGATGAACATCACCGAGGTCTGCACAGGGAGGCGGACGAACCTGGGGCCCTGGTCGGTGGCCAGCCAGAAGCTGACCTCCGTACCCGCCGGGGTGTCGCGCCAATGCCGGGTCAGGACAAAACCCTGCTGTAAGTCCACCGTACCGCACCTCAGGAATCGCTTTCAGGGCGTGATTCTACTCGGCATCTCGCGCACGCAGACCGCAGAAGTAAATATTTGTTGCGTGACGCTAATACCAATTACTATCATTTGCATCGGAGTCGTATCCGCGCAGTGAGGACGCGCAACGTTTGTTGCCCTTTTCCTCACTGGATCGACCATGCCCTTCCCTATTCCGTTTCGCCCGACCCTGCTCGCCCTGTGCTGTTCCCTGGGCGTCACCGCTCACGCTGCCACCCCCATCCCCCCGCAGGATGCAAACAACCGTCAGGACGGCGACACGCTGGAATTGGGCGCCACCAACATCAACGCTGACGCGCCGACGCCAGGCGCCCTGCCCCCGGTGTATGCCGGCGGCCAAGTGGCGCGTGGCGGCCAGTTGGGGGTGCTGGGCAACCAGGACATCATGGATGTGCCGTTCAGCATGTCCTCTTACACCGAGAAACTGATCCGCGACCAGCAGGCCGAAACCGTCGGCGATGTGTTGCTCAACGACTCGTCCGTGCGCCAGGCGTCGGGCTATGCCAACCAGGCGCAGACGTTCATGATTCGTGGCCTGCCCCTGAACGGTGACGATATTTCCTATAACGGCCTCTACGGCATCCTGCCACGCCAGATCATCTCCACCGACGCCCTGGAACGGGTTGAAGTGTTCAAGGGCCCGAATGCCTTCATCAACGGTGTGAGCCCCACCGGCTCGGGGATCGGTGGCGGCGTGAACCTGCAACCCAAACGCGCCGATGATCTGCCGTTGCGTCGTTTCAGCACCGATGTCAGCAGCGACGGCCGGGTGGGCGAGCACTTGGATATTGGCCAGCGCTTTGGTGAAGACCATCAGTTTGGCGCACGGGTGAACCTGTCCCAGCGTGAAGGCGACACCGGCATCGATGATGAAAACCAGCGCTCGAAACTGTTTGCGGTCGGCCTGGACTACCGTGGCGATGCATTGCGGTTGTCCGGTGACTTTGTGTATCAGAAACAGCACATCAACGGTGGTCGCAATTCGGTCTTCACGGGCACCGCCACCCACATCCCGGATGCGCCTTCGGCACACACCAATTACGCGCCGAGCTGGAGCAGTACCAACCTTGAAGACACCCTGGGCATGCTGCGCGCCGAGTACGACCTGAACGACAACTGGACCGCGTACGCGGCGGGCGGGGTCAAGCACAGTCGTGAAATGGGGCGCTACTCATCGGTGACCCTGACCGACAACCTCGGCAATGCCACCGCCAGCGGTTCGACCATCGCCCACGAAGAAGACAACAGTAGCCTGATGAGCGGCCTGAACGGCAAGTTCCAGACCGGCGCGGTCAGCCATCGCCTCAACTTCGGCCTGGCCGGGATCTGGACCCAGGTGCGCAACGCCTATGTGTTCGCCAGCGGCAAGACCACGACCAATATCTACAACCCGGTGACCGGCGCACCACCGGCCCTGAACAACCCACGCAACACGCCAGGCACCGACTTCAGCGACCCGCAAATCACCGCCAAGACCTTCGTGCGCAGCGCGGCCGTTTCCGACACTGTTGGCTTCTTCGATGACCGCCTGCTGGTGACCGTCGGCGCACGTCGCCAGCAGATGGTGGTGCAGGGCTACAACTACATGAGCGGTAGCCGCACGGCCAACTATGACGAGTCGATCACCACGCCGGTCTACGGCCTGGTGTTCAAACCGTGGGAGCATGTGTCGGTGTACGCCAACCGCATTGAGGGCCTCGCACAGGGCCCGACGTCACCGCTCAAGGTAGGCCCCCGGACGGTCATCGGCGGCGGGCAGGCCTATGCGCCGGCGCGTTCCAAGCAGATCGAAGCGGGCGTCAAGGTGGACATGGGCAGCTATGGTGCGACGCTGGGTGTGTACCGTATCGAACAACCTGGGGCCGGTTACTCCGAAATCGTCGATGCCGACACTGCGCGCTACGTGCGCGAGGGTCTGCAAATCAACAAGGGCGTGGAACTCAATGTGTTCGGCGAACCGCTCAGCGGCTTGCGTCTGCTCGGCGGCGTGACGCTGATGAAGACCGAGCTCAAGGACACGGAAAAAGGCGCCAACGATGGCAACCGTGCGATCGGCGTGCCTTCGTTCCAATTCAACGCCGGGGTGGACTGGGACGTACCGGGCCTGCAAGGCGTGAGCCTCAACGGGCGCATGCTGCGTACTGGCGGGCAGTACGCCGACGCGGCCAACACCTTGAGCCTGCCGGCGTGGAATCGCTTTGATGTGGGCGCGCGCTACAACTTCAAGGTGGCGCAACGTGATGTGACGCTCGGTGCGACCGTGGAGAACGTTGCCAACGCGAAGTACTGGGAGTCGGCGCAGGGTGGTTTCCTGAGTCAGGGCGATCCGCGTGTGGCCAAGTTATCTGCTTCGGTGGATTTCTAGTTCATTTGTGTAGTGAGCGGGCTTGCCCCGCGCCGGGGGGGGCGAAGCCGCCCCAAATCCGGACACCTCGGTTTACCTGAAACACTGCGGCGTACCGTTTGGGGTGGCTTCGCCACCCAGCGCGGGCAAGCCCGCTCACTACAGAGCAGTGGTGTAGGTTTCGATGTTGGCCATTTGTTCGTCCCAGCCACGGGAGTTCATCTTGAAGGCTTTCTGGCGGCGGGATTCGGGAATAGCGTCGAAACCGGATTCAACTACCCGCAGCAAGATGCCGGGGGCGCGGTCTTCGAGGGTGAACTCCACGAGGGTTGGGGTTTCCTGGTCATAGTCGACCCCCTCCTCTACCGCGAATGGATGCCACCGGAACGAGAACAGGGTTTGCGGCAGGATGCGTTCGATCCTGGCCTTCCAAACCACGTGTTCATAACCGGGGTAGGTAATCGGTGCTTCGATGGTTTGCCCGGCCACAAAGGTTTTGCCCTTGAGGGCGATGCCAAACCAGCTGCCGAATTGCTCGGCGTCGGTCAATGCGTCCCAGACCTGTTTGCGTGATGCGTTGAGCAGGACTTTTCGTTCAATTCGATCTAACACGTGCATAAGTCACCTCCTGCATTGACAGTAGGCGACATCAACCAATGCGCAACCCTTTCGGTCGCGTAGTGGTGTTGCTACTTATCTCAGGATTTCCATTTGGCATTGACCGTCCCATGGTGCGGCTCCCGTGGCGCCAGTCCCACAGATGGATACTCGTCCACCAGATAACTGCCCAACGGGTTCGCAAGGTGAACGGAGCAAAACAGATCCAGGCCTAAGGGCAATGATGTGTATCTACGTGATGCGCCGGGTAGCGGTGAACGGTAGATTGTCCCTCTTCTCCCTGAGGTGACGCTCTATGACTCAACAACTCCATGGAAGTTGTTTCTGCAAGGCCGTGCGGTATGAACTGGACAGCCTGGATATGCCCATCAGCCACTGCCATTGCCAAAGCTGTCGCAAGGTCCACGCTGCGGCGTTCGTTTCGACAGCGGGCGTGATGCGCGAGCACTTTCGTTGGACCCAGGGCGAGGCGCTGTTATCGTCGTATGAATCTTCGCCGGGGAAACTCAGGCATTTCTGCTCGCGCTGCGGCTCACATCTGATCGCAGAACGTCCGCATCAACCCCATGTGATTGTGCGTGTGGCAACGCTGGATGATGATCCGGGGGTCACGCCGAGCTCACACATCTGGACCGCCCACGATGTGCCGTGGCTGGCACATGAGGGCGTCGAGCAGTGGGCCGAATGGAAGGCGTGATTTAAACGTGCGGGTCACCTGGGGCTTTGGCCGGCGTCGCATATTGCGGCTTGAGGTGGCCTTCCTGGTCGAGTAACCAGGCATCCATGATCTGGCGCACCACAGGACCGGCAACCCGTCCGCCGGCCTCACCGTTTTCGATCATCACCGAGATCACGATTTTCGGGTGTTCGGCCGGCGCAAAGCCGACGAACAAGGCGTTGTCGCGGTGACGCTCCAAGGTCTTGTTGCGGTCGTAGCGTTCGCCCTGCTTGATCGCGACCACCTGCGCCGTACCACTCTTGCCAGCAATCCGGTATTGCGCGCCTTGCGCTGCGGCGCGAGCGATGCCGCGCGGGTCGTGCATCACCAATTGCATGCCGTGGTTGACTTGTTCCCAGTCACGCGGGTCCTTGAGCACCACATTAGGCATAGGATTTTCGTCCACCGGCGGCACGCCGTTGATGGTTTTGGCCAGGTGTGGACGGTTCCACACACCTTTGTTGGCGATCAACGCGGTGGCTTGGGCCAGTTGCAGCGGGGTGACCTGCATGTAGCCCTGGCCGATGCCGAGGATCACGGTCTCGCCGGGGAACCAGGGTTGGCGGCGTGTTGCGCGCTTCCAGGCCTGGGATGGCATCAGCCCGGCTGACTCTTCAAACATGTCGAGGGAGACTTTCTGGCCGAGGCCGAACTCGGCCAGGTAGTCATGCAGCCGGTCGATGCCGAGCTTGTGGGCCAGGTCATAGAAGTAGGTGTCGTTGGAACGCATGATGGCCGCGTCCATGTCTACCCAGCCATCGCCGCTGTGGTTCCAGTTGCGGTATTTGTGGTCGAAGTCGGGCAGTTGGTAGTAGCCGGGGTCAAACACGCGGGTCTGGGCGGTAACTACGCCGCTGTCGAGACCGGCGATGGCGACTTCGGGCTTGATGGTCGAGCCTGGCGCGTAGAGGCCGCGCAGTACGCGGTTGAACAGCGGACGGTCGATGGAGTCGTGCAGCGCCGCGTATTCCTTGAAGCTGATGCCGGTGACGAACATGTTCGGGTCAAAGCTCGGCTTGCTGACCATGGCCAACACCTCGCCGGTCTGCGGGTCGAGGGCCACCACCGAACCGCGACGGTCGCCCAGGGCTTCCTCGGCAGCTTCCTGGAGGTGGACGTCGAGGCTGAGTACGATGTTTTTGCCGGGGACCGGATCGGTATGCTTGAGCACGCGCAGTACGCGGCCTTGAGCGTTGGTCTCGACCTCTTCGTAACCTACGTGACCATGCAATTCGGATTCATAGAAGCGCTCGATGCCGGTCTTGCCAATAGACTGGGTGCCGCGGTACTCAACCGAATCGAGGGCCTTGGACTCCTTTTCGTTGATCCGACCGACGTAGCCAATGGAATGGGCGAAGTGTGCACCCAACGGGTAGTGACGCACGAACTGTGGCTCGACATCCACGCCAGGCAGGCGGAACTCGTTTACGGCCAGCACGGCGATTTGCTCTTCGGTCAACTCGTAGAACAATGTCACGGGAACGAACGGGTGGCGGGCTTGCTTGAGCGCCTTATCGAACACGGCACGGTCTTCGGCAGGCAGATGCAGCAGGTTCACGATCGCGTCCAACTCACCCTTGAGATCAGCGGTGCGTTCGCGGGTGATCATCAGGTTATAGCTGGGCCGGTTGTCGGCCAGTACCACGCCGTTGCGGTCATAGATCAAGCCACGGGTCGGAGTGATCGGCAGGACGTGAACGCGGTTGTTTTCAGAAATCGTGGAGTGGTAGTCGAACTGCACGACTTGCAGGAAGTACATGCGGCCCACCAGGGCGCACGTGATGCCAATCACCAACAGCGCGCAGGCAAGCAGGCGCTTGTTGACCAAGCGGTTCTCGTTTTCGTGATCTTTGATGGGTATCGGTTCAGGCATTTCTACAGCATCTCGTTGAAGAAGGTCGACGCCGCGTCCTGCGGGTGAAAGATCAGTCCTTGTGAAAATGTGCTGCACCATATCAAAAATACGGAAACACTTTGCATCGATTTCCCCAACGGCATGTTATTTGGCACCCGGGGAGGCGAGATTGTTTCTTCGCACTTTTCGACCGCCCAAAACAAAACCCCATCTGCTTTCGCAAATGGGGTTTCGGAATTTAATCTTGACGATGACCTACTCTCACATGGGGAAACCCCACACTACCATCGGCGATGCATCGTTTCACTGCTGAGTTCGGGATGGGATCAGGTGGTTCCAATGCTCTATGGTCGTCAAGAAATTCGGGTACTGAGTCGTGGCTTATGCCTCGCTTCAGCAAATTGGGTATGTGATAGCTTTCGGTGTTTTGTGAGCGTCGAACTTTCGGTTCATTTCGTCTTCACACACCGCAATCTGGCCTTTCGACGCAAATTGCTTGGGTGTTATATGGTCAAGCCTCACGGGCAATTAGTATTGGTTAGCTCAACGCCTCACAGCGCTTACACACCCAACCTATCAACGTCGTAGTCTTCGACGGCCCTTCAGGGAACTCAAGGTTCCAGTGAGATCTCATCTTGAGGCTAGTTTCCCGCTTAGATGCTTTCAGCGGTTATCTATTCCGAACATAGCTACCCGGCAATGCCACTGGCGTGACAACCGGAACACCAGAGGTTCGTCCACTCCGGTCCTCTCGTACTAGGAGCAGCCCCTCTCAAATCTCAAACGTCCACGGCAGATAGGGACCGAACTGTCTCACGACGTTCTAAACCCAGCTCGCGTACCACTTTAAATGGCGAACAGCCATACCCTTGGGACCGGCTTCAGCCCCAGGATGTGATGAGCCGACATCGAGGTGCCAAACACCGCCGTCGATATGAACTCTTGGGCGGTATCAGCCTGTTATCCCCGGAGTACCTTTTATCCGTTGAGCGATGGCCCTTCCATACAGAACCACCGGATCACTAAGACCTACTTTCGTACCTGCTCGACGTGTCTGTCTCGCAGTCAAGCGCGCTTTTGCCTTTATACTCTACGACCGATTTCCGACCGGTCTGAGCGCACCTTCGTACTCCTCCGTTACTCTTTAGGAGGAGACCGCCCCAGTCAAACTACCCACCATACACTGTCCTCGATCCGGATAACGGACCTGAGTTAGAACCTCAAAGTTGCCAGGGTGGTATTTCAAGGATGGCTCCACGCGAACTGGCGTCCACGCTTCAAAGCCTCCCACCTATCCTACACAAGCAAATTCAAAGTCCAGTGCAAAGCTATAGTAAAGGTTCACGGGGTCTTTCCGTCTAGCCGCGGATACACTGCATCTTCACAGCGATTTCAATTTCACTGAGTCTCGGGTGGAGACAGCGCCGCCATCGTTACGCCATTCGTGCAGGTCGGAACTTACCCGACAAGGAATTTCGCTACCTTAGGACCGTTATAGTTACGGCCGCCGTTTACCGGGGCTTCGATCAAGAGCTTCGCGTTAGCTAACCCCATCAATTAACCTTCCGGCACCGGGCAGGCGTCACACCCTATACGTCCACTTTCGTGTTTGCAGAGTGCTGTGTTTTTAATAAACAGTCGCAGCGGCCTGGTATCTTCGACCGGCATGAGCTTACGGAGCAAGTCCTTCACCCTCACCGGCGCACCTTCTCCCGAAGTTACGGTGCCATTTTGCCTAGTTCCTTCACCCGAGTTCTCTCAAGCGCCTTGGTATTCTCTACCCAACCACCTGTGTCGGTTTGGGGTACGGTTCCTGGTTACCTGAAGCTTAGAAGCTTTTCTTGGAAGCATGGCATCAACCACTTCGTTAACTAAAAGTTAACTCGTCATCAGCTCTCGGCCTTAAGATCCCGGATTTACCTAAGATCTCAGCCTACCACCTTAAACTTGGACAACCAACGCCAAGCTGGCCTAGCCTTCTCCGTCCCTCCATCGCAATAACCAGAAGTACAGGAATATTAACCTGTTTTCCATCGACTACGCTTTTCAGCCTCGCCTTAGGGACCGACTAACCCTGCGTCGATTAACGTTGCGCAGGAAACCTTGGTCTTTCGGCGTGGGTGTTTTTCACACCCATTGTCGTTACTCATGTCAGCATTCGCACTTCTGATACCTCCAGCAAGCTTCTCAACTCACCTTCACAGGCTTACAGAACGCTCCTCTACCGCATCACTTACGTGATACCCGTAGCTTCGGTGTATGGTTTGAGCCCCGTTACATCTTCCGCGCAGGCCGACTCGACTAGTGAGCTATTACGCTTTCTTTAAAGGGTGGCTGCTTCTAAGCCAACCTCCTAGCTGTCTAAGCCTTCCCACATCGTTTCCCACTTAACCATAACTTTGGGACCTTAGCTGACGGTCTGGGTTGTTTCCCTTTTCACGACGGACGTTAGCACCCGCCGTGTGTCTCCCATGCTCGGCACTTGTAGGTATTCGGAGTTTGCATCGGTTTGGTAAGTCGGGATGACCCCCTAGCCGAAACAGTGCTCTACCCCCTACAGTGATACATGAGGCGCTACCTAAATAGCTTTCGAGGAGAACCAGCTATCTCCGAGCTTGATTAGCCTTTCACTCCGATCCACAGGTCATCCGCTAACTTTTCAACGGTAGTCGGTTCGGTCCTCCAGTTAGTGTTACCCAACCTTCAACCTGCCCATGGATAGATCGCCCGGTTTCGGGTCTATTCCCAGCGACTAGACGCCCTATTAAGACTCGCTTTCGCTACGCCTCCCCTATTCGGTTAAGCTCGCCACTGAAAATAAGTCGCTGACCCATTATACAAAAGGTACGCAGTCACAGAACAAAGTCTGCTCCCACTGCTTGTACGCATACGGTTTCAGGATCTATTTCACTCCCCTCTCCGGGGTTCTTTTCGCCTTTCCCTCACGGTACTAGTTCACTATCGGTCAGTCAGTAGTATTTAGCCTTGGAGGATGGTCCCCCCATATTCAGACAAAGTTTCTCGTGCTCCGTCCTACTCGATTTCATGACTAAGAGATTTTCGCGTACAGGGCTATCACCCACTATGGCCGCACTTTCCAGAGCGTTCCGCTAATCTCAAAGCCACTTAAGGGCTAGTCCCCGTTCGCTCGCCACTACTAAGGGAATCTCGGTTGATTTCTTTTCCTCAGGGTACTTAGATGTTTCAGTTCCCCTGGTTCGCTTCTTGCACCTATGTATTCAGTACAAGATAACCATCTTATGATGGCTGGGTTCCCCCATTCAGACATCTCCGGATCAAAGTCTGTTTGCCGACTCCCCGAAGCTTTTCGCAGGCTACCACGTCTTTCATCGCCTCTGACTGCCAAGGCATCCACCGTATGCGCTTCTTCACTTGACCATATAACCCCAAGCAATCTGGTTATACTGTGAAGACAACATTCGCCGAAAATTCGAATTTCTCAACTAAGAGAACTCACAAATTTTACCTTAGCCTGATCCGTTACCAGTGAAAGTAACGTTCAGTCTATCTTTCTATCACATACCCAAATTTTTAAAGAACGATCTAATCAAAGACTAGAAATCAACATTCACCATCGTCACGATGGAATGCTCATTTCTAAGCTTTCAACAAACAGAAGCAGTAGTGGTGGAGCCAAACGGGATCGAACCGTTGACCTCCTGCGTGCAAGGCAGGCGCTCTCCCAGCTGAGCTATGGCCCCGTATTTCTACAGGCGTTTCCCACACAAAATTGGTGGGTCTGGGCAGATTCGAACTGCCGACCTCACCCTTATCAGGGGTGCGCTCTAACCAACTGAGCTACAGACCCAATTTCGGGCTGCTTCTTTATCGTCTTCTTCAATGAATCAAGCAATTCGTGTGGGAACTTATGGAGCAGCTGATGTCGTCGATTAAGGAGGTGATCCAGCCGCAGGTTCCCCTACGGCTACCTTGTTACGACTTCACCCCAGTCATGAATCACACCGTGGTAACCGTCCTCCCGAAGGTTAGACTAGCTACTTCTGGTGCAACCCACTCCCATGGTGTGACGGGCGGTGTGTACAAGGCCCGGGAACGTATTCACCGCGACATTCTGATTCGCGATTACTAGCGATTCCGACTTCACGCAGTCGAGTTGCAGACTGCGATCCGGACTACGATCGGTTTTGTGGGATTAGCTCCACCTCGCGGCTTGGCAACCCTCTGTACCGACCATTGTAGCACGTGTGTAGCCCAGGCCGTAAGGGCCATGATGACTTGACGTCATCCCCACCTTCCTCCGGTTTGTCACCGGCAGTCTCCTTAGAGTGCCCACCATTACGTGCTGGTAACTAAGGACAAGGGTTGCGCTCGTTACGGGACTTAACCCAACATCTCACGACACGAGCTGACGACAGCCATGCAGCACCTGTCTCAATGTTCCCGAAGGCACCAATCCATCTCTGGAAAGTTCATTGGATGTCAAGGCCTGGTAAGGTTCTTCGCGTTGCTTCGAATTAAACCACATGCTCCACCGCTTGTGCGGGCCCCCGTCAATTCATTTGAGTTTTAACCTTGCGGCCGTACTCCCCAGGCGGTCAACTTAATGCGTTAGCTGCGCCACTAAAAGCTCAAGGCTTCCAACGGCTAGTTGACATCGTTTACGGCGTGGACTACCAGGGTATCTAATCCTGTTTGCTCCCCACGCTTTCGCACCTCAGTGTCAGTATTAGTCCAGGTGGTCGCCTTCGCCACTGGTGTTCCTTCCTATATCTACGCATTTCACCGCTACACAGGAAATTCCACCACCCTCTACCATACTCTAGTCAGTCAGTTTTGAATGCAGTTCCCAGGTTGAGCCCGGGGATTTCACATCCAACTTAACAAACCACCTACGCGCGCTTTACGCCCAGTAATTCCGATTAACGCTTGCACCCTCTGTATTACCGCGGCTGCTGGCACAGAGTTAGCCGGTGCTTATTCTGTCGGTAACGTCAAAACAGATACGTATTAGGTAACTGCCCTTCCTCCCAACTTAAAGTGCTTTACAATCCGAAGACCTTCTTCACACACGCGGCATGGCTGGATCAGGCTTTCGCCCATTGTCCAATATTCCCCACTGCTGCCTCCCGTAGGAGTCTGGACCGTGTCTCAGTTCCAGTGTGACTGATCATCCTCTCAGACCAGTTACGGATCGTCGCCTTGGTGAGCCATTACCCCACCAACTAGCTAATCCGACCTAGGCTCATCTGATAGCGCAAGGCCCGAAGGTCCCCTGCTTTCTCCCGTAGGACGTATGCGGTATTAGCGTCCGTTTCCGAACGTTATCCCCCACTACCAGGCAGATTCCTAGGCATTACTCACCCGTCCGCCGCTCTCAAGAGAAGCAAGCTTCTCTCTACCGCTCGACTTGCATGTGTTAGGCCTGCCGCCAGCGTTCAATCTGAGCCATGATCAAACTCTTCAGTTCAAACATCTTTGGGTTTTTAAGAAACCCTAAACTTGGCTCAGCAATCGTTGGTTACATCTTTGATTTCTCGCGGAGTAACTTGTGATGCTGATAATCTTGTTGACTATCAGTCTGACTCCACAAGCACCCACACGAATTGCTTGATTCAGTTGTTAAAGAGCGGTTGGTTAAGATCTTTCGTCTCAACCGAGGCGCGCATTCTACAGCAGCCTCATTTGCTGTCAAGTGATTATTTTCAGAAGCTTTCGAAGATTTCTTCAACAACTTCAACCACTTGCGCTTACGATCTCTCGTTAGCGGGAGGCGAATTTTACAGCGTTACACGCTGCTGTCAACACCTCTTTTTCAACTTCCTCAGCGCTTCGATGAACTGAAGCAACCTGCTGCCGAAAACTGCGTAACTCATTGTTTACCAAGGAGTTTTCCGTTTCGACTGCGCCGGAAGTGGGGCGAATTATAGACATCCAGAATCTGCCGTCAACTGTTAATTTGTTTTTACTATCAATTAGCCTGAAAACCGCCAAAACCACTCTATATAGAAAGGACAACGCCAATGACTGAGCAATATATTGCTCAACGCTAAACAGTTGAGCATCATAGCGCCCTACGCCACTCTTAAAATGATCTCGGACACCCCCTCTCAATGACCACCTCTTCTCGCAGCCTGGCCTCGACATTATTCCCTGTCGGCCTGCTGTTGATCGCCATGGCTTCCGTGCAGACCGGCGCTTCGCTCGCCAAAAGCATGTTCCCTATCGTTGGCGCACAAGGCACCACCGCCCTGCGCCTGATTTTTGCCAGCGTGATCATGCTGCTTCTATTACGCCCCTGGCGCGCCAAGCTGACAGCCAAATCCTTGCGTACCGTGGTCGTCTACGGCCTGGCATTGGGAGGCATGAACTTCCTCTTCTATATGTCCTTGCGCAGCGTGCCCCTGGGCATTGCGGTAGCGCTCGAATTTACCGGCCCTCTCGCGGTAGCGATATATGCCTCACGGCGCGCGGTGGATTTCCTCTGGATCGGCCTTGCCATCATTGGCCTGCTGTTGTTGATCCCCACAGGAGAAACCAGCCACGGCATCGACCTGATCGGCGCCGCCTACGCACTCGGCGCAGGCGTCTGCTGGGCGCTCTATATTCTGTTCGGCCAGAAAGCAGGTAACGACAACGGCGTCCAAACAGCTGCCCTCGGCGTGATGATTGCCGCGTTGTTCATTGCGCCAATCGGAATCGTCCACGCTGGCGCCGCATTGCTGACCCCTGCACTGATCCCGATCGCTATCGGCGTCGCCATCCTGTCCACCGCCCTGCCCTACACACTGGAGATGGTCGCACTGACACGCCTCCCCGCCCGCACCTTTGGCACGCTCATGAGTATCGAACCGGCATTCGGCGCACTCTCAGGCCTGCTCTTCCTACAAGAACATCTCTCCCTCGCGCAATGGCTGGCCATTACCTGCATCATCCTGGCGTCTGTCGGGGCGACGCTGACGATGGGCAGCGGCTCAAAACCGCTGGTTCCTGCCGATTGAGTCATATCGAAATGTAGCTCTGGTATTTGCCGCTTATTTAGGCCATGTTAAAGCCGCAAACGAATGTCATTCATGGAGACTTTCGACAAGGACAGCGCGAACGCTACACTCGAGAGCGAGTAGAGCCAGCTTCAAGTATTGCGAAGCGGCTATTAAGGATGGGAATGAAGCGAATTTTGATGCTGTTGATGATCGTGGCGATTGCCGGCTGTGCCGCGACCACCAAGACAGAAGTAAAACGGGGCAAAAAAGGGCTGCATATCAACTGTTCCGGCCTGTCGTCCTCCTGGGAGCAGTGCTACACCAGTGCAACCAACTCCTGCGGCGCCAAAGGCTACCGGGTTATCGCCAAGTCGGGTGACAACTCCGAAGAGCCAGGGGACTACCCCTTCGGCCTCAACCCCGCCGGCTACACCAGCCGCAGCATGATCGTCATCTGCAAGTAAACGACCGAGCAGTCAGCCTCCGACTGCTCATCTTAAATTCCTGATACAAACCCAGCCCCTCGCGGTGTTGCGTCTAGACTCCTGCTCGACAATCGAGCCAACGGAGTTCCCATGACACACAACAAGAAAATCGTATTGGTAGTGGGCGCCGGTGATGCCACCGGCGGCGCCATCGCCAGACGCTTCGCCCATGAAGGGTATGTGGCCTGTGTCACCCGTCGCAGCGCCGACAAATTACAACCTCTGGTCGACAGCATTCACTCGGCGGGCGGCGAAGCCCATGGCTTTGCCTGCGACGCACGTAAAGAAGAAGACGTGATCGCGCTGATCGAGAAAATCGAAACCGAGCTCGGCCCCATTGAAGCGTTCGTCTTCAATATCGGCGCCAACGTGCCCTGCAGCATCCTGGACGAAACGGCGCGCAAGTATTTCAAGATCTGGGAAATGGCCTGTTTCTCAGGCTTCTTGAATGCCCGTGAAGTCGCCAAACGCATGGTCACCCGCAACCGAGGCACTATCCTGTTCACCGGCGCTACCGCCGGTTTACGCGGCGCAGCAGGTTTCGCCGCGTTCGCCGGGGCCAAGCACGGGATCCGCGCTCTGGCACAAAGCATGGCGCGAGAACTGGGCCCGAGAAATATCCACGTCGCCCACGTGGTGGTCGATGGCGCCATCGATACCGACTTCATTCGCGACAACTTTCCGCAAAAGTATGCGCTCAAGGACCAGGACGGCATCCTCAACCCCGAACACATTGCCGAAAACTATTGGTACCTGCATAGCCAACCCAGAGACGCCTGGACCTTCGAGCTGGACCTGCGCCCCTGGAATGAACCTTGGTAAGCACGCCCCATAACCATAAGCAGCGAGCATCGACCATGAGCAAAACCCTGGAGTTCTTTTTCGACCTCGGCAGCCCGGCCACCTATCTCGCCTATACCCAACTACCGGCACTGTGCGCTGAAACCGCGGCGCAACTGGTGTACCAGCCCATGCTGTTGGGTGGCGTATTCAAGGCCACCGGCAACGCATCGCCAATTATGGTCCCCGCCAAAGGTCGCTACATGCTGGATGACCTGGCGCGATACGCCCAACGCTACGGCGTGACGCTCAAGTTCAACCCGCACTTCCCGATCAACACCCTGGTGCTGATGCGTGCCGTCACCGGCATGCAGATGCGCCAACCCGAGCGCTTCGACGATTTTGTCGATTGCCTGTTCCGTGCCCTCTGGGTCGAAGGTCTGCACCTGGGCGATCCAGCCGTCGTGGCCAGTGTCCTTGCCGGGCATGGATTTGATCCAGAGCAGGTACTGGCCCTGACCAACGATGACGACGTAAAAACCGCCCTCAAGGACAAAACCGAACAAGCCGTTCAACGCGGCGTGTTCGGTGCGCCCAGCTTCTTTGTAGGCAACCAGCTGTTCTTCGGTCAGGACCGTCTGGAGTTTGTGCGCGAAGCCCTGATCAAATAGCCGCCGTACGCACCTGCAACCACTCCAGCGCGGCGCCACTGAGCAAGGGGCTGAGGCGCCCGCGCACTTCGGCGTGGTAGGCGTTGAACCACTCACGCTCATCCGCCGTCAGCAGCGACAGCTTCAGGCAACGGGTGTCGATCGGGCACAGGGTCAGGGTTTCAAACTTGAGGAACTCGCCGAACTCGGTCTTGCCCGCTTCCCGGTTCAACACCAGGTTCTCGATACGCACGCCCCAGCGTCCCGGACGGTAAGTGCCCGGCTCGATGGAGGTGATCATGCCCGCCTGCATCGCCGTTTGCGGCGCAGCGGCCGCCTGATAGGCGATGACCTGCGGGCCTTCATGCACGTTGAGGAAATAACCTACACCGTGACCCGTACCATGGCCGTAGTCCACGCCTTCAGCCCAGATCGGCGCACGTGCGATGGCGTCCAGCAGCGGCGACAGGATGCCCTTGGGAAAATGAGCGCGAGACAAGGCGATCACGCCCTTGAGCACACGAGTGCAGTCACGCTTCTGCTCCTCGCTCGGCGAACCAATCGGCACCATCCGCGTGATGTCGGTTGTACCGCCCAGGTACTGGCCGCCCGAATCGATGAGCAACAAACCGTCGCCTTCGATCAGCGCGTGCTCTTCCTCGGTTGCGTGGTAATGCGGCATCGCGCCATTGGCGTTGAATGCAGCGATGGTATTGAAGCTCAGCGACACATACCCAGGACGACGTGTACGCGCAGCGGTGAGGTGTTCGTCGATGGTCAGCTCGGTGATGCGCTCGCGCCCCAGCGCACTGTCCAACCAGGCAAAGAACTCACACAGCGCGGCCCCATCCTGCTCCATCGCCTGGCGGATATGTTGCGCATCCGCCAGGCTCTTGCGGGACTTGGCCAGTGTGGTCGGGTTAATGCCTTCCACCAGCTTGACGCCGGCATCGAGGTTCTCCAACAGCCCGGCCGTCACGCGCGCAGGATCAACCTGCAAAGTGGCACCCGATGGCACCGCACGCAGCGCATCCGCCACTTCGCTGTAGTCGCGCAGGGTTACGCCGTCCTGCTCCAACACCGCGCGCAACGCAGTGTCGACCTTACTCAGCGCCACAAACAAAGTGGCCTGTTGTTGATTGATCAACGCAAAGGACACAAACACCGGGTTAAACGAAACATCCGCGCCACGCAGGTTGAACAGCCACGCGATGTCATCCAGGGTGGCGATGAAGTGCCACTCAGCACCCTTCTCTTTCAGACTGGCACGCAGCGCCGTGAGCTTTTCGCCACGGCTGACGGTGGCTTGCGGCGGCAAGTGCTGATAGATCGGTTGGTCCGGCAGCGGCGGGCGATCTTGCCAGACGTCATTCAGCAGGTCGATGTCGGTGCGCAGGCGTGCGCCGCGTTCTGCCAGTTTTCCACCCAGGGTCCGCGCCGAAGCCACGGCCATTACCGCACCATCAACCGCCACTACCGCACCTTCCGGAGTTTGCTCGGCCAACCACTCCAGCGGCCCTGGTTGGCCCGGCTGCAGTTTCACCAACTCGATACCGCTGCCCTTGAGTTCCTTGGTTGCCTGTTCCCAGTAGCGGCTATCGGCCCACACACCGGCGAAATCCGCAGTGACAATCAAGGTCCCCACCGAACCATGGAACCCCGACAACCATTGCCGTCCCTGCCAATAACCTGGCAAGTACTCGGACAGGTGCGGGTCGGCCGACGGCACCAGCAGGGCGTGGATGCCCTCGCGGCGCATCAGTTCGCGGGTCTGCGCCAGGCGCTGGGGAACCGTTCCATGGGTCAAGGGCTGCGTACTCATTGTGTCTCCTGCTAACCACGAATAATTATTATGTGTTGCGAAAAATGGCTCAGACCGCCCAGAACGCCGGTGCACTGGTGAGTGCCGCCTTGATCAACTGCACGGCCTGATCAATATCCTGCTCGGTGGTAAACCGTCCCAGGCTCAAGCGAATGGTACGCCCGGCGCTGCGCGCATCATGCCCCAGCGCCAGAAGTACGTGGGACGGTGCATTGCTTGCCGAATTACAGGCCGAGGTCGCAGAAAACGCCATGCCCGCGCTCAAGGCCGCAGCGTTGAATTCACCTTCGCCAAATGTGAGGCTGAGAGTATGGGGAATACGCTGGGTGGCGCTGCCATTGAGGCGCACTCCGCCCACCGACTCCAACTGCTCCAGCAGACGTTGGCGCAACGCCACGATCACAGCCTTCTCTTCGACAAAAGACGCCGCTGCCAGCGCGAATGCCATGCCCATGCCAGCAATCTGATGGGTCGCCAGGGTGCCGGAGCGCAAGCCGCCTTCGTGGCCGCCGCCGTGAATCTGCGCCAACACCTTCTGCTGCGCCCGCGGCCCCACATACAACGCGCCGATGCCCTTGGGGCCATACAGTTTGTGCGCGGAAAACGACATCAAGTCCACCGGCCACTCACCCAGGTCAATCGCCACCTTGCCCGCGCCCTGCGCCGCATCCACGTGCAACAACGCACCGTGTTCACGCACCCGCGCGCCAATGCCCGGAATGTCGTTGAGCGTGCCCAGTTCGTTGTTCACCAGCATCAGCGATACCAGGAAGGTGTCTTCACGCAACGCTTCGCTGACTGCGTCGGCGCTGATCAGCCCATCGGCGTCCGGCACCAGATAGGTCACGGCCACGCCGGCTTCCTGCAGTTGCCGCGCGGTATCCAGGGTGGCCTTGTGCTCGATCTGGCTGGTGATGATATGCCCGCCCGCCACGCCCCGTGCCTGGGCCACTCCCTTGATCGCGAGGTTGTTCGATTCCGTCGCGCCGGAAGTCCAGACGATTTGCTCAGGCGCGGCACCGACCAGTTCGGCGACCTGGCGACGTGCCTGCTCGACCGTTTGCCGGGCGGCTTGGCCGAACGCGTGGGAACTGGACGCAGGGTTGCCGAAATTGGCGTTGAAACCCAGGCACTCAACCATGACCTGGATGACCCGCTCATCCACCGGCGTGGTGGCGGCGTAGTCGAAATACAACGGACGTTTATTCATGACGTTAAAGACTCGCAGAGCAGGTTCCCGAGAGCAGCGTCTCAGGGGCATCGACCGGGACAGAGGTCGTCAGGTTTAACCGATCGAATGCCATTAAAAAAGGACCACTTTAGGCAAATGTGCGTAGGAACGCTCCTGAAATTCAGCTTAACAGGCTGAAGTCGCCCCATGGAAAACAAAAACCCGAGGTTCCTTGAGGGAAACCTCGGGTTCTTCGCTGCCAATACCCCACTCAACTGGGACGACCATGCAGGGTCACGCTGCGCTCGGCGTTCATTTCACCCTGGCGATCGAAGCTGTAGGACTTTTGTGGCTGCCCCAACAGTGCCGCGCGCTGCTGTTGATATTCATCAAACGACAAGCCGCGACGGCTCAGTGCTTCAAGGGCCAACTGCCTGCTTTCTTCCACCGAATAGGGACGCAACTCAGGCGCAGGATGAGTCGCACACCCGGCGACGACGGAAGTGACAAGCAATAAGGCAACAGCAAGCAATCGGTTCATGGTGGCGGCTCTGCGAAGTGGGTTTCGAGTCAATGAACACAGGCTACTCCCGCCCCTGGGCAGGGAAAAATCACCTGCCGTGATAGTCGCTATCAGCCGCCGAGGCACCTTCGATAGCTACGCCTTTTATATTCTTTATTGGTCTATAAATATGGAAATACGTTCATTTACGGAATAACCATAACCCTCTATAAATGGCAACACACTCAACGGGCACTGTTCGCCACGCAACTGTTGCCCAGGCAACAGCCATTCAACAAATCAGCAGGCCGACAACACCAGGAGTTTCCAGCACTGAGCCCACAGCCCACGCCACTCAAGGCCCGCAGCCTTTGGTACAGCTCTTGCTCAACACGCTGCACACCTGCTGTGAACCACTGTTGAAAAAGGAACTGTTCATGACCCGTCCCCTGAATGTCGTTGCCCTCTCCGGCGGAACCTGGCGCCCGTCCCGTACCCTCGTATTGACCCAGGCCGTGCTGGCAGAACTCGCCACCCTGCTGCCCATTCAGACCACCTTGATCGAGTTGGGCGACATTGCCCGGCCATTGGGCGGTGCGCTGTCCCGCGACGAATTGCCGGCCGAGGTCGAAAGCCAACTGTTGGCCATCGAACAGGCCGACCTGCTGATCGTCGCTGCGCCGGTGTATCGCGGCTCCTACCCGGGCCTGCTCAAACACCTCTTCGACCTGGTCGGCCTCAACGCGCTGATCAACACCCCGGTGCTGCTGGCCGCCACCGGCGGCAGCGAACGCCACGCATTGGTCCTCGATCACCAGTTGCGTCCGCTGTTCAGCTTCTTCCAGGCATTGACCTTGCCGATTGGTGTGTACGCCACCGAAGCCGACTTCACCGACTACCAAATAACCAGTGAGCCCTTGAAGGGCCGTATTCGTCTTGCGGCAGAACGCGCTGCACCGTTGTTTGCAGCGCACTCCCCCTCCCTGCTGAAAATCGCTTAAGGATTTGCCATGGATGTTTTCTGGTTTCTGCCGACTCACGGCGACGGTCATTACCTGGGCACTACCCAAGGTGCACGGCCAGTCACCCTCAATTATCTGAAGCAAGTCGCGCAAGCGGCTGACAGCCTGGGTTACCACGGCGTGCTGATTCCTACCGGGCGCTCGTGCGAAGACTCCTGGGTCATCGCTTCCGCGTTGGTGCCGTTGACCGAGCGCCTGCGCTATCTGGTAGCGATCCGCCCTGGGATTATTTCTCCGACCGTTTCAGCGCGCATGGCGGCAACCCTGGATCGCCTGTCCAACGGCCGCCTGCTGATCAACGTGGTCACCGGCGGCGACCCCGACGAGAACCGCGGCGACGGCAGTTTCCTCGACCACAGCGAACGCTACGAAGTCTCCGACGAGTTCCTCAAGATCTGGCGTCGCGTGTTGCAGGGCGAATCGGTGGATTTCGAAGGTAAACACCTGCGCGTGCAGAACGCCAAGGCCCTTTACCCACCCGTGCAGAAGCCCTACCCACCGCTGTATTTCGGTGGGTCCTCCGACGCGGCCCACGACCTCGCCGCCGAGCAGGTCGACGTGTACCTGACCTGGGGCGAGCCGCCCGCTGCCGTCGCGGAGAAACTCGCGGATGTGCGTGAGCGCGCCGCCCGTCACGGCCGCACCGTCAAGTTCGGCATTCGCTTGCACGTGATCGTGCGCGAAACCGAAGAAGACGCCTGGAAAGCCGCCGACAAACTGATCGAGCACATCAGCGATGAAACCATCGCCGCTGCGCAAAAATCCTTCTCGCGCTTTGATTCCGAGGGCCAGCGTCGCATGGCCGCCCTGCACGACGGGCGCCGCGACAACCTGGAAATAGCCCCCAACCTGTGGGCCGGTGTCGGCCTGGTGCGCGGCGGTGCCGGCACGGCGCTGGTGGGCAACCCGCATCAGGTCGCGGCACGCATCAAGGAGTACGCCGACCTGGGCATCGAGAGCTTCATCTTCTCCGGCTATCCGCATCTGGAAGAGGCATATCGCTTTGCCGAACTGGTGTTCCCGCTGTTGCCGGAGCCATACGCCAGCCTCGCCGGGCGCGGTATCACCAACCTCACTGGTCCATTCGGCGAAATGATTGCCAACGATGTACTGCCCACGAAAAAGGCTTGAGGGCAGTGAGAGCGGCTTTATGTGGGAGCGGGCTTGCCCGCGATGCACACACCTCGGTATGTCAGTTAGCCCGAGGTGATGCTATCGCAGGCAAGCCAGCGCCCACAAAAGCCCGCTCCCTCATTTGGCCTTCATTACCAAATCGATAGTGAGGAAACCCGCGTGACAGCCAAACCCCACAGCGTCCTGCCTTCCCCCTTGCAGACCGCCAAACTGCTGGCCGCCGAATTCGCCCTCAGCGCCGTCGAACGCGACGAGCGCGGCGGCACGCCCAAGGCCGAACGCGACGCGCTGCGCCACAGCGGCCTGCTGGCCCTGAGTATTCCCACCCAATACGGCGGCCTCGGCGCACGTTGGAGCGACACCCTGGGCGTCGTGCGTGAATTCGCCAAGGTCGACAGTTCCATCGCCCACGTCTTCGGCTTCCACCACCTGATGCTCGCCACCGTGCGCCTGTTTTCGCGCCCGGACCAATGGCAACCGTGGTTCGAACAGACCGCACGCAAAAACTGGTTCTGGGGCAACGCCCTCAACCCGCTGGACACTCGCACGCTGGTCAAGGACTTCGGTGGCTGGCGTGAGTTCTCCGGCAAGAAAAGCTTTTGCTCCGGCGCCAGCGATTCGGAAATGCTCATCGCCTCGGCGGTGGATGAAAACGCCGGCGGCAAACTGCTGATCGCCGCCATCCCGAGCGGGCGCAGCGGCATCACCCTGCACAACGACTGGAACAACATCGGCCAGCGCCAGACCGACAGCGGCAGCGCCAGCTTCGAGCGGGTCCGCGTCGAAGAGTCGGAACTGCTGCTCGATCCCGGCCCGCTGAGCACGCCCTTCGCGTGCCTGCGCCCACTGATCGCGCAGTTGACCTTCACGCACATGTTTCTCGGAATTGCCGAAGGCGCCTTCGAAGAAGCGCGCAACTACACCCTCACCGAAACCCGTGCCTGGCATAAATCCGCCGCCGCCGAGGTGCGCAACGACCCGTACGTGCTGCATCACTACGGCGAGTTCTGGGTGGCCTTGGAAGGCGTGCGCCTATTAGTGGAACGTGCCGCCGATTTGCTCGACCAAGCCTGGGCCAAAGGCCCCAACCTCAGTGAACACGAACGTGGCCAACTGGCGATTGCCATCGCCACCGCCAAGGTCGCCGCCACCCGCCAGGGCCTGGAGTTGTGCAGCCGGCTGTTTGAAGTCACAGGTGCACGCTCCACCCACGCGTCGCTGCGCCTGGACCGCCACTGGCGCAACCTGCGCACCCAAACCCTGCACGATCCAGTGGACTACAAACTCCATGAACTGGGGGACTGGGCGTTGAACCAATCCCTGCCGACTCCGACGTTCTACTCCTAAGAAGAGGTGCCCATGCAGCTTTTAACCTTACCGCCCTCGCCCGCCCTTGCGACCTCGATCCGCGCCACTGCCCAGGTCTTCGAAGACCCCAAATCCCAGGCGCTGCTCGACCACATCCAGCAAGTGGCGCCCAGCGAAGCCAGCGTGTTGATCATCGGCGAGACCGGCACCGGTAAAGAGCTGGTGGCACGGCATATCCACAACCTCAGCGCGCGGCGCAACCGGCCATTCGTGGCGGTGAACTGCGGGGCGTTCTCCGAATCCCTGGTGGAAGCCGAACTGTTCGGCCATGAAAAAGGCGCCTTCACCGGCGCCCTCAGTGCCAAGGCCGGCTGGTTCGAGGAGGCCGACGGCGGCACCTTGTTTCTCGACGAGATCGGCGATTTGCCGATGGCGATCCAGGTCAAGTTGCTGCGCGTCCTACAGGAGCGCGAAGTCGTACGCCTGGGTTCGCGCAAGAGCATTGCGATAGATGTGCGTGTATTGGCGGCGACCAACGTGCAACTGGAAAAGGCCATCAACGCCGGGCATTTCCGCGAAGACCTCTACTACCGCCTCGACGTGGTCAGCCTGGAACTCAGCCCACTGCGCGAACGCCCCGGCGACATCTTGCCGTTGACCCGGCATTTCATCGAAGCCTACAGCCAGCGCCTGGGCTACGGGCCGATCACGATCAGCCGCGAGGCCGAACACAAGCTTAAAAGCTACAGCTGGCCGGGCAATATCCGCGAGCTGGAAAACGTGATTCACCACACCTTGCTGATCTGCCGCAACGGCGTGATCGAACGCGACGACCTGCGCCTGTCGAACCTGCGCATCGAGCGCCAGGACGACAGCCAGCACACCACCGACAACAGCGCCGAAGCGCTACTGGAGCGAGCCTTCCAGAAACTCTTCGAAGAACAGGCCGGTGCCCTGCACGAAAAGGTCGAGGATGCCCTGTTGCGTGCCGCCTATCGTTTCAGCCACTACAACCAGGTGCACACCGCCAACCTGCTGGGCCTGAGCCGCAACGTCACACGTACACGCCTGATCAAGATCGGCGAGCTGGCGGTGAACAAACGTCGCCCGGGGGAAAACGTGCAAGGCGAACGGATGTTGCACTTATCCATTTAGGCGGCAGTGCAACGCATCGTCATGACTGCGCTCGAAACTGCGCAGCACCTGGAACGAACCAAAGGTCACGGCCGTGGCCTGGTGGGCGCGAATCAGCGTCCAGAAATCATCCTCGCCGTGCTCAAAGCGCTGGAACGCCGCCTCGCCATCCTCGCGGGACTGCCATTGCAGACAATTGAGCACCCGCCGCCCGTCATCGCTGACCTGTACGCTCGCACTCAAAAAACCGTCATGGTCCTGGGCCAGGCGTTCGCTTTGGATGGACAACGCCGCCACCAGGGCGACTTGCTGCCGGGGTTCGATGTGAAATTCGATCAGTTGAGTGAAACCGCGATTCTTCTCTGATACCTGCATGAACACTCCCCTTTCTCTGTAGGCAGAATCTTGCGATTCGATGCCACGCAGGGTAAAACCTCTAGTTAACTAGAGGTCAAGCGCTGTTTCGGAGTTCATGCATGCTCAACAAGGAACTCACCGTTGGCCAACTGGCCGCCCGCAGCGGCGTGGCAGTCACGGCCCTGCACTTCTACGAGGCCAAGGGCCTGATCAAAAGCAATCGTAACGCGGGCAACCAAAGGCGTTATCCACGGGATGTGCTGCGACGGGTGGTGGTTATCAAGATCGCACAGCGTTTGGGGATTCCCCTGGCAACCATTGGCGAAGCGCTGCATGCCTTGCCGGATGGGCGCGCACCGACGGCCAAGGATTGGGAGCGGCTATCCGCGTTGTGGCGTGAAGACCTCGACGAACGGATCAACAAGTTGTTGCTGCTGCGCGACAAGCTCAACGGCTGTATTGGCTGTGGGTGTTTGTCGTTGGAGGCATGCCCGTTGCGTAATCAGGGTGATCAACTGGGTGAGCGCGGGCCGGGGGCGCAGTTGCTGGAGCCCACGTGAAGGGCCAGTCAATGTGGTTGCCACGAAGGTGTGACCTATAGTGAAAAGGCCGTCCCTCCAAAACCACCACCTAAGGAGAACGAAATGAGCGTCAAACCTATCCCCGAGGGCTTTCAGAGCATTACCCCATACCTGGGCATCAAAAAAGCCGCCGAAGCGATCGAGTTCTACAAAAAAGCCTTCGATGCTATTGCGGTCATGCGCCTGGACATGCCCGACGGCAAGGTCGGCCATGCGGAACTGCGCATCGGCGGCTCGCCGATCATGCTGGGCTCGCCCTGTGATGAAAGTGCCTTTGGCAGCCCGCGCGATGGGCATACCAGCGTCGGCATCCACCTCTATGTGAACGACGTCGACAAGCAGTACAAACAAGCCATCGCCGCCGGCGGCACCGTGATATCTGAACCCAAGGATCAGTTCTACGGCGACCGCTGCGGCACGCTGAAAGATCCGTTCGGCCATGTGTGGTTTGTGGCCACCCGCAAAGAAGACCTGACCGAAGCGCAGATCCGCCAACGCGCCATGGAAATGTTCCAGCAAGGCTGAGACTCCAGAAGCAACACCATCACAATGTGGAAGGGGGCCTGCCCCCTCCCACGCGTTCCCCCTTGCCCCGTGTGACTCCAAGATGCAGGCACTCAGCATCAGGAGTCCCTGCATGTTCGCCGGCCTCGAAAAACACAGCTGCCACCTCAAGGCAGGATAAAGCCCTGCTGCGGGGTGATCACGTGTTCGCTCACAGGCCACTGAAACATTTACTTTCATTTATCGGTTAGGGATTTCTCATTCTCATCCGTCTTAACTTAGATACAGCCCGTCGCGTCAGCAAAAGCTACGACCGGCCTTTCCCGGGCCTCCATCGCCCCCCTCCGATCAAGACCCGCATTCACATGTCGAAGAAGTCACGCTCAAAACTCTGGTTTCTCGTACATAGCTGGCTGGCATTGCCCATCTGGTTCTTTGTACTGATCGTCTGCGTCACCGGCACCCTGGCGGTGGTCAGCCAGGAGATCGTCTGGCTGGCCAACCCGGACATCCGCGCCAGCAAGCCATCAGACGATGCCGAACCGCTGAGTTATGATCAGGTGATCGCCGCCATCAAGCGCGACGAGCCCCAGGTGTTCGTCCAGTCGATCAGCCGTCCCGACGAATCGCATTTCGCCCTTAGCGTCGACCTCAGCTACCCGGATGGGCGCTCGGTGGAGGTCTACGTCAACCCGTATACCGGCAAGATCCAGGGCATCAGCCCGTCCTTCAACTTCCAGGCCTTTACCCGCGCCCTGCACGGCTGGTGGCTGGTGCCATTCACCAATGGCTACAGCTGGGGCTGGTACCTGGTGTCGGCACTCGGCATTCCGTTGCTGGCGTCGTTGGTAACCGGGTTGGTGGTATACAAGAAATTCTGGAAAGGCTTCCTGCGCCCGACCCTGCGGGTGCGCCACGGTGCGCGGATCTTCTGGGGTGACTTCCACCGCCTGAGCGGGATCTGGTCGATCTGGTTCATCCTGGTGATCGCCGTCACCGGCATCTGGTTCCTGATCCGCGCGATCCTGGGGGACAACCAGATTTCGATCTCCACGGAGCCTGTGATCCCGGTGATTGCCCGGGAAAAGGTGCCCATGTCGCAGCCCGGCGTGCCGGCACCAATGATTCCGGTGGACGAGGCAATCAAGATTGCCACCCAGCGCATCCCGGGGCTGGAGGCGAGTTTCGTCAGCCTGCCGCTCAACGCCTACAGCCACCTGCAGATTGGTGGCCGCGGCTGGTACCCGCTGATGTACCAGACCGCACAGATCAACCCCTACGACGGAGAGGTCGCAGCCGCGCACCTGCTTTCCGACCGTTCAAAGCTGGAGTTCGTCACCGAGTCCATGCGCCCGCTGCACACCGGCGACTTCGGTGGCCTGTGGATCAAGCTGATCTGGGCGTTCTTCGGCCTGATCATGAGCATGATGGTCCTGAGCGGCCTGCTGATCTGGACCAAACGCACCGCCCTGGCCACCCTCAATGCCCTCAAGCGCGAAGCCAAGACGCAACGCGCGCCGGCTGCTATCGCGGCCATGCAGGCTGAAACTTCGGAGGCCCGCCCATGAGCAAGGTCCTTGCCGCACCGCCTTCGCCCCTGCGGGCCTTTTGGCTGAAGTGGCGTTTTCACATTAATGTCCTGCTGCTACTGATCCCTCTGGGTTTCATGCCCAAGTACTTTGCCGACGCCGCGTTGTTCCGCGGTGACAGCGGTATCGGCGAACGCGTAGCCGGTGACGTGCAGGTCGGGCCCTGGAGCCTGACCCTCGCCGAGTTTCGCAATGAAGGCCCAAGCCCGGACCCGGCAGGCCCGATGAAGTTCTTCAACGCCGCCCTGTGCGACACCTGTGCCGAGCAGGTCAAGGCCACTTACCTGCGTATCGGCAAGCCTCGCAGCCTGCGCGCTGCCGGGGTGATCTTCTTTGGCACGCCGTACCGCATGGGCGCCGCCCTGCCGGTGCCGGAACGCACGCCGGTAGACGCCGAAGTGTGGATCACCATGGAAGGCTGGGACGGCAGCATGCACCAGGGTTCCATCCCGCTGAGCCAGGCCTCGCCTGCCACCATTGCCTGGCTGAACAAGCAAGGAGTTAAACCATGACTTTGATGCGCCTGACCCGCGCCTGCAGCGTCCTGCTGCTGTGCGCCGGTTTCAGTAACCTGGCCCTGGCCCACAACCCGATGTGCGAATGCAAGGAAATCCCCGGCGAGCAGATCCAGTGCAAAGGCGGCTTCTCCGATGGCAGCGGCGCGCCCGGCGTGACCCTGGACGTGATTGGCTACGACGAAACCATCCTGGTGCCCGGCAAGCTCGGCCAGGATTCGACCCTGACCTTCAAGAAACCCTCCGCGGAGTTCTACGTGCTGTTTGATGCGGGCCCTGGCCACGTGGTGGAAATCGACCAAGCGGACATCCAGCCACAATGAGTACCACACAGGTTGTCCGCCCCGCCGGGGCCGGCCACGAAACCCTCTACGTCCTGCTGCTGTGCCTGATCATCCTCGCGGTGGCGGGCTCGGTGATCGCGTTGCACGGCGAAACCCAGACCGTCGCGGCCGTGCCCAGCCATCAACTCGACGCACGCCGCGACCTGAGCGCCGCCGAGCAAGGGATCTACGCCGACCTGCGGGTGACCCTGGATGAAATCCAGTTGCTGCAGCAGGAACACAGCGCCCTGCCAACGCCCGCGCAATTGGCCGAAGAAGGCTTCGCGCCCTTCGCCCAGGACGCCAGTTCAGTCAGCCGCGGCGACCATCGCTGGCAGGTGCTGGAGCCATCGTCCTACCTGGGCCTGAGCCAGGCGCCGGGCACCGCCGGTTCGCTGCTGATGCGCGTGCACGGTGCCGAGCCAGATGTCTGGCTCAATCGCAGCGCCAACCTGGCCGCTCCTTCCGACCTCTCTGACCAGGCGCTGATCGCAGCCGGCTGGCAACAGGTGGTCACGCAATTCGATGCCGGCGTGACGCGCCAGCACCGCCACTGAACGAGAAGACCGATTGCCCATGTCTATTTCATCCCCCCTGTTGCGCCTGTTGCTGGTTGGCCTGCTCAGCCTGATGCTCGCCCCACTGGCGAATGCCGAAGCGGCCAAGCGCCTGCGCATCGGCATCACCCTGCACCCGTACTACAGCTATGTGAGCAATATCGTCGGCGACAAGGCCGAGGTCGTGCCGTTGATTCCCGCCGGTTTCAATCCCCATGCCTACGAACCGCGCGCCGATGACATCAAGCGCATCGGCAGCCTCGACGTGATCGTGCTCAATGGCGTCGGCCATGATGATTTCGCCGACCGCATGATCGCCACCAGCGAGCGCCCGGACATCCCGGTGATCGAAGCCAACGCCAACGTGCCGCTGCTGGCCGCCACCGGCAATGCCGCACGCGGTGCGGGCAAGGTGGTCAACCCGCACACCTTCCTGTCGATCAGCGCGTCGATTGCCCAGGTCAACAACATTGCCCGCGAGCTGGGCAAGCTCGACCCGGACAACGCCAAGACCTACACCCAGAATGCCCGCGCCTATGGCAAGCGCCTGCGCCAGATGCGCGCCGACGCCCTGGCCAAACTGACCAGCGCGCCCAACCCGGACCTGCGCGTGGCCACCGTACACGCGGCCTACGACTACTTGCTGCGCGAATTCGGCCTGGAAGTCACCGCCGTGGTCGAACCGGCCCACGGCATCGAGCCGAGCCCGAGCCAGTTGAAGAAAACCATTGATGAACTGCGCGCGCTGGACGTGAAGGTGATCTTCTCGGAGATGGATTTCCCGTCGACCTACGTCGAGACCATCCAGCGTGAGTCCGGGGTCAAGCTGTACCCGCTGTCACATATTTCCTACGGCGAATACACGCCTGAAAAGTACGAAGTGGAAATGACCGGCAACCTCAACACCGTGGTGCGGGCGATCCAGGAGTCGGGAGCATGACGGCGGCGGAGCAACTGAAAGTCGCCAGCGTCGGCCCGACGATCGAGTTCGACAAAATCTGCCTGACCCTGGGCCGCACCACGATCCTCGACGGCGTGAGCTTCCAGGTAGAGCCGGGCAGCATCCACGCGCTGGTCGGCCCCAACGGCGGCGGCAAAAGCTCGCTGATCAAGACCTTGCTGGGGCAAACGCCGCACCAGGGGCAATTGCGCCTGCACTGGCCGACAGCCGTGGGTACCGTCGGCTACGTCCCCCAGGCACTGGAATTTGACCGCGGCTTGCCGATGACCGTGGATGACTTCATGGCTGCCATGTGCCAGCGCCGCCCGGCATTTCTTGGCCTGTCCACACACTACGCCAGCGCGATTGGCGATGCCCTGGAGCGCGTTGGCATGCAGGACAAGCGCAAGCGCCGCATGGGCGCGCTGTCCGGCGGTGAACGTCAGCGCGTGTTGCTGGCCCAGGGGCTGATCCCGGCGCCGCAATTGCTGGTGTTGGATGAGCCGATGTCGGCCCTCGATGAAGCCGGCATCCAGGTGTTCGAACGCCTGCTCAATGACTGGCGCCTGGCCGGGATCACCGTGCTGTGGATCGAGCACGACCTCGAAGCCGTCGGCCGCCTGGCCGACCGCGTCACCGGCCTGAACCGCCGCGTGCTGTTCGACGCCACACCCAAAGAAGCACTGACCCCGGATCGCCTGCTGACCCTGTTCTCCACCCACCCTCGGAGCCTGGCGCAATGAGTTATGAAGCTTTTCGCTTGATGGTCCAGGGCTGGGCCTCTTCCGGGTACCTGCCGGAAGCGCTGGCCTATGGTTTTGTGGTCAACGCGCTGCTCGCCGGCCTGCTGATCGGGCCGGTACTCGGTGGTTTGGGCACGCTGGTGGTGGTCAAGCGCTTTGCGTTTTTTTCCGAAGCGGTCGGCCATGCCGCACTGACCGGCGTGGCCGTGGGCATCCTGCTCGGCGAACCCTACACCGGGCCGTATGGCGCGTTGTTTGGCTACTGCCTGCTGTTCGGCATCCTGCTCAACTACCTGCGCAACCGTACGGGCCTGGCGCCGGACACCCTGATCGGCGTGTTCCTCTCGGTGTCGCTGGCATTGGGCGCGAGCCTGCTGCTGATCCTGGCGGGCAAGATCAACGTGCACATCCTCGAAAACGTGCTGTTCGGCTCGGTGTTGACTGTCAACGGCAATGATCTGCTGGTACTGGCGATTGTCGGCGCGCTGGTGATGGCCCTGGCGTTGCCGCTGTACAACCGCATCATGCTCGCCAGCTTCAACCCGCAATTGGCGGCGGTGCGTGGCGTGGCAGTAAAGACCCTGGATTATCTGTTCGTGATCCTGGTGACGCTGATCACCGTGGCGGCGGTCAAGGTGATCGGCGCGATCCTGGTCGGTGCGTTGCTGGTGATCCCGGCCGCAGCGGCACGCCTGTTGAGCCAGTCACTCAAGGGCTTCTTCTGGATCTCGGTGGTGATCGCCACGGTCAGCACCCTGTGCGGCATCCTGCTGCCGATCATCTTCGACCTGCCGATCCCGTCCGGTGCCGCGATCATCCTGATGACCGGCATCGCCTTCGCCCTCGCCGCCATAGCACGCGGCACCGTGCCCAGCCTCAAAGGGAATCTAGGATAATGCGCCCCGTCTTTCGCCCACTGGCCTTGGCCATCGCTTGCTTGATCAGTACCTCGGCACTGGCTGTCGACGGTTTCGAGCCCAACGGTTTCAAAACCAACCACGGCCTCGGCCATGCCGCGCTCAGCAAGGCCACCTCGATAAAGCCGGTCAAGGTGCTGGCTTCGCTGCCGGTCACCTACGGCTTGGCCGAGGTGTTGCTCAAAGGCACCGACGTGCAACTCGAACGCGCCGCGCCAGCCAACCTACCGGGTTCGCGGCAGGTGTCCTACTTCACCGGCCGTGGCGCCCCGGCGCTGGGCAAGCTGGCCGCGGATGCCGACGCCGCCATCGGCCTGCGCTCGCTGTGGGCCGATGACCCGCTGTACCCGGTAGCGCGACGCAGCAACATCCGCATCGTCGAAATCGACGCCGCACGCCCGGTAGACGGCGGCCTGCCGGGCATCGCCGTGCAGCCCGGCGTGGCCGACGGTTTGAACAGCCAGCCATGGCAATCAAGCAACAACCTGGGGCGCATGGCCGATGTGCTGGCCGCCGACCTGAGCCGCCTGGCGCCGAGTGCCAAGCCAAAGATCGACGCCAACCTCGCCGCCCTCAAACAGCGCCTGCTCAAACTCACCGCCGACAGCGAAGCGCGGTTGGCCAAGGCAGACAACCTCAGCGTGGTCAGCCTGAGCGATCACTTTGCGTATCTGGTCAGCAGCTTGAACCTGGAAGTCATCAGCACCGATGCGCGGCCGGACGCCGAGTGGACGCCGCAGGCCTTGCAGAAACTCAGTGCCGAGCTCAAAGACAACGACGTGGCCGTGGTGCTGCATCACCGGCAGCCAAGCGAAGCGGTAAAAGCGGCAGTTGCCGCTGGCGATTCGCAGCTGTTGGTCTTGAATGTGGATGGCGCAGACCCGGTGGCAGAGCTGGAAACCAACGTGGATCAGGTGCTCAAGGCACTCACACCCTAAATCCAACTGTGGCGAGGGTCACACCACATCCACGCCCACGTGGATCGCATCATGCCGCCAGAACTCCAGGTCACAATCGATCAACCGCTGGTGCTGGTCATAATTGACCCGGGCAATGCGCAAGCCGGGGCTGCCCACCGACACACGCAACGTCGCGGCAGCCTCCATCGGCAGTGACGTCGGCACGATTTCAAAGCGTACCCGCCCGTAGTGCAGGTCGTACTTGCGGGCATACAACTCGGTCATCGACTGATTCAAATCGCAGTCCAGAATCCCCGGAAAATACTGTGGGTTCAGGTAGTGCTCCACATACAGCACCAAGCGCCCGTCGATCCGCCGACCCCGGCAGATCTGGATCACACTCGACAACGCCGGCAACTGCAACCACGCACACACCGCCGCCGACGCCGGCTGCAAGCGCGCCGAGATCACTTCGGTGGACGCCACCCGCCCCTGGTCGCTGACCATCGCGTGAAAGTGGCTACGCTGCATCAGGTTGTAGGCCAGCCGTGGCGGCGAGACAAACCAGCCACGGCGTTCTTCGCGATAGATCTGGCCCTGGGCCTCCAGTTGTAACAAGGCTTCCCGCACCGTGATCCGGGTGGTACCAAACAACTCGCTGAGCTTGCGCTCGGCCGGGAGTTTGCTGGCGGGCGGCAACAGGCCGTGGTCGATCTGCTCTTGCAGCGCCAGGCCGATGGATGTCACCGCCTTGATTGCCTCATCACGCATCAACGTTACCTATCTGGACTAGACCAGCACCGTTCGGGTGCAGAAACCGCGCTGTATTTGGGCTGTTGCAGTTGCATGCCAGCCTAGGCATTGCAGATGACCGACAGATGACAGTCCGTGCCTGCCCCGCGCAGAACACCCTGCAATACATCGGCCAAGTCCAATCAATGCGGGCACCTGGGCATGGTCTACGCTCACTCTGAGCGCAGCGACATCAGCGATTTAAAAACGACATCGACATGAAACTGTCATCCACCGGGCCTAAATTGGCTCAGGTATTGCTGACCTAGACCAACTGGGGCGATTCATCACTGATTTCTTGGGGCGCCCCAAGAAATCAGTGATGAATCGCCCCCCGCAATCGTTCATAAAAACGCAGCGTTGATAACGCCCAAAGGAGCTTCGGATGAAACAGCTTTTCCTGGCATCACTGTTAGGCTCGACCATTGCCATGTGCACCGCCGCCATGGCCGCTGATACCGATCTAAAAACCCTTGAAGCCGCCGCGAAAGCGGAAGGCGCCGTCAACAGCGTCGGCATGCCCGATGACTGGGCCAACTGGAAAGGCACCTGGGAAGACCTGGCCAAGACCTACGGCCTCAAGCACATCGACACTGACATGAGCTCGGCCCAGGAAATCGCCAAGTTCAAGGCAGAGAAAGACAACGCCAGCGCCGACATCGGCGACGTCGGCGCGGCCTTCGGCCCGATTGCGGTGAAGCAGGACGTGACCCAGCCGTACAAACCGTCCACCTGGGCCCAGGTGCCGGATTGGGCCAAGGACAAAGACGGGCACTGGGCCCTGGCCTACACCGGCACCATCGCGTTTATCGTCAACAAGAAGCTGCTGCACGGCTCTGAAGTGCCTACCAGCTGGGCTGACCTGCTGACCGGCAAGTACAAGGTCTCCATCGGTGACGTAAGCACTGCGGCCCAAGCGGCCAATGGCGTGCTGGCGGCGGCCATCGCCAACAAAGGCGACGAAAAGAACATCGCCCCAGGCCTGCAGTTCTTCACCAAGATTGCCCAGCAAGGTCGTCTCGGCCTGTCCAACCCGACCATCGCCACCATGGAAAAAGGCGAAATCGAAGTGGGCGTGGTCTGGGACTTCAACGGCCTCAGCTACAAGGCCAAGATGGCTAACCCGGATGACTACGTGGTGCTGATCCCATCCGACGGTTCGGTGAAGTCCGGCTACACCACCATCATCAACAAATACGCCAAGCACCCGAACGCCGCCAAGCTGACCCGCGAATACATCTTCAGCGACGCCGGCCAGCTCAACCTGGCGAAGGGCAATGCGCGCCCGATCCGCGCTGAAACCGACCTGAAACTGCCGGCCGAAATCGCCAAGAACCTGATCCCGGGCGAGCAGTACACCAAGGCCAACCCGCAACCGATCAAGGATGCCGACGCCTGGGAAGCAACTGCCAAGAAGCTGCCACAACTGTGGAACGAGCAAGTCATCGTAGAGATGAAATAACAGACCTGAAATGCGGTCAGTGTGGGAGCTGGCTTGCCTGCTCCCACAATTTGGTCCGGTTGGGTCAGAGAAATTGAGTCAAGCCTACTGTTGCGGAGCGCCTCCCCCCATGAAGCACAATGTCATCCTTGTCGTGCTCGACGGCCTCAACTTCGAGGTTGCAAGGCACGCCATGGGGCACTTGCAGGCCTATGTCGGCGCAGGACGCGCAGCCCTCTACAAGCTGGAATGTGAACTGCCCGCCCTGTCCCGCCCTCTGTATGAATGCATACTCACCGGCGTGCCTCCGATCCAGAGCGGCATCGTCCACAACAACGTCTCGCGCCTGTCCAACCAGCGCAGCATTTTCCATTACGCCACCGATGCCGGTCTGTCCACCGCAGCGGCGGCTTACCACTGGGTCAGCGAGTTGTATAACCGCACCCCCTTCCTCGCCGCCCGCGACCGTCATACCGACGACAAGGCACTGGCGATCCAGCACGGGCATTTCTACTGGCATGACCACTACCCGGACTCCCACCTGTTTGCCGACGCCGAAAGCCTGCGCCGCAAACACGCACCGAACTTCCTGGTGGTGCACCCGATGAACATCGACGACGCCGGCCACAAGCACGGCCTTGACACCCCGCAATACCGCAACAGCGCACGCTCGGCTGACATTATCCTGGCCGATTACCTGCAAGCCTGGCTCGACGCCGGCTACCAAGTGCTGGTGACCGCCGACCACGGCATGAACAACGACCGTTCCCACAACGGCCTGCTGGCGCAGGAACGCGAAGTGCCGCTGTTTGTCTTCGGCGATGCCTTCAGCCTGGACCCCAACGCCACGCCGAAACAGACCGACCTGTGCGGCACCGTCTGTGAACTGCTGGGCGCGCCCCACGACAAACCTGTCTGCCGGGAGCTGTTGAAATGACCCGAGGCAAATGGTTGGCGCTGCTGTGTCTGGTGCCCTTCGCACTGTTCTTTATCGTGTTCGAAATCGCCCCGCTGGTGTGGGTGCTGATCAACAGCCTGCAAACCGAAGAGGCCGGCTGGGGCATGGAAAACTTCGTGCGCATCTTCAGCTCGAAGTTCTACCTGCAAGCCATCCAGTTCAGCCTGGAAATCAGCTTCTACTCCAGCATATTCGGCATCATCATCGCCACGCTGGGCAGCTACTCGTTGCGCCGGGTGGATTCGCCACTGCGCAATTTCGTCACCGCTTTCGCCAACATGACCAGCAACTTTGCCGGTGTGCCCTTGGCGTTCGCGTTCATCATTTTGCTCGGTTTCAACGGCAGCATTACGATCATGCTCAAGCAGGCGGGGATCATTCAGGACTTCAATCTGTACTCCAAGACCGGCTTGATCATCCTCTATACCTACTTCCAGATTCCCCTGGGCGTGTTGCTGCTGTACCCGGCCTTCGATGCATTGCGCGAAGACTGGCGTGAGTCGGCTGCACTGCTCGGCGCGAATGGCTGGCAGTTCTGGCGGCATATCGGCCTGCCGGTGCTCACCCCGGCCCTGCTCGGTACGTTCGTGATTCTGCTGGCCAACGCCCTGGGCGCCTATGCAACGGTGTATGCCTTGACCACCGGCAACTTCAACGTGCTGCCGATCCGTATTGCCGGGCTGGTGTCCGGCGACGTGTCCCTCGACCCGAACATGGCCAGCGCCCTGGCCGTGGTACTGGTGGCGCTGATGACCGTGGTCACGGTGGTCCATCAACTGCTGCTCAAGAGGAGCTACCATGTCTCGCGCTGAAGCCGGCCCGGCCTCCCTCTACCACCGTGTGGTGGTGTATGTGTTGTTTGCGATCCTGGTGCTGCCGCTGGTGGGCACCTTTGTCTACTCCATCGCCAGCAGTTGGTCGGCGACGATCCTGCCTGCCGGTTTTACCCTGAAGTGGTACGTGCAGTTATGGAGCGACCCGCGCTTTCTGATGGCGTTCGGGCAGTCGCTGCTGGTGTGCGTCGGCGCGCTGATCCTGTCGGTGGTGCTGATACTGCCGCTGCTGTTCGTGGTGCATTACCACTTCCCGAAACTCGATGCGCTGATGAACATCCTGATCCTGCTGCCCTTCGCGGTGCCGCCGGTGGTGTCGTCCGTGGGCCTGCTGCAACTCTATGGCTCCGGGCCGCTGGCGATGGTCGGCACACCGTGGATCCTGATCGGTTGCTACTTCACCGTCGCCCTGCCGTTCATGTACCGCGCGATCACCAACAACCTGCAAGCGATCAACCTGCGCGACCTGATGGACGCCTCCCAACTGCTCGGCGCCAGCACCTGGCAGGCGGCGATCCTGGTGGTGCTGCCGAACCTGCGCAAAGGCCTGATGGTGGCGCTGCTGCTGTCATTCTCGTTCCTGTTCGGCGAGTTCGTGTTCGCCAACATTCTCGTCGGCACCCGCTACGAAACGTTGCAGGTGTACCTGAACAACATGCGTAACAGCAGCGGCCACTTCACCAGTGCCGTCGTGATCTCCTATTTCTTCTTTGTGCTGGTGCTGACCTGGGCCGCCAATATCTTGAACAAGGACAAAAGCCAATGAGCTTCGTCAGCGTCCAACACCTGCAAAAAGGCTACGCCGGCACCCCGGTATTCAGTGACATCAACTGCGAGATCGCCAAGGGTGAGTTCGTCACCCTGCTCGGCCCGTCCGGTTGCGGCAAGTCCACGCTGCTGCGCTGCATCGCCGGGCTGACGCCGGTGGACAGTGGCAAAATCCTGCTGGATGACCAGGACATCGTCCCGCTGAGCCCGCAGAAACGAAACATCGGCATGGTGTTCCAGAGCTATGCACTGTTTCCCAACATGACCGTGGAACAGAACGTCGCCTTTGGCCTGCGCATGCAGAAGGTCAACGCCGACGACAGCCACAAGCGCGTGCAGGAAGTGCTGCAACTGGTGGAACTCAAGGACCTCGCCGGCCGCTACCCGCACCAGATGTCCGGCGGCCAGTGCCAGCGCGTGGCCCTCGCCCGCTCCCTGGTGACCCGGCCGCGCCTGCTGTTGCTGGATGAGCCGTTGTCGGCGCTGGATGCGCGGATTCGCAAGCACCTGCGCGAACAGATCCGCCAGATCCAGCGCGAACTGGGCCTGACCACGATCTTCGTGACCCATGACCAGGAAGAAGCCCTGACCATGTCCGACCGCATCTTCCTGATGAACCAGGGCAAGATCGTCCAGAGCGGCGACGCCGAGACCCTCTACACCGCGCCGGTCGACGTATTCGCCGCCGGGTTTATCGGCAACTACAACCTGCTGGATGCCGACAAGGCGACCCAACTGCTGCAACGTCCGATCAACAGCCGCATCGCCATTCGCCCCGAGGCCATCGAGCTGAGCCGCAGCGGCGAACTCGACGCCCTGGTACGCAGCCATAGCCTGCTGGGCAATGTGATCCGCTATCGCATCGAGGCGCGCGGCGTGGAACTGGTGGTGGACGTGCTCAACCGCTCGGCCGACGATCTGCATCCGGACGGCCAGCGCCTGGCACTTTCCATCGACCCAAGCGCCCTGTGTGAAGTAGCCTGACGCAACGATTTACTGAGAGAGCACGACCGATGGCATTGGTAATTTTTGATCTGGACGACACCTTGATCCACGGCGACTGCGCCACCCTGTGGAGCGAGCAGATGGGCCGCCTGGGCTGGGTCGACCCGGAGTCGTTCATGCGCAAGAACAACGAACTGATGGACGCCTACAGCCAGGGCGAGCTGAAGATGGAAGACTACATGGACTTCAGCCTGGAACCGATGATTGGCCGCACACCGGCGGAAATCGAGCACCTGGTAGAGCCGTGGGTCGAGGACGTGATCGAGCCGCTGATCTACAGCGACGCCACCAGGGCCATCGCCCGTCACCGCGCAAATGGCGACCGGATTCTGGTGATCTCCGCGTCGGGCACCCATCTGGTCCAGCCTATTGCAGCGCGGATCGGCATTGATGAAGTGCTGGGTATTGAACTGGAGGTCAGTCATGGCGTGTACAGCGGGCGAACCGTGGGGGTACTGACTTACCGCGAGGGCAAAATCACGCGTTTGCTGGAGTGGCTGGAGCAGGAAGGCGAGACGTTGGAGGGGGCGTATTTCTACTCGGACTCGCGTAATGATCTACCGTTGCTGTTGAAAGTGGATCATCCGCAAGTAGTGAACCCCGATCCAGTATTGCGCGCCCATGCGGAACAAGCTGGCTGGCCCATCCACCACTGGATCTGATCACACCCTGCCGAGTTGAAAACCCAATCAACTGTGGGAGCTGGCTTGCCTGCGATAGCGGTGTGTCAGATGAAGAATTCTTCACTGATATACCGCTATCGCAGGCAAGCCAGCTCCCACATTGGTTGCATTCCGAGTTAAAGATCAGGCCAGCGTCTCATCGATCACCAACACCAACTTCCCGGAAATCTGGTTGGTCGCCAGCTCGGCAAACGCCGCCTCGGCATCCTTGATCGGGAACGTCTTGGCCAACTGCGGGCTCAGGCGCCCCTCGACAAACAACGGCCATACATGCTGGCTCAGGTCGCTGAACAGGTCAGCCTTGAATTGATCACTGCGACTACGCAGGGTCGAACCCAGCAGCTGGATGCGCTTGCCAAGCACCTGGGCCAGGTCCAGCTTGGCCTCGCGACCGCCCATCAGGCCGATCAACACCCAGCGACCATCCAGGGCCAACAGCTTGAGGTCAAGGGCCGCATAGTCGCCGCCCACCGGGTCGAGAATCACATCGAACGGCCCGAAATC
The DNA here is from genome assembly GCF_057835125.1 of Pseudomonas sp. GL_117. Classification (NCBI taxonomy): domain Bacteria; kingdom Pseudomonadati; phylum Pseudomonadota; class Gammaproteobacteria; order Pseudomonadales; family Pseudomonadaceae; genus Pseudomonas; species Pseudomonas sp. GL_117. Next base: position 2,138,246 of record NZ_CM174418.1, on the reverse strand, counting down.
CCGCAGCCCTTCTATCCCATCCGTACGTACCACGCCGCCCTGGGCACCTAGAGCTTCGCAGTACGCCAGGCGCTCGGCCGAGCCCACGCTGACCCAGCACGGGCTGCCAAATGCCTTGCACAGCTGGATCGCCGCGGAGCCCACGCCACTGGCGCCTGCGTGCAGCAAGACTTTTTCACCGGGCTTGAGGCCCGCCAACTGGAACAGATTCAGCCACGCCGTGCTGTACACCTCAGGCAACGCTGCCGCCTCGATCAGCGACAGCCCCTCCGGTACCGGCAATACATGGCGCGCATCCACCACCACTTCTTCGGCCATGCCACCCCCGGCCAACAGCGCGCAGACGCGGTCGCCGACCTGCCAGGACGAGCCCGCCCCCACTTCACTGATCACCCCGGAACACTCCAGGCCCAGCACTGCACTGGCACCCGGAGGCGGCGGATAAAGCCCCGCACGCTGTAATAAATCGGCGCGATTCAGGCCCGCTGCCGACACACGAATGCGAACTTGGCCTACATCGCAGGTAGGACTGGGTTCTTCCAACCACTCCACGTGACCGTCAACGCCTTGCAATGCTTTCACAGTGCCTCCATAGTGAGTCTGGACTGAGCCCGTAGCAGTAGCGCCGGGCTTTTTGCATTATGCGACCGGACCATATGGAACCGGCTCCCTCAAAGACGGCCTAATATGCGTTATCAATTGCCCCCGCGTCGAATCAGCATGAAGCATTTGTTCCCAAGCACCGCCCTCGCTCTTTTCATTGGTCTCGGCTTCGCGTCGATGTCGACCAATACGTTCGCAGCCAACAGCTGGGACAACCTTCAGCCGGATCGCGATGAGGTGATTGCCAGCCTTAACGTCGTCGAGTTGCTCAAGCGCCATCACTACAGCAAGCCGCCGCTCGACGACGCTCGCTCGGTGATCATCTATGACAGCTACCTCAAGCTGCTGGATCCGTCGCGCAGCTACTTCCTGGCCAGCGACATCGCTGAGTTCGACAAGTGGAAGACTCAGTTCGACGACTTCCTCAAGAGCGGCGACCTGCAGCCCGGCTTCACCATCTACAAGCGTTATCTGGACCGCGTCAAAGCGCGTCTGGACTTCGCCTTGGCTGAGCTGAACAAAGGCACCGACAAGCTCGACTTCACCGAGAAGGAAACCCTTCTGGTGGACCGCAAGGACGCCCCTTGGCTCAAGACCACCGCAGAACTGGACGACCTGTGGCGCAAACGCGTCAAGGACGAAGTGCTGCGCCTGAAGATCGCCGGCAAAGACCCCAAGGCGATCCAGGAACTGCTGACCAAGCGCTACAAGAACCAGCTGGCGCGCCTAGACCAGACCCGTGCCGAAGACATCTTCCAGGCCTACATCAACACCTTCGCGATGTCCTACGACCCGCACACCAATTATCTGTCACCAGATAACGCGGAAAATTTCGACATCAATATGAGTCTGTCCCTGGAAGGCATCGGTGCCGTCCTGCAAAGCGACAACGACCAGGTGAAGATCGTGCGCCTGGTGCCGGCAGGCCCGGCGGACAAGACCAAGCAGGTCGCACCGGCCGACAAGATCATCGGCGTGGCCCAGGCCGACAAAGAGATGGTCGACGTGGTCGGCTGGCGCCTGGACGAAGTGGTCAAGCTGATCCGTGGGCCGAAAGGCAGCGTGGTGCGCCTTGAAGTGATTCCACACACCAATGCGCCAAACGACCAGACCAGCAAGATCGTGTCCATCACCCGTGAAGCGGTGAAGCTCGAAGACCAGGCCGTGCAGAAGAAAGTCCTCAACCTCAAGCAGGATGGCAAGGACTACAAACTGGGCGTGATTGAGATCCCGGCGTTCTACCTGGACTTCAAGGCGTTCCGTGCTGGCGATCCGGACTACAAGAGCACCACTCGCGACGTTAAGAAAATCCTGACAGAGTTGCAGAAGGAAAAAGTCGACGGCGTGGTCATCGACCTGCGCAACAACGGCGGCGGTTCCCTGCAGGAAGCCACCGAGCTGACCAGCCTGTTCATCGACAAGGGCCCGACCGTGTTGGTACGCAACGCTGACGGCCGTGTCGACGTGCTCGAAGACGAGAACCCGGGCGCCTTCTACAAAGGCCCGATGGCGTTGCTGGTCAACCGCCTCTCGGCCTCGGCCTCGGAGATTTTCGCCGGCGCCATGCAGGACTACCACCGCGCGCTGATCATCGGCGGCCAGACCTTCGGCAAAGGCACCGTGCAGACCATCCAGCCGCTGAACCATGGCGAGCTGAAGCTGACGCTGGCCAAGTTCTACCGGGTTTCCGGGCAGAGCACCCAGCATCAGGGCGTACTGCCGGACATCGATTTCCCGTCGATCATCGACACTAAGGAAATCGGCGAAAGCGCCCTGCCGGAAGCCATGCCGTGGGATACCATCCGCCCTGCGATCAAGCCAGCGTCCGACCCGTTCAAGCCATTCCTGGTGCAGTTGAAGGCTGACCACGACACCCGCTCCGCCAAGGATGCCGAGTTCGTGTTCATCCGCGACAAGCTGGCCCTGGCCAAAAAGTTGATGGAAGAAAAATCCGTCAGCCTCAACGAAGTCGACCGCCGCAAGCAGCATGCCGACATCGAGAATCAGCAACTGCTGCTGGAAAACGTCCGCCGCAAGGCCAAAGGCGAAGACCCGCTCAAAGAGCTGAAGAAAGAAGATGAAGATGCGCTGCCGGCCGAGGCGGAAAAAACCAAGCCGGAAGACGACGCCTACCTGGCCGAGACTGGCCGGATCCTGCTGGACTACCTGAAGATCAGCAAGCAGGTGGCCAAGCAGTAAATGATGGCAATTTAATGTGATGGCGACCCGAGCTGTCATCATATAGACATCATTCTGTCGTGAAATGAAGGACCGTCGGCTCACCGCCCGCGGTCCTTTTTTTTCGATCGAGATCGCCATGACCATGACCGAACAGCTGAATGCATTGGGCTCAATCCTGGCTCAAGGCAGTTTGCACAGCCTGTTCCAACCGATCATCTGCCTGTCCGAACGACGCATCCTCGGCTATGAGGCCCTTAGCCGTGGCCCCTCCAACAGCCCGCTGCACTCCCCTGTCGCGCTGTTCTCGGTGGCCAGCCAGGCGGGGCGTCTGAGCGAATTGGAAATGGCCTGCCGCGAAAGCGCGTGCCGGCGCTTCAGCGAACAGAAACTGCCGGGCAAGCTGTTCCTCAATATCTCCCCGGAGTCCTTGATGGAGACGGCGCACCAACCCGGGCGCACCCTGCAATTGCTGCGCGACTATGGCATCCCACCGAGCCAGGTGGTGATCGAGCTCACCGAACAGACCCCCACCGACGATTTCGACCTGCTGCAAACCGCACTGCATCACTACCGCAACATGGGGTTCTCGATTGCCCTGGACGACCTCGGCGCCGGCTATTCCAGCCTGCGCTTGTGGTCGGAGTTGCGTCCGGATTACGTGAAGATCGACCGGCACTTTATCGACGGCATCCATCAGGATGCGCTCAAGCGCGAGTTTGTCGGCTCGATCCTGCAAATCGCCAAGGCCTCCCGCGCCCAGGTGATCGCCGAGGGCATCGAGTTGCCGGAAGAGCTGGCGGTGCTGATGGAGATGGGCGTGGACCTGGTGCAGGGCTATCTGCTTTGTCGTCCCCAGGAAAATCCTCCGCAGGAACCACGCCAAATGCTGCCCAGGCCCGACAGCGCCAACGTGGCCCTGAGCGACGAAGGCAGCGACCTCAGCGCCCTGCTCAACGAACAACCTGCCGTGGACCAGGACACCGCCACCGCCCAGGTGCTTGAGGCATTTCGCCGCCAGGCCAACCTCAACTCCCTGGCGGTGCTCGATGGCCGCGGGCATCCGGTGGGTATCGTGCACCGGCATTCGCTGTCGGATGCGCTGCTCAAGCCGTTCGCCACCGACCTGTTTGCGCGCAAGCCCATCAGCCGCTTGATGAGCAGCGACTTTCTCGCGGTGGAGTTGAGCCAGTCGCTGCAACAGGTCAGCCGCCTGCTGACCAGCCGTGCACGGCAGCGTATCGAAGAAGATTTCATCATTACGCTGAACGGCGATTACCTGGGGCTGGGCCGCGTGATCGACGTACTCAAGCTGATCACCGAGCTGAAAATCCAACAGGCACGCTACGCCAACCCGCTGACGTTGCTACCCGGCAACGTGCCGATCCAGCAATGCCTGACGCGGTTGTTGCAACAACAACGGGAGTCGGTGATCTGTTACGTGGATATCGACAGCTTCAAGCCGTTCAACGACATCTACGGCTACGGGCGCGGCGACGAAGTGTTGCTGTGCCTGGCGCAGTGCCTGAACGACCGGGTCGACGCCAGCCGCGACTTTGTCGGGCATATCGGCGGAGATGATTTCTTGCTGGTATTGGGGCCGCAGGATTGGCGCAAGCGGCTCAACCAACTGCTGGATGACTTCCACACCCAGTGCAGGCGCTTCTACCGTGCCGAGCACCTCGAGGCTGGCTGCTTCGTGGCGTTGAACCGCCAGGGCGTACGTCAGGAGTTCGCGTTACTGTCGCTGTCCATCGGCGTGGTGCATTTATATCCACAGGCCTGTGGACAACTCGATGCCAGCCAATTGGCGGAGTTGGCGTCGCAAGCCAAGCACCATGCCAAGGACGTGGCCGGCTACAGCATCCATGTGATCGACAGCATGGACGCGCTGCCCCAGGCGCTTTAGGCCTCGGCAGATTCCGGGTATTCGTACTCGAATACCCGTACCACTTCCGAGGCGTGCCAGGATGCCGCGGCCACGCCATCGGACGGCCCGCTGAAACGCCCCAGGCGCTCCACACATTCAAAGAAGCCGGTACGCGGCAGGCGGCTCGCACCCTGGCTGATCACCAGGGAACTGCGCAACGGCTGCTCGGCCTTGGCGTCCAGCGCTGCCAGGTGCTCCAGGGCGGCGGCCAGGGTTTGCATGGCCGGCGTGGGGAATTGCAGGCGCTCCAGCAGCGCGCGGTACGTCAGCAGATGGCGCTGGCGGCGCGCCTGGTCCAGTTCGTTGAGTAACCCATCCCAATGTTGACGGCTGATACGTAGGCTCAAGATTCATCCCTCCAACCTGCAACGCCCAATTCCCAGGCCAGGCTGCGGCGGATCGCGGCATCCGGCTGGCGTTCACCACTTTCGATCAATCCAAGATACGACGGGCTGATGCCCACGGTACGGGCCAGGGCCTCGATTGCCAGGCCCTTGGCTTCGCGCAAGCCGCGCAGGTCTGCGAGCGGGCGCAGATCCGGGACGGCGGCTTGGGCAGTAGAAACGGGGGGAGGTGTAGCGGGTTGTTGCTGACCGGCAGCTTTCAGCAGCGCCTGGTATTGATCCCAAGGCAACACCGCGTATTCGGGTTCGCCATTGCGTGAAATTATCTGAATATCCATGACTGCCCCGTAGGATAACAACACTTACTAAGTAAGCTCTTTCCTTAGGAGTGTAATCCTAACAGCCACAAAGGTCGCAGAGGATAGCCGTATCGTCAGTTTTTTTGCGGGTTTTCCTTGGCCAGCAGTGCCGGCGTCGCAGGCAGCCGCTCAACCACCACGAGCTTTTCCGGACGCTGTGCCTCACGCCAGGCGCGAAAAGCGCTCAGCTCGTCGTTCAGGGTCTTCATGAGCCATGCCAGCACGGCGATGTCATCGAGCATGCCGAACAACGGGATAAAGTCCGGGATCGCATCTATCGGACTGAGAAAGTACATCAGCCCCGCCACCACCGAGACCAGTGCCTTGGGGCTGATCGCCCGATACTCGCCACGCCAGTACGCCAGGCACAGGGCCTGAAGCAATTTGAGATCATCCTTGAGCTTACCCAGGCGGTTGCCCTGGCTGGAGCCCTTGGCAGCGACGGCGAAGAGCAGCGTAGGCAAACGGCCACGGCCGAGCAAACGCGCCGCCATGGGCAGGAAACGGGTGAAATTGAAGGGTGGTTTCATTCGTCACTCCAGTTCCAGGCGAACACAAATGTTATCCACACAAATTGTGGATAACCTTGTGAACAGAGCCGGTTTTGCTGGCTGAAAGCCACGGTTTACAAGGCTTGCAGTCAGATCGGGCGTTTTTTGCGCACTTGAAAAAAACCCAATATTTCATTGACTTGGCGTTGCTGCGCGGCTAGCCGTGTTCGAGTGTTATATCAGACTGTTGCCTGCTACAGACGTTCGCTTGAATCTCTTGTAGTGAGCGGGCTTGCCCCGCGCTGGGGGTGTAGAACCGTAGACATCCTTTACATCTGAAACCGGGGACATCGTTTACACATTTTAGGCTTGGACGCGGCTCATGCCTCGTCCAAGCCTCCCTAGGGGATAGTCACACAGGTACAGATCCCAAACATCATCTTCAACTTCTTTGAGCGCAATCCGCTCTCCTGATAGCGCTTCGCTTACAAACAACAACTTTCCTTTCCACATGATTGAGCCGTTCTGTCTGACGCTTCGTACTTTCATTTCCGCGGCATACTCCACATCCGGCAGACATCCTGGATAAGGTCGAGTAGACGGCACATATACCTCACCCGGGCGCTTCATGCCCAGCGCCTCGTGAGGTCGTATGTAATTGAATTCATGTCGAAAATGCTCCAGCAAGAGCTGCTGCTCAACCAGGTTTTTCCCCAGTGGCAACTCAAACTTCAAACTACGATGCATCCGTTCGTGCCGGCCGTTCTGGGCAGGTCTTCCCGGCATGGTTCGCTCCGGGTAAATACCCAGGCGGATCCACCAAACTGCCAGTGTGGACATTCTTGCCAGGCCTGGAGAAGCAAAAGGAACGCCGTTGTCAGAGCGAATGACTTCCGGCATCCCGTACTCTTGAAAAAGCCTCTCGAATGCCTGTTTGACGGGCAAGGTCTTGATCTTGGGGTGAGCCCTGCAGGCCAAAATCAAGCGAGAGGCATGGTCCGTAACGGTCAGGGGATAGCACATCTGGGCGTTGAGCATCTTGAACTGCCCCTTGTAATCAACGCACCACGTCTTGTTGGGCTCGTTGGCTTCGCGCATTTCCCTGTGAGCAGTGCTGTGCCGTCGCTTGAAGCGCCGTTTACTGACAAGCCCAAGCCGGTCAAGCCATTGGCCTGCCGTGCTGGGCGATGGCCAGGCGACTGACGGATCCTCGATTCGTAATAGCCTGACAAGCTTCTTCGGCCCCCATTTATCGTGGGTTTCTTTCATCGCCACTATGCGAGCCAAGATCTCATCGTCAGTCTTGTTTGGGCTGGTATGAGGTCGTCGAGACAGCTCTGCCAACGACTTCAAATCGCCGTCAACGTGACGAGAGATCCATTTATCTACAGTTGGTCGACTGACGCCGAAGCGCCGAGCTAGCTGGCTTTTGCTGAAGTCACCAGAAAGCCAGTCGATGACCAGTTTGATTCGTTGATCCATGGGAGACTCTTGGTTCCAGGGCATGATCAGTTACCTCCTGATCATGCGTATTAACCTGTAAACCATGTCCCCGGTTAGATATGTAAACGATGTCCCCGGTTTGTACCGGGGCAAGCCCGCTCACTACAAACGACAACGCCCCGTCGAGACGGGGCGTTGTGTGTTCAGGCGCCGATTACTTCTTGGCGGCGGGTGCAGCAGGTGCCTCAGGGGCTTCAGCCTTGGCTGGGTCCTTGATGGCCAACAGTTCCAGGTCGAATACCAGCACGGAGTTGGCTGGAATCGCCGGGCTCGGGCTCTGGTCGCCGTAGGCCAATGCGGAAGGAATGAACAGCTCGACCTTCTCGCCTACGTGCATCAGTTGCAGGCCTTCGACCCAACCCGGAATCACACCGCTGACCGGCAGGTCAATCGGGCTACCGCGATCCACGGAGCTGTCAAAGGTCGTGCCGTTGGTGAGCTTGCCGGTGTAGTGCACAGTCACCACGTCGGTCGGCTTGGGCTGGGCGCCGTCGGCTTTCTTGATGATCTTGTACTGCAGGCCGGAAGCCGTGGTCACGACGCCGTCTTTCTTGGCGTTGTCTTCGAGGAATTTCTTGCCGGCGGCTGCCGACTCTTCGCTCATTTTGGTCATGCGTTCTTCAGCACGCTTTTGCAGGGCGGCAAACGCTTCAACCAGTTCGTCGTCTTTGAGCTTCTGCTCTTTCTTGCCGACGGCATCTTCAATGCCTTGGGCTACTGCTTTGGAATCCAGGTCATCCATGCCTTCTTGGGCAAGGCTTTTGCCCATGTTCAGGCCGATGCCGTAGGAAGCTTTCTGCGCCGGGGTTTTCAGCTCTACGCTGGTCTGCGAATCACAACCCGCAAGTACCAGGCTAACCAGGGCCACCGCCGCCGCCAACCGATGCTGTTTCATGCTATTTCCTTGTTCATGCGCCTAAAGGGCATTCGAATAAAGTCGCGAGCTTATCAGGCGGCCACGACCAATGGCTACCGGCATGTGAGCCGAAAACTTCTGATAAGTTCACGTGTTTAAAAGCATTTTCATTCATGATGGAGGCCCGCGATGGATCGCGGGACCACCTCAAACGAGGCTCATGGCCACTTGCCGCACCTGTGGCGTAGTGGCATAACAGCGCTACCACTCGACAAGGATAGTTATCTTGCGCATTTTTTCCCGCGTTTTACTCCTGATCCTCGCGGCTCTGGGGCTGATCCTGGCCGTGGTGCTCTATTACGTCGTCAATCCCAAGCTGCCGGACTACGTGCCCGTGCAACAGGTGCACTACGGGGACCAATGGAGTGCCGCCGACCGCCAGACCTATTACTTCACGCCCCAGGGCACCCAGGTAAAAGGCCTGCACTACGACTGGTTCACCGCCCTGGAACTGCCGTTCTCCGAGCAGCGCTTCGCCACGCCGGAATACCTGGCGCGCTTCGGTTTCCTGGTCGACCCCAAGCAAGTGCCCAGCGCTCAAAACCCCGGCAACCTGCCCGTGGGTTTCGCCCGGCACAAGAACGCCGACAGCACCGCCGAATACCTGGACATCACCTGCGCCGCCTGCCACACCGGCGAGCTGCATTTCAAAGGCCAGGCCCTGCGCATCGACGGCGGTTCGGCCCAGCATGTGCTGCCCTCCAGCGTACCGACCCTGCGCGGCGGCAGCTTTGGCCAGGCCCTTGTCGCCAGCCTTGCCGCCACCTACTACAACCCGTGGAAGTTCGAACGCTTTGCCCGCCAGGTGCTGGGGGATCGCTACGACGCCGAACACAGCCAACTGCGCCAGGACTTCAAACAGTCGCTGAACACCTTCCTCAAAGTCGCCTGGAATGACACCCATCGCGGCCTCTACCCCACCGAAGAAGGCCCCGGCCGTACCGACGCATTTGGCCGTATCGCCAATGCCAGCTTCGGCGACGCGATTTCCCCAGAGAACTATCGCATCGCCAATGCACCAGTGGACTACCCGCAGCTGTGGGACATCTGGACTTTCGACTGGGTGCAATGGAACGGCTCGGCCCAGCAGCCCATGGCACGCAACATCGGCGAAGCCCTCGGCGTCGGCGCCACCCTGACCTTCTTCGACAACGCCGGCCAACCCCTGCAAGGCGCTGCGCGTTACCCCTCCAGCGTGCGAGTGCGCGACCTCAACAGGATCGAAGAAACCCTGCAACGCCTCAAGCCACCGACCTGGCCCGAGGACCTGTTCGGTGCCGTGGACAAACCCCTCGCCGCCAGAGGCCGCGCGCTGTTCGCCGAAAACTGCGCCGGCTGCCACGTTCCCAGCGTCACCCAGGAAAACGGCCGCCCGGTGCAACAGCTGAAAATGCTGCCGGTGGACTACATCGGCACCGACCCCGGCACCGCCAATAACATCGCCGACCAACGCTACGACCTCAGCGCCCTGCACTGGGACCCAGCCGAGCTGGCCCAACTGAATGTGCAACTGCACCCCACGCCGACCGACCCCCTGGACCTGAAGAAGATGTCCGTGGCCAAGGGCCTGGCCTACGTCACCGCATTCGTCGAAGAGCACGCCTACCGTGCCGCCGGCGTGACCCCGGCCGAGCGTCCGCGCCTGGACGGCTACGGCCTGCCCATCGGCGTGCGTGAGTTGCGCGCCTACAAGGCGCGACCACTGGCCGGTGTGTGGGCCACGCCACCGTTCCTGCACAACGGCTCGGTGCCGACGATCTACCAGTTGCTCTCGCCCCAGGACGAACGCAGCACCACCTTCTATAAAGGCACCTTCGCCTACGACCCGCGTCACCTGGGCTTCGAAACCGCCGCGTTCAAGAACGCGTTCCTGTTCGATACCAAAATCACCGGCAACCACAACAGCGGCCACGAATTCCGTGCAGGCCAGCGTGGCAATGGCGTCATCGGCCGCGGCTTGCTGCCGCAGGAACGCTGGGCGCTGCTGGAATACCTCAAAGTGCTGGGCGGCCCGCTGGAGCAACAACTGCCATGATTATCCGTTCTCGATACGACCAACCCTCCCTGCTCGCCCGCCTCTGGCTGCGCATCGGCGCGTTTCTCGGCAAGACCCTGCTGTGGCTGGTGGGCCTTGGCCTGCTGGGATGGCTGGCCTCCAGCGCCTGGTTCGCCTGGCAACACAGCGGCCCGGTGTCGCCGGAGGAGCAGATCCCGGCGGGTGAAGCCGCCATGACCCAAGGCATTATCCAGACCGCGGTGCGCATCGTTGACCAGCACCGCGAAGGCACGCGCTACCTGCGTGACGCCCATGCCAAGGCCCATGGTTGCGTGAAGGCCGAAGTCAGTGTACTCGCCGACCTCGACCCGGCGTTGCGCCAGGGCGTGTTTGCCCAACCGGGCAAGACCTGGCAGGCGATGATGCGGTTGTCCAACGGCAACGCGTACCCGCAGTTCGACAGCATCCGCGATGCTCGCGGCATGGCGATCAAGCTGCTGGATGTACCGGGCAAGCAGCTGTTGGCCGACCAGCAAAGCCGCACCGAGCAGGACTTCGTGATGTTCAGTCACCCGAATTTTTTCGTCAGCGATGTGGCCGAGTACGCACAGAACATCGGCGCCCAGGCTGACGGCAAAAAGGTGCTGGCGTTCTTCCCCAAGGCCGACCCGCGCAGCTGGCAGGTACGCCATCTGTTTATCGCCCTGGCGACCCTGGCCCCCGCACCGGCGAGCCCGACGCAGACCACATACTTTTCCGTATCGCCCTACAAGTTCGGCGCGGCCAACGCCAAATTCCGTGTCGCGCCCGACCCGCAAAGCTGCCCGCAATACCAGTTGCCGAAGCAGAACCAGGACCTGCCGAACTTCCTGCGCAGTGCGTTGAACCAGCAGTTGTCGACCGACCGCGTAGCGGTGTGTTTCGTGTTGCAGATCCAGCGGCAGAACCCGCAGAAATTCATGCCGATCGAAGACACTAGCATCGAGTGGAAGGAAAGCGATGCGCCTTACGAAACCGTGGCGAAAGTGACGATCCCGGCGCAGGACTTCGACACCCCGGCATTGAACCTGGCGTGCGACAACCAGTCATTCAACCCATGGTTCGGCGTCGCCGAACACCGCCCCATCGGCGGCATCAACCGCTTGCGCAAAGCGGTGTACGAAGCGGTCAGCGACTACCGTCACAGCCGTAACGCCCCGTAAAGAGTGCGTAACAATGGGCCCGACACCGTAAGGAAAACGTCGGGTCTATTGAGGCTCTTTCGCCCCGCCACTACGGTGAACACCTACCCCATCACGTAGGAATTCACCGTGGAAAGCTCAACCCTCGGCATGCTCGTACTGACCCTGATCGCCGTGTTCGGCACCGCGTCGTTTTGTTTCGAGCATTTGGCCACGCGCCGGCCGCGCAAGAAAAAAGCCGAATAGCCGTCACACCTTGATGTCGGGCGGCGGGTCGTTGATCACCAGCGCCTCGGGGATTTCGTCGACACGCGGATCGAGTACCGCGCCCATTGGATGTTCGGGCATGGCGACGTGGTGCAACGGTGCGCCGTCGACCAGGTATTCGCCGGTGACCTGCTTGGGCTGCACGCGCCAGATCAGCAGCAGCGCACAGGCGGAAAACAGCATGTAGAACGCGCCGTGGCCGTAGCTGTTCATCAACGCGCCGCTGAGTATCGGCCCCAGGCTGGCACCAATGCCGTGGGTGGCGAGCATCATCGCGCTCAACGGTACACGTCGCGGCTGCTCGACGTTGTCATTGGCCAGCGCCACCGCCAACGGGTAGAGGGTGAACAGCAGCAAGCCGCTGAGAAAACCGAACAGCAACAACCACGCGTAAGGCAGTTGTACCAGCCCCCACAGCGGGACCACCAACAGCCCCAACGCCAACGCGCAGGCGCGGATCAAGCGCGAGCGGTCAATGCGGTCCGACAGCCAGCCGATGGGCCACTGACCGCACAGCCCGGCAAAAATCGACACCGCGACAAACGTACTTGCCTCACCCGTGCTCAAGCCGTTGCGTGTGGCAAACACCGGGGCCAGGGCGTAGAACGCGCCGATCATCAGGCCGGTGACAAACACGGTGGTCAGCGCCTGGGGCACCCGTTGCCAGAAAAACCCCACTTCCAGCGGTGCCGCTACCAGCTTCGCCGGGTGCAGGCGCTTGGTCATGGTCACCGGCAGCAGGCAGGCGGCAAAGCAGATCGCGACGATAATCAGCGGTTTGAAATCCAGCTCCGGACGCCAGATCAGCACGCCCTGCCCCAGCATCAAGCCCAGGGACACCGCAACCATGTAACCGGCGAACACCGCGCCGCGCCGGTTGTTTTCCGCCTGCTCGTTGAGCCAGCTTTCGATGACCATGTACTGGTTCATCATCACCAGGCCCATCACAAACCGCAGCGCCAGCCAGAACGCCAACTGCTCGAACAACACGTGCAGCAGCACGATGATGGTGGCGACTCCGGCACAGGCCACATACGAGCGCACGTGCCCGACGCCGGCGATCATGCGGTGGCCGAACTTGGCACCGCAGACCATCCCCCCGTAGTACGCCGCCGTCAGCGCACCGATCCACACTTCGTTGATGCCCTGGCTACTCAAGCGCAGGCCGATAAAACTGAAAAACAAGCCGTTGCCGGTGAGCATCAGGATGGTCGCGCTGTACAGCGCGGGGAAGGTCAGAAAAGTCAGGTTCATGGTGGCTCAGAGAGGCTTGTTCACATGGCTGGCATGGGCCAGCAGCCATTGGCGAAAACTGCGCGCCGCCGATGGCGGGTTGCGGTGATGGGGTTGCATCAGGTGCAGGCGCCCCCGGCTGTGCATGGTGTGGGGCAAGGCCATTTGCAGGCGACCGGCGTCGAGTTCGCCTTGCAGCAGACTCTTCCAGCCGAGGGTCACGCCATGGCCCATGACCGCCGACTGCATCAACAGCTGATAGCTGTTGGTGCGCAGCGCATGCCGCGGGGTGTGGTAGTGGGCGCCGACATCGGCAAACCAATCGGTCCAGGTCAGCCAGTCGTGGTAGTGGTCCTCGACGATCAATAAGGTGTGGGCGTGCAGCAAGTGCTCCACATCGCGAATCGGACCGTGACGCTCTATATAGGCAGGGCTACACACAGTGATGACCTGCTCGTTGTCGAACACCGGCGACAGCTCCAGGCCATGGGGCGCCGGCAGTTCGTCGAGGTGATAGAACAGGCCCAGGTCATATTCGCTGACATCCAGATGGCCGGGGCTTTCACTGCACAGGATGCGGATGTCCAGGTCCGGGTGTTCGCGCTGGAATTGCGGCAACAAGCCGGCCAGCCAGATCGAGCTGATGGTCGGCGTGCTGGCCAGGGTCAACTGGCGGTCGGCGCCGCGTCGGCGCAGTTCGGCGGACTCACGATCGAGTTCGCGCAGCAGGCGCTGGATCGTGCGGAAGTAACGCACCCCGGCGGGTGTCAGGCTCAGCCCCTGGGCCAGTCGATAGAACAGCGGGCGGGCGAGGTCTTCTTCCAGGCGCTTGACCTGGCGGCTGACCGCGCTCTGGGTCAGGTTCAATTCATGGGCGGCCTGGGTAAAACTCAAATGGCGGGCCGCCGCTTCGAAAGTCTGCAAGCAATTGAGCGGGGGAAGATCGACGTTTCGGCGCGACATGACAGGTTCCAATAGCAGAGACAGACTCGGGTGCCCTTGATGCCAGCCAGTCAAGCACCCGAAAGCGTAAAACGTCACCTGTGGCGAGGGAGCCAGCTCCCTCGCCACAGGTAGTGCGTTCGCCCTTTACTGACGACTGGCATTCGTTGGCAGGCATCCTGCCAGTTGCTCGCTTACAGCGCGACCCTGGCCACGCGCTTGCTCCATTGGCGGCGGTGCTCCAGCTGGCCGTTCTCCCAGGCAGTCTGCTCCGCTTCGACATAGAACCACTCGGCATCGGCGTGCACGCTCAGACGGCTTTCCACCTCCACCGCCCATTCGTCGCGACCGACGCGGTAGTGCCACTGGATGTCGGCACGGGTCGACAACGGGTCCCAGGCAGAGGTGCGGTATTGCTCAGTGCAACGTTGGTCCACCGCCAGGCCGTGGTCGGTAAACCGCACCGAGCCGAGGTCGTCCTCGATCTTCACGCAGACTTCGCCACTGCCCACGTCTTCGATCAAGGTGCGTTTCGGCGCCGCGGCGCGCAGCACTTGCAGGGCAACCGGAGTGGCGGCCTGCGGCGCTTCGAACGGGCAGTCCACCGCCGCGCCGCTGAACACCGGCAGTTGCAGGCTTTGCAGGGCAGGCAGCAAGGTCAGGGTGGTCAGCTCACGGCTCGGCCACAGCAACGGGAAACTCGCGGTGCTCAAAGCCAGGCGCAGACGATAGCCAGCGGGCAAGCGCATGCCGATGTGGTCCAGGCTCAGGTGCACGTCCATTGGTGCGCCAGGGACTACAGGGGTAACACGGGAAAAGTCCTCACGAAGCGTGAGATTGAGTACGCCATAGCTGATCTGTGTGACCTGGCCATCCGGCGCAATCGCATTCAGCCGCGCCACCAATTGACCGCAAGCCGTGTCACTGGCCAGGTGCAGCGTGAGACGCGCATCGCCCAATAGCGCCAGCGGTTCAGTCAGCACCGGCGAGTCGAAGCACAGCGAATGAGCGTCGTCGCGGCGCTGGTCAGTCGGGCCGTCGGGGCCGAACCAGATGGCGCAGTACTCGCCCTGGTGCAGGCCGGTGGTCAGCGGCGAACAGATACTGCGCGGCGTGGCCAATGGTTGTCGGCCAGGGATCAGGCCGTGCTCGCCGAGGCTGAAATCAGTCCACTGCACCTGGGGCGCCGGCCACCCCGCCGTCTGCACCCAGATCCCCGGTCGCTCGGCGTAACTGCCCTTGGGCGGCAGCACATCCTGTAGGAAGAATGTGCAGGCCGCATCATCCATTACCCCGTTATCGATGCCTTTCAACCAGTGATCCCACCAGCGTTTGGCTTCTTGCAGAAAGCCGATGGCCGGATTCGGCACGGCGAAGTGTGGATATTTGTGAATCCACGGGCCGATCATTGCCTTCTTCGGCCCCGGAAGATGCTGCATCAGCCGCGACACGGTATTGCGGTAGGCATCACCCCAGCCGCCCACCGCATACACCGCCGCCTTGATCTGTGAATAGTCCTCGCACACCGAGCCGTGGCGCCAGTAATCGTCGCGGGTCTGGTGTTGCAACCAGGTTTCGGCGAGCAGCGGCATGCTGTCCAGGCGTTGCTGCCAAAGGGTTTTCCAGGCGTCGCCAACCAGCAGCGGGTCGGGCACGGCAGCGCTGAAATTGAGCATGGTCGCGGCCCAGCCAAAGTTCTCCAGCAGCAGGTTGCCGCCCTTGTAGTGGATGTCATCGGCGAAGCGGTCGTCGGTGGAGCACAGGGTGATGATCGCCTTCAGCGCCTCGGGTTGGCGCGCCGCGACTTGCAGGCCGTTGAAGCCGCCCCAGGAGATGCCCATCATGCCGACGTTGCCGTCGCACCACGGCTGCTGGCACAGCCAGTCGATCACTTCGAGGGCGTCGTCCTGTTCCTGCAACAGGTATTCGTCGGCCATCAAGCCTTCGGATTCGCCGTTGCCGCGCATGTCGACACGCACGCACACGTAGCCCTGCCCGGCCATCCACGGGTGAGTCAGCGCATCGCGCACGGCCGTACCGTCGCGTTTGCGGTACGGCAGGTATTCGAGGATGGCGGGGAAGGTTTGCAGGCCGGCGACTTCCGGCAGCCAGATGCGCGCGGCCAGCTGGGTGCCGTCCTTCAGCGGGATCAGGCAGTGCTCGATTTCACGGACCTTGTAGGCAAATTCGGTAACGATTTCCATCGGTAACTCCAAACTTTTATTGCGAACAAACGACGCCCCCGCGCTCGTCGTGGAGCGCGTGGGCAGACACACAGGTTTGAGGGTCTAGCGGGCAAATTCGGTGACGGCGCTGGTACCACGCAGCTCGGGCTCAGTGGTCGGTCGCAAGCGTTTCACGTCGAGCAACGCCGGGTTCTTCAGCCAGAAAATCAGTGAGGTACTGGCCAGCAGCACCAGGATCATCCCCGGCAAACCACCGAGGTTGGACAGCATCTTCACCCCGTCGATGCCGATGAACGACACCATCACCCACGACACTGTGCCGATGATCACGCCCCACACGATCTTCAACATCGGGTTGCCGTCGAGGTCGGAGTCGGCAGTCACACCTTTGCTGCACAGGTTGGCGATCACGTCGGTGCTGGAGTCCGCCGCGGTGACAAACGAGATGAACGCCACGAACAGCAGGAACGCGATCATCAAGCCGCTGGCCGGCAGGTGCTGGAACATCTGGTACAGCACATGCTCCACGCCCTGTTCGTTCAATACGCGGTTGAGGCTGCCGTCTCCGAGCGCATCGAAATACAGGCTGGCGCCGGAGAAGATGCAGATCCACACCGCCGTGAACAACGCCGGGTAGAGCATGTTGATATGGATGAATTCGCGCACGGTGTAGCCCCGACCGATCTTGCCGAGAAACAGCGCGCTGACCGGCGCCCAGGCAAACCACACCGACCAGTAGAACACCGTCCAACTCTGCGGCCAGGTGTCGCCGCTTGCGGCGCCGGTGGACAGGCTGCGGCTGAAGAAGGTGTCGAGGTACACGCCGAGGGATTCGACGCCGAGGCTGAACATGTACAGGGTCGGCCCGCACAACAGCACGAACAGGCCGAGGGCGAGCATGATCCAGGTGTTGAACGACGACAGCATCACAATGCCGCGCTGCAGGCCGCTGGCGGCCGAGGCGACAAAGGTGATGACGATGATCGCGATGATGATCGCTAAACGGAACGGTGTAGTTTCGCCGCCGATGTATTGGCTCAGGCCTCCGGCCAGAGTCAGTGCGCCCGTGCCCAGGGACGAGGCCATGCCGGCGACCAGGGCGAACATCGCCAAGGTGTCGATCAGCCCGGCGTAGCGCTTGACCCGCGCCGCGCCCAGCAAGGGTTCGAGCATCGCGCCAATCGAGAAGTTACTGCGGCGGTTGTAGAACACCAGCGCAAATACCAGGGACGGCACCAGGTAGATGGCGTATGGGGTGATGGTCCAGTGCAGGAACATGGTCGACATAGCAAAGCTTTTCGCCGCTGAACTGCCCGCTTCAATCGGCAGGCTGGTCGGTGGGGAATACAGGTGGTAGAGCGGTTCGGCAGTGGTCCAGAACAGCACGCCGACGGCCAGTGTGGTGCACAGCGCCACCATGAACCAGCGCCATTTGCTCAGCAACGGCCGAGCGTCCTCACCGCCGATGCGCACCTTGCCCAATGCGGAGAAATACACGATAGCGGTCAGCACCACCATGGCAAACGAGCCAGCGCTGAACAGCCAGGAGAAGTTCTTGAGGATCAGGTTGTTGAGCTGCTTGCTCAGCGCAAGGAATGCATTCAGGTCGACGTAGCTGGCGATCACCGCCGCCAGCAGGATCAGGAAAGTTGGCCAGAACACCAACGGACGCAATGGATATTTCATGTAGAGCCATTCCCCTTGCAGACTATTTTTATCGCCTTGAAAGGCCATTGTTAGAGGGCGGGCACCGCAGCATCCTGCCGTCGGCAGCTCGCCTGGAAGTCTTCGCGTGGCTATAGATAACCGTTTAAGCGGCCAGGGGCGCAATCGACCAATGTGCATGGGGGTATTCCCCCACGTCATGGCGCACCGGCACAGTTCAAGGTGAACGTGCAGTGCACAACGGCAAGGCGCCAAGAGGAAAATCGCAGACGAAAAAAAGCCCGCTCAATGAGCGGGCTTTCTAGTGGTGACCTGGCGTTCAGTGTTCCAGGTTACCGAATATGGCGCAGCGGACGGGACTCGAACCCGCGACCCCCGGCGTGACAGGCCGGTATTCTAACCGACTGAACTACCGCTGCGCGTAACACTTGAAGCGAATGGTGGGTGATGACGGGATCGAACCGCCGACCCTCTGCTTGTAAGGCAGATGCTCTCCCAGCTGAGCTAATCACCCTTCGTTTCGGTGTGGGCGGCATCATACATCAAAAATCCGCAATGTCTTGATTTAAATGCAATTTATTTGAAATATTTTTCTGTAGACGGCGCAAACCCCGTAAATACGGGCTTGCGGGGCCCAAACGCGACTCTATTGCGTTTACCCGACACTTGGCCTCACAATTAAAAACCATTCTCAATAACGCTCGAGCCACGCCTATGTCTGTGGGTGAACCGCCCTTCCAGCGGGAAATTACCGCGCTCTACAGCGAGCATCACGGCTGGCTGCTGGCGTGGCTGCGGCGCAAATTGGGCTGTCGCCAGAACGCGGCGGACCTGGCGCAAGACACCTTTGCGCGCATCCTCAATGCACGCGAATCCGTGGCGCACATCCGCGAACCACGGGCGTACCTGAGTACCACGGCGCGACGCCTGATAATCGATCAGGCGCGACGCAGGCAGATTGAACAAGCGTATCTGCAAGAGTTGGCACTGACGGTGGACGCCCTCGAAGGATTCCAATCGCCGGAACAGATCCATACCACCCTCGAAGCCCTGGAGCAGATCGCGTTTATCCTCGAAGGCATGCATGAGTACTCGCGCCAGGCGTTCGTACTCTATTACCTCGAAGAATTGACCCAGCAACAGATCGCCCAACAGCTGAAGTTGTCGGAACGCACCGTGCGCAAGTACCTGATCCAGGCACTCATGCATTGCAGCCATAGCCTGGATACTTGATCGCACATGCCCGACGCCCGCCAACAGATCGAAGAGCAAGCCGCCGAATGGATGCTGCGCCTGCACGAAGGGGAACTGAGCGAGGCCCAGCAGCTGGCATTCGAATGCTGGAAGCAACAGGGCCCGCATTACGCCGCAGCGGCCGCGCGCATGGAAGAAGTCATCACCCGGATGCAGGCCCTGCGTGGCACCAGGTCGCCGGCGCGGTCGGCATTAAGCGCGGCGTTTGCCCACCAGAAAGCCCATCGCCGCAAAAATGCCGTGCGCGCCCTGCTGCTGGCGTGCAGCCTGGCGATTCCAGCGGCGGCGCTGCTGGTCAGCCCGTACCCGCAACAATGGATGGCCGATGTGCGCAACGGTCCGGGTCAGTGGCAAACCCTGCAACTGGCGGACGGTTCCACGTTGACGCTGAACGGGATCAGCGCGGCGAATCTGCATTTCGACGCCGTGCAGCGCCGCATCGAGCTGCTGCAAGGCGAGATCCTGGTGGAGGTGGCTCACGACCCGGCCCGGCCGTTTATCGTGCAGACCGCCCAAGGCACCTTGCGGGCGCTGGGCACGCGGTTTGTGGTCAAGCGTGACGGTGATGTCACCGTATTGAGCATGTTGCAGTCGCGGGTCGCGGCGCAGAGCGCGAACACCCAGCAGACCCTGGAAGTCGATGCCGGCACCCAGGCCCTGCTCAGCCACGACGGCGTGCGCCTGAGCGGCCGCATCGACCCCGCCAGCATCAATGATGCCTGGCGCCGTCACCAATTGGTCGTGGACAACCGGCCATTGCCCGAGGTGCTCGATGAGATCGCCCGTCACCATGCCGCACATGTGCAATTCGACCGCGCCGCCCTGCAAAACCTGCGCGTATCGGCGGTGATCCCCCTGGACGACAGCAACCACGCCCTGCAGTTACTCGCGCAAACCTTACCGATCAAGGTCAGAAACTTTACCAACTGGCTGATCTTCGTCGACCGCGACGACAGCGCCAAAAAATAATTATTCGCATTAGCTTCCGGTTTTCTCAGACTTGCCCGTCAAGCAAGGTAATTCGACACGTAAAGGATTGCCTTCACCATGCAGACCCCTTCCTACTCACGCGGGCGCTTTGACCTACTGAAAATCGCGCCCCTGTCCTTGGCCATACTCACCGCCACCGTGCTGAACATCAGACCGGCGCAGGCCGACACGGCCAACGTCGTCGCCCCCGCCTACGACATCCCCGCAGGCCCCCTGGGGGCATCGCTCAATCGCTTTGCGCAACAGGCCGGCGTGGCCATCGTGTTTCAATCCCCCGCGCTGGAGGGCCTCAACGGCCCGGGGTTGCAAGGCAACTACGCCATCCAGGAGGGCTTCGACCGCCTGCTGCAAGGCAGTGGTTATCGCGCGGTTAAAGACGGCCAGGTATATGCGCTGCAGCCCGCCCCCACGGCCGACAACGGCACCCTGGAACTGGGCCCGACCCAGGTCAGCGCCAACCTGCTGGGCAACGTTACCGAAGACACCGGTTCCTACACACCCGGCGCCATCGCGACCTCGACCCGCCTGGTGCTGACGCCCAAGGAAACCCCGCAATCGGTGTCGGTGGTCACCCGCCAGCACATGGATGACTTCGGCCTGAACAACGTCGACGACGTGATGCGCCACACTCCCGGCATCACCGTGTCGGCCTTTGACAGCGAGCGCAGCAACTACTATGCGCGCGGCTTCTCGATCAACAACTTCCAGTACGACGGCATCCCCTCGACCGCGCGCAACGTCGCGTACTCGGCGGGCAACACCCTGAGCGACATGGCGATCTACGACCGCGTCGAAGTGCTCAAGGGCGCCACCGGCCTGCTCACCGGCGCCGGCTCACTGGGCGCGACCATCAATCTGGTGCGCAAGAAACCCACTGCAGACTTCCAGGGCCACGCGAGCCTCGGCGCCGGCTCGTGGGACAACTATCGCAGCGAACTGGACGTCAGCGGCCCGCTGACCGACAGCGGCAACGTGCGTGGCCGAGCCGTCGCGGCGTACCAGGACAAGCATTCCTTCATGGACCACTACTCGCGCCAGAGCCCGACGTACTACGGCATCATGGAATTCGACCTGTCACCCGATACCCTGTTGACCGTAGGCGGTGACTACCAGGACACGCTGCCAAAGGGCTCGTCCTGGTCGGGCAGCTTTCCGCTGATCGACTCCCAGGGCAATCGCAACAGCGTCAAGCGCTCGTTCAACAACGCCGCCGAGTGGAGCAGTTGGGAGCAATACACCCGCACGGTATTCGCCATGCTGGAACATGACCTGGGCAATGGCTGGGTCACCAAGCTGCAACTGGACCACAAGATCAACGGCTACCACGCGCTGATGGGCTCGATTCAGGGCGACCAGCCGCAGCCGGATGGCACCGCGCAATTGACCTCGGGCAAATACACCGGCGAGACCGTCAGCGATTCCGCCGACCTGTATGTGAGCGGGCCGTACAGCCTCGGTGGGCGTGAACATGAGTTGGTGCTGGGCGGTTCGATCAGCGCGTCGGAATGGAACGGCAAAGGCTATTGGAACCTGGCACCCAATATTGTCGACTTCAATCACTGGCGCGGCCACGCGACGATGCCGGACTGGGGCAAGGCGCAATCGCTGATCGACGACACCGTGCGCCAGACCGGCGCCTACGCGACCACGCGCCTGAACCTCGCCGACGACCTCAAGGTGTTGCTCGGCGCACGCCTGGTCAACTATCAGGTCACCGGCTACAACCCCAACTATCGCGAGTCCGGGCGGGTCGTGCCGTATGTTGGTGCGGTCTACGACCTGAACGACACGTACACGGTGTACGCCAGCTACACCGACATTTTCATGCCCCAGGAAAACTACAACCGCGACCGCGACAACAAGCTGCTGGAGCCGGACGAAGGCCAGAACTGGGAACTGGGGATCAAGGCCGACTTCCTCGATGGCCGGGTCAACGCCAGCGCGGCGTACTTTGAGATCCATGAGTCCAATCGCGCGCTGTCTGACGACGAGTACAACAATCTCAAGCCGACACCGAGCAACTATGCCTACAAGAGCAGCAAGGCGGTAACCAAGGGTTATGAAGTGGAGATGTCCGGCGAAGTCGCCCCGGGCTGGCAGCTCCAGGCGGGCTACACGCACAAGATTGTGCGCGACGATCAGGGCGTGAAGATCTCCACGTTTGAGCCTGAAGACCAGGTCAAGCTGTACACCACCTACAAACTCAAGGGCAACCTCGACAAGTTGACCGTCGGCGGCGGCGTGCGCTGGCAGAGCGTGGGCTGGCAGGACATCTACAACAGCCCGCGCGGCGGCTATGAAGAGTTTTCCCAGGATGCTTATTGGCTGGTGGACCTTATGAGCAAGTATCAGATCAGCAAAAACCTGTCGGCGACGTTGAACGTCAACAATATCTTCGACAAGTCCTACTACACCAACATCGGCTTCTATAACTCTGCGGCCTATGGCGAGCCGCGCAACTTCATGGTCACTACCCGCTGGGATTTCTAAACGCCAACATACCTTGTGCCTACAAAAATCGCAGACAAAAAAAGCCCGCTCATTGAGCGGGCTTTCTACGTTCAATATTGCAATGAGGCGGCGCGGATCACTTGAGCAGTCTGCTACTCAATCAAGTGGACCGAAGTTCCAGGTGCTGGCACACGTGCGTCGGCTGTGTGTTTCAGGATCTGATCATGAGTCATCACGTTTACTTGACCAACACTTTATCGATTTCCTGAACCAGGGACCTTGGTGTGGGCGTATCGGCGTACTGCCGAGCCATCTCCATTGGGTCGACCATTGGCGTGGTTACCCCGTCGAAGGAGAAACCGCCGACCACATAACGTGCGAAGGTAGGCGACGCCGGGTCTTCATCGACCTGCCAATACCCGTCATACCGTGTCGCCAGGTACTCGCCGATGTAGTAACCGATACGGGTAATGAACCATATACGGTTGGCCTCACTGATCACTGCACTTCGAAAACCGCTGTCCAATTGGGCCAAAAATTTCCCGGGCGTGTTCAGGACCTCGTGAGGTTGTTCAAACCCTAGGCTGGTGCAGAATTCATGGAGCACCGGCAGGCGCTCGGATTTGAATGTTGAAAAACCAGCCTTGCGACGCGCCAGCAATTGCTCGTCTGCCACTGGCCTGGCGATTTTTCTGGGTGGACTCGTCCTGCCGGGATATGCAAGGAAGGAATTTCAGGCACAAAAAAGCCCGCTCAATGAGCGGGCTTCCTGTGGTGACCTGGCGTTCAGTGTTCCAGGTTACCGAATATGGCGCAGCGGACGGGACTCGAACCCGCGACCCCCGGCGTGACAGGCCGGTATTCTAACCGACTGAACTACCGCTGCGCGTAACACATGAGGCGAATGGTGGGTGATGACGGGATCGAACCGCCGACCCTCTGCTTGTAAGGCAGATGCTCTCCCAGCTGAGCTAATCACCCTTCGTCTCGGTGTGGCGCGCATTCTACGGAGCGACCCAAGGTCTGGCAAGCACTTTCTTAAATCTTTTTTTTGAGGCCTTCCAATGGCTTAGGCAGGGTTGGCCTCAGACGTGATCAAGACAATAATGCCCGCCTTTGTATAAAGGAGAGACTCACCCCATGTGGTTCAAGAACCTGCTTATCTATCGCCTGACCCAAGATCTGCCCGTTGATGCCGAGGCGTTGGAAGCGGCCATGGCCACCAAACTGGCGCGCCCGTGTGCCAGCCAGGAGTTGACCACTTACGGTTTCGTCGCGCCTTTCGGTAAAGGTGAAGACGCTCCCCTGGTTCACGTCAGCGGTGACTTCCTGCTGATCGCTGCGCGCAAGGAAGAACGTATCCTGCCGGGTAGCGTGGTGCGTGACGCACTGAAAGAAAAAGTCGAAGAAATCGAGGCCGAGCAAATGCGCAAGGTCTATAAGAAGGAACGCGACCAGCTCAAGGATGAAATCATCCAGGCCTTCCTGCCGCGCGCCTTTATCCGTCGTTCGTCGACCTTCGCCGCCATCGCGCCAAAACAGGGCCTGATCCTGGTGAACTCGGCCAGCCCGAAACGCGCCGAAGATCTGCTGTCGACACTGCGTGAAGTGATCGGCACCCTGCCCGTTCGCCCGCTGACCGTAAAAACAGCGCCAACCGCGATCATGACCGACTGGGTCACCACCCAGAAACCGGCCGATGACTTCTTCGTCCTCGACGAATGCGAACTGCGCGACACCCACGAAGACGGCGGCATCGTGCGCTGCAAGCGCCAGGACCTGACCGGCGAAGAGATCCAGCTGCACCTGACCACCGGCAAAGTCGTGACCCAACTGGCCCTGGCCTGGCAGGACAAGCTGTCCTTCATGCTTGACGACAAGATGACCGTCAAACGCCTGAAGTTCGAAGACCTGCTGCAAGACCAGGCGGAACAGGACGGCGGCGACGAAGCCCTGGGCCAACTGGACGCAAGCTTCACCCTGATGATGCTGACGTTCGGCGAGTTCATCCCGGCGCTGGTTGAAGCCCTGGGCGGTGAAGAGACGCCACAAGGCATCTAAGCCATGTGAAGCTCTACCTATAGAAGCGGGCTTGTGTGGGAGCGGGCTTGCTCGCGAATGCGGCGGATCAGTCGCCACCACGGTTGACTGACACAGCGTATTCGCGGGCAAGCCCGCTCCCACATTTGATTGGGTTTCCAAGCAGAATCATTCACTAATAACAAGGACACTCCCATGCGCGCACTCGCCGCCCTGAGCCGCTTCGTCGGCAATACCTTCGCCTACTGGGTGCTGATGTTCGCGGTACTGGCGTTCCTCGAACCGGGCTGGTTCATCGGCCTGAAAACCGCCATCGTGCCGCTGCTGGGCCTGGTGATGTTCGGCATGGGGCTGACCCTCAAGATTGATGACTTCGCCGAGGTCGCCCGCCATCCGTGGCGCGTCGCCCTGGGCGTGGTCGCACACTTTGTGATCATGCCGGGCGTGGCGTGGTTGCTGTGCCAGGCGTTCCACCTGCCGCCGGAAATTGCCGTCGGCGTGATTCTGGTCGGTTGCTGCCCAAGCGGCACCTCGTCCAACGTGATGACCTGGCTGGCCCGTGGCGACCTGGCGCTGTCGGTGGCCATCGCCGCCGTCACCACCCTCCTCGCCCCGCTGCTCACCCCGGCGCTGATCTGGTTGCTGGCCTCGGCCTGGCTGCCGGTATCGTTCATGGAGCTATTCTGGTCGATCCTGCAAGTGGTGCTGCTGCCGATCGTGCTCGGCGTAGTCGCGCAGCGTGTGCTCGGCGAACGCGTACGGCATGCGGTGGACGTGTTGCCATTGGTATCGGTGGTGAGCATCGTGATCATCGTCGCCGCGGTGGTGGCCGCCAGCCAGGCGAAGATCGCCGAATCAGGCCTACTGATCATGGCCGTGGTGATGCTGCATAACAGCTTCGGCTACCTGTTGGGCTACTTCACCGGCCGCGTGTTCAAGCTGCCATTGGCGCAGCGCAAGTCGTTGGCGCTGGAAGTCGGCATGCAGAACTCCGGGCTGGGCGCCGCACTGGCCAGTGCACATTTCTCGCCGCTGGCGGCGGTGCCGAGTGCGCTGTTCAGCGTCTGGCACAATATTTCCGGGGCATTGCTGTCGACCTACTTCCGCCGCATGAGCGAGAAAGAAGACCGTCGCATACTGGAGAACACCCCACAAACTTGATCCGCCGGGCACAGTTCGGCACTCTAACGAACTTCGCGGGGACGACCCCGCGACGCTCTCAAGCGCCTAATCCGGGGACGACCCCACGTCTATATAGAAGAGGGTCAGCATGTCCTGGATCATTCTGTTTTTTGCCGGATTGTTTGAAGTCGGCTGGGCCGTCGGCTTGAAATACACCGATGGCTTCAGCAAGCCCCTGCCCACCGCCCTGACGATTGTCGCCATGGCCATCAGCCTTGGCCTGCTGGGGCTGGCCGTGAAGGAACTGCCGCTGGGCACCGCCTATGCAGTCTGGACCGGCGTGGGCGCCGTGGGTACGGTGATTGCCGGGATTATCCTGTTTGGCGAATCCATGGCGTTGTTTCGGTTGGCCAGTGTGGCGTTGATTATTTGCGGGCTCATTGGGCTCAAGATCAGCACTTAGGCCACTACCGCTTTCGCGAGCAAGCCTGCTCCCACATTTGACCGCGTTCCACTTTTGGAATACGGGCGAATGTGGGAGCGGGCTTGCCCGCGAAGAGGCCCGCCCCTTCAACACAAACCTACCTGACACTTCCCCGCAACCCACCAACCACCTCCTGCAATCTTGCAGGCGTCGGCTCTGGCACTGGCTCACCTGCCACCAACACCACCCGCGACCAGATCCGGTGAAAGAAGCCCTTGTTCGGATCGCGACTGAAAAAGCTCCCCCACAACCCCTGCAACGCCAGCGGAATAACCGGCACCGGCGTCTCCTCCAGAATCCGCGTCACCCCACCGCGAAACTCATTCATCTCGCCGTCAGCCGTCAACTTGCCTTCCGGAAAGATGCACACCAACTCGCCGTCCTTCAGATACTGCGCAATCCGCGTGAAGGCCTTTTCGTAGATCTGAATGTCCTCATGCCGCCCGGCAATCGGAATCGCTCCGGCTGTGCGGAAGATAAAGTTCAGCACCGGCAAGTGGTAGATCTTGTAGTACATGACGAAGCGAATCGGCCGACGCACCGCGCCGCCAATCAACAGCGCATCGACAAACGACACGTGGTTGCACACCAGCAATGCCGCCCCCTCATCCGGGATCGCTTCCAGGTTGCGGTGCTCCACGCGGTACATGGAATGGCTGAGCAGCCAGATCATGAAACGCATGGTGAACTCGGGCACGATCTTGAAGATGTAGGTGTTCACCGCGATGTTGAGCAGCGACACCACCAGGAACAACTCCGGAATCGACAGCTTGGCCACGCTGAGCAGCAGGATCGAGACAATCGCCGACACCACCATGAACAACGCATTGAGAATGTTGTTCGCCGCGATCACCCGTGCGCGTTCGTTCTCGGCAGTACGCGACTGGATCAGCGCATACAGCGGCACGATATAAAAGCCGCCAAACACGCCCAGCCCGAGGATGTCGAACAACACCCACCACGCCTGGCCATGGCTCAACACCGCGAGCCAATCGTTGGCCTGTACGTTCTGCGGGAAGCCCCCGGAGTGCCACCACAGCAGCAGGCCAAACACCGTCAGGCCGAATGAACCGAACGGCACCAGGCCGATTTCCACCTTACGCCCGGAGAGTTTTTCGCAGAGCATCGAACCGAGGGCGATACCCACCGAGAACACGGTGAGGATCAGCGTCACTACGGTTTCGTCGCCGTACAACCATTCCTTGGCGTAGGCCGGGATTTGCGTCAGGTAGATCGCACCGACAAACCAGAACCATGAGTTGCCGACAATGGACCGTGACACCGCGGGTGTCTGCCCCAGGCCCAGGCGCAAAGTGGCCCAGGATTCACTGAAGATATTCCAGTTCAAACGCAGCCCCGGCGTCGACGCCGCCGCCCGCGGAATACTGCGGCTGGCCAGATAACCGAGCACCGCCACGCCGACAATCGCCACCGCTACCACTGGCGCGTAATGGGTCGACGACATCATGATCCCGGCGCCAATGGTGCCGGCCAGGATCGCCAGGAACGTCCCCATCTCCACCAGGCCGTTGCCGCCCACCAGCTCATCTTCGCGCAGGGCCTGGGGCATGATCGAGTACTTCACCGGCCCGAACAGCGCCGAATGGGTGCCCATGGCAAACAACGCCAGCAGCATCAATTCCAGATGGTTGGTCAAGAAGCCCGCGGCGCCCACGGCCATGATCACGATCTCGCCGATCTTGATCGCGCGGATCAACGCGTCCTTGTTGAATTTCTCGCCAAACTGCCCGGCCAGCGCCGAGAACAGGAAGAACGGCAGGATGAACAGCAACGCGCACAGGTTGACCCAGATCGAACGGTCACCGTCGATGGTCAGCTTGTAGAGAATGGCGAGGATCAGCGATTGCTTGAAGATGTTGTCGTTGAAAGCACCCAGCAACTGGGTAATGAAAAACGGCAGGAAGCGCCGTGTGCGCAGCAAGGTGAATTGCGAGGGGTGGCTCATCGTCCGTGTTCCTGCGTGGCCTGTTTTTTTGTAAAAGCATTCAGGCCACGACTTTACCTAATCCGGCTTACTTATTCCCTAGTCCTGCAATACACGGCGAAACAAAAAGCTCACCTTTATAGGCGCCCTGCACAGTGCGCCTGGCGACGATCAGCCACATCAACGCCAACGTCAGCACCAGCACACTGCCGAACACACTGAAGAACCCCAGATGCAGCAGGCTCGCCAGCTTCAACGTGGCCAGCGCATACACGCCCAGTGGAAAGGTAAACCCCCACCAGCCGAGGTTGAATGGGATGCCCGCACGCAGGTAACGCAGGGTGATCAACACGGCGATCAGCATCCACCACAAACCGAAGCCCCACAGGGTAATACCGGCCACTAGGCCCAGGCCGTTGGCCATCTCGCCGACACCGGGCATGCCGTTGGCGGCAAAGATCGCCGGGGCGTCGCCGCCGAGCAGCAACATACCCAGGGCACCGGTGCCGATCGGGCCAAGGGCCAGCCAGCTCGACGCAGCCATATTGGCGTGGGGCAGTTTATGCAGGGCCATGCGCAACATCAGGATGGTCAGGATGCTGAACGCCACCGGCAGGGAAAACGCCCACAGTACGTAGCCTGTCACCAGCATCACCAGTTGCCCATGGGCATCGGCCAAGTGCGGCGCCAACAGGCCACCGCTGGCAGCGGCCACTTCAGCAGCGACCACGGGCAGCAGCCACACGGCCGTCATCTGGTCGATGCTGTGTTCCTGGCGGGTGAACATCATGAATGGGATCAACACGCCACAGGCCAGGGCCATTGCCACGTCCAGCCACCACAGGGCTTCGGCCAGCGGTATCACATCGCCGCCCCAGCGCGGCAAGCCGAACAGCAGCAAACCGTTGAGAATGGTCGCCAGGCCCATGGGGATGGTGCCGAAGAACATCGAAACCGTGGAGTGCCCGAAGATCCGCCGCGCCTCGTGGAAAAACATCACCCAGCGGGCCGCATACAATCCGCTGAACAATACAAACAGGCCGATGGTGAGCCACCACAAGCCTTCGGCGATGGCGTACAAGCCCGGCAGGTTGACCGGCACCTGCGCCAAGGCCAGCGCCAGCACGCCGGTGCCCATGGTCGCGGCAAACCAGTTGGGGGTGAACTGGCGAATCACTTCCCGTGGCCGGGCCAGGTGACTGAAGGGTTTGTAACTGATGGTATTCGAGCAGGTCATGATAATTATCCTCTTCCTCGCATGAGGTTGAGACCATGGTAGAACCCAATCGAATATCTATATAACGGGTAATTTCTCTAACTGTTATCTGTTTTACCTATAAGCGCGTTTTACCGAGCCCTGTACCAGCAGCCCCCCCAGGGCACCAAGCGATAGCAGGATCAGCACAACGCCATAGCCATCGGTGGTGGCGATCAGGCCGAAACTGCGGATCAGGTTGCCCGCCAGCAGCGACGGCAGGCAGAACGCCAGGTAGCTCAACACATAAAACGCCGACATCAGGCCGGCTCGCTCGTGGGGCAGCGCCAGGGGCACCACGCTGCGCAACGCGCCAAGAAAACCGGCGCCGAAACCGCTGCCCGCAACCAGCGTGGCCATGAAAAACAGCGGCAGACTGGCACTGTGCACCGCCGTGAGGATCAGCCCCACACCGACGGCCAGCAGGCTTGCCCCCAGGCGCAGGACTTTGTCGGCAGGCCGATTGCGCAGGCTGAAGATCATCAGCGCGCCGCTCAAGGTCAGCACCGCCACCAGCCCACCGCCGATCAGGTTGGACGTGGAGCCGGTCGCTGCCCGCACCAGCGAGGGCGCCAACGACAGATAGAACCCGCCCATCGCCCACACCGCCACATCCACCGGCAGCGACAACCACAAGGCCCGGCGCGCCTGGGGCGGCACATGCAAGGTCGGGCGCAACGAGGCCAAGGCTCCCGGAATGCGACTCACGGTTTCCGGCAGACGCCATACGTACAGCGCCTGCAACAGCATCAGCACGAACAGTGTCCAGTAGATCAACTGCGTCGGCAGCGGCGCGAACTCCACCAGCACGCTGCTGCCCATCGCACCGCACGCCATGCCCAGCAACGGCGCCACACTGTTGACCAGCGGCCCCTGCTGGCGATCATGGTCGAGCAGCGCGGCACCGAGCACGGCGGTGGCCATGCCAGTGGCGAAACCTTGCAACGTGCGTGCAGCAATCAGCCAGGCCACGCTGCCCTCATTGATAAACAGCAACATCGCCAGCATATCCAGGACCAGCGCGGCGAAAATCACCGGCTTGCGCCCCAGGTGGTCCGACAGCGAGCCCACGGTCAACAACGCCGCCAGCAGGCTGATGGCATAGACCCCAAAGATCAGCGTGAGCATGCCCGCGGAAAAATGCAGGCCTTCCTGATACAGGTGATACAACGGCGTCGGCGCGCTGGACGCGGCAAGAAACGTCAGCAAGGTGATCGCCAGGAACACCAGGCTGGAACGGTTAGAAGGGTTGCTGGACATGGGCACGCTCCGCTAAAGCTAATATTTTGCTTTTGCGGAGTGTGCTACTGGCCGGCGCTTAAAGCAAATTCTTTGTGTTAAGGTCGCAAACATGGCGATAAAAGAAGGCCTCCGCCCGGGGGGCCGTAGTGCCCGGGTCCAAGAATCCGTCCATAAGGCGGTGCGCGAATTGCTGGAAGCCCATGAGCGTTCCAGCGTCACCGTGCCGATGATTGCCGCGCGCGCAGGCGTCACGCCGTCGACCATCTACCGGCGCTGGGGCGACCTTTCGGTGCTGCTGGCCGATGTGGCCCTGGCACGCCTGCGCCCGGACAGCGAACCGGCCAACACCGGCAGCCTGCGCGGCGACCTGCAAGCCTGGGCCGAGCAGTATCTGGATGAGATGAGTTCAGAGCCGGGACGCCACATGATGCGCGACGTGCAATGCAGCCAGACGCCGGGGTATTGCGTGGCGCTGATTGGCGGGCAGTTGCAGGTTATCGTGGATCGCTATCCCGGCGAACAGGCGCCCAGCGTGGAGCGGTTGATCAACCTGCTGGCGGCGCCGACGGTGTTCAGGATTCTGTTTGCGGATGCGCCGTTGCAGGTTGAAGAGCTGCATGCGCTGATCGAGTTGGCACTAAAGCCATAATGCCTTGCAGAAAACCAAATGTGGGAGCGGGCTTGCTCGCGAAAGCGGTGGGTCAGCGAATACATCTTTGACTGATACACCGTCTTCGCGAGCAAGCCCGCTACCACATTTTCTGACCGCATGCAGTCAGTGAGTCAGGTACGCATCCCACGCCCGCTCACCAGCAGCTTCGCGCAGCCGATATACAGCACCACGGTCGCCACCAGCATGAAGGTGATCGCCACGCTGATCTTGATGTCCGACACCCCCAGAATGCCGTAACGGAACGCGTTGACCATATGCAGCACCGGGTTGGCCAACGACACGGTCTGCCAGAACGGCGGCAGCAAGGTGATCGAGTAGAACACCCCGCCCAGGTAGGTCAGCGGCGTCAGCACGAACGTCGGGATGATCGAAATATCATCGAAGTTGCGTGCAAACACGGCGTTGATGAAGCCCAGCAGCGAGAAGATCGTCGCCGTCAACACCACCACCAGAATGGTGACCCCGAGGTGATGCACCTGCAGGTGGGTGAAGAACAGCGACAGCAACGTCACGATCACGCCGACCATCAGGCCACGCAGCACGCCGCCCACGGTGTAGCCGATCAGGATGGTATGCGGCGACACCGGCGACACCATCAGTTCCTCGATCGAACGCTGGAACTTGCTGCCGAAGAAACTCGACACCACGTTGCCGTAGGCGTTGGTGATCACCGACATCATGATCAGCCCCGGCACGATGTACTCCATGTAGGTAAAACCACCCATATCGCCGATCTGCCGGCCGATCAGGTTACCGAAGATCACGAAGTACAGGACCATGGTGATCGCCGGCGGTAGCAGGGTCTGCGGCCAGATCCGGGTAAAGCGTTTCACTTCTCGATAGATGATGGTTTGCAGCGCGACGAGGTTGGGTTGCAGTTCGGAACTCATAACGCCACCTTCGCCAGATTTTTCTCCACCAGGGACACGAACAACTCCTCAAGGCGATTGGTTTTGTTGCGCAGGCTCAGCACTTCGATGTTCTGGGTCGCCAACTGCGTGAACAGCGCGGTGATGCCCATGGCTTTGTCCACCTGCACTTCCAGGGTGTGGCTGTCGACCAGGCGGCTCGGGTAGCCGAGCAGCTGCGGCGGCACCGACAGATTGTTCTTCAAGTCGAGCAGGAAGGTTTCCACATGCAACTGGCCCAGCAGGTTACGCATGCTGGTGTTCTCGACAATGGTGCCGTGGTCGATGATGCCGATGTTGCGGCACAGCTGCTCAGCCTCTTCCAGATAATGGGTGGTGAGGATGATGGTGATGCCCTTCTCGTTCAGCTCGGTGAGGAAGGTCCACATCGAGCGGCGCAGTTCGATGTCCACGCCGGCGGTGGGCTCATCGAGGATCAGCAGGCGCGGTTCATGCACCAGCGCGCGGGCAATCATCAGGCGCCGCTTCATGCCGCCGGACAGCGAGCGCGAGGGGACGTCGCGCTTGTCCCACAGGCCCAGTTGGGTCAGGTATTGCTCGGCGCGTTCCTTGGCGATTTTCGCCGGGATGCCGTAGTAACCGGCCTGGGTCACGACGATGTCGAAGGTCTTTTCGAACTGGTTGAAGTTGAACTCCTGGGGCACCACGCCGATGGAACGCTTGAGCGCGGCCGGTGATGTGTCCAGGTCATGACCGAAGATGTTCACTGTGCCGCTGGTCTTGTTGACCAGGGTCGACAGGATGCCGATGGTGGTGGATTTGCCGGCACCGTTGGGGCCGAGCAAGGCGAAGAAGTCACCTTCGGCAACGTCCAGATCGATACCACTCAGGGCCTGGAAACCGTTGCCGTAGGTTTTGGTTAGCTGCCGGATGGACAGAGCGGAACTCATATCGGATTACGCACCAAAGAAGGGAATAGGAAGAATAGATGAAGGCGCACGCCACGAAGTTCAACGGCGGCGCATGACAGGCATGGTGGCTGCCCGCGCCGCACAAGTACAGTCACCTGTATTAATAGTCAGTATTAAGTCAACGCGGTCATGACCGCTTTGCGATAGGCCGGGCGCTGTTGCAGGCGTTGGTACCAGGCCTCTAGATTGGGCATCGCAGGCCGTTCGATAGGCATTTCGAACCAGGCGTAGATAAAGCAGCCCAGGGGAATATCACCCATGCCGAATTCGCTGCCCGACAGATACGGCTGCTCGGCGAGGGCTTTTTCCACGGTGCCGAGCACATCGATGCAGGCTTGGCGCGCGGCGTGAATGCTGTCCCAGTTCTGTTTTTCCGCCGGGGTGCGCAGGATGCCCCAGAACACCGTCTTGAACGGCTCGGCGAGAGTGGAAGTGGTCCAGTCCATCCACTTCTCGGCGCTGGCGCGCGCCTTCACATCACTGGGATACCAACTCCCCCCCTGCTTGGCGCAGAGGTAACGCACGATGGTATTGGACTCCCACAGTACAAAGTCGCCGTCCTCGATCATCGGCACCCGGCCGTTGGGGTTCCGCGCCCGGTACTGCGGGGTGTCGACCACACCAAACGCCCCGCCCGCATCGATTGACTCATAGTCCAGGCCGAGTTCTTCGGCGCACCACAGTGCTTTCCTGACGTTTGATGAATTTTTACGACCCCAGATTTTCAGCATGACCGTGCCTTATTGTGTGGTGAGCGCAGCAGCATACGCCGGTTCACCCACGGCTTGAATCGGTGTGCATGTCACCGAGCAGCGGCGGACTGTCTGCGGCAAACAGATGCGGGTAACACGTACGAATATGCTCGAAGAAAAACGCTTCAGGCACATCGGAAAACTGCCCATGGTCGACGATGTACTCCATCGAGCGCTGCCCCTGGCGGTTGAACGCGTGGAACACACTGTCATTGATCCCATCGAATTCCAGCGGCGGCACATCGAACACGTCACACAGCTTCCTGTTGAACGCCGGGGTGGCCTTGACCCAACGCCCGCGCAAGTAAAGTTCGGTGTAACCGTGCATGGCGAATACATCGCTTTTGAGTAAAGCGAGCAGGCGCGGCGTCGACAGATGATTGCGCACATCCGCCAGGCCGATACGCGCCGGGATGCCGCAGTGGCGGGCGCAGGCAGCGAGCAGGTTGGCCTTTGGCACGCAATAGCTTTCACCGCTGGCCAAGGCGAAGCTGGCATTCAAGGTGCTGGGATCGCGGCTGAAGGTATAGGGGTTGTAGCGAATCGCCTCACGTACGGCGTAATAAAGACTGACTGCCTGGTCATTAAAATCCGCACTGGTACTGCGATGCTTTTCGGCGAACTCCACCACCGCAGGGTGGTCACTATCGATGAAGCGGCTGGGATTCAGGTACGTATCCATGAGCGTTATCTCCGAAGGAAGCCTGGAGTCTAACCACAGGCCTGCCATCGAGATAACGACGAATCGGCCAAATCTCGTTACACCCGGATCACCCCGCTTGCTCGGATGCCGACTAAGCTCCCTGGTGGTTTCGCCCCTGGTTTCACGGAGGATTGAATATGCTGTTGTTGTGGATACTGGTTCTGGTGGTCGGCATTGCCTACCTGGCACACCGCCGCACCGCGCCCCTGCCCGCCCTGGGCGTGGTCGCCGTCTACCTGCTGGCGATGGGCGCATGGAGCCACGCGCCGGGCTGGCTGCTGCTGGTTTTCTGGGTACTGATCGCCGTTGTCGCCGCGCCGTTGCTGCTGCCCGACCTGCGCCGCCAATACTTCACCAAGCCGCTGTTCAGCTGGTTCCAGAAAGTCCTGCCACCGATGTCCGAGACCGAACGCGATGCCATCGACGCCGGCACCGTGTGGTGGGATGGCGAACTGTTCAGCGGCCGCCCGGACTGGGACAAGCTGCTCGCTTACCCCAAGGCCCAACTGACCGAAGAAGAACAGGCGTTTATCGACGGCCCCACCGAAGAACTCTGTGCAATGGTCAGCGACTGGGACATCGGCCAGGCCATGGACCTGCCGCCCGCCGCCTGGGAGCACATCAAGACCCATGGCTTCTTCGCCCTGATCATCCCCAAGGAATACGGCGGCAAGGGCTTCTCGGCCTACGCCCACTCCCAGGTGGCGATGAAACTCGCGACCCGCAGCGGCGACCTGGCGTCCACCGTGATGGTGCCCAACTCCCTCGGCCCGGCCGAACTGCTGCTGCACTACGGCACCGAGGAGCAACGCAACCACTACCTGCCGCGCCTGGCCCGGGGCGACGACATTCCATGCTTCGCCCTCACCGGCCCGCTGGCCGGCTCCGACGCCGGTGCCATGCCCGACACCGGGGTGATCTGCAAAGGTGAATGGCAAGGCAAGGAAACCCTCGGCCTGCGCCTGAACTGGGAAAAACGCTACATCACCCTGGGCCCGGTCGCGACCCTGCTCGGGCTGGCGTTCAAGGCCCATGACCCGGATCACCTGCTGGGTGAAGAGGAAGACCTGGGCATCAGCCTCGCGCTGATCCCCACCGATACACCGGGTGTGGAAATCGGCCGTCGCCACCTGCCGCTGGGCGCCGCGTTCATGAACGGCCCCAACTCCGGCAAGGACGTGTTCATCCCCCTGGAATTCCTGATTGGCGGCCAGGAGATGCTCGGCAAGGGCTGGATGATGTTGATGAACTGCCTGTCCGTGGGCCGTTCGATTTCCCTGCCTGCCGTGGGCACCGGCGCCGCCAAGTTCACCAGCCTGGTCACCGGCCAATATGCCCAGGTCCGCGAGCAGTTCAACGTCCCGCTCTCGGCGTTCGAAGGTATCCAGGAAGCCCTGGCGCGGATCGGCGGCAATGCCTGGCTGATGGACAGTGCGCGCATGCTCACCGCCAACGCGGTGGACCTCGGGGAGAAACCCTCGGTGCTGTCGGCGATCCTCAAGTACCACCTCACCGAACGCGGCCGCGAGTGCATCGGCCACGCCATGGACGTGCACGGCGGCAAGGGCATCATCATGGGCCCGAACAACTACCTGGGTCGCAGTTGGCAAGGTGCGCCGATCTTCATCACCGTGGAAGGCGCGAATATCCTCTCGCGCAACCTGATGATCTTCGGCCAGGGCGCGATCCGCTGCCATCCGTTCGTGCTCAAGGAAATGGCCTTGGCCGGTCGTGAAGACCACGATCAGGCGCTGAAGGAATTCGACGGCCTGTTGATGCAACACATTGGTTTTGCCGTGAGCAACGCCGCCAGCACCCTGGTGTTGAACCTGGGCATCGGTCACTTCGAGAAAGCACCGGGCAACCGCTTGAGCCAGGGTTATTTCCGCGCGCTGAATCGTCAGGCCGCGGCGTTCGCCCTGCTCGCCGACCTGAGCATGATGCTGCTGGGTGGCGAACTGAAACGCCGCGAACGCCTGTCGGCACGCCTGGGCGATGTACTCAGCCACATGTACCTGGCCTCGGCGGCGCTCAAGCGTTACCACGACCTGGATTCGCCGGGCCACATGGAGCCGCTGTTCGCCTGGGCCATGGAGGAAAGCCTGGGTGAATCGGAGCGCGCACTGGACGAACTGCTCAGCAACTTCCCGAACAAGGTGCTCGGTTGCCTGCTGCGGGTGATCGTGTTCCCGTTCGGCCGTCGACATACCGGACCATCCGATGCGCTGGATGCCGAAGTCGCCGCAGTGATCGGCCGCGCCAAGGGCGATCCGACCCTGGAAGAGTTGCTGGCTGGCTGCTACCGCCCGCAATCGGCGCAAGACCCGGTCGGCGCCCTGCAACATGCCTACGACCTCCTGGGCGCCAGCCATGCGTTGCAGAAGAAACTGCATACCGCGCTCAAGAGCGGCCAGGTCAAACCGGCGGCTGGCGAGCATGCCATCGACGCGGCGCTGGAAGCGGGCGTGCTGCAACCGGCCGAAGCGCAAACTCTGCGCGACGCCGAAGCGGCGCGGCGCAAGGTGATCGACGTGGATGATTTCAGCAAGGAAGAGCTGGCCCAGGCAGAGGGCACAGTCCGCTGATACCGGCGGTCATATAAATACGGGCGCGAGGGCTATATACTCTCGCGCCCGTTTTTGCTTTAGAGGACTTATCTCGTGTCCAACGTCGTTGCCGATCATCTCGTCTTGCTCGACCACCTGCGCAGCATCCTGGTTGCCGTCGGCGAAGCCGAACAGGTGCCCGAGGAAAGCCACACCTTGTTCCTGGAGCGCTTCGACGAATTGCGCGCCCTGCTGCCGATCGACCCGATCGAAAGCCAGTACCTGGGCCAGGACCTGATGAGCCAGGTCATCTTGCGCTACCCACAAATCGCCCATCTGGTGCCACGCGACCTGCTGTGGTTCTTTGGCGGCGATTGCCTGCACTTCATGCCGGACGAAGAACTGGACATGTACCAGGCCCTGGAAGAGCGTCGCTTCGAAGCCGAACAGAACGACGAACCGTTCGACTGGAACCAGGAAAAGCAGCTGCTGGCCATGCCTGAAGACCAGAGCAAGCACTGATAGTCGAAACACCGCAGAACCCATTGTGGGAGCGGGCTTGCTCGCGAATACGGAGTGTCAGTCAATATATTCATCAACTGGCAGACCGCTTTCGCGAGCAAGCCCGCTCCCACATTTTTTAGACCGCGTATCTACCGTCGGCGCAACGTCGGCTCCTTGGCCATGCACTCCACCAGATAATCAATAAACACCCGCAACTTGGGCGGCAGATACCGCGTTGGCGAATGCAGCAGCCACACATCGCCGTGGTACGACGCAATAAAATCCCACTGCGGCAACACCTGCACGACCCTCCCCGCGTCCAGATCATGGCGCGCCGTAAAGTACGGCAGACTGCCAATACCCACATGCTGCAACACTGCATCCAACCGCACGCCGGTATGGTTCGCCGCATAACGCCCACGCACCCCGACCGTCACCGTCTTGCCAGCCTGGCGAAACTTCCAGCGCGCATCCGCGGCAGTTTCTCCCAGGTAGATGCAACTGTGCTCCAGCAGGTCATGGGGATGCTCCGGTGTGCCGTACTCAGCCAGATACTGCGGCGTCGCGCACAGCAAGTGTTCGATGGGAAACAATGGCCGCCCCACCAACCCCGGCGGCGGGCTTTCGGAGATGCGCAGGATCAGATCCAGGTTGTCGTCGATCAAATCCACCGGCCGGTCTTCCAGGATCAACTGCACATCCACTTTGGGATAACGGCGCAAGAACTCCGGCACATGGGGATGCACCACAAACCGCCCCACCGCCTTGGGCACGCTGACCCGTACCAGGCCTTCGGCCTCATGGGTAAATTGGCCGCTGACCTCCATCACCGAGCGCGCCGCGTTGACCATGTCCTGGCAACGTTTGAACACCTCTTCGCCGCCCTCGCTCAAACGCAATTTGCGCGTGGTACGTTGCAGCAAACGCGTGGCCAGGGCTTTTTCCAGGCGCGAAATACTGCGGCTGACCGATGACGGCGAAGCGCCCATTTGCCGGGCGGCTGCGGAAAAGCTGCCGGTTTCCACCACCTTGACGAAAATCGCCATTTCGCCCAGTAGCGGCAAAGGAAGATTGATGCTCATGACGCACAGGTCCATTGATAGTTGAGCGGATTATCACCTATTGACGCACTATTTATACTGCGCGCAGAACCCTGATGCGGATATAGAAAATGACCGAGCGCCTGTTTTTCACCCATGACCACCTGACGGCCGAGCTCGAAGTGCTCAGTTGCACGCCCCACGAGGCGCAGTTTGCAGTCATCCTGCAGTCGACGATCTTCCATCCACAAGGCGGTGGCCAGCCATTCGATACCGGCTGGCTCGGTGACAGCCAGGTATTGCGCGTCATCCAGGAAGCCGACCAGGTGGTGCACTACGTTGATCAAGCGGTCACCCCTGGTCCGATCAGCGCGCGCGTCGATGAGACACGCCGCGCCCTGCACACCCGCCTGCATTCTGCCGGGCACCTGATCGGCAACGCCGGCGAAAGCCTCGGCTGGATGCCGATCAAGGCCCATCACTGGCCGGGCGAAGGCAAGATCACCTTTATCCGTGGTGAAGCGGCACAAACCATCGACGCCGAGACCATCCAGCAACAGGTCAACCAATGGATCGCCGCGGATTACTCGCGCCATATGGCCTTGGATGAAGGCACCCGCGAAGTCGGCTTCGGCGAGTTGCCCGCCTACGCCTGCGGCGGCACACACGTCCAGGCCCTGAGCGAACTGGGCCAGGTAAAAATCCTCGCCCTCTCGGAAAAAAAAGGCGCCCTATCCGTCCGCTACGAGCTTTGTAGTGAGCAGGCTTGCCCCGCGCCGGGGGGCGAAGCCGCCCCAAAACCGTAAACCGCGGTATTTCAGAAAGACCGAGGCGCCTGGATTGGCACCAGCAACTGGTTGGGCGGCTACCTGGATAATTCACGCAACCTGGAGGTGGTGATGCGCAATGAAGGGATGGCTAAACGTGTAGGGCAACTGCATGAGCAGTTGTGGGACGGGCCCTATGCCAAAGCGCTGGAGGTGACAGACGAGTATCCAGCCCCACACCCAGGCACCTTGTAAAATGTCGTTCGCTTGCTAGCCTTGCACTCTCTGGGCGCAGCTTTAGCGGTGCTGCGCGTTCAGGTCACTCACATGAGAGCCCGCCCATGAAAACCGCCGCCCTTCGCTTTTCTTGCATGTTGCTGTTGCTTATCCCTCTGAGCGCCTGCGTCAACAACGCGCAAACACTGACCCTCGTCACCCTCGCCGACGGTACGCGCGGCCTCAAAAACGCAGTCGATATCGGGCCTGTGGGCCCCTCCCAAGGCGATCTTTTTGTATTCGATCAACCCTTGATGGACCAGGACCGCAAAGACATCGGCAGCAACAGTGGCTACTGCGTCACCACCCTGCCGGGGGTACACAGCCAATGCCAATGGACACTGCTGTTCTTCGGCCCCGATAAAACCGTCATAGGCACTATCGTCGTAGGCGGGCAGGAGCTTGAAGCGGGTCAATCCACAGTCGCCGTCATCGGCAGCACGGGAAAATATGCCGGGGTTACCGGCACAATGACTTCCGAGCCCAACCTTGATGGAACATTCACCCAAACCCTGTATCTGGTTAGTCATCTACCGTGAAAATCGCCGCTTCTGATCGGGCAGTGATTGCAGAGCGAAGCAGAAAAATTCCCTCAATCGGGTCTCCCACCCCCTCCTTTGCAGTGTTAGTGTGTGGAAATGTTTCTGACACTTCAGTCAGAAACCTCTTACTCACTACCTGCAAAGGAATGCTCCAACAATGCACTTCCCACTCAAGCAACTGGCGGCTGCCAGCCTGTTCGCAGCCAGCCTCTCGGCGATCGTCACCCCCGCCTTCGCCAACATCTCCGTCGAGCAAAGCACCGCGATTCTCAAGAGTTTCAACGAAACCTCCGTCACTGATTTCCGTGGTTTCCTCGGCACCCTGGCCAAGGGCGACCTGGGCAAGACCGCCGACGTGGGCCCAGCGATCAGCGCCTTTCTCGACAACAAGCCGCTGAACGCCGACCAGCAGAACGAGATCAATCGCCTGCTGGGCATTTATACCCGCGTGAAGTACGGCAAAGCCGCCACCGAAACCCTGCGTGAGCTGGTGGAAATTCCGACCTTCAACATCGACGGTATGCCGCAGTACAAAAACCCGGAGTTCCTCAGGATCGCGGCCAAGATCAAGGACCTGGCAGAGGCCTTCAACCTGAACTTCCGCAATATCGACAACCGCGTGTATGAAATTTCCCTGGAAGGCGCCAGCGATGAAGTGGTCGGCATTCACGCCCATGCCGACGTAGTGCCGGTCACGCCGGAAAACTGGGTGTTGAAAGATGGCACCAAGCTCGACCCGTTCAAGGTCACGCTGATCGGCGACCGCATGTACGGC
Organism: Pseudomonas sp. GL_117; assembly: GCF_057835125.1. Classification (NCBI taxonomy): domain Bacteria; kingdom Pseudomonadati; phylum Pseudomonadota; class Gammaproteobacteria; order Pseudomonadales; family Pseudomonadaceae; genus Pseudomonas; species Pseudomonas sp. GL_117. The sequence goes on along the minus strand of NZ_CM174418.1, from coordinate 2,097,251 downwards.
CGTGGCACCGAGGATGACAAGAACGGCATCGTGGTGGCGATGTATGCCATGAAGGTGATCAAGGAAGAGAAGCTGCCGTTGGCGCGCACGTTCAAACTGCTGGTGGACACCACCGAGGAAACTTCCGGCGATGCGATCCCGTATTACTTCGAAAAGAACCCGACACCGCAGTACAACCTGGCGCTGGACGGTGGCTATCCGGTGGTGATTGCCGAGAAAGGCTACGGCACCGTAATGGCCACCTTCCCGCGCCGTAAAGGCGAAGGCAAGGGTGCGGAAATCATCGCGATGACCGGGGGCATGGCGACCAACCAGATTCCATCGGCCTCGGTGGCGACCTTTGTCAGCGACAAGCCCGCCGAACTGGCGGCCAGCCTGCAAAAAGCCGGAGCGGCGTATGCCAAGGCCAATGGCGGCGACTTCGAGGTGGCAGCCAAGGCGGTCGGTAAAGAAGTGAAGCTGACGGTGACCGGTGTTTCAGCGCACTCCTCCGAGCCTGAATCCGGCATCAACCCGGTGGCGCGCATGCTCGAGTTGATCCACAGCATCGACGGCAAGATCGCCCTCAAGCACAACCACATCACCGACGCCGCGCGTTATGCGTCCGACAACTGGGGCCTGGACTACCTGGGCGGCAAGCTGGGGGTGGGTTTCTCCGACGAGTTCATGGGGCCGCTGACCACCTCGCTGACGTTTGTCGGCCAGGATGACAACGCCTTCAAACTGGCAGTGAACCTGCGGGTGCCGAAGGGTAAATCCCCGGAGACGTTGAAAGCGGAAATCGCCGACAAACTCAGCGCCTGGGACAAGCACGCCAAGGTCAAGGTGGATTTCACCTACTCGGTGGCCGAGCCGATGTACCGCAACCCGGAAGGCGAGTGGGTCAAGGCGCTGCTGGCAGTGGCCAGCGAAAACCTGGGCATGGAGCACAAGTTCGGCACGTCGGCCGGGGCGACCTCGGTGCATGAACTGCCCAATGGCGTGCAATTCGGCCTGGCGCGGCCCGAAGTGAAGTACACCGGGCACACCGACAATGAGTTCAAGACAGTCGAGCAGTTCCTGCTGGATTTGCAGATCGTCACTGAAATGATGGGGCGTGTCGGGCAGTTACCGAAGCTCTGATCTCGACAAGGGAGCCCGCCGCGATGGCGGGCTTTTTTCATCGGCCATCAATCACGCACAAACAAAAACGCCGATCATCGCTGATCGGCGTTTTTGTTGAATATGGAGCGGGAAACGAGACTCGTATCTAGCGTCCTACTCATTGAAATTCAAGGGATTTATTTTCTTGCCGAAGCAGGAAAAGACTCAATTCTGGACTTGTTTTCGGGGTGTTTCAAGAGCGAAAAAAGGGGTAATTCTAAGCAAGGCTATTGGATTCTACCCATAGCCAATGGACGAACGACCATCAAGCTGGCAGTGTCATTTTCACAGGATCAACAGGGTATGAGCCCCCCGAAAAGACGTCCCAACCTCCCCCGCTCACCAGTCAACTCACAACCGACGAATATCGGCTACCGCAGGCAACTCTTCGGGCTGGTAGACCATGAGCAGATGTTCTGGAGCCCTCTCCCGCTCAGGATCAATGGCCGCTCGGAAGGATTGGATTAAATACTTGGCGATAGGGGCGCGGACGTTAAAAACCGTTGCTGCAGTACCCCCCATGTATTCCTCACGGACCATACGGGCCTGTTCGGCCGACAGATCCCTGTGTGGCACCAGACGCACTGCAACTATCCTGTGCCAATCTACGTCTCGACCCAGCCCTGGGAGGCCGGCGTCTTCAGATGCACTTACCGCCGAAATTCGGCCAAGATTTAGGTCGCAGAATGCCTCGGCTTTCGAACAGTACGCCCGGATGTGCCACCGCGGTCCCGCTTGAATAAGCGAGTGCGGGCGAATTACTCGTTCATGTGCTTCAGGATTACTCATGGAGCGATAGAGCACTCTGATGCAGCGTCCTAGCCGCATTGCACGGTGAATCTGAGCAAACAGCGGGTGCCGGATCGATGTGGCATCGACCTGAATGCTTTCAACCCCCACACCTGCGGATACCGCATCTAAGCTTCCAATCGCTCCGATGAGTCTCTGGTACTCATCGAAAGTGCCACGAGTGAGTGTAGGACGTAGGCTCCAAGAACCCACATAGCTCTTGCTGCCACTATCGGGCTCGCAAGCATCCGGATACTCTGCCCGAAACCCCGCAATGTCCCGGCTGGCCAACGTCTCGTGGATGTTGAACAGATCAAGCAGTCGGGAGCGCGAAACGCGCCCTTCCCAGAGGAGCAGAATCTCGATAGCTTCAAAGCGCTCCTTTGGAGCAGAGTTGCGACGGGTCATATCCGGAAACCAATGAGAACATTTAGAGCCATAGCATAGATGTAGCAATAGACCTATGCTGCGGTTATCCGAGTAAATCAAACCGGGGCATTGGAAATGGAAGCCAGCACGCCACCGCTTTTTGAGCGTCTACCCAAGGACCTATTCCGGCCCTTAGCAGCGACCAACAATCTACGTTATTGGGATCTTCTATGCCGACTAATGATAGAAATGTGGGGGGATGGCGGACGCTCTCCCGGTGAAGAAGCTCCCAAAACAACAGTAATTCGCGCCATTGAGTCCTTCCTCGTGGCGGACGATCCATGGGAGGACGTGGAAAGTCCTATCACTATCCGCGCCCACGGCATCTTCAACTTTTTTTGCGAGAGCGGATGGCTCAGCCAACGTCGCCGTGGTGTCATCGATCACGTCACGGTGCGGCCAGTCGTCGCCCAATTTTTCACAGTTCTGATCGAATTTGCTCACCACAAGCCCGAGTTCCTTGGCGGCAAGGTTCGATCAATCTTCCTCAACTTACGCGAGGTCTCTGCCGGGAAGGCTCCCGAACTCTATCCCGAGGCTGCCCGGCAGGCCAAGCAGTGCATGGCGCACATCATCAACACCAGCTGCCGCGTTCAGGACTTGATGGACGTACTCGTGACCAAGACCACGGCTAGTGAGTTCGTTCGAGGCTTCTTTGAGGAATACATCGAGAAAGTTTTCATTGCGGATTACAGCGACTTCCGCACCAATAACCATCCACTGCAGTACCGATCTGACATCGTCAGCCTGACACTCCAGTTCCAGCACGATACCAATCTGCGCCAATCCTTGATCACGTGGTATGCCGAGAAGCAGGCAGATGGTGACCTCCTGCGAGCAGAGGCCTTGTACGAACGGGACACCCGTTTGCTTCTGCGCTTACGCGATGTCGAGGAGCATCTGCGTCGGCTGGATGAAGAGATTCGCGTGGCGCATCAGCGCGCCATGGCATTCTTCGAGTACAAGCTGCGATCACCGGGCAACTTCGACAAGCTGATCGACCAGGCCATCAGTGCCGCGAAGGTATTGGAGGAAGGCCATATTGCATTACCTGGCATCGCAGGGATCTATCACGCGTCCGAGTTTGGTTTAGCCAAGCCCCGCACACCGCTGCGAGAGCATGTATCGACCACGGTCGCAGAGATCGTCCCGACCATCGAGGAGCTCGCCAAGGAAGCGCTCCGGCAGCGGATGAACGCTGATCGCAACGTCACGCCCTTGAAGCTGGCGCAATACGTGGCGCGGCATTTAGGCGACCAGAGTGCAATCCGCTCGGATGAGTTGAATATCGATTCGATCCTTGATCTCTGCTGCTATCAGCGACTGCTGCTGATTGCCTCACGCGACGGTTGTCCTCAGGGCAAACGCAAGTCGGATCCCCATCTGCAGATGGTTCCGGGTATGCACGTCACATTCGTGCCCGAAACCAATACGAGGAATGAATACATGGAGCATCAACAGTTCGTGATTCGAGTGGGGAGGAAGTGATGGTCAGCTGGGAGCGATTGTCAGAACAGACGCAAGGTGAGTACGTGGTCGCCGACTTCGAGAAAGCGGCCTATCGGCTAATCGTGGAGCAAGTGCTATATGCCAGCGACCGTTTTAGCCGTGTGTCATATCACTTGATAGTCAAGCATTTCACGGCATACCGAGACGTCTTGTCCAAGTTGGGCATGAGCCTGATACACAATCATCACCATTCCTATGTAGCCGCTATTCCAACCCACCAGGTTGCCGAGAAAATGCGCCTTAGCGAAACCCGTCTGGCGCTGGTGCTACGTCGCCTCTACGACGACCGGATGCAGTCAGCGGAGATCACTGACGGCGAGGCCTATATCTCCCTCGAAGAACTGGAACGCGCCTACAAGGAGTGGCTCGGTAGAGAGCTTCCCGAGCGGGGTGATCTGCGCGAACTAGCCGTTGCCCTAAGACGCTATGGACTGGTGCGAGTACTGGACTCCGAGGACGGACAGCCCTTCAAGATTGCGATTCGTCCTGGAATCGCTGATGTGTTGGGGGAAAGCGCATTGCATCAGTTGGCCGCGCATGCGCCAGAACTGGATGGGGAGAACGACATTGAAGTTGCTTGAGAACATCGCCCTGGTCCAGTTTTTCCTTTACGAGGCAAAGGACCTGGAGACAGGCATAAACACCGCCTTTCTGGGCCCCAACGGTACCGGCAAGTCCGCCCTACTGGATGCGATCCAAGTGGTCATGCTTGCGGCCGACGGCAACCGCACGCACTTCAATGCGGCCAGCGAAGGCAAGAAGCGCTCCCGTACGCTGCGGGACTACTGTCTCGGGTCTTACATTCCAGGCGGTAGTTCCTACGCCCGAACGTCCGCAAACACTTACGTGGACCTAGTGTTTCGCGATGCCAAGACCGGAGTCCCCTTCACTGCGGGGGTTTCCCTCAGTGCTCACATTGACGATCCGAAGGTAGAGGTTAACGGCCTCTACATCCTGCCCGGCGTCGCAATGACTGCGAAGCACCACCTGCAAACTGAAGGTCCGCGTGAGACGGTAATGCCGTGGCGTGCTTTTCAACACATGGCGACCGATCTTTGTCGGCTCGAAGCGAAGACCGTGCCGGTGTTCACCCAGAACCGCGACGACTTCGTCCGACGCCTTCTAATCGATCACTTGGCGGGGCCCGGCGACAAACCGAATTCGCAGTCTCTTCGTGCCGCCTTTGCGCGCTCACTCAAGCTCAATGAGGACATCACCGATCTGAGCGAGACACTGCGGCAACACCTGATTGAGCCTATGCCTACGGGGGTAAAAGAGTTTCGGGCCCGCCTGGACGAGGTCCGTGACCTACGCGATCTCATCACGCGACTTAAGGAGCGAATCGATCGTGCAACCGAGGTTGCCGACAAGTACGGGGTAGTCAGGCGCGAGCGCACCGCCGACGCAAATCTGGCAGTACTCAAGCACACTTACTCCACCGAACGGCTAGGCGAAACGTTGGACTCTGCCGAGGCGGAAATAGAGAAACTGACTGAAGAGATTGAGCGGGCAAAGCTGGAGTTAGTTCGCTCCGAGGCCGAATCAACGCTGGCTATTGAGGCACGAGACCGAGTGATTGCCGAGCTCAACCGCGATCCCGATTTTCGCAAACAAGCTGGCCATGCTGAGAATCTGAAGCAACTGGAGTCAACTCTTGGACAGAGGCAAGCTCAACTTCGATTGCAGTTCCTCGCTATGTTAGCCGCGCTGAGTACAGCCGCCGACTTGCCAGACATGGAAGCCCACCGTAGTGCATTCGAAGGAGCGGCTTCGCAGGTGCGAGACCTGGAGCGTATACACGATGACGGCAAGGTCCCTCCAGCAGTTGCGATTCAGGCTACCCTTCGTTCCATGGCTCAGGCCTACAATGTGGTACGCCGCGCGGTAGCGGAGGCCGAAGCAGAGCATAAGCTTGCGACTGAAAAACGCCGCGAGACGATGATCGCCCGTGAACGTGCCAGTCGCGGACTTACGTCTCTACATCAGTCCACGATGCAACTGATGGGTGTGCTCTCCGATGCGGGTATCGACGTTACTCCCGTTTGCGACTTGGTAACTGTTTCGGACCCCAGCTGGCAGCCCGCCATCGAGTCCTGGCTAGGCCGGCACATTGAGGCCTTGCTAGTTCCTGCTGAGAAAGAGCTTGATGCGATTGCCATCTATCGCAGCAAGGCAGCCACCGGCATTTACGGCGTAAAGTTGGCCCTACCGTCCCGTACCCGTGAATGGCGTGCTATGGGCAATGAGCAATATGCGGCAGAGCTAATCCAGGGCAAGAGCACAGAGGCAGTGCAATACCTGCAGGGCGAGCTTGGCCGTACGGTGTTGGCCGAATCGAATGAGCAGCTTCGTGCTGGCGCCAAGGCGATTTCCAAGGAAGGCATGGCCAGTTCGGGCGGCGGCATAGAACGCCGGCGCCTCCCGGGTGCAGGCGAGCTACGGCTCGGCCGCACTGATAGTGGCGCGATGCGCCAACGGGCCGAACAGGATCTCCAGGTGGTAGAAGAGCGACTAAGAATAACGACTGCTGCCGTAGACCGGCTGTTGGCTGGTCAGCAAAAGCTGGCGCCGTTCGCGGACGCAGCGGTGCTGCAGGGCACCCTCGAGAGCCAGTTTTTGGTCGTAGCCCAAACGGCTGGTGCCACCGCGAATCTGAGGTCTGCGCTCGAAAGCACACAGACTGATTCCCTGGCCGGATTGCAGGCGAGGAAAGTAGCGGCTGACAGCAACGCGGTCAACGCCCGAGAAAAGGAATTGCAGTGGACTAGGGAGGTTACCCGTCTCGGAGAGAAGTTGACGCATACAAACACCCAAGTGGTGAGTCTGCAACAGCAACTGGAAGTCGAATCGCTACGGGAGCGAGAATGTCGTCAGAACACGCTCTACAACGCGAACGAAGTGGAGCGCCACCGTGCCAGACTGGACGAACGCCACAGGGAGAATTGGGCCCAGAAGCTGTCCAGTCTGGACCGTGCACTCCAGCAGGCGCGCTCGGCAGCCGATAACGCGGACCGTGAAGCATGGTATTTGTTTGCTAACTACACTCGGGATTACAACCTTCAAAACATCGACGTCAGCAGTAGCGACTGGTTGCGCGCATTCGAATTCATCTTGGCCGAACGGCAGCGACTGCAAGACTTGGAGTTGGCCGAGCAGGAGGAAAAAGCCGAAGAGGCTTACCAGGCGGCAGTGAAGGTGTTCCGCACGGACGTAGCACAGACACTGCTCACAGGGTTCGACCGCATTCAAGAACAGATTGACGGTCTCACATCAGTACTGAAGTCGGCACCCGCTTTCTCCAACAACGAACGATATGAGTTCAAGCACAAGGTGGTTGACGAACACCGGAGCCTTTACGACTTCCTTCGCCGAGTGCGAACACAGGGTAGCTCAGAAGACGACCTCTTCGGCGGACCTGGAGATATCCCGGAGGAGTTCCGCATGCTGGTAGAAGGAGACAGCAGTTCACCACTCTTGCACGAAACCAGCCCACTCAATGACCACCGCCGATTCTTCAGCTACGACATTGAGGTCTTCCAAGATGGCACCTCGGTCGGATGGCTCAGTAAGCGCTTCGGGCCGGCATCTGGCGGCGAGCATCGGACTCCGGTCTACCTTATTTTCGGGGCGGCGCTCGCAGCCGCCTACGGCAAGTCCAAGGGAAGTACGGCGGGCGGCGGGATCATGTTGTTGGATGAAGCATTCGAGAAGATGGATCCGCAAAACGTCCGAGCCACGGTCCAATATCTCAACGCACTGGGCCTGCAATTAATCATGGCCGGCCCTGAATCCGACCAGGCCAAGTTGTCGTCGTTTCTGAGCATCTATTACGATATGTCCCGCTTCGGGTCGCGGAATGTGCAGTTCAAGAAGAATATAGTGCTCGACGGCGCCCGTGACCTATTACAGAGCGACAATTTCTTCGTCAATCCAAACTTACTACAGCAGGAGATTGATCGTCTTACCGAGGCCGGCAATGTCACTGGCTGACTCCGTACTTGATCGACTCCTCTTGCGGGGCGAGCGCTCCCGGCTAAGCGGAAATACCCGAGTCCTTCGCGAGTCGTTCAAGTCCTCTCTCTCCCCTTACTGGCAGCAGAGCCTGGACGAGCGTGACCGGATGCACGTTCACATGCAAGCAGCCTCGTCGGCGGGCGCTATCAGGCTTGAATGGGCCCGACAGGGTGGAGATGACCGCCCTCTTGATGCAGTCGTACTCCAGGACCTCGACAGGCTGGCGGCGTACCTGGGCCGCTCCACCGTAAATGCGTCCGTTGCTCAAGCGGGGAACATCCTTGCACCGTGGAGCATGAATGGTCGGGTGGAAGAGTTGCTCGATTGTTGGAGGCGTCTTAAACAGGTGCGATCACTAGGGCCAAACTCCGCTGCAGACTTTGCTGACGCCTTGCGCGTTCTCGACAGCATGGCCGTCGCGAGTGAGGACCGCATCGTACGCCAGCTCAGCGTTCAGTTGTTCCGCGACTCCAAGCGTATTGAAGCGCTATGCAAGCATCTGGATCTACTCACGTCCGAAGCGCTGAATGCGCCGGCAAGGCACTGGAGTGAAGTCTTTGGCGCTATCGGACTTTCCAAAGAACCGCAGCCATTTCTGGTCTCAGGCATCGGAGCGCTCAGACTCTCCGACGGTATTGATTGCCCGATTGTCCGTCCGTTCGTAGGAGTGGCAAACACAGCGGTACATGGTTACTCGGGTACTCCAGCATGGCTGCTATCGATCGAAAACTTGACTACCTTTCACCAGGCCGCGCGCGCACTTGGCAATACACGGCAAGGAATTGTCATCTATACCGCAGGCATGCCTTCGCCCAGTTGGGGCAGGGCCTATTCCCATATACTTTCGTCGCTCCCGACTGATGCTAGCGTTTACCACTGGGGCGACCACGACGAGGGCGGCTTCCGGATTGCTGCACGGGTGGCGCAGTTTGCAGCTGCAGTCGAGCGTCACCTCAAACCGTGGTCCATGGACGCATCGCAATGGGGAAAAATCGGCGAACCAGCCAAGTCTGACCAACATCGCTCTATGGTCAAGAGTGCAGAGCGAGCAGGATGGATCGAGCTAGCCTCGCGGATTAGCCCAGTGCTGTTTGAGCAGGAAGGCCAAACGCTTTTTTTACCCCTTTGAAAATTTGCGAGTCTTCCACATATGCGGGCGGAAAGTATTCAAGTCATCGGTCGTGTGGGCTTGTCACGGTAAAAATGGCAGTCACCTTCTCCCCCCACAGATTCGTAAAGAATAGAACTGAACTTAATCAAGCCTGCATCGCGTGAACGACGGCCTCAGGCTAGCGAAATAATCCGCGAACCAAGGCAGGACCTTGAATTAGTTCGAGTCTCCATTTGGGTCATAAATGAATATCTACCATGGTGAGCAGTTGTGACATTCATCTGAGGGATGATTAATTTTTCCGACCACTCGCTCTGTTTACCCCATGGCTCAGGCCTTGAAATTGTCGGATACTGCCATTGCGCCAGCACCCATCTTTCAAGGTTGAAATGACTCATGGCAAGGAAGAAGGCAAAAAACTCCAGTGGCACCGGCATCCTGATTATTTTTGCGCTGGCCTTTAGTGCAGTCGCTGCGGTCCCGAAGAATGCTTGGATCTCCATCGGTGTCATAGCCGGTATCGGCGTGATTATGTGGCTGCTGGCTCAACGCACAAAGCGACAGCTCAATCAAATCCCGACATCGCCTCCAGAGCTAACTCGCCCGCAGAACTCACAAGGTATAAGCCTTACGTTCTCTATGCGTGAGGTTTCGACGAGCAATATGGACGTTGAAGAAAGTCCCGAGTTTTATACCGTCCAACTCGGCTCGCGCCCCTCCACCTCCTTTAAAATTCCAGATGCAGGCTCACAGAGGTCTGATGCCCGCTGGGTGCCGGCAGGCGAGTCTGTCACTGTTTCTGGCTTTTCGCTTCCCGGCGGTATGTTCTATGTCGGGAGTACGCTGGGTGGCCGATACGACGCGCAAGAGCCCTCACTGATCAACCCAAAACTCCGGATTGCCAAGACATACGTCGATATTGAAGAGCAACTGATGTCTTACTGGCCAAGTTTTCATTCCATTACACCGGAGGCTCGGCGCGGATACCTTCAATGGCTTGCAGGTGGGCGTAATGATCCACTGGCGGACACCGGCTACGTCTTTTTGTTTTTCTATGGACTGGAGCGCCGGGTACTCGTTGATAGCGTAGAGAATCCCAAGGTATTTGCTGAGACTCCTTTGATAGTCGAAGAAGTGCAGCGCCTATTGAGTATTTATGGGGAAACCCGGTCGTTCAGGGGGTACGCGGGCGGCTTACTGGACTACCTGGAAAATACTGCTGTTGACCCAAATCTCTATCTTGGTCAGCCTCCCGAAGCTGCTGCTTTAAACTACGAAATGCCGCTGCCGCTGCGCATAGGTTTGGGGCAACACGCCTCCAACAAGCGTCCACTGGATGCCGATTGGGCGTTGGCATGGGCGCTAGCCGACCCCAACATCGGTAAACGCACCCCGGTGACACGCTGCAAAGAAGTCTTCTCAACACTGTTCAAGCTCAAATACGCAAGCTTCCATCCCGCGGGTCTGATCCTAGCGCAAAACAAGACCAAGCTTAAGACCAGCTACCGCCCAGCATCTCCGGTGTTAAAGGCACCCACGCTAAATCTGGGTGATCTTCCTGACGTCATGGCAACCTCAGGAACACGTAAAAATTTGCAACTGCTTGTGGAGCTATGCACCAGCGAGCTTGAGCCCTACAGCCGTTATTTGGGACGAAACCCTGAAAGCGCAGAAGCCCTTGAGGGCCTCCTGCAGCTTCCAGTCACCCTCTGGCCCGCGGCGGCACGTAGAGAGTTGGACGAGCTGCAATCTAGGATTGGCGACGATCTGATTGTCATGAGCTTTGGCGAACTCGCGGGTCGATTCAAGAGCGAAGGCGCGTTGTCTCGCGACAAGGTACTCGCGCTTGCCCGCGCACTGGAATCGCTTCATATCGGTATGGAACCCGACGTCCTGGCTGGCAGCAGGACACCAAAAGCTGAAGACCGAGTTGCATTGTTCGTGACCCAGCCCGAAGACGGATCACTCCGGGCCTCTGCGGCTTACAACGCTGCATCAGTAACCCTTGACCTGGCCAGTGCTGTGGCATCTGCCGATGGTGACACCTCCAATGAGGAGGTCACACTACTTGCTCAGCACATCGACTCATGGAGTCACCTGAGCGTTGCCCATCGCAAGCGTCTCAAGGCACATCTGCGAATCCAGCTCCAGCAACCACCAACGCTCGCAAGTCTGAAGAAAAAGCTCGATCCCTTGACCATCGAAGCAAAGCGCACAATCGCAAGTTTCCTGTCTCACCTGGCGCAAGCCGATGGCACCGTCAGCCCGTCGGAGGTGAAGCTTCTTGAGCGAGTTTATAAGGCGTTGCAACTGGATAGTCAGCTGCTTTACGGCGATCTCCATGGGGCAGCATCAGGAGCAAGTATTGCGTCCGTTAAGCCAGCAACCAGCTATCCCCAATCCGAACCTGGCGCACAGGTCTCCGCAAATGCGAAACAAGGTTTCGTGCTCGATCATGATCGAATTGCGCAGCTGCAACGAGAGACGGCCGAGGTCTCCGCCCTACTTGCCCAGGTATTCACTGATGATCAGATCGAGGAGGCTGAGCAACCCGTTGAAAATACAGAATCGGCGCCGGAGTCGAGCGCTGACGTTGCGGGACTCGATTTGGAGCACTCTGCATTCCTTCGTTTGTTGATCTCACGTCCTGAGTGGAGCCGCTCCGAACTTGAAGCCGCTGCCAGCGACATGGAACTGATGCTTGATGGCGCCTTGGAACAAATTAACGACATGGCTTTTGAACGTTTCGACATGCCCGTCACTGAAGGTGATGACCCCGTCGAGATCAATACAGACATTCTGGAAGAGTTAGCCCTATGAGCACGATCAGAGCCAAGGATCGCGACGCGGTCATTCAATCGCTGCGCGCCGGCGTTGTTCCTCGCGTCGGCCAACACTTGATTCAGGTGGGCCGGGTGGGCGAACTCGACGCACTGATCAAGGACGTCAGTCGTCTAGTCGATAGTGGCTCAGCCTTTCGGGTTGTGATTGGTGAGTACGGTGCAGGAAAGACTTTCTTTCTGAACTTGGTGCGAGCCATCGCTATGGAGCGAAAACTCGTGACCATGCACGCTGATTTGAACCCTGATCGAAGACTGCATGCCACCGGGGGGCAGGCACGCTCGCTTTACTCCGAGCTGGCCAAGAACATGTCGACGCGCACGAAGCCCGACGGCGGGGCCATGCAAGGCATCGTTGAGAAATTCATCTCCCAAGCCAAAACCGAAGCAAAGGCAGCAGGTATTGACAGCGAGACTGTCATCCGTGCACATCTGAGCGAGCTGACCGAGATGGTCAATGGATATGATTTCGCCGAAGTGATTGCTGCGTATTGCCGCGGTTTCGAGGAAGGCAATGAGCAACTCAAGGCCGACGCGATCCGTTGGTTGCGTGGCGAGTTCACCACCAAGACGGATGCCCGAGCGGCCTTGGGTGTACGGACCATCATCGATGATGCCTCCGTCTACGATCAGCTCAAGCTGCTTTCGAGGTTCGTCAGGCTCGCAGGGTTTGGTGGGCTGATGGTCTGTCTCGACGAGCTGGTTAACCTCTACAAGCTAGCAAACACACAGGCTCGTAACGCCAACTACGAGCAGATTCTGCGCATCCTCAATGACTCGTTGCAGGGGTCGTCTGATGGACTTGGTTTCGTATTGGGTGGCACGCCTGAGTTTTTGATGGACACTCGCCGAGGTCTATTCAGCTACCCTGCCCTGCAATCCCGACTGGCCGAGAACTCGTTTGCCAAAACCGGGCTAGTGGATCTTTCGGGGCCTGTCATCCGTCTCACCAGTCTTACGCCGGAAGACTTCTACGTACTGCTTCAGAAGCTTCGTCACGTATACGCTGGCGGCGATGCTGAAAAATATTTACTGCCTGACGAGGCCCTCCCGCTGTTCATGGCGCACTGCAACCAACGCTTGGGTGAAGCCTACTTCCGTACACCGCGCACCACGATCACAGCATTCATCAACCTGCTGGCCATTCTGGAGCAAAACCCAGGTGCCGATTGGCGGACGCTGCTTGGAGGCGTCGAGGTCGCCCAGGACTTGGGCGGCGAAGACGACACGAAAGTCGACGCGGACGATGAACTTGCCACCTTCACGCTCTGACTCATCGGGTTTCGACCAGCTAGAATCCCGAATCCAGCGATGGATTTGGGCTGAAGGCTGGACTTCCTTGCGCGACGCCCAGGAATGGGCTGTGCCTGTTCTGGTGGATGCCGATCAGGATGTCATCATCGCCGCAGCAACAGCGGCGGGGAAAACCGAGGCCGCCTTTCTTCCCATACTGACGAATTTGCTTAACGACGATGACCCGCCTGGCGCTGTGTTGTATATCAGCCCTCTCAAGGCCTTAATCAACGATCAATGGGACAGGTTAAGCCGCCTCTGTGAGCAGCTTGAGATTCCCGTAGTAGCTTGGCACGGGGATATTTCATCAAGCAAAAAACACCGATTCCTAAAGTCATCTGAGGGGGTGCTGCTGATCACCCCTGAATCCCTTGAAGCACTGTTCGTCAACCGCGGTTCAAGTCTCGGCGGGGTATTCCAGCACCTGCGCTATATCGTCGTGGACGAACTGCACGCGTTCATCGGTAGCGAACGAGGCAAACAACTTCAGTCACTGATGCATCGGGTAGAACTTGTCACCGGACACCGTCTCCCTAGGGTAGGGCTGTCAGCGACACTCGGCGATATGAAGATGGCGTCGGAGTTTTTGCGTCCGGGAAATGCCGATGGGGTTACCGTCATTGAATCAAAAAACTCCAACCAAACACTTCAGGTGCAAGTTCGCGGTTACATCCAGCCGCCAATGAGCGAGCTCAAAAAGAAGCCCGTTGAGCTCTCTGATCAGGAGGGAAATGAAGACGAGACGGAAAACGAGGCAAGCCCTGACTTCGCGATTGCTGATCATCTATACAAGATGTTACGCGGCAGTAATAACCTGATTTTCCCGAACAGTCGGTCTCAGGTTGAATGGTACGCGGACCAACTGCGTCGCCGTTGCGAGAAAGATAGCGTGCCCAACGAATTCTGGCCTCATCACGGCAGCCTTTCAAAGGATCTGCGGGAGCAAGCTGAGCGTGCGCTCAAGGCGGGCAACCAGGCGGCATCAGCGATTTGCACCACGACGCTTGAACTCGGAATAGACATCGGCAGCATCAAAACAGTGGTGCAGATTGGTGCCCCACCATCGGTGGCGAGTCTGCGACAGCGTTTAGGGCGTTCGGGCAGACGCCCGGGAGAAAAAGCGACACTCCGCGTTTACTGCAAAGAGTCACCACTCACAGATGGGGCTAGCCTATCGGATCAGTTGCGCCAAGGGCTGGTCCAGACCATTGCCATGGTCAGACTGCTGGTCAGGGGATGGTTTGAACCTCCCAGGGCTCAGGGCATCCACGCATCCACCCTTGTTCAGCAATCCCTTTCCATCATTGCCCAGTGTGGCGGCGCATCTGCAGCAGACCTCTGGAAAGTCTTGATTGCAGAGGGGGCGTTTCCGAATGTCGAGAAGTCAGACTTCATGAGGCTGCTCAAATCCCTGGGTGAGCATGAACTCATTGTTCAAGACAGTTCTGGGTTATTGCTTCCAGGGACGGTTGGAGAGCGACTAATCAACCACTATGAGTTCTACAGCGCATTCACCAGCGATGAAGAATTCCGCTTGGTGTGTGATGGAAAAGCACTCGGATCAGTCCCCGTAAGCCGCCCGTTGACCAAGGATCAACGCATCATCTTTGGAGGCCGGAGATGGCAGGTGCGTGATGTTGATCTCCAGGCCAAGGTCATTATTGTTTCAGCCGCACGCGGTGGTGCCCCTCCTCAGTTCGATGGTTTGGGCGCTATGGTGCATGACACTGTGCGCGAAGAGATGCGCGCAGTCCTGGCAGACACGGCCGCTTGCCCGTTTATCGATCGCGGCGCTCAAGCGTTACTCGATGAAGCTCGAAAGACATTTGTCTCATTGGGTCTTGGCAAGCGTTACCTCATCGAATCGAGCGGAAAATGTTATTTGATCAGTTGGCTAGGTGATTACGCCAATGACGCGCTACGCCTGCTGCTCAATCATGTGGGCCTTTCTTGTGATAACTCGGGCCTTGCTATAGAGATCGACGCGAACATCGATCAGGCAAAAGCCGGACTCAAGGCCGTGGGTAGTTTGGACCTAAGCGATCTCGATTCGACTCTCGCTGATGTGGAGAACATGCTGCGCGAAAAATGGGATTGGGCGTTGCCAGAGCCGTTGCTCGTGAAGTCTTTCGCTTCAATCTCGCTCGATATTTCTACCGCAGTATTTTTTGCCCAGAGACAGTCCGCGAGCTGAATTTAAGCTAGTTGAGGCCTATTGGATTGGTGGGCCAGCACAATACAAGCGCTTGATCGTTACGTATCACTCTGAAGGAGCAGCGATGTCTTTTGCGAAACGTTCGACCGTTGTAGTGCAGGGCCGCCTAGCCATGCGCCATCAACGTCTGGCCTTGGCCCGAGAAGGCCGCCATGGCGTCCAAGTGATGACTTTTGAGCAGTTGGCGGTTCGACTGGCAGGTGGATTCACTTGCCCGATAGACGACGAAAGCCTGCGCGCGGCCATTCAAATGGCCCTACCCTGTGTAGGCTTGGGTGAGCTGGACAGCATCAAAACGCTTCCCGGGATGACTAACGCAGCGACGGAAACATTGCGTAAAGCTTGGTATGCAGGGATCGAGTTTGACACGCGCGCGGCCGAACATCCCCGGTTGGATGCCATCGCTCGCCTGGAAGCAGCAGTACTCGATCAACTACCTGCGGCGGCGCTGCGCCCGCTCGATATCGCTGCCGCCGCCCAGAATCGTATTGCTCATGCCGCAGTAGTCCTCGGCGAGGTGCTTATTGAAGGCTTGAGCGACCTACCTCCCTGCTGGCGGCCGCTACTCATAGCACTGGCCCAAAACGTTTCGGTACAGTGGAACTTCGGTCCGAGACCAGTGCCCGATTGGTTGGATGGCAGTGCAGTCAGCGTTCGACAGGCACCCGCGCAAACACCTGCAATCTGCGCAGTTAGCGCGGCAACGACCTACCACGAGTCCATTGAGGCGATGCGGTGGGTGCGAAAACTGCTCGTATCTGGTGTGCCTCCCTCCGAGATCGCGATCGCCGCCTCGTCCACCACCGAATACGATGAACACTTCCTGGCTTTGCGCGCTGATGCCAACCTCGATCTGCATTTCGTTCACGGAATCAAGACCGTCAGTACTCGTGAAGGCCAAGCAGCGGCTGCATTAGCCGATATCGTGGTCTACGGCCTGTCGCAGTCGCGTGTCCGCCGCCTGGCATCTCTTTGCCGTGATTCGGCAGCCTGGGAATCGCTACCCAAAGGCTGGCAACGCATCCTGCCAAACGACGCGCCACTTCTGAAAGTGAAGTCGTGGGAGCAACTTTTTTCGCGCCTGGAGGCCATCTCCTGGGTGGATGGTCAGGACCATACACCTACATTGCGTACCAGTATTGAACTGCTGAGCCAAGGCCCCGAAGCGGCCACGCAGCTCGGGAAAATGTTTCTCAAAGGACGCGCGTTGACCATATGGAACAAGGCGCTTCAGGCCGGGCCGGCGGTGTCCATCGACCAAACCCTGGAAACCTTGAAGCAGGATGATGGGCTAGATGCCTGCATATCGATCGCCTGGATGCCTGCCAGCACCCTAGCTGCGTCGCCACGACGTTACGTACGTTTGATAGGTCTGAACGCGTCCCAGTGGCCGCGTGCTGTGGACGAGGATCGGCTGATCCCGACCCATGTCATTCCCACATCGCTGCTCGATCCACTGTCGCTCAATCTCGCTGATCGTCGAGACTTCGAGATCATCCTGGCCAGCACCGACGGAGAAGTCGTGCTGTCCCGCGCACGCAGAGACAAGGACGGACGTTTGCTAGGTCGAAGTCCGCTGCTCGGCTCGCAGCCCGAAGACGCCTATTTGCGCCGCCACGCCGTACCTGAGCATGCTTACAGCGAGACCGACCGGCTCATGGCGCGCCCGAACGAGCTACAGGCACAACCACAAGCGTTGAGCGCGCAGCGTTGCTGGAACAATTGGAGAAGCACGGCCATAACCGCCCATGACGGCCTTGTTCGGGCCAAGCACCCCTTGATCGATGCGATCCTCGATCGTACCCAATCAGCCAGTTCACTTCGCCATTTGCTTCGCAATCCGATTGGTTTCGTATGGGCCTATGGATTGGGCTGGCGCGCCCCACAAAGCGCTAGCGAGCCTTTGGTGCTCGATGGCGCACAGAACGGCAACCTGGTCCACGAAATTCTCGAGAAGGCCTTGCTCATCATCGAAAAATCAGACGGCCTGGCGAATGCCCCTGAGACCTTGATCGAAACCGCAGTTGCCACCGCGGTGGCTGATGTTGCCGCTCAATGGGAAACCGAACACCCAGTGCCTCCCCTAATTATCTGGGAACGTACGCTGGAAGCTGCTCGCACGATGGCAAATTGGGCACTGAGTGAACGCGAAGGACTGCCGTCGGATTCTCGTGCCTATGCCGAAGTGCCCTTCGGCGGCTCAAGCTCTGAGCCTTCAGTAACAGCGCCCTGGAACACCGCAGAATCAGTGCCAATTCCTGGTACGGGGTTCAATATCACCGGCTACATCGATCGACTGGACCTATCCGCTGATGGAGCTAAAGCATTTGTTCGCGACTACAAGACCGGCCGCAAGCCAAAGGATGAAATAGAGCTGGATGGCGGGCGCGAACTGCAGCGCTGCCTTTACTCCTTTGCGGTAAAGGCATTGTTAGGGGATCAGGTTGCGGTGAGCGCTTCACTGCTTTATCCGCGTGATAAGACCAGTCTTCACCTCGCTGACTCCCAAGACGTAATGAACAGACTCACCGACTATCTCCAGGCGGCAAGGACAAGCCTGGTGAGTGGCGTGGCGGTACCGGGCACTGACGCGGGCATCAACTATGACGAGCTCGCGTTCGCATTGCCCGCCAATGCAAGCGCCACTTACTGCAAACGCAAACTACCGGCCGCAACGGAAGCATTGGGCGAAGCCGCCAATATCTGGGAGGAAAAATGATGAGCGCGCTAACCAGGGTTCTCAAGGATGACAATGCGCGCTGGCAGGCGATAAGCCGGCACGATCGCTCGTTTCTAGTGGAGGCCGGAGCAGGCTCCGGCAAGACTGCTGTTATGGCCGGGCGCATCGCGCTGATGCTGGCCGATGGCATTCGTCCGAGCAATATTGCTGCGGTGACCTTCACCGAGCTCGCCGCCAGCGAGCTGTTGGTGCGCGTACGTAACTTCGTTTCCGATCTTTGCTCCAGTGTCATCTCAGCCGAACTTCGCGTTGCGCTCCCCAATGGGTTGTCCGAGGCGCAGCTCGAAAACCTTCACACCGCCCGCGCCGCAATTGATGAAATCACATGCTCAACAATTCATGGCTTCTGCCAGCGCTTGATCAAACCCTACCCGGTTGAAGCTAACCTCGATCCGGGCGCTGTTGTCATGGACGCCCAAGCGGCTGAACGTACATTCAATGGGATCGTAGATGACTGGCTGCGAGAGACGCTGAATACCAACAGAAGCAGCGTTATCGCCGAGATGGTGATGCATAGCCCTGATGAGACCCTGACACTCATCCACCTTGTCGTCGACAAACTGCGCCAGCACCGTGGGGTTTCGGCTCCCGCTGCGGCCCCTATCCAGCTCGCTCAAATAGCACTCCAACGCGCAGCCGCCAACTTTGTAGCCTTCACCAGCAGCACGAGTGCGCATGAACCTGAAACTGTGATTAAAGCCTCACAATTGGCTGAGCTTGCAGCCGAACTCAGCGCAGGCGCATCACTGGAGACGTCTACGGGGACGGTTCGGGCTTTGGCGCTACGACCCCACCAGGAACTTTGTACCCAAGCGGGCGATTTCAAAGCCTATAAATTCAAAGGAAAATGGGAGACAGCTGCCAAGCTGGCAGGCTTGTCGAAGGCAGAGGGTGCTCAGCTCAACGATCAGGCACAAGCTCACTATGAGGCGTGCCGCCAAGCATGGACTGAGGTACAGCAATCGGCTGCTGCTCAAGCCTTGGCAGCCGTGATCGAAGAAACTCAACAGGCCGTAGATAAATACGGTGAGTGCAAACGTTCCACTGCGAGGCTTGATTACGACGATCTGATCTATACAGCGCGCGATTTGTTGCGCGATCATCCCGAGGTGTGCAGTGCATTAGGGCAACGCTTTGTACATGTACTGGTCGACGAATTCCAGGACACCGATCAGCTTCAGGCAGAGATCTTCTGGCGGCTTTGTGGAACGCCGAGCAGTACGCCTGACGACTGGACAACGTTCCAGATCCGCCCTGGCGCGCTCTTTCTGGTGGGGGACCCCAAGCAGGCCATTTATCGATTCCGCGGCGCCGATGTCAGCGCCTATGTGCAGGCTCGCGAGGCATTCAAGGAGCAGGCCCCAGACAGCCTACTCACTATCAGCACCAACTTCCGCTCATGCTCGTCGATCCTCACTTACGTCAATGAGCGCTTCCAGGGCATCTTATCGTCACCCGGGCAACCCGGCTTCACCGCGCTTGAGGCCTTTCATGGCGAGCGTGAAACGCCCTGCGTTGCTGCACTGAATATTGCTGCTGCAGGTGCCGACGGCAAGTCCAGCTCCGAACAACAACGCGATGCAGAAGCCGAAGCCGTCGCCGATCTCTGTGCGCGCCTGATCGGCAGCCAACCAGTCGCAGACCGCCATGGGACCGCCACCCGACCCTGCCAGCCTGGAGACATCGCTCTCCTCGCGCCCACCGGGACTGATCTGTGGCGTTACGAACAAGCGCTAGAGCAGCGCGGGATACCGGTGGCTACGCAGGCCGGCAAAGGACTCTATCGGCGTCAAGAAATTCAAGATTTGATCGCGCTAACCCGAGTGCTGGCCGACCGGCGCGATACGCTAGCACTAGGCTCGCTGCTGCGTGGCCCGCTGGTCGGGTTGAGCGAGGAAGAACTTCTGGATGTGGTGTGGGCGCTGCCACGAAATGCAGATACACCGGAGCGACTTCCCTCCCTGGATCTGAGCACTGGGAGCGCAGACGTCACTCATCCACTGGCCCGTGAGATTATCGAAAAGCTGCAATCACTCAATCGGCGGGCGAACTCAACCACACCGCATGCACTGTTATCCCAGGCCGTGGATATGCTGCAGGTGCGCCCGTTGCTATTGCAGCGCCATGGGGCCCAAGCCGAACGAGCCCTAGCCAATATTGACCTTTATTTGAGCTTTTCGACTACCTATGCAGGCGCCGGCTTACGCGCCTTCTCTGAAGCGATGACCGCAGCCTGGGAAGACGAGACCCGGGCCGTGGAAGGCCGCCCAGATGCCCAGGAAGAAGCAGTTGCGCTGGTGACGATGCACGCCGCAAAAGGCTTGGAGTGGCCCATTGTAATTCCTATCAACACAATGACCCAGATCATGTCGGCAAGCGGTGCCATAGTCGATCGACATAGCGACACCCTCTATTGCAAGGTGCTGACAATTGCACCGGCGGGTTATGAAGCGGCTATGGATAAAGAGAAAGAGGAACTTGAACGCGAGCGTATCCGACTGTGGTACGTAGCGGCGACGCGTGCTCGAGAATTGCTGGTACTTACGCGTCACGACACAGTTCCTTCGAAATCTGCATGGGCCAGTCTGCTCGACCTGGACCTAGCGAACCTTCCGGAACCTCACCTCGCGGATTGGCCAGCGCATGCCGTTGTTACGAATGGGCTAGACAGCAACTACCAGACCCGCGAAAGGTTTGCTAGGGAAGCTGAAGCCATTGCTGCGAGCCAGCCGCAGCTGTGTTGGCTTGCACCGAGTCGCAATGAAGGAACCGGTGGAGCTGTACTTGAAGAGGAAACGATTGAAATTTGGACAGGCACCTTCGATGATCAAACGCACGATTTGGAAACGTCGCCACAGGTGCAAGGCGGCCGCGAACGTGGGCTTATTCTGCACAAGCTTATGGAGGAAGTGCTGACTGGCGAAACCGATGCGCAGCTGGTGTCGCTCATTGATCGCGCTCGTGAACTGATCCTGGCACTTGGACAGACGCCTGTCGCCGACCCAGCCACAGGTCTTGCCGCTGAGGAGCTGGCTAGTTGTGTAACCAGGACGCTGGAGCTACCCGAGGTCGCCGCTCTGCGGAAATTTCTACTTCCAGAATTCGTGATCTATTCAGCGAAGGCCGAAGACGGGCAGGAAACTGCTACCGTCGGTATCGCTGACGCGCTGACATTTACGGAGTCTGGATTACCGGACGTCGTAGTGGACTGGAAAAGTGATGTAGACCCTGCACCTGGCGCGCTCAAGCACTATCAGGAACAGGTACAGACCTACCTTGATATTACCCACGCCATGCGCGGAATGATCGTATTCATGAGTACTGGCCGTGTCGTTGAGGTACAGCCCACAAAGGCTCTCGTGGATTCAATCCTGTAACGCTTCAACGAAAAGTCGCCCTTCGACTGGCGTGAAGACGGCCGCTGTAGTGCCTCCAGCCGACACCGTCCGTCTTCCGCCACACGACTTCCGTAAAAGTGAGTTCCGCAAGCTGCGCCAATGCCCCCATGTGGCTCCGAAGCATTGGCTGCATTGCCTGACGAAAATGAATGCAATCGCTCGCCAACTGCAGCAGACAGCTGCACTTACGATAGCGGTATAACAAGCCCCAGAAAAAACAGGACCTAAGGAAAAATGATCGATCAGTCGTTACTGAGCGGCATCGCAAGCCATTTCAATAGGCTTGCCAAGCAAATAGAGAAGCTCACCTTTGAATCTGAAATGAAAGCAAGCATTCCTTTTTCGGCGATTCACAAAAATTGCCTCGAGGAACATATGAAGGAATTGCAAGCTTGGGTAAAAAGCTCTCCAACCCGCACTTCTTACATTTATCGGATATCGACAGAAGACAGCACCTCCAGCAAGCAATTTTATGACGCGTTCAGCCACGCAAAATCAACGAAGCATGAGGGGCGCGCCTATGCACGTATTCATAAGGAGTCAAACATATTTTATGTTGGAAGCTCCAGTTCCTTGATGAGCAGATTCAAACAACACTTGGGGATGGGTCACAAAGACACATACGCTATGCACATCAACCGCTGGCTACCCGATATTGAGGGTGAACTGCAAATTCAGGTCTGGCGATTTTCAGCAGACGTCCCTGCTGAGGTCATTCAAGCGGTGGAGGATGGTCTATGGACCGAGAGTAATCCTATGTTTGGACGTAAAGGTGCACGATGAGGTCTTTTACCAGCCTACAACTCCAGGCGCGGTAGCACTATGAGAGACCTCGATGGCATCAGGCATTGGTTTTCGCAGGCACAACAGACGTCTATCAGAGCCGCATGCGTCATCGTCCGCCGCCCCCCCCAACGACGATCCACAGGCTTTGGGATACCCAGGCTATTGTGATCGTGGCTCGGCTACCATGGCCGGTAAGCTAGACCCAGAGTGTTCTCACCGATGGTTTAATCGGACCGCCACGGCTCGCAAATAGATAGCCGTGACCAGAGCGCATCGCGCCAAGCAGATGACGCTCGATTTCGAGCCAGGGCTAAGGCTGGCACAGAGTAAGGAGGAACGTCTTGCGGCCGCTTGCTTTGCTTGCACATCATCAGCTGTGACTATTTCAAAACCTCGGATGGAGAAATCCAGAGCCCTCGCTCCAGATCAAATTGACTTGGTGTCGCAAAGCGAAGCTCACCAATACGTACGCCTGTTAATAGCAACTGCAACCCAGTCGAGCCTGCTGGCTGCCGCGATAGCATCATCAACCGAGACGGTACGGCTGAACTTAGTTAGAGCCGCTCGCAACACTGGCCTGCCCTACTCTCCCGCGGCGACTTTGGCCTTGTGCCCTCTTGGCGCCGGCATAGTCACAAGGCATTCAAACAAACGCTCCGCGTACACAAAACCCATTCGCTTGACCGCATCCTTGTCGAAATAAAAGAGCCATGCCAGCAATAAGGCACCTGAAATGAGAATGGTAAGCCCAGCGGCAAGACCCGGGTCAGCAAAGTGGATCAACTCGATTTGTGGAGGTTTTACACGAAGAACGCCGGCAATCAAACAGCCATAAACCAGTCCGCAAAGGCAGGAAAAAATGCCGACGGCTTTCATGGCTACCATGTTGCGGTGAAAGCCGTAAGCGATGTTCTCCTTGAGCAGCAATTGCTTGTTGGTGCGAGTGAGTTCCCTGAGTCGTTTTGTTGCACCGATATAGATGTCGTCTGCACTGGCCGGATCGCTCGCCTCCTCCTGCGCGGTTGGCATATCAATGCCTAGCTTTGAAGTGATCGCGGCGTGATACCTCTGTTTGCTGATGCGATCTAAAAATTTGTCACTGTGGCGTAGCGCCAAGGTGGTCGGCATTCCACCCCATAGCGCGACCAGCTTTTCTTCAAGCTTTTTCCCACGCCCGCGGGCCACGCTGGCGAGCGCGTAAATGGCACCACATCCACCAAGTAAGCCAATGACACTGGTCAGTACCGGGTGTTTTGCGCCGTAAACACACAACAAGGGGACGAGTAACGGTAACGAAACCAGCAATCCCGGAATGACCCGAGCTTTTCGCTCATACGGGTCTTTGACCAATTCAAATATCGCGATCATAAAAGCCTATGGGTTTAGTTCATCGATGAAGGGTTGAATTTCTGTGCGATTTTTTAGATAGATGTGCTGCACCTTCGGGTCGAGGCATTCGTCCAGCAATCCAAGACTTTTGAGCGTGTAGAGAAGAAACGCCTGGCGGCACGGCAACTCGGCCTCTCCGTCGCGCATGCCGTAATCTCGCTCAACCACCCTCTTCTTGGGCGTCTCCAACTCAGGGTTTGCGGCAAGGATCAAGGTTACATAGGTATGCCACTGGGTATCCTGGGCCGGGTCGACAGAACATTCTTCAATCCCATCAAGGCTCAAGATCCTGATCAGTACAAAATCGCTAAACCGTTTGCGGTTGTGACAATACGCTCGCACATGCCAACGGGAACCGTCATGTCCCAGCGAATGGGGCGACAACAAACGCTTGGACACCTCCAAAGAAGTCATCGACTGGTAACTGACATGAATCGACAACTTTTCGCGGATGGCCTTGATGACGGCGGCAACGATCGTTTCATCCAGAGTTCGACCAGGTCTGGGCACAAAATCAGCTTCAGGTACTGCCCCTAAAAAACTGCTCGAAGCATCAATGATCCCGGTTCTGGTAGCGAGCAATTCCGTCAGATACTGGTGAGCGGATGATTGTGGGAACACTGCCTGGAAGTCTTGTGGAGCCACATAGGTTTTGGAGCTGCGGTCATATTCAAGATTGTTCGGCGCCAACTCAGTGTATTTGGCAATGTCGAGCGAAGCCTGAGGCACCGACACACCAAAGTATTCCGTCAAGTCAGCTCTATTGATACGCCCTTCCCAGCGCAGTCGAAAATCGATGAACTGAAGACGACGATCCGCGCCCCAGCTTCGACTTTTGGTTTCCGTGGGAGGTGATGTATTTACAGACGACGGTTGCATTGACTGATCCAAAAAATAAACGGATATAAAAACTATTCGTATTGAATATATACGCGTTTAATGGCTGCTCGTCCAGCCGATATTCCTGAGTTCACAAGCCGCTTGGCGCAAGATTTCCCTTACTTCCCCTTGGTCTCGCCCCGCACTCCCTCAGGGCGACTATCTCGCTATTCCCTTGAGGCCGGGTCTCCTTTCATCCAGTCAATGGGTCGTAACCCAAGCCCTTAGGTCGCCGACCCTAAATCGAGTATAAAAAATATTCGTATAAAAACTAGACGAGCATAATTTCTATGCGTATCTTCTGTCGTGCGATCAAATTTCTAGCAACGCTTTGGGGAACTGAATGTCAGCGAAAATTACGTTTTTCCCGGTGGACAACGGCGACATGACGCTGGTGCAGCTAGCCGACACGGCAGCCACCACGCTGCTGATCGACATGAACATTCGTGTCGCGGCCGATGACCCAGCGGACTCGACTCCAGACGTTGCAACGGAGCTGCGAAAGCGCCTTCGGTTTGATCAAAAAAAACGGCCTTACGTTGACGCGTTGTTGCTGAGCCACCCGGACAAGGATCATATCAGTGGCTTGGCGAAACACTTTTGGTTGGGATCACTCGATGACTACCCCGATGACAATCTACAGTGGCATGAAAAGCGCATTGTCATTCGCGAAATGTGGTCATCTCCGATGGTGTTTAGACGCCGCTCGAAACACCACACGCTCTGCCTGGATGCCGTCGCCTTCAATAAGGAAGTCCATCGCAGGATTGGGCTTTGGCGCACATTGCGGTCTGCAGTGGAAGGCAACCGCATCAAAATCATGGGTGAGGATGAGAAAGGCAAAACCGACGATTTGCTGCCCATCGTGATCAAGACTGGTGAGAAATTTACCCAGATCAATGGCGAGCCCTCGTTCCTGTTCTCGGCTCACCTGCTTGCGCCCGCTCCTCTGCAGGACGATGACACTGAAGAAATGCTGTCCAAAAACCACTCCAGCGTCATTTTGAACATTGAACTGCAGGCTTCAATCTATTCGTCCAAGCGCGTCAGGTTCTTGACCGGAGGGGACGCAGAAGTGGCCATCTGGAAACGCCTGTGGGAAAAGTACGAAGACACTCCAGAAGTGCTTGAATACGATTTGCTTCAAGCGCCCCACCACTGCTCATGGCACTCCCTTTCTGTCGACAGCTGGTCAACCTACGGCAATGACTCCGAGCTCTGCCTGGAAGCCCGTAACGCACTCGGGCAGGCTCGAGAAGGTGCAACTATTGTTGCGAGCAGCAAGAAGATACTGGACAACGATGACAACCCGCCGTGCATCCGGGCCAAGCGCGAATACCTGTCTATCTTGAGGCCAGTGGATGGCATCTTCCATTGCACGGGGGACGGTAAGCGCCCGGAAACGATCGAGTTCGAAATCACCTCCACTGGAGTGTCCAAAATTGTCGCCGGTGTCGCTGCAGGGGTAGGAGCTAGTGCCGTGGCTTCCGCTGCGCCAAGGGCGGGCCGCACATGAATGAGATCTACGAATGGGGAACACCGATTGGTGAAGGACAAAAGGATTCGCTACATCCAATGACGCTTGGCCTGATTCAGGCCTGTCAGGATCATCCGTGCATCGAGGTGCTGGACATCCGAACCGTCGATGAAGGTTTGGGGCCGGAGCAGGCCATCGTCATTGAGGCGGGTGATGGCACCATTGAGTCAGGCAACCCGGGTCGCATCCGCAGGCGAGAAACCCTGGCGATTACAGTGAATCCGCAGACCGATGTCCCGGTGGTCGTGCGTACTCTGCGCAAGGATTTCCCGGGACACTCCCATCAACACGGCACACACCTGAACACACCACGCGCCCTCTGCCTCTACAATATCGTGTGGAGCGCTGTTGAACGCAGCTGGACGCCAGAACGCTTTTTGGAACGGATGTTCTGGTGGTTACGCGAGACGTCTCAGCTACGGCTGCATCGGGACGATCAACCACTGGAGCAACTGTTTTACAGCAGTCGCTACCAGTTGATCCTGCCTTCAAATTATTTGAAGCAGTCTGAGGACAGCGGCAAAAACCTGATTATCCAGGAAATCACGGGAGCACCGGGACGTCAGGTTACCTTGCGGGGAAGGTTCGATGACTCAAACAATCCTCGAGGTGTGGGCCTGCAGTCACTGAAGCTGTCTGTCGACGGTGTCGGTTCATCACAGGTGGAAGCCGCCCCCCAGACACTTGGTCAACTCCATGACCGCTTGGTCTCCCGTGGAAGTGGGCTAAAGGAGCCATTGTTGAGCAGCGTGTTTGATGCGGTGACCGATCAGGGATTAGTCCCTGAACAGGCTGGCGATATCAAGGCGATACTTATCCTGGTCTGGGTGCCGCGCACGGGTAAGGATGGCATTGAACGGTACGACGTGCTGGGCTATGCGCTCCAGAGTTCGCTGCAAGCACTCGGTAACGCATTCGGTATGTTGCACTTCGACAGTGAAAAGCGTCGCTGGCATCGCACGACTTTGATTGGCGATGCCGCACAGAGCGATGAAGATAGCGCATGGCGAGATCTGGAAATCCTTTCAGTGCAAATCCGCTGGGGGATCGGAGCCGAAGGCGGACGCCAAATGTCCGCGATCAACCCTGACAATGCTGACTTCGATGGGGTGCTCGCCGGCGTAGGCTCTTTGGGCGGAACACTTGCAGACATCTGGCTGCGTGAAGGCTGGGGCCGCTGGACGTACATCGATCCGGATCAGTTGCTTCCCCACAACCTGGCACGACATGTCGGATTGGACAGTGAAGTGGGCTACGCGAAAGTCGATGTAGTCCGGCACCATGCCCAAATGGTGTTTCCCGACGAACCTGCACCTAAAGCGATTGCGGGTAGCCTGACAAGCCAAAGTGAAGAGGTGATCAGCGCGTTGGGTTCAGCGAGTTTAGTGATCGATGCGACGACGACTTTCGACGCGCCTCGCGATTTGGCTGAGCGTAAAAATGCCCCCCGCACCGCCAGCGTGTTCCTCACCCCTTCAGGCCTTGCCAGCGTGATGCTGTTGGAGGACGCGAGTCGTACCCTGCGCTCCGCCGCATTGGAGGCACAATATTACCGAGCGATCCTCAACAGCCCCTGGGGAAAACCGCACCTTCAAGGTCACTTGGGGGATTTATGGGTAGGTGGTGGCTGCCGTGACATTTCGTTTCGGATTCCGCTTGAGCGCATTCACTTGCATGCAGCAATCCTTTCGAAGCAACTGCGCAAAAGTGTTCTGGGCGATGGCGCACGAATCTGCGTGTGGACAGTGGACGAAGAGACGGAAGCTGTAACCCCGATGGAAATCACCCCCCATCCGGTGAGCTCACACGCTCAGAATGGTTGGACGGTTACCTATGACGATGCGTTGATCACCAAGCTCAAGCAGATTCGTGGCGCAGCCCTTCCCAACGAAACGGGTGGCGTATTACTTGGGGTGACAGACCTGAAGTCTAAAACCATCCTGTTGGTCGACACGTTGCTCCCCCCCGCTGACAGCCAAGCAACTCCCCACCACTTCATCCGAGGCAAGGTCGGTCAGGAAGCCGCATTAGCAGACGTACACGAACGCACGGCTCGAGTCGTCGACTACGTGGGCGAATGGCATTCACATCCTGATGGTTACCCTGCGACCCCCAGTGTCGATGATCAAACGCTAATCACGTCGCTGGCGGGCTTGATGTCCAGTGAGGGGCTACCCGCCATCATGATCATCGTGGGCGAGAATGAGATTACTTTCCAGTTGAGTGATCAGCCAGCGCGGCGTCCTTAACACCCACGATGCAGCACCTATAAGGCACTAGCCAAAGGGGCATGGCAGGTTGCCCCTCTGCTTGCGGAAACAGCATTCAACCTAGGAGAAATGATCTGCTGGTATCAAATTTGCTCGCCAAATAATTCGAGAACCAGGAAAGGAAAAATCAACTAATAATCTCGTTAAAACAATTCAAAAGCATCGAATCTTAAACAAACGAATAGGTCATCCCATGTCTGGATCAGTAGAGCTTTCGAAAGAAGAATTATTTTCCCTGGTTGAAAAAGCGGTCAAGCCTCAGTTCTTTTTGCTCATATTCAGTTTCGTTTTGCTCTTCGATGCTTCGCTAGTACGTTTTCACCACGTCGGACTCTTTGAACTAGGTACTTCGAACCTGAGCACTTCAACCGTTGGCATCACCTTGATTCTGACCTTCCTGGCTTTCTCAGGTTTGGCTTCAATGATTCTGCCTTTTTTATACATAGCATCGATCCAACTCTATATTGCTACGGTCTATAGTTTCTGTCTGTGGTTGAAGCAGAAAATCGAACCGGATAATGAGCCTATACACTATACAGGGCCAAAAAGACGCGAACGTGATCGTGTTCGTCCATGGGAACTGCGAGAGGAAGCACACAAAACACAAAGCGACTTCCTCATTCAGCTCTATAACACCTATGACACGACTCGAAAGCAAGAGCAAATTAACCAACGAAGAGTCGATTTTTTTGCATTTTGTACACTGTGCTTTCTCGTACTGAATTGCTGCCTACCTAGCTCACCTCAAGCGCAGACCTTGGCCCAGATGAGCATTACATACTTTTCAACGACTACACACATTTGGCTAAGCCTATCTGTTTTCGCCGTCATAGCATTCCATTCGTTGCACGATGACACCTACGAAAAACGATGGATCTATTGCCCGCCATTACATAACGCCCTGGAAGACAAAGACGAAGAGAAACGCAAACAGGAACGTCAGTTCCAGGAAGAAATCAAAATTCGCAGTGAAATCAGCAGAAGACGCCGCGAGGAGACACTGGAGTAGTTGAAGAGAGTTCGACAGTTCAAAACATAAGCCGCCCAGGCGGCTTATGCCTGCATTGACCCGACTTTTTATATTCATGATTGATGTCGGGCTTCTTCAGCGTCGAACGAAGAAAATCTTTGACAACAAACAAAAAGCGGACTCTTGTCTGAACCACTCAAAAACCGAGCTGGGTGGGCTCACGCCACTGCAATTCGCGCAAAGTGAGTCCGGACACTAAGCAGGATCTTTCAATGCTGACATTCGCCAGCGCCTAGCGGTGATTGATTTGAATAATGTCAAAGTCAGAGAGTCATTGGCCTTGAAGGTCGAGAAAGAGATCACTTCGTTACGACGCCGGGCCCAGGAGGAGCAACTGGTGCTTCAAGAGGTCATCTGCAAACATGAACACACTGCAAGCCGAGGCAGAGCTCAGCCCCCCCTAATAGCTGACGTTTCCTCGATCGCTAACAGCGCCATGCCAAGGACTGGAGGCTAGTAATGGCAAATCTTTATGCGCACAAATTATGGGCGGCGTTCAGGAGAAAAGTTATCGAATTGGACGGTAGCCAGTGCGTCGAATGCGGGCGATCAAGGGACGATGGCGTCGTCCTGCAGGTTCACCACAAACGCTACATCAGTGGACGTAAGCCTTGGGAATACGAAACCTCCGAATGCGAGACCTTATGTCAAGGGTGCCATGCTCGAGAGCATGGTGAGATACGACCGGATGCTGGGTGGGAGTATGTAGGCGAAGAAGATCTAGGCGACCTGAGCGGCAACTGTGAACTGTGTGACAACTCGATTCGTTATGTTCACTACGTGCAGCACGAGCACTGGGAGCAAATGGGGGTCGGTACTCATTGCTGTGACAATCTCACAGGGACGAGAGAGGCGGCAGAAGGCCGACGACGTTTAGGGCGGTATAGACGATTCATATCCTCCGCCAAATGGACAGCCGGGAACGACCTTCTCAAGATAAGACATTGTGGACTCATCGTGGCGGTTGTCTTAGAACAACAGGGATGCAAGCTGATCATTAATGATGTTCAGGGCCGAAAGACCTTCACAACCGTACTCGCCGCCAAGAATTTCTTGTTCGAGTTCATGGAATCTGGTGAAGCCGCGAAGTTTGCCGAACGGCAAAAAGCGAAAGCGAATAAATCCTGAGCCCCCCAACTCCCACCTCCTAACTGAGCTGCCCATGGCCCAGAACAAGACCACTACACTTCAGCCTCTTGTTCCTTTACATGAGGGATATTTGGAACACCCCCAGAATTGGCTTCCAGCACGCTTTCCCTTGCGAGCCGTCCGACGAACCATAGATGCACCACATATGGGGCAGGCATTCGATGCTGGCGAACGCGCAGGGCCAGTTGCAGATGAGTGTGTTGGGGTCAGCGGCGCCGGGCTTCGAGCAGGTTGAACTGGAGCTCTTTTGGGAACCTCGATGGTGACGACTGCAGGTGTGGGCACATTGATTCCCAAGACCGCGCAATCCTCTTGGGCCTTTGCACGCTCGGCAAGTGCCTGCAAGAGAGATTGATCGGGCGCAGAATTAGCGGATAGGCATCGTGGCGCCGCAGTTTGTAAAGCAGCCAGGCCCGAACGAAGTTTTTTCTGCAAATCAATCTGTCTAGCCGCTGATGCAGAGCGCGCTGCGTTCTCGGCTTGGATATCAGATGGATCTGGCGAGGGGTTGTAACGGAACTTAGCCTCGTGACTTTGGCGCCATGCGAGCATTTTTCCAGTCAATGCCTCACCAAACCCCGGCACCGCACGAACCGCGGATGCCGTTATGTCAGCAGCAGTTTCAATACCAAAGGAGGTCAACGTAGCAGTCTTCGCAGGCCCGATACCCGGTATTGTTGCCCGTCCTATCAGGAACCGATCCAAGAAGTCTATTCGCTGACGCGCCTCTCGTGTCGACTTCAGTTTTATCAGTACCTGCGCGAGATCCCCCTCAACCTGCCGATATCGGGTCACACAGTCTTCCAAGTCGGCACGTAGAACAAAAATCTCCTTCAGGCCAATGCGCTGCAAATGTGCCATCGATAGCAAACGCACCCGACTATCAGCATCCACGTAAGCCCTGCGAAACGGCGCTGGATCTACCTTGGCCTTAGTGAGCAATGCTACCAAACCGTAAACGCCCAGGCCTCCCCAAAGGAGTCCTAACTGCGGCACGTTGAAAAAGCCGATGATTGCCGCCAATAGTGCCAGGACACCGTAGATAGCTTTCTCTGGACCGTTGCTCTTTGCCTGAGTAACTGCCGCACTGGGCGGGCCTACATTTCCGCTCCAGGTAGGCAGAGCTTCTTCCGGCCGAGGAATCCGCACCGCGCGGATAGCCGCCCATACAGCTTCAAGATCGAAGGGCCCTGCCGTAAGAACATTCCCCACGACAAGCCCCAATGGGAACATTTCGAAACCAGACTGACTTGCTAGCCGACACCAAAGACAACTTCCTGCCGCACTAGGAAAGTAGTGAGTCGGGACATTTACACATTGACGCAAGCCAGCTTCGAGACCTTGAAGCAAACTCACCCACGCAGCCGGATCCGGACGGGAAGTAGCAGCAAGACCGAACGCCGACTCAAATGCAGCGGCAACCGACGACGGGAAATCCGCCAAAAGCACCGAGCCGGGCGGTGGTGTGGTACGTGTTTCGTCGCGTCGGACAATTGAAAAGGCAAAGCGGTGCTGTGCAATCGATTGACCCAGGCTAAGATCCGCACCACTAAAACGGCCGGAATAGGGATGCTTGCCCATGACTAGCAATTGGAAGATGGCAACTGCGAGTCCAAAGTTGTCATGCGCCTGAGTACGCTTGACGCTACTAAAGCTGACACCATGGAGCTCTGGGGGCGTAAAGTCCTCCATGCCAACAACACAGTGATAGGACTGCCCATTCAAACTAAACTGAAAACTATCGGCATCAATCAGTGCGACAGTGGCGTCCTGCGCTACCAGAACCCCGGAATGGTTGAGATCCCCAATAATACAGCCAGCTTGATGCACCGTTGCGACGGCACGCGCGACGTTTTGCGCCACGCGTACTAGAAACCGATAGTCAGCTTTGGGAAATTGGATTTTGCGTGACTTCGGGCTGTACAGCTCATGGAGCGGCCTATACCCCGCAACCAGTCGCATAGAAAAACCAGCGAAGTTGCCCGAGGAATCAGTAACCACCTCAGATGGGAAAGCCACAAGAGTGGTCGCGTCCGCCAACCGCCCTTCTACCATCGCCCTAACCTTACTTTCGCGGGAGCGCCGAAGCTCAGCCTTGTAGATTTTCACTGCACGATCGGTACGTCCCACCAGCGCGTACACATCCCCCTCGCCTCCTTTGCCAAGGCGCTTATCGAGTTGCTCATTCTTACCGGCGATACGTACCGGTGGAGAGTTCATCGACATGAAACGAGGATGAGAGTCTTGTCGTCATCCGTTCGCTCGCAGAGCGCAGGACTGTTCAGGTATCGCGCAAGTGCGCCTGACAATTCAACCAAGCGTCCCTCCCCTGCTACTTGGTCGACCGGATTAATCATCGGATCAAAGAACCGAGCAAAGGGCTGCTGTGTTGCTTGCTCCAAAGCGACTGACTCCAATCCATCCGAAAATAAAGCGAAGGCGTCATACTCAAGATCCAAATTGAAGGTACGCAGCCGAACCTCAGGGTCATCCGTAACGAAATAGGTCGTCGACGCAAACTCTCCGTTTTCTGGCCAGCACAAGGCCTCCCATACACCAGCCTTACGAGCGACAAGCGCACTGTCGCCAATCTGCAAAGCCAAGACACGCCCTTTGAAAACCACCAGCATCACCAGCGTCGCAGCGAATTGTCGCCGAGTCAGACCACGCCGCGCGGCTGCCTCGGATAGACGGTCTCGCACCAGATCAATCCAACACAGGATCAGCTCATTATCCGGCAAGCTGTCATTACGTTCGAACCATGATCGGAAGTTAGCTATCAGGCTGCGGCAAACCAAGGACGCGCCTTGCCCGCCGTAACTTGCGCTGCCCGCTCCGTCGGAGACTACCGCACAGAACGTATGCGAGTTGATCCGAGTAACGCTGTAGGCATCCTGCTTTCGCGTCCCAATGCGCTGATGGGACGTGCCGATACACGACGCAGCCGCCCAACGCCAGCGAGGATTATCCAGCAATGGCCCAACCCTCTGGACCAGTCGGATTGGCAAGTGGAACGGCATCCCCTGGATTGGACTGCGATACAGCGCTTAGCGAGCTGGAAAGCCAAGCAAAGAGCTCGCGAAACGCCAATCCCTTCAGCTTCAATGGCTGACGTGTACCCAACTGCGAGAGAGACGACATATCCGCACCGTCAACACCAACGGAGTAGAACATGAATTCTTTACGCTCTTCCCCTTCATGGACGCGTCGACGCGCCTCCTGCCAATCATCAGTCGGAGCACCATCGGTAATAAGAAATACCCAAGGGCGGTAGTACTTGACGCCATTGGAGCGGTAACGATCCTTGCGTTCGCGCAACAGATCCAGTGCCCGCACAACAGCCTCCCCCATTGGCGTTACACCACTTGCTTCCAACACCTCGGGGAAAAATCCGTCGACTGTCGTGAACTCGGTACGAACGTTGACGGGACCAAAGGTCACCACTGCCAACTCCACACGTTTCGCCGCCATCGCATCAGCGTACAAGTCATCTTTGAATGACTGCAAAGCATCGTTCAGCATCTGGATTGGCGCCCCATTCATAGATCCAGATGTGTCCAACAGAAGTATGCAAGGGCACCGTTGCTCGGGATTTTCAGCAAACTCCGCGTCTGCAAACGGCTGCTGCTCGAAATCGCTCATCTTGTCCCTTTATCCTTTTCCATGACGAGACTGTCGTGATAGCACGATACCAGCACGTACTAAAAAACGCACAAAATTGATCAGAACAGCGCCTATCTCATGTGAGCTGTCACGGATGCTGTCAGTGCATAATGGCTAATTACTAAGATGCATATAGGTTCGCTTCACTCGAACGGTGAGAACGCCGGACACATCAAACAGGGCTTGGCCAAGCTGAGGGCCCAAGGCCCACACTAATCAAGCTGTCCCCGACGTCCCGCCTTCAACATCCTTTTTTGGACTCTATGCACATGCAGTCCGGAGCCAGCACGTGCTGTTCGGCGCGAAGGATGACCCCGTACGACACAATTCGTCAGATACAAATCCAAAACTATGTGCTCGCAGGTAAAATGGCATAATATGCCAATGGTCAAAAGAACCTGTTTGCCCAGAGCTGGAGCTAATTATGGCGACGCGAAACGTTGTCCTCACCCCTCATCAGGAACAGGTTATCCAGGACCTGGTGCAGTCCGGCCGTTATCAGAATGCCAGCGAAGTGATGCGAGAAGGTTTGCGCCTATTGGAACAGCGCGTCGCCGAAGACACTGCCAAAATTGAGGCCCTGCGTCAGGCGACCTCGATCGGCATCATGGATCTTGAGCACGGGCGCTTTACTCAGTTGAACGAAGGGGATCTGGAGCACTACCTCGAGGGCTTGAGCCTGGAGGCAACCCTCCCCGCGCGCGAGAAACACTGAGCATGCCGCCGTATCGGATTTCCAACGCGGCGCGCGCCGACATTGTCGACATCCTCAGGCTCTCCCAGACGCAGTTCGGCGATCAAGCACGCCAGCGCTACCTGGCGCTGATCCTCTCCGCATTACAAGCTATCGCCGACACGCCCTATCGCATTGGCAGCCACGACCGCGATGAGCTTGCACCGGGCCTACGCAGCTATCACCTCATCTACTCACGCCAGCAAGCTAAACACCCCCATGGAACGGTCAAAAGCCCGCGGCATGTCGTGTTCTATCGCGTGGCAAACGACAACGTGATCGAGGTCGTCCGACTCCTTCATGACGCAATGGAAGTGCAACTGCACCTGCCCAACGACTGATCACCGACCTAGCCCAAAGGCTTAACTGGCCATGAACAGCGAAGCTCTGGCGCCCCCTCTACATCTCAATCTGAGCGCCCTCGCTGTCAGCCGACTCGGCGGCCAATTGAAGCGGGAGGTTCTGGGCCCGGCCGGACTATCGAGACCCACGACCAGAACACGATGGTCAATTTTGCGTACCACTTTCAATGCTGAACAACCGCTTCTTAGGCGTTTTCCGTGGCCTGGCGCCTGGCGTTACGCTCCAACTGCCGATGGACACGCGGATCGATGCCCTTGGCGACCAGGGCCCTTGCAATATCACGTAGAGCACGAGCATCTCGTAAGCTAATTTCAGGATAGGTACCAAGAGAAATACGGGGTTGCTTATCCGCCCAGGAAAAGCGGAAGTGCCAGCACTTGGCGCCTTTCATATTAACGAAAAGGGCGAGGCCGTTGTAGTCAGGGAAGGTGTAGTCCTTGGCACGGGGTTTGGCGTGCCGGACTGCCGTATTGGTGAGAGCCATCGTACAATCTCCGTCTCGTTTGAATAGAGGAGATTTGTACGGCTTCCAGAGAGGCGTGTCCCACGAAAAAATGATCTACTAAGCACCGGATTAATGTACTAAAAAATGTACTAAAAAAACGTGGCTGATAGTACTTTCGAGTGGAACTTACTCGAACGAAAAAAGAGGCCGAAGCCTCTTTTTTTTCAGTCTCTACAGATTTCAATAGAAGCCTGTAGAACAATAATTGGAGCGGGAAACGAGACTCGAACTCGCGACCCCGACCTTGGCAAGGTCGTGCTCTACCAACTGAGCTATTCCCGCAAATGGCGTCCCCTAGGGGACTCGAACCCCTGTTACCGCCGTGAAAGGGCGGTGTCCTAGGCCACTAGACGAAGGGGACACGCTACTGAAACACATGGTGTGTATTCCAGTGCCCAGAGGTTGGATCCGAAGATCATGCCCTGGTTTCACTCAGTGCCGCCCGAGGGCAACACTGCTTAAATTGGAGCGGGAAACGAGACTCGAACTCGCGACCCCGACCTTGGCAAGGTCGTGCTCTACCAACTGAGCTATTCCCGCAAATGGCGTCCCCTAGGGGACTCGAACCCCTGTTACCGCCGTGAAAGGGCGGTGTCCTAGGCCACTAGACGAAGGGGACACGCTACTGAAACACATGGTGTGTATTCCAGTGCCCAGAGGTTGGATCCGAAGATCATGCCCTGGTTTCACTCAGTGCCACCCGAGGGCAACACTGCTTAAATTTGGAGCGGGAAACGAGACTCGAACTCGCGACCCCGACCTTGGCAAGGTCGTGCTCTACCAACTGAGCTATTCCCGCATATGGCGTCCCCTAGGGGACTCGAACCCCTGTTACCGCCGTGAAAGGGCGGTGTCCTAGGCCACTAGACGAAGGGGACACACGTACAACATTCACTACTCGCCGCGTTTCGCTGTGTGCTTTACGCTTTAAGTGGCGCGCATTCTATGGATGGATTGGGAGGTCGTCAACCCCCAAGGATAAATTTATTAAAATCAATGACTTCGCCCCTCTTTACGAGACCGGGCACGCATTCTGTACAGCAGGGCTTTGACGCCTATATTCTGGCACCCCACAAGACGCTATAGTTCGCTGCAGCCGATGATGGCAATGTGCATCCATACATGGAACGTTCACCTATATAGAAGAATCTACCTGGGCAACTGGTCGATCAGTCCTATCCGCCGGCCAGCCCAGTCACTACACTCCACTGCAAACCCTATAAAGAGGTCACACCGGTGACACCACTCATGATCACCCTGCTGGTAATAGCCGGGATCGCAATACTGATCGCCATTGGCTACATGAACCACGTGGTGGAAAACAACAAGTTGGAAAAACAGCGCACTGTGATCGAGCTCAATGATCGCCTGCGTCGTTGCGGTGAAATCACCGAGACATTCCCTGGCCAGTTGATGAACCCGGCGCTCAAGCTGTTGATGACCCGCCTGGAACTGAACGTCAACCAGCGCCTGCTCAACCTCGACAAGACCAGCGCACCGCTCAAGGCCCGCATCGCCGAACTGAATGCACTGGTCTCCCAGGGCGAATCGATCCCGGTGAACAATCCGCCGGCGCCGATCCAGACCGAAGCCAAGGCCAAGGACGTGCGTTTCCTCCTCGAAGCCCTGCACGGCCAAGTCACCCGCGCCGCCCAGGATGGCTTCCTGCCGTCCAACGAAGCCAAGCACTGGATCAAGGAAATTCGCCACATCCTGGTACTGCTGCATATCGAATTCTTCAACAACCTCGGCCAACATGCCCTGCAACAAGGCCAGCCTGGCCAGGCACGCCTGGCGTTCGAACGTGGCGTGCAGTACCTGCGCAAACAGCCGGAACCCGTGCTCTACAGCGCGCAGTTGCAACACCTGGAAGGCCAACTGGCCCGCGCCAACTCCACGGTGCTGACCAACAGCAAGCCTGCCGAGGATGAAGTCAACGAACTGACCCAAGGCCTCAAGGCGGACGACGCCGACGCCGAGTGGAAAAAGAAAGTCATCTACGACTGACCGCTTGTAGTGAGCGGGCTTGCCCGCGCTGGGTGGCGAAGCCGCCCCAAACCCAGGCAACGCGGTGTTTCAGTAAGACCGAGGTGCCTGGGTTTAGGGCGGCTTCGCCACCCAGCGCGGGGCAAGCCCGCTCACTACAACTATCCATGGCGCGCCGAGTAGCGTAAAAAAGTGCCCCTCACTCCGTGAAGTCAGAGGCCTGCTATGCCTGTCACCGTGATAGATGGACAACCGCTGCACTACCTCGACCAAGGCAACGGCCCCGCCGTCCTGCTTGGTTCGAGCTACCTGTGGGACCGCGCCATGTGGACCCCGCAGATCGAAGCCCTGTCGCAACAATACCGCGTGATCGTCCCCGAGTTGTGGGGCCACGGCGAATCGGGCGCGCTGCCCGCACACACCCAATCCCTTGATGACCTGGCGCGCCAGGCCCTGGCGCTGCTCGACCATCTGGACGTCGCCCAGGTCAACCTGGTGGGCCTGTCGGTCGGCGGCATGTGGGGCGCCCGCCTGGCATTGCTGGCACCCGAGCGCGTCAACAGCCTGGTGCTGATGGACACCCACCTTGGCGCCGAGCCCGAGGCCACGCGCCAGTATTACTTCTCGCTGTTCAAGCTGATCGAAGACGCTGGCGCCATTCCCGAGCCGTTGCTGGATGTGATCGCACCGATCTTCTTTCGTCCGACCATCGGCCGTGAGTCAGCGCTGTATCAGGGTTTTCGCCAAGCGCTGCAAGGCTTTTCCCGCGAGCGCCTGCTGGACAGTATCGTGCCCCTGGGTCGGCTGATCTTCAGTCGCGAGGATGTACTGGAACAACTGCCACGGCTGGACGCCGACACCACGCTGGTGCTGTGCGGCGAGCAGGACAAACCCCGGCCACCCGCCGAGTCCCGGGAGATGGCCGAGCTGATCGGCTGCGGTCTGATCCTGATCCCGGACGCGGGACATATCAGCGCCCTGGAGAACCCGGATTTCGTCAATGAAGCGCTGCTGACCTTCCTCGCCAACCACGCCTGAGCGCCCTGCCCCTTGATCGCTGCACCTGTGCAGCGATCAGAGGCGGAAGTGCCCGACCATGCCTTTGAGCTCCGCCCCCAGTTGCGCCAACTGAATGCTCGACGCGGCATTGCCCTGCATGCTCAACGCCGATTGGTCGGCACTCGCGCGGATGCTGGTGACGCTACGGTTGATCTCTTCGGCCACCGAGCTCTGCTCCTCGGCCGCCGCCGCGATCTGCTGGTTCATCTGCTGGATCAATGACACCGCCGTGGCGATGCTGCCCAGGGCGCTTTCGGTTTCCAGCGCATCGCTGACGGCCAGCTTCACCAACTCGCCGCTTTGCTGGATCTGCTGCACCGAAGACTGCGCGGCGCTGCGCAAGGTGCTGACCAGGCGCTCGATCTCTTCGGTGGACTGTTGCGTGCGCTTGGCCAGCGCCCGCACCTCATCGGCCACCACCGCAAAGCCCCGGCCCTGTTCACCGGCGCGGGCCGCTTCGATAGCGGCGTTCAACGCCAACAGGTTGGTCTGCTCGGCCACGCTCTTGATCACACTCAGCACGGTGCCGATGTTCTGGATCTCGGCACTGAGGCTGTCGATACTCGCACTGGCGCTGGCACTCGAACTGGCAAGCTGCTCGATGCGCTGCAGACTCTGGCGCACCACCTGCTGGCCACTGTCGACCTTGTCATCGGCGGTCTGCGCGGCCTGTGCGGCTTGTTCAGCGTTGCGCGCCACGTCGTGCACCGTGGCGGTCATCTGGTTCATCGCCGTGGCCACCTGCTCGGTTTCTTCCTTCTGGCTGCTGACCTCGACATTGGTCTGCTCGGTGACGCTGGACAGCGAATGCGCCGAGCTGGCCAATTGTTCGATACCGGCCTGCAACCCGCTGACCATCTCGCTCAGGCCATTGCCCATCTGTTGCATCGCCTGCATCAGCTGGCCGATTTCATCACGCCGGCTGACCTCCATCCGCCCGCTCAAATCACCCGCTGCAATCTGCTGCGCCACCGCGATCACCCGGCGCAGTGGCGAGACGATCAAGCGTGTGATCACCAGCGCCGCAATCAACCCCACCAGTAGCGCGAGGGCCGACGAAGCGATGATCAGCAGAGTGCTTTTCTTCAATTGTTCCTGCATCGACTGGTCTTCGGCGGCATACGCCTGGTTGACCCGGCTGACCACTTCCCCGGCCCGATCATGCAGCTGTTTGTAGACGATCTTTTCCTGCGCCAACAGGCCGGTGTACTCACCGAGTTT
This sequence comes from Pseudomonas sp. GL_117, assembly GCF_057835125.1. Classification (NCBI taxonomy): domain Bacteria; kingdom Pseudomonadati; phylum Pseudomonadota; class Gammaproteobacteria; order Pseudomonadales; family Pseudomonadaceae; genus Pseudomonas; species Pseudomonas sp. GL_117. Next base: position 2,057,200 of record NZ_CM174418.1, on the reverse strand, counting down.
TTCGCTGAAGGCGGCAATATGCCCGGAGACTTCGTTCAGCACCGTCTGGTAGCCAGGGTCCTTGACTGAAGTCTTCAACTGTTCGACCTGCGCCAAGGCCTGGTCAGCCTGTTCGATCTTGCCTTGCTCGGCGCCGTCCTCATCGCCCTTGCGGCTCTGGTCCAGGCGCACATGGGCTTCGTTCATGGCTTGCAACATCAAGCGCGACACCTGGCTGACCTGCCCCGCCTGCTCGATAAACTCTGCGCCCTCCTTGCCCTGGCTCTCCTTGAGGCCATAGGCGCCATCGTCCGCCAGGCCGGCCTGCAGCACATCGAGGTTATTTGCCACGCTGGACACCGACCAACTGGCCATTTCCAGCGCCAGATCCTTGGTCTGGGTCAGCTCGACAAACTCGTCGAACGCCTTGCGGTAGGCGGCCAGGGCCTGCTCGACGTCCGTCATCGCCGGCACATTGGCCGCCGATTGGGTCTTGAGAGCGGCCGCCAGGGCCGCCAGGGCGTCGACGCTCTCATGCAAGGCGTCGACGGACTTGGGATCGGCATGCAGTGCGTAGTCCTGCTCGATCAAACGCACCTTGAGCAAGCCACTGTTGAGCGAAGACATGCTATTGAGGCCTTCAAAACGCTGCCCCACGGTTTGCAGCGACCATACGCCGATCGCCGCGACCACTGCCGTCAGCAACAGCACCAAGAGGAAGCCCAAGCCCAGTTTCTTCGCCATACCGAGGTTGGCGAAACGTCGTTGCACGCCCGTCATCATTGCACTTGAGTCCTCTAGCAATGGCAGATGCCATCAAGCCCGATTTACCAGTAGCGAGATTCGCAACCACGGGCAACCGACACAAGCCGTTGGCGCCGGAATAATGGCAAAAAGCTACACGCTCGTCGTTTTCAGAATGGTAGAGGTCGATCTGGCCGGCCCCATGGCGCGCAGCAACGCCACGGCACGCTGATCAGTAGCATAGGCTACATTGATGCGCAGCCAGTCACTGTGCTCTGCCGTCGGGCTGAACAGCGCCCCCGGTGACAGCAACACACCGAGGCGCCGCGCGCTGGCCTGCAACTGCGAACAATCCGCCACCCCAGGGCGCGCCCACAGGAACATGCCTCCGGCGGGGGCGGCAAACACCTGCCACTCCTCATCCTCCAGCACTTGCAGGGTCGCCGCCATTTGCGTGCCCAGGCGTTTGCGCAGGCGTTGCACCCACTTGCGATAGGTGCCGTTGGCCAACAGCGTCGCCACCACCGCCTCGGCGAAACGCGACGTACCGATGCCGGTCAGGGTCTTGAGGCTGACCAATTGCGGGATAAGCGCACTGCTGGCACAGAGATAGCCGACCCGCAAGGCGCTGCTCAAGGTCTTGGAAAAGCTCGAGACATAGATCACCCGATCATCATGGGGCAGCGCCGCCAGGCGTGTGCAACTGGCATGTTGCAGGTCTCCGTATACGTCTTCTTCAATGATCAGGAAATCCTTGGCACGGGCCAGTTGCAGCAAACGCTCGGCCACCGCGAGGCACAGGCTGGTGCCGGTGGGGTTGTGGTACAGGCTGCTGATGAACAGGCATTTGGGGCGATGCACCGCAAGCAACGCTTCCAACGCCGACAGGTCCGGCCCGCCTCGGGTACGCGGTACTTCCAGCAGTGTGACGCCATGAAACACCAACTGGCGATACAGGTTGCCGTAGCCTGGGGTCTCGACCACCACCGTGTCGCCGGCCCTGAGCAGCGTACGTATCAACAGGTCCTGGGCCTGGCTGGCGCCCTGGGTGGTGAGGATGCGGTCCAGGCTGGTCGCCACGCGCATGCGGGCCAGGTGCTTGAGCAATTGCTCACGCAGCGCTAGCAGCCCCAACGGCGTGCTGTAGTTGAACACGGCGGCGGTGTCGGTGCGGCTGACTTCACGAATGGCGTAGCTGATGTCATCGCTTTCGCGCCAGGCATCCGGCAACCAACCGCAGCCCAGCTTCAATTCGCCCAAGGGGCTGTCGGTGAACGCCCCCCAGCCCTGCTCCGCCCCTTCATACCAATGCTGTTCATGCTGGGCCGGGGGCTCGGCCACCACATACCCCGAACCCGGCCTGGAGGCCAGCAGCCCTTGGGCGACCATGCGTTCGAAGGCCTCGATGACACTGGACTGGCTGAGGAGGTTGTCGAGGGCCAATTGGCGGATGGACGGCAGGCGCGTGCCAGGGCTTGCCCCGCTCTTGCGAATCCAGTCCGCCACCGCGCTGATGATTTGCTGCACCACTGGTACAAGGGCTTGTCGATCTATCCCTAAATCCATGAACCACTCACTTCACTGTCTGTTATTCAACCCGCAAGAGTTAAGCACAGAAGTTCGGCGCAGCCGGCTTACAAGTTTTACTAAAGTATTGATTTTATTGAATTATTTACCTGCTGATACATATTAGCGCACGGCGTTTTGCCAGCTATGGAAACGCCCCACAGCACCCCGATCCTTTTCGATTGGGGCGCGTTTACAGGTCCTAAATGGCGGTCGCGCCGCCGTCCACCGCCAGCGCATGGCCGGTGGTGAACGCCGCACCATCGCTGCACAGGTAAAGCACCGCAGCGGCGATTTCCTCGACTTTGCCGATGCGCCCGACCGGGTGCATGGCTGCCGCGAAATCCGCCTTGCGCGGGTCGGCTTCATAGGCACGACGAAACATATCGGTGTCGATCACCGCCGGGCACACTGCGTTCACGCGAATCTGCTTTTTCGCATACTCGATGGCCGCCGACTTGGTCAGGCCGATCACCGCATGTTTGGACGCCGCATAAATGCTCATCTTCGGCGCCGCCCCCAAACCGGCCACCGACGCGGTGTTGACGATTGCCCCGCCGCCCTGGGCCAGCAGCAGCGGCAACTGATACTTCATGCACAACCACACGCCTTTGACGTTGACGCCCATGATGGCGTCGAACTCATCCAGGCTGCCGTCGGCCAGCTTGCCTTTTTCAATCTCGATCCCGGCATTGTTGAACGCGTAATCCAGCCGACCATAAGCGGCAACCGTCTGCGCCATCAGTTGCTGCACATCCGCCTCGAGGGTGACGTTGCAGCGCACAAACAGCGCCTCACCGCCGGCCTGCCGGATCAGCGCCACAGTGCCCTCGCCGCCTGCCTCGTCCAGGTCGGCGACCACTACCTTCAAGCCTTCAGCGGCGAACGCCAGCGCGGTGGCGCGGCCGATACCGGCAGCGGCGCCAGTCACCAGGGCGACCTGGCCGGAAAACGTCATGCTCATGGGGGATGTCCTTTGTGAGAAATTGCCGTGCGGCGAGTCTAGCCAACGCGGCGCCGGGCGCGTCAGCACTATCAGAAGGCCGGTTGGCGCTGCATGGATCACAGTGATAAAGCCACCGGCGTGACTATCAACATGACCTATCGAGGGGCATTCGCACCGACGGTGAACCTTGCTCCCGAGCCGTTGCGGGTCTATCAATCTAGGCTCACTTCTAAAAGAGTCCTTGCCATGCCTGCCCAGACCAACCGCCAATTCCTGCTCGCCAAACGCCCGGTCGGTGCCGCCACGCGGGACACCTTTACGTATCAGGAGGTCCCGGTGGGCACGCCGCAGGACGGGCAAGTGCTGGTGCGCAATGAATACCTGTCCCTCGACCCGGCGATGCGTGGCTGGATGAATGAGGGCAAGTCCTACATCCCCCCGGTCGGCATCGGTGAAGTGATGCGTGCGCTCGGCGTAGGCAAAGTGATTGCCTCGAACAACCCGAAGTTTGCGGTCGGCGACTACGTGAACGGCGCCCTGGGCGTGCAGGATTACTTCCTTGGCGAGCCGCGCGGCTTCTACAAAGTCGATCCGAAACTGGCGCCACTCCCGCGTTACCTGTCAGCCCTGGGCATGACCGGCATGACCGCCTACTTCGCGTTGCTCGATACCGGCGCACCCAAGGCGGGCGAAACGGTGGTGATCTCCGGCGCAGCCGGTGCGGTAGGCAGCATTGCCGGGCAGATCGCCAAGATCAAAGGCTGCCGCGTGGTGGGCATTGCCGGGGGGGCCGACAAGTGCAAGTTCCTGGTGGAGGAACTGGGCTTCGACGCCGCCATCGACTACAAACACGAAGACGTACCCGCCGCGCTCAAGCGCGAGTGCCCCAAGGGCGTGGATGTGTATTTCGATAACGTCGGCGGCGATATTCTAGACGCAGTGCTCAGCCGCCTGGCGCTCAAGGCCCGGGTGGTGATTTGCGGTGCGATCAGCCAGTACAACAACAAAGAAGCGGTGAAAGGCCCGGCCAACTATCTGTCACTGCTGGTCAATCGCGCGCGCATGGAGGGTTTTGTGGTGATGGACCACGCGGCCAACTTTGCCGCCGCCGGGCAAGAGATGGGCGGCTGGATGGCCCAGGGCAAGCTCAAGAGCAAGGAGGATATTGTGGAAGGGCTGGAGACGTTCCCGGAGACGCTGATGAAGCTGTTCAACGGCGAGAATTTTGGGAAGTTGGTGCTGAAGGTTAACTGAGGCACCACGCGGTAAACGTGAGCGTAGACCGTGTGGGAGTCGGGCTTGCCCGCGATGCAAGCGCCTCGGTGTATCAGTCAACCCGAGGTGATGCTATCGCAGGCAAGCCAGCTCCCACACAAGCCTGCTCCTACCGTTTAGATCGGTGACGGTCAGGCGATCTCGGCGACGACTGCCGCCAACGCCTTGGCCGGATCGGCCGCCTGGCTGATCGGGCGGCCGATCACCAGATAGTCGGAACCGGCATCCAACGCCTGGCGCGGAGTCAGGATGCGACGCTGGTCGTCCTGGGCGCTGCCCGCCGGACGAATCCCCGGGGTCACCAGTTGCAGCGACGGGTGTGCGGTCTTCAGTGCCTGGGCTTCCAGCGCCGAGCACACCAAACCATCGAGGCCGGCTTTCTGTGCCAGGGCTGCGAGGCGCAGGACCTGCTCCTGGGGCTCGATGTCCAGACCGATGCCGGCCAGGTCTTCACGCTCCATGCTGGTCAGCACGGTCACACCGATCAACAACGGTTTGGGGCCGCTGCGCTGCTCCAGCACTTCGCGGCACGCGGTCATCATGCGCAGGCCGCCGGAACAGTGCACATTGACCATCCACACGCCCATCTCGGCCGCGGCTTTCACGGCCATGGCGGTGGTGTTGGGGATGTCGTGGAATTTCAGGTCGAGGAACACTTCGAAGCCTTTGTCACGCAGGGTGCCGACAATTTCTGCGGCGCAGCTGGTGAACAGTTCCTTGCCGACCTTGACCCGGCAAAGCTTCGGGTCCAACTGGTCAGCCAGCTTCAGTGCGGCGTCACGAGTGGGGTAATCCAGGGCGACGATGATAGGAGTCTGGCAGACGGACATTGGAATGGGCTCTCAGGCAAGTCGAAATCGGCGCGGATTGTAGCGCAAGCGGCGCCGTTGCGGGATCCGATGATCGGTAAATACTGACAGAGCGCATGGCAACGGGCATTTCAGCCAATTATTTCAAAGCTGATACATTCACGACATGCCTGCAACACGCCCCACCACTAGCCTCGCCCGCACGACCCACCGACCAGCACTTCCAGCCATGGGGCTGGGCGCCTATGCTGACCGCAACGACCAGGCAGATGATCGCACTATGCATACCTCTCCCGTCTCTACGAATGACGAGCACAAAGGCGCGGTGACCGCCGATGACAAGCGCTGGAACACCCGTGCGCTGATTGTCGACGACGATGTGCCGATCCGCGAACTGCTGATCGATTACCTGGCGCGCTTCAATATCCTCGCCACCGGCGTGACCGACGGCGCGGCCATGCGCGTGGCGATGCAGGCTGAAACCTTTGATGTGGTGGTGCTCGACCTGATGCTGCCGGGCGAAGACGGCCTGTCGTTGTGCCGTTGGCTGCGTGCGGAATCGGACATCCCGATCCTGATGCTCACCGCCCGCTGCGAACCCACCGACCGCATCATCGGCCTGGAACTGGGCGCCGACGACTACATGTCCAAGCCGTTCGAACCGCGCGAACTGGTCGCGCGCATCCAGACCATCCTGCGTCGGGTGCGCGATGACCGCACCGAACAACGCGCCAACATCCGCTTCGACAACTGGCGCCTGAACAGCGTGTTGCGCCAACTGGTGGCCGACGATGGCCTGGTGGTGCCGCTGTCCAACGCCGAATTCCGCCTGTTGTGGGTATTCATCGAACGCCCGCGCCGGGTGTTGAGCCGCGAGCAACTGCTGGACGCTGCCCGTGGCCGCTCCATCGAAGCCTTCGACCGCAGCATCGACTTGCTGGTCTCGCGCCTGCGCCAGAAACTGGGCGATGACCCGAAAGCACCGCAGTTGATCAAGACCGTGCGCGGCGAGGGTTACCTGTTCGACGCGCGGGACATCGGTTGATGCGCGCCCCCTTCAATACGCTGTTTGGGCGACTGTTCGGCGTATTGCTGGTGGCGATCATCCTGGCCCACGTGTTGGCGATCGCCTGGTTCCGCCACTACGGCCCGCCACCGCCGCCGCCCCAGGAAACCTTTGTCGAACAGCCGGACGGCCGCATGGTGCCGCTGAACAAGGAACATCGCCGCCCCTGGTTTGGTGGCCCGGTGGTGCCGCTGACGTTCCAGTTCATCTCGCTGATCATTGCCGCCTGGTACGGCGCCAAGCTGCTGAGCCGGCCGATCCAGCGCCTGAGCGAAGCGGCCGAGCGCCTGAGTCTGGACCTCGACAGCCCGCCCCTCGACGAGTCCGGGCCACGTGAAGCGAAACAAGCGGCATCGACCTTCAACCTGATGCAACGGCGTATCCGCGAACAGGTCAGCCAACGTGCGCGCATGCTCGGCGCCGTGTCCCATGACCTGCGCACGCCGCTGTCGCGCCTCAAGCTGCGCCTGGAGCAGATCGACGACCCCAAGTTGCAGGGTCAGATGCGCCAGGACCTCAACGACATGATCGGCATGCTCGACGCGACCCTGAGCTACCTGCACGAGCAACGCACCAGCGAGACCCGGCATTGGCTCGACGTGCAGGCACTGGTCGAGTCCATGAGCGAGAACGCTCAGGACCAGGGCTGCGACGTGCAATTCGCCGGCACCTGCGTGCCGTTGCAGGTGCAGCCGATGGCCTTGCGCTCGTGCCTCAACAACCTGATCGACAACGCGTTGCGCTACGCCGGCACGGCGCGGGTGGAACTGGAGGACAGCCGCGAGGCCCTGATCATCCGCGTGATCGACCACGGGCCAGGGATTGCGGCTGATCAGCGTGAGGCAGTGTTTGAACCGTTCTTTCGCCTCGAAGGCTCACGCAACCGCAATTCTGGTGGCGTCGGCCTGGGCATGACGATTTCCAGGGATGCGGCGGAGCGCCTGGGCGGGCGCCTGAGCCTGGAGGAAACTCCAGGGGGCGGGTTAACCGCAGTGATGTGGCTACCACGGACCTAGCAGGCTGGCGCAGGCCAATAATGTGGGAGCGGGCTTGCTCGCGAAAGCAGCGTGCCAGTCAACACATCTGGTGACTGAACCACCGCCTTCGCGAGCAAGCCCGCTCCCACACAAGCCCGCTCCCACACTGATCTGCACTCGCTAGGTTACAGAGGTTTGTCTTCCCGGCGGCTTTGGGCCTGGGTCGCACTCCAATCCATCAGCAAGCTATACGCCACCGCCAACAACGTCGGGCCGATAAACAATCCGATAAACCCAAACGCAATCAGGCCGCCGAACACCCCAAGCAGCACGATCACCAACGGCAGGTTGCCACCTCGGCTGATCAGGTACGGCTTGAGCACGTTGTCCACGCCGCTGATGATGAACGTACCCCACACCCCCAGAAACACCGCATAGGTGTAGTCGCCCTTCCATGCCAGCCAGGCCGTGGCCGGGATCCACACCAGCGGCGGCCCCATGGGGATCAGGCTGAGCAGGAAGGTGACGATGCCCAATACCAGCGCGCCCGGCACCCCGGCGATCAGGAAGCCAATCAGCGCCAGCAGGGCCTGGGCGGCGGCGGTACCGATCACGCCGTTGACCACCCGCTGCACGGTGCCCGCCACCAGTTCGATGTAATAGCCCGCACGCTCGCCGATCAGGCGCTCCAGCAAACGGTGCACGAACATCGCCAGGCGCGGCCCGTCACGGTAGAAAAAGAACACGAACACCAGGCTCAGGGTCAGCTCCAGGATGCCACCGCCAATCTGCGCACTGCGCGCCAGCAACCAGTTGCCGACCTGGCCCAGGTAGGGTTTGAGCGTGACCATCAACGCGGCGCCCTGCTGGTCGATGCTGTCCCACATCGCTACCAGCCGCTCACCGACAAAGGGAATCGAGCCCAGCCAGGTCGGCGCCTCGGGCAGGCCATCGACCTGAATATCCTTGATCAGCGCCACGGCATCGCGCACATGATCCGCCAGGTTGAACCCCAGCCACACCAGCGGCACCGCCACCAGCAGCATCCAGCCCAGGGTCAGGATGCCGGCGGCCAGGGATTCGCGGCCACCCAGCACGCGGGTCAGCAAGCGCATCAGCGGCCAGCTGGCAAACGCCAGCACCGCGCCCCAGAACAGCGCCGACCAGAACGGCGCCATGACCCAGAAGCTGGCACCAAACAGCACCAGCAGCAGGATTTGCACCAGCAGGCGATCGTTATTGAGCATGGGGTATCTCTAGAAAAAGGCGTTAAGAAGACAGCTTAGGCGAACGGCGCGGGGCCGTTCGCCGGGGAACGCCTAGCGTATCAGATGCAGGTGCAGGCCCTTGGCAGCGCCGGTGCCGGATTCCAGGCGCGCGGCGCGGACGCCGCTGTCGATCAGGCCCTGGCGCCAGGCTTCGGCCGTGGGCCCGCTCAAACTCACGCGCAACGTGGTGTCGAGGTTGAGTCCGCGGGAAATCAGGGTCAGCCAGGTGGGGTCGGGCTCGGCGCCCAAGGCCGGGAAGTCCAGCTCGCCGGTGCTTTTCAGTTCACGCAGCAAGGTGGCCGACGTGGGCAGCAGGACGCCCAGTGGCGCGCTGGCGTCCAGTTGCTCCACATGCAGGTAGGCACGCCGGTTGCCACGGGTGATGCCGTACAGGGCGATCAGGGCATTGTCTTGGGGGGCAGCCAGACGCAGGAGCAGGTATTCCTGCTGGCCATCAGCACCCACCAGCTTGGCGTTGCCGAACACCTCATTGGCCCACAGGCTGCTTTCGCCGCAATCGCGGGCCTGGCACCAGAACAACAGCTGCGCGCCCTTCGCCTGCAACGCTTCGCGGGTCGCGGTAAACGCGGCGCTGGAGCTGTGCTCGGCAGGCAATTCATAGGTAATCGCGGTGGTTTGGCCGCGTGCGGTGGCCTGGCCTTCGTAGCGCAACTGGCCGCTGATCTTGCGGATCGCGCCCATGGGGTAGATACGCTCCTTTTCTTCGGCGGGGCGGTAATCGACGATCTGTGCGTCGATTTGACGGGCTACGGTGGGCAGGTCCTGGCTTCCCGGCACGTCGGCGGCGAATACCAATGGGCTGAGCAGGCTCAGCCCGAGGATACGGATACAGCCGTTGCGCACGCTCATAGGATCAACGAGCCGTGGCCAACGGAGGTCATAGCAGTGTTGAGATGGTTCATGGTTGACTCCCTTTCAATCCGCCCAGCCTCGGCAGTTGACCCCGCCAAGTCAAGGCGTGGAGAAGAACCGATTGAAACAGTCTGCAACAAGAGCGGCGCCGGGCGCGTCATTCAGGTGCAAATGATGGCCGCCCGGCAGGGTGGTTACGGTGAAGGGTAGCTGGGAAAGCAATTCCGGATGTTTCGCCAGCATGCCGTCGGCAGCCACCACCAACTGCGTAGGGCACGCCACCCGCCGCACGAAAGACATGGCTTGTTCATCCGTCAGGCGCATCGGCGAGGCCAGGGTCAGGCGGCTATCGGTGCGCCAGGTGTAACCGCCCGGCACCGGCATCAAACCGCGCTGGGCCAGCAGTTCGGCGGCTTCACGGCTGACGGCGACCACGCCTTTCATGCGCGCTTCCACAGCGCGATCCAGGCTGCCGTAGACCGGCTTGCGCTTGTCCTGCAGGTTCATTTGCGCCTGCAGCGCCATGCCCAGGCGCTCGGCGGCGTGCTCGCCACTGGCGGTCGGCGGGATCACGCCGTCGATCAATCCCAGATGCGTCACGCGCTCAGGCAGCGCGCCGGCCAGCACCAGGGAGACGATGGCGCCGAGGGAGTGGCCAAGTAATGCAAAACGTTTCCAGCCCAATTGTTCGGCGACTTGCAGCACATCGTGGACGTAATCCCACAAGGCATAACCGGCCCCGGCAGGACGATGCGCCGAATGCCCATGCCCGGCCATGTCCAATGCCACGATGCGCAAGCCCTGCAACTGCGGCGCCAACCGTGCAAAGCTGTTGGCGTTGTCCAGCCAGCCATGCAGGGCGATCACCGGCAAGCCGTCTTCGGGACCAAACAAGTGAGCCGCCAACTCGATATGGGGCAGGCTCAGGCGCACTTCCTCGACCGGCGTACTCATGCGCAACTGCGCTCGCGGGCCTGCCAGCGGGCGAACAGGTTCTTGATCAAGGTCGCAGTGTCCTGGGGACGTTCCAGCGGGAACATATGGCCGCCGGGCATGGTGAGCATTTCGCCCATGGGCATGCGGTCGACGCCGCTGGCGTGGTGACGCATCACCACGCGGCTCTGGCGCCCACGCACCACTGCCAGCGGCACTTTCAACTGGCGGACCTGGCCGGGGCTGGTGTGGGGCACACCACGGTAGATGCTGATTTCGGTGGCCGGGTCGAAGCGCAAGCGCAGGCGATCGCCCACTTGCTGCAAGCCGTGTTGCAGGTACGCGTCGAAACATTCCGGATCAAAACCGCGAAACAGGGTCTTGCCCGCGAAGTAGCTGCGTGCGCTGTCCAGGTCGTGGAACTCTTCTCGCCGGCCCAGGGTGCGCCCGGCCGGGGTCAGGCGGTCGATGAAGCCAAAACGCTTGGCCGCGCGGATCACCCAGCGGTCAGCGCGGGTCAGCACGGGCGAGTCGAGCATCACCACACCGCGATACAACTGCGGGCAACGCATGGCCGCGTGCAGGTGCAACACACCGCCGAGGGAATGGCCCACGCCCCACACCGGCTCCGGCTGTTGCTCCAGATGATGGATCAATTCGTCCACCAGGTTCTGCCAGTTATCGTCCACCGGAAACCTGGGGTCGTGACCGTGCTGCGGCAAATGCGCCACCGCATACTCCGGGGCCAGAGCGGCAAACAACTTGCCGTACGTAGCCGAAGGGAAACCATTGGCGTGGGCAAAAAACACGTGCTGCGACATACCGGATCCATCTGACTGAACAGAAATAGATTGTCACCACGCCCGGCCACAACAGCAATGACTGTAACTGCCAGGAATGATGACACTCACGCCACGCCTATCGCGCCGGCGGCTGCTCGCCCAGGGGCACCACGGCCATGGTCAGGCGCGAGACGCAGCTGGTTTTGCCTTCATCATTGGTCAAGCGGATGTCCCATACCTGGGTGGTACGCCCGATGTGGATCGCTCGCGCCACCGCCGTGACCCGCCCGTTGCGCACACCGCGCAGGTGGTTGGCGTTGACCTCCAGACCCACGCAATAGAACTTGCTGGCATCAATGCACAGGTAGGCCGCCATGGAGCCGACGCTTTCCGCCAGTACCACCGAGGCGCCACCGTGCAGCAGGCCATAGGGCTGATGGGTGCGCGGGTCGACCACCATGCTGGCCGTCAGGGATTCGTCGTCGAAGCTTTCGAAGCGAATATCCAGCAGTTCACCGATGGTGTTTTTCTGGATCGCGTTGAGTTGTTCGATGTTCGGTTGGGTGCGCCACAAGCCCATGGGAGTAGTCCTTGTCTGTTTTATGATGAGCCTAATCCTGCCACAGAACCGATTCGGAACGCTCGCTCCAGGTTTGCAAATGTGCACCGTAAGTCGATTCGATCACGTTGCGCTTGATCTTCAGGGTCGGCGTCAGGAACCCGTTCTCCACTGCCCAGCTGTCCTTGACCACCACCAACTGGCCCAGGCGCTCATGTTTATCCAGCGCCTGGTTGACCTGTTCCAGCCAGCGCTCCAGGTTGGCGCGCAGGGTTTGCCGATCGAGGTCCAGCGTCGACAGCACGCATAAGCCTATCGGCGCGCCCAGGCCATCGCCGACCACGCACACCTGCTCGATGTGCGCGTGTTCGGCCAGGCGGTTTTCAATCGGCGCCGGCGCCACATATTTGCCTTTGCTGGTCTTGAAGATTTCCTTGAGCCGCCCGGTCAGGCGCAGGCGGCCGTCGGCATCCTGCTCGCCCTTGTCGCCGGTACGCAGAAAGCCGTCGGCAGTCAGGGTCTCGGCGGTTTTCTCGGGGTCCTTGAAATAGCCGAGCATGGTCGCGCCACTGCGCACCTGCACTTCGCCCGAGGCGTCGATGCGCACTTCAACCCCAGGGCACGGCAGGCCGATCCAGCCGATTGTCTGCTGGCCGGGACGACACACATGGGAGTAGCCGCAGCTCTCGGTCATGCCATACACCTCCAGCACATCCAGGCCCAGGCGCTGATACCAGCGCAGCAGTGCTTCGGGCACGGGCGCCGCACCGGACAGGGCAATGCGCAACTGATCCAGGCCGAGGCCCGCCAGCACTTTATGGCCGATGCGCTTACCGATAAATGGCAGGCGCAACAGCAGGTCGAGGCGTTTTTGCGGGATCTTGGCGTAGACGCCCAGCTGGAATTTGGTCCAGATACGTGGCACGCCAAACAACGCCGTCGGCCGCGCCCGGCGCAGGTCAGTCAGAAACGTATCGAGGCTTTGCGCGAAAAATACTGTTTGCCCGGTATAGATGGCCGCCATTTCCACAAACATCCGTTCGGCCACATGGCACAGCGGCAAGTACGACAACAAGCGGTCGCCCTCCCCCAGCCCAAATAATTCAGTGCCGCGCGTGGCCGCGAACCCCAGGGCGCCGAAGCTGTGCATCACACCCTTGGGCAAGCCGGTGGTGCCGGAGGTATAGATGATGGTCGCGAGGTCCGACGCCGCAGGCGTGGGGTTATCCTGGATCGGCGAGCAGGCCTGCAAGTCGGCCCAGCGGAAATCGAACGCGCCCACCGGGCATAGCGGCAGGCTAATGGTCGGCACCCCCTTCGGCACGCCCGGTGCCATCGCGGGCCAGTCGTCCAGCTTGCCGATAAACGCCAGCGCTGCCTCGGAGTGCGTCAGCACATGGGCGACGGAATCGGCGGTGAGGTTGGGGTAAAGGGGGACGCAGACGTGCCCGGCCATCCAGATCGCCAGGTCGGCAATGATCCAGTGCGCGCAGTTTTTCGAGATCAGGGCGATGTGCGAACCGTGGGGCAACTCGCGGGCGCGCAGCCACTGCGCGGCGCAACGGGCCTGATGGCCCACCTCGGCCCAGGACAGGCGTTGCACTTCGCCGCCGCCGACCGGCTGCACCAGGAAAGTCTGGCGCGGATGGCGCGCTTCGCGTTCAAAGAAGACCTGCAACGGCAAACGAAAAGCGACGGGCATGGGACGCGCTCCTGTGTGGTCCGATCATAGCCAACCAAGCACTTGCTTGGTTGACTATATATCACACACAAAGCCGCGATCCATCCTACGGATTCTTGACGCTGACCAGGCTCATCAGCCCCGCCAGCGGGAAATCCCCTTCCAGTTCCGCGAGGCTTGCGGTGTGCATCGGTTGCGGCTGGCGCTGATGGCCGTGTTGCAAAAAGCTGATCAGGCTGCCCACCAACGGCTGGTGGCTGACCAGCAGCACATTGTCATCCGTGTCGAGGTGTTCCAGCACCTGCAACGGATTGCCCTCGGGGGTCAGCCACGGCACCGTACGGATCTGTGGCTCAAAGCCGAGCGCCTGGTGCACCAGTTGCGCGGTCTGCTGCGCCCGCACATAGGGGCTGGCGATGATTGCGCTGATAGGCTGGCCGATCAGGTGCGCGGCGCTGCGCAACACTTCGCCGCGACCGTGCTCGGTGAGATTGCGCTCGGCATCCGTGCGGGCGTGCCCTTCGGCTTCACCGTGGCGCAGAATCCACAGCTTCACAGTTTCGGCTCTTCATCACGCACCGGGTGCGGTGCCGGCGGCACGCTGTGGGCGGCTTCGCCCTCGGGTGCGCGCGGGGTGGGCCAATCGGCGAACGGCCAGGGCTTTTGCTCGGTATGGAAGCTGCCGAAACGGCCGATCTGCGCAAGGAACTGGCTGAGGCTATCGCCAAAGTTCATCAGGCCCAGGTTGGGCGCGCCGTAGATCAAGCGGTAGATCAACTGCACCACCACCAACGCGCCGAGCAGGAACTGCGCGACTTGCCACACCAGGGCAAACACCAGCATCCACAGGATGCGCAGGACAATGGATTCGTACTTGGGCGCTGCTTTCGGATCGTTCATGACGCGTTCCTCAGTTGAAACCGCTGGTGGAAATAAAGTCGACATCGGTTTTCGGTTCGGCGCGCATCAACAGTTCGATCACCTGGTTCAAGGTACGCCCTTCAAACAGGATCGCATGCAACCCGGCAACCAACGGCATGTACACCCCGACTTCCTGGGCCTTGGCCTTGAGGACCTTGAGAGTGTTGACGCCTTCGGCCACTTCGCCCAGGCGCGTCACCGCGTCTTCCAGGCTCAAGCCCTGGCCCAGGGCGAAACCGACTTGGTAGTTGCGGCTTTTCGGCGACGAGCAGGTGACGATCAAGTCGCCCACGCCCGCCAGCCCGAGAAAGGTCATCGGGTTGGCGCCCTGGTTCACCGCAAAGCGGGTCATCTCGGCCAGGGCGCGGGTGATCAGCATGCTCTTGGTGTTTTCGCCCATGCCCAGCGCCACCGCCATGCCGGCGATGATCGCGTAGACGTTTTTCAACGCACCGCCCAACTCGACGCCAAACCGGTCGCCACTGGCGTAGACGCGGAAGGTACGCCCGTGCAACACCGCCTGCACGCGCTCGCACAGCTCTTCGTCTTCACTGGCGATGACCGTGGCGGTCAGCGCGTGTTCGGCGACTTCCCGCGCCAGGTTCGGCCCGGACAGCACGCCAATACGCGCCTGGGGAGCGATCTCGGCGAGGATTTCGCTCATCAGCATGAAGGTCTGCGCCTCGATGCCCTTGGTCAGGCTGACCAGCAGCTTGCCCGCCAGGCGCTCGGCGTGGGGCGCCAGTACCGTGCGCAACGCGCTGGACGGCAGCGCGACGAAGCACAGGTCGCAGTCCGTCAGTGTCGCCAGCAAGTCCGTCACGGGCTCGACCGCCGGGTGGATCTTGATGCCTTTAAGGTAACGGGGATTTTCGCGGTGCACCCGGATGGCTTCGGCCTGCTCGGGATCACGCATCCACTGGCGTACCACGTGGCCGTTCTCCGCCAGCAGGTTAGCCACGGCGGTGCCAAAACTTCCGCCTCCAAGGACCGCAATAGGGCGCTGTTCAGTCATATGCAATCCGTTAATCCATACCAATGGCGATGGCCGCATTATACGGGGCGACCCGCTTGCGGCCAGCCCCCGTGTCAATTCGTTCACATGTCGGAAAATGCCACACCCGTGTGAAGTAATTGCAAGTCCTACGACTGGCAAAAGGCCCGACCTCAGTTAACATGGGCGGCTATCCGTCATTATCAAGGCCGTTCCGTGTATTTGGGCCCTCCTTCCCGTTCATCAGTGTTGTGGCTGCTGCTGTGCAGCGGCGCGGCCATGGCCGACGATCTGTTCCTCGACAACCAGCCGTTGCCGCAGGTCCTGACCGCGACGCGCCTGAAGCAATCGGCGGCGGCCGTGCCGGGCAGCATGACCGTGATCGACAGCGAGTTGATCAAGGCCAGCGGCGCGCGGGACATCAGCGAGCTGCTGCGCCTGGTGCCGGGGATGATGGTCGGCTACACCACCGGCAACCAGGCGGCGGTGAACTACCACGGCACCAGCGCCAGCGATGCGCGACGCATGCAGGTGTTGATCGACGGACGCTCGGTGTACCGCGCAGGCCTGGCGACCGTGGACTGGAGCGACATTCCAGTGGCGATGGAAGACATCGAGCGCATCGAAGTATTCCGCGGCCCCAATACCGTGAGTTACGGCGCCAACGCGCTGATGGCGGTGGTCAATATCCTCACTCGCTCGCCGGCCAACAGCCAGGGCACGCGGGTCAAGGTCATCCGTGGCGAACGCGGGATCAACGACTTCTACGCCAGCCAGGGCGTGCGCTGGGACACTGGCGACTTGCGCCTGTCGCTGTCGGGGCAACAGGACGACGGCTTTGACAGCGATGCCGCCGGCGCCGACCGCCGTGACAGTCGCCGTCTCAACCGCTTCAGCCTGGCCGTGAGCCAGACGTTGAACGCGCAACAAAGCATCGACTGGCAGCTGAATGCCAAGGAAGGGACCAACCAGCGGCCCTACACCTACATGCCGGTATTCGCGGGGATTACCGAAGGTGGCGACAATTCGGACGTCACCGCCAAGGACTACGCCGGCTCCCTGCGCTGGAACTTCGATTTCAATCCCGAGCACAGCCTGTATATCCAGGGCTCTGCCCAGCAGTGGGATCGCCGGCAGATCTGGAAGGCCTGCGACGCCAAGGTCTCGTTCAGCCCGGAACTGACGCGCCTGTGGCAACTCAATCCCAACTATGCCGAGCAACTGGCACGGCACATGGACAGCTACAGCCAGGGTGTCGCCCCGCCCGGCAGCGCCGACGAGCAAGCACTGGGTAACCAGGTCCTGGACCAGTGGCGCAACGGTGCCAGCCAGAGCGTGTGCGGCGACATCAACCAGAGTACCCGTGAAAACCGCTACGACCTGGAGATCCAGGACACCCTGAGCCTGTCCGACAGCCTGCGCCTGGTCAGCGGTGTGAATTATCGCTATGACCGCGCCGACTCCGACACCTACTTCAACGGCACCCTGGACGACACCACCTGGCGCCTGTTCGGCCAGTTGGAGTGGCGTGCCAGCGAACACTGGTTGTTGCAGGGCGGCGCGATGTTCGAAGACACCCACCTCAGTGGCAGCTCGCTGACGCCACGGGTGGCGGTCAACTACCTGATCAACCCGCGCCACGGCCTGCGTGCGGTGTACTCCGAGGCGATCCGTTCGCCGGACATGTTCGAAAACAACGTCAACTGGAGCTACCGCGTCACCAACCTCAGTTCGCCGACCTACGGGCAGAATTCCGGCCAGTACTTCGTGGTGACACGCGGCCCGGGCAACCTCGACAAAGAGCTGATGCGCTCGCGGGAACTGGGCTACAACGGCTTCTTCGCCGACCTCGGGCTGAACCTCGACGTGAAGCTGTTCTACGACGAGATCACCGAGATGATCAGCTCGCCGCTGCGCAACAACCAGTTCATCGCCAGCAACGCCAACAGTTCGCGGTTTACCGGTGCCGAATCGCAGTTCGACTGGCGCATGAGCAGCGCCGACCGCCTGCGGCTGACCTATGCTTACGTCGACGCCACCACCAGCAACCCCCGGGACAAAGCCCAGACCGCGCGTAACAGCGGTTCGGCCGGCTGGCTGCGGGAATGGGGCCAGGGTTGGTCCAGCGCGCTGTTCTACTATGGCGACGACGCACTCAATCAATATCGCTTCGAACGGGTCGACCTGCGGGTGGCCAAGCGCATTGCCCTGGGCAAAGCCAACGTGGAGCTGGCCGGCATGTTGCAACAACGCCTCGATAACCAGCCCACCACCTGGGCCGACAACAATTACGACCACCGCCACGTGCTCTACTTCAGCGCCGAGTTAGAGTTCTGACATGGGCGCACAGTCAAGGATGACCCTCCTCTCAATACTCAGGCTTTGGCGGCGCGCCCTGCTGCTGGCGTGCCTGCTGCCGAGCACGCCAGCGTGGAGTGCCGACATCCTGCTCACCGCCGCCGAAGACGGTGCCGGCGTGCAGGCCTTCGTCGACGCCCTGGCCAAAGAGCGCCCGGAAGACCGCGTGACCTTCACCCCGCTCAAGGACCTGCCCGCGCCGAGCCGCCTGCCTGCGGCCACGCACCTGATCCTGCTGGACCTGGCCGGCCTCGACTGGCGCCTGCAAGACAGCCTGGGCCCTCCGACCCTGGTGCTGCGCATTAGCCGCCTGCAAGCGCGGCAACGCCTGGGCAACCATCTTCCGGCGCGGATCAGCCTGCTCTGGAGCGACCCGCCGCTAGCGCGCCAACTGCGCCTGATCACCCACATCCTGCCCCAGGCCCGGCGCATCGGCGTGCTCTACGCCGCCGACAGCGAATTCCTGCTGCAAGAGGTGCGCGAGTACGCCAAGTCCATGGGCCTGGAGGTGGTGCCACAGCTGTGGGACAACACCAACGACAGTCGCCCGCTGCAAAACCTGTTCAAGAGCAGCGACGTGCTGCTCGGCCTTGATGACCCGCAGCTGTACAACCCGAAAACCGTGAAGAACCTGCTGTTGAGCAGCTACGCCCGGCAATTGCCGCTGGTGGGGCCCAACGCCGGGTTTGTCCGCGCTGGCAGCCTGGCCAGTACCTACAGCGATCAGGCCGATTGGCTGGCGGTGCTCGACCGCCTGCTCGACCAGCCACCGGCCACCTGGCCGCGCACGCTGTACCCGGAACATTTCAAAGTCGCGGGCAACCCGCAAGTCGCACGTTCGCTGGGGCTCGAAGAGGTCGATGAACGCGACGTCGCCGCCCGGCTGGCCGCAGGAGAAAAACGCCCATGACCTTACGCCGTCGTTGGGACATCAACACCCGCACCCAACTCATCACTCTGGGCCCGGCGCTGTTGCTGACGCTGCTGTTGATCAGTTTCTTTACCTTCGTGCGGATCCAGGACCTGCGCCAGGAACTCGACCACACCGGCCAATTGATCGCCAACCAGTTGGCACCTGCCACTGAGTACGGGGTGATTTCCGGCAACAACGATGTGCTGGAAAGCCTGTTGCGCGCGACACTGGCCACGCCCCACGTGCGTTTCCTGGAGATCCAGGACAGTGCCGAAAACATCCTGGTGTACGTCGAGCAGCCGTCGGAAAGACATGACCGCTCGCTGTCGGTCAAAGTCTTCCAGGCGCCGATCCGCTTGCAGCATATCCAACTGGGCAATGACTTTTTCCAGGACAACCTCAACGAACCCAAGGCGCCGCGTGCGGATTATCTGGGCCGGGTGATCGTCGGCATGTCCAACGATGCGTTCAGCCAGCGCCAGCAGGAAATCCTGCTCAAGGCCGGCATCCTGGCGATGTTTGCCCTGCTATTCACCTTTCTGCTGGCACGCCGTCTGGCGGCGAGCCTGTCGCAGCCGATCAGCGCCATGGGCAATGCGGTCAAGGCAATCCAGCAAGGCGACTACAAAACGCCGCTGCCGATTGTCGATGACTCGGAATTGGGCGACCTGTCGCGGCATATCAACAACCTGGCCGAAGGCCTCAACCAGGCCAGCCGCGAGCAGCACCAGGCCATGGCGCAGTTGATCCAGACCCGTGAGGAAGCGGAGCGGGCGAACAACGCCAAGTCGGATTTCCTCGCAATGATGAGCCATGAGCTGCGCACGCCGATGAACGGCGTGCTGGGCATGTTGCAGCTGCTGGAAACCACCGAGATGACCGAGGAGCAGACCGAGTACGCGGCACTGGCGTCCGAATCCACCGAACATCTGCTCAAGGTGATCAACGATATTCTCGACTTCTCGCGTATCGAACGTGCCGCCCTGGAGCTGGAGCATATTCCGTTCAACCTGGCAGACCTGATCAACAGCTGCGCCCAGTCCTTCCAGCACAGCGCCCAGCAACGCGGGCTGACCTTGGAGCTGCCGATTCCGGCGGGGATCGAGGCGCTGCAGGTACAGGGCGATCCGACGCGAATCCGGCAGATCCTGGTGAACCTGATCGGCAACGCACTGAAATTCACCGAACACGGCACGGTGACCATCGAGCCCCAGTGGCAGGTCCTCGATCACGAGCTGTTGTGGTTTACCTGCACCGTGCGCGACAGCGGCATCGGCATTTCGGCCGAGCGCCTGGAGCTGATGTTCGATGCGTTCCAGCAGGCCGACAGTTCCATTTCAAGACGTTACGGCGGCACCGGCCTGGGCCTGCCGATCGCCCGCACCCTGGCCGAACGCATGGGCGGCACCTTGCGGGCGCAGAGCGAAGAAGGCCGTGGTTCGGTGTTTACCCTGGAAATCCCGTTGGCCATCGACCAGCAATACCTGCCGAAGATTGCCCATGACAGCGAAGGTAAAAACAGTGCCGGTGATGGCCGCCATGTGCTGCTGGTGGAAGACAACCCGGTCAACCGCACCGTGGTCGAAGCCATGCTGCGCAGCCTGGGCTTTGAAGTGAGCCTGGCCATCGATGGCGCCGAGGCGATCCGCAGTGCCGAGAGCCTGATTTTCACCGCGATCCTGATGGACTGCCGACTGCCGTTGGTCGACGGCTACGAGGCGACCCGGCAAATCCGTCAACTGCCGGGCTGCGCCGACCTGCCGATCATCGCCCTGACCGCCAACGCCTTGCAGGGCGACCGCGAAGCGTGCCTCGCCGCCGGAATGAACGATTACCTGGCCAAGCCATTCAAACGCACGGATTTGCAGCAAATTCTGCAGCGCTGGGTGCAATAGCGCCGCGCCATCAGCCAACTCCGACTGGCGTGAAAGACGAAAGTGCGGCAGTCTTAGGCACCCAAACGGACCGATAAACAGGCCCGGTTTAAAATTTCAGTGAACAAGTGTACATTCAGTGCCTTGCCGCTGTGACTTTCACTACAACGCAATAGTCTATGTGTAGGCTGCCGGTATGAAGCGTAACGCTTCAGTCGGTTCGGGAAGATCTACCCTACCCTGCCGCATGGGATTATTGAGGAGCTCGCATGACCAAACAAAACGCCTTTACCCGGGAAGACCTGCTGCGCTGCAGTCGCGGTGAGCTGTTCGGCCCAGGTAACGCGCAACTGCCCGCCCCGAACATGCTGATGGTGGATCGCATCACCCATATCAGCGAAGAGGGTGGCAAGTACGGCAAAGGTGAATTGGTCGCCGAGCTGGATATCACCCCGGACCTGTGGTTCTTCGCCTGCCATTTCGAAGGCGATCCTGTAATGCCAGGCTGCCTGGGCCTCGACGCCATGTGGCAGCTGGTCGGCTTCTTCCTTGGCTGGCAGGGTCTGCCGGGCCGCGGTCGCGCCCTGGGTTCGGGCGAAGTGAAGTTCTTTGGCCAGGTCCTGCCGACCGCCAAGAAAGTCACCTACAACATTCAAATCAAGCGCGTCCTCAAGGGCAAGCTGAACCTGGCCATCGCCGATGGTTCGGTGAGCGTCGACGGTCGCGAGATCTATACTGCCGAAGGCCTTCGGGTCGGCGTATTCACTTCCACTGACAACTTTTAAGGGTTATCCGCATGCGCCGCGTCGTTATCACTGGTCTGGGCATCGTTTCTTGCCTGGGCAATGACAAAGAGACCGTCACCGCTAACCTGCGTGCAAGTCGCCCTGGCATCCGCTTCAACCCGGAATATGCCGAAATGGGTCTGCGTAGCCAGGTTTCCGGCTCCATCGACCTGCCCCTCGAAGAACTGATCGATCGCAAGATCTATCGCTTCGTCGGCCACGCTGCCGCCTACGCCTACCTGGCCATGAAAGACGCCATCGCCGACTCCGGCCTGAGCGAAGACCAGGTTTCCAACGTACGCACCGGCCTGATCGCAGGTTCCGGCGGCGCATCGACCCTGAACCAGATGGAAGCGCTGGACATCCTGCGCGAAAAAGGCGTGAAGCGCGTTGGCCCGTACCGTGTCACACGGACCATGGGCAGCACCGTTTCGGCCTGTCTGGCCACGCCGTTCCAGATCAAGGGCGTGAACTACTCGATCTCCTCCGCGTGCGCCACCAGTGCTCACTGCATCGGTACTGCCGTTGAGCAGATCCAGTTGGGCAAGCAGGACATCGTATTCGCCGGCGGCGGTGAAGAAGAGCATTGGAGCCAATCGTTCCTGTTCGACGCCATGGGCGCCCTGTCCACCCAGTACAACGAAACCCCAGAGAAGGCCTCCCGCGCCTACGACGCCAAGCGTGACGGTTTCGTCATTGCCGGCGGTGGCGGCATGGTAGTGGTCGAGGAGCTGGAACACGCCCTGGCCCGTGGCGCGAAGATCTACGCGGAAATCGTCGGTTACGGCGCCACTTCCGACGGCTACGACATGGTTGCCCCAAGCGGTGAAGGCGCCATCCGTTGCATGCAGATGGCCATGTCCACCGTGGATACCCCAATCGACTACCTGAACACCCACGGCACTTCGACCCCGGTCGGCGACGCCAAGGAAATGGAAGGCGTGCGCGCGGTATTCGGTGACAAGGCCCCGGCCATCAGCTCCACCAAGAGCCTGTCCGGCCACTCCTTGGGCGCCGCCGGCGTTCACGAAGCGATCTACTGCCTGCTGATGATGGAAGGCAACTTCATGGCGGGTTCGGCCAACATCGACGAGCTGGACCCAGCCGTTGCTGATATGCCGATCCTGACCAAGACCCGTGAAAACGCAAAAATCGACACCGTGATGAGCAACAGCTTCGGCTTCGGTGGCACTAACGCCACCCTGGTGCTGAAACGCTGGCAGGGCAAGTAAGGCCTGTAGCTTGATTGCATGAAAAAGCCCCGACTGGTTCGGGGCTTTTTCATGGGGGTATGAAATCCATGTGGCAAGAGCGCCTGCTGCAATTGCGCGAATCTGGCTAAGACGAAAACGCGATATACACCCCTAACACAATCGCGGCGAAAGTGATTGTAGAAAACATGGAACACCCGAACGCCGCCATGCTCTATAACTGCATGACCTTCATCCTGCCCCCTTGTGAGGTTCGCCATGCCTGTTACCGTCAATACGCTCAACCACGACAACTTTCGCCACAGCCTGAACATCGACAACCACGAGCTGTTCACCGACCTGCCCAAGAGCCTGGGCGGCGATGACTCGGCGCCCTCCCCCCACGACTACTTCGACGCCGCCCTGGCCTCGTGCAAGGCATTGACGGTCAAGCTCTATGCGCAAAAGAAAGACATCCCGCTCACCGGCGTGACCGTGGAAGTCACCCACGACGCAACTGAAGAGCAGAAAGGCAAATACAAGCTCAACGTCAAGCTGACCCTCAAGGGCGTGCTCACCGACGCCCAGCGCGATGAACTGCACCGCGTGGCCGACCGCTGCCCGGTGCACAAGCTGATGACGACGGCCGAGATCAGCATCGACACGCAATTGTCCGAAGGCGCGTTCAGCCAGTAACAGCAACATCCTCCCGAGCGGGTTATGCTCAACGGCATCCAACCCGCTCAGACTGGGATGCACCATGACCACCCTTACCGTGATCCGCCCTCGCCCCGAAGATGTCGAAGGCCAGCCGATCCTGCGCCCGCTGCCATCGCGTGAATGCCGCAGTGTCGGGCCCTTCGTGTTTTTCGACCATATGCTGCGCACCCAATACGCACCGGGCAGCGGCATGAATATCCGCCAGCACCCGCACATCGGCCTGTCGACCCTCACCTACCTGTTCGAAGGCGCCTTGCAGCACAAGGACAGCCTCGGTTCGGACCAGGTGGTGCAGGCCGGCGATGTCAGCTGGATGACCGCCGGCAGCGCGATTGCCCACGTCGAACGTACCCCCGCAGCGCTCCAGGCCAGCGGTTTCAGCCTGCACGGGCTGCAAGTGTGGCTGGCCTCGCCGAGGGACCACGAAACCGGGCCGGGGCATTACAGCCACCACCCGGCGGCGAGCCTGCCGGTGAGTGACAACCTGGGGGTGCAGATCCGGCTGATCGCCGGCAATGGCTTCTGCCTGAAATCACCGGTGCCGGTGCTGTCGCCGACGCTGTATGCCGAAGTGCGGATGCAGACGGCCACGACCCTGCTGATTCCGGATGAGCATGAGGAACGCGCGGTGTACCTGCTGGCAGGCGAAGCGCAATTGGACGGTGAGACGCTGGAGGTGCACAGCCTGGCGGTGTTGCCGGCAGGCCAGGAGATGGCGTTGTTTGCCGAGACGGATTGCCACCTGGTGATATGTGGCGGCGCGCCACTGGATGGGCCGCGGCGGATCAATTGGAATTTTGTCGCGAGCGATCCGGCGGTTATCGAGCAGGCGCGGCAGCGTTGGGCGGCGGGGGATTGGCCGACGGTGCCCGGTGAAACAGACAGGATAGAGTTGCCGGTGAGATAGCCATCGCGGGGCCCCACTCCCACATTTTGATGTGTGAATACATTCAAATGTGGGAGCAGGCTTGCCTGCGATGAGGCCAGCACAGGCGCTGAACAATCAGCCCTGGAACACTTCATCCAACAAATCATGCATCGACTTGAACGCCCGCTTGGCGGTCTTCGCGTCATACATCATCTTGCCCGGCACGTTCGCATGCGGATCGGTGAAGGAATGCACCGCACCGCCGTAGCTCAGCAATTGCCAATCTACACCGGCTGCGTTCATTTCCTCTTCGAACGCGGGCAGTTGCTCTCTCGGCACCAATGGATCGGACGCACCGTGCAGCACCAGCACTGAACCCTGGATGTGCTTGGCGCCTGCCGGGTTCTGGGTGTCGAGAGTGCCGTGGAACGACACGGCAGCCTTCAACGGCGCTCCGGTACGCGCCAGTTCCAGCGCACAGAAACCGCCAAAGCAGAAACCAAAGGTCGCCAGCTTCGAGGTATCCACCTCGGCCTGGCCCTGCAGTTGCGCAAAGGCCGCCTGCAAGCGTTTGATCAGCGCCGGGTTGTCTTGCTTGAGCGGCATCATCGCCGCACCGGCTTCATCGCCATTCGAAGGGCGCACGGTTTGCCCATACAGGTCGGCGATCAGCACCACGTAGCCTTTGCTGGCCACGCTCTTGGCGATCTCCTCGGCACCCGCACTCACCCCCATCCAGTTCGGCGCCATCAACAGGCCCGGCAGCGAACCCTTGTGGCTGGCATCGAACGCCAGGCGGCTTTCGTAGGACTGGCCATCAATCTGATAGACCACGGAACGCACAGTGACTTGGCTCATCATTTACTCCAGTTGAGGTGCACTAGAACGAAAAAGCCCGCCGAAGCGGGCTTTTCTACAACGGTGTCAGACCGACAGTTCAACCAACAGCTTGTTCAGGCGGCGCACATAGGCGGCCGGATCTTTCAAGCTGTCGCCAGCGGCCAGGGCCGCCTGGTCGAAGAGGATGTGCGACAGGTCGCCAAACCGCTCTTCGTTCTGCTCGCCGTCGAGTTTCTCGATCAGCGGGTGAGCCGGGTTGAATTCGAAGATCGGCTTGGAATCCGGAACCTTCTGACCGCTGGCTTCAAGGATCTGACGCATCTGCAGGCCCAGATCCTGCTCGCCGATGGCCAGGATCGCCGGGGAGTCGGTCAGCCGGTGGGAAACCCGCACTTCACTGACCGCATCGCCCAGGGACGCCTTGATACGCTCAACCAGGCCTTCTTTGGCCTTGGCGACTTCTTCGGCTTCTTTCTTCTCTTCTTCGGAGTCCAGGTTCCCCAGGTTCAGGTCACCACGAGCCACGTCGACGAAAGACTTGCCGTCGAACTCGCTGAGGTAGCTCATCAGCCACTCATCGATACGATCGGTCAGCAGCAGCACTTCGATGCCTTTCTTGCGGAAGACTTCCAGGTGCGGGCTGTCCTTGACTGCTTCGTACTTCTCGCCGGTCAAGTAGTAGATCTTGTCCTGACCTTCCTTGGCGCGTGCCAGGTACTCGGCCAGGGACACCACCTGCTCGCCGTCGTCGCCCTGAGTGGAAGCAAAACGCAACAGGCCGGCGATTTTTTCTTTGTTGGCGAAATCTTCAGCCGGGCCTTCTTTCATGACCTGGCCGAAGTTTTTCCAGAAGCTTTTGTATTGCTCAGGCTCGTTCTTCGCCAGTTTTTCCAGCATGTCGAGCACGCGCTTGGTCAGCGCCGACTTCATGGAGTCAATGATCGGGTCTTTCTGCAGGATTTCCCGCGATACGTTCAGCGACAGGTCATTGGAGTCGACCACGCCTTTGATAAAGCGCAGGTACAGCGGCAGGAAGGATTCCGCCTGGTCCATCACGAACACGCGCTGCACGTAGAGCTTGAGGCCTTTGGGCGCTTCGCGCTGGTACAGGTCGAACGGCGCACGGGTCGGCACGTAGAGCAGCGAACTGTATTCCAGCTTGCCTTCGACCTTGTTGTGGCTCCAGCTCAGCGGGTTTTCGTAGTCGTGAGCGATGTGTTTGTAGAACTCCTGATATTCCTCGTCCTTGATCTCGGTACGCGGACGGGTCCACAGGGCGCTGGCGCGGTTAACGGTTTCCCATTCCTGCTCAGGCTGTTCCTCGCCTTCGACGGCAGCCTTTTCTTTCGGCAGCTCGATCGGCAGAGGGATGTGGTCGGAGTACTTCTTGATGATGTTGCGCAGACGGTAACCGTCGGCGAACTCATCTTCACCAGACTTCAAGTGCAGCACGATGCGGGTACCGCGGTCGGCCTTTTCGATAGTGGCGATCTCAAATTCGCCCTCACCCTTGGACGACCAGTGCACGCCTTCGCTGGCAGCGAGGCCGGCACGACGGCTGAATACTTCAACTTTGTCGGCAACGATAAAGGCCGAGTAGAAGCCCACGCCGAACTGGCCGATCAGGTGCGAATCCTTCTTCTGGTCACCCGACAGGTTCTTCATGAAATCAGCAGTGCCGGATTTGGCGATGGTACCCAGATGGGTAATCGCGTCTTCACGGCTCATGCCGATACCGTTGTCTTCGAGGGTGACGGTGTTGGCGTCCTTGTCGAAGCTCACGCGGATTTTCAGTTCGGCGCCACCTTCCAGCAACTCAGGCTTGGACAGGGCTTCGAAACGTAATTTGTCGACGGCGTCAGAGGCGTTCGAGATCAATTCGCGAAGGAAAATTTCCTTGTTGGAATACAGCGAATGGATCATGAGGTGCAGCAGCTGCTTCACCTCGGTCTGGAAGCCCAGGGTTTCCTTTTGAGTTTCCACACTCATGGTCATCAAACTCCAATTGGATGGCAGTGGCCGCGCCCTTGAGGGTTGGCGGCGGGTTGTCATCAAAGTTGGGGGCTAAGACAGGGATTTCAAGGGCGGCTCGCTTCCTCGATTTTGAAATGCGCACGGGCAGTGGCAATCGGTTCCGCCGCGGTGCTCTGCCACGCAGTGATCGCGACATTCGCCACCCGTCGGCCCTGACGCCACACCTGGCATTTGGCGTAAGTGTCGCGAAACTGGCCCGCGCGCAGGTAATCCAGGGAGAAATCGATGATTTTCGGCAACCCCGGCGCGCCGGTGAACACCAGCAGGTGCAGCGCCGCCGACAACTCCATGAAGCCTGCAATTACGCCGCCGTGGAGCGCCGGTAATATGGGGTTACCAATATTGTCCTTACTGGCCGGCAAGCGAAACAGCAACTCATCGCCCAAACGGGTGCATTCGATGCCGATCAGTCTGGCGTAGGGGATCTGCTCCAGCAGCGCTGCATAGTTGCCGCGTGCGTGGGCCTGTTCCAGGCGGGTCTTGAATCGATGGGTCATGCCTGTGCTCCCTGGATGGTGCTGCCCAATCCTTGTGTGCCTTTAAGCCGCTTGCCCATACGCATGAACGTGCCCACCACATGGGCGATGGGTTGCTGCGGGTCATCCTGATAGGCGAAGCCGCGGGTAAAGATCACGTCGGTGGTGACCCGGTAGCATTGGGCGAAGCCGTACACCGGCTTGTGGGGTTCGGCGGGATGCATGTAGTCGATGCGCAGGTCGAGGGTTGGACACACCTCGAACTCCGGCAGGACGCACAGGGTCGCCATGCCGCAAGCGGTGTCCATCAAGGAGGTCAAGGCGCCGCCGTGGATCACGCCGGTGTGCGGGTCGCCGACCAGGTGCGGGGCATACGGCATGTGCAGCGTAATACCCTCCCCGCTGGCCCCATGGGCGGTAATGCCCAGCACCTGGCAATGGCGCAAGGCCGATACAAAGCGCGCCGCGCGCTCTAACAAAGGGTTTTCGGTCATTCGTTCGAGACTCTTATTAGTGTTGATCGAGGCTATCGGTGGCGCTGGAAAAAGTTCCTTTAAGTCAGTGGTTTATATATCTGTGAAACAAAAGGAACTAATGCTGGAGCCCCATGCTCGAAAGGCCAGTAGATATCTTCAATAAGGAGAAACAACCCATGCGCAAGACTTTAGCTATTTCCATGATGCTGGCCGCTGCCCTCGGTCTGGCTGCCTGCGACAAAAAATCCGAAGACAAAGCCCAAGACGCTGCTGCACATTCCGAGCAAGCTCAGAAAGACATGTCGAAGGCTCAGGATAAAGTGAACGACGCTGCGAAAGAAAACGCCGAAGCTGCCAAAGCTCAGGCTGAATCGAACGCCGCCGCCGCAAAAGAAGCAGCACCTGCTACTCCAGCCACCGGTTCTTGAGACCGCGGTTTGAAATAGCCTGACTGCAAAAAGAAAGCCCGCTTAGATTGCGGGCTTTTTTGCGGCTGCTGTTTGAGCTGAAACGTTAATCAAGCCAGCTCTTTAACCGCCTCCGGCTGTGCCGTATCGGTCGGAGTAAACACCATCACTTGCAGTACGTCGGAATGAAACTCCCGGCGATACAGCACCAGCACCACCCCGCTGCTCATCAGCATGAACAACCAGGGGCTGACAAACCACGCCAGCATGGTCATGCCGAAGTAGTAAGAGCGCAGGCCAAAGTTGAATTGGTTGGCTGCCATGGAAATCACGCGGGCCGCTCGCAGGGCGAACGCCTGACGCTCCTGCTCGGACACGTGCCGCTCACCGATCATCGGCGCAGACCCCACCAGCACTGCCGCAAAGTTGTACTGGCGCATGCACCAGCTAAAGGTGAAGAAGGCGTAGACGAACACCAGTGCCAGGCACAGCAACTTGATTTCCGACATACCCTGGGACGCCTGCTGCACCATCGGAATGTCCGCCAACAGCGACACCGCCCGCTCCGAGGCGCCCAGCACCGTGAGAATACCGGCGAGGATGATCAAGGTGCTGGAAGCGAAGAACGAGGCGTTACGTTCCAGGTTGCCGATCACGCTGGCGTCGGCGATGCGGTTGTCGCGCATCAGCATGCGGCGCATCCAGTCTTCGCGATACAGATGCAGCACACTGGCCAGGCAGGCCGTGTCCCGGGCCTTCCAGGTGGCATAGCGGGTGTAGCCACCCCAGCACAAGGCGAACCAGAAGGCGGCAAGCAGGTGGATCTGATTGGTTTCGATGAACGACATGCGGGCCCCTATGACGAGCGCGATCAGTGTGGGAGCTGGTTTGCCTGCGATGGCGCCTACTCAGTCACTGTTGTGCCAACTGACAGTCCGCTATCGCAGGCAAGCCAGCTCCCACACTGACCGCGTTTCAACTTGAATTTTTCTTAACCTGTTCGACGTTAGCCCAGGCGAAAAGACACTGCCTGACACTCAAAAAAAATGCCCCGTATCGATTGATACGGGGCATTTCGGTAGAGCATTTAGGCGATCAAGCGATCGCTTCGCTGCGCTTGCCGAGCAGAAGATCAACCCCAAACGCCACTATCAGGGTCAATGCCGACGGCACCAGCCACGCCAGGCCCTGCTCGCTCAGCGGCAGGTGCGCCAATTGCGACGGCATCCAGTCGGCCAGACCAGCGCCTTTGAGCGCATCGATGCAGCCAAAGATGAACGACACCAGCATCACCGGCCCCACGATACGGCCCTGCTCCTGCCAGAAATCTTTGCAGAAGCTCAACGCCACCAGCACGATGCACGGCGGGTAGATTGCCGTCAGTACCGGGATCGAGAACGCGATCAGCTTGGTCAGGCCCAGGTTGGACACGAACAGCGAGAACAGCGCCAGAATCACCACCAGCGTCTTGTAGGACAGCGGCAGGATACGGCTGAAGTACTCGGCGCAGGCACAGGTCAGGCCTACAGCTGTCACCAGGCAAGCCAGGGAGATCAGCACCGCCAGGAAGCCGCTGCCCAGGGAACCAAAGGTGTGTTGCACGTAAGCGTGGAGCACCGCTGCGCCGTTACTGGCACCGGCGGCAACGGCATGGCTGCCCGAGCCCAGGCGGAACAGGCTGAAGTACACCAGGGCCAGGCCCACGCCGGCAATCAAGCCCGCAATGATGGCGTAACGGGTGATGAGCTTCGGCGACTCGACGCCACGGGAGCGGATGGCATTGACAATCACGATGCCAAACACCAGGGCGCCCAGGGTATCCATGGTCAGGTAGCCCTGGATAAAGCCTTGGGAAAACGGTGCAGCGACATATTCGGGGGTAGCGACGCCCACGTCACCGGCCGGCAAGGCAAACGCGGCAATGCCGAGCACGGCCAGCGCGATGATCTTCAGCGGTGCCAGGAAACGCCCAACGGTGTCCAGCAAACGCCCCGGATACAGGGAAACGAAGAACACCACCAGGAAGTACACCGAGCTGTAGAGCAACAGTGCCAGCGGGCTTTCACCAGTCAGCGGCGCCAGGCCCACTTCAAAGGACACGGTCGCGGTACGCGGGGTGGCGAACAGCGGCCCTACCGCCAGATACGCCGCCGCCGCGAGCAGGCCACCGGCGATCTTGCCGATCGGGCTGCTCAACGCGTCCATACCGCCGCCGACCTTGGCCAGGGCGATCACGGTAACCACCGGCAAACCCACTGCGGTGATGAGGAAGCCCAGCGCTGCCATCCAGACATGAGGCCCGGACTGCAAACCTACGATAGGCGGGAAGATGATGTTGCCGGCGCCCACGAACAGGGCAAAGGTCATAAAGCCCAGCGCCAGGACATCCTGGCTTTTCAACACTTTCATTTCGGGAAATACCACACTACTGAATCGGAATTTAGAGAGGGATTCCCTGTGGATGAGGGAACTACTGTCGACCCTGATGGGGGTCGACCGGTCTAGCGCGGGGCTTCCTTTTGGGAGGCACACGCATAAAGAGGCGGCTAGGGTACAGAATTTGGCTGACAAGCGCACTGTTGCGGGGCGCACTGTCCGATAAGCGACATCCAAATGTCGCGTTTTCATACTTAACCTGGCAGACCAACCCAATGTGTGTGTGGGCTTGCTCGCGAATGCGGTGTATCAGTCAACTTATCTGAATCTGACACTCCGCATTTGCGAGCAAGCCCGCTCCCACATTTTTGATCTTCACCAGATCCAGAATGCACAAAGGCCACCCGAAGGTGGCCTTTGTGTTGGTGAAGCGTCAGTTAAGCGCGAGGCTTACTTGACAGCCCAACCGGTCAGCTCGGCCAGGGCCTTGCCGATGTCTGCCAGCGAACGCACGGTTTTAACGCCTGCGTCTTGCAGCGCAGCGAATTTCTCGTCTGCAGTGCCTTTGCCGCCAGAGATGATTGCGCCAGCATGGCCCATGCGCTTGCCAGCAGGGGCAGTCACACCAGCGATGTAGGAAACAACCGGCTTGGTCACGTGTGCCTTGATGTAGGCAGCCGCTTCTTCTTCAGCCGAACCGCCGATCTCACCGATCATCACGATCGCTTCGGTCTTCGGGTCTTCCTGGAACAGTTTCAGGATGTCGATGAAGTTCGAGCCTGGGATCGGGTCACCGCCGATGCCGACGCAAGTCGACTGACCGAAACCGGCGTCAGTGGTCTGCTTGACCGCTTCGTAGGTCAGGGTGCCGGAACGGGAAACGATACCGACTTTACCTGGCAAGTGAATGTGACCTGGCATGATGCCGATCTTGCATTCGCCTGGAGTGATCACGCCTGGGCAGTTAGGGCCGATCAGGGTAACACCCAGCTCGTCGCACTTAACTTTAGCGTCCAGCATGTCCAGGGTAGGAATGCCTTCGGTGATGCACACGATCAGCTTGATGCCGCCGAATGCTGCTTCCAGGATCGAGTCCTTGCAGAAAGGAGCTGGAACGTAGATCACGCTGGCAGTGGCGCCAGTGGCAGCTACAGCATCTTTCACGGTGTTGAACACTGGCAGACCCAGGTGTTCGGTGCCGCCTTTACCAGGAGTTACACCACCAACCATCTTGGTGCCGTATTCGATGGCTTGCTGGGTGTGGAAACTACCTTGGGAACCGGTAATACCCTGGCAGATAACTTTGGTGTCTTTATTGATCAGGACGCTCATTATTTGCCCTCCGCAGCTTTGACAACTTGTTGAGCAGCGTCGGTCAGGCTGGTAGCCGCGATGATGTTCAAACCGCTTTCTGCCAGTACTTTAGCGCCCAGTTCAGCGTTGTTGCCTTCAAGGCGAACAACAACCGGGATTTTAACGCCGACTTCTTTCACTGCACCGATGATGCCTTCGGCAATCATGTCGCAACGAACGATGCCGCCGAAGATGTTGACCAGTACTGCAGCGACGTTGGAGTCGGACAGGATGATCTTGAAAGCTTCGGTTACGCGTTCTTTGGTAGCACCACCGCCCACGTCGAGGAAGTTGGCTGGTTTGCCGCCATGCAGGTTGACGATGTCCATGGTACCCATGGCCAGGCCAGCACCGTTGACCATGCAACCGATGTTACCTTCCAGGGCTACGTAGTTCAGTTCGAACTTGGCAGCGTGCGCTTCGCGCGGATCGTCTTGCGACGGATCGTGGAAAGTCTTCAGCTTAGGCTGACGGTACATGGCGTTGGCGTCGATGTTGATCTTGGCATCGAGGCAATGCAGATCGCCGTCGGCCTTGATCACCAGCGGGTTCACTTCCAGCAGGGCCAGATCGTGATCCTGGAACAGTTTGGCCAGACCAACGAAGATCTTGGCGAACTGGGCAACTTGCTTGCCTTCCAGGCCCAACTGGAAAGCCAGCTCGCGACCCTGGAATGGCTGAGCGCCAACCAGTGGATCGATAGTGGCTTTCAGAATTTTTTCTGGGGTTTCGTGAGCGATCTTCTCGATGTCCACGCCACCTTCGGTGGAAGCCATGAACACGATGCGACGGCTCGAACGGTCAACGACAGCGCCCAGGTACAGCTCTTTAGCGATATCAGTGCACGATTCAACCAGGATCTTGGTGACTGGCTGGCCATTGGCATCAGTCTGGTAAGTCACCAGACGCTTGCCCAGCCACTGCTGTGCGAAGGCCTTGGCGTCTTCTTTGCTGCGAACCAGCTTAACGCCGCCCGCTTTACCGCGACCACCAGCGTGGACCTGGGCTTTGACAACCCACTCGGTACCACCGATTTTGTCGCAAGCTTCTGCTGCTGCTTCCGGGGTGTCTACTGCGTAGCCCTTGGATACTGGCAGGCCGTATTCAGCGAACAGCTGCTTACCCTGATACTCGTGAAGATTCATGCTTTTTACCGTCTTCGTTAGGTACTGCGCATTCGGCGCTGCGCTCATTATGAGTGCCGCGCCACCTGTGACTGCTGCTTGCGCAACTTGCGGGGCTCAAGGCCCGTAAAGCTGCGCAAGGCTGCGTCCAGCGGATATTCCGCGGTGAGTCTTGCGCACAAGGCTCACGACGGGCAACTCCGCCGTGGTTTCTTATTATCTCGCTTAGCGCTTCTTGCGGTTGGCGATGTGGATGGCGCCGCCATTCACTGCCAACGCTGCTTCGTGCAATGCTTCGGACAGGGTCGGATGGGAGAAGACCATCATGCCCAGGTCCTCGGCACTGGTGCCGAATTCCATACCGATTGCGCCTTGCTGAACCAGTTCTGCAGCGCTTGGGCCAATCACGTGGACGCCCAATACGCGGTCAGTCTTGGCATCAGCGATGACTTTGACAAAACCACCGGTGTCGTTCGCTGCCATGGCACGGCCAGAAGCGGCAAACGGGAAGGTGCCGACGTTAACTTCAACGCCTTCAGCTTTCAACTGCTGTTCGTTCTTGCCGACCCATGCGATTTCCGGGTGGGTGTAGATAACCGAAGGGATCAGGTCGTAGTTCATCTGGGTCTTGTGGCCCTTGATGCGCTCGACAACCATGATGCCTTCTTCGGAAGCCTTGTGCGCCAGCATCATGCCGCGAACCACGTCACCGATGGCGTAGACGCCCGGCACGGTGGTGGCGCAGTGATCGTCAACGTGCACGTAGCCGCGCTCGTCGAGGGTCACGCCGCTGTCGGCTGCCAGCAGGTCGGTGGTCACTGGACGGCGACCCACGGCTACGATCAGCTTGTCGAAAGTGATGGTTTTTTCGCCATCCTTGTCGGTGTAGTTGACAACAACTTCTTCACCGTTGACTTTCGAACCGGTCACGCGAGCGCCCAGCTTGATGTCCAGACCTTGTTTGGTCAGGGTTTTCAGCGCTTCTTTGGACACGGCGGTGTCGGCAGCCAGCAGGAACGTGTCCAGGGCTTCCAGCACAGTCACTTCGGCACCCAGGCGGGACCATACCGAACCCAGTTCCAGGCCGATCACGCCAGCGCCGATCACGCCCAGACGCTTGGGAACAGCCTGGAATTCCAGGGCGCCTGTCGAATCAACGATCACGTTGTTGTCGACTGGAGCCGGTGGAATGTCGATTGGGCGCGAACCTGGAGCCAGGATCACGTTTTCGGCTTCGATGATCTCGGTCGAGCCGTCTGGCTTGGTGATTTCAACTTTCTTGCCGGCCAGCAGCTTGCCGTGGCCTTGCAGGGAAGTGACGCCGTTGGCCTTGAACAAGGTCGCAACGCCGGAAGTCAGGCCTTTAACGATGTTGGCTTTACGGCCGACCATTGCTGGTACGTCCATGGTCACGCCAGCATGGTTGATGCCGTGGATCGCGAAGCCGTCTTGGGCTTCGTGGAATTTCCAGGAGCTGTCCAGCAGCGCCTTGGAAGGAATGCAACCGACGTTCAGGCAAGTACCGCCCAGTGCCAGTTTGCCTTCCTTGTCGGTGTATTTTTCGATGCAAGCAGTCGAGAGGCCCAGTTGTGCGGCCTTGATGGCGGCAACATAGCCGCCAGGACCTGCACCAATCACTACAACGTCAAATTTCTGCGACATGAAAATAGATCCTCTATTTAGCGACAAGCTTTAAGCGTCAAGCTGCAAGCCAAGCTGCTTTTTCCTGCAGCTTGCAGCTCGCAACTTGACGCTGCTTATATCAGATATCCAGCAGCAGACGAGCCGGGTCTTCCAGCAGGTTCTTGATGGTCACCAGGAAAGTCACGGCTTCTTTACCATCGATCAGGCGGTGATCGTAAGACAGTGCCAGGTACATCATCGGGCGGATCACGACTTGGCCGTTGATGGCCATCGGACGCTGGATGATGTTGTGCATGCCCAGGATCGCAGCTTGTGGCGGGTTGACGATCGGGGTCGACATCATCGAACCGAAGGTACCACCGTTGGTGATGGTGAACGTACCGCCGGTCATCTCGTCGATGGTCAGCTTGCCGTCACGGGCTTTCTTGCCGAAGGTGGCGATGCCGCCTTCGATTTCAGCCAGGCTCATCAGTTCGGCGTTACGCAGGACCGGCACCACCAGGCCACGGTCGCTGGACACCGCAACGCCGACGTCTGCGTAGCCATGGTAAACGATGTCGTTGCCGTCGATGGAAGCGTTGACAGCCGGGAAGCGTTTCAGCGCTTCGGTGGCCGCTTTCACGAAGAACGACATGAAGCCCAGGCGCACGCCGTTGTGGGACTTCTCGAACAGATCCTTGTACTTCGAACGCAGGGCCATGACTTCGGTCATGTCGACTTCGTTGAAAGTGGTCAGCATCGCCATGTTCGACTGGGCTTCAACCAGGCGCTTGGCCACGGTGGCACGCACACGGGTCATCGGTACGCGCTTCTCGGTGCGGTCGCCGGCAGCGAACACAGGGGCAGCGGCAGCCGGAGCAGCAGCCTTGGCAGGCGCGGCAGCTGGAGCGTTTTTCTTGGCTTCAACAGCAGCAACCACGTCTTCCTTGGTCACACGGCCGTCTTTACCGGTGCCTTTGATGGAAGCCAGGTTGATGCCGTTTTCTTCAGCCAGTTGACGCGCAGCTGGAGCAGCGATCGGGTCTTCAGCGCCAGCAGCCGGGGCGGCAGCAGGTGCCGAAGCAGCTGGCGCAGCGGCAGCAGGAGCAGCGGCAGCAGCGCTGCCCTCTTCGATCGAACCCAGTACCTGGTTCGACAGAACGGTAGCGCCTTCTTCAGCCACGATTGCGCCCAATACGCCGTCAGCCTCGGCCAACACTTCCAGAACAACTTTGTCGGTCTCGATGTCGACGATCAGGTCGTCACGCTTTACAGCGTCGCCTGGTTTCTTGTGCCAGGTGGCAACGGTGCCATCGGCAACCGATTCCGGGAATGACGGGGCTTTGATTTCGATAGCCATTATCTGTGTGTCCTTAAAATTCGGTTTCAGTCAGCGCGAAGGCGTTAAACAGTGAAAGCATCTTGCAGCAGTTTTTCCTGCTGCTCGGCGTGCATCGACGCATAACCACACGCAGGTGCAGCAGAAGCATCACGACCGGCGTATTCAAGGCCCAGGGCCTTGTTATGGTTGCCGATGCTGCGACGCAGGTGATGCTGGCTGCTGTACCACGCGCCCTGGTTCATCGGTTCTTCCTGGCACCACACCACATTGGTGAGGTTGGTGTAAGGCGCGATGGCCTCCATCAGGTCGTCTTCCGGGAACGGGTAAAGCTGCTCGATACGCACGATGGCGATGTCTTCGCGGCCTTCGGCACGACGTTTTTCCAGCAGGTCGTAGTAGACCTTGCCGCTGCACAGGACCAGGCGAGTCACCTTGGCCGCGTCCAATGCATCGATTTCTGGAATCACGGTCTGGAACGAGCCTTCGGCCAGATCTTCCAGGGTCGAGATGGCCAATTTGTGACGCAACAGCGATTTCGGAGTCAGCACTACCAGCGGCTTGCGCAGCGGGCGGATCACCTGGCGACGCAGCAAGTGGTAGATCTGGGCCGGCGTAGTCGGTACGCACACCTGGATGTTGTGCTCGGCGCACAGCTGCAGGTAACGCTCCAGACGGGCCGAGGAGTGCTCCGGACCCTGACCTTCATAACCGTGTGGCAGCAGCATGGTCAGACCGCACAGGCGGCCCCACTTGTGCTCGCCGCTGGTGATGAACTGGTCGATAACCACCTGGGCACCGTTGGCGAAGTCGCCGAACTGGGCTTCCCAGATCACCAGCGCGTTAGGCGTGGTGGTGGAGTAGCCGTATTCGAACGCCAGCACGGCCTCTTCGGACAGGAACGAATCGTACAGGTCGAAACGTGGCTGGCCTTCGTACAGGTGCTTGAGCGGCACGTAGGTGCCCGCGTCTTTCTGGTTGTGCAATACCGCGTGACGGTGCGAGAACGTACCACGGCCGATGTCCTGGCCGGTCATGCGGATCGGGTGACCTTCGAACGCCAGGGTCGCGTATGCCATGGTTTCGGCATAACCCCAGTTGATCGGCAGGCCGCCGGCTTGCATCTTCTGACGGTCTTCGTAGATCTTCGCAACCTGGCGCTGTACGACGAAGCCTTCCGGGATTTCCAGCAGCTTGGCAGACAGTTCCTGCAGGGTTTTCAGATCGAACGAGGTGTCGTGACGCGCGGTCCAGGTGTGACCCAGGTACGGACGCCAGTCGACGAACAGCTCTTTGTTCGGCTCTTTGACCAGGCTCTTCACTACGTGCAGACCGTTGTCCAGCGCGTTGCGGTATTCATCGATCTTCGCCTGAACACGTGCATCGTCGACCACACCGGCCTTGATCAGGCTTTCGGCGTACAGCTCACGGGTGGTGCGCTGCTTGGTGATCTGCTGGTACATCAACGGCTGGGTGCCGCTTGGTTCGTCGGCTTCGTTGTGACCGCGACGGCGGTAGCAAACCAGGTCGATCACCACGTCACGCTTGAACTGCATGCGGTAGTCGACAGCCAGTTGGGTCACGAACAGCACGGCTTCCGGATCATCGCCATTCACATGGAGGATCGGTGCCTGGATCATCTTGGCAACGTCGGTGGCGTACTCGGTAGAGCGTGCGTCCAGCGGGTTGCTGATGGTGAAGCCGACTTGGTTGTTGATGACGATGTGAACCGTACCGCCGGTCTTGAAGCCGCGAGTCTGCGACATCTGGAACGTTTCCAGGACCACGCCTTGACCGGCGAATGCCGCGTCACCGTGGATGGAAATCGGCAGGACTTTTTCACCGGTCGCGTCGTTGCGACGATCCTGGCGCGCACGGACCGAACCCTCGACCACTGGAGAAACGATTTCCAGGTGGGATGGGTTGAAGGCCATGGCCAGGTGAACTTCACCGCCGGTGGTCATCACGTTGGACGAGAAGCCCTGGTGGTATTTAACGTCACCGGAACCCAGCTCGACCTTCTTCTTGCCTTCGAACTCGTCGAACAGTTCACGCGGGTTCTTGCCGAAGGTGTTGACCAACACGTTCAGACGACCACGGTGAGCCATGCCGATCACGATTTCCTTGGTGCCGTAGGAACCGGAACGCTGGATCAGCTCGTCGAGCATCGGGATCAGGCTTTCGCCGCCTTCCAGACCAAAACGCTTGGTACCTGGGTATTTGGTGCCCAGGTATTTTTCCAGGCCTTCGGCAGCGGTCACGCGCTCAAGCAGGTGGCTGCGTACGTCAGCGGACAATACCGGACGACCACGCACGCCTTCCAGACGATGCTGGAACCAGTGGCGTTGCTCGGAATCGGTGATGTGCGTGAACTCAGCGCCAATGGTGCGGCAATATGTCTGCTGCAACGCTTCGTGAATTTCGCGTAGGCTCGCTTCCTCTTTGCCGATGAACAGGTCTCCGGCACGGAAGGTCGTATCAAGATCGGCATTGGTCAAGCCGTAATGATTGATCGACAGGTCAGCAGGTGCAGGACGCTGCCAGAGCCCCAGCGGGTCAAGCTGGGCCGCCTGGTGGCCACGCATCCGGTAAGCCTGGATCAGTCGCAGTACTTCAACTTGCTTCTTCTCATGCTCACTGCTCACGCTGCCGGCGGAAACCGGTTGGGCGCGGCGCTGGTTCTTTGCCAGCAGCACAAATTGATCGCGAATTGTTGCATGCGATACATCGGTGGCAGCGTTGCCGTCTGAAGACAACGTCTGAAATTTGGTGCGCCATTCTTCTGGCACAGCGTTAGGGTCGTGCAGGTAGAGCTCATAAAGCTCTTCCACATAGGCAGCGTTACCACCTGAAAGATAGCCGCTGTTCCACATGCGCTGCATCACGCTTTCTTGCATGCTTGGTCACCCTCGATTTGGGGACACCACCGGCGAAAACACCGAGTTTGCTTGCAAAAGGCCAAGTGCAGCGACCAAAACAAGCCACTTAGGATCACGCTGATAGTTCGGGTACCAACCCGAATGCCCCTGCTTGTCTCATTTCTTCAAAATAAGAGCTGCGGCTTTGTAAGTCGCTGCTCAAGTTAAAACTACGGCGCCGGTTGAAGCCTGCGCCGCAGCATTTACGGGCACAACGGTCCTGCTTTGCTACAACGTCAGTTACACGCCGCTTTGCAGCAGCATGTTACGGATGTGACCAATGGCCTTAGTCGGGTTCAGGCCTTTGGGACATACGTTGACGCAGTTCATGATCCCGCGGCAGCGGAATACGCTGAACGGGTCATCCAGTGAAGCCAGACGCTCGGAGGTCTTGGTGTCACGGCTGTCTGCCAGGAAGCGGTACGCTTGCAGCAGGGCAGCTGGACCCAGGAATTTATCCGGGTTCCACCAGAAGGATGGGCAAGAAGTCGAGCAGCAAGCGCACAGGATGCACTCGTACAGACCGTCAAGTTTCTCACGCTCTTCCGGGGACTGCAGACGTTCGATGGCCGGAGCCGGCGTGTCGTTTTGCAGGAACGGCTTAACTTTCTCGTATTGCTTGTAGAAGATGCTCATATCGACAACCAAGTCACGGATAACCGGCAAACCTGGCAGCGGGCGAACGATCAGCTTGTTACCTTTAACCACGGCGGACAGCGGCGTGATGCACGCCAGGCCGTTTTTGCCGTTGATGTTCATGCCGTCGGAACCGCACACACCTTCACGGCAAGAGCGACGATAAGAGAAACCTTCGTCCTGCTCTTTGATCAGTGCCAACACATCCAGCACCATCAGGTCTTTACCACCGGTATCGACCTGGAATTCCTGCATGAACGGCGCAGCGTCCTGATCAGGGTTGTAGCGATAAACACTGACTTTCAACATGGCAGCCACCCTTAGTAAGTCCGAATCTTCGGTTCAAACGTCGGAACCGTCTTCGGCGAGAAGTTCACGGCACGCTTGGTTACGCGCTTGTCACCCGGGAAGTACAGGGTGTGGCACAACCAGTTTTCGTCGTCGCGATCTTCAAAGTCTTCACGGGCGTGGGCACCACGGGATTCTTTACGAACCTCGGCAGCGATTGCGGTCGCTTCGGCCACTTCCAGCAGGTTTTGCAGCTCAAGGGCTTCGATACGAGCGGTGTTGAACGCCTGGCTCTTATCGTTGATCTTGACGTTGGCGATGCGCTTGCGCAGGTCGGCCAGCTGGGCGATGCCCTTCTGCATGTACTCGCCGGTACGGAACACACCGAAGTAGTTCTGCATGCAGCTTTGCAGCTCGCGACGCAGGGTTGCTACGTCTTCGCCATCAGTACGCTCGTTCAGAGCGTTCAGACGCGCCAGGGCAGCTTCGATGTTGGCGTCGGTGGCGTCATCGTATTCGATGCCGTCGGTCAGCGCTTTTTCCAGGTGCAGGCCAGCAGCACGGCCGAATACCACCAGGTCGAGCAGCGAGTTGCCGCCCAGACGGTTGGCACCGTGAACCGATACGCAAGCCACTTCGCCTAC
Source organism: Pseudomonas sp. GL_117 (assembly GCF_057835125.1). Classification (NCBI taxonomy): domain Bacteria; kingdom Pseudomonadati; phylum Pseudomonadota; class Gammaproteobacteria; order Pseudomonadales; family Pseudomonadaceae; genus Pseudomonas; species Pseudomonas sp. GL_117. The sequence goes on along the minus strand of NZ_CM174418.1, from coordinate 2,016,585 downwards.
CGCGAACAGGCCGTGGATGATCTCGTCTTCGCCTTCGGCGTTCTGGGTGATCGCCTGGCCATGAATGTTGGTCGGCACGCCGCCCATCATGTAGTGGCAAGTCGGAACAACCGGAACCGGAGCAACCACCGGGTCAACGTGAGCAAAGGTCTTGGACAGCTCGCAGATACCTGGCAGGCGGCTATGCAGGACTTCTTCGCCCAAGTGATCGAGCTTCAGCAGTACGTGGTCGCCATTCGGGCCACAGCCGTTGCCGGCGATGATCTCTTTAACCATCGAACGGGCCACAACGTCACGACCAGCAAGGTCTTTCGCGTTCGGAGCATAACGCTCCATGAAACGCTCGCCGTGCTTGTTGATCAGGTATCCACCTTCACCACGGCAACCTTCGGTAACCAGTACACCTGCGCCGGCGATGCCGGTCGGGTGGAACTGCCACATTTCGATGTCTTGCACCGGCACGCCGGCACGCAGTGCCATGCCAACGCCGTCGCCGGTGTTGATCAGGGCATTGGTGGTCGAAGCGTAGATACGGCCTGCACCGCCAGTCGCCAGCACGGTAGCCTTGGCGCGGATGTAGGTGGTTTCACCGGTTTCGATGCAGATCGCGATCACGCCGACGAACTCGCCTTGCGAGTTCTTCACCAGATCAACCGCGTAGTACTCGTTCAGGAACGTGGTACCGGCTTTCAGGTTGCCCTGATAAAGGGTGTGCAGCAGCGCGTGACCGGTACGGTCGGAAGCGGCGCAGGTACGGGCAGCCTGCCCGCCTTTACCGTAATCCTTCGACTGGCCGCCGAATGGACGCTGGTAGATACGACCCTGTTCGGTACGGGAGAACGGCAGACCCATGTGGTCCAGTTCGAACACCGCAGCCGGGCCTTCCTGACACATGTATTCGATAGCGTCCTGGTCACCGATATAGTCGGAACCCTTGACGGTATCGTACATGTGCCAGCGCCAGTCATCGTTCGGATCGGCGGAGGCGATGGCGCAGGTGATGCCACCCTGGGCCGATACGGTGTGGGAACGGGTCGGGAACACCTTGGTGATCACGGCAGTCTTGTGACCGCCCTGTGCCAGCTGCAGCGCAGCGCGCATGCCGGCACCGCCACCACCAATAATGATGGCGTCGAATGAAATAGTTGGAATGTTAGCCATGGATCAGATACCCCAAAGAATCTGCACACCCCAGACGAAGTAAGCGAACATCGCGACGCCGCAGACTGCCTGGAAGAGGAAACGTACTGCGGTCGCGGACTTGCCCAGCGCCATTGGCGTCAGGTAGTCGGTCGCGATGGTCCACATGCCGACCCAGGCGTGAGCGCCCAGGGCTACAAGGGCCAGCAGACTGAAGATTCGCATCGCATTATGGGAAAACAGGCCGTGCCATTGCTCATAGCTGATGCCTGGATTTGCGACGAGGTATCCGATCAGGAAGATGAAATAAGCCGCGAGAACGACCGCAGACACACGCTGTGCCATCCAGTCATAGAGGCCCGAACGCGAAAGGTTCGTAACGCTGGTTACCATATCCAAACTCCTGCCAGAACGATCAGCACCACGGAAATGGCGATGATGATTTTCGAGCCCAGGCGGCCGCCTTCCAGCGTCTCACCGATACCCGCATCCATGATCAAGTGGCGCACACCGGCTACCAGGTGATACAGCAGAGCGGACAGGAGGCCCCATGCTACGAACTTGGCCAGCGGGCTGGTCAAGCATGCCTTCACCTCGGCGTAACCTTCCTCGGAACCCAGGGATTTGCTCAATGCGTAAAGCATGATGCCCAAGCCCAGGAACAGGATGATGCCGGAAACACGGTGCAGGAACGACGTAACGCCGGTGATGGGGAGTTTGATGGTCCTTAGGTCTAGGTTTACAGGTCGTTGGCTATTCTTCACGGCTTTTTTTTCACACTGAAGAGCCCCTAACAATCAGGGCAAAGTTGTAGGGGAGTGCACTGGTCAGGTAGCACCACCCAGGGAGTGCGACCCCCAATGAAAGCAAGCCCAAAAGCCCTTGGCGGTCGGTGGCCGAGTATAGACAGTTAGGTTACTAATGACAACGCGCCTGCCTCACCCTAATAGCTGATTGCGCTGGCGGTATAAAAGGCGTAAATGGCAGGCAATTTCGAGGAAAAAGTACGGTTAAAGCCTTCTGGTGCAAGACTTTAGGCAAATTGACATCTGGATTTATATCAATATAGTGGTGCGGGCCCTGCGTGGGGGGTCTGTCTGATGATTTGAAGCATAAATAGGAGGCCACATGGCTGACAAAAAAGCGCAGTTGATCATCGAGGGCGCAGCCCCCGTCGAGCTGCCCATTTTAACCGGCACCGTTGGTCCCGATGTTATCGACGTACGGGGCCTGACGGCCACGGGCCGTTTTACATTCGACCCAGGCTTCATGTCGACCGCCTCTTGCGAGTCGAAGATCACCTACATCGATGGTGATAATGGCATTTTGCTGCATCGTGGCTACCCGATCGAGCAACTGGCCGAGAAATCGGACTACCTGGAAACCTGCTACCTGCTGCTAAATGGCGAACTGCCAACAGCCGAGCAGAAAGCCCAGTTCGTCAGCACCGTGAAGAACCACACCATGGTTCACGAGCAGTTGAAGACCTTCTTCAACGGCTTCCGTCGCGACGCCCACCCAATGGCCGTCATGTGCGGTGTGGTCGGCGCCCTGTCGGCCTTCTATCACGACTCCCTCGACATCAATAACCCGCAGCATCGCGAAATTTCCGCGATCCGCCTGGTTGCCAAGATGCCGACCCTGGCCGCAATGGTTTACAAGTACTCCATGGGTCAACCCATGATGTACCCGCGCAACGACCTGACGTACGCGGAAAACTTCCTGCACATGATGTTCAACACCCCGTGCGAGATCAAACCGATCAGCCCGACGCTCGCCAAGGCCATGGACCGGATCTTCATCCTCCACGCCGACCACGAGCAGAACGCATCGACCTCCACCGTGCGCCTGGCAGGCTCCTCGGGTGCCAACCCGTTCGCCTGTATCGCCGCCGGCATCGCCGCACTGTGGGGCCCCGCCCACGGCGGTGCGAACGAAGCCGTATTGACCATGCTCGATGAAATCGGCGATGTCTCGAACATCGACAAGTTCATCGCCAAGGCCAAGGACAAGAACGATCCGTTCAAGTTGATGGGCTTCGGTCACCGGGTCTACAAGAACCGCGACCCACGTGCCACCGTCATGAAGCAGACCTGCGACGAAGTGCTGAAGGAACTGGGCATCAACAACGATCCGCAACTCGAACTGGCCATGCGCCTGGAAGAGATCGCCCTGACCGACCCGTACTTCATCGAACGCTCGCTGTACCCGAACGTCGACTTCTACTCGGGGATCATCCTCAAGGCGATCGGCATTCCAACCAGCATGTTCACCGTGATCTTCGCCCTGGCGCGGACCGTGGGCTGGATCTCCCACTGGAAAGAAATGCTCTCCAGCCCGTACAAGATTGGCCGCCCGCGCCAGCTGTACACCGGCTACGAGTCGCGTGACATCACCAAGCTGGAAGATCGGCACTAAATCCCAGCCAAATAAAACGGCCTCTTGATGAGGCCGTTTTTTTTGGCTGGGATTTAGTGAGCGGCAAGCCGCAAGCCGCAAGCCGCAAGCAAAAAAATACCCCTGCCTCACAACAGGGGTACTTCTCTACACAACACTACTTCTAACTTGCAGCTTGTAGCTTAAAGCTTGCAACTGCCTCAATGATTAACCGCCCCACTCGCCCCCAGGCCAGTCTGCGAACGCACAAACTGCGGGAAGTACAGCGCACGCTCCTTCTCTGCCGCCGCCGACTTGTCGGTGATGGAGAAGAACCAGATGCCGATGAACGCAATGACCATCGAAAACAGCGCCGGGTACTCATAAGGGAAGATGGCTTTTTCATGGTGCAGGATCGAGACCCAGATGGTCGGACCGAGGATCATCAGGCCAACGGCACTGACCAGGCCCAACCAGCCGCCAATCATCGCGCCACGGGTGGTGAGGTTTTTCCAGTACATGGAAAGCAGCAACACCGGGAAGTTACAGCTGGCGGCAATGGAGAACGCCAGGCCAACCATAAACGCGATGTTCTGGCTTTCGAACAGGATACCCAGACCGATCGCCAATACACCCAAGGCCACGGTGGTGATCTTCGACACGCGAATCTCGTCTTTCTCGTTGGCCTTGCCTTTCTTGATCACGCTGGCGTACAGGTCATGGGACACCGCCGACGCACCGGCCAGGGTCAGGCCGGCAACCACCGCGAGGATGGTCGCGAACGCCACCGCCGAGATGAAGCCCAGGAAGATACTGCCACCCACCGCGTTGGCCAGGTGCACCGCCGCCATGTTGTTGCCACCGAGCAAGGCGCCTGCTGCATCCTTGAACGCCGGGTTGGTGCTGACCAGCAGGATCGCGCCGAAGCCGATGATGAAGGTCAGGATATAGAAGTAGCCAATGAAACCAGTGGCGTACAGCACGCTCTTACGCGCTTCCTTGGCGTCGCTTACGGTGAAGAAGCGCATCAGGATGTGCGGCAGGCCGGCGGTACCGAACATCAGTGCCAAGCCAAGGGAGAATGCCGAGATCGGGTCTTTCACCAAGCCGCCAGGGCTCATGATCGCTTCACCTTTCGGGTGAACCTTGATCGCCTCGGAGAACAGCACGTTGAAATCGAAGTTGACGTGCTTCATCACCATCAGTGCCATGAACGAGGCACCGGACAGCAGCAGCACTGCCTTGATGATCTGCACCCAGGTGGTCGCCAGCATGCCGCCGAACAGCACGTACATGCACATCAGGATGCCCACCAGGATCACCGCAACGTGGTAGTCCAGGCCGAACAACAGTTGGATCAGCTTGCCCGCACCCACCATCTGCGCGATCAGGTAGAACGCCACCACCACCAGCGAGCCACAGGCCGACAGGCTGCGGATCTGGGTTTGCCCGAGGCGGTAGGACGCCACGTCGGCAAAGGTGTACTTGCCCAAGTTACGCAGGCGCTCGGCGATCAGGAACAGAATGATCGGCCAGCCCACCAGGAAGCCGATCGAGTAGATCAGGCCATCGTAGCCGGAGGTGAACACCAGCGCGGAAATCCCCAGGAAGGACGCCGCCGACATGTAGTCACCGGCAATCGCCAGGCCATTCTGGAAACCGGTGATCTTGCCGCCGGCCGCATAGTAGTCGGCCGCCGATTTGTTGCGCTTGGACGCCCAGTAGGTGATGCACAGGGTGGCGCCGACAAACGCGACAAACATCACGATGGCCGACACGTTCAGGGGTTGCTTGTGCACTTCACCGGTCAATGCGTCCGCAGCCCAGAGGGCCGGAGCAAACAGCGAAGCGACGAATACTGCCAGTAGACGCCCGATCATTGCGCAGCCTCCTTGAGAATCGCATTGTTCAGGTCGTCGAATTCGCCATTGGCGCGGCGCACGTAGATGCCGGTCAGGACGAAGGCAGACACAATCAGCCCGACGCCCAGGGGAATACCCCAGGTAATCGAGGAACCGGGGCTGATCTTGGCCCCCAGCACTTGTGGCCCGTAGGCGATCAACAGGATGAAAGCGGAGTAAAGCCCGAGCATGATCGCCGAGAGAATCCAGGCGAATCGTTCCCTTTTTCTCACCAGCTCCTTGAAACGCGGGCTGTTTTGAATCGAGAGGTAAATGCTGTCGTTCATTGTTTTTATCCTCGCAGCACAGCTTTTTATTATTTTGGAACGTATCCACTGTATGCGGCTGCCGTAGAGGTTCCAGACGACCTTAGTCTTAGATCGAGTGTAGCGAGGGATTGTGTGAACGCAGGAGGATTTGCAAAGGGTCAAATAAGTGTGGGAGCGGGCTTGCCCGCGAAGGCGGCGTGTCAGTACCGAATCGATCGGCTGACACACTGCAATCGCGGGCAAGCCCGCTCCCACATCAGGTTGGCGGCGTGCTTGTTGCTACAGGTGAAGGGTTATTTAGCGGTCCACTCGGCAACACGCTCAGGGTGCTTGGCTACCCAGTCCTTGGCTGCTGCATCGGGCTTGGCGCCCTCTTGGATTGCCAGCATGACTTCGCCGATCTCATCCTTGGAGGCCCACTGGAATTTCTTCAGGAAGGCCGCGACTTCCGGCGCTTTCGCCTCCAGGCCCTTGCTGCCGATGCTGTTGACGGTCTCAGCAGCGCCATAAACGCCTTTTGGATCTTCCAGGAAACGCAGTTTCCACTTGGCAAACATCCAATGTGGCACCCAACCAGTGACCGCAATGGATTCCTGCTTGTCTTCGGCGCGGGTCAGTTCGGCGATCATCGCTGCGCCCGAGCTGGCTTGCAGTTTGTAATCGAGGCCGTACTGCTTGATGGCTTCGTCGGTCTTGAGCATCACGCCTGAACCGGCGTCGATGCCGACGATCTTGTTCTTGAAGGTGGTGTCGGTCTTGAGGTCTTCGATGGACTTGGCTTTCACATACTCCGGCACGATCAGGCCGATTTTTGCATCCTTGAAGTTGGGGCCGTAGTCGACCACCTTGTCCTTGTTCTTGGCCCAGTACTCACCGTGGGTCACTGGCAGCCAGGCGGAGAGCATGGCGTCGAGTTTGCCGGTAGCCACACCCTGCCACATGATCCCGGTGGCGACCGCTTGCAGTTTCACGTCATAACCGAGCTTGGCCTTGATCACCTCTGCCGCCACGTGGGTGGTGGCAACGCTGTCGGACCAGCCGTCCACGTAACCGATGCTCAGGGTTTTGCTGTCGGCGCTGGCCAGTGTGGAGCTCATCGCAACTACCAGAGTGGCAGCTGCGCCCAAGAGTCGTCGCATCTTCATCGTACTTCCCCGAAAGTGCTGCGCCCGGCGGATGCCGAGCGACGTCAACCTGTTGTTATGTGGTGCGCCGCGCTCCCATCACGCGCATCGATCCGGCTGCTGCGGCGTCAGTGGAGTGCTGACACCTCGATCATCAACCCGTCGGGACTTGGAACCTGCTCTGTCAGCGACCTTACCCAAGCAAGAAACGACATCACAACGCCAGCAGGAGGCTTTGTAGGAAATGACGTCAAAATTCCGCCCGAACTTTGCATGTCAAAATCATGTGGCCCCACTGGGACCGGCCAAATCCGGGTAAGATGCGCGCCTTTGCTCTCCCAGATAAGCCGACCATGCCTGCGACTGCCCGCTTCCCTGCCCTACCCTATTTCTTCGCCTTGATCCTCGGCCTGCTGGCCCTGGTCGGTTACTGGTATGGCCTCGGCCGTCCCGTGGTGCTGCCGGATGTGGCCAGCGCCAGCCACAAGATGCAATGCGCGTCCTATACGCCGTTCGACAAGGACCAATCACCGTTCGACCAGCCGTTCAAGCTGCGCCCCGAACGCATGGACGCGGACCTCGCCTTGCTGGCCACCCGTTTTGAATGCATCCGCACCTACTCCATGACCGGCCTGGAAGCCCTGCCAGAGATGGCACGCAAGCATGGCCTGAAGGTCATGGCGGGCGCCTGGGTCAGCAGTGATCCCGTCGCGACCGAAAAGGAAATCAACGAACTGATCGCCTCGGCCAACGCCAACCCTGATGTCGTCACCGCGGTGATCGTTGGCAACGAGGCGCTGTTGCGCAAGGAAGTCACCGCCAAGCAGCTGGTGACGTTGATCCACACCGTCAAAAGCCAGATCAAGCAGCCGGTGACCTACGCCGATGTGTGGGAATTCTGGCTGCAACACCCGCAAATCGCCCCGGCAGTGGACTTCCTCACCATTCACCTGTTGCCCTATTGGGAAGATGATCCGTCCGGCATCGACCAGGCGCTCAAGCATGTCGGCGATGTGCGCCAGACCTTTGGCAACAAATTCGCGCCCAAGGATGTGCTGATCGGCGAAACCGGCTGGCCCAGCGAAGGGCGCCAGCGTGAAACCGCGGTGCCGAGCCGGGTCAACGAGGCCAAATTCATGCGCGGTTTTGTAGCCATGGCCGAGGCCAATGGCTGGCACTACAACCTGATCGAAGCGTTTGACCAACCGTGGAAACGCGCCAGTGAAGGTGCCGTGGGTGGCTATTGGGGCCTGTTCGATGCGGACCGCCAGGACAAGGGCATCCTCGCCGGGCCGGTGACCAACGTGCCGTACTGGCCGCTGTGGCTGGGCGTGGGCGGGCTGATCCTGCTGGGCACATTGGCACTGGGTGGCCGCGTGCGCAGCGCGCGTGCCGCGCTTGCCCTGCCGCTGCTGGGCGCGGTGGCGGCCTGTTCCATCGGGACGTGGGCCGAACTCACCCGCGTCACTGCACGCTTTGGTGATGAATGGGTGTGGGCCGGCTTGCTGGTGCTGCTGAACCTGCTGGTACTGGCCCACGCCGCCCTGGCCTTGAGTGCCCGGGACAGTTGGCGTGAACGGGCGTTCAACTGGCTGGAGCAACGTGCGGGCTGGCTAGTGGCGATTGCCGGTTTTGCGGGGGCCGTGATGATGCTGGCGTTGGTGTTTGACCCGCGTTATCGCAGCTTCCCGAGTGCGGCGCTGGTGTTGCCGGCGTTGGTTTACCTGGTGCGTCCGGTCACTGGTCCGCGCCGGGAGATCGCCTTGCTGGCCTTCATCATTGGCGCCGGCGTTGCGCCGCAGTTGTACCGTGAGGGGCTGATGAACCAGCAGGCTTGGGGCTGGGCACTGGTCAGCGTATTGATGGTAGGGGCATTGTGGCGCTGCTTGCGGGTGCGCAAGGCTTAAGAGCGCTATCGCAGCGATGCGGCGACCCGACAAGCCAGCTCCCACAGTTGACCGAGTACATCCTTTGGAATGCGCTCAAACGTGGGAGCTGGCTTGCCTGCGATGGGACCCTATCAGGCAACCCGAGGCTTCCTGACCAACCGCAACCCCGCAACCACCAGCGCAAACACCGCAAACGTGGTGTTGTACAACGCCAACGCCGGCAACCCGAACACCATCCCCAGCAACGCCAGCCACCAGCCCACGCGGCCCGGCACAAAAAATGCGACGAGCGACGCCACCAACGCCACCCAGCCCAGCACCTTGAAGTGGATCATCAAGCCCAGGTTCGAACGCAACTGGCACTCCCAGCGCCCGGCTTCGTCGGCGCAGATCCCCACCCAGCTGCCATCCTCCATAAAACCGTAGCGCGCGCCATAACTGGCGGCCAGCCATAGCGGCAGGGCAATAAGCAGCAGGATCAGCGGCAAACGACGGGACATGGGGGCACTCCGATAGGCAAAAACGGCGCTCAGCTTAATGCCCCGGCAGCCGTTAGCAAGGCGCATACACACAATTTGTGTCCATCAACGCGTGGCAAAGTGTATCGTCTGGCAACTATTACCCCGATTCCGACGTTATTTACCGACATTTCGTGCCGAGTGATGGCACTTCGGCGACAACGCGGTGGTCATAGCCTGCGAACTTCATTAAGCACGTTTCCTCTTAGGGATTTAGTCATGCTCCGTTCCTTGCGCTGTGCCGCCCTCTTGGGCAGCCTTTTTCTGAGTGCGTCAGCACTGGCGGTCGATATTGACCAAGCCAGCTATGGCTACCCTTTGACCAACCCGTTTGAAGCGACCATCGCCACCACCCCGCCCGACCTTCGGCCAAAACTGCCGAGCGACGACGAGATCAACCAGTCCGACTACACCCTGACGATGCGTCCCGAGCGCGAATTCAGCCTGCCCGACAACTTCTGGCCGGTAAAGAAGCTCACCTACCGCATCGCCAAGCAGGACCGCGCCGCACCGCTGATCTTCCTGATCGCCGGCACGGGTGCGCGGTTTGACAGCAGCATCAACGAATACCTGAAAAAACTGTATTACCAAGCCGGCTACCATGTGGTGCAGCTGTCGTCGCCGACCAGCTTCGACTTCATCAGCGCCGCCTCGCGCTTCGCCACCCCGGGGATCACCCAGGAAGACGCCGAAGACATGTACCGCGTGATGCAAGCCGTGCGTGCGCAAAACGCCTCCTTGCCGGTGACCGACTTCTACCTCACCGGCTACAGCCTCGGCGGCCTGGACGCGGCGTTCGTGGCCAAACTGGACGAGACCCGTCGCAGCTTCAACTTCAAGAAAGTCCTGTTGCTGAACCCGCCGGTCAACCTCTACACCTCGATCACCAACCTCGACAAGCTGGTACAGACCGAGGTGAAGGGCATCAACAACACCACCACCTTTTATGAATTGGTGCTGAGCAAGCTGACCCGCTACTTCCAGCAAAAGGGCTATATCGACCTCAACGACGCCCTGCTCTACGACTTCCAGCAATCCAAGCAGCACCTGACCAACGAACAGATGGCCATGCTGATCGGCACCTCGTTCCGCTTCTCGGCGGCCGATATTGCCTTTACCTCGGACCTGATCAACCGCCGCGGCCTGATCATCCCGCCGAAGTACCCGATCACCGAAGGCACCAGCCTCACGCCGTTCCTCAAGCGTGCGCTGCAATGCGACTTCGACTGCTACCTCACCGAACAAGTGATCCCGATGTGGCGCGCGCGTTCTGACGGCGGCAGCCTGCTGCAACTGGTTGACCAGGTCAGCCTGTACGCCCTCAAGGACTACCTGCACAACAGCAAGAAAATCGCGGTCATGCACAACGCCGACGACGTGATCCTCGGCCCTGGCGACCTGGGTTTCCTGCGTAAAACCTTCGGCGATCGCTTGACCGTCTACCCGCTGGGCGGCCACTGCGGCAACCTCAATTACCGCGTCAACGCCGACGCCATGCTGGAGTTCTTCCGTGGCTAAATATCTTCTGCTGCTCGCCGCCTTGATGTGTGCGGGCGTGGCCAATGCCGACAACAGCAAGGCCCACGAACCGACCAAGGTCGACGCCGATGGCTTCAAGGAGCCACTGTCCAAGCTCAAGTTCAACCCCGGCATGGACCAGCGTGAGTTCGAACGCTCGTCGCTGACCGCACTCAACGTCTACGACCCGCTGGAGGCCTGGAACCGTCGCGTGTACCACTTCAACTACCGCTTCGACCAATGGGTGTTCCTGCCCGTGGTCAACGGCTACACCTACGTGACCCCAAGCTTCTTGCGCACCGGCGTGAGCAACTTCTTCAACAACCTGGGTGACGTGCCCAACCTGTTGAACAGCCTGCTGCAACTCAAGGGCCATCGCTCCCTGGAAACCAGCGGGCGCCTGCTGCTCAACACCACCATCGGCATCGCCGGCCTGTGGGACCCGGCTACCGCCATGGGCCTGCCGCGCCAGAGCGAAGACTTCGGCCAGACCCTGGGTTTCTACGGCGTACCCGGCGGCGCGTACTTGGTTCTGCCGGTCTTCGGCCCGTCGAACCTGCGTGACACCACCGGCCTGATCGTCGACTACAGCGCCGAAAGCCAGATCAATTTCCTCAACGTGTCCGAAGTCAGCTCCAACCACCCGGAAATCTGGGCCCTGCGCGCGGTAGACAAGCGCTACCAGACCAGCTTCCGCTATGGGCAGATGAACTCACCGTTCGAATATGAAAAGGTGCGCTACATCTATACGGAATCACGCAAATTGCAGATCGCCGAGTAACCCGCCACAAAAAAGGCCATTCGAAAGAATGGCCTTTTTTTATGCCGCGACGCTCAAGCCTTCACGGTGTTCCAGAGCTTGCCCAGCACACTGACCACCGCCAGCACCACCGCCCCCGCGACAATCCCCGCCAGGCCATTGAGCAATACCGGCACCAACCACGCCACCCCACCCGCGCCCAGGCTGACGGTCTCGATCCAGTGATGCACCACCGGCACGCCATGGGTAAGGATGCCGCCGCCGACCAGGAACATCGCCGCCGTACCGATCACCGACAAGCTCTTCATCATGTATGGCGCCGCCCGCAGGATCGCGCCGCCGATGCTGCGCGCTGCTTGGCCTGGCTTTTGAGTGAGCCACAGGCCCAGGTCATCGAGCTTGACGATGCCGGCCACCAAGCCGTAAACCCCAATGGTCATGACGATGGCAATGCCCGACAGCACGATCACCTGCTGCATCAGCGGCGCATCCGCCACGGTACCAAGGGTGATGGCAATGATTTCGGCGGAGAGGATAAAGTCGGTGCGGATCGCGCCTTTGATCTTGTCCTTTTCGAACGCCACCAGATCGGTCGCCGGGTCCGCCACGGCTTCGACCAACTGCGCGTGCTCGGCCTGGTCTTGCGCCTTGCTGTGCAGGAATTTATGCGCGAGCTTCTCGAAGCCTTCAAAGCACAGGTAGGCGCCTCCGAGCATCAACAACGGCGTGACCGCCCACGGCGCGAACGCACTGATCAACAGCGCCGCGGGCACCAGGATCAACTTGTTGACGAACGACCCTTTCGCCACCGCCCACACCACGGGAATTTCCCGCTCGGCGCGCACACCGCTGACCTGCTGGGCGTTGAGCGCCAAGTCATCGCCGAGCACGCCGGCGGTTTTCTTGGCGGCCATTTTGGTCATCAACGCAACGTCATCGAGCACGGCGGCAATGTCGTCGATCAGTACCAGTAAGCTGCTGCCTGCCATGTTCCATTCCTCGGAAAAGTTTTGCCGAGGATAGGTGGCTGACAGGGTTATGGATAGTGGTACGGCGTCAACGCGGTACGGTCGATGTTTTGATCCAACCGTTGCAAGGCAGCGTCCAATGGGCACAACACCCCCACCGATGCCGTGATGCAGCCCTGAGTGCCGGTCATATCGGCATGCAGCGGCGGCTGGGCCCTTGTCAGCGGCGTCAACTGGCGAATCTGCTCCAAGGACTGGGCCTCGAACGCGACCCGCAGGAAGTAGCGTCCGCTCGAGAGCTGCTTGTAGCGTTCGAATTGCAGGCTGCCCACCGGCGGGATATTGCCCTCCAGGTAGTCGCCCAGGCTCCAGCGAAACCCGAGCAGCGTGCGCAGGTAGGAAATGTTGGTGTCATGGGCCACCAGCAGGGTGAAGCGTGTGTCGGGCGGCATCCCCAGGGGATCGTCCTTGGCCTGGGGCGTGCCTTGTCCGAGCGCCAGGGCAATCTGGTTCATCAGCTGCGAGCCGCCACGGCTGGCGATGTAAGGGCTGTCATTGATGAAGTCGTATTTGGCCTTGGTCAATGCCGTCAACTGGGACACTTGCCGCGCGCTGCGCCCGTGGCCAAACGCGACCTGGTCCAGCGGCAGGCCTTCGCTGTACTCCAGGCGGAACGTCTCGCCCAGGTTGGCCTGCGTGCCCAGGCCCTTGATCGCCAGCCGCCCATCTTCGTCCTGGGTCAATTGCCAGGGTTGCTCGGCGTAGCTGCATGGGGCGGAGCCCGCGCAGATCACGTTGCGCAGTTGTTGTTCCGCGTCCCGGTAGCGGGCCTGTGCGCCGGCGACGCTGCCGCCCATGCGGGCGAGCACGCTGTCTTCGGCACGTTGCGCGTCCAGGCGGGCAAAGGGCATTTTGTCGGCCTGGAACAATGCATCCTTGTCGCCCTGCACCACGCTAGGCTGCAGGCCACAGCCCGGAAACAACCCGTCGAGCAGCGCCAAGGCCGTAGCCTGGGTGCGCTGCAACGGGCTGGCGCGCACAAACACTTGCCCGGACGCCGGGCAACCATCGGGCAACAGGCCGGCGGAGCGCAAAACCTGGCCGCGATAGCGGCCCATTTCCACCGCCGCAGCGTAACCGTGACCGGTCAAATGCCCATCCGGCACCGACCAACGGGGTTGCGCACGGCCGGTGACCTTGGCCAGTTTCGCGCTGTCAGTGGGTGGACGCACGCCGTGACGGCTGACCTGCACCACCTTGTCCAGCACAAAGTCATCGGCGGGTGCCGCGTGGACCTGGAGTGAAATCAGGCTGGCCAGGACCAGCGGGGTGAATCTTACGAAGCAAGTGAACATAACGGTGTCCTGTGTCGGGTCTACGGATGGCCATCCCCGCCCGGAGCGAGCGGGAGTGGCCGCGCCGGGTCAGGGATAGCGGTAGGCCGTCAGCGCCGAGCGGTCGATGGCACGCCCCGTGCGCTCGACGAACTGCGCCATCGGACACAGGGTGCCGACCGAGGTGTGCCGGCAGCCCGGCTGATCGAAATCGGCCTGCAACGGTGGATGCTCCGGACTCAGGCGCTGCAAGGCACGTATCTGATCCATGCCCTGGGTGATGAACCGCGTGCGTACAAAGCGCTCGCCGGTCTGGGTGTCGCGGTAGCGCTCGAAGGCCAGGGTGCCGGTGGGCGGGATATTGCCTGGCTGGTACTCGCCCAACTGCCAGGTAAACCCGAGCATCGTACGCAAGTGCGAGATATTCGTGTCGTGAGCCACCAGCATCAGCAGGCGCGCCGCCGGCGGGTTGCCCAGCGGATCGTTTTTCTCCATCGGCGTGCCCTGCTCCAGGGCCAGCACAATCTGGTTCATCAACTGCGAGCCGCCACGGCTGGCAATGTACGGCGTGTCATTGATGAAGTCATATTTGGCCCGGTGCAGGCGCCCCAGGGCCGAGACTTGCGCGGCATCGCGGGCATGGCCGAAGGCGACATCGGCCAGGGGCATGCCTTCGCTGTATTGCAGGCGAATGGTCTCGGCCATCGACGACGCCTTGTCCAGCCCCTTGATCTTGAACCGGCCGCCATCGCCCTCCTTCAACACCCACGGCGTGTCGAAAAACGGACACGCCTTGCCCACTTCGCACACCGCGCTCTTCAGGCGCTCCAGGTCCGGGCGCAAGCGCTCCTGGGCGGCTTGCAGGTTACCGCCCAGGGCTTGCAGGATCTGCGCCTTGGCCATGGCCGGATCGAGTTTGGCGAACGGCATTTCGTCGGTCTGGAACAACGGGTCCGGCTGGGTGCGCGCCAGGGCTTTTTCGCCACAGCCAGGAAACATGCCATCCAGCAGCGCCGCCGCGGTAGAGCGCGTGCGTTGCTTGGGGCTGGCCACCGCGACCAGGCTGCCAGGTTGCGGACAGCCACTGGCCAACAGCCCGGCCTCCCGGTAATACGCCGCCTGCCAGGCGCCCATGTAACTGGCAGCCAGGTAGCCATGGCCGGTCAGCTCACCGTCCTGCACCAGCCAGGGGGTCCAGGCACGGCCGGTGGCCTTGACCAATTTGTCGGTATCGGTAGGCGAGCGCACGCCATGGCGGCTGACCTGCACGGCTTTTTCCAGCACATAGTGGTCGGTTTCGGACGCTTGGAGGCCGGTACACAGGGTCAGCGCAGCCAACGCCAGGCCCGTACGATTGAGTAGGGTCATATTCAGGTTCCTTGGATCAGAATTCGTAGGAGAAGCCCACGCGGTAGCGGGCCTGGCGCTGGTCAGTGTTCTTGTCGACATACACGTCGGCCACTTCCAGGTACGGAGTCAGGCGTTTGGTCAGTTTGTATTCGAATAACACCTTGTTGCTGTAGTTCTTGCGTGTGCCGTCGAACACAATCTGGTTGCTGTAAATCTGCTTACGCCCGACACCGACCGACAACAGGCCGAATTTATACTTGGCACCCAGCTCGACCGCATTGTCGTGCTTATCGGCCTTGCCCTCTTCGTCGTAGCGCGTGAGCTTGTGGTAATAGCCCGGCGTAATGGAGAACCGGTCGGTGATGGCATAAGACACTTTCAGCGCCGGCTTGTAGGATTTCTTATCCTTGCCGTCGGCATAGGTGAACTTGGGCTTGACCTTCCAGTGGGCCCCCAACTTGTGGCTGTACTTGACCTTGGCCTTGAGCTCGTCCTTGGTCAGGCGGGAAAACGCCTTGCCCGGCTGGCCGTCGCCGTCGGGAGCCGTGGCCATCACCGCTTCGAAGGAAAACGCCAAGCCATTGTCCAGGGCCTGGGTCAGCATCACCTTGTCCTTATGCTCTCGCTCGACTTCCGAATACTGGTGCTGGTAATCCAGTTCCAGTGCCTGGGTGGTGGTCGAGGCAATGACCAGGCCAATAAACGTATACCGCCTCAACGCTTTCTTATGCTGCCCAGCACTCAATTTCTTCATGTCTTCACCTGTTATTTTTATTGTGGATGGCACCACTGCGTCACTTTTCGAGCGCGCAGCGGTACCGCTTCCGACGACTCGGAACGGTTGAAAAAGGGATGATCAGTCTGTGAGCGGTTTATCGACCAACAGCCGCTGTGTTCGCTTGCGGCGATGGATTTGCCCGGAGAACAACGCGGTCATCAAGACCGAAATCAGCGAGGCACCCAGCCAGAACAACGACAGGGCGTGGAAGTCGTACAGCTTGCCGCCGTCCTGGGCCAGGGTGGTGCCATGCTCGATCAAGACCCCGGTAAGGATCTCCCCGGCGGCCGCACCGGCATAGCTGGCAATGCCGATCATGCCCAGCGCCGCACCGGCCGCGCTTTTGGCGGCGATATCCACGGCCATCAGGCCGCCGAGGAAACACAGCAGCGCGCCCATGGACAGGCCGAACAGCATCATGGCCATTGCATCCAGCCAGTAATGGCCGCCGGGCAGGAACAGGAACAGGCCCAACGAAGCGCTGTTCATCAAGCCGAACAACACCGCCAGGCCATGGCGCCGGCCGCCGAAAAAGCGATCGGAAACCAGCCCGCTCAGGCCCGTGCCGACAATGCCGAACACCCCGGTGATAGAGATCAGCGCCGAGGCTGACAACGTGTTGTAGCCCTTGGCGTTTTCCAGGAAAAACACCCCCCAGGAAATCACCGCATAGCGGCCGATATACATCAGGCAGGAGGCCAGGGCGAGCAACCACAGCGCAGGATTTTTCAGCAGTGCCAGTTGCGCGCCCCATTTGCCGATGGTCTTGGACACGGCGTCTTCGCGGCCGCCGTGCACTTCGGCAAAGCCTGCGCTTTGCGGTGAGTCAGCCATAAACAGGTAGATCAGCAATATGCCGAGTACGCCCATGGCAGTGGCGAGGAAATAACCATACTGCCAGCCCCAGGTGACGATCACGGCGGCGACGGCGATATACGTCAGTGCCTCGCCCAGGCTGTGGGCAATCGACCAGAAACCATAGAACGTGCCGCGGTCCTTGTCGGTATACCAGCGCGACAACGACACCACGCACGGCCCCACGCCCATGGACTGGGCCCAGCCGTTAAGGCCCCAGGCCAGGGTGAGGAGGATCGCATTGGTGGTCAGGCCCATGCAGGCGTTGACCACCGCACTGATCAGCAACCCAAGCATCATGAAGCGCCGCACGTTCGCATGGTCGGCCAGGAAACCGTTGACCAGCTTGCCCACCGCATAGGTGAAGAACAGCGCAGAACCGATCATGCCCAATTGGGTGGGAGTGAGCAGGTTCTGCCCCACCAGCGCCGGCTTGGCCACATTGAAGGACAGCCGACACACGTAGAACAGCGCATAGCTCAGCGACATGGACAAAAAGGTCAGCCAGCGCACCCGGCGCAAACGTCGCCCGTCAGGGTCGACCACCAATGGCTGCGCAGGCGCGGCGTGAAACAAGGACAGCAGGGATTTCATGGCGGACAGTCTCCTATTGTTATTATTCGCTGTACGTTGAAACGCAGAGGGTGAAACGCGCTCAAGCCTCCAGTGACGGGCCGATCAACCCGGCCAGTTGCGGGTACACCTGTGGACTGGCCACCAGCAGCGGGTTGCCGCCGAGCAAGCCATCGCCACGCAGGAAATCGCTGCAACGGCCACCGGCTTCACTCACCAGCACCAGCCCTGCGGCACAATCCCAGCTGTTGATATGGGTTTCGTAGTAGCCCACCAAGCGCCCAGCCGCGACGTAAGCGATCATCAGCGCGCCGGAGCCATTGCGGATAAACATGCCGCCGCCGGTCAGCAGACCGGAGAGAAACGGGATGAAATGCTCGCTGCCGCGCCGATGGGAGGTGCCCACGCCGGTTACGCCGTAGCGGATATCCGCCGCCGCGCTGACCCGGATCGGCGTGTCATTCACATAGGCGCCCAGGCCGCGGCAGGCGTGGAACAGTTCGTTGTGATTGGCATCGGCCACAGCGCCGAGCCAGGGTTGGCCATCCACCAGCAAGCCGATGGACACACACCAGGTGTGCAGGCCGTTGACAAAGCAACTGGTGCCATCGATAGGGTCGACCACCCAGACACAACGTGCCTGCAAATCGGCGCGGCCCCCCTCTTCGCCCACAAAGCCATCGTCGGGAAACTGCTCGGCCAGGCGCTCCTTGATAAACACCTCCAACTCGCGGTCGGCGATGCTCACCACATCCTGGGGGACTGAATCCTTGTGTTCGACATCCAACTGCTCGCGCTTGCGGTAATACGCCATGCCACGCTGCGCGGCATCCATCGCCACCTGACGCGCCAGCGCGTAGCGCGCCGCCAGGTGATCACGGTCCAGTAACGTCTCTGCTTGCGTCATAAACAAGGCCTTCAGCATGGATTGCACACGTGTGCAAATGATCCGGAAAAAAAAAGTGAAGGCACGGCCCTTTGGATAGGCCAGCCACTCACCGCTTACTGCCCATACAACACGAAATAAATTTTCCCTTCAAGCAATTATTGAAATTTTATTTCTGAATTATCGTAGTGCCGCGCTGGATCAGGGTCACCGGCACCGGCTCGAACCGGGCGACCCGCGTGAAGTTTTCACCCCGTGCGACGATCGCGTCGACGGCGCGTTGCGCCAGTTCCACGTTGTCCTGGCGCACCGTGGTCAGGTCATAGGCCAGTTGCGCGGCCTGGGCGATGTCGTCAAAGCCGATGACCTGCACCTGTTGCGGCACCTGCAGGCGCAACGAAAAACGCAGGGCATCCATCACCCCCAGCGCCAGCATATCGGTTGCGCAGAAGATCCCGTCCGGCCCTTCCCCCTGGCTGAACAGCGCCGGCACCGCCTGCATTCCGCCCTGGTAACCCGGGGTCTCATTGACCACCGTCTGCGCCTGCACCCCCGCTTCGGCCAGACGCTCGGAAAACCCCAGCCAACGCTCGCGGCTGCTGAAGTTATGCGCGCCCTGGCCCACAAACGCCAGGCGCCGCGCACCGCCCTTGAGCAACGCATCGGCAGCCATACGCCCACCGGCACGGTTATCACTGCCCACCACTTCGGCCCCGGCCAGTTCATGGCCACGGTTGATCATCGCCACCGGAATCTGCCGGTCCAGGTAATGCCGGACCACCGACAACGGCGGCGAGGCCGAGGTAAGGATCACCCCGGCAATCTGGTAGCTGAGCAGCGCCTGCAATGACTGCTCAAGCTGGGCAGGGTCATCGGCGTTCATCAACAAGGGCATCAGGCCGCGACGGCTCAGGCTGTGGGCGATGGGACTCAAGAGGCTGGCCCGAAACGCGCTGTCGAACCCCGCCGTGACCACGCCGACGAAGTTGCTGCTGCCCTTGTTCATGGTGCGGGCAATCATATTGACCTGATACCCCAGGGCCTTGGCCGAGGCCAGCACCTTTTCCCGCGTGGCCGGAGCCACGCTGGCGCCCGGGGTGAACGTACGCGACACCGCCGAGCGCGAAACACCCGCATGCCGGGCCACATCCAAGGACGTAATCACGTTTTTTTCAGAGGAGTCCATCGGCCACTGCCCACTGCGAAAGAGCCGCTACGGTAATGGCAAACGCGGTACAGGGAAAGAGTGGCCAATGCCCATTCTTGAGGGCCTCACGAAGCCGGTGCTACTATGCCCGACCGCCTGTACTGGCAAGGAACCCCCAGGTTTATGAGCACCATTCGCGAGCGCAACAAAGAAAAGATCCTGCGGGCGGCGAGCGAGGAGTTCGCCGACAAGGGCTTCGCCGCGACCAAGACCAGCGACATTGCCGCCAAGGCCGGGCTGCCCAAGCCCAACGTCTATTACTACTTCAAGTCCAAGGACAACCTCTATCGCGAGGTGCTCGAAAGCATTATCGAGCCGATCCTGGCCGCCTCCACGCCGTTCAACCCGGACGGCGACCCCAAGGAAGTACTGAGCAACTACATCCGCTCAAAAATCTGCATCTCCCGTGATTTGCCATTTGCCTCCAAGGTCTTCGCCAGCGAAATCATGCACGGCGCCCCGCACCTCAGCGCCGACCAGATCGAGCAGTTGAACGCCCAGGCCAAGCACAACATCGAGTGCATCCAGAACTGGGTGGATCGCGGCCTGATCGCGGCGATTGACCCCAATCACCTGATGTTCAGCATTTGGGCAGCGACGCAGACCTATGCGGATTTTGACTGGCAGATCTCGGCAGTGACCGGCAAGGCCAAGCTGGATGAAGCGGATTATGAGGCGGCGGCGCAGACGATTATCCGGTTGGTGCTCAAGGGGTGTGAGCCGGGCTGATACACCGCGGTGCCTGTGCCATTCGCGAGCAAGCCCGCTCCCACAGGGGTTTTGTGCCAGACACACAATGTATGAACACCGCAAACCCCATGTGGGAGCGGGCTTGCTCGCGAAAGCGCCCGCCCAGACACATCCTGCCAAAAGCCTGCCAATCAGCATCAACCACCCAGATCTAGCCTCTCAGAACCCCCACTGAAAAGAGGCCACGGAATGCCTGATCTAGCCACCTCACACCGCCTGCGCATCGGGCGGTTCAGCGAACCCAACCGTATCTACCTGATCACCACCAACACTCATGAACGTGTGCCGATATTCAGTGATTTTCATCTGGGTCGCTTGGTGGTCTGGCAATTCAGGCTCGCTCAATATCAAGGCTTGGCGAACTCCCTGGCGTGGGTAGTAATGCCAGACCATTTCCACTGGCTGCTCGAACTGCAAAAGGGCTCGCTGGGCGATCTGATGTGTCAGGTGAAGTCGAAAAGCACTCGAACCGTGAATGGCGCCACAGGCCGCAAAGGCAGACTATGGCAATCCAGTTTTCATGACCGGGCACTGCGCAAGGAAGATGACTTGGTAAAGATGGCTCGGTATGTAGTGGCCAATCCATTGCGAGCTGGATTGGTGGAGCGCATTGGCGACTATCCGCTGTGGGATGCAGTCTGGGTATAAGACCTAGACCGAGTTGCCCCTTTCGCGAGCAAGCCCGCTCCCACAGTTTGACTGCATTCCAAAGTTGGAGCCCGGTCAAAATGTGGGAGCGGGCTTGCTCGCGAAGAGGCCCTACCAGTCACCCAAAGATCAAGCCGAAACCCCCGCATCCGCCAACAACCCCACCCCCTCAATCGCCGTAATCGCGCACTGCTCGTCAATATCCGACGTATCCCCGCTGATCCCGATCGCCCCCAGCACTAAGCCCTGCTGATCCCGAATCAACACCCCACCCGGTGCCGGCACGACGCTGCCCTGCCCCAAGCTGTTCAACGCGGCGATAAACGCCGGCCGCTGTTGCGCGTCCAGCGCCAGCAAGCGCGAGCCCTTGCCCAGCGCGATCGCGCCCCATGCCTTGCCGATGGCGATCTGCGGGCGCAGCAGGCTGGCGCCGTCTTCCCGTTGCAGGGTGATCAGGTGCCCACCGCTGTCGAGCACCGCGATGGTCAGCGGCGCCGCTGAAATCGTGCGGCCTGCGGTAAGGGCCTGGCTGGCCAGTTGGGTGGCTATTTTCAAGGTTAAAGCGCTCATGGTGCCGTCCTTATCTTGTTATGGAAAAAGCGGTGGAGGTCTAAATCGTCAGATGCTCGATCAAACAAATAGAACACAATGACATTTGTTTTTGTATACAATATTTTCGCACAAACCCTCCATACGTCGAAAAAATGCCTTCCGACGAACGTTCAAGCCAATAAACAAAATGAATTGACCTGCGCCGCTCGCCGTGAATACACTTTGACGAGAAACCACTTGTATACAATTACAAAACGCAAGAGGCACCAAAACCATGAGCAAAATGAGAGCAATCGAAGCCGCCGTTCTGGTAATGCGCCGTGAAGGCGTGGACACCGCCTTCGGTATCCCAGGCGCCGCGATCAACCCGCTGTACTCGGCCTTGCAGAAGGTGGGTGGCATCGATCACGTCCTTGCTCGCCACGTTGAAGGCGCCTCCCACATGGCCGAGGGTTACACCCGCACCAAGGCCGGCAATATCGGCGTGTGCATCGGCACCTCCGGCCCGGCGGGCACCGATATGGTCACCGGCCTGTACAGCGCCTCGGCCGACTCGATCCCGATCCTGTGCATCACCGGCCAAGCCCCTCGTGCCCGGATGCACAAGGAAGATTTCCAGGCCGTGGACATCACCAGCATCGTCAAGCCAGTGACCAAGTGGGCAACCACCGTCCTCGAACCCGGCCAGGTGCCTTACGCGTTCCAGAAAGCCTTTTATGAAATGCGCTCCGGCCGCCCAGGCCCGGTGCTGATCGACCTGCCGTTCGACGTGCAGATGGCCGAGATCGAATTCGACATCGACGCCTACCAGCCGCTGCCGCTGGCCAAGCCACTGGCCACACGCATCCAGGTGGAAAAAGCCCTGGCCTTGCTCGATCAAGCCGAACGCCCACTGTTGGTCAGTGGTGGCGGCGTGATCAACGCCGACGCCAGCGACCTGCTGGTGGAGTTCGCCGAGCTGACCGGCATCCCGGTGATCCCGACCCTGATGGGCTGGGGCACGATCCCCGACGATCATCCGCAGATGGTGGGCATGGTCGGCCTGCAAACCTCCCACCGTTACGGCAACGCGACGATGCTCAAGTCGGACGTGGTGCTGGGCATCGGCAACCGCTGGGCCAACCGCCACACGGGGTCGGTCGAGGTGTATACCGAGGGTCGCAAGTTCATTCACGTCGACATCGAGCCGACGCAGATTGGCCGCGTGTTCACCCCGGACCTGGGTATCGTGTCCGACGCCGGCTCGGCCCTGACAATGTTCATTGAAGTGGCGCGCGAGTGGAAAGCCGCCGGCAAGCTCAAGGACCGCAGCGCCTGGCTCAACGACTGCCAGCAGCGCAAGGCCACCCTGCATCGCAAGACCCACTTCGACAACGTACCGGTCAAGCCGCAACGGGTGTACGAAGAGATGAACCAGGTGTTCGGCAAAGACACCTGCTACGTCAGCACCATCGGCCTGTCGCAGATTGCCGGTGCGCAATTCCTGCACGTCTATAAGCCACGTCACTGGATCAACTGCGGCCAGGCCGGTCCCCTGGGCTGGACCATTCCGGCGGCCCTTGGTGTGGTCAAGGCCGATCCGAGCCGCAAGGTCGTCGCGCTGTCGGGGGACTATGACTTCCAGTTCATGATCGAAGAATTGGCGGTGGGCGCACAGTTCAAGCTGCCGTACATCCACGTGGTGGTGAACAACTCCTACCTCGGCCTGATCCGCCAGGCCCAGCGCGGGTTTGAAATGGACTACTGCGTGCAGTTGTCCTTCGACAACCTCAACGCCCCGGAACTCAATGGCTATGGCGTCGACCACGTCGCCGTCGCCGAAGGCCTGGGCTGCAAGGCCCTGCGAGTGTTCGAGCCTAGCCAGATCGCACCGGCCCTGCGCCGCGCCGAGGCAATGATCGAAGAGTTCAAGGTGCCGGTGATCGTCGAGATCATCCTGGAGCGCGTGACCAATATTTCCATGGGCACCGAGATCAACGCCGTCAACGAATTCGAAGATCTGGCCCTGGTCGGCAATGACGCGCCGACCGCCATTTCCCTGCTCGATTAAGGAGAACCCTATGCCGCGTTTTGCCGCCAACCTGTCCATGCTGTTTACCGAGCAAGACTTTCTTGCTCGCTTCAAAGCGGCCGCCGATGCGGGCTTCGAAGGTGTCGAGTACCTGTTCCCGTACGAATTCAGCTCGGCTGAAATCAAGGCACACCTGGACGCCAACGGCCTGACCCAAGTGTTGTTCAACCTGCCGGCCGGCGACTGGGCCAAGGGCGAGCGCGGCCTGGCGTGCCACCCGGACCGGGTCGAGGAATTCCGCGCCGGGGTCAAGCTGGCCATCGCCTATGCCCAGGTCCTGGGCAACACCCAGATCAACTGCCTGGCGGGCATCCGGCCACAGGGCGTGGACGATGCCACCCTGGAAAAGACCTTCGTCGCCAACCTCAAGTACGCCGCCGACAAGCTGCAAGCCGCGGGCATCAAGCTGGTGATGGAGATGATCAACACCCGCGACATCCCCGGCTTCTACCTGAACAACACCGCGCAAGCCCTGTCGATCCGCGAGCAGGTGGGCAGTGCCAATCTGTTCCTGCAATACGACATCTATCACATGCAAATCATGGAGGGCGACCTGGCCCGCACCATGGCCGCGCACCTGGGCGAGATCAATCACATCCAACTGGCGGATAACCCAGGACGCAACGAGCCGGGGACCGGGGAGATCAACTATCGGTTCCTGTTCGAGCATTTGGACCGCATTGGTTACAAGGGCTGGGTGGGTTGCGAATACAAACCGCTGACCACCACCGAGGCAGGTTTGGGCTGGCTCAAGAGCCACAACGCCATCTAACTGGCACAACACAAAACAAAATGTGGGAGCTGGCTTGCCTGCGATGCAGACACCGCGGTGTTTCAGGCAAAACCGGTGGATGCCATCACAGGCAAGCCAGCTCCCACATTGGATCGTCTGTGTTTGGCAGGCTGAGACAGGCCTACCCATCTAATAAAAAGAGGTTTTTTCGTCATGGCTAAAATCGGATTCATCGGCACCGGCATCATGGGCCAACCCATGGCCGCCAACCTGCAAAAGGCAGGTCACCAACTGTTCCTCTCCGAACATCACGGCAAAGCCCCGCAAGCCCTGCTCGACGCCGGCGCCATCGCCCTGGCCAACCCGCAGCAAGTCGCCCAGGAAGCCGAGTTCATCATTGTGATGGTGCCCGACACCCCGCAGGTCGATGACGTGCTGTTCCGCGCCGACGGCGTGGCCGCCGGCCTGTCGCCAAACAAAGTGGTGATCGACATGAGCTCGATCTCCCCCACCGCCACCAAGGCCTTCGCCGCCAGGATCAACGAGGCCGGCGCGCACTACCTGGATGCGCCCGTGTCCGGCGGTGAAGTCGGCGCCAAGGCCGGCACCCTGAGCATCATGATCGGTGGCGAGCCGCAGACCTTCGAACGCGCCCTGCCGCTGTTCCAGGCCATGGGCAAAAACATCACCCTGGTCGGCGGCAATGGTGATGGGCAGACCGCCAAGGTCGCCAACCAGATCATCGTCGCGCTGAACATCCAGGCAGTGGCCGAAGCGCTGCTGTTCGCCGCCAAGAACGGTGCCGACCCGGCCAAGGTGCGTGAAGCGCTGATGGGCGGTTTTGCCTCGTCGAAGATCCTTGAAGTGCATGGCGAGCGCATGATCAAGGGCACCTTTGACCCGGGCTTTCGCATCAACCTGCACCAGAAGGATTTGAACCTGGCGCTGGCCGGGGCCAAGGAGCTGGGGATCAACCTGCCGAACACCGCCGGTACGCAGCAGGTGTTCAGTACCTGCACCGCGATCGGTGGCGGCAACTGGGACCACTCGGCGCTGATCAAGGGCCTGGAGCACATGGCGAGCTTCTCGATTCGCGACAAGTAAGTCCTGACTTGAAATGCAAGCCAGTGTGGGGCTGGCTTGTGTGGGAGCTGGCTTGCCGGCGATAGCATCACCTCAGTTTGCCTGATACACCGAGGTGTTTGCATCGCAGGCAAGCCAGCCCCCACACAAGCCAGCTGCCATATTTTGGTCCCTGTTCCAAGTCTCACCTCTAATAACAAGAAGCCCCCGGGAGCCCGCTTATGTCGGTCGATCCGCAACACCTGCTTCGCGAGCTGTTCTCCACAGCCATCGACGCCGCCCACCCCCGGCAAGTCCTTGAACCCTACCTGCCCGCCGACCGCAGTGGCCGGGTGATCGTGATCGGTGCCGGCAAAGCCGCCGCCGCCATGGCCCTGGTTGTCGAAAACAGCTGGCAAGGCGAAGTCACGGGCCTGGTCGTCACCCGCTACGGCCATGGCGCGCCGTGCAAGAAAATCGAAGTGGTCGAAGCCGCTCACCCGGTCCCCGACGCCGCCGGCCTGGCGGTGGCCAAGCGCGTGCTGGAACTGATCAGCAGCCTCGGCGAAGACGACCGCGTGATCTTCCTGCTGTCCGGTGGCGGCTCGGCCCTGCTGGCCTTGCCCGCCGAAGGCATCACCCTGGCCGACAAGCAAGCCATCAACAAAGCCCTGCTCAAGTCCGGCGCCACCATTGGCGAGATGAATTGCGTGCGCAAGCACCTCTCGGCGATCAAGGGTGGCCGGCTGGCCAAGGCGGCATGGCCGGCCACGGTCTACACCTATGCGATTTCCGACGTGCCGGGCGACCAGGCCACGGTGATTGCATCCGGCCCCACCGTCGGCGACCCAAGCACCTCGGCACAGGCGTTGGCGATCCTCAAACGCTACAACATCGATGCCCCCGCATCGGTGCGCAGCTGGTTGCAGAACCCCGCCTCGGAAACCGTCAAGCCGGGCGACCCGATTCTCGCCCGCAGCCATTTCCAATTGATCGCCCGCCCGCAGCAATCCCTCGAAGCCGTGGCGGTCAAAGTGCGCCAGGCCGGGTTCAGCCCGCTGATCCTCGGCGACCTCGAAGGCGAAGCGCGGGACGTGGCCAAGGTGCACGCCGGCATTGCCCGGCAAATCGTGCAACACGGCCAACCACTGGCGGCGCCGTGCGTGATCCTGTCCGGTGGCGAAACCACCGTGACCGTACGCGGCAATGGCCGTGGCGGGCGCAACGCGGAGTTCCTGCTCAGCCTTACCGACAGCCTCAAGGGCCTGCCCGGCGTATACGCCCTGGCCGGTGACACCGACGGCATCGACGGTTCCGAAGACAACGCCGGCGCGATCATGACCCCGTGCAGCTATTCACGCGCCGAAGCGCTGGGCCTGTCGGCCAGCGACGAGTTGGACAACAACAATGGCTACGGCTACTTCGCGGCCCTCGACGGGTTGATCGTCACCGAGCCGACGCGCACCAACGTCAACGACTTGCGCGCCATCCTGATTCTTGAGACTGCCAAACATGACGCCTGACAAGAAGGTCAAAATCCTCGCCACCCTGGGCCCGGCCACCGACGGTATCGATGACATCCGCGAGCTGGTCGAAGCCGGGGTGAATATCTTCCGCCTCAACTTCAGCCACGGTGAGCACGCCGACCACGCCCAGCGCTACCAATGGATCCGCCAGGTGGAACGCCAGCTGAATTACCCGCTGGGCATTCTTATGGACCTGCAAGGGCCCAAGCTGCGAGTCGGACGTTTTGCCGACGGCAAGGTGCAACTGGTGCGCGGCCAGGCGCTGCGCCTGGACCTGGACGAAGCCCCGGGCGACGAACGCCGGGTGAACCTGCCCCACCCGGAAATCATCGCCGCGCTGGAGCCGGGCATGGACCTGTTGCTGGACGACGGCAAGTTGCGCCTGCGGGTGATCACCAAGCATGCCGATGCCATCGACACCACCGTGCTGAACGGCGGCGAATTGTCGGACCGTAAAGGTGTGAACGTCCCACAAGCGCTGTTGGAACTGAGCCCGTTGACCGCCAAGGACCGCCGCGACTTGAGCTTCGGCCTGGAACTCGGTGTGGACTGGGTCGCGCTGTCGTTCGTGCAGCGCCCGCAAGACATCCGCGAGGCCCGCGAGCTGATCGGCGACCGCGCCTTCCTGATGGCCAAGATCGAGAAACCTTCGGCAGTGCAGCGCCTGCGGGAGATCGCCGAATTGAGCGACGCAATCATGGTGGCCAGAGGCGACCTCGGCGTGGAAGTGCCGGCCGAAAGCGTGCCGCAAATCCAGAAAGACATCATCAGCACCTGCCGCCAGTTGGGTAAGCCGGTGGTGGTTGCGACGCAGATGCTCGAATCCATGCGCTTCTCCCCGGCGCCGACCCGCGCCGAAGTCACCGACGTGGCCAATGCGGTTGCCGAAGGTGCCGATGCGGTGATGCTCTCGGCGGAAACCGCCTCCGGCGAGTACCCGCTGGAAGCCGTGCAGATGATGAGCAAGATCATCCGCCAGGTGGAAAGTGGTCCGGACTACCAGGCCCAGCTGGATGTGAGCCGCCCCAAGGCGGACGCCACGGTGTCGGATGCGATCAGCTGCGCGATCCGGCGTATCAGCCACATCCTGCCGGTGGCGGTGCTGGTGAACTACAGCGAGTCGGGCGCCTCCAGCCTGCGCGCGGCGCGGGAGCGGCCGGTGGCGCCGATCCTCAACCTCACGCCAAACCTGTCCACGGCACGGCGCTTGAGCGTGGCCTGGGGCGTGCATTCGGTGGTCAATGACAGGCTGCGCCAGGTGGACGAGGTGTGTTCCACCGCGCTGGAAATTGCCCAGGCCCAAGGGATGGCGGAGCGGGGGGATACGCTGGTGATCACGGCGGGGGTGCCGTTCGGGCAGCCGGGGTCGACCAATTCGCTGCGTATCGAGACGTTGATTTAGCGTCTGTAAGGGCCCCTTCGCGAGCAAGCCCGCTCCCACATTTGACGGCGTTCACAAATCAAAATGTGGGAGCGGGCTTGCTCGCGAAGGGGGCAACTCGGTCTAGCTGACTTACCTCTATGCACAACCCTACCTGCCCCGACTGGGCCGAAGCCCTGCTCAACGGTTTCAGCCAAATCTTCCTCCAGCGCCAACCGCTGTGCGGCCTGCTGTGCCTGCTGGCCATCCTGATCGGCGCCCCGGCCTTGTTCGGCGGGGCGTTGCTGGGTGGCATCGCGGGTTTGCTCACGGCCCAGCGTCGGGGTTATCCCAAGGCCGAGCGCCAGGCCGGCCTGTATAGCTACAACGGCGTACTGCTGGGGTTGTTGGTCAGCCAGCACTTCGCCTGGTCTGCCCTGTTGCCGCCGCTGATCCTGGCCTGCGGCGGTGTGGCGGCGATGCTCACGCGCCAATGGCTGAAACATGCAACCCACCCGCAGGCCTTGCCCGCCTATACCGCGCCGTTTGTCGGCCTGGGCTGGTTACTGCTGGGCAGCGCGCCAGAGAGCACCTTTACCCTGACCACCCCGCAAACCGTCTCCGTCCTCAGCGCGCCCTTTACCGGGCTCGCGCAAATCATGCTGCTGGACACCCCGCTGGCCGGCGTCTTGATTGCGCTCGGCCTGTGGTTGGCGAACCGCAGCGCCGCCATCTGGGCCTTGATCGGCGCCAGCACCGGCATGCTGGTTGCGCTGCTGCTGGACGAACCCACCAGCGCCCTCCTCGGCCTGCACAGCTACAACCCGGCGCTGGCGGCACTGGCCTTGAGCCAGACACGTCGCCAGCCGTGGCTGGCGTTGCTCGGCATCGGCCTGGCGATCGTGCTGACGTCAGCTTTCGCCACGCTGCATCTGCCAGCACTGACAGCGCCCTTCATTCTGGCCTGCTGGCTGGTACACACAGGCGCCCGCCTGCTTCAGAAACCGCGCATGGACAGCCCCTTCGAATCCCCCTAGGCTTGCTCGATATTCGTTTCAGGCGGGCTTTATGGACAGCAACAACGACTGGCGCCAACGGCTCTACGTCATGATTTTCCAGAGCGACACCCTTGCCGGGCGGCGTTTTGACGGCATCCTGCTGCTGATCATCCTCGCCAGCCTGGTGATCGTGATGCTCGACAGCATCGACGACATCCACCAGAACTACGCCGACGTGCTGGCCTACATCGAGTGGGGCTTCACCATCATCTTCGCCATCGAGTACGGCTTGCGGCTGTATTGCTCGCCCAAGCCGCTGCGTTATGCCTTCAGTTTTTACGGGCTGGTGGATTTGCTCGCGATCGTGCCCGGCATCCTCGCCCTGTATTACAGCGATGCGCAGTACCTGTTGATCATCCGCATCATCCGTATGTTGCGCATCTTCCGGGTGCTCAAGCTCAGCCCCTACCTCAAGCAAGCCAACTACCTGATGGCGGCGCTGCGCGGCAGCAAACAGAAGATCGTGGTGTTCCTGGTCAGCGTGTGCACGCTGGTGACAGTGTTCGGCACCCTGATGTACGTAATCGAAGGCCCGGAGCACGGGTTTACCAGCATTCCCAAGGGCATTTACTGGGCCATCGTGACCCTGACCACCGTGGGTTTTGGCGACATCGTGCCGAAGACCCCGTTGGGCCAGGTGATTTCGTCGCTGGTGATGATCACGGGTTACTCGATCATCGCCGTGCCCACCGGGATTTTCACCGCCGAACTGGCCAGCGCCATGCGCGGTGAACAACTGCAACACGACTGCCCGGTGTGCAAGAAGAGCACCCACGAACCCAACGCCGCATTCTGTTCGCGCTGCGGCAGTAATCTTTTTCGTAAAGTGGAATAAGCAAAGTGCGTTTTAATCTTTAAACGTCTATGCGCGCCCGGCTATAGTCGCTGGCAAATTGCCGTCACTTACCCCGTCATTTTCTCGAACAACAAGGAATGAGCAGTGAAAAAACTCGTTAGCGCCTCTCTCCTGGCCGCCGGCCTCGCCCTGGCGGGCGCCGTCCAGGCTGCCCCCGTGACACTGCTCAACGTCTCCTACGACGTGATGCGCGATTTCTACAAGGACTACAACGCGGCGTTCCAGAAGCACTGGGACGCCGAGCACCCGAACGACAAGCTGACCTTGCAGATGTCCTTCGGCGGCTCCAGCAAACAAGCGCGCTCGGTGATCGATGGCCTGCCCGCTGACGTGATCACCATGAACATGGCCACCGACATCAACGCCCTGGTGGACAACGGCAAACTGGTGCCGGACAACTGGGTCACGCGCCTGCCGAACAACAGCGCACCGTTCACCTCGGCCACCGTGTTCATCGTACGCAAAGGCAACCCGAAAGCCCTGAAAGACTGGCCGGACCTGTTGAAAGACGGCGTGCAAGTGATCGTGCCCAACCCGAAAACCTCGGGTAACGGCCGCTACACCTACCTGTCGGCCTGGGGTTATGTGTTGAAGAACGGCGGCGATGAAAACAAGGCCAAGGCCTTTGTCGGCAAACTGTTCAAACAAGCCCCGGTGCTGGACACTGGCGGCCGTGCCGCCACCACCACGTTCATGACCAACCAGATCGGCGACGTGCTGGTGACTTTTGAAAACGAAGCGGAAATGATCGCCCGTGAATTCGGCCGCGACCAGTTCGAAGTGATCTACCCAAGCGTCTCCGCCGAAGCAGAGCCGCCAGTGTCGGTGGTCGACAAAGTGGTCGAGAAGAAAGGCACCCGCGTCGCGGCCGAAGACTACTTGAAGTACCTGTGGTCGGCCGAAGGCCAGGAAATCGCGGCGAACAACTACCTGCGCCCACGTGATCCAAAAGTGTTGGCCAAGTACACCGACCGCTTCCCGAAAGTCGACTTCCTGTCGGTAGAGAAGACCTTTGGTGACTGGCGCACCGTGCAGAAGACCCACTTCAATGATGGTGGGGTGTTTGACCAGATCTATAGCGGTCAGTAACTGAATAAGCCCAATTAAAATTGAGAGGGCTTGTGTGGGAGCGGGCTTGCTCGCGAATGCGGTGGATCAGTCAATTAATCTGGTGACTGACACACCGCATTCGCGAGCAAGCCCGCTCCCACATTGGATTCTGAGCCAGTCGTTACATCGGTGGTGTCACACCATCTTTACCGGCTGAAATAGCCTGCGCCGTGATGGTCCCATCCGCGCCCTTCACCGCAAACAACACCACCTTCACCCCCGGTTTCAACAAGCTGCGATCCCCCGGTTCGAGGTTGACGATCGGCACGTCCTGCGGCACCACGATCTTCTGCTCACCGCCCTTGTACTTCACCGTCAGCGTGCGCCCGTTGCTCACCACCAGGTCGCCCACGGTGCCGTTGGTCATGCTGCTGCCTTCCTTCAAGTCGAACGCACGGTGCCCGTCACCGGTGCCGGCCATGGCCGGTGGGAATACGTGCACTTCCAGGGCGGTCAAGCTGCCGTCGGCATTGGGCATGGCGGCGGAGCCGATGTAGCTGCCCGGCTTGATCTCATCGATCCTGGCCAGGGTGACGGCGCGCACCTGGGTGTCCCGGGTCAAGTGCACGGTGACGTCTTCGCCGCTGTTGACCTTGACCTGTATTGCGTCGCCCTCGACAGCGGTGATGGCACCGCGCACGCCCACACGCGGCGCATCGGCGGCGTGGGCCAGGCCAACGGCCATGGCGGCGGCAAGGGTTGACGCCAGGAGCATCTTGTTCAGCGTGATCTTCATGGGATTTCCTGTTTCGGCAGTTGTGTCTGAATGTATCATCAGCCTTTGCGCAGAAAGTTAACGATTCACTCATCAATACCGGGCATGAGTGTTATCACCACCAGCGGCCTACCCGGGCTACGGTGTTGTCTTTAGGCTCGCCCCACTTTCCTTCGCTTTTATGAGAACACCATGAACGCTACTTCCCACGCTACAAGCACCATGACCCGGAGCATGGTGATGCTGTTTGCGTTTTGCTGCGGCGCCATCGTTGCCAACATCTACTACGCACAACCGATCATCG
Organism: Pseudomonas sp. GL_117; assembly: GCF_057835125.1. Taxonomy (NCBI): domain Bacteria; kingdom Pseudomonadati; phylum Pseudomonadota; class Gammaproteobacteria; order Pseudomonadales; family Pseudomonadaceae; genus Pseudomonas; species Pseudomonas sp. GL_117. Next base: position 1,984,394 of record NZ_CM174418.1, on the reverse strand, counting down.
AACTGATTGCCCCGGACATCGGCCTCACCCCCGCCATGGCCAGCCTGATCGTGTCACTGACGCAAATCGGCTACGCCCTCGGCCTGTTTTTCCTGGTGCCCCTGGGTGACCTGCTGGAAAACCGCAAGCTGATGATCAGCACCACTGTGCTCGCCATCGCCAGCCTGCTGGGCGCGGCGATTACCGAGCAGCCGAACCTGTTCCTGCTGGTGTCACTGCTGATCGGCTTCAGCTCGGTGTCGGTGCAGATCCTGATCCCGCTGGCCGCGCACCTGGCGCCGGCCGAGTCCCGTGGGCGTGTGGTCGGCAGCATCATGGGCGGCCTGTTGCTCGGCATCCTGCTGGCGCGGCCGGTGTCCAGCGTGGTGGCGGATCACTTCGGCTGGCGCGCGATGTTCATGGCCGCCGCGGCATTGATGGCGTTTATCAGCGTGATCCTGCTGATCACCATCCCCAAGCGCCAGCCCGACCACAGTGCCACCTACGGCCAACTGCTGCGCTCCCTCGGCACCCTGCTGCGCAAGCAACCGGTATTGCGCCAACGGGCGTTCTACCAGGGCGGCATGTTCGCCACCTTCAGCCTGTTCTGGACCGCCGTGCCGCTGGAACTGGCGCGTAACCACGGCCTGAGTCAAAGCGAGATCGCCCTGTTTGCCCTGGTGGGTGCCCTCGGCGCCATCGCCGCGCCAATCGCCGGGCGCCTGGCCGATGCCGGCCACACTCACCGCGCGTCGCTGCTGGCCATGCTGTTTGCCGCGCTGAGTTTCCTGCCGGCCTTCGTCCACCCGCTGTACAGCGTGATCGGCCTGGCCGTGACCGGCGTGGTCCTGGACTTCTGCGTACAGATGAACATGGTGCTCGGCCAACGCGCCATCTACGCCCTCGACGCCAACAGCCGCAGCCGCCTGAACGCGCTGTACATGACCAGCATCTTCATCGGCGGCGCCTTCGGCTCGGCAATTGCCAGCAGCGTGTACGAACACGGCGGCTGGCTGGGTGTGGTGTTGGTGGGCAGCGCGTTCCCGCTGGTGGCGTTGTTGCGCTTCCTCAGCGTTTCCCGTGAAGCGGCCCCGGTAGCCGCGTAACACCTGACCTGTGGGAACTGGCTAGTCGGGTCCCACAGGGCCAACCTCAGGAACGCACCAACTTCTCCAAAGCCGCATCCGCCAGGAATGACGAGCGGCTTTTCACCTTGTGCTCACGCACATAGCGGTCGATACGCTGGATGACGTAACCGGGCAAGGTCACATTGACCTTCTCGGTCTTGCCCAGATAGGGCGTAACGTCCAGCTCCAACATGCCCCAGCCCATACCCGCATAGTCTTCGTGGGCGTGATGATTGGCCACCGAGGTGGGCATGGGGATCGGCCCGCCCTCGGCGGCGATCTCCTGCAGCAGGATGTGTGCGACTTCCACGGCCGCGTTGTACGCCTCTTCGAAACTGTCCCCGGCAGTGACGGCGCCTGGAATATCGGGGATCTGAATGCCGGTGGCGGCGAAGTCATCGCCCCATTCGATACAGATTGGGTATTGCATGAATGCTCTCCTTAAAACTCAAACAGACCAGCACGTTTCCTGATACTTCTCACAGTACCCGCAGGCAGGTCCTTCTTTGGATGAGGCACCGGAATCGTGTACGGGTTATAGCGATGGGTGAAAATATGATGACTGCCCGTGACCCGATCCAGCACCCAACCCGCCTCTTGCAGTTCCTTGATCAATAACCTGCTTTGCACCCCAGCCTCCTTGGCTTGGCCTGAATAAAAGTAACCCTAGAGTTATCTTTACTCAAGCACAAAATCCCCCGGACTGACTGACGGCTGTTTTGCTGGATGTTGAAAGCCCCCGGCCCTGCACGGGAAACGCATGACACCTGCGGCTCATCACCTTAGGCTTGAGCGCCGCCAAGCCAAACAGGAACACCCGATGGACCGCCTCACCGCCATGGAAACCTTCGTCCACGTTGTCGAAACCGGCTCGTTCTCCGCCGCCGCCAAACGCCTGGGTATCGGCCAGCCCGCTGTGTCCAAGAGCATTGCGCAGCTGGAAGCACGCCTGGCGGTGCGGTTGGTGCTGCGTTCCACCCGTGGCCTGAGCCCGACCGAGGCGGGCCTGGCGTTTTTCGAGAAAGCCAAGCGCGCCATCGATGAAGCCAACGCGGCCGACGACGCCGCCCGGGGCGCCGGTGCGGGGCTCAGCGGCAACTTGCGGGTCAGCGCGTCGGTAACCTTCGCCCGGATGCACATCATTCCCCAGTTGGGCGCGTTTCTGGCGCAGTACCCCGAGATCACTGTGGATGTGATCCTCGACGACCGCAGCCTCAACCTGGTGGAAGAAGGCATCGACGTCGCCCTGCGCATGGGCAATCTGGACGATTCAAACCTCACCGCGCGCAAGATCGGCGAATCGCCCTGCGTCATCCTCGCCACCCCGGCCTACTTCGAACGCTGCGGCGAACCCGCCACGCCGGAGGACCTGATGCAACACGAGGCCATCATCTACACCCGTGGCGAGGGCGCGCACTGGAGCTTCACCCAGGGTGACACGACGTACCCCATCGTGGCCCACGGCCGCGTGCGCGTCACCGCAGCCGAAGGCGTGCGGGCTGCGGTGTTGAGTGATTTGGGGCTGACGTTATCGTCCACCTGGATGTTCGCGCCGGAACTGGCCAGTGGCGAAGTGAAAACCGTGCTCACCGACTGGAAACTGCCCGCACGGGATCTATGGGCGGTGTTCCCCACCGGCCGGATGGCGAGCGCCAAGGCGCGGGCGTTTGTGGCGTATGTCGAGCAGTTGCTGGCGTAGCCCTCCCGCTACAAACCGGGGAATACGAGCATTGAGCGACGGCCCGTTGTTGATGTGGCGCTCAACTCAAATGCTGCTGATCCAGGCAGCACAGCAAGCGCTCGACCGTATGCGCCAGCGGTCCGGAATTATCCAGCACATACAACCCCGAGCCATTGTCGGCAATCAGCTGTGCCGTGAACTGCGCATTGCGCGCCAGGCGCGCTTCTATATCCGCCAGCGATTCACGTCCCCGTGAGATCAAGCGTTGGCGCAACACCGCCTGATCCACCGTCAGCAACAACACCAGCAAGGTCGGATAACGCGCGCGAGTCTGCGCCAGGTGCGCGCGGGAGCCGTTGACCAGCACGTCGTGCCCGGCCGCCAGCCAGTCGTCGATTTCCCTGGGAATGCCGTAGGACAAGCCATTGGCCTGCCAACTCAGGGCAAACGCGCCCTCGGCCTCCATCGCGGCGAACTGCTCGGGACTCACGCCTTGCGCCGCCTCGCCCACCGCTTCCGCCGAACGGGTGATGACGCGGCGCACGATGCGGCAACCGCGCTCGGCCAAGCGTGGGCGTGCGGCGTCCAACAGGCTGTCCTTGCCCGAACCGGATGGTCCGATGAGATAGATCAACCTGCCTGCCATTCACATACCCTCTTGACCTATTGCCGGTCAGCCCGCCGGCGGCGGCCACTTTACAGTAGCGCACCAGCTGGCAGGTAGCATTGCGAATGCGCGAAGCGATGGACGCGGAAACCAGACTTTCCCTACGGCTGAATCTTCGCCAGTTATTCATGATGCCGGCCGAGTTGTACGCAGGAGGTCATACCCCAACCGGGTTTCCATTCCCCGGTCGGCATTCTGTGTGCAGCTCACCTCCCACATTTGCCCCTGCGTTTGGCCGAACGCATTTCATCGGTATGAAAAAGGCGACCCGAAGGTCGCCTTTTCTATTGCGCGTATTTCTTGCTCAACCCCGGCGGCACGCCCTGCACGTCTGTTTCTTCCCAGGGTCCATTCGGGCCGATGGAACGGCTCCAGCCGTTGTTCCAGCGATAGTAGGTGCGCTGGCGGTAGAAGGTGTCGGGTTGATCTTCCAGCACGTAGACCTTCATGGTGCCGTCCCAGTGGCTGGCGGCACCCGGTGGTGGGGCAAAGGTTGGCGACGAGGTCGGCACCGGCCTTTTCGGCGGTGGGGTTACCGGGGTGGAGGGTCTGATGCTCGGCTGGGTCGCCGGGCCCGACGGTGGGATGGTCGGGCCGGTCGGTGCGGGAGGTGGGCGGTGGACCGCACAAGCACTCAAGCCCAATACCAGGCTGAGCAGGGTGATACGTGCGAATGCGGTCATGGGCGTTTCCTCGAAATTACTTGTCCGGACTGTCGATGGTCAGCTGCTGCAGTGCAGTGGTGGTACTGGCCAAGGATTGGCTGCGGCCGATCCACTCGCCAGCGGTCGGAAGACCTGCCCGGGATATGCGCGCAACCAGTTGGACTTCAGGGAAGTTGGACAGTTTCAACTGCGGCATCATCGCGTCGGCATCGCCCAGTTCGACGGTCACCGGCAGTTCTGCGACGGTGACGCGCTTGGCCGCCAACGGTGCCGGCGGGCCGGACACGGCGCGGGCGAAGATGAACACGCTGTCGCTTGGCAGGGCTTTGGCCTTGACGTCCGGCGCCAGGTCCACGCGGACTTTGAGCAGCGCCTTTTGCGCCACCGTGCCGCCGCTCTCTTTGAGTTTGTCAGCTGCGCGGTCGATACCGCCTTGCAGCGCGGCTCGGGAGCCATCGGCTGCCGGCAGTTGCGCCAACAGGCGGCTCCAGTAGTCGATGGCTTCCTGGTAACGCTGGCCCTCAAACGCGGCGATACCCAGCAGGCCGAGGCTGGTGACTTCCTTGGGGTCGAGCTTCAACGCTTCGTCCGTCAGGGCCTGGACCTTGGGCGACCACTGTTTGTTGTCGGCAAAGTACTGCGCCTGGGCCCACTGGCCGAGCAGTTCCGGCTGGCGCCCGGCCAGGGCTGCGGCGCGTTCGAAGACCTTGGCTGCATCGGCCGCACGGTCCTGGGCCATGTAGGCACGCCCCAAGTAGTACAGGCCCTCGGGCGAGTCCGGCTGGGCGATGGCGGCGCGTTCCAGGCGCTGGGTCATGTCTTCCATGGACACCGGCGGCTGGGAGAATTCGCGGGTCAGTTCGACCTTGTCGCTGGCACCGAAATGCAGGTAGAGGCTCACGCCCAATACCGGGACCAGGAACGCGGCGAGCAACGGCAACGGTTTGCCCAGGCGCGATTCGCGGGGCTTTTCCACGCCTTCGGTGTCGGCCAGCAATTCGCGCGCGGCTTCGGCGCGGCCGGTGTCGAGTTGCGCGGCATCGAGCACGCCTTCGGCGCTCTGCGCTTGCAGCTCGGCGACGCGTTCTTGGTACAGCGCCACGTTCAGCGCGGTGCGATCCTCTTCACGCTGGGCGCGGCGGCCACGCAGCACCGGGATCAACAGGAAACTCAGGGCAATCAGAAGCAGCAAGCCGGCTGCGAGCCAGAAATCAATCATCAGTCTTGGTGTCCAGCAATTGGTCGAGACGTTTGCGCTCTTCAGGGGACAGCGCATCGGAGCCATCGTTAGGCGCGGGCCGGCGACGACGAATGATCACCACCATCACCACCACGCCCGCCAGCAACAGCCCCGCGGGGCCGAACCAGAGCAGCGCGGTCTTGCCAGTGAGCGCGGGTTTGTAGCGCACGAAGTCACCGTAGCGATCAACCATGAAGTCGATGATCTGCTGGTTATCCTTGCCCTCCCCCAACATGCGGAAGATCTCTTTGCGCAGGTCGGCGGCGATGGGCGCGTTGGAGTCGGCGATGTCCTGGTTCTGGCACTTGGGGCAGCGCAATTCCTTGGTCAGTTCGCGAAAACGCTCACGCTCGGCGTCGCTGGCGAACTGGTAGGTGTCGATGGCCGCGTGGGCCACACCGGCCAGGCCCAGCGCCAGCACGGCGGCGGCTAACAGACGCTTCATGGCTTGGCCTCATCCACCAGCGCCTGGTACTTGGCGGCCAGTTGCTCGCGCCACACCACTTCGTCGATCACGCCGACGTACTTGTCGCGGATCACGCCCTTGGCATCAATGAAGAAGGTTTCCGGGGCGCCGTACACGCCGAGATTCAGACCGAGGTTGCCGTCTTCGTCGCGGATGTCCAACTGGTAGGGGTTGTGGAATTCGGCCAGCCACTTCAGGGCGGCAGCGTTGTCGTCCTTGTAGTTGATGCCGTAGATCACCACGCCTTTCTCGGCCAGCTTGTTGAGCACCGGGTGTTCGACGCGGCAGGAGATGCACCAGGTGCCCCACACATTGACCAGCGCCGGCTTGCCCAGCAGGTCGGCCTGGGTCAGGGTCTTGTCGCCTTGCACGGTCGGCAGGCTGAACGCCGGGAACGGCTTGCCGATCATTGCCGAAGGCAGCTCGGACGGGTCCAGGTAGAGGCCACGATACAAGACCACCGCACCGAGCAAAAACACGATCAGGGGGATCGCCATCAACCAACGCTTCATACCGCCGCTCCCTGCATGCCGAGGGCTTCACGCACCCGGCTCTTGACCTTGACCCGATAGCGTCGATCCAGCGCTGCCAGCAAACCACCGAAACCGGTGAGCAGACCGCCGAACCAGATCCAACGCACGAACGGTTTCACATGCACCCGCACCGCCCAGGCGCCGTCGCCCAAGGGTTCACCCAGCGCAACATAGAGGTCACGGGTGAAACCGGCGTCGATCCCGGCTTCGGTCATCATCGAGCTCTGCACGGTGTACAGGCGTTTTTCCGGGTGCAGCACCGCCACTTCCTTACCGTTGCGCACAACGCGTACGGTGCCTTTGTCGGACGTGAAGTTCGGCCCTTCGAAGTGCTTGGCGCCTTCGAAGATGAAGTGATAACCGGCCAGGTCCATGGACTCGCCCGGCGCCAGGCGCAAGTCGCGCTCGGCACTGTTCTGGCTGGACAGCACCACGCCGAGGGCACACACGGCGATGCCGATGTGCGCGATCTGCATGCCCCAGTAGCTGCGGGTCAGGCCCGGCAGGCCTTTGATCAAACCTTTGTGGCGGGTCTTGTCGAAGATGTCGCGCACGCCGGCCAGCAGCACCCAGGCGGCGAGCAGGAAGGTGGCGAGCACTGCCCAGTTGAAGTCGCCGTAAGCAAAACCGGCGAGCACCGCCAGGGCCACGCTGCCGAGCAACACCGGCATCAGCATGCCCACCAGCCATTTCAGCGGGGTGTCTTTCCAGCGCACCAACACGCCGACGGCCATCACCACCATCAACAAGCCCATCAATGGGATAAACAACGCGTTGAAGTACGGCGGGCCCACGGACAGCTTGGCCCCGCTCAGCGCATCCAGCACCAACGGGTACAGGGTGCCGAGCAGGATCATCGACGCCGCCACCACCAGCACCAGGTTATTGCCCAGCAGCAGGGTTTCCCGCGACCACAGGTTGAAGCCGACCTGGCTCTTGACCACCGGCGCGCGCAGGGCGAACAGGGTCAGGGAGCCGCCGACGACAAACAGCAGGAAGATCAGGATGAAGATGCCGCGTGCCGGATCAGACGCAAACGCATGCACCGAGGTCAGCACCCCCGAGCGCACGAGGAAAGTGCCGAGCAGGCTGAGGGAAAACGCCGCGATGGCCAGCAACACGGTCCAGCTCTTGAACACGCCGCGCTTTTCGGTGACGGCCAGCGAGTGAATCAACGCCGTGCCCACCAGCCAAGGCATGAAGGACGCGTTTTCCACCGGGTCCCAGAACCACCAGCCGCCCCAGCCGAGTTCGTAGTAGGCCCACCACGAACCGAGGGTGATGCCAATGCCGAGGAACGCCCAGGCGACGATGGTCCACGGCCGCGACCAGCGCGCCCAGGCCGCATCGAGACGCCCGCCGAGCAAGGCGGCGATGGCAAAGGCGAACGCCACGGAGAAGCCGACGTACCCCATGTAGAGCATCGGCGGATGCACGATCAGGCCGATGTCTTGCAGCAGCGGGTTGAGGTCGTGACCGTCCACCGGGATCTGCGGCAGGATGCGGCTGAACGGGTTGGAGGTCATGATCAGGAACAGCAGGAAGCCGATGCTGATCATGCCCATCACCGCCAGCACCCGCGCCAGCATGACTTGTGGCAGTTGGCGCGAGAACACCGACACGGCGAAGGTCCAGCCGCCGAGGATCAATGCCCACAGCAGCAACGAACCTTCGTGGGCCCCCCACACCGCGCTGAACTTGTAGTACCACGGCAAGGCGCTGTTGGAGTTATTGGCGACGTAGCCGACGGAAAAATCGTCGGTCATAAACGCGTAGGTCAGGCAGCCAAACGCGAACAGCAGGAAGGCAAACTGGCCCCAGGCTGCCGGCTGCGCCAGGCTCATCCACAGGCGGTCGCCGCGCCAGGCACCGAGCAACGGCACCACGGCCTGCACCACGGCAAAGCACAGGGCGATGATCATCGCCAGGTGGCCCAACTCAGGAATAAACAGTGCGGATGTCATCACTCAACCCTCCTTGGCGGGCGTTGGTGCGGACTGGCCGCTGTCTTTCAGGGCCTTGGTCACTTCCGGCGGCATGTATTTTTCATCGTGCTTGGCCAGCACTTCATCGGCCACCACCACGCCCTCGGCGTTGAGCTTGCCCAGGGCGACGATGCCCTGGCCTTCGCGGAACAGGTCCGGGAGGATGCCGCGGTAGCTGATGGTCACGGACTTGCTGAAGTCGGTGACCACGAAGGTCACGTCGAGGGAGTCGCCGGAGCGTTTCAGCGAGCCCTGCTCGACCATGCCGCCGGCGCGGATGCGGGTATCCAGCGGCGCTTCGCCATTGGCGATCTGGGTCGGGGTGTAGAACAGGTTGATGTTCTGTTGCAAGGCGCTCAAGGCCAGGGCCACGGCAATGCCCACGCCAGCCAGGATGGCCAGGATGATCAACAGACGTTTTCTACGCAGCGGATTCACTTTTCGGTCTCCCGGCGCAGACGACGCGCCTCTTGTTGCAGATAACGCTTGCGGGCCAGGATCGGCGCGACGACGTTGAGGGCCAGCACCGCCAGGCAGATGCCATAGGCCGTCCAGACATACAGGCCGTGGTGGCCCATGGCGAGAAAATCACTGAAAGAAGCAAAACTCATCCACGTGCTCCCAGGCAGCTTTGCACTTCGGCCTTGACCCAACTGGCGCGGGCTTCACGCTTGAGCACCTCAAGGCGCATGCGCATCAGCAGCACCGCGCCGAAAAAGCAGTAGAACCCCAGCACCATCAACAGCAGCGGCGCCCACATTTCCACGGGCATTGCCGGTTTTTCGGTGAGGGTGAAGGTGGCGCCCTGGTGCAGGGTGTTCCACCACTCCACCGAGTACTTGATGATCGGGATGTTGATCACGCCGACAATCGCCAGCACCGCGCAGGCCTTGGCGGCACTGTCACGATTACTGATCGCATTGCCCAGGGCAATCAGACCGAAGTACAGGAACAGCAGGATCAACATGGACGTTAGTCGCGCATCCCACACCCACCATGAACCCCAGGTCGGCTTGCCCCAGATCGCCCCGGTGACCAGCGCCACGGCCGTCATCCACGCCCCGATGGGCGCGGCGCATTGCAGGGCGACATCGGCGAGTTTCATCTTCCAGACCAGGCCGACGATGCCGCACACCGCCAGCATCACGTAGCAGGACTGGGCCAGCATCGCGGCCGGCACGTGGATGTAGATGATGCGAAAGCTGTTGCCTTGCTGATAGTCCGGCGGCGCGAAGGCCAGGCCCCAGACCAGGCCGATGCCGATCAGCAGCACGGCGAAGAGGCTCAACCACGGCAGCAGCTTGCCGCTGATGCCGTAGAACCATTTGGGTGAGCCAAGCTTGTGAAACCAGGTCCAGTTCATTGCTGTTTCCATCACGGTTGCCGCTTGTCGACGCAAGCAGCTTAGGGTCTTTACTGGCTAATGATCAGCCAGACCTCATTATTCGCCGACGCTGATCTTCAGGCCGGCCGCTATCGCAAAAGGTGTCAGGGTTACAGCCAGGGCGGTCAGGCTGCCAAGCCACAAGAGGTAACCGGTCGCCGGCATGCCCATGAGCGCGGCTTGCAAGGCGCCGCTGCCCAGGATCAACACCGGGATGTACAACGGCAGAATCAACAGGGCCAGCAACAGCCCGCCGCGCTTCAAACCCACGGTCAACGCCGCGCCCACCGCCCCCAGCAAACTGAGGACCGGCGTACCGAGCAACAGGCTCAGCAGCAGGATCGGCAGGCATTCGACGGGCAAACCGAGCATCAGCGCCAGCAGCGGCGAGAGCAAGACTAGCGCCAAGCCGGAAAAAACCCAGTGTGCCAGCACCTTGGCCAATACCAGTAGAGGCAGGGGGTGCGACGAAAGGACCCACTGTTCCAGGGAACCGTCTTCGAAATCACTGCGAAACAGCCCGTCCAGCGAGAGCAGCACCGATAAAAGCGCCGCCACCCACACCAGTCCCGGAGACAAGGTTTGCAACAGTTTAGTCTCGGGACCGACCGCCAACGGGAACAGTGCGATGACAATCGCGAAGAACACCAGCGGATTGGCCAACTCGGCCGGGCGTCGGCATAGCAGCCGGGCTTCGCGGGCGACCAACAGGGCGAACACACTCATAGCGACCACCGGCCCAGGTCCAGGTCACGGTAACCGGCGGGCATGCGCGCGAGGGTGTGGTGGGTGGTGAGCACCACCAGCCCGCCCTGCTCGCAGTGTTGGGCCAAGTGCTCTTCCAACTGGGCGACGCCTTGTTTGTCGAGGGCAGTGAAGGGTTCGTCGAGAATCCACAGCGGCGGGCCCGGCAGGTACAACCGCGCGAGGGCCACGCGGCGCTGCTGGCCGGCGGACAGGGTGTGACAGGGTACGTCTTCGAAGCCCTTGAGGCCGACGGCGGCGAGGGCCTGCCAGATGGCGTCACGGGAGGCGGGATGATGCAGGGCGCTGAGCCAACTGAGGTTTTCTTCGGCGGTGAGCACGTCCTTGATCCCGGCGGCGTGGCCGATCCAGATAAGGTTGCGGGCCAGTTCAGTACGTTGCGCGTTCAGGGGCTTGCCGTTGAGGCGGATTTCACCCGCCGTCGGTTGCATCAACCCGGCCAGCAGCCGCAGCAGACTGGTTTTGCCGCTGCCGTTGGGGCCGCTGATCTGCACCATGTCGCCGCCCGTCAGCCGCAGGTCGAGGTGCTCGAACAACAGGCGCAGGTCGCGTTCACAGGAAAGCGCTACGGCTTCAAGAAGAGGGCTGGTCAAAAGATCGCGGGCCTTTACGGTTCAAGTCGGCGGTGCAGCGGCCGTTAAAGAGAAATGCACAATAACGGCTTTGGCGACCGATTTTAGAGAGCTGGATCAAATAGTTGTGAGGTTTTTAGCGCTCTCTTTGCAGACCGGCGGCATTATACATGCGATGCCCTACTCTCAAGAGGGCAATTTCCTTCAAGACGGCGTAGACGATGACCGGCGAAATCAACCTTCCTGTGCTTCCACCCGCCTCGACAGGCGGGCCCGCCCCGCTGCCCGCGACCGGTGAACTGCTCAAGTTGCTGGAACCGCAGACCGGGCTGATTTCCCCGGGGAAAACCGCCAACGCCGAAGTCATCGCCCTGAAACAAGGCGGTGAAGCCTTTCAGTTGCTGCTCAAGCTGACCCTCGACGGCGGCCGCCAGACCCTGGTGCAAGCCAGCAGCGCGCAACCCCTGCCGTTGGGCAGCAATGTGGCGGTCAGCCAGACCCCGGCGGGCAACCTGACCATCAGCTTGCAACAGGCCTTGAGCGCCAACGTCGCCGCCCTCACCCGCATCGACACCACGCAGTTGCCGGTCGGCACGCTGCTGCAAGCCAAGGTGCTGACGACCCAGACGCTGCCCCAGGGCGCGGCGCAACCGGCGATCTACCGTTCGCTGGTGACGGTGCTCAACAACACCCTCGCCGGCGCTACATTGACGCTGGAAAGCCCCCAGCCGCTGCGCGTCGGCAGCTTGCTCAGTGCCGTGGTGCAGAACGCGCAAACCCTGAATTTCGTGCCGCTGAGTGGCTTGAAGGACCAGTTGGCCGTCACCCAGCAGTTGGCGACTCAACAAAGCCGCCAAGGCTCACTGGATGCCGTGTTCACTGCGTTGCAGAACCTGCCGCGCAGTGACAGCACCTCCACTGAACTGCGCGGGGCGGCCGAGCGTTTGTTGGCTGCTTTGCCCGATTTGGCGCAAGTCAGCAATCCGAAAGTGCTGGCCCAGGTGATCCAGAACAGCGGTGCCTTTCTTGAAGCCAAACTGCTCGCCGGGCAGAACCCGGGGGTTCCACCGCTGGACATGAAAGGCGCCCTGCTGCGCCTGGTGGCCGAGCTGCTACCGGCCCTGCCCGCCAGCACCAACCTCAATGCCATCCTCGCCGCCAACACCCTGGCCCAGGTACTGCCCAACTTTGTGCGCAGCCCGCTGAACACCCTCGGCCAGCTCAGCGCCCGCCAGGCTCCCGCCGGTTTCCCGCTGCCCGAACGGCTGATGGCGAAACTGGAAGGCGAAGGCGACCTGGAAAACCTGCTGCGCCTGGCCGCCGGCGCCATCTCACGCCTGCAAAGCCACCAGCTGTCGAGCCTGGAGCAAACCGGCACCACCGCCGATGGTCGCCTGCAAACCACCTGGCAGTTGGAAATCCCCATGCGCACCTTGCAGGACATCGTGCCCTTGCAGGTCAAGTTCCAGCGTGAAGAACCGGCGCCGGACAAAGACCAGCCCGAACGCAAAGAACGCAAGGACCCCCGGCAGATGCTCTGGCGCGTAGACCTGGCGTTCGACATGGAGCCACTGGGACCGTTGCAGGTCCAGGCGCAACTGAGCCAGGGCAAACTGTCCAGCCAGCTCTGGGCGACCCGGCCGTTCACCGCCAGCTTGATCGAAAGCCACCTGGGCCACTTGCGCGAACGCCTGGTCACCTCGGGCCTTAACGTCGGCGACCTCGACTGCCACCTCGGCACCCCGCCACGCGGGCCGAAAACCGGACTGGAGCAACGCTGGGTGGATGAAACCGCATGAACAACACCAACCCGCCGCGCCAGGCGATTGCCCTCAAGTACGACGGCCAGCAAGCACCGACCCTGACTGCCAAGGGTGACGATGCATTGGCCGAAGCGATCCTGAAGCTGGCGCGGGAAAATGAAGTGCCGATCTATGAGAACGCCGAGCTAGTGAAGCTGCTGGCACGGATGGAGTTGGGGGACAGCATTCCGGAAGAGTTGTACCGCACCGTCGCCGAAATCATCGCGTTTGCCTGGACGTTGAAGGGCAAATTCCCGGTGGGTTATGACCCGGATGCCGCGCCCGTCGAGCGCGACATCACCGAGCGCGGCGACGACTACTGAATCAACCAGGCACCACCTGCGCCAGCATCCTGGCCCCTAACGAGGTCGCAACGGGTTTGCGCATGGCATGTTGCTGCAGGGCCTCCTTGAATGTCAGGCCGGTATACACGCTCAGCGCCTCTCGAAAGGGAGCGGCTTGCGCCTCAGGAAGTGATGCGGTGAAACGATTGATGAATGGCGCATCGATCGTGGTTCCGCTGACGCGATCGACCTCGTCCTGCACCGAATCTTTATCCCAGGTCGTGACCTTATCGAACAGCCTCGGATCATGGATCACGAAGTCCTTGGACCCCTGCGCCTGCTGGGCCACCAGCACGTTCCGGTTACCGTCCCAGGCTGACAGCGAATACTCCTTGAGCGAACTGCCACTGTCCTTGACCGACTGGATGCTCGCGCCCCGATGCTCAAGGCCGGCTTTGTAGAACTGGCTCAGCATGTCGAACCCCATCACTGCCTCGTCCGTACCGCGCTTGAGAATCCGGCAGCACAAGGTGGTGAGGTCCACCTGGATGTCATGGAAGCGCAACCGGGGCTCACCCGACATATTGCCAACATCCGTCATCTTTTTATCGAAGTCCTTGGGCCACAGGTACAACGCGTCCCGCGTCAACGGCTGCGCCAGGCGTTGTTCCATCGTGCCGGAAAACTGCTGGACCAACGCTACACCCTGATCATGCACCTGCGACATGCTCGTGCCGGGCATGCGGTCCTGAATCATGTTTTTGACGGCGTCGGTATTGAGCGAGAACTGGCCTTTGAGAAAGGTGGTCTTGCCTGCAGAAGGTGCGCCGCGAACGATCGAGACATCGCCTGCCCGGGCGGGGGCCGGGTCTTGAAGAATGGACTGAAATTGCTCGAGGTATTTGCCGGCCATCTGCGTGGTGAGGTTTTTCAGAATGTTGGCATTGAAATTCTCCACTTCAGGCAACCAGACGTTCTTCTGCCTCAGGGCCTGGGCCAAAGGCATCAGGTTTTTGTCGAAACCTGCCGGGTTGCTCCAGGCGCTGCGCTCGTTTTCCTGCAGGCGCTTCAACTGCTCAGGGTCACGGGTCAGTGCCTGCCAGGAGGTGATACTCGAATCGGCACGCATGCATTCGAGGCGTTCCCGGTAGGTATTCTCGGAAGGCGGCCTGCGAATCAAAGCCTGCAATATGTCGCGGGCATTGCTGGAAGAAATCGCCAAATCAGGCGCGGGTGCCACCACGACAGAGGGGCGATTTGCAATTGGGAGTGGCATGTTCGGTCCTCCGATCAGTCAGGGCTTGCCAACTTAGCCCCCATGCCAGGTCTTGCTGATAGGACTTTTCCTGATCACGGCCCATTAACGCCGAACGCAGGCCAGGGTCGGCTCTGGCCCGCAGCCAGGAGCGGTGGAACGCGACAGCGCCGAGGGAAGGGGCAACCCCCTCCCACACTTAGGGTTTGTGATCAGTTCAGGACTTCGCTCAAGGGGATGAAGTTGACGCGATCGCCCTCCGCCAACGTAGTACCTTCCAGCACTTCCACAAACCCTTCGGCCCACGCCGCGCTACGCAGCACGCCAGAGCTCTGGTTGCGGTAGATGATCGCCCTGCCCTGCTCGATACGCCCACGCAGGTACTCGCGACGGTTGCCCGGCTTGGGCCACACGAACCCCACCGGGACCTCGAAGCGCAACGGCTGCACATCGGCGACCCCCTGGCGACGCAGCAGGTACGGGCGCGCCAGCAGTGCAAAGGTCACCAGGGTCGACGCCGGGTTGCCCGGCAGGCCGATCACCGGTACGCCCCGGAAATGCCCGAAGGTCAGCGGCTTGCCAGGTTTGATCGCAAGCTTCCACAGCGCCAGCTCGCCCTCTTCCCGCAGGGCAATGCCGAGGAAATCCGCCTCGCCCACCGACACACCGCCGGTGGACAGGATCAGGTCGACGCGGCCCAAGCCCGCCAAGCGCGTGCGGGTCAACTCCAGGTCATCGGGCAGGATGCCCGCGTCGATCACTTCGCAGCCCATGCGCTCAAGCCACGAACACAGCACGCGGCGGTTGCTGTTGTAGATTTGCCCGGGGCCCAGCGGCAGGCCGGGCTCGATCAGCTCATCACCCGTGGACAGCACGGCCACACGCGGGCGGCGCACCACCTCGAGACGATCACGCCCGAGTGACGCGGCAAGCCCCAGTTCGATCGGCCCCAGGCGCGTGCCGGCGCTCAAGACCAACTCGCCGACCGTGGTTTCCTGGCCCTGGGGGCGGATGTTCTGGTCGGTATGCAGCGGCTGCGTGAAGCTCACGCGCGCGTCGGCGTGGACCACGGCGTTTTCCTGCATTTCCACGCAGTCCGCACCCTGCGGCACCGGTGCGCCGGTGAAGATCCGCGCGCAGGTGCCGGCGGCCAATGGTTGCGGTACCTGGCCGGCGAAGATGCGCTGGCTGACCACCAGCGGCTCGCCGTTCCAGTCGGCCAGGCGCAGGGCGTAACCGTCCATGGCGCTGTTCGGCCAAGGCGGCAGGTCGAGGGTGGCGATCAGGTCTTGCGCCAAGACACGGCCATCGCAATCGGCCAGGGGCAACGTTTGCAAATCGCGGATCGGCGCGGCCTCGGCCATCGCCAGCAGTTGCGCCAAGGCGTCTTCCACCGGCATCAGCGCACCGCTCTTGCCGGGCTTACCCACGGGATTCACAGGGCTCGGCCTGCTTCAAGTGCGGTACGAAATTGCATGGGCGGTGACGGTTGTCCAGTTGCTCGGCGAGGATGCCATCCCAGCCGGTGCGCACCGCATTGGTCGAACCCGGCAGGCAGCACACCAGGGTACCGTTGGCCAGCCCGGCCAGGGCGCGCGATTGCACGGTGGAGGTGCCGATGTCGGCCACGGAGATCTGGCGGAACAGTTCGCCAAAGCCGTCGACCTGTTTGTCCAGCAGGCAGCTCACGGCTTCCGGGGTGCTGTCGCGGCCGGTGAAGCCGGTGCCGCCGGTGATCAGCACGACCTGCACCACGTCTTCGGCGATCCAGTGGGCGACCTGGGCGCGGATCTTGTAGAGATCATCCTTGAGCAGCACACGCTCGGCCAGGTTGTGGCCCGCGGCGGTGAGGCGGTCGACGAAGACCTGGCCCGAGGTGTCGGTGTCCAGGGTGCGGGTGTCGCTGACGGTCAATACAGCGATGTTCAGGGGTACGAAGGGCGCATCTGCCTTGGCGGTCATGGCACGGTCCGGTTGTCGAAGAAACAGGCGGGTGTTATATCACAGGCCCCCCTTTTGCTGCCGCTGCGGAACCGCCATGCCTATCGATTCATCGCCCCTGCCCTGTTCGGTGTTGCTGTTGTCCGGTGGCCGTGGCCAGCGCATGGGCGGCCAGGACAAGGGCCTGCTGGAATGGCGCGGTCAGCCGTTGATTGCGCACCTGCACGGTTTGGTCCGGCCGCTGACGGACGACCTGATCATCTCGTGCAACCGCAACCCCGAGCGATACGCGGCGTTTGCCGACCAACTGGTCAATGACGACAGCCCGGACTACCCCGGGCCGCTCGCAGGCATCCGCGCCGGTCTTGTCGCCGCGCGTCATGGGCATTTGCTGATCCTGCCGTGCGATGTACCGCAGATCGATGCACAACTGTTGGCCGAGCTGCGTACGACCGCGCAACGCAATCCGCGGGTGCCCGTGATGGTGCGCCATGGTCAATTCTGGGAACCGCTGATCTGCATCCTGCCCACCGCCCTGCGCGACGCGGTCGAGGCCGCCTGGCACGCCGGTGAACGCAGCCCGCGACAGATCTTTATGAAACTCGGCGCGGTGGGCCTGGAATGCCCGACGGATGATCCGCGCCTGGCCAACCTGAATACCCCCGAGCTGTTACTCCCCAGCCCTGGCGTGTCAGAATGAGCCTCGCATCAGGAACTTTGTCGACGCCGCGCGCGTCACAAGGTCAGTATTTCAAAAGAATTCTCTCGGAGACAACACCATGACTCAACGGACCATCGCCGCTCTCATGCTTGCACTGGGCCTCGCCACCCTCGCCGGTTGCGCTTCGCCAACAGTGATCACCCTGAATGACGGTCGCGAAATCCAGGCCGTCGACACCCCTAAATTCGATAAGGATTCGGGCTTCTACGAGTTCGAACAACTGGACGGCAAGCAGACCCGCATCAACAAGGATCAGGTCCGCACCGTTAAAGACCTGTAAGTCTTAGCGTTTGCCACCAAGGCCCGCCGCGTGCGGGCCTTGTCGTTCTTGCGGGTTACCAGTGGAGGGTGATGCGGCTACGGAAACTGCGTTCTTCGCCGGTCACCGGATCGATGAACCGCACACCCTGGGCCAGCAGCTTGAGGGGGTTGGCGTAGTCGTCCACGGCGTCCTTGATCACGTCAGGGTAGAACGGGTCGTTACAGATACTCGCGCCGAGCGCAGTCATGTGCACGCGCAACTGGTGCTTCTTGCCGGTCACCGGGAACAGGCCGTAGCGCCACAGGTCGCCGTGTTTCTCGCGCACTTCAACCGCCGTTTCGGTGTTGCTCACACCTGCGCCTTCCTGCATGCGGAAGAACGGCTCGCCATCCACCAGGCGGCTTTTATGCACCAGGGGGAAGGTCAGGTCGGGCAAGGCAGGGGCGATGGCTTCGTAGAACTTGTCGATCTGGCGCGTGGGAAACAGCTGTTGATAGGCCGCACGACTGGCCGGGTTGGCCGAAAACAACACCAGCCCCGCGGTGTGCCGGTCAATGCGGTGCAGGGGCACCAGCGACGGATTGTCCAAGCGGCGGATCAGGCGGCGCAGCAGGGTTTGCTCGACATACTCACCGGCCGGCGTCACAGGCAGGAAGTGCGGTTTGTCGGCGACCACCAAGTGTTCATCGGCGTAGAGGATGCTCTCCTCGACCGGGATCACCTTTTCGTTCGGCACTTCGCGAAAGTAGTAGATGCACAGGCCTTCCTTGTAGGCCAGGCCCTGGCTGATCGGGCGACCGTGGACATCCAGCACTCGACCGCGCGCGATGCGGTCCAGCCAATGTTCCCGGCCGATCGCCGCAAAGTGCTCGCACAGGCACTCGAGCACCGTCGCCCAAGGGCCCGGCGGCAAGTACAGGGTGCTGGCTTGGTGCTCGGACGCGATAAAACCGGAAGTGGACATGCAGATGCTCGAAGCTTGAGAAAACCGGCGGGCATTATCCCGCATGGCTCAGGCCTTGGCCAATTGCGCCCGCAGAACCGGCGAGGCACTGGCGGCCTCGGTGAATTCCTTGAGCCAGCGCAGCACGTCCACCGCTTCCCAGCGGCCTGGATCGTACAGCGCGTACAACAAACCCTGGTAACCCACCACATCCAACTGCTTGTGATAGCCGGCGCGCTGGAACAACGCCTCGATCTCGGCAAAGCAGGTATTGAAATGCACTTTGTTAAACGGCGTCTTGCCTTCCGTGACCAGGCCGTCGAGGCGCAGCTCGTTCACCGCGTCACGCACGACATCGGCGGACATGCGATTGACGCTGCTTTTCAGTTGTTCAACATTCACCACGGGCGTTCCCTCTATTCAATCGCTGTACAAACATACAGTAACTCAATATTCGGAAACCCGCCATCGCGCAAACCTCAGCGCAGGAAGGCGACCACCTGCCCGCTGTCGAACGGCCAGTCCAGCTCAGCGCCGGTGTCGACCCGCCGGAGTACCGGAATCCTTAGGCCGTAGCTCTCAAACAGCGCTTCGGAATCGGCGATATCGACCAATTCAACCATCAGCCCGTGTTCGACGAGCGGCATGATTTCGGATTCGGCATTCTCACAAAGATGGCAACCCAGGGTGCCGAACAGCTGGCATTCAGGAAGCATGACAAACGGACCTGATCAGAAAGTAGGCGACCATTCTATGCCCGCGGGTTACCTGTGGCGAGGGCGCTTGCTGCCGCTGGGCTGCGAAGCGACCCCAGGCATGGGACTGCTGCGCAGTCCAACGCGAGCAAGCGCCCTCGCCACAGAAAACCCTGACGCAGGTCAGCATGGCCTATAACTGATTCAGTGATTCTCGCGGCTTTTTGCCTGCCCTTTTGCAATGGAGATGTGTGTGTTTGCCAACCTGCTGATCATTCTGGCCTCATCCTTGGTGGTGATTGCGCTGTTTCGCCGGCTGCAACTGCCGCCCGTGCTCGGCTACCTGTGCGTGGGCCTGGCCGTGGGACCGACTGCCCTGGACTGGGTGAATGACAGCGAAGAGCTGCCGGACCTGGCCGAGTTGGGCGTGGTGTTCCTGCTGTTCTCCCTGGGCCTGGAGTTTTCCTTGACCAAAATGCTTGCCCTGCGCCATGTGGTGTTCGGCCTGGGCAGTTTGCAGGTGCTGGGTTGCGGGGTGCTGCTGGGTATCCTGTTGATGGCGCTGGGCGTGGCCCCGGGCATCGCGTTGTTGCTCGGTGCCGGGCTGGCGTTGTCGTCCACGGCCATCGTCAGCAAGGAGCTGACCAGCCTCGGCGAAATCTTCAGCAGCCATGGCCAGAATGCGATTGGCGTATTGCTGTTCCAGGATGTGGTGGCGGTGTTGCTGCTGACCCTGGTGCCGGTGTTCGCCGGCACCGGCGAGCAGGCCTGGTACGTGGCATTGCCGCTGACCCTGGGCAAGACCGTGGTGCTGTTTGTCGGCTTGCTGCTGGCCAGCCGCTGGCTGTTGCCGCGCCTGTTTCATGAGGTCGCGGCGTCTCACTCGGCGGAGCTGTTTGTGCTGCTGGCGTTGGTGATCGTGCTGCTTACGGCGTGGCTGACGCACTTGCTGGGGCTGTCCCCGGCCCTCGGCGCGTTCCTGGCCGGCATGCTGCTTGGGGAAAGCCATTACCGGCACCAGATCGAAGCCGACATCCGCCCGTTTCGCGACATCCTGCTGGGGCTGTTTTTCGTCAGTATCGGCATGCTGATCGACCTGCAACTGTTCGTCAGCCACAGCCTGTTGATCCTGGGCCTGACGCTCACGCTGATGCTGGTCAAAGGCTGCGTGGTAGCCGCGCTGGTCAAGTGGCGCGGCAGCGACAGCGAGACCGCCTGGCGCAGCGGCCTGGCCCTGGCCCAGGGCGGCGAGTTCTGTTTTGCCTTGATGGCGCAGATGCAACAGAGCCGGCTGATTCCGGACGAGTTCAACGGCCTGTTGCTCGCTGCGACGTTCTGTTCGATGTTGCTCACGCCCCTGCTGTTGCGCGCCGCGCCAGCCATTGCCCTGCGTCTGCACCGCAAGCCCAACCAGCAGGTGCAACTGGAACACATCACCGCACTCAACGCCGAACTGCGCGGGCATGCGGTGATTTGTGGGTATGGCCGCGTCGGGCAATCCATCGGACGTTTTCTACGCAATGAACAACAGGCGTTTATCGCCCTGGATGACGACCCGGAACGGGTGCAGGAAGCCGCCACCGAAGACAGCAGCGTGCATTACGGCGATTGCCGACGGGGCGCATTACTCAGCGCGGTCGGCCTCGAGCGCGCACGGTTGGTGGTGATTGCCGTGGACAACACCGATGTCGCCCTGGTGGTGTTGAAAGAAGCGCGGCGAATCAACCGCGAAGTGCCGATCCTGGTGCGCACCCGCGATGACAGCCAGTTGGCCGAATTGAAAGCTGCAGGCGCCAGTGAAGTGGTGCCTGAGCTATTGGAGTCGAGCCTGATGCTCGCCTCCCACGCCTTGATCCTGCTGGGCCTGCCGGACCAACAGGTGCAGGCGCGGGTCGACGAAGTGCGGCATAACCGCTATCGCCTGCTGCACGGTTTTTATCAAGCGGCCGACGAGCCGCTCAATCCTGACTGACCGCGCCGATCTTGTGAATCGACAGGTCCGCACCGTAATACTCCTCTTCCTGGCTTAGGCGCAGGCCGTAGGCGCGCTTGATCAAGCCGTACACCAACAGGCCGCCGCCCAACGCCACGACCACTCCCAGGGCGGTGCCGATCAACTGGCTGATCAGGCTGACGCCGCCCAAGCCACCCAGCGCGGTCTGGCCAAAGATGCCGCAGGCGATGCCGCCCCATACGCCGCACAGGCCATGCAGTGGCCACACGCCGAGCACGTCGTCGATCTTCCAACGGTCCTGAGCGGCGATAAAGCACCACACAAACAGGCCACCGGCAACCACGCCGGTGACCAGCGCGCCCACCGGGTGCATCAGGTCGGAACCGGCACAGATCGCCACCAGCCCGGCCAAGGGGCCGTTGTGCAGGAAGCCTGGGTCATTGCGCCCGATGATCAGTGCGGCCACGGTGCCGCCAACCATGGCCATCAGCGAATTGACCGCCACCAGGCCGCTGACGCCGTTCAGGGTCTGCGCGCTCATTACGTTGAAGCCGAACCAGCCGACGATCAGAATCCACGACCCCAACGCCAGGAAGGGAATGCTCGACGGTGCAAACGCCACCAGTCGTCCCTCGCGATAGCGCCCGTTGCGCGGGCCGAGCAGCAATACCGCCGCCAGCGCCAGCCAGCCACCCATGGCGTGCACCACCACGGAACCGGCGAAGTCATGGAAACTGGCACCAAAGGTCGCCAGCAGCCAGGCTTGCAGGCCGAAGTTGCCGTTCCACACCATGCCTTCGAAAAACGGGTAGATAAACGCCACGATCAGCGCCGTGGCGCACAGTTGCGGAACAAAACGTGCACGCTCGGCGATACCTCCGGAAATAATCGCCGGGATCGCCGCTGCGAACGTCAGCAGGAAGAAGAACTTCACCAGGCCATAGCCATGATCGGCGCTGATCACCGCCGCCGGTTGCAGGAAACTCACGCCGTAGGAGATCCAATAGCCTATAAAGAAATAGGCCAGCGTGGAGATGGCGAAGTCGCTGAGGATTTTCGACAGCGCGTTGACCTGGTTCTTCTGGCGCAC
Organism: Pseudomonas sp. GL_117; assembly: GCF_057835125.1. Classification (NCBI taxonomy): domain Bacteria; kingdom Pseudomonadati; phylum Pseudomonadota; class Gammaproteobacteria; order Pseudomonadales; family Pseudomonadaceae; genus Pseudomonas; species Pseudomonas sp. GL_117. Next base: position 1,962,383 of record NZ_CM174418.1, on the reverse strand, counting down.
CGTGCCAACTTCGAGGAACGCGAAGCCGGCGTGCATGGCCAATACCATGACGGCGCCGATCAGGATAAACAGGGTGTTGGAACTGTGGACGAGGATGTCCACCGCACTTTGCAAATTTTCCATGGAGGTTGGCAGGCCTGCATTAAAGGCAAAAAGCACCAAAGCGGTTCAAGCCAGGGTCTCGCGCACTAAATTGGCACCATCGGCTCCACCCCTCTTCAGAGGGCGTGAACCGCTTTAGCGCAGCGATCACCACAACAGGCCGTTGCCGACAGGGTTTTTCCGCGAGTTTCAGTTATTTAGGGTAAGGTTTTTGAAGGCTTCCTGCCCGACCGCCCGGATTCAGCGCAAGCCACGTGGCCTGCGCACCAAGGCAAAGCAAAAGCTGTACCAGACAATTGCACTGAACCTTCACCGATGCCGGTGACTCGAAACCACAACGCACAGATTCAGCCCATCACGGAGATAACCATGGCCAGAAAAACGGCAAAGACTGCTCAAGAAATACTGCTGGCGGATTTTCAAACCCTGGTCAGCGACACCGAAAAGCTGCTGGACGACACCAAGATCCTGGCTGGTGACCAAGCAGACGAGCTGCGCAGCAAGATCCACGAGAGCCTGCTCAAGGCCCGTGAAACCTTGCACCAGACCGAAGAGTCCCTGCGCGAACGCGGCCAGGCGGCCGTCACCGCCACTGAAGATTATGTGCAGGCCAATCCTTGGCAGTCGGTCGGCATTGCCGCCGGCGTGGGTTTCCTGATCGGCCTGCTGGCTACAAGGCGCTAATCATGTCTAACGGCGAAACCGGCTCGTCCACGAGCTCTACTTCAAAGCGCCTGGGCGCGGCCGTGTTGGGTTTGCTGCACAGCCACGTCGAACTGTTCGGCATCGAATTACAGGAGCAGAAGGCGCGCACCGTCAGCCTGTTGCTGTTTGCCGGGCTGGCGTTGGTGTTTGCCCTGCTGCTGTTGGTGGGGTTGTCGACGCTGGTGATGATCCTGGTCTGGGACACCGGCTATCGTCTCACCGGGATCATCTGCCTCTGCGTGTTCTACAGCCTGGCCGCCGCCTTCTGCGGGTTACGCCTGAAAGCGGCGGTGTTCGATGAGTCCACACCGTTCCACGCCACCCTCGAAGAGCTGGCCAATGACCGGGAGCGCCTGCTGCCATGAGCCTGACTGAAATCCCGCACACCACTTCGCGCCGGGAAATGCGCAAGGCGCTGATCCGCCTGCGCATGGAAATGCACCGCCAGGAAATCCGCCACGAGTCGCAGCAACTGGTGGCACCACTGGCCAAGGTACGCAACATGGGCCAGAACTGGCAGGACAGCTTGGGCATCAAGCATGCGCCGCTGTGGGGCGTGGCGGCGGTGACGCTGCTGGGCTTCTTCACCGGCAAGGGCGCCAAGGGTGGCAGCCTCGCCAGCCTGACGCGCCTGGTACGGTTGGGCGCCGGTTTGATCCCGCTGATCAAACTGGCCATGCAGGGTGCGTCGCGCAAAGGCTGAGCCACGCTGGCTGCATTCTTGCAGACAGAAGCGGCCCGGCTCTCGTTTTCGAGAGTCGGGCCTTTTTTCGCCATTTCGTTAAGGAGTCCCTGTGATCGACGGGCAACCGCTCGCCTGCTTCCAGCCGTTTATCGACACTGCCACCGGGCGCATTGCCGGCGTCGAAGCCCTGGGTCGCTTGCGTCAACCTGACGGCCGCTTGCAGTCCGTGGGGCCGCTGTTCGCTGATCCGCGCACGCCTGGCGTGAGCCTGCGGCGGCTGGACCGACAGATCCGCGACAACGCACTGAGCCGCCTGCACGAAGTGCCCGAAGACTGGTTCCTCAGCCTGAACATCTCGCCCCGCTGGATCAATCGCCTGCGCCCCGGCCAGGTGCTGCCCAGCCTCAAACAAGTGCGCGCCCACGGCGTCGATCCCCGGCGGATCGTATTCGAGATCACCGAGTTGGGCGGCAACATCCAGCGCCTGGCTGACGTAGTGGCGCGTTATCGCGAGGCCGGCGCGCGCATTGCCATCGACGATTTCGGTGCGGGCTACTCCCAGCTGGATCGGGTGCTGGCGCTGCAACCGGATATTCTCAAGCTCGACATGCGCCTGTTCCAGGACGCCGCACGCGGCGGGCCGAGCAGCGAAGTGGTGCGCGCACTCGCGCAAATGGCCGAGAAGACCGGCTGCTGGATCATTGCCGAAGGCGTGGAGACCGAAGCGCAGTTGAGCTTTGCCCTGGAGTGCGGGGCGCGGTATGTGCAGGGGTATCTGTTCGCCCAGGCGCAGCTTGACTGGTTCGCCGCCGATGCCTTCGTGCCACGCTTTGCACAACTGCGCACGCAGTACGTCCAGCAAAAACTCACGGAGCGCGGGCGCCTCATGCAGCTGCGCCTGCAATTGGTCGAGCTGATGCACATCCTGCAAACCTGGGCCCAGGGCCAGGCACCCTTGAGCCAACTGCCACAACTGCCGGACTTCCCCTGGCTGCTGCGCTTCTATCAGTGCGACCGGCATGGCACCCAACTGACCCCGAACTTCGAATGGCAGCACGATGCCTGGCAAGCCGACAGCCGTTACCTGGGTCACAACTGGTCGTGGCGCCCGTATTTCTATCACTTGCTGGCCGAGGGTTGGGAGGAGCGGCGGCTGAATCTGTCCTCGACCTATCGCGACGCCACCAGCAACCAATACTGCCTGACCGCCGGACAATTCTTCGATAACGGTCAGCGCTTGCTGTTAATCGATGTCGACGCCGCCGGGCTGTAGATTTTCGCTTGCCCCGCCGAAGCGGAACCGGGAAGCTGGGGGGGTCATTCACCGCACGGAGAGTACCCGCCTTGGATTGGCCCACCCTGCTGACCCGCGAACGTCTTGGCAAACCCCTGCATAGCCCTGAAGAACTGGGGCGCAGCCCGTTTCACAAAGACCACGACCGCATCATTTTCTCCGGCGCGTTCCGCCGCCTGGGCCGCAAGACCCAAGTGCACCCGGTGTCGAGCAACGACCACATCCACACGCGCCTGACCCACTCGCTGGAAGTCAGTTGCGTCGGCCGCTCCCTGGGCATGCGCGTCGGCGAGACCCTGCGCGGCGCCCTGCCCGACTGGTGCGACCCCAGTGACCTGGGCATGGTGGTGCAATCGGCCTGCCTGGCCCATGACATCGGCAACCCGCCGTTCGGGCACTCCGGTGAAGACGCCATCCGCCACTGGTTCCAGCAGGCCGCCGGGCGCGGTTGGCTGGATGACATGAGCAGCGCCGAGCGCAATGACTTCCTCAATTTCGAGGGCAATGCCCAGGGGTTCCGGGTGCTCACCCAGCTGGAATATCACCAGTTCGACGGAGGCACGCGGCTGACCTACGCCACCCTCGGCACATACCTGAAATACCCCTGGACTGCCCGCCACGCCGACTCACTGGGCTACAAGAAACACAAGTTCGGCTGCTACCAGAGCGAGCTGCCGATTCTTGAGCAGATCGCCCACAAGCTCGGCCTGCCGCAACTGGAAGAACAACGTTGGGCGCGTCATCCGCTGGTCTATCTGATGGAGGCCGCCGACGACATCTGCTATGCGTTGATCGACCTCGAAGACGGCCTGGAAATGGACCTGTTGCAATACGCCGAAGTCGAGTCGCTGTTGCTTGACCTGGTGGGCGACGACCTGCCGCAAACCTATCGCCAATTGGGCCCCGACGACTCGCGCCGACGCAAACTGGCGATCCTGCGCGGCAAGGCCATCGAACACCTGACCAACGCAGCGGCGCAGGCCTTTGTCGAACAACAAGATGCCTTGCTTGCGGGCACCCTGCCAGGGGACCTGGTGGAGCATATGCACGGCCCGGCCAAACGCTGCGTGCTCGACGCCAAGGACATGGCACGCAAGAAAATCTTTCAGGACAAGCGCAAGACCCTGCATGAGATCGGCGCCTACACCACCCTGGAGATCCTCCTGAACGCCTTCTGCGGCGCTGCGCTGGAGCAGCATGGCGGACGCACGCCTTCGTTCAAGAACCGGCGTATTCTCGACCTGCTGGGCAACAGCGCGCCCAATCCGGCGTGGCCATTGCACGCCTCGTTTCTACGCATGATCGACTTTATCGCCGGCATGACCGACAGCTACGCCACCGAAATGGCGAGGGAGATGACGGGGCGTTCCAGTCCTCAGTAATCCTGTCTATCCAGCCGCCTGTTCCCTGAAAGGAATCGCCCTACGATGGGAACAGAGCGGCCTGATCGAATTCGCACACTCACTCGAAGAATAATCACGCACGTTTCTGGCCGATCTGGCGAGTAATTCCTACGCCCCAACCCACGACGCTTGACTCAGTGTGTGCCCTTCTATGCCCGAACATCACCTGCGTATCCTGTTGGTGGAGGACCATCCCTTTCAGCTCATCGCGACTCAGTGCCTGCTCAAAAGCTTCGGTTTCACACAGCAGACCCTGGCGGAAAACGCCGAACAGGCGGTCCGTCAGATGAGCCGCTCCGAAACGCCTTTCGACCTGTTGCTCTGCGACCAATGCCTGCCGGACCTGCCAGGGCTGGAACTGGTCGAAATTGCCAGCCGACGTGGGTTCATCAGCGCAGCGGTGTTGCTCAGCAGCCTGCCCCTACTCGAATTATCAAAACTCTATATTCAAGCGCAACAACGTCGCTTGCCGTTACTGGGTTACTTGTCAAAACCGTTGAACGGCGACGAACTTTCAGCACTACTTAATCCAATATCTGACTTATAGCCGTAGGAATTTAAACATCAATACATAAGAAAATAACCAGTACAAAGCCAACCGCGCAATCCTGACCGCAACATTCCCACCCTGCAGCCATCGACACACTGACAAAGCCAGCCATAAATCCTGGCGACCTGTAGGTCGCAGCCTTTTTTGATGTAGGAACATTCTTGTTTTGTATCTGCTGCCACCAGGCTTCATGCTCACACCACATCTTCTGAGCTAATGTGCCCGCTTTATTTGCACTTGCATGGAATGTGATTATGAACTCAGTTTTCATTATCGATGACCACCCTGTTATAAGGCTGGCAATTCGAATGTTGTTGGAGCACGAAGGCTACAAAGTCGTCGGTGAAACGGATAATGGTTGTGATGCGATACAAATGGTCCGTGAATGCCTTCCGGACTTGATCATTCTTGACATCAGTATTCCGAAACTCGATGGGCTTGAAGTGTTGTGCCGATTCAACGCGATGAACACCCAGATGAAGACCCTCATCCTGACCGCGCAGTCCCCTACGCTCTTTGCCACACGCTGCATGCGCTCGGGTGCCGACGGCTATGTGTGCAAGGAAGGCGACCTGAGCGAACTGCTCAGCGCCATCCGCGCCGTATTATCCGGTTATAACTATTTCCCCAGCCAGGCATTGAATGCCGCAGGCTCTGAATGTCACTCCCATGAACTTGAACTATTCAAATCGGTTAATGACCGGGAACTGATGGTTTTGCAACTTTTTGCACAAGGCCGCACCAACAAGGAAATTGCCAAAGGCATGTTTCTAAGTAACAAGACCGTCAGCACTTATAAAAAGAGGCTCATGCAAAAATTGAAGGCCAAGTCCTTGGTAGAACTTATCGAGTTGGCAAAACGAAACGCGCTAGTGTGAGAAAGCGGATGCCCAGGCGTATAAAGGATTATTTGATTGTATTGAGCGCAGGCGTGTGCTTGAGCACCACTGTGCTCGCTGTTCAACCGGAGCCGGAACACTTCACCTTACTGAGCCGCGCAGGGTCCGTCCAACTGGACACCCCTCTGGACAAGACCCAGCGCCAGTGGTTGCAGAACAAACGCGAGCTGGTGCTGGGCACGGCACTCCCTGACTACCCGCCCTTCGACCTCACATCCAGTGGGCGTGACTACGAAGGACTGACCGCCGATTATGCCGGGATTCTGGCCAAGGCCTTGTCGATGCCGGTCAAGGTCTTGCGCTACCCATCACGGGAAGCGTCCATCCAGGCACTCGAGTCGGGGGAGATCGACCTGCTCGGCACCTCCAATGGCTTTGAGGCCGCCAACCCCCTGCTCAGCCTTTCCGCGCCGTATGCGGTGGATCAACCGGTGCTGGTCACCCGCGAGGGCGAAACCCGCAGCCTCACAGATGGCCTCGCAGGGCTGCGGTTAAGCCTGGTCTATCATTACCTGCCACTGGACGAAGTGCAGAAGCTGTACCCCAAGGCTCTGATCCGCGCCTACCCGTCGTACCAGAATGCGTTGAATGCGGTGGCATTCGATCAGGCGGATGTGTTTCTCGGCGATACCATTTCCACTCACTACATGATCAACAAGGGCTACCTGAAAAATATCCGCATGGCCAATTTCGGGAAGCACGAGGCCCATGGTTTCAGCTTTGCCATGCGCCAGGACCAGCACATGCTGCAGGGCATTGTCGATTCAGTGCTGGCAAGGGTGCCCACCAATGAACGCGAGAGCATTGCCAAGCGCTGGAGTGCCGGCAGCGACATCCTGCTGACCGACCAGAAGCTGCAACTGACCAAACGCGAGGAGCGCTGGCTGAACGATCACCCGGTGGTCAAGGTGGTTGTCAACGAAACCTTCGCACCGCTGTCCTTCTTCGATGCCGACGGCAATTTTCGCGGCATCACCGCCGACCTGCTGGAGCTGATCCGCCTGCGCACCGGGTTGCGCTTCGAACTCCAGCGCGAGCGCGATGTGAACGCAACGATCGACCAGATCAACACCGGCAAGGCCGACATGATCGGTGCCATCGTTCCAAGCACCGAGCGGGAGGCCCAACTGAACTTCAGCCGGCCCTATCTCGAAAACTCCTACGTGATGTTGACGCGCAAGGAAGACCGGACGACGACCGGCCTGGACGCGATGGAAGGCAAGCGCCTGGCGGTCACCCAGGGCAGCCCGCTGGTAAAGTTCCTGCGCGAACGCTATCCCCGGATTCAACTGGTAGAGACCGGTGACACCTTCAAATCCACCGAGCTGTTGGTACAAGGGCACGTGGACGGCGCCGTAAACACCTTGGTGATCGCCAACTACTTCCTGTCGTCACCGATGTTCCAGGACAAGATTCAGATCAGCTCCAGCATCGGCACCGCGCCGGCCACCTTCGCGCTGGCGACGTCCCGCAGGGCCACCGAACTCACTTCGATTATCGACAAGGCCCTGCTCAGCATCGCCCCGGATGAGCTGGGCGTCATCAACAGCCGGTGGCGCGGCTACACCGCCGCGTCCGACAGTTACTGGCGCAACTACCACGACCTGATCGCCAAGATCATTCTCGGCACTGGCCTGCTGCTATTGATTTCCCTGGCCTGGAACGCCTACATGCGCCGGCAGATCAAGCATCGCAAGATGGCCGAGCGCGCACTCAACGACCAGTTCGAGTTCATGCGCGCACTGGTCAACGAAACCCCCCATCCGATTTACGTGCGTGACCGCAAGGGCCTGCTGCAAACCTGTAACGACAGCTACCTGCAAGCGTTCGACGTCAAGCGCGAGGACGTGATCGGCAAAAGCGCGCTCCAGATCAGCACGGCACTCGAAACAGAGGCCGCTCAATATCACGCCGACTACCAGCGCGTTGTGGCGCAAGGCGACCCGTTGATCCTGGATCGGTCGCTGCACATCCGCGGCAAGAAACTGACGATCTACCACTGGATCCTGCCTTACCGCGATTCGACGGGCGAGGTCCAAGGCGTCATCGGCGGCTGGATCGACATCAGTGAGCGGCGCCAGCTGTTCGATGAACTGCGCACGGCCAAGGAGCGCGCCGACGAGGCCAATCGGGCGAAAAGCACTTTTCTCGCAACCATGAGCCACGAGATCCGTACGCCGATGAATGCGGTGATCGGTATGCTGGAGCTGACGCTAAAACGTGCCGACCAAGGGCACCTGGACCGTCCGGCAATCGAGGTGGCCTACAACTCGGCCAAGGATTTGCTGGAACTGATCGGCGACATCCTCGACATCGCCCGCATCGAATCCGGCCGCCTGAGCCTGGCCCCCGAGCGCGTCAACCTCAAGGAGGTGATCGAATCGGTGGTGCGGGTGTTCGACGGCCTGGCGCGCCAGAAAACCCTCAGCCTGCTGCTGGAGTTCAAGCCTGAGTGTGATGACCACGATGTGCTGATCGACCCGTTGCGCTTCAAGCAGGTGCTGTCCAACCTGGTCAGCAATGCCATCAAGTTCACTGAACGCGGTCAGGTAAAGATCCGCGTGGAATTACTGGACACCGAGGTCGCGCAGCAAGTCGAAATGAAGCTGGTGGTGGAGGACACCGGTATCGGCATCAACCGCGACGACCAACTGCGGTTGTTCGAACCCTTCGCCCAGGCGGACAACTCGGGGCATTTGGCCCGCAGCGGCGCAGGACTGGGGCTGGTCATCTGCCGCAGCTTGTGCGCAATGATGGGCGGCACCCTGAGCCTGAGCAGCGTGCCGATGGTCGGTACCCAGGTGCATGTCAGCCTGAAAATGTCGCGCCTGCAGCCAGTCGAGGCGGTGAATGAACTCAAGCCGGTGGCGCCGGCGCCTGCCCCGGTGCTCAACGTATTGGTGGTGGACGATCACCCGGCGAACCGCTTGCTGATGTGCCAGCAACTGGGTTACCTGGGGCACCAGTTCACCGCGGCCCCGCACGGTGCTGCCGGCTTTCAGGCCTGGCGCCAGGAACGCTTCGACCTGGTGATCGCCGACTGCAACATGCCCATCATGAACGGCTACGAGTTGACCCGCTCGATTCGTGAGTACGAACAGCGGGAACAACTGCGCCCTTGCGTAGTGCTGGGTTTTACCGCCAACGCCCAGCCCGAGGAGCGACAGCGCTGCATTGAAGCGGGCATGGACGATTGCCTGTTCAAACCGATCAGCCTGACGGCACTGGAGCGGCAACTGGCGCAGATATGCCCGCAGCCATCGGGCCTCAAGTTGGACCTCGGCAGCCTCGACGCGCTCACCGGAGGCGACCCGCAACTGAGCCGGCGCCTGCTGGAGGAACTGCTGAGCAGCAGCGGCCGTGATCGCCAGGAGCTGGTCGCCTTGCTTGCACGCGAGGCCGCAACCCAGGACATCATCGAGCAGGCCCACAAGATCAAGGGTGCAGCGCGTATCGTGCAGGCCAGCGTGTTGGCCGGGCAATGTGAAGCCCTGGAACAGGCCTGTGCAGCGGGTGAAGACCGCGCCATGATCGAAACAGGTATCAAGGCCCTGGAAAAATGCATGCTTGAACTGGAGCGGGTACTGCAAACCCAGCTCAATGAGCTGAATCGCCGGGATAACCTCTAGTTGTGGCGAGGCAGCTTGCTCCCGCTAGGCTGCGTAGCGGCGCCAAAACCGGGGAGCGCTGCGCATTCCAGCGGGAGCAGGCTCCCTCGCCACGAAAAGCGCGATGGTGTTATGGGCAGTCGGTCAAACGCAGGAAAATCGCCGCCAATTGCTCGATGCCAACGCTGTCCTGCTCGGTAAAACGCGCCAGTGACGGGCTGTCGAGGTCGAGAACGCCGATCAACTGGCCATCCTTGACCAGTGGCACCACCAACTCACTGTTGGAGGCGCTGTCGCACGCGATATGCCCCGGGAACGCATGCACATCTTCCACCCGCTGGGTTTGCCGCGAGGCGGCTGCGGCGCCGCACACACCTCGGCCAAACGGAATACGCACACAGGCGATCTGGCCCTGGAACGGCCCCAGCACCAACTCTTCGTTGCGGTTGAGGTAGAAACCGGCCCAGTTGAGGTCGTCCAACTGGTTGAACAGGAACGCAGAAAACTGCGCACTGTTGGCGATGAAGTCACGTTCATCGGCGAGCAGCGACTCCAGTTGCGCACACAGCATGGCATAGCCGTCGAGGCCGGTGCCGGCGTGTTGTAGGTCGATCATGGTTGACGCTCCAGCAATTTGAGGCCCACCCAGTAACGGGCGAATTGATATGCGCAACGGCCGTTGCGGTTGCCGCGTCCGGTGGCCCAGCGCACGGCGAGGATGTCGAGCGCTTCGTCACGCTGCCACGGCAGGCCGGCCTTGCCCGCCAGTTCGCCGATCCAGTGCTCAACCACATCCAGGAAGTGTTCCTGGGTAAACGGGTAGAACGATAGCCACAGGCCAAAACGGTCGGACAGAGCGATCTTGTCTTCCACCGCCTCGCTGGGGTGCAACTCACCGTCCACACGTTTCCAGTTGTCGTTGTCACTCTGGTTTTCCGGTACCAGGTGACGACGGTTCGACGTGGCGTACAGCAGCACGTTTTCCGGCGCCTGCTCGAGGGAACCATCGAGCACGCTCTTGAGCACGCGATAGTCGCCCTCGCCCGCTTCGAACGACAGGTCATCACAGAACAGGATGAAGCGTTGCGGCAGCTTGAGCAGCTGCTCGACCACACGCGGCAGGTCGGCCAGGTGGTCGCGTTCGATCTCGATCAAGCGCAGGCCGGCCGCTGCATGCTGGGCCAGCAAGGCGCGGACCATGGACGACTTGCCGGTGCCGCGCGAACCCCACAACAACGCGTGGTTGGCAGGCAGGCCGTCGAGAAACTGCTGGGTATTGCGCGCCAGGGTTTCCCGTTGCTTGTCCACGCCGATCAGGTCGGACAGGCGCATATCCAGGCTGACTTCCAGCGGCAGCAGGTAACCAGTGCGGCCTTCACGCTGCCAGCGGGCAGCCAGGCAGTGGCTCCAGTCGACGGCTTGGCGCGGCGCGGGCAACAAAGGTTCGAGCCGGGCGAGTACGGCATCGGCCCGCTCAAGAAAGGCATTCAATCGAGAATCCACGATTATTCCTCTGGCAAGTTCTTGCAAAAGATGGCGTATTGGCAACCCTGCGGCAAAACACACGAGGCTGCGTAAAAAACGATTAATGCCGGGCAAGCCAGAGCCGGTGGATGTTCAGCTATGCTTGCCGGGCGAAGGGAAACGTGAAGTGGTTCAACACTCGATGGATATCAAGTTCGCCCACCGCTTGTCTTATAAACAAGCCCGATTGACTGTGCTGGTCGGTTTCGTCTTGGGAACCTTGCTCAGTCTGATCCAAATCGGCATTGATTATGCCAGCGAAGACGCATCCATCAACCGTGAAATACGCTCGTTGCTCGAAATCAGCCACAACCCCGCGTCACGTATCGCCTACAACATCGACGCCGAACTGGCGCAAGAGCTGACCCTGGGCCTGCTGCAATCCCCTGCGATCATCCGCGCCCGTCTGGTCGATAACAACGGTGTGGTACTGGCTGACGTCAATCGGCCACGCAAGGAAAGTACCTACCGCCCCATCAGCGATTTCCTGTTTGGTGCCAATCGCCAGTTTGAAGACCGACTGTTCCTCAGCCACATGCCCAACGAATCCCTCGGCGAATTGCACCTCGACGTCGATACCTACGCGTTCGGCAGCCGATTCCTGCGCCGCGCCGAAATCACCTTGCTCAATGGCTTTGCCCGCAGCCTGCTGCTGACCGGGATCCTGCTCGCCCTGTTCTACGTGATGCTGACCCAACCGCTGGTGCGCATCATCCACGCCCTGAGCACCAGCAAGCAGACGCGCCTGGATTGCCCGCCCGGCCACGAGCACGACGAAATCGGCGTGCTGGTGAACGTCGCCAACCAGCAATTTGAAAACATGGAAACCGAGATCCAGCAGCGCCGCCACGCCGAAGACCGCCTCACCGAATACCTGGGGCAACTGGAACATATCGTCTCGGCCCGCACCCTGGAACTCAAGACCAGCAATCAGCGCCTGAGCCAATCCAATGAGGAGCTGGAGGCGGCGAAGGTCAACGCCCTGGGCATGGCCCAAGCCAGGGCCGCGTTCCTGGCCAACATGAGCCATGAAATCCGCACGCCGCTCAATGGCTTGCTGGGTATGATCGCCCTTAGCCTGGACAGCCCGCTGACCGCCGAACAGCGCCAGCAACTGTCGATAGCCCATGACTCGGGCAAGGTGCTGGTGGAGTTGCTCAACGACATTCTCGACCTGTCCAAGTTTGACGCCGGCCAGTTGGAGCTGGAGTCGATCCCGTTCGACCTGGGCTCGTTGGTGGAAGATACCGCGAACCTGCTGTCGCAGAACGCCGCCTCAAGCGTGGAACTGACCTGCCTGATCGACCCGCAGTTTCCGGCCCAGGTGATCGGTGACCCGACACGCGTGCGGCAGATCGTCAGCAATTTGTTGTCCAACGCGCTGAAATTCACACGCTTTGGCCGTGTGGACGTGCGCCTGAGCACCCACAATGGCCAAGTCAGGATCGAGGTGTGTGACACCGGTATCGGCATTGCCCAGGAAGCGCAGGTGAAGATCTTCCAGCCCTTTACCCAGGCCGGCGCAGGCATCACCCGCCAGTTTGGCGGCACCGGGCTGGGCCTGGCCCTGACCCACAACCTGTGCGAAGCGATGCGCGGGCGCTTGAGCATCAGTTCAGAAGTCGGCTTCGGCAGCCAGTTCTGCGCCGAATTACCGCTGCCCACACATTTACCGGCGGTTCAGCAGGCGCCTCTGCAAGGCAAGGTGATCGCCATTACCAGTGCCGGCAGCGGCCTGGCGGAATTGCTCACCACCTTGCTGCCACATTGGGGGCTCACGCCACGCTGCTATCCCCGCGATGCCGACTTGGGCGGGCAAAGCCCCGATCTGTTGATCACTGACTGCCCCGAATGCCTGTTCCGCCTGCGCCCGACGATCAGCGCCCCGATCCTGTTGGTCACCGCCTATGGCAACTTCATGCCCAGTGAAGAAGTCGCCGCCCTGGCGCCGTTGCAGCAACAGGCGCGCCCGTTGAGCCGCACTGCGCTGTACCAGATCCTGCATCGCAACCTGCGCAGCGACACGCAACCGTACCTTGACCCGATCCAGATCGAGACCCCACCCCTCGCGCAGCGGGCACGCATCCTGCTGGTAGAGGACAATCCGGTCAATCAACTGGTGGCCAAGGGCATGCTGAGCAAGCTGGGCTGTGAAGTGGTGATCGCCGCCCATGGTGGCGAAGCGCTCAAGTTCCTTGAGGAACAGCGCTTTGACATGGTGCTGATGGACTGCAACATGCCGGTCATGGATGGCTACGAGGCCAGCCGGCAGATCCGCCGCAGCGGGCGCTGGCCGGACCTGCCCATCGTGGCCTTGACCGCCAATGCCCTGGCCGAAGAACGCGAACGTTGCCGAGCAGCGGGGATGAATGACTACCTGGCCAAGCCATTCCGTCGTGAAGAGCTCAATGGCCTGCTGGATCTGTGGGTGCCGAGGACGACAAGTCTTTGATCTGCGCCAGCAGTTGGTCCAGGCCATCGCGCAGGGCATCGGCCTGGTTCAGGTCGACGCCGCTGTCGCACAGCAAGCGGGTTTTCAAGGCGTGGGCCTGCCCCTTCAACTGCGCGCCCGCCTCGCTCAGGCTCAAATGCACCTCACGCTCGTCCCGTGCACTGCGCTGACGCCGCACCAGCCCGAGTTGCTCCAGGCGCTTGAGCAGGGGCGTGAGCGTGCCCGAATCGAGCATCAACCGCTGCCCCAGCGCCCGCACCGTGGGCAGGGCCGGGGCCGCCGCGTGCCATTCCCACAGCACCAGCATGGCCAGATACTGCGGATAGGTCAGGCCGAGCTGATCGAGCATGGGCTTATAGGCACGGGTCACGGCGCGGGAAGCGGCATAGAGCTTGAAGCACAGCTGATGGTCGAGGGCGAGGGAGACGGTCATTTGAGCAGGGCTTCGATCTCTTGGGTCAGGTCCTGGGGCTTGGTGGTCGGGGCGAAACGCTTGACCACCTGGCCGTCGCGACCGATGAGGAACTTGGTGAAGTTCCACTTGATGCCTTTGGAGCCGAGCAGGCCTGGCGCTTGCTGTTTCAACTGGACGAACAACGGGTGGGCATCGTTGCCATTGACGTCGATTTTCTTGAACAAGGGGAAACTGACGCCGAAATTCAGCTCGCAGAACTCGGAAATCGCCCCTTCGTTACCCGGTTCCTGCTTGCCGAACTGGTTGCAGGGAAACCCCAATACCACCAGCCCCTGGTCCTTGTAGGCCTGCCAGAGTTGCTCCAGACCCTTGTACTGCGGGGTGAAGCCACATTTGCTGGCGGTGTTGACCACCAGGATGGCCTTGCCGGCGAAATCGGCCAAGGTTTTTTGCTCACCCTTGATGGTGGTGCAAGGGATGCTCAGCAGGGGATTGCTCATGGCAGTGCCTCGATGACAAAGGAGGAAAGAGGCTGAAAGATAGCTTCCAACTCAATTGCACGCAATTTAATCATGCATTCCTGTCGTGCTAGCGCGGCACGAAATCGAGGCACACCGAGTTGATGCAGTAACGCAAGCCCGTCGGCGGCGGGCCGTCCGGGAACACGTGGCCCAAGTGGGCATCGCATTTGGCACAGGTCACTTCAGTGCGGATCATGCCGTGGCTGACGTCACGGATCTCGATCATCGCACTCTCGGCAATCGGTTCGTAGAAGCTCGGCCAGCCGCAGCCTGCATCGAACTTGGTGCTGGAATCGAACAGCGGCTCATTGCAGCAGATGCAGTGATAAACGCCGTCGGTGGTGGTGGCATTGTATTTGCCGGAAAACGGGCGCTCAGTGCCTTTGAGCCGACACACCTGATACTGCGCCGGGTCGAGCATTTCCCGCCATTCCTCAAGGGTTTTCTGCAACTTTTCCATCGATACACCTCGGCAACTGAAAAACCCTGATCTGTATCTTTTCCGTAGATCAGGTGGCACGTATGATTGCGCCTCTTCAAAACGCCAGTCTGGCACCCGCGCCATCGGCATTCAAACGTATTTATGGGGGCGGGCCCCGCAGGATTCGCAGTACGGTTGTGTCCACGCCGTCTGGATCGTTCATTTTCAGGATCACATCGCCATGCAGGTCAGCAAATCGAACAAGCTCGCCAACGTCTGCTACGACATTCGCGGCCCGGTGCTCAAGCACGCCAAGCGTCTGGAAGAGGAAGGCCATCGCATCCTCAAGCTGAACATCGGCAACCCGGCACCCTTTGGTTTCGAAGCACCGGACGAAATCCTCCAGGACGTGATCCGCAACCTGCCGACGGCGCAGGGCTACAGCGACTCCAAGGGCCTGTTCAGCGCGCGCAAGGCGGTGATGCAGTACTACCAGCAGAAACAGGTCGAAGGTGTCGGCATCGAGGACATCTACCTGGGCAATGGTGTGTCCGAGTTGATCGTGATGTCCATGCAGGCCCTGCTCAACAATGGCGACGAAGTGCTGGTGCCGGCTCCGGACTACCCGCTGTGGACCGCCGCCGTGACCCTGGCCGGCGGCCACCCGGTGCACTACCTGTGTGACGAAGGCGCCGACTGGTTCCCGGACCTGGCCGACATCAAGGCCAAGATCACCCCGAACACCAAGGCTTTGGTGATCATCAACCCGAACAACCCGACCGGCGCGGTGTATTCCAAGGAAGTGCTGCTGGGCATGCTGGAACTGGCGCGCCAGCACAACCTGGTGGTGTTCTCGGACGAAATCTACGACAAGATTCTCTACGACGACGCCGTACACGTATGCACCGCCTCCCTGGCGCCGGACCTGCTGTGCCTGACCTTCAACGGCCTGTCCAAGTCCTACCGCGTGGCGGGTTTCCGTTCCGGCTGGATCGCGATCTCCGGTCCCAAGCACAACGCCCAAAGCTACATTGAAGGCATCGACATGCTGGCCAACATGCGCCTGTGCGCCAACGTGCCGAGCCAGCACGCCATCCAGACCGCCCTGGGCGGCTACCAGAGCATCAACGATCTGCTCCTGCCCCAGGGGCGCCTGCTGGAGCAGCGCAACCGCACATGGGAACTGCTCAACGCCATCCCAGGCGTGAGCTGTGTGAAACCGATGGGCGCGCTGTACGCCTTCCCACGCATCGACCCGAAAGTCTGCCCGATCTTCAACGACGAGAAATTCGTGCTCGACCTGTTGCTGTCGGAAAAGCTGCTGGTGGTCCAGGGCACGGCGTTCAACTGGCCGTGGCCGGATCACTTCCGTGTAGTGACCTTGCCGCGTGTGGATGACCTGGACATGGCCATTGGTCGCATCGGCAACTTCCTCAAATCCTATCGCCAGTAACGACAATGACGCTGTACGACCGGGAATAGGTCGTACAGCGATTATCTGGCAACACTTCTCTACCCTTTTATCCCGCTTCCCTGTCTCGGCCCCCCATAAAGCGCTCAGCCCCCTATAATTACGGGGCGCGACGGCACAGGCATAACGATCAAGGCGGGCTTTAGGGATCGGAAAATCCCTTCAAGACTCTACATTCAGGCTGTAGGACACAGTTTGAAATAGTCGCTCGGTTGAATAGCCCCAAGCCGCACCTTATATACCCCGCAGTACGCGACATATTTAGCATGAGGAGAACTCTACAACCATGATGCGCATCCTGCTGTTCTTGGCCACTAACCTGGCGGTCGTGCTGATTGCCAGCATCACCCTGAGCCTTTTCGGCTTCAACGGGTTCATGGCGGCCAACGGGGTTGACCTGAACCTCAATCAGCTGCTGGTTTTCTGTGCGGTCTTTGGTTTTGCCGGCTCGCTGTTCTCGCTGTTCATCTCCAAGTGGATGGCGAAGATGAGCACCAGCACCCAAGTCATCACCCAGCCACGCACCCGGCATGAGCAATGGTTGCTGCAGACCGTCGAGCAATTGTCCCGCGAGGCCGGTATCAAGATGCCGGAAGTCGGGATCTTCCCGGCCTATGAAGCCAACGCCTTTGCCACCGGCTGGAACAAGAACGACGCGCTCGTTGCAGTGAGCCAGGGCATGCTGGAACGCTTCTCGTACGACGAAGTGAAGGCGGTGCTGGCCCACGAGATCGGCCACGTGGCCAACGGTGACATGGTCACCCTGGCGCTGGTCCAGGGCGTGGTGAACACCTTCGTGATGTTCTTCGCACGGATCATCGGCAACTTCGTCGACAAGGTGATCTTCAAGAACGAAGAAGGCCGCGGCATTGCCTATTACGTGGCGACCATCTTCGCCGAACTGGTGCTGGGCTTCCTGGCCAGTGCGATCACCATGTGGTTCTCGCGCAAACGCGAATTCCGCGCAGACGAAGCCGGTGCGCGCCTGGCGGGTACCGGGGCGATGATTGCAGCACTGCAACACCTGCGCTCCGAACAGGGCCTGCCGGTGCACATGCCGGACAGCTTGACGGCCTTTGGCATCAACGGCGGTATCAAACAGGGCATGGCTCGCCTGTTCATGAGCCACCCGCCGCTGGAAGAGCGGATCGACGCACTGCGTCGTCGGGGCTGACAGGCCACGAGTGTCACCAAAAGGGGCGATTTGATCGCCCCTTTTTTGTGGCTGCTTATATCGCCATCGCAGGCAGCTCCCACAGGGGAATGCGATCAAAATGTGCGGGCGGCGGTGCGACGATTCGACTTGCCCGCGATGGCGCCAGCCAATTCAGCGCTTGACCAACTGATACACGCGCTCTTCAAGGCGCGTAACGCCGTCCTGCACAAACTTCCAACTCTCACCCAGGATGTCCTGCTCTTGCAGCACCTGCAGCGTCCAGTACTCGCCTAGCAGCAGCTGCACCTCTTCATCCGTCACCGCGAACGGAGGACCCGCCTTCTGCACTTGCTCGTAGTCCAGGGTAATCAACAAACCCTGGCAGCCTGCTGGCAGCAACGTATTCAGATGATCGATGTAGCGCGCCCGCATCAGCGGCGGCAAGGCAATCAACGCCGCGCGATCATAGAGCGCCGTGCAATCCGCCAGCACCTCGGCATCCAACGCGAAGAAATCGCCACACCAAATCTCGATCGAATCTGCCTGATACACCTTGAACACACCCCGCGCGGTGATGCGCGGCGTGAGATTCTGCTCACTGAAGAACGCCTCAACCGCCTGCTCCGACAGCTCCACACCCAATACCCGCAGGCCTTGGCTGGCCAGCCACATCAAGTCCAGGCTCTTGCCACACAGGGGCACCAGCACCTTGGCGCCTTCAGCCAATGGCGGCCAGTGCCGTTGCAGGTACGGGTTGACCTCAGGCAAGTGAAAGCCGATCTGATTCCGCGCCCAGCGCTCCTGCCAAAACTTGGGTTCCATGGACACCCCCGAAAATTCGATCAAATTGCGCTAAAACTTATATTAGATTTAGATCAATGATCTGATTGAAGATGGCTCCATGTTAACGCTCAGGACCCTACTTATGTTCCCCAGCCTGTTTATCTCCCACGGTTCGCCCATGCTCGCCCTGCAACCCGGCGCCAGCGGCCCTGCCCTTCAGCGCCTGGCTGCCGAAATGCCGCGACCGAAGGCGATTGTCGTGGTCTCGGCACACTGGGAAAGCCAGGAGCTGCTGGTCAGCGGCAGCGCCGCACCAGAAACCTGGCATGACTTCGGCGGCTTCCCCCGCGAACTGTTCGCGGTGCAGTACCCGGCACCGGGCGACCCGCAACTGGCCGGCGAGATTGTCGAATTGCTGCACACCGACGGCCTGAATGCACGTATCGATGAGCGCCGCCCTTTCGACCACGGCACCTGGGTGCCGCTGTCGCTGATGTACCCCGCGGCAGACATTCCGGTGGTGCAGGTATCGTTGCCCAGCCGCATGGGCCCTGCCCTGCAGACGCGGGTCGGACATGCCCTCGCCGGCTTGCGCGGGCAAGGCGTGCTGTTGATCGGCTCGGGCAGCATCACTCACAACCTGGGTGAGCTGGACTGGCACGCCGGGCCGGAAAGCATCGAGCCGTGGGCACGGGAGTTTCGCGATTGGATGGTGGAAAAGCTGGCCGCCAACGATGAGGCCGCGCTGCATGATTATCGGCGCCAGGCACCGCATGCAGTACGTAGCCACCCGAGTGATGAGCACCTGTTGCCGCTGTACTTCGCGCGCGGCGCCGGCGGGGATTTCAGCATCGCGCACCAGGGCTTCACCATGGGTGCCTTGGGCATGGACATCTACCGGTTTGGCTGACACAGATCACAATGTGGGAGCGGCGGTTGACCCGAAATCGAGCAGGCAAAAAAAATCCCCGAACCAGTCGGGGATTTTTTATGTGCGATCAATCAGCCCAGGGGCGGATCAATCTTCGCGGTAGCGACGCAGTTTGAGCTGCTTACCGGCAACGCGAGTGTCTTTCAGCTTGGCCAGCAGTTTTTCCAGACCGTCTTCCGGCAGCTCCACCAGGGAGAAGCTGTCACGGACCTGGATGCGACCGATGGCTTCACGCGCCAGGCCACCCTCGTTCAGGATAGCGCCCAGCAGGTTCTTGGCCGCGATACCATCACGCGCACCCAGCGCGGTACGGCAACGAGCACGACCTTCAGCCAATGGAACCGGAGCACGACGCTCACGATCACCACGGTCTGGACGGTCGCCGGAACGCTCTGGACGATCACCGCGTGGCGCGCTGTTCGGAACCAGTGGACGTTCTTTCTCGATGGCAGCCAGGGTCAGGGCTTGACCGTTGGTCGCTTTGCGCAGCAGAGCTGCAGCCAGGGCACGAGGGGTGCAACCGATATCGGCGGTCAGGCGGTCCAGCAGGTCGCCGTGGGTCGATTCAGCGTCAGCCACCAGTGGTGCCAGGCTGTTGGTCAGTTTCTTGATGCGCGCATCCAGGACAGCCTGGGCGTCCGGCAGGCGGACTTCGGCAACTTTCTGACCAGTCACACGCTCGATCACTTGCAGCATGCGGCGCTCACGTGGAGTCACCAGCAGCAGAGCACGACCTTCGCGACCCGCACGGCCGGTACGGCCGATACGGTGAACGTAGGACTCTGGATCGTAAGGCATGTCAACGTTGAACACGTGGGTGATACGTGGAACGTCGAGACCACGAGCGGCAACGTCGGTCGCTACAACGATGTCCAGACGGCCATCCTTGAGGGAGTCGATTACGCGCTCACGTTGGTTCTGGGCGATGTCACCGTTCAGCGCAGCGGCTTTGTAGCCTTTGGCTTCCAGGGCACTGGCCAGGTCCAGGGTCGCTTGCTTGGTACGCACGAACATGATCAGGGCGTCAAAGTCTTCGACTTCCAGCAGGCTCAATACAGCCGAGGTCTTCTGGTCAGCGTGAACCAACAGGTGAGCCTGTTCGATCGCGGTAACGGTCTGAGTCTTGGTCTGGATCTTCACGTGCTCTGGGTCACGCAGGTGACGCTCGGCAATGGCACGGATCGACTGTGGCAGGGTAGCCGAGAACAGTACGGTCTGACGGGTCGGTGGCAGCGCCTTGAAGATGACCTCCAGGTCATCCATGAAGCCCAGCTTCAACATTTCGTCAGCTTCGTCGAGAACCAGGTGGTTCACGGTCGACAGGACTTTTTCGTCACGACGCAGGTGGTCGCACAGACGGCCCGGCGTGGCGACAACGATCTGTGCGCCATTACGGATTGCTTTCAGTTGTGGGCCCATAGGCGCGCCGCCGTAAACGGCCACAACGGTTACGCCTGGCATTTGCTTGGCATAGGTTTCGAAAGCGGTTGCTACTTGCAGCGCCAACTCACGGGTTGGCGCAAGGATCAGGGCTTGCGGTTCGCGCTTGGCAGGATCGATGCAGTGCAGGATAGGCAGGGCGAACGCGGCGGTTTTACCGGTACCGGTTTGCGCCTGGCCAATCATGTCCTTGCCGGCCATGATGATCGGGATCGATTGCTGCTGAATCGCCGAAGGCTCTTCGTAGCCAGTCGCTGCGACGGCTGCAAGGATATTCGGGTTCAGATTAAAAGCGGCGAAGCCGCCGGTTTCCTGGGTCATGGGTCTGCCTCTAAGTGCATCCGCAAAGACCCATGCTCCAAAGCTGCGCATGCCGTGTTGAGACTCAAGAGTCGCCCTGGCTGCTTTGTCGGCGGGGATTTGCGAAAACGAATGAAAGAAAAAAGATTCGTCAAGGGAGAGTCCGCTGTGCGGACGTGCAGCCGAAGCTGACTTCGGGGAATTGCGCTACCTAAACGCGGCCCGGTTAAAGGCCGGCGCGCACTATACCGGAAATACCTGAAAAAGGGAGCTTTTTTTATCGCAAAGCACCGATAAACCGCAGCGTGTCACAGTCTTTGCAGATAACTCCCACAGGGTCTATTTTTCAAAGGCCCGGCCCTGCTGGTCATAACGCTTAAACGGTTCACCCAACCACCAAGACCCTTTGGTCCGAAACCTAGCTTGCGCCCGAGGGCACACCCGATGAATCAAGCCAGCAGCAGTCGCGTCAGCCGTGCACTCCAGGGCCATGTCTTGCTCCTGGGCCTGGATCGGGTGGCGAAACGCAACGCCTTTGACCTGGATTTGCTCAACGAGCTGAGCCTGGCTTATGGCGAATTTGATCGAAATGACGATGCGCGGGTCGCCGTGGTGTTTGCCCACGGCGACCACTTCACCGCCGGCCTCGACCTGGCGAATGTCAGCGCGGTGATGGCTGGCGGCTGGCAACCGCCGCTGGGGGGATGTGATCCCTGGGGCGTGTTCGCCGGCCCACGGGTGGGCAAACCCGTGATCGTTGCCGCCCAGGGTTACTGCCTGACTATCGGGATCGAGCTGATGTTGGCGGCCGACATCAACCTGTGCGCAAGCAATACGCGCTTTGCGCAGATGGAAGTACAGCGTGGGATCTTTCCGTTTGGCGGCGCGACATTGCGCTTCCCGCAGATCGCCGGTTGGGGCAACGCGATGCGCTGGTTGCTCACCGGGGATGAGTTCGACGCCCATGAAGCGTTGCGCCTGGGCCTGGTGCAGGAAGTGATGGCCAGCGAAGACTTGCTGCCACGCGCCATCGAGTTGGCCAATCGCATTGCGCGCCAGGCGCCACTGGGTGTACAGGCGACATTGATGTCGGCACGCCTGGCGCGGATGGAAGGCGAAGCCGTGGCGGCGCAGGCGTTGCCGCCGATGGTGGATAAACTGCTCAACAGCGAAGATGCCAAGGAAGGTGTGAAAGCGATGATCGAGAAGCGGCCGGGGGTGTTTAAAGGCATTTAGTTGCCGACAGTGATGGCCTCTTCGCGGGCAAGCCCGCTCCCACACTTAACCGCGTACATCCCTTGGGATGCGGTTGAATGTGGCAGCGGGCTTGCCCGAGAAGGCGTCGGCACAGACACCTAAGTCGCCGGCCGGATCGCCTTGATCAACGCCTGCAACGAGTACCCCAACCGCGGCGCCAGGGCCTCGGCACGGGCCGTCAACGCCTGCATGTCCAATAGCTGGTCCAACTCCGAAGGCACCAGCAAAATCACATTGCCCTCCTTCACCGGCAGTTCCCAATAATGCCGGTGGTACAAGCCACGCAACAATGCCGCGCCCAGCGGCTTGCCATCATCGGTGGCCCACTGGTTGATCACCAGCCAGCCGCCAGGGTTGAGCTTCTTCTGGCAATTTTCCAGAAAGGTCCAGGCCAGGTGTCCGACGCCGGGGCCGACATCGGTATACAGGTCGACGAAAATCAGATCGGCCGACTCAGCGGTCTCCAGCAGTTGCAAAGCGTCGCCAATGCGGATGTACAGGCGCGGATCGTCGTCCAACCCCAGGTACTCGATGGCCAGACGCGGCACATCGGGGCGCAGCTCGATGGCTTCCACATCTTCCAGCGGTAAGAACTTGAGACATGCCTGGGTCAGCGTACCCGCGCCCAAACCAAGGAACAGCGCACTCTCCGGCTGTTCATGGCACAACGCGCCAATCAGCATCGCGCGGGTGTAGTCGTATTCCAGCCAGCTCGGGTCGGCCGTGAACACGCAGCTTTGCTCAATGGCGTCGCCAAATTCGAGAAACCGGTAATCGGCCACTTCGAGCACACGGATCATGCCGAAATCATCATGGACTTCGGCCAGCAGGCGCTCGACACGCTCCTCGCTCATCACTACTCCTAAAGGCTTGGCTACACGGCAAAGGCGCGATTGTCGGCCAACCGGCGGCAACAGGTCACGCACTAATTGCTGATAACATTGGCGCCCACCGTCAATCAGCCAATCGAGTTCAAGATGAGCCAACCCTGGAGCCCCGACAGCTGGCGCGCCCTGCCGATCCAGCAACAACCCCAGTACCCGGACGCTGCACACTTGCTGCAAGTGGAGCAGAACCTGGCCAGCTACCCGCCGCTGGTGTTTGCCGGGGAAGCCCGCGAGTTGCGCCGTCAGTTTGCCGAAGTGACCCAGGGCCGCGCCTTCCTGCTGCAGGGTGGCGACTGCGCCGAAAGCTTCGCCGAGTTCTCTGCCGCGAAAATCCGCGACACCTTCAAGGTGCTGCTGCAAATGGCCATCGTGATGACCTTCGCCGCCGGCTGCCCGGTGGTGAAAGTCGGGCGCATGGCCGGCCAGTTCGCCAAGCCGCGCTCGGCCAACGATGAAACCATCGACGGCATCACCCTGCCCGCCTACCGGGGCGACATCGTCAACGGTATCGGCTTCGACGAAAAAAGCCGCGTGCCGGACCCGGACCGCCTGCTGCAGTCCTACCACCAGTCCACCGCCACCCTCAATTTGTTGCGCGCGTTTGCCCAAGGCGGTTTCGCCGACCTGCACCAGGTGCACAAGTGGAACCTGGACTTCATTGCCAACTCTGCCCTGGCGGAAAAATACAGCCAACTGGCCGACCGCATCGACGAAACCCTGGCGTTCATGCGCGCCTGTGGCATGGACAGTTCGCCGCAACTGCGCGAAACCAGCTTCTTCACCGCCCACGAAGCGCTGCTGCTCAACTACGAGCAAGCCTTCGTACGCCGCGACAGCCTGACCAACGACTACTACGACTGCTCGGCCCACATGCTCTGGATCGGCGACCGCACCCGCCAGCTGGACGGCGCCCATGTCGAGTTCCTGCGCGGCGTGAACAACCCGATTGGGGTCAAGGTCGGCCCGAGCATGAACCCCGACGACCTGATCCGCCTGATCGACATCCTCAACCCGGACAACGACCCCGGCCGCCTCAACCTGATCGCGCGCATGGGCGCCGGCAAGGTCGGCGACCACCTGCCAAACCTCATCCGCGCCGTACAGCGCGAGGGCAAGCAGGTGCTGTGGAGTTCCGACCCGATGCACGGCAACACCATCAAGGCCAGCAGCGGCTACAAGACCCGCGACTTTGCGCAGATCCTTGGCGAAGTGAAGGAGTTCTTCCAGGTGCATCAGGCCGAGGGCACTTATGCCGGCGGGATTCATATCGAGATGACCGGGCAGAACGTCACCGAATGCATCGGCGGTGCACGGCCGATTACCGAAGATGGGTTGTCGGACCGTTATCACACCCACTGTGATCCGCGGATGAATGCGGACCAGTCGTTGGAGTTGGCGTTTTTGATTGCCGAGACCTTGAAGCAGGTCAAGCGCTGAGATTTTAGTTGCCTGGGCTGACGCCTTCCCAGGCTCGCCCGCTCCCACATTTTGATTTGTGAACACGCTCAACTGTGGGAGCGGGCTTGCCCGCGAAGAGGCCCTAGAGGCCGACACCTATACTGATCATTGCCGCCCTCAACCGCACCGCACTCGCCCGCTGGCAATTCAACTGCACCCGCTCCAGCCCCAGCCAATCCGCCATCTGCCGCAAGTTCAGCGCCAGCGCCAACATCCCCTGCTCATCCAGCCCCGGCTCTTCTTCATGCACCGCATGCACCGCCAGCCGACCATTGGCGCGTTCGGCACGCAGGTCAACACGCGCAGCAATCCGCTCGTTGTGCAAAAACGGCAGCACGTAGTAGCCGTACACCCGCTTCTGCTGGGGCGTGTAAATCTCCAATCGATAACGGAAATCGAACAGCCGCTCGGTGCGGCTGCGCTCCCAGATCAGCGAGTCGAACGGCGACAGCAAAGCACTGGCCGAGAGCTTGCCGGGTACTTTCGACTCGGGCAGGCAGTACGCCGGTTGTTTCCAGCCCTGCACCTGGCAGACGAGCAATTGGCCGTCTTCCACCAGTTCGGCCAGACGATGGCGGCTGTCGGCGGGGTCCAGGCGGAAGTAATCGCGCAGGTCTTTTTCGGTGCCCACACCGAGTGCGGTGGCGCTGTGCAGCAGCAAGCCGCGCTGGGCTTCGGCTTCGCCGACAGTCGCTTGCAGGATCTCGCCGGGAATGACGCGCTCCGGCAAATCATACAGACGCTCAAACCCGCGCCGACCGGCAACCGTGACCAGCCCGGCGGCGAACAGCCATTCCAGCGCGTGCTTTTCGTCACTCCAGTCCCACCATGGGCCAGCGCGCTCTTCGCGGGTGGACAAGCTGCCCGCGCCGACGGCGCCCTGCTGTTCGACCGTCTTGAGCACGCGCTGGATGATCGCCTGTTGCTCCCGCCCAAAACGCGCCATCTGCGCGTAAATCCCCTGCCCTTGCTGCGCCCGCTGCATGCGCCAGCGCAACAACGGATACAGCGCCATCGGCAGCAGCGAGGCCTCATGCCCCCAGTATTCAAAGAGTGAACGGCGGCGCCCCTGGCTCCAGGCCGCTTGCTCAAGCAGCGACGGGGAGTAACTGCCCAAGCGGGAGAACAGCGGCAGGTAATGGGAGCGCACCACGGCGTTGACCGAATCGATCTGTAACACACCGAGGCGCTCGATCAAGCGGTTGAGGTGCGCGGGCTTGATCTGTGCAGGCGCCTGGCGCCCGGAAAATCCCTGGGCGGCCAGTGCCATGCGTCGAGCTTGCTTGAGTGAAAACGATAGGTCGGCGGGCATGGGACTCTCCGTGTGGGCGCCCCCTTACCCTACTGCATCCACGGTCATTTTCGCAGCGGGTCTTGCCAGTCGTGCAGACGGCGCTCGTGCTCAACGTCGGCGCGACTGAGACCAATGTCCTTGAGCGCGTCATCGCTCAAACTCGCCAATACCTGGCGTTCCTGCCAACGGTGCAGTGCGTTCAGCACACCGCAAAAGGGTCGCTTCGCCATCAGCACAAAACCTTTTTGACCTTTCATCTTCTCGCCCTCCCTTGGGGATGGCGCAAGTGTGTGCCCGGCCTTATGATCAATCCAACGAATGTTTCTTATGCAATACATCTCAGAGATTGATCAATTGTCCGCCTACCCAAGCATCGACACTGAAGTGCTACGCACCTTCGTCGCAATCGCCGAGCAGGGCGGATTCACCCGTGCCGGCGAGCACGTAAACCGCACCCAGTCGGCGGTGAGCATGCAAATGAAGCGCCTCGAAGAAGACGTGTTGCAGCGCAAGCTGTTCGAGCGCGATGGCCGGCAGGTGCGGCTGACGCCGGAGGGCCAAGTGCTGCTGGGTTATGCGCGACGCATCCTCAAGCTGCACAGCGAGGTGTTCAACACCCTGCGCGAGCCGCATATGGTCGGACTGGTGCGCATCGGCACACCGGACGACTACGTGATGCGCTTCCTGCCGGGGATTCTCAAGCCGTTTTCCAAGGCCTATCCGCTGATCCAGATCGAAATGCACTGCGAATCGTCGACGGTGCTGATGCAGCGCCGGGACCTGGCATTGACCGTGATCAGCCGCGAGCCGGGTAATGAAATGGGGGAACTGCTGCGCACCGAACGTATGGTCTGGGCCGCCGCACCCTGCTTTTGCACGGATGAGCACGACACCTTGCCCCTGGCGATTTCTGGCGACGATTGCCTGTACACCCAATGGGCCCGCTCCGCCCTGGAAGTCGCCGGGCGCGATTATCGCCTGGCCTACCACAGCACCAATGGCGCGGCGATCCAGGCCGTGGTCAGCGCCGGCCTGGCGGTGATGATCAGCATGGAAAGCCTGGTGACCGAAGACCTTCGCGTGCTCGGCAACGAAGAAGGATTCCCACCCTTGCCGTCGATGAATCTGCACTTGCTGCGTAACCCGCTGATGGCCTCGCCCATCACCGAATGCCTGGCCGAGTACATCATCGAAGGTTTCAAACTTTAAACATCAACATCACCGCACACACCACCAGGAAACCGCAGAACAGCCCGCGCAGCAGCCGTTCCGGCATGGCGTGGGCGACTTTCACCCCCCAACTGATGCTGAGCAGCCCCCCCACCGCCAGAGGCACGCCGATCAGCCAATCCACCTCCTGGTGCCAGGCGTAGGTCACCAGGGTCACGCCGGTGCTGGGCAATGCCAGGGCCAGGGACAACCCCTGGGCGACGACCTGGGAAGTGCCGAACAGGCTAGTCAACACAGGCGTCGCAATCACCGCACCGCCCACACCAAACAGACCGCCCATGGACCCGGACGCCGCGCCCAGGACACCGAGCCATGGCCAGCTGTAGCGCATCTCGGCACTCGGCGGCGCGTTGCGTGTGAACATGCGCAACAGGTTGTAGGCCGACAGTGCCAACAGGAAGGCGATAAAACCGAGGCGCATCGCCCCGGCATCCAGGCCCACCGCCCAGATCGAACCCAGCCACGCAAAGCTGAACCCCATGATCCCCAGCGGCAGTGCATGGCGCAGTTGAATGCGGTTGCGTTGATGGTACCGCCACAGCGCCAGCATCACGTTGGGTACCACCATCACCAAGGCCGTGCCTTGGGCGATCTGCTGGTCCAGGCCGAAAAACACCCCCAGCACCGGGATGGCAATCAGCCCGCCACCAATGCCGAACAGACCACCCACGGTGCCCAAGGCCACGCCCAATACCAAGTACATCGCTAAATCCAACACCGCTCGCCACTCCACAATCCCAAGACCTCCATGCTACGCAGTCGGCTATGGCACGGAAACGCACAGCAACGCACAATGGCTGTGCCGATCTCGCATAAGCACTCGCCATGAACCCAAATATCCTGACTGACCAACTGAGCCTGTTTCTCGATGTGCTGGAGACCGGCAGCTTCTCCGCCGCCGCACGCCGCCATCCATTGACGCCCTCGGCGGTGGCGCGGCGTATCGACAGCCTGGAAAGCTCGGTGGGCAGCCGCCTGTTCCAGCGCAGCACCCACGCCGTGGTGCCCACCCCGGCGGGCCTGGCGTTTGCCGAGCGGGCGCGGCGGATTGTCAGCGAGTTGCAACTGGCCCGGGCCGAAGCGGTGTCCCTGAGCCATGCACCGGAAGGCCTGATTCGGGTGGATGCGCCGGCGGCGTTTGGGCGTCGGCATCTGGCGCCGGTGATTGCGGACTTCCTGAATGTGTACCCCGGGCTGGATGTGCACCTGCACCTGATCGACAGCTTTGTGGACATGCAGGGTGCGCACTTGGGCAAGGTCGACCTGGTGCTGCGTGCCGGGCATATCGTCGACACCCGGCTGATCGCCACGCCCCTCGCCAGTATCGTACGTATCGCCTGTGCCAGCCCGGCCTACCTGAAAAACCGCGGTACGCCGACCCACCCCCGCGAATTGAGTGACCATGACGGGCTCGACTGGGATGGCCTGGCCCCCATATTCGCCTGGCGTTTCGAGCTGGATGGGCGCCGCGCGACCTATCGCCCGCAGCGCATCCGCATGAGTGCGAACAATGCCGAAGCCCTGCTCTCCGGTGCCCTGGCCGGATTGGGCATCGCACACCTGCCCACCTGGCTGGCCAGCGAATATCTGGTGCGCGGCGAACTCGTACCGCTGTTTTGTGAAGGCGGCTTGCCGAGCCCGGAGACCACCGGGATCTATGCGCTGCGCCTGGAACAACAGCCCAACGCGCGCAGCCGATTATTGCTGGAATACCTGAAAACCCGTTTCAGCCCGGTGCCGCCCTGGGACCTGGCACTGCAAAGCGGCTTGATCTGACTGCCTGGGCAGAATTATCTGGCGCATTAAACATTCGCCCGCTAGATTCCAGCCCAGACATGTTTTTTTAAGGCACCGCCATGAGCAAAAACCCCGCCCCGTGCGAATCCCTGCTGCTGGATAACCAGCTGTGCTTCGCCCTGCACTCCACATCGCTGCTGATGACCAAGGTTTACAAGCCAATGCTGCAAGCCCTTGGCCTGACCTATCCGCAATACCTGGCCATGATGGTGCTGTGGGAAGAGGATGGATTGACCGTCGGCGAAATCAGCAGCCGCCTGCTGACTGATCCGGGCTCCCTCACGCCGCTGCTCAAGCGCCTGGAAGCCGAGGGATTGCTGAGCCGCACACGCAGCCGTGAGGATGAACGGGTGGTGGTGGTGGAACTGACCGACGCCGGGCGCGCTTTGCAGGAGAAAGCCATGGGCATTCCGCAGTGCATCCTCGGTGCCAGCGGCCTGGAGTTGGCGCAGTTGCGCAAATTGCAGGCTGATCTGATTGCGCTGCGCAGCAACCTGCAAGCCAACGTCTGAAACGGTAGACCAGCCACCCAGCAGCCAAATGTGGAAGCTGCCTTGTGTGGGAGCGGGCTTGCTCGCGAATGCGTTGGGTCAGTCACTTGATGAGTAGCTGGCAGGCCGCATTCGCGAGCAAGCCCGCTTGTAAACGCACATTGGGTTCCCGTGGTTTCTGGAAATAATTTGCAAATTTATCTTGCGCGCAAAACATTAGCGCTATACATTCGCCTCACCAACTACTTAGCGCGCAAACATTTTGCGCAATTAAACCAAGAGGACGACACCATGCAAACTCTCTACACCGCAGTAGCCACCGCCACCGGCGGCCGTGATGGTCGTGCGGTTTCCAGCGACAATATCCTCGACGTCAAACTCTCCACCCCCAAGGAATTGGGCGGTGCCGGTGGCCAGGCGACCAACCCTGAGCAACTGTTCGCGGCCGGCTACTCGGCGTGCTTTATCGGTGCACTGAAATTCGTCGCCAGCCAGACCAAACGCAAAATTCCGGATGACGCTTCGATCACGGCCCATGTGGGCATCGGTCAAATCCCCGGTGGTTTTGGCTTGGACATCGACCTGCACATCAGCCTGCCAGGCCTGGATCAGGACGATGCGCAAAGCCTGGTCGACGCCGCCCACCAGGTGTGCCCGTACTCCAACGCCACCCGTGGCAATGTGGATGTGCGCCTGCACGTCACCGTCTGACCTAAACGGCGCCCATAAAAAAACCCGACTCAGAGTCGGGTTTTTTTCGTATCGGCGGGGCCAGAATTACTTCTTGGCGCGACCTTTGTACGAACCGCCTTCGCGGGTGTCGATCTCGATCAGGTCGTCGATTTCGATGAAATCGGCTACTTGCAGCTCGGTACCGTTAGCCAGCTTGGCCGGCTTCATGACCTTGCCCGAAGTGTCGCCGCGAGCGGAACCTTCGGTGTAGGCAACTTTACGCACGATGGTGGTCGGCAGCTCTACGGAAACCAGACGGTCTTCGAAGAAGATTGCTTCGCAAACGTCGGTCATGCCTTCTTCCACGAACGGCAGAACGGCTTCGATGTCTTCAGCGTTCAGCTCGTACATGGTGTAGTCAGTGGTGTCCATGAACGTGTAGGTGTCGCCGCTGATGAAGGACAGGGTCGCTTCTTTGCGGTCGAGGATCACGTCGTCCAGTTTGTCGTCGGCGCTGTAAACGATCTCGGTCTTGTAACCGGTCAGCAGGTTCTTCAGCTTGGTCTTCATGATTGCGCTGTTACGACCAGACTTGGTGAACTCAGCTTTCTGAACCAGCCAAGGGTCGTTTTCGAGACGGATCACTGTACCGGGTTTCAGTTCTTTACCAGTTTTCATTGCATATATCCGAAATTTGGATGGGATTTACAAAATTCAAGGTGGCGTATCATATCCAACTTTCATAAAACTGTACCAGCGCCGTCGCAAGATCGGCCTGCAAGGCCTGTTCCAGACACCAGGATTCGGCATGCTGGTTGAGCTCGGGCCAATGCTCCGCAAGCATTTTCCAGCACAGCGCCATGTCGCCATCCGTGTTCCAGGCCTGCCACAACGCGATCAACGCGGCCCGGGCGGCCGGTGATAATGCGGCGGTGTACAGTTCCAGGAAGGCATCGAGCTTGTCCAGATGAATGTCTTCGTCCTGCCGATAGATGTGCCACAACAACGGCCGGCCGGCCCATTGGGCACGCACGAACGAGTCTTCGCCGCGCACCGCGTTGAAATCGCAGCACCACAGCAGGCGGTCGTATTGCGCCTGGCGGACGAACGGCAGCACCTGCACCGTCAGGGCATCGCGCTGATGGACGTCGCCCACCGCCAGGCCCTCGGCCCCCAGCCAACGCTGCACATCGCCGAGGATGCGCCCTTCCGGCACCAATAGATGAGTGGCATGCCCACCCGTCGATAACACGTCCAGCCAAGCGGCGAGCCCGGCGTTTTCGTAGGCAAACAGCGAGATCAGGCGTGCGCCCGCAACTGGAACAACCCCCATATCATGTAGGAATTGATGCTGCGCAGCGGTGTCCTGCTGAAACGCCCGACGCTGCTCCAGTAATCCAGCTTCACGCAACAAGCCTCCCGTACCAGGGCGGAAGCCGGGAAAGAAGAAGTACTTCTGCACGCCCTTGAACTTCACCGAAGGCAAGCGATGGCAACCCACCACCCAGTCTTCGGCACTCAGGTAATCCAGGTTCATCCATAACGGCGGGCGCTCACGCTCAGCCATGGCTTCCATATAGTCGGGCGGCAATTGGCACGCGAACGCGGCAATCACCACATCCGCCGCCGTCGCGCCCGTCCACTCGGCCGGCCAATGGCGCACTTCGACGCCTGCCTGGGATTGCTGATCGCGTTGCACATCAATCTCGGGGCACATGCGCTCGAAGGCACGCAAGTCATCGACCCAAAGACGCACATCACAGCCGTGCTCCGCCACCAGTTGCCGGGCCAGGCGCCAGGTCACGCCGATGTCGCCGTAGTTGTCGACGACGCTGCAAAAAATATCCCAGCGGGCTTTCATTCCGGGCTCCAACGCTCAAAGGCTCGATTGTCCGCATAAATGCGCCGATGCAGAAGGCTTGATCGCGATTATTCTGCACAGTGGCTGTGCGACAATCGCCGCCACGCCGCAAATGCCTGCCAGGAGGCCGCCATGTCTGATCGTCCGTTGTCGCTGTTCAAGCTCAGTGCCGCCATCGCGTTTGGCGTCTGGCTGGGGTTTATCGCCATTGCGTTGACCGCCTGGCTGGCGTCGCGCTATCTGTTCCCGCAGAGCCTGGCGCCAGTGGCACAAGCGGTCGAGCAATTGGGCAAGCCTGCAGTGGTGGCGCCTGAACCGCCGAATCGCATGTTCGAACAGTATCAACAGAACCTGCACAAGCAGGAACAGCAGCAAACCCTGGATCAGGCCCGTAACAATGCGCGCAACCTGTCCAACCCCAAATGCCAGTTCTGGCTGCAACAGGACCAGAACGCCCCCAACGAAAAGTCTCGGGCCAATGTCCTGCAATTCTGCGATTGATGACCATGAATAAACACGCCGTCCACCACTTGATCCTGGAAAAGCTCAACGTCGACCTCGACATCGCCAGACGTGCTGCGCAAACCGCCTACGAAACCGCGACCCACGAAGAAAACATCGCCGAGAACAAATACGACACCCTGGGGCTGGAAGCGTCCTACCTGGCGGCCGGACAAGCCAAGCGTGTCGAAGAGATCAAGCAGGCACTGACCCTGTGCCAAAACCTGCAACTGCGCGGGTACGATGATCAGCGGGGTATTGAAGTCGGCACGCTACTGGGCCTGGAAGACGAGAACGGTCGCCAGCAATGGCTGTTCCTGGCGCCGGACGCGGCGGGTTTGAAAGTGGACGTGGTGGGGCAGCCGGTGACCGTCATCACCCCGCGCTCGCCGCTGGGCAAAAGCCTGCTGGGCAAGTTCGAAGGCGATGAGGTGGAGATTCTGGTAGCGGGCGCTCGGCAACTGTTTGTGGTTACCGAGGTTAAATAAGCCACATCAGGCGACAAGTTTGATGTGGCGAGGGAGCTTGCCGCTGTGCTGCGAAGCGGCCCCCTCCCCCTTGCGGTTTCAGTGGACGGGCAGTTCAACACCTTCGAACAGCTCTTCCAGTTCCTGCTTGTTGTGGCACTGGATCGCCTTGGCCATGACTTCGCGGGTCAGGTGCGGCGCGAACTTCTCGATGAAGTCGCACATGAAACCCCGCAGGAAGGTGCCACGACGGAAGCCGATCTTGGTCACGCTGGACTCGAACAGCTCGCTGGCATCAAGCACAACCAGGTCTTTATCCAGGTTGGTGTCGACCGCCATCTTGGCGACGATACCCACGCCCAGGCCCAGGCGCACGTAAGTCTTGATCACGTCGGCGTCGGCCGCAGTGAACACCACTTTGGGCGTGAGGCCACGGTGGCTGAAAGCCTCGTCGAGCTTGGAACGGCCGGTGAAACCGAACACATAAGTCACGATCGGGTATTCAGCCAGGGCTTCCAGGGTCAACTTCGGCAGCTTGGCCAGCGGGTGACCCTGCGGCACCACCACGCAACGGTTCCAGCGGTAGCACGGCATCATCACCAGGTCACCGAACAGCTCCAGGGCTTCGGTGGCGATGGCAAAATCGACGGTGCCGTCAGCGGCCATCTCGGCGATCTGCATCGGCGAACCCTGGTGCATGTGCAGCGCCACGTCCGGGTATTGCTTGATGAAATCACGGATCACCGGCGGCAGCGCATAACGTGCCTGGGTGTGCGTGGTTGCGATGGAAAGCGTGCCCTTCTTCTCGTTGGAGAATTCCTGGGCGATCTGCTTGATGCTTTCGACTTTGCGCAGGATCTCGCCGGCAGTTGTGATGATGCGCTCGCCGGCCGGGGTTACACGGGTCAGGTGCTTGCCGCTGCGGGCGAATACTTCAACGCCCAACTCGTCTTCGAGCAGGCGGATCTGCTTGCTGATACCAGGTTGCGAGGTGTAAAGGCTTTGAGCAGTAGCGGAAACGTTGAGGTCGTGGTGCGCCACTTCCCAGATGTAGCGCAGTTGTTGAAGCTTCATATGTATCCCTCAAAGCAGATAGACGCCACGGGTATCAGCGACGGTATATAACTATATTAAAGGTTTGATGGATAAATCTAGAACTTTTTATCGACATCCAACCATCACACGTCATCACTGCGTCGACGTTGTAACGAGGGCACCAGGTAAACCGGCACCGTAGACAGTTGCAGCACCCGCGCGGCAGTCCGCCCAAGCGGGGTGGCCGTCGCGGTTGCATGGCTGTGACTACCTACGATCAGCAGATCCACGGAAAGTTTGCGCAACTGGTCGAGTATCACCTCGCACGGGTCCCCCTGGATCACTCGGACCAGGCGGATCAATTTCAGGTCTTGCTCGCCGTCTCCCAGTTCCTCGCGAAAACTGTCCAGCACCCGCTGTTCGATCGTCGCCATCACTGTGGTCAGGCCCTGGCTTTGCCACTCGCTCAGGGCCTGCTCATCAAGGTAGCTCTGCAACACCGATTCGGCGAACAGCCCGATGGGCTCGACCACGTGAATCACATACAGATCCGCTTTGAACGTTCGCGCCAGCGCCAGTGCATGTTGCATCACATAGGGCGCATACAGACCGAGGTCCGTGGCGTACAGCATCGAACGAATCATAGAACCTCCTGGACTGCCAGGATGGCGGAGATTGAATGAGCTTAGCAGCGCATCAACGACTTCGACTGGCTTAGCTCCCGGACTGAACCCTCACCTCATTACTGATGCCATGGGGCACATGCCCGGTGGCCACCACCTCCCTGGCTTTCTCGCAATGACCGGCCTGGTCATCGAAAAAAACATCGGCGGCAAACGCCTCCAGGAACGCGGATTTCTCCAGCCCACCAAGAAACAACGACTCGTCCAGACGAATATCCCACTCACGCAAGGTACGAATCACCCGCTCATGGGACGGTGCCGAACGGGCGGTGACCAGCGCCGTGCGGATCGGGCAGGACTCGTCCGGGAACTCACGCTGCAACAAATTGAGCGCCGCCAAAAAGCCCTTGAAAGGCCCCCCGTGCAAAGGCTGACGCGCCGACTCACGCTCGTTGGCCTGGAACGCTTCCAGGCCGCCAGCCTGATATACACGCTCCGACTCATCGGAAAACAGCACTGCATCACCGTCGAAGGCAATGCGCAGTTCATCACTCGACGC
Organism: Pseudomonas sp. GL_117; assembly: GCF_057835125.1. Classification (NCBI taxonomy): domain Bacteria; kingdom Pseudomonadati; phylum Pseudomonadota; class Gammaproteobacteria; order Pseudomonadales; family Pseudomonadaceae; genus Pseudomonas; species Pseudomonas sp. GL_117. The sequence goes on along the minus strand of NZ_CM174418.1, from coordinate 1,927,591 downwards.
CCGTCGTGCGCCGCCCGACAAAATCGTCGCCGCAGCAAAACCGGCATCGAGTGCACTGCGCACGTCTTCAGCATGGGTCGAAAGAAACAGATGACAACCAAAGGCGGCCAAATAAGGATAAGGACTACGCCCGCCGACGAAAGCGGCGCGGGAAATATCCAGACCATAGTGCTGGATCGAATTGAACACCCGAAGGCCAGTGTCGGCACTATTGCGGGAAACCAACACCACTTCGACCCGCGCACGACCGAGGCTGGCGTTGAGGCTCAGCAGCTTCTTGACCAATGCAAAGGCGTCGCCGGGCTCGAGAGGTTCGTCCTCGTGTTCGATCTGATATTTGCGGTAGGCCTCGACCCCTTGGGCCAGATAGACCTTATGGCTGTCGCTCAGGTCGAACAGTGCCCGCGAAGAGATCGCCAGCACCAGTTTGTCGCCCAATCCCTTCGCCATCCTGTTCTCCCCTGCTCAGCGGTTGCGCCGATCGATAAAACTCAAGGCCTGGTAGAGCGCCTGCATTCGCGGCAACTCACAACCGGCCGCCTTGGCGGCAGCCAGTGGCCGGGCATAGATCGCCGCCAGTTCCAGCGGGCGCTTGTGCACATGATCGTGGTACATGCTGGGCAAATAGTCGTCCATGGTTTCGGTCATGGCGAACATCTGCTCGGCATAGCTGGCGGCAATCTCATGGCCGCAGGCATGGGCGCCCTGCACCACTTCCGCCATCAGCGCGCGGATCAACTCGCGGCTGGATTCATCCGCCATCATGGCCGTGGTGCCCGTGCCCAACAGCACCGAGAGGCCGTTGAACGGCACGTTCCACACCAGTTTATGCCAGCGGGCCTGATGCACATTGGCCATGGCCTGGGACTCGATGCCCGCCTTATGAAACAACGCGGCGCCGGCTTCGACAATGGCTTTCTGGCGTGCCTCATCATTGGCGGCGGTACCGCTGTGATAACCCAGGTTGACCCGGCCCAGGGCCTGGTGCTCGACAACCCCGGGCCCGGAGCGGTGCACGCCGATATAACACAAGCCGCCGAGCAGGTGCAGCGACGCCGGCAGGTGCTCGCGCAGACTGTCTTCGACGTCCAGGCCGTTTTGCAGCAGCACCACCTTGGCATCCGGCGCCGCGACCTGGGCAATAGTCGGCGCCAGGTCAACGTTGCCGGTGGATTTGGTGCCCACCAGCAGCCAATCGCAGGGCGGCATGTCGGCGGCATTGGCATAGGCCTGGACCGGGTGCAGGTGCAATGCACCATGCACTGTGCTGTTCAGACGCAGGCCATGCTGGCTGACGGCAGCGTATTCGCTGCGCAACAGAAAGTGCACATCGAAGCCGGCACGCGCCAGCATCACGCCGTAGAAGCCACCGATGGCGCCGGTGCCGATGATGCCAATGCGTGGGGATTGTACGGTCATGGCAAATCCTCTGGAGTGCGGGTAAGTGCGTGGTCAATGGCGCTGGCAAGGTCAGACGGTGTCAGGCGCGTCTGTAGTTGCCCAAGGAATTGACCCTCGCACACCAGGAACAACGCGGGCAAATGAAAGATCTGGTAGCGTTCGACCGCACCACCGTTGTGTCCGGCATCGACCCAGCACACCCGGTCCACCGGCAATCGCCAGCCCGGCAACTGCAGGCGCGCCCAGCGGCAACTGGAACAACCGGCACTGGTGAATATGACGAGCGAAAGGCCTGGCAATCCCAGCAATTGCTGGTCAATATCCAGGTCGGTCAATTCCAGTTCCTTCACTATACTGCTGCCACCGCCGTCAACTGGACGGTGTTCGGAGTCCGTGTACATGGGTCGTTTTTTACCTCACCCTGATGATGTCGCCGTCGAGTTAATCCAACGCCCCTCTCCCGCCATCCCTCGTCAACGCCTGCTTACTCACGGCCTGGGTGGCATAGCCTGCCATTGGCCGCGTGCCTGGCGCCAAGGTACGGCGGTTGACCTGCATATCCCATCCCTGGGGCCCAGCGCCCGTTATCCAGGCTATGTGGCATGGTGCCGCAAGGTGGAAGACGGTTACCGCATCGGCATCACGTTTACCGACGAACATGCACTGTTCGGTGCACGAATGGGTGAACAAGCATGCCGGATAGAGCGCTACTGCCGCCAGCACGAAGATGCCGAACCAACACCCCAGCAATTCGAGGCGCTGGCCCGCGAGTGGGTGTCGCGTCATGCCGTCGAGTTCTCCCACGAGGCCTTTGTGGCGCCAGCACTGGATTAAAGCGGGCTTTGCCCATTGTCGCGGGCCCGTGTTACGCGCTAAGGTTCCTCCCCCCTGCATTCAAATCATGCTGTGCTCCGCCGCACGGGGATGGCTGGCGGCCGGCACCCGTGACCCTGACGAGTAACACGATGGCTGATTTACCGATCAATGACCTAAACGTTGAATCCAACGAGACCCTGATCACGCCCGATCAGCTCAAGCGCGAAATTCCCCTGAGCGACGCTGCCTTGCAGACCGTCACCAAGGGCCGCGAAGTCATCCGTGACATTCTCGACGGCACCGACCACCGCCTCTTCGTCGTCATCGGGCCTTGCTCGATCCACGACCTCAAGGCTGCCCACGAGTACGCCGAACGCCTCAAGGTGCTGGCGGCGGAAGTGTCCGACACCCTGTATCTGGTGATGCGCGTCTATTTCGAGAAACCGCGTACCACCGTTGGCTGGAAAGGCTTGATCAACGACCCGTATCTGGACGACTCGTTCAAGATCCAGGACGGCTTGCACATCGGTCGCCAGTTGCTGCTCGACCTGGCTGAAATGGGCCTGCCCACCGCCACCGAAGCACTGGACCCGATCTCCCCCCAGTACCTGCAGGACTTGATCAGTTGGTCGGCCATCGGCGCACGTACCACCGAATCCCAGACCCACCGCGAAATGGCGTCCGGCCTGTCGTCGGCCGTGGGCTTCAAGAACGGCACCGACGGCGGCCTGACCGTGGCGATCAACGCGCTGCAATCGGTTTCCAGCCCGCATCGTTTCCTGGGGATCAACCAGGAAGGTGGCGTGTCCATCGTCACCACCAAGGGCAACGCCTATGGTCACGTGGTGCTGCGCGGCGGCAACGGCAAGCCCAACTATGATTCGGTCAGCGTTGCGCTGTGCGAGCAGGCACTGAACAAGGCCAAGATCAAACCGAACATCATGGTCGACTGCAGCCACGCCAACTCCAACAAGGACCCGGCCCTGCAGCCGCTGGTGATGGAAAACGTCGCCAACCAGATCCTCGAAGGCAACCAGTCGATCATCGGCCTGATGGTCGAGAGCCACCTGAACTGGGGTTGCCAGGCGATTCCAAAAGACCTCGCCGACTTGCAGTACGGTGTGTCGATCACCGATGCCTGCATTGACTGGGCGGCTACTGAAAACACCCTGCGCAGCATGCATGCCAAGCTCAAGGACGTCTTGCCGACCCGCAAACGCAACTGAACCTGGATTGCGCACACAAAAACGCCGGGCTAAGCCCGGCGTTTTTCATGCTGGTGTTTTATGCCTTACAGCTTCGCGGCATGGCGCTGATGGCGCTCCATGTAGCGTTCGACATAGGAGCAGGACGGTATCACTGTATAGCCGGACTCTTCGGCAAACTTCAGGGCTTCCTCGGTCAGCGCCGCGGCAATCCCACGACCGCGCAGTGCGTTGGGCACGAAGGTCCGATAAATGTCCAGGGTCTGCTTACCGAGGTCCATGTAGGTCAGGTAGGCACGATGACCGTCCACATTGGTCTCGAACTGATGACCTGCCTGGTCATGGTGGATGGACAACGCCTCGCTCATCACTACTCCTCGCGGGTCTTGGATTCTGACCCCTACCTTACCGATGTTTTTCCGGCGAAGGAACATCTACGCCACCCCGTGCCGGTTTCGACAACGAGAAACCTCTGGCGCTCACAACCAGCACGCAGTGAGATAGTAGGCACCAATCCTGTCATTGCTCAAGGCGCTCTCGTCATCCCCAACGGCTGGCGGTTATAGAAAGGGCATCGATCAACCGGTGATCGAACGCCTGAACATTGCCGGCAGTTGAAGCTTGAGACGAACAGGCGCTCTTAAAGTCACCTCTACATGCGCAAAAGATGCCAGGCCGGGTTACGGCCAGCTGAACAAAAGAATCAACATCGATATATAAGTCTATACCGGCTTAGCCGAACCAACGCATGCGGGCCGGACCTCTCAGCCGGGCTCACATGGTCATTGGATTGAAAAAAATTGAACAGTTTTTATACAAACCTTCCAAAAGACTAGCCAAAATAGATTCGGCGCGAGAATTTTTTTTGCTTCTTGCGCTACGTCAGTTTACTTACTACAAGTAATGGGTAGTATGTACGCCGGCTATTAGCTCACTCGGAGAAAGTAGCCATTTAATAGAAAGTCCTTGAAGGGGAACACGATGAACAACGTTCTGAAATTCTCTGCTCTGGCTCTGGCCGCAGTTCTGGCTACCGGTTGCAGCAGCGTCTCCAAAGAAACCGAAGCTCGTCTGACTGCAACTGAAGACGCAGCAGCTCGCTCCCAGGCTCGTGCAGACGAAGCCTACCGTAAAGCTGATGAAGCTCTGGCTGCTGCTCAAAAAGCACAACAGACTGCTGACGAAGCTAACGAGCGCGCACTGCGCATGCTTGAAAAAGCTAGCCGCAAGTAATAATCCTTCGGGGTTGTTATCAAGCCGATCCATTTATGGGTCGGCTTTTTTATTGCCCGGATTTCAGCCCTGAATCCCAGGCAATAAAAAGCCCGCCGCAGCGCAAGGCCATGGCGGGCTGTGGATCCAGCCAGTTTACTGTTGCAGATCGATCGGTGCGCTTGCAGCGACGGATGCGCCACCGGGCACGCCGATCTCAGTCGGCAAACCATCTTCCGCGGCGACCACATCACGGACCTGATCCCAGTTGACCCGCAGGTTATTGGCCATGTCTTCGCGCTTGAGCAAGGCGTTGATCACCGCCGTGTGCTTGTCGACCACCGACGGCGTACCGTCGTCATTCAGTGGTGTATGCGCCTCAAGATAGACCTTGCCGCCAGCGCTGCCGAACTTGTAGGCGTCGTTGATGATGCGCACCGACGTGCCCACTGGCACCATGCCGGCCATTTCCAGCACGTTGTTATTGAACATGCGGAAACAGCCGTGACTGGTACGCGTACCGATACCAAATTTCATGTTGGAGCCGTGGATCAGGTAACCCGGCGTGCCCAGGGTGAACTTGAAGGGCCCCAGCGGGTTGTTCGGCCCGGCCGGAACCACGTTGGGCAGCGGATCACCATTGGCGGCGTGCTCGGCCTTGATCGACGCGGGTGGTGTCCAGGTCGGGTTCGGCGTCTTGGCAATGATGCTGGTATGGGCAATCGGCGAGCCCCAACCCTCACGGCCAATCCCCAGCGGGAAGGTATAGACGACGTTCTGCCCCTTCGGATAGTAGTAGAGGCGGTACTCGGCCAGGTTGATCACGATGCCTTCCCGTGGCCCCGGCGGCAGGATGAAACGCGTCGGCAGCACGATCTCGGTGCCCGCGCCCGGCAGCCAGGCATCCACGCCCGGGTTGGCCGCGACCATCTCCGAATACCCCAGGTCGTAGGTGGTGCCCAGGTCGGCAAAGGTGTCTTCGTACTTGGCCTTGATCACCTGGACCTGGCCCACGATGTCTTCACCCGGTGGCGGCAACGGCAATTGCAGGGCTAATGCAGGACCGGCCGCGCAAAGGGCAGCAAGAGACAGGCAGCAAGTGACGACGGAAAGGCGCGACAACATCCGGAAAATCCTTCGCAGAACGACGGGTAGGGAAAAAACTGATTGTATACGTGAAGCACGCAGGGAGCATCAATCCGCCCCGCTTCTACTCGAAGCGCAGCTCCGGCCAGATCAGCGGTGTACCGCGCTTCTGGGATTCGAGGATCGCCCGACACAACGGGCACAGCCGTTGGTCCTGGAAAATCGCACGGTCCACCGATGACCAACGGGGCTGAGCCGGCAGCAAGGTGCCGCACAGCGTGCGGTCGATCGTGCCGCCCAGCTCCAATTGCCGTGCCACCAGATGTACCCGGACTTCCTGGCAGGCGAACAGATCCAGCTGCTCGTCAGGCTCGATCAGTTGGTAGTTGAACAGGGACCAGGCAGGGCGTGACATCGGGGGCTCCAGATCGGGGGGGCGCCACCTTAGCCGAAAGCCTGCCGGTAGAAAAGCGTCATAGCAGCGGTTTTAGCGTCGGCCAGACATTTTCCAGCAACTTGGCCTGGGCGCCGACCGCCGGGTGCAGGCCGTCGGCCTGCATCAACTCCGGGTGACCGCCGATGCCTTCAAGGAAAAACGGCACCAGCGGCACGGCTTTTTCCTTGGCGAGGCTGCCGTAGACTTCGGCAAACGCGTTGGTGTAGCGCGGGCCGTAATTGGGCGGCAGTTGCATGCCCAGCAACAGCACCTTGGCGCCAATCGCCTTGGAGTGGTCAATCATCGAAGCAAGATTTTGTTGCAATTGCGCCGGCGGCTGACCGCGCAGGCCGTCATTGCCACCCAACTCGATCACCACCACGTCCGGCTTATGCTCTGCAAGCGCCGCCGGCAGCCGCGCGAGGCCTCCGGCACTGGTGTCGCCGCTGATGGAAGCGTTGACCACTTTATCGTCGAAACCTTCGCTCTTGAGCCGTTGCTCCAGCAAAGCGACCCACCCTTTGCTGGTATCCAGGCCGAAACCGGCACTGATACTATCGCCAACGATCAGGACTGTACCCGCCGCTGCGTTCTGGGCCATGCACATCAAGGCCAGGCCAGCACTCAAAAACCACATTCGCATCGGATTCTCCATGGGCGCAAGCATTCTCACCGCGCAGAACCTCAGCAAAGTGGTTCCCAGCGCGGAAGGTGAACTGACTATCCTGCACGAACTGAGCCTGGAACTGAACAAGGGCGATAGCCTGGCTATCGTCGGCAGCTCCGGTTCCGGCAAATCCACCCTCCTCGGCCTGCTGGCCGGCCTCGACCTGCCCAGCAGCGGCGAAGTCACCCTCGCCGGCCAAGCCTTGAGCACCCTCGATGAAGACCAGCGCGCGCGCATCCGCGCCGAACACGTGGGGTTTGTCTTCCAGTCATTCCAACTGCTCGACAGCCTCAACGCCCTGGAAAACGTGATGCTGCCGCTGGAACTGGACGGCCGCAAAGACGCCCGCGAACGTGCCCGCCACCTGCTCGAACGTGTCGGCCTGGGCCAGCGCCTGACCCACTCGCCACGCCAGCTCTCCGGCGGCGAGCAACAACGCGTGGCGATTGCCCGCGCGTTCGCCGCCGAACCGGACGTACTGTTTGCCGATGAACCCACCGGCAACCTCGACAGCCACACCGGCGAGCGCATCAGCGACCTGCTGTTTGAACTCAATAAAGAGAGCGGCACCACCCTGGTGCTGGTCACCCACGACGAGCGCCTGGCCCACCGCTGCCGGCGCCTGATCCGCCTTGAAGCCGGCCTGATGGTCGCGCCCCTGGAGCCTTGATGGCACGTTTGCCGCTGTTGCGCCTGTTCAGCCTGGCCATGCGCCAATTACTGCGCGATGCCCGCGCCGGCGAATTGCGCGTGTTGTTCTTCGCCCTGGTGGTGGCCGTGGCCGCCAGCACCGCCATCGGTTACTTCGGCGCACGCCTCAACGGCGCCATGCTGTTGCGCGCCACTGAGTTCCTCGGCGCCGACCTGGTGCTCGAAGGCAGCTCACCGGCGCGCCCCGAGCAAATCCGCTCCGGAACCGAACTGGGCCTGGACCATGCACGTATCGTCGAGTTTTCCAGCGTTATCGCGACCGACAACGGCATCCAGCTTTCCAGCATCAAGGCGGTCAACGAGCAGTACCCGCTGCGCGGCGAGCTGAAAAGCGCGGCCGAACCGTTCGCCGCTGCAACCCCCGGTGGCGGTCCGAAACCCGGCGAGGCCTGGGTGGAAGCGCGGCTGCTGACGGCGCTGAACCTCAAGGTCGGCGACAGCATCGATGTTGGCATGAAGACCCTGCGTCTGGCCCGCATCCTGACCTATGAGCCGGACCGTGCTGGCAACTTCTACAGCCTGACGCCGCGGGTGATGATCAACCTGGCTGACCTGGAGGCCACCGGCGTGGTCCAGCCCGGCAGCCGGGTCAGCTACCGCGAGCTGTGGCGAGCACCGCCCGACAGCACCGCCCTGCAAACCTATCGGGACTTGATCAAGCCGGGACTCGCCGCCAACCAGCGCTTGCAGGATTCACGGGACGGCAACCAGCAGATCGGCGGTGCCCTGGGCAAGGCCGAACGCTACTTGAACATGGCCAGCCTGGTGGCAGTATTGCTGGCGGGCGTGGCCGTGGCGCTGTCGGCCAACCGCTTTGCCAGCCGGCGCTTCGACGCCAGCGCGCTGCTGCGCTGTCTTGGTTTGTCGCGGCGTGAAGCGATGCTGCTGTTCAGCCTGCAACTGAGCGTGCTCGGCGTGCTGGCCAGCCTGGCGGGTGCCGTGCTCGGCTGGCTCGCGCAATTTGGCCTGTTCTACTTCCTGCATGACCTGCTGCCGGCGGACGTGCCACCCGGCGGGCTGCTGCCGGCCGTTGCCGGAATCGGCACCGGGCTGGTCGCCCTCGCCGGTTTCGCCTTGCCGCCACTGGCGGCCCTGGGCCGTGTGCCGCCGTTGCGAGTGCTGCGCCGCGACCTGCTGCCGATTCCATCCAGCACCTGGATGGTCTACGGCGCGGCCCTGTTCGCCCTGGGCCTGATCATGTGGCGCCTGAGCCTCGACTTGGTGCTCACCTTCGCCTTGCTTGGTGGCGGTGTGCTTGCCGCGTTGATCCTTGGCAGCTTGCTCCTGCTGTTGTTGCAAAGCCTGCGTAAGCTGCTGGCCCGCGCATCGCTGCCCTGGCGCCTGGGCCTGGGCCAATTGCTGCGTCACCCGCTGGCAGCCGCCGGCCAGTCCCTTGCGTTTGGCTTGATCCTGCTGTCCATGGGGTTGATCGCACTGCTGCGTGGCGAGTTGCTCGACACCTGGCAAAACCAGCTGCCAGAGGACGCGCCCAACTACTTCGCATTGAATATCCTGCCAGCCGACACCGAAGCCTTCAGTGCCCGCCTGCTCGCCCTGCAAGCCCAATCGGCGCCACTGTATCCGGTGGTACCGGGGCGCTTGATCAGCATCAACGGCGAGGCGGTGCAGGCGATTGTCAGCAAGGACTCCAGCGGCGACCGAGCTGTGCAGCGTGACCTGAGCCTGACCTGGGCCGCCGACCTGCCGCCGGGTAACGTCCTGACGGCCGGTGCCTGGTGGTCGCAACAGCCGACCGATGAGATTCCAGGCGTGTCGGTGGAGGCCAAAGTGGCCGAGAGCCTCAAGCTCAAGCTCAATGACCACCTGGTGTTCACCGTCGGCGGCGAAAACCGCGAGGCGCGGGTCACCAGCCTGCGGACCATCAACTGGGACAACTTCCAACCCAACTTCTTCATGATCTTCCAGCCGGGTACCTTGAAGAACCTGCCGGCGACTTACCTGACCAGCTTCTACCTGGCACCTGGGCACGACCAGCAGATTGTCGACCTGTCCCGTGCATTTCCGGCGGTGACGATCCTGCAAGTCGAAGCCCTGCTGGAACAGCTGCGCAGCATCCTCGCCCAAGTGACGCTGGCGGTGGAGTACGTGCTGTTGTTTGTGCTGGCGGCGGGGATGGCGGTGTTGTTCTCCGGTTTGCAGGCCACCCTGGATGAGCGCATTCGCCAGGGCGCGCTGCTGCGCGCACTGGGTGCCGAACGCAAGTTGCTGGTCAAGGCGCGGCGCATCGAGTTCGGGTTGCTGGGCGCGGTCAGCGGGCTGCTGGCAGCGCTGGGCACGGAGCTGGTGACGCTGGTGTTGTACCGCTACGCCTTTGACCTGGCCTGGCACCCTCACCCGTGGCTGTTGCTGCTGCCGGTGATCGGTGCCGTACTGATCGGCGCTGCCGGCGTATTCGGCACGCGTCGCGCGCTGAACGCCAGCCCACTGACCGTGCTGCGCGAGGGCTGAAACGCCAACGGCCCGCACCCTGCCCAGGGTGCGGGCCGTTCTGGCCTACTTCACATACTCGATACCGGTGATCCACCAGCACACTTCACCGCTTGGGGTCTGCACCAAGGCCTCATCGTCGACTTCCTTGCGCAGCAACGCCCTGGCCATGGGTGAGTCGATGGAGATGTAGTCCATGCGATCATAGATCTCGTCATAACCGACGATACGAAAGCGCTTGGTTTCACCCTGCTCGTTTTCGATGTCGACCCAGGCACCGAAAAACACCTTGCCTTCCTGCTCCGGCATGTACTCCACGACGCGCATGTCTTCCAGGCGCTTGCGCAGGTAGCGCACCCGGCGGTCGATCTCACGCAGCAGTTTCTTGTTGTACTGGTAATCGGCGTTTTCGCTGCGATCCCCCAGCGACGCGGCCCAGGTCACTTTGCGCGTGGTGTCCGGACGTTTTTCCCGCCACAGGTAATCCAGCTCTTTTTTCAGCGCCTCATGACCTTCTTTGGTAATCAGCTTGGTACTCAAACGCTTGCATCCCCAGGCAATATCCGTAGGTGCCGATGCGCCAGGGAATCAAGCCCCGGCGTCGACTGGCTGGCGTCGATAATAAATGAACCCTGGAAAGTAGCCAGACCAGACTATCGATCCAGCACCTGGTCCAGCTCGAGCAGCATCCCCCGCAGACTCTGCCGCATGCCCGATGCCTGGGCAATCAACACATTCATCGCTTCAGCCTGCTGGCTGACAGCCACCGACTGCTCGTGCAATTGCGCACTGCGCTGCTCGACCTCCCGGGTCTTTTCCTCCAGTTGATGTTGCTCCTGCTGCAAGCGGCTCTGCCATTGCTCAAGCGCGGCCTCACGCTCGATTACCGCGCGCTTTTGCTGGGTCAACTCCTGCGCGACACGGGCGAGGTTATTCAACGTGCTATCCATCTCGAACAACACATTATTGTCCGCCGCCACCGGCAGTTGGGACGGCACCGGCACCTCAGGCTCACTCGGCGCAACAGGCTCAGTCGACACATTGGCCTGCGATGTTTGCACAGGCATCGGTTGCGGCTCTTCGCTGTGGCATTCAGGTGCGTCCCCCTGGGCCGGCTCGGCTGGACTCACGACCCTGGGGCCAGAACTCATTTTTGATGAGAAACGAATGGAGGGCACGATCAACGTCGCGCTTTCGATCGCCGGTTGCGCGGGACTGGACATTCCAAGGGTGATGACTTTCATCACCAGGGCTTTCTTGATGATCAGGGAGTGATGATCCTCCGGTCTTGCAGGAGGTAACTTGCAGCCTTTCAAATCCACAAAGTGATAAGGAATCTGTGTATCCGTCAAGTCACCGGGATTCGTCCCGGAAGCCGCCCACGTCAATATTTGCTTGAAGACCTGCATTGCCAACTGCAACTCTTCCGGCGCATCAACAGCGCCCAAGTAATACCGCTCAAGTTTCCTACGCAAAACAGCGATATATACCCTGGAACTACCAGGCTCCGCTTCTTCATCCAGGCTATAAACCAGAAAATTACAACCTATCTGGGGTACAGCGAAACTACAAAGCAGTGCACCGTTGACCGGCGCATCCTCACCGGATCGTGCAAGAACAAGAGTACGTAGAAGCATCATGGTCATCGGACCTCATCACGGCGAATAAACATAAATTACACACCAAACAAACAACTGCCATCTGAAACGTCACACACGCAACAATTGTTTCAGCACATCTCAAATACAAACGTAGGATTTTGCTTATAAATTCAAGACCGGATTTCAAAGCCCCCTCATTGAACGTAATATTTTTTAACCCGAGCCTGCACATACGTCAGCCAAAGTGCTTGTTGCTACCCCTCCACCGACAAACCGATCCAGCAGGACAGCCTAATGATTGCGATAAGTAATCTGACAAAGAAACTCGGCCCGAAAAGTGTGATCCAGCCACTCTCATTTTCTGCCCAACGCCAGGAATGTATTGGGCTGTTCGGGCTCGAGGGCGCGGGCAAAACCACACTCCTGAAGCTGGTGGCCGGTTTGGTCAAACCCTGTGCCGGGCAGGTGAACATTCTCGATTTCAATACGCACACCCATCCGCTTCAAATAGGCCAGGCAGTGGGCTACCAACCTCAATCAAATCCCTGCCATCCAACTATGTCTGTCAGCCGTTTCCTGAATCTCCTGGCGACCCTGCGCAAATTGCGCGGGTCCGAAAAACGTTGGCACATCGAGCAGGCTGCGGCCCGCCTGGAGCTGTCGGCGGTACTCGACTACCCGCTCAACACGCTGCCCAACGACCTGCAACGCAAAGTTGCAATGGCCCAGGCCATCCTGCATGACCCCAGCGTGCTGTTGCTGGATGAACCCATCGAGGGCCTCGCCCCCCATCAGCAGGACAAGGTTCGGGCGCTGATCCAATCCTTGGCCGAGGACATGACCGTGATCGTCGCCGCACGCGATGGCGAAGCGCTGTCCAACATCTGCACGCGCGCACTGGTCCTCGGAAAAGGGCGCCTGCTGGCGGACATGCCAATGCCCGAGCTTCAGCGCAGTTCTCGCCACTTCAGGGCCATCACCCTGGCGTCGGACGCACCCCTGGACCTGCTGGCGCTGGCGGTTCTGCCCGGTGTTGCCGGCATCGAGGAACACCGCCATGCCCCTCGCACCGTCACAGTGCTCGCCATGCCCGGCCACTCCATCTACCCCGCCGTCAGCACACTGATCGCCACACGGCAATGGCCCATAACCTCGCTGACGCTGGAGACCGGCCGCCTGAACGATGTGGTCCACCAACTGAGCCAAGAGGCCTCGCTTTGAACCTGCTGCTGCCTGTTTTCAAACTCCAGCTGACCCGCTATCTCCGCGCACCGGCCACCTACCTGAGCATCGCAATGTTCCTGGCACTGTCCACGACACTCGGATTGGATACCCTCGGGCTACTGGAACAAAACAGCAGCGATTTGCAAAACTTCTTTGAGTGGCACCCCTGGTTGTATCTGCTATTCATCCCGGCGCTGTCGATCCAGTTATGGACGGACGAACAACAGACCGGTCTCAGCGAACTACTTAAACTATTGCCTGTCAGCTCGGCAGAGCTGGTTATCGGGAAGTTTCTCGCAGCCTGGACTATCGTCGCCCTGACATTGGCGCTGACGTTTCCCCTCGTTGTGATGGTCAACATGCTGGGCACAGTGGATAACAGCGTAATCGCCGCGCAATATCTGGTCAGCGGTTTATTGGCGGCAAGTTATTTGTCCATCGGCTGCTTCATGTGTGCCCTCAGTCACCAACGACTACTGACATCTGTGCTGACACTGAGCCTGTTATTAACGATCAGCGGACTGTCATCAGTGCTTGATGCGCTGGAACATCAAGCGCCCATTTGGATAGTCGACAGCCTCACCGCCCTGAGTCCACTCATACGGTTTGGGATGATTGATCATGGCGCATTGGCGCTGCACGACATGCTTTATTTCATCAGCCTGACAATTGCCTTACTTGCTGCAACAACCATTGTTCTCAACTACAAAAAAAGCTGAGGGGGGCTATCGATGGGATCTGCACTGCGTGCCAGCATGACACTTATCGTCATAGCCTTACTGTTCCTGGCCTTCAACCTGGTATGGGCAGTCAAGCTGCCTGACCTGCGCTGGGACCCTTCAGCCTTGAAAACCAACACTCTTTCGCCTGCCGTGCTGCATCTGCTGGCCGCCCAGGAAAGCCCGGTGGACCTTTACTACTTCAACGCACGCCATCACCCGAAAAAGAGCGCTGCCAGCAAGCGCTACGCCGTTTATGTTGAAAAGATGCTCAAAGCGTTCGAAACCGCCGCAAACGGCATGATCAACCTGCACATCATCGACCCTGGCGACCTTTCGGACGATGCCTACAGAGCCGGGTTATACGGCCTCGACGATAGCGAAGGATTCTTCGGCCTCATCGGCACTCGCAATGGCCAGGCCGCGCGACGGATCGAATCCTTCAATCCCGACCGGGCGGCGCTGCTGGAATATGAAATCAGTCACTTGATCAGCCAATTGTCGCAACCGCAGCCCGCCACTATCGGCCTGCTGTCAGGACAGCCGATCAAGACCCCGGCCGCGGCGCTGCTGCGCGAACTGCATCGACATATGAACCTCGTCGACCTGCCTGCCGAGCTCGACCGCATCCCCAGCCACTTCAAGACCCTGATGCTCGTACACCCGCGCAGGCTGCCCGAGCAAACCTTGTACGCCATTGACCAATTCGTGCTGGGCGGCGGCAAGTTGATGATGTTCATTGATCCGCTTAGCGCCCTGGATACCGACGCCCCGCCCGCCAGCGCCAAGCTGGACGGGCTGCTGGCGAGCTGGGGCGTGCGCATGCCCGCCGACCTGGTGCTGATCGACAGCCGCTATGCCGCACATGAGCCTCCAGGCAGTGATCCGACCCGGTTGACCCTGCCAAGACAGGCCATGACCAGGAACGACGTCAGCAGTTGGCGCCTGGATTCAGTGACCCTTGCAAGCAGCGGCGCGCTCTTCGCGCTGCACAAAAGCCGAACCCGTTTCACTCCGTTGCTGCAAAGCTCCGAACAGTCGGCACTGCTGGACGCCAACAACCTTGCGGTAAACCGGCGTCCCGGCGAACCGCTGCCGCACCGTGAGCGCCATGTCATCGCAGCGCGCCTCGAAGGGCCTGCGTATTCGTCGTTTCCTGACGGCGTCGGCGAGCAGCCACCCGGGTTGCAGAAGGCCGCGCAGATCCATGTGGTGGTGGTCGCCGACACGGACATGCTCACGCTGAGCCCAACCCGCTCAGCGCAATTGAGCAATCACCTGTTTGTGCTGAACACTTTGGACAATCTTGCTGCGCCTGAGGCGCTCGCCAACATTCGCCCACGCGCCATGGCAAACTACGGCTTGCACGTCGTCGAAAACCTGCAGAACACCGCTGCGCGTGCCTATCAGGACCAGGCCGACGAGTTGGAGCGACGCCTGGCCCAGGCGGAACAGGAATGGCAACGCTTGAACCCGCCCATCACAACCCTCGGCACCGAAGCGGTCGATACCAGCACCCAACTACAAGCGCTCAACAAGGAGCGCCTGCGCTTGGCGATGGAACTGCAAACGTTGAAGGTGGACGCATACAAGCCACTGCAGCGTTGGATACTGGGCGTGAAGCTGCTGGTGATTGTGCCGTTGCCGCTGCTGCTATGCCTGAGCGCCTGGGCGCTGTTTCGCTGGCAGCATCGCAGGCGGCCACTGCCCTTGCAGGTTTAACGACGAGCGATCAGCCCCTGCCGGGCAATGCGCGTGAGCTGGCGGATGACTTCTTGCGCGTCAGCGGCGCTGGGGGCCTGGATGACGGCCAGGTCAAAGCTGTTGTTGGCAAACCGCGCGAGGGAATCGCCGTCTTCGACAAACTGGATCAGGAACGCCGAAGGTCGGCCGGTGCGGCGTGGCCAGCCATCGAGATAACGCAGCAACGTCGGCTGGTGCTTGCCGCCCAGCAGGATTTTCGGGTTGCGCTGGGTCAGGTCCGCAGTGATCGGGGCCAGGCGTATGAGGGGGTGTAGTGCATTCATCGTGTCGTGTCTCTGCCTCAAAAGTCTGCGGGCAGGTGAGAGGCAACACCGAACCAGCGCTTTAGCGGTATTTCGAAGGCTGCTCCTGAGTCGGAAACAGCACTTCTATCGGGACTGTGTACGCTGGACCGAGCATAAACAACCACCCATGGCGCCCCGCAATTAGCTGTTTAAATCGGCGCATGAGCGGGCATCCTAGAGAAGCCGACAGGGCCATGTCAAGAATTGCGCGCAACGAAAAGGCCCGCACGCGGCGGGCCTGTTCAGGGGGTTGCAGGTCTGTCAGTTGGCGATGGCGCGGTCGGCGGACAGCTTGCCGGCACCTTCAAACAGTACGGCCAGGGAGCCACCCAGCAAGGCCAGTGCAAACTCATAACCGTTGTTGGCCATAAACAAACCGTTGTGGATGTGCACCGAGAAGATCGCAACCACCGACAGAATGGTCAGCCCCAGCGCCGCTGGACGCACCAGCAAACCGATGATCAGCGCCAGGCCGGCAAAAAACTCAGTCCCGCCGGACAACATTGCCATCAGGGTACCCGGTGCCAGGCCGATGCTTTCCATCCACTGCGCCGTACCCGCCAAGCCATAGCCGCCGAACCAGCCGAAGAGTTTTTGCGAACCGTGAGCGGCGAAGATAATGCCGACAACGATGCGCAGGATGGTCAGGCCGTAGCCGGCGCGGGTGCTCAGGAGGTTTTTGATCAGTGGGCTCATGGTAAGAATCCTTTTCGAAGTAGGGGTTGGTTGGCCGCTATATTAATCAGTTTATGGAATGATAAAAGCCGAAAAAATGCCTAATTAATATCGATTAAATCGATCACTTCCGCGAAGCGACTTTCGGCGCAGGCGGCTCCAGGGATTCGCGCTCCCGATCGAACGCCAAGTAATACTTGTTGACGCTATTAACATAGCTGACACCCCCCATCCCCACCTGCTCCATGGCAATCCTCTCAACCTGGAAGAACCACTGGTTGGGGTTCAGCCCCCGCCGCTTGGCCTCGGTGCGCATCCCCTGCACCCGCTCCGGGCCCATGTTGTAAGCCGCCAATACAAACGCCATGCGCTCGCGCTCGTTCAGCTTGGGGCTGGCGAAGAACTTGCGGCGGATCATCGCCAGGTAGCGGGCGCCCGCCTGCACGTTGCTATCGAGGCTCTCGATATTGTTGACGCCCACCCGCTGGGCCGCAGACGGGGTGATCTGCATCAGCCCAGTGGGCCCACCGCTATTGCGCGCGCCGGGGTCGAGGGCGGACTCCTTGAAGGCCAGCGCGGCGAGGTTCAGCCAGTCCATGCCCTGCTCGCGGGCGTGCTTCTGCAAAACCGGGCGCAGTTTTTCCAGGCGCTGGCGCTCGACCCGCGCCAGCGGGTTGCGCACTTGATAGAGGCGTCGATAGATGCGCTGGAACGCCACGTCCTGGTCGGATGGGGTGTGATAGGTCTTGAGAAATCGATCAATGCTGGCCCGCAGCATCGACGCGTCCTGGCGCACGAACCAGTATTCGTCGCCCGGCTCGCTGATGGCCACCTGCTTGTCGAAGCGCAACTTGGGCAGGATCTTCGCCCAGCGTTCGGCAATCGGCTTTTCCACAATGGTCAGGTGGAAAATACCCGCCTGTACCATCTCCAGCACGTCTTCCACAGCCAGGGTCGGGTCCACCCATTCCACCTTGATCGGCGGCTGTTTGTGCAGGGCCAGTTTCTGGTTGACCTGGCTGATCGCATCCGCCGCCGCGCTGCCGGTGGTCAAGGCCAGGGTGCGCCCGGACAACTGCTCCAACTTGGTGAACCGCCGCTCGCCCTTCACACCCACCAGCCACAACGGCACACCGCTGGCAATGGGGTCACTGGTGCTGATCTTGTGCGCGGCATTGACGTCGAGCAGCTCGCCGGGGGCGACCAGATCACCTTCGCCACGGGCCAATGCGCCGAGCAGTTGGTCCTTGGCCTTGGGGATGATCTTGAGGTTGATTTCCTGGCCATCACGGGCGTGGCCATTCAGGTATTGCTCGAAGGCGCGCAGGCGATGGTATTCGACACCGATGGCCTGGCCCTGGATTTCACCGGAACTGTTGCGGCTCTGGTTGACCAACACCCGCAAGGTGCGGCTGGAGCGAATCTCGGCCAGGTCACGGACCTTGCCGGGTTTGGTCACTTCCAGCGGCCCGTCCAGGCGCGCGACCGCCGCCATGGGCAGCAGTAACGTCAGGCACAACACTAGCAACGCCGAGGGTCGGATCATCCGCTCTCCGGTAAGAATACTGGCCAACGTCCTCGCGAAAAACGAGGCGGTGGGAGTCAGAAACAGAGCACTTGAAGCGCTGAAAAAGCGCGCAACGGTGACACAGGGCGAAGCGTGAGGCCAACCGCGATGTCACTTGCGACGTTCAAAGACAGCGATAACTCGTTGTAGTTCTTCGATTTTCTTATAAATCTACAGCTCTGATATGCTTTCCGGCCGCAGGCGGAGATAGCACCATGCAACTCATTGATATCGGCGTCAACCTGACTAACCCCAGTTTCGACGAGAAGCACCAGGCCGTACTCGAGCGTGCGTACGCTGCTGGCGTGCAACAATTGGTCCTCACCGGCACCAGTGTCGAGGGCAGCGAACAGGCCCTGGAACTCTGCGCAAAGCTTGATGACAGCGGTCAACGCCTGTTCTGTACCGCCGGCATCCACCCCCACAGCGCCAGCGACTGGAACGGCGACAGCGCCCAACGTTTGCGCAGTTTGCTCGGCGAGAGCCGGGTGCGCGCGGTGGGCGAATGCGGGCTGGATTTCAACCGCGATTTCTCACCGCGCCCGCAGCAGGAAAAAGTCCTCGAAGAACACCTGGCCCTGGCCGTCGAGCTGAAGCTGCCGGTGTTCCTCCATGAGCGTGACGCCAATCAGCGCCTGCTGGAGATCCTCAAGGACTACCGCGACCACCTCACTGCCGCCGTGGTGCATTGCTTCACCGGCGAGCAGCAGGCGTTGTTCAGCTACCTGGACCTCGACCTGCACATCGGCATCACCGGGTGGATTTGCGACGAGCGCCGTGGGACGCATCTGCACCCGCTGGTCAGGGAAATTCCCCGAGGCCGCCTGATGCTGGAAAGCGATGCGCCGTACCTGCTGCCGCGCACCCTGCGCCCCAAGCCGAAAAACGGCCGCAACGAACCGGCCTACCTGCCCGAAGTACTGCGCGAAGTCGCCCTGCACCGCCACGAGACGCCGGACGACCTGGCCCAGCACAGCACCGCCTGTGCCCGCGCGTTTTTTCGGTTGCCTGCGGTGGAGTGATGCGGCCCATTGACCCATGTCAAAAGGGTATTGTTGAATAGCGGCACAATAATGGCACCTTGCCAATGCTGTTTCCGCTATCAGAGAAAACCTTCCATGGGTGCCTGGCTTAGCAACATCTCGCTGAAGTACAAATTCTGGGCCGTCAACGCGGTCGCCTTCATCACCACCTTATTGCTGGTGCTGTACGCCGTGCAGCTCGAACAACAGGCACGCAGCGACGCGTCCCAGGCCTCCGCGCAGGCGCAGGCGCGCTTGCTCAGCGCGTGGCCGGCTGACAAACCGCTGCCCAAGGGCGAGCACCTGCTGACATTTGCCCGAGGCCAAGTCCCACAACTGGCGGAGCAGGATCTGTCAGCCCTGGCCAGCGCCACCGGCTGGATCGAACTCAATCACATGCCCTGGTTCGGCGTTAACCCGCTGTTGGGCGCCGATGTGGTCGCGCGCGCCGACGGTCAATACGTCGCCGTGCTGGCCTACGCGCCCAGCCTGAGCCAGGTCTTCGAAGACCGTTTCACCAACTACGCCGTGGCCGTCGCGATCCTGATGCTGGCGATGCTCTGCGCTTCGCAGCTGCTGATCCGTTTCTTGCTCAGCCAGCTCAACACCCTCAAGGACGTGATGCTGCACGTGGAGAAAACCGGCGACCTGTCGGCCCGCGTGCCGTTGGCATGCAAGGATGAAGTCGGCCAGATGGCCAGCGCCTTCAACGCCATGCAGGCCGGTTACCAACGGGTGGTCAACACCGTGGCGCGTACTGCCCAGCAACTGGACGACGGCGCCGCGCGCCTGGCCAGCAGCATGAACGACGTGCAGCACGGCATGCTCGGCCAGCAAAGCGAAACCGACCAGGCCGCCACCGCCATCAACGAGATGACCGCCACCGTCTACCACATCGCCCAGCACGCCGGCGCCACGCGGGATTTGTCCCAGACCGCCGACACCCTCGCCGGCAGCGGCCATGAAGTGGTGAGCCGCGTGCAACGCTCGATTGCCGGGCTGTCCACCGGCGTGCAACAGACCGCCGAAATGATCCAGAAACTCGCCGAGGACAGCCAGAAAATCAACGGCGTCGTCAGCGTGATCCACAGCATCGCCGAACAGACCAACCTGCTCGCCCTCAACGCCGCCATCGAAGCCGCCCGCGCCGGGGAAATGGGTCGTGGTTTTGCAGTGGTCGCCGACGAAGTGCGCAACCTGGCCAAACGTGTACAAAGCTCCACCGACGAAATCACCCGCATGGTCTCCGCGCTGCAAGCCGGCACCCGCGATGCGGTGGACTTCATGCAGGAAAGCTCCTTCAAGGCCGACGACTGCGTGCAGCAAGCCCTTGAAGCGGGCGCGGCACTGGCCGAAATCACCAGCGCCGTGGCGCAGATGCGCGAAAGCAACACCCAGATCGCCGTCGCCGCAGAGCAGCAAAGCCATGTCGCCGAGGAAATGAACCGCGCGGTGGTGAGCATTCGTGACGTCACCGAAAACACCGTGAAACAAACCGTGGATTCGGCAACCACCAGCAACCAACTGGCGACTCTGGCCGGTGAATTGAGCAAAGCCATCGGGCAATTGAAGCTGTAAGCCATCCAAGGTTGGCTATAGCCCCTATAGCCAGCCTTGATTCGCTGCTGCGCCCGTCCCTGCCTAAACTCTGTTCAAGTTGTTTCAACGGACAGAGGATTTTTCAGCATGGGCAAAAGTCATCCCAATCTCCCCGCCTGGCAATGGCGCAATTACCCACAGAACCATCAGCACCCGACCAACCTGGCGTTGCACCTGATTGCCGTGCCGCTATTCATTATCGGGTTTCTGCTGATTGTGTCCGGCGTGTTCAGCCTGAGCCTGGCGAGTTTTGCCATTGGCGTGGTCGGCATCCTCGCCGGCCTGGCCTTGCAGCGTCACGGGCATAGCCTGGAAGCGCAGGCCAGTGAACCCTTCAGTGATCGCAAAGACGCCGTGCAGCGGTTGGTGGTCGAGCAATTCGTGACCTTCCCGCGTTTTGTCTTCAGCGGTGGCTGGTGGCGCGCCTGGCGGCAGCGCCATCGGCACTGAGGATCAGGCGAACACCACCACGGTCTGGCGGCTGATGGCGATCAGCGCACCGCTCGGGCTCCACAGCGCGGCGGCGGCATGGCCATAGCCGTCTCGGGCGTGTTCGATGCTGACGTAGTACTGGCACCAGTCGAGGGTGCTCAAATCCTGCAACGGCTGGATGAACTCGATGGTCCAGGTCAGTGTGCTGCCCGGCGCCGGCTTTTTCAGGTGCGGCAGCAACGCCGGGGGCCAGGCATCGACCAGGGCGAGGATGTGCGCTTCGGTCAGCGGTTCCTCTTTTACATCCCCACGCAGTCGGACCCAGCCGCCCATGTCGCGGGATTTGTTACCGGTAAACGGCAGACCGCCGACGCTCCAACGCATCGCCAAATGGCGCATGAACTCCGGCGTGACGCCCTTGATGTAAGGCAGTTCCTGGCACTCATCCCAGTGCTTGAACACCGGCGGCGCTTCGCTCTCCACCGTGATTTCCGACGCGCGGGAGCCACCGAAACTGGCCTGTACCAGGGTCGCCACTTCACCGTTCTGCACCACGCGGCCGAGCAACTGGCTGACGGCCTTGCCTTCGCGCAACACTTCGACTTGATAGCTGGCCGGCACATCCGGCGCTACCGGCCCGACGAAGGTGACCGCCAGCGAGCGCAACGGCCGATCCGCCGGCACCTGGGCGCGCAACGCTTCGTACTGCAAGGCGGCGACCAGGCCACCAAACGTGGCACGGCCTTGCGCCCATTCGGCGGGGATGGTGACGTCCTGCGGGTGGCTACGGGCGGCGTCGAGCAAATCACTGAAACGCATGGCGACCTCACATCAAAAGAAACAGATGGGCGATCTTAACCAGCGGGCCCGCCAGGCACAGCGCCTATTCCGGCCAAAAGCCGGACCGGTTCAGAAACAATCCGCGCTGAGCTTATCCAGCACGCGATCCGCCTGCCCTTGCGCCTTGGCCATGGTGCGTTGCCACACCGCCACGCAAGGCTGCAAATCCGCCTGCTGCTGGGCCTGGGCCAGCCACTGCCAGCAGTCGTGCCAATCGCCCAGGGCGGCTTGGGCTCCCTTGAGGCGAGGCAGGGCTTTGGCGGGGAGTTTGTCCAATTCGGGATACGCTTCGGCGGCGTAGCGCACACGCTTGATCAACAAGCGCAGGCGATGGCGATCGTGCTCGGGGTCTTTCAACGCGGCGCCAAGTGCCTGCCATTGCTTGGCCAGGCGCTTCTCGATACGCGTGCGCAGGCCCTTGAGCAGTTTTTGATGTTCAGAGGCGCGGATGAAGCGCGGAAAGGCATCGAGGATCAGCAGCAAGTGCGCCAGCTCCGGGCCTTGTGCCACCTGCCGATACGCCTCGGGTTGCAAGCGCAGGCGTCGATCGGCGGCCAGGTGATGGCCGTGCTGGTGCAAATACGCCGCCAGCACCTCGCGGTCACGCAACGGCGTGGTCAACTGGCCGACCGCGCTGGCGGCCGCTTCCAGCTGTTCCACCCCCGGCAGCCCGCGCAAGGGGCGCAACAGGCTGCGCAGGCGGCGCACGGTGGTGCGCAGATCATGCAGGGCTTCATCGTCGGTGACGGCGGCAAGACGAGCCTGGCAGCTCAGCAACCCAACTTCCAGGCCAATGACCTGAGCGACTAACTGATCGACCAACGCTGACATCCTGCCCTCACTCCTCGATGAAAAATCCTATTAGCCCCCGGATCAACGCCCGGCGCGCGACTCACGAATATAGAAACGCGCTTTTTCGGCCTTGTTGGCGCAGCCTTCAAACGCTTCGAACTGTTGCTGGGTCTTGGCGCCGGTCAACAGCGACAGAGCCTTGGAGTAGCTGACCGTACCGGCGAAACCTTCGGCCTTGGCCAGGTCCAGCTCATGCCAGGCGGCATCCAATTGCGTGCCGCAGCTGTCGCGGTACGCGGTTTTCCCGGCACAACCGGCCAGGGCCAACACGATCACAGGCACACACATCCAGGCTTTCATCGATGACACCTCAAAATAAAGAAAAACAGTCGTACGTTGTAGACGTTGCCTACTTGGAAAAGTGCCTTGTCCCTAGCCTGAAATCGATCCTACCTATTGCCAGAGCATACCCGAGCCTTATCACTCCCGCAGCGAAGATTGAAGCCGCCCCCTCAATAGGTGCATTGTGGGCACCTGCCTTCTGTAGGACATGGACCATGAAGAAACGTGTTGCCTTGGTGCTGGGCTCCGGCGGGGCCCGGGGCTACGCCCATATCGGAGTGATCGAGGAGATCGAACGGCGCGGCTACGACATTGCCTGTGTCGCTGGTTGCTCCATGGGCGCCGTAGTGGGCGGCATCTACGCCGCCGGCAAACTCGATGACTACCGCAGTTGGATCGAAAGCCTCGATTACCTCGACGTGTTGCGCCTGGTGGACGTGAGTTTTCGCCTGGGGGCGATCCGAGGCGAGAAGGTCTTCGGCCAGATCCGCAAGATCGTCGGCGAGTTGAACATCGAAGAGTTGCGCATCCCCTACACCGCCGTCGCCACCGACCTCACCAACCAACAGGAAATCTGGTTCCAGGAAGGTTGCCTGCACCAGGCCATGCGCGCCTCGGCGGCGATCCCCAGCCTGTTTACACCCGTGATGCAGGGCAACCGCATGCTGGTGGACGGCGGCCTGCTCAACCCGCTGCCGATCGTGCCGGTGGTGTCGAGCCATTGCGACTTGATCATCGCGGTCAACCTCAACGCCACCAACCAGAAGCACTACCAATTGCCGATGATCCAGCGCCCACCCGCGTTCAAGAGCCGTTTCAACAGCCTGGCGAAATCCCTCGGTTCGCACCTGCCCTTCCGCCGCAAACAGGCCGAACAGTTGATGAAGCTGGAGCAAGAGGCATTGCAGGCCGAAGCCGCAGACATCAACCCCTGGCTGGACTCGGCGGAACCCGAAGCCCAACAACCCGCCGCCGCCCCGGAAACCGCCGGGGCACCGAAGTCGGCGACCGGTTCGTTCATCATCGACAACGTCGGCCCGGCGTCGTTGCTGGACTTGATCAACCAGAGTTTCGAGGTGATGCAGACCTCATTGGCGCAGTACAAGATCGCCGGGTATCCGCCGGATGTGTTGATCAACGTGCCGAAGCGGGTATGCCGGTTTTTCGAGTTTTACAAGGCGCCGGAGTTGATCGCCTTGGGGCGGGAGATTGCGCGGGATACGTTGGATCGGTATGAGAGCGAGCAGGGCTGAGATTTCTGGTGTTGCTGAAGGCGCCATCGCAGGCAAGCCAGCTCCCACACTCCAATGGTGAACGCTTTCAAAATGTGGGAGCGGGCTTGCCCGCGATGAGGCCGGCCCAGCCACCAAACATCTAGGCGCCCAACAACCGATACCCCACCCCCGCCTCCGTCACGATAAACCGCGGCTGCGTCGGGTCATCCGCCAACTTCTGGCGCAGATGCCCGACCACAATCCGCAGGTAGTGACTGTCTTCGGTATGGGTCGGCCCCCAGATGTCCTTGAGCAACTGCTGCTGGGTAATCACCCGCCCCGGATGGCGCGCCAGTTGTGCCAGTACCGCGTATTCCTTGCGGGTCAAGGCCACCTCGGCACCGTCCAGCAGTACACGGCGATAGGCCAGGTCGACGGTCAACGGGCCAAAACTCAACGCCGCTTCCTGAGCCTCGCCCGTCGGCACCTGGCGCAACAGCGCACGCACGCGGGCAAGAAACTCCTGGATGCCAAATGGCTTGGTCACGTAGTCATTCGCGCCACCGTCGAGGGCCTCGACTTTCTGCCCTTCGCTGGCCCGCACCGAGAGCACCAGCACCGGCACCATCGACCATTCGCGAAACTCACGCAGCACCTGCTGGCCGTCCATGTCCGGCAGGCCGAGGTCGAGCACCAGCAAGTCCGGCTTGTTCAGCGCGGCCTGGGCCAGGCCTTCATTGCCGGTGCCGGCCTCAATCACCTTGTAGCCCTGGGAGGCCAGGCTGATGCGCAGGAATTTGCGGATCTGCGGTTCGTCATCAATGACCAAAATCGTCGCGGTCTGGCTCATGGTGTCCAATCAGAATCGGCGGAGAAAACAGGGTAGCTCATGCCTCGCGCTCAAGGCCAGGCTGGGTCGGCAACGGTAGGAACAAGGTGATGCAGGTGCCGCGCCCGTCGATACCTTCGGCCACGCTGATATGCCCACCGTGCGCGCCGACCATGCCCTGGCAGATCGCCAGGCCGAGGCCGGTGCCCTGCCCGCCGCGATCACCCCGGGCGGCGGTGTAGAACATGTCGAAAATTTTCGCGCGCTCGTCCTCGGGAATCCCCGGGCCTTCGTCGGCAACAGCAAAAAACAGCTGGTTATCCGACACCCCCGCACTCAAGTTCAGACGCCCGTGGGCTGGCGAAAACCGTGCGGCGTTTTCCAACACATTGACCAACGCCTGCTCGATCAGCGCCGCGTGCACGTAGAGCAAGGGCAACCCCGATGGCACCTCAGTGCGCACCTGCAATGGCGCCAGCACGGCGCGCAACCGGCCAAGCGCGCTGCCAACGATGTCACCCGGCGCCACCCAGTCACGCGCCAGCTTCAGCGCACCGTGGCCCAGGCGCGTCATGTCGAGCAGGTTCTGGATATAGCGGTCGAGACGTTCGGCCTCATCGCGGGTACCTTCCAGCAACTCGCGGCGATCCTCCAGCGGAATGGCTTCACCGAGGGCCAGCAGGCTGTCGATGCTGCCGCGCATGGCGGTCAGCGGCGTGCGCAAATCGTGGGACACCGACGCGAGCAAGGCGCTGCGCAGTTGCTCGGTTTCACCGTGCAGACGTGCCGATTCCAACTCCTGCGCCAGTTGCGCACGGGCCAGGGCTTGCGCCAGCGGCTGGCTCAAGGCCGTGAGCAAACGGCGACGCTGACCGCTCAACTCCAGGCCCGGCTTGGGACTCACGCCGAGCAAGCCCAACGGGCCCTCTTCACCCGACAGCGGCCACCACCACCAACGCCCGAACGGCAAGGTACCGGTGCCCATGCCGGCCGGCTGGTCGTGTTGCCAGGCCCAGTCGGCGGCGGCGCGTTCGGCTTCGGTGAGGGTCAGCGGGCCGCCGGTCTCGATGGTCCAACCGCCCTGGCCGTCGCGGTTGACCAGGCATAAGTCGAGGTCGCTCCAGCCTTCCAGGTGATGGGCCGCCGCACTGATCACCGCCTGGCGATCGGTGGCGGCGGTGAGTTTGCGCGACAGGTCGAGCAACTCGCTGGTTTCTTCCTGGGTGTCGCGCAGCGCCTGCAACTGCCGGCGTTGACGCGCGGCGAGGTTGCCGGTGAGCGCCGCCATCAGCAGGAAAAACAGCAGCGTCAGCACATCTTCTTCACGCTGGATCGCGAAGGAAAAATTCGGCGGGATAAACAGGAAGTCATACGTCAGAAACGACAGCGCCGCACACACCAGCGATGGCCCCAGACTGCTGCGCACCGCCACCAGCAGCACGGCAGCGAGGAACACCAGGGAGATATTCGGCAACGGCAACACACTGGCCACCGCCCAGGCCAACGCCGCCGCCACCACGGTGGCGGCAACCGCCAGGCCGTAGTCGAACCACACCAACCCACGTACATCCGGCAGGCGTGGCGGCGCGGGGACGTCGTCACTGTCGAGGACGTTGATTTCCAAGCCCCGCGCATTGCGCAACAGACGCGCCGCCAGGCCGCCGCCGAACACGCGACGGTGCCAGCGCATCCGCGACTGTCCCACCAGCAGCAAACTGGCGCGGCGTTCGGCGGCGTGCTGGATCAGGGTCTTGGCCACTTCCCCCGCACGCAGCAACACCACTTCGCCGCCGAGGCGCTCGGCCAGTTGCTGGGCGTTTTGCAGGCGCAGACGCGATTGCTCATCCCGCGCCCGGCCGTTGTCGATATGCACCAGGCTCCACGGCAAATGCCGACGCTGGGCCACGCGGCTGGCATGGCGCACCAGGCGTTCGGCCTGGGCATCGCCGTCCACGCCGACCAGCAAGCGCCCGCGCACAGCCGGTGCGGCCTGGCCGAGCTGGCGATAACCTTGGGCCAAGTCATCGTCGACGTGGGCGGCGGCGGTCTGCATCGCCAGTTCGCGCAGGGCCATCAGGTTGGTCTGGGTGAAGAACGCGTCGATGGCGGCGCGGGCTTGTTCCGGCACGTACACCTTGCCGTCGCGCAGGCGCTCGAGCAGCTCACGGGAAGGCAGGTCGATCAACAGCAGTTCGTCGGCCTCTTGCAGCACCCAGTCCGGCAGGGTTTCGCGCACTTGCACGCCGGTGATGCCGCGCACTTGGTCGTTGAGGCTTTCCAGGTGTTGGACGTTGACCGTGGTGAACACGTTGATGCCGGCGGCGAGCAGTTCCTGGATGTCTTGCCAGCGCTTTTCATGCCGGCTGCCAGGGGCGTTGCTATGGGCCAGTTCGTCCACCAGCACCAGCTTGGGCTTGGCGGCGAGCAGGCCGTCGAGGTCCATCTCTTCGAGCATCACGCCGCGGTATTCGCTGCGCAACAGCGGTTGCTGCGGTAGGCCGCTGAGCAGCGCTTCGGTCTCGGCGCGGCCATGGGTTTCGACCACCCCGGCGATGAGTTTTACGCCCTGGCGCAGCTGCGTATGGGCGGCCTGGAGCATGGCGTAGGTCTTGCCCACCCCCGGCGCGGCGCCGAGAAAGACTTTGAGCCGGCCACGGCCGTTGCGGGGCAGATCGGCTAACAAGGCATCGGCGCGGCCGGAGTCGCTCATGTAGGGGGTTCCTTCAGGTGTTTATTTGCAGTCTTTAAGGCCGTCATCGCGGGCAAGCCCGCTCCCACATTTGCAATGCAATCCCCTGTGGGAGCGGGCTTGCCCGCGATGGCGGTTTCACTGCTTACAGTTTTTCCAGGGCCATGTTCAATGCCAGCACATTCACCACCGGCGGGCCCACCAACGGGCTTTCAATGTGCTCATCCAACAAGCGCTGCAAGGTCGACACCGGCACATTCCGCGCCGCCGCCACGCGTACCAGTTGATAGGCAATCGCCTGTGGTGGCAAGTGTGGATCAAGACCGCTGCCAGAGGTAGTCAGCGAGGCCAAAGGCACCGGCCCCTGGCTTGGCACCAGCTGTTTACTCGCGTCCTCGAAGATACGCGTGGCCAATGCCGGGTTGCTTGGGCCGAGGTTGCTGGCGCTGCTGGAGACCGTGGCAAAGGCACCCGCGGATGGGCGCGGGTGGAACCAGTTGTCACCGCTGAAATCCTGGGCGATCAGGCTGGAGCCACGCACCTTGCCACTGGCGTCGTACACCAGGCTGCCGTTGGCCTGCTTGGGGAAGGCGACTTGGGCGACGCCAGTGACCACCAGTGGATAGGCGACGCCGGTAATCAGGGTCATGAGCACCAGCAGGCTCAGGGCCGGGCGGATGATGTTAGCCATGTTCAACTCCTTAACAAATCGAGAACCACCGTGGCGAGGGCGCTTGCCCCCGTTCGGCTGCGCAGCAGCCGCAAAACGTGGGACCGTTACGCGGTCCAACGGGCGCAAGCGCCCTCGCCACAGACAGTCATAGGGCTCAAACCAGGTGCAGTGCGGTCAGCAGCATGTCGATCGCCTTGATACCCACGAACGGCACCAAAATCCCGCCAAGGCCGTAGATCAACAGGTTGCGCCGCAGCAACGCCGCCGCGCTCGCCGCTTGCACGCGCACACCGCGCAGCGCCAGGGGAATCAGCACCACGATGATCAGCGCGTTGAACACGATGGCCGAGAGGATCGCGCTCTGCGGGCTTTGCAGATGCATCACGTTGAGCACGCCCAGTTGCGGATAGATCGAGGCGAACAGCGCCGGCAGGATCGCGAAGTACTTGGCCACGTCGTTGGCGATGGAAAAGGTGGTCAGCGCGCCACGGGTCACCAGCAGTTCCTTGCCGATCTGCACCACGTCCAGCAGCTTGGTCGGGTCGCTATCGAGGTCGACCATGTTGGCGGCTTCGCGGGCGGCCTGGGTGCCGTCGTTCATCGCCATGCCGACGTCCGCCTGGGCCAGGGCCGGGGCGTCGTTGGCACCGTCGCCGCACATGGCGACCAGGCGGCCGTCGTTCTGCTCGTGGCGAATGCGCGCGAGTTTTTTCTCCGGGGTGGCTTCGGCCAGCACGTCGTCCACCCCAGCTTCAGCGGCAATCGCGGCGGCGGTCAGCGGGTTGTCGCCGGTGACCATCACGGTGCGAATCCCTAGCTTGCGCAGTTCGGCGAAACGTTCGCGGATGCCGGGTTTGACCACGTCCTTGAGGTGGATCGCGCCGAGCAACTTGCCGTCGGCGCACACCAGCAATGGCGTGCCGCCGCTCTGGGCGATCTTGTCGATTTCCCGTGACAGCGCCGGGGCCAGTTCACGGCGTTGCTGGCCGAGGAAGGCGAGCAGCGAATCCACCGCGCCTTTGCGGAACACACGGCCTTGATAGTCGACCCCGGACAAACGGGTTTCGGCACTGAACGGTACGCCGGTCAGTTGCTCGGGCGACGGTTCGGCCTGGGGGTGCAAGGCGCGCAGGTATTCGACGATGGATTTGCCTTCGGCCGTGTCATCCGCCAGTGAGGCAAACAGCGCGCCTTCGGCGACTTCCTTGCCGCTGACGCCAGGGGCCGCGACCACCGCCGCGCAACGACGGTTGCCGAAGGTGATGGTGCCGGTCTTGTCCAGCAGCAACACGTGCACGTCCCCCGCCGCTTCCACCGCACGGCCGGATTTGGCGATCACGTTCAGGCGCACCAGACGGTCCATGCCGGCGATGCCGATGGCCGACAACAGGCCGCCAATGGTGGTAGGAATCAGCGTCACCAGCAGTGCGACCAAGAACACCAACGGCAAGCTGCCACTGGCGAAGTGGGCGAACGGCTGCAACGTCACCACCACCAGCAGGAAGATCAGCGTCAGGCCGATCAGCAGAATATCCAGCGCCACTTCGTTGGGGGTCTTCTGGCGCTTGGCGCCTTCGACCAGGGCGATCATACGGTCCAGGGTCGACTCGCCAGGGTTGGCGGTGATGCGGATCAGCAGCCAGTCCGAGACCAGCCGCGTGTTGCCGGTGACGGCCGAGCGGTCGCCACCGGATTCGCGGATCACCGGTGCGGATTCGCCGGTGATCGCCGCTTCGTTGACCGCGGCGATACCTTCGATGACCTCGCCGTCACCGGGGATCATTTCCCCGGCGGCGACGCGCACTACATCGCCTTTACGCAGGCTGGTGGCCGGCACCACCTTGAAGCTGCCGTCGGTTTCCTTGCGCCGGGCGCTGAGGCCTTCGCTGCCAGCCTTGAGGCTGTCGGCGCGGGCCTTGCCACGTCCTTCAGCCAAGGCTTCGGCGAAGTTGGCGAACAGCACGGTGAACCACAGCCACACGGCGATTTGCACAGCGACGAAGGTCGGCACGGTGGTGTCCGGCACAAAGCACAACACGGTGGTGAGGATGGCGGTCAGTTCGACCACCAACATCACCGGCGAGCGTTGCAACTGGCGCGGGTCCAGCTTGACGAACGCCTGGACCAGCGCCGGGCGCCACAGGGCAGAGATAGCGGTTTTGGCGGGCTCCTGGGCTTTCACCGGAGCTGCGTTTTTTGCAGGCATATTCATTTTCATATCCCCTTAGAAGCCCATGCTCAGGTGTTCAGCAATCGGGCCTAGTGCCAGCGTTGGCAGGAACGTCAGGCCGCCCACCAGCAAAATGGTTACGGTCAACAGGGTCACGAACAGTGGGCCATGGGTCGGAAAGCTGTTTTGGCCAATCGGTGCAGCCTTCTTCATCGCCAGGCTGCCGGCCAGGGCCAGCACCGGGAGGATGTAGCCGAAGCGCCCGATCAACATGCCCAGGCCAAGCATCAGGTTGTGGAACGCGGTGTTGGCGCTGAAGCCAGCGAACGCCGAGCCGTTGTTGGCGCTGGCCGAGGTGTAGGCGTAGAGCAACTGGCTGAAACCGTGGGGGCCGGGGTTGCTGATGGCACTCGCCGGGCCAGGCAGGCTGGCCGCGATGGCGCCGAGCACAAGCACGCCCACCGGCATGACCAGCAAGGTGACGACGAGCAATTGCACTTCCTTGGCCTGGAGTTTCTTGCCCAGGTATTCGGGGGTGCGGCCGATCATCAGGCCAGCGAGGAACACGGCGATCAACACGTTGAGCAGCATGCCGTACATGCCGGCGCCAACGCCGCCAAAGATCACTTCGCCGACCATCATGTTAACCATCGCCACCATGCCGCTCAGCGGGTTGAGGCTGTCCTGCATGCCATTGACCGAACCGTTGGACGCCGCCGTGGTGGTCACCGACCAGAGCACGGTGCCGGTAGTACCGAAGCGCGCCTCTTTGCCTTCCAGCGGGGCGGTCTGCTCGACGGCCGGGGCTTTCAGGGTCGGGTTGGGCTGGTACTCGGACCACAACGACGTCGCGCCGCCGATCAGGAACAGCGCAAGCATGCAGCCGAGAATTGCACGGCTCTGACGCAAGTCCTTGACGTAGTGACCGAAGGTGAACACCAGTGCCACAGGGATCAGGATGATCGACGCCACCTCGAACAGGTTGGCCCACGCGGTCGGGTCTTCAAACGGATGCGCCGAGTTGACGCCAAAGAAGCCACCACCGTTGGTGCCCAGTTGCTTGATCGCGATCTGGCTGGCGGCCGGGCCCAGGGGGATCACTTGATCCACGCCTTGCAGCGTCACCGCGTCAATGTAATGGGCGAAGGTTTGCGGGACGCCCTGCCAGACCAGCAACAGCGCCAGCACCAGGCACAGTGGCAGCAGGCCGTAGAGGGTGGCGCGGGTCATATCGACCCAGAAGTTGCCCAAGGTCTTGGCGGATTTACGGCCGATCCCACGGCACAAGGCGACCAAGACGGCCAGGCCGGTGGCGGCGCTGACGAAGTTTTGCACGGTCAGGCCAGCCATCTGGCTGAGGTAGCTCAGGGACGCCTCCCCGCTGTAGGACTGCCAGTTGGTGTTGGTCATGAAACTGACGGCGGTGTTGAAGGCAAGGGTCCATTCCTGACCCGGCAATTTCTGCGGGTTCAGTGGGAGATAGTCCTGGAACAGCAAGATCGCGAACAGCAGCAAGAAACCGGCGAGGTTGAACGCCAGCAGGGCCAGCGCGTATTTCTGCCAGCTCTGTTCTGCCTGCGCGTCGACACCGGCCACGCGATAGCAGGCGTTTTCCACCGGCCCCAGCACCGGGCTCAGCCAGGTGCGCTGGCCTTCCATCACCTTGTAGTAGAACCGCCCCAGGAACGGCGCGGGCAGTAGCACCAAAGCAAAGAAGGCGATGATCAGCCAATAGTCATAACTGTGCATGGCCAGCTCCTAGTTCCGATCCGCGCGTAACAGCGCAACCAGCAGATAAATGAACAGCGCCACGGCCAATAGCAGTGACACCCCGTCCAGAACGCTCATGGAAGTCTCTCCGTTTAGCGGCGTGTTGCCGCGTGTGGGGTAATTGTCCGCAGGAGTGGCGTAAAGGAACGAGATCGAGGGTGTGGGCAGGGCGTAAAGACGGCGTAAAGAGTGGGTTTATGCGGGGGTTACAGGGGGGCTTTCGGTGTCTGGGCGGGCCTCTTGGCGAGTAAACCCGCTCCCACATTTTGATGGGGGCTTGCCTGGCGAACGCGGTCGAGTGTGGGAGCGGGCTTGCTCGCGAAAGCGTCGGTTCAAACACCGCCGCACTTATCTGGTGCAACCCTGGCGGGATTCAAACGCCAAACCATTCCCCCCACGACAGTTGCGCGGCTTTACGACAATGATTCTCAGGCTGGCATGGCCGCTGCAACACCTTGAATCATTCCAAACCGTTCAGGGAGCGCAGCACGATGAACACACAACTCAAACCCACCTTGGGCACCCTGCATTTGTGGGGCATTGCCGTCGGGCTGGTGATTTCCGGGGAATACTTCGGCTGGAGCTATGGCTGGGGCGTGGCCGGGACCTTGGGCTTCTTGGTGACGTCATTGATGGTCGCCGCGATGTACACCTGCTTTATCTTCAGTTTCACCGAGCTGACCACCGCGATTCCCCACGCTGGCGGGCCGTTTGCCTACAGCCGCCGGGCGTTCGGAGAGAAAGGCGGCTTGATTGCCGGGCTAGCGACTTTGATCGAATTTGTCTTCGCCCCGCCTGCCATCGCCTTGGCCATCGGCGCCTATCTCAACGTGCAGTTCCCGGCTCTCGACCCAAAACACGCGGCCGTTGGCGCTTACATCGTATTCATGGGCCTGAACATCCTCGGGGTGAAACTCGCCGCCACCTTTGAGCTGGTGGTGTGCGTGCTCGCCGTGGCCGAGTTGCTGGTGTTCATGGGCGTAGTTGCCCCGGCGTTCAGCTTCAGCAACTTCGCCCTGAATGGCTGGGCCGGTTCCGACACCTTCGGCGCACCGGCCATTGCCGGGATGTTTGCGGCGATTCCGTTTGCGATCTGGTTCTTCCTCGCCATCGAAGGCGCGGCCATGGCCGCTGAAGAAGCAAAAGATCCGAAGCGCACTATTCCAAAAGCCTACATCAGCGGCATCCTGACCTTGGTGATCCTGGCCATGGGCGTGATGTTCTTCGCCGGTGGCGTGGGCGACTGGCGCACCCTGTCGAACATCAACGACCCGCTGCCCCAAGCGATGAAAACCGTGGTGGGCGACAGCTCCGGCTGGCTGCACATGCTGGTATGGATCGGTTTGTTCGGCCTGGTGGCCAGCTTCCACGGCATCATCCTCGGCTACTCGCGTCAGTTCTTCGCCCTGGCTCGCGCCGGTTACCTGCCATCTTTCCTGGCCAAGCTGTCGCGTTTTCAGACGCCGCACCGCGCCATCATCGCCGGTGGCGTGGTCGGTATCGCCGCGATCTACAGCGACGGCCTGATCAACCTGGGCGGCATGACACTGACCGCCGCGATGATCACCATGGCGGTGTTCGGCGCCATCGTGATGTACATCATGAGCATGCTCAGCCTGTTCAAGTTGCGTAAGACCGAGCCGCTGCTGGAACGCACCTTCCGCGCGCCGGGCTATCCGATTGTGCCGGGCATCGCGCTGGTACTGGCGGTGGTGTGCCTGGTCGCGATGGCCTGGTTCAACGCGCTGATCGGGCTGATCTTTCTGGCCTTCATGGCAGTCGGGTTTGCCTACTTCCAGTTGACTGCACAAAACCGCGCCGATGCCCCGGCGGATGCGATGTTGACCGGGCTCTGATCTACTTGAGGCAGAACGGGCCTACACTGAACTACTCAGAAAGCCCGTCACTCAAAGCAGTTATTACCGTGGGAAAATTCTCCCACGGCAATCTGCCTCAAGGAGAGCCTTATGCCGTGGTATGCGTGGTTGATTTTAGTGGTAGCGATCGGATCGATCGTCGGTGGCTTGCTGATGCTGCGGGACAGCGCCAACAAAGTGGAACTCACCGACGAACAACGCAAGCGCGTGGCCGAACGCAACGCCCAGGCGGATGCCAAGGACGCGCAGGATCGCTGAGCCTTGGGTTACTCCCAGGCGGCCTTGGCAATCTGCAACCCGTGCTGCCCCTTATAGGCAGCACGTTCCGGCTGGCTCCAGCCATCCAGCAGCGCCTCGTCCAACCGATAGATCTCGACACCCAGCGGACGGCACACCGTCAGGGGGTCCTGGGCGTTGGGCCCCCACATCGGCAGTGACAAGTCCCCGCCCGGGCATGTCGACAGCGCGCACAGCAGATCAATCTCGGCAAAAAACTCCAGGTAATCGCCCTTCTGCGCCGGGCACGCCTTCATGAAATACATATCGTCATGATTGAGGCCGGTGCACTGGAAAATATTCAGCACGTCGTGCACGTCGAATTCCGTCAGGCCGTGGGGCAATACTGCACGCGTCAGGTTCGAATGGCAGTGGTGGTGGAAATCCTCGCCGGTGAGCATGCGGTTCACATAGGGATCGCAGCGCGTGCCAAGCAAATCGTGCAGGCGCCCGCCGTGTTCGTCGATGCCATAGCCCGCCAGGCTGTCATCGGTGATCGTAACCAGCGGCCGCAGGAACGGCAGGTTCGACCACAACCGGTCATGGGTACTGACATGTGCGCCCTGCAACTGCCGCGTGCGTGCCGCCCAGAGGCGCTCGCGCGGATCGTTGGCGTTCCATACATTGAAATCTCCCACCTGCGGACCGACCGGCGTAGTCACCCGGAACACATGCCCTGCCGGCACCTTCCACGCCCTCCCCGTGCGAATCGGCACCTCGAATTGTTCGATCAACGTGCGCTGGTCGGCACGCTCACGAATCCGCTCATAAAACGCGGTGTCGACCTGCAACGCCGAACCTTTGCTGACCTGATAGGCGGCCGGATAGTCTTTGTACATGATGGGGTTCCTCGATCAGGGTTGGGTGAACAGGGCCAGTGACAGACGTTCCGAATCATCCAGGTACACGCTCATCGCTTCGCCTGCCGCCGGTTTGTCCTCCTGGACCAGTAACGTGTAAATCTCACGATCACGCTCCAGCCAAGGCGACTGGAAGCGCTGCTCGTCGGGCGCCGCACAAAACACCAGGCGAAGCTGCGCGATCACCTGGGCGAAAAATTCATCAAACAAGGGGCTGCGCATCAAGCCGACAATCTGCTGGTGGAACACCAGGCTGTGGGTGGCCACGGCACGCCAATCCTCACGCTCCCGCGCCAGGCTGGTGGCATCGATGGCGTTCTGCATGCGCTCAGACTGATCGGATGTCAGCGCGCGGCTTTGAGCGATGGCCTGCAGCTCCAGGGTACGTCGGACGACAAACAAATCGCGCACCTCGTCGCGCTCCAGGCGCCGGACCATGACCCCCTTGTTGCGCACATAACGGGTCAGGCCCTCCTGCCCCAAACGGTGCAACGCTTCGCGGATCGTATTGCGCGACGCGTTGTACCTCTTGACCAATTCCACCTCGACCAATGCCATTCCAGGTAACAACCGCCCGCCGATGATATCGGCGCGCAGCTCCAGGGCGATCTGGTCGGCCAGCGACAAACTGAGCGTCATCTTTACCTCGTGATTGTTGAACAATCTGCGCTGTAGACGTAATCACTTTTCATGCCAACCTGCAGGCCTGTGTGCAGATGCGTAATAACGTTCAACTTGGTTAAACTTCCCCCTCGTTCCCGAGGCCGCCTTATGCGTTACTCCCGAGACCACAAAGCCAAGACTCACCAACGCATCATCAAGGAAGCGTCCGTGCGCTTTCGCCGCGATGGCATTGGCGCCACCGGCTTGCAACCCTTGATGAAGGCGCTGAACCTGACCCATGGCGGGTTCTACGCACACTTCAAGTCCAAAGACGAACTGGTGGAAAAGGCCCTCCTCGCCTCGGCGGCAGAACTCGATGCGCATTGCGAAACACTCTTCAGCCAGGAGCGGCCGCTGGACGCGTTCATCGACAGCTACTTGTCGGACTGGCACCAGGTCTCCCCGGACCAGGGTTGCCCGCTGCCAACCATGTGCTCCGAGTTGGGGATGAGAGGCCAGCCTAGTCCAACAACGGACGCTGTACTCGACGCACGGCTCAAGCAGATTGAAACAGCGCTGGGTGAAGGCCGCGGTGATGCGCAGAGCCTGGTGGTGATGTCGACACTGGTGGGCGCATTGGTGCTGGCCAGGAGTGTCGAGAATCCGCAGTTGGCGGCGCGGATCATGGCGGTGGTGCGCGATACCTTGAAGGCGCAGATACAGGATGACGAAAAGGCCGGTCAATGACCGGCCTCCCTGACGCCTTAGTTGATCGACAGCCTTTCGCGGTTCTTCTCCAGCAGCGCCTTGCCGATCCCCTTCACTTCCAGCAACTCATCTACCGCCGTGAACGGCCCATTGCTATCGCGGTAGGCGATGATCGCCTTGGCTTTGGCAGCACCGATGCCAAACAGATCACGACGCAGGGTCTCGGCGTCGGCGGCGTTCAGGTTCACCTTGGCGGATTGCTCGGCCTTGTTGATCTGCGCGGAAATGGGCGCTGGGGCTTCGGGCTTGATCGAAGGGGCGGCGGTGGTGGTGACGGAGAGAGTGGTGAGGAAAGCGAAGATCAGGGAAGAAATGTAGGTGTTTTGCATAAGTGACGCTCCATGACATCGATAAGAGAAAAGCAGCTTTTCCGAAGCTGCTTTTCAAACTTAGGTGATGTGGGGGATTCGTCAAAGAGGGTTGAGTTACAGGGTGTAAATTTAAGTATTCGAAAGGTGCTTCAGGAAATAAAAAGTCATAGAAAATTATGCAAACCTGAATAAAGGCTATTATTTCGATTCTACCAAATAAAACCAGAAGCAACTTAAAAACTCAAAAACACTCCATGAATCCCTATAACCAAATTGACCATCGAGCCGATAGCGTTCTGATGCTAAAGCGCAAACTCGATGACCGACTCGACAACTCGACTCGGACAGTATTTAAGTAAAGCCTCACGCTTCATAAAACCGGTCAATACCGCACAGGTACTCATACCGAGCGCAGCACCCACCTGTATATCTTTCCCTGTATCGCCAATCACCCAATCAGCCGAACTCAAATCCTTGATGTTTTGCGAAATCAAAAAATCTTTTGTATTGCGCTGTTCGGTAACCATCACACTTTCAAAATACTCGAGCAACTTCAGGCTTTCCAGTTGCACATAGACAGGGTCAACCAACTGACGCGCCGTGCAAACATACAATTTCGCCTCACTTTTCAACCGCGATAAAGCAGCATGCATACCGGAAAAATTCGTATCTATTGAAAGAAATTCCGGACTTTCAATTAAATCCATCCATCGCTCACGAAACTCTATAACCTGCAGTTCTCCAAGGCCGAATTGGCGCGACAAAATCGCCTCATTTGAAAGCCCCGCAAATTTAAAATCCCAGTACTGAATATAATCAAGCCGTGACTCCGGGACCAATTTCTGGAAAAGCTGATATAGGCGAAGACGCGAGTCGATCAGCGTGCCATCGAGATCAAATATAATATTCACTTGAGGCTCTCGAAGTAAGCAAACTCGGCGTTCAGCCCCGACAAGAAAGGTGTCTCTTGAGGTAGCAGATATTTCTTTAACAACGTTGTATCAAAAACAAAGTCGCGCTTAACACCCGAAAATTCGCGCCGAACTATTTCAACGGGCCGACCACTGATTGCAACCAACTCATCCAATACTGTTTTGATTGATACTGCGGTACCACCGACGATGTTAATGACAGAAACCTGTTCCGCCAAGTCAACCGCAGCGAGCAGCGCCGTAACGACATCATCAATATAAATGAAACTTCTTAACTCAGCCCCATCCCCGTACAACTCAACAGTTCCGCCTGCCAGGATACTTGCGATAGTTTTGGGTAGGAATTTCGCGTATTTCTCCTCACCTGGTCCGTAGACGTGGCCGACGCGCAGAATTGTATGATTAATTTTTTTCTCACGGGCAAACAGTGAAACCATTTGTTCGCAGTAAAGCTTAGACCACCCATACAAGGTCGCAGGCACAGTGGGTGTAAGCTCCGAGATCGGAGTGGCGGATGCATACACATCAAGCGTGCTGACAAACAATATCCTGCTCAGTTTACCAAAGGGTAATTTCAGCAACTCTTCAGTGAAATAAACATTACCGTTACACGCACTAAAAATATTGGCTTCGCCGCCACTTTTCGGAGTATAGGCTCCCGCATGGATCAAAACATCGACATTTTCGATCCTGGCAAGGTCCGCGGCCTGCAAACCGAAACCGGGCAAAGATTTATTATAAACAATGCTATAACAGCCCTCGATTTTCCGAGAACTGAACGCAGTGACACTATCCTTCCCCCACAGCGTGATTGCCGCATCTAATAGCCGCTCGCCAATAAAACCAGACGCGCCGGTAATTAAAATATTCATATGAAGATAATCTCATCTCGAATACCTTGCTCGGTAGTCAACCTTGGAGGCGTATCCATACCGCGCAGCCACATAAGGTCATTTGGCAAAGGATTGATGATGGACTCTAGCTGAGGAAACTCCCCGTGCAGTGCAATATCCTTGAAAATCTCAGGCATATTCAAACCTGCCTCGGTAAAAAACTGCACGGTTGTGAAAAATCTGGAAATATTGATTTCAGTAGGATTTGGCACACCATCAAAACCATACGCCATGTCCACACCAAATATACCATGCGGCTTTTCTGAAACAGCCTTTATACAGTTAATTGCTACTTCAGTGGCTTTATCGTTAGCGCAGGTAACCCCAACTTTCGTGACACCTGTAACACCAGAAATACTTCTATTGCCATGAGTCCAACTTCTACGCTCACGTGATTGCGCTACAACCAAATCACCTTCGTGCCAGATAGAAAGCCATGTAATAGTGTTGGGTGTGAGCAACTCAGCAGCTACAAAATCCCCCCAACCGTTATAATGATCAATCCACGACTTAGCCAAGGCAAAGTCATTGGTAGGTATCGCCCCCTTGCCCCCCCCCCCAATAGAGGACGCACGCAACCAAATTTTACCGTCAACATTCCCGAGGGATTTGAATGCCTCTCGCAGATCCTGCTCGTCGTTGATCATAATATTGCGGGGCACTGTAATGCCTGCGCGCTTGAAAGCTTCGTAAGACTTATGCTTATGCACGCACGTATCGATAACTTCATGACTGGGCATAAACAACTTTGTACCCGTTGCAAGAATTTCATCACGTATCAAAGAGGCATGAAAAATCTCAAGATCGTTCTGGAAGTGAACTAAATCTGGCTTCTCGGCATTTAATAGTTGAATCAGCTTACCCTGGTACTCTGGCGTGTTGGCGTACGGAATATAAAACTTCTTACTTGCCTTTGACAACGCGAGGTCTGAAGGCTCCGACCCCATTCCAATAACCGTATCGCCTTTGGCCCCCATCAAAAGTGAATTGATCACGCCCTCGGACGGTGCCCCACCAGCCCCTGCGATAAGTATTTTAGACATTCCAGACTCCAATCTATGAGGCACAAAACCAAAACTGTGCAAAATAAGTAAACTTTAAAATTAAAAGAGCTAGATATTCAGAGAACATCCTTACTCTCCAACCTGAACACACTCGCTACTTAAGAAGATCATGTCGATCCTCGACAGTGAGCAGACAATCATTCGCATCAATGCCACTGTGCTACGCCTCGGCAGACTATAGCCATTATGGTTCCTGTCGACGTTGTTGATAAACCCAATCGACTATCTCGCCGTCA
Organism: Pseudomonas sp. GL_117; assembly: GCF_057835125.1. Taxonomy (NCBI): domain Bacteria; kingdom Pseudomonadati; phylum Pseudomonadota; class Gammaproteobacteria; order Pseudomonadales; family Pseudomonadaceae; genus Pseudomonas; species Pseudomonas sp. GL_117. The sequence continues at coordinate 1,887,583 of NZ_CM174418.1, read as the reverse complement.
GGTGAATATCCGCTCACCGTATCACGAAGTAGTTGTCGTACCCGACCATAGTCATCGTGATGAATAGCGTCGAGTAGTTCACTCAACTTTGTCTTCAGGACATCCCAGGCGATGTGATCCTCACTGGCACTCATAATCATTGGATGCTGAGTTCCGACTACGTTATCGCCGATCAGCAATTCCTCATAAAGTTTCTCTCCGGGCCGCAGACCGCTGAACTCTATTGCAATGTCTCCATGAGGATTTTTCTCAGACCGCAGACTCAAGCCTGAGAGGTGAATCATTTTTTCCGCCAATTCAACGATCCTAACCGGCTCCCCCATGTCGAGTACAAACACATCGCCGCCCTGCCCCATCGAACCAGCTTGAATAACCAACTGGGCAGCCTCAGGAATGGTCATGAAATACCGGGTAATTTTAGGATGGGTAACCGTTAGCGGTCCCCCAGACTTGATCTGTTTATGGAATAAGGGAATGACTGATCCGGATGACCCTAGCACATTGCCAAAACGAACCATGGTGAAGCGTGTTTTATTGACACGAGAGACGTTTGCCTTTTCACCAAACATCACAGGCGCCACTTCCTGACTGAGGGCCTGTAGCGTCATTTCGGCCAACCGCTTGGTACTTCCCATAACGTTAGTTGGCCGCACCGCTTTATCAGTAGAAATCAATACGAAATTGGCAACTCCGGCCTGCAGCGCTGCCTGTGCAGTATTCAAGGTACCGATTACATTATTCAGTACCCCTTCAGCAATATTATGCTCAACCATCGGTACGTGCTTGTAAGCCGCAGCATGATAAACAGTATCTACATGCCAGGTTTTCATCACGTCCAGCAGCTTCGCTGGATCACGAACAGATCCTAGGATCGGTAGGACTCTAACAATCAGCGACTCGCGCGCAATGCGTTGCTCCAACTCAGATAAAATGCAATAAAGATTGAATTCACTGTGTTCGAACATCAACAGAGTAGTCGGACGAAGCTCCAGAATCTGCCTACATAGCTCAGAACCAATCGAACCACCAGCACCGGTAACCAAAACCGTTTGCCCTTTAATGCAATGCTCCAGTAGTTCCGCTTGGGCCGGGACAGCATCACGTCCTAAAAGATCGGCAATATCGACTTCCTGAATATCGTCAACCTTTACACGACCGCTCGCAAGGTCCATGAATCCGGGAACGCTACGCACATGCAGAGGATACTTCTCAAGAAGCCCCAAAATCTCACGACGGCGACCTCGATTGGAAGAAGGGATCGCCAATAGAATCTCTTGAGCACCTGTAGCATCGATCATTCGCTGAATATGACGCGGTTTGTATACCTGCAAACCCGAAATGACACGATCGGAAATACTGTCGTCATCGTCAATGAACGCTACAGGCCGCATTACACGACCCATTCGTAAAGCAGCAACTAGTTGGTTACCCGCGGCACCGGCACCATAAATCGCAACTCGCGGAAGACCGTTTTCTCGACTGGTAAATGGAACATGCTGAGCAGCCGCGAACCAATCACCCAAGAAATACTGTCGCATCGCCAAGCGCAAACCGCCCACCATTATTAGACTTAACCACCAGTAATTAAAAATAATGGACCTTGGAATAACACTCTGATGATTACTGAACCAATAAACAATCACACCCAGAATAAGAGATGAGAGACAAACAGCTTTGATGATAGCGATGAGCGCATCATTACCGAAGTACCGCATCACAGCGCGGTACATTCCAAACCGAATGAACAAGGGGATGGCGACGACCGGCGCACAGACGAACAACCACAGATGCAGCCTGACCGGATTGGTCATTTCGTCTATTCCCAGGCGCACAACGAACGCAAGCCAAAGCGCACTCCAGACCAAAATCACATCCGTGATCACCTGCAAGACCCGTTTTTGTCTTCGAGGAAGACTCAGCAAGTACGCTCGTATGCGATCCATATACCCCTTGAACACTATTTTGCTCCCAGCGAAATCTTCATTCTGACCATCATTGCGCCATCTCACACAATTATTGGATTGATGCCTCACCCACTATGTCTGTCAATACTCTGCAAGTCATCTGAATTTCACTTTCCGTCAACGTTGGATGGACGAGAAGCATCAAACTCGTCTCACCTAGCTCTTTGGCGTTGGGGAGCCTTTTTGCTGGTCGCCATCCGGTGTTGTCGAATGCTTTTTCGAGATAGACCTCAGAGCACGATCCTGAAAAGGCAGGAACGCCGCGTGCCGCGAATTCGCTCAAGATACGATCACGGGACCAGCCTTCTCTTAAACGTTCTGGGCGTACAAAGAAATAACACTTATAGGCAGCGTGCACATCACCTTCAGGAAAGTCGGGGACTCTCAACGCAGGCAACCGACGTGCAGCCTCCCAAATGCTCTGCGCATTCTGTGCACGCTGAGCGTGCCATGCTTCCATCCGGCGCAACTGAATACGACCAATTACAGCCTGCACCTCAAGCATACGCCAATTGGTACCAAAACTTTCATGTACCCAGCGAAAACCAGGGGCATGGGAGCGCTCGTACACAGCCTCCCAACTCTTGCCATGATCCTTGTACGACCACATCTTCGCCCAAAGATCGCGGTCGTTAGTCGTGACCATGCCACCTTCGCCGCCGGTGCTCATGATTTTATCCTGACAGAAGGACCATGCTCCGATATGGCCTATGGAGCCAACTGGCCGGCCCTTATAGTAAGCCCCGTGCGCCTGCGCACAGTCCTCAATGACTTTCAAGTCATGTTCGGCAGCAAGGCTCATGATTGGATCCATATCACATGGCCAGCCGGCAAGGTGTACACAGATCACTGCTCGTGTACGTGGAGTAATCACTGCTTCAACAGACTTCGCTGTGATGTTTTGCGAGTCAAGATCCACATCAGCGAACACAGGGATGGCACCTGCGTTCACAATGGAAGAAACAGACGCAAGGAATGTTCTGGAGGTTACGATGACCTCATCACCGGAACCAATGCCTAGAGCTACCAGCGCTACGTCCAACGCAACAGTCCCGTTTGCGAGCGCAACAGCATGATTGACGCCCGACCAGGTAGCGAATTCCGCCTCGAACTGACGCGTTTCCTGCCCCGTCCAGTAGTTGACCTTATTTGATAGAACCACATCGCGGACAGCGTCTGCTTCCTCTACCGTGAAAGAAGGCCAGGGAGAAAATGTTGTTCCTAACATGGAAACTCCTTATGTATTTATAAAAGCAAAAGCATGCAACACTGATCGGCTAATTTACAGCGCCCAGGTGCATCAGTCCTTTTTCACTTAGTGCCTGTAAACTTATTCATTGTTGCTACGCCGTCAGCACTAATACCCTCTCTGACGAAAACCTTCTTGACAGTCATCATGATTATTTTAAGATCTATCCAGAGCGATCTTCTTTCAACATACCAAATATCGAGTTTAAATTTTTCTTCCCAGCTAAGGGAGTTGCGTCCATTTACCTGAGCCCAGCCAGTGATGCCAGGTCTTACATCGTGGCGCCGATACTGCTCAGCACTATACAAAGGCAAATACTCCATCAATAACGGTCTAGGGCCGACGATACTCATGTCCCCCTTGAGTACGTTCAGAAGGCTAGGCAATTCATCAAGGCTGGTGGAGCGCAAGAAGCGACCGAATCTGGTCAGGCGATCAGAATCGGCCAGCGGAACTCCATGTTGATCGCAATCATCACGCATAGTACGAAATTTGACCAGCGTAAAGGGTTTGCCATTCAGCCCCGGTCTGACCTGCTTAAACAGCACCGGCGACCCAAGCTTCTTCCTGACGAACCAAGCCACGACAATCATGACTGGAGCAAATAAAAAAAGACCGCATACAGATGCAAAAATATCAAATGAACGCTTAAGCATAATCTACCCAGTAGAGAAATAAGGCTGGCTTCAACCCTGTGCTAACAAAAACACAAACACCATAGATTCCAAGCCACATCCTATGGTTTACAAGCACTAAATACCCATTCCATCCAACATAACTTCGTTGACCTTTTTCACGTCGTACTTAATCTCGCACAAATGCCGGGACTGCTTCCCCATCGTCTGGATGAGCTCGGGGCACTCGACGAAACGCAACATCGCCGCTGTGAGTTCACTGACGTCCTTCACTGGTATCAAGAACCCATTTTCGCCGTCAATAACAGTCTCTCTGCAGCCTGGTGCATCGGTGGTAATAATAGGCCTGCCCATGGCCATCGCCTCAAGTACTGTACGAGGAGTTCCCTCACGATAAGAGGGCAGAACATACACGCTTGAATCAGAAATTGCGGGGCGGACATCTTTCAGACGCCCGAGAAACTGAACTGTACCGTCAGCAATCCACGCGTCTAATTCGTCAGGTGAAATCTTGTCGGGATTTTCGTCGATCCATCCCACAATCTTGAATACAACGCCCTCATGCTTGGCCTTAACGGCCCGGGCGGCCGCAACGAACTCACGTACCCCTTTATCGCCAAGAAGTCGGGCGATTAAAAGAAAACTGACCGATCCGGGGAGTGGTACGACACCAAAATTGCTAAGATCGACACCTGAGCCGTTTACGACCGTAGACGGTGTCTCGGAAGCGATTAATCGCATCTCCTTGAAAAGCGCCTCATCATCAGGGTTCTGAAAGAAAACCCTCGTAGCAGGTCGCAGCGCCAATGCATACAAATGCTGCACCAGCGACTGGAGCAATCCGCGTCCACCACGCCCCGGATTAGTCGCGTGTTGAAACGCGTAACCTAAGCCGGTAATGAGCGCAAAACGACGGCGAACTCTCATCAGGCGCGCGGCCAGCAAGCCATAGATTACTGGTTTCACTGTATAAGCCAGGACGGCTTCTGGATTGACGCGCACCATTAGCTTACAAAGCGAGATAAACGCCATGAGATCTGCGAACGGGTTCGTTCCCACACGCTGCAAAGGTATTTCGTATACTGTTATACCTTTGCTTTCCAGATCTGCTCTAACGGCACTTCCAGCGGGTAACCCTGGAGCAGCAACACTCACCGAGAGACCTCTCGCAAGCAAAGCATCCAACAAAGGTCCCCGAAAATTAATCAATGAGTCCGCGTAGCTAGCAATCACAAGAAATTTCATATCATTGTTCCGCCAACCACGCCTGAAACATCAAAATGTCCCACAAATGATGTTGCCAATTTTTCCGCCCACTCAAGTGCTCCGCCCACTTACGGCGAATCGGCTCTGGGTGAAGGTAGCCTTCTCGTCGGAGCCGCGATTCATCCAAGAGCTCCTCAGCCCACTCTCGTAAAGGTCCTCTCAACCAACTGTCCAGCGGGATGCCAAAACCTTGCTTCGGGCGCTCGATAAGATCTTTAGGAACGTGACGGTACAGCACCTCTCGTAACAACCATTTACCTTGACCACCACGTATCTTGTATTCCAACGGCATCCGCCAGGCCAGCTCAACCACCCGATGATCAAGCATCGGCACCCGAGATTCAAGGCTCACAGCCATAGACGCGCGGTCCACCTTGACGAGGATGTCATCAGGCATATAAATCTGTGCATCCATTGCCATCATCCAATGCTCAAAGCTATCGGCGGCTGGCCATTCATTTTTATTTGTAAAAAGCGTTTGAGGTTCACACGCGCCGATAACCACACTGGCAGGATCGTCCCAGTGACTATTCAGTTGATGATAAAACGCTTCCCCACTGGTAAGCCCAAGTACCGATGCGAGCTTATGAGCCTTATCTCCCGGGGTTACCAAATGCATCCGCTCTGGTAACAGAGGTTTAGTTAATGCAAATAGGCGATCCCAGCTAGCTGGAGAAAGAGACCGCAAGATTTTGGAAGCGCCACTACGCGCAAACCCAGGCAGACGGTGCATGCGCTGCCAAACTTTACGCGCGGTCAAATAACGATTATAACCACCAAACAACTCATCGCCACCATCGCCACTAAGAACTACAGTCACGTCTTGTCGGGCCATTTGACTAACAAGAAAAGTTGGAATCTGGGAGCTATCACTGAAAGGCTCAGAATAAATCGACGCCAATCCAGGAATAACTCTAAGTGCATCTTGAGGACGAACATAAAGTTCGGAATGCTCTGTGCCCAGATGCTTCGCTACTGCTTTAGCATATATGGCTTCATCATATGCAGCCTCATCGAAACCGATAGTAAACGTGCGAACCGCACGTGTACTTTGGGCCTGCATTAATGCAACAACCACACTACTGTCGACACCACCACTCAGGAACGCACCGAGAGGTACATCAGCAAGCATCTGTTGACCGATACTATGTAGAAGTGTACTTTCCAATGCATCCGTAGCCTCAACTTCGGAACCTTCAAAGGGGTTCGCGAGCCCTGCTTCTACGACACTATTTACAGACCAATATGCCTGCGGACCAGCATCTTTAGCTGCACTTGGGTTGCCCAAATTCAGCGTGATGTAATGACCAGGACGAAGCTTGTTGATATTTTTGAAAATGCTGTAGGGTGCAGGAATACAGCTGTAGCGCAACATAAGCGCCAAGGAATTACGGTCAACTTCTGCCTTGAATCCTGGATATGCTTTTATGGCACTCAACTCGGATCCAAATAAAAGAACATCACCTTGCCAGCCCCAATAAAGTGGCTTTTCACCCATACGGTCCCGTGCGAGCGTCAGTATTTGCTCATGCCTGTCCCAAAGTGCAAACGCAAACATCCCCACCGACGCCTTTAGGGCTTTATCAACACCCCATCGAACTAGGCACTCAAGCAAAACCTCAGTATCTGAATGCCCGCTCCACGCCACAGAGGCACCTTCATCAGCTAGCTGACTACGGAGCTGGTTATGATTATAAATTTCGCCATTGAACGTCAGGACGTATCGTTGATCTGCTGAGTGCATGGGCTGGTGGCCAGCACTCGTGAGATCGACTATCGCCAAACGTCGATGCCCAAGTGCAAGACCGCAGTCATCAATCCAAACACCCGCATCATCAGGTCCACGATAAGCTATGGCGTCGTTCATTTTTGAAATGCAATCGTAAAGCTGAGCGGGCTTAGAAAGGTCAAAAAGACCACTTATTCCACACATTGTTAACGAATCCTGAATTTGAGCACTTGGACGAAAAAAACGCACACATATCTTAAAAAATCAAATGAACATGAGCACAAACAACACCAGAGCCGGCCAACGCTGTTATGCATGGTCGAGGCTTTCTCCCGCACGTCCAAGTATATCTCTAATCCGAGGAGCTTGAATCTGTAAGGAAAAAGTTTGCTCGACAGCATGACGCCCGTTCCGCCCATAACTGGACCGCAGTTTTTCGTCACTCAACAGCTTGCCCAAACAATCTCGCCAATCAGAAAGATCCACCGCCAACATACCGCACTGATTCCCCTCGACGATGTCGACGTTTACACCAACCGGCGAAGCAATGACTGGCACACCGCAAGCCATGTATTGAATGAGTTTATATCCACATTTCCCTTTTTCCCAGTCTCCATCAACGAGAGGCATTATTCCAATATCCAATAGCTGAATAAAGCCCGTTTCAGCATCCTCGCTCCAAGGATGAAGCTCTATATCGACACCTTCGAATTCGCTAAGAACTCCTGCCCCCGCCCCCATGAGTACCAGGCGAGCGTCGTATGTCTCACACGCTTCCCTGAGCGCATCCCGAATCTGGACAACGTATTTTTCGGTTGAGGGCGACCCAATCCATCCAATCGTAAGTTTCCTATTTCGTTGCGACGCTTCCCCAGAATATCTTAAATAGTCAACAACGGTAGGAACAACTTCAATGCTTGACGCACCAGCATTAGCTGCCCTTTGGGCCAGATAATTATTTCCAGCGACTACACAATGTGCGTATCGCATTACAATATCAATTTTCGAGCCTAACAGCGCTCTAACAAAAACGTTTTTTGACAAATCATAGTTATGAAAAATAGCATCATCGTAGTCAACAACGTACGGAATACCCAAAACCTTTAGCAACCGCTCCACTGTGGCGGGCAAGAAAGGAAATATTTCCTTCTCGATCCAAATTACATCATATTTTCCCACTTGGAAAAGAACCAAAAAACGCGCTATATACCGCTTGAGCGTCAGCCAATGGGAGCGGCCTCGCCCCTGATACAGGGACTCTAAATATTGGTCATCAAAAAGAGTTTGAACTTTTACCTGTACGCCATCACTTTCCAAGTAAGGCAAATACTGTAGCGCTCTAAGTCGGGTACTGGCGCCCATACGAGAGTATTTTGACAACAACAAAACCTTCATATCAACCAAAACTCCAAACCATCACAAGCAAACTTTGAAAGGCACAACCAACCATTGCCCACCACAATCAATAGCACTAATTCCGCCCAATGAAACGACCAGCAAACAGCGGAATAAATATTAACGCCAAATACAAATACGTGGTTAACGAGAACTGCCAGGCGTAAAACATCATAATCAACGCATACATGTAACAACTCAGCAAGGCCAGGTAATAACCTTTCCGCTTCATCGCCAACACTCGTAACAGAGCAAAAACGCCACCGAGAAATGCCATACTGACTATGACTGCTGGAGTTCCTCCAGCCAGATACGGAGACGCCGCATAGGTAAGAACGTTGAAATCACGGTCAGTAAGCCCAAGATCGAGCGGTGCGCACGAATACAAGCCGAGCGAGATAATGTCAATTAACTTACCAAACACAAGATCAGCGCAACCTAAATATTCCCTCCCCTCAGTCCATACCGAAAACGCCGTCACCGCATAGGAAAAGTACTTTAATAAAAAATCATAGCTATTGTCCCCGCCGGTTTTCCCAGTACCAATAGCAACGATAATAAACAATGCGACCAGCAGGGCAAATGAAACGAGTAGCCCCTTGAGCTTGACCCAGCCCTCGTTAATCGCCGTATACCCGATCGCAACAAACAAAAAAAGCATACTTGTTCTTTCGGCCATGCTAAATGCAGAGACCAAGTAAATCGAAGCGGCAATAATGCAAGGAAACGCTCTTTTCCTCTGCGCATAGTAAAGTGCCAACGCCAAAGAAAACAACGCGAAGTGCTGCGCACCGTAGGAAGGCTGATGTTCCCATGTATTTGCAATTCGCAGTGCCAACAAAACACTATCGTACTGCCCACTCATCCCGACGGCAATAATCTTGTAAAGGCAAAGAATAAGGCCTACAAAAGACAAAACCCAGTAGAGCTGTACAACAAACAAATAAGGTACAGAGACCTCCTTCTTGGGCGTTATAAAATTCGTCAACAACAAGAACGCATAAACCAAAAAATAAAGCACAACAAACGAAAGCACGCCTAACAAATATACACTATGCCCCCACTCCCACTCTTGCTCTAATGCAAAAATATTTGCGGCAAACATCAACGTCGTTATGAACAATAAAATGAAGACCGGGGACACTAATGCGTTCTTAAAATAATTTCCCACTTAAGCCACCGTCTAGAGACACGCAAATACTTTGACGAAACCAACATACCACCATTGAACCATTACGCAATAAATCTAGCGCAAATCTTGCGACATAGCAGCTCAATCATAGCAGGCAGTGCACTCAGAACATATTTCGGTTCTGAAGCAGCAAGCATCGCACGTATTGCGCCAAAATCTCGAACTTTAATTGCGGACAATATATAGGAAGCAAGTACACGAGAAATCGCCTTGACCTTTATCGACTCCGGTGCTAGAGATGCGATAACAGCCGAAACCATAGAATATTGTCTTCTTATATTTTTATAACTATTAGAACTATGCTGCCGATATCCGACCACGCAAAACTCAGGAGCGAAAAAGAAGTCCGTGTTCAGTAGAGGATATTTCAATAACATTTTTACAAACGTCGGATAGTCATCCAGCACCAAGTTCGAATCCCATCCACCAATCGCTCTTAAAGCCTCGGTCCTGAAAACTGTCGATTGCAAAAGCAATGGAGATGGGTAATTCAAAAATAAACTGCGCGCGATAGACTCAGGTGGCAACCTGAAAAATACATCCTGAGCGCGTCCATAGACGGAAAGTTTTTTTTCTGGCGCATCATCATAAAATGCATATCCACCACCCACGATAAATTTTGCATCTGGATTATTGATTAATTCTCTGACACTTTTACTAATACCCTCGGCATTAGGTAAATCGTCAGATGCAACCAAGTAGAAAAACTCTGTAACCGCTGCATCAAGCCCTAGGTTCAACGACGATACAAGTCCAGAATTTTTCTTACAGACAAGCTCAATTGAGTGATCATTCAAACGCTCCATATACTCTTTAACTACACCCACAGTTCCGTCTGTGGACCCATCATCAACGACCAATATCTTCCGCCCTGGAATATCTACAGATCTAGCCGCGTCCAAACAGTCAACTATATAATTTTCATGATTGTAAGAAGGAATCAAAAGAGTAATCATTACAAACTCAATCCAATTTATTTAATGACTTAAGTTTATGGGACATACAAACTCCCATCACAACCCAATAAGCAGCATAGTTAAGCGCATAAGCGATCGTCACGCCTTGCAGGTCAAACTGATGAGTAAAAACCCAAGACAGCAGCACAAAAGAGCACGAAAAAATAACTTCCGTAATCATAAAGAGCTTAAACATTGCTTTACCCAGCATTAAATAGGCCAGGACCCAACTGCCGATTTTCAACACATCGCCCAGCATTTGCCAAGCAAACAAATCGATCATGGGCAAGAACTCAGGGGTGAATAATAGACTTACAATTAGCTCGCGAAGTAAGTATATGATTAACGCTCCTGCTGCAGCCAAAGGTAAAATTATCTTATAGCCCTTGATTATCTCGGCACGAATCTGGTCGGAATTCTTAAGCTCTGAGAAACGCGGCAAATAATATACACTCAGGGTCGTGGTAATCAGCATCAAATAAGCTGCACTTAATCTGGTCAGCGCCTCCCAATAACCTGCAGCCTCCCAACCGAAACTTTGCCCAATGTGATTGCGAACCAGAATTTGGCTCAGAGGAACACATGCTACCGAGGTCAATGACATCGCCGTATACTTAGCCAAATCACGCGCAACCCCCGAATCAATTCGACCTAGAAAGTATTTAAACTTAAACCAAGGCGCACGATAGGAAAGCCACAACGTAACAAAAAAACTCAACGACTGATAAACAGCCAACGCTACCAGAGCGCCATATAATCCCCAGGCAATTGCCATGCAACTTGTCACTGCTAACGCGAACAAGCTTCCGGCTATATTCGATATGACGTAGCGACCTATCTCCTTCTTACCATTTAAAACGGCAAGCAACAAAGCATTCAAAACGAATAGTACCAATGTTATCGCGAACCAAACAAAGACACTACCGAGAGCACGATCATTTAAAAAAAACAGCGCCAATTCTTTATTAAATACGACAACAGCAACACCAGTAATGACCGAACTCAGCAAAGAAATACTTCCCGCAGTCCTCCACACTGTATGCTGCTTAACTTCATCCTCGAAATGCTCAGCAGTATACTTAGTCACACCAGCATTAATCGCACCACTTGCAAACGCGGTAATCATTTGCACCGCGTTTTGGAATTGTCCGAGGGACGCATACCCAACCGGCCCAACGTAAATCGCAAGAATCTTATTGATACCCAACAATGTGAGCATACGAACCGCAACTGCTATTCCGTTGAGCAAACTAGTTTTGAGAAACGTCATTCTATCGTAGCGCCAATATAGCTATTACACGCAAGGATAACTAACTTAATATCATCCATATCCATGTTTGGCGAGATTGGCAAACTAATGACCTCAGCATGAATATCCTCAGTAACCTCAAAGTTAAGGTCGGACCATTCTGCATAGGCTTGTTGCTTATGGGGAGGGATAGGATAGTGTATCAATGTCTCTACATTCTTGGAGCGCAAATGCTCTTGAAAGGCCTTCCGATCCTTGCAACGAATAACGAACAAATGCCAAACGTGCCCCGAGAACTTTTCAACATCAACTAAGTCCGAAAAAGGCAACTGCAGTAATTCATTCTTTATCCCTGCCATATAAGCAGCCGCTACGCTTCGACGATTATTGGTATCACGATCCAAATGCCTAAGCTTCACGCGCAGCATTGCTGCTTGCAATTCATCCAGGCGACTATTAACGCCTTTGAATAGATTGTTGTATTTTACTTTTGACCCATAATTCCCTAAGGCACGGATCGTCTCTGCCAGGTCTTCATCATCGGTAGTTACCGCGCCCGCATCACCTAACGCGCCAAGATTTTTTCCGGGATAAAAGCTGAAGGCTGAAGCATCTCCCCAACTTCCAGCTTTTTTACCATCAACACCCGCGCCATGAGATTGCGCGGAATCTTCCAGTACTAAAAGATTATGTTTTTTTGCTATCGCCATTACAGCGCCCATGTCACAAATACGGCCATACAAATGAACCGGAAGTATCAACTTTGTGCGACTAGTTAGAGCCTGCTCCACATTTTTTGGGCATATATTAAATGTTTCGGGATCGGGCTCAACCAAAACAGGAACTAAATTATTCTCAGTGATCGATAAAATGCTAGCAATGTAAGTGTTCGCAGGCACGATAACTTCGTCACCATCCTTCAAGCGCCCCATCACTTTCCATGCTCTTATAGTCAGCGTCAAAGCGTCCAAGCCGTTCGCAACGCCGACACAATGCTTCACACCACAATAATTAGAAAACTCGGACTCAAATGCACTGACTTCCGCTCCAGAAATATACCATCCAGAGTCTATCACTCGAGTGCACGCACTTATCAACTCGTCGCGATATGCAGAATTAATACCTTTTAAATCGAGAAAGCCTACCATTTGAATAATCCAATTAATTTCCTGAAGAAACTTGCACGGCTGTCAATCAGCGAACAAGCCTTTAATATAAAATACAAATAAAAAATTATATGTTATTTTTTACAAGCACCTTCCAAAAATTCATCATAATCTCGAATATAGTCTGCTTCGTCGTAGGCTGCACTCGCCAGAACCAAGAGTACGCACTGCTCACTAAAATCGTGCATTTCGCGCCACAACCCACCTTCGATGAGTATTCCCTTTGTCGCGCAATCGAGCCAGACATCTTCACGTGTGATGCCATTATCTAAAACCATGCGGCATTTGCCCACCAAGCATATAGCAACTTGTTTCAGGCTTCGATGAGCATGAAAACCGCGACTGACGCCCTCAGCGGTCCGATAAATGTAATAAACCCGCTTTATTTCGAAAGGAACGATCTTACCTTGCTCAATAGAAACAAGACTGCCTCGTTCATCACCTAACGTTTGAAAATCTATCCATTTTACAAGACTCATCACGCCCCTCCCATCACAGCCATATATATCAGTGAATCATGAAGTCATTATTTTAAAAACTTAACATACCAAGGCATCGCCTTCTCCACTCCTCCGTCTATAGAGTAAGTGGGTGCATACCCCAGCTTAGTTTTTATTTTACTGATGTCTGCTTGCGAGTGCCTGACATCACCATCACGAAACTCCCGATATACCGGCTCTTTTGTATAAACCACTCCATTCAAATTCAATTCATTTTTCATCGCAACAAACAAACCATTCAGCGTTGTACGACCACCGACGGCAACGTTATAAATCTGATTTCTCGCGCCATCATCTTCGGTAGTTGCCGCGAGTATATTTGCCTGAATAGTATTCTCGATAAAACAAAAATCCCTGCTTGTTTCTCCATCGCCATTGATGAATATAGTTTCACCCTTGATCATGGATGCGGCCCACTTTGGAATAACTGCCGCATAGGCACCGTCAGGATCTTGCCGTTTGCCAAACACATTAAAGTAACGAAGACCTATACTATTAAAGTTATAGCAGCGTGCAAACACATCGGCGTACAACTCGTTCACGTACTTTGTAACAGCATAAGGGGATAGCGGATTTCCGATAACGTCCTCTACTTTTGGTAACCCTGGATGATCACCATATGTCGAACTGCTTGCAGCATAGGTGAAGCTACTGACACCTGCATCACGCGCAGCAAGCAGCATGTTAAGGAAACCGTCAATATTGGTCTGATTAGTGCTGATGGGGTCGTTCAGAGATCTTGGAACCGAACCTAATGCGGCCTGATGAAGCACATAATCGACAGCGTGACATGCTTCACGGCAACAATTTAAATCTCTAATATCGCCTTCAATAAACTTCAAACGCATCCATTGTTCATCACTTACAGACCGTTGGACTTCTTTTAGATTTCGATGATGACCCGTAGAGAAGTTATCCAACCCAATAACGTGCTGATTGAGCTTAAGCAACGTCTCAAGAAGATTTGAACCTATAAAACCCGCGACACCAGTAATGAGCCAGGTCTTCGGCGCACGGATAAGTGATTCCAGTACATTTTCATAACGAGTCATTGGTTGCGCTCCTAAAATTTTATACCGACCCTAGTTAAGTCAAGCCTTCCTTGCTTGATTACAATCGTATATCGGATTGGTCACGATCTAAAAGATATTTCAAGTCGTATAAAATATGTTTTGCCTTTCCTAAAGAGCGAATACGTTCTGCGCCCATTGCTCGAAACTCGTTGTGCGCTACTGCTAGTACTATTGCATCATAACTATCAGTCACCGGAACCGCTATTGGACTAATGGAATATTCATGCTGAGCCTCTGACGGATTTACCCATGGGTCATACACATCCACTTCAATGTTGTACTCACCTAATTCACGCACAATATCCACTATTCGAGTATTGCGAAGATCTGGGCAATTCTCCTTGAAAGTCAAACCCATGATGAGCACTTTTGCTCCATCAACGTGAATACGCTTTTTAAGCATAGCCTTTACTAATTGCGAAACTACATATGCACCCATACCGTCATTCAGACGGCGCCCAGCCAGAATAATTTCTGGGTGATAGCCTATCGACTGAGCTTTATGAGTCAAATAGTACGGATCAACGCCAATACAATGTCCGCCTACCAGACCTGGGCGGAAGGGTAAAAAATTCCACTTCGTTCCAGCTGCCTCTAGGACAGCTTCAGTATCTATCCCCATCTTGTTGAAAATAATAGCCAACTCATTAATAAGTGCAATATTAAGGTCACGCTGCGTATTTTCAATAACTTTGGCAGCTTCGGCAACTTTTATGCTGCTTGCCTTATGAGTTCCTGCGGTAATAATTTGTCGATATAAAGCATCTACTAAATCCGCCACTTCCGGAGTAGAACCTGATGTGACTTTTTTAATAGTCGTTACGCGATGTTCCTTATCGCCAGGATTGATGCGCTCTGGACTGTAACCGGCGAAGAAGTCGACGTTAAACTTCAACCCTGAATATTTCTCTAGCACTGGAACGCAGTCTTCTTCGGTCGCGCCTGGATAAACAGTTGATTCATAAATAACCAAATCCCCCTGTTTAAGCACTCGTCCAATTGTTTCTGATGCCTTAATCAACGGTGTTAGATCTGGCTGATTATACTGATCAATCGGAGTTGGCACGGTGACAATAAAAACATTACATCCTTTCAGCACATCTGACTTAGCACTGAAGCTTAAATGCTTTGCTGCTTTTAACTCGTCGTCATTTACTTCTAATGTGCCATCACGCCCTTCATTCAAAGCATCAATTCGAGCTTGATTTATATCAAAGCCAATAACCGAACGATGCTTTCCAAACTCAACAGCCAATGGCAAACCGACGTACCCCAAGCCAACAACAGCGAGCTTTATATCTTCAAGTGACAGCATGTATTTATTCCGTGATAAATGTTTAAAATAATCGCTCTATGTTTTTTTCGTTGAAAAATTTCTTCAATATGAGCAACTCAATTAGAAAATCTCTCTGATCATCGATTAAAGGATTTTTCTGATATTGAATGCTCACATCATTGGGACCACTTTAGAGCATTCAAACACCACAGCAGATCCCAAAGCATTGATGCCGTGCCGTACACAAGACCAAATTTCAACACGCTACCGCCCCGGGATTTAAGCCTTGGATGCGGCGCTGAGTAGCGAGCGCTCCCCTACCTCCGTGGTATGGGCATGCGAGCTCGTTGCCGACAGAAAAACACTCTGACCAATTCAGCACATTGATTAGCAAAACCACCCGGCGCCATCCATCTGACGTCATGAAAATGGAATCACGATAAGCTGTTGTGCTATCCAATATGAGCACTTCCTTAACCATAGCGTATGTAGAAGAATCTCTAAAGCGACCTCGGTCGTTGAAATTTCGAATCACGCACAAGCTCGCTGCCAAAGGAGAAGGAGTAAAAGCAACTGCCAGCTCAACCCCTTGCATACATCTTAGTGAACCCTATCCAGGTCAACGAGGAGGCAAATCAAGAGCCCTCCCCCGACAAAAGCTATTTACTGGCGATCCATCCAGTAAGCATTTCACTCCAAACGCAGGCACAACCCTGATATTTCACTTGCCACGATGGTTTTCATCGGCATGTTCGCTCCCCCCAGGCCTGCGCTGAACCCAATTCCAATGATTCGTACTGACAGCATGATGGCTATTGGACACGAGCCTTAACCGTTCATTCCAATAAATTATTAACTAACATCAATTTCCTATGAGGTTATTGCGCCATCTATCGATATGGGGATTTTTCTGACAGGGATGCAGACCCAAACCGGTGCATCATCAAAACATATCCAAAAAATGGCCGGCCACTCACCCGCCAACCTAGACCTGTGATATTAAGCGAATGATCCAGTGCTGCAAACTCAATTCAACCAAATGCACCGCTTCGGAAATAGTGGTGAACGGTGACCAGGTCAGCCACAATGATGAATGATGGCACATAGCCAATACCCACACGTTCTACGCTACCGACTTCAAAATACCTGACAAGGCTGCTATCGCATCCCCCTCAGGCATTCAGAGCATCAACATGACTTAGCTTGATTGTCGCTTTCTAAGAAAAAGAAATTCGCGCAGTGCTGCAAAGACAACACCAAATATTAAGCCCAACATAAGTCCTAGGACAATTATTAGTGCTTTTTTGGGTTTTATGGGGCTTAGGGGTTCTATTGCTTGCTTATCGATAGTGACCAGTTTGATTCTGGACATATCGATATTTAGATTCTGCAAGCGAACAGCTTCTGCACGCATAGGGGCTACTCCGCTCAAGAATAGCTCCTCATTCTTCCGCTGATTCAAAACATCTATCTGCCGATTGGACTGCAGCAGTTGAAGCTCCTTAGCGATAAGCGAGACTCTTTTTTCCGAGAAATCATCTGACTTACGCTGCAATAACGCAGTGCGCTCTGCCTCCAAAGCCTCAACCCCCATAAAATAAAGAGGTATTTGTTGATTATTGATTTCTGTACGCATGATATTGGTGGAACTATCATGAATGGCATCACCAAAGGAAGATGGCGTTGCAGGCTTTCGGATGCCAAGTGATTTTGCGATCACAATAGCTTCGTTCAACTGCGCCACTCTTTCCATACGGTTGGTTTTTAACTGAACTCTAAGCGCACTGAGCTCGTCCTGCAATTGAGCACGCTTTACGAGATCAGACTCTACAAGCAAAGCAATTTTGGCTTGTTTCTCTGTCTCATAATTGGCGCGAGCTGCATCTAACTTTCCGTTTAGCTCTGCCATCCTATTTTTGACGATAACTTCAAG
Source organism: Pseudomonas sp. GL_117 (assembly GCF_057835125.1). NCBI lineage: Bacteria > Pseudomonadati > Pseudomonadota > Gammaproteobacteria > Pseudomonadales > Pseudomonadaceae > Pseudomonas > Pseudomonas sp. GL_117. The sequence continues at coordinate 1,870,000 of NZ_CM174418.1, read as the reverse complement.
ATCAGAACCGATTTGTTCACGCTCATTTGAGATTGCATAATCAATGAGGCCATTCAATATCGCTACACCGTCTATATCCTTCGGATAAGTCATTTCAAGTTTAATATAGGCACTCAACGAATCTGCTTTCTTAGTATCTGGCAATATTAGCTTGATCGAGTTACGATTAAACTCTTCGAAACTTTGCTCTAGCGTTCGACCGGGCTGCACAAAATTCTTGAATAAATTCGGGTTAGCACGAAAAAAACCTAAACGAATATCGTAAGATTCAAGGGCCGCACCAACTTTATTCAACGCCTCAGAAGGTGGGAGCTTATAGATTTCTGAACGATTCAAAGCGTCCAGTTCATTAATTGCTGAAGGTCGGAGAACACTCGTAACCTGAAACTCGGGAGTGGCTACAAAAGCGTATAGAACCGCTATCGCGGTCGAGAGCGCTGAAACCAGCAAAATCAGCTTCTTTTGCCGCCATATGGATCGGAAAAATGCTGCAAATTGAATGTCTTCAGCCGGGGAAATCTGCGGGGTGCGAAAGCTACTACTCACAACAAAAACCTGCCTTCAAGAATGAAACTGCGGGCTCGTTATGCAGGCATTTTGTAGCTCTTTAGCGTGTCATCTCGGCTATAACTCCCACCTAGCTGTTAAAGCCCACAAAAAGCCTGTTCTCGAGAACAATTAGCATTTTGACATCTAACGACAACAATACAAGTCTTGACAAGGCTGTAGGAGAATTCCTTCAGACGAATTGTTCAATAGTCCTGTAGCAGAATCAACTACCTCGCCCAGGCGAATGGGGTCGCTCTGTGCTCAGCCCCAGCGACAATTTCAATCTCGGCGACGACTCGCCTTCAGAACCACAGCAATCACTGGCCCGACGATCATTCCCACGATTAGAAAGAGGATCATGAAGGCAGAAACCGCCAGGTCAGGCGTACGCGACCCCAGAAATGACAATGTAACGCTTTGCTGGTTCTCCAAGACAAACGTCGCCACTGCCAGCACGAGGAACAATACAATCAGAACTTTGAAAACGCGTGCAAATGCACCCGACGACCTCCTCGGCAGCAGACTCACTCAGAGACCCTCGTCTTCATCTTCATTCACGCGATCCCGCAGCTCTTTGCCCGGTTTGAAGTGAGGCACAAACTTCCCGTCCAAGCTAACAGACTGCCCGGTTTTTGGGTTACGACCCACACGAGGTGCCCGATAATGAAGTGAAAAGCTACCAAAACCTCGAATTTCAATACGGTCACCAGTAGCCAAGCATTGCGACATTTGTTCAAGCATAGTCTTGATAGCCAGCTCTACATCCTTGGATGAAAGTAGCCCTTGATGGGTGACAATTCGTTCGATCAACTCCGACTTCGTCATATTTTTCCCTTCTTTTTCAAGCAGCTAGATCAGCGCTCCAAAGGTTTTAGCACGACTTGATGCTTTTGAAAAGCCCGTCCTCCGACTTCAGTTGGCATACCGACAAAAAAATCGCGCAGCACCGCTACTGGAAAATTTCTACCCTCACTCCAAGGTACCCAAGCTCACCCCTGCCTGATTACCCCATGAGATATATGGAGGCAATCAGTTACGTCGAACTCAGGCACAACTCGCCTCACAAGTACTTTTCGCCTCGCCCTCTGGACCTGATAGTTTTTGCTGGAGAACCGTATGCAACGGTGTAAGGAGGTACATCCTCCAACACCATCGATTGGCCACCAACGACTGCGCATTCGCCTATGCTAATACCATGACGTAAGCTTGCGCCGATCCCCACAGCTGCGAGCCTACCCACCCGGCAGCCGCCCCCCGTGCTGACACCGGGTGCCAGACTGGAAAAATCCTGCATTGTAGAATCGTGATCCAAAGATGCTTTTGTATTAACAATACAAAAATTACCTATCTCGCAGCTCGGATTTACAATCCCTCCCGCCATTATTACCGTACCCACACCTATAGAAACATCACGCCCAATAATTGCGCTGGGATGTATGGCATTGACAAACATTAAGCCAGGGCACAATCCTGCAACTCTAGTTGCCACATCCTCCCTTACGGCATTATCTCCTATAGCAATAACTATCCCCTTGATACTGTGCTGCGCGACGAGCGTCGGGAGGTCCGATTCACACCCAAGAACCTGGTAGCCAAGCGTTTCAGCACCGGGCGCTCTAAAATCGTCTACGAAGCCAAGAATTGCATAGCGCGCCTGTTTTTCGACAATATCGATAATGACTTTGGCGTGACCGGACGCCCCAAAAATTACAATCTTTTCCATACTCAACTCCTAAACTGATCGACTACCGAGGGAGTGCTACGACAGCCTCGCGATTCGATTCAATACCACCAGACAATATCACCACTACTTATTGAAAGTAATTATCACAATAACTATCAGTTAATTATTTTGCGCGCTTCTATACACTCAACCTCGACCAGCTTCCAAAAGTTTAACGTCTCCGCAACTTACAAATACGATCATTACTAAATGAGCATCATAGCTAGAATACATTTATTCTGATTTGGCGATCCAACGAATTTCAGGCACAAAAAAGGGCGACCGAAGTCGCCCTTTTTCTAAAGCCTTACAGAACTTAGTTCTGCTTAGCCATTGCTTGACGCAACAGAGCAGCCATAGTGGTGTCAGCTGCTGCTTCGCCTTCCGGAGCCGATTTCAGGCTCTGGATTGCTTCTTTCTCTTCAGCATCGTCTTTCGACTTGATGGAGAGTTGGATCACGCGGCTCTTGCGATCAACGCTGATGATCTTGGCTTCTACTTCCTGGCCTTCTTTCAGAACGTTGCGCGCGTCTTCAACGCGGTCACGGCTGATTTCGGAGGCTTTCAGAGTTGCTTCGATATCGTCGGCCAGAGTGATGATGGCGCCTTTAGCGTCAACTTCCTTCACGATGCCTTTAACGATTGCGCCTTTGTCGTTGTCCTGAACGTATTCAGAGAACGGGTCGCTTTCCAGCTGCTTGATACCCAGGGAGATACGCTCGCGCTCTGGGTCAACCGACAGGATAACGGTGTCCAGCTCGTCGCCCTTCTTGAAACGACGAACAGCTTCTTCGCCAACTTCGTTCCAGGAGATGTCGGACAGGTGAACCAGGCCGTCGATGCCGCCGTCCAGACCAATGAAGATACCGAAATCGGTGATCGACTTGATGGTGCCGGAGATTTTATCGCCCTTGTTGAACTGGCCAGAGAAATCTTCCCATGGGTTAGATTTGCACTGCTTGATGCCCAGGGAGATACGACGACGCTCTTCGTCGATGTCCAGAACCATAACTTCCACTTCGTCGCCGACTTGTACGACTTTCGAAGGGTGGATGTTCTTGTTGGTCCAGTCCATTTCGGAAACGTGTACCAGGCCTTCAACGCCTTCTTCCAGCTCAGCGAAGCAGCCGTAGTCAGTCAGGTTGGTAACACGCGCGGTCACGCGAGTGCCTTCTGGGTAACGGGCTTTGATAGCAACCCATGGATCTTCACCCAGTTGCTTCAGGCCCAGGGAAACACGGTTGCGTTCGCGATCGTATTTCAGAACCTTTACATCGATCTCGTCGCCAACGTTGACGATTTCAGATGGATGCTTGATGCGCTTCCAAGCCATGTCGGTAATGTGCAGCAGGCCATCGACGCCACCCAGATCGACGAATGCGCCGTAATCGGTGAGGTTCTTGACGATACCTTTGACTTGTTGGCCTTCCTGCAGGGATTCCAGCAGAGCTTCACGCTCGGCGGAGTTCTCTGCTTCCAGGACGCTGCGACGGGAAACGACAACGTTGTTGCGCTTCTGATCGAGCTTGATGACCTTGAATTCGAGTTCCTTGCCTTCCAGGTGCGTGGTGTCGCGCACTGGACGAACGTCGACCAAAGAACCTGGCAGGAACGCACGGATGCCGTTAACGTCGACAGTGAAGCCGCCTTTAACCTTACCGTTGATAACGCCCTTGACCACTTCTTCAGCTGCGAAGGCTGCTTCGAGAACAATCCAGCATTCAGCGCGCTTGGCTTTTTCACGGGACAGCTTGGTTTCACCGAAACCGTCTTCAACCGAGTCCAGAGCAACGTGAACTTCGTCACCGACATTGATAGTCAGGTCACCAGCATCGTTGTAGAACTGTTCCAGCGGGATCAGAGCTTCAGACTTCAGACCAGCGTGAACGGTTACCCAGCGAGCTTGGTAATCGATATCAACGATAACACCGGTGATGATGGAGCCAGCCTGAAGGTTCAGGGTTTTTAGGCTTTCTTCAAAGAGTTCCGCAAAGCTTTCGCTCATTTTAATTCCTGTTGATAAGGGCGAAGAATACGCCCATCTCCACACCCCAGACGGTGTGGGTCAATTTCAGTTAAAAGAAGCCACCGCAGGACTATGACTGGTCCCCCGCGGCCTTCTTGATCACCCGGCAATATCGCGAATGGCGATTTCACTCAAGATGCGTTCCAGCACCTGCTCGATGGACAACTCCGTGGAATCCAGCTGTATGGCGTCAGCCGCCGGCTTGAGCGGGGCTACCGCACGCTGGGTGTCACGCTCATCGCGTGCACGGATCTCATCTAGCAGACTCGACAGACTAACACCATCGACTTTGCCCTTCAACTGCAAGTAGCGCCGGCGAGCCCGCTCCTCGGCGCTGGCGGTCAGGAAAATCTTCAGGGGCGCCTCGGGAAACACCACCGTCCCCATGTCACGACCATCGGCAACCAGGCCCGGCGGCTCTTGAAATGCCCGCTGGCGCTGCAGCAACGCATCACGCACGGCCGGCAGCGCGGCGATCTGGGAGGCCCACGAGCCGACTTGCTCGTTGCGCAAATCATCCGTCACATCATCCCCTTCCAGAATGATGCGCTGCGGATGACCTTCCGTCGCCCCGACGAACTGCACATCAAGATGCGCCGCCAGCAGCTTCAAGGATTCTTCGTTGGTCAGGTCGACGCCATGGTTGCGCGCAGCAAATGCCAGCAGGCGGTAAAGCGCGCCGGAATCCAGCAGGCACCAGCCCAGGCGCTTGGCCAGGATGCCGGCGATTGTGCCTTTGCCCGAGCCGCTTGGCCCGTCGATGGTAATCACCGGTGCTTTGATATTCACAATTGAGCCTCTTGGGCAACACGGATGCCGACTTGGGCACACAGTGTAAGAAAGTTCGGAAAAGACGTAGCAACATTGGCACAGTCACGAATACGAATCGGCGCCGCCGCCCGCAGGGAGGCCACGCTGAACGCCATTGCAATCCGGTGATCGCCATGGGCATGGACTTCACCACCCCCCAGCAACCCACCGTCAATAATAATCCCATCTGAGGTCGGTTCACACTTGACCCCCAGCACCCGCAGACCATCGGCCATGACCTGGATACGATCGGACTCCTTCACGCGCAGCTCTTCAGCCCCGCGCAACACCGTTCGCCCCTCAGCGCAAGCCGCTGCGACAAACAGTACTGGAAACTCATCGATCGCCAACGGCACCAGCGCCTGGGGAATGTCGATACCCTTCAGCACCGCCGCGCGCACACGCAGATCAGCGACAGGCTCGCCGCCCACTTCACGGGGATTTTCCAGGGTGATGTCCGCCCCCATCAGCCGCAGGATGTCGATGACCCCAGTGCGCGTCGGATTGATACCGACATGTTCCAGCACCAGTTCGGAACCCTCGGCAATCGTGGCGGCCACCAGGAAAAACGCCGAAGAGGAAATATCCCCTGGCACTTCAATACGGGTAGCGACCAGCGCACGCCCGGATTCAACCGACGCCGTAGCCCCTTCCACCGCCACCGGGTAACCAAAACCTCGCAACATGCGCTCAGTGTGGTCGCGGGTCGGTGCAGGCTCGGTCACTGCGGTCTTGCCTTCGGCATACAGCCCAGCCAGCAGCAGGCAGGACTTGACCTGGGCACTGGCCATCGGCAGCGCGTAACTCAAGCCCTTCAACACCTGCCCACCACGAATGGTCAACGGCGGACGCCCCTCAGGCCCAGTCTCGATCACCGCGCCCATTTTCCGCAGCGGCTCTGCCACGCGGCTCATCGGGCGCCTGGACAGTGACGCATCCCCCGTCAATACGCTGTCGAAACGCTGCGCGGCCAACAAGCCGGACAGCAAGCGCATGGACGTACCGGAATTCCCCAGGTAGATCGGCCCCGGTGCAGGCTTCAAGCCATGCAAGCCGACGCCGTGAATTGTCACGCGCCCATGGTGCGGCCCCTCGATCACCACGCCCATATCGCGAAACGCCTGCAAGGTCGCCAGGGCGTCTTCACCTTCGAGGAAACCTTCAACCTCGGTCACGCCATCTGCCAACGAGCCCAGCATGATCGAGCGATGAGAGATCGACTTGTCACCCGGCATGCGAATACGCCCGCTCAAGCGCCCACCCGGATTGGCGACGAAGGTCAGCTCATCGTTGCTCACAGCGGTTTCGACGTAAGCCCGGCGCTCCAGAATCTTGCCGAAGTGCTCACGTGCCACCCGCGCACGGGTGAATACGCCCAGCAACTGATGACCATCCCCTGCATCGACCGCGTCCCGCAGGGCGTCGAGATCACTGCGGAAGGTATCCAGCGTGCGCAACACCGCTTCGCGGTTGGCGAGGAAGATGTCGTGCCACATCACCGGGTCGCTGCCGGCAATCCGCGTAAAGTCGCGAAAGCCACCGGCGGCGTAACGAAAAATCTCGAGGTTTTCGTTGCGCTTGGCCAGGGAATCCACCAAGCCAAATGCCAACAGATGCGGCAAGTGGCTGGTCGCCGCCAGCACTTCGTCATGACGCTCGACCTGCATATGCTCGACATCCGCCCCCAACGCGCGCCACAGACGATCCACCACGGCCAGCGCAGCCGGATCGGTTTGCGCCAATGGCGTCAGGATCACTTTATGGCGACGGAACAGCTGCGCATTGGACGCCTCCACCCCACTCTGCTCGGAACCGGCAATCGGATGCCCAGGCACGAACCGCGCGGGCATGCCGCCAAAGGCCAGTTGCGCCGCGCGCACCACATTGCCCTTGGCGCTGCCGACATCCGTCAGAATCGCCTGCCCCAGATCCATCCCCGCCAGCAGAGCCAGCAATTTCTCCATCGCCAGGATCGGCACGGCAAGCTGGATCACATCAGCCCCCTGGCACGCGAGCGCAAGGTCCGCCTCACAGCGATCCACCACCCCCAACTCAACCGCCAACTTGCGCGATTGCGGGTCCAGGTCCACACCGACCACTTCGCCACACAGCCCACTTTCACGCAGGCCCTTGGCAAAGGAGCCGCCGATCAAACCCAGGCCGACCACCACCAGGCGACCGATCATAGGCACGACAGGTTGCAATGCAGTGACATCAACCACGGGCCAGAACCTTGGCCAGCGCCTCCAGGAAGCGGGCATTTTCAGCTGGCAAACCAATGGTGATACGCAAGTGGTTCGGCATGCCGTAATTGGCCACCGGGCGCACGATCACACCCTCACGCAGCAGCCCCTGGAACACCGGGGCCGCCACCTGGCCGAGGTCGACACAGATGAAGTTGCCCTTGGACGGAATCCAGCCCAGGCCCAACTCACGGAAGCCTTCCTGCAATTGCAGCATGCCGCTTTGGTTGATACGACGACCTTCTTCCAGGTACTCGGTATCCTTCACCGCCGCACAAGCTGCCACCAGGGCGAAGCTGTTGACGTTGAACGGCTGGCGAACACGGTTCAGCACATCGGCGACGACTGCGGTGGACAGGCCGTAACCAACCCGCAGCGACGCCAGGCCATAGGCCTTGGAGAACGTGCGCGATACCAGCAGGTTCGGGTAGGCCGCAAGGAAGTCCAGGCCGTCCGGCAGGTCACTGCCTTCGGCGTACTCGATGTAGGCTTCGTCCAGCACGACGAGCACATGCTCCGGTACGTCCTGCAGGAAATCGTCCAACGCCTGCGCATCGAACCAGGTCCCGGTCGGGTTGTTCGGGTTGGCGATAAACACCACGCGGGTCTGTGCATCGATGGCCGCCAGCATCGCTGGCAGATCGTGGCCCCAGTCCTTCGCAGGAATCACCCGCGCATCCGCACCAACCGCCTGGGTAACGATAGGGTAGACAGCGAACGCATGCTCGCTGAACACCGCATTGAGGCCCGGCGCCAGGTAGGCACGGCCGACCAGCTCAAGGATGTCGTTGGAACCGTTGCCCAGGGTCACCTGGTTCAGCGCGACCCGGCACTTCTCTGCCAACAGCGACTTGAGGGCAAAACCGTTGCCATCGGGATAACGGGTCAGCTCGGCCAACTCTTCACGAATCGCCGCCAACACCTTGGGGCTCGGGCCCAGCGGGTTCTCGTTGCTGGCCAGCTTGACGATCTTTGCCGGGTCCAGATTCAACTCACGTGCCAACTCGTCCACAGGCTTGCCCGGAACGTAAGGCGACAGTTGCTGCACGCCCGGCTGCGCCAGGGCGAGAAAGTTGCCACTCATGTTAACGCCTCACAAAACCGCTTTCGGGTAAGAGCCCAGCACCTTGAGCGCCACGGCTTCCTGGCTGATCTTCTCCAGCACGCCCTTGACCAGCGGGTCGCGGTGATGGCCGATGAAGTCGATAAAGAACACGTAGGTCCATTTACCACTGCGCGAAGGACGGGTCTCGATGCGTGTCAGGTCAATCCCGTTATCGTGGAACGGCACCAGCAGTTCATGCAGCGCGCCGGGCTTGTTGCTCATGGAAACGATGATCGAGGTCTTGTCGTCGCCAGTCGGCGGCACTTCCTGGCTGCCAATCATCAGGAAACGCGTGGAGTTATCCGGGCGATCCTCGATTTTCTCGGCCAGGCGCGTCAGGCCGTACAGGCCCGCAGCCATATCACCGGCAATCGCCGCCGAGTTCCACTCCCCCTTGACCCGCTTGGCCGCTTCGGCGTTGCTGGACACCGCCACGCGCTCGACATTCGGGTAGTGCGCATCCAGCCACTTGCGGCACTGGGCCAGGGACTGGGCGTGGGAATAGATACGGCTGATGCTGTCGGTCTTGGTGTTCTCACCCACCAGCAAGTGGTGGTGGATACGCAGTTCGACTTCACCGCAGATCACCATGTCGTGCTCAAGGAAGCTGTCCAGGGTGTGGTTGACCGCGCCCTCGGTGGAGTTTTCCACCGGGACCACGCCAAAGTTCACCGCCCCCGCTGCCACTTCGCGGAACACTTCATCGATCGCCGCCATCGGCTTGCTGATCACGGCGTGGCCAAAGTGCTTCATGGCTGCCGCCTGGGTGAAGGTGCCTTCAGGGCCGAGGTAAGCCACTTTCAGGGGCTGCTCCAGAGCCAGGCACGAAGACATGATTTCGCGGAACAACCGCGCCATCTCTTCGTTGCCCAGCGGGCCTTTATTGCGCTCCATCACGCGCTTGAGCACCTGGGCCTCACGCTCGGGACGATAGAACACCGGCACCTCGCCTTCAGCCAGGGACGCCATCTTCACCCGGGCCACTTCCTGGGCGCAGCGCGCACGCTCACTGATCAGCTCCAGGACTTTCTCGTCCAGGCTGTCAATGCGCACGCGCAGGGCCTTGAGTTCTTGCTCAGACATTAGCCGTGTTCCTTTTCGAACTCTGCCATGTAGGCAACCAGCGCGTTGATCGCATGGATGTCGACGGCGTTGTAGATGGAGGCGCGCATGCCGCCGACCGAACGGTGACCCTTGAGGTTCAGCAGGCCACGCGCGTCGGCACCGGCCAGGAACGGCTTGTCCAGGCGATCATCAGCCAGGCGGAACGGCACGTTCATCCACGAGCGGTCAGTGCGGTTGATCGGGTTGCTGTACAGGCCGCTGGCGTCGATGAAGTCGTACAGGGTGCGCTGCTTCTCTTCGTTCAGCTTGCCCATGGCTGCCACACCGCCCTGCTCTTTGAGCCACTCGAACACCAGGCCGGACAGATACCAGGCGAAAGCCGGCGGAGTGTTGTACATCGAGCCGTTATCGGCCGCGACCTTGTAGTTGAGCATGGTCGGGCACAGCGAACGGGCGCGACCCAGCAGGTCTTCGCGGACGATATTGACCAGGATGCCGCTCGGGCCGATGTTCTTTTGCGCACCGGCGTAGATCATGCCGTATTTGGACACATCGATCGGGCGCGAAAGAATGTCAGAAGACATGTCACACACCAGCGGAACGTCGCCCACTTCCGGTACCCAGTCGAACTCCAGGCCACCGATGGTTTCGTTCGCGACGTAGTGCACGTAGGCCGCATCCTTCGACAGCTTCCATTCGTTCTGACCTGGAATCGCGAAGTAATCGTAGGGCTTGGCAGTGCCCGCCACATTCACGTGACCGTAACGGGAGGCCTCTTCAATGGCCTTCTGCCCCCAGATACCGGTGTCGATATAGTCGGCAGTGCCGTCTTCCGGCAGCAGGTTCAGCGGGATCTGGGCGAACTGCTGGCTGGCGCCACCTTGCAGGAACAGCACTTTGTAATTGGATGGGATGTCCAGCAAGTCGCGCAGGTCCTGCTCGGCCTTGTTGGCAATGGATACGAACTCATCGCTGCGATGGCTCATTTCCATCACAGAGAGGCCTTTTCCATGCCAGTCGAGGAGTTCACCCTGCGCACGCTGCAGGACTGCTTCAGGAAGCGCCGCGGGACCGGCACAGAAGTTATAGGCTCTCTTGCTCACATCCAATCTCACTCTGATCTGGTGGGGCTGCAATCATGTTCGGCAACAACCTTTCTCTGGAGCGAATCCCCGTGGGAGCCGGCTTGCCTGCGATAAGGGCACCTCGGTATCGCAGTGATACCGCGGCGCTGCCATCGCAGGCAAGCCAGCTCCCACATTGACCGCATCCAGCCAAAGGATGTGTTATTTCACAAGGGACAAACAACAAGGGGGCGAATCTTCATCCGCCCCCTGTGTGTCCGCTTATTCCTGCGGTTCTTCTTCGCCTGCGGCAGCGTCGAGGGTTGGCTCGTCAACGTTGTCATCGCCTGCTGCGATCACCTCGCCGTCAAACTCTTCACCTTCCAGCTCCTCGCCTTCGACTTCCGATGGCTCCTGGACACGCTCCAGGCCCACCAGGGTTTCGTCGCTGGCCAGCTTGATCAGCGTCACGCCCTGGGTGTTACGGCCCAGGCTCGACACTTCGGCCACACGGGTACGCACCAGGGTGCCCTGGTCGGAAATCAGCATGATTTCCTCGCCATCGAGCACCTGGACCGCGCCGACCAGACGGCCGTTGCGGTCGTTGCTGACCATGGCGATCACGCCCTGGCCGCCACGTTTGTACTCCGGGAACTCGCTGATGGCGGTCCGCTTGCCATAACCACGCGCCGAAGCTGTGAGGATCTGGCTGCCTTCTTCCGGGATCAGCATCGAAATCAGCTTCTGCCCTTCCGGCAGGCGCATGCCGCGCACACCGCGGGCGGTACGGCCCATGGCACGCACGTCGGATTCCTTGAAGCGCGTCACCTTGCCGCCGTCGGAGAACAGCATGACCTCACGCTCGCCATCGGTGATGGCCGCAGAGATCAGTACGTCGCCTTCATCCAGCTCCAGGGCGATCAGGCCCACGCTGCGTTGACGGCTGAAGGACTCCAGCGGGGTCTTCTTCACGGTGCCTTTGGCGGTCGCCATGAAGATGAAGTGACCTTCGGTATATTCGTCCACCGGCAGCATGGTGGTGATGTATTCATCACTGTCCAGCGGCAGCAGGTTGACCAGCGGACGGCCACGGGCGGCACGGGAGGCTTCCGGGATTTCGTAGGTTTTCAGCCAGTACACCTTGCCCTTGCTGGAGAACAGCAGCAGCGTGGTGTGACTGTTGGCGACCAGCAGGTGAGCGATGTAGTCCTCATCCTTCACGCCGGTAGCCGATTTACCTTTACCACCACGACGCTGGGCCTGGTACGCAGCCAAAGGCTGGGTCTTGGCGTAGCCACCGTGGGAAATGGTCACGACGCGCTCTTCTTCCGGGATCATGTCACCCAGGGTCAGGTCGAGGCGTGCATCGAGGATCTCGGTGCGGCGCACGTCGCCGTATTCGGCGCGGATCACTTCCAGTTCTTCGCGGATCACTTCCATCAGGCGCACAGCGCTGCTGAGGATGCGGATCAACTCGCCGATCTGGTTGAGGATCTCCTGGTACTCGGCCAGCAGCTTCTCGTGCTCCAGGCCGGTCAGGCGGTGCAAGCGCAGTTCCAGGATGGCCTGGGCCTGTTCCGGCGACAGGAAGTACTTGCCTTCGCGCAGGCCGTATTGCGGGTCCAGGGTTTCCGGACGGCACGAGTCGGCACCGGCACGCTCAACCATCGCCACCACGGCGCTGGATTCCCAAGGCGTGCTGATCAGCGCTTCCTTGGCTTCCGACGGGGTTGGCGAGGCCTTGATCAGAGCGATCACCGGGTCGATGTTCGACAGCGCAACCGCCTGGCCTTCCAGGATGTGGCCGCGTTCGCGGGCCTTGCGCAGTTCGAATACGGTACGGCGGGTCACCACTTCACGACGGTGACGGACGAAGGCTTCCAGCAGATCCTTGAGGTTCAGGATGCGCGGGCGGCCATCGATCAGTGCAACCACGTTGATGCCGAACACGCTTTGCAGCTGGGTCTGGGCGTAGAGGTTGTTGAGGATCACCTCAGGCACTTCGCCACGACGCAGCTCGATCACCACGCGCATACCGTCTTTGTCGGACTCGTCGCGCAGCTCGGTGATGCCTTCGAGCTTCTTCTCTTTGACCAGCTCGGCGATCTTCTCGATCAGACGCGCCTTGTTCAGCTGGTACGGCAGTTCGGTGATGACGATCTGCTGGCGACCACCGACCTTGTCGATGTCTTCGATCATCGAGCGGGCGCGCATGTAAATGCGGCCGCGGCCAGTGCGGTAGGCTTCGATGATGCCGGCGCGACCATTGATGATCGCGGCAGTCGGGAAGTCCGGACCGGGGATGTATTGCATCAGCTCGTCGACAGTCAGCTCGGGGTTGTCGATGAGGGCCAGGCAACCGTCGATGACTTCACCGAGGTTGTGCGGCGGGATGTTGGTCGCCATGCCCACGGCGATACCACTGGAACCGTTGACCAGCAGGTTGGGAATCCTGGTGGGCATGACAGCCGGGATCATTTCGGTGCCGTCGTAGTTCGGCACCCAGTCCACGGTTTCTTTATGCAGGTCGGCCAGCAGCTCGTGCGCCAGCTTGGTCATGCGCACTTCGGTGTATCGCATGGCCGCAGCGTTGTCGCCGTCGACCGAACCGAAGTTGCCCTGACCGTCTACCAGCAGGTAACGCAGGGAAAACGGCTGGGCCATCCGAACGATGGTGTCGTACACCGCAGTGTCGCCGTGAGGGTGATACTTACCGATCACGTCACCGACAACACGGGCAGATTTCTTGTACGGCTTGTTCCAGTCGTTACCCAGCTCGCTCATCGCGAACAGCACACGCCGGTGCACGGGCTTCAAGCCATCGCGCGCATCAGGCAGTGCCCGACCGACAATTACGCTCATCGCGTAGTCGAGGTAGGACTGTTTCAGCTCGTCTTCGATATTGACCGGGAGGATTTCTTTGGCCAGTTCGCCCATGAGAAGCCTGATTCCTTTTTCGGGTGAAACCTCGTCACATCCATATGGGACGAACGAAGCTCGCCGCTGCCGGCACGGTGCCTGACAACGACTTACGACAAATCAACGAGTTATGACACGGATCTGCACGTTATAGGCCACCCCTCGGGGCGGCCTTGGAAACCGCCGGATGTTATCACAATCGCCGCCACGCACCTATCCCCCTGATGCGCATGGAGCATAGTAAGTTGACGGATGACAGGCTTGAGGGCGACGAGAGGGGCTCAGAGCTGGATCCAAGCCCGTTTCCGGGGGCAAATTGGCTTAATGCAGGCGCTTACGACACATCAACTTGGCCAGCTTGGCAGCGTCCGGCCGTTCGACCACGCCTTTTTCGGTCACGATCACGTCGATCAGGTCGGCCGGGGTCACGTCGAACACCGGATTGAAGGCCGCCACATCCGCCGCGAAGCGCTGGCCGGCGACTTCGAGCAACTCACCGGCATCGCGCTCTTCCAGGGCAACATCATCGCCAGTGGCCATCATCAGGTCCAGGGTAGAACTCGGCGCCACGACCATGAAACGCACGCCGTGGTGCATCGCGCATACAGCCAACTGGTAAGTGCCGATCTTGCTGATCACATCACCGTTGGCGGCAATGCAGTCGGCGCCGACGATGACCCAGGTCACGCCTTTGGTCTTGAGGATATGCGCACCGGCCGAGTCGGCGTTCACCATCACCGGGATACCCTCGCCCGCCAGCTCCCAGGCGGTCAGCCGCGAACCTTGCAGCCAGGGCCGGGTTTCATTGGCATAAACCTGCTCGACCATGCCCTCCAAAAAGGCCGCACGAATAACCCCAAGCGCCGTGCCGACGCCGCCGGTGGCCAGTGCGCCAGCATTGCCATGGGTGAGGATCGCCTGGGCATTGCCCTGGTGCTTGCGGATCAACTCGACGCCGAGCTGGGCCATGGTCAGGTTGGCCTCGCGATCACTTTCATGGATCGCAATCGCTTCGGCCTCCAGCATCGCCAGCGGATCGGCGTGCGTTTTGACGCGATCGAGGCGGTCACGCATGCGCTTCAACGCCCAGAACAGGTTCGACGCGGTGGGGCGGGCGTCGGCTAAAAGTGCGTAGTCTTCTTCCCAGGCGGCCTGCCAGTCACCCCCCTCGGCAATCCGCTCACGGGCGGCGAGCACTAGGCCATAGGCGGCACTGATACCAATGGCTGGCGCGCCCCGCACCACCATCGTACGAATCGCGGCGGCCACGGCTTCAACCGTGGAGCACGCGACCCAGCTTTCCCGGGACGGCAAGGCACGCTGATCGAGCAGGTACAGCGCGCCATCACGCCAATCGATGGCCTTCACTTTCTCCGCAGCCAACAGTCGATCGCGCATCCCTTACTCCGCACTCATGAACAAAAGCCGCCGATTATAGCGATCCGCCAGCCAGGACGCTCGGGTATACTTCGGCCTTCTTTTATAGCTGCCTGGGAAGAAGCCCGCGATGACCTCCACTGCCGCCCCGCTCGACTTGGTGTTGCTGCCGACCTGGCTGGTGCCTGTCGAACCTGCCGGCGTGGTGCTCAAGGACCACGCCCTGGGCATCCGCGACGGGCGCATCGCGTTTATCGGCCCACGGGCGACGGCGCTGAAACTGGCGGCCACCGAAGTCCGTGAGTTGCCGGGCATGCTGCTCAGCCCTGGCCTGATCAACGCCCACGGGCACGCGGCAATGAGCCTGTTTCGCGGCCTGGCCGACGACCTGCCGCTGATGACCTGGCTGGAAAAACACATCTGGCCGGCCGAAGCCAAGTGGGTCGACGAAGCGTTCGTGCGCGACGGCACCGACCTGGCCATCGCCGAGCAGCTCAAGAGCGGCATTACCTGCTTCAGCGACATGTACTTCTACCCCAAGGTGGCCAGCGACTGCGTGCACAACAGCGGCATGCGCGCGCAGATTGCAATTCCGATCCTCGACTTCCCGATTCCCGGCGCCAGCAGCGCCGACGAGGCGATTCGCCAGGGCGTCGAGCTGTTCGGCGACCTCAAGCATCACCCCCGCGTCAACATCGTCTTCGGCCCCCACGCACCGTACACCGTGAGCGATGAAAACCTGGAAAAGATCCGGGTCATGGCCGAAGAGCTGGATGCTTCAATCCACATGCACGTTCACGAAACCGCCTTCGAAGTGCAGCAAGCTGTCGAGCAGACCGGCGAGCGCCCACTGGCACGCCTGGCCCGCCTCGGGCTGTTGGGCCCGCGCTTCCAGGCCGTTCATATGACCCAAATCAGCGAGGCCGACCTGGCTTTGCTGGTAGAAAGCAACACCAGCGTCATCCATTGCCCGGAATCCAACCTGAAACTGGCCAGCGGCTTCTGCCCGGTGGAGCGTCTGTGGCAGGCTGGGGTGAATGTGGCGATCGGCACCGATGGCGCCGCCAGCAACAATGACCTCGACCTGCTGGGCGAAACCCGCACCGCCGCGATGCTGGCCAAGGCCGTCGCCGGTTCGGCCACCGCCCTGGATGCCCACCGCGCCTTGCGCATGGCCACACTCAATGGTGCGCGCGCCATGGGCCTGGAAAGCGAAATTGGCTCGCTGGAAGTCGGCAAGGCGGCGGATATGGTCGCCTTCGATCTGTCGGGGCTAGCGCAACAACCGATCTACGATCCGGTCTCACAACTTATATATGCCACCGGACGCGATTGCGTGAAACATCTCTGGGTCGCCGGCAAGCAGTTGCTCGACGACCGGCAATTGACCCGCATGGATGAACGACAGTTGACCGCCACGGCCATCGCCTGGGGCCAACGCATCGGCGGGCATAGCGAATAACGCCGGCCTTGAAGCGGTACGTTCAAGACCGACAAACCGATTTATCAGATTTAGAGGATGCACCATGAGCAACGTCGACCACGCCGAAATCGCCAAGTTTGAAGCCCTGGCCCACCGCTGGTGGGACCGCGAAAGCGAGTTCAAACCCCTGCACGACATCAACCCGCTGCGGGTCAACTGGATTGACGAACGTGTCAACCTGGCCGGCAAGAAGGTGCTGGACGTTGGTTGCGGCGGTGGCATCCTCAGCGAAGCCATGGCCCAGCGCGGCGCCACGGTGATGGGCATCGACATGGGCGAAGCGCCTCTGGCCGTGGCTCAGTTGCACCAGCTGGAATCCGGCGTGAACGTCGAATACCGCCAGATCACCGCCGAAGATCTCGCCGAGCAAATGCCCGAGCAGTTCGATGTGGTCACGTGCCTTGAGATGCTCGAACACGTGCCGGACCCGTCCTCGGTGATCCGCGCCTGCTTCCGCATGGTCAAGCCTGGCGGCCAGGTGTTCTTCTCCACCATCAACCGCAACCCCAAGGCCTACCTGTTCGCGATCATCGGCGCCGAATACATCATGAAGCTGCTGCCGCGCGGCACCCATGACTTCAAGAAATTCATCCGCCCGTCCGAGCTGGGCGCGTGGAGCCGTCAGGCCGGGCTGACCGTCAAGGACATCATCGGCCTGACCTACAACCCGCTGACCAAGCACTACAAGCTGGCCAGCGACGTTGACGTCAACTACATGATCCAGACCCTGCGCGAGGAATAAGCCTGTGAAGTTGCGAGCAGTTCTCTTCGACATGGACGGTACACTGCTGGACACCGCGCCGGACTTTATCGCCATCTGCCAGGCGATGCGCACCGACCGCGGCCTGGCGCCGATCAACGACCAGCACATCCGCGATGAAATCTCCGGCGGTGCGCGGGCGATGGTGGCCGTGACCTTCTCGATGGACCCCGAATCCCCAGGTTTTGAAGAGTTGCGCCTGGAATTCCTGGAGCGTTACCTCAAGGGCTGTGCGAT
Source organism: Pseudomonas sp. GL_117 (assembly GCF_057835125.1). Taxonomy (NCBI): domain Bacteria; kingdom Pseudomonadati; phylum Pseudomonadota; class Gammaproteobacteria; order Pseudomonadales; family Pseudomonadaceae; genus Pseudomonas; species Pseudomonas sp. GL_117. The sequence goes on along the minus strand of NZ_CM174418.1, from coordinate 1,852,639 downwards.
CCACAGCAAACTGTTCGACGGCATGGATGAACTGCTGGCAGACATCGAAAAGTCCAAGCTGGTCTGGGGCGTGGTCACCAACAAGCCGCTGCGCTTTGCCGAACCGATCATGCAGCAGTTGGGCCTGGCCGAGCGCTCGGCGCTGTTGATCTGCCCGGACCACGTGAAGAACAGCAAGCCCGACCCTGAGCCCCTGATCCTGGCGTGCAAAATGCTCGACCTGGACCCAGCCAGCGTGCTGTTCGTCGGCGATGACCTGCGCGACATCGAGTCCGGTCGCGACGCCGGCACCCGTACGGCGGCGGTCACATTCGGTTATATCCATCCGGACGACAACCCACGTAACTGGGGCGCCGATGTCGTGGTGGATCACCCGCTGGAATTGCGCAAAGTGCTCGATAGCGCACTGTGCAGTTGCTGATTGCTCAAGAATCTCAAAAACACCGATTCCATGTGGGAGCTGGCTTGCCTGCGATAGCAGCCTGCCAGCCGACACTTCTGGTGACTGATACTCCGCTATCGCAGGCAAGCCAGCTCCCACAGGAATTGGATTGCACATTGAGCGCTGTATCACTGTGAATTTTGTCGAGGCTATTTATGTTTGATTACTCTGCACGTCCAGAACTGCTCAAAGGCCGGGTGATCCTGGTGACCGGCGCCGGTCGCGGGATTGGCGCGGCGGCGGCGAAAACCTACGCCGCCCATGGCGCCACCGTGCTGTTGCTGGGTAAGACCGAAGCCAACCTGGCCCAGGTGTATGACGAAATCGAAGCGGCCGGCCACCCCCAGCCGGTGGTGATCCCGTTCAACCTGGAGACCGCCCTGCCCCATCAATACGATGAGCTGGCTGCGATGATCGAAAAGGAATTCGGTCACCTCGACGGCCTGCTGCACAACGCCTCGATCATCGGCCCGCGTACGCCGATCGAGCAGTTGTCCGGCGAGAATTTCATGCGCGTGATGCACGTGAACGTCAACGCGATGTTCATGCTCACCAGCACCCTGCTGCCGCTGCTCAAGCTGTCCCAGGATGCGTCGGTGGTGTTCACCTCCAGCAGCGTCGGGCGCAAGGGTCGGGCGTACTGGGGGGCTTATGGTGTGTCGAAATTTGCCACTGAGGGTTTGATGCAGACCCTGGCGGATGAGCTTGAGGATGTGGCAGCGGTACGCTCTAACAGCATCAACCCAGGTGGCACACGCACCAGCATGCGCGCCCAGGCCTATCCAGGGGAAAATCCGATGGAACGGCCTGCGCCAGAAGAGATCATGCCGGTGTACCTGTACTTGATGGGGCCGGACAGCGCTGGCATCAACGGCCAGGCGTTCGACGCGCAGTAACAACTGACACACCATAAAACTAAATGTGGGAGGGGTCTGTGTGGGAGCGGGCTTGCTCGCGAAAGCGGTGTATCAGGACCAGACTTGCTGGCTGACACTCCGCTTTCGCGAGCAAGCCCGCTCCCACACAAGCCCGCTCCCACATGGGTATTGCGGTGTTCTTTAGTTTTTCACCACTTCTTCAAGGGTGAAGCGGCCCAACGGGTTCTGCAGGAAGTTGCTGATGTTGCTGCGCGAGATATTGATATACGGGCTGTAGTACAAGTCGATCCAGTTCACATCCTGCTTCGCCAACTTCTGCAATTGCACATACATCTGCTCACGTTTGACCGGGTCCGCTTCGATCCGCGCGGCTGCCACCAGGTCCTTGACCTTGTCGTTCTTGTAGCGAGTCATGTAGTTCTGGTTGGTGTCGTGGCCCAGCACGAAGGTGGTCTTCTGGTCCGGGTCGAGGATGTCGTTGGTCCAGTACATCACCGAAATATCGTACTCACCGTCCACCAGCATCTGCCAGCTCTGGGTCGGGTCGACCTTTTGCAGGTTGGCGGTCACGCCGACCTTGGCCAGTTGGTCCTTGATGATCACCGCGATCTGCTCGTCGGCTTCGTTGCCGGCGTTGACCACATAGTTGAGCTTCAAGTCCTTGGCACCGGCAGCCGCCAGCAGTTTCTTGGCTTCGGCCGGGTCGTACGGGCGTTGCAGGTTGTTGGCGTAGTGGTACAGCGAGCCTTTGGGGATGTAGGAATACGCCACAGTGCCCTGACCGTAGGTGGCGGTCTTCACCAGCGATTGTTTGTCGATGGCCAGGTCCAGTGCCTGACGCACTTCGGGCTTGGCCAGCAGGCCGTGCTCGTGGTTGATCAACAGATGATCTTCACGGGTCGACGGGTCGGCGTGGATCACCACGTTCTTGTCTTTCTTCAGTTCTTCAACCCGCGAGAACGGCACGAAGATCGCCGTATCCAGCTCGTTGTTCTGCACCATGCGCATGCGCGTGTTGTCGTCGGTCACCGAGACCCACTCCACGCCATCCAGGCTCACGTTCTTGGCCTGCCAGAAGTTCGGGTTCTTCTTCAGGATCACACGATCGCCCTTGCGCCACTCGTCTACGGTGAACGCGCCGGAAGTCACCGGGTTTTCCGAGTAGGCGTCTTCGCCCATCTTGGTCATGGCTTTTTCCGACAAGATCGATACCGTCGGCGACGCCAATTGCGAGAGGAAGGCTACGGCCGGAGTCTTGAGGGTGACCACCAGGGTTTTCGGATCCGTCGCCTTGGCCGTGTTGATCAGGTTGAACGGGTCAGCCCACAGCGAAGCCTTGTTGTCGCGGATGCGCAACAGGCTGAACGCCGCATCCTCGGCGGTGATCGGCGAACCGTCGGAGAACTTCGCATCCCGCAGCTTGAAGGTGTAGGTCAGGCCGTCCTTGGAAATATCCCAACTTTCTGCCAGCCCCGGCTCCATCTTGGTGCCCAGGTTATCCACGCGCACCAGGGTGTCGTAAACGTTGGCGAACACCCAGGTATCGCGGTTTTGCGCGCTTTTGATCGGGTCGAACGTGGTGCTGTCTTCACGACAGCCGATGGTCAGTACCCCAGCGGCTTGCGCCAACCCGGTAGTCAGGGACCATAGGGTCAATGTTGCGGCGGCGAGAGACTTCAAGTGGCGCGATTGCATATCACAACTCCTTGTTAATGAATGGCAGAGGGTTAAAGCAAGGGTTCTTCAAGCACGCAACTGTATCGATGCTCGTGCAGGAAATGGGTGGGCGGCAACACCGCGGCACACATCGTTTGCGCATGCCGGCAACGCGGGTGAAAGGCGCAACCAGTAGGCAAATTCAGTGGGCTCGGTGGCTCACCAGGCAAGGGTTCAGTAGGCAAAGGCTTGTGCGGATCGATCTCGGGAATCGCCTGGATCAGCGCAGCCGTGTACGGATGGCGCGGCGTGGTGAAGACCGCCTCCACCGGCCCTTCCTCGACGATCTTGCCCAGGTACATCACCGCCACCCGATCGCACAGGCGGCGCACGATGGCCAGGTCATGGGCGATAAACAGGATCGCCAGGTTCATGCGCTGTTGCAGTTCCAGCAGCAGGTTGATGATCTGGCCCTGGATCGACACATCCAGCGCCGCCACACACTCATCGGCAATGATCAAGCGCGGCTCCACCGCCAGCGCCCGAGCGATGCCGACGCGCTGGCACTGGCCGCCGCTGAGGGCGCCGGGCTTGCGGCTGGCCAGTTCGGGGCGCAGGCCCACCAGTTCGAGCAGTTCATCGACCCGGGCCGGGATCTGCCCTGGCGCGACCTTGCGCTGTACCCGCAGCACTTCGGCGATGGTTTCACCGACGGTGTGGCGCGGATTCAGCGCGGCGTAGGGGTCCTGGAAAATCATCGCGGTTTCATGGCGCAGGCGTGCGATGTCGATGGGGCTGCCATGGGCCATGTCGACGCCATCGAACAGCACCTGCCCGGCGCTGATCGGATTGAGGTGCAAGATCGCTCGGCCCAAGGTGCTCTTGCCGCTGCCGGACTCGCCGACCAAGCCCAGGGTTTGTCCCGCCGCCAGGCTCAGCGAAACCCCGTTCACCGCCCTCACCCACTGCTTGTTCAAGCCGAACAAGCCGGTGCCGGACGCGGCGAATTTCACTTCCAGGTCCTTGATCTGCAACAGACTCATGCCGGCACCCCCAGTGGGTAATGACAGGCGACTCGCGCACCTTCCGGCAGCACTTGCGTGCACAAGGCGCCGACCTGCGGGCAGCGCGGGCTGAAGCGGCAGCCGGCGGGCAACGCATCGAGCAGCGGCGGTTGCCCGGCGATGGTGCGCAACAAGGCGTGACCGCTGCTATGGGCCGGTTGGCAATCAATCAGGCCCGCCGTGTACGGGTGTTGCGGATGGGCCAGCAGTTCGTACTTGCTGCCGTGTTCACACAGGCGCCCGGCGTACATCACCGCGATGGAATCGCAGGTCTGCGCCACCACGCCGAGGTCGTGGGTGATCATGATGAGCGACAGGCCGCGACGGTCGCGCAGGTCCAGCAGCAGCCGCAGGATCTGCGCCTGCACGGTCACATCGAGCGCAGTGGTCGGCTCGTCGGCGATCAGCACTTTCGGGTTGCAGCCCAGGGCCACGGCGATCATCGCGCGTTGGCGCATGCCACCGGAAAACTCGTGGGGGTAGTTGTCGACCCGCGCCTGGGGATCGGGAATGCCGACTTGGCGCAGCACCTCGATGGCTTGCAGGCGTGCGTCTTTTTTCGAGGCACCCTGATGCAGGCGAATGCCCTCGGCGATCTGTTCGCCGATGCGCATCAGCGGGTCGAGGTGGCTGCTCGGGTTCTGGAAGATCATGCCCAGTTGCCCACCGCGCACAGCCCGCATGCCGGCATCGTCCAACGGCAACAAGTCCTGTCCGGCAAGCCGGACGGCGCCGCCCTGCACGCGCAGGTTCGGCGACGGCAACAGGCGCATCAGGCCGCGACAGGCCATGGTCTTGCCCGAACCGCTCTCGCCCACCAGGCCGAGGATTTCGCCTTCGGCCAGCTCAAACGACACGCGATCCACCAGAGTCACATCGCGCCCGGCATTGTTGGCAATCACACTCAGGTCCTGCACCTGCAACAGGCTCATGAACGATCCCCCAACACTTGCGCGACACCATCGGCCAGCAGGCTGAAACCCATGGCCAAGGTGACGATGGCCAGGCCGGGGAACGTACAGATCCACCAGGCGGTGGTGATGAACGCCTGCCCTTCGGCGACCATCGTCCCCCACTCGGCAGTGGGCGGTTGCACACCCAGCCCCAGGTAGCTCACGGCCGCACCGTTGAGCAGCACCAGTACCGCGTCCGACATGGAAAACACAATCGAGCCAAACATCGCATTCGGTAGCAGATGCCGGAACAGAATGCGCCCATGACCAAAGCCCAGGCTCTTGGCGGCCAGGGCAAAATCGCTTTCCTTGAGCACCAGAATCTGCGAGCGGATCAGGCGCGCATACGACACCCAGCCCACAAGCGCCATGGCGATGTAGAAACTCTTCAGGCCCGGCCCGAGGATGGCCATGATCGCCAGCATCAGCACCAGGAACGGAAACGCCAGGATCACGTCGATCACGCGCATGCAGAAGCTGTCGAAGCGCCCGCCGATATAGCCCGACACCGCGCCGACAAAGGTGCCGATCATGAACGGGAAGATCACCCCGACAATCGCCAGTTGCAGATCGATGCGTGCGCCCCAGATCACCCTGGAGAGAATGTCGCGGCCGTAGTTATCGGTGCCGAAAGGATGCGCCCAACTGGGGCCCAACAGGCTGAAATCGGTGTTCTGCGCAATCGGGTCATAGGGCGCGATCCATGGCGCAAGCAACGCCAGGACAAACCACAACAGCAGGATCAACAACCCCCACGCAGCGGTCAGCCGACCATTGCGAAAACCCAAGCGCAGGCGCAAGCGCCAGGGTGCAATCAACGGGCGGCTACTCATTGCATCTTCACCCGTGGGTCGAGGGCCACCGTCACCACGTCGGCGACAAAGTTGACCAGCACCGTCGCACACGCCAGCACCATGGCCACGCCCTGCACCACCATGTAGTCACGGGTGAAAATGCCGCGCACCAGCAATTGGCCGATACCGGGGATGGCGAACAGGCTTTCGATCACCACCGTGCCGCTGATCAGCCAACCGATATTCACCGCCAGCAGGTTGACCGCCGGCACCAGGGAATTGGGCAGTACATGCCGGCGAAATACCGCGGCTTCTGACAGACCCCGTGCCCGAGCGGCGGTGACGTGGTCGGCCTGCAACTCCATCAGCATGCTCGCACGCAGGTTGCGCACCAGCACCGCCGACAGCGCCAGGGCAATGGTCAGGCACGGCAAGACCATATGGTGCGCCTTGTCGAGAAAGGTGCGGCCGTAGCCGGATACCGGGAACAAACCCCACTGCACGCTCAACAACAGAATCAGCATCAAGCCCAGCCAGAACGCCGGCATGCCCAGGCCGACCGTGGTGAACACCCGGATCAGGTTGTCCACCCAACCGCCTTTATTGCGCGCCGCCAGGGTGGCCAGCGGCACCGCGATCAGCAACGCCAGCAGTACGCTGCCAAGCACCAGCACCAGGGTCGGCTCGATGCGGGTGACGATCAGTTTCAAGGCGTCAACCTTGTACAACAGCGACTGGCCGAGATCGCCCTTGAGCAGGTTCTTCAGGAAGTAGAAATATTGCAGCCACAGCGGCTGGTCGAGGCCGTACTGGGCGCGGATCTTCAGCAACGCATCCGGCGTGCTGCGCGAGCCGAGCAAGGCGCGCGCCGGGTCGCCGGGGATCGAGCGCACCAGGATGAAGGTGATCAGGCTGATGCCAAACAGCACCGGCAGCAATTGCAGTGGCCGGGACAGCACAAAACGGTAGCGCGCCAGGTTCATGCGTCAGCCTCGGTGACGCGCGAGGAAGTCGAGCAGCACCGGGAAGTACGCCTGGGGCTCTTCGTAAAACGGCATATGGCTGCTGTTGGGGAATACGTGCAGTTCGGCGTGCTTGACCGCCATCTTCATGCGCATGGCGCAGGCCGGGGTGAGTTCGTCGTGTTGGCCGGTGGTGATCAGTGTCGGCATCTTGAACTCGGCCATTTCGGCGATGCGGTTCCAGTCCTTGAGGTTGCCGACGTAGAGGAATTCGTTGGGGCCTTGCATGGTTTCGTACGGGCCCATGTTCCAGTCGCCGAGGGAGCGCTTGACCGGCTCCGGCCACTCGTCCAGGCGGCACACGTGACGGTAGTTGAGCAGGGTGATTGCGGCCTGATACTGCGGATGATCGAGGGTGCCCATGGCTTCATGGCGCTGCATCATTGCCACGGTTTCGCTACCAAGGGCACCGCGCAGGCGTTCAAGTTCCTGGGACAAGTGCGGAATGTCGCCGACGGTGTTTTCGAGGATCAGGCTTTTCAGCGCATCGGGGTAATGAATGGCGTATTCGATGCCGAGCCAACCGCCCCAGGAGTGCCCGAGCAAATGCACACGCCCCAGGTTCAGGGTTTGGCGGACGGTTTCGACTTCTTCGACATAACGGCCGATTTCCCACAGGGAAACATCGGTGGGTCTGGCTGATGCGCCCGTGCCAAGCTGGTCGAATGCAACCACTCGCAGGTTATGCTCCTTGAGCCAGCCATGGGCGTCGCGCAAATAGTCACACGGCAGGCCCGGGCCACCGTTGAGACACAAGAGCACCTCATCGCCGTCGCCGAAGCTGTAGACCACGAGGTTGTGGCCGTCGACTCTCACGTTGTATTGCTGGTCGGGGGCAATTTCACGCCACATGCATACATTCCTTGTGTGGTATCAGCCTGGCTGGCAGCGGCCGTTGATCAGGCCAACACTACCGAGGTTGCCGTGTGTCCATAACCTAGTATTTCTTATAGGTTTGGCCTGGCAGTCCTTCGCCGGGGCGTGGCATTCTACTTGCCGCAAGTCGAGATTCAAATGAATTCGGGAGCAGAACGGATGCTGGCCAAGCTTACTGCCTTCAATAATCGTCTGATGCCGGGCAGGAGCCTGGACGAACAGATGGACAACACCTTTATCCTCGCCCAACAGTTGGGTTTCGATGCGCTGGTGTACGACTACACCCCGGTGCCCATCGATCACGACGGCGCCTTGATCACCCCCTCGGTGCTGGAGCTGCGCAACACCCCACCAGACTGGCACGCCTTGTGGTGCAGCGAAGGCTTCTACCAGATCGACCCGGTGCAACACCTGGCCTTGAGCACGGTATCGCCGTTTGTCTGGTCCTACGAGGCAAAAGCCCAGACGGCCCTGCAAAAGATCATCGACCCCTGCCATGCTCCCGTTTCGTCCTACCTGCACGAACGCCAACTGACCTGCGGCGTCAGCGTGCCGATCCACCTGCCCCGCGGCGGTTTCGCCTCGTTGACGGGCTTGCGCATCGGCAAGGCGCGCAGCGTACTGGAGGATGCACAGCAGACCCTCGCGGATTTCAGCCTGATTACCCACGCCTTGCAGGAAGCGGCCTACCCGCTGTTCAGCAAAGAGCTACGCACCTACCCGCATATTCACCTGACCAAACGCGAACGCGAGTGCCTGAAATGGGCGGCCGACGGCCTCACTGCGGCCGAAATTGCCACGCAACTGAGCCGTTCGCTGGCCGTTGTGACCCTGCACCTGGCCTCGGCGATGCATAAACTGGGGGCCAAGAACCGCGTGCAAGCGGTGGTCCGTGCCACCCATTACCGGCTCCTGGAAGATTGACCAGAGAGTAAAACCTAGCTGTTTTGCTAGTTACCTAAATTTGGCGTGCCGACTATCGTGTCCCTGATCCTTTTTTTCACGAGCAGGGTACGAAATGGAATTCATCGAAAAAATCCGCGAAGGGTATGCGGCGTTTGGCGCCTACCAGACTTGGTACCGTGTTACCGGCGACCTGACCACCGGCCGCACGCCGCTGGTGATCATCCACGGCGGCCCCGGTTGCACCCACGACTACGTAGACGCCTTCAAGGATGTCGCGGCCAGCGGCCATGCCGTGATCCACTACGATCAACTCGGCAACGGCCGCTCCACCCACTTGCCGGATAAAGACCCGTCGTTCTGGACCGTCGAGTTGTTCCTCGACGAACTCGACAACCTGCTCGACCACCTGAACATCAGCGACAACTACGCAATCCTCGGCCAGTCCTGGGGCGGAATGCTCGGCAGTGAACATGCGATCCGCCAACCCAAAGGCCTGCGCGCGTTTATCCCAGCCAACTCGCCGACGTGCATGCGCACCTGGGTCAGCGAAGCCAACCGCCTGCGCAAGCTGTTGCCCGAAGGCGTGCACGAAACCTTGCTCAAGCACGAAGCCGCCGGCACCTACCAAGACCCGGAATACCTCGCCGCCTCGCGGATTTTCTATGACCAGCACGTGTGCCGGGTCAACCCGTGGCCGGAAGAAGTGGCGCGCACCTTTGCCCAAGTCGACTCAGACCCCACGGTGTACCACGCCATGAGCGGCCCGACCGAATTCCACGTGATCGGCAGCTTGAAGGACTGGAAGTCGATTGGCCGGTTGTCGGCGATCCAGGTGCCAACCCTGGTGATCTCCGGCCGGCACGACGAGGCCACGCCATTGGTGGTCAAGCCGTTCCTGGATGAGATCGCGGACGTGCGCTGGGCACTGTTTGAAGACTCCAGCCACATGCCCCATGTGGAAGAACGCCAAGCGTGCATGGGGACTGTGGTGAAGTTTTTGGATGACGCCTGCTCTGTAAAACACCAAGCGCTGAAGACGGGCTGAATTCCACATGTGTGTGCGGGCTTGCCCGCACACATTTTTATACCTCGGTAGCCTCGGGCATGGCCGTGCGCTTCTGCACCTGCGCCACCAACGGGATTTCCTTGCCTTCGGCATCAAACAATTTCCCGCCCCGGAAGTAATCCCCATCACGCAACGCCGCCACATCTTGGAAGCACAAGCTGCGTTCCGTCCCCGCCACGAACACCGATTGCTGATCCGAATTACCCGCCGTGAAGTGGTTGAACGCCAGGTTCAACAGGATCGCCATGATCGCCGACGAGCTGATCCCCGAATGGAAGATGGTCGCGAACCAACTCGGGAAATGATCGTAGAAGCTCGGCGCGGCAATCGGGATCATGCCGAAACCGATGGAAGTGGCGACGATGATCAGGTTCATGTTGTTGCGGTAGTCAACCTTCGACAGCGTGCGGATCCCGCTCGCCGCCACGGTGCCGAACAGCACAATCCCGGCCCCGCCGAGTACTGAAGTGGGCACCGCCGCAATCACTCGGCCCATGAACGGCAGCAGGCCGAGGATCACCAGGAACAACCCGCCCGTGGCCACCACAAAGCGGCTCTTGACCCCGGTAACCGCCACCAGGCCGACGTTCTGCGCAAAGGCGCTCTGGGTGAACGAGCCAAAGATCGGCGCAAACATGCTCGACAGCATGTCGGCGCGCAAGCCGTTGCCCAGGCGCTTGGAGTCGACCTTGGTGTCGATGATCTCGCCGACCGCAAGGATGTCCGCCGAGGTCTCCACCAGCGTCACCATCACCACGATGCACATGGAAATGATCGCGGCCACATGGAAGGTTGGCATGCCGAAATGGAATGGCGTAGGAAAACCGAACATCGGCCCCTGGGTCACGCCGGAGAAGTCGGCCATGCCCAGGAACACCGCGATCACGGTGCCGATCACCATCGCCAGCAGGATCGACAGACGGGAAATGGTCGCGCTGCCGATCTTGCTCAACAACAGCACCAGCACCAGGGTCAGTGCCGCCAGGCCGATATTCGACATGCTGCCAAAGTCCGCCGCACGGCTATTGCCGCCCATGGCCCAGCGCGCCGCAACGGGCATCAGCGTCAGGCCGATGGTGGTGATGACGATGCCGGTCACCAACGGCGGGAAGAACTTGGTAATTCGCGAAAACACCGGGGTAATCAGCAACCCGATGAACGACGCGGCCATCACTGCCCCGAGAATCGCTGGCACCCCGCCGGCGCCGTCGCTGCCAACGATTGCCACCATGGTTGCCACACCGGCAAACGACACGCCCTGCACCAGCGGCAACTGACAACCAAAGAACGGTAAACCCAGGGTTTGCAACAGCGTGGCCAGGCCACCGGCAAACAGCGACGCGGCGATCAACAAGCCGATGTCCGCCGGCGACAGCCCGGCCGCCTGGCCGACGATCAACGGCACGGCAACGATGCCGCCGTACATGGTGAGGACATGCTGCAGGCCGTAAGCCATGTTGGCGGCGACGCCGAGATTTTCATCTTCAGGCCGCTGCGGTGAAGCCTTCGGGATAGTCATGGTGAGGGGATCTCTGTTTTTGTTGTGCAATCACTGTATGCAAAGGAAACAGAGGATGTCCATAGAGTTGTATACAATCAATTTCACAACAAGCTGGTAATCGCCGTTACAAAAATCCATTCAGCCGCCCTGCCCCTTGGCTCGAACACCTGCGCAAAAGGACCTGAAAAAAAATGCTCAACCGCAAACTGCGCATCCACGCCCCGGCCATCTACTACTTCGACATGGTGCGACGCTGTCACTCGATCCGCGAAGCCGCGCGGCGCCTGAACGTGGCGTCGTCGGCGGTGAACCGGCAGATCCTCAAGCTGGAGGACGAGATGGGCGCAACGTTGTTCGAGCGTTTGCCCGGCGGCCTGCGCGTGACGGCGGCGGGCGAGATCCTGACGCGCCACATCAGCTTGCTGCTGCAGGATGTGGAACGGGTGCGCGGCGAACTGGATGGCTTGCATGGTGTGCAGACCGGCCACGTGGAGATCGCCACGGTGGAAGGTGCCGCCGTCGAACTGCTGCCCACCGCACTCAAGCGCATGCGCGAGCGCTATCCGAAGGTCACGATTGGCGTCACGGTGCAGGGTTCGCAGTCGATCCCCAGCGCGGTGATCAACGGCCAGGCGGATCTGGGGCTGGCATTTGCCCTACCCCGCAGTGGCGAAATCACCCAGCTGTGTGTCGGCCATTTCCGCTTGGGTGCACTCATGGCACCGGCGCACGCGTTGGCGGGTGAAAGCTGCGTCAGCTACGGGCAGTGTTGCGAACACGGAGTGATCCAGGCCAAGAGCGAGCTGTCGGTGCACCACCTGATCGCGCCGCTGCACAAACGCGCGGCACCAGGCAAAGCCCTGCTGCACAGCAACTCGATGGAACTGGCCCGGCAACTGGCACGCCAGCAATTGGGCATCGCCTTCCAGACCCGTATCGGCATCGAGGCCGACCTGGCGCGCGGCGAACTGCTGCATATCCCGTTGAGTGACCAGGGTGGCATCTTCAGCGATTTGGGCGTGTATGCACGCAAGGACCGCGACCTGCCGGTGGCCGTGCAGGCGCTGGCGCATTTGTTGGGCGAAGAAATCGCCCTGCGCGAACGCGACGAAACCGGCGCAGCGCCACGTATTTCCTGACTTCTCGGGCAACCCGGCTGCTGCCGTTTCGGCATCGGCCCAGGCGAGATTCTGTTCTTTGGTGCGCGCCAGCCTTGTGTCGATACTGCGCCCGGCGGCCCCTGCAAGGCCGCCATGAGCCAAACGCCAAAGGAACTAAAACAATGAAAAAGGCACTGCACGGCGCAACCGTATTACTCGCACTCCTCGGCGGCGGGGAGGCTGTCGCGGTGGAATGGATGAACAACAGCGTAGGATTCCGCTACGGCCAACAGTTCACCAATCCGAACAACCCCGACGAATTCAGCAAGCGCATCTACAGCTTCACCCACGCCAGCGGCTACGCGTACGGCAGCAACTTTCTGAACCTGGATGTGTTCCTCTCCGACAGCAGCGACCCACGCAAGGGTACTGACCATGGCGGCAGCGAGGTGTATGCGGTGTACCGCCACCAACTGTATGCCTCACGGGTATTTGATGTGCCGCTGGGCACCGGCCTGATCAAGGATTACGCGCTGACCCTGGGCTTCGATGCCAACCGCAACAACAACTTCGCCTCGGCGAAAAAACGTGCGGTGGTGATTGGCCCGACCTTGAAGTTCAACACCGTCGGTGTGCTGGACCTGAGCCTTTTGTACTACAAGGAAAAGAACCATACCGGCATCCCTGGCGCGCGGGAGTCGAACCACACCTTCGACGACACCTACATGCTCAATCTGACCTGGATGCGCCCGTTCGAAATCGCCAACCATGCGGCGAAATTCCAGGGTTTCATCAACTACGTCGGCGAGAAAGGCGAGGACTACCACGGCCGCGACACCGCGCCGGAAGCGCTGATGCGCAGCGCGTTGATGGTGGCGGTGCGCCCGGGTAAAAGCGTGAAGCCGAACCTGTATCTCGGCGTGGGTTATGAGTATTGGCACAACAAATTTGGTGTGGACGGCGGCCGGGGCAGTCGTACTTCAACGCCGACGGTGAATATGGAAATCACCTTTTAGCCTACCGCCAGGCAACTGAAGAAACCGGATCAAAATGTGTGGGCTTGCTCGCGAATGCGGTGTATCAGTTGGAACAGCATTGACTGATCTACCGCATTCGCGAGCAAGCCCGCTCCCACATTTTTTCATCGAATTTTCAGGTCAAACGTTCGCCAGTTCGCCATTGTCAGCCTTCGGCCGCGCCCGCCAATAACCCAACACCGCCAACGGCGCGGTCGCCAACATCACGATGACGGTAATCAACAGCGGCTGATCGATCAGCGAGGACACCAGCAAGCTGCTGAGAAAGCACAGCCCCAGTTGCAGGGTGTTTTGCAGGGCGGCCGCCTTGCCGGAGTTTTCGGCAAATGGCATCAGTGCATTCGCCACCACGATGGGGTAACTGGCACCGTTGACCAACGCCATCAGGCAGAACGGAATCAACAACGTGGTGAGAGTCGGCACGCTCAACGTCGCCACCAGGTACAACGCCAACATGCTGATGCAATACGCCACCAGCAACCAGGGCAACAGCGTCTTGCCCTGGAAACGCTGCAAGGCGCTGCGGCAGCTATAACCGCCGACCAGAAACGCCAACGTGGGCAACACGTAGCTCAGGCCAATATCGTTCGGGCTGTAGCCCATGTCGCCAAGGATGAAGGGGGAAGCCGTCAGCCAGGCGAAGAAGCTGGCAGAGCAGGCAGCGAAGATCATTACGTTGCCGGTAAACACGCGGGAACCGAGCAACTGGCCATAACCGAGGCGCACGGGTTCGCTTTCTTGCGTCCGACGTTTCGGCACAGTGCGCAGGAACAATGTCGGCAATAACAGCAGCAGCGACACACCGAGCAATACCCCGAAGATCGCCTGCCAACCCAAATGGTTCAACACCATCGCCCCCAGCAACGGCGCCAGGGCCGGCGACAGAGACATCAACGGCATGATGCTGGCGAACACGCGATGAGCCTTGTCGGCCGGATAACGGTCAATCACCAGCGCCTGCCAGCTCACGGCGGCGGAACACACGCCAATCGCCTGGATAAAGCGCAGCGCCAGCAACTGCGCCGCCGTCTCGACCCAGAACATACCCGCGCAACCCAGCACAAACAGGCTCAAGCCCGCGAGCAGGATCGGCTTGCGCCCCAGGCGGTCGGACAACGGCCCCCATACCAACTGCCCCAGCGCGAAACCGCCAAGGAAAATACTCAAGCTGGCGCCCACCGCCCCCGCGCCAATCTGCAACTGCGCGCCCATGGCGCCGAACGCCGGCAAGTACATGTCCATGGCGAGGTAACCGAGCATGCTCAGCCCCGCCAGATACCAAGTGAAACCAAAAGAATTTTTCATCGAAACCTTGTTGATCCTGCCATCAAACTATTTGCTGACTGGCGCCTATTATGAAGCTGACAGTTCCTGTGTGAAGCGATAATAATTGGATACTCTTATCAATAATTTTGAAGGCAGCCTTCATGTGGTCCGAATACTCCCTGGATGTAGTCGATGCGGTGGCCCGGCATGGCAGCTTCAGCGCTGCGGCGCAGGAATTGAACCGCGTGCCGTCGGCCATCAGCTATACGGTGCGTCAGATAGAGGAGTGGTTGGCCGTGCCGTTGTTTGTGCGGCGCCACCGTGATGTCGAGCTGACTGCGGCCGGCCGACTGTTCGTCGACGAAACCCGTGGGGTCATGAAAAAAATGCTCGGCACCCGGCGCATGTGCCAGCAGGTGGCCAACGGTTGGAGCGGCCAGTTGAAAGTCGCGGTGGATTCCATCGTCAAACCCCAGCGTTGTCGGCAATTGGTGCTGGATTTCTATCGCCAATTTCCCGAGGTGGAACTGCTGCTGGAATACGAGGTGTACAACGGCGTGTGGGATGCCCTGGCGGACGAACGCACCGACATCGTGATCGGCGCCACCAGTGCGGTGCCCGTGGCCAGCCATTTCACTTTTCGCGACATGGGGCTGTTGAATTGGCTGTGCGTGGTCAGTGCACAGCATCCGCTGGCGGCGGTAGAAGGCCTGCTCAGTGACGATCAACTGCGGCCCTTCGCCTCGCTGTGCATGACCGATACCTCGCGCAATCTGCCCAAGCGCGACACCTGGACCCTGGATAATCAGCGGCGGCTGGTGGTGCCGAATTGGCCGTCGGCAATTGACTGCCTGCGCGACGGCCTGTGTATCGGCATGGCGCCGGCGCATCAGGTATCGCCATGGATCGAGCGCGGCGAGTTGGTGGCGCTGCAACTGACCCGGCCGTTTCCGGCCAGCCCGTCGTGCGTGGCCTGGGCGCCGAACAAACTGTCGCCGGCGATGGCGTGGTTGTTGGAATACCTCGGAGACACCGAGACCCTGAACCAGGAATGGCTCAATGGGCCCACACTCGCCCTGTGATCAATTCAGTAGGCGG
Organism: Pseudomonas sp. GL_117; assembly: GCF_057835125.1. Classification (NCBI taxonomy): domain Bacteria; kingdom Pseudomonadati; phylum Pseudomonadota; class Gammaproteobacteria; order Pseudomonadales; family Pseudomonadaceae; genus Pseudomonas; species Pseudomonas sp. GL_117. Next base: position 1,836,980 of record NZ_CM174418.1, on the reverse strand, counting down.
GTGATGGCTCGCACGATCATCTCGACCTCTTTCGCCTCCAGCGTCAGCGGCGGCAGCAAACGGATGACCTTGCCCCGCGTCACGTTGATCAACAGGCCATGCTCCTGGGCTGCACGCTGGGCCAGGTCGCGGTAAGGGCTGGCCAGTTCGATACCGATCATCAGGCCCTGCCCGCGAATCGCCAACACTTGCGGATGCTCGCTCAATTCCACGCGCAGCCGCGCCAGCAAACGTTCGCCCTGTTGCGCGGCGTTCTGCAGCAAGCCTTGCTCCTCAATAATCTCCAGCACGGTGCAGCCCACGCGGCAGGCCAGCGGGTTGCCACCAAATGTGCTGCCGTGGCTGCCGGGCGTGAACAGTTGCGCCACCGCCGTGCGCGCCAGGCAGGCACCAATCGGCACGCCATTGCCGAGGCCTTTGGCCAGGGTCATCACATCCGGCACGATACCTTCATGCTGGAAGGCAAACCAACGCCCCGTGCGGCCAATGCCGGTCTGGATTTCGTCGAGCATCAGCAGCCAACCGTGGCGCGTACAGTGATCGCGCAGGGCTTGCAGGTAACCCGGCGGTGCAGGCAGCACGCCACTTTCACCTTGGATGGGTTCCAACAGTACCGCCGCGATACGCGTGCCGAACGTTTGGGTGATGGCTTCTATCGCCGCCAGGTCCCCAAAAGCCACCTTGAGAAAATCCCCTGGCAAACGCTGGAAGCCCAGGCGTACCGATGGCCCATCGCTGGCGGCCATGGTGCCAAGGGTACGGCCGTGGAAAGCGTTTTCCATGACTACCACCAGAGGCTCTTCGATGCCTTTTTTCCAGCCATGCAAACGCGCCAGCTTCAACGCCGTCTCGTTGGCTTCGGCCCCCGAGTTGTTGAAGAACGCGCGGTCCAAGCCGGACAGTCGGGTCAGGCGCTGGGCCAGCTGTTGCTGCCAGTCGATGCTGTAGAGGTTGGAAGTGTGCAGCAGCAAACCCGCCTGTTCGCTGATGGCTGTCACCAATTTTGGATGGGAATGCCCGACGTTGGTCACGGCCACGCCCGCCACCGCGTCCAGGTATTCGCGGCCCTGTTGGTCCCATAGGCGCGTGCCCAGGCCGCGGGTAAAGCTCAGGGCCAAGGGTTGATAAGTGCTCATCAGGCAGGCGGCGGTCATGGTGTCAGGCTCCAGTGCTTCATTGTGATGCCAACAGTATCGTTAGCCACCTGAGCTGGATAAACTGCGCTTTCCTGCAATAACTTTAAACCAGGGATTGATAATGGACCTGTTCCAGGCGATGTCGGTTTACGTGAAAGTAGTGGAAGCCGGCAGCATGACCGCCGCCGCCCAGGCCTGCGGGATGTCGACCACCATGGTCGGCAATCACCTGCGCGCCCTGGAGCAACGCCTGGGCGTCAGCCTGCTCAAGCGCACCACTCGCAAACAGAGCCTCACGGAATTCGGCGGGCAGTATTACCAGCGTTGCCTGGAAGTGCTGGGACTGGTGGCCGACTCCGAACAACTCGCCGAACAAGCCCACAGTGATGTACCCAAAGGCACCTTGCGCATCACCGCCCCACCCGCCTTCGGCACCGAGCGCCTGGCCCCGGCCTTGAGCGAATTTTCCCAACGCTACCCGCTGATCAAGCTGTATGTGGTGCTCAGCAATCAACGCATGGACATGGTCGACAGCGGCTTCGACGTGGCCATCCGCCTGGGCGAACTGGAACCCTCAAGCCTGATCGCCCGGCCGATGCAGGATTACACCATCACCCTCTGCGCCTCACCGGGCTACCTGGCGCGACGTGGCACACCACAGACTCCCGAAGACTTGCAGCAACATGACTGCCTGGCGTTCGCCTACCCGTCCACCGACGATTGGCGCAACGCCGACAAGCTGTGGCGCATGAGCGGCGCGGCAGGCGAAGTGGAAATCCCGGTGTCCGGCTCGCTGACCATCAACAGCTCCCAGGCCTTGCGCCAGGCAGCCGTGCAAGGCATGGGCATCGTCATGCTGCCCGATGCCCTGGTGCGGCCCGACTTGCAGGAGGGAAAACTGGTGGCTTTGCTGACGGCCTACCAACTGCCCAGTCGCCCCATGCATTTGCTGTACGGCCAGGACCGTTACCGCCTGCCCAAACTGCGAGCATTCGTCGATTTCGCCATGGAAAAGTGGGCGCGCTAGAAGCCCACTCCCAACTCACGCAACCGCGCAGCGGTGTGCTCGGCCGACACATGGTGAATGCCTTGCCAACCGAGGGCGACGGCGGCGCCAATATTGCCGGCGACATCATCGATAAACACGACTTCAGCGGGCTGAATATCCGGCAAGTGCGCGCGGACCTGGCCAAGGCTTGCCTGATAGATCGCCGCATCGGGCTTGATCAGTTTCAATTCGCCTGACACGACGATGTCGCGAAAGCACTGCAGGAACGGGTAGTTGGCCCGCGCATAGGGAAAGGTCTCGGCAGACCAGTTGGTCAGCCCGAACAACGGCATGCTGGCCTGGTGCAATGCCTTGAGGATCGCCACGCCTTCGGGCAAGGAGCCACGCAGCATCTCGTGCCAACGCTCGTAATAGGCCTGGATCAGGCGTTCATGCTGGGGAAATTGCTCGATCAGGCTGCGGGTGCCGTCCGCCAGGCTGCGACCGGCGTCCTGCTCGGTGTTCCAGGCTTGGGTGCAGATGTTGTCGAGGAACCATTGCCGTTCGTGGTCATCGGCAATCAGCTTGCGGTACAGGTGGTGCGGGTTCCAATCGAACAGGACACCGCCAAAATCAAAAACTACTGCACGAATAGCCATGCCCACCTCCGTTAGTGCGATACGCCAGTCTCCCATGCGCATGGCACGCCCCGGCAAGCAAACATGCGTACGACTGTTCTGATAATTTCACGACACATGAACAGAATACAGAGCTATGCCCCTTGTATTACGGCCTTGAACACTTCCTCTGCGCTTCTTTTTCACATCATTAGTAACACTCACTTCTCCCAACAAAATAACGGCTGCTCTAGTGTTTCCTGCGTAACCGAAGGAGCGCTTTGGGCTGGAAGGGAACATCCAACGTCCCGGCGAACACGAAGTGGAGCAATTCAATGACCGGTTTACTCACCTCAGCTATTTCACCTTCTGCGCTCAGCTTGAACACCTTGCAACACACCCTACCCCATCAACCGGCTGGCCCCCTCCAAGACATGAATGATCCGATATACGCGGCATTCGAACGTGTCCGAGGAAAGACCGGAATAGCCCCGAGCCACCTTGTGCCCTTGCAGAGGATTGCGGCGCAGACCAACTCCATCATCGGCGTACGCCCCGTGGAAGCGGTCGCTACCGGATTGATTGAGAACGGGCATCCCACCAAGGACTATCATATCAAGGGAAAAAGCGCCAACTGGGGGCCGCAAGCGGGCCTGATCTGCAAGGACCAGGCCTTCAGCAAGCTTGAAAAGTTCAACGTCTGCGAACCCGAAAAGGTTGCGCGAGCCAATAGACAAGTCGAGGAATGCATAAAGGACACGCATGCGGTTGCGATCCCCTTGAAGCTCTCACGCAACCGCCTCGGCGAGTTGATACAACTCGGTCAGATCACTCAGCTGGCCGTGAACGAGCAGGACGGCACGCTGCGTTTCAACGCCAGAGCGCCAAGCCAGGAGGTGTATGCATTCGAAGGCAAGCGCACAGCGCCAACGGAAGACAGCTATACCATTACCCATAAGGACAAACCCGTCGAAGTCCTGGCCAAATCCGAAACAGGCAAGGCGTTGACAGCCGACTATGACCTGCACATGGTCGCGCCCCACCTCAGCGATTTCGGAGCACAGGATAAGATCCCGGTGCCCGATATTGCGCACAGTGTTTTCACGCAGAGAATTGATCGCTACAGACAGCGACAACCAGACCCGTCGGTGTTCGAGGTGCCCGAAGCGTTACGCGCAGACTATGAAGACACCGAACATTTCTATCGAAAGGAAAACTTCGACCTGGGCAACGCCACACAGCGAATAACGGACATGATAAAGCTGATCAATCACCAGTTGGTCGGTGATGGAGAGCGGGTGGTTCACCACAATGCGGACTCTGGCAGCCCTGCGACGGACGTTGCCGCCAATTACCCGGCAACGTTCTTCCTGCCGACCCGGCTAGGGCGATTTGACGAAATCTGCATCATCAACGACCGCAAAGAGATGGCGGAACTGATAAGAACAGCCAAGGACAGCGGCTATCACGTGCCCCTGAATCCACTTTGGGAAAGCGAAGTGAACAGTATCAAGCGCTCTGGCTTCGTCCAGGCCCAAGAACGGTTGGCGTCAGCCTTTGGCCAAGGCTGACGCTGTGAGGCGCAAACAAGACAGCAGCCTCATGACGCGGCGATTGAGGCTGCTGTTGTCGACCCCGACACCTATTTATGCAGAGACAAGACCATTGATTTTCACGGTCGGATTCACATCAGCGTCGTAGTCCACGCCCTCGACCTCGAAGCCGAACAAGCGCAGGAATTCAGCCTTGTAGCCGGCGAAATCGCTGATCTCGTCGACGTTGTCATCGGTCACCTGATCCCACAATGCTGCCACGGCGTCCTGGACCTTCGGCTCCAACTCGGCCAGGTCGGCACGCAGGCGGCCGTCGGCGTCGAGTTTCGGCTGGCTGCCGTACAGGCTGTCCTTGAACAGGCCGTAGACCTGCTCGATGCAACCTTCGTGGGTGCCCTGCTCTTTCATCACTTTGAACAGCAGCGACAGGTACAGCGGCATGATCGGGATTGCCGAGCTGGCCTGGGTAACCACGGCCTTGAGCACGGACACGCGGGCATCGCCCTTCAGCGCAGCAAGGTTGTCGCGCAGGGTCAGGACTTTCTTGTCGAGGTCTTTCTTGGCTTCGCCGATGGAGCCGTTCCAGTAGATGTCCTGGGTCAGCTTTTCACCGAGGTAGGTGAACGCGGTGGTCTTGGCGCCTTCGGCCAGAACGTCGGCGTCACGCAGGGCGTCGATCCACAGCTGCCAGTCTTCACCGCCCATCACTTTGACGGTGCCGGCGATTTCTTCCTGGGTCGCAGGCTCAAGGGTGGTATCGACCACCACGCCCTTGTCGGTGTTGATACCCCGCAGGGTCACAGCCTTGCCGATCGGCTTGAGGGTGGAGTTGTACACTTCACCGGTTTTTGGATCGGTGCGGCGTGGTGCAGCCAGGCTGTAGACCACCAGGTCGATCTTGCCCAGGTCTTTCTTGATGGTCTCGATGGTCAGGCGCTTGATCTCGTCGGAGAACGCGTCGCCGTTGATGCTCTTGGCGTACAGGCCTTTCTCGACGGCAAACTTTTCGAATGCAGCGCTGTTGTACCAACCGGCGGAGCTGAGCTTGCCTTCTTCGCCCTCTTTCTCAAAAAACACGCCCAGGGTGTCGGCGCCGCAGCCAAACGCAGCACTGATGCGCGCGGCCAGGCCGTAGCCGGTGGAAGCGCCGAGGACCAGCACCTTCTTGGGGCCGCCTTCGATGGCGCCGTGTTGGGTCACGTAGTCGATCTGTTCCTTGACGTTCGCTTCACAGCCAACAGGGTGAGCGGTCACACAGATAAAGCCACGAACCCGCGGTTTGATGATCATAAAATTTCTGCCTCTTCCAAGGGGTCGATGGCCAGTGGTGGCCATTCAACTTCAATCGTACCGGTCTATGACGTCCGAAAAACCGAAGCGTCACGATAGTCGCAAATCTTCTGTTTACAAAATCCAATCGGTAAAACCCATATCCGGTGAAAAACTGTGTAAAGCCTTCACAATTTTGCAATATTTAAAACGACTCTGCGGCACCGGACGCCTTATCATGGCGCGATTGTTTCAACATGTTTCAAACCCCACCACTCGCGGCCACGGATACGGACCTGTCGAATGGCGTCCTGCCGGAGCTGAGCTGCATGAACACGTCTGCCCTACGCAAAAAAGCAGTGTCGATCGCCTGGATACTCGGCGTTTTGCTGATCATTTGCCTGTTCCCCCTGACCACCGCGGTGTTTCTTGGCCTGGTACTGGTCTGTGGGATCTACGACTTCCTGCGCAATGGGCTGTATGACGCCCCCACCATCAAGAAATACTTTATCGGCAGCGGCCGCAACACCTGGCTGCTGGCGCCGTTCAACACGCTGTTCGACCTGTTGAGCTCGCGCAATCGCCACGTTTATACGATGCACGACCTGCCGCCCGCCTGGCGCGAAGACTTGCAGCAAGTGATCGATGAGGCCATGGCCCACAAGGGTGAAATCATCGGTTACCTGGATGAACGCATGGCCGAGAAAAAACGCGGCATGTTGTTTTTCCAGTGGTACGGACGCCCTATCGAAACCACGCTGGACATCCCGAAACTGCGGGAAAAGCTGCCATTCGTGAAGACCATCGGCGTATCGGTATTCAACGAAAACCGTTCGACCTCCTTTCACTTCGGCCCGCTGCGCATGATGTTTCGTGTGCTTTACAACATGGCACCTGCTCCCCATCACGAGGGCGTGTACATCCAGGTGGGCCAGCACAAACATTACTGGCACGACGATCCACTGTTTATTTTCGATGACACGTTGATGCACGCATCCTTCAATAAAAACGACGCCAAGCGCTACTGCCTGTTTATCGACATCGTGCGACCAACGCCGCTGCCTTCGGTGCTCAAGGCCGTGATCGCGGGGTTTGCCGGGATGGTCTTTACCCTGCGTCGGGTTTTCTACAAAAACTGGAAGCTGATTCAGTAAGTTCTGCGGCATGATGGTGCGGGACGGTGTTTGCACTCGGCCTTGGGCCTGAGGTAAATATCCGTCTCGTGCGACCGAGTTCGGCGCCCATTCTTCTCTAGCCATCGCAGCCCATGGGGGTGCGATGGCTGCGCTTTCAAGGAATCAGAATGCCCCAACGTCAAGTCATCAATGCCTCCGTCAGCCCCAAGGGCAGCCTCGAAACCCTGTCCCAACGTGAAGTGCAACAACTGAGCGAAGCCGGCACCGGCAGTATCTACACCCTGTTCCGCCAGTGCGCCCTGGCGATCCTCAACACCGGCGCGCATATCGACAACGCCAAGACCATCCTCGACGCCTACAAAGATTTTGAAGTGCGCATCCACCAGCAGGACCGCGGCGTGCGCCTGGAACTGCTGAACGCGCCAGCCGACGCGTTCGTCGATGGCGAAATGATCGCCAGCACCCGCGAAATGCTGTTCAGCGCTCTGCGCGACATCGTCTACACCGAGAACGAGCTGGACAGCCAGCGCATCGACCTTAGCAACTCCCAGGGCATCACCGACTACGTGTTCCACCTGTTGCGCAACGCCCGTACGCTGCGCCCCGGTGTCGAGCCTAAGATCGTGGTGTGCTGGGGCGGGCACTCGATCAACACCGAAGAATACAAATACACCAAGAAAGTCGGCCACGAACTGGGGCTGCGCAGCCTGGATGTGTGCACCGGCTGCGGCCCGGGCGTGATGAAAGGTCCGATGAAAGGCGCGACCATTTCCCACGCCAAACAACGGATTACCGGCGGGCGCTACCTGGGCCTGACCGAGCCGGGCATCATTGCGGCGGAAGCGCCGAATCCGATCGTCAACGAACTGGTGATCCTGCCGGATATCGAAAAACGTCTGGAAGCTTTCGTGCGTGTCGGCCACGGCATCATCATCTTCCCGGGCGGCGCCGGGACGGCCGAAGAGTTCCTGTACCTGCTGGGCATCCTGATGCACCCGGACAACAAGGACTTGCCGTTTCCGGTCATCCTCACCGGGCCGAAACACGCCGCGCCATACCTGCAGCAACTGCACGCGTTCGTCGGTGCAACCCTTGGCGAAGCGGCGCAGGCGCACTACCAGATCATCATCGACGACCCGGCCGAAGTGGCCCGCCAGATGACGGCCGGGCTCAAGGCAGTGAAACAGTTCCGTCGCGAGCGCAACGACGCGTTTCACTTCAACTGGCTGCTGAAGATCGATGAAGGTTTCCAGCGCCCCTTCGACCCGACCCACGCCAACATGGCCAGCCTGCAACTGAGCCATGCGCTGCCGCCCCATGAGTTGGCGGCCAACCTGCGCCGCGCGTTCTCGGGCATTGTGGCGGGCAACGTCAAGGACAAAGGCATCCGCCTGATCGAAGAGAACGGCCCGTACGAGATCCACGGCGATGCGGCGATCATGAAACCGCTGGACGAGCTGTTGCAGGCATTCGTCGCCCAGCACCGCATGAAGTTGCCGGGCGGCGCGGCGTATGTGCCGTGTTACCGCGTGGTGCAATAACGCCATCAGTTGGTCATACGTTGTAGCGCTTTGGCCCCGTTGCTGGGCGTGCTGATGCGGTGAATCGGACCAGGGTTCAGTTATTCCGATTCACCCACTGCACGAGGCGCAACCTATGGACCAACGGATCTTGTCCTCCATAATTCCTTACCCTAACGTAAGGAATATCACCATGGAGATTCTCACTATGGCAACCGCCACACTTACCTCAAAAGGGCAAATCACTATTCCCGTTCAGGTCAGGACCGCCCTGGGCCTGGAAACAGGCGACCGCGTGGAATTTGTCGAAATGGAAGACGGCCAGTTCTCGCTGATTGCGGCGAGCAAAACCGTGCGTGACCTCAAGGGCCTGATCCGCAAACCCGCCAAGCCCGTGTCCCTTGACGACATGAGCCGCGCCATCGCGGCGCAAGGGGCAAAAGCGCGATGATCGGCCTGGATACCAATGTGCTGGTGCGCTATGTCACCCAGGATGACCCTGTGCAATCGCCCAAGGCATCCGCGCTGATCGAATCGCTCACCACCCTGTCGCCGGGCTTTGTCAGCCTGGTGTCGGTAGTTGAACTGGTGTGGGTTCTGCAAAGTTGCTACCAATGCCTCAAGCAGGAGGTGGTGACGGTGCTGGAAACGCTTTTGCGCACCCGTGAAATCACCATCGAGCATGCCGAGATCATCTGGCAGGCACTGCGCCGCTTCAGCGCGAACAAAGCCGATTTTGCCGACTGCCTGATCGAACGCTGCGGCCACGCGGCGGGGTGCGAGTACACGGCCACCTTTGACATTGAAACGGCCAAGGCACCTGGCATGAAACGACTGGGCTGAACCGTAGTGTTGCGACGACATTGAGGCTTTGGTAAAAATCCCGTTCAACCTTGATCGAGAGAAAGACCCACGTGCGTACGCTTCTTCTCGCAATCCTGAGCATTGCATCGCCCTTGGCCAGCGCCAACACCATCATCTGGCCCGACCTCCCGCAAACCTGCTTTGTCAGTGGCCGCTCCGCCACCAGTGCGGACGTCGATACGGGTTGTGCGGCGTTTCTGATCAATGTGAAAGGTGAAGCGGCGGGTACGCCGATCAAGCTGGATATTCCGCAGTACGCCATGCATGTCGACGAAACCACCGGCAAGGAAACGCCGGTGATCATCATCCAGGCGGAAGAGAACGGCGAGATCAAGGCGGTGGGTTACAAGGAACTGGGCACCGATCAGCTCGGTGCCGCGCTATTGCGGGAAGTTCGGCTGCTGGGTATCAAGAAGCCGAGCTAGCCTGGGGCTCAACGCACCCAGCCACCACCCTGCCAGTGGTAACCATCACTACGTTGCACCCAATGCGGATGCACGTAGCGATACCCCTCGCGCACCGGCTCCCAATGGCCGTGAACCGCAACGTAACGCCCACCCGCCCAACGCCAGTAACCGCGCGACCATACGTAGCCATAACGGACTGGCGGCTCGACTTCGATCACCTGCACGGGCGGCGGCTGCGGGGCAATCACCTCGACGTATTCACGCTGAACCGGCCTGCGTTCATGCACGACACGCTCTTGCACACACCCGGATGCCGCGACGACCACCGCCGCCAATGCCGCATAACGTAGCAACATACAAACCCCTCGGGCGTCATCGCCCTACACCTGCACCGACAAAATCCCCCCTTGCTGCAGCCACGCTCCTGCTTGGCCTGGAGTATTTTTAACAGGTAGTGTCTGTCGGGTTGCTGAACCCATCGCCGCCGAAACGCTGCAACACAGCCTCGACAAATCGCCGCAGCTTGGCCGTGCGCTGGCGGTTGGCGGTATAGACCAGATGCATCGGCCGACTTGGCGCATCGAAGTCAGGCAGTACCCGGACCAACTCGCCCTTGGCCAACGCCACACGCAAGAAATCTTCCGGGCCGAGGACGATACCAAAACCATCCAGCGCAGCCGACATCAGGGCCCTGCTTTCGTTGATCCGCAAACGACTGGCAACCGGCACGGTGTAAGACGTCGCGCCCTGGTGAAAAACCCACTCGCGATCCGCCGGGCGAGACCAAAAGGCGTAGCCCAGGCATTCGTGGTGCTCAAGGTCTGCCGGTGTCAGCGGTAGACCTCTCGCTGCCAGGTAAGCGGGCGCCGCGCAAACCACCAGACGATAAGGCGCAAGTGGTCGCGCGGTGAGGCCGGTGGTCGCGAGGGGACCAATGCGAAATGCCACCTCGTAACCCTCCTCCACCAGATCGACGAATCGGTCGGTCAGGTGCAGGTCGATTTCCACATCCGGGTGGTCGCGTAGAAATTGGGTGATCAAGGGCATCAGGCTGTAGGAACCAAACGTCACCGGCGCAGTGACTTTCAGCTTGCCACGCGGCGTGTCGTTCATGATCTGCGCCAGCGAGTCGGCGGCATCAGCCTCCGTCAGAATATGTTTGCAACGCTCGTAGTACGCACTGCCCAACTCCGTCAGGCTTTGCCGCCGCGTGGTGCGATTGAGCAGGCGGGCACCGAGACGTTGCTCGAGTGCCGCGACGTGTTTGGCGACCATCTGTGCCGACATGTTCAAGCGCTCGGCCGCACGGGCATAGGAGCCTGATTCGGCAGCCATCACGAAAGCATTCATGCTTGAAAGACGGTCCATCATTCCCTACTCCCAGTAACAACAGCAACACCAGAACGATCATTTATCACCAAATGGTTGCCAATCATCATAACCACTCCCGCAATCCACTGGAGCAAGGACATGAACATTGGCGTTATTGGAGCAGGATTCATCGGGCGCGCCGTTGCCCAGTTGGCCCTGGCTGCCGGGCATGAGGTGATGTTGAGCAACTCCCGTGGCCCACAAACCATGAGCAGCGTGCTCAGCGGCATACCCGGTGTTCAAGTCGGCCGCGCGGAAGACGCGGCCAAGTTCGGCGAACTGGTGCTCATAGCGATTCCCCTGGAGCACTATCGCGCCGTGCTCCCGCAATGGCTGGAAGGCAAGACGGTGATGGATGCCAACAATTACTATCCGCAGCGCGACGGGCACATCCCAGTGCTGGACCGTTTTGAAACCACCACCAGCCGGCTGCTCGCCGACCATCTGCCACACGCGCACGTAGTGAAGGTGTTCAATGCGATCTTTGCGCCGGAGCTGACCCAGGATGCGCGCCCTCACGGCGCCACCGACCGCCGTGCGCTGCCAGTGGCTGCGGATGATGCAGCGGCAAATGCGCAAGTGATCCGATTGCTTGATGAGTTGGGTTTCGACGCGGTGGATGCCGGTGGGCTGGATGAAAGCTGGCGATTTGAGCGGGCCAAACCGGCCTATTGTGTCCGGTTGGACCAGCACGCCTTGAAGGCGGCGCTGGCCGCAGCCGAGCGAACGGTGGAATTGCCTGCAGTCGAGCGGGTTCGCACCCACGGGTAACCTGCGCACAAAAAAAACCGCTGACCGTTGCCGGTTCAGCGGGCTTTTTTGTTTCAGCGTGGTCCGTGGGACCACAGCTGCTTCTTACAACGCCAGATCAGACGCCGGCTTGCTCGGCTCAGCCGCAGGCTTTGCAGCCTCGACAGCCTTTGGCGCGGCGCTTTGTGGGATCACAGGCGGTGTCGGCAGTTGCAGGACACCGGCGGTGTAGGCCCATTCCTTGGCAACCGCTTCAGGGCTGTCGTTCAGCTTGGTACCATAGCTCGGTACGATCTGGTGCAGCTTGGCCTGCCACTCAGGGGTCGCAACCTTGTCCTTGAACACTTTCTGCAGCACGGTCAGCATGATCGGAGCCGCGGTGGACGCGCCCGGCGATGCACCCAGCAGGCCTGCAATGGTGTTGTCGGCAGAGCTGACCACTTCGGTGCCCAGCTTCAGGACGCCGCCCTGCTCTTCGTCACGCTTGATGATCTGCACGCGCTGACCGGCTTGCCACAGGCGCCAGTCTTCTTTCTTGGCGTTCGGGAAGTACTCTTGCAGCGCCTTGAAGCGGTCGTCATCCGACAGCATCAGTTGGCCAGCAAGGTACTCGACCAGTGGGTATTCACGAATACCGACTTTGGTCATTGGCCAGATGTTGTGGGTGGTGGTGCTGGTCAGCAGGTCCAGGTACGAACCTTCCTTCAGGAACTTGGTGGAGAAGGTTGCGAATGGGCCAAACAGGATCACGCGCTTGCCATCCAGCACGCGGGTGTCCAAGTGCGGAACCGACATCGGTGGCGCGCCAACCGACGCTTTGCCGTAGGCCTTGGCCAGGTGCTGCTCGGCCACGGTTGGGTTATCGGTCACCAGGAACGAACCACCTACCGGGAAGCCAGCGTATTCCCGGGCTTCAGGAATGCCGGATTTTTGCAGCAGGTGCAATGCACCGCCACCCGCGCCGATGAACACGAACTTGGCGTCGGTTTCGGTCTTGGTGCCGTCTTTCAGGTTTTTGTAGCTGACACGCCACGAACCGTCGGCGTTCTTGGTGATGTCCTGCACTTCGCTCGACAGTTTCAGGTCGAACTTGGGCGTGGTTTGCAGGTGAGCGACGAATTGGCGCGTGATTTCGCCAAAGTTCATGTCGGTACCCAGCGGACTCCAGGTAGCCGCGATTTTCTGGTTCGGGTCACGCCCTTCCATCATCAGCGGGACCCACTTGGCGATCTGCGCCGGGTCTTCGGAGTACTGCATGCCGGCAAACAGCGGGCTGGCTTGCAGGGCTTCGTAACGCTTCTTGAGGAACTTGATGTTGTCATCGCCCCACACAAAGCTCATGTGCGGAGTGGTGTTGATGAACGAACGTGGGTTCTTCAGCACGCCCTGCTGGACCTGCCAGGACCAGAACTGACGGGAGATCTGGAATGCTTCGTTGATTTCGACCGCTTTCGGGATCTCAACGTTGCCGTTCTTGTCTTCCGGGGTGTAGTTCAGTTCAGCCAGAGCCGAGTGACCGGTACCCGCGTTATTCCAGCCGTTGGAGCTTTCTTCGGCGACGCCATCGAGGCGCTCGACCATCTCCATCGACCAACCCGGCTCCAGCTCATTGAGCCATACACCCAGGGTTGCACTCATGATGCCGCCGCCGATCAGCAGCACATCGACTTTCTTTGCCTCTTCCGCGTGAACGGACGTGATCCCCATCGACAAAGCCAGCCCCAGCAGGGCAGTGTTTACTTTCTTAAACATCAGTAGCACCTATGATAAAACGCCATCCGCCCCACTGCCCCTAATCATGGACGACCCTCCTTCACGCTGCGCCAGGCAACGCACCGCGAGATAGGGTTTGCACATTCACTTCAGGACCGCAGGGTGGGCACACAAGGCCGACGTATCGACCTCACTTTTATGTCCCTTCTGCGCTGACTTCTTATCATTATTGGCTTCAGCTACCTCGGCGACAGTCATCCGCCGGCACGTATTCGGGTGTACGTGCCGAGGAAAGCTCAGACCAAGATGGCGCGCAGAATATCATGCCCGAGGAGGATGGGGCGTCTGATGTGGACTCAGCGGTCGAATCCCGACATCGGCGGGCTACCGGAGCAAAAGCCATACCGTAGCAGATTGGAACCTTTCGCCTCCCGCCACAATCGATATTGTCATTGTCCGGTAACGCTGTAACAGCAAATGCATTTAACTAATCTACAATCATCGAAACGTATTAAAAAGGATCTCTCGTGAGAAGCATGACGAAGCCGAATAATCAATACAACGATGATGAAATAGATCTCCTGCCATTCATCCATGCCTTATGGAAAAATAAAATAAAAATAAGTATAGCCGTTGTGATTGGAGTAGTGATTGCGTTGGCTGCGTTTTACTTTTCACCCCCTAAATGGGTTGCCAGCAGCTATATCACCAAAGGCTCATTGTTGAGTATGTACAGAGAAGTGCGCAGCACCGAAACGGTGCCCGTCTCGACGACACAACCGATAGAAATCAAGCTCTACAGCTCGATCCAGGACGATGTGTACTACATCGCCATGGGCATCATGACAGCCAACAAGGTTGACATCGTGGGCACGCCCCAACCCTACGTCCATCTGGCGTCGTTCAAGGCAAACTCAAAAGAACTGGCTATATCGAAACTGAAATCGATATTGGATACCGCCAACACACAGGCCCTTGCCCTCAGCCTACCGTCCCTGACGGTTGATCACAGCCTCAGGGCATTCAACACCCTGGGTAAAGTCAAAATAAAAAACGCAAAAGCCATAACACCGTATTTGGTAGCGGGTATTTTCCTGGGACTATTAGTGGGGTGTTTATTGGCCTTGCTACCCCTGCTCAAATCTCATTATGAGCGTACGAATCGCGACTAACACTATTGATGCTGGACAGACCATAAGAACCACTATTTAAAAACAATCAGCGCATTCGCAGCGGTTTTTATTAAACACTCATCGAGGATTCGAGCGATCGTATGAAATCCCTGCGCCACCACTCACTAACGACTCTTCTACCCTGCGCATTCTATGGACCAAACCACACCTGAACGCCAAGCGCCTGAAAGCCCTGAACTCTGGTGTGAAAAGCCTTTCCTAGACGCCTCCCTTGACGTTCTTTAGCATCACCGGCTTACCTTGCGCCCCTTGAGAACAGAGCATTCCATGTCCACCCAACAAACACCTGGGCACGTACTGCCCGCGCGCAGCGCCGCCAAAATGGAAGCGGCGATGGCCGTCGGCAGCTTCGCGATTGGTACCGGCGAATTTGCGATCATGGGCTTGATGCCCGACATCGCCAGCAACCTGCACCTGAGCGAACCCCAGGTGGGCCATGCGATCAGCGCGTATGCCCTGGGCGTAATGGTCGGCGCCCCGCTGCTGGCAATCCTTGGCGCCAGGCTATTGCGCAAACATATGCTGCTATTGCTGATGGGTCTTTATGCCTTGGGCAACCTGGCGACCGCCTTCACCCCGACGTTCAGCTCCCTGGTGGCGTTCCGCTTTGTCAGCGGCCTGCCCCACGGTGCTTACTTTGGGATTGCCGCCGTAGTAGCGTCCAGCATGGTGCCCTCGGACAAGCGCGCCGGTGCCGTCGCGCGCGTAATGATGGGCTTGACTCTGGCCATGCTACTGGGCAATCCAATCGCGACTTTCCTGGGGCAGCATCTGGGATGGCGTTCGGCGTTTGCGCTGGTGAGCCTGATCGCCCTCTGCACCATCGCCCTGGTCTGGCGCTTCGTCCCCGAGCGTCATGACGAACCGCGCAGCGACCCACGCAAGGAACTGCGCGCTTTCACCAAACCCCAGGTGTGGATGGCCCTGTCGATTGGCGCCATCGGTTTTGCCGGCATGTTCTGCGTCTTCAGCTATCTGGCCCCGACCATGCTCGAAGTGACCAAGGTCGCGCCTCAGTGGATCCCCTTCGGCCTGGCCGCATTTGGCGTTGGCGGCATCATCGGCAATATTGCCGGCGGAAAGCTGTTCGATCGTATGCAGTTCCGCGCCGTGGGGTTGATATTGGTCTGGTCGATGGCCGTGCTGGTGTTCTTCCCTTTCGCTGCCGGATCGCTTTGGGGTGTGTTGCTGGGCATCGGCCTGGTCGGCACCATGGTGTCACTGGCAGCACCGCTGCAGATCCGCCTGATGGACATTGCCCACGAAGCACCAAGCCTGGCGGCGGCGTCCAACCACGCGGCATTCAACTTGGCCAATGCGTTGGGACCATGGTTTGGCGGGATCGCGATCACTGCAGGCCTGGGGTGGACCAGCACCGGCTACATTGGCGCAGCGACGGCCTTGATTGGGCTGGGGCTTTACCTGGTAGCCCGTCGGATGCGCGGAGGCGATTAAACGATCGAGACGTACCTGTCAATGCAACAAAGCCCAACTGCGGACAGTTATTTATTTATCAGACAGGTTAGGTTCAGGTTGGATCCAATAGCACCTCACGTGTAACATTCCCGTCATATTTCCTCCATGACAAGGACGTGTTTTGATTTTCCCCGACCCAGGTGTGCTTCGGAGCTTTCCAGCAACACTCGACCACCGCAACGCCAGGATTTTTCTGACACAAGAAACAGATAGCAGTGTCGAGTTGGCGATCCAGAGCCTTATCGACAGCCGACACCAGCTACCGCACCGCATCAGCGCCCCGCTTCAAGGCATGGAAAGCGACCTTTTTGCCAAGTTTCAACCCCTCGACAGCCTCAAGCCAAAATTGAGAGTGACCCTCGGACGTGCCAAGCGCGACGGCGCGTTCGATTGGCCGGTCGAAGAAGTCATCAACACCTACGGCGCACAGAAACGCGGGGCCCCCGTCGCCAACTTGCTGGGCTTTGGCTACAGGAAATCGGCGATTGGCTTGATCCAGGAGTTTTTTATCTTCACCGAAATGCTCGATGACCATCTCAATGGTCTCGAGTGGCTAAACCAGAGCCGCGACATCCGCAGCCTGATCACGCGGTCATTCGACCTGCTTCGCGCCCTGCACGAAAAAGGCATCGTGCACATGGACTTCTGGGCAAACAACGTGATGATCAATTTTGACGACGCACGCCCCGCGAAGGCAATTGATCTGGAAAACTGCTTCCTCACTCCGACGGACTACTTGGCCGAAGTATTAGCGTTTCAATTCGGGTTCTATTATCGCCGGGAAGTCTTCCGCTTTGTGATCGAACAGGAATACGACCAACTCGTCATGGACGAGCTGAGCAAATATGGCGATATCGATCGTCGTCGATTCGACAGCATCTATGCAGCAAGCAAGTATGAAAATATAAGCCGCCGAGCCAGACGGGAGATTTTTCATAAGGGCACGGTGACTACAGGGTGAGCACAAACCCTGAATGCCGTCCGGCAGCAGGGTGCGGATTCAGTGAAGGCAGCGCCGCAAGCATGGGGTTTGCAGCGGCCTTATAGGGCATGTTGCCCCCAGGACTTTTTAGCAAAATCCCGGCCAAGCGATAGTCTCAGACCTGAATATCAACTCATAAAATCACTCAGCATGTACCAAGTCCAATCGTTTAATCCCAAAAAAACGGGTCGAGACTTTATAGTCGGCGATATCCACGGACACTTCAGGGTTTTAGGCATCGTTTAAAAACATCGGGTTCAATACACGTCGGCTGTTCTTCTGATGACGGGGTAGTAACACTCATTGAACTCAGTTTGTCCTGTGCGTGAAGCGGCTGATTACTTGTCAGTTCCAGGCAGGATATGTTCTTCCACATATTCAATCAGTCGACCCAAGCTGTGCTCAAACGTCTGGCCAGCGGTGTCGATGATCAGATCAGGGGCCAGCGGCGGCTCGTAAGGCGCGTCTATACCGGTAAAATCGCGAAGCTCTTTGGCCCTGGCCTTGCGGTATAGACCCTTGGGGTCACGCATCTCACAGGTTGCCAAGTCTGCCGCTATGTAGATCTCATGAAAAGAAGTGTTGCAGGCAGCGGCACGAGCACGCGCCCTCCCCTCACGATAGGGTGAAATAAACGCCGTGATGCAAATCATGCCCGCATCAGCGAACAGGGCCGCCACTTCACTTACCCGGCGAATATTTTCTGTTCTATCGTCTTCTGAAAAGCCCAAATTGGCGTTAAGCCCCTTGCGGACATTATCCCCGTCAAGGGTGTAGCACGCGTAACCCGACCTCAACAGGTGAGCCTCCAACGCCATCGCCAGACTCGACTTGCCAGAGGCGGAGAGCCCAGTGAACCAAAGTACAGCGCCGGGATGCCCCATGTAATGGGCACGCTCAGCCTGGCTCACATGGTGGCTGACAGAAGTCAAATTCTGGTTATTGACCGGCGAATTCATAAAATAGTCTAGCGCCTCACAACACATTGATTATGTCCGCCCGAGCATTCCACTCGGCAACGTTTTATTGTAGCCGGCAAACCTCGACGTCACCGCACCAGGCAATCAGCCAAAACTTCTTCCAAATACCCAGATAGATATTCGGCTGAAAAGGCGTGGGCTGCGCGTACTCCACCAACTCTGGCTGTTCGGCGCTGCATGGCCCAACTCATCTGGCTGAGCCAGCTCGGTCTCCCGTCGCTTGGCCCAGGCCTGGGCGACCTGCTTACAGTCGAAGGTTCGGCTTTCCTGATAAACTGTCTTGCCATCCCGATTGATCCGTATCTGCGCCGCGTAGGCTGTCGAGTTGTCCTTGCGCTTACGTGCTGTGATCGTGCCCATTTCCAGTTGCTACATTGCCGAATGTCGATTGCTACTACGTAGCTACCGACTTCAGAAAACAAGGGAAAACGGGAAAAAACCGCCGTATAAAAGATCAGTATTAATGAACTCCGAAAAAGCCGAATCCCCAGCAAACGCTAACCTTTCCCGCTCCGAGCCCTCTCGCCGCTTCAGCGTGGCGCCGATGATGGATTGGACTGATCGCCACTGCCGTTTTTTCCTGCGCCTGTTGTCAAAAAACGCACTGCTCTACACCGAGATGGTGACCACTGGCGCGATCCTGCATGGCGACCACGAGCGTTTCCTGCGCCACAACGACGCCGAGCACCCGTTGGCACTGCAACTGGGTGGCAGCGTTCCGGCGGACTTGGCGGCCTGCGCCCGGATGGCCGAGGCCGCCGGGTATGACGAGGTGAACCTGAACGTTGGATGCCCCAGTGATCGCGTGCAGAACAATATGATCGGCGCGTGCCTCATGGGCCATCCGGCGCTGGTGGCAGATTGTGTGAAGGCAATGCGCGATGCGGTGTCGATTCCGGTAACGGTGAAGCACCGCATCGGGATCAATGGCCGGGACAGCTACGCCGAGCTGTGTGATTTTGTCGGGCAGGTGAAGGACGCAGGCTGCACCAGTTTTACCGTGCATGCGCGCATTGCGATTCTGGAGGGTTTGTCGCCCAAGGAGAATCGGGATATTCCGCCCTTGCGTTATGACGTGGCGGCGCAGCTGAAGCGGGATTTTGCCGAGCTGGAGATCATCCTGAACGGTGGAATCAAGACGCTGGAGCAGTGCCAGGAGCACTTGAAGACCTTTGACGGGGTGATGCTGGGGCGCGAGGCGTATCACAACCCCTATGTGCTGGCGCAGGTCGATCAGCAGCTATTTGGCAGCACGCAGCCGGTGATCACGCGGGCGCAGGCGCTGGCGCACCTTCGGCCGTATATCGCGGCGCATTTGGCGACAGGCGGTTCGATGCACCACATCACCCGGCATGTGCTGGGGCTGGGCACCGGCTTTCCTGGAGCGCGCAAGTTCCGGCAGTTGTTGTCGGTGGATATTCACAAGGCTGCCGACCCACTGGCACTGCTCGATCAGGCAGCCGCTCTGCTGGATGGGCGCTGACCGTTAGCGGAGTTGAACCTGCCAGCCTTTTCGCCCTCCTATTAAACCGTCAGGCCCGCCATTCAGATGACCGTTCCCAGATTGTTGCCACGGCGGGCCGATGAACGCATTTGCGCCCTTGAGCGGCTGTCAGCGCTCGGGTAATGTCATCAGACCCACAGGACAGAGCACGCCCATGACTTCCAAGCTGGAACAACTCAAGCAAATCACCACTGTCGTAGCCGATACCGGCGATTTCGAAGCTATCGCTCGGGTCAAACCGCAGGATGCCACCACCAACCCGTCCCTGCTGCTCAAGGCGGCGTCGATTCCGGCCTATGCCAAGCTGCTGGATGAGTGCGTGAAAGACTGCAACGGCGACGTTGGCCTGGCCAGTGACCGCTTTGCGGTGGCCGTGGGCCAGGAGATCCTGAAAGTAGTCCCGGGGCGCATCTCCACTGAAGTGGATGCACGCTTGTCGTTCGACACTGACGCCGTACTCAAGCGTGCGCACCGTCTGATCGATCTGTACGAAAAAGCCGGCGTTGGCCGTGACCGTGTGCTGATCAAGATCGCCTCCACCTGGGAAGGTATCCGCGCCGCAGAGAAGCTGGAAAAAGAAGGCATCCAGACCAACCTGACCCTGCTGTTCTCCTTCGCCCAAGCGGTGGCTTGCGCGGAAGCGGGCGTGTTCCTGATTTCGCCGTTCGTGGGTCGCATCTACGACTGGTACAAGAAGGCCAACGGCACCGACTACACCGGCTCGGAAGATCCAGGCGTACAGTCGGTGACGCGCATCTACAACTACTACAAGGCCAATGGCTACAAGACCGTGGTGATGGGTGCGAGCTTCCGCAACCTGAGCCAGATCGAAGAGCTGGCCGGTTGTGATCGCCTGACCATCAGCCCGGACCTGCTGGAAAAACTCGCTGCCGATACCGGCAAGCTGGAGCGCAAGCTGTCGCCCGGCCATGCCGGTGAGCCACGCGTGCATTTGACTGAAGCGCAGTTCCGCTGGGAATCCAACGAGGATGCGATGGCAACCGAGAAGCTGGCCGAAGGCATTCGCCAGTTTGCGCGTGACCAGGAGAAGCTGGAGGCGCTGTTGACTGCCAAGCTGTAAGGCAGCAGCAACAAAAAGGGCGGCACCTGTGAAGGTGCCGCCCTTTTTTGTCTGTTTGGAAGTGCGCTGATCGATCTGGCGCTATCGGGGGCAAGCCCCCTTCCATATTTGGGATGTATTCCTACACAGGAGATCAGTGGCGCTCGAGGGCATTGACGAGGTCGTGAAACGCCTCGCGGTTGGACTCGTTCAAGCCCATCAGGATCTTGTGCGCTTCCAGCACCTTGATGCGTACCACCTCCTCGGACTGGTCCTGGGACGGCAAGTCAGTCAGGCATTCCGGGCATGGAATCGGGCGATCAACGATGTTGAACACCTGATCGAAGCCCATGGACTGCAACAGCCGGGTGATGTCTTCGTGGGTGGTGACCACCGTCGGCAACAAGCCGACCTTCTGCCGCGACAGAATGGACAACTTGGCCAACAACCCAAGGGTCGTGCTATCGATGCTGCGGGTTTCGGTCAGATCGATCACGATCGCCGAAAAATTCAGCGCGGTGAAGATCCGCTCGATCGTCGCATCCAGCGCCGAACACAAGGTCAGGCGCACTTCACCGACAAACTTCAGGACAAAGGTCCCGTCTTGCTCGGCGAATTGGATTCTTCCGGTACTCATCAAAGATTCCTGCTCAACACCAATAGGGCGATATCATCCGGCATCTCCCCTAGCGTGGCCAATCCAAAAACCTGCCGCAGGCCATCCAGGCTGCCGCCCGCCGACTTGACCTTTTGGGGCAAGGCAGCTTCTTTCTCCTTGAGTGTAGGCTCTGGAAGAAGGTCGAGGATGCCATCGGACATCAGCGTCAAGCTGAACGTCGGTGGCAGTTCCAGGATGTGGTCTTCGTAGGTGGCTTCGTTAAACAAGCCTACGGGCAGACCCCGTCCTTCCAGGTAACGCACACTGTCAGGCGTGTACAACACAGGCATCGGCAGGTGACCGCCAATGCTGTAGGTCAAAAGACCGGTTTCTTCATCAATCACGCCGCCCACCATCGTTACGTGCTTGCCCAGCTTGCAGCTGATCAGGCCTCGGTTGATGTGGCCCAGCACCTCGGACGGGGTGAACTCCGGCAAGGTGCCATTGCGCTTGGATTCGAACAGCAGCCGCGTGGTCATGAACTTCAACAACACGGTGACAAAAGCAGAGGAAGCACCATGGCCGGAGACATCGGCCAGGTAGAACGCGACACGCCGCTCATCAACGCGGAAGTAGTCGACAAAATCACCCGACAGGTACAAGGACGGAATGATCTGGTGGGCAAACTGAAACTCGTCGATGGTCCAAGGGCTCACCGGCAGCATGTTCATCTGCACCTGGCGACCGGCATTCTGGTCTTCCTGGAGCAGGTTCAGGCTGGCTTCGAGTTCGCGGTTGGCGGTTTCGAGCTTTTCGCGGTAGCGCTGGTTTTCCAGCAGCAGGCGTGCACGATCCAGGGCACGACGCACCGAGTGCTCCAGCACCGCGAGGTCTTCAAGGGGCTTGATCAGGTAGTCGGCAGCGCCCAGGCGCAGAGCCTCGACCGCATCGTTCATCACCCCGGCACCGGACACGACAATCACCGGCGTCTGCGGCGCGAGCTCGGTCACCTGGCGAATCAGCTCCAGGCCGCCCATCTGGGGCATGCGCAGGTCGCAGATCACAAGGTCGGGCTTGTCGCGCTCGAATACCTGGAGACCCTGTTGGCCATTGCTGGCCTGCAGGACGCTGAAGCCACTGTCTTCCAAATAGGCCGCGAGACTCGCGCGCACTACTTCGTCGTCATCGATTATCAGCAGCGTGGCACTGGTTTTTTGCATGTGGGCAAACGGCGCCAGAATTAGGTTGGCGTAGGTGGCGCGACAATGGCCGGGCGCACTTACTGGATTCGCTTTCTAGCCTCTCTGTCCTACAAAGCATGGGCATTTGGCCCACGCACAACGGTAAAGCAGAGGTGCCCTTCTAAGGCGCAGACGGTACTCCCATCCGTCAGGGGTTTCAAGCTCATGCCGATGGTCGCCAAGCGTCTTTACATCGCAAATCACCGAGAGTTATAAGAACAGCCACGACCACAACACAAAGTAAGGATGGAACCCGTGAGCCAACACGAGCGCGACTACGCCGAAAAACGCGATTTCATCCGCATGCGAGTGGATGCCGATGTGTCGCTGATCCACGCCGGGCAGGAGATTGCCGGGGTTTGCGTGGACCTTTCCAGTTCCGGCATGCAGGTGCAGGCACCTCGCCAATTCCAGGTAGGCGACAAACTGACTGTACGCATCGATTCCGAGCACAGCGCCCTCACGGGACTGGAAGCGGACACCGAAGTGGTCTGGACCAAGACAAACGGCCCAGACCAGCACCTGGGGCTCAAGATCCTGAAAATGTACTGAAACCTGCCCACAAAAAAGGCGACCATCGAGGTCGCCTTTTTCGTTTCAAAACATCACGGCTTAAAAGTCGTCGACGACCTTGCCGTCCTTGACCTTGAACTCGCGGTTCTGCAGGTAAGCATTGCGGATGAACGTGTACTTGTCGCCGGTGATCAGCTTCTCGCTGTCCAGCAGGCTGGCACGGGTATCGACAACGTTCAGACCGAAGGTGCTGTTGCGCCAGCCGATGTCGTTCATATAGCGGTACGGCTGGGTGTAGCTGTCTACGTATTTGGACGGCGCATCACGCAGGGTGCTTGGGCCCAGCAGTGGCAGCATCACATAAGGACCACTGCCGACGCCCCAGTAGCCGAGGGTCTGACCGAAGTCTTCGTCACTGCGTTGCAGCCCCATTTTGGTGCCGACGTCGATAAAGCCGAGCACACCAAACGTGGTGTTCATCAGCAAGCGCGCCGTGTCCACACCCGCCGCATGCGGCTTGAGCTGCAGCACGTTGTTGGCCAGGTTGCCGACATCGCCGATGTTACGGAAGAAGTTATGAACGCCGTCCTGCATGAATTGCGGCGTCACGAACTGATAACCCTGGGCCAATGGCTTGAGCGCATAGGTATCAACGGTGTCGTTGAAGGTGAAGATCGGGCGGTTGACGCTTTCCCACGGATCATCTTCCGAGGCGGCCTGTACAGCGAACGGGGCCAGCAGGACAGTGGCACACACCGACAGCTGAGCGAAATAGTGGCTCCAGCGCATAGCTTTTGCTCCTTAAGGGTCTGTCATGGGCGCTATGCCCTGAATAAGTCAGTGAGTATATGACGGAAGTGTCCATTTACGCAGCAGTCGGGGAAACGTCCTGTCTAAAATGCACAAAATTCCTACAATTGAAGCCCTGTGTCATCCACTTGTCATCCTATGCCGATAGCGTCAGAGCTATTTCAGGGATGTCGACATGCCTCACGCCGAGATTGCCATCGCCAGCGCGCCTGCCTTGACCGCTGTATTGTTCGGCCTGAGTGGCTGCCTGGTGGACTTCGGTTCCCAGGCACGTACCGATTCGCCCTCGCCAGGCTCCCACGCCACGCCGGGCGCCCTGAGCATACTGCGCAGCCTGCATGAACAAGGCGTGCCCTGCGCCTGGCTGGATGAACTGCCCGCTTCCGTCACCACGCCACTGGCCGCCGTATTGCCGGGCTGGCTGAAAGCCGCATCGCCCTCTGCCATCCGTTGGCCTGCGCCTCACGCCTGCTGGCAAGCCTTGATGGAACTGAACATCGAACGCCTGGAAGGCTGTGTGCTGGTCAGCGGCGAACCGCGCTTGCTGCAATCAGGGCTCAACGCCGGCCTGTGGACGATTGGCCTGGCATCCTGCGGCTCGCTGTGCGGCATGGCCCCGACACAATGGCAGGCATTGAGCGAGCAAGAGCGCGAGCACAAGCGCGGCAAGGCCACCGTGGCCCTGTACGGGCTGGGCGTGCACTCGGTGATCGACCACCTGGGCGAACTCGGCACCTGCCTGGCCGACATCAGCCTGCGCCAACTAAAAGGCGAGAAGCCCTGACACGGATCATGCACGGTTGGCGCCAGTGGATTAATCTACAGGTCAGCCCGTAGACCTTTCTCGGCGTGCCGTGGTCTATGTCAGTGCCTATCGATAAAAGGAAACACGTCATGCCTGATCGCAAAAAACTGGAAGAACAGGTCGAAATCCTGCGCGGGCAGTTGGAACAGGAACCGCCGCTGTCGGAAGAAAAACGTACAGCATTGCAAGCCTTGATTGCCAAGTTCGAATTACAACTTGAACTTGAGCCGGCCACCCAGACACCGAGTATTTCCGATGATGTGAATCAAGCGGCCATTGAGTTCGACGCTGAGCACCCGGTGATTTCCGGGACCTTGCGCAATATCATGGTCATCTTGGGCAATATCGGGATCTGACGGCACAGCACCTGAAAATCAACATCTATCAGAGCTGCATTTGCGCGGATCCCTCTCGGCAAACAATTGAAAACCGATGCCTAAGCGGGCGTCGGCTTTTTTTTGCTCAGAAATACGCCTTCCCTTTTGTAGAATCATAGCGTCGCTTTTGCGGGAAATTTCATCATCGACGGGAACCCAAACCGCTGAGCTTTCCACTCAGGTTGTGAGAGGAATGGTCCTTTCAATTAACTTTGGAAGTTTTACCTATAATGAATGCCGTATCGAGCACATCGCCAGTTTTTCAACCAAGCCAACAGTATTATCAGCAGAACGAGATAGATACAGGGCCGCAAGAGGCTAAAGGACCTGGGCCTTCATACTCAATTTCGCGCAGCGCTGGTGAGGCTTCAGACGAGAATGGTCGACGTTTCACAGTTGGCGACGACATGGAGAAAATGCAAATCACATACTGATACCCACGAAACGCCGTCTATCCACGCACATTAGGCGTGGATAAGAAAGTGGCGGGAGGAACCACTCCCGCCACTCCTGAAGAGTGACGTTTTCCGGTTTTACTGACGCGCCAGGCGCACGTTCTGGAACGCCACATCCTCAGTACTGCGATACGGGTTGATATCCAACCCGCCCCTGCGAACATACCGCGCATACACGGTCAGTTTTTCCGGCTTCAGCAAGCTCGCGTGATCCAACGCGCGCCCCCGGTATTCGACCACCACACTGCCCCAATCGGGCTGGCTGGTCACCGGGCAGTTGGATTTGAGCAGGTGGCTGTGCACGCCCTCCTCGACAATCCGCGATTGATCGCAACGCAGCAGCTCCGGGCGTGGGTGTTCGTAGTTGCTGACGCTGATGTCCAACTCTTCAATGCACAGACCGGGCAACGCCATCACGCCTTCGGCCTCGATCTCGGCCAGGCTGCGGATGCGCACGCTCACCGGCTTGCCCGACGGCAGCAGCCAGGACAGTTCGAAGCAGTTCCAGAAATCCACGCCTTTGTATGGCAGGGTCTCGGCACTCAGGCCCAGCTCGGCCCATTTGGCGGCGCGAGGGATCGGGAACAACAACGACGGGGTGTAGGTGGAGATGTATTCACTGGACTTGCCCAGCGGCGAATTTCCGGGACCTTGCGCAATATCATGGTCACCTTGGGCAATATCGGGATCTGACGGCACAGCACCTGAAAATCAACATCTATCAGAGCTGCATTTGCGCGGATCCCTCTCGGCAAACAATTGAAAACCGATGCCTAAGCGGGCGTCGGCTTTTTTTTGCTCAGAAATACGCCTTCCCTTTTGTAGAATCATAGCGTCGCTTTTGCGGGAAATTTCATCATCGACGGGAACCCAAACCGCTGAGCTTTCCACTCAGGTTGTGAGAGGAATGGTCCTTTCAATTAACTTTGGAGTTTTTACCTATAATGAATGCCGTATCGAGCGCATCGCCAGCTTTTCGACCAAGCCAACAGGATTATCTGCAGAACGAGATAGATGCAGGGCCGCAAGAGCGTGTGAAAGATAAAGAACATAAGCCTTCACAGGCAATTACGCGCAGCGCCTCTGGGGCTACAGACGAGAATGGTATATATTTCTCAGAAGCTGGCCCTGAACAGAGAATCACATACTGATACCCACGAAACGCCGTCTATCCACGCACATTAGGCGTGGATAAGAAAGTGGCGGGAGGAACCACTCCCGCCACTCCTGAAGAGTGACGTTTTCCGGTTTTACTGACGCGCCAGGCGCACGTTCTGGAACGCCACATCCTCAGTACTGCGATACGGGTTGATATCCAACCCGCCCCTGCGAACATACCGCGCATACACGGTCAGTTTTTCCGGCTTCAGCAAGCTCGCGTGATCCAACGCGCGCCCCCGGTATTCGACCACCACACTGCCCCAATCGGGCTGGCTGGTCACCGGGCAGTTGGATTTGAGCAGGTGGCTGTGCACGCCCTCCTCGACAATCCGCGATTCATCGCAACGCAGCAGCTCCGGGCGTGGGTGTTCGTAGTTGCTGACGCTGATGTCCAACTCATCAATGCACACACCCGGCAACGCCATCACGCCTTCGGCCTCGATCTCGGCCAGGCTGCGGATGCGCACGCTCACCGGCTTGCCCGACGGCAGCAGCCAGGACAGTTCGAAGCAGTTCCAGAAATCCACGCCTTTGTATGGCAGGGTCTCGGCACTCAGCCCCAGCTCGGCCCATTTGGCGGCGCGAGGGATCGGGAACAGCAACGACGGGGTGTAGGTGGAGATGTATTCACTGGACTTGCCCAGCGGCGAATTTCCGGGACCTTGCGCAATATCATGGTCACCTTGGGCAATATCGGGATCTGACGGCATAGCACCTGAAAATCAACATCTATCAGAGCTGCATTTGCGCGGATCCCTCTCGGCAAACAATTGAAAACCGATGCCTAAGCGGGCGTCGGCTTTTTTTGCTCAGAAATACGCCTTCCCTTTTGTAGAATCATAGCGTCGCTTTTGCGGGAAATTTCATCATCGACGGGAACCCAAACCGCTGAGCTTTCCACTCAGGTTGTGAGAGGAATGCTCCTTTCAATTAACTTTGGAGTTTTTACTTATAATGAATGCCGTATCGAGCACATCGCCAGCTTTTCGACCAAGCCAACAGGATTATCTGCAGAACGAGATAGACGCAAGGCAGCAAGAGGCTGTGAAAGAGAAAGAACATAAGCCTTCATGGTCAATTTCGCGCAGCGCCAGTGGGTCTACAGACGAGCAAAAAGGATATTCCTCAATTGTCGACAAAATACCGACAGTGGAAATCACATACTGATACCCACGAAACGCCGTCTATCCACGCACATTAGGCGTGGATAAGAAAGTGGCGGGAGGAACCACTCCCGCCACTCCTGAAGAGTGACGTTTTCCGGTTTTACTGACGCGCCAGGCGCACGTTCTGGAACGCCACATCCTCAGTACTGCGATACGGGTTGATATCCAACCCGCCCCTGCGAACATACCGCGCATACACGGTCAGTTTTTCCGGCTTCAGCAAGCGCTGCAAATCCAGGAAGATGCGCTCCACGCACTGCTCATGGAAGTCAGAGTGCTGGCGAAAGCTCACGATATATTCCAGCAAGCTCGCGTGGTCCAACGCGCGCCCCCGGTATTCGACCACCACACTGCCCCAATCGGGCTGGCTGGTCACCGGGCAGTTGGATTTGAGCAGGTGGCTGTGCACGCTCTCCTCGACAATCCGCGATTGATCGCAACGCAGCAGCTCCGGGCGTGGGTGTTCGTAGTTGCTGACTCTGATGTCCAACTCATCAATGCACACACCGGGCAACGCCATCACGCCTTCGGCCTCGATCTCGGCCAGGCTGCGGATGCGCACGCTCACCGGCTTGCCGGCGGCGGCGCCGAGGTCGGTACGCAAGGTCGCTTCCAGGCTTGCCGTATCGGCAAACGCGGTCTGGTTCAACGAGTTGAGGTACAGCTTGAAGGACTTGGACTCAATGATATTCGGCGAGTCAGCCGGGATGCTGAACTCACCGATGGCCACCACCGGCTTGCCCGACGGCAGCAGCCAGGACAGTTCGAAGCAGTTCCAGAAATCCACGCCTTTGTATGGCAGGGTCTCGGCACTCAGGCCCAGCTCGGCCCATTTGGCGGCGCGAGGGATCGGGAACAACAACGACGGGGTGTAGGTGGAGATGTATTCACTGGACTTGCCCAGCGGCGAATGTTCGGCTGCGGGATGCATGGCGGAAACCTGGCTAAATAAACGCCGCCAGTCTACCAGCCTTTGCCCCCGCCTTTGCGGCCTACTCGACGTTCAGCTTGCCAACCATGCCCGCCTGATAATGCCCTGGCAGGTTGCAAGCAAACTCCAGGCCCGTGGACTGGGTGAACGTCCACGTCAACTCGGCGGTTTTGCCGGGCTCGACCAACACGCTGTTGGGATCATCATGCTTCATCATTGCGCCATGGCCCATGGCGCTGTGATCCATCTTGCCCATGCCAGTGGCGGTGAGCATGCCGCTGGCCTGCATCTGCAACATTTCCTTCTGGTGCTGGGCATGCATCGCCGCATCGCCCAGGTTGAATTCGTGCAGCAACTGGCCTTTATTCACCAGGACAAAGCGCACGGTCTCACCGGCCTTCACGTCCAGTGACTTGGGCGAAAAAGCAATGTCCTGCAGGGTCACTTCCACGGTACGCGTGGCCTGCTCGGCCGGGGCCGCGTGGCCGAAGGCAAAGGTATGTGCCGCATCCGCCATCGCACCAAAACTCGCCACCAACAGGCAACCTGCCAACAACAGGGGTGTACGCAATGCCATCTCAACTCTCCAAAAATGTGTAACCCGCTTGGACAGCACTCTAAGATGAGGCCGCTGCCAGCCAGCTGACTGCTAGATTACAACTTTGTCAGGTTGCGCCCTGATCCCGTAACCCACGGTATAAAGCGCCTCGTGCACCGCAACCAAGAGCCGCCCATGAAATTGCTGATTGTCGAAGACCAACCGAAAACCGGCCATTACCTGCGCCAGGGCCTGGCCGAGGCCGGCTTCACCACCGAACTGGTGGCCGACGGCACCAGCGGCCAGCACCTGGCACTGACCGGCGACTATGATCTGCTAATCCTCGACGTGATGCTGCCGGGGCGCGACGGCTGGCAAATCCTGCAAGCGGTACGCAGCGCCGGCCTGGACATTCCGGTGCTGTTTCTCACCGCTCGCGACGCCGTGGAAGACCGCGTGCATGGCCTGGAGCTCGGCGCCGACGATTATCTGGTCAAACCCTTCGCCTTTTCCGAACTGCTGGCCCGGGTACGCAGCCTGCTGCGCCGCGGTAGCAGTTCGCCGCAGGAAACCGCCCTGCAACTGGCCGACTTGCGCCTGGACCTGATCCGCCGCCGCGTCGAGCGGGATGGCCAGCGCATCGACCTCACCGCCAAGGAGTTCTCCCTGCTGGAACTGCTGCTGCGCCGCCAGGGCGAAGTATTGCCAAAATCCCTGATTGCCTCACAAGTGTGGGACATGAACTTCGACAGCGACACCAACATCATCGAAGTGGCGATCCGCCGCCTGCGCCTGAAAGTCGACGACAACTTCCCCAACAAACTGATCCACACAGTACGCGGCATGGGTTATGTGCTGGAGGAGCGTGTCAATTGATCAAGCGCCTGTCCCTGGCCAGCCGCCTGGCGCTGCTGTTTGCCGCGTGCACGGCGGTGGTCTCGTTGCTCGCCGGCGTGTTGTTCAACCGCGCCAGCGAGGCGCACTTCATCGAACTGGACCAGCAACTGCTCGAAACCAGGCTGGGAGCCCTGCGCAGTACCTTGCAGGGGGTCGACACGCCGCAGCTATTCAGCCAGCGCGAAGCGCAATTGCGCACTGAACTCGATCACCAACCCGACCTGACCCTGCGCATCAGCGCTGCCGGCCAACGCTGGTTTGATGGTGCGCCGGGGGTCACGCTACCCGAATCCCCGGGCCTGCATCGCCTGCAACACGCCGGCACCGATTACCGTGTCTACAACGCGCCGCTGAGCGCCGGTCAACCGGGCTCGGCGCAACTGAGCCTGATGCTCGACATCACCCACCACCAGCACTTCCTGCAACGCATGCAGCATTTGATCTGGCTCACCGTCGGCCTTTCGGCACTCGCCACCGCACTGCTCGGCGCATGGGCGGCACGCAGTGGCTTGCGGCCACTGCGGCGCATGGGGGAAGTGGCGGCGGGCGTTTCCGCCCACTCCCTGACCCAGCGCCTGCCCCAGGAACAAATGCCGGCGGAACTGGCCGAGTTGGCCCAAGCCTTCAATGCCATGCTCGGCCGCCTGGACGACGCGTTCCAGCGCCTCTCGGCGTTCTCCGCCGACATCGCCCATGAACTGCGCACGCCGCTGTCAAACCTGCTGACCCAGACCCAGGTCATCCTCACCCAGCCACGCCCGCTAGAGGATTATCGCGAGGCCCTGCACAGCAACCTGGAAGAGCTGCAATGGATGGCGCAGCTCGTGAACGACATGTTGTATTTGGCCAAGGCGGACCACGGCTTGCTGATGCCCAGGCGCGAACCGCTGGCACTGGCGGAAGAAGTGGATGCCCTGCTGGAGTTTTTTGCGTTGCTGGCGGAAGACGCGCAGATCAGCCTGATGCGCGAAGGCACGGCCCACATCACCGGGGATCGCGGGATGCTGCGTCGGGCGCTGTCGAACCTGCTGGATAACGCGCTGCGGTTTACCCCGACAGGCGGAGAAGTGCGGGTACGGATCGAGGACGGGGTGCGGCTGACTGTCGAGAACACCGGGGAAGGCATTGCACCGCAGTTGCTACCAAAGCTGTTTGACCGCTTCTACCGGGCTGACCCGGCGCGGCGCGAGGGCAGCAGCGAGCATGCGGGGCTGGGGCTGGCGATTACCCAGTCGATTGTGCGGGCGCATGGGGGGCGGATTTTCTGTGAGTCCGGGCCGGGGTGGACCAGGTTTGTGGTTGAGCTGCCACAGCCGGATTGATGCAGGCGGTGCCGGCCGCTTCGCGAGCAAGCCCGCTCCCACATTTGAATGTATTCACAACTCAAAATGTGGGAGCGGGCTTGCTCGCGAAGACGGTCTTAAAAACTACGAGTATCTCAGGGCATGCGCCGGCTCAATCTTCGCCGCCCGATACGCCGGGTACAGCGTCGCCAAAAAGCTCAACACAAACCCTGCCGTACAAATCAGCAGCACATCGCCGCCTTGCAGCTCCGAGGGCAGGTTACTGACGAAGTACACGTCTGAGCTGAAGATATGCTGCCCCGTCACCCGCTCGACCCAGCCCACCAGCTCACTCACGTTCAGGGCCGCAATCACCCCCAGCACACCGCCAATCAACGTGCCGACGATGCCGATCACCGTGCCCTGCACCATGAAGATCGCCATGATCTGGCGTGGCGTGGCGCCGATGGTGCGCAGAATCGCGATGTCGGCGCCCTTGTCGTTCACCACCATGATCAAGGTCGCGATGATGTTGAACGCCGCCACCGCGACGATCATCAGCAGCAACAAGCCGATCATGGTCTTCTCCATCTTCATCGCGCTGAACAGGCTGCCCTGGGTGTGGGTCCAGTCATCCGCCTTGTAGGCCGCGCCCAGGCTAGCGGCAATATCGGCCGAGACTTTGGGGGCGGCGTACAGGTCCTTCACCGCCAGGCGCACGCTCTGCACCTGGTTCGGCTGCCAATGCTGGATTTCTGCCGCGTCAGCCATGTGGATCAACGCCATGGAGCCATCCAGCTCGGCGCCGACCTTGAAGATGCCGACCACATTCAAGCGCTGCATGCGCGGGGTGATGCCGCCGGGCGCGCTGCTGATTTCCGGCACGATCAGGGTCAGCTTGTCACCCACGTTCAGGCGAAAGCGCCGTGCGGTGATTTCGCCGACCACCACTCCGAACTCGCCGGGTTTCAGGTCATCCAGTTTGCCCTGCACGATGTGCTGGGCCACGATAGACACCTTGCCTTCCTGGGCCGGGTCGACGCCGCTGATTTCAATCGGCTGCATGGCGCCCTTGTAGGAGAACATGCCGTCCATTTGCGTGAACGGTACTGCGGCAGTCACCTCGGGATTCTTCATCGCAGCGGCAGCCAGCGGCTGCCAGTCGTCAATCGGGTTCACGCCGACGATGGTGGCGTGGGGCACCATGCCGAGGATGCGCGAGCTCATTTCACGCTGAAAGCCGTTCATTACCGACAACACCACGATCATCGCCAGCACGCCCAGGGCGAGGCCGATCATCGAGGTCATCGAGATAAACGAAACAAAACGGTTGCGGCGCTTGGCGCGGGTATAGCGCGTGCCGATGAAAATCGATAACGGTCTGAACATTCGCGGGCACCGTTGGAAAAATAGAAAACCCGATGTAGGACACCGGGCTTGAAACAGGTCAGATGGCGACCAGATGACCTTCCTGCAGATGCAGCACACGGTCCATCTGGCGGGCCATGCTCATGTCATGGGTCACCACCAGGAACGCGGTGCGCATCTGGGTGCTCAGTTCCAGCATCAAGTCCTTGATGCCCTGGGCGGTGTGGGAGTCGAGGTTGCCGGTCGGCTCGTCGAGCATCACCAGGCCCGGGTTGTTCACCAGGGCGCGGGCGATGGCCACGCGCTGGCGCTCACCACCGGACAGCTCGGCCGGCTTGTGCTCCAGGCGATGGCCGAGGCCGACGCGCTCCAACAAGGCTTTGGCGCGCTGGCGGGCTTCCGGGATCGCGGTCTTGCCAATCAGCAGCGGCATGCACACGTTTTCCAGGGCGGTGAACTCAGGCAGCAGGTGGTGGAACTGGTACACAAAACCGAGGGAACGGTTACGCAGTTGGCCACGAGCCTTTTCACCGAGGGCCGAGAGTTCTTCGCCGGCCAGCCAGACGCTGCCCTGGGACGGCGTATCAAGGCCGCCCAACAGGTTCAGCAGGGTGCTTTTGCCGGAGCCGGAACTGCCGACAATCGCCACGCGCTCGCCAGGATGCAGTTCCAACTGCAGGTTCGACAGCACCACCACCGACTCCGGGCCTTCCTCGTAGGACTTGCCCAGGTTGCGGCAGCTCAAGATTGCTTTTTCACTCATGCCCGATTCACTCATAACGTAAGGCCTGTGCTGGCTGGGTACGTGCCGCGCGCCAGGCTGGATACAGGGTGGCAAGGAAGCTCAATACCAACGCGGCGCCGCCCACCATCAACACGTCCTGGGCCTGCACCTGGGACGGCAAGTAATCGATGAAATAGACGTCGGCGTTGAGGAATTTGTGGCCGATCAAGGTTTCAAGGCCGGCGATGGCGGCGCTGACGTTGAGCGCGGCCAAAATCCCGACGGCGGTACCGATCAAGGTGCCGACCACGCCGATCACCGTGCCCTGCACCATGAAGATCGCCATGATCTGCCCGGGCGTGGCGCCCAGGGTGCGCAGGATGGCGATGTCGCCCTTCTTGTCGTTCACCACCATCACCAGCGTGGAGATGATGTTGAACGCGGCCACGGCGACGATCAGCAGCAACAGCAGGCCGATCATGGCTTTTTCCATGCGGATGGCCTGGTACAGGTTGCCGTGGGTACGCGTCCAGTCGCGGGCGTAGTACTGGCTTTCACCCAGGTGCTGGGCGATTTCCCACGAGGTACGCGGAGCGTCGAACAGGTCGTTGAACTTGAGACGCAGGCCCTGCACCTGATCCGGCTTCCAGCGATGCAGGCGCGCCAGATCGGTGAGGTTGGTCAAGCCGAGGTAGCCGTCGATCTCGCCGGCGCCGACGTGGAAGGTGCCGACCACGGTAAAGCGCTTCATGCGCGGGAACATGCCTGCCGGGGTCACGGTGACTTCCGGGGCGACGAAGGTCAGCTTGTCACCCAGGTTAACGCCGAGCTTGGCCGCCGCCTTGTCGCCGATCACGATGCCGAATTCACCCGGCGCCAGGTCATCGAGTTTGCCCGACAACATGAACTTGTCGATGATCGAGACGTTGCGCTCCTGGGCCGGATCGATGGCATTGAGCAGGATCTTCTGCACCTTGCCGTCATTGGTCAGCAACCCCTGCATCTGGGTAAACGGCGCGACGGCCACTACCTTGGGGTTCTGCTTGACCTTCTCGGCCAGGCTTTGCCAGTCACTGATGGGCGCGTCGCCCTCGATGGTCGCGTGGGGCACCATGCCCAGCACGCGGGTACGCATCTCATGATCGAAGCCGTTCATCACCGACAGCACCACGATCATCACGACCACGCCCAAGGCGAGCCCGATCATCGAGGTCAAGGAAATGAACGACACAAAATGATTGCGACGCTTTGCACGGGTATAACGCGTGCCGATAAATACGAAGAGAGGTCTGAACATGTCGGGGCTTGTTCGGAGGAAAAGAAGACGTCCCGGTGGCGGGGTCTGGTAAGCAGCTTTACACTCAGACCATTAACGCTAGCTGGGGTTCGCCATGTCGACATTAGATGAAGAAGAGCGCCGCGAATACTACCGTATCGACGACATGATCGCACTTCAAATCAAAAACCTGTCCGCCCCTGAAGCAGCGAGCAAGGAAGTGTTGCAGGATGAGTCACCGCTGTTCAATCTGCTCAGCGAACTGCACCTGAGCGAATTCGAAGCCCAACACCTGCTACGCCAGATCAGCGAGAAAGATCGCAGCCTGGCCGCCTTCCTCAAAGTGCAGAACAAGCGCCTGGACCTGCTCAGCCAGGTCATGGCGCAAAGCCTGCGCAGTGCGGTTGGCGAGCCGCAGCCGGTGATCATTTCCGAAGGCGGCATCGACTTCCAGCACCCCACCCCGCTCGTCCCCGGCGCACACCTGGCGGTCAAGCTGGTGCTGATGCCCCAGGCGCTCGGCCTGCTGCTGCGTGCGCGGGTGACCCATTGCGATCCCAAGGGCGCAGGTTTTGACATCGGCACCGAGTTCGAATCCATGACCGACGCCCAACGCCAACTGCTCGCCCGCTATATCCTGCAAAAACAAGCCCAGGAACGCCGACTGGCGCGGGAACAAAGCGACGCCCAAGACACCTGAATCCCTATTCACCCCGCCAGGACAGCTGGCGCAAAGGAGCAATTGTGACCCTGATTTACGGCCACCGCGGTGCCAAAGGCGAAGCACCGGAAAACACCCTGACCAGCTTTCAGGAATGCCTCAAGCACGGCGTGCGCCGTTGTGAACTGGATCTGCACCTGTCCATGGACGGCGAGTTGATGGTCATCCACGACCCTACCCTCAAGCGCACCGCCGACCGGCGCGGCAAAGTCGTCGAATACTCGGCGGCGGACCTGGTGAAGATGGACGCGCGCAAGGGCGGCCCTGGCTGGATCACGCCTTGCCCGATCCCGCGCCTGGAAGAACTGTTCGAAAAATGCGACTTCGATCACTGGCAACTGGAAGTCAAAAGCGCTTCGCGCACCCGCGCGGCCACCACCGTACTGGCAATTCGTGAGATGGCCGTACGTTTCGGCCTGATGGACAAGGTCACCGTGACCTCAAGTTCGCGGGAAGTACTGAAAGCCGCGGTAGAACTCACCCCGGATCTGTCACGCGGCCTGGTGGCCGAATACGCCTGGCTCGACCCGCTGAAGGTCGCGCAGAACTACGGCTGTGAGATTCTGGCGTTGAACTGGACGTTGTGCACCCCCGAGCGTCTGGAAAAAGCCCAGCGCCAGGGCCTGCATGTATCCGTGTGGACGGTCAACGAACCTGCGCTGATGCGCAGGCTCGCCGACTTCGGCGTAGATAGCCTGATTACAGACTTTCCCGGTTTGGCCACTGCCACCCTCGGGAATTACTGAAATCGGTCTCCCCGGCCGGCTCAGGCCACCGGCCGGAGCCGCTCAAAAAAGCCGGTTGAGACCGTCGTAGGCGGCTACCCGATAGGCTTCGGCCATGGTCGGGTAGTTGAACGTCGTGTTCACAAAATACTTGAGGGTATTCTGCTCGCCCGGCTGGTTCATGATCGCCTGGCCGATGTGCACGATCTCCGACGCCTGATAGCCGAAGCAATGCACGCCGAGGACTTCCAGGGTTTCGCGGTGGAACAGGATCTTCAGCATGCCTTGGGGCTCACCGGCGATCTGCGCACGCGCCATGCTCTTGAAGAACGCCTTGCCCACTTCGTAAGGCACCTTGGCCTTGGTCAGTTCGTGCTCGTTCTTGCCGATCGAGCTGATCTCGGGAATCGTGTAGATCCCGGTCGGCACGTCGTTCACATAACGCCAGCTGCCATTGTCGACGATGCTGCCAGCGGCCGAACGGCCCTGGTCATGCGCGGCACTGGCCAGGCTTGGCCAGCCGATCACGTCACCGGCGCCGTAGATGTTCGGCACGCAGGTGCGGTAGTTCTCGTCCACCTCGATCTGGCCACGGCTGTTGACCTTGACCCCGATGTTTTCCATGCCCAGCTTGTCGGTGTTGCCGGTACGGCCGTTGCACCACAGCAAGGCGTCGGCCTTGATCTTCTTGCCGGACTTGAGGTGCAGGATCACGCCGTTGTCCAGGCCTTCGACGCGCTCGTACTCTTCATTGTGGCGCACGGTGATGTTGTTGTTGCTGAAGTGGTAGCTCAACGCCTGGGAAATTTCCGAGTCGAGGAAGCTCAGCAACTGGTCGCGGTTGTCCACCAGCTCCACCAGCACACCCAGGCCGCTGAAGATCGAGGCGTATTCACAGCCGATCACGCCGGCGCCGTAGATGATCAGTTTGCGCGGGGTGTGGCCCAGGCTCAGGATGGTGTCGCTATCGTAGATACGCGGGTGGTGGAAATCGATGTCCGCCGGACGATACGGGCGCGAACCCGTGGCGATGATGATGTGCTTGGCCACCAGCTTTTCGACCACGCCATTGGAGCAGACCACTTCGATGGTTTGCTCGTCGGCGAAACTGCCGGTACCGAAGAACAGGTCGACACGGTTGCGCGCGTAGTAGCCAGTGCGCGAGGCGACCTGCTTGGAGATGACTTTCTCGGCGCTTTTCAGCACGTCCGGGAACGAGAACCAGCGCGGCTCACCAATGGCCCGGAACATCGGGTTGGTGTTGAACTGCATGATCTGGCGTACGGAGTGACGCAACGCCTTGGACGGGATGGTACCCAGGTGGGTGCAGTTACCGCCGACCTGGCGACGGCTATCGACCATCGCCACCTTGCGCCCTGCCTTCGCGGCGTTCATCGCCGCACCTTCTCCAGCCGGGCCGGAACCCAGTACCACCACGTCGTAGTTGTAGACAGCCATGCGTACTCCTCAGAACAGGCCAGGCGTACGGTTGGACGCCGGGCTAAATCATGCCGCGGCCAGCGGTCATGAAGGACAATTTGGCTCAAGTGTGTGAACCGGGGCACAGTCTATATAAGGCTCAACGCCGCGCACATTAACCCTTGGTCGCGTCGTAGGCCAGTCTTGCCTTTACTACAGGCTGCCGATTACGGTTTCAGCGCCGTCAGTTGCTCGAATGCCTTGTTACTGCGCGTGACGAAACCTTCGCCCTCACGCAGCACAAAAAACGCCGCGATCTGCTGTTGTTCGGCGTAGTTCCACGCCTGTTCAGGCCCAAGCACCAACAGCAACGTCGACAACCCATCGGCCATCAGCGCCGACGGATGCAACACCGTCACCGACGCCAGTCGATGCCTGACCGGCGCACCACTGCGCGCATCCAGCGTGTGGGAATAACGCTGTCCATCCTGCTGGAAATAATTGCGATAGTCACCTGAAGTGGACACACCAAAGCCATCCACGGCGATGATTCTTTCGGCGACCCGTTGATCGTCACGCGGCTCTTCCAGGGCGATGCGCCAGGGTGTGCCGTCCGGTTTGCGCCCGGCAGCCTTGAGTTCGCCCGTCGCTTCGGCGAGGTAGCGGTGGATGCCCTGCCCGGCCAACAACTCGGCGATGCGATCCACTGCGTAACCGGCGGCGATGCTGTTGAAGTCGACCTCGACGGCGGCGTCCTTGCACAACTGTGCGCCATTGATGCGCAGGTGCTGGTGGCCAACCCGCTGGCGGACCTGCGCCAGCGTCGCCGCGTCCGGCACCTTCAGCTCACGCGCCTGGGGGCCGAAGCCCCACAGGTTGAGCAACGGCTCGACCGTCAGGTCAAACGCGCCGTCACTGGCCAGGGACAACTGCTCCCCGGTGCGCACCAACTGCAGGATCGGCTCGGGCATGGGCTGGCAACTGTGCGCCGGCAGGGCGTTAAAGCGCTCGATGTCCGAATCGCTGCGGTAGGTCGACATTTGCCGGTCAACCTCATCCAAGAGATTTTCCACTTGGCGTTGAAGCTCTTTCGGCGCCGGAGTATGGGCCGTTCTGACGTACTGGACCGAATACGTACTGCCCATGGTCGGGCCTTCAAAGTGCTCCAGCGTCTCGCCACCGCATCCCGCCAGCAGGGCAAGCATCCCCATCATCACCACTTGTCGCAGATCACCCATAAATCCAGTCGCCATCGCAAATTGAATTAACCTGTAGGCACGCACCCTTTCAGGACTGGCCATTATGCGGCATGCGCTTTTTTGTCTATTGCTGATGTTGGCGCCCACAGCCCAAGCCAATGAGGCAGATCGTCTCAGGCAAGCGGATTTTCCGGTGCAGGCGCATGCGCTGACCCTGAAAAACCAGACCGTGCTCACCTACCTCTGGGCCGATGTGTACGCAGCCGCCCTGTACGCCCCGCCTGACACCAGCGCGAAGCTCGCCTGGCATCAGCAACAGGACCTGCGTCTTGAGCTGTATTACTACCGCGACATTGATCGCAGCGATGTGATCAAGGCGGCCAATAGCACGCTGGAGCGCCAGCAAGCCGACGCGCGCTTGAAGCCCGCAGTGGCCCGGCTGCACGCCCACTTTCGCGACATCCGCCGGGGCGATCGGTATGCGCTGGATTATCGAACAGCGCGCGGCTTGAATCTGGAGATCAATGGCCAGGTGGTGTTCAGCAGTCGCGACCGTGAACTGGCGAAGGCTTACCTGGGAATCTGGCTGGCGCCCAAGGGGTTGTCAGAGGGGCTGTTGGACTGAAACTGATCGGTTGGCTGAGCTGACGCCTTCGCGGGCAAGCCCGCTCCCACATTTGGAATGCAACGCCCTGTGGGAGCGGGCTTGCCCGCGATGAGGCGCTCACAACCAGCACAAACCCCTCAGCCACAAAAAAGCCCCGAACCAGTCGGGGCTTTTTCATTCAGCGCTGATGCTTAGCGCGGGAACGCAGGCGGGTTGACCCCGGCCATGTCTTCCATCACGCGAACCACCTGGCAGCTGTAGCCAAACTCGTTGTCGTACCACACGTACAGGACAACACGGTTGTCCTGGGTGATGGTCGCTTCAGCGTCCACCACACCGGCGTGGCGCGAGCCAACGAAGTCGGTGGAGACCACTTCCTGGGAATTGACGAAGTCGATTTGCTTATGCAGATCGGAGTGCAGCGCCATGAAGCGCAGGTACTCGTTCATCTCTTCGCGGGTAGCGGCTTTCTCAAGGTTCAGGTTGAGAATGGCCATCGACACGTTAGGCGTCGGAACGCGGATCGCGTTACCGGTCAGCTTGCCGGCCAGTTCAGGCAGGGCCTTGGCGGCGGCAGTGGCAGCACCGGTCTCGGTGATGACCATGTTCAACGCGGCGCTGCGGCCACGGCGATCGCCCTTGTGGAAGTTGTCGATCAGGTTCTGGTCGTTGGTGTAAGAGTGAACTGTCTCAACGTGACCGTTGACGATGCCGAACTTGTCATTCACCGCCTTGAGCACCGGCACAATGGCGTTGGTGGTGCAGGAAGCGGCGGACACGATCTTGTCGTCAGCGGTGATTTCACCGTGGTTGATGCCGTGAACGATGTTCTTCAGCTTGCCCTTGCCCGGAGCGGTCAGGACAACGCGGTCGATACCCGGGCAGGCCAGGTGCTGGCCCAGGCCTTCGGCGTCACGCCACACACCGGTGTTGTCCACCAGCAGCGCGTCTTTGATGCCGTACTGGGTGTAGTCCACCTCAGTCGGGTTCTTCGCGTAGATCACCTGGATCAGGTTACCGTTGGCGGTGATGGTGTTGTTTTCTTCGTCGATGGTGATCGTGCCGTTGAACGGACCGTGCACCGAATCACGACGCAAGAGGCTTGCGCGCTTGGTCAGGTCGTTGTCGGCGCCTTTACGCACCACGATGGCACGCAGGCGCAGGCCGTCGCCACCACCGGTTTTTTCGATCAGGATGCGCGCCAGCAGGCGGCCGATACGACCGAAGCCGTACAGCACAACGTCGGTGCCTTTGCGGGCAGCGGCGTTTTGCTGACCCACCACATCGGCCAATTCTTCACGCACGAACTGCTCGGCGGTACGCCCGGCGCCTTCCTTGCGGAATTTGTAGGCCAGCTTGCCCAGGTCTACCGAAGCCGCGCCGAGCTTGAGCTCGCTCATGGCTTTAAGCAGCGGGAATGTTTCGTGGACGGAGAGTTCGCTGTCGTCGGCGGAGCGATGGCGCGCAAAGCGGTGAGCTTTGAGAATCGCGATGACAGACTGGTTGATCAGGCTGCGGCCATAGATCGAGCTCACCACATTGTTATTGCGGTACAGCTGGCCGATAAGCGGAATCATCGCTTCTGCGAGTGCTTCACGGTCGATCCATTCACCAAGACACTGGTCGGGCTTCTGAGTCACGGGAACCTTCCACATGTAGGGGCAGAAAAAAGGGGCTACATTATGCCGCCCGACCGCCCTCGGAGCAATGCGCGCAACCCAACAAAAAGTGCTTGCGAAAAACAGGCACCGCGCTGGAGCCCAGTAAACACGCGGGTTTCAGAAGGCCATCAGTTGAGCGCGGCACGCGACTTGTCCGTAACCCTCCGAAAACCTGAGCAGTTTTGGCACTACATATTGAGTCAAAACCCGCCATTGTTTGTCTTAGCCACTACATTTCCTACAAACCGTAATAGGCGCAGTCAGCAACTGACAGACGGCGCCTTGCCCCGTTACAATTACCGACTTTGTCGCAACGCTTGGAGCTCAACCTTCCGTGCCCGTCCTGCGTCTACCGCTTCTCCCTGCTGCGGCAGGCAAACAGCACTGGGGCAACCTGCCCGGTGCCGCCCTGAGCCTGGCCATCGCCGAGGCTGCCAGCGCAGCCAAGCGCTTTACCCTGCTGCTCACCGCCGACAGCCAAAGCGCCGAACGGCTGGAGCAGGAGCTGAGCTTCTTCGCCCCCGATTTGCCGGTGCTGCATTTTCCCGACTGGGAAACCCTGCCCTACGACCTGTTCTCGCCGCACCAGGACATCATCTCCCAGCGCATCGCCAGCCTGTACCGCCTGCCGGAACTGGCCCACGGCGTGCTGGTGGTGCCGATCACCACCGCCCTGCACCGCCTGGCGCCGACCAAGTTCCTGTTGGGCAGCAGCCTGGTGCTGGATGTCGGCCAGAAGCTCGATGTAGAGCAG
Organism: Pseudomonas sp. GL_117; assembly: GCF_057835125.1. Lineage (NCBI taxonomy): Bacteria > Pseudomonadati > Pseudomonadota > Gammaproteobacteria > Pseudomonadales > Pseudomonadaceae > Pseudomonas > Pseudomonas sp. GL_117. Next base: position 1,795,232 of record NZ_CM174418.1, on the reverse strand, counting down.
ATGCGCACGCGCCTGGAAGCCAGCGGCTACCGCTGCGTGGACACGGTGTACGAGCACGGTGAGTTCGCCGTACGTGGCGCGCTGATCGACCTGTTTCCGATGGGCAGCAAGTTGCCGTATCGCATCGACCTGTTCGATGACGAAATCGAGACCCTGCGCACCTTCGATCCGGAAAACCAGCGCTCCATCGATAAAGTCGATTCGATCAAGTTGCTGCCCGCGCGGGAATTCCCGTTGCAAAAGGATGCGGTCACCCGCTTCAAGGCGCGCTTCCGTGAACGCTTCGACGTCGACTTCCGCCGCTGCCCGATCTTCCAGGACTTGAGCAGCGGGATTACACCCGCTGGTATCGAGTACTACCTGCCGCTGTTCTTCGACGAAACCTCCACCCTGTTCGATTACCTGCCCCAGGACACCCAGGTGTTCTCCCTGCCAGGCATCGAGCAAGCGGCGGAAAACTTCTGGAACGACGTGCGCAACCGCTACGAAGAACGCCGCGTCGATCCGTCCCGGCCTTTATTGCCGCCCGCCGAGTTGTTCCTGCCGGTGGAAGACTGCTTCGCCCGCCTGAAAAACTGGCCGCGCGTGGTCGCCAGCCAACAGGACGTGGACGCTGGCAGTGGCCGCGAGCGCTTTCCCGCGCAGGCGCTGCCCAACCTGGCGATTGAAGCCAAGGCCAACCAGCCACTGGAAGCGCTGTCCAACTTCCTCGGCGATTTCCCTGGCCGCGTGCTGTTTACCGCCGAATCCGCCGGCCGCCGTGAAGTGCTGCTGGAACTGCTCGAACGCCTGAAACTGCGACCGAAAACCGTCGACAGCTGGCCGGATTTCGTCAAAGGCAAAGACCGCCTGGCGATTACCATCGCGCCGCTGGATGAAGGCCTGCTGCTGGACGACCCGGCCCTGGCACTGATCGCCGAAAGCCCGCTGTTCGGCCAACGCGTGATGCAGCGCCGCCGTCGTGAAAAACGCGCCGACGCCAACAACGACGCGGTAATCAAGAACCTCACCGAACTGCGCGAAGGCGCGCCGGTGGTGCATATCGACCACGGTGTCGGGCGTTATCTCGGCCTGCAAACCCTGGAGATCGACAACCAGGCCGCAGAATTCCTCACCATGGAATACGCCGAGGGCGCCAAGCTCTACGTGCCGGTGGCCAACCTGCACCTGATCGCGCGCTACACCGGCAGCGACGACGCGCTGGCACCGTTGCACCGCCTGGGCTCCGAGACCTGGCAGAAAGCCAAGCGCAAGGCCGCCGAACAGGTGCGCGACGTGGCCGCCGAGTTGCTCGACATTTATGCCCGCCGCGCCGCCCGCGAAGGCTATGCGTTCGCCGACCCGAAAGCCGACTACGCCACCTTCAGCGCCGGCTTCCCCTTCGAAGAAACCCCAGACCAGCAAACCACCATCGAAGCGGTGCGTGCCGACATGCTCGCACCCAAGCCGATGGACCGCCTGGTCTGCGGCGACGTGGGCTTCGGCAAGACCGAAGTGGCCATGCGCGCCGCCTTCATTGCGGTACACGGCGGCCGCCAGGTGGCGATCCTGGTGCCCACCACCCTGCTCGCCCAACAGCACTACAACAGCTTTCGCGACCGCTTCGCCGACTGGCCGGTAACCGTGGAAGTGATGAGCCGCTTCAAGTCGGCCAAGGAAGTGAATGCCGCCGTCGCCGATTTGGCCGAAGGCAAGATCGACATCGTGATCGGCACCCACAAGCTGCTGTCGGACGATGTGAAAATCAAGAACCTGGGCCTGGTGATCATCGACGAAGAGCACCGCTTTGGTGTGCGCCAGAAAGAACAGCTCAAGGCCCTGCGCAGCGAAGTCGACATCCTCACCCTCACCGCCACGCCGATTCCGCGCACGCTGAACATGGCGGTGTCGGGCATGCGCGATCTGTCGATCATCGCCACGCCGCCGGCGCGCCGCCTGTCGGTGCGCACCTTTGTGATGGAGCAGAACAAAAGCACGGTCAAGGAAGCGCTGCTGCGTGAACTGCTGCGCGGCGGGCAGGTGTATTACCTGCACAACGACGTGAAGACCATCGAGAAATGCGCCGCCGACCTCGCCGAGCTGGTGCCGGAGGCGCGTATCGCCATCGGCCATGGGCAGATGCGCGAACGTGAACTCGAACAGGTGATGAGCGACTTCTACCACAAGCGCTTCAACGTGCTGATCGCCTCGACCATCATCGAGACCGGCATCGACGTACCGAGCGCCAACACCATCATCATCGAGCGGGCCGACAAGTTCGGCCTGGCGCAACTGCACCAACTGCGTGGCCGGGTCGGGCGCAGCCACCACCAGGCGTACGCCTACTTGCTGACGCCGCCGCGCCAACAGATCACCTCCGACGCGGAAAAGCGCCTGGAGGCCATCGCCAACACCCAGGACCTGGGCGCTGGTTTTGTACTGGCCACCAACGACCTGGAAATCCGTGGCGCCGGCGAACTGTTGGGCGACGGCCAGAGCGGGCAGATCCAGGCGGTGGGTTTCACGCTGTATATGGAGATGCTCGAACGCGCGGTGAAAGCCATCCGCAAGGGCGAACAACCCAACCTCGATCAGCCGCTGGGCGGTGGTCCGGAGATCAACCTGCGCTTGCCGGCGTTGATTCCCGAGGACTACCTGCCCGATGTGCATGCGCGACTGATCCTGTACAAGCGCATCGCTTCGGCTACCGACGAAGAAGGCCTCAAGGACCTGCAAGTGGAGATGATCGACCGCTTCGGCCTGCTGCCGGAACCGACCAAGAACCTCGTGCGCCTGACCCTGCTCAAATTGCAGGCCGAGCAACTGGGGATCAAGAAGGTCGACGCCGGGCCGCAAGGCGGGCGTATCGAGTTTGAAGCGCAGACGCCGGTGGACCCACTGGTGCTGATCAAACTGATCCAGGGCCAGCCCAACCGCTACAAGTTCGAAGGGGCTACGCTGTTCAAGTTCATGGTGCCAATGGAGCGCGCCGAAGAACGCTTTAATACCCTGGAGGCGCTGTTTGAGCGCCTCATCCCGAAATCTGTTTGAAGGACGCCGTCATGCGCCTGTTCCGCACCCTGAGCCTGTTGTTGCTGGTCGTGGCCCCGTCGGCGTTCGCCGACAGCCCGTACCAGGTGGAAATGATCCTGGTGCGCCAGAATGCGGAGCCGCCGCTCAACAGCCGTGCCGCGCCGGAAAACTGGGATGCCGGGGCGGTGCATCTGAACGCCGATAAAATGAGCCCGCCACGCCTGAGCAATATTGTCGACAAGCTGCGCGCCGACAACAGCTACACCGTGCTGGTGCACAAGGCCTGGGAGCAAAACCTCGGCGAACAACCGGTAAAGGTCGCGATCACCGACGGCCAGGAACAGTTCGGCCAGTTCCCCATCGAAGGTGTACTGAACCTGCAATTGGGCCGTTTCACCGACATCGACGCCGACTTCTGGCTCAACAGGTTCGACAGCAACGGCAGCGTGATCGCCAGCGAACATCTGAGCCAGACCGACGTGCGCACCAAGAACAACCAGCTCAACTACCTGGACGGCGGCCACCTGGCCTTGCTGATCAAGATCACTTCGCTGACCGCCAAGCCACCCAGCGCACCACCGCCTGACATTCAGGACTGATCCAGCGCCATGCCCCTGACGTCGCAATTGACCAAACCCCTGGCCCCGTCATGGGCCAATCGCTTTAAAGAGCAGAGCCTGGAGCGCGGGCGGCGTTATGCCCTGGAGAATCGCGTGCGCATCGTCGAGTCCGGCGACAGCACCATCATCGCCAGTTGCTTGGGTTCGGGCGGCAACGTCTACCGGCAGACCATCTCGTTGCGCGAATCGGCCAAGGGCACGCTGATCCTCGTCGACAGCCGCTGTACCTGCCCGGTGCACACCAACTGCAAACACATCGCAGCAGTGCTGCTCAAGGTCCAGGAAACCCTGGACTACCCCGCCGCCGCCCAGGATGCCGAGCTGCTGGAAAAACTCCAGGCCGTGCTGGATAACCGCGTGGTATTGCCGCAAGTGCTCATGGAGGATGTGCTGCCGGTGCCGCGCCTGTGGCTGGCCAGCGTCGAGTTCAGCGCCTTTGAACCGCGCAATGGCAAGATGCAGCGTTATATCCAGCACCGCGCGGCACTGTCGTTCAACTACCTGGGCAACTATGTCAGCGGGCAGAAGAACGCCGACATCATCGTCCGTCAGGACACCCAGAGCCTGCGGATCAAGCGGCATCCGGAGCTGGAGCAAGCGTATCGCGAGCAACTGCGCCTGTTGGGTTTCAAGATCGCCACCCGCCAGAGCAAAGCCTTGCCGGAAAGTGCCGGCGAGCTGTTCGAGATGGTCAATGACAGTGCCTGGCTGAACTTCACCCTCAATGCGTCGCCCACCTTGCGCGCCGAGGGCTGGGAGTTGCAGATCGACGAGGATTTCGGCTTTGACCTGAGCGCCGTCGACGATTGGTACGCCACCGTCGATGAAGGGCCGGAGCGCGACTGGTTCGACCTGGAACTGGGAATTATCGTCAACGGCGAACGCCTGAGCTTGCTGCCGATCCTGTTGAACCTGATGCGCTCCCACACCGAGATCCTCAACCCGGAGAAACTTGCGCGACGCCGCGACGATGAGCTGATCCTGGTGAACATCCCCGGCCTGCCCAACGGCCACGGCCCGCTGCAAGTGGCGCTGCCGTACGGCCGCTTGAAACCGGTGCTGGCAACCCTGGGGGAGTTTTACCTACAGGAACCCGGCACCACAACATTGCGCCTGGCAAAGGCGGATGCAATCCGCTTGAACCCGCTGGAAGACCTGCCGCTGCAATGGGAGGGCGGCGAGAAGATCCGCAACTTCGCCCAGCGCCTGCGGGACATCAAGGATTTCAGCTGTGTGGCGCCAGACGGGCTGAACGCGACCTTGCGCCCGTATCAACTGGAAGGCTTGAGCTGGATGCAGTCGCTGCGTCAGCTCGATGTCGGCGGCATTCTTGCGGACGACATGGGCCTGGGCAAAACCCTGCAAACCCTGGCGCATATTCTCACCGAGAAAGCTGCCGGGCGCCTGGATCGGCCCTGCATGGTGGTGATGCCCACCAGCCTGATTCCCAACTGGCTCGACGAGGCTGCGCACTTCACCCCGCAACTCAAAGTTCTGGCACTTTACGGTGCCGGGCGTAAGAAACATTTCGCCAGCTTGCAGGACTATGACCTGCTGCTGACCACCTATGCCCTGCTCCCCAAAGACATCGAAGTGCTTGCCGCCCAGCCCTTGCACGCGCTGATCCTCGATGAAGCCCAATACATCAAGAACCCCAACAGCAAGGCCGCCCAGGCGGCCCGTGAGCTGAACGCACGGCAGCGCCTGTGCCTGAGCGGTACGCCACTGGAAAACCACCTGGGCGAGCTGTGGTCGCTGTTCCACTTCCTGCTGCCGGGCTGGCTGGGTGACGTGAAAAGCTTCAACCGTGATTACCGCGTGCCGATCGAAAAGCGCGCCAGCGAGGTGCGATTGCAGCACCTTAACGGTCGGATCAAACCCTTCTTGCTGCGCCGCACCAAAGAACAAGTGGCGACGGAGTTGCCGCCCAAGACCGAGATCATCCACTGGGTCGATCTCAACGAAGCCCAGCGCGACGTGTACGAAACCATGCGCCTGGCCATGGACAAAAAAGTGCGCGATGAAATCACCCGCAAGGGCGTGGCGCGCAGCCAGATCATCATTCTTGAAGCGCTGCTGAAGTTGCGCCAGGTCTGCTGCGACCTGCGCCTGGTCAACGACGCCACCCTGCCCGCCCGCGGCAGCAGCTCAGGCAAGCTCGACAGCCTGCTGGAAATGCTCGAAGAACTGTTTGCCGAAGGGCGACGGATCCTGTTGTTTTCGCAGTTCACCTCGATGCTCAGCCTGATCGAAGTCGAGTTGAAGAAACGCGACATCGCCTACGCCCTGCTGACCGGCCAGACCCGGGATCGACGCACGCCGGTGAAGGACTTCCAAAGCGGCAAGCTGCAGATTTTCCTGATCAGCCTGAAGGCCGGTGGCGTAGGGTTAAACCTCACCGAAGCCGACACGGTGATCCATTACGACCCGTGGTGGAACCCGGCCACGGAAAACCAGGCCACCGACCGTGCGTATCGCATTGGCCAGGAGAAGCCGGTGTTCGTTTACAAAATGATTGCACGGGGCACGGTGGAGGAGAAAATCCAACACCTGCAAAAGGAAAAGTCCGACCTGGCGGCCGGCGTGCTGGATGGCCGCACGACGGGGGATTGGCAGTTGGGGAACGAGGATATTGAGGCGTTGTTTGCGCCGTTGCCCAATAAGCAAGAGAAGCGCTGAGCTGTAGATCGCTATCGCGGGCAAGCCCGCTCCCACAGGTTGAGCGCCTTCCAAAATAGGCACTCGGTCGAATGTGGGAGCTGGCTTGCCTGCGATGGCCACACCACGGTATTCAGTCGATCAACTGAGCCTCACGCAACGCAGTCAGCGCCGCCAACCAGCGCGGGTCTTGCTTGTAATCTGTCGAAGCAATCGCCTGCCCGCGCATCCGCGCGATGCGGGCCGATGGCGTCACTTTCATCCGCTGGGCAGCAGTCAGTGCCAACTCCGCCGCCGCGCGATCGTTACACACCAGCCCCATGTCGCAACCCGCCGTCAGCGCCGCCTCGATCCGACTGGCCGCATCGCCGACCACATGGGCACCGGCCATGGACAGGTCATCGCTGAAAATCACCCCATCAAATTGCAACTCGCCGCGCAGGATGTCTTGCAACCAGCGCCGCGAAAACCCTGCGGGCTGGGCATCGACTTGCGGGTAGATCACGTGGGCCGGCATGACTGCCGCCAACTGCTGACTCAGGCGTGCGAAAGGCACCAAGTCATTGGCGCGAATCTGTTCCAGGCTGCGCTCGTCATTGGGAATGGCAACGTGGGAATCGGCCTCAGCCCAACCGTGCCCTGGGAAATGCTTACCGGTGGCGGCCATACCGGCGCTATTCATGCCACGGATAAAAGCCCCGGCAAGCACGGCGGCGCGCTCGGGGTCGCCTTCAAAAGAACGGGTGCCGACCACGGCGCTGCGCTGGTAATCCAGGTCCAGCACCGGAGCGAAGCTGAGGTCGAGGCCCACGGCCAGCACTTCAGTGGCCATGATCCAGCCGCACTGCTCGGCCAGGTATTCGGCGTTGGGGTTGTCCGCCAGCGCACGCATGGCCGGCAGGCGTACGAAGCCCTGGCGCAGACGCTGCACGCGACCGCCTTCCTGGTCGACCGCCAGCAGCAGGTCCGGGCGCACCGCACGAATCGCCGCGCTCAATTCGCGGACCTGGCGCGGATGCTCGATGTTGCGCGCAAAAATGATCAGGCCGCCCACTTCAGGCTGGCGCAACAGGTGGCGATCCTCGGCCGTCAGCCAGGTGCCGGCAACGTCGACCATCAAAGAACCTTGCAGGGCAGCAGTCATAAACCTTCCTTAAATAACGCACACAACCCGTTGCCCTCACCCGATGCGATTGGCACGGTGAACACAACGGGTTGCGAGTAGATAGCTGAATTCGGCATGGGCGGCTAGCTTAGCGGATGCAAGCGGCCGCGCACACCCGGAACGGTCAAACCTTGGCGACAGCCGGAGTGGATTTGCTGCGCGGGCGCAATTGCGCGGCAGCCATGGCCTGGTCGGTCACGCCGGTTTCGGCACGCATGCCGGCGGCGAGGAATGGCACCATCAGGCGCATGACCTGCTCGATGGAGGTATTTACGCCAAAATCGGTCTCGGCAATCGCCCGCAGCGCCTTGATCCCGGACATGCTGAATGCTGCCGCGCCGAGCATGAAGTGCACACGCCAGAACAGTTCGATCGGCGGGATGCGCGGGGCGGCTTCGTTGACCAGCAACATATAACGACGGAATACCTTGCCGTACATATCTTCCAGATACCGCCGCAGGTGGCCCTGGCTCTGGCTGAACGCAAGGCCCAGCAAGCGCATGAAGATCGACAGGTCGTTGCCGCTGCGCGGCTGCACCACCAGCGCTTGCTCGACGAGGATTTCCAGCAGGTCTTCCAGGCTTGGCTTGTTGTCAGGCTTGGTCTGGCGGCGTTCCAGCTCACGGTCGAGGCTGGCGCAGAATGGCCCCAGGAAGCGCGAGAACACGGCCTGGATCAGGGCTTTTTTCGAGCCGAAATGGTAGTTCACTGCAGCGAGGTTGACCCCGGCCTTACTGGTGATCAGCCGCAATGAAGTTTCAGCAAATCCTTTTTCCGCGAACAACTGCTCGGCAGCATCGAGAATGCGTTCAACGGTTTCCGACTGGGCCATGACTACTCCGCCTGACAAACACTTGTTTGAAACATACGTTTCAGGGTGTGTCTTGTCAACCCTGAGGGTCCGTTTTCCGGCCGGTCAGTCATCTATTTAGTCGCTATTTAATCACATCCTTCCTGGTCTGTAGGCAGCGCTATCTCTGGCTTGTAGGAGGAGTGACGAATGACCGTCCAGCGGAGCGACAGAAAAGGATGATTGCCAAGCGCAGTTCACTGTATATAATCCCAGTCACTGTATAAAAAGACAGAGCGATCAACATGCTAAAACTGACGCCACGCCAAGCTGAGATTCTGGCTTTTATCAAGCGCTGCCTCGATGACAACGGCTACCCGCCGACACGAGCGGAAATTGCGCTGGAACTGGGGTTCAAATCCCCCAACGCCGCCGAGGAACACCTCAAGGCCCTCGCCCGCAAAGGCGCGATCGAGATGACCCCGGGGGCTTCACGCGGCATTCGCATCCCTGGCTTCGAAGCCAAGGCCGACGAATCGACACTGCCGATCATCGGCCGCGTCGCCGCCGGTGCGCCGATCCTGGCACAGCAGCATGTCGAAGAATCCTGCAACATCAACCCGACCTTCTTCCATCCTCGCGCCGACTACCTGTTGCGGGTCCATGGCATGAGCATGAAGGACGTGGGCATTTTCGATGGCGACCTGCTGGCCGTCCACACCACCCGCGAAGCCCGTAATGGCCAGATCGTCGTCGCCCGTATCGGCGATGAAGTCACCGTAAAACGCTTCAAGCGCGAAGGCAGCAAGGTCTGGCTCCTGGCCGAGAACCCTGAGTTCGCACCGATTGAAGTGAACCTGAAAGATCAGGACCTGGTGATCGAAGGCTTGAGCGTCGGCGTCATTCGCCGCTAAAGGAGGCATCATCATGCAGCTCGTGCACACCCCACAACACACACAACTGTCGCTGTTCGAGGCCTTCATGGCCCAACCCCTTGCGCCTATCCTCAAGGAAACGGTCGAGGCGCCCTGGAGCGCCGAGCCCGAGGCGTTCAGTGAATTGTCGTTGCGCGGTGCGGCCGGGAGCTGCCTGAGCCTGCTGGCGCCTATCCTGCGCGAACTCAGCGAAGAACAGGACGACGCCCGCTGGTTGACGTTGATCGCCCCGCCCGCCAGCCTGACCCAGGCCTGGCTGCGGGACGCCGGCCTCAACCGCGAGCGCATCCTGCTGCTGCAACCACGTGGCGCGCAAAGTGCCCAGCAGTTGACGTGCGAAGCGTTACGCCTGGGCCGTAGCCATACGGTGGTGAGCTGGTTGAATCCACTGAATGCCAGCGCCAAGCAACAGTTGGTCAGCGCAGCGCGCGTGGGCGATGCTCAGAGCTTGAATATTCGATTGGGATAAAGTCACAGGCTGGGCTGTGGTGGGGGCGCTCACTGTGGCCAGAGAGCTTGCTCGCGCTGGGCTGCGAAGCAGCCCCAAAACCAGGCACCGTGGAATGCCTGATAGACCGCATCAATCTATTTAGGGCCGCTTCGTAGCCCAGCGCGGGGCAAGCCCGCTCTCTACACTGCAGCCACCTTCGGTTCTTAATGAAGAACCCGCGGCCCATCATCCTTCTCCGGCTCGCCTTCCGCCAGACGCCCTGCCATCTGCACACCAACGCTCAACATGGCTTTTGCCACTTCCACGTGCTGGCCTTGCAGGAACGCTTTTGCGTCCTCGGAAAAGTCCAAAGTCACCAGAGAACCCTCGTCCTCAGCCCGGCGCAGCTCGATTCGGCCGTCAGGCAGTTCAACAATTTCCAGAAAGGACGTTGGCATAAAAGTCAGTTCTCCACGAAAGGCCGGGATTATATCAGTCATCCACCCGGCCCCGCTGAGGATCTGAAGAGGTTTCTTTACAGCATGATGAACGGCGCGCTCTGCTGCATCGCTAAACAGTGGGGGTACATCAGCACTCGTTCAAGCCTTCGCGAAACCGCAGTGCCATTTTTTTCAGGTCCTGACGCCAGCTTTCCAGCTCCTGCCGGCTCAACGGCTTGGGCTCGTCCTCTTCCAACGCAACTGCCACGATCAGCGGCTGGGTCACATCGCCCTTGGGCACATGGGGGACGCGCGGAGGCTGGAACATATCGGCATGGGCCTTGAGCAGGCGCGCCACCCAACTGTCGGGGCTCTGGGCCATTTCCACCAGTTCGGCCAGCTCAGGGATGGCCATGGTTTCCAGCACCTCGCGGTTCATGATCATTTCTGCGCGGGGCGAACCGGCCTGGGGCAAGCGATAGAACCCGGCGATTTCATGGCACAGCCCCAGCAAAGCACCGTACAGGTGGAACAACGCCGCTTCACGCCCCGCCTGGACCAACGCGATGGCATTCATCTCCTTTCCGTCCTCGGCACGGCCAAAGGCCTCCAGCGACAAACCCGCAAAGTAAATTTTCTGATTGGTACGGGTATAGAGTTCGTTGGCCATAACGGCAGTCTCCACAACGAAATGAGGCTTGATGCTGGTTTTGTAATGTAACGAGGGAGCTTGCTCCCGCTGGGACGCGCAGCGCACCCAAAGCTTGGGCCTGCTGCGCAGTCCGGCGGGAGCAAGCTCCCTCGCCACAGCAAGCCCGTTCCTACAACTCCGACAGGTTAGTCGATCAAGCGCCCTGGCGCTTGTCCTCGACCTTCCACTTGCCGCCGTCGTAGAACGCTTTCCAGCCGGTAGGCTTGCCGTCCACTTCGGTCTGCACGTACTGCTCCTTGGTCTTGCGACTGTAGCGGATCACGGCTGGGCGACCATCCGGGTCCTTCTTAGGCGCTTCACACAGGAAGTGGTACTTAGGATCGATCTCATCCTTGTGCGGCACGATCTCCAGCACCAGCGGTGCACGGGTCTCGCGGTTTTTCGGGAACTGGCTGGCAGCCAGGAACAAGCCCGAAGCACCATCACGCAGGATGTAAGTGTCGTTGACCTTCTCGCACTTGAGCTCGGGCATCTTCACCGGGTCCATCTTCGGTGGCGCCGCATCGCCGCTCTTCAGCAGTTTGCGGGTGTTCTTGCACGTCGGATTGGTGCAACCGAAGAACTTGCCAAAACGGCCGGTCTTGAGCTGCATCTCGCTGCCACACTTGTCGCACTCCAGGCTCGGACCTTCATAGCCTTTGATGCGGTAAGTGCCCTCTTCAATCTCGTAGCCGTTGCAATCGGGGTTGTTACCACAGATGTGCAGCTTGTGCTTCTCGTCCAGCAGGTAGGCATCCATTGCCGTGCTGCAGATCGGGCAACGGTGCTTGCCACGCAGCACCAGCGACTCGGATTCACCCTCGTCGTCAGCCGCAATTTCATCGCCCGGCACCAGGTTGACCGTGGCCTTGCAGCGCTCTTTCGGCGGCAGGCTGTAGCCCGAGCAACCGAGGAAAACACCAGTGGACGCGGTCCGGATCTGCATCGGACGGCCGCAGGTCAGGCACGGGATGTCCGTCATCACCGGCTGGTTGGCGCGCATGCCGTGCTCCGGGCTTTCGGCCACTTCGAGCTTCTTCTTGAAGTCGCCGTAGAACTCGTCCAGCACGTTTTTCCAGTCGCGTTCGCCCTGGGCCACGTCATCAAGGTTCTCTTCCATGCCGGCGGTGAAGCCGTAGTCCATCAGGTTGGAGAAGCTCTCGGACAAGCGCTCGGTAACGATGTCGCCCATCTTTTCCGAGTAGAAACGACGGTTGTGCAGCGCAACGTAGCCACGGTCCTGGATGGTCGAGATGATCGCCGCATAAGTCGAAGGACGACCGATACCGCGTTTTTCCATCTCTTTCACCAGGCTGGCTTCCGAGTAACGGGCCGGCGGCTTGGTGAAGTGCTGGGACGGATCGAGCTTGATCAGTTTCAGCGTGTCACCCTGGGCCATGTCCGGCAGTACGTCGTCATCGCCTGGCTTGGCGATTTGCGGCATCACACGGGTGTAGCCGTCGAACTTGAGGATACGGCCCTTGGCACGCAACTCGAAGTCGGAAGCCGCCACAGTCACCGTGGTGGACAGGTATTGCGCCGGCAGCATCTGGCAGGCCAGGAATTGGCGCCAGATCAGCTCGTAGAGGCGCTCAGCGTCGCGCTCCATGCCGGTCAGCTTGGCCGGCGTGGTGTTGGCGTCGGAAGGACGAATCGCTTCGTGAGCCTCCTGTGCGCCTTCCTTGCTGCTGTAGACGTTCGGGTTCTCCGGCAGGTACTTCTTGCCGAACTCGCCTTCGATATAAGTACGCGCCATCGCCACCGCGTCTTGCGACAGGTTGGTGGAGTCAGTACGCATGTAAGTGATGTAGCCGGCTTCGTACAAGCGCTGGGCCATCATCATGGTTTTCTTGACACCAAAGCCCAGGCGGTTGCTCGCGGCCTGTTGCAAGGTGGAAGTGATGAACGGCGCCGACGGCTTGCTGCTGGTCGGTTTGTCTTCACGCTTGACGATGCTGTAGCTGGAAGCCTTGAGCTTCTCCAGCGCGGCCATGGCCTGGGCTTCGTTCAGCGGCTTGAAGGCCTCGCCTTTCTCGCGGGCCACTTCAAAGCGCACGTTGGCGCCCTTGGCGGTGCCGAGGTCGGCGTGGACTTCCCAATACTCTTCAGGAATGAACGCACGGATCTCGCGCTCACGCTCCACCACCAGTTTTACCGCAACCGATTGCACACGGCCGGCGGACAGGCCGCGAGCGATCTTGGCCCACAGCAGCGGCGAGACCATGTAGCCCACGACGCGGTCGAGGAAGCGACGGGCCTGCTGGGCGTTGACGCGGTCGATGTCCAGCTCGCCTGGCTTGGAGAAGGCTTCCTGGATGGCTTTCTTGGTGATTTCGTTGAACACCACACGCTTGTAGCGGCTGTCATCACCGCCAATGGCTTCCCGCAGGTGCCAGGCAATGGCTTCCCCTTCGCGGTCCAAGTCCGTTGCGAGATAGATGGTGTCGGCATCCTTGGCGAGCCGGCGCAGCTCTTCGATGACCTTTTCCTTGCCCGGAAGGATTTCGTACTTGGCCTTCCAGCCATGATCCGGGTCCACACCCATGCGCGAGACCAGCTGCTTGCGCGCCTTCTCTTTAGGGGTGAGCACCGGACCTTCGCCCGCAGCCGCCTTGCCGCGCTTGGCGGCAGGCTCCTTGCTGGCGCTAGCCGAACCGCTGGTGGGCAGGTCTCGGATATGGCCGATACTCGACTTCACCACGTACTCGTTACCCAAGTACTTGTTGATGGTCTTGGCCTTAGCCGGGGATTCCACAATGACCAGCGATTTGCCCATGGATCGGAAAATTCCTGAATTCGAGAAGTGAGAGGCAGTTGGCGCCTGTCGCGGCAACGCTATATATAGTGGCAACAAGGTGAGGTCAAGCGCAGCATTCTGCGCGACCTGCCGTTATTGCCCTGAAAAAAGACTGGGTTCGGCCTGGACCAAAGCAAAGCGCGGGACCTGCTCGCCGTCAACTTCGACGGTCTCCACGAACATGCTCAATGGGCGTACCCAAAAGCCGTAATCCCCATACAGTGCTTGGTAGAACACCACTTCTTCTTCGGTCTCGGAATGCCGCGCCACACTGAAAACACGGTACTGCGGACCTTTATAATGCTGGTAGAGCCCTGGTTCGACTTTCATGCTCTGCCCCTCTTACAAAATTTGTTGAAAAAAAAATACGAAACTGCCCAAAAACAAAAACCGGGGCACTGGGCCCCGGCTTCCGTCAACCCAACGCTTAGACGCGTTCGAAGACGGTGGAAATGCCTTGGCCGAGACCAATGCACATGGTTGCAACCCCGAGGTTGCCGCCATTTTGCTTCATCACGTTCAGCAAAGTGCCGGAGATACGCGCACCGGAGCAACCGAATGGGTGGCCCAGGGCAATCGCGCCGCCGTGCAGGTTAACCTTCTCATTCATCTTGTCGAGTACTTTCAAATCTTTCAGCACTGGCAAGGCCTGTGCGGCGAAAGCTTCGTTGAGCTCGAAGAAGTCGATGTCGTTGATGGTCAGGCCCGCGCGCTTCAAGGCTTTTTGTGTGGCCGGTACTGGACCATAGCCCATGATTGCCGGGTCCACACCCGCCACTGCCATCGAACGGATCACCGCCAGCGGCTGGATACCCAGGTCCTGGGCACGCTGCGCCGACATCACGATCATGCACGAAGCACCGTCGGTGATTTGCGACGAAGTGCCCGCTGTCACGGTACCGCCCTTTGGATTGAACGCCGGCTTCAAGGCCGCCAGGCTTTCCAGGGTGGTGTCCGGACGAATGGTTTCGTCGTAGTCGAACAGTTTCAGGAAACCGTTCTCGTCGTAGCCGTTCATCGGGATGATTTCGTCCTTGAACTTGCCTTCCACCGTCGCCTTGTGGGCGAGCTGATGGGAACGCAGGCCGAACGCATCCTGGGCTTCGCGGGTAATGCCGTGCATCTTGCCGAGCATTTCTGCGGTCAGGCCCATCATGCCCGAGGCTTTCGCCGCGTACAGCGACATGTGCGGGTTCGGATCGACGCCGTGCATCATGCTGACGTGGCCCATGTGCTCCACGCCGCCGACCACGAATACATCACCGTTGCCGGTCATGATCGCTTGCGCAGCGGTGTGCAGCGCGCTCATCGACGAGCCACACAGGCGGCTGACGGTCTGGCCGGCCGCAGTGTGCGGGATCTGGGTCATCAGCGACGCCATGCGCGCGATGTTCCAACCCTGCTCCAGTGTCTGGTTGACGCAGCCCCAGATCACGTCCTCGACTTCGCTCGGATCAACCTTGACGTTGCGTTCCAGCAATTTGCTGATCAGGTGTGCCGACATGTCTTCGGCACGGGTGTTGCGGTGCATGCCGCCCTTGGAGCGGCCCATTGGCGTGCGACCGAAGTCGACAATCACCACGTCTCTTGGATTCAAGCTCATAAATAGTCTCGCTCTAGTCGTTTGGGCGCTTAACCGAAGAAGCTCTGGCCGTTCTTGGCCATTTCACGCAGCTTCGCGGTCGGGTGGTACAGCGGGCCCAAATCAGCGTATTGATCAGCCAGGGCAACGAACTCGGCCACACCGATCGAATCGATGTAACGCAGCGCACCACCACGGAATGGAGGGAAACCAATCCCGTACACCAGACCCATATCGGCTTCGGCGGCGGTTTCAACGATGCCGTCTTCCAGGCAACGTACGGTTTCCAGGCACAGGGCGATCATCATCCAGTTGATGATGTCTTCGTCCGACACCTCACGCTGCTCGTAGATGACAGGCGCGAGTACTTCGTGCACCGAAGGGTCGGCCACTTTCTTCTGCTTGCCCTTCTTGTCGGTCTCGTAGGCGTAGAAGCCCTTGCCATTTTTCTGGCCCAGGCGCTTGGCCTCGTAGAGCGCGTCGACAGCCGAGCGGCGGTCGTCTTTCATGCGGTCCGGGAAGCCTTCAGCCATTACGTCGCGACCGTGGTGGCCGGTGTCGATGCCGACCACGTCCATCAGGTACGCCGGGCCCATTGGCCAGCCGAATTTTTCCATGACCTTGTCGATGCGTACGAAGTCCACGCCGGCGCTGACCAGCTTGGCGAAACCGCCGAAGTACGGGAACAGCACACGGTTGACCAGGAAGCCCGGGCAGTCGTTGACCACGATCGGGTTCTTGCCCATTTTCTTGGCGTAGGCAACGGTGGTGGCGATGGCCAGCTCGCTGGACTTCTCGCCACGGATCACTTCTACCAGCGGCATCATGTGCACCGGGTTGAAGAAGTGCATGCCGACGAAGTTTTCCGGACGCTTGAGGGCCTTGGCCAGCAGCGAGATGGAAATGGTCGAGGTGTTGGACGCCAGGATGGTGTCGTCTTTGACCTGAGCTTCCACTTCGGCCAATACGGCTTGCTTGACCTTCGGGTTTTCGACAACCGCTTCGACCACCAGGTCGACATGGCCGAAATCACCGTAGGACAGCGTAGGACGAATGCCGTTAAGCACTTCAGCCATCTTCGCTGCGGTCATGCGACCTTTATCCACACGACCGACCAGCAGCTTGGCGGCTTCCGCCAGGCCCTGCTCGATGCCGTGTTCGTTGATGTCTTTCATCAGGATCGGCGTGCCTTTGGACGCCGACTGATAGGCGATACCGCCGCCCATGATACCGGCGCCGAGTACGGCAGCCTGCTTCACGTCCTTGGCGATTTCGTCGTAGGCCTTGGCCTTTTTCTTCAGTTCCTGATCGTTCAGGAACAGGCCGATCAGGCTCTGGGCCGCCGAGGTTTTCGCCAGTTTGACGAAACCTGCTGCTTCCACTTCCAGGGCTTTGTCGCGACCGAAGTTCGCCGCTTTCTGGATGGTCTTGATCGCTTCAACCGGCGCCGGGTAGTTCGGGCCGGCCTGGCCAGCCACGAAACCTTTGGCGGTTTCGAACGACATCATTTGTTCGATAGCGTTGAGCTTGAGTTTTTCCAGCTTCGGCTGACGCTTGGCCTTGTAGTCAAATTCGCCGCTGATGGCGCCCTTGATCAAGTTCAGTGCGGCTTCTGCCAGCTTGTCCGGGGCAACCACGGCATCGACGGCGCCGACTTTCAGCGCGTCTTCAGCACGGTTTTCCTTACCGGCGGCAATCCACTCGATGGCGTTGTCCGCACCGATCAGGCGCGGCAGGCGGACGGTGCCGCCAAACCCTGGGTAGATGCCCAGTTTGACTTCAGGCAGACCGATCTTGGCCGTGGCCGACATGACGCGGAAGTCCGCCGCCAGGCACATTTCCAGGCCGCCGCCCAACGCGATTCCGTTGATCGCGGCAACGGTCGGCACGTTGAGGTCTTCGAAATCGCTGAAAATCTTGTTGGCTTCGAGGTTGCCAGCCACCAGCTCGGCATCGGGCAGCTTGAAGTTGTCGACGAATTCGGTGATGTCAGCGCCGACGATAAACACGTCCTTGCCGCTGGAAACGATCACGCCCTTGACCGAAGCATCTGCTTTGATGGTGTCTACGGCCTGACGCAATTCATTCAGGGTTAGACGGTTGAACTTGTTGACGGACTCACCCTTGAGGTCGAACTTCAGTTCGACGATGCCACTTTCAAGAGCCGTAACCGTGATGGCTTTACCTTCGTAAATCATCAACTGATCTCCACGATATGGAAGCTGAACAGTACACATTGGACGCTGGCCTATTGGTTGGACATTGATGATTTGGTCAACGTTCAGGCCAATCCGCCAGGCACACCCGCCAATGCGATAGTCGGGATTATGTATGAGCGGTCTGACAGACAAACGCTCAATTCATACGCCCGTTTGATTTGGGTACGCCACCTTCATCCAATTCCGGGCAATTGTCAATCGCTCGAAAGGCTAGGAAAAACGCGACTTTCCAGTCATTTCAGAACCCCGCGCCCACACCGGCGCCTCGTCAATATTCGAATATTCACGAAATCAATAATAGAAAAGAGCCGGGAAAAGGCTGTACAGATTCGGATATACGGCTAGGCTAGCCGCAACCGCAAAGCGCACGGATGAACATCCGGCGCAAGACACCTCAGAATTACCGGCCTGCCTGGCCAACTCCAGCCCGATGATGATGTCGGGCTTTTTATTGCCTGCCATTTTTGCTGCACGGGTCGGCTCAGGCCAAGGCTTTGAGCAGCGTATCAATGTCCTTCAACACGCTCGCCTCACCCTTCTCGCCCCAATACAAGGCGATCATTTGTTTGTCCGCCTCGATTTTGTAGACGTTGTCCGGCAGCCTCGAAAAATACCCCAGCAACGTCTCATCGACGCACACTTCACGCCACTGGTTGACCCACACCCCCGGCTCCAGTTGCCAATAACTCCAGAGCGCCGGTGTGCTGCCGCGCCGTGGCCGACAGTACTGCGCGCACGGGCTCGGCGGCTCCTGCTTGAGCCAGTGCGGCCACTCCTGAGGCGCCAATTGCATGGCCAGGCCGATGCGGCGCGCCTCCATGCGCAGGGCCATGCGCCCGCTCTGATGGCGCGAAGGGCGCAGCCAGGCCAGAGGGCTCAGAACCACCACAAGGATTGACACCACTATCCAGACCGTCATATGTGTACTCCCGAATTTCTAGATGAGCGGATTTGATCTGACGCAACCCCATCCGCTTGAAAGCAGCCATACTGAATCTATTGCAGTCCCCTGGAGGAACGCCCCATGTCCTACGAACGTATTCTGGTCGCTGTCGACCTGACTGAAGAGTGCGATCCAGTCATCAAACGTGCGCGCGCGTTAGCCGTCGCCAGCGGCGCCAAATTATCGCTGGTGCATATCGTCGAGCCCATGGCCATGGCCTTTGGCGGCGATGTGCCGATGGACCTGTCCCAGCTGCAGCAACAACAGTTTGATCAGGCCAAGGAGCGCCTTGACCGCCTGATCCTCAAATATCCTGAGGTGACCAAAGAAAATTCCCACCTCACCTACGGCCAACCACGCCAGGAAATCCACCACCTGGCCAAGGAACAGAATTGCGACCTGATCGTGGTCGGCAGCCACGGGCGACACGGCCTGGCGCTGCTGCTGGGCTCCACCGCCAACGACGTGCTGCACGGTGCGCCGTGCGACGTACTGGCCGTCAAGCTGGTCAAAGCCCCTTGAGCGTTATGAAGATCCAATGTGGGAGCGGGTTTGCCCGCGAAAGCGGTCTGTCAGCTGCGGCATTTGGCGGCTGATACACCGCTTTCGCAGGCAAGCCAGCTCCCACACGTTTGATAGCATTTCATACAAAAAGCCCGGCGTTCATGCGAATGAAAGCCGGGCTTTTTTAATGCGCAGGAATCAATCAGGCATCCAACTCAGCCCAACGCTCAACCAACGCTTCCAGTTCCTGGTTCAATTTTTCCAGGGAGGCGATGACCTTGGCAGTCTCAGCCGCCGGACGCAGGTAGAACCCCGCGTCAGCCATTTCCGCTTCTACCGCCGCAATCTGCTGTTCCTTGGCGTCGATGTCACCCGGCAGGGCTTCCAGCTCGCGCTGCAGCTTGTAGCTGAGCTTCTTCTTGGCAGCCGGTGCGGCTTCCTGGACCGGTGCAGCGGCGGCCACAGGCGTCACCACCGCCGAAGTCAGGTCGGCCTTCCCGGACTTGCTCTCGGTCACGCCCAGCAGGCGCGGCGAGCCGCCCTGACGCAGCCAGTCCTGGTAACCACCGACGTACTCGCGCACCTTGCCTTCACCTTCGAAGACCAGGGTGCTGGTGACCACGTTGTCGAGGAATGCCCGGTCGTGGCTGACCATCAGCACGGTGCCGTTGAAGGTCAGCAAGACCTCTTCCAGCAGCTCGAGGGTTTCCACGTCGAGGTCGTTGGTCGGTTCGTCGAGGACCAGCAGGTTCGCCGGCTTGCTGAACAACTTGGCCAGCAGCAGGCGCGCACGCTCACCACCAGACAAGGCTTTCACCGGCGTGCGTGCACGCTGCGGGCTGAACAGGAAGTCGCCCAGGTAGCTGAGCACGTGGCGGCTCTGGCCGTCGATGTCGATAAAGTCACGGCCTTCGGCGACGTTGTCGATCACGGTTTTTTCCAGGTCCAACTGGTGGCGCAACTGGTCGAAGTAAGCCACGTCGATGCGCGTGCCCTCCTCAACCTTGCCGCTGGTCGGCTGCAGGCCGCTGAGCATCAGCTTGAGCAAGGTGGTCTTGCCAGTACCGTTGGCGCCCAACAGGCCGATACGGTCACCACGCTGCAGGACCATGGAGAAGTCCTTGATCAGGAACGGGCCGTCCGGGTGATGGAAGCTGACGTTTTCCAGCACCATCACCTGCTTGCCGGATTTCTCGGCGGTATCCAGCTGGATATTCGCCTTGCCGGTACGCTCGCGACGCTCGCTGCGCTCGACGCGCAAGGCTTTCAAGGCGCGCACGCGGCCCTCGTTACGGGTGCGACGGGCCTTGATGCCCTGGCGGATCCAGACTTCTTCCTGGGCCAGCTTTTTGTCGAACAGCGCGTTGGCGGTCTCTTCAGCCGCCAGGGTGGCTTCCTTGTGCACCAGGAAGCTGGCGTAGTCGCCGTTCCAGTCGATCAGGCCGCCACGGTCCAGTTCAAGGATGCGCGTGGCCAGGTTTTGCAGGAAGGAACGGTCGTGCGTGATAAACAGCACGGCGCCCTGGAAATCCTTGAGGGCTTCTTCCAGCCAGGCGATGGCGCCAATGTCCAGGTGGTTGGTTGGCTCATCGAGCAGCAGCAGGTCCGGTTCGGATACCAGGGCCTGGGCCAGCAGCACACGACGACGCCAGCCGCCGGACAACTCGGCGAGGGTCTTGTCGGGCGGCAGTTGCAGGCGGCTCAGGGTGCTGTCGACCAGTTGCTGCAAACGCCAGCCGTCACGGGCTTCGAGGTCTTGCTGAACATGCATCAGCTTGTTCAGGTCGTCTTCGGTGACGCAGTTCTGCGCCAGGTGGTGGTATTCGGCGAGCAGTGCGCCGACGCCGTCGAGGCCTTCGGCAACCACGTCGAACACTGTCCGTCCGTCGGCCACCGGCAATTCTTGCGGCAATTCGCCGATCTTGAGGCCTGGGGAGCGCCACACGGAGCCGTCATCGGGCTTCTGGTCGCCTTTTACCAGCTTCATCATGCTGGACTTGCCGGTGCCGTTGCGGCCGATGATGCACACCCGCTCACCACGGGCGATCTGCCAGGACACCTTGTCCAACAACGGCATAGCGCCGAAAGCAAGGGACACATCGCTGAATTTGAGCAGGGTCATACGCTTCTCCAAAAACTGGGCGCGCATTCTACCTGAGTTAGGGGTGGGATGCGGCTGGCATTTTCGCTATCGACACGTTCTGTAGGACATTTCCGGCTAACCTGAACGAACCGGCCAGCAAAGCTTTCGTAGGTGTCGGGCAAAAGGCTAAGCTAGGGGCAATCTAGTGTCGGCCTTACCGGCGCTCTTCGTGATTTCTCTGCACGGACGTCTCATGCGCAGTCGCCTTTTCAACTTTTTATCTTGTCTGCTTCTTTCCGCCACTGCCGCCCAATCCGCCCAGGCCGTGGACCTCACTACCCAACGTCAATATTACGATGAGGCCAAGCGTGCCCTGGCCAAGGGCGATTCCGGCCCGTACATGCAATACAGCCAGGCGCTGGCCGACTACCCGCTGACGCCGTACCTGGCCTACGACGAGCTGACCGCGCGCCTGAAAACCGCGAGCAACGAGGAAATCGAACAATTTCTTGGCAAAAACGGTGACCTGCCCCAAGCCAACTGGATGAAGTTGCGCTGGCTGCGCTGGCTGGCCGAGCGTGGCGACTGGCAGACCTTTGAAAAGTACTACGAGCCCAAGCTCAACTTCGTCGAACTGGACTGCCTGCACGCCCAGTACCAACTCACCCACAATCTGAAGGCAGAAGGCTACAAGACCACCGAAAAGCTCTGGCTGACCGGCAAGTCCCAGCCCGCCGCCTGTGATGCCACCTTCGCCCAATGGGCCGCAGACGGCCAACTCACCGAACAGAAGATCTGGGACCGTGCCAAGCTCGCCGCCGAAGCGCGCAACTACGCGCTGGCCAACAGCCTGGTGAAAACCCTGCCAACCCTCGGCGCCCAAGGCCGCCTGATGGTGGACGTTGCGCAAAAGCCCGAGATGCTGAGCGACCCGTCGCGCTTCCGGCCGGTCAACGAGGCCATGTCTGACGCCGTGGGCCTGGGCCTGCGTCGCCTGGCACGCCAAGACCCGGACAAGGCCATGGCCCTGCTCGACGGCTATGCCAGCAGCATGCACTTCTCCCGTGACGAAAAAGTGTCGATCGCCCGTGAAATCGGCCTGACCCTGGCACGTCGCTACGACCCGCGCGCCCTTGACGTGATGACCCAGTACGACCCGGAACTGCGCGACAACACCGTGTCCGAATGGCGCCTGCGTCTGCTGCTGCGCCTGGCACGCTGGGAAGATGCCTACCAGCTAACCCGCAAGCTCCCACAAGACCTGGCGACCACCAACCGCTGGCGCTACTGGCAGGCCCGCGCCCTGGAACTGGCCGAACCCAAAAACCCGCAAGCCCTGGTGCTGTACAAAAACGTGGCCAAGGAACGTGATTTCTACGGTTTCCTCGCCGCCGACCGCTCCAAATCCCCCTACCAGCTGACCAACAAACCGCTGGTGATGAGCCAGGCGCTGACCAACAAGGTGCGCAACACCCCAGGCGTGCGCCGTGCCCTGGAGTTCTACGCCCGCGGGCAGATCGTCGATGGCCGTCGTGAGTGGTATCACGTCAGCCGCCACTTCAACCGCGACGAAATGGTCGCCCAGGCCAAGCTGGCCTACGACATGAAGTGGTACTTCCCGGCGATCCGCACCATCAGCCAGGCGCAGTACTGGGATGACCTGGACATCCGCTTCCCGATGGCCCACCGCGACACCCTGGTGCGTGAAGCCAAGGTGCGCGGCCTGCATTCAAGCTGGGTGTTCGCCATCACCCGCCAGGAAAGCGCGTTCATGGACGACGCCCGCTCCGGCGTCGGCGCCAGTGGCCTGATGCAACTGATGCCCGGCACCGCCAAGGAAACCGCGCGCAAGTTCAGCATCCCCCTGGCCTCCCCGACCCAGGTGCTCGATCCGGACAAAAACATCCAGCTCGGCGCGGCCTACCTGAGCCAGGTGCACAGCCAGTTCAACGGCAACCGCGTGCTCGCATCGGCCGCCTACAACGCCGGCCCCGGTCGCGTACGTCAATGGCTGCGCGGCGCCGATCACCTGAGTTTCGACGTGTGGGTGGAAAGCATCCCGTTCGACGAAACCCGCCAGTACGTACAGAACGTGCTGTCTTATTCGGTGATCTACGGGCAGAAGCTCAATTCACCGCAGCCGCTGGTGGATTGGCACGAACGCTACTTTGACGACCAATAGTCCTGGTTGTAGTGAGCGGGCTTGCCCCGCGCTGGGTGGCGAAGCCGCCCTAAACCCAGGCACCACGGTGTATCAGTAAGACCGCGGGGCCTGGATTTGGGGCGGCTTCGCCACCCAGCGCGGGGCAAGCCCGCTCACTACATCCGTCAGGGGCTGTCACTGAACTGCAATGCCGCCAAACGCGCATACAGCGCATTGCTCGCAATCAGTTGCTGATGCGTGCCCACCGCCACCAGCTTGCCTTGGTCCATCACCGCGATCCGATCCGCGTTCTTCACCGTTGCCAGCCGATGGGCGATCACCAGCGTGGTACGGCCCTGCATGAGTTGCGGCAGCGCTTGCTGGATCAAGTGTTCACTCTGCGCATCCAGCGCACTGGTGGCTTCGTCCAGCAGCAGAATCGGTGCATCCACCAGCAAGGCGCGGGCGATGGCTAGGCGTTGGCGCTGGCCGCCGGAAAGGCCCATGCCGCCGTCCCCCAGGTGGGTCTGGTAGCCGTCGGGCATTTGCAGGATGAAATCGTGGGCGTGGGCGATGCGTGCGGCGGCTTCGACCTGTTCCCGGGTGGCGGTCGGGTTGCCATAGCGGATGTTTTCTTCGACGCTGCCGAAGAACAGCGCCGGGCTTTGGGACACCAGGGCGAAGTGGCGGCGCAGGTCCATGGGCTCAAGTTCGGTCAGCGGCTGGCCTTCGATCAGGATACGGCCGTGCTGCGGGTCATAGAAACGCAGCAGCAAATCGAAAATCGTCGATTTGCCTGCGCCGGACGGACCGACCAGGGCCAGGGTTTCGCCAGGGTTAATCGTCAGATTCAAGCCGTCGATGGCGTAGCTGTCCGGCCGCGATGGGTAGGAAAAGCGCACGTCTTGCAACTCCATACGACCGCTGACGCGCTCCGGCAACTGGACCGTGCCAGTGGCAGGTGCCTGGATGTCATTGTTTGACTGCAACAATTCGCCGATGCGCTCGGCGGCACCGGCAGCACGCTGCAATTCACCGAGCACTTCACTCAGGGTGCCGACGGCGCTGCCGACGATCAGGCTGTAGAACACAAACGCCGCCAGCTCCCCACCGGAAATGCGCCCGCCGATCACGTCCATACCCCCCACCCAGAGCATCACGCCCACGGCGCCGAGCACCAGCATGATCACCAGGGTAATCAGCCATGCGCGCTGGACGATACGTTTGCGCGCCGTGGCGAAGGCCTCTTCCACGGTCATGGCGAAGCGCTGCTCGTCCTGCACCTGATGGTTGTAGGCCTGCACGGTCTTGATCTGCCCAAGGGTCTCGGACACATAGCTGCCCACGTCGGCGATCCGGTCCTGGCTCTGGCGCGACAAGCTGCGCACGCGGCGGCCGAAGATCAGGATCGGCGCAAGCACCAGCGGCAACGCAACCACCACAATACTGGTGAGCTTGGGATTGGTGACAAACAGCAGCACGATGCCACCGATGACCATCAACCCATTGCGCAGGAACAGCGACAGCGACGAACCGATCACCGATTGCAGCAACGTGGTGTCGGTGGTCAGGCGCGACTGGATTTCCGAGCTGCGGTTGTTCTCGTAGAACCCCGGGTGCAGGTAGATCAGGTGGTTGAACACCTGACGCCGGATGTCCGCCACCACCCGCTCGCCAATCCACGACACCAGGTAGAACCGCGCAAAGGTGCCCACGGCCAGGCCCAGTACCAACAGCATGAACAGACCGATGGACTGGTTGAGCAGGTGCGGCGATTGGGTCATGAAGCCCTGGTCCACCAGCAGGCGGATGCCCTGCCCCATGGACAAGGTAATGCCTGCCGTGATGATCAGCGCCAACAAGGCACCCAGCGCCTGCCAGCGGTAGGGCGCGATAAAGCGGCTGGCCAGGCGGATCGCACGGCGTTGACGGATCGAGAACATGGAGGGCATCACCTGCGCAAGGAGGATAGGTATCTACACTGCAACATTGGGGGAACTTGGCTGAATAACAATGAGTCAGGTTAATTATGCCCGCCAGCATGGGCGCCTAGAGGCTATCGGTCTAATACCCGGCTGGAAATCCGCAGTGGTTTCTGGTGGACTGAGGGTTCGAACCGGTGATCTAGCAGGGAGTTGTAACAGCGCGGTCACGCGGGGGAATTAGAGTAGGTACACAACCTGATGAGGAGACAGGCCATGACCTTGCACACCAGCAGCAATGCCAAGATTGAAGTGATCCGTCAGCCGCAGCAGTTGCCTTGCTCGTATATCGATGCAACGGGCCGCGAAGTGCAGATCACCGAAGAGATGATCCAGCAAGCGTGCCGCGAGCTGGAACAGCGACTGGTCACGCCTGCCAAGCAAGGCTGAAGCGCCCAAGCTCTTTCAAACCCGGCCCAGGTGGCCGGTTTTTTTGTGGCGTGGGAGTGCCTACAGGGACTTGGCGCCCAACGCCGAGACGATGCTGGTCAGCACCGCCGACTCACCGTTGATGCGCACGCTCAAACCATCGATCTCACGCCGCGCCGGATAATGCTTGCGCAACAGGTCAAAGGCCGTGCGCTGTTCCTGCACCGTACCTACAAGGCTGCGGCGAAAATCCGCATCGTCGCGGCGCGGGTCGTACACGCTGCGGCACAAGGTCGCCAGCGCCCAGGCCGGGTCGGTTTCTGCATTCAGGTGCACCTCGGCCAGCCACAACGGTGGCAGCAGGTCGCTCAGTTGAATGCTCGGCGCCTGCCCCAGATAAGCACAGAACGCCTGATAGATCTGTGCCGTACCGCGCTGGCGGCCTTCCAGGCTATAGCCGGCGATATGCGGCGTGGCCAGCACGCACAGGTCGGCCAGGTCGACGTCTACCTCGGGCTCACCTTCCCACACGTCCAACACTGCTTGCAGGTCTTCGCGCGCCAGTAACACTTCGCGCAGGGCCGCATTGTCCACCACCGGCCCACGGCTGGCGTTGATCAGCCAAGTGCCGAGCTTGAGTTGGTTGAGGCGCTGACGATCAAACAGGTGCCAGGTGGAAGCGTTGCCAGACTTGGTCAGCGGCGTGTGCAGGCTGATCACATCGCACTGCTCGATGATCTGCTCCAGGCTGACGTAATCCCCGCCTTCGGCGCCCTGCCGTGGCGGATCGCACACCAGCACGTTCCAGCCCAGGCCCTTGAGCACCTTGACCAGCCGCCCGCCGACTTCCCCGGCGCCGACGATGCCGTAGGTGCGCTGATTGAGGTCGGCACCTTCGATCTCGGCCAGGGTCTGCAAGCTGCCCAGCACGTAATCCACCACGCCCCGCGCATTGCAGCCGGGGGCGCTGGACCACTGGATGCCGGCCTGCTTGAAATAATCGAGGTCCAGGTGATCGGTGCCGATGGTGCACGTGCCGACAAACCGCACCGACGAGCCTTCCAGCAGCGCGCGATTGACGTTGGTCACCGAACGCACCAGCAGCACATCGGCCTGCTCCACGGTGGCGCGGTCAATGGAACGGCCGGGCACCCGGCGGATCTCGCCAAAGCCTTCGAAGAAGGCATCGAGCAGCGGAATATTTTCGTCGGCAACAATCAACATGGCAGGCTCCTTTCGCGGACCCGCAGTGTACACAGTTCCCATGCAGGGGAGCTTGTGTGGGAGCGGGCTTGCTCGCGAATACGGTGGGTCAGTAACAAATCAGTCGCCTGACACGCCGCCTTCGCGAGCAAGCCCGCTCCCACACAAGCCAGCTCCCACAAGGGATTTGTGGTGCTTGGAAGGGTGCTTACAAATCGCTAACACAGGTTTTTTCCTGACCATTGCGTCAGGGCGTAGAATCCGCCGTCCTTGCGTCTCCCTTATTCCTGGACACCCGTACGTGAACACTGCCACCGCTCCCCTCACCCGCCCCGCCCGCATCAGCCGGGAAGTGCGCGACCTACTGACGCTCGCCCTGCCGATCATGATCGGCCAACTGGCAACCACCGCGATGAGTTTCGTCGACGCCGTGATGGCCGGGCGCGTCAGCCCGCAGGACCTGGCGGCAGTGGGCCTGGGCAATTCGATCTGGATCCCGGTGTACCTGCTGATGACCGGCACGCTGCTGGCGACCACGCCAAAAGTCGCCCAGCGCTACGGTGCGGGCACGTTCAGCGAAATCGGGCCGTTGGTGCGCCAGTCGCTGTGGCTGGCGCTGGTGGTCGGGAGCATCGCCTCGCTGTTGCTGCTCAGCGCAGAACCGATCCTGCACTGGATGAACGTCGAGCCGGACCTGATCGCACCGTCCATGGGCTACCTGCACGGCATCGCCGCCGGCATGCCGGCGATCGCGCTGTATTACGTATTGCGCTGCTTCAGTGATGGCCTGGGCCGTACGCGGCCAAGCATGGTCATGGGCCTGTGCGGCCTGGCGCTGAACATTCCGCTGAACTACATCTTCATCTACGGCCACCTCGGCGTGCCAGCCATGGGCGGCGTGGGCTGCGGCTGGGCCACGGCCATCGCGATGTGGGTGATGATGCTCGGCCTGGCCGGCTGGACGTTTTTCGGCCCGGCGTACCAGAGCAGCGAACTGTTCAAGCGGTTCGACTGGCCGCAGTGGGCGGTGATCAAGCGCGTACTGGGTATCGGCCTGCCGATCGGCGTGGCGATCTTTGCCGAATCGAGCATCTTCGCGGTGATCGCCCTGTTGATCGGCAGCCTCGGTGCCACGGTGGTGTCCGGTCACCAGATCGCGCTGAACGTCAGCTCGCTGGTGTTCATGATCCCCTACTCCCTGAGCATGGCCGTCACCGTGCGCGTCGGCCAGGCACTGGGGCGGGACCAGCCGCGGGAAGCGCGCTTCGCCGCCGGGGTCGGCATGGGCACCGCCCTCGCCTACGCATGTTTGTCATGCAGCCTGATGCTGGCGTTTCGCGAGCAGATTGCCGCGATCTATACGCCGGACCCGATCGTGATCCACCTGGCCTCGACGCTGATCGTGTTTTCCGCGCTGTTCCAGTTCTCCGACTCGCTGCAAGTCACCGCCGCCGGTGCGCTACGCGGTTATCAGGACACGCGGGTGACCATGGTGCTGACCCTGTTCGCGTATTGGGGTGTGGGGCTACCGGTCGGCTATGCCCTGGGGCTCACCGACTGGCTCGGCGAACCGAGCGGCCCCAGCGGTTTGTGGCAGGGCCTGATCGTCGGCCTGAGTTGTGCGGCAGGGATGTTGCTGGTGCGCCTGGCGCGCAGTGCACGTCGACGCATTCGCGCGGCAAAAGCCCTGGGTTAAGCGGACTTCTTGCGAATCCAGTACAGGTACGTACCGGCCTGCTCCTGCTGATCCACCAGTTCGTGGTCAAGGAACACGCAGAACTTGGGAATATCGCGACGGGTCGACGGATCGGTCGCGATCACCTTGAGCAAGCCGCCGGGCGGCAGGTCGCGGATGTGCTGGTGCAGCATCATCACCGGCTCGGGACAGTTGAGGCCGGTGGCGTCGAGCACAGCGTCTACAGGCAAATCGAGGTTCATACATCACTCCTGAAACGGGCGCCGCTCCAACTGTGGGAGCGGGCTTGTGTGGGAGCGGGCTTGCTCGCGAATGCGGTGTGCCAGTCACTGATGATTTGACTGAACCACCGCTTTCGCGAGCAAGCCCGCTCCCACAGGGGTTTTGAGGTCACTTCAAATATTCAGCGGTTCCTGGGTTTCTTGGGGGTTTCCAGGCGGCGCAGGTGACACGTCACTTCCTCGCGGTCGTGGTACAGCTGCTTGCAGCCGATCTCCACCCGAATGCCGCGCGCCTTGAAGCCGTCCTCGATACGCTCGAGCAAACGCTTCACTTCAGCATAACGCTGCTTCATCGGCAGCTTCAGGTTCACCACCGCTTCACGGCAATGCCCTTCGCCGATCCAGGTTTCCAGCAACGCGGCATTGCGCGCGGGCTTCTCGACGATGTCACACACCATCCAGTCCACCGGCTGCTTGGGCACGAAGGTAAAACCGTCGGCCATCAAGTGTTGCACCAGGCCGGTATCCATCAGGCTTTCGGCCATGGGGCCGTTGTCGATGGCGGTCACCAGCATGCCGCGGTTGACCAGTTGCCAGGTCCAGCCGCCGGGGGCGGCACCGAGGTCGACGCCGGTCATGTCGCCGTGCAGGCGCTCGTCCCACTGGTCGCGAGGGATAAAGTGGTGCCAGGCCTCTTCCAGCTTGAGCGTCGAACGGCTCGGCGCCTCACGCGGGAATTTGAGGCGCGGAATGCCCATCGGCCACATCGCCGAGTTGTTCGACTCGGCCAGGCCCATGAACACTTCGCGGCCGCTCTTGAAGGTCAGCAGCAGGCGCGGTTTGCTCGGGTCGTCCACCAGCTTGCCGGCGTTGAGCAGGGCTTTGCGCAGGTGCACTTCAAATTTCTTGCAGAAGTTCGACAGTTCCTTGCCGTCGTTGGTGTCGACCATCTCCAGCCACAGGCTGCCACATACCGGGAACTCGCGCAGGTGGGCGAGGATCACGCTGATACGGTCGGTTTCCGGCAGGTCGATGAATACCCCGCGCGCCCACTGCCTTGGGAAGATCAACTCGGCAAAACGCTGGCCGTGCATCAGGCGCTGGGCGCCGTCTTCTTCGGTGCAGACAAATTCGGCGCAGGCGCTGCCGGTCTTGGCCTTGGCGTAGCCGGAAACGTTCAGGCGCGCGGCGTGTTCCGCGATCTCGGAACAGACTTCGCCTTCAAACCCCGGGCGGCAGTGCATAAAAAGGGTGTTCATCAACTCTCCTGGTGACTCGACCGACGTTGCGCTATCGCAATGTCTGTCATGAAAACGCGCGCATGATAGCTGAGTTCGGAACCTTGGACTTAACCATAGAGTCCAGTTATTAGCCTGCTAATGAAAACAGCGCTAGCTTTATAGCTCTGTCTGTCCCGTCAGGTCCGTAGCCGTGCGGATCATAAGGAGTCGCGTCATGTCATCGCTTGATAGCCTGAAAACCCTTAAAACCCTGCAAATCGACAGCAAGACCTACCACTACTTCAGCCTGCCCGAGGCGGCCAAAAGCCTGGGCGACCTGGACCGGTTGCCGATGTCGCTCAAAGTGCTGCTGGAAAACCTGCTGCGCTGGGAAGACGACAAGACCGTCACCGGCGCCGACCTCAAGGCCATTGCCGCCTGGCTCAAGGAGCGCCAGTCCGACCGCGAGATCCAGTACCGCCCCGCCCGCGTACTGATGCAGGACTTTACCGGCGTCCCCGCCGTGGTCGACCTGGCCGCCATGCGCGCCGCCGTGGCCAAGGCCGGGGGCGACCCGCAGCGCATCAACCCGCTGTCGCCGGTGGACCTGGTGATCGACCACTCGGTGATGGTCGATAAATTCGGCAACGCCGACGCCTTTGAACAAAACGTCGATATCGAAATGCAGCGCAACGGCGAACGCTACGCCTTCCTGCGCTGGGGCCAGAGTGCCTTCGACAACTTCAGCGTGGTGCCGCCCGGCACCGGCATCTGCCATCAGGTCAACCTCGAATACCTGGGCCGCACCGTGTGGACCAAGGACGAGGACGGCCGCACCTACGCCTTCCCCGACACCCTGGTCGGCACCGACTCCCACACCACCATGATCAACGGCCTCGGCGTACTCGGCTGGGGCGTCGGCGGCATCGAAGCGGAAGCGGCGATGCTCGGCCAGCCGGTGTCGATGCTGATCCCGGAAGTCATCGGTTTCAAACTCACCGGCAAGCTCAAGGAAGGCATCACCGCCACCGACCTGGTGCTGACCGTGACCCAGATGCTGCGCAAGAAAGGCGTGGTGGGTAAATTCGTCGAGTTCTACGGCGACGGCTTGGCCGACCTGCCTCTGGCCGACCGCGCCACCATTGCCAACATGGCTCCGGAATATGGCGCCACCTGCGGTTTTTTCCCGGTGGATGAGGTGACGTTGGACTACCTGCGTCTGTCGGGCCGTCCGTCAGAAACCGTCAAACTGGTCGAGGCCTACACCAAGGCCCAGGGCCTGTGGCGCAATGCCGGCCAGGAACCGGTATTCACCGACAGCCTGGCCCTGGACATGGGCAGCGTCGAAGCCAGCCTGGCCGGGCCAAAACGTCCGCAGGACCGTGTTTCGCTGCCGAATGTCGGCCAGGCGTTCAGCGACTTCCTCGACCTGCAGTTCAAACCGGCCAGCAAAGAGGTCGGCCGCCTGGAAAGCGAAGGCGGCGGCGGTGTCGCCGTGGGCAATGCCGACTTGGTGGGTGAAGCCGATTACGACTTCGAAGGTCAGACCTATCGCCTGAAAAACGGCGCGGTGGTGATCGCCGCGATCACCTCCTGCACCAACACCTCCAACCCCAGCGTGATGATGGCCGCCGGGCTGCTGGCGAAAAAGGCCGTAGAAAAGGGCCTGACGCGCAAGCCCTGGGTCAAAAGCTCCCTGGCACCGGGCTCCAAGGTAGTCACCGACTACTACAACGCCGCCGGGCTCACCCACTACCTCGACAAACTTGGCTTCGACCTGGTGGGCTATGGCTGTACCACCTGCATCGGCAACTCCGGCCCGTTGCCGGAGCCGATTGAAAAAGCCATCCAGAAAGCCGACCTCGCCGTGGCTTCGGTGCTGTCCGGCAACCGCAACTTCGAAGGCCGCGTGCACCCACTGGTGAAAACCAACTGGCTGGCCTCGCCGCCGCTGGTGGTCGCCTATGCGTTGGCCGGCACAGTGCGCATCGACATCAGCAGCGAGCCGCTGGGCAACGATCAGCAGGGCAAGCCGGTGTACCTCAAGGACATCTGGCCGAGCAGCCAGGAGATCGCCGACGCGGTGGCCCAGGTCAGCACCGGCATGTTCCACAAGGAATACGCCGAAGTGTTTGCCGGTGACGAGCAGTGGCAGGCAATTGAAGTACCGCAGGCCGCGACCTACGTGTGGCAGGAGGATTCCACCTACATCCAGCACCCGCCGTTCTTCGACGATATTTCCGGACCGCTGCCGGTAATCGAAGACGTCAAGGGCGCCAACGTCCTGGCCCTGCTCGGCGACTCGGTGACCACCGACCACATCTCCCCTGCTGGCAACATCAAAGCCGACAGCCCCGCCGGCCGCTACCTGCGCGAGCAAGGCGTGGAGCCGCGCGACTTCAACTCCTACGGCTCACGCCGGGGTAACCATGAAGTGATGATGCGCGGCACCTTTGCCAATATCCGCATCCGCAATGAAATGCTCGGCGGCGAGGAAGGCGGCAATACGCTGTACATCCCGACTGGCGAGAAAATGGCGATCTACGATGCGTCGATGAAATACCAGGCCTCGGGGACACCGCTGGTGGTGATCGCCGGCCAGGAATACGGCACGGGCTCGAGCCGCGACTGGGCGGCCAAGGGGACCAACCTGCTGGGGGTGAAGGCGGTGATCGCCGAGAGTTTCGAGCGGATCCACCGTTCCAACCTGGTGGGAATGGGCGTGTTGCCGTTGCAGTTCAAGCTGGATCAGAACCGCAAGACGCTCAAGCTCAGCGGCAAGGAGCAGATCGATATTCTGGGGCTGACGGGCGTGGAGATCGTGCCGCGGATGAACCTGACGCTGGTGATCACGCGGGAGGATGGCAGCAGCGAGAAGGTCGAGGTGCTGTGCCGGATTGATACGCTGAACGAGGTGGAGTACTTCAAGGCGGGGGGCATCTTGCACTACGTCCTGCGGCAGCTGATCGCGTCCTGAGCAACACTGCAAAACCAAATGTGGGAGCGGGCTTGCTCGCGAATGCGGTATGTCAGTCACAGATGTTTCGACTGATCCACCGCATTCGCGAGCAAGCCCGCTCCCACATTTTGACCGTGTTCACAAATTCAGGTCAGAACAACCACTTCCACAGCAATACCAGCACAACCACCGCCAACACCGGCCGCGCAATCCGGTAAGCCTTGGGATGCTTGCGCTTCCACTGCTTGACCACGCCACTGAACTTGTCGCTGAATGTCTTGCTCCAGGCATACGCCTGGTTGATCCCGCCAACCCGCTCGTCGTCCAGGTTCTGCGGCGCCGTGGCGCGGCCCAGTTGCTTGCTGACCCAACGATTGACGCGGGTCATGAAGCCATTGCTCAACGGCCGCTCAATGTCGCAGAACAGGATCACGCGGGTCTGTTCGGTCTCGTTCTTCACCCAGTGCACATAGGTTTCATCGAACATCACGTCGTCACCGTCACGCCAGGCGTACTCCTGCCCGTCGACAAAGATGCGACAAGCGTCGGAATTGGGCGTGGACAGACCCAGGTGATAACGCAAGGAACCGGCGAACGGATCACGGTGCGGGTTGAGGTGGCTGCCACCCGGCAACAGCGCGAACATCGCGCCCTTGACGTTGGGAATGCTGCTCACCAGCGCCACGGTTTTCGGGCACAGCGCCTCGGCCGATGGCAACGGTTTGTCGTACCACTTGAGGTAGAAGCGCTTCCAGCCCTTCTTGAAGAAGGAACCAAAACCGGCGTCGTTGTTCTTTTCGGCGGCGCGGATGTAACCCTCGTCGAACAGGTGCATGGCCTCTTCGCGGATCACTTCCCAGTTGTCCTTCAGCACGTCCAGTTCCGGGAACCTGGAGCGGTCCAGGTACGGCTTGGACGGCACCGCCGAGAACAGGTACATCAAGGCGTTATAGGGGGCGAACAGCGCCGAATGGTTGACGAACTGACGCAATATCGGCAAACGGGCCTTGCCGCGCAGGTGCACATACAGCGTGCTGCCGATAAACAACAGCAACACCGACAGTTTGGCGGCCAAAGAAAAGGTCATGCAGCAACTCCTGGAAAAATGCGCCGGGCATCATAAACACTTGGGCCATTATGCAGAAGGCTTTGGCTGACCGGCTGACACATATCAAACCTTGCGCCCTCGCCACAGACACACATCAGGCTTGGTTTTCCTGTTCGGTAAACAGATCGCTGAACAGCATGCTCGACAGGTAGCGCTCACCGGAGTCCGGCAGGATCACCACGATGGTCTTGCCCTGCATCTCCGGTTTCTGCGCCAGGCGCACCGCCACGGCCATCGCCGCACCGCAGGAGATACCGCACAGAATCCCTTCTTCCTGCATCAGGCGCAGGGCCATGGCCTTGGATTCTTCATCACTGACCAGCTCCACGCGGTCGACCATCGACAGGTCGAGGTTCTTCGGCACGAAACCGGCGCCGATGCCCTGGATCTTGTGCGGGCTTGGCTTGATCTCTTCACCGGCCAGCGCCTGGGTGATCACCGGCGACACGATCGGCTCCACGGCCACCGACAAAATCGGCTTGCCCGCAGTGTTCTTGATATAGCGCGACACGCCGGTGATGGTGCCACCCGTGCCGACGCCGGCCACCAGCACATCCACTGCGCCATCGGTGTCGTTCCAGATTTCCGGGCCGGTGGTTTTTTCGTGGATCGCCGGGTTGGCCGGGTTTTCGAACTGGCCGGGCATAAAGTACCGGGCCGGGTCGCTGGCGACGATTTCAGCGGCTTTCTCGATCGCGCCCTTCATGCCCTTGGCCGGTTCGGTCAGCACCAGCTCGGCGCCGAGGGCCTTGAGCACCTTGCGCCGCTCGATGCTCATGGACGCCGGCATGGTCAACAGCAGCTTGTAGCCACGGGCGGCAGCGACAAACGCCAGGCCGATGCCGGTGTTGCCCGAGGTCGGCTCGACAATGGTCATGCCCGGCTTGAGTTTGCCGCTGCCTTCCGCGTCCCAGATCATGTTCGCGCCGATACGGCACTTCACCGAGTAACCGGGGTTACGCCCTTCGATCTTGGCCAGGATGGTCACGCCACGCGGCGCGATACGGTTGATCTGCACCAGGGGCGTATTACCGATGGAGTGCGCGTTGTCTGCAAAGATGCGGCTCATGACGGGTCCTATGTTGACGGTATCCGGGAAGGCAACAAGGGTATGCCTCGTGCGGCAAAGCGTCCAGTCGCTGGAACGTTGCGCGCCCCTTAGAGGTCAATCGCCTATCTATACGGAGAATACCTACATGAAACGTCGCTACAGCTGGCCGCTATGGACCGTTGCCGGGCTGGTAGTGGTGCTGGTCGCCCTGGACCTGGCCCTGCCCTATCTGGTGCGCAACTACCTGAACGACAAGCTCGCCGACATGGGCGACTACCGCGGCCGGGTCAGCGACGTGGACCTGGCCCTGTGGCGCGGCGCGTACAGGATCAACGGCCTGGAAATCATCAAGGTAGATGGCAAGGTGCCAGTCCCCCTGCTCAAGGCGCCGTTGATCGATCTGGCGATAAGCTGGCAATCGCTGTGGGACGGCCACGCGGTGGTGGCCAAGGTACGGTTTATCAACCCCGAGGTGAACTTCGTCGATGGCGGCGCCAACAGGCAGGCCTCGCAGACCGGTAAAGGCACCGACTGGCGTGCGCAATTGGGCAAACTGGCGCCGTTCACCTTGGATGAAGTGCGCATCGAAGACGGCAAGATCGCCTTCCACAACTTCAGCTCCAAGCCGCCGGTAAACATCAACGCTACGGCCGTCAACGCAAGCTTCTACAACCTCACCAACGTGGTGCAAGTGCAAGGCCAGCGCGACGCCCGCTTCGAAGGCAAGGCCCTGCTGCAAGGCCAGGCGCCGCTGGAAGCCTCCGCCACGTTCGACCCGCTGAGCAACTTCGAGAACTTTGAATTCCGTTTCCGCGCCAAGGATCTGCAACTCAAGCGCATGAACGACTTTGCCTCGGCCTACGGCAAGTTCGACTTCAAGGCCGGCACCGGCGACGTGGTGATCGAAGCCCGGGCGGAAAAAGGCCAGTTGACTGGTTACATCAAGCCATTGTTGCGCGATGTGGAAGTGTTCGACTGGCGGCAGGATGTGGAAAACCAGGACAAAAACATCTTCCGTTCGATCTGGGAAGCGGTGGTCGGCGCCAGCGAGACCGTGTTGAAGAACCAGCAGAAAAACCAGTTCGCCACCCGTGTGGAATTGAGCGGCAGCGTGCATCAGCGAGATGTCAGCGCATTCGGTGCGTTTCTGGCGATTTTACGCAATGGTTTCATCCAGGCCTTTACTGCCCGCTACGAGCAACCCAAGCCCAGCGCCGATTAAATGTGGGAGCGGGCTTGCTCGCGAAGGCGGAGTGTCAGCCACCGTAAATGCCGACTGAACCACCGCATTCGCGAGCAAGCCCGCTCCCACATGGGTACGAGTACACATTCAGGTCGTGACCCGCCATTCAGAGACTGAATAACCCGTCTGCGTTCACAGTCGCCGGGGCTGCGCGGTATAGTCCGGGCATTGATGAATTCGAGGAAACACCGATGAAGTTCGAAGGCACCCAGGCCTATGTAGCCACCGACGACCTGAAACTGGCCGTCAACGCCGCCATCACCCTGGAGCGGCCGCTGCTGGTCAAGGGCGAGCCGGGCACCGGCAAGACCATGCTCGCCGAGCAATTGGCCGAGTCCTTCGGCGCCAAGTTGATCACCTGGCACATCAAGTCCACCACCAAGGCCCACCAGGGCCTCTACGAGTACGACGCGGTCAGCCGCCTGCGCGACTCGCAACTGGGCGTGGACAAGGTGCACGACGTACGCAACTACCTGAAAAAGGGCAAGCTCTGGGAAGCCTTCGAGTCCGACGAGCGGGTGATCCTGCTGATCGATGAAATCGACAAGGCCGACATCGAGTTCCCCAACGACCTGCTGCAAGAGCTCGACAAGATGGAGTTCTACGTCTACGAGATCGACGAGACCATCAAGGCCAAGAAGCGCCCGATCATCATCATTACCTCCAACAACGAAAAAGAGCTGCCGGACGCGTTCCTGCGCCGCTGCTTCTTTCACTACATCGCCTTCCCCGACCGTACCACCCTGCAAAAGATCGTCGACGTGCACTACCCCGACATCAAGAAAGACCTGGTCAGCGAAGCGCTGGACGTGTTCTTCGACGTGCGCAAGGTGCCAGGCCTGAAGAAAAAACCGTCCACCTCCGAACTGGTGGACTGGCTCAAGCTGCTGATGGCCGACAACATCGGCGAAGCCGTACTGCGCGAGCGCGACCCGACCAAGGCGATCCCACCGCTGGCCGGAGCGCTGGTGAAGAACGAGCAGGACGTGCAGTTGCTGGAGCGTCTGGCGTTCATGAGCCGTCGCGGTAATCGCTGATGCTGCTCAACCTGTTCAATGAAATGCGCGCCGCCAAGGTGCCAGTGTCGGTGCGCGAGCTGCTGGACCTGATCAACGCGCTGAAAATGCGCGTGACCTTCGCCGACATGGACGAGTTCTACTACCTGGCCCGGGCGATCCTGGTCAAGGACGAGCGGCATTTCG
This sequence comes from Pseudomonas sp. GL_117, assembly GCF_057835125.1. Lineage (NCBI taxonomy): Bacteria > Pseudomonadati > Pseudomonadota > Gammaproteobacteria > Pseudomonadales > Pseudomonadaceae > Pseudomonas > Pseudomonas sp. GL_117. Next base: position 1,757,966 of record NZ_CM174418.1, on the reverse strand, counting down.
ACAAGTTCGACCGGGCGTTCAGTGCCTATTTCAACGGCCTGGAAAAACTCGACGAGCACTTGCAGGCACTGATCCCCGAAGAGTGGCTGCGCAAGGAGTTCGAACGTTCGCTGAGCGATGAAGAACGTGCGCAGATCCAGTCCCTGGGCGGCCTCGACAAGCTGATCGAGGAGTTCAAGAAACGCCTGGAAGAACAGAAAGAACGCCATGCCGGCGGCAACAAGTGGATCGGCACCGGCGGCACCAGCCCGTTCGGTTCCGGCGGCTACAACCCCGAGGGCATCCGCGTCGGTGACGCCGGCAAGCGCCAGGGCAAGGCCGTCAAAGTGTGGGACCAGCGCGAGTACAAGAACCTCGACGATCAGGTGGAACTGGGCACACGCAATATCAAGATCGCCCTGCGCCGCCTGCGCAAGTTCGCGCGCCAGGGCGCCGCCGAAGAGCTGGACATCGACGGCACCATCGACCACACCGCCCGCGATGCCGGCTTGCTGAACATCCAGATGCGCCCGGAGCGGCGCAACACCATCAAGCTGCTGTTGCTGTTCGACATCGGCGGCTCGATGGACGCCCACGTGAAGATCTGCGAAGAGCTGTTTTCGGCGTGCAAGACCGAGTTCAAGCACCTGGAGTACTTCTACTTTCACAACTTCGTGTACGAATCGGTGTGGAAGAACAACCAGCGCCGCACCTCGGAGCGCACCTCCACCCAGGACCTGCTGCACAAGTACGGCGCGGACTACAAAGTGATCTTTATCGGCGATGCGTCGATGGCACCGTATGAGATCACCCAGGCCGGCGGCAGCGTCGAGCACTGGAACGAAGAACCGGGGTATGTGTGGATGCAGCGCTTCATGGCCAAGTACAAGAAGCTGATCTGGATTAACCCGTATCCCAAGGACACCTGGGGGTATACGGCGTCGACGGGGATTGTGCGGGAGTTGGTCGAGGATCAGATGTATCCGCTGACGTTGCGGGGGTTGGAAGAAGGGATGCGCTTCCTCTCCAAGTAAATGGAGATCCAAATGTGGGAGCGGGCTTGCTCGCGAATGCGGTGGTTCAGTAAAAACAGCTGTGACTGACAAACCGCATTCGCGAGCAAGCCCGCTCCCACACAAGCCCGCTCCCACATTTTTGATTGCGGTGCTACTTAAACCGCCGCAAGAAATCGATGTGCTGCCGATGCGCCGTCTCCTGCACCACCGGCGCCAACCTGACCTTCTCCCCCGGCAAACACTGCGCCAGCCGCGCCAGCGCCAACGGCGTCAACGCGCCCAGGCGCGGGTACCCACCAATCGTCTGCCGATCGTTGAGCAACACAATCGGCTGCCCATCCGGCGGCACCTGGATCGCCCCCAACGGAATCCCTTCGGAGATCAGCGACGGCCCCTGGTACTGCAATGGCGTGCCCAACAAACGCATGCCCATGCGGTCGGCGCGGCTGTCGAGGGTCCATTCGCTGTTGAACGCATCGAACAGGCTTTGCCCGCTGAATTGGCCGATTTGTGCGCCGACGATCACATCCAACGCAGCTCTAGCCGGCAAGCCTGGATCGCTGAGCACTTTCATCGCGCCGCCGGCACCGGAATACGCCAGGCACCCGCCTTCAGCCAGCGCTTTGCCAAAACCATCCACCCCGCCCAGTTCTTCGCGCACCACCGTGGCGCAACTGCCGAGCACCTGCGGCGCGTCAAACCCGCCTGGCGCGGCGAGGTAAGCCCGCGCACCATTGAACGGTTGGGTGAAACGCAAACGCTGGCCCTTTTGCAGGATAAAACTGCGGCCGGGGCTGATCGCACGTTCGTCGATAAACGCCCCCAGGTCCGCGCCGGCCAGGGCCAACAAGCAATAGTCCTCGGCGTGCACGGTAAAGCCGCCGAGGGTGATTTCCACCACGGGCGCATCCAGCGCATTGCCCAGCAGCCAGTTGGCCCAGGCCATCGACACCCAATCCAGCGCCCCACCCTGGGTCACGCCCAGATGGCGCACGCCAAAGCGTCCGGCGTCCTGCAACAGGCACAGCGGCGTGCTGGCCTCGATCAATAAGCGGCTCATGCCTGCGCCTCCAACGGTGTGTCATCGCCACCCAGCTGGATGAATTCGGCGTGCTCGACCGGCTCGAAGCGCACCGTATCGCCGGGCTGCATCAGGCTGTAGCCGTCGCGCTCGCGGTCGAACAACTTGGCCGGGGTGCGGCCGATCAGGTTCCAGCCGCCCGGCGACACCACCGGGTACGCGGCGGTCTGCCGTTCGGCGATGCCGACGCTGCCGGCCGCCACGCGTTTGCGCGGAGTACTCAGTCGCGGCGTGGCGAGGATGTCCTCCACCAGCCCCATAAAGGCGAAACCGGGGGCGAAGCCGAGGGCGAACACCTGGTATTCGTGGGCGCTGTGGCGGCGGATCACCTCGTCGATGTTCAAGCCACTGCGCTGGCTGAGCAGGCTCAGTTCGGGGCCGACGCTCAGGTCGTACCACACCGGCAGCACATGGCACTGGCCGCTGCCCTGGGTGTGCGGTTGCAGGTCGGTCAGCGCCTGGTCGATCAACTCGCGTGCCTGGGCCGGGCTCAATGCCGTGAGGTCGTAATGCACCATCAAGGTGGTATAGGACGGCACCAGGTCGACCAATGCCGCGCCGAATCCGCTGCGCAAGCGCTGGGTGGCGGCAAGCATCCACGGCATGTTGGCTTCGGCGATGACATCAAACAGGCGCACCATCAGGCAGTCGATGGCCACTACTTCGATCCGTGGCTTCATGCGGGCTTCAATGCCTCGCGGATGCGCTGCACGGCGGCGACCGAGCTGGCATTATCGCCGTGCACGCACAGGGTGTTGGCCTGCAACACCAGCGGGCTGCCGTCGCTGGCGACCAGCGCTGCGCCGCGGGAAATGGTCAGGGACTGCTGCACGATGGTGTCGGCATCATGGTGCACGGCACCGGGCAACTGCCGCGAAACCAGGTGGCCCTGGCTGTCGTAGGCACGGTCGGCGAACGCTTCGAACCACAGGGTCACACCGTACTCATCGCCCAGGGCCTGGGCCGCGCTGTTGTCGCGGGTGGCCAGCAGCATCAGCGGCAAGTCGCCGTAAGCGGCCACGGCCTGGATCACTGCGCGCAATTGCGCCGGGTTGGCCATCATGTCGTTGTACATCGCGCCGTGGGGTTTGACGTAGCTGACACGTGCACCTTGTGCGCGGCAGATGCCATCCAGCGCACCGATCTGGTAATGCAGCAGATCCTGGATTTCCTGCGGCGTGTAGGCCATGGAACGGCGGCCGAAGCCTTGCAGATCCTGGTACGCCGGGTGCGCACCGATTTGCACACCGTGCTTGAGCGCCAGGCTGACAGTCTTGCGCATGATGCTCGGGTCGCCGGCATGGAAACCGCAGGCCACGTTGGCGCAATCGATGAACGGCATGACTTCGGCGTCCAGACCCAGGGTCCAGTTGCCAAAGCTTTCGCCGATGTCGCAATTCAATAGCAGGCGGCTCACGGTGGGCTACTCCTGTAGGCTTTGTTTTTTTGTAGTGTGGGATTTTTTACGCAGAACTCGCAACTTGTCCTGACACCCCTACACGCTTATCGTGGAATAGCTCGATTTTTGGCGCTGGCCCGGTGCGGCGTCCAACTAATAAAAACCGATCCATGCATAAGAAAAAGTTGATCCCATGAATTTGAAGTTCCTCGAAACCTTCGTCTGGGTGGCCAAGCTCAAGAGCTTTCGCCTGACCGCCGAGAAGTTGTTCACCACCCAGGCCTCGATTTCCAGCCGCATCGCCGTGCTGGAAAGCGAGCTGGGGGTGAAACTGTTTCTGCGCGACTCACGCGGCGTGAGCCTGACCCCGGAAGGCGTGAAGGTGCTCGATTACGCCGAGCAGATGATGGTGACCATGCAGGGCTTGAAGCAGTCCCTGGAGACCAGCAGCAGCAAGGTCGGGCGCATCCGCATCGGTGCGATGGACACAGTGATCCACACCTGGCTGAGCCCGTTGGTCGCCGAACTGATGGACCATTTCCCGCTGGTGGAAATCGAATTGATCGCCGATACCGCATTGAACCTCAGCGATCAGCTGCAAAAAGGCTTCCTTGACCTGATCCTGCAAACCGACCTGCTGCGCCTCGAAACCGTGCGCAGCCTGGAACTGGCCAGCCACCCGATGGCCTGGATCGTCGCCAGCCAGTCGATCTACCACCGCGACTACGCGTCCCTCGCCGAACTGGCCCAGGAACGCATCATCACCTACTCGAAAAACTCCCACCCGCACCAGGACGTGTTGAGCCTGATGCAAGCCAACGGCGTGGCCGCGCCACGGATGAACTGTGTGAACTCGGTGTCGGCAATTACCCGCTTGCTGCGTGACGGCTTCGGAATTGGCGCATTGCCGCCGGTGCTGGTGATGGAAGAGCTGGAGCGCGGCGAATTGGTGATGTTGCCGATGGCGCAGAAACTGCCGAATTTGCAGGTGGTGGTGTCGTGGCGCGTAGGGGTGGAGTTGGTGGAGGAGATTGTCGGGTTGTGCCAGAAGGTGGTGGCTCGGTATGCGGTAGAAGTCGGCGAAAACAGAATGCAACTGACGAAACCCGATTAAAACTGTGGGAGCGGGCTTGCTCGCGAATGCGGTAGATCAGTCACAACATCTTTGACTGACATTCCGCTTTCGCGAGCAAGCCCGCTCCCACATGTGGATCTGTGTGCGGCTTATAAACCCTTCAGGTCCCGTTCTTCGATCGGCCGGCTCTGGCGCAGACGCTTGCCGCCCAACACCACCCAGTCGATCAACCGGAACAGGCATTCCAACCCGAACGACAGCAACATCGCCCCGCCCAGCCCCCAGCCCATGGCTTCGGGTGTCAGCAGGATCTGGTAGCTGTAGCCCTTCCAGGTCTCCAGGCGAATGTCCGGGTCGGCCGCCACTGCCACTTGCAGCGCACGGATGTACCACGGGCCTTGCATCGCCTGGAATTGCTTGTCCAACGCCACCTGGCGATCAAGCATCGCGCCCAGGCTGCTGGCATCGCTCTGGAACACCGGGTCATCACTGGCGCGGTAATGCGCGACCAGCGCCTTCAAATCGCCGTTGAAGAACTGCTGCGCCGTCGACTCAAACCCGCGCAGGCCGGTCTGGGCCTCGATCAGGTGGGCTTCGACGCGCTTGGCGTAGTCGTTGATAAACCCCGGCACTTGCACGCCGACCAACAAGCCAATGGCAAACAACACCAACCGCAGATAGCTGAGCAACATGGTCAATATCCTTACTCGGTGATGCCCTGGCTGACGCATTCACCACGTCGCCACAGGCTCCATTGGCCCGGTACGTAGCGGGTCCAGTTTTCGTTGTCGGTCAGCGGCTCGGTGGCAATCACCGTCACCACGTCATTGGGGGTGGTTTCAGCCTGAAAATCGACGATCACGTCGACATCTTTCAAACGCGCCGGGCCAAATGGGGCGCGACGGGTAATCTGCGCCAGCTTGGTCGAGCAGTAGCAGAACAGCCAGTCACCATCGCTGAGCAGGCAGTTGAACACGCCTTTGCTGCGGTACTCGGCACAGGCGGCGATCAGGTCCGGCAGCACCTGCTCGATGTCCACAGGTTCCGGGAAAGCTTCACGCACACGGTTGAGCAGATCACAGAACGCCGCTTCGCTATCGGTATCGCCCACCGGGCGATAGAAGGTGGCGCGCGGGTTGAAGTCCGCCAGTTGGCCGTTGTGGGCAAAACACCAGTTGCGCCCCCACAGCTCGCGCACGAACGGGTGGGTGTTGGACAAGCACACCTTGCCGACGTTGGCCTGGCGGATATGACCAATCACCACTTCACTTTTGATGGGATAACGCTGCACCAGCAACGCGACTTCCGACTCACTGCTCGCCGCCGGGTCCTGGAACAGCCGCAGGCCACGGCCTTCATAGAAGGCAATGCCCCACCCATCACGATGGGGACCGGTGCGCCCGCCACGCTGCATCAGCCCGGTAAAGCTGAACACGATGTCGGTGGGGACGTTGGCACTCATGCCCAATAATTCACACATGCCAGGGCTCTCGCTACGTCGTTAAAGGCGCGGTTCGACGCGCATGCCACTGACAGGCGCCGGACGGCGAAAAGGTTCGTCATCCTCTTCTGGCTCGGCCGCCAATGCTGCATCGGCAGCGGCCTTGCGCTCACGGCGGGCGTTGGCCGCGCGTTCGATGGGCCAGCGGATCAACACGATGACGAGATACACGCCGAAGGCAATCATCGTGTACATGAACAAATCGGAAATGGCGCGCCATGCGTTGTTGCCGACCTTGAGCACCAGGTCCAGCGCAGTGATGGCCACGGCGGGCGCAAACTGGGTCTTGACCGGGTCGACAATGGTCGGGCTGAACAGCAACACCGCCATCAGCAACTGCAGCGGCTCGCGCAGCCAGCGCCAGATCCAGCGGGTCATGCGCCACCACACCAACAGGCAGCCCAAAGCGGCGAAGGCGTAGAGGCCCCAAGCGGTCAGATAGTCGTTCTCGGTCATGGTGTCCATGGCAAGGTAGGCAAACAGGCGGCTATGATAACGGCTTTTGCGTGCCGCGGCTGCAATGCCTGCCACCGTCCGCCAGACAGGGATAGATACATGCCTTTATCATCCAACGCCCCGATTGCCCGCAAGGCCCCAGGCCAGGACCCTTACGCCTGGCTGCAGGAACGTGACAGTGCCGAGGTCCTGGATTATCTCAAGGCCGAAAACGCCTGGCAGGAAGCCCAGCTCGCCGACCAGCAGGCCCTGCGCGAAACCCTGTTCGAAGAGATCAAGGGCCGCATCCTCGAAACCGACCTGTCCCTGCCCTCCCCATGGGGCCCGTACCTGTATTACACACGCACCACCGCCGGCGACGAATACGCCCGCCACTACCGCTGCCGTCGCCCGGCCGATGACAGCAACACCGTGGACGAGAGCAGCGAGGAACTGCTGCTGGACCCGAACGTACTGGCCAATGGCGGCTTTTTTTCGCTGGGCGCGTTCAGCATCAGCCCTGACCATCAGCGTCTGGCCTACAGTCTGGATACCAACGGTGAAGAGATTTACACCCTGTTCGTGAAGGAATTGGCCAGCGGCAAGGTCAGCGAACTGGAGTTCGAGAACTGCGACGGCAGCATGACCTGGGCCAATGACAGCCTGACCCTGTTCTTTGCCGAGCTGGACGACACCCACCGCCCGCACAAGTTGTATCGCTACCGCCTGGACGGCACGGCGGCGCAGGAAGTGTTCCACGAGCCCGACGGACGTTTCTTCCTGCATTGCTACCGTTCCAGCTCCGAACGGCAACTGCTGCTGGCCCTGGGCAGCAAGACCACCAGCGAGATCTGGGCGCTGGACGCCGAGCAGCCACACCTTGACTTCAGGTGCCTGGCGCCACGGGTCGAAGACCATGAATACGATGTCGACCACGGCCAACTGAATGGCGCCTGGACCTGGTTTATCCGCAGCAACCGCGATGGCATCAACTACGCGCTGTTCGTGGCGATCGACATTGGCGACGTGCCGACCGAGGCCGAGTGGCTGAACCTGATCCCCCACAGCGACGCCGTGATGCTCGATGGCGTCAGCCTCAACACCAGTGCCATGACCCTGAGCCTGCGCATCGGCGGGCTGCCGGTGATCGAAGTGCATCCCCAGGGCCTTCCGGCCTACCGTGTGGAATTGCCTGACGCCGCCTACAGCCTCTACGTACAAAACAGCCTGGAATTTGCCAGCGACAAGATCCGCCTGCGCTACGAAGCCCTGAACCGCCCGGCCCAGGTGCGCCAGCTGGAACTGGCCAGCGGCGCGCAACAGGTACTCAAGGAAACCCCGGTGCTCGGCGTGTTCAACGCCGACGACTACGTGAGCCAGCGCCTGTGGGCCACCTCCGCCGATGGCACCCAGGTGCCGATCAGCCTGGTGGTCAAGCGCGACCAACTGGGCAAGCCGACACCGCTGTATCTGTACGGCTACGGCGCCTACGGTTCGAGCCTCGACCCGTGGTTCTCTCACGCCCGCCTGAGCCTGCTGGACCGTGGCGTGGCGTTTGCCATCGCGCACGTGCGCGGCGGCGGCGAGCTGGGCGAAGCCTGGTATCGCAACGGCAAGCAGGAACACAAGCAGAACACCTTCAGCGACTTCATCGCCTGCGCCGAACACTTGATCGCCGAGGGTTTGACCAGCGCCTCACAACTGGCGATCAGCGGCGGCAGTGCCGGCGGCCTGCTGATCGGCGCGGTGCTCAACCAACGCCCGGAGCTGTTCCAGGCAGCGATTGCCGAAGTGCCGTTCGTCGATGTGCTCAACACCATGCTCGACCCGGACCTGCCGCTGACCATCACTGAGTACGACGAGTGGGGCAACCCGGAAGAACCCGAGGTGTATGCGCGGATAAAAGCCTACGCACCGTACGAAAACGTACGCGCCCAGGCCTATCCGCACCTGCTGGTGATCGCCGGCTATAACGACAGCCGTGTGCAGTACTGGGAAGCGGCCAAGTGGGTGGCCAAGTTGCGCGACACCAAGACCGACAACAACCTGCTGCTGCTCAAGACCGAACTGGGCGCCGGCCATGGCGGGATGAGCGGGCGTTACCAGGGATTACGTGACGTAGCCCTCGAATATGCATTTGTGTTCAAGGCGCTGGGGTTGATTTAGGAACTTAGCGCGGCGGTTCTGTCTGAACACAGAACCGCCCTACAAGATTGACGGACCAATACCTACGCCATGCCAGAACCGACCTTACTCAACAATGCAATCCGCGACATGCTCATGGACTGCGGCCTGTTCGACCCCTTGTTGCCGGAAGATTTTCACGTGGCCGCGGGCTACTTCAATATCAGCAGCATTGCCAAAGACGAGGTGATCTTCCTCGAAGGCGATGCCGGCACCTTCATGTGCATCCTGCACAGCGGCCAGGTGGCGGTGCAGAAAGCCAATCCCAGCGGCCAGCGCCTGACCATCGCCACCCTGCGCAGTGGGCGGGCGTTTGGCGAAATGGCGGTACTCGATGGCGAGCGGCGTTCCGCCAGTTGCGTGGCCGCCAGTGATTGCGTGTTGTTGAACCTGGGCAAGGACGCCCTGGAAAAGATGCTCAATGAAACGCCCAGGGTCGCCGCGAAGATCATCCGCGCAATCGCCATCGCCCTGTCCAAGCGCCTGCGCATGGCCGACGGGCAATTGCTGTCGCAGCAGTTTTAACCGCCTGGCGTCTTCGGTTTGTTGTCGTTTTGCTGCAGGCCCGGCACGCTCTGGTCCTTGGGCGGCGTCGGCAACACGATCGGCGCCAGCGGCGGTGAGCCGTTGGTCTTGGGCACCGCTGTCGGGGTGACTTGCGGGTACAACGTCGGCGTCGGTGTACCCGGCGCGCCGGGGGTTGGCGCAGGGGCGACCGGTACGGTTTGCAACTCCTGAGCCTGCGCCGCACCCAATGTGAGCGCGCCAAGCACAATGACCGTTAGAATGCTGCACTTCATCGATGGCTCCATGGCCTGACCGGAATGCCATAAGGCTACTCCCAACCGCGCAAGAATGCCCTTCCCAATGAGATTTCCATGAAACGTTTTGTTCTGCTGGACACTGCCCCGATTCCCGACAACGGCGGGGCCTTGTGCCTGTTCGAATACGGTGAAGATTTTGTCATCAAGATCCAGGGCGGTGACGGCGGCCAACTGATGAACACGCGCATGCATGGCTCCGAAGACGCGCTGGCGGAGATCCCTTGCCGCAAGGTCGCCGGGCGCCCGGGCTCACGGGTGTTGATCGGTGGCCTGGGCATGGGCTTCACCCTGGCCTCGGCGCTCAAGCATTTGGGCAAGAGCGCCGAAGTGGTCGTCGCCGAACTGGTGCCGGGCGTGGTGGAGTGGAACCGTGGCGCACTGGGGGAAAAGTCCGGCCGGCCGTTGCTGGACCCGCGCACGGTGATCCGCATGGAAGACGTGGCCAAGGTGCTACAGACCGAGCCCCAGGGCTTTGACGCGATCATGCTCGACGTCGACAACGGCCCCGAAGGCCTCACCCAACGCGCCAACAGCTGGCTGTACTCCGCCGGCGGCCTGGCGGCCTGCGCCAAGGCCCTGCGGCCCAAGGGCGTACTGGCGGTGTGGTCGGCAAGTGCCGACAAGCTGTTCAGCGATAAACTGCGCAAGGCCGGCTTCAAGGCCGAGGAAGTGCAGGTGTTCGCCCACGGCAACAAAGGCACGCGGCACACCATCTGGATCGCCGAAAAGCTCAAGGGCTAAATGCGCCGTGAACGGCTAGAATCAAGCCTTACCGTGACCACCAAAATATAGGAGCCATGATGAGCTCAACCAACCCGCCCTCCCACACCGCCAAGCTGGACCGCATCCTCGCCGATGCCCAGCGCGACCGGGAAATGGGCTATCGCGACAAAGCGTTGAAGATGTACCCCCACGTGTGCGGCCGCTGCGCCCGTGAATTCGCCGGCAAGCGCCTGAGCGAACTGACCGTGCATCACCGTAACCACAACCATGATGACAACCCCCAGGATGGCTCCAACTGGGAATTGCTGTGCCTGTATTGCCACGACAATGAACACTCGCGCTACACCGACCAGCAGTATTTCGGCGAAGGCTCCACCAGCAGCCCGACGATTGCCAAGGCGACGCACAACCCGTTTGCGGCGTTGGCGGGGCTGATGAAGAAGGACGACTGATAGTCCTGTGTTGTCGGTACTGGCCGCTTCGCGAGCAAGCCCGCTCCCACATTTGACTGTATTCACAGATAGACATCTGTGAACCCAATCCAATGTGGGAGCGGGCTTGCTCGCGAAAGCAATGGCCCAAGCACCACAGCCCTCAGCACCGTATAATCGCGTTTTTTCCGCCAAGGCACCCTTCCCCGTGGGCAATAAACGCTACAGCTGCATCGGTCTGTATAACCCCAAATCCCCCGAAAACGTCGGCTCGGTCATGCGCGCCGCCGGCTGCTACGGCGTGGCCTCGGTGTTCTACACCGGCGTGCGCTACGAGCGCGCGCGGGACTTCATCACCGACACCAAGAAGGTCCATCACGACATTCCGCTGATCGGCATCGATGACCTGAAAAAGATCCTGCCCCTGGGTTGCATCCCGGTCGCCGTGGAACTGGTCGACGGCGCCCGTCCGTTGCCCGAATACACCCACCCCGACCGGGCGTTGTACATCTTCGGCCCCGAGGACGGTTCCCTCGACAAAGAGATCCGCGACTGGTGCGAAGACGTGGTTTACATCCCGACCACCGGCTGCATGAACCTCGCCGCCACCGTCAATGTGGTGCTTTACGACCGCCTGGCCAAGGGCAACAACACCCGCTCGGGCCCCAAATACTGATTTTGCGGGAACATCCGGCACCCGCCGGCAGTCAGCTACGTATCACTCGCCTTGTTGGAGACAGATCATGAACGACAGCAAAAACGTGCACGGCTTGGAACGCATCGGCTCCGTGGCCGGTGGCGTGATGATGGTAGGCAAAGGCCTGCGCCGTGGCGGGATTTTTGGCCTGATCCAGGTGGCGATTGGCGGCGTTGTGCTGGCCCGTGGGATAACTGGGCACAGTTCGCTCAAGGACAAGCTGGAGCAGGGCCGGCAGGAGATGAACACCATTCGTACAAAGATCGAACGCGTGGGAACCGAGTTGAAAAACCTCAAGACTCCGGCTGAAGTGGCTGCGGAAAAACCCATTGCCTGACTGTGATCTGTCAGATGCAGCAGATCTAAATGTGGGAGCGGGCTTGCTCGCGAATGCAGTGCATCAGTCGAAACATCTGTGACTGACATACCGCGTTCGCGAGCAAGCCCGCTCCCACATTGGGTTTTGTGCAAGGCTTGCGATCAGTGCAGCAGCTTGCTGTCCAGCACTACCGACCCTTCGCCGATCACGCTTTCAGCCAGCTGCACAAACTCCGCCGTGGTAATGCTGTTGGCCCGCATCACCGCCTGGGCCAGATCATCCAGCGAGCGTTTGTTGTGGGTCTTCACCCGAATCTCGCGATCCAGCTCCTGCAACACCACCACCGCCCGCGACACCGTCGCCCCGCTGACATGCTCGCCGCGCAGCGACGTCACGTCCTTGCCCTCCTTCACCAACCGCGCCTGGATCGCCTGATAACGCTCATCGGTAATCCCCCCGGCACGCCGTACCAGTTCGATGGCGTAGTACTCCGCCAACCCTTCGCTGATCCAGTCGCTGGTGTCGTGATCATTGAAGCGCCCAATCGCCTGCACCACTTCGCGGATCAACGGGCTGCTGCCGTTCTCGCTGACCAGCGGCGTGCGGCTGTTGAGGTAGATCGAATCGCGCGCGGCGAACGCGCCGCGGCGCATGGGGTCGCTGGCGCCGACCACCAGCAGCTTGGCTGGATGGCGTGGGAACGCCGCTTCCACTTGCGGCCAGACGAACGTCAGCAACGTCAGCACATCCATGCGGCGCATGGCCTGGCCCTTGGGCGAAGCCACGGTGACCTCGGTTTCGCCCAGGCGCACGCGGCGGCTGCCAAGGGTGCCGGCAAGCATCCAGCCGGTGGGCCGGTCGAACAGGCGCGAGACGTTGTCGATGCGGAATTTGTTTTTGCCAATACGCGGCCAGGCGGTCTCGACGCTTTTCCAGCCGGCGGGCAATTCGAAGGTCAGGCGCGAGACCAACTCGACGCCGTCCTGCTGGTCGAGCCGCGCAGTGGGCACCAGGTCTTCGCCACGAAACAGCGCCCAGCCTGGGGTCATGCGCGCTTCGTAGATCCCGGCCTTGCGTGCATGGGTCAGGCGTACGCGGTAGGTCAGGCTGACTTTGTCGGCGCCGGGCTGCCACACACCCCGTTGGCCTTTGACGCGCCATTGGCCGTCGGCCTTGAAGTCGCTGTAGTCGCCGTCGCGGCCCAGATCGAAGTCCAGGCTGCGCACCGCCGAGCCCTGGGACAGGCTCACGCGCACTTCAGCCTGATAGCTCTGGGGCAGCAGCTTGACGTGATAATCCAGGTCGACTTTCTTCGCGCACCAACCCGGCCCGCTCAGGGCCAGCAACACCAGGGTCGCGGCCAGCTTGGCTGCCATCGTCATAGAGACTCCTCTGTCAGCCCGCACGGAAGATCAGGTAATCCTCCCAGTCGTCTTCGGGCACGCTGCCTTCGCTGAGCATGCGCCCGGACTGGGAAATGCGTTCGTGGTGCACGGCGTCGCGGTCGCCGCAGACCAGGTGGTGCCACAGGGGCAGGTCCTTGCGCTCGCTGACCAGGCGGTAGCCGCAGGTCGGCGGCAACCATTTGAACTGGTCGGCCTGGCCCGGTGTGAGCTGGATGCAATCGGGCACCGACGCGCGACGATTGGGGTAGTCGGTGCACTGGCAGGTTTTCAGGTCGAGCAGTTTGCAGGCGATGCGCGTGTAATAGACGCTGTTGTCGTCTTCATCCTCAAGCTTTTGCAGGCAGCACAGGCCGCAGCCGTCGCACAACGACTCCCACTCCTCCTGATCGAGGTGCTCAAGGGTTTTGCGTATCCAGAAAGGTTCGACTTTGGCGGCCATGGCTCTACATCAGTATCGGTATGTTAAAAGGCCGCCAGTCTAGTGCCCAAGGCCCTTGGAACCAAGCGCTTACGACTGGCGGTGTAACAACACTTGTCAGTCTAATGGGCGCGCAGTAGCTTTGAACGCCGAATTGACCCTCAGGAAACGCCCATGACACGTGTTGCCGATTACCCGATCCATACTCAGTTCACCGAGCGCTGGTCGCCACGCGCTTTTACTGGCGAGAGCATTCCGCAGGAAACCCTGCTGAGCTTCTTTGAAGCCGCACGCTGGGCGCCGTCGGCCTACAACTCGCAGCCGTGGCGCTTTCTCTACGCACGTCGCGATACGCCGGACTGGGAACGTTTCCTCGGCCTGTTGAATGAATTCAACCGGGGCTGGGCGCAACACGCATCGGCCCTGGTGATCATCGCCTCGAAAACCGACTTCACCGCCCCTGGCGCCACTGAAGAAACCCCGGCGCTGTGGCACACCTTCGACACCGGTTCGGCCTGGGGCCACCTGGCGCTGCAAGCCAGCCTCAGCGGTTGGTACACCCATGGCATGGCCGGTTTCGATCAGGAACTGACGCGCAAAGAGCTGAAGATTCCGCAAGGTTATGCGCTGCATGCCGCCGTGGCGGTGGGCAAGCTGGGGGACAAATCGACGCTGCCGGAATACCTGCAAGGCCGTGAAGCGCCGAGCCCGCGTCGGCCGTTGAGCGAGCTGGCTTGCGAAGGCGACTTCAGCCTCTGAAGCTGAGGCAATAAGCAGGCTTGTGTGGGAGCGGGCTTGCTCGCGAAGACGGTGGGTCAGCCTACTCATCAGGCGACTGACACACCGCATTCGCGAGCAAGCCCGCTCCCACATTTTTTACTGCGTGGTGTCAGTAGCCGCGTGCGAAATCCACTTCGCCGCGCAACGCTTGCTTGGCTTGATACGCCCGCACGTTCTGCAAGAACAACTCCACCATCAATTGCGGTGACGTCGGCGCCGAGCTGTGCCCGGTCAGCAACAGCCCCCAGGCGGTCCAGAACGGATGGCGTTGCGGCAACGGTTCCTGGCGGCACACATCGATCACCGCGCCAGCCAAGTGCCCTTCCTTCAAGGCTTCGACCAAGTCGGCATCCACCACGGCCACACCGCGCCCGACGTTGATAAACAAACCAGTCGGCTTGAATTGCTTGAACAGCGCCGCGTCATACAAGTCATGGGTGCTTGGCGTGTTCGGCAGCAGGTTGATCACATAATCCACCTCGCCCACCAAGCGGCCCAGTTGATCCAGGCCGGCCACGTCAATGAACGGCGCCTGCTCGCGCGCGGTGCTGGCAATGCCGTACAGCTTGACGCCAAACGGCACCAGGAACTCGGCGACGCTCTGGCCGATGTCGCCGGTACCGACGATCAGCACCTTGCGCCCCGCCAGGCTCTGGCCCGTGCGACTGTCCCACTTGCGTTCCACTTGGCTGACCAAGCGCGCCAGTACTTCGCGCTCATGGCCGAGCATGTAGGTGAGGACAAACTCAGCCATGACCTGGCCATAGATACCCACTGCGCGGGTCAGGCGATAGTCGCGGGTCAGGCCGTCAGCCAGCAGCGGCGTGATGCCGGCCCAGGTCGATTGCAGCCATTGTGGCTGATGGCCCTGGCGCAGCAGGGTCGCCAGCAGGTCGGGCTGGCCCAGCCAAACCGGGCAATCGGCGGCCAGGCGCGACAGTTCGGCCGAGTCGCCGCTGGTCAACACCTCAAGGTCCGGTGCCGCTTCGCCGAGCAATTGGGCGTAGAGCGGATGATCCTGTTCAGCAATCAGAACACGCATGCTTAAAACCTTTCAAAAACAGTGCAGACGGCCGCCCGCATCCTTACGGCCACCGCCCAACAATACGATTGCATTGAAAAATGTGCCCCGAAGGGGGCACTGACCGATCACATCGGGTCGTTACGGCGCAGCAGTTCTTCGGGCAAGTGTTCGATGTACTCGTCCTCGGGCGGCGGCATTTGCAGGTGGTAGCCCTGCTTGTCGAGGTTTTCCAGGACCTGGGCGATGTCTTCCTGTTGCAGCTTGCGCTCAGGGGTCAGCACCAGGTTGAACGCGTGCACCGGCTTGCCGAACACCGCGAGCAGGCCTTCGGGCACACGTTCGAGCACATCGCTTTTAAGCACGTAAAGGTACATGCCGGCGCGTTTGGGGCTGCGGTAGATGGAGCAAATACGTTTCAAGGCTGTTCTCCGGCAGTGGCCAGGCTGTCGAGCAGCGCCTGGCCCATCAACTCGCGGCGCCAGCCACGCAGCGAGTCTGGCAATTGGTAAGGCCCATCGGGGTAGCCACTTTTGACCAGGGCTTCGAGGGTTTTCTTGCGCAGCATCAGTTCCGGCGCCATGTTCAGGCGTTCGGCTTCGGCCTGGCCCAGGGCACGCAGTTGCTTGATCAGCGCGGCGGCGTCCACCGGCAAGGGCTCGGCGACGGCGGGCGGCCACTGGTCAGCGGGCACACTGCCGGCACGTTTGATCAGGTCCAGCAGGAACTGGCCATCCTGACGCACGGTGCGCGGGTGCATGTCTTCGATCTTGCCCAGGGCGGCGAGGTTATCCGGCTGGGTCTTGGCCAGGGGCCACAGCGAGTGTTCGCGAATGATGCGGTTGCGCGGCAGGTCGCGGGCACGCGCCTGCTGTTCGCGCCAGGCGCACAGCTCACGTAATACCGCGAGTTGCGCGCGGGACAGTTTCCACGCCAGCTTGGCGTCGCGGTACACCTCGTAGGGGTCGACCTCGCGGCGCAGGTTGGCCACCAGCTCGGCGCCGTCGTCCAATACCCAGGCGTATTTGTCGTCGGACAGCTGCGGACGCAGGCGGATGTAGACCTGCGCCAGGTGCAACGCGTCTTCGGCGGCGTAGCTGATCTGCGTCTCGGACAACGGCCGCTGCAGCCAGTCCGAGCGGGTTTCGCCCTTGGGCAGCTCAATGTCCAGCACGGCCTGCACCAGGCGCGAATAGCCCATGGAGAAACCGAGGTTCAGGTAAGCGGCCGCCAATTGCGTATCGAACAACGGCACCGGCAGGCTGCCGGTCAGGCGCAGCAGCACTTCGAGGTCTTCGCTGCACGCGTGCACCACCTTGATCACCGCCGGGTTTTCCAGCAAGGCGGCCAAGGGTTGCCAGTTGTCGATGGTCAGGGGATCGATCAGGTAAGCGCGTACGCCATCACCAATCTGGATCAGCCCGGCGATGGGATAAAAGGTGTCGACCCGCATGAATTCGGTGTCGAGGGCGACGAATGGCAACTGCTGCCATTCGGCGCAATGCTGGCCGAGGCTATCGTTGTCGCAGATCCAGTGAATATCGATGGCCACACGGCTCTCCCTTGAAGAATGGCGCGCAGTATATATCGCGAAAGGGCATTGCGAGCATCCGCAGTGCGCGCGCCACACGAAAACTCCCACAAGAGATAAAGAATAGTCCGATGAACGGGAGTTATCCTGCCTTACGCAGCACGTAGACCCGCCACAGCTTGGAGCCCGGCACGAATTCCTGGTGGTTGAGCACCTCGAAACCGGCCTGGCGAAACTCCGGCTCCACCGCCACCGCCGAATTGACCGAAACAATCACCGTGTCGCGACTGACCCGGTGAAACTCGCGCAGCAGCGCCAGGCGCCCATCACTGCCGGGGACATGCCGAAACAGCTCCAGGCAGAAAATGCAGTCCACCGCGTTCGCCGACAGGCCGATGGAAAACGCCGAGCCCTGGAACGTCTTGATCCGCTTGAGCAATGCCGGGTGATGACCGCGGGCGTGGTCGAGCATGTCCTGGGAATTGTCCGAGGCCAGGATCACGCGGTTGACGTGCTCGGCCAACACCGGCCAGAAGCGCCCCGAACCACACGCCAGATCCAGAATCAGCCCCGGCTCGCCCGCCGCGTTCAGTGCATGGCGCACCAGCCGCTGCACACGCCAGGCCGCCAGGCGCTGCAGCAGCCCGGGCGGACGCGTATCGCCGCAGACCCGCGCGTGCTCACGGCCACAGCGCTCGGCGAATTCGATCTCGATGGAGGATGGAGGTTGTGGCGACATCGCGAGCTCATGTAAGTGAAACGGGAGTGAACGACCTTGATTCGCAGCTTAACCACTGCAACGTGAAAAAAAGGTTGAAACCGTCACTACCGTCGACTTGTTCAGGCCTGATGCAGATACCAGCGCCAATCCTGCGTGCCGACCTCGCCCATGAACTGGCGGTATTCCGCACGTTTTACCGCCAGGTACACGCCGAGGAACTCACGGCCAAACGCTTCTCGCGCCCAGCTTGAGCCTTCCAGCGCACGCAGGGTGGTCAGCCAGTCAGTGGGCAGCAACTCCTTGGCCTGGGCATAGCCGTTGCCTTCTACCGGCGCGCCGGGGTCGCGTTGTTCGCGGATACCTCGATGGATGCCGGCCAGGATCGCGGCGGCAGCCAGGTAGGGGTTGGCGTCGGCACCGCAGATGCGGTGTTCGATGTGCCGGGACGGGGCCGGGCCACCCGGTACACGCAGGCTGACGGTGCGGTTGTCGACCCCCCAGGTGGCGGCCAGTGGCGCATAACTGTTGCTCTGGAAACGCCGGTAGGAGTTGGCGTTGGGGCAAAACAGCAGCAGCGAATCGAGCAAAGTACTGAGCATGCCACCCACCGCCTGGCGCAGCAGCGGCGTGCCGTCGGCAGCTTCACTGGCGAACAGGTTGTTGCCCGCTGCGTCCGCCAGGCTGACGTGCATGTGCATGCCGGTGCCGGCGAGGTCGTCGAACGGCTTGGCCATGAAGCAGGCGGTCATCCCGTGCTTGTGCGCCACGCCCTTGACCAGGCGCTTGTAGCGCACCGCCTCATCCATCGCTTGCAGGGCGTCGGCGCGGTGCTCCAGGGTGATCTCGACTTGGCCCGGGGCGTATTCGGAGATCGCCGTACGTGCCGGGATGCCTTGCAATTTGCAGGCGCTATAGAGGTCGGCGAGAAACGGTTCGATCTGTTCCAGCTCGCGCAGGCCGTAGACCTGGGTCGAACGTGGGCGGCCGCCGTCCATGTCCCGTGCCGGTTGCGGGCGGCCATGGCTGTCGGGTTGCTGGTCCAGCAGGTAGAACTCCAGCTCCGCCGCCATCACCGGGTAATAACCGTCGGCCTTGAGCCCGTCGATCACCCTGGCCAGCAAGTGCCGGGGGTCGGCCACCGTGGCGGGCAGGCCTTCGCTTGGGTGCATGCTGACTTGCACCGCCGCCGTCGGGATCAACCGCCACGGCATGCGCTGCAGGCTGCCGCTGAGGGGGTAGGCGCGACAGTCAATATCGCCCACGTCCCAGACCAGCCCGGAGTCTTCTACGTCGTCGCCATTGATGGTCAGGCCGAGGATGGTGCTGGGCAGCGGTCGGCCGCTGGCGTACACCGCCAGCAGTTCATCGCGGTGCAGGAGCTTGCCACGTGGCACGCCATTGTTGTCGAGGATAAACAGTTCGAACATCTCGATGTCCGGGTGCTGGTCCAGAAAGGTCTGGGCTTCGTGCAGGCAGGCGAAATCGCTCATGGGCATTCTCATACGTTTGTGTCGGACAGGCGCGCAGGAGCACGCCCTACAGGGGGTGAGTCAACGTAGGAGAAAGGCGTCTGGTGGGCGTGCGTGCCGGCAGTGGAACAGTGCCCAGAAAGCCAGCTCGGGGAGCGTATCGGCGGAACCGTCCATGGGCGATCACAGTGAGGTCGATGCCCGGCAGCGTCACACGCCAGCATAGGTGAATAAATTCAGGCTTGGCGGAGTTTGGGTGCGACTTGGCTAAACATTCGACGCCTTGGACTACAGCCGTCTACGCTCTTGGCACATCCACAAGAACGAGGAACGGACCATGAAGGCACTGCGCCACATCACCTGGCTGCTGTTGTTGTGTTTCAGCCAGGTGCACGCTGCAACGACTCAGGACGAGGACGCTCAAGCCGCCAAGGCACTGCTGGAAAAAGCCTTGGCGTATTACCAGAGCAACGGCGACAAGGCCTTCGCCGCGTTCAGCCGCCAAGGCGAATTCATCGACAAGGACCGCTACGTGTTCGTGCTCGATACCAAAGGCGTGCTGCTGGCCAGCGGCGGCCCCTCCTCCGCCTTGATCGGCCGTGACATCGGTGAAGTGCTCGGGCCCGAGCTGCGCCAATCGTTCAAGGACGCCCTCAACGCGCCCGAAAGCCAAGGCATCCAGCAGGCAGACTATCGCTGGCAGAACTGGAACGACGGCAAAGTGGAACACAAGCATGTGTTCTATCAGCGCGTCGGCGAGCGCATCCTCGCGGTCGGCTACTACCTGCCACGGGCCACTCCGGAACAGGCGCGGGCCCTGCGCAACAAGGCCGTGAACGCACTGGTCAAGGACGAAGCCGGCACGCTGAAGGCGATCAATTCATTGCAAGGCGGCTTCCTGCAGGATGACCTGTACGTGTTTGTGGTCGACCTCAATACCGAGCGCTACGTGGCCCACGGCACCACCCTGCGGTTGATCAACACCGACTTCGGCAAGATCAAGGACCCGGACGGCAAGCCGGTGGGCGAGCCGATCCTCAAACTGATGGCCGAGCAGGACCAGGGTGAGTACAAGTACCGCTGGAAAAACCCGGTGACCGGCAAGGTCGAGAACAAGCATGCGTACTTGCGCAAGAGCGGGCATTACATGGTCGCAGTGGGTTACTACAGCCCCTGAAACCACCTACAGGCGTTGCGGGGGGGTTAGTCGATGGTTTCGTAGGGTAGGCCTACGTAGTTTTCGGCAATGGTCCTACGCCCCGCTTCGGAGTGGATGAAGTAATCAAGCTCACTCTCGGCAATCCGCTGGCTGAAGCCATCCGCCTCTGGAAACTGGTGCAGCATCGAGGTCATCCACCAGGAAAACCGCTCGGCCTTCCACACCCGGCGCAGGCAGATCGCCGAGTATTTTTCCAATAGGTCCACACGTCCTTCGCGGTACACCTTGAGCAAGATCCGCAACAGCGTGTTCACATCGCTGGCCGCCAGGTTCAAGCCCTTGGCGCCGGTGGGCGGCACGATGTGCGCGGCATCGCCGAGCAGGAACAGGCGCCCGTATTGCATTGGCTCGACCACGAAACTGCGCAGCGGCGCGATGCTTTTCTCGATGGACGGCCCGGTCACCAACTGCGCGGCCAGGTCGCCTGGCAGGCGGGTCTTCAGTTCATCCCAGAAGCGTGCGTCCGACCATTGATCCAACGGCTCTTGCACCGGCACTTGCAAGTAATAACGACTGCGCGTGGGCGAGCGCATGCTGCACAGGGCAAAGCCACGCGGGTGCTTGGCGTACACCAGCTCGGCGTGTACCGGCGGCGTGTCGGCGAGGATGCCGAGCCAGCCGAAGGGATACACACGTTCGAAGATTTTCAGCGACTCTTGCGGAATCGACTGACGGGCAACACCGTGGAATCCGTCGCAACCGGCGATGTAGTCGCACTCCAGGCGGTAGGGTTCGCCCTGGTGTTCGAAGGTCAGCCAGGGTTGATCACTTTTCAGCGCGTGCGGCTGCACATGGCTGGCTTCGTAGAAGGTGGTGGCGCCGGCAGCGGCGCGGGCGGCCATGAGGTCGCGGGTCACTTCGGTCTGGCCGTAGACCATCACCGACTGGCCGCCGGTCAAGCCCTTGAGGTCGATGTGGCTGAGCTTGCCGTTCAGCGCCAGTTCGAAGCCGTCATGCACCAACCCTTCGGCGTCCATGCGCTGGCTCACGCCCGCCTCGCGCAGCAGGTCGACCATGCCTTGTTCCAGCACCCCGGCACGGATGCGGCCACGCACATAGTCGGCGCTCTGGCGCTCTACGATCAGGGTCTGGATACCGGCGTTGTGCAACAGTTGGCCGAGCAACAGCCCGGAAGGTCCGGCGCCGATGATGGCGACTTGGGTTTTCAGGATTTTCATTATTTTTATCGCCTGCATATTCCACTCGAACGGATAGAGTGAAAGAGTTGTCATTGATCTTGTTGCTGGCATTTTTAACTTGAGTGGCTGGCATAAGAAGGTGAAAACTGAGCCAAAACCTGCGCTTTTCGCCAATCGGGGCGATTACCGCACCACTGTCCTGAGTATCGGATTGAAACCATGACCAAAACCGCGATTCCGGTCTTCAAGCTTTACGGGGAAAACCAGCAATGGCCGACCCCCGATTTGTTGCACTGCGAAACCATTTCCCGACGCAGCCGGGAATACCAGTGGGAAATCCAGCCCCACCGGCACGCGGATCTGTGCCAATTGCTGTACGTGCATAAAGGCCAGGCACACCTGGAAATCGAAGGCCTGCGCAGTACCCTCAACGAAGCCACATTGCAGGTGCTGCCGCCGCTGTGTGTGCACGGGTTCCGGTTTGCCGAGGATGTCGAGGGTTATGTGGTGACACTGGCGGCGCCACTGGTCAGTCACTTGCAGACGCAACTGGGCGGCACGATGGACGGTTTGCAGGCGCTGGGCAGTTACCCGGCGGGCAAGGACAGCGGCTATCTCAACAGCCAGTTCGCCCGCCTGCAGGACGAATACGCCGACGAACAACCGTCACGGGACATGATGATGCACGCCCTGGTCAGCGTGCTGCTGGTGTGGATCAGCCGCCAGGCGATCCAGCGTCGCCATCCGCGCGCGCCGCGCGGGCGCGAGTACTTTCGGCGCTTTACCCAACTGGTCGAGCAGCATTACCGCGAACATCCAAAGATTGAGGACTTGGCCCACAAGTTGGGGATCTCGGTCTCACACCTGAATGGGACGTGTCGGGAACTGGGCGGGCAACCGGCATTGCAGATCATGCATGACCGCCAGTTGCTGGAGGCCAAACGCCTGCTGACCTACACCAGCATGACCATCAATGAAATGTCGGAGGTGCTGGGTTTTTCCGACCCGACCAACTTCTCCCGACTGTTTCGCCGACGGGTCGGGTTTTCACCCAAGGCGTTTCGCGAGCAGCTCAAGGCTGAGACAACACCGAACTAAACAGTGGGAACAAGTCTATGTGGGAGCGGGCTTGCCCGCGATAGCGGTGGCTCAGTTGGAGCAACTTTGACTGGCACACCGCAGTCGCGGGCAAGCCCGCTCCCACATGGAATCTCCAGCGGACGGGTTCTAGCGCAAGGCGCTGAAACTGCCGGTGTGGGGGACACATTGGTCCTGATGGCAACTGATCGCAAAGCTCGGTTGCATACGGGTTTGCTCGACGCGGTAGGCGGCAGTCCCGTACAGCGCGCTGGCCAATGCGCTAAGGGTGAAAATCATCAGGTACTTTCTGGTTTTGATGCTCATGGCACAGACCTCTGAGCGGATCTACACAGTGCTGTTTAAAGCATAGGCCAGCCCGGGCAAGTTGCCATTATTGGCGCCTATTCAGTCTGTTTATATCGACTCAGAGCCCCTCGTCCCAAACAGGTGTTTGGGGAAACCTCGACACCAGGAAATCCAACAGGCTGCGCAGTGCCGACGGCATGTGCTTGCGTGACGCGTATACCGCGTAGATGTGCATTTGCCGGGGCTCGGCCGCGGGCAGCAGACGCACCAGTTCGCCACGGCGGATGTAATCGCCGGCCTGGTAGCTGGGCAACATGCCCACCCCCGCCCCGGCCAGGGTCACGCGCAATAAGGTACTGGCCTCGTTGGCCGTGATGTTGCCGTGCACCGGCACCGAAACGTGTTCGCCGCCCTCTTCGAAATGCCACAGGCTTTTGCCGAAATAGGAATGGGTGAGGCAGTTGTGCCGCGCCAGGTCCTCGACTTTCTGCGGCGCCGGATGCTCCAGCAGGTACGCCGGGGTGGCACACACCACCGAGCGGCAAACCGTCAGGCGTCGGGCGATCAGGTTGGGGTCCAGGTCGGTGCTGGTGCGGATGGCCAGGTCGATGCGCTCATCCACCAGGTTCACCGTGCGGTCGAGCATTTGCAGGTCCACCGTCACCAGCGGGTAGCGCTTGACGTACTCGGCGATCGCCTCGGCCAATTGCGCCTGGCCGAACGAGGTGCTCACGCTCAGGCGCAGCAGGCCACGGGGCGCATCATCGGGCTCACTGACGGCGGCTTGCATGTCACAGCTCAGCTCCAGCAATTGCCGGCAACGGGGCAAGGTTTCGCTGCCAGCCGCCGTCAGGCTGAGCTTGCGCGTGGTGCGGTGCAGCAGGCGCGCGCCGACCCAATCTTCCAGCTCGGCCAGGTAACGCGAGACCACCGGGCGTGACAGGTCCAGGTGGTCGGCGGCGGCAGACTGGCTACCCAGGTCCACCACCGTGACAAACACACGCATTGCTTGAAGCCGATCCATGATTTGCCCGCTTTTAGAAACAAACTATGTCCCAGCATCGCATTTTTAGTTGGGTTTGGTGCAACTAAGCTCTGTGCATCCTTTGAATCGACTGCTGGAGCTGCCCGATGTTGTCCACCCTCAAACGCTTGACCCTGGCGACCGCCGCGCTGGCCTTCGCCGCGCACGCCGCCGCAGCCGACCTGACCCTTGAGGTGTACAACCCAGGCGAAGCCGCGATCTTCCCGGTCAGCTCGGTGCTGGTCAGCGGCGCCAAGGACGCGATTCTGGTGGACGCGCAATTCGGCAAGGCCCAGGCCGAGCAGCTTGTGCAGAAGATTCGCGCCAGCGGCAAGCATTTGACCACCATCTACATCAGCCACGGCGACCCGGACTACTACTTCGGCCTGGACACCCTCACCACTGCATTCCCCGATGCCAAGGTGCTCGCGCCGCAACCAGTGGTCGACCACATCAAGGCCACCGTGGCCGGAAAACTGGAATTCTGGGGCCCGAAAATGGGCGCCGACAAGCCGGCTAAAACCATCGTGCCGGACGTGCTGCCAGGCCATAGCCTGAGCCTCGAAGGCCAGCAACTGGAAGTCATCGGCCTGGACGGCGCGCAGCCGGATCGCAGCTTTGTGTGGATTCCTTCAATCAAGGCCGTGATCGGTGGCGTGGTGGTCGCCGAGAACATTCACCTGTGGATGGCCGACACCCAGAGTGCCCAGTCCCACAAAGACTGGCTGGCGACCCTGCAGCGCATCCAACAGCTCAAGCCACGCAGCGTGATCCCGGGCCACTACCTCGGCACGCCGACCCTGAAATCGGTGGCGTTCACTGCCGACTACATCAAGGCCTTCGACATCGAAACCGCCAAGGCCAAAGACTCCGCCGCACTGATCGCGGCCATGAAAAAGCGTTACCCGACCCTCGCCGACGAAAGCTCGCTGGAACTGAGCGCCAAAGTCGCCAAGGGCGAAATGAAGTGGTGAATGGTTTTAACCCCCTGACTGACTGGAGAAGATCATGAGCAAGATTGCAATCATTGGGGCTACCGGCCGTGCGGGTAGCCAACTGCTGGAAGAAGCGTTGCGTCGTGGGCACAGTGTCACCGCCATCGCGCGTAATACCGACAAGATCGCCGCGCGCCCTGGCGTCACGGTCAAGCAGGCCGATGCGCTGGACGCCCAGGCCCTGCAGGCAGCGGTCAGCGGCAACGATGTGGTGATCAGCGCGGCACACTTCGCCACCCTGCCCGCCAGTGCGGTGATCGGGCCGGTGAAAAAAGCCGGGGTCAAACGCCTACTGGTGGTGGGCGGCGCGGGTTCGCTGCTGTTGCCCGATGGCAGCCGCGTGATTGACAGCCCGGGCTTTCCGGCCGAGTACAAGGCTGAGGCCAGTGCCGGCGCTGAATTTCTGGCGGCGCTGCGTCAGGAGCAGGAACTGGATTGGACCTTCCTGTCGCCGTCGGCGGAGTTCGTGGAGACCGAGCGCACCGGCCAGTTCCGTGTGGGTCAGGACGATTTGCTGGTGAGCAGTGAAGGTCGTAGCTGGATCAGTTTTGCGGACTATGCGATTGCGTTGATCGATGAAGTTGAATCGCCAAAACACTCGCGCCAACGTTTCACAGTGGGCTACTGACACAACGCGGTAAAACCTGTGGGAGCTGGTTTATGTGGGAGCGGGCTTGCCCGCGATGGCGGTGGGTCAGCTACATCTGTGCTGACTGACAGGCTGCCTTCGCGGGCAAGCCCGCTCCCACAGTTGGATCTGCGGTGTCAGGACGATTGTGCCTCGCTGACCAACCAATCCATTAACGCTTCAAGCCCTTGCGACGGCACCGTCCCAGGCGGATACACCAGGTAATACCCCATCCCCGTCGGCACCCTCAGCGCAAAGGGCATCGCCAATCGTCCCGCCTTCACATCCTCGCCAATCAACGCGCTGTCGCCAATCGCCACGCCCGAGCCTTGGGACGCCACGGTCATCGCCAGGTCCAGCGTTTCGAAATGATGCCCCTGGGCCAGGTTGCTCAAGCGGGTGTTTGCCGCGCTCAACCACAACGCCCAATCCCGTTCGTCCCGCGTGGGGTGCAGCAGCACCTGTCGCTGCAGATCCGCCGGGCTGTGCAAGTCGCCGAGCAGCGTGGGCGCGCAGACCGGGGTGAGTTGTTCATCGAACAAATGCCGCGCCTCGGCCGGCTGCTCGGCGATGGGCGCATAGATCAGCGCCGCGTCGAACTGCTCGCGGCGAAAGTCCACGGTGTAGGCCACGGTGGTGGTGAGCTCCACCGGAACCTGCGGGCGCTCCTTTTGCCATTGCATCAGGCGCGGCAGCAACCAACGCATCACACAGGTGGAAGCCTTGAGTTGCAGGGTCTGGCGACGGCCGCCGATCTGCTCCACCGCCTCACCGATCAGGCCGAATACCTGTTGCACCCGCAGTGACCATTCGCGGCCCTCGTCGGTAAGGCTCAAGCCACGCGCCTGGCGCTGGAACAGCGCGTAGCCCAGATGACTTTCCAGCCCGGCGATCTGTCGGCTGACAGCGCCTTGGGTGATGTGCAATTGCTCGGCGGCGCGGGTGAAGTTGCAGCACTGGGCGGTGACCCAGAAGGTGTGCAACGCGGGCAACGGCGGAAGGCGTTTCATTGGAGGCGCAGCCATGACGTGGAGACATGGCTAGTATGACTTTTTATCGATTGTTGCCGCTACCGGCCAGCCGCTCCAATACCGCCTCGAATCCATAACAAGAGCGACCTCAATGGCGACCTGCGGCGAAGTATTGGTCAACCTCCTCGAAGGCTATGGCGTGGACCAGGTGTTCGGCATCCCCGGCGTGCACACCGTGGAGTTGTATCGCGGCCTGGCCCGTTCCAGCATCCGCCATGTCACCCCGCGCCATGAACAGGGCGCCGGTTTCATGGCCGACGGCTACGCACGCACCAGCGGCAAGCCCGGCGTGTGTTTCATCATCACCGGCCCCGGCATGACCAACATCACCACTGCGATGGGCCAGGCGTATGCCGACTCGATCCCGATGCTGGTGATTTCCAGCGTGCAGTCGCGCAGCCAGCTGGGCGGCGGGCGCGGCAAGTTGCATGAGTTGCCGAACCAGGGCGCGATGATGGCCGGCGTGGCGGCGTTCTCCCATACCTTGATGTCGGCAGCCGAGTTGCCCGGCGTATTGGCGCGGGCGTTCGCGCTGTTCCAGGCCGGGCGGCCGCGGCCGGTGCACATCGAGATTCCGCTGGATGTGTTGGTGGAAAACGCCGACGCGCTGCTCGGCAGCGAGCCGGTCAGCGTGGCGCGTGCCGGGGCGGCGCCGGCAGCGGTCAAGCAGATGAGCCAGTTGCTGGCGGCGGCCAAGCGCCCGTTGATCCTGGCCGGTGGCGGTGCCATCGATGCGGCCCCCGAACTGACCCGGCTGGCAGACGCGCTGGGGGCGCCGGTGGCCCTGACCATCAACGCCAAAGGCATGCTGCCGTCGACTCACCCACTGCTGATCGGCTCGACCCAGACCCTGCTCGCCACCCGCGCCCTGGTCGCCGAAGCGGATGTGGTGCTGGCCATCGGCACCGAGCTGGCCGAGACCGACTACGACGTCACCTTCGCCGGCGGTTTCAAGATTCCCGGCGCCCTGCTGCGCATCGACATCGACGCCGACCAGACCGTGCGCAACTACCCGCCGCAAGTGGCGCTGGTGGCCGACGCACAGATCGCCGCCGAGGCGCTGCTGAGCGAGCTGAACCGCCAACCACTGGCCCCACGCGAGGCCCACTGGGGCGCACCGCGCGTTGCCCGGTTGTGGGCCGAACTGGCGCCCACCTGGGACGCCGCCACCCGCGCGCAAACCCTGTTCCTCGACACCGTCCTGCAAGAACTGCCCGATGCGGTCATCGTCGGCGACTCCACCCAACCGGTGTACAGCGCCAACCTCACCTTGAACCTCGACCACCCGCGCCGTTGGTTCAATTCGTCCACCGGCTACGGCACCCTGGGCTACGCCCTGCCCGCCGCGATCGGCGCCTGGCTGGGACGTGGCACCGGGCAACCGGTGGTGTGCCTGATCGGTGACGGCGGCGTGCAATTCACCCTGCCGGAACTGGCCAGTGCGGTGGAGGCACGCACGCCGATCATCGTGCTGCTGTGGAATAACCAGGGCTACGAAGAGATCAAGAAATACATGCTCAACCGCGCCATCGAACCCGTCGGCGTAGACATCTACACCCCCGACTTCATCGGCGTGGCCAAGGCACTGGGCTGCGCCGCCGAGAGCATCCAGGGCATCACGCAATTGCGCGCCGCGTTGCGCGCCGCCATTGATCGCCAGGGGCCGACGCTGATTGAAATCGACCAGGGACTTTGGATGCAGGAGGTGGCGGTATGAACGGCGTGTTTATCAATGGCGAATGGCTGGCCGGTGGCGAGATGCTGGAGGTGATCAACCCGGCCACCGAAGCGGTGTTGGCGCACGTCAGCGTGGGCAATGCCGCGGCGGTAACGCGGGCGGTGGACGCGGCCAGTGCGGCATTCGGCGACTGGTCGAAAAGCACTGGCAGGGACCGCGGCGCACTGTTGCGCAAGGTCGCCAAAGGCGTGGCCGAGCAGCG
This sequence comes from Pseudomonas sp. GL_117, assembly GCF_057835125.1. NCBI lineage: Bacteria > Pseudomonadati > Pseudomonadota > Gammaproteobacteria > Pseudomonadales > Pseudomonadaceae > Pseudomonas > Pseudomonas sp. GL_117. The sequence goes on along the minus strand of NZ_CM174418.1, from coordinate 1,729,594 downwards.
CGAACCGCTGATGCAGTTGCAATCGAGCAACAACGGCAAACCGCTGTTTGAGGCGGGTATCGATGTAGACGACGTGATCGCCACCTTCGAGTACTACGCCGCGATTGCCGAGGACATGGACGCCGAGCAGGACCGTCCGGTCGAGTTGCCCACCACGGATTTCAGCGCACGCTTGCGCCGCGAACCGTGCGGCGTGGTGGGGCTGATTGTGCCGTGGAATTTTCCGATGGTGACCACCGCCTGGAAACTCGCGCCGGCCCTCGCCGCCGGCTGCTGCGTGGTGCTCAAACCGTCGGAGGTCACGCCGTTGGCCGAGCTGCAACTGGCGCGGATCATCGCCGCTGCGGGCTTCCCGGCGGGCGTGTTCAACCTGGTCTGCGGCACCGGCCTGGCGGTGGGTGCGCCACTGGCAGCGGACCGGCGCGTGGCAAAGATTTCCTTCACCGGCAGCAATGCCGTGGGGGTGCAGGTGATGCAGCGCGCGGCCGAAACCATCAAGGGCGTAAGCCTGGAATTGGGCGGCAAATCTTCGCTGCTGGTACTGGCCGATGCCGACCTCGACCTCGCCGTAGAGCTGGCGTGCGGCGGTGGTTTTTTCAACGCGGGACAGATCTGTTCGGCGACCAGCCGCGTGCTGGTGGCCGACAATTTGGCCGACGAATTCCTACGCCGTTTGCAGCTGCGCGCTGAAGGCATCCGCGTGGCAGATCCGTTTGCCGACGAGGTGGAAATGGGTGCGCTGATCAACCGTGCGCAATACCAGCGCGTGCTCGGGCACATCAGACGCGGTGTCGAGGACGGCGCGCGGTTAGTCTGCGGCGGTGAGCGTCCGGCGCAACTGACCCAGGGCTTTTTCATCCGGCCGACGGTGTTTACCGATGTGCCCTTGGACAGCGCGTTGTGGAACGAAGAGATCTTCGGCCCGGTGCTGTGTGTCAGACGTTTTGCCACTGAAGCCGAGGCAATTGCCTTGGCCAACGACAGCGATTTCGGGCTGGTGGCCAGTGTGGTCAGCAGTGATGCCGAAACCGCCGCGCGCGTGGCCAATGGGTTGCAGGCCGGGCTGGTGTGGATCAATGCACCGCAGGTGATCTTCCCGCAGACGGCGTGGGGTGGTTACAAGCAGAGCAGCATCGGCCGCGAGCTGGGGCCGTGGGGGTTGGCGGCGTTTCAGGAGGTCAAGCATGTGATCAGGCCCACCTGACACTGAAGTTCGCCTGTCGGCGCGAGATTGTGTGGGAGCGGGCTTGCTCGCGAATGCAGTGTGTCAGTCGCTGAAGGTATTGACTGATACACCGCTTTCGCGAGCAAGCCCGCTCCCACACAAGCCAGTTTCCGCATTTAGAGAGGTGGTGTGTCAGCGACCTGCATTTTTTCAATAGTGCCTGCGACTTTCTGATTTGCCCCCCTGCCCCGCCCGTGGCCTGATTCGCCCTTGTTCACTCAAGGCAGGCCCATGGAAAACGTTCACGCAAAACCCACCACCGCCGTTTGGCTGATGATCAGCGTGGTGCTGGTCGCCCTTAACCTGCGCCCCTCGATGGCGGCGGTCGGCCCGTTGTTGTCGTCGATACGCGGCGAGGTGCCGTTGAGTTTCAGCAGTGCCGCCTTGCTGACCATGTTGCCGGTGATGGCCATGGGGCTGGCGATGTTTTTTGGCATGGGCGTGGCCAAGCGCATTGGCGAGCACCGCAGCATTGTGTGGTCGCTGGTAGTGATTGGCGTGGCGACGCTGTCACGGTTGTTTTTGGATTCGGCGCTGGAGTTGATCGTCAGCGCGATTGCCGCCGGGGTCGGGATCGCCTTGATCCAGGCGTTGATGCCGGCGCTGATCAAGTCGCGCTTCAGCGATAACGTCTCGCTGTTCATGGGCTTGTACGTCACTGCGATCATGGGCGGCGCGGCATTGGCGGCGTCGTTCGCGCCGTTCGTGCAGGTGCAGACCGGCAGCTGGCGCATCGGCCTGGCCGTGTGGGCGCTGCTCGCGCTGCTGGCCCTGGTGTGCTGGTACAAACAGCGCGCAGCATTGCCGCCGTTGCCCCACGCCGCTGCCGGCGCGCAGGAGTCGTTTTTCGGCAACCGCCGCGCCTGGCTGCTGGCGGTATTTTTTGGGCTCGGTACAGCGTCCTACACCTGTGTACTGGCGTGGCTGGCGCCGTACTACGTGGAGCAAGGCTGGAGTGAACAGAACGCCGGTTTGCTCCTGGGTTTTCTGACGGCGATGGAAGTGGTTTCCGGCTTGGTCACCCCGGCTATCGCCAACCGTCGCCAGGATAAACGCGGTGTGGTCGCCGTGTTGCTGGTGCTGATCATCCTGGGTTTCTGCGGCCTGATCCTCAGCCCGCAACACCTGAGCCTGCTGTGGCCGTGCCTGCTCGGCCTGGGCATCGGCGGGCTGTTCCCGATGAGCCTGATCCTGTCGCTAGACCATCTGCACAACCCGCGCCGCGCCGGTGGCCTGACTGCGTTTGTGCAAGGCGTGGGCTACCTGATTGCGGGCTTGTCGCCGCTGATCGCCGGGATGATCCGCGACCAGTTGGGCAGCTTCGAATGGGCTTGGTGGTCGCTGACAGCGGTAGTGGTGGTGATGCTGCTGATCGTCACGCGCTTCGACCCCAGGCATTACGCCCGCCATATCCGCTGACGTCGTGTTGCCAACAGTATTTGTCTCACGCCAAACATAGAAACGCCCTACAGAGCTTTCTAATGGTACGGCCGTTCCGTTAAGCTTTTGCGCTGTCTTGTACTGAGTTCGGTACAACGGGTTTACGGACGAAACCGATGTTAAACAGTAACTTGCTCAGAAAGCTCGATATGCAGGACTTGATGGTGTTTATCGCCGTCTACGACCAGAGCAGCGTTACCGACGTGTCCGAAACACTGTTCGTCAGCCAGTCAACCGTGAGCTACAGCCTGAAGAAACTGCGCACCAGTTTTGAAGATGAGCTGTTTATCAACACGCGGGCGGGCATGCGTCCGACGTACAAGGCCACCAGCATGTATGGCCATGTGCAGAAGATCCTTGAAAGCATCAACCTGTGCCACGCCGGTGGCCAGGCGTTTGATCCGACGCAAAAGGCGGTGACCTTCAATGTGTGTGCTCCGGAGTATTTCGAGCAGTTGATCCTGCCGCGCCTGCTGAAGAACTTCGACCGCGCCGACCTGCCGGTGATCGTCAATGTGCAGAAACTGGAAACCGACATCCCGGCCGACGACCTGCGCGAAGGCCGCCTGGATCTGGTGATCTGCTTCGGCCCGCACTTTCACCGCGCCCACAAAGACTTCAAGACCCAGATGCTGCTGGAAGACGACCTGGTGTGCGTATTCGACAAGCGCTCGGCGCCGAAAGAGCCGGCGTTCAGCCTGCAATCCTTCATCGAACGGCGCCACGTATTTCCCACGCCGTGGACCTCCGACACCAACATGATCGACGGCTGGCTCGCGCGCCAGGCCCACAAGCGCCAAGTGATTGCCCGCGCCAACAGCTATAGCGCCGCGCTGAAAATGATCACCGGCACTGACTTTATCGTCACCCTGCCGCGCCGCGTGCAGAAGCTGCTGGCCCCCGCCACTGTGTTTGGCCACTGCGAGGCGCCCAACGGGTTGCCGGGGTTCACCCTGGATATGCAATGGAACGAAACCAGTGAGCAGGACAGTGCCAATACGTGGTTTCGTGAGCAGGTGGTGAAAGTCTGCGCTGAACAGGGCTTGCTATAACGCTTTGCGGTGAGGGAGCTTGCTCCCTCGCCACAAGGGGTTGTGGGTCAGCCGATGGCGACTTTGCTGTAGGAATCACGATCTATATCCAGCAGTTCAACGCTCAATTGAACCTGCACGCCTTCAGGCCACACATTGAGCTCCTGCAACACAGCCAGCAGGCTTTCCGAGAGTTGCTTCTTGGCCTGCGGCGAACGCCCACTGAGCAATGCCAGGCGCACCGCAACAAACCCACGCTCGTTCAGGCCGGTGCCGACACGGAAATTCTCGACCTTGCACGCACGGCTCTTGATGTCGAACTCGGCGCCGAACTGACCGGAGGCCACCAACGCATGGTTCAGGCGCAACAAGGCCTTGTCGGTGTCCAGTTGCGTCAGGTTGGCGGTGTATTCCAGGTGCAGGTGCGGCATGGGTGTCTCCGAGGCTAACGTAGGAAGATTTCTAGATATATCACGGATAAACGCCTCAGGCTTGGGTTGCCAGGCCGCGGTCACTCATAAACGCTTCCAGTCGTGAACGCACCCAGCGCTCGGCCGGGTCGGTGTCCACGTGGCTGAGCCAGACCATGGACAAATCCAGGGTTGGCGTCTCGAACGGAAACGGCTCGCAGAACAGGTTGCCCGACACGGCCATGGCCTCGGCGGTGTAGTCCGGCAGGCTGGCGATCAGGTCGGTGCCGGCCAGCAGCGCCGGCAATGCGCTGTATTGCGGCACCGATAACACCACCTGGCGCTTGCGGCCGATCTCTGCCAGCCACTCATCGGCAAACCCGGAGACATTGGCGGTGTGGGACACCAGCACATGGGGCCGTGAGCAATATTCATCGAGGGTCAGCGGTGTGTCGGACGCGTCGGCGCGCAGGATGCGCGGGCGGATATGGCGCAGCAGTTTGCGCTTGGCATTGGCCGGCAGGCCACGGGTCTGGGTGATGCCCACGGTGATGTCGCCAGACGCGAGCAGATCGGGGATGCGCCAGTAGTCGACGTGCTGCACCACGAACACCACCTTCGGCGCTTCGCTGCGCAGACTGCGCAGCAAAGGCGGCAGCAGGCCGAACTCGACATCGTCGGACAGGCCGATACGAAAGGTCATGGAACTGATCGAGGGGTCGAAATCGTGAGTCAGGCTCAAGGCTGACGACAGCGAATCCAAAGCCGGCGACAAGTGCTGGATGATTTCCTCGGCGCGCGCGGTGGGTTCCATGCGATGACCGACGCGAATGAACAGCGGATCGTTGAACAATGTGCGCAGACGGTTGAGCGCCGAACTGATGGTGGGCTGGCCGAGAAACAACTTCTCCGCGACCCGCGTGACGTTGCGCTCCAGCATCAGTGCTTCGAAGACCACCATCAGGTTGATGTCGGCCTTGCGTAATTCATTGCGATTCATCGGCGCCTGCCCTTTCCCCACGACAAGCCGCAGTGTAGGAAGCCCGCGGGGCTGCGTCTATGTGCACACTGTTCATCCGGCGGCTTTGGGACTATAAATCAGCGCTTGAAGGTCGCGGGAACACCATCGTGTGGGTCATTATCGCCTTGGCCATTGTCGTGGCCGGGTTCTGTATCTGGGTTGTTCAGTTCATCGCCTCCCCCACCGTGAGGACGCTACTGCGCGTGTTCATCGGTTTGTGCCTGGCGGCGGTGATCGCCTTTGTGGTGCTGGCGGCGGGGTTTCCGACGTCGTTGCTGGTGTAGTGCCCTTTTTGTCTGCTTGTGGAATGGATGCCCTGCTGTGATAAAACCAACCCTCTGCCTCGCCTCGCTGCTGTTGATGGCCAGCTACCGCCCAGGGCTGCTCCCTCTGCCCACTACCGACAAGGACCGCCAACCATGAAATTTGCCTACACCATCATCTACGTGCCCGACGTGGCCGCCTCCCTGGATTTTTTTGAAAAAGCCTTCGGCTTCAGTCGCCGTTTCCTGCATGAATCCGGCACGTATGGCGAGCTGGAAACTGGCGAGACCACGCTCTCGTTCGCTGCCCATGAACTGGGGGAGATGAATTTCCCCGGCGGCCATGTGCAGGCGCATGCCTCCAAGCAGCCCTTGGGCATGGAGGTGGGGTTTGTGACTGAAGACGTGCTCGTCGCCCATGCCAAGGCCCTTGAACACGGCGCGACCGAACTGTCGGGACCGAGCGCCAAGCCGTGGGGGCAAGTGGTGTCGTATGTGCGCTGCCCGGATGGGACGCTAGTGGAGTTGTGCACACCTATCCAAGGCTGAACATAGAAACCCTGTGGGAGCGGGCTTGCTCGCGAAGGCGGTGGGTCAGTTGAAGTATCTGTAACTGACCCACCGCCTTCGCGAGCAAGCCCGCTCCCACACAAGCCCGCTCCCACATTTGATCTTCACCGCCGAGGGATCAGGGTTTGAGCGGACGCTCCTGATCCCGTTCGGAAAGTTCTGTACCGTCGTCTGGATGCTTCCAGGTCTGTGGCTTTTCTTCCTCACGTCGCCGGGGTTGCTCACCCTGTGGCACTTCCCGTGGTTTCTGTTTGTCAGTCATGTCCATCTCCGGTCCTTAAAAATGGGTCGCACCTTCAAGCATAGAACAGCGTCGGCATTTGCGGCGGGGCCGGCCATTGACAACCAACGCGCATCAATCCATCCAAATTTGTCACTTTTCATTTCTAAATGTGTCAGCCACTATTCTAGGTCTTAAGCGAAACAAGCACTTTTAAAAGAACGCTGGAGACACAAAACCATGACTAGTCCGACCCGGCCCGACGCTGCCCACTCTAAAGTTGGCGCGGTATTTCGCGTGACTTCGGGTAACTTCCTTGAACAGTTCGACTTTTTTCTGTTCGGTTTCTACGCCACCTACATTGCTGCCGCGTTCTTCCCCGCCGCTAATGAGTTTGCGTCATTAATGATGACCTTCGCCGTGTTCGGCGCAGGGTTCCTGATGCGTCCATTGGGCGCGATCATCTTGGGCGCCTACATCGATGACGTCGGCCGCCGCAAAGGGTTGATCGTGACCCTGTCGATCATGGCCAGCGGCACGCTGTTGATCGTGCTGGTGCCGGGTTATCACAGCATTGGCCTCTGGGCGCCGTTGCTGGTGCTGCTGGGGCGCCTGCTGCAAGGCTTCTCGGCCGGCGCAGAGCTGGGCGGTGTGTCGGTGTACCTGGCCGAAATGGCCACCCCGGGCCGCAAAGGCTTCTACACCAGCTGGCAGTCGGGCAGCCAACAGATCTCCATCGTGGTCGCCGCCGCACTCGGTTACGGCCTGAACGTGTGGATGGAGCCCTCCGTGGTCGCCGATTGGGGCTGGCGCATTCCGTTTGCCGTCGGTTGCGTGATCATTCCGTTCATCTTTGTGCTGCGGCGCAACCTGCAGGAAACCGAAGAGTTCGCCAACCGCAAGCATCGCCCGACCATGCGCGAAGTGCTGGCCACCCTGGTGAAGAACTGGAGCGTGGTCATCGGCGGCATGCTGATGGTGGCGATGACCACTACCGCGTTCTACCTGATCACCGTGTACGCGCCGACCTTCGGCAAGACCGTGCTGCAACTGAGCACGTCCGACGCGCTGTTGGTGACCTTGCTGGTGGCCGTGTCGAATTTTGTCTGGCTGCCCATCGGTGGCACCTTGAGCGACCGTTTCGGGCGCAAGCCGGTGCTGATCGCCATGACGACGCTGACCGTTCTCACGGCTTACCCAGCACTGTCCTACGTGGTGAACGCACCCAGCTTTGCCCATATGCTGGAAACCCTGCTGTGGTTCTCCTTCCTGTATGGCATGTACAACGGCGCAATGATCCCGGCCCTTACCGAGATCATGCCGGTGGAAGTGCGCGTGGCCGGTTTCTCCCTGGCCTATAGCCTGGCGACCGCGATTTTCGGCGGTTTCACCCCGGCGATCTCCACCTGGTTCATCCACATCACTGAGGACAAGGCTTCGCCGGCCTACTGGATGATGTTCGCCGCAGCCTGCGCGCTGTGCTCGACCCTGGCCCTGTATCGCCGCGCCAACAGTCGCGGCCAGGTGATGCAGGGGGCGGCATGATGAAGCCGCTGCTCAATACCCTGACGGCCCTGGCCCTCGGTGCGCTGGCGCTGGCGGCCCAGGCCGAGGAGCTCAAGGTGATGACCTCCGGAGGTTTCACCGCTGCCTATAAACTACTGGGCCCGCAATACGCCCAGCAGAGCGGCGACACCCTGGACACCATTCTCGGCCCGTCGATGGGCAAGGCACCGGAAGCGATTCCCAACCGCCTGGCCCGTGGCGAACACGCTGACGTGGTGATTATGGTCGGCTACGCCCTGGATGACCTGATCAAGCAGGGCAAGGTCGACAAGGCCTCCCGCGTGGAACTGGCGGACTCGCGCATCGGCCTGGTGGTGAAGGAAGGCGCGCCCAAACCGGCGATCGGCACCGATGTCGAGCTCAAGGCAGTGCTGAGCAAGGCCAAGTCCGTGGCGTATTCGGACAGTGCCAGCGGTGTGTATGTCGAGAAGGAGTTGTTCCACAAACTCGGCATGCCGGCCAAGGGCAATATGATCGAACGCATCCCGGTGGCCTCGGTGGTCGCGAAGGGGGACTACGAAGTCGGTCTACAGCAGGTCGCGGAATTGTTACCAGTGCCAGGGGTGACTTACGTCGGAAAAATCCCGGAGGACGTGCAGTCTGTGACGCGTTTTGCGGCGGGTATTCCCGTCAATGCCGAACACCCGGCGCAGGCCAAGGCGCTGCTGCAATTCCTCGCCTCGCCCGCAGCGCAACCGGTGGTGCAATCCACCGGCCTGGACTCGGTGTCACGCTGACCGAAACGGCATCTCCCGCACCAATCGCTCCAACTCCAGCGCCGCCGGCGGCAACGTCCGTCCGCGGCGCTTGATCAAGCCCACGTTGCGCATCACCTGCGGTTCCACCAACGGCACACTGACCAGCAGCGGGTGTTCGTTCGCCGGCATGGCAATCGAGGGCACCATCGCCACCCCCAACCCCGCCTCTACCAGCCCGATCATCGTGGTCACGTGGTGCGTCTCGCAGATGCTCGGCTTTTTCACCCGCACGCCTCGCAGCGCCTGATCCAGCAGGGAGCGGTTGCCTGAAGTCTTATCCACGGTGATGTAGTCATGTTCGTAGGCCTCGGCCCACGGCACGCTCTCACGCCCGGCCAACGGATGATCACGGCGACACGCCAGCACATAGCGCTCCTGCAGCAGCAACTCGAACTCCACTTCATCAGCCAGGCTGCCGCTGAAACTCACGCCAAAGTCCGCCTCGCCACTTCCCACGGCGTTGCACACTTCACCGGCGCTCGCATCCAGCACGCGCAGGCGAATTTTCGGATACAGCTTGTGGAATTCGGAGATCACGTGGGGCATGAAGTAATACGCGGTCGACGGTACGCAGGCGATGGTGACATTGCCCATGCGCGTGGAGGCAACGTTACTGATGCCCATCAGCGCGATGTCGAGGTCGTCGAGCATGCGCTCCACCTGTGGCAGGAAAGCGCGGCCGACCATGGTCAGGCTGACCCGCCGTGTGGTGCGCTCGAACAGCTTGACGTCGAGGGCGGACTCGAGCTTTTCGATACGTCGGCTGAGCGCCGGCTGCGAGATTCGGATCGCCTCGGCAGCGCCGCGAAAGCTGCCCTTGTCTACCACGGCGCGGAAGGCTTGGAGGTCGTTGAGGTCGAAGTTGATGATCACGAAGAAGGGCCAGTGAGGTCGATTTGTCGGCCATTATCGTACGAATGCAGCGGCAACAGGCCTGCGCGCATTTAAAAAACCCCCTCACCTGCGTAGTCTGCATGCCGAATCCTATCGACCGAGCGATCAATGACCTCCCGATTCCATAACAAAAACCCATTGCGTCTCTGGCGACTCGGGGCGTGCCTCATCGGCGCTCCGGTTATCGCCGCCCTCGGTTTCTTCGCCTGGCAAAGCTTCTACCCCGTGAGTGCGGCGAGCGGTTGGAGCGTTCAGGTGGTACACCGCGACGTGGCGAAAGCGGCATCGCTGATGCCGTTGCCGAACGGCTCACTGATGGTCAGCCAGGAACTCGACAAGGGTCAGGGCAGCATCGTGCGCATCCACCCCGACGGATCGCGCGAGGTGGTGGTGGCCAACCTGTCAAAACCCGACGGCATTGTGCCAACCCGCGGCGGCTGGGTGTTCAGCCAGGAGTCCGCCGACTTGCCCGTCAGTTTCTACAAGGACGGCGTGGTCACCGAACTGTTCAAGGGTGACAGCGTGCAAGGCGTGTGGGTTGAAGGCGACGACCTTTACGCCATCGAAGACCGCAAGCCAGCCGGGCGCCTGCTGCGTTACCGCTGGAGCGACCAGTCTCTGACCGTGCTGCGCGACCAGGTGCAGGAAGGCGAAGCCATCGTGCGCTGCACGGACGGCCGCCTGCTCTACAACGAGAAGAAAAAGGGCGTGGTGCGCGAGCTGACCGCCGACGGCAGTGACCCGGTGGTGCTGGGCAATTTGAACCAGCCGACCTTCCTGATGTGCGACGAGCGCGGGCTGTGGATCAATGAAGATGCCACACACCGGGCGCGATTGCTGCTGATTGATAAGCAGGGGCGCCAGCAGACCATTCTGTCGTTCCTCAAAGCCCCGCAGTCGATTGTGCCTACCGGACGCGGGACTTATCTGGTGGCCGAGGGCGGGAGAAACCGCGTGCTGGAGCTGACGCCTGAGTAACATCTCCCGCGACGTAGATCACGGCCGCTGAAATCGCGATACCCGCGAACGACAATACTGAGAACGTCGAAAACTCCCCCGAGTCGGTTTGAAATGGAAAAAACTCTAATCGCCTGCGTGCTGATCACTTGCCTGACCGGCTGTGTCGGTGCGCAACTTTCACTTCCCGAGCCAAAAAACGCAGCCGCTCCAGATCAGCGGGAATCATCCACCAAAGAAACCGAACGCCAATGGTGCGGCATGACGCTTTGGGTTGGGTTGCCACTGCCGCTGCAACTTCCCGTTTGCCAGTCACGCCCTCCTCCGTCCTACCTATACGCATGCGGCCCTTTCATGTTCCTGGGACCGATCATGCACAGCTACGAGGGGAATGCCTTGTGTGGAAAGTTTCTTTGAGAGCCATCGGCATACACGCACGCGGGGCACCCCCCGGTGCCTGCCAGCGCGCCTGCCAGACGCTTCGCATCGATAGCACTGATGATTACTATCGAAACGAGCGCCTGCTCGATATTCGCAACCGATTCCTATAATCCCCTCCCTGACTCCCTCCCCTCGCCTGGCTTCAGGCGACATTCACCTCGGAACCCACCATCATGCCAAGCGCCAGCCAGGCCCCTAGCGGCCTTCCCGAACACAATCAGCAAAGCGTCAAACAGCAGTGGCTGGCCATTCTTTCAGTGGCCGTTGGCGCCTTCGCCCTGGTGACCAGCGAGTTTCTCCCGGTAGGCGTACTCAACGACGTCGCCAGCGACCTGGGTATCAGTGCCGGGCATGCCGGACTGATGGTAACCCTGCCCGGCATCATGGCCGCCCTCGCCGCGCCTTTGCTGTCGGTGTTCATTGGCGCCATGGACCGTCGCTACCTGCTGATCAGCCTGACGCTGATCATGATCATCGCCAACTCGGTCGTGGCCTTTGCCAGCGACTTCAACCTGCTGCTGTTCGGTCGCGTACTGCTAGGCATCAGCATTGGCGGGTTCTGGGCCACGGCCATCGCCCTCAGCGGCCGCCTGGCGCCCAAAGGCGTGGGTGTGGCGAAGGCCACCTCGATCATCATGATGGGCGTGACACTGGCCACCGTGTTGGGCGTGCCCGTAGGCACCTGGCTCAGCGGCTTGATGGGCTGGCGCATGACTTTTCTGGTGACTGCACTGGTTGGCGTGCCGGTGTTGCTGGCGCAGGTCTTCCTGCTCCCACGGCTGACTCCGGAAAAAGCCATCCGCGTGAGTGACCTGCCGGCCTTGTTTATCAACCCACAAGCCCGGGTCGGATTGATCGCCGTATTGCTGATCGGTCTGGCGCACTTTGCCGCCTATACCTACGTCGCCCCTTTCTTCAAACAGAGTGCCGGTTTCGATGGGCCGACGATCGGCTCGCTGCTACTGCTCTATGGCGTGGCCGGCGTGCTGGGCAACATCTTTGCCGGTTTCGCCGCCAACCGTAGCGTGCGCAACACCCTGCTGCTGGTCGCACTGATGATCGGCACCAGCACCGCCCTGTTCCCCCACTTCGCCACCGGCATGACCGGCGCAGCGATGCTGATCGCACTCTGGGGCTTCGCCTTCGGCGCCTTCCCGGCCTGCGCCAGCATCTGGATGTTTGTCGTGGCACCCAAGGACGTCGAACGCGGCATGCCGCTCTTCGTCGCCTTGTTCCAGGTGATCATCGCCCTGGGCTCGTTCTTCGGCGGACGGATCGTCGATCAGATGGGCAGCTCGGTGTTGTTGAGCCTGGCCACGGCGTTGGTCGGGGCGGGTTTTGTGACGGTGCTGGTGCTGGGTCGCAAGGTGAGCAATAGCCTGGTGGCTCAACCGGCCTAAACGGAAAGTCGTTGACTAAAAAGCCTGCTGAGCATTGAGCCCAGCAGGCTTTTTTGTTTCAGGTGAGCAACATGACGGCCAATCTTCGTCATGCCTCCTAACACAATGGCGCGCGTGCCCCCACGCCTCTGAACTAGCCTTGGAAGGTCGCCGACGTGGCGACTGGCTGACAAGGAGCTTATATGCCAACGAGGTATCGGGATGCGGTCACGGGAGAGTACGTGACAGAAAGTGAGGCGAAAAAAAGACCACGGGAGACGGTGAAGGAGACGGATAAAAAGCCTGCGTCAAAGCCGAAGGATTTGAGTAGTACAGCGGAGTAATGAAATCCGAAAACAAAAAAGCCCCGTAGACTTTTGTCTACGGGGCTTTTATTTGTATGGCGGAGAGATAGGGATTCGAACCCTAGGTACCGGTGAAGGTACAACGGATTTCGAATCCGTCCCATTCGGCCACTCTGGCATCTCTCCAACGGCGCGCATCATAACAGCGTGGTTCAGGAAAGCAAAGCTCGAAGCGAGATTTTTTTCCGTGCTATCAGATGCTTGCGTCGATTAAAGCGGTACGCCAAGACGATTGGCGACTTCTTCGTAGGCTTCGATAACGTCACCGAGGCCCTGGCGGAAGCGGTCTTTGTCCATCTTCTTCTTGGTGTCCTTGTCCCACAGGCGGCAGCCGTCCGGGCTGAATTCGTCGCCCAGGACGATGGAGCCGTCGTGGAACACACCGAATTCGAGCTTGAAGTCCACCAGCAGCAGGCCGGCGTCGTCGAACAGCTTGCTCAGCACATCGTTGACCTTGAGGGACAACTCCTTCATGCGCGCCAGTTGTTCAGCGGTGCCCCAGCCGAACGCCACGACGTGGGATTCGTTGATGAACGGGTCGCCCTTGGCGTCGTCCTTCAGGAACAGCTCGAACGTGTAAGGGTTGAGCTTGAGGCCCTCTTCCACGCCCAGGCGCTTGACCAGGCTGCCGGCAGCGTAGTTACGCACGACGCATTCGACCGGGATCATGTCGAGCTTCTTGACCAGGCACTCGTTGTCGCCCAGCAGTTTGTCGAATTGGGTCGGAATGCCGGCCTCTTCGAGCTTCTGCATGATGAAGGCGTTGAACTTGTTGTTCACCATGCCTTTGCGATCAAGTTGTTCGATGCGCTTGCCGTCGAACGCCGAGGTGTCGTTGCGAAACAGCAGGATCAGGCGGTTGGCGTCGTCGGTCTTGTACACCGACTTGGCTTTGCCGCGGTAGAGTTCTTCACGTTTTTCCATGATGGGCTCCGCTTTGAGTGAGGTGGGCTAGGCGATGTGTCGCCAGTCGAGCCCTGAATCTTGATCGGCCAGTTGCAGCCAGTCCGGGTCGCACCCGAGGGTGTCGACAAAACATTGCCGGGCAAGCGTCGGCAGGTTGTTCTTGCTGCTCAAGTGGGCCAGGACCAGGTGTTGCAGGTCTTGCCAGCCCAACTCATACACCAGGTATGCCGCCTGGTGGTTGTTCAAATGTCCCAGTTCGCCACCGACCCGCTGCTTGAGAAAGTACGGGTAATGACCACGAGCCAGCAGGTCCCGACAGTGGTTGGCCTCGATCATCAACGCATCGAGGTCGCGGTAGCCGTCCAGCACCTTGGAGCAGTAGGACCCCAGGTCAGTAAGCACGCCGAAACGCCGCTCACCGCCACTGAAGACATACTGCGTCGGTTCCTGGGCGTCATGTGCGACGGCAATCACATCAATGCTCAACGCACCGATCTGCAGTTGCTCGCCACCGGCCAGGAAACCTCTAGGCTCGATAGGTTTGCGCATCCCGCGCAGGGTGCCGCGACTGAGGTACACCGGAAGATTGTAGCGCCGAGACAGCAAACCCACGCCATGCACGTGGTCGGCATGTTCGTGGGTTACCAGAATCGCGCTCAGCTGCGCGGGGTGTACCCCCAGGCGCAGCAGGCGCCGCTCGGTTTCTTTTAACGAGAAACCACAATCCACCAGCACATACGTGTCGTCATGTGCGACCAGCGTGCCGTTCCCTTGGCTACCGCTGCCGAGAACGGCAAAACGCATCGGATCAGCCCAGGTTGTCCTGAATCACGCCCAACACTTTGCGCGCTGTTTCAGCCGGCGCAACGGTGTTGATGTTCTTCTCGACGGTGACTTGCACGCTTTCGCCAACCTTGCTCAAACGAACCTGGTAACGCTCGGCGCGGGTCTCGATTTCTTCCTTGGTCGGTTTGCTGCCGAACAGCTTGCCGAAGAAACCTGGCTCGTCGTCTTTACGCTCGGCTTTTTCAGCCACGTTGATGTAGTACAGGCCCAGGCTGCGGTTGATGTCTTCAACACGCCAAGGGCCCTGCTCCAGGGCGCGACCTACACTGGCCCACGCACGGTCGAGGTCTTCGCCGAGGTTCAGCACCACGTTGCCGCTGCCGTCCTCGGTGAGGCTGACACGGCTCGGAGTATCGTAATCACGTGCGGCGAGCAGGGAGACCGAACCGCCCTTCTCGGAAATACGGCTCATGCTGGCCAGCATTTCGTCGACCAGTGCCGAATCAACACCGGTGTTGACCGAACGGTTGGTGAAATCAACGTTGGCGGTGCTGCCGGCAGGACGCTCGGCGCTGACCACATAGACTTCGCTGGTATTACGCTGTACACCCGGCTCGATGCGCACACGCACACGGGTTTCGCTGTCGGAGGCTACGCCACCGGCCTGCAGGCGCTTGGCCATGGTGGCCGACAGTTCGTTGCCCTGCTGCCATGCCGTGGTGAATTCACCGGTCTGTGGACGCTGCTGGTCGATGCGGAAACCGTTGTCCTGGAAGAACTGCACTGCCACTGGCCAGACTTCGGCGGGTGGACGCTGAGCCACGATCCAACGCGAATCACCGCTCTTCTGCAGGCTGTAATCGCTGGCATCGGCCACGGCCGAGATCGGCTGTGGACGTGGCACAACGTACTCACCCTTGGTGGTGTCGTCGGCGACATTGCGCGGGATCGGCAGCAACGGGTCAAGGCGCTTGGCGACGTTGACGTCCGGTGGCAGTTGCATCGGTTTGGTTGCTTGTGCTTCCAGGTAATCGCTGCCGCGGTCACGGAAGTAGCCTTCCGGGCCCCAGATCCAACCGCAGCCACTGGTGCTGGAGATAATCAAGGCAAGTGCGGAAAGTCCGGCCAATCGCTTCATGCGTAGTGCTTCCTCAATTAAACCAGGACGCCGGACTGGCGCAGGGCCTGTCGCAGCGGTTCATGACAGGCTTCGCTCAGACGGGTGAGCGGCAGACGGATACCGTCCGGCATCATGCCCATTTCAGTCAGCGCCCACTTCACGGGAATAGGGTTGGATTCGATAAACAGTGTCTTGTTGAGCGGCATCAGCTTCTCGTGGATCGCGCGGGCGGTCACGGCGTCACCGGCGATGGCGGCGGCGCACATTTCGCTCATGGCACGCGGGGCCACGTTGGCGGTCACGGAGATGTTGCCTTTGCCGCCCAGCAGCATCAGTTCGACAGCGGTGGCGTCGTCACCGGAATACACCAGGAAATCGCTGCTCACGCCGGCCAGGATGTCCTTGGCGCGTTGCAGGTCGCCGGTGGCTTCCTTGATACCGATGATGTTCGGTACGGTGGACAGGCGGATCACCGTCTCGGCCTTCATATCACACGCGGTACGACCCGGTACGTTATAGAGGATCTGCGGGATGTCGACCGCTTCGGCAATGGCGCGGAAATGCTGGTACAGGCCTTCCTGGGTCGGCTTGTTGTAGTACGGCGTCACCAGCAGGCAGGCATCGGCGCCGGCCTTCTTGGCGTTTTTGGTCAGCTCGATCGCTTCGCGCGTCGAGTTGGCGCCCGTACCGGCGATCACGGCAATGCGGCCCGCCACACGCTTGACCACGAATTCGATGACCTGGATGTGTTCTTCCACATCGAGGGTGGCCGACTCACCTGTGGTGCCGACCGCCACAATGGCGTTGGTGCCTTCTTGCAGGTGGAAGTCCACCAGTTTGCCCAGGCTGTCCCAGTCGAGATGACCTTGTGCATCCATGGGTGTGACCAGTGCCACCATACTGCCCGCAATCATGCAACCGCTCCTGCCGGAAAAAGAGAGCCGTAATGGTACTGGCGCCAAGATGCTTGCACAAGCAAAGTACCGCCTGAGGATGCGTTCTGGCGCAACTAAACGACAGGCAATGCCATCATTGGGCCAAAGGCTGCCTCCAAGCGCGTCGAAATCCGGCCGTTCACGCAATGAAAACGCCACCTCCTAGCCCTTGGCGACGGTTTTCGCTACCCTTCATCCTTTGATCGATACAGCCCACGCGGTATCGACCGCTCATCGCTTTAGGAAGGCTGCATGTCCACCCCCACAGTTCGCGAACAATTCCTTGTTATCAGTGCCCTCGGCGCCAACCCCATGGAGCTGACCAACGTCCTGTGCCGCGCCAGCCATGAGAACCGCTGCGCCGTCGTGACCTCCCGCCTGACCCGCCACGGCGAGTGCAGCGCGCTGGTCCTGCAGATTTCCGGCTCCTGGGACGCCCTGGCGCGCCTGGAAACCGGCCTGCCCGGCCTGGCCAAGAAACACAACTTCACCGTCAACGTGGTGCGCAGCGCCGCCCTGGAAAACCGTCCGCAGGCCTTGCCCTATGTGGCGTATGTCAGCTCGGCGTACCGTTCGGACATCGTCAACGAGCTGTGCCAGTTCTTTATCGACCACAACGTCGAGCTGGAGAACCTGACCTGCGACACCTACCAGGCACCACAAACCGGCGGCACCATGCTCAACGCCACGTTTACCGTGACCTTGCCGGCTGGTGTACAGATCAGCTGGTTGCGCGACCAGTTCCTGGACTTCGCCGATGCCCTGAACCTCGACGCATTGATCGAGCCATGGCGCCCACAGAACCCTATGTAAGGAACGCCCCATGCCGGTTGTCATCGACACACCCGTAGCCGATTTCGAAGCTCAGGCCACCAGCGGCCAGACCTTCAGCCTCGCCGCCCTCAAGGGCAAGCAAGTGGTGATCTACTTCTACCCCAAGGACAGCACCCCGGGCTGCACCACCGAAGGCCAAGGGTTCCGTGACCACTACGCAGCGTTCAAGGCGGCCAACACCGAAGTGTTCGGGGTGTCGCGCGACAGCGTGAAGTCCCACGAGAACTTCAAGGCCAAGCAGGAATTCCCCTTCGAGCTGATCAGCGACAAGGACGAAGCGGTCTGCCAGCTGTTTGATGTGATCAAGCTGAAGAAGCTGTATGGCAAGGAATACCTGGGCGTGGATCGCAGCACGTTCCTTATCGACAAGGATGGCGTACTGCGCCAGGAATGGCGTGGCGTGAAGGTGCCTGGGCATGTGGATGCCGTATTGGCCGCAGCACAATCCTTGAACAAAGCATAACTGTAGTGAGCGCGCTTGCCCCGCGCTGGGGGGGCGAAGCCGCCCTAAACCCAGGCACCTCGGTGTATCAGTAAGACCGCGGCGGTTGGATTTGGGGCGGCTTCGCCCCCCCAGCGCGGGGCAAGCCCGCCCACTACAGCAGCCCGTTACAACAGTGGCGCTACCACGGGTTCTTGCCGAGGCCAGGCATCCAACACCGCCTTGAACAGCGTCGCCAGGGGGATCGCAAAAAACACTCCCCAGAATCCCCACAACCCGCCGAACAACAGCACCGCGCAGATGATCGCCACCGGGTGCAGGTTGACCGCCTCCGAAAACAGCAGCGGCACAAGCACGTTGCCATCCAGGGTCTGGATGATCCCGTAGACCGCCATCAGGTAGATGAACTGATCACTCCAACCCCATTGGAACAGCGCGATCAGCGTCACCGGCACCGTCACCACCACGGCGCCGACATAAGGGACAACCACCGAGACCCCCACCAACAATGCCAGCAGCGCGGCGTAGTTCAGGTCCAGGGCGATAAAGGCGATGTAGGTCACGCCGCCGCAAATAATGATCTCAATGACCTTGCCACGGATGTAGTTGGCGATCTGTCGGTTCATCTCCTCGGCCACCCGCGTGATCAGCGCCCGCTCGCGCGGCAGGTAGCCGCGCACCCAGCGGCCGATCATGGCGCGGTCCTTGAGGAAGAAAAACACCAGGATCGGCACCAGCACCAGGTAGATCATGATGTTGACCAACAACGGCAAGCTGGACAGGGAAAACGTCAGCGCCCACTGGCCGAACTTTCCGATCTCGCCGCGCGCCACTTCGATGGCCTGCAACACCTGCTCGTCCGACACCAGATGGGGATAACGCTCCGGCAACAGCAGCAACAGCGACTGCCATTTGGCAAGCATGCCCGGCAGCTCGTTGAACAGGGTGATCAGCTGATGCCACAGCAACGGCAACACCACCACGATAAACAGCACCAGCAGCCCCATGAACAAGGCAAATACCAACCCCACCGCCACACCGCCCGGCAAGCGCAACCGCTCAAGGGTTGTGACCAGGCCCTGCATCAGGTAGGCCAGCACCATCCCCGCCAGGACCGGCGCCAGCATGCCACCCAAAGTGAGCACCGCCGTAAAGGCCAGGAACAGCAGGACGGCCAGCACTACCGCTTCCTCATCGGAGAAGTAGCGCTGAATCCAGTCTCGTAACACTTTGAACATCAATAGACCTCAGGTGGTGGGGGCGAACGGTTCAGGCCTTGCGCAACCAGTAACGGTACACACCGGCGGCGTCCTCTTCGTGCAGCAGGGTGTGACCGGCCAGTTTGGCAAACGTCCGGAAATCACGCTGGGAGCCTGCATCCGTGGCGATTACCTTGAGCACCGCGCCGCTGGCCAATCGATTGAGCTCCAGCTTGGCCTTGAGCAAAGGCAACGGGCAATTGAGGCCGCTGGCATCGAGTTCGGCATCAAAGGCTACAGCGTCGGTCATGGTTTTACTCCGGGCACGGGTTTGAGCTGCTTAGAATATCTGGTCCGAAGCTCAGTGTCCGGCTACAGTAAGCTCTTTGTCGAAAGGCTCTGTGCATGACTTTTTTGCGCCCCACCCTGCTGACGCTGGCTTGCCTGCTGGCCTCCCCAGGCTTCGCTGACGACCTGCCGTCACTTGGCGACGCCAGTTCTGCCATTGTCTCGCCACAACAGGAATACCAGCTGGGCCGTGCCTGGCTGGCCTACTTGCGGGGCCAGGTCTCGCAACTGAATGATCCGCAACTCAAGGATTATGTCGAAACCAGCGTGTACAAACTGGTGGAGACCAGCCAGGTCAATGACCGGCGCCTGGAGTTCATCTTGATCAACAGCCCGCAACTCAACGCCTTTGCCGCACCTGGCGGGATCGTCGGGGTCAACGGCGGCCTGTTCCTCAATGCGCAGACCGAGGGGGAATACGCCTCGGTACTGGCCCACGAATTGGCTCACCTGTCCCAACGCCACTTCGCACGCGGTGTGGAAGCGCAGCAGCGCATGCAGATCCCGATGATGGCCGCCCTGCTCGGCGGCATCATTGCCGCTGCCGCAGGTGCAGGTGACGCCGGCATTGCCGCGATTGCCGGCACCCAGGCCGCTGCCATCCAGGAACAGCGCCGCTTCTCGCGCCAGAACGAGCAAGAAGCCGATCGCATCGGCATCCTCAACCTGGAAAAAGCCGGTTACGACCCGCGCTCCATGCCGACCATGTTCGAACGCCTGATGCGCCAATACCGCTTCGACGCCAAGCCACCGGAATTCTTGCTGACGCACCCGGTGACCGAATCGCGGATCGCCGACACCCGCAACCGCGCCGAGCAAGCCAAATCCGGCGGCAAGGAAGACAGCCTGCGCTATCAACTGATTCGCGCACGGGTGCAGTTGCAATACGAGGACACACCAGGCCTTGCGGCCAAGCGTTTCCAGGCGCAATTGGACGAGAACCCGAAAAACGATGTGGCGCGTTATGGCTTGGCCATCGCGCAGATCAAAGGCTCCCAGTTCAAGGAAGCGCGGGAGAACCTCGCACCGTTGCTGGCCAAGGCGCCCAACGACATCACCTACAACCTGGCTCAAGTCCAACTGGACATCGACAACAACCACCTGCCGGATGCGCAACAGCGTACGGATCGGATGCTCACGCAATATCCCGGCAACTATCCGTTGAATCAGGTGCGCGTGGACCTTCTGCTGAAACAGAACCGTACCGCCGATGCAGAGAAAGCCTTGGACGGTTTGCTCAAGTCCCGCCCCGATGATCCCGATGTCTGGTATCAGGTCGCCGAAACGCGCGGCTTGTCTGGCAACATCATTGGCCTGCACCAGGCACGCGCCGAGTACTTTGCGCTGGTGGGCGACTTCCAGCAGGCCATCCAGCAGTTGGACTTCGCCAAGCGCAGGGCGGGCAGCAATTTCCCGTTATCGTCACGCATCGATGCACGCCAGCGTGAACTGATCGAACAGGAACGCCTGGTGAAGGGGATGATGAGCTAACCCACCCATCGCCCACAAAAAAGCCCCGCCCTCGTCAACCGAGGGCGGGGCTTTTAATTGAGCTAGCGGATTATTCGGCCAGCTTGAAGGTAATGAAGCTGGCACGCCCCTGGCGCAACACACGCATGGACACCGAACGATTCTTCGGCAACGCCTTGGCGATGTCGGTGAATTGCTTGGTGGTTTCAATGGCCTGGTTGTTCAGGTGAGTAATGACGTCGCCTGGTTGCAGGCCGATCAGTGCCGCAGGACCGTCCTGCACTTCCTTGATCACCACGCCGCTCTTGAGGTCGAAGCTTTTCTTCTGCTCGTCGGTCATCTCGACCACAGCAATACCCAGGCGGTTGCTGCTGCGCTCGGCACCAGGCTTGGCGTTGCCCAGGGCATCGAGGGTGGCGCCCTCTTCGGGGATGGCACCGACGGTCAGTTCAACGGTCTGGCGCTTGCCTTCACGAATCACTTCCAGCTTGGCCTTGGCGCCGGCCTTGAGCGCGCCGACCAGATGCGGCAGGTCGGCCGACATGACAATTGGCTGGCCATTCATGCTCAGAATCACGTCGCCGACTTGCAGGCCACCCTTGGCTGCCGGGCCACCGTCCTGAATCTGCGCGACCAGGGCACCGGCCGGCTTGTCGAGGCCGAAGGACTCAGCCAGATCCTTGTTCACTTCCTGGATCACCACGCCCAACCAGCCACGGCTGACCTTGCCACCGCTCTTGAGCTGATTGGAAACGTCCATGGCCACATCGATCGGGATGGCGAACGACACGCCCATGAAACCACCTGAACGGGTGTAGATCTGCGAGTTGATCCCCACCACTTCGCCGGCCAGGTTGAACAGCGGACCACCGGAGTTGCCCGGGTTGATCGGCACGTCGGTCTGGATGAACGGCACGTAGTTCTCGTTCGGCAGGCTGCGCCCAATGGCGCTGACAATGCCTTGGGTCACGGTGTGGTCAAAGCCGAACGGCGAACCGATGGCGACAACCCACTGCCCGGCTTTCAAGTCCTGGGATTTACCCAGCTTGAGAACCGGCAGGTCCTTGCCATCGATCTTCAGCAAGGCCACGTCGGAACGCGGGTCAGTACCCACCAGCTTGGCTTTCAGCTCACTGCGATCCGCCAGGCGCACGAGAATCTCGTCAGCATCGGCAATCACGTGGTTGTTGGTGAGGATGTAACCATCCGGCGAGATGATGAAGCCCGAGCCCAGGGACTGCGCCTCACGCTGGCCACCGCCACCGCGGGGCGAAC
This sequence comes from Pseudomonas sp. GL_117, assembly GCF_057835125.1. NCBI lineage: Bacteria > Pseudomonadati > Pseudomonadota > Gammaproteobacteria > Pseudomonadales > Pseudomonadaceae > Pseudomonas > Pseudomonas sp. GL_117. The sequence continues at coordinate 1,707,739 of NZ_CM174418.1, read as the reverse complement.
GCTGTTGCGGCATGCCGCGCTCGAAGAACTCGCGCAGCATCGGCGGCAGGCCTTCCAGGTCCGGCATCTGCTGATTGGAAACTTTGCGGTCCGGCAGTTTCTGCGTGGTACTGATGTTCACCACCGCAGGCGAGGCCTGCTCAACCAGTTGGGTGAAGTCAGGCAACTCGGCCGCTTGCGCAGGCAAGGCCTGACCCAGCACCAATACCGTGGCGACTATGGATAGATAAGACTTCAAACGTGGTATCGACATACAGCTCCCGTTACGACGAGCAGGGTTGAGCGACAGGGTTCAAGAAACGCCGAAAACTGCGACCGACATTTTTGTTCCGCGAACAAAGCAAGGCCAGAGCCGACAAGCCCTGACCTATAAAAAACATGGGGGATTTTTGCAAGTGAAAATGCTGATCCATTCATTTCATGCTCTCGGCAACCGACCCGGCATGGGCTTAACATTGAAAGCTCAGGATGAACATAGGATTAACAACTCACGGCTGGGCGGCGGTCTTTTTTTCGCCGCGCACCGACAGTGCGATGCGTTCAGCAGTACCGATCGGAATTTCGCCGACAACCGTCACCATCATCTCGCCGTCCACCGTGTTCAGGCGCCGCGAGACGGCGACTGTAGGCCCCAATTGGGTGCGGGTTTCAGTGACGCTTGCATCGTTGATCGGCTCAAGAAATACCGAGAAGCGCGCCAGCCCGTCTTCATACATCAGGCTATCGACCGTTGCTTTCGTCTGGGTATCGGTGCGCGCTGCACTATTGGTCAGTTGAAACCCCGGCGGCAACCATTCCATATGCCAGTTCTCGGTTGTCGGGACTTGCGGCGCGCTAGCGCCAGCTGCGGCGATAGGCGTGCATTCGCTGCTGGGTTGCAAATCGCGATCACCCGGCACGGTCGACGTATTTAAACGCGTGAACTGAAAACGCTCCAGCAACTGCCCCTGGTCATTGAGCAGCAGGGACTTGAGTGGCAAGGCGGTATCACGGTCCAGGTGCAGCTCGAAGCCGTAACGATATTGGTCACGGGGCGTGATCGAGACGATCACTGCATTACGACCGGCCACGCGGGACTTGCCGATGACGGCCAGTTCATAGAATTCATTGAGTTTTTGCGGATCAAGCGCACGTGACGGTGCATCACGCGAATTGCCAAGGCCTGCGACAAGGGTGCCGCTGACACACTGAGTACGGCCGTCCAACCGCACGACTTCCTGGGCAGAGCCATCGAGCTGCAAGAGCCGCTCACGGACCTGACCATCCTGGACACGATGCCAGATGTCATGGGTGGAAAAACTGCCGTTACGCTCGTAGACGAACGTACCTTGAAAGCTTTGCTGCTGCTCTGCACGCCCAAGTCGAGTCAGCCAGTCTTGGGCTTCATCGGCGTGGGCGGGGAGTGCAAACCAACTGCTGAGCAAAAGCGTAAGGAGCGGTATGGCGCGCATAGAGCTCCTTACGAATCAGCGGTTTTCCAGGCTTGCGGCGCGAGCATAAGGCAGCGCGCTTTCAGTGCCTTTCAGAGCCGATTCCTGTGCGTGTTGGCGCAGGTAGCCTGGAAGACGCTGGTCCTGCCAGCCGGATTGGCCTTGCAGTACACCGTTGGCCATCGGGCCGGTGGTGTCAGAGCTTTCCTTGTAGCCGGCCAATACCGCTGGGCCTTTGACTTGCGGACCGGCCATGACCGGCTGCTGGGTCTGCTGGGCCAGTTCGGCACCGGCTATTTCGTCCTGGTTGTACAGGCGAACACCCGCCAGCACTGCAACAGTCACCGAGGCAGCGACTGCCAGGCGACCCAGGCTACGCCATGGACCACGTGCAGCTTTTGCCGGAACGGCTTCATCAGCCAGAGCGGCAGAAACGGCCGCAGCAATATCCAGACGAGGGATTAGAAGATCCTTGTGCATCACCGCCCGAGCGACTTGGTAACGAGACCAGGTATCACGGGTTTCGGCGTCATCAAATGCGTTGAGCACTCGACGAAGTTCCAGTTCATCCGCTTCGTTATCCATCACTGCGGACAGCGATTCCTGCAGGGCATCACGACTCATGGCGGTTCCTCTCTTGGCTGTCGCCGCTGTCTTTAGTTCTCTTGCAACAACGGTTGCAAGGCTTTATCGATGGCTTCCCGGGCCCGGAAAATCCGTGACCTTACAGTCCCCACCGGACACTGCATGACGCTCGCAATGTCTTCGTAACTCAGACCATCGAATTCACGTAAAGTTAACGCCGTACGCAAATCTTCTGGCAGTTGCTGAATGGTGCGATGAACGGTGCCTTCGATCTCGTCGCGCAGCAATGCACGCTCCGGCGACTCGAGATCTTTGAGGCCGTGATCACCATCGTAAAATTCAGCATCTTCTGAACTAACATCACTATCCGGTGGGCGGCGTCCGCGAGAGACCAGATAGTTCTTCGCCGTGTTGATGGCGATGCGGTACAGCCACGTGTAAAACGCACTGTCACCGCGGAAATTGCCTAGTGCACGGTACGCCTTGATAAAGGCTTCCTGTGCAACGTCCTGCGCTTCATGGGTGTCGTGCACAAACCGCACGATCAACCCGAGAATTTTGTGCTGGTATTTCAGCACTAGCAGATCAAAAGCTCGCTTGTCGCCGCGTTGAACGCGCTCGACCAGCTGCTGATCCTCTTCCTGGGTTAGCATGAACACTCCTCGTTGTACTTGAAGGAGGCTTGCATAACTAAACGATCAGGCTTGCAAACATAGACTCGGTCTTTTCGCAAAAGTTCTCCCCCTTCAAGCAAGTTTCCGGCACGCACTGATTTGGCACACACGAAAAACGCAGCACGGGCAACGCCGGCTGCGCGAATAATCTTGTCGCCGGTTTTCTGACGCGTCCAATGCTCCCGACGGGCCAATAAACTCAACGTTTTCCCAGCTTTCGGGCAACCTGCTATTGAGTCGAGGCTTATGCAAAAAGTTCCCGCTTCAATAACCAGCTGATTTTACCCGAGCCGTGCACCGTAATCTCACATTGCCACGAATGCCCGGCTATTGTGCCGCTCCCCCCCTCTATATACTAGTAGCCCGTGTGCCCCTTTGATTCGCCGATCCAGGCGTCCTGTCTGCGCCTGCCCTTTGGATCGCTTTTTGCGGAATCCTTCTAATGAGCCAACAGTTTCAACACGATGTCCTGGTGATCGGTAGCGGCGCGGCCGGCTTGAGTCTGGCGCTGACCCTCCCCAGCCATCTGCGCATTGCGGTCCTGAGCAAGGGCGACCTGGCCAACGGCTCGACATTCTGGGCCCAGGGCGGCGTCGCTGCCGTGCTGGATGACACCGACACCGTGCAATCCCACGTCGAAGACACCCTCAACGCCGGCGGCGGCCTGTGTCATGAAGACGCGGTGCGCTTCACCGTGGAGCACAGCCGCGAGGCGATCCAATGGCTGATCGACCAGGGCGTGCCGTTCACCCGCGATGAACACGCGGGCAGCGATGACGGCGGTTTCGAATTCCACCTGACCCGTGAAGGCGGCCACAGCCACCGTCGCATCATCCACGCCGCCGACGCCACCGGCGCCGCGATCTTCAAGACCCTGCTCGACCAAGCCCGCCAACGCCCCAACATCGAATTGCTGGAGCAACGCGTCGCCGTCGACCTGATCACCGAAAAACGCCTGGGCCTGGAAGGCGATCGCTGCCTCGGCGCCTATGTGCTCAACCGTGGCAGCGGCGAAGTCGACACCTACGGTGCGCGCTTCACCATTCTCGCTTCGGGCGGCGCGGCCAAGGTCTACCTCTACACCAGTAACCCTGACGGTGCCTGCGGCGACGGCATCGCCATGGCCTGGCGTTCGGGCTGTCGGGTGGCGAACCTGGAATTCAACCAGTTCCACCCCACCTGCCTGTACCACCCGCAGGCCAAGAGTTTCCTGATCACCGAAGCCCTGCGCGGCGAAGGCGCACACCTGAAACTGCCGAACGGCGAACGCTTCATGCAACGCTTCGACCCGCGCGCCGAACTGGCCCCACGGGACATCGTCGCCCGCGCCATCGACCATGAAATGAAGCGCCTGGGTATCGACTGCGTGTACCTGGACATCAGCCACAAACCCGAAGCCTTCATCAAGACCCACTTCCCCACCGTCTACGAACGCTGCCTGGCCTTCAACATCGACATCACCAAAGGCCCGATCCCGGTCGTCCCGGCCGCGCACTACACCTGCGGCGGCGTAATGGTCGACCAAAATGGCCGCACCGACGTGCCCGGCCTGTATGCGATTGGCGAAACCAGCTTCACCGGCCTGCACGGCGCCAATCGCATGGCCAGCAACTCGCTGCTCGAATGCTTCGTCTACGCCCGCTCGGCGGCGGCGGACATCCTCGAACAACTGCCACGCATCCCCGTGCCGGATGCCCTGCCCCGCTGGGACGCAAGCCAGGTCACCGATTCGGACGAAGACGTGATCATCGCCCACAACTGGGACGAGCTGCGGCGCTTCATGTGGGACTACGTGGGGATCGTGCGTACCAACAAGCGCCTGCAACGCGCGCAGCACCGGGTCCGGCTGTTGCTGGATGAGATCGACGAGTTCTACAGCAACTACAAAGTCAGCCGCGACCTGATCGAGTTGCGCAACCTGGCCCAAGTCGCGGAACTGATGATCCGCTCAGCCATGGAACGCAAGGAAAGCCGCGGCCTGCACTACACCCTCGACTACCCCGAGATGCTGCCCGAAGCCCACGACACTATCCTGGTGCCAACCACCTACGGCGACTGAACTTCAAGCGCACCCGCAGGCGCCGATGCACATCGGCTGCCTGCGAATCACCCGGCACACAGATCGAACGCACCCACCACTGCCCCGGCACGCGATAGCGCAGCACCACGATCAGCGGCAACGCCAGGCTGTCGGGGCGCAACTGCACGCTATGCCAACCCCGCTCGGCGCTGAACAGGTGCCAACCGTCTGCGTCGCGGCGCAGGCCACGAATCGACGAACGGTGAGTCAGCAGGATATGACGCGGCAAGACCCAGGCGGCATGCGCCAGGCACACCAACAGACCAAGGCTGGAATAGGACAGATCAAGCAACAAAAGCGCACCCAGCGCGAATAGCTGGGCAAGGAGATACGCCGCCAGCAACAGCCGTGAGGCCTGCCAGCGGCATTCAAAGGCGTGATTACTTGGGCTGGACACGATCCAGAATCATCCGAACCATGCGCTGCAGCTCCGGATCTTCAGATTCGGCGCGCTCCATGAACCAGCCGAACATGTCCTGATCTTCGCACGTCAGCAGCCGCACATAGAGGTCGCGGTCCACTTGATTGAGCGTCGCGTAAACCTCTTTGGTAAAAGGCACCAACAACACGTCCAATTCCAGCATGCCACGACGGCTGTGCCAGTAGAGGCGATTGATTTCAACATCTTCGACCATGGAACGCTCCTCAAATAGGCGGCAAGTATACAGGCCCGGCCGCACCCGAACAGTCGGCTTTGGTCGCCCCATACGGAAACTATCCATTTGCCGGGCGCCCCTCTATGATGCACCCATGACTTTTTGACCTGCGATGACCCATGGCTGACTCCGCTTTCTTCTGCCCCCTGTCCCACGAAGGCGTTCTCGCCGTCCGCGGCTCCGACGCTGCCAAGTTCCTGCAAGGGCAACTGACCTGCAACCTCAACTACCTGAGCGATACCCAGGCCAGCCTCGGCGCGCGCTGCACGCAAAAAGGGCGCATGCAATCGAGCTTTCGCATCCTGCTGCAAGGTGACGGCGTGTTGCTGGCCATGGCCACCGAGCTGCTGGAGCCGCAACTGGCCGACTTGAAGAAATACGCCGTCTTCTCCAAATCCAAACTCACCGACGAAAGCGCCGCCTGGGTGCGTTTCGGCCTGATGGGTGCGGATCCGGCACTGACCGCCCTCGGCCTTGAACTGCCAGCCGAGACCGACAGCGTTGCACGCACCGAGCACTTGATCGCGATTCGGGTTTCGCCCGAGCGCGCCGAGCTCTGGGTGCCCGTCGAGCACGCCGACACCGTGCGCGCCCAATTGGCTGCGCAAGCGCAAGAAACCGACCTGAACGAATGGCTGCTGGGCCAGATCCGCGCCGGCATCGGCCAGGTCATGGCGCAAACCCGCGAACTGTTCATCCCGCAGATGCTCAACCTGCAAGCCATCGGCGGCGTCAGCTTCAAGAAAGGCTGCTACACCGGCCAGGAAATCGTCGCGCGCATGCAGTACCTGGGCAAACTCAAACGCCGCCTGTACCGTTTGCGCCTGGATACGCTTGAAACACCCGAGCCAGGCACCCCGCTGTTTTCGCCCAGCCATAACAGCTCGATCGGCGAAGTGGTGATTGCAGCAAAAGCTGACCAGACGATTGAACTTCTGGCCGTATTGCAAGCCGAAGCTGCCGATAGTGGCGATGTGCATCTAGGCAGCCTTGAAGGCCCCGCCCTGCACCTGCTTGACCTGCCATACACACTCGACCGCGATCGAGAGATCCAGCGTTAATCGCCGTACCTTTTGGCAACACCCTAGAGATCCTGAATGAACAAGCTGGCGGAAAAAGTCCAACAGGCTTTGATTACGGCCATCGGCAACGATGATCTGGTTCTGCCGACATTACCCGAAGTGGCGCTGCAAATTCGCCAGGCCGCCGAAGACCCGGAAATCAGCATCAGCCACTTGAGCAAAGTGATCGGGCGCGACACCGCGCTGTCGGCGCGCCTGATCAAAGTGGTCAACAGCCCGCTGTTGCGTGCGACCCAGGAAGTCACCGACCTGCACACCGCCATCACCCGGCTGGGCACCAACTACAGCAGCAACCTGGCCATCGGCCTGGTGATGGAACAGATCTTCCACGCCCGCTCCGAAACGGTCGAACAAAAGATGCGCGATGTCTGGCGCCGCAGCCTCGAAGTGGCAGGCGTCAGCTATGCATTGTGCCGCAGCCACAGCCAGCTCAAGCCGGACCAGGCAGCCCTTGGCGGCCTGGTGCATCAGATCGGTGTGCTGCCGATCCTGACCTACGCCGAGGACCACTACGAACTGCTATCGGACCCGATCGCCCTCAACCACGTGATCGACAGCATCCACCCACTGCTCGGCGACAAGCTGCTGCACGGCTGGGATTTCCCGGAGATGCTGGCCAGCCTGCCGGGGCAATACCTGAACCTTGAACGTGACTCCGCCAGCCTCGACTACATCGATCTGGTGCAAATCGCCATGCTGTATTGCCATCGCGGCACCGACCACCCCTTGGCGGATGTGGTGGTTTCCACACTCCCCGCGCTCAAGAAGCTGCGCGTCGATCCGTACAGCGAAGCCCTGCGCGCCGAGCTGGATGAAGCACGCTCGATGTTCTACTGATCAACCGGCGATAAAGCTCACCCGCACCTTCAATCCCGCCAGTTCGCCATCGTGCAGGCTGATCTGCGCCAGGTGCGCGCGGCAGATCTCGCCGACAATCGCCAGCCCCAGGCCAGAGCCCAAGCCCTGCTGGCTGCGGCGGTAGAAGCGCTCGAAGACCCGGTCGCGCTCATCCAGCGGGATGCCCGGGCCATCGTCCTCCACTTCCAGCACCGCCGGCGCCGTGACCCGCAAGATCACATTGCCACCCGGTGGTGTATGGGCCAGGGCGTTGTCCACCAGGTTGCTCAACAACTCGTTCAACAGCGTCGGCTCGCCGCGCAGCCATACCGGCTCATCGGCCTCCAACGCCAACGCCACACCGCGTGCATGGGCCAGCGGCGCCATGGCCATGCCCAGCTCCCGGGCCAATTGGCTCAGATCGAGCAGTTGCGCACCGCCCTCGGCAATCGCCCGTGCACCGTTTTCGATACGCGCCAGCGACAACAGCTGATTAGCCAGATGGGTCAGGCGATCCGTGCCCTGGGCCGCGCTTTCCAGGGTGCTGCGCCAGGTCGGTGGGTCTTCGGCACGCAGGCCCAACTCCAAGCGCGCCTTGAGCGCCGCCAGCGGTGTGCGCAGCTCGTGGGCCGCGTCGGCAATAAACTGTGCCTGGCGCTCGAACTGGCCACGCAGGCGTTCGGTGAAATGATTGAGCGAACGCACCAACGGGCCGAATTCATGCTGCACTTCCACCAACGGCAGCGGCCGCAGATCATCGGGTTGGCGCTCTTCCACGGCGGTGCGCAAACGCTCCAGCGGGCGCAACGCGGCGCTCACGGCAAACCACACCAACAGCAAGGCACCGACGGCAAGCATGCCCAAGCGCAGCAAGGTATCAGCCATCAGGCTGCGCGCCATGCTCACACGGGCTTCGTCGGTCTCGGCCACGCGGATCTCCGCCATGCCGTTCATGTTTGGCTCGGAGACCGCCTTGAGCAGGCTCACCACACGCACCGGCTGGCCCAGGTAGGTGGCGTCGTAGAATCGCGCCAACGCCGGGTAATCATCAGTGCGCGGCGTGCCGGGTGGCGGGCCGGGAAGGTTTTCGTAGCCGGAAATCAGCTTCTGATCAATATCATTGACCTGATAGTAAATACGCCCGGCGCTGTCGTAGGCAAACGTGTCCAGGGCCACATACGGTACGTTGGCACTGAGGGTGCCGTCGACCTGGGTCAGGCCGGCGGCGATGGTCCGCGCCGAGGCGAGCAAGGTGCGGTCGTAGGCGGTGTCAGCGGCCTCGCGCCCGTTCCAGTAGGCACTCATGCCGCTGGCGAGCATCAACAACACCAGCAATAGCGCCAGGTTCCACAACAGGCGCCAGCGCAAACTGCTGGGTTTATGCATCGCGCGCTTCCAGCAGGTAGCCGAGGCCACGAAAGGTCACGATGGCGATGGGCTGGCCATCGAGTTTTTTGCGCAGACGGTGCACGTAGATTTCGATGGCATCGGGGCTGGCTTCTTCGTCCAGGCCGAACACCTGGGACGCCAGCTGCTCTTTACTCATGACCCGCCCCGGACGTGCAATCAGCGCCTCAAGCACCGCCTGCTCGCGGGACGTCAACGTCATCAGTTCGCCCCCCACCGTAAAGCGCCGGGTATCCAGGTCATAGACCAACACACCACACGCCTGCTGGCGCTCGCCGCCCAACACACTGCGCCGCAGCAACGCCTTGACCCGCGCTTCCAGTTCCGTCAGTTCAAAAGGCTTGGCCAGGTAATCGTCGGCGCCGAGGTTCAGGCCGTGCACGCGGTCCTTCACATCACTGCGCGCGGTCAGCATCAACACCGGCAGGTTTTTCCCACGCGCCCGCAAGCGTGCGAGCACCTCGAAACCGTCCATGCGCGGCAGCCCCACATCGAGGATCGCCGCCGCGTATTCCTCGCTGCTCAAGGCCAGGTCCGCGGCCACGCCATCGTGCAACACGTCGACGGTCAACCCCGTGCTCTTGAGCGCCTGGGCAACACTTTCGGCGAGTTGCAGGTGGTCTTCAACCAACAGGACACGCATGGATTTGTACCTCGTTCAGGGGTGGTCGACGCCACGCTTTGGCGGGCAGTTTACAGGCGCAACCTGCCCTGTGAAGCCCGAAAACATTGAAAGGTGGTTGAAAGGTTAGTGAAAGCTTCGCCCTTTAGCATCCAGACACGGTGGTCTTTGCCCACTGAGCTGCCTGAGCCGCAGCGCCCGAAAAACGCCTCGAAGCGTTTTCGTCAAAATAAGAACAATAACGGAGTACACCACGATGCTGTCGACACAGCCCCAGGCATTCTCGCCTGTGCGTTTTCCCCGCCTGACCCAGACCGCCCTTGCCAGCGCCGCTGCCCTTGCCGGCTTTTCGCCGCTTAGCCAGGCTGCCTTCTTCGAAGACAGTAGCGGTACCCTGGAAACCCGCAACATGTACTTCAACCGCGACTTCCGCGACGGCACCAGTGCACAGCAATCCAAACGCGACGAATGGGCCCAGGGGTTCATGCTCAACCTGCAATCGGGCTACACCGACGGCACCGTCGGCTTTGGCGTGGACGCGTTGGGCATGCTCGGCGTCAAGCTCGACTCCAGCCCCGACCGTACCGGCACCGGCCTGCTGCCCACCCATGATGACGGCCGCGCCGCCAACGAATACGCCAAACTGGGCCTGACCGGTAAAGTGAAGATCTCTGCCACCGAGCTGAAGATCGGCTCATTGGCCCCCGAACTGCCGATCCTCAAGCCCAACGACGGACGCATCCTGCCGCAAACCTTCAATGGCGGCCTGGTCACCTCCAAGGAGTTCAAGAACCTGGTGTTCACCGGCGGCCGCCTGGACAAAGCCAAGGACCGCGACGACACCAATTACGAAGACATCGCCCTCAACAACAAAAACAGCCGCTTCGTCAGTGGCGCCACCGGCAAGCACTTCAACTTCGGTGGCGTGGACTACAAATTCGCCGACAAGATCACCGGCAGCTACCACTTCGCCCAGCTCGATGACGTGTACCGCCAGCACTTCCTCGGCCTGGTCGCCGCCCGCCCGATGGGCCCCGGCACCTTCTCCACCGACCTGCGCCTGGCCATCAGTGATGACACCGGTAGCGCCCGTGGCGGCAAGATCGACAACAAATCCCTCAACGGCCTGTTCAGCTATGCCCTCAATGGCCATAAGCTCAGCGCCGGCTACCAGCACATGTCCGGTGACAATGCGTTTCCGTATGTGGATGGCAGCGACCCGTACCTGGTCAACTTCGTGCAGATCAACGACTTTGCCGGCGCCGAAGAACGCTCCTGGCAAGCGCGCTACGACTACGACTTCGCCAAACTGGGGATTCCCGGCCTGAGCTTCATGAGCCGCTACATCTCGGGTGACAACATCCAGCTCAAGAACGGCGACACCGGCAAAGAGTGGGAACGCAACAGCGAGATCAAATACGTCGTACAGAGCGGCACGCTCAAGGATGTGGCCGTGCGCCTGCGTAACGCCACGTACCGCTCCAACTATTCAGCCCGTGATGCGGATGAAATGCGCGTGCTGGTCAGCTACAGCATTGCGCTTTGGTAACAGCCACTCATAACAACAATGACGGAGATAGAAAATGACCCCTTCACTGCGTAAATTGGCCCTCGCCGCCGGCTGCATGCTGTTCGCCGGCCAACTGCTGGCCGCCGAAGAACCCAAGCGCCCGGAATGCATCGCCCCGGCCTCCCCCGGCGGTGGTTTCGACCTGACCTGCAAACTGGCGCAAAGCGCGCTGGTCAACGAGAAGTTGCTGAGCAAGCCGATGCGCGTGACCTACATGCCCGGCGGCGTCGGCGCGGTGGCCTACAACGCGGTGGTCGCGCAGCGCCCTGCGGATGCCGGCACCCTGGTGGCCTGGTCCAGCGGTTCGCTGCTGAACCTGGCGCAGGGCAAGTTCGGCCGTTTCGATGAAAGCGCCGTACGTTGGCTGGCAGCGGTCGGCACCAGCTACGGTGCCATCGCAGTGAAAAACGATTCGCCCTACAAGACCCTCGACGATCTGGTCAAAGCCCTGAAGAAAGATCCGAGCAGTGTCGTCATCGGTTCCGGCGGCACCGTCGGCAGCCAGGACTGGATGCAAACCGCCCTGATCGCCAAGGCCGCCGGGATCAACCCGCGTGAGCTGCGCTACGTGGCCCTCGAAGGCGGCGGTGAAATCGCCACCGCCCTGCTCGGCGGTCACATCCAGGTGGGCAGTACCGACATCTCCGACTCCATGCCACACATCCTCAGCGGTGACATGCGCCTGCTGGCGGTGTTCTCCGAAGAGCGCCTGGACGAGCCGGAAATGAAGAACATTCCGACGGCCAAAGAGCAAGGCTACGACATCGTCTGGCCAGTGGTGCGCGGTTTCTACCTCGGGCCAAAAGTCAGCGATGCCGACTACGCCTGGTGGAAAGATGCGTTCGACAAACTGCTGGCCTCCGACGAGTTCGCCAAGCTGCGTGACCAGCGCGAGCTGTTCCCGTTCGCCATGACCGGCCCGGAGCTGGACACCTACGTGAAGAAACAGGTGGCTGACTACAAAGTGCTGGCCAAAGAGTTTGGCTTGATCCAGTAAATGCCCTCTGTGGGAGCGCGCTTGCCCGCGAAAAACGTCAACGATGACGCGTGCGGCCTGGATACACGCGGCGCCGTTGCATTCTTCGCGAGCCACTGCGCTCCCACAAAAGCGGCCTAGGAGTTTCCTATGCTTTTACAACGCATTTTCGCCAGCGTGATGCTGCTGGTCTGTGCCGGTCTTGCGCTGATGGCGTGGCCGTACCAGGCCGCATTTTCCTACGAGCCGGTCGGGCCTCGTGCCTACCCGCTGCTGATGCTCGGGCTGATGAGCCTGGGCCTGATCTACATGATCATCCGCCCACAGCCGACCAAACACACGGAAGAAGAACCGGCGCTGGATCGCGAGACCCTGATCAAGATCGGCATCTGCGTGGCGCTGCTCATCGTGTTCGCCGCCACCTTCGAGCCTCTGGGTTTCATCCTCAGCAGCATGCTGATCGGCATCCCCATGGCGCGCCTGTATGGCGGCCGCTGGTTGCCGAGCGTGGTGATCGTCAGCCTGATGGCCGTGGGCCTCTATCTGCTGTTCGATAAAGCCATGGATGTTCCGCTGCCCCTCGGCCTGCTCGACGTTCTGGAGAACTGATATGGATACTTTCAGCTATTTGGGCCAGGGCTTCGGCGTTGCACTGTCCCCGTACAACCTGGTGACCGCGCTGTGCGGCACCTTGATCGGCACCGTAGTCGGCCTGTTGCCGGGCCTGGGTCCGATCAACGGCGTGGCCTTGCTGATCCCGATTGCATTCGCCCTGGGCTTGCCGCCGGAGTCGGCGTTGATCCTGCTGGCGGCCGTGTACCTGGGCTGCGAATACGGCGGCCGGATCAGTTCGATCCTGCTGAACATTCCGGGCGAAGCCTCCACCGTAATGACCACCCTCGACGGTTACCCGATGGCCCGCAAAGGCCTGGCGGGTGTAGCGCTGTCGTTGTCGGCGTGGAGTTCGTTCATCGGCGCGTTCATCGCCACCTGCGGCATGGTGCTGTTTGCACCGTTGCTTGCCAAATGGGCGATTGCCTTCGGTCCGGCGGAATATTTCGTACTGATGGTGTTCGCGATTGTCTGCCTCGGCGGTATGGCCGGTGACAAACCGTTGAAGACCTTTGTTGCAGCGCTGATCGGCCTGTTCCTGTCGGCGGTGGGCATCGACGCCAACAGCGGTGTGTACCGCTTTACCGGCGACAACATCCACCTCACCGACGGCATCCAGTTTGTGGTGTTGGTGCTGGGTCTGTTCTCCATCAGCGAGATTCTGTTGCTGCTGGAAAAAACCCACCGTGGCCAGGAAGCCGTGAAAGCCACCGGACGGATGATGTTCAACCTGAAGGAAGCATCCGCTGTCTTCTTGGTGAATATCCGTTGTGGCCTGCTGGGCTTCATCATGGGCGTGCTGCCTGGCGCTGGCGCAACATTGGCCTCAGCGGTTGCCTACATGACCGAGAAACGCATGGCCGGTGCCAGCGGCAAATTCGGCCAGGGCGACATGCGCGGCCTCGCCGCCCCGGAAACCGCGATCGGCGCATCCGCCTGCGGTGCCCTGGTGCCGATGCTGACCCTCGGCGTACCCGGTTCGGGCACCACGGCGGTGATGATCGGCGCATTGTCGCTGTACAACATCACGCCCGGCCCGCTGCTGTTCCAACAGCAACCGGACATCGTCTGGGGCCTGATCGCCTCGTTGTTTATCGCCAACATCATGCTGGTGATCCTCAACATCCCGATGATCCGCATCTTCACGCGCATCCTCGCCGTGCCGAACTGGGCGCTGGTACCGGTGATCGCGATCATCACCGCGATCGGTGTGTACGCCGTTCACGCCACCACCTTCGACCTGTTCCTGATGGTCGGCATCGGCATCTTCGGCTACATCCTGCGCAAGCTCGACTTCCCGCTGTCGCCAGTCCTGCTGGGCTTTATCCTCGGCGGCTTGATGGAGCAGAACCTGCGCCGGGCGCTGTCGATTTCCAACGGTGCGCTGGACATCCTCTGGTCGAGCCCGATCACCTTTGGTGTGTGGGTGCTGACCGCGCTGATGCTGGCTTTACCGCTGGTACGGATCTATCGCAAACGTGCCCTGCAGCGTCGTGCCGTGGCCGATGTCTGAAGTCACCTTTAAACATTGGTGGGGAACACCGCTGGTCGGTCTGGCCGGCGGTTACCTGGCCAGCCTTGTCGGCTGGCCCTTGCCGTATATGGTCGGCTCGTTGCTGGCGATCATCCTGGTGCGCTGCCTCACGCCATGGCAGTTGGCGGAGATTCCCGGCGGGCGCAAATGCGGCCAATGGGTGGTAGGGATTGGCATCGGCCTGCACTTCACGCCGTTGGTGATCGAGCAGGTGCTGAGCCATTTCGGGCTGATCTTCTTCGGCGCGCTGATCACCAGCCTTTCCAGCGTGGTCGGCGTCTGGTTGATGCGGCGCAGCGGTGAAGACCGCGCCACCGCATTTTTCTCCAGCATGCCGGGCGGTTCCGGGGAGATGGTCAACCTGGGCGCACGCAATGGTGCGGTGCTCAGCCGGGTCGCGGCGGGGCAAAGCCTGCGGGTGCTGGTGGTGGTGCTGTGCGTGCCGGCGATCTTCAAGTATGTGCTGGAAGGCGGCGCGCCACAGTTTCATCCGGCGCCGGTGAGTTGGCCGTGGCTGTTCGCGTTGTTTGCGCTTGGCGCATTGGTGGCCTGGGGTTGGCAGCGTTTGCGTCAGCCAAACCCGTGGTTGTTCGGGCCGTTGCTGGTGAGTGCGACCGCCAGCGTCGTATGGGATCTGCATATCGGCCTGCCCGATGGCGGCAGCCAGATCGGCCAGTGGTTGATCGGCAGCGGTTTGGGTTGCCACTTCAATCGTCAGTTCTTTCGCCGGGCGCCGTCGTTCATGGGCCGTACCCTGGTTGGTACGGCGTTGACCATGGCCTTGGCGACGTTGGCTGCGGTGGGATTGAGTGCGTTGACCCATCTGGATCTACGCTCGCTGACCCTGGGCATGATGCCCGGCGGCATTGCCGAGATGAGCCTCACGGCCGAGACCCTGCAACTGTCGGTGCCGTTGGTGACGGCGATGCAGGTAATGCGCTTGTTGTTCGTGTTGTTTTTGGCAGAGCCGCTGTTTCGTCACTGGAACCGCCAAACCTGATCTGCCATCGAACAGTGGCCTCTCAAGGGCCACTGCCATTCGTCTGAACTGTCAAGTCTGACAGCTAGCCAAACGCTCTCGTCACGATGATCAATGATGTGCACATGCCTATCGAGGACTGTGATCATGCGCCCGTCTTTCAAGGATCAAAAAACCGATGACGAACCGGCTGCCATCGTCAAAACGGTCGCCGTTCCAGGCGCGCCCAATCGCCTTGCGTTGAATGGTGATGGATCGCGCCTCTACGTCACCAGTTCCACCCTTCCACAAGGCATCATTGTTATCGATACCGCAAACTTGAGCATCATCACGACGATCACCGAGGCAGGCTCGCCCATCTGGCTCGCGATGCACCCAACTGCCCAACGCCTCTATGCCTGCGACGGCAGCCAAGCCACCGATACGCCTGTCGACGTGATCGACACCTCGACCAACACGCTCATCAATCAAATCAGGGGGTTCACCACCGTCCGGGGCATTGCATTGAATTCGACCGGTGCGCGCCTGTACGTCGCTGACCTAGGCGCTTCGCAAGTGGTGGCGATCGATACCA
This sequence comes from Pseudomonas sp. GL_117, assembly GCF_057835125.1. Taxonomy (NCBI): domain Bacteria; kingdom Pseudomonadati; phylum Pseudomonadota; class Gammaproteobacteria; order Pseudomonadales; family Pseudomonadaceae; genus Pseudomonas; species Pseudomonas sp. GL_117. Next base: position 1,692,121 of record NZ_CM174418.1, on the reverse strand, counting down.
GCACCCATCAGCGAATCGCTGCGACTGCCGTGCGCCATCCCAGAGACATTTGTGTGGCGCCCGGCAACGCGCGCTCACATGTCGCCTCGATCCTCGATGACTGGACCAGCATCAACCTGGGAACCAACCGGGTCGTGTTCCAAACCAGCACGATTGCTGGAGAGCCCACCAGCATTGTGCATGCACGCTTCGCCGCTCGCGTGTACATCACCTACCGGGATCGTGGCGAGGTGTATATCGGGGACACCACCACCGCTCAGGCAAGCTCGACTCTCAGCGGGTTGCTCGGCCCTTTCCAGATCGCTTTTCACACGATGCTGGAGCGAGCCTACCTCACCGAAACCGATGGCAACCGAGTCAGTATCATCAATACCCGCACCCAAACCGTGACTGGCACGATCCCTGGCTTCGACAAGCCGCGCGGCATCGTAGTAGCGCCCAGCGGCCGATTGGCATACGTCGCCAATATCGGCAGTTCAACAGTGGCAGAAGTCCGCTTGTAGGGCACAGCGACCGACATTAAAGCGACGGCAACCGCCACTCAATCGGCGTTTCGCCATTCTGCTCAAGAAACTTGTTGGTGCGGCTGAAATGCCCGCAACCCAAAAACCCGCGATACGCCGACAACGGCGACGGATGCACTGACGTCAGCACCAGGTGCTTGGTCGCATCAATCAACTTCTGCTTGCCCTGGGCATGGGCGCCCCACAGTAAAAACACCAAGTGCGGCTGATGCGCGCTGACCACTTCGATAATCCGATCAGTAAAAAACTGCCAGCCCTTGCCCGCATGCGCGTTGGCGTTGGCACGCTCCACGGTCATGGTGGTGTTGAGCAGCAGCACGCCCTGATCCGCCCAGCTTTGCAGGCAACCGTGGTTGGGGATGTCGATGTTCAGGTCGCGCTTGAGCTCTTTGTAGATATTGAGCAGCGACGGCGGCGTGGGTATGCCCGGTTGCACCGAGAAGCACAGGCCGTGGGCCTGGCCGGGGCCGTGGTACGGGTCCTGGCCGAGGATCACCACCTTGACCTTGTCCAGCGGCGTCGAGTTGAGCGCGTTGAAGATCAGCGGGCCTGGCGGGTAGATCTCTTTGCCGGCCGCATGTTCCTCGCGCAGGAACTCGCGCAACTGGCTCATATACGGTTGCTCGAACTCATCGCGCAGGGCGTGCTTCCAGGTGGGTTCGAGTTTGATACGGTCGCCTTCGGTCATGATGCAATGGTCTTGTAAAAAAGAATGAGGCGAACCCTAGGAAAGCCGACCCCGCTTGTCAATTGATCTGACACACCACCGGCACTTTCCTACGAAGCGATCATACTAATCCTCTACCTTCCTGAATGAGGTCACGATGAACCTGCACTTCGAAGAGCTGACCGGCAGCGACGGTGCCCGCATCGGTATCGCCAGCCTGGACGCCGAAAAATCCCTCAACGCCCTCTCCCTACCGATGATCCTGGCCCTGGGCGAACGCCTGGACAGTTGGGCGAAAGACCCGAATATCGTGTGCGTGCTACTGCGCGGCAATGGGCCCAAGGCATTTTGCGCCGGTGGCGAAGTGCGCAGCCTCGCGATGGAGTGCCGCGAACAACCCGGCGTGGTGCCGGCGCTGGCCGCGCAGTTTTTTGCGGCGGAGTATCGCCTCGACTATCACCTGCACACGTACCCGAAACCGCTGATCTGCTGGGGCCACGGCTATGTGCTGGGTGGCGGCATGGGCCTGCTGCAAAGTGCGTCAGTGCGCATCGTTACGCCAAGCAGCCGCCTGGCAATGCCGGAGATCAGTATCGGCCTGTACCCGGATGTGGGCGCCAGTTGGTTCTTGTCGCGCATGCCGGGCAAGCTCGGCCTGTTCCTCGGCCTGACCGGCGCGCATATCAACGGTCGCGATGCCTTGGACCTGGGCCTGGCCGACCGCTTCCTGCGCGACGACCAGCAGGACGAATTGATCGAAGGCCTGCTGCAACTGAACTGGCAGGAACAAACGTCGATACAACTCAACAGCCTGCTCAAGGCGCTGGCCCAGGAAGCCGTCAGCCAGCAACCCGAAGCGCAGTGGCTGCCGCGCAGGACGCAGATCGACGCCTGGCTGGACGTGGGTGATGTACGCGGAGCCTGGCGCGCCTTGAGCCAGTTGCGCGAGCACGACGACCCGCTGTTCAGCCGTGCCGGCAAGACCTTGAGCGAAGGCTGCCCACTCACCGCGCACCTGGTGTGGGAACAACTGCACCGAGCCCGTCACCTGTCCCTGGCCCAGGTGTTTCAGATGGAATACACCTTGAGCCTCAATTGCTGCCGTCACCCGGAGTTCAGCGAAGGCGTGCGTGCGCGCTTGATCGACAAGGACCAGACGCCGCACTGGCATTGGCCGGACATCAACAGCCTGCCGGACGCGGTCGTACAGGCTCACTTCCACAAGGTGTGGGAAGGTCGCCACCCGCTGGCGGATTTGTCCGAATACTGAGTATTTCGCGCAAAAAAAAGCGGCGCTTCCTGCGCCGCTTGCTTTCAAGTCCTGTCAGCGGTGACCGCCGCGGCCGCCGCCATGGTCGGAACCGCGACCACGTCCATCATGCCCGCCATGATCGCCACGATCACCCCAGCCCTGGTTCGGATAGGGCCGGTAACCGGCACGCGGGCCGTAGTAACGCGGGGCCGGCTGGTAATAGCGCGGCGCCGGGTAGTAGCGCGGTTGCGGCGCGTAATAACGCGGTGCGGGGTAGTAATCACGGCGGTATTGGTAAGCGGTGCCACCCCCGTAGTAATACGCCGGCGCCGGTGACGTATAGACCTCGGATCGATAGTAACTCTGGCCTCCATCGTAGTAGGGCACACAGGCTGAAAGGGTCAGACCGAGTAAAGCGCTGAGCAGCAGTCGTCGATACATGGCGGCCTCCTGGACCGCGAAGGAGCTCCTCCAGCGACGCTGGGGGGCGGCACTCAGCTTTCACCGAATGACGAAATATCTGACAACAAAAACCGAATCTGGTGCGTTTTGGTTACAACTAGACACAACTACACAGGTTGCCGATACACGCCCTGCGCAGCGTACTCACGCATAAGGTTTATCCATCATGGGGGCTGTATCGATTCAGTAAATTTATCTGGCCCGAAACTTTGTTGATTGCGATGATGTCACTATGACATCGCACCAGGCCAGGGAGGCTCTAGCGTGCGTACTTCGCCAACTCCCTCGGATTCGAGCCATGAAAATTTCAACCAAGCTTCTACTTTCATTTCTACTCTGTGCACTGGTCACACTTGGGGTCGGTACGCTGGGCATCAAAGGCGTGGTCCGACTCGCCACCGCGCTGGAACTGACGTTCTCCAACAATCTGGTTTCGGTCAGCACCACCGCCGCCACCCTCAATGGCCTGGTCGCGCACAACCGCGGTTTGTACCGGCTGATGGATGCCAGCAACGGCGACGTCTCCCAGCAAGACCGCGACCGCGTGCGCCAGGACATCGCCACCGAACTCAAGCGCAGCCAGGCCGCCTACGCCACCTACCGCGCGACGCCGCTGGAAGCCGACGAACGGGCGGCGGGCGACAAGCTTGACCAGATCTGGCCCACCTATATCAGCAACTCCGAACGCATCATGGCCATGCTCGACGGCGGCCAGGTCGAGCAGGCTCGGGCCCAGCTCAACAGCACCAACAACGAACTGTTCCGCCAGGCACGCGAGCTGATTCGCGTGATCATCGAGTCGAATAACCGCCAGATCAAGGAAGGCGCCGTGGCCGCCGACGAACTGCGCAGCAGCGCCATGGCCTGGATGATCGGCGGCATCGTGATGGCCTTCCTGATCGCGATCATCATTGGCGTGCTGATCACCCGTCTGATCACCCGCCCTATCGCACAAGCGGTGCAGAGTGCGCAGCGCATTGCTCGTGGCGACCTGACCCACGCCATCCTCACCGAACGCACCGACGAAGCCGGGCAACTGCTGATGGCGCTGTCGGACATGCAAGGTGGCCTGAAAAGCACCCTGCTGGAAATCGCCAATGCCTCCGACCAGTTGGCCTCCGCCGCCGAAGAACTGAGCGCGGTCACCGAAGAAAGCAGCCGTGGGCTGACCCGCCAGAATGACGAAATCCAGCAAGCCGCCACCGCCGTGAACCAGATGACCGCCGCCGTGGACGAAGTGGCGAGCAACGCCGTGTCCACCTCGCAAGCCTCGCGCAAGGCCACCGACGAAGCCGAAGACGGCCGCCAGCAGGTGGCGCAGGCGGTGTCCGGCATGAGCGCGATGGTGGTCGAGATCAACGATTCGACGCAGTCGGTCGCAGACCTCGCCGGCCAGGTGCGGGAAATCGGCAAGGTGATCGACGTGATCCGCGGCATCGCCGACCAGACCAACCTGCTGGCGCTCAATGCGGCCATCGAAGCGGCCCGCGCAGGCGAGCAAGGCCGTGGTTTTGCGGTGGTGGCCGATGAAGTGCGTGCGTTGGCTCATCGCACCCAAACCTCCACGGTCGACATCGAAAAAATGATTGGGGAAGTGCAGGTGGGCGCCGACGACGCGGTGGCCGCGATGAACAAAAGCCTGACCTGGGCCAACAACACCCAGACCCTGGCGCAAAATGCCGGCGAAGCGCTGCAGCGCATCACCGACAGCGTGGCGCTGATCAATGAGCGCAACCTGGTGATCGCCTCCGCCTCCGAGGAGCAGGCCCAGGTTGCCCGTGAAGTCGACCGCAACCTGCTCAACATCCAGGACCTGTCCACCCAGACCGCCGCTGGCGCCCACCAGACCAACGCCTCCAGCCAGGACCTGTCGCGCCTGGCCACATCGTTCAACGTACTGGTCAGCAAGTTCCAGCTGTAAGTAGCCTGCGTCGGGGCAGCGCTGTATCGTGCAAGGCACACCGGGACTCACCGGGACCTTGCACCCTTTCAGCCTGAACCGACCGATGACCACGCCAACCCTCTGCCCCGCCTGCGGCGCCCGCAACGACTGCGCCCTGGCCGACCCTCGCACCGTCGACCAGGCCTGCTGGTGCTACAGCGTCACCATCGACCCGGCGGTGCTCGAAGCGCTGCCCGATGATCTGCGCAACAAAGCCTGCCTGTGTCCGCACTGTGCCCAGGTGGATGCGCAGCTACGCGGACTTGAGCAGCCGTAATGCGCGTCGATCGTTTCCTCAGCAACCTGCCACGTTTCAATCGCAAGCAAGTGCGTCTGCTGCTGGTTGAACGGCGTGTGACCGTCGACGGCGTTGCAGTCAGCGATCCGCACCATGAAGTGCGCGAATTCAGTCGTGTATGTGTTGATGATGAGGTTCTGCAGGCGGGCAAACCGGCGCGGTATTTCATGCTGCACAAGCCGCAGGGGTGCGTGAGCGCTACAACAGACCCGCAACACCCGACCGTGCTCGATTGGCTCGATGAACCGGACAAGGACGAGTTGCATATCGCCGGGCGCCTGGACTTCAACACCACCGGCCTGATGCTGATCACCAACGACGGCCAGTGGTCACGGCGCCTGACACAGCCGCAGACCAAGCTGCCCAAGGTCTACCTTGTCGAGACCGAACAGGACATCGGCCCGCAATACGCGCCGACGTTTGCCGCAGGCCTGTACTTTGCGTTCGAAGACCTCACCACCCAACCGGCCGCACTTGAGTTGCTGGGGCCGAGAACGGCGCGGCTGAGCATCATTGAAGGGCGCTATCACCAGGTGAAGCGTATGTTCGGGCATTTCGATAACAAGGTCATCGGCCTGCATCGCGAGCGGATGGGCCCCTTGGTGCTGGATGCCGCCCTGGCGCCGGGCGAGTACCGGGCGCTGACCGACGACGAAATCCGACAGGTCTGACGACCGTTCGGCCGGTGATGGCAAAAAACCGTTTTATAACCTTGCGAGGTGGCAGGTCTGCTGCTTGAATCCAAATCACCAGCCAAATTATGACTGGCGAGTCGCCTATAACTTCCAAGAAACACCCTGCCCCCGCCCGCGCTTGATCTACGGGCCTTCCAGGCAAAACTGCCCGCCATAACAACACCCGTCGGCCAGCCGTCAGCGGATCGACATGGGCGCTCATTTTCCAGGCGTATGCCTACCTGTCACAAAGCTCGTGCAGAGTTACCTGCGCGCCCTACCCGCTTGCCAGGAGTCTTACGACATGAGGCCAGAAATCGCTGTGTTGGATATACAGGGTCAGTATCGGGTTTACACGGAGTTCTATCGCGCGGACGCTGCTGCAAAGACCATCATCATGGTCAATGGCTCCATGGCCACCACGGCATCCTTCGCTCAAACCGTCAAAAGCCTGCACCCGCAATTCAATGTGGTTTTGTACGATCAGCCCTATGCTGGCCGTTCCAAAATCCATAACCGTCATGAGCAAATGCTGACAAAGGACGTCGAAGGCCAGATCCTCCTGGAACTCATCGACCACTTCGCCGCCGAACACGTGCTGTCATTCTCCTGGGGCGGCGCCGCTACCCTGGTCGCCCTTGCCCACCGCCCGCGCCGTGTGGAGAAGGCAGTGATCAGCTCGTTCTCACCCGTGATCAACGCGCCCATGCGCGACTACCTTGAACGTGGCGTTGACTACCTCGGCAACCTCGACCGCGACCGCGTCGGCCACCTCGTCAACAACACCATCGGCAAACACCTGCCGTCGTTGTTCAAGCGCTTCAACTACAAGCACGTGAGCAGCCTGGCCGAGCATGAATACGGGCAGATGCACTTCCACATCAGCCAAGTGCTCAACAGTGATCGACTGTGCTACCTCAAGGCAGCCAAGCAGATCGACATTCCGGTGCTGTTCTTGAACGGCGAATGGGACGAATACACCAGCGCCGAGGATGCCAAGCTGTTCGGCCAACATGTGGCCAACAGCAGCTTCAACACCATCCAGGCCACCGGGCACTTCCTGGATATGGAGCACAAGGCAGCGTGCCGGGACAGCCGGGACGCGGTCGTCGGCTTCTTGAAATCAGAGCGGCCAGCCAGCCGATTGCGGTACCACCAAGGCCAGACACAGCATGCATTTGCAATCTGAAATGCGATCCTGTGCAGGAGAAAGTCAGTGATTGAACGCAGACTTGCTCCTGCACAGGCTCCGTCCATCGGTTTATCCGACGCACGCAACCTGCACATTTTCCAAAGAAAAACTTCAAATCCTGATGAACATCTGGTACAAAGTCAGCCGCTCTGAGCGGGTATAGTTTAATGGTAGAACAGTAGCTTCCCAAGCTTCCGACGAGGGTTCGATTCCCTCTACCCGCTCCACTCAATTGTTGGTCCAACGTCAGGATGGTTTTGACGGGGGATGCATGAAAAAACCGGCCCTGGTGGCCGGTTTTTTTATGCCTGAAATAAGGTGATTCGATAAGGGTGGCAACTGCGCGCGGATAAATGCACCGGGTAGCTTTCGGGATACCGGCGCACTCGAGTGGTACCGCGCACAGCTGCCGTCGAACGCCGAGGCTGGCGATGCAGGCGTTGGAAAACCATAAATAGCTCACACAGCGAGTACAACCCGCGCCGTTCCGATGGGGGTGTAGGCAACGTCGCAAGATGAACAATCACATCACCGCTCGTCTACCATCCCTCTCTCCACCCACCACGCCAACGGCAACGTCAGCAACAACACTGCCGCCAACACCATCGCCGCCACCGGCACGCCCAGCGCATCCCCAACGCCACCCAACACCACGGGGGCCAGGGCCCCGCCGCCGATCGTGCCGGTGTAGAACAGCGCAAACGCCTGCTCCCGCTTGCCTGCTCCGGCCAGGTCCGGCACGGCGCCGTACAGCACCGACGAGGTGCCGTTGAGCACCAGGCCGAGCAGCGGCAACGTCAGCATCAAACCGTTCAGCGGCAGGTACACCGCCGCCATGATCAGCAGCGCGGTGGTGGTTTCCGTCAGCCACACGGTCTTCATCATGCCGATGCGCGCTCCGAGATAACCGCAAAGCAATTTGCCGAACGCGCCGCCGACAAACAGCAGGCTCAGGGCCAGGCCGACACCCGCCGTACCTGCGCCTTTGGCTTGCAGCAGGAACGGCAGGAACGTGAGAAAGCCCATGCGCACGGCGCTATCGAGGGTGCCGGTGCAGATCAGTGCGCGCAAGCCGCTGGCGGAGCCGATTCCACTGGAGGGTCTGGCCGTTTTCGTGGTGGCAGGTGCTCGCGACGGCGTAGGAATCAGCCACCACAATAGCCCCGCCGCCGCCAAACCCAGTAGCCCCAACAAGGTGGCACTGGCGCGCCAGCTGATGACGGTGAGCAGCAGGCCAACCAAGCCGGGGATCAGGGTTTTGCCGATGTCCCCAGAGAAATTGTACTGAGACAGCGCCTGCTTGATCCCACCCCCCTCCTCATAGGCATCGCTGATCATCGACGACGCCAGCGGGTGCTGCGTACTCGCGCCCAGGCCGCCCAATAGCAAGGCCAGCAGCAACAGGACCAGCCCGGTGGCTTGCCCAACCATCAAGTAAGCGATACCGGCAAGCGCAGTCCCCCCCACCAGCAACGGTGTGCGCCCCCAGCGTTTGGCGGCGCGGCTCGCCAGCAGTTGGAACACAGCCATCATCCCGGAATAGGCGCCGCGCAGAAGCCCGATCTGCGCGTAGGACATGGCGAACTGCGCCTGCCAGATGGGTAGCAGCACATAGATAACGTCGGTCAAGCCATCGTGTACGGCATGGGCGCTGCACCCGGCGATCAACGAACGACGGCGGGCAGAGCATTGGGAAGCGGGTATAACGACGGTGTCGGTCATGGCGTAGGAATCTGCTCAGGCTCAAGGCGCTTGCAGCCGGTCAAGACAGGCGCGACGTCATGAAACCTCTCGTTTTATGTTGTGAGGTCTTTATAGAATGCCCGGCAGGTCTTGAACCAATACCGAATTCACACCGATCAATACCCGAGGGCCAGGATGCTCGACCTACGCAAGCTGCGGTACTTTCTGACGGTCGCCGAAGAACTGCACTTCGGTCGAGCCGCCATTCGCCTGCACCTGGCCCAGCCACCGCTGACCCGGCAGATTTCGGCGCTGGAGGCCGAGTTGGGTTTCAAGCTGTTCGATCGCACCAGCCGCACCGTGACACTTACCGCTCAAGGCCGGTCGTTCTTGCCCTATGCGCGGGGTGTGCTGGAACAGGTGGAGCTGGCACAGGTGATCGCCGGCAAACTGGCCGCAGGCACCGCTGGGCAACTGGCATTGGGGTATGTCAGTTCGATTGCCTTGTCGGACCTGTTCAGCCAGGTGATTCATGCCTTTGCCCAACGCTTTCCCGACGTGCAGCTGACCCTGGTGGAATGCGCCTCCGGCAGCCTCGGCGCGCAGGTGGCGGACGGGCGCCTGGACATTGGCTTGAGCCGCCGGTTGCCGCAAAGCAGTGAAGTGCAGGCACTGTCGCTGGGCCAGGAACCCTTGGTGGCCGCGTTGGCCAGCGACAGCCCGTTGGCGCGCCAGGCGCAGGTGAGCTTGGCGCAGCTCAGTGCTTATCCGCTGATCCTGTTTCCGGCGGATCATGGATCGGGACTGAACCAGTCCATCGAACAGCTGTACCGCGAGCATGGGCAGCCCCTGCGCGCGGGGCCGACCGGCCGACAGATCACCTCGATCATTGCCCTGGTGGCGGCAGGGCAAGGCGTGGCGTTGGTGCCGCAATGCGCGCAAAGCTTGATGCACAAGGGCGTGACGTACAGGCCTTTGGTGGAAGTGGATGCGTGTGCACAGTTGTTGGTACTGACTCGTGATGTAGAAAAAAACCTATCAGTACAAGCCTTTATGAGGGTGATAGGTGAAGTGGCAGACGCTCGATAGCAAGCAGAATGTTTACGAAGGATACTTCGAGATCATTGCCGAAGAAGCCGCGGCGGCGGCGCTGAAGCGTCTGCAACAAGACCGCCAGCGCCACTTCAGCAAAGTCCGACTGTGGTGACGAGTTGATCTCTAAATGATGTCAGCTCCTCCCCCCTGACACCGAGATCACGCCCATGCTAGAACCCCAGCAACACACGCCAAAGGCCATACGACGCCAGGTGGTCGGCTGGGTACTGGTCTTGCCGCTGCTACTGTCGTTTATGAGGCTGCCGTTTTTCATCGGACCGGTCATCGCGGCAGGATCGATCGTCGCCTCGGCTTATGGCATACGGTTGGCCAGGCAACATGCCAACCGACGCTTGACCGTGTTCGCCTCAATTATCACCGCGTTCAATGTCATTTCACTTTTACTGACGGGAACAGCCTCATTTCTTAAGGCTTTGTATAACATTTCCTGGATTTACTGGTACCCGCTCTACGCCAACTGGGTGTACTGGAACTTCTAGGCCCAGGAAAATTCAATCGCAAGAAACGTAGTTTCCAACCGGGCGGATACAATTACAGTGGCGCCATGACGTTCGCCCACAGGAGCCCACCCATGCCCTACGAATACAAACTCATGCCCTCCCCGGTCGGCCAGCTCACCCTGGTGGCGCGCGACGGCAAGCTCAGCGCGATCCTGTGGGAAAAAGAGCGCGCCAACCGTGTACGCCTGGGGCAATTGCAGGAGGCCAACAGCAGCCCGGTGCTGTTGGAAACCGAGCGCCAGTTGCAGGAATATTTCGCCGGCACCCGTAGTCAATTCACGCTGGAGCTGGACTTCAGCGGCACCGACTTTCAGAAACAGGTCTGGCAGGCACTCCTGACCATCCCCTTCGGCGAAACCCGCAGCTACAGCCAGATCGCCCGGCAGATCGGCAACCCCAAGGCCGTGCGCGCCGTGGGCGCGGCCAATGGGCGCAACCCGATCTCGATCATCGCACCGTGCCATCGGGTGATTGGCGCCTCGGGTGAACTGACCGGGTTCGCCGGCGGCCTGCAAGCCAAGCAATACCTGCTTGCGCTGGAAGGCACCGGCCAGGCGGAAATGGCGTTCTAGAGCGAATAAAAAACGGCGGTTGGAGAGGCTCCAACCGCCGTTTTTCAGTTCCGGCCAGACACTCAACCGTCGCCTTGATGGCCTTTACCGTAGGTCGACGCCAGGGCACGGGCCTTTTGCAGACGCTCCTGCAACTTGGGCAACGTCTCATCCACCAGCGCCTTGATTTCCGGCACATCCGACGCCGCACCTTCCTGTTTGAACAGGGCAATGGCGTCTTCGTTTTCCTTGACCTGTTGCGCGGTGTAGGCGGCGTCGAAGGAGTCGCCGTCCTTGAGCTCGGGCATCAAGGTTTCGGCTTTGTCGACGATCTTTTCCCGCGGCGCCACCGGCAGCTCCAGCTTCTTGGCGATGGCCGCCAGGTGCTGGTTGGCCAGGGTGCGTTCGTTGATCACCTCGATGGTGTAATCCTTGATTTCCTGGGACGAGGTCTTGGCGTGGGCCATGCGACTGGTTTCGATATCGGCCATCCCTTTGGCCGAGGCCTGCTCGATGAATTCAGCAGGCGACTGGGCGAAAGCATTGCTGGCGCCGAGGCCCAGCAGCATCGCGAAACTGGCGGTGCGTAACCGGATAGCCATGCGGCTCATGATGGGTTCCTCCAGGGCAAAATTAGGCGAGGGGGAATACACCCCGCCCTGAATTCGAATTTTCAGGGCGGCAAAGGTTTAGAAAAAACTTGCCAGTGCGACGAACGGTCGTGATTGCGTCACGCCGGTTTACTGGCAAACAGGCCCGGCAGCGCATGGGCCAACGCATTGATGGCAAAGCCGATAAACATCACCCCACAAAGCTTGGTGATGAGGATTTCATGCCGCTGATACACCGTGCGCACCCGCTGGGCGCCGACCACGCCAATCAGGATCGCGTAGGCCAGCACGCCACCGACGAAGCTGAGGAAGATCAGCGCAGGCAACATCGACCACGTCAGCAACTCGGCACGACTGGACAACAACGCCGTAAAGGTTGCAACCGCCACCGGGTATGCCTTGGGATTGGTCAGGCCGAACAGGATGCCGTGCCAGAACGGATGCCGCGCAGCGCCTTGCGGTGCATCGCTGCTGCGGCGCTGGGTGCGGATCGCACGCCAGCCGAGCCAGAACAGATACAGGCCGCTGAGCACGCCCAGCACATCAAATGCACCGCTGCCCACCTCCCGCGCACCAACGATGGCGATCAGCGCCGTGCTGCACCACACCACGTCGCCCAACAAGTGCCCACACAGAAAACCCGCCCCGGCGCGACGGCCACGGGCGGCGCCGATGCCGAATACGGCGAGGACGCCTGGACCCGGGGTAATACCGTAGATAAAACCTGAAGCGAGGACGGCGAGCAGCAAGGAGGGGGTCATGGGCGCGACTCTGACGGACGGTTAAGGGTGGAAAGATTCTGCATGTTCTACCTCGCAGCGCAATGCTGAACACACTTCTATATCAGTCAATACACCCCGCATCCGCCCCAGCAACCACTGCAACCCCGAATCCCCACCCCGCCGCACGTGCCACGCCAGCTCAAACGCGAACGACGGAATATGAAACGGCGGCGCCACCGCGACCAAATGCCGGTGATCGATGTTCAGCAAGCCCCGCGACGACACCGTCAAAATCAGATCCGTGCCCTGGATCAACTGCGGCGCCACGCCCCAGTGTGGCAGGCTGATCGCCACATGCCGGCGCTCACGGATTGCCGTCAATGCGCGCTCGATTTCCGGCGTGCCGCTGCCTCGCATTTCCAGCAACACATGGGGGCGCGAGAGGTAGGTGGGCAGGTCCAGCGTGCCACCCTCCGGCAAGCTGTTGCGGTCCACCAGGCAGGTGTAGTGCTCTTCAAACAGCGGTGTAGTCCGCAGTTCCGCCGGCATGTCAGGAAAGACCCCGGCAGCCAGGTCGAGATCGCCATTAAGCACCCCATCCACCATGCCCTCGCGGCTGGCCTGGATGATTTGCAGGTCAATACCCGGCGCTTCACGGCGCAGCATGCGCACCAAATCAGGTAGGAAAATCGCCGCACTGTAGTCCGACATTGCCAGGCGAAACCGCCGCTTGGCCGACGCCGGATCAAATTGATTGGGCGCCAGCAACGCCTGTACCTGGGCCAAGGCTTCGGCCAGTGGCGCCGCCAACTCCAAGGCGCGCGCGGTGGGTACCAAGCCGCCACCCTGGCGTACCAGCAACGGATCGCCGAGCACATCGCGCAAGCGCGCCAGCGCATGGCTGACCGCCGGCTGGCTAAGGTGCAAACGCTCGGCGGCGCGGGTGACGTGTTGCTCGCTGAGCAAGGCGTCGAGGACCACCAGCAGGTTGAGATCGATGCGGCGCAGATCATTCATCAGCTGCATGCTCGGCATAAGAACTTGGAATTTAAATTTGCGCGACGAATACCTTAGAGTCCAGCAAAACCTTTGGGAGATTCATGATGACCACATTGCATTGGCTGGGTTTATTGGCGCTGGCAGTGATCGCCGGAGCAGTGGTGCCGTTTCAGAGTGCGATCAACGCCAACCTCGGGCGTGGGCTCGGCCACCCGTTGTGGGCCACCCTGGCGTCGCTGCTGGTAAGCATTGTGGTGTTGCTGCCGGTGATTGTGGCGCTGCGCTTGCCCCTGCCGAGCCTGGGTTTTATCAGCAAGGCGCCGTTGTGGATGTGGGCCGGTGGCGCATTTGGCGTGTGTTTTATTTCCCTGGCGTTGATGCTGTTGCCCAAGCTCGGTGCGTCAGGATTTATTGCACTGGCCATGGCCGGGCAGATGCTCGCCTCGTTGCTGCTCGATCACTTTGGCCTGTTTGGGCTGGCGGAGCGCCAACTGACAACGCCCCGGGTGCTGGGGGCGTTGTTGTTGATTGGCGGGGTGGCGTTGATTCAGTTCAGCGCCACGCCAGCCAAGGCCTTGGCCGCAGCGTGATAATTCGTCAACGCTTGTCGGACGTACGCAGCTTTTGTGGCAGCCCCCACAACAACAGCGCAGCGGCGATCAACGCACACACACCAATCACGTAGAGCGCCGGGGTGGTGCTGCCGCTGATGTCCTTGATCCGCCCAACCATCACCGGGCTGACAATACCGCCCAGTTGTCCCAGGGTGTTGATCAAGGCAATCCCGCCCGCCGCACCGGCACCCGCGCCGGCCAGCAGTTTGGGCGGCAAGGTCCAGAAGGTCGGGATGGCAGCAATGATCCCCGCACCCAACAGGCCCAGCGCCACGATCAGGAACGTGGTGTGGTCGTCAAAGATACCGGCACAGAAAAACCCTACCGCGCCCAATGCCACCAACCCACTGACAAACTTGCGGCGTTCACCAGTGGCATCCGACCAGCGTCCTACCAGCACCATGGTGATCGCACCACAGATATAGGGGATGGCGGTCAGCAAGCCGATCACCACCGAGCTTTCGATACCGGTGCTGCGGATCAATTGCGGTGCCCAGAAGTTAAGGCCGTAGGACGCTACCTGGATCAGGAAGTAGATCAGCCCCAGCATCAGGAAACCGGGAATTCGCAGGGCCTGGAGCAGCGAGCCCTTCTTGTGGACCTCATGCACGGCGATGCGGCTGGAGAGCAAGGTTTTTTCTTCGGCGCTCAGCCACGGCGCATCTTCAATACGGTCCTTGAACTGCGTCAGCACCATCCACGCCAAGACCACACACGGCATACCGCCGAGCAGGAACAGCCAATGCCAGCCGCGCATTTGCAGCACACCGTCCATGTGCTCCAGCACCAGCCCGGAGAACGGCGCCCCCACCAGCCCGGCAAACGCCGAAGCGAGGAACAGCATCGAGGTAATACGCCCACGGAAGTCCTGGGGAAACCACAGCGTCAGGTAATACAGCACGCCCGGCGCAAAGCCTGCCTCCATGGCGCCAATCAGAAAGCGCAGCACGTAGAACTGCCACTCAGCCGTGACAAACACCATAGCCGCCGTCGCCAGCCCCCAGGACACCATGATCCGCGCGATCCACCGGCGAGCCCCGACCTTGTAGAGCATCATGTTGCTCGGCACTTCGAAAATCACATAGCCAACCACAAACAGCCCAGCCCCCAAGCCGTATGCAGTGTTGCTCAGGCCAAGGTCGGCCTGCAGCTGGAACTTGGCGAAGCTGATGTTGATACGGTCAAAAAAGGCGAACAGATAGCAGACCATGATCAGGGGCATCAGGCGCCAGGCGACCTTGTTGACCACGGCTTTGATCGGGTCGACTTCAACTGCCGGCCGCGCGCCGGCCTCTAACGGATTAGTGCTCATGTCTTCTCTCCAGCGGGCTGCTCACGGGCGCCCGATTGTTTTTGTTGTCTGGTGCGGGGTTACAGCGTGGCGATGTACGCCGGTGGTGGATGCAGGTCGCAATTGCGCCCGGCCTTGGCCACCTGGCCGGGCAATTCATGCCCCAGCAAGGCCGGCAATTGGCGGGACAGGTGCAGCAGGTGCGGCAAGTCGATCCCGGTGTGAATGCCCACTTCTTCGCACAGGTTGACCAGGTCTTCGGTGCAGATATTGCCCGACGCCCCCGGCGCAAACGGGCAGCCGCCAAGGCCGCCGAGGGCCGCGTCAAACCGCCGGGCCCCCGCCTCGTAGGCCGCCAGCACGTTGCACAACCCCAGGCCGCGGGTGTTGTGGAAATGCAGGGTCAGGTCAATGGCGGGCACGCGCTCCAGCACACGCTTGACCAGGCGCTCGACCTGACGCGGGTTGGCCATTCCGGTGGTATCGGCAAGGCTGATGCCCTGAATGCCCAGCTCGCGATAAGCATCGACAATCTGCAGCACGCGATCCTCATCGATCGCTCCTTCGAACGGGCAACCAAAGGTGGTGGCGATACTGGCGTTGAGGCGCACGGGATGGTCGGCGGCAAAGCTGACAATATCGCCGAACGCCGCCAACGACGCCTCGCATCGCATGCGCATATTGGCCAGGTTATGGGTCTGGCTGGCAGACATCACCAGATTCAACTCATCGGCGCGGGACTCGATGGCGCGTTGGGCGCCCTTGAGGTTGGGGATCAACGCCACGTAGATCACACCGGCCTTGCGCTGGATGCCCTGGAACACCTGCTCGCCATCGCGCAACGCGGGAATGGCCTTCGGTGACACGAACGAACCGGCTTCGATCCGCGAAAAACCGGCCAGTGAAAGCTGGTCGATCAGGGCGATCTTGTCGGCGGTCTCGACCCAGGTCGGCTCGATTTGCAGGCCGTCCCGCGGGGAGACTTCCTGCACGATCAGCGGGTCTGAATAGTCGTGAATCATTGCACCACTCCGGACGTTTTCAGGCGTTGAATGTCGGCGCCGGTAAGACCCAGGCTGCCAAGAATGTCATCCGTATGTTGGCCCAGGGCCGGACCCGACCAGTTCACCCCGCCAGGCGTTTGCGAGAGTTTGGGCACGATGCCGGGCATCTTCACCGACACGCCGCCGGGCAGCTCGGCGCTGAGCAACATGTCCCGCGCCTGATAGTGCGGATCGCTGACGATGTCCGCCACGGAATAGATGCGTCCGGCCGGCACTTCGGCGGCTTCCAGCGCGCTGAGTACCTGGTCGATGGGCAGGCTGCTGGTCCAGTGGGTGATCGCCGCATCGAGCAGCCCGCTCTTGGCGGCGCGGCCATCGTTATGGGCGAACTCCGGCGCTTCGCCCAGGTCGGCGCGACCGATGGCGTTCATCAGGCGCTTGTAGATCGGGTCGCTGTTGCCGGCAATCACCACGTAGGCGCCATCGGCGGTCAGGTAGGTGTTGGACGGCGCGATGCCGGGCAAGGCGCCGCCGCTGCGTTCACGCACATGGCCGAGCATGTCGTATTCGGGCACCAGGCTTTCCATCAGATTGAACACGCTTTCGGCCAGCGACACATCGACGATCTGCCCATCGCCCTGCCCGGTCTTGACCCGCAACAGCGACATCAGCGCGCCGATCACACCGTGCAGGGACGCGAGGGAATCCCCCAGGCTCACCCCGACCCGCGCCGGAGGCGAGTCCGGGTTGCCGGTGGTGTAGCGGATGCCGCCCATGGCCTCGCCAATGGCACCGAAGCCAGGACGGTCGCGATACGGGCCGGTCTGGCCATAGCCAGAGATGCGCACCAGGGTCAGCTTGGGGTTGAGGGCGTGCAACACGTCCCAGCCCAGGCCGAGTTTTTCCAGGCCACCGGGACGCAGGTTTTCGATCAGCACGTCGGCATCGCCGAGCAGTTGCTTGATCAGGTCCAGCCCTTCGCCGGACTTGAGGTCCAACGCCAGGGACTTCTTGTTGCGCGATTGCAGGTACCACCACAGCGACGTACCTTCATGCAGCTTTCGCCATTTGCGAAGTGGATCGCCCTGGCCAATGGCTTCGATCTTGATCACCTCGGCGCCAAACTCGGCCATCAGCCGGGCGGCGAACGGCGCGGCAATCAGCGTGCCGATCTCGATCACCTTGATACCGCTCAGGGGACCCGTCATGGTGTGGACCTCTTATTCTTGGAATGTGGCGCCAAGACTAGAGGGCCAATACAGCAGAAATCCAACCGTCAGTTGGCAAGTAGCGTTCGCGAAAGGCGAACGATCGAAGAATTATCTGTAGGACTCAGACGTATTGCTCAGGTAATCAAAGAGCAAACGACTCACTGGCGACAATTGCGCCTCATCACGTACCACCAGGATCAGGCTGCGATCCGACCAGGCATCCGTCAGCGGCACGGCATGCAAACCCAGGGCGCGGCCGAACAATTCGTACGCCTTGCGCGGCAGAATGCCGATGCCCATGTTCGCCTGGACCATCCGGCACATCGCATCAAACCCCGGCACATGAATACGCAGGCGCAGCATCTTGCCCGCCTCCCGTGCGGCGGCGTGGGTACGCATATTGATCGAGCTGGCGGCGTGCAGGCCGACATAGTCGCTGTCCAGGGTTTCGGCGAAGGCCAGGCTATCGCGGGCTGCCAAGGCGTGATCCGCGGGCATCAGCACCACCAGTTTGTCGAGGCGATAAATCACGCTGGGCAGGCCTTTGATGTCGGTGTCGCTGGAGCAGATCCCCAGGTCCGCCACGCCATCCAGCACACCCTGGACCACGCCGTTGCTGGGGCGCTCCTCCAGGTCGGTTTTGACCTGAGGGTGCAGTGCGGAAAAATCCCGCAGGTCTTCGGGAAGGAACTGAATGATCGCCGAGAGATTGGCCAGCATCCGCACATATCCGCGTACACCATGGCTGTGTTCGCCAAGTTCCAGGCCCATTTTCTCGACGTTGAACAGCATCTGCCGTGCATGGTGCAACAGGGTTTCACCGGCGGCCGTCAGGTCCATGCCCTTGGCCCGCCGCACAAACAGGTTGACGCCCAGCACCTGCTCCAACTCCATCAGCCGCTTGCTGGCAGCCGATACCGCGATGGCTTCGCGCGCAGCGGCGCGGGTCAGCGTGCCCTCTTCAAACACCGCGACAAACAGTTGCAGGGTGATCAAATCCAGGCGGCGCACCAGGCTCTTGTGCAACATCAGCGGCGCTCGCCGGCCAGTCGATTGATCTCGGCCTGCTCCACCACCGGTTGTGGCGCGCCCTGGCTCGCCACCTGCAACATCGCCCGGCCAACGGTCTCGGTGCTGACAACCCAACTTGGCTTGACCTGGCGTACAAGCGACAGCAACGGCCCGAGCACGGTATAAAACCCTTGGTACAACGGCGTCTTCGACCGCACCCCGTGCAGCGGCTGGATCACCCCTGGCCGGAACAGATACACCGCCTTGAACGGCAAGCGCAGCAAGGCATTCTCGGTCTTGCCCTTGACCCGCGCCCACATCGACTTACCCGCCTCGGAACTGTCCGTACCGGCGCCGGACACATAGATAAACGTCATCTGCGGATTGAGCCGCGCCAAAGTGCTGGCCGCGACCAACGTCAGGTCGTAGGTGAGGTGGGTGTACTGGGTTTCACTCATGCCCGCCGACGAAACGCCGAGGCAGAAGAAGCACGCATCAAAACCTTGCAGCAGGTTTTCCAGGGGTTGGAAATCCAGCATGTCGCTGTGCAACACCTGATGCAGCTTGCCGTGTTCCTGGGTCAGGGGCGTGCGGCCAACCGCGACCACTTCCTGCACGTCAGCGGCCAGCAGGCATTCACGCAGAACACCTTGGCCGACCATGCCGGTGGCGCCGAATAACAGAACTCTCATAGGGGGACCTCAGCGGCAAGCCGCAAGCTCAAGCTTCAAGTTGAATGCGATTTCACTTGTAGCTTAACGCTTGCGGCTCGTCACTGCCCCGCTAGAAAGCGCTGCGAAAGATCTCTTCTATCTGCCTTTGATCCGCGCGCCGTGGGTTGGTCAGCCCGCACGCATCCTTCAAGGCGTTGGTGGCGAGCAGCGGGATGTCCTGCAACTTGGCGCCCAGTTCACGCAGGCCAGCGGGGATGTCGACGTCCTGGGACAAACTGCGAATCGCCGCGATGGCCGCCTGGGCGCCCTCTTCCACGGTGATGCCCTTGACGTCGGCGCCCAGGGCGCGGCCCACGTCGCACAAGCGTTTGGCGCTGACGCTGGCGTTGAAGCTCTGCACATGGGGCAGTAGGACAGCGTTGCACACGCCGTGGGGCAAATCGTACAAGCCGCCCAGTTGGTGGGCCATGGCGTGCACAAAGCCCAGCGACGCGTTGTTGAACGCCATACCGGCGAGGAACTGCGCATACGCCATGTTTTCCCGCGCGGCCTTGTCGCTGCCGTCGCGCACGGCCAGGCGCAGGTTGGCACTGATCAGTTCGATGGCCTTGATCGCGCAAGCGTCAGTGATCGGCGTGGCGGCAGTGGACACGTAGGCTTCGATGGCGTGGGTCAAGGCGTCCATGCCGGTGGCGGCGGTGAGGCCCTTGGGCATGCCGACCATCAATGCCGGGTCGTTGACCGACAGCAGCGGCGTGACGTTACGGTCGACGATGGCCATTTTCACGTGGCGGGTTTCGTCGGTAATGATGCAGAAACGGGTCATCTCGCTGGCGGTGCCGGCGGTGGTGTTGATGGCCACCAGCGGCAGTTGCGGCTTGCTCGATTGGTCGACCCCTTCGTAGTCGCCGATATGCCCGCCATTGGTGGCGCACAGGGCGATGCCCTTGGCGCAGTCGTGCGGCGAACCGCCGCCCAGGGACACCACAAAATCGCAGGCGCTCGCCTGCAAGAGCGCCAGGCCGTTCTCGACGTTTTCCACGTTGGGGTTGGGTTTGGCGCCGTCGTAGATCACCGAGTCGATGTCCTGCATCGCCAGTTTCTCGGCGATCATGTGGGCCACGCCCGCCTTGGCCAAGCCGGCGTCGGTGACGATCAGCGCCTTGCGAAAGCCGTAGTTGCGAATGGCAGTCATGGCTTCGTCGAGGCAATCAGTGCCCATGATGTTGACGGCGGGAATAAAGAAGGTGCTGCTCATGGCGAATCCTCAGAGGCTTTATGCCTACAGAATCAACCCGTGGCGCGCAGCGCATCTTGATCAGGATCAACGCCCGCTCGTGATAAAGTCACCGCCCAGCCGATTTCGAGTAGACCCGCCGCAATGAAGGATTTCCAGGATATTGACGCCCACCTTGAAGACTGGAGCGCCCTGCGCAGCGCGATCGACTTCAGCGGGATTCTGATCGGCAACGGCGCCAGCCGTACGATTTGGGAAGACTTTGCCTACGACTCGCTGTTCGAAAACGCCCGCACCGTCGAAGAAAAGCCCCTGAGCCAATCCGAGCTCAGCGTGTTCGATGCGCTGCAAACCCGCAGTTTCGAGCAAGCCCTGGGTGCCCTGAAAACCACCAGCCGGGTCAACAAGGCGCTGGCAGTCAGCTCGGCGGCGCCGCGCAATCGCTACTACGCGATCAAGGAAGCGCTGATCAATACCATCCACGCCGTGCATATCCCCTGGCGCCTGGTGCAACCGTCGACATTGGCGACGATCAACCGCGAACTGGCAAGCTACTCCACGGTATTCACGAGCAACTACGACTTGCTCAACTACTGGGCGATTCTGCACGCGCCGGGCATTGACGACCTGTTCCGCAGCGCCGACGCCAGCTTCGACCTGCGCAACACCCGCACCGACGCCACGCGCATCCTCTACCTGCACGGCGGTCTGCACCTGGTGCGCAACCTCGACGGCACCGCACGCAAGCTGCCGACCACCGACAGCACCTTGCTCAGCAGCTTTGCGATCAACAACACGATCAAGACCCTCGACGATGTGCCACTGTTTGTCAGCGAGGGCAAGGTTGAAGAGAAGCTCAAGACCATCCGCAGTTCGGATTACCTGTCGTTCTGCTATGAGCAATTGCTGACCCATGAAGGGGCGTTGTGCATCTTCGGCCACGAATTGGGGGCACAGGACAAACACTTGGTGGATGCGATTCGCCAGGCGGGATTGACCACCTTGGCGATTTCGGTGTCGGGACGCAGTGATGGGTTTATTCGTCAGCAGAAGCGGCGGTATTCGCAGCTATTCGAGGGAACCGATGTGGAACTGAGGTTCTTTGCCGCGCGTACCCATGCGTTGGGCAATCCTGCACTGTCCGTGCCCGTCGAACGCTGAGAAAAATGTGGGAGGGGCGTGGCCCCGATGCCGGAGTGTCAGCCACTGCATGCGTTGGCTGAACCAGGGTCATCGAGGGCAAGGCCTCTCCCACTTTTTTAGAGACAAATAGCAATAGTTCTCGATACCATTCGCGACTTTCCTACGTCGCGCTTCGTCAAGAAGGATATTCATGTCTCGCCCCAAGCCCGACCCGCTGTCGGCCGATGCCTTTCGCGGGTTCTATACAGATATTCTGTATTTCCTGCGCAAACGCACGGACAACGCCAGCGACGCTGCGGACATGACCCAGGACGTCTTCACCCAATGGCTGGACTACCGCGACCGCGCCAAGGTCGAGCAGCCGCGGGCGTTTCTGTTCCAGATGGCACGCAACCTGCTGCGTGATCACTGGCGCAAACAGAAGGTGCGCCATACCGTCCACAGCGATCAGGCCGAACGGGATGCCGAGCCGGTCACCGACGAGCACAACGAGCCCATGGCCGCCGTGCAGCGCTTGCAACGCCTGGAACAGTTGAAAGAAGTCCTCGCCGAGCTCTCGCCCCGCCGCCGAGAAGCCCTTATGCTGCACCGCTTCGAAGGCCTGAGCCAGGCGCAGATCGCCGAACGCATGGGGATTTCCACCAGCATGGTGGAAAAACACATCGCCTTCGCCCTCCTGCATTGCAAGCGACGCCTTCAACACGAACCCGGCACGGAGCAGCCAGAATGAACCGCCTGAGCGACACAGACGCAATGGACATCGAAGAGATCGACTCTATCGACGCCCAAGCCGCCAGTTGGTTTACCCGCAACCGCAACGACCCCGACCGTACCGAGCGCAAGGCCTTTGCCGCCTGGCAGGCCGAGCCTGCACATGCCCGCGCCTATGCCGAGTTCGAGCAACTGTGGGCCGACCTCGCCCAATTGCAGCAACTGAACAAACCCGTGGCGCTGCCCAAGCGCAAAGCGCCGATGTGGCGCCCGGCTCTGGCGGTGGCCGCCGCGTTGGTCTGCGCCGTGCTGGCCAACAGGATCGACACGCCACGCGAGCTTTTTCACACCCAGGTTGCCGCCCACGCCAAGGGCATGCGCACGTTGAACCTGCCCGATGGCAGCACCTTGTATGTAAACGCCAACACCCGCGTGCGCGTGGATTTCAGCGCCTACCAGCGCATTCTTCACCTGGACAAAGGCCAGTTGTACATAGAGGTCGCGCCTGACAAGGAACGCCCACTGTTCGTACAAGCCGGCGCAGCGAATGTACGGGTGGTTGGCACCGGTTTTGACGTGCGCCGCAGCCAGCAGCAACTGGTGGTCAGCGTCGCCCATGGCCAGGTCGCCTTCGCACCCGATGCCAAAAGCCCCGTCGCACTGCTCGGAGCCCAACAACGCGCCACCTTCAACTACGCCAAGGGCACCCTGCAGCAGCAAAGCCTCACCGGCGAAGAAGTCGCCGACTGGCGCAGCGGGCACCTGGCATTTCGCAATCGCGAGCTGGCCAGCCTGATCGACGAACTGGGCCTTTACCGCCCGCAAGCCCCGATGCAGGTCAGCCATGCCGTGGCGCAACTGAAGGTCTCGGGCAACCTCGACGTAAACGATCCGGACGCCCTGCTCAGCGCCCTCCCGGCCCTGCTGCCGGTAAAAACCGTGACCTCAGCCGATGGCATCATCAGGATCGATGCAAGCAAATAACACCTATTTGAGAATATTTTTCATTCGCAGGTGTGGATTTATTTACCTGCCCCGTCTCCCTCCGGTCTGCATTTGATACGCACACCTTTTGGCTAGTTAGCCGCACCGGGGGATTTCATGTTTCGCGCGCCTTGCCACGCTTCGCACCTGTTTCTTCGACCGACCCTCATCGCCAGTTGCCTGGCGTTCAGCCTCAGCGCCCAGGCGGATTCGCTCAAGCTGCAACTGCCCGCCCAGGCGCTGGCCACGTCTCTGAGCCAAGTGGCGCAGCAGGCTAAAATCCAGCTGCTGTTCGATGAAACGCTGCTCAAGAACGTGCAGGCGCCAGCGCTCGACGGCGACTTCACCCCGGAAGTGGCCATTCGCACCCTGCTCAAAAACGGTGAATTTACCCTGATCAGGGTCGGCAGCACCTACGTGGTCAAGCCCGAAGACCCCAAGACCACCAACAGCGGCGCCGTGCAACTGGATGCCCTGAGCGTGATCGGCACCGGCAACAAGGTCGACTCCACCACCGTCGGCCGCTCAACCCTGCGCCAGGCCGACATCGACCGCTACCAGCCCAACAACATCCCATCGCTGTTGCAGACCCTGCCTGGTGTGTTCATGGGCGGCTCGTCCAAGCCGGGCGGGCAGACCATCAACATTCGCGGCTTCGGCGAGGCCGAAGACGTACCGATGTCGGTGGATGGCGCGACCAAGAGCGGTTTTGAGCGCTACCAGCAAGGCACGGTGTTTATCGAGCCCGAGCTGATCAAGAGCGTCGAAGTGGAGAAAGGCCCCTACTCGGCCTTCACCGGCAACGGCGGCTTTGGCGGCTCGATCATCATGGAAACCAAGGACGCCCCCGACCTGCTGGAAGACGGCCGCGACGCCGGCGCCATGCTCAAGTACGGCTACGCCAGCAACGACCACGAGCAGGTCTATAGCTCAGCCGTCTACGGCCGCACCGACGACGGCCGCTTCGATGCGCTCGCCTACCTGACCCAGCGCGACGGCGGCGACATGAAACTGGCCGGCACCCCGCCCGATCCCGACAACAAGTTCCCGATCAACCCCAAGCGCCTGCCCAACAGCGCCCAGGATGTGGACGGCAAGCTGTTCAAGGTCAACGCGCACTTCACCGATGAACACAGCATGGGGTTGTCGTACTCGCGCGCGAGCAGCGAGCGCTGGACGCCGTTCTCGGCCAAAAGCTATCCCACACCGCCGCTGCAATCGGCCATCGACCGCTATGGCTACGAGGGCGCACTGAAGCGCTTCCTGGCCAACCGCACCACCGTCGACACCACCTACTCCGGCAAGTACCTCTACCAGCCGCTGGACAACCCGCTGATCGACTTGAAGCTCAGCTACTCGGTGTCCCGCACCGACCAGACCGACGAGCGCAACGAGGACGCCTCGTTCAGCCTGGCCACCGGCGGGCGCAAGATGGACACTGCCTACGGCGACAAGATCCTGGAGTTGCGCAACACCAGCCTGTTCAACACCGGGCCGCTGGAACACGCGCTGACCACCGGCGTGCAGATCCGCAAGCACAAGCGTGAAACCGAAAGCTGGATGCCGGGCGCCACCTACAACACCGCCAAGTACAACTACGGGCATTTCCAGCCGTACTTCATGCCCCACGGCAAAGTCGACACCCATTCGTTCTACGTGCAGGACGCGGTGACGATCGGCGACGTGACCATCACCCCGTCCCTGCGCTATGACCATGTGCGCAACCGCGGCGAAGCCAACGACGCGCCGTACTACAGCAACCCCGATCCCAGCATCGGCCACGACTACAGCGACAAAACCTACACAGGTTGGTCGCCGCGCCTGGCCGCCTACTGGGCCATCACCCCGGATGTGGCGATGTTCGCCAGCTGGAACAAAACCTGGCGCGCCCCGGTGATCGACGAACAATACGAAGTGCAAGGCCTCGGCAGCCGCACGTCCACCAGCCTCAACCTCAAGCCGGAGCGCATCACGGCGATCACGGCGGGTAACGTCACCAACTTCTCCAACCTCATCGGCCATGGCGACAACCTGCAACTGCGCACCACGCTGTTCCATAACCGCATCGAAGACGAAATCTTCAAGGCCACGGGCATCGGCTGCGACCGGCAAAACAGCGTGTCCGGCACCATCGACAGCGTCTGCACCAGCGCCGACATGGCGGCCAAGACCAACTACCGCAACGTCGGTGGCATGACCATCAAGGGCTTCGAGCTGGAAGCCTATTACGACTCGACTTACGTGTTCGGCTCGGTGACCTACTCCTGGGCCACCGGCAAACGCGACAACCCCTACACCAACCCGTGGGCCACCAGCACCCACGTGTACGCGCGAGATATTCCACCGGCCAAATGGGTGCTGATGATGGGCAACAAGATCCCGGCGTGGGACGCGCAGGTCGGCTGGACCGCGCAGTTCGTGCGCAAGACCGACCGCCTGCCCAGCGACAAATACTCCGGCGGCTTCAACAGCAGCGTGGGCGACACGTTCTACGACCAATACGCCAACGACGACTACGCCAGCATGGGCCTGTTCGCCAACTGGAAGCCGCAGCAAGCCGGCCTGAAAGGCACCGAGGTCAACTTCACCGTCGATAACCTGCTCAACAACAACTACCGCCCGGCACTCAGCGGCGACCGCGCCTACAGCGAAGGGCGCAACGCGAAGATCAGCATTACGCGGTTCTTCTAACCGAGCGAGCCGGTCGAGTGGGAGCTGGCTTTTGTGGGAGCTGGCTTGCCTGCGATAGCATCACCTCGGTGCAACAGGCATACCGAGGTGCCTGCATCGCGGGCAAGCCCGGCTCCCACCCAAGCCCAGTTCCCTACACAAACCCGGTTCCTCCAGCATGCAACTGTACGGATAAATCCGCACCCAGCTGTAGGCCCTTGATCGGCGGGGGTTGTGGCTAGATGGGCTTCCCTTGAAGCCCTATCGATTTCGGTCCCACTCCATGAGCTCGCGCGAAAACACCGGCATGGCCCTTGGCCTGCTGGGCGTCATCATCTTCAGTCTGACCCTGCCCTTCACCCGCATCGTGGTGCAGGAAATCCACCCGTTGCTCAACGGCCTCGGCCGTGCGTTGTTCGCGGCGATCCCGGCGGCAGCGTTGTTGCTGTGGCGCCGTGAACAGTGGCCGAGCTGGCGCCAGGTGCGCGGGCTGTGCCTGGTGATTGCCGGGGTGATCCTGGGCTTTCCGGTGCTGTCGGCGTGGGCCATGCAAACCCTGCCGGCGTCCCACGGCGCGCTGGTCAACGGCCTGCAACCGCTGTGTGTGGCGCTGTATGCGGCGTGGCTGTCCCACGAGCGGCCGTCAAAAGCCTTCTGGGCCTGCGCGGCGCTGGGCAGTGGGCTGGTGTTGAGTTATGCCTTGATCACCGGCGCGGGCAGTATCCAGGCGGGCGACTTGCTGATGCTCGGCGCCATCGCCGTGGGCGGACTCGGGTATGCCGAAGGTGGCCGCCTGGCCAAGGAGATGGGCGGCTGGCAGGTGATCTGCTGGGCGCTGGTGCTGTCGACGCCGCTGTTGATCGGCCCGGTGTGGTACTTGGCGGCGCAGCATCAAGGCGCGGTGTCGATGCGTGCGTGGAGGGCGTTTGGGTATGTGTCGCTGTTCTCGCAGTTCCTGGGGTTCTTCGCCTGGTACGCCGGGTTGGCCATGGGCGGCATTGCGCGGGTCAGCCAGATTCAGCTGTTGCAGATCTTCTTCACCATCGCGTTTTCGGCATTGTTCTTTGGCGAACACATTGAGCCGATTACCTGGGTGTTTGCCTGTGGGGTGATTGTGACGGTGATGCTGGGGCGCAAGACTTCGGTGCAGCCTGCGCCTGCTCTCAAGCCAGACACGGTCTAAATGTGGGAGCGGGCTTGCTCGCGAATGCGGTGTGTCAGTCACACATTTTTAAACTGATCCACCGCGTTCGCGAGCAAGCCCGCTCCCACACAAGCCCACTCCCACAGGGGATAGCTGTTCAGTTCAGGTAGCCATCCGCACTCAGCAGGGTTTCCAGGCAGTGTTCGGTGATGTGGTAGAACGCCTTCAGCTCCTGGATTTTTTCCAGCAACTGCGCGTTATCCAGCGGCTGCTCACGCTTGACCGCCAGAATCATCTTGTTTTTGTTGGTGTGATCCAACGAGATGAATTCAAACACCTTGGTTTCATACCCGCACGCTTCGAGGAACAACGCACGCAAGCTGTCGGTCACCATCTCGGCCTGCTGCCCCAGGTGCAAGCCGTATTGCAGCATCGGCTTCAACAGCGCCGGGCTCTGGATCTGCAGGCGGATCTGCTTGTGGCAGCACGGCGAGCACATGATGATCGACGCGCCGGAACGGATGCCGGTGTGGATCGCATAGTCGGTGGCGATGTCGCAGGCGTGCAGAGCGATCATCACGTCCAGTTCGCTCGGCGCCACGCTGCGCACATCGCCACATTTGAACACCAGCCCCGGATGTTCCAGGCGCGCGGCGGCGCTGTTGCACAACGTCACCATGTCTTCGCGCAACTCGACGCCCGTCACCTCGCCTTCGGCCTTGAGGGTGTTGCGCAGGTAATCGTGGATGGCGAAGGTCAGGTAACCCTTGCCCGAGCCGAAATCGGCGACGCGCACCGGGCGGTCCAGTTTGAGCGGTGAGCTGGTCAGCGCATGGCTGAACACTTCGATGAACTTGTTGATCTGCTTCCACTTGCGCGACATCGACGGGATCAGCGCCTGCTTGGCGTCGGTCACGCCCAGGTCAGCGAGGAATGGCCGGCTGAGGTCGAGGAAGCGATTCTTCTCACGGTTGTGCTCGGCGCTCGGCGCCTCGCGCAGTTGCTGCGGCTTGCTTTTGAACAGCGAGCTTTTGTTCTTCTTGCTGTATTCCAGCTGGGCTTCGTCGGTCAACGACAGTAAGTGCGCGTTCTTGAACTGCGCCGGCAGCAGCGCGGCAATCGTCGCCACGCCCTCGGCCACGGGGAAGTTCTTGGTGATGTCGCGGGTTTTATAGCGATAGACGAAGGACAGGCACGCCTGCTCCTTGACCGTCACCGCCTTGATGATCAGGCGCTGCAACTCGGCTTCGTCACCGACGTACTTGGCCAGCACCAGCTTGATAAAGGCGTTCTGCGTGAGGCTTGTGCCGAGCAGTTCGATGAACTGGGCGTGGTGGTCGCTGACAGGTTGAGCGGTGACAGACATGAACAAAAACGCCTCGGGCTGGGAATGCCGGGCATTTTAGGGGGGACGGGGCTTCAGGGCACGGGGTTATTTGACTAACGGTAATTGTATTGCCGACACAACACCCAATGTGGGAGCGGGCTTGCTCGCGAATGCGGTGGATCAGACAATGAATCTGTTGACTGACACACCGCATTCGCGAGCAAGCCCGCTCCCACATTTTTAGTTGAGCACGATCAGGCGATTGGGCAATTCATTGCGGGTTTGCGTCACCGGCACATGCACCTTCAACAACTCACCACACGCTTCGATGCAGTCGATAAAGCCCGCCAGCGTCTGCCCCTGCTTCACCTGTTGGGTAAACGCCTGCACGATGGCATTCCAGCTGCTGTCATCCAGGCGCTTGGAAATCCCGTCATCCACCAGGATCTCCACATACCGCTCCGCCTCGCTGACAAAAATCAGCACGCCGGTGCTGCCCAGGGTGTGGTGCAGGTTCTGCTCCAGGAACTGTCGGCGCGCCAGGTTGGATGCGCGCCAATGGCGCACCGAACGCGGGATCAAGCGCGTGGTGACCTTGGGCAAGCGGAACACCAGGCACAACACGATGAACGTCGCCCACTGCGCCAGCAGCAAGGTGTACATGGTCATGTAGCCCGACAGGTAATGCACCACGCCGGGCACCACCAGCGCGATCAGACTGGCCCACAACAGCGGGATGTAGGCGTAATCGTCGGCGCGGGCCGCCAGTACCGTCACCAGTTCCGCGTCGGTGGTTTTCTCCACGCGGGCGATGGCTTCGGCGACTTGGCGCTGCTCGTGTTCAGTCAGTAATGCCATGGTTATCGTTGCTCTCTCATTATTATCATCACCAGCCGCCCGAAGCCCCACCGCCGCCGAAACCACCACCGCCGCCACGGAAACCGCCGCCACCACCGCCGCCACCACCACGGCCGCTGCTGCTGAGAATCGCCAGCAGAATCGCGCCCACCGGCAGGCCCAGGCGATTGCACAACCACAACACGCCGATCAGCAGGATAAATAAGCCAATGGAAAACCCGGGATTATCCTTGGCAAAGTTGGCATCCGCCACATGCGCCGGCACGGCCAGCGGTTCGCCGCCCACCACCTGCAGCATCGCCGCCACGCCGTCGCTGATGCCCTGGCTGAAGTTACCAGCCTTGAACTTCGGTGCGATCACCTGGTTGATGATCACCCACGCTTGCGCATCGGTGAGCACACCTTCCAGGCCGTAGCCGACTTCGATGCGCAATTTGCGCTCATCGCGGGCGACGATCAGCAGTGCGCCGTTGTCCTTGCCCTTCTGGCCGATGCCCCAGTGGCGGCCCAATTGGTAACCGAAGTCTTCAATGGGCACGCCTTGCAGGTCGGGCACGGTGACCACCACGATCTGGTCGCCCGAGGTCTGCTCCAGCGCCTGCAATTGCTGGGTCAGCCGCTCGCGCGTGGGCGCGTCGAGCATCTGGGCGTTATCGACCACCCGCCCGGTCAGCGCCGGGAATGTCAGCGCCGCCTGGGCCGCGCCCACGCAAGCCAACAGCCACAGCGCCAGGCCTATCCTTAGTAAACGCATCGACACCTCAGTGCAGCTTTACTTGAACTTCACTTGCGGCGCTTTATCGGCGTCGGCGCTGGTGGCTTCAAACGAGGCGCGGATCGGCAAGTCGCTGTACATCACGCTGTGCCACAGCCGGCCCGGGAAGGTGCGGATCTCAGTGTTGTAGGCCTGCACCGCCTGGATAAAGTCGCGGCGCGCCACGGCGATGCGGTTTTCGGTGCCTTCAAGCTGGGATTGCAGGGCCAGGAAGTTCTGGTTGGCCTTGAGGTCCGGATAGCGCTCGGACACCACCATCAGGCGGCTGAGGGCGCCGCTCAAACCGTCCTGGGCTTGCTGGAACTGCTTGAGTTTTTCCGGGTTGTCGAGGGTGCTGGCATCCACCTGGATCGAGGTGGCCTTGGCCCGCGCTTCGATCACCGCGGTGAGGGTGTCCTGCTCATGGGCGGCGTAGCCCTTGACCACTTCCACCAGGTTGGGGATCAGGTCGGCACGCCGTTGGTACTGGTTCTGCACCTGGCCCCAGGCGGCTTTGGCCTGTTCGTCCAGTGTCGGAATATTGTTGATGCCGCAACCGCTGAGCACGCTGCTGATCAATAACAATGCCGCGGCTTTCAAGCCCCAGCGGTAACCCTGTGCTGCTTGCATGGTGTTTCTCCTGGCGAACTTTGATGGAATTTGGCAACCGTGAGGCATAATCCGCTACCACGACTGGATTGCATCGAATCAATCAGCTAAAAAGATGCCCACCGCAAACAAGAGTTCCGAAGTGTGCGGCATTTGTCGGTATAACACTCGAACAACAACGTACGCTCCCCACATTTTGGCAGAACAGCGCATTTTCGCTGTGCAGTGAGCCGAAAAAGGATATTCATGAAAAAGCTGTGTTTGCTCGGCCTTGTTGCCACTCTGGCCAGTCACCCCGTATGGGCAGAAACAAAGCCTGCTGCGCTTAAAGACAAGGACGCCTTCGTCAGCGACCTGCTCAGGCAGATGACCCTCGATGAGAAGATCGGCCAATTGCGCCTGATCAGCATCGGCCCCGAAATGCCCCGCGAGCTGATCCGCAAGGAAATCGCCGCCGGTCGCATCGGTGGCACCTTCAACTCGATCACCCGCCCGGAAAACCGTCCGATGCAGGACGCGGCGATGCGCAGCCGCCTGAAGATCCCGATGTTCTTCGCCTATGACGTGATCCACGGCCACCGCACTATCTTCCCGATCAGCCTGGCACTGGCCTCCAGCTGGGACATGGACGCGATCCACCGCTCCGGGCGCATCGCCGCCCAGGAAGCCGCAGCCGACAGCCTCGACATTACCTTTGCGCCGATGGTCGACATCTCCCGCGACCCGCGCTGGGGCCGTACCTCCGAAGGTTTCGGCGAAGACACCTACCTGGTTTCGCGGATTGCCGAAGTGATGGTCAAGGCGTTCCAGGGCACCAGCCCCGCGAATGCCGACAGCCTCATGGCCAGCGTCAAGCACTTCGCCCTGTACGGCGCGGTGGAAGGCGGGCGCGACTACAACGTGGTCGACATGAGCCCGGTCAAGATGTACCAGGACTACCTGCCGCCGTACCACGCGGCAATCAAGGCCGGTTCCGGCGGTGTGATGGTGGCGCTGAACTCGATCAACGGCGTGCCCGCCACCGCCAACACCTGGCTGATGAACGACCTGCTGCGCAAGGACTGGGGCTTCAAGGGCCTGGCCGTGAGCGACCACGGTGCGATCTTCGAACTGATCAAGCACGGCGTGGCCAAGGATGGGCGTGAAGCCGCCAAGCTGGCAATCAAGGCCGGTATCGACATGAGCATGAACGACTCGCTGTACGGCAAGGAATTGCCAGGGCTGCTCAAGTCCGGCGAGATCGAACAGAGCGACATCGACAACGCCGTGCGCGAAGTACTCGGCGCCAAGTACGACATGGGCCTGTTCAAGGACCCGTACCTGCGCATCGGCAAGGCTGAGGATGACCCGGCCGACACCTATGCCGACAGTCGCCTGCACCGCGCCGAGGCGCGTGATATTGCCCGTCGCAGCCTGGTCTTGCTGAAAAACCAGAACAACACCCTGCCACTGAAAAAATCCGCGACCATCGCCCTGGTCGGCCCGCTGGCCAAGGCACCGATCGACATGATGGGCAGTTGGGCCGCCGCCGGGCGCCCGGCGCAATCGGTGACCCTGCTGGACGGTCTGAACGCGGTGATCGGCGAAAAAGGCAAAGTGATCTATGCCCGCGGCGCCAACATCACCAACGACAAGGCCGTGGTCGACTACCTCAACTTCCTCAACTTCGATGCCCCGGAAGTGGTGGACGACAAGCGCGCACCGCAAGTGTTGATCGACGAAGCGGTGAAAGCCGCCAGGAATGCCGATGTGATCGTGGCAGCGGTGGGTGAGTCCCGTGGCATGTCCCACGAATCCTCCAGCCGCACCGACCTGAACATCCCGCAGAGCCAGCGCGACCTGATCAAGGCGCTGAAAGCCACCGGCAAGCCGCTGGTGCTGGTGCTGATGAACGGCCGCCCGTTGTCGATTCTCGAAGAGAACCAGCAGGCCGACGCGATCCTGGAAACCTGGTTCGCCGGCACCGAGGGTGGCAACGCCATCGCCGACGTGCTGTTTGGTGACTACAACCCATCGGGCAAGCTGCCGATTACGTTCCCACGTTCGGTGGGGCAGATTCCGACCTACTACAACCACCTGACCATCGGCCGGCCGTTCACGCCGGGCAAGCCGGGCAACTACACCTCGCAGTACTTCGATGACACCACCGGGCCCTTGTTCCCGTTTGGGTATGGCCTGAGCTACACCACGTTCAGCCTGTCGGACATGGCGTTGTCGTCCACCACCTTGAACAAGACCGGCAAGCTTGATGCCAGCATCACGCTGAAAAACACCGGCAAGGTCGACGGCGAAACCGTGGTGCAGCTGTATATCCAGGACGTGGCCGGTTCGATGATCCGCCCGATCAAGGAGCTGAAGAACTTCCAGAAGGTGCTGCTCAAGGCTGGCGAAGAACGCACGCTGCACTTCAGCATCACCGAGGACGACTTGAAGTTCTACAACACCCAGCTCAAGTTCGCGGCGGAACCGGGTGAGTTCAATGTGCAGATCGGGTTGGATTCCCAGGATGTGCAGCAGCAGACCTTTGAGCTGCTCTGATCCAAAGCTGTAAATGCAGTCAGTGTAGGAGCTGGCTCATGTGGGAGCTGGCTTGCCTGCGATCGCATCACCTCGGTATGACTGATACACCAAGGTTCCTGCATCGCGGGCAAGCCCGGCTCCCACATGAGCCAGCTCCCACATTCAGATCGAGTTGGTCTGGTTAACCGCGTCGGTTGAGCACGTTGACCACCAACCGATCAATCCACCCCCACACCCGCTGCTTCACTCGCCGCCACAACGGCCGCGACTTCCACGCCTCCAGGCTGACCGCCAGGCTCTGGGCAAAATCCCGCTCGAAACTGCCCGCCACCGCTTGCGTCAACTCTGGGTCCAACGCTTCCAGGTTGGCATCTAGGTTGAAGCGCAGGTTCCAGTGATCGAAGTTGCACGAGCCGACACTGACCCAATCGTCCACCAGCACCATCTTCAAGTGCAAAAAGCATGGCTGGTATTCAAAGATCTGCACCCCCGAGCGCAGCAGGCGCGGGTAATACCGGTGCCCGGCATAGCGCACGGACGGATGGTCGGTGCGCGGGCCGGTCAGCAGCAAGCGCACATCCACCCCGCGCCCTGCCGCCCGGCGCAATGCGCGGCGCACGCCCCAGGTCGGCAGGAAGTACGGGGTCGCCAGCCAGATACGTTGCTGGCCGCCGTTCAAGGCGCGGATCAGCGATTGCAGAATATCCCGATGCTGGCGGGCGTCGGCGTATGCAACACGTCCCAGCCCCGGCCCGGTGGCGGGCGTTCTGGGTAAGCGCGGCAAGCCGAAACGGGTCGCGGGTTTCCATTCGCGGCGGGCGGCGTTGGCGTGCCATTGGCGGTCGAACAGCGCCTGCCAGTCCTGCACCAGCGGGCCGCTGATCTGCACCATCACTTCGTGCCAGTCGGCCGTGTCGTGGCCCGGGTTCCAGAATTCATCGGTAACACCGGTGCCGCCGACGAAGGCGCAGCCCTGGTCCACCAGCAGCAGTTTGCGGTGGTCGCGGTACAGGTTGCGCATCCAGCGCCGCCAGCTCAGGCGATTGTAGAAACGCAGTTCCACACCGGCATCGGTCAGGCGTTTGCGCAGCCCGAGGGTAAACGCCAGGCTGCCGTAGTCATCAAACAGGCAGCGCACCCGCACACCCCGTTCAGCGGCAAGCACCAACGCCTGCACCATGGCCTCGGCACAGGCGCCGGCTTCCACCAGGTACAACTCCAGTTCAACCTGCCGCTCGGCACGGGCAATCTCCACCAGCATCTGCGGGAAGAAATTCGGCCCGTCGATCAACAACTCGAAGCGGTTGGCGCCGCGCCACGGGAACACTGCGCCGCCCACGGTCAGCGCGCCGTAAAGATCAGCACCGCACCCACCGGCACCGACAAGCTGATCGACGCCAAACCGGCCGCCTTACGCAACGCTGCCACACCGGGCATCAAATCGAAGTCCTCGGCATGCATCACCACCGGCTCCAGGGTCACGACCTGGAAGCGCCGGTCATCCAGGCGCGTGGCGAGCAGTTCGGCGTTGTAGGTCTGGGTCTTGCCATGCAGGGTGACGCGCAGCGGCAAGCGCAGTTCCAATTGCGCGCCGGGGGCCAGGTCATTGATGGGTTGCAGGTTGATCTGCGCGTTGATCAGCGCGTCGGGAAAGGTCTTGATTTCGAACAGGTCATTGCGCATACGCTCATCGCGCAACGGAATGCCGCTGTTGATCGACTCCAGCTCCACTTCGACCTGCGCCGCCCCGTTGCCGTCGACTTTGCCATGCAGCACCAGAAAGCGCTGCACTTCGGCGATGTCGGCGTTTTTGCTTGTGACGAAGGACAGGCGTGAGGATTCGTTATCCAGATACCAGTCGGCATGGGCAGGCACGGCAGCGGCGGCCAACAGAGCGAAGGCCAGGGGTTTGATCAGCATTAAAGACTCGTAGGGAGAAAAACCTGCACGAACCTTAAGCGCAATGTCACAAGCGGCGCAAATCCAATCTGGGCACGGGTTTGTGTGGAGTGGCGCTTGTGTGGGAGCGGGCTTGTGTGGGAGCGGGCTTGCCCGCGAAGGCGGTGTGTCAGATACAGACTTGCTGGCTGATCCACCGCATTCGCGGGCAAGCCCGCTCCCACAAGGGATATGAGGCGTATCAGGGATTGAGGCGGCAGCCAAGGCGGTCGCCGAGCCAGCGCGCGCTGTGGGTGCGGCCCAGCCCGCTGGCGGTGACTTCGCTGCGTTCCGGGTTGTCGGTGAATGCGCTGACCGGCACGTACTGCTTTACATACCCGCGGCAATACTCCGCCGGATGGTTCGCCACATACCGGCACGAGCAATACTCCTTCGCCGTGTAGGCCGCGATGATGTCGGGAAAGGCTTGCAGGTTGACGCGCTCGTGCCAGATCCACCCCAGCAACACGAGCAACAACAGCAGCAACAGGCTTGTAAACGGCCGACCACGGATCATGGCTGCACCGCCGCGAGCACGCGCTTGAGCAGTTCGTTGTGGCGGTAACTGCCGTCGCGATCATCGCCGTAGCGCACGATCACCAAGTGTTCGTCGGGCATCACATACAACGCCTGTCCCCAATGGCCCAGGGCGGCGAAGGTATCGGCGGGCGCATCCGGCCACGGCCTTTGGGCGCCTTGATTGAGCCACCAGTGCCCGCCCGGCACGGCTTCATCCTGGCCGGCCTGGTAGTGGGCAAACGCCTGGCGATTGAAGGCAATCCATTCCTTGGGCAGCAACTGCTGCTCGCCCCAGCGACCGTCCCGCGCCATCAACAGGCCGACACGCGCGAGGTCGCGGGCAGTGAGGTAGGCGTAGGACGAGGCGACAAAGGTTTCATCGGCATCGGTTTCCCAGGTCGCGTTGTGAATGCCCAGCGGCTTGAACAGCGCATCCCACGGGTAACTCATGTAAGCCTTGTGGCCAAGCATGCCCTTGAGGGCGGCGGACAGGATGTTGCTGTCGCCGCTGGAATAACGGAACACCTGGCCCGGCGCGTGGGCGGCGTCGGTGTCGGCGGCGAACTCAGCCATATCGCGATGGCCACGGGTGTAGAGCATCGCCACCACCGAGGATTTCAGCGGGGCGTATTCGTAGTCCTCCTGCCAGTCCAGACCCGAGGCCCAGTGCAACAGGTCGGCCATCGTCACCGTGGGGTGCTGCTTCATCGGCGGATAAAACCGCGCAGCCGGGTCGGTCAGTTTGAAGCGGTTTTCACCGTAGGCCACGCCCAACACCGTCGCCATCAGGCTTTTACTCACAGACCAAGTGAGGTGCGCAGTGCTGGCCGTGGTCGGCGCGGCGTAGCGTTCGTAGATGACCACGCCATCACGGACCACCAGCAGCGCATCGGTGCGAATGCCTTGGCGGGTGGCGTCGTCGCGCGGGGGAAATGCGTAGGCGTTCAAGGCATCGAGCGCGGGGCCTTCGATTTGCGAGCCCCTGGCCCACTCCTTGGCAGGCCAGGTTTCGGCGTGGGCGGTAACGGTGACTGACAGCAGGGCAACACACAACAGGCCTCTGACCATGGACGCGGACTCAAGGGGGGCATTCAAGCCCGCGAGGCTAGCGCAGGGCAATGACAGATTCGCGACAGGGCAGCCTGTCATCCAAGCGTCACCATAACTTCATGGAGATGACACCGGGCCTCCATAGCCTGAGTTTGGACAACAAAGTCGACCGGCCGAAATCGTGGCCGGCACTCGGAGACTCGCCATGACTCAGATCGCCCGCATCAGCGACACCGGCAATGAACGCCGTCTGCAAGCCGAACGCCTGGTTGGCGCGCAGGCATTGCAGGAAGCCCAGGCCTTGCGGTTCAACGTGTTCAGCGGCGAATTCAACGCCAAGCTGAAAGGCGCGGAACTGGGTCTGGACATGGATGACTATGATGTTCACTGCAGCCACATCGGCGTGCGGGACTTGAACAGCGGTCGTTTGGTCGCCACCACCCGCTTGCTCGACCACGCGGCCGCCAGCACCTTGGGTCGGTTCTACAGCGAAGAAGAATTCAGCTTGCATGGCTTGCTCCACCTGCAAGGCCCGATCCTGGAAATCGGCCGCACCTGCGTCGACCCGGCCTACCGCAACGGCGGCACCATCGCCGTATTGTGGGGCGAGTTGGCCGAAGTGCTGAACCAGGGCGGCTACAGCTACCTGATGGGCTGCGCGAGCATCCCGATGCACGACGGCGGCATCCAGGCCCACGCGATCATGCAGCGCCTGCGCGAACGCTACCTGTGCAACGAACACCTGCGTGCCGAACCGAAAAAACCATTGCCGGCGCTGGACCTGCCGTCCAACGTCATCGCGGAGATGCCACCGCTGCTCAAGGCCTACATGCGCCTGGGTGCGAAGATCTGCGGCGAGCCGTGCTGGGACGAGGACTTCCAGGTGGCCGACGTGTTCATCCTGCTCAAGCGCGATAACTTGTGCCCGCGCTACGCCCGCCACTTCAAGGCGGCCATGTGATGAGCCGCCTGCGGGTGTACGGGCGCATTGCCCGCGTGCTGGTGGTGGTGGCGCTGGGCTTGAGCATGGCCAGTGTGTTTGGCCTGTTCGAGCGCTTGGGTATCGCCAATTCGATGCTGCGGCGCCAGCGTTGGTCGCGGTTTTTCATGGCGCGGCTGACCAACGCCCTGCCCTTTCGCGTAACGGTACACGGTGAGCTGCCGACCCAGCCGATGCTGTGGGTGAGCAATCACGTGTCGTGGACCGACATTCCATTGCTGGGCGCCGTGGCCCCGATGTCGTTCCTGTCCAAGGCCGAAGTGCGCACCTGGCCGGTGGCCGGTTGGTTGGCGGCGAAGGCCGGCAGCTTGTTCATTCGCCGTGGTTCGGGCGACAGCCAGTTGATTCGCAAGCAGATGACCCGCCATCTGGAGCAACAGCACCCGCTGTTGATGTTCCCCGAAGGCACCACCACCGACGGGCGCAGCCTGCGCACCTTTCACGGGCGCTTGCTGGCCAGTGCGATTGATGCGGATGTGGCGCTACAACCTGTAGCGATCCGCTATCTGCGCGAGGGTCAGGTGGACGCATTGGCGCCGTTCATTGGCGATGATGATTTGCTCTCGCACCTGATGCGCTTGTTTGCCAATGATCAGGGCGATGTGGAAATTCATCTGCTCAAGCCGATTGCGTGCGCCGGGCAGGAGCGTGCGGCGCTGGCGTATCAGGCGCAGCAGG
This sequence comes from Pseudomonas sp. GL_117, assembly GCF_057835125.1. NCBI lineage: Bacteria > Pseudomonadati > Pseudomonadota > Gammaproteobacteria > Pseudomonadales > Pseudomonadaceae > Pseudomonas > Pseudomonas sp. GL_117. Next base: position 1,653,981 of record NZ_CM174418.1, on the reverse strand, counting down.
CGGTGCAGAAGGCGCTGTTCGGGCCGGTGCCAGAGGCGGAAGAGGTAGAGGCTCGACCTGCATTTGCAGCATGAACACAGTTCAAAATGTGAGAGCTGGCTTGCCTGCGATAGCGGTGGGTCAGCTACACATGTATCAACTGGCAGACCGCCATCGCAGGCAAGCCAGCTCCCACATTTAGATCTCAGTGTTCAGTTGGGCTTGTGCAAAAGCCTGTAGCTGTGGATAGAACACTCGGAAGTCGTCACTCAGCGGTTCATACAACACCCGCAATTCCTGCATGGCATGTCCGAGTTCCTCAGGCTGCGTCAACCGCCGCGAAATCCCCCGCAGCACCTGCTCCATCACTGCAAACTCACGATACGAACCCAACCAGTCATCGGCCGCCATATACGGCGCAATCTGCGCCAGCCGCCCCGGCAGTTGTGGCTCGGCCGCCAGCACGCGGTACACCTGCGAGGTGAAGCGCTCCAGCGGCTGGTCGGCATACAGCGCCCAATCCCGCGCCAGGCAGTGGTCGAAAAATACGTCGAGGACGATCCCGGCATAACGCCGGCGGGTCAGGCTGAAGCGCGACAACGCCTGCCCCACCAATGGATGACTGTCGGTAAAGCGGTCGATGGAACGATGCAGCTGGATCGCCGCCTCGATTGACGGGCTGAACTGGCCTTGCAGGCGGCCTTTGACGAAGTCGCCATAGAGGCTGCCCAGCAGTTGCGCAGGAAGTTGGCCGCCCAGGTGCAGATGTGCGAGATAATTCATGGCGCGCAGTTTAGCACTGCCGCCAACGTATCGTTATAACCCGATATATCGATTTGGTCTGTTCTCAGAGCAAAATCATATTGGTATATCGGGATATAACGATTTAAGGTTCGCCTCATCGCGATATAACGCTTCAAGACACCGAGCACCTGCCATGTCCATCGACCTCGACGAAATAATAAAAGCCCTGGCGCACCCAGTACGGCGAGACATCCTCAACTGGCTGAAAGACCCGAAAGTGCAATTCCCCGAGCAACTGCACAACCACGAATACGGCATCTGCGCCGGGCAGATCGACCAACGCTGCGGCTTGTCCCAGTCGACCGTGTCGGCCCACCTGGCGACCTTGCAGCGCGCAGGTTTGATCAGCAGCCAGAAGGCCGGGCAGTGGCACTTTTTCAAACGCAACGAGGACACCATCCAGGCGTTCCTCGATGCGCTCACTACAGAACTCAGCGCACCGCTGTAAAGGAACCCCAATGCCCCTCTCGCTACTCATACTGGCCCTGAGCGCCTTCGCCATCGGCACCACCGAGTTCGTCATCATGGGCCTGTTGCCCGATGTGGCGGCGGACCTCGGTGTGTCGATCCCCGGCGCCGGTTGGCTGGTCACCGGCTACGCCCTGGGCGTGGCCATTGGCGCGCCGTTCATGGCACTGGCCACCGCCAAGCTGCCGCGCAAGGCCGCCCTGGTAGCGTTGATGGGCATCTTTATTGTCGGCAACCTGCTCTGCGCCCTGGCAAGCGACTACAACGTGCTGATGTTTGCCCGTGTGGTCACCGCGCTGTGCCACGGCGCGTTCTTCGGGATCGGTTCGGTGGTCGCCGCCAACCTGGTGCCAGCCAACAAGCGCGCATCGGCCGTGGCATTGATGTTCACCGGCTTGACCCTGGCCAACGTGCTGGGCGTACCGTTGGGTACGGCGTTGGGCCAGGCCGCCGGCTGGCGCTCGACGTTCTGGGCGGTGACCGTGATTGGTGTGGTCGCGCTGATCGGCCTGATCCGCTTCCTGCCGGCCAAGCGTGACGAAGAAAAACTCGACATGCGTGCCGAACTGGCGGCCCTTAAAGGTGCTGGTATCTGGTTGTCGCTGACCATGACTGCGCTGTTCTCCGCGTCGATGTTCACCCTCTTCACCTACGTCGCGCCGCTGTTGGGCGACGTCACCGGCATCTCGCCCCAAGGCGTGACCTGGACCCTGCTGTTGATCGGCCTGGGCCTGACCCTGGGCAACATCGTCGGCGGCAAGCTGGCGGACAAACGCCTGGCCGCAACCCTGATCGGCGTGTTCATCAGCATGGCGGTGGTGTCCACCGCGCTGAGCTGGACCAGCATCGCCGTGATCCCGACGGAAATCACCTTGTTCCTGTGGGCCACCGCCGCGTTCGCCGCCGTGCCTGCGTTGCAGATCAACGTTGTGACCTTCGGCAAAGCCGCGCCGAACCTGGTGTCCACCTTGAACATCGGTGCCTTCAACATCGGCAACGCCCTTGGCGCCTGGGTCGGCGGCAGCGTGATCGCCCACGGTTTCGGCCTCACCAGCGTGCCATTGGCCGCCGGTGCCCTGGCGATCCTCGCGCTGCTGGTGACCCTGATTACTTTCCGTCAGAACGGCGATGCCGACCTGGCCCCTGTGACCAACTGATCAACTTCAAAGAGAAGGTGTTTTCCCATGACGACTATTTTCGATCCGATCAAACTGGGCGACCTGGAACTGTCCAACCGCATCATCATGGCGCCGCTGACCCGCTGCCGTGCCGATGAAGGTCGCGTGCCCAACGCGCTGATGGCCGAGTACTACGTGCAACGTGCTTCCGCCGGGCTGATCCTCAGCGAAGCCACCTCCGTGACGCCGCTGGGCGTGGGTTACCCGGACACCCCGGGCATCTGGTCCAACGACCAGGTACGTGGCTGGGCCAACGTCACCAAGGCCGTGCACGCCGCGGGCGGCAAGATCTTCCTGCAACTGTGGCATGTGGGGCGCATCTCCCACCCGTCGTACCTGAACGGCGAAACCCCGGTGGCCCCGAGCGCAATCCAGCCTAAAGGCCACGTCAGCCTGGTGCGCCCACTGGCCGACTACCCGACCCCACGTGCCCTGGAAACCGCGGAAATCGCCGACATCGTCGACGCCTACCGTACCGGCGCCGAGAACGCCAAGGCCGCTGGCTTTGACGGCGTGGAAATCCATGGTGCCAACGGCTATCTGCTCGACCAGTTCCTGCAAAGCAGCACCAACCAGCGCACCGATAACTACGGCGGCTCCCTGGAAAACCGTGCACGCCTGCTGCTGGAAGTGACCGACGCCGCCATCGAGGTCTGGGGCGCAGGACGTGTGGGTGTGCATTTGGCACCACGTGCCGATTCCCACGACATGGGTGACGACAATCTGGCAGAGACCTTCACCTACGTCGCCAGCGAACTGGGCAAGCGTGGCATTGCGTTCATCTGCTCCCGTGAAAAAGAAGGCGCGGACAGCCTCGGCCCACAACTGAAGAAAGCGTTCGGCGGCACCTATATCGCCAACGAACGCTTCACCAAGGACAGCGCCAACGCCTGGCTGGCCTCGGGCAAGGCGGATGCGGTGGCCTTTGGTGTGCCGTTCATTGCCAACCCGGACCTGCCGGCGCGCTTGAAGGCTGATGCGCCGCTGAACGAAGCGAATCCGCAAACCTTCTATGGCAAAGGCCCGGTCGGCTACATCGACTACCCGACCCTCGCGCTGTGATGTAACAAGCTGAAACGAAAAAGCCCCGGTTCGCAGGAACCGGGGCTTTTTCATGGGGGCCAGGAAACATTCCTTCACACCCCTGCAACAAAATCCCTACAAAATACTTAGCCGGCTACCTATCAACCCCCGGCCAGCGCGTATATAAAGTCACCCCACAAATACGGCACAAGGACGATTGACCATCCTTAGGCTTTACTGTTGACACAACCGGATGCAATTACGCATTTTGTCTCAATTGCGCAGGTTCGGGCTCAAGCGCAGCATGTCGAGCCCTATATCAACCCAGCGCTCAGCGTCCTGATGCAGTTGGAAGCTGTCGGGGACCAGCAACCATTGGCCGATCAGCCCGTTGATATAGGCATGAATGCACACTGCACCACGGGTGGTGTCGAGGTTTTCCGGCAGTTGACCACGATGCACTGCATTGCGCAGGGTCAAGCCGATACGCAGATTGCACTCCAGGCTGTGAGTCTGGCGTTGACGGCGCATGTCGCACATTTCATCGGTGAATTCGCACTTATGGAACAAGATCTCATTGATGCGCCGGGTTTTCGGGTCAAGGGCCACCTGATGGTACAAGTGAATCAACAGCTTGCGCATGCAGCCCAGCGGGTCGAGTTCATCCTCGCTTTCACTGGCCCGGGCCAGTTCGTCCAGGGGTTCGTGCAGGGTGTCGAGCAACGCCTGGAGCAAATCGGATTTGTTACTGAAATGCCAATAGATGGCCCCCCGCGTCACGCCGGCCAGCGCAGCGATATCCGCCAGGGTGGTGCGTGCCACACCGCGCTCATAAAAGGCCTGCTCGGCGGCTTGGAGAATCTGGCTGCGCGTTTCCTGAGCTTCCTCTTTGGTGCGACGAACCATGGCAGTAAAACCTCAATCAGGACACTTGAGACTATCGTTAACGCAGAATTAATAGCCGTTGACGATCATCTGAATATTTGTGGGACGGCACCATCGTGGGTGCCGAACGTAATGAAATCGAGGCTTTGGGCACTGCTTTGTCAACATTCCGCGAAGCCTGTCAAGAGTTTACAAACAACCGTGAACGTAAGTATATTGCGTAGCAAGCTACTTATCTACTCACAGCTTGTTTTTCACCCTTCCACATTTCTTGTGCGCATCCTGCGCGCCTGACCCGAGGATCTTCATGCAACTTAAGCCAGCTGTTACCGCTCTGGTCACTGCCGTCGCCCTGGCATCGCTGCTCAGCGGATGTAAAAAGGAAGAAGCGGCTCCGCCCGCCCAAACCCCTCAGGTCGGCGTGGTCACCATTCAACCGCAAGCCTATACCCTGACGTCCGAGCTGCCAGGCCGCACCACCGCCTACCGCATTGCGGAAGTTCGCCCACAGGTCAACGGCATCATTCTCAAGCGCCTGTTCAAGGAAGGCGGCGACGTGAAGGAAGGGCAACAGCTCTACCAGATCGACCCGTCGGTGTATGACGCCACCCTGAAAAGCGCGCAGGCCAGCCTGACCCAGACCAAGTCCATCTCCGATCGCTACAAGCAGTTGGTCGATGAGCAGGCCGTCAGCCGCCAGGAATACGACACCGCCGTCGCCAACCGCATGACCGCGGAAGCCAACGTGCAAACCGCCCAGATCAACGTGCGCTACACCAAAGTGTTCGCGCCGATCTCCGGGCGTATCGGCCGTTCTTCGGTGACCGAAGGCGCGCTGGTCAGCAATGGCCAGACCGATGCCATGGCGGTGATCCAGCAACTGGACCCGATCTACGTCGACGTCACCCAGTCCTCGGCTGAAATGCTGAAACTGCGCCGCGACCTGGAAAGCGGCCAACTGGAAAAAGCCGGTGCCAATGCCGCCAAGGTCAAGCTGACCCTGGAAGACGGTAGCGCGTACGGCCAGGACGGCAAGCTGGAATTCTCCGAAGTGTCGGTTGACCAGACCACCGGTTCGGTAACCCTGCGCGCCGTGTTCCCCAACCCTGACCACACCCTGCTGCCCGGCATGTTCGTTCATGCCCAGCTGCAAGCCGGTGTGAACAGCAAGGCCATCCTGGCGCCACAGCAAGGCGTGACCCGCGACATCAAGGGCATCCCGACGGCATTGGTGGTGAACAAGGACAACAAGGTCGAGCAACGCACCCTGGTTGCCAACCGCACATCCGGCGCCTACTGGCTGGTGGAAAAAGGCCTCGACGCCGGTGACCGCGTGATCACCGAAGGCCTGCAATTCATCAAGCCGGGCATCGAAGTCAAGGTCAAGGACGCCGACAACGCCAAGCCTGCCGGTTCTGCTCCCGCTCCTGCCGCCGCTGCTGGCCAGGGGGAGTAACCCATGTCGAAATTTTTTATCGACCGTCCCATTTTCGCCTGGGTAATTGCCCTGGTGATCATGCTGGTCGGGGCACTGTCGATCCTGAAGTTGCCCATCAACCAATACCCGGCCATCGCGCCAACCGCCATCGACATCCAGGTGACCTACCCAGGCGCGTCCGCACAAACCGTGCAGGACACCGTGGTGCAGGTCATCGAGCAACAGCTCAACGGTATCGACAACCTGCGTTATGTCGCCTCGGACAGTAACTCCGACGGCAGCATGACCATCACCGCGACGTTCAACCAGGGTACCAACCCGGACATCGCCCAGGTTCAGGTGCAGAACAAGCTGAACCTGGCGACCCCACTGCTGCCGCAAGAAGTGCAGCAGCAGGGTATCCGCGTGACCAAGTCGGTGAAGAACTTCCTGATGGTGATCGGTCTGGTGTCGGAAGACGGCAGCATGACCAAGGACGACCTGTCCAACTACATCGTGTCCAACATCCAGGACCCGATTTCCCGGACGGCGGGTGTCGGTGACTTCCAGGTCTTCGGTTCGCAGTACGCCATGCGTATCTGGCTCGACCCGGCCAAGCTGAACAACTACCAGCTGACCCCGGTAGACGTCAGCAGCGCCATCGCCGCGCAGAACGTACAGGTGGCCACCGGCCAACTGGGCGGCCTGCCTGCCCTGCCCGGCACCCAGCTGAACGCAACCATCATCGGCAAGACCCGCCTGCAAACCGCCGAAGAGTTCGGCAAGATCCTGATGAAGGTCAATGCCGATGGCTCGCAGGTTCGCCTGCGCGACGTTGCGCGTATCGAACTGGGCGGCCAGAACTACAGCATCAGTGCACAGTTCAACGGCAAGCCGGCGTCCGGTATGGCGATCAAGCTCGCCTCGGGTGCCAACGCCCTGGACACCGCCAAGGCCATCCGCGCCACGGTTGCGTCCCTGGAACCGTTCTTCCCGCCAGGCATGAAGGCGGTGGTGCCGTATGACACCACCCCGGTTGTGACCGAATCGATCTCCGGTGTCGTTCACACCCTGGTCGAAGCGATCGTGCTGGTGTTCCTGGTGATGTTCCTGTTCCTGCAGAACTTCCGCGCCACCATCATCACCACCATGACCGTACCGGTGGTATTGCTGGGTACGTTCGGCATCCTCGCGGCGTTCGGCTTCACCATCAACACCCTGACCATGTTCGGCATGATCCTGGCCATCGGCTTGCTGGTGGACGACGCCATCGTCGTGGTGGAGAACGTCGAGCGGGTGATGGCTGAGGAACACTTGTCGCCCAAAGAAGCGACGGTCAAGTCCATGGGCCAGATCCAGGGCGCCCTGGTGGGTATTGCCCTGGTACTCTCGGCGGTACTGCTGCCGATGGCGTTCTTCGGCGGCTCCACAGGTGTGATCTACAAACAGTTCTCCATCACTATCGTTTCGGCGATGGCGTTGTCGGTACTGGTTGCCCTGATCTTCACCCCGGCCTTGTGCGCCACCATGCTCAAGCCGATCGACCCGGAAAAGCACGGCCAACCCAAGCGTGGTTTCTTCGGCTGGTTCAACCGCACCTTCGACCGTGGCGTACTGAGCTACGAGCGCGGCGTGGGCAACATGATCAAGCACAAATTCCCGGCGTTTTTTGTGTACCTGGTCATCGTCCTCGGCATGGTCTGGTTGTTCACCCGCATTCCAAGCGCGTTCCTCCCGGAAGAAGACCAGGGCGTGATTTTCGCCCAGGTGCAGACCCCGGTCGGCTCGTCGGCTGAACGCACGCAGAAAGTCATCGACGACATGCGCGCCTTCCTGCTGCACGACAAGGAAGGCGAGCCAGGCGAAGGCAAAGCCGTCAAATCGGTATTTACCGTAAACGGCTTCAACTTCGCCGGCCGTGGCCAGAGCTCGGGCCTCGCGTTCGTGATGCTCAAGCCATGGGATGAGCGTGATGCTTCGACGTCCGTGTTCGAAGTGGCCAAGCGTGCCCAGGGTTACTTCTTCGGCGCCTTCAAGGACGCCATGGTGTTCGCCATCGTGCCGCCTTCGGTACTCGAATTGGGTAACGCCACCGGTTTCGATGTGTTCCTGCAAGACCAGGGCGGCGTCGGCCACGAAAAACTGATGGAAGCGCGCAACCAGTTCCTAGGCATGGCAGCGCAGAGCAAGATCCTTGCTGGCGTACGTCCCAACGGTGTGAACGATGAGCCGCAGTACGAGCTGACCGTTGACGACGAGAAGGCCAGTGCCCAGGGCATCACGCTGTCGAGCATCAACCAGACCCTGGCGATTGCCCTGGGTGGCAGCTACGTCAACGACTTCATCGACCGTGGTCGGGTGAAGAAGGTGTACGTGCAGGGCGAGGCCGCTGGCCGGATGTCGCCTGAAGACCTGGACAAATGGTTCGTGCGCAGTGACTCCGGGAAGATGGTGCCGATGTCGGCCATTTCCTCGGGCAAGTGGATCTACGGTTCGCCGAAACTCTCGCGCTACAACGGTGTAGCGGCGATGGAAATCCTCGGGACCCCGGCACCGGGCTACAGCACCGGCGATGCCATGGCTGAAGTCGAGCGCATCGCCAAGCAATTGCCGGCGGGTGTCGGCTACGCGTGGACCGGTCTGTCGTACGAAGAACGTCTGTCCGGCTCCCAGGCGCCGGCGCTGTATGCACTGTCGCTGCTGGTGGTCTTCCTCTGCCTCGCGGCACTGTACGAAAGCTGGTCGATCCCGATTGCGGTAGTGCTGGTCGTACCGCTGGGTGTGGTCGGTGCGTTGATCGCCACGAGCATGCGCGGCTTGTCCAACGACGTGTTCTTCCAGGTGGGCTTGTTGGTGACGGTGGGCCTGGCGGCGAAAAACGCCATCCTGATCGTCGAGTTCGCCAAAGAGTTGCACGAGCAGGGCAAAGGCATTGTCGAGGCTGCCATCGAGGCGTCCCGCATGCGTCTGCGGCCGATCATCATGACCTCCATGGCGTTCATCCTTGGCGTATTGCCGCTGGCGATCTCCTCGGGCGCCGGCTCGGGCAGCCAGCACGCGATTGGTACAGGCGTGATCGGCGGCATGATCACCGCGACTGTCCTGGCGATCTTCTGGGTACCGCTGTTCTTCGCAACCGTGTCCGCCGCGGGCGAGCGTAAAAAGACTGAACCTACTGACATCCATAAAGAGGCTGGCCAATGAGCAAGTCGCTCCTTTCCTTAGCTGTCACGGCATTCGTGCTCAGTGGCTGCTCGCTGATACCTGACTATCAGCGCCCCGAAGCGCCGGTAGCCGCACAGTTCCCGCAGGGGCCGGCGTATTCGTCGGCCCAGGCGCCGAGCCAGGCCGCTGCCGAACAGGGCTGGAAGCAGTTTTTCCATGACCCTGCCCTGCAACAGCTGATCCAGGTTGCCCTGGAGAACAACCGCGACCTGCGTGTCGCGGCCCTGAACATCGACGCCTACGCCGCGCAGTACCGCATCCAGCGTGCCGACCTGTTCCCGGCCGTCTCGGCCACGGGCAGCGGCAGCCGCCAGCGCGTACCGGCACGTGCCTCGCAAACCGGCGAGTCGAGCATCAACAGCTCGTACTCGGCCACCCTCGGGATCAGCGCCTACGAGCTGGACCTGTTCGGCCGTGTGCGCAGCCTGAGCGAAGAAGCCCTGCAGAAGTACTTCGCCACCGAAGAAGCCCGCCGCAGCACGCAGATCAGCCTGGTCGCCAACGTGGCCACGGCCTACGTGACCTGGCAGGCCGATAAAGAGCTGCTCAAGCTGACCCAGGACACCCTCGGTGCCTACGAGCAGAGCTTCAAGCTGACCTCGCGCAGCAACGAAGTCGGTGTGGCCTCGGCCCTCGACCTCAGCCAGGCGCGCACCTCGGTGGAAAACGCCCGGGTTGCCCTGGCGCGTTACACCCGCCAGGTGGCCCAGGACGAAAACAGCCTGACCCTGCTGCTGGGCACGGGCCTGCCGGCGAATCTGGTCAGCAAGCCGCTGTCGGATGACCTGCTCAGCGACGTACCGGCTGGCTTGCCGTCGGACCTGCTGCAACGGCGTCCCGACATCCTGCAAGCCGAGTACAACCTCAAGGCTGCCAACGCCAACATCGGCGCGGCCCGTGCGGCGTTCTTCCCGAGCATCAGCCTGACGGCCAACGCCGGCACCCTGAGCCCGGACTTGGGCGGCCTGTTCAAGGGCGGCTCGGGCACCTGGTCGTTCGCCCCGCAGATCAACATCCCGATCTTCAACGCTGGCAGCCTGCGCGCAAGCCTGGACTACGCGAAGATCCAGAAAGAGATCAACGTGGCGACCTACGAGAAGGCGATCCAGACCGGCTTCCAGGAAGTCTCCGACGGCCTCGCCGCACGTGAGACCTACAAGCAGCAACTGGAGGCCCAGCGTGGTTTCGTCGCCGCCAACCAGGACTACTACCGCCTGGCCGAGCGTCGCTACCGCATTGGTGTCGACAGCAACCTGACCTTCCTCGACGCCCAGCGCCAACTGTTCAGTGCCCAGCAATCGCTGATCACAGACCGCCTGGCGCAGCTCACCAGCGAGGTCAACCTGTACAAGGCCCTCGGCGGTGGCTGGAATGCGCAGACCGCGAAAAACGAGGCGTTGAAAGAAGAAGCACCGGCGCTGAAGCTGTTCTGATCGCACCGCTGTGAACAAACCGCTTCCCTCACCGGAAGCGGTTTTTTTATGCCCTGAATGTGGCGCATGTAGGCGCTGGCTTGTGGAGCCTCGCTTTTGTGGGAGCTGGCTTGCCTGCGATAGCATCGCCGCGGTGCAACTGACACACCAAGGTGCCTGCATCGCAGGCAAGCCAGCTTCCACATTGGTCTAGCGGCGCTTGTTCAAACCCCATCAGCCCCCCCTAAACCCGCCGCCTTGCATTTCGCTTAACCTTTCAGGATAAAATTGGTCACAGATTCTTACAGACCACAGAGGGAGCTTGTCGTAATGATCGTAGGAATCGACCTGGGGACTACCAACAGTCTCGCCGCGGTCTGGCGCGGTGATGCCGCCGAAATGGTGCCCAACGCCCTTGGCGAGTTGCTGACCCCAAGCGTGGTCGGCCTGGATGACCAAGGCCGCATCCTGGTAGGCCAGGCCGCCAAGGAACGCCTGCACACCCACCCGCACCTGACGACCTCGCTGTTCAAGCGCTACATGGGCAGCGCCACCGAAGTGCGCCTGGGCGACCGTTCGTTCCGTCCCGAAGAACTCTCGGCACTGGTGCTCAAAAGCCTCAAGGAAGACATCGAACGCACCTACGGCCACACCGTCACCGACGCCGTGATCAGCGTGCCCGCGTATTTCAGCGACGGCCAGCGCAAAGCCACGCGCATCGCCGGTGAACTGGCCGGGCTCAACGTCGACAAACTGATCAACGAACCGACTGCCGCGGCCCTCGCCTACGGCCTGCATCAGCGCGACAAGGAAACCTCGTTCCTGGTCTTCGACCTCGGCGGCGGCACCTTTGACGTGTCGATCATCGAGCTGTTCGACGGGGTCATGGAAGTGCGCGCCAGCGCCGGCGACAACTTCCTCGGCGGCGAAGACTTCGACACCCTGCTGCTCGAACACTTCGTCGACAGCCAGCGCAACGCCGCCGACTTCCCGCCCACCAGCAGCGTGTTGCACGCCCTGCGCCGCGAAGCCGAGCGCGTGCGCAAAGCCCTGGGCCAGGACGACAGCGCCGAGTTCGCCCTGCGCGTCGACGGCCGCCAATGGGTCAAAACCATCACCCAGCAGGAGCTCGCCAAGCTCTACACGCCGCTGCTCGAACGCCTGCGGGCGCCGATCGAACGGGCCCTGCGCGATGCGCGGATCCGCGTGGGCGACCTCGATGAAATCCTGCTGGTGGGCGGCACCACGCGCATGCCGCTGGTGCGTAAACTCGCCGCCGGTTTGTTCGGGCGCTTCCCCTCCATCAGCCTCGACCCGGACCAGGTGGTCGCCCACGGCGCTGCGATCCAGGCGGCACTCAAGGCACGTTCGGCGGCACTGGAAGAAGTGGTGCTGACCGACGTCTGCCCCTACACCCTCGGCATCGAAACCTCGCACCAATACGGTGGCCATATCGAAAGCGGCCACTACCTGCCGCTGATCGAACGCAACAGCAGCGTGCCGGTGAGCCGGGTCAAGACCGTCGTGACCCTGCACGACAACCAGAGCCAGGTGCTGCTGAAGATCTACCAGGGCGAAAGCCGGCTGGTCAAAGACAACATCGAACTGGGCCAACTGGACATTGCCGTGCCCAAGCGCAAAGCCGGTGAAGTGTCCCTGGACGTGCGCTTCACCTACGACAACAACGGCCTGCTCGAAGCCCAGGTGAAGATCCCGCTGACCGGCGAGCAGCACTCGCTGGTGATCGAGAACAACCCTGGCGTGTTGAGCCCGGACGAGATCCAGCAACGCCTGCAAGCCTTGGCGCTGCTCAAGGTCCACCCGCGCGACCAGCAGGTCAACACCGTACTCAGCGCCCGCCTCGAACGCCTTTACCAGGAAAACCTCGGCGAGCTGCGCGAACAACTCGGCCATTGGGCCGCGCAGTTCCAGCAAGTGCTCGACACCCAGGACGAACGCCGCATCCGCGAGGCCCGCAGCGAACTGACCCGTCAACTTGAGCAGCTCGACAACGGGTTCTGGCGCTAAGGGAACACCCACATGGATTGTTGGACCGTACTGCAACTGCCGCAAGAGAGCGACGAACGCAGCATCAAACGCAGCTACGCGCGGCTGCTCAAAAACTGCCGCCCGGACGATGACGCCGAAGGCTTCCAGCGCCTGCGCGAAGCCTACGAAGAAGCCCTGGCCTACGCACGCTGGCGGGCAGACTGGGAAGAAGAGGCCGAGACCGCACCGGCCGCCGTGGCCGAATCGGCCTACGGCAACCTCAACGACCTCGCCGAACTGATGGACGTCAACGCCCGCCCTCCTGCCCCGCTTGCAACGCCCCGCCCCGACCCGGCCCAGGCGCTGATCAACGGCCTCACCCTGCACAACCTGGACGAACGCTGGGCCCAGGCCCAACAACAGGGCTGCACCGAGGCGTTCCAGGCCGGCCTGTTGCGCCACTGCTTCGAAAGCCCAGGCGAGCGCGCCGCGATTACCCGTTGGGCGGTGCAGCATCTTGAATGGCTGACACCCTGGCAACAGGTGGCCATGACCCCGTGGCAGCACGACGCGCTCAGCAGCGAGTTGTTGCAGGAGTACCGGCGCACCTTGCAGGAGCTGCTGGAGCAGAAGGCCGAACGCGAGTTCATCACCCAACTCACGCAAATGACCGGCCAACCCTGGCTGCGGGTGTTCGACCTGCAACAACAGTGGCAACGCATCGTCCTGCACCTGCTGCATGACACCACCTGGAGCGTGCCGCTGTTCGAGCGCGTGTGCCAGGCGTTCGGCTGGGACGACCAGGCCGGCGTGTTCCCGGAACCGGCCTGGATGTGGCGCGAACTGGTCACGCGCTGTGAACAGGAGAGCTTTTTCGAACACTTGCAGGCCAAGGCCGAGGACCGCACCTGGAAATCCGCCGATGCCATGGCGGCGCGCCTGCTGCTGACGCCGATGTCCAAGACCCAGCAAAACTGGATGACGGCGCAGTTCAGCGACAACGACTGGCACGCCTGCCAACAGCTGGCCCAAACCCTCAACTGGCGTTACCCGCAGTTGTTGGAACGCCTGCCCCAGGCCGACGTGTTTTTCTGGCGTAAATTCCTGCCACGCCCAGTGTCCCATCGCAGCTGGATAAGGGTGTGGGGCGGTTTGGCCCTGGCCGCGGCACTGGCCGTCGCGCCCGAGACCAAATCGGAGATGACCACCGAAGCGGTGATGGTGGTGCTGCTGACGCTCATTCCAGCGTTCATCGCTATCCGTTCCACACAGCTATGGGCCGCCCTGACCTCTCGCTTGATCATCCCCGACCTGTGGCTGACAGAGCGCCTGCTGCCCGAACGGTTCAACCCGCATCAGCAGTGGCTGGTATTGCGCCACGGCATCCCGCAATTGGGCATGTTGTGGATGTTTGGCCTGCTGCTGGGGGTGATGGGCATGCTGGGTTACCTGGGAATGATCCTGATCCACCTGCTTCACCGCAGGCGCATCGGCCAACCCAGCGAGAACTTCGAGCAGCTCTACCCGTGGATCAGCGGCCTGCACTGGGCCCACTGGAGTCCGTTGCAGGTGGCATTCCTGGCGGTGATGGTGCCCGCTACGCTGCTGTGCCAGCGTTATTTGCCCGAGATCCCCTGGACCAGCCTGATGCACGTGCTCTAGGCGCATAAACGCCGGGCGCCACTGCCCGGCAACTTGCGTGCGATCACCGCCCACAACCCGCCTCCCCCCGATTGAACCGCCTGCACACCGCCCCGCACCATGGCCCGCACCTGCACACCTCCAATAACAATAGGTTCAACGCCATGAGCACGTTCCACCCTCGCCAGCTGTTGCTGGCTGCCGCCGTCACCAGCCTTGCCCTGCCCGTCGTCGCCCAAGAGCACGGCTTCCTGGAAGACGCCAGCGCCAACCTCAACCTGCGTAATTTCTTCTTCAACCGCAATTACACCAACCCGACCAAGACCCAGGGCGGCGCGCAGGAGTGGACGCAGAGTTTCATCCTCGACGCCAAGTCCGGCTTCACCCAGGGCACGGTGGGTTTCGGGGTGGATGTGCTGGGCATGTATTCGTTGAAGCTCGATGGCGGACGCGGCACCGGCGGCACCCAGTTGTTGCCACTGGACCACGACGGCCGCCCGGCGGATGAATTCGGGCGCCTGGGCGTGGCGTTCAAGGCGCGGATCTCGAAGACGGAACTGAAGGTCGGCGAATGGATGCCAGTACTGCCGATCCTGCGCGCAGACGATGGCCGCTCCCTGCCGCAAACCTTGCGCGGCGGGCAGATCACCTCCAAGGAAATCGACGGCCTGACCCTGTATGGCGGCCAGTTCCGCGCCAACAGCCCGCGTGACGACAGCAGCATGAACGACATGTCGATGGTCGGTAAAACCGCCTTCACGTCCGACCGTTTCAACTTCCAGGGCGGTGAATATGCGTTCAACGACAAGCGCACCCAGGTCGGCCTGTGGAACGCCCAGCTCAAGGACATCTACCGCCAGCAATACGTCAACCTGATCCACAGCCAACCCCTGGGCGACTGGACCCTGGGCGCCAGCCTCGGCTTCTTCTACGGCAAGGACGACGGCAGCGCCCGCGCAGGGGAACTGGACAACAAAACCTGGTCCGGACTGTTCTCGGCCAAATACGGCGGCAACACCTTCTACGTCGGCCTGCAGAAACTCACCGGCAACAATGCCTGGATGCGCGTCAACGGCACCAGCGGCGGCACCCTGGCCAACGACAGCTACAACTCCAGCTACGACAACGCCCAGGAAAAATCCTGGCAAGTGCGCCACGACTACAACTTCGCCGCCCTCGGCGTGCCGGGCCTGACCCTGATGAACCGCTACATCAGTGGCAGCAACGTGCACACCGGCACCATCACCGACGGCAAGGAGTGGGGCCGCGAAACCGAAGTGGGCTATACCGTGCAAAGCGGGGTGGCCAAAAACCTCAATGTGCGCCTGCGCAACTCCAGCATGCGCCGCGACTACAGCAACAACGAGTTCGACGAAAACCGGTTGATCGTCAGTTACCCGATCAGTCTGCTGTAAACCGTCATCGACCTTGCTGTATGGTGCGCGCCTGCCGCTGCTGAGCTGAATCAGCAGCGGCTTTTTATTCGAGCCCGTGCACACCATGAAATCCTTCGCTTTAGCGTGCGCCCTGCTAGCCCTGGCCCTGAGCCTCAGCGGCTGCATCGGCGCACCCATTGCCCTCACGCCGCAGACCGAGCAACGCCTGCAGAGCCTGGCGCCGATCCGCTTCCTGCTGACCTTCGATGACGGCCCCAGCGCCTCGGGCTACAACAACCCGAGTCGTACGGTGATCAACGACCTGGCGCACAACCCGGTGTTGCCGGGGATCAAGGCGGTGTTCTTCCTGCAGACCGAATCCTCACGCTCCGGCGGCAGCTCCCGCGGGCGCAAGACCATGGAGCGCGAGTACGCCGGCGGGCACGTCCTGGCCTTCCACACGGCCACGATGTTTCATACCAACCATCGCTGGCTCAGCGACGCCGAACTGGAAAGCACCCTCACCCAGGGCACCGCCGACATCGCCTCGATCACCGGCCGCCCGCCCCTGCTGGTGCGCCCACCGTTCTGGAACTACGACCGCCGCACCTTCGCCGCCTACCAGCGTCATGGCCTGCACGTGCTGCTGACCGACTTGAGCGCCAACGACGGCAAGATCTGGGGCTTCAACGCCAGCCCACGCCGCCGCGCCAACCTGTACCGACAGCTCTCGGTGGTGCGCGAACGCATCGCCCAAGGCGAGTTGCCAACGGTGGACGGGGTGATTCCAGTGGTGGTGACGTTTCATGACATCAACCGCTATACCGCGCGGCATATGCAGGAGTACTTGCAGATCTTGCTGGACAGCGCACGGATCAACGGCGTGAGGACTGCCGCTGAGCCGTTCTACACCGACACGGCCCAGCTCGAACGCGCCGCGCTGGCCCGCACGGTGAAGGATGTGAGCGAACCGGTGCATCTGCCGGGCGTGTGGAATTGGGTGTGGGACGCAGACTCACACTGAGCGAGAGAAACAGACTACACAGGCACTGGAACCTTTCACTTACAGCAGTCCACTCAGCAACTGAATGAGTCCCTGATAAGCGAAGGAAACCACTGCCAATGGTCATACGTGCGCCGACTATTTCTTATCCATCCCTCGTCAAACATCAAGCCCCCACACAACTGTCTGAACAAACACCTGAAAACAAACCTGCCACGACCATAGTGGTCGATGGAAACAAGAAAACCTACGTTGATCCGAATTACATAAAAGAAAAAAACAAACTTTATGCCGAACAAAACAAACCGCTTATTCCTGCTCACTATGCAGGTAAATCTACACTCACAACCGACCAGCGCCCCTTCAGCACGACCCGCATCGAATACAACCCCTTACACCGCGACAACGATGTAGAAATCACCAGAGAGCGCACCGTTCGTTACTCTACCAATAAAGCATTATCCCCCTCACTGACGAATGACGCCCTAGTTATAAAAACGGGTGACCAAGCAGACACTGTGCATATTGGCAAAGGAAAGAATGGCGCCCTCACGGCAAAAATAAACGAGCAGACTTATTCCATCCAACCCAGCGATGAACTCGGTTCCGGCCAAAAACTAGTCATTCAAACGCAGGGCGGCAATGACACCGTCACCATCGATGATGAGGTTGAGTCCGAGGTGATTGTCGAAGGTGGAGATGGGGATGACGTTATAAATGCCGGCGGCGGCCGCAGTCGCATCTTCGGTGGCGCAGGAAATGACACCATTCGCCTGGGTCGAGGCACAGGTTATGCCGAAGGCAACGACGGCAATGACACCATCTACGGTGGGCGCGGCAAAAGCGTCTTGTACGGCAACAACGGAAATGATCGACTATTCGGGTACACAGGGCCTGATGCAAACCCGACTTACATCGACGGTGGTGCAGGAAACGATCTGCTCGTCGGAGGCAGCGCGCACTCGGTGATGAACGGTGGTTTGGGTAACGATACATTGCTAGGCAAAGGCCGCAGCACATTCTATTCGGGCAATGGCAATGACTGCGTGATCTCCAATAACAAGGAGGACTTGATTTATGCAAAACCCACCGACCAGATACGCAAACAAAACGACACACGCTTTATACCTGTCACTTATGAAAACGTCGGTAAAACGGGCATTACCGTTGAAGGATCCGACGCGTTCAAACAGCGGGTCGAGGATGATTTGGAAATGTTGAGAAGTTCTCCTTCCGGACAGCAGATGCTTAAAGAGTTCGATGCATCCACATCACGCGTCGGAGCGCCATTGAAGATAACGGAAGCACAATCCGAAGATAACAGCTTCTACATGGGCCGCAATTCCAACTTTGATCAGCAAGTCAACGATGGAAAAAAACCCCATTCAGCAGAAGACCCAAATCTGGCGGTCATAAAAGACGGTATTCGCGGCAACCCGCTTACCCATGGAGAGCTGCAATACAATCGCTCGTATGTTGATAACGGCACGCATAAAAATCATCCCGCCAGCTACTTGTACCACGAGATGTCGCATGCCTATAACGGCAGAAATGGCACAGTGCTACCAGGTACGACCCAACGCGAGGCAAATGTTGAACGCCAAGCTGTTGGCTTACCCACCAATGCCGCCCCGTTTGACTTTGACAATGATCCAGCAACCCCGCCCACCGATACCAACCCCGACCCCTTTAATGAAAACGCCCTGCGTAAAGAAATGGGCGAGGCATTGCGCACCCGATACAGAGAGTGACACGGCCCTGAGGAAAAGCAGACGGAAGCTGGCACGGCGCAGCGGGCCTGAAGATCAACCCCGCGACTCGACCCCAAGCTCATCCCACACCGACTCCGCCAGGTGGAACGTCGCATTCGCCGCCGGTATCCCGCAGTAGATCGCGCTCTGCATCAGCACTTCCTTGATCTCTGCGCGGCTCACGCCATTGCTGGCGGCGGCACGCAGGTGCAGCTTCAACTCGTCATTGCGGTTCATGCCGATCAGCATCGCAATGGTGATCAGGCTGCGGGTGTGCCGAGGCAGGCCCGGGCGGGTCCAGATGTCACCCCAGGCGTGGCGGGTGATCATGTCCTGGAACTCGCTGTTGAACTCGGTCAAGGCATTGAGGCTGCGATCGACATGGGCGTCGCCCAGCACTTCGCGGCGCACTTGCAGGCCGTCGGCGTAACGTTGTTTCTCGTCCACAAAAAACTCCTCAGTGGGCCAGCAAAAATTCGACAACCAGGTCGCTGAACGCTGCGCCGGCCTGGACATTGGACAGGTGCGCCGCATAGAACTCGGCGTATTCGGCACCCTGCACATGGTTCTGGATAAAGTGGCTGCCCTCTGGTGGCGTAACAGCGTCGTCGGTACCGGCAATCACCAGGGTCGGGGCCTTGATCAACGCCAGTTGCTCGCGAAAATCCGCATCGCGCACGGCCGCGCAGTTGGCGGCATAACCTTCGGGGGATGTGGCGGCCAGCATGTCGGTGATCTGCTTGGCCTGGTGCGGGTTGGCCGCCGCAAAGTCGGCGGTGAACCAGCGCGCAATCGACGCATCACGCAGGGCGACCATTGCCGCCGTGCCGTCGCGCAGGACCATCTCGATACGCGGGTTCCAGATCTGCGGCGTGCCGATCCTGGCAGCGGTGTTGCACAGCACCAGGCGATGCAGGCGCTCGCCCGCATGGATGCCCAGCCACTGGCCAATCAAGCCGCCCATGGACAAGCCACAGAAATGCGCGCGTTGGATATCCAGCGCATCCAACAGCGCGATCACGTCGCGGCCCAGTTGCTCGATGCTATAGGGCCCTGGCGTGACCAGGGATTTGCCATGACCACGGGTATCAAAGCGCAGCACACGAAAATGCTCAGTGAACGCTGGGATCTGGATGTCCCACATGTGCAGGTCGGTGCCCAGGGAGTTGGACAACACCAAGACCGGCGCACCCACGGGGCCGTCCAGTTGGTAATGCAGTTCGCCATCGGCGAGTTGTACAAAGGCCACGGTGGTCTCCTCAAGCAAAATGTTCAGTGACGGCACGGCTGACCCACGTGCGGGCCAGCCCGAGGTAATGGCCGGGATCAAGCAGGCGGTCGAGTTCGGCCGCTGACAGTTCGGCGGTGACCTGGGGTTCGTCCGCCAGCACCGCACGCAAGTGCCGCCCTTCGGCGACGGCGCGTTTGCAGCAGTGTTCCAGCAGATGGTGTGCGGTCTCACGGCCCAGGCGCTGGGCGAGCACGATGCTCACGGCTTCGGCCAACACCAGGCCTTGGGTCAGATCGAGGTTTTGCGTCATGCGCTCAGGATCGACCTCCAAACCTTCACTCACCAGCAACGCCTGTTGCAGCGCGCCGGACACCAGCCGGCAGATCTCCGGCAGGGTTTCCCATTCGGCATGCCACAGGCCCAGGCTGCGCTCGTGTTCCTGAGGCATGGCGCTGAACATCGTCGCCACCAGCCCGGGCACGCGGGTGGCGGCGCTGATCAGCACGGCAGCGCCCACCGGGTTGCGTTTGTGCGGCATGGTGGACGAGCCACCTTTGCCCGGCGCAGAGGGCTCGAACACCTCGGCCGCTTCGGTCTGCATCAACAGGCTGATGTCGCGCCCCAGTTTGCCCAGGCTACCGGCGATCAGGCCAAGCACGCTGGCAAACTCCACCAGGCGATCGCGCTGGGTGTGCCAGGGTTGTTCGGGCAGGCTCAAGCGCAACTCGTCGGCCAAGGCCTGCGCCACCGGCAGTGCCTGTTCGCCAAGGGCGGCCAGCGTGCCGGAGGCGCCGCCAAACTGCAGCACCAGCAAACGCGGTTTCAATTCGGCCAGGCGTTGACGACTACGGGTCACCGCCCCCAGCCAACCGGCGATTTTCATCCCCAGCGTGACCGGCGTCGCATGCTGCAACCAGGTGCGTCCGGCCAGCGGCACGTCGGCATGGCGCTGGGCCTGGGCGGCGAGGATATCGCCCAGGCGCGCCAGGTCCGTTTCGATCAGCGTCAGCGCCTGGCGCAGTTGCAGCACCAGGCCGGTGTCCATCACATCCTGGCTGGTGGCGCCCAGGTGTACATAACGTTCGGCACCGGCGTCTTCACTGGCGATCAACTTGCCCAACGCCTTCACCAGCGGGATCGCCGAATTGCCCGCCGTGGCAATCGCCACGCCAAGGGCATCGACGTCGTACAGTGAGGCCAGGCAAGCCTGGGCAATCGACGCAACGGCGGCCTGCGGGATCAAACCCACCCGCGCCTCGGCCCGGGCCAACGCGGCCTCGAAATCCAGCATGCCCTGCAGGCGTCCCCTGTCGCAGAACACTTCGGCCATGCTGCCTGCCGTGAAGTAAGCGTCGAACAGTTGATTGCTCGTGCGCAGTGTCATAACCCGTCCCTTACAAGTCGTGGTGCAGGTACGCCGCCTGTTTCGGCAAGCGCAAGCTGAACAGAAAAGCGATTGCCATCATCGCTGTGACGTACCAATAAAAGCTGTTTTCCATGCCGATGGATTTGAGGCTCAGCGCGACGAATTCCGCCGAGCCGCCAAAGATCGCATTGGCCACCGCATACGCCAGGCCAACCCCCAACGCACGCACCTGGGGCGGGAACATTTCCGCCTTCACCAGGCCGCTGATGGAGGTGTAGAAGCTGACGATCGCCAAGGCCAGGGTGATCAGCACAAAGGCCAGGAACGGGCTGCTGACGGTTTTCAGGGTGAGCAGGATCGGCACGGTGAACAAGGTGCCAAGGCCGGCAAACCACAGCATCGAATTACGACGGCCGATCTTGTCCGCGAGCATGCCAAACACCGGCTGCATGCACATATACAGGAACAGCGCGCCGGTCATGATGTAGCTCGACGTCTTGGCGTGCATGCCGACCGTGTTCACCAGGTACTTCTGCATGTAGGTGGTGAAGGTATAGAAAATCAGCGAGCCGCCAGCGGTGTAGCCGAGCACCGTGATAAACGCTGCCTTATGGTCGCGAAACAGCGCGGCAATGCTGCCGGCGTCCTTGTCTTCGCGCATTTCCTTGCTGGTGGTTTCCTTGAGCGTACGGCGCAGCAGCAACGAGATCACCGCCGCAACGGCGCCGATCACGAATGGAATACGCCAGCCCCAGGCACGCAGCTCTTCTTCAGTGAGGATCTGTTGCAGGATCACCACCACCAGCACCGCCAGCAGTTGCCCGCCAATCAGGGTCACGTATTGGAACGAGGCGAAGAACCCGCGCTGGCCCTTGAGCGCGACTTCACTCATGTAGGTCGCGGTGGTGCCGTACTCGCCGCCCACGGACAAACCCTGGAACAGCCGCGCGATCAGCAGCAGGATCGGCGCCCACACGCCGATGTCGTTGTAGGTGGGCAAAAACGCGATGACCAGGGAGCCGGCGCACATCATCAGCACCGAGATCATCATCGAGTTCTTGCGCCCGTGTTTGTCGGCCACGCGACCGAACAGCCAGCCGCCGATGGGGCGCATCAGGAAGCCGGCAGCAAACACACCAGCGGTGTTGACCAGTTGCACCGTGGGGTTGTCCGAAGGGAAGAAGGCCGGGGCAAAGTAGATGGCGCAGAAGGCGTAGACGTAGAAGTCGAACCATTCGACGAGGTTGCCGGAGGAGGCACCGACAATCGCAAAAATCCGTTTGCTGCGTTCTTCTCCGGTGTAGTGACTGGTGGTTGTTGTCATGATTTTTCACTCAGTGGGAACGGTTATAGCCTAGACATACTTTGCAACAAGCTCGTTCCACAACAAGACCTTTAGAGGTGGGGTGGCCGAACTGGCCCTGTCGCAGGCAAGCCAGCTCCCACCTTTGACGGTGTTCACACATCAAGATGTGGGAGCTGGCTTGCCTGCGATGAGGCCCTCAAGACCACTTCAATAATCGAAGAACACCGTCTCCTTGTCGGTCCCCTGCAAAATCACATTCCACTGATGCACACCCTCTGCATCCTGCTTGGCAATCAACGTCTCACGCCGCTCAGCAGGTACACACGCCAACAACGGGTCATCCCCATTCATTGGCTCGCCCTCAAAATAAATCCGCGTGAGCAAGTGCTTCACCAGGCCCCGCGCAAACACCAGCACCACCAGGTGCGGCGCCTGGGTCGTGCCCTTGAGCCCTGGCACTGCGCCCGGTTTGATGGTGGTAAAGCGAAACCGCCCTTCCCCATCCACGGGTACGCGGCCGAAGCCTTCGAAGTTCGGGTCGACGGCCTTGTCCTGCTCGTCTTCCGGGTGGTCGTACTTGCCGGCGGCGTTGGCCTGCCAGACTTCCAACATAGCGTCGTTGACGACTTCACCGTTGCCGTCCAGCACTTGCCCGCTGATCGCCACGCGTTCGCCGAGGGTGGCGGCGGTGGTCAGGTCTTCGCGGTTCAGCCAGGTCAGGCCGATGTGGTAATACGGCCCGACGGTGTGGGACGTGGTCGCGTTGAGTGTCATCTCATTTCTCCATCGGCGTGGCGTCGCGGCCGCGCAGGACGATGTCCCAGCGGTAGCCGAGGGCATAGGAAGGAATGGTTTTTTCCAGGTCGAAACGGGCGATCAATCGTTCCTTGGCGCGGGTGTCCGGCACGCAGTTGTAGATCGGGTCGTATTCCAGCAGCGGGTCGCCGGGGAAGTACATCTGCGTGACCAGGCGCGTCAGCACGCTGGGACCGAACAGCGAAAAGTGGATATGCGCCGGGCGCCACGCGTTGTGGTGGTTGCCCCACGGGTAGGCGCCGGGCTTGATGGTCTGGAACTGATACCAGCCATCGGCATCGGTGACGGTACGGCCGGTGCCGGTGAAATTCGGGTCCAGCGGCGCGTCATGCAGGTCGCGCTTATGGTTGTAGCGCCCGGCGGCGTTGGCCTGCCAGATCTCCACCAGAATGCCCGGCACAGGCAGGCCATTCTCGTCGAGCACGCGGCCGTGAATGATGATGCGTTCGCCCTGGGGCTCGCCGTCATGCTGGGCGGTCAGGTCGTTGTCCTTCGCGTTGATCCGCTCGGCGCCGATGGTCGGGCCGGTGATTTCCGACAAGGAATGGGGCAGAAACACCAACGGCTGGGACGGCGAACGGACGTTCGTCGACTGGTAGGCCGGGTGCAGGTAATCAGGTTGAGTGCCCGCTTGCGGGCGCCGGTATCCAGGCTTGTCACTCATGGTGCAGTCCTCTTTTATTAGATGCGTTCAATCGCCAGGGCCAAGCCTTGGCCGACGCCCACGCACATGGTCGCCAGGCCTTTGCGGCCGCCGGTTTTTTCCAATTGATGCAAAGCCGTCAGTACCAGGCGCGCGCCGCTCATGCCCAGGGGATGGCCGAGGGCGATGGCGCCGCCATTCGGGTTGACCTGCGGCGCATCGTCGGCAATGCCCAGTTCACGCAGTACCGCCAAGCCTTGGCTGGCGAAAGCTTCGTTGAGTTCGATGACATCAAAGTCGGTGACCGCCAGACCGAGGCGCGCCACCAACTTGCGTACCGCTGGCACCGGGCCGATCCCCATTACACGCGGCGCGACACCGGCGCTGGCCATGCCCAGGACGCGGGCGCGGGCAGTCAGGCCGTGTTTTTGCACGGCCTCGGCGCTGGCCAGGATCAAGGCGGCGGCCCCGTCATTCACACCGGAAGCATTGCCGGCGGTGACGGTTTTGTCCGGGCCGTTCACGGGTTTGAGCTTGGCCAGGGCTTCCAGGGTGGTGTCCCGTGGATGCTCATCGTGTTCTACCAGCGTCTCGCCTTTTTTATGGGCGACCCGTACCGGCACGATTTCTTCGGCGAAGAACCCGGCGGCTTGTGCGGCGGCGGTGCGTTGCTGGCTGCGCAGGGCGAAGGCGTCCTGGTCGGCGCGGGAAACCTGGTAGTCATCGGCAACGTTGTCGGCGGTCTGCGGCATCGCATCCACGCCGTACTGGGCCTTCATCAGCGGGTTGATAAAACGCCAGCCGATGGTGGTGTCTTCCAGTTTCATCGTGCGTGAAAACGCCGCGTCGGCCTTGCCCATCACGAACGGCGCCCGGGACATCGACTCGACGCCGCCGGCAATCGCCAGCTCCATTTCGCCACTGGCGATCGCACGGAACGCGGTGCCGATGGCGTCCATGCCCGAGGCGCACAATCGGTTGAGGGTCACGCCGGGAATACTCTCCGGCAGGCCCGCGAGCAACAGCGCCATGCGCGCGACGTTGCGGTTGTCTTCACCGGCCTGGTTGGCGCAGCCGAGGAATACTTCGTCGACGGCATTCCAATCCACCGACGGGTTGCGCTCGATCAGCGCCTTGATCGGCAACGCCGCCAGGTCATCGGCGCGTACCGTGGCCAGGCCACCGCCGAACCGGCCGATGGGCGTGCGGATCGCGTCGCAGATAAATACGTCACGCATCAGGCTTCTCCTGGCGCTTGGCCGTGGGCGGCCGCCGTGCGCGCTTCGAGGTCACGCAGGGCGCTCAGTTCCAGGTCGGTCGGTGCGGCGGTGGTGCTGACCTGGTCGGCAAACCGAATCGCCCAACCAGTGGCGGCCACTACTTGCTCGCGGGTCACGCCGGGGTGCAGCGCGGTGACCACAAACTCATGGGTGCCCACTTCCGGTTCCATGATGCACAGATCGGTAATAATCCCGACAGGACCGGCGCCCGGCAGGCCCAGACGCTTGCGCGAATCGCCGCCCTCGCCGTGGCCGACCGAGGTGATGAAGTCCAGCTTGTCGACAAACGAACGCGCCGACTGTTTGAGGATGATCAGCACGCTCTTGGCCGAGCCGGCAATTTCCGGTGCGCCACCGGCACCCGGCAGGCGCACTTTGGGCTGGTGGTAGTCACCGACCACGGTGGTGTTGATGTTGCCGAAGCGGTCAACCTGCGCTGCGCCGAGAAAGCCGACGTCGATGCGCCCGCCTTGCAGCCAGTAGCGAAAGATCTCACCCGTGGGCACGACAGTGTCGGCGGTTTCCGCCAGCTCGCCATCACCGATAGACAGCGGCAACACGCTGGGCTTGGCGCCAATCGGGCCGGACTCGTAGATCAGCACCACGTCCGGCGAGGAGGTCAGGCGCGCCAGGTTGGCAGCCTTGGACGGCAAGCCGATGCCGACGAAACACACGGAGCCGTTCTGGAGACGGCGCGCGGCAGCGACGGTCATCATTTCATTGGTCGAGTAAGCCATTACTGGGCCTCCTGCTGTGTGGTCAGCTTGGCCTGGAATTCACTGAAGTCGGCAGTGCCGTGGATGTATTCATCGATCCAGGCGGTAAAGGTCTCACGGTCACGGGCGATGGGGTCCCACGCCTGGTAGAAACGGTTGTCGCGCTCGTTGTAGCCGTGGGCGTAGGACGGATGCGCGCCACCGGGTACATGGCACACGGCCGTCAGGGCCCAGGTCGGCAATACGCAGCTGTTCATCGGTGCATTCAGGTCATCGACGATTTCTTCCACGGTGACGATGCAGCGTTGGGCCGCCAGGGCCGCCTCCTTCTGCACACCGAGAATGCCCCAGAGCAGCACGTTACCCTTGCGGTCGGCCTTTTGCGCGTGGATCACGGTCACGTCCGGGCGCACCGACGGCACCGCCGCCAGCACTTCGCCGGTGAACGGGCACGTCACGCTCTTGATCAGCGGGTTGACCTTGGGCAGGTCGGAACCGGCGTAGGCACGCAGCACCGCGAACGGCAGGCCGGAAGCACCGGCGACGTAGGCATTGGCCAGGTCGGCGTGGCTGTGTTCTTCGATCTCCAGCGGTTGCGGCCATTGCTTCTCGACCGCGTCGCGCAGGCGGTGCAGGGAACCCACGCCCGGGTTGCCGCCCCAGGAGAAAATCAGCTTGCGGGCGCAACCGGCACCGATCAATTGGTCGTAGACCAAGTCAGGGGTCATACGCACCAGCGTCAGGTCTTTCTTGCCCTGACGAATGATTTCATGACCCGCTGCCGTAGGGATCAGGTGGGTAAAACCTTCGAGCGCAACGGTATCGCCGTCGTTCACGAAGCGCTTTACCGCGTCGGTCAGGGTGAGCATTTCAGCCATGGGGTTGGGCTCCCGGTGTGGATCAAAAAAGGCGCGGAGGTGGCGCCGAAGTGCTTTGAAGGTTAAGTCGGGGGAATGCGCCAAACAATCCGATAATCGACTCAGTGTTCGATTATCGAACCGATTGTTGTCTAGCTAATCTTTCCTACATGCAGGCCTAAAGTGGGCACGGCCCCCTGTGGGAGCGGGCTTGCTCGCGAATGCGGTGTATCAGTCAACTCATGTATTCACTGACCCACCGCATTCGCGAGCGAGCCCGCTCCCACATAAGCCCGGTCGGCATAGAATCAGCGCCAAGCGCTAGGTCGCATCCGCATGACTGACCATGCCCTTGATCACCACCGCAGCCGTGGCCAGCGCAGCCGGAATCACCAGTGCCGTCAGCACTTGCTCGAAATTCCAGCCCAGCCCCAGCAGCGTCGCGCCCATCCAAGCGCCGAGGATCGCGCCGAAGCGACCGATGCCGAGCATCCACGACACGCCCGTGGCACGGCCCTGGGTCGGGTAGAAACGTGCGGCCAGCGATGGCATCGCCGATTGCGCACCGTTGACGCACATCCCGGCGATCAACACCAAGGTTGCCAGCAGCGTGATGTTGCCCAGGCTCTGGCCGACCGCGTAGGCAAACACCCCGGCCAACAGGTAGAAAGTGCCGATGACCTTGTGCGGATTGAACCGGTCCATCGCCCACCCCACACCGACCGCACTGAGCACGCCACCAAACTGGAACAGTGCTCCGATAAACGCGGCCTGTTCCATGCTGGCGCCGCTGTCGCGCATCAGGGTCGGCAACCAACTGGTCAGCAGGTACACGATCACCAGGCCCATGAAGTAGGTCAGCCACAACAGCAAGGTGCCGGCGCTGTAGGTGCCGGAGAAGATCACCGCGAAGACGTTGCGCGCCTTGACGGTTTTTTGCTCGGGCACGCTGAACGCAGTGGCTTGGGCGACGATATTCGGTTCGATGGGCGCCAGGGTCTTGCGCACCTTGTCGGTGCCGCGATTGCGCACCACCAGGTAACGCGCCGACTCCGGCAGCCAGAGCATCAGCACCACCACCAGGATCAAGGGCAGAATGCCGCCGATCATCAACAGGGCATGCCAGCCGAACGCCGGGATCAGCTTGGCCGAGATAAACCCGCCACCGGCCATGCCCAGGTTGAAACCGCAGAACATGCTGGTCACCAGCAGCGACTTGTGGCGCTCGGGGGTGTATTCGGAGAGCAGCGTGGTGGCATTCGGCATGCCCGCCCCCAGGCCGAGCCCGGTGAGGAAGCGCAGCACCAGCAACTGGTCGACGTTACTGCTGTAGGCCGACGCCAGGCTGAACGCACCAAACACCAGCACCGCGCCGACCAACACCACTTTGCGCCCGAAGCGGTCGGCCAGCGGACCCGAACCGAGGGCGCCGAAGACCATGCCGATCAACGCGGCGCTCATCACCGGGCCGAGGCTGGCGCGGTCGATGCCCCAGTCCTGGGACAAGGCCGGCGCGATAAAGCCCATGGCCGCCGTGTCGAGGCCATCGAGGAAGACAATCAGGAAACACAGGATCACCACACGCCACTGGTAGCGTGACAGCGGCTGGGCGTTGATGAAGGACTGGACGTCCAGGGTAGTACCGACAGAAGGCTGATTCATTATTGTTATTTCCACACCGATGGGCGGGCTGACAACCTTTGGTCGTCATTATTATTGGGGCGCGCCCTAGAGCGCTGCCGCACATTAATAAGCCAGGGGAAACATCGTCAATTGACCGAGCCGGGATCTGTGCGGTCACCGAACACCTTAGGTAAACAGCTGCGCGCTCAGTTCGCGACTGGCGCTGAGCATACTCGGCAGGAAACGCTGCTCCAGCTCGTTGCGGCTGACGCGTCCGGCGTGGGTGCTGACGTTGAGCGCGGCCAACACCTGGCCAGACGCGTCATACACCGGCACGGCGATGGAACGCAGGCCCTGCTCCAGTTCCTGATCGACGATGCACCAGCCCTGCTGACGTACTTGTTGCAGGCAGTCGAGCAAGGCCGTCGGCGTGGTCAGGGTGCGGCTGGTCTTGGTTTGCAGGTCGGCGTGGTCGAGGTAGTCCTGTAAAGAGGCGTCGTCCAGTGCGGCAAGGAGGATGCGGCCCATCGAGGTGCAATATGCCGGCAGGCGGCCGCCTACCGACAGGTCGACCGAGATCAGGCGCTGGGTCGTGGCGGAGCGGGCGATGTAGAGGATGTCATCACCCTCGAGGGTGGCCATGTTGCAGGCTTCGTGGAGTTGCTCGCTCATGCGGTCCAGATAAGGCTGCGCCGACACTGCCAGCGGCGTGGACGATAAGTACGCATGGCCGAGGGTCAGCACTTTGGGCAGCAGCGAATAGGTGCGCCCATCGGTGGTGGCGTAGCCGAGCTTGATCAGTGTGTAGAGGCAACGGCGCACGGCGGCGCGGGGGATTTCGGTGCGGTGGCTGATTTGCGCAATGGTCAGGTGCCGCTTGCGCTCCTGGAACGCCTGCACCACGGCCAGGCCACGGGCCAGGGAGGTCATGAAATCCGGATCGCCGGTAAACGCCTGAATCCGCTTGGCCGGTGAAGCCACGATCGGTGGCGCCACTGATGCGAAAGAGTTGCGCAGTTGATCGTTCATCTCAGGGATCCTTTTTCTTGTTTTCAACCACAGAAGGTTTGGCCTCTATTACAAGCCGTGCGGGTCGCCAGACACAATGTCCGCCCCGCAACGCTGGGCGATTATCGAACACATATCCGATTATCGCAATTTACCCCGCCCGGATCATAAAGCTGGGTGGCGCCTCGCAACAGCATGAAGAGGAGATATTTCTTGACGCCAGATTTTCAGCAATTACGCACGCGCTCAAGTAACAGAACGCTCACACAAAGTTGTCGATTTTTAACTTTATGGTGATAGTGTTATTCAAATGCGCCGCTATACTGCAAGCTGTGCAGAGGTCAGCCCGGTTTGATAATCGGGATCAGAGCTCGCCAGGCGGCACACTCAGTGTGTGACGTCGGTCACAAGTACCGGTTTATTGAATGGACTCCAGGCACGACTTTCTAACTTGAAGGGTTCAACTTGGAATTGCCTGAGCACGACTGTCCAATACACCCCTGTACGGCAATTAAACTCAACTCACTTCAATAAGGTATTCAATAAAGTGACAAAAGATGAACTGCGCGCGGAACTTGAGCGCCAGGAACAACGTTACAAGGACGTTTACGGCGGGGAAGTCACCACCTACGCCGCCCAGCCAGAACCTGAACGCAAACCTTGGCGTAAACGCGCCAGCCTGCTTGACCAGGCCTTTGCCCAGGAAATCCAAAAGATTGAACAGGAACTCAAAGCCGAAGAGCCATAAGCGCTTCGGCCCGAGCGCCAGGATTTGCCACCTCGGCTGGCGTATTGCCAGCTGAGGGCAGCCATTGCTCTAGCAAGCGACCTACAGTCGCAGACGAAATTTCATACAAATGTTTCAGGCATGCCATTTTCATGGCAATTCCCTGCCCTGCAAGCCTTGTGCTTTATAAATCAAAGACTTGTCAAAGCCCCGAAAACCCTGGGATAGGCGCCTTCCCCCCAGGCTTTTTCAATGAAGATTGTTACCGATGAGCAGCTAATGCATCGATTACTGAGGTTTTCTGGCATAATCGCGCCCCCTTACGACCGGGTCAGAAAACCTTCATGATCGATTTATTCAGCGGACTGGATGCTTGGGTTCTAGTGAGCCTGTTGCTCGCCCTGGCCTTTGTCCTCGCCTTCGAGTTCATCAATGGCTTTCATGACACCGCAAACGCGGTGGCCACAGTCATCTATACCAAAGCCATGCCGCCACACCTGGCCGTGTTCTTCTCCGGGGTGTTCAACTTCCTCGGCGTGTTGCTCGGTGGTGTCGGTGTCGCCTACGCCATCGTGCACTTGCTGCCGGTGGAGTTGCTGATCAATGTGAACACCGGCCACGGCTTGGCCATGGTCTTCTCCTTGTTGGCGGCGGCGATCACCTGGAACCTGGGCACCTGGTACTTCGGTATCCCGGCGTCCAGCTCCCACACCCTGATCGGCTCGATCCTCGGTGTCGGCCTGGCCAACGCTCTGATCAACGACATCCCGTTGGCCGATGGTGTGAACTGGCAGAAAGCGATCGATATCGGCGCCTCCCTGGTGTTCTCGCCGATGGCCGGCTTCCTGGTCGCAGCCCTGGTGCTGATCGGCCTGAAGTGGTGGCGCCCGCTGTCGAAGATGCACAAGACGCCGGACCAGCGCCGCAAGCTCGACGACAAAAAGCACCCGCCATTCTGGAACCGCCTGGTCCTGGTGATCTCCGCCATGGCCGTGAGCTTCGTGCACGGTTCCAACGATGGCCAGAAAGGTATCGGCCTGATCATGCTGGTACTCATCGGTATCGTGCCGGCGCAGTTCGTACTTGACCTGGGCAGCACCACCTACCAGATCGAACGCACCCGCGACGCCACGGTGCATTTGAGCCAGTTCTACCAGCGCAACAGTGCCACCCTTGGCGAGTTCCTGGCCCTGGGCAAAAGTGTGAAGGATGACCTGCCGGGCAAGTTCCAGTGCAACCCGCAGCAGACCGAACCCACTATCAGTGCGCTGATGGAGACATTGAAAGGTGTGTCCGACTACCACTCGTTGACCGCCGATCACCGTATCGAAGTACGTCGCTACCTGCTCTGCCTGGACGATACCGCGAAGAAAGTCGGCAAACTGCCGGGCCTGGAAGCCCGTGAGAAGGCCGACCTGGACAAGCTGCGCAAAGACCTGACCGCCACCACCGAGTACGCACCGTTCTGGGTGATCCTCGCGGTTGCACTGGCCCTGGGCCTGGGCACCATGGTGGGCTGGAAGCGTGTGGTACTGACCATCGGTGAGAAAATCGGCAAGCAGGGCATGACCTATGCCCAGGGCATGTCGGCACAGATCACCACGGCGAGCATGATTGGCCTGGCCAACATCTTCAGCCTGCCGGTGTCGACCACCCACGTGCTGTCGTCGGGCGTCGCCGGCACCATGGTCGCCAACAAGAGCGGCCTGCAAGGCGGTACGGTCAAGACCATCCTGATGGCGTGGGTATTGACCCTGCCGGCAACCGTGGGCCTGTCGGCCGGGCTGTTCTGGCTGGCGTCCAAGGCGCTGGGCAACTGATAGTCTGCTTGCAATAAAAAAGGTGCGATCCGCGAGGGTCGCACCTTTTTTTATGCCTGTCGCCAAGCTCAATAAAAATGTCTTGTTGATTAAATTGCAGGCAAAAAAAAGGGCGACCGAAGTCGCCCAAAATGCCTTGCGTGCTCATGTAACCTGGAAAGCCCTATGGTTTTTTACGCTTGTTCGCGTCTTTCCAGATAAAAATTCCAAACCCTACAAAAAACAACACCATGAGGCTGACGGTCAGCACTCCGGCAAATACCACATTGTCGATAAACATGACCGGCCTCCTGCACTTGCCCTGTTGCGATAGGGCTAAGTTAATCGAGAAGGTGGATTGGAAAATTGACGGGGATCAATGTCGCCCACGACGGGGCGTAAAGAAGGGCAATAACTGACCTGCATCAACAGATGCAGGTTGTTTCAACGCTTTTTCGGTTTGTTCTTTGGTTTTTTCTTAACTTTGCCCAACGGCATCGCTTGTTCGAATGCCTGGCGCACTTCATTCAGGCGTTTGTCATTGAGGTCATGCACACGCTTGGCACGTTCGGCATTCAGGTCAATCAGCTTGTCGTCATCACTCATGGCTTGGCTTACGTCGTGGCGGAAATGCCTCAATAATGCGGCCTGCCCCGCCCGACGGCAAATCAGCGGGCGACAAAAGGCAGGTCATCGCCCAAAATCGGCACTTCCCATTGGTACTGGAGCGCACGCGAGTGGCACTGCACAAGGACCTTCCGCCGTTGCTGGCCCTGCGCGCCTTCGAAGCCGTGGCGCGGCACTTGAGCTTTATCAAGGCGGCGCAAGAGCTGTCGGTGACCCAGAGTGCGTTGAGCCATCAAGTACAGAAACTTGAACAGCATCTGGGCAAACCGCTGTTTATCCGACGCACCCGTGCGATCGATCTGACTGCCGACGGCCAACGCTACTACGATGAAATCCGCCCTGCCCTCGACGCAATTGCCACCGCCACCCGCACCCAGCGGGCGACACCCAGCGCCACGGTGTTGCGCATCGGCCTGCTCGCCTCCTTCGCTACCCTGTGGCTGGCGCCGCGCCTGGCCGGGTTTCTCAACCGTTACCCGCATATCCAGGTCGAGCTGCTGCCAGCCATCCAACTGGCGAACGTCGCCGGTGCCGAAGTCGACCTGGCGATCCGCTACGGCAAGGGCGATTGGCCCGACGTGCAGGCCACCCGACTGATGGCGGAAGTGATCTCCCCCGTATGCAGCCCGGCATTCAAGGCCCGTCATGACGGCCCGTTGCTGATGGCTACATCGCACAAACCCTTCGAATGGACGGATTGGTCCGCGCATTACCAGGTCGACCTCAGCCGTCACCCCCGCGTGATGCTGCACGACTACAACATCGTGGTCGAAGCCGCCGTGGCCGGCCAAGGCATCGCCATGGGCCGCCATCGCCTTATCGAGCGTCGGCTCCAAGACGGCAGCCTGGTGCAAGCCTTCGACTGGCCGCCCTACCACAGTGACATCGGCTACTGGCTGATCGCCCCCCAAGGCCGCCTCAGTGCAGCGGCCGAGTGTTTTAGCCAGTGGTTGAAGGAAGCCTGCAGCGACGCGTGAGTTATTTCGATACGTCGTGTGAGATCTATCCGTTTGTCGCCAATCCGACCGAGCAACATGATCAGTCCTCCCTAACCCTTGAGGATGGATCATGAGCGACTCCCTGCGCCAACGCGTACACACCCTCGGCCTCACGCTGCCAACGCCCAGCCTGCCGGCGGCCAACTACATCAGCCATGTCATCAGCGGCAACCAGCTGTTTATCTCCGGGCAAATTCCCCTGATCGATGGCCAACCTGCCTATGTCGGCCGCCTGGGGGAATCCCTCAGCGATGAAGAAGGCGCCCACGCCGCAGAACTGGCAGCGTTGAGCCTGCTCGCGCAATTGGGCGATGCACTGGAGGATGACCTGTCACAGCTAGTTCGCACGCTGCGCCTGGGCGTTTACATCGCCAGCAGCGGCGACTTCCAGCGCCAGAGCCTGGTCGCCAACGGTGCGTCGAACCTGTTGGTCAATGCCCTCGGTGAAAAAGGCCGCCATGTGCGCACCGCCGTGGGTGTCTCCAGCCTGCCCGCCGGTGTGGCGGTGGAGATTGACGCCATTTTCGAGCTACGCCCGTGAGCCCGCTCAACATCCAGGCGCTGCGCGACGCCACCCCCGGCTGCCAGTCCGGCATCGCGCACTTCAATCACGCAGGGGCATCGCTACCGAGCCAGGCCACCCTCGATGCCATCATCGAACAACTGCACCGCGAGGCCCGCGACGGGCCGATGGAGGCTGGCGAGTACGGCGCGCAACTGCTGGATAACGCCCGTCACGCCGCCGGGCAATTGCTCAATGCGCCCACCGCATCCATCGCCTTCGCCGGCAGCGGCTCGACCGCCTGGAGCATGGCGTTCCAGGCGCTGGCCCCATGGCAGCCGGGCGACCGTATCCTGGTGGGGCGCCATGAATGGGGCGGCAACCTGGCGAGCATGCAACTGGCAGTGCAAGCCGGTGCCCGCATAGAAGTCATCCCCTGCGACGCAACCGGCGCGGTCTGTCCGCTGGCGCTGGAAGCAATGATCGATGCCAAGGTCAGGCTGATCGACCTCACCTGGCTGCCCGCCAACGGCGGCCTGATCAACCCTGCCCAGGCCATCGGCGAAGTGGCCAGACGGCACGGTATCCCTTACTTCATCGATGCCGGCCAAGCCGTCGGCCAAGTGCCGGTGGATGTGCAGGCGCTGCACTGCGACGTGCTCAAGTCGGCCGGGCGCAAACACCTGCGCGGGCCACGCGGCACGGCACTGTTGTATGTGCGACCAGACTTTCTCAAGCAACTGAACCCGGCCCAGCGCGATGTATTTTCTGCACCGTGGACAACCGAAGGGTTCGACTTGCGCAACGACGCCCGCCGCTTTGAAACCAGCGAAGCGTCCTACGCCTTATTGGCCGGATTGGGCAATGCGTTGCAGGAAATCAATCAGTTGGGGATTGCGCGGGTATGGGAAACCGTCTCACAGGTCAGCGAGCGAGTCCGCGAGGGGCTGCGTCAGATTCCAGGAATTACCCTGCACGACCTGGGCACCTGCCAATCCGGGCTGATCGCCTTCAACCTCGCCGGCTGGGACGCCTTCGAACTCAAGCGGCAATTGGGCCTCAAGCGCATCAACATCGGCGCCAATGATGTGGCGTACACCCCGCTGGACATGCAGGCGCGCGGCCTGGCCAGCATTGCGCGGGTTTCCGTCAGCCCGCTCAATAACACACACGACGTCGAACGGTTGCTGGTGGCCCTGGAGCAATTGCGCGGCTAAACCTCGACGTCCACCCACAAGCCCTGGCGCGGCGCGTCTTCGATCAGCGGCACCACCGGCACGGTGTTGTCGGCGTTGAGCAGGTCGCCCGGAATGGCCAGGTGCTGCTCCGGATCTTCATCGGCTTCGCGGCGGCGTTTTTGCTGCTCTTGCTGGCGGCGTTGTTCTTCGCGCAGCAGAAAGGTCGACTGCTCGGCATCGCCCTTCTTCAGGTCGATGGTGCTTTCGTTGGAGCCCGCCTGAACTGGCACCACGGGCGGAATATCCGGTTTCTGGCGTACCGGATCGAGTTGTGACGTGACCGGCACAACGCTGACGGGCAGCATGGGTGGCAGCATAAGGTTTGTTCTCCTGATCAACAGGCTGTCGGCGCGCCTGCGGGCGACTTGAGCCTACACTCGCCAAGCTGTGACCCAGTCGACACTCCCAAGTGCCCGCCACCCGTCGATCCGACTTCCGGGCAGCCACTCAAACGGAGTAGTTTTTGTCAGGAGTCCTTTGGCTGAGGGCCGTGTTCCGTTAAGATAGTCGGCTTTTTCACGGCGGGAGTCAGGCAGCATGGCGCAGCAGTATCAACCGGGGCAACGCTGGATTAGTGACAGCGAAGCAGAGCTGGGGTTAGGCACCGTTCTGGCACAGGACGGCCGCTTGTTGACCGTGCTCTATCCGGCCACTGGCGACACCCGCCAGTATGCGCTACGGAATGCGCCCCTCACTCGCGTGCGGTTCTCGCCGGGTGACACCATCACCCATTTCGAAGGCTGGAAAATGACCGTGCAGGAAGTCGACGACGTCGACGGCCTGCTGGTGTACCACGGCCTCAATGGGCAGAACGAGCAGGTCACCCTGCCGGAAACCCAACTCTCCAATTTCATCCAGTTCCGCCTGGCCAGCGACCGTCTGTTCGCCGGGCAGATCGACCCGCTGGCCTGGTTCTCGCTGCGCTACCACACCCTGGAACACACCAGCCGCCAATTGCAGTCTTCGCTGTGGGGCCTGGGTGGCGTGCGTGCGCAACCGATTGCCCACCAATTGCACATCGCCCGTGAAGTCGCCGACCGTATCGCGCCGCGGGTATTGCTGGCCGACGAAGTAGGCCTGGGCAAGACCATCGAAGCCGGCCTGGTGATCCATCGCCAACTGCTGTCGGGCCGCGCCAACCGCGTGCTGATCCTGGTCCCGGAAAACCTGCAGCACCAATGGCTGGTGGAAATGCGCCGCCGCTTCAACCTGCAGGTTGCGCTGTTTGACGAAGAACGCTTCATTGAAAGCGATGCCGCCAACCCATTCGAAGACACCCAGCTTGCCCTGGTGGCACTGGAATGGCTGGTGGACGACGAGAAGGCCCAGGACGCGCTGTTCGCCGCCGGCTGGGACCTGCTGGTGGTCGACGAAGCTCACCACCTGGTCTGGCACGAAGAAAAGGCCAGCGCCGAATACGCCCTGGTCGAGCAACTGGCCGAAGTGATTCCTGGCGTGCTGCTGCTGACCGCCACCCCGGAACAATTGGGCCAGGACAGCCACTTCGCCCGCCTGCGCCTGCTGGACCCGAACCGCTTCCACGACCTGGCCGCCTTCCGCGCCGAGAGCGAGAACTATCGCCCGGTGGCCGAAGCCGTGCAGGAACTGATGGACAAGGGCCGCCTGTCGCCAGCCGCCCACAAGACCATCCAGGGTTTCCTCGGTGACGAAGGCGAAGCCCTGCTCACCGCCGTCAACGATGGTGACACCGAAGCCAGCGCACGCCTGGTGCGCGAGTTGCTCGACCGCCACGGCACCGGCCGCGTGCTGTTCCGCAACACCCGCGCCGCCGTGCAGGGTTTCCCGGAGCGCAAGCTGCACGCCTACCCGCTGGCGAACCCGGACGAATACCTCGAATTGCCGCTGGGCGAGCACGCCGAGTTGTACCCGGAAGTCAGCTTCCAGGCGCAACCGGACATTGAGGAAGAAAACCGCTGGTGGCGCTTCGACCCACGGGTCGAATGGCTGATCGATCAGCTGAAAATGCTCAAGCGCACCAAGGTCCTGGTGATCTGCGCCCACGCCGAAACCGCCATGGACCTGGAAGACGCCCTGCGCGTGCGCTCCGGCATTCCGGCCACGGTATTCCACGAGGGCATGAACATCCTCGAGCGTGACCGCGCCGCCGCCTACTTCGCCGATGAAGAGTTCGGCGCCCAGGTGCTGATCTGCTCCGAGATCGGCAGCGAAGGCCGCAACTTCCAGTTCTCCCACCACTTGGTGCTGTTCGACCTGCCGTCTCACCCGGACCTGCTGGAACAGCGGATCGGCCGTCTGGACCGGATCGGCCAGAAACACGTGATCGAACTGCACGTGCCGTACCTGGAGACCAGCCCGCAAGAGCGCCTGTTCCAGTGGTACAACGAGGCGCTGAATGCATTCCTCAACACCTGCCCGACCGGCAACGCCTTGCAGCATCAGTTCGGCCCACGCCTGCTGCCGCTGCTGGAAGCAGCCGACGACGGCGAGTGGCAAGCCCTGATCGACGAAGCCCGCACCGAGCGCGAGCGCCTGGAGCAAGAGCTGCACACCGGTCGCGACCGCTTGCTGGAACTCAACTCCGGCGGTGCCGGGGAAGGCGACGCGCTGGTCGAGGACATCCTGGAGCAAGACGATCAGTTCGCCCTGCCGATCTACATGGAAACCCTGTTCGATGCGTTCGGCATCGACAGCGAAGACCATTCGGAAAACGCCCTGATCCTGAAGCCGAGCGAAAAAATGCTCGACGCCAGCTTCCCCCTCGGCGACGACGAAGGCGTGACCATCACCTACGACCGCAACCAGGCACTGTCACGTGAAGACATGCAGTTCATCACCTGGGAACACCCGATGGTGCAGGGCGGCATGGACTTGGTGCTGTCCGGTTCGATGGGCAACACCGCCGTGGCCCTGATCAAGAACAAGGCGCTGAAACCGGGCACCGTGTTGCTGGAACTGCTCTACGTCAGCGAAGTGGTCGCACCGCGCGCCCTGCAACTGGGCCGCTACCTGCCGCCGGCCGCCTTGCGCTGCTTGCTGGATGCCAATGGCAATGACCTGTCGAGCCGTGTGTCGTTCGTGACGCTCAACGACCAGTTGGAAAGCGTGCCACGGGCCAGCGCCAACAAGTTTATCCAGGCCCAGCGCGACCAGCTGACGCCACGGATCAACGCCGGCGAAGAGAAGATCACCCCGCAGCACGCCGAGCGTGTGGCTGAGGCCAAGCGTCGCCTGGCAGCGGACACCGACGAAGAACTGGCACGCCTGACCGCGTTGCAAGCGGTCAACCCGACCGTGCGTGACAGTGAGTTGGTGGCGTTGCGCAACCAGCGCGAGCAAGGTTTGGCGATGCTGGACAAAGCCGCGCTGCGGTTGGAAGCGATTCGAGTCCTGGTCGCAGGCTAGTAATAAAGAAGGCCCGCGCAATGCGGGCCTTCTTTATATGCCTTGAGGGCCTCATCGCGGGCAAGCCCGCTCCCACAGTTGACCGAGTTCCAACGTTGGAATGCAGCCAAATGTGGGAGCTGGCTTGCCTGCGATGAAGTCACCTCGGTCTCAAGCTGTAACCGCCGACGCCGGCACCTCAATAACACTCAAG
The DNA here is from genome assembly GCF_057835125.1 of Pseudomonas sp. GL_117. NCBI lineage: Bacteria > Pseudomonadati > Pseudomonadota > Gammaproteobacteria > Pseudomonadales > Pseudomonadaceae > Pseudomonas > Pseudomonas sp. GL_117. The sequence continues at coordinate 1,615,516 of NZ_CM174418.1, read as the reverse complement.
CCCTCCTTCATCTTCTTGGCATCACGCACAAAACACCGCGACGCCTGGAACAGAAACAGCATGGTCAGCAACAGCGCCACCGGGATCAGATACATGGCGTCATGCAACCCCACTGCCTTGTACGCCTCGGTCATCTGCTCCGCCCCCGCCGCATACATCGCCGAATGGGCGAAATGATCGGACAAGCCCCCCACCACGATCGGCCCCATGCCGCCGCCCAGCAAGTACAACCCGGCAAAAAACAGCGCCATCGCCGTGGCCCGCAGACGCGGCTCGACCACGTCTTGAATCGCCGTGTACACGCAGGTGTAGAAGTTATAGGCAAACAGCCAGCCCACACTGAACAACGCCACAAACACCCCGATCTCGATACGCCCGGCGTGCAACGCCCAGGCCGTGGTGACGGTGGAAATGATCAGGCTGAACGCCGCGAACAGCAGGCGGCCGTTGGCAACCCGCTGATGAATCTTGTCGGCCACCCAACCGCCCAGGGTCAGGCCCACCAGGCCGGTCAGGCCGACGATCACGCCCGTGGCGACCGCTGCATCCTGCAATGGCATCAGGAAGTAGCGCTGTAGCATCGGCACCAGGAACGAGTTGCAGGCATAGGTAGCGAAGTTGAAACACAGCCCGGCCAGCACCAGCCAAAGGAACGTCGGCACTGCCAGCACGCGACGGATCGGGCGGTCGACGCGCGCCTGGGAGACTTGCACGGTTTCAGCGGCGCCGCGCTTGGGCTCCTTGATATAGAACATGAACACCGCAAGGATCATCCCCGGCACGGCGGCGATAAAGAACGGCGCGCGCCAGCTGTCGAACGCCTTGACCATCCAACCGATAGTGAAGAAGGCCAACAACAGGCCCAGGGGCAAGCCGAGCATGAAGATACCCATCGCCCGGGCACGGCGATGGGCAGGAAACAGGTCGCCGATCAGCGAGTTGGCCGCCGGGGCGTAGCTGGCTTCGCCGATACCGATGCCCATGCGCACCAGCAAAAAGCTCCAGAAACTGCCGACCAGGCCATTGACCGCCGTCAGCCCGCTCCAGGCGAACAGGCCCCAGCCCATCAATTTGCTGCGCGAACCGGTATCGGCCAGGCGCCCGAGGGGCAGGCCGGCGATGGCATAGACGATGGTGAAGGCGGTACCGATGATGCCGAGCTGGAAGTCGCTCAGGTGCCATTCCATGCGGATCGGCTCGATGATGATCGCGGGAATGGTGCGATCGAAGAAGTTGAACAAATTGGCGAGGAACAGCAGGAACAGAATGCGCCAGGCATTCGCCGCTTGGGTCGAGTTCTGCATGGGTCCGTCTCTTTTATTGTTATGAGAGCTGCGATGCCCGATGCATCCTGCCCGGTCCCTGCAACATAGTGGGGCTGGCAGCGCTTGTCTGTAATGATTCGTAAAGCTGATAGGGCATGATTTCCCCCGGTTTCATGGGACTTTCCCTACGAAAATATATATCCGCTCCCCTCTTCCCAACGGCCATGGCGCAGATAGAATGGCAAGCCTTCCTGTAGTCCCCCTCTTACTTTCTTATCGATGACGCCCATGTCCGAAGCCAGTCCGTGCCTGAGTTGCGGTGCCTGCTGTTCACACTTTCGCGTGTCTTTTTTCTGGGGTGAGTGCGCCTCGTCCGGAGGGACGGTACCCGACGATCTGGTGGTACAGATCAACCCGACGCGCGTGGCGATGATCGGCACCGACCAGAAACCCGTACGCTGCTGCAGCCTTGAAGGTGAAGTGGGCAAGGGCACCAGTTGCTCGATCTACACGCAACGCTCGAGTACCTGCCGCGAATTTGAAGCGTCCTGGCACGAAGGCGTGCACAACGCCGATTGCGATGCGGCCCGCGCCGCCTTCGGCCTGCCGCCCCTGGAAGCGCCCTTCGAGCTGGATCTGCCCATCAGCGCTTAGCATCAAACGCTATGGCCGGCATGCCAAAATCATTCAGAGCAAAGTGCCATTATTCATGGCGAATCCTGCGAGGCTTCTATACTCGACTGCATAGGTCATCGCCGTAGGCAGTGACGAGACTCTATGATGGGGCACGCTATGGAATGGCTTGGTCTGAATTTCTTTACCGAGCTTCCAGCGAACGGGCATTTATTACTCAATTGCAGTCATAACCCCTTCCTGGTGCTACTGGCCTACCTGGTCGCCTGTGCGGCCGGTTTCGGTACGCTCGATATGGCCGAGCGCGTCGGCCACGTCGAAGACCCTACTGCACGTCGCCGCTGGCGCTGGCTGGGTGCCGGTTGCCTGGCCGGTGGTATCTGGTCCACACACTTCATCAGCATGCTGGCCTTCCAGGCGCCCATCGCGATTCACCACGAATTGTTCATGACCTTCATTTCGCTGCTGATCGCCATGATCGCCTCGCTGTTCGCCATGCAAACCCTCAGTCATCCCCGCCTGCGCTTGCACCAGTATCTGCTGGCGTCGGTATGGATGGGCCTGGGCATCGCCCTGATGCACTACGTCGGCATATCCGCCATGCGTTCCCAGGCCCAGGCGTATTTCGAGTCAGCACTGTTCATGGCCTCGATTGGCATCGCCATCGGTGCCAGCCTTGCGGCGCTGCTGCTGTCGAGCTACCTGCGCAACGGCGCCGGGGTGTTTCACCAACTGCTCAAATACGCGGCCAGCCTGGTGCTGGGCGCCGGCATCCTCAGCATGCACTTTACCGGCATGGCGGCCATGCGCCTGATCGTGCCCACCGGCGCAGACCTCTCACTGCCGCTGAACAACAACCCCATCCAACTCGGCCTGTCGGTCGCCGTCATCACCTTGCTGGTGATCGGCAGCAGCGTCAGCGCGGCACTGGCGGACAAGAAGCTGCAACACAAGGAGCGCGACCTGCGCCGAGTCAACGCCCTGCTCAGCGAGTTGGACCAGGCCCGTGCCTCGCTGCAGCAAGTAGCGCACTTTGACGCCCTGACCAGCCTGCTCAACCGGCGCGGCTTCAACCAGATCTTTGCGGAAAAAGTCGCTGAAAAAACCGCATCAAACGGCATGTTGGCGGTTATTTTCCTTGATATCGACCATTTCAAGCGCATCAACGACAGCCTCGGCCACGACGCCGGCGACCAATTGCTCAGCGTCCTTGCCGGGCATATCAAAGGGTCGGTGCGCAGCCATGAAGACGTGGTTGCGCGGTTTGGCGGTGACGAGTTCTGCATCCTGATCAACATCCACCACCGTGACGAAGCGCGGCACATGGCCCAGCGCATCATGCAAAAGATGAAAGACCCGATAGAGTTGGCCGGGCGGCGCATGGTGATGACCACCAGCATCGGCATCAGCCTGTTCCCGGACGATGGCCAGACCTGCGAAGAGCTGCTGAAAACCGCCGACCTGGCGCTGTACCAATCCAAAGACACCGGCCGCAATACCCTGAACTTCTTCAGCTCCAACCTGAAAACCCGCGCCTTTCTCGAACTGCAACTGGAAGAAGAGCTGCGTGGCGCACTGCGGGCCAGAAACCAGCTGGTGTTGTTCTACCAACCGATCTTCGACATGAAACTGGGCAAAGTCTCGCGCCTGGAGGCCTTGGTGCGCTGGCAACACCCGACACACGGCCTGTTGGCTCCGGACCGGTTTATCGGGATCGCCGAAAGCAACGGCCTGATTGCCGAACTGGACCACTGGGTATTGCGCCAGGCCTGTCACGATCTGAGCCTGTTGTCTGACCGGGGCTACTACGAACTGACCATGGCGGTGAACTGCTCGGCCTTGAACATGGCCCGCGACGAACTGGCCGATGAAATCGAAGACGCACTGCGTTTCGCCGGTGTGGCGGCCCACCGCCTGGAACTGGAAGTCACCGAAAACGCGCTGATGGGCAATATCAGCAGCACCCTGGCGTTGCTGCGCCAGATCCGTGCACTGGGTGTTTCACTGGCCATCGATGATTTCGGCACCGGCTATTCCTCCCTCGCCTACCTTAAACGCCTGCCGCTCAATACCTTGAAGATTGATCGTTCGTTTATCCAGGACATCCCCAAATCCACTGCCGACATCGAGATCGTCCAGGCGATTATCGGCATGGCCCACACCCTGCACCTGCAGGTGGTCACCGAAGGCGTGGAAACCCAGGCGCAGTTCGAGTTGCTGCTCAAGCATGGCTGCGATTTCGTCCAGGGCTACCTGCTCAGCCCGGCGGTGTGCGCCGCCGATATCATCGGCGTGATCCAAGGCATTGAAAGGCAGAACCCGCTGCATGCGTTGAGCGCGGCGGGCGCGATGGACATTTGCGCCCCCAAGGCGCCCTCCCCCGGCCGTGCCGGCTCCACCTCGGTGGTGCGGCCAATCCGCTGACGTCGAAACTTTGGCATTACGCCATCATTTGCTTAAAGAAACCCGACCAACGGCCGATTCATCAGAGTCCGGCTACGTTTTCCCTTGAGAACGCAGGGTTAATTTTCACATCCCGGACGAAGACGCGCTGCAAAGTCGCGAACTCCCATTCAGTGATGGCTCCTTGAAATTCTCCAGCCATCCGTTCAGGTACATGGCGCCCAATGACTTCCAAAAATAACTCTGCCACCGTGGTCCCCGACGTGTTGCCGACAGCACCTGTGGAAAAATCCCCAGGTTCAAAGTCATTGAGCAGCGCCCGCCCGCTGGCCACCCAGCAATACCTGTACTTCACCGAAACCAACACCGACCGCATCCTCGACAACCTCGACGGCCTGCGCGACATGGTGTTCCCACGCCTGCCCCAGCAGGAAGGCGACGGCGACCCGCGCAACGAGCAGGAATTTCCTTCGGTCTGCCTGATCGGCCTGGGGCGCTGCGGTTCGAACATCGCGCTGGACGTGGCCGAGCTGGTGTACAACGCGCGCAAGTTCTACCTGAATGAGTTCAGTAACGAAGACAAATCGGCGGACAAGGGCTACAGCCCGGCGCAGTGGATCCGCAACAACCTGCGCCTGGGCGGCGGCAAGGCCAGCAAGCCGGTGTTCCTGGTGGAACCGCTGGTGATGCTCGGCGACCTGGACAAGGACATCGCCGGGCGCATCCGCTTCTCGCGCAAGGGTGAAAAAAGCGGGTTCCTGCGCGACTACAGCAAAATGAAAATCATGGACCTGTCAGAGGTGCATGCCGGTGGCGCGGGTAACGCGCCGATCCTCGGCCAGTACCTGGCCAAGATCATCCTCAACAAAGACACCCAGCGCTTTTCCAGCCCCGACTGGAAAATGATCCACTCGTATCTGATCGACTCCTGCGGCATCAAGGCCAACCAGTCGCGCCTGTACTTCTCGATCTTCAGCGCCGGCGGCGGCACGGGTTCAGGCATGGCCTCGGAATTCGGCCTGGCCCAGCAACACTCGTACATGAACAAGACCTTCGACACCAAGCCCGCCGACGAGCACGACAGCAAGAGCGGCCACGCGTTTGTGTTCGAGCCGATCTTCACCAGCGGCATCTGCGTGCTGCCGAACATCTCCGACCACCGCAGCGAAATGTCCGAGGCACTGCATATCAACGCCGGGCGTTTGCTCTGCAAGTATCTGTCGGAAGAATGGGATTTCTCATACAACTTCGCCAATGAAGACAGCAGCGAGGCCAGCGTGAAGGGGCGAATCCGCCCATGGAACGCAATGATGCTGATCTCCAACGACATCATGCGCTACGCCGAAGAGAGCGATGACGGCAACATCCAGAACATTGACGTCAATGCCATGGAAAAACACGCCAACCAGTATATTTCCCAGCAGATCTTCAACATCCTCACCGCCCAGGCGGTGACCACCGACTACGACCAGAACTACTTCCGCCGCGCCGGTATCGACATCGGCGAGACCATCCGCCTGGATGCCAACGACCTGTTTATGAGTCTGGCCGGGCCGGTGGCGATTGCCTACGCCGAGTCGGTGGTGCCGGAAACCCCGGCGCCGTCCAACGACAAGTTCAAGGTGTTCGACAAAGAACCGCAGCGCCTGAACATCGACGACCTGTTCTTCCGCTCCATCGACCTGCCGCACTTCAACAAGGTCACCCAGGCCATCGAAGGCATCAGCTTGCTGCCGATTGAATCCAAGCGCTACAGAGCGTCCCTGGAGCAGTACAAGAACTCCGGCTACGACGCTGCGGCGTTGCACGACCTGCACTTCTTCAAGAACTGCTCGTCGGTGGTGTCGATCGTCTCGCTGCCCAAGGACTACAAACTGTCCTACATGGACCTCAACCGGCTCAAGACCCACCTCAACAGCCTGTTCCCCAATACCACGCTCAAGCGCTATGCCCTGGTGATCGGCGCCTCGGCCAACCTGTCGCTGACCACCTTGATCGCCAAGAGCCCATGCCTGTCGGACGACTTCCTGACCTTGATCGTGGCGTTTATCAAACGCTGCTTTGCGCGCAACCCGTACCGCTTCGACGAGACGCTGGACAACTCGATCCTGGACTTCATCATCCACGAGGACTTCGACGAAGACCGCATCGACGAGTTGCTCAACGAGTTTGAAAACCCGGCGAAGATCCTCGATACCAACTGGTACGCGATCAAGCCGATGTATGAGAAGAAGTACCGCGAACTGATCAACGACAAAGAGAAATTCGTGTCGATCAATGACATCCGCCTGTCGCGGGACTGTGTGAAGAAGGCGATCAAGTACCTGCGCGAGATCTACCGTCACCGCATCGGCAAGACCAAGGTTATTTCGTTGAATAACCACACAGGTAAAACGGCCTGAGACCTTGAGACGGCGCCCATCGGCGCCGTCGTTGTTTCAGAGTGCCATGCGCTGGCGTTGCCAGGCCTGTGGCATGGGTTTGACGCGCTCTACCGTGCCGGCTGAAAAAGTACGCCGGCATGGCGTGGAAGAAACGTTTTGCCGCGTAGAAGTGGTGCACGAACTTCCTTGCTTCACCGCTTCACACGGATTTATCTGACAGGCACCCGCCGTTTATTCACACCAAGAAACAATTCAGCCGCGCTTTTGGCCGCGAGAAAACTGTTCCCATGACGTGCACGTCACCCTGCGCTGTGACCTTTCTCTACGGCAACATGCCATCACGGCGCCAGCGGTTACTCCGCTACACACTTCCTTCGGCGAAAAACACGCACCTTTTTGGTGCCTAGCTTTCTTGTGCCGCCCTTTCCTGGATCAGAATCCAAGGCGAAACCACCACCGCCCAGAGGCTGGGATCACGTTCCACCAGGTCCAATGCCCGCGTCGCAGACACTTCGCCAAGACTCCCCGAGGCCAGCCAGGAGGCGACTTTGTCACGGTTGTCCTCAGCCATTCCTTCGGCGGCTTCGATCAAATCCAGGCCGGCGTCGACCCACAATAGGGCACCCTTGGCAAAGAACGGTTCAAGCTCCTTCCAGGAAATTTCGGCGGTTTCACCGAGCAGCTTGGCATAGAGGGTGCTAGGTTCTTGCGTCATGGGAATTCACCTGAGTAAAAAATCGGCGCAATCTTAACGTCGAGGCGTTCGCATAAAAAGCCAGGCAGAAACCCAGTTGCAAAATGAGTCATCGATAGAAAGTTTCAGAAAAGCCAAGGATTGCCCGAAACTCTGGCATCAGCCCGCCGCGATTCTGTCTTTTTCTTTCATTTAAGCGACATGCCCGGGTTTTGCCCCCAGCAGCCAGCTTTTCAAGCGATCAACCGGCGCTCTACACTGTACCGGTACAGTTGCCAGGCCGCTGCCGGGGGATGTCCGAGATATCCGATCCGGTTCTGCAGCTCACAAGGCCGCTAGAACTATAAAAAATACAACAGCAAGAGTGGAGCACTATGAATAAGGCTACTAAGCAGATTTCCAAACTGTTTGCCGCTATGGTCCTGGCTGGGGTTGCCGGCCATTCGTTTGCAGCCGACACCATCAAGATCGGCATCGCCGGCCCGAAGACCGGCCCGGTTACGCAATACGGCGACATGCAGTTCGTTGGCGCAAAACAAGCGATCAAAGACATCAATGCCAAGGGCGGCGTCGATGGCAAGATGCTTGAAGCCAAGGAATACGATGACGCTTGCGATCCAAAACAAGCCGTTGCCGTAGCCAACAAAGTGGTCAACGATGGCGTCAAGTTCGTGGTCGGTCACCTCTGCTCCAGCTCCACTCAGCCAGCGTCGGACATCTATGAAGACGAAGGCGTCATCATGATCACCCCGGCCGCTACCAGCCCGGACATCACCGCCCGTGGCTACAAGCTGGTCTTCCGCACCATCGGCCTGGACAGCGCCCAGGGCCCAGCGGCCGGCAACTACATCGCCGACCACGTGAAGCCGAAAGTCGTTGCCGTACTGCACGACAAACAGCAATACGGTGAAGGCATCGCCACCGCCGTCAAACAGACCCTTGAGAAGAAAGGCACCAAGGTTGCCGTCTTCGAAGGCCTGAACGCCGGCGACAAAGACTTCTCCTCGATCATCCAGAAGCTCAAGCAAGCCAACGTCGACTTCGTCTACTACGGCGGCTACCACCCAGAGCTGGGCCTGATCCTGCGCCAAGCCCAGGAAAAAGGCCTGAAAGCCAAGTTCATGGGTCCGGAAGGCGTCGGCAACGACTCCATCTCGCAAATCGCCCAAGGCGCTTCCGAAGGCCTGCTGGTCACCCTGCCGAAGTCGTTCGACGCCGAGCCTGAGAACAAGGCCATCGTTGACGCCATCAAGGCTGACGGCAAGGACCCAAGCGGCCCGTTCGTGTTCCCGGCCTACTCCGCCGTTGAGCTGATCGCCGGCGGTATCGCTGCCGCGAAGAGCGAAGACACCGCCAAAGTGGCAGCCGCGATCCACGCGGGCACGTTCAAGACCCCTACCGGCGACCTGAGCTTTGACGCCAAGGGCGACCTGAAGGACTTCAAGTTCGTGGTCTACGAATGGCACTTCGGCAAACCAAAAACCGAAGTTTCCCCTCAGTAAGCCAGGCGTTACTGGTCCAACAAGCCCACTGTGAAAGCAGTGGGCTTTGTTTTACGAGGTTTATGGGCCTGTCACCCGCGATCCGGGCGCTGGCTCACCTGAAAATCTTAAAACCGTCACCAGCGGTTCGCTGGCAAACGCTTCGTGCAAATGTGCTCATAGAACACAGCGCGGGGCCGGAACATGACTCCACCAGTGAAATGCGTATCGGGTTTTTAGGAGCGCTGTAATGCCTGAGATCTATCATTTTTTCCAACAGCTGGTTAATGGCCTGACCATTGGCAGCACCTATGCCTTGATAGCCATTGGCTACACAATGGTTTACGGCATCATTGGAATGATCAACTTCGCCCATGGCGAGGTGTACATGATTGGTTCCTACGTGGCCTTTATCGCCCTTGCCGGGCTGGCCATGATGGGGATCCACTCCCTGCCGCTGTTGATGACCGCCGCGTTTATCGCGTCAATCGTTGTAACCAGTGCCTACGGCTACAGTATCGAGCGTGTTGCCTATCGTCCCTTGCGTGGCAGCAACCGTTTGATCCCGTTGATTTCCGCCATCGGCATGTCGATTTTCCTACAGAACACTGTATTGCTGTCCCAGGATTCCAAGGATAAATCCATCCCCAACCTGATCCCTGGGAGCTTCTCCTTCGGCCCGGGCGGCGCGGAGGAAGTGCTGATTTCCTACATGCAGATCCTGGTCTTCGTCGTCACCCTGGTGGCCATGCTGGGCCTGACCCTGTTCATCTCCCGCTCCCGTCTGGGGCGCGCCTGCCGGGCCTGCGCCGAAGACATCAAGATGGCCAACCTGCTGGGCATCAACACCAACAACATCATCGCCCTGACCTTCGTGATCGGTGCCGCGCTGGCCGCGGTCGCGGCGGTGCTGCTGAGCATGCAGTACGGCGTGATCAACCCCAACGCCGGTTTCCTGGTAGGCCTCAAGGCCTTTACCGCGGCGGTATTGGGCGGCATCGGCAGTATCCCGGGCGCGATGCTCGGTGGCCTGGTGCTGGGTGTGGCCGAAGCCTTTGGCGCCGACATCTTCGGCGACCAGTACAAGGACGTCGTGGCGTTCGGCCTGTTGGTTCTGGTGCTGTTGTTCCGTCCGACCGGCATTCTGGGCCGTCCGGAGGTTGAGAAAGTATGAGCAGATATCTTAAATCGGCGTTCTTCAGCGCCCTGCTGGTGTGGGCCGTGGCCTTTCCGGTACTCGGCCTCAAGCTGAGCATTGTCGGCATCAACCTGGAAGTGCATGGCACCGGTCCCGTGACCCTGACCATCATTGCCCTGTGCTCGGTGCTGATGTTCCTGCGCGTGTTGTTCACCCAACAGGTCGGCGCCTTGTTCAAGGGCAACCGTGGGCCGTTGGTATCGCCCAAGGTCAGCCAATTCCTGACCCTGCCGCGTACCCAGCGCTACATCATCATCGCGTTGATCATTGCCGCATTGATCTGGCCGTTCTTCGGCTCGCGCGGCGCCGTCGACATCGCCACCCTGATCCTGATCTACGTGTTGCTGGGCCTGGGCCTGAACATCGTGGTGGGCCTGGCCGGTCTGCTCGACCTCGGTTATGTGGGTTTCTATGCGGTGGGTGCCTACACCTACGCGCTGCTCTCGCACTACCTGGGCTGGAGCTTCTGGATCTGCCTGCCACTGGCGGGCATGGCGGCGGCGACGTTCGGCTTCCTGCTGGGCTTCCCGGTATTGCGCTTGCGCGGTGACTACCTGGCGATCGTGACCTTGGGCTTCGGGGAAATCATCCGACTGTTCCTGCGTAACCTGACCGACATCACCGGTGGCCCGAACGGCATCAGCAGCATCCCCAAGCCGACCTTCTTCGGGCTGTCGTTCGACCGCAGCGCCGCAGAAGGCATGCAGACCTTCCACGAGTATTTCGGGATCGACTACAACCCGGTAAGCAAAGTGGTGTTCCTGTACCTGGTGGCGCTGTTGCTGGCGTTGGCGGCCTTGTTCGTGATCAACCGTTTGCTGCGCATGCCGATCGGCCGTGCGTGGGAAGCATTGCGCGAAGATGAGATCGCCTGCCGTGCCCTGGGCCTGAACCCGACCATCATCAAGCTTTCCGCCTTCACCCTGGGTGCTGCGTTCGCCGGTTTCGCCGGCAGCTTCTTCGCCGCGCGCCAAGGCCTGGTCACCCCGGAGTCGTTCACCTTTATCGAGTCGGCGATCATCCTCGCCATCGTGGTACTGGGCGGCATGGGCTCGCAGTTGGGCGTCATTCTGGCGGCAATCGTGATGATCCTGCTGCCGGAAATGATGCGTGAGTTCAGCGAATACCGCATGTTGATGTTCGGCGCCATGATGGTGCTGATGATGATCTGGCGTCCTCAAGGCCTGCTCCCTATGCAACGTCCACACATGGAGCTGCGCAAATGAGCCGCGAGATCCTGAAGGTTGAAAACTTGAGCATGCGCTTCGGCGGCTTGCTGGCGGTCAACGGCGTGGCCCTGACCGTGAAAGAGAAACAGGTGGTTGCATTGATCGGCCCCAACGGCGCCGGCAAGACCACGGTGTTCAACTGCCTCACCGGTTTCTACAAGCCGAGCGGTGGCAGCATCCTGCTGGACGGCCAGCCGATCCAGGGCCTGGCCGGTCACGAGATCGCCCGCAAGGGCGTGGTGCGGACCTTCCAGAACGTGCGCCTGTTCAAGGACATGACAGCGGTCGAGAACCTGCTGATCGCCCAGCACCGTCACTTGAACACCAACTTCCTGGCGGGCCTGTTCAAGACCCCGGCGTTCCGCAAGAGCGAGCGCGAAGCCATGGAATTTGCCGCGTACTGGCTGGACAAGGTCAACCTGACCGAGTTCGCCAACCGCCCTGCCGGCACCCTGGCCTATGGTCAGCAACGTCGCCTGGAAATCGCCCGTTGCATGATGACCCGCCCGCGCATCCTCATGCTCGACGAACCGGCTGCCGGCCTGAACCCCAAGGAAACCGAAGACCTCAAGGCGCTGATCAGTGTGCTGCGTGAGGAACACAACGTCACCGTGCTGTTGATCGAACACGACATGAAACTGGTCATGAGCATTTCCGACCACATCGTGGTGATCAACCAGGGCACGCCGCTGGCCGACGGGACGCCGGAGCAGATCCGCGACAACCCGGAAGTGATCAAAGCCTATTTGGGGGAAGCGTAAAATGCTGCAATTCGAAAACGTTTCCACTTTCTACGGCAAGATCCAGGCCCTGCACAGCGTTAACGTGGAAGTGCGCCAAGGTGAGATCGTCACGCTGATCGGCGCCAACGGTGCCGGCAAGTCGACCCTGCTGATGACCCTGTGCGGTTCGCCGCAAGCCCACAGCGGCAGCATCCGCTACATGGGTGAGGAACTGGTGGGCCTGCAATCGTCGCAGATCATGCGCAAAAGCATCGCGGTGGTGCCGGAAGGTCGTCGGGTGTTTTCCCGCCTGACCGTGGAAGAGAACCTGGCCATGGGCGGGTTCTTTACCGACAAGGGCGACTTCCAGGAACAGATGGACAAGGTGCTGCACCTTTTCCCTCGGCTCAAGGAGCGCTTCAGCCAGCGCGGCGGCACCATGTCCGGCGGCGAGCAGCAAATGCTCGCCATCGGTCGGGCGCTGATGAGCAAGCCCAAGCTGCTGTTGCTCGACGAACCGTCCCTGGGCCTGGCACCGATCATCATCCAGCAGATCTTCGACATCATCGAACAGCTGCGCAAGGACGGTGTAACGGTGTTCCTGGTGGAGCAGAACGCCAACCAGGCCCTGAAAATCGCCGACCGTGCCTATGTGCTGGAGAACGGCCGGGTGGTGATGGAAGGTTCGGGTGAGCAATTGCTGACCGATCCCAAGGTGCGTGAGGCGTACCTGGGCGGTTAACCACCGGTTGCTGCACGAACCGGGTCAAAAAATGTGGGAGCGGGCTTGCTCGCGAATGCGGTGGATCAGCCAAGTATCTGTTGGCTGGCACGCCGCTTTCGCGAGCAAGCCCGCTCCCACATTTGCGTTGTGTGTTTCTTTGAATCCGATGAGACCCGAAATTATTTTTGGTGGATTTGTAACGGATCCCCCCCTCCTGTCTCTAGTGGTGCAAGCAGGCAATCAAGCCCGCCAACTCAACCCACTGCTGGAGATTCACCATGACCACCAAACTGTCCGCTGCCACCCTCGTCCTGGCCCTCGGTTCCGCCCTGAGCCTGTCCGCGCTGACCACCACCGCCCACGCCGCTGACGATATGCAGAAATGTTTCGGCGTCGCTGAAGCCGGTAAAAACGACTGTGCCGCAGGCGCTGGCACGTCCTGCGCTGGCACCTCGAAAACCAAGGACCAGGCCAACGCCTGGAAGCTGGTCCCCGCTGGCACCTGCACCCAAACCCCAAGCTCCACCTCGCCGACCGGTTTCGGCCAGGAAGCGGCCTTCACCGCCAAGTCCTGAAACCCTGGGCCGCCTGAGTACTGATGATGATTCTTTCATCCCTGCACCCCGCCTCCCAGGCTCAGGCGCCCGGCCTTCCGCGCCGGGCCGGGCTGGGGCTCAAGCACGAGCACTTGAGCGAAGTGCTTGAGACCACCCCCGACATCGGTTTTTTTGAAGTGCACGCCGAAAACTACATGGTCGCCGGCGGGCCCTTTCATCACTACCTGGGTTTGATCCGCGCACAGTACCCGCTGTCGTTGCACGGCGTGGGCCTGTCCATCGGCGGCGAAGGCCCCCTGGACCCTGCGCACCTGGCACGCCTGGCCACGCTGATCGAGCGCTATCAACCCCAGTCCTTTTCCGAACACCTGGCCTGGTCGAGCCACGGCCCGGTGTTTCTCCATGACCTGCTGCCCCTGGCCTACGACGCCGCCACCCTCAAGCGTGTGTGCGAACACGTTGACCAGGTCCAAAGCGCGCTCAAGCGCCCGATGCTGCTGGAGAATCCGTCGACCTACCTGCAATTCCAGCGCTCGACCCTGGACGAGACCGACTTCATCAGCGAAATCGTCCGCCGCACCGGCTGTGGTTTGCTGCTGGACGTCAACAACGTCTACGTGTCGTGCATCAATCACCAGCGCGAGCCACTGGCCTACATCGACGCGTTACCGCTGCACGCCGTCGGTGAGATTCATCTGGCCGGTTTTGCCGAAGACACTGACAGCCTCGGCGAACGCCTACTGATCGATGATCACGGCGCGCCCATCGATAACGCCGTATGGCAGTTGTACGAAAGCGTACTGACACGCACCGGACCGGTCGCCACATTGATCGAACGCGACAATCAGGTACCGGCCTTCAGCGTGCTGCAAGCCGAAGCCCGGCACGCGGACTGGCACCTGTCGCAGGTCAGCCCATGAGCCTGCACGCCGATTTTGCCGCCGCCTTGCTGGCCCCCGAAGCGACCTGCCCCGACGGCCTGTTCAGCCGTAACGGCGCCGACCCCGCCAGCCGCTTCGCGGTGTATCGCAACAATGTACACAGCGCGTTGATCAACGCGCTGGCCACCGCGTACCCCGTGACCCTGCAACTGGTGGGCGACAGGTTTTTCCGCGCCATGGCCGGCCTCTACCTACAGAGCTGCCCACCCACCAGCCCGTTGATGTGCGAGTACGGCAGTACGCTCGCCGACTTCATCCAGGGTTTCGAACCGGCGGCCAGCGTGCCCTACCTGGCGGATATGGCACGGCTGGAACGCTTGCGGGTCTGCGCGTATCACGCGGCCGACCATGCGCCGCTGGCCCCTCAAGCGCTACTCCAGGCCCTGCAAGGCCAAGCCGACCTGGGGGCGCTGCGCGTGCAACTGCATCCGTCGGTGACCACGCTGGCTAGCGCGTATGCGCTGGTGGCGATGTGGGCCGCGCATCAGGCAGAGGATGGCGTCGGCACCCTGGACCCCTGGCATGCCCAGAGTGCCCTGGTATTGCGCCAAGGCCTGGAGGTCAAGGTGTTCGCCATCGACCCTGGATCGCAGGTCTTTATCGACCGCCTGGGCCACGGCTTGCCTTTGCAGAGGGCCGTGGAGTGCGCCCTGGAGGCCAACGCTGAATTCGACCTGCACCAATGCCTGACGCTGCTGATCAGCCACCAGGCCATCATTCATTTGCATCTGGACCAAAAGGTATCGCCATGAACACCTCCGCACCGTGCCTGGTAAGACAGGTCATTCAACTATTCGAAAAAATCCCCTACAGCCTGATCGCCTTCATCGCACGGTTTTCCATCGCCGCGGTGTTCTGGAAATCCGGGCAAACCAAGGTCGAGGGCTTTGCCGTGGACCTGATCGGCGGCACCTTTGAGCTGGGTGAGCCACGCCTGGCCGCATCGACCTTGCCGCTGTTTCGCAGCGAATACCACGTGCCGTTGCTGTCGCCGGAGGTGGCCGCACATATGGCGGCGTTTGCCGAGCATTTTTTCCCGGTGCTGATTCTGATCGGGTTCGCCACGCGATTCTCGGCCCTGGCGCTGATCGGCATGACCCTGGTCATTCAGCTCTTCGTCTACCCGGACGCCTACCCGACCCACGGCACCTGGATCGCCGTGCTGTTGCTGCTGGTGGCCAAGGGACCGGGACGCTTGTCCATCGACCAGTTGATCGCCCGCCGTTACCACTAAAGCCGGTCGAGGGCCTCGCCGCTGCGCTTGAACCAGTCCACCAGGTAATCGGCCAACACTTGAGTGCGACGCGGCAGGCCGCCTTGATAGGGATGCACCAGGTACATCGGCATGCTCCGCGTCTGAAAGTCGCGCAGGAGCAAGCGCAAGCGCCCGTCAGCCAATTCCGCGGGTAAGACGTAGGACGGCAGACGGGCAATACCGGCCCCGACCAGCGCAGCCTTTTTCAACAGGTTGTAATGATTGGAGGCGAAGGTGCCACTGACCCGCACCCGCAACAATTCGTGCTGCTGGTGGTACAGCCACTCTTCGCGGCCGCTGTAGTGACTGTTGAGCAGGCAGGTGTGGCGGGCCAGATCCGCCGGGGTCTGCGGCTCGCCATGCTGCTCCAGGTAAGCCGGGCTGGCGCAGGTCATCTCATGCCAGGCCAGCAATGGCTTGGCCACCAGGCGCGCGTTTTCGATGGCACCGGAACGCACCCCCAAATCGAAGCCGTCCCGCGCCAGATCGCGATAGTTGTTGTTCAGCTCCAGCTCGAGCTGAACTTGCGGGTACTGCTTGGAAAACTCCAGTAGCAAGCCATCAAAGAAGGTTTCGCCCAACGACACTGGAACCGTCATACGCACCGGTCCGACAAGATCGTCTTTGAGCCGCGCCAATGCCTGACGGGCGCGGTCGACCTGGACCACCAGCGCCTGGGCCTGGGGCAGCAGCGCCGCGCCGGCCGCGGTGAGGCTGAGCTTGCGCGTGGTGCGATGCAGCAACACGACCGAGTACTGCGTTTCCAACTGGCTGATGCGCTTGGACAGTTGCCCCTTGCTACAGCCCAACTGCTCCGCCGCCACGGTGAAACTGCCGGCTTCGATCAACACGGCAAAGGCCGCCAGGTCATCCATCTCGCTCATGGATTGTTTCCAAAAGAAAACCAAAGGTTGCCTATTAGCACGTTTATCCAGGGAAAAAGCCACTCTAGACTGAACCCTCACTTACCCCCACTGGAGGAACAGCACCATGAAAATCCTATTGATTGGCGCCAGCGGCACCGTCGGCTCGGCAGTCAAGAACGAACTGGCGCAGCGTCACGAGGTGATCAGCATCGGCCGCACCAGCGGTGACTTTCAGGTGGACATCAGCGACAGCGCCTCAATCCGCAAGCTGTTCGAGCAGACCGGCAAGTTCGACGCGCTGGTCTGCGCCGCCGGCAGCGTGAAGTTCGCGGCACTGGGTGAAATGAGCGACGCCGACTTTGAACTGGGCCTGCGCGACAAACTGATGGGCCAGGTCAACCTGCTGCTGATCGGCCGCGAGTACGCCAACGACGGCGCGTCTTTCACCTTCACCAGCGGCATCCTCAACCGCGACCCGATCCGCACGGGTGCATCGGCGGCGCTGGTCAACGGTGCGCTGGATGCGTTCGTCAAAGCAGCGGCAATCGAATTGCCACGGGGCCTGCGCGTCAATTCTGTAAGTCCTACGGTACTGGTGGAAGCGATGGGCAGCTACGCGCCTTATTTCCGCGGTTTCAAACCGGCGGCGGGGGCAGATGTGGCGTTGGCCTACGCCAAAAGCGTCGAGGGCTTGCAGACCGGTCAGACCTTTATCGTGGGCTGACCTTAACGTCTGTCAGAATCGCCTGAAGCTGGCAGGCGGGCTTGTGATGCGGCGCCAGCCTGCGTAACGTGGCGGCACTTGTCTGGAGACCCTCTATGCGTGCCGCTCGTACCCTTGCCCTGTTTGCCCTGCTCCCCCTGTTCGCCGCCTGCCAGATGTTCGAAAGCGAGCCGGCCAAGCCGTCGACTGCCGGCCTGACCCGCATGCAGGGCGAACTCACGGCGGTCAACGGCAAGCTGCTGTTCCAGCCGTGCAACGACCAACGCAACTACGTGGTCAACGACACCGGCGGCACCAGCGTCCTGCAGGAAGCCGCCTCCCTGGCCGGCCAGCAAGGCACCTTGTTCGCCGACCTGCGTGGCAAGTTCTCCGGCGTGGCCAGCGGCACCCAGGGCAGCGTCGACCTGCAACAGCTCTACCGCGTGGAGCGTTCGACCTCGGCCTGCAACGACCCGGACTTCAAGCGCATGATCCTGCGCGCCAACGGCCACAAGCCGGCCTGGGCGATGAATGTCACGGCCAAGGGCATGGTGCTGGAGCGCGAAGGCCAGCCGCCACTGGCGGTGCCGTATGTGGAAGAACAGATCGGCGATGGCCGTTTCAACCTGATGACCGAAGCCAACAACCAGCACGTCGAACTGTGGGTAGCCCCGCAACGTTGCGTGGACAGCGTCAGCGGCAGCCTGCAACACATGACCGCCGAATTGCGCGTCAACGGCCAGGTGCAACGCGGTTGCGCGGCGTTTGGCGGCTCGCGCGACGACTGACGCCGCCCTGGGCTGTTTTAACATGACGGAAAACGTCCATTGGGGCTTATAATCGCCGGTTTGCAAAACAGCCGGCCTCTTTGCCCGCCGCCTACCGGATCCCGTCATGCTACGAATCACCGAACTCAAGCTGCCCATCGACCATCCCGAAGAAGACCTGCGCCCTGCCATCGTGCAGCGCCTGGGCATCGCCAGTGATGACCTGCTCGATTTCACCCTGTTCAAACGCAGCTACGATGCGCGCAAGAAGTCATCGGAGCTGTGCTTCATCTACACCATCGACCTGGACGTCAAAGGCGAAGCCGCCCTGCTGCTCAAGTTCGCCGATGACCGCAACGTCAACCAGGCGCCGGATGTCAGCTACAAAGTGGTCGGCCAGGCGCCTGAAGGCCTGACGGAACGCCCGATCGTGGTCGGCTTTGGCCCGTGCGGCATCTTCGCCGGGCTGCTGCTGGCACAAATGGGCTTCAAGCCAATCATTCTTGAGCGCGGTCGCGAAGTGCGCCAGCGCACCAAGGACACCTGGGGCCTGTGGCGTAAGAATGTGCTGAACCCCGAGTCCAACGTGCAGTTCGGCGAAGGCGGCGCCGGGACCTTTTCCGACGGCAAGCTGTACAGCCAGATCAAGGACCCGAAATTCCACGGGCGTAAAGTCCTGCACGAATTCGTCAAGGCCGGTGCGCCGGAAGAGATCCTTTACGTCAGCAAGCCGCACATCGGTACATTCCGCCTGACCGGCGTGGTGGAAAACATGCGCGAGCAGATCATCGCCCTCGGCGGTGAAGTGCGTTTCGAGCAACGCGTCACTGACGTGCTGATTGAAGACGGCCAGTTGAATGGCGTAGTTGTCGACGGCGGCGAGCAGATCCTCTCCAAGCACGTGATCCTGGCCCTCGGCCATAGCGCCCGCGACACCTTCCGCATGCTTCACGGCCGTGGCGTGTACATGGAGGCCAAGCCGTTCTCGGTGGGTTTCCGTATCGAACACCCGCAGTCGCTGATCGACGCGGCGCGCCTGGGCAAATACGCTGGCCACCCGAAACTTGGCGCTGCCGACTACAAGCTGGTGCACCATGCCAAGAACGGCCGCTCGGTCTACAGCTTCTGCATGTGCCCGGGCGGTACGGTGGTCGCTGCCACCTCCGAGCCGGGCCGCGTAGTAACCAACGGCATGAGCCAATATTCGCGTAACGAGCGTAATGCCAACTCTGGCATCGTGGTCGGCATTACGCCTGAGGTGGATTACCCGGGTGGACCGCTGGCGGGTATCGAGTTGCAGGAGCGTCTGGAGTCCCACGCCTACATCCTCGGCGGCAGCAACTATGAGGCCCCGGCGCAACTGGTGGGCGATTTCATCGCGGGTAAGCCATCCACGGCTATCGGTAGCGTGGAACCGTCCTACAAGCCGGGGGTAGCCCTGGGTGACCTGGCCCTGGCCCTGCCGGACTTCGCCATCGAAGCGATCCGCGAAGCACTGCCGGCGTTCGAGAAGCAGATCAAGGGCTACTCGCTGCACGATGCCGTGCTGACCGGGATCGAGACGCGCACGTCGTCGCCGTTGCGGATCACCCGTAATGAGTCGATGCAGAGCTTGAACGTCAAGGGCCTGTTCCCGGCCGGTGAAGGCGCGGGTTATGCCGGTGGGATTCTGTCGGCGGGTGTGGACGGGATTCGGATCGCCGAGGCGTTGGCGCGGGATATGTTGGGCCTCGAAGCCTGATAACTCGCTTATTTATTGAATGTGAGCGGGCTTGTGTGGGAGCGGGCTTGCTCGCGAAAGCGGTGGATCAGTTGAACAGTGTGTGACTGACACACCGCATTCGCGAGCAAGCCCGCTCCCACATTGGTTTTTGTGTTGAGTCAGATATTGGCGCGCAAGACGCTGGCCGGCAGCGGCTCGCCCTGTTCGACAGTCGCCGCCACGGCGGCAATCAAATCCTGTAGCTCGTAGCCCTGCGCTTTAAGCCACGCCTGATCATAGTAAGTGGTGGCATACCGCTCTCCCCCGTCACACAAGATCGCCACGATCGACCCCGACTCCCCGGCTGCTTTCATCTGCAGCGCAGCCATCAACGCGCCGATCAAGTTAGTCCCACTGGACCCGCCGACCCGCCGCCCCAAGCGCGCGGCCAGGTAATGCATGGCCGCCAGCGATAATGCATCTGGCACCTTGACCATCGCATCAATCACCTTGGGCAGAAACGACGCCTCGACCCGCGGCCGGCCAATGCCTTCGATGCGCGAACCACAGTCCAGGCGCAAACTGGCGTCGCCGCTCAAGTAGTAATCAAAAAACACTGAGCGCTCCGCATCGGCACACAGCACGCGGGTGCAATGCTGGCGATAACGCACGTAACGCCCCAGGGTTGCCGTGGTGCCGCCGGTACCGGGGCTGGAAATCAGCCAGCTCGGCTCTGGGTAATGCTCAAACCGCATCTGCTGGAAGATCGACTCGGCGATGTTGTTGTTCGCGCGCCAGTCGGTGGCCCGTTCCGCGTAGGTGAACTGGTCCATGAAGTGACCACCACTTTCCTGCGCCAGCCGTTCGGATTCGGCGTAGATCTGCGTCGGATCGTTCACCAGATGGCTCTTGCCACCGTAAAAGGCGATCTGCGCGATCTTTTCCTGGGAGGTGGTGGCCGGCATCACCGCGATAAACGGCAAGCCGAGCAGGCGGGCGAAGTAGGCTTCCGATATCGCCGTCGAACCGCTGGACGCCTCGATCACCGGTGCGCCCGGCTTCAACCAGCCATTGCACAGCGCATACAGGAACAGCGAACGCGCCAGACGATGCTTCAGGCTGCCGGTGGGGTGGCTGGACTCGTCCTTGAAGTACAACTCGACACCCGGCAAGCCGGGCAGCGGCAACGGGATCAGGTGTGTGTCGGCGCTGCGCTGGAAGTCCGCTTCGATGATACGAATGGCTTCGCGGGCCCAGGGACGGTGGTCGCTCATGAGGAGGTTCTCTAAGGATTTCACGCCCAATCTTAGGAGGTTTCCTACACTCCACACAGATACAGTACCGACTCAATTGGACACACAATTGCTAAGCTTTGGCGCACTGCCCTCCCAATCACTCTCTTATAACAAATAAGAATATAACTTTTGTTTTAACAACTAACGGTACGGGTTAGGGTAGCCACCTATTGAACCTGGATTGGAGAGCATCCCTTGCCTCTGCGTAGCACTTTCACCCGTTTCTTCCAGCTGGAGGCCGCCAGTGGCTTGCTGTTGATCGCCGCTGCCGCACTGGCGCTGATCATCAACAACTCGCCGTTGTCGCACCTCTACAACGCCTTTCTCGATGTGCCGGTGGTGGCACAGATCGGCGCACTGAAAATCGCCAAGCCTGCACTGCTATGGATCAACGACGGCCTGATGGCGCTGTTCTTCCTGCTGATCGGCCTGGAGGTCAAGCGTGAGTTGCTTGACGGCCATCTGTCCAAGCCGTCCCAGGTGGTGCTGCCCGGCGCAGCCGCGATTGGCGGCATGGTCGTACCGGCGCTGATCTACTGGGCGATCAACAAGAACTACCCCGCCGCGCTGTCGGGCTGGGCGATCCCCATGGCCACCGACATCGCCTTCGCCCTCGGCGTACTGGCCCTGTTGGGCAAACGCGTGCCGGTGTCGCTCAAGCTGTTCCTGATGACCCTGGCGATCATCGACGACCTGGGCGCAATCATCGTGATTGCGGTGTTCTATTCCGCCGACCTGTCGGGCGCCGCACTGGCGGGCGCGGGCGCTTGCCTGATTGCATTGATCGCGATGAATCGCCTCGGTGTGATCAAGCTTGGCCCGTACCTGATCATCGGGTTGATCCTGTGGGTCTGCGTGCTGAAAAGTGGTGTGCATGCCACCCTGGCCGGCGTGACATTGGCCTTCTGCATCCCGATGCGCACCAAGAATGCCGAGCCTTCGCCATTGATGACCCTGGAACACGCCCTGCACCCTTGGGTGGCCTACGGCATCCTGCCGCTGTTTGCGTTCGCCAACGCCGGTGTGTCCCTGGCCGGCGTCAGCCTGGAAAGCTTCACCCACCACGTACCGCTGGGCATTGCCGCCGGCCTGCTGATCGGCAAGACCGTCGGCGTGTTCGGCCTGACCTGGCTGGCCATCAAGACCGGCCTGGCCGCACTGCCCAGCGGCGCCAACTGGGGCCAGGTGTTTGGTGTGGCGATCCTGTGCGGCATCGGCTTTACCATGAGCCTGTTTGTCGGTTCCCTGGCGTTTGTGCCGGGTGCCAGTGAGTTTGCCGGGGAAGACCGAATGGGGATTCTGACCGGGTCGATTCTGGCGGCGTGCATTGGCTATGCAGTAACGGCAATGGCGAGTCGCAAGAAAGCATAACGAATGCAATGACTGTGGCGAGGGAGCTTGCTCCCTCGCCACATTTCCCTCCTGTTCCCCTTCCCTCCTCAGATAAGACCTACATCGCCCCTGCTCGGCTTGCCATAACGTCGGCCCTCGTTATGCAGCACGCCAGGAGGGCACGATGGCAAATACCAAGGATACATTCCAAGTCTGGCGGTCCTACGGAACCGGCACCGGCGGTTATCGCATGCTTGAGCCCATGAACGAGGCCGAATTGGCGGCCCGTGCAGCGCGGCAAAAAGACCACCAAACCCTGCTCGCCCGCCAGGAAGCCTACGAAAACAGCCGCCTGGCTGATCCGCACCCCGCCCCAACGCCCTTGATAGGCTGCGTTTTTACCAAGTCCTGCAACCTGCCGGACAGCATCATCGACTATCACGACCCCACCGGTTATGTACCGCTTGATCGCCTTGAGGACTATGGCGAGTACGCGTTGCTGGGTGGTCGCGAGACCGACGAGTCTGGTGTGCTACCTCTCAAGAAAATCAGCGGCAGTGCTCTGCCAGCAGGGCTTGGAATGCTGGCGCTGGCCGGCACTGTTACAGGCTCAGCCGCCGCAGCCGGGGCAGGCACTGTCGGGGCTACCTTCCTGACGGGCCTGGTGGGGCTGATCTGGCCCTCCAGTCTTGGCGACAGCGCGCTCTACACCGAAGAGCAACTGCGCTCCATGGCGAGAGCACGCACGCGGGTTCGCTTGCATGTCGAGCAACAGGAGGACGGCACGCTCAAGGGATACGCGTTCTACACAGGCAAAAATCGCGACTGGGAAATGGTCGATGTGGTGCAGTTTCAGTTGCGAGAGATGCAGTACATCGCCGACCTGGGTGACGGGATTGAACTGATCTGGACGCCTGCCGCAAATCCCGGTGACACCCTCGGCATCCCGGCGTTGCAAGCCGCGCCTTCGACACCGCATATATGGGTGTACCCGGCCAACGAGAAGGCCGCCAACATTATCGTCGACCCGATATATCCGCCGGACTACAAAGATTTCATCCTGGTGTTCCCGGCGGATTCGGGTGTTAGACCGCTGTATATCGTCGTCAGTTGGAAGTACGAGGACGCGCCTTATCACAGTAAAAAGGGGAATTCGGTTAAAAGTAAAAAACCAACCAATGGCTTGGATGCCTTGAACGACTCCGTATTGGTCAAACCTTCAGAGCCTCGACGAATAGGTATTGACCCACACACAAAGGAGTTTGTGGTTATTGATTTCTCAACAGAAGGCACTTTTCACGGACATGTACGACCATGGGGAGCACTTAATCAGCACATGAAAAACGCATTGATAAGAGCTGGGAAAACCAACCGCAAAGGAAAACTTTTAGGAGCCGGTAAATGAATATGCGCTACCACGATCCCGACTTGACCCATGATGAAGCCGTGCACGATCTAGCAACTGGAGACGTCAGCAAAGTCACCACAGCACTGATTTCAGTCGGCCTTAACGAAATGAATGGCACTTGGGCGCAAAACGTTTGCTTGCAACATATGGATAGCGACAACGATGAGATTGCATCCGCTGCAATTGTCGCCATTGGCCACATCGCGCGTCGCTTCGGAACACTGGACATGGAGAAGGTGGGTCCAGCCCTAATTCAAGCAGGGCGCAAATGCCCCGCATTGAGGGGAGTCATTGGAAGCGCAATGGACGACATAGAAATGTTCACCTGAACCCCATCAAAAAGCCGCCTTGGCCTGAACCAAGACGGCTCCACCTCTCAGACCTTAAAGGTCATCAAAGCTGTCCCGCAGGAACGTCCAGACGTGATAAGCACGCAGGCAGTTCACTACGAGGTTCCACGTACGTCGTGCAAACTTGGACATACTCGGCCCTCCGTAAGTTGGGCCTTACCTCCAGCACACTTACCGGAACACGTGGGCCTTTGGATGCAGGTCGATGCATCCTTGAGGCGGCCGGGTTAATGGGCTTTCCGCGTAAATCCGGCACGGATTACTAGCCCGTGGCGGTCGGTCCAAAAATTCGCGCGCGTACCCGGCTCACCTGAAAGCGACAAACGCAGAACGAAGAGGAGCCTAACCAAAATACCGCTTGAAGGTGTGACCAAAGCAGGTCGAGCCCCAATTTCTGATTAGTGTATTTATTGCAAACCTTTGCGGCGGCAATCGCCAAGAGAAAGCCTCAAAACAAACCAATGCCGACCATCGCTCAACCTTGCATGACAATATGCCCAGCAGTAGTATTCGAATGCAGGTCGATGCATCTTTGAAGCCGCAAGCCCAGCCACTAACTGGGCTTGCAACAAAAACCCCCAACCGGTCACCCGATTGGGGGTTTTTCGTTTCTGCGACTAATACTTAGCGAGTAACCCGGCTAGTCCCATCAACGGTCATGATGCGCACGCGGTCGCCAATGCGGAAGATTTCATTCTCCTGCACGGCCTGCACGTAGGCGCGCATGCTGCCGTCGTCTTCGCGGACGGTGATTTCCACGCCCTGGGTGCGGGTCAGGCCTTCTTCGGTGGCCGAGCCCAGCAGGCCGCCGGCAACTGCGCCGATCACCGCGGTCACGATACTGCCACGGCCGCCGCCGATGGCGCTGCCGCCAACGCCGCCGATGACTGCGCCGGCAGCGCCGCCGATTGGGGTCTTGGTGCCTTCGATTTTCACTGGGCGCAGGGATTCGATGGTGCCCATGCGAACGCTCTGTACACGACGCGCTTCGTCA
This sequence comes from Pseudomonas sp. GL_117, assembly GCF_057835125.1. Classification (NCBI taxonomy): domain Bacteria; kingdom Pseudomonadati; phylum Pseudomonadota; class Gammaproteobacteria; order Pseudomonadales; family Pseudomonadaceae; genus Pseudomonas; species Pseudomonas sp. GL_117. The sequence continues at coordinate 1,590,613 of NZ_CM174418.1, read as the reverse complement.
CGGGAGTACGAGTCGCCGGTCAGACTCGAAGCACAGCCACCCAGCAGAAGTGACAGGGTGGTGAAGCAGGCAACTAGTAAAACGGACTTACGCATAGCATCAACTCCAAAGGACAGGTGGTCATTAAACGCGGCAGCCTCGCGCCTGTCACGGCCCGCACCGCAAAAAATTGCTTTCATTCAGCCTGAGTACAGACTGCCAGTACCAGAAAACTCGACAAACGGTAGCCCAGCTCTTGTGCCAATAGATGTCACGACTGTTTCAACATTGTAGTCACACAGCCGGAAGCAGCCGAAGTCTGTGCAATACAGACTTCGGCGCAACGGACAATATTCAGGTGAGGTGACGAAAGGTGACGCTCAGGGCGCCAGGCGCTCGCGGGTCCAGTCGGTCCCTTGCAGGCGATAGTTCAGGCGGTCGTGCAGGCGGCTGGCGCGGCCCTGCCAGAACTCGATGCGCTCGGGCAGCAGGCGATAACCGCCCCAGTGCTCGGGGCAGTCGGGCTGGGTATCGCTGAAACGCTGCTCGGTGGCCTTGAGCAAGTCCTGCAGTTCTTCACGGTCACGAATGACCTTGCTCTGCGGCGACGCCCACGCGCCCAAGCGGCTGCCCAATGGGCGGACCTGATAATAAGCGTCCGACTCCTCAGGCGTGACCTTGACCACCCGCCCCTCGATCCGCACCTGGCGCTCCAGAGTCGGCCAGAAGAAGGTCATCGCCGCAAACGGCCGCGCCGCGAGCTGTTCACCCTTGGCGCTCTGATAGTTGGTGAAGAAGGTAAAGCCCTGTGCATCCAGGCCCTTGAGCAGCAGGATGCGACAGTGCGGGCGACCATCGCTGTCAACCGTGGCCAGGGTCATGGCATTGGCTTCCACCGGCGGCTGCTCGGTTTTCACCGCGTCGCCGAACCACTGGTGGAACAACGCAAACGGCTCGCTCGGGGCCTGGGCCTCGCTCAAACCATCCCGTGTGTAGTCACGGCGCATATCGGCCAGTGCCTGGGTCATGCGGCTTTATCCTTCTTTCAACAGATCAGTTTTTCGCCTGGTCGTTAGCCGGTGCAGCCGCCTTGGCTTTGGCCGGAGCCGCTTTCTTGGCAGCAGGCTTGGCCGGGGCTTTCTTGGCGGCGGGCTTGGCAGCGGCTTTCTTCGCGGCAGGCACCTTTTTCGCCGGGGTCTTGGCGGCCGGAGCAGGTGCTGGAACGTCCTGCACCGCAACCATCTCAGCCACTGGCGGGGTCTTGCCCGAGTTGTACTTGCTCAGCAAGGCCAACATAGTTGTACGCTGAGTGAACATAATTTCCATGCGACGGTTCAGCGCACGGCCCTGGGTGCTGTCATTGGCGGCACGTGGCATCAGGTCACCCATGCCGCGCAGCATCAGGCGGTCCTGCTTCAGGCCGCTGAGGCTGAAGATCGATGCGATCGACTGTGCACGTTCCTTGCTCAACGCCTGGCTCGCCGGTGCAGTGCCGGTGGCGTCGACGTGGCCCAGGACCAGTACGGCGGTCTTTGGATCGGCTTCAACAGCCTTGGCGACGCGGGTGAACGGGCCCAGGGTGACCGGCAGCAACATCGACGGACGTTTCGGGTTGTAGGAACCGTCCACCGGGGCGATAACGACCAGTACGTTGTCACGACGTTCCAGTTGCAGGTTGCTGTCCTTGATCGCAGCACGCAGGCGCGGCTCATAGTCGTCCAACCAGGCCTGGGTGATTTTCGGGTCAGGCATTGGGATATTGGTCACGTCGACCTTGGCCAGGGGCTTTGGCTTGCTTTCGAACGGCCACCACCAATGGGTTTCGCTCTCTGCCTTGGCGACAGCTGGCGCGGCGGCAGGTGCAGGGGTAGCAGCCTTGAGGTCGGCTTTCAAGTCAGCGGCCTTGGCGTCGGCGGCAGCCTTGGCGTCCGGCTTGGCATCCGGCTTGGCGTCGACCTTGGTCACTGCGTCCTTGGCAGCCGTCTTATCCGATCCAAATGACCACCAATGCCCACCGTCGGCATCATTTTGTGGAGTTTGTGCACAGCCGGTAATAGTGAGGCAAAGCGCGAGTGCCAAGGACTTGTTCGATAACATGAGGTATCCACAAAATGAGAAAAAACCAGGGGTCTCGAGGACCCGTTAAACAGACGCCAGGATAAGAATAAAGTTACATACTTTCCGTCAGCGTCTTCTTATAGTTGCCTTTGTAACAAAAAAACGTGAAACAGCAAGGGGTTTACAGACAACCGGCCAATATTCCGACCAACTTCTGTGCACGTGGGTCCATAAGTACATAGGGCCCCAATGTATTAGTCACGAAACCAAACGCTACATCATGCTCCGGATCGGCGAAGCCCACCGAACCACCCGCGCCAGGATGCCCGAACGCACGCGGGCCAAGGCCGAAGGTGGCATTCGGCAGTTGCGGTTGATCCAACATGCAGCCCAGGCCGAAACGGGTTTGTGTCAATAATGTTTTATCCGGCCCGATACTGTGTTCACGGGTCAACTCTTCAAGCATGTCGCTTTCGAGCAAACTACCGTCCAACAAACCGCTATAAAAACCCGCCAGGCTGCGCGCATTACCGTGACCATTTGCCGCCGGCTGCTGCATGCGTCGCCATTCAGGTTTATTAGTGCTGGTCAGAATAGACGGAGGATTGGCAAATGCCCGCGTAGTCATTGCAGTCGGTTCACGCATCATTACTTGCAGTAACCGTTGCGCGGCGGCATCGCCCATATTGCCTTTGCTGCGCGCTATATGCGCAACACGATAAAACTCTTCATCCGCCAGGCCTACGTGGAAGTCCAAGCCCAGTGGCCGTGCAACCCGAGCCACGATGGACTCCCCTGGCCCGCGCCCGTCGGCACGCCGCAACAGCTCGCCGACCAGCCAGCCATAGGTGATCGCCTCGTAGCCATGCCCTTGGCCCGGTGTCCACCACGGGGCCTCGGCCGCCAGGGTGTCGACCATCAACTGCCAGTCGTACAGCGCCTCGGTGGGTAGCATCTCGCGGATCGCAGGCAACCCGGCCTGATGGCAGAGCAACTGGCGCAAGGTGATGGCTTCTTTGCCCGCCGCCGCAAATTCCGGCCAGTAGTCGGCCACGGGCGCATCCAGCTTCAGCTTGCCCTCGGCCACCAATTGCAGGGCCGTGACGGCGGTGAAGGTCTTGGTGCATGAGAACAGGTTGACGATGGTGTCGCTGTGCCACGCCTCGGCACCGTCCTTGTCGGCGGTGCCGGCCCACAGGTCGACGACGGTTTCGCCGCCGACCTGGATGCACAGCCCGGCGCCACGCTCCTGGGGGTCATCGAACAACGCGGCGAACGCTTCACGTACCGCTTCGAACTGGAGCTCGTAATGACCCTGAATCTGCACCTAAGCCCCCTCGGAAAACGCCGTAAAAAGTGGCCGACATTGTTCCAGTCATTCCAGGATTTGGGAACCCGTCAACGCTGAATCAATGACCATTTCCAGCATGCCCGCCGGCATGTCCGGCGCCTTTGCCGTCACCGCCCGAACGACCGCTTGCATGCTCATGCGCCGCGCTGGCCGCCTTGGCTTTTTCCGCCTCCTTGCCCAACTGCTCGACGGCCGCCAGGTTGCTCTTGCGCACGCTGTCGACAAAGCCTTGGAACGGCACATCGGTGATGCCGACCAGCCCGAAGTGGCCGTTTTCAGCGTCCAGCAGACGCCCGGTCACCGGCTGATCCAGGTACTGGAACCAGTGCACGCCAATAATCGACGGCTCGGCCATGGCCTGCTTGAGGAAGTTGGCGTACGCCGCGCCGCGATCTTCCTCCCTGGCCAATTGGGTCACGCCGCCCCAGAACGGCCCACGGTCCGCCGAGCCGAAGTTGAATTCGGTGATCAGCACGGGTTTGTCCAACGCGCGCAGAGCCGCGAAGTCATAACCGTCCTGGGGTTTGAGGGTGTACATGTTGAAACTCAGCACATCGCAATACTGGGCGCACGACGCCACCGCTTCCGGAGTGCTCACCGCGTAGCGGCCGCCCAGTAGCAACTGGTTCGGCGCGTGCCATTTCAGCGCATCGGAGATGGTCTTGAAGTAGGCGTCGGCGAAGGTCTTCTGGAAATACTTGAAGTCGGCCTCGATTTCCGGGTGCTCGGCATTCGGCATCGGCGCTTCGAAACCCGGGTCTTCCATCAACTCCCAACCCGCCACATGAACGCCCCAGGCTTTCGACAGGCCGTCCTCGTTACGATACTTGTCGCGCAATTGCTTGAGGAACGCGCGTTTGGCCGGCACATCGGTGGTCATGCGCAAAGTGCCGTAGGCCAAGGCGTAACGGGACTTCGGATCATCGCCAGGACCGGCCCAGGCCAATTCATTGTCGGCGAAAAAGCCGATCAACCATGGGTCATCACGGTGATCGCGGGCGGCAATGGCCACGGCGCGTTCGGTGGCCATGGCGAAGCGCGGATCAAACGGGTCGGGCATGCCGCCCCACCAATCGGTGCCGGTGCTGATGCTGGCGTAGTCGCCGACAATTGATAGCGGCAAGGTGTACGGCACGCGGTCGGCGCGGGCCAGCGCTTCGTCACTCCAGTTGCCCACAGTGTTGAAACCCCAGGCTTGCAGGCGATCGAGGGTGTGGCTGACCCAACGCTTGTGGTCGAACCCTTCACCGCCATAGGTACGTTGCAGGTTGGCGCCGTAGAAGTCGTACCAGCGCCCGGCACCATAGCTGCGCCCTTCGCCGGCCCCATTGCCGGTGCGGTTATCGCCGCTGCCGTAGTAGTTATCCAGCGGCTCGCCAGCCTTGGGTAACGCCGCGAACATCCATTCACGGCCGGATACGTAGGTCTGGCTGTTATCCGGGGCCACGGTATTGACGCCCAACGAGTAGAACGGATGGCCTTGCGGCGTCACCAGATACCAGCGACCATCGCGCTTCTCGGTGCGGAAAAAACCGCTGGCCTCGAACGCCGGGCCTTTGTTCCAGCCGCCGTACGGGTCCAGTGCGGATTTATCCCGCATGGCCAACCAGCCCTGGAGCTGTTGCTGCTCCTTGACGGCAGCGGCCTTGAGTTGTTCGTCACTGCCAACCTTCTCCGGCCAGCGCGCACGGGTGGACTGACCATACGCATCCACCAGCTCGCTGTAGGCAGCCTTGATCACCGGCTCGCTGTCCTGCACGCCAAAGCGCTCCAACAGGATGCTCTGGGCCGCGCTGGGCTTGAGCATCGACAAGGTCACCGAAACCACCTGGCTGCGGTCGACTTCGCCAAAACTGCCACCGAGCAACACGCGTTGACCGTCCACGGTAATCGGCATCGGCGGGCCAGCCTTCATGCCCTGGCTCAACGGTGAGTTGGCTTGCAACGGGATCAGCAAGGTCTGCGCCGGACCGGCCGGCAGGTCGATGCGGCTGCGCAAGATCCTGCCGTCCGCGCTCTGCACTTTGACGTATAGGGTCAGCGCCCAGTCCATCGCACTCTGGATGCGCAGGCTCATGGCGCCGGACTGCGACCAGTCCCAGACGCCGCTCTGCGGGCTGAGCACCAGGCTCGGTTCGGCGGCCGGGTTGAAGGTGATGCGGCGCAACACCTCGCCTTCAGGGGTTTGTTCGGCGTTGTATTGCGGCAGGCTGGCGTCCTGGGTCGCCACCTTGACCACATCGGCAGGCCGGACGAAATTGAACAGGGTCTGTTGCCCGGCAGGCGCGGCCATCAAGGGCGCGGCGAACAACAGGGCAAATAGAGCGGGCAGCGTGCGAATCATACAGACAAGGTTCTCCCAGACGGCCGATGAATGGCCTGATGAAATACAGTGAGATAGACCACGGAGTGGGCGAAATCGCCCACGGCGGCTTAAGAAATTTCGCGCCTGAATGGCGGCAAGGCATTCAGGATAGCCTTGCCATAGCGCTGGGTGACCAAACGGCGGTCGAGCAAGGTGATGGTGCCCCGGTCCTGTTCGGTACGCAGCAAGCGCCCGCAGGCCTGGACCAGCTTCAAGGAAGCGTCCGGCACCGAGATTTCCATGAACGGGTTACCGCCCCGCGCTTCGATCCATTCGGCCAACGCCGCTTCGACCGGATCATCCGGCACCGAGAACGGGATCTTGGCGATCACCACGTGTTCGCAGTAGGCGCCCGGCAAGTCCACGCCTTCGGCAAAGCTGGCCAGGCCGAACAGCACGCTGGAGTCGCCGCCATCCACCCGCGCCTTGTGCTTGTTCAGGGTTTCCTGCTTGGACAGGTTGCCCTGGATAAACACCTGCTTGCGCCAGTCGCGGTCGAGACCGTCGAACACGTCCTGCATCTGTTTGCGTGACGAGAACAGCACCAGGGTGCCGCGCGAACCTTCCACCAGCTCCGGCAGGTCGCGGATGATCGCCGCGGTGTGCGCTGCGGCGTCCCGCGGGTCGGCCTTGAGGTCGGGCACTCGCAGCACACCGGCGTCGGCATGATGGAACGGGCTGGGCACCACGGCGGTGACGGCTTTTTTCGGCAGGCCGGCGCGCATGCGGAAGCGGTCGAAGGTGCCCAGGGCCGTCAGCGTGGCGGAGGTCACCAGGCAGCCATAGGCCACGTTCCACAGATTGCGACGCAGCATTTCGGCGGCGAGGATCGGGCTGGCGTTGACCTCGATGTCAAACAGCGCACCGCTTTCCGACAGGGTCAGCCAGCGGGCCATGGGCGGGTTGTCTTCCGGGTCTTCGACGGTGAAGGCGGTCCACAATTCCCAGTTGCCTTGGGCGCGGGACAGCAGGCTGCCGAACAGCGGATACCATTCCTCGGCCTGGTTGCTGGCGATGCCGATGTTGACCTCGCCGTCCATGCCTTCCTTGAGCAAATCGGTGAGACGGGTAAACAGGTCGGTCAGGCGCGAAAAGCCCTTCTTCAACTCGATGCCCATTTCGCGCATATGTTCGGGGATCAAGCCGCCGACGAAACGGTGGCGTGGGCGCTCACGGCCTTCCACATCTTCGCCGGGCTTGAAGTCGGCGACCTGCTCGCAGGCGCTGAACATGAATTGCTGCTGGGTCTTGATCTCCCGCGCCAGCTCCGGCACTTGTTCGATCAGCTTGCCGAGGTCGCCGGGCAGTGGGTGCTGGGCCAGCAACTTGGTGAGGTTCTTCGCGGTGCTTTCCAGCCAATCGGCGGTGGATCGCAGGCGCGTGTAATGGGCGAAGTGACCGATGGCCTTGTCCGGCAGGTGATGGCCTTCGTCGAAGACGTAGAGCGTGTCACGCGGATCGGGCAATACGGCACCGCCGCCCAGGGCCAGGTCAGCCAGCACCATGTCGTGGTTGGTGACAATCACATCGACCTTGCCCATGCCCTCGCGGGCCTTGTAGAAGGCGCACTGGCCGAAGTTGGGGCAATGGCGGTTGGTGCATTGGCTGTGGTCGGTGGTCAGGCGCGCCCAGTCGGAGTCTTCCAGGGCGGTGGGCCAGCTGTCGCGGTCGCCGTCCCATTTGTTGCCGGCCAGTTTCTCGATCATGCTGGTGAACAGCTTCTGGCTGACCTCATCCACCTCGATCTTGAAGCCTTCTTCTTCGAACAACGACGCGGTGGCGGTTTGCGCATGGCCTTCCTGCAACAACACGTCGAGCTTGGACAGGCACATGTAGCGGCCACGGCCCTTGGCCAGGGCGAAGGTGAAGTTCAGGCCGCTGTTGCGCATCAGGTCGGGCAGGTCTTTGTAGACGATCTGCTCTTGCAGGGCCACGGTGGCGGTGGCAATCACCAGGCGCTTGCCGGCGGCCTTGGCGGTCGGGATCGCGGCCAGGCTGTAGGCCACGGTCTTGCCCGTACCGGTGCCGGCTTCGACGGCCACGACCGCGGGCTCACCTTCGCGGCGACCTTCGTCGTCGGTGTCGATATCCCCGAGGACCTTGGCCACTTCGGCGATCATCAGGCGTTGGCCATAGCGCGGTTTCAAGCTCTTGGCTTCGAGAAAACGCGAGTAGGCGCCCTGGATCGTGGTTTTGAGTTCAGTGCTGATCATGGATAGTCGGGCGCAAAAAACGCTGGATAAATTTTCAGTGGTTCGGATCGGCCGCTATCATACCCCGCTAATGAATCCCGCGCAGAACGGAGTACCGCAATGACCGTGTTTAGCCTCGCCTACACCCTGCATGTATTGGCCGCCCTGATCTGGGTCGGCGGCATGTTTTTCGCCTGGATGATCCTGCGCCCCGCCGCCGGGGTGGCACTTGAGGGCCCTGCCCGGCTCACGCTGTGGGCAAATGTGTTTCAACGTTTTTTTGTGTGGGTATGGGTCGCGGTGGCGATTTTGCCGATCAGCGGCATTGGCTTGCTGCACCTGCGCTTCAGCGGGTTTGAGACTGCGCCGCGTTATGTGCAGGTGATGATGGGCCTGTATCTGGTGATGACGGCGTTGTTTATCCGCATCCAGGCGTTGAAGTTCCCGGAACTGCGCGCAGCGGTGGCGGCGCAGGATTGGCCGGTGGGCGCGGCGGTGCTGGGGCAGATTCGGCGGTTGGTAGGCATCAATTTGATTGTGGGATTGGTAACAGTGGCAATCGCCTCAGCCCGACCAATGCTCTGAGCTTGTAGTGAGCGGGCTTGCCCCGCGCTGGGTGGCGAAGCCGCCCCAAATCCAGACACCTCGGTCTTTCTGAAACACCGCGGTGTAACGGTTGGGGCGGCTTCGCCCCCCAGCGCGGGGCAAGCCCGCTCACTACAAGTTACAGGCGTTGGATGGTGACGGAACCTGCGGGCCCCGCTGGTCCTGGTTGGCCTTCCAACCCAGGACGGCCCTTCTCGCCGCCATCGGCCTGATACACCAGGCACCCCTTGGACTGCCCGCCTTTGCCTGGCTTGCCCGCCGTGCCCGCCAAACCACCCGCGCCACCGTCGACCCAGACCTTGATCTGCTGCGCCGGGAAGTCCTTTGGCAATTCAACCCGCACTTGCGCACCCGCCGCACCCGGCAGGCCATCACCACCGTTGTCGCCATTGGCGCCACGCCCGGCCGCGCCCCAGGTGCAGCCCGGGTCCACGCCGTTGGCACCGTCCAAACCGGCATAACCTTTGGCACCAGCACCACCACGGGCATCCACCGACAACTCATCGGCCGCCAATGATTGAATGCGCAAGGTCAGGTCACGCCCGGCCTTGGCCGGTTTTTCATGGGTGCCGGGCGCACCGCGCGAGGTGAACTGGCTGCCGTGGTCAAGTTGCGCATGGCGCACCTGCAATTGCAGCGCGGTATTACCCGGGACGATGGCGATACGCGCGTCGCGCCCCAGGTGCAACTCATCCACCGTGACCTGGCTGATACTGGCCGGAATCAGCAACGTGCCGTAGTCCGCCACATCCAGGCGCTCCAATTGCAGCACGCTGGTGCTGTTGGGCAGGCGCATCAACGAGTTGGTTTCAACACTGACGCTCTGGGCCAGGGCAATGGGGCTGACCAACAGGGCCAACAGTAAAACCTTACGCATCTTGGGGCTCCCGAGTTTGTTCTAGTTTTTTCTTTGGACGCACAGTAACGACTTCTACCGGCGATTTGCCAGTGAAGGTTCAAAAAAGTTGGGAAAGGTCGGTTTCGGTAAAGATTGCCGGCAATGCCCCTGTGGATCCCACAGGGGCAAGGGCTGTCAGCGGTTGATCTGGATTTCCACGCGGCGGTTCAACGCACGGCCTTCAGCGGTTTTGTTGTCGGCGACCGGATGGCTTTCGCCAGCCCCCGTTACCGAGACAAAGCTGCTGCGCGGCACACCCGATTGGATGAGGTACTCGGTGACCGAATGCGCACGTTTTTCCGAGAGTTTCTGGTTGTAGGCGTCTTTGCCGACGCTGTCCGTATGACCACTGACCCGCAGTTGCGCGCCCGGTGCTTCTTTTTTCAGGCGGGTGGCGATGGTATCGAGCTTGGCTTTATCCGCCGCCGTCAACTTGGCCGAATCGAACTGGAACAACACATCGCGGATCACGATGGTTTCTTCCTTGACCACGACCACTTCCTCAACCACTGCCGCGACCGGCACCGGCGGGCAACCGTTGGCATCTACATGCACGCCCTTAGGCGTGCCCGGGCACTTGTCGCGGCTGTCCGGTACGCCATCGCCGTCCTCGTCGCCATCGCCATGCACCCAGCAATAGGCGCCGGCCATGCCGCCGACCAACAGCGCGCCATAGCCCGCGTAGGCCGAGCTTTCCGTTGCACCGATCGCCGCGCCGGTCACACCGCCAACGGCGGCGCAGGTGGGCCAATCGGTTTTTTGCAAGCCTGCGCAACCTGTCAATACGCCGGTTAGCAGAATCAAGGGCAGAGCTGTCCGCATGATGCTCATCTGATTTCTCCTGAGGGGATCGGCGGGGGCCGATGGGTGGAGTAAAGACCGCTCTTTTCATCTGCGCCAGTAGGCCGCACCCCCGGTTTCATTGAGGATCGCCGCCAGTGCCTGGCTTTTCGCAATCGCCCGCTCTAGGCCAGCACGCTCAGCCGCGCTAGTCTCTACGGTCCTGATGTGAGGATCTGTGATGACCGCTGGTATTTCCGCTCGTACACCCCAACAAGCCTTGGCTGCCCTGCTCGACCTGCACCAGCCCAAGCGCCTGTTGCTGTTGGGGGCCAGCCAGTTCCCGGCGCTGGAGGCTTTTGAAGCCGAACACCCGGACACCCAGGTGTCCATCGCCCCGCCCGGCCCCCTGCCCGCCGAGCTGGCCGCGCAGCGTTTTGACCTGGCGCTGGTGGTCGACTGCCTGGAGCACCTATCAAAGGCACAAGGCCTGACCCTGCTCGGCGGCATCCGCAACCTCAATGCCAGCCGCATTGCGGTGCTGGTGGACCTCGGCGCATGCGAATGGCAGGACACCGACTTCTTCTCCCTGGCCTTGCAGGCCGGCGAGCGTTTCCAGCGCGATGAGCAGGTTCTGACGCTGTTTACCTACGATCTGCTTGACTATAAACAGGTGCCGGACTGGCTCAACGCCCGGTTCTGGGCCAACCCGGAAAACTTCGGAAAGTATTGGTGGTAACCCGATGAGTACATCCATTTGCCCCTGCGGCAGTGGCAACCTGCTGGATGCCTGCTGCGGCCATTATCACGCCGGCCACCCGGCGCCCTGCGCCAGCGCGCTGATGCGTTCGCGCTACAGCGCCTATGTGCTGGGCCTGGTGGACTATCTGGTGGCAACCACCCTGCCCGCGCAACAGGCCGGCCTGGACCGTGACGCCATCGGCGCGTGGAGCGCCCAAAGCACCTGGCTGGGCCTGGAGGTGGAAAGCTCCGAGGTGTTCGGCGGCCAGCCGGAGCACGCGTTCGTGACCTTCACCGCCCGCTGGCATGACAGCACTGGCGAACACAGCCACCGCGAACAGTCTTCTTTCGTACAGAATGACGGGCGCTGGTACTTCATCGATCCGACCGTGGAGGTGAAGACCGGGCGCAACGATGCGTGTCTGTGTGGCAGCGGGCAGAAATTCAAGAAGTGTTGTTCCAGCTATCTCTAACCAACACAGGACAAACGCCATGCTTCGGATCTACAGCTTGATGCTGGCGTTAACCCTCGGCCTGAGCGGCTGCGCGTCGTGGTTCGAAGACGACGCGCCACCGCCCCACGTGTCCCTGGTGAAAGTCGAAGTGGTGCGGGCCAAGCTGTTGGAGCAGAAATTCAAGCTGTACTTTCGCGTGGACAACCGCGACGACGCCGACCTGACCGTACGCGGCCTGGTCTACAAGGTCAGCCTGGACAACTTTGTGCTGACCGAAGGGGAATCCAACCAGTGGCTCACCGTGCCGCCCAGAGGCCATGCTTTTTTCAAGGTTTCGGTACGCACCAACCTCTGGCCACAGATCCGCGATGTGGTGCAGATGCTGAAAAACCCGAGCAAGCCAGTGCCCTATCGCCTCGAAGGCGAGCTGAAAACCGGATTATTCATCGGTTATGACGTGCAGGTGGCCCACAATGGCGAGATAATCCCCGGCGATTTTATTCCGGAGCGACATCAATGACTCAGCAACCCCATGTCCATGGTCCTGACTGCAACCACGATCACGATCACCATGATCACGACCACGGCCATGTCCACGGCCCGAACTGCGGCCACGCTCACCAGGAGCCGGTGCGCAACGCCTTGAAGGACGTGGGTCGCAACGATCCGTGCCCGTGCGGCAGCGCAAAAAAATTCAAGAAGTGCCACGGGGCGTAATACGCCACTTGAATCTGTAAGCGCGCTTGTGTGGGAGCGGGCTTGCTCGCGAAGGTGGCGTGTCAGTCACAGGTATTTCAACTGACCCACCGCCTTCGCGAGCAAGCCCGCACACACATTGGATTGCATCTCAAATCAGGATCTGCGCTGAAACAACAGCTCAACCTCTCGCCCGCCACCGTCTCGATTCCTCAAGCTCAACCGCCCTTCATGCGCCCAGGCTTAGCCCAGCACATCACGGGAGTTGATCACCGTGGCGTATTCGCCGTGCAGGTTACCCAGGGACATGGCGTGCACCAGCTCGGCGGGGTGCGGCGCACCGAAAAAGTCCGGTTTGTCGAAGGTGTAGCACGCGTCCTCAATCACCCAGGTATCAAACCCGAGGTTGCCGCCGGTGCGTGCGGTGGCTTCCACCGAGTTGTGGGTGGCCACGCCCACCAGCACCAATTGCACGATGCCGGCCGCGCGCAACTGCGCTTGCAGCGGCGTACCGCTGAAGGCATCCGGTACGCGTTTTTGAATCAATTGCTCGCCGGGCGCAGGCACGCAATTGTCCTGGAACTCGACGCCGGACTGCCCAGGCCAGAACACCGAGTCCGGCAGATGGGACAAATGCTGCACATGGATCACCGGGCGCCCGGTACTGCGCCAATGCCGCAACAGCGCCTGGATGCGTTCTTCGGCCTGCGGGTTATTACGCCGCCCCAGCTTGGGGTGATGAATGCCTTTTTGCTGATCAATCACGATCAGCGCCGCGTCCTGTCGAAATGCCATAACGATAGACCTAAATGTTTCATTGAATTTTCGCGCTCCCAGCATCACCTATTCCTACAGCCATTCGCGCACTTGGAGAGCGTCATGATCGACTTGTACTACTGGACTACCCCCAACGGTCACAAAGTATCACTGTTCCTGGAAGAAGCCGGCCTGCCCTATGAGGTGCATCCGATCAATATCGGCCAGGGCGACCAGTTCAAGCCGGACTTCCTGAAGATCGCTCCCAACAACCGCATTCCGGCCATCGTCGATCATCAACCGAGCGATGGTGGCGCGCCGATTTCGTTGTTCGAATCCGGCGCAATCCTGCTCTACCTCGCAGAAAAAACCGGCCAGTTCATTGCCAAGGACCTACGCGGTCGTCAGGAAACCCTGCAATGGCTGTTCTGGCAGATGGGTGGATTGGGGCCGATGGCCGGCCAGAACCATCACTTCAGCCAGTTCGCACCGGAAAAGATTCCCTACGCGATCAAGCGTTACGTGGATGAAACCGCGCGCCTGTACGGCGTATTGGATCGGCGCCTGGCAGACCGCGCGTTCGTCGCAGGCGAGGACTACAGCATTGCCGACATGGCCATCTATCCGTGGATCGTTTCCCACAAGTGGCAGAGCCAGCGGTTGGAAGATTTCCCCCATGTGCAGCGTTGGTTTAACAGCATCAAGGAGCGGCCGGCGACAGTGCGGGCTTACGAACTGGTGCAGAAAGTGAATCCGCCCAAGGCCTGACCCCAAAGCATTTGATTTGAGCCCGTCTCAAGATCTGATGCTTTCCCCAAACTCCTGCTTGCGTCGTTTCACCGCGCTCACTAACGTAGCGCCTTTACTGACGCTACCCCCCGCAGGAGCTTTGCCATGGCCTCGCCAGCCCTCTCACATTTTCTTCCCCGGTTCGGCGTTGCCGCGGCAGTGGCCAGTGCATTAAGCCTGGCCGGCTGCCAACTCCAGAGCATCCAGGACACCCTGCCGCCGGTCGCCGGCGTGCAACCAATCAAAGGCCTGGCACAGAATGTGTCGGTGCGTCGCAATGCCCAGGGCATGCCGTTGATCGAAAGCAACACCTTCCATGACGCGCTGTTCAGCCTCGGTTATGTACATGCCAGTGACCGCATCACCCAGATGGTCACGTTGCGCCTGCTGGCCCAGGGCCGTCTGGCGGAGATGTCCGGTCCCGATGTGCTGGATGCCGACCGGTTCATGCGTGCGGTCAACCTGAAAAAAAGCGCCGGCGAGCTGTATAACGCCTCCTCGCCACGCCTCAAGCGGTTCTTCGAGGTGTACGCGCGCGGCGTCAACGCCTACCTGTTCCGCTACCGCGACAAGCTGCCGCCGGACCTCGCCCAGACCGGCTACAAGCCCGAGTACTGGAAACCGGAAGATTCGGCGCTGTTGTTCTGCCTGTTGAATTTCAGCGAGTCGGCCAACCTGCAGGAAGAAATCGCTTCACTGGTGCTGGCGCAGAAAGTCGGTGTCGACAAACTCGCCTGGCTCACCCCGAGCGCGCCGGATGAAGCGATCCCGCTGGCCGAAGCCGAGAAACTCAAAGGGGTCAACCTGGGCCAGATCACCGGCCTCGCCGGGCTGGACACGGTCAGCCAGCAACTGAGCCGCCTCAACGCCCTGGCCGTGACCACCTCGAGCAACTGGGCGATTGGCCCGCAACGCAGCCGCAGCGGCAAAAGCCTGCTGGCCAACGACCTTGCCGCCCAGCCGCAAGCGCCGTCGCCGTGGAGCTACGTGCAGATCCGCGCGCCGAAATACCAGGCGGTCGGTGCCTCGATTGCCGGTCTGCCGACCCTGTTGTCCGGCTTCAACGGCAAAGTCGCGTGGAGCATGAGCACGGTCAAGGGCGACACCCAGGACCTGTTCCTGGAGAAGGTCAAACGCCAAGGCAGCGCGTTGTACTACGAGAACAACGGCAAATGGCTACCGGCCGCTGTGCGTAACGAAACCTTCTTCGTCAAAGGCCAACGCTCGACTCGCGAAGTGGTGTACGAAACCCGCCATGGCGCCCTGCTCAACAGCAGCCAGGCACTGACCAGCGGCCTGGGCCTGGCCTTGCAAACCGCCGACTTCAAGGACGACAAGAGCCTGGACGCGTTCTTCGACCTGTCCCGCGCACAAAACGCCGGCAAGGCCTCGGACGCGACCCGCGAGATTCGCGCCATCGCGTTGAATCTGGTGTTTGCCGACGCCAGCAACATCGGCTGGCAAGTCACCGGCCGCTTCCCCAACCGCCGCGAAGGTGAAGGCCTGCTGCCCTCGCCGGGCTGGGACACGCGCTTTGACTGGGACGGTTACGCCGACGCAATGCTGCACCCTTACGACCAGGACCCGGCCCAAGGCTGGATCGGCACCGCCAACCAGCGCACCGCACCGCGCGGTTATGGCATGCAGCTGTCCAACTCCTGGGACGCGCCCGAGCGCAGCGAGCGCCTGGCGCAACTGGCCAATGCGGGCAAGCATGACACCCGCAGTATGATCGCCATGCAGTACGACCAGACCACCACCTTCGCCGCCAAGCTCAAGAGCATGCTCCAGGCGCCGGGCATGGCCCAGCCGCTGAAACAGGCGATTGACGCCCTGCCGGCAGCCGAGCAGGCCAAGGCCCGCGAGGCGTTGAGCCGCTTGATGGGGTTCGATGGGCGCCTGGTGTCCACCTCCGCCGACGCGGCGCTCTACGAACTGTTCCTGCAAGAAAGCACCAAACAGATCTTCCTCGATGAACTCGGCCCGGAAAACAGCGCCAGCTGGAAGGCGTTTGTCAGCAACGCCAGCCTGTCCTATGCCGCCCAGGCCGACCACCTGCTGGGCCGTGAAGACAGCCCGTTCTGGGACGACATCCGGACCCCGCAGAAAGAAGACAAACCGGCAATCCTCGCCCGTAGCCTGGCCGCGGCGATCAGCGCCGGAGACAGCCAACTGGGCAGCGATCACAAGGCCTGGCAGTGGGGCAAGTTGCACAGCACCACCTGGAAAAACGCCGGGGGCCAGGTGATTCGAGGCCCATTGGCATCCGGTGGCGACCACAACACCCTGAACCCGGCGCCGTACAACTGGGGGCAGGACTTCACTACCACCCAGGTGCCGGCGCTGCGCATGATCGTCGACTTCGGCCAAGTGGAACCGATGACAGGCCAGGGTGGCATCGGCCAATCCGGCAACCCCGCCAGCCCGAACTATGCCAACGGCATCGACCCATCGCTCAAGGCGCAATACCTGAGCTTCCCGATGCAGCCGCAGAACTTTGACAAGGTGTACGGGAAGACGCGGCTAACCCTGACCCCAGGCAAATAACCCCGCCCCCCTACGAAAGGCAGCCCCTGTAGTGAGCGGGCTTGCCCCGCGCCGGGTGGCGAAGCCGCCCCAAACGGTCCGCCGCGGTGTTTCAGGAAAACCGAGGCGCCTGGATTTGGGGCGGCTTCGCCACCCAGCGCGGGGCGAGCCCGCTCACTACAACAGCCCTCCGACATTTTCAGATGCGCACGACCCAAAACGGTGCGCTGATTTTCCAATGCCCAATTTCGGGCATCTCCTACACTCTGAAGTATTCCTTCGTACCTTTTAAAACGACTATTCGGAACTATGGTTCAGAAATTGCTACGGGTGTTGGGTCTGACACCGTTCAGTAACAGTCCTAAACGCGCCACAAGCGCTTATCTTGGTTTCAAGGGATTACATAATGAAAAAAGCATTGCTGACCCTTTCTGCACTGGCTCTGTGCATGGCCGCAGGTTCCGCCTTGGCCAAGGAATACAAGGAATTGCGTTTTGGTGTCGATCCGTCCTACGCGCCGTTCGAGTCCAAAGCCGCCGACGGCAGCCTGGTGGGCTTCGACATCGACCTGGGCAATGCGATCTGCGCGGAGCTGAAGGTCAAGTGTAAGTGGGTCGAAAGTGATTTTGACGGCATGATTCCGGGCCTCAACGCCAACAAATTCGACGGTGTGATTTCGTCGATGACCGTGACCACCGCCCGTGAAAAGGCGATCGACTTCTCCAGCGAGCTGTTCTCCGGCCCGACGTCCCTGGTGTTCAAGAAAGGCGCCGGTTTCTCCACCCCGGAGTCGCTCAAGGGCAAATCCGTGGGCTATGAGCAAGGCACCATTCAGGAAGCCTACGCCAAGGCCGTGCTGGACAAGGCCGGTGTGACCACCAAGGCCTACGCCAACCAGGACCAGGTGTACGCGGACCTGACCTCCGGCCGCCTCGACGCCTCGGTGCAGGACATGCTGCAAGCCGAACTGGGCTTCCTGAAGTCGCCGGCCGGTGCCGGTTATGAAGTCAGCGCGGCTATCGATGACCCACTGCTGCCGTCCAAAACTGCGATCGGTATCAAAAAAGGTAACAAAGACCTCAAGGCCTTGCTCGATAAAGGTATCAAAGCGTTACACGATGATGGCACCTACGCCACCATCCAGAAGAAACACTTCGGCGACCTGAACCTGTACAGCGGTAAATAACACCCTGGCGCCCACCCCTTTGCGGTGGGCGCTTTTTTATCGCCATAGGTCCTGAAGTCATGTTTGAAGATCTTTTACAAACCCTGGGGCTGGGTGCCTTCAGCTTGAAGGGGTTCGGCCCGCTGTTGCTGCAAGGCACGTGGATGACCGTGAAGTTGTCGGTCGCTTCCCTGGCCGTCAGCGTCCTGCTCGGCCTGCTCGGCGCCAGCGCGAAGCTGTCCAGCCTGCGCCTGCTGCGTATCCCCGCCCAGCTCTACACCACCTTGATCCGCGGCGTACCCGACCTGGTGCTGATGCTGCTGATTTTCTACAGCCTGCAAATCTGGCTGACCGGTTTTACCGACTTTATGGAATGGGACTACATCGAGATCGACCCATTCAGCGCCGGGGTCATCACCCTGGGCTTTATCTACGGTGCTTACTTCACCGAAACCTTTCGCGGTGCGATCCTCGCCGTGCCCCGCGGCCAGCTGGAGGCGGCGACGGCCTACGGGCTCAAGCGCGGGCAGCGGTTCCGCTATGTCACCTTTCCGCAGATGATGCGCTTTGCCCTGCCGGGCATCGGCAACAACTGGATGGTGATGCTCAAGGCCACCGCGCTGGTGTCGATCATCGGCCTGGCAGACCTGGTCAAGGCGGCCCAGGATGCGGGCAAGAGCACCTATCAACTGTTCTATTTCCTGGTGGTCGCCGCGCTGATCTACCTGTTGATTACCAGCGCCTCCAACTTCGTGTTGCGCAGGCTTGAGCGGCGCTACTCCGCCGGGGCCCGGGAGGCCGTGCGATGATCGAACTCCTGCAGCAATACTGGCGGCCGTTCCTGTACAGCGACGGCCAGCACATCACCGGCCTGGCAATGACCATGTGGTTGCTCAGCGCCTCGCTGGTGATTGGTTTCCTCGTGTCGATCCCGCTGTCCATCGCACGCGTCTCGCGCAAGCGCCTGGTGCGCTGGCCGGTGCAGTTCTACACCTACCTGTTTCGTGGCACGCCGCTCTATATTCAGTTGTTGATCTGCTACACCGGCATCTACAGCATCGCGGCGGTGCGCGAACAACCGTTGCTGGATGCGTTCTTTCGCGATGCGATGAACTGCACCATCCTCGCCTTCGCCCTCAACACCTGTGCCTACACCACCGAGATCTTTGCCGGGGCGATCCGCAGCATGGCCCACGGCGAAGTCGAAGCGGCCAAGGCCTACGGTCTGAGCGGTTGGAAGCTGTATGCCTACGTGATCATGCCCTCGGCCCTACGCCGTTCGCTGCCGTACTACAGCAACGAAGTGATCCTGATGCTGCATTCGACCACGGTGGCATTTACCGCGACGGTGCCGGACATTCTCAAGGTGGCCCGGGACGCCAATTCGGCCACCTACATGACCTTTCAATCATTCGGCATCGCTGCGCTGATCTACCTGACCGTGACCTTCGCCCTGGTTGGTCTGTTTCGCCTGGCAGAGCGCCGCTGGCTGGCCTTTCTCGGGCCGAGCCACTAAGGAGTCGCAATGCGTCATCAGATTCATCAACTGATTGCGCCGGTGCCAGGTACGGCGCGGCAGATTCACAGTTTCCACTTCGGGCCCGCAGAGGCCGAGGGCAAAATCTATATCCAGGCGTCGCTGCATGCCGACGAACTGCCGGGCATGCTGGTGGCCTGGCACCTGAAGGTGCGCCTGGCCGAGTTGGCCGCGGCCGGGCGTCTGCGCAGTGAGATTGTGCTGGTACCGGTGGCCAATCCGGTGGGCCTGGAACAGGTGCTGATGGATATTCCATTGGGCCGCTACGAGCTGGAGAGCGGGCAGAACTTCAATCGCCTGTTCGTCGACCTCAGTGAAGCCGTCGGCACTCAGGTCGAGGCGTTGCTCAGCGACGACCCGCAGCACAACGTGCGGGTGATCCGTGCTGCCCTGTGCGACGCCTTGGCGGCGCAGACTGCTGCGACCCAGTTGCAATCCCAACGCCTGGCATTGCAGCGCCTGGCTTGCGATGCCGACATGGTGCTGGACCTGCATTGCGACTTCGAAGCCGTGGCGCACCTGTACACCACGCCCGAAGCGTGGCCGCAGGTGGAGCCGCTGGCGCGCTATATCGGCTCGGAGGCCAACTTGCTCGCCACCGACTCCGGTGGGCAATCCTTCGATGAATGTTTCACCCTGGTCTGGTGGCAGTTGCAGCAACGCTTCGGCGAGCGCTTCCCGATACCCATGGGCAGCTTTTCGGTGACCGTCGAACTGCGCGGCCAGGGCGATGTGAACCACGGTCTGGCCAGCCTCGACTGCCAGGCGATCATCGACTACCTGATCCACTTCGGCGCCATTACCGGCGATGTCGCCCCGCTGCCCGACCTGCCCTACCCGGCCACGCCGCTGGCCGGTGTCGAGCCGGTGGCTACGCCGGTTGGCGGCCTGCTGGTGTTCAGCGCCCTGCCCGGCGAATACCTGGAGGCCGGGCAACTGATCGCCGAAATCATCGACCCTATTACCGACCGCGTAACGCCCGTGCACTGCCAGAAGGCCGGCCTGCTTTACGCCCGTTCGCTACGCCGCATGGCCACTGCCGGGATGGTCATCGGCCATGTCGCAGGCACCGAGGCCTACCGCAGCGGCTATCTACTTTCGCCTTGAGGATGCACGTCCCATGTACAAATTGACCGTTGAAGGCCTGCATAAAAGCTATGGCGACAATGAAGTGCTCAAAGGTGTTTCGCTCAAGGCCAAGACCGGTGACGTGATCAGCCTGATCGGCGCCAGCGGCTCGGGTAAGAGTACCTTTCTGCGCTGCATCAACTTCCTGGAGACCCCCAACGACGGCGCCATGACCCTGGATGGCAAGCCCATCCGCATGGTCAGCGACCGCCACGGCATGCGCGTGGCCGACGACGCCGAGTTGCAGCGCCTGCGCACGCGCCTGGCGATGGTGTTCCAGCACTTCAACCTGTGGAGCCACATGAGCGTGCTGGAAAACATCACCATGGCCCCGCGCCGGGTGCTGGGCTGCAGCAAGAAGGACGCCGAGGAGCGCGCCCGTCGTTATCTGGACAAGGTCGGCCTGCCGGCACGGGTGGCCGATCAATACCCGGCGTTTCTCTCCGGCGGCCAGCAGCAACGGGTCGCCATCGCCCGCGCCCTGGCGATGGAACCTGAGGTGATGCTGTTCGACGAACCCACTTCGGCCCTCGACCCGGAGCTGGTGGGCGAAGTGTTGAAAGTGATCCAGGGCCTGGCCGAGGAAGGCCGCACCATGATCATGGTGACCCACGAGATGAGCTTTGCACGCAAGGTGTCGAGCCAAGTGCTGTTCCTGCACAAGGGCCTGGTGGAAGAGCAAGGCGCGCCGGCGGATGTGCTGGGCAATCCGCAGAGCGAGCGCTTGCAGCAGTTCTTGAGTGGCAACTTGAAGTAAACCTTTGCGCGCCCTGGAAGGTCTGTGCAATAGACCTTCCAGAGTGTCAGCGCGCCCATGGCAAAACCTACCGACTACGCCAAGCATTGGTTTGCCGCCAAGGGTTGGAAGCCGTTCGCTTTTCAAAAAGATGTGTGGGCGGCGGTCAGGAGCGGCCAGTCGGGACTGCTGCACGCCAGCACTGGCGCCGGTAAGACCTACGCCCTGTGGTTTGCTGCCCTCAACCGCTTTGCCATCTCGCGCCCGCCCGCGACCGGCAAGCGTACCCCCCCTGCCGAACCGCTGAGCGTGCTGTGGATCACGCCGATGCGCGCCCTGGCCGCCGACACAGCCCGCGCCCTCGAAGCGCCGCTGGAGTCACTACAGATTCCGTGGAGCGTCGGCCTGCGCACCGGCGACACCAGCAGCAGCGAACGCGCACGCCAGACCCGGCGCCCGCCCACCGCACTGGTCACCACCCCGGAAAGCCTGACCCTGATGCTCGCCCGTGCCGACAGCGAAACGAGCCTGGCGCACCTGCGCATGGTCATAGTGGATGAATGGCATGAATTGATCGGCAACAAGCGCGGCGTCCAGTTGCAACTGGCGCTGGCACGGCTGCGACGCTGGCATCCCGAACTGATGGTGTGGGGGATTTCCGCCACGCTGGGCAATCAATCCCACGCCTTGGAGGTGCTGGTCCCACAGGGCGGCGGGATCAATGTGCAGGGGCAAACAGCCAAGCAGCTGAAGGTCGACACCTTGCTGCCAGCGCACGCCGAACGCTTTCCCTGGGCCGGGCATATCGGCCTGAAGATGTTGCCCCAGGTGCTGGCGGAAATAGACGCCAGCAGCAGTTGCCTGGTGTTTACCAATACGCGGGCGCAGTCGGAAATCTGGTTCCAGGCATTGCTGGATGCGCGTCCCGATTGGGCCGGGGTGATTGCGCTGCACCATGGTTCACTGTCGCGGGAAACCCGAGACTGGGTAGAGCGGGCGTTGAAAGACGGCCAGCTCAAGGCGGTGGTCTGCACCTCCAGCCTGGACCTGGGGGTGGATTTTTTGCCGGTAGAGCGTGTGCTGCAGATTGGCTCGGCCAAAGGCGTCGCACGCCTGATGCAGCGCGCCGGGCGCTCGGGGCATGTGCCGGGTCGGCCGTCGCGAGTGACGCTGGTGCCGACCCACAGCCTGGAACTGGTGGAAGCGGCGGCGGCCCAGGATGCAATTGCCCAACGGCGTATTGAAGCGCGGGAATCGCCCTACAAGCCATTGGACGTGCTCGTACAACATTTGGTGAGCATGGCGTTGGGCGGCGGCTTTACGCCGGATGCGCTGCTGGAAGAGGTACGCGGCACCTGGGCTTATCGCGACCTCGATAAAGAGGACTGGGCCTGGGCGCTGGGATTTGTGCGGCATGGCGGTCTGTCCCTGACTGCCTACCCCGATTACCGCCGGGTGGAACCCGATGAACAGGGCATCTGGCGTGTCCCTGATGCACGACTGGCGCGGCATCACCGCATGAGTGTGGGCACAATCGTCAGCGACGCCAGCATCCAGCTGAAATTCTGGAGCAAAGGCGGCGGGGGCAAGAACCTGGGCAGTGTCGAGGAAGGTTTTATTGCGCGGCTCAAGCCAGGTGATGGCTTCCTGTTTGCCGGACGCTTGCTCGAGCTGGTCCGCGTGGAAAACATGACCGCCTATGTACGCCGCAGCAGCGCGAAAAAAGCCGCCGTACCGCGCTGGAACGGTGGGCGCATGCCACTCTCCAACGAGCTGGCACAGGCCGTGGTGGCACGCTTTGACGCGGCGGCCCAGGGGCACTTTGACGGCCCTGAAATGCGCGCGGTGCAACCTTTGCTACTGACGCAGTTGCACTGGTCCGGCCTGCCGACGCGCACATGCTTACTGGCCGAAGTACTCAAATCCCGCGAGGGCTGGCACCTGTTCCTCTACCCGTTCGGCGGGCGCCAGGTGCACCAGGGGTTGGCCGGTTTGCTGGCGTGGCGGGTCAGCCAGGGGCAACCCGTGACCTTCTCGATTGCGGTGAATGACTACGGGTTGGAGCTACTGAGTGCTACCGAGGTGGATTGGCCTGCATTGTTGAACAGCGCATTGCTGAGCCCCGAGAACCTGCTCCACGACGTGGCCGCCAGCCTGAATGCCGGTGAGTTGGCCTTGCGCCGTTTTCGTGAGATCGCGCGCATCGCCGGGCTGGTGTTTGCCGGTTACCCCGGCGCACCGAAAAGCACGCGGCAGGTGCAGGCGTCCAGCGGGCTGTTCTTCGAGGTGTTCAAGCAATATGACCCACAGAACCTGTTGCTGACCCAGGCGGGGGAAGAAGTCCTGCGTGACGAGCTGGATATGCGGCGACTGGAAGAGACCTTGCGCCATCTGTCGACACTGAAGCTGGATTTACACTTGATCGAACGCCCGACGCCACTGGCGTTCCCATTACTGGTGGAGCGAATGCGCGAAAGCATGAGCTCGGAAAAGCTCTCGGCGCGCATCGCACGGATGGTCAAGGACCTGGAAAAGGTCGCGGATAACGGGAAGCGTTGATGGTTTGCAAGGTGCTGCTGGAAGGTGAATGGCTATGGCTGCTGGCGGACAAGGCGGTTTACTGGCCCGCGCGGCGGTGCCTGTTGATTGCCGATGCACATTTTGGCAAAGCCTCGGCCTATCGCAGCCTGGGGCAGCCGGTGCCCCAGGGGACGACTACAGCGAATCTTGTACGCCTGGATCGACTGTTGTCGGCGTATGCCTGTGAGCAACTGATCTTCCTTGGCGACTTCTTGCACGGCCCCGGGTCACAGGCCAGTGGCACCCTGAACGCACTGAGGGCCTGGCGTGAGCGCAATGCTGCCCTGAAGATGACCTTGATTCGTGGCAATCACGATAAACGCGCAGGCGACCCACCGGCCGACTTGAGGGTCGACGTGGTGACTGAGCCACTGCTGATGGGGCCTTTCGCCTTGCAACACGAACCGCACGCCCACCCCGTTCACCACGTGCTGGCGGGGCATGTGCATCCGGTGTATCGGCTGCGGGGCAAAGGGCGGCAGAGCCTGCGGCTGCCCTGCTTCCAGATCGGTGGGCGGATCAGTCTGTTGCCAGCGTTCGGTGCATTCACCGGGGGGCATGGGGTGGAGCAGGACAATGATCGCCGAATCTATGTGATTGGCGATCATGAAGTCTGGCCACTGGGCTAGATGTCAGGCAACGGGAGCGGGAGGCGGCTCGTCCGGCAGGGTTGGAACACCGGTTTCATCGGGCTGCTCGGGTTGACCTGGGGCGGGGTCAGGATCCGGCTGTCCCGGCACTCCCCCGTCGAAGGCTGGATTTGCCATCAGGGACCAGGCCATCACACCAATCTGGTTGGGTTCAAGCCGGGCAAGTTCGGCGCTGATTCGCGGGTCGATCTTCATAAGGGACTCCTCAAG
Organism: Pseudomonas sp. GL_117; assembly: GCF_057835125.1. Taxonomy (NCBI): domain Bacteria; kingdom Pseudomonadati; phylum Pseudomonadota; class Gammaproteobacteria; order Pseudomonadales; family Pseudomonadaceae; genus Pseudomonas; species Pseudomonas sp. GL_117. Next base: position 1,566,415 of record NZ_CM174418.1, on the reverse strand, counting down.
CGTGGCCCGGCGCGTTGTGCACGCGCCGAGGCAGTACACCCAATAGAGTGCCTACCCGCCGACAAATTCCCTTTACGTGTAAGACCTTTCGATCAAGCGCGCGGGAGGGTAACGCCGCGCTGGCCCTGGTACTTGCCTGCACGGTCTTTATAGGACACTTCACAAGCCTCGTCGGACTGCAGGAACAGCATCTGTGCCACACCTTCGTTGGCATAGATCTTCGCCGGCAACGTGGTGGTGTTGGAGAACTCCAGGGTCACGTGACCTTCCCACTCGGGCTCAAGCGGCGTCACGTTGACGATGATGCCGCAGCGCGCGTAGGTGCTCTTGCCCAGGCAGATGGTCAGCACGTCGCGGGGAATGCGGAAGAACTCCACGGTGCGCGCCAGGGCGAAGGAGTTCGGCGGAATGATGCACACGTCGCTCTTGACGTCGACGAAGCTCTTTTCGTCAAAGTTCTTTGGATCGACAATCGCCGAGTTGATGTTGGTGAACACCTTGAACTCATCGGCGCAGCGCACATCGTAGCCGTAGCTGGAAACACCGTAGGAAATCACCGGGGCATCGCCTTGACCACGGATCTGGCGCTCGACGAACGGTTCGATCATGCCGTGCTCTTGCGCCATGCGGCGAATCCACTTGTCCGATTTGATGCTCATGGCGGGTGTCCTGAATAGCGAGGTGGAAAAATTCTGTTGGGCATCTTACCGGGGCCGGCGTTGGGGTTCAAAGGGCGCCGGGCTTTTCTTGACGATAGGCCTGCCTGCCGGAGGCCGCAGCCAGCGGGGCCGGGACCCGGCTCAGGGTGACCGATGGCAGTAAATACCACCGCCAGTCACGAAATTAGAGAAACCTTCGGAAATACCATTGGCACGTTCCGGAAAAAGGGTTAAGGTGGCGCCACTGTGCTGCTTGTGTCACTGAGAATCTCTACACGATATGTTGAATTTCGATCCAACCATCTCCAAGAATTTTTCCTGCTCTTTGCACTCAGTCTCGGCCAGGGCTTTTCCTGAGTCGCAGTTAACTTTGTCCAAGGAGATACACCATGTCTAATCGCCAAACTGGTACCGTTAAGTGGTTCAACGATGAAAAAGGCTTCGGCTTCATCACTCCACAATCCGGTGACGACCTGTTCGTTCACTTCAAAGCTATCCAATCCGACGGCTTCAAAAGCCTGAAAGAAGGCCAACAGGTTTCTTTCATCGCTACCCGCGGTCAGAAAGGCATGCAAGCTGAAGAAGTTCAAGTTATCTAACTTGTACTGACTTAGTCGAAAAGACCCCGCCCTTAAAAGCGGGGTTTTTTTATGCCTGGGATTTGGCATTGTCGCCGATGTAATGGCCAGGCAAAAAAAATGTGGGAGCCAAACCTATGCGGGAGCTGGCTTGCCTGCACTCGCATCACCTTGGTGTCACTGACAAACCGAGGTAGTGCTATCGCAGGCAAGCCAGCTCCCACACAAGCCTGACTCCCACACTTTCAACGTGCGCCGTTATTGGAACAACGACTCACTCGACAAGCCATTCTTCTCCAGGATCTCACGCAAGCGCTTGAGGCCCTCCACCTGGATCTGCCGCACCCGCTCACGGGTCAAGCCGATTTCCAGGCCGACATCCTCCAGGGTACTGCTCTCATGGCCGCGCAGGCCGAAGCGGCGAATCACCACCTCACGCTGCTTGTCCGTAAGCTCGGATAACCACTGGTCAATGCTTTGGGACAGATCATCGTCCTGCAACAGCTCGCAAGGATCTGTCGGACGATCGTCGGTCAGGGTATCCAGCAGGGTTTTATCCGAATCCGGACCCAGCGAGACGTCGACCGAAGACACGCGCTCGTTCAAGCCGAGCATGCGCTTGACCTCACCTACCGGCTTCTCCAGCAGGTTGGCGATCTCTTCAGGCGAGGGTTCGTGATCGAGTTTTTGCGTAAGCTCACGTGCCGCCCGCAGGTAGACGTTGAGCTCCTTGACCACATGGATCGGCAACCGGATCGTGCGGGTCTGATTCATGATCGCCCGTTCGATGGTCTGGCGAATCCACCAGGTAGCGTAGGTCGAAAAGCGGAAGCCCCGCTCCGGGTCAAACTTCTCCACCGCCCGGATCAAGCCGAGGTTGCCCTCCTCGATCAGGTCCAACAGGGATAGCCCACGATTGACATAGCGTCGGGCGATTTTCACCACCAGCCGCAGGTTGCTTTCAATCATGCGCTTGCGCCCGGCCGGATCGCCTTTTTGCGACAAGCGCGCAAAATGGACTTCTTCTTCGGGAGTGAGCAGAGGGGAAAAGCCGATTTCATTGAGGTACAACTGGGTCGCGTCGAGCGCCCGGGTGTAGTCAATGTACTTGTGTTGCTTTAACGCAGTGGAGTTCTTGGATTTGGTGCGAACTGAAGGTGTTGCAGGTCCCTCATTCGACATCGAATCCTCAGCGATACCGGTCTCCATAAGGAGGACCTCATCGTCGATGTCAAACTCCGGCGCTTCTTTACTGAGAGCCATTGTTATAGTCCTTTGGTGAGTTCGACCTCAAGCTCAAGCATCGCCTTTATCCTTGGCAACGCTGGAGCCTGTTCCTTCTACGTGAGGGAACAGGCTGGCAACACATCAACGACGGGGTAGGAATTGCAGTGGATCTACAGGCTTCCCTTGGCGGCGAATCTCAAAGTGCAGTTTCACCCGGTCTGTACCAGTTGACCCCATTTCGGCAATTGTTTGTCCGACTTTGACTTGCTGCCCCTCCCGAACCAACAGCCTGCGGTTGTGACCGTAAGCACTGACGTAGGTATCGCTGTGTTTGATGATGACCAGCTCGCCGTAGCCCCGTAAACCACTCCCGGCGTACACCACTGTCCCATCAGACGCAGCTAAAACAGGCTGTCCCAAATCCCCGGCAATATCAATGCCTTTATTCAAACTGCCGTTTGAAGAGAATTTTCCAATAAGCACTCCGTTTGAGGGCCATCCCCAACCGGTCGGTGCAGGCCCTGCCGGAGGCAGCGGCGCAGAGGTCGGCTTGCTCGCAACCGCAGGCGCAGCGGTGCCTGCAGGCCGGGTGATGATCGTGGTTTTGCTCGAAGACGACGGCGACGAAGTGCTGTTTGTGACAACCGCAGCAGGCGTTGAGCCGGTGCGCCCGTCAAAGCGAATCGTCTGACCCGGATGTATCGTGTAGGGCACCGGAATATTGTTACGTGCTGCAAGCGCCTTGTAATCCCAGCCATAACGGAAGGCGATCGAGAACATCGTGTCGCCCTTGCGTACCACATATTGCCCGGTGGTCACCGTCGGCTTTTGCGGAGCCGCGCCATTGCGGTCGACCACCCGTGCGCCGCTGCTTGGCGAGCTGGAGCACGCCACCAGGGAGGAACTCAAGACAAGGCCAAGCACCAGTCGCTGAAAGCTTGTTTTACTCATACGCTGCGCAAGACCTGTGAGACTCACCCGCCGCTCCCTTTGTGGTGGCTGAACATGAACGCCTGTATCAGGCTTGAAATATGACGCAAGTATAACTGGGCATTGGCTTTTTTCCGGCACACGACTGAAACGAAACATTCATCATGTTTAACCCGGATGGCCAATCATGTTGACTCAACAGGCCCCGGCGTAAGACACATCCCAGCCAACAGAATTCACTGCCGGTAGACAAATGATCAGGCCAGTGGACCATTGAGCAACGGCACGAAGCGTACGGCGCCCAGCACATGCCGTGAAAACCCTTCGTCCTCACGGATAATGAGCATCAATTGTTGCACTTCGCCAGAGCCCACCGGGATGACCAACCGCCCACCAGGGGCCAATTGATCGAGCAAGGCTTGCGGCACATCGGTGGCCACGGCGGTGACGATAATGCCGTTGTAAGGCGCCAGCGCCGGCCAGCCTTCCCAGCCGTCGCCCCAGCGGAACACCACGTTGCGCAGGTTCAACTCTGCCAGGCGCTCCTTGGCGCGGTCCTGCAGGACCTTGATGCGCTCCACCGAGAACACCCGTTCCACCAACTGCGACAGCACCGCGGTCTGGTAGCCCGAGCCGGTGCCGATCTCCAACACCTTGTCCAAAGGCCCGGCCGCCAGCAGTAGCTCGCTCATGCGCGCGACCATGTACGGCTGGGAGATGGTCTGGTTGTGGCCGATGGGCAGCGCGGTGTCTTCATAGGCACGGTGCGCCAGGGCTTCATCGACAAACAGATGCCGTGGTGTACGGCGGATCACTTCCAGCACCTGGGCGTTGGACAAGCCCTCCTCGTACAGGCGCTGGATCAAACGCTCACGGGTGCGTTGGGAGGTCATCCCGATGCCGCGGCGCAGTAGGTCGTCTTGTTCACGGCCCATCAGTTCAGCGCCTCCAGCCAGCCATCGAGACTACTGAAGGCATCACTGAAGGTGCGATCAAGTTGCAACGGGGTAATCGATACATAACCTTGCATCACCGCGTGAAAGTCCGTGCCCGGGCCGCCATCTTCGGCATCGCCGGCGGCGGCGATCCAATAACCTTCCTTGCCGCGCGGATCGACCACCTTCAACGGCGCCGCCGCACGGGCACGATGGCCCAGGCGCGTCAGCTGGATGCCGCGGATATGGTCGAGGGGCAAATTGGGGATATTGACGTTGAGCACCGTTCGCGGCGGCAGGTCCAGGGAACCATGGGCCTCCACCAGCTTGCGCGCGAAATAGGCGGCAGTAGGCAGGTTGTCCAATTGGCGCGAAGCCAACGAGAAGGCAAACGAGGTCCGCCCCAGGAAGCGCCCTTCAAGGGCCGCCGCCACCGTGCCGGAATACAGCACGTCGTCACCCAGGTTGGCGCCGAGGTTGATGCCCGACACCACCAGGTCCGGCTCGTGCTCCAAAAGGCTGTTGATCGCCAGGTGGACACAGTCGGTGGGGGTGCCGTTCACGCTGATAAAGCCGTTGGCCAGAACCTGCGGGTGCAGCGGACGGTCGAGCGTCAGCGAACTGCTGGCGCCGCTCTTGTCCTGGTCGGGGGCAACCACCATGCACTCGGCATAATCTTCCAGCGCAGCATAGAGCGCGGCAAGACCGGGTGCGGTGGCACCGTCATCGTTTGATATCAGAATACGCATGGGCTGTCCGTCTGCCCCACCGGCACCAGATCAACAAGCTCGCGCACCAAGACAGTGGCGAAGCATCCGGCCGGCAGGACGAATTCCAATTGCAGAATGTCAGGACCGGGATAATGCCACGTCAACCCGCCAATGGGCAGTCGCAGAATGCGACGCTCCTGGCTCATGCCGGCATTCACCAGCCAATCGCGCAGGTCGGCTTCGCCGGCGGCAATGGCCTGTTCCAGCGCATGGGTTGCGCCTGAGGCGGGCGAGTCGCCCTCGCCCCACTGAGGCCCGGTGGGGTGCAGGTCCAGAATCGCCAGGCGCGGGTCGCTGCATTCAGCTTCGCCCGCCGGGAAAAAGCTGCGGCTGTCGGTAAACGCCAACAGGTCGCCGACTTGGGCGCGCTGCCAGGAGCCATCGGCAACACGCGCCGCCAGCACCTTGTTGAACAGGAAACTGCGGGCGGTGGACAACAGCCGCGAACGCACATTGCGCTGCTCCGGCAAGGCTTTGCGCGCAGCCCACTCGCGGGCGTCGACGACATTGCCGCCGTTGTGGCCAAAGCGCTGGGCGCCAAAATAATTGGGAATGCCGTGCTGGGCGATCAATTGCAAGCGCGCATCGATGGCGGCGGTGTCGCCAGCCAACTGGGTCAGGCGCAAGGTAAAGCCATTGGCCGAATGCGCACCGCGCTGCAGTTTGCGCTTGTGCCGTGCAGTCTTGAGGATCTTGAGGGTGTCGTTTTCTGCGGCGCTCATGTCCGGGTCGGCCTTGCCTGGCAGCTGCACGCTGAACCATTGGCGGGTCAGTGCCTGGCGATCCTTGAGCCCGGCATAACTGACGGTGCGCAACGGCACACCGGCGGCCTTGGCGATACGTCGCGCCGCTTCCTCAGTGTTCAGGCCGCGCTTTTCCACCCACAACCACAGGTGCTCGCCCTCGCCGGTCAGCGGGATGTCGAGTACCTCATCGACTTGAAAATCTTCCGCCGTCGCCTTCAGCACCGCGCGGCCCAAGGCCTCGCCATAGGCCCGCGGGCCCAACAGTTGCAGGTCGTTCATGCGCGCAGCAACAAGGCGACGGAGTGCACGGCGATGCCCTCTTCACGACCGGTAAACCCGAGCTTTTCGGTGGTGGTGGCTTTCACGTTCACTTGATCCAATTCTATTTGCAGATCCGCGGCGATCAGCGCGCGCATCGATTCGATATGGGGGGCCATTTTCGGCGCCTGGGCCACGATCGTGTTGTCGACGTTGGCGACCTTCCAGCCCTTGGCGTGGATCAGGCCGACCACATGCCGCAGCAGCACGCGACTGTCCGCCCCCTTGAAGGTCGGGTCGGTGTCTGGAAAGTGTTTGCCGATGTCACCCAATGCCGCCGCGCCGAGCAAGGCATCGCTCAAGGCATGCAGCACGACATCGCCGTCGGAATGAGCCAGCAACCCGTGGTGATGCGCAATGCGCACGCCGCCCAGGGTGATGAAATCGCCTTCAGCGAAACGGTGCACATCGTAGCCGTGGCCAATACGCATAAAAAAACGCCCCGATTTAATTCAGGGCGTGATTCTACCTACTTTTGCCTCACATTAACCGAGCAAAGCACGGCCATGATGTCGCAAATGCTCTTCGATGAAGCTGGCGATAAAGAAGTAGCTGTGATCGTAGCCAGGCTGCAGGCGCAGTTCGAGCGGATGGTTGGCCGCTTTCGCGGCTTGCTGCAAGGCTTCGGGCTTGAGCTGCACCGCGAGGAAGTCGTCGCGGTCCCCCTGATCCACCAGCAACGGCAGCTTTTCCGAGGCTTCGCCGAGCAACACGCAGGCATCCCATTCGCGCCATTTGGAACGTTCTTCGCCGAGGTAGCGGGAGAAGGCTTTCTGGCCCCACGGGCAATCCATCGGGTTGTTGATCGGCGAAAACGCCGACACCGACAGGTAACGCCCAGGGTTGCGCAAAGCACACACCAGCGCACCGTGGCCGCCCATGGAGTGGCCGCTGATACCGCGTTTATCCGAAGCCGGGAAATGCGCTTCGACCAAAGCCGGCAACTCCTGCACCACGTAGTCATGCATCCGATAGTGCTTGGCCCAGGGTTCCTGGGTAGCGTTCAGGTAAAAGCCCGCACCAAGGCCGAAATCCCACGCGTTGTCCGGATCACCCGGCACACCAGGGCCGCGCGGACTGGTGTCCGGCGCGACGATGATCAGCCCCAGCTCGGCGGCCATGCGCTGGGCACCGGCCTTCTGCATGAAATTCTCATCGGTGCAGGTCAAGCCGGACAGCCAGTACAGCACCGGCAACTTGCCGCCCTGCTCCGCTTGCGGCGGCAGGTAGACGGCGAAGGTCATGTCGCAACCGAGTACGTGGGAGCTGTGTTTGTAACGTTTGTGCCAACCGCCAAAACTTTTCTGGCAGGAGATATTTTCCAAGGTCATGGGAGGCTCCCAGCTGCAAGGTGCAAGCTTCAAGCGACAAGTAAGGCGTACACCCACTTGCCGCTTGCCGCTTATAGCTTGCCGCTGCTTCAGAAATGAATGACGGTGCGGATGCTCTTGCCTTCATGCATCAGGTCAAACGCTTTGTTGATGTCTTCCAGACCCATGGTGTGGGTGATGAAGGTGTCCAACGGGATCTCGCCGGTCTGGGCCATTTCCACGTAGCTTGGCAGCTCGGTCCGACCGCGCACGCCGCCGAATGCCGAACCGCGCCAGACGCGACCGGTCACCAACTGGAATGGACGGGTGGAAATTTCCTGGCCGGCGCCGGCAACACCAATGATCACCGACTCGCCCCAGCCTTTGTGACAGCACTCAAGGGCGGCGCGCATCAGTTGCACGTTGCCGATGCATTCGAAGGAAAAGTCCACGCCGCCGTCGGTCAAATCGACAATCACGTCCTGAATTGGGCGGTCGTAGTCTTTCGGGTTGATGCAGTCGGTAGCCCCCAGTTGCTTGGCGATCTCGAACTTGGCCGGGTTGATGTCGATGGCGATGATGCGCCCGGCCTTGGCCTTGACCGCACCGATCACCGCCGACAGGCCGATACCGCCGAGGCCGAAGATGGCCACGGTATCGCCCGGCTTGACCTTGGCGGTGTTGATTACCGCGCCGATGCCTGTGGTGACGCCGCAACCCAGCAGGCAGACTTTCTCCAGCGGGGCTTCTTTGGGAATCTTGGCCACGGAAATTTCCGGCAGCACGGTGTACTCGGAGAAGGTCGAGGTCCCCATGTAGTGGAAAATCGGCTGGCCTTTGTAGGAGAAGCGCGTGGTGCCGTCCGGCATCAGGCCCTTGCCCTGGGTCGAGCGGATGGCCTGGCACAGGTTGGTCTTGCCCGACAGGCAGAATTTGCACTTGCCGCATTCCGGGGTGTACAGCGGGATCACATGGTCGCCAACCGCCACCGACGTCACGCCCTCGCCAATCGCTTCAACCACCGCACCGCCTTCGTGGCCGAGGATCGACGGGAAGATGCCTTCCGGATCGGCACCGGAGAGGGTGTACGCGTCGGTGTGGCAAACGCCGGACGCAACTACGCGCAACAGCACTTCACCCGCCTTGGGCATGGCGACATCCACTTCAACGATCTCAAGAGGCTTCTTGGCTTCGAAGGCTACAGCGGCGCGGGACTTGATCATCCGGGTTTCTCCATCGGGTTAAAAACTAAGGCACAGAGTGTAAAACATGGCTGACTGATGAATAATCCAGCCAAAAGCAAAACTTTATTGCTGTACAGGGATAATCATCATGTTGGAAAACCGCTGGGAAGGCATCGATGAATTCGTCGCGGTGGCCGAATGCAGCCAATTCACCGCGGCAGCCGAACGCCTGGGCGTGTCCTCATCCCACATCAGCCGGCAGGTGGCACGCCTGGAAGAACGCTTGCAGACGCGCTTGCTCTATCGCAGTACGCGCAAGGTCACGCTGACCGAGGCCGGCCAGACCTTTCTGCAACATTGCCAACGTTTGCAGGACGGGCGCGAAGAGGCCCTGCGCGCGGTCGGCGACCTCACCAGCGAACCCAAGGGTATGTTGCGCATGACCTGCGCCGTGGCGTACGGCGAGCGATTCATCGTGCCGCTGGTGACGCGGTTCATGGCGTTGTACCCGCAGTTGCGCGTGGATATTGAGCTGAGCAACCGTCAACTGGACTTGGTGCACGAAGGCCTCGACCTCGCGATTCGCCTCGGGCGCCTGCAGGATTCGCGCATGGTTGCCAGCCGCCTGGCACCGCGACGCATGTACCTGTGCGCATCACCGTCCTACCTGGCGCGGTATGGTCGGCCACATAGTTTGTCGGAATTGACTCGGCACAACTGCCTGATCGGTAGCTCGGACATTTGGCAACTGGCCCAGGACGGGCGGGAATTTTCCCAACGTGTGCAGGGAAACTGGCGATGTAACAGTGGGCAGGCGGTGCTGGATGCGGCGTTGCAAGGCGTCGGGTTGTGCCAGTTGCCGGATTATTACGTGCTGGAGCATCTGCACAGTGGTGCGCTGGTGTCGTTGCTGGAGGCACACCAACCACCGAATACGGCGGTGTGGGCGCTGTATCCACAGCAGCGGCATTTGTCGCCGAAGGTGCGCAAGTTGGTGGATTTCTTGAAGGAGGGGTTGGCTGAAAGGCCGGAGTACAGCCGGTGAATATTGGCTGTTTGTGCCGGCCTCTTCGCGGGCAAGCCAGCTCCCACATTGGACCGCGTTTAACGTGTAGGAACACGGTCAAATGTGGGAGCTGGCTTGCCTGCGATGAAGTCGACTCGGTGCAGCTGACTAACCGCGGTTAGCCCACCGCAACCGCAACCACTCCAAATCCTCCGGCCGGGTCACCTTGATGTTGTCCGAACGCCCCTCGATCAAGCGCGGCGCCTGGCCGGCCCATTCCATGGCCGAGGCCTCATCAGTGATCACCGCATCCGCCACCAAGCTATCGGCCAACGCACGGTGCAAGGCGCCCAGGCGAAACATCTGTGGCGTGTAGGCTTGCCAGATCAGACTGCGGTCGACGGTTTCCACCACCCGCCCATGCTTGTCCACGCGCTTGAGGGTGTCGCGGGCCGGCACGGCCAGCAGGCCGCCGACCGGGTCATCCGCCAGTTCGCTCAGTAGCTTGTCGAGATCATCGCGGCTCAGATTCGGCCGCGCAGCATCGTGCACCAACACCCAATCTTCATCGCTGGCGCCAAGGGCATGCAAATGCAGCAGCGCATTGAGCACCGAACCCGAACGCTCCGTGCCACCGTCCGCACGCTCGATGCGCGGGTCGGCTGCACAGGCCAGGCCAGGCCAGTAAGGATCATCGCCAGCAAGGCTGACCACCAGGCCCTTGAGCGAGGGGTGGTCGAGAAAACAGCCGAGGCTGTGTTCGAGAATTGTGCGCCCGCCCAGCTGCAAATATTGCTTGGGACGGTCCGCAGCCATACGAGCACCAACGCCCGCGGCAGGAATCACGGCCCAGAAGGCCGGCAAACCATTACTCATTGGGCCAACTGGTAGAGGGTTTCGCCCTCCTTGACCATACCCAACTCATGGCGAGCCCGTTCTTCAACGGTCTCCGTGCCTTTTTTCAGCTCAAGCACTTCGGCGTCGAGGACGCGGTTTCGCTCCAGCAGGCGTTCGTTTTCGGCGTGCTGGTCGGCAATTTGCTGGGTCAGATCCTTTACCTGCGCAAAGCTGCCATTACCCACCCATAGGCGGTACTGCAGGCCAGCCAGCAACAGGAGCAAGATGAGGAACAACCAATTGGGACTGCGCATCGAAATCCGGGTATCCAGTGAAAAAAGACAGCCATGTAAAACTTTTGCAGCAACTGATAGCACGAAGCCTGGAAGAACCAGGCTTGTGCTCGGTAGCCATGAGATTAGCGTCGAAATTCACTTCATCGTGAAATTTGCGACGCTATCAGACGACTTTTACCATTTAACCATCAGCCGCGAAACTCGCCGCGACCGTTGTACTTGGCCTTGCCTGCCAGTTGCTCTTCGATACGCAGCAATTGGTTGTACTTGGAAACGCGGTCCGAACGGCACAGGGAGCCGGTCTTGATCTGGCCAGCCGAAGTGCCCACGGCCAGGTCGGCAATGGTCGAATCTTCGGTTTCGCCGGAGCGGTGCGAGATCACGGCGGTGTAGCCCGCAGCCTTGGCCATCTGGATGGCTTCCAGGGTTTCGGTCAGGGTGCCGATCTGGTTGAACTTGATCAGGATCGAGTTGGCGATCTTTTTATCGATGCCTTCTTTCAGGATCTTGGTGTTGGTCACGAACAGGTCGTCGCCCACCAGTTGGATCTTCTCGCCGATCTTGTCGGTGAGGATTTTCCAACCGTCCCAGTCGGACTCGTCCAGGCCGTCTTCGATCGAGATGATCGGGTAGCGCTGGGTCAGGCCCTTCAGGTATTCAGCGAAACCTTCGGAGTTGAACACCTGGCCTTCGCCGGACAGGTTGTACTTGCCATCTTCGTAGAACTCGCTGGCCGCGCAGTCCAGGGCCAGGGTCACGTCGGTACCCAGCTTGTAGCCAGCGTTGGCCACGGCTTCGGAGATCACTTTGAGTGCATCTTCGTTGGACGCCAGGTTCGGTGCGAAACCACCTTCGTCACCCACCGCAGTGCTCAGGCCGCGGGCCTTCAGCACAGCCTTGAGGTGGTGGAAAATCTCGGTGCCCATGCGCAGGCCTTCGGAGAAGGACTTGGCGCCAACCGGCTGCACCATGAATTCCTGGATGTCGACGTTGTTATCAGCGTGCTCGCCACCGTTGATGATGTTCATCATCGGTACTGGCATCGAGTAGACACCCGGGGTGCCGTTCAGGTTGGCAATGTGCGCGTACAGCGGCAGATCCTGGTCCTGTGCAGCGGCCTTGGCGGCAGCCAGGGACACGGCGAGGATGGCGTTGGCGCCCAGGCTGCCTTTGTTTTCGGTGCCGTCGAGCTTGATCATCGCGTGGTCCAGGGCTTTCTGGTCCAGCGGGTCCTTGCCCAGCAACAGGTCACGGATCGGGCCGTTGATGTTGGCAACAGCTTTCAGTACACCCTTGCCCAGGTAACGGCTCTTGTCGCCATCACGCAGTTCCAGCGCTTCGCGCGAACCGGTGGAAGCACCGGACGGCGCGCAGGCGCTGCCGATGATGCCGTTATCGAGAAGCACGTCGGCTTCGACGGTGGGGTTGCCACGGGAGTCGAGAACTTCACGACCTTTGATGTCGACGATTTTTGCCATTGTTGTAAACACTCCAAAGTTGACGAAAACGACGCAGCTGAAGGAAAACTTTTGACCGACCGCAAGGGTGGAACAACGGGGCAGGCTTGCAGGCGACAAGGCTCAGGCCCGGGGGCCTGAGCTTTTAGCGTGGGATACTTTACCGGAGAAACGCGGCTTACGCGGTCTCTACCGTCGGAAAACTCTTGACCAGTTCGTCCAACTGCTTGAGCTGGGCCAGGAACGGCTCCAGCTTGTCCAGGCGCAGGGCGCATGGGCCGTCGCATTTGGCGTTGTCCGGGTCCGGGTGGGCTTCCAGGAACAGGCCAGCCAGGGACTGGCTGATGCCGGCCTTGGCCAGGTCCAGCACCTGGGCACGGCGCCCACCGGCGGAATCGGCACGACCACCGGGCATTTGCAGCGCGTGGGTCACGTCGAAGAACACCGGGTATTCGAACTGTTTCATGATGCCGAAACCGAGCATGTCCACCACGAGGTTGTTGTAGCCGAAGCTCGAACCGCGCTCGCAGAGGATCAACTGGTCGTTACCCGCTTCCACGCACTTGTTCAGGATGTGTTTCATCTCCTGGGGCGCGAGGAACTGGGCTTTCTTGATATTGATCACAGCGCCGGTCTTGGCCATCGCCACGACCAGGTCGGTCTGGCGCGACAGGAAGGCCGGCAACTGGATGATGTCGCACACCTCGGCGACCACGGCAGCCTGTTCAGGCTCGTGGACGTCGGTGATGATCGGCACGCCGAAGGCTTGCTTGATGTCCTGGAAGATCCGCATGCCTTCTTCAAGGCCCGGGCCGCGATAGGACGTCACGGACGAACGGTTGGCCTTGTCAAAGCTGGCCTTGAATACGTAAGGGATACCGAGTTTCTCGGTGACCTTCACGTACTCTTCACAGACCTGCATCGCCATGTCGCGGCTTTCCAGCACGTTCATGCCGCCAAACAGCACCATGGGCTTGTCGTTGGCAATCTCGATGTCGCCGACGCGAATGATCTTCTGGGCCATCAGGGTTACGCCTTCTTCTGGTGTTGCGTCAGTGCCGCCTTGACGAAACCGCTGAACAACGGGTGACCGTCGCGCGGCGTCGAGGTGAACTCCGGGTGGAACTGGCAAGCGACGAACCATGGATGATCCGGTGCTTCAACCACTTCAACCAGTGCGCCATCACCGGAACGACCGGAGATTTTCAGGCCGGCTTCTTTGATTTGCGGCAGCAGCTTGTTGTTCACTTCGTAGCGGTGACGGTGACGCTCGACGATCACGTCCTTGCCGTAGCAATCGTGAACCAGCGAGCCCGCTTCCAGCAGGCAGTCTTGCGCGCCAAGACGCATGGTGCCGCCCAGGTCGGAGGCTTCGGTACGGGTTTCGACCGCGCCGGTGGCATCTTCCCACTCGGTGATCAGGCCCACGACCGGGTGGCCGCTCTTGCTGTCGAACTCGGTGGAGTTGGCGTCTTTCCAACCCAGCACGTTACGGGCGAACTCGATAACGGCCACTTGCATGCCCAGGCAAATCCCCAGGTACGGCACCTTGTTCTCACGAGCGTACTGCACGGCCGTGATCTTGCCTTCCACGCCACGCAGGCCGAAGCCGCCTGGAACGAGGATCGCGTCCACACCTTCGAGCAAGGCGGTGCCTTGGTTCTCGATGTCTTCGGAATCGATATAGCGCAGGTTGACCTTGGTACGGTTGCTGATGCCCGCGTGGCTCATCGCTTCGATCAGCGACTTGTAGGCGTCCAGCAGTTCCATGTACTTGCCGACCATGGCGATGGTGACTTCGTGCTCGGGGTTGAGCTTGGCGTCGACCACGGCTTCCCACTCGGACAGGTCCGCGCCGTTGCATTGCAGGCCGAAACGCTCGACCACAAAATCATCCAGGCCTTGCGAATGCAGGATGCCCGGGATCTTGTAGATGGTGTCGGCGTCTTCCAGCGCGATCACCGCACGTTCTTCAACGTTGGTGAATTGCGCGATCTTGCGACGCGAGGAAATGTCGATCGGGTGATCGGAGCGGCACACCAGCACGTCCGGCTGCAGGCCGATGGAACGCAGTTCCTTGACCGAGTGCTGGGTAGGCTTGGTTTTGGTTTCGCCAGCGGTGGCGATGTACGGCACCAGTGTCAGGTGCATCAACATCGCGCGCTTGGCACCGACTTCGAAACGCAGCTGGCGGATGGCTTCGAGGAACGGTTGGGATTCGATGTCACCCACGGTGCCACCGATCTCGACCATCGCCACGTCGGCATCGCCTGCACCCTTGATGATGCGGCGCTTGATTTCGTCGGTGATGTGCGGGATCACCTGGATGGTTGCACCCAGGTAGTCACCACGGCGCTCTTTGCGCAGCACGTGCTCGTAGACACGGCCTGTGGTGAAGTTGTTGTTCTGGGTCATGGTCGTGCGGATGAACCGCTCGTAGTGGCCCAGGTCCAGGTCGGTCTCGGCGCCGTCGTGGGTGACGAACACTTCACCGTGCTGGAACGGGCTCATGGTGCCCGGGTCAACGTTGATGTACGGGTCCAGCTTGAGCATGGTGACCTTAAGTCCCCGCGCCTCCAGGATGGCCGCCAATGAAGCCGATGCGATGCCTTTCCCCAATGAAGAAACAACACCGCCCGTGACGAATATGTAGCGCGTCATGAAAAACCCTAGAAGTCTGCGTTAAAGCGGTCCGAGCCGCCGGGGAAAGCGAAGAGAGGCCGAAGCCCCCGATCACCTGCATTAATCACAGTGCACCTTTCAAAAAAACCGCCGCGTTGTGACAGACCAGCAATGAAACACCGGTACGTTGATCGCTACACATTTTTTGGAATCGCCCAGCAAAGACTGCTTGGTAATCGGCAACTGCTGCGATTCAGGCGAATCCACAGAAGTTGTATCAAGAAGGGAGCGTAGTCTACCGGAAAGGCGCTATCAGCTCAAACCTTGATCGCAGTTCTGTGGCATCCAATGTAATTGCCAGTCGCTGGCCGAGTTGGGCCATAGCCCGGCGAGGGTTGGGATACCCAGCAATTGCTCACCCCGATACAGCAGCGGCAATCTGCCACGGACAAAGCCGGGCAAGCCGCATTCATTCAGCAGGCGCTTCACGTCACGCCGGCCACGGCCCGGCACTTCGATGACTTCGCCGCCCTGGCGATAGCGGATCACCAGTGGGCCGTCAGGGGCCGTGCCGATCAGTCTCAGGTGACCATTGCCGGGTAACTCTAGTGGGGTTTGTGGATCGGGCCAGCTCACCGTTGCGCCGGAAAATTCCGACCAAGCGGTAGGCAGCCACCAGATGCGCTCGCCACAACGGTGCAACTCGCCATCGGCAAGGTGCCACAGGGGCTGCGCGTCGCCCTTGGCGTCCCGCAGGGAATGCCAGCTGGCCCAGTGGTCACTGTCGGGTAACCGAGTCAGCGGCGTCAGCCAATGACGCAGGGTGTTGCGTTGGCGGGCATCGGAAAGTTCGCGCAACGGCGCAAGGGCCAATGACGGCAATGGCAACCAGGGAAAGGCTGAGGGCTGGTCAGCGGCACGCAGGTCCAGTTGCGCCAACTCGTCGAGCAACCCTTGCGCCTCCCCCAGGTGCTCGGCGGCGCGCGCCAGGCTGGAGACCGCTTGCGGCCAACGCTCCGTGAGTACCGGGAACACTCGGTGGCGCAGGTAGTTGCGCGAGAACCGTGGGTCGGTGTTGGACGGATCTTCAATCCACGTGAGTTGATGCTCGCTGGCATAAGCTTGCAACTCAGCCCGCGATACCTCCAGCAACGGTCGCACCAGATGACCGCCCGCCAAGGGGCGATGCGCAGGCATTGCCGACAACCCCCGCACGCCTGCCCCGCGCAACAGGCGAAACAGCAGAGTTTCGGCCTGATCATCACGATGCTGGCCAGTGAGCAACACCTCCCCTGCCCCGGTCACCTCGGCAAACACCTGGTAGCGCGCATCACGGGCGGCACGCTCAAGGCTGGCGCCGGGCCGGACTTGCACGCGCATGACGCGCAGGGGCACGCCCAGAGCGTCACACATCGACTGACAATGAGCTGGCCAGGCGTCGGCGACAGCTTGCAGGCCGTGGTGGACATGGATGGCGCTGAGGGGAGGAAGATGCTCAGTGTTAGCGAGCAGGTGCAGCAGGACAGTGGAGTCGAGCCCGCCGGAGAAAGCGATATGCCAGGCCGGGGCGTTGCGCCAGGCAGAGAGGGCGTGAAGGAGCTTGGCGGACAAGGAGGATTTCATGAAAAACACCGCCACTGATCTGGCATACGATAACCCAGCATACACAAAGCAAATGTGGGAGCGGGCTTGCTCACGAATGCAGAGTGTCAGTCACTGAAAAGGTTGACTGATCCACCGCTTTCGCGAGCAAGCCCGCTCCCACATTTTAGGGCTATGTCGAATTACAGACCGTAGCTCATCAAACGCTCGTAACGACGGGCCAGCAGCGCTTCGTTATCCAGCTTCTTGAGCATCGCCAGTTGCGAGCCCAATTCTGCGCGAATGGTCGCAGCGGCGGCAGCCGGGTCACGGTGGGCGCCGCCCAGTGGCTCGGCGATCACTTTGTCCACGATCCCCAGGCCCTTGAGACGATCGGCAGTGATGCCCATGGCTTCGGCAGCGTCCGGCGCCTTTTCTGCGGTTTTCCACAGGATCGACGCGCAACCTTCCGGTGAGATCACCGCGTAGGTCGAATATTGCAGCATGTTCAGCTGATCGCAGACACCGATGGCCAGTGCACCGCCGGAACCACCTTCACCAATCACGGTGGCGATGATCGGGGTCTTCAGGCGGGACATGACGCGCAGGTTCCAGGCAATCGCTTCGCTCTGGTTGCGTTCTTCAGCGTCGATACCCGGGTACGCACCCGGGGTGTCGATGAAGGTCAGGATCGGCATCTTGAAGCGCTCAGCCATCTCCATCAGGCGGCACGCCTTGCGGTAGCCTTCCGGGCGCGGCATGCCGAAGTTGCGACGTACTTTCTCGCGCACTTCACGGCCTTTCTGGTGACCGATCACCATCACTGGCTGGTCGTCCAGGCGAGCGATACCGCCCACGATGGCCGCGTCGTCGGAGAAGTGGCGGTCGCCATGCAGCTCGTCGAACTCGGTGAAGATGTGGTCAATGTAGTCCAGGGTGTATGGACGGCGCGGGTGGCGGGCCAGGCGCGCGATCTGCCAGCTGGTCAGCTTGCCGAAGATGTCTTCGGTCAGCGTCTTGCTCTTGTCTTGCAGGCGCGAGATTTCATCGCCGATATTCAGCGAATTGTCATTGCCGACCAGGCGCAGCTCTTCGATCTTGGCTTGCAGGTCAGCGATCGGCTGTTCGAAATCAAGAAAATTCGGGTTCATAAGCGTCCGTCTTGGGTCGACGGCCAGGGAGTGCCTGGCCAGCCGGTTGTCTATTCGCGCCCTACCTTAAGGGAGAGGCGCGTTTAGGTCGAGATTAAATATTTAGTCGAGATCAGACATATCTGACCGTCAACGGTATTGGAGGAAGACGTTGTCACGGCCGAACTGGTCACGCAAAGCTTGAATCAAGCCATCCGCAGGATCAATTCGCCAGGTCTCGCCGAACTGCAACATCGCCTTGGCATCGCTGCCGGTGTACTCCATGGTCACCGGGCACGCGCCACGATGGCGTTTGAGCAATTCGCCCAACAGGCGTAGCTGATCGCCCTTGAGCGCATCGGTCTTGACCCTCAGGCGCAGGCTTTCGGCAAGATTGGTGCGCGCATCTTCCATGCTCATCACCCGCTTGATCCGCAGGCGCAGGCCGCCGGAAAAGTCGTCATTGCTGACCTCCCCCTCCACGACGACCATGGCATCGGTCTGCAACAACGACTGGGCCGAGTGGAAGGCATCGGCAAACAGCGACGCTTCGATCCGCCCCGAGCGGTCATCGAGGGTGATAAAGCCCATCTTGTCGCCTTTCTTATTTTTCATCACCCGCAGGGCGATGATCATGCCGGCGACGGTCTGGGTGTCTCGCGCCGGCTTCAGGTCGATGATGCGTTGACGGGCGAAACGACGGATTTCGCCCTCGTATTCGTCAATCGGATGACCAGTGAGGTAAAGGCCCAGGGTGTCTTTTTCACCCTTGAGACGTTCCTTGAGGGTCAACTCCTTGGCCTTGCGGTGGTTAGCGTACACATCCGCATCTTCTTCGACGAACAAACCGCCAAACAAGTCGGCGTGGCCGCTGTCGTGGGTGCGGGCGGTCTGTTCGGCGGCCTTGATCGCCTCTTCCATGGCGGCGAGCAACACCGCGCGGTTACGGTCGATATTGGCTTGGTAAGCTTTGGGTTCATCGTGGAAATACGGGCCGAGACGGTCGAGTGCACCGCTGCGGATCAGGCCATCAAGGGTTCGTTTGTTGATGCGCTTGAGGTCGACCCGCGCGCAGAAGTCGAACAGGTCCTTGAACGGCCCGTCCTGACGCGCTTCGACAATCGCTTCCACCGGGCCTTCGCCCACACCTTTGATCGCGCCCAGGCCGTAAATGATGCGGCCTTCGTCGTTCACCGTGAACTTGAACTCCGAGGCGTTCACATCCGGCGCGTCGAGGCGCAGCTTCATGGTGCGCACTTCCTCGATCAAGGTCACGACCTTGTCGGTGTTGTGCATATCCGCCGAGAGTACCGCCGCCATGAATGGCGCCGGGTAGTGGGCCTTCAGCCAGGCGGTCTGGTACGACACCAGGCCGTAGGCGGCGGAGTGGGATTTGTTGAAACCGTAGCCGGCGAACTTTTCCACCAGGTCGAAGATGTTACCCGCCAGGTCGGCGTCGATATTGTTGGTCGCGCAACCTTCAATGAAGCCGCCGCGCTGCTTGGCCATCTCTTCGGGTTTTTTCTTACCCATGGCCCGACGCAGCATGTCCGCACCGCCAAGGGTGTAACCGGCCATGACCTGGGCGATCTGCATCACCTGTTCCTGATACAGGATGATGCCGTAGGTCGGTGCCAGTACCGGCTTGAGGCCTTCGTACTGGTAGTCGGAGTGCGGGTAAGCCAGCTCGGCACGCCCGTGCTTACGGTTGATGAAGTCATCCACCATGCCCGATTGCAACGGGCCCGGACGGAACAAGGCCACCAGTGCGATCAAGTCTTCCAGGCAGTCGGGCTTGAGCTTTTTGATCAGCTCTTTCATACCGCGCGACTCAAGCTGGAACACCGCCGTGGTCTCGGCTTTTTGCAGCAACTGGTACGTTGGTTTGTCGTCCAGCGGGATAAAGGCAATATCCAGTGGCGCTTCGTTGACCTTGGCGCGGTCACGGTTGATGGTCTTGAGCGCCCAGTCGATGATCGTCAGGGTCCGCAGGCCGAGGAAGTCGAACTTCACCAGGCCGGCCGCCTCCACGTCGTCCTTGTCGAACTGGGTTACCAGGCCGTCACCGGCCTCGTCGCAATAGATCGGCGAAAAGTCGGTGAGCTTGGTAGGTGCAATTACCACACCACCGGCGTGTTTACCGACGTTACGCACCACACCTTCGAGCTTGCGCGCCATGTCCCAGATTTCGGCGGCCTCTTCATCGACCTTGATGAAGTCGCGCAGGATTTCTTCCTGCTCGTAAGCCTTTTCCAGGGTCATGCCGACTTCGAACGGAATCATCTTCGACAGACGATCCGCCAGGCCGTAGGACTTGCCCTGCACCCGCGCCACGTCGCGGATTACAGCCTTGGCAGCCATGGAGCCGAACGTGATGATCTGACTTACCGCATTGCGGCCATATTTCTCGGCCACGTATTCGATTACGCGGTCGCGGCCGTCCATGCAGAAGTCGACGTCGAAGTCGGGCATGGAAACCCGTTCCGGGTTGAGGAATCGCTCGAACAGCAGGTCATATTCCAGCGGGTCGAGGTCGGTGATCTTCTGTACATAGGCCACCAACGAACCGGCACCCGACCCCCGGCCGGGCCCAACGGGTACGCCATTGCTTTTGGCCCACTGGATAAAGTCCATCACAATCAGGAAGTAACCGGGAAACCCCATCTGGATGATGATATCCAGCTCGAAATTCAACCGATCCACGTAGACCTGGCGCTTGGCCTCGTAGTCCTCGGTGGTGTCCTTGGGCAGCAGAACGCTCAACCGCTCTTCCAGACCGTCGAACGAGACTTTGCGGAAATATTCGTCGATGGTCATGCCATCGGGAATCGGGAAGTTGGGCAAAAAGTGCTTGCCCAGCTTCACTTCGATATTGCAGCGCTTGGCGATCTCCACCGAGTTTTCCAGCGCTTCCGGCAGGTCGCTGAACAGCTCGGCCATCTCGTCGGCGCTTTTGAGGTATTGCTCCTCGCTGTAGTTCTTCGAGCGACGCGGGTCATCCAGGGCCCGGCCTTCACCGATGCACACGCGGGTTTCGTGGGCCTCGAAATCTTCCTTCTTGATAAAGCGCACATCGTTGGTCGCCACCAACGGCGCGCCCAGCTTGTCGGCCAGGGCGACGGCGGCGTGCAGATGCTCTTCGTCGTTGGGGCGGTTGGTGCGTTGCACTTCCAGGTAGAAACGGTCGGGGAAGACCTGCATCCACTCGCGGGCCAGTACTTCGGCTTCCTGGGGGTTGCCGCCGAGCAGCGCGAGACCGATCTCACCCTCTTTGGCGGCCGACAGCATGATCAGGCCTTCACTGGCCTCGGCGACCCATTCGCGCTCGATGATGATCGAGCCATTGCGCTGGCCGTCGATGAAACCGCGGGAAATCAGTTCAGTGAGGTTGCGATAACCGACGCCGTTCATCGCCAGCAGGCTGATGCGGCTCAGGGCGTTGTCCGGATCTTTGTTGGACAACCACAGGTCGGCACCACAGATCGGCTTGATGCCGGCGCCCATGGCATTTTTGTAGAACTTGACCAGGGAACACATGTTGTTCTGATCGGTCACCGCCACCGCTGGCATGTTCATGCCCACCAGGGTTTTGACCAGCGGTTTGATCCGTACCAGGCCGTCGACCAGGGAGTATTCAGTGTGCAGGCGCAGGTGAACGAATGAAGCCGGCATAGTGATCTCTTATACGTGGAAACAACAAGGCCCGGATTGTACCGGGCCTTGGCAAAAACATCAGCCTCGCGACTACACCTCTGCGAGACGCTCCCGTGCCTCGTAAGCCAGGCGCACCGGGGCGAACGAGCGACGATGGATCGGCGTTGGACCCAGGCGGGCCAAGGCTTCCAGATGAACGGGCGTCGGGTAGCCTTTGTGACCACCGATGCCGTAGCCGGGGTAGGTCAATTCGAAAGCAGCCATTTCACGGTCACGGCTGACCTTGGCCAGGATCGACGCTGCGGCAATCGCAGGCACTTTGCTATCCCCCTTGACCACGGCTTCAGAGGGCATCGCCAGTTTGGGGCAGCGGTTGCCGTCGATCATCGCCATTTTTGGCGTGATGTGCAGGCCTTCGACCGCGCGCTGCATGGCGAGCATGGTGGCGTGGAGAATGTTCAGCTCGTCGATTTCCTCGACTTCGGCACGGGCAATGTGCCAACTCAAGGCTTTTTCACAGATCTCGTCGAAGAGCTTTTCGCGGCGGGCTTCGGTGAGTTTTTTCGAGTCGTTGAGACCGAGGATCGGACGGCTCGGATCAAGGATCACCGCCGCCGTGACTACCGCGCCGCACAGCGGGCCGCGACCGACTTCGTCGACACCGGCCACCAGTTCGTGGGCTTCGGCAACCAGGCTGAAGTCCAGGCCCATTTGCGTGGTCATAGGGTTTCCTGTTTTTTACCGATCAAGGTCAGCACGGCGTCCGCCGCCTGGTTGGACGCATCACGGCGCAGGGTGCGGTGAATCTCGTCAAAACCGCGGGTCTGCTCTTCGCCGCCATCGATCAAGGGGAGTACGGTTTGCGCCAGGGCTTCGGGCGTTGCGTCATCCTGCAACAACTCCGGCACCAACAGGCGTTGAGCCAGCAGGTTCGGCAAGGAGATGTAGGGGCTCTTGACCATGCGCTTGAGAATCCAGAACGTCAGCGGCGCCAAGCGATAGGCCACGACCATTGGGCGCTTGTACAGCAGCGCTTCCAGGGTCGCGGTGCCCGAGGCGATCAGTACCGCATCACAGGCCGCCAGGGCCAGGTGCGATTGGCCGTCGAGCAGGGTCAGCGGCAGGTTGCGCCCTTCAAGCAAGGTTTCGATCTGGGCCCGTCGTTGCGGGCTGGCGCACGGCAGCACGAAGCGTAGGCCTGGCTTCAAGGCCAGCAGGCGTTCGGCCGCATCAAAAAACAATGCCCCCAGGCGCCCGACTTCGCCGCCACGGCTGCCCGGCATCAGCGCGACCAACGGCCCGTCAGCCAAACCCAGTTCGGCACGGGCTGCTGCGCGGTCGGCGTGCAGCGGAATGGTGTCGGCCAGGGTATGCCCGACAAACCGCACCGGCACGCCCTTCTCCTCGTAGAAACGGGCCTCGAATGGCAGGAGGGTCAGCATCAGGTCGCAGCCTTCACGGATCTTCAACACGCGCTTCTGCCGCCACGCCCACACGGACGGGCTGACGTAGTGCACCGTCTTGATCCCGGCCTGACGCAACTTGAGTTCGATGTTGAGGGTGAAGTCCGGCGCATCGATTCCGATAAAGACGTCGGGTTGTTCTTCGATGAGGGCCTGAATCAGCAGTTTGCGCCGAGCCAAAAGCTCACGCAGACGCCCCAGCACTTCCACCAACCCCATGACCGACAAGCGCTCCATGGGGAAATAGGAAGTGAGACCTTCGGCCTGCATCAGCGGACCACCCACACCGATAAACTCAACCGCAGGATGCTGGGCCTTGAGGGCTCGCATCAGGCCTGCGCCCAAGATGTCGCCGGAAGCTTCTCCGGCCACCAACGCAATACGCAGATTGGCCATGATCAGCGGGTGATGCCGCGGGTCGACGCCTGGATCGAGTCACGGAATACCGCGACTTCCGGGAACAACGCTGACGGCTCGGCCAGTTCGGTCAAGGCTTGGTCAACGGTGAGCCCCTGGCGGTAGACCACCTTGTAGGCGCGACGCAGGGCGTGGATCGCCTCTTCGCTGAAACCACGACGGCGCATGCCCTCGAAGTTCATGCTGCGGGCTTCGGCCGGGTTGCCGAACACGGTGACGAACGCCGGAACGTCCTTGCCGATGGCGGTCCCCATGCCGGAAAAGCTGTGGGCGCCGATATGGCAATACTGATGCACCAGAGTGAAACCGGACAGGATCGCCCAATCATCAACGTGCACGTGGCCTGCCAACGCGGTGTTGTTGACCAGGATGCAGTGGTTGCCGATCACGCTGTCATGGCCGATATGGGCATAGGCCATGATCAGGTTGTGATCACCCAGCGTGGTCTCGGCACGATCCTGAACGGTGCCACGGTGAATGGTCACACCTTCACGAATGATGTTGTGGTCACCGATTACCAGGCGCGTTTCTTCACCCTTGTACTTCATGTCCGGGGTGTCTTCGCCTACCGAGGAAAACTGGTAGATGCGATTGTGTTTGCCAATGCGGGTCGGTCCCTTGAGGATCACGTGCGGCCCGATGACAGTCCCCTCGCCGATTTCAACACCTGCGCCGATGATCGACCAAGGGCCGATCTCAACGTCGGCGGCCAGAACGGCCGACGGATCGATGATTGCGCGAGGGTCAATCAAACTCATAGTTTGCGTTCCGCGCAGATGATCTCGGCGGAGCACACCGGCTTGCCATCTACCGACGCCTGGCATTCAAACTTCCAGATCTGGCGCTTGCAGCTGATGAACTTGGCTTCCAGGATCAACTGGTCACCCGGAGTGACCGGATTGCGGAAACGCAATTTGTCGGAACCGACAAAATAGTAAAGCGTGCCGTCGGCAGGCTTGAGGTCGAGCATTTTGAAACCAAGGATACCGGCAGCCTGGGCCATCGCTTCAATGATCAATACGCCCGGCATGATTGGATGCGCAGGAAAGTGACCGTTGAAGAACGGTTCGTTGATGCTGACATTCTTGTAGGCACGAATGCGCTTTTCCTCAACATTGAGGTCCACTACGCGGTCCACCAGCAGGAACGGGTAACGGTGAGGCAGGTATTCGCGAATCTCGTTGATGTCCATCATTTCGGGGGGAAGCCTGTAATAAAGATTGGGGGCGGGCGGACTAAAAGCACGCCCCGCTAGCAAATCAAGGAGGCAAGTCTAGCGGCTGTGCACACTTGATATGGAAATGGTATCAGCCTTCTGATGAAACATTACCGCCAGGGGTCACGTCACCAACACGCTTTTCCAGCTGTTTGAGGCGTCGCGCCATGTCGTCCAGATGCCTCAAGCGTGCTGCACTCTTGCGCCATTCAGCTGCGGGCTGCATGGCCGTACCGGAGGAATAGGCGCCTGGCTCGGTAATCGAGTGGGTCACCATGGTCATCCCGGTAATGAAGACGTTGTCGCAAATATCGATATGGCCCACCAGCCCAACGCCACCGGCGAGCATGCAATGCTTGCCGATCTTGGTGCTGCCGGAGATGCCGACACACGCCGCCATGGCGGTGTGATCACCGATCTGCACGTTGTGGGCGATCTGGATCTGGTTGTCGAGCTTCACGCCATTGCCGATCACGGTATCGGCCAAGGCCCCGCGATCGACAGCAGTGTTCACACCGATTTCCACATCGTCGCCGATCAACACACCGCCGACCTGGGCAATCTTGTGCCAGACACCTTTGGAGTTGGCAAACCCGAAGCCTTCGCCACCGATCACGGCACCCGACTGAATGACTACACGCTCACCAATACGCACATCGTGGTACAGGGTCACGCGCGGGGCCAGCCAGCCACCGGCGCCGATTACGCAGCGCGCGCCGATAAAGCAATGGGCTCCGACCGTGACACCGGCAGCAATGCGCGCACCACTCTCGACCACCGCAAAGGCGCCAATGCTGGCCGCAGGATCAACCTGGGCATCATCCGCAATTACCGCCGACGGATGAACACCGCCCGCCGCCTTGGGTTTTGGATCGAACAGGTGCGAAGCCTTGGCGTAGGCCAGGTACGGATCAGGCACCACCAGCGCGTCCCCGGCAAACCCTTCGGCATCAGCGGCTTTGAGCAACACGGCGGCGGCTCTGCTGTCGACCAGGTATTTACGGTATTGGGGATTTGCGAGGAAGCTCAACTGAGCTGGGCCAGCCTCCTGCAAGGTGGCTAGCCCAGTGATTTCTTTCTCCGGGGAGCCGCGCAAGGCGGCTCCCAGGAACTCGGCCAACTCGCCGAGCTTGATAGTCGCGGTCATGGCTTACTTCAGCTGGTTCATGCGCTCGATCACCTGGCGGGTGATGTCGTATTGAGGCTTGACGTCGATCACGGCGCCGCGTTCGAACACCAGGTCAAAGGCACCTTTCTTGATGACTTCTTCCACGGCGCTGTCGAGTTTCGGCTTCAGCTGCTTGAGCATTTCACGGTCGGCAACGGCCTTGGCTTCGTTCAGTTCCTTGGATTGGAACTGGTAGTCACGGGCCTTTTGCTTGAATTCAAGCTCCAGACGCTCGCGCTCGCCTTGCTGCATCTTGTCGCCACCAGCCACCAGACGATCCTGGATGCCCTTGGCACTGCTTTCCAGGGTCTTGAGCTTGGTCAGTTGCGGACCGAATTTCTTCTCGGCATCCACGGCGTACTTCTTGGCCGCATCGGATTCCAGCAGAGCCATCTGATAGTTCAGGACGGCGATTTTCATTTCGGCGAAGGCCGGGGTGGTTACCAGCACGGTGGCCAGCAGAACCAATTGAGTCAACTTACGCACGATGTACTCCTACAGAATCCGTTGTCGTTATCTTGGGTCAGACGCTTAGAACGTCTGGCCGAGGGAGAATTGGAAAATCTGGGTTTCAGCGTTATCCGGTTTCTTGATCGGCATGGCCAGAGCAAAGCTCAATGGGCCAAGCGCAGTCACCCAAGTCACACCCACACCAACGGAGCTCGCCAGGTTGCTCAGGCTCACGTCGTTGCACTGGGTCTGAGATTTCACGCCGCTTGGGTTGGTGATCTGCTCACACTTGGAATCGAATACGTTACCCACGTCCCAGAATACCGAAGTACGCAACGAACGCTGGTCCTTGACGAACGGCAGCGGGAACAGAATCTCCGCACCACCCTGAATCAACACGTTACCACCGAACGGCAGAGGCTTGTTGTCGGAGTCGACCACAGTGCCCTGGTTACCGGTTACACCAACACCACGGCTCGGCGTACCACGCGGGCCCAGGGTGCTGTCTTTGAAACCACGTACGGAGTTGAAGCCACCCGCATAGTAGTTCTCGTAGAACGGCAGGCCATTGGTGGAACCATAACCGTCACCGTAGCCCAGCTCAGTGTGCAGGCGCATGGTGTAGTTGTCGCTCAACGGCTGGAACAACTGGCCGCGGTAGTCGAGTTTGAAGAACGACAGGTCGCTGCCCGGCGTGGTGGTTTCCAGGGTCAGGCTCTGGGAGTGGCCACGGGTTGCCAGTACACCTTTGTTCAGGGTCGACTCGGACCAGCCGGCAGACGCCTTGAAGTTCAGGAACTTGTCGCCTTCACGACGGGTGAAGTCGAAGATTTCGTCCACGGTGTAGACACCGGTCTTGATCTCATCCTGTTGCGCGGTCAGGCCGAAGGTCAGACGCGAGGTCTCACTGATTGGGTAACCGATGTTCACGCCAGCACCCAGGCTGTCGATCGCATAGCTTGCAACGTCAACGTCGAGGTCTTTGTAGTCGGTGGTACGGTAGAAGGCGTTGTAACCCAGGCTCACACCGTCAGCAGTCCAGTAGGGGTCGACATAACCGAAGTTATAGCGGCTCTGGTATTCGCTGCGGGTCAGGCCGATGGAGACCTTGTTACCGGTACCGAGGAAGTTGTTCTGGGTAATCGAACCACCAAGGATCAGACCGGCACTCTGTGCAAAGCCGACACTCGCGGTGATCGAACCCGAGGCTTGTTCTTCTACGGCGTAGTTCACGTCAACCTGGTCATCCACACCTGGCACGGCCGGGGTTTCGACGTTGACCTCTTTAAAGAAGCCCAGGCGCTCAAGACGGGTCTTGGACTGGTCGATCAGGTATGTCGACGCCCAGCCACCTTCCATCTGACGCATTTCACGACGCAGCACTTCGTCCGCAGACTTGGTGTTGCCACGGAAGTTGATGCGGTTCACGTAGGCACGCTTGCCCGGGTCGACGACAAAGGTGATGTCCACGGTGTGGTCATCATCATGTGGGGTCGGCACGCCGTTGACGTTGGCGAAGGTATAGCCTTCGTTGCCCAGGCGACGGGTGATCAGCTCGGAGGTCGTGGTCATCAGCTTGCGCGAGAACACCTGGTCCTTCTGCACCAGCAGCAAGGCCTTGACCTGATCTTCGGGAACTTTCAGATCACCGCTCAGCTTGACGTCACGAACCTTGTACTTCTCGCCTTCGTTGACGTTGACGGTGATGTAGACGTGTTTCTTGTCCGGGGTGATGGACACCTGGGTGGAGGCAATATCCATGTTGATATAGCCACGGTCCAGGTAGTAGGAACGCAGGCGCTCCAGGTCACCGGAGAGTTTTTCGCGGGCGTACTTGTCATCGTTCTTGAAGAAAGACAGCCAGTTGGTGGTCTTCAGTTCGAACAGGTCGATCAGGTCTTCATCGGCGAACTTGGTGTTGCCCACCACGTTGATGTGCTGAATGGCCGCCACGGTGCCTTCGTTGATGTTGACCTTGAGGCCGACACGGTTACGAGGCTGCGGGATCACTTCGGTTTCCACGGACGCGGAGTAGCGGCCCTGGGCAACGTACTGGCGTTGCAGTTCGTTACGCACACCTTCAAGGGTGGCACGCTGGAAGATCTCGCCCTCGGCCAGGCCGGATTGCTTGAGGCCTTTCATCAGGTCTTCAGTGGAGATCGCCTTGTTGCCCTCGATCTCGATACTGGCGACGGAAGGTCGCTCGACCACGGTGATAACGAGGACGTTGCCTTCGCGACCCAGTTGGATATCTTGAAAGAAGCCGGTTTTGAACAGCGCACGAGTGGATTCCACCAGGCGACGGTCATCAGCCTGTTCCCCGACGTTCAACGGCAACGCACCAAAGACGCTACCTGCGGATACCCGCTGGAGGCCGTTGACGCGAATATCGGAGATGGTGAAGGACTCGGCGTGAACTTCGGCGATCATCAATACGGTGAGAACCGCAGTTAGCAGCAGACGTTTCATGAAGTCCTTTCTTATTCCAACTGGCAATAAACAAACTGCCGCAAAATGCGGCAGATTCGCAATTCAGCGAAGCGTTACAGACGTCCCAAATCGTTGACCAAGGCTAACAACATCACCCCGACCACCAAACTGATACCGATCTGTATCCCCCAACCTTGCACCCGATCCGACAAGGGGCGACCACGCACCCACTCGACCAGATAAAACAACAGATGTCCCCCATCCAATACTGGGATGGGCAGCAAATTCAGAACCCCCAGGCTAATACTCAGATAAGCCAGGAAATTCAGGAAATCCGCGACACCCGACTGGGCAGAAGCGCCCGCCACTTTAGCAATGGTTATCGGTCCACTCAAGTTTTTTACCGAGAGCTCGCCGAACAACATTTTCTTCAGGGATTCGAGGGTCAGCACACTCATGGTCCAGGTGCGTTTCGCACCCTCGCCAATCGCCGCCACCGGCCCGTAACTGACCTCGCGCAGCATCGACGGCGGCCACTCCGGACTCTTCACCCCGGCGCCCAGATAACCCCCGGCCGCCTTGGCTTCCCCACGCACCGACAGGGTCACGGGGACATCGATTTGAGCACCCTCGCGCTCAACTTTCAGCATAATTTTGGTATCAGGGCGTACACGCACCAGGTCGACCACTTGCTGCCAATCGGCCAGCGCCTGACCATCAAGCGCCAACAAACGGTCGCCGGTTTTCAGGCCGGCCGACTGGGCCGGACCTTTCGGGTCCAGCTCGGCGAGGACCGGCGGCAGGCTCGGACGCCACGGACGAATCCCCAGGGACTTGATCGGATCAGGTTCATCCGCGCCCTGGAGCCAACGGTCCAGCTTGAGCTCACGTGGCGATTCGGCCGTGGAGTCCTGCTCACGCACCACCACATTGATGGTGCCACTCTCCCCCAGGCGACGCACCAACTGCAGGTTGACCGCGCCCCAACCCGTGGTTGGCTCGCCATCAATCGCAACAATTTCCTGGCCGCTGGTCAAGCCAGCCCTGGCCGCAATGCTGTCCGCCTCGACCGCACCGATGATCGGACGCAGTTGCTCGCTGCCCAGCATGGCCAAGACCCAGAAAAAAAACATCGCCAGCAGGAAGTTGGCGATCGGGCCGGCAGCAACGATGGCAATACGCTGACGAACGGTCTTGCGATTGAAGGATTGGTCCAACTGATCGGCCGGCACTTCGCCTTCGCGCTCATCAAGCATCTTGACGTAGCCGCCCAGCGGAATCGCCGCGATCACGAACTCGGTGCCCTGGCGATCGTGCCAGCGCAGCAACGGCATGCCGAAACCGACGGAAAAGCGCAATACCTTGACGCCGCAACGACGCGCAACCCAGAAGTGGCCGAATTCGTGGAAGGTAACCAGCACGCCCAGAGCAACCAGGGTGCCGACAATCATGTAGAGCGCACTCATCTAATTTCTCCGCATTCCAATCCAGTGCCTGAAGGCTCAAACGCGCCCGCAGACTAACGCGCGTTGCGGTTCAACCATTGCTCGGCCAGGGTCCGCGCCTTTGCATCAGCCTCGAACACTGCCGCCAAATCATTTACAGCGACCACAGGCTCAAGACCCAGTACGTCCTCGATGATACTCGCGATCTGCGGAAAGCGGATGCGCCCATCAAGAAACGCCGCCACAGCCACTTCATTCGCCGCATTGAGCATCGCCGGCGCGCTGTTACCCGCCTCGGCCGCTTGCCGCGCCAGGCGCAGGCAAGGGAAACGCTGCTCGTCCGGTGCTTCGAAGTCCAGGCGGGCAATGGCAAACAGGTCCAACGGCGCCACGCCGGAATCGATCCGCTCAGGCCAGGCCAGGGCGTTGGCGATCGGCGTGCGCATATCGGGGTTACCCAGCTGCGCCAATACCGAACCGTCCACATAATCGACCAGGGAATGAATCACACTTTGTGGGTGAATCACCACCTCGACCTGATCAGGCCTGGCATCGAACAACCAGCACGCCTCGATCAACTCAAGGCCCTTGTTCATCATGCTCGCCGAGTCAACGGAGATCTTGCGCCCCATCGACCAGTTCGGATGGGCACACGCCTGGTCAGGCGAAACGTGCTCCAACTCGGCCAGCGGAGTCTGTCGGAACGGGCCACCGGACGCAGTCAGCAGAATCCGGCGCACACCGACCTGGCTCAAGCCACGGGCAAAATCACCCGGCATGCACTGGAAGATTGCATTGTGCTCGCTGTCGAGCGGCAGCAACACAGCACCGCTCTTGCGCACCGCCTGCATAAAGAGTGTGCCGGACATCACCAGCGCCTCTTTATTGGCCAACAAGATCTTCTTGCCGGCGTCGACAGCCGCCAAGGTTGGGCGCAGGCCCGCGGCCCCCACGATGGCAGCCACAACGGTGTCTACCTCGACATCCGCCGAGACCTGGCACAGCCCTTCCTCTCCGACCAACACCTCGGTCGCCAGGCCCGCGGCCCGCAGATCATCCTGCAAGCCTCGCGCGGCGACGGCCTCAGGCACCACGGCATAGCGAGGCGCATGGCGCACACACAGGGCCAGCAGTTCTGCCAAACGCGAGAAGCCGGTCAGGGCAAACACCTGGTAACGATCAGGATGACGAGCGATCACATCCAGGGTGCTCAGCCCGACCGAGCCGGTGGCGCCCAGCACGGTCACCTGTTGCAGGCGGCTCACGAAGCGATCATCCACAACAGCACAGCAAAGATCGGAATGGCGGCGGTCAGGCTGTCAATACGATCCAGCACACCGCCGTGACCCGGCAGCAGGTTGCTGCTGTCCTTGATCCCGGCCTGACGCTTGAACATGCTTTCGGTGAGATCACCCACCACCGAGATAAAGACGACGATGGCCGTACCCAGCAGGCCCAGGAAAATCTCCTGCACCGACCAGTCACGCACGAGGCCGACTACCAGCGTGATGACCAGCGTCAATGCCAGGCCACCATACACGCCCTCCCAGCTTTTGCCGGGACTGACCGCTGGCGCCAGCTTGCGCTTGCCTAAGGCCCGACCGGAGAAGTAGGCACCAATATCGGCGCCCCACACCAATACCATTACCGCCAGAATCAGCCAGTTACCAATGGGATAACGCTTGATCTCTACCAACCCCTGCCAGGCCGGCAGCAGGATCAGCAAACCGATCACCAGCTTGCAGGCAACGCTGGACCACTGGCTGCTGGTACGCGGATAGGTCAGCACCAGGAACGTCGCCAGTGCCCACCACAACACCGCCGCCCCCAGCACCCAGGGTGCGATGTCCGGCAGGATGTACATCAGGAACAGCAGCAGCGCCACGACAGCGGCGTACACCACGCGCGGCAGTTGAGCATTGAAACCCGCCAGGCGCGCCCATTCCCAGGCTCCCAGGGTCACGACCAGGCCGATAAACAGCGCAAAGCCGGAACCGTCGAGCAGGAAAAACCCACACAAGGCAATCGGCAGCAGGATCAGTGCTGTGATGATTCGTTGTTTAAGCATTTAAACCCGGGCTCCAGCTTCGATCT
The DNA here is from genome assembly GCF_057835125.1 of Pseudomonas sp. GL_117. Taxonomy (NCBI): domain Bacteria; kingdom Pseudomonadati; phylum Pseudomonadota; class Gammaproteobacteria; order Pseudomonadales; family Pseudomonadaceae; genus Pseudomonas; species Pseudomonas sp. GL_117. The sequence goes on along the minus strand of NZ_CM174418.1, from coordinate 1,534,492 downwards.
GCTCGCTCGTTTTACCAAAGCGACGCTGACGGGAAGCGAAATCGGCCAGCGCATTGCGCATGGCATCGTGTTTGAAGTCCGGCCAGAACAGGTCGGAGAAGTACAGCTCGGTGTAGGCCAATTGCCACAGAAGGAAATTGCTGATGCGGTGCTCGCCACCGGTACGGATGCACAAGTCCGGCAACGGCAGGTCGCCGGTCACCAGGCAGGTTTGCAACAGCTCGGGCGTGATGTCGTCCGGGCGCAGGTGACCGGCCTGTACTTCACGGGCCAAGCGTTGCGCGGCCTGGGCGATGTCCCACTGGCCGCCGTAATTGGCAGCGATCTGCAGCACAAACCGGCCAGAGCCGGCAGTAATGGCTTCAGCCTCGCGCATGGCCGCCTGCAACTCCGGATGGAACCGTGAGCGGTCACCAATGATTCGCAGGCTGATGTTGTTGTCGTTGAGGCGCTTGGCTTCGCGACGCAGGGCCTTGAAGAACAGGTCCATCAGGGCACTGACTTCATCGGCCGGGCGCTGCCAGTTTTCACTGGAGAAGGCAAAGAGGGTCAATACCTCGACCTTGGCCTCGGCACACACCTCAATCACAGCCCGCACCGCATCGACACCCGCTTTATGCCCGGCAACACCCGGCATAAAGCGTTTTTTCGCCCAGCGATTATTCCCATCCATGATGATCGCGACGTGACGCGGCACCACAGAAGGTACAGTCTGCTTGGTCTTTTCCATGAAGGCGTCCTGACCCCTTATACGGCCATCAGGTCCTTTTCTTTTTCTTCCGTGGCCTTGGTGATCTGGGCCTCGGCATCTTTGGTCAGCTTGTCGATGTCAGCGACGGCACGACGCTCTTCGTCTTCGCTGATTTCCTTGTCCTTGACCAGCTTCTTCAGCTCACCCAGGGCATCGCGACGGATGTTACGCACCGCTACACGTGCATCTTCAGCGGCGCTGCGAGCCTGCTTGGTGAAGCCCTTACGGGTTTCTTCAGTCAGGGCCGGCATGGAGATCAACAGCAACTCGCCCAGGTTGGTCGGGTTGAGGTTCAGGCCGGCGCTCTGGATGGCCTTGTCGACAGCACCCAGCATGTTGCGCTCAAACGCTACGACCTGCAGGGTGCGCGAGTCTTTAACGGTAATGTTGGCGACGCTGCTGATCGGTGTATCGGAACCGTAGTAAGGCACCATCACGCTACCCAGGATGCTCGGGTGCGCCTTGCCGGTGCGAATCTGGCCGAATGCGTGGCTCAGGGATTCCAGGGATTTTTGCATACGCGCCTGGGCGTCTTTCTTGATTTCGTTGATCATTGTTGGCCTTCCTCGATCAGAGTCCCTTCAGCGCCGCCGTGTACGATATTCAGCAGGGCGCCGGGCTTGTTCATGTTAAATACGCGCAGCGGCATCTTGTGGTCGCGGCACAGGCAAATAGCCGTCAGGTCCATCACACCCAGCTTGCGATCCAGCACTTCATCGTAGGTCAGATGATCGAACTTCTCGGCATGCGGGTCTTTGAATGGATCTGCAGTGTATACGCCATCGACCTTGGTCGCCTTCAGCACGACGTCGGCGTCGATTTCGATCGCGCGCAGGCACGCAGCCGAATCGGTGGTGAAGAACGGGTTACCCGTGCCGGCGGCAAAGATCACCACTTCCTTGGAGTTCAGGTGGCGCATGGCTTTGCGGCGATCATAGTGATCAGTCACGCCAACCATGGAAATAGCCGACATCACGATAGCCGAGATATTGGCACGCTCAAGGGCGTCGCGCATGGCCAGGGCGTTCATCACAGTAGCCAGCATGCCCATGTGGTCGCCAGTGACCCGATCCATACCCGCCGCACTCAGTGCCGCGCCGCGGAACAGGTTACCGCCACCAATCACCAGGCCGACCTGCACACCGATGCCAACCAATTGGCCGACTTCCAGCGCCATGCGGTCGAGCACCTTGGGATCGATCCCGAACTCTTCCGAGCCCATCAGGGCCTCGCCGCTGAGCTTGAGTAGAATGCGTTTATAGCGAGCCTGATAACCACTGCCCTGCTGAGCCATTGCGAATCTCTCCTGCGGCGTATTTTAAAAATTCTTGGCGAGCCGTTTACGGCTTGCGTTCACTCTAGCTGGACGCTCTCACAGCGCCATCGGAACACGGCTTTGTAAGCCAGTTCCGAAGGGAATCCAAATAAAATTGGCCTTCCCATTTGAAAAGAGGCTGCGCGCGTGAGCGGGCAGCCTCTTTCGGGCGACAGTTGAAAACTGTCTTATTGCTTGGCGGCAGCCAGCTGGGCAGCAACTTCTTCAGCGAAGTTGTCGACCGGCTTCTCGATGCCTTCGCCTACTTTGAAGTAAGTGAAGGAAACGATTTCTGCACCGGCTTTCTTGGCCAGTTCGCCAACCTTGATTTCAGGGTTCTTGACGAACGCCTGCTCAACCAGGCTTGCTTCGGCCAGGAACTTGCTGATACGGCCTTTGACCATGTTCTCAACAATGTTTTCTGGCTTGCCTTTGATTTTTTCTTCGTTCAGCTGCAGGAACACAGCTTTTTCACGCTCGATCGCTTCGGCAGAAACTTCCGAAGGCAGCAGGAACTCAGGGTTGCTGGCTGCTACGTGCATGGCGATGTCTTTGGCCAGCTCGACGTTGCCGCCTTTCAGGACAACTGCAACACCGATCTTGTTGCCGTGCAGGTAACCACCAACAACATCACCTTCAACGCGAACCAGGCGACGGATGTTGACGTTTTCGCCAACCTTGCCGACCAGTACCAGGCGAGCAGCTTCTTGAGCTTCGATCAGAGGCTCAACGGTAGTCAGCTTGTCAGCGAATGCTTTTTCAACGCTGGCAGCAACGAATGCCTTGAAGTCATCTTGCAGAGCCAGGAAGTCGGTCTGCGAGTTCACTTCCAGCAGAACGGCGGATTTGCCGTCTTCTTTCAGAGCGATCGCGCCTTCAGCAGCTACGTTGCCTGCTTTCTTGGCAGCCTTGATGGCGCCGGAAGCACGCATGTCATCAATGGCTTTTTCGATGTCGCCGTCAGCCTTTTCCAGGGCTTTCTTGCAATCCATCATGCCTTCGCCGGTACGCTCACGCAGTTCTTTAACCAACGCTGCAGTAATTGCTGCCATTTTCAAATTCCTCTTGGATAGGTTTTCAACCATTCCACCCGATCGAACGGGGGATCAATTCTTCCCGAACCACCTTTGTAGGCCGCTGCACGTTACAGATGATGTAGCTGCGCTGCCGACAAATGGTTTTCGAGGTGGCAAAAAGGGGGCCAAGCCCCCTTTTTGCTTACTGAGTCAACGCCAGGGCGTCAATTACTCAGCTGCGGCTACCGGAGCTTCTTCAACGAACTGCTCGGTACCACCAGCAACGTGGTTGCGACCACGGATTACAGCGTCAGCCATCGAACCCATGTACAGCTGGATAGCGCGGATTGCGTCATCGTTGCCTGGGATGATGTAGTCAACGCCTTCCGGGCTGCTGTTGGTATCGACTACGCCGATAACAGGGATGCCCAGCTTGTTGGCTTCGGTGATCGCGATGCGCTCGTGATCAACGTCGATAACGAACAGTGCGTCAGGCAGACCGCCCATGTCCTTGATACCACCCAGGGAACGATCGAGCTTTTCCAGGTCACGGGAGCGCATCAGCGCTTCTTTCTTGGTCAGCTTGGCGAAAGTACCGTCTTCGGCTTGCACTTCAAGGTCACGCAGACGCTTGATGGAAGCACGGATGGTTTTGAAGTTGGTCAGCATGCCGCCCAACCAGCGGTGATCGACGTACGGCGAACCGCAACGTGCTGCTTCTTCAGCAACGATCTTGCCAGCGGAACGCTTGGTGCCGACGAACAGAATCTTGTTTTTGCCCTGGGCCAGACGCTCTACGAAAGTCAGAGCTTCGTTGAACATTGGCAGGGTTTTTTCAAGGTTGATGATGTGGATCTTGTTACGTGCGCCGAAAATGTATTTACCCATTTTCGGGTTCCAGTAACGGGTCTGGTGACCGAAGTGCACACCGGCCTTCAGCATATCGCGCATGTTGACTTGGGACATGATAGTTCCTTAATAAGTCGGGTTTGGCCTCCACGTATCCCAATGACCAACCAGCGGCATCAAGGCCTCCGGCACCCAGGTCATCGTGTCGACACGTGTGTGGATTTAAGCTTTGCGGGGTATCCCCGGAAAGCGGCGCATTTTATACCACAGCATCGACGAAAACGAAACCCGCAATCACATTTGCCGCCCAGCGCATTTACCCAAGCCCTTGAATAGAGCCAACATCACCCTACCTTATAGAGAGAAGCGATCATCAGGGGCTCATGATTTGACGCCAGCGTCTGTTAGAATCGCGTTTTTTGGGGCTTGTGCGAATTCTGTAACCTTTTGTCGCACGCCCGTGAACCGTATTGATTTCAGCGCGTCGCGCTAGAGAGAGCCTGTATGACCGTTAGTTTGAAAACCGCCGAAGACATTGCTGGCATGCGCATCGCCGGCAAACTGGCTGCCGACGTGCTGGAAATGATTGCAGAACACGTCAAGCCCGGCGTCACCACCGAAACCCTGAACCAGATCTGCCACGACTATATAGTCAACGTGCAGGGCGCCATCCCCGCGCCACTGAACTACAAGGGTTTCCCCAAGTCGATCTGCACCTCGGTCAACCACGTGGTCTGCCACGGGATTCCGGGCGACAAACCGTTGAAGGACGGCGACACCCTGAACATCGACGTCACCGTGATCAAGGACCGCTACTTCGGCGACACCAGCCGCATGTTCCACGTCGGCACCGTGCCGGTCTGGGCCGAGCGCCTGTCCCAGGTCACCCAGGAATGCATGTACAAGGCCATCGAAATCGTCAAGCCAGGCTGCCGCCTGGGCGACATCGGTGAAGTGATCCAGAAGCACGCGGAAAAGAACGGCTTCTCGGTGGTCCGCGAATTCTGCGGCCACGGTATCGGCACTGTGTTCCACGAAGAACCGCAGATCCTGCACTACGGCCGCGCCGGCACCGGCATGGAACTGAAGGCCGGCATGACCTTCACCATCGAGCCGATGATCAACCAGGGCAAGGCCGACACCAAGGTACTGGGCGACGGCTGGACCGCCATTACCAAGGACCGCAAGCTCTCGGCCCAGTGGGAACACACCCTGCTGGTCACGGAAACCGGCTACGAGATCTTCACCCTGCGCGCCGACGACACGATCCCACGCGTTTCGGCTGCCGTTTAGGTATAAGCAGGGTTGCTCAGGTTTTCCCACAGCGTGTTGTGACTGACTGAATAGATAGAAAGGAAAGCCGATCGATGCCCCAGGTGGATCCCGAACTCTTCGACCGTGGCCAGTTCCAGGCCGAACTGGCCCTGAAGGCAAGCCCCATTGCCGCCTTCAAGAAGGCGATCCGCCAGGCCCGCGAGGTGCTCGATGAGCGCTTTCGCAACGGTCGCGATATTCGCCGGCTGATCGAAGATCGCGCCTGGTTCGTCGACAACATCCTGCAAAAGGCCTGGGAGCAGTTCAACTGGAGCGAAGACGCCGACATCGCCCTGGTGGCCGTCGGCGGCTATGGTCGTGGGGAGCTGCACCCCTACTCCGACATCGACCTGCTGATCCTGCTGGACAGCGCCGACCATGAGATCTTTCGCGATTCCATCGAGCGCTTTCTGACGCTGCTGTGGGACATCGGCCTGGAAGTCGGCCAGAGCGTGCGCTCCGTCGACGAATGCGCCGAAGAGGCCCGCGCCGACCTCACCGTCATCACCAACCTGATGGAAAGCCGCACCATCGCCGGCCCCGAGCGCTTGCGCCAACGCATGCTCGAAGTCACCAGCACGGCGCACATGTGGCCGAGCAAGGATTTTTTCCTCGCCAAGCGCGCCGAACAAAAAGCCCGCCACCACAAGTACAACGACACCGAATACAACCTGGAACCCAACGTCAAAGGCTCGCCCGGCGGGCTGCGGGACATCCAGACGATTCTGTGGGTAGCCCGTCGCCAGTACGGCACCCTGAACCTGCGCGCCCTGGCTGGCGAAGGCTTCCTGGTAGAGAGCGAAAACGCCCTGCTGGCCTCGTCCCAGGAATTCCTGTGGAAAGTGCGCTACGCCCTGCACATGCTCGCCGGGCGCTCCGAAGACCGCCTGTTGTTCGACCATCAACGCTCCATCGCCACCCTGCTGGGCTTTGAGGGCGAGGACGCGAAGACCAGCATCGAAAGCTTCATGCAGCAGTACTACCGGGTAGTCATGAGCATTGCCCAGCTCAGCGACCTGATCATCCAGCACTTCGAAGAGGTGATCCTGGCTCCCGAGGACGAAGCGCCGCCGCAGCCGATCAATGCGCGCTTTCAGCTGCACGATGGCTATATCGAGGCCCGCAACGACAACGTGTTCCGGCGCACGCCGTTCGCCATGCTGGAAATCTTCGTGCTGATGGCCCAACAGCCGGAAATCAAAGGCGTGCGCGCCGACACCATCCGCCTGCTGCGGGAGAACCGTCACCTGATCGACGACGAGTTCCGCAACGACATCCGCAACACCAGCCTGTTTATCGAGCTGTTCAAGTGCAAGATCGGCATCCACCGCAACCTGCGCCGGATGAACCGTTACGGCATCCTCGGGCGCTACCTGCCGGAGTTCGGTTTTATCGTCGGGCAGATGCAGCACGACCTGTTCCACATCTACACCGTGGACGCCCACACCCTGAACCTGATCAAGCACCTGCGTAAGTTGCAGTACACCCAGGTATCAGAGAAATTCCCGTTGGCCAGTAAGCTGATGGCCAAGCTGCCCAAGCCCGAACTGATCTACCTGGCCGGCCTGTACCATGACATCGGCAAAGGTCGGCATGGCGATCACTCGGAAGTCGGCGCCGTCGACGCCGAGGCGTTCTGCCAGCGCCACCAGTTGCCGCTGTGGGACAGCCGCCTGATCGTCTGGCTGGTGCAAAACCACCTGGTGATGTCGACCACCGCCCAGCGCAAGGACTTGTCCGACCCGCAGGTGATCCACGATTTCGCTGGCATCGTCGGCGATGAAACCCGCCTCGACTACCTGTACGTGCTGACCGTCTCCGACATCAACGCCACCAACCCGACCCTGTGGAACTCCTGGCGCGCCAGCCTGTTGCGCCAGCTCTACACCGAGACCAAGCGTGCCTTGCGCCGCGGTCTGGAAAACCCGGTCGACCGCGAAGAACAGATCCGCCGCACCCAAAGCGCGGCGCTGGACATCCTGGTACGTGGCGGCAATGACCCGGACGACGTCGAGCAACTGTGGTCGCAACTGGGCGACGATTACTTCCTGCGCCACACCGCCGGCGACGTGGCCTGGCACAGTGACGCGATCCTGCAGCAGCCGGCCGATGGCGGCCCGCTGGTGTTGATCAAGGAAACCACCCAACGCGAATTCGAAGGCGGTACGCAGATCTTCATCTACGCGCCGGACCAGCACGACTTCTTTGCCGTGACCGTGGCGGCCATGGACCAGCTCAACCTGAACATCCATGACGCGCGAGTGATCACCTCCAGCAGCCAGTTCACCCTCGACACCTACATCGTGCTCGACACCGAAGGCGAGTCCATCGGCGACAACCCGGCACGGGTGAAAAAAATCCGCGAAGGCCTGACCGAGGCCCTGCGCAACCCGGACGACTACCCGACCATCATCCAGCGCCGGGTGCCGCGCCAGCTCAAACACTTTGCGTTTGCGCCCCAGGTGACCATTTCCAACGACGCCCAGCGCCCGGTCACGGTGCTGGAACTCAGCGCGCCGGACCGTCCAGGCCTGCTGGCACGCATCGGCGGGATATTCCTGGAGTTCGACCTGTCGCTGCAGAACGCCAAGATTGCGACCCTTGGTGAGCGCGTGGAAGACGTGTTCTTCATCACCGACGCCGACAACCAGCCGCTGTCCGACCCTGAGCTGTGCCTGCGCTTGCAGGAAGCCATCGTCCAGCAACTGAGCGTGCCCCAGGAGCCCGGCGTCGAACTGACGCGCCTGACCATTTGAATTGTTAACTTTGTGAACACGATCCCTGTGGGAGCTGGCTTGCCTGCGATGCGGGCGCCGCGGTGCAACAGATGACTGGCGGCGATGCGATCGCAGGCAAGCCAGCTCCCACAGGTTCGGTGCTCACCGTGATAGAGGCTTACATGAACAACGCCCTGAACCAGTTGCAACCCTACCCGTTCGAGAAACTGCGCGCCCTGCTCGGCAGCGTCACGCCGAACCCGGACAAGCGCCCGATTGCGCTGTCCATCGGCGAACCCAAGCACAAGTCCCCGCAATTCGTGGCCAAGGCCCTGGCCGACAACCTCGATCAGATGGCCGTCTACCCAACCACCCTGGGCATCCCGGCCCTGCGCGAGGCCATCGGCGCCTGGTGCGAACGCCGCTTCGACGTGCCCAAGGGCTGGCTCGACCCGGCACGCAATATCCTGCCGGTCAACGGCACCCGTGAAGCGCTGTTCGCCTTCACCCAGACCGTGGTCAACCGTGGCGACGACGCGCTGGTGGTCAGCCCGAACCCGTTCTACCAGATCTACGAAGGCGCTGCGTTCCTGGCCGGGGCCAAGCCGCATTACCTGCCATGCCTGGATGCCAACGGCTTCAACCCGGACTTCGACGCCGTGACCCCGGACATCTGGAAACGCTGCCAGATCCTGTTCCTGTGCTCCCCCGGCAACCCGACCGGTGCGCTGATCCCGGTCGACACACTGAAGAAGCTCATCGCCCTGGCCGACGAATACGACTTCGTGATCGCCGCCGACGAGTGCTACAGCGAGCTGTACTTCGACGAACAGACCCCGCCGCCGGGCCTGTTGAGCGCCTGCGTCGAACTGGGCCGCCAGGACTTCAAGCGCTGCGTGGTATTCCACAGCCTGTCCAAGCGCTCCAACCTGCCCGGCCTGCGCTCCGGCTTCGTGGCCGGCGACGCCGACATCCTCAAGGCCTTCCTCCTGTACCGCACCTACCACGGCTGCGCGATGCCGGTGCAAACCCAGTTGGCCAGCATTGCCGCCTGGCAGGACGAAGCCCACGTACAGGCCAACCGTGACCTGTACCGCGAGAAGTTCGACGCCGTGCTGGCCATCCTCAAGCCAGTGCTGGACGTGCAAAGCCCGGACGGTGGTTTCTACCTGTGGCCGAATGTGAAGGGCGATGATGCGGCGTTCTGCCGTGACCTGTTCGTGCAAGAGCACGTGACCGTGGTGCCGGGCTCATACCTGTCGCGGGAAGTGGACGGTTTCAACCCAGGCGCCGGGCGTGTGCGCCTGGCGCTGGTTGCGCCGTTGGCCGAGTGTGTGGAAGCGGCGGAGCGGATTCGCGGGTTTATTCAAGGTCGTCAGTAATGAAACACGCCCGCACTGCGCAATGCAGTGCGGGTATAGATACATTTCCTACTGCGCAAAATTCATTCAGCCACAACCTCGCCTGAACTTTTCCTTCAATTACCGCCATGACAGGGTTCCGAATCCAAAAACCGATAGCGCCGCACTGGCGCCCTATTTCAACGCCCCCAGATTCGCCTCACTCATATCCAACTCCGCCAACACCTCCCTCAACACGTCATCGCCAATCTGGTGATGACGGCTCAAGCTGTACAACTCCAAGCGCTGCGCACGCAGGGCCTTGAGGCGCAATTTGCGCTCCAGCAGGTCCATTTGCTGCGCCAGCGCCTGGGCTTCGGCCGAATCGTTGAACACGTCCAACTGGTGGCGATACTCCGACATCAGGCGTGCCTTCAACTCAGCAGCAAGCGCGGCCTGGGCGGCGTCCTGATTGTCGCTTTCCACAGGCTCTTCGGCTTCCAAGGCATGGATCGCGGCCACGGCGGTTTTCTTCCAGGCCTCGCGAACCTCGTTGTGGCGCTTTTCATCGGGGCTCTTTTCGATGCCGCGCAACAACAGCGGCAAGGCGATGCAGGCGGCGACCAGCGACAGCAGGATCACGCCAGCGGCGATAAAGATCAGCAAGTCGCGTTCAGGGAAGGCCTGGCCAGGCGCCAGCAGCAACGGCACCGACATCACACCCGCCAGGGTCACCGCCCCCCGCACACCGCCGACCGTCAGAAGCCAGCATGAGCGCGCGGTCGGCACCAGGGTCAGCTCACTTTTCCCACGCAGCCTGCGCAACAAACCCGACAGCCGCCAGATGCTCTGCACCCAGATAAATCGCAGCACCAGCAACACCAGGAAGATCGCGATCACGTCCAGGCAGCGATACAACAACGTCGGCCACAGCGTCGGCTCATGACTGACCACCGCCTTGATGATGTCCGGCAGTTGCAAGCCCAGCAGCAGGAAGATCAAGCCGTTGAAAGCAAACTCCAACAGCGACCAGACGCTGCGATTGAGCAAGCGCGTACTGGTCTGGCGCGGCAACAGGTCGAGCCAGCTTTGCATCATGCCCGCTGCCACCGCCGAGAGAATCCCCGATGCACCCAAACGCTCAGCCAGCACATACGCGGCGAAGGGCAGCAGCAGCATGAACACCACGTGAGTCGCCGGGTCGTCCCAACCCCGCGCGATCATCCACGCACGCAAGCGACCGACCAGCCAGCTCAACGCCACGCCAACGGCCAAGCCGCCGGCGGCCACCAACACAAACGTGAGGCCGGCATCCGCCAGGGAAAACACTCCGGTCAACGCCGCAGCCAGGGCGAACTTGAACGTCACCAGGCCCGAAGCATCATTCATCAAGGCCTCACCCTGAAGCATATGCATCAACGGCGTGGGCAAACGATTCTGGGAAATGGCCGACACTGCCACGGCATCCGTCGGCGACAGCACTGCCGCCAGGGCGAAGGCCACAGGCAGTGGGATCGTAGGCAAAAGCCAATGAATGAAGTAACCGGCACCGACCACGGTAAACAGCACCAGCCCCACCGCCAACGTCAGGATCGGCCCGCGCAGCCGCCACAACTCACGCTTGGGCATGCGCCAGCCATCGGAAAACAACAGCGGCGGCAGGAACAGAAACAGGAACAACTCCGGGTCAAGCGCCACATGCAACCCCAGCGTCGGCCAGGCCAGCAAGGCGCCTGCGCCGATCTGCACCAAGGGCAACGGCAAAGGAATGACACGCCCGACCAGACGCGAAACGCTGACCAGCATCAGCATGATTAGAACGGTATAGGCGGTTTGCATAACGCGGGGTTCCCGGACAATCGACTTGCTATGAAACACATAAGGCAATGCCGCGCCCTTGAAGTGCCATATTAGCCAGCTATGTTACCTGCCTCGGCTGCCGCCCGGCATTTGCACATAAGTCGCACGCTGGCATGACGAGCGGCACCACAGGCCGCCGGTCGTGGCATAATCCGTGATCTTGCGTTTTCATTGGTCCAAAGGGGGGCAATTCCTTGACCGTTTCAAGCAAAACCTTGCACCTTTTCGGCATCAAAGCCTGCGACACCATGAAAAAGGCGCGCACCTGGCTCGATGAGCATGGGGTGAGCTACGAGTTCCACGACTACAAAACGGCCGGTATCGACCGTGAACACTTGACCCAATGGTGCAATGAGCACGGTTGGCAGGTGGTTTTGAACCGTGCGGGCACCACCTTTCGCAAACTCGAAGACGAACGCAAAGCCGATCTCGATCAGTCGAAAGCCATTGAATTGATGCTCGCACAACCCTCGATGATCAAGCGCCCGGTGCTCGATCTCGGTGACAGAACCCTGATTGGCTTCAAGCCAGATAGCTATTCGGCGGCCCTCAAGTAGGCCAGCCCTTTCCATTTTTGTAGAGGTAACAGCATGTCCAATTCCCTGTTCAGCCTGGGCTTCGGCGTCGGCACTCAGAACCGCCAAGGTGCTTGGCTGGAAGTGTTTTACGCACAACCGCTGCTCAACCCGTCGGCAGAGATCGTCGCCGCCATCGCGCCGATCCTCGGCTACACCGAAGGCAACCAGGCGATCACCTTCACCATCAGCCAGGCGCTGCAACTGGCCGATGCACTCAAGAACGTCGACGCCACCCAGGCTGCACTGCTCAATCGCCTGGCTGAAAGCCACACCCCGCTGGTCGCCACCCTGCTGGCTGAAGATGCCGCGCTGACCTCCACGCCTGAGGCCTACCTCAAGCTGCACCTGCTGTCCCATCGCCTGGTCAAGCCCCACGGCCTGAGCCTGGCCGGTGTGTTCCCGCAGCTGCCGAACGTGGCGTGGACCAGCCAGGGCGCGATCGATCTCGGCGAACTGCCAGAGCGCCAGCTGGAAGCCCGCCTGCGTGGCGAGCTGCTGGAAGTGTTCTCGGTGGACAAGTTCCCGAAAATGACCGACTACGTGGTCCCGACCGGCGTGCGTATCGCTGACGCCGCGCGGATCCGCCTCGGCGCCTACGTGGGCGAAGGCACCACCGTGATGCACGAAGGCTTCGTCAACTTCAACGCCGGCACCGAAGGCCCGGGCATGATCGAAGGCCGTGTGTCGGCTGGCGTGTTTGTCGGCAAGGGTTCCGACCTGGGCGGCGGTTGCTCCACCATGGGTACCCTGTCGGGCGGCGGCAACATCGTGATCAAGGTGGGCGAAGGCTGCCTGATCGGCGCGAACGCCGGTATCGGTATCCCGTTGGGCGACCGCAACACCGTGGAATCGGGCCTGTACGTCACCGCCGGGACCAAGGTCGCGCTGCTGGACGAGCAGAACCAACTGGTCAAGGTGGTCAAGGCGCGTGATCTGGCCGGCCAGCCGGACCTGCTGTTCCGCCGCAACTCCGAGACCGGTGCCGTGGAGTGCAAAACCCACAAATCGGCCATCGAACTGAACGAAGCGCTGCACGCTCACAACTAAGCAGCCACTCGATGCCACTAGCGGGCCCCGACCCTGGGGCTCGCTTATACGAGTCTTGAACACCATGCTAGTGCCCTCTCCCTGGCGCGCCGATTTCCCGGCCATCGCCACCCTGCAACGGCAAGACCAGACCTACCTGGACAACGCCGCAACCACGCAAAAACCCCAGGCCTTGCTGGACGCCATCAGCCATTACTACGCCAATGGCGCAGCCAATGTGCACCGTGCCCAGCACCTGCCGGGGGCCCATGCGACCCAGGCATTCGAAGACAGCCGCAGCAAGGTCGCGCAGTGGCTGAACGCAGGCGACAGCGGGCAGATCGTCTTCACCCACGGCGCAACCTCTGCGCTGAACCTCTTGGCCTATGGCTTGGAGCATCTATTCAATGCGGGCGATGAGATTGTCATCAGCGCCCTGGAACACCACGCCAACCTGTTGCCCTGGCAGCAACTGGCCAAACGCCGCGCGCTGACGCTGGTGGTATTGCCACTGGGCGATGACGGCGTGATCGACCTCGCCGCCGCCGCCGAATTGATCGGCCCGCGCACGCGCCTGCTGGCGTTGAGCCAGTTGTCCAACGTGCTCGGCGCCTGGCAGCCGCTGCAGGCCTTGTTGGCACTGGCACAGCCACACGGCGCGTTGACCGTCGTCGACGGCGCCCAAGGTATCGTCCATGGCCGTCATGACGTACAGGCCCTGGGCTGCGACTTCTATGTCTTTTCCAGCCACAAGCTCTACGGCCCGGACGGCGTCGGCGTGTTGTTTGGCCGCAATGAAGCGCTGCATCACTTGCGCCACTGGCAGTTTGGCGGCGAGATGGTGCAACAGGCCGACTATCACAGCGCGAGCTTCCGCCCGGCGCCACTGGGTTTTGAAGCCGGTACACCGCCGATCGCCGGCGTGATCGGCCTGGGCGCCAGCCTGGATTACCTGAGTTCGCTGGATCAACCGGCGGTGGTCGCCCATGAAGCGGCGTTGCACGAGTATCTGCTGCGCGGTTTGAAAGCGCGCAATGGCGTGCGCGTGCTGGGCTCGCCGCAAGTGGCGTTGGTCAGCTTTGTGGTCGAAGGCGTGCATAACGCCGACCTCGCGCATCTGTTGACCGAACAAGGCATCGCTGTGCGCGCCGGGCACCATTGCGCCATGCCGTTGCTCAAGGCAATGCACTTGTCGGGGGCGATCCGTGTATCGCTGGCGCTGTATAACGATTCCGACGATCTGGAGCGCTTTTTTGAAGCACTGGATCAGGCGCTGGATATGCTGCGATGAGCCTGCCGGTGGAGGCAGTCGCTGCACTGGAGGCCTTCCAGGCGGTAGGCAGCTGGGAACAGCGCGCACGCATGCTGATGCAATGGGGCGAGCGTTTGCCCGCCCTGCCTGCCGAAGATAAAGTCGACGCCAACCTGGTGCAGGGCTGCGAAAGCCTGGTGTGGCTGGTGGGGCGCTTGCAAGACGGGCATTGGCAGTTTGCTGCCGCCAGTGATGCACGGATGATTCGGGGACTGGTGGCGTTGCTGCTGGCGCGGGTGAATGGGTTGTCGGCCGTTGAACTGCACGCCGTCGATCTGCACGACTGGTTCAATCAATTAGGACTTTCCCGCCAATTATCATCGTCGCGCAGCAATGGCTTGAATGCAGTGCTGCAGCGCATGCGAGAACTAAGCCGTACACAAGGCTAACTGTGGGAGCGGGCTTGCTCGCGAATGCGCTGGTTCAGGCAATGATGTATTGACTGACACACTGCTTTCGCGAGCAAGCCCGCTCCCACATTTTGAATTGTGCAAGGTTCTGGAACCTAGGCGGGTTTAACACGCTCGGAAGGCCTACGCACCCCGGCCACGATCTTGTCCACTGCCTTGGTCGCGGCCACCATGCCGAAGGTCGCGGTCACCATCATCACCGCACCAAACCCACCGGCACAGTCCAGCTTCACCCCATCGCCGACAAAACTCTTCTGCAAACAGATGCTGCCATCCGGCTTGGGATAGCGCAGTTGCTCGGTAGAAAACACACACGGCACGCTGTAGTGGCGGGTCACGGTGCGCGAGAAACCGTAGTCCCGACGCAAGGTCGAGCGCACTTTCGACGCCAGCGGGTCGTTGAACGTGCGGTTCAGGTCACACACCTGGATCAGCGTCGGGTCGATCTGCCCGCCGGCGCCGCCAGTGGTGATGATCTGGATCTTGCGGCGCTTGCACCAGGCGATCAGCGCCGCCTTGGCATTCACGGCATCGATGCAGTCGATCACGCAGTCGATGTTCGGCGTGATGTATTCGGCCATGGTGTCGCGGGTGACGAAGTCCGCCACCGCATGCACCACGCAATCCGGATTGATGCCGCGCAAGCGATCGGCCATCACCTCGACTTTGGGTTTGCCTACGGTGCTGTCCAGCGCATGCAACTGGCGGTTGCTGTTGCTGACGCACACGTCATCCAGGTCAAACAGCGAAATTTCGCCCACACCGCAACGGGCCATGGCTTCCGCCGCCCAGGAGCCCACGCCGCCGACGCCGACGATCGCCACATGGGCCGCTTTCAAGCGTTCCAGGCCTTCAATGCCATACAAGCGGGCGACGCCTGCAAACCGTGGATCTTCTGTACTCATGACCATTACCCCAAAAACCGGCGCGCATTATGGGCTACAGAGCGGCAAGTTTTAAGCTACAAGTTACAAGTTAAGAACTTAGATGGCCTTTCGCTGACTAACGTCCGGCTTTTCTCTGTCTGCTATACGCTCAGGGAAAGGCCGGTGTAGGATGCGCGCCGTTCGGCGCAGGCCGATACCTCTTTTCGTTCCACACCTTTTGGAACCCGACATAACCATGGCATCGCGTAAATTTGGACTCAATCTGGTGATCGTGCTGGCAATTGCCGCGCTGTTCACCGGCTTCTGGGCGCTGATCAACCGCCCGGTCACCGCTCCCAACTGGCCTGAACAGATCTCCGGTTTTTCCTACTCGCCGTTCCAGCAAGGCCAGTACCCACAGAAAAACCAGTTCCCAAGCGACGACGAGATGCGTCGTGACCTTGAGATCATGAGCAAGCTGACGGACAACATCCGTACCTACTCGGTGGACGGCACCCTGGGTGACATCCCCAAACTGGCCGAAGAGTTCGGCCTGCGGGTGACCCTGGGGATCTGGATCAGCCCCGACCTTGAACGCAACGAACGGGAAATCCAGCGCGCCATCGAAATCGCCAACAGCTCGCGCAGCGTGGTGCGGGTCGTGGTGGGTAACGAAGCCGTGTTCCGCAAGGACATCACTCCAGAAGCGCTGATCGTGCTGCTGGATCGGGTGCGCGCCGCCGTCAAAGTGCCGGTCACCACATCCGAGCAATGGGACATCTGGGAAAAGAACCCGCAACTGGCCAAGCACGTCGACCTGATCGCCGCGCACATCCTGCCATTCTGGGAATACATTCCGATGGACAAGGCCGGCCAGTACGTACTCGATCGTGCCAAGGATCTGAAGAAGCTGTTCCCGAAAAAGCCGCTGCTGCTGTCGGAAGTTGGCTGGCCGAGTAACGGGCGCATGCGCGGTGGCAACGAAACGTCGCCGGCCGACCAGGCGATTTACCTGCGTACGCTGGTGAATAAGCTGAACCGCCAGGGCTACAACTACTTCGTGATCGAGGCCTTCGATCAGCCGTGGAAAGTCAGCGACGAAGGCTCGGCCGGTGCTTACTGGGGCGTATTCAACGGCGCGCGCCAGCAGAAATTCAACTTTGAAGGCCCGGTCGTCGCGATCCCGCAGTGGCGCGTACTCGCCATCGGTTCGGTGGTGCTCGCGCTGCTGTCCCTGACCCTGCTGATGATCGACGGCTCGGCGCTGCGCCAGCGGGGTCGGACCTTCCTGACCTTTATCGCGTTCCTGTGCGGTTCGGTGCTGGTGTGGATCGGTTACGACTACAGCCAGCAATACAGCACCTGGTTCAGTGTCACCGTTGGCATTCTCCTGGCCCTTGGCGCGCTGGGCGTGTTTATCGTGTTGCTGACCGAGGCCCACGAACTGGCGGAAGCGGTGTGGACCCACAAGCGCCGGCGTGAATTCCTGCCGGTTGAAGGGGATTCGGACTACCGCCCGAAAGTGTCGATCCACGTGCCCTGCTACAACGAGCCGCCGGAGATGGTCAAACAGACCCTCGACGCCCTGGCCGCCCTCGATTACCCGGACTACGAAGTCCTGATCATCGACAACAACACCAAGGACCCGGCCGTCTGGGAGCCGGTGCGCGACTACTGCGAAACCCTCGGCCCGCGCTTCAAGTTCTTCCACGTCGCGCCCCTGGCCGGTTTCAAGGGTGGCGCGTTGAACTACTTGATCCCGCACACCGCCAAGGATGCCGAAGTGATCGCGGTGATCGACTCCGATTACTGCGTATCGCCGAACTGGCTCAAGCACATGGTGCCGCACTTCGCCGACCCGAAAATCGCGGTGGTGCAGTCGCCGCAGGATTACCGCGACCAGAACGAAAGCACCTTCAAGAAGCTCTGCTACGCGGAATACAAGGGCTTCTTCCATATCGGCATGGTCACCCGCAACGACCGTGACGCGATCATCCAGCACGGCACCATGACCATGACCCGTCGCTCGGTGCTCGAAGAACTCGGCTGGGCCGACTGGTGCATTTGTGAAGATGCCGAACTCGGCCTACGGGTGTTCGAGAAAGGCCTGTCGGCAGCGTATTACCACGACAGCTACGGCAAGGGCTTGATGCCGGATACCTTTATCGACTTCAAGAAACAGCGTTTCCGCTGGGCCTACGGTGCAATCCAGATCATCAAGCGCCACACCGCAAGCCTCTTGCGTGGCAAGGGCACCGAGCTGACCCGTGGCCAGCGTTACCACTTCCTCGCGGGCTGGTTGCCGTGGGTGGCGGACGGCATGAACATCTTCTTCACCGTCGGCGCGCTGTTGTGGTCGGCGGCGATGATCATCGTGCCGACGCGGGTCGACCCGCCGCTGCTGATTTTCGCGATTCCGCCGTTGGCGCTGTTCGTGTTCAAGGTGGGCAAGATCATCTTCCTGTACCGCCGTGCCGTAGGCGTGAACCTCAAGGACGCGTTCTGCGCAGCATTGGCCGGCCTGGCGTTGTCCCACACCATCGCCAAGGCGGTGCTGTATGGCTTCTTCACCAGCAGTATTCCGTTCTTTCGTACACCGAAAAACGCGGATAACCACGGCTTCTGGGTAGCGATTTCCGAAGCCCGCGAAGAAATGTTCATCATGCTGCTGTTGTGGGGTGCCGCACTGGGGATCTATCTGGTGCAAGGCCTGCCGAGCAATGACATGCGCTTCTGGGTGGTGATGCTGCTGGTACAGTCGCTGCCGTACGTGGCGGCGCTGATCATGGCGTTCCTGTCGTCGTTGCCGAAACCTTCGGCAGCCGTGGAGCCCGCGCCAGCTGCGTAAAAACTTGCGCAATGCACTAAACGGCGGCCTCTGGCCGCCGTTTTGCTATAAGATAACGGCCATTTTATGAGTCTTGGCCCTGCCTTTGCTCTGTGTGGGAGCTGGCTTGCCTGCGATGCAGACGCCGCGGTCTGGCTGGCACACCTCGGCGATACTATCGCAGGCAAGCCAGCTCCCACATTGGCTCTGCGTCGCCCCGAGCTCTGTATTCCACATTCGTCCTGCGCCCACAACACGCTTCCCGGAGTTTTCCCATGACGGCCCATGCCGACCTTTCGCCGACCCTTCAACTTGCCATCGACCTGATCCGTCGCCCCTCTGTGACGCCGATCGACGCCGATTGCCAGAAGCTGATGATGCAGCGCCTGGGCGACGCCGGTTTTGCGCTTGAGCCGATGCGTATTGAAGACGTGGACAACTTCTGGGCCACCCATGGCAAGCACGATGGCCCGGTGCTGTGCTTTGCCGGTCACACCGACGTGGTGCCGACCGGCCCGGTGCAGGCCTGGCAGAACGACCCGTTCGACGCGCTGATCGATGACAACGGCATGCTCTGCGGCCGTGGCGCGGCGGACATGAAAGGCAGCCTGGCCGCGATGCTCGTCGCGTCCGAGCGTTTTGTCGCCGACTACCCGGACCACAAGGGCTCGGTCGCCTTCCTGATCACCAGCGATGAAGAAGGCCCGGCGCACCACGGCACCAAGGCCGTGATCGAACGCCTGGCCGCACGCAAGGAACGCCTGGACTGGTGCATCGTCGGCGAACCGTCGAGCACCACGCTGGTGGGTGACGTGGTCAAGAACGGCCGTCGCGGCTCCCTCGGCGCCACCCTGACCGTGCGCGGCGTACAAGGCCACGTGGCCTACCCGCACCTGGCGAAGAACCCGATCCACCTGGCCGCTCCGGCCCTGGCTGAACTGGCCGCCGAGCATTGGGACGACGGCAACACCTTCTTCCCGCCGACCAGCTTCCAGATTTCCAACCTGAATTCCGGCACCGGCGCGACCAACGTGATCCCGGGCGACCTGACGGCGGTGTTCAACTTCCGCTTCTCCACCGAATCCACCGTCGAAGGTCTGCAGCAGCGTGTCGCGCAGATTCTCGACAAGCATGGCCTGGACTGGCACGTGGAGTGGGCGCTGTCGGGCCTGCCGTTCCTCACCGAGCCGGGCGCGCTGCTGGATGCGGTATCCGCGAGCATCAAGGCGATCACCGGGCGTGAGACCCAGGCGTCCACCAGCGGTGGCACCTCCGATGGGCGTTTCATCGCCACCCTCGGTACCCAGGTGGTCGAACTGGGCCCGGTCAACGCGACGATCCACCAGGTCAACGAGCGCATTCTGGCCAGCGACCTCGACGTGCTGACCGAAATCTACTACCAGACCCTGATCAAGTTGCTCGCCTGATGCTGGCCTGCCCCATTTGCAGTGCGCCGCTCAACGCGGTCGACAATGGCGTCGCATGCCCCGCCGGGCACCGTTTCGACCGCGCACGCCAGGGTTACCTGAACCTGTTGCCGGTGCAGCACAAAAACAGCCGCGACCCGGGCGATAACCTCGCCATGGTCGAGGCGCGCCGCGACTTCCTCAACGCCGGCCATTACGCGCCGGTCGCCAGGCGCCTGGCCGAACTGGCCGCTGAGCTCGCCCCGGCGCGCTGGGTGGACATCGGCTGCGGCGAGGGTTACTACACCGCGCAAATCGCCGACGCCCTGCCCCGCGCCGACGGCTATGCGCTGGACATCTCCAAGGAAGCGGTCAAGCGTGCGTGCAAACGCAACCCGGCGCTGACCTGGTTGATCGCCAGCATGGCCCGCGTGCCCTTGGCGTCAGGCAGTTGCCAATTCCTCGCCAGCGTATTCAGCCCGCTGGACTGGGAAGAGGCCAAGCGCCTGCTGAGCCCCGGCGGCGGCTTGATGAAAGTCGGCCCGACCAGCGGTCACCTGATGGAACTGCGCGAGCGTCTTTACGACGAAGTGCGTGAGTACACCGACGACAAACACCTGGCCCTGGTGCCGGAAGGCATGAGCCTGGCGCACAGCGAAATCCTCGAGTTCACGCTGAGCCTGGCGCAACCCCAGGACCGCGCCAACCTGCTGGCCATGACACCCCATGGCTGGCGCGCCAGTGCCGAACGCCGCAGCGACGTGATCGAGGCCGCCGAGCCGCTGATCGTCACCGTGTCGATGCGCTACGACTATTTCGTGCTTCAATAACCGACTTTTCCGCGAATGGATTTTTTAAATCCCGCAACGAGGAACATCCATGCGCCAACCCGATATCGAGATTTACCTGAAGGACGCCGACGTCGACTACAAGGCTATCGCCGCCTGGCTGGGCGCCGCCCTGGGCCCGTGCACCGAGTGGGTCCAGAAAGGCCAGACCTACAAGTGCAAGGCCGGTAACGTGCCTGTCACCTGGCTGCCGAAGGCTGTAGGCAAATGGAACAGCCTGTACCTGGAAAGCGACCAGACCCCGTGGGACGACGACATCGCCTGCGCCCGCGCTGCATTTGCTGCGCTGAACGTCGAAGTGCGTTGCGCACCGGGTACGTGGGTTGAGGAAGAAGGCGAAGAAAGCGCCGACACCTGGATTCGTATCAGCGCGGACGGTGAAGAACAGATCACCTGGAAAACTGCATAGAAAGCCGAATTGTGAACCCAATCAAATGTGGGAGCGGGCTTGCTCGCGAAAGCGGTGGATCAGTCAACATCTCTTGTGACTGACACACCGCTTTCGCGAGCAAGCCCGCTCCCACATGGGTTCAGCGGTGTAACAAAAATCAGGTTACAGGCCCACCACATCCTCCGCCTGCAAGCCCTTCTCGCCGGTCACTACGGCGTATTCCACCTGCTGGCCCTCGGCCAACGATCGATGACCTTCACCGCGAATGGCGCGGTAGTGCACAAACACATCCTTGCCATCATCCCGCTGAATAAACCCGTAACCCTTTGCATCGTTGAACCACTTCACATTGCCGGTTTCGCGCGTTGCCATCTGTCTTCCTCCCATATGTTTTTTATTGTTGAGTCGGTCGCATTGAACTGCCGAGTATAAGACAGGTTCAAAAACCATCAACTCAAGTTTACTTCGCGGCTTTTTTGCCGATTTTCGGCGAATACGGCACACTACCCGCCCGAGCACCTGCTCGGTTTTTCCCACTTGAAGCAGCACGCCTATGACCCGCTCCCCGTTCCGCCGTCTGGTGTTTGGCACCTTGCGCCGACTGTTGTACCTCTGGGTTCGCTCGGAGACGATCAACCAGTCGTCCCTTACCCTTAACCTCGACCGCAGTCGGCCGGTGTTCTACGTCCTGCAATCGCCCTCCCTCACTGAATTGGCCGTGGTCGATGCCGAGTGCACCAAGGCCGGCCTGCCGCGCCCGGTGCTGCCGGTATCGGTCGGCCCGTTGATGGAGCCGGCGGCGTTCTTTTACCTCACGCCCGAGCCGGACTGGCTCGGCCGCCAGGACAAGCGCGGCGCGCCGCCGACCCTGACCCGACTGGTCAACACCCTCAGCGAGCACGCCGAAGAGAATGCACAAATCATTCCGGTCAGCGTGTTCTGGGGCCAGTCGCCGGAAAGCGAGTCCAGCCCGTGGAAACTGCTGTTCGCCGACAGCTGGGCGGTCACCGGCCGCCTGCGCCGGTTGCTGAGCATCCTGATCCTCGGTCGCAAGACCCGTGTGCAATTCTCCGCGCCTATCAACCTGCGTGAGTTGATCGAGCACAATAAAGGCCACGAACGCACCGTCCGCATGGCCCAACGGATCCTGCGGGTGCACTTTCGCAACCTGAAGACCGCCGTGATCGGCCCCGACCTGTCCCACCGACGCAACCTGGTCAAAGGCCTGGTCAACATGCCGCTGGTGCGCCAAGCCATTGCGGACGAGGCCGAACGCGAAAAAATCGCCCCGGAAAAAGCCAAGGCCCTGGCCCTACGCTACGGCAACGAGATCGCGTCGGACTACACCTACACCGCGATCCGCTTCCTCGAAGTGGTGCTGAGCTGGTTCTGGAACAAGATCTACGACGGCATCAAGGTCAACAACATCGAGGGCGTGCAAAAGGTTGCCCAGGGCTACGAGGTGATCTACGTACCGTGCCACCGCAGCCATATCGACTACCTGCTGCTCTCCTACCTGCTGTTCAAGAATGGCCTGACCCCGCCGCACATCGCCGCCGGGATCAACCTGAACATGCCGGTGATCGGCAGCCTGCTGCGCCGTGGCGGTGCGTTTTTCATGCGCCGCACCTTCAAGGGCAACCCGCTGTACACCTCGGTGTTCAACGAATACCTGCATACCCTGTTCACCAAAGGCTTCCCGGTGGAGTACTTCGTCGAAGGCGGCCGCTCGCGTACCGGGCGCATGCTGCAGCCAAAGACCGGCATGCTGGCAATCACCCTGCGCAGTTTCCTGCGCTCTTCGCGCATGCCCATCGTCTTCGTGCCGGTGTACATCGGCTATGAGCGCGTGCTCGAAGGCCGGACCTATCTCGGTGAGTTGCGCGGCGCGAGCAAGAAGAAAGAGTCGATCTTCGATATTTTCAAAGTGGTCGGCGCGCTCAAGCAGCGCTTTGGCCAAGTCGCGGTCAACTTCGGCGAGCCGATCAAACTGGCGGAGTTCCTCGACGCCGAGCAACCGGACTGGCGCGCCCAGGAGCTGGGCCCGAACTACAAACCGGCATGGCTCAACGAAACCACCAACCGCCTCGGCGAGCGGGTGGCCCGCCACCTCAACGAAGCCGCTGCGGTCAACCCGGTCAACCTGGTGGCCCTGGCGTTGCTCTCAACCACACGCCTGGCCCTGGATGAACAAGCCATGGCACGCCAGTTGGACCTGTACCTGGCGCTGCTGCGCCGCGTGCCCTACTCGCCCCACACCACGTTGCCCGAAGGCGATGGCCTGGCGCTGATCAAGCACGTCAAGGACATGGATCTGCTGTCGGAACAGAGCGACGCCCTCGGTAAGATTGTGTACCTGGGCGAGCAGAACGCTGTCCTGATGACCTACTACCGCAACAACGTGCTGCACATCTTTGCCCTCCCGGCATTGCTCGCCAGTTTTTTCCAGAGCAGCTCGCGGATGAGCCGCGAACAGATCCTGCGCTACACCCACGCGCTGTACCCGTACCTGCAATCGGAGCTGTTTATCCGCTGGTCGCTGGATGAGCTGGACAGCGTGGTCGACCAGTGGCTGGAAGCCTTTGTCGAACAAGGCCTGCTGCGCTTCGAGAACAACGTGTACCTGCGCCCGGCCCCGAGTTCAACGCACTTCGTGCTGCTGACGCTATTGTCCAAGAGCATCGCCCAGACCCTGCAACGCTTCTACATGGCGATCTCGCTGCTGCTCAACAGCGGCCAGAACAGCATCAGCGCCGAGGAGTTGGAGGACCTGTGCACGGTGATGGCCCAGCGCCTGTCGATCCTGCATGGCCTCAACGCACCGGAGTTCTTCGACAAGAGCCTTTTCCGACATTTTATTCAGACGTTGCTGGAGCAAGATGTGCTGCGCCGCGATGAAGCCGGCAAGCTGAGCTACCACGACCTGCTCGGCGAACTGGCCGAAGGCGCGGCCAAGCGCGTGTTGCCGGCGGAAATTCGCCTGTCGATACGCCAGGTCGCACTGCATCGCGTCGATGGCGCGGCGCAAACGCCGCTCGAACCTGACGCCCCCACGCCTGAAGAAAGCCGCTAGATTGAATAAGGCGCCGGGCGGTTTCCGGCGCCGTTGACAAGGAGCAACACCATGAAAAAGATCATCCTCCTCGGCCTCACCGCCCTGCTCGGAGCCTGCCAATCCATGACGCCCGCCCCCAAGGCCAGCCTCGATGGCGAAGTGTTCTACCTGCAACGCATCGCCCTGCCGCCCACCGCCATCTTGAGTGTCAGCCTGCAAGACGTGTCCCTGGCCGACGCGCCAGCCGTGACGCTGGCGGAGCAGAAAGGCCCGGTCAAAGGCCAGGTGCCCCTGGCGTTTCACCTGAGCTACGACCCTGCACAGGTCAAGCCTGGCCACAGTTATTCGGTCAGCGCTCGCATCGAAGTGGATGGCAAGCTAATGTTTATCACCACCGAACGGCACTCTGTGCAACTCAACGGCCAGGACCCGCAACCCCTGCGCTTGCGCGTTGACGCCGCGGCCCACTGATAGCCTCCAGAACACACGCCCCATCAAAAGGAAGCGCCCATGCTCCGCAACTCCCTTCGCTTTACTGCCCTGTGTGCCGGCCTGCTGCTCGGCGCCAACGCCATGGCCCTGGACCTCAGCAGCCTGTCCCAGGGCGACGCCAGCGGCGGCCTCAAGGACGCCCTGACCCAAGGCGCACAGATCGCCGTGAAACAATTGGGTGTACCGGGAGGTTTCAGCAACAATCCGCAAGTGAAGATCGGTTTGCCGGGCAAGTTGGGCAAAGTGGCCGACAAGCTGAAGATGTTTGGCATGGGTGACCAGGTCACGCAGTTGGAAGCCAGTATGAACAAAGCTGCGGAGTCCGCCGTGACCCAGGCCCAGCCGATCCTGGTAAATGCCGTGAAAAACATGAGCGTGACCGACGCCAAGGGCATCCTCAGCGGCGGCCAGGACTCGGCCACCCAATACCTGAACAAAAGCAGCCGCGAGCAGATCCGCGCCAAGTTCCTGCCCATCGTGAAAGCGGCGACCGACAAGGTCGGCGTGGCCCAGCAGTACAACGCCCTGGCCGGCAAGGCTGCGGCGTTTGGCGCAGTGGACGCCAAAAGCGCCAACGTCGAAAACTACGTGACCGAGCAGGCGCTGGATGGCTTGTTCAAGATGATCGCGCAACAGGAAGAAACCATTCGCAAGAACCCGGCGGCCGCGGCCACCAGCCTGGCGAAGAAGGTGTTCGGCGCGCTGTAAACGTTGGAAGGATCGCTCCCTGCAACGGGGAGCGATCTAATGCAGGACCGATTCCGCCAACCGCCCCACCATCAACGTGGCAAAGCAGCCAATCGCGATCGAGGTGGCGCGGTTGATCTTCAACGGCGTCAGCCAGGCCTTTTGAATCCCTTCGAAGCGACTGCCCAGCACAATCCACGCCGACCCTACCGGGATCACCACCAACACCAGGGTGAGCATGAACCCGGCATAGCCTGGCAACGTGGCAAAGGCGCCGACCGGCGCGATGAACGACACGATCAACAGGCCTTTGGGATTCATCACCGTCAGCCAGAAGAAATACAGCCCGGAGAAACGGTCGCGGCTCGGGTCGGCCGCGCTGTTCTTGCGTTGCCAGAGTTTGTACGAGACATACAGCAGGTAACACGCCGCCGCCAGTTGCGTGGCCTTCAACGCCCATGGCGAATACGCCGCCAGATACAGCAAGGCCACACCCCACAGCGAAACCTGCAGCAGGTAGGCCAGGCACTCGACAAATGCCAGTTGCCACGAGGCCCGCCAGCCGAACAACAGCCCTGCGCGAAACAGCAGGGTGTTGGTCGGGCCAGGGGCAAGCAATAACAACATCAGGGCTGAAACAGTGGCCAACATGATTACGCGACGTCCTTCCTCACTCGGAACCACGCAGCATACAGGGCCGGCAGGAACAATAGGGTCAACGCCGTCGCCACAATCAACCCACCCATGATCGCCACTGCCATCGGCCCGAAGAACACGCTGCGCGACAGCGGGATCATCGCCAGCACCGCCGCGAGGGCGGTGAGAACAATCGGACGGAAGCGTCGGACGGTAGCTTCGATAATGGCCTGCCATGGCGCCAACCCGGCCTTGATGTCCTGCTCGATCTGGTCCACCAGGATCACCGAGTTGCGCATGATCATGCCCGACAGCGCGATGGTGCCAAGCATGGCCACAAAGCCGAAGGGCTGGCGGAACACCAACAGGAACAGTGTCACGCCGATCAGGCCCAGCGGCGCCGTCAGAAACACCATCGCCGTACGTGAGAAGCTGCGCAGTTGCAGCATCAGCAAGGTCAGCACCACCACGATAAACAGCGGTACGCCGGCTTTGACCGAGTTTTGCCCACGGGCAGAATCCTCGACGGTACCGCCGACTTCCAGCAAGTAGCCATCCGGTAGTTCGGCGCGCACGCCTTCAAGGGTCGGCTGAATCTGCTGGACCAGGGTCGCCGGTTGCTCCTTGCCATAGATGTCGGCGCGGATCGTCACCGTCGGCAGACGATTGCGGTGCCAGATGATGCCCTCTTCGAAGCCGTATTCGAGGGTGGCGATTTGCGACAGCGCCACACTTTTACCGTTGTCGGTCGGCACGGCGAGGCTTGGCAGCAGCGACAACTCGGTGCGCTCGTGGACGGTGCCGCGCAGGAGGATTTCGATCAACTCGTTGTCCTCCCGGTATTGGCTGACGCTGGAACCTGTCAGCGAACTCTGTAGGAATTTCGACAGATTTGCGGTGCTCACACCGAGGGCGCGGGCGCGATCCTGGTCGATATTGAGGTAGACGATCTTGCTCGGCTCTTCCCAATCCAGGTGCACGTTGGCCACGTGGGTATTTTCACGAACCTTGGCCGCCACTTTCCGCGCCAGGGCGCGGACTTCTTCGATGTGTTCGCCGGTCACGCGGAACTGCACCGGGTAGCCTACAGGCGGGCCGTTTTCCAGGCGCGTGACCCGCGAGCGCAGCTCGGGGAATTGTTCGTTGAGGGTTTCGATCAGCCAGGTGCGCAGGCTTTCACGTTCCTCGATGGTTTTGGCCAACACCACAAACTGGGCGAAGCTGGCGGCTGGCAACTGCTGGTCCAGGGGCAGGTAGAAACGCGGCGAACCGGTGCCTATGTAAGCTACGTAGTTGTCGATACCGGCGTGATCCTTGAGCAGCGCTTCCAGACGTTTGACCTGCTCGGCGGTGTTGCTCAGGGAGGTGCCTTCGGCCAGCTTCAGGTCGACCATCAGTTCCAGGCGGCCGGAGGCCGGGAAGAACTGTTGCGGCACAAAACGGAACAGCGCCACCGAGCCGATAAACAGCACCAGGGTCAGTACGATCACGGTTTTACGCCGACGCACGCACCACTCCACCAAACGTCTTACACGCTGGTAGAAGGGGGTTCCGTAGGGATCAGGACCGTCGGCGCCATGTTTGGCCGCGTGAATCTTCGCCAGGTCCGGCAGGAGTTTTTCCCCCAGGTACGGCACAAACACCACGGCCGCGACCCAAGAGGCCAGCAAGGCGATGGTCACCACCTGGAAAATCGAGCGGGTGTATTCACCAGTGCTCGACTGCGCCGTGGCAATCGGCAGAAAACCCGCGGCGGTGATCAAGGTACCGGTGAGCATCGGGAACGCAGTGCTGGTCCAGGCGAAACTCGCGGCCTTGAGCCGGTCATAGCCCTGCTCCATTTTGATCGCCATCATTTCCACGGCAATGATCGCATCATCCACCAGCAGGCCCAGGGCCAACACCAATGCGCCGAGGGAGATCTTGTGCAGGCCGATCCCGAGGTAATACATGCTGGCAAAGGTCATCGCCAGCACCAGCGGAATTGCCAGGGCGACCACCATGCCGGTGCGTACACCGAGGGAGAAGAAGCTGACCAGCAACACGATGGCCAGTGCCTCGGCCAGGACCTGAACGAATTCGCCGACACTGGTTTTCACCGCAGCCGGTTGATCCGATACCTTGCGCAGCTCCATGCCTGCCGGAAGGTTCTTCTGCAGGCGTGCGAATTCGCCTTCAAGCGCCTTGCCCAGCACCAGGATGTCGCCGCCGTCGCGCATGGCTACGGCCAGGCCGATGGCGTCCGCGCCCATATAGCGCATGCGCGGCGCCGGAGGATCGTTGAAGCCACGGTGGATGTCGGCGACATCGCCGATACGGAAGGTGCGGTCACCCACACGAATCGGGAAGTTGCGGATCTCTTCCACCGTCTTGAAATTACCCGACACCCGCAGTTGCACGCGTTCGGTCGGGGTTTCGAAGAAGCCGGCGGTAGAGACCGCGTTCTGTTCTTGCAACGCCTGCTGTACCGCCGCCAACGGCAGGCCGAGGGTCGCCAGCTTGAGGTTGGACAACTCGATCCAGATCTTCTCGTCCTGGAGGCCAAGCAACTCGACCTTGCCCACATCCGGCACGCGCTGCAGCTGAATCTGGATACGGTCGGCGTAGTCCTTGAGCACGGCGTAGTCAAAACCATCGCCGGTCAGGGCGTAGATGTTGCCGAAGGTGGTGCCGAACTCATCGTTGAAAAACGGCCCCTGGATGTCCGGCGGCAAGGTCTGGCGGATGTCGCTGATCTTTTTGCGCACCTGATACCACAGCTCGGGGATCTGCGCCGAGTGCATGGAGTCGCGGGCCATAAAGGTGACTTGGGATTCGCCGGGACGCGAGAAGGAGACAATGCGCTCGTAGTCGCCGGTCTCCATCAGTTTTTTCTCGATGCGCTCGGTGACCTGGCGCGAAACTTCCTGAGCCGTAGCGCCGGGCCAGTTGGTCTTGATCACCATGGCCTTGAAGGTGAACGGCGGGTCTTCGCTTTGCCCCAGCTTGGTGTAGGACAAGGTGCCGACCACTGCCAGCAGGATCATCAGGAACAGTACGATCTGGCGATTACGCAACGCCCATTCGGAAAGATTGAAACCCATCGGGGACTACTCCTTGGCCGCCAGATTCACTATCCGGTTGGAGCGATCCACCGGGCGCACTTGCTGGCCCTCATGGAGCACATGCACGCCGGCGGCGATCACCCAATCAGTGGGACTCAAGCCTTCCAGCACCGGCACGGATTTTTCGCCGAACGCACCGATGCGCACCGGGGTGCGTTTAAGCGTGTTGTCTGCCTGTACACGCCACACGTAGGACGCACCGTTCTCCGCACTGAGGGCAGACAACGGCACCGACAGCGGAATCACACCGTCAGCCTGTATGAAAACCCGCGCACTCTGGCCCAGTTCGGCAGGGACCTTGCCGCCGGTAAATGCCACACGCGCGGCAAAGGTGCGCGATTTCGGGTCGGCTGCTGGCGACAGTTCACGGATACGCCCGGCGAAACGCTGATCCGGCTGGCTCCACAATTCGACGGACACCGGCTGGCCGATCTTGAACCGGGCGAAGCCTTGCTCGGGCAGGCTGATCAACACCTCACGCTCGCCATCGGTGGCCAGGGTGAATACGGTCTGGCCGGCGGATACCACCTGGCCCACTTCCACTGCGCGCTTGGCGACCACGCCGTCCTGGGGCGCGCGCAACGTGGCGTAACCGGCCTGGTTGCTCGACACGTCGAACTCGGCCTTGATCTGTTTGAGACGTGCTTCGCCGGATCGGTAGAGGTTTTCAGAATTGTCGTACTGGGAACGGCTGACCATCTGACGGTCCATCAGGGTCTTGTAGCGATCACGCTCGGCGCGCACCAGGCTCAGGTTGGCCTCGGCGGCGGCGACCTGGGCGCGGGTGGCTTCCAGTTGCAGGCGCACATCCTGAGGGTCCAGCTCGGCCAGCGGCTGATTGGCCTTGACCCGCTCGCCCTCCTCGACCAGGCGCTTGCTGACTTTGCCGCCGATGCGAAAGGCCAGGTCCGGCTCATAGCGCGCACGGACTTCACCGGGGTAGCTGTCACTCGCCTGCGCCGAAGGCTGCGGCTGCACCACCATGGCCGGGCGGATAACGGTCTGGGCCGCTTCTTCATGGCCGCAAGCGGCCAAGAGGAACGCCAAGCTGGCAGGCAACGCAAGGGGCAGGAAAGTGCTGCGCATGCTGAAGGACCTTTCGCAAATGGAGCTAGGAATAATTATACTGGCCAGTATGTTATTAATACCAAACTCACCAGTCCAGTATTAAAGGTGAAAATGTCCGACAATCCTGCCAACACCAATAGCCCCGGGCGTCCCAAGGACATGGCAAAACGCCAGGCTATCCTCGAAGCAGCGAAAATCCTGTTTTTGAGCAATGGTTACGCCAGTACCAGCATGGATGCTGTCGCCCTTGAGGCCGGCGTGTCGAAACTGACCGTCTACAGCCACTTCACCGACAAAGAGACCTTATTCACCGCCGCCGTGGTCGCCAAGTGCGAGGAACAATTGCCGGTGATGTACTTCGAGTTGCCCGCCGACATGCCTGTGGAAACGGTGCTGTTGAACATTGCGCGGGGCTTCCATCGGCTGATCAACAGCAAGGAATCGGTGAACCTGCATCGCCTGATGATGACCACGGGCAACCAGGACGTGAAACTCTCACAGATCTTCTTCGAGGCGGGGCCAATGCGCATGCTGCAAGGCATGGAGCGCTTGTTGGGCAAGATCGACCAAAGTGGCGCGCTGAGCATCGACAAACCGTTTACGGCGGCCGAGCACTTCTTCTGCCTGCTCAAGGGCACGGCGAATTTTTGCTTGTTGTATGGCTGTGGCGGGCCGTTGAGTGAGGAGGCGGCCGAGGAACACGTGCGCGAGGTGGTGGGGTTGTTTATGCGCGCTTATCGGGCCTGAAGTCTTGTGGTGGCTGGGCGGTCGCTTTCGCGAGCAAGCCCGCTTCCACATTTGGCCGCATTCCAAAGTTGGAACTCGGTCAAATGTGGGAGCGGGTTTGCTCGCGAAGAGGCCCTCAAGACCACTGAAAATTCAGCCCTTGAGCGCCTTCTTCGGGTAGATGTCATACCGGCTGGACTTGCCATCCAACGCATGGCTCGGCTTGGGCCCCTCGATACACGGTGCCTTGCGCGGCCGTTTCACCACCACCCTGTGGCTGGCCAACGCCAGTGCCGCTGCGAGCAATGCCGGGGCATCCGGATCATCCCCCACCAACGGCCGGAACAGGCGCATTTCCTTCTTCACCAGGGCAGTTTTCTCACGATGCGGGAACATCGGGTCGAGATAGATCACCTGGGGCGGCTCGCCCTCCCAATTACGCATCACCTCGATGGAGTTGCCCTTGAGCAGCTGCATGCGCGCCACAATCGGTGCCACCTCAAAATCATCCGCGCCGCGCGCCAGGCCGTCTTCAAGCAAGGCGCCGATCAACGGCTGGCGCTCGATCAGGCTCATTTCGCAGCCCAGGCTCGCGAGTACGAACGCGTCCTTGCCCAGGCCTGCGGTAGCGTCCAGCACCCGTGGGCGCACGCCTTGGGCGATGCCCACCGCTTTGGCGATCATCTGCCCGCTGCCACCGCCATACAAACGCCGGTGCGCCGCGCCACCTTCGACAAAATCCACGCGCACCGGCCCCGGTGCATCCGGCCCAAGCTGTTGCAGCTGTAGGCCCTGTTCACCGACTTGCAGGGAAAAATCCGCATCCGCCTGCTGCAAAGGCAGGCCAAGCCGCGTCGCCCATTGCTCGGCAAGGGCCTGGAAACCTTCGGCCAAGGCCTCGACCCTGATGCGGCTGGCCGCTGGTTGTTCGCTCATCAATCGCTACGCTCAAAAATATTAAGGATCGGCAAATACCGGCCGATAAAAACAACAGTCAGGTATTTTGCCAGAGCTGAGCGTCGACCGAGAAAAATGTCAGACATTCTTCCCCTAACCATCGGTGTACTGCCGACCCACAACCACTACGGCCTGCGCAATACCCAAGCGCTGGCCGGGGTGAGTCATGTGTGGCAGGACTTCTTTGCCCGGGCGTTGGCCGAGCAGCTCGGCGATGCGCCGGGCGCGCTCGCCGCCCAGGCGCCTGCACCGCTGGACCCGGAAGTTGAACCCAGTGCCGGCGCCGACCTGCTGTCGCAGATCCTCACCCAGCGTGAATGCGACGTGAAAGACACCGAAATCGCCCCGCCTGAGCCGTTGTTCCTGCCGATTGCCGAGTTCGAGACCGAACTGCTGCCACCGGCTGCGACACCATTGCCCGAAGAAGAAATCGTCGCCCAACAGCGCCAGCAAAACTTCGAAAGCGGCTGGGTTCGCCCAATCGTGCTGAGCGCCGGCCAACCGCTGCCGGAACCCGGCCCGGCGCCCGAGCCCCGCCCGCTGCACCTGCCGATTGCCGAGTTCGAACTGGACCTGCTGCCACCGGCCGCCACGCCGTACCCGACCGAAGAACTGCTGGCGCAACAAAAGGCCCTGGACTTCGATTACCACTGGGCTCGCCCGCTGATCACTCAGAACCTGCGACTGGCCGCCTGATTCAGCGCTTGAAAAACTCGTTGGCCTGGTTGAACGGCATCTTGCGTTCAGTGAAGGTAAACGTCCCCAACTCATACACTTCCTGCGCTGCGCGATAGAACTCGCCATAGGCTGCCAACGCCATGGCCGAGCCGACGCTGATCCGTCGCACGCCCATCGCACTCAACTGCGCCACGCTGAGGTTCAAGCCGCCGGACATCAACACGTTGACCGGCTTGGGCGCCACCGCCTTGACCACCGCCAATACTTCCTCGGCACTGCGCAGGGCCGGCGCGTAGAGCACGTCGGCACCGGCTTCGGCGTAGGCTTGCAGCCGGCGGATGGTGTCAGGCAAATCCAGACGACCATGCAGGAGGTTTTCCGCACGGGCGGTCAGGGTGAAGGCGAATGGCAGGCTGCGCGCGGCGGCAACGGCGGCTTCCACACGCGCCACAGACAGGTCAAAGGCATAGATCGGCTCAGCGGCGATGCCGGTGGCGTCTTCGATGGAGCCGCCGACAATGCCCGTGGCCGCCGCACGCAGGATGGTCTGGGCGCAGCCTTCAGGGGTGTCGCTGAAGCCGTTTTCGAGGTCGGCGGCCACTGGCAATGGGGTGGCTTGGGCAATCAGCGTGGCATTGACCAATGTGTCGTCCAGGGACAACGCCCCTTCCGCATCCGGCCGTCCGAGGCTGAACGCATAGCCTGCGCTGGTGGTGGCCAGGGCTTCAAAGCCCAGGCTGGCGAGCATCACGGCGGAGCCCGCATCCCATGGGTTGGGCATCACGAAGGCACGATCACGCGCGTGCAAGGCCTTG
The DNA here is from genome assembly GCF_057835125.1 of Pseudomonas sp. GL_117. Lineage (NCBI taxonomy): Bacteria > Pseudomonadati > Pseudomonadota > Gammaproteobacteria > Pseudomonadales > Pseudomonadaceae > Pseudomonas > Pseudomonas sp. GL_117. The sequence continues at coordinate 1,501,448 of NZ_CM174418.1, read as the reverse complement.
AAGGTTTCGGCGCGAAGGGCTTGGGCATCCATGTCTGGCTCCTGGCGAAAAAAGGTGCCCTAGAGTAACCCCAGTTGCTCCACTTCAGGCGCTCGATTCAGGGTCGGCAGGGGTGGCAGGCCGGGCAGGCGCGCCATCAATTGCTCGTGAAAACGCAGGGCCAGTTGTGCGGCCAGGCGGTTGTCCGAGGTGTGCAGGAAGATGTACGGCGTGCGGCCCTCTTCGATCCAGAAGGCGATTTTTTCCACCCACGGGACCAGGAACGGGTCGTTGGCTTGCAGTTCGGGATGACCGATGAAACGCACTTGGGGAAACCGGGTCAACGCCGCCGGACGTGGCGGCACCTTGGGTTTCTTCGACTGGGCATGCAACACCGCCGCCGAGGTCGACGTGCAACTGAACAGCGCACGCGGGTCCAGGCAGATGCGCTCCACGCCTCGATCGCGCAACAAACGGTTGAGCGCGCGCTCGGCGTCGCCCTTGGCGAAGAACTCCGGGTGGCGCACTTCAACGGCCATCGGGCGTTCAAGGCCGTCGATAAACCCGACCAATTCGGCAAGGCGCTGCGGCGCAAAGCCTGCCGACAACTGCAGCCACAGCGGCGAAACACGCTCCCCCAGCGGGCTCATCAGGCCGACAAAACTTTCCGCCGCCGGCAGTTGCTCACGCAAGTCGCCAGCATGGCTGATGTCACCGGGGAACTTCGCCGTGAAGCGAAAATCGGCAGGCATGATCTCGGCCCAGCGCTGCACCGTGGCGGCCGAGGGGCGGGCATAAAACGTGGTGTTGCCTTCAACGGCGTTGAAGACGTGGGAATACAGCGCGAGGTAATCGTTGGAACGTGCGTCGGCCGGGTACAGGTATTCGCGCCAGGCGTTTTCACTCCAGGACGGGCAACCGATGAAGTAAGGCAGGCGCATCAGATGTGGATGTCGAGGCCCAGCACTTCCATATCCCATTCGACAAAACCGGCGGTGGTCAGGTAGCTGGCCAGGGCGGTCGCGACGCTTTTGCTCATGGAGCGCGGGAAGACCATGTCTTGCTGACGGGCGGGAAGGCCGCTGATACGGGCTTGGGAGCTGGCTTGCGCATCGGATTGGACTTCGATGAAGTCCGGCGAATCCTCGACGGAGTCGTCCACCCTAGCGTTTGCCTTGCGCGGCTTGCGCTTGATTGGATAGGACGGTGAGGAAAAGCCATCAATACGCATAGGCGCGAACTCGCTATCAGTAATGGCATTTTAGTGGCGCAATCCGTAGCGCGCAAATGCTCTGGTGATAACTAGAACACATAATTTGAAAAAGGTTTAAAACCTCGGGCAAATTCTGACGATTGGCGTTTTTTGTCAGAAAATACCCGCACTTTTGGCGTCAAATAATCCCGCGAGGCCCACACCATCACTGTGGCAAGGGAGCTTGCTCCCGCTGGACTGCGCAGCAGACCCTGCTCCCTCGCCACAATTACTACAGGCCGCGTTCAGCCTTGGTCTGCGCAACCTTATCGCGCAGGTACACCGGCGCCGCCTGGTCGGCGGGAATCGCCTCGCCCCGCTCAAAAACAAAGCGCGCCAAGGTCAGCAGGTCTTCGGCGTGGGGCAACATGGCGGCGTCCTGCCCCACCAGCGTGACCCCAATGCGCTCGCCATAACCCCAACCGGTGCCAGCACCGAACCAGTCACCGCTGGCATCTGGTGGCAATACCGAGGATTCCGGCGGCTGCACGGCTTCCACGCCGACCAGGCGCATTTCGCCAGCGGTCTCGCGATAGCAACCCCAATAGACCTCATCCATGCGCGCGTCGATCGCCGCAGCCACCTGATACGCGCCGTGTTCGCGCAACGCGCGCTGGGCCAGCACGGCCAGGTTGGACACCGGCAACACCGGCCGCTCCAGGGCAAACGCCAAGCCCTGCACCACGCCGATGGCGATCCGCACGCCGGTAAACGCACCTGGCCCGCGGCCAAATGCGATGGCATCGACCGCCGCCAGGGTGGTGCCGGCGTCTTCGAGCAGTTGCTTGATCATCGGCAACAGCTTCTGCGCATGCAGGCGGGGGATCACCTCGTAGTGGCTTGTTACCTTGCCATCGTGCAGCAGGGCAACGGAGCAAGCTTCAGTCGCGGTGTCCAGGGCCAGCAGGGTGCTCATCGGTGTGGGTGTCCAAGTCGAAAAAAAGTGCGCCAGTATAAACAACAACGGCCCGCAAGCGGGCCGTTGTACACAAAGCTGAACGAAGGATCAGCTCAGTGCTTGCAACACCTTGGCGGTGATGGCTTCAACCGAGCCAACGCCAGGGATGTGGCTGTACTTGGGCTTGCCTTGGGCAGCCGACAGCTTCTGGTAGAAATCCACCAAAGGCTTGGTCTGGGAGTGGTAGACCGACAGGCGATGACGCACGGTTTCTTCGGTGTCGTCCTTACGCTGTACCAGCTCTTCGCCGGTCACATCGTCCTTGCCTTCGACTTTTGGCGGGTTGTACAGGGTGTGGTACACGCGGCCCGAGGCTTCGTGAACGCGACGACCGGCAATACGCTGCACGATCTCTTCATCTTCAACCGCGATTTCAACCACGGCATCCAGCTCAACGCCAGCCTTCACCAGGGCTTCAGCCTGGGGAATGGTGCGTGGGAAGCCGTCGAACAGGAAACCGTTCTTGCAGTCTTCCTGGCTGATGCGTTCCTTGACCAGGTTGATGATCAAGTCATCGGAGACCAGGCCACCGCTGTCCATCACGCTCTTGGCGATCAGACCCAGCTCGGTGCCGGCCTTGACCGCTGCACGCAGCATGTCGCCGGTGGAGATTTGTGGAATGCCGAATTTTTCAGTGATGAACTTTGCCTGAGTACCTTTACCGGCCCCGGGAGCTCCCAGCAGAATGACGCGCATTGATGTGCTCCTCAATTTTTTATAGAGATGTCGCTCGGATTCGCCGCGTGGGGCCAATCGCGTAAAAATAGGATTCGGGCCGCCCAAACGGCCAAAGGCTGATCAAGATACACAGCGGGCGGTCACCATACAAGCCGCCAAAAGTCGCAGGAACCCGCGCAGGGCATGCGTCATAGGTAGGGTGTGCCTGAGTGCAACCCGCCCGCATAAACGCTGACCGCCCGTTTCCGGGCGGCCGTCGTGGTTTATCTGCAAGCCGTTGAGAACGCTTGGAAAACCTCAGCCGGTGTTGCGCAAACCGGCGGCAATACCGGCCACGGACACCAGCAGCGCCTGTTCCAGAGGGCTGTCCTGCGCCGCCTCTTGTTGACGCGAGCGCGCCAGCAACTCGGCCTGCAACAGGTGCAGGGGGTCGAGGTAGGTGTTGCGCAGACGGATGAACTCCAGGGTGTCCGGGCTATGGGCCAGCAGTTGCGACTGGCCAGTCAGGCCGAGCACCACACTGCATGCCTGCGACAATAGGTCGCGTAAGTGCGCCCCCAATGGCAGCAGGTCAGGCTGCACCAGACGCTCATCGTACAGTCGCGCAATGTCGGCATCGGCCTTGGCCAGCACCATTTCCAGCATATCGATGCGGGTGCGGAAGAATGGCCACTGCTCACGCATCTGCCCCAGCAGCTCGCCCTCACCGCGCTCCAGCGCCTTGCTCAGCGCCGCTTCCCAGCCAAGCCAGGCCGGCAGCATCAGGCGGGTCTGGGTCCAGCCGAAGATCCACGGAATCGCGCGCAGGCTTTCGATACCGCCCGCCCGGCGCTTGGCCGGACGGCTGCCCAAGGGCAAACGCCCCAACTCCTGCTCCGGGGTGGACTGGCGGAAGTACTCGACAAATTGCGGATTTTCCCGCACCACGGCGCGGTATGCGCTGACACCGTCTGCCGCCAATTCGTCCATCAAATGGCGCCACGCCGGTTCCGGCGGTGGTGGCGGCAACAGCGTGGCTTCCAACACGGCGGCGAGGTAGAGGTTGAGGTTTTGCTCGGCGATGTCTGGCAGGCCGAACTTGAAGCGGATCATCTCGCCTTGCTCGGTAGTACGGAAGCGCCCCGCCACCGACCCCGGCGGCTGCGACAGGATCGCCGCATGCGCCGGGCCACCACCCCGTCCAACGGTGCCACCGCGACCGTGGAACAACAGCAATTCCACCTGCTGCTCGCGGCAGATGTCGACCAGGCGTTCCTGGGCACGGTACTGCGCCCAGGCGGCGGCGGTGGTGCCGGCATCCTTGGCCGAGTCCGAGTAGCCGATCATCACTTCCTGCGGGCCTTGCAACCGCGCACGATAGCCGGGCAGCAGCAACAGCCGCTCGATCACCGGGCCGGCGTTGTCCAGGTCAGCCAGGGTTTCGAACAGAGGCACCACACGCATCGGCCGCTGCACGCCCGATTCTTTGAGCAACAGTTGCACGGCGAGCACGTCCGACGCAGCTCCGGCCATGGAGATGACATACGAGCCCAACGAAGCAGCAGGCGCGGCGGCAATTTCCTTACAGGTATTCAAGACCTCAGCGGTGTCCGCCGATGGCTTGAAATAGCCCGGCAACAGTGGCCGACGGTTGCTCAGTTCCTTGCTCAGGAAGTTGATGCGCGCGTCTTCATCCCACTCTTCATAGCGGCCCAAGCCAAGGTAGTCGGTGATTTCGGTCAAGGCTGACGAATGCCGACTGGAATCCTGGCGCACATCCAGACGCACCAGGAACAAACCGAAGGTCACCGCACGGCGCAGGCAATCGAGCAGCGGCCCATCGGCGATCACGCCCATGCCGCATTCGTGCAGCGACTGATAGCACAGTTCCAGCGGGTCGAGCAGGTCGCGGTTGTATTGCAGTACCTCGACCGGGGCCGGGGCGGCGGCGGTCAATGATGCGTGGGCCCATTGCCGGGTCGCGCGCAGACGTTCGCGCAGTTGTTTAAGCAGCGCACGATAGGGCTCGACACTGTCACCCACCTTGGTCTGCAACGCCGGGCTGGCTTGTTGCATCGACAGCTCCGAGGCCAGATGGTCGATATCGCGCAAGTACAAATCCGCCGCCATCCAGCGTGCCAGCAGCAACACTTCGCGGGTCACCGGCGCGGTGACGTTCGGGTTGCCGTCACGGTCGCCGCCCATCCACGAAGCAAAGCGGATTGGCGCAGCTTCCAGCGGCAAACGCAGGCCAGTGGCGGCGTGCAGGGCCTGGTCGGCCTTGCGCAAATAATTGGGGATGGCGTGCCACAGCGAATGCTCGATCACCGCAAAGCCCCATTTGGCTTCGTCGACCGGGGTTGGCCGGACACGGCGGATCTCTTCGGTGTGCCAGGCCTCGGCGATCAACCGTTGCAGGCGCTCGCGGATCTGCGTGCGCTCGGCGGTGGTGAGATCACGGTGATCCTGCAGCGCCAGTTGCGCGGCAATCGCATCGTATTTCTGGATCAGGGTGCGGCGCGCCACTTCGGTGGGGTGGGCGGTGAGGACCAACTCGATCTCCAACCGCGCCAGCTGGCGGGCCAGGGATTCATTGCTGTGGCCTTCGCTTTGCAGGCGCGCAAGCAGTTCAGGCAACACGCGGGATTCGAACGGCGCCGGCTGCGACTCATCGCGCCGATGAATCAGTTGGTATTGCTCGGCGATGTTGGCGAGGTTGAGGAACTGGTTGAAGGCACGGGCCACCGGCAACAGTTCGTCTTCCTGCAACTGGTTGAGGCTGCTGCTCAACTCATCGCCAGCGCCACGTCGATCGGCCTTGGCGCCTTTGCGGATCTGCTCGATCTTGTCGAGAAAAGCATCGCCGTACTGCTCTCGAATGGTGTTGCCCAACAGTTCACCGAGCAGGTGAACATCCTCACGCAAGCGTGCATCGATATCACTCATCAGCCAATCTCCAGCCAGAAATCCGGGACGCGCAGGTCTTGCAGAGTGCCGCCAGCATTCATTTATGACAAGACTTTAAACCTTGCGCGATGCAGCTAGTCTGAAGACTAAGGCGCCTGTGTTTACCCACGCGGGCGCCTGGTCACTCATCACCGCCCGCCATCCCGGGCTTTATTGAGGTTGCCATGAAAATTCGAGAATTGGCCCAGCATTGGGAAGAGAACGCCAAGGGTCGCTTGACCAAGAACGCGTACGCCGTCCATTTGGATCTGGAAGCCGCCGCCCGGCTGGCGGCCATTGCCGAGATGTACCCCAAGCGCCAGCCTGAAGAACTGCTCGCCGAGTTGATCGGCGCCGCCCTGGAAGAGCTGGAAGCCAGCTTCCCCTACATCAAGGGCCAGCAGGTGATTGCCACCGATGAAGAGGGCGACCCGCTGTATGAAGATGTCGGCCCCACCCCGCGTTTCCTGACCTTGTCGCGACGCTATCTGCATGACTTGTCGGCCGCCGCCGACGAACCGACACACTGATACATCCCTTCAAACCCCTTGTATTCCGGGCCTTGAACAGGCCCGGCGTACCACTGCGCAACGCAGAAGTTCCAATTTTTTGTGCTGACCGATCAGTCAGATATTTTTTTAGGCAAATCGCCATCTTCTCTGAACTATTCAAAAAAGCCTTCGGTCACACCCAGTAAGCCATCATTTGGAACGGTCGTTTCAACAGGCGTCATGTGCCTTATCCGCCGGGCCCGCAATCGACCTTACAAGATGGATTTTAAGTTTTTCAGGAGTTATCCAATGGAGTTGAAGACGATGAAGACCAGCACTGCCAAATCCTCGTTTAACCACCTGCGCGGGCTCAAATTGGCCGCGCTGGCAATCGGCACCAGCTTCGTCCTGGCGGGCTGCGCCGGCAACCCGCCAACCGAGCAATACGCGGTGACCCAGTCTGCGGTGAACAGTGCAGTCAGCGCTGGCGGCACCGAGTATGCGGCCGTGGAAATGAAGTCGGCCCAGGACAAGCTCAAGCAAGCCGAAATCGCCATGCACGACAAGAACTACGAAGAGGCCCGTCGCCTGGCCGAACAAGCTGAATGGGACGCTCGCGTGGCTGAGCGCAAATCCCAGGCGGCCAAGGCTGAACAGGCTGTGAAGGATTCCCAGAAAGCTGTTCAGGAGCTGCGTCAGGAAGGCATGCGCCCGGCTGTGATCAAACAGCAATAAGCCGCCGCCCCCGATTGCACTGCACCCGATATCGAATTGAAAGGACGACACGACTATGCGTAAACAATTGATGATCCCTGCCCTGCTGGCGATGAGCGTTGCCCTGGCGGCCTGCTCCACCCCGCCGAACGCGAACCTGGAAAACGCACGGACCAACTTCTCGGCCCTGCAAACCAACCCGCAAGCCACCAAGCTGGCGGCACTGGAAACCAAGGACGCCAGCGAATGGCTGGACAAGGCTGACAAAGCCTACCGTGACAAGGAAGACCAGAAGAAAGTCGACCAACTGGCCTACCTGACCAACCAACGTGTTGAAGTGGCCAAGGACACCATCGTGCTGCGCGAGTCCGAAGCCAAGCTGAAAAACGCCGGTGACGAACGTGCCCGCGCCCTGCTTGAGGCCCGCGACGCGCAGATCAAGCAACTGCAAGACAGCCTGAACGCCAAGCAGACCGAGCGCGGTACGCTGGTGACCTTTGGTGACGTGCTGTTCGCCACCAACAAGTCCGACCTCAAATCCAGCGGCCTGGTCAACATCACCAAGCTGGCGCAGTTCCTGCGCGACAACCCGGACCGTAAAGTGATCGTCGAAGGCTATACCGATAGCACCGGGTCCGATTCGTACAACCAGAGCCTGTCCGAGCGCCGTGCGGCTTCGGTACAGCGCGCGCTGGCACAGCAAGGCGTGGATATTTCGCGCATCGTGACCCAGGGTTACGGCAAGGAATACCCGGTAGCCGATAACGGCAGCGTGTCGGGCCGTGCCATGAACCGTCGCGTTGAAGTGACTATTTCCAACGACAACCAGCCGGTCAAGCCACGGTCTTCCGTCGCTAACTGATCGACGGTCATAAAAAACCCCGCCTGTTCGTGCGGGGTTTTTTATGACCTACTTAATAGTTGATCATGCCGCCTTCACTTAATGGCACATAGCCACCAATGGCTTTCCGAGATTCTGGGTCAACCCTAGCAAGGTCCTTCTGATAGTCTCCGTTACCGTTACCGAACAGTTCTCTACTCATCCTATCCTCAGCCGACGACATCCTCTTCCTAATGTCGGCGTCCGATGGCGGCTGCGCCCTCCCTGCGTTAGGTGCCAGCTGGGACCAGTCCGACGGGCTGGCGAAACCGCCATAAATACCTGAAACCATCTTCTCACTCCATACATTCACAATGGGTTAGATTGTGCCTAAATTTGACGGCACCCCCATCTGTGGCGCTGTAAGAAATATGGTTCCACGCAAGTGGGTTATTGCTGCAACTGCGGCGTTTCCTGCCCCATGCAGCGCACTGCCTGTTTCTTGTTGTTCACCAACACACCGCTGAGACCTTTCTGTTCGGTATCAAACATCACCAGCACGCCATCGACGCACTGCGCCACTTGTGCCGCCGGGGTCAGTGATATCTTGTAATCCTCGCCAGGCACGGTCTTGAGCATGGTGAAGTCGCTGAGCAGCAGTGCATCTTCCGGCTTGGCGAAATGCAGATAACCGTAGAACCACAGGCAGCCAACGGTGCCGATAATGGTGCCGATGCCGGTGAGGATCAGCGGGATCATGTTGCGTTCTTCGCTCATTGCGGGCTCTCTGATGAATCAACTTTGGGAGTCGGATAGTTCGGAATTTCGCCAAGGCGGCGTAGGCCGTTGAAGTGCTGCGGGTCATCCAGATAACGCAGCATCACGGTCTGCCAGGTCTTGTCGGCAAAAGTCTGCACATGACCGCCACGGGTCAACTGCAGCACTCTCGGTGGCGGCGCCGCCTGATACAGGCGGATGCCATTGGCCAGGGGCACGATCGGGTCGTCCAGGCTGTGGAACAGCAGCTTCGGCACGCCCGTCAGTTTCGGCATGACATATATTGCGCTGTCGGTGTCCGGCACCAGCCAAGACAGGGGCACTTGGAACGGCCATGTTAACCAGGAGGTGCTCAAGGCGAATTGCCCTACGTCACGATAACTGGCGGGCACTCCGTCCAGCACCAGCGCCTTGAGCTGCGCCTGACGCTGCGGATGGCCCGCCAGGTAATGCACCGCCAGCGCACCGCCGAGACTCTGACCGAGGACGATCAACGGTTGGTGCTGGGTTTCGGCGGCGGTGTCGATCCAGCTGAACGCCGCGTCGAGGTCCTGGTAGACCGCCGGCAGCGATGGTTTGCCTTCGGACAGGCCATAACCGCGATAGTCCAGGAGCAGCACCTGGTAGCCCTGTTCCGGCAACCACCAACTGCCACCGAGGTGCCAGGCCAGGTTGCCGCCGTTGCCGTGCAAGTGCAGCACCGTGCCCTTGAGCGGCACGCCGGCCTTGGCCGGCAACCACCAGGCGTGCAGCCTTACACCGTCGGCGGTGGTGAGGGTGACGTCACGGTATTGCAGGTGCGCTTTTGGCGGCACTGGAAACCAAGGACGCCAGCGAATGGCTGGACAAGGCTGACAAAGCCTACCGTGACAAGGAAGACCAGAAGAAAGTCGACCAACTGGCCTACCTGACCAACCAGCGTGTTGAAGTGGCCAAGGACACCATCGTGCTGCGCGAGTCCGAAGCCAAGCTGAAAAACGCCGGTGACGAACGTGCCCGCGCCCTGCTTGAGGCCCGCGACGCGCAGATCAAGCAACTGCAAGACAGCCTGAACGCCAAGCAGACCGAGCGCGGTACGCTGGTGACCTTTGGTGACGTGCTGTTCGCCACCAACAAGTCCGACCTCAAATCCAGCGGCCTGGTCAACATCACCAAGCTGGCGCAGTTCCTGCGCGACAACCCGGACCGTAAAGTGATCGTCGAAGGCTATACCGATAGCACCGGGTCCGATTCGTACAACCAGAGCCTGTCCGAGCGCCGTGCGGCTTCGGTACAGCGCGCGCTGGCACAGCAAGGCGTGGATATTTCGCGCATCGTGACCCAGGGTTACGGCAAGGAATACCCGGTAGCCGATAACGGCAGCGTGTCGGGCCGTGCCATGAACCGTCGCGTTGAAGTGACTATTTCCAACGACAACCAGCCGGTCAAGCCACGGTCTTCCGTCGCTAACTGATCGACGGTCGAAAAAAACCCCGCCTGTTCGTGCGGGGTTTTTTATGACCTACTTAATAGTTGATCATGAAGCCTTCACCGAATGGCTTATATTTCCGATAGTCTCCGTTACCGAACAGTTCTTTACTCATCCTATCCTCAGCCGACGACATCCTCTTCTTAATGTCGGCGTCCGATGGCGGCTGCGCACTCCCTGCGTTAGGTGCCAGCTGGGACCAGTCCAACGGATTAACGAAACCGCCATAAAAACCTGAAACCATCTTCTCACTCCATACATTCACAATGGGTTAGATTGTGCCTAAATTTGACGGCACCCCCATCTGTGGCGCTGTAAGAAATAGGGTTCCACGCAAGTGGGTTATTGCTGCAACTGCGGCGTTTCCTGCCCCATGCAACGCACTGCCTGCTTCTTGTTGTTCACCAACACACCGCTGAGACCTTTCTGTTCGGTATCAAACATCACCAACACGCCATCGACGCACTGCGCCACTTGTGCCGCCGGGGTCAGTGATATCTTGTAATCCTCGCCAGGCACGGTCTTGAGCATGGTGAAGTCGCTGAGCAGCAGTGCATCTTCCGGCTTGGCGAAATGCAGATAACCGTAGAACCACAGGCAGCCAACGGTGCCGATAATGGTGCCGATGCCGGTGAGGATCAGCGGGATCATGTTGCGTTCTTCGCTCATTGCGGGCTCTCTGATGAATCAACTTTGGGAGTCGGATAGTTCGGAATTTCGCCAAGGCGGCGTAGGCCGTTGAAGTGCTGCGGGTCATCCAGATAACGCAGCATCACGGTCTGCCAGGTCTTGTCGGCAAAAGTCTGCACATGGCCGCCACGGGTCAACTGCAGCACTCTCGGTGGCGGCGCCGCCTGATACAGGCGGATGCCATTGGCCAGGGGCACGATCGGGTCGTCCAGGCTGTGGAACAGCAGCTTCGGCACGCCGGTCAGCCTGGGCATGTCATGGATGGCACTGTCGCGGTCCGGCACCAGCCAGGACAAGGGCACTTGCAACGGCCATGTTAACCAGGAGGTGCTCAGCGCGAATTGTCCTACATCACGATAACTGGCGGGCACTCCGTCCAGCACCAGCGCCTTGAGCTGCGCCTGACGCTGCGGATGGCCCGCCAGGTAATGCACCGCCAGCGCACCGCCGAGACTCTGACCGAGGACGATCAACGGTTGGTGCTGGGTTTCGGCGGCGGTGTCGATCCAGCTGAACGCCGCGTCGAGGTCCTGGTAGACCGCCGGCAGCGATGGTTTGCCTTCGGACAGGCCATAACCGCGATAGTCCAGGAGCAGTACCTGATAGCCCTGTTCCGGCAACCACCAACTGCCACCGAGGTGCCAGGCCAGGTTGCCGCCGTTGCCGTGCAGGTGCAGTACGGTGCCCTTGAGCGGCACACCAGGCTTGGCCGGCAGCCACCAGGCGTGGAGTTTCACCCCATCGGCGGTGGTGAGGGTCACGTCACGGTAGGCCAGGTGGGCTTTTTCCGGGGTGAACGGCAGGCCGGGCTCGGGGTAGAACAGCAGGGAGCTGCAACCGTTCAAGGTCAGTAGCAGGCATAGAATGCCGAGGATTCTCATCCGTTGAAGCCTCGCTATTATTCGATTTTCAGACTCACAGTGACTCAACAGTGGGAGCGGGGTTCTGTGGGAGCAGGCTTGCTCGCGAAGACGGATTGTCAGCCAACTCATTCGTATCTGACACACCGCCTTCGCGAGCAAGCCCGCTCCCACACAAGCTCTCTACCACATTGAGATCCGGTTTCGTCAGAGGATGTTGGAGTAATCCGCCTCGATCCGATCCAGGCTCAGGTGATTGAGGAAGTTGGAGAAGCACATCCATGCCGCCAGCGCATTCATGTCGCGAAACTGCTCGGGCAGGTATTTGGGCGGCACCACCAGGCCTTCATCCACCAGTTGGCGCAAGGTGCGCATGTCTTCCAGGGTGGTCTTGCCGCAGAACAACAGCGGCACTTGCTCCAGCTTGCCTTTACGCACAGCCAGCTGGATGTAGTTGTAGACCATGATAAAGCCCTTGAGGTAGGACAAATCCTTGGTAAACGGCAGCCCCGTCGGCACCGAGCCACGGAAGACGCGACTGGCGTTGCCGTAGCTTTCGGCCATTTCAAAGCCCTGCTCACGGAAGAACTCGAATACCTGCAAGAAGTCGGCGCCCTCCTCCACCATGTGGATGGCGCGGGTGCGGTTGGTCAGTTTGCGCAGGCGGCTTGGGTAGGAGGCAAAGGTGATGATCTCCATCAGGATTGCCAGGCCTTCCTGGGTCACGGTGGAGGACGGCGGGCCCTTGGACAGGAAGGTGCAGATCGGCTGGTTCTGGCCGTTGAGGGTGGTGCCCACGTGCACCAGGCCTTCATGCACCTCCAGGGCACGCACGTCGCGGTCGTTGAACATAGCGTCGGCGCGGATCTTGATGTAGTCGGCGCCGGCGGCGGCATCGGCGACGATGCCGTCGGACTCGAACACGCGGATGGTTTCTTCGGCCTCGCCAAACACCTTGTTCAGGCGGGTTTGCAGCAGGGCCACGGCGTCCTTGGCGGTGAGGGTCTTGGCCTCATCCTTCAAGTCGCCACGGCCGTCGATATTGTTCAGGTAATCGGAAAGCATCAGGCCCAGGTCCGCCAGGGTCGGGTCGCCGGCGTGGAAGGCATCGGAAGCGGCGCCGTAGAGCTCCTGGGAAATCAGGCCGAAATCCTCGGTGCCACGCGCTTCGAGCATGCGCACCACCATGCGGTATTCCTTGCACATGCGGCGCATGATCTGCCCCACCGGGCTGAACTGGCCGAGGCGACGGGTGATGTCGCGCTCGATGTTCTGGAATTCCAGCTTGACCGCACTGGAGTCGAACGACAACGGTCGGTTCTGGTAATAGTCGCGGCTCACGGCAGGCATTTCCTTGCCCTTGGCCTTGAGGAATCCCTGGCGAATGTTGTCGTCCCACTTCACAGCGTCGAGGACGCGAATCGGTGTTTGTGCCAGCACAATGCGATCAGACAAGGTGCGTATCGTCTGCTGGTAATCGTCCACCTGATGCTTCCTCTTTAAACGTTATGTGCCCGCGCGCGGCCCCGCGTGTCAGCAGCCTACGTCAGACCGAAGCCAACACCAAATGCATGTAGCGCTTGAGGATCTCAAGCATCTCCTCAGCGGTCAGCGGTTCGGGGCTGCCCAGCAGGCCCTGATACTCCATCCGACCGATTATAGCCGTCAACACCTTGGCATCCTGTTGTGGCTCGCGCGAACCCAGTACCCGGAAAAACTGCTCGGTGCCCTGCAACAGGATCTGCTGGTGGGAACGCACCAGTTCGGCCAGGCGCGGGTTCAACAGCGCCTCCTGGCGAAAGGCCTGCTCGGCCATCAGGTGTTCGCGCCGGTTGGTCAGCTGACGCATCACGTAATCGGCGGTCAGCCGCGCAATGTCGTCGGCCAGCTGCGAACGCGACTGCGGGCTGCCATCGCCATAAGCGACCATTTCCCGCAGCAGGCCCTCGTTGCGCACCCACAGCTTGCCCATGAACTCGGCGCTGCGTTCGACGTACTGAGCAAAGGTATCGGTGAGCAGATCATCGATGTCCTTGAAGTAATAGGTGGTGGCCGACAATGGCACCCCCGCCTCCGCCGCCACTGCCCGATGGCGAACGGCGCGAACGCCATCACGCACGACGATGCGCATGGCCGCATCGAGAATATCTTGCCGGCGCTGCTCACTGCCCCGGCGGCTGGCCTTGCGGCCCTGATACTGGACGCTTTCCACCACAGCGGCAGCAATGCCGGCGGCGCTTTCTTGAGCGGTTACGCGGTTCACCCAAACACATCCTTGAATAGATCAAAACCTGGCGCTGTTTGCTTGACGCTTAAATACGCCGCATAAAAAAGCCGCCTTATAAAAGGCGGCTTCGGATTTCACTACGCTTACGCTTGTGGCCGCATGTGCGGGAACAAGATCACATCACGGATCGACGGTGAGTTGGTCAACAGCATCACCAGGCGGTCGATACCGATACCTTCACCTGCGGTCGGCGGCATGCCGTATTCCAGGGCGCGGACGAAGTCGGCGTCGTAGTGCATGGCTTCGTCGTCACCGGCGTCCTTGTCGGCCACCTGGGCCATGAAACGCTCGGCCTGGTCTTCCGCGTCGTTCAACTCGGAGTAGGCGTTGGCGATTTCGCGGCCACCGATGAACAGTTCGAAACGGTCGGTGACGTTCGGGTTGTCATCGTTGCGACGGGCCAGCGGCGACACTTCGAACGGGTACTGGGTAATGAAGTGCGGCTGTTCCAGCTTGTGCTCCACCAGTTCTTCGAAAATCATCACCTGCAGTTTGCCCAGGCCTTCGAAGCCCAGCACCTTGGCGCCGGCTTTCTTGGCGATGGCGCGGGCCTTGTCGATGTCGTTCAGGTCGTCAGCGGTCAACTCAGGGTTGTACTTGAGGATCGAATCGAACACCGACAGACGCACGAACGGCTCGCCGAAGTGGAACACCTTGTCGCCGTACGGCACGTCGGTGCTGCCCAGGACCAGCTGTGCCAGCTCGCGGAACAGCTCTTCGGTCAGGTCCATGTTGTCTTCGTAGTCGGCGTAGGCCTGGTAGAACTCCAACATGGTGAATTCTGGGTTGTGACGGGTCGAAACGCCTTCGTTACGGAAGTTGCGGTTGATCTCGAACACCTTTTCAAACCCGCCAACCACCAGGCGCTTGAGGTACAGCTCGGGGGCGATACGCAGGAACATTTCCATGTCCAGCGCGTTGTGGTGGGTCTCGAACGGCTTGGCTGCGGCACCACCGGGGATGGTTTGCAGCATCGGGGTTTCAACTTCGAGGAAGTCACGCTGCATCAGGAAGCTGCGGATGTGCGCGATGACTTGCGAACGTACGCGGAAAGTGTGGCGCACGTCTTCGTTGACGATCAGGTCAACGTAGCGCTGACGGTAGCGCTGCTCGGTGTCGGTCAGGCCGTGGTGCTTGTCCGGCAGCGGGCGCAGGGACTTGGTCAGCAGGCGTACTTCGGTCATTTCGACGTACAGGTCGCCCTTGCCGGAGCGGGCCAGGGTGCCGACGGCGGCAATGATGTCGCCCATGTCCCAGGTTTTCACCGCGGCCAGGGTTTCTTCCGACAGGGTCTTGCGGTTGACGTAGACCTGGATGCGACCGGTCATGTCCTGGATCACCATGAACGAGCCACGGTTGAGCATGATGCGACCGGCAACCTTGACCGGGATTGCAGCTTCTGCCAGTTCTTCCTTGGTCATGTCCGCGTATTTCTTCTGCAGTTCTTCGCAGTAGTGTTCGCGACGGAAGTCGTTCGGGAAGGCATTGCCCTTGGCGCGCTCGGCAGCAAGCTTTTCCTTGCGCAGGGCGATCAGGGAGTTTTCTTCCTGTTGCAGGGCTTGCGGGTCGAGTTGTTGGTCGCTCATGTCTTTAAATATTCCATCAGGTTCGTTGCCCCAGCCTGCGGCTGGGGATCGCGGGCAAGCCCGCTCCCACAGGGATCGAGGGGTGTCAGGCAATCCCGCATTGCATGTGTTACAGGCCTGATTTCAGGCTGGCTTCCAGGTATTCGTCGATGTCGCCGTCGAGCACCTTGTCGCAGTCACTGCGTTCGATGTTAGTGCGCAAATCCTTGATCCGCGATGCATCAAGCACATAGGAGCGGATCTGGTGACCCCAGCCGATGTCCGACTTGGTGTCTTCCAGCGCTTGCGAGGCGGCATTGCGCTTCTGCATTTCCTGCTCGTACAACTTGGCCCGCAGCATTTTCATGGCGGTGTCTTTGTTGGCGTGCTGGGAACGTTCGTTCTGGCAGCTGACCACGGTGTTGGTCGGTACGTGGGTGATACGTACGGCCGAGTCGGTGGTGTTTACGTGCTGGCCACCGGCACCGGAGGAACGGTAGGTGTCGATGCGCAAGTCGGCCGGGTTGATCTCGATTTCGACCTTGTCGTCGATCTCTGGCGAGACGAACACCGCGCAGAACGAGGTGTGGCGACGGTTGCCGGAGTCGAACGGGCTCTTGCGTACCAGGCGGTGCACGCCGATCTCGGTGCGCAACCAGCCAAAGGCGTATTCACCCTTGATATGCACGGTCGCGCCCTTGATACCGGCGACTTCACCGGCGGACAGTTCCATGATGGTCGCGTCGAAACCGCGCTTGTCGGCCCAGCGCAGGTACATGCGCAGCAGGATATTGGCCCAGTCCTGGGCCTCGGTACCACCGGAGCCGGCCTGGATGTCCAGGTAGGCGTTGTTGGGGTCCATTTCATGGCTGAACATGCGGCGGAATTCGAGTTTGGCGAGGTTTTCCTCGAGACGGGCCAGCTCGGCGATGACATCGCCCACTGCGCCTTCGTCGTTTTCCTCGACGGCCATGTCCAGCAGGTCACGGCAATCGGCCAGACCGGTGTTCAGTTCGTCGAGGGTGTCGACGATCTGCGCCAGCGCAGCGCGCTCGCGGCCCAGTTCCTGGGCGTATTCAGGTTTGTTCCAGACAGCAGGATCTTCAAGCTCGCGATTGACTTCGGTCAGACGCTCATGCTTTTGATCGTAGTCAAAGATACCCCCGAATAGTTTCGGAGCGCTCGGACAGGTCCTTGATGGTGTTAAGGATCGGGTTGATTTCCATGGCGGGCAGCACTCGTTGGCGAACTTTTGAAAGCCGGCGAGTATAACGGGAAATGGGGGGCAGCGGCAGCCCGCTTGGCGAAAAGGCTCGGGGTTGGTGGGCATATCCGTTGCTGCGGTAACGGCCACTTAGGGTTTCGCTCTTACAGCGACTCACTTTTGGAAAGAGCCCAAAAGTAAGCAAAAGGCTCTTGCCCCAACACTCGGCACCTCGCTTGGGCTCGGTGTGCCCGTAATCCGCCATGGATTTGGGGGGCCGCCCAAGATCAAAAGCCAGAGCCAGAGCCAGAGCAAACTACAGTTCCATCTGAATACATGGAGATCCAAATGTGGGAGCGGGCTTGCTCGCGAATGCGGTGTGTCAGTCAACTCATTCATTGACTGA
The DNA here is from genome assembly GCF_057835125.1 of Pseudomonas sp. GL_117. Classification (NCBI taxonomy): domain Bacteria; kingdom Pseudomonadati; phylum Pseudomonadota; class Gammaproteobacteria; order Pseudomonadales; family Pseudomonadaceae; genus Pseudomonas; species Pseudomonas sp. GL_117. Next base: position 1,484,374 of record NZ_CM174418.1, on the reverse strand, counting down.
TCCACCGCATTCGCGAGCAAGCCCGCTCCCACAGTTTTGACCCCGTTCAACCCGCCCATGCCGGTCGGCTCCAAGGCCGCCGCGCTCTGACTTTTGATCTTGGGTCGCCCCGTCAAACACGCTGGCCGTTTGGTTACTTTTGGGTCCCTCCAAAAGTGACCCGCTGTAAGAGCGGAACCATAAGCAGCCGTTACCGAAGAAACGGATATGTACCCAGCGAACCCCAGCCCTACTCGATCCCCACCTGATTGCGCCCATTATGCTTGGCCGTATACAACCCCTTGTCCGCCGCCAATATCAACTGCCGGCAATCACCGCCCTGCTGCGGCGTAACGGTGGACAGGCCAATACTGACGGTCAGGCTCGCACCTTCCGTCGGCGCAATGTGCGGGATCTTCAGCGCCGCAACCGCCATGCGCAGCTTCTCGGCCACCAGGCGTGCGCCACCCGGCGAGGTGTTCGGCAGCACCAGCGCGAACTCTTCGCCGCCATAACGCGCCGGCAGGTCCGAAGGACGACTGCTGGCATCGCGGATGGTCGCGGCGACTTTGCGCAGGGCTTCATCGCCTTCGACGTGGCCAAAGCTGTCGTTGTAGGTCTTGAAGAAGTCCACATCGATCATCAGCAACGACAACTGGGTCTGGTCACGCATGGCGCGGCGCCATTCCAGCTCCAGGTATTCGTCGAAGTGGCGACGGTTGGACAGCCCGGTGAGGCCATCGGAGTTCATCAACCGTTGCAGCACCAGGTTGGTGTCGAGCAACTGCTGCTGGCTGACCCGCAGTGCGCGATACGCCGCATCACGCTGCAGCAGGGTCATGTAGGAGCGCGAGTGATAGCGGATACGCGCCACCAGCTCGATGTTGTCCGGCAACTTGACCAGATAGTCGTTGGCCCCGGCCGAGAACGCCGCGCTCTTGATCAGCGGGTCTTCCTTGGTCGAAAGCACGATGATCGGGATGTTCGCCGTGGCCGGGTGGTTGCGGTAGTCGCGCACCAACGTCAGCCCGTCGAGACCGGGCATGACCAGGTCTTGCAGGATCACCGTCGGCTTGATGCGGATCGCCTGGGCGATGGCCTGGTGCGGGTCGGCGCAAAAATGGAAGTCGATGTTTTCTTCGTGGGCCAGCCCACGCCGTACGGCTTCGCCGATCATGGCCTGGTCGTCGACCAGCAACACCATGGCGGCGTTTTCGTCGGTCTTGATGTCGTCGATCTGTAAATCATTCATGTGCAATCACCTGAATTACGGCCTGCAAGCCAGCACCGCGAGAGGTCATGTTCACTTTGCAAAGACCTCCAGCAGTCGGGGCGCAATTCTATCCAGTGGGCGAATTTCAACAGCAGCATCAATCGCCGCCGCCGCTTTGGGCATGCCATACACCGCACAGCTCTGCTGATCCTGGGCGATGGTCAAATATCCTTGTTCACGCATGAGTTTGAGACCCTGGGCACCGTCGCGGCCCATGCCGGTCAGCAATACACCGACCGCGTCGCCGTTCCAGTGGCTGGCAACGCTCTCGAAGAACACATCGATGGAAGGCCGGTAAATCTCGTTCACCGGCTCGGCGGTGTAGGCCAGGGTGCCGTTTTTCAACAGGCGGATATGGTGGTTGGTGCCGGCCAGCAACACCACGCCACTTTGTGGCGGCTCGCCTTCGCGGGCCAGGCGCACCGGCAGGCCCGAGGCGCTGCTCAACCATTCGGCCATGCCGGCGGCGAACACCTGGTCCACATGCTGCACCAGTACGATGGCCGCGGAAAAGTCCCGGGGCAAGCCCTTGAGCAGGATTTCCAGGGCAGCCGGCCCACCCGCTGACGAACCAATCGCCACCAGGCTCTCGCGTTTGCCGGGGCTGCGCGGGGCTGCGGTCTCGGCGCGCACGCGGCTGCCGCGCTGGCCGATCAGCCAGCCGATATTGAGGATCTTGCGCAGCAACGGCGCCGCCGCGTCCTTGGGATTGCCCACGCCGAGCGCCGGCGTATCGACCACATCCAGGGCGCCATGGCCCATGGCTTCGAACACGCGGCTGACGTTGGCCTGGCGGTCCACGGTGACGATCACGATGGCGCATGGGGTCTCGGCCATGATCTGGCGCGTCGCCTCCACGCCGTCCATCACCGGCATGATCAGGTCCATCAGGATCAGGTCCGGGGTCACTTCAGCGCAGCGCTGCACCGCTTCCAGGCCATTGCTGGCCACCCACACCACCTGATGCGCAGGCTCGAAACTCAGGGCACGGCGCAAGGCCTCCACGGCCAGGGGCATGTCATTGACGATCCCAATCCTCATGCCCGCGCCCCTCCAATCAGCTCGACTACGGCGTCGAGCAGGGCGTCGTCATGGAAACTGGCCTTGGCCAAATAATAGTCGGCGCCGGCATCGAGGCCACGCCGTCGGTCTTCCTCGCGATCCTTGTACGACACCACCATCACCGGCAGCGATTGCAGGCGACTATCACGACGCAACAATGTGACCAATTCAATACCGTCCATGCGAGGCATATCAATATCAGTGATCAACAGGTCGAAATCTTCCGAACGCAGGGCATTCCAACCATCCATGCCATCCACCGCCACGGCGACTTCATACCCACGGTTCAACAGCAATTTGCGTTGCAGCTCACGCACGGTGAGCGAGTCGTCCACCACCAGTACACGCTTGCGCGGCGCTTCGGTGGCCTGCTGGCTGCGCCGGGCGATACGCTCCAGGCGGCCGGTATTGAGCAACTTGTCCACCGAGCGCAGCATGTCTTCGACATCGACGATCAGCACCACCGAGCCATCATCGAGCAAGGCGCCGGCGGAAATATCCTGGACCTTGCCCAGGCGATCATCCAGCGGCAACACCACCAGGGTGCGTTCGCCGATAAAGCGCTCCACGGCAATCCCGTACACCGCATCGCGCTCGCGGATCACCACGACCTTCAACGTATCCGCCGGATTCTGCCCCGCAGGGCGTTGCAACAGCTGGCTGGCGGCGACCAGGCCGACATGGCGGCCCTCGTGCCAGAAGTGCTGGCGGCCTTCCAGTTGCACGATGTCCTCGGGCGCCAGGTCGCACATGCGTTCGATATGCGCCAGCGGGAATGCATAGGCTTCTTCGCCGACTTCCACCACCAGGCTGCGCACCACCGACAGGGTCAGCGGTACCTCAAGATGGAAACGACTGCCCTGCCCCGCCGTTTGCTCCAGCTCCACCGCACCGCGCAGTTGGCGCACCATGTGCTGCACCGCATCGAGGCCGACGCCACGCCCGGACACTTCGGTGACCTTGTCGCGCAGGCTGAACCCCGGCAGGAACAGGAACGTCAGCAATTCCTCTTCGCTCAGGCGCAGGGCGGTTTCCAGCGGCGACAAATGCCGATCGACGATGGTGCCGCGCAAACGCTCCAGGTCGACACCGGCACCGTCGTCGCTCAGTTCAAGCACCAGCAACCCGGCCTGGTGCGAGGCGCGCAGGCGGATCAAGCCTTCCGCCGGCTTGCCCGCCAGCAGGCGTTGCTCGGGCATTTCGATGCCGTGGTCGACGGCGTTGCGCAATAAATGGGTCAGCGGCGCTTCGAGCTTTTCCAGTACGTCGCGGTCGACCTGGGTCTTTTCACCCTCGATCTCCAGGCGCACTTGCTTGCCCAGGCTGCGGCCGAGGTCGCGGACCATACGCACCTGGCCCGCCAGCACGTCGGCAAACGGGCGCATGCGACAGGCCAGTGCAGTGTCGTAGAGCACCTGGGCGCGCTGCCCGGCCTGCCAGCCGAACTCATCCAGCTCGGCGGTTTTTTCCGCCAGCAGGGCCTGGGCTTCGCTCAGCAGGCGGCGAGTGTCGGCCAGGGCTTCCTGGGCTTCGGGGTTCAGGTCCAGGGTCTTGAGCTGGCCATCCAGGGTGTCCAGGGCGCGCACGCTCTGGCTTTGGATACGCTTGAGACGCTGCATGCTGGACAGATAAGGCTTGAGCCGCTGGGTTTCCACCAGGGATTTACTCGACAGGTCGAGCAGGCTGTTCAAGCGTTCGGCGGTCACGCGCAATACACGCTCGCCACCTTCGGTCATGCGTCGATTGTGGCGCGGCAGCTCAGCGCTCATGGGCGGCGCGGGCTCGGGCTCGACGGGCAGCTCTTCGACAACCGCAGCCGCCAAGGGCTCCGGCGCAGGCGCAGGCGGTGCTGGCGGCGGCGAGGCCTTGACGGGCGCCTGGGACGGATCGAGCAAGCGCTCCATCAATGTCACATACGCTTCAATGTCCGCCGGGCCCACGGTGTTGCCCGGCGTGGCGATGCGCATCAGCAGGTCGGTGCCTTGCAGCAAGGCGTCGATGTGTTCGGGTTGCAGGTACAGGCGGCTTTCCTGGGCGCTGACCAGGCAGTCTTCCATCACGTGGGACACGCTGACCCCGGCGTCCACCCCGACGATCCGCGCCGCGCCCTTGAGCGAATGGGCGGCGCGCATGCAGGCTTCGAGCTGGTCGGCCTGGGTCGGGTTGCGTTCCAGGGCCAGCAGGCCCGCGCTCAATACCTGGGCCTGGGCATCGGCTTCCAGGCTGAACAGTTCCAGCAGCGACGCGTCGCGCATCTGGTCGGGGGTCATGTGAGGCTCCGGGTCACGGCAGACAACAATTGCGCCTCGTCCAGCCACCGCAGGCTACGGCCTTTCCACTGCAACACACCCTGGGTGTAACGCGCGCTGGCCTGGGTGCCGGAGGCCGACGCCGCCTTCAAAGTGCGCTCATCGATGGCATGAATGCCATCGACTTCATCCACCGGCACCACCACCGGGCCGTCCTGCGCGGCGATGATCAACATGCGCGGCATGATCCGCCCGCCGCTCGCGCCATTGCCGGTGGCATCCAGGCCGAGCAGTTCCACCAGTGACAGGCACGCCACCAGCGCACCGCGCACATTCGCCACGCCGAGCAGCGCACGCGAGCGTTGGTGCGGCAGGGAGTGGATCGGTTGCAACGGGGCGACTTCCACCAGGCAGCGGGTGGCGATGCCCAGCCATTCCTCGCCGAGGCGGAACATCAGCAACGAGCGGGTGACCACCTCTTCGCCGACTTCGACGTCGGCCCGTGGGCGATGGTCGTCCTGCTGCAACGCGTAACGGTCGAGCAAGCGCGTGGCCGCCGCGGAATACACCGCGCAGTTGCGGCAATGGATATGGTCCACCAGCAGCGGGCAGGATTTGTCGCCATGGATACCGATACGGTTCCAGCAATCGTCGATGGCTTGGGTGTCGGCCAGGGTCAGATCCAGGCCGGCGGTATCGAGCGCTTCGGTGTTACTCATCGTTTGGACTCACTGTCAGCTCGCTCGCTACGCGCGGCACGCGCCTGCAAACGGCGCGCCCCCGCACTGTCGCCCTGGGATTCAAGCAACGCGGCCAGGTGCATCAGGGCCTGCGGGTGCTGCGGTTCCAGGTACAAGGCCTTGCGGTAAAACCCCTGGGCTTGCAGGGCACTGCCGGCCACATCGCTGAGCAGGCCCAGCCAGTAGAACACCTGGGCAGCCGGCGGGTGATTGCTCAAATAGCGCTCGCACGCGGCGCGGGCCTCGGCGCTTTTGCCTTCGTTGGCCAGGGTGGCGATCTGGCTGAGCAAATCGTCCGCATCGGACGGCGACGCCTTGATCGGCACCACCTGGGCACTGACCGTGCTGAACGGGCGCGGCTTGACCGGCTGCGAAGCTGCCGTGCGCAGCGGTGGCGGCGCTGGAATCGGCGCGAACACCGGTTCGGGCTTGAGCGGTTCGGCATGTCGACTGAACGCAAAGGACTGCGGCACACCAATCGACTTCATGCCGTGACGCCCCAGCAGGCTACCTTCGGCGGGGCCGATGAACAGCACCCCGTCGACGTGGGTCAGCTCCTTGAGCACATCGAAGACTTGCTTCTGGGTCGGCTGGTCGAAGTAGATCAGCAGGTTGCGGCAGAACACAAAATCGTAGCTCGCCTCATTCGCCAGCAGCGTCGGGTCGAGCAGGTTGCCGACTTGCAGGCGCACCTGCTCACGCACGCGCTCGCGGATATGAAAGCCGTCGGCGGACTCGTTGAAGTGCCGGTCACGAAAGCCTATATCGGCCCCCCGAAACGAATTCTTGCCATACACCCCGCGTCGCGCGCGCTCCACCGACAGCGGGCTGACGTCCAGGCCAAGCACCTTGAACTGGTGCGGTGCAAGGCCGGCATCAAGCAAGGCCATGGCAATCGAATAGGGTTCTTCGCCGGTGGAACACGGCAGGCTGAGGATACGCAAGGCGCGCATCTGCTTGATCTCGGCCAGGCGCGCCTTGGCCAGGCGGGCCAGGGTGGCAAAGGATTCGGGGTAACGGAAAAACCAGGTTTCGGGGACGATCACCGCTTCGATCAGCGCCTGCTGCTCATCATGGGAGCGTTGCAGGTGCTGCCAGTAATCATCCGCCGTCTGCGCCTGCACAGCCTGGCTGCGTTGGCGCACGGCGCGCTCGATGATCGCTTCGCCGACGGACGCGACGTCCAGGCCGATACGTTCCTTGAGGAAGTTGAACACCCTTTGGTCGCTGCTCATAGGCTCGACTCGGCAGAGAACAGCAAGGCGCGCACGTCGTCGGTCAGCAGATCGTCGACGCCAATCCACTGCATCAGGCCCTGGGGATCTTCCCGCACCGGCCCGAGGTATGGCGCCTGGTGATTGTCCAGGCCATAGGGCTGGAACTCAGCGGGATCGCAGCGCAAGGTGCCGGTGGCTTGCTCCAGGATCAACCCCAGCCAGCGCGGCGCAACCTCGGGCCCGGGCTGGTAATTGACCAACACCAGCCGCGTGCTGGTACGGACCTGGGCCGCGCAGCCAAAAGTCAACGCACTCAGGTCGATCACCGGCACCAACGCCCCACGATGGGCAAAGATCCCGGCGACCCACGCCGGCGCATGGGCGATGGGTTTGAGCGGCAGGCGCGGCAGCACCTCGGCCACTTCCGTGGCCTTGAGGGCGTAGCGTTCGCTGCCGATGTGGAACACCAGGAACAACGCCTTTTTCGCTGCCGGGACGGCGCCGCGTTTAGCCGCGAGGTCGCTCATCAGACTTTGAAACGCGACACGCCGCTGCGCAGACCCACCGCAACCTGGCTCAGTTCATCAATGGCAAAGCTGGCCTGACGCAGGGACTCGACGGTCTGGCTGCTGGCATCTCCCAACTGCACCAGCGCGTGGTTGATCTGCTCGGCGCCGGTGGCCTGGGCCTGCATGCCTTCGTTGACCATCAACACCCGCGGCGCCAAGGCCTGTACCTGGTGGATGATCTGCGACAGCTGCTCGCCGACTTGCTGCACTTCAAACATGCCGCGACGCACTTCTTCGGAGAATTTGTCCATGCCCATCACCCCGGCGGACACCGCCGACTGGATCTCGCGCACCATCTGCTCGATGTCGTAGGTGGCCACGGCGGTCTGGTCGGCCAGGCGCCGCACTTCGGTGGCGACCACGGCAAACCCGCGCCCGTATTCACCGGCCTTCTCGGCCTCGATGGCAGCGTTGAGGGACAGCAGGTTGGTCTGGTCGGCGACCTTGACGATGGTCACCACCACTTGGTTGATGTTGCCGGCCTTCTCATTGAGGATCGCCAGCTTGGCGTTGACCAGATCGGCAGCGCCCATGACCGAGTGCATGGTTTCTTCCATGCGCGCCAGGCCTTGCTGGCCGGAACCGGCGGCCACCGAAGCCTGGTCGGCGGCGGTGGAAACTTCGGTCATGGTGCGGACCAGGTCCTTGGAAGTGGCCGCGATCTCACGGGAAGTGGCGCCGATCTCGGTGGTGGTCGCCGCGGTCTCAGTGGCGGTGGCCTGTTGCTGCTTGGACGTAGCGGCAATCTCGGTGACCGAGGTCGTGACCTGTACCGACGAGCGTTGGGCCTGGGAAACCAGGGCCGTGAGTTCGGTCATCATGTCGTTGAAGCCGGTTTCGACGGCGTTGAATTCGTCCTTGCGCTCCAGGTTCAGGCGCTTGCTCAGGTCGCCGTCGCGCATGGTGCCGAGGATTTCGACGATGCGCTGCATCGGCGCCATGATCGCGCGCATCAGCAACAGACCGCACAGGCCGGCGGCCAGGATGGCCACGACGAGGGACAGGAACATGCTGATTTTCGCCGCCGAGACCGCGTCATCGATGGCATTGGTCGCATGGTCGGCGACGTCTTTGTTTTGGGTGATGATGTCGTTGAGCTTCATGCGGCCTGCGGTCCAGGTCGGCGTGAGCTGGGCATCGAACTCTTTGCGCGCTCCCACCTGGTCACCGCGCTGCAGGCTGTCGAGCACTGTGGCCAGGCTCTTGTTATAGGCCTGGTGCAGGGCTTCGAATCTGTCGAACTCGACCCGGTCTTCTGTGGTGGCGATGGTTTTTTCGTAATTGCGCAGTTCCTGCAAGACGCGCCCTTCATAGGACTTGAACTCGGCCCGGTCGGCGTCGCTCAGCTGCTTGTCGGCGCGCAGGCCAAGCAATTCCAGGGTTTGCAGGTAACTGTCGACCCAGGCGCTGCGGATCATCGAACTGAGATAGACCCCCGGCACCGCGTCGTCACGCACCGCGACTTCGCTGGTTTCGATCTTGAGCAACCGTGAATAAGAGACCACAACCATTAACAGCATGATGGCGATAATGACCGCAAAACTTGCCAAGATCCGTTGGCGCAGGGTCCAGTTCTTCACAGTAATTCCTCGAAGGGCCATTCAAATGGAGGGGAGTATAGCTGAGCAGAAGCCCTCATTAATCAACGGGTTTTGCTGGAATGCTCACATAATCCAAAAACTACCCGGGCAATCAATAACGGCGGGGGCCGCCCTCCCTCGGAACAAAGCCTGACGCGGAAAAAAATGTGGGAGCGGGCTTGCTCGCGAAGGCGATGGATCAGTCAGCACATTCAGTGACTGAAACAGCGCATTCGCGAGCAAGCCCGCTCCCACCGTTTAATCGGCGTATTGCTGAGGGTTATTGGCTCAGGCGCACCTGTTTTTCCAGCTCGGCCTTCAAGCCGGGCTCTAGCTTGAGCTGACGGGCCAATTCATCCAGATAGGCCTTTTCCATAAAGTTTTCCTCGTCCACCAACATCACGCTGGCGATATACATCTCGGCGGCCATCTCAGAGGTGCCTGCGGCACGGGCCACGTCGGCCGGGTCCAGGGGTTTGTTGAGCTCGGCGTGCAGCCAGCCCTGTAGCTCGCGGTCGTTGTCCAGCTTGGTGAACTCGCCTTCGATCAGCGCGCGCTCGCGCTCATCGACGTGGCCATCGGCCTTGGCCGCCGCCACCAGTGCCTTGAGGATGGCCTGGCTGTGCTGCTCGATCTGGGCCGGGGGCAGGCGGTCGACGGTCTGTGGCTCGCCCTTTGGCGCATTGGCCTGTTGCGCCTGCCAGTTGCCATAGGCTTTGTAGGCAATCACACCCAATGCAGCCAGGCCGCCGTAGGTCAGGGCCTTGCCGCCGAACTTGCGCGCCTTTTTATTGCCCAGCAACAGGCCCATGGCGCCCGCCGCCAGGGCGCCGCCGCCCGCACCGCCCAACAGGCTGCCCAGTCCTGCGCCGCCGAGCAGGCCGCCCAATGCGCCCTTTTCGTCTGATTTACGCTGCCCACCGGCCTTGTTTTGCAGCATGTCCTGGCCAGACTTGAGCAGTTGATCGAGCAATCCACGGGTATTCATTCGTAGCCTCCAGACACTGGGTTCGTAGGACCAATAGGCCACCAGCGTAAAACTAAGTGCCAAAAACCCCCGATCTAGAGTGCTTCCAGATGTAACGCGGCTACCCTTCGCTAAAACCGATATACACTCGGGTAAATCTATAAAAACACCCCACTGGTAATTCCAGCATGATGACCTTGCGTCAAATCCGGCACTTTATCGCCGTGGCCGAGACCGGCTCGATCTCGGCCGCCGCACAGACCGCGTTTATTTCCCAATCGACCCTGACCCTCGCTATCCAGCAACTGGAGCAGGAAATCGGCGTCAACCTGTTCAATCGCCACGCCAAGGGCATGACCCTGACTCACCAGGGCCATCAATTCCTGCGCCAGGCCCACCTGATCCTCGCAACCGTCGATAACGCCAAGCGCAGCCTGCAACAGAGTACCGACCAGGTGGCCGGGCAGTTGATCATCGGCGTGACCAGCCTGGTGGCCGGCTATTACCTGGCGGACCTGCTCACACGTTTCCAGCGCGCCTACCCCAACGTGGAAATCCGCGTGATGGAGGACGAGCGCCCATATATCGAACATTTGCTGGTCAGCGGTGAAATCGACGTGGGCGTGCTGATCCTCTCCAACCTCGAAGACCGCCACGCCCTGCAGACCGAAGTGCTGACCCACTCGCCGCACCGCCTATGGCTGCCGGCGCAGCACCCCCTGCTGGAACACGACAGCATCAACCTCGCCGACGTAGCGCGCGAACCGCTGATCCAACTGAACGTCGACGAAATGGGCCACAACGCCCAGCGCCTGTGGACCAGCGCCGGCCTGCAACCCCGGGTAACCCTGCGCACGGCCTCCACCGAAGCCGTGCGCAGCCTGGTGGCCGCGGGCCTGGGCGTGTCGATCCAGCCGGACATGACCTACCGCCCCTGGTCACTGGAGGGCGACATCATCGAAGCACGGCCGATTGCCGACCTCAGCCAGACCCTCGACGTGGGCCTGGCCTGGCGCCGTGGCACCGCACGCCCGGCGCTGGTGGACCCGTTCCTGACGGTCGCCCGCGAACAGCCGCACCCACGCAAGCCATCTATTTAATCGAATGCTGCATTCAGTATTTAGTATTTGTTGACCTCGTGCCTGACCTCTAGTCTCTGTACATCCATAAGAGAAAGGTCAGGCCCTCGTGAGAGAACGCCCATGGCCACACAAGAAAAGAGATCGCGAAAAATGTCCGGCGCACCCACCCCGCTGCTCACTGCGTTGCTGATCGACGGCGAACTGGTCCAGGGCCAGGGCTTTGTCGAACCGATCCTCAACCCGGCCACCGGCGAAGTGCTCACCCAGATCGCCGAGGCCAGCACCGAGCAGGTCGAAAGCGCGATCCTCGCGGCCCACCGCGCCTTTGCCGGTTGGTCGCGCACCACGCCGCAACAACGTTCGAACATTTTGCTCGGCATTGCCAATGCCATCGAGAAACAAGCCGACTACCTGGCCCGCCTGGAATCCCTGAACTGCGGCAAGCCCTTGCACCTGGCGCGCCAGGATGACTTGAGCGCCACCGTCGACGTGTTCCGTTTCTTTGCCGGTGCCGTGCGTTGCCAGACCGGCCAGCTCAGCGGCGAGTACCTGCCGGGCTACACCAGCATGGTGCGCCGCGACCCGATCGGCGTTGTCGCGTCGATTGCACCGTGGAACTACCCGCTGATGATGGCCGCGTGGAAAATCGCCCCGGCCCTGGCCGCCGGCAATACCCTGGTGTTCAAGCCGTCGGAACACACGCCGCTGTCGATCCTGGCCCTGGCCCCAGCCCTCGGCCAATGGCTGCCACGCGGGGTGATCAACATTGTGTGTGGCGGTGGTGAAGGCGTCGGCAGCCATTTGGTCAGCCACACCAAAGTCCGCATGGTCTCGCTGACCGGCGACATCGTCACCGGGCAGAAAATCCTGCAAGCCGCGTCAAAAACCCTGAAACGCACGCACCTGGAATTGGGCGGCAAGGCCCCGGTGATCGTATGCAACGACGCCGACCTGCAAGCCGTGGTCGAGGGCGTACGCGCCTATGGTTACTACAACGCCGGCCAGGACTGCACCGCCGCCTGCCGCATCTACGCCCAGGCCGGGATCCACGACAAACTGGTCGCCGAACTGGGCGCCGCGGTCAGCAGCCTGCGCTTCGCCGGCAAACGCGACGCCGACAACGAACTCGGCCCGCTGATCAGCACACGCCAGCGCGATCGCGTGGCCAGTTTTGTCGAGCGCGCCCTGGGTCAACCGCATATCGAGCGTGTAACCGGCGCCGCCGTGCATTCCGGCGCGGGTTTCTATTACCAGCCGACCTTGCTTGCCGGCTGTAAACAAAGTGATGAAATCGTGCAGCGTGAAGTGTTCGGCCCGGTGGTCACCGTGACCCGCTTCGAAGAACTGGAACAGGCGGTGGACTGGGCCAACGACTCCGAATACGGCCTGGCCTCCTCGGTCTGGACCCAGAACCTGGACAAGGCCATGCAGGTGGCGGCGCGCCTGCAATACGGCTGCACCTGGATCAACAGCCATTTCATGCTGGTCAGCGAAATGCCCCACGGCGGCTTGAAGCGTTCGGGGTATGGAAAGGATCTTTCGAGTGATTCACTGCAGGACTATAGCGTTGTCAGGCACATCATGGCCCGGCATGGGAATGAGCTTTAGCTGCAAGATTTAAGCTGCAAGCTGCAAGTAAACGCAGATGCGCTTTGTCTTGCAGCTTGCGGCTTGAAGCCAGGAGCTACGCTAAAACAACAAACAACACATACCGCTGCTTTCACTGCCCCGACCATAATTAAAGAAGAGGGAACCCCCATGTCCGCGCACAAGACCGCACTGCTCAGTGCCCTGGCCACCGCGCTGCTGGCCAGCGCCAGCCTGCAGGCCGCCGAACCGCTCAAGGCCGTAGGCGCTGGTGAAGGCCAGCTGGATATAGTCGCCTGGCCCGGCTATATCGAGCGTGGCGAAAGCGACAAGGCCTACGACTGGGTCACTGGTTTCGAGAAGGAAACCGGCTGCAAGGTCAACGTGAAAACCGCTGCCACTTCTGACGAAATGGTCAGCCTGATGGCCAAGGGCGGCTACGACCTGGTCACCGCCTCGGGCGATGCGTCGCTGCGTCTGATCGTTGGCAAGCGCGTTCAGCCGATCAACACCGCGTTGATTCCCAATTGGAAGAACATCGACCCGCGCCTCAAGGATGCGCCGTGGTATGTGGTCGGCCAGCAAACCTTTGGCACCCCGTACCAATGGGGCCCGAACGTGCTGATGTACAACACAGACGTGTTCAAGACCGCGCCCACCAGTTGGAACGTGTTGTTCGACGCGCAGAACCTGCCGGACGGTAAGCCGAACAAGGGGCGCGTGCAGGCCTATGACGGCCCGATCTACATCGCCGACGCGGCGCTGTACCTCAAGTCGACCAAGCCCGAACTGGGCATCCAGAACCCCTACGAGCTGACCGAAACCCAGTACAAGGCCGTGCTCGACCTGTTGCGCGCCCAGCAACCGTTGATCCACCGCTACTGGCACGACACCACCGTGCAAATGAGTGACTTCAAGAACGAAGGCGTGGTGGCCTCCAGCGCCTGGCCGTACCAGGTCAACGGCCTGCAAAACGAGAAACAGCCGATTGCCTCGACCATCCCCAAGGAAGGCGCCACCGGCTGGGCCGACACCACCATGTTGCACAGCGAGGCCAAGCACCCGAACTGCGCCTACAAGTGGATGGATTGGTCGTTGCAACCGAAGGTGCAGGGTGATGTGGCGGCCTGGTTCGGCTCGCTGCCGGCTGTGCCTGCGGCGTGTAAGGAAAGTGAACTGCTCGGCGCCGAAGGCTGCAAGACCAATGGCTTCGATCAGTTCGACAAGATCGCCTTCTGGAAAACTCCGCAGGCTGAAGGCGGCAAGTTCGTGCCGTATAGCCGCTGGACCCAGGACTACATCGCGATCATGGGCGGCCGCTAAGCCCTCCAGATAACACGGGACCCATGTGGAACGGGCTTGTGTGGGAGCGGGCTTGCTCGCGAATGCGGTGTGTCAGCCAACACATCCATAACTGACCCACCGCATTCGCGAGCAAGCCCGCTCCCACATTTGGGCCGAGCCAGATTCAGTACCGCATTGATATTTCAGAAGTCCAGGCCGGGCCGCTGCGACGACCCATGCCTTTTTGGAGCACCGCACCATGACGCTTGCAGTCCAATTCACCCACGTTTCCCGTCAGTTCGGCGAAGTGAAGGCCGTTGACCGGGTTTCCATCGACATCCAGGACGGCGAGTTCTTTTCCATGCTCGGCCCTTCCGGCTCGGGCAAGACCACCTGCCTGCGCCTGATCGCCGGGTTCGAGCAACCGAGCGCCGGCTCGATCCGCATCCATGGCGAAGAAGCCGCCGGCTTGCCGCCGTATCAGCGCGACGTGAACACCGTGTTCCAGGATTACGCGCTGTTCCCCCATATGAATGTGCGCGACAACGTGGCCTATGGTCTCAAGGTCAAGGGCGTGGGCAAGACCGAGCGCCTGAACCGTGCCGAGCAAGCCTTGGGCATGGTCGCCCTCGGCGGTTATGGCGAGCGCAAGCCGGTGCAACTGTCCGGCGGCCAGCGCCAACGCGTGGCCCTGGCCCGTGCACTGGTCAATCGCCCACGGGTATTGCTGCTCGATGAACCACTGGGCGCCCTCGACCTCAAGCTGCGCGAGCAGATGCAAAGCGAGCTGAAGAAACTGCAACGCCAGCTCGGCATCACCTTTATCTTCGTGACCCACGACCAGACCGAAGCGCTGTCGATGTCCGACCGCGTGGCGGTGTTCAACAAAGGCCGCATCGAACAGATCGACACCCCACGCAACCTCTACATGAAGCCGGCCACGGCGTTTGTCGCCGAGTTCGTCGGCACCTCCAACGTGATTCGCGGCGAACTGGCCCAACGCATCAGCGGCAACGCCCAGCCCTTTTCGATCCGCCCGGAACACGTGCGTTTTGCCGAAGGCCCGCTGGGTGCCGGTGAGGTGGAGATCAGCGGTTTGCTGCATGACATCCAGTATCAGGGCAGCGCCACCCGCTACGAGCTGAAACTCGAAAACGGCCAAGCCTTGAACATCAGCCAGGCCAACAACCAGTGGCTGGACATCAGCAGCGGCCATCAGGTCGGCCAGTCGATCACCGCGCGCTGGGCCCGTGAAGCCATGACGCCGCTGACCGAAACCGCAGGCGAGGTGTGAGATGAACCTGGCCCTGTCCCAACCGCCGATGCGCAGGTTTTCCAACCTGCTGTACCACAAGCCCAATTTGTACCTGGCGATGCTGCTGATACCGCCGCTGATCTGGTTCGGCGCGATCTACCTCGGCTCGCTGCTAACCCTGCTCTGGCAAGGTTTCTACACCTTCGACGACTTCACCATGGCGGTCACGCCCGACCTGACCCTGGCCAACTTCGCCGCACTGTTCCAGCCATCGAACTTCGACATCATCCTGCGCACCTTGAGCATGGCGATCGTGGTGTCGATCGCCAGTGCCATCGTCGCCTTCCCGATTGCCTACTACATGGCGCGCTACACCACCGGCAAGACCAAGGCGTTTTTCTACATCGCGGTGATGATGCCGATGTGGGCCAGCTACATCGTCAAGGCGTATGCCTGGACCTTGCTGCTGGCCAAGGGCGGCGTGGCGCAGTGGTTCGTGCAGCACCTGGGGCTGGAGCCGCTGTTGCAGTTCGTGCTGGGCATTCCCGGCGTGGGTGGCAGCACTTTGAGCACCTCGCACCTGGGGCGCTTCATGGTGTTTGTCTACATCTGGCTGCCGTTCATGATCCTGCCGATCCAGGCCTCGCTGGAGCGCCTGCCGCCATCATTGCTGCAAGCCTCCGCCGACCTGGGCGCCAAGCCGCGCCAGACCTTTATGCAGGTGATTCTGCCGCTGTCGGTACCGGGGATTGCCGCCGGTTCGATCTTCACGTTCTCGCTGACCCTCGGCGACTTCATCGTGCCGCAACTGGTGGGCCCGCCGGGCTACTTCGTCGGCGGCATGGTCTACGCCCAGCAAGGTGCCATTGGCAACATGCCCATGGCCGCGGCGTTCACCCTGGTGCCGATCGTGTTGATTGCGGTGTACCTGTCCATCGTCAAACGCCTGGGGGCCTTCGATGCACTCTGAAAAATCTTCCATTGGTCTGAAGATCGCCGCTTGGGGTGGCCTGGTGTTTCTCCATTTCCCGATCCTGATCATCTTCCTCTACGCCTTCAACACCGAAGAAGCGGCGTTCAGCTTTCCGCCCCAGGGTTTCACCCTGAAGTGGTTCAGCGTGGCCTTTGCGCGGCCGGACGTGCTGGAGGCGATCAAGCTGTCGCTGCAGATTGCCGCCATCGCCACCCTGATCGCCATGGTGCTCGGCACGCTGGCGTCGGCGGCGTTGTATCGCCGGGAGTTCTTCGGCAAGCAAGGCGTGTCGCTGATGCTGATCCTGCCGATTGCGCTGCCGGGGATCATCACCGGTATCGCTCTGCTGGCGACGTTCAAGACCCTGGGCATCGAGCCTGGGATGTTCACCATCATTGTCGGCCACGCGACCTTCTGCGTGGTGATCGTCTACAACAACGTCATCGCCCGCTTGCGCCGCACTTCCCACAGCCTGATCGAAGCGTCGATGGACCTCGGCGCCGACGGCTGGCAGACCTTCCGCTACATCATCATGCCCAACCTCGGCTCGGCGCTGCTGGCCGGCGGCATGCTCGCGTTTGCGCTGTCGTTTGACGAAATCATCGTCACCACCTTCACCGCCGGCCACGAACGCACCTTGCCGTTGTGGTTGCTCAACCAGTTGAGCCGGCCACGGGATGTGCCGGTGACCAACGTGGTCGCGATGCTGGTGATGCTGGTGACGATGTTCCCGATTCTGGGTGCCTATTACCTGACGCGCGGCGGTGAAAGCGTGGCGGGGAGTGGCGGTAAATAAATGGCCACTGTTGAAACACGATCAATGTGGGAGCTGGCTTGCCTGCGATAGCGGTATCGACTGCACTACCGCTATCGCAGGCAAGCCAGCTCCCACCTTTGAATCGGGTTTCTTCAGGGAGATAACAATAGTTTTGTGGAGAACTGAACCATGCAAACCAAACTCTTGATCAACGGCCAACTGGTCGCAGGCGAAGGCCCGACCCAGGCCATCTTCAACCCGGCACTCGGCCGTGTGCTGGTGGAAATCAACGAAGCCAGTGAAGCCCAGGTCGACGCCGCCGTGCGCGCCGCCGATGCGGCTTTCGAAAGTTGGTCGCAAACTGCACCGAAGGATCGCTCGCTGCTGCTGCTGAAACTGGCGGACGCCATCGAAGCCCATGGCGAAGAACTGGCCAAGCTGGAATCGGACAACTGCGGCAAACCCTACAGCGCCGCGCTGAACGATGAGATCCCGGCGATTGCCGACGTGTTCCGCTTCTTTGCCGGCGCCAGCCGTTGCATGAGCGGTTCGGCCGGTGGTGAATACCTGCCCGGCCACACCTCGATGATCCGCCGCGACCCGGTGGGCGTGATCGCCTCCATCGCACCGTGGAACTACCCGTTGATGATGGTCGCCTGGAAAATCGCCCCGGCCCTCGCCGCGGGTAATACCGTGGTGCTCAAGCCATCGGAACAAACCCCGCTGACCGCGTTGCGCATGGTCGAACTGGCCGCTGAAATTTTCCCTGCGGGCGTACTCAACCTGGTGTTTGGTCGTGGGCCAACGGTGGGAAGCCCGCTGGTGAGCCACCCGAAAGTACGCATGGTGTCACTGACCGGCTCCATCGCCACCGGCGCAAATATCATCGCCAGCACCGCCGACAGCGTGAAGCGCATGCACATGGAACTGGGCGGCAAGGCGCCGGTGATCATCTTCAACGATGCGGACATCGACGCCGCCGTGGAAGGTATTCGCACCTTCGGTTTCTATAACGCCGGACAGGATTGCACCGCCGCCTGCCGGATCTATGCGCAAGCGGACATCTACGACGCGTTTGTCGAGAAACTCGGCGCGGCGGTCGCCAGCATCAAGTACGGCTTGCAGGATGATCCGGCCACCGAACTGGGCCCGCTGATCACCGCGCAACATCGTGACCGCGTGGCCGGGTTTGTCGAGCGCGCGGTGGCGCAGCCGCATATCCGCCTGGTCACGGGCGGTAAAGCCGTGGAAGGCAACGGCTACTTCTTCGAACCGACCGTCTTGGCCGATGCCCAGCAAGATGACGAGATCGTGCGCCGCGAGGTGTTCGGGCCGGTGGTCTCGGTGACCAAATTCACCGACGAAGCCCAGGTGCTGGGCTGGGCCAACGATTCGGACTACGGCTTGGCCTCGTCCGTATGGACCGCCGATGTAGGACGCGCCCACCGTTTGGCCGCACGTTTGCAGTACGGCTGCACCTGGGTGAATACCCACTTTATGCTGGTCAGCGAAATGCCCCATGGCGGTCAGAAACTGTCGGGCTATGGCAAGGACATGTCCATGTACGGGCTAGAGGACTACACCACTGTGCGGCATGTGATGTTCAAGCACTGACGCTTTTTCTCCTGTGGACGCCGGCTAGTGTGGGAGCGGGCTTACTCGCGAAGGCGGTGTGTCAGCCAATATATGCCTAGCTGACCCACCGCTTTCGCGAGCAAGCCCGCTCCCACAAAAAGCCGAGCTCACCCAAGATCCCTCTCATAACAATAAAAACTCAGGTTATCCCCATGGACATCACCCGCCGCGACTTCCTCAACGGCGTCGCCATCACCCTTGCCGCCGGCATGACCCCGCTGCAAATCCTGCAAGCCGCGCCCGATGGCCGCTACTACCCACCCGCCCTCACCGGCCTGCGTGGTAGCCATGTCGGCTCGTTCGAAGTGGCGCACCAGATGGGCTGGGAAAAGAAGGCTTTCGACACCGACAAGCTGCCGATCACCGAGCGCTATGACCTGGTGGTGGTCGGCGGCGGCTTGAGCGGTTTGGCGGCGGCGTGGTTCTACCGCGAGAAGCACCCCAAGGCGAAGATCCTGATCCTGGAAAACCACGACGACTTCGGCGGCCATGCCAAGCGCAATGAGTTCCAGGCAGGCGGCCGCATGATCATCGGTTACGGCGGCAGCGAGGCGTTCCAGTCGCCCAACCACCTGTACAGCAAAGAAGTGAACGGGCTGTTGAAAAAGCTCGGGGTAAATATCAAGCGCTTCGAAACGGCGTTTGACCGTCAGTTCTACCCCGGCCTGGGCCTGTCGCGCGGGGTGTTTTTCGACAAGGAAAACTTCGGCGAAGACAAACTGGTGACCGGCGACCCAACGCCGATGGTGGCCGACGATATTGCGCCGGACCGCTTGAATGCACGCTCCATCGGCGACTTCATCAACGACTTCCCCCTGCCCCAGGCAGATCGCCAGGCGCTGATCGAATTACACACCGCCCCCAAGGATTACCTGCCAGGCAAGAGTGCCAAAGAAAAGGCCGACTACCTGGCCGCCACCAGTTACCGCGATTTCCTGCTCAAGAACGTGGGTTTGTCGCAAGCGGCAGTGAAATATTTCCAGAGCCGCACCAATGACTTCATGGCCCTGAGCATTGATGCCGTGGCGGCTGCTGACGCCTACAACGTGGGTTTCCCGGGTTTTGCCGGGATGAACCTGGCGCCGATTAGCGAAGAAGCGGCGGCAGAAATGGAAGAGCCCTACATCTACCACTTCCCCGATGGCAACGCGTCGGTGGCGCGCCTGCTGGTGCGCAGCCTGATCCCCGGCGTGGCGCCAGGGCACACCATGGACGATATCGTGCTGGCACCGTTTGACTACGCCAGGCTCGACCAGCCGACATCCGCCGTGCGGCTGCGCCTGAACAGCACGGCCGTCAGCGTGCGCAACGTCGGTGATGGCGTGCATATCGGCTACAGCCGTGGCGGACAACTCGCACAGGTGCGTGGCAAGCGCTGCATCCTGGCCTGCTACAACATGATGATTCCGTACCTGCTCAAAGACCTGCCGGCCGCACAAGCCCATGCCCTGAGCCAGAACGTGAAATACCCGCTGGTGTACACCAAGGTGGTGATCCGCAACTGGCAGTCGTTCCAGAAGCTGGGGGTGCACGAGATTTACGCGGCGACCCAGCCTTACAGCCGGATCAAGCTGGACTACCCGGTGAGCATGGGCGGCTACGACCACCCGCGCGACCCGACGCAGCCGATCGGCCTGCACATGGTCTACGTACCCACCAGCCCCAACAGCGGCATGAACGCCCGCGACCAGGCCCGCGCCGGTCGCGGCCGGTTGTACGGGCAGACGTTCGAACAGCTGGAGGCGCAGTTGCGTGACCAGTTGCAACGCATGCTCGGCCCCGGTGGGTTCAACCACGAGACCGACATTCTGGCGATCACTGTCAATCGTTGGTCACATGGTTATGCGAGCTTCTCCAACAGCTTGTTCGATGACGCCGATGAGAGCGAAGCGTGGATGAAGCTGGCACGCAAGCCGGTGGGGCATGTGAGCATCGCCAACTCGGATGCGGCGTGGAGTGCGTATGCCCATGCGGCGATTGATGAGGCTTACAGAGCGGTGGGTGAAGTGAGCTGAAATGTGACCTAACGGCCAACGCAGAACCCAATGTGGGAGCGGGCTTGCTCGCGAAAGCGGTGTGTCAGTCAACACACGTGTGTCTGATGTACCGTCTTCGCGAGCAAGCCCGCTCCCACATTGGATCTTCATCATTCTTGAGTTGAGTGATCATCCAAGCCCCCGGAAATGTCTTGTCGCACTTGCAATGCCATCACCCCGCTATCAATCAATTTTCCTACACCTGCGAACCGCTTAAGCTATCCGGCGTCTGTTTATTGTCCGTTGCGTTTGGCCGAAGGCATGTCCGAACCGTAATTTCTGATCCGCTACGTGCCAGGAACGGCGCGGGATTTGCTCACGACAGGTTGTCTCTATGCACCGCAGGAATTTGCTCAAAGCGTCCATGGCCATTGCGGCTTACACCGGTTTGTCGGCCAGCGGCCTGCTGGCCGCCCAGGCCTGGGCCGGGAACCGTGCCGCCGATGGCAAGGCCGTGGCGTTCGATTTCGATACGCTCAAGACCCAGGCCAAGCAGCTCGCCGGAACCGCCTATAAAGACACCAAGCAGGTGCTGCCGCCGACCCTGGCGAGCATGACCCCGCAGAATTTCAACGCCATCGGCTACGACGGCAAGCATTCGCTGTGGAAGGAATTGAACGGCCAGTTGGACGTGCAGTTCTTCCACGTCGGCATGGGTTTCAAGACGCCGGTGCGCATGCACAGCGTCGACCCCAAGACCCGTGAGGCGCGCGAGGTGCATTTCCGCCCTTCGCTGTTCAACTACGAAAAAACCACGGTCGACACCAAGCAATTGACCGGCGACCTGGGTTTCTCAGGCTTCAAGCTGTTCAAGGCCCCGGAGCTGGATCGCCATGACGTGCTGTCCTTCCTCGGCGCCAGCTACTTCCGCGCGGTGGATTCCACCGGCCAGTACGGCCTTTCCGCACGCGGCCTGGCGATCGATACCTACGCGAAAAAGCGCGAAGAGTTCCCCGACTTCACCCAGTTCTGGTTCGAAACCCCGGACAAGGACGCCACCCGCTTCGTGGTCTACGCCCTGCTCGACTCACCAAGCGCCACCGGCGCCTACCGCTTCGACATCGACTGCCAGGCCAACCAGGTGGTGATGGCCATCGATGCCCACATCAATGCACGTACCACCATCGAACAACTGGGCATCGCACCGATGACCAGCATGTTCAGCTGTGGCACCCATGAGCGCCGCATGTGCGACACCATCCACCCGCAGATCCACGATTCGGATCGCCTGGCGATGTGGCGCGGCAATGGCGAGTGGATCTGCCGCCCGCTGAACAACCCGGCCAAACTGCAATTCAACGCGTTCGCCGACAAAGACCCGAAAGGCTTCGGCCTGGTGCAGACCGACCATGAGTTCGCCAGCTACCAGGACACCGTGGACTGGTACAGCAAGCGGCCGAGCCTGTGGGTCGAACCGACCACCGCGTGGGGCGAAGGCTCTATCGACCTGTTGGAAATTCCTACCACCGGCGAAACCCTGGATAACATCGTGGCCTTCTGGACCCCGAAAAAACCCGTGGCCGCCGGCGACTCCCTCAACTACGGCTACAAGCTGTACTGGAGCGCCCTGCCCCCGGTGAGTACGCCGTTGGCCCAGGTCGACGCGACCCGTTCCGGCATGGGTGGCTTCACCGAGGGCTGGGCACCGGGCGAGCATTACCCGCCGGTGTGGGCGCGCCGTTTTGCCGTGGACTTCAAGGGCGGCGGCCTCGATCGCCTGCCACCGGGCACCGGGATCGAGCCGGTGGTGACCTGCTCCCATGGTGAGGTGAAGGATTTCAGCGTACTGGTGCTGGATAACATCAAGGGCTACCGCATCCTGTTCGACTGGTACCCGACCAGCGACAGTGTGGACCCGGTGGAACTGCGCCTGTTCATCCGCACACAGGACCGCACCCTGAGTGAAACCTGGCTGTACCAGTACTTCCCACCGGCGCCGGAGCAGCGCAAGTACACCTGATCAACTGAGCTGTGGCGAGGGAGCCTGCTCCCTCGCCACACGTCGGCTCTAAAAGCGCGACACACTTTTCATTGCCCCAATCAGATACCGCATCGCCACTTGATCGTTCTCGGTCAGGGCGCGGTACTGCGCCAGCAATTCGGCCTCATCCGAGCTCAACCTTCGACCCCGCAACGACACTCTGCGGGTCAGAAAAAACGCCACCGCACCCGCAACCCCATAGGACTTGGCCATGGACTACTACTCCTGATTTCAATCAACTGTTCCTGATGCCCATCACCTGCCTCCCGTGAAGCGCAATGCCTCAGTGAGCGAACCGACTGACTCCCTGGGCCAGAAATCAGACGTACCCTAAGCGTAGAAACGATCTCGCCAAGCGTGCGACTTTTTTAGAGTAATCACTTAAATAATTGGTTTTGAGCAAAAAGCTTGCAGATTTTTCCTACCCGCCATTTAATTGAGCGATCACTCAATTAATGAATGAGGCGAGCATGCGTACCGTCGATCCGCAACAACGTGAAAACAAACGCATGGCCCTGCTCGATGCCGCTTCGCGCTGTTTTGCCGAAGCCGGCTTTGTCGCCACGCGCACGGCCGACATCTGCACCGCCGCCGGGATGAGCGCCGGCAACCTGTTCCACTATTTCGCGAGTAAACACGAGCTGCTGTTGGCACTGGTGGCCCGCGAAGGCGAGCAGATCAAGCAAGGCATGGCGCCCTTGGCTGCCGCCGCAGATCCGATGGCCGCACTGCTGGCGTTTGTGGACTACACCTGTGATTTGGCCTGCGACCGCCATTACGCGGGCCTGGCCTTGGAAATCTCGGCATTGGGCCACCGTGATGAAGCCGTCGCACACTTGATGAAGGCCAACGACCGCTACCTGCGCGAAGGCTTGGAGGCGCTGATCAAGGCCGCCGAGAACGCCGGGCAACTGCACACCTCGTTGACCGCCCCGCAGGCGGCCAGTTGGGTGGCGACCCTGATCGATGGCATGTTTGCCCGGGTGGCGGCCGACGCGGACTTCCACCCAGACCAACAGACTGACGTGCTGCGCGGCTTGGTGGTGCACCTGCTGCAAGGCCGTTGAACATGACGCCAACACGCCTGATACACGTCGACGCGTTGCGCGGTTTTGCGCTGCTGGGCATCCTGGTGGTGAACATTTGTGCCTTTGCCGACCCTTACTACGCCTCGCCCCTCAGCAATCCCGACTACGCGAGTACGGCCGATCACTGGGTGCGCCTGGGGATTTCACTGCTGTTCGAAACCAAGTTCTACCTGCTGTTTTCCTTTCTGTTCGGCTACAGCTTTACCTTGCAGATGGCCGCCGCCGAGCGCGCCGAGGCGGCGTTTGTACCGCGCATGGTGCGCCGGCAACTGGCGTTGCTGGCCCTGGGGGTCGCCCACGGCGCCTTGCTCTACTATGGCGAAATTCTGTCCACCTACGCATTGCTTGGCCTGGTGCTGCTGGCGGCGCGCAATCTGTCGTCGGCCACGGCATGTCGCTGGGGCGTCGGCCTGGTAACGGTTGCCTGTTCGGCATGGATGGCGCTCGGCGTGCTGCAAGCGCTGGCCGGCGACTTCAGCGCGACCTCAAGCAGCGAAGCCTCGATCAAACTCGCGGCATTCAGCGGCAGCGCCCTGGAAACCTTGCGCTTTCACAGTACTCACCTGTGGCAGACCGTGCAGGCGTTATGGCTGCTGCAAGGGCCGAGCGCCCTGGCAATGTTCTTCTTCGGTTATGCCGCCGGGCGCAACCAGTTACTGGTCACACCTTATCGCTGGGAACCGCACCTGCGGCGCCTGCTGCTCATCACGCTTGCCGTGGGCCTGCCGGGTGCGCTGATCTATGCCGTGAGCGCCACCTATGCACCCGGCGGCGGCCTCGAAACCTTCGCCTTTGGCCTCGGCCAACTCACCGCACCGCTGTTGAGCGCGGCCTACGCGATGTCGATGCTGGCACTGTTCAGCACTGCCGCCGGCGCCCGCTTATGCCAGTGGTTGGCGCCCATGGGCAAGATGGCCCTGAGTAACTACCTGCTGCAATCGGCGCTGTTGGGGGTGCTGTTCAGCGGCTATGGCGCAGGCTTGATCAACCGGCTCGAACCGCTGCTGATGCTGCCCGTGGTGCTGGGGATCTTTGCCTTGCAACGGTGGTGCAGCGCACGCTGGCTGCGCAGTCATCCCTACGGGCCGTTGGAATGGTTGCTGCGGGCGGCCACCTTGTGGGCGTGGCCAATCTGGCGGCGCAGCCTGTAAAAAACCCACCTGTTGCGGTGGGTTTCGACTCGACACAAGGGGTCAGTCGCGCAGGTCCGACTCATGGATCGGCTGGTCCCGATGCGTCGCCCGTTGGTACTGCGCCGGCCAGATCGCCTTGCGCCCACCCAGGTCATCGTCGGCATGCAGCGGCCAGTACGGGTCGCGCAGCAACTCACGGGCGAGGAAGATGATGTCGGCCTGACAGGTGCGCAGGATGTGCTCGGCCTGGGCCGGTTCGGTGATCATGCCAACGGTGCCGGTGGCGATCCCCGATTCCTTGCGCACCCGCTCGGCGAAGCGCGTCTGGTAGCCGGGGCCGGTAGGAATCTCGGCATTGGCGGCGGTACCACCGGACGAGACGTCGATCAAATCCACGCCGAGGTCCTTGAGGCGGCGCGCCAATTCCACGGTTTCGTCAGGGTTCCAGCCGTCTTCGACCCAGTCGGTGGCCGATACTCGCACAAACAGCGGCAGTTCTTGCGGCCAGACGTCGCGCACCGCTTGGGTTACCTGCAAGACCAGGCGGATGCGGTTTTCAAACGATCCGCCGTACAGATCCTGGCGCTGATTGCTGATCGGCGAGAGAAATTGATGCAGCAGGTAACCATGGGCGGCATGGATTTCCACCACTTCAAAACCTGCGGTCAAGGCACGCTTGGCGGCGGCGACAAAGTCGGCGATCACCTGCTGGATCTGCCCTTCATCGAGTTGCCTGGGTTGGGTGTGCTGAGGGTCGAAGGCAATCGGCGATGGCCCCACCGGCACCCAGCCGCCGTCCTCCGGCTTGACGCTGCCATGCTTGCCGATCCACGGCCGATGGGTGCTGGCCTTGCGCCCGGCGTGAGCCAGTTGAATCCCGGCCACCGCGCCCTGGGCCGCGATAAAACGGGTGATGCGTTGCAATGGTTCGATCTGTGCGTCATTCCACAGGCCCAGGTCCTGGGCGGTGATACGGCCGTCGGCGGTCACGGCGGTGGCTTCGGTGAAGATCAGGCCGGCGCCACCCACGGCACGACTGCCGAGGTGCACCAGGTGCCAGTCATTGGCCAAGCCGTCATCGGACGAATACTGGCACATCGGCGACACCGCGATGCGGTTGAGCAGGGTCAATTGGCGCAGGGTATAGGGTTCGAGCAGCTGACTCATGGCGCACCTCTTCTGGGTTCTATGGGCACTGTTCAACAGTGTTTAGAGCCTAGTCGACAACGGTGGTTTGCACAGGGTTCAGAACATCAAGCGGGGGCCGATTGCCGGCCCCCGTGCTGCAAAAACCTACATTTCGACCTGGGTGCCCAGCTCGATCACGCGGTTTACCGGGAGTTTGAAGAAGCGCAGGTTGCCGTTGGCATTCTTCAACATGAAGGCGAACAGACTTTCGCGCCAGCGCGCCATGCCTTCGATCTTCGACGCGATCACGGTCTCGCGGCTGAGGAAGTAGGTGGTGCGCATCGGGCTGAAATCCAGGTTATCCAGGTGGCACAGTTTCAGCGCCTCAGGCACATCCGGCTCATCAGTAAAACCGAAATGCAGGATCACGCGGAAGAAGCCGTCGCCAAACGAATCCACCTCGAAGCGCCGCTCCACCGGCACCCGGGGAATATCTTCATACACCACTGTCAGCAGCACCACTTGCTCATGCAGCACCTGGTTATGCAGCAGGTTGTGCAACAGCGCGTGGGGCACGGCGTCCGGGCGGGCGGTGAGGAACACCGCGGTGCCCTGCACGCGATGGGGCGGCTGCACGCGGATGCTGCTGATAAAGATCGGCAACGGCAGGCCGCCTTCGTCGAGACGGTCCACCAGCAATTGCTTGCCGCGCTTCCAGGTGGTCATCAGGATGAACAGCACGATCCCCGCCAGCACCGGGAAGGCGCCGCCCTGGATGATCTTCGGTACGTTGGCAGCAAAGTACAGGCCGTCGACCAACAGGCAGCAGACCAATACCGGCACCGCCAGGATCGGCGGCCATTTCCACAGCAGCAGCATCACCGCCGATACCAAGATGGTGGTCATCAACATGGTGCCGGTCACCGCCACGCCGTAGGCCGAAGCCAGTGCGTTGGAGGACTCGAAGCCCAGCACCAGCAAAATCACGCCGACCATCAGCGACCAGTTCACCGCACCGATGTAGATCTGGCCCTGCTCGGCACTGGAGGTGTGCTGGATATGCATGCGCGGGATGTAGCCTAACTGGATCGCTTGGCGCGTCAGCGAGAACGCACCGGAGATGACCGCCTGGGACGCAATCACCGTGGCCAGGGTGGACAGCACCACCAGCGGGATCAACGCCCAGCTCGGCGCCAGCAGATAGAACGGGTTGCGCGCGGCTTCCGGGTCGCCCAGCAGCATCGCACCCTGGCCGAAATAGTTGAGCACCAGCGCCGGCAGCACCAGCATGAACCAGGCACGGGCGATGGGTTTACGGCCAAAGTGGCCCATGTCGGCATACAGCGCTTCGGCGCCGGTCAGTGCCAGCACCACCGCGCCGAGGATCGCCACGCCAATGCCGGGATGGGCCTGGAAGAAGCGCACGGCCCAGATCGGGTTCATGGCATTGAGCACCTCCGGGTGCAAGGTGATGCCATACACACCGAGACCGCCCAGCACCACGAACCAGGTCACCATCACCGGCCCGAACAGCTTGCCGATGTGGTCGGTGCCGTGTTTCTGGATCAGGAACAGCGCCACCAGCACGACCAGGGCGATGGGCACGACCCATTTCTCCAGGCCGTCGAATGCCAGTTCCAGGCCTTCCACCGCCGACAACACGGAAATCGCCGGGGTGATCATGCTGTCGCCGTAGAACAACGCCGCCCCGCAGAGGCCGCACACCACCAGGAAGCTGCGCAGCTTCTTGCGCTCCCCCGCCGCCCGACGCGCCAAGGCAGTCAGCGCCATGATGCCGCCCTCGCCTTGGTTGTCGGCGCGCAGCACGAACAGCATGTACTTGATCGATACCACCCAGATCAGCGACCAGAAGATCAGCGCCAGAATACCCAGCACACCGTCATGGTTGACCTGAACCCCATAACCACCGTTGAACACCTCTTTAAGGGTGTAGAGCGGGCTGGTCCCGATATCGCCATAAACCACCCCGACCGCTGCCACCAGCATGCCAATCGGCTTTGCAGTGGAATGCGCGGCGCCTGCCGCCGGACTACTTGCCTGACCCATCAACCACTCCTGCCCTTTGACCTGAGGTCTCTTATAAACAACGCTTCTAAGCTGACCCTAGCATGCGCTGTTTTACTTCTCGTAACAGACGTTTTATTGACCTTGGTGTTTTACCTGTGGGCAACGGCGCGAAGCATAGCGCAGCACTCGTCGCATTTCCCTGCATAAAGCTGGTCAAGTGCGCTGCCCGTCGCTAGAATTGCGCACTTTTTGATCAGAGGCGCACCAAGCGCCCGTCTACCGCCTTGTCGTGCCCGACTGGCGGCGTCATTCAATACCGAGGTTAGACATGTCCACCACCATCGCAAAAGCCAACCCCAAGGTTGGCTTTGTTTCCCTGGGGTGCCCGAAGGCACTCGTCGACTCCGAGCGCATCCTCACGCAACTGCGTATGGAAGGCTATGACGTCGTGTCCACTTACCAGGACGCCGATGTGGTGGTGGTCAACACCTGCGGTTTCATCGATTCGGCCAAGGCTGAGTCCCTGGAAGTGATCGGCGAAGCCATCAAGGAAAACGGCAAGGTCATCGTGACCGGCTGCATGGGCGTGGAAGAAGGCAATATCCGCAACGTGCACCCGAGCGTGCTGGCCGTGACCGGTCCGCAGCAGTATGAGCAGGTGGTCAACGCCGTGCACGAGGTGGTGCCGCCGCGCCAGGATCACAACCCGTTGATCGACCTGGTACCGCCACAGGGCATCAAGCTGACCCCGCGTCACTATGCGTACCTGAAGATTTCCGAAGGCTGCAACCACAGCTGCAGCTTCTGCATCATCCCGTCGATGCGCGGCAAGTTGGTCAGCCGTCCGGTCGGTGACGTGCTGGACGAGGCCCAGCGCCTGGTCAAATCTGGCGTGAAAGAGCTGTTGGTGATCTCCCAGGACACCAGCGCCTACGGCGTCGACGTGAAGTACCGCACCGGCTTCTGGAACGGCGCGCCGGTGAAAACCCGCATGACCGAACTGTGCGAAGCCTTGAGCAGCCTGGGTGTGTGGGTGCGCCTGCACTACGTTTACCCGTACCCGCACGTGGACGAGCTGATCCCGCTGATGGCCGCCGGCAAGATCCTGCCGTACCTGGACATCCCGTTCCAGCACGCCAGCCCGAAAGTCCTGAAAGCCATGAAACGCCCGGCCTTCGAAGACAAGACCCTGGCGCGTATCAAGAACTGGCGCGAGATCTGCCCGGAGCTGATCATCCGTTCCACCTTCATCGTCGGCTTCCCTGGCGAAACCGAAGAAGACTTCCAGTACCTGCTGGACTGGCTGACCGAAGCGCAACTGGACCGCGTAGGCTGCTTCCAGTACTCGCCGGTGGAAGGCGCCCCGGCCAACCTGCTGGACCTGGCCGTGGTGCCGGACGACGTCAAGCAAGATCGTTGGGAGCGCTTCATGGCGCACCAGCAGGCGATCAGCTCGGCGCGCCTGCAACTGCGCATCGGCAAGGAAATCGAAGTGTTGATCGACGAAGTCGACGAGCAAGGCGCCGTTGGCCGTTGCTTCTTCGATGCGCCGGAGATCGACGGTAACGTGTTTATCGACGATGCCAGCGGTTTGAAGCCGGGCGACAAGGTCTGGTGCACCGTGACCGACGCCGACGAATACGACCTGTGGGCTGAAAAGCGCGACTGATGCGGTAAAGATTTGAAAAAGCCCTGCTTCTGGACAAGATGCAGGGCTTTTTTACGTCTATCGTTTTGCCCATCGGCATCAATCATCGGCAAGGGGCAGCGGGCATGCGTCAGCATTCGGTTATCCACACACCTAACGTCAGCGACTACCCGCAGTTGGCGCAGATCTGGGAGACCTCGGTGCGGGCGACCCATGATTTCCTGCCGGACAGTTACATCGTGTTGCTAAAAGACTTGGTGCTGACGCGCTATCTGGACACCGTCATGCTGATCTGCACCAAAGACCCGCGCCAACGCATCACCGGGTTTGCCGGAGTGGCGGCGGGCAAGGTGGAGATGTTGTTTATCGACCCGCAGTACCGGGGCCAGGGCCTTGGTCGGCAACTTCTGCGCTATGCCATCGAACACATGAATGCCGATGAACTGGACGTGAATGAGCAGAACCCGCAGGCCCTGGGCTTCTACTTCAAGCAGGGCTTCGAGGTGATCGGACGCACAGAGCATGATGGTCTGGGGCAACCGTACCCTTTGCTGCACATGCGTTTGCGCTCTTCTGTGGGAACTGGCTTGTCGGACCCCACAAAAAACCACAGCACCGAAATGGGGCCGGGATTAACCGGCCCCACACAGGTACAATAGCCGCCCCCTTTTGTTACGGCCCTTGTCATGACTGACCCCATACGCCTCTCCAAACGCCTTATCGAACTGGTCGGTTGCTCCCGTCGGGAGGCTGAGCTGTTCATCGAAGGCGGCTGGGTCTCGGTGGACGGTGAAGTGATCGACGAGCCGCAGTTCAAGGTCACCACCCAGAAGGTCGAACTCGACCCCGAGGCCAAGGCCACCGCGCCGGAGCCTGTGACCATCCTGCTGCACGCCCCGGCCGGCGTGGACGCCGAGACCGCACTGGCCTCGATCAGCGCCGAAACCCTGTCCGAAGAACACCGCTTCGGCAAACGCCCGCTAAAAGGCCACTTCCTGCGCCTGACCGCCAGCGCCGACCTGCAAGCCAAGGCCAGTGGTCTGCTGGTGTTTACCCAGGACTGGAAGATTCTGCGCAAGTTGACCGCCGATGCCGCCAAGATCGAGCAGGAATACGTGGTGGAGGTCGAAGGCGACATGGTTGCCCACGGCCTCAACCGCCTGAACCACGGCCTGACGTACAAAGGCAAGGAACTGCCGGCGGTCAAAGCCAGCTGGCAGAACGAAAACCGCCTGCGCTTCGCGATGAAGAACCCGCAACCGGGCGTGATCGCACTGTTCTGCGAAGCGGTTGGCCTGAAGGTCATCGCCATTCGTCGTATCCGCATCGGTGGCGTGTCCATCGGCAAAGTGCCGGTCGGCCAGTGGCGTTACCTGTCCACCAAAGAAAAGTTCTAAACCGCCGCCCTTTTCTCGACACCGCCTGTTTTCGGCGGTGTCCCCAGTTGAATACCAGGATTACCCACCATGATTCACAACGACGTACTGCGTAGCGTGCGCTACATGCTCGACATCAGCGACAACAAGATGGTCGAGATCATCAAGCTCGGCGGCATGGACGTGACCAAGGACGACCTGCTGACCTACCTCAAGAAGGACGAGGAAGAAGGCTTCGTGTTCTGCCCGGATGAAGTCATGGCGCACTTCCTCGATGGCCTGGTGATTTTCAAGCGTGGCAAGGACGAAGGCCGTCCGCCGCAGCCGATCGAGACTCCGGTGACCAACAACATCATCCTCAAGAAACTGCGCGTGGCCTTCGAACTGAAAGAAGACGACATGCACGCCATCCTCAAGGCCGCCGAGTTCCCGGTGTCCAAGCCTGAGCTGAGCGCGTTGTTCCGCAAGTTCGGCCACACCAACTACCGCACCTGCGGCGACCAGTTGCTGCGTAACTTCCTCAAGGGGCTGACGCTGCGCGTCAGAGCTTAAGAACAGCGACGAGCCTCAAGCTGCAAGTGAAAAGCTTGTGGCTTGGAGCTTGTAACTTGAGGCTTCAGAAATGACCTACAACGTCTCGCCCGTCGGCTTTGTGCGCTCCTGCTTCAAGGAGAAGTTCGCCATCCCGCGCCAACCGCAACTGGCGCCGGCCGCTCGGGGCGTGCTGGAACTGGTGGCGCCGTTCGACGGCGGCGAGGCGGTACAGGGCCTGGAGCAGGTCAGCCATGTGTGGCTGCTGTTCCTGTTCCACCAGGCCCTGGAAGACAAACCGCGCCTGAAAGTGCGCCCGCCGCGCTTGGGTGGCAACACCTCCATGGGCGTGTTTGCCACCCGCGCGACCCACCGGCCCAATGGTATTGGCCAGTCGGTGGTAAAGCTGGACAAGGTCGAGCCGGGGCGGTTGTGGATTTCCGGGATTGATCTGCTCGATGGCACGCCGGTGCTGGACATCAAGCCGTATGTGCCCTATGCCGACATTATCGACACCGCCACCAACAGCATGGCCAGCGGCGCGCCGGCACTGATTCCCGTGCAGTGGCTGAAGACCGCCTTGCACCAGGCACAGGGCCACGCCCAGCGGCTGGATGAGCCGTTGGTGGCGTTGATTGAGCAGTGTCTGGCGCAGGACCCGCGGCCGGCATATCAGACGCCAGGGCCGGAGCGTGAGTACGGTGTGCAGTTCTGGGATGTGGATGTGCGCTGGCACTATCCTGAAGCTGGAACGATATGCGTGCTCGAAGTGCTTGCAGCTGAATAAAGCGCAAACCAAATGTGGGAGCGGGCTTGCTCGCGAATGCGGTGGTTCAGTCAATACAGCTGTGACTGACACACCGAATTCGCGAGCAAGCCCGCTCCCACATTTTTGGATCCGCGTTGTTACTGACCCAGTGTTACTTCTCGACGAATGCACGCTCGATCAAGTAGTCACCCGGCTCACGCATCCGCGGCGAAACCTTCAGGCCGAAGCTGTTCAGCACTTCGCTGGTCTCGTCCAACATGCTTGGGCTGCCGCACAGCATGGCGCGGTCGTCCTCGGGGTTGATCGGCGGCAGGCCGATGTCGCGGAACAGCTTGCCGCTGCGCATCAGGTCGGTCAGGCGGCCTTCGTTTTCGAACGGCTCGCGGGTCACGGTTGGGTAGTAGATCAACTTCTCACGCAGGGCCTCGCCGAAGAACTCGTTCTGCGGCAGGTGCTCGGTGATGAATTCGCGGTAGGCGACTTCGTTGACGTAACGCACGCCGTGGCACAGGATCACTTTTTCGAAACGCTCGTAGGTTTCCGGGTCCTGGATCACGCTCATAAACGGCGCGAGGCCAGTACCGGTGCTGAGCAGGTACAGGTGCTTGCCCGGCTTCAAATCGTCAAGCACCAGGGTGCCTGTCGGTTTTTTGCTGATGATGATCTCGTCGCCTTCCTTCAAGTGTTGCAATTGGGAAGTCAGCGGGCCATCCGGCACCTTGATGCTGAAGAACTCCAGATGCTCTTCCCAGTTCGGGCTGGCGATGGAGTAAGCGCGCATGAGCGGGCGGCCGTTGGGCTGTTGCAGGCCGATCATCACGAACTGACCGTTCTCGAAGCGCAGGCCCGGATCGCGGGTGCACTTGAAGCTGAACAGAGTGTCGTTCCAGTGATGAACACTGAGGACACGCTCGTGGTTCATGTTGCTCATGTACGGGGGACTCCTGGAAATGGGTCTGCGCAGTATTGAGGCGCGCAATTGCACCGCATTCTAATCGCGGCGACAATATCTGTTAACTGGATTATTAAGATAAGGGTTATCGGTTATATCGATATGCGATTTACTCTCCGTCAACTGCAAGTCTTCGTCGCCGTCGCCCAGCAGGAAAGCGTGTCACGCGCTGCTGGCCTTCTGGCCTTATCTCAATCCGCCGCCAGCACCTCGATCACCGAGCTGGAGCGCCAATCCAGCTGCCAATTGTTCGACCGCGCAGGCAAACGCCTGAGCCTCAACGCCCTCGGCCATCAGCTGTTACCCCAGGCGGTGGCGCTGCTGGACCAGGCCAAGGAGATCGAGGACCTGCTCAACGGCAAGTCCGGCTTCGGTTCCCTGGCGGTCGGTGCCACGCTGACCATCGGCAATTACCTGGCGACCCTGCTGATCGGCAGCTTCATGCAGCAGCATCCCGAGAGCCAGGTGAAGCTGCATGTGCAGAACACTGCGCATATCGTGCACCAGGTAGCGCATTACGAAATTGATCTGGGTCTAATCGAAGGCGACTGTAGCCACCCGGATATCGAGGTGCAGACCTGGGTCGAGGACGAACTGGTGGTGTTCTGCGCCCCGCAGCATCACCTGGCCAAGCGTGGCGTGGCGTCCATGGACGAGCTGACCCATGAAGCGTGGATCCTGCGCGAACAGGGTTCGGGCACGCGCCTGACGTTTGACCAAGCCATGCGCCATCACCGCAGCGCACTGAATATCCGCCTGGAGTTGGAGCACACCGAGGCGATCAAACGCGCGGTAGAGTCAGGCCTGGGGATCGGCTGCATTTCCCGGCTGGCACTGCGCGATGCGTTCCGCCGCGGCAGCCTGGTACCCGTGGAAACCCCGGACCTGGACCTGGCCCGGCAGTTCTATTTCATCTGGCATAAACAGAAATACCAGACCTCAGCCATGCGCGAGTTTCTGGAACTGTGCCGCGCCTTTACCGCAGGGGTTCAGCGCAGCGACGAGATCGTGTTGCCGAGCATTGCCTGATCGTTAGATCAGGATCACGGCCCACACCAGGGTGATCATGGTCAGCGCAACGAATTGCGCAGCGCTGCCCATATCCTTGGCGTTTTTCGACAAAGGGTGACGGTCCAGGGAAATCCGGTCGATGGCCGCTTCCACCGCGGAGTTGAGCAACTCGACAATCAAGGCCAGCAGGCATACCGCGATCAACAAGGCGCGTTCCACCCGGCTGACGTGCAGGAAGAAGCTCAATGGGATCAGGATCACGTTGAGCAACACCAACTGGCGGAAGGCCGCCTCGCCGGTGAAGGCCGCACGCAGGCCGTCCAGGGAATAGCCCCCTGCATTGAAGATACGTTTGATACCGGTTTGACCCTTGAAAGGCGACATAGACGTAGGCAACTGAACCAAAGAAGTGGGGAAACTAGATCACGCCAAGTCAAAAAAGCGTGAAGCGGCTACAACTTAATGCTGTGAAATTGACTCAAGTTGTTGCAAGAGCAGCGCCGCCTGCGTCCGGGTACGCACCCCCAGCTTACGGAAGATCGCGGTAACGTGGGCCTTGATGGTCGCTTCCGACACGCTCAGCTCGTAGGCAATCTGTTTGTTCAACAAGCCTTCGCACACCATCGTCAGCACGCGGAACTGCTGGGGCGTCAGACTGGCCAGGCCATCGCGGGCGGCCTTGGCTTCGTCGGACACATTGATTTCTTCAAACGCCTGCGGCGGCCAGGACACGTCGCCGTCCAGCACCCTGCGCACGGCCTTCTGAATATCTTCCATGGCGCTGGATTTTGGAATGAAACCGCTGGCGCCAAATTCCTTGGAACGCACCACCACGTCGGCTTCTTCCTGGGCCGAGACCATCACCACCGGAATCTGCGGGTATTGCCCACGCAACAGCACCAGCCCCGAAAAACCGTAGGCACCCGGCATGTTCAGGTCGAGCAGCACAAGGTCCCAATCGGATTTTTCGGTGAGACGGGCTTCCAGCTCGGCAATGCTGGCCACTTCGACCAGGCGCACATCCGGGCCAAGGCCCAGGGTCACTGCCTGGTGCAGGGCGCTGCGAAACAGCGGATGGTCATCGGCTATCAGGATTTCGTATGTGGCCATTGATTAAATGATCCTGTTTTTTATGGGAGCCCTGATGGGTTCAGGGTTCACCAGTACACAAGATGACAGCCAGGCAGCCATCACCAGAGGGCACGTTCAGCGTCGAAAACACCTTGAACGACGTTGAAAAATTCACGCTTACGCCCAATCGGCGCCCAGCATGCCCAGCGTAGCCTGGGGGGTCAAGTACTACGCCCGTGGGCATTTTAGCGGGTTGCGGGCTTAAGGTGCCATCATGCAAACGTCGTCTGGCTATACCGCTGGAATATAGGGTGCAAGACGAGTATGGACGATGTCTGCCGGGTCCAGCGGCAGTTGGAACTTGGCCGCCAGGTAGTGGGTGCTGAACACATCAAGGTAAGCGTCCAGCACCTCGCTGGCGACGCCGTCGTCGGCCAGCTCAAGACATAGCGCCGCCACTTCAGCGGTGCAGAAATGATCATCACGCTTGGAGCGCCGCAGCTTGTAGCGTGACAGTTGCTCGGGCGCCAGGCTCAGTACCGGCAAATGCTCCAGGTACGGGCTTTTGCGGAACATCTTGCGCGCCTCACTCCAGGTGCCATCGAGCAGAATGAACAGCGGGCGCTTGCCCTCCTCCACCCGCACCTCGCTGACGACACGCTCAGGCGCGACGAATTCGCCGGGGAACACGATATACGGCTGCCACTGCGGATCGGCCAGCAAGGTCAGCAAATCGGGGTCGACTTCGGTGCGCGACCAGGCGAACGCGGTGGTGTCGTCAATCACATCGGCGATCAGCCAACCGGTGTTGCTGGGTTTCATCGGCTCGACGTCATGCATCAACAGGCACATGGCGGAACGGGCCTCGACCTTGGGGCGCCAGGCGCACAGACAGTACTCGGGGATGACCCGGCAGCCGCTGCAGCGTTCGGCACGGGAGCCACGGTTGAGGAACGGCCTGACGGCACGTGCCAGGCGCTGTGTACGCAGGCGGGAGACGGCGTGACTCATAGGGTGCGCCGTTGGGACAGGTAAATCGACACTGTGAAAACTCGTGGAGGGCTTCAAGTGGCGGCAGTCTACCAGCGATACGCCTGGCTGTAGTGGCAAGGGCTCACCTATAATTGCGCGCCACTGAACGCACAGCGCAGTGGTTGGTCTATGCACCAGTACCCGAATCAGGAGATTTTCATGTTGCGTTCCATGCTGCGCCTTGCCGCCCCGTCCATCGCCCTTGCGCTGGTATTGCCCGTGGGCGCCCAGGCGGCCTCGCTGCTGGAGGCCCAAATGAACCGCAAGCTGCAAAGCGTCGCGGCGGAGAGCAACAAAGACCTGCCCCGGGAAATCGACGAAAAAACCCTCGAGGTCGCCTACACCGTCGAAGGCATGCAACTGATCGATCACCTCAGCGTACTGCCCGACCGTGCTGAGCAGATGCGTGCCAACCCCAAGGCGGTGTACTTCCAACTGGGCCAAGCCGTGTGCCTGAACAAGGGTTACCGCGAGCTGATGGCCAAGGGTGCGGTGATGCGCTATGAAATCACCGAGAACAAGACCAACCGTCCGGTGGCGTCGGTGAAATTCGTCGAAGCGGATTGCCCTGCACCGGCTGCCGCGAAGAAGAAAAAGTAAGCCTGGCGTAACCCTCGCGCGCTGCTGCCCAGCGGCGCGCACTCCCCCGTTTCAATTCTCCTGCACCGGCTAGACTGCGTGGTGAGCGACCAATAAGCGGTTGCCAGCCAAGGGTTTTTCGGCTCATGATCGAGCCATCCCTCCCGTCCATTCCCAGCGTTTCTCTTAGCTGTTTTGTCACATTTTCAGGGCAAAAGAGGGTTGCCCACCTGCGGTATGCAGCGACACATGCAGTGTCGTGGCCTTCGACGAACCTCTCGTCGAGCACCCGGGCCCTGTGTAGAAGGAGAAGTTGAATGCCTTACGAATCGAATGAGCAACTGCTCCGTCATTTTGAACAACACGGAGCCGACCTTGCGCAGCAAGTCGACGCTCAACTCCAGCTGATTGCTCCGAACAGCCCGAATATCCCCCTTTATCGCGACATGATGCTCACCGTTCTGCGCATGGCTCAGGACGACCGCGACCGTTGGAACGCGAAGATCACCTTGCAGGCCATCCGCGAACTGGATAACGCCTTTCGCGTGCTGGAACAGTTCAAGGGACGGCGCAAAGTCACGGTGTTTGGTTCGGCACGTACCCCGGCCGAAAGCCCCCTGTATGCCTTGGCCCGCGAAGTAGGCACGTTGCTCGCCCAATCGGAGCTGATGGTGATCACTGGCGGCGGCGGTGGCATCATGGCCGCCGCCCACGAAGGCGCGGGCCTGGAACATAGCCTCGGTTTCAACATCAACCTCCCCTTCGAGCAGCATGCCAACCCGACCATTGATGGCACCGACAACCTGCTGTCTTTTCACTTTTTCTTTACGCGCAAGCTGTTCTTCGTCAAGGAGGCCGATGCGCTGGTGTTGTGCCCGGGCGGGTTCGGCACGCTGGATGAAGCGTTGGAAGTGCTGACACTGATCCAGACCGGCAAAAGCCCATTGGTGCCCGTTGTGTTGCTGGACGCACCAGGTGGCAGCTTCTGGCAAGGCGCCCTGGACTTTATCCGCAGCCAGCTGGAAGCCAATCGCTATATCCTGCCTACCGACCTCAAGCTGGTACGCCTGGTTTACAGCGCGGAAGAAGCGGTGGCCGAGATCAATCAGTTTTACGCCAACTTCCACTCAACACGTTGGTTGAAGCACGAGTTTGTGATGCGCATGAACCACCCACTCAGTGACCGTGCCCTGGCCCATTTGCAGAGTGAGTTTGCCAGCCTGCGATTGAGCGGGGAGTTCCAGCAACTCGCCTACACCGCTGAAGAGCATGATGAGCCAAGGTTCAGCCATCTGACGCGTTTGGTGTTTAACTTCAATGGCCGCGATCAGGGCCGTTTGCGAGAGTTGGTGGATTACATCAACTTGCCGGAAAACTGGGCACAGGCTCAGGGGAAGACGCAGCAGCGGGTAGCGCCGGAGCCGGCTTGAGTTTTTGAGTGCAAAAAAAAGGCCCACTATTTTCATAGTGGGCCTTTTTTGTGGCGCTGGCATGAGACATTCGGGGCCGCTACGCAGCCCAGCGGGAGCAAGCGCCCTCGCCATGACAAGCCCTTGCAAAATACCAACTCAGTCGTCCATGTCCCGGCCACTCAACAGGCGGCTGATCATCTCCATCGAAAACCCGCGATAGCTCAGGAAACGCCCCTGTTTCGCACGCTCCTTGGCATCGATCGGCAGATGACCAGAGAACTTGCGACGCCAGGTATCTTCAAGCTGCGCCTGCCAACTGATACCGCATTCACGCAGGGCAAGGTCGATGTCGGCACGTTGCAGGCCGCGCTGGCTGAGTTCTTCACGAATCCGCGCCGGACCGTAGCCAGAGCGCGCTCGGTAGGAAACAAAACTTTCAAGGTAACGGGATTCCGACAACAGCCCCTCTTCCGTTAATCGGTCGAGGGCCGTGTCGATCATCTCGGGCTCCGCACCGCGCTGACGCAGCTTACGCGTCAGCTCGACTCGACCATGCTCGCGGCGAGCGAGCAGGTCCATTGCAGTGCGCCGAACGGCGACGAGTGTATCCAGTACAACTGTCATCGTTTGCTTCAGATATCAGTGTCGGCTTCTTCCACTTCTTCAACCGGCTCGCGGTTGGCAGCAGCCTTCACGTCTGGCGCTGCGGTCAGCAGCTTGTCGCGGATCTGCTTCTCGAGCGTGGCCGCGATGTCCGGGTTGTCCGCCAGGTACTTGGCCGAGTTGGCCTTGCCCTGACCGATCTTGCTGCCGTTATAGGCATACCAGGCACCGGATTTCTCGACGAAGCCGTGCAGCACGCCCAGGTCGATCATCTCGCCGTTCAGGTAGATACCCTTGCCGTAGAGAATCTGGAACTCGGCCTGACGGAAAGGCGGCGCTACTTTGTTCTTCACGACCTTGACGCGGGTTTCGCTACCGACAACCTCGTCACCTTCCTTCACCGCGCCAGTACGGCGGATGTCCAGACGGACCGAAGCGTAGAACTTCAACGCGTTACCACCAGTGGTGGTTTCCGGGCTGCCGAACATCACGCCGATCTTCATACGGATCTGGTTGATGAAGATCACCAGGCAGTTCGCGTTCTTGATGTTACCGGTGATTTTACGCAGCGCCTGGGACATCAGGCGGGCTTGCAGGCCCACGTGCATGTCGCCCATTTCGCCTTCGATTTCAGCCTTTGGCACCAGTGCAGCCACGGAGTCGACCACGATCACGTCGATGGCGTTGGAGCGCACCAGCATGTCGGTGATTTCCAGGGCTTGCTCACCGGTATCCGGCTGGGACACCAGCAGGTCGTCAACGTTGACGCCCAGCTTGCCGGCGTATTCAGGGTCCAGGGCGTGCTCGGCATCGACGAACGCGCAGGTGGCGCCCATTTTTTGCGCCTGGGCAATCACCGACAGGGTCAGGGTGGTTTTACCGGAAGATTCAGGACCGTAGATTTCAACGATACGGCCTTTTGGCAGGCCGCCAATGCCGAGCGCGATGTCCAGACCCAGAGAGCCCGTGGAAATAGCCGGGATCGCCTGACGGTCATGATCGCCCATACGCATTACGGCACCCTTGCCGAATTGACGTTCGATCTGACCCAGGGCCGCAGCCAAGGCTTTCTTCTTGTTGTCGTCCATTAAA
Source organism: Pseudomonas sp. GL_117 (assembly GCF_057835125.1). Classification (NCBI taxonomy): domain Bacteria; kingdom Pseudomonadati; phylum Pseudomonadota; class Gammaproteobacteria; order Pseudomonadales; family Pseudomonadaceae; genus Pseudomonas; species Pseudomonas sp. GL_117. The sequence goes on along the minus strand of NZ_CM174418.1, from coordinate 1,444,695 downwards.
GTCCTCACGTAATCAATAAGGCCTGACGGCCAACACCTGTATAAGTAGACAGTATTGTTCCACAAAGATCGGGGATCGCCTACCCCTGATTTTCTATTTCTGCTGCAGCTCGTCGCAACAAGCCCTCTAGCGCGGCCTTTACCGTTTGTCGGCGGACCTCGTCGCGGTTGCCGCTGAAGTGCGCAAGTTCCGCCGTGACCTCGTCGCCAACGCCAAAAGCCAGCCACACGGTGCCCACCGGTTTGTCCGGCGAACCGCCGTCCGGCCCGGCTACACCGCTGACCGCCACGGCAAATCGCGCCAGGCTTTTTTCCTGGGCGCCACGGACCATCGCTTCCACCACTTCCTGGCTGACGGCGCCCACTTTGGGAAACAACGTCTCCGGCACATTCAACTGCCGGGTCTTCTGACGATTGGAATAGGTGACATAACCCGCCTCGAACCAGGACGAACTCCCCGGAATCCGCGTGATCGCTTCGGCAATACCGCCGCCGGTGCAGGACTCGGCAGTGGTGACATGAGCATTGAGCACCTGTAAACGGCGTCCCAGTTCAGCGGCCAGTTGAGTGATTTCCTTCACGGTCGTCTCCGGAGGTAGGCAGGGGATTCGTCTACCCTACAGCAGCCCATCGGCCATGCAAGTTACAGATTGCATCAGGAGACTAAAGCGCGGGTGAAACGCCTAACACCGCCCGCGCCCGCGCCCACAACCGCAAGCGGTCCTCCAAGCCATTGAGCCCACCGTTGATCCGTCGCGTAATGGTGTTGAACTGGTCCTTGTCGGCCAGTTCATTCAACCCATTGCTCTGCCAGAACCACGCAGCGGATTCGCATGCCCATTGCGCCTGCTCCAACAAGTGCGGGTGCAGCAACAACCGCTCATCGCCGAACACTGCGCGGCTGCACGCCAGGTAATTGCGTCGGCCCGTCACCTGAATCAACCCCCTCCCCCGGTACTTCTGGCCATCGCCGTCCGCCTCGGGGCTATTGCCCAGGCGGACCGCCAAAATGCCGGTGTCGTATTGACTCAAATATTGATCACTGCCGAGTTCACGCACGTAACGCAACTCGCCAGACTCATGGGCGATTTGTGCGAGAAAGGCCGCGATGCGCCGAGGACTGTTGATCTCGTATCGCGCACAAGCGGCATTTAGCGCGGGCAAAAAAATGCCCGCTTTCAGGCGGGCTCCAGGCATGATTTGAATCAATTCCTGCAGTGTCATTAACATCAGCGCCCTCCCGAAAACACGCTATATCGACAATCCACCCGCCGTGATCGCACTGCGGTAGCCCGTTGCCGGGTCCCCCTCGTTCACCACCTTGGTGATCGACCATAGCCCCTGCATATACAAAGGCCAGGTTTCATCCAGCCGCAACAGACCTTCGGCGGCCAATAACGGGTTGCCAGGGCAATCGACCTGCAACTCCAACCCTTCACGGCCGACGCGGCGCAACTCAGCTTCGGCCACGGCGCGGGCCTCGGCTTCGTTCTGGCAACGCTGGCGCAAGGTCTTGAACGGTGCAATACCGATCTGGACCACCTGCTGCTTGCCGCCGCCGCTGTCCCACCACATCACGCGACAGCCCTGGTAGCTAGAGCGGGTATTCTCGTTCAGTACGGCAGTGATGAAGGCCTGGTCACCGGGACGGTTATCCTGAGTCACGGACAACTTCACCTCGGGCAATTGTTGCAGGGAAATCGACTTGACCTGCCCGGCTTCGGCCAACACATACAACTCGTTGAACGGCTTGGTGACCGCGCAGTAGCGCCTGGCAAGGCGGGTGATGAACGCCATGTCACTTTCATTGGACTGGTCGACATGGGCAATCGCAATCCCCTCCAGTGACGCGGCTACGCGCGGTGAAAAACCGTGCCGGCTGACCAGTTGCCGAAACAGTGCGCCCAAGGTCGTCGGACCATGACTGGCGGAACGGCGCTGGCGGTACTCACTCGGGTCCACGCTGCTGAAAGGTGCTGCCGTGGCAACGATCATCAAGCGCATGGGAAACAGCACGGGGGTTCGCTGGGTAATCAGGAACTGCCCTTTCTCCACCAACCCTGACTCTTTATAACCAACGCGCAATCCGATCTTGCCGCTCATGCTCGGCAGGCCTTCGAGCCCCTCGATATTCAGCGTCAGCTCCAGCCGATCCGACTCGATGCCCGCGGCGTCTGTGTGCTTCCAGCGCAGGATGCGTTGATTGAGCAGTGCCGCGTTGGCACCGTAAAACTCCACGATTGGCGTAAATCCCTGTGCCATGCAGCCTCCTTAATCCCACGCCAGAACGGGGCGTACCGCGACCGGCCGCGCTTGCATTTCCGGCACGATCACCCAGACTCCCGCCGGCAGCGCCGGGCCATACTCGGCAAGCGTGGGGTTCAGGCGCCACAGGGTTTCTTCAGCCGCATCATCGCAACGCCCCAGCTCGCGGTAGAGCAGCAGGTTGACCGAGTCACCGGCGATACTTCGTACTCTACGCATTGACAAATTCCTCCAGTTCAAGCGTCCAGGCCATCACCATCGCAGTGCCGTCATCGATCACGTTGCTCTGGTTTTCCACCACCGAATTGATCCGCCACAGGCCCCAGTTACGGCCGATCCCATCGACCAGCGGCAACGGCGCCCGCAGACCTTGCAGGGCACGCAATTGATCCAGGCGTTGCATACCGATGCCGTACATGGCCGTACCACTGAACGTGAGTTTTTCCAGCCTCTGGCCGCTCTGTCGCGACTGCGGCTTGCTGGCGATAATCGCGAGGTCGCTCCAGCCGCCGTCGCTGTTTCGGACCAGCGAGGAATAGGCAAACCCTCGGGACAAACCAAAGATGAAATCACCCAACACCATCTGTTGTCGCATCAGTCACCTCCTGGGTCGGCGAGTGCCGCGTTGCGTCGAATGCCCAGCGAGTCCGTGAGCATCGGCACGCATTGCAATTGCAGGGCCTGGATAACCTGGCTGACAACCTGTCGGGCATCGGCAGGGTTCACACCAGTGATCTGGATACTGGGCGCGATGGAAACCTGAACGTTATCCGCGCGGGCACTGTTGAGTGCCTTGCTCACGCCACTCGGCGCCGGCAGGCGATCGCTGGGCCCGAACACCTTGTCACCCAGCCAGGCGCCAGCCTCACTGCCCAACAAGCCACCGATGGCACCACCGAGCACAGTGCCGGCACCGGGGAAAATCATCGTACCGATGGCCGCACCGGCGGATGCGCCGGCCCAGGCGCCACCGGCAGTACCCAGGCCGGTGGCGATGGCGTTGGCGTCACCGTTGCGTACACCCTGGACCACGTCGAGAGTGGCTGCGGCCGTCCTCAATGGACCCAGCCGCCGGATGCCGACGGATTGAAATGTGGCGAGAGCATCGGCCAAGGCACCTGCGGGTACGTTTGCCAGGTTGGACGTGGGCACTGCAACGCTAGCCCTGGCATAGGGTTGGGGGCTTTGCGAGGTCACTCCCACATGAAAGCCGTTTGACGAGCCACCCAAGGCCTGGCGACTTTGCTCGTACAGATTGCGCCCCCCTGTGCTGCGCCCTCCGATTTTTTTGCGACCTTTGTATTGCTTGGCTGCCGAGTCGATGACCCGATCAATGGCTTTTTCTACGACCTTATTTTTCAGCGTATCCCACAACTGCGCGCCAGCCGCCTTGAGCGTGCCCACCACCTCACCATCCGCGGGCTCCTTGGGCTGATCCTTGCCCGAACTCGCGGCGACATCCGCGGCCTTGGGCATCAACGTATCGCTGTTGATGAACAGCGTACTGTTGAGCGTCTCCAACGTCTCGCGCAGCCGCACTTGTTCCTGGGTCAACGCGTTGATGTCCACACTCAATGTGAGCAACGCAGAGCGCAGCTCCAACGGCGGCTGCGGGCCAGCGTCCAGGCTCAGGGGCGGCGCAGCGCTTGTGGAAAACGGTGCCAGCACGTTGCCAAGGTCCGCGTCGCCGACCATCCAGCGCAAGTCCTCCTGGGCGAGCCTTGTCCCATATTTTGTTTCTTGCATCCCGCTCTACTCCTGTTTAACGCCAAGGCGAGTGATCGCGATGTCGTAGCGGCGCATGGCTTTGACGGCATCCCATTCCAGGATCTCCGCTTCATTGACCGAGTAAACCAGCGGCACCACATCGAGGATTACGTCGATGTCGCGTTGCGAAAGAAGGCCGCCGGTTGATTTAAAAAATCGTCGATGCGCTCCTGCAATTCGGTCCAGTCGGGCACACTCAGGCCGGCGAGGTCGGGGATCATCAGCCCGGTGCAATGGGCGGTAATGAATTCGGCTCGCTCTTTGGCAGTGGCGAGTTTTTTCATCACTTTGGTCGCGCGCAAGGCGGGCATTTCCAGTTCGAGTGCGGTATGGGTGCGGCCGGCGGCATCGACCGGCAGCAACAGTTGCACGGGATGTCCGTGGCTCGATTGCGCCTGCTCGTCGAGGAAGAACGACGCAGGACGTGTCGACATTTCATGCACGTATTGGGCGATGGTCACGTAGTCCGGGCGCTTGAGTTGGTCGAGCTCTTTTTCCGACAGGCCGGTGGCGAGTTTCGCCAGTTCAAAGAACTGGTCGTCCTCGTCCTCACCGGCCCGGGCCAGCGCGTCTTTTTGCGCGGCGTAGTACAACGGCTTGAGTTGAACCTGTTCAATCGCCGCGCCAGTGTCGGCAGTGATCGGCGAGAGCAGGCGGTGTAACGGTGGCATCCAGGCCATAGGGCAATTCCTTGGTTAACACGTTGTAGAAAAGGGCAAGCGCAGCCCCCTGAGGGAGCCGGGCTTGCCCGCGATGCAGACGACTCGGTACCTCAGGCTGACCGAGGTGTCGCTATCGCAGGCAAGCCAGTTCCCACACTGACCGCGCCCACTTCAAGCCATGATCGTTATCAAGGCATCAGCACAGCGCGGCGCGCATCGCCAAGGATGTCGACGCCATTGAGCACGAACTTCTGGGTACGTACGTCGATGTCGATCACCGGAATGCCGTTTTCCAGGCGGTTATAGGTGCGGCAGGACAGGTCCAGGGTGGTGACGGCCTTTTCACCCATTTTCAGCTTGCCCTCCTCCAGGGATTTGAGCTTGCCGCCGACCGTGTGGTAGGTGAAATAGGTCTTGCCGTCCTGGTCCTGACCGGCTTCACGCACGTTCAACAGGATGTCATCGCCCAGGCGCACACCCAGGGCCAGCATGATTTCCGGGCCGGCGCCTTGCAGGATCAACTTGGCGTTGAGCACCTTGCCGCTCTTGGCCATTTCCTCGGCGATAAAACGCCCGCCGGACATGGGCTCCATTTCGAACTCGATCTTCGGCGGGTTGAACTCTTCCACCGTCGCGGACAACGGCAGGCCTTGAAGGGTGGCCGCAATGGCCTGTCTGACTCGGTTGGTAAACATTAGAGAACGTCCTCCAGGAACTGCTCGATGATTTCATCGCGAGCGTTGAGTTGATAAACCATGTGTTCGTTCGGCGCGTAGCGGCCGTAGTCGATGACGATGAACCACGTGCCGTTCTTGTACTTCTCGACACTGTTCAGTTCCGGGTGCAGGTACACGCTGCCGCCGGGGATGGTTTCGTCGGCAACCAGGGTTTGCAGCCAGTCGTTGATGCGCTTGACCTCCTGGTCCATGAACGACTTGGTGAGGTTCTTGGCCATGGCTTTCTGGCCGGCCTTGACCAGCTTGCGGCTGATGGCGTCTTCCAGGCCGACATAGCTGATGAACTTGCCGGTAATGGAGCGGTTGCCCAGCAGCGAGAAGCCGCCAAGGATGGTGCGGGCGTAGTAGCTCACGCCGTAGCGGTTGAGCAGGTCGCCTTCGGTGGAGGTGTCGAGGATGTTGTACTCGACGACGCGGGAAACATCCTCGGCGAACGTCACCTGATTGCCTGGGCTTTCCCACTGTTTGACCTTGGCCAATGCGGCGATGGCCAGGGACGACGGCGCGAGGAACACGTTCTTCTTCGCGGCCTTGGAGTACACCGACGGCATGTTGTGCACCAGCAGGCAACGGTCGAAACCGAGATCGGCGCCACCCAGCTCACCGCTGTAGGTCACTTGGTCGGCGACCGCCACGTCCTTGCCATCCAGCACCACGCGGGCCTTGATGCGCTTGCCGAAAGCCGCGAACTCACCAGCCACCGCCTTGACGCCGGTGAAACCCGGGGCGCCGATGATGGTCAGGTCTTCCGGCACGCTGGCCAATGCAGCGAGGCCCAGCTTGCGGCCGGTGACCGGCTCGTCGCCGCCAATCACGTTGTTCTGCGTATCGGCCGCAGTTGCGCCCTCCTCCACGATCACCACGTAGACCGGCACGTTCACCACTTTGAGGATCTGGTACACCGCATGAAACAAAGTGCCCGACTCGGCGCCAGTAGGATCCAGCAACGCCTGGGTGGTGAAACTGTTGATACGGAACGGCGAATTTTTCGGGATCGACGCGTGAGCCTTCGGCGCGGTGCCGACCAGGCCGATGACGTTATCGCCCAGGCCGCCCATGGCCTCGGGGGATTCGCTCGCGTTGACGGTGATGCCGTTGTGCTCGAAGTTCAAAACCTCAGCCATGATTAGTCAGCCTTCTGGGTAGCGGCCTTTTGGGCCGGGGTGGCGTTGAGGACGCTGGTCAGTTCCAGGCGTCCGGCGGTGCGCAGGGCGGTTGCTTCGACGTCCAGCAGGTCCAGTTCCTCGCCAACGACAGACCAATGGCCGGCGTGGGTGGGGAAAGGGACTAGGACGGTGTAGGTTTGGCGGGTAGGCATTGGGGAAAATCTCCAGGCGAAAAAAAAACCGCGAAAGCGGTTTGAGGGGACGTTAAACAGGGTATTTATTCGGTTTGAGCAGCGATCCACGAAGGCGCAACAGGCCGATGTTCGCTGTTCGGAAAGTCGGGCGACTGAGGCCAATCGCGCAACGCCTGCATATAAACCAGCAGTTCCTTGAACTGCTCCTCGGAGAGCGTTGGATCAACTTCGATTTCAAGCTGATCACGATGACGCTCACGCAGCCATTTCACTGACGACAACTCGTAGCCACGCCAGGCTCGTTCCCGAGCGCCAACGTCTTCAACGGTTGGAGAAGCGCCTTGATCCGGAATGGCAAATCCCCGCGCGCTGAGATCTGCATAGTCTTTTTCCGACATTTCAATCACATCGGGCGGCATGTTCTTGCCATGTAGCGACAACGAGTAAAGCCCGTGGGTGGACGGTGAATAAAACATGAAACCTCCTCAATATCCGATTGCGATCACCAGCGGAAAGTTAAGCCCTTGATTCCCAGTACCGAACCACTGAGGAAAGAGTTTGATGGTCTCTTTGCTCCAGCTACTCACCTGGTAGACCTGATCGGAAACGACCGTGTCATTGCCCATGGTCGATACAGAAGGAATCAAACACGCATTGGGAAACGCGAGCGGAAAACTAACCGCCGGATAAGCCACTGATTCGAGACCGCTGACGGGCCCTTTGAACCACTGGATAATCAACCCGCCCAACCAAGTGGGAAACGCGATATACCCCGGCATCCCAAGCGAAATGGAAAACCCCGCGCGCAGTTTTTTCGGTGTCGCAACAGCCGCATCATCCACCCCGGCATTCAGTTGTGCCTGAGTTGCGACCTTGACAGTGCCTTGATTGGTTTCCGTGGCCTGGGCCGCCAAAGGCACCAGGGCCGCAACATCAATGCTTCCCTGGTTAACCGGCGCATTCCAGGCCTTGATGCACCACATCACCGCCAGGTTACGCGGACGGGTTTCACTGCCACCGGTGAACCCCACGTCTTTGAGGACATCAAACGTGGTACCGCCGAGAGCTTTAGCCCCACCGGGGGTGATCTCAGAATTGATACCGGTTTGATTGAGCGGTGTATGGGTGTGGCTCTTGAACGCATCCGCCTGGAAACTGGGAATCGCGCGCCCCGCATCCACTCCCCGCCCATGATCCCAGCCCCGGAAAAACTCCCCTCGCGACTCCGGCAACCGGGTGAACCCGACCGCATCGCCCGCGACATTGAATTTCTTCGCCAGATACCCCGCCAGGTCTGGATAAACAGAATCCTTGAACAGGCTGTTATCCACCTCCAGATACCCCGATGGAACGATGCCCAGTGGAAACGGCACCATCGCCCCAACGGGCAACGCCGATGCCTTGGCGATCAACGCCTCAATCTCAAGCTTGGTGTACGTCCCCTTCGCCAACTGCTGCGCCAGATAATCCACCACCCACGCCCGAGTGGCCTTCACCACCGTGTCATCAATCAACAACGTCACATTGGCGGCATTGGTCGTCTCGAAAATCGAGCGAATGTAAAACTCTTTGCCCGCCCCCGACGTCGTCAACACCGGCTTGTATGACTCCGGGTATTTCACGATGGCGTACAAGATCCCGCTATCCGTCCACAACCCGGCTTCCCGCACATACCAGCCGCCGACATTCGACGGAATGGTGACCTCAGCCAACAGCCAGTTGGCATTTTTTTCATCTTGGAACAGCGCGCTCAACGGCCCACGCCAGACCTCGCGTTTCAGCGCTTTTGCGCTGGCATCGGGGTTGTAGACCGCGCCGTTGCCGTCGCCAACAGAGATTTGCGCAAGTTTGATCGCGACGCCGGCAGCCTTGCAGGCGGTTTCGTAGGCGATCCCCGCGTTAGTGAGCAGCGTGTAATAGTCAGCCATTTAGTGCTCCTGTGGATAAAGGGTAGTGGTTTCGACGGTGTAGAGCCCGGCCGCCAAACAGGTGCGGCCGGTGGCCTCAACGCCGGCCAGCAAGTTCGGGTAGATCGTGGTGAGTTCGCCGCACAGCGTGGCGCCGCCGATGCTGTGGCGGCCCGACGCGCTCAGGCCGACAGAAACCGCGAAGATGTCGCGCTCACTTTTGGCATCGGCCAGGCGTCGATCAAGTCGGAGGTCGGTGGCTTCGCTGTAGGGCAAATCGGTCCAGATCCGGACGGCAAAGCTGTAGGGCACACCTCGCGGCGCCTGTTCGTACCAGGCACGTACTTCGGGGCGTAGTTGCAGGCCTTTGACGGCATTTTCCAGGGCTTGGCGAGTGCCAGCCTGGCGGGCGGTGGGCCAGGCGAGTTTGACGGTCAGGCGTTTCTCGGCGTCGGGGGCGGTGGTGCTCCATTCGTTCACCGCGCGGTCCGCTGCCAAGTAGGGCAAAAACGCCGCCGGTGTACGATCCGGGTCCATCAGTTGGGGAAACGGCGGGGCTACCCGCTCCAGCAGGTGACCAAAACCGAGGTCCAGAGCCTTTTCCAGCGGGGAACTGTTGGCGGGCAACAGGCTCGTCTTGGGTTCACTCATAGCGTGCGCACCTCCACCTCGACACCCGTGCAGTACGGGGCCTGGAATGCCGAACTGATGATCGGCGCCAGCGGTTCGAGGATCTGCAGTTGCGCGGCGCCGGCACTGTGGATGGCGTAGTCGATCCAGCTCGGGTCGACCCGACCTTCCAGGCGATGGCAGGAGTCGGCGTAGGTTTGCAGCAGCTGTTGCGCGGCAACCTGGGTCAACCCCGAATCGGGGCCCGCGTTGATTTTGGCGATCACGCGGATCTTGTAACGTTGAATCTGCGCACCTTGAACAGTGACCAGATCGGCCTCCGGCCGCACATCAGGCCTTGCGAAATGTCTGCGCACGCCGTCAAGCAAGTCGGCAGACGCACTGCCATCGCCGTCCCTGGAGAGCACCGTAACCATCACCTCGCCAGGTGCGGTGCGGCGACCGTTGCCATCCTTGACTCGCGCCGCATAACCGTCCGGATCGAAGGTGTAGCTGACCGTCACCACGCCCGGCGTGGCGCTTTGCACTTTGACCACCGGCCGCTCGCCAAGGGTGAACACTTCGCGACGATATTGCATACGCGAACCCGCCGCCGGGGCGTGGGGTGCCAGGTAATAGCGCAGGCGCGCGTCGTCATCGCTTTCCAGAGTCGGCGGCACAGGCGGGAAAGCGGCTGTGTCGCCGGGGTCGAGCACCTGGCGCTCCAGGCCCATATCCGCCAGGCGCGCATCCAGATTGCTGCCGGTGGCCCACCACGCCAGCATCTGCTTGATACGCGCGTTGTACTTGCGCTCGTGGGTTTGCAGGCGCACGCAAAACGCTTCCAGGGCCAAGGTCAACAGCTCGCTTTCATTGTCGAGGCTGACTTTGAGCTTGGCCGCACTTTGCGGCGCGCGGGCGGCCACGTAATCAACAACGAACGCCTTGAATTGCGCCAGCAAAGGCTCGAAGGCGTCGACCGCGATAATCGCCGGTTCCGCCAGTTGGTTCTGGCCAGGGATCAGCATGCTCATGTGACGACCTCGAAAGATTGTTGACGGTTTTTCCAGGTGCCGGCAAAACGCAGCAACAAACCCGCTCCCTGACGGGTGGCGACGATGACCTGGGGTTGAAAGTCGGCGATGCCGTTCTGGGCGTTGTAGAACGCGTCGGCGGCGTGACTCTGGGCGAGGATCAACAGGTCATCGCCCAGGTTCTGGCCGAGCAGTTGCGGGATCTTCGAGCCGTACAGCGGGCGCTTCTGACGAGTGCCCACGGGGGTGGTCAGCGCTCGGGTGGCACGCTGTACGAATTGCAGCCAGTCATCGACCGCTGCCCCGGTGTTCCTATCGATTCCGATCATGGCAAGTCCTTATGCGCTGCTGATCACGCGGCCTTGGTGATCCACCAACGGGCCGCTCAAGTGCACGCCGGCGGCATCCAGCAACAAGCCGGTGGCGCCGAGTTGCAGGGTGATGCTGTCCTTTGTCAGCGCCAGCATGGCGGCGCCGAGGGTGACGTTCAGCTGTTCGCGGGAACCGCTGACGCTGGTCGGCCCGTTGCTCCAGGTGAACGTGTGGCTGGCATCGTCATAGTCACTTTGAGTGCCATCCTGATAACGACGCCGGGTCAGCGAGGCCACGCTGGAGACTGGCGGAAACAGACTACTGTTGAGTCCGAACAAGGCCACAGACTGCGCCCCTCCTTCCCCACCGCCGTAGTTAAGCAACAGGCATTGCTCACCGACCGAGGGAATGCGGGTCTCGCTCTGTGTACCGGCGCTGGGGTTGAAAAAGCGGATGGCCGGGCTGAGCAGGTCCCCATGACTGACCTTGCAGGTGTTGCTCGCCGCGTCGACCTCCTGGCACACGCCAATCCGGCAGTAACTTTCCGCACGCCGATACAGGTCTTCGAGCTGGGCTTCCATTTCCACCAGGCGCTCGACAATCGGCCCGAGTTGCATGCGCAGTAATGCGTCAAACATGGATTACTCCTGGAGTGGGCGATATTGGTCCGGATCGTTGATGTCGAATACTTCCCAAGTGCGGGCAAACAACGGTTTGCCTGTGGGATCTTCGACGAGGGATGGGCCAAGATAGAGGGTTTGGCTGAAGGACACGGTCCAGGTGTCGTAGTCCGTATCCCCACCGCTCGGCGCGGCAGGCGCCGCGACGATAGCGGTAGGCAAGTCGCACTGGTCCGGTGGCAAACCCCAGCGGTTATCCAGGGCCAGGTCCATCAGTTGGCTGGCCAGGTCACACGCTTCAAAAGGAGCTGACTCGCTGGCGACCATGGCTTTGAGTGAAACCGACAACGCATGAGCCTTGCGCCCTTCAAGAGAGCGAGCGCCAGGCCCGTTGCGTTCCATGCTGATCAGTACACCAGTCGTGTCGCCGGGCCCCGTGAAGTCGTGGTGATTACCTACATGCAATTGTGGGAAAGCGCTCTTCAGCGCCGCCTCAATCGCCATAGGCAGTTGGGAGACTTTTTCGATGAGAGTCATTTTTTGCGTCCTTGCGGCGGTTATTGCTGATCCGGGCGGGAGGGCGGGGTTTCGTCGACCCCGATACGCTTGGCCGCCCAACGTTCATAAAGACCGATGGCGACGTCCGCACCGGCCATGGCGGTCAGGCAACCAATGGCGCCGGCGGTCCAGACCGACAGGCCGGCGGCGTACGACAGCATCAATGCCGAAACCCCGCAGACCATGCACGCCCCGGATCGCAGGGCCAGGCGCCGCACCAGCGACCAGCCGCGGGCGCCGTCCTTGTCAGCGCGCCACATTTCGCCGCTGACTCCGCCGATCAAGGCCAGTACGATCACCAGCCAGATCGGCATTTCCGCTAACGCTTGCTGCTCGTTTGTCATGTCACGCCTCCTGGCTGAGCAATGCCGGCAACGTGCCGGTGTGTGGGTACTTCCGTGTGTGGGCAGGCATTCCAAAAAGCCCGGTCGCCCAGGCTTTTCAGTAATGATTTCCACGAACCTTCGGCGCTACTGGCGCAATACGGTTCTTTCCTGAATGTTTTTCCGACCACGATCCCTGTCCGCCGGATAACTGCTTCTGGTGCTTTACGCTGCACACCCGGGTTAGTTGCCAACCCTCTGAACCGTCAAGGCCGGTTCATCGCTGCCTGTTCTTGTATTGCCTTGAAACTAAAGAGCGTCGGCATCCTTGCCGGTGTTACCTGGCGTCCTTGCCATCGCTCGGATGGCGTCCTTGCCGATGTTGCGTGCCTTCCTTGTCTTGACTGGCAGCATCCTTGCCGCCTCCACCAAGCCTTGTTGGCTGGCTTGAGATGAAGAGTATGCATGTATGCATATACAGTCAATGCACTAATGCATTTATTTTCAGCAGCGACATGCACTGACGCATTAGAGACCTTGCAGGCAAAGGGTTAGGTGACTTTTGTCAGGCGAAAAAAAACCCGCACGACGGCGGGTTTTGTCTTACGCAAGGAGGTCAGCGGGCGTACATGCCCCACCAGAACACATGACCAAGGATGCTGATCTGTTCATCCTGGATGTCCTGGAAGCTGTAGTCCTCATCCGGATGCTCATCACGGTTGAAACTGCGCAGGCGAATCCCGGAAGGCAGGCGATAGAGCTGTTTGACGCGAAGTTGGCCATTGTGATTGATGGCATACAAGTCGCCATCAACGATGTCACCAATCCCACTCTTGCCCGCATTTACCCCGACCGTCGCCCCATCCCGCAGCACCGGCAACATGCTGTTGCCGCGCACGGTCACACACTTGGCCTGGTCAAACTGCACCCCGTTATGCCGCAGGCTACGCTTGCCGAACCGCAGGCTGGCCTTTTCGCTTTCTTCGATGACGAATCTTCCTGATCCAGCAGCCAACTCAACCTCGCGTAGAAAGGGGATCGACACCTCGTCGTCATTCACGGGGGTGTCGTCGTCCCAAAGGCTTATGTCCTTGAGTTCCGAATGCGTCGGGCCGCGCGTGTCTTCGCGCAAGACACCCACCGCCACGCGCCCGCGCAGTTGGTCGGTGCTGATGCGGAAGTACTCGGCGATGCGCGAGATGTGTTTGTCCGACGGATCAACGATCTTGCCGTTGAGGATCCGCGACAGCGTGGATTGGGGTACGCCAGTACGCCGGTGAAGCTCCGTGGGGGAGATCCGGTCGCGGTCCAGCAGTTCTCGTAAGACGATAGAAACGTTGCGTTTTTGCATAACGCGAATAATGAAGGGGGTTTGGGGGGTTGGCAAATGCAAATTTGCATATTGTGTGCGTCGATAGATATGTATTAGGTGAAGTTGCGACCAGTAGGGCGGTATAAATCGTGTAATAGCCTTGCGCATATCGCTGAGGATGAGGGCCGGTTGCTGGAACAGGCTGTGTATCCCGTGGACGGCAGCATGACTCCTGCTGAGACTGGGATTCTTTCGATCAAGCTAGGCCTGTCCCAAGGGGTGAAAAGCTCTTTTGCCGACTTTATTCGTGATGCAAAATCCGATCAGAAAAAGCGTGTTTACCGTGAAGTGCTCACCGAGGCGACCAAGCAACAGAACCTCGTGATAATGAAGGCTGAGACGAAACGAGCCTGACTACCTATATGCAAACGACTTCCCGAAGCCCGGCCCTGCACCGGGCTTTTTATTGAGTCAACGGTTACCCCGGACGTACCGCTACGAAGCCCCGACCTCGCGTGTTAACCTTGCCGCCATTGCAAAATCAGCAGGGCCGAGCGCCCCCTTTGCCCCACTCATTTCAACGAATTTGCCTACTATCCAATGAGTAAAAACACTTCCGACCTGTCCTCCCACACCCCGATTGTGTAGGAGTATGTGGGGGATTTGGGGGGAAAGGCCTGTGGTTGCTGGCTGTAATGCGCGCATACAGACGGTTGCATAAGTGCATAATTGGCATTGAATGGCATAGATTGGCGTGCGGTTTGCCCCATTTTTGCCCCAATTCTCGGCGCTCGTACCTACACAGGAACGATCCGCCCGATGATGGGCTGGACCGAGTTTGGCTAAATCACGCAGATCTACCTGCAGAAGCTTTCCCACTTTTGCCCTTGTAGCAATTTCCAAGCAATACCTAATCGACTAGCCCCTGTGACAGTTCAACTTCGACGGTTGTGCGCGCCATGCAGGGGCATTATTTTCTCACAATATTATAATCGGTACGGTTCAAATTTTTTAGTCAATACTGACTGACAGGAGGTTTTCCAAGGTTAGTAGGAAGTCTTTAGGAAGTAGCTGCGGACACTCTTTTAAAACCGTATCAGTTATATACTGTAGAAGGCCACTACCCTTTTGACGAGGAATGAGAAACCCAAACTTTCCGAGCACTATTTGCTCCAATCGATGGTCATCCAGATAAAGATAATCTTTTCTAACCTGAAGAGCCAACCCCGAAACGTAATTTATACAAATAAACTCGACACCCTCAGATGCTTGACCTTCTAAAACATACGCTTGCAAAGTATCTATATAGACTTGCCATTTCGAATCATCCCACCCTTGAATTGAGAAATAATTATCCTCCCTAGGAAACAAGTCTTTCTCAATCAAAAAGTCTAACTTCTCCCTTGAAAGCAGAGCCAACAACAAGACCGGATCTAACAACAAATTCTCTATACCATCTCTTATACAACTCGACAAAACATGAATTCTATCATTAGCTAGCCTCTTGCCATCCCAATCAACCAAACCAAACACGCTTTTGTTACCAGTACCTGACAGCGTACTAACCAAACGAACAACTTGGTCACACCCAGCATTTTTTTCATGCCCGTCAGAACTAGTCCTGCCAACCTCAATGAAGGTCAGAGATCGCTCCGACTTCAACAAGTGCTTATATCTTTGATAAAGCGAGTCATAAAGTCGTGCATCAGAATGACTCTCAACAAAAACTTGGCGACGTCCGTCAAAGGAAATAGAAAGCGTAGGAACCCCCGAAGTCAAGATCGACAAGGCTTCCCCTTTAGATGTTTTAAGTATCCGCGAGGTAGAAACATCCATTACGTAGATCGATTCATCTGGTGCGAGTGCCACAGTCGACGGGCTGTGGGTGGTCATAATCACTGCGACATGTCGCTCATCAACCAATATATTTTTTATGGTTGCAAGCAAGGAGGCCGCCATTGATGGATGAAGAGGCGCATCAACCTCATCAAGCAAAAGTAGAGTTGGAAACGTTTTATCTTGCCGAGCCTCCCTAGCATTATATAAACATAAAGCAAAGGACATTAGGACTTTTTCTCCCGATGATAGATCTTTAAAACTCATCTCTACATCACTAGCGTTTTTTGTTAGTTTTGGTTCATATGGTCCACTTTCATGAAGCGGAGGAGAGTCGACTTTAAAAGATAAATTTGATGCTTCAAGTATTTTATTAACAAAATCCCAAGGGGGTGGACCATAAGTTTCTAAAAACTCATGAGGTTCAAGATATTCATTAATTTCATTAGCCGGTGGCGGAAAGCTTTTGTACATTGCATTCTCATGGAGCAAGCGTCTGTACGTGACAAAAACCTGTCCAAATGCTTGTTGAAAAGGGTCAACAGCCCCCCATAACAGAGCAGGATTTCGGTGAAACTCTGTTGAGGTAGAGAAGAGATATGAACTCGGACTATCTGCAGCGACCCGGCGCATTCTCTTGCGCCACTCTTCATCACCATTGTGTTGAAGAGTCTGCTCCATAATCATATTGGCATTTTGCTTAAAACCTTCCTGAAGCTGCGTCCAATTAATCTTGCCTTGCCCTCTACTTTCGAACCCCTTTAAAAAAACCTCCTCTGTTAATTCGGCTAACCGATTCAATGAAGAAGTATAGTTGTCGGGAACTCCAAGTGCTTTCGCCATAGCCTGTAAACTCGGAAAGCTCGTATCGCGATAGTTCTTAATCTGCTGAAATACATTGGACCTTTGCGCCATATAAGAATGAGAGTCAAATGCACCATTATCCACAGGAACAATATTTGTGGAGTCGTAAATTCTAATACTCCCCTCAGGATCTGGAGCCACGCTAGAACGTATCAACCCGTTCTTTATCGCTGTTAGCAAATGGGTTTTTCCGGATCCATTTACTCCTGTAAGCACAACCAATCCCGGAAGTGAAATCGACTCTAACCCTTTTATGGATTTGTAAGCCCTAACAAAAGTGAGCGTATGTTCTACTACCGCAGCTTCCTTATGCATCTAAATTCATCCTCAAGCATCCCGGACGTAGGATGGCTATGTGACAGTAGAAAACCCTGCGGCAGGCTGCAAGCAAAATTATGAAGCGTGAAGACGTGTTCAAAGTTACCTGTTGATTCGCACCGGTCTTGCTTTCCAAAGATGAGAGGAAAGCTATTACTGATATTGGCCTTCGCTATCCGTGAAGAGGCCGTGTCAATGGCAATTTATAGACCAGAGCTGATCGAGTCTTGTTGTATAACTTCGACTCATTAACTCTCGCCGCATACTCCACTCAGGATTGAGCGGCACGCTGCCCGAGCGTAGCGTCCCACGCCCCCACCGTTCGTTGATCTGATCCAGCACCTTCATCACCCGCGTGGACTCGGCGGGCTGTGAAGTCGCGAACAGATCATCCGTGTACTCACCTGTCTGGCAGAGGTTCAGCAACATCACCTCAGCCTTGCTGTACTTAAAACCTGGTCGAAATATCCGATACAGCGCACCCACCGCAGCTTGAGTAAGAAGCCGCACGTCATCAGTGGGATACGGCATATCCACCACCACCCCGTTGGCATACTTCGCCTCCTCCGGATTGAACATGCCCGTGCGGATGCACACGCGTACCTTCTTACACAGTGATTTCTGAACGCGGAGCTTCTCAGAGGCACGCATCATGTAGGTGGCCACCGCTTCCTTGATCGGCGGTAACTCCGTCAACCGCTTGCCGAACATGCGGCTGCAGCAGATCTCCTGCTTTGGAGGATCCGGCTCATCCAGTTCCAGACAAGGCGTGCCGCCCAACTCCCTGGCCGTCTTCTCGATCACGACGCTGAACTTCTTACGGAGCGTCCACGGGTCGGCCTTAGCCAGGTCCATAGCCGACTTGATGCCCATGGCATCAAGATGGAGTTTCATCTTGCGCCCGACACCCCACACCTCCGCCACGTCCGTATTACGCAGGACCCAATCACGCTTAGCCGGATCGGTGATGTTGACCACCCCACCGGTTTGGGACTGCAGGCGTTTCGCGGTGTGGTTTGCCAGCTTCGCCAGGGTCTTTGTATGAGCGATGCCAACACCGACCGGGATACCAGTACAACGAAGCACCTGAGCACGAATTTGTCGACCTAAGACATCCAGCCCACCAATACCGGTCAGATCGGCAAATGCCTCGTCGATGCTATAC
The DNA here is from genome assembly GCF_057835125.1 of Pseudomonas sp. GL_117. Classification (NCBI taxonomy): domain Bacteria; kingdom Pseudomonadati; phylum Pseudomonadota; class Gammaproteobacteria; order Pseudomonadales; family Pseudomonadaceae; genus Pseudomonas; species Pseudomonas sp. GL_117. Next base: position 1,427,107 of record NZ_CM174418.1, on the reverse strand, counting down.
ACCTCAACCGCCGGCACCATCGCCTCGATCAGGCTCATCACGCGCTCGCTCATGTCGCCGTACAGTGCATAGTTGGAGGAGAACGGGACAATCCCGTGCTGCTTAAGCTTGTGCTTGATCTGGAAATACGGCTCGCCCATCTTGATGAACGGCTTGGCATCGTAGCTACGGGCGATGACACAGCCATCGTTGTTGCTCAGCACCACGATGGGCACCTTCGCAAGATCAGGCCGGAATACTCGCTCGCAACTGGCGTAGAAACTGTTGCAGTCGATCAGTGCAAAAGTCGGCTCTGGCTTAGACATGGCTACGCACTGTGCTGGTGATCACGCCCCAGATCGACAGCTCGTCGCCTTCGAGAACGTAGCGCGCTGGGAATTTGGGGTTCTCGGAAAGCAGCACCACCTCCTGGCCGCGCCTACATAGGCGCTTGCACACCGGCTCATTGTTGAGCAAGGCCACCACCACATGCCCGTGGATCGGCTCGATGGCACGATCCACCACGGCGAGGTCTCCATCGAAGATCCCGACGCCTTGCATGCTTTCGCCAGTGATAGCTACCAGGTACACATGAGGCGCACGGATGTTCAAAACCTCATCCAATGAGATGTGCTGCTCGATGTGATCCGCTGCCGGCGATGGAAAGCCGGCCGGAACCTGGAAAGAGCACAAAGGCAGCTTCGCGCCGACTTCAGCGATGGGACCTAAAATGGTAAAGCTCATGGCGCGACCTTTTACAAATACTGTACGAATGTACAGTTAACTTTGCAGGACGCTTGCGGTCAATTTTTCTGTAGGGGATTTCGACAAGCGGAGAGGTGCGTATGTGTGGGCGATTCGTGCAGTACGAAGGGATGGCGATTTTTATCGAAGAGCTAAACCCACAGATAGAGCTCTTCAGTGGGTACGACGCCGTGCCGATCAATCGCTACAACGTCGCTCCAACGACACGGGTGCAAGTGCTGCACACCGCAGAGAATGGCCTGCATATCGATACAGTCAAATGGGGATGGGCGCCATTCTGGGCCAAGGGCAAACGCCCCGACCCAATCAACGCCCGCGTGGAGACGGTCACTACGGGCAAGTTTTTCAAGCAACTGTGGCCGAATGGCCGAGCCGTGGTGCCGAGTGAAGGTTGGTATGAGTGGGTCAAAGACCCCGACGATCCGAAGAAGAAACAGCCTTACTTCATTCGCCTGAAAAGTCAGAAACCCATGTTTTTCGGGGCGCTCGCCCAAGTGAGCCTTGGCCTGGAGCCCAACGAAGGAGACGGTTTCGTGATCATCACCGCCGCCAGCGACCAAGGGATGGTGGACATCCATGATCGCAAGCCTTTGGTGCTGACGCCTGAGCATGCCAGGGAGTGGCTGGATCCAGGTCTTGCGCCAGAGCGCGCTCAAGAAATAGCCACTGAGTGCTGCCAGCCAACCGAGGATTTTGAGTGGTATGCCGTTGGCAAAGAGGTAGGGAACGTGAAACATCAGGGAGCCGAGCTACTGCTCCCGTTGTCATCAGCGGATGATTAGCCCTGTAAGTGCTGCTCGAGCAGTTGAGCGGCCGCCGGGAAACCTACCCAGGTTGCGTTGTGATCAAGCCCACGGCCAGCCAAGACAACAGCAGCCAATTCGTTAAGGTCAATCTCTCCTCGTGAGGCCGCCGCAAGAAGCTGAGAGGGCAGGACATTCAAGTGGTGGGAGGCAGTTTCCATGGGGTTCATCCTTCGTTTGCGTGACCACAGTAACGCTCTACCATAAACACATAGCAAGCCAATCAGATCGAACATGGCGACCATCAAAACAGCCCCCCTAATGCGGCTGGCTCCCAGTTCATGATCACCAACTCTCCACTGACATCGGCCCTTCCCTGCCGCTGGTTGGTAGTGCTGTAGCGAATATCAACGGTTTCAAAATGAAAGCCGTCAAAGACCTGCCGAATGTCCGGGTGATCATTGATGCTGACCATGACCTTGCCTTTGCAGCGACGCATAAAGTCCGCCATGCGCTCGTAATTCTCAAAGGGAAAATCCACGCCATACCCGGCGGTCTGCCAGTAGGGTGGATCCATGTAGTGGAAGGTGTGGTCACGGTCGTAGCGCTCAGCACAAGCAAGCCAGGGTAAGTTTTCAACGTAGGTACCGGACAACCTCTGCCACGCTGCAGACAGGTTTTCCTCAATCCGCAGCAGGTTGATGGCTGGGCCAGTGGTCGCGGTACCAAATGTCTGCCCCGTCACCTTGCCGGCAAACGCATGGTGCTGCAGATAAAAGAACCGGGCGGCGCGCTGGATGTCGGTCAGGGTTTCCGGACGGGTCATCTTCTGCCACTCAAACACCTGCCGAGAACTGAGCGCCCATTTGAACTGGCGCACGAATTCTTCCAAGTGGTTCTGCACGACGCGGTACAGCGTCACCAGGTCGCCGTTGATGTCGTTGAGGACTTCAACCGGCGCGGCCTGGGGGCGCATGAAGTACAGCGCAGCTCCGCCGGCAAAGACTTCGACGTAGCATTCGTGGGGTGGGAAGAGCGGGATAAGGCGGTCGGCTAGACGGCGTTTGCCGCCCATCCAAGGGATGATGGGTGTGGACATATAAAAGCAAGACCTTTGCTGTATGGATAAACAGTGCTAGGCTCGCTCCGCTTTGTGCACGAAGCAGGAGCCTTGGCTGGACTTGCAGGAACGATCTGCGGGAAAAGCGGCCAGGAAGGATGTTGACGCATCCTCTCCAGCCGCTCCTTTTGCTTACTTGTCGATGAGGGATTTTTACAAAGGCACCTGTCCTCCCTAAACATGGTTGTGACGGATGTATCCTGTACGTATCAGCCTGACATCCAATCAAGACACAGGTAGAATCGTCGCGCCATCACGGGTATGAAAGCTCGTGAAATAGGACCCAGCGCCCAGAGAGTGCGCCAAACGGACGGATCTACACTTGCTCAACAACATCCAGCTTCTACGATTCATTGCGGCCGCTCTTGTCGTGGTCGCTCACGGTGCCATTGCGCCTTTCGGTCTTCCCGCTGAGTTTTACAACACTGGACGATTTGGCGTAGATGTATTCTTTGTTATCAGTGGCTTTATCATCCCCTATATTTTATTTGGAGGATCGCACACTGAAATTTCTAAGGTAAAACTTTCAGGCTGGGATTTTTTTATCCGTCGGTTAGCCAGAATATGGCCCATGTACTTTATTGTTACCTTGTTAGTTTTCGTCTGCGTTTATATAGTCGGCAGTGGTTGGTTTAAACCCAACCCTGATTTAGCCTTTGCGTTCAGCTCCGCAAAGCTGAATATGCGATTATTGTTCGAGTCATTGACCTTCACTCATTCGTTTGTGGCCCCAACACTCAATGTTGGATGGACGCTTCAGTTTGAGTTTATGTTCTATACAATCATAGCAATATTGCTGATTGTAGGTGTCAAGCGCTTGGAAAGCTTTGTCATTTCCACCGCAGCCATTATGCTAGTTTCTTACTTCATCCTGAATTCAGCTGCAAAGCCATATCTAGACTGGATCGCTCCGGTCAAACTTATCGGCTCATCAATGATGTTTGAGTTTCTATTTGGGCTTGTTCTTTATCGAGTTCACTCTGCCGGAGTTCATCTAGCGCGCACTCCCTCCATCATTATTCTAGCGACTGCAATTCCGCTACTGCTCGTGATTCAGTTAAACAATCTGATTCCAGGCTTGAACGGACAAGTTTTCTATAGACCTATTGTTTGGGGGAGCCTAGCCTTCCTGATGGTATGGGCAGCACTGAGCCTGGAAGGTATATACACACCTCCAAAATTTTTGGTACTTCTCGGTGACGCGTCTTATAGCCTATACCTAATTCATTGGATACTGATGCCGTGGGTTGCGCACTTTTTCGACACGCTCGGGCTATATAGGTTGGGGGTTGTCTTTTTCTATGTCGTCTACTTCGCCATCTGTCAGGGTGCCGCTATTGCCCTACACCTGTATGTTGAAAAACCTCTCAACACAGCAATCAGAAAGCACATCCGCTGAACCAACGGCCTGGATGTCTTCCAGGCCGATACCAGGCGACTTTAGGTCATCAGATCATCCTGGCTCAGGGTACTAGAGATCTGATGTACGCCTGGCAAGCACGCAGTGCGATCAATCCTTGATCGCCGGCATCGGTGATTCCGATAATTCGTTGAGCATGCGCTGGGTTAAGTTGGGCTCTTGTGGGGCCATGAACCATGCAGCCGGTGGCGGTGGTGGCTGGCACTGCACAGCTGCCGGTGGCTTCGGTGGCGGCGAGAACGACTGACAGCCGCAGATCAGCAGTAGCCAGGCGATCACGCAGACGAGCCTGCTTCGTTTGCTCATCGGTCAACTCCTTGTAGTGGGTTTCATCGTTGTTGTGCAGGCGCTGCTCCAAGGCGAAGCGCTTGTCCTGCTCTTTGCGTTGCAGGGCGGCGGCGGCTTGGGATAACTCGCCGAGGGTGTCGGCATGGAGCCGGGCCTGGTGCTCCAGCTGCTTGCCGTAGCGCCAGTCTTGGGCGGTCCAGGCCAGGGCAGCAGATCCGGCGGCCAACATCACCAGCAGTAGGCCGACCGCCGCAATCCGATATTGCGTGGGGATCAGGTCGAAGAGACGCATAACACCGCCCTCGCCCTGGCCCACAGTTGCAGCCGATCCTCCAGGCCGTTGAGGCCGCCGTTGATCCGACGGGTGATGGTGTTGAATTGCTCTTGATCCGCGAGCGCGTTCAATCCTTTTATCGACCAGAACCACGCGGCCGATTCAGCGGCCCATTGCGGCAGCTCGAGCAGTTCCGGCATTCGCAGCAATCGCTCATCGCCGAACAGCGCCAGGCTGCACTGCAGGTAGTTGTCGTGGCCGGTGATCTGGATCAGCCCACGGCCGCGATAGCGTTGGCCGTCACCATCGGCTGCCGGCGTGTTCCCCAGCTTGGCGGCCAGCGGACCGGTATCGTACTTACTGAGGTACTGACCGCCGCCCAGTTCACGCACGTATTGCAGCTGGCCTGACTCGTGGCCGATCTGGGCGAGGAACGCGGCCTGCCGCTTCGGCGTATCGATCTTGCGGTTGGTCATGGCCGCGTTGAGCGCGGATACAAAAACGCCCGCTTGGCGGCGGGCGTTGGGCATGATGCGTTGGAGTTGTTGCTCGGTGATGGACATCGCGTTTTCCCAGGCAAAAAAAGACCGCTCGATGGCGGCGGATGGTGAAGCAGGTACGGCCGGTTACAGCTCCAGGACTTTGACCTCCTTGGACTTCTTCTTTTTCTTGCCGGCCGCCTTGGCCTTGCCCTTCTTCCCTGCGTTGCATTCAACCGTGGTGCTCCAGCCGGACTGGGTGAACACCTGCTCCACGGAATCGACGAGGAACTCCCCGTCCAATCCGTCCTTGAAGCCTTGCGCGTTGATCTGCCGCTCTGCAAACAAGTCCGTACGCCCCTCCATCTCCAGCCGCACCTCAGCGGTCGAGCGGTTAAACGCGGCAAGCCGGGCCTTCACGGCTTGCTCAGCGGCGGATTTGTTCGGATGGATGTGGCGGTCGGTATGAACCGGCGGCAAACCGGCAGGCGCATCGTCGTTGTCCAGGGTCAGGTTGACCAGCTCGCCGGTTTTCTTGTCCTGGTACTTGGCCTTGACGGCCTTCTGGGTGGTGCGGTCGGGGAAGCGGAATTGCCAGCGGCTGACGTCACTGCGCCTAAGGGTGATCGCCGGCAGGCTCTTGCCGCTGGCGGTCTGGCCGCTTTGGCGAGGTAGCACCAGCAGCTTGCCGTCGGCGACTTTGGCTGTGCAGTCGTAGCCTTTGGCGAGCCGGGTGATGAAGTTGTAGTCCGATTCGTTCAACTGGTCGGCCCGAGGTACGACCGTGGGGACCGTGCATTCGGGTTTCCAGCCATTGCGTGCAGCGATGTCGCTGACGATCTTGGACAGCGGTACGTTTTCCCAGCCGCCGCTGCGAGTGGTCTTGCCGCTGCCGCGCATGTCACTGGCCTTGCCGCGAATGACCAGGGTGTCGGGCGGGCCGGAAACCTCGACGTCGTCGACGGTGTAACGGCCCACGCGCGCCAGTGCCTTGCTGTCGTAGCCAAGGTAGACCTCGATCCCGGCGCCCTTTTTGGGAAGCGCGACGGCGCCGTCACGGTCATCGATACGCAGCTCGAATTCGTCCGACTCCATGCCGGGCTTGTCGAGGGTGCGCAGCAATAACAGGCGGTCGTTGATCAGGGCAGTGATGTCTGCCCCATCTGCGACAATTCGAAACATAGATTTCATGGTTGGCCCTCAAGATTCAATCCCACAACTGCACCTGCTCGACCGTCGACTGCTCGATGTCGGGGAAGGTAATCAGCAGCCCGGTACGCAACGGTTGCGGCTCATCCGCCAGCAACCGATTGGCAGCCAGAACCGCTTCAACCGTGCCATTGAGGTGCCCGTAATGCTGGTAACACAGCGTGTCGAGCAGGTCGCCGTCAGACGTTCTGCATATCATCGCCATAGCGCTTGAACTCCAAACTAAAGGTTTGCTTGCGCGGGATACCGCCAGCCAGCAACGCGCCCTGCTCTTCCTCCAGGCTGCGCAAGCACCAGGTGCCCAGGACAAAGCCGTAGCCTGTGGTCAGGTTCAACGGCAGCAGCTGGGCACCAATGGAACGCAAGGTATCCAACTGTTTAAGCCCGCCCTTGAACGCAGGAAAGATCGCGCCCTTGAGGCTGAGCTTTTCTTCCCCCATTCCCACGGCCTGCTGCGCCGGCCGACGACTGAGTCGCTCTTGCGAGGCCCAGCGAAACTCCGTCTGCCGGCGAAGTTCGTCGAACGCTGCCGTGTCCAGGTTGAAGTAGAACGGCTGAGCGTTGGTTTGCAGCGGCTGCAAAATCAGCAGGTGCGGGAACGGTTTGACCGCTTCCGCCATGGGCGTGGCATTGGGCGCCAGGGCACTGGTGGGCAAGATGTTCGCCAACCGGGGATCGACCTTTCCGGCAACCTGGTTGATTGCCGTCCCGGCGCGATAGGCTTGTTCCTTGAGCGTGCCCATACGTTCATCGATGCCTGACAGCGTGCGAGTCGCTTTGTTGTAGGTTGCCAGCACCGTCCCGACCTTGGATTGCGCCGCACCGATCCCGCGCATGACACGCTGCAGCCTTGCCCCGACCTCAGGTGGAACGCCCGGCAGGCTGGCGATCTCATCGGCCGCACCGGAGATCTCGCTGATCGCGCCATCCACCGGGCCGATCATGTCGTCAATGCTGTGCCGGCCAGCCTCCCCGGCCTTCACCAGGGATTTGAAGCCGGCATGCAATTGGTCCATATAAGTCATCGCTCCCCCCTAAACATGTGGCGCATCGAACAGATTGCGCCGCGCCTGCTCCCGGCTGAACTCCTCAAACAGCTGACGCAGGTGCGGCATCATTTCCTGCGCCAGTTGCCGTGGATCCTTGACGTCTCCCTGCACCGTGACACCCACGGTCGGGGAGAATTGCCACTGTTGATCAATCCGAGGGGGTTCCGACTTCGCGGCAACCCCGGAACTGAGCAAGGCAGGAGCAACCGCCGATGCCGGGGCAGCACCCAACGAACGCGACACGTCGCCCAAGGCTGGCCCAGCTGCTGCGGGAGCCCTGAGCATCAATGGACCTGCCGCTAATGGCGGTGCCATCTGCGCCAAGCGCGGCATGGGCGATGCACTAGGTGGTGGCAGCAGCAACGGCGAAGGCTGAACCGGCAACACCAAACGCTCGGCGGGTGCGTCAGGCCCGCCGAACGCGGCCTTGCCGACTGCACCGCCCAGCTCACCGCCGCCCCAGCTACCAAGGAAGCCGCCGATCAATCCACCGACCACGGTGCCGATCACCGGGACAACAGAACCAATCGCTGCCCCAGCTGCTGCTCCGGCCAATGTCCCGGCCAACGTGCCAGCGGCATTGCCATAACCCTCGGCCTTTTCGTCGCGGGTTTCGGCGTTCTGATAAGTGTCAGCGGCAATCAACCCGGCCTCGATCAGCGCCATGGGCGCACCGACCTTGGCGAACCCAAGCCCCTTGCCCATCATCGCCTTGGGTGCAAATCGGGTGGCCGTCGCACCAATCGGCGCAGCCGCCGCAGCAGCGCTACCAACAGCCCCACGACCACCGCGACCACGCTTGCCCTTGCCCCGCCGCCGCTTGCCGTCCCCGACATCAACCCCACCAGCACCGCCGGAAGGGTTGGTGACGAACACCCGCTGGATCACATTCGGGTTACCCATCAGCGAACCACGGGCCACGTTCACCAGGCCCTTGCCGATCTTGATCGCATTGATCGCGGCACCCAGTCCGACCACACCAGCGGCCAGCACCGTCGCCCCGCTGATTACCGTTGGAAACTTGCCAGCCAACTCCCCAAGCCCATACGCGACCTTCGCCAACCCATCCGCAGCCAGGTCAGTCAAAGGCCGCACCGCATCACCAATCCGCGTCATCGACGATTCAATGCCAGCAGTCGCCGTCGCCCACTTCCTGTTGGACGTCTCCCGCGCCTTCGCCGCATCCGCCTCGATCTTGGCCTTCCCATCCGTGCCCTTGATCACCGACATGTCAGCCTTGATCTTGTCGCCGTATTTGATCTGCGCAAGCAAACCCGCACTGGCACTCTGATCGCTGACAATCGTCGCCAACCCCGCAGCCTCGGTCAGCGCGACCATGGCCTGCGCTTCCTCCGCGCTACCATCCACCGAGCCCTTGATCTTGGCCTTCAGCGCCTCGATCTTCTTGGCCTTGGCCGGATCCTGTTTTTTGATCAACTGCTCGCTGAGCATGATGAACGCATCGACCGGGTTCGCCGCCTTGCCGCTTTTGGTCGCGGCGAGGATCGAGCCGGCGAGGTCATAACCTTCCTTGGCGAACCGTTCCTGGCTGGTGCTGCTGATCACTGCGTTGAGCAAGTTGTTCATGTTGGTGGCCGCAGCCGCCGCGTCCTGGGTTTGCGAGAACTGCGATTGCAGGCTTGCACCTAGGAAGCGCACCGCCTCGGGGCCTTCCATGCCCAGGCGCTTGATGTTGCCGAGCATGGCCGGCAGGTACCTGGCCATCTCCTTGGGGCCGAACGCGCCGATGTCACCAGCGGCTGCCACCTGCCCCAGCGAGGCGGCCATGTCAGCCTGCTTTACCCCGGCCTCCTTGAAGGCGTTGATCAGCGTGGCGATGGTTTCGGGCTCCATGCCCTGACCGTCGATCAGGTCGGCGATCTGCCCGGCGTAACCGGCGGCCACGTCCCAATCAACGCCTTTTTCGATCAAGGCGCCGACCGACTTCGCCAACAGTTGCTGGCTGATGCCCTTTTCCGACGCGACCTTGCTGATGCTTGCTGCAAGCTTGGCCTCATCGCCGGTGCCAGCGGTGTGCGCCCACAACGACATCTGGCGGATCTGCGCCTGATAATCGCCGGAGACCTTGGTCGGTATCGCCAACGACGCCGTGAGCGCCGCCGCTTTGCCGAGGGAATTTTTCATCCCCTCTTTGCCCTGCTGGATCTGCGTGTGCCCCAGCGCCTTGAGTTCGGCGCCCCGCGCTACCTGGCCGAGGGCCTGGTATTCCTTGCGAAGTTTGCCGACTTCAATGCCCTGCTCTTTCAGGGTTTTGAGGTTGCCCTCCAGCTTTCGCAGCAGGTCACCGGCCGAGGCTGAGCCGGTGTCATGGGCTTTTTTCCATTCGTCGCGCAGGCGGATCGTGTCGCCGATGGTGCTTTGCAGCACGCGGGCCTTGGTGCCGGTTTCGCCGAGTTTCTTGATGCGGCCTTCAACGTCCTTGAAGGCGGCGCCGACCGTGGAGCTGACGACGCCGCCGATGACCAGGCCGAGCGCCAGGTTGTTTGCCATGAGAACACTCCAGGCAGGGATGCGGGGCTCAGTCCGTGAGCCACCAGATCATCGTGGAAAAGGGCATGGTCTCGATTTCGTTGGCGGCGAACGAATACTGCGTCGCCAAACGCTTCGCGACCTGTCGCTGCAGGGAGGCGCTAAACCCCGTCATCCTGCACCAGGCGAAAGTAGGCGGCTTGCAGCCGCTGGTAGTCCGTCAGCTTGAGCCCCTCCAGATCCTTGGTGTTGGATTCAGAGAGACTGGCAAGCAGGATGGTTTCGCGCTGTTCGTCGTCGCCATTGGAGGCTGAAGTTGCGGTACGCACGTCACGCACCGTGGGCGCCCGGAACGTCAGGCGGTCGAGTTTGATGTCGTTGATGTCATACGCCTTGGACAGCGTGACCACTGCGCCATCGGAGCCAACGACCAACCAGGTCGGCGTGTCGCCCTTGTTTTCGGCCATGCCGGCGTCTTGCAACAACCGCGAGTAGGCGGACTGCAAGCGTGAATAGTCCGTCAGCTTGAGTCCGTCGAGGTCAACAATGCCGGCATCCGCCAGGGATGCGAACAACGTCACTTCGCGCAATACCTCGTCGTCGCCACCGATTGCGTCGGAGGCACGGACTTCTCGCAAGGTCGGAGCCCGGAGGGTCAGCCGGTCGACTTTTACGCCGTTGACATCACTGGGACGCGTCAACGTGATCGTCGCGCTATCCGCCTCGATGGTGAGCCAGGACGGCAGTTTTTTCAGTGCTTTCATGAGAGCAGTTTCCCCTTACAGGCCCAGGTCACGACGGACGCTGGCAAGTTGATCGACACCGTTGATGACCCGGACGCAGTTGACCGGATCGATCTCGAACATCAGGCGGCCAGCGACTTCGAGTTTGTAATAGCTGACCGCCACGGCGTACTTGAACTCTCCCGCCTCCCCGGCCTTCCAGTCGCCGCCATCAATCTCTTTGAGCATGCCGCGCATGGTCGCAATGACCCCCGTTGTCGCGCCTTTCTGCCCTTTGAAAGAGCCACGGAACACGGCGTTGAATGCAGTCTGGTCAGCCAGACCGTAGAACTTCATGGCCTCAGGACGTACACCTTTGCCAGCAAAGCTGGACTCCATTTTCTCCATGCCCTGGTCCATCTCGATGGGGGCATCCATTCCAGCAGCCCGGAACTCCTCGGTTTTCAAGGCCAATTTCGGGAGCGTCACACTGGTGATATCCCCGGAAAAACTAATACCGTCGATATGGGCGGTCATGTTGTAGAGCGTTTGCGGAACCATCGGCGGCTCTCCTTTATGCGTTGGTGTCGAGGACTTCGGTCAGCCACTGGTTGGTGACCTCGACCCGGAAGTTGGGATTTTCTGCCGGCGGCACGTCGGTAAAGCGGATGTTCCAGTACACCTTGCCCTGCTCCAGCTGGCTGGCCGTGTTCAACGTAGGGTCGGCGAACACTTCGAAATTGATCACCGCACCCTGATTTTTCAGGTCACGCATGAACGCCTGGAGCCCATTGGTGACGTCGCTGACATAGGTCTTGGTGATCGAGCGGTCGACCGCCCATTTGTGACCGTAAAGGATCGCGTCCATCACGATGTCCATGGTCCGCACGCGGGTGACGAACGCCCACTTCGGATCGCTGGAACAGGTGCGGTTGCCCCACAGGCGGTAGCCGTCATCGCGGATAATCGTGGTGATCTGCGCGTTGTTGAGCAGGTTGGCCCGGCAGGTTTCGTCGCCGTCGAGGAACTCAATGGGGCGACCAGTGCCGGTGAGGCCGACGAACTCTTTGTTCGACGGCGAGGCCCAGAAGCCATACTCCGAATCGGTCCAGGCAAAGAGCCCGGCAACCCAAGCGGAACTCGGCGCATCGATGGTGGCGCTGAGTGCCGTGTCCCAGTACTGCACGCCCGGATCGACCAGAAACACGCGCTTGCTGCCGAAGTTTTCGCGGTACTCCATCGCGGCTTCGTCGGTGGTGTTGGGGCCGTCGATAATTGCCATGGCCCGCAGCTTGTCGCTCAGCGCCACTAAGGCCGTGGCGACGGGCAAGGTCGCCGTGTGTTTGGGCGCAGCCAGCAAACGCGGCTGCGCGTTGAAGCGGCTCTTGCCGTCGAGCAGTGCCTGCATGCCGGTACGGGTGCCGTTCGCCAGCACGCCGCCGATGATGGCTGAAGTCTGCGCTGCGGCGTCCTCCACCTTCGCCACACCACAGGCGACGATCACCGCTTTGGCGCGAACGTAGATCGCCTTGATAGCCTGGGTGATGGCCGCATCTGCGCCCCAGGCGGCGACGGCTTCGCTTTCGCGGGTGATCAGCACTAGTTGGTTGGGCAAGGCGCTGGCAGCGGGGCCGGGGATGAAGGTGTCGCAAAGGCCGATGATCGACGACGACGGCACGGCGATAGGCCGCGAGCCGGTGTCGACGTTGGTCACGGTGACGCCGTGAAAAAATCCACCTGCATTACTCATGGTTGAACTCCAGAAACGAGAAAGCCCCGCATAAGCGAGGCCGTGGGATGGTTCGGGTTACGTGCAACGGGTAAGAAAACGCCCCGTCAGTGCGGGGCGTTATTCGGTTTGATCGGCGATCCAGGCAGGCGCTGGTGGACGATGCTCATGGCTCGGAAAATCCGGAGATTGAGGCCATTCACGCAGAGCCTGTCGATACGTCAGAAGCTCCGCGAATTGCTCAGTAGTCAGCGTCGTAGGCCGATCAAGGCCCTGCTCGTCACGATGTCGCGTGACCAGCCACTCGGTTGAGGCCACTGCCTGATTACGCCACTCGCGCTCAAACTCAAAGGGCAGTTGCCCATCGTCGACCACTGCCTTCGGCCGCTGGGTCAGCTCCCCGAATTCGCTGAGGTGCCACACACAACTATTGTCCTGCGTCACTTCGTACCAGCGATGATCATCGATCTGGACGGCTTTCGGAGGTATCTCATGCACGCCCTTGATCAACTGAGTGACCACTTCGCGGGCGTCATTTAGAACTAAGTATTTAGCCATGGGACCTCTCAGTAACCGAAGCAGAAAAAGAAATAGACGTTGGCTGCCGCCGAAGAGTCGGCCGAGTAGTGCGGCCGGTTAGTGATTGAAATTGAACTCAACGTGGTTCCGACGGTGGCCGAATTATTCCCGGTGCCGACTCGAAACGCTCCAGGCAATACCGCCGAGGCAGGGAAAGCGATCGGATAGTTAAACGACACGATCGAGCCACTGGGGATTGAGGTCGTCATCCCCCACTGGATGATAAAACCACCCATCCACGTTGGTAGAACAATGGCGCCATTGGTGCCTTTGATAAGCTGAAAGCCAAAGCGCATCTTCTTTGCCGTAACGGCCTTTGCATCATCGGCTCCCGCATTGACCTCGTCCTGGGTGGCAAGCTGCACAACGCCCAATACGCCTTCTTGCGCGGCCTGCCACAACGCCGTCAAACGCGCGGCTAATGTCGCCGGTGTGACGATCGTTGTAGTCTCCGTTCCAGTGTTTACAGCTGACTGAGCCGCGATTCGGGCAATGCCGGCGACAGACGCCGTAGCCTGCACAACCTTTGCAGCGATGGCCTGCCAGACGCGCAAGGCCGTCATCGGCTTGGTTGTATCCGAACCTTGCTCAGCCTCAGTCTGGCTCGCAGAGATAATTCCATAGCCAGATAGAGTAGTGGGCGCGCCCGTCAGCGCAGAAAATGGCACAGAGTACAAACCCGCACCATTGCCGGTGATGGTGCCACCGATTTCGACCGCGCCGTCCGACTTTATGCGAATGCCCGGCCCAGTGAACCAAGGGTCAGTTCCAAGCCCAATATATGCAACCTTGAAGGCCCCATCCGCACCGCCGTAAAACCCTACCCCCCCCTTAGCCGAAGAGGACGTTCCAGCGAACAGACCGACGGCCCAAGAGGCAGTGCTTCCAGGCGCGGCATAGAGCCTGCTGTTCTCCGTCATCTGAACATTGCCGTACAGAACGCCGCCAGTGTTTGGTAGCGCGTCGGTGATCCCGTGGCCGGCCAGCGTTGTCGGGTTTGTACCAGCGATTACGCGCCCGTACTTGTCGACGGTAAGCTTGTTGTAGGAGCCAGCAACAACGCCGGTGCGACCCACCGCCATTTCAAAGGAAAGCGGGGTCGTACCAAGAACAATCGGCGCATCGGTTACCAGCTGCCAAACGCTATCGCCGTTGACGGTGCCTGTTTCAACGCTCACGAAGAGGCCAGGCGTCACCTCGATACTGGTGTCTGCGTCCAGGGCGCGCTTCCACACGCCCGCTGCGGGAACCACATACAGGCCGTTATCCTTCGCCTGGGTCTGATTCTTTACCAGCACTCGCGAGCCGGCGGACAGCAACACTCCGTCAATTGTCTGTAGGCCACTCAGCACAATGTTTTCCGTGGTCGCGGCCAGTACCGAATGCTTGAAGTCCAGCTTTGCCATTGCCTCGATAACAGAGGTATCAACATACTCGCGGGTTGCCAACACGACGCTGGGGTCGATTTTCAGCTCAATGTTGGCCGAGCTGCTGACGATCAAGTTGATCCGGATTATTTGGGTCCGGCCTGAGCCTTGGGCAAGCAGCGATTTGTACGTTGGTGCGCAGTTGGCGACCGCGACCATGTCGCCGTCCGCGTCATACAGCGCAAGCTCCCGCACCCACCAGCCGCCTACGCTCTCGGGGATGATCTGCTCGGCGATGATCACGCTAGCGTTGGCCGGATCTGCCTTCACCTGGTTCAACGGTGCACGTCGGCGCTCATTGATCAGCTTGGTTTGTGTACGACTGGGGATAGGGTCGGTGCCGTTGGCATCACCCACGGCCATCTGGGCCAAGACCAAGGACGTACCGAGGGCTGTGGCGTTCGCTAACTTGGCTTCGCCGATAGCGGTGAGGATCGCGAAGAACTGCGTGTTTTGGTCAGTCATGAGTAGATGTCCATCGTGTCGATATGGTGTTCGCAGCCACCGACGCGGTATACGCCGCTGACGTCTATGTCGCGCTGGGTCGGTGGGTAAACGCTGAGTTCGTCGCCCTCGTACACGCTGGCTCCGATGAACACGGTGCCAGCGGTTTCCAGGCTGATCGCGAGGCCGGTCAAGTGCCGACTGACGGGCTTGGCGTCGTCGATCAGGCGCTCCAGTTCCAGGTACATCTCTTCGGTGATGCCGGTGTCCAGCACGCCGACCTTCAAGGCGAAGGTGCCGGGGACGCCTTTGGGATTGGTCTGCCACCACTCGATGACATCGATCAGATACCCAAGCGGTTCAACCACCCGTCGCAGGGCGCCGATGGTGCCCTTGTGTGCATGCACGTAAAACGCGGAACGGATAGCCGAGCGCTTGACGGCTTCCGACCATTTGTTGTCCCAGCGGTCGACCGACCAGGTCCAGGCCAACCAAGGCAACAACTGCGCCGGGCAGGTATCCGGGTTGTACAGCGTGCGCAGCGGGATCTCGGTCTTTTCAGCGAACGCGGCTTCAACAGCGCGCTCCAGCTGCGTGCTGTTCAGGGGTAACAAGCTATTCATGTCATCCCCCAAGAACCACATCGAAGCCGGTGCAATACGCCGCCTGGTATTTGGTCGGTTTCAGGTCGACCCAGTTTTTCAGCTCGACCCTGCCCACACCGCTGATATGCAGTTGGGCGTCGATACCAGAGCGAGCGACTTCCAGCGCCAGCCGTTTGCGCGGGTTGATCCAGGCGGCAAGACGCTTTTTGGCTTCGGCCAGGATCGCGTCATTTTCCGGCCCGGCGCCGATCATGTGCAGCACGGCGTCGATCCGATACTCCAGGATCTGCGCGCTCTGCACGGTGAGGCGGTCGCCCAGCGGGCGGATGTCGTCGTCACTGAGCTTGGCGTACACCTGATCCAGCAACGGCTGATCCGCCTGACCACTGCCGATCAGGCTGAGCACGGTCACTACCACGACGGCCGGTGACGGACTTTCCGCCGTGGCGTCAGCCACCAACGCCGACGCGTTGCGTGCGTGGAAAATGTAGCTGTTACGCGGGCCGGCCGTGGTCAGCCCTTCGTACACCAGCTGGATCCGCTCGCGCAGCGCGTCGTCCGACTCGCGGACCTCTTCGACCGGGGGCACCGCCAGCAGGTTGGCCGGTTGAATGACCAAGCGCTGCAGCTTGACGTTGCCCGCGAGCTGATCGAGGTCTTCCTTTTCCGCGTAGGCCAGCAGCAAGGCCTTGGCCGCGTCGTTGACCCGCGCCCGGTTCTGCATCTTGCCGTAGGCGCCCAACTCCACCAGCTTGACCACCGGATCGCTCTCCAGCGCCGCCGACCAGTTGTCGCCCATGAACCCGCGAAACACCGCGAGCGCTTCGTCGTACAGCGCTTCGTAGTCCAGGGTCTCCAGCACCTGCGGCGCCGGCAACGCCGATAAATCCACCGTGCTCATGCCGACACCTCCAACAACAGGCTTTCGCCCTGATATTCGCCGGTCAGCTTGAAGTCGATGCGGCCACCGACGATGGCGACGACCTGCACCTGTTCCAGTTTCAGCCGCGGCTCCCAGCGACCCAGCGAGCGGGCCACCTCGGCCTGGACAGCGCTTTTCCAACCGCCGTTGACCGGCAGGTCGACGAAGCGCCGGATCTGGCTGCCGTACTCAGGTCGCATCCGCCGACTGCCCACGGGCGTGGCGAGAATGTCCTCGATGGACTGCCGGAGATGGTCGAGCCCGGACAGCGGTTTGCCGGTGCGGCGATCCATTCCGATCATCTGGGTTACTCCTGTACCTGTTCCAGATCCGGGTGGGCCTTGAGGAGTGCGAACTGCTCATCGCCACAGGCCGTGACACGCCCCTTGATCACCTGCGCCGTGCTGCCATCAGGAAAGACCAGGGTGCGCGAGGTGTAGAGTTTGTCGCGAAACACGCGGGCAGGTCCGATGGGCTCCAGACTTTCGGGTTTGTTCTTGCTCATGAACGGAGGCTCCTAAAACGAAAAACCCGCTCAAGGCGGGTTTGGGTCAGTGTTTGTGGTTCGCCGTGTTGCCACCGGCATCGATGACCTTGCCGGCACTGTTGATGTCGCCGGTCGTGTTCAACGTGCTGTTGATCTGGGTCGCGCCGTCGATGGTGACCACGCCCACCAGGTGGATCTGGCCCGACGCCAACCGCATGCTGTCCGGCGTTATCTCCAACACCGAGTCACCGACCTTGACCGTGACGTTGCCCGCTGGCAGATCGATGGTGTAGCTGTGTGCCGCCCAGTCGTAGACCAGCGACCCACCGTCATCGAAACGCCAGACCTCCACATGGTCGCGGTTGTCGGGTTGCGCGCCGGCATTGCCGTACAGACCGGCGATGAATGTACCCATCGCCGCCTCACCACTGGGGCTGATCAGTGCGCCCTGCTCGCCCAGGCTCGGCGCCCGCCAGTGGCGCGCCTTACCAGCGGCCTGGCTGTGCCAGCGCACCCAGGCGCTGGTCCAGTCGCCCGACTTCACGCGCACCATGGCGGCGGGCAGATCCACCGCCACGACCACGCAGGGCATCACCGTGGAAGCGATCATCCGATCATGTTGCGCCGTGGCGTAGCTCATTCCAGATCCTCCGGTTTTATCTGCCCAACGCCCGGCCCCAGGTCGATGACCAAGGTGCCCGGCGGTTCATCCGGCCACGGCCATTCCTCAACGCCCAGGTAGACCGTCTGATCCCACTCCACCAGCCAGACGAAATAGCCATCCAGCTCGGGCTTGGTCCAGTCCTGGGTGGAGCGCATGAACTGCGCGCAATCCACCTCAAGGCCCCAGCTCTGCCCGCGTAAAAGCACGGCCAGTTGGGAGGCCAACTGCACCGCCTGACGTTGCGGATCCGTGCTGATTGAATCGACGATGATCCGCGCCTCGAACTTGCAGGTCAGCGCGGTTTCACCTGTGCCGAGATCCTGCGCGGGCTCCATCTCGGCCATCTCCAGCAGCACCACGGGTGTGGGGATGCTGGTGTCTGCCGACAAGTCCGGCCAGAACGAAACGCCCTGAAGGCCCGGCAACTGATCCTGCAGGTGCTGCTCGATGGCCTCATACAAACGGTCGAGGCTGAAAGGTTGATCAGGCACGGGCGGTCCCCTTGAGGTACTTCTGCAGTTCAAAGTTGAGTTCTTGCTTGAGGATCTCCAGCAAGCGCTCATCGGCCTGTTTGACCCAGTTGTCGAAGTGAGGCCGCACCTGGTCCAGCGAGACCTTGGCTTTCGCCAGCGGGAAGCGGTTGTCGCTTTCCGCGATGAAGCCGGAGCTGCGTCGGCCCTGCGTGCTGCCGGGGTAGTCGGCGGCGTTGAAGTGCTTGCTCGACGTGCGAATCCAGATGTCAGGACTGCCGCCATACACCTGCTTGAAGAACGCGCCCTGGTAACGCCGCCCCGCCACCGAAACACCGGCACGGGTTTGCCGAGCCTTGCCGATGCGGCTGGCCTCGATGGCGTTGACGCCGAACCACAGCTTGCCGCGCATCGCCCCGCCGCTGACCGGGTAAGCCCGCAGGCGTTGCCGGACGGCGCCGATGGCGATGCGCTCCTGCTTGCCCACGGCCCGGGCGATGTGAGTGCGCAGCCAGCCCAACGTCTTGTTGATCGCACGGCGTTGCGCCGCTGCCGCAGCCTTGGGCACCAACTGCCCAAACTCGCGCAACGCCTGGGAATGCATGGCTGATGGCTGGATGTTAAGCATCCCGCTGTCGCGGGTCTGATGTACGTAGCTGCCGATGCTCATGGGCGCTTCCTCAGGATCAGGGCCACCAGGCCATTGCCGTTGGGTTCCAGTTGCAGCAGGTCGTAGTCACCGCCGCCGTCCAGGGCTGGCACATCGACCGTGACCCGCAGACCTCTGCTCAGACCTTCCGAATCCTTCACGCGAATTTCGAAGCGTGGCTCGCGGATGGCGGTCTGGACCTTGCCGAACGCCGGTTGCTTCCACGGTGCCGAGAACATGCCCAGCACCGGCTCGGCGCGGCCTTCGATCAAGGCGCTGTCGCCGAGGGTTTCAAACACCACGTCGTCGATGTCGTCGATCAGGTCGCGGAAGGCCACGGTCACATCTCCAGCAGGATCTGCGCCCGAGGTCGTGTGCACAGGTGCAGCGGGTTGGACTGCGCCTCACCGGCCACACCCTTGCCGAACTGCATTGGCTCGATCTTGCTGTAGTACGGGATGCCCTGGGTGTTGACCGTTTCCATGTAGTCAGCCGGTGCGAAGCACGAGATGTACAGGTCTGGCACGCCTTCGGGGATCAGCAGCGCCTTGTCGTCGTGGACGAACGAAACACCCGCCACCTTGCCGCGATAGCGCTCCCAGACGATCCCGCCGAACTCGAAGCTTTCACGCGCATCGCCACGGAGCGCAGCGGCCTGCATGGTGTTGAGGTAGGTGTCTTTGACCGATTTGTGGACGATCAGCTTGTTCCAGAAGTTTTTGCCGCACAGACCACGGGAACCGCTACTGGTGACGCTGCCGAGCGCCTCTTCTTGCATATCCAACGCTTCGCCACATTTGACCCGCAGCTCGGTGTCTGGACTGTTCAAGCCCATCTGCAGCTTCGGGCGATTCACGCCGAAGGATTTATAAATATCCAACAGGACTGTCTTGCCATCGGCGTCCAGTACCTGCCCGTTCAGGGCGCCCATGCGCTGGAATTCGTGGGTCGCATCCAACTGACGGCGGGCCTTCGCCAAACGCTTGTTGACCACATCCTGCACCGCCTGCAACTCGGTGCGCGTGCCGAAGGCGCGGATGCCCTGGATCTCATCGGCCTTGATGGTGAAGCGTTCAGGCAGGTGCACGGTGTTGAAAGGGATCAGCGTCCGCTTGGTCGCGCCGACCACCAGGCCAGACGTACCACGCTCACCCGCTGGCACCAGGGCCAGGGTGTCGCCGTCCTTCTCGATCTGCACGGTCAGGGTGCTGATGCCCTCTTCACGGAACAGGCCCAGGCTGCTGATGCGGCCCGGCAGGTATTCCTGGTCATTGATTGCAGCGGTCAACGAGGAGACGCTGAAAGCATCGTCTTCAAAAATGGCGATCTCGGCCATGGGGGTACTCTCCAGAAACGAAAAATCCCGCACGCGGCGGGATGGATAAACGGGAATGAGCGTCTTAGCGGACGATCAGGAAATGGGCGGCCAAGGCCTTTTCGGCCGCGAGGTCGAGGCCGGTCAGGTGTGCTTCACTGACCTCGGCCAAGCGCACCACGGCGCGACCGCGACGGACAACATCCGACTCGCCGAGCGGCCCGTAGAGGATCGCGACGGCGTTTTCGGTGCCGTCTTCGGCGGTCGGCTGGTACGGGGCAAACTCGCTGGTGGCGGTGATCAGGCCGAGGATCTGGCCCGGCTCAAGCGCTGCACCGGCGGCGACGTTGATCGCCTCGCGGGAAATATTGCCGGCGCCCTCGGACAGCAGGAACTCACCTGCGTGCATCGATTCGGTTTTCATGCTCTTGCTCCTTTCGAAGATCCGTTCTGCGCCGCCTGACGGGTGGTCCAGATCGAGTGGGTATCAACCTGCTTGGCCTTGACCTTGGGTACAGGGTCGTCGTCCAGTGGCAGGCTGTTGTTGATTTCAAAGCCGCCGCCGCTGCCGACCAGCTTGTCGAACAGCCGCGCACGCACGGCGGCTTCATCGAGGCCGGCCGTGATGAATTCGCCGGTCAGCTCTGGCAGCCGGGCAGCCACACAGAGACCGTGCAGCGCTTTGGCATTGGTCAGTGCGGCCTGGATCACCGCTTCACTTTCAAGCTTGGTGACAGCGAGCAGCGGATCCACCAGGTTGCTGATGCCCGCTGCTGCACAACCTTGCGTGACCATCAGCGCGAGTTTTGCCGCGTCCAGCACCGGGGCCGGATCAGGCTCCGGTAGTTCGACGTCAGGCTCTTCATCGAGCTGGGCGAGCAATTCAGGCGGGGCATGCTGGAAACGTTGCAACACACTGCCCTGGCCGAGGCAGGCGCTGACCTTGAGGCCGTCGCCTACTTCATCGGCCAAGCCCAGCGCCACCGCCTCGTTGGCCGTGAGCCAGGTCTCAGCATTGACCATGCGCCGCAGCTCGGCTTCGTCAATGTCCGGCGCCTTGGCTTTGTAGGCTGCGATGATCGCTTCCAGGGTCTGGTCCAGCACATCCGCGACGCGGCGGAAGTCTTCGGCATCGCCGCCGGTAAAGGTGTAGGGGTTGTGGATCATCAGCATGGCGTTGGCCGCGATCACTACGCGGTGAGCGCCACACACCGCGACACTGGCCGCGCTGGCTGCCAGGGCATCAATGCGGCCGGTGCAGCGCTCGCCCAGGCGCGACAGCGCGTTGTGGATCGCCAGGCCGTCGAACAGGTCACCGCCGATGCTGTTGAACGCAACGATCACCGGCGACACGCCGTCATCCATGGCGCGCAGATCCTGTACGAACTGATTGGCGGTGACGCCCCAGGCGCCGATCTCGCCATACACGAAGATCTCGATGTCGCGCTGCTCGGCTTCGCCGCTGGCCTGGAGCGTGTACCAGCTTTTGTCCGCGACGGTGACCAGCTTGCCAGCCTTGTCATAAACGCGAGGTTTGGCTTTTTTGCTCATGGTAGTTCCTTGTCATCAATCGTCTCGATGGCATCAAGAGTCGTGTAGTTGAGGCCGAGGCCAGTCGCCCTGACGAGATCGGCGGCGTTTTCCGTGTCGACCGTTTCTGCGTCGTAGCCGGTGCGCAACACCATCTCGCTGCGTGAAGCGAAGCCCGCTTGCACTTCCATCCGCCGCGCCTGCACGTCCTGCACCGGCTGGATGTAGGCCCAGCCTTGCGGCACCCAACGTGTGCGCAGGTACTCGCGGCGACGTTGCGCGTAGTCCGGCAGCACCAGGGCGCCAGACAGCACCGCCATGTCCATCCAGGCAGCTCGCACCGGGCGACACAGCTGATGCACGTACACGCCGAATTGCAGCTGCTCCAGCCGGCGCCGGAACTCGTTGAGCACCACGCGCAGCGCCCGGTCGTTGACCTCCCGCATATCGCCGGTGAGGATCTCGTAAGGCGTGCCCGAACCCGCCGCCGCAGCCATCAGCTGCTGACGCATGAAGTCCGGGTAGTTGTTGCCGGCGTCCGGTGGTTTGGAGAACTCCACCTCTTCACCTGGCCCCAGCTCCTGCATGGTGCCGGGTTCCAGGGCGACCATCGGCGTGAAGCCGTCGCGGTCGGTGGTCAGTAGCTGCCCGGTGACAGGATCGCGTGGCGTTTGTCCGCTGTCCGGCGCCGGGCGCTTGATGAAGCCCGCGAACAGATTCGCCACTTCCTGGCGGAACAGCACCGCGTCGTCGTAGTTGTCCAGGCTGCGCAGGCGCTTCAACACCGGGGCCAGACGCGGCACACCGCGCAACTGGCCCGGCTCCATCGGTTCGAAGATATGCAGCACCTGCGTCGCCGGCACACGCACCAACTGGTTGTAACCGGCATTCAGCGACGACGAATCGCGGGGATGCGACAGATACATCCAATACGCCACACGCTTGCCGGCCGGGTTGAACTCGATCCCGGCGCGGATCACGTTGCCATTTTTGGCCGTTTCGAATTTGTCGTGAGGGACAAACTCAGGAGCCAGCGCCTGCAGCTGCAGCGGCACCGCCAAACCTTCGCTCGGGCTGCGTGGCCGCAATCGCACAAAGCACTCACCGGCCGTTTCAACGGTGCGCGCCACCAGTGCCTGCATGCCGTAGAAGTCGGTCAGCTCGTCGGCGTCCGCTTCATCTACCCAGTCATCCCACAGCTGCTGCTTGAGTTTGCGCAGCGCCGCGTCGTCCGTGGTCGGCCTGGGCGTGATGCCGGTGCCGATCAGGTTGCTGACGCGCTTGTCGATGACGTTGAACGCATACGGATCATTGCGCACTGCCGCCCGCGAGCGCGCCCGCAGGTTACGCAGGGCCGGGGTGTTGATGCTGTTGATGCCGTTGTCGGTGGCTTCCCAACTGGCCGAACGCCGGCCCTCCCCGGCGCCTTCATAACTGGCCTTGATGTTCGACGGCAGCAAGAATCCATTACGGGTCAGCGTCGGATAATGTCGAGCCATTAGAGTCCCTTGCCTCCGTGGGTAAGCCGAACCACGCGAGAGCGCGGCCCGGCGGCTTGGCTCAGCGACGTGCGGATCTCGTCACGGGCCTGGAGCAGTTCGTCGATAGAGCGGTACTCCACCGTGCGGTCGCTGTAGCGCACGGTCTTTTCACCGCGTGCGATGGCGCGCTCGATGGCTTCGAGGTGCTTTTGGGTAAACGACATATCAGCGTCTCTTCAGGTAACCGCTCGTGGAGCTGCGGCGTTGTGGGGGTGCGGCGTGTCGCGGTTGGGTGACTGGAGTGACGGGTTGTTGGAAAGGTTGTGATATTGGAACCGACGCGGGGCCTTCAACTTCCCGAGCGTCATCCGGAACACTAGAAGCGGGTTTCTCCGCGAACAGCTCAGATTGCGCGAGTGCCTGAGCAACCCGATCCCAATCCCTTTCCTTGTATCGATCTAGACCGAGGTAATGCGCCATCGCCAAGCAGTACACCATCAGGTCTAACGCTTCGTTACGCTCCGACTTACCTTTGATCCATTCAGTGACCGGTTTGTTTTTCACATAACGGGTGATCCTGCGCTCTGCCACGCATTGCGCGAAAAAGTCGTCAGGTAGATCTTTAGCAAAATGCAACGCCCCTGGACCGGACTCAAATGGATAACGGTTGTAGATCCAATCCTTCGCAGTGTCGGTACCGACAAACCAAAGTTCGGCACCATTACGTTCGGTCTGACCTCGCCAGGTTACGTCGACCATTGAGGGGCGCTGGGCAATAGGCGGCTTGCCGGGTTTGCTAGCGCCCTTGATGGCAAAGACATTGCGCCAACGGCGCACGCGGCAAAACTGATAAACGTCGTTGGTGTGGTGACCACCCGTATCGACGGCGGTTGCCAAAATCGTCAGACCTACACCACAGGGATGCCAATATCGCGCCTTCAGCTTTTCATCCAGAACGGACCAGGTCTGCTCGTCCGATGGATTGCCCATGATCACCTGGTGGTCAATGACCCAACGCTCCATGCCAACACCCCAGCCCATTACCATGAACTCAAGTCGGTTGGCTTGAACATCTACGGAGGCCGTCAACATCAGTGCACCGTTAGGTACAGAGCCAAGCACGTAGTCTTCCTGCAATGCACGAGCCTGCAGCACGCTGGCCTTTGTCTGTTCTTGTGTACTGTCCCAGACCTTCGCCAGGCGCGTGTTGAAAAACACCTGCATCGCTTCAAGATCACCACTAGCCTGTTTCACCAAAGCCTCGTCGTAGTCCTTTGCCATCGACAACCAACTGGTCCAACCCAGCGGGGCATACAGCGCGTTGAGGTGAAAACCAACGGTCTCACCGTCACCTTCAGCATGGGAACGCCACTCCCCGCGAGCCAGCATTTCACCCTTATGGTGTTCGTCAATGAGCGCGCCGCACTCAGGCCCGCTGCAAAGATACTGGATTTGGCTATAGTCCTCGGTGTACTTGAGGTTTTCCCACTCCAGCACTTGCATGTGCTGACAGTGTGGGCACGGAACGTAGTAGTAACGCTGATCGCTGATAGCGAAAAGGTCGGCAATACGGGAGGCGCCCTTGAGTGTCGGCGAACTGGAGAAGTAAAACTTGGCTTTCTTGCCAAATGTACTGCCCCGGATCTCTGCCAATTTTACCGGGTCACCTTCGTTACCCACATCGACCTCCCAGCGGTCGATCTCATCACCATAAATAAAACGTGCTGCCAATTCGGCCAGGTTGGCCGCTGAACCTGCTGTTACCGCGTAAAGCGTCCCCCCCTCAAACTCTTTTGTATCCTGCGTGTTCTTAGCGTCACGCGAGCGCGGCGCAGCCACTCTTTCGCGCAAAACCGGCGTTGCATCTATCGTTTTGCTGATCCGAGACGAAACCCGCGAAGCAAGTTTAAGGGTGGGCAGCAGTGTCAGAATGTTCGAGGGTGACATATGAATCAGCGCCCCGATCCAGTTCAACGCGATCTGTGTTTTCATCAATTGCGAAGCCACCATGGTGACTACTCGCTTGCAAGGGTGTGCCGGGGACAAACAACGCATAGGTTCACGGGCGTAGGGCGTGCGAGATGTTCGATATTGGCCTGGCTCAGCGGCACCCACACTTCGCGGAATTCGCATGTATTCATCGGCCCACTCATCGACCCAAAGGTCAGGGTCAGGATGCAAGCCGCGAAAATACGCCGTGCAGTACACCTCTGCACCGTTAGCGTATGGAAAATGCATCAGGGTCAGCTCTTGGTTAGGACTCGGGAAAGATCGCTGATTGACATGCGCTCAGCGTCTTCAAGGGTTCTTCTGATCGCCGCCGTCAGGTGTTTTTCGATTTCCCAAGGATCAGTGAGTGCAACCAGTTCCGAAGCGATTTGAGGCGGCAGGCCAAGTAGAAGATCCCGCAGCATGCGCCCGGCCTCAAAAGCCGCTTTGTCGACCACTTCAGCCTCAACTAAGGAACCGTTTTCCTTTCTGACCTGGGTTTCAACTTGCTCAGCTTGAGCATGCTCACGACGGGCGCGAGACCGTTGATAATCGGGGATTATCGGCTGTCCGCTGGGAGCCGGCTGATGCACAGATACTGCAGGAGTCTGGGTTGTTGCCTGCTTATCTTGATTATGACGAGCAGTCACACCACCTTTGCTTGGATCACGTGTCAGCGCCAGGAACTGCTCACTAGCATCAACATCGATCAACCCTGCCTCATCCAAAACCAGGCGATTATTGAGTATCAGCTTGCTGATGTGCTGCTTGGACCAGCCTTTCAACGTGCCGTATTCCTTACGAGTCAGAAAAGCCATAAACCCTCCTATGTCCCAGCCCGGTCAACTGGTCAACCAGTCAACTGAAGTCAACTAACTTTGAAACCCAGCCACTAACGAAAAGCCGCGGGTTTCATGCCCCGTGTCCCTCGAATGCCACCAGGGTCCCCGGCGACTTTTCGGCGTTCCATTTCGGGGCAATTCCCTACAGGCCACGTATTCCGTGGCCTACAGCGAATCACGCCTGACCACCGCCGGAGGGCGGCACATCGCACACGCCCAACCGCTTGGCGGCCCAGCGTTCGTACAGGCCGATGGCGACATCGGCGCCGGCCATCGCGGTAAGGCAGCCGATGCTCCCCGCCGCCAGCACCGACATGCCCGAGGCGTGCAACAACATCATGGTGGAAAGCCCGCAGACCACGCAGGCCCCGGAGCGGAGTAGCAAGCGGCGAACCAAAGACCAACCGCTCACCCCCGCCTTGTCGGCCCGCCATGCCTCGCCGGAAATCCCGCCGACCAGGGACAGTACGATCACCATCCAGATCGGCATCTCAATAAGCGCTTGCTGCTCGTTTGTCATCGCCCTACCCCATAAACGCAAAAACCCGGCGCAATGGCCGGGTTCAGTGTGGTGGTGTGTCCCGCTGCTTGCGGTCGCACCTATCGAAGATGGGTACTTTTTACAGGTGGATTCCGGTGGCAGCAAGGAAGTTTTAATGCCATGGCGCAATATGGGTGCGACAGGGGTATGACGCAGGTACAACGGAGGGACAATGCATTCAATCGGCTATCGCTTCTGGTGCCCTGTCTGACCTGTCCCACTGTTCTGGATCGAAGTAGGACAGCTACAGGCGCCTGAATTCGGGGCTCTGCCCTACTGTCCTACCTTTTTTACTTTTCTCTTGTGTATAGAGAGAAAGCTAAAAGCACGCGTGCGCGCCATGGGCGCGATTACGTGCCCGCTATGCTCATGTGTGCGTGGGGCGGGTAAAGGTTGGACAGTAGGACAAGCCAACAACGGCGCGGCCTGCGCCTGTCCAACTGCACTAAGTGGCAGTCGGACAAGGCTGGACAGTAGGACAGCGGCACGCGGATTGATGCCGAGGGTCATGCAGCCTTCCCCATCAGCATGCCGGCGATGTGCAGGTGGGCTTCGTGCAGGCGCTGGTAGTACGTGTCCCGACTGCATCCGCAGTGGGTGTACTTCTGTGACAGGAAGCTTTCGTGGTTGCAATAGTGCTCGCGCACGACGACCGACAGCTGCGGCGGCAGGTGTTTGTTGACGATCAGCTCGATGTCGGCCGATTCATCCAGCAGCACCCGACTACCCCGCGTGCCGCGTATCAACTCCCCTTTACACTCCATCAACATGGCGATCATGTTGCCGCCACTCGGCCCGCCCGCGTTTTCCGGCACAGGCGAATGCAGATCCTGCGCCCACAGTTTGAGCATTTCGTCGATTCGCTTAATCAAAGCAAGGCTCCTCGATCACCGACTGCTGCAACGCAGACGTGCGGCCCCAACCCGCAGGTTTCTCGTAAGCCCATGGCCGTATCCCACTTTTCGGCAACGCCGGCATGCGCCGCTTGCGCCAACCCAGCCGGTGCATGATCGCCCCGACCCGCATCTGCTCGGGCTTGCCCCAATGGCCGACGTCCAGTTTCAGTGCCTGGATCAGGATCTCGTTGCCGGTGGCGGTCTCGCCGATCTGCGACTCTTCCATCCAGGCCAGGATCGGCCCTTCCCATTCATCGACCACGAAGCGTTCATCCTGAGCCTCGGCGAACATCTTGGATTCGTCCTTGTTCACCCACCAGATGTCGCCCGCCTCGAAGCAGAACAACGCCTCGGCCCATAGCTGGTCGCGTATCTCACGCAGTTGCTCCAGGTCGACCTTGTTGCAGAACACAGGCCAGTAGCGACGGTTGCCCGTGGCGTCCTTGAGGTACTCCTCTTGGTTGGTGGTGCCCACGAAAACACACTGGCGTGGCACGTCGTTCGTTCTGCGGCCGTAGCTCTCTCGGTAGGTGTCGGTCGACGCGGAGAAGAACTGCTTGGCCTTGGTGCTTTCAGCTTTGTTGAAGCTGTCCAGCTCGCCCAGCTCGACGATCCACTTGCCGCGAATCGCCTGGAAGCTGTCCTTGTCGCCGAGGGCAAAAGGCGTGTCCATGAACCATTCGCCGCCGAGCACGCCCATGGCTGTGGACTTACCGGCGCCCTGCCCACCTTCGAGGATCATCACGGAGTCGGCCTTGCAGCCTGGGCGCATCACCCGTGCGACTGCGGAAATCAGCCAGCGCTTGCCGACCTTGGCCGAGTACTCGCTGGCATTGACGCCCAGCACGTCGGTCAGCCAGGTTTCGATACGGGGCACGCGGTCCCACTCCAGCTTCTCCAGGTACTCGCGCACTGGGTGGAAGGCGTGGTCGTGGGCGACGACGCTGACCGCCTCGATCACATGGGAGGCTTTGACCCGCAGGTTGTATTGCTGCGCGAGCCACTTCATCACGCGCATGTCGTCGATGTCGGCCCAGTCACCGGCGCCGCCACCGAAGGGCGCAGACCGCAGCTTAACGATCTTGGAGCTGAACACGCTGTAGCCAATGACACCGGCCCAGCGCTCGTCGTTGCCCAGGATCAGCTCGACGTTTTGCATGTGCGCGATCAGGGAGCCGTTTTCGGTGCGGGCGAGCTGGTCTTTCCAGCCCCCCGCTGCAGGTGGCTTGACCACCGCCAGCACCTGGCGGCGGACGGCCTCCAAACCTTCGGCGACGTGCAGGTCGTTGAAGTCGGTCCACTTGATCTCGCGCTCGCCGGAGAACACCGGGGCGACCACTTGCCCGCCGACGACCAGCGCGGCGTTGGCAGCCTTCTCTTCGCCCGGGTTCCAGGCGTCACCGTTGGGGCGCTTGGTCTTCCAGTCGTCGTCGCGGCAGATGATCAGCGGGCAGCCGGGGAAACGCTCGCGCATGGCCTTGGAGACCGGCAGCAAGTTGCCCGCGTCGAAGGCGATGGCGACGGTGAGCGAGGTCGCCATGTGCAGGCTTGCGCCGGTGGCGTAGCCCTCACACACCAGCACCGGCTCACCGGGTTCGGGGTGTGGGCCGATCAGGTGGAAGGCGCCCTCCTTCGACATGCCGTAAGGCCAATACGCTTTGTCGCGCCCGGTGTCCTCTTGCTTCGCGGGGAAGATCACCTGCAGGCCGACGATCTGGTCGCGCACGTTGCACATGGGTACCAAAAATGCGCCGGTACGGGGCGCATAGCGGACTTTGAAGCCGACGATCTGCTTTCGATCCAAATAGGCGCTCTTGCCCTTTTCGGGCATGCGCTTGAACAGGCCGGCGGCACGGTTGGCCGCTCGACGTGAAGCGTTGGCCGCGATCTCGGCGGCCTTGCGCTTAGCGTCTTCCTGGCGAGCGCGCATGACTTCGCGCTCTTCCGGGCTCATGCGCCCGGCCTTGACCTTGATCTTCTGGGTGTCGCCGGAGCGCCAGTCACCGAAGCTGCCGAAGATCAGCGTCTCGTTTTTTTCGGTGTGGTGTTCGTGGATGACGTACCAGCCGTTTTTTTCCTTGCCCTTGTCCTGGGTGGTTTTGCAGCGGGTGAGTTTGCCGAAAATCAGGGGTTGGGCGGGTTCGAGGCCGTAGTCGGCGAATTGATTCAGTACGTCATCGAGCATAACGAGAGGCCCTCAGATCATCAGCAGACTTGCAACCAATGCAGAGCGTGCAACCCGGCTGCGCCAAGCGGCGCGCTTCAGGGATGGGTTCTTCACAGTCGTCACAGAACATCAGGGAATGCGGTGCCGCGTTCGACATCAGCGCCAGGCGTGCGGCCACGGCTTGATCGATCCGCTCTTGCACCAGGTCATTTGCAAAATCAGCGATGTCAGCCACGGTCCGTCCCCCGAGTTGTCTGGTTGACGTATTTGGCGCGGTTGAACATCCCCAGCAGCCCCTGAATGCCGCGAAACACCTGCAGGCGAATCTCGGCCAGTTCCTGATCACTCACAACGCCATCGCCAATGCTCTTGGCCCAGGTGTCGGCCAGATCGGCCACCTGCCGGAAGTAGCCGGCAATCCCGGTGGTCAAGGTCTCAGGCATGTCGCTGGTGTAGGTTTCAGCCAGCTCCTGCCAGGTCGTATCGCCGACAAGGGCATGCACCGCGTCGAGGATGCGCCGGTCCTTGGTCAGTTCGAGGATCTCGCCGAACTCTTGAATGTTGACCGTGTGGGAGGGATGGGTGGGGGACAACTTGTGCTGCAAGGTGGTGGCATTGCGGCCGGTGGTGGCGGCGATTGCAGCGGCGCCGCCGGGATAATCCCGTGCGGCGTGGTACAGGGCTAATTCGAGCGTCAGGACTTCCCTTTGCGCTCTATCAACACAGCTTAAAGCTACTCGGCTCATGGCATTAATCCTACAAAGTTGCCAGTGCCCCGCGACATGCAGTGGTGTTACATTTGCCGCGTGGCTTGAAAGGGCCCAAACGCCGGCCAGATCTTAGGGATCGAAACCGGCACCGTGCCGAGGCGAACAATCCGTTGTTCACCTCTGGCGCAACAGCTGCCTAATCTGTGGTGGAAAAGGCAGCAACCCAAGACATCCGTGTCTTGGCAGCGCGATAAAGGGAGGTGGTTTGCATGTGGTGTGCCCTCCTACCTTCGTCGCGACCCGACAGCACTGTGGTGGTGTGTGCCGGGAGGAACTGGGCGGCCCTTGGGTCGCCTTTTTTCTATCTACACTGTGGCTTTCTGCGGCGCCGATGCATTGAGCAACCAGGCTGCGTCAAACGCGTTGCCCTTCTGCTTTGCGGCGGTCGCCAACAGTTTCGCGTAGTGGGTTTCACCTGTGTAATCAGTGCGGGGAAGACTGGCTGCCAAGCGCCATTTGTTGAGCGCTTGATAACTCCTTTCACATACCTTGGCGGCGGCTCCAATGCCGCCTACTGCTTCAAATGCGAACGCGATGGCGTTCGGAAAATCTGCGGGGTCCAGCATGGCAACCTCCATTTATCAACTCGCGGTTGATATTAACATCAACTGACTATTGCGCAACCCCTGTGAGAGTATCAACTCATGGTTGATAAGAACGAGCTACGGGCAGCTTTCACAGCGCGCCTTCACGAAGCACTCGACGATGCCGGTGTACGCACCCGGGGTCGTGGCGTGGATATTCATAAGCATTTGGTGAAGGCTGGGGCTGAAAAAAGCACTCAGGCCATCAGTAAGTGGCTGAATGGTGAATCCATACCTGAGGCAGACAGCATGGTTGTGCTGTGTTCATGGTTGAAGGTTCGGAGGGAGTGGCTGGAGTATGGTGTGCTGCCTAAAAAGCAATCCGGGGAAAGCAACGTCTATCAGTTCAGCGAAGGGGGAGAGAGTAATGTTCGCAAGTTAACTCGCCACATCGGAAAGGTCCCATTAATTTCGTGGGTGCAGGCCGGGGCATGGTGCGAGTCAAACTTTGAACAGCACGATGGTGAGTCCTGGCTATCCTGTCCTGTACCTATCAGTAATAGTGGCTATGCGCTGAAAGTCCTCGGTGACTCCATGACAAACCCTGGACCTGGACGGAGTTATCCGACGGGCTGCGTTATTTTTGTTGACCCGGAAGCAGAAACTAAGACTGGTGATCGTGTGATCGCCCGAGTTCCACGCACCAATGAAGCAACATTCAAAGTATTAGTGGAAGACGCCGGTCGCCAGTTTCTAAAACCCATCAACCCTCAATACCCAATAATAGACATTACAGAAGAGACTCATATTTGCGGCAAAGTAGTAGGCTCGTTTATTCCAGAATAAAATTCACAAGCTTTCCTTACTCGTCATCCTCCAGGTAGTTTTTGCGCGCCAAATCGTAAGGCACCCCTCTATTCTTCCCAAAAGCACCGCCATATACCTTAACAAGATCTAAGGTAGGAAACTCTTTAGGATGCTTATATTGCAGTAGCATCGAACGATCTACAGCAATACCCGTCCCGCCACCTAACTGAAAGCGTCCTTTAACGCCCCGAACCTCCCTACAATTCAAATGCTCGAACATCTTATACTTAATCAAATAGTTTTTAAACTGCCCTTTATCACACACATTATCGAGACAATTCACAAACAATAACACCAACTCCTTAGTTGAGAGTTGAGCTCGCAGTATGCTCGCATACTTCTTCTTGCTATCCCAAGAAACAATCGACTCATCATAACGATCGATCATCTTTAAAACCTGATAAAGATTTCTAAAATAATGACCTACTATGTGGTTATGCTCTTCTTGTATTTGCATGTACCTCTTCACAATTTGTTTAGGTGTTGCAGAATCGCTGGACAGATATTTTAAAATCTCCTGAAAAGCTGCTCTTCCCTCAAAAACTGTGATCGAGGCTATAGCCGGGGCAGACTCCACGCGTTGCGAATAATTCTTCCCCACCCGCACTACAGTATTTCCATTGTCATCGCGTGGCTCTTCTAAAAACCCCGCATTTAAAAACTTCTTTATACCTGACATCTTTTCTCTATACGCGGAACCGCCAAAGGCACTCAAATCAAATTTAATATTTTCAGAAATTTTATTGTGCAACTCAAGGGTATTAAAAAAGGTATTCTCAACCGATTGAGTAGTCAGTGCCTCAGCCGTACGTTCGTACTCAATCCGTGACAATCGAAGATCATGGCGCTGAACAATAATGGTAACAATCAATCCCAAAAAAGTTAGAAACGTCAAAATCGGATTCAAAACACCTCCGAAGAAATCGCCAAAAATACCCGCAACGTCCTCGTGATTCCTAACCATCCAAATATCTATAATAAATAACAATACCACTACACCGATAGCACCAAATATTATATTAAAGAAAACCTTGGACAATAAATTATTCTCAGCCTTGTTATTGCTCTCAGACAAGACCTCGACAAAAGAGACATATAATTTATTTTTATGAAAAGCAAAAAAATTTGATACAGCATCGAAACAGCCAGGTAATGGAAAAATAGTTACTCCGCACCAAAGCAATAAAGCAAGTACAACAATATCCATATTCCAAGAGTCCATTAAGATGAGCAGCACAACGGCCTTTTCCTGATTTTACCTAAGACGCGGCAATCTGACATTACAAAAAGCTTCGCCATATAAAACGACCAAACAGAAAATCAACCAGAGGTTGACATAATTCAACCAGTGGTTGATATTTCACTCACTCTTCCACCACAGAGCGAGGCAACACCATGCACACCACAGCCACCCTGCACGTCCACCCTGCCGCTGCTAACCCCTCCCGCATCTTCGAAATCCGCCGCCTGGCACAAGACTGCGGCTGCGCCTTCATCGCGTCCAAACCCAAGCTGAAACAGCGCACCGCGCCTACTCCGTTCGATCCGAACGACGGAGGGCAAGCGGCATGAACAAGTACAAACTCGACAACCGCACCCTGGCCCTGCTCAAGGCCCAGGTCAGCCTGACCGAAACCTTCAGCCACCTCCTGCGCACCGAGACGCAGCGCCAGGCCCTCTCCTTTCGCCTGAAAGTCGAACGCCGCATTGCCGACACGCACTTCACCGTTGAATTGGGTAGCGAACGCCACACGCTGACCCTCACCAACAGCAAGAAGATGCACCTCGAGCTTGCGGACTTCATTGAAGAGATCGTCAACGGGCCTTCCAACCCTGCCGAAGCACCTGTCACGCCGCACGCTGATCGCCGTTACGGCGTGTTTGAAACCGAACACAGGCAACAGGTGTTCGACCTGGTGCGAACCGGCGGCGCGCTCAGCCTCGACATGGGTTTTGAGCAACCGATCAACCTGGCGATCCACCGCAACAAATCCCGCGCCGGCATCACCACCATAATGAGCATCGGCGTCAGAAAGCCGCGCTCGAAGTGCTTCACGGTATACGGCAGCGACGTGGAGATCTATTCCATGGTCGCCGAATCCATCACCCACCTGGCGGCCGTGGCGACTCCCGCCGCGCATGCAGCCTAGGAGGTCGCGATGGAACGTAGCCTCGAAAAAGCCGCCAAGTACTTCGGCCTCACCCGCCCCAAGCTGATCCTGCTCATGCGTCAAAAGGGCCTGCTCAACGACCGCAACCTGCCGGCATTCCCGGTGCGAGATCGCGAGTACCTGCGCGTCAAGGACAGCAACTGGTTTCACGCGACCGCCGGCATGCAGTACAGCCAGTCGACCAAGGTCCGACAAGCCGGCATCCGCTGGCTCGCCGACCAGCTGGGGCTCGAACTGCCAGCCATCCCGGCAGACAATCGTGACGTGGCCTAGGGAGTACGCCCGCCAGATCGTCGCCATGGGCACACGCGAGGAGCGCAACGCTGCGCTCCTCGAAGTGCCGGAGCATCTGCGGGAGCTGACCAAACGCCATTGCCTGAACGCCTGGAACCACCCTTCACGACTCAAACGCAAGGAGGCCGCAGCCCATGAGCAACAACAGCCAGACGCCGCTACGACTGCTACCCGCCCCGGATAGTGCCACCGTCGAGATGCTGCACCAACTCTTCGGCGACGTACTTATCCCCCTGGAAAAGCTGCGCGTGCATTACTTCAAGAACCTCAACGAAAAAACCTTCACCGAGGCGATCGCCAACGGGCGTATTCAACTGCCGGTGACCACCCTGGACAACAGCGTCAAGGCGATCCGGTATGCCCACATCAAACACGTCGCAGCACTGATCGACATCCGCGCTTACCGAGCGGACGAAGACATGCCGCGACCACAAAACGATTCAACCGAGCAAGACCAGTAACCCAGACGGCTGCCACCACCAGCCACGAAACTACCAGGAGCACACCACATGACTGCAATTCAAATTTGCGTACTGATCAGCCTCATTACCGCCGCCGCAATCCTCTATTGGGCCGGCTACCGAGGCGGCCTCACTGACGGTAAATATGACGGTTACGAAGACGGCCATTCTGATGGTTTCACCATGGGGCAGGACGATGCCTCAGCCGCGTACGCACGCTCTATCGAAAAGGTGGCGACGCGTTGCCAGCGTCTTGAACAAATATTGCACCGGGAACCACAGGACCGCCTAGACCTTCTCGCCATAGCAGAAAAGCTCAAGCTGGCCGCTGATACCTTCCGAGCGGTTAAAGCAGAAAGCCACGCATCACAGGCGCTTGCCTTGCGTGACAAAGCCTTGAACATGGCTGCAGGGCTGGACTCCTTCTTTCAGGAGGACGCGGCATGAGCCAGGCCATCCAAACGCTTCGCCTGACACCTCAGGCCGCCGGCACACTGCAACAGCAGCACACCAAGGCGACACAGGAACTGCGCGCACTGACACGCTACAACAAGGAACTCGACCGCCAGTTGAAAGCACTGATCGGCCACGACGCACTGCGTCAGCTGCACAAAGCCACTGCCAACGCCCTGCTGCTGGCCGA
Source organism: Pseudomonas sp. GL_117 (assembly GCF_057835125.1). NCBI lineage: Bacteria > Pseudomonadati > Pseudomonadota > Gammaproteobacteria > Pseudomonadales > Pseudomonadaceae > Pseudomonas > Pseudomonas sp. GL_117. Next base: position 1,392,102 of record NZ_CM174418.1, on the reverse strand, counting down.
TCTTGTGAGGGAAGCCGCATGAACTGGATCCTCACCTCCACCGGCAAACGCTTCGACCTGTTCGAGCCCGACGCAGACATGATCGACCCACGGGACATCTCGCACTCGCTGTCCCACCTGTGCCGCTTCAACGGCCACACCCGCGAGTTCTACAGCGTGGCCCAACACAGCTGCATCGTCGCCGATCTGGTGCCGGAAGAGCACAAACTCGCGGCCCTGCTCCACGACGCCGCCGAGGCGTACGTGGGCGACATGACTCGGCCACTCAAGCAGTGGATTAGCGCGTACCAGCACTTCGAGGACTGCATCTGGTGGCGCATTTGCGAGCGGTTCGACATCGTTCCTGAACTCCCCGCCTGCATCTACAAGGCCGACCTGATTGCACTGGCGACAGAGCGCCGCGACCTCATGCCAACCGATCCGGCTATCTGGGATTGCTTGGTCGGCATCGAACCCATGGCCGAAACCATCCGTCCATGGCCTACCGCAGAAGCCCGACTCACCTACCACCAGCGCCTGATGGACCAACTCGCTATCGAACACCGGAGGAAAGCGGCATGAAGAACCACCAGGACAACAACAGCACCCTGCCCGCTTTGCTCCGCACAGCCAGTGGTGGCGACACGCTAGAAACAAACAGTCTCTGCTGCGCAGCAGCAGGCATTACTGCTCCTACCAGCGCCACTGCCGAGGCACTTGTACCCCACGAAAAGCTGCGCGGGGCAGCGCTCGCTGATGCAACGCTAAACGCTCAGAAACGCCCGCTCGCGCAGCCTGCCGTGGGGTATAAAGCCGAACTCAAAGCGCTGATGAGCATCCACGGAGTGGGCCGTCAGACAGCTGGGCGAATCCATGCAGCTGGATTCCGTCTAACCGATTCAAATGGAGTCCACAGCGAGACTCAGGTCGATGCACAACCAATATGCCATATCGGTCTGAAGGATCTTGAATACCTACAAGGCGGTACAGATCGACTCGCAGTGGTCCGCTCTGGAGCAGTATCAAAATACAAAGTCCCGCTCTACACATGCTCGCCTTGTGGTACAGCCAATCATTCAGACAACGAGGCATCGATAGCAGCAATCCAGTTCGCTCTCTCTGCAGAAGAGGGCATGACTTTCCTTCGAATCTGGAACGAGGGCGAGTTCGACACGATCCGCGAGGAGTGGCCGGAGGCACCGGAAGAAGTGTTCATTGGCGCGGATCCGCTGTATGTCAGGGAGCAACGGGTATGACTGCACTCAATCCAACCCCAATCACATCCGCCGTCAAAACCCAGTTCGGCCTCGACTTCGCCGGCGAGATCCGCGTTGACCTCTTCGCCGGCGGCGGAGGCGCAACCATGGGCCAGGAGATGGGCACCGGCATGCCGGTCGACATCGCCATCAACCACAACCCCGACGCGATCAGCATGCACAAGCGCAACCACCCGAGCGCCGAGCACTACATCACCGATGTCTACGACGTGTGCCCGCGTGTGGCAACTCGCGGCCGCCCAGTTGCCCACCTGCACGCCAGCCCTGAATGCACCCACCACAGCCTTGCTGCCGGCGGTCAGGCGCGCAGTACCACCAGCCGCTCCCAATCGTGGGTAATCCTTAAATGGGGAGGCCAAGCCAGCCCCCGCATGATCACCATGGAAAACGTCGTGCAGATCCTCCAATGGGGTCCACTGATCGCAAAGCGCTGCGCCAAGACTGGCCGAGTGATCCGCCGGGATCTGACCGTTGCCGCTGCCGGCGAACGTGTGCCGGTGCAGGATCAGTACCTGGTGCCCGATCCAAAGCGCAAGGGACAGACCTGGCGTCGTTTCGAAAGCATCCTGCGGTCCATGGGTTACGACCTGATGTACGGCAAACTCAAGGCTTGTGACTTCGGCGCCGCTACCACCCGCGAGCGCTTGTTCCTGATCGCACGTCGTGACGGACAGCCACTGCGCTGGCCGGAACCTACACATTTCAAGAACCCGGGCAAAGGGCAATCTGCGTACCGCACCGCCGCCAGCTGCATCGACTGGTCGATCCCATGCCCGAGCATTTTCCTCACCAAGGAAGAAGGCCGTGCTGCAGGCGTCAAGCGACCACTGGTTCCCAACACGATGGAACGCCTGCGCAAAGGCGCCAAACGCTACGTCATCGAGCACAAGACCCCTTTCATCGTCAGTGTGAACCACACAGGCAACGATCTGGCGCGCTGCCAATCTGTGGACGACCCGGCAAAGACCATCACGGGCGCTCAGGGCTTTGCACTTGTCACTCCCCAGCTCGCGCCCTTCATCACCGAACATGCCAATGGCAGCAGCCAGCGCAACATGCCAGGTGATGATCCCCTGCGCACAATTTGCAGCGGCGTGAAGGGCGGGCACTTCGCGCTGGCCGTAGCCTATGTTGCACAGCACAACGGCGGGTACAACGAAACGCCAGGGCATCACCCTGCAACCCCCCTGACAGCCATCACAACCACAGGCAGTCAGCAGCAAGTCGTCACCGCGCACCTATCGACACTTCGCAGGAACTGCGTTGGCCGGGCCATGGACGAACTGGTGCCGACCATCACGGCCGGCGCCGAACATCACGCGCTGGTTGAGTACAAGCTCGCTCACGAGGCCGAGGCAGGCGCTATGCGTGTTGCCGCCTTCCTTATGGGCTACTACGGCAGCGACAACACCTACGACCTGCGCAACCCGGCCGCGACCATCACCACGCGGGATCGCTTGGCGCTTGTGACGGTGACGATCAAGGGCACGCCGTATGTGATCGTGGACATCGGCATGCGCATGCTCACCCCGCGTGAGCTTTACCGTGCGCAGGGTTTCCCCGACAACTACGTGATTGATCGAGGGCACGACGGCCGGAAATTCAGCAACAAGACTCAGGTGTTGATGGTGGGCAACTCGGTGTCGCCGTGGCCGATGATGGCGCTGATCAGTGCCAACAAGGACGTGGATGAGCGTGAACTTATAGGAGAAGCAGCATGAGCCTACCTCGCTGGGTAATGATCAGTCGCGCCTCTGAACTCACGGGCTACAGCGAAGACGCTATACGCCACAAAGTGAAGAACGGTACCTGGGCCCAAGGCCGGATCTGGCGTAAGACGCCAGACGGCCGCATCGCAATTAACATGACGGAGTATGACAAGTGGGCCGAGAGCGCACCTCAGGAAGCGGCCTAGAAACCGAGCTGGCAAAGCACAAAGGGATTGAGATCCACGGCGGCAACTTGCGCGTCGTGTTCATGTGGCGGCGTATACGCTGCCGCGAATCCCTTGGCCTTCCGATCACAAAAGCCAATATCAAGCATGCCGCCCTTTTGAGGGCGGCAATTCTTCATGAGATCAAAACCGGCCACTTTGACTATGGCAGACACTTTCCTAATTCGAAGCACGCGACCAACTACAGCAGCGCCAAGGACGAAAGACTCGGCGCGCTGCTGGAGCGATACAAGCCGCTGAAGGCAGTGGACATCACCCCAATGACGGAGGAGAAGTACGGCTACGCCTTGGACATATGCACAGCCCTGGTCGGGGTTGATCGTCTCGCTGGCGTTTTGCTGCCCGAAGACATTCAGTTGCTGAGGACGTTGCTCATTGCAGATCGAGCGCCATCAACCGTAAATCACTACCTCGCTACATTTGCCGGTTTCTTGGGATGGTGCGAGACCAATGGATATTGCCGTAAGGGATTATCAGAAGCGTGCAATAGGTTCGCAATGCAAGGCCAAGACCCGGACCCGCTTACGAGAGATGAGTTCCAACTGCTAGTTAATAAAGGATGCCTCCACTCCCAGGACGCTGCAGCGATTACTTTAGCCGTGTATACCGGGATTCGGCCAGGTGAACTATGTGCGCTGGCTGTTGAGGACATCGACTTGGACGCAGGGCTGATCAACATTACCCGCGCCATAACTGCCAACGGCACATTCAAAGTTCCCAAAACAGGGAAGCCACGTTCAGTATTGTTGATGCCTCCAGCAGTAGAAGCCTGCCGGGTTCTTATGTCACTTGTTGCAGATCACCCCGCGCGTTCTATAGAGGTATTCCAAAACAGGCACGAGAGCAGGAGGGAAAAGGTCACACCACTGCTCTCGCCAACGACCCAGGCACGCAAAAAGATCATAAACTTCTGGTACGTCCCTACCGCCTGGAACACCAAGTGGTCGGCAGTGCAGAAGCGCTCCGGCATTCGTCCGCGTCGCCCTTACCAAACTCGCCATACCTACGCCTGTTGGTGCCTGACTGCTCGTGGAAACCTTGCATTCATCGCAAAGCAGATGGGCCACAAAGACTTCACCATGCTGGTTGAGGTATACGCAAAATGGATGGATGATGAGTCGCCAAATGAGCTTGAAAAAATATGGTCCGCAATTAAATAAGGGAGGACCAACGCAAACCTCAGGTATCAGCTCTTCCCATAATAATACTTACCAATCAAATCTTTTTTGACTACAGACAAGTCCACCAACTTTCGTTTCAAACGAGCTAAATCATGCTCAAGATAACTAATAGACTTATTACACTCCTCAATTTGTTGCTCCTGCTGAGAAAGAACCACCTCATTTGGCGCACCACCAAAACCATCATCTTTAAGACACTCATAATCTAATGCATATTTTCTATGGAGTCTGAATTCGAACTCCAATCTATGCTCAACCTCTTCAATTTGCTTTTGCACAGCTTTTATCTGTTCGTGAACTCTAAAATTATCTCTTTTATACTCATCACCAAAAGCAAATCCAAACGCATCTACCCCTTTTTTAGCAACAGGCCAAGCCTCATTAACCGTGAAATCAAGCAACGCAGCATCCGCCAGGCTTAGATCATCACTCTCATCACGAAGATTTCTAATTTCATTCACCGCTTCTTGTGACGTTTCCTGCTTCAAGAAAGCGTTAGCACGCTCCAAAAATCTATCAGGGGGGTACATATAAAATTGCTGACTTGTCTCCTGCAAAAACTCTTCAACCAGTTGAGGCTGGGGCCCAATAGTTTTCCCCTGAAAAGTCAACCACCAGTCTTCCTTATTATCCCCCGTAACAAATATTACAGGTTTTTTAGACAACTGAGCCTTTTCAATCACTTGCAACCATACAATATAATCTCCAAATGGCTTACACATCTCAGTAAAAACAACCGTATCACTGCCCTTCTTAATATCTTTATAACCAGGTGGAATTTTCTGCTCGTAGCGTGACGCTCCATCCTTTAAAATTAGTTCGAGTCTAGCTCTATCGAATCCGCCTCCGACTTTTCCCTCAAGAAGCGATATTAACTGCTCCCTGATCTCATCGGAATTTATTCGACCTTCATGCACCGATTTATTAGCACTCAACTCCCCTAAGAGCTTTTCAAACACTACTACCGACTCAACCAAAGTATTCGCACTTACAAATGGATGGTGATTATTATTCTCCAACCCCTTTCTAATTAGCTCAACACTTTTAATTGAATCCTCATACACCTTAGCTTGCTCACCAATAACCTTAAGCCTATTGATGAGATACTCATAAACTACCTGATGAGGCACCCACAAACGATTTCCTAAAGATCTAAAAACTTGAAGAAGTTCCGCTCGCGTTGCATCCGAATAACGATAGAGACTCAGTAATACGTTAGCATCTAGAACAAAAAGGCTGTCCTCCCATAACCTTTCCATGTCACCACCGTGATTGGCAAAGAACCCAGGGAACTCCTTCTTCATTACGCGCTCCAGTAAAAAAGTACTAGCAAGTTGACATCAGCCCCCCTAAAGCTAACCTGCCGCACCCAGCTCGGCTAGCCCCCCGTGTGCTAATGTGTCCATCTTTTTTTGCAGGGGTCCTCTTCCAGAATTTCCAGCATTGGAATGCCCCATTTTTGCCCCACACATTTTCACAGAAATCTCTAAACAACTGATGAATAAGACAATTTCAGATTTATCCTCCCATACCCCGATGATGCAGCAGTACTGGCGACTCAAAAACCAGCACCCTGATCAGCTCATGTTCTACCGCATGGGCGACTTCTACGAGATCTTCTACGAAGATGCGAAGAAGGCCGCCAAGCTGTTGGACATCACCCTGACTGCCCGTGGGCAATCGGCTGGGCAGTCGATTCCGATGTGTGGGATTCCTTACCATTCGTTGGAAGGTTATCTGGTCAAGCTGGTGAAGTTGGGCGAATCGGTGGTGATCTGTGAGCAGATCGGCGACCCAGCCACCAGCAAAGGGCCGGTGGAGCGTCAGGTGGTGCGCATTATTACGCCGGGGACGGTGAGTGATGAGGCGCTGCTGGATGAGCGTCGCGACAACCTGATTGCGGCGGTGTTGGGCGATGAGCGTTTGTTCGGCCTGTCGGTGCTGGACATCACCAGCGGTAACTTCAGCGTGCTGGAAATCAAGGGCTGGGAGAACCTGCTGGCAGAACTGGAGCGTATCAATCCGGTGGAGTTGTTGATCCCGGATGACTGGCCGAAGGACTTGCCGGCGGAAAAGCGTCGTGGGGCCAAGCGTCGTGCACCGTGGGATTTCGAGCGTGATTCGGCGCTGAAAAGTCTGTGCCAGCAGTTCTCCGTGCAAGACTTGAAGGGATTTGGCTGCGAAACCCTGACCCTGGCCATCGGCGCTGCCGGTTGCCTGCTCAGCTATGCCAAGGAAACCCAGCGCACCGCCCTGCCGCACTTGCGCAGCCTGCGCCATGAGCGCTTGGACGATACCGTGGTGCTCGATGGCGCCAGCCGTCGCAACCTGGAGTTGGACACCAACCTGGCCGGCGGGCGCGATAACACCCTGCAATCGGTGGTCGACCGTTGCCAGACCGCCATGGGCAGCCGCTTGCTGACCCGCTGGTTGAACCGCCCGCTGCGGGATTTGAGCGTGCTGCAGGCGCGTCAGTCGTCCATCACTTGCCTGCTGGACGGCTATCGCTTTGAAAAGCTGCAGCCGCAGCTCAAGGAAATCGGCGACATCGAACGCATCCTGGCGCGGATCGGCCTGCGCAATGCGCGCCCCCGTGATTTGGCGCGCCTGCGCGATGCCCTGGGTGCACTGCCGCAATTGCAGGCCGCGATGACCGATCTGGACACGCCGCACCTGCAACAGCTGGCCGTGACCACCAGCACCTACCCAGAACTGGCGGCGCTGCTGGAAAAAGCCATCATCGACAACCCGCCAGCGATCATTCGTGACGGCGGTGTGCTGAAGACCGGTTACGACAGCGAGCTGGACGAGCTGCAAGCCCTGAGTGAAAACGCCGGGCAGTTCCTGATTGACCTGGAAGCCCGCGAAAAAGCGCGTACCGGCCTGGCCAACTTGAAGGTCGGCTACAACCGTGTGCACGGCTACTTTATTGAGTTGCCGAGCAAGCAGGCCGAGTCGGCGCCTATCGACTATCAACGTCGCCAGACCCTCAAGGGCGCCGAGCGCTTTATCACTCCGGAGCTCAAAGAGTTCGAAGACAAGGCGCTGTCGGCCAAGAGCCGTGCGCTGGCCCGGGAAAAGATGCTGTATGAAGCCTTGCTTGAGGACTTGATCAGCCAATTGGCACCGCTGCAAGACACCGCCGCCGCCCTGGCCGAGCTGGATGTGTTGAGCAACCTCGCCGAACGTGCACTGAACCTTGACCTGAACTGCCCGCGTTTTGTCAGCGAGCCGTGCATGCGCATCGTCCAGGGCCGTCACCCGGTGGTAGAGCAAGTGCTGACGACACCGTTCGTCGCCAACGACCTGTCGCTCGACGACTACACCCGCATGCTGGTAATCACCGGTCCGAACATGGGCGGTAAATCCACCTACATGCGTCAGACCGCCTTGATCGTGCTGTTGGCGCATATCGGCAGCTTTGTGCCGGCGGCCAGTTGCGAGCTGTCCCTGGTGGACCGCATCTTCACCCGGATCGGCTCCAGCGATGACCTGGCCGGTGGCCGTTCGACCTTCATGGTGGAAATGAGCGAAACCGCCAACATCCTGCACAACGCCACCGAACGCAGCCTGGTGCTGATGGACGAAGTCGGCCGTGGCACCAGCACCTTCGACGGCCTGTCCCTGGCCTGGGCGGCCGCCGAGCGCCTCGCGCATCTGCGCGCCTATACATTGTTCGCCACCCATTACTTCGAACTGACCGTATTGCCGGAAAGCGAGCCGCTGGTGGCCAACGTGCACCTCAACGCGACCGAGCACAACGAGCGCATCGTGTTCCTGCACCACGTGCTGCCAGGGCCGGCGAGCCAGAGCTACGGCCTGGCTGTGGCGCAACTGGCCGGCGTACCGAACATCGTGATCAGCCGCGCCCGCGAGCACCTCAGTCGCTTGGAAACCACGGCGCTGCCTCATGAAAACGTGGTCGCCAGCCCCGCCAAAGCCACGAGCAAAAACGCCGCGCCGCACCAGAGCGATATGTTCGCCAGCCTGCCTCACCCGGTGCTGGATGAATTGGCAAAGCTTGACCTGGATGACTTGACGCCGCGAAAAGCGCTCGAAATGTTATATGCACTGAAGACTCGGATATAACGCTGAGGCTTGCAAGCTGGTAGACTCTCGCGCGGTTTGGGATGCTGCGGGCTCTTAGCCTGGTCCGCAGACTACCACTCCCGAACCTCGCGAGCCCTGCCACAAAGGGTTTCGCCGCCGCCGCCTGAGGAGAGAATTAGAAATGACCTTCGTCGTCACCGACAACTGCATCAAGTGCAAGTACACCGACTGCGTGGAAGTATGTCCGGTGGACTGCTTCTACGAAGGCCCGAACTTCCTGGTCATCCACCCGGACGAGTGCATTGACTGCGCCCTGTGTGAACCGGAATGCCCGGCCGTCGCAATTTTCTCCGAGGACGAAGTCCCGGCAGGTATGGAACAGTTCATTCAGCTCAACGTCGAGCTGGCGGAAATCTGGCCAAATATCACCGAGAAGAAAGATTCGCTGCCAGATGCAGCTGAATGGGATGGCAAGCCCGGCAAGATCGCTGATCTGATTCGCTGATCGGTTTGCTACGACTTAAAAGGCCCTCAAGGGCCTTTTTTGCGTTTTGCAGGCTGGGGTTCACTTTTCTACAGGCAAAAAAAGGGGCGGTATGACCCGCCCACATTTTTTCCCTAGTCCCTGTATTCCTTTTCATCATCCTGATGAATCGCATCCTGCGACATTCCTTCAAACCATCGTTCCTTGATGGCTGTGTCAATCCGTGGACACGGGGCCGATCTTAAAGAGTTCCAAAGGAAGTTCAACGGCAACCCAGCCGCCGGCCGAGAGATTTGCGCCTCAGAACAAAAGTAAATAATTGTTATTATTCAATAGGATAGAAAACGACCCGAGTGTTTCGAGACGCCCATGGCGGCTAAAAAAACCAAACACTTACGAGAAAGTAAGTAATTGCTTACACGAGCAATTGCGTAAAAGCGTAACTGGCAGGCCTTGAGCGTTCTGCAGACATGAAAAAGCCCCGACACCGTCGAGGCTTTTCTCCTTCACGTCGCTTAGTCGTCGCTGACGGTAATCGTCGGCATTGCCGGTGCAGCCGCTTCCTGCAGGACGATCCGCGCGCCTACGTGGCGGGCCAGTTCCTGATAAATCATGGCGATCTGGCTGTCAGGCTCGGCGACAACGGTAGGCTTGCCTCCGTCGGCCTGCTCACGAATCAGCATGGACAACGGCAACGAGGCCAGCAGTTCGACCCCGTACTGGGTGGCCAGCTTCTCGCCGCCGCCCTCGCCGAACAGATGCTCGGCGTGACCGCAGTTGGAGCAGATGTGCACCGCCATGTTTTCCACGACGCCCAGCACCGGGATGTTGACCTTGCGGAACATCTCCACACCCTTTTTCGCGTCCAGCAGCGCCAGGTCCTGGGGCGTGGTGACGATCACAGAGCCGGCCACCGGGACTTTCTGCGCCAGGGTCAGCTGGATGTCGCCGGTGCCTGGCGGCATGTCGATCACCAGGTAATCCAGGTCGCCCCAGGCAGTCTGGGTTACCAGTTGCAACAGCGCGCCGGAAACCATAGGGCCGCGCCAGACCATCGGGGTGTTGTCGTCAGTGAGGAAGGCCATGGACATGACTTCCACGCCCAGGGACTCAATCGGCACAAACCATTTCTGATCCTTGACCTTCGGTCGGGTGCCTTCGGCGATGCCGAACATCACGCCTTGGCTCGGGCCGTAGATGTCGGCGTCGAGAATACCCACGCGGGCGCCTTCACGCGCCAGGGCCAACGCCAGGTTGGCGGCGGTGGTGGATTTGCCGACGCCGCCCTTGCCGGAAGCGACAGCAACGACGTTCTTGACATTGGCCAGGCCCGGAATCTGCGCCTGGGCCTTGTGCGGTGCAATCACGCACTGGATGTCGACCCTGGCCGAGCTCACGCCGTCCAGGCCTTCGATCGCCATCTGCAGCATCTGCGCCCAGCCGTTCTTGAACAGACCGGCGGCATAACCCAGTTCCAACTGGACCGACACCCGCTCGCCCTCGATCTCGATGGCGCGCACACAACCGGCACTGATCGGGTCCTGGTTCAAATAGGGGTCGGTGTACTGGCGAAGAACGGCTTCCACCGCTGCGCGATTCACGGCGCTCATGGGCTACTCCCGAAAAAGACTGACTGAAACAGGCGGCTATCCTAACCGTTCCTATGGCTCAACGGCATGCTTTCGCAGGTTTGGAAGATGCTGAAACAGCGTCACGGGGTGAAATATATTTCCCGGCGCTTTATAGTGGCCGACCTCCGTTTCATCAAGTAGCCGAGCCCCATGTCCGAGCCACGCAAGATCCTCGTCACCAGCGCCCTGCCCTATGCCAATGGTTCCATCCATCTTGGCCATATGCTTGAGTACATCCAGACCGATATGTGGGTGCGCTTCCAGAAGCATCGCGGCAACCAATGCATCTATGTCTGCGCGGACGACGCCCACGGTTCGGCCATCATGTTGCGCGCCGAAAAGGAAGGCATCACCCCGGAACAACTGATCGCCAACGTGCAGGCCGAACACAGCGCCGACTTTGCCGAGTTCCTGGTGGATTTCGACAACTTCCACTCGACCCACTCCGAAGAAAACCGCGAGCTGTCGAGCCAGATCTACCTGCGCTTGAAGGATGCCGGGCACATCGACCAGCGTTCGGTCACCCAGTATTTCGACCCGGAAAAGAAGATGTTCCTGGCCGACCGCTTCATCAAGGGCACCTGCCCGAAATGCGGCACCGAAGACCAGTACGGCGACAACTGCGAAAAATGCGGTGCGACCTACGCACCGACCGAGCTGAAGGATCCGAAGTCGGCGATCTCCGGCGCCACCCCGGTGCTCAAGGATTCCCAACACTTCTTCTTCAAGCTCCCGGACTTCCAGCAGATGCTGCAAACCTGGACCCGCAGCGGCACCCTGCAGGACGCCGTGGCGAACAAGCTCTCCGAGTGGCTCGACAGCGGCCTGCAACAGTGGGACATCTCCCGCGACGCGCCGTACTTCGGCTTCGAGATCCCGGGCGAGCCGGGCAAGTACTTCTATGTGTGGCTGGACGCGCCAATCGGCTACATGGCCAGCTTCAAGAACCTGTGTGATCGCACCCCGGAGCTGGACTTCGACGCGTTCTGGAACAAGGATTCCACCGCCGAGCTGTACCACTTCATCGGCAAGGACATCGTCAACTTCCACGCCCTGTTCTGGCCGGCCATGCTTGAAGGTTCGGGCTACCGCAAGCCGACCGGCATAGCCGTGCACGGCTACCTGACGGTCAACGGCCAGAAGATGTCCAAGTCCCGTGGCACCTTTATCAAGGCGCGCACCTACCTGGACCACCTGTCGCCGGAATACCTGCGCTACTACTACGCCTCCAAGCTGGGCCGTGGCGTAGACGACCTCGACCTGAACCTGGAAGACTTCGTACAGAAGGTCAACTCGGACCTGGTAGGCAAGGTCGTCAACATCGCCAGCCGTTGCGCCGGTTTCATCCACAAGGGCAACGCTGGCCTGCTGGTGGCCGAAAATGCCGCACCGGAACTGACCGACGCGTTCCTGGCCGCCGCACCGAGCATCGCCGAAGCCTATGAAGCCCGCGACTTTGCCCGCGCCATGCGCGAAATCATGGGCCTGGCCGACCGCGCCAACGCCTGGATCGCCGACAAGGCACCGTGGTCGCTGAACAAGCAGGAAGGCAAGCAGGCGCAAGTCCAGGCGATCTGCGCCACCGGCGTCAACCTGTTCCGCCAGTTGGTGATCTTCCTCAAGCCGGTGCTGCCGCTGCTGGCCGCCGACGCCGAGGCGTTCCTCAACGTTGCGCCGCTGACCTGGAAGGACCACGCGACCCTGCTCAGCAACCATCAGTTGAACGAGTTCAAGCCGCTGATGACCCGCATCGACCCGCTCAAGGTCCAGGCCATGACCGACGCTTCGAAAGAAGACCTGGTCGCCAGCCAGACCGATACCGGCTCGGCTGCGCCAGTAGGCAATGGTGAATTGGCCAAAGACCCGATCTCTGCGGAAATCGACTTTGACGCTTTCGCCGCAGTCGACCTGCGTGTCGCGCTGATCGTAAAAGCCGAAGCCGTGGAAGGTGCCGACAAGCTGCTGCGCCTGACGCTGGACCTTGGCGGCGAGCAACGCAACGTGTTCTCCGGGATCAAGAGCGCTTATCCGGACCCGTCCAAACTCGATGGTCGTCTGACCATGATGATCGCCAACCTCAAGCCACGGAAAATGAAGTTCGGCATCTCCGAAGGCATGGTGATGGCGGCCGGTCCTGGCGGTGAAGAGATCTACCTGCTGAGCCCTGATAGCGGCGCCAAGCCGGGTCAACGGATCAAGTAAGCCTGCAAGACGGCCCTGTCGCTTCGGCGACAGGGCTTTTCAGCTAGTTCCCCCTTTTCGCTTGCCGGATAATCAGACCCTGTTTGTCTAACCTACCGGCACGCCAATGATCACAGCATGAACCTCATTCAACGTATCGACGCGCTGCTACCGCAGACCCAATGCGGCAAATGCGGGCACCCCGGATGCAAGCCTTACGCAGAGGGCATCGCCAGCGGCGAAGCCATCAACAAGTGTCCGCCTGGTGGACAGGAAACCATCGCCGGCCTGGCGCACTTGCTGAACGTGCCGGTGCTGGCGCTGGATACCTCCCGTGGCGAAGCTCCGGCGCAGATTGCGTACATCCGCGAAGCCGAGTGCATCGGCTGCACCAAGTGCATCCAGGCGTGCCCGGTGGATGCGATTGTGGGCGCCGCCAAGTTGATGCACACAGTGATCGTCGACGAATGCACGGGTTGTGATTTGTGTGTGGCGCCGTGCCCGGTCGATTGCATTGAAATGCGCCCATTGGTCAGCGTGCTGCCGATCGTGGGAGGTCTGGCAGCCAATGATCACGAGCGCCACGAACGCAGCCTCAAGCGTGACCGGGCACGGCGTCGCTACGAACAACGCAACGCGCGCTTGCAGCGGGAAGAGGAGCATCGGCTCGCCGAGCGCCAGGCACGGACCAAACGACCGGCACCGACGGAAACCGCGCCGGTAGATGCCCTGCAAGCGATTACGGACGCAGCGGTGAAGAAGGCCAAGATTGAGCTGGCGATGAGCCGCGCACAGCTGCACAAGTCCTTGAAAGCCTTTGGTCATCCACCGACCTTTGAACAGCAATCTCAGTTGATCGTCCTGCAACAGCAGTTTGAGGCCGCGGAACGCGCATTGGCTGCACTGGAACCAGACAGCACGCCAGCAATGCCACGGTCGCCCGTGAATACTGCCGAACTCAAACGCGCCAAAATCCAGCTGGCGATGCGCCGCGCCGAGCTGAAGAAAGCGCAGGATCGGCTGGCCGCCCCGCAAGAACTGGCCGACGCACAAAACCGGCTCGATGAAGCGCAACGTCAAGTCGATGCCCTGGGCACGTGACCTGCAACGTTGAGAACGGTCGGCAACTGTTTGCTGCATTGCGCTCACGCTAGGGTTGTTACGCGGCGAGGCAGACACCACTTTGATGCCTACCGGGTTTATCCTGCTGGGGTTACTACTGGCAGGGGCCCGGCCTGGACCCTTTTCACCTTCACGCTGAACACCGGCAAGGAACCACTCGTCCCATGAACGCCGTAAAACGCCTGGAAATTTTCCGCAGGTTTCACGAAGACAATCCGGAACCCAAAACCGAACTGGCCTACTCCTCGCCGTTCGAGCTGCTGATTGCGGTGATCCTGTCGGCACAATCCACCGACGTAGGCGTCAACAAGGCCACGGCCAAACTGTACCCGGTAGCCAACACGCCAGCGGCAATCCATGCCTTGGGTGTCGATGGGTTATCGGAGTACATCAAGACGATCGGCCTCTACAACAGCAAGGCCAAGAACGTGATTGAGACCTGCCGGATGCTCGTTGAGCTGCACGGCGGTGAAGTGCCACAAACTCGCGAAGCGCTGGAAGCCCTCCCCGGCGTAGGGCGCAAAACCGCCAATGTCGTGCTCAACACCGCGTTCCGACAGTTGACCATGGCGGTGGACACGCACATTTTCCGGGTCAGTAACCGAACTGGTATCGCCCGCGGCAAGAATGTGGTCGAGGTGGAAAATCAATTGATGAAGTTCGTGCCCAAGCCGTATCTGCTCGACTCCCATCATTGGCTGATCCTGCATGGGCGCTATGTTTGTCAGGCGCGCAAGCCGCGCTGCGGCAGCTGTCGCATCGAGGACCTGTGCGAATACAAGGACAAGACATCAGACGATTGAGCAATCATTGGTTTTTTTGATCTGTCGATTGAAAAAATCTTTTTTACCCATTCATGGATTATCGTTATAAGGAGCGCCAACGGCAGTCTTAGCCCGGAGTGAACCTTATGAGCACTGGCAAAGAACAATTGGATGTAGAAGACGACCTCGTTGCAGAGCCGGATGACGATGGCGAAGCCCCCGTTGCGGAGGTGGCCAAGACCAATCTGAGCAAACGTCGCACTATCGACAATCTTCTGGAAGAGCGACGCTTGCAAAAACAACTGGCCGATTACGACTTCGACCTCTGACCTGGCCATTGACGACCAGAAGCCTCCCTGACGGAGGCTTTTTCCCAACGAGTACTCTGGTTACCTATCAGCGTTTTGATGGACCCCTTCCCACCTATACCAACCCATTGCGCTGGGCCAGTTCAATCAGGTCCACCAGGGAGCGGGCATTGAGCTTGAGCAACAAGCGCGTCTTGTAGGTGCTGACGGTCTTGTTACTGAGGAACATGCCATCGGCGATCTCCTTGTTGGTTTTACCACGGGCCAACTGCTGCAACACCATCATCTCCCGGCCCGAAAGGCGTTCAACCATGTCGGCCTCGCTGGCATTGCCCATGGTAGAGCGCACCGAATTCAGCGCCTGGTTCGGGAAATAGCTGTAGCCGGAAAGCACCGCCTTGATAGCGCTCAGCAACTCGGTCAGGTCCTGTTGCTTGCACACATACCCTGCCGCCCCCGCCTGCATGCATCGCATGGAGAAATGCCCCGGAGCCTGTGACGTCAGTACCAACACCTTGAACGGCGCAGGCTGTTTGACCGAAGAAAGCCGGCAAATAACTTCCAACCCATCGAGCTTGGGAATTCCAATATCCAGTATGACAATGTCCGGCATATGTTCCCGTGCAAGTTGCAACGCATCGACACCGTTATCGGTCTCGGCAACGACCTCATAACCATGACGCTCCATTAGCATACGCACAGCAAGACGAATGACGGAATCTACTATTCGTAATGAAACGCTATTTTTAGGATTATCCTACTGATTGTTAAATATTTTTTATTAAATAGAACTATGTAAAGGTAACGCACGCTGTAGCCTTCCCGGCAGGCCTGTGGGCCAGCGCGCAAGCGAGCCAGTTACCCAAGCCGGTCTGGCCGCCGATAATCAGGCTCAGCCCTTCGCGCAGCCACCGGCCGCTGCCCAGTTGCAAGCTCAGGGATTTGTCCAAGCCAAGCGGGCTGCGAGTTGGAGCTTCACCAGTTGGTACTGACCGTCGACTTCGACGTGGTTGTCAATGTGCATCCGTACCTTGTCCGGCATAGACGTACGGATGTACTGGCAGCGGTGGAAGTGCTGATTGGTCGATGGTTTCGAAGGCTGAGCGGCGTGAGCTGGGCAGTTTTTTGAAGGGCCTGTGGTTAAGTCGTCCGAGCAGCACGCCGATGGCCGTATTAAGTTCGCCCAGCGAGAACAAGTGGCGGTTGCGCAGGGCCGCGAGGATCCAGCGCTCGGTCACCTGCACACCAACATCGACCTTGGCTTTGTCCTTGGGTTTACGCGATCGCGCGGGTAACACGGCAAAGCCGTTGTGCTCGGTCAGGTCACCGCAGCCGAAAACACTCTCCAAGTTTGCGACTTGCCGCGCCAATCGACGCTGGAGGCTTAGGTGAAATTCGATATTTAAAGCCGCCGTCTTCAAACGGACTAACCTTGTTGACCAGTGTCTTCACGTAGGCGTATCTGCCGCGACCACAGCATCTCATCTGATCCACTAATCAAGCAGGTACGTATGCAAGGATGAACACGTGGAATTTTCTCTCATTAAATGCTAACTCAAACTATCGAGTTCGTTATTTACTCTGGCTAAAAGCTGCTTTGAATCCTCCTGCTCCATGTTGGTGTAGACCGCAGCAAGAAGCGTCAGGGGATGAATCCCTAAACTCCTAGCAATAGCAGCCATTTTGGGCAGAGTCGGGGTTTTCTGTCCGCTTTCGAGTTCACTGATGTATCCCTGATTTATGCCAACTGCATTTTGAGGGAGCCCTTTGGCACGACGAATAGATTTGACGGTGAATCCGAAAGCCTCTTTGAGATCCATTTGCTGTCCCGCAAAAGGCACGATAAGGCCTTGCTGCGGACTAAAGAGCTATACGCTATAGCGATATATGAATTTTTTCTTCTATGTGTTTTTTGTTTTTTCGCTCGGATCGTTCTCAACGTGTCCATAGAGGCGCGAACATCTGAGGGTATCGTTCGTCACGCGGAGCATCGGAAACTACCGGAGAGCGTTGTTTGAGATGGCGAGCGGAAAACAGAACTCGGGAATACTTCTTCCTTCGAAGATCTAGCTCCCCGAGCTTGTAGCTGGCTATCGATGTCCGATATAGAACGGCACTCTGGTCGTTGTCCACGCCAGTGAAAGCAACAATGCTTTCAAGCTCTTCTAAAGCCCAGGCGCTGCGCCCGCTTATGGAGGGTGGGCACATCATGTGTACGTGCCTGACCACTACGTCTTGGGCTGTTAAAAGGTAGTGCCGTAGCTCATACGCACACTCAACCATTGCTGCGCGGTTCTGTTGACCGGTTTGAATTGACGTAATCGTAGCAATGAAGCATAGCCCCTCTATTTCGCAATGGGTCCACGTTCTTACCTCTTTATGCTTTGGGTCGAAAAGGAATATCACTCAGCGCTCCGATGTCGTGCCCAGAGAGGGCCCATTGTGTAAAACGTTAGATTATATATGCTATAGCAATATTTTAGGGTCGCATCCACACCGGTCGTCGACACCTGCTCTTTGAAGGGCTACCCACTTTTCCATTGAATGTCGCGTTGAGAGCGGTAGCAGCGTGCCAGGGGCTCCTGTCAGAGGTCATGATGAAAGGAAAACGTAAGGTGAAAAGCAATAGGTGGTCATTGCAGGCTCAGTTCGGTCTCGAAGTCAGTCGCACACTGGCTAAGAGATCAGATAAAAGAGCCCAAAGATTTCTTGATGCGGCTTTAGTATTTGGCAGCGATTTTGAGCCGACCGGACGTTTGGCTGGCGGCTCGCACAGCTCTAATTCAGAGAAACCGTACAAGTGTGCCTAGCCTCCTATCGCGAACACCGCTTGCTGGGGATTCACGTCACCTGCGCGTGTTTCGCAAGCACTGACGAAGTTTCACCGGAAACCCCGACCAACAAAAAGGGGGTCAGTGTCTTCAAGGTTGCGATGGATACGCAAAGAAAACCCAAGGGCCAATGCCCCAAGGAAGTACGGAATCGACCGAAGCCGAAAAAGTGGGGGCCAGAAACGGCAAATCCCGTTCTACGCTCGATTCTCAGCCGTCAATTGCATACGTTCGACGGGGCAGGACGCTGTTACTTGGCACGGGGCCATTTGACTTTCATCAGAAGCGGGATGCGATTCGAAGATCCCTGTAACCACCCTGTGGTTCACGCCTAGATGCAGATGAAAAGTAGTCAATCCATAATGACTGTTGCCGCTGACCGAAAACTGACACAGTGGGTCAGTTTTCAATCAGCGGCAACAGGTTAAGCTCCAGCGAGCGCGAGACATTTTGCTCTCTGCGCAAAATCTAGTACCCCCGTTCAAACCAACCATCACGGACCATTGGTGCGTTAGCTCCGGCCAGATCAAGGTCATTATCGGAAGAGCGATGCGAGGCACCACTACTCTCGCGTACCAACAGGTGCTGGGCGGTTGTCAGTAGGGGCTCTGAAGGCTCGCTATCGATCAGCTTACTGGTGGGCTGGATGCTGGCGTGGGGAGCTTTCCATCCACTCGACTCTTGCCTAGATTTCAGTGCGGGGAAAGCCTTCGAATGAATTTGGCAATCTACGATTTTCATGCATTACTGAATGAGGCTTAAAAGAGTGGTATCAAGGGTTCGCAGCTGCGGCTGCCCCACCGGAAGCGACGTATAAAGTTTTGGACATTTTTATGGCAAAGGGACTTAAAGAGAAAACCATATACGCCTGCATGGATGAGGATCGCTGGGAGTCAGGTCCTCAGTCACCAATAATTCTTGATGGCGTTGATGTGCAGTCATTCAAGGGAGCGGCCAAGACGCTTTTCTCGAATAGAGCTGAATGGATACCGAAAACATGGATTGTCGCACTTGATCCAGGGTCACCTTTGTTTAAAAAGATCAGCAGTTTGCATTCAGATGGCAATACAGAGACGGGTTGGTACGAGGTAAAGTTTGTACTCGACAATGGCGCAGGTAGCAATGGGCTCCTGCAACCGTTGCGAGCACTAGCTAATGAGGTACCTGAGAGGGTTCGTGTAACAGGCGTAGAGATGCTCACCAACCGTCGTACACAGAATAAATTGAATCGTTTTTCCCGATTACAAGGCGCTCCGCGGGCCACAAAGGCGCAGATTAAACAGCTGCTGGATCTCGCGGTCGCTGACATCAGGAGCCCGATGATAACGGTCTATGACGTTGGGCAAGCTAATTGGAATGCCTTGGTCGATACACATGAGTGTCCCACTTCAGCGCCAAAGGTTCGCATGTTCTTCGACTTCGGTGTGCCGACCGGGTGGAACTATAACACCTTACCCACGCCTCCCCTCGACCCTTTGGCCTCCTCAACAATTGAACCCGGCGCTCCAGTGGTCCTTTCGCATTGGGATCTGGACCACTGGGCTGGCGCAGCACTAGGCCAACCCTTATATGGATCACGAGGTTTGAGGATCCGCTGGGATTCACGTGCAGTAAATGACCGAAAATGGCTGGTGCCTAATCAAGGGCGGTTCAGTTCCGGTCAACGAATTTCCCCGACCTCGTGGCGCTTAGCGATAATTTTGTATCGTCAGGGCAATCTGATGGTCTGGCCCACATTGCTCAATACCGTTCAATCGTCACGGGGTGATTGGCTGGTAAAGTGCGTACCGGCTCCCGGCGTCAAATCGAATAACAACAACACGGGGATAGCTTTCTCAGCGCTGCTGCACGAAGAGTGGCGCGGCTACACATTGTGCCCCGCCGACGCGGAGTTTTCGTCCGTTTTTTTCAACCTTCCGCAATCACTAAAGTTCTTCAACCTCATCGCTAGCCATCACGGTGGAAACCTGAAACACCCGGGGCTTATTCCACCTGCGCTCTATGGCAAGCACTCGAGACTCGCCATATCTCATGGCGCTAGATATGGACATCCAACCGCGGCGGCGAAAGCAGCTTACACCGCGAAACAATGGATAACTCAGCACGAGACACAAGCCAGGCTCCCTCAGCCGGGACTACAAGATAGTGGGACGGTCGCACTCCCGGGCTGGCCTCGCAGCTTTGAAAAGCACTGTGCAACCTGCTCCTCCAGAATCGAGACGTGCCCTGTACGGTAATCTGCAACTGGACCGACCAGGTTCGCGCAACGATTCGTTAACAGCGCACTGAGTGTGGCCCCATTCGCTTTAGCGGGCGTAGCTCGACGCTCGCTGATCGGTAACACGATCAACCCAAGGTGCCCGCCGAGGCTCGCAGAAGCGGGTCAACGGCCCGCAAAAAACCGGCGTCATCGAACGCCCGTCCCCTTGCGCGCTGCGGGGCGGCGGCGGCGGCGGCGACTCTTAGGCTAGGTGGACGCTTCTGGCCGATAGCGACGGTCTAGTATCAACCGTCGCAGTGGCGGTCAAACCTCCGTCTGTTCTGCCATTTTCCAAAGCATCATCGACTTCTATTCCCAGGTGTCTAAAGGTGCTTTCGAGCTTCGTAAGACCAAGCAAGAGCTGGATAGCTCTCAGATTTTTCGTCCTACGATAAATCAGCGTTGCCTTGGTTCGCCTCAGCGTGTGAGCACCGTACATGGTTGGGTCAAAGGCCAATAGTGGTTACCCATGCTTTGACTATCCCATCATATTGCCTGGTGGATAAATGGTCTGAACCGTGCAATCGGCTCGGAAACAGGAAGTCCTCACTGCGAAGGCACGCCTGATGCATCCAAGCCTCCAGAACCGTTCGAGTTGGTTCGGTAATTTCAAATTGCACGGGATGACGGGTTTTCTGCTGCATCACGATAGCCCGTGACGACACGTGCTCCCATGAGCTATGTCTCGTACTCGCAGCTTGGTTAAGTCACAGGCACGCAGCTTGCTGTCGATAGCCAAATTGAACAGCGCCAAATCCCTCGTCTTCTCAGCAAGCTGAAGCCTCACTCGGATCGCCCAGATATCCCTGACTCGGATCGGTGCTTCTGTCCGACAAGCTTTCCCTTATTCCATGGTTGATGCCGATACTTAGCAATGGTATTCATGGTGGTGTCCTCCACGTTGGTGGAGGATTAGGGTGGATCAGCCGTGCAGTACCGTTGTCGTTATTAGGCCGACAGCTGACTGCCTCCCATGTACGGGCGTAGGATATGGACCTAGTTCATCTGCCGAGAGTGGAGTGAGTTTCCAATGAGTGATTCTGTGCAAAGGACTGTGATATGTCAGGATCCAGGCGATGGCAGCGAGGATGTGATCATTGATCTGCCTCCGGATGTCCTTGTAGAAATGAACGTCGGTCTCGGTGATTTATTGACCATCGCGCGGGTCGACGGAAAGATAGTGCTAAAGCCAATTCGTGACGCTGATACGAAACCCTAGGGCTAGAATTGGCCGGCAACAGACTAGCTTGGCGCCTGCTGATAAACATGATTTACATAGATTTGACCGATACCACTTCTACATACCGGAATTTCTTTCTGGCTGCTTTGGTAGCTTCCTGCCCTGCCAGCAGCGTGCTTAGAGTATCGGCTTCATGGACGATCTCCAGCGTCCTACCTTCGAACTCATTGCTCACACGGAGAGTAACCAGAAGCCTGGGGGTAAAGGCTTTGGAGACCTCCTTTTTCGCCACTTTTGATAGGGGCGCGGCAGTGACGTTCGGCTGGATCTCTTCCACCGGAGCGGTGGTCACCGGCGCAGATATTTCAGCGTCGCCGAACAACGCTTCGCGCATCTCTTCTAGGGTCAATTCTTTGTTCATGCTGGTGCTCACGAGCCTGATCACTAAACCAGCGCAATTCTAACAGCTAGTTTTGGCGAAGCAGTATCCAGCACCGGAATGTGTAATTCGCACTACCCTCCCGAGAGGAATAAAGCTCCTCATTCGGGTCGCTACTCCCCACATCTCAAATGATCATGTCCAGCGAACGAGCGACAGATGACAGGTTGATTCAGCAGAATCACTGTATGCGTCCGGCCAAGTCATCTACCCGGCCCCGCAAAGCCAGGACATGGTGTGCACTTAAATTCAAGTGGACACCAGTTCTAGCCTTTTAAGCGGGTATTTCATGCAGCCGACACGCCGTTCGTATTCCAAATCCTTCAAGGCCCGGGTCATTCAAGAGTGTGTCCAACCCGGCGCTTCGATTGCCAGCGTTGCCCTTAGCCATAGCCTCAACGCGAACCTCGTCCACAAATGGATTCGGGTGCAAGCGCAGAAAAGCACGGCGCTCCAACCTGCATTCATCCCATTGCCTATACACGAAACAGCCCACGGATCCTCAGCGAATATCAGCATTGAGATTCTGCACCCGCGCGGCACCGTCAAAGTGAACTGGCCAACCGATAATGCTGCTGCCTGTGCCGCATTCCTTCGAGACCTTTTGCGATGATCCGCATCGACGCCATCTGGCTTGCCACCGAGCCCATGGACATGCGCGCCGGAACTGAAACGGCGCTGGCCAGAGTGATCGCGGTGTTCGGCGCGGCGAAGCCGCACTGCGCCTATCTGTTTACCAATCGCCGTGCGACTCGGGTCAAAGTGCTGGTACACGATGGGATTGGCGTCTGGCTGGCGGCACGTCGCTTGAACCAAGGTAAATTCCATTGGCCAGGTGTTCGGCAAGGCAGTGAATTGCAGTTGGATACAGAGCAACTTCAGGCCCTGTTGCTTGGCCTGCCTTGGCAACGGGTTGGCGCTGGCGGTGCAATCACGGTGCTTTAGAAACTGTAATTAGCATCTTGGTTTGCTGTCGCAGACGGTCTGCTTTGGTAAAATCCAAGGCATGACTTCCTCGCCTAATCTCGATCAAATGACTCCCGACCAACTGCGTGCATTCGCTGCGCAATTGCTGTCGCAAGTCGAGACCATGGGCAAGAAGATCAACCGCGATCAAACGCTGATCGAGAAGCTGACCCACGAGATCGCACAGCTCAAGCGTTTGAAGTTTGCCAAGCGCAGCGAGCAGATGAGTCCTGATCAGGCCAGCCTGCTTGATGACCTGATCGATACTGATATCGCGGCGATTGAGGCCGAGCTTCAGGCGTTGCAAATAGCACCAGCAGCGACCGAGGAAAAGCAAAAGCCCAAGCGCACGGCATTGCCGGCAGAGTTCCCACGCACGTTGATCCATCACGAGCCGGACAACACTCACTGCCCATGCGGCTGCGCACTGAAGCGCATCGGTGAAGATGTCAGTGAAAAGCTGGACTACACGCCGGGTGTGTTTACCGTTGAGCGCCATGTTCGTGGCAAGTGGGTTTGCGATGACTGCGAAACGCTGATCCAGGCGCCGGTGCCGGCGCAGGTCATCGACAAGGGCATCCCGACGGCCGGGTTACTTGCTCACGTCATGATTGCGAAGTTCGCTGACCATCTTCCGCTTTACCGTCAGGAATCGATTTTTGGTCGTGCCGGCTTGGTGATTCCACGCTCCACGTTGGCTCAGTGGGTTGGCATGACAGGCGTGCAGTTGCAGCCCCTGGTCGATGCCTTGCGGGACGTAGTGATCGGGCAACAGGTCATGCACGCGGATGAAACACCCGTGCAAATGCTTGCTCCAGGCTCGAAAAAAACTCACCGATCTTATGTTTGGGCGTACGCCACCAGCCAGTTCTGCGAGACAGCCGCTGTCGTCTACGACTTCAGCCCCAGCCGCGCCGGCGAGCATGCTCGTAACTTCCTGCAAGGCTGGAAAGGCAAGTTGGTTTGCGATGATTTTGGCGGTTACAAGGCCAGCTTCGAACTCGGCGTGACCGAGATCGGCTGCATGGCCCATGCCCGGCGCAAGTTCTTCGAGTTGCACGCAACCAACAAGAGCCAGATCGCCGAGCAGGCCCTGCGCTACATCCAGCTGTTGTACGAAGTCGAGAGCGAAGTGCGCGACCTGGAGCCGAATTTACGGCGCCGAATACGGCAAGAAAAAGCCGTACCGGTGATGGATAGGTTGCATGCCTGGATGATCGCGCAGCGTGATGTTGTGCCCGAAGGGTCGGCTATCAGCAGAGCACTCGATTACAGCCTCAAACGCTGGGCAGCGCTGTCGCGCTACCTCGATGACGGGGTGGTTCCCATTGATAATAATTGGGCGGAGAACCAGATCCGGCCATGGGCTCTTGGACGCAAGAACTGGCTCTTCGCCGGGTCACTACGCAGCGGAAAAGTATGCGTCCGGGCATCACGTCTTGCGTGATTAAACCGGCTTCCACTTATGCGGAAGCAACTGCTCAATTTCACTCGCCCGCTGCGTCGGCAGGCGCGTGAGAACATCCTTTAGATAGGCGTACGGATCATGGCCATTCAGCCGTGCTGACTGGATCAAACTCATGATCGCCGCAGCCCGTTTTCCGCTGCGTAGTGACCCGGCGAAGAGCCAGTTCTTGCGTCCAAGAGCCCATGGCCGGATCTGGTTCTCCGCCCAATTATTATCAATGGGAACCACCCCGTCATCGAGGTAGCGCGACAGCGCTGCCCAGCGTTTGAGGCTGTAATCGAGTGCTCTGCTGATAGCCGACCCTTCGGGCACAACATCACGCTGCGCGATCATCCAGGCATGCAACCTATCCATCACCGGTACGGCTTTTTCTTGCCGTATTCGGCGCCGTAAATTCGGCTCCAGGTCGCGCACTTCGCTCTCGACTTCGTACAACAGCTGGATGTAGCGCAGGGCCTGCTCGGCGATCTGGCTCTTGTTGGTTGCGTGCAACTCGAAGAACTTGCGCCGGGCATGGGCCATGCAGCCGATCTCGGTCACGCCGAGTTCGAAGCTGGCCTTGTAACCGCCAAAATCATCGCAAACCAACTTGCCTTTCCAGCCTTGCAGGAAGTTACGAGCATGCTCGCCGGCGCGGCTGGGGCTGAAGTCGTAGACGACAGCGGCTGTCTCGCAGAACTGGCTGGTGGCGTACGCCCAAACATAAGATCGGTGAGTTTTTTTCGAGCCTGGAGCAAGCATTTGCACGGGTGTTTCATCCGCGTGCATGACCTGTTGCCCGATCACTACGTCCCGCAAGGCATCGACCAGGGGCTGCAACTGCACGCCTGTCATGCCAACCCACTGAGCCAACGTGGAGCGTGGAATCACCAAGCCGGCACGACCAAAAATCGATTCCTGACGGTAAAGCGGAAGATGGTCAGCGAACTTCGCAATCATGACGTGAGCAAGTAACCCGGCCGTCGGGATGCCCTTGTCGATGACCTGCGCCGGCACCGGCGCCTGGATCAGCGTTTCGCAGTCATCGCAAACCCACTTGCCACGAACATGGCGCTCAACGGTAAACACACCCGGCGTGTAGTCCAGCTTTTCACTGACATCTTCACCGATGCGCTTCAGTGCGCAGCCGCATGGGCAGTGAGTGTTGTCCGGCTCGTGATGGATCAACGTGCGTGGGAACTCTGCCGGCAATGCCGTGCGCTTGGGCTTTTGCTTTTCCTCGGTCGCTGCTGGTGCTATTTGCAACGCCTGAAGCTCGGCCTCAATCGCCGCGATATCAGTATCGATCAGGTCATCAAGCAGGCTGGCCTGATCAGGACTCATCTGCTCGCTGCGCTTGGCAAACTTCAAACGCTTGAGCTGTGCGATCTCGTGGGTCAGCTTCTCGATCAGCGTTTGATCGCGGTTGATCTTCTTGCCCATGGTCTCGACTTGCGACAGCAATTGCGCAGCGAATGCACGCAGTTGGTCGGGAGTCATTTGATCGAGATTAGGCGAGGAAGTCATGCCTTGGATTTTACCAAAGCAGACCGTCTGCGACAGCAAACCAAGATGCTAATTACAGTTTCTAAAGCACCGTGATTGCACCGCCAGCGCCAACCCGTTGCCAAGGCAGGCCAAGCAACAGGGCCTGAAGTTGCTCTGTATCCAACTGCAATTCACTGCCTTGCCGAACACCTGGCCAATGGAATTTACCTTGGTTCAAGCGACGTGCCGCCAGCCAGACGCCAATCCCATCGTGTACCAGCACTTTGACCCGAGTCGCACGGCGATTGGTAAACAGATAGGCGCAGTGCGGCTTCGCCGCGCCGAACACCGCGATCACTCTGGCCAGCGCCGTTTCAGTTCCGGCGCGCATGTCCATGGGCTCGGTGGCAAGCCAGATGGCGTCGATGCGGATCATCGCAAAAGGTCTCGAAGGAATGCGGCACAGGCAGCAGCATTATCGGTTGGCCAGTTCACTTTGACGGTGCCGCGCGGGTGCAGAATCTCAATGCTGATATTCGCTGAGGATCCGTGGGCTGTTTCGTGTATAGGCAATGGGATGAATGCAGGTTGGAGCGCCGTGCTTTTCTGCGCTTGCACCCGAATCCATTTGTGGACGAGGTTCGCGTTGAGGCTATGGCTAAGGGCAACGCTGGCAATCGAAGCGCCGGGTTGGACACACTCTTGAATGACCCGGGCCTTGAAGGATTTGGAATACGAACGGCGTGTCGGCTGCATGAAATACCCGCTTAAAAGGCTAGAACTGGTGTCCACTTGAATTTAAGTGCACACCATGTCCTGGCTTTGCGGGGCCGGGTAGATGACTTGGCCGGACGCATACGCGGAAAACGGGCTGCGGCGATCATGAGTTTGATCCAGTCAGCACGGCTGAATGGCCATGATCCGTACGCCTATCTAAAGGATGTTCTCACGCGCCTGCCGACGCAGCGGGCGAGTGAAATTGAGCAGTTGCTTCCGCATAAGTGGAAGCCGGTTTAATCACGCAAGACGTGATGCCCGGACGCATACATTTGAAAAAAATTTAGCGCAAATACAGAAATCAAAATCGGTGCAAAAATCACACTCCTACGCAAAATCTAGGTCTGCTGACTAACCGATCGTTTGCAGATTTAACGTAGAAGCGAGGATTTCGACACGGCGTCTGCGTTTTTACACAGCCTGGGCCGTTTTCAGCCGGTCTCGACAGGCAGAAAACGGCCAATTGTGTCCTTCACGAAAGGTAGCTTAGGGTCGATTCTGTTGAAACAGTCGGTTTTCTCAAACTGCCAAAAGATTAATCGGTGAAAGCGCCTCTTTTACGCACTGCTAAGTGAAATCTGAGTCTGAATGCCTTTACGGCGATTCAAGATTTCAATCTCATGCGCGTACTTTTCCTGCCGTGAAAACCACATCCGACTTTTTCAACAGAATCGGTCTAAGGCCGACACTCACGGCAGCTTATTTGCTCACATCCCAATTGTGTAGGGGTATGTTGGGGATTTTGAATGATAGCCCCATGGTTGGTGTCTGTGAGGCTCGCCCGCAAAAAGTTGCATAAATGCATAAAATGCTTACCAGTAACCTCTCAGTACTTGATAACCCAGTCAGCCGATGTTCGGAACAGAACACAGTTAAAGCTTTCCACTTGCACGATGAAAAATACAAGCTAGAGTCATTGTTAAAAATCATATTACCCCATGGTTATAGGCAGTTATGACATGAAGCTATTTTTTACTAGCATGATACTTTCTGGATTGCTTTTGATTTTAGCTGCCTGTGCAGTTCCTGGACGACCTCTAAGCCAAGAAGATATGTCATCATTGATCTTATGCGCGGCGGGAGGGGAAAATGGACTTTCCGCAAAACTGACAGGAAAAATAAAAGTTCCTAGCAAAGAATTTGAGACAGAATTAAGTTTTTCCGAGAAAGTTAAGACGGCTATTTTCTCAGAACCCACGATAAACAGTAGCGACAAAGTTCTAATTTACAAGTCTTATCTAGGCTGCATAGATAAGTTCGAAACCACAAAAAAAGAAGGACGGCTTCAAGTTCAGGCGAAGAATTCAAAGATTGAGTCCTGCCGAGTGAAGCTCACCTGCGAAATTGAGAAGCTTGATTCCGCATGTCGGTGCCGTACGATTATAGAGTCTGAGGCCGGCAAAGCTGGTCTCGGTAAAAACGCCACTAACAAATTGGTCATGAATGAGTGCTATAACTCAGGTTCGTCAATAAACACATGTTGGAACAACGACGAAATTTCATCAGCGAGAATAGAGTGCACCTCTCTCCTCACTGCTAATAATACAGCCCCCCCTACACCTGCAAAAAACACATGCTTATATAAGAGTGAACATAAATCGGATCCGTGGTGGAAGTTTTAATGCTCGGCTTTTTCATTCAATATTACTCCGAACCCCATATTAATCACTTTAAGAAACTCAGCACAAATTGATTTTTTTTGAGATTGGGCTCTTAGATCACTATCAGAACTTTTCTGAATAGATAGATAGAGATCCGAATCCATTTTTTCATGCCTGCATTCCACTTATGGCCTGAAAATACGGTACTTTAGTACTTTGCTCATGGAGCCTTGCGGTCTATAGCGGCCCTGGATCTGCCCTAATTTTTCCCTAAACTGTCCCACTAGTGCCGCTGCTATCCGCGGATTTTCTCGAAAGGAATCGATCCATGTCAGGTGATTACTCAGTACCCGATGTACTAGAACAGATCTATGACAATCAGCTCGCGTTGGACGCGGCGATAATGGAGGTAACGTTGTGGCTGGAACAGAGGGCTTCGCCAGAGCTAGGCGACATTATTTGTGGAGCACTGGAAGCAATTGGGGAATACGCTGGCCACATCAAACAGGGCTAGGCCAAACTAAGAGCTCCGAATCTCAGCTAGCGCCACCTCATTCAGTGGGAATTGATGCACGAGGAATTTCACACCAATGAGCGAGTTGAATCGAAAGCATCCCTTGGCGAAATTGGTCGAGGCATTAGGCAGTATTTGTCCCGTGCCACGAGGCCGGCAATCCGATGTACTGAGAGAAGAGTCATTGAATAGGCGGCTGAATCGCCCCTAGTTTCGTAGACACCTCCAAGCCTTAAAATGAGGCCCATTAGGAGGTGCCATGAGCAACCAGCGTTATCCCGAAGAATTCAAAATCCAGGCGGTCAACCAAGTGACCGAAAAACAGCTTCCTGTTTCAGAGGTAGCTGCGCGATTGGGCGTGTCCGTGCACAGCCTCTATGCCTGGATTAAGCGCTACACCAAGCCCCAGGAGCAGCGGGTTCAGGAGGACGATCAGAGTGCTGAGCTAAAGCGGGTGACGGAGGAGCGAGACATCTTAAAAAACCGCCTCCCCGGCGTTCCGCGCCCCATTGGATTAGAAACACTGCGTTCTACACTGATCTTACTGGACAGTGGTCGCTGGCTTTTTGGAGGCTTAGTCCCCGTCAAAAAACTTGACCCAGGGGAAGCTGCGGACCCGTTAGTGGTGGCACGTTCCGTGACCCCGTTTAGGAAGGTGATTTGATCCGAGTCCCCGTCCAGTTCAACTTGACTGGAGATGCTCATGAAAAAGCATGATCTGAAGCAGCGTGGGTTACCGGTTATTCATGATTACGCAGCCGGCATTGATATTGGCTCACGCTTTCATGTGGTGGCCGTTCCTGCAGACCTGGCCAAAGAATCCGTTCAAACTTTCCAGGCCTTCACTGCCGATCTCGAGCGCATGGCCAACTGGCTGGTAAGTCTTGGGATAACGACGGTCGCCATGGAATCAACAGGCGTTTACTGGATTCCGGTTTACGAAATACTGGAAGCGCACGGCCTTCAGGTCGTACTCGCCAATGCGCGTGATGCCCGTGCGGTGCCAGGACGCAAAACCGATGTGAATGATGCACAGTGGATTCAACGACTCCATGCATGTGGGCTGCTTCGGGCCAGCTTTCACCCAGATCGTGAGATTTCGGCTTTGCGCAGCTATTTGCGGCTGCGGGAGCGTCATCTCGATTATGCCGCGGCGCATATTCAGCACATGCAAAAAGCTCTCACGCACATGAACCTGCAATTGCATCACGTCGTGGCCGATATCACCGGCTTGTCGGGGATGCGGATAATTCGCGCCATCGTCGCAGGCGAGCGCAGCCCCTCCTCGTTAGCGGCGCTGAGTGACAAGCGCTGCAAGGCGAGTGTTGATGTGATTGAGGCATCGCTGGTCGGCAACTATCAGCTCGAGCACGTTTTCGCTTTGACGCAGGCGCTGTCCATATATGACGCTTATCAGGCGCAGCTACTGGTTTGCGACCAGCAGATTGCACAAACGCTGATTAAGCTCTCGCAGGAAAAGACACTGCCCGCTGAGCCGCTACCAAAACCACGGCATAACACTCGGCAACCCAACGCGCTCAATTTCGATGTACGTACCTTGCTCTATCAACTGGTCGGTGTTGATTTGACCCAGATCCACGGCATCGGCCCCTACCTGGCTCTTCGGCTGGTCGCCGAGTGCGGCACGGATCTAAGTCGATGGCGAACTTGCCACCATTTCACTTCCTGGCTCACTCTTGCGCCCGGCTGTCGCATCAGTGGCGGAAAAGTTCTTTCGGCCCATACCCGCAAGACCAAAAATCGAGTGACCGCCCATCTGCGCTTAGCCGCTGTGACCGTCGGCAGAACGAACACGGCATTGGGTGCGTTTTATCGGCGTCTCGCGGCTCGAATCGGCAAAGCCAAGGCCGTCACAGCTACCGCCCGAAAGATCGCGATCCTGTTCTATAACGCCATGCGTTTCGGTATGAGTTATCAAGACCCAGGAGCCGATCACTATGAGCAAAAATATCGCGAGCGAGTCGTCAAAGGCCTACACCGACGCGCGGCTGAGTTTGGTTTTACGCTGCAACCAGTGGAGGGTGTTTCTTAGGAAGGCCAGTGCTCTCCTGCTTTTGGACGCCAAAGATCACTCTCGTTGATCTGTGAGCTGGGCGAGCAGTACGGCGTTAACGATTGCTGTCGTGTGTTCGGAATAAACCGCAGTAGCTTTTACGCATGGCGTCAGCGCCAAGGCAAAGTGAGCCCTAAGCGTGAGAAGCTCAAGGCCATGCTGGTCAAGCACCACAGGGCGTCGAGAGAGTCTGCGGGTGCTCGGACCTTGGCTAAGCAGCTGCAAGCCGGCGGGCATGATGTCGGGCGGTTCATGGCTCGCAGCTTGATGCGAGAAGCAGGCATTGTCAGCCGTCAACGCCGGCGCCATAAGTACAAGTCACCCGGCGTGGAAGCTTTGGTGGCACCGCATGTGCTCAAACGCAAGTTTGATGTTACGGCGGTCAATCAGGTGTGGTGTGGAGACGTGACGTACATCAAAGTCGGCAAGCGTTGGCTGTATTTCGCGGCGGTTCTGGACTTGTTCGCTCGCCGGATCGTGGGCTGGTCGTTTTCGATGATCTCCGATGCCACGCTGACCTGCGAAGCCCTGCGGATGGCGATTGAACTGCGCGGTCGCCCAAAAGACGTACTGTTTCACTCCGACCAAGGTTGCCAGTACACCAGCCATAAATTCAGAAATGAACTGCTGGAACATGGACTCCGGCAAAGCATGAGCCGTAAAGGCGAATGCTGGGACAACGCACCGATGGAGCGTTTCTTTGGAAGTTTGAAATCAGAGTGGGTGCCAGAAGCAGGCTACGGATCGGAACATGAGGCCCGAGCGGATGTGCAGCGCTATGTATCGCGCTACAACATCACCAGGCCGCATAGCTACAACGACTATCGGTCACCAGTCGCCAGGGAGAAGTTGGCGGCGTGAAACCTTAATCGGTGTCCAAGATTACTTGACCAGTTCACTGCGGCTCCTAATCCCCGCCAGCGCGGTTGCGTGGTTACTCGCTGACCTCACCCAACCGGACGCAATCCCTCCACAGCCAACGTTTGGTTGACGATGCTCCGACGACAGCAATAGATCTAAAGATGCCGGTCACGAGGACCTGCTTTCGGCCGATTCTGTTGAAACAGTCGGCTTCGAACTCCACGCCAGCAAAGTACGCGCCTGGGATTGAAATCTGAATTTTTGGCAGAAGGTTCAGTACTCGGATTTCACGTAGCTGCGGGAAACAGAGGTGTTTTCATCCATCAATATTCGAGTGTTTTGGGAAAACAGATTTTTTCAACACAATCGGCCAGAAGCGGTCACTTCGTATCACTCGAGATGTCAGAGTCGTATAGAATACGAACATCGCGAAAACCTTCAGCATTCTCTGCCACCCACATCCACAATGGAATCATCCGTGCTAGCAGGCCCCGCCCCAGCTCGGATAATTCGTAGTCGACACGTGGCGGCACCTCGTTGTAATCCTGGCGTGTTACCAAGCCGTCTCTTTCCAACCGGCGCAAGCTACGGGTCAACATCCGCTGCGTCACGCCCCTCATGCGCCTGGCTATCTCCGCATGCCGTAGCCGTCCCGCCACACCTAGTGTGTGAACGATTCCCAGGGACCAGCGATTACCAGCATGGGTGAGAACTTCTCGCTTCAGACCATCATCTTCTGCGCTGAGCCAAAGGCAGAATCCGTTGCGCTCCCAATATAAAATCTTCACTCGGTTGCGGGACTTGTTGAGGACAACGAAAAGTACGGAGTCAAATACTGCGACTTTAATACCGAGCTCGACTAGCGCAGCTAAGCCGTCGATGGACTTTCGTAAGTTGGCCGGCTTGGGGTACAGATATACATTTTCAACTTTGGCATCGGGTCGCATAATAGCGATGCTTGCTCCTGAGGTAATCGGGAGCACAGCATCTGGGATCAGCTCAGTGCTTTGAATGTGGGGTTTATGGAGCGCTTACGCTTCTTCGGTTGAGGATTACTAAGATTTACTGCCCTGGAACTGCTCGCCGGTATCGCATAATTAAACGCGCTATCCATCTTGATGGCCGTAGGGTTTACTGTGAGGCTATAGAACGAACGGAGCAACGATTATGGAATAAGACGATAAACTGATTGAATAAGCCATGCGTGTACTATTGGTAACCTTCCATTTTGATAACCGCAATGCTTGGAAAAGGTTCGACTTCGAGACCATGAGCCGATTGTATGAATATGATTTCATCAACAATCCGGTGAACAAGAACAAATCGATTTGGTTGACGCCTGAAGGGCTAGAGCGCGGTCGACCGATTTTTGGGGTAAGAACTCAAGTGGAGCATATATCCGACTCGGATACCTAATTTCATACCACGGCCATACAGTATGGTGAGGTTTATGGATCGCATACCATACGCCACTCTCACACACCAAAAAAATTTGCGCGTCGGCGCGAGGGTTAACCTTCCACGGGATTAATTGGTCTTCCCCAAAACTCGGAACATCTTTAAGTGGCAAATGATGAAATCACAAAAAACTTACCAGTAACTACAAAAAGTGATTGAGAAGATAAAGGGCCAATCAAATAAATGATTGGCCCAAATCTGGACTAACGCCTCATAAAGTCAAAGATATCGGAAGTATATGAAACCCGAAAACTACCCGAATCGGGAATTATCCCACCCACCGTTGAAATCTCAGAAAAAACAGAAGAAAAAAGATGAAAGTTTTTTTCCACATAAGGGATGAATGCGAATTCAAGTTGATACTCTCCCTGCATTACAACCAAGTGATCAAGTGCAAAATAGCTAACTGTCTTCCCTGAAACTCTAGACTCATTATCACTCAGATAAGAGATATTTAGCTTCTGACCAATCGGACCGTCTATCTCTATAATAGAATCACGTACCTCAGCATTCAAGTGATCCAAACCGAAAAAAACAGATGAGCCTTTCAATCCAGAGAGAACAGCATCCAGATCTTTGAATTTTTTGTTCCAAGCAGACTTCCTTAGACAATAAATAGGCGCTCCAGCCTCTTCATCGCCCAAAGCATTGGAGCTATACAAACCATAAAACTCTCCGCCTTTATCATCAAATACAGAAACCCCCATCAATCGAGTAAATACAATTAGACCGTAACTCCCAAATTCTGCACTCAGAGTGGACACATCGACCATTAGTCGTTTGACCAAGTGCTGCGCAGCAGGTGGCGATATATATTTTCTACTTACGGGTTTATAGGTTGCGTTAAGACCTGAAATATCTTGTTCCCAATATATACTTTCCATCATTCACCACCCTTCATGTCTTTGAGCTTGCCCACGTACTCAGGGTTACCCGATCCTCTACGGTCCACTGTCCAGACGTTAAGTTTTTTATCGATTGCCAAATTTCGTTTAGAGTCGCCCATACCCGACTTCTCGACATGCGCATCGATACCCTGATCCTTCCACCACTTGTCGGATGGGACAGACGTACTTCCGACGGGCGCTTCGGGAATAACGTCAGAATCTGTTTCACCTCCAGAGTCTTCACCTTGCTCATTGGAAGATTCTGATTGAACTGCATCGATATGGACTGCCCCGATAATCAGCGCACCACGGCTAACACCACCTACATAATCATTATTTTTATTGGAAGCGCTCCCCAACCCACTAGCCGATTGAGAACTTGAGAAAACTTTCTGCACAACGTATGTAGCAGTTAGAGCTGCAAATAATGCTGTAATCGCTGGATAAGCGGCAACCAAAAATGGCATCTCTCCAGATGGATCATTATATTTATATGGATTATTGTTCGCATAAGCAAACCGGTTGAAACTAAAAGAATCTCCGACTTTAGGCAAAACCGGATCCACGCTCAAAAACCTTCCAATCTGAGGATCATAATATCTGGATTGCATATAGGTAAGCCCAGACCCCGCATCATTCACATGACCAGTAAATCCAGGCCCACTACCAGATTTATCTAGTTCATTTTGACCATACGGTCGGTACTCAACCTTCTTTTTAATTACTCCAGCAGAATTGCTTTCAAGAACAGGACTTCCCAATAAATCCGTATGGTAATAGGTAACAGTCCCCGCCTGTGCAACACTAGCAATTTGTGCAAGAAGCAAAAACAGGACAACTACTTTTTTTACAAAATACATAAACTAACCTCCACCTAAACAATGAAATTAATTCAATCTACTTCCTTGGCAATTAATTTCTCATTTAGAAAATAGTAGTTTGTAAATTTTCCCGTTTCGGTTATGAATTCAAATAGCAATTTACCTTGAGAGTATCCATACATTGTATTGCCACCTGCCAGTAAATCGTTTTTCAAAACTCGGTTACCAAATGCATCATAGGAGTAAGCTTCTAACCCCATATACCGCTGCAATTGATTAGCCATATTGAACGGCAGCGTATTACCTGATTTCGATATCATATTACCGCGCGAATCGTATTCAAACGTATGTATAGGTTGCCCATCTGTCACTATGGAATTTAGCAAATTACCTGAACTGTAGTTGAATGTTTTAACTGAACCATTTCGAGTAACCTTTCGCAAATTATTAAGCGAGTCATACTCATAAGTTTCATCCCCCCACATTCCAGGTGCAGAGGCTGCTGCCAAACGATTCAAAGCATCATAACTCATACTCTTAGAACGAGTACTACCTGCAGCACTATCCACTAATTTCACAAGATTTGCATTTGGATCATAAGTTAACTGTTGATCGAAACTTATTCCTGAAGGCCCCGTATATGCAAGTCCATTTGTAACCTGCCTTACGTTTTGCTTTGCAAGATATTGAATGGAGTTCCCATAAGTAAAACCTTTGAGTTCGCCGTTTGGAAAATACGAGATCTGAGTTGCCAGATTACCTACTGTAGTCGCTCGCCCTAATGCATCGGGGCTATACTGCAAAAATTTTCCATTTGGATAGGTGATACTGGCTAGGGTACCATTACCGTCATATGCGTATGAAATCCTACTATCAAAACCATTAGCATTAAGAGTTGCGTCTAACAAAAGACCTCTATAATTTCTGTTATAGATCCAACTTACAGTACCGGAAGAAGCCTTTTTAATATTTCCGACTGAATCGTAAGTTAATTTTATTTCAGGCGTTCCGTCAGGATAGACAGTACCGAGGGTTCTATTCATTGAGTCATAGGAGGTAACCATCTTCTGACCTTCTAAAACTTCAGACTGACATCCGGGGCCGGTTAACACTTGACCGTAAGCAGTCCAAACCGCATTTCCCGCAGCGTCATACCCTCTAACGGTGCTCCCGGTTTCCGGTTCACGAAAACGGCACAACCTCTTATATTGATCGTAGTAATATTCTTTCACTGAACTTAGCGCTGCGCCTGCATAAGTTCCCTCTTGAGTGATCGTAGCCGGATTGCCATAAATATCACGCTTGATAGACTGTTTAATTCCACTCCACTGAACTACAACAGGAAGACTATAATCAGGTTTATCTAAAGCTTGGAAAGTCGAAATTTTCGTATTACCACTGGGATCAGTAACTACTGTTTGCAACCCAGAGTTAAACACAGTGCTAGTGAATAATTTTCCAAGTTCCGAATCCTGCTCAACCTTATACTTCCTACTTAAAGCATCATAATAATACCGCACCCCTACATTTAGCGACTTATAGTCAGCAATAGCTGCGTAACTTGGATAGGAAGAGAATATGACATTACCTTTCCAATCATACTGAGTTGATTTAGTTATTGATATACCACTGCCAGCACGGGAAGATGCCACGGGACGCAACCAACCATCATGAAGAACCTCTTCTACAAGCCCACCAGTTGTCTTCGTAGTTTTTAGCGAGCCGCCTACATAGCTGTAAGTGTAGCTAGTATTATTCCATTGCGTAGTGTCGCCTATTGGTTGCGACTCAGAGAGAAGCCAGCCAGACGCATTGTAAGTATAATTTCTCACCGCGCCTGCTTGATCTGTGGCAGAGACCACTTCACCATAACCATTAACACTAACCGTCTTAGATGTGCCATCGGGATAATCTATTCTTTGTGGAACTCCCAACTTATAGTTCGAAAGGAGTGTAGAATGATTATTTCCATCCGTAAAACTCGCCAGTTCCCCCTGAGGCGTCCACGAGTACTTCATTTTCAACAACCCAAACTGGTAACGCGCCAATAAATCTCCATTTTCTGCACTCACTTCATTATTAAAGATCACCTCACCAGTATCTATATTTGTACGAGATACAGGCTGACCTATAATCCACTTACTTTCATTATTATAATAATCAGCACGCTCTCGAAGAGGAACGGTTCCAGGCAATGAGTTTGATCTTGATGTGCTTACAGGCATAGCATAAGAGTTGTATGAATCAACCTTCCAAGTGTACGTGACGCCTTCCTGCTGGATCGTCTTTATTTGTGTAGGCCTTGTCATCTCCATAGGAGCCGTATTAATTGCAGACCAAGCCATAGGAAACGCACCTCTTTTAGGAGAATACGGTCCTAAATTAGATGGCGCATAGGTATATACTTCTGTTTTCAATGGAGCAGCCGCAGCGCTCGATCGCTTTTCGTATTTCTGCAAATCTCCTTCAGTTTCTCCCCAAATATTGCTGTACGTATAACTCTCGACTTCGCCGCTGGGGTGCGTAACAGAGGTAGAAACAGTCGGAGCTGCAGCACCTTCGCTAGTATTTATATTTATTCCCCCAGACCCAACATATGAATATGTAGTAGTATAATTAGACCCAACAGTTGCATCGACATAGCTTTTAGACTGCAGCGCTACTAACCAGTAAGGATTAGGATTATAGTCTGTAACCTCAACTAAATCTGACACAGTGAAAATACAGTGTGGTGGCTGATTTTTACGTACAAACCAAGTCTTCCCGTAACTGTAAGTAGCTACTAGACCACTAGGATGTTTGATTCTAGCTGTCAATCCTCCAGGAAAGCCTCCATTTTCGCCTGAACGACAAGGGTTATCTCCCGCATTTGTTGTACTCAAATAATTTATGTTCTGGATCGGGTGCATTGACAGCTCCCAAGCCCTGCTGTCAGGCAAGAGAACAGATGTCAAAAAATACTTTTTATAAACCTGCCCCTTAGGCACATTCTTGCTTACGATGTTATATGTGTAGTTCCAGGTCTTTTCAGGAACACCTGGGTTGGCGATGCTAATCTTTTGAATCAAAGGTGTTCTTGCTTCTTTACCAAAAACGTCTGCATCTGCCGCAACCCAAGTTACATTTACGCGACGACCATCACTGGCCTCAATAGATTTTAGCTTTTTCGATTCATAGGCAAATGTGAGGCTATTCCCAAACTTATCTTCCATTTTAGTGGGCAAGTATAAGGCTTGATCTCTTTGAATCCATGGCCCAGCCTCAACATAATAATCAGTATTGATATTAGGCATAATTACTTGTTGAGCAACATGAAAATCAAGCCAATCCAGCCAATATTTTGTTCCTTCCGGCGAGATAACTAAGAAAGCTTCGCCCGGCTCACCATTGGCAGTTTTTGCTAGACATGTAACACTCCAACCATCCTTTGTAACTATTGAGACCTTTTTCCCATCAACAGACTTATTTTCTAAACTTTTTAGAAGTTCTTTACTGTCTCCATTCGTCCTAAATTGGGCGCCCCCCCACCAATCCTCCGGTTTCAGTTTATAATATGGAGAATGACTTGCATAAGCACCTACAGGCTTACCAAAACTTGAACAAACAGCGTCTGGGTTACTTCCTTCCGTCCTCCAGCGCCCATGAGACCCTACATCATTATAAACCGGCCCTTTTCCCACCACATTTCTATCACTGGGGACAAATGTGGTAATTCGCGGAAGGTCAAGCTCCCAGTCAGCGAAAGAGTCTCTTACATTGCTACCACTATCGTATTTATCGGAAGCATCAAAAACTCGCGCAATTTCAATATCTAATCCCCGCCCCTTCAGTAATACATCTACCTGCCTAAAACTTAGTTGCCCAGTTTTCGGGTAGTAATTTTCGCCAAATGGATTTTCACCTAGAGGTTGAATGGATCCTCCATTTTTAATTTTTTGAAGCCCCAGATCTTCAGGATGCAATCCAGAATTTTCAGCATAGCTACTTAATGAAATGACAGAAGCGAACACGCTAATAGCAAAGCAAAAAACTTTTCCATACTTCAAGCCAATTTCCATTTTACCGTCCTTGTCCATATCCAAGTACTCAAGCATTGATATACCAGCATTTTTAATTTATTCAGTCGAAATCCATATGCAATCCACTCCTAGAAAAATTAAAATACATAACCACTGGGCTCATTCATACTCTACTGCTAGGTTCAGCTTTTTAAAGCCGAAAAATATTCAAAACACATAAACGCTATTGGTTATCATTAAATATATCATCAGCAAATGCCTCTTCCAAATATTTTGTTACCTTTTACCTAAGTCGTTGAAATATCAAGCTGATGTCGACTCACCGCAGCGAAATTCTGTAAAAATCTGTAATACCAGTTGATTTTTTCCGTCACCAAGATTGCGTGCCCCCTGTAGTGGT
Organism: Pseudomonas sp. GL_117; assembly: GCF_057835125.1. Lineage (NCBI taxonomy): Bacteria > Pseudomonadati > Pseudomonadota > Gammaproteobacteria > Pseudomonadales > Pseudomonadaceae > Pseudomonas > Pseudomonas sp. GL_117. Next base: position 1,353,148 of record NZ_CM174418.1, on the reverse strand, counting down.
CAACTAATCCTGGACACGATTTTAAGTTTTTTCTCGGCCTGAGCCGGTGGCAGCCCATCGTTGAACTCATGCGGTCTAACACAGGTTCAGCGATGCAAAAAAAAATGGCTGATATCAAGTTGTGCTTCCCGTGCAGTTCGATAGCCCAAGGTCGGTAGCCATTCCGTTTTCAAGCTGCGAAATACGCGCTCCGTCGGTGCGTTCCCATCAGTTTCCTCGCCGACTCATACTCTGACGCATGCGGTATCGCCACTATCGCCACTATCGCTGGCGAATGAGTCGGCTTGCATATTGCGATCCCTGGTCCGAGTGGAATAGCTGACCCGAAGGCCTGCCACGCTGCTCGTAAGCCATATCAAGCGCCTTGATCACCAGTTCCGCGTCTGCCTTTCCGATAGCGCCCAACCCACAATTCGACGCTTACACAGATCCAGGACTACAGCCAGGTATTACCCATCGAACTCGCGATTCAATATGTTCGGGATATCGAGTCGTTCAACTGTGGCTCGTTTCTATGAATGTGAGCCGGGTTGTTTACTCACTAAAGCAAGCTCGCGCATCAAGCTGCGCACTTTGAATCGACCAAGTTGTTCACCGTCTTCACGCATCAGTGAAAGGATGCTGCGACTGCCCACAGCATTTCGACTTTGCGCGAACAGCTCACTGACTCGGCTACGCAATCGAAGACATTCAACATCGAGTGGCCGGCGCCGCAGGCGCTGGGCGTAGAAGCAAGAGCGGGTGACCTCAAACAGCTTGCACAGCCAATCAATCGGCTCACGGGCACTCAACCGATCAATCGACGCAGACGCTCGAGATCTTCCGACATCAAGAGCGCAATAACCTTTTTAAGTATGGGTTTTTCTCGCTCAAACCGGGTGATGCTGGCTTCCACCTCCTGAGTTTTCTGCTGCTCTGGGCTCGGCGCCCTGCTCTGAGGATTGACGCCTTGGCGCTCTTTCTGAACCTAGTCAACCCAGCGGCGCAACGCTCACTCGCCAACACCCAGTGAACGGCTGGCTTCGATGTAGCTGTAGTTTTTCTTGAGCACGAGGTCGGCAGCCTCGCGTTTGAATTCAGCAGAAAAGGAACGGCGTTGTTTGGTCATCAGACATCTCGATCTGGCGAGCATCCTCGCCTAAATGGGTGTCCGGTTTCATTAGACCACTACATTGATGGAAGATATCCGGTAGCGGCCTTTGACCAAATGATCGCATCGCTCCCGGGCCTTCCCATAGCTCATAGTTAGAGGGAGCCTTATAAAACGGTTGGAAGCGGATCGATGTGAGGGACAAGTAAAGATGTGTTCGCCAACCGCTTACGTTTTTACTAGAGGCAAGAGAGATTAATACTTCATATTCATCTATGAATAGCGTCCGGCAAAGCAAATGAGGTTTTCTCAACCCATCGATTGAATAATCTCAAAACCTTCCCGAAATCATCGAACACTACGCGCCACTCACTTAGCATCAGCCATAATGAGTCCGCACTACTCACCGCCTTTTAGGCCGTGAACGATTTCACTTCCGAGAAAAGTACTGCATTATTCATTAGCATGATTTTAGTCAGTGCATCGGCATTTGCCGCCTGGTCGGTTAAGTTGTGAATACCTGGACTGTTATACTAGCCAGACATCCTAAGCCCAGCTTGTTGGTCTGACGATGCAAGTTACCACATCATGCTCGCTCTCCCTTTTTAACTCCCAACCTCGACAATTGCCAGCGACTCACGACGACCTCCAAAAGCTCCGTGGATAACCGGCGAAGCAAAAGGAATACGTTTCCAGAGGGCAAGCCCTCAGTATGATTTTTAATCGTCTGACTGCAGGGCATTTGTAAAGCAGGCGTGGACCTCAAGTGTACCATTAGCAAACAAAGCGCCTACAAAATGGTGCGGTTTAGACAATCAAACTGTAATTTAAGAGGGTCTAAACTTTAAAACTACTGATCGTGATGTAATATGAAATTATTGGAAAAGTCATAAAAACCTAAAAGATAAAATTTATAGATTTAAATTTCGGGAATATGTGAATTCTTTTTTCAGGGGATGTGGTTGCATTAGCTGCAACTGCTCTCTGTACTCATCCGTGATTTTCTTCGCCTGGTTACTACCCGAGATAACCTTAGGCGTGATCAAAACGATCAATTCCGTGCGACCTCGATTGCGACTAGTGCTGCCAAAGAGCCAACCAAGCCCCGGGACTTTTCCTAGATAGGGCACGCTGCTGTTACTATCGACACGATTGTCTTTGATCAGGCCCCCGAGAAGGACAGTCTCACCGCTTTGCACTGCAACTTGGGTAGAAACCGCTCGCGTTGAGATGGTAGGATTGCCATTAGCGTCGGTAATGGCGCTCGCATCACTCACTTGCTGCTGCACATCCATGTATACGAGACCACCCGGATTGATTCGTGGTACTACGTCTAAGATGACCCCCGTCTGAATGTATTGCACTGAACTGGTGGTGACCAGAGAACTGCCTGTGTTAATAGTCGTCTGATTGATGGGAATATTGTCTCCCACCTGAATCTGTGCCTGCTGGTTATTCATCACAACCAGAGATGGGGCGGAGAGTACGCGCGTATTACCACTGGCTTCCAATGCACGGATGGCAATCTGCAGATTATTGCTTACAAAAGAGTAAAACAGTGCGTCGGTTCTCCCAAGCGCAGCGCCACCTGCGCCCAAGGCGCCCTGACTTCCAGAAACGTTTTGAATACCGGGCGTCGTCGAATTTCCGGCCAGGTGACCGAGGTACCACTGCACACCCAAATTGAGTGCTCCGGTCAGACTTACCTCAAGGATCCTGGTCTCGATCTGTACCTGCATGGGTAGGCTGTCCAGGCGTTGAATCGCCGAATGAATCTCCTCCCACTCGGTAGGTCGGCATCTCACCAGCAGTTGGTTAGTCGCTTTCTCAGCAGTGATTCTAACCGAGGTGCTGCTATTGTTATTCTCGCTAGGGATAGTGGGCTCATAGGTATCCCCATCTGTATTCTGCGTAACGGTATCACTGCCCGACTCTACTCTTGGGTTGTTTCCCGAGACCATACTGCCCAGGCCACCTTCGCCGGAGATGGTCGAGGCAGCACTATTTAATCCACCGTTGGACCCAGTGTTGGATGAGATTGTCATAGTACGCAGCCCGGGGGCGACCCGAGCCGCGGGGACCTCACTGGTGGGTGCACTGCTATAGATCTGACGTAGGTAGCCCGCAAGGTCGGTGGCTTTCAGGTTGCGCACGTCATATACGTACATTTGTGGTTCGTTGCCGCCGCCCTGATCAATGGTATCGATCCATTGGCTTATTTCATTGAGGTACTCGGGTTGCGCAGAAATCGCAACGATGGCATTGGTACGCGCGATCGGTAAAAACCGCAGCATACCCGCCATCGGAGTACCGCTTTGAGCTCCAAACATGCGATCCAACGCAGGCATCAGGTCGCTCACGCTTGCGCGCTTAAGCCCAAACACGCCGATGGACATGCCTTTGAGCCAATTCACGTCAAACGTATCAATGGTGCTTTGATAGTTGTTGAGCTCTTCCTGGGTTCCGGCCATAACCAGAACATTGCGCGAGGCGTCGATCAGCAAAAACGCATTTTCACGTGCAAATGGCTTAAGCAACTTTTGCATTTCAATTGCCGAGAGGTAATCAAGTATATACATGCGCGCGGTTAGGCCGCCCGGAGGCTGATCAATCGTAAGACGAGGCACCAACTGGCCAGCCACTGCCTGGTTAGCTGGCAGGACAACAAAGCGGCTGCCTTGACGGATCAGGGCGTTGTTGGTCCACGACAACAGGGTTTGCAAGATAGAAAGGGCCTCGCTTGGAGCAACGGGTTTGGATGTGGAAAAAGTCACTTCACCTGTCACGCCTTGAACAATGCTGAAATCCTCCTTAAGAATGTCGCCTAGTATTAGATTGACCACAGTCTGGATGGGCTGATTAGTAAAATTGAGCGAGATGCCATCAGCCCCCACCTGTTTAGGCTGAGCGATTGCTGCAACTTTTCCTGGCGCAACGAAACTGCGATTGCCGCGAATGACCTGCCGTTCCGGCGGTGTTTGGTGCTCGCGTACAGAGGTAACAACAGGTGACGACATCGGTGTATCCGCTACTGAGCGGTCAGCGCCGATCCCGGCCAAACCTTCACGTATCAAGGTGTCTTCGCCACTTGGCTCTTGTTGTGTAGGGGCAACGCACCCATGAAGCACGAGAGCAATCATCAAACAGATTGAGATAGAGCGATAAGCCACGTTGCACTGTCCTTAGTAAATCGTCTTGAGTGAAAGAAATATCGCGGGCATTAGATCAGAATTTGGGCTTCGTACCAGAAAGCCATAGAGTCTCATTTTTACTACCATAAGAGAGTTGAACCTGACGTTCGCTTATCCTGGTTACCTTCCAACCGTTGGGTAACACATCCCCCTCCCTGACCTTGAGTCGGTTTTCGCCTTGCTTGATCAAGACCAAGCGCGTTACCCCCGTCACCGCGATTCCAGTGACCACCATGTCATCAAGACTCGGAACTATCATTGGGGTAAGCGCGGCGAGCGGGTCTGGTAGGCGTAAAGGGTTGAACAATGGCCTTTCCCAAATAGCGGCGTACTCGGTTAACGGTAATGTGGTCACAGGACCAGTAGTCGATACAGCAAACTCGGAAGTTGGCAAGTTGGAGAGTTCGGGCCAAACGATACTGTGAGTGCGACGTAGCCAAAGCGCTATGCACACGACCATCAGAGTACAAACCACGATTGCTAATATTAGGTTACCTTTATGACGAACCAGCATCACCGTTGTACCTCAGAGACGAGAGAGTTCCGTAGGTAACCAGTGATGAGCAACTGCACGCTCAACTGACTGCGACTGCCGTCAGTTGATGCAACCATTTTCCGCAGGCTCATGGACTCAACAATCAGGACTGGATGGCTGTTTTCGATTCGGTATAGCAAGCGCGTGAGTGGCTCAGCTTCACAGCTTAGATTTACATTTATCTTAACCGCAGAAAACCCGTTTTCAGTATTGCCGTTGACGGGCATACGACTTGAGATGGAGCATCCATGCCCATTGGCGGCACTGTATTGCACATAAGTAGCCAAAAGGCCCATCAGTTGGGCTCCTGCCGCTCCGCTGTCGGCGCCTGACAGCAATGTTTGGTCGGCCTGATCCTGAGCCTGGACAGTTGCCAGTTGTTTCTCCAAAATCTCACGCTGGGCTAAAAGCGCCTGGTAATGTTGATAGTTCTCGCGGAGCACCTGAGCTTCCTGATTAATGCCCGACAAGGGTGCAGTGAACCACCAATGTACAAACAACAGATACCCCAGTAGCAAGCTTACTATAGTGAGGGTAACGGCAATCAAACGTTGCTCAAACGGTTTTAAATTAAGGAGCACGCTGCTGGTCCTCTCGCTTAAGGTGAGCGAGCACCGAGAACCGATCCTTGCCAGTTAAAGTATCTGCCTGGATAACTCCCGAAAATCCCGGATTAATCAGGCTATTACAGCTTTTCATCTGAGAGATCAAGCCACTCGCCTGATCACTCTGACCATCAAAGCTGACGTCGCCGGCCGGGTTGACGCTCAACTGCTCTAGCCAGGCATTTGATGGAATGCATTGACTGAGTTCGCTCAACAATCCAATCATCGAATGGGCTAGGGCTTTTCGCCCGTAGACATACTGGCCTTCATCTTGGATAGCACTCAAACTCTGGCGAAGGCTCTGCACTTCTTGGGTCCGATGGCGCAACTCCGTAACATCACTGCGCATCGCGTCCAATTTGTTTTCACGATCCATTACCCACAGATGCATGGCCAACAGGATAAAACTTACACTCATTGCTGCAAGAATTCTGCCGACGCGCCGGCTTGGATCAGCCTTGTCAGCCTGCCAATCGGCGGGGATCAAATCCAATCGCTGTCGGCGGCCATCCCCGTCCAGAATATCGACTGCTGCTATCTTCAGCCCCTTATCGGATAGGGTCCGTAGCATGGCATGAAGGCGGTGCCTAGCTATCACGACGAAATTCACCTGCAGGCTTTTATCAGGACGAATTACGGGACGCTCAAAGTCCAGATATACCTGATCAGCCGTGAACGGCATGTACCGATCCACCTCGTACATCATGATGGCAGACAATTCAGCAGCCGCCGTCGGTGGTAGCAAGATCTGTCGAGTAAGCACGTCATCAGAAGCCAAGACGAGAATATACTTGGCTAAGAGGTTTGAGCGGCGAACTTCTCCGGACTCTACGTTGGTAAGATTGTGGTCCCATAACCCCGCGTCTCGCGAATAGACCAGGACTTCGTTGTCACTTATTACCCACCGCTGCCATTTTTCAGGCAGAAACCCGATCAACTGACCGCCCCACCAACGCATGAACGAAGGCAACGGTGAGGCGTGCCAGTAGTCCAGCAGAGGGCCCAGTCCGAAGCGCAAAATGAGCTTGCTTACAACCGTCGCCTTCCTCATTCCTGCCAACGGAGCACGCGGTAAAGTGGAGCGCCTCCCCCTGCGTAGTCGAGATAAAGCGTGACGTGCAGGCTAGCAATGAAGCCATTTGGCAATTGCCCGCGAGCACTTACAGAAACGACTGAACCTGGATATTTGGAAATGATTAGCTGGTTTGGCAGCCTCAAAGCTGCTCGAATATCGGGCGTAGCAAAAGCCGGGTCAGGTTGAGTCAATCCCGTCCATAGTGTGATGTTAGGTTCTAACTTCTGATAAAGCTCGGAATCCATGCCGTCAAACGCCTGCACTTGTTCAAGGAATTTTACAAAACGACCGGTCGCGCGAAAGCGTCTTAACTGTTCGCTGAGTTGCACGGTCTGCGCGCGGGTTGCCCCCAGATAAAGCAGCAATCGCGAAACGGCTTGAGTATCAGCAAAGTTAATGTCCATTTTGCCACGTTCGCTACGAACCGAGAAAGCCACTTTCACGCCATCAAGAAGCGCCTCGTGATCTCGACCGTCCGCTATCAATGGATAGGCCCCAGGTTCAAGCAGCCCCTCGACGGCCAATGCCAAGCCAGCCTCAGCACTGATCAAAGCATGACTGCGGTCAAGCGCACGACGGCTCTGCTGACTCTCAAGACGCACTACGGCAACCACACCGCCCATCAGCACCGCCAAAAATGCCAGCGCCCACAGGACTATCAACAAGGCCGCTCCACGTTCACGAGTCATTGTGCTACCCATGATTCAGTGTCGAGGTTCGAGCGCAGAGCAACCGTCAGGACAGGCCAACGTATGGGCCCCTCGATATTCAGCTCAATACGGACGTAGTTGGGAAGCCTGTCATGCCAGGGCCAATCCGGTCTCCAATCTGTGGGATGCTGATTGTTGTCCATCCCCCGATAACCCAGGCGCAAACTTTCTACATGATGGAGCAGATATTGAGGCTCTCCCCAGGACTGGGTATCAGAGACATCGGTGGGGGCAAACGTTAACATCAGGTCATGGGCGCCTGAACCATCATCAGTCAATCTTAGAGAATGGATCTTTAAGCCCCCATTAAGGGAGTTGGGCAACGGCGCGATAAACTCAATAGTCTGATTCGCGCCGATGAGCACTTTGCCTTTCCGATTCGCGTCACTATCGAGGGCTATCGCTTGCTGCAATGCCTGGCGTAAAAATTCCTGCGCAGCACGTACCTCGTTTAGCCTCGAAGCATAAAGGTTGGACATCTCGAGCGTGTGGCGACTACTAGTCAAGGCTGAACCGACCAATACAAGCATGATACCGATGAGGGTCATAGCCAAGAGCATTTCAAGTAGAGTGAAGCCTTTACTGTGTGCTTTCATGGCGTCTGCCCGCCGCTGCTAGCTTGTGCACGCAGTGTAGTAAAGCGCTCTTCGCGTATGGCGTCTTTAAGAATCAGTTCCAGCTTGTAGACTTTCACTCTATCAGTACTGCGCATTACCGTGCTGACAAGTTTCCAGCGCACACCACTTTCATTACCTTGCCACTGGCCGACCTTTACTGCTCCGCGCGCATGCCCATCAAAAATCGATCTGGCTGTGAGAGCCAAGTAGGTGGCTTCGTCATTTTTTAGCAATGACTTAGTCGCCGAGCCCATCGCATTGAACACAATGAAAAAGCCGATCGCCAGCAGCGACACCGCGGCCAAAAGCTCCAGCAATGTGAAACCGTTTTGGCGCGCGCGGGGAGATAGACGCCCATTCATAAGGGGGAGAGCTCACGCCAGACCGCCACGCCTGTAAGCCAAGCCACGTCAATACGCCATTTACGGCCACCACGTTCCAGATAGACATTGCCGCCACTGGATGCACCGTCTGGATAGAAAGTAAAAACGGCCTCATTTGACAGGATGCCCGCTGCTGAAGTGACTCGCATGTTGATGCCGGAGGGAAGGTATTGCGCACGCGCCCCTGAAACCTCAAAACTCTTATTGACAACATCCAGACGAACGTACGCTGCTCGACCTTCAGATATTGCCAATGAACGAGCGGTGCGCAACGCCAAGGTCAGGTCGCGCCCCGCCTGCCGATCTCTGGATGCCGACGAACCATGGTTTATGCTCAAGGCCAACAAGCTCATGCCGACGACCATTATCAGCATCACGGCAAGCATTTCCAACAAAGTAAAGCCTTGCATTCCACGCCTGCGCGCCACCGTGGTTACTCCCAGTTGCCAAGATCCGCGTTGTACCCTTCCCCGCCAGGCTGACCGTCTCGCCCCAGAAAGATCAGGTCAAAAGGTCCATGTTCGCCGGGTGCGCGGTAAGCGAAGGGATTGCCGAATGGGTCTTGCAGGTCACTCGGTTTGGCATAAGGACCGGACCAGTTTTTGGCTGTCGCTGGCGTGTTGATCAGATCGGCAAGGCTCTTGGGTGGGGAACCGACATCCATGGCGTAACTTTCGATTTTCATCGACAGGCTGGCCATCTGTGCCTTACCCGCACCGTACTTGCCTTTCTCCACGTTGCCACCAACCTGGCGTACCACAATTGTCGCAACGATGCCTAGCAGCACGATGACTGCCAGCATCTCCAGCAAGGTAAAACCACGATGGTGACGGGGCGAGGAGAATGTTTTTCGCATGATGTTCAAATCCAAATTAGATGTTGCTCGTAAGACTCATCAGCGGGAGCATGATGGCGAGCATGATGAAGGCCACCAAGGCAGCCATGACCAATGTAAGACAGGGGACCAATGCAGCGAGCAAACGGTCGATGCTGCGCTTTGCCTCTGTATCGAAAACCTCCGCAACCTTGAGCAACATCTCATCAAGCTGTCCTGATTCCTCCCCGACCTCGATCATCTGCAGCGCTAGGTCAGGTAGCACTTTCTGAGACGCCAAAGCGATCGACAAGGTGCCGCCATTTTTGACTTGGATGCCGGCGTGTTCGATGGCAGATTGCACCGCGCGGTTGTTGCAGACTAGGCGAGCAATACCAAGCGTAGTCAAAAGCGGCACCCCTTGGCTTAGAAGCGTCCCCAAGGTTCGCGCCAGTCGAGCCGTTTCGAGCATCTGCACCAGAGGACCCAGGCCGCCGGAGCGCAGCATACGGCGATCCCATCTAAGTCGTGCCGCAGGGACGCGAAATCGGCGAGCTCCAAGCATCCCTAATACAATAAAACCAATTAGCAAATAAAGCCCGAAGTCACCCAAGAACTGACCCATTTGCAGCACTAACTGAGTGATGATGGGGACCGGAACCCCCAGCCCGTCGAATATCGGGATGAACTGCGGCACCACATAAGCCATCAGCAACACCAAAGAACTCAACACACCGATCAGCAGAAACGCCGGATATATAAGCGCGTTGGTGACCTCTCCCTTGAGCGCATGAGCCCGCTCCAGGTAAAGGGCTAATTGCTTGAGCGTATCACCTAAGCCGCCCCCCGCTTCGCCCGCCTTAACCATGCTCAGATAAAGCGGTGTGAACTGTCCTTTTTCTTCCGAAAGGGCAAGCGACAGTGCTCGACCGTCCTTCACTCGATTCCTGACGCGTGTAACGAGTTCACCACCAGGCAAGTTACTTGGTTGGCTTTGCAAAATAGACAGGCTCTTGTCCAGCGGTTGGCTGGCGCCAAGCAGCGTGGACAGTTGGTGAGTGAACTGGACAAGTTGTCGACTGTTTAGAGGACCACGCTTGAACAGGCCCCGGAGTCCAAATCCCGACGCGGTTTGAGCAGAGGAGACCTCCATAATTATCAGGCCACGCGCTTGCAACATGACTGTCGCAGCTTCCTGAGTGGCTGCTTCGACTTCTCCTTGTTCCCGTCGGCCGGCAGCATCAAGTGCCCTGTATCTGTACTGGGTCATCATCACTCTCCGCGTGTCACTCGCATCACTTCTTCAAACGTAGTGAGGCCCATCAAGGCTTGTCTCAAACCATCCTCAAAGAGTGTGCGCAAGCCCTCCTCGCGCGCAGCCTGCTCAAGCACCGTAGCGCTTACTCGTTCAGTCAACAAAGCGCGCAGAGGATCGCTTAGAACCAGCAGCTCGGTGATTGCATTTCGACCACTGTAGGCAAGGCTGTCCGGCACACCCTCGCGAGGTCGCCACAGTTGGATAGGCCTTACAGCGGTAAGTCGGTCCAAACCGTAAAGTGCTATGAATTCGGCAGAGGGTTCGAAGGGCTCACATACCTCTGGTACCAGCCGACGCACCAATCGTTGTGCCAAGATTGCATTAACGGTGGATGCGATGAGATAGGGTTCCACTCCCATATCCAACAACCGGGTGATGCTCGCAGAAGCACTGTTAGTGTGCAAGGTCGATAAAACCAGGTGGCCGGTCAACGATGATTGAATGGCGATCCGGCAGGTCTCAAGGTCGCGCATCTCCCCGATCATGATCACGTCTGGGTCCTGACGCACGATTGAACGCAAAGCACCCGCAAAATCCAGACCGATGGCGGGTTTGACCTGTGTCTGATTTATCCCGGTGATCTGATACTCAACCGGGTCTTCCACCGTGATTATCTTGCGCTCGGGTTTGTTGAGCCTTGATAGAGCCGCATAAAGAGTCGTGGTCTTACCCGAGCCGGTAGGGCCTGTGACCAGAACAATGCCGTGCGGCCGTTCCAACACATCTAAAAATCGCTGCAGGCGATCACCGTCAAAGCCAAGGCTCGGAAAATCAAGCGAAACGGTCTGCCTATCAAGAAGCCGCATAACCACCGACTCACCAAAGCTTGTAGGCATCGTTGAGACGCGCAAATCTAGATCCTTCCCCTGAATGCGCAACATGATCCGTCCATCCTGAGGCAGCCGGCGCTCAGCGATGTCCAATTTGGCCATGATCTTGACTCTAGAAATAACCGCAGCCGAGGAGCTTGACGGCGGTGCTTCCGACTCGTGTAGCACCCCATCAACCCGATACCTGACCTTCAGGATATCCTCAAATGGCTCAATATGGATATCGGACGCGCGTAGCTCGACTGCCCGCTGGATCACCAGATTAACCAAGCGAATTACCGGAGCTTCTGAGGCCATGTCCTTGAGGTGTTCTATATCGTCTTCACGATCATCGGCTTGAACCAGACTTTCAGTGAGCGTCCCCATCATTGATCGTCCTTGGCCGTAGAACTGCTCGACCAGTAGCTCGATTTCGCTCGGGAGCCCCACCGAGCATCGAGCTTTACGTTCAGTGGCGTATTCCAGAGCTTTCACCGCGGACACCTCCGATGGATCGGCTACCAGGAGGTGAACCTCTGCGTCATCCCATTCTACAGGCACCATGCGATGCAGCTTCAAGAACCGTGCAGGTATAGCAGGGGGACGATCAGCTAGTTCTGAAAGCTCCGCTGAAAAAACTACTGGAATACCACAAACGGTAGACCACGTGACGGCGAGGTCCTGCTCAGAGACCATGCCAAAGCGCAGCAACAGCTCTGAAACACTTTGATTGAGGTCATTCGCCTGCGCCGTTTGGACTCGCTCTGCGTCAGAGGGCCTCAGAATTCCCTTAGCTAAAAGCGTTCTTATGATAGTTTTATCGTGAGTTATTTTTAATTTATCAGGTGTCAATGGCTAATCTCTTTCTGACATAACGTTATGTGCCCCCCCCCACCTAACAGACATACCTAAGTTAGGCAACTAATGATGCTCGTATCATTCTTCCAGCATAGGCACTCCAAACCTCCCTACGAAGCCATCCGCATCGCTTGTCGAGATAACGACATGCTTTCCCGAGGAGATCTGTGTACTAGGTAACTTGGCGGCTCCCGCCCGATCGGCAATTTGGCAGGGCTTTCCAGCCTTCACTTGATCGGATAGGTGGGCCGGGAATTGTGCCTGGGCGGGTGGCAAACAGAAATCGTCCCGGCTTTAGTTTCGGAGATCGGCCTACCGAGCGACGACCAGGATGAAACGCCAGTGTCGTGAAGCAATCACTGGCCCTCCTTCCCGAGGTCCGGTCCCAACAGAAAGCGGCTCATGAAGTTATGCGCTTGAACCGACTAAACTGCCGCCCGCTGTCTGGCCTCTTCTCGCGCCTGGAGCTGCAGTTCAAGCTGGGCTTGGATCTCTGTATACAACTGAGCCCGTTCGTTATCGCGGTCAGCTACTGTCACCACTAGCGAGTAGGGCTCTTTGTCCAAGACGTCCGGGTGATTCCACTCCCGATCTTGACGAACCACGACGACAAACCATTTCTCAGCAGGATTGCGTTGCTTGAAAGTCCACTTGGATGACTGCACCGTACCGCGACTTCTCAGTTGAGCGGAGATATCCCGGTTCGGCTCGGCGTCGTCCCTACGTGTTTCATTTTCCTCCTGCTTGTCCTTGTTGAAGTAGGCCTGCACCTCGTCCAGTGAAGCCCCTTTGACCAAACGGAAACTGATCTGGGTCGCAAGATAATCCAGGCGAGTGGTACGCACTGCCGGCGAGTAGGCCAGCGTGACGCACAACTCCCTCAGACCCCGCGTCTTGCGCAGGTAGGTAGCAGGAAGAGGCAGTTCATAAAACTGGCACGCATCCTTCTCGATGCTCTCTTCGCACATCAATACAACGCATTGATCCGAGGATCGGAACAAGTCACTTTCACTCACCTGGCCGTATCCACCCACATCGCGGGAAATCTCGCGGTTGTAAGTCGCTTTATTGGCTTTGTAGCCCTTGCGCATCTCCTCCGAGAAAGTGCTCTCCACCTCGCTCGACAGGGAGGCATGGTTCACGAGCATGGCTCGCAGAAGATTGGCTGAAGCCTCCGGGTATTCATTCAGCAGACGCCCTGCCAAGTGAGTGATGTAAGGCGCAGAGAAACTGGTACCACTGAGTTCCTTGAACAGCGTATTGCCTTGGAACTGATAGTTCATCGTCAGCACGCCCAGACCGCGCATGTCGGTCTTCCACTGCTGATTGTTGTAATGCACCGGACACGCCAGGTTGCCACCATGAGCGACTAACTCCGGCTTTAGAGCCCCTTTCACCGACGGGCCATGACGGGTGAACGGTGAGGGTTGATTCTCCGATGCTGGAGACAGCTGATGGATTTCGGGGTGACGCTGACTGTCGAAAGTGGCGTCGTGGCGGGAAATGCTGCCAACGGTGAGCACATTTAACGCAGGTGCCGGGTCAATGATGACACTTCGTTCGTGCAGAAGGTATTCCGGATACTCTTCTCTCCAGCTATTCAAGGGTACGGCCGGGTCCTCAGAGCCCATGAAGTTGCCGGTTGAAACGACGAACAGCACGTTGTGCTTACGCGCAAGCACATCGAGGATGTAGGCCAGACCACGAATGTGTGTACCATCGTAAGGAGCGTTGGTGTTTCCCAAGGATAAATTGAAGATGCGGCAGCCCAGTCCCACAAAGTGCTCAACGGCTTCTGTCAGAGTCGCTTCTACCGAGTGCTCGTCATAAATAGCATTGTGGGTATCTGGGCATTTGCGCATGACCTTACCGTTGTAAAGCCAGATTTGCGGATTCCAAAAATTGCTTCGATCACAGGCTTCCACGTCGCCATAAAGCGCAATGCCAGCGACGGCTGTCCCATGGCCTGCCTCATCGAATGCGTCCTGACCCGCCACGAATGACTCACTTTCTGCAATGGCCGATCGAAGCAACGGATGGTTGGTGTTGATACCGCTGTCCAGGATGCACACACGCGCCGCATTGTCGGCCGGGCGTGGAATATTTGCAGGGATCTGAGCAATGTCGCGGTTCAACTGCGGGTAAGAGATGCCAGTCTGGGGAATGAGGTCGACCATGCGCACGTCGCTATGGTTGAGCAGCCCTTGTGCTTGAGCATCGCTCACCTCGACGCGGTACATCACCAAACTGTCGAAGTTGAGCTTGTGGATGGTCTTGATGCCGTTGTCCGCCAGCCACTTTTCGAATGCGGCGCAAAGGCGAATGCGTGCCGGATGATTGGTGACGTGGTGTGGCCAGAGTTCGACGTCCAGTGTGAATATTTCAGAGTCTGGAAGGCCAATATGACGTAAGGCCCAGCTTTTGCGGTCCTCAGCGGACCACGCATCGATACCCTCGATGGCTTCCAGAATCTGCTTGTAGCTAACATTCTGCCCGAGCACGCCCAACTTGTTCAGGTGGTCTTGAAAGATGGCTAGGCCGGCCTCGGTCGCGAACACCACGCAAACCTGCTTGCCCTCCTGACTGATGAATTCCAGGCCATGCTTCTGGAGATTCTCAAAAGTCATCGCGCCGTCGTACTGCAACTTGAATACAAAGGGGGAGTTTTCAGCAGACTTGTGCTGCTTTTCAGCAACACCCGCTGCCGTCGCAAAATAGCCATTAAGCTTCTGGCCATGCCCCCGCAAGTCATCACGTTTGGTGAACTTAGGGGGATTTTTCGTCCGACGACGATTGTTCAGGTTTTCGCGCTCAAAACTCAGATGCTTGTAAGTTGCCAATTCATCGTCCTTGATAGCAGATTAGTGCTTGCGGAGTCCCTCCCGCACCAATGCATTACGTAGCTCTTTGACCGTGAGGAACTCCTGGTTGCGTAATATCATACGCTTCACAGCGCGCCGGACAACACGTTCCACGTCAGCACCACTTTTTCCATCAAATTCTTTTAACAGCTCGGGGTCATCTAGTTCGAACTGACGACGTGTCCCTCGCAATTTAAGCTGTAACAATGCTATTAGCTGCTTGTGATCAGGCAACGGAAACTCAATGGCGTCATCAAACCGGCGCCAAATTGCCGAATCTAGAATACTTTCGTGGTTAGTTGCTGCAAGAATAAGACTCTGCCCGTCATAGGCATCCATCATCTGCAACACCGCGTTCACCACGCGCCGTAGCTCGCCGTGCTCACCGCTATCACCACGCTCTTTCCCAATCGCATCAAACTCGTCGAAAAGAACGATCAACTGATGTTTCGCGATGAAATCAAAGACCTTCCTTAAATTCGCCGCTGTTTCACCCAGGAAAGAGGAGACCAATGCATCGAGACGAACAATAGCCAGAGGGCGGTCCAGTTCGAAAGCAATGACTTCAGCAGCCAAGGTCTTACCGCATCCAGGTGGGCCAAAGAAAATCACTTTTCCTGACGGCTTCATGCCATGGCTACGAAGCACCTCTGCGCGTCGATGCTCTTCCAGCATCTCATCGATCATCGAGGAGCTGCTTTCTGGGAGGATGATCTCCTCCAGCGATCGCTTGGGTGGCCTGATGTCGAGCAACGGTAGTCCACGTTCCTTGTCTACAGGAATGTCAGCAGTAAACTGTGGTTTACGTGCAGACTGAACATGCATATCCCCCCCATAGAGGATCTGCTCTAAATCGTTTGCCAATAAGTGATGTTGCTTTTGGCGCTCTTCTTCGATGATAGCTTCAGAGGCACGACGGAACGCCGCCAGATCTCCGATGGCACCCGCTTTTACAAGTTGCCTGAGTACTTTTCCATTCGCCATTTTATATATCCTGCCATAAGGTTGTTTCTCAGAGTCGTCAACTCATGAAACTAATTCCTGCCCTAAGCAGTGCAACTAAAAGGCTGAATTATTGCGAGCTAACATATAAGGACTCCATTCCATTCTCTAGAGTAAAGAGTATCTAGAACTCCTTACATTAAGCTATACGTAAGAGTATCGCCTACGGTGGGTTTTTGTCCAGTACTTCTCTCGACTTTCCTAGGTTTTGTTGCACCATACGACGAGCGGCAGCGGCCGTATAACCCGCGATATCAAGCACCTGCATCGAAGGATAGCCAGATCATTCTGAACATCACCGACATTAATAACTCAATCAAAAAATATTGATCGCTGCGATAGAGTGCTATCCTCCTCAAACTAACTTTATGCTCGCGATTGACAGAGTAAGTAATACCGAAATTTTTGATTACTACGAAGCGATCTAACTCTCACCTCTCAATAAAATATTTTTTAGACCCTATTCAAAGCAAAGTAACTATCAACGGCGACTGCAAATCAACGCGCGACTGCGCTGCTTGCGGGCCAACCATCCGAAGCAGAATAATCGAGACCTGAACAACCGGCCCAAATAAAGCCCAATAACTTTAAGAGTGGTGGCTTTTAGCCTTTATCATTCCTCGCTAAGGCTTTTTGTTGACGTGCGAATCGCGATTCGTCAACCCAGACCAGCGACATGGTGATGTCGCTCCCTCGTCACAGAAGACTCGCAAAATGACTGACCTAGAAAACTGTGGCCACATCTTCATCTCCTACGCATGGGGCGACGGGTTTGAGAACAAAGAGTGGTTATGTTTGTGTGACCAGAACTATATCAGAGCCGCCCAACAGAAAGGTTCAGGTCTGCACCGCGAGCTGAAAATGTTGGCGGAGATAGCTGATGAACCGGGCGTGCGGATTATGCCCGTCATCCTGGAAGCGGGGTGTGCAGACAAGCTGCCTAAGCCTTTAATCGGGCGCCTCTACCTGGATCTGCAACCTCTGCATCCATCAACTAAACATTGGTATCGGAACGGCTGTGATGGAAGTGGCCGAGGGCAGGACACCGGCGCAGGTGCAAAGTGGCGTCAACGCTCCACTGGCAGCCTTCAAACTACGCGAGCGCGCCCTCACATATTTTAAGGCGCGACCAGTCGAGGTTTGGGGTAATGGTCGAAATTATGAAGTGACGGTATATAGAGAAGGCACCCCTCCAAGTCTGCTTCAGCCCCCGCAGTGGATGTGGGAAAGCAACAATTGGAATTACATGCTGAACGATGATTGCCCAACGTTTTGCCCTGCCAAGGGACGCTGGTACTGGGAGTTTTCCTCCTCCTCCAGCGAAATGCGCCCATTGGCGACTGCGGTTTTATCGGTATTTTTTGATCAACTCGATGGTAGAAAAGCAGAACCCTGGCTAAATCAGGGCGGTATCGTTTTAGCTAACACATTTTTCAGGACTGTCATGGAATCTGAGCCATTCAGATTCGATGCTGAAGATGTCATCGGCTTCCCAATGAGCCACGACGAAGGCTATGAAACACTGGAGAAATTATTGAACGCCGCAGATGAAGGTGAATATCGCGCGTAGCTGTTAGGACGTAACGTACCAGCCGTACGAAGGACATCTGGACAGCTCGCGCAAGCCGGCCTGTGGAAAGCACACTGAAACAAAATGCCCAGTCGCCTAACCATCGAACCCGTATCGCAAGCGGGCCTAACAGGCCTGATTGACAATCAGCAGGATACACTTTCACCATCAGTCCGAGGAACTCCAGCGGTATCGCTGATACGACCGCCGGCGCTCAGTTGTACGAATGGAAATGAACAAGATAATCCGGGGTATAGGTAGAGGACCGGCCGCTGCGAGCAACGAAATTCAGTTGAACCGGCTGCGAGGCGACAGTCAGAACATCCTTCCTGAAATCCATGCGACTGAGGAAGTCACGCTCCAGCATGGACTCGAAAGCAACACCCTGTCCGAGAAAAGCAAACACTCCAGAAAGGCTACGCGTCGTAGATTTTATGCGCCTGGCAACTGAGAACCGAGGCTGGTTGCAGCTAATGCTATTCATAATGCGGCCAGTTGCACCTATTTATAAGTTTTAGTTGCATAATATTGGGGTAAATCATACGACAGAATGTGGACTTCAGCGTAGGTGCGTTGCATTTATTCCCAAATGTCACACCCTCTTCGCCAATAACTGGCAACAACCCTGAACTTCCCCAAAAAGCATCCAAAGCTTATTTTTTATCGGCACTGATAGAAGTGGTGACCTTGGCTTCACCAAGCATATATATACTTGCATAGTACCTTGGGCATTTATGAACATTCGCGTATAGGCATGAAGAAGGAGCATCCCTCTCAGAACTTTTGTTTCTATACCAGAAGGAATCGGGGATAGTGATAGGCATCGCTATTACTCCTTGAAAAGTCTAACTTCTATTAGACGGCACTCCATGTCGGATGGCCTATCGTATTACGCCCCCTTGTCGTCCTTTTAGTTCTTGCCTTGCTTTGAGGCTGTCGCGGCAAACGCGACATTGCCTAGAGGGAATCACGACAATTTCGACGGCAAGTTCTGCTGCCCTCTAGATTCGAAAGCTGCGTCGATGACGCTACCCATTTGTCATCACTGTGTCCACCGTACGCCCCTAGACATTTTCTGCCCGTAAGGACAGGTTGCCTTAGGTCGAAAGCCGTGCGTCGTGGAGTCAGCACTGCGACTCTTCGACAAACAGTGGTACAAAACTGAGGCTATGACGACATGGATAGAGGCGAATGAATAAGCTGAGTCCCTATGTGCGTGAAGACTGATGCGAAGCTGATTCGTTCGATGTCGCGCAAAGGCTGCTCACCTGACAACGCGGCTTGTGAAGGTTTCTTCGGCCGACTGAAAACGGAGCTGTTCAATCCTCGCAACTGGCAGTCAATGAGCATCGAGCAGTTCATTCAGAACTTGAATTTATACATTCGCTTGTACAACGAAAAACGTATAAAGATTTCCCTCAGCGCGCTCAGTCTCATTGAGTATCGTGAAAGCCTGGTGTTAGCGGCATAACCAGTCCAAGTTTTTCGCATCCCCCATGTCCATGGCATAAGAATGAGTCTGCACACACTGTTCTAATATACGAAGTCCTGCTTAGGTGGAGCTAATGCCGATGTGCACTGATAAAAAATCACAGCCACTATCTCAACTTTATCGGAACTATAACTTTGGCCTCAAATTTTTCTAATGCTTCGCGCAGAGACGTATTTTCTAGTCTTAGGTCGTCATAGATATTGGAGAGATGATCATACTTAGCTTTCATGGAAATTAAATCCAGCTCTGTTTTATGATGTGAATTCGAAAGTGCCAAATACCTGCTCTTCCATGCAGACGCTAACTCAGACGCATTACGACGACTGGAGCTCCGCTTTGAAATATTATTTAATTTTTCCAACCATTCATCTATCGAATCGCTCAGTATAGAATGCTGTACAGCAAAAATTGTAGTTTTCCCCAACCCTGCACGGCGGCACAACTCGCTTTTACTAAGCCGTCCATTATTAGCTAAATAAAAACCGCCAGAAGCCTGTATTTCTTGCTCAATTTCTACCATGGCGGCCAGAATTCTTGTCCTGACACCCAGAGTACGTAGAGCCCCATTCTTCACGGCCGCATCCTTATAGTTACTCACATGCCAACTCCAGAGAAGTGATCAACCGTCTATACTCAAAAAGATCAGATTCAGAAATCTCAATACCTTCAAATCTTGAAAGCTCGTTGGAACATTGGTCAAGAATATTGGACAGCAAAAGTAAATTTCCCGACGCATGGGCGTCTGAGCCCTGCGCCAAAAGAGCAGAAAAAACTAACTCAACATCTCGCCGTGCCAACCTATCTTCAATTCGACTCACACAATCACTACCACAATTACAAGGTGTAAATGACTTCCCAGGTTTGATGCAGATAACTCCGGGACGTATTATCCGATACCCCTCACCATTGAGGCTAAGAAGCGTGGCCAACTCTAAAGTGGTCTTATCATTCCATTGTTCACCGGCCGACGAAACTTCCCTATTTTTAGCTCTAATCGCCGCCATAACTGATGGCATCGCTCCACCGCCATAGCCGGCGTAGGTTCCGTCTCTGCATTCGTTAGCATCACGAACGACCTCTAAAATGTTACTGCACCTTAAAATCCTCAATTCTCGCGCGACTAAGGCAATATCGGCCTGCAACGACTTATCACTGAGCATATAGCTCAACGTTTGCTCTATGTTCTGATGTCCGAATATATTTTTGAGAACCATAGGGCTTTCTGTAATAGCAAGTGCGGCTAGCCTCGCAACAGTTTTTCTAAATCGATGAGTATGAATCCGATGCCCGCCTGGATTCGGACTAAATCCAAGTCGTTTTGCCAAGCTGATAAGCGCATGATTTGCATCAACGAGCGGATAAAACCATTCTCCTTGCCCTTTATCAGTAAGTTTCACAAATAGATAATCTAAACTAGCCGGCACAATACTTTGGCGAGCGACGTAAGCTTTCGAAATTGCTGCAACCAAATCTGACTGTTGCACAAGAAATACCGCGATGCTAGGTGGAATATTCCAAATTCGCTCCTCACCGAAATGCGACAAAACGAATTTAAAAGTTCGACCTTTCACTCGATAAGTACCACCGCTCGTTTCTACAATTGCATCCCGACGTACAGACAACACTTCCTGACACCGCCCCCCCATTGCTATAAATAAAAGCCAGAGATGTGCCGACTGGAGGGCACCACAAAGAACTTTTAGCTCGCTAAAATCTCTTGGAGGCCATATAGTCTCGTTGTTTTTTGAGTTATTATAAACAGACCCAAGGTTAATAATAGGTTCTAAATCTGTAGTACACTCACCCCAATCATAGCCATCTAAGACCTTCCGCACGGACTCAGCGAAAGAGTCTTGTGGGCATTTAGATACTTCCGACAATATAGTGATCACCTTGGGACCGACGAGCTCAGCCAGTGAAATAACTTTTTGCCCCATGGACGAAAGATAGCTATCGGGCAAAGGTTGCCAGGGATTTTTTCTGTCCTCGGGGCAGATCTCCGTACGCCCCCCCGCCGGATCCAACGTTCCGGAATAAAACTGTGCACTAGGACCGTCATTCCATAACCCAAGCTCTACGAGCTTATGCATTCTTCTGACTTCTAGCCGATGTAGTTGCGCCCCCTTCATATATCCATCTATCTGGGAGCTGGTGAGGCATGACACCAACCCCAACAAATCTGCGTTTTCATATCTATTTACAATACCAGCCGCTAGTATTTTCGGAATAGATGCATATAGTATATTAGCTATAGTTGTAGGATCTAAAAAATAGCCATTAGTACGCCTAGACGAACTGGGCCCAAGCCTGATCAAAAGAGCATAACGCGCCAGCCACATTTCCGCCTCATCCAGCAACGATATAAGAGCAGGCGTGGGCTGATAGCTTTCTGGAAGATGCTGTATCACTCTATCCCTAAGTATTATCGTAGCTTTCGCAGGGGTGAGAGTACGCCCAATCATTTCTTTAGGCGTCTCCCAACGACCGTAGCTATGACCATGGCCAATCATGGCTTGGAATTCGGCTATTTCTTCAGTGTGCATATGTTGTATTCGCTCCAGCACTATGCCAGAGCCGGTCCAAGCACCGTGATTAATGACATCAAGCGGCCAATCTCTCTTAGCGGTTAATCTCACTTTTGTCTCTCCGCCGATTGATAGTCAACCCAGGAACATGATGCGAGCCAGAGGATATTTTAGATCGCCATAGATTGCGAGATTGATCCACTTGCTTACGATCAAAATTACCAAGCGCATATATTCCATTTTGAAGTTCTATTTGAAAATCTGAAGACATCCACGCCTCAATTGGTATTTGAAATTTTATCTCTATCAACTCCTCGACACGCATCGATATGCCATCAAGCGACTCTCTAAGAATTACGGCATTTTCAGGACATACTAAGCACCGATGAGCGCTACAAAACCCCCCTTTTTTGGATTGTAGGCGCTCTGGCGGATTTAGAGGGTTGCTGCACCCTACTCCGATCCTGCTCTGCAGGATCTGTCGATATAAATCCAATTGATCCTTTTGCTGTGCCGAGACATTGCCGATTTTCTGCATGTAAGCAAGTAAGGAAGGCTGCACATTACCTTCTTTTATAAGCAAAAAAAGATTTCCAACAAAGCTTAAAAATTGCCCATCCCTCTCAGCATTAAAAAGGTTGTTATCAAGATATTTCTGAGTGGTAGATACTCTCGAATGCGTTAGTGCGCGCATTACGGCTACCACATTTCCTCCACTATGACGCCAGACATACTCAGCAAACGCATCTCTAAAGTCTGAAGGGGTGAAGTTTTCTATGACTTCTTGGCCAGCGTGCCGTAGTCTCTGGTTGGTTTCATGTAGCACTGTAGTCAGGTATGTGACATGCCCAACCTTCGCCCCCTTCGACTCATTGATCCAGCTGATACCGCCTTTTCTAGCAACGTATAACCACACGCTTTTTGTTCCCTCTTGAAGCTGCACTACCTTCTCGTATTGCTTCAATATATCCAGATGTGGTGCTTGCAATGAAATCAATTTATCTAATTTAGCGTTTTCTTCCGCCAAATCGTGAATCAATTGTCTACGAAGGTAATTAGTACGCTCTAATACAATCCTAATTATAGAGCCTGCGCCAAACTTGGTTTTCCACAGCCCGACAATAGGTTGCGCGTTTCCTCCAGCCCTCGCTTTTGTTCCTATTAGAACAAAACAAGTCTGATCGCTCGGATGGTCGTGCAGCCACTCTTCAGAGCACGAAGCATCAAGTGATAACAGCACTGCCGGGTTCCATGCAGTCACAGCAAGACACATATGAAACGCTGAGTTGATATCCGTTCCGTTTTCAAACTGATTTACCCACATTTCATAGAGACGAAAGCCGGTCCGAGCAGTAAAGTCTTTTGGGTTCGATCCATCTCTTAATTGATCGCCGCTTGGAAAAACTTGAGAACATCGTATCTGAGCGGCTTTTAAAAACTCCCACTCACGACACAATTTTGATTCAAAAACTGTCGACGGTTCAAAGCCATCCGTTCTCATGATATCTAATTTCATCCAACGTTTACGGGTCAGCTCCCAGTTTTCTTTCAATATACCTCTTAACAAAAGCACTGGCCGTGCGTGAGGTAGGTAACGCGCCACAGGTTTTTTTTCACCTACCGCCCAATAGAGCTTTGGGAGTCCACGATCCTGTCGTATCGTATTGACGATAATTAAAAAAAAACGAAACCTGTCGCCTTTAATATTTTTTTTGCACGCCTCTTGATAGTGAATAAAACTAAGATCACACACATCTTCAATTTTTGCGAAATCCACACCTAGAAGAGCGGCTTCCTTTTCAACATCATCCATTAAGGAAAACCAGCTACGCATTGAATACCTAACTGTATTCAAAGTAGATTTAGAATAATAACGGGATATTAATTTAAAAAATGGGGCGATTTGACGTATCAACGTTGGCCGGCCCGAAAATCTATGCTTGCAGCGGGTATCCGAATCGAGATTGCCCGTATCAAAAATTCGTAGATCAACCAGCGTGGGTTTAACGGGGTGATGGGTCCAGAAAACCAGCAAACTCTCAGGGGTTATTTTTTCGGGAACCAGTAAAGCCGGAATAAGGGAACCATCCGCCGCGGCGTGATTCTTATTATAGAACCTAATCACAGTTCTTGTCCGAGTCACTGCAAAGCTCTTCAGTCCACTTCAAATGAAAATTTAATGCGAACGACGAGTTGTCAGTAAACCACTTTAGATAGATAAGGGTGGTCTCTTTTGATTTATGCCGCAGCTGTGGAAGTATTTCTAACAAAATACAGGTTTCGGCATTAGTTCTAAGTGAAATCAGCAGTTCGCTTTCAAACTCGGTTCCTGCAAATTTAACCAGCACTCTCCTTTGCTCATCCATTCGCTCCCACAATAGAGAGCATGCCCAATAATCTCTCGCTTTGTGAGGGCTCCATCCTTTGGGAGGAGTCGCTAACCTCCAGACTTCATAAATCTGATCGGCGGTGTATCTAAGCCCTGATACTGGATTCAAAAACAATTGTACAGATTCGTCACGTATCCTCCGCTGAGCTTTCAAGGTAACCGCGGATTTTATAGCAATCCCTAAAGCATGAGGGCGATCGTTTTTTCGATAGTAATGGATCCTAAGTGCAAGTTCGTAAGAGATACGTATACGGCCTTCTGGCCCTATCTTGTCACCATGAGAATATCCGTAATCGGGCCCTTTGGTACCGTAGCACATCTTCAGCGAAACCAACTTTAATCTATCAGGCATTGCAGGATTAATAATATCCCAATCATCCATGGCCAACGGCAATGTATCAACACGCCAACAAGATGCTTCGGTGATCCTGATAGCGGACTCCATAATTAGGTCAACTATTAAAACTTCAGTATTGCCTCTAACTGGCCTTGAGCCGACCCTTGCACGCCAACTTATCAACGCTTGTGTATCAGGCAGTACAATAAAGCTGTTGCTTTCTCTCAACCGTGTACCCGAAGAGGTTTTTGCGCGTGCACGACGATTATCAGCAACTAAAGATTTATCATCATATATAGTGTATTGAGCATTCTGTTTCCGGATTCTGTACCCTCGAAACTCTGCCCACGCCAGGAAACCCAATGCCGAATCAACTCTTACATTGATCGTCTTCTCACTCAGACTTCGATTATCTCGCGACCAGACACCCTCAATCATCTCGCGTTGATACTTACCTATTAGATCTTCTACAACATCAATATTTAGCGGATCAATCAATCTGCAGCCGCACCATTCCAGGAAATTGCACAGCCAACTGCCATAATTTTTTATGCTTTTGGAAGAAGGTGGTCTGACAAAGTTCCGTGTTTCAACCCTCGTTGGCGACCACCTACCCAAAGCCCGGTCGATGAGATATTCACTTCCCAAACGATGAAATCCAGGCCTTGCATCAAAGATACATGGAACGTGAGCAACCTTACCGTAATTGTTTTCTACGAGAAAGTTTGGATCCGTGTAAACCAACTGATAAGAAGACATTTTTTTCATCGCTTAGGTAGAAAATAACAGCGTAGCTCGATTGCCGTTCCCTACAACCTAAAAATAGCACTTCTCAGACGAACGGATAAGATGATCATCCACGATCAGCACTTTATTCATAAGAAAGTCCAATTTCGCTGTTCGAATTATTCAGAGCAAGCACAATAGCCTAGTCGTTTCCTAGTTGGCATAGTATTCCCCCCCGCGCAACAGCAAGCAGAGACCCAACCCACAACGCAATAGGAATTGACCTACAAAAAAACGCAAAGTCGACCGTAGCGAGTTGTATGAGGCCTTTCAGATCTTTCCGGTCCCACACATATTTTGAATAAATTATCCCTCGGATATGGGATGGACGGCGAAAGTAGCGCACACGACTTTCAGGAAATATCCCTTGCTTGTGGCCATCGCCCCCTTGAGATGCCAAGAAAACCACCACCTTTTTAGTTCCATTAAACATATTCATTTACACCCATATTTCCTACAGAGCATTCAGCGCACAACAATTAAATTGTGCTTACTTGTGTGATTTATCTGTAAGACATAGTTCCTTGCCGGGTGTAATTAATTCATTTCACCTCGCAAACAAGCCATCAAGTGCAGTTGGCCCGGCAGACAAATTTCCTGTCGCCTTAACTTCAACAAAGTTTAAACATCGATAAACAAAAGATCGAATCAAGGCTGCCTGGCTTTTCATCGGGCAAAAAAAAGCCCCTTCAACAAGGGGCTTTCCTTAGAGTGTCTTGAACACTCAGAACAACTTGCGACCTTTGTTGGCCGCAATGCGCATGCGCAGTGCGTTCAACTTGATAAAGCCCGCTGCGTCCGCCTGGTTGTAGGCGCCGCCGTCTTCTTCGAAGGTGGCGATGTTGGCGTCGAACAGCGACTCATCGGATTTACGCCCGGTGACGATCACGTTACCTTTGTACAGCTTCAGGCGCACAACGCCGTTCACGTGGACCTGGGAAGCGTCGATCATCTGTTGCAGCATCAGACGCTCAGGGCTCCACCAGTAGCCGGTGTAGATCAGGCTGGCGTACTTAGGCATCAGCTCGTCTTTGAGGTGAGCCACTTCACGGTCCAGGGTGATGGACTCGATGGCGCGGTGAGCGC
Source organism: Pseudomonas sp. GL_117 (assembly GCF_057835125.1). Lineage (NCBI taxonomy): Bacteria > Pseudomonadati > Pseudomonadota > Gammaproteobacteria > Pseudomonadales > Pseudomonadaceae > Pseudomonas > Pseudomonas sp. GL_117. Next base: position 1,327,095 of record NZ_CM174418.1, on the reverse strand, counting down.
GCAGCATGATGGTGCCGCCCGGAGTTTCGTAGCAGCCACGGGACTTCATGCCCACGTAACGGTTCTCGACGATGTCGAGGCGGCCGATACCGTGTTCGCCACCGATACGGTTCAGGGTCGCCAGCACGGTAGCCGGAGTCATTTCGACGCCGTCCAGCGCGACGATGTCGCCGTTGCGGTAGGTCAGTTCCAGGTACTGTGGCTTGTCTGGCGCGTTCTCCGGGGAGACGGTCCATTTCCACATGTCTTCTTCGTGCTCGGTCCAGGTGTCTTCCAGCACGCCGCCTTCATAGGAGATGTGCAGCAAGTTGGCGTCCATCGAGTACGGGGACTTCTTCTTGCCGTGGCGCTCGATCGGGATTGCGTGCTTTTCAGCGTAATCCATCAGCTTTTCACGGGACAGCAGGTCCCATTCACGCCAAGGGGCAATCACTTTGACGCCCGGCTTGAGCGCGTAGGCGCCCAGTTCGAAACGCACTTGGTCGTTGCCCTTGCCGGTCGCGCCATGGGAAATGGCGTCGGCGCCGGTTTCGTTGGCGATTTCGATCAGGCGTTTGGCGATCAGCGGACGTGCGATGGAAGTACCCAGCAGGTACTCGCCTTCATAGACGGTGTTGGCGCGAAACATCGGGAAAACGAAATCGCGGACGAATTCTTCGCGCAGGTCGTCAATGTAGATCTCTTTCACGCCCATGGCTTGCGCCTTGGCACGTGCAGGTTCGACCTCTTCGCCCTGACCCAGGTCAGCGGTGAAGGTCACCACTTCACAGTTATAAGTATCCTGCAGCCACTTGAGGATCACCGAAGTGTCCAGGCCGCCGGAATACGCGAGAACGACCTTGTTTACGTCGGCCATGCCATCACTCCACGGGGTTGTACGGAAAGGCGACGATTCTACCGATCAAAACCGTGAAATTACAGGGGCGCGACAGCAAATGAAGATAAAGCGACAGATTATGTCGAGAGGGCGACCGGTGGTCGCACCTTATGAGGTGGCTGCGGGATTACTCCGGACCGCAGCCTGGGGTGCCGGTTTCTCGGGAGTTGCGACCCGCTCCAGCTGAATATTGACGCGGCGGTTGCGTGCGCGGTTGGCAGCATTGGTGTTGGGCGCCAGCGGGTAGCTTTCGCCGTGGAAGCGCAGGGTAATCTGCGACTCCTCGATGCCATTGGCCTTGAAGTAGTCCATCACCGCCAATGCACGACGCCGTGAAACATCACGATTGGTCAGGCGGTTGCCGCTGTTGTCCGAGTGGCCGTTCAACTCGATGTGGTTGACGGTCGGGTCTGCCTTCATGAATTCAAGAATCACCGCCAGCTTCTGCTTGGCCGCCGCATCCAGCTCGATGCCACCGCCCGGAAAGCCGACTTCGGTCTGCTTGACCTGATCGTAATTCATCGGCAGCAGCTTGGCGGTGCACAGTTGATAGTCGCTGTAGGCCTTGTTGAATTTCACCGGCAACAGGCGGATTTCCGAGTAGCCACCCTCACGCCCGTAATGCCGTACGGTCGGCGAACGCCCCTCGAGCAAACCATTGAACAGGCGCCCGGCCTGGGCCTGGGAGCTGTTGAACAGCACTTCGCCACTGCCGGCACGCACGGCTCCCAGATTGATGTCGCCGCGTCCGGGCTGCCAAGGTGCGGCAGCGGCCAGCAAGGTGGCCGAACCTGCGCCCAGCGAACCATTAAAGGCTTTCAGACGAAACGTCGCCTGCTCGCCGGCCCGGCGCACGAACTCACCCGAACCAAAATCGGTGATCGGTTGGCTCAGACGGCACTCAAACTTGTCGCCCTCTACCTTCCACTCAATATTCTCCAGACGTGTCTGGAACGTGAGGGCCATCGCAGGCAGGCTGGCGAACACACTGAGCAGGGCTAGATAATGCTGGCGCACGGGAGGCTCCACTGGTTTCTACAACACTTCAAAGCGTCATACATCGATAAGGCATACGAAAGGCTATCGGATGCATCCTGTAAAACTTGATAGCGAGTGCCTGCAAGAGTCTTTTCCGGTAGCATTCCCACCAGATTGACCCGCCTGGAATCCCCAATGTCCGACCGCCTGACCCTGCTGCGTCCCGACGACTGGCATATTCATCTTCGCGATGGTGCTGCGTTGCCCCAAACCGTGGCCGATGTTGCGCGCACGTTTGGCCGTGCCATCATCATGCCTAACCTGGTACCTCCGGTGCGTAACGCCGCTGAAGCCGACGCCTATCGCCAGCGTATCCTCGCTGCGCGCCCGGCCGGCAGCCGCTTCGAACCGCTGATGGTGCTCTACCTCACCGACCGCACCCAGCCCGACGAGATTCGCGAGGCCAAGGCCAGCGGCTACGTGCACGCCGCCAAGCTGTACCCGGCTGGCGCGACCACCAACTCCGATTCCGGTGTGACAAGTATCGACAAGATCCTGCCGGCCATCGAAGCCATGGCCGAAGTCGGCATGCCGCTGTTGATCCACGGTGAAGTCACCCGTGGCGACGTGGACGTGTTCGATCGCGAGAAGATCTTCATCGACGAGCACATGCGTCGCGTGGTCGAACTGTTCCCGACCCTCAAGGTAGTGTTCGAACACATCACCACCGCCGATGCCGTGCAGTTCGTCACCGAGGCCTCGGCCAACGTCGGCGCGACCATCACTGCTCACCATCTGCTGTACAACCGCAACCACATGCTGGTGGGCGGGATTCGGCCGCATTTCTATTGCCTGCCGATCCTCAAGCGCAACACCCATCAAGTGGCACTGCTGGATGCCGCCACCAGTGGCAATCCGAAGTTCTTCCTCGGCACCGACTCCGCTCCACATGCCCAGCATGCCAAGGAAGCCGCGTGCGGCTGTGCCGGTTGCTACACGGCCTATGCGGCGATCGAGCTGTACGCCGAAGCGTTCGAACAACGCAATGCCCTGGACAAGCTCGAAGGTTTCGCCAGCCTCAACGGCCCGCGTTTCTACGGCCTGCCGGCGAATACCGACCGCATCACCCTGGTCCGTGAAGACTGGACCGCCCCTGCCAGCCTGCCGTTTGGCGAGCTGACTGTTATCCCGCTGCGCGCCGGTGAAACACTGCGCTGGCGCCTGCTGGAGGAAAGCAAGTGAGTGAAGACCATTACGACGACGAACACGAGCACAGCGGTGGCGGTTCACGCCACCCGATGGCCGAGCGGTTCCGCGGCTATCTGCCGGTTGTCATCGACGTAGAAACCGGTGGTTTCAATTGCGCCACCGACGCCTTGCTGGAAATCGCAGCCACCACCATCGGCATGGATGAACAGGGTTTCGTGTTCCCGGAACACACCCACTTCTTCCGCGTCGAGCCGTTCGAAGGCGCCAACATCGAGGCGGCGGCCCTGGAATTTACCGGGATCAAGCTCGATCACCCGCTGCGCATGGCCGTGAGTGAAGAAGCGGCACTGACCGACATCTTCCGTGGCGTGCGCAAGGCGTTGAAGGCCAATGGCTGCAAACGCGCGATCCTGGTCGGCCACAACAGCAGCTTCGACCTGGGTTTCCTGAACGCCGCCGTGGCGCGGTTGGACATGAAGCGCAACCCGTTCCACCCGTTCTCCAGCTTCGACACCGCTACCCTCGCGGGCCTGGCTTACGGCCAGACCGTACTGGCCAAAGCCTGTCAGGCAGCCGGTATCGACTTTGACGGTCGCGAAGCCCACTCGGCGCGCTATGACACCGAGAAGACCGCCGACCTGTTCTGCGGCATCGTCAATCGCTGGAAGCAGATGGGCGGCTGGGAAGACTTCAACGACTAACAGCGCTGTCGTAGTGAGCGGGCTTGCCCCGCGCTGGGGGGCGAAGCCGCCCCAAATCCAACCGCCTCCATTTTACTGATACACCGAGGTGCCTGGGTTTAGGGCGGCTTCGCCCCCCAGCGCGGGGCAAGCCCGCTCACTACAGGCATTTTCCGCCCATAAAAAAACGGCCTTCTCAGGCCGTTTTTTTGTACCTCAAATCTGGCTTACAGCTTGCCAGCGTTCTCGGTCAGGTAAGCCGCAACGCCTTCTGGCGAAGCGTTCATGCCTTTGTCGCCTTTTTTCCAGTTGGCAGGGCAGACTTCGCCGTGCTCTTCGTGGAATTGCAGGGCGTCGACCAGGCGGATCAGCTCTTCCATGTTACGGCCCAGCGGCAGGTCGTTGATGATCTGGGAGCGCACAACGCCCTTGTCATCGATCAGGAACGCGCCACGGAAAGCCACGCCGCCTTCGGACTCAACGTCGTAGGCCTTGGCGATGTCGTGCTTCATGTCGGCAGCCATGGTGTATTTGACTTTGCCGATGCCGCCATCATTGATGGCAGTGTTGCGCCAGGCGTTGTGGGTGAAATGGGAGTCGATGGAAACGGCAACCACTTCAACGTTACGCGCCTTGAAATCGTCCATGCGGTGGTCCAGAGCGATCAGCTCCGACGGGCAGACGAAGGTGAAGTCCAGCGGGTAGAAGAACACCAGGCCGTATTTGCCTTTGATGGCTTCAGACAGTTTGAAACTGTCTACGATTTCGCCATTGCCGAGGACGGCAGGTACATCGAAATCCGGGGCTTGTTTGCCGACGAGTACGCTCATTGGGTATCTCCTGATGTGAGGGTGACGATTGAAGTAAAAGGACCGGCCCAGTCTGGCGCCTGTAGGCGACAACCCTGTGACGCAGTCACGCTTCGTGAAGACCGACCATCATACACTGAAAAAACCGTTCGTCAGCGCAGGGGCAATACGCGCAAATACCCTACGAATCTACTTTGACAATCATTCTCGTTAACATTAAGATCCATCGCACTCAAGCCTTAAACCCGCGACGGTTCTCCCTTATGTATGTGTGCCTCTGTACTGGCGTCACCGACGGACAAATCCGCGAAGCAATCTACGAAGGTTGCTGCAGCTACAAGGAAGTGCGTGAAACCACCGGCGTTGCCAGCCAGTGCGGTAAATGTGCTTGCCTGGCCAAGCAAGTGGTACGGGAAACCCTGACGCAGCTGCAGACAGCCCAGGCCGCGCTCCCCTATTCAGCAGAATTTACACACGCTTAAATCGGCGTGTTTTAAAGAACCGGACTTAGTGTCCGGTTTTTTTATGCCCGCAATTCAATAAGTTAGCGCTAAGACGCGGAACACAAACATTCTTATTCCGATTAATTTTCATTTATTATTCAATAACTTAGGTTTGACACTAAGGTTTTCGCCGCTCAAACTCCGCCCTATATACAGCTATTACAGGGCAGGACCCCAGTCATGAAAGGCGACATCTCAGTCATCCAGCAACTCAACAAAATCCTTGCCAATGAACTGGTCGCGATCAATCAGTACTTCCTGCATGCACGCATGTTTGACGATTGGGGCCTGGAAAAGCTGGGCAAGCGTGAATACAAAGAATCGATCAAAGCCATGAAGGACGCCGACGCGCTGATCAAGCGCATCCTGTTCCTCGAAGGCCTGCCGAACGTGCAGGACCTGGGCAAGCTGAGCATCGGCGAGCACACCCAGGAAATGATCAACAGCGACCTGAAATTCGAGCAAAAGAGCCACAGCGACCTCAAGGCCGCCATCGCTCACTGCGAAACCAAAGGCGACTTCGGCAGCCGTGAGCTGCTGGAAGATATTCTGGAAGACCAGGAAGAACACATCGACTGGCTGGAAACCCAACTGGGCCTGATCGACAAAGTCAGCCTGGAAAACTACCTGCAATCGCAGATGGGCGAATAAGCCCCCGGTACGCAGGTATAAAAAAGCCCCGCTCTCTCACGAGAAGCGGGGCTTTTCATTGCAAGCGAATCAAGCGTCAGTCTTGGCCGCCGCGTTTGCCGCCGCTTCCTTGATCAGCGCTTGCAGCGAACCATCAGCCGCCATCTCAACGATGATGTCGCTACCGCCGACCAATTCACCGGCAACCCACAGTTGTGGGAACGTAGGCCAGTTGGCGTACTTGGGCAGGTTGGCACGGATTTCAGGGTTCTGCAGGATGTCCACGTAAGCGAATTTCTCGCCGCACGCCATGATCGCCTGGGAAGCCTTCGCGGAGAAACCGCACTGAGGAGCGTTTGGCGCGCCCTTCATGTAAAGCAGAATGGTGTTGTTGGCAATCTGCTCTTTGATCGTTTCGATGATATCCATGGAACACCTCGGCTGGAACTTTGCGACTCACAGGTCGGCACGGTGGCGCATTGTAACGCAAAATTCCAGCGCGGTGCTCAGGCGGCTGCGACCTGAACCGGAACGCCGTTGAGCGCAGCGTTGCCCGACAACTCGTCCAATTGCCGCTCGTCGGTCAAGTCGTTCGCACTCGCCCCCGGCTGCCCACTTGCAATGCTCATCTGCACACCCGGACGGCCATGGCCCCAACCGTGGGGCAGGCTGACTACACCGGGCATCATATCCAGGCTGGCCAGTACTTCCACTTCGATCATGCCGATGCGCGAACTCACTCGCACGCGCTGGCCATCGCTCAATTGCCGACTGGCCAGATCGTCCGGGTGCATCAACAACTGATGACGGGGCTTGCCCTTCACCAAGCGGTGATAGTTATGCATCCAGGAGTTGTTGCTGCGCACGTGGCGACGACCGATCAACAACAACTCATCCGCCACAGGCAGCGGCTGCGCGGCAAAGCGCGCCAGATCGGCAAGGATCACCGCCGGTGCCGCCTGCACTTTGCCATCCGCCGTTTTCAAGCGCGCAACCAGATTGGCCTTGAGCGGCCCCAAGTCGACGCCATGGGGATGTTCCGCCAGCATCGCCACCGACAACTTGTGGCTCGACGCATCACCGTAAACCCCGGCACGCAACCCGAAATCGATCATCTGCGCCGGCGCCATGGTCGGCTTCAGCACTGCACCGGTCTGCGCGGCAAACGCCTCTGCCAGGCCTACGAAGATCTCCCAGTCATGCAGCGCCCCCGCCGGCTTGGGCAAGATCGCACGGTTGAAGCGGGTGACGTTACGCACCGCGAACATATTGAAGGTGGTGTCGTAGTGATCGTTCTCCAGTGCCGATGTAGACGGCAGGATCAAGTCGGCATATCGCGTGGTCTCGTTGATATAGAGATCGATGCTGACCATGAACTCCAGCCCATCCAGCGCCTGTTCCAACTGGCGGCCGTTGGGTGTCGACAACACCGGATTGCCGGCCACCGTGACCAATGCGCGGATTTGCCCTTCGCCCTCGGTAAGCATTTCTTCAGCCAGGGCCGACACCGGCAACTCGCCGCCATATTCCGGACGCCCGGACACCCGGCTCTGCCAGCGATTGAAATGCCCACCGCCTGTCGACGCCACCAGATCCACCGCCGGCGTGGTGCACACGGCGCCACCGGCACGGTCCAGGTTGCCAGTGACCAGGTTGATCAGTTGCACCAGCCAATGACACAAGGTGCCGAACGCCTGGGTGGAGACGCCCATGCGCCCGTAACACACCGCCTTGTCCGCCGCCGCAAAGTCCCGCGCGAGCTGGCGAATCTGCGCGGCCGGCACTGCACATTGGCGACTCATGGCCTCGGCGGTGAACCCGACGATTGCCTGGCGCACATCGTCCAGGCCAGCGACCGGCAGGTGACTGTCGCGAGTCAGGTTTTCACTGAACAAGGTGTTGAGCACCCCAAACAACAACGCCGCATCCCCGCCGGGGCGCACGAACAGGTGCTGATCGGCCATCGCCGCTGTCTCACTGCGCCGTGGGTCGACCACCACCACTTTGCCGCCACGGGCCTGGATGGCCTTGAGGCGCTTCTCCACATCGGGCACGGTCATGATGCTGCCGTTGGATGCCAATGGGTTGCCGCCGAGGATCAGCATGAAATCGGTGTGATCGATGTCCGGAATTGGCAGCAACAGGCCATGACCGTACATCAGGTGACTGGTGAGGTGGTGAGGCAACTGGTCCACCGAGGTCGCCGAGAAGCGGTTGCGCGTCTTCAACTGGCCCAGGAAGTAGTTGCTATGGGTCATCAGCCCATAGTTATGCACGCTGGGGTTGCCCTGGTACACCGCCACCGCATTCTGGCCGTGCCGGGCCTGGATACCCGCCAGGCGCTCGGCTACAAGGGCGAAGGCGTCTTCCCACGGGATTGGCTGCCATTCGCTGCCCACCCGCAACATAGGCTGGTGCAGGCGGTCCGGGTCATTCTGGATGTCCTGCAGTGCCACCGCCTTGGGGCAGATATGCCCGCGGCTGAACGTATCCAGCGCATCACCCTTGATCGAGGTGATCGCCAGGCTGCCGTCGTCGGCCTCGGTGGTTTCCAGGGTCAGGCCGCAGATGGCTTCACACAGATGGCAGGCACGGTGGTGGAGAGTCTTGGTCATGGCCAGTCTCTTTATAGGGGCTTTGACTCAACTATGAGCCGCCACCTGCAGGGGCGCCACCAACGTTCGCGGTGTGAATCGACGGGCATCAGGCCCGGCCATGGCTAAGAGTGAGCAAATGTTTCAGAAGCCCGCAAAGCATCGCTGAAACCGACGCAACCGGGCCCAAGCCCGCCGCCGCGCATTGCAAAAGGTTGCGACGCCAGTGTACAAATGGCCCGCTGCCGTATGGAATTCGTCTTCAAAAGCGCTCTCGCGCCCTTCTTGAACACCCCTAAAAACGTAGCCCTATTGGTAAGACGCGACATTTAATGTCAATATCGCGCCTTCCCCTATTTCGTCGCCCCGTGCGGCTTTCGCCGCAGGTCTCGCCCGTTGTCACAATAAACAAGGCTTTGAGTATCTGCGGTCTGTTGCAAAAAGGTAGTTAATGATGAGCGCAAGGCACTTTCTCTCTCTGATGGATTGCACGCCCGAAGAGCTGGTCAGCGTGATCCGTCGAGGCATTGAGCTTAAAGACCTGCGTAACCGCGGCGTACTGTTCGAGCCTTTGAAAAACCGCGTCCTCGGGATGATCTTCGAGAAATCGTCGACCCGCACCCGCCTGTCCTTCGAAGCCGGCATGATCCAGCTGGGTGGCCAAGCCATCTTCCTGTCACCGCGCGACACCCAACTGGGCCGTGGCGAGCCGATCAGCGATTGCGCGATCGTCATGTCGCGCATGCTTGATGCGGTGATGATCCGTACCTTCGCCCATAGCACCCTCACAGAATTTGCCGCCAACTCCCGCGTGCCCGTGATCAACGGCCTGTCCGACGACCTGCACCCGTGCCAGTTGCTGGCCGACATGCAAACCTTCCTTGAGCATCGCGGTTCGATCCAGGGCAAGACCGTGGCCTGGATCGGCGACGGCAACAACATGTGCAACAGCTATATAGAAGCGGCGATCCAGTTCGACTTCCAACTGCGCGTTGCCTGCCCGGAAGGGTACGAGCCTGACGCACGTTTCCTCGCACAGGCAGGTGAGCGCGTCACCGTCGTTCGTGACCCACGGGATGCCGTGATCGGCGCTCACCTGGTCAGCACCGACGTCTGGACCTCCATGGGCCAGGAAGACGAAACCGCCAAGCGCCTCGCGCTGTTCGCGCCGTTCCAGGTCACCCGTGCCCTGCTCGACCTGGCCGCGCCGGACGTGTTGTTCATGCACTGCCTGCCGGCCCACCGTGGCGAAGAAATCAGCCTCGACCTGCTTGACGATTCGCGCTCCGTCGCCTGGGACCAGGCCGAAAACCGCCTGCACGCGCAGAAAGCCCTGCTCGAATTCCTCGTCCCGCCTTCGTACCATCACGCATGAGCCATCCACTCCTGCTGAACCTGCGCAATCTGGCATGCGGCTATCAAGATCAACGGGTGGTGCAGAACCTCAACCTGCACCTCAATGCCGGTGACATCGGCTGCCTGCTGGGCTCCTCGGGCTGCGGCAAAACCACTACCCTGCGGGCGATAGCCGGTTTCGAGCCGGTGCACGAAGGTGAAATCAGCCTGGCCGGCGAAGTGATCTCCAGCGCCGGTTTCACCCTGGCGCCGGAGAAACGTCGTATCGGCATGGTGTTCCAGGACTACGCACTGTTTCCCCACCTCAGCGTGGCGGACAACATCGCGTTCGGCATCCGCAAGCATCCGAAAAAAGACCACGTGGTCGCCGAACTGCTGGAACTGGTCAACCTGAAGAACCTCGGCAAACGCTTCCCCCACGAGCTGTCCGGCGGCCAGCAGCAACGCGTTGCCCTCGCCCGCGCACTGGCGCCGGAGCCGCAACTGCTGCTGCTCGACGAACCCTTCTCCAACCTCGACGGCGAACTGCGGCGCAAGCTCAGCCATGAGGTGCGTGACATCCTCAAGGCCCGGGGCACCAGTGCGATTCTGGTCACCCACGACCAGGAAGAAGCGTTCGCCGTGAGCGACCAGGTCGGTGTATTCAAGGAAGGCCGCCTGGAGCAATGGGACACCCCCTACAACCTCTATCACGAGCCGCAGACCCCGTACGTCGCCAGTTTTATCGGCCAGGGGTATTTTATCCGCGGCCAATTGAGCACGCCGGAGTCGGTCAGCACCGAACTGGGTGAACTGCGCGGCAATCGCGCCTACACCTGGCCAACGGGTGGCGCGGTGGATGTTCTGCTGCGTCCGGATGACCTCGTGTATGCGCCGGACAGCGCGTTGAAAGCGCGCATCGTCGGCAAGACGTTCCTCGGTGCGTCGACCTTGTACCGACTGCAACTGCCGACGGGCGCGCAGCTGGAGTCGATCTTCCCGAGCCATGCGGACCATCAGATCGGCGCGGATGTAGGGATTCGGGTGGCGGCGGAACATCTGGTGCTGTTCCAGGCTTCGGGCAGCGTTGCGGCGCAGATTCCCCAATCCGAATCAGGCGTAAGACGCTACAGCCCGGCCACCTGAAGACACCGGCTCAAAAAAAGTGGGAGCGGGCTTGCTCGCGAATGCGGCTTATCAGTGATGACTGTATCGACTGAAACTCTGCATTCGCGAGCAAGCCCGCTCCCACATTTTGATCCAGGTACACCCCAGCGTAGGTTTACGCCCGGCCAATCGGCGCAAATTTGGCCTGGGTGTGCTCCGCCAGCACCGCCGCCGACAGTTCCACTTCAAGCCCCCGCCTCCCCGCACTGACAAAAATCGTCGCAAACGGCTGCGCCGTTTCATCGATAAACGTGCGTAAACGCTTCTTCTGCCCCAACGGGCTGATCCCCCCCAGCAGGTACCCGGTAGAGCGCTGCGCTGCCGCCGGGTCGGCCATTTCGACTTTTTTCACCCCCGCCGCCTGCGCCAGGGCCTTCAGGTCCAGACTTCCGACGACCGGCACCACCGCCACCAACAATTCACCCTTCTCGCTGCTGGCCAGCAAGGTCTTGAACACCTGCGCCGGATCAAGTCCCAACTTTTCCGCGGCTTCCAGGCCATAGGAAGCGGCCTTGGGGTCATGTTCATAACTGTGGATGTGATGTTCGGCGCGAACTTTTTTCAACAGGTCCAATGCAGGGGTCATGCTGGCTCCAAGCGTGGCAAACAGATCGCCAATTCTAGGCCAACCCCACGTAAAACGCTCTACTGCGCGCACTTTGGCAAACACACACAACGTTACAAGCGTGATCATTCATCAGGTCAATAGTTTGAAAGTGACCAATGGTTCACTTTCGACCTTTGACAGCAGTGATTCTTGTCTATATTTTTTCGTTTCCGAATACTGTAGGAATAGACCTGCAACATTCGAGCAGTAAGCCGTGTCCGGGATGGGGATCCTTGCCACGGTGAAAATCGCGCAACGCCCCGTTGAGGTCGTGCGCCAGACAAGAACAACAACTGAGGTTTTCCATGACAACTGCTCTTCAACAGCCTTCACTTTCGAGCCAATGCATGGCCGAATTCCTGGGCACTGCGCTTCTGATCTTCTTCGGTACAGGGTGTGTCGCTGCGCTCAAGGTCGCGGGTGCCAGCTTTGGTTTGTGGGAAATCAGCATTATCTGGGGGATCGGCGTCAGCATGGCGATCTACCTGAGCGCCGGTATTTCCGGGGCTCACCTCAACCCGGCGGTAAGTATCGCCCTGTGTATTTTCGCCGATTTCGAAAAGCGCAAACTGCCCTTCTACATCCTCGCCCAGATCGCCGGCGCCTTTTGCGCCGCGGCCTTGGTGTACACGCTCTACAGCAACCTGTTTTTCGATTACGAACAAACCCACCATATGGTGCGCGGCTCACAAGCCAGCCTGGAATTGGCCTCGGTGTTCTCCACCTACCCCCATGCGCTGCTGAGCACCGCCCAGGCGTTCCTGGTGGAAATGGTCATTACCGCGATCCTGATGGGCGTGATCATGGCCTTGACCGATGACAACAACGGCCTGCCACGCGGCCCGCTGGCCCCACTGCTGATCGGCCTGTTGATTGCGGTGATCGGCAGCGCCATGGGCCCACTGACCGGTTTCGCGATGAACCCGGCGCGGGATCTGGGGCCCAAGCTGATGACCTTTTTCGCTGGCTGGGGTGAAATAGCCTTCACCGGCGGCCGCGACATTCCTTATTTCCTGGTGCCGATTTTCGGCCCGATCGTGGGTGCATGCCTCGGCGCCGCGGCCTATCGCGGGCTGATTGCCCGCCATCTGCCGAGCGCCGCACCTGCTGCAGTTGAAGAAACACCTGACACGGCTGTCAACGGCAAGACCCGTATTTCCTGATAGCGCCAGCCTGGACCCACCTGCCCTTTTTGCGGCCCAGGCTGATTACCGATCTTCTTATTTTCCAAGGCATTCGACATGACCGACATTCAGAATAAGAACTACATCATCGCCCTTGACCAAGGCACCACCAGTTCGCGGGCGATCATCTTCGATCGTGACGCCAACGTGGTCTGCACCGCCCAGCGCGAATTCGCCCAGCACTACCCGCAAGCGGGCTGGGTCGAGCATGACCCGATGGAAATCTTCGCCACCCAGAGCGCGGTGATGGTCGAAGCCCTGGCCCAGGCCGGCCTGCACCATGATCAGGTCGCCGCGATCGGCATCACCAACCAGCGTGAAACCACCGTGGTGTGGGACAAGGTGACCGGTCGCCCGATCTACAACGCGATCGTCTGGCAATGCCGCCGCAGCACCGAGATCTGCCAACAACTCAAGCGCGACGGCCACGAGCAGTACATCAGCGACACCACCGGCCTGGTCACCGACCCGTACTTCTCCGGCACCAAGCTCAAGTGGATACTCGACAACGTCGAAGGCAGCCGCGAGCGCGCGCGCAACGGCGAACTGTTGTTCGGTACCATCGACAGCTGGCTGATCTGGAAATTTACCGGCGGCAAGACCCACGTCACCGACTACACCAACGCCTCGCGCACCATGCTCTTCAACATCCACACCCTGGAGTGGGATGCGAAGATGCTGGAGATCCTCGACATTCCGCGGGAAATGCTGCCCGAAGTTAAGTCGTCGTCGGAAATCTACGGCCGCACCAAAAGCGGCATCGCCATCGGCGGTATCGCCGGTGACCAGCAAGCCGCGCTGTTCGGCCAGATGTGCGTCGAAGCCGGCCAGGCCAAGAACACCTACGGCACGGGTTGCTTCCTGCTGATGAACACCGGCGACAAGGCGGTCAAATCCAAGCACGGCATGCTCACCACCATCGCTTGCGGTCCGCGTGGCGAAGTGGCCTACGCCCTCGAAGGCGCAGTCTTCAACGGCGGTTCCACCGTGCAGTGGCTGCGTGATGAGCTGAAAATCATCAATGACGCCCACGACACCGAATACTTCGCCGGCAAGGTCAAGGACAGCAACGGCGTGTATCTGGTGCCTGCGTTCACCGGCCTGGGCGCGCCGTACTGGGACCCGTATGCCCGTGGCGCACTGTTCGGCCTGACCCGTGGCGTACGCGTGGATCACATTATTCGTGCGGCCCTGGAGTCGATTGCCTACCAGACCCGTGACGTGCTCGACGCCATGCAACAGGACTCGGGCGAACGCCTCAAGGCCCTGCGCGTGGACGGCGGCGCGGTGGCCAACAACTTCCTGATGCAATTCCAGGCCGACATCCTCGGCACCCAGGTCGAGCGCCCGCAAATGCGCGAAACCACTGCACTCGGCGCGGCCTACCTGGCTGGCTTGGCGTGTGGTTTCTGGGGCAGCCTGGACGAGTTGCGCGGGAAGGCGGTGATCGAGCGCGAATTCGAACCGCAATTGGAAGAAAAGGAAAAAGAAAAGCTCTACGCCGGCTGGCAAAAAGCGGTCAGCCGCACCCGTGACTGGGAGCCCCACGAAGGCGCTGAATAAGCCAACATCCGGTTGTAACTGGCAGGGAGCAGATTCCTGCGTCATCATGGGCCACTTTTGTATGGCAGCCCAAAGGACGCCCAATGAATCTGCCTCCCCGCCAACAACAAATCCTCGAACTGGTCCGCGAACGCGGCTACGTCAGCATCGAGGAAATGGCGCAGCTATTCGTCGTCACCCCGCAAACCATCCGCCGCGATATCAACCAGCTGGCGGACGCCAATCTGCTGCGCCGCTACCACGGCGGCGCGGCCTATGACTCCAGTGTCGAAAACACCGCATACGCCATGCGAGCCGACCAGATGCGCGACGAGAAACAGCGCATCGGCGAAGCCATCGCCGCGCAGATCCCCGATCACGCCTCGTTGTTCATCAATATCGGCACCACCACCGAATCCATCGCCCGTGCGCTGCTCAACCACAGCCACCTGAAAATCATCACCAACAACCTCAACGTCGCCAGCATGCTCAGCGCGAAGGACGACTTCGATGTGCTACTGACCGGCGGTAATGTGCGCCGTGACGGTGGCGTGGTGGGTCAGGCCAGTGTGGATTTCATCAACCAGTTCAAGGTGGATTTCGCCTTGGTGGGCATCAGCGGCATCGATGAAGACGGCAGCCTGCTGGACTTTGACTATCAGGAAGTACGGGTTTCCCAGGCGATCATCGCCAATGCCCGTCAGGTGATCCTGGCGGCGGACTCCAGCAAATTCGGGCGCAATGCCATGATTCGCCTGGGGCCGATCAGCCTGGTGGATTGTTTGGTCACCGATCAGCAGCCGGTGCCAGCGTTGGTGCAGCTTTTGAATCAACACAAAGTCCGCCTGGAAGTCGTCTGACTGTAGTGAGCGGGCTTGCCCCGCGCTGGGGGGGCGAAGCCGCCCCAAATCCAACCGCCGCGGTCTTACTGATACACCGAGGTGCCTGGGTTTAGGGCGGCTTCGCCCCCCAGCGCGGGGCAAGCCCGCTCACTACACAAGTATCTCCACTCACCCATACATGTTCACAAATTTTCCTTTGCCTGTCCTTCGATGAGTTTTTTCAATCGAAGTTGACTGGCTGTGCCCGCGTTTATCAGCTACCATTTTCGCAAATGAACATTAATGTTCGAATTCCAAGATAAAAATCGCGAGGCCAGCCGATGAACCCTTCCACCTTGCCTGCCCCACCGCTTGCCGAAGTCTATGACGTGGCCGTTATCGGCGGCGGGATCAATGGCGTCGGTATTGCAGCAGACGCAGCCGGGCGCGGTTTGTCGGTATTCCTTTGCGAAAAGGACGACCTGGCCAGCCACACCTCTTCCGCCAGCAGCAAGCTGATCCACGGCGGCCTGCGCTACCTCGAACATTACGAATTCCGTCTGGTGCGCGAAGCCCTCGCCGAACGTGAAGTGCTGCTGGCCAAGGCGCCGCACATCGTCAAGCAAATGCGCTTCGTGCTACCGCACCGCCCACACCTGCGTCCGGCCTGGATGATTCGCGCGGGCCTGTTCCTCTACGATCACCTGGGCAAGCGTGAAAAGCTGGCAGGTTCGAAAAGCCTCAAGTTCGGCCCGGACAGCCCGCTGAAAAGCGAAATCACCAAAGGCTTCGAATACTCCGACTGCTGGGTCGATGACGCCCGCCTCGTAGTCCTGAACGCCATGGCCGCCCGCGAAAAAGGCGCGCACATCCACACCCAGACCCGTTGCATCAGCGCACACCGCAGCAACGGCATGTGGGAAATGAACATGGAACGCGCCGATGGCAGCCTGTTCTCGATCCGTGCCCGTGCACTGGTGAACGCGGCCGGCCCATGGGTCGCCAAGTTCATCAAGGATGACCTGAAGCTGGATTCGCCCTACGGCATCCGCCTGATCCAGGGCAGCCACCTGATCGTGCCGAAACTCTACGAAGGCGCCCACGCGCACATCCTGCAGAACGAAGACCAGCGCATCGTCTTCACCATTCCGTACCTCAACCACCTGACCATCATCGGCACCACCGACCGCGAATACACCGGCGACCCGGCTGCAGTTGCGATCACCGAAGGTGAAACCGACTACATGCTCAAGGTGGTCAACGCCCACTTCAAGCAACAGCTGAGCCGCGATGACATCGTCCACACCTACTCCGGTGTGCGCCCGCTGTGCAACGATGAGTCGGACAACCCGTCGGCCATCACCCGCGACTACACCCTGGCGTTGTCCGGCGGCACGGGCGAGGCGCCGATCCTGTCGGTGTTCGGTGGCAAGCTGACCACCTACCGCAAGCTCGCCGAATCGGCGATGGCGCAACTGGCCCCGTACTTCACCCAGATGCGTCCGAGCTGGACCGCCAAGGCCAGCCTGCCCGGCGGCGAAGACATGACCACGCCAGAAGCGCTGGCCGAAGCGATTCGCCAGAAGTTCGAATGGGTACCGAGCGAAATCGCACGCCGCTGGTCCACCACCTACGGCAGCCGCACCTGGCGCCTGCTGGAAGGCGTACAGTCGCTGGCCGACCTGGGCGAACACCTGGGTGGTGGCCTGTACACCCGCGAAGTCGACTACCTGTGCACCGAAGAATGGGCGACCCAATCCCAGGACGTATTGTGGCGTCGCACCAAGCTTGGCCTGTTCACCACACCGGAAGAACACGCCAACGTGCAGCGTTACCTGTCCAAGGTTGAGCACAATCGCGGCAAGATCGAAGCGGCCTGACCGCTCAGTCTTGCAAAAAGCCCCTGTGCCGTGAGGTCCAGGGGCTTTTTTATGCCTGCCTTGCCATTCGGTTTTCCGAACGCCAACCCCATGGCTATTCGGTTTGCCGGACCAAACCTAAGAAAATTCGCTACCAACCAAACTTAATCACCATATAAATCAACTGCTTAACCTTTAAGTACTGGTCTGGCACGACTCATGCTCTACACTCCATGACGATTGCCTGAGACGCCTCAGGAGCCGTTACGGGCATTCGCTGTACAAGAGAGCCGTCTAGCCGGCTTCATAAAAAAAACAAATGTCGAGGAAGTATTGATGCGCATCGTTCCCCATATCCTGGGCGCAGCTATCGCTGCTGCTCTGATCAGCACTCCAGTATTCGCCGCCGAACTCACCGGCACGCTGAAAAAAATCAACGACTCCGGCACCATCACCCTCGGGCACCGCGACAGTTCCATTCCGTTTTCCTACATCGCGGATGGTTCGGGCAAGCCAGTGGGCTACTCCCACGACATTCAGTTGGCCATCGTCGAAGCCCTGAAGAAAGACCTCAACAAACCCGATCTGCAGGCCAAATACAACCTGGTCACATCGCAGACCCGTATTCCATTGGTTCAGAACGGCACCGTCGATATCGAGTGCGGTTCCACCACCAACAACGCCGAACGCGCCCAGCAAGTTGACTTCACCATCAACATGTTTGAAATCGGCACCCGCCTGCTGGTCAAGAAAGACAAGGACGGCAAACCGTCCTACAGCGACTTTGCCGACCTGAAAGGCAAGAACGTCGTGACCACCGCCGGCACCACGTCCGAGCGCATCATCAAGGCGATGAACGCCGACAAGCAGATGGGCATGAACATCATCTCCGCCAAAGACCACGGCGAATCCTTCCAGATGCTGGAAAGCGGCCGTGCCGTAGCGTTCATGATGGACGACGCACTGCTGGCCGGTGAAGAAGCCAAGGCCAAG
The DNA here is from genome assembly GCF_057835125.1 of Pseudomonas sp. GL_117. NCBI lineage: Bacteria > Pseudomonadati > Pseudomonadota > Gammaproteobacteria > Pseudomonadales > Pseudomonadaceae > Pseudomonas > Pseudomonas sp. GL_117. The sequence goes on along the minus strand of NZ_CM174418.1, from coordinate 1,309,307 downwards.
AAGCCGGACGACTGGGTCATCACCGGTACTCCGCAGTCTTTCGAAGCCTACGCGTGCATGGTGCGTAAAGACGACCCAGCCTTCAAAAAGGCCGTGGATGACGCCATCGTCGGCCTGTACAAGTCCGGCGAAATCAACAAGATCTACGCCAAGTGGTTCGAAAGCCCGATCCCACCAAAAGGCCTGAACCTCAACTTCCCGATGAGCGACAAGGTCAAGGAACTGATCAAGAACCCGACCGACAAGCCGGCTCCGGAAGTAAAGATCTAAAACCTGACTAACCTTATCTCCTGAGGGAGCCAACCCTCCCTCAGGCGTCTGTTACTACCTGCTGGCTTTTATTTGGAACACTCGACCTGGCGGTTTTCGAGCCGATCTTGTGTGCCTGGCGTTCACCGCCGGGCGGGAATGGATTTTCCCCAAGCGGGTGCTTGTACATCGATCGACTTCGAGGGGAGACCCTAATGAATTACAACTGGGACTGGGGCGTGTTCTTCAAGTCCACCGGCGTGGGCGGCGAGACCTATCTCGACTGGTACATCGCCGGCTTGGGCTGGACCATCGCCATCGCTGTCGTGGCATGGATTATCGCCTTGCTGCTGGGCTCCATTCTGGGGGTCATGCGCACCGTGCCAAACCGCATCGTATCGGGCATCGCGACCTGCTACGTGGAACTGTTTCGTAACGTGCCGCTGCTGGTGCAGCTGTTCATCTGGTACTTCCTGATCCCCGACCTGTTGCCGCAAAACCTGCAGGACTGGTACAAGCAAGACCTCAACCCGACCACCTCGGCCTACCTGAGCGTCGTGGTGTGCCTGGGCCTGTTCACCGCAGCGCGGGTGTGCGAGCAAGTGCGGACCGGTATCCAGGCGCTGCCACGCGGCCAGGAATCCGCCGCGCGCGCCATGGGCTTCAAGCTGCCGCAGATCTACTGGAACGTGCTGCTGCCCCAGGCCTACCGGATCATCATTCCGCCGCTCACCTCGGAATTCCTCAACGTCTTCAAGAACTCCTCCGTGGCGTCCTTGATCGGCCTGATGGAACTGCTGGCGCAAACCAAGCAGACCGCCGAGTTCTCGGCCAACCTGTTTGAAGCCTTCACCCTGGCTACGCTGATCTACTTCACCCTGAACATGAGCCTGATGTTGCTCATGCGCATGGTCGAGAAGAAAGTCGCGGTGCCCGGCCTGATCTCCGTGGGGGGTAAATAATGGAACTCGATTTCAGCGGCATCATCCCCGCCATCCCAGGCCTGTGGAACGGCATGGTCATGACCTTGAAGTTGATGGTCATGGGCGTGGTCGGCGGCATCGCCCTTGGTACGGTCCTGGCGTTGATGCGCCTGTCGTCCAGCAAGCTGCTGTCGCGCCTGGCCGGCGCTTATGTGAACTACTTCCGTTCGATCCCGTTGCTGTTGGTGATCACCTGGTTCTACCTGGCGGTGCCGTTCGTGCTGCGCTGGATCACCGGCGAAGACACCCCGATCGGCGCGTTCACCTCCTGCGTCGTGGCCTTCATGATGTTCGAAGCCGCGTACTTCTGTGAAATCGTGCGGGCCGGCGTGCAGTCGATCCCCAAGGGCCAGATGGGTGCGGCGCAAGCGATGGGCATGACCTATGGTCAGACCATGCGCCTGATCATCCTGCCCCAGGCGTTCCGCAAGATGACCCCGTTGCTGCTGCAACAGTCGATCATCCTGTTCCAGGACACTTCGCTGGTCTACACCGTGGGCCTGGTGGACTTCCTCAACTCCGCCCGCTCCAACGGCGACATCATCGGCCGCTCCAATGAGTTCCTGATCTTCGCCGGTGTCGTCTACTTCATCATCAGCTTTTCCGCCTCGCTGCTGGTCAAGCGTCTGCAAAAAAGGTTTGCCGTATGATCTCTATCAAGAACATCAACAAGTGGTATGGCGACTTCCAGGTGCTGACCGATTGCAGCACCGAGGTTAAAAAAGGCGAAGTGATCGTGGTGTGCGGGCCATCCGGCTCGGGCAAATCCACCCTGATCAAGTGCGTCAACGCGCTGGAACCGTTCCAGAAGGGCGACATCATCGTGGACGGCACCTCCATCGCCGACCCGAAGACCAACCTGCCGAAGCTGCGTTCGCGAGTGGGCATGGTGTTCCAGCACTTCGAGCTGTTCCCGCACCTGACCATCACCGAAAACCTGACCATCGCGCAGATCAAGGTGCTGGGCCGCAGCAAGGAAGAAGCCACCAAGAAAGGCCTGCAGTTGCTTGAGCGCGTCGGCCTGTCGGCACACGCCCACAAGCACCCTGGCCAACTCTCCGGCGGCCAGCAGCAACGTGTGGCGATTGCCCGCGCGCTGGCCATGGACCCGATCGTCATGCTGTTCGACGAACCGACCTCGGCCCTCGACCCGGAAATGGTCAACGAAGTACTCGACGTGATGGTGCAACTGGCCCAGGAAGGCATGACCATGATGTGCGTGACCCACGAAATGGGCTTTGCCCGCAAAGTGGCCGACCGCGTGATCTTCATGGACGCCGGCAAGATCATCGAAGACTGCAAGAAAGAAGAGTTCTTCGGCAACATCAGCGCCCGCTCCGAACGCGCGCAGCACTTCCTTGAGAAAATCCTGCAACACTAAAACCAACGCCGCGCGGGCTTTTTGTAGTGAGCGGGCTTGCCCCGCGCTGGGTGGCGAAGCCGCCCTAACCCAGTCACCGTATTTCTCCAGATAGAACTAGGGTGCCTGGTTTTGGGGCGGCTTCGCCCCCCAGCGCGGGGCAAGCCCGCTCACTACAGAAGCCTGCTCGCACTGCTGGTTGACCCAAGGCATCTGTGATGAAATGCGACCCCAATCAATATCGCGCCGCGCCGCCATCACTTGCCGTGAAGCCTCGTCTGATTCGCCAACTGTTCCTGCCGCCACTGATCATCATCCTGATGGTCGGCCTGGGTTATATCGGCTTCTGGGTCAGTGACTACTACGGCATCCGCACCCTCAGCGACACCGGCGAGCGCCAGTTGGAGCTGCATGCCCGTACCGTCGAAAGCGAACTGAGCAAATACACCTACCTGCCCAGCCTCCTGGAGCTGGAGTCCAGCGTCTCCAAGCTGCTGGCCGACCCGAACCAGGAAACCCGCAAGACCGTCAACGATTACCTCGAAGGCCTGAACCGACGCAGTCGCAGCCGGGCCATCTACGTGATGGACACCACCGGCCGCGTGCTGGCCACCAGTAACTGGCGCGATGCCGACAGTTACCAGGGTGAAGACCTGTCCTTCCGCGCCTATTTCCAGAACGCCGTGCGTGGCCAGCCCGGGCGCTTCTACGGCATCGGCAGCACCAACGGCGAACCCGGCTACTACCTGGCCCACGGCCTGGAAGAGCACGGCAAGATCATCGGCGTGGCCGTGGTCAAGGTGCGCCTCGAAGCACTCGAAGAACGCTGGCAACGCGCGCGGCTCGAAGCCTTCGTGAGCGACGAGAACGGCATCATCATTCTCTCCAGCGACCCGGCCCGCCGCCTCAAGGCCGTGCGTCCATTGAGCGATGACACCAAGGACCGCCTGGCCCACAGCCTGCAATATTACTGGGCCACGCTCAACGAGCTGGAACCCCTGGCCCGCGAGCGCCTGAACGAAAGCGCCGAGAAGCTCACCTTCCCGGCCAACAGTGAAGTGGTCAACGACGAGCAGGAAGTCAGCTACCTGGCGCAAACCCGCCCGCTCAACGACACCCCGTGGAACTTCACCCTGCTCACCCCGCTCAACGACCTGCGCCGCGCCGCGATCAACCAGGGCATCCTGGTGGCCGTCGCCTTTGGCCTGGTGGCATTCCTGCTGATTGCCTGGAACGAGCGGCGCAAGGTCATCGCCACCCGCCTCGCCGCCCGCGAAGCCTTGCAGGAAGCCAACAGCCAGCTGGAGCGAAGGATCGCCGAACGCACCGCCGACCTGCGCGCCAGCAACGAACGCCTCAAAGGCCAGATCCGCGAACGACGCCAGGCCGAGGAGACCTTGCGCCGCGCCCAGGATGAACTGGTGCAGGCCGGCAAACTGGCGGCCATCGGCCAGATGTCCACCAGCATCGCCCACGAACTGAACCAACCGCTGGCCGCGCTGCGTACCTTGTCCGGCAACACCGTGCGCTTCCTCGAACGCGGCGCCCTGGACACCGCCAGCGCCAACCTGCAAACCATCAACGAACTGATCGACCGCATGGGCCGCATCACCGCCAGCCTGCGCTCGTTTGCCCGACGCGGCGACGATCAGGGCGAAGCCAGCCTGAACAAGGCGGTGGACGCCGCGTTCCAGGTGCTCGGCCCACGCCTGGACAGCCTGCCGCTGACCGTGCACCGCGATTTTGCCCACGCCCAATTGCAGATCGACCAGACACGCCTGGAGCAGATCCTGGTCAACCTGATCGGCAACGCCGTCGACGCCATGCAAGCCCAGCCGGCCCCCGAACTGTGGCTGGAAGGCAGCAGCAGCGAGGGCAAATACCGCCTGCATGTGCGTGACAACGGCCACGGCATCGACCCCGAGGCCCGCAAGCATCTGTTCGAACCGTTCTTCACCACCAAACCCGGCGAGCAAGGCCTGGGCCTGGGCTTGACCCTGTCCGCCAGCCTCGCCGCGGCCACCGGCGGCAATCTTGCCGTGGAGCATCCGGTGGGTGGTGGTACCGCCTTTGTCCTGTGCCTGCCGCTGGTGGGTGCTCAAACAGCTGAGTCGACATGAATACCAACCCCGCAGACCTCACCGTCCTGATTGTCGAAGACGATCCCCATGTACTGCTCGGCTGCCAGCAGGCCCTGTCGCTGGAAGACATTCCCAGCATCGGCGTGGGCAGTGCCGAAGAAGCGCTCAAGCGCATCGACGAGAACTTTGCGGGTATCGTCATCAGCGACATTCGCCTGCCGGGCATCGACGGCCTGGAGTTGCTCACGCGCCTCAAGGCCCTGGATAAAAGCCTGCCGGTGGTGCTGATCACCGGACATGGCGACATCTCCATGGCGGTCGGTGCGATGCGCAACGGTGCCTACGATTTCATGGAGAAACCCTTCTCCCCGGAACGCCTGGTCGACGTCGCCCGCCGAGCCCTGGAGCAACGCGGGCTGGCGCGGGAAGTCTGGGCGCTGCGCCGCCAGTTGGCCGAGCGCGACTCCCTCGAAGGCCGCATCATCGGCCGCTCGCCGGCCATGCAGAACCTGCGCGAGCTGATCGCCAACGTTGCCGACACCTCGGCCAACGTGCTGATCGAAGGCGAGACCGGCACCGGCAAGGAACTGGTCGCCCGCTGCCTGCATGATTTCAGCCGCCGTCACGATCACCAGTTCGTCGCCCTCAACTGCGGCGGCCTGCCGGAGAACCTGTTCGAAAGCGAGATTTTCGGCCACGAGGCCAACGCGTTTACCGGCGCCGGCAAGCGCCGTATCGGCAAGATCGAACACGCCCACCAGGGCACGCTGTTCCTCGATGAAGTGGAAAGCATGCCGATCAACCTGCAAATCAAACTGCTGCGGGTGTTGCAGGAACGCACCCTCGAACGCCTGGGTTCAAACCAGAGCGTGGCAGTGGATTGCCGGGTGATCGCCGCGACCAAGTCCGACCTCGATGAACTGAGCCGCGCCAGCCAGTTCCGCAGCGACCTGTACTACCGCCTCAACGTGGTCACCCTGGAACTGCCGCCCCTGCGCGAACGTCGCGAAGACATCCTGCAATTGTTCGAACACTTCCTGCAGCAGTCGTCCCTGCGCTTCGACCGCGCGGTGCCGGAGCTGGACAACCAGACCCTGTCGAGCCTGATGAGCCACGACTGGCCGGGCAACGTGCGCGAACTGCGCAACGTCGCCGAACGCTTTGCCCTCGGCCTGCCCGCCTTCAAGAAAAGCGGCGCGGCCGGCAGCGGCCAGGGCCTGGCCTTTACCGAAGCGGTGGAAGCCTTCGAACGCAACCTGCTCAGCGACGCCCTGCAACGCAGTGGCGGCAACCTGACGCAAGCCAGCCAGGAACTGGGGATGGCCAAGACCACCCTGTTCGACAAGGTCAAAAAATACGGGTTGAGCCACTGATGGACCTGTTCCTCAAAGCCGCCCTTGGCGCGGCAGTCGTGTTGATCCTGGCCGCGCTGGCCAAGACCAGGAACTACTACATCGCCGGCCTGGTGCCGCTGTTCCCGACCTTTGCGCTGATCGCCCACTACATCGTCGGCAAAGGCCGCTCGGTGGAAGATTTGAAGACCACGATCCTGTTCGGGATATGGTCGATCATTCCGTACTTTGTGTATTTGGCGACGTTGTATGTGATGGTGGATCGGTTGCGGCTTGAAGCCTCGTTGGCCGTCGCGGCAGTTGCCTGGCTGATGGCCGCGACTGTGCTGGTCACTGTCTGGGTACGCCTGCACACCTGACACAACTCGGTTAAACATGTGGGAGCGGGCTTGCTCGCGAAAGCGGTGTGTCAGTCAAAGATATTCCAACTGAACCACCGCATTCGCGAGCAAGCCCGCTCCCACATTTGGATCAGTGACTGACAGAAAGATCAGCGCACGATCTTGTCTACCTGGATGCCCAGCTTTTTCAGGCGATACCAGAAGCTCCTCTCCGAAATCCCGATCTTCGCCGCCGCAGCCGCCTGCACCCCATTGCTCTCCTGCAATGCCGCCAGAATGTACGCCTTCTCTACCTCAGCCAGCGCAGCGTCGAGGTCCTGGGGAATCCCCGGCCCGTCACTGAGGATCGCAGCAACGCCAGCTTCACTTGGCTTCGACGCAAACAGATACCCCGGCAGGTCGATGTCTTCGATCACCGGCGTGGCCGCCACAATCGTCGCGCGCTCCACGCAGTTTTGCAGTTCACGGATATTGCCCGGCCAGTGATACGCCGCCATCGCCTGCAACGCCTCCGGGCTGAAGCCGGTGATGCGCTTGCCGGCCGTGGCACTCAGGGTGTGGGCAAAGTGCCGGGCCAGGGGCGCGATGTCTTCCACGCGTTCGCGCAAGGCCGGCAGGGGAATCGGGAACACGTTGAGGCGGTAGTACAAGTCTTCGCGAAACTCCTTGTTGGCCACCGCCTCCAGCAGGTTCTTGTTGGTGGCGGCGATTACCCGCACGTCTACCTTGCGCTCTCGGGGGTCGCCTACCGGCTCGATCACCCGCTCCTGCAACGCGCGCAGGATCTTGGCCTGCAACGCCAGCGGCATGTCGCCCACTTCATCAAGAAACAGCGTGCCCTTATCGGCCTGCTGAAAGCGTCCGATCCGGTCCGACACCGCGCCGGTAAACGCGCCTTTGCGATGGCCGAACATTTCGCTTTCCAGCAGCCCCTCGGGGATCGCCGCGCAGTTGACCGCCACGAACGGCTTGTCGGCGCGACTGCCATGCTTGTGGATAGCCCGCGCGACCATTTCCTTGCCGGTGCCGCTCTCGCCGGTGAGCAGGATCGTCGCGGTGCTGTCACGCACCGCGTCCACCGCCTGCAACACGCTACGAAACGCCGGGCTGTCGCCGACCAGGCTGTCGAACTGGGCGTGTTCATCCAGCTCGGCGCGCAGGCGCGCGTTGTCACGCAGGATGTCGCGAAACTGCAAGGCCTTGGCCACCGTGATGTCCAGCTCATCAATATCGAAGGGCTTGGCGATGTAGTCGTAGGCGCCGTTGCGCATCGATTGCACGGCGTTTTTCACGGTGCTGTAGGCCGTCATCACGATCACCGGTACCTGGGGATAACGCACCTTGATCTCGGCCAGCAGCGCCGGGCCGTCCATGCCGGGCATGCGCCAGTCGCTGATCACCAGGTCGATGTCTTCCTGCTCCAGCACCTTGAGCGCATGCAGGCCGTTACCGGCAATGAAGACCTGGATGTCGTTCTGGCCCAGGGCCGATGCCAGCAGATCGCAGAGTTTGGGTTCGTCGTCGACCACCAGAATGCTATGCGTCATGGTTGTCCTCGTCGTCTTGGTCAATCGCTGGAATATACAGGCTGAAGGTGGCGCCGGCATCGACCTCGCTGACGCATTCGATGCTGCCGTCGTGGCTTTCCATGATTGAGTAGACCTTGGCCAGCCCCAGGCCCGTGCCCGACGCCTTGGTGGTGACGAACGGCGTGAAAATGCGTTCGATCATCTCGGGCGCAATGCCTTGGCCGCTGTCGGCGATGCTGATTTGCGTGGTGCCGTCGCCAAGCGTGCGAATACCGACGGTCAACCGCCCCCCTTCGGGCATCGCGTCGATGGCATTGAGGATCAGGTTGAGGCAGGCCTGCTTGAGCTGCTTGGCATCGGCATAAATCGTCGCGCCCGGCGCCTGATCATCGAGCTGCACATCGATCTTGTGATTGGCCAGTTCCGGCGCGCAAAAGCCGAGGATTTCATCCACCAGCGGGCGGGCCGCCTGCAACACGCGCAACGGCGGGTTGGGTTTGGCGAAGTCGAGAAACTCGGTGATCAGTTCGTTGATACGGCTGACTTCGCTGACCACATATTCCAGATGACGCTTGTCCGTTTCCGCCAGGTCAGCGCGCCGGTGCAGCAGTTGGGTCGCCGTCTTGATAATGCCCAACGGGTTGCGGATTTCGTGGGCCAGGCCCATGGCGACTTCACCCAGGGCATGCAGGCGATCACGCCGGCGCAGTTGCGCTTCCAGGTGATGCAACTCGCCCAGGCGCTCGGTCATGTGGTTGAAGGTGCTGCTCAACTGGGCCAGTTCGTCGCCACCGCTGACCGCCACGCGGTGTTGGTAGTTACCGCAGATCACCGCACTCACCCCCTCGGACAGGTCACGCAACGGCTGGGTCAGGCGCCGTGACACCAACACCCCGGCGCCCAGGGACAACGCCGAACTGACCAGGAAGATCAGCACGAACAGATTGCTCTGGTTCACCAGCCCCACCAGGCTGGTGTGGCGCAGCAGGCCGCTGAAGATAACGCCTTGCAGCTCACCGGCATCATTGAAGATCGGCCAGTACAAACCACTGTAGTTGTTGGTGAACTGCTCGCTGGGCTGGCGCGTGCTGCGCATCGCCGCTTCGACGTCCCTGGGGATGCGCGAGGGATGATCCTGGAAACGCTGGGTCGAGAAAATCTCCGAAAAGCCCTTGGGGTTGGCCAGGTACAGGCGCAGGTCGAGGGAATGCACTTCGGCCACGCTGGTGAGGAAACTGCTGTCCAGATAGGTGGCCACCAGCAGCAGGTAATCGACGCCGTCCTTGTTGGTCTCGAACGTCGAGACCACGATGCCGGTATCGACGCCCGACACACTCACGGTTTGCAGCACCGCATTGCCGGTCAGGTTGATCTGTTTGACGATGTCATCGGGCGCGGTGCTGAACATGATTTTGTGGTCGCTGACGCGAATCAGCGCCACCACGTCGATGTCCGTTGCGTCGGCAATATCCGCGGTCAGCCGGTCGTGTTTGGCGGCTTGCTTGCCCGACGGCGGACTGGCGTAGCGCAGGAACAGTTTGGCCATGCGCGCGTTGTCATGAACGATGTCGCCGATCTCGTCCTTGACGATACGGGTCGACTCTTGCAGCCAGATCCGCACGTTGCTGTCGAAAATCTGCGACAAGGTGGTGGCGGCCAACTCCGCCGCGATCATGGTGGGGATCACGCTGACCAGCCAAAACGCCAATACCAGCTTGCGCTGGACGCTCCAGCGTGAAATGGCAAAGGGGCGGGCTTTCTGGCGGGTCTTGGTGATCATCAGGTTTCGCTTATCGCAGCAGCCATGGCAGGGTCGGAACGATCCGGTCGAATAAACAGTTTTACTAGCTTGAGCAGGCCGTTGACCAGCCGGTTGCGGTGCCGGAAAAACACGCTGTTGCCCTGGAACTCGCAGCCCAGGCGCAGCTTACTGGCATACCCGGCCTGTCCGCACTCGTAGACGGCAATCTTGTGTTCAATACAGTAGTCGACATTGGTCAGCCAACTGCGGAAGTACAGGTTGTAGTCACGGCTGAATTCAACGTCATGCCCGAAGAACTTGTCCACCAGGCGGTGCTCGTCCAGCAGGATCAGGTTGAACGCCACCAGGTGGTCATCCACCCAGTAAAGAACACACACCGCGCGCTCCCCGAGGCGTTCCAGCACACCGGTGAAGTAGCCGGCGGGCAGGCGCTCGAACTGCAAGTCGGCGCGGGTGAGCGTAGCGTCGTACAGGCGCATGATCTCGGGGAGCACATCGTCGATATTGCGCCGCCACTCGACCCGCGGCCCCGGTGCACGCAGTTTGCGGCGCAGGTCCTTGCGCGTGGATTTACCCAGGGAACCGAGGTAGGCGTCCACCGAGCCATAGGGCAGCGGCAACACGCCCGTGGGCAAGCTCGGCATGCTTTGGAAGCCGGCGGCGCGGCAGCTGTCGGACCAGTGCGGATCTTTGCTTGGCGCGTCCTTGACCGCTACGAGGCCGATGCCGAACTCATCGGCGTCCTGGCGTGCGGCAGCGAGCAGATGCTTGAGCAACAGCGGGCGGCGCGATTCAGGCACGCTGCTGGCGAAGCCGACGTCGCAGCGCTCGGCTACCGGGGAACCGAGGGCATACAAGCCCAACTGCAAAAGACCCGGCCACAGTCGGTCCAGGCGTTCGGTCAAACGCTTGCCGGCGCCCGACACCGTGGTGTCGAGGCGGTAATGGGTGATGAACGCGGCGGCCACGGCCACCAGCGTTCCATCTTCGTACACCGCGAGGTATCGCCATTGGAAATCCGCGATGGCGGCGCTTTCCACGGCGACGTAATAGTCCCAGTCCTCCAGAGCACCGGGAAAACAGTCATTCCAGGCACTGCGCTGGAGGGCCCGGATGCTCGGGAAGGCTTGCGTCGTAATCACGTATTTCCCGTCCTTCTATGACGATCGCCGCTCAAATGTGGGAGCGGGCTTGCTCGCGAATGCGGTGGTTCAGCCAATAAATGTGTTGACTGATACACCGCATTCGCGAGCAAGCCCGCTCCCACATTCAAGCTGAGGTCGGCGGACAATTTCGGTTGGCTGTCAGACCGCCATTGCATGCAAACCAACATCGAACTGCGCTGGTTTGAAGGCGGTGTGCTGCTCGACGAACTCGGCGCTCAGCTCGATCACCCGGCGGTATTGCAGGTCGACGGTGATCATGTGGTAGCAGTTGTCCAGCAGGATCTTGGTCACCGGCCCGCCCAGATGGCGCTCGACATAATCCGCGTTCCAGCGGCTGGTGATGTCGTCCTCGATGGAATGCAACACCAGCGCCGGCACGTTGACCTCGGGCATGCGTTTCTTGACCACTGCGTTCATCCGGTGCAACTCGCGCACGGTGATGCCCTCCATGGTCAACAAGCCCGCCTCGCTGCTCTCGCCCTCCTTCATCTGCCGCTCAACGATGGCCCGCAGGCGTTCGTTCTTGATGCCATATGGCGGCTTCTCTTCGAAGCGGCAGATGTGCACGCCGAACGGGATTTTCATCAGCAACGGGGTAAGGAACGCCAGTTTGTTGATGCTCCAGCCGTCGTACTTCAAGGTGGTCGAATACATCAGCAACCCGCTCACTTGCCCCGGATGCTCGGCGGCCACGTACATCGACATTACCGCGCCCATGGACAAGCCACCGACGAACACCTGGGCGTGGCGTTGCTTGACCTGGGCGAAGGTCTTGCGCACGCCGTCGTACCAGTCCAGCCAGCCGGTGGCCTGCAAGTCGCTGTTATCGCCGCAATGCCCGGCCAGGGTGGGCACGTACACCGTGCAATTGCCCGCCTTGGCCAGGCCCTTGGCGACCTGGCGCAATTCCGTCGGCGTGCCGGTCAGGCCGTGGATCAACAAGATCCCGACCGGACCTGCACCGAGAACGAAACCGGCAGTACCTTCACCGAGGTCGATCTCAGGCGTATTCACCGTTTGGTCGCTCGCACCAGCAGTTGCTCCAGCAGCTTCAGGCCCAGGTCGATTTCCGGGTAGCTGATTTCCAGGGACGGCGCCAGGGTGATCACGTTTTTGTAGTAACCGCCCACATCGAGGATCAGCCCGAGTTTCTGGCCGTCCACGATCATGTCGCCTTTCATGCCTTCTTCGACCATGTAGTCCAGGGTTGCCTTGTCCGGTGTGAAACCATCCGGGCCGCAGATTTCGCAGCGCAGGGCCAGGCCCAGGCCGTCGACGTCGCCGATGATCGGGAAGCGTTTCTGCAAGTCCTGCAGGCCTTCGAGGAAGTATTTGCCCTTGGCCATGACCATCGCGCCGTAGTCGACTTCGTTGGTCATCTTGAACATTTCCAGGCCTACCGCCGTGCCCAACGGGTTGGAGGCGAAGGTGGAGTGGGTCGAACCTGGCGGGAAGATCTTCGGGTTGATCAACTCTTCACGGGCCCAGATACCGCCCAGTGGGTTGAGGCCGTTGGTCAGCGCCTTGCCGAACACGATCACGTCCGGTTGCACGTCGAAGTGTTCGATCGACCACAGTTTGCCGGTGCGATAGAAGCCCATCTGAATCTCGTCGGAGACCATCAGGATGCCGTGCTGGTCCAGCACGTGCTTCAACTCACGGTAGAAGTTCATCGGCGGGATCACGTAGCCGCCGGTGCCCTGGATCGGCTCGACGTAAAACGCGGCGTATTCGCTGGAACCGACTTTCGGGTCCCACACGCCGTTGTATTCAGTCTCGAACAGGCGCGCGAATTGCTGCACGCAGTGGCTGCCGTATTCCTCCTTGGTCATGCCTTTAGGGCCACGGAAGTGATACGGGAACGGAATGAACTGCGCACGCTCGCCGAAGTGGCCGTAGCGGCGACGATAGCGGTAGCTGGAGGTGATCGACGAGGCGCCGAGGGTACGCCCGTGGTAGCCGCCTTCGAAGGCGAACATCAGGCTCTTGCCGTTGGTGGCGTTACGCACCACTTTCAACGAGTCTTCGATGGACTGCGAACCGCCGACGTTGAAGTGCACACGACCGTCGAGGCCGAATTTCTTCTTGGCGTCGACCGCGATCATTTCCGACAGCTCGATCTTGCCCTTGTGCAGGTACTGGCTGGCGATTTGCGGCAGGGTGTCGATCTGCTGTTTCAGCGCGTTGTTCAGGCGCGGGTTGGCGTAGCCGAAGTTGACCGCCGAGTACCACATTTGCAGGTCGAGGTAGGCCTGGTCTTCGGTGTCCCACACGTAGGAGCCTTCGCAACGGCTGAAAATACGCGGCGGCTCGATGTAGTGGACGGTGTCGCCGTAGGAGCAATACTTGGCTTCTTTATCCAGAAGGATCTGGTCTTCGGCGGTAGCGATGCGGATATCAGACATGGTGGAAGAGTTCCTGGTTGTCGGCAGCAGTAAAGGAGGTGGCGTTGGCGGCGTTGCCCTGGGGCAGTCGGGCCAGCGAGGCGCTGACTTCGGCGAAGGTGTCGAAGCGCGCGTGGGGAATGTTGTGGGTGACGCAGTAGTCGGCGAGGCTGCCCTTGGCAAAGACGAAGTCGGCGGTGGAGGCCACGCACATGTCGGACTTGCCGTCGCCGATCACCAGCACGCGCTTGTTGCGCGGCGTGGATTTGCACTTGCAGTTGCCGGAGGCGGCGCGGCAGGCGTCGCTGGAATACGGGAAGTCGATGCGCCAGCTGTTCTGGTCGACCTGGCGCAGGCGGTTGGCGAGGATCGGCAACAAAGTCACGTAGTTGCGCGACAGGATGCGCGCGATGCCTTGCTCGATGCCGTCACTGACCACTTCGATGGACGCGCCCAGGCCGATGACCTGATCGACGAAGTCGGGGAAGTCCGGGTCGATCTCAACGCTGTCGAAGTACGCCAGCAGTTCCGTCGGGGTGGCCTTGATCAACGCCAGTTGGCGGCTCAGGCATTCGCGTGAACCGATATGCCCGTCCAGCCATTGCTGTTCGATGGTTTCCCACTCGGGCCCGGCGAAGCGTTGGAGGACGTTGTCGATAACATCGGTGGGGGTGATGGTCCCATCGAAGTCGCACACGATATGCCAGTCGATCATCTGTGTTTACCTTGGAAGAGCGCGCTGTATGCGCTTGCACCAAGGCTAGAGCAGGGACTGTGCCAACCGCACAAAGCCCAGCGGGGCTGGGGCTTTGCTCACTGCGTGATGGCATTTGTGTCAGCCGAGCTACAATTTTTGTAGCTTGCTACAAACAAGATCAGTGCTTGCGCCAGGGCGGCGCTTCGCGCGTTCATGCGCGCATATCCCCAGAAGGAAACGCTTTCATGCACAAGGTCAGTTCTGCTGTAGTCGCCGGTTTATTGGGGCTGTGGGGCTTTTGCAACGCGGCCCAGGCCGAGCCCATCACCGGCGAAGTCGGCGCGGGTCTTACCTATCAACCCCACGACCCGACCGGCAGCCGCTACGAAACCCGTCCCGTGCCCTATCTGGACCTGGACTGGGGCAATGTCAGCCTGAGCACCGAAGACGGCTTGAGCTGGAGCGCGCTGAAGACCCACGGGATCACCGCCGGCCCGTACATCAATTACTTGCAGGGGCGCACCTCGAACGGCGAGCTGCAAGGCTTGCGCAACGTCTCGGACATGGCTGAAGCAGGCGGTTTCATCCAATACGCCCCGGCCGATTTCTGGCGCGTATACGCCCAACTGGGCCGGGCCGTTGGCGGCGGGCACGACCAAAGCGGCGTGCTGGGTAAAGTCGGCGGCGAACTGGGCTACCCGCTGGGCGGCGGCATTATCGGCAGCAGCAGCCTGATGGCGCACTTTGCCGACGCGCGCCAGACCCAGACCTTTTTCGGCGTCGACGCCAATGAATCTGCGGCCTCGGGCTTTCGCCCGTACAACGCCAGCGGCGGCTTCCAGAATGTGACGCTGAGCCAGAGCTTCGAGTTTCCGCTGGCGCCCAACTGGTCCTTGCTGACCAGTGCCAGCTGGGTGCACCTGGTGGGTTCGGCGGCAGACAGCAGCATCGTCAAGGAAGCCGGGGATGTGAACCAAGGCCAGGTGCAGACGGCGATCAGCTACAAATTCAACTGATTCAACTGGAACAACCTGTGGGAGCTGGCTTGCCTGCTCCCACATGGGCCTGCATTTCATAGCAGGTTGTTCAGTTTTCTTCGCCTTCGGCCAACAAGGCGATCCCGCCGATAATCACCGCCACGCCCACCCAGTGCAGCGCGCTGATATGCTCCCCCAGCCCCAGCCACGAACCGAGCAATACCACCACAAACACCAGTGAACTCAGCGGAAACGCCAGGGACAGGCTGCTGCGCCGCAGGATCAGCATCCACACGAAAAACGCGCCGATGTAGCAGGCAATCGCCGCCAGGATTGCGGGGTTGCGCGCCACTTCGCCCAGCCACAGCCAGTTGAAGTCCATCTGCCCCAGCTGGTCGCCGGCCACCTTGGTAAACAACTGTCCGGCGCTCTCGGTGCAGATCAGCAACGCCCACAACACCACCGTGCCAAAGCGCCCGTGTAGCCACGCGTGCGTACTCATACCTGCCCTCCTCCAATCGCCACCAACATCACGCCCAAGGTGATCACCCATGTCCCCGCCCAACGGCGACGGCTGACGGTCTCACCCAGCACCACTTTGCCCACCAGCACCACCCCGCAATACGCCAGCGCGGCGGCGGGGAACAGCAGGCTCAAGGGCGCACGGGACAAGGCTTCGAGCCAGACAAAAAACTCAATCGCATAGGCGCCGATCCCCGCCCACAACAACGGCGCATTGAATACCTGGCCCCAGAACGCGTTCAGGCGAAAGCCGCCTTCCAACTCGGGCAAACGGTCCAGGCCGAGCTTGAAACACAACTGGCCGATCACATCCAGCACGATGGAAAACGCCACCAGCAACACCACGGTCAACGTCACGGGAACAACTCCTCAAACAGATCGATCAGGACCGCATTGGTGGCCGCATTGCGTTGCAGATCCTCGGGGCTCCAGCGCTCGGGTGGCGGCTGGTCGGACTTGGCTTCCCAGCGCTTGAACGCGTTGCTGAATGCAGGCTGGGCGAACTCGCCGCACACGTCGATGCCAATGATCCGCTTGCGCGCCGCCAAGGCACGCAGGGCCTGGAGCAAGTGGCTCAGGCGCATGCCGCCCTGATCCCAATTGGTGGCGGCGTCTTCGCTGGCGAGCACGTCTTTGTCGATGGTGATCCAGATCGCCTCGGTGGGCAGGCTGTCGATCATCTGGTCGAGAAACTCAGCCCAGTCCAGCTCGGCCAAATTGCGCCAGTGCAGGTGGTTTTCCTGCTGCCGGTGCCCGGCGCCATCGCCGACCCGGCCCCAGACTTTCGAGGGTGGATGCTGCCAGGGAAACAGCTGCAATTGCCCGCGCTTGAGCGCCCCGAGGTTGCCACCGCGCAGTTGCGGGTTATGCAGGTCGTCGCTGCAGGGGCCGAGGGTGACGATGCGTTTGATCGCCGGCATTTTCAGCGCGCGATTGACCCACGAGCCACAGTGGCGCTTGGGCGCAAAGCGCACCCAGTCGGGGTGGTTGTCGAAGTGGATCAGGCTGACAGGCTCTTTCAAGTCGGCGAGAAACGCCGGTGTGAGGTGGTGATAGTCGCCGGAGCCGACAAACAGGATGTCCGGCCGCGCATCCACCGGCCGGGGCCGCTGGGCCAGGCGTTGGGCGAAAGACTTCCAGGTTTTTTCGGTGGACCACAGGCGCAGCTTGGGGCCCAGGTCCAGCAGGTCGATGCGCGTGGCCTGACCGCTGGCCAGGCGCCGGGCAATCGGCGGTTGGCTGGTGAGGCTGTGATCGAGGTCGAGAATATTCAAGGCAGAGGTGCCCCCTTTATGGCTTCAGGGGGTCAATGCAAGGGCCGGGCCAGCGGGTCTTTTGTGAACAATGAGTAACCCATGTGGGAGCGGGCTTGCTCGCGAACGCGGTGGATCAGCAACAGGTTTAGTGACTGGCACTCCGCTTTCGCGAGCAAGCCCGCTCCCACATTTTTAGTTGCGGGATTCGTTGATGATCTGGCGAATCGCGCCGACAAACGCTTCAGCCGGTTGCCCACCGCTCACCGCGTACTGGTCGTTGAACACAATGGTCGGCACCGACGTCACGCCACGCGACACCCACAGTTCCTCTTGCTCACGCACCTCGGCGGCATATTCGTCAGACGCCAGAATCTCAGCCGCGCGCTTCAGGTCCAGCCCGACGCTTTCGGCGATGATCGCCAGGGTCGCGTGGTCGGAAGGGTCCTGGCCGTCGCTGAAGTACGCCTTGAACAGCGCTTCCTTGAGGTTGTACTGCAAACCTTCGAGGCCAGCCCAATGCAGCAGGCGGTGAGCATCAAAGGTGTTGTAGATGCGGCTCTGGCCGTCGGTGCGAAAGGCAAAGCCCAGCGCGGCACCCATGTCGCGGATGCGCTCGCGGTTGGCCTGGGATTGCTCGGCAGTGGAGCCGTATTTTTCGCTGATGTGCTCGACGATGTTTTGCCCTTCGGCGGGCATGTTGGGGTTCAGTTCGAACGGCTGGAAATGGATCTCGGCCTGCACGTCGGCGCCGAGCTGGTCGAGGGCTTCGGTCAGGCCGCGCAGGCCGATGATGCACCAGGGGCAGGACACGTCGCTGACGAAATCGATTTTCAGGGGAGTACTCATGGTGGGCAACCTCGTAGGCAAAAACGCGCCAGAAAGGTTGCACGATACACCAATGTCACAACACCTTCGAAGGCTCGCCCAGGTCAATCCGCGCCAGGTGCGCCGCGTCTTGGCGATGGGCTTGCAGGTACGGCAACACCGCCGTCAGCAGCGGCGCCTTGAACGCTTCCTGGAAACGGTGGGCCATGCCGGGAATCAACCTCAATTCGCTGCCCTGGATATGCGCCGCCAAGTGCACGCCGTGCATCACCGGCAACAGCGGGTCGGCGGTTCCGTGGACGACCAGGGTCGGCACGCGCAGTTGGTTGAGTAGCGGCACGCGGCTCGGTTCGGCCAGGATCGCCATGATCTGGCGCTTCACGCCATCGGGGTTGAACGCGCGGTCGTAGGACAGCGCCGCCTGGTGCAACAGCGCCTGGCGATCATCCTTCACATTCGGGCTGCCCAGTGCGGCGAGCAAGTCGGCCTGTTGCTCTAGCGCCACCTCACGGTTGGGCGCGCTGCGTCGCGACAACAATTGCACCAACGCCGCATTCGGCGCCGGCAGGCCTTCGGCGCCGGAGCTGGTCATGATCAGCGTGAGGCTTTCGACTCGCTGCGGCGCCATGGCCGCCAGGTGCTGGGCGATCATGCCGCCCATGCTCGCGCCCAGCACGTGGAATTGCTGGATCTGCAACGCGTCCATCAGGCCGATGGCGTCATCGGCCATATCGGTCAGTGTGTAAGGCGCCGCCACCGGCAGGCCGAGTTTGTAGCGCAGCACTTCGAAGGTCAGGTTGGCGCTGGCCGGGGCCTGGCGCCAGGAGGACAGGCCGACGTCACGGTTGTCGTAGCGGATCACCCGAAAACCCTGTTGGCACAGGGCGACGACCACTTCATCCGGCCAGTGGATCAACTGCCCGCCCAGGCCCATCACCAGCAACAAGGCCGGGTCGGAGGCACGACCGATGCTCTGGTAGGCGATGCTTACCTGAGCCAGGTCGACCGTTTGGGTCGGGACATTGACGTCACATCGAGAAGCCGCAAAAGACGGCAGGCCGAACAAGAAAGCGGCCAGTAAAAGCAACACGCGCATGAAAAACACCGAAACGCAGAACCCCAGTAGAGCGCGAGTCTGATGAAGTTTGTTCAAGCGCGCTGCCACAGTTGCGTGACAGTTTGATGAAGAGTGCCCAGCGGTCATAGTCGACAGGCCTTACAACATGAGACAAACTCACGGTATTCCGATTCGTCACAAATTATCTTCATGGAGAGCCCGTGCTCGAAATCCGCCACCTCAAGACCCTGCACGCCCTGCGCGAAGCCGACAGCCTGGTGGAAGCCGCCGAACGTCTGCACCTGACGCAATCGGCGCTGTCCCATCAGTTCAAGGAGCTGGAAGAACGTCTGGGCATGCCGCTGTTCGTGCGCAAGACCAAGCCGCTGCGCTTCACCAGCGCCGGCCTGCGCCTGCTGCAATTGGCCGACGCCACCCTGCCGCTGCTGCGCGGCGCCGAGCGTGATATTGCGCGTTTGGCCGGTGGCACCGCCGGACGCTTGCACATGGCGATCGAATGCCACAGTTGCTTCCAGTGGCTGATGCCGACCATCGACCAGTTCCGCGACGCGTGGCCGGAGGTCGAGCTGGACCTGGCCTCCGGCTTTGCCTTCGCACCACTGCCGGCCTTGGCCCGTGGCGACCTGGATCTGGTGGTGACGTCCGACCCGCTGGAACTGCCAGGCATCACCTATGTACCGTTGTTCACCTACGAAGCCATGCTGGCGGTGGCGAACCAGCATGCGTTGGCAAGCAAATCCTATATCGTCCCCGAAGACCTGCTGACCGAAACCCTGATCACCTATCCGGTGGAGCGCGACCGCCTGGACATCTTCACCCGCTTCCTCGAACCCGCCGACGTCGAACCGGCCCAGGTGCGCACCTCGGAGCTGACGGTGATGATGATGCAACTGGTGGCCAGCGGCCGTGGTGTGTGCGGCATGCCCCATTGGGCGCTGCATGAATACAGCTCGCGCGGGTATGTGAAAGCCAAGCGCCTGGGCGAGAAAGGCTTGTTTGCGACGCTGTATGCGGGGATTCGTGCGGATATGCTGGATGCGCCGTATATGCGCGATTTCCTGCTGACGGCCAAGGACACGTCGTTTTCGACATTGGATGGGGTCAGCGCCGTCCGCTGATACTGAAAACTCTGATGATCAAAATGTGGGAGCGGGCTTGCTCGCGAATGCGGTGGTTCAGTCGAATTATCTGTACCTGACACACCGCTTTCGCGAGCAAGCCCGCTCCCACATTGGATAGGGTTTCCACAGTTGAATTTCAGTCGGTCTTCAGTTCGCGCCACATGTGGATTTTGTCGAAGTATTCGACGCCCACCCTCACCGCCAACGGTTCCAGGCCGTATTGGATGAAACCGCAACGCTGGTACAGCGCAAACGCCGCGTCATTGCCGGCGGTTACGGTCAGTTGGATCACCTTCAGGCGCGGCTGCCTGCGCGCCTCATCCAGTGCCGCCTCGACCAGTTGACGGCCCACACCCTGGTGCTGATGGCGGGCATTCACATACATGCCAAACAACGTCACCTTGTGCCACGCCTTCTCCCGAGGCTCGAACGCCAGGCCGACAATACCGACCAGTTCATCCCCTTCAAAAGCACCGAGCAATCGATCCAACGGGCTGTCCAGGCGCTTCTCCCACCAGCTCAACGGCATCGCCGCACGCTCGGCCACGCTGGAGGTGAAGGCCTGGGGATAGACGCCATACGCCTCCAGCATCAATGCCCGATACGCCTGCGCGTCACGGGCGGCCAGCGTGCGGATGATCATGCGCTGCGGCGCTGCTCAAGCATCAGGCGCACGGCCAGGGCCGCCAGCACGAAGCCCATGAAGTAACGCTGCACCGCCAGCCAGGTCGGGTTGTTGATAAACCAACTGGCAATACTCGCGGCAAAAATCGCGATCAGCGCATTGACCATAAAACTCACGCTGATCTGGGTGAAACCGAGCACCAGGCTCTGGGTGAACACCGAACCGTGTTCCGGGGTGATGAATTGCGGAAACACCGAGAGGTAGAACACCGCGATCTTCGGGTTCAACGCGCTGGTGAGAAAGCCCATGGTCACCAACTTGCGCGGGGAGTCCGCCGGCAGTTGCTGGGCTTCGAAGGGCGAGCGCGCGCCGGGCTTGACCGCCTGCCAGGCCAACCACAGCAGGTACAGCGCGCCGGCCCATTTGAGCACTTCATAGGCCATTGGCACGGCGAGAAACACCGCGGTCAAACCCGCCGCCGCGGCGAACAGGTGCACAAAGAAACCCGCGACCACACCCAACAACGACACCAGGCCCGCCTTGCGCCCCTGGCAGATCGAACGGGAGATCAGGTAGATCATGTTCGGACCAGGGGTCAACACCATCAGCAGGCAGGCAGCGGCGAAAATCAGCAACTCGTTGAGTGGGATCACGGTTCAGTCCTTTGAGCCTGTGTGTCAGGCGGTGGTGGTCAGCGATGCGCGATAAAACGGCAGGATCAGGTCACGTGTCAAGGGTGCCAAAACCAGGCCGCCATCGCCGGCCGGGTCGATCCAACGCACTTCTTCAATTTCGGCGGCGGGGTTCACCGGCACGTCGATGCAAACCTTGTACAACTGCGCCTCGACGGTATAACCAGGCTCATTGGCGGCGGGTGCCGAAAAGTGCCCGAGGTACACGGCGGCGTTGGGGTCGATACGCAGGTTGAGTTCTTCGTGCAGTTCACGGGCCAGGGCTTCGGCAGGTTGCTCACCGGCGTCGATCTTGCCGCCCGGTTGCATGAACGCCTGAGTACCGCGCTTGCGCACCAGCAGGGTTTGGCCGTCGCTGCCGATCAGGAGGGCGGCGGCGATGCGGATGGTGGACGGCATGGGAGGGTTTCCTTGGGGCAAAGGGTGCAAGAATCACATGTGCGCATGGAACACAGCAATCAATGTGGGAGGGGCGGTGCGACGACTCGACCAGGCCCCTCGCGGATTTTTTACTGGAGTGCGCCTGAAGCGCCTGGGTCTTCCTTGATGAAGACGCTGTACTTGGCGCCTTCCATCGCCTCGAACGCAATCAGCTTGTCCACCAGCGGCAGGTTCAGCACCTTGCCGGCGTTGAGCAGCAGCATGCCGTTATCGGCGTTGAGGTTGCGCGCCAGCACCATGCCGTCGGCCAGTTCGCGGGTGGTCAGCACTTTGATCGACGGATCACCGAGGGTCACGTCGCTGAGGAACTTGGCGCAGGCCTGGGAGAACGCTTCCACCAGCTCCGGGTCATAGAGTCGCCCGGTGTATTTCTGGATGTACAACAGCGCCTCGCCACTGTTCATCTGCCGTTCAAGGATCAGGCCCTTCTGCAACTCGATGAAGTCCACCGCCAGTTTCAACAGGCGCGAGCCGAACGGGATCGCCTCGCCCTTGAGGTGGTCGGGAAACCCGCTGCCATCCCAGCGCTCCTGGTGGTGGCGAATGATCCGCGCCGCGTCCTTCATCGGTTCCAGGGTCATCAACAGCGATTCACTCTGGGTCGGATAGGCACGGTACTGTTCGCGGTCGGTGCTGTGCAGTTTGTCGGACGGGGCGACCAGCATGTTGTCGTTCCAGCTCAGCTTGCCGATGTTGTAGAGCGCGGCGGCCATGGTCAGGTCGCGGGTGCTGGCTTCGTCCATGCATTGGGACGCGCAGTACACGCGCACCAGTTCGATCAACGGGCGGTTGGTCTGCTTGTCCTTGGGCAGGCGCAGGTTGGCCAACAGCGAGAACACTTCGGTGCCGGTCACATAGCTGCGCTTGAGTTCGTCGTAGGCCAGGTCGAGCATGTCGGCGGTTTGCTGCAACTCGCTGGTACGCGCGGCCACGCGTTTTTCCAGGGTGGCGTTGAGCGTCTTGAGCTGATCGTTCTGCTCCAGGGTCAGGCGCTCCAGGCGCTGATGCTCCAGGGCCTGCTGCAGGATCAGCTTGAGCTCGTCGTCATTCCAGGGTTTGCCGATATAACGGTGGATCTGCCCTTCGTTGATCGCCTTGATGATCGTCGGCAGGTCGGCGTAGCCGGTCAGCAGGATACGGCTGGTGGCCGGGTAAAGCTCGTGGACCTTGGCCAGCAGCGTGGCGCCGTCCATGTTCGGCATGCGCGCATCGCTCATCACCAGGTCGATGGGTTGCGCCGCCATGATCTCCAGCGCCTGGGCTCCGCTGCCGGCGAGCACCACGTCATAGGGCTGGCCCCGCAACAGGCGACGCAGGCTATTGAGGATCGACTCTTCGTCGTCGACCAGCAAGATCGTAGGGTTCACAGCGAGTTGATCATCCATGGATACTGCGCCTTCAAATTAAACAGAATTGATCTAAATTGAACCATTGAGCCCGGAGGTACTGCGTCGTAGAAAAGCCTGGCCTATAAACGCCGGATGCCTCAGGGTAAGAACCGGGGTTGATTTGACGCCAACTGGCCGTCGATTTCAAGGGAACTCGACTACGCTGTCAGAGCCGGTGTGCGCTTCGCTCAGCAGTGGAATCAGGGAAGGAATCGTTATGTTGTCGTACCTTACGCAGTTGCGGAGCGCATCATGAATCCGGGCTCAGGACGGGCCAACCGTCGCATTCTGATCGTCGATGACACCGCATCGATCCACCAGGACTTTCGCAAGATCCTCTGTGCCCATCCCGATGATGAACCGACCCTGGACGGCCTCGAAGAGGCGCTGTTCGGCACGGTCGCCCCGGTGCGCCAGGCGTTTGAGCTCGACTCCGCCTACCAGGGGCAAGAGGCCCTGGCCCTGGTGAACAAGGCCCTCGCGGCGAACGCCCCTTATGCCATGGTGTTTATCGACATGCGCATGCCGCCAGGCTGGGATGGCCTGCAAACCATCGAACAGCTGTGGAATGTCGACCCCAACTTGCAGATCGCACTGTGCACCGCGTACTCCGACTATTCCTTCGAAGCCATCGAGGCGCGGTTGAAGTACAACGACCAGCTACTGATCCTGAAAAAACCCTTCGACCACCTGGAAATCCGCCAGATGGCCAGCGCCCTGACCTGGAAATGGCAGCTCGCCCAAGATGTCGCGCTCAAGGTCATCGGCCTGGAACGCACCATTGAAGAACGTGTGCAGGAACTGCTGAAAGTCTCGCACCTGCTGCAATACGACGCGCTCACCGAGTTACCCAACAGCACGCTGCTGGGTGACCGCCTGACCCAGTCCATTGCCCTGAGCCGGCGGCATGACAAGCAGTTGGCGGTGATGTTTGTCGGGCTCGACCGCTTCAAACGCATCAATAACGCGTTGGGCTACCCAGTCGGCGACGAGGTACTCCAGCAGGTCAGCCAGGGACTGGTGGCGACGGTGCGCGATTCGGACTCGGTGTTCCGCTACGGCTCCGACGAGTTCGTCATCGTCCTCAACGACATCCAGCACCCCCAGCAAACCCAGCATGTGGCACATAAGATCCTCAAGGCCATCGGCGCCACCCGCCATGTCGCCGGGCACGACCTGAGCGTCACCGCCAGCCTGGGCATCAGCATTTACCCCAACGACAGCGGCAATGCCGTGGAGTTGATCAAGCACGCTGAAACCGCCATGCACACCAGCAAGGAGCGTGGCCCCAACGACTTCAGCTTCTATACCGAGGACATGAACCTGCGCGCCCAGCGCCAGCAGAACATGGAAAGCGCGATTCGCCAGGCGCTGGACCGCGATGAGTTCGTGCTGCATTACCAGCCCAAGCTGGACCTCAAGTCCGGGCAGATCGTCGGGGCGGAGGCGCTGATCCGCTGGTATCAACCGCGCTCGGGCTGGGTCAACCCGGCCGAGTTCATTCCGGTGGCCGAAGACAGCGGCCTGATCGTGCGCGTGACCCGCTGGGTGTTGCAGCAAGCCTGCGAACAGACACAAGCCTGGCGGGCGATGGGCCTGGCGCCGTTGACCATCTCGGTGAATGTCTCGGCCATTGACCTGCGCCAGCGCGACTTTGTCGACAACCTGGCCGCCATCCTCAAGCAGACCGGCCTGCCACCCGCACAGCTGGAGCTGGAAATCACCGAAAGCGTGTTGATGCAGAACGTCGAGGAAACCGTCACCCAGCTGGAATCCATCAAGGTCATGGGCGTGCGCCTGGCCCTGGATGATTTCGGCACCGGTTACTCCAGCCTGAGTTACCTGCGGCGCTTTCCCATCGATGTGTTGAAAATCGACCAATCCTTTGTGCGCGGCATGGGTACAAACAGCCAGGACGCGCAGTTGATCAGCGCTATCATCGGCATGGGCAAGAGCCTGGACCTGAACATCATTGCCGAAGGGGTGGAAACCTTCGAGCAACTGACCTTCCTGCGTAATCAGCACTGCGAGGAAGGTCAGGGATTCCTGTTCAGCAAGGCCGTGTCATCGAAGGATTTCACCCAGATGTTGCAAGTGGGTTCCGCAACGCTGATGCCCAACCAATAAACAGCCCTATGCTTGCAAGGAGTGCTCGCTTGAGCCAAACCCCAACCTACCGTCTCATGCTCCTGCTGTGGGTGAGCCTGCCGCTGGCGGCCGCGCCGCTGGACGAAGCGCTCAAGCCGTTGCCTGCGGTGCCGGCGCTGGACCCGGCCAAAGTCGAGCTGGGTCGTCGGCTGTTCAACGAAACGCGCCTGTCGGTCAACAACACGCTGTCCTGCGCCAGCTGCCACCGCCTGGAAATCGGCGGGGGCGACGACAAACCCTTCTCCCTGGGCTTTGACGGCAAGCCGGTGCAGATCAACACCCCGTCCGTGTTCAACGCCAGCCTGAACTTCAAGCAATTCTGGAATGGCCGGGTGGACACGCTGGAAGCGCAGGTCGAACAGGTGGTCATCAGCCCGGCGGAAATGGGCAGCGACTGGAAAACCGTGGTGCAGAACCTCACCGACCTGCCCCTCTACCAAAAAGCCTTCAGCCAGGCGTACCCCGATGGTGTCACCGCCGCCAATGTGCAAAACGCCCTGGCCACCTACGAACGCACGCTGCTCACGCCCAACTCGCGCTTTGACCAGTACCTGCTGGGCAACACCGAGATCCTGACCCTGCAGGAAAAATACGGCTACCAGCGCTTCAAGGATTACGGTTGCATCGCCTGCCACCAGGGCGTGAACATCGGCGGCAACATGTTCCAGAAATTCGGCGTGATGGGCGACTACTTCAAGGCGCGCGGCAACCCGGTCGAAGCGGACCTGGGACGCTACCTGCTGACCAAGGACGAAGAAGACCGGCACGTGTTCAAGGTGCCGAGCCTGCGCAACGTCGCGATCACCGCGCCGTACTTCCACGACGCTTCGGCCAAGACCCTGGAGAACGCGGTGGACGTGATGTTCAAGTACCAGTTGGGGCGTAACCCGACCCAGGAAGACAAGGACCTGATTGTCCAGTTTCTCAAGACCCTTACCGGCGACTGGGCGGGCAAACCTCTATGACTCTGTCTTCGCGCCGTACCAGCCAGGTGCTGTTGACCCTGGTCACGCTGTTCCTGGCTTCGACGCTGGTGTTTCTGTACCTCAAGTCGACCCGCGACCAGACCGCCAACTACACCGAGTCACGCGACCTGATCCGCCAGCTCCAGCAACTCAACGCGCAGTGGGACAGCGAAGTGCTCAAGGCTCGGATCGCCATCACCCACAACTACGACCCGCTGGTCACGCCGCTCACCGACATGACCCGCTTGTGGGCCAACCTGAACGATCGCGACACCTACCACCAGCCCGAAGACCTGACGCGCTGGCAAGCCACCAAAGAGGCATACCAGGCCGCTATCCAGGAAAAAGCCCGGCTGGTGGACCAGTTCAAGTCGCACAACGCAGTGCTGCGTAATTCCCTGGCGTTTTTGCCGACTGCCGAAGATGACATCCAGGCCCAGTTCAATCGCTATGACGATCAAGACCGCCTGCAACTGCAAAGCGTGGCAACCGACACCTATGACCTGTTGCTCAGCAGCCTGGAGTTCGCCCAGGTCACCAGCGATGATCGGGCCGCCGATATTCTGGTGGGCCTGGGCAAACTGGAGGTCAACAAGGAACGCCTGCCCACGGAGTTCCAGGCACCGGTCGAAATTCTCAGCAATCACATCTCGCTGATCCTGCGCGAGCAACCTGTGGTCAACAACCTGCTCGAACGGATCGCTACCGTGCCCGTGGCCGAGCGCCTGGATGACCTGACCACCCACCTCAATCAGGACCAGCAAGCCGCCGACCTCATCGACCACCAATACCACCGCTACCTGCTGATCTTCTCGACCTTGCTGGTGGTGGTGCTGCTCTACCTGGCCGTGCGCCTGCTGCGCAGCTTTGCCGAGATCAACCGGGTCAACCGCGCCTTGCAGGCGGCGAACGAAACCCTGGAACAACGGGTGGAAAGGCGCACCCAGCAGCTCAAGGATGCGCAAACCGAACTGCTCGACAGCGCGCGCCAGGCCGGTATGGCCGAGATCGCGACCAACGTGCTGCACAACGTCGGCAACGTGCTCAACAGCGTGAACATCTCCGCCGACCTGGTCACGCGCAAACTGCGCAGCAGCAAGGCGCTGGGCCTGGGCAAGGCGATGCAGTTGATCAACGAACACCAGGCAGACCTGGGCACCTTTCTCACCCAGGATGAAAAGGGCAAGCTGCTGCCCGGCTACCTGAACCAGTTGGTGGAGGCCATCGCCCAGGAGCAACACGGCATGGCCGAAGAACTGGCGCAACTGAGCAAAAGCGTCGACCACATCAAGGACATCGTCTCCACCCAGCAATCCTATGCCGGCGCATCCGCCCTGCTGGAGCCGGTGCACATCAGCGCCTTGATGGACGACGCCCTGCGCATGAACGCCGGTGCCCTGAGCCGGCACCATGTCACGGTGGTCAAGGACTTTGCCCCGGTGCCGGAGATTCTCGCGGACAAACACCGCTTGCTGCTGATCATGGTCAACCTGATCAGCAACGCCAAATACGCCATGAGCAACCTCTCCAACCGCCCGCGGCAGATGACCCTCAGCGTGCAGCCGCTGGGCGACGGCAACCTGCAGATCAGCGTGAAGGACGACGGTGAAGGCATCCCGCCGGAAAACTTGGCGCGGATCTTCACCCACGGCTTTACTACCCGCAAGGAAGGCCACGGCTTCGGCCTGCATAGCTGCGCCCTGGCGGCCGTAGAGATGAAAGGCCAGCTCAGCGCCCACAGCGACGGGCCTGGCCTCGGCGCGGTATTTACCTTGACGATTCCCCTAACCCTGGCCGGACACCCCGAATGAACCAACCGCCCAACCGGCGCATCCTGTTGATCGATGACACGCCGTCGATTCATGACGACTTCCGCAAGATCCTGATGCCCATCACCGAGTCGAACCAGGCGCTGGACGCCATGGAGTCCGCCCTGTTTGGCGGCCCGGAAAAACCCCAGGCCCAGGCATTCGAGCTGCACTCGGCGTACAGCGGCGAAGAAGGCCTGGGGTTGCTGACCACGGCCATGGCCGAGCAGCGCCCCTACGCCATGGCCTTTGTCGACATGCGCATGCCCCAGGGCTGGGACGGCGCCAAGACCATCGAGGAACTGTGGAAAGTCGCCCCCGACCTGCAAGTGGTGGTGTGTACCGCGTACTCCGACTACTCCTGGGAAGAACTGCTGGAACGTCTGCACGCCCATGATCGCTTGCTGATCCTGAAGAAACCCTTCGACAACATCGAAGTGCAGCAGATGGCCAACACCCTCTCCAACAAGTGGGACATGGCCCGCCGCGCCGCCCTGCAAACCTCGCACCTGGAGCTCTTGGTGGAGCAGCGCACGCAGGCGCTGCAAGTGGAAATCGAAGAACGCAAACACCTGGAAAGCCAGTTGGTGCAGTCGGAAAAACTCGCTTCCCTGGGCCAACTGGCGGCGGGTGTGGCCCATGAAATCAATAACCCGGTGGGGTTTATCTCCTCCAACCTCAGCACCCTCGACGGCTACTTCGAGCAACTGCAACAGATGCTGGATGCCTATCGCCAGGCCGAAGCGCTGCTGCCCGCCGGCGAGCAGCGCGACCAGCTCATGGCACTGGCCAAGACCCTGGAACTGGATTTTCTGCGGGAAGACATTCCGATCCTGATCCGCGAATCCAAGGACGGTATCGGGCGCGTGGTACAGATCGTCAAGGACCTGAAGAACTTCTCACGGGTGGACACCGACCAGACCTGGCAGTGGGCCAACCTGCAACAAGGCATCGACTCCACGCTGAACATCGTCGCCAGCGAACTCAAGTACAAGGCCGACGTGGTGAAGCAATACTCACCCCTGCCGGAAATCGAATGCCTGGCTTCGCAGCTCAATCAAGTGGTGATGAACCTGGTGGTCAACGCGGCACAGGCCATGGGCCCGGAACGCGGCACCATCACCATCAGCAATG
Source organism: Pseudomonas sp. GL_117 (assembly GCF_057835125.1). Classification (NCBI taxonomy): domain Bacteria; kingdom Pseudomonadati; phylum Pseudomonadota; class Gammaproteobacteria; order Pseudomonadales; family Pseudomonadaceae; genus Pseudomonas; species Pseudomonas sp. GL_117. Next base: position 1,280,423 of record NZ_CM174418.1, on the reverse strand, counting down.
GCGTGGAAGGCGAAAACGTCTGGCTGGAAGTGGCCGACAACGGCTGTGGGATTGCCCCGGAGACAGTGCAGAAAATCTTCGATCCGTTCTTTACCACCAAACCAGTGGGCGAAGGCACGGGCTTGGGTTTGTCGCTGTCGTACGGCATCGTCAAGAAACATGGTGGCGATATTTCTGTCAGCAGCGAGCCGGGTAAGGGGACGAAATTTCGGGTGGTGATACCGATTCGGCAGACGGCGGCGTAGGGCATTAAAAACCCGGCTTTTCACCGGGTTTAAATAGGCGCTGCTACACGATCAAGCGCAATGCGCGACTTTCTCGACTTCTTTGAAGATTTGATCGCCCGTAGCAATTTCCGCGGTGCGCAGATCATAGGCCGTCTGCAAATTCAGCCAGAATTGCGCAGAGGTTTCCAATGCAGCCGCCAAGCGCAGCGCAACATCCGCGCTGATGCTGCGACGCTTCAAAACGATGTCATTCACCGTGGGCGCGGAAACGTGCAACGCCCTGGCAAGGGCGGCGGCGGTAAGGCCCAGCGGCTCCAAATACTCCTCCTTGAGAATTTCTCCAGGGTGTACGGGACGCATGCCATTTTTAAACATGATGCACCTCAGTGGTAATCCACAATTTCAACGTTGGGTATTCAAGATATTCAACCGGTAGTTAAAGCGACCCTAAGACCTCGCGACGAGCGGTCAACACCGAAAGCAAAAAAAGCCGCTCCTGAAACAGGCGCGGCCTTCACGCAAAGAGTTATATCCCTCACGCCTCGACTTTTTTCGGACTCGACCCAAACGTCGCAAACCGCTTGTTGAACCCGGCGATCCTGCCTTCAGCCTGGGTCTTGCGTTGTTGACCGGTGTAGATCGGGTGCGAGGCGCTGGACACGTCCAGCGGGATGTAGGGGTAGGTGTTGCCGTCGCTGTGTTTGTGGGTGCGGTCGCTGTCGGCGGTGGAGCCGATCAGGAAGAACACGTCGGCGGCCGTGTCGTGGAACAGTACAGTGCGGTAGTCGGGGTGGATTCCAGCTTTCATGGGGCCTCCGGGGCGTCTGGGTGCATTTCAAGTGTTATACAGTAACGCAAATCATGCAGCCAAACGAGAACCGATTGCAATAAGAATAGGCCTGCCACTTCTATGCAGAATAAACCCATAGGTTGTCTGGGGTTTCGTTACGGGCGCAGAATGGCGGATCGACCTTAGAGTCCGAACCAAGGGAACCGTATGAGCCTGTCCTTGCTAAGCCGTTACGCCTTCTTTGCCGTGTGCGTCATTTTTACCCTCGCCAGCCTCCCGTTTATCCAGCATGAATGGCTGTGGCCCATCACCGTGGTCACCGGCGTCCTCAGCCTGATCGGCATTTTCGACCTGCTGCAAAGCCCCCACGCGGTGCGCCGCAATTATCCGATCCTGGGCAATATCCGTTATCTGGTCGAAGCCATCCGCCCGGAAATCCGCCAATACCTGCTCGAATCCGACAGCGACGCCCTGCCCTTCTCCCGGGCCCAGCGTTCACTGGTGTACTCGCGCGCCAAGAACGAAACCGCTGACAAACCCTTCGGTACCCTGATCGACGTGTACCAGTCGGGCTTCGAATTTATCGGCCACTCCATGCGCCCTGCGCCGCTGAGCGACCCCAGCGCCTTTCGCGTGATGGTCGGGGGGCCGCAATGCACGCAGCCGTATTCGGCGTCGGTGTTCAATATCTCGGCGATGAGTTTTGGTTCATTGAGCGCCAACGCGATCCGCGCGTTGAATCAAGGCGCCAAGCTCGGCAACTTCGCCCACGACACCGGCGAAGGCAGCATCAGCCCCTATCACCGCGAAAACGGCGGCGACCTGACCTGGGAACTGGGCAGCGGCTACTTCGGCTGCCGCACCAGCGATGGCCGCTTCGACCCGGAACGCTTCGCCGTGCAGGCGCAGAACCCGCAAGTGCGCATGATCGAAATCAAGATGAGCCAGGGCGCCAAACCCGGCCACGGCGGCATCCTGCCCAAGCACAAGGTCACCCAGGAAATCGCCGAGACCCGCGGCATCCAGATGGGCGAAGACTGCATCTCGCCGTCGCGCCACAGTGCGTTTTCCACGCCTATCGAATTGATGCAGTTCATCGCCCAACTGCGTGAACTGTCCGGCGGCAAGCCGGTGGGCTTCAAGTTCTGCCTGGGCCACCCGTGGGAATTCATGGGCATTGCCAAGGCCATGCTCGAAACCGGCATCCTCCCGGACTTTATCGTGGTCGACGGCAAGGAAGGCGGCACCGGCGCCGCGCCGGTGGAGTTCACCGACCACATCGGCGTGCCGCTGCGTGAAGGCCTGCTGTTTGTGCATAACACCCTGGTGGGCCTGAACCTGCGCGACAAGATCAAGCTCGGCGCCAGCGGCAAGATCGTCAGCGCGTTCGACATCGCCAGCGTCCTGGCCATCGGCGCCGACTGGGCCAACTCGGCACGCGGCTTTATGTTTGCCATCGGCTGCATCCAGTCGCAGTCGTGCCACACCAACAAATGCCCGACCGGTGTCGCCACGCAAGACCCGCTGCGCCAACGCGCACTGGTAGTGCCGGACAAGGCCCAGCGCGTGTTCAACTTCCACCGCAACACCCTCAAGGCGCTGGCCGAAATGCTCGCCGCCGCGGGCCTCGATCATCCGTCGCAACTGTCGGCCAAGCACCTCGTGCGACGCATGTCGGCGACCGAGATCAAGCTGTTCTCGCAACTGCATGTGTTCCTCAAGCCCGGCGAACTGCTCACTGGCGAAGTGAACGGTGAGTTCTATTCGCGCATGTGGCAGATGGCGCGGGCGGACAGTTTTGAACCCCATGAAGTGGTTGCCGCCTGAGGACGCACATTGTGTTGAAAGTCATCGCCGAAGATTTCATCAAACCCGAACACGTGGAAACAGTCCGTGGGTGGTACGCCGAACTGGTGGAAAAAACCCGTCAGGAACCGCTGTGCATCGCCTACGATCTGTTCATCGATCAAAAAGACCCCGGGCACTTTGTCTTTATCGAGCAATGGCCTGACCAGGCCGCGCTCGACATCCATTGCCAGACCGAACACTTCACCCGGCTGGTGCCACAGATCAATGCGTATCAGGCCAAGCCGTGCCGAGTGTTGTTGATGGATGCGTTTTAAACCCACACCTGCCCCCTGCTGAACCGGACCACCGACGGCATCGTTGAAACAAGGAGATTCACATGCCGTTACTGGACTTTTCTGCCATCGCGGAACAACTGCCCGCCCCTTGGAAATCCACGCGCCTGGGCCAGGTCGGCCCGGCGCGGATCAAGGTCTTGCGCATGGATCAGCAGGCGTATGAGCAAGAGACTCACGACTACAACGAAGGGTTGCTGGTGATCGATGGCTGCTTGCGACTGGCGATTGCCGGCGAGGAAGTCGAGGTCGGGCCAGGCCAGATGTACCTGGTGGACGCCTATGTCGCTCATGGGGTGCTGGAAGGAAGCCACGGTACGCTGGTGATTATTGACCTGTAGCTCAGTCCCTACTGTCCAATCACCTCTGGCGGCGTTTGAAGCTCCTCATCAATAGCCGCCACCGGCGTACTCAAGCCCGCGACGTACGGCAATATTGAGACATTCAGTAATACCCGACCTTTGCAATTGCTTACAAATACCGCCAACCTGCCCGCCCGACGTGCGGCGCATGACGTTGCCCACGTCCACCTGTCCTTATTAAACCTATTGTTCAAGAGCCCGTAGCCATGTCTAACGGACGCGACCCGCGCATCGATTTCTTTCGGGGCCTGGCGTTGATCTTCATTTTCTGGGATCACGTCCCCCACAATCCTCTCGGCCAGATCACCCTGCGCAACTTCGGCTTCAGCGATGCCGCAGAAGTGTTTGTATTCCTCGCCGGTTTTGCCGCCGTGCTCGCCTACGGCAAGATCATGCAGCGCGACGGCTACTGGATGGCTTGCCTGAAGATCCTGCGCCGGGCGTGGGTGCTGTACGTGGTGCATATCTTCCTGCTGGCCCTGTTGATGGGCATCGTGTTCTTCGCCAACAGCCATGTGGAAACCCGCGACCTGGTCTCGGAGATGGGCCTGACGCACTTCGTCACGCACCCGCAACAAGCCCTCACCGATGAACTGCTGCTGCGCTTCAAGCCCAACCTCATGGACCCGTTGCCGTTGTACATCGTGCTGCTGGCCGGCCTGCCGCTGGTGTTGCCGATGCTGGTGCGCAAGCCCTCCGTGGTGGTCGCCGTATCGCTGACGATCTACCTGCTGGCACCGTGGATGGGCTGGAACCTGCGGGCGATTGCCGATGGCGTTTGGTACTTCAACCCGGTCACCTGGCAACTGTTGTTTGTGCTCGGTGGCGCGGCGGCGATACACAGTCAGCGACCAAGACCCGTCGAGACGCGCCCACTGTTGCGTCAGCCGCTGTTTGTCAGCGCGGCGCTCTACGTATTGCTCGCGGGGATACTCACCCTGTCGTGGCGCTGGCCCGAGGTGCACGATGCGTGGATGCCGTCGCGCCTGAGTGACCTGCTCTACCCCATCAGCAAGACCGATCTGTCGCCGCTGCGCCTGGTGCACTTTCTGGCGTTGGCCTACGTCACGGCCAAGCTGCTGCCCGGCGCAGGCTGGACGCAAAACCGCCTGGCGGGCGAGGTCTGCCGCATGGGCCGCTACTCCCTGGAAGTGTTTTGCCTGGGGGTGGTGCTGGCGCCCTTGGCGGACATGGTCAACGCCATGGCCAACGATGCGCTGGCCGTGCAACTGGCCACGGCCATCGTCGGCGCGTTGCTGATGGCGGGGCTGGCCGCGTGGTTGGAATTCAACAAGCGCCTGGATCAACGCAAAGTCGCGCTACATAGCTAGCGCCCGGCACCCATAGGTGGGTGCTTCCATTTGCCTTCCACTCAACCCGTGAAAGGAAATGGCCCATGCCTACCCACCAACTGCTCAACGGCTTGTCGGGCAACCTGCAATCCAGCGAATCCTGGGCTCGCCAACAGGCTCTGGAGCTGATCCGCGAAACCCTGGCGCGAACGATGGGCAGCCTGACGCTGGCGCAACAGCGCGACTACGTCAGGCTGCAACGCGAAGCCCACCAGGCCCTCAAAGCGGTGGACCGCGAAAACACCGCGATCATCCAGGCCTTCAAGACCCAAGGGCTGGCCCAACTGAGCAGCAGGCTCGGCGGCCTGGACCCGCAAGCCATCCACCTGCACACCCGCTACCTGCAAGAGCTGCAACCACCGCTGCCGTGGGAACCCAGGTCCAGCCAGCCGCTGTCACGCCAGCGTCGCTTTCGCCGTGCCTACGATGAATGGAAATACCGCGCCCACGTCTCCACGCTGTCGCTGTGGGATGCGGCCTGCCTCAATTTTGACTTCGCCACCGCTGAGCATCAGGCATCAGGGCACAGTTTTGTCGACGCGTCCTACCTCAGCGGCGCCGCAGGCCTGAAGCTGAGCGTCAGCGAGTTCATCACGATTGCCCGTGAACTGGACTTCGGCGGCCAGTTGGCGCAGCGCCTGCAACGTGCACTGGGCCCCGGCGGCGATCTGTACGCCACGCTCCAGGCCAGCACCAAGGCCTGCCTGCGTTTCGAAGCCCTGGAGGCCTATCGCAATCGCGCCATCACCGGCGTGACCCGCGAGCACTATGACAGCCTGAGCGCCGCCATCGACGGTAGCGGCCCGGCATTGAAATTCGACACCCTGGGCATGAGCACCGGCATCACCGTGTTGCCCGCCGTCCCCTTCGTACCGTCAGGGCAAACCGTCCCGGTGCCCCTACTGGTGATTCATGTGGGCAGTCGCGCGGTGCTGTCGTATTTCCCGTTCCGCCCTGGCGGTGCCCTGCGCTACCACACTGATACCCGCCAGGCGGCGGATGACTTCCTGCAACAGCTCAAGGACAGCCACGCCCAGGGCGACCTGGGCTGGTTCGCCCGGCAACTGCCGATGACCGAAATGCACGGGTTCAAGCAATTGCTCAAGGAGGCATCACGCCCCGTGGGCCTGAGCCCGACCGCCGGGTTCCTGTACGACACGTTTCACTGTCTGTTCCCACCGCACACCCTCGATAGCCTGCGCTTTACACCGGACCCCAAACATGGCCGCGAAGAAACCCTGGTGCAGGCCTGCACGTACCGCGAAGTGCAACGCTATCAAGCCAACCTGTCGACCCTCGCCACCCGTCGCTCGGAACGCGACCTGCAGGCCTTGATCGACGGCGCGGCCGCCATCGCCCAGGAAGTCCTCGAACTGTTGCTCACCCCCGTGCCCGGCGGTGTAACGGGCCTGAACCGGGTCATGCAGGTGGCAGTGTTCGGCAGCCTGGCCTACAGCGTGATCGTGGGGATCAACGAAGCCGCGAGGGGGGAAGCCAATGAATTCGCGTCGGCCCTGGCCGACACCGCCGACCTGGCCATCAATGGCCTGTTGATCACCACAGCCGGCCGCGTGCATCGCCAGCGTATCGAGAGTTTGCTGCACCGGCTGGGCAACCCGAGAAAAATGCTCAAGGCCGACGGTACGCATGTGCTCTGGAAGCCGGACATCGGCCCCTACGCAATTCTCGACCAGCACCTGCTCGACGGCCAGGTCGCCAACCCCCAAGGCGTCTTCCAGGTCCACGGCAAGCAGTACGCCTGGCTGCAACAAAACGGCCAGCGCCGTGTGGTGGAGGTCAGTTACGACGCCAAGCTGATGCGCTTCGTGCTCAAGCAGGAAAACGACAGGCAGTTTGCCCCACCGATTCTGTTCAACCCCGCGCAACAGGCCTGGACCCTGGACCTGCACAACGCCCATACCCTCTCGGACATCCAACTGGCCGAGCGCATGCTGCCCAACGGCTCCACCGCCGTACCCCGGGTCGACATGGAAATAATGCTGCGCAGCACCGCCACCGACCGCGCAACCCTCGATAGCGTATGGAGCGGCCAGCCCGCACCGATCAACCTCACCGAAGGCGTAAGGCGCCTGCAGGCCGACCAGATCATCGAGCAGTTGATCAAGGACTTCCACCGCCGCGGCCACATGCCGCCCCATGCCGACGCTGCCGTATTGAGCCTGTTGACCCAGGCACCTGGCTGGCCTGCCGACGTCAGCATCAACGTGCACGACCGGCAAGGCACCCTGCTCGAAAGCTATGCCGCCAACGACAACGGGCTTTCCCACACCATCGACCTGATGCGCCGCGATGATGGCACCTACGGCCTGCTGGCGGACCCCGCGACCAGCGTGCCCACCCGCGAGCAACTGTTCGAACTGATCCTCACCCAACAACCAGCCCATTCACACTTGGGCAAGGAAGGCAGCCCGCACCTGACGCTGGCCCAGCGCATTGCCCGGGTGCGCCTGCAAATCAGCCAACTGGCGCAGACACACCGCATGGCGCTTTTCGAGGCCATGACGCGCTATGACGGCTATGCCCGCGCTGAGTTGGCCGCCGATGAAAGCGCACGGCAATTCTTGCCGATCAAGGTCGCTCCGTCCTTGGTGGAAGTGACCCCCGTGCTGAAAAAACTGCGCCGGCTCTACCCACCCCTGACCTCGGCCAACCTGCAACAGTTACTGCTGATCACGCCCTTGAGCAGCCGCGAGCAAGCGCAATTCCTGCACGATGCAAGCCTGCCCGCCTCGGTGCGGGAACACCTTGAACACCATCGCACCGCCCTGCGTATCGACGCCGTGATAGACGGCCTCTACCATCGCCGTGCCTTCAACCCCGACACCGACCAATGGGCCCGCGAGTTCACCGCGAGCCTGTTGCTCAATACCTTCGAGCGCCACTTCGTGGTCACCGACATGAGCCGCGGCACACCGTCCAATCGCTACGTTTCAAGCGGGCCCGACGACACCACTGTCGAGCTGTTGCACTACGGCCAGGGCCGCTACGAGGCCTACGACATGCGCAACGCCGGGCCGATTCCGGTGACGCCCGGGGTCGACAGTTTCTACCTGGCCGTCGCCTCGGTGCTGCAACCGGGTGAACGCCTGCAACTGGGGATGAAGAGCGCCAGTGATGCCCAGGGCCTGCGCAAAACCCTCGGTGATCTCATGAGCGCCCAGCGCAGCCCTGGAGGCCAGGTCAGCCTGCTGGATCAGTCCCTGGGCCAATACGAACAACGCGTCGTGCTGCCCCATGACCTCAAGCCCGACGCTGAAGGCATCTACGAATGGGAAGGCCAGCAACTGCTGCCGCTCTATGGCTCGCTGTACCCGATTTTTTTCGACAAACGCCTGCGCAAATGGCGGCTCAAGCATCCGGAAAAAGTCGGGGTCGATACCCCCCGCCTGGAGCACAACCGCCGGGGCGCCTGGCGATTGTCGAATGAAAACCCGATGACATGGGATGACCACCGTCTGTTCTACCGCCTGGGGCCGAGCAACTTTCATGTCGACCAGGCCACCGCTGCGCGGATCATGCGCGTCACCGACACCCCGGCGCGGGCCTTGCGCGAAGTGCACAGCGCCGGCCTGCCGCCGCCACCGTTGTTGCAAGACACCAGCAAGCGGTTTCGCATCGAGCGGGAAATCCTGCAGTTCATCAATGCCATGACCGTCTACTCGGCCACCCGCAATGCGCGGCCGTCCCTGCAACTGCTGCTGGTCACCAGCTTACCGGCGTGGCCCGCCAGCCATGCACTGCAGATCGTGGATGAGCAGGGTCAGGTGATCCGTCGCTATCCGGCCAGAAGCGCACCCGAAGCCAAGGCCATCCGCCTCACCGAAGCCGAAAGCCGTGGTCTGGAACCGCTGAAAAACATTGCGCTGAACGATGACGTCAGCCGTGCGCTGCTGGGTACCTTGCCCGCCACCCAGGAGGAGCGTCTGTTCAAGCTGTCCAAACGCATCGCCGACCACGCGTGGCGTGAACGCGCGCAATTGTTCGACATCCTCTACGCCCAGAGCGAGCTTGCCACGACACTGATCGAACGGCGCCTGCACGCCCACTTCCCGCACCTGCCTACCAGCGCGATCACCGCGATACTCGAACAAGCCACGCCCAAGGAACTCAAGCGCTTGCAACAGCAGGACCAGGTCGGCCTGCGCCTGGCGGAACAGGCGCGGCTCACCGCCGACGATATGCGCCTTAACCGGGCGTACGAAGGCCTGTTCCTGGACACCCTGGCCAACCCCGACAGTGACAGGATCATCCTGCACGTGCTCAAGGATTTGCCCGGCTGGCCCCTGAGCCTGCGCGTGGACGTACGCCAAGCCAGCCTCTCCGGCCCGTTGCTAGGCAGTGGCGGGCATGCCAGCGCTGTCGACCGCCGCACGCTGGTCAAGATCGATGGCACCTACCAGGCCTATGGCCGCGAGGGACAACTGCTCAACGACCCCAGCGACAGCAGTGGCCTGATCAATAGCGTGGCCTCGCTGCTGACCGATACAGAACGCAGCAACCTGGGCCTGGACGACAGCGGTGACACAGCGCCGCTGCGCGAACGCATCGCCGACTTGGCCCTGGGCCAGCGCGTGGCAATCAAATCGCTGCTGGGCCTGGCGCATATCCCGCCGTGGTTGCAACCGCCGATGCCGGTGCACAGCACATTCCTGGCCTACCCGTTTTCCCTGCGCAGCCTCTGGCCTTTCAGCGGCCGCCAGCCGGTGGACCTGGTCAGCAAGGTCAAGGAGCTCTACCCCAGCTTCAGCACGGCGGCGGCCAACGAATTGATTGACGGCCTGGGCATGAGCGAACCGGCGGCGCTGATTGAGCTGGAGCGGCGCAAGGCCGAGTACCAGACCCTGGAGTTCGAGCTCAACCGCTGGATCGAAACGCCCCAGGCCATCGACGACCCCGAGACCGATCCGCTGGGTTGGAACTATGGCGTACGCCGCAGCCTGGCCGAACGGATATTGCGCGCCTGGCGCAGGGAAACCCGCTCGGCCTATGAAAATGAATCAGGCCTTTTCGACACCCACCAACTGGTGTTGCGCCTGGACGGCAACGACCTGCCCGACCCGGCCTTCATCCTGAGCAACCGCGCATTCGAACACATTGAATACCTCAGGATCGACGGTGACATGCTCCCCACCATCGGGAACGCATTCCTCAGCAAGTTCACCGGCCTTACCCACCTGAAACTCGATTGCCTGCTCGGTGAGCTGCCCCCCGCACTCGCCCAGATGACCCAACTGCAACAGTTGGATCTGAGCGACAACATGATTGAACTGACGGTTGAGTCGCGCCAGCAGCTGGCCGGGCTCACACGCCTGGACGGGCTGTTCCTGGATGGCAACCCCCTGGGCCTGACGCCCGATGTCAGCCGGATGACCCGCCTGCGGGTGCTGTCTCTGCGCCAGACCAACATCGACCAGTGGCCCATCGGTGCCGAGAGCCGCAGCAGCCTGCGTAGCCTGCTGCTTCAGGAAAACCGCATCACCACTATTCCCGACGCGGTGTTTTCCGATGTGCGCATGGGCCCCACCAACCGCAACACCATCCTGCATGACAATCCATTGAGCGATGCCACGCTCGACAGGCTACGCAACTACCGCAACCGCACCGGCATCGTACTGGGTGGCGCGCTGCCGGGCGTCCTGCATCAACAGGCGCAGGCCATTGACGTCAACCGATGGCTGACCGGCGTGCCCAGCGCCCAACACGCGCAACGTCAAACCCTGTGGCAACAGTTGCGCCAGCATGAAGATGCCAACCCCGACGACACCTTCCGGGTCCTGCGGGACCTCACGCAGTCGTATGCCTACCGGCGCAACCAGGCCACCCAGCAAGCACTCACCCGCCGTGTGTGGAACCTGCTCGACGCCATGGGCCAATCCACCGATCTGCGCAACCGGGTATTTCTCAATACCTACGTGGCCGGCACCTGCGGCGACGGCGCCATACTGGCGTTTATCAATATGGAAATTGAGCACCAGGTGCACCAGGCACGCAGCCAGGCCGGCAGTGAGCAGGCCGACCGCCAATTGCTGGGCCTGGCCAGGAGCCTGTTCTACCTGCGTCGGGTGGACCAGTTGGCCGAGGCGCATATCGAGCGCCTGCGTGCAGCGGGAGTGGACCCGGACGATGCCGAGATCAAGCTCTACTACCGGCTCAAGTTGCGCGATGCGTTCGACCTGCCGATCAGACGTGAAGAGATGCTCTACGCGGTCGAAGAATGGGTGAGCGAAGACGACGTGATCCAGGCCCGGCAAACCCTGGAGGCACTCGGCCGGACCCAGGCGGCGCAGGAGTCGTTATTGATGGAGGACTTCTGGATCGAGTACCTGGCCCGCAGCTACCCGGAGCCCTTCTCGACCATCGACAATGTGGTGCGCCACCAGCTCAATGCGCTGAACCAGGAGATCAGCGACCGGCGCTCGGACGCGTACCTGGAACGACGCCAATCCCTGGTGGAGCTGGAAATTGCCGAGCGCAATCGCCTGGTGCGCCAGTTGACCGAAGCGGCGCAACTGGCACAAGAGGCGCACTGAAGCTTACGCCGAGCGCGGGGCGGCTTGGACGTTGGCGACCGGCTGCAACTTGAACACGTAGAACAGCACGGTCAGCAACACCAGAAACGCCGGCCCCACGTACAGCGCCACGCGGGTATCCGGGAAATACGCCATCAGGCCCACCACCAGTACCAGGAAAGCCAGGGCCAGGTACGAACTGACCGGGTACAGCCACATGCGGTACTTGAGCCCTGCCTGTTCGGCCGGGCTCAGGCTTTTGCGGAACTTGAGCTGGGCCAGCAGGATCATCAGCCAGGTCCAGATCGCGCCGAAGGTGGCGATGGAGGTCACCCACACGAACACCTGGTCCGGCACCAGGTAGTTGAGCAACACGCCCAGCAGCAAGGCAAAGATCGACAACAGCAAGGCCTTGCGCGGCACACCGTTGCTGGAAGTCGTGCCGAACGTGGCCGGTGCCTGGCCGTTCTGCGCCAGGCTGTAGAGCATGCGCCCGGTACTGAAGATACCGCCGTTGCAGGAGGACAGCGCGGCGGTGATCACCACAAAGTTGATGATGCCCGCCGCGGTCTTGATGCCCAACCGCTCGAACGTCATCACGAACGGGCTGCCCTGGGTGCCGATTTCATTCCACGGGTAGATCGACAGGATCACGAACAATGCACCGACGTAGAACAGCAGGATGCGCCAGAACACCGAGCCGATGGCGCTGGGAATCGTCTTCTGCGGGTTGCGGGCTTCGCCGGCGGTGAGGCCGATCATCTCTACGCCCAGGTAGGCGAACATCACCATTTGCAGGGACATCAGCACGCCCTGCACGCCGTTGGGCATAAAGCCGCCGTGGGCCCACAGGTTGGAAATGCCCAGCGCCACGCCGTCGTTGCCAAAGCCGAAGGCGATGATGCCAACACCGCCGATCACCATGGCGATGATCGTGACGATCTTGATCAGGGCGAACCAGAACTCGAATTCACCGAACGCCTTCACGGCGATCAGGTTGATCGTGCCCATGCTGATCAAGGCGGCCAGGGCCCAGATCCAGCGTGGCGTGTCAGGGAACCACACGCCCATGTACACCGCCACGGCGGTGATCTCGGCAACGCAGGTCACCAGCCACAGGAACCAGTAGTTCCAACCCGTGAGAAAGCCCGCCAGCGGGCCGAGATAATCTTGCGCGTAACGGCTGAACGAGCCGGCGACGGGGTTGTGCACGGCCATCTCGCCGAGGGCGCGCATGATCACCAGGATCGCCAGGCCGCCGATGATGTACGACAGCATGATCGCCGGGCCGGCCATTTCAATGGCCTTGGCCGAGCCGAGGAACAGGCCGACGCCGATGCAGGCACCGAGGGCCATCAGGCGAATGTGTCGTTCACCGAGTTCGCGTTTGAGCGGGCCGCCTTGAGCGGTCTCGCCATGGGGCAGTGGGTTGCCGACGGGCATAGGGGTACAACCTCATCTTGTTATTGGAGTGCCCGCCGTGGAGCGATCGCAGCGGGGCGTGCAGTATAAAAAGCCAGGGTTAGGGTCTTTCACTATAAAAACCGCTCAATTTAGTTAAAGAACCCGCAAAAATGTAACTTTACAGGAGCATCTAACCTACCCGCAGCGACCAAACGTCGCAGCGCTCGCACAGAAACTTCCGACAAACAAAGCACAATTCCCTCACAACAAGCCCCCAGCGACTAAGCTTCCAGCAAGTCCGATCAATCTGCGTGCAGGATCAATCGACTATGGGCGCACTGTGGCAAACCGACTCGACCAAGGCTGCGAAAGTACACGGCAGTTCGGACCCAGCGCCTTCATCAAAAACCAGACCCAGGCCGCGCTACGCTTGGCGTTTGTTCTGGCTGATCGTACTGATGGGCTTGATTGCCCTGGGCGTGGCCGCCACCAAGGAGATGCGTACCTCGCGCCTGCAAGCCCAGGAACTCAGCCGCCTGGCGCGCAACCTCACCTATCAGGTCGAGCCCGGCGCCAGCGATGCCATCGACTACCCGGGTGCCGGGCCATTCGACCGGCGCCTGGGCTACAGCGACCTCGACACCTTCCTGCCGCGCCTGCTCAAGCGCGGCTACGTGATCCAGGCGCAGTCGCGTTTTTCCCCGGCGTTGATGGACTACAGCGCCAAGGGCCTGTTCGTGCCCTACGCGGAAAAAATCCAGGCAGGGCTGTCGATCACCGACTGTCGCGGCGCGCCGCTGTACACCTACAACTACCCGCAGCAGCTCTACGCCAGCTTTGCCGCGATCCCACCGCTGGTGACCAACAGCCTGCTGTTTATCGAAAACCGTGACCTGCTCGACCCCGCCCAACCCCTGGCCAACCCCGCCGTGGACTGGCCGCGTTTCGCCAAGGCCGCGTGGTCGCAAGTCGCCAAGCTGCTGCACCTGCCGGGCCAAAGTGCCGGCGGCAGTACATTGGCGACCCAACTGGAAAAATACCGCCACTCGCCGGATGGCCTGACGGTGTCCGGCGGCGAAAAACTGCGGCAGATGTTTTCCGCCGCCGTACGCGCCTACCACGATGGCCCCGAGACCCTGGCGGCGCGGCAGAACATCCTGCGCGACTACCTCAACAGCGTGCCGCTGTCGGCGGTGCCGGGGCACGGTGAAGTGCACGGCATGGCCGAGGGTTTGCGGGTGTGGTACGGCGCCGACTTCAACCAGGTCAACCAGGCGCTGTGGGGCCCGGTGAATGCCGAGCAAGGCCTGGCGCTGCGCGAGGTGCTGTCATTGATCATCGCCCAGCGTCGGCCATCTCATTACTTGACCAAGGGCCGTGACGAACTGGCGCAACTCACCGACAGCCACCTGCGCCTGCTGGCCCAGAGCGGCGTGATCGAACCGGCGCTGCTCAAGGCGGCACTGGCAAGCAAGGTCAGCTACCGCGACTGGGTGCAACAACCCACGGTACAACCGATCGAAACAGACAAGGGCATCAGCGTGGCGCGCAGCCGCCTCGCCGCCCTGCTCGACCGGCCGCTGTACGACCTGGACCGCCTGGACCTCTCGGCCACCAGCACCCTGCAAGCGCAATTGCAGGGCCAGGTCAGCGGCTACCTCAAGCACCTCGCCGACCCCGAATACGCACGCCAGATCGGTCTGCTCGGCGAGCGCTTGCTGACCGCCACCAGCACCGCCCAGGTGCGCTACAGCTTCACCTTGTTCGAACTGACCCCGGACGGCTCGCGGGTGCGCGTACAAACCGACAACACCGACCAACCCTTCGACATCAACGAAGGCAGCAAGCTGGAGCTGGGTTCCACTGCCAAGCTGCGGGTGCTCACCACCTACCTGCAAATCATCAGCGAGTTGCACGCCAAATACGCGGCCCAGGCCCCGGCCGAGCTGAAAAAAGCCAATGTGGATGAACAGGACCGCCTGAGCCGCTGGGCCGTCGACTACCTGATCCAGGCGCCGGACAAATCCCTCGCCCGGATGCTCGACGCCGCCCTCGACCGCACTTACTCGGCCAACCCCGGCGAGCGTTTCTTCACCGGCGGCGGCCTGCACACCTTCCATAACTTCCGCAGCCAGGACAACGGCCGCAACCCGACCCTGCGCGACGCCCTGCGCGAGTCGATCAACCTGCCGTTCATTCGCCTGATGCGCGATGTGGTGCGCTACGTCACCTACTCCGGCGAGAACAACAGCGCCGAGTTGCTCAAGGACGACAACGACCCGCGCCGCCAGGAATACCTCGCCGGTTTCGCCGACCGCGAAGGCACCACCTTCCTGCTCAAGTTCTGGAAGAAGTACCAGAAGAAGGACACCCAGGCGCGCCTCGACACCTTCCTCGACAGCCTGCACCCCACGCCGATCCGCCTGGCTGCCGTGCATCGCTACCTGCTGCCCAACGCCAGCCAGGCGAGCTTCAACCTGTTCGTGCGCTCACATATGTCGGGCGTCCAGAGCCCGCTCAAACTCACCGACGAACGCCTGGAAAAGCTCTACCAAGACTACGGCCCCGGCGCCTACGACCTGCCCGACCAAGGCTATATCGCCAAGGTCCATCCGCTGGACCTGTGGTTGTTGGGCTACCTGCTCAACCATCCCGACGCGACCTTCAGCGACGCCGTCAAGGCCAGCCAGTTCGAACGCCAGGAGGTCTACAGTTGGCTGTTCAAGAGCCGCCACCAAAGCGCGCGGGACAGCCGCATCCGCACCATGCTGGAGATCGAGGCGTTCCTGGATATTCATCAGCGCTGGAAAGCCGTGGGGTATCCCTTCGACCACCTGGTGCCGTCATTGGCCACCGCCATCGGCAGCTCCGGCGACCGCCCGGCGGCGTTGGCGGAACTGATGGGCATCATCCTCAATGACGGCGTGCGCCCCAGAGTGCTGCGCATCGACACGCTGCACTTCGCCGCCGGGACACCATACGAAACCCAGGTGGTCAACGACCCGGCGCCCGGCAAGCAGGTGATCCCGGTGGAAGTGGCCAGGGCGTTGCGCGGCGCCTTGTCCCAGGTGGTGGACGCCGGCACCGCCAAGCGCGTCGCCGGCAGTTTCAAGCTGGCCGACGGCACGCCGCTGGCCATGGGCGGCAAGACCGGCACCGGCGACAACCGTATCGAGGCGATTGGTGCCGGTGGGCGCATCCTCAGTTCCAAATCCATCAACCGCACCGCGACCTTTGTGTTCTACCTGGGCGAGCACCACTTCGGCACGCTGACCGCGTTTGTGCCCGGCCAGTCCGCCGAGCACTTCACCTTCACGTCGGCGTTGCCGGTGCAGGTACTCAAGGGCATGGCGCCGATCCTGTTGCCGTATCTGCAACCTGACGGCCATACCCGGTGCGCGCCCTCAGTCGACGCTGAAAAACAACTGGCGAGCCAAGGCTAGCCCGATCTGCGCACGCCGGATCTCGAGGGTTTGCTGCACTCGCCCGGTCTGCCCGGTGCGCATGCGCGCGAAGGCCTGGGCTTCGACTGCGGCCTGTGCCTGGCGGCCCAGGCGTTCCTGTTCCGGACTCTTGAGGTGAGCAGCGGTGAAGTGATCGTCCGGGCCTTCACTGCGCCCGTAGTGAAAATGCGCGAAGCACAACGGCTTGCCGGTGTGGACATCATTCACGGCATACACCTGCAAAAAATCATCGCCCTTGAGCTTTACCCGGGCGCCTTGGCGATGAACGCGCACTTCGTTGTGGCTATGCAAAAAAGCCACGTCGGTTTGGGTCAGCGTTTTATTGCGTGTGGCGCGCACGCGTGCGCTCAGCCCTGCCGCTTCAAGCTTTGCCACCGCTGCCCGCAAGCTCGCCTCGGCCGTCCGCGCATTGGCCTGCTGCACCGCCGCCAGCCGCGCGTTGTCCAGGCCGCGCAGTTTTCGGCCAATGGCCTCGGCCGCCCACAAACGGCTGCGAGCCTGAGCGTCCAGTAGTTCTTGCAGGGATGCCGCGTCATTGGCCTTGTCGACCATCGCTTCAACATGGGCGATGGCTTTATCGGTTTCTCCCAGCAACAGGTTGGCCTTTTTCAACAGGCTATTGAGTTCGGGGTCGGGCCGCGCGGGTGGCGTGACGTTTTCCAGGTCCCAGACGCCGTCCTCGGCCTCGGTGAATGAACCGATGACGCTGCCGGCCGCATCCAGCATCTGAGCGGTATCTACGCCTGTGGGTTCTGGGCTCATACGCGCTACATACAGGTCATGATTGCGGGTGCGGATGATCTTGTTACGCCGTTTCCCCGAGGTGTCAGGTGGGGCTTTGAACACCTCTTGCGCCTGCGGCTGCAGCAACCCCGCCAGTTGTTGTTCCACGTTACGGTGCAGGGTGGCCAACAACCCTTGAAGCTGCTGCAGGTACGCGAGGTTGAACCTGTCCGGTTCCATGGCACGCCAGAACTCAATGCGATCATCGGTCTGCGCAAACACATGGTCGATGCTGTCGAGCAATTCAACGCGTTCAGCCTCGCTGCTGTGCACCTGCGACAACTCGGCCAGGGAGCGGCTGGCCCAGCGGGCACGGTCGACTGTGGTGCTCATGTTCTCGAAAAGATCATCTTCGAAGGGCAGGCCCGGCACGTCGATGGCCAGGCCCCATAGCGTGGTGAGCTGCAAGGACTGCAGGTCGAGGACCGACGGGCGCACCGGCATCAACTCTGCCAGCGCCCGGGCCTTGTCGCGGCCGAGTCGGGGCACTTGGCGAAGCTCGTCGAGGTAGCGCTGTTCCAGGATGCGCCAACGAATCACGTTGTCGTGGATGACTGCCAGCTCACGCAAGCCCTGGTTCAGTTCGGCATGGGTCTGTTCGTCGCCGGCCTCCAGCAATGGTCGCAATTGCAGGTTGCGCAGATGCATGCGTGTGCGGCTGTCGGCATCCAACAACTGTATCGTCAGAATGATCGACTCCAGTATCTGGCTCAGTTCCTCTTCGTAGCGCGGCCGTGGCCCCTGGTCGCGCAGGCGCCTGAGCAGTTGCAACTCGTCCTGGCAAAGCTCCAGTTTCTCTTCCAAGGCCTTGAAGTAGCGGGCCTGGGCCTGAGTGCGCTGTTGCTCGGTGACTTCATCGGCGGGCTTGTTGGCCAACGTGCGGGCGAGTTCCATGGCGCTCTGGGCGCGAGCGCGTTTCTGTGTGGCCTGACGGTATTGGTTTTCAAGGACCTGGCGGTTGTCGACAGGCTCGATAGCGCCATCTCCCGCGCCACCGAGCAGGCGCAATTGCAGGTCAACCTCCCAGCGCCCTTGCCCCACGGCTTTGAGCCACGGCCCCCGGTGCATGCCATCCGCACTGATCACCCGTACGCGTCCATGTTCCATGCGCACGCGGAATTTATGCCCTTGCACCAATGCCAGCCAACGCGGTGGGGTGCGCTGTGTGTCGCGCACCAGTCCTTGCCAGGGCCCGCTGGTTTCAGCGCCTTCCAAGGCCACGGGCCAGGGCGCTGCAAAGCTGTGCAGGCTGAACCGTTGCAGGCGTGCCCACATCTCTGGCGTAAGGGTGTCGCGGGCATTGGCCCAGCCCGACGGCGCGAGGAACTGCGCAGGGGGCGCGATCCGTACAGGCGGCAGGGGCGGCGGTTCCGCGAGGGCCAACGGCGCAAATACCGGGTGCTCTACCTCCAGGTGGCGCCGCGCGTCATGGGGTGTGGCCTGGTGCGCCACGACCACCATCAGGTTGGCCAGCAGATCGACCAGTGCGGCATTTTTGGCCTGCTCGTCGGTGCCCTGCAAGGCGACGATGTCCTGCCGGGCGCTGTCGACCAACTGCACCAGCCACCCCACCAGCATCAGCGGCCCGGTGAGCAGGGGTTGCAGGGTGCCGAACAACAACCAGCCGACCTGCTTGAGGCTGGCCCAGCGCTGTTCGGCGTTCGACACCGTCTGACGCTCAGCCAGGCTTGCCAAGGCTTGAGCCATGGCCGTGAACAGGTGATCAGTGGGGTCGCCGACAAGCACTGACTTGCTCAGCTGTGCCGGTGCCGGTTGTTCATAACGCGTGAACTCATCGCCCTGCAGAAAATGCTGAGTGCGCGGTTCGTCAAACCCACCATTGGCGTAGACCGCCTGACGCTGGGGCGCCAGCCAGGTCAGCACGCTGTCTTGCAGCGCGCCGGGTTGCCGGATCGCCTCGAACAAGGCCTTCAGCGATGGGAACTCCTGTAGCGGCGGCTCGAACAAAGGCCGATAGAGCAAGTGGGGGCCGACCTCGCCTTGCCGAGGGCCAATGATGAACATATTGGCCACTTCATCCGCCGTAGCGCCAGCAACGGCCTTGAACGCCAAGGGCCAGAATGCGTCGGACGTCGCACTGGGTTGCAGCGCAGCCCGCAAGCGCCGAAAACCTGCCTGGGTCAGCCCATGCTCACCCTTGATTTGCCATTCCAGGGCCTGCATCGGCAGCTGCACGCGCAATTGCAGGCTGAACAATTGACGTCGATTGGGGTTACCAATCAATTGCTGTTTGAGCAGTGCCGGATACCGCTGTCCGATGTCGGCCTCGGTCACGCAACGCTGGAGCAGCTCATAGCTCAACCAGGCGGGCGCAGGCTCGCCCTTGAGGCGAATCGCTTTGACGGTGTGGGCAAAGCCCACCAGGTTCTCGAGGGCCCACTCCGTCAGGCTGACGTGGAAGCGCTCCACCTGCCCGGCGATAAAACCTCCCGGCACCGGCACTGCGGCGGCAATCACCCGCTCAAAGGTCAAGCGAATATCGGCGGGGCTCAGCGCCGCGGCGCGTGCGTCCTTTCGCAAACAGGCTTGCAAGCGCTCGTTGGCATAGCCCTGCAACGAGGGGATACCGTCGAGAAAATGCCGCGCACCGCTGTGCTGGCGGGCGAGAACCAATGCTTGCAGCAATTGCGCGTAGGCGATGCACTGATCGGGCGTGGCATGGACCAGCCACAGCGGCAGTTGCTCGCGCAACGTCTGCTGACGCGGACTGAGGGCCGCTACAAACCAGCGGCGGCTGTCGGTGATCATGCCCAGTAGCGCCTGATAATCCTCGACGGAGCGCGGCACCAGGGGGTCAAGCAACGCAATCTCTTGCAGCTGCAACGCCAGGTAACTGGCCGCCAGCGCGTCAAAGGGATCGCCCTGCACCTCGACGGCGAACCATTGCCCGCCCGCGCCTGCAAGCAATGGGCTGGCGTAGGCCGGCAACAGCGCTGGCAGGCTGTCCGGAGTGTCCAGGCGCTGCACACCGCAGGCCGGGCTGAACAAGAACGTCTGCGTGGCGGTTTGCAGCAGGAGCAGCGCCAGCATCTGCACCGACGCCCCGCGGCGCAGGTGCAGCGTTTGTACCCTTAGTGCCGGGCCATGGGCCGACCACTCCCGATTGGGGCGGCGGCCATGCAACGCCGACCTGGGAAAGACCCGGGCGAAGCACTCCGCGCTCATGCCCGGCGGCGGGGGGGAGTCGTAGAGCAACGCCAGCAACTCATCGGCCAGGTAGCCCCAACGCGTCATGTGCAACGGCAGCGGCTCGTTCCACCACGCCTGCAGACGCCGTGAAAAAAACCCCAGCAGGCGCGCCCCGCAGCGGTTGATCAGGCCTTCCAGCTCCGCCAGGCTTGGGCCGCCCGGCGCATAGGTTTCCCGGACTCGCTGCACCACATGCTGGTAGCCCTCGGCCAACAACGTGGGCCGCGCGGCTGCCAGACGCGCCATCACCAAGTCGGGCAAGGAACGATACGGGCCGTCGGGTGTGGCCAGGTAAATCAAACGCGCAGAATAATTGCGTCCCGCGCAGTACTGGTCCAGGTAGGCCTGGGCACAGTCTGCGGCGACGGTTGTCAACGAGGGAGGGTCGTCGAACAGGTTCAGCACCTGTTCGATATGCACCTGGCGCATGGCCGCCGGGGGTGTCGAAGTGAGAGTCATCGGGGTTTCTCTATCGAGGGTGAACGCCAGACCCTACTCGCGCTCGCACTGCGACTCGCACTACACAAATACCGCCCCGTCGCCTGTCGCTCAAGCCGTTAATACCCAAACAACGACTTGCTCTCCAGGTATTCTTCAAACCCCCACTCACCCCATTCCCGGCCATTACCCGACTGCTTGTAGCCGCCAAACGGCGCGGCCTGGTCGGCCCGGGCGCCATTGAGATGGACCATGCCGGTGCGCAGTTGCCGCGCAACCCTGCGGCTGCGTTCGAGGCTGGTCGAAGTGACGTAACCTGACAAGCCATAAGGGCTGTCGTTCGCGATGGCAATCGCCTCGGCTTCGCTGTCGTACGGCATGATCGCCAGGACCGGGCCGAAGATTTCTTCACGCGCCACGAGCATGTCCGGGGTGACGTCGGCAAATACCGTAGGTTGCACGTAGTACCCGCGTTCAATCCCCCGTGGTCGTCCCAGCCCTCCGGCGATCAATCGCGAACCCTCGCCGATGGCCTCAACGATCATGGCCTGAACCCGCTCAAATTGCAGGGCGTTCGCCACAGGGCCGATGGCGCAGGTCGGCTGGCTGTCGTCGAAACACACCTGCGCCAGCACTTCCTGGACGATATCAATCACGGCCTGTTGCTGCGCGCGCGGTACTAGCAGGCGCGTCGGCGCATTGCACGACTGGCCACTGTTACGGATGCACGCCTGTAACCCGTGACGCACCGCGCTAGGCAGATAGGCGTCGTCGAGCAGAATATTCGCGGATTTGCCGCCCAGCTCCTGGGACACACGCTTGACGGTATCGGCCGCCGCCTTGGCCACTGCGATGCCGGCGCGGGTCGAGCCGGTAAACGACACCATATCCACCTCGGCATGGCTGGCCAGCGCAGCGCCAACCACCGGCCCACTACCGTTGACCAGGTTGAACACCCCCTTCGGCACCCCGGCCTCATGCAGGATTTGCGCGACGATATGGGCCGACAACGGCGCACACTCACTTGGCTTGAGTACGACGGTGCAGCCCACCGCCAGGGCGGGTGCGAGCTTGCAGGTGAGTTGATTGAGTGGCCAGTTCCAGGGGGTGATCAGGGCGCACACGCCGATAGGCTCACGCACCACTAGCGTCTGGCCCACGCGGCGTTCGAAGCGATAATCGCGTAGCACTTCCAGCGCCTGCACCAGATGGCCCAGGCCGGCCGGCACATGCGCACTGCGGGCCAGGGACAGCGGCGCGCCCATTTCCAGGTGAACCGCTTCGACCAGCGCTTCGCTGTGGAGTTTGTAGGCCTGGATAATGCGTTGCAGCAGGTCGACACGCGCCTCAAGCGAACTTGCTGCGAACCCGGCAAACGCTTGCCTGGCCGCGCCGACTGCGCGGTCCACATCGTGGCTGTCGCCAAGGCTGATGCGCGCAACCACCTGCTCGGTGGACGGATTTACCACGGGCTCAATGGCCGTGCCGTGAGGCTTGACCCAGGCACCGTCAATGTAGAACTCAAACAGATCCGACATACCTTGGACTCCCTTCAGGCGACGTGTTTCAGGGCACTGGCCAGGGTGTCGAACACCTGGGCGATCTCCTGCGGGCTGATCACCAGCGGCGGCGAAATCACAATGGTGTCGCCCGAGCCGCGTACCAGCACGCCGTTGTCGAAGCACCACTGCGCAACCTCGCTGCCACGCGCACCGGGGAAACCTGGGCGCGGCTCGAGTTCGACCGCGCAGAGCAAACCGATCGCGCGTACGTCCAGCACCGGGCCGATGCCCTGCAGCGCGAGTGCGGTCGACTGCCACAGCCCACTCACCGCGCTGACGTGCTGGTTGATGCCCAGTTCACGATGCACCTCGAGGGTGGCCAACCCGGCCGCACACGCCAGTGGGTGGGCTGAATAGGTGTAGCCGTGCATCAGTTCGATGACATTCTGTGGCCCGGCCATGAACGCTTCATACACCGCGCCACTGACCAGCACGCCGCCCATGGGCACGGCGCCGTTGGTCAGGCCCTTGGCGGTGGTGATCAGGTCCGGCAGTACGCCGAAGGCTTGCGCGGCAAAGGGAGCGCCGACGCGGCCAAAGCCCGTGATGACCTCGTCGAAAATCAACAGCACGCCGTGCCGTGTGCAAATCTCGCGCAAGCGTTGCAGGTAGCCTTGGGGCGGCGGATAAACCCCACCGGAGCCGGTCACCGGCTCGACAATCACCGCGGCCACGGTGCTCGGGTCCTGGATGTCCAGCAGTTGTGTCAGCGCATCAGCGTAACTGGCGCCCTGCTGCGGCTGTCCGACGCTGAAACGCATGCCCGCGTCATACGGCAATGGCAGGTGCGAGACCTCCCCCAGCAGTGGACCAAAGTCACGTTTCTGGCGGCCGATACCGGATACCGACAGCCCACCGAAGCCCATGCCATGGTAGCCCTTGGCACGCCCGATAAACTTGGTACGGCGGCAATCACCACGCGCCTGGTGATACGCCCGCGCGATCTTCAGCGCGGTATCCACCGCTTCAGAGCCGGAGTTGGTGAAGAACACCTGCTCCATACCAGCGGGGCTGACATCGATCAATCGCTCGGCCATTTCCAGGGCCTGGGGGTGGCTCATCTTGAACGACGAGACAAAGTCCAGGCGCCCCGCCGCTTCGCGAATGGCTTCGACGATTTTCGGCTGGCCATGCCCGGCATTCACGCACCATAGCCCCGCCATTGCGTCGAGTACGCGGCGCCCATCGGTGGTGGTGTAGTGCATACCTTCGGCGCTGGCGAACATCATCGGTTGTTGCTGGAACTGGCGCATCGGCGTAAATGGCGCCCAGAACGCGCCCCGCGCGGAAACTGAAGGGTTGGAAAGATCGGTCATGGCGACTCCTGCAAAGCGATGGTTGGATGGCCGGTCAGCGTCGGGCGCTGCAATGGGCCTGCGTTTACGTTGACGCTGCGGTCCACGTACAAGGTGCCGTGTTCGAGACGGCAGGTGACCCGATCACAAAACGCCGTCTCGACAAACTGCCAGGTCATGCTCAACACCCCGTCTTCGGTCCAGCGCGCCTGCGCCACCACCGGGGTGAGTTGCGGCTGGTATTGGTGATGCAGATAGTGGCCGGTCATGCTGGTCTGGGTTTCGATGCCGGCGCTCAGCCCGGCACGGATGCAATGGGTGCCACGGGGGTCGGTGAGGTAAAAGTCACAATGCTCGGGCCCGAACTCCAGGCGCACTTGGCTGACCTGGTCTTCGTTGGCCTGCATGACGAACGTACCGCTGAATTGAGCCTGGCGCGGCGAGCTCGCGGCGCCAGACATGACCGGCCGCTGTTGACGTGCCAGCAGCGCCGCCAGCCCGGCATCCAACGAGCCTTCGCTGGGTACGTCCAGCGCGGGCAAAAGATGCTCCCAGAGCAAGCTGTGCAAGCGCCGCTCGCCCAGGGCAAGCCCCGCGGTAAACGCAATCACCGTGTTATGGCGAGGTAACACAATGCACTGCTGGCCAAACACGCCGGAGGCGTAATACCCACCGTGCAGGGTCATCCACCACTGGAAGCCGTAGCCTTCGCGGCGCGTGACAGAGGCGTCGCTGGACTCGTCGCGGCTCAGGTAGCGCTTGCCATCGAAGGCGCCCATCCATACATCATCGACGTGCCCACGGGTCGCTTGGGCCACCCATTCCCGGGACAACAATTGCTGCCCCTGCCAATGGCCGTGTTGCAAGTGCAATACGCCGAACTTGAGCAAGTCTTCGGTGCGGCAACTGAGGCCATTGCCCCCGGTGTTGAAACCGCCAGGTGCCAGGTCCCACTCGATGGGGCCCATGCCCATGGGTTGGAAAATACGTGCGTTGCACAGCTCGAACGCCGTCTGGCCGCTGACCACGCTGACAATCGCCGAGAGCATGAAGCTCGACGCACTGCTATAGATAAACCGGTGCCCTGGCGGGTCTTCGACCGGCTCGTTGAGGAACAACCGCACCCAACTGTCACTGCGCCCACGCCAGGCGCCACCCGAGATGCCCTGGCGATGGCCGGTGCGCATTGTCAGCAAATCCCGCACGGTCATGGCCGCCAGGTTGGCGCTGATGGATGCCGGGCAATCGGCGGTAAAAAAATCCACCACCTTGGCATCCAACGACAGCGCGCCGTCATCCACCAGCAGCCCGACGGCCATGGACACCCAGCTTTTGGTCGCCGAATGCTGGACGTGCAGGCGTGTGGCGCAATAAGGCGCCCAAAACGCTTCAGCTACCACCGCGCCATCGCGGTACAGCATGAAGCTGTGCAACTCCAGGTCCGCAGCGTTCACCGCTTCGATGAAATCACTTACGCCACGCGCCGATACGCGTTGTTGACTGGGCGGTGCCCGCCGCAACGGCAAACTCGTCATCTGATCTATCCCCTCATTTCCACTGCTTGTGCGTGCAACAGGCTGTGCCTGTTGCACGCCATTCCCGCTACCAGAGCGCCACGGTGTAGCCCAGGATCACTCTGTTTTCGTTGGTGTCACGGGCGAAGTTGCTCGTGGCGCTGGCGTTCTGCCAACGCAGCGAGACATCCTTGAACGTGCCGCTCTGCACCACATAGCCGAGGCTCACGTCCCTCTCCCATTCGCGTCCTTCGCCGTTAAAGCCAATGACCTTGGCGTTGTCGCCCTTGGCATACCGCGTCGAGAACAGCAGGCCCGGAATGCCCAGCGAGGCGAAGTCATAGTCATAGCGGGCATGCCACACGCGCTCGCCGGTCTGGGAGAAGTTGGCCAGTTGATACTCGGTGAACAGGTAGGTGTTGGTGCCGTCCACATAGGTGAACGGCGTCGAACCGTACTGTTCCTGATAGCCGCCGCTGAGGTTGTGGCCGTAGAGGCCATAGCCGATGCGCGTGCTCAACGCCCGGTTATCCACCTTGCCGGCCAGGGCCGCAGCGTCTTCACTGGCGCTGAAGTAGCGGACATCGGTCTTGAACGTGCCCGGGCCCCACTTGAAGCTGTTTTTCAAGCCCAGGTAATGCTGTTGGTACAGGCTTTCCAGTTGCGCGAACTGGTAGGTCACGACGGTCGTTGGCGTGAGTGCATACTCGCCACCGGCGTAGCGAAATTCATCGCTTTTCGCGCTGCTTTTGTAAGCGCCGTACTGGCTGGTAAGCCCCATATCTTCGTAATGGGTTGAGTCGCGCTGCTTGACCTGGTCCAGTTGGCCGGCGGTCAGTGTCAGCTTGTCGATGTCCTTGGAGGTCAGTGCAGTACCGCTGAAGCTCTGCGGGAACAGGCGGCTCAGGTTCGGCTGCAGCGTCGGCAGGTCAGGCACCATGTAACCCACGCGCAACTCGCTTTTGCCCAGGCGCGCCTTGCCGGTGAGGCCCAGCTTTGAGTAGTTGTCATGGGCTCGGCGGGCGTAGCTGGGGGAGCCTGGCTCGGCCGTGCTGGAGCGTGCCAGCAGCCCGGTACCGGAGTTGTCAGGGCTGGAATCGAGCTTGATGCCCAACATACCCACAGCGTCCAGGCCAAAGCCCACGGTACCGTCGGTAAAGCCCGACTCGAGCTTGAGGATAAAACCCTGCGCCCACTCGGCACGCTTGTTCTGCCCGCTGGACTCGCGGTAGTCGCGGTTGAAGTAGTAGTTCTTCAACTCCAGCGCCGCTTTGCTGTCGGCGACGAAGTCGGCCTGGGCAAACAAGGGCATGAAACCGGCGCCCATGACGCTGGCACTGGCGACAACTTTGTTGATGCGGTTATTCATGTGTAGGTTCCTGGCAGACAGGTTGAATGGGGTTGTTTTTGTTTTCTTCAGCCATGGCTTCGCCCGCTTCGCAAATCGTCGATTTGCGAAGGGTTGGGTTTCAATGCCGTGGCCTGGGGTGCAGCAGTACCTAAATCACACTGGCACGGAGGCGGTAACTGCCGTCCGCACGTTTCTCCAAGGGGCTGGCCGCGGCGAGTAGCCGACGGGTGTAAGGGTGTTGTGGGGCGTCGAAAATCGTGTCACGCGGGCCCATTTCGACCACTTCGCCCTGGTTCATCACCGCTACACGGTGGGCGATGCGCTCCACCGCCGAGAGATCGTGGGAAATGAACAGGCAGGCAAAGCCGTATTGGCGCTGCAAGCGCTCGAACAGTTCGAGGATCTGCTTCTGGATGGTCATGTCCAGTGCCGAGATCGGCTCGTCGGCAATCACCAGTTTGGGCCGGCGCACCAACGCCCGGCCAATCGCCACGCGCTGGCGCTGGCCACCGGAGAGTTGATGGGCGAAGCGCTCGCGAAACTGTTCGGGCAAGCCCACGTCAACCAGGGTGTCGGTGACCCGCTGACGCTTTTGCGCGGCCGTCAGGGCTGGTTCATGGCGCAGCGGTTCGGCGAGGATCTGCCCGACGGTCATGCGCGGGTCGAGGGACGAATACGGGTCCTGGAAGATCATCTGGCATTGCAGGCGATGTGCCCGGTTGGCGGCTTTGAGGATGTCCACTCCCTGGAACAGGATCGCCCCGGCACACGGGTTGACCAACCCGACGACCGCGCGCCCGAGGGTGGTCTTGCCCGAACCGCTGCCACCCACCAGGGCCAGGGTCTCGCCCGGCGCGATACTCAGGTTCACCGAGTGCACCACGCGCTTGGGCACGCTGCGCCCCCAGAAACTGCGCGGCCCCGGGTGTTCGATACACACGTCCCGGACCTGCAACAACGCGCTGTCGGCCGCCGGCACTGGCACCAGTTCCCCGCGCCGTGGCAGCGCTTCGAGCAGTTGCCGGGTGTATTCGGCCTTGGGGGCAAAGAGGATGTCTTCGATACGGCCCTGCTCTACTGCCTTGCCCGAGCGCATCACCACGACTTTATGGGCGTAACGCGCTACCAGGGACAGGTCGTGACTGATAAACAGAATCGCGGTGCCCTGCTCGCGGGTCAGTTCCAGCATCAACTCGATCACGTCCAGTTGCGCCAGGCAATCCAGGGCCGTGGTGGGTTCGTCGGCAATCAGCAGTGCCGGGCGCAGCAGCATCACCGAGGCCAGCATGATCCGTTGACGCATGCCACCGGAGAACTGGTGCGGATAGGATGCCAGGCACTTTTCGGCGTCCTTGATGCCGATGCGTTGCAGCATGGCGATGCAGCGCTCATGGATCGTCGCCGCATCCAGCGTGGTATGCAGTTTGAGTGCCTCACTCATCTGCCGGCCGATGGTCAGCGCGGGGTTGAGCGAGACCATCGGTTCCTGGAACACCATGCCGATGCGTGCCCCCCGCACTTCACGCATGGCCTTGGCATTGCTGCTGTCCAGCGCCTGCCCCTGGAAGATGATGCGCCCACCGCACACCTGCATCGGTGCTGGCAGCAAGCCAATGGCAGCTCGCGCGGCCATGGTCTTGCCGCTGCCCGACTCGCCCACCAGTGCGACGATTTCGCCGGGGGCCATGGTGAAGCTGAAGTCATCAACGGCCAGCGGACCGTCCACGCCGACGCGAATCTGTAGATTTTCAACGGCCAGTAAAGGCACTGGAACGCTCATGCTCATTTCCTCATGCGCGGGTCGAGACGATCACGCAAGGCATCGCCGAACAGATTGATAGCCAGCAGCGTCAGGCTGATAAAGATGCCCGGGAAGATCCCCAGCCAAGGCGCCGTCGAGATATAAGTGCGGCTCGCCGAGAGCATGCTGCCCCAGGTCGCGGCCGGCGGTGGAACCCCAAGGCCGAGGAAACTCAGCGCACTCTCCGAGAGCAACGCCCAGCCAAACATGCTGGTGGCCAACACACACAGCGGCGCCAGACAGTTGGGGGTGATGTGACGGAACATGGTGTACAGCTCGGAGTTGCCGATCACCCGCGAAGCCTCGATGAACTCCAACTCACGCAGCGACAGCACGCTGCCACGTACCACCCGCACCACCGAAGGGGTGTAGGCGATACCCAGGGCGAGCACGATGCCGTACTGGCTGGCGCCGACAATGGCCATGATGCCCAGGGCCATAAGGATGCCGGGGAACGCCAGCAACGCATCGTTGAGCATCATCAGCAGCCGGTCGGTCCAGCCGCGCAGGTAACCGGCGAGCATGCCGATCAGCGTGCCGCAGATCACCGCCACGCTGACCGAGAGCAGGCTGATCCACAGGCTGGTACGCGCACCAATGATCAGCCGGCTGAACACATCGCGGCCAAATTCGTCGGTGCCCAGCCAATGCAAGGCGCTCGGTGCGTGCAGGCGTGAGAGCAGGTCCAATTTGAGCGGGTCGTAAGGTGTCCACACCACGCCGAGCAATGCCAGCAACACCAGTGCCGCGAGCAGGCTGCCGCCGATCAGGGCGTTCAGCGGCGGGTAACGCCGGCGCCGCCGAGGCGTGATCGCCGCCACGGGGGGCAAGGCAGGAGTCTTGAGGTTCATAGCTTCACCCTTGGATCGAACAGCGGATACAGCAGATCCACCAGCAGGTTGACCAACACGTAGATACAGGTGACCAGCAGCAGGCAACCCTGCAACACCGGGTAGTCGCGGGAGAAAATCGCATCGACCATCAACCGGCCGATACCTGGCAGGGTGAACACCGTTTCCAGCACCGCAATGCCGCCGAGCAAGTTGCCAAGGATCAGGCCAATCAGGGTCCAGGTCGGCGCAAACGCGTTGCGCAAGGCGTGCCTGCACAGCACCGCACCTTCCGACAATCCCTTGGCCCTGGCATGGGCGATGTACTCCAGGCGCAGCACCTCAATGGTGCTGGCCCGTGCCATCCGGGCAATGGCCCCGAATTCCACCAGCGTCAGGGTGACGATCGGCAGCACCACATAGGTCAGCGCTTTCATCGGGTCAGTGGCAAAGCCGACGTACCCGATCACCGGCAACCAGCCCAATTGAATGCCGAAGACATACAGCAGCAACAACCCCAACCAGAAGCTGGGTACCGACAGCAACAACGTTGCCGTGGCCACCAGGCCCAGGTCCATCGCACTGTTTTGCTTCCAGGCGGCGAGCAAGCCCACCGGGACTGCGAGCACAGTCGCCAGCAATACCGCCACCAGCACCACGGTCGCACTCACGCTGAAGCGCTCGAGCAGCAACTCCAGCACTGGCTGGCGGCTGCTGATGGATACACCGAGGTCGCCACTGAGTACCGATTTAATCCAGATCAGGTACTGGGTCACCACCGAGTGATCCAGCCCCAGGCTGCTGCGCATATCGGCAAGGCTTTGCGGGTCGGCCATGTCGCCCAGCATCAGTAGCGCCGGGTCGCCGGGGATCAGACGGATCAAGGCAAACACAATCACCGAGATCAGCAACAGGGTCGGCACCGCCATGCCGAGCCTATGCAATATGAATCGAAACATAGCGCTACGCCTTACTTGGAAGTGTCGAGCAGCGTCACGCCCCACAGGCGCGGCTTGGCAACAGGCCAGGAACGATACCCTTCGACGCGTTTGCCCATGGCGCCGATGGCAGTGCCGTTGTAGATAACCACCATGGGCACATCCTTGAGCATCAGCGTGTGCAGCCTGTCGAACAATGACCGGCGTTTGGCTGGGTCAACTTCACGCTGGGCCTCGCGCAATATGGCCAGGGCTTCGGGGTTGTCCCAGACCTTGCGCGGTTCCTTGTCCTTGTCGCCGATCACCGATTCGTAGCTTTGCGCCGCATCGAAACGTCCTGAGTAGGAGAACGACATCATCTGGTAGCTACCCGTCTGGTAACGCTCCAACTGCGTGCCCCACTCCAGGGTTTCCATCTCGATGTTCAACCCTGCCGCTTGGGTCATGGCCTGGCTGAGCAAACCCATGTCAAACATCTGCGGATAGCGCTTGTTGACCAGCATTCGGATCTTTTCACCGCCGTAGCCGGCTTCCTTCAACAGGCGCCGGGCCTCGTCGAGGTTATAGGTATAACCCTTGTGTGCGGTGGCGTCGTAGTACGGACTCGCCGTGGGAATGATTGAATTGTTGACCACCGACAGACCATCGGACAACGCCGCAACCATCTGCGCGTAATCCAGGGACAATGCCACTGCACGGCGGATGCGCACGTCCTTGAGCAACGGGTCGCGAGTCTGGAACAACAGCCCGCTGATGGTCATGATCGGGCTGACCTGGATCTGCAGGTTCTTGACCTGCTTGAGTTGCGCGGCATCCATTGCGGTCACGTCGGGCAGCAGGTCCACGCCACCCGACAGCAGCGCCGCCTTGGCCGAGGCCGAATCGGGGATGACCTCGAACCGCACGGTGTCGACAAACGCCTGCTTGTTGCCGGTGTAACCGTCCGCCTTGTCTTCGGCACGTGGGGTGTATTGCTTGAAGCGATCCAGTTCGACGTATTGGCCCTTCTGCCATCTGCCCAGCGTGAACGGCCCTGTGCCAATCGGTGCGCGCCAACTGCCATCCGCGGCCAGGGAGTCTGGATGCAGGATGCCGCTGCCCGCACAATCCGGGCGCGCCATGGCAGCCAGGAACAAGCCATTGGCCTGATCCAGGGTGAATACCACGGTCTTCGGGTCGGGGCTGGCGATATCAACGATCTTGGCCGCACCGCGCCCATCGAACTCTGCCAGGCAACGCCACTGAGTCTTGGGGGCCAGGTAGCGCTGCCAAGTCCACTGCACATCCTTGGCCGTCAATAGCTGGCCGTTGTGGAAGTGCACGCCGTCACGCAGGGTAAAGGTGTAGCGCAGGCCATCCGCCGAAACGTCAACCGCGCTCGCCAGCATCGGGGCGATGCTGGTGTCTTCACGGTACGCCACCAACCCTTCGACGATATGCATCATCACCGCGTCGGTGTTGTCATCGCGGTTGACGCCTGGGTCGGTGCTACGGATATCACCGTTGAGCCCAACGCTGATGACCCTGTCCTGTGCAACGGCTATGGAAAAGGTGCACGCCGACATTACGACGGCCAATGCCGTCTTTACGTAACTATTCACGGGAGAAAGACTCCTTGAAGGAATGTTCCGGTCAGTGGCGGGAGCCAAGGCAGGACCGGCATCAGAATGAGTGAATCCTTGGTTATTTTTATACGGTCTGTTCTGAGTGCATCACCTGCGGTGTATCAGCCCAGGCTGCGCTTGTGGCGCAACACCTTGGCGAAAAAATCCTGGGCAGCCGGCATCGCCTTGATGCCCTGGTGCGCGACGTTGGGCAGCAGGTCAAAGTGCACCTGCACACCGGCGGCCTCGAAGCTGGCCTTCAAGGTAGCCAGGCGTTCCGGTCGCGTACGCCCGGCAGCGTTGGCCCCGGCCATGAAGTGTTTGCCGCCTTCACGGTGGGTGATTTCCCAGGTTTCGAGGTCTGAATCCCCCACCACCATATGCACGGGCAATCGCTGCAAGGCTGGCAGGTTCAACGGTTTGCCAAAGCGCGTGGCAAAGTCCCGCACACCGACCCACCAGTCCTGATCGGCATCGAGCAGGGTCACCGAACCGGGCGCGCCGATGGACGCCGCCCAGAGTTTTTCGGGGTGCAGATAGCAGAAGCGATGGGTGAATTGCCCACCACCGGAATAGCCGAACAGTGCAAAGGTATCGAAGCTGCGACCGTAGCGTTTGCCAACGCTGGCGATCATGTCGAGTAGTACTTGGTCGTAACGGATATCGCCCTCGACCATCTGCTTGTAGCCATCACCATTGCCGTCGCCCAGCACACCGACCGGGAACAGCGGCGACAGGATCACACAATCGTTCCAGCGGCCAAACTCCGCGAAGCCATTGCGGTAAACCTCCATCGCACGGGTGGAGCCGTGCAGCGAGACCACCAGATCTACCGGCCGGGTGGTGTCCTCGATGGCTTCAGGCACGTAGAGGGTGTAGGCAAACCGGCTGTCCTCATGGTGGGAGTACACTGTGGTTGCGCCGAGGTGATACACGTTTTTTGCCGCACGCAATGCTGCGTATTCAGGGCTGATATCTGGATTGCTCATTTGGAAAGTTCGCCGAGTCAGTTCGGACTTGAGTATTGGCAGAGTGCTATAAAAAGAAAAACTAATTTAACTTTATCCAGGGTAAACAAAACCTTTACGATGCAATCGCATCCATGAGCACGGGCCTCTCCATGAGCAACATTCGTTTCTTCAAGACGTTTATCGCCGTCGCCGAATACGGCAGTTTTGCCGCCGCCGCCGACCGTGTGGCCCTTACCAACGCCGCTGTCGGCCAGCAAATGCGAGCCCTCGAAGAAGAGATGCGCCGACCGCTGTTCGACCGTAGCCAGCGGCAGATCAAGCTGAGCCGCGATGGCGTGTTGTTGCTGCCCAAGGCCAAGCGCCTGTTGGCGGACTACGAGCAAATGATTGCCGAGGCCCCCGATGGCATGGCCATGGAGGGTGAAGTGTCCATCGGCGGCATTACTTCCGGCATGGGCCTGCTCGCCAATTGCCTGGTGCAACTGAAAAAGCTGCACCCTCGCATATCGGTCAACCTGATGACCGCCCGCTCCGACGAAGTGGTCAATCTGGTACACGCCGCCAAGCTTGACGCGGCCTTACTGATCGAGACGGCACGGCAGAACTTCGATGGATTGAGCTGGACCCTGCTCTACAACGAACCCATCGTCATGCTCGCCAACGCTGCGCAAACCGCCGGCATCAACGACGCTGTGGAATTGCTCAGGACCCAGCCGTTCATTCGCTATGACCGTTCCACTGCCGTAGGCCGCAAGGTGCAGTCGATCATCAAGAGTGAATCGGTCGAACCGTTGGAAATCCTCGAACTGAACTCCATCATCGGCATCGCCGACCTGGTACGCCAGCAAGTTGGAGTGGCCATCGTGCCGCTGCTGAAAAATTTCGACTGGCACAAAGACCCAAGCCTGCGGGTACTGCCATTGCCGGGAGATTTGGCGGTGCGCCGAGTGGGGATCTTGGAGCAAGGCACCAAAAGTGCAATTACCGGGGAAATTCGCAAGTTGCTGATGTCGGCCGTGGCAAAGTAATCCTGCCCTTGGCGCAGTTCATCAGTGCCGACCATTGGAAAAGTCCGTGATAACCTGATTCGCCAGATCGACGGCGCCTACCCCCCCGGCATGATCGACCCGACGCTGACGTTCCTGGAAAAAAACGCTACACAATCATCGACGCCGGTCGTCTCTTCTCTAGCGAGCCTGCAGTGGCGCTGGAGCCCGCAAAAAATCGTTCGTGTCGCAGCGCTGCTCAATCGCACCGCTCAAACCATTGCCGACGGGAAAGACCCATGAATACTCAAGTAATCCACCGCGTTAGCCACGAAATCAAACGCCGTCGCCTGCAGGTGCTGCGGGTGGTCGACATCACCCCGCGCATGCGCCGCATCACCCTGGGCGGGCCTGAGCTGGCAGGGTTTGTCAGCCTGGGCAGCGACGACCATATCAAGCTGTTGTTCCCACAGAACGCCGCCGAACAGGCCGCGCTGGAGAGCCCGAGTTTCAACATCAAGGGCGACGGCCCGCAACCGGCCATGCGCGACTACACGCCGCGCCGTTTCGACCTGAGCCTGGGCGAGTTGGACATCGACTTCGTGCTGCACGGCGACGGCCCCGCGTCGACCTGGGCCGATCAGGCGCAGGTCGGCCAATACCTGTACATCGGCGGGCCACGGGGCTCGATGATCGTGCCGGACATCTTCGACAGCTATCTGCTGATCGGCGACGAAACCGCCCTGCCCGCGATTGCGCGGCGCCTGGACGAATTGCCGGCCGGGCGCACGGTGCTGGCGGTGATTGAGATTGCCGATGCGGCGGAAAAGCAGACGCTGAACAGCGCGGCCGATGTAGAGGTGATCTGGGTGATTCGTGGCCAGGATGACCTGGTGCAAACCGTGCGCAAGCTGACGCTGCCGAGTGGTTCGCTGTACAGCTTCGTGGCGACGGAAACCAAACTGTCGCGCCAGGTGCGGCGCGTGTTGTTGGATACGCACAAGGTCAACGAGGAATTCCTCAAGGCCGTCGGCTACTGGCGTGCCGAAGGCAGCGAAGAAGACTAAGACCGGACTCGTGCAAAGCTCCCACAGTTGGAGCTTTGCCCGCTTCAGGTACGGGGGGATTTCAGCAGCTTGTCCAGCCCCACCACCGCCAACGCAACCGCAACAAACCCCGCCAGAATCCCTCCGGCATTCACAAATACTTGTGGATAACCGAGCGTGTCCACATCGATGAACGGGTACTGATACTGCCCAAGCAAATGCCCACGCAGCAGCACATAACCAAAGTAGATCAAGGGGTAGATCACCCACGCGCCGATGTGCTTGAGCCGCAACGTGCCCTTGGGCACACAGCGCCACCAATAGATGCAAAACAGCACCGGCATCACATCGTGCAGCAACTCGTCGGCAACCCATTGAAAGCCTTCCGGCTGCCACAGGTGCCGCAGCAGAAGGCTGTACGCCAGGCCCACCACGACGATGCTCACGGCGATGCCACTGCTGATCCCTGGCGCGAGGAAAAACCGCTTCGCCGCCGAATCGCGCCTGACCAGCGCATAGCTCAACACCACCACCGCCAAGGTGTTGGTCAGCACCGTGAAGAAACTGAAGAAGTTGATCAACCCGCCCAACAGGCTGGCGCCGCTGGACCAGCGCGAATAGAAGATCAGGTATTGCTGGATTGCCAGCCCCGCCCAGCCGGCCAGCGCCGCTGCGGCCACAAAGCGCTTCACCGGCTCAATCCAACGGGCGTTTGGTGCGCATCAGCTTGACGTACAACCCTTCGACTTTTTCCCGCGCCCATGGGGTCTTGCGCAGGAAGGTCAGGCTCGACTTGATGCTCGGATCACTCTTGAAGCAGCGAATATCAATGCGTTCGGCCAGGCCGGACCATTCGTAGTGTTCCACCAGGGTGGTGAGGACGTGTTGCAGGGTCACACCGTGGAGGGGGTCGTTGCTTGTCGCGGTCATGCCAGGCCTATGAAAAAAGTGCTCACGAAGGTGCACACCTTAGCACTGCACCTGCCAGTTATAAAAAGTTCCCGTTCCCAGCGAAAAAGAGATGTTATATTGTAACGATAGTTATCAAATCTTTTCGCCGTTTTGCCAAGGAATGTCCGATGTCCCTCTCTTCTCTGTGGCGCTTGACCCCGCTTGCCGCCGCCCTGTTGATCTGCTCCCAAGCCCAGGCCCTTGAGCTGCAACCCCAAGTCATCACCGGCAACCCGCTGGGCAGCGAGCAACTCGCTTCGCCGACCACCGTGCTGGAAGGCGATGACCTGACCCTGCAACAAAAAGGCAGCCTCGGCGAAACCCTCAACAAGCAGCCAGGCGTGTCGTCCTCATACTTCGGCCCAGGTGCCAGCCGGCCGATCATCCGTGGCCAGGACGGCGACCGTATCCGCATCCTGCGCAACGGCGTCGGCGCACTGGATGCGTCGTCGTTGTCCTACGACCACGCGGTGCCGCTGGACCCGATCAATGTCGACCGCATTGAAATCGTGCGCGGCCCGGCGGCCTTGCTGTACGGCGGCAGCGCCATCGGCGGCGTGGTGAATACCTTCGACAACCGCATTCCCACCGAAGCCATCGAAGGCATCCACGGTGCCGGTGAATTGCGCTACGGCGGCGCCGACACCACCCGCAGCAGCGCGGGCAAGCTGGAAGCCGGCAACGGCACGTTCGCCTTGCACCTGGATGCCAACGCACGGGAATTCAACGACCTCAAGATCCCGGGCCAGGCCCGCAGCCGCCATGCACCCGAGACCGACGATGGCCCCGGCAAAAACGGGCGCCTGGGCAACAGCGACGGGCGCCAGGACGGCGGCGCCGTAGGCGGTTCCTACACCTGGGACGACGGTTACGCCGGGCTGTCCTACAGCAATTACGACGCTAACTACGGCTCCCCCGCCGAGCAGGACGTGCGTATCCGCATGAAGCAGGATCACTACGCCTTCGCCTCCGAAATCCGTAACCTGCAAGGGCCGTTTACCTCGGTCAAAGTCGACGCGGGCTACACCGATTACGAACACCGCGAGATCGAAGGCGGCGAAACCGGCACGGTCTTCAAGAACAAGGGTTATGAAGCCCGCGTCGAAGCCCGTCACCAACCGATCGGCCCGTTCAACGGCGTGGTCGGTGCCCAAGTGACGCGCAACGAATTTTCGGCCCTGGGTGAAGAAGCCTTCGTACCGCAGACCGATACCAATGCCGGCGCGCTGTTTATCCTCGAAGAGATGCAGGCCACCGAACGCCTCAAGCTCAGCCTCGGCGGGCGCCTGGAACACACCAGCGTCGACCCGGACGCCAAGGGCAACGCCCGCTTTGCCGGCGCCGACAAATCCAATGATTTCACCGCCGGCAGCCTGTCCTCGGGCGCGGTCTATACCCTCACGCCGATCTGGTCGCTGGCCGCGACCCTGGGCTACACCGAGCGCGCCCCGACCTTCTACGAGCTGTACGCCAACGGCGCCCACGTCGCCACCGGCACCTACGAGTTGGGCGACGCCAACCTGAAGAAAGAGAAAGCCGTATCCAGCGACCTGGCCCTGCGTTTTGACAATGGCACCCACAAGGGCAGCTTCGGCGTGTTCTACAGCCACTTCTCCAATTACATCGGCTTATTGGGCAGTGGTCGTACGCTGAACGATGAAGGCGAAGAAGACGCGGATGGCATCCCCGAGTACAAATACTCCGGCGTACGCGCCCGTTTCGCAGGCTTTGAGGCCCAGGATCACTGGAAACTCGGCGAAGGCGCCTACGGCAAGTTCGCACTGGAGCTGTCGGGCGACTACACCCGCGCCACCAACCTCGACACCGGCGAAGCCTTGCCACGCATCGCCCCGCTGCGCTTGAACAGCGGCTTGCTGTGGGAACTGGAGCGTTGGCAAGCGCGCATCGACGTGGAACACGCCGCCGGCCAGGGCCGTGTGCCGGACAACGAAAGCGGCACCGATGGCTACACCACCCTGGGCGCGAGCGCGGGTTACCGCTTCAATGTCGGTGGCAGCGAGTGGCTGGCGTTTGTGAACGGTGAAAACCTCACCAACCAGACCGTGCGCTATGCCAGCTCGATCCTGCGGGACATCGCGCCGGCGCCGGGGCGCAGCGTGCAGTTCGGCGTTCGTACGACGTTCTAAGCGACACCGTAGATCCCCTGTGGGAGCGGGCTTGCTCGCGAATGCGGTGGATCAGTCACAGCTGCATTGACTGACACACCGCATTCGCGAGCAAGCCCGCTCCCACATTGGTTTTGCAGCGACGATTCGTCACTGTTACCAATTCAGAAATGATGCATATCGCGATTCGCCCTTTCTCTCCAAGACAACTCCCTTTATCCTTCCCGGCAACAACCTGAAACGTTTCATTTCCCCGGTCGACCCCATCTTGCCGAAGCCTCCTGCTCGTAAAGACAGCGCTGTCTTACACCCCCCTGCGCCTGGGAATAAATCGCCCGCCTGTGGATAACCATGCTTATCCACAGAAAAACCGACTATCGCTGAACCAAGCCCGCGCTGAATCGTCATCTACAGTGAAGCACGGGGTTACATAATTCCAACGTAACGGAGAAACACACTATGAGCACTGATGGTGCTTCAAGTCCGAGCCGCTTGCTGCCCAAGCTGCTAGGCGTCTTGCTGCTGATCATGGGCCTGGCCTTGCTGGCCGGCGGCGTCAAGCTGAGCATGCTCGGCGGGTCGCTGTACTACTTGCTGGCCGGTATCGGCGTCGGCCTGACCGGCATCCTGCTGCTGGCCAACCGCCGCGCCGCGCTGGGCCTGTACGCACTGGTGCTGTTCGCCAGCACCGTATGGGCCCTGTGGGAAGTCGGCCTGGACTGGTGGCAATTGGTGCCGCGCCTGGCACTGCTGTTTGCCT
This sequence comes from Pseudomonas sp. GL_117, assembly GCF_057835125.1. NCBI lineage: Bacteria > Pseudomonadati > Pseudomonadota > Gammaproteobacteria > Pseudomonadales > Pseudomonadaceae > Pseudomonas > Pseudomonas sp. GL_117. The sequence goes on along the minus strand of NZ_CM174418.1, from coordinate 1,241,987 downwards.
TGGGCATCGTCATGCTGCTGCCGTGGGTCCGTCGCCCGCTGCTGAACGGCCAACCGGCGCCACTGGGCACCGGCGCGCTGAGCGTGGCCGTGGTGCTGGCGGGTGCTACTGCCCTGGCCAGCCAATTCACCAACCCGGGTGAACTGGTCAAAGGCCAGCTGGACCGCGACGCCGTGCCTGGCATGACCAACACCGCACCGCCCCAGCCCGATGGCGACTGGAATTCCTACGGCCGCTCGGCCTTTGGTGACCGTTACTCGCCGCTGGCGCAGATCACCCCGCAGAACGTCAGCAAGCTGGTCCCGGCGTGGACCTACCGCACCGGCGACCTGCCTGGACCGAACGATCCAGGCGAGACCACCGCGGAAAACACCCCGCTGAAAGTCAACGGCATGCTCTACGTGTGCACCCCACACAGCCAAGTGATTGCCCTGGACCCGGACACCGGCAAGGAAATCTGGCGCTTCGATCCGAAGATCAGCAGCATGGGCGCCGAGAACTTCAAAGGCTGGGCCCACATGACCTGCCGTGGCGTGTCGTATCACGATGACGCCGTCTACGCCTCCGAACAGAGCCCGACCGGCAGCGCCAGCCCGGCCGCCGCGCCGAATGCCTGCCCGAAACGCATCTTCGTGCCGACCGCCGACACCCGTCTGATCGCGCTCAACGCCGACACCGGCAAGATGTGCGAAGACTTCGGTGACAAAGGCCAGGTCGACCTGCGCGCCAACATCGGTGGCTTCGCCCCCGGCGGTTACTACTCCACTTCGCCACCGGCCGTGACCAAAAACCTGGTGGTGATCGGCGGTCACGTCACCGACAACGTCTCCACCGACGAACCCAGCGGCGTGATCCGTGCGTTCGACGTGCACACCGGCAAGCTGGTGTGGAACTGGGACAGCGGCAACCCGGACGACACCACCCCGTTGGCCGAAGGCAAGACCTACACCCGTAACTCGCCGAACATGTGGTCCATGTTCTCGGTGGATGAAAAACTCGGCCTGCTCTACCTGCCGATGGGCAACCAGATGCCCGACCAATACGGCGGCGACCGTACCGACGAATCGGAAAAATACAGCGCCGGCCTGACCGCCCTGGACATCGACAGCGGTCACGTGAAATGGCACTTCCAGTTCACGCACCATGACCTGTGGGACATGGACGTGGGCGGCCAACCTTCGCTGGTCGACATCAAGACCGCTGACGGCGTCAAGCAAGCGGTGATGGCGTCGACCAAGCAAGGCAGCATCTACGTGCTGGACCGTGCGACCGGCCAACCTGTGGTGCCGATCAACGAAGTCCCTGTACCCCAAGGCGCAGTGGCCGGTGATCGCACCTCGCCGACCCAACCCAAGTCCGACCTGAACTTCATGCCGCCGCCGTTGAAAGAGCGCGACATGTGGGGCGTGACCCCGTTCGACCAACTGCTGTGCCGGATTGATTTCAAATCCATGCGCTACGACGGTCCGTTCACTCCACCATCGCTGCAGGGTTCGATCGTTTACCCAGGTAACTTCGGCGTGTTCGACTGGGGTGGCATTTCTGTCGACCCGGTACGCCAACTGGCCTTCGTCAACCCAAGCTACATGGCGTTCAAGTCCAAGCTGATCCCGGCCGCCGACATCGCCAAGCAAGGCCCGCGCGTCAGCGAAACCGAAGGCGTGCAGCCGAACAAAGGCGCGCCGTACGGCGTGATCCTCGAAGCGCTGCTGTCGCCACTGGGCCTGCCGTGCCAGGCGCCGGCCTGGGGTTATGTGGCTGCGGTCGACCTGACCACCCACAAAACCATCTGGATGCACAAGAACGGCACCGTGCGTGACAGCGCGCCGGTACCAATCCCGCTGACCATGGGCGTGCCAAGCCTGGGCGGGACGTTCACCACCGCCGGTGGCGTCGCGTTCCTCAGCGGCACCCTGGACCAGTACCTGCGTGCCTATGACGTGAAAAACGGCAAGCAACTGTGGGAAGGCCGCCTGCCAGCAGGCGCGCAAACCACACCGATGACCTACACCGGCAAGGACGGCAAGCAGTACGTGCTGGTCGTGGCGGGCGGTCATGGTTCCCTGGGTACCAAGCAGGGTGACTATGTGATGGCGTTCAAACTGCCGGATTAAGCTTTACCGGCAGTAAAAAAGGCGGCGACCTGTTGAGGGTCGCCGCCTTTTTTCATGTTCATTGACACATAACCAACTGTGGGAACGGGCGTGTGTGCAAGCTCAGTGCTCGATCACTTCGCCGCGCATGGGCGCCAACCGCGCTATCAGGCGATTCTGCACCGGCACCGAAATCCCTTGCTTGTCCATCGCTGCGATCAAATCCTCGACCAACGCATTGAAGTCACTGCGGCTCACATTCTGCCCCTTGTGACTCTCCGCCATGCTGTCCCCGGTATACACGCACGGTCCGCCCGCCTCTGCGCAAAACTGCTCGATCAGCTTATTACGCAAACGCTGGATGTCGATCCGCCGGAAGCGCTCGACGATGCGCTCATCACGGGCGATGTTGAGCAGCATGCCCTCGACGATCCGCGTGATGCCGGGCATGGCGCCAAGGTCACGGTACAGGCTGTCATCCTTCGGCGGTTGCTGGGCACAGGCGCCGAGCAGCAGGACCAGGCATAGCGGTAGCCAGCGCATCAAAAACTCCCTTGCACAGACAGATAAGTGCCGTTCTGGTTATCCAGCGTGGCGATTTCGCCGAGGCGCGCGTAGGCCAATACAAACGACACATGCTTGTTCGGGAAGTAGCCGACAAACACATCCGCCCAGTCGCTTTCACCGGCAAACGACAGGTTGTCAGGCTTTTCGCGGTATTCCACGCCCACCGCCCAGCGCGGGTTGAACAGCAGCGCCACCGAGCCTTCCTTGAGCAGGCTGCGGCTGTCACGGCGGTCGCCGCCAAAACCGAGCAAGCCGGTTTCATTGGCGCGGCTGTAGCGCAGGCTGCCGTTGACCAGCACGTTGTAGCCAAAGGCTGCACCCATGAACAAACGGCTGGCGGCCAGGTAGCCTTCGACGTCGCTGTCGCGTTTGGCACCGACCAGGTTGGGAATGTCGAAGTTAGTCTGGTGCTTGTATTCCAGACCCAGGGACACCTGGGGCAGGTTGTCGTAGATCACATCGCCAAACAGCCGCACCTTGAGGCCCAGTACGTCCTGGCCGAGGTGGTCTTCGGGCAGGTCCAGCTTGTGCACCAGGGTGCCCAGGTCGAAACGCTGGCGGGCGAAAGACAGCTCGACGCGGTTGTCATAGGCCAGCGCCAGCCCGGCCACGTCGAGCCGGTAGTCCGGCAGGTTGACCGTGGTGGCGAACGCCGTGGCGCCCCACTCGTGCTGTTCGCCGTAACCGGCCAGCACCGCCCACGGCGTGATCCCGCCGCCCGCCGTGCCTTCAATGCTGCTGGCGCCGCCGGTGGCAATCAGGCGGCCGTTGTCGGCCAGCGCCGTTTGCAGGGTCAGGGCGCCGAGGCAGCCGATCAGAACGGAACAACGCACGCGCATGTCACTCAATGAACCAGGGAAGTTTGCGTACTGAGGGGCAACGCCACCCAGGCTTCGAAAGCATCGGCACTCAACGGCCGGCTGATCAGGTAACCCTGGGCCGTGTCGCATTGCCAGCGCTCCAGCAAGCGTAGGCTATGGGCGTACTCGACGCCCTCGGCGACGACCTTGAGGCCCAGGTTGTGGCTCATCTCGATGGTGGAACGCACGATCACCGCGTCTTCACTGGTTTCATCAAGGTTGCGCACAAAGGATTGGTCGATCTTCAACTCTTGCACCGGCAGGCGCTTGAGGTGCGCCAGCGACGAATAGCCGGTGCCGAAGTCATCCACCGACAGGCTGATGCCACAGTCGCGCAGCAGGTGCAGGACTTTCAGGGCTTTTTCCGGCTCGCGCATCACCGCGCTTTCGGTGATCTCGAACAGCAGTTGTTCGGCCGGCAAGCCATAACGGCGCAGCAGCGCCGAGACGCGATGGGCCAGGTCATCACCGAGCAGATCATCTGCCGAGATGTTCAGCGACAGTTGCAGGGACAGGCCGCGCCGGTTCCATTCACACAGTTGGCGGATGCCCTCTTCGATCACCCAATGGGTCAGCAACTGGATGCTGCCCGAGCGTTCGGCCAAGGGGATGAATTCCGCCGGCGAAACCATGCCGAACTGCGGATGCTGCCAGCGCAACAGGGCTTCGGCCTGGCGTACGTGGCCTTGGCGGATGTCGAGTTTGGGTTGGTAGTGCAAGAGCAACTGGCCCTGGCTGGGCGCGTGGCGCAGGTCGCGGATCAGGGTGACCTGGCGACGGTGCACAAGGTCGCGACCGTGTTCGTAGATCTGCAGGCGGCCGGGCATTTGCGCGGCGTCCTTCATCGCAATCGCCGCACGTTCGAGCAAGGTGTCGGCGCTTTCACCATCGTCCGGGTAGGCCGCAATGCCAAGGCGGCAATCCAGCGCCAGGTCGTGGCCGTTGATGCGCCGTGGGCGCAGCAGCAACTGTTGCAGCTTGTCGGCCAGGCCCACCGCTTCGTCGCTGCCGGCGCCTTCGAGCAGCAGCAGGAATTCGTCGGCGGTCAAATGCGCCAGGGTATCGCCGGGGCGCAACGCGCCTTGCAGGCTGCGGCTCACGTCCTGCAACAACTGGTCGACTGCCTCAGGCCCGGCGGTTTCGCTGGCAGCGCGCAGGTTGTCGATGCCCAGGTAGATCAGCGCCATCGGCCGGTGCGTGGCAATGGCATTGCCCAGGCGTTCCATGGCCAATGCGCGATTGGGCAAGCCGGTGAGGCGATCATGCAAGGCGTTGTGCGCCAGTTGCAGCTCGCGCTCGGCGATGCCGCTTTGCATCGAGTTGAACACGTTGGCCAAGCGCCCCAGTTCATCACTGCGCGCCAGCACCACGGGCGTCTGGTAATCGCCCTGGCCGATGCGTTCGGCGGCGAGCGCCAGGGCCTGCACCGGGCGCGAGACACCGCGTGCCAGCAGCAAGGCACCGATCAACGAGGCAATCAACGCGATCAAGGCAATCCCGAGGATTTTTTCGTCGAGCGGCGCAAACGCCTGCATCGCCGCATCCAAGGGGCTCTGCAACAGGGCCAGGACCTGGCCGTCGGCGTCGCTGGCCAACACCAGCGACTGGCTGAGAAAACTATGTTCCAGGTGTTCGGTGGTGGCCACACCGTGATGCGTACCCTGCGCCAGCATCAGGTTGACGATACTGTCGCGCAGCACCTGGGGCTGGGTACTGACCAACTCGCCCGGCTGCTGGCGGTCGAGGCTCAGGAACGACACTTCCAGGTTGCTCAACGAGCGCAGCTCTTCGGCGAACGCGCTGTCCATGCGCAGGCCCATCACCACCCGCGCAATCGGCAGCGGCGCCAGCACCGGCGCTTCCACCAGCAGGTGCGGCATGCCTTGCAGCGGCACGATCAGCATGGTCTGGCGATTGCGCCGCGCATCGCGCAGCGCCTGGTCATAACGAAAGGTCGAGCCTTCGGGCACCTCGTCGAGGGTGCTGGCGAGGACTTTGCCGTCCATGCCCAACAGGATCATGTCGCTGGCGTTGATGCGCTTGCCGTGGTTGAACAGTACCGAGCGCATGGTGGCCGAATCGCCACTGGCCACCGCATCGCGAAAACCGAAGTCGGACGCCAGCAATTGCACACCGTCGGCCAGGCGCCGGCCGCGCACGTCGAGCAAGCGTTCGAAGACCCGCGCACCGACTTCCAATTGCGCCTTGGCCTGGCCGCGCACCGCCTCGCTGGTCGCGGCCTTGACGCTGAAATACAGCGCACCGACCACCACCAGCAACAGCAGGATCAGCACACTAGCGACACGCGCCTGGAAGCTACTGCGCAGTTTCATGGGCGGCTCGATTGAAGGCATCGCCAAACGCAGTTGGTGTGGGCGCTGGCGGCAGGTCGGCCGACGGTGGTTCAAGCTTGAGTTGCACGGCGTGGCTCAGGCCCGTGGCAGGCAGGCTCAGGGTGCCGCCGTCCTGCGGCTGCATGTCGAGCAATTGCGGGTGCCACAGGGTGACGTGGTAGGCACCGGCCGGCAGGTTGTCCAGGCGCACGCGGCCCTGGGCATCGCTGACGCCGAAGCGGGGGTCGTCGGTGACATAGATGTAGCCGAGCATCCAATCGTGGATATTGCAGCCGAGCACCACCACCCCGGGCTTGTCGAACAGCAACGGTTCGGTGGGCGTGCCTTCGTACAGGCGCAGTTCAAAGCGCTTGGCCGCGGAGAACGAATAGACCTGATGGCGGATGTTGTCGCTGTTGGGGAAGCGCACCTGGGTGCCGGTGTGCACCGCCAGCACATGGGGCGCGAACTTCTGGCCGCGTTGATCCATATCGGCCTTGAGCGTGCCGACGGGCGCACCGACCGGACCTTGCAAGGTGATCACGGCATCGCTGACCGGCGTCTGATCGGCCTGGCGCACCTGTACGTCCAGTGTCGCGGCACCGGCGTCGGTGTGGGCAGACAACAATACGGCTGCCAGGGAAAACTGTAGGAAAATCCGGTTCATCAAGGGTCCGCACGGCAGTGAAAAAAAGCGGCCTGCCTTGGCACATACGAGGGTTATGGCGCAGATGATGCCGCAAACAAGGCCAATTGCCATCATTGTTTCAGCGCAAAGCTTGACCGCCGGTCGGCAAGAAACTATGCAATCGGTCAGGACATGTAGAGGTCATCGGCGCAGCACGAAAAATCTGTAGCCGCTGCAAACGGGGTTTTCTAGAGCGGCACCCGCTCGCGGCGCATCCACATCTCGAACGCCATGGCGTTCAATGGCCGGCTGATCAGGTAACCCTGGGCGGTGTCGCACTTCCACTGCTTGAGCAGCTTCAGGCTCGGCGCAAACTCCACGCCTTCGGCCACCACCTTGAGTCCCAGGTTGTGGCTCATCTCGATAGTCGAACGCACGATCACCCCGTCGCCGCTGGTGCTGTCGAGGTTGCGCACAAAGGACTGGTCGATCTTCAACTCCTGCACCGGCAAGCGCTGCAATTGCGCGAGGGACGAATAGCCGGTGCCGTAGTCGTCCACCGACAGACTGATGCCGCAACCGCGCAGTTGCTCCAACACGTTCAGTGCCTGTTGCGGGTTGTGCATGATCGCGCTTTCGGTGATCTCGAAGATCAGTTGCTCGGCCGCCACCGCGTATTGCATCAGCAACGCGGTGACACGAATCGCCAGGTCATCATCGGCCAGGTCATCCACCGAAATATTCACCGACAGTTGGATATGCAGCCCGCGCTGCCCCCATTCGGCAATCTGGCGGATTGCTTCTTCGATCACCCACAGGGTCAGGCTGGCCATGCTGCCGGTGCGCTCGGCCAGGGGAATGAATTCGGCCGGCGACACCTGGCCCAGGGTCGGATGCTGCCAGCGCAGCAAGGCTTCGGCCTGGCGCACATAGCCCTGGCTGAGGTCGAGCTTGGGCTGGTAGCACAGGAACAGTTCGCCTTCGACCACCGCACGGCGCAGGTCGCGGATCAAGGTGATCTGGCGCTGGTGGGCCAACTCGCGATGCTGCTGATAGATCTGCAAATGCCCGGGCAAGGTGGCCGCGTCGTGCCGGGCAATCGCGGCGCGGCTGATCAACTCTTCCACCTGCTGGCCGTCGCCGGGGTAGGCGGCGATGCCGATACTGACCTCGTGGCGTACTTCGTCATGGCCGATGCGCTGGGGTTCGGTGAGCAGCGCGTAGAGGCGGTCGGCGCGGGCGACGGCGCGGTCGATCTCGGTGTTTTCCAGCAGCACCAGGAATTCACTGCCAGCGATACGTGCGGCAGTGTCGCTGGCGAGCAGGCTCATGGACAGGCAACGGCTGGCTTCGCGGAGCATTTCCTCGACGCCCTGGGCGCCGAAACCCTCGTTGATCAGGCGGTAGTTTTCGATCCCCACATACAGCAACACCACCGGCCGACGCGCACTGATCGCGCTGCCCAGGCGCTCCATCGCCAGCGCACGGTTGGGCAGGCCGGTCAGTGAGTCATGCAGGGCGTTGTGCGCCAGTTGCCGCTCGCGCACGGCGATGCCGCTTTGCATGGCGTTGAACGCCCGGGCCAACAGGCCGAATTCATCGTGGCTGCGCACACGCACCGGGGTGCGGTAATCGCCGGCACCGATACGGTCAGCGGCCTCCACCAACGCATTCAGCGGGCGCGATACCCGCCGCGCCAAGAACAACGCGCCGGCCAGCGACACCACCAGCACCGCCAGGGCTATCCCGAGGAACTGCCGGTCCAGCGGCGCAAAGGATTCCAGGGCGTGGTCCAGTGGGCTCTGCAGCAGCACCCGCACCTCATCGCTCTCGCCGGTATTGGCCAGCGACAGCACCTGACTGAGCATGCGCTGGCCGTGGAAGCGTTCGATGTAGGCCTCGGAGGTGGCCGGCGCCCGGCGCAGCGTGGCGAGAATATCGGCGCGGACCGTGTCGGGCTGAGTGCTGAACAACGGGCCGGTGCGACCGTCCTGCCTGGCGAGGAACGACACTTCCAGGTTGCTCATGGAACGCAGTTCGTTGGCGAACTGGGCGTCCATCGCAAAGCCCATGACGACACGCGCCACCGGCTGCGGGTTCAAGACGTCCTTTTGCACCAGCAGGTAGGGATGCCCGTCCATGGCCACGATCAACATTTGCAGACCGCTGCGCCGCGCATGGCGCAAGGCTGCGTCCTGGGGGAACAGCATGCCAGGGGTGAACAGCGGCAAGGTGCTGACCGTGACCTTACCGTCCAGGCCCAATACAAACACTTCGCTGGAACCGATACCGGTGCCGTGCCGGTACAACGCGGCCAGGATGGCTGCGGTGTTGCCTTCGGTCACGGCTTGCTTGAAAGGTTCGTCGGCGGTCAGCCAGTCCAGGCCGTATTGCAGGCGGCGACCGCGCAGGTCGAGCAGGCGCTCGAACACCTGGCTGCCGGTTTCCAGCTGGACCTCGGCCTGGTTCTCGACGGCCCGGGTAGTTGCGGCCTTGACGGCAAAGTAAGTGGCGGCGACGACCACCAACAGCAATAACGCGAGCACCCCGGCGATACGGGTCTGGAACGTATGGCGCCACCTCATTGCAGTGCCCTCTGGCAGCAACTTTGTCTTTCTGCCACTACGTCCCTGTGTCATACGCATCCCTGGCAACTGCTGACCTGGCGTCAAAAAAACATCCATTTCAATTGGATATTCGGTTTAAGCAGGTTAGCTGGGACCTGGGATATGTACACCCAATAGAACAGGGAAAATCACTGCCAATTTATTGGCGACACTGGCTTGACCGAACGTCCACCTCCCCCGCGTTCGACACCTTGTAGTGAGCGGGCTTGCCCGCGCTGGGCGGCGCAGCCGCCCCAAATAGTCCGCCGCGGTGTTTCAGCAAGATCGAGGTGTCAGGGTTTAGGGCGGCTTCGCCACCCAGCGCGGGCAAGCCCGCTCACTACAGGGGCGGGAGCGCATGGGGTCACGTAGTGCGGGCGCGCATGAAGTCGCCCCAGCGCCGTACCAAGTAGTGAGCGGGCTTGCCCCGCGCTGGGCGGCGCAGCCGCCCCAAATAGTCCGCCGCGGTGTTTCAGGAAGACCGAGGTGCCAGGGTTTAGGGCGGCTTCGCCACCCGGCGCGGGCAAGCCCGCTCACTACAGGGGCGCGCGCGCATGAGGTCACGTAGTGCGGGCGCGCATGAAGTCGCCCCAGCGCCGTACCAAGTAGTTGTGCTCGTCCATCACCGAGTTCCACACCGCGATATGCCCCATGCGCTGCTCGTAGGAACCGCCATCGCGCACTTCACCGATGTCGATCAGCGGCAGGCCATCGCTGCCGAGCAATTCTTCCCGGGCCGGTTGGCCGGCGTACCAGTAATCCCACTCGGCGCTGCTCAGGTGATCGCGACTGCGGGCCGGGTTGCCGATGTAATAACCCTGGCGCGCCATCACTGCGCCGGGCCAGCCGGACAGCCACCAATTGAGGTAGGCGTAAGCCGCGTCCAGCACCGGGCCCCGGGCATGCCGTGACAACGACAGGCCGCCGAACCAGGCGCGATAGCCCTCGCGCGGTACCGCCAGGCGGTATTTCACCCCGGCGCGGTGCAGGCGCATCAGGGTCGGTGACCATAGGCTCTGGATGTCGATACTTGGGCTGAGCATCAGTTGGGCAGCCTCTTCGTCGTCCGACCAGAACGCGGCGAAGTGGCCTTCCTTCTGTTTGCGCACCAGGATAGTGGCGAGCACGTCGATCTCTTCGATGCTCATGTTGCCGATGTCCTTGAACTGCGCCAGACCCGCGCCCTGCACCGCCAATGCCGCGTCCAGTGCGCCGATGGCCGCGTCGCTTTGCAGCGCGGTGCGTGCGCTCCAGGCCGGGTCGAGCAGCCAGCCCCAGCTTTCGTTGCGGTGGCAAAAGCCTTCGGGCAGCCGTTCGGGGCGGTAGGCGAAACTGTCGGCGTTGTGGGTCAGGGGCAGCATGCTGATGCGTTCGGTGACGGTGCTGCCGAGGCTGCCGTCGTGCTGCACGAACAGGCGCTCACTGGGCACGCTGCCGCTACCGAGGCGGTCATCCGGCGACAGCCGGCCGCGCTTGGGCAGGTCGTTGATTTCGTGCCACAGCGCGATGCGCCGCGTGTCGATGGGCTGGATCGCCCGCGCCGGCCACACGAAGTCGACGTTATGGAACCACTGGTCGTACAGGTCGTAGCTGTCGGGCTGCATCACCGCGATGCGCTGGGCCTGTTCGACGTCGTGCACCTGATAGACCAGGCGAATGCCCAGTTCCTGCTCGGCGCGCACACGCAGGCATTCCAGCAAGGTCACGGAGGTGCCGAGCACCCGCAAGGTGATCATTGGGCGAACCGCCGCGAGAACACTTCAAAGGAACGGCGCAGCAGCGCCGGGTCGAGGCCGCGCAGGATAAACACCAGACGCGACTGGCGGTCGTCGCCCGGCCAGGCAGGCAAATGCACCGGGGCATGCAGGCAGTGCTGCACGCCATGAATGACGATGGGGGCGTGGCTGGCGTTCACGTTGAGCAGTCCTTTGACCCGGAGGATTCGTTCGCCATGGCATCTTAACAGCATCGACAGCCACACCCCGAAACCAACCCAGTCCAACGGCTGCTCGAAGGTCAGGCAGCACACCTGCGCGGCGCCGTGGGTGGCGCTGACGGGTTGGTGCAGTTGCCAGCGGCCAACCTCCACGGCGGGCTCGGCACTGCGCAGGCCTTCTCCGAGCAGCAATTGGTCGCCGCTGTGGATCTCGTGGGTGTTGAGGATGGGCGTGCCGGCATTCAGCGCCTGCAAGTGCGCGCGCAGTGGGCCACTGTCGCCGGCCACATCGGTCTTGCTCAGCAGCAAGCGATCCGCCGCCGCGACCTGGGCCAGCCATTCCGGGTGCAGGCGCTCTTGCAGCGCGGCGTGGCTGGCGTCGACCAAGGTGATCACCAGACCGATATGAAAACGCCCGCGCAGTTGCACGTCATTGTTCAAAGTGGCCAGGATCGGCGCCGGATCGGCCAGGCCGGTGGTCTCCAGGATCACCCGCTTGAACGCCGGGATTTCACCACGTTCGCGGCGTTGCAGCAGGCCCAGCAGCGCGTCTTTCAACTCGCCGCGAATCGAACAGCACACGCAGCCGCTGGGCAGCAGCACCGTGTCCGGCGCGACTGCTTCGACCAGCAGATGGTCGATGCCGACATCGCCGAATTCATTGATCAGCAGCGCGGTGTCGCCAAGGCTTTCACCTTGCAGCAGGCGCTTGAGCAAGGTGGTCTTGCCGCTGCCGAGGAAACCGGTGATGACGTTCAGCGCGATACTCATGGTCGTTTCCCTCGCCACAGCGGGCGGGTTTAGTGTTCAAGGTGGTCGAGCAATTTTGGATCGAGCGGGTCCAGCGCACGCCCGAGCATGGTTTCGGCGGCCTGCCACAGTTGATCCAGGCCGCTGGCCAATTCCTGCTTGCCCGTGGCGCCGAGCAACAGGTACGAGGCGCCCTGGAAGTCTTCGACCTTGAGCCGGAACACCGCCAGCACCTGGTTGATCGCCGCGATCCGGCGCAGGCGCTCGCGGCGCCTGGGCAACTCGTCGCCCAGGGGGTCGCTCCAGTGCAGGTCTTCGCCGAGCAGCCCGCAGAGTCCGCACATGGCTACACCTCGCTCATGGCATGACGTCGCCGGAGTTCGGGCCGAGGGTCTGGCCGACAAACAGGTTGCCGCCCGGCTCGCTGGCCAGCAGCACCGCGGTGGGCGCGACTTCGTCGGCCAGGCCGAAGCGGCCCAGGGGCAGTTCCTTGGCCTTGGCGCGTTTCCAGTCGTCGCTGATGCCGCCCACCAGCGGCGTTTCAATCGGGCCAGGGGCGATGGCGTTGACCAGCACGTTGTCCTTGGCCACTTCCAGCGCCAGGGACTTGGTAAAGCCGATCACCCCGGCCTTGGCGGCCGCATAGTGGGTCAGCTCGGCACCGCCCTTGATGCCCAGTTGCGAGGCGACGTTGATGATCCGCCCCCAACGCTGCGCGAGCATGTGCGGCAAGGCACGCTGGCTGGCGACAAACACGCTGGTAAGGTCGACGCGCAGCATGTCGTTCCACATCTCGACGGTCAGGTCGACACAACGCGCCTGGGTGAGCATGCCGGCGTTGTTGACCAGGATGTCGATGCCGCCAAACTGTTCGACGCACTTGTCGACACTGGCCTGGGCACCTTCGACGGTGCCGACGTCGGCCAGGCATTTGACCACTTCGGCGCCGAGGTTGCGGCAGGTGATCGCGGTTTCGGCGAGGCTCGGCGCGTTGCGGTCGGCCAGCACCAGGCGCGCGCCTTCGATAGCGTAGGCGCGGGCGATGGCAGCACCGATGCCGCTGCCGGCGCCGGTGATCACGGCGCGGCGGTTAATGAGTTGCTGCATATACAAGTCCCCTTAAGCTCACACAGATCCCATGTGGGAGCGGGCTTGCTCGCGAATGCGGTGTGTCAGTCACAGTTGATTTATCTGAACCACCGCTTTCGCGAGCAAGCCCGCTCCCACATTTGGACCCAGTACATTCAGTCTGGCCAGCGTACGGTGAGGCCGCCGTCGATAATGATGCTTTGCCCGGTCAGGTAGCTCGACGCCTCACTGGTCAAAAACTGCACCAGCGACGCCACTTCATCCGCCCGCCCTACCCGCCCCAGCGGGATCGCCCGCGCGGCTTTCGCCAGGCCTTCGGGCCCCAGGGAGTTCTTCGCGTCCAGCGACTGCGGCGTCTCGATCAACCCCGGAATCACCGCATTGCAACGAATGCCCTGGGCTGCCAACTCCACCGCCAGCGAGCGGCACAGCCCCGGCACGCCGGCCTTGGCTGCGGCGTAATGGCTGTGTTCCTGCCAGCCGTACACGCCACCGGCAATCGACGAAATCGCCACCAGCGCGCCGCCTTCGCCCATGTGCCGGGCTGCGGCGCGGAAAGTGCGCATCACCCCCGTCAGGTCGACATTGAGCATCTCGTCCCACAGCGCATCGGTCATTTCCAGCAGCGGTGCGCGGCGCAGCAAACCCGCGTTGGCCACCGCGTAATCGAGGCGACCGAAGTGCTCCACGGCTTGCGCGGCCAGAGCGTCGACCGAGGCGGTATCGCCCACGTCCAGCGGCAACATCAGGCACTCGCCGCCGGCTTGTTGCACCAGGGCTACGGTGGTTTGCGGGTCATGGGGATCGGCCGGGTAATACCCGCCGACCACCGCCACACCGACCCGCGCATAGGCCACGGCGAGGGCTTGGCCGATGCCGCTGGCGGCACCGGTAATCAAGGCAACTTTACGGTTCATCAAAAACTCCTTACTGAACGGTTTCCGGACGCACATGGCGCGCGGCAAACATCAACACGCCGGACAGGAAGCACGGCACCGCACCGAACCACAGCGCAGCGGTCTGCCAGTCGCTGCCGGCGGCCAGCACTTGGGTCGCGCCGAAACCTGCGACCACGGCACCAATCGGGCCCATGGCATGGATGATCGCGCCGCCGGTGGCGCGGATGCTGGTGGGGAAACTCTCGCTGATAAAAAACAGTGCCGCCGAGTACGGGCCGATCAGGAAGAACAGGCCCAGGCTGTACAGCCCGACCACCATCGCCATGTTGCTCGGGCCGAACAGCATGCCGGCGAACGACAGCCCGCCGAGCATCCAGCCCAGGCCGATGACGTTGCGACGGCCGATCTTGTCGCCCATCCAACCGTGGCTGAGGTAACCGCAGTAACCCACCAGGTTCGAGAGCACGAGGATGATCAGCGAGTTTTCGAACGAGATGTGGTGCACGCTGACAATCACCGACGTACCCAGCACGCTGAACACCTGGATCGCGGCCCAGTTGAGCAACAGCGCGGCACCGATCACCAGGGTGGCACGACGGGCCGGGCCACGGAACGCGGCCTGGAGGCCGGCCTTGCTGTGTTCGTCGTAGTCCACGCCGTAGGTGACGGCGACGTTTTGCGCTTCAGTCACCGCGCCGCTTTTGCGCAGTTGGTTGATGCGTTCGTGGATCTGGAACTGCGGGCTCTCCTTGAGCTTGCGCGCCATGATCGCGATGACGATGGCCGGGATCGCGGCAAAGATGAAGCAACCCTGCCAGCCGATGATCGGTAGCAACAGTGCGGTCAAACCGGCGGCGATCAACGCACCGACCGGCCAGCCGCCTTGCACCAGGCTGTAGATAAAGCCACGGCGCTTGGTCAGGCGCGGATCTTCCGAGGCGCCGTACAGCTCGCTCAGGTAGGTGGCGTTGACGGTTTCCTCGGCATAGCCCAGGCCGCCCAACGAACGGATCAGTATCAGCGGCGACTTGCCCCACGCACCACCGATCGCAGTCAGCGCCGAACACAGCGCGGAACCCGCCACGGTGAAGATAATGCCTTTGCGCCGGCCCAACTTGTCGACCACCGGCCCAATAGCAAACGCCACCACCGCCGTGCCCACCGCGACCCAGGTCGCGATTTGCGCTTGCTCCACTTCCCCCCAACCGAAGTGCCGGCCGATTTCCGGCAGCAAGGTGCCGAAGAGGATGAAGTCATACACCGCAAACACCCAGGCGAAAAACGCGATCCAGGTCGCGAAGCGCACTTCCTTGGAGGTCAGTTGCCGGGGTTTCCAGCCAGTCAGGTCAAGCTTGTTATAGATGGACATGGGTCGCGCCTCAGGGGGTCAGGTACGGGGTTGGCGGCGGATGAAGTCGTCGGCGATTTCGTCAAAGGTGACGAAGCGCACGCCGGCATGGCTCTGGATGTGTTCGATCAGGCGCTCGAGCATCAGCAGCACTTGCGGGCGGCCGGACACGTCGGGGTGGATGGTCATGGTGAACACCGCGTGTTCGTGTTCGCGGTAGACCCAGTCGAACTGGTCGCGCCACATTTCTTCGAGGTGACGCGGGTTGACGAAGCCGTGGCTGTTGGGGGCTTTCTTGATGAACATCATCGGCGGCAGGTCGTCGAGGTACCAGTTGGCCGGGATCTCCACCAGGTCGGTTTCCTCGCCGCGCACCAGGGGCTTCATCCAGGTGTCGGGGTGCTGGCTGTAGTCGATCTTGGTCCAGCTGTCGCCCTTGCGCACGTAGTAGGGATGGAAGTCGTTGTGCATCAGGCTGTGGTCGTACTTGATGCCTTTTTTCAGCAGCAGCTCGTTGGTGACCTTGCTGAATTCCCACCACGGGGCGACGTAGCCAGTGGGGCGTTTGCCGGTGACTTGGGTGATCAATTCGATGGATTTATCGAGGACGATTTCTTCCTGCTCGGCAGTCATGGCGATGGGGTTTTCGTGGCTGTAGCCGTGCACGCCGATTTCGTGGCCGGCGTCGGCCACGGCCTTCATCTGCTCGGGGAAGGTTTCCATCGAGTGGCCAGGGATAAACCAGGTGGTGCGCAGGCCGTAGCGTTCGAACAGCTTGAGCAGGCGTGGCGCGCCGATTTCACCGGCGAACAGGCCACGGGAAATGTCGTCCGGCGAGTCTTCACCGCCGTAGGAACCGAGCCAGCCGGCGACGGCGTCAACGTCGACGCCAAATGCACAAAGGATGTCTTTAGCCATGGTGTGTCTCCTTAAAGAGTCAGTACGGATTCGACGGACAACGCCGCGCGCAACACGCGCGCGTCTTCCCCCGTCGGGGCGCTGAGCAGCAGCCCGGTGGGCAGGCCCAGGGCATCGCGGCCGCTGGGCAGGGTCACGCCGGGCATGTCCAGGAAACTGCCGGGCATGGTCAGGCGCAGGGTGGCGAGGTTGGTTTGGATGAACAGGTCGTCGTCGGCTTCCAGCGGTGCCAGGGGCGGCGCGACGTGGGCGACGGTCGGGGTGATCAGGAGGGCGCCGTCGAGGTCGTCGGCCAGTTGCTGTTGCAGGCGACGGCGGGCTTCGGTCAGGTGCAGCAATTGGCTGGCGGGCAAGCCGCGGGCAGCTTCGAGGCGGCGCCGTACGCGGGGGTCGAGGTGCGCGGCGTCGGGGCTGTCGAGCAGCGCTTCGTGCAGGGCGAAGGCTTCGAAGGCGCCCAGCCAGCCGTGATCCCGGATCAGCTGCAAGGTGGCCTGGAACGCCTGGCATTCACGTTCTTCGATCAGCGCACCGGCGGCTTTGAGTCGCTGCACGGCGTGCAGCAGGTTGTTGCGCACCGCGGGTTCGGCGTCCTGTTGCGCCAGCACCAGGCGCAGGCCCTTGAGGCTGCGGGCACTGTGGGTCTGGCGGCGGCCGTGGAGCAGATCGTCGATGGCCAGCGCATCGCGCACGCTGCGGGTCAGTGGCCCGAGGCTGTCGAGGGTGCGTGACAACGGGAATACGCCGTCGCGACTGTAGCGTCGGCTGCTGCTGCGGTAACCCACCAGGCCATTCAACGCAGCGGGGATGCGGATCGAACCGGCGGTGTCGGTGCCCATGGCAATCGGCACGATCCCGGCCGCGACGGCGACCGCCGAACCCGATGACGAACCGCCGGGAATGCGGGCTTGATCGCTGCTGCTCGGGTTGTGCGGCGTGCCGAAATGCGGGTTGAGGCCCAGCCCGGAATAGGCCAGTTCGCTGAGGTTGGTCTTGCCCACGCTGACCATCCCGGCGCGGCATAACAGGCCGACACAGGGCGCATCAAGCGCGGCGGCGGGAGCGTTGCGCCGGTAGGCGGCACCGGCGGTGGTGACGCTGCCGGCCACGTCGAACAGGTCTTTCCAGGCCAATGGCACGCCGTCGAACACGCTCAATGGCTGACCGGCCCGCCACCGTGCGGCAGAGGCCTGGGCTTCACGCCGGGCACGCTCGGCGCTCACCGAGATAAATACGCTGGGGGCCATGCTCGCGTGCATCAGTGCTTGCTCGAGCACCTGCACCGGGTCGTTGCGACCGCTGGCGAAATCCTCGGCCATGGACGTGGCGTCTGACATCAAGATGACCTCCAAAAACGTACATATTAATAAAATGTACATTTTACAAAGGCAGCTTTCGTGCCAGTCTGCGTCCGGGACGCATCGTGCAAGTAGGGAATTTCGTCCAGAGCTGCGGGATAGATGCTTTCGCTTGGCGGAAAAAAATCTTGCTGGAACGCCGAATAGCGCCTTCAATGAAATAATGTATCTTTTATGAATAAGTACATTTTGGTGCAGAAAAGTAACATCCCTACATTCAAGGCCCCAAAAAAGTGCCATCGCCGTGGCGCAGGGTGACAGGCGCAAGTTATGAGAGAATCCCCGGCCACCGTCCTACATGCCCCAGGGAAAGCAATGAAAGCAGCGTCCGCCTCGGCCTCCCGTTACGCGATGATTCACCAGGTGTTGCGTGACGCGATCGTCAACGGCACGGCCCGCCATGGCCTGGTGTTACTGGAAGCGCCGCTGGCCGAACTGTTCGGCACCAGCCGCGTGCCGGTGCGCAAGGCATTGGACCTGCTGCATGACGAAGGCTTGATCTGCCGCTTCAACGGCCGGGGTTATCTGATCAACCCCGAGGGCCTGGCGCTGGAGCCGTTGCGTCTGCCCTTGAGCCATGCGCACCTGGGCCTGAACGGTGAAGATGAGCTGGTGGACACGCGGCCGCTGGGCGAACGCATCGTCGAGGAAATCGGCGCGGCGTTGTCCACCTGCATCGCCTTCGGCCATTACCGCCTGGACGAACAAGCCGCGGCTGACCATTACGGTGTCAGCCGTGCGGTGGTACGTGAGGCACTGATGCGTTTGCGCGACCGTGGCCTGGTGGAAAAAGAGCCCTACTCCCAGTGGCTGGCCGGGCCGTTGACCGCGCGGGAAGTCACCGAAGACTACGAACTGCGCGCCTGCCTGGAGCCCGAAGCCTTGCGTCAAAGCGCACCGGGGCTGGATCGCGAGACACTGGAAGCGATGTTGCAGCGGGTGCTGGAAGCGCAGGAAAGCCCGCAATGCAGCCTGCAAGCCATCGAACAGATCGAAGAGGATCTGCATCAACGCTGCCTGGCCGGCTTGCAGAACCGCAAGATCGCCGCACTGATCCGCCAGGGGCAGAGCCCGATGATCATCAGCCGGATTTTTTACCGGTTGCTGGGCATCGGCGCGGACCCGGCGATGTTGGCCGAACATCGGTTGATTCTGGAGTTGTTGTTGCATGGCGCGTTTGATGCGGCGGCGCTCAACCTGCGCGAGCATCTTCAGCGCGCCAGGCAGCGGATGTTGCAGCGCCTCAAGGTGTTGTCGGTGCTACCAGAGCAACCCCTGCCCTCCTACCTGCACAAAATCAGCTGACTAAACGCAATTTAAAATGTGGGAGCTGGCTTGCCTGCTCCCACAGGGCAGAAATACTGTGCAATATGTTGCTATCTCGCCCCCACCATTGAAACCACCGCAACCCCGCCCCATCTAACCTGCATACTTCCTGACGCAGGTGCCCCATGAGCGACCAGCAAGAATTCCCCGAATACGATCTAAACGACTACGCCGACCCCGAAAACGCGCAATCCCCTTCGTCCAACACCGGCCTGGCGCTGCCTGGGCAGAACCTGCCGGACAAGGTCTATATCATCCCGATCCACAACCGCCCGTTCTTCCCGGCGCAAGTGCTGCCGGTGATTGTCAACGAAGAGCCGTGGGCCGAGACGCTGGAGTTGGTGAGCAAATCCGACCACCACAACCTCGCCCTGTTCTTCATGGACACGCCGCCGGAAGACCCGCGCCATTTCGACACCTCCAGCCTGCCGCTGTACGGCACCCTGGTGAAGGTGCACCACGCCAGCCGTGAGAACGGCAAGCTGCAATTTGTCGCCCAGGGCCTGACCCGTGTGCGCATCAAGACCTGGCTCAAGCACCATCGTCCGCCGTACCTGGTGGAAGTGGAGTACCCGCACCAGCCGTCCGAGCCGACCGACGAGGTCAAGGCCTACGGCATGGCGCTGATCAATGCGATCAAGGAACTGCTGCCGCTCAACCCGCTGTACAGCGAAGAGTTGAAGAACTACCTCAACCGCTTCAGCCCCAACGACCCGTCACCGCTTACCGACTTCGCCGCCGCGCTGACCTCGGCCACCGGTAACGAGTTGCAGGAAGTGCTGGACTGCGTGCCCATGCTCAAGCGCATGGAGAAAGTGTTGCCGATGCTGCGCAAAGAGGTGGAAGTCGCACGCCTGCAAAAGGAAATTTCCGCCGAGGTGAACCGCAATATCGGCGAGCACCAGCGCGAGTTTTTCCTCAAGGAACAACTCAAGGTCATCCAGCAGGAGTTGGGTTTGACCAAGGACGATCGCAGCGCCGACGTCGAACAATTCGCGCAACGCCTGGAAGGCAAGGTGCTGCCACCCCAGGCGCAGAAACGCATCGACGAAGAACTGAACAAACTGTCGATCCTGGAAACCGGCTCGCCGGAATACGCGGTCACGCGCAACTACCTGGACTGGGCCACTGCGGTGCCGTGGGGCGTATACGGCAAGGACAAGCTCGACCTGAAACACGCACGCAAGGTGCTGGACAAACACCATGCCGGCCTGGATGACATCAAGAGCCGCATCCTCGAATTCCTCGCGGTGGGTGCCTATAAAGGTGAAGTCGCCGGCTCCATCGTGCTGTTGGTAGGCCCGCCGGGTGTGGGCAAGACCAGCGTGGGTAAATCCATCGCCGAATCCCTGGGGCGGCCGTTCTACCGCTTCAGCGTCGGCGGCATGCGCGACGAAGCCGAGATCAAGGGCCACCGCCGTACCTACATCGGCGCCCTGCCCGGCAAGCTGGTGCAGGCACTCAAGGATGTGGAGGTGATGAACCCGGTGATCATGCTCGACGAGATCGACAAGATGGGCCAGAGCTTCCAGGGCGACCCGGCGTCGGCCTTGCTTGAAACGCTCGACCCGGAACAGAACATCGAATTCCTCGACCACTACCTGGACCTGCGCCTGGACCTGTCCAAAGTGCTGTTCGTGTGCACCGCCAACACCCTCGACTCGATCCCCGGCCCGCTGCTGGACCGCATGGAAGTGATTCGCCTGTCGGGCTATATCACCGAAGAAAAGGTCGCCATCGCCAAGCGCCACCTGTGGCCCAAGCAGCTGGAAAAAGCCGGCGTGGCGAAAAACAGCCTGACCATCAGCGACGGCGCCCTGCGCGCCTTGATCGACGGTTACGCCCGCGAAGCCGGGGTGCGCCAGCTGGAGAAACAGCTGGGCAAACTGGTGCGCAAGGCGGTGGTCAAGCTGCTGGATGAGCCGGACTCGGTGATCAAGATCGGCACCAAGGACCTGGAACGCTCCCTGGGGATACCGGTGTTCCGCAATGAGCAGGTACTGTCCGGCACCGGGGTGATCACCGGCCTGGCCTGGACCAGCATGGGCGGCGCCACATTGCCGATCGAGGCAACGCGCATCCATACGCTCAATCGCGGCTTCAAGCTCACCGGGCAGTTGGGTGAAGTGATGAAAGAATCCGCAGAAATCGCCTACAGCTACATCAGTTCGAATCTGAAGTCGTTTGGCGGCGACCCGAAATTCTTCGACGAAGCCTTCGTGCACTTGCACGTACCCGAAGGTGCCACGCCGAAAGACGGCCCGAGTGCGGGCGTGACCATGGCCAGTGCATTGCTGTCGTTGGCGCGCAACCAGCCGCCGAAAAAAGGCGTGGCCATGACCGGCGAGCTGACGTTGACCGGGCACGTACTGCCGATTGGCGGCGTGCGTGAGAAGGTGATTGCGGCGCGGCGCCAGAAGATTCATGAGCTGATTTTGCCGGAGCCGAACCGTGGCAGCTTTGAGGAGTTGCCGGAGTACCTCAAGGAAGGCATGACGGTGCACTTCGCCAAGCGCTTCGCTGACGTCGCCAAAGTACTCTTCCAATAACACGGTAGTGAGCGGGCTTGCCCCGCGCCGGGCGGCGCAGCCGCCCCAAACCCAGGCACCTCGGTCTTGCGGGAACACCGCGGCGGCCTGGTTGGGGCGGCTTCGCCGCCCGGCGCGGGGCAAGCCCGCTCACTACAATGGTTTATGTCACTTTCGCCTTGTCACACCTTGTCTCATCTTCGGTTATGCTCGCCCTTCGTCGTCAATCAACGGAGGCTTCATGACTGCTGCCCGCCTGCTTCTCCCCTTGAGCCTTGCCCTGCTGGCCGCCTGCGCCAGTACT
The DNA here is from genome assembly GCF_057835125.1 of Pseudomonas sp. GL_117. NCBI lineage: Bacteria > Pseudomonadati > Pseudomonadota > Gammaproteobacteria > Pseudomonadales > Pseudomonadaceae > Pseudomonas > Pseudomonas sp. GL_117. The sequence continues at coordinate 1,220,447 of NZ_CM174418.1, read as the reverse complement.
CCCAAGCAAAACGTCAGCGTGGACAACCAGAGCGCATGCCCGCTGCAGCTCAAGACCGGGCAGAACCTGATCCTGACCCTGCCGAGCAACCCCACCACCGGCTATCGCTGGGCCATCCAGGATTCCGCCGGCGGTGTTCTGCGCGCGTTGAGCCCTGAGGTCTACAGCAGCCGCGAATCCGGCGTGATCGGCGGCGGCGGCCAGTCCACCTGGCGCTTCCAGGCCTTCGCCGCCGGCCAGGGGCGTTTGCGCCTGACCTCCCAGCAACCCTGGGAACCCGAAGCCGAACCCGCCGAGACCTTCGACTGCGCCATCACGGTGAACTGATATGCCATGGCTGATTCTTGCGTTGATGGGCGCCGGCACCTTTATCTACGGCCTGAGCACCCACGCGACGTTGTTGTGCCTGCTGGTCAAGCCGCTGCCGGTACTGGCGCTGCTGGGCTGGCTGCATGATGCGCCGCCCACCGACTATCGACGCTGGATCAGCCTGGGGCTGATTTTCTCCCTGGTGGGCGATGTGCTGCTCGCGTGGCCGGGCGACTTGTTTATCTTCGGGCTCGGCGCGTTTTTGTTCGCGCACCTGGCGTATCTCAAAGCGTATTTGAGCGACTGCCGCCGCTTGGCGCTGTTGCCGTTGGTATTGGCCCTGGGCGTGGGGGCTGTGCTGCTGAGCATCCTGATCTCACATGGCCTCGGCGACTTGCTGATCCCCGTGGTGGTTTACGCAACGGTGATCAGCGCCATGCTCTGGCGAGCGTTGGCACGCCTGGGCAGCGACGTGCCCAAGCGCTCGGCGTTACTGGCAGCGGCGGGCGCGGTGTCGTTTGTGTTTTCCGACACGCTGATCGGCATCAACCGCTTTGTGGTGGCGTTTGAGGCGGCGCCGTATGTGTTGATCGTCTCGTACTGGCTGGGCCAGTGGGGGATCACCGCGTCGGCGTTCGACCGAGTACCTCACAACTTGTCGAGCGTGAACCGATAACTTTCGATGGCATAGGCCAACTGAAATTCGACGGCCTTTTTAAGCGCGGCCTTTTCCGCGTCTTTCTTGGCGTTCTTGACAGGGTCCTTGTCGGGCACGCCGTAGTCGAGGCGACGCAATTCCAGGTACAGGATCTTCAAGGCGTCGGACAAGATGTCGGCGGCATTGGAAATAATCCGCAGGTTGTCGCGTACGGGCAGCAACGCGCTTTTGGCAATTTCGTCATCCGCCTGTTTTCTCAGATCGAGAAATTCAGTGACGTCGATTTTCTTGTCCTTGTTGATCTTCGCCAGCAGCGCTTTCAACTTCTTGTCAGTGACGGTCAGTTTCAGGCTCATGATTGCATCCTCAGGGAATATCAGACTCCCCCGAACTTAGGCCCTCGCAAATAAGCCGTCTACTGTCAGAATTAACAGGTCGCCCGCCTTGCCTGACTAACGGTCCGATCAACCATGCATCCCGCTGTCAACTTGGCTAAAATGCCGGCCTTCCCCCCATCAATGCCGGAACAACCGTGAGCAAACAACCCGATCGCCTATTCGCCCAGCCCCTGACCCAGGTGCCGGACTTCGCCTTTAACGAGGATGTGGTGCGGGTGTTCCCGGACATGATCAAGCGCTCGGTGCCGGGTTACCCGACCATCGTCGAAAACCTCGGCGTGCTCGCGGCGCAGTTTGCCCAGCCCAATAGCGTGCTCTACGACCTCGGTTCATCCCTCGGCGCGGTGACCCAGGCCCTGCGCCGGCATGTGCGTACCGACGGCTGCCGGGTGATCGCGGTGGATAACTCGGCGGCGATGGTCGAGCGTTGCCGCGAGTACCTCAATGGCCAGGACTCGATGTTCCAGGAGTTGCTGCCGGTCGAGGTGGTCGAAGGCGATATTCTCGCGCTGCAATTTCAACCGGCCTCGGTGGTGGCGCTGAACTTCACCCTGCAGTTCATCGCCCCCGAAGAACGCCTGGCGCTGCTCTCGCGCATCCGCCAGTCGCTGCTGCCGGGTGGGGCGCTGATCCTGTCGGAAAAGCTGCGCTTCAACGATGTTGAAGAACATGAACTGCTCACCGACCTGCATATCGCGTTCAAACGCGCCAACGGCTACAGCGAACTGGAAATCGCCCAGAAGCGCAGCGCCATCGAAAACGTCATGAAGCCCGACAGCCTCGAAGAACACCGCGAACGCCTGCTGGCGGCCGGTTTCTCGAAAGTCGTGCCGTGGTTCCAGTGTCTTAACTTTGCCTCGTTGATTGCCTTGCCATGATTGATCTGTCCCCCCTCGCCCGCCATCTGGTCGGCACTCCCCTGGCTGTGTGGGCCCAGGGCCTGCAAGCGCAACTCGATAGCAAGATGGAAAAGGGTCATGGCGACCTGGAGCGTTGGCAGAGTGCGTTGGACGCCTTGCCAAAGATCCAGCCAAGCGAGGTGGACTTGCTCAATGGCCTGACCCTCGACACCGATTGCGACGACGAAACCCGCGCACAAATGCGCACCGCGTTGATGGGCCTGAGCCCGTGGCGCAAAGGCCCGTTCAACCTGTTCGGCGTGCATGTGGACACCGAATGGCGTTCGGACTGGAAGTGGTCGCGGGTGGCCCCGCATTTGAACCTCAAGGGCAAGCGAATCCTTGATGTGGGCTGCGGCAATGGCTACTACATGTGGCGCATGCTCGGCGCCGGGGCGGACAGTGTGATTGGCGTCGACCCGAACTGGCTGTTTTTCTGCCAGTTCCAGGCGGTGCAACGTTACCTGTCGGAACCGAAAGCCTGGCACCTGCCGTTCCCGTTCGAAGACCTGCCGGCGAACCTGGAAGGCTTCGACACGGTGTTTTCCATGGGCGTGTTCTATCACCGGCGTTCGCCGATCGAGCATCTGCTGGCGCTGAAAGACACCCTGGTCAAGGGCGGCGAACTGGTCCTGGAAACCCTGGTGGTGGAAGGCGATCAGCAACAAGTACTGGTGCCGGAAGACCGCTACGCGCAGATGCGCAACGTGTGGTTCCTGCCCTCGGTACCGGCGCTGATGCTGTGGCTGCGGCGCGCCGGGTTCAGTGATGTGCGCTGTGTGGACGTGAGCGTGACCACGGTGGAGGAACAGCGGGGGACGGAGTGGATGAAGTATCAGTCGCTGAGCGACTTCCTTGATCCTGAAGATCACAGCAAGACCATCGAAGGGCTGCCGGCGCCGATGCGGGCGGTGATCATCGCCAAGAAGTAGCGGTGACGTATCCCTGAAGAAACAAAGATCAAAATGTGGGAGCGGGCTTGCTCGCGAATGCGGTGGTTCAGATAAATCGATTGTGACTGACCCACCGCTTTCGCGAGCAAGCCCGCTCCCACATTTGATCTGCAGTGTTCTTTAGAGCGGGGGCTTGGCGCGGCGGGCCTTGAAGAATTCGCTCAAGACCGTGCCGCACTCCTCGGCCAACACCCCACCTTCAAACAGCACTTTGTGATTGAGAAACCCCTGGGTAAAAAACTGCCCCTGGCTCTGCACAATCCCCGCCTTCGGCTCCAGCGCGCCGTACACCACCCGCGCCACCCGCGAATGCACGATCAAACCGGCGCACATGCTGCACGGTTCCAACGTCACGTACAGCGTGCTGCCCACCAGCCGATAGTTGCTGATGGCCTGCGCGGCATTGCGGATAGCGACCATTTCGGCGTGGGCGCTGGGGTCGTTGCCGCTGATCGGGCAATTGAAGCCACGGCCGATGATTTCGCCGTCCTGGACCAGCACCGCGCCTACCGGCACTTCACCCAAGGCTGCGCCCTGGGCAGCGAGGGCCAGGGCTTCGCGCATGAAGTCCTGGTCGCGGCTGCGGTCGATGATCGCGGTGGGGCGGAACTGGCGCATCACGCCACCTCGATGGCGGCCATCAGGCCGGTTTCCATGTGATCGATCACGTGGCAATGGAACATCCATACCCCCGGGTTATCTGCCACCAGCGCCACGCGGGCGCGTTCGTTCTTGCCCAACAGGTAAGTGTCGGTGAAGTACGGGATCACCTTGTGGCGGTTCGAGGCGATCACCTTGAAGCTCATGCCGTGCAGGTGGATCGGGTGCTGGTACTGGGTCATGTTCTTCAATTCGAAGATGTAGCTCTTGCCCTTCTCCAGCTTGGCGATGGGCCGGTCGGCGCAGGTCTTGTCAGTAATGTCCCAGGCCTGGCCGTTGATTTGCCACAGGCTGGGCGGCCGACCATCGTCGACGGAAACGGTGCCGACCCACTCGAAATTGAAGTTGAGCTTCTCGGCGTTGGCCAGGTCCGGCTCGGCAATCGGGTTGGCGGGCAATGCCGCTGGCCAGCCCGTCGGCGCATCGCTGTTGGCGACCGAGCGGAACGTGCCCAGGCGCACCGGGCCGTTGCGGATCGACAACTCTTCGCCGGCCGGCGGTGCCTTGATCGCCAGGCAGATGCGCATGCCCGGGCCCAGCCAGTATTCCTTGCCCAGCGGGCGCGGCTCGATGGGGTTGCCGTCCAGCGCGTAGATCTGCGCTTCGACGTCAGGGATGTTGATGCGATAAGTCAGGGTGTTGTCGAGGTTGAGCAAGCGCACGCGGGTGATCTGCCCAGCGGGCAAGTCGATCACCGCCTGGGACACGCCGTTGATCGTCGATAATCGCCCGGCAGTACCGCCACGCGCGGCCTCACGGGGTACGCTGAAAGCGACGAAGGCGCCCTCTTCGTCCACGTGCCAGCTTTTCAGGCTCAAGGTGCGTTCGTGTTTGAACCCGGTGGGCTCGCGCTCTTCAATGATCAGCGGGCCGACCAGGCCACGGCCGAGTTCTTCGCTGCTGTTCACATGGGGGTGATACCAGTAGCTGCCGGCGTCGGGCACACGGAATTTGTAGTCGAAGTACTCACCAGGCAAGACCGGCAACTGGGAGACGTAGGGCACACCGTCCATTTCCAACGGCAGGCGGATGCCGTGCCAATGAATGGTGGTGGCGACCGGCAGGTGGTTGATAAAGCGCACCCGCAGCCATTCGCCCTGGCGTACGCGCAACTCGGTGCCCGGCGCCGACGGGCCGAACGCCCAGGCCTCGGTCTTGTGGCCCGGCACCAGTTCCACGTCCAACGGCGCGGCGATCAGCTCGTAATCGTGGCCCGCTTCGGCCTCGGCGACCTTTCCCAGCCAGTAGCGGTAGGCGCCACCCGCACCGACGCCCACTACGGCCAGGCCTGCAAGGCCACCCAGGATTTGTCGACGGGAAAAGGATCGGGACACAACAACCTCACGTATCGGCCGCGGGCACAGGGCCTGCAAAGGGCAGATACGATACACCTGCATCGGCTAAACAGTAAGGCTTCGCATTGCCGCATGGCCGAATTCAATGGGTTTCGCTGGATGAACACCGCTCTAGACACACCAAAGATCAACTGTGGGAGCGGGCTTGTGTGGGAGCGGGCTTGCTCGCGAAAGCGGTGGGTCAGCCACAGATGTATCAACTGACAGACCGCATTCGCGAGCAAGCCCGCTCCCACATTTTTTTGATCTTCAGTGGTTTTTAGACTGTGTTGGTTCAGGCCTTGGCGGCAGCCAGGATCAGGGCTTTCATCTCGGCCACGGCGCCTTTGAAGCCGACGAACAGCGCATGCGCCACCAGCGCATGGCCGATGTTCAGCTCGTTGATACCCTTGATCGCCGCCACGGCTTCAACGTTGTGATAGTGCAGGCCGTGGCCGGCATTGACGATCAAACCTTCGCGCAGGCCGACGGCAACACCGTCGATGATGCGCTGCAATTCGTCAGCCACTTCGGTCGGCGTGGTGGCATCGGCATAACGGCCGGTGTGCAGCTCGATGGCCGGCGCACCGACGCGGCGCGAGGCTTCGATCTGGCGCTCGTCGGCATCGATGAACAGCGAGACTTCGCTGCCGATCTGCGACAGACGATCCACCGCCGCCTTGATCCGCGCCTCCTGGCCGGCAACGTCGAGGCCGCCTTCGGTGGTGAGTTCCTGGCGCGTTTCCGGGACCAGGCAAATGTGCGCCGGGCGGATGCGTTCGGCGAACGCCATCATTTCTTCGGTGACGCCCATTTCAAAGTTCATGCGGGTTTGCAGCACGTCCTTGAGCAGCAACACGTCGCGCTCCTGGATATGGCGACGGTCTTCGCGCAGGTGCACGGTGATGCCGTCGGCGCCCGCTTCTTCGGCGTCCAGCGCAGCCTTGACCGGGTCAGGGTAACGGGTGCCCCGGGCCTGGCGCAGGGTGGCGACGTGGTCGATGTTGACGCCAAGAAGAATGCGATTGCTGGTGGTCACGGAAGCGCTCCTGAAAAGGGAAAGAAACGCCGCACAGCATACACGGGGTTGTCAGGGCTTTCGAAACAACTCGCGACTGACCAGCGGCCGGCCGCCCAGATGCACGGCCAACGCTTGGCGCATCAGACGCTTGGCGGCGGACAACGCACCGGGGGCGCTCCAGTCGGCTTCGCTCATGGCCAGCAACTCGGTGCCCTGGAACAGGCCGGGTTGCAGCAGGTAGACGCGCTCCAGGCCGGCGTCGACTTGCAGGCGGTACATGCCGTCGGCGGCGATGGGCTCGCCGTGCAGGTCGTTGGCCAGTTCGAAGCCGTAGCCGAGGTCGTCGAGCAGGCGCCATTCGAACGCACGCAGCAAAGGCTCCAGGGGGCGGCCTTCGGCGAGGGCGAGCAGGGTCGCAGCGTAGTGATCGAAGACGGCTGGGTGCGGGTCTTCGGCGGGCAAGAGGCGGATCAGCAGTTCATTGAGGTAGAGGCCGCTGAAGAGGGCTTCGCCATTGAGCCAGGCGGAGGTGCCGACGCTTTCCAGGCGGCCGACGTTTTTCAGCTCGCCCTTGCCGCGAAATTCCACGTCCAGGGCCACAAACGGCCGTGCCTGCGTACCGGCCTTGCCCCGTGCACTGCGCAAGACGGCGCGCAGGCGGCCCTGGGGCGTGAGGAAGTCCACCAGGGCGCTGGTCTCGCGGTAGGCGCGGCTGTGCAGGACGTAGGCGGGTTGGCTGAGGGGTTGGGACATGGGGTCTCACTGCTGGAATGCATTGTTGAAAACTACACAAACCGAATGTGGGAGCGGGCTTGCTCGCGAATGCGGTGTGCCAGTCGACTTATCAGTGACTGATCCACCGCATTCGCGAGCAAGCCCGCTCCCACATTTTTAGTCCTGCGGTGTTCTTACAGGTCGCCGTAGCCCAGGGAGCGCAGTGCGCGTTCGTCGTCGGACCAGCCGCCTTTCACCTTCACCCACAGGTTGAGCATGATCTTGGAATCGAACAGCAATTCCATGTCCTTGCGCGCTTCGGTACCGATGCGCTTGATGCGCTCGCCCTTATCGCCAATGATGATTTTTTTCTGGCCATCACGCTCGACGAGAATCAGCGCATGGATATGCAAGGTCTTGCCCTGCTGCTTGAACTCTTCGATTTCGACGGTGATCTGGTACGGCAGTTCGGCGCCCATCTGGCGCATGATTTTCTCGCGCACCAGCTCGGCGGCCAGGAAGCGGCTGCTGCGGTCGGTGATCTGGTCTTCCGGGAAGAAGTGCTCGTTCTCCGGCAGATGCTCGGCGATCACGCGCTCCAGGGCTTCCAGGTTGTGACCGTGCTGGGCCGAGATCGGGATGATCTGGGCATTCGGCAGTTGTTCCTGCAACCAGCTCAGGTGCGGCATCAGCTCGGCTTTGTCTTCAATGCGGTCGGTCTTGTTCAGCGCGACGATCAACGGGCCGGTGACGTACTGCACACGTTCGAGGACCATCTGGTCTTCGTCGGTCCACTTGGTGCGGTCAACCACGAAGATCACCACGTCGACGTCTTTCAACGCCGCCGAAGCGGTCTTGTTCATGTAGCGGTTGAGGGCTTTCTCGCCGCCTTTGTGCATGCCCGGGGTATCGACGTAGACCGCTTGCACGGTGCCTTCGGTCTTGATGCCCAGCATGTTGTGGCGGGTGGTCTGCGGCTTGCGCGAGGTGATCGCGAGCTTCTGGCCGAGGATATGGTTCAGCAGCGTGGACTTGCCCACGTTCGGGCGGCCGACGATGGCAACATAGCCACAGCGTGTTGCGGTTGAATCAGTCATGGCCATTCTCCACGCCCAGGGCAATCAGTGCTGCAGCGGCCGCTACCTGTTCGGCAATACGACGGCTCACACCCTGACCTCGGCTTTTTTCGTTCAGTAAGGTGATTTCACATTCCACGAAGAACACGCGGCAATGGGGCTCACCCTGGATGTCCACCACTTCATAGCGTGGCAGTTCGCAACCGCGCGATTGCAGGAATTCCTGCAGGCGGGTCTTGGGATCTTTGTTGGTGTCGACCAGCGTCAGGCTCTCGATCTCGGAGGTCAGCCAGGCGGTGACGCGCTCCTTGGCCGCTTCCATGCCGGCGTCGAGATAGATCGCACCGATCAGCGCTTCTAGAGCGTCGGCCAGGATCGACTCACGGCGGAAACCGCCGCTCTTCAACTCGCCGGAGCCCAGGCGCAGGTACTCGCCCAGGCCGAAACCGCGGGCCAGCACGGCCAGGGTCTCGCCCTTCACCAGGCGTGCACGCAGGCGCGACAACTGGCCTTCACGGGCTTGGGGGAAACGCTCGAACAGCGCTTCACCGGCGACGAAATTGAGGATGGCATCACCGAGGAATTCCAGGCGTTCGTTGTTACGCCCTGCAAAGCTGCGGTGTGTGAGGGCAAGGACCATCAATTCCTGGTCCTTGAAGGTGTAGCCGAGCTGGCGCTCGAGACGTGCTAGAGAAACGGTCACGGTTTACCCATATCTGTGTGGTGGCACCGGCGGCCATCGACGATTGACGCAGTGTTCAAATTCAAATCCTGGTTGGTGCTGCATGAGGCCGGACATTTGTCCAAGCCCCAGAAAAGCATTCGGCGCTGTGTTCACAGCGCCGCCTGTATTACTTGATCAGCCCGACTCGCGAGAAGTTCGGCAGGTGGCTGAGTTTGGACTCCGGCCAGCTCATCCAGACCGCGAAGGCCTTGCCGACGATGTTCTCGTCGGGAACCATGCCCAGCATGTCCTTGGGAATGTTGGGATCGTTCCAATAACGGCTGTCATTGGAGTTGTCACGGTTGTCGCCCATCATGAAGTAGTGCCCGGCCGGCACTTTCCACTCGCCATCAGGCTGGCGGTAGCGCGACATTTCCTTGCGGATCTGGTGCTCCACCGCGCCGAGTTTCTCCTGGTACAGCTCGGCGCTGCCCAGGGAGTTCGGCTCGGAGCCGATCAGCTTTTCAGCCACCGACTCACCGTTGATGAACAGGCGCTTGTCGCCGGTGTAGCGGATCACGTCGCCCGGCAGGCCGATCACACGCTTGATGTAGTTGACGTTCGGGTCGCTCGGGAAGCGGAACACCATCACATCGCCGCGCTGCGGGTCGCCGACTTCAATGACCTTCTTGTCGATCACCGGCAGGCGGATGCCGTAGGCAAACTTGTTCACCAGGATGAAGTCGCCAACATCCAGGGTAGGCTTCATCGACCCCGAAGGGATCTGGAACGGCTCCACCAGGAACGAGCGCAGCACCAGCACGATGAACAGTACCGGGAAGAACGACTTGCCGTATTCAACCAGCAAAGGCTCTTTGTTCAGCTTCTCGACCACCACCGCATCGGGCTGGCTGACGCTGCCCTGATAGGATGCGATAGCCGCCCGCCGACGCGGGGCGAAGAACACCAGATCGAGCAATGCCAGAAGACCACAGACGGCAACGGCGATGACCAGCAACAGCGGGAAATTTAGTGACATAGGACCTAACTATCCAACCTGAGCACCGCAAGGAAGGCTTCTTGTGGAATTTCCACGTTGCCCACTTGCTTCATGCGTTTTTTACCGGCCTTTTGCTTCTCAAGCAGCTTGCGCTTACGGCTTACGTCACCGCCGTAGCATTTGGCCAGTACGTTCTTTCTGAGAGCCTTGACGGAGGTCCGCGCAATGATCTGCCCGCCAATGGCGGCCTGGATCGCGACGTCGAACATCTGGCGCGGAATCAGTTCTTTCATCTTCTCGGTCAACTGGCGACCTTTGTAGTGCGCGTTGTCCTTGTGCACGATGAGTGCCAGGGCATCGACCTTATCGCCGTTGATCAGCACATCCAGTTTCACCAGATTAGCCGATTGATAACGATCGAAATGGTAATCCAGCGAAGCATAGCCGCGACTGGTGGATTTGAGACGGTCGAAGAAGTCCAGGACCACTTCGTTCATCGGCAAATCATAGGTCACTTGGACCTGGGTACCGAGGAACAGCATGTCGTGCTGCACGCCACGTTTTTCGATACACAGGGTGATGACGTTGCCCAGGTGTTCCTGCGGCACCAGGATATTGGCGCGCACAATCGGCTCGCGCATGTCTTCGATGGAAGACAGGTCTGGGAGCTTGGACGGGTTGTCGACGTAAATCGTTTCACCGGTTTTCAGCGCCAGCTCAAAAATAACCGTTGGCGCGGTGGTGATCAGGTCCAGGTCGTATTCACGCTCCAGGCGCTCCTGGATGATCTCCATGTGCAGCATGCCCAGGAACCCGCAACGGAAGCCGAAGCCCAGGGCGTCGGAGCTTTCCGGGGTGTACTGCAACGACGAGTCGTTGAGGGTCAGCTTTTGCAGGGCTTCGCGGAAGTCTTCGAAGTCATCGGAGCTGACCGGGAACAGGCCGGCGTAAACCTGCGGCTGGATGCGCTTGAAGCCGGGCAGCACGTCAACGTCCGGCGTCGAGCTCAAGGTCAGGGTGTCACCCACCGGGGCCCCGTGAATGTCCTTGATACCGGCAATGATGAAGCCTACTTCACCGGCTTTCAGATCGGTGGTCGCCGTGTGCTTGGGGTTGAACACACCAACGCTGTCCACCAGGTGGATCTTGCCGGTGGATTTGACCAGGATCTTGTCGCCCTTCTTCACGCGGCCGTGGCGCACGCGGACCAGGGACACAACGCCCAGGTAGTTGTCGAACCAGGAGTCGATGATCAACGCTTGCAGCGGATCTTCGTAGTTGCCGGTCGGCGCGGGAATGGTCTTGACCAGGCGCTCGAGCACTTCGTCGACGCCCAGGCCGGTCTTGGCGCTGCACTCGACGGCGTCGGTGGCGTCAATGCCGATGATTTTTTCGATTTCTTCCTTGACGCGGTCCGGATCGGCCTGTGGCAGGTCGATCTTGTTCAGCACCGGCATCACTTCCAGGCCTTGCTCGATCGCGGTGTAGCAGTTGGCAACGGACTGGGCTTCAACACCCTGGCCGGCGTCCACCACCAGCAAGGCGCCTTCGCAGGCGGCCAGCGAGCGGCTGACTTCGTAGGTGAAGTCTACGTGGCCGGGGGTGTCAATGAAGTTCAGCTGGTACTTGATACCGTCTTTTGCGGTGTAGTACAGGGTAACGCTATGGGCCTTGATGGTGATGCCGCGTTCACGCTCGAGGTCCATGGAGTCCAGGACCTGGGCTTCCATTTCACGCTCGGCAAGGCCACCGCACATTTGGATGAACCGGTCGGCCAGCGTCGACTTGCCATGGTCAATGTGGGCGATGATGGAGAAATTGCGGATATGACTCAAATCACTCACGGATCAACACTCAAAAAGGCTGCAGGCAGATTGCCCGTTGAAAAATAGCCGGGAATTGTACCTGATGCTCAGGCCAGACGTCATCTTTGCTGACCAGAACAAAAATGCCCCGATCTCTCGACCGGGGCATGTTTTGATCATAAGCGCTCTATCAACCGGCCCGGCGCAATAGCCAGAACCCGGCCAGGGCGCAGATACCAGTGGGCACCAGCACCGCAAACAGCGGCGAGAAGCCGAACACCAGGCTCGAAGGGCCGAGCAGGTCCTGGGCGATGCGGAAGGTAAAGCCCACCAGCACGCCGGTAAAGACGCGCTGGCCAAGGGTCACGGAGCGCAGCGGGCCGAAGATGAACGAGATCGCCATCAACACCAGCGCGGCAGTGACCACCGGCTGCAGCACCTTGACCCAGAATGCCAGCCAGTAGCGACCGTTGTTCAGGCCCTGGTCCTTCAAGTAGTGGATGTAACCCCAAAGCCCGGAGATCGGCAGGCTTTCGGGGATCATCACCACGGTATTGAGCAGTTCCGGCTTGAGGGCGATGTCCCACTCCTCGGCCGGCACATTGATCACTTCAGTACTGGCCTTGGTGCCTTGCCCTGCATTGCGGAAATGCGTGGTGGTGACATCGCTCAGCTGCCATTTCTCGGCGTTGTACTGCGCGCGCTTGGCAAAGCTCGACATCAGCAGATGGCGTTCCTTGTCAAAGGTATAACGTGTCACACCAATCAACAGGCCGCCGGGCTGCACGGCGTTGATGTGGATGAACTCGTCACCCTGGCGGTGCCACAGGCCATGCTTGGAGCTTTGTGCGTCGCCCGACCCCTGGGCCAGGGCGCGGTTGGCCTGGGCCGTGGTTTCGGCCGGCGGCGCAACGTATTCACCGATCAGCACGCTGCACAGCATCAGCAGCAGCATCGGCTTCATCACCGCCCAGACAATACGGCCGATGGACACACCGGCGGCGCGCATGATGGTCAGTTCGCTGTTGCTGGCCAGGCTGCCCAGGCCGATCAGGCAACCGATCAGCGCGGCCATCGGCATCATGTCGTAGAGGCGGCGCGGCGCGGTGAGGGCCACGTAGCTCATCACGTCCCATACGGTATAGGTGTCGCTGACGTTGCCGACTTCATCGATAAAGGCGAACAACGACGCCAACCCAAGGATGATGCCCAATACCGCCAGGATGGCGATCAGTACGCTGCTACCAATGTAGCGATCGAGCTTAGCCACGAGCCAACTCCTTCTGGCCACGACGGCTCAACATTTTCAGACGGATAGGTTCCCAGTAGAGCAGCCCCAGGCCGATCACCAGGAAGATCCCATGCACCCACCACAGGCCCAGGGTCGGCGACAGCTTGCCCTTCTCCAGGGAACCACGGGCGGAAATCAGGATGGTCAGGTACGCCATGTACAGCAGGATCGCCGGCAACAGCTTGAGGAATCGGCCCTGGCGCGGGTTGACGCGTGACAGCGGCACTGCCATCAAGGTCACGATAAACACCAGCAGCGGCAGGGAGATGCGCCATTGCAGCTCGGCAATGGAACGCAGTTCCTTGCTGCCGAGCAGTTCCGTGGTGGGGATGGCGTCACGGTCGGTGACTTCGTCGCTGACGTCCGGACGGGCCAGCAGCACGCCGTAGGTGTCGTACTTGATCGCACGGTAATCGGCCATGCCGGGGCTGCCGTCATAGCGATAGCCGTTTTCCAGGATCAGGTAGCGGCTGCCATCGGGGCGCACTTCCTGGCGGCCTGAGTCGGCCACCAGCACGGAAATACCGCGGTCTTTCTTGTCCTGGCCCAGGCGCTTCTCGGAGATGAATACGCCGCCGAGGTTGGCACGGTTTTCGGTCATGGTTTCGGTGTAGGTCACGCGGGTGCCGTCGCTGAGTGCCTGGAAGCGGCCCGGTTCGAGGGTGTCGAACTCGGTCATCGCGTCCTGCTTGTTCAGCACCAGCTGGAACTGCATGGCGCCCTGGGGGGCCAGGCTCAGGCTCAGCCAGGCGACGATCAGCGCGACACCGGCGGCCGGGATCATGGTCATGCCCAGCAGGCGTTGCTGGCTCATGCCGGTGGCCGAAAGCACGGTCATTTCACTTTCGAGGTACAGGCGACCGTACGCCAGCAGGATCCCGAGAAACAGGCCCAGCGGCAGGATCAGTTGCAGGAACCCCGGCAGGCGAAAGCCCATGATCAGGAACAGCGAGCCCGGATCCAGCGCGCCAGAGGCGGCCTGGGCGAGGTATTTGACGAAACGACCACTCATGATGATGACCAGCAACACCGCGCTCACGGCACTCAGGGTCAACAGGACTTCGCGGGACAGATAACGGAAGACGATCAAACCAGACACTCCAGGGTTGTCAGGCTAAGGCGGCCAAACAAGCAAGCATACCAGTCGACCCGTTTGCACAGGCCGGCTAAAAAGATGGCGCATTATCCTGTGATTGGCCGCGCCTGTCACGGAGCATGCTCAACCACGTGGACAAAGCTTACACCAAGGGTTGTCAGGCTCCGCCGCCGAGGTTCAAACTGCGGCCTTTGTCGCGGGCGGTTTATACAGCCGCCAAGCTTTAAAGCCGGCGTACAGACGCCCGGCTCTTTGACCTTTATAAGGGACCCGAAAATGGAATTGGTTGTAAAAAGCGTTAGCCCCGAAACGTTGAAAACCGCCACCCTCGTGGTCGCCATCGGCGAAGGCCGCAAGCTCGGCGTCGCTGCCAAGCAAGTCGACGAACTGAGCGGCGGCGCCATCAGCGCGATCCTCAAGCGCGGCGACCTGGCGGGCAAAGTCGGCCAGAGCCTGCTACTGCAAAGCCTGCCAAACCTGAAAGCCGACCGCGTATTGCTGGTGGGCGTGGGCAAGGACGCCGAGCTGGGCGACCGTCCGTTCCGCAAGATCATCAGCGGCATCCTCACCACCCTCAAAGGCCTGGGCGGCGGTGATGCCACGCTGGCGCTGGATGAAGTGGTGGTCAAGGGCCGAGACAGCTACGGCAAGACCCGCCTGCTGGCCGAAAGCCTGGTGGACGGCGGCTATATCTTCGACCAGTTCAAGAGCACCAAGGCCGAACCCCGCGCCCTGAAGAAGATCACCCTGCTGACCATCAAGGCCGCCCAGGCTGAAGTGCAGCGCGCCGTGACCCACGCCACCGCAATCGCCAACGGCATGTCGTTCACCCGCGACCTGGGCAACCTGCCGCCGAACATCTGCCACCCAACCTTCCTCGGCGAACAGGCCAAGGCGCTGGGCAAGGAATTCAAGGGCCTGAAAGTCGAAGTTCTGGATGAGAAGAAGATCAAGGAACTGGGCATGGGCTCGTTCTATGCCGTGGGCCAGGGCAGCGACCAGCCGCCACGCCTGATCGTGATGCAATACAACGGCGGCAAAAAGGCCGACAAACCTTACGCCCTGGTCGGCAAAGGCATCACCTTCGACACCGGCGGCATCAGCCTCAAGCCAGGCGCCGGCATGGATGAAATGAAGTACGACATGGGCGGCGCCGCCAGCGTGTTCGGCACCCTGCGTGCGGTGCTGGAGCTCAAGCTGCCGATCAACCTGGTGTGCATCCTGGCCTGTGCCGAGAACATGCCAAGTGGCGGCGCGGCGCGTCCGGGCGACATCGTCACCACCATGAGCGGCCAGACCGTCGAGATCCTCAACACCGACGCCGAAGGCCGCCTGGTGCTATGCGATGCCCTGACCTACGCCGAGCGCTTCAAGCCGCAAGCCGTGATCGACATCGCCACCCTGACCGGCGCGTGCATCGTCGCTCTGGGCTCCCACACCTCGGGCCTGTTGGGCAACAACGACGAGCTGATCGAACAACTGCTCAGCGCCGGCAAGGCCGCCGACGACCGCGCCTGGCAACTGCCGCTGTTCGATGAGTACCAGGAACAGCTGGACAGCCCGTTCGCCGACATCGCCAACATCGGCGGCCCGAAAGCCGGCACCATTACCGCAGCCTGCTTCCTGTCGCGCTTTGCCAAGAACTTCAACTGGGCGCACCTGGACATCGCCGGCACGGCCTGGACCAGCGGCGGCAAGGACAAGGGCGCCACTGGCCGCCCGGTTCCATTGCTGACCCAGTACCTGCTGGATCGCGCAAAAGCCTGAAAATGAGAACGCCAGGGCGGCTTTTACACAACCGCCCTGGGTTCCAGGAACCACAATGACCCAAGTCGACTTCTATATATTGCCCAGCGCCGACCCGCTCGCGCGCCTGGACTTTGCCTGCAAACTCACTGAAAAAGCCTGGCGCATGGGTCACCGCATCTACCTGCATTGCAGCGATGCGGCCCAACGCGACGAGCTGGATGCCCGCCTGTGGCGTTTCAAGGGCGAAAGCTTCGTGCCCCACGGCCCCGCCGAGTCAGAACCCGAAAGCCTGGTGGTCCTGGGCTTGGGCGACAACTGCGGCGATCACCATGACCTGCTGGTCAACCTGGACCTGAAAGTGCCGCCGTTCGCCAAGGCGTTTGCCCGCGTGGCAGAGGTGGTGGTGGAAGAGCCGGCTATTCGTCAGGCGGCGCGGGAGAGTTTCCGTTTCTATCGCGAACAGGGCTATCCTTTGCAGGATCACCGGCTACAACGACTTTGAGTAAATGATGGACACCCCCAACTCGGTAAAAAAAGACGACCACCTGCTGGACGACCTGGAGTCGATCCGCCAGTTGCTCGGTGACGACGGCCTGCAACCGCCACTGCTGACCGACTCGGTCGATGCAGAGGTACAGATTCCGCTGTTGTTCGATATGGTCGGCACCAAGCCCGCTGCGCCGGAGCCGGTTGCCGCTGCTGTCGAGCCCGCCCCCGCCGAAAAAGGCCAGGATGCCCTGCTGCTGCACCTGGACAACGAACTGCGTGCCGCCGCGCAACTGATCATGCAAGACGTCATCGACGACTTCGCCCCGCATATCGAAACCGAGATCAAGCGTCGGCTGGATGCGCGGATGGAGCGGTTGCTCGCTGCAGCGACAAGTAACTAGCTACAAGCCACAAGTAAAAGCTCCCCGCTCCACTTGCAGCTGATAGCTTGTAGCTTGCAGCTGCTCCCCCCCGCTATACTTGCCGGCTTTCCTGAATAAATGCCAACTAGGGTCCCGCCGCGCATGGATAAGACCTACCAGCCGCACGCTATCGAAACTTCCTGGTACAACACCTGGGAATCCGAGAATTATTTCGCCCCGCAAGGCGCGGGCGATTCCTACACCATCATGATCCCGCCACCGAACGTCACTGGCAGCCTGCACATGGGCCATGGCTTCAACAATGCGATCATGGATGCGTTGATCCGTTTCCGCCGCATGCAGGGTCGCGACACCCTGTGGCAGCCGGGCACCGACCACGCCGGTATCGCCACGCAGATGCTGGTGGAACGCCAACTCGAAGCCACCGGCCAGAGCCGTCACGACCTGGGTCGCGAGAAATTCCTGGAAAAAGTCTGGGAATGGAAAGACCAGTCCGGCGGCAACATCAGCCGTCAGATCCGTCGCCTCGGCTCGTCCGTAGACTGGAGCCGCGAGCGCTTCACCATGGACGACGGCCTGTCGGAAGCCGTGAAAGAAGCCTTCGTGCGCCTGCATGAAGACGGCCTGATCTACCGCGGCAAACGCCTGGTCAACTGGGACACCAAGCTGCACACGGCGATTTCCGACCTCGAAGTGGAAAACCACGACGAAAAAGGCTTCCTGTGGAACCTCAAGTACCCCCTGGCCGACGGTGCCAAGACTGCTGAGGGCAACGACTACCTGATCGTCGCCACCACCCGTCCGGAAACCATGCTCGGCGACGCCGCCGTGGCCGTTAACCCGAACGATGAGCGCTACCAGGCACTGATCGGCAAGTTCGTCGAGCTGCCGCTGGTTGGCCGCCGCATCCCGATCATCGCGGACGATTACTGCGACCCGGAATTCGGCACCGGCTGTGTGAAAATCACCCCAGCCCACGATTTCAACGACTACGAAGTCGGCAAGCGCCATAACCTGCCGCTGCTGAACATCTTCGACAAAAACGCCGCCGTATTGCCGGCCTGCCAGGTGTTCAACCTGGATGGCACGTTGAACGACAGCATCGACGGCAAGATCCCGGCCGAATACGCCGGTCTCGACCGTTTCGAAGCGCGCAAGCAGATCGTTGCCGCCTTCGACGCTGCCGGCCTGCTGGTCAGCGTTGACGACCACGGCCTGAAAGTGCCGAAGGGCGACCGCTCCGGCACCATCATCGAGCCGTGGCTGACCGACCAGTGGTACGTGTCTACCAAGCCGTTGGCCGAGCCTGCGATTGCTGCCGTGGAAGATGGCCGCATCCAGTTCGTGCCGAAACAGTACGAAAACATGTACTTCTCGTGGATGCGCGACATCCAGGATTGGTGCATCAGCCGTCAACTGTGGTGGGGCCACCGTATTCCGGCCTGGTACGACGAGTCGGGCAAGGTCTATGTAGGCCGCGACGAAGCCGAAGTGCGTGCCAAGCACAACCTCGGTGCCGACGTTGCGCTGCAACAGGACAACGACGTACTGGACACCTGGTTCAGCTCGGGCCTGTGGACGTTCTCCACCCTGGGCTGGCCGCAACAGACCGAATTCCTGAAGAAATTCCACTCCACCGACGTGCTGGTCACCGGCTTCGACATCATTTTCTTCTGGGTCGCCCGGATGATCATGCTGACCATGCACCTGGTGAAGAACGAGGACGGCACGCCGCAGGTTCCGTTCAAGACCGTGTACGTGCACGGCCTGGTGCGTGACGGCCAGGGCCAGAAGATGTCCAAGTCCAAGGGCAACGTCCTGGACCCGTTGGACATCATCGACGGCATCGACCTGGAAACCCTGGTACAAAAACGTACCTCGGGCCTGATGCAGCCGAAACTGGCGAAGAAGATCGAGAAGCAGACCCGCGATGAGTTCGCCGACGGCATCGCCAGCTATGGCACCGACGCCCTGCGCTTCACCTTCTGCTCGCTGGCGTCCACCGGTCGCGACATCAAGTTCGACATGGGCCGCGTCGAAGGCTATCGCAACTTCTGCAACAAGATCTGGAACGCCGCGCGCTACGTGCTGGACAAAGGCGAAGACTGCGGCCAGAACGGCGAAGCCGTCGAACTGTCCCTGGCGGATCGCTGGATCATCTCGCAATTGCAGCGCACCGAAGCCGAAGTGACCCGCCAACTCGACCAGTTCCGTTTCGACCTGGCCGCACAAGCCTTGTACGAGTTCATCTGGAACCAGTACTGCGACTGGTACCTGGAACTGTCCAAGCCTGTGCTGTGGGACGAAAACGCGCCGATCGAACGTCAGCGTGGCACCCGTCGCACCCTGGTGCGCGTGCTGGAAGTGGCCCTGCGCCTGGCGCATCCGTTCATGCCGTTCATCACCGAAGAAATCTGGCAGCGCCTCGCGCCGCTGGCCGGTATCGAAGGCAAGACCATCATGCTGCAACCTTGGCCGGTGGCCAACGAAGC
Source organism: Pseudomonas sp. GL_117 (assembly GCF_057835125.1). NCBI lineage: Bacteria > Pseudomonadati > Pseudomonadota > Gammaproteobacteria > Pseudomonadales > Pseudomonadaceae > Pseudomonas > Pseudomonas sp. GL_117. The sequence goes on along the minus strand of NZ_CM174418.1, from coordinate 1,201,456 downwards.
GCGCATCGATGAGGCGGCCGAAAGCGATATCGAATGGCTCAAGACCCTGATGCTTGGCACGCGCAACATCCGCGCCGAGATGAACATCGGGCCGGGCAAGCCATTGGCGGTGTTTGTGAAGAACGCCAGTGCCGAAGACCAGCGTCGTCTCGCCGAAAACGATGCGCTGCTCAAGAAGCTGGCGAAGCTGGAGTCGATTACGGTATTGGCTACCGACGCCGAAGCGCCGCTGTCCGCCACCGCACTGGTCGGCGAGATGGAAGTGCTGGTGCCGATGGCTGGCCTGATCGACAAGGGCGCGGAACTGGCTCGACTCGACAAGGAAATTGCGCGCCTGCAAGGCGAAGTGCAGCGTGTGGGCGGCAAGCTGTCCAACGCGGCGTTCGTCGACAAGGCTCCGGCCGAAGTGATCGACAAAGAACGCGCCAAGTTGGCCGAGGCTGAACAGGCCCTGGGCAAGCTGGCGGAGCAACATGCGCGGATTTCCAGCCTGTAAGGTGGATTCCCTGTAGAAAAGAGGCCTTCGGGCCTCTTTTTTTTGGCCTGAAAACCCAATCGATGTGGGAGCGGGCTTGCTCGCGAATGCAGTGTGTCAGGCACTGCATCTGTTTCTGATGTACCGCATTCGCGAGCAAGCCCGCTCCTACATTTAACCGAGTTCACCCTGAGAATGTGTGACAATGCCCGTCACTTTGAGCCAACACCAGAATCATCATGACCGCCCCCAGCACACCCAAGCCTGCACGCAAGAAGCCTAAAACCGCCGCCACGGCCAAGCCCGTCGCGCCGCGCAAAGAGGCTACCCTGCACCCGCGCAACCGCCACACAGGCCGTTACGACTTCCCGGCGCTGATCAAGACCACGCCGGAACTGGCGAAATTCGTGATCATCAATCCGTATGGCAAAGAGAGCATCGACTTCGCCAGCCCGGATGCGGTGCGGGTGTTCAACCGGGCGCTGCTCAAATCCTTCTATGGCATCCAGCATTGGGACATCCCGGCCGATTACCTGTGCCCGCCGGTGCCGGGGCGTGCGGACTACGTGCACTTCCTCGCTGACCTGTTGGCCAGCAACAACGACGGCAAGGTCCCGCGCGGCTCGATCATCAAGGTGCTGGACATCGGCATGGGCGCCAACTGCGTCTACCCGCTGATTGGCTACATGGAGTACCGCTGGACCTTCCTCGGCTCGGAGGTCGACCCTACCGCCGTGGCCGCCGCCAAGGCCATCGTGCAGTCCAACGACCTGAGCAAGGTCATCCAGCTGCGCCAGCAACCCAACCCCAAGCAGATCCTGCTGGGCTTGCTGGAGCCGGGTGAGCGTTTTGACCTGACCATGTGCAACCCGCCGTTCCACGCGTCCATGGACGAAGCCACCAAGGGCAGCGAGCGTAAATGGCGCGCCCTGGGCAAGGCCGATCCCAAGCGCAAGTTGCCGGTACTGAACTTCGGTGGCCAATCGGCCGAATTGTGGTGTGAAGGCGGCGAAGCGCGTTTTGTGACGCAGTTGATCGCCGAGAGTGCGCATTTTGCCCACAAGGTGTTGTGGTTCAGCACCCTGGTGTCAAAGGCGTCGAACCTGCCTGCCATCGAGACCGCGCTGAAAAAAGCCGGCGTGCTGGAAAGCCAGGTAGTGGAGATGTCCCAGGGGCAAAAACAAAGCCGCTTTGTGGCCTGGACCTTCCAGACCAAGAACGAGCAGCAGATCTGGCGCCAGCGCTGGGCCCGCGACTAACTGTAGTGAGCGGGCTTGCCCCGCGCTGGGGGGCGAAGCCGCCCCAAATCCCGTCACCTCGGTTTTCCTGACACACCGCGGCGGACCGTTTTAGGGCGGCTTCGCCCCCCAGCGCGGGGCAAGCCCGCTCACTACAGGGCCTCTACAAATCGCAGGCAACAAAAAACCGTGCCCGGATCGCTCCGGAGCACGGTTTTTTTTGCTGCGTCTTACTTGTTAACAGCGTCGGTCAGGCCTTTGGCCACAACCAGCTTGATAACTTTCTTGGCAGCGATTTCGATGGCAGCGCCAGTCGAAGGGTTACGGCCAGTACGGGCAGGACGCTCGGTCACTTTCAGTTTGCCAACGCCTGGCAGAGTGATTTCGCCGCCGTTTTCCAGCTGGTCAGCAACAACTTGGCTCAGTTGGTCCAGCAGAGCGCGCACGGTGGTTTTCGGTGCGTCTACTGCTTCAGCCAGGTCAGCGATCAGTTGGTCTTTAGTAATAGCCATTGTGGTGTTCCTTCCCTATCAAATTCATATGGATTGCAGAGTGCAGTGTCAGCCGTCGAGCCCGACCGTCTAGGTCTGGCACCCCAGGCTATAACCGCGAAGATCGGGGTTATAGATGCTTGAAACGGGGATTGGTTCGACCTGACAGATGCTGAATGCACGCTTAACGCCGAGACTTGGCGTAAGACGGGGCAAAACTAGCACAGAGACGGGGAAATATCCGCTTCTACCTACCCATTTGGTCAGCTTTATCGCTCTAAACCGTGAAAAAATGGCATATGCCATGTCGGAGAGCGGCAAAACCGCCTTGAAAGCGCGTCTTGACCAATGGGTGCGGTACACTGGGCGACTTTTCGGGGAGGCCAACCGCTCCCCTTCAACCAGCCGAGAAGCCCATGCCGATCCGTCATTGCATCGTCCACCTGATCGACAAAAAACCCGACGGCACGCCCGCAGTTCTCCACGCCCGCGATTCGGAGCTGTCCGAATCGGCCGCCATCGAGAACATGCTTGCCGACCTCAACGAGAGCTATAACGCCAAACAAGGCAAGGCCTGGGGTTTCTTCCATGCCGAGTCCGGCGCGCACCCGTTCAGTGGCTGGTTGAAGGAGTATTTCGACGGTGGCCAGGATTTCACCACCTTTAGCCGCACCGCCGTCGAGCACCTGCAAAAGCTGATGGAAGAGTCCAACCTCTCCACTGGCGGCCACGTGCTGTTTGCCCACTACCAACAAGGCATGACCGATTACCTGGCCATCGCCCTGCTGCACCACAGCGAAGGCGTGGCGGTGACCGACGAGCTGGACGTGACCCCGTCGCGTCACCTGGACCTAGGCCAGTTGCACCTGGCGGCGCGTATCAACGTTTCCGAGTGGCAGAACAACAAGCAGTCCAAGCAGTACATCTCGTTTATCAAGGGCAAGAACGGCAAGAAGGTCTCGGAGTACTTCCGCGACTTTATCGGCTGCCAGGAAGGCGTCGACGGCCCGGGCGAAACCCGCACCCTGCTCAAGGCATTCAGTGACTTCGTCGAAAGCGAAGACCTGCCGGACGAATCCGCCCGCGAAAAAACCAAGACCCTGGTGGACTACGCCAGCAGCCAGGCCAAGCTCGGCGAGCCGATGGGCCTGGAAGAACTCTCGGGCTTGATCGATGAAGATCGGCCTAAGGCGTTCTACGACCATATCCGTAACAAGGACTATGGCCTGTCGCCGGAAATTCCGGCGGATAAGCGCACCCTCAACCAGTTCCGCCGCTTTACCGGCCGCGCCGAAGGCTTGTCGATCAGTTTTGAAGCGCACTTGCTGGGCGACAAGATCGAGTACGACGAGGCGGCTGGCACGCTGATCATCAAGGGTTTGCCGACCCAACTGACCGACCAGCTCAAGCGCCGCAACTGATGCTCGGCGGGGTGTTCAAGAAAGTCCTGCTGGTATTGCTGGTGGTGGTGGTGTTCCAGAACTGGGGCAAGATCGAGCGGGTGTTCAATCCGTCCCAGGTCGCGCCGGAACAAACCCGGGCCTCGGCGCAGGTGGTGCTCTATTCCACCGAATGGTGCGGCTACTGCAAGCAGATCCGCCGCTTCCTGGACCAGAAAGGCCTGCCCTACCAGGCGTTCGACATCGAAAAAGACGCCCAGGCGCGCAAGGCCTACGAGGCGCTGGGCGGCGGTGGGATTCCGTTTGTAGACGTCAACGGCACGCTGATCCGTGAGTTCAGCCCGGAGAAGATCATGGCGGCGCTGAAATAATCAGCGCACCACGATCACGCGACCCAGCAGGTTGTGCTGCTCGAACCCGAGCACGGCCTGCAACGCATTCAACACCGCCTGCGGATCCTTGCTCGGGAAACTGCCGCTGACGCGCTTGCTGCCCATCTCATCGTTGAGCAACAGGATACGGCCCGGGTAGTAGCGCTCCAGATCCTTGACAACATCGGCCAGCGGCGCCTTGTAGTAGTTGAGCCAGCCGTCGCGCCAGGCCAGGCGCGATTCGCTGTCCACCGGGTGCGTGGCATCGGCCACACCTTGCGTGTAGGCCACTTGCTGGCCGGCTGTAAGGACTTGCTGTTGGCCGTGCCTGGACGGCGTCACCCCTACCCGCCCCGACAACACCGTCACCTGCGCCCCCGTCGGTTGCAGGCGCACTTCGAATTGCGTACCGAGCACCCGCGCTTCACCGCTGCCTGCCTCCACCACAAAGGACTCGCCAGTGTGGGTCACGCTGAAAAAACCCGCGCCACGACGCAACTGGATGTGCCGTTCGCCATGGCTGAAATCCACGGCAATCGCGCTGTCGGCATCGAGAGTGACTTGGGATTTATCCGCCAGGGTGACGGTTTTGACTTCGCCTGGCGCCGTCACATAGTCGGCGCCAAAGTCATCGACCCAGCGCGACGGCTGCCAGCCTGCGCCCATGGACACCGTCAGCAGCAGGCACGCGGCCATCGCCAACGCGCCGGCCCCGCGTACAACCCGCGAGCGCTTCGAGGTGTGCATCGCCTTGAGGTAACCCTGCAAGGCCAATGCATCCTCGTCCGCCAATTTTCGCGCAGGCACTTCACTCAATTCCCACAGTACCTGGGCCTGGGAGTAAGCCTCGATGTGGGCCGGATCGGCACGCAACCATTGGCTGAACGTGGCCTGGTCGCCGCTGCTCGGCTGGTCGTGCAGCAGGCTCAGCCAGGCCAGCGCGGCGTGTTCCTGGTCGGGCGTGGGGGTGCGGTTCACGGTGCTGTCCCTGGCGTGCGTGGGGGTGATGGCTCGCGAAGGCTGGCTTTGCAGGCTTCGAGGGCACGCATCATATGTTTTTCCACGGCACTTTGGGACAGACCCATGGCCTTGGCGATTTCCGCGTACTTGCGGCCATGAATGCGGTTGAGCAGGAAAATCTGCCGCGTGCGCTCCGGCAAGCTGCGCAGGGCGGCTTCGACATGGCGCAGATCATTGCCCGCCTCCAAGGCCGCTTGGGGTTCGCAACCCTGATTATCCTGTTGCTCGGGCAGCCAGCCTTCGCTGCTGCGCACCCGCGCGCTTTCGCTGCGCAGGTGGTCAATGGCGATGTTGCCAGCGCAGCGCAGCAGGTAGGTGCTGAGTTCCTCGACCTGCACCAACGGGCGGCGCCAGAAGCGTAGGAATAAATCCTGCACCAGGTCGGCAGCCGTGGCACGGCAACCGACACGTCGACTGACCAAAGCTTCCATCTGTGAACGCTGCGAGAGAAACACCTGCAGGAAATGCGCACGCCCGCCTGCTGATTCAGCGCGCTGGCTGTCTTGGGACTCCGGTGGGGTGCTGATCATCATGGGCGTGGCTCAGAGGATGGCCAAGGCCGCGACGGGGCTGGCCAGCAGGCCGACGCCCGCCAGGATCAAGGCCAACCGTGGCCGATACGGCAACAACAGCACCAGCAACAGCGCACTGAGCATCAACACCGCGCACCACTCCACCAGGCCCCGGCTCCAACCACCGAGCGCCACGGCCGGCCAGATCGACAGTGCCAGCAGCAACCAGCCCGCCGCCCGCAACCCCACGCGCCGTTGGGGCGACGGCTTGCTGTGCAGCAATTCGCCATGGTGACGGTCGGTGGACAGGCACAGCGCGGTGAACCCGGCGTAGCACATCAAGAGAGCGAGCAGCATTCAGTTCGCCTCCTGCTTGAGGGTCAACGAACGCGCCCGCCCGGCCCTGGTCTGGGACGCAGCACGGTGCTGCATCTTCCACGCGGCCCAGGCGAGGAATACGCCGCTGGCCAGGCACGTCAGGTCGAAACCGGCCATGGCCCAATCACCCGTCGCCAGCGACACGCCCAGGTGGTGCGAAGTGGTCAGCGCATTGAGCAGCGGGATCGCGACAAACAGCAGCGCGCCGACACTCAGTTGTTCAACCCAGCCCTGGCGGCCACGGCGCAGGACCGCGTGCAGCAGGCTCACACCCCAGGCCATGAAGAAGGTCTGTACTTCCCAGGCAGAGCGCTCGGCAAAGCCCACCGGCAGCAGGCGGTTGGCCCAGAAGAACGCCGCAATGGCGATCATCAATCCGGACATGCTGGCGATGTTGAGCACCTCCACCAGGCGCAGTTCAAACGGCATCACGCCGCTCTTGGCGTGCTTGAGCTGGCGCTTGCCCAGCCAGATCACCAGCCCGGTGCCGATCATCGCCGTGCCCGCCAGCCCACAGATAAAGTACAACCAACGCAACACCGGCCCGGCGAACTGGCCCATGTGCAGGCCGTAGAAACTGCCGCCGATGATCGCCGGCAGCGATTGCCCGGCACTGGTGCGCAGCAGTTCGCCGCTGGTGCCGCTGAACGACACGATGCTGTCGAACTCATGCACCACGTTGTCGGAACTGGCCCGAAACACATTGACCGAAGCGTTCACGTCGCTGGGGTTGTTCACCCCCAGACGCCCCACATGGCCACCGTCCCATTGCGCCCGCGCCTGTTCGTACATCGGCAACAGCGGCAGCAATTTGCCCGGTTGCCCCTGCGCCGGCGCGTTGTTGGTGGCGGGGAACACGTCGTTGAAAAAGGCGCGGGTATCGCCCGCATAGGAGGCAAGGATCGGCGCCGGCATCACCATGCTCATGAAAATCACCAGGCTGCTGTAGGTGATCATCAGGTGGAACGGCAGCACCAGCACACCGACCGCGTTATGCCCGTCGAGCCAGGAACGCTGGCCTTTGCGCGGGCGGAAGGTGAAGAAGTCCTTGAAGATTTTCTTGTGGGTGATGATCCCGGTGATCAGCGCGACAAACATCACCATCGCAGCGATGGTGGACAGCCAGCGGCCCCAGGGATGGGGCATTTGCAGCTGGAAATGGAAACGATAGAAGAACTCGCCGCCCATGCTTTCGCGGGCCTGCACATCTTGGCCGGTAACCGGGTCGAGGGTTTTCTGGATGAAATTGCCGCGACGGCCAGGGTCGAGTTTGTCTTGCCACATCACCGTCAAGGCGGGGTCGCGGTCATCCGGCAGGTTGATAAACCAGCGCGCGGCCGTTGGCGCCACCTGCTGCAAATAGGTTTGCGCGACGCCCAGGCTGCGCGCGCTGTCCAGTGGATAAGCCTGCACTTCGGGCTGCATCCAGTGGCTGATCTCGTCCTTGAAATACGACAAGGTGCCCGTCAGGAAAATCGCAAACAGCAGCCAGCCAAAGATCAGCCCGCTCCAGGTGTGCAACCAGGCCATGGCCTGGCGAAAGCCCTCTTTCATGTACGCGCCATCCACAACCCCACACCCGCCAGAGTGGCAAACGCCGCACTCGGCAACATCACGCCAAACCAGGCGCGCCAGGCCGTGCGGCATGCAAAGCACCAGAGCACCGCCAGCAGATAGAACACAAACGAACTCATCATCCCGGTGATCACCGCGTCGGCGCGGGACGTGGGCATCCACAGCGCCAGGCAGATGGCGGCCAGGGAGGCCATCAGGTAGCCGCCGACGACAGCCGCAAGCACCCGCGATGTGACGGCCAGACGGTAGGGTAGCGCAAGTGAGGTTTTGCTTTTCATGCGGGAGACGCCAGGTTCATCAGTGCGCAATATTAATGATAAATATTCTCATAAGCAAAAAAGAACGGATGAAACGCCGGTACTGGCGGATTGCCGAACCGTAGCGGCCCACCTACAATGCGAACAATTCTTGTTCTCTAAAGCATGCCGAATGCCCGCATGCTCGTAGCGAAGGGTGATCGCGTTGCAGCCGTCCAACACCGTCGAAGTTTTGTACACCGACCATCACCACTGGCTCACCGGCTGGTTGCGACGCAAGCTCGGCTGCCCGGAAAGTGCCGCCGACCTGGCGCAAGACACCTTCATCCGCGTGCTCTGCGCCCGTGAAACGCCAACATTGATCGAACCCCGCGCCTTCCTCACCACCGTGGCCAAGCGCGTGCTGTGCAATTTCTACCGCCGCCAGGACCTGGAGCGCGCCTACCTCGACGCCCTGGCCCAGTTGCCGGAACACGTGGCACCGTCGGAAGAAGAACGCGCAATCATCCTGCAAACCCTGGTCGAGCTGGACCAGTTGCTCGACGGTTTGCCCACGCCAGTCAAACGCGCCTTCCTGCTGGCCCAACTCGATGGCCTGACCTACGCGCAAATCGGCGCAGAGCTGGGCATCTCCATCGCCACCGTCAAACGCCACCTGAATAAAGCCGCCATGCGCTGCTACTTTGCCCTATGAATTTCTCGACCCAAGTTGCCGAACAGGCCGTGCATTGGCTGATGGAAATGCAGCAAGGCGCCCTCAACCCGCGCCAACAAGCGGCCTGGCAGCAATGGCTGAATGCCCACAGTGAACACCAGCGCGCCTGGGACCATATGCAACGCGTCAACCAGCGCCTGCGTGGCATGCCATCGCCCCTGGCCCATGCGGCGTTGAACGCGCCAACCTCCACCAGCCGCCGCCAGGCCCTCAAGCTGCTGCTGATCCTCGGCGCTGGTTCGGCCGCCGCCTGGAGCCTGCGCCAGCAACATATCCTGCCGCCGCTCACGGCCGACTACCGCAGCCCCGTCGGTCAACGGCGCAAGGTGCAACTGGCCGACGGCAGCCAGTTGCAGCTCAATACCGGCAGCGCGGTGGATGTGCATTTCGATGGCCAGCAGCGGCTGATCCGCCTGCTCGAAGGCGAGATCCTGCTGACCGGCGCCAAAGGCAACAGACCGCTCAACGTGCTGACCGGCCAGGGCCTGCTCAGCAGCCAGGCGGCGCGCCTGAATGTGCGCCAGTTCAACGACCACACCCAACTGGCGGTCCTCGACGGCCACGTCGACGTGATGCCCAATACCTACAGCGGCCTGCCGTTGACGGTCGACACCGCGCACCAGGTCAACTTCACCCGCAAAGGCTGGGACACCCCGCGTGCCACCGACGCCAACAGCGGCGCGTGGGCCGATGGCATGCTGGTGGCAGCCCACATGCGCCTGGAAGATTTCCTCGGCGAACTCAGCCGTTATCGCCGTGGCCAACTCAATTGCGCCCCCCAGGTCGCCAACCTGCTGATCTCCGGCAGCTACCCGCTGGACGACAGTGAACGCATTCTCGACCTGTTGACCGTCAGCCTGCCGGTCAAGGTGCGGCGCTTTACCCGCTACTGGGTGACCGTCGAGGCGCGAGCCTGAAATTATCTGCAATTGTTGTGAGCCGTTTTCCACACCTGGCGTGACAGAGAAGGAAAGCCACCTTGATCCTTCCTTCTCAGGACCGCACTTCATGCCCCAGCAACCGACGCTTCTTGCCCGCACCTTGGGCCAACTCCTACTCGGCGCCAGCCTGAGCCTGACCGTACTGCCTGCTGCAATGGCCGCCGACGCCAAGCCCTACCACATCGCACCAACGTCGCTGGAGGCCGCGTTGAATCAATTCGGTCGCGAGGCCGGCGTGCTGATTTCCTTCGGCTCCGAGGTCACGGCCGGCATGCAGAGCCGTGGTTTGAGCGGCAACTACAGCGCCGCCGATGGCCTGCAAAAACTGCTCGAAGGCACCGGCCTGCAAGCCCGCGCCGAGGGCGACAATGCCTACAGCCTGCAGTCGGCCAGTGCACCGGCAACCCTCGAACTGGGCACCTCCAGCGTGGTCGGCGACTGGCTCGGCGATGCGGCGCAAACCAATGTCTTCGAACATCCCGGCGCCCGTGACGTGATCCGCCGCGATGAATTCGAACGCCAGGGCGCCACCCAGGCCCGCGATGTGCTCAACCGCATCCCCGGCGTCAACGCCCCGCAAAACAATGGCACCGGCAGCCACGACATGGCGCTGAACTTCGGCATTCGCGGCCTCAACCCGCGCCTGGCGTCGCGCTCCACGGTGCTGATGGACGGCATCCCGGTGCCCTTCGCACCGTATGGCCAACCGCAACTGTCATTCGCGCCGATCAGCATGGGCAACATGGACGCGGTGGACGTGGTCCGCGGCGGCGGCGCCGTGCGCTACGGCCCGCAGAACGTCGGCGGGGTGGTCAACTTTGTGACCCGCGCAATCCCGGACACACCGACTGTCAAAGGCGGTTTCCAGACCGAAACCAGCCCGTCTTCGAGCCATGACGGTTTCAAGACCACCGCCAACCTGCTGGCCGGCGGCACCGCCGACAACGGCCTGGGCGGCGCGCTCCTGTACTCCGGCACCCGTGGCGGCGACTGGCGTGAAAACAGCAACACGCACATCGATGACCTGATCCTCAAGGGCAAATACCAGCTCGACGAGGCCAACAGCTTCAACGCCATGGCGCAGTACTACGAAGGCCAGGCGGATATGCCCGGTGGCTTGAACGTCAAGGACTACAAGGCCGACCCGTATCAGTCGACCCGTCCCTACGACAAATTCTGGGGGCGCCGTACGATGTTCAACGCCGGTTACCGCTACCAGGAAGACCGCCGCGAATTCACCGTGAACACCTTCTTCACCACCACCCTGCGCAACGGCTACCTGGACCAGACCCGCTTCCTGTCCCTGTCGCCCCGAGAATACTGGGTGCGCGGCCTGGAAACCCGCTTCGCCCAAGGCTTCGACCTCGGCAACACCAGCCACGAAGTCGGCGTGGGCTATCGCTATATCAACGAAGCCGGCCACGAGATGCGCTACACCACGCCGATTGCGGCCAACCAGCAAATTCCGACCACCAGCAGCAAGAACGACCGCGACACCCGTGGCAGTACCGAAGCCAACGCGTTCTTCATCGACGACCGGATTGATATTGGCAAGTGGACCATCACCCCGGGCGTGCGCTACGAAATGATCAAATCCCGGCAGGTCGACCACATCAACAACCTCGACAACAAAGGCAGCTACAACACCGCGCTGCCAGCGTTGAACGTGCTCTATCACCTGACCGACAGCTGGAACCTCTACGCCAACACCGAAGGCTCGTTCGGCAGCGTGCAGTACAGCCAGATGGCCAAGCGCGTGCCCAAAGGCGAAGTCAAACCGGAAAAAGCCCGCACCTGGGAAATCGGCACGCGCTACGACGACGGTACCTTGCGTGCGGAACTCGGCGCGTTCCTGATCAACTTCGACAACCAGTACGAAAGCAACCAGACCGATGACTCGGTGATTGCACGCGGCGAAACCCGCCACCAGGGCATCGAATCCAGCATCAACTATGCCCTCGACGGTCTGAGCCCGGCGCTGGCCGGTTTTGATGTGTACGCCAGCTACGCCTACGTCGACGCGACCATCCGCGAAGACGGCCCGAACAAAGGCAACCGCGTACCCTTCTCGTCCAAGCATAAAGGCACCCTGGGCGTGGGTTACACCGAAGGTCGCTGGAAACTCAATGTGGACAGCAGCTACCAGAGCAGCCAGTTCGCCGACAACGCCAATACCGAGCAGGAAAATGCTGAAGGCAATACCGGACGTATCCCTGGCTACATGCTGTTCAGCAGCCGTGCCGCGTACGACTTTGGCCCGCAACTGTCAGACTTGAACGTCGCGGTCGGTGTGAAAAACATCTTCAACAAGCAGTATTTCACCCGCTCGTTCGACGACAACAACAAGGGCAAGTACGTCGGTGAACCGCGCACGGTGTACGTGCAGACTTCCATCGCATTCTAACCCTCGCCACTTTAACTGCCCGCCAGGCAGCTCGGCGTCGCCGCGACCAGCGCGTCGATGGCGCACCGGGTCTTGGCCGGCATATGCGGTGCGGTCGGCCAAATCACGTGGATCGGCGAAGGCTGTTCACGGTAGCCCGGCAACACCGCCTCCAGCCTCCCGCGCAGTACGTAATGCGCGATCAACCAACTCGGCAACCAGGCCAGGCCAACGCCCGCGATGGCGGCATCGGCCACGGCCTGGAGGTCGTCCAGCACCAGCGGCGAAACCACTCTCGAACGATGCGGGGTGTTGGTTCTGTAGGCGATGCCGCGATGGCCTGCCAGATCATCGATAGATTCAATTCGTCCTGCGCGCTGCAGGTAAGCCGGTGACGCCGCCAGGCCCACCGATTGTTCGCCCAGCCGGCGCGCACTCAGGCGGTCGGTGTCGGGCAGCGGGCCGATCCGCACGGCAAGGTCAAAGCCTTCCTGCACCAGATCGATCATGCGGTCGGCAAAACTGATCTCAATCTCCAACTCCGGGTAAACATCCATCAGCCCCCACAACGCAGGCGCCGCATAGTGATGCCCGAACGCCAGTGGCACGCTTGCCCTCAAGCGTCCGCGCGGCTGCTGGCGCCCGCTTTCCAGCACCGATTCGGCCGCCTCCAGTTCCGCCACTGCGCGTAGGCAATGCTCGTAGTACGCCTGCCCATCCTCGGTCAGATGCTGACGCCGGGTAGAACGCTGCAGCAAGCGTGTGCCCAAGCGGGCTTCCAGCCGCGCCAGACCTTTGCCGACGGCCGAGCGCGTGAGGTTCAGGCGTTCGGCCGCCTCGGTCAGGTTGCCGCTTTCCACCACTTGCAGAAAGAGCTCAACGCCATCAAAACGTGGAGTAGACATGCTTGAATTGTCGCTCTTGATTCCCGTATTGACGGAAAACTTATCACGAATAAAGAACTGTATTCCCCTGAAAATAGCGTCACGTCACCCTTCCCAGGAGAATTCCATGCCCGCCGCCACGTTATCGGCCACCCAACCAACCCATACCGCCAGGAACGGCCTGGCTTTAACCGCCGTCTGCCTGGTGGCCCTGATGTTCGGCCTGGAGATTTCCAGCGTACCGATCATCCTGCCCACCCTCGAACAACAATTGGGCACCGGCTTCCAGGACGCCCAATGGATCATGAACGCCTACACCCTGGCCTGCACCAGCGTGTTGATGGCAGCCGGTACCCTGGCCGATCGCTTTGGTCGGCGGCGCATGTTGGTGCTGTGCCTGTGGCTGTTTGGCCTGGCCTCGCTGGCGTGTGGCCTGGCTGACGACGCCTCCACGCTGATCGCGGCACGTTTCGTACAGGGTGTGGGCGCTGGGGCGATGATGATCTGTCAGTTCGCGATTCTGTCGCACCAGTTCCGCGAACCGGCGGCGCGGGCACGGGCCTTTGCGGTATGGGGCGTGATCGCGGGTGTGGGGTTGGGCTTCGGGCCGATGGTCGGGGCGCTGATCCTGGCGGTGGCGGACTGGCGCTGGGTGTTTCTCGTACACGTGCCGCTGACCTTGCTGACGCTGGGATTGCTGCACATCAGCGTGCAAGAATCCCGCGACCCGGCCGGAAACCGCCTCGATATCGCCGGCATGTTGACCCTGACGCTGTCGGTGTTTTCGCTGGTGTACTTCATCACCCAAGGCAGCGAATACGGTTTCGGCACACCGGCCATGCTCGGTTGGGCGGGCTTGGCGTTGGTCGGCCTGATGCTGTTCATATTTATCGAGAGGCGCAGCGCCCACCCGATGTTTGATTTCTCGGTGTTTCGCATCCGCCGCTTCAACGGTGCGCTGATGGGTTCCATCGGCATGAACTTCAGCTTCTGGCCGTTCATGATTTACCTGCCGCTCTACTTCCAGGCTGGCCTGGGCTACGACACCCTGACCACCGGCGGCGCCCTGCTCGCCTACACCTTGCCGACCTTGCTGGTGCCGCCACTGGCCGAACGCCTGGCCCTGCGCTACGGCGCCGAACGCATCATCCCCCTGGGGCTGGGCCTGATGGGCGTAGGCTTCTTGAGCATGGCCGCCGTCAACCTTGCCGCACGACCAAGCGTCGTGCTGGTGCTGATCAGTTGCGTGATGGCCGGCGTGGGCCTGGCGCTGACCAACTCGCCGACCACCAACACCACCACCGGCTCCGTGTCGGCAGACCGCGCGGGAATGGCCTCGGGCATCGACCTCAGTGCGCGGTTGATTACCCTGGCGCTCAACATTGCGTTGATGGGGTTGGTGTTGCTACTGGGGATCAGCGATCAACTGGCCGCACTCTTGCCCGCCAGTACGCTGACGCAGTGGCCGGCCATCAGCCAGAATATTGCAGCGGGCAAGCTCACCGCCTCAAGCGTACTTGCGGCCACCGACGCCCAGGCGGCGCTGCGTCACGGCGCTGGCTGGGCGATGCTCTTCGCGGGGGCGGGCGCCGCCGGGCTGGCAGTGTTGAGCCGGTATTTTTTCCGACGTCTGGGGTAAACGAAAACGGGCCTGCATTTGCAGGCCCGTTTTATGGGGGGGATGAAAGAACTGTCAGCTATCAGCTGTTAAATACGGCACGTTCTTTTTCCAGAAACTCCTGTTCAAGCTCATCTTCATTGACTTTGGTATCCGACAAATTTTTACCGGCAGCGCGTGGCTTGCCTTGCAGTCGGCCAAACAGATGTTCCAACGCGTGGTCCAGCTTGGTCGCCGCACCTTCGATCGCCTGTTCCAGGGTATCGGCCTTGTGCAGTACCGAGAGCGGCTGATGACCCTTTGGCCGTGCTTCCAGACGGCAGCTCAAATCATGGGGACCGGGCTTGTCGCCGTTCTCATCGCGCAGGTAGACCTCAACGCGGGTCAGGTCTTCTTCGTATCGTTCGAGCGTGCTCTCAATGGTAGTACGTACCCACTCCTCCAGTCGGATGCTGCTTTCAATATGGTTATCGCTATTGACTTGGATTTGCATAGTTCTTCCCTTATTTCAGCTAGCTCGCGGGAGGTCACAACTGCAACACCGATGCGGTGAAACCATGACCTCCTGACTACACAATTGAGCAGTCAGCGAAACAATTCAACCCCTTTGCAAAGATAAATCCCACATTACAAATTAACCCTGACTACAAGCAAAAACGCTGTTAGGGTGGGGAGTTAGTTACAACTTATTCCACCCTGCGCCCCTCACAATTGCCCCTCGCCCAACGGGTGCAATCCGCGAAAAATCCCTGCCTCCTCCACCAGCCAGTCATGCACCGCCCGCACGCCCGGATGGTTCAGCGCGCCCGGCGCATACAGCAGCACGTAACGTTTGTGGTTGGGCACCGCCAGGCCGAACGGCACGATCAAGGTGCCGCGTTCCAGCTCATCGTTGAGCAAGGTGCGACGTGCGATGGCCACGCCCATGCCGGCGATGGCGGCTTCGATGGTCAGGTGGTTGCGGTTGAACGTGTGGCCGCGGCGCACATCGGCTTCGTGATAACCGATGGCATTCAGGTAAAACTCCCACTCGGCGTATTCATAACTCCCACGCCAGGCGGTGATGTCGTGCAGCAGCGGGAAATGCACCAGGTCGGCCGGGCCATGCAACGGCGGACGCCCGCGCAGCAGGCTTGGCGCGCACACCGGGAAAATCTGCTCATCCAGCAGGGCTGTGGATAACAGGCCGGGGTAGCTGCCGTCGTTCAGGTCGATAGCCAGGTCGAAGTCGCCCTCATGCAAGGCGATGCTGCTGTCTTCGGCGACCATGCGTAGCTGAATGTCCGGGAACCGTTGCTGCAAGCGCGGCAGACGCGGGGTCAGCCATTTGCCCAGGAACGACGGGATCGACCGCAGGCGCAAAGTGCCGCTGATCATTCCTGCGTCCAGCCGCTGCAATTCCGCATCGATGCTGCCGTAGGCCTCCCCCACCGTCGCCGCCAGCCGTTGCCCCTCGGCGCTGAGCTCTACCCCGCGTGCACGGCGATGGAACAGCCGAAACCCCAAACGCTCCTCCAGCTGGCGAATCTGCTGGCTCACCGCCCCCGGTGTGATGTGCAGTTCTTCGGCGCAACGGGTGAACGACAAGTGTCGTGCCGCGCAGGAAAACACGTGTAGCCAGACATAAGTCTGGCCATGGAGAGGACGGGTCATAGGGTTTAGTCCTGCTAAAGGGTGTCTTAGGATAATTCGTTGGTCAGTGCCGATCCAGAGGCTCAGTATCGCGCCAACTCCGCTCGGCCGACAAAAAATGGCAGCGATTATCTTCCATTGCTTGTAAGGCTTTAGCATGGCTATCAGTGTTTTTGATCTATTCAAGGTGGGCATCGGCCCGTCCAGCTCCCACACCGTTGGTCCGATGCGTGCGGCGGCGACCTTCGCCCAGGCACTGCTCGACCACCATCTGCTGAGCGACACCCGCCGCGTCGAAGTGCGCCTGTACGGCTCACTGTCCGCCACAGGTATCGGCCATGCCACCGACCGCGCCTGTGTGATGGGCTTGATGGGCGAGTGGCCCGATCGCGTCGATCCCACGTCGATCAATGCACGTATCCAGCACCTGCGCGAGTCCGGTCGACTGCTGCTCGCAGGCCAACAGGAAATTGCCTTCAACTGGCAAAGTGATCTCCTGCTGCTGGACGAAAGCCTGCCCTACCATCCCAACGCCATGTCCCTGCACGCCTATGGCGACAACGGCCTGTTGAGCGAACAAACCTACTACTCGGTGGGCGGCGGTTTCATTATCGAAGCGGCTGAGGCCGAATCGGGCCTTGCGCCGACCAGCGATGTGCAATTGCCCTACGACTTTTCCAGCGCCGTCGAACTGCTGGCGCTGTGCAACAAGCACGGCCTGCGGGTTTCCGAGCTGATGATGGCCAACGAACGCGCATGGCGCAGCGATGAGCAGATCCGCAGCGGCCTGCTGCATATCTGGTCGGTGATGCGCGAATGCGTGGAACAAGGCCTGCGCGATGAAGGCATCTTGCCTGGCGGCCTGGATGTTCCGCGCCGAGCGGCGAAATTGCACCGCAGCCTGTTGGAAATCGGCAAACCGAATGTGATCACGTCGACCTTGTCGGCGATGGAATGGGTCAACCTGTTCGCCCTCGCCGTCAACGAAGAAAACGCCGCCGGCGGGCGCATGGTCACCGCGCCGACCAATGGCGCGGCGGGGATTATCCCGGCGGTGCTGCATTACTACATGAAGTTCAATGCCGATGCGTCCGACGACGACGTGGTGAATTTCTTCCTGGCGGCCGCCGCTGTCGGCATTTTGTGCAAGAAAAACGCCTCGATCTCCGGCGCCGAAGTCGGCTGCCAGGGCGAAGTCGGTTCAGCCTGCGCCATGGCCGCGGCCGGCTTGGCCGATGTCCTCGGCGCCACGCCCGAACAGCTGGAAAACGCTGCCGAGATCGGCCTGGAACACAACCTTGGCCTGACCTGCGACCCCGTCGGCGGGCTGGTCCAAGTGCCGTGCATCGAGCGCAATGCGATTGCCGCCGTCAAGGCGATCAACGCCACGCAGATGGCCCTGCGCGGCGACGGCAAACACTTCATCTCCCTCGACCGGGTGATCCGCACCATGCGCGATACCGGCGCCGATATGCATGACAAATACAAAGAAACTTCACGGGGCGGCCTGGCCGTGAGCTGGGTGGAATGCTGAGGAGCATTCCCTGACCGTCCCAACGTGAGCCCGCGCAAAAATAATAACGAGGCAATAACGATGACCGATGTACGTACACCTGCTGCCGAAAATCCTGTAATTGAAACAACCGTGAGCAAAGGCTGGACCAAACACGACACCACCTGGATGCTCGGCCTCTACGGCACCGCCATCGGTGCCGGCACGCTGTTCCTGCCGATCAACGCCGGCGTGGGCGGCTTCTGGCCGCTGATCGTGCTGGCGCTGCTGGCTTTCCCGATGACTTTCTTCGCCCACCGTGGGCTGACGCGCTTTGTGCTGTCGGGCAAATCCGGCGACATCACCGAAGTGGTCGAAGAACACTTCGGCGTCGGCGCGGGCAAACTGATCACCTTGCTGTATTTCTTTGCGATCTTCCCGATCCTGCTGGTGTACAGCGTGGCGCTGACCAACACGCTGAGCAGTTTTATGGAACACCAACTGCACATCGCCCCGCCGCCCCGGGCGATCCTGTCGCTGGTGCTGATCCTCGGCCTGATGGCGATTGTGCGTTGCGGCCAGGGCGTGATCGTCAAGGCCATGAGCGTGCTGGTGTATCCGTTCGTCGCCGCCCTGTTGTTGCTGGCATTCAGCCTGATCCCCAACTGGAACGGCGCATTCTTCGCCTCAGCCAGTGAGGCCATGCCCCTGCCGCTGTTCTTCAAAACCCTGTGGCTGGCGATTCCGGTGATGGTGTTTTCCTTCAACCACTCGCCGATCATCTCCGCGTTCGCCGTCGACCAGAAACGCGTGTATGGCCCGCAGGCCGAGCGCAAAAGCAGCGGCATCCTCGCCACCGCCCACGGCATGATGGTGCTGACGGTGATGTTCTTCTGCTTCAGCTGCGTGCTGGCCCTGTCGCCGGCCGACCTGGCGGCCGCCAAGGCGCAGAACATCTCGATCCTGTCGTACCTGGCCAACCACTTCCAGACCCCGGTGATCGCCTATGCCGCGCCGTTGATCGCGCTGGTGGCCATCACCAAATCGTTCCTCGGCCACTACATCGGCGCCAGCGAAGGTTTTCAAGGTTTGATCGTCAAATCGTTGCGCGGGCGTAACCGTTCGATGTCGGCCAAATGGCTGGAACGCAGCACCGCGCTGTTCATGGTGCTGACCTGCTGGGCCGTGGCCACCTTCAACCCGAGCATCCTGGGCATGATCGAAACCATGGGCGGGCCGATCATCGCGTGCCTGCTGTTCCTGATGCCGATGTATGCGATTCGCCGCGTGCCATCGCTGCGCCAGTATTCGGGCCAGGTGTCGAATGTGTTTGTGGTCGTACTCGGCCTGATTGCGCTGTCTGCGATCGTTTTCTCGGTACTGCCCTGAAACAACGCACACACCTGAAGAACAACACTGACTCAATGTGGGAGCGGACTTGCTCGCGAATGTGGTGGATCAGCCAATGAATACCTGGTTGATCCACCGCATTCGCGAGCAACCCCGCTCCCACATGGGGGTCTCATTGCCAGGGGGATCGCTGTACGGCACGGCGCTTGCTGTACAGATCACAAGGGAAATGGCCGGTGGTCAGGAGATGCGAACTAATCCCGACACCGATCGTCAATGACTGCATGTTCTTATCAGGCGGTACGCACCATGGACAATCCTTTTCAGATCATCACCGACACCTTCACCCCCGAATACCGCGTCAACCTCAGCATCCAGCGGCTGGATGGCAGCATCATGCTCACCCTCTCGAATGAGTCGGGCGTGGTGGCCAAGCGCATGATCAGCGCCGAACAACGCAACGATCCACAGCGCCTTAAACGCCTGGTGCAAAGCATCCAATTCGGCATCGCCATCGAGCAGGGCCACAGCGCCATGGAGATCCTGGCGGTGATGACGGATGGCGATCACAAACTGTTGCAGCGACCACCCAGCCGCGCCCTGCCCTTCAGCGTCGGGCTTTAAAGCTCACCCTTCTCGGTCTCCAGGCTCGCCTCGCCCTTGCGACGCGGCCCTTCGACTTTCACCGAAGGGAACGCCGACGAGGCGTAGCGCACCACCAGAATCGAGAAGGCCAACAGCAGAATCCCACCGCACAGGTAGATGATGCCTACGTCAGGCGGGTTGTGGTGGGACACGTTGGAGATCAGAAGGCGTGTCAGCGCGGTGATCGCCACGTAGATCAGGAAGCGCACGGGCATGTGGTTGGTCTTGAAGTAAATCCCGACCATCGCGCCCAATTCCAGGTAGATGAACAGCAGCAAGATGTCATCGATCTTGATATGCCCGTTCTCCAGCATCCCCAGAAATTCCATCACCGCCGCCCAGGCCGTCACCGCACCAATGGCGAACAACGCCAGGTAGTGGAACGACTCCACAAACAGATTACCCAGGGATTCAGCCAGCCCATGCACGTTCTGGCGCAGCCTTTCGGCCCAGTTGATTTTCACGATGATGCTTCCTTAGGTCGGCTCGACCGGATAATGCGGGTTGGACGTGACGGTTGTTCTGCATGCAGAAAAAAGGCCAGCGGCGTGTATAAGATGATGGCGGGGTGACATGAGGCACGCTCAACCTGTATTTACGGGCTACATTAAAAAACTGCTACCCAAACCCCACGGTTTGGCTTACCCTTTTCGCTGTATATAAATACAGTAGTCGCAAAAGACAACTATCGTGAAGGCATGTGAGGTGGTGAATGGCCGTCGAAGTGGTATACCGCAGCAGCCGAGATCTGGAGCGTTTGTTCATGGATAAAGCCGAAGCTGACCGTCATGACAAGATGCTTGAACTCGCTGAGTTGCTCGCAGAAGTGTTGCAAAAAGCCGTGCCGTCGTTGAGCGAGCAGCAGGTTGAGGAAGCCGGGATCTACATGGCGAAGAACCGCGATGTGTTTGCCAAGGCGTTCAAGAGCCAACCGGATGCACTGTCCGAGTTGCTGAACCCCGCGGCAGAATAAAGCCCGAATTGAACAGGCCCTGAATCATTGATTCAGGGCCTTTTTAATATCTGGCTAGCGGTACAGCAGGCGTTCGGCCAGTTCGTCCGCCACCCTGGCGGGGGAGCGTTTTTCGGCTTGGGCGTGGGCGTAGATTTCCGTCAGGCGGGTGCCAATGTTCGACAGGTGCGCGGTGATGGTGGGCAGTTCGGCGCCGCGGTGCTTGAGCGCGACGTAGATCAAGCCGCCGGAGTTGATCACGTAGTCGGGTGCGTAGAGGATGCCCCGTGCTTCCAGCTGATCGGCGTTGTCCAGGTGGGTCAGTTGCGCGCTGGCGGAACCGGCGACGGCGGCGCAGCGCAGTTGGCCGACGCTCTGGCGGTTGAATACGGCGCCCAGGCCGCAGGGGGCCAGGATGTCGCAGGGGGTGCTGAGCAATGCATCGTTGGCGATGGGGTGCGCGCCCAATTGCTCCATGGCCAACTGCACCTTGCCATGGTCGATGTCGCTCACCAGCAGCTCGGCACCCGCGGCGTGCAGTTGCTCGGCCAGCGCGTAACCGACGTTGCCCAGGCCCTGCACGGCCACGCGCAGGCCTTCGAGGTTGTCACTGCCCAGGCGCGCCATGGCGGTGGCGCGGATACCGGTGAATACGCCCATGGCAGTATGGGACGAAGGGTCGCCCGCCGCCGTGGTGCTGGTGACGAAACGGGTGTGTTGGGCGATGCAGTCCATGTCGGCCACCGAGGTGCCACTGTCGATGGCGGTGATGAAGCGCCCGTCGAGTTTTTCGAGGCAGCGGCCAAAGGCTTCGAACAACGCGGCGCGGCTTTCCACGTGCACTGGGCGGACAATCACCGCCGTGCCGCCGCCCACCGGCAAGCCAGCCAGGGCGGCCTTGTAGCTCATGCCCTGGGCCAGGCGCGCGGCATCCGCCACGGCACTTTCGTCGTCGGGGTAGGAGAGGTAGCGACAGCCACCCAGGGCGGGCCCGAGACGGCTGTTGTGGATGGCGATGACCGCCTTCAGCCCGGTAACCGGGTCGACGCTCAAGTGCAGCGATTCAAGGCGGGTGCTGTGCATGAGAGCAAACATCGTCAAGCTCCCGAATCACTTCTGGTAGTGGCCCAAGTATAGGCTTGCGGTGGAAAACTGCCGGAATACGCTGGAATAAGCCGCCCGTTTTTGTAGGTCGCGCGACATAAGCAAGTGGGATATATCTCAAGCCACTGGACGAAAATTCCCAGCAAGGCTAAAACGGGGACATCCGCCGGAGAATGCAATGAATCCCCGCAAAGCCTTTTTCGCCTGCCTGGAACGCTCCCCCCCTGCGCTGTTTGAAGCGGCGCTGTGGATTGCCGCCGAGCACGACTCCACGGTGCAGCCGTTGGTGATCCTGCAAGAGCTGACGTTGCTGCAACAGCAAGTCAGCGTAGGCATGCCCATGCTGCCGGCGGATGAACTGGGCCAGCCGCTGCTGCGCCGCCTGAACGACCTGGGCTTCGCCCAGGACGACTTCACCCCGCTACGCCCCGCCGCGGCCTTGCTGGACAAAGTCTTGCAACGCAAACGCGGGCAGCCGCTGGTCATGGGGTTGATCGCGCTGGAGCTGGCGCGACGCCTGCACATCCCGATGGTCGGCGTGAATTTCCCCGGACACTTCCTGCTGCGGGTACCCGGCGCCGATCACCTGCTGGACCCCTGCGGCGGCCGGCGCCTGTACCCCAACGATTGCCGCGAACTGCTGCAACGCCAATACGGCCCCAACCTCAAGTTGCAGGCCGACCACCTGCACAGCGCCGACCCACGTTCGATCCTGCAACGTCTGTCACGCAACCTGCGCCAACTGCACCTGGCCAATGACGCGCCGCTGGCCGCCCTGGTGGATGCCGAACGTGTACTGGAACTGGGCAATGCCAGCGCCGCCGATTACCTGGCGCGGGCCAGTTTGTATCAGCGCCTGGATTGCCCGAACGCCGAGCGTTTTGATCTGGAGCACGCGTTGATGCTCAGTGAGGACCCGATCCAACGCCTGCGCTTGACCGAGCGATTGGGCCATTTGCCGCCTAACTCAGTGGTGCACTGAGCATCAAATTGTGGAAGCTGCGGCGCATCAGCGATTGGCCGGCGCTTTTAGAATGTCGCCATGCAATGGACTCACAGGCCCACTTGAGCCCGGTGATCTCACTTGGATGATCAAGAGCGCCGCCATCACCGCCGGAATCGCACAGAAGAAGAAAATCTGCTGCACCGGGATATGCATCGCCAGCAACAGACTGCCGAACAGCGGCCCCAGGATCGAGCCAAACCGACCCACACCCAACGCCCACCCCGTGCCGGTGGCGCGCACGTGGGCCGGGTAGAAGTTGCTGGCGAAAGCATTAAGCGTCAGTTGCCCGCCGATAATGCAGAACCCGGCGGCAAACACGCACGCCACCAAGTAGCGCGGATTGTCGTGATTCAAGCCCAGCAGGATCGTGCACAGCGCGGCCGCCGCCAATACCCCGGACAACAGGCGCACTTTGCTTTTCAGGCGGTCGGCGAACCAGGCCATGCCGATGGCGCCAAGGGTGCCGGCAAACAGGAACATCGACGTCACCAGGTTGGCTTGCTTGAGGGCCAGCCCACTTTCCAGCAGCAGCGACGGCAGCCAGCTGATCATGAAATACAACAGGATCAGGCTGACAAAAAACGTTGCCCAGATCAGCAGCGTCGGGCGCGCATAGCCGTTGCGGAACAGCTCCACTACCGTCAGTTGGCCGCCCTGCGCCTGCGGGCTGTCTGCCGCAGCCGCCAGCGGCGCTTGCCAGCCGGGCACCATGTGCGTGCTGACGGCGTGCAAACGCGCATACGGCGGAGCATCCCGCAGCAAGCGCGGCAGCGACTCCGGCAGCAACCATACGAGGAACGGGAACAGCAGCAACGGCGTCACGCCACCGGCAAGAAACACCGCCTGCCAGCCGAAGCCGTCGATAAACCCGGCGGCCACAAACCCACCCGCCGCACCGCCGAACGAAAAGCCGCACGCAGCCAACGTCACCATCAAGGTGCGCAGGCGCGGTGGCGAGTAGTCCGACATCAACGCCATGGCGCTCGGCATGGCGCCGCCCATGCCGATGCCGCAGATAAAGCGTGCCGCCATCAAGCTGGTCAGTGAGTGGGCGAACACCATCAGCAGCGTGAGGCTGGCGTAGATCAGCACGCAGCCGAGCAGGATGCGGCGCACGCCAAAGCGGTCCGCCAGCGGCGTGACCAGCAGCGAGCCCAACGTCAGCCCCAGCAGGTTGGCGCTGA
Organism: Pseudomonas sp. GL_117; assembly: GCF_057835125.1. Lineage (NCBI taxonomy): Bacteria > Pseudomonadati > Pseudomonadota > Gammaproteobacteria > Pseudomonadales > Pseudomonadaceae > Pseudomonas > Pseudomonas sp. GL_117. The sequence continues at coordinate 1,177,833 of NZ_CM174418.1, read as the reverse complement.
ACACCGGGCCGAAGGCCGCTTTTTCCAGCCCCCAATCCTTGGCCAGCGCTGGCACCACGTAACCCAGGACCTGGGCGTCGTAACCATCGGTCACCAGCAACAGCGCCAGCAACAGAAGAATCAACCACTGATAGCGCGACACCGGACGGGCGTCGAGTGCCGCGCGAAAGCTGGCAATCTGATTGTGCATCGCAAGGTACCTATTATTTTTATACGGATGACGCTGATCAAACTGTGGGAGCTGGCTTGCCTGCGATGGCGGCGTGTCAGGCAACTCATCTGGCACGGGTGCTCCGCTATCGCAGGCAAGCCAGCTGCCACATTTGTATTTAGGGGGTGTCAGGTTGATTGGCGGGGTGCGCCTGAATAAAGGCCGGATGCTGCGCCGCCAACGCCGCCACCCGGCCGATACGCGGATACGCCGCCAACGGCACCTTGAAGCGCTCCGCCGCATACAGCTGCGGAATCAGAAACGCATCCGCCATGCCTGGCTGCTCCCCAAAGCAAAACCCTGTGTCGCCAATCAACTGTTCCACCGCGCCCAGGCCCTGGCTGATCCAATGGCCGATCCATTCCAGCAGTTGCGCTTCGTCATGCCCCCACTGGCGCAGCAGGTTCTGGGTGCTGGAGTTGTGCAACGGATGAATATCGCAGCCAATGATCGACGCCACCGCGCGTTCGTGGGCACGGGTTGCCAGGTCTTTGGAAAGCAGCGGCGCCTGTGGATAACGTTCGTCGAGGTACTCGATGATCGCTGGTGACTGGATCAACAGCTCGCCGTCATCGGTGCGCAGGGCAGGCACGCGACCCTGCGGGTTGATCGCCAGGTACTCGGGCTGGCGGTTCGCGCCACCGGCCGGCACCAGCAGGTTGACCGGCACCGCACGAAAATCCAGGCCCTTGAGTGCCAGGGCGATGCGCACCCGGTACGACGCGGTGGAGCGGTAGTAGGTATAGAGTTCCATCGCCCTGCCCTCTTAACGTGCGGCGACCACCGTGCCACGGCACTCGCCGAAGCCGATGGAGGCAAACCCTTCGCGGTTGCAGCGGGCGCGCAGGATGATTTCGTCACCGTCTTCAAGAAACTTGCGCACTTCGCCGGAAGGCAACTCGACCACCTTTTTACCGCCCTCGGTCATTTCCAGCAGGCTGCCAAACTGGCCTTCCTGCGGCCCGGACAAGGTGCCCGAACCAAACAGGTCACCGGGCTGCAATTGGCAACCGTTGACGCTGTGATGCGCCACCAACTGGGCGACGGTCCAGTACATATGCAAGCTGTTGCTCAGGGCCAGGCGCTGGGCCGGCAGGTTCTGCTCGCGCATGGCGGCAGTGGTCAGCAGCACTTCCAGTTCGATGTCCAGCGCACCCGCCGCCTGGTCGCGTTTATCCAGCAGGTACGGCAGCGGTTGCGGGTCGCCTTCAGGCCGCGCCGGTTGTGCCTTGCGGAACGGCGCCAGGGCTTCGGCGGTGACGACCCACGGCGAGACGGTAGTGATGAAGCTTTTCGACAGGAATGGCCCCAGCGGCTGGTATTCCCAGGCCTGGATGTCCCGCGCCGACCAGTCGTTGAGCAGGCAGAAACCGGCGATATGCTCGGCCGCGTCGCCAATCGCAATCGAGTCGCCCATGGCATTGCCCTGGCCGATCCAGATGCCCAGCTCCAGCTCGTAGTCCAGGCGTGCACAGGGGCCGAAGCTCGGTTCGGTCTGGCCGGCCGGCAGCGTCTGGCCTTTGGGGCGGCGCACGTCCGTACCGGAGGGGCGAACGGTCGAGGCGCGACCGTGGTAGCCAATCGGCACGTACTTGTAGTTGGGCAGCAATGGGTTATCCGGACGGAACAGTTTGCCAACGTTCTGCGCGTGTTCGATGCCGACGTAGAAGTCGGTGTAATCGCTGATTTTCGCTGGCAGGTGCATCTGGCAATCGGCGGCGCGATGCAGCACCTGGGCCTCTCGCGCTTGCAGCGGGCTGCCTTCGGCGAGCAGTTCCAGCAGGCGCTCGCGCAGGGCCACGCGCGGGCCGCGACCCAGTGCGAAAAAGTCGTTCAACTGGCCACCGGCCGTGGCTTCGACGGCACGCCGGGCTTCGCCTTCGAACGCGTCGATGGCCGCGTGCAGGTCCAGGATCGCATCGCCAATCGCCACGCCACTGCGCGGCGCCGAGCCGTTGTGGCTGAAGATGCCCAGGGGCAGGTTTTGCAATGGGAAATCGGCGTGACCGTTGGCGGAGGCTACCCAGCTGCGGGTCGTGGTGGGCTGAGTCATGGGTTATCTCCGGTTCGGGTTGAAGGTGACGGGCAGCGAGGCCCAGCACGCGTCATAAGAGGGTTGCAGTTGCGGGCAGTCCAGGGCGAATTGGGTCGGGCGCAGCACTTGGCTGGTCTCGAACATGAAGGCCATGGTGTTATCGATCTTGTGCGGCGCCAGCTCGACGTTGATCGCCTTGGTGCAGGTTTCGCCGTCCGGGCCGTGGGCGCTCATGCAGCTGTGCAGTGACGCGCCGCCGGGCAGGAAACCTTCGGCCTTGGCGTCGTAGGCCCCCTGGATCAGGCCCATGTATTCGTTCATCAGGTTGCGATGGAACCACGGCGGCCGGAAGGTGTTCTCGGCCACCATCCAGCGCGGCGGGAAGATCACGAAGTCGAGGTTGGCCAGGCCGTGCACGCTGGTGGGCGAGGTCAGCACGGTGAAGATCGACGGGTCGGGGTGATCGAAGCTGACGGTGCCGATGGTGTTGAAACGGCGCAGGTCGTATTTGTACGGCACATTGTTGCCGTGCCAGGCGACCACATTGAGCGGCGAGTGGTCGAGCTCACAGCCCCACAGTTCGCCGAGGAATTTCTGCACCAGGGTGGTCGGTTGCTGCAGGTTCTCGTAATGCGCGACCGGCGTGAGGAAGTCACGCGGGTTGGCCAGGCCATTGCTGCCGATGGGGCCGAGGTCCGGCAGGCGCAGGGGTGCGCCATGGTTCTCGGCGACGTAGCCGCGGGCTTGGGCATCCAGCAGTTCGACGCGGAACTTCAGGCCGCGTGGCAGTACGGCGATCTCCAGCGGCTCAACGTCCAGCACGCCCAGTTCGGTGGCAATGCGCAGGCGGCCCTGCTCGGGGACGATCAGCAGTTCGCCATCGGCATTGAAGAACACCCGTTCCATCGAGCGGTTGGCGCAATAGTTGTAAATGCTGATGCCTGCGGGTTTTTCCGACCCGGAGTTGGCGACCATGCCGACAAGGCCGTCGATAAAGTCCGTCGGTTCAGCGGGAATATCCAACGGGTTCCAACGCAACCGGTTTGGCGTCACCGCGCCCAGCGGTCCGCCGGCGAGCTGGCGCTCCAACTTGACGAACGCCGGGTGATTGGCCGACGGCTGGATGCGGTACAGCCAGGTACGCCGGGCTTCGCTGCGCACCATGGTGAAGGCCGTACCGGAGAAGAGTTCGGTGTACAGCCCATAGGGCGCTTTTTGCGGGGAGTTCTGGCCGACCGGCAATGCGCCGGGCAGGGCTTCGCTGGCGAATTCATTGCCGAAGCCCGAGAGGTATTCGAGGTTCATGGATCATCCTCTGTACGGAAGTTGTTTTTATCGTAATCCAGTTACGCATAACGTAATTTGATCACTATCGACCGTCAAGCTATAAAGACGCCCATTCATCTCTCGGATTCCCGCTCCCCCATGGAAAAGCCCCGCGACACAGGCAAACAGAAAGTCCGCTCGGCCGAAGTGGGCACCGACATCCTCAAGGCCCTGGCCGAACTGTCGCCGGCCACGTCGCTGTCGCGCCTGGCCGAACATGTGCAAATGCCGGCCAGCAAGGTGCATCGTTATCTTCAGGCGTTGATCGCCTCGGGGTTTGCCGAACAGAACACCGCCACCAACCATTACGGTCTTGGCCGCGAAGCGTTGCGCGTGGGCCTGGCGGCGCTGGGCAGCATGGACGTGTTGAAAGTCGGCGCCCTGCCCCTGGCGGAACTGCGCGATGAGCTGAATGAAACCTGCTTCCTGGCGGTATGGGGCAACCAGGGCGCGACCGTGGTGCATATCGAACCGGCGGTGCGTGCGGTGACGGTGGTGACGCAACTGGGCTCGGTGTTGCCGCTGCTCAGTTCGTCCACCGGATTGGTCTTCAGCGCCTTCCTGCCCTCGCGGGAAACCGTGGAGTTGCGTGAACGGGAGATCCAGGCCGGTATCGCCCACGCCCTGGCCGACGATCAGGCCTACGCGACCACGTGCGAGCAGATCCGCGCCCGTGGCCTGCACTTTGTGCATGGCTTGCTGATGCCGGGTGTGGATGCACTGTCGGCGCCGGTGTTCAACGCCGTCGGGCAAGTGGCGGCGGTGATGACCGTGGTCGGTCCCACCTCGCTGTTCCACGCCGATGAAGACGGCCCGGCGGCGCAGCACTTGCTGGCCGCGACCCGGGCCGTGAGTTGGCGAATGGGCTATCAGCCCTGAGTCACCAGTTGGCCAAGGTCAGCGCGACGCGGTTTTCCAGGGCCTTCACCTGCGCGCCGCTGGCCAGGTAATTATTGCTGATCATCGAGAACACCAGGCGGCGCCCGTGGGCGTCGGTGATGTAGCCACCCAACGAAGAAACGCCGGCCATGGAGCCGGTCTTGGCGTGCAGGTTATCTGCCGCCGGGGTCTTGCGCAGGCGCCAGCGCAGGCTGCCGCCGGTCATGCGGTCGCGGTTGCCGGCAATCGGCAGCGCGTTGTACCAGGCGTCGAACCACGGTTGTTTGCTCGCGACCAGCAACAGGTCGGTGAGGGTTTGCGAAGACACCAGGTTCAGCCGCGACAGGCCAGAGCCGTCCACTTGCCTCAACATCGTCGTATCCAGCCCCTGGCGCTGCATGAAACCCGCCACCGCCGCCACGCCTGCCGCCGCAGTCCCGGCATTCGCGGTCTTGCGCCCCATGGCCTTGAGCAAGGCTTCGGACATGTTGTTGTTCGACAGCTTGAGCAACGGCGTGATCAGCGCCTGCAAAGGCGCGGACTGATGCTCGGCCAGCACGCTCGCCATGGCCGGGGTTGCACCACCGATCACGCGACGCCCGACCACACTGATGCCCTGCTGCGCCAGGGCCTGCTCGAACAGGTTGGCGACCAATTGCGTCGGTTCCCAGACACTGAGCAGTTGCTTGCTCTGTTTACCCGGCGCCAGCGCACCGCTGAGCTGCAGCAGGTTGGTGCCGTGGCGACGGTTGATGCCATAGCTGTTGCCTGGCCCGCTGACCGCGCGATTGCTCAGTTGCAGGTAGTCGGTGGGAGGGAAAATCTCCACGCCCACCGGCTGGCCGACCCGCACCGGCGCCTTGGCCGTGACCAGCACGGTGCCTGCATCAAAGTCAGCATTGGGTGACACGGTCAGCGCCGAAATCTGCGCGCCGTAGTAGGTGCTTTCGTCATCGTGGGACCAGTCGACCCCCAAGCGCTCGGCATCAAACCAGCTGTCGTCGAACACCAGGTCGCCCTGCACCTGGCGGATGCCCTGGCTGGCCAATTGCGCGGCCAGGGCCTGATAGTCGGCCCACTGCAGGGTCGGGTCGCCCAGGCCGCGCAGGTAGAGATTGCCGCTCAGGCGCTCGCCCTGCCGGGTGCCATTGCTCAACAGTTGCGTGGCAAAACGGTATTGCGGGCCCAGCACATCCATCGCCGCCGCCGTGGTCAACAACTTGAGGTTGGAGGCCGGCACCAGCCGTGTGCGCGGGTTGTGCTGATAGAGCATGTTGCCACTGCGGGCATCACGCACCGTCAGCGACACCGTGGCGCCGTGCAGCGCCGGGTCGGCCAGGAGTTGGTCGAGGGAAGTGGTTTGCGAAACGCTGGCGCAACCGCTGAGTAACAACAGAAGTGCGCTGGTGTAGATCAACTTTCCAAATGGCATCAGTGAGGAGTTTCCGCGAAAAATCAGTGCGGCCACGCTACCAGCTCGCTTCCCTTGTGGCGAGGGAGCCTGCTGCCGTCAGGTCGCGCAGCGGCCGCGGCTCTTTACTTGGAAAGACGAGGACTGCTGCGCAAAGCGCCTTTGCCACAGGGGCCAGGTCTAGAACGCCAACGTGCTGGACACCGACACCTGCCGCGCATCACCAATCGACACAAACAGGCGGCTGGCCGCCGAGCTGTAGTAGGTGCGGTCGAACAGGTTCTTCACGTTGAGCTGGAACTTGACCTTCTGCCCGTCGATCTTGGTGTCGTAGGTGGCAAACGCATCCGCCACGGTGTAGCCCGGCAAGGTGAAGTCGTTGGCCGCGTCACCTGCGCGCTCGCCGACGTAGCGTGCACCAGTGCCCACGCGCAACTGGTCGCCACCGAAAATGCTGCCGAAGTCGTAGGCCACCGACAGCGAGCCGGTGTGCTTGGCGACGTTTTGCAGGCGGTTGCCTTCCAGGGTCGGATCTTTGTCCTTGGTGTCCCTGGCGTCGGTATAGGCGTAGCTGCCGATCAGGCTCCATTGGTCGGTCAACTGGCCGCTGGCGTCCAGTTCCAGGCCACGGGAGCGCACCTGGCCAGCCAGGCTATAGATGGTGCTTCCCGCCACTTCCGACGACACCAGCACGTTGCGCTTGTCGATATTGAACAGCGCCGCACTGGCGGTGATGCGCCCAGGAATGTCGAGCTTGGCCCCCAGCTCCCACGACTTGGATCGCTCTGGCGTCAGGTCGCCGGTCAAGGTGCTGCCATCGGCCAGCGCGGCGATGGTGGAGTTGGGCTTGAACGACTCGGTGTAGCTGCCATAGAACGACAACTCATCGGTGTAGCGATACACCAGGCCCGCACGCGGCACCCAGGCCTGGCCATTGCCGTTGGTGTTGGCCTTGAACGGCACGCCTTTGCCGGCGTACTGGTCGTACATCTGGTAGCGCGCACCGGCGACGAAGATCCACTGGTCGGTGAGGTGGATCGCGTCCTGGAAGAACAGCGAGTCGCTGCGCAGCAGGTCGGTCTGGGCGCTGTCGGCGGCGCTGACGTTAGTGCCCGCGACTTCATTGCCGTAGACCGGGTTGTAGTAGTTGAACGAGCTGCGCGAATTCTGGCGGATCAGGTCGGCGCGGTAGACCTTGCGATACTCGTCGTCCATGCCGAACACCAGGTCGTTCTGCAGGCCAAACACATTGACCTTGCCTTCGAGGCTGGCGGTGGTGAAGCGGTCGGTGGTGATCGCGCCTTTGGTGCCGTCCATCCTGCGCGTCAGTGCGCCGTTGGTAGCCACGGCGCTGACGCGTACCTGGCTGGCGTCGTAGGTTTCGCGGTTCCAGCTGTAGCCGAAGTGGGCCTTCCAGTCGTCGTTCAGGTCGTGGTCGGCTTCAAAGCGGTACAGGTCGGAACGGCCTTCCATGTTGTTGAAGGGCTCGTCCAGCCGGCGGGTGGACGGGATGTCCAGCGGGTGGTTGGACTTGTCGATGGCGGTGCCGCGGTCGAACGGCGAGAGAAACTCGCGGTGCTCGTAGGCGAACAGCAACTTGGTGTTGTCGCCGTACCAGGCCAGGGACGGCGCCACCAGCGTCTCGCGGTGGGTGCCGAAGTTGCGCCAGTAGTCTTCGTCTTCATGGTCGACGATCAGCCGATAGGCCAGGCCGCTGTCGCCAATCGGGCCGGTGGTGTCGAGGCTGCCGCCGCTGCCGTTCTTGCCATCGCCGAAGGTGGAGCCGCGCACCGTCAGGGCGGTGGATTGCACCAGTTCCGGCTTTTTGCTGACGATGTTGACCACGCCGCCCGGGTCCTGGATGCCGTACAGCAACGACGCCGGGCCCTTGAGCACTTCGACGCGCTCGGCGGTGGCGTTCAGCGCACGGCCCTGCACCACCGGCATGCCGTCGCGCATGATCGAGCCGTTACGGTTGTCGCCAAAGCCGCGCAACATCACGGCGTCCTGGGTGCTGGCGAGGGTGTTGGCCTGGGTGATGCCGCTGATATTGCCCAGGGCGTCATCCAGGTTGCGCGGGGTCTGGTCGCGCAGCACTTGGGCGGGCACGACGTTGACGGTTTGCGGGGTTTCCAGCAGCAGGCCGCGCGAGCGCATCACCGAACTGGTGGGCGGCGGCTGGTAGCTGGTGCTGTCCTGGGTCTGCTGGCCGACGCCGCTGATGGTGGTGGCGCCGAGGTTGACTGCGCCTTCGGTCGGCGCGGGTTCCAGGGCCAGGGTGCGGGCGTCGATCTGGCGGAAGGTGAAACCGGAGTGGCCGAGCAGGCGTTGCAGGGCCTGGGTCGCGCTCATCTGCCCGCTGACCGCTGGGGCGCTGAGGCCGTAGGGCGCTTCATCGGTGTAGATCACACTGATCCCGGTGACCCGGCTGAAATCGCTCAGCGCCTGCGGCAGCGGCTTGGCTGCCAGGGCAAAGGTGAACTGGGTGCTTTGTTGCTCTTGCGCCTGCGCCACGCACAGGGGCAGCAAGGCCAACCCCGAGACTGCCAATACCGAGGCTCCCAGCCATTGTTTAACCAAACCGCCCGCCGTCGACTTCATGCTGTGAGAACCCGTGTAGAAAACGCTGTTAATGCGAATTGATCGCAGTTTCAAGCACTACACGGATGGGCCGCAGGTTTACCTCACATCTTTTGCAAAATATTTTCAGTTATTGCGCCTGGATGCGGAAACCCAGGCGTGGGAAATGCACATGCACGGTGCCAGCGCGTTCATCGGTGCGTCGTAGGATCAGTTCTTCGCGGCCAGCGAAAAGCAGCTCACCGACGACCGGGTCGGTGCCATAGTCGGTGGCACTGATAGCCACCTGCTGACCAGCCTTGAAGCCGTTCAAGTCATCGAACTGCTCATCCGGCAGCGCGGCTGGGGTCGCGTTATGCGCAATATCCAAGGCTTGGGCGGCACTCATCTGGGTGGCCGTGCCGTGTTCGAAGCTCAGCACCCGCTCCAGCCAGGCGGCCATGGCCGGATAGGCGTCCACCAACGGCGCCGTCACCGACGAGCCTTTGAGGAACCACAACGGGTGGGCCAGGGCGATGTCGGCAATCGACGGCTCGCCAAACAGGAAATCCCCCGCCTGGTGCTGCAACTGCTGCTCGATGCGCCCGGCAATCACCGGCCATTGGTGCAGGGCCTGGTCCAACTGCACCCGGGCTGCGGTGCCGCCGCTGAACAACTTGCCGCGGTCGGCCACCAGCACCTGGAGCATCTCTGGCGGTACCTTGGCAAATTTCACTGCCAGGGATTGCGGTTGGAACACCAGCGCCACGGCGTGGGAAAACACCACCGAGTCCGCCCAGGCGGCAAAGCCCTGGGTGATGACTTCCTGGCCTTGGGGGAACAGCGTCGGGGCGGCTTTTTCCTGCTCCAGGCGACGGGCGATCAGGGCGGTGTCGCAGTAGATATCGGCCCCCACTTGCAGCACCGGCGTCTTGCGATAGCCCCCGGTGAGCGCGGTGAGGTCCGGCTTGGGCATCACCGGCGGAATCAGCACCGAGTGCCACGACAGGCCCTTGAAGCCCAGCAGCAGGCGGGCTTTTTCAGCGAAGGGGGATTGCGGGTAGTGGTGCAGGATCAGCTCAGACATACCGGGCTCCGCTCGAGAAGTGAACGCCTAGCTTAGCCTGCAAAAATGCGCAGGGGGGCGATGGGAACCCATCAGTCAAATCAATGGAGCGCTCGCCGCAAGGCACTCCTTGGCGCTCTTCTTCAATTTCTTGATCAGCCTCTCCTGGCGCAGCGCCTCGCCTTTGTTTGCGCACCTTTCGGTGTACACCAGCGCCACGGCCGGGCTGGACAGGAAAAACCGCGCGCCCTTGCCGCTCTGGTGCATGGCAAAACGGCGTACCGGGTCATTGCTGATGCCGCAATACAGCGAGCCATTCGCGGCGCGAACCAGGTAGACAAACCAGGGTTTGGGTTCAGAAGGATCAGTCACAGGTCAGTTCAGCAAAACCGGAAGAGCGCCAAGCTTATCAACGACTGGCCTGGAATGCCTTCAAACCACGCAGTGCCTGGGTACGCACGGCGTTTTTCACCAGCGGCGTCCAGCCGAGCAACAGGCCTTTGGTGCCCAGTGCCTGACGCGACCAGCGCCACAGGTCGAAACTGTCGTGGTGTTCGCAGATCTTGCCGTCGCGAAACACAAAGCGCGCCTGGATGTCGTTGACCACGGTGTTGCCGGTGGCGCTGAACAAATAGGTGGCGACCCAATGCGCGCCGCCGCTGCGGTCATCGCTGCGCACGTTGTCGAAGGTCAGCGAGAAGTCTTTGGCGCGGGTGGTGAGCATGCGCCACATATCGCCGGCATCGCGCCCACGCAGTTCGCCAAAGGCTGGGTCGCTGAACACCACATCATCGGTGTAGCAGGCGGCCATGGCTTCGGCGTCCAGGCGCTGGAATGCCTGGTAGAAACGGGTGATCAGGGCGGTGTGGGCATCACTCATGGGCAGGCTCCGTGGGAACGTCAGGGGTGCAGAACGATAATCCGCGGGACGCTGGAAAGCCATGGCTATTCGCCAGGAAAATACGGGCTGTACCGCGACGGCCATGGCGTTGCAACTCACAACAATGAACGGGCAAGCGTGAGTGCAAGTAATACAACCGAGGGCGCAGAACGTTTGTGTTCGACTTAAGTGTGCAAGTCGTTCATTAACAGTCAGGGCACCATGCCACTTTCCCGTGCATAGGCATATAAGTCCACATCAGTGGAGATGCACAGTCGCAACATCGCCGTACTTTTCTGTTTACTGATCGTGGAGATACTGCGATTCACCTGTGCAGCAATCTGGCTGACCGTCATGCCACTGGCCAGCATTCGCACCACCTCCCGTTCTTTGCCGGACAATTGCGGAGGCTGGTCGTTTTTCGCGCTGCCAGCCAGGTCCATTTGGGCACGCAGGCATTCACTGACGAAGGTGCGCCCATTGATGACCGCCTTCAAGGCCAACGGCAACTCCCTCGCCGAGGCGCTCTTGGCCACAATCGCCCGGGCACCATGGCTGAACGCCGCCCTCAGGGTGGCAACGTTGGCAAACATGGTCACCAGAATCACTGGCAACGTCGGGTATTGGCGCTGCAACAAACCCAGCAAGCCAAAGCCGTCGGCCTGCTGGTCACCCGGCATAGCGAAATCGGTAACAATCACCTCGCACGGCGTACTCGCCACCAACGCCAACAGTTGGTCAGGACCATTGGCCTCACCGACAACTTTGCACAGACCACTGGCCTCGATCACCACTTTCTGCCCAACACGAACAATCGGGTGATCGTCGGCAATAATTATCCGAAGCATCGTTCTTTCCATGATGGCAATTTGAGTATTTCAAAATACATCGACAAGACTTACACAACAACAGGCGATCTCGTACAAGTTGCGGGTCCTAACCCTTGTTCACACGGCACCAACTTACGCCTACAAAATAAAAAGAATTAACTTACAGAAACACCCTACAAACAATAATTAAAAGTCTTACATACCTATGTAAAAAATCACAAATCAGCCAAATACAGCAGGTAGCGCTCGATGTCCCCATTGAAACGCTCAAGCAACGACCTGTTCGCCGCAACACCCGTGCGTCGTACCCGCTCGATCAGATGCATCGCCCGCTGCTCAAGGCCGGTATCGCCTAAAAATGCCACACCACCGACCAGCCGATGCAAATGGTGGGTGGTCAGGGCTGCATCGAAAGCGTTTCGTGCACTATCCAGTGCCGCCAGATCGTCGTGGGCTTCTTGAATCAGGCAAAACAGCAGGGGTTCGACAACTTCCCAGAAACCGAAGGTGGCAATCAGGCTCGCCCGCGTTGGATACCTGCCGTGCAGGCGTGACAAGTTGGCCGCTCGCCTGCCCTGCTGCCGATACGTTTCAGGGGCAGGCAACCAGTACAACAGCATGTCTCGCAGTTGCCCCAGCGTGATGGGCTTGAGCATCCAGTCGTCCATGCCGCACGCCACACAGCGCTGGATCTGTGCGATGTCCAGGCAGGCGGTCAAGGCAATCACGGGAATACGCGCCGCACACGCTTCACTTTCGCGCTGGCGCAGTTCACGGGTCATGGCATAGCCATCCATTACCGGCATGCGGCAGTCGCTGATAACCAGGTGAAAGGGGCGCGTCGCCAGCGCCTCAAGGGCTTGCTGCCCATTTTCGACCGTTTCGTGAGCCACTCCCAACACTTGCAGAAATGAGCCGATCAACAAACGGTAGGCACTGTGGTCGTCTGCCAGCAACACCCGGATTGCTTGCCAATGTGGCGGCGGAGACATGGCGTTGCCTGAACCACGACCGGCACTGGTGTGCTGCATAGCTACCTCGCGCAAAACGATCAGCGCGCCGGCCATGCATGTGGCTGACGGGTGCCGACCTGACGGTCGACCTCACTCGATTTTTTCGCGCAAGGACCTGTATCACCATTCAAAGTAATGAATTGACGTGATTTACCCGCAAAAAAAATATCCGAACGAATGATTGATGGCGATACAACAACTACGACATTGCAGCTTTCCCTGCATACACGGCGTGACGTTTCAAAAAAATCCTGCCCTGATCGCGTTCTCGTAAAAGTTGCATGTTTCCTGGCCAGAGCCGGCGCTAAATTCGCCGCCGCTCTGGCCATCGAAGGCGCAGGGGGGCGAGTACTGCCACGCCCCCATCAACGCACGGCCCGAGCTCCCCCTATTCCTGTACGACACGGAGCTCACTTCACATGAAACCTCTCTTCTACCCCCTGGTCGCCACTGCCTTGCTGGCCAGTACCGCCTCGGTTTTGGCGGCCAGCAGCGTCGACCTGAACGTAACAGGCCTCATCACCCCCAGCGCCTGCACGCCAACCCTGAGCCAGGGCGGTTCCATCGATTTGGGCAAGCTGGCGGCCAAAGACCTGACTGAAGACATGGAAACCGAACTGCCGGCGATCACCCTGCAACTCAGCGTGAATTGCGAGGCCCCCGTGCTGTTTGCCCTGCAGGGCACGGACAACCGCCCCGGCACCGCCATTACCCCGGACGGTTATGGCCTGGGCCTGACCGACGCCGCCGAGAAACTGGGGGCCTTTAGGCTTGCATTGCGCAATGCCGTTGCCGACTCCACCAGGGTCACCGCCCTCCTGTCGGCGGACGACGGTGTCACTTGGCAGGAGCGGGAATACCCCAACACCTGGAATCGCACGGGGTTGGCGGCGTTCGGCAGCAATTCGGGCGGTGTCTGGACGCCCCAGGCCGCCAAGGAACTGACCAGTGACCTGGTCGTCGAGACCTACATCTCCGCCAGCCGAGACTTGACCCTGACCGACGAACAAACCATCGACGGCTCGGCCACCCTGGAAGTGCGCTACCTCTAACGCCCGCTCGGCATTCAGCCGCGCAGAGCGCTTTCGTATTAGTTGCATTTCAGCCACCCAAGTGCGGCGCTACAGTCGCCGACGCTCAGGCAATGACGGCGCGATGGGGTCCCCCCTCACAAGAATAAATATTGGGTTCCTGTCAGCGCCCTGCCCGAGCCTTGTTCCAAAGGAGTTCCATTAATGAAAGCCTTATCCACAACCCTGTTGGCCGCCACCCTGCTTGGCCTTACACCTTGCGTGCTGGCCGCCAGCGGCGTGGACCTGACACTCAAGGGCAGCATTACACCCAGTGCCTGCGTCCCCACACTGACCCAGGACGGTACGGTCGATTACGGCAAGATCGCGGCCAAGGAGTTGTCCATGAACAGCTCCACCGAACTCCCGCCTGCCAACCTGCAACTGAGCGTGAACTGTGAGGCCCCAACCCTGTTTGCGCTGAACGGCAAGGACAACCGCTTTGGTACAGCCCACTACTCCGCCTTGAACTGGGCCTACGGCCTGGGCTTGATCAACGGCACCGAAAAGTTGGGCAGCTACGGCATTGACGTGCTCAACCCTGTTTCGGACGTTGTGCTGTACCCGCTGTTTTCCTTCAACAACGGCCAAAGCTGGTTGATGAACCCCTCGGGCAGCTACATGTCGCACAGCGCCTTGAATGCCTTCACTGACATCCCCGGCAGCGGGCCTCACTTTCCGGCCGCCCTGCGCAACATCACCGTCGACCTGCGCATCTCCACCGACATCGCGCCAGCCAGGACCCTGACCCTGACCGAGGAAGTGCCGTTGGATGGCAGTGCCTCGCTGGACCTGCTGTACCTCTGACCACCGTCCCCAAACGCCCACCCACAAGGACTTGTGCCCATGGATAAAACCCCCTCCGCCGCCCTCGCGCTCCTGCTGGCGGCCTGCACACCCGGCGCCATCGCCGCCAGCAATACGGACCTGAGCGTCACCGGGATCATCACCCCGGCGTCGTGCACACCCAGCCTGTCCGACGGCGGCGTAGTCGATCACGGCAAATTGACCGCCAGGGACCTGGAACTGGACAAGCCCACCAGTCTGCAAACCGGCGAAATGCGCCTGCACGTGCAGTGCGAGGGGGCGACATTCTTCACCCTGACCACCTTGGACAACCGCGCCGGCAGCTCGGCAATCAACCCGGCGCATCATGGGCTGGGCATCATCAACGATGACCAGAAACTCGGCAGCGTGGCGCTCGGCCTATTTGACCCGGTGGCCGACAGCCAGCCGGTGCAAGCCATCCTCTCCCGAGACGGCGGTGCCACCTGGTATCCCTCTTCATACCTGGGGCACGCCGGCTTGACGTCGTTTGCGACGCCAAGCGATCCCTACACACCAATCGCCTTGCAAGAGCTGAGCGCTCGCCTGCGCGCCTTCACCATGATCGTGCCCGCCACCGACCTGACCTTGCTCGACGAGGTGCCGATCGACGGCCAGGCCACGCTGCAACTCAAATATTGGTAACCCTCGCTTTCCCTTAACCTCTACTCAGGAGCTCAACCATGAACACCGCGTTCAAATCCCTAACCGCCGTCCTTCTGTTCGCTGGCAGCACCAGTGCCTTCGCCGCGTCCAGCGTCGACTTGACCGTCAAGGGCCTGATCACCCCAAGTGCCTGCACCCCCGCCCTGTCCAACAGCGGTTCAGTCGACTACGGCAAGATTTCGGCCAAAGACCTGAACATCGACCAGGTGACCCCACTCGACGAGCAAACCGTGCAGCTCACCGTCACCTGCGATGCTGCGACGCTGATGGCGCTGGACGCCAACGACAACCGCGCCGGCTCGAACTACGGTGGCAACACCGCGGAGTTCGGCCTGGGCCTGATCAACGGTACGGAAAAGCTCGGCGCCATGAACCTGAGCTTGAACGCGCCCGTCGCCGATGGCGTGGCTGGCCGTCCGATCGCCTCTGCCGATGGCGGGGTCACCTGGCTCAGCGAACGCAATCTGACACCTGCCAACCTGGTGTCGGTGGCCGACGCCACGGTCGACGCGCCAATCCCTGTGCAGGTGCTGACTTCGGACCTGATTGTCAGCCCCAAAATCGCCCCATCCAGTCAATTGACGCTGACCAACGAAGCCGCCATTGACGGCTCGGTCACCGTAACCGTGCGCTACTTGTAAGCACACCTTGAAGCGTGTGGCGTCAGGCACCCCGCCTGGCGCCGTCTCGCATTGAAACGATGAAACAGGCAACCGGTGAACCTCTTCCATGAAGCACACCCTTCCACGCCTTCTCTCCATGCTTTTCCTGCTGAGTAGCGGGCCTTCGGCCCTGGCTGCATCCAGTGTCGAGCTGAACATCACGGGCCTGATCACCCCCAGCGCCTGCAACGCCACATTGTCTGCCAACGGCATCGTCGACCACGGCATGGTCCCGGCACGCACACTCAACCAGTTCGAATTCAGTGCGTTGCCCACCCAGTCCCTGGACTTGACGGTGAGCTGTAACGAACCGGTGCTGTACGTACTGGTGGGCCTGGACAATCGCGCCGACTCCTCCCTGGGCCCCGGTTTTTACTATGGCCTGGGGAATAACGTGCATGTCCCTTCCGAGCGACTGGGTACGGTCTCCCTGGCGTTTCGCGAAGTGATGGGCGACGGCCAGCGTGCATTGGTGCTGGCCTCCAGCAACCAGGGGCTGACCTGGTTCCCGGAAACCAACGCCTACCCGGACAACTTCATGGGTTTTGCCCACCCGGGCACCCTGGTGCCGGAGCCCCACCGCCTGCTCACCGCCACCCTGCAAATCAACACGTCCATCAATGCGGCCGCCTACCTGACCCTGAAGCAGGAAGTGCCGCTGGACGGTTCTATCGTGCTTGACCTGAGGTATTTGTAGCCATGACGTCCCTGCCCCTTCTAACCCGCGCCTTTGTCTGTGTGCGCTACGCCGGGGTCTACCTCGGCGCACTCGCCTTGTCGCTCGCCGGCCCCGCGCTTGTTCTCGCCGATGGCATGGTGCCCGACACCTCGGTGGTGATCGTCAACGAAGCCGACGGCGAAACCTCGGTCACCGTGACCAATACCGATGACAAGTTGGCCCTGTTGCATGTGACCCTGGAAGACATTCCCGAAGACAAGGCGACCTTGCTGTTCGTGACTCCCCCGCTGGCCCGGGTCGAGCCAGGCAAAAGCCAGCTCATCCGTTTCATTCTGCAGGCGCCTGAACCCTTGGCCACCCAACGCCTCAAGCGGGTGATCTTCGAGGGCATGCCCCAAGGCCGTTCGGCAGCGCAGGCCGGGCATGCGCGCGTCGGCGTGACGGTACGCCAGAACCTACCCGTGATCCTGCACCCCAAGGGCCTGGCGCCCAATCGCACCCCCTGGACCGGGCTTGAGTGGCGCTTGAGCCACGACCAATTGAGCGTGAGCAACCCCACGCCCTACGTGGTGCGCCTGGCCCAGGAACTGCGGCTGCTGCCCGGAAACGGTTCGGCGTTGCTGCCGCGTACTTATGTGCTGCCGGGCGAAACCCTGAAGATGACGGCCAGCGGCACTGGCGCCAGTCGCATTCAGCTGCAACCGGCCACGGTCTATGGCTTTGCGGTAGCGCCCTACGAAGCACCGATCTCCCTATAAAAAAGAGTGGCCTGCCAACGCCACCAGAAGGCCTGACTGAACCGCAGAGTCGGCGGGCCATCCACAGTTGAGTATGACCTTGTGAGCACAGCAATGACTGACCGCTACGGCGGAGCCGTGCCCGGCGTTTCACCGCGCCGCGCACACACACTAGTGGCGGGGCTGGCGCTGGCCCTGGGCGGCACCCTGCCGTCCGAGGCACCGCTGGCGGACACCCTGATCGCCGGTTCCTTCGACCCCCAGACGCTGTCCCGACGCGGCATCGACCCGGATCTGGCCAACCTGCTGCTGCAAGCTCCACGCTTCGCGGCTGGCCGGCATGCCGTGAACCTGAGCGTCAACGGCCAGCGCCGGGGCCGGGTGGATGTGACCTTCGACCGCGACGCAGCGCTCTGTTTCAACCAGGCCCTGCTGGATGCGGGTAACTTGCAGGAGCCCGAAAACAACGACGCTGCAACCTGCCACCGATTCACCGAGCGCTACCCGCAAACCGTGATCGAGCAGGACCCCGCCAGCCTGAGCCTGGCCCTGGTGGTGCCGACCGAGGCCCTGCGCCCGGCCCGGCAGGACATTACCGGCTACCAGACCGGTGGTTTCGCCGGCCTGCTCAACTACGACCTGACCGGGCTCTACAACGAGTTCGGCGATACCACCAGCCGCTTCGGCTCGGCCAACACCGAAGTGGGCTTCAATGCCGGCGACTGGATCGTGCGCAGCCGCCAGGTCAAGACCTGGCAAGACAGCCGCTCGCGCACCACCCACCTGGACGCCTACGCCCAGCGTACCTTCGCCGCGCAACAGGCGGTGTTGCAGGCCGGGCAGATCAGCCTTTACAACCCGGTCCTGGCCGGTACACAGATCACTGGCGCGCAAGTGCTGACCGAAACCGCGCTGCAAGACCAGAACCAGGGCGCGACCATCACCGGCATCGCCAACAGCCCGGCGCAGGTGGAGGTGCGCCAGAACGGCGCGCTGATCCACTCCAGCGTGGTGCCGGCGGGGCCGTTCGCCCTGACCGATGTGCGCCGCTTGAACGGTCGCTCCGACGTGGAAGTCACCGTCAAGGAAACCACCGGCGAAGAGCGCCGCTTTACCGTCCCTGCCGCCATGCTTGGCCTGGGCCTGCCGGCGCCGGGTTATTCGGTGGCCGCCGGGCGCGTGCGGCAGATCGGCGAAAGCCAAGGCAAGGAGCCCTGGGTCGTCAGTGCCGGCTGGAGCGGTGCCGTACATCCACAGGTCAGTGTGGGCGGTGGGGCGCTGGTGGCGGATGCTTATCGGGCGGCGGGCTTCAACCTGGGGTGGCTGCCCTGGCAGGACAGCCAACTGCAATTCTCCGCACAGGGTGCCGAAGCCAGCCGCGAGGGGCGTGATCGCGGGGTGCAGACCGACCTGTCCTGGTCCCAGCGGTTGAGCGCCAGTTGGTCGGTCACCGGCGCAGGGTCCTGGCGCTCCCAGGGCTATCGCGACCTGGAAGACTCCACCTACGTCGGCAACAGCCGCGACCAGCAACGTTCACGTTATCGCGACCAGCAAAGCCTCACCGCGTCCTGGGCGCACCCGGCCCTGGGGGCGTTCAGTGCAGGCGTCTCGCGTACGGCGTCCTACAACGGCGAAAGCAGCAGCCGCGCATTGGCAGCCTGGGGCACCAGCTTTGGTCGGGTATCGGTCTCGGCCAGCGCCGAATGGCAGGTCGGTGGTCGTCAGCAGAACGACAACAGCCTCTACCTGAACATCAGCCTGCCCTTCGGTGAAAACCGCCGCGCCCGCACCTGGGCCCGCAAGACCGGCAGTGAGCATCGCCTGGGCGCCGGCTTGAACGAGCAACTCAACGATCAACTCAGCTACCGGGTCGGCGTGGAACGCGACAGCCGCGACCGCGAGGTGGAGTCGTCATTCGGCGTGTCGGCCCTGCCGTGGTACAGCCAGCTGGATTTCAACTACACCCGCAGCGAAGACGAGCGTTCCAGCTATCAAGGTGGAGCCCGCGGCGGCGTGGTACTGCACGGCGACGGCGTGACGTTCTCGCCCTACCCGGTGCGCGACACCTTTGCGGTGATGTCCGTGGGGGAAATGGCCGGGATCAAAGTCAGCACCCCAAGCGGCCCGGTCTGGACCGACTGGCAAGGCCAGGCGGTGGTGCCGCAACTGAGCGCCTATGGCCGCAGCCCGGTGGAAGTGCAGACCCGTTCATTGCCGCGCAATGCCGACATCCACAACGGCCTGGCGGTGATTTCCGCCGGGCGCGGGGCGGTGGACAAGGTGCAATTCGGCGTGGCGCTCACCCGCCGTGCGCTGTTGAACGTCACGACCGATCGCGGCCAGCCGCTGCCACGCGGTGCAACTGTCAGCACCGCCGAGGGTGAATTCGTGACCCTGGTGCAGGAAGGCAGCCAAGTGTTCCTGCCCGACGTGCTCGACCCGCGCGCCCTGTGGGTCAAGGCGCCGGGGCAGCCACGTTGTCGCCTGGATTTTGCCCTGCCGGAAGACGCCGACCCCGAGGTGTACTTCGAAACCGCACCAGCCCGGTGCCATCAGCCATGAGGACGTTGACCATGGGTCTGAAACACACGCTGTATCCCTTGAGCTTGCTGCTGTTGGGCTCCCAGGCCTGGGCCGCGCAGGAGTGCCAGTTGAACCTCAGCCAGGCACAGCTGGACTTTGGCCTGATGAACCGCGCCGTACCGTTGCTGGCCGCCACCGAACGGTTGCTGGGGGAGCGGCGGCTCAGCCTGACGCTGAACTGCCCGCAGCCCACCGACATGAGCCTGTTTTATCGCAGCCTGGGCGCGGACACCGAGCGTTTTCGGTTTACCGAGCACGGCAGCTATGGCCTGCGCGTCAGCGAAGCGCTGCTTGACGGCCAACCCGTGGAGCTCGGACTGATCGCAGGCCAGGGGCAAGCGCCGGCGATTGTCGGCACTCAACTGGCCTGGCAACCGGGCCATGGACTCGTGCCGATACGCGGCGGTGTCGCAGTCACCGGGCACAACCTGTCATTGCAGATCGACGCCAGCGCCTGGGCCGATGAAAGCGCCACGCGCGTGCGCGATGCGGTTACCTGGGACACCGCAGGGCTGTTTGACGCCCTCGCTGCCGGTCGCTCACGGGAACTGCGCCTGCAAGCACGCTTTGCGCCGGCGGCCTGCACGCCCACGCTGTCCAATGGTGGGCATGTGGAACTGGGCAAGCTCTCGGTCAGCGATCTGAATATCAACAAGGAAACGCCCCTGGCGCCACGCCCGCTGTCACTCAGCGTGACCTGCGATGCGCCCACCGCCTTCGCCGTCCGCATGCAGGACAACCGCCAGGGCTCGGCAACCGGCACGGGCGACCAATCGGTTTACGGGCTCGGCCTGGACGCCCGCCAACAGAAGATCGGCCGCTATCGGTTGCTGTTCGATCCGACACACATCATCGCCGACAGCTTCTCCCAGGTGTTCAGCACCGACTCCGCCACCGCGGGCCTGCCCTGGAGCAGTGCCAGCAGCCGCATCGCGGCGGTCAGCGCCAATCGCTACCTGGGTTTCAGCGCCACGTCCGGCAGCACGGGTGGCCCCACCGCCATTCAAAACCTCAACGCCACGCTGAACCTCGAAGCGGTCATTGCGCCTCTGGGCTCGCTGGATTTGGGCAATGAGGTACGGCTCGATGGTTCGGGCACCCTCGAAATCACCTACCTATAGGAGCACTCCATGAAACCCTTTCTGATGACCCTGATCACCACGCTAGGACTGGCCACCATGGCGCCGGCCCACGCGGCCTCCAGCGTCGACCTGAGTGTCAGCGGCCTGATCACCCCTAGCGCCTGTGAGCCCAGCCTGTCCAACGGCGGGATATATGACTTGGGCAAGATTGCCGCCAAAGACCTGAATGTCGATCAGCCCACCAAGTTGGCTGAGCACACCCTGCAACTGTCGATCACCTGCGAGGCATTGACCTTGCTGGCGCTGAAGCCCAGGGACAACCGCCTCGATTCCGCGGGTGCAGTGGGGACGACGCGATTCGGCCTGGGGATGGCCAACGAGAGCGTAGCGCTTGGCTACATGCATCTGAACCTCGGCTCGATCGTGGCTGATGGCGTCGGTATGTACCCCATCGGCTCCAGCGGCCCATCCACCTGGGCGCCGACGAGTATGTTGTCGCATTACTTTCTGTCCTCGTTTTCCCTTAACAGAAACCCAATGGTGCCGGCTCCGGTGAAACAACTCACGGCCGCTGTACTGATCTCCCCGAACATCGCCCCGAGTAACACGCTGCCGTTGACCGAAGAAATCCCCATCGACGGTTCCGTCACCCTGTCCATGAACTATTTGTAGGAGACCGATCATGAAAACGTTACTGATCCCTCTGGCGACCTGTGCATGGTTGGCCAGCATCGGAGCAGCCCAGGCCGCGTCCACCGTCGAACTGACCGTCGGTGGCCTGATCACGCCCATGGCGTGTACCCCCGTATTGTCCGGTGGCGGGCTGATCGACTTCGGCAAGATCTCCCAACAAGACCTCAATCAGGCCACGGGGACGCGGCTGCCGCTCAAGTCACTGACCTTGACCGTCAGTTGCAATGCCCCAGGCCGCTACGCCCTGCGCATGCGCGATAACCGCGACGGCAGCGCCCACGTCAACAGCGAGATCTACTACGGCCTGGGGCTGGACAGCGCAGGCAACAAAATTGGCGTGTATTCGGTGAAGTTCGACCCCAGGCAGACCGTGGCCGACGCGTTGCCCGTGGCCTATGGCACTGAGTCCACCACCGGCGGCCTGGCGTGGCGCACGTCCAACCTCAATCCCATCGACGTCGGTTCGCGCAGCTTGCTGGGCTTTACCGATGTGGCGGGCAGCACCGCAGGGCCCTCGGCGATCCAGAACCTGACAAGCACCCTGACCCTGGAGGCAGTGATCAACGCCAAGCAGAACCTTGAACTGAGTGTGGAGACGCCCATGGACGGCTCCGCGACGCTGGAGGTGGTTTACCTGTAATCAGACCTTCTCGCTGGTTACCCCGACGTACAGCGCGCGGCCGGCACCGCACCCGGTGACGATCGCGCCCACGCCGATCACGGCAAATACCCAACCCGTGGCGCCCCAGCCGCCGGTCCAGTCATGCAACACGCCCACCGCCAGCGGCCCCATGGACGCCAGGGTGTAACCGAACCCCTGGGCCATGCTCGACAGGTTGGCCGCCACATGGGAGTCCCGTGAGCGCAGCACGATCAGGGTCAGCGCCAGGCTGAACGTGCCGCCCTGGCCCAGGCCCAACAGGATCGCCCAGCCCCACAGGCCGTCAAGCGGCGCATACAGACAGCCGAACAGGCCGCCAAGGGTCAGGACCATCACCACCACGATTGCCAGGCGCTGGTCCTTGCCACGCGTGGCCAGCCACGGCGCGGCGAGGGAGCTGATCAATTGCACGATGATCGAACCCGATAGCGCCAACCCGGCCTCGGTGGCACTCAGGCCACGGCCGATCAGAATCGACGGCAACCAGCCAAACACGATGTAGGCCAGGGACGATTGCAGGCCCATGTACAAGGTCACTTGCCAGGCCAGCGGGTCGCGCAGCAACCCTTTCACGCGGTACGCCACCTGATGGGCGCCAGGCTTGTGCCCGACCTGCGGCAACCAGACCAGCGCTGCCACCAGCGCCGGCAGCAGCCAGAAACCCAAACCGATGTTCCAGCTGTCGCCAAAGTGCTGGCTGAGCGGCACCGCGGCGCCGGCCGCCAGCGCGGCACCCAGGCACAGCGCCATGGTGTAGACGCCGGTCATGGCCCCGGCCTGTCTGGCGAAATCACGCTTGACGATACCGGGCAGCAACACGCCGATAATGCCGATGCTGGCACCGGCCATCAGGCTACCGGCGAACAGCCCGACTTCGCCGAATGAACTGCGCAGCAGGATGCCGGCGGCCAGTGTCAGCAAAATCCCCAACACCACGCGCTCGGCGCCAAAGCGACGGGCCAGGATCGGTGCCATCGGCGCAAACAAGCCCAGGCACAACACCGGCAAGGTGGTCAGCAGACCGGCCCTGGCCGCCGACAAGCCGAGGCTGGCCGAAACCTCGCTGAGCAGCGGCGCCATGCTCGACAGCGCCGGGCGCAGGTTCAGCGCCACCAACACCAGGCCCAGCAGCAACAGCCATGGGCGGCTCACTACCGGCACGCTGTGTTGCACCACTTCGTCGTCGGCTTCGGCGTCGATCAACAGTTCTTCAAGCTTGGGTTCAGGGTTCATTGAGCAACTGCCGGCAGAGGGATGGGCGCTTGCCCTGATCACCTATTGAAAAGTCCCACAGCCTATTCGGACGCACCTACAAGAGCAACGCACTAGCGTTCTTATGAACGATATGAAGAGGCTTGCGCTGCTGGCGGCTCAAGCCTCCTGACAACCCGCAGGCAAAAATAAACCCGGCGCCGGGCCGGGTTTATTTGTTCAAGCATCGATCAATGCAGGATCTGGCTCAAGAACAGCTTGGTCCGGTCGTTCTGCGGGTTGTCGAAGAAGTCATTCGGCGCCGCCTGTTCGACGATCTCGCCCTTGTCCATGAAGATCACGCGGTTGGCCACGGTGCGTGCAAAGCCCATTTCGTGGGTTACGCACAACATGGTCATGCCGTCTTCGGCCAGGCCGATCATGGTGTCCAGCACCTCTTTCACCATTTCCGGGTCGAGTGCCGAAGTCGGCTCATCGAACAGCATGATTTTCGGTTTCATGCACAACGCACGGGCGATCGCCACGCGCTGTTGCTGGCCGCCAGACAGCTGGCCCGGGAACTTGTGGGCCTGCTCCGGGATGCGCACGCGCTCCAGGTAGTGCATGGCAATTTCTTCGGCCTTGCGCTTGGGCATCTTGCGCACCCACATCGGCGCCAGCGTGCAGTTCTGCAGGATGGTCAGGTGCGGGAACAGGTTGAAGTGCTGGAACACCATGCCGACTTCACGGCGGATCGCTTCGATCTGCTTGAGGTCGTTGGTCAGTTCCACGCCATCGACCACGATGCGGCCTTGCTGGTGTTCTTCCAGACGGTTGAGGCAGCGGATGGTGGTGGACTTGCCCGAACCCGACGGGCCGCACAGCACGATACGCTCGCCCTGCTTGACGTTGAGGTTGATGTCTTTCAACACGTGGAACTGGCCGTACCACTTGTTGACGCCCTGCATCTGAATAATGCCTTCAGGGCTCACAGGCTGTTTGATCGCTTCGCTCATAACATCAACTCCTAACGCTTGTGGCCTGTGTCGAGCTTGTGTTCCAAATGAATGGAATAGCGCGACATACCAAAACAGAAAATCCAGAACACCAGGGCTGCGAACACGTAGCCTTCGGTCGCCATGCCCAACCATTTCGGGTCGGCGGCGGCTTGCTTGACGCTGTTGAGCAGGTCGAACAGGCCGATGATGATCACCAGGCTAGTGTCCTTGAACAGCGCGATAAACGTATTGACGATGCCGGGAATCACCAGCTTCAGGGCTTGCGGCAGAATCACCAGGCCCATGCTGCGCCAGTACCCCAGGCCCATCGCCGCGGCCGCTTCGTATTGGCCCTTGGGAATCGCCTGCAAGCCACCGCGCACCACTTCGGCCACGTAGGCCGACTGGAACAGGATCACGCCGATCAACGCCCGCAGCAGTTTGTCGATGCCCATGCCTTCAGGCAGGAACAACGGCAGCATCACCGAAGACATGAACAGCACAGTGATCAACGGCACGCCGCGCCAGAATTCGATGAAGGTCACGCAGACCACACGAATCGCCGGCATGTTCGAACGCCGCCCCAGCGCCAGCACAATCCCCAGCGGCAACGCGCCGGCGATACCGACGGTGGCGATCACCAGGGTCAGCATCAGGCCGCCCCATTGGCTGGTCGCCACGTTGGTCAGGCCGAAGATGCCACCGTGCAACAGGAAGTAGGCAATGATCGGGTACAGCACCAGGAAGCCCAGGCCATAGACCGCCTTGCGCGCAAAGCGCGAGATGAACAACGGCGCCACGCCGACGATGGCCAGCCACACGGTCAGGTCCACGCGCCAGCGCAGGTCGCCGGGGTAGTAGCCGTACATGAACTGCCCGAAGCGCTGCTGGATGAACACCCAGCACGCGCCTTCCTTGGTGCAATCGGCACGGGTGGTGCCAACCCAGTTGGCGTCGAGGATTGCCCAGTGCAGGATCGGCGGCACCACCAGGTAGACCAGGTAGAACGCCAGCAACGTCAGCAGGGTGTTGAGCCAACTGGAAAACAGATTGGCGCGCATCCATGCCACCGGGCCGAAGACTTTGCTCGGCGGCGGCATATCAGGTTTGAAAGTATGCGTACTCATGCAGGTTTCCTCACCGCTCGATCAGCGCAATGCGCTTGTTGTACCAGTTCATCAGCAGGGAAATGCTGATGCTGATCGCCAGGTACACGCTCATGGTGATGGCAATGACTTCGATGGCCTGGCCGGTCTGGTTGAGCACCGTGCCGGCAAACAGCGAGACCATTTCCGGGTAACCGATACCGGCGGCCAGCGACGAGTTCTTCGCCAGGTTCAGGTATTGGCTGGTCAGCGGCGGAATGATCACCCGCAGGGCCTGCGGGATGATGACTTTGCGCAGCGTCGGCCCGGGGCGCAGGCCCAGGGAGCGCGCGGCTTCGGTCTGGCCGTGGCTGACGGACTTGATGCCCGAACGCACGATCTCGGCGATAAACGCCGCGGTGTAGACAGTCAGCGCCAGGGTCAACGCCAGCAGTTCGGGAATCAGGACCCAGCCGCCGACAAAGTTGAAGCCCTGCAACTTCGGCATTTCCCAGTGCAGCGGCGCACCGAAGATCAACGCGCACAACGCCGGGATCACGATGAACAGCGCCAGGCCCGCCCAGAATTTGTGGAACGGTTCGCCGGTCGCTTCAAAGCGCTTGTTGGCCCAACGCGTCATCAGCACGATGGCCACGATGGCAACCACGATGCTCACCACAAACGGCCAGAAACCGTCGGCGGCAATCGCTGCCGGCATATTCAGGCCACGGCTGCTGACAAAGAAGGTATCGCCGAAGTTATGACTGTTGCGCGGCCCCGGCATGGTCAGGAACACCGCGAAGTACCAGAACAGGATTTGCAGCAGTGGCGGGATGTTGCGGAACACTTCCACATACACGGTCGCCAGCTTGTTGATCATCCAGTTCGGCGACAGACGCGCCACGCCGATGATGAAACCGAGCAGGGTCGCCAGGATCACGCCGATCACGGTGACCAGCAGGGTGTTGAGCAGGCCGATCACAAAGACCCGGGCATAGCTGTCCGATTCGGTGTAATCGATCAAGTGCTGCGCGATGCCGAAGCCGGCACTGCGTTCAAGAAAGTCGAAACCCGAGGTAATGCCCCGGTGCTGAAGGTTGGTCTGGGTATTGTTGAAGAGGTACCAGCCCAGCGAGACCACCGCCACAATCGTGATGATCTGGAAGAGCCACGCACGCACTTTGGGATCGCTGAAGCTGAGCTTCTGCTTTGGTGCGCCGATTTGATTTTGCATGAAGTGCCCCGGAAATAATGGAACAGAACATCACCCGGCGGTTGGCCCACCGGGTGACAGAACCATCAGCGATCAGCGCACAGGTGGTGCGTATTGAATGCCGCCGTTGTTCCACAGCGCGTTCAGGCCACGGTCGATTTCCAGCGGGGTGCTCTTGCCCAGGTTGCGCTCGAACACTTCACCGTAGTTACCGACCTGCTTGACGATCTGTACAACCCAGTCTTTCTTCACTTTCAGGTCTTTGCCGTATTCGCCGTCAGCACCGAGCAGACGCGCGACGTCCGGGTTCTTGGTGGACTTGGCTTCAGCTTCAACGTTTTTCGAAGTGATACCGGCTTCTTCAGCGTTGAGCATGGCGTAGCCAACCCAGCGCACGATGGCCAGCCACTCGTCGTCGCCGTTACGCACGACCGGGCCCAGCGGTTCTTTGGAAATGGTTTCCGGCAGAACCACGTAGTCCTTCGGCGAGGCCAGCTTGCTGCGCTGGGCGAACAGTTGGGACTTGTCCGAGGTCAGCACGTCGCAACGCCCGGATTCCAGCGACTTGGCGCTTTCATCGGAGGTGTCGAAGGTGATCGGGGTGTATTTCAGGCCGTTGCCACGGAAGTAGTCGGAAACGTTCAGCTCGGTGGTGGTACCGGCCTGGATGCAGATGGTTGCACCGTCCAGTTCCTTGGCGCTCTTCACGCCCAGCTTGTTGTTTACCAGGAAGCCGATGCCATCGTAGTAGGTGATGAAGCCCGGGAATTTCAGGCCCATACCGGCGTCACGGGAGCTGGTCATGGTGGTGTTGCGGGACAGGATGTCGACTTCGCCGGACTGAAGCGCGGTGAAACGCTCCTTGGCGTTCAACTGGCTGAATTTGACCTTGGTCGCATCGCCGAACACGGCAGCGGCAACAGCACGGCACACGTCAGCGTCGATCCCGAGGATCTTGCCGCTGGCATCCGGCACCGAGAAACCCGGCAGGCCGTCACTCACGCCACATTGCACAAAGCCTTTCTTCTGCACGGCATCCAGGGTGGCGCCGGCTTGGGCGAAACCACTGACACCCAATACGGCCGCCGCAGTCACGATGGCCAGGGTGGATTTCAATACCTTCATTCAAACCTCCAGTTGCTCTTGTTGTGTCGGAGCTCGAACCCCACCGCACCCTTTTGAGGCGACATCGACCCGTGTTGGCTTTTTTTGGGGTCAAACGGCATGAGGCTGTCGCTGTAAGTCCAGTTGCTATCCCAGAGGCGGTTGTCACTGATAGTGTTACCGCCAGGGGAGAGACCTGACATCGGTTTCTCCATAGCAAGCGCCGTACCAGACTGCTCGCTGAGTCGTTTCAGCCCACGGTCAATAGAAAAAGATTCAACCTTGCGACATTCTCTTAACAGATCAACCTGTCGCGCACCGTTCCGTCGCACCCAATCGGAGCGCGCGCACATATATGGAGCAGACATGACCGACCCCTTGATTCTTCAGCCCGCCAAGCCCGCAGACGCCTGCGTAATCTGGTTGCATGGCCTGGGTGCCGATCGCTACGACTTCCTGCCGGTGGCCGAAGCACTGCAAGAAAACCTGCCGACCACCCGTTTCGTTTTGCCCCAGGCGCCGACCCGCCCTGTCACCATCAACGGTGGCTACGAGATGCCCAGTTGGTACGACATCAAGGCCATGAGCCCGGCCCGTTCGATCAGCCTGGAAGAACTGGAAGAGTCGGCCCGGATGGTCACCGATTTGATCAAGGAGCAAAAAAGCAGCGGAATAGACGCCTCGCGGATTTTCCTCGCCGGTTTTTCCCAGGGCGGCGCAGTGGTTTTCCACACCGCGTTTACCAAATGGCAGGGAGCCCTGGGTGGTGTGATCGCCCTCTCCACGTACGCGCCGACCTTCAGCGACGAGCTGGAATTGTCCGCCAGCCAGCAACGTATTCCAGCCCTGTGCCTGCACGGCCAGTACGACGACGTGGTACAGAACGCCATGGGGCGTAGCGCCTACGAGCATTTGAAGACCCGTGGTGTCACCGTGACATGGCAGGAATACCCAATGGGCCACGAAGTGTTACCCGAAGAGATCCGTGACATCGGCACCTGGCTGACCGCCCGCCTGGGTTGAAACCCGGCGTTTATGTAGCCGTATGACAGACGCACTACGCCGCGCCCGTTTCTTGCATTACACTGGCCGGCGTACATTCCTTAACCAATTAATGAGATCACCGTGCTCGAAGCACTCAAGAAGATGTTCGGCAAAAGCGAGGCCGAGCCGCTCGCGCCTGTTCCCAGTGCTCCTGTCCCGACTGCCGGCAGCCGCAATGACGGTAAACAGCCAGAGCGGCCTGCGCCTGTCGCCCAGCCGACGACGCCTACGGTGACCACGCCTGAACCGGCTAAAGAAGCGGCACCGGCCCCCAAGCCTCGCCGCGAACGCGCGCCCAAGCCGCCGGTCATTCCCTGGAAACTCGAAGACTTCGTCGTCGAACCCCAGGAAGGCAAGACCCGCTTCCACGACTTCAAACTCGCCCCGGAACTGATGCACGCCATCCAGGACCTGGGTTTCCCGTACTGCACGCCGATCCAGGCACAGGTGCTGGGCTTCACCCTGGCGGGCAAAGACGCCATCGGCCGCGCCCAGACCGGCACCGGCAAGACCGCCGCGTTCCTGATCTCGATCATCACCCAGCTGCTGCAGACGCCGCCGCCGAAAGAGCGCTACATGGGTGAACCGCGCGCGCTGATCATCGCCCCGACCCGCGAGCTGGTGGTGCAGATCGCCAAGGACGCCGCCGACCTGACCAAGTACACCGGTCTCAACGTCATGACGTTCGTCGGTGGCATGGACTTCGACAAGCAGCTCAAGCACCTCGAAGCCCGTCACTGCGACATCCTGGTCGCCACCCCCGGCCGCCTGCTGGACTTCAACCAGCGCGGCGACGTGCACCTGGACATGGTCGAAGTGATGGTGCTGGACGAAGCCGACCGCATGCTCGACATGGGCTTTATCCCGCAAGTACGCCAGATCATTCGCCAGACCCCGCCGAAATCCGAGCGCCAGACCCTGCTGTTCTCCGCGACCTTCACCGAAGACGTGATGAACCTCGCCAAGCAGTGGACCACCGAGCCGTCCATCGTCGAGATCGAAGCGGAAAACGTCGCCAGCGAAAACGTCGAGCAACACATCTACGCCGTGGCCGGTGCCGACAAGTACAAGCTGCTCTACAACCTGGTCAACGACAACGGGTGGGAGCGCGTGATGGTGTTCGCCAACCGCAAGGACGAAGTGCGCCGCATCGAAGAGCGCCTGGTGCGGGATGGTGTCAACGCCGCGCAACTGTCCGGTGACGTGCCGCAGCACAAGCGCATCAAGACCCTGGAAGGTTTCCGCGAAGGCAAGATCCGCGTGCTGGTGGCCACCGACGTGGCCGGCCGTGGGATTCACATTGATGGCATCAGCCACG
The DNA here is from genome assembly GCF_057835125.1 of Pseudomonas sp. GL_117. NCBI lineage: Bacteria > Pseudomonadati > Pseudomonadota > Gammaproteobacteria > Pseudomonadales > Pseudomonadaceae > Pseudomonas > Pseudomonas sp. GL_117. The sequence goes on along the minus strand of NZ_CM174418.1, from coordinate 1,148,012 downwards.
TGATCAACTTCACCCTGCCGGAAGTGCCGGATGACTATGTGCACCGTATTGGTCGTACTGGCCGTGCGGGGGCTGCGGGTGTGTCGATCAGTTTTGCCGGGGAAGATGACTCGTATCAGTTGCCGTCGATCGAGGCACTGCTGGGCCGCAAGATCAGTTGCGAGACGCCGCCGACGCATTTGTTGCGCCCGGTAGAACGCAAACGCCCTGCTTAAAGCTGAAATGCGGTAAAAAAATGTGGGAGCGGGCTTGCTCGCGAATGCGGTGTATCAGTCATGCATGTATCGACTGACACTCCGCATTCGCGAGCAAGCCCGCTCCCACATTGGGTTTTGTGTTCGACCCGCTATTTCCAGCGGTCCGCGGCGGCGTGATCGCTACTGCGCCCTTCCACCCAGCGCGGCCCCTCACTGGTATTTTCCTTCTTCCAGAACGGCGCCCGCGTCTTCAAGTAATCCATCACAAACGCACAGGCATCAAACGCCGCCTGGCGATGCGCGCTCGCGGCCGCCACGAACACAATCGGCTCTCCCGGCTCCAACGCGCCGACGCGGTGCAACACTTCCAACTTGAGCAACGGCCAGCGGTGCTCGGCCTCCACGGCGATCTTGGCCAGAGCTTTCTCGGTCATGCCGGGGTAGTGCTCCAGGAACATCCCCGCCACCTCCAGACCGTCGTTGAAGTCGCGCACGTAGCCGACAAAACTCACCACCGCACCTACGCCCACGTTGGCCGCATGCATGGCGTTGACCTCGGCGCCCGGATCGAACGCCTGGACCTGCACTCGAATGGCCATGCTCAGCCTCCGGTCACCGGCGGAAAGAACGCAACCTCATCGCCAGCCTTCAACGGCTCGTCGAGGCCACACAGTTCCTCGTTGCGCGCACACATCAGGCTGGTTTCGTTGAGCACGTCAAAACCTGGATCGGCGGCCAACGCCAAACGCACCGCGTCGACAGTGGCGAACTCGCCTTCCATTTCCAGCGAGTCCAAGCCAATCACTTCGCTGTAACGCGCAAAAAACAATACGTTGATGCTCATGCCTGGTCCGCCTTGAAATGCCCGCTCTTGCCGCCCAGCTTTTCCAGCAGGCGAATGCTTTCGATGGTCATGCCACGGTCCACGGCCTTGCACATGTCGTAGATGGTCAGGGCCGCGACGCTGGCGGCGGTGAGGGCTTCCATCTCCACGCCGGTCTGGCCGGAGAGTTTGCAGCGCGCCAGGATGTGCACCGAGTCTGCGCCGTCGGCGCTCAGTTCGACCTTGACGCCCGTCAACATCAGCGGGTGGCACAACGGGATCAGATCACTGGTTTTTTTCGCCGCCTGGATCCCGGCGATGCGGGCCACGGCAAACACGTCGCCCTTGGGATGGGCGCCGTCGACAATCATTTGCAGGGTCTCGGGCAGCATGCGCACCCGGGCTTCGGCCACCGCTTCACGGAACGTCACGGACTTGTCGGTAACGTCGACCATGTGGGCGCGACCTTGGGAATCGAGATGAGTCAGCACGGGGCCTCCTTGAGGCAGAAAAAAAGCTACAAGCTCCAAGCTGCAAGTGAAAAGTCACTCGATCCACTTGCAGCTTGCGGCTTGCAGCTTAAAGCTTCCTCCTCAGAGATGCGACTCGGCGTATTCAGCCAGAATCGAGCGTGGAACCCCTTGCAGCGCAATATGCACGCCGTTCGGGAAGTCCTTGAAGCGTTCCGTCAGGTAGGTCAGCCCGGAGCTGGTCGCGGACAGGTAAGGAGTGTCGATCTGTGCCAGGTTGCCCAGGCACACCACTTTGGAACCGGCGCCGGCACGGGTGATGATGGTTTTCATCTGGTGCGGCGTGAGGTTCTGGCATTCATCGATCAAGATCAGGCTTTGCTGGAAGCTGCGACCCCGGATGTAGTTGAGGGATTTGAACTGCAACGGCACTTTGCTGAGGATGTAGTCGACGCTGCCATGGGTGTTTTCGTCATCCATGTGCAAGGCTTCGAGGTTGTCGGTGATCGCCCCCAGCCACGGCTCCATTTTTTCCGCTTCGGTGCCCGGCAGGAAACCGATTTCCTGATCCAGGCCCTGCACGCTGCGGGTGGCGATGATGCGGCGATAGCGCTTGGTCACCATGGTCTGCTCGATGGCGGCGGCCAGGGCGAGAATGGTTTTGCCGGAACCGGCGGCGCCCGTCAGGTTGACCAGGTGGATGTCCGGGTCGAGCAGCGCGTACAGCGCCAGGCTCTGGTAGATGTCACGCGGTTTCAGGCCCCAGGCTTCCTGGTGCAACAGGGGTTCCTGATGCAGGTCGAGAATCAGCAGCTTGTCGACCTGGATCTCTTTGATCCAGCCCACAAAGCCCTGTTCGTCGACGATGAATTCATTGATATGCACGGCCGGCAGGTTGTCGATCAGTTGCACCTGGTGCCAGGTGCGGCCATGGTCCTGGCGGGTTTCAACCTTGCTGACGCGGTCCCAGAACGAACCGGTCATCATGTGATAACCACGGGACAGCATCGATACGTCGTCGACCAGTTGGTCGGTGCTGTAGTCCTCGGCCGCGATCCCACACGCACGGGCCTTGAGGCGCATGTTGATGTCTTTGGTCACCAGCACCACGCGCAGGTCCTTGTCACGCGCGTGCAGGTCGATCAATTGGTTGATGATCTTGTTGTCGTTGAGGTTTTCCGGCAGCAGGCTGTTGGGTTCGCGGCCCTTGCTCATCAGGATCGACAGCAAGCCCTTGGGCCCGCTCTTGCCGCGCTGGATCGGCACGCCGACTTCAACGTCCTCAGGAGAGGCCTCGCCCAAGGTCTTGTCGATCAGGCGAATGGCCTGGCGGCATTCGGCCGCAACGCTGTGGTGCCCGCTTTTGAGTTTGTCGAGTTCCTCAAGCACGATCATCGGGATGGCGACGTGGTGTTCTTCAAAGTTGAGCAGTGCGTTTGGATCGTGGATCAATACGTTGGTATCAAGCACATAAAGGATTGGCTGGTCGGAAGAAGGGGTGCGTCCGTGATCATCCATACTCGGTCACCTTTTGTGGGAGCCAGTCGACGCAATACCTAAGCGGTGCTGCGCCTCGATTCGACCACCGAATGCACCTGAGGGACGTCAAGTGCATGCCCACATGAGGAGTCTTGAAAGACGCCACCTGTGCTGCAGGTTTCGGCGATCTGACTTCGTAATACCGCAAAACCTGTGACAGAAAAAAGCACTTTGACGTTTTTTTGAAGTTTATTTTTCAGGATGACGAATAGCACTAGCCGAGTGCCATGCACCCCGTTAAAGTCGGAAGTCAACCTGCAACGATTTGCCGCACAAAATCACCCCAAAAACGCCCCGCGCCCAACAGGGCCGGGCTCTTCAGCGAAACGCCTCGCGGCAGTCCTGCCAACCCAGGCCACTCTGTGCCGTCGCCTGCATCAGCAGGGGTAACGCAACCCGCGCCTTGTCCTGAGTGTCGTGAAACACGATCACACCTTTGCGCCACAACAGCATCAGCGTCAGCACCCGTTGCGCCGACTCTTCGGCCTTGAGCTTGCCCGGTTCGTCCTGGGAATCGATGTCCCACAACGCCACCTGCAAACCCTGGGACTGGAAAAACCCCTGACTGTCGGCGCGGCGCTGGCCGTAGGGCGGGCGGAACAGCGGCACATAGTTTTCCGGCATCAGGTTCTGCGCCAGCGACGCGCTGCGGGTGATCGAGCTTTGCCAGTCGACCCAGTGGCTGTGGGACCGATACTGCCAACCCTGGGTGCCCACGCACTGGCCCTGGTACAACGTCTGCACATCACTGGCAGAACTGCGCTCCACGCGGGTTTGCAGGCTGCTGCCAAGGACAAAGAAGGTGGCGTTCAGCTTCTGCTTGCGCAGGTAGTCGGTAAGCCAGTCGGTATTACCGCTGACGGGCGCGGGGCCGCCGTCGAAGGTCAGCAGGAACAGGCGGTCGTTGAATTCATCGCCATTACGCTCGTGATCGCCAAACCGCGCAACTTCACTGCTGATCTGCGGGAACAGCGCAGCCTTGCGCAGCAGCTCGTCCAGGTAGCGTTCGTGGAAAACGTGGCTGGGGTTCGCCCAGCCTATATAGAAGGAGTTTTCACTGACCTCGAGCTTGCCCGCCTGCTCGCGCAGATCGTCCATGTTCTCTACCAAGTAACAAAACGAGGCGTCCTCTTCGCAGCTTTTCTGGGCGACCAGGTAGTTCTCCAACAGGCGCTGCCAGAGCTGGCGACGCAAGTCGTCGATGGCGGCCAGGTTGATGATCTTCAAGCCCAGGCGCTGCTTGAGCGCCGCTTCGTCCAGGGCTTCGCTGGCCAACAGGCCATGGGCAAACATGAGGATTTCCGCACGCGAGGCCACATCGAACAGCGCCGGGCTGCTGAGCTTTTCGGGCCAGGTGCCACGGTCCAGGCTGGCCACATCCACCGGCGCGGCCTGGGCGTTCAGGCAGAGCAGGCAGGCCGACAATAAAAGCGCTATTCGCACGCAGGGTCTTCCTTTGCAGAGTTACCGCCCATCATAGCGGATCATGCCTATCGCCATCATAGGTGGAGTCAAAACGCCCCAGCCCCTAGAATCGCGGCACGATTTAAGGAGACGACTTCATGCTGACGGTGATTTCACCCGCCAAGACCCTCGATTTCGAGACCGCGCCCGCCACCCAGCGCTTTACCCAGCCGCAGTACCTGGATCACTCCCAGGAGCTGATCGAGCAACTGCGCGAAATGAGCCCGGCACAGATCAGCGAACTGATGCACGTGTCCGACAAGATCGGCGGCCTCAACGCGGCGCGCTTCGGCAGCTGGAATCCCGCCTTCACCCCCGCCAACGCCAAGCAGGCGCTATTGGCCTTCAAGGGTGATGTGTACACCGGCCTCAACGCCGAGACCTTCAGCGATGCCGACTTCAGCTACGCCCAGGACCACTTGCGCATGCTCTCGGGCCTCTACGGCCTGCTGCGCCCCCTGGACCTGATGATGCCGTACCGCCTGGAGATGGGCACCAAACTGGCCAACGCCCGTGGCAAGGATCTCTACGCCTTCTGGGGCACGCGCATCAGCGAATGGCTGAACGAAGCCCTGACCGAGCAAGGTGACGACGTGCTGCTGAACCTGGCGTCCAACGAGTACTTCTCGGCGGTCAAGCGCACGGCCCTGAATGCGCGGATCATCAACACCGAGTTCAAGGACTTCAAGAACGGCCAGTACAAGATCATCAGCTTCTACGCCAAGAAGGCCCGGGGCATGATGAGCCGCTTTGTGATTGAAGAGCGCATCAACGACCCGGCCAGGCTCAAGGAGTTTGATGTGCAGGGTTATCGCTTCAATGCCGAGCAGTCCAAGCCGGACAAGCTGGTGTTCCTGCGCGATCACGCACCGGAATAAAGCCAAACCCGTGTGCTTCAGACAATGAGATCCAAATGTGGGAGCGGGCTTGCTCGCGAATACGGCGTGTCAGTCGATAAATTCTTATCTGACCCACCGCATTCGCGAGCAAGCCCGCTCCCACAGTTTTGATCGCATTTCAAATCTAGAATCGCCATTTTTTTGGCGTCAAAAAACATTTTGACGTACTCCTAACAATTCTTTCACTCGACATTCGTCATTTTTTTTCGTAGTGGCACCACTTTTTTCAAACACTAGTGGCACAAAACTATCCCCGCGTACCAACTCCCTATAACTATTGGCCCAAATAGCAAGTGCTATCAATATAGTACTAGTGCCATCTCTTCTCATATTTCAAGAAATTTCAGGAAACAGGATGAGCGGGCTGGAACTTCATCAAAACCCACGGCTCATACCACCGGTAACGAAATTCTCTGTTTCTGTAAGAGATGACTTACATGGCGATCCAAGGAAGTAGCGAAGTTGCCCCATCAACTTTGACTCACGGGTCACATCATCAACTGATATGAGTTGAGGGCAGCGATAAGGATTAATTGCTAACCCCTATAGGCCAAGGCAGCGCTTACCCAAATGTGTCAGTGATGACACCCAAGGCTTTGATAGTTAAAGGCTTATGGCCTGTATCAAGGTCCTGCGGCACTGGCGTCGGACCCTTCCCCCAAGGAAGGCCGGCTGCATTTGAGGGCAAGCCCCAATAACAAGGCCAAGTTGCGCACAACTTGAGTGCAATAGTTAGTCACTCACTAATTAACATGCCCGTACGCGGTAAGTCGGCGTCTATTCGCCCAACTTCCGTGGCATCAGTGACGCTTGCAAACATGAACTCCGGCCAATTATTGGCATGATTATTAAAGAGGTAAATGCGATGCGCATCAGCATATTTGGTCTCGGTTACGTCGGCGCAGTCTGTGCCGGTTGCCTGTCTGCCCGTGGCCACGAAGTGGTCGGCGTAGACATCTCCAAGGACAAGATTGACCTGATCAACGCTGGCAAATCGCCCATCGTTGAACCGGGCCTGGGCGAACTGTTGAGCCAGGGTATTCAAACCGGCCGACTGCGCGGCACCACCAACTTCGCCGACGCCATCCGCGATACCGACCTGTCGATGATCTGCGTCGGTACGCCAAGCAAGAAAAACGGCGACCTGGAACTGGACTACATCGAAGCCGTGTGCCGCGAAATCGGTTTTGTCCTGCGCGACAAGACCACCCGCCACACCGTCGTGGTGCGCAGCACCGTGTTGCCAGGCACCGTGGCGAACGTAGTGATCCCGATCCTCGAAGACTGCTCCGGCAAAAAAGCCGGCGTCGACTTCGGCGTCGCGGTCAACCCGGAGTTCCTGCGTGAATCCACCGCCATCGCCGACTACGACCTGCCACCGATGACTGTCATCGGCGAGTTCGACAAAGCCTCCGGCGATGTCCTGCAGTCGCTGTACGAAGAACTCGACGCGCCGATCATCCGCAAGGACATCGCCGTTGCCGAGATGATCAAGTACACCTGCAACGTGTGGCACGCCACCAAAGTCACCTTCGCCAACGAGATCGGCAACATCGCCAAGGCCGTCGGCGTCGATGGCCGCGAAGTGATGGAAGTGGTCTGCCAGGACAAGACTCTCAACCTGTCCCAGTACTACATGCGCCCAGGCTTCGCCTTCGGCGGTTCGTGCCTGCCAAAAGACGTACGTGCCCTCACCTACCGCGCCAGCTCCCTGGACGTGGAAGCGCCGCTGCTCAACTCGCTGATGCGCAGCAACGAATCCCAGGTACAGAACGCCTTCGACATCGTTGCCGGCCACGACAAGCGCAAAGTCGCGCTGCTGGGCCTGAGCTTCAAGGCCGGTACCGACGACCTGCGTGAAAGCCCGCTGGTAGAACTGGCGGAAATGCTGATCGGCAAGGGTTACGACCTGAGCATCTACGACAGCAACGTCGAGTACGCCCGTGTGCACGGTGCGAACAAGGACTACATCGAAGGCAAGATCCCCCACGTGTCGTCTCTGCTCAACTCGGACTTCGATGACGTGATCAACAACTCCGACGTGATCATCCTCGGCAACCGTGACGAAAAATTCCGCGCCCTGGCGCAGAACGCACCGCACGGCAAGCAAGTGATTGACCTGGTGGGCTTCATGAAAAATGCGACCTGCACCACAGGCCGCACCGAAGGCATCTGCTGGTAACAGCAACGGCAAGTTTCAGGCGGCGCGCGTTTCCATCCCCAGCGCTCGCCGCCTGAAACCTCCTTCACCTTCGGAAGATGCTTATGTCCAAGTTAAAACACGTCCTACTGCAATCTGCCGGCTGGCTGTTCTTTCTCAGCCTGCTGATGGGACTCGCCCTGCTGTTGCCGGCGAGTACGTTCGACTCGGAGTCGAAGAATTTTATTTTCCTGATTGGCGCCGTCGGCATCTGGCGCTACTCGATGGGTGCTACGCATTTCTTTCGCGGCATGCTGTTTTTGTACGTGGTCTACCCGCACCTGCGCCGCAAAGTGCGCAAGCTGGGCAAGGCCGCCGACCCGTCCCACGTGTTCCTGATGGTCACCAGTTTCCGTATCGACGCGCTGACCACCGCGCAGGTCTACAGCTCGGTGATCCGCGAAGCCATCGAATGCGGCTTCCCCACCACCGTGGTCTGCTCGCTGGTAGAAATGTCCGATGAGCTGCTGGTGAAAAGCCTGTGGGAACGCATGAACCCGCCGGACCACGTGAAGCTCGACTTCGTGCGCATCGCCGGTACCGGCAAGCGCGACGGCCTGGCCTTCGGCTTCCGGGCGATCTCCCGCCACCTGCCGGATGACCGCGCCGTGGTCGCCGTGATCGATGGCGACACCGTGCTGGCCGAAGGTGTCGTGCGCAAGACCGTGCCGTGGTTCCAGTTGTTCGGCAACGTCGGCGGCCTGACCACCAACGAATTCTGCGAAGTGCGCGGCGGCTACATCATGAGCGAGTGGCACAAGCTGCGCTTCGCCCAGCGCCACATCAACATGTGCTCCATGGCCCTGTCCAAGCGCGTGCTGACCATGACCGGGCGTATGTCGGTGTTCCGCGCCAGCGTGGTGACCGACCCGGGCTTCATCGCCGACGTCGAAAGCGACTCGCTGCAGCACTGGCGCCTGGGCCGCTTCAAGTTCCTCACCGGCGACGACAAGTCCAGCTGGTTCAGCCTGATGCGCCTGGGCTACGACACCTTCTACGTGCCGGACGCCGCGATCAACACCGTGGAACACCCGCCGGAAAAGAGCTTTATCAAGGCCAGCCGCAAGCTGATGTTCCGCTGGTACGGCAACAACCTGCGCCAGAACTCCCGCGCCCTCGGCCTGGGTGTGCGACGCCTGGGCCTGTTCACCAGCGTGGTGCTGTTCGACCAGCGCGTGTCGATGTGGACCTCCCTGCTCGGCCTGACCGTGGCAATCATCGCCACCTTCAAATACGGCGGCGCCTTCATCCTTGCGTACCTGCTGTGGATCGGCATCACGCGCCTGATTCTCACCCTGCTGCTGTCGTGCTCCGGCCACACGATCGGCCCGGCGTACCCGGTGATTCTCTATTACAACCAGATCATGGGCGCGCTGGTGAAGATCTACGTGTTCTTCCGCCTTGATCAACAGTCCTGGACCCGCCAGGACACCAAACTGACCCGCGATTTGGCCAGCTTTCAACGTTGGTTCAACACCTGGTCGTCTCGGACCATGACCTTCTCCGCCGGCAGCATTTTCGTCGCCGTGTTGCTGATGATGGTCTGACCCTGCCAAGCCTGAATTAACTCTAGGAAATTGCCCTGATGAACAGCCAAGTAAATGCCAATGTTGTCCACGAATCCGAAGCCCAGCGCCAACATGCCCGGGTAAAAATTCCGGCCAAGCTGCGCTTCTTCAACACCGACCGCACCCAGACCGAAGCACGGGTGATCGACCTGTCCGCCGGCGGCCTGGCGTTCACCGCCACCCAGCCGTTGACCGTCGGCGAAGTGCACAAGGGCCGCCTGCAATTCGTCATCGATAACCTCGGCCTGGCCATGGACGTGGAACTGCAGATCCGCTCCTACGACCGCCAGACCGGCCGCACCGGTTGCCAGTTCCAGAACCTCGACGCCCAGGATATTTCCACCCTGCGCCATCTGATCACCTCGCACCTGTCCGGTGACATCGTGACCATGGGCGACGTGCTGGCGACCCTGCAACGCGATAACTTCACCAAGGCGCGCAAGGTCAAGGACAGCGGCAGCGGCATGACCGCGTTCGGTCGCCTGCGCGCCGTGGTATTCAGCGCGGGCATCTTCATCGTCGGCCTCGCCGCGTTTGGTTTCGTGTTCAAGTCGGTATACGGCATGTACTTCGTCAGCCACGCCCAGGCCGGCCTGGTCAGCGTGCCCGGCATGAACGTGACCATGCCCCGCGACGGCACCGTGCAAAGTCTGCTCAAAGGTGACGCGGTCGCCGCCAAGGGCGCGCCACTGGCGACGTTCAGCACCAGCATGCTGGATGTGCTCAAGGGCCACCTGGACGAAGACCAACTGCAACCGGCCAAGGTTGAAGAACTGTTCGGCAAGCAAATGACCGGCACCCTGACCTCGCCGTGCGACTGCGTGGTCGCCCAGCAAATGGTCGCTGACGGCCAGTACGCCAACAAAGGCGACGTGATCTTCCAACTGGTGCCTCGCGGCAGCCAGGCCAATGTGGAAGCACGCTTCACCTATCGCCAGTTCGCCGACGTGCGTCCAGGTACGCCGGTGAGCTTCCAGGTCGCCGACGAAGAACAGACCCGCACCGGCACCATCGTCAGCAGCACCAGCCTGAACAGCGCCGACCTGTCCTCCGACATCCGCGTGCAGATCAAGCCTGACGCCCCGCTGGACAGCACCTACGCCGGCCGCCCGGTGGAAGTGACCAGCGACCGCGGCCCTTCGCTGAACTGGCTGATCGACAAAGCCATGGCCAACGGTCTGTAAGCAGAGGACATGCCTGTGATGACTCCAATACAAACACCGCGGTCCCTGTGGGAGCGGGCTTGCTCGCGAAAGCAGTGTGTCAGCCAGCACATGTATCAACTGACAAGGCCCCTTCGCGAGCAAGCCCGCTCCCACATGGGTTCTCTGTGCACCTTGACACTTGCGGTGAGCCTCGCCGGTTGCGCCGGCCTGCCCGACCAACGCCTGGCCAATGAAGCGCTCAAGCGTGGCGACACCGTCACCGCGCAGCAGAATTACCAGCAACTGGCAGACCTGGGTTACAGCGAGGCCCAGGTCGGCCTGGCCGACATCCAGGTCGGCACCCGCGACCCGGCGCAGATCAAACAGGCCGAAGCCACCTACCGTGCGGCAGCGGACACCTCGCCCCGCGCCCAGGCCCGCCTCGGTCGCCTGCTGGTGGCCAAGCCCGGCAGCACCGAAGCCGAACACCAAGAAGCCGAAGGCCTGCTGAAAAAAGCCTTTGCCAATGGCGAAGGCAACACCCTGATCCCGCTGGCGATGCTGTACCTGCAATACCCGCACAGCTTCCCCAACGTGAATGCCCAGCAGCAGATCAGCCAATGGCAGGCCGCCGGTTACCCGGAAGCCGGTCTGGCCCAGGTGCTGCTGTATCGCACCCAAGGCACTTACGACCAGCATCTGGACGACGTGGAACGCATCTGCAAAGCCGCGCTGAATAGCACCGACATCTGCTACGTCGAGCTGGCCACGGTCTACCAGAAACAAGCCGCGCCGGAAAAACAGGCTGAACTGCTCAAGCAAATGGAAGCCGGCTACAGCCGTGGCAGCGTCACCGCCCAGCGCGTCGACAGCGTCGCCCGTGTGCTCGGCGATGCCAGCATTGGCACCCCGGACGCAAAAACCGCCCAGGCCCTGCTGGAAAAAATCGCCCCTGGCTACCCGGCATCCTGGGTCAGCCTGGCGCAATTGCTCTACGACTTCCCCGAACTGGGCGACGTCGACCAGATGATGAAATACCTGGACAACGGCCGCGCCGCCGACCAGCCGCGCGCCGAGCTGTTGCTGGGCAAGCTCTACTACGACGGCAAGTGGGTACCGGCCGATGCCAAGGCGGCCGAAGCACACTTCCAGAAAGCCCAGGGCAAGGAAGTCGCCGCCGACTACTACCTCGGCCAGATCTACCGCCGTGGCTACCTCGGCCAGGTCTACTCGCAAAAAGCCCTGGACCACCTGCTGACCGCTGCGCGCAACGGCCAGAACAGTGCCGACTTCGCCATCGCCCAACTGTTTTCCCAAGGCAAGGGCACCAAGCCCGACCCATTGAACGCCTACGTCTTCAGCCAATTGGCCAAAGCCCAGGACACCCCGCAAGCCAATGACCTGGCCACCCAGCTCGAAGCCCCGCTGACACCGGAGCAACGCGCCCAAGGCCAACGCCTGGTGCAACAGGAACTGGCCGCCCGCGGCACCCTGGCCCAGAGCACGTTGCAACTGCACGCCCTGGAAGAAGACGACGGCGAGGAATCCCTATGAAGCTCAACCCATTCGTCAAGGCCGGTATCGGCCTGACCTTCGCCCTGCTGTGGTCGTGCCCGACCCTGGCCGCGCTGACCGAAGCGAAGAACTTCGGCCTGGAAGTGAAAATCACCGGCCAGTCCGAAGACGACCGAGACCTGGGCACGCAAAAAGGCGGCGACGTCAACGGCATCGGCCTCGACGTACGCCCGTGGATCTACGGCGAAAGCGGCGCCTGGAGCGCCTACGCCATGGGCCAGGCCGTGGCTTCCAGCGACATCATCGAGACCGACACCCTGCAACAGTCCTCCGATGACGAGAACCAGCAAACCAGCAACGACGACCGCAAGACCAAGAAAAACTTCCTGGCGTTGCGCGAGTTCTGGGTCGGCTACAGCGGCTTCACGCCCTACCCCGGCGAGATCCTCAAGCTCGGTCGCCAGCGCCTGCGCAATGACGACGGCCAATGGCGCGACACCAACATCGAAGCCCTGAACTGGACCTTCGACACCACCCTGCTCAAGGCCAATGTCGGCGTCGCCGAACGCTTCAGCGAATACCGCACCGACCTCAAGGAACTCGCCCCGGTCGACAAAGACCGCCAGCACCTCTACGCCGACGCCGCCTACCAGTGGACCCCCGGCCAGTGGATCGGCCTGCGCGGCCATCACACCCATGACAACGGCAAGCTCGACTACCCGGAACCGGGCGTCGCTACCGACTCCCTGGACAAGCGTGAAAACGGCGACCTGACCTGGCTCGGCATCGAGGCCAATAGCGACGCCTACAACTGGCGCAACACCAACACCGTCAACTACTGGGCCAGCATCACCGGCATGCGCGGCGACCGCGACAAGGTCAACGCCTTGAAAGCCGACGGTTCGAGTCCCGACCAAGCCAAGCGCAGCGACAACCTGAGCGGCTGGGCCACCGACATCGGCGTGCGCCTGCGCCTCGATCCGCAGTGGCAAGTCGGTGCGGCCTACTCCCGCGCCAGCGCCGAGTACGAGCAGAACGGCCTGCAAAGCAACCGTTCGAACTGGACCGGCACCCAGTCCCGCGTGCATCGCTTCGGCGAAGCGTTTCGCGGCGAGATGAACAACATGCAGTCCATGAGCCTGTTCGGGTCCTGGCAGCTGCGCGAGGACTACGACGCCAGCCTGGTGTACCACAAGTTCTGGCGCGTGGACGGCAACAAGCCGGTCACCAGCAATGGCATTGCAGCCGTGGACAACACCACCGACGCCGCCGGCGACATTATCGCCAGCACCTCGCTGCCGCTGGCCGATGGCAAGAAAGACCTGGGTCAGGAAATGGACCTGGTGGTCACCAAGTACTTCAAGAAAGGCCTGTTGCCAGCCGGGCTCAGCCAGTCCATCGACGAGCCGTCGGCGCTGGTGCGGTTCCGTGCTGGCGTATTCAAGCCGGGTGATGCCTATGGCAGCGGAGTCGATTCCTACATGCACCGCGCATTTGTCGATGTGGTGTGGAAATTCTGATGGGAGCCTGCGCTATGAAACCTCACCGTTTGCTGGTTGCCGCGATGCTGATGGCGAACGCCACTGCTTTCGCGGATACCGCGCAGCAGGTCAAGGCGCCGACCATCGCCAAAGGGCTGCAACAAGCCAAGACCTACACTATTTCCAGCCCGCCGACCGCGCCGCTGGAAATGGCCAAGCCCGCCCTGCCTGACCTGTCGGGCTACACCGCCGCCGCGATGGAAAGCAAGATCGTGCGCAGCAAGCCGGGCAAGATCAGCCTGCGCCGCATGATGCAGGAAGACGCCCTCAAGGACTTTATCGGCGGTGACAACAAGATGGCCGAATGGGTGGTGCGCCAGCACGGCATTCCCCAGGCGATCTTTGTCGACGATGGCTACATGAACCTCAAGGACCTGCTGGGCAAGGTGCCCAAGCAGTACTTCAGCGAAACGTCGCCCGGGGTGTTCCTCGCCAAGCTGCCGATTGTGGTCGGGCGCAAGGGCATCCTCGACATCGACGGCAAGACCCAGGAGTTGCGCCTGTCCCAGGAAGCCGGTTCGTTCCTGATCAACGACGGCCAGTTGTTTGTGCGTGACACCAGGATCACCGGCTGGAGCGAAAAGGCCAACGGCCCGGCGCTGTTCAAGTCGCCCAAGGAGTTCCGCCCGTTCCTGCTGGCCTGGGGCGGCACCGAGACCTACGTCGCCAACACCAAGATGGCCAGTTTCGGCTATGCCAACAGTAAGTCGTACGGGGTGAGTATCTCCCAGTACACGCCGAACATGGCCAAGGTGCTCAAGCGTGCGGAGCCGACCGGCTGGATCATCGACTCCGAGTTCTCGGACATGTGGTACGGCTTCTACTGCTACGAGACCACCGGTTTCGTGGTCAAGGGCAATACCTACAAAGACAACATCGTCTACGGCATTGACCCCCACGACCGTTCCCACGGCCTGATCATCGCGGACAACACCGTCTACGGCACCAAGAAGAAGCACGGCATCATCATTTCCCGGGAAGTGAACGACAGCTTCATCTTCAACAACCGCAGCTACGACAACAAGCTCTCGGGCCTGGTGATCGACCGTAACAGCGTGAACAACCTGATCGCCGACAACGAGATCTACCGCAACCACACCGACGGCATCACCCTCTATGAGAGTGGCGACAACCTACTGTGGGGCAACAAGGTGATCGCCAACCGTCGCCACGGCATCCGTGTGCGCAACAGCGTGAACATCAAGCTGTACGAAAACACCTCGATGGCCAACGGTCTCACCGGCCTGTACGGCCACATCAAGGATCTGACCGACACCGACCGCGACATCGCCCTCGACCCGTTTGACGCCAAAGTCTCGCTGATCGTGGTGGGTGGCGAACTGGCGGGCAACGGCAGCGGGCCGCTGTCCATCGACTCGCCGTTGAGCGTGGAGCTCTACCGCGTATCGATGCTGGCGCCGACCAAATCCAGCGGCATCAGCTTCAACGGTGTGCTGGGTGATCGCCAGGAAGAGATTCTCGACCTGCTGGTACGCCAGCAGAAAGCCGTGCTGATCGACCCTGTCGAACGCCAGACCGAAATGCAGGACTGAGGATGACCCTTATGCACCCACACATGATCAAACTGCTGAGCCTCTCGGGTCTGACCCTCGGCCTGCTCGCGGCCAGCCAGGGCGTGCGCGCCGACGACGTACAGGCACCTAAATTCACTGCCGAACCGTGCTGCAGCCTGTGCCCGGCGGCGCATGACGCGAAGAACTACACCACCCGTTACCAGCAGAACTTCACCACCCTGGTACAAGCCCAGGGCGACTGGTTGTTCCGCACCCAGGAAGACCTGCGCACCGAATTCGACACCAGCCCCGCCGGCTACAAACGCATGCAGCAACTGCACGATGCGTTCAAGGCCAAGGGCGTGGAACTGGTGGTGGTCTACCAGCCGACCCGTGGCCTGGTGAACCGCAACAAGCTCAACCCCGAAGAGAAAGCCAAGTTCGACTTCGACAAGGCCCTGAGCAACTACAAGACCATGCTCGGCCGTTTCGCCAAGATGGGTTATGTGGTGCCGGACCTGTCGCCATTGACCAATGAGCAGCTGCCGGATGAGCTGCCGGCCCACGATTTCTACTTCCGCGGCGACCAACACTGGACGCCATACGGCGCCCAGCGCACGGCGAAAATCGTCGGCGCCAAAGTGCGCGCGATGCCTGAGTTTGCCGACATTCCCAAGCGCGAATTCGAAACCACCCGCTCCGGGCGCATGGGCAAGACCGGCACCCTGCACAACATGGCCGGGCAACTGTGCGGCACCAGCTACGCAGTCCAGTACATGGACCAGTTCACCACCGAGCCCAAGGGCGAAGCGGGCGACGGCGACCTGTTCGGCGATTCGGGCAACCCGCAGATCACCCTGGTGGGCACCAGCCACAGCGGCAAGAACTACAACTTCGCCGGCTTCCTGGAGCAGGAAATCGGTGCCGACATTCTCAACGTCGCCTTCCCTGGCGGCGGCCTGGAAGGTTCGATGATCCAGTACCTGGGCAGCGATGAATTCCAGAAGAGCCCGCCGAAAATCCTCATCTGGGAGTTCTCGCCGCTGTACCGCCTGGACCAGGAGACCATCTACCGCCAGATGATGTCGCTGCTCGACAACGGCTGCGAAGGCAAGCCGGCACAGATGAGCGCCAGCACGTCGTTGAAGCCCGGCAAGAACGAATTGATGGTCAACAGTTCGAACAAAGACCTGCGTAACGCCAATCACCAGGTTGATATCCGCTTTGCCGACCCGTCGGTGAAAACCCTGCAAGCCACCCTCTGGTACATGAACGGGCGCCACGAGGACATCAAGATCGAGAAACCCGACACATCCGATACAGACGGGCGTTTCGCCTTTGAACTGCGCACCGATGAAGACTGGGCCGCGCAGAACCTGCTGGCCGTGGAAGTGCAAGGCCCCGAGGCGGGCCAGGCCGCGCAGAAGGTTGAAGCGAAAATTTGCACACGCAACGTATTCCCAAGCGGCGGTCAGAAGACCGCCTCCCTCGGGCAATGAGGTTACCTATGCAGAAGTTATTGATCCCTACGTTACTCGGCCTGGCGATGTTTGCAGGTTCGGTCAACGCCGCCGCGCCCCTGCGTCCGCCCCAGGGCTACTTCGCACCGATCGAGGCGTTCAAGACCGGCGACTTCAAGGAAAACTGCGACACCATGCCGGCGCCGTACACCGGGCCGTTGCAGTTTCGCAGCAAGTACGAAGGCTCGGACAAAGCCCGTTCCACCCTGAACGTGCAGTCGGAAAAAGCCTTCCGTGACAGCACTGCCGACATCACCAAGCTGGAAAAAGACACCAGCAAGCGCGTGATGCAGTTCATGCGTGACGGTCGCCCCGAACAGCTCGAATGCACCCTGAACTGGCTGGTGTCGTGGGCCAAGGCCGATGCATTGATGTCCAAGGACTTCAACCACACCGGCAAGTCCATGCGCAAATGGGCACTGGGCAGCATGGCCTCGGCCTATGTGCGCCTGAAGTTCTCCGACTCGCACCCGTTGGCCAATCACCAGCAGGAATCCCAACTGATCGAAGCCTGGTTCAACAAGCTTGCCGATCAAGTGGTCAGCGACTGGGACAACCTGCCGCTGGAAAAAACCAACAACCACTCCTACTGGGCCGCCTGGTCGGTGATGGCGACGTCCATCGCCACCAACCGTCGCGACCTGTTTGATTGGGCAGTGAAGGAATACAAGGTCGGCGTGAACCAGGTCGACGACCAGGGCTTTTTGCCGAATGAATTGAAGCGCCAGCAACGAGCCCTGTCGTACCACAACTACGCCCTGCCGCCGCTGTCGATGATCGCCAGTTTTGCGTTGGTCAACGGTGTCGATCTGCGCCAGGAAAACAACAGCGCGCTCAAGCGCCTGGGTGAAAAAGTCCTGGCCGGGGTGAAAGACCCGGACATCTTCGAGCAGAAGAACGGCAAGCAGCAGGACATGAAGGACCTCAAGCAAGACATGAAATATGCCTGGCTTGAGCCGTTCTGCAACCTCTACACCTGCGCCCCCGATGTGATCGAGCGCAAGCACGGCATGCAGCCATTCAAGACATTCCGCCTGGGGGGTGACCTGACCAAGGTCTACGACCCGGCGCATGAAAAAGGCAACAAAGGTTCCTGAATAACTAACTGAAGGAACAGGGTCCCCATGTGGGAGCGGGCTTGCTCGCGAATGCGGTGTGTCAGTCGACACATCTGTAACTGAACCACCGCATTCGCGAGCAAGCCCGCTCCCACAGTTGAACCGGTTTCGACAGTTGGAATGTTGTACGGCCCGCCCCCGAATTTTCGTGGGGGGGTTTGGGGGGGCTGCGGCCCTTGACTGTTGGTTAAACATGGAGAGATCGGGATGGTTTTCTCGTCCAATGTGTTCCTGTTTCTGTTCTTGCCGATCTTCCTCGGCTTGTACTACTTGAGCGGGCAACGCTATCGCAACCTGCTGCTGCTGATTGCCAGCTATGTGTTCTACGCCTGGTGGCGAGTGGACTTCCTGGCGCTGTTCGCCGCCGTGACGCTGTGGAACTACTGGATCGGCCTCAAGGTCGGTGCCGCGGGTGTGCGCACCAAGCCGGCCCAGCGCTGGTTGCTGCTCGGCGTGGCCGTCGACCTGTGCATCCTCGGCTACTTCAAGTACGCCAACTTCGGTGTCGACAGCATCAATGTGATGATGAAGTCGGCGGGCCTGGAGCCGTTTATCCTGACCCACGTGCTGTTGCCGATCGGGATCTCGTTCTACATCTTCGAGTCCATCAGCTACATCATCGACGTGTACCGCGGCGATACCCCGGCAACCCGCAACCTCATCGACTTTGCGGCGTTCGTGGCGATCTTCCCGCACTTGATCGCCGGCCCCGTGCTGCGCTTTCGCGACCTGGCCGACCAGTTCAACAATCGCACCCACACCCTCGACAAATTCTCCGAGGGCTGCACGCGGTTCATGCAGGGTTTCATCAAGAAGGTGTTCATCGCCGACACCCTGGCGGTGGTGGCCGACCATTGCTTCGCCCTGCAAAACCCCACCACCGGCGATGCCTGGCTCGGCGCGCTGGCCTACACCGCGCAGCTGTACTTCGACTTCTCCGGCTACAGCGACATGGCCATCGGCCTGGGCTTGATGATGGGTTTCCGCTTCATGGAAAACTTCAAGCAGCCGTACATCAGCCAGTCGATCACCGAGTTCTGGCGGCGCTGGCACATCAGCCTGTCCACCTGGCTGCGTGACTACCTCTACATCACCCTGGGCGGCAACCGTAAAGGCACGCTGACCACTTACCGCAACCTGTTCCTGACCATGCTGCTCGGTGGCCTGTGGCACGGCGCGAACATCACTTACATCGTGTGGGGTGCGTGGCACGGCATGTGGCTGGCGATTGAAAAAGCCATCGGCCTCAACACGTCGCCGCGCAGCTTCAACCCGGTACGTTGGGCCTTCACCTTCCTGCTGGTCGTCGCGGGCTGGGTGATCTTCCGCGCTGAGAACCTGCACGTTGCCGGCCGCATGTATGGCGCAATGTTCAGTTTCAACGAGTGGTCGCTGTCGGAACTCAACCGCGCCAGCCTCACCGGCCTGCAAGTGGCAACCCTGGTGGTGGCGTATGCCACGTTGGCGTTCTTTGGCCTGCGCGATTTCTACCGTGACCATCCCGCGACGCCAAACCCGGCGCGCAGCGTGCCCGGCTACGCCATGCGGGCCTGTGTGCTGCTGCTGTTCGCGGCATCGATCCTGAAACTGTCGGCGCAGAGTTTCTCGCCGTTCCTTTACTTCCAATTCTGAGGGAGCCGACATGACCCGTTCATTACGCGTGCTCTACATCACCGTGTTCCTGGCCATGCTGTTGGTGCTGGGGCTGTGGTCGATGCGCAGTTTCCTGGGCTTTAGCACCAACGCCGATGCCACCGTGCTTAACGGTCGCTGGACCAAGGCCGTCGAGACCCACTACGACGACGAGTTCCCGATCAAGCGCCTGGGCACCAACCTCTGGGCGGCGCTGGACTACAAGCTGTTCAACGAAGGCCGCCCTGGCGTGGTGCTGGGCCGCGACCACTGGTTGTACAGCGACGAGGAGTTCAATCCCATCGTCAACGAAGACCAGAACCTGCAAGGCAACTACGCGCTGGTCGAAGGCGTGCGCCAGAAGCTCAAGGCCCAAGGTGTGCAGTTGGTCATGGCGATTGTCCCGGCCAAGGTGCGCTTGTACCCGGAGCACGTCGGCGACGTGAAGCCGGCGAGCATCCACGCCAACCTGTATCAGGACTTCCACGCCCGTGTGGCGGCCGACAAGATCCCGGCACCTGACCTGCTTGGCCCACTGCAACAGGCCAAGCTGAGCGGCACGCAAGTGTTCTTGCGTACCGATACCCACTGGACGCCGGACGGTGCGGAAATCGCCGCCAAGCAACTGGCCAAGACCATTGCCGAGAAAACCCCGCTGAGCGGCGAGCCGCAGCGTTTTGTCACCGAGGCCGAGAGCACCGCACCGCATAAAGGCGACCTGCGTCTGTTCCTGCCCCTGGACCCGCTGTTCGAAAACCTGATGCCACCGAAAGAACCGCTGCAAAAACGCGTGACCCATCTGGCCGAAGCCGGGGGCGACGATGCGCTGTTCAGCAACAGCGAAACCCCGGTGGCGCTGGTCGGCACCAGCTACAGCGCCAACCCCAACTGGAACTTCGTCGGTGCGCTCAAGCAAGCCCTGCACAGCGACGTCATCAACTATTCGGAAGACGGCCACGGCCCGATCTTGCCGATGCTCAGCTACCTGAAAAGCGATGACTTCAAGAACAGCCCGCCACAAGTGCTGATCTGGGAGTTTCCTGAACGTTATCTGCCCGTGAACAACGAAATCGGTGATGCCGACCCGTCCTGGGTTGCGCAGCTTAAACAAGCCGGTTCGCGCCAACAAAACATGGCTTTGAACACCCTTGAAAAATCCGAGACGCCCGACCGGGCGCAAAACTGAAAGAGAGGTAACTCACATGACTTTCACTACAACTCCTCGTCGTCTCGCCAAGACCCTGGCCCTCGCCGCTGGCATGAGCATCGCGTCGATGTCGGCCTTCGCCGGTGATGCCGCGTTGTACGGCCCCGTCGCACCGAAAGGCTCCAGCTTTGTGCGCGTATTCAACGCCTCCAACCAGGAAGTCAGCGCAACGGTTGGCAGCACCAACCTCAGCGACGTTGCGCCCCTGGCCAGCAGCGACTTCAGCTTCATGCCCGGCGGTGACTACAGCGCCAAGGTCGGCAGCCAGACCGTGCCGGTCAAACTTGCCGCCGACCACTACTACACCCTGGTCAACAACGGCAGCGGCCAACCGCAATTGATCGAAGAGCCGCCGTTCAAGAACAAGCAGAAATCCCTGGTACGTGTGCAGAACCTCAGCGACAAGGCCCTGACCCTGAAAACCGCCGACGGCAAGACCGATGTGGTCAAGTCGGTGGCGGCCAAGGGCCGTGGCGAGCGTGAAATCAACCCGGTGAAAGTGAGCCTGGCGTTGTATGACGGTGACAAAAAAGTCGGTGATGTGAAGCCGGTTGCGTTGGAACGTGGTGAAGCGGCGGTGCTGTACGTGACCGGCTCCGGTTCGAGCCTGTCGCCAGTCTGGGTGAAACGCCCGGTGTCGACCCGCTGATCGCGCGAGCAATTTAGCGACAAGCTTCAAGCGGCAAGTGAAGAGCGTTTCACTTGCAGCTTAAAGCTTGCAGCTTCCAACTATTTTTCAGGAGAAACACCCATGATCCCAGTAATCCTCTCCGGTGGTAGCGGCTCACGTCTTTGGCCGCTGTCGCGTAAACAGTTCCCGAAACAATTCCTGGCGCTGACGGGCGAGCACACGCTGTTCCAGCAAACCCTGGAACGCCTGGTATTCGAAGGCATGGACACACCGATTGTGGTCTGCAACAAAGACCACCGCTTCATCGTCAACGAGCAACTGAGCAACCGCAAGCTGGACTGCCAGCGCATCCTGATGGAACCGTTCGGCCGCAACACCGCGCCCGCCGTGGCCCTGACCGCGATGATGCTGGTCAACGAAGGCCGCGACGAGCTGATGCTGGTGCTGCCCGCCGACCACGTGATCGACGATCAGAAAGCCCTGCAACGTGCGCTGGCCCTGGCCACCGTGGCAGCAGAACGCGGCGAGATGGTGCTGTTCGGCGTACCGGCGACCCGTCCGGAGACCGGCTACGGCTACATCAAGTCCACCGCTGATTCGCTGCTGCCCGAAGGCGTGAGCCGCGTCGAGCAGTTCGTGGAAAAACCCAATGAAAAACGCGCGGTCGAGTTCGTCAAAAGCGGCGGTTATTTCTGGAACAGCGGCATGTTCCTGTTCCGCGCCAGCCGCTTCCTCGAAGAGCTGAAAAAGCACGACCCGGACATCTACGACACCTGCCTGCTGACCCTTGAGCGCAGCGAACAGGATGCCGACACCGTGTCCTTCGACGAAGCCACCTTCGCCTGCTGCCCGGACAATTCCATCGACTACGCCGTGATGGAAAAAACCCAGCGCGCCTGCGTGGTGCCGCTGAGTGCCGGTTGGAGCGACGTGGGTTGCTGGGCCTCGCTGTGGGCGGTCAACGATAAAGACGCCAACGGCAACGTGACCAAGGGCGACGTGGTGATCCAGGACAGCAAGAACTGCATGATCCACGGCAACGGCAAGCTGGTGTCGGTAATCGGCCTGGAAAACATCGTGGTGGTGGAAACCAAGGACGCGATGATGATTGCCCACAAGGACAAGGTCCAGGGCGTCAAGCAGATGGTCAACACCCTCAACGAACAAGGGCGCAGCGAGACCCAGAACCACTGCGAGGTCTACCGCCCATGGGGCTCCTACGACTCGGTGGACATGGGCGGGCGCTTCCAGGTCAAGCACATCTCGGTCAAACCGGGTGCGTGCCTGTCGCTGCAAATGCACCACCACCGCGCCGAGCACTGGATCGTGGTCAGCGGCACGGCCGAAGTGACCTGCGACGAGAACGTATTCCTGCTGTGCGAGAACCAGTCCACTTACATCCCGATTGCCTCGGTGCACCGCCTGCGCAACCCGGGCAAGATCCCGTTGGAGATCATTGAAGTGCAATCGGGTAGCTACCTGGGCGAGGATGACATCGAGCGCTTTGAAGATATTTACGGGCGTTCGACGCCGGTTGAGCGTGGCGTGTCGGTGAAAACTATCGCGCAGTAAAACAGTCGTAAAAAGAAGCCCCCGTCCAGCCGACTGCGTCCCCTATCCGCAGCCGGTTGGGCGGGGGCTTTTTCTGTGGGTTTGGGGGTGACTGTGAGGGCCTCTTCGCGAGCAAGCCCGCTCCCACAGGTTGATTGCATTCCAAAGGTTATACGCGGTCAAAATGTGGGAGCGGGCTTGCTCGCGAAGGCGTCAGCCGCATCAACCTATCTCTCAAGCCGCCCAAACCCACCTACGCTTAAGTTAGGATGCTCGTTCCCCATTCGAGGTGGTCTCCATGTTCTTCGGCGTTCTCCTGATCATCACCTGGCTGATCCTGCTACTGCGCTACCCTGCCAAGGCCTTGCCGGTATCCCTCGCGGCCGCGGTCGGCCTGGGTTTCGTCGCCATCTGGGTGGTCTGGCTGGACAACCGCGAAGCCTCGCAACTGGCGCGCCTGGAACTGCGCATCACCTACGCGCCCGAGGAATGCCCCGCCGACCGCCCGCTGAAACTGGTCCTCAACAATGGCAACGACGTGCCTCTAACCGAACTGCGCTGGCGCGTCGCCGCCTATGCGCCGGGCGACACCGTCAACCTGGCCGACAACGTCTACGCCGCCCCGCGCTACCGCGGCCCCGGCGAGTTGCAGGCCGGCGCCACCTGGGACGATTGCCTGCCCGCCCCACCGCTGCGCCCCGGCTACCGCCCGCAAACCCTGGAATTTCGTGCCGAGCACCTGCAAGGCAGCTTCTCGGACTGACAAAGGATTGATCCATGCCCAACGTACTCATCACCGGCTGTTCCAGCGGTATCGGCCGCGCCCTGGCTGACGCGTTCAAAGCCGCCGGCTACAGCGTATGGGCCAGCGCCCGTCGCCCGGACGATGTCGCCGGTTTAGCCGCCGACGGCTTCAACGCGGTACAACTGGACGTCAACGACAGCGCCGCCTTGCAGCACCTGGCTGAACAGCTGGGCGAGCTGGACGTACTGGTCAACAACGCCGGTTACGGCGCCATGGGTCCGCTGCTCGACGGCGGCACCGAGGCGATGCAGCGCCAGTTCGAAACCAACGTGTTCTCCATCGTCGGCGTGACCCAGGCGCTGTTCCCGGCACTGCGCCGCAGTAAAGGCCTGGTGGTGAATATCGGCAGTGTTTCCGGGTTGCTGATCACACCGTTCGCCGGTGCCTACTGCGCATCCAAAGCCGCCGTGCATGCCTTGAGCGATGCCCTGCGCATGGAGCTGGCGCCGTTTGGCATTCGCGTGATGGAAGTGCAACCGGGGGCCATCGATACGAGCTTCGCGAAAAACGCCGGCGCCCAGGCCGAGCTGTTGATCAGCGAGAAATCGCCCTGGTGGCCGTTGCGCGACGGCATTCGCGCGCGCTCACAGGCCTCGCAGGACAACCCCACCCCGGCGAACCGGTTTGCCGCCCAGGTGCTCAAGGGCGTACAACAAGCCACGCCGCCACGCCTGCTGCGCGCGGGCAATGGCAGCCGGGCGCTGCCGTTGATGGCGGCGCTGTTGCCCAAGGGGCTGCTGGACAAGGTGTTGAAGAAACGGTTTGGGCTGGATGGCGCGCTCTAACCCTTCAAGAAATCGATGAACGCCCGCACCTTCAAGGGTAAATGCCGGGTGTCCGGATACATCGCATAAACCCCCTGGGGGTCGAAGCGATGGTCCGGTAACAGGCGCACCAAGCGCCCTGTTTCCAGATCGTCATTCACCAGCCACTGTGGCAGCACGGCTACACCGTGGCCGTGCACAGCGAACGCCTGGAGCACAGCTGCACTGTCGGCCACCAATGTCGTTTGACCGACGCGGTAGAGACGTTCGGTGCCTGCCGGGTCGGTTACCGTCAATCCCGTCAGCCGTCCATGGCCCAGGCGGGGCAACTGCTCCAGTTCATCCAGGGTGGCAGCCCCGGCAAACACCGGTGCCGCCACGGCGAATACCTCGAACGTCGACAACTGCACCGCACGGTGATTGGAATCCGGCAGGCGCCCCAACCGGATCGCCACGTCAAAACGCTCGGAAATCAGATCGGCATGGGTCGAGGACGTGGACAAGTGAATGTTCAGGTCCGGGTGTAGACGCCGAAAGGCCTCCACGGCAGGGGCAACCACGGCCAGGGCGTATTCCACCGTGGTGGTGATGCGCAATGTGCCCTTGAGTTGGGCGTGCTCCGAACGCGCTTCTTCGACCGCCAACCGCGCTTCTTCAAGCATGCGGGTACAGCGCAGGTAGAAGCGTTCGCCGGCATCGGTCAATGCCAGTTGGCGAGTGTTACGGGTCAGCAGAGTCACGCCCAGCTCCGCTTCCAGGCGCTTGAGATTGAAGCTGACCACGGCGCGGGTCTGGCCCAGCAGGTCGGCCGCAGCCGTGAGCGAGCCGGCCTCGACCACGGCCTTGAAGGTGTCGAATCGGTCCAGGCTGACCATGGGCCAGGCCTCCTTTGTCAAAATATTTTTGACAAACTAACAGGCAAACCGACGTAGCCCAACTGCAATGCCCGGCCTACCCTGCCCGCTTCATTCGCAGGATCGCGCTCATGACCTACCGCTCGAAAGTCGCCTGGATCTTTTTGCTGGGCTTTGCCCTGGACCTGGTGAACATGTTTGTCGCCACCGTCGCCTACCCGGACATCGCCCGCGACCTGCACGCCTCGGTCACGCAATTGGCGTGGATCAGCAATGCGTACCTGCTCGGTCTCACGCTGATCATTCCATTGAGTGTGTGGCTGGCGGCAATGCTGGGCGAGCGCACGTTGATCGCCGCCAGCCTGCTGTTGTTTGCGGGCGCATCGGTGATGGTTGGCCAGGCGGCTTCCATTGACACGTTGATCGGCTGGCGTGCGCTGCAAGGGCTGGGCGGCGGCTTGCTGATTCCCGTTGGGCAGGCCATGGCGTACCGGTATTTTCCGGCAAATGAGCGCAGCCAGTTGACGGCGCGGGTGATGTCCGTGGCGCTGCTGGTGCCAGCGTTGTCCCCCGCCTTGGGCGGCTTGATCGTCGACAGCATGTCCTGGCGCTGGATCTTCTACGCCAACCCGCCACTGGCCTTGATCACACTATTGCTGGCGCTGCTGTGGATAACACCCGATGAGCCCACGAACCCACGCCCGAGACTGGAAGTGGGCGGCATTTTCAAACAAGTCCGCAGCCCAATGCTGCGCGTGGCGATGCTGGTTTACCTGTTCATCCCTGGCGTCTTCATTGGCACCAGCCTGATTGCCGTCCTTTATCTACGCGGCCTGGGTTACGACGCAACCCGCACCGGCGCACTCATGCTGCCGTGGGCGCTGGCGTCGGCAGTGGCGATCTACCTTGGCAAAACACTGTTCAACCGCTGGGGGCCGAAGCCTTTACTGCTGACGGGCATGGCACTGCAATGCGTCGGCATTGTGTTGCTGAACGAACCGACGCTGATCATCGCGGCCTACTGCTTGATGGGCCTGGGCGGCAGCCTGTGCAGCAGCACCGCGCAAACCCTGGCGTTTCTCGACATCCCTGCCGAACGCATGGGCCACGCCAGCGCCTTGTGGAATATCAATCGGCAAATGAGCTTTTGCCTGGGGGCAGCGGCGCTCAGTGCGCTGTTGTCGGCCTTGGATTCCTTCAGCATAACCTTCACGATGGCGGCAGCTCTGACACTGCTACCTGCTTTTGCGGTGCTGCGCCTGGATACCGCCAGGGTACGGACACTGCTTCACCCTGCCAGCGAGGCTGACCAATGATTGACTACAGCGATTTTTTTGAAGAAGTGATCCAGACCCACGTCGAGATCGAACAGTGGTTTGCTGGCGTCGCACCGCAGGGCACCTTGCAGAACCTGCTTGCGCGCTTCTCCCCCGAGTTCAGCATGGTCGCCCCCGCCACCGGCACGCGCGTCAATGCGGCCGGGGTCAATGCGTTGTTCACACGCCTGGGCGGGATGCGCCCGGGGTTGAAGATCACCTTGAGTGAGATGGCCGGGATCGACCGGCATGCACGCGGTGCAACGGTGACTTACCGCGAGCATCAAGTGGATGACAGCGGCACGCAGACCGATCGTCGCGCCACGGTGGTGTTCGAGAAACAGGCCAGCGGCGCGCTGCTGTGGCGCCACCTGCACGAAACCTTCATCAAGGCCTGATGCGCTCGAAAATGTGGGAGCGGGCTTGCTCGCGAAAGCGGTGGGCCGTTGACGAATCTGTTGGCTGACACACCGTATTCGCGAGCAAGCCCGCTCCCACTTTTTTAGCTTTATGCCTGGCTAGTCGGGCCAGGTACTACAAGAAACAGCGAACCGCCTGACATCATTCCAAGGAACCAATCTCCACGCTCTTTCACCTCTGTCTACCCACAGGTGGAAGGATGCCCAGGGATTTCCTGCAAAGCGGCGTGCCAACCGCACACACCACCACGCGCCAGCGACTGACCAGCCTGCTGGACCTGCCAGCCCTCTATCGAACCATTGACGCCGACCCGGCCATCGTCGGGGCTGGGGTGGTGCATATCGGCAGCGATTATCAGGTGACGGTGCTGAGGGAATTTGTGCCGCTGTGCAGTATCAGGCCCAAGCGCGTGATTTTGCGGGAGGTGGCGGGACAGCTGATGACTGCTGATGAGTACGCAAAGCTGGCGGCAAACTCGCCGCGTGAGTCACAGCTGTGGAAGGAGGCGTCGGGGATAGCTACCAACTGCGGCGGGGCGGTGATTGGCTTCGTGATCGCGAAGGCTGGAGTGGCAGCGGCGCCTTTCAGCGCAGGCACTAGCCTTGCGTTGTCCTACATTGCCTATGCAGGCTCGGCTGCCGGTGGCGTGCAGTGCTTGAACAGCTTGTGGCGGACCTATAACGAATTAACCAACCCCGCCGAGAACGACTATTACGACACGTTAGGTTGGTATCAGACGATGACTGTTGCCTTGGACGGCATCTCACTAGTCGGCGCGGGAAGCAGTACGTTTGCCACCGTTAAAACCGCGATGGCTATAAAGCGCTCAACAGGTCGTGACATGACAGACATATTGAGACGCATGAGCCGCCAAGAACGCGCAAAGTTAACCAGCGAGGTGCTGTGGTTGAAAAACCCCCGTCATCCTCGGGAGATAGTTCGCCTAAAACAACTGTCAGGTTCTTTACCAAAACGCTTCAGCAACCCCCAAATACGCCTAAGCATCATGACTCAATTAAAAGATCAAATCGGAGCTACTTTAGCTATCGTGGGCAGCAGCATATCCGGAAACATCAACCCTATACTTGTTGCACTGTATGAGGAGTTTGAAAGCTATGAAATATAGCTTCGACCCTTTGAAGGAGTATCAAGTCTGGCGCCGATACGCGTATCGCTTTTTACCGGCATGGGCCGGTGCCCTACTTCTTTGCCTGAATAGTATTGCGGGCAATATGACACACAGCCTGTCGTACTACGCCGCGGTCAATCACCTGCCCACTGAATATGCTTTCGCAACCGGCGTGGCACTCTGCCTGGTTTTTTTCGTAGGCCTGAAGATGCTGTATGAGGGATTCCGTCATGCCAATGGAATACTTATACCCGTGGCCATCGTGAATACCCTGCTGGCAATCGCATATCTCGAAAACCACTCTCCGACACTGCTCAACCTATTGCCGCTGTTTTCAGCCCTGCTCTACATCTTGGTTCTCAACTCCAAAAACCACCGCCGCTACACCAGCATGCTGCGGGTCAAGCGCCGACGCAAAACCAGAGCCGCCAAGTCGCTCATTCACTGAAATGACTGACTCAGTGTGGCGAGGGCGCTGCTCCCACACTCAGTTCGGTGTTTGGTTCACGATAACGGTGCAGGTAATACCGGCCGCCAACAGCACGCCTTCCGGCACTTCATCGATATGAATCCGCACCGGCACCCGCTGGGCCAACCGCACCCAGTTGAAGGTCGGGTTCACATCGGCCACCAGCTCACGGCTCTCGGGGTTGTCGCGGTCGTAGATGCCCCGCGAGATGCTTTCCACATGGCCCTTCAAGGTCTCGCCGCTCATCAATTGCATATCGGCTTTATCGCCGACCTTCACATGGGGCAACTTGGTTTCTTCAAAGAAGCCGTACACCCAGAAGGAATTCATATCCACCACGGCCATCTTGGCCTCGCCGATGCGCGCGTAGTCGCCGCGATGCACGTTGAGGTTGGTGACGTAGCCGTCCACCGCCGCCAGCACCTGGGTGCGCTTGAGGTTCAGCTCGGCCGCTTCCAGTTGCGCCAGCGCGTGCTGGTAGTCGGCCAGGGCCGAGTCGGCGATGTTGCTGGCGTCGTCGCGGTTTTCCTTGGAGATCACCAGGGCGTCGAGGTCGGCGCGGCGGTGGGCGTTGACCTTGCGCATTTCCCAGGTGGCTTTGCGCGAAGCGACGAGGGACTGCGCCTGCTTGACGGCGATGCGGTAGTGCTCGGGGTCGATCTGCATCAGCAGGTCGCCTTTTTTCACCAACTGGTTGTCACGCACCGGCACGTCGACGACTTCGCCGGTGACGTCGGCGGCGACGTTGATGATGTCGGCGCGCACACGGCCGTCGCGGGTCCACGGGGTTTGCATGTAGTGCACCCACAATGTACGGCCAATCCAGATTGCCAGAGCCAGTACCAGCAAAGTGGCGAGCAGGCTGAAAAACTTTTTCATCGGGGCATTCTCAACGGTAGACGGTCAGCGCCAGGGCGCCGAACAGGCAAACGAACAGGCTCAGGCGCAGCAGCGCCGGGTGCCAGAAAAACCGGTACAGGTCGAAGCCGGCCAGGAAGCGATCCAGGGCCCAGGCCAACACGGCTGCAATCAGGAACATCAGGGTCATGGTCGGCATGTAGATGCCGTGGAACGCGATTTCACGGGGCATGCGCAGCTCCTTTAAGGGCAGCGAGGGGCGATTGCGGGTCGAGCAGCGAG
Source organism: Pseudomonas sp. GL_117 (assembly GCF_057835125.1). Taxonomy (NCBI): domain Bacteria; kingdom Pseudomonadati; phylum Pseudomonadota; class Gammaproteobacteria; order Pseudomonadales; family Pseudomonadaceae; genus Pseudomonas; species Pseudomonas sp. GL_117. Next base: position 1,118,581 of record NZ_CM174418.1, on the reverse strand, counting down.
GTGCGGATAAAGTGCAGGTAGCTTTTCACCCGGCGCAGGGCCGAGGTGTCGAAGTGCGGGGCGAAGGGTTCGTCGGTGGCCTGCACACGGCTGATCGCGTGGTCGACGGCAATCAGGCCGCGCTCCAGGTTGCTCGCGCTGGGTTGCAGGAACAGCCGCACCAGCGAGCGCCCCATCACGCGGATCGCCTGGCGCCACGGTTGGGATTCGGCGTACGCCGGATGCACCGGCAAAATCGCCTGTTCCTTGCGCAACTCGATGATCGCGTGGCCGACTTCCAGCACCACGAACATCCAGCGCAACAGGTCGCGCTGCACTTGCGGCTGGCCGACGGCGAGGCCGTAGGCCTGGTGCAGCAAATCACGGGTGCGGCTTTCAAAACTCGACGCCAGGCCCTTGAGCTTGCCGCTGATCGCATACACCACCTGCTCGCGCAGGTCCTGCTCCAGGCGGCGCCACAACCAGCGGCTGTTGGGCGGCAGGATGATCGCCCCGGCGGCGGCACACACCAACATGCCGATGATCATGGCGATGTAGTCGTTGATAAAGGTGTAGGGGTTGTAGACCGTGAGGTTGTCCGGCACCGAGCCGGTGCTGAAGAAGATCAGCAGCCCCACGCCCACCCCGGCGTATTGCGGCCGCGAAGCGAGGAACGCGCCAAGGATGATCACCGGCGCTAGCATCACGCACAACAGCGGGAAGCCGTCGATCCAGGGGAACACGAAGAACATTTCGACAAAGCCCACCAGCGCGCCGATCAAGGTGCCGCAGGCCATCTGGAATGCCATGCGCTTGGGGTTCGGTGTGGCGGCGGACAGGCCGACGGTGGCGGCGGCGATCAGGGTCATGGTCGCGCCGCTGGGCCAGGCGGTGGCCACCCAATAGCTGCCGAGCACGATGAGGATGAATGACGCCCGGATCCCCGAGGCGGCGCAGGCCAGCCAGTTGGTTTTCGGCGTGTAGGGTTCGTCCCAGTCTTCGCGGGCGTGGCTGTGGTCGGCCAGGGAGGCGTGGGTTTGCGCGTAGTTGTGCAGGTCGTCGACGAAGCGGTACAGCAGCTCGTAGGCGGTGTGGAAATCCAGTTGCTCGGCGTCGGTGGGGTCACCTTCCTGGAAAGTTGCGCGCAGGCTGCGCACCTTGGCGGGCAGGCCGTCCTTGTAGGCGCTGAGTTGCACCACCAGGCGCGCGGCGTCGGGGCTGGTGAGGGCGCGCCCGGAGAAGCCGTCGAGCAGTTCGGCCAGGTCATGCAGGCCCGGCTTGATGGCCGCCACCACATGATCGGCCGCATCGGTGCGCAGCCGTTCGAGCAACTGGTGCAAGGCGTTGAAGCGCGTGGTGATGCTCATGAATTCGCTGTTCAGGCGACTGAGCCGCCCGTTGCGCCTGCGCATGTGCGGGTCTTCAAACACCGTGAGGCTGCGCAGCCCTTCCAGGCCCACGGCTTCGGCGATAAAGCGCACGTTGCTGGCCTCGAACCCTTCGCGCTGGCTGCGCCCGCGCAGGCCGTCAGTGACGAACAGCGCGAACACGCCGAAACGCTGGTAAAGCGCGTTGCGCATGGCGGCGCTGGAGGTTTGCGGCAGGATCGCGGCGCTGACCAGGGTGGAGCACAAAATCCCCAGGGAGATTTCCAGCACGCGCCACACCGCCGCCATGAAGGCGCCGTCTGGATGGGCCAGGGCGGGCAAGCCGACCATCGCCGCGGTGTAACCCGCAAGGACAAAACCATAGGCGCGAAAGTTACGGTTGCGGGTCGCCCCAGCCGTGCACACGCCGACCCAGATCGCCAATGCGCCGAGGAACAGTTCGGTGTTCTGCGCGAACAAGGCGATCAACAACACCATCACCGCCGACCCCGCCAGGGTGCCGAGGAAGCGGTAGAAACTCTTGGCGAACACCTGGCCGCTTTGCGGTTGCATCACGATAAAAACGGTGATCATCGCGGTGCGCGGTTGCGGCAGTTCCAGGCGCATGGCCAGCCACAGCGTGAGAAACGCGGCGATCAGCACCTTGAAGATATACACCCAGGTCACGCCGTCGCTGCGCGCCCAGTCGAAAAAACCGCGGCGCCACTCAAGGGAGTGCAGCCAGCGCAGCGGTGCAGGCAAGGGAGTCATCAAATCCTACTCAGTGATCAAACACGGCGAGTGCCGCCGGGGTCTTGCTCGGAAGGGTCTTGGCGTCTGGTGGTACGTCGTCGCCAGCACCCAGACCGCCGCCCAGGGCGGTGACCAGTTCGGCATGGGCGCTCAGGCGTGCGGCCTGGACCTGTTGCTCGATCTGCTGCTGGTGGAACAACAACGTCTGCGCGTTGAGCACATTGAGGTAATCGGTGAGGCCGCGCTGATAGGCGATCATCGCGATGTCGTAGGTTTTCTGCGCCGAAGCCACCGATTGCGCAGCGAAGGCCGATTGCTTGTCCATGGATTCGCGGCGGATCAACTGGTCACTGATGCCCTTGAGCGCATTGACCAGGGTCTGGTTGTACTTGGCCACGGCCACGTCATACCCGGCACTGGCTTCGCCCAGTTCGGCGCGCAATCGCCCGCCGTCGAAGATCGGCAAGGTGATCGCCGGCCCCACGTTGTAGTTGAATTTCTTGCCGGCCAGAAACTCCAGCATGCCGCCGCCGGTGGCCATGTAGCCAAGGCTGCCGACCAGGTCGACGTTGGGATAGAACCCGGCGTGAGCCACATCGATGCCACGGGCCTGGGCCGCGACCTGCCAGCGGCTGGCAACCACGTCCGGGCGCTGGCCGAGCAATTGAGCGGGCAGGCTTGATGGCAGTTTCAGCGGCGCGGCCAACGCCAGGCTCGGACGCTGCAATTGCGCGCCCTCCCCCGGCCCTTTGCCGGCCAGTGCCGCGATCTGGTTGCGACTCAGGGCGATTTCTTCGTCCAGGGCGTCCAGTTGGCGATGGGTTTCCGGCAACGGGGTTTCGGCCTGGCTGACATCCAAGTGCGTGCCGATCCCGGCGTCCAGGCGTTTATTGGCCAGGTCGAGGATCTGCTGTTGCTGGGCCAATGTCGCGGCAACGATGTCGCGGTTGGCGTAATGCAACGACAACTGGATATAGGCGCGCACCACGTTGTTCTGCAATTCGAGCCTGGCCTGGCGCTCCTCGGCGGCGCTCATGTGCGCCAGGTCGACGGCGCGCTCGGTGGTGTTGCTTTCGCGGCCCCACAAGTCGAGGGCGTAGCTCAGGCCCAGGGACGCGTTGTTGTCCCAGGTGTTGGCGCCGCTCAGCTCGCCAGGGCCGTAGAACTGGTCTTTCGGCCAGTTATGGCGCTTGAGGCTGGTGTTGCCGTTGATCTGCAGCGACTCGGCCGACTCGGCAATCCCGGCCATGGCGCGCGCTTCACGCACACGGGCGGCGGCCATGGCCAGGCTTGGGCTGTTTTGCGTGGCGAGTTCGACCCAACGGTTCAGTTGCGGGTCGCCATAGGCCTGCCACCACTGGCTGGCGGGCCAATGGGCATCCCGGATGGCACTCTGGATCGCTTCGTCGGTGGCCAGGGTATTGGCGCTGAGGGCCTGGCCTTGGGGGGCAATTCCTCCGGTTCCGATGCAGCCGCTGATTGCTAACGATAAGGCGCAAACACTGAGAGCCTTCAGCCCTCTGTTAATGAGAGTCTTCGGCTCTCTGCTGATGCGACGCGGCACGGCAAGCGTATTCCTGAGGTGGTGTTGCGGGGTAGGTAGCGCAATTCTAGGCGGCGGCCTGGAGGACGATAAGCGGGTATTCCTGTGAATCTTTGTTACCGTTCTAGCGATAATCCGGGCATTTGACCTACATCGTAGGGGGCAAGCGAGCAACAGAATGAGGCACCTAAGCACGCTTGGAGCCGCCCATGCTTTCAGCCCTCAGCACGTTTACCCCACTGCCGCCGGCACACGACACCGCCGAAGGCTTGCGCAGGCAGTTACATCTGCGCCCTGAGCCGTTGCGTCCGGGGATGCTGCCGGTGCAACGCGATGTGCGTTGGATCGCAGACACGCTGCTGGAAAAGCTGCAGTCCTACGCAGGCAGTTCCCAGGAGCTACAACCGATCAGGGCACTGCACCAGACGCTGACCCACAGCGAACCGCAGCTGGAAGTCTCGGCCGACGAACTCCCAGGCTTCTACGCCTTTTTCAAACAGGCCGAACACCTGCTTGAACGCCACCGTAGCCGCGGCAACCCACAGATTGAGGCTGACTACAGCTTGTGCCGTGCGCTCAAATGGCAATTTCGCGCGGCCGTCGGCGAAGCCCGGCATACGCACCAGGCCCCCGCCAGACTGCGCTCGCTTGCCGATGTCAGCGCCGGGGACAAACGTTCGAGCCACTACCATCTCGGGTATGACTTCATGCTGGAACCCTCCCGGCAGCTCAGTGCAGGCCCTTGCCTGACGAACGACTCACACCTGGAAATCACCCGTGACCAGCGCGTCGAGCGCTCGCGGGTCATTGCCCTGCAGGGCAAGCTGAAATCCATTGCGCTGAACCTGGGCCAGAGCCAGTCGCGCAGCCAGCTCAGCCTTGGCTATTTTTCCTCCAAGGAGTACGCGAGCCTGGCGCACTACGCCGACGTTCCCGGCAGCACGCTGCAAAGGCAGCGGGATTATTCGGCGCTGAGCCAGCCGGGTGTCAGGCAGGCACTGGCCGAAAACGGCTTGGCCGACATCGAACTGCCATGCCTGTACGACACTCCCGGGCCGCTCAAGACGGAAAAAGGCTTCATCATCAGTGCACGCAGCGACGTCGCCGTCGATGTCTTCAGCTTCCTCAAGCTCAACAGCGCAATGGACCTGACACTGCGGCGCACCTACCCGCACAAGGCACTGGATATTCTCGGCCTGTACGACACCTCAGCGACGATGGCCGCACGCAAGCTGACCCCGTTGCCGCCCGACGGCGACACGCCAGAGCGGTTGCTCGACGATATGAAGCGCCTGGCCGCGTCGGGCAGCCGGCACTTCATGCAAAAGCTTTCCACGCCTGCGCACCACACCCAGCAAGCCCAGGCATTGCTCGAGCGCTACGTGCGGCTGAAGCTTCAAGCGCCAGTCGACCCCGGCCTGGACCGACAGATACTCGATGTGATCCAGCAGCACCGCGCACTGCTCCGACCGGATGCCGTGAAGGTCTACACACTGGCGAGCCATGCCCAGGTGTTGAGCGGATCGGTAAGCGCCACGGCGTCGGCCCAGGACGAAGGCGGCAAAGGCGTGAGCATCGAAGTCAGCCATCGAAAACTCGACGACCCGCACTTGAGCGGCGATTACCTGAGCATCGACATCGCCCCGCTCCAAGGCGCCCAGGTGCTCAAGACAACCTTGCGCAACGGGCTTAGCGCCATTGGCCAGCAGACGTTTGACTGGGAGCAACTGGTCCAGTCGATCAGCGCCTCACTGCTCGATCCGGCCAAACGAGCGGTCACCCAGGTGCTGGTCAAAATCAAACACGGGCAACCCGTGGTGTTGCTCACGCGCCACACGCTGAGCAAGGCTAACGACCTGCGGCTACCGCCAGTGGTCAACCACTACACCGGGTTCGATCTGCAGTCCCTGCGCACCCGGCAACAATTGCGCAGCGAGCAATTGGGCAGCGACTCGCTGGACCAGGTATTGCCCATCGCCCGTCGCCTGCTGCCGGAGCGACCCGCCTGGGACCAGTACGTGAAGCAGCACGCCGAAGCGTTCCAGACGTTGCTCGACAGCATCGGCCAACAAAAAACCGGCAGCGTGCTCGGCGCCGAACTTGATGAGCTGGCACGCATCAGCCCGGCTCTGCGCCAGGCCGTTGAAAGCCTGAGGTTGCTGACGGCCACTGCCTCAGGCACGCCAACCCAGGAAAACCGTGCCCTGGCGCAAGAAGCGCTGGTGCAAATGCTGCTCGACTACCTGCCGCACTATGAGGCACGGGTCAGCACAGCCTGGACCTTGCGCTGAGCCTTGGGGGCGGGCGGCACCCAGTGGATGCACACCTGCGCGCAACTTCATGTCACAATTTACCATCGCCCCTGAGAACCCCCCATGGACACTTTGCAAAACATGCGCGCGTTCAGTTGCGTGGCCGAAGCTGGCAGCTTCACCGCCGCCGCCGCGCAACTGGACACCACTACGGCCAACGTTTCGCGCGCGGTCTCGAACCTTGAGGCCCATCTGCAAACCCGCTTGCTCAACCGCACCACCCGCCGCATCGCCCTGACCGAAGCCGGCAAACGCTATTTGCTGCGCTGCGAACAGATCCTCGCCTACGTCGAAGAAGCCGAGGCCGAAGCCAGCGACGCCCACGCACGCCCCGCCGGGCAATTGAAAGTGCACACCATGACCGGCATCGGCCAGCATTTCGTCATCGACGCAATCGCCCGCTACCGCCGCACCCACCCGGACGTGACCTTTGACCTGACCCTGGCCAACCGCGTGCCGGACCTGCTCGACGAGGGTTACGACGTGTCCATCGTGCTGGCCAGCGAGCTGCCGGACTCGGGCTTCGTGTCCCAACGCCTGGGCATCACCTACAGCATCGCCTGTGCCTCGCCGGATTACGTCAAGGCCAAGGGTTGCGCGCAACGCCCCCATGATTTGCTCAACCACGCCTGCCTGCGCCTGGTCAGCCCGGTGATCCAGCTGGACAAATGGACCTTCAACGGCCCCGAAGGCCAGGAAAGCGTGGCGATCAACACCTCGCCGTTCCTGGTCAACTCGGCCGACGCGATGAAGACCGCGATCACCAGCGGCATGGGCGTCGGCCTGCTGCCGGTGTACGCGGCCATCGAGGGTTTGCGTAATGGCACCCTGGTTCGGGTGATGCCGACCTACCGCTCCCAGGAGCTGAACCTGTACGCCATCTACCCGTCGCGCCAGTACCTGGATGCGAAGATCAAGACCTGGGTGGAATACCTGCGCGGGTCGTTGCCGGAAATCCTGGCGGCGCATCAGGCGGAGTTGGCGGCGTATGAGTTGAGTGGGGGTTTGGGCGGCGCTCGTTTGGCGAACTGAGGTAGTTCGAACCGCAGAAATCAAAAGTGGGAGCGGGCTTGCCCGCGAAGGCGGTGTGTCAGATACAGATTTGCTGGCTGATCCACCGCATTCGCGGGCAAGCCCGCTCCCACAGGTTGAACGGTGTACACGTTGCATGGGCGTCGGCCTGCTGCCGGTGTACGTGGCCATCGAGGGTTTGCGTAATGGCACCCTGGTTCGAGTGGGGGTTTGGGCGGCGCTCGTTTGGCGAACTGAGGTAGTTCGAACCGCAGAAATCAAATGTGGGAGCGGGCTTGCCCGCGAAGGCGGTGTGTCAGATACAGACTTGCTGGCTGATCCACCGCATTCGCGGGCAAGCCCGCTCCCACAGGTTGAATTGTGTACACGTTGCATGGTCGTCGGCCTGCTGCCGGTGTACGCGGCCATCGAGGGTTTGCGTAATGGCACCCTGGTTCGGGTGGGGGTTTGGGCGGCGCTCGTTTGGCGAACTGAGGTAGTTCGAACCGCAGAGATCAAATGTGGGAGCGGGCTTGCCCGCGAAGGCGCTGTGTCAGATACAGATTTGCTGGCTGATCCACCGCATTCGCGGGCAAGCCCGCTCCCACAGGTTGAATTGTGTACACGTTGCATGGGCGTCGGCCTGCTGCCGGTGTACGCGGCCATCGAGGGTTTGCGTAATGGCACCCTGGTTCGAGTGGGGATTTGGGCGGCGCTCGTTTGGCGAACTGAGGTAGTTCGAACCGCAGAAATCAAATGTGGGAGCGGGCTTGCCCGCGAAGGCGGTGTGTCAGATACAGACTTGCTGGCTGATCCACCGCATTCGCGGGCAAGCCCGCTCCCACAGGTTGAACGGTGTACACGTTGCATGGGCGTCGGCCTGCTGCCGGTGTACGCGGCCATCGAGGGTTTGCGTAATGGCACCCTGGTTCGAGTGGGGGGTTGGGCGGCGCTCGTTTGGCGAACTGAGGTAGTTCGAACCGCAGAGATCAAATGTGGGAGCGGGCTTGCCCGCGAAGGCGGTGTGTCAGATACAGATTTGCTGGCTGATCCACCGCATTCGCGGGCAAGCCCGCTCCCACAGGTTGAACGGTGTACACGTTGATTGAGTGGTGTCCTGACAACACAGACGAGGAATGTTAGCTTGCTTGGCATTCTTCCGTAGTCGATGAGCCCGCCTGCAATGAAAAAGACCGTCCTCGCCTTCAGCCGTATCACCCCGCCAATGATCGAACGCCTGCAACAGGATTTCGAGGTGATCGCGCCCAATCCCAAACTGGGTGACATCAACGCGCAGTTCAACGAAGCCCTGCCCCATGCCCACGGTTTGATCGGCGTGGGTCGCAAGCTGGGCCGCGCGCAGCTCGAAGGCGCCGGCAAGCTGGAAGTGGTCTCCAGCGTCTCGGTGGGCTACGACAACTACGATGTGCCCTACTTCAATGAACGCGGGATCATGCTCACCAACACCCCTGACGTGCTCACCGAAAGCACCGCCGACCTGGCCTTCGCCCTGCTGATGAGCAGTGCGCGCCGCGTCGCCGAGCTGGACGCCTGGACCAAGGCCGGTCAGTGGAAAGCCAGCGTCGGCGCAGCGTTGTTCGGTTGCGATGTGCACGGCAAGACCCTGGGCATCGTCGGCATGGGCAATATCGGCGCGGCCGTGGCCCGTCGCGGGTACCTGGGGTTCAACATGCCGATCCTGTACAGCGGCAACAGCCGCAAGACCGAGCTGGAACAAACGCTGGGCGCACAGTTCCGCAGCCTTGACCAGTTGCTGGCCGAAGCGGATTTCGTCTGCCTGGTGGTGCCGTTGAGCGACAAGACCCGTCACCTGATCAGCACCCGCGAGCTGGGCTTGATGAAATCCAGCGCGATCCTGATCAACATCTCCCGTGGCCCGGTGGTGGACGAACCGGCACTGATCGAAGCGCTGCAAACCCAGCGGATTCGTGGGGCGGGGCTGGATGTGTATGAGCAGGAGCCCCTGGCGCAATCGCCGCTGTTCCAGCTGAGCAATGCAGTGACTTTGCCGCATATCGGCTCGGCGACAGATGAAACCCGCGAAGCCATGGCCAATCGTGCGTTGGAAAACTTGCGCAGTGCCCTACTGGGCCAGCGTCCGCAGGATCTGGTGAACCCGCAAGTGTGGAAAGGCTGACCTCTCACTACGGTGGGCGGGTGCTTCTGGGGAGAGTTGGCTTGCCTGCTCCCCCAGAAAGCCGCCCGATACAAAACCCGGTTAAAGCCTGGCGTCCTCAAGTCGATAACTCGGTATAGATCGTCATCCCTGATCCTCAGAAGGTTTTTATGTCCACCACCAAAGCCCGCGCAGACTCACTCTCGCTTCTGCTCTTTACCTTACGTAGCGGCAAGCTGATGGCGATCAACCTGCTGAAAGTCAGCGAAATCATTCCCTGCCCGCCGCTGACCAAGCTGCCGGAGTCCCACCCCCACGTCAAAGGCATCGCCATCCTGCGCGGAGCCTCGCTGTCGGTGATCGACCTGAGCCGCGCCCTCGGCGAAATGCCCCTGCAAGACCCGGACGGCGGCTGCCTGATCGTCACTGACGTCAGCCGTTCCAAGCAGGGCCTGCATGTACAGGCGGTGAGCAAGATCGTGCACTGCCTGACCACCGATATCCGTCCGCCGCCCTACGGCTCCGGCGGCAACCGCGCGTTTATCACCGGGGTCACCCAGGTCGAAGGCGGCTTGGTACAAGTGCTGGATATTGAAAAAGTCATCCACGGCATCGCCCCGGCGCCGGTTGAAGCAGCGCCGACCGACCTGACCATGGAAGAAGCCGAAGTGCTGGGCAACGCCCGCATCTTGGTGGTGGATGACAGCCAGGTCGCCCTGCAGCAATCGGTACACACCCTGCGTAACCTCGGCCTGACCTGTCACACCGCGCGCAGTGCCAAGGAGGCCATCGATGTGCTGCTGGAGCTGCAAGGCACGGCCGAGCAGATCAATGTGGTGGTATCGGACATCGAGATGTCCGAAATGGACGGTTACGCCCTCACCCGCACCCTGCGCGAAACCCCGGATTTCAAAGACCTCTACGTGCTGTTGCACACCTCCCTGGACAGCGCGATGAACAGCGAAAAAGCCCGCCTGGCCGGGGCCGATTCGGTGCTGACCAAGTTTTCTTCGCCGGAACTGACCAAGTGCCTGGTGATCGCCGCCCAGACTGTGGCGCAAAAAGGCCTGTAAGCGGTGAGCGAGTATTTCCAGCTGCTGCGCCGCGACCTCACCGCCAGCCTGCCCGCGCCGCAATGGCCGGCGGGTACGCAGTTGGATCACTACCGCGACGCGCTGGCCCCGGCGATTCATGCAGTGTTGCGCATGACCCAGGACCAGGGCGGTGGCCGCGTACCCGGCCTGGATGAATGGCGACACCAGTTTGTCACCGACGCCGAATTCGACCCGACGCTGTGCCTGGTAGCCAGCAACGCCGACGGTATTCTCGGCGTGGCGCAATGCTGGACCAGCGCGTTTATCAAGAATCTCGCCATACACCCCTGCGCCCAGGGCCAGGGACTGGGCCGTGCGTTGTTACTGCACTGCTTCCAGGTGTTCAAGCAACGCGGCGAACCCTACGTGGATCTCAAGGTGCTGGAGAGCAACCTGCGCGCACGCAAGCTCTATGAAAGCGCTGAAATGAGATTCGTCCTACGCGATGTCGTCGCAGCAGACTGACAGGCACTGGCGCACAACTTGCTTCCAGACAGGCTGAGCGGTGGATAGAGGTAAAACCCGTCACCGCTCAAGTGTGCCCTCTGACCTAGCCTGGTGACAGATCTGCCATGAACACTCATTTTTCCTGCGTCGGTTGCGGCAAATGCTGCAGCGACCACCACGTCCCCCTGACCCTCGACGAAGCCCGCATGTGGGCGGCGGACGGCGGCCAGGTCATCGTGCTGGTGGAAGGTTTTCTCGCCAGCGGCCTGGGCTTGCCCGTCCAGCAACGCGAGCATGCCGAACGCCGTTCGGTGGTGGTGCCCTGCGGCAACACCGAGGCGTTGCTGGCCATCACCTTTGCCGCCTACAACGCCGGGCGTTGCCGGAATCTTGACGCAGACAACCTGTGCCGCATCTATGAGCGGCGGCCGTTGGTGTGTCGGATCTATCCGATGGAGATCAACCCGCACATCCCGTTGAACCCCGCGGCCAAGGACTGCCCACCGGAATCCTGGGAACAAGGCCCGGCGCTGATCGTCGGTGGCGAACTGGCGGACCCGCAGTTGGCCGCCTTGATCCAGCGCTCGCGCCAGGCCGACCGCGATGACGTCCAGACCAAAGAAGCCGTGTGCGCCTTGCTCGGCCTGCGCACCACGGCGCTCAAGGGCGATGGGTTTACCGCGTACCTGCCGGACATGGGCGCGTTTGCCCAGGCGCTTGAATTGGCGACGCAACGGCCGGCCGTGGCCAATGAGTGGGTGTTTCATGTGTCCGGGATGGACATTGCCGAGCAACTGTTGGATGCGGGGGCGCAGATTGCTACCGAGGTGCCGGCCAACTATGCGTTTATTTCGTTGAGGGCGGCGTAGGCAGTACCGGCCACTTCGCGGGCAAGCCCGCTCCCACAGGTGATCGGTGTTGGCGGACTGTCAGTGCTCGGCTGCAGATCCCCAGGCACTGCCCATCCCCTGTGGGAGATGTCGAGCCCTAGCGAGGCTGCGAAGGCGGTGGCACTGTTGATAGAGGTGTTGGCTGAACCACCGCTTTCGCGGGCAAGCCCGCTCCCACAGGTGATCGGTGTTGGCGGGCTGTCAGTGCTCGGCTGCAGATCCCCAGACACTGGCCATCCCCTGTGGGAGCTGTCGAGCCCTAGCGAGGCTGCGAAGGCGGTGGCACTGTTGATAGAGGTGTTGGCTGAACCACCGCTTTCGCGGGCAAGCCCGCTCCCACAGGTGATCGGTGTTGGCGGGCTGTCAGTGCTCGGCTGCAGATCCCCAGGCACTGCCCATCCCCTGTGGGAGCTGTCGAGCCCTAGCGAGGCTGCGAAGGCGGTGGCACTGCTGGTAGAGGAGTTGGCTGAACTGCCGCTTTCGCGGGCAAGCCCGCTCCCACAGGTGATTGGGGTTGCTGGGCTGTCAGTGCTCGGCTGGATGATCGCCCAGGCACTGCCCATCCCCTGTGGGAGATGTCGAGCTTTAGCGAGGCTGCGAAGGCGGCAGCACACTCACTCCAGATCCCACTAATGTCGCTTGCCCCAGAACTCCCGCGCCAACTGCCGCAAGTCCTCCGCCAACGCTGCCACATCCCCGGAACTGCGCTGGCTGCGCTGCCCCGCGCAGACGGTGGCCTCCCCTGCATTGCGAATACCGACAATATTGCGATTGATGTCTTCGCTCACCGCACTTTGCTCCTCCACCGCCGCCGCGATCTGCTGGCTCATGCCGGTGATCTGGCTCACGCGCTGGCTGATGCCATCCAACGCGGCCGCCGCCCGTTGTGCCTGCACGACGCTGGCGTCGACATGTTCGCTGCTCTGCGCCATGGCCTGCACCGCGTCCCGCGCGCCGCCTTGCAGGGTGCTGATCATGCGCTGGATTTCGTTGGTCGATTGCTGGGTGCGTTGCGCCAGGCCGCGTACTTCATCGGCAACCACGGCAAAACCACGGCCCTGCTCGCCGGCCCGCGCCGCTTCGATGGCGGCATTCAGTGCCAGCAGGTTGGTTTGTTCGGCAATGGTGCGGATCACCTCCAGCACGCTGCTGATTTCACCGCTGTGACTTTCCAGTTGGTGGATCACCTCAGTGGCGCGGGTCAGTTCCTGGGACAGGCGCAACACCGCATCGCGGCTTTCATCCACCCGCAGATGGCCTTCACGGGTTTCGTTGCCGGCCTGGTCGGCCGCCTTGGACGCCGCGACCGCATGGTTGGCCACCGCGGCCACACTGGCGGTCATCTGGTGGATCGCCGCCGCCACCTGATCGGTCTGGGTCTGCTGGCCGAGGCTGCTGGCATGACTGCTGTCCAACTGCTCGACCAACTGCGCGGCATGCCCGGACAAGCGCCACGATGCATCACCGATGCGCCCGACCACTGCGCCCACTTGGGCTTCGAGCATGTGCAGGGCAAATTCGATCGTCCCGCACTCATCCGTGCGTCCGGTGTAGATCGCCTGGCTCAAGGGGTTGTCGGCGATTGCACGCGCGCGTTGATTCAACTGCGCCAGGGGCCGCAGGATCGCGTTGACCCCCGCCGCGCCCACAGCGCCACCGAGCACCAGCGCCAGCAGTTGCCAAACCAGCGCGTAGTCCGCCAGGCCCAGTCCCAACGCCCAGGTCAGGCCGCCGGTGCCGACCACCCACAACGATAACTTCAGGCCCATGCCGAACGTGGGCAGCAGCGGCCGCTTGCCCGCGCGCAATTGGGCGTAGGCACGTTCCGCCGCTGCGACGCGGCGCGCATCCGGCTTGGTGCGCACCGACTGATACTCCACCGTCACGCCATCACGCGTGACCGGCGAGGCATAGGCGCTGACCCAATAGTGATCGCCGTTCTTGCAACGGTTTTTCACCATGCCCATCCATGAGCGTCCCGCCTTCAAGGTTTGCCACATGTGCGCAAACGCCGCGGCCGGCATGTCCGGGTGACGCAACAGATGGTGCGGCGCGCCGAGCAACTCCTCACGGCTGTAACCACTGACGTCGATAAAGTCCTTGTTGGCGTAGGTAATCACACTGGTCAAGTCGGTGGTCGAAAGGATATTCGCGTCAGGGGCAAAGTCCACATTTCGACCGGTGACCGGCAGGTTGATCTTCATGGATAAGCGCGCTCGTAATGGTTGAAGAGTCGGCAGGGCCGTCGACTCTAAGCGCACCAAGGGGGCAAATACTGATCCAGCTCATGTTCCGCGCAATTAGTTTGCCATCACGGCGTGCCGGGGGACGTCCAGCTGATAGGGCTGGGTGATCCGCTGGTATTCGCCGTTGTGCATCAACTGCTCAAGGGCCCGATTCAGCTCATTGCGCAGCGCCGTATCAGGCTTGCGCAGTGCAATCGCCACACCGTCACCCAATGATTGCGCCGAGATGGCAGGGCCGAGGAAATCGAAATCCTGGCCGTCTGCCGTGTCGAGCAGCAGCTCGCGGATCTCTATGGGGCCTTGCAAGGTTGCATCTATATCGCCAGCCACCAGGCTGCGCACGAGCTCTTCATTGAGCCAGAAACTCTTGATGATGACGCCCGCCGGCGCCCATTTCGACAGGGCGAAGGCTTCGCGATTGCTCCTCAGCAAGACCCCGACGCGCTTGCCTTTGAGCGAGCGCAGGTTCGGCAGCAAGCCCGAGGTTTTGCGCGCTACCAGGCGGGTGGTAAAGGGATAGAGATCATCGGTGAAATTTACCCGCTTGCGCCGCTGAGCAGTCGGCGCCATGCCCATGATCGCGTCGAATTGCCGGGCTTCAAGGGCTGCGAAGCTCTCGACGAGGATCTGATCGACCCAGATGCAACGTGCGTTGAGCTGCTCACACAACGCATTGCCCAACTCGATGTTCAAACCCACCAGGCGGCCGTGCTGATCACGGCTTTGGAACGGCGGAAACTGCGCGGCGACGGCGAAGCGGATTTCGCGCCGTGGCAGGTCATCGGCTATTGCGATAGTGAAGCCCCCGGACAACATCAATAGGGCGAGGGAAACACGCAGGTGTGTCAGGGCCACAGGGACGTCCTTTTCTAGAAAAACCAGCTTCATCCTCATCCAACCCCGTGAAGAGGCCGTGCAGGTGTCGCGAGAGCTTTCAAAAAAAGGACCTGTGCCTACAAGCAGAAATATCGACTGAGGCTGTAGGCATTTACCACTACAGCATGTGACCCTCTACTCTCAGCGTTTACCCATGGAGCGACGGGTGCCCGGTGGCGCCATGCCAGGCGATTTGGTGTGACCGTTCTTGGCACCGTTTTTATACCAAGGTTGGGCGGCATTCTTCGCCCCGGCCAGCTCACCCGGTTTGAAGGGAAACTTGAACGCCGGAATCTCGGCTTTTTCAACGCCTTCGGCGTTGGCCGAATCGACGAGGTCGGCCGCTTCAACAGGGGATTGTGTCGGGGAATTCATGAAAGCTCCGGGGCATGCAGATAATGATGCGGGGCCGGCTTGCAGGCCACACTGGCGCGCAGTATACCTGCGGGCCCGTGATCTTTTACCACTGTCGTACGAATGGTCAGCATGTAACTGACAGCGCCGTCAGAAAGCGGTCACCTTGCTGACCGGGTTCACAAGCTATAAATACCCATCCTTTTTCCACCTCTCGTCCCGGCACCTGACAGCATGCACATTCAACGCAAAACCGCCTTGATCGTTGGCGTCCTCGTGGTAGTAGCCATTGCGACATGGGTCTTCACACGGCCAGCCAAGAGCAAATTGGTGGCTTCGACCGCCGTGCCGGTACGCGTCATCCACGTGGTGGAACAGGACCTGCCGCGCTACGTCAGTGGCATCGGTTCGGTGCTGTCGTTGCACAGCGTGGTGATCCGCCCGCAAATCGACGGCATCCTCACCCGGCTGCTGGTCAAGGAAGGACAACTGGTCAAGGCCGGGGACCTGCTGGCGAGCCTCGACGACCGCTCGATCCGCGCCAGTCTCGACCAGGCCAGGGCCCAGCTGGGACAGAGCCAGGCGCAACTGCAAGTCGCCCTGGTCAACCTCAAGCGCTACAAGGAACTGAGCGTCGACGACGGCATCTCCCGGCAGACCTACGACCAGCAACAGGCGCTGGTCAACCAACTGAAAGCCACGGTGCAAGGCAACCAGGCGGCCATTGACGCGGCCCAGGTACAGCTTTCCTACACCCAGATTCGCTCGCCGGTCACAGGTCGCGTGGGGATTCGCACGGTGGACGAAGGCAACTTCCTGCGCATGAGCGACACCCAAGGCTTGTTCTCGGTGACGCAGATCGATCCGATTGCCGTCGAGTTCTCCCTGCCGCAGCAAATGCTGCCGACCCTGCAGGGGCTGATTGCCGCCGACCACCCTGCCAAGGTCGACGCTTACCAGGGCGCCGATACCGAAGGCCGGGACAGTGACCTGCTGGGCCAGGGCCGACTGAGCTTGATCGACAATCAGATCAACAGCACCACTGGCACCCTGCGCGCCAAAGCCGAGTTCGCCAACACCGCGCAGAAGCTGTGGCCCGGCCAGTTGGTGACGATCAAGATCCAGACTGCCCTCGACCGCAATGCCCTCGCCGTCCCCCCGACCGTGGTGCAGCGTGGCCTGGACTCGCATTTCGTGTACCGCGTCAAAGGCGACAAGGTCGAGACCGTGCCGGTGCAGGTGGTGTATCAGGACAGCGAGCGCAATATCCTCAAGGGCATCCAGGCCGGCGACGTGTTGGTCAGCGATGGCCAGTCGCGGCTCAAGGCCGGCGCCCAGGTCGAGATCCTCAAGGAGCCGCCCCAAGTGATCCAGACCGCTGACGCCCAGGTGCTGCCATGACGTCGCGGGGCTCGGTTTCGGCCTGGTGCATCGACCGCCCGGTCGCCACCCTGTTGCTGACCTTTGCCCTGGTGCTGCTTGGGCTGATTGCCTTCCCCAAATTACCCATCGCCCCACTGCCGGAAGCGGAGTTTCCGACGATTCAGGTCAGCGCCCAATTACCCGGCGCGAGCCCCGACACCATGGCCTCGTCGGTGGCCACGCCACTGGAGGTGCAATTCAGCGCCATCCCCGGCATGACCCAGATGACCTCCAGCAGCGCCTTGGGCTCAAGCCTGCTGACCCTGCAGTTCACCCTCGACAAAAGCATCGACACTGCGGCGCAGGAAGTACAGGCGGCGATCAACACCGCCGCCGGCAAACTGCCCGGCGACATGCCGAGCCTGCCGACCTGGCGCAAGGTCAACCCGGCGGACAGCCCGGTGCTGATCCTCAGTGTCAGTTCCCATGACATGCCCGGCACCGAACTGAGCGACTTGGTGGAGACCCTGCTTGCCCGGCAAATCAGCCAGATCGACGGTGTCGGCCAGATCAACATCACCGGCCAGCAACGCCCGGCGATCCGTGTGCAGGCCTCGCCCGACCGGCTCGCCGCCATCGGCCTGACCTTGGCCGACGTACGCCTGGCCATCCAGCAATCGAGCCTGAACCTGGCCAAGGGAGCGCTGTACGGCAAGCACAGCGTGTCGACCCTGGCGACCAACGACCAGTTGTTTCACCCGGATGAATACGGTGACCTGATCATTTCCTACAAGAACGGCGCCCCCGTGCAACTGCGCGATGTCGCCAAAGTGGTCAACGGTTCGGAAAACGCTTACGTCCAGGCCTGGGCTGGGGACACCCCCGGCGTCAACCTGGTGATCACCCGCCAACCCGGCGCCAACATTGTCGAGACCGTCGAGCGTATCCAGGCCGAACTGCCGCGCCTGGAAGCGATGCTGCCTGCCGCGGTGCAGGTCAGCGTGCTGATGGACCGGACCACCACCATCCGTGCGTCGTTGCATGAAGTGGAAATGACCCTGCTGATCGCCGTGTTGCTGGTGGTCGGGGTGATGGCGATTTTCCTGCGCCAGTGGTCGGCCACCCTGATTGTGTCGAGCGTGCTGGGCGTGTCGTTGATCGCCAGTTTTGCCCTGATGTACGTGATGGGTTTCAGCCTGAACAACCTGACCCTGGTGGCGATCGTGGTGGCCGTGGGGTTTGTGGTGGACGATGCGATCGTGGTGGTGGAGAACATCCATCGCCACCTCGAAACCGGGCTGGACAAACGCGAGGCGGCGATCAAGGGCGCCAGTGAAATCGGCTTTACCGTGGTGTCCATCAGTGTGTCGCTGGTGGCGGCGTTTATTCCGCTGCTGTTCATGGGCGGCGTGGTCGGCCGGCTGTTCAAGGAGTTTGCCTTGACTGCTACGTCCACCATCCTGATCTCCGTGGTGGTATCGTTGACACTGGCCCCGACCCTCGCGGCCCTGTTCATGAAAGCGCCGAGCCACCGCGGCCATGACAACCCCGGCTTTGGCGAGCGGCTGCTGGCCGGATACGAAAAATACCTGCGTCGCGCCCTGGCCCATCAACGCACCATGGCCGGTATCTTCCTGCTGACCCTGGGCCTGGCCGTGGTCGGCTACGTATTTATCCCCAAGGGTTTCTTCCCGGTGCAAGACACCGGTTTCATCCTCGGCACAAGCGAGGCAGCGGCGGATGTGTCCTACCCGGACATGGTCGCCAAGCACAAGGCACTGGCCGAAATCATGCAGGCCGACCCGGCCGTGCGCGCGTTTTCCCACTCTGTCGGCGTGACCGGCAGCAACCAGACCATCGCCAACGGACGCTTCTGGATTTCCCTGGTGGATCGCGGCGACCGCGACGTGTCCGCCAGCCAGTTTATCGACCGTATCCGGCCCAAGCTGGCCAAGGTGCCGGGGATCGTCCTGTACCTGCGCGCCGGGCAAGACATCAACCTCAGTTCCGGCCCCAGCCGCAGCCAGTATCAATACGTGCTCAAGAGCAACGACGGTGCGCTGCTGAACACCTGGACCCAGCGGCTCACCGAAAAACTGCGCGCGATCCCACAATTTCGCGACATCTCCAATGACCTGCAACTGGGCGGCAGCATCACCCACATCACCATCGATCGCCGCGCCGCCGCACGCTTCGGCCTCACGGCCACCGACGTCGACCAGGCGCTGTACGACGCGTTCGGCCAGCGCCAGGTCAATGAGTTCCAGACCGAAATCAACCAGTACCAAGTGGTGCTGGAACTCGACACCCAACAGCGCGGCAAGGCCGAAAGCCTGAATTACTTCTACCTGCGCTCGCCGCTGACCAATGAAATGGTGCCGCTGTCGGCGCTGGCCACGGTTGACGCGCCCACGATCGGGCCGCTGTCCATCAGCCATGACGGCATGTTCCCGGCCGCCAACCTGTCGTTCAACCTGGCGCCCGGCGTGGCGCTGGGTGATGCGGTGATCCTGCTCGACCAGGCGAAAAACGAGATCGGCATGCCGGCCTCGATCATCGGCAACTTCCAGGGTGCGGCCCAGGCGTTCCAGAGTTCCCTGGCCAGCCAACCCTGGCTGATCCTCGCCGCACTGGTGGCGGTCTACATCATTCTCGGCGTGCTGTATGAGAGCTTTGTGCATCCGCTGACCATCATCTCGACCCTGCCCTCGGCGGGCCTCGGGGCACTGGTGATGCTGTGGCTGCTGGGGCAGGACTTTTCGATCATGGCGCTGATCGGCCTGGTGCTGTTGATCGGCATCGTCAAGAAGAATGGCATCCTGCTGATCGACTTCGCCCTGGAGGCGCAACGCACACGCGGCTTGTCAGCCCATGATGCGATCTTCGAAGCCTGTATCACCCGGTTCCGTCCGATCATCATGACCTCCCTGGCCGCCCTGCTCGGCGCCCTGCCGCTGATGCTCGGCTACGGCGCCGGTGCCGAACTGCGCCAGCCGCTGGGCATCTCGGTGGTCGGCGGCCTGCTGGTCAGCCAGGCGCTGACGCTGTTCACCACGCCGGTCATATACTTGTACCTCGAAAAGTTTTTCCACAGGCCCAAACCAGCGCTTGCGCCGGTGACCACACATTAAGGCCTAGGCCCCGTCCTGGAACGAAAGGCTCATGCGCGTCCTGATTATTGAAGATGAAGAAAAAACCGCGGACTACCTGCACCGCGGCCTGACGGAACAAGGCTACACCGTCGACGTGGCTCGCGAAGGCGTCGAGGGTTTGCACCTGGCGCTGGAGAACGACTACGCGATCATTGTGCTGGATGTGATGCTGCCAGGCCTGGACGGTTTCGGCGTGCTGCGGGCCTTGCGCGCACGCAAACAGACGCCGGTGATCATGCTCACTGCCCGCGAGCGCGTGGAAGACCGCATTCGCGGCCTGCGTGAAGGCGCGGATGATTACCTGGGCAAGCCGTTTTCGTTCCTTGAACTGGTGGCGCGCCTGCAAGCCCTGACCCGCCGCAGCGGCGGGCATGAGCCGGTGCAGGTGACCGTCGCCGACCTGTGGATCGACCTGATCAGCCGCAAGGCCAGTCGCAACGGCCAGCGCCTGGACCTGACCGCCAAGGAGTTCTCGCTGCTCAGTGTGCTGGCGCGTCGCCAGGGCGAGATCCTGTCCAAGACCGCGATTGCAGAGATGGTCTGGGACATCAACTTCGACAGTGACGCCAACGTGGTGGAGGTCGCGATCAAACGCCTGCGCGCCAAGCTCGACGGACCGTTTGAAGAAAAACTGCTGCACACCATTCGTGGTATGGGTTATGTGCTGGAGAGCCGCAGTGTCGGCTAATTCCATCGCCCTGCGCCTGAGCGGCATGTTCACCCTGGTGGCGCTGCTGATCTTCGTGTTGATCGGCGGCGCGCTGTACCAGCAGGTGGACCGCAGCCTGGGCTTGTTGCCCGAAGCCGAGTTGGACGCGCGCTACAGCGTGCTTGAATCGTCGGTGGGTCGCTTTGGCACGCCCGAACATTGGGCAAAAATCACCGCCAAGCTCAAGCTGCTCAGTGAAGAGGACAAACGTATCCACTTCTGGGTAGTGAGCGGCGACCCATCCTACGAATACGGCAACCCCGACCCACAGATCCGTGCCTTTGCCAACGGGCACACCGGCAAGCGCGATTTGCATCTGCCGGGCCACCAGCATCCGTTCAAGGCCCTGGTGAGCCAGTTCCCGGCCAAGGATCAGCGCCCGCCGCTGCGCTTCATGATCGCCATCGACACGCAGAATTTTCACGCGACCCAGCACCATTTGCTGGTGGCGCTGATCAGCCTGGCGTTTGCCGGCGTGGTCCTCGCCGCGTTGCTGGGCTTTTGGGTATCGCGCATCGGGCTCAAGCCGCTGGGCAAGCTGTCGGATGAGGCGCAGAAACTTGCGCCACCGAAATTATCCGGGCGCCTGCGGTTGTCGCCGCTGCCGCCGGAGCTGAGCCAGTTCGTCAACTCGTTTAACTCCACCCTCGACCGCGTGGAACACGCCTACTCGCGCCTGGAATCGTTCAACGCCGACGTCGCCCACGAGTTGCGCTCACCGCTGACCAACCTGATCGGCCAGACCCAGGTCGCCCTGACGCGCGGGCGTTCGGCGGAACACTACTTCGAAGTGCTGCAATCGAACCTCGAAGAATTGGAACGTCTGCGTTCGATCATCAACGACATGCTCTTCCTCGCCAGCGCCGACCAGGGCAGCAAGGCCACCAAGCTGATCGAAAGCGCCCTGGCCGATGAAGTGGCAACCACTCTCGACTATCTGGATTTCATCCTCGAAGACGCCCAGGTCAGCGTGCGGGTCAGCGGCGATGCCACGGTCCACATCGAAAAAGCCCACCTGCGCCGCGCACTGATCAACCTGCTGAGCAACGCCGTGCAACACACCGCGCCAGGGCAGGTCATCGACGTGAAGATCGAGGTCCAGGCGGATCAAGTAGCAATCGGCGTGACCAACCCCGGCGAGGTGATTGCCAGCGAGCACTTGCCACGCTTGTTCGAGCGCTTCTACCGGGTGGACGCCTCGCGCAGCAACAGTGGCGCCAATCATGGCCTGGGGCTGGCCATCGTCAAGGCGATTGCGCTGATGCACGGCGGCGACGTCTTTGTACGAAGCGACGCCAACGGCAACACCTTCGGCATCACGCTGCCCTTGTAGTGAGCGGGGTTGTCCCGCGCCGGGGGACTAAGCCGCCCTCAATCCAAGCACCGCGGTCGCCCTGAAACACCGAGGCGTACCATTTTGACCGGCTGCACCACCCGCACTGAGGATGCAACCCCGCCCACCACACTGTTGCGATTTGGGCAACAGTCATTATCTTGTTACACTCTGTATCGTACCGCTCGCCTGCGTTAATTTGACGCATCGATGAGTGTGACGGCAAAAACAGTTTGCGCTTACCCGAATTTCCCTCGACTTATTTCCAGGGCTCTACACTGGGAATCTGTTTAAAAGCCGCTGACTTCAGCGGCTTTTTTTTGCCGTAAAAAAGGCCAGAAACACCCCACGACATGGCCGTTCTCGATTGATCCAAAGGAGCTCCCCCGGTGAAGAACTCGCTGACGTTCACCCCGTTATTCCTCGCGATTACAGCAACGATCGCCCCGCCGACCCAAGCGGCAGGCAGCCCCCCCGCCGACGGCTTCGTCGAAGGCTCCCACCTCAGCGTCAACACCCGCAACTACTACATGAACCGCGACCGGCGCGACGTTCACAGCGATGACAGCAAGGAGTGGGGCCAGGGCTTTCTCGGCACTTTCGAATCCGGCTACACCCAGGGCACCGTTGGCTTCGGCCTGGATGCCCACGCCATGCTCGGCCTCAAACTCGATGGTGGTGGCGGCACAGACGGTTCCAGCATCCTTCCGTACGGCAGCGGCAACGGCAAGGCGCCGGGGTCGTTCTCCACGGCGGGCGGCACCTTGAAAATGCGCGCGCTGGACACTGAATTGAAGGCCGGCGACCTGTTCCTCAACAACCCGGTGATCGCCGGCGGCATGACGCGCATGCTGCCGCAGACCTTCCGTGGCGTGACCCTGGCCAACCACAGCCTCGACGGTTGGCTGTTCGAAGGTGGCCAGGCCAGTTTCACCAAGCTCTATAACCAGAGCGGCCACCAGCGCATCGGCACCAGCTACGGCGCCCTGCCGAGCCACACCGATGCACAGCACATGAACTGGGCCGGTGTGTCGTTCAGCGGCATGCCCGGGCTGACCAGCAACCTCTACGCCTCCGAACTGAAGGATGTGTGGAACCAGTACTACTACGACCTGGACTACACCTACGCGCTGAACGACCTGGTCAGCCTCAATCCCGGCCTGCACTACTACCACACCCAGGACACCGGGCAATCGCTGCTTGGCAACATCGACAACAACACCTACAGCCTGCATTTCAGCGTGGGCGTGGGCCATCACAGCGTCACTGCCGCGTACCAGCGGGTCAACGGCAACACGCCGTTCGACTACATCGCCCAGGGCGACAGCGTGTACCTGGACAACTCCCAGCAATACTCGGACTTCAATGGCCCGAACGAACGCTCGTGGAAACTCAAGTACGCCTACGACTTCAGCGGCCTTGGCATGCCTGGCCTGACGTCGGCAGTGTCCTACATCAGCGGCAAGACCGACCTGACCAGCGTCGACCCGCAAAGCCGTGGCTACAGCCGCTGGTACAGCGCCGAGGGCAAGGACGCCAAGCACTGGGAACGGGACATCGACCTGAAATACGTGGTGCAGGGCGGCAAGGCCAAAGACTTGGCCGTGCGCCTGCAATGGGCGACCAACCGCGGCAGCAACGGCTACTCGGCGGTGGACAATGACGTGGATGAATACCGCGTGATCGTCGACTATCCGATCAACGTGTTCTGATCCGGGGATCTTTCTTTTTTACCAGCCATTTAATTTTCTTCGCGTAGAACTAAACTGCCAGCATTCCAACCGCTGAAGTCTGCACGATGAGCCAAGACCGTGGCCGTACCCTGCCTGCACGCCCAGAGCTTTTTCTGATTCTGGGCAGTGGCCTGACTGTTGTCCTGATCATGGTGATTGTCGCGGCGCTGTTGATCCGTGAACACGCCAGTACCCTGCAGGCAGCCCAGCGCGCGACCACCAACATCACGCAACTGATCAATGCCGATGTACTGCGTAATGTCGAGCTATACGACCTGACACTGCAGGGACTGATTGCCGCCACCACGCGCACGGACCTGGCGAAAGTGCCCCCGGACGTCAGACATATGGTGCAGTTTGATCAATCCATCGCGGCCCCCTTCAAAGGCGAAGTGCTGTTGCTGGACGCCAACGGAGATGTGACTGCCGACTCCTCGACACTGTGGCCGACGCCGCGCAATTTTGCTGACCGGGACTATTTCCAGGCGCATAAAGACAATGCGCAGGCCGGACTGTTTATCAGCCGCCCCTTCAAAATCCATTGCGCCTGCGATCAAGTATGGCGAATCGCATTCAGTCGCCGAGTCTCAGGCCCCAGCGGCGAGTTCGCCGGCGTCGCAGTGGCCACCATGCGCCTGGCGTATTTCGATCAGTTGTTCAATCGCCTGACCATCGGCAATGGCAGCACAGTCAACCTGCTGAACACCCAGGGCATCCTCCTGGCCCAGCAACCGTTGCTGGAACGCGACATGATCGACAAGGACCTGAGTGATCGCCCCAACTTCAAACGCATGCTGCGCGAAGGCGAAGGCAGCTTCCGGGCAATTTCCGCCATCAGCGGCACCGAACGTTTGTATACCTTCACCACCGTCGGCGAGTTGCCGCTGATCGTGGTAGTGGCGCTGTCCAGCGAGGATGTGTTCGCCCCCTGGGAACGCGCCGCGCTGCTGACTTCCGGTGCCACCGGCGTGCTCTGCATCGGCTTGCTGTGGCTGACCTGGATGCTGCGCCGGGAATTGCGCCGCCGCTATCGCACCGAGCGCGTGCTGTCAGAACTGGCAGCCACCGACGCCCTGACCGGCCTGGCCAATCGCCGCATCCTCGACGAACGTCTGCGCCTGGAATGGGACCGCGCACAGCGCTCCACCGAGCCGTTGACCTTGCTGATGATCGATGTCGACCACTTCAAGGCCTTCAACGATCGCCACGGCCACCACGGCGGCGATGAGGCGTTGCGTAACGTCGCCCAAGTGATCGGCACCAATATCCGCCGCCCTGCCGACCTGGCGGCACGCTATGGTGGCGAAGAGTTTGCGGTGGTATTGCCGCATACCGATGCCAACGGCGCCCAGGTCATCGCCGAGCATATCCGCAGCAGCGTCGAGAACTTGCCACGGGTGGCAGGGGACGAGCGGCCAATCACGGTGAGTATTGGCTTGAGCACGTGGGACAAGCGCAGTCGGCTGTCGCTGGAGGCGCTGTTGTTGAGTGCGGATCAGGCGTTGTATGAGGCCAAGCACACGGGGCGCAACCGCACGGTGGTCGCCGCGACCCTCTGACATGTCAATGTGGGAGCTGGCTTGCCTGGCAAAGCGCAGTGTCAGGCAGCAGATGTGTAGCTGACATATCGCGTTCGCGGGTAAGCCCGCTCCTACATTTTTGATCTTCATAAGCCTGAACGGCAGGCATAAAAAAAAGGCCACCCGAAGGTAGCCTTTCAAAACTAAAGAAAGAGAGTTGTTACTTACACCGCCGCAACGGGACGCATGTAAGAGATCGGTGCGGTGCTGGCATCTTCGAAGGTCACGACTTCCCAAGCGTCTGTCTGCTCAATCAACTTGCGCAGCAGCTGGTTGTTAAGGGCGTGGCCCGACTTGAAGCCTTTGAACTCGCCTATCAGGCTATTGCCCAGCAGGTAGAGGTCACCGATTGCATCGAGGATCTTGTGCTTCACGAATTCGTCTTCGTAGCGAAGACCGTCTTCGTTCAGTACACCATCCGCGTCGACCACGATGGCGTTTTCAACGCTGCCGCCGAGTGCGAGGTTGTGCTTGCGCAGGTACTCGATGTCACTCATGAAACCAAAGGTACGGGCGCGGCTGACTTCTTTTACGAACGAAGTGCTGGAAAAATCCACGCTTGCACTTTGGGTGCGGTCACGGAATACCGGGTGATCGAAATCGATCTCAAAGCTCACTTTAAAGCCTTCGAACGGGACGAAGGTGGCGCGCTTGTCGCCGTCTTCTACTGTCACTTCCCGCAGAATGCGAATGAACTTCTTCGCTGCGTCCTGTTCTTCCAGGCCGGCAGATTGGATCAGGAATACGAAAGGTCCAGCGCTGCCATCCATGATCGGGACTTCGGACGCGGAGAGCTCGACGTAGGCGTTATCGATGCCCAGGCCAGCCATGGCCGAGAGCAAGTGCTCCACCGTGTCCACTTTGACGTCACCGTTGACCAATGTGGTCGACATGGTGGTTTCGCCAACGTTTTCCGCGCGAGCAGGAATATGCACGACAGGGTCCAGGTCGGCACGCACAAACACGATGCCGGTGTCGACAGGTGCAGGCTTGAGGGTCAGGTATACCTTCTCCCCGGAGTGCAGACCTACACCTGTGGCACGAATAATATTCTTCAGGGTGCGTTGTTTAATCATGGCTTGGACCGCTTCAGCGCAAATTGCGAACTGGTATCAACAAAGGCTAGCGATAATAGCAGACCAGACCTTTGCTGAACACCAATCACCTTCATAGCCCTGATACATTCCATTAATCGGCCTGACGACGCAGGAATGCCGGGATGTCCAGGTAGTCCAGATCATCTTGCGGATTCGGGCTACGGGACGCCGCAGCACCGGCCTGAGCCTGGTTGCGCATCACGGTCGGACGGTCCAGGTCGCGGTAGTTCACCGACGGCAGTTCCTGGCGCGAAGGCGCTGGAGCGGCAGCCGCCTGGCTTACCTGGCTGGTGTGCAGGGTGTTGTCGATGACCTTTACAGGCTTCTCGATCTTGGCACCCAGGCCGGTAGCAACCACGGTCACGTGCAGTTCGTCGCGCATGTCCGGATCGATAACGGTACCGACCTTGACCATGGCGTGCTCGGAAGCGAAGGCTTCAATGATGCTACCCACGTCGGAGTACTCACCCAGGGACAGGTCAGGACCGGCAGTGATGTTCACCAGGATGCCGCGTGCGCCCTGCAGGTTCACGTCTTCCAGCAACGGGTTGCGGATGGCCGCTTCGGTGGCTTCACGTGCACGGTTCGGACCGCTGGCGCAGCCAGTGCCCATCATCGCCATGCCCATTTCGCTCATCACGGTGCGTACGTCGGCAAAGTCGACGTTGATCATGCCTGGGCGCTTGATGATGTCGGAGATACCGCGAACGGCACCGGCCAGTACATCGTCAGCCTTGGCGAAAGCGGACAGCAGGCTCGCGTCCTTGCCCAGGATGGTCAGCAGTTTCTCGTTGGGGATGGTGATCAACGAGTCAACGCTTTCAGACAGCAGACGGATGCCTTCGTCGGCGATCTGCATGCGCTTGCGACCTTCGAACGGGAACGGACGGGTCACGACTGCAACCGTCAGAATCCCCATTTCCTTGGCCACTTCGGCAATGATCGGTGCAGCACCGGTACCGGTACCGCCGCCCATGCCGGTGGTGATGAACACCATGTTGGTGCCTTGCAGCACTTCGGCAATACGCTCGCGGTCTTCCAGGGCGGCTTGACGGCCGACTTCCGGATTGGCGCCAGCGCCGAGGCCCTTGGTCACAGCAGTGCCCAATTGCAGGATGGTCCGCGCGCCGATGCTTTTCAGCGCCTGGGCATCAGTGTTGGCGCAGATGAATTCAACGCCTTCAATGTTGCTCTTGACCATGTGGTTGACAGCGTTGCCGCCGCCACCGCCGACACCGATCACTTTGATGACCGGGCTTGCGGGGATGTTGTCTACGAGTTCGAACATGTTCCCTCTCCTTTCAGTTCTCTAGTTTTTTCGCCTACTGCTTACTGCGGTGTTGCGGTAAATCTTTAAAAATTGCCTTTTACCCAAGCCTGCAAGCGCTCGAACAACGGCGCCTTGGCTTCATCGTCACTGCGATAGCTGTCACGGATGCTCGGGCCCGACAGGGAAATGCCGTCGGTCTGCTTTTGCAGGCCGTACAACAGCAAGCCCACGCCAGTGGAATAAATCGGGTTGCGCACCACGTCGCCCAGGCCCTTCACGCCATGGGGCACGCCCAGGCGCACCGGCATGTGGAAGATTTCCTCGGCCAGTTCGACCGCGCCTTCCATCTTCGAGGTGCCACCGGTGAGCACGATGCCGGCCGGGATCAGATCTTCGTAGCCGCTGCGGCGCAGTTCAGCCTGGATCAGGGTGAACAGCTCGTCGTAGCGTGGCTCGACCACTTCGGCCAGGGCCTGGCGCGACAGTTCGCGCGGTGGACGGTCGCCCACGCTTGGCACCTTGATGGTCTCGCCGGCACCAGCCAGTTTGGCCAGGGCGCAGGCGTAGCGGATCTTGATTTCTTCGGCGTACTGGGTCGGTGTACGCAGCGCCATGGCGATGTCGTTGGTCACCTGATCACCGGCAATCGGGATCACCGCGGTGTGACGGATCGCACCCTCGGTGAAGATCGCGATGTCGGTGGTGCCGCCGCCGATGTCCACCAGGCACACGCCCAGTTCTTTTTCGTCGTCGGTCAGCACGGAGTAGGCCGAAGCCAGTTGCTCCAGAATGATGTCGTCGATTTCCAGGCCACAACGGCGCACGCATTTTTCAATGTTCTGTGCGGCGTTGACGGCGCAGGTCACTACGTGGACCTTGGCTTCCAGGCGCACGCCCGACATGCCCAGGGGCTCACGCACGCCTTCCTGGTTGTCGATCACGTAGTCCTGCGGCAGCGTGTGCAGCACGCGCTGGTCAGCCGGGATCGCCACGGCCTGTGCAGCGTCGAGCACGCGTTCAAGGTCGGCAGAGCTGACTTCACGGTCGCGGATCGCCACGATGCCGTGGGAGTTCAGGCTGCGGATGTGATTTCCAGCCACGCCGACAAACGCCGAGTGGATCCGGCAACCGGCCATCAGCTGCGCTTCTTCGATGGCGCGCTGGATCGATTGCACGGTGGACTCGATGTTCACCACCACGCCCTTCTTCAGGCCCCGGGACGGATGCGTGCCAATACCGACGATCTCGATCACGCCGTCTTCCCCGACCTCGCCGACCAGCGCCACCACCTTGGAGGTGCCGATATCGAGACCGACGATCATTTTGCCGCTTTGCACGTTTGCCATGGGTCCTGCCTCTTCTTAATTCTTCGCGACAGCGGGTTGCGCTGCCGTGGGCGCAGCCGGTTCACGCCAGCCGACGGCAAGGCCGTTGGCGTAACGCAGGTCGACGCTCGCAATGTTCGTAATCTGTTCTTTCAAGGTCTTGTCATAGATGGCAATAAAGCGGCGCATCTTTTCCACCAAGCGGTCGCGTCCCAGCAACAACTGGATGCCCGGGCCGGAACTGCCGGCGCCGGTCGTCAAAAACCAGCTACCCCGTTCACGCAGTTCCAGGCGTGCAATGGAGAAGCCCAGTGGCCGCAGCATCTGGCTCAAGGCCTGGTACTGCTGCATCACTTGTTGTTGCGCCCGCTGCGGCCCGAACAGCTGCGGCAGGTGCTCATAGTTCGCCAGCTCACGCGGGGTGAACGCCTGGCCCTGGTTGTTCAACAGCGCTTCGTCACCCCAACGGGCCACGGGCAGTTGTTCTTCCAGGCGGATCGTTACCTGGTCCGGCCACACGCGGCGGACTTCGGCGTGGGCGATCCACGGCATCTGCTCCAGCTCCCCGCGCATCCCCGCCAGGTCGATGGTGAAGAAGCTCGCCGCCAGGTACGGGCCGATGCGCTGCTGCACTGCTTGCTGGCTGATGTAGCTCAAGTCGCCCTGCACGCTGATCTTGGTGATCGGGCGGTCGGCATACGGCAACAGACGCTGCGCGCCTTCGTAGGTTCCGAAGCCCAGCACCACCAGCAACACCGGCCAGTACAGCGCCTTGAGGAAACCAAAATTGGCTTTCGGCAGGCGCGCCGACATCGGCTCTTTGGCCACCATCCGGCTGGCACCCCGTGGCACCGGCTTGCGGCTCGGTGCTTGTGGGGGCTGATGACGAAGCGATGCGCCTTTCATGTCTTAGCCTCGGGGCTCAACGCTGGCGGCCAGGATCGCCAGCACCAACTGCTGGAAATCCAGGCCCGCTGCGCGAGCGGCCATTGGCACCAGGCTGTGGTCGGTCATACCGGGTGCGGTGTTGACTTCAAGGAACCAGAAATTCCCTTGGTCATCCTGCATCACGTCTGCCCGCGCCCAACCGGCGATACCCAACGCCTCACAGGCTTTCGCCGTGAGGTCCATCAATTCCTGTTCCTTGGCTGCGTCGAGGCCGCACGGGATCCGGTACTGGGTATCGGAGGCCACATACTTGGCGTCGTAGTCGTAAAAGGTGTGGGGCGTGCCCAATGCGATAGGCGGCAATACCTGGCCACGCAGGGTGGCGATGGTGTACTCGGGACCCTGGATCCACTGTTCCACCAACACTTGCGAATCGTAGGTACTTGCCGCTTTCCATGCGTCGATCAATTCGGCGGCCGAGTTCACTTTGGCCATGCCGATACTGGAGCCTTCATGGGCAGGTTTGACGATCAAAGGCAGGCCCAGTTCCTTGGCCGCAGAAATACAATCGTCTTCGCTGCACAGAACGCTGTGACGCGGGGTGGGAATCCCCAGGCTGTGCCACACCTGCTTGGTGCGCAACTTGTCCATGGCCAGCGCGGACGCAAGGATGCCACTGCCGGTGTAAGGGATGCCGGCGCACTCCAGCAGGCCCTGCATGCTGCCGTCTTCACCGCCACGACCGTGGAGGATGATGAAGGCGCGGTCGATCTTCTCGGCCTGCAAGCGGGCGAAGAAGTCGTCGCCCACGTCGATGCCGAACGCGTTCACGCCAGCGCTTTGCAGGGCTTCGAGCACGGCGTTGCCGGACTTGAGCGACACTTCGCGCTCAGCGCTTTTGCCGCCGAACAATACCGCGACGCGACCGAAGTCGGCCGGGGCGATGGTGGAAAACAGGGCGTCGTAATTCGTGGTCATTTCGACTTCCCCTGTGCAACGGCAAACAGCGGGCTCGCCAGCAGTTTCGGGGCAAGGCCACCAATGTCACCGGCGCCTTGGCAGAGCAAAATGTCGCCAGCACGCAGCAACGGCTTGACGATTGGCGCCAGGTCCACACCACGCTCGATGTAGATCGGGTCCAACTGGCCACGCTGGCGGATGCTGTTGCACAGCTTGCGGCTGTCCGCGCCCGGGATCGGTTCTTCACCGGCCGGGTACACCTCCATCAGCAACAGTACGTTGGCATCGGCCAGTACATTGACGAAATCATCGTAGAGGTCGCGGGTACGGCTGTAGCGGTGCGGCTGGTACACCATCACCAGACGGCGCTCGGGCCAGCCACCGCGTACGGCCTTGATCACGGCTGCGACTTCGGTCGGGTGGTGACCGTAGTCGTCCACCAGCATTACGTCGCCACCCTCTACCGGCAGTTGGCCGTAGACCTGGAAGCGACGGCCCACGCCGGCGAAACCCGACAGGCCGGCGACGATGGCTTCATCGCTGACGCCCTCGTCGCTGGCGATGCAGATGGTCGCCAAGGAGTTCAATACGTTGTGGTTGCCGGGCATGTTCACCGACACGTCCAACGGCTCGCGATCCGGACGCAACACGGTGAAGAAGGTTTGCATGCCTTCCTGGCGCACATTGATCGCACGCACGTCGGCGTCTTCGCTGAAGCCGTAGGTCACGGTCGGACGCTTGACCTGCGGCAGAATCTCACGCACCACCGGATCATCCAGGCACACCACCGCCAAACCGTAGAACGGCAGGTTGTGCAGGAACTCGACGAAGGTTTTCTTCAACTTGTTGAAGTCACCGTCATAGGTCGCCATGTGGTCGGCGTCGATGTTGGTGACCACGGCCACCAACGGTTGCAGGTGCAAGAAGCTTGCATCGCTTTCATCAGCTTCGGCGATCAGGTAACGGCTGGTGCCCAGTTGTGCATTGGTACCGGCTGCATTCAGGCGGCCACCGATCACGAAGGTCGGGTCCAGGCCACCGGCGGCGAACACCGAGGCGATCAGGCTGGTGGTGGTGGTTTTGCCATGGGTACCGGCGACGGCAATGCCGTGGCGGTAGCGCATCAGCTCGGCCAGCATCTCGGCACGTGGCACCACCGGAATACGGCGCTCAAGGGCAGTGGCCACTTCCGGGTTGGAGGTGTTCACGGCGCTGGATACCACCAGCACATCGGCATCGGCGGCGTTCTCGGCACGGTGGCCGATAAAGATCTGCGCGCCGAAGCTTTTCAGGCGTTCGGTGACCGGCGACTCTTTCAAGTCCGAGCCGGACACCTGGTAGCCCAGGTTCAGCAACACTTCGGCAATGCCGCACATGCCCACGCCGCCGATACCGACGAAGTGGATGCGACGGATGCGGCGCATCTCGGGTTGTGGCATGGCTTTCTGATTCTCAACCATGGGCCACCTCCAGGCAGATATCGACCACGGTGCGGGTTGCGTCAGGTTTGGCCAGGCGGCTTGCGGTGCTCGCCATGCTGTTGAGTCGTTCCGGTTGCATCAAAACCTCGGTCAGGCGTGCGGCCAAATCGGCGGCGCCAGTCGTTCTTTGCGGCAGCAGGAAGGCAGCGCCCTCCCCGGCCAAATATTCGGCGTTGCGGGTCTGGTGATCGTCGATCGCATGGGGCAAAGGCACCAGCAAGGACGGCAGACCGGCGGCGGCCAGTTCACTGACGGTCAGCGCACCGGAGCGGCAGACCACCAGGTCGGCCCAGCCATAGGCTTGGGCCATGTCTTTGATGAAAGGCTGTACGTTCGCCTCTACACCGGCTTCGCGATAACGCGCAGCAGTGACTTCACCATGGTTCTTGCCGGCCTGATGAAAGACCTCTGGACGCAATTCCACAGGGAGTTGCGCCAGTGCTTCCGGCAGCAGTTTGTTCAAAGGCTCGGAGCCCAGGCTTCCGCCCATGATCAGCAGGCGCGCCTTGCGCCCCACCAACGCGTCACGGGCGATGCTCATAAACAGCTCGGTGCGTACCGGGTTACCGGTCGTGCGCAGCTTGTCCGATGCACCGAAGGTTTTCGGGAAGGCCTCGCACACCCGCGCAGCCAACGGCACCAACAGGCGGTTGGCCGTACCGGCGACGGCGTTCTGCTCGTGCACAATCACCGGCACACCGGCGAGTTTGGCGGCAACGCCTCCCGGGCCGGTCACGTAACCACCGAAGCCGAGTACGCACACCGGCTGCACTTCGCGGATCACCTTGCGCGCCTGCCACACCGCCTTGAGCAACACGAACGGCGCCTTGAGCAGGGACAACTTGCTCTTGCCACGCAGGCCGGTGACGTTAATCAGGTGCAGCGGCAAGCCGGCATTCGGCACCAATTCGTTTTCGATACCGCGCGGTGTACCCAGCCAGTGCACGGTGTAGCCACGGTTCTGGAATTCCCGCGCACAGGCCAGGGCCGGGAACACATGGCCCCCGGTGCCGCCGGCCATGATCAGCACGTTAGCGCCCATGGGTCGGCTCCTCGGCAAAGTCGCTTTCGCTGAATTCCATCTCTTCGCTGCCCAGGTGGGTTCGACTCTCCCACTCGATGCGCAGCAACAAGCCCAGGCACGCGCAGCAGATCACCAACGAACTGCCGCCATAACTGAGGAACGGCAAGGTCAGGCCCTTGGTCGGCAACAGGCCGACGTTCACACCGATATTGATCAGGAACTGGCCGATCCACAGGAACGACAAGCCGTACGCCACATAGGCGGCGAAATACTGTTTGGCCTTCTCGGCCCACAGGCCGATGTACATGCCGCGTACACACACGAACACGAACAGCGCGACGGTGCATAGCGAACCCACCACACCGAGCTCTTCGGCCAGTACCGAGAACACGAAGTCGGTGTGGGCTTCCGGCAGGTAGAATTGCTTCTGCACGCTGTTGCCCAGGCCCACGCCCAGCCACTCGCCGCGACCAAAGGCGATCAGCGCCTGGGTCAACTGGTAGCCGGAACCGAACTGGTCGGACCAGGGGTCGGTAAAGGTAATCAGACGGGCCATCCGGTAGGGTTGCGCCTGCACCAGGACGGTCACGGCCGCGACGGCCAGTACCACCATCAAGGTGAAGCGGAACAGGCCAACACCGCCAAGGAACAGCATTGCCGCCGCTGCCCCCATCATCACGACGGTGGCACCGAAGTCGGGCTCCATCAGCAACAGGCCGGCCATGGGCAGCAGCACGATGAACGGCTTGAAGAAGCCCATCCAGCTTTCACGCACTTCTTTCTGGCGACGTACCAGGTAGCCGGCCAGGTAGATCACCACGAACACCTTGGCGATTTCCGAAGGCTGGACGTTGAACGCGCCGAAACCGATCCAGCGCATCGAACCATTCACCTCGCGGCCGATGCCGGGCAGGATCACCATGATCAGCAAGCCAAACGCGCCGATCAGCATCAGCCAACCCAGGCGCTGCCAGGTGGCGATGGGAATCATCATGGTGACGATGCAGGCGCCGAGGCCGAGCAGCAGGTACACCAGGTGACGGATCATCATGTACAGGGTGTTACCCGACTGCACGGCAGCCACTTCGGACGATGCCGAGGTAATCATCACCAGGCCCAGGCCCAGCAGTGCGAGGCAACCGGCGAGCATCGGGAAATCAAGGTCGATACCGCGCCCGGTGATGATCGGCGACGGGTACGGCTTGATGATGTTTCTCAGACCGAGGCTCATACCAAAGCCTCCACGGCGCGGGCGAACAGCTGGCCGCGCTCTTCGTAGTTCTTGAACATGTCGAAACTGGCGCAGGCTGGCGACAGCAGCACCGCATCGCCGGACTGGGCCAGGGCCTTGCAACGGGCGATAGCGTCGTCCAGGGACGTGGCGCGCACTTGCGGCACCGCGTCACCGAGGGCGGCGGCGATCAGATCGGAATCGCGGCCCATCAGCACCACGGCGCGGCAATGCTCAGCCACCGGGCCTTTAAGGTCCTTGAAGTCGGCACCCTTGCCGTCGCCACCGGCGATCAACACCAGCTTGCCGTCGATATCGGCGCCAAGGCCTTCGATGGCTGCCAGGGCTGCACCCACGTTGGTGGCCTTGGAATCGTTGTAATAGCTGACGCCATCAAGGTCGCGCACCCACTGGCAGCGATGCTCAAGGCCGCCAAAGCTGCGCAGCGCCGAGAGCATGGCGTCAAACGGCAGGCCGACGGCATGCCCCAGCGCCAACGCCGCCAGGGCATTGGACTGGTTATGGGCGCCACGGATTTTCAGCTCGCGCACCGGCATCAGGTTCTGGAATTCGAAGGCCAGGTATTTCTCGCCGTTCTCTTCACGGATGCCGAAGGCCTTGAAGTCGGGTGTGCTCAGGCCGAAGGTCCAGCAGGGCAGGCCCTCGCCCATCAGCGGACGGCTCAGGGCATCCTGGCGGTTGACCACCACTTGCCGCGCACCACGGAAGATCCGGTGCTTGGCCAGGTGATACGCCGGCAGGCCGCTGTAGCGGTCCATGTGGTCCTCGCTCACGTTCAACACGGTGGCCACTTCGGCGCCGAGGTCGTGGGTGGTTTCCAGTTGGAAGCTCGACAGCTCCATCACGTACAGTTCGACGTCGTCACTGAGCAGGTCCAGCGCCGGCACACCGAGGTTGCCGCCCACCGCCACGCGCTTGCCGGCCGCAGCCGCCATCTCGCCGACCAGGGTGGTCACGGTGCTTTTCGCATTGGAACCGCTGATGGCCACGATCGGTGCCTTTGCGTTACGCGCGAACAGGTCGATGTCACCGGACAGCTTCACGCCGCGGGCCGCAGCGGCTTGCAGGGCGGGTGTCGCCAGGGCCAGGCCGGGGCTCACGTAGAGCTCGTCGGCACGGCACAGAAACTCGACATCCAGCTCGCCACAACGCACTTCCACGTGCGGGTAGTCACGGCGCAGCGTGACCAGCTCCGGTGGATTTTCCCGCGTATCGGCCACGGCAAACGACGTGCCCCGGTTCGCCAGGAAGCGAACCAGGGACATGCCGCTCTTGCCGAGGCCGACAACGATGCGGAAGTGGTCTGAAGCGATCAGGGACACTCGTTTCTACCTCAGTTTCAGGGTGGCAAGGCCGACCAACACGAGAATCACGGTGATGATCCAGAAACGGACGATCACGCGCGGCTCGGGCCAGCCCTTGAGTTCAAAGTGGTGGTGGATCGGCGCCATGCGGAACACGCGGCGCCCGGTCAATTTGAAGGACGCCACCTGGATGACCACCGACAGGGTTTCCATCACGAACACACCGCCCATGATGAACAGGACGATTTCCTGACGCACGATCACCGCGATGGTGCCCAGGGCCGCGCCCAACGCCAGTGCGCCGACGTCGCCCATGAAGACCTGTGCGGGGTAGGTGTTGAACCACAGGAAGCCCAGGCCGGCACCGATCAGCGCGCCGCAGAACACGATCAGCTCGCCCGCGCCCGGTACATACGGGATCAACAGGTATTCAGCGAATTTCACGTTACCCGACAGGTAGCAGAAGATGCCAAGCGCGCCGCCCACCATCACCGTCGGCATGATCGCCAGGCCGTCGAGGCCATCGGTGAGGTTCACCGCGTTGCTGGAGCCGACGATCACGAAATAGGTCAGCACCACGAAGCCAACGCCCAGTGGAATGCTGGCGTCCTTGAGCATCGGGATGATCAGGGTGGTTTCCACCGCACTTGGCGCGGTCATGAACAGGAAGATCGCTGCGCCCAGACCGAACACCGACTGCCAGAAATACTTCCAGCGGCTTGGCAGCCCCTTGGAGTTTTTCTCGATCACTTTGCGGTAGTCATCGACCCAGCCAATGGCGCCGAACAACAGGGTCACCAGCAACACCGTCCACACGTAGCGGTTGTGCAGGTCAGCCCAGAGCAAGGTGCTGATGCCGATGGACGACAGGATCAGCGCACCGCCCATGGTCGGGGTGCCGGACTTGGACAGGTGCGACTGCGGGCCGTCATTACGAACCGATTGACCAATTTGCAGGTTCTGCAGGGTGCGGATCATCCACGGTCCCAGGAACAGCGACAGAGACAGCGCAGTCAGCACACCCAGAATCCCGCGCAGGGTCAGGTACTGGAAGACCGCGAAGCCTTTGTGGAACTGTTGCAGATACTCAGCCAGCAGCAGCAGCATTAATGTTTCTCCGTACTTGAGCCACACAAGGCCGCGACGACGTTTTCCATCACCGCGCTGCGCGATCCCTTGATCAAAATAGTGGTTTGTTTGTCTTGTTCAGCCGTAGCCAGCGCCTGGATCAGCTCGGCCTGGGTCGCGAAGTGTCGCGCACCGGAGCCAAAGGCGGCCACGGCGTGGGCCATGTTCGTCCCCACGGCGTACAAAGCATCGACTTTGCCAGCGGCATAGGCACCGACTTCGCGGTGGCCTTGTTCAGCCCAATCGCCCAGCTCGCCAATGTCGCCGAGCACCAGGACCTTGCGCCCGGCAAAGCCCTTCAGCAGGTCGACAGCGGCGTTGATGGAGGACGGGTTGGCGTTGTAGGTGTCATCGATCACGCGCATGCCGTTGGTGGCCAACTGCGCCACGGTGCGGCCCTTGACCGGCTGCACCGCGCCCAGGCCAGTGACGATCCCGAACAGCGACACACCCAGGGCGTGGGCGGCAGCAGCGGCGGCCAAGGCGTTGGCGACGTTGTGGTTGCCCAGCAGATTCAACTGCACCTGCTCGCTGCCTTGTGGCGTGTGCAAGGTGAAGGACGGGCAGCCACGGGCGTCAACGCTGATGTTGGAAGCGTGGAAGTCTGCCGCTGCGTTGTGCACGGCAAACGTCAGGACCTTGCGACCGGCGGCGCGTACACGCCAGGTCTCGAAGGCCTTGTCGTCCAGATTCAATACCGCAGTGCCCGCGGCATCGAGGCCTTCAAGGATTTCGCCCTTGGCTTCGACGATTTTTTCCGGGCCGCCGAACTCACCGACGTGAGCGGTACCGGCGTTGTTGATGATCGCCACGTGGGGCTTGGTCAGCGCCACGGTGTAGGCGATTTCACCGATGCGCGACGCGCCCAGCTCAATCACTGCCGCCGTGTGTTCCGGGGCCAGTTCGAGCAGGGTCAGCGGAGCGCCGAAATCATTGTTCAGGTTGCCACGGGTGGCGAGCACCGGCCCGCGTGTGCGCAGGACACCGGCGAGCAGTTCCTTGACCGTGGTCTTGCCGCTGGAGCCGGTGATGGCTGCAACGGGTTTGTTGAAGGCGGCACGGTTCAGCGCGCCCAACTGGCCGAGGGCCAGACGGGTATCGGCGACCAGCAATTGCGGCAAGGTGGAATCCGCCACTTCGCGCTGCACCAAGGCCCCCACCGCGCCTTTGGCGGCGACGTCATTCAGGTAGTCGTGACCATCGAAACGCGGGCCGGCCAAGGCGACAAACAGCTGTCCCGGCTTGATGTTACGACTGTCGATGCTGACACCGTTGAAGCTGCAATCGCCCGACAGCATACGGGCCGACAGGGCCTGGGTCAGTTCGCTGAATTTCATCGCTTCAAGCATGGGCAACCTCCCAGGCGGTCAAGGCGTGATCGGCCTCGACCAGATCGGAGAAGGCATGGCGTTCGCCGTTGATTTCCTGGTAGTCCTCATGACCTTTACCGGCCAGCACCACCACGTCGTCAGCACTGGCGCCAGCGATCAATTGGGCGATGGCGGCGCCGCGGCCGGCAACGAAGGTGACCTTGGACGCGTCTTTGAAACCGACGCGGATGTCATCGAAAATCTGGCTCGGATCTTCGCTGCGTGGGTTGTCGTCAGTGACAAGCACGCCATCGGCCAGACGCTCGACGATCTCGGCCATCAATGGACGTTTGCCGCGATCACGATCGCCACCGCAGCCGAACAGGCACAGCAACTTGCCCTTGGCGTGGGGACGCAGGGCTACCAGGACTTTTTCCAGGGCATCCGGAGTGTGGGCGTAATCAACCACCACCAGCGGCTGCGAACCGCCACCCAAACGCTGCATGCGACCGGCCGGGCCTTCCAGCTTGGGCAGCACCCGCAGGATTTCATCCAGGGCGTAGTCCAGGCCGAGCAAAGCACCGACGGCGGCGAGGACGTTGCTCAGGTTGAAACGGCCGAGCAAGGTGCTGCGCAAATGATGCTCGCCCTGAGGCGTGACCAAAGTGGCGCGCACGCCTTCGTCATTGAATTGGGCTTCACGGCAATACAGGTACGCGCTGGAATCTTCCAGGCTGTAGCTGATCAGCCGAGACTCGCGGTCTTCTGCTGCCAGTTGGCGACCGAACGCGTCGTCCAGGTTCACCACCCGGCACTTCAATTCATTCCAGGCAAACAGCTTGGCCTTGGCGGCGGCGTACGCCTCCATGGTGCCGTGGTAGTCGAGGTGATCGCGGGACAGGTTGGTCATCACCGCCACGTCAAATGCCAGCGCGGTCACGCGGCCCTGGTCCAGGCCGTGGGACGAAACTTCCATGGCAACGGCCTTGGCGCCGGCCTTTTTCAAGTCGGCCAGGGTCGCTTGCACGGCAATCGGGTTCGGCGTGGTATGCAGGCCGCTTTGCAGCGCACCATAAAAACCGGTGCCGAGGGTGCCGACGATGCCACAGTGCTGGCCGAGCAGGTCAAGCGCCTGGGCCACAAGCTGGGTCACGCTGGTCTTGCCGTTGGTGCCGGTGACGCCCACCAGGTTGAGGTGACGGCTCGGCTCGCCATAGAAGCGCCCGGCGATGTCCGACAGCTGTTTGGCCAGGCCCTTGACCGGAATCAACGGCACGTCGGTGATCGGCAGCACAGTGGCGCCTTCCACTTCATAGGCCACGGCCGCCGCACCGCGCTGCAAGGCATCGGCGATGTGCTCGCGACCATCGAACTTGCCGCCCGGCACCGCCAGGAACAGGTCCCCGGCGCGCACATTGCGGCTGTCCAGGCTCAACTCGCGGATCAGCAGATCACGACCGGCGTGGGCAAAAATCTTGTTCAGGCTAAGAGACATCAGCCACGCCCTCCATTGGCTTTTACAGCAGCGGCCGGTGGTCCGGCGTTCGCTTGTTGGGTCGGCGGCAGGTTGTCCGGGGTGATGTTCATCAGGCGCAGGGTGCCGGACATCACTTTGCTGAACACCGGCGCCGATACCAGGCCACCGAAGTAGCCGGCTTTACTCGGTTCGTCGATCACTACGACGATGGCGTAGCGTGGATCGCTCATCGGGCCGAAGCCGGCGAACAGCGAACGGTAGGAGTTCTCGGCGTAGCCCTTGGTGCCCACCGAGGTTTTACGCGCAGTACCGGACTTGCCGCCCACGTGGTACGCCGGCACCTGGGCACGGAATACGCCGCGCGGTGCTTCGATCACTTGTTGCAGCATGCCCTGCATGGTCTTGGCGACGTTTTCCGGGATCACCTGGGTGGCTTTCGGCGCTTCGTCGACGTGGATCAGGCTCAGTGGAACCATGCGACCATTGTTGGCCAATACCGAGAAGGCGTGGGCCAGCTGGATCGCGGTCACCGACAGACCGTAGCCGTAGGAGAGCGTGGCGGTCTCGGCTTTCTTCCAGTCGCGATAGTTCGGCAGGTTGCCTACGCGCTCGCCCGGGAAGTCGAGGCCGGTGGGTTGACCCAGGCCGATCTTCTGCGCCAGGTGGTAGATGGTTTCGCCGCCAATATCGAAGGCGACCTTACTCATGCCCACGTTACTGGAGTTGATCAGGATACCTGTCAGATCCAGCACCGGGCCTTCGGTACGGGACACGTCACGGATGGTGTATTTGCCCAACTGCAAGGTGCCCGGATAGACCTCGACCTTGTCGCTGGGCTTCCAGCGCCCGGTTTCGAGGGCGGCACTCATGGAGATGGCTTTCATGGTCGAACCCGGCTCGAACACGTCGATCATGGCGCGGTTGCGCATCATCGCCGGTTGCAGGTTACGACGGTTGTTCGGGTTGTAGGTCGGCTGGTTG
The DNA here is from genome assembly GCF_057835125.1 of Pseudomonas sp. GL_117. Taxonomy (NCBI): domain Bacteria; kingdom Pseudomonadati; phylum Pseudomonadota; class Gammaproteobacteria; order Pseudomonadales; family Pseudomonadaceae; genus Pseudomonas; species Pseudomonas sp. GL_117. Next base: position 1,078,206 of record NZ_CM174418.1, on the reverse strand, counting down.
ACCATGGCGAGGATCTCGCCGGTCTTCACGTCCATGATCACCAGGCTGCCAGCCTTGGCGCCGTTCTCGATGATCGCGTTACGCAGCTCGCGGTTGGCCAGATACTGCAGACGCAGGTCAATCGACAACGCCAAGGGCTTACCGGCCTTGGCGTTTTTGGTGACCTGGACATCCTTGATCAGTCTGCCGCGCCGATCCTTGATGACTTGTCGTTTGCCGGGAACCCCGGCCAGCCATTCATCGTAGGCCAACTCCACGCCTTCGCGGCCGTGGTCATCGATGTCGGTAAAGCCAACCATGTGGGCGGTGGTTTCACCGGCCGGGTAGAAACGCCGGAACTCCTCGATGCCGTAGACACCGGGAACCTTGAGGTCGAGCACTTGCTGGCCTTGCTCGGGGGTCAGGCCGCGAACAAGGTAGATGAACTCTTTGTTGGCCTGGGCTTCGAGGCGCTCGGAGAGGGCCTTCGGGTCCTGGCCCAAGGCGGCGGCAAGCTGCGGCCACTTTTCCTTGGCGGTTTGCAGTTCCTTGGCGTTGGCCCACAGGGTGGTCACCGGCGTACTGACGGCCAGGGGCTCGCCGTTACGGTCAGTGATCAGGCCGCGGTGCGCAGGGATCGGGATATGCCGCAGGCTGCGGGCATCGCCCTGGCCGATCAGGAAGTCACGATCGATCACTTGCAGGTCGATGATCCGCCAGGCGATCGCGCCCACCATCAATGCCAGCAAGCCGAGCATCAGGCGGAAGCGCCAGGGGTAGAGTGCGCCTTCGAGCTTCATCATGGCGCCACCATGCGGACTTCGGCCGCGCCGGGGATGTGCATTTTCAGCTGTTCAGTGGCCAGCACTTCGATACGGCTGTGGGCCGTCCAGGTGCTTTGCTCCAGGATCAGTCGCCCCCACTCGGCCTGTGCCTTGTCACGCACACTCAACTCCCCGTACAGGGTGTTGAGCAATTGACGGTTGAAGTGGGCGCTGTAGGACACCGCAATCGCGGACACCAGCACGCCGACGTACAACAGCATCATGAAGAAGCTGCCGCCCGGGAGGGGCTTGGCGAAAAGCTTGCTCAACGCAGCTTCTCCGCGACACGCATGACGGCGCTGCGCGAACGTGGGTTGGCCTTCAGTTCGGCTTCGGAAGCGAATTGCGCTTTGCCAAGGATCTTGATTTTCGGCACAAAGGCTTCGAAACGTACCGGCAGGTTGCGCGGCAGGTTGTCGGACTCACCCTTGACCAGACGGCGCATGAACAATTTGACGATGCGGTCTTCCAGGGAGTGGAAGCTGATCACCACCAGGCGACCGCCCACTTCCAAGGCATCCAGCGCGGCTTCGAGGCCCGCTTCCAGATCGCCCAATTCGTTGTTGACGTGAATGCGCAGGCCCTGGAACGCACGGGTGGCCGGGTTCTTGCCCTTCTCCCACGCCGGGTTGGCGACTTTCAGCACTTCAGCCAGGTCGGCGGTGCGCTCGAACGGCTGGATTTCGCGGCGCTCGACCACGGCACGGGCCATGCGGCCGGCGAAGCGCTCTTCGCCGTATTCCTTGAATACACGGGTGATTTCTTCGTGGGAAGCGGTGGCGATGAACTCGGCCGCGCTGATGCCCCGGGTAGGGTCCATGCGCATGTCGAGCGGGCCGTCGTTCATGAAGCTGAAGCCGCGCTCGGGATCATCGAGCTGTGGCGAGGACACGCCCAGGTCGAGCAAAACCCCGGCCACTTTGCCCGCCATGCCGCGCTCGGCGACTTCGGCACCCAGCTCGGCAAAGCTGCGCTGCACAACGACAAAGCGGCCGTCTTCGGCCGCTAGCGCTTGCCCGGTGGCAATCGCTTGGGGGTCCTTGTCGAATCCGAGAAGCTTTCCGTCGGACCCAAGCTGACTGAGTATCAGGCGGCTATGCCCGCCCCTGCCGAACGTGCCATCCAGATAGCAACCATCCGCGCGCACGGCGAGAGCCTCAACGGCTTCGTCAAGCAGTACGGTGATGTGGTTAAAGCCGCTATCAATAGTCACAAGATCAAATCACGCAGTTCATCAGGCATGGCGCCCGGTTGTTGAATAGCAGCCAGGTCAGCTGCAGAAACAGCATCCCAGGCATCTTCGTCCCACAATTGGAACTTGTTCAGCTGGCCGACCAGCATTGCGCGCTTATCCAGCTTGGCGTACTCGCGCAAACGCGGCGGCACCAGGAAGCGACCACTGCCGTCGAGCTCGAGGTCGACGGCATTACCAATCAGCAAACGCTGCAGGCGACGGTTTTCTTCACGCAATGAAGGAAGGGCGCGCAATTTGGTTTCAATCAACTCCCACTCATCGAGGGGGTAAACACATAAACAAGGGTCAACGGCATCGATCGTGATGATCAACTGTCCGGAACTTCGCGAAATGAGCTCGTCACGATACCGGCTCGGCATGGCGAGACGGCCTTTTGCATCGAGACTGATAGCGTTAGCTCCGCGAAACACAGATGCGTTTCTCCAAATTTTAGCGTTTTACGTTCAAAAAACCCACTTTGTGCCACTTTCCGCCACTTGCGCACACTATAGGAATGCGCCCACCACACCGTCAAGGCGCGGATTAAAGGAAAAGCCTTACAGAACGGAGATTTAGGAGCGTAAAAGGAGGAGAAACGAGAGTTTGGCGAAGTTTTTGACCCAGCAAGCACAAACAGCTCAAAGAGCTATCGCTCAAAGTTAAAGTAATTTATTAAGAGTAAGATTTTTTTGGTATTACGAAGATGCATCTGCCAATGATTCGGCAGGGAGGGATTCTTGCGTTACTACCGGTTTTCTGCACGAGATTCGGACAGAAGGAAAAAGGTGGAGAGTCGATCTGTAAGCCGGGTTCTGTCTTGAACAGTCATTCGTCTACGATGGCCATCACTGGACATCTTTAGCAACCTACCCGGTCCCAGCGCGGGCCACGCCTTGGGACCCTATTTGGTCTTGCTCCAAGTGGGGTTTACCTAGCCACGAACTGTTGCCAGTCGTGCGGTGCGCTCTTACCGCACCTTTTCACCCTTACCGGCACCGAAGCGCTTAGGCGGTTATTTTCTGTGGCACTTTCCGTAGGCTCACGCCTCCCAGGCATTACCTGGCACTTCGCCCTATGGAGCCCGGACTTTCCTCCCCCCCCTAATTTTCATAGAGGGCAGCGACTGTCCAATCGACTCTCCGCCGCGCAGGTTAACGGCACGGCGGACTTAGGACAAGTAATAAAAGTTCAGAATTGCCATCACGTTCAGACGGAATACAGCTTTAGCCCCGGAACTATTCGGCTTTCTGTTTATCCAGCGCAACTTGATACAACACATTCTTGCGCACGCCGGTAATTTCCGCCGCCAACGCTGCCGCACGCTTGAGGGGCATTTCCTTGAGCAGCAGGTCGAGAATGCGCATGGCCTCACTGTTTACCGCATCTTCACTCTCCGGCGCCGTCCAGCCCGCCACGAGCACCACACACTCGCCGCGCTGCTGGTTGCTGTCGCCTTCGACAAATGCGCGCAGCTCTTCCAGCGGCAGGCCCTTGAGGGTTTCGAAGGTCTTGGTCAGCTCGCGGGCCAGCAGTGCCAGGCGCTCGCCGCCGAACACCAATTCCATATCCTGCAAACATTCAAGAATGCGGTGAGGGGCCTCATAGAAGATCAGCGTACGCGGCTCTTCCTTCAACGCTTGCAGGCGCGCACGCCGCCCCACGGCCTTGGCCGGCAGGAAACCTTCAAAAATAAAGCGGTCCGACGGCAGGCCTGCAGCCGACAATGCTGCAATCAGCGCGCAGGCCCCCGGAACAGGCACTACATTGATACCAGCGGCCCGCGCCTGACGCACCAGATGGTAGCCAGGGTCGGAAATCAGCGGCGTGCCCGCGTCGGAGATCAGCGCCACGTCATCACCGGCCAGCAAGCGCACGATAAAGCGGCTGCCTTCTTCACGCTCGTTGTGTTCGTGACAGGCCGCTAATGGCGTGCTGATACCAAAATGCTGCATCAAGCGCTGGGAGTGCCGCGTATCTTCCGCCGCGATCAATTTGACCTCGCGCAACACTTTCAGCGCCCGAGCGCTGATGTCGTCCAGGTTGCCAATGGGCGTCGCCACCACAAAAAGCGAGCCAGCAGTGGAATTCAAAGGACCTGGAGCAGTCAAAACGCACACCTCGATGGTTGGCAAAAGCCGCATTGTAACGCGTAGACGCCTTGAAAATATGCCATCACGGCCGATGCCTTTTCAGCCAATGATGGCCACCAGCAACATTTGCACGACCTAATTCGACGGTTTCACGCCAGTAACATCGCGCCTGGGCCAGTGCTTGGGTACAATTCCACGCTAATTTGATCGGTATCAGGAACACTTACATGATCGCTTGCCTGCGGCTGCTCTCCGCCCTCTGCCTCGCTGCCCTGTTGGCCGCTTGCGCCAGCTCGCCCTCGTCCAGCCTTGGCGACCTCCCACGGACCCCGGACGCCAGTATCGAGCAACTGCTCGAACAGGCCACCTCCGCCAAGACGCCAGAAAAGGCCGCTTTGCTGCGCCTGAGTGCGGCAGACATGGCTTACCACCAAAACAATCCAGGCCGCTCGTCGCAGATTCTTGCGCAGGTGCCCCTGGACGTCCTGAAACCAGCCGCGCAAGTATTTGCCAGCACCCTGGCTGCCGAACTGGCCATGGCGCGCAACCAGCCCAAGGCGGCGTTGACCGCCCTGAGCCACCCAAGCCTGCAAAACCTGAAGGACCTGCCGCCCGAACAACAGCTGCGCACTGGCAGCGTGCACGCCCGCGCCTATGAAGCCGATGGCCAGACGCTGGCCGCCGCCCGCGAACGCGTGGCCATGGCCCCACTGCTCAGCGGTGATGCAGCCAAAAACAACCACGAAGCCATCTGGACCTTGATTGCCGCAGTGCCTGCAGACCAACTGCAAGCCAGCGGCAACCCAACGCTCGACGGCTGGATCACCCTGGCCCAAGCGGTCAAAGGTGCCGGCACCCTGGAGCAACAACAAGCCGCCATCGACACCTGGCGCGCGCAAAACCCAAGCCACCCGGCAGCCGTACAACTGCCGTTGCCACTGACCAAGCTCAAGGAACTGGCCAGCCAGCCCCTGAACAAGATCGCCCTGTTGCTGCCGCAGGAAGGCCCGCTGGCCTCCGTCGGCAAAGCGCTGCGTGAAGGTTTCATGGCGGCGCACTACCAGGCTCAGCAGGCCGGGCAGAAGCCGCCGGTCATCGAGTTCTTTGACAGCTCGCGCCTGACCTCCATCGACGACTTCTACGCCAAGGCCCAGGCTGCCGGCGTGCAACTGGTGGTCGGCCCGCTGGAAAAACCGCTGGTCAAACAGCTGAGCGCACGCCCGCAACTGCCGATCACCACGCTGGCACTGAACTACAGCGAGGCCGACCAGAACCCGGCGCAACTGTTCCAGTTCGGCCTGGCCGCTGAAGATGAAGCCCGTGAAGTCTCGCGTCGTGCTCGCGCTGACGGCTTGCATCGTGCGGCCGCCATGGTGCCGCGTGGTGAATGGGGTGAGCGTGTCTACAAGGCCTTCCGCCAGGATTGGGAAGCCAACGGCGGTACCGTTGTCGGCGTGGAATACGTCGACCAGCCGGTCGCCCTCGCCCAGCAAATCGCCGACCTGTTCCAACTGCGCAAAAGCGAAGGCCGCGCCAAGAGCCTGCAAAACACGGTCGGCACTGACGTAGCGGCGCAACCTTCGCGCCGTCAGGACATCGAGTTCATCTTCCTGGCCGTGCCCCCGCAGTTGGCCCAGCAGATCAAGCCGACCCTGAACTTCCAGTACGCCGGTGATGTACCGGTGTATGCGACCTCCCACGTATTCAGCGCCAGCGGTGACAAGAACCAGTACCTGGACATGACCAACGTGATGTTCTGCGAAACCCCTTGGTTGCTCAACAGCACCGACCCGCTGCGCAATCAGGTGGCTGCGCAGTGGCCGCAAGCCAATGGTAGCCTGGGCCGTCTGTACGCGATGGGCGTTGACGCCTACCGCCTGGCGCCACGCCTGGGCCAACTCAAGGCACTGCCGGACACTCGTATTGACGGTCTCTCTGGCAACCTGGGCATCAGTGCCAGCCAGCGTGTTGATCGCCAGATGCCATGGGCCAAGTTTGTTGGCGGCGACATCCAGCGCCTGCCCGACACCCCGCGCTGATGCCCGAGCGGTCCAGCGCACAAAGCGGCAAGGACGCCGAACTGCAAGCTCTGAAACACTTGCAACAGCAGGGTCTGCGCCTTCTGGCGCAGAACTGGTTGTGTAAACGCGGTGAGCTTGATCTGGTCATGCTTGACGGCGATACAGTAGTATTCGTCGAAGTCCGCTACAGAAAACACGCACAATGGGGTGGCGCGCTCGCCAGTATCGACGGGCGCAAGCGTCAGAAGCTGATACTCGCCGCGCAGTTTTTCCTGCAGAAAGAGCATCGCTGGGCCGACGCCCCCTGCCGTTTCGATGTGGTTGCCATTGAACGCACACCGTCTGGTCAGGCTGATCTGAACTGGCTCAAAGATGCCTTCGACAGCTGATTCGCCGGACATCTTCACCACACACTTTTGCTCTTTGCTTTGCGGGCTGCACATTCCTGTGCCAAACAGCCGCGCTACTTAAGGTCACACAGATGGACATGCAATCCCGAATTCGCCAGCTTTTCCAGGCCAGCATCGACACCAAGCAACAGGCGATGGACGTACTTGCACCGCACATCGAGCAAGCCAGTCAGGTCATGGTCAACGCGTTGCTCAACGAGGGCAAAATGCTTTCGTGCGGCAACGGCGGTTCGGCCGGCGATGCCCAGCATTTCTCGTCCGAACTGCTCAACCGCTTCGAACGCGAGCGTCCGAGCTTGCCGGCCATCGCCCTGACCACCGATTCGTCGACAATCACCTCGATTGCCAACGACTACAGCTACAACGAAATCTTCTCCAAGCAGATCCGCGCCCTGGGCCAACCTGGCGATGTGCTGCTGGCGATTTCCACCAGCGGCAACTCGGCAAACATTATTCAAGCGATCCAGGCCGCACATGATCGCGAAATGATTGTCGTAGCATTGACCGGGCGCGATGGCGGCGGCATGGCTTCGCTATTGTTGCCGGAGGACGTGGAGATCCGCGTTCCAGCCAATGTCACCGCACGTATCCAGGAAGTCCATCTGCTGGCGATCCACTGCCTATGCGATCTGATCGACAGCCAATTGTTTGGGAGTGAAGAATGACCGTTAACCGCCTCAGCCTATTGGCCATCACGCTGTGCATCGCTATCAGCGGCTGCAGCACGGCAATCACTGCAACACGTGACACCCCGATCCAGGATGACAAGGGCACCCGCACCTTCGGTAGCAAGATCGACGACTCGTTGATCGAAACCAAGGTTGAGGTCAACGTTGCCAAGGCCGCTACCGACCTGGGCAACGGTGCGTCGCGCATCGTCGTCACCAGCTTCAACGGTGTGGTCCTGCTGGCCGGCCAGACTCCGCGTGCCGACCTCAAGGCCCAGGCTGAACAGGCCGCCTCAGCGGTGCAGCGCGTGAAGAAGGTGCACAACGAACTGCAGGTCATGGACCCGATCACCCTGCTGGCCATCAGCAATGACGCGCTGCTGACCACCAAGATCAAGGCACAGATGCTGACCGATAACGCGATTCCTGGCTCGCGCATCAAGGTCGTCACCGACAACGGCATCGTCTACCTGATGGGCCTGCTGACCCAGGCCGAAGCCACCCGTGCAGCCAACCTGGTGCAGGGTGTGTCCGGTGTGCAGAAGATCGTGAAAGTGTTCGAATACATCGACTGATCCAACCGTCAGCCACAAAAAAGGGCGCCGTGCATTGACTGCACGGCGCCCTTTTTTGTGGTCCTGTGTGTTACTGGTACTGCGAGTACGGGTTGCCCTGGAACTGGTTGTTCTGTTGTGGCGCTTGTTGCTGGGCGCCCGGCTGGCCATATTGCTGACCTGGGATCGGGCCAAGGTTGACCTCTACTCGACGGTTCTGGGCACGGCCGTTGACGTCGGCGTTACTGGCAATCGGGTTATCCGGACCGGCGCCACGTACACTCAGGTTGGCCGAACTCACACCCTGGGAAGTCAGGTAGTTGGCCACGCTCTGCGCACGACGCTGGGACAGGTCCATATTCAACTGGCGGCTGCCGGTGCTGTCGGTGTAGCCGACGATCTGGATGGTATTCTGATTGAACTGCTTGAGGGAGTTGGCCAGGTTGTTCAGCGGCTGGTAGAAGCTGCTGGAGATCGCGTCCGAGTTGGTGGCGAACGTAATGTTGCCCGGCATGATCAGCTTGATCTGGTCACCCTGGCGCTGCACTTCGACCCCGGTATTGGCCATGCTTTCACGCAGCTTCTTCTCTTGCTGGTCGGCGTAGTAGCCATAGCCCGCAGCACCGGCACCGGCAACCACCGCACCGATCAGCGCACCCTTGCCGCGGTTGTTGTGGTCGATGGCCGCACCGGCCAATGCACCGGCCAGGGCACCCAGGCCACCGTACTTGGCGGTCTTGCTCATACCGCCGGAATCATTGCTGGCCTGTCCTTGGCTGCTGCCGTCGTAAGGGTTAGGCGTAGCGCAGCCCGACAACAGGGCTACGACGGTGGCGACAACAAGCAGACGACGCGAAGTGAACATGAAGGAGGCTCCTACTTTTGCATTCTATGGTGCAAAGGACATTGGCAATGGACCTGTGCCGAGTTTGGAACGCGACAAACAGCAAAAATTCCGTGGCCGCGCGCCGACCAGTAACAAAAGATTCGGAACCAAGACTGCTATAGAAACCGTAGCAGACCTACGCTGAACGCGACCTGAGTTTTTGCTACAACGGTTATCGGTTATAGAACAGCCCGCCCCTCCTAAGCCCGTACAAACGGGTTCTCCCGCATCTCATCCCCCAGCCGGGTATCCGGCCCGTGCCCTGCCACCACCGTTGCGCCCTCATCCAGGGTATACAGGCGCTGCTTGATCGAGCGCACGATGGTCGCCTGGTCCCCACCCCACAAGTCCGTACGTCCCACGCCACGCCGAAACAGCGTATCGCCGGCAATCAGCAACTTGGCATCGGCAAACCAGAAGCTCATCGAACCCGGCGTGTGCCCTGGCGTATGCAACGCCACACCGCAACCGCAGGCCAACTCTTCGTCATGTTCCAGCCAGCGATCCGGAGCCGGCACTGGAGTGTAGGGCACGCGAAACATCTGACACTGCATCTCAAGGTTGTCCCACAGGAACTGATCTTCCTTGTGCAGGTGCAAGGTGGCACCGGTCTTCTCCTTCAACTGGCCGGACGCCAGGAAGTGATCAAGGTGAGCATGGGTGTGGATGATGCTCACCACCTTGAGACCCAGCGCATCCAGGCGCGCGAGGATCAACTCATGGTTGCCGCCCGGATCGACCACGATGGCTTTCTTGCTGATGGGATCGCCGATGATGGTGCAGTTGCATTGCAGGGGGCCGACGGGAAAGGTTTCGCGGATGAGTGTCGGCTTGGCGGTGTCCATGGGCGGTCCTCTAGTACAAACGGAATGTCGCTTTCGGGCGAATATCGCCAGAACAATTGCACTATTAAAACAGACTGGCGGTCACTCGCTAACCAATCAATCGCAACTCCTGCGCCCGCGCCACCGCCTGCGTGCGGCGCTCCACCCCCAGCTTGCTGTTGATATGGCTCGCGTGGGTCTTGACCGTGTGCAACGAGATAAACAGCCGATTGCTGATCTCCTGGTTCGAGCAGCCTTCGGCGATCAGTTGCAGCACCGCCAGCTCCCGTGCACTGAGGGTTTCCTGCAGGGGTGCGGCCTCCACCACCACAATCGCCGGCAACAGCGCCAGCAGGCTCTGGTTCAGCAAGCCATGGGCGTCCTGGCCCAACTGTTCGCGCATCCAATCGGGGTGGTTTTCCAGTAAGCGCTGGAACGGCTGCAGCGCGCCACCTGCGCCCGCCTCCAGGGCCTGGGCCACAACCACACGGGCCTTGGCTTCGTGACCACCGTCCAGTAGCAATTGCGCCAACTGGGTCAGGGCCATCAGCGCAATCATCTGGCGTCCGCTGTTCCGGGCTTGCTGCGCCAGTTCTTCGAGACGTTGCAGAGCGGCAGCGGGTTGATGACGCGTGGCGTCCAGCGCGGCCTGCTGCAGGCCGATATGTTGCGGCAGGTGTGGATGAAATTCCGGTGCGGCCGCGGCGTGCTCGCCATTGTAGGTTTGCCCCAAGCGGTTCAACCACGCATCCGCCAGGTCGGTGCGGCCCTGGGCCAGCCAGAGTTCGCACTTGATCAGGGTGATCATCGCCAGGTAGTAAATCGGCGGCACGTCCCAGATATGCATCAAGCGCTCGGCCTCGGCCAGTTCGGCAAACGCCTTGGAGAAATCATTGCGCCGCCCCTCAAAGCTGGCGATCACGCAGTGCCCGATCAACACGCTTATATCGCGGCAGGCGCGAGCCTCCACCAGCCCTGCGCGCAAACGGTCAATCCCCGCATCGGGCTGGTAGCGCACCAACAACAGGTAGCCCTCATAGAGCGACAGGCGCGCACGCACTGCGTACAACCGCTCGGGCGCCAAGCCATGCAAGCGTTGCAGGCCCTGACGCACTTCATCCAACGAACGCAGAATCTCGCCCCGGGCCTGTAGGACGCGTGCGCGGTCATAGTGGGCCAAGGCTTCAAATAGCGGGTTGCCGACACGTTGCGCCAACTCCAGGGACTCACGGTTCAAGCCACGGGCACGCCACAAATCGGCGTCGACGATGGCCAGGTTGGAGAGTGTCGACAGGCACATCAAGCGCTGGCCGTAGCGTCGCTGCGGCAGACTTTCCAACGCTTCACTGCAATAGCGCTGGGTCAATTCACGATTGCCCCGCCCGCGCGCGATGACGCCACTGAGCGCCAACCACTGGGCCAGCATCGACTTTTGCGCGGTGGCGGAAGGCGCCGGCAGAAAGCGGCTGAGGTAGCCGGATAATTCCTCCGCGGCATCCAATTGGCAGGCCAGGCCCAGGGCCCAGCTATACAGCACGATCAGGCGTGGCGTGCTGATCAGCAGGCTATCCGGCAAGTCCATCTTCCAGCGCAGCAACATGCCGACATTTTGCTCGGCCAGCAGTTGCTCCTCCGAAAGGTTCTGCACCAGATTGGCGGCCACATCCAGATGGCCGGCGCGCAACGCCTGCTCCACCGCTTCATCGATCAAACCCTGGGCATTGAACCAGCGGCACGCGCGCAGGTGCAGGCTGGCCGTCGGCAAGACGTTGCTGCTTTCGCGCCGGGACCGCAACAAATCGGAGAACAAATGGTGGTAGCGATACCAGTGGCCCTGATCATCCAGTGGCACCAGGAACACTTGATGGGCTTGCAGGTAACGCAGGTTCTCCGCGCTGTCGTGGGCTTCGCGTACGGCGTCGCACAGCTCGCTGCAAAAACGTTCCATGGGGGCGGTGTCAAACAAGAAGGCCTGCACATCGGCCGGCAGGCAGTCGATCACCTCCTCCAGCAAATAATCGCGGATCAGCCCTTCGCCGCCATGCAGGTTTTGCGGCAACGCGCCTTCATTGCCCGCTTCGGAAGCGGCCAGCAACCAGAAGCGCAGGCCGGCGACCCACCCCTCACTGCGGCGGATCAGGTTGTCGAGAGCTTCACCGCGCAATGAGCTGCTATGACGATCCAGTACGGCAAGGGACTCGGCATGGGTCAGGCGCAGGTCTTGCTCATGCAGTTCCAGCAGGTGCCGTGACAGGCGCAGACGCGCCAGATGCCAGTCCGGGCGCTGGCGACTGGTGACCAATACCACCAAGCCATCAGGCAAATGGTTGAGGAAAAACTGCAGGCAACGGTCGAGCACCGGCCCCTGGGCCAAATGGTAGTCATCCAGTACCAGCAATAGCGGTGCGCGGGTGGATAGATGCACCGTCAGTTCGTCGAGCAAGCCGTCCAGCCATTCTTCAAACGCAAAGGGTTGGTGACGCTGGCGCATTTTCAGCAGCCCCAGGGATTGGGCGCCGAGTTGCGGGAAGTACTGCTGCAAACCGTCGAGCAGGCGCTCGAGGAAACGTCCGGGGTCGCTGTCCCGTGGGCTCAAGCCCAGCCACAGGCTTTGCCAGTGGGCCGGCAGGCTCTGGCAGAACTCCACTGCCAACGAACTCTTGCCAAACCCGGCGGGTGCGCTGACCAGCAACAGTCGCCCGTCCAGCCCGGCAGTCAGCCGTTCGCACAGCCGCGGTCGCAGCACGTAGCCGTCAGGCAGGGGTGGCCTGTAGAAGCGACCTTCCAGGGTCGGGATTACCGCACTGGCAGGCCCTTGGATTCGGGACAGATCAGTCATCGCCGGGCTCTTGTAGAAGGCTGTTGTCGGCATTGCAGATGTCCGCAGACTAGCGGTAAAAGCGGCGGGATTGTAGATCTTTGCAACATTTGCCTGAAAAAGAACTGAGACAAAAAATGTGAGAGGGGGCTTGCTCCCGATAGAGGCGGGTCAGTCAACCGATGAATTGACTGGCCTGCCGCCATCGGGGGTAAGCCCCCTCCCACATGGGCAATCGCTAGGGCTTAGCGAACACCGTCCTGACGCAACGCCGCCGGGGTGAAGTCGCTGGTAGTAGCGGTGAAGCCGAAGTTATACGCCTGCTTCTCTTCGTTCTTCATACCCAGCGCCAGGTAGCGACCCGACTGCAGGTCGTAGATGGTTTCCACGGCATACCACGGCACTTGCTTGTCGTAGTAGTTCTCGGCGTGGGCCTCGGCGACGCGCCACAGTTGGCCGCGACCGTCGTAGTGGTCAATCACCGCCGCTTGCCAGGTATCTTCGTCAATGAAGAAGTCACGCTTGGCGTAGATGTGGCGCTGACCTTCCTTCAAGGTCGCGACCACGTGCCAGACGCGGCGCAGCTCATAGCGGGCCAAGTCCTGGTTGATGTGGCCGGCCTTGATGATGTCGGCGTACTTGAGCTTCGGATCGTCGAGCTTGTAGCTGTTGGAGGCGATGTAGATTTCCTTCTTGCCCTCCAGCTTCCAGTCGTAGCGGTCCGGTGCACCGTTGTACATGTCGAGGTTGTCTGAGGTACGCAGGCCATCGGCAGCAGTACCCGGGCCGTCATAGGACACCTGCGGCGCCCGGCGCACACGGCGCTGGCCGGCGTTGTAGACCCACGCCGAACGCGGCTCCTTCACCTGGTCCAGGGTTTCATGCACCAGCAGCACACCACCGGCCAGACGTGCCGGGGCAGTCACTTCCTGCTTGAAGTAGAACAGCACGTTGCCCGGGTTTTTCGGGTCGAAGTCCTTCATCTTGTCGCGGAAAACGAACTGGTCCTTGAAGTACACCAGGCTGAACGAACCGTTGGTTTGCGGTGTGGCCTGGGTGACCAGGCGCGTCACACTGCCGCCACGATAGCGGGTGATGTGGTTCCAGATCACTTCCACGCCGCTTTTCGGGATCGGGAACGGCACGGCGGTTTCGAAGTTCTCCAGGCCGTTGCCGCCAGACACCAGGTTGGTGGTGGTGGCGTTCTTCTTGATGGAGGCGAACACCTCAGCCGGCACCGTGGCACCGCGGTGGGTCGGGTAGACCGGCATCTTGAAGCTGTCCGGGTAACGCTTGAACATTGCGTATTGGCCCGGTGCCAGCTTGTCTTTGTACTGTTCGACGTTCTGCGCGGTGATGGTGAATTGCGGTTGCTCACTGGCGTAAGGGTTGGCCAGGAAACCACGGGCATCTACAGCGCCGGCGTTGGTCGGCAATGGCGACCACTTGGGAATGGTGCCCGCCGCGTTACCGGCCATTTCGGCGCCCATCGGGGTCAGGCTCGTGCCCAGCTTGGCGGCTTCATCCGCCGAGACTGCCGCCATGACGTTGCTCGCCAGGATCGACAGCCCAAGCACACCCACGTGCAACAGACTTTTAGTTATTTTCATGTTCTGGTTCTTCCTGAAATACGGTCGCTTAGAAGTTCATGCCGAAGCTGAGCGCAACAAAATCCCGGTCGTCCACCGTGGTGTACTTGCCATCAAAGAAGTTGGTGTACGACAGGCCTGCGGTGTAGGTGTTCTGGTATTCCGCGTCCAGGCCAAGGCTGACGGCCTTGCGGCCTTCTTCGAAGTTGCCACCTGGGCCAGGGGAATAGCCGCTCACATCATGGGACCAGGCGACGCTAGGCTTGAGGTTGATCCCTGCAAAGACGCTGTTGTAATCCCAGATGGCGCGGGCGCGATAACCCCAGGAGTTGGCGGTGGTGAAGCCGTCGTTTTCGCAGTAGCGCGACAGGTTGTTCTGCGCCGCGCCAGTCAGGGTGCCAGCGTTCAAGGTCTGGCACGTACCATTTGGCAGTGGGCCAGGGCCGTAGCTAGGATCGCGGCCGTAACGGGCCTTGGAGTTTTTTTCCAGGCCACCGACGTGAGTGAAGCCAACTTCACCGACAACCGTCAGTCGCTCAGCCCCCATCACCTGATCGAAAAAGTGAGTGAACGTGGTTTGCAGCTGGGTGATTTCCTTACGGCGATAGCCAGGTTGGTCCTGGTCCGCCTTGCCTTGCAGCACCGAGTAGTTGGCCGCTGCCGGGTTGACCGCGGCCAAAGGCGTCAGCCCGGAATACAGAATATCCGTAGTGTTCAACTGCACCGGTGCATTCGGACGGTAGCTGATTTCACCACTCCACGCGGTGCCGGTAGGCAACGTCGTAGAGAAGCTGAGGCCGTACAGGCGGATGTCCTCAGGGTATTCGACGTAGTAACTCGAGTTGCCGGCAACCACGAACGGCAACAGCGATGGCGCGATCGCGCTGGCTTGTCCCAGGGTCAACCCTTGGCCCATCAATGACCCAACCAGGTTCGCAGGGCTGTACTTGCTCGCCGCCGCCCCTCGTCCGCTGAAGATCGGTGCCCGGCTGTGGTAGTTCATGAAGTAAGCGCCGAACTCGGTATCCAGCGGCTCGAACATGTAGTGGGCGGCGAAACCAAACTGGCCGCTGTCGCGCGCATCACGGTCAGGACCACGGCGAACAATGGCGCCCTCATCCGGCGAGCCGAAGTTCACACCCTGGGCCGCCAGCGCACCGAACGCCGCATTCCGGAACGGCGCCGGCAAGGCGTTGGACAAGCCTTGACGGGTTCGCAGTACGGCAAGGTTATTGTCGCAACCGTCGGCGATCACATCTGGCTGCGAGAAGAATGTCCCGCAGTTGTCGACAACGGTCTGGTCCCACTCCAACTGGTAGAAACCATCTACGGACAGGTTGTCCGTTACGCTTTGCGACAGATAAAACATGTTGACCGGGATCAGGCCTTCCTTGATCTCGGCGCCTGGACGACGGAACGCAGACACGTCGATCGGGTTGATGGAGTTGATACCACCCCCAATGAAGGTACTTTCACCCCAGCTGACCACCTGCTTGCCGAAACGCACCGAGCCCGGCAAATCGGCAATGTTGTAGTTGTGGTAGATGAAGGCGTCGAGGATCTGCGCGCCGGAGGATTTGGCGCCCTCTTTGCGATTGCTGTCGCTGATGTCCTTGAACGGGCGACTTTCATCCTTGAGTTCAAAGTCGTACCAGTACTTGCCACGCACGAACACACCGGTATCGCCGTACTTCAGTTCCAGGTCATGGATGCCCTTGAAGATCTTCGAGAACGTCTCACCACGTTTGAAGTTCAGGTGCCCATCGTCAGAGGTCTGCGAAAGACCGTGCCCACCGTTGTTGGAACCGATCAAGTTCTTGTTGGCCTTTTCCGTCGACCAACTGGCCCCCACGGAAAGAGACGAGTCAAAACTCCCTTCGACTTCACCGATATTGAAACTGACGCCGAATGCGGGCCCGGCGAGCGTAGAGGCGAGACTGACGGCCAGGGGCAGTCTTGCCCGGCGCCAGAACTGGTTTACTGAGGTCATCGACGCTACTCCATGTGCATTATTGTTATGGCAGAGAGTTCATTCTGTGATGCGTGTAACGGCCGGAATACAACGATTCCAATGCCGCTCGGCAACTGAGCCCCCATGGCCCAAAGCGGAACATCCTTGAAAAACTCTGGAAGGGACTATAGCCAGCAGGGGGTAGTGCTTGATCCCTCTAAAGTGTGATTTGCATCACCGACCCGTCTGCCACGACCCTTTCGCCATGTCGGCGAAGGCCGACGCGGCAAGGATGGCTGAAAATCGGCAAATCACAAGTAGAGGCGCAAGATAGAGCACTGCCGTGCCCGGGCGGGCACGGCGAGGGGCGTCAGAGGGTGGACAGGAACGTGCTGTTGTTGGCCTGCCATTCAATGATGTCGATGCGGATACGTTTCTTGTCGAGCTTGCCGACGCTGGTCTTGGGAATTTCCGTAACAACGGCGATCTGACTCGGAATCGCCCACTTGCTCAGATGGCCCAACTCCACGAACGGCTTGAGGTGCTCCTTGAGCTCACGGGCCCCTATCACATGGCCATCACGCACCACCAGCAAGGCAAACGGACGCTCACCCCACTGCGGATCGGCGATGCCCACCACCGCTACTTCGCGTACCGCCGGGTGACGGCTGACCAGATCTTCGAGGGCCAGGGAGGAGACCCATTCGCCGCCGGTCTTGATCACGTCCTTGATGCGATCACGAATATCGATCACCCCAAACGCATCCAGCGTGGCCACGTCACCGGTGTGCATCCAGCCGCCTTCCCACAGCTCGGCGCCCTTCTGCGGCTCGTTGTAATAGCCTTCGGTCAGCCATGGCGCACGCAGCACCAGCTCGCCTTGGGACTCGCCGTCGGCAGGCAGGAAGTTGCCTTCGCTGTCGATGATCGCCGCGTCCACCAACGGCCCGGGCACGCCGGCCTTGATGCGGTAGGTGGTGCGTTCGTCCTCGCTGCCGGCCATCAGTTCTTCGTTGAGGTGGGCACACGATACCAACGGCCCGGTCTCGGACATGCCGTACGCCGCCGTCAGTTGAATCCCACGAGCCTTGGCAGCTTCGTACAGCGTACGGTTGAGCGCGCTACCGCCGATGACGATTTTCCAGCCGCCAAAATCCACGCCCTGTGCAGCCTTGGCGTTGAGCAGCATTTGCAGGATGGTTGGCACGCAATGGGAAAAAGTGACTTTCTCCTTGCGCCACAACTCCACCAGGAACTCCGGATCGTAGCGGCCGGGATAGACCTGCTTGAGGCCCAGCATGGTCGCCACATACGGCAGGCCCCACGCATGAACGTGGAACATCGGCGTGATCGGCATGTACACATCGTTGGTGCCCAACAGGCGCACGCTGTCGACGCTGCCCATGATGGTCGCCACACCGATGGTGTGCAGCACCAGTTGGCGATGGGTGAAGTACACGCCCTTGGGGTTGCCGGTGGTGCCGGTGGTGTAGAAGGTGGTCGCGACGGAATTTTCGTCGAAATCCTGGAAGTCGTATTTCGGGCTGGCGGTGGCCAACAGGGTTTCGTACTCGCCCACGAGGTCTGGCAGCTCGGCGGTTTTCGATTCACCGTCGGTGAGCAGCAAGGTCTTGTCGACCGTCGTCAATTGCCCGGCGATGGCTTGGTAAAGCCCCACGAATTCACTGTTGACCAGCACAAAGCGGTCCTCGGCGTGATTCATGGTGTAGAGAATCTGTTCCGGCGACAGACGCACGTTGATGGTGTGGATCACCGCGCCAATCATCGGGATGGCAAACATGCACTCCAGGTAGCGATGGCTGTCCCAGTCCATCACCGCCACGGTGTCACCGGCCTTTACCCCGGCTTCGGTCAACACATTGGCCAGGCGCGCGACGCGCTCGATCAAGGTCGGATAGGTGTAGCGCAACTTGTCACGGTAGACGATTTCCCGGGTTTTCTCGTAACGGGTCCCGGACATCAACAGGCGCTTGATCAACAGCGGATATTGGTAGGCGCCTTCGGCGGGGGGGATAACACGGGTCTGCAACATAGGAATCCCTTTTATGACTGCACGGTCTTGGCTGGAAGTTCTGCACTGTAGAGCGCTTATGTTTCAGCCAAATCAGCCAAAGGAATGATTTGCAGGAACCTATAGGTGCTGGCGCCGAGCCATCAATGCAACTTCACACCGATTCAACGTGGGAGGGGGCTTACCACCGATTGCGGCGGGTCAGCGACAAATAAGCCGGCTGACCCAATGCTATCGGGAGCCTGCCCCCTCCCACACTTGAAATGCGTCCGCTCAAGTTTTACTTCATGCTGGTGAACGCCAACTTCACCCCAATGGCAATCAACACCGCCCCCATCGTCCGATCAAACCAGTGCCCCATCCGCGCAAACCCTGCACGCACGCGCTGTTGGCTAAACAGCATGGCCACCAGGCAGAACCACACCGCCGTGGCCACTGCCAGGTACAAGCCATAACCCGCCTGGATCGCCAACGGCGTGTGCGGGTTGATCACTACGGTGAACAGTGACAGGAAGAACAATGTCGCCTTGGGGTTCAGGCCATTGGTCACGAAGCCGGCAGTGAACGCCCCGCGCGCGGTGCGTTCGCCGACTTCAGCGTGCAATTCACCCTCGGCCGCAGGCTTGGCCGGCTGCGCGCGCAGCGCTTTGAAGCCGATGTACAACAGGTAGGCCGCCGCCGCCCACTTCAGGGCGTTGAACAACACGATGGACTGGGACACGATCAAGCCAATGCCGAGTAGCGAGTAGCCCACGTGCAGGAAAATCGCCGAGCCGACGCCCAGCGCAGTCCAGGTCCCGGCGCGGCGGCCGTGGGTAACACTTTCCCGTACCACCACGGCGAAATCCGGGCCGGGGCTGGCCACTGCCAACAAGTGAATCAGTGCCACGGTCAAAAACTCGGCGACGTACATGCTCACTCCAATTCAAGTAACTGATTATTTCATCTGATAGGCTCGGGAGATTACGCCTTCGAACCCTGTCGCAAAAGGTACAGTTGATGACGAACAATCGCCGCGCCGTCTTCCTCGATCATCCCTCACTGGATTTGGGAGACCTCGACCTCAGCGAGCTGCGAAACAGCTTCAGCGAACTGCAGCTGTTCGAGCAGACCACGCCGCAGAACGTGATCGAACGCCTGCAAGGCGCCCAAGTGGCGATCAGTAACAAGATTGCGCTCAACACCGAAACCCTGGCCGCTTGCCCCGAGCTCAAGTTGATCCTGGTGTCGGCCACCGGCACCAACAACATCGACCTCGAAGCCGCCCGCGCCCATGGCATCACCGTGAGCAATTGCCAGGGCTACGGCACGCCGTCGGTGGCGCAGCACACGATCATGCTGTTGCTCAACCTGGCGACGCGCTTGAACGATTACCAGCGGGATGTCAGCGCCGGCAAATGGCAGCAAGCCAAGCAGTTCTGCCTGCTGGATCACCCGATTGTCGAGCTGGAAGGCAAAACCCTCGGCCTGCTTGGCCACGGTGAATTGGGCAGCGCCGTCGCGCGCCTGGCCGAAGCGTTTGGCATGCGCGTGCTGCTCGGCGCGATTCCCGGGCGCCCTGCCCGCGCCGACCGCGTGCCGCTGGACGAATTGCTGATGCAGGTCGACGCCCTGACCTTGCACTGCCCGCTGAACGAACACACCCGCGACTTTATCGGCGCCCGCGAACTGGCGCTGCTCAAGCCCGGCGCCTTTATCGTCAACACTGCGCGCGGTGGCTTGATCAATGAACAGGCCCTGGCCGATGCGCTGCGTAATGGCCATCTGGGCGGCGCGGCGACCGATGTGCTGAGTGCAGAGCCGCCGGTCAACGGCAATCCGCTGCTGGCCGGCGACATCCCTCGACTGATCGTCACGCCCCACAATGCCTGGGGCAGTCGCGAAGCACGCCAGCGCATCGTCGGCCAACTGGCGGAAAACGCCCGGGGCTTTTTCAGCGGTGCCCCGCTGCGGGTTGTGAGTTGATAAACTGCGCCCCTTTTCAAGGAGCAGACCATGGATCCGCGCAGTGAAGTACTGCTTCGTCAGGCCGAACTTTTTCAAGGCAACGTGCTGCTCGTCGGCTTGCCTGCCGATGATCTGCTGGGCCGCCTGCCCAACGCCCACGGCTGGTGCTGGCACGCCGGCGACCAGGCGGCGCTCGACGCACGTTTCCCCGAGCGCAGCCAGTTCGGCGTGAATGTGCCCGAGCGGGCATTTGATGCGGCGGTGATCTTCCTGCCCAAATCCAAGGATCTCACCGACTATCTGCTCAATGCCGTGGCCGCTCGTCTGCCCGCTGCGGAGCTGTTCCTGGTGGGGGAAAAAAAAGCCGGCGTCGAAAGCGCCGCCAAGCAGATGACCCCCTTTGGCAAACCACGCAAGCTGGATAACGCGCGGCACTGCCAGCTGTGGCAAGTCACCGTGACAAACGCACCGCAAGCGATCGAACTGGAAAGCCTGGCTCAGGTTTTCGAAGTGCCACTGGCTGAAGGGCCGCTGAAGGTCGTGAGTTTGCCGGGGGTATTCAGCCACGGTCGCCTGGATCGCGGTACGGAACTGCTGCTGGAGCATCTGGATAAACTGCCGAGCGGTCACCTCCTGGATTTCGGTTGTGGCGCGGGCGTGCTCGGTGCTGCGGTCAAGCGTCGCTACCCGCACAACGCGGTGACGATGCTTGATGTCGATGCGTTCGCTGCGGCCAGCAGTCGCTTGACCCTGGCTGCCAACGGTCTGGAAGCCGAGGTGCTGACGGGCGACGGAATCGACGCTGCGCCGATGGGTTTGAACACGATTCTGAGCAATCCGCCGTTCCATGTCGGTGTACACACCGATTACTTCGCCACGGAAAACCTGCTGCGAAAAGCGGCGAAACACCTGGCAAAAGGCGGCGAACTGCGCTTGGTCGCCAACAGTTTCCTAAAGTACCAACCACTGATCGAAGAGCATCTGGGCGTGTGCGCAATCAAGGCCGAAGGCAATGGCTTCCGCATCTATCGCGCCAAGCGCGGCTGACGGGCGTTTAAAAAAGAAGGCTTGCCGAATGGATTCTGCCTAGGCAGAATCCGCTCCGTCCTAGGGGAGTAGTCTCCCACGAGCGCCATGCTCGTCCGGCATACGTCAACATACTTGGTCAACAGGCCATGGCGTATGCGACCCAGGTGTCCGCACAGACGGACCAGGGTTTGACAAGACCTATGACACGCACACCTTACCCGGGGCGGGAAGGCTGTACGTGTCATAGCCGTGTCGACCCGCCCCTGGAAACCTACCTGATGCTGGATTCATTACTCGTTCCTACCGCAATCGTTGCCTTGGCCGAAATCGGCGACAAGACGCAACTGCTCGCGCTCATCCTTGCCGCACGCTTTCGCAAACCCTGGCCGATCATCGCCGGCATCGTCGCCGCGACCCTGGCCAACCATGCGGCCGCCGGTGCCGTGGGGGCGTGGTTTGGCAGCTTCTTCTCGGATGCGGTGCTGCACTGGATCCTCGCAGCGAGCTTCTGCGCCACCGCGCTGTGGACCCTGGTGCCGGACAAACTCGATGACGACGAAGCCAGCACCACCCGCAAGTTCGGGCCGTTCCTGACCACGCTGATCGCATTCTTCCTCGCCGAAATCGGTGACAAGACCCAGATCGCCACAGTGATGCTGGCGGCACAGTATCCCGAGTTGTGGCTGGTGATTATCGGCACGACGCTGGGCATGCTGATTGCCAACGTGCCGGTGGTTCTGGCGGGAAATTTTGCGGCGGAGAAGCTGCCGCTGACCTTGATTCGGCGATTGGCGGCTACGGCGTTTTTTGTACTGGCGGTGGTTGCGGTGTACAAGGCCATGCAGAGCAGCGGCTGGATCTAAGACTCCAACACCAGTCCAATGAGGGAGGGCTTCAGGCTTTCTGCGCAAACTCGTTCAGTTCATAACCTGCAACGGCGCGCTGTTTGCGCCCTGGCCGGTGGGTCAGGGCAGGATTCTCCACGGCGCGTCTTTGGGCAATACACACAGGGGTAAGCCAGTGCGCGAGCCTTTGCGGAATTATCTGAAGGAACAATTCAGATCTGGATACCACAAACGTGTCATGACCCTTTCTATGCAATGAGAGGTACCGATGGACACGTCATCTTCAGTTTCTTCGTCCAACGCCGCGCAACGAACAAAATCAAGCGAGGATGATAAAGAGCAAGCCGCCTATAACCGTGCGAGCGACCCTGCCTATCAAGCGGCGAACGCTGCGCCTTACATGGCGAATGTGCCATTTACGTACAACAACTCTGAACCATCCACATCGGAGCAGCGCTCGATCGGCGTCAGCTCGATTCCCCAGGGCGGCGCGGGAGGTATGCCCAGTCACTCTCGGCAAAGTGGCGGCGGCGGTTCCAGCTATCAGCCCGACCCCACCCCAGAACAAACGCCCTATCAGGGCCAAGGCCGCTCAGGATCTATTCAATACGGCAGCCCTCAATCATCGTCTGCGCCGACCCAGGTTGACCTGAGTAACGGATTCTATGACGGCAATGTTCGCATTGAATACAGCGCCGGGATTCCGCCGGGCGAAAAGAAACTCCACGAGACGCTGTCGATTGAAACCGGCCAGGGAAATGATTCGGTTTATGTTTCCGGGGGGCAAAATGGCGGAGTTGTTGCGCAGGTAAACGGGCAGTCTTACGAGATTCCTTTTTGGGCGAACACGCAGAATCAACAGACCATTGATGTCAATACTGGCGATGGGAACGATTCCGTCGTTATTGATCAAAGACTCCATCATAACGCCAACATCGACCTTGGAAGGGGCGATGATGCTGCGTACGCCGGATCTGGAAGGACCAAAATCTTCGGAGGGCCCGGGAACGACAACATCAATCTGGGAAGTGGCGAAGGCTACGCTGAAGGCGGTGATGGCAATGATTTCATCAATGGTGGCTCAGGACATGCAACGATTTACGGTGGGCCTGGCAGTGACGAAATACGTGCGGGTGGAGGGCCGAACACGAAAATCAACTACGTGGACGGGGGAGACGGCAGGGACGTAATTTATGGTGGGAAGGGTCATAACGTGTTGTTTGGAGGGCGCGGAGATGACTACATCTTCGCTGGTGACCGCAGCACTATTATTCCAGGCAAAGGTAACGACTGGGTGCAGACAAACTCCCAAAATGATCATGTCATTGGGGACGGAGCCGACGACCTTAGTTACGTCCACCCGTCGTCGTCCTTTGAGCACACAATACCTTCCCCTGATGCCGGCGCGCGCGGCATTAACATCAAGGGTAGCCCTTCGTTCACTCAGCGCGTAAATGATGACCTGGAGTCCCTGAGAAGCACTCGGGCCGGGCAGGAAACCCTGAAAATCATAGATTCGCTAAATGCACCTGTGACCCTGAAAGAAGGCGTATCAGGTAGTTTCTATTATTACGACGACCCGGGCGGGCGTCGCATGACCCCGCAGGAACAGGGTTTGGCGCGCACGCCTGGCGTAATAAAAAACGGTGTTGCAGGCATTCCGGCGCAAAACCCAGCGGTTGAGTATGACCGAACATTCATTGCTCCCGGGCACCAGCGGCCTCCACTGGTTATTCTTCAACATGAACTTTCCCATGCGGTCAACGGGGGGCAGGGCACGATTCTGCCGGGGTCAACGATAGTCTGGAATGGCCGTGATTTTACATGGGAGTCGAATTATGAGCGCCAGGCGGTAGGACTCCCCGCATGGAGCATTTTTGACTTTGACCGCAATCCCCGAACGCCGCCCACCAACACCAATCCCTGGCCTTACAACGAAAACGCGCTCCTCAACGAGCTTGGGTTGCCGCTGCGGCAAATATACGGAGACTAGCTCATCAAGGCACCATACAAATGGCCTGGCGCAAAAGACGATGGCGCTTTTTCAGAGCCCCCCAATAGCAGTGTGTCAGTACCTTCTTCATTAACTGACACCTTGCTAACGGGGTGCCCCCCACAACATTTGGGGGGCTATAGGAACTGGGAGATCAGGATTTCTTGGCCTGCTGATACAACGGCATCACTTTTGGAATCGCCGCTTGCAACGAGGCGATTCGGCTGTCCGACGCCGGGTGAGTGCTCATGAACTCCGGTGGCGCACCTTCCGAAGCCTTGGCCATTTTGTTCCACAGCGTGATCGCCGCATTTGGGTTGTAACCGGCGCGAGCCGACAGCTCCAGGCCGATCAAGTCTGCCTCGTTTTCATTGGCTCGGCTGTTGGGCAAAGTCATGCCGTAGTTGGCCACGGTATCGGCCAATGCCAGGCTGTCCTGGCCCAGGCCGAACAACGCGCCTGCGCCCTGCTTCGCCATCTCGATGCCATACGCCTTGGACATGGCTTCGCGGCCGTGCTCGCGCAAGGCGTGGGCAATTTCATGACCCATCACCGCCGCCAGTTCGTCATCGGTCAACTTGAGGTTGTCGATCAAAGCGCTGTACACAAAGATCTTGCCGCCAGGCCCGCAGTTGGCGTTCATCTCGTCGCTCTTGATCAGGTTCACTTCCCACTTCCACTGCGCCGCATCGGGGCGGAAAGTCGGTGCCTGGGCGATCAAGCGGTTGGCGATGGCCTGCACGCGCTTGGCGTTGGTGCTGGTCTTGTCCAACTGGCCCTTGCTGCTGGCTTCACCCAAAGTCTGCTGGTAGGACTGGGCATACATCTGGTCGACTTCCTGACTCGACAGCATGCTGAACATGTATTGCTTGCGCTCAACCCCGACGGCGCCGCCGCTGGTGGTGTTGACCGACTGGCAACCAGCCAGCAACAGCGCCGCTGCCAGTACGTTTATTGCCAATGATTTCTTCATGAACACTCTCCCTGAAAACATGGCGCGTATCGTAGGCGGTCATTTGTATTGGCGCCAGATACAACAGACGTGTAGCCGGATAATTTCAGATACATCTCACATGCCGCTCAACCGGGCGTCAAACACTCCGGCCCGTTCAGCTTCGGATCATTGACCATATTGGCCAACACACGCTCACGCAACGCGCCAGGCTCGCTGGCCAGCAACGCCTGAAGCGTGTGCAAGGGCGTCTCTGGATTGAGCCACGCCTCCTGCCCTGCCGCATCCAGAATCAACGGCCGCCGCTGGCTTTGCGCGGCCTGGGTGACCACTGCCGTGCTCAGCCACACCTGCTCCTGCACCGGGTACGCTTCCCAGATCGCCGCAAAAAACAGCGTAGAGCCCTCCCCCGGCGTCAGCCAGTACGGGCGCTTGCGTTGGGTTCCGCGCCATTCGTAGAACCCATTGGCCGGCAGCAGGCAGCGGCGCTGGCGAAATGCCTCGCGAAACATCGGTTGTTCGGCAAGGGTCTCGGCGCGAGCGTGGGCGGGGGTACGCGAAAGGTCAGTCAGCCACGGCGGCGTCAACCCCCAACGGGCACGGGCCAGGGTACGCTGGCCGGCGTCGGCGCGCTGGATCAGCACCGAGTCATTCGGAGAAATGTTCCACTGGGCCTGCTGATCGGCCGGAAAGCCCGGCAAGGCAGCAAAGGAGGGATTCCAGCGAAACAGGGCATAACGTCCACACATGGGGCAACACGACTCTTGGGTAAACCGACCGACAGCCTAACAGACCAACACGTCGGGGAAGCTGTCGGGTTCATCGCCCGCCACGGGCTGCGCACCGATATAGGCGGTGATCAGCGCACGGGCATTGGCGGCCTGGTCGTTATCCACTTCCAGGCCCAGCAGGCCGAAGATCGGCAGCTCGCCCGTGCCGCCGAGCAAATGCCGACCGACCAGATGCGCCTCGATGCCCTCGCTGGCGAGCATCTGTTGCAACAACTCGCCTTCCATCAGGTTTTCCGGCTCGTAGATTCGCTGCATGGACCCACCTGTTATTCGTTTTCACCGCGCACGTTCAGCATCCATTCGCCGCCGTGCACCTGCAGGTCAAAAATGATCGGCCGGCAGCACACCGGGCAGTCTTCTATATATTCCTGATCGCCCCCGGACAGGTCCAGCAGCGCCGTGACCAGCTCCCCACAATAAGGACATTCGTACGACTCTTCTTCCATCGCGGCCTCCAAGGTGACTTGTGCGTATAATCGCCGGTCTATTTACAGGGTTATTTTCGGCCGGGCCCATTACCCGGACCGTACCCTGGTATTTCCTCTACTTACCCTAGCCGTTTCTAACAAGAGAGCATGATGGGCCAATTCGATACCATCCGACCTTACAACGACAGCGAAGTCCCGGCAGTGCTGGACCGGCTGTTCAGTGACAAGGCCTTTCTGGACATCCTGACCCACTTCCGTTTCCCGCGCTTTGCCGGCGCCCTGGGCTGGCTGCTCAAGCCGATGATCGCCCGCAAGCTGCGCCGTGAATTTGCCGGCGTCACCACCGTGGCCACGCTGCAAGACAAAGTCGAGTACTACGTCGACCATACCATCGACCGCGCGACCGACGGCGTGACCTACACCGGCGTCGAGCAGCTCAAGTCCGGCACCGCCTACCTGTTCCTCGCCAACCATCGCGACATCGTGATGGACCCGGCCTTCGTCAACTACGCCGTATACCACGCCGGCCTGCCGACGCCACGTATCGCCATCGGCGACAACCTGCTGCAAAAGCCGTTTGTCAGCGACCTGATGCGCCTGAACAAGAGCTTTATCGTGCACCGCTCAATCAGTGGGCGAAAGGAGAAGATGGCGGCGTTCAACCTGCTGTCGGCCTACATCAACCATTCGATCCGCAATGACGGCGAGTCGATCTGGATCGCCCAGGCCGAGGGCCGAGCCAAGGACGGGGATGATCGCACCGAGTCGGCGATCCTCAAGATGTTCCATGTCAGCCGCAAGGATGAGCCGTTTGCCGAGGTGATCCAGTCGCTGAACCTGACGCCGGTGTCCATCAGCTACGAATACGACCCGTGCGATTCAGCCAAGGCCCGCGAGCTGTACATCCGCGCCACCACCGGCACCTACAGCAAGGCACCGGGCGAAGATGACGTGAGCATTGCCCTGGGCATCACCGGCTACAAGGGCCGGGTGCACGTGAACTTCGCGCCGCCGATCACCGAGCGGTTCGAAGACACCAAGGTGCTGGCCATGGAAATGGACCGGCAGATTCTCGGCGGTTATCGGTTGTTCCCGGTGCACTACCTGGCGTACGCGCAGTGGAGCGAGGCTGATCCGCAGTTGCAGGTGCCGACGGCCGCCGAGGTATTCCCGGCCGATGAGCTGGCGAAGGCGAAGGCCGAGTGGGAGCGACGCTTGCACGAATGCCCGGCTGAACATCGGCCATTCCTGGTGGTGCAGTACGCCACGCCGGTGCGCAACCAGTACCGGGTCAAGGCTGGCATTCCGCTCTAGACGAACATGTGGGAGCGGGCTTGTGTGGGAGCGGGCTTGCTCGCGAATGCGGAGTGTCAGTCACTAGATTTGTTACTGACCCACCGCATTCGCGAGCAAGCACGCTCCCACATTTGTTTTGTAGTGTGTTTTAGAGGTGGGTGCTGAGCCAGGAAATAGCCAGCGCCAAGCCCAGGCAGGCGAACCCTATGCGGTAAGCCACTCGATGCGCCCGTTCGGTGCGTACATCCAGAAACAACATCGGCTGGTCGATAGCGCGATCTTCGCCTTGTGCGGTCAGGTCGGCCATGGCGCGTTGCTCGCGCAGGCGGGTAATGGCCAGCAGCGCCGAACCCGGGAGCGCCACCGCCAAGGCAACAACATTGATCAATAGAGCGGGCAGCGCCATCGCAAACCTCGGGAAAACAGTGCCTGGGTATCAGTTCGGATACCTATCCGGACGCAGTGGCATCTTGCGCCACTCATGTTTCATTCCCAGCATGGACGGCTAATGTAGCCAGTAATTTACAGCGTCACCTGAACGTCACCTTAACAAGCCACTCTGTTGCCCTTCGAACGTTCGGGAGCTTGTCATGCTGCACGCAAACAACCAGGATCGGCTGTATCTGATCACCCAAAGCGATGAACAAGAGGCGCTGATCGGCGGCCTGGCATTCAACGTTCAGGATCGTCATTGGCTGGTGTATTGCGCCCTCGGCGGGCACCAGCATGCGGACTTGCCGGAAGCGGACTTGTTGACCGGCGTGAGCCTGCTGGACTTCTGTATCGACACCGCCGCGTGAAACTCAAGGCGTAAAAAAACCGGGCCCATCACTGGGCCCGGTTTTTTGGATCGGTTATTGCGAACTGAGCAACGAACCGATGCTTGGGTCCTTGAACAGGCGGGTCAAGGCATCGCTCAACACGTCGCTGACCAGCTTGGTGTTGGTTTCCTGGTTCGGCGACATACCGAAACGCTGGTTCAACGATGCGCCGTAGCGGCCGCTGTAGCGACGGGTGCCGGCGGTGACGTCGGACTTGAACGTCGCGCCGATGGAGGCTTCGGTCACGTACAGGCCTTCCTTGGGCGACTGATATTTCAGCTCGGCCAGGGTGATGGTCAGTTGCGGGGCGCCCGGCGCGTTGGGGCTCGGCGTGAAGCCCAGAAGGCGCACGGCCGCTTCAGCCTGGGCTTGCAGCTTGGGCAGCACGTCCTGGCCAGTGACCGAAATCAGCGCAGTCTCCGGGTACAAGCCACCGCGGGAACCCAGGGTTGGCGACGGACGGCCGTCCACCACACGCACCGAAACCGGCTGGCCGTGGCCCACTGGCGCCAGCTGCGTGGTGAGCTTCGGTTGCGGGCTGAGTTGTTGCGGGCTGTTGGCGCAGCCAACCAGGGTCAAGCTGGTCACAGTGATCAAACCGAACAACAGGCGTTGCAACATGCGCTTCTCTCCAGAAATCAAGTACCGACAGGCCGGCAGTATAGCGGTGCGCCACTGCCCGGAACTAGCATCAGTTACAACCTGAGACCCGCAAGGGCGGCGGCGGTTCGCTGTCACCGATATGTCACAGCCGATACATCCGCTCGTCATCCCCCGCAGGCAAGCTTGGCCTCAATCTCAGGAGGTTGATCACCATGAATTTTCTCTGGTCATTGTTCGTGCGCAAGCCCGCCCTTCGCCAGTTTGCCCTGCTCGATGCACAAGGCCGCTGCCAGGCATTCAAGGAGTGCGACCAGCCGCCGGTGGGCAATGGCTGGGTGGAAATCGACGAGATCCGCCTGAGCTGGATGCACCGCCCGCTGCCAGCCCGGGCCCGCGTCAGCCCGCGTGCGGCGCAGTCGCCCCGGCACCAGCCGTTGGCCGCCTGACCGAACACCTAATAAAAGTCATAAAACACGCCCATTTCCTTGGCGTTCTTCGCTACAATCTCCCCCCGATTATAAGGACGTCTCCTGATCGGGCCCCGCAACATCGTTAATGCCTCGGTATTAACCCCCCAATCGCCCACAGAGAGCCGCCCACACAGATCGAATAGAGCTGGCGTGCTTGCTGCTTTCGTTGCAAACCACCCCTTCTTTATATCGAATCTGCCAGAGCTGCCATTGCGCTCGGCCACTTGAGTTGTTTGCCCGTTTTTGCCGCCTGTCGGCAAGCAATCCGGGCCAGGTGCCAGGCTGAGGCAGCCCTTTTTTGAGGTTCACGTCTTCAAAAGAGCGTGAAAAAAACGGGTTTTCACAACTTCACAAGAGTGTGGCGAGCAAATGAATAGTTTGGCGTGTGTACAAGCACCATCAGCGTCTTTAACAGCCCAACCACACAGGACCGAGCCCTCCTCAAAAACCGGAGCTTGAGCCTGTCCGCTACGGATTGGTTGCACGAATCACACGCTTTGACCATAAGTCGAATTGCCACAGGCGGCCATGAATGCGTTCATAGGCGGATTGGCCCGGCAGGAAGCGTGTGCTGAAGTTGCAAAGAATTGCGAAACGGACATGGCGATCCTGGCCATGAGTATCCTGGGGCAACACGTGAACCGCCCCGTCACTCCTGGCAGCCATGCCGTCAATTTGGTGCTGCAGATTTTGGAGACGCGTTAAATGGCGCATAACGAAGCAGTCGACGTAGTACTGGTAGGGGCCGGCATCATGAGTGCCACCCTGGCCGTACTGCTTAAAGAGCTCGACCCCGGCCTCAAGCTGGAAGTCGTTGAGCTGATGGATTCGGGTGCCGCGGAAAGTTCCAACCCGTGGAACAACGCCGGCACCGGTCACGCCGGGCTGTGTGAGCTGAACTACACGCCGCAGGCCGCCGATGGCTCCATCGACATCAAGAAAGCCGTGCACATCAACACCCAGTTCGAGGTGTCGAAGCAGTTCTGGGCGTACCTGACCAAAAAGGGCACCTTTGGCTCGTCCAAGTCCTTTATCAGCCCGGTGCCACACCTGAGCTTCGTACAGGGCGAAAAAGGCGTGGAGTTCCTCAAGAAGCGCTTTGACTCCCTCAGCCGCCATCACGCATTTTCGGACATGCACTACACCGAAGACCGCGCCGAGATGGCCGAGTGGATGCCGCTGATGATGCCGGGCCGCCCGCTCGACGAAAAAATCGCCGCCACCCGCGTACTCAACGGCACCGACGTCAACTTCGGCGCCCTGACCAACCAGCTGCTGGGTCACCTGACCAGCTCGCCGGATGCCCAGGTCAAGTACTGCAAGCGCGTCACCGGCCTCAAGCGCAATGGCGCTGGCTGGACCGTGAGCATCAAGGACGTCAACAGCGGCAACAGCCGTGAAGTCGACGCCAAGTTTGTCTTCCTCGGCGCCGGTGGCGCGGCCCTGCCGCTGCTGCAAGCCTCGGGGATCGAAGAAAGCAAAGGCTTTGGCGGTTTCCCGGTCAGCGGCCAGTGGCTGCGTTGCGACAACCCGGAAGTGGTCAAGCACCACCAGGCCAAGGTCTACAGCCAGGCTGCCGTGGGTTCGCCGCCGATGTCCGTGCCACACCTGGACACCCGTGTGGTCGATGGCAAGAAGTCCCTGCTGTTCGGGCCCTACGCCGGCTTCACCACCAAGTTCCTCAAGCACGGTTCGTTCCTCGACCTGCCACTGTCGATCCGCGCCGGCAACATCGGCCCGATGCTGGCCGTGGCCCGCGACAACATGGACCTGACCAAGTACCTGGTCAGCGAAGTGCGCCAGTCCATGGAACAGCGCCTGGAATCCCTGCGTCGCTTCTACCCTGAAGCGAAAGCCGAAGACTGGCGCCTGGAAGTGGCCGGCCAACGGGTGCAGATCATCAAGAAAGACCCGAAGAAAGGCGGCGTGCTGCAATTCGGCACCGAGCTGGTCGCGGCCAAGGACGGCTCGCTGGCCGCACTGCTGGGCGCATCCCCGGGTGCTTCGGTGACCGTTTCGATCATGCTGGAACTGATCGAAAAATGCTTCCCCGGCAAAGCTGCCGGTGAATGGGCTGCCAAGCTTCAGGAAATATTCCCCGCGCGGGAAAAAGTCCTGGAGACCGATGCCGAGCTGTATCGCAAGATCAACACGCAGAACAACATCAGCCTGGAGCTGGTGGAGCCTGCCGCCGAGACCGAGAGCTACGCTTGAGGCCTTGAAGCCATAAAAAACGCCCCGCCCTCTGCATGAGGACGGGGCGTTTTTGTATGTCTCGGAAAATCAGCCGCGGGCTTTTTCGATCAGTTCGATGTACTCATCGGCGTTGCGCTGATCCTTGACCAGGTCGACAAAGGTCTGGCCATGTTCGTCCTTGCCATCGAGGTCCAGGCCGGCTTCCTTGAAGAAACCCAGGAAACGCTCGAAGTCGTCGATGCGCAAGCCACGGTAAGCCTTGATCAGTTTGTGCAGGGACGGGGAAGTCGCGTCGACCGGCTCGAAGTCCAGGAACAACTTGATCTGATCATCACCGATCTCGTCACCAATCACCTGTTTCTTATCTTTACGCATTACCGACTCCAGCCTGCAGACATTTACACGGGACTGGAAGTCTACCTGCGAGACGCCGCCTTCGAAAGCGCTGGAGGTCCAATGTGGGAGCGGGCTTGCTCGCGAAAGCGGTATATCAGTTGAAGCATTTATCGACTGACCCACCGCTTTCGCGAGCAAGCCCGCTCCCACATTTGGATCCTCAGTGTTCTGGCTATTTGGTACGAACGGCACCGGTGTGTAAGTCCGCCCAGATGTGGCCGTTGGCGTAACTGAGGAATTGCACATACAAGGTGTCATTACGCAGCAGGTCGACGATCACGCGGTATTGGGCCACCGGATACGACAAGGTCAACGTCTTGCTCTTGTCGTCATACGCAGGTTTTTTCAGGCTTTTGCTTTCAGCGTCGAAATTGAGCACCACCTGATTGATGGTCGCGCCTTTGTTCAGGGACTTGCCCTTGAGGCGGATCATCAACGGCGAAGTCACCGGGATCGGTTGCTGAGTGGACTGACGCTGGTTACCCACCACCACCGCATACTCAGTGACTTGCAGCAACTGCTGCTGGTCGGGAGTTCCGGCACGCAGGCTCAGGTCATCCGGCGGCAGGAATTGGCTATGCATCGGTGCAGGGGCGGCAGCCAGGGGCAGGCTGAGGGTCAGCGCCAGGACGGCGCAGGTGCGAATCAACAGGCTCATGGAAAGCTCCAGACGCAGGGCCAGGCACTCTAGCATGCCGGCCCTGCACCTGATGCAGCGCGTTTACATGCCTTTGACGGCATAGATGCCATTGGCATTGCGCCAGTAGCCCTTGTAGTCCATGCCGTAACCGAAGATGTAGCGGTCAACACATGGCAGGCCGACGAAATCGGCTTTCAGTTCTGGGCGGGCCTTGCGGTCGTGATCTTTGTCGATCAGCACGGCGGTATGCACTTTGCGCGCGCCTGCGTGTTTGCAGAAGTCGATGATCGCGCCCAGGGTGTGACCTTCGTCGAGGATGTCGTCGATGATCAGCACGTCACGGTCGATGAACGAGACTTCCGGCTTGGCTTTCCAGAACAGATCGCCGCCGCTGGTTTCATTGCGATAACGGGTGGCGTGCAGGTAGGACGCTTCCAGCGGGAATTGCAGGTGGGTGAGCAATTTGCCGGCAAAGATCAGGCCGCCGTTCATCACACAGAAAACCACCGGGTTGGTGTCGGCCATTTCGCGGCTGATGTGCGCGCCGACCTTGGCGATCGCCTCTTCGACTTGCGCTTCGGTGTACAGGCAGTCAGCCTCGCGCATGATTTGACGGATATGCTCGAGATCAGCGGACATGGCGCTCTCCAAGGGGGTGCTGTGGCAAGAAAAGCGGGCGAAGGTACGCTTCTCGTGCGCTCCGATCAAGCGCTAATGGACTAACGTACTAGATGTCTATAGGACAACACCCTCGGATAGATTAATCTAGGCCGGTTTTTTTGCCCGCCGCCGGAGCCTTTCCCATGCCCACTCGCGAGATCCGCCACCCGCTGATCCGACACAAACTCGGCCTTATGCGCCGCGCCGACATTAGCACGAAGAATTTCCGTGAGCTTGCTCAGGAAGTCGGAGCGCTGCTCACTTACGAAGCCACCAAGGATTTGCCCCTGGAGAGCTACGAGATTCCTGGTTGGGCCGGTCCTGTCCAGGTCGAGAAAATCGCCGGTAAGAAAATCACCGTCGTCCCGATCCTGCGTGCCGGTATCGGCATGCTCGAAGGTGTGCTCAGCCTGATCCCGGGCGCCAAGGTCAGCGCCGTGGGCGTCGCCCGCAATGAAGAAACGCTGGAGGCGCACACCTACCTGGAAAAACTCGTCCCGGAAATCGACGAGCGCCTGGCGATGATCATCGACCCGATGCTCGCCACCGGCAGCTCCATGGTCGCCACCATCGACCTGCTGAAAAAAGCCGGCTGCAAAGACATCCGCGCCATGGTGCTGGTCGCCGCGCCGGAAGGTATCGCCGCGGTCGAGAAGGCCCACCCGGACGTGCAGATCTACACCGCGTCCATCGACGAGCGCCTGAACGAACACGGCTACATCATCCCGGGCCTGGGCGACGCCGGCGACAAGATCTTCGGCACCAAGCAGAAGGACGCGTGAGCATGCAGGATGAATTCAACGACCCGCTTTGGCGCCAGATCCTGTCTGGCGCACAAATGCTCTTCGTGGCATTTGGCGCGCTGGTGTTGATGCCGCTGATCACAGGTCTTGATCCAAACGTTGCACTGTTTACCGCAGGCCTGGGCACCTTGTTGTTCCAGGTGGTCACAGGGCGGCAGGTGCCGGTCTTCCTGGCGTCGAGCTTTGCGTTTATCACACCGATCATTCTCGCCAAGGGCCAGTTCGGCCTCGCAGCGACCATGGGCGGCGTGATGGCGGCCGGTTTCGTCTACACCTTCCTTGGCCTGGCCGTGAAGATCAAGGGCACCGGGTTTATTGACCGTCTGCTGCCTCCAGTCGTGATCGGGCCGGTGATTATCTCCATCGGCCTGGCCATGGCGCCGATTGCCGCGAACATGGCGATGGGTAAATCCGGCGATGGCGCCGAGTTGATCCACTACCAGACGGCGATGATGATCTCGATGCCGGCACTGCTGACCACGCTGATCGTGGCGGTGTTCGGCAAAGGCATCTTCCGCCTGGTGCCGATCATTTCCGGCGTGCTGGTGGGCTTTGCCATGTCGTTCTACTTTGGCGTGGTCGACACGGCGAAGATCGCCGCGGCCCCCTGGTTCGCCCTGCCCCACTTCACCGCACCGGAGTTCAACTGGCAGGCGATCCTGTTCATCGTCCCGGTGGCCCTGGCCCCGGCGATCGAGCATATCGGCGGCGTGATTGCGGTGGGCAGCGTGACCGGTCGCGACTACCTGAAGAAGCCCGGTCTGCATCGCACCCTGCTGGGTGACGGCATCGCCACCACCGCCGCCGGCCTGTTTGGCGGCCCACCGAACACCACCTACGCCGAAGTGACTGGCGCGGTGATGCTGACCAAGAACTACAACCCGAAAATCATGACCTGGGCGGCGGTGTTTGCCATCAGCCTGGCGTTTATCGGCAAGTTCGGCGCACTGCTGCAAAGCATCCCGGTGCCGGTAATGGGCGGGATTCTGTGCCTGCTGTTCGGTTCGATTGCAGCGGTGGGGATGAACACGTTGATCCGCCACAAGATCGACCTGGGCGAAGCGCGCAACCTGGTGATCGTCTCGGTGACGTTGGTGTTCGGGATTGGCGGTGTGC
This sequence comes from Pseudomonas sp. GL_117, assembly GCF_057835125.1. Lineage (NCBI taxonomy): Bacteria > Pseudomonadati > Pseudomonadota > Gammaproteobacteria > Pseudomonadales > Pseudomonadaceae > Pseudomonas > Pseudomonas sp. GL_117. Next base: position 1,043,340 of record NZ_CM174418.1, on the reverse strand, counting down.
TGGTCGGCACCGGCACCGGCCCGGACGATTTCGGCCTGAAGGGCATCGCCCTGTGTGCGGTGGTAGCGATTGGCTTGAACCTGCTGCTACCGGGCAATGATGGCTGGAAGAACAAGAAGCCGGATGAGCCATTGCTTTAACCGTGCGGTGTCGCTGATGACCTCATCGCGGGCAAGCCAGCTCCCACAGGGAATTGCATTCCAATGTGGGAGCGGGCTTGCCCGCGATGGGGCCCGTCAAGCCAACCGAGAATTAAAGCTCGCCTAGCCCATCGATCAACGCCTGGTTCTGCTCCGGCGTACCGATGCTGATCCGCAGGAACTGGGCAATCCGCTCCTGCTTGAAGTGCCGCACGATCACACCCTGCTCACGCAACTTGGCCGCCAGGCCGGCAGCGTCGTGCTTGGGGTGACGGGCAAAGATGAAGTTGGCCGCCGACGGCAATACTTCAAAGCCTTTACCTTCCAGCTGCGCGACGACGGTGTTGCGGCTGTCGATCACCAACTGGCAGGTTTTCTCGAAGTACTCACGGTCTTCAAACGCCGCCGCTGCGCCGACAATCGCCAGGCGATCCAGGGGATACGAGTTGAAGCTGTTCTTGACCCGCTCCAGCGCCTCAATCAGGTCCGGGTGGCCCACGGCCAGGCCCACGCGCAAACCGGCCAGTGAGCGCGATTTGGACAGGGTCTGGGTCACCAGCAGGTTCGGATAGCGATCCACCAGGCTGATGGCGCTTTCACCGCCGAAGTCGATGTAGGCCTCATCAACCACCACCACCGAATCCGGGCTGGCCTTGACGATCTGCTCCACCGCATCCAGCGCGAGCACGCAGCCCGTCGGCGCGTTGGGGTTGGGGAAGATAATCCCGCCGTTGGGCCTGGCGTAGTCCGCCACACGGATCTGGAACTGCTCGTCCAGCGGCACCGGTTCGAACGTGATGCCATACAGGCCGCAGTAAACCGGATAGAAGCTGTAGCTGATGTCCGGGAACAGCAGCGGCAAGTCGTGTTGGAACAGGCCGTGGAAGATGTGCGCGAGGACTTCATCGGAACCGTTGCCGAGAAATACCTTGCCGGCATCCACGCCGTAGTACTTGGCCACCGCCTGCTTGAGCAGGTCGCTGTTGGGGTCCGGGTACAGGCGCAGGTTGTCGTTCAACTCGGCCTGCATTGCCGCCAACGCCTTGGGCGATGGCCCGTAGGGGTTTTCGTTGGTGTTGAGCTTGACCAGTTTGGTCAGCTTCGGTTGTTCACCCGGCACGTAAGGTACGAGGTCCTTGACGAAGGGGCTCCAGAATTTGCTCATGCCTCACTCTCCCTTGACGATGCGATATTCGGCGCTACGTGCGTGTGCGCTCAGCGATTCACCACGGGCCAGCACCGAGGCGGTCTTGCCCAGCTCGGACGCGCCTTGTGGCGAGCAGAAAATGATCGACGAACGCTTCTGGAAGTCATAAACCCCCAGCGGCGACGAAAAGCGTGCGGTGCCGGACGTCGGCAACACGTGGTTCGGGCCCGCGCAGTAGTCGCCCAGGGCTTCGCTGGTGTGGCGGCCCATGAAGATCGCACCGGCGTGGCGAATCGATGGCAGCCAGGCCTGTGGGTCGGCCACAGACAGCTCCAGGTGCTCCGGCGCGATACGGTTGGCCACTTCGATGGCCTGCTCCATGTCGCGTACCAGGATCAGTGCACCACGGCCATTGATCGACTTCTCGATGATCTCGGCGCGGTCCATGGTCGGCAGCAGCTTGTCGATGCTGGCGGCAACCTTGTCGAGGAACTCCGCATCCGGGCTGACCAAGATCGCCTGGGCGTCTTCGTCGTGCTCGGCCTGGGAGAACAGGTCCATGGCGATCCAGTCCGGGTCGGTCTGGCCGTCACACACCACAAGGATTTCCGACGGGCCTGCAATCATATCGATGCCGACCTGGCCAAACACGTGGCGCTTGGCAGTGGCAACGTAGATGTTGCCGGGGCCGACCACCTTGTCGACCTTCGGCACGCTTTCGGTGCCATAGGCCAAGGCCGCAACAGCCTGGGCGCCGCCGATGGTAAACACGCGGTCGACACCGGCGATGCACGCGGCGGCCAGTACCAGTTCATTGATTTCGCCGCGCGGGGTCGGTACGACCATGACCACTTCGGTCACGCCGGCAACCTTGGCCGGAATCGCATTCATCAACACCGACGACGGGTACGACGCCTTGCCGCCCGGCACGTACAGGCCGGCACGGTCCAGCGGCGTGACCTTCTGGCCCAGCACGGTGCCGTCGGCCTCGGTGTAGCTCCACGAATCCTGCTTCTGCTTTTCGTGGTAGCTGCGCACCCGCGTCGCCGCCACTTCCAGCGCTTCACGCTGCGCGGCGGTGATGCGCGTCAGGGCCAGCTCCAGGCGTTCGCGGGGCAGGATCAGGTCGGACATCGACGCCACATCGAGGCCGTCGAACTGCCGGGTGAAATCCACCAGCGCCGCATCACCGCGCTCGCGCACGGCCTTGATGATGTCGAGTACTCGCCCGTTGACCGACTCGTCGGACACACTTTCCCAGCTCAGCAGATGATCCAGATGATGGGCGAAATCCGGGTCGGCAGCGTTGAGTCGGGCAATTGCAGTGGACGTGGTCATAGCGAGGGCCTCAATAGAATTGGCAAAAACTCAGGCGCCCTAAACTAGCAGTCGTTTCCGCTTGGGCACCTGAGAATTCTGGCTATGAGGCGGATAGACGGGCGCAGCCTTTCAGCTACGCGGGTAGGTCAACCGCGGTGTCGCGACTCCACTGCCTTGCGCAGGGTGTCGATCAACGCCTGGATACGGGCGTGCTGCATCTTCATCGATGCTTTGTTGACGATCAGGCGAGAGCTGATGTCGGCAATGAATTCTTGTGGTTCAAGACCGTTGGCACGCAGGGTATTACCGGTGTCGACCACATCGATGATCTTGTCGGCCAGGCCAATCAGCGGAGCCAGCTCCATGGAGCCGTAGAGCTTGATGATGTCGACCTGGCGGCCTTGCTCGGCGTAATAGCGCTTGGCGACGTTGACGAACTTGGTCGCCACACGCAGACGGCCTTTGGGCTCGACGTCACCGACACGGCCGGCGGTCATCAGCTTGCACAGGGCGATGCGCAGGTCCAGGGGCTCGTACAGGCCCTGGCCGCCGTATTCCATCAGCACGTCCTTACCGGCGACGCCCAGGTCGGCCGCGCCATGTTCAACGTAGGTCGGCACGTCGGTAGCCCGCACGATCAAAAGGCGAACGTCGTCCTGGGTCGTGGGGATGATCAGCTTGCGGCTCTTGTCCGGATTCTCGGTCGGCACGATGCCCGCTTCAGCCAGAAGCGGCAAAGTGTCGTCAAGGATGCGGCCCTTGGACAGTGCGATGGTCAACATGGGAAACGTCAGTCCTTCATCAGGCTATTGCGGTCCGGTCGCAAACGGCGCCGGACACAGATCGAGGCCATGACAGCCTCGATTTGAAACAAATTCACAGCAAGCTTCTGTAGTGAGCGGGCCTGCCCCGCACTGGGTTGCGAAGCAGCCCTAAAAATCTTGGGAGCGCTGCGCCCTCCAGCGCGGGGCAAGCCCGCTCACTACACTAGCGTTTGGGACTAGCCCGGTACGCGGCGGATTTTCGCGCCGAGCATCTGCAGTTTTTCTTCGATGCACTCGTAGCCACGGTCAATATGGTAGATGCGGTCGATCAGGGTGTCGCCGTCGGCGCACAGTGCCGAAATCACCAGGCTGGCCGACGCACGCAGGTCGGTGGCCATCACTGGCGCGCCCTTGAGCTTGTCGATACCGGTGACGATGGCGGTGTTGCCTTCAACCTGGATCTTCGCGCCCATGCGGTGCAGTTCGTACACGTGCATGAAACGGTTTTCGAAGATGGTCTCGATCACGGCACCGGTGCCTTCGGCAATCGCGTTCAGGGAAATGAACTGAGCCTGCATGTCGGTCGGGAACGCCGGGTACGGAGCGGTACGCACGTTGACGGCCTTAGGCCGCTTGCCGTGCATGTTCAGCTCGATCCAGTCTTCGCCGGTGGTGATGTCCGCACCCGCTTCGCGCAGTTTTTCGAGGACCGCTTCCAGGATGGTCGGATCGGTGTCCTTGACCTTGACGCGGCCGCCAGTGACGGCAGCGGCAACCAGGTAGGTGCCGGTTTCGATACGGTCGGGCATGACCTTGTAGGTCGCCGTGTGCAGGCGGGCCACACCGTCAATGGTGATGGTGTCGGTGCCAGCACCGGAAACCTTGGCGCCCATGGCGTTCAGGAAGTTGGCCAGGTCGACCACTTCCGGCTCGCGCGCAGCGTTCTGCAGGACGCTGCGGCCGTTCGCCAGGGCAGCGGCCATCATGATGTTCTCGGTACCGGTCACGCTGACGGTATCAAAGAAGAAGCTGGCGCCACGCAGACCGCCTTCCGGCGCCTTGGCCTTGATGTAGCCACCTTCGACGTCGATGGTTGCGCCCATGGCTTCAAGGCCACGGATGTGCAGGTCCACCGGACGCGAGCCGATGGCGCAACCGCCAGGCAGGGCCACTTCGGCCTCGCCGAAACGGGCAACCATCGGACCCAGCACCAGGATCGATGCACGCATGGTTTTCACCAATTCGTACGGGGCGATCAGGGTCTTGATGGTGCGCGGGTCAATTTCGACCGACAGCTTTTCGTCGATCACAGGCTCGATGCCCATGCGACCGAACAGCTCGATCATGGTGGTGATGTCGTGCAAGTGCGGCAGGTTGGCCACGGTGACCGGGCCATCACACAGCAGGGTCGCTGCCAGGATCGGCAAGGCGGAGTTTTTTGCACCGGAGATGCGAATCTCGCCATCAAGGCGGGCACCGCCGGTAATAATCAATTTATCCATAAGAATCTCGACGCCTTGGGGGCTCAGGTGCGCTCGGCCCAGGCCGCGCGGCTGAAAAATTTCATAGTGACCGCATGGATGCTGCCATCGGTGATCCACGGGTTCAAATGGGCATAGATCTGCTGCTGACGCTTGACCGGGCTCAGTGCCGCCAGTTCATCGCTAATCACGTTCAGCTGGAAGTTGCAGCCTTCGCCTTCAACTTCTACGGTCGTTTCCGGCAGCTTTCCTTCAAGAAAGCTCTTAACTTCTAGGGCCTGCATGCTCAACCTCTATCGGCGCCCAGTGCGCACGGGTCGCACATCATACAAAAAAGCCCCGCGCCTGCGAACCCCGCATAGCAGGACTCTGACGGGGGGCTTCTCTAATAGTGTGTATTAAGGATGTGCCAACAGCTCGGTCAAACCCGAAACCTCGGCAATTTCGCGCATGTCTTCAGGCATGGCGCGGATGCTGACCGTTTTGTTGGCTGCCTCGGCATCGCGCATGAAGCACAGCAGCAAGGACAAACCCACGCTGCTGGACTTGGTCACCTGCGAGCAATCCACCACCAACGCAGGCGCGCTACTGCTGTTGATCAGTGCCTGGCCCTGCTTGCGCAGGCCCGGCCCGGAGCGATAGTCCAGTACGCCGCTGATGAACAACTCGCCGGCATCGCCGAGACGAACGGCCGATTCGGTCATTGCGCAGGCTTCCCGGCAGCTTGCTTGTCGGTTTCTTCCTTGGCCTTGGCGACTTCACCGGCCCAACCATTGATGGTTTTGTCCAGGTCATTGCCATTGCGCTGCATGGCATCGGCGAACTGATCACGGAACAGCTTGCCGATGTTGATGCCGTTGATGATCACGTTGCGCAGTTTCCACTCGCCGTTGATCTTCTCCAGGGTGTACTGCACCGGGTAGACGGCACCGTTGGAACCCTTGACGGTCATGCCAACGCTGGTGCGGTCACCGGACTCATCCTTGGCGGGATCGACGGTAATGCCCTGGTTGTTGTACTCCAGCAACGCGTTGCCATAGAACTGGAACAGGCCTTTCTTGAAGTTCTCCTGAAACGTCTGCATCTGCGCCGGGGTAGCCTTGCGCGAATACTTGACCGTCATGATGCTGCGGGAAATGCCTTCGGCATCGACCACCGGGCCGACAATGGTGTTCAGCGCGTCATAGAACCTGGTCGGGTCTTGCTTGTACTGCTCTTTATTCGCCTTCAGGTCGGCCAACATCTTGTTGGTCGTGTCTTGCACCAGTTCGTGGGCAGAACCTGCCGCGTTGGCCATCAACGGCAACGCTGCAAGCAGCACCAGCAGGCCACGTCGCAAGGTAGAGATCATGAACAGATTCCTCATTTGGCGTCTTTATTGACCGTATTGAGCAGGAATTTACCGATCAGGTCCTCAAGTACCAGCGACGACTGCGTGTCGTGGATGGTCGAGCCATCCTTGAGCAGGGCTGTTTCCCCACCCACGCTGATACCGATGTACTTCTCGCCCAGCAGACCCGCAGTGAGGATAGATGCAGTGGAGTCGGTCGGCAGATTATCTACCTTCTTGTCCAACTGCATCGTCACTCGACCGGTGAAGCTGTCGCGATCCAGATCGATTGCCGTGACCTTGCCGATGGTTACACCGGCCATGGTCACTTTAGCTCTGACAGTCAAACCGGCGATATTGTCGAAGTACGCGTAAAGTTTATAAGTATCGGCGGTGGGGCTGGCCGACAGGCCGCTGACTCGCAGCGCCAGCAACAGTAAAGCCAGGATGCCAGCCAGCAAGAAAAGGCCGACACCGATTTCCACAGTGCGGTTTTGCATCAGAAATCTCCAAACATCAAGGCGGTCAAAATGAAGTCAAGGCCCAGTACCGCCAGCGAGGCGTACACAACGGTCTTGGTGGTGGCACGACTGATCCCTTCTGAAGTGGGCTCACAGTCGTAGCCTTGGAATACGGCGATCCAGGTCACTACAAAGGCGAAGACGATGCTCTTTATGATGCCGTTGAGCACGTCACCGCTGAAGGTCACGCTGTTTTGCATGTTGGCCCAGTAGGAGCCGTCGTAGACCCCCAGCCAGTCCACCGCCACCCACGAACCGCCCCAGATACCCACCACGCTGAAGATCATCGCCAGCAGTGGCAGGGAAATGAAGCCGGCCCACAGACGCGGGGCAACAATGTACTTGAGCGGGTCCACGCCGATCATTTCCAGGCTGGACAACTGCTCGGTGGACTTCATGTTGCCAATCTCGGCAGTCAGCGCAGAACCTGCGCGCCCGGCGAACAACAACGCAGTGACCACCGGCCCCAGTTCACGCAACAGTGTCAGGGCAACCATCTGCCCTACGGCCTGCTCCGAACCGTAGCTGGAGAGAATATTGAAGCCTTGCAGCGCCAGTACCATGCCGATGAACACGCCGGAGACCACGATGATCACCAGTGACATCACGCCCACCGCATGCAACTGCTTGATCAACAGACCAAAACCGCCGCCAATGCCGCCGCGCCCCAACAGGGCATGGAACAGGAAAATCGTCGAACGGCCGAGCACTTCGATGATGTCGATGCCCGAGCGACCGAAAAGGCGAACCTTCTCGATAAGTGAAGTCTTGCGCATCAACGCTTCCCCAGAAGATCCGAGCGGTAGTCCGCTGCCGGAAAATGAAATGGCACCGGGCCGTCGGGATCGCCGGTCATGAATTGGCGAATGCGCGGGTTGTCGGCGTTCATCAACTCTTCAGGCGTACCCTGCCCCAACACTTGGCCATCGCCGACGACATAGAGGTAATCGGCGATGCTCGCGGTTTCTGCAAGGTCATGGGAAACCACGATGCTGGTAATGCCCAGCGCGTCGTTGAGCAGGCGGATCAACCGCACCAGCACGCCCATGGCGATAGGGTCCTGGCCGACAAAAGGCTCGTCGTACATGAGGATCTGCGGATCGAGGGCGATAGCCCGCGCCAGGGCGACACGACGTTTCATGCCACCCGACAGCTCGTCGGGCATCAGGTCGATGGCACCGCGCAGCCCTACGGCCTGCAGTTTCAACAACACGATGTCGCGAATCATCTCGTCGGACAGTTGGGTATGGACCCGCAGCGGGAAGGCGACGTTCTCGAAAACGTCAAGATCGGTAAACAGTGCGCCGCTCTGGAACAACACGCCCATGTGCTTGCGCGCGTCGAACAGGTCGCTGCGCGACAACGTCGGCAGGTTCTGGCCGTTGACCCACACTTCGCCGGCAGTCGGGCGCAATTGCATGCCCATCAGGCGCAACAGGGTGGTCTTGCCGCAACCGGAAGGCCCCATGATGCCCGTGACCTTGCCGCGTGGAATGCGAATATCGACGTTATTGAAGATGCTGCGCGTCCCGCGCTTGAAGGTAAGACCCTTCAGCTCGACCGCGTAGGCGTTATCGGCACTCATCTAAACTCCTTGGGATGCAGCCTTTCACTCAGACACCACGTTTGCGCCAAACGTTTGCAACGCTCGTGCAATAGTTAGCCACATGGGCTGGGCGGACCGAACTGGCGGCGAACTATATCACTGCTGGTACAACGCGCCCAAGGCCGGAACTGTGCTTGTTCAGACTGAAGACAGGGAAAAACCGTTGCTTAAGATGAATCTCACCCGCATCACGAACAAACCCTGACGAACTTGCGTGAGGGAATTGCTCATTACCGCTATAATCGCCGACTTTTCGTCAGGCTATACGATTTCAGACATGAGCCAATCCAGCGACCTTATTCAATCCGCACAACGCACCATCCGCCTCGAGCTTGAAGCCGTAGAAGGCTTGTTGGCGCATATCGACGCAGATTTCGTACGCGCATGCGAGATGATTCTGGCCAGCAAGGGCCGCGTTGTCGTCGTCGGCATGGGCAAATCCGGCCACGTCGGCAACAAGATTGCCGCCACTCTGGCCAGCACCGGGACCACCGCATTTTTTGTGCACCCGGCCGAAGCCAGCCACGGCGACATGGGCATGATCACCAAGGATGACATCATCCTGGCACTGTCCAACTCCGGCACCACCAACGAAATCGTGACGCTGCTGCCGCTGATCAAGCGCCTGGGCATCAAGATGATCAGCATCACCGGCAACCCCGAATCGACATTGGCCAAGGCTGCCGAAGTAAACCTCAACGTGCATGTGGCCCACGAGGCCTGCCCACTGAACCTGGCGCCGACCTCCTCCACGACCGCCGCCCTGGTCATGGGTGATGCGCTGGCCGTGGCGTTGCTGGAAGCGCGCGGGTTTACCGCCGAAGACTTCGCGTTCTCCCACCCAGGGGGCGCCCTGGGCCGTCGCCTGCTGTTGAAAGTGGAAAACGTCATGCACTCGGGCGATGAATTGCCCCACGTCCAGCGCGGCACGCTGCTGAAGGACGCGCTGATGGAAATGACCCGCAAGGGCCTGGGCATGACGGTGATCCTGGAAGCCGACGGCAAACTGGCCGGGGTATTCACCGACGGCGACTTGCGTCGCACCCTGGACCGCACCATCGACATCCATACCGCGACCATAGATGCTGTGATGACGCCCCACGGCAAGACCGCTCGCCCCGAGATGCTGGCAGCTGAAGCCTTGAAAATCATGGAAGACCACAAGATCGGCGCGCTGGTGGTGGTCGATCATCAAGACCACCCGATTGGCGCCCTGAACATGCACGACTTGCTGCGTGCGGGAGTGATGTAAATGACAGGCGACCTGTTGCAACGCGGCAAGAACATCAAACTGGCGATTTTCGACGTAGACGGCGTGCTGACCGATGGCCGCCTGTATTTCCTCGAAGACGGCAGCGAATTCAAGACCTTCAACACCCTCGACGGCCAAGGCATCAAGATGCTGATGGCAGCGGGCGTGCAAACAGCGATCATCAGCGGCAGAAAAACCCCGGTTGTGGAACGCCGCGCACAAAACCTGGGGATTCCTCACCTGTATCAGGGCCGCGAGGATAAACTGGTGGTCTTGGACGAGCTTCTTGGCCAACTCAACCTAAGCTATGAGCAGGTCGCCTATTTGGGCGATGACCTGCCTGACTTGCCGGTGATCCGTCGAGTCGGCCTGGGCATGGCCGTGGCCAATGCGGCAGCCTTTGTTCGCGAACACGCCCATGGCATCACCACCGCCCGCGGCGGCGAAGGTGCCGCCCGCGAGTTCTGCGAGCTGATCCTGCGCGCCCAAGGCAGCCTTGAAGCGGCCCACGCCGCCTACCTATAGAGCGTTTTATGCTGAGCAAAAAGATTCGCAACTTCCTGTTATTCGGGGTCATCGCCGCGCTGTTCCTGGCGGTGGGCTACTGGAATATCAGCCCGGAGCGCTTTCTCGACCAGCCTGTTGCGCAGGTTGACGAAGGGGCTATCGACTATTACGCCACCAATGCCTACAGCATCCAGTTCCTGCCCGACGGCAAGGTGCAGTATGAGATGACATCGGACAAGGTCGAGCACTTGAAGGCCACCGAAGTCACCCTGCTGACCAACCCGGACATGAACATCTACCGTGGCACCGAGTTTCCGTGGCATGTCACCAGCAAGCGTGGCGAGGTCAACCCGGACGGCACCGAAGTGGAACTGATCGACTCGGTGCGCGTCGCGCGTACCGACGATAAAAACCGTGACACCGTGATTACCAGCAGTCGTATGACCGTATTCCCGCAGAAGCAATATGCGCAGACCGAGCAAGACGTTAGAATCGACGGCGCTGGCGGGGTATCGACTGGCAAGGGAATGAAAGCGTATTTGAAAGAAAGCAGGATACACCTGCTATCGAACGTAAGAGGACAGTATGAGGCTCGTTAAAACTCTCCCTATTTTGCTCAGTCTGGGCGCAGCACTGGGAAGCGTGAGCGCCTGGGCTCTGCCGAACGATAGCCAGCAACCGATCCACATTTCGGCTGACGATGCGCAACTGGACGACAAGCAAGGCGTCGCCACCTACACCGGCGGCGTGATCATCACCCAGGGCTCGATGAAGATCACCGGCAACACGGTGACCTTGACGCGTACCGCCAATGGCGACATTGACGTGGTGACTTCGGTGGGCAACCTGGCTTACTTCGAGCAGAAGCAGTCGCCGACCGACAGCGGCCCGATGAAGGGCTACGGCAAGACCATCCAGTATCACGCCCAGCAGAACCGTATTGTCCTGATCGACCAGGCCAAGGTCCTCAGCCCGGACGGCAACTCCACGGAAGGTGAGAAAATCACCTATGACACCGTGAAACAGATCGCCAACGCCGGCCGCGCCAATGGCGCCAAGGTGACTGCGCCACGTCCGCGTATCGACATGGTTATCCAGCCGAAGAAGAAGGCCGAGTAATGGCAACCCTGAAAGCCCAGCATCTGGCCAAGGCCTATAAAAGCCGCCAGGTCGTGCGCGACGTCAGCCTGTCGATCGACAGCGGCCAGATCGTCGGCTTGCTCGGCCCCAACGGCGCCGGCAAGACCACCTGCTTCTACATGATCGTCGGCCTGGTCCAGGCGGATCAGGGTCGCGTCCTGATCGACGACCTGGATGTCAGCCACCAGCCAATGCACGGTCGTGCACGGGCCGGTATCGGCTATCTTCCGCAAGAAGCGTCGATCTTCCGCAAACTGTCGGTGGCCGACAACATCATGGCGATCCTCGAGACCCGCAAGGAACTCGACCGTGATGGCCGTCGCAAGGAGCTGGAAAGCCTGCTGCAGGAATTCCACATCAACCACATTCGCGACAACCTCGGCATGAGCCTGTCCGGCGGCGAGCGTCGTCGTGTGGAAATCGCCCGTGCCCTGGCCACTGCGCCGAAATTCATCCTGCTGGACGAACCGTTTGCCGGCGTCGACCCGATCTCGGTCGGCGACATCAAACAGATCATCCACCACCTGAAAGCCAAGGGCATCGGTGTATTGATCACCGACCACAACGTGCGTGAAACCCTCGACATCTGCGAAACCGCATATATCGTCAACGATGGCCAACTGATTGCCGAAGGCGACGCCGCCACGATCCTGGCCAACGAATTGGTGAAGGAAGTCTACCTGGGTCACGAGTTCCGCCTGTAAACACCGTGGTGTCACGGCCGCTGCCAAGATGCGCGGGAGTCAATGAAAACCTCCGGATTTTTATTGTTACCGTGCTCTAGGCAAAGCCCCCGACATCAGGCATATAATTTGCTTATGTTTGGCGCTCACGCGCCCTGTCGTGGATGGCGCATTGCGCCGGCGAATAAGGTGTTAAGCCCCTGCCATGAAACCATCGCTAGTCCTGAGAATGGGCCAGCAGCTGACGATGACACCGCAGCTGCAACAGGCCATCCGCCTGCTCCAATTGTCGACCTTGGACCTGCAACAGGAAATCCAGGAGGCTCTGGAGTCCAACCCGATGCTCGAACGCCAGGAAGAAGGCGACGACTTCGATAACGCAGACCCGCTGGCCGACAACATCGAGCAAAAACCCAATTCCGACGTGCAGGAACCTTCCTATCAGGAAACCGCCCCAACGGTGGATAACCTGGAAGAAGGTGAATGGAACGAACGCATTCCCAACGAACTTCCCGTGGACACCGCCTGGGAAGACGTCTACCAGACCAGCGCCAGCAGCCTGCCCAGCAACGACGATGATGAGTGGGACTTCACCACCCGCACCTCCGCCGGCGAAAGCCTGCAGAGCCATCTGTTGTGGCAATTGAACCTCGCGCCGATGTCGGACACCGATCGCCTGATCGCCGTGACCCTGATCGACTGCATCAACAACCAGGGCTACCTGGACGAGACGCTTGAGGAGATCCTCGAAGCGTTCGACCCGGAACTGGACATCGAACTGGACGAGATCGAAGCCGTCCTGCACCGGATCCAACAGTTCGAACCCGCCGGCATCGGCGCCCGCACCCTCAGCGAATGCCTGTTGCTGCAATTGCGCCAACTGCCTGCCAAGACGCCTTGGCTCATTGAAGCCCAGCGCTTGGTGACCGACTACATCGACCTGCTGGGTAGCCGCGACTACAGCCAGTTGATGCGCCGTATGAAACTCAAGGAAGACGACCTGCGCCAGGTCATCGAACTGGTACAGAGCCTCAATCCGCGCCCGGGCTCGCAGATCGAGTCCAGCGAAGCCGAATACGTGGTGCCTGACGTCATCGTGCGCAAGGACAACGAACGCTGGCTGGTGGAGTTGAACCAGGAGTCGGTGCCACGCCTGCGGGTCAACCCGCAATACGCCGGCTTTGTACGCCGCGCCGATACCAGCGCCGACAACACCTTCATGCGCAACCAGTTGCAGGAGGCCCGCTGGTTCATCAAGAGCCTGCAAAGCCGCAACGAAACCCTGATGAAAGTCGCCACCCAGATCGTCGAGCACCAGCGCGGCTTCCTGGAATATGGCGACGAAGCGATGAAACCGTTGGTGCTGCATGACATCGCCGAAGCAGTCGGCATGCACGAATCGACGATTTCACGGGTGACCACGCAGAAATTCATGCATACCCCACGGGGTATTTATGAGCTGAAATACTTTTTCTCCAGCCACGTCAGCACCTCCGAAGGCGGCGAATGCTCGTCCACGGCGATCCGCGCGATCATCAAAAAACTGGTTGCCGCGGAAAATCAGAAAAAGCCATTGAGTGACAGTAAGATCGCTGGTTTACTGGAGGCACAAGGCATTCAGGTCGCCCGTCGAACCGTCGCCAAGTACCGCGAGTCCCTCGGGATCGCGCCTTCCAGCGAGCGTAAGCGTTTGATGTGACGGGCGGGCCATAGCGTTCCAGTGGTGGGTATTCCTGCCCACCGCTTTATGCACTGGCAACGAAGGAGAAGCTGTATGCAAGTCAACATCAGTGGACACCAACTGGAAGTGACCGAACCGCTGCGCGCCTATATCGGCGAAAAACTCAAAAGAATTGAGGGGCATTTCGACAAGATCACCAACGTGCAAGTCATCATGACTGTCGAAAAGCTGAAGCAGAAAATCGAAGCCACCTTGCGTATACCCGGCGGGGAAGTAGTCGCCAATGCCGAGCATTCAGATATGTATGCCGCCATTGACGACCTGACCGACAAGCTGGATCGCCAAATCAAAAAGCATAAGGAAAAGCAGCAGAGCCTCCTCCAGGGCACAGGCCGCTAACACTCCCCACCCATGATTCGACTTGAAACCATCCTGACCCCCGGCCGTTCCCTCGTGAACGCGCCGGGTGGCAGTAAAAAGAAAGCCCTTGAGCAAATTGCCAACCTGATCAGCCGCGAAGTGCCTGACCTGGAGATGCAAGATGTCTACGAGGCTCTGATTGCCCGTGAAAAACTCGGCTCCACCGGTTTTGGCAACGGCATCGCCATTCCCCACTGCCGCCTCAAAAGTTGTGAGGCACCTGTCAGCGCCCTGCTGCACCTGGACGCTCCCATCGATTTCGACGCCATCGACGGCGCCCCGGTCGACCTGCTGTTTGTTCTGCTGGTCCCGCAAGCCGCCACCGATGCGCACCTGGAACTGCTCCGGCAGATCGCCAGCATGCTCGACCGCAAGGAAGTACGCGACAAACTGCGCAGTGCCAGCAGCAATGAGGCGCTGTATCAGGTAGTCCTGGATGAACAGAACGGGCAGTAATCATGCGTTTGATCATCGTCAGCGGCCGTTCCGGCTCGGGTAAAAGCACCGCCCTCAACGTACTTGAGGACAGTGGTTTCTACTGCATCGACAACCTGCCCGCCGGCCTGCTGCCAGAGCTCGCGGAACGCGCGTTGATCCACACCGAGCTGGCGCAACCGCTGGTGGCCGTATCGATCGATGCCCGCAACCTGCCCAGCCACCTTGAGCGGTTCCCGCAACTGCTCGAGGAAGTTCGCGCCAAGCACATCCATTGCGATGTGCTGTACCTGGACGCCGACGAAGAGACCCTGCTAAAGCGCTTCTCTGAAACCCGTCGACGCCACCCCCTCAGCAGCCCCCATCGTTCCCTGGCAGAAGCCATCGAGGACGAAACCAAGTTGCTGGGGCCGATCATTGACCTCGCCGACCTCAAGATCAACACCACCGGGCTCAACCTGTACCAGTTGCGTGATGCCATCAAGCTGCGCCTGCTGAACCAGCCCGAGCCGGGTACGGCATTCCTCGTCGAGTCGTTTGGCTTCAAGCGCGGCATGCCGGTGGACGCCGACCTGGTGTTCGATGTGCGCTGCCTACCCAACCCTTATTGGAAACCGGAACTGCGTGACCAGTCCGGGCTGGACCAACCTGTGGCTGAATACCTGGCAGCGCAACCGGATGTCGAGGAGATGTTCCAGGACATTTCCAGCTACCTGCTCAAATGGCTGCCGCGCTTCGCTGCAAGCAATCGGGCGTATGTCACCATTGCCATTGGCTGCACCGGCGGCCACCACCGCTCGGTCTACCTGACCGAACGCCTGGGCCAACTGCTGCAAAAAACCCTCAAGAACGTCCAGGTTCGCCACCGCGACCTTAGCTGAAAGGAACACCCCCGCGATGCCTGCTCTGGAAATTGAAATCATCAACAAGCTGGGGCTGCATGCCCGGGCTTCCGCGAAGTTCGTCGGCGTTGCCGGGCAGTTCCCCTGCCAGATCCGCGCGGGGCGTACGCCAGAGTCCATGGTCGATGGCAAAAGCATTATGGCCATGATGATGTTGGCCGCCGGCAAGGGCACCCGAATTCACTTGAAGACGGAAGGCGAGCAGGAGCAGGAAGCCATGGACGCCCTGGTGGCGCTGATCAACAACTTCTTTGATGAGGGTGAGTGACACCCTTGAAGACGGGCGTGAAGTCGCTACGACTTCAGCCCAATGCGGTATCCATCACCATCATCAAACAAAACCCAATGCACAACCCCAGGCTGGCGAGCATCTCGTGACCGTTGCGCCGCGACTCGGGGATGACCTCGTGAGTCACCACCAACAACATGGCCCCCGCGGCGAGCGCCAGCCCAAGCGGCAACAGCACTTCAGCCAGGCTTACCAACCAGGCGCAGAGCACCGCGAACACCGGCTCGACCAACCCTGAAGCAGCTCCGATCAGGAACGCCTTGATCCGCGACATCCCTGCCCCGGCCAACACCAACGCAATCACCAAGCCTTCGGGCACATCCTGCAAGGCAATGCCCATGGCCAGGCTGTCGGCATCGGGCATTGCGCCGCCCGCCGAAACACCCACGGCCATGCCTTCGGGGATGTTGTGGGCAATGATGGCAAACACAAATAACCAGATACGCGGCGGGATCACCGGGTGATCGGGCGTGCCTACCAGCATTTCCGGGCTGGCACCGGAGACCTTGCGATCAACCAGATACAACCCCAATGCCCCCAGCATGATGCCAACGCTGATCAGGCCACTGGCCCCCCAAGGCGAAAGCCCCAGGCCTTCGGCGGCGGCGATGCCCGGCACGATCAGCGAAAATGCCGTCGCCGCGAGCATGACCCCGGCACCAAAACCCAGCAAGGTGTCACTGAGCGCCACCGGCATGCGCCGAATCACCAGCACGGGCACCGCACCGAGTGCCGTGCCCAGTGCGCAGATCGCGCCGCCTTGCAGCGCGCGCAGGATTCGCGGCTCCAGGTTCAGCCAGTCCAGCCCATGGGCCACCAGCAATGCAGTCCCTGCCAATAGCAGCAGCGAGCCAAACGCATAACGAAACATCCGCCCGCTGCTGACCGCCAGTGTTTCAGTGCCCATAGTCGGCCTTAGATCTTGTTATGGAGGTGAATGTCAGGCCAAGGCGGCCTGATAGCGTGAGGCAACTTCCGGCCAATTGATCACGCTATAGAACGCGTTGATATATTCCGGACGCCGGTTCTGATAACGCAGGTAGTAGGCATGCTCCCACACGTCCAGGCCGAGGATTGGCGTGTTGCCATTCATCAGGGGGCTGTCCTGATTACCGCTGCTTTCGACGACCAGGGTCTTTTGTGGAGTAACGCTCAGCCAGGCCCAGCCGCTGCCGAAACGGGTCAGTGCGGCTTTGGTGAAGGCTTCCTTGAAGCTCTCGAAACCGCCCACCTGCTCGTCGATAGCCTTGCCCAGCGCGCCCTCAGGCTTGCCTCCGCCTTGTGGCGACATCACTGCCCAGAACAACGAGTGGTTGGCATGGCCGCCACCTTGGTTGATCACCGCAGCGCGCAGTGTTTCCGGCAATTGCTGCACACTGGACACCAGTTTCTCTACCGGCCAGCCCGCGAACTCGGTGCCTTCGACGGCAGCGTTGAGGTTATTGATGTAGGTCTGATGGTGCTTGGTGTAGTGAATCTCCATGGTTTGCGCATCGATATGCGGCTCCAGGGCGTCGTAGGCGTAAGGCAAGGCAGGCAAGGTGTAGGACATCTCAATGTGCTCCGTAATAAGGACTGTTGCGAGTCGACGCATCCTGTTGCGCCGCGGTGCTGCCCAGCAGGCGATGGGTACGCGGGTACTCACCGTGATCGCTGATGAAATTCAACAGTTCAATGTAGGTCTTGCTGCTCTGGCGTAGCGCCGCCTCGCGTAACTGCGGGGTCAGGCGCGGGTCCTGCATCGCATGCAACAAGCGCTGGTGAATGGCGCAGAGGTACTCCGCGCTTTCTTCCGGCTGGTTCAGACGCAGATGCAGGTCCGCCAGGTTGTGATGGGAAATGACAAAAGCCGCCACCGCTTCGTCGGCATCCGCCCAGCGTTCGAACAACACTTGGGCCAGGGCCAGGGCTTGCAAATAGGCCTCGCGAGCGTCAACCAACTCGCCTTGCATAAAGCAGCGATTGGCCCGTTCGATCGTGCGTTTCCAGTGCTCCATGGTGAGCCTCCAAAGCAGTGTCGGTGATTACACGCCGCCGGCCGTGAGCTTTTCCGGGTCCAGCAGGACTTCCAGTTGGCTGCGGGGCAAGTCGGTGTGCTCCAGGGCGACATCAATCACCGGACGGCCCTGCTGATAAGCCTTCTTGGCGATTTCAGCAGCCTTCTGGTAACCGATGATCGGGTTGAGCGCGGTGACCAGGATCGGGTTACGCGACAACGCTTCCTTGAGCTTGGCTTCGTTGACCTTGAAGCTGCCAATCGCCTTGTCCGCCAGCAGACGGCTGGAGTTGGCCAGCAATTCGAGGCTGCTGAGCAGGTTCTGGGCGATGATCGGCAGCATTACGTTCAGCTCGAAGTTGCCGGACTGGCCTGCGACGGTGATCACCGTGTCATTGCCGATCACTTGGGCCGCGACCATGGCAGTGGCTTCCGGAATTACCGGATTGACCTTGCCCGGCATGATCGAGGAGCCCGGCTGCAGGCCCTCAAGCTCGATTTCACCGAGACCGGCGAGCGGCCCGGAGTTCATCCAGCGCAGATCATTGGCGATCTTCATCAGCGATACCGCGGTGGCTTTCAACTGACCGGAAACAGCGACAGCGGTGTCCTGGGAGCCGATCAGTGCGAAGAGGTTCTTGCCCGGCGTGAATGTGACGTCGGTCAGCCTGCTCAGTTGCTGGCTGAAACGTGCGGCGAATTCCGGATGCGCGTTGATCCCGGTGCCGACCGCAGTGCCGCCCTGGGCCAGGGCCTGCAGGCTTGGCAGCAGGTCCTGCAGATGGCCGATATTGGCCTTGAGTTGCTGCGCCCAGCCATTGAGTACCTGGCTCATGCGCACCGGCATGGCGTCCATCAGGTGGGTGCGACCGGTCTTGATGAACGGGTGGACTTCTTCGGCCTTGCGTTCGATCACCTGCACCAGATGCAGCAGGGCCGGCAGGGTTTGCTCATGCAAGACCAACGCGGCGCTGACGTGGATGGTGGTCGGAATGATGTCATTGCTGCTTTGGCCGCAGTTCACGTGGTCATTGGGGTTGACCGCCTCGCCCAGCAAGCGTGTGGCGAGGGTCGCAATCACTTCGTTGGCGTTCATATTGGAGCTGGTGCCGGAACCGGTCTGGAAAACATCCACCGGGAAGTGCTGCATGAAATCGCCTTCGAGCAAGCCCTGGGCCGCATCGACAATGGCCTTGCCCTGCCCTTCGCTGATTTGCTTGAGGTCGACGTTGACCTTGGCGGCGGCAGCCTTGGCAAGGATCAGCGCGCGAATGAATTGCGCGGGCATACGTTGACGGCTGATCGGGAAGTTGTTCACCGCGCGCTGGGTTTGTGCGCCATACAAGGCCTCGGCCGGCACTTGCAGTTCGCCCATGCTGTCGCGTTCGATACGGGTGTTACTCATCGGAGGATCCTTGCACAAGGTCAGACACAGAAAGGGAAGGCAGCAACTCGCAGGTCGCCAATTGCCAGGCAAAGGTCTGCCAGCGCTTGAGGCGGCAGGCGCAGTGGGAAAGTTTTTCCAGGTCGCGCAGGGGGCGCCAGGCCTGGTCCAGGCATGTCGTGCGCCAATGCCAGGGCAGCGCAATATCGCCGGCGGTGTCGAGCAGCAGGTGGAATGAGGTTTCAGCGATCGTCCACGGATGGGTCGCAGTGCAGCACGCCAGGTATCGACCCTCGTTGAGGTAATGTTCGATCAGGCGCGGCTCGTCGGGATTGAGGCCGCAGCGAATCTGACGACTCATCCAGCGCCAGCTCTCCAGGTAAGGATCCTCATGCAGGACAGAACTCATGATCCACACTCATTCGGTAATGATATTTATTATTAAATGATATTGAGAATCAAAACAAGAGCCGCAAGTCAATCCACCTGTCACGCAAGCACAAAAAAGGCGCGCCATCAGTGATGATGGCGCGCCTTTTTTGTTGAAGCGTCGGGAGGGTCAGCTGCCAGCGACAGTCATCCGCTCAATCAATACCGAACCTGTGTGAATGTTGCTACGCCGTTCCAGGTCGTTACCCACCGCGACGATTTGCTTGAACATGTCGCGCATGTTGCCGGCGATGGTCACTTCCTGGACCGCGAACTGAATCTCGCCGTTTTCCACCCAGAAACCCGCCGCACCACGGGAGTAATCACCGGTCACCATGTTCAGGCCATGCCCCATCAACTCAGTCACCAGCAGGCCACGCCCCATGCGACGCAGCAACGCCGCCTGGTCTTCATCGCCATGGGTAACGAACAGGTTGTGCACGCCACCGGCGTTGGCCGTGCTCGGCAGGCCGAGCTTGCGGCCGGAGTATGTCCCCAGCACATAGGACACCAACTCGCCGTTTTCGACGAACGGTTTGGCATAGGTCGCCAGGCCATCGCCGTCGAACGCCGAGCTTCCCATGGCACGCATCAGGTGCGGGCGCTCATCGAGGGTCAACCACTCCGGGAACAGCTTTTGCCCGATAGCGCCCTCAAGGAACGACGACTTGCGGTACAGGTTGCCGCCGGAAATCGCGCCGAGGAAACTGCTGAACAAACCACCGGCCAACTCCGCCGAAAACAACACCGGCACTTCGCAAGTTGGCACCGGTCGCGCGCCCAAGCGGCTGGCGGCACGTTGTGCGGCGCGCTGGCCAATGCTGACCGGGTCCGCCAGCAACTCGCCCTGGCGGCTTACGTCGTACCAGTAATCACGCTGCATCTGGCCGTTGGCTTCAGCGATCATCACGCAGCTCAGGCTATGGCGAGTGGAGGCATACCCCCCTACAAAACCATGGCTGTTGCCGTAGACACGACAACCCTGATGCGTGCTCAACGTGGTGCCATCGGCGTTCTTGATGCGGGCATCTGCATCGAACGCAGCGGCTTCGCAGGTCAATGCCAGTTCAATGGCCTGCTCTGGGGTAATGTCCCAGGCGTGGAACAGATCGAAGTCTTTCAAGTCCTTGGCCATCAGCGCTTTGTCGGCCAGGCCCGAGCTTTCATCCTCGGAGGTGTGCTTGGCAATCGCCAAAGCGGCGGCGACGGTTTCGCGGATCGCCTCCGGGCCGCTCGCCGATGTACTGGCCGAACCTTTGCGCTGCCCTACGTACAAGGTGATGCCAAAACCCTGGTCGCGGTTGAACTCAACGGTTTCCACTTCCCGCTGGCGTACCGATGTCGACAGCCCCTGCTCCAGCGACACCGCCACCTCACAGGCACTGGCCCCCTGGCGCTTGGCCTCGGCAAGGATCTGCTCGACTTGTTCCTGCAGTGCCGGTAACGCTTGCGGGCCGACGCTTTGGGCTGCACTCATGGTTTTCTCCACTCAAATTCTGCTTTCGGTTAAGGCCATCGAGCGACCGGGCCGGACAAGCGGCCCCCGACTGGTTATCATGGCGGCGTTTCTTTGCGGACTGCCACCATGGTTGATTCTTACGACGACTCCCTCGATGGGGAGAAAAGCAAAACCCAGGTCAAACGTGAGCTGCATGCTCTGGTTGACCTGGGCGAGCGCCTTACAACGCTCAAGAAAGACTTGATTGCAAAACTGCCATTGACCGACGAAATGCGCCGGGCTCTTGCAGACGCACCCAAGCACACCGCGAATATCGCGCGTAAACGCCACATCATGTTTATCGGCAAGCTGATGCGCGATCAGGACACTGACGCCATTCTGGCCTTGCTCGATCAAACCGATGCCTCCACTCGCCAGTACAACGAACGCTTCCATAACCTGGAACGTTGGCGTGACCGCCTGATCTCGGGCGACGACGCCGTGCTGGAGAAATTCGTGCTGGACTACCCGGACGCGGACCGCCAGCAATTGCGCTCCCTGATCCGCCAGGCCCAACACGAGCTGGCGCATAACAAGGCGCCGGCCACCAGCCGTAAAATCTTCAAGTACATCCGTGAGCTGGACGAGACTCAACGCGGTCTGCGCTGATCCTCTTCCCCGGGTGGCGATCTTCGCCACCCGAAGCTCCACCCTTCCTACGAGCCCGTGCCTCCCACGGTGATCGCATCAATTTTCAGCGTTGGCTGGCCGACACCCACCGGCACCGACTGCCCATCCTTGCCGCATGTGCCCACGCCGCTGTCCAGCGACAGGTCGTTACCGACCATCGACACCTTGCTCATGGCTTCCGGCCCGTTGCCAATCAACGTTGCGCCTTTGACCGGCGCGGTGATCTTGCCGTCTTCGATCAGGTACGCCTCGCTGGTGGAGAACACGAACTTGCCACTGGTGATGTCCACCTGGCCGCCACCCAGGTTGGCGCAGTAGATTCCGCGTTTTACCGAGGCGATGATTTCCGCCGGGTCGCTTTCGCCACCGAGCATGTAGGTGTTGGTCATGCGTGGCATCGGCAGGTGCGCATAGGACTCGCGACGACCGTTGCCGGTACGTGCCACGCCCATCAGACGAGCGTTGAGTTTGTCTTGCATATAGCCCTTGAGCACACCGTTTTCGATCAGCGTGGTGCATTCGGTTGGAGTGCCTTCGTCGTCGACACTCAACGAGCCACGGCGCCCGGCCAAGGTGCCGTCATCGACAATGGTGCACAGCTTGGACGCAACCATCTCGCCCATGCGCCCGCTGTAGGCCGAGCTGCCCTTGCGGTTGAAGTCACCTTCCAGACCATGGCCCACGGCCTCGTGCAGCAATACGCCGGACCAACCCGATCCCAACACCACCGGCAACGTACCGGCCGGGGCCGGAATGGCCTCCAGGTTCACCAGCGCCTGACGCAGCGCTTCACGGGCATACCCCATGGCGCGGTCATCAGTGAGGAAATAACGGTAGTCGGTACGCCCGCCACCGCCATGCCCGCCGCGCTCCCGGCGGCCATTCTGCTCGACGATCACACTGACGTTGAAGCGCACCAGCGGCCGTACATCCGCCGCCAGGCCGCCATCGGTGGAGGCCACCAAGATGCGCTCCCACACACCGGCCATGCTCACGGTGACCTGCTGGATACGCGGGTCAAGGGCGCGGGTAGCCGCGTCGACACGCTTGAGCAGCTCGACCTTCTCCGCACGGCTGATCACTTCCAGGGGGTTATCGGGCGCATACAATTGCGCCACGTCCTGGGTACTGAACGCCTGCACCGTACCGTTTTGCCCGGCACGGGAGATCGAACGCGCCGCACGCGCCGCCAGGCCCAAGGCTTCCAGGGTGATCGCGTTGCTGTAGGCAAAACCGGTTTTTTCTCCGGATTGCGCACGCACGCCTACACCTTGGTCAAGGTTGAAACTGCCTTCCTTGACGATGCCGTCTTCAAGGGCCCAGGACTCGGAGATCTGCCCTTGGAAATACAGGTCAGCCGCGTCGATACCCGGCCCGGCCAGATCGCCCAGCACGGTTTGCAAGCTTTCGATGGTCACGCCACCAGGTGCCAGGAGGTGTTCACTGACTGAGGACAACAACTCGCTCATAGGTTTGGCCTTAAATTCATCGTTCCGAAGCAGGCCGCTGTGCGCCCTGCGAGAAAAAACGCCGGTGGCTGACCACCGGCATGCGCGCCCGTATCGACGCTTGTTCACTGCTATCGCGTTCGGCCAACAACACCGCTTCGCCTTGATCCTGTTGCGCCAGCACCCGCCCCCACGGGTCAACGATCGCTGCGTGACCGTAGGTTTCCCGCGGCCCCGGATGCACGCCGCCCTGGGCGGCCGCCAGCAGGTAACACTGGGTTTCGATGGCGCGTGCGCGAATCAGCACGTCCCAGTGCGCCGCGCCGGTCACCGCGGTAAACGCCGAAGGCGCGGTAATCAATTCAGCCCCTGCTGCACGCAACTCGCTGTACAGCTCGGGGAAGCGCAGGTCGTAACACACCGTCAGGCCCAATCGCCCCACCGGCGTGTCCGCCACCACCACGTTGCTGCCGAAAGCATAGTCGTCGGATTCACGATAACGACCACGCGCGTCGGCAACGTCCACATCGAACAGGTGCAACTTGTCGTATCGGGCAACGATTTCGCCCTGGTCATCGACCAGCAGCGAACAGGCGTTGGACTTGGCGTACGGCTGATCCCTGGGCGGCAACGGCAAGGTGCCAGCCACTATCCATAAGGTGAGGTCACGGGCAGTCTGTTTCAACCACGGCAGGATCGGTCCTTCGCCCAATGCCTCGGTCCGGCCGATATCGGCCACATCACGCCGGCCCATGGCGGCAAAGTTTTCCGGCAGCACCGCCAGCTTCGCCCCCCCTGCCGCCGCTTGCTCCAGCAGGCGCCGGGCCTGGGCAAGATTGGCCAGCACATCGCTCTGGCTGACCATTTGAATTACCGCAAAGGACATGGGCCGACTCTCCGTAATGGGCGTGCGACCATGCTACTCCACAGGCTCTCAGTTTGGCTTTTCAAATGGCTTGTCGAAGGTGATTTTTGGATCCTTCCACGGCCCCTCGACTTTGTATTGCACGCTGGCGAAGCGCGAAACGCGGTCACCGATCAACTTGTCGATCAGGAACAACGCCCCACCAATCGCCGGAGCCCCCACGATCAACGCGGCAATCGGCAGGTTGTTGGTGACCGGCAATGTCACCAGCAACTTGGCGTCGACACGGTCGGCCACCAGATCCAGGGTGCCGTTAAGCTCAAGGTTGGTCGACGGCCCGGTCATGGTGATCGGTTCGCGGGTAACGAACACGCCATTACTGGCAGCCAACAGGCCTTTGACCCGGTCATAACTCAAGCCCTTGCCGAGCAAGTCGGAAAAGTCCAGGCGCAACCGGCGCCCGATGGAGTTGAAGTTGAGCAGGCCAAACACACGCAGGGCCTGGGCGCCGCCTTCCACTTCAACGAACTGACCGCTGCGAAAGGATGCGTCCAGGCTGCCGGAGAAACGTTTCGGCCCCACATAGGCCGGCGAGCCCGGCCAGCGCCCGTCCACGTCCAGATGGAAGTCCTTGCTGGTGACGGTCGGCGCATAACCCCAGCCCTTGAGTACATCGCCGATATTCTTACCGTCCAGGCGCCCCTTGTACCAACTGCCGCTGCTTCCCGGCGCGCCTTCCCAGCCGCCATCACCCTTGAGCTGCATGCCCTTGAGGCCAAGGTCCAGATTGGTGAAGGCCAAACCCTTGGTTGTCGGGCGGATCTTCAACGACCACGCGCCGATCAAATCCGGCCCCTGGAACAGCTGGTCGATGGCAATGTCGAGCGCGGGAATATCCTTGGGGTCGATGTCGGCCAAAGGGTCCGGGGCGTTTTCATCGGCCTGTACGCTCGGGTCCACGGCCGGCAGTTTCACATACTGCAGGTTGATCGCAATCGGCGCGCCCTTGGCGTCCGGCAGGTTCACCGTGCCCTTGGCCTGCTGGCTGTCGAGCTGCAGGCCCCACGCCGCGGGTTTGCGGTCCAACTGCAATTTGACCTGATCGAACTGGGTGCCAAAGCCGGTCAGCTTGCCGACCTTGAAGTCGGCGCCGCTGAGCAATTGCTTGGCGCTGCCGCCCGGGTCGTTGCCCGCATAACGGTCCACGAGCTTCTTCCACGGGTCGAGATCCAGTTCCGACAAGACTCCGCGAATGCGCAGGCCTTTGACTGTCGGCAACAGCGCATCGCCATCACCGAGGAACAACTCGCCCCGGCCGTCATTGAACTTGTCCGGCGGCGCCGCGAAGGTGAAATTCGCCAGCTCGCCATAATCGAACCAGTAGCGGCGCTCGTTACCCTGCAAGGTCATGCGGAACACACTGTCACGCCCCTGGCTGGCTGGCATGCCAAAGGGCGCTGGTAAATCCACTGCCACGCCCTTGAGGTTGGAGCTGACCATCAGTTGACTGTCGGCACCGTCAAGGTTCAGTTGCAGCTGGTACGGAATATCGCCGGACACCGGCAACGGCTGGCTGATTTTCAACCAGTCCGTCAGCCGCTTGACCGTGACCTGCCCTTTGGCCGTCACGCGCGTACTGATATTGCCCGGCTTGCCGCCGGCAACAATCTGCGCACTGATCGGCCGGTCGAACGCCTGGGCCGTGATGTTCTGGCCACTGAGGCCCTTGGCGCTGTCGAAGCGGAAATCCCCCTTGAGCTGGGTCAGGTCCAAGGTGGGCTCGGCCAATTGCAGGCGGGACTTGTCGGTCTTGAAGTCCACCACGATTTTCGGTTCGGCGCCTTTGGCCAGCGGTATGTCCAGATCCAGGCTGCCTTGCAGGTCGCCCTCGCCCTTCCAGCCGGCAAACGTCGAAGCCGTGCCGATCGGCGCTTCCTGAAGGATCTTCAGACCATCCCCCAGGCCGCCGGCAAAACCGCCGGTGAGCAGCAGGTGGCTGTCCTTGTCCGCCGGCGCATGGGGAATATTGACGTAGATGTCGTTGACCTTGGTGTCGAGCAATTGCCCCTTGCTGGCCAGGATGCGCACACCGCTCTCTTCGACGAACACTTCACCCGTGACCTTGCTCACATGCGGCCAGCCTGGCTGGAACGCCAGTTCGGCGTCATGCACCTTGAAGAACAGGCTGATATTGCGCGAGGCGGGCAACGCATCGTGGTTGAGCGAGCCCTGGTATTGGAAGAACCCCTCGTCGACCGCACCTTTGAGAATCGCCGTGCGCAGCCATTCATCCAGCGCCGGGCTCAACACCGCCGGCAGGTATTTGGAGGTGAAGCGCCCGTCGCCATCGACCATGCCGACCCGCAGGTCCATGTAGTCTTCGCGGCTTTGGTCAAAACTCAGGCGAATCAAGAAATCGGCAGCCACTTTGCCCTCTTCGCCCAGCACCTTGATATACGGCGCGATCAGGGTGAAGCCATCTTTATCCAGCTTCCACGTCAGGCGCGCATTGGCCTGGATGTACTGCCAGGGTTTGGCAAAAATGGGATCCAGGTGCAGGGAAAAGTCCCTGCTGTCCATGCGCAGTTCGCCATGGCCAAGGTCACCGCTGATACTGCCGGAAATGTTACGGGCAGCCGGGGCACCGAAGTAGGCGTCAAACCCCACACGTTCGAGATTGGCGGCGAAACTGAGTTTTTGATCCGTGGTGTCCTGAGGACGGAAATCCACCAGCACATTGCGCAGCAAGCCAATCGCCTTCAGGTGCTCGATGGTCGTGGCGAAACCTTCGGGCAACGGCGCCAGGGCATTGAGCAACGGTGTGATGGGGGTCAGGTCCAGGCGGTCCGCCTGAAGCTTCCACACCTCCTGGTCCTTGTCGGTGGCCAGGCTTTGCTGCAATTGCACGCGCGATTCCCAGCGGGTCTCGCCCAGGTTCATCGCCAGCGAGTCGAACAGCACCGTAAGACCGCTATCACTGCGTTGCAGGTAGGCGTTGAGGGCCAGGTTTTCAATGTGCACCGGCTTGCGCTCGGCGTAGCTGCCCTTGATCTGTGGCGAGTTGAGGCGCACCACCGCGCTTTGCACGGTGCCCTTGGCCCAGGTCAGCCAGAATTCGCCGCCGGCCTTGAATTGGGTGAGTTTCCATTGCTGCGTCAGCTTGGCCGGAATCCACTTGGCCCAGTCGCTCTGGGGCAGGCTCAGGTAGGCCTGTGCTTCAGCGTCTTGCCATTGGCTCGCACGAATCCGCGTGCGCAAGCTCAGTGCCAGGGGCTGGCCGTCAGGCAGGGTCAGGCGCGCGTCCAGGCGCTGGCGGGTGATGCCGGTATGCAAGCTCAGGCCGACATATGTCAGGGTCAACGGGGGCTGGTCGAAGGGTTGCAAGGTCACCTGGCTGTCGAGCAGTGACACACGCTTGACCATCTGCATACGCTGGAGCAATTGCTGTGGGTCCAGCGGCTGGTCATCCTGCACCGGCAGGCCTTGCAGCGCCCAGCGGCCGTTCTTGTCTTCCTTGACGCTGAGTTGCAGGCCACTGACTTCCAGATGTGCGATGCGCACTTCACGCGCCATCAGGCTGGCCCAGATGTCCGGCACCACTTCGACCTGATCCAGGCGCAAGGCACTGCTGCCCTCGCCCAGCATCACGTCGTGGGCCAGCAGCATCGGCGCAAAGCCGCTCCAACGGCCTTCAAGGCTGCCAATGTGCAGCGGCATGTCCACCGCCGCCTGGGCCTTGGCCTCGACTTCGGCGCGATATTCGGCCACCAGCGGGGTCAATTCGCGCCCCAGGCTCACGTACACCGCCGCCAGTACCAGCAGCAACGCGCAAAGGCCCAGGCCCCAACGGGTCAAAGCGGCAAAAAAGCGTGTCAGACGCTCCATGTCAGGCGACCCTCAAGACAGTCAAAAGTAAGCGAATGGGGATCAGAGCAGCACCACGTCGTATTGTTCCTGGGAATACATGGTTTCAACCTGGAAACGAATTGTGCGTCCGATAAACCCCTCCAATTCGGCGACGTTGCCGGACTCTTCGTCCAACAGACGGTCGACCACTTTCTGGTTGGCGAGCACTCTATAACCTTCGGCCTGGTAAGCCCGAGCCTCTCGTAGGATTTCCCGGAAAATCTCGTAGCAAACGGTTTCCGGAGTCTTCAATTTACCGCGCCCCTGGCAACTGCTGCACGGCTCGCACAGCACTTGCTCAAGGCTTTCGCGGGTGCGCTTGCGGGTCATCTGCACCAGGCCCAGCTCGGTGATGCCGATAATGTTCGTCTTGGCGTGGTCGCGCTCCAGTTGCTTCTCGAGGGTGCGCAGCACCTGACGCTGGTGCTCTTCATCTTCCATGTCGATGAAGTCGATGATGATGATCCCGCCCAGGTTGCGCAGGCGCAGTTGACGGGCAATCGCAGTGGCCGCTTCGAGGTTGGTCTTGAAGATGGTTTCCTCGAGATTGCGATGCCCCACGAACGCGCCAGTGTTGACGTCGATGGTGGTCATGGCCTCCGCAGGGTCCACCACCAGATAGCCACCGGACTTCAGTGGCACTTTGCGTTCCAGGGCTTTCTGGATTTCATCTTCAACGCCATACAGGTCAAAGATCGGCCGCTCGCCAGGATAGTGCTCCAGGCGATCGGCAATTTCCGGCATCAGCTCGGCAACAAATTGCGTGGTGCGCTGGAAGGTTTCCCGCGAGTCGATGCGAATTTTCTCAATCTTGGGGCTGACCAGATCGCGCAGGGTACGCAGGGCCAGGCCCAGGTCTTCGTAGATGACACTGGGTGCGCCGATGGTCTTGATCTGTGCGCCGATCTGGTCCCACAGGCGCCGCAGGTAACGGATGTCCATGAGGATTTCATCGGCACCGGCACCTTCGGCGGCGGTACGCAGGATGAAACCGCCAGCTTCCTTGATGCCTTCGGCCGCCACACAGTCGCTGACCACCTTTTTCAGGCGCTCGCGCTCGGCTTCATCTTCGATCTTCAGGGAGATGCCGACGTGGGCGGTACGCGGCATGTACACCAGATAGCGCGACGGAATCGACAGCTGCGTGGTCAGGCGCGCGCCCTTGGAGCCGATGGGGTCCTTGGTGACTTGCACCACCAGGCTCTGCCCTTCGTGCACCAGCGCGCTGATGCTCTCTACCGCCGGGCCTTCGCGCAGGGAGATTTCCGATGCGTGGATAAACGCTGCACGGTCCAGGCCGATGTCGACGAATGCCGCCTGCATGCCCGGCAAGACACGCACCACCTTGCCTTTATAGATATTGCCGACGATCCCGCGCTTTTGGGTGCGCTCGACGTGCACTTCTTGCAGAACACCGTTCTCTACCACCGCCACGCGTGATTCCATCGGCGTGATATTGATCAGAATCTCTTCACTCATGGCTGGGTCTCGTTCAGGCGTTTTCACAATAGTGACCGATCGCTTAGGGCTGGGCGCTGGGGTTAGGCGTTCAGCGCGCGGTAAGGTGTTGCCAACAGGGTATGCCGAATTGACCGAGCAGTTGCGCGGTTTCGCACACCGGCAGGCCTACCACGGCGGAATAACTGCCATTGAGCCCGGCGACAAACACCGATCCAAGCCCTTGAATAGCATAGCCGCCCGCCTTGTCCTGGGGTTCGCCACTGTGCCAGTAGGTTGTAGCTTCCTCGACAGAAATACTGCGAAAACGTACACGACTGCTTACACAAACAGTTTCGCAGCGCTGGCCATCGGTCACGGCAATGGCAGTGAGCACGTCATGTTCACGCCCCGCCAGCGCCATCAACATGGCCAGGGCATCGGCTTGATCCACGGGTTTGCCGAGGATCTGGCCGTCGACAATGACAGCGGTGTCGGCACCCAGCACACAGGCACCCGAGGCGTGTTCAAGCGCAGCCAAACCCGCCGCAGCCTTGCCGCGCGCCAGACGCTCGACGTAGGAAACGGCGGATTCGTGGGTAAGAGGAGTTTCATCAATCGCGGCGCTGACCACGGTGAAGGGCACACCGATCTGGGTCAGCAACTCACGTCGCCTCGGGGAGCCCGAGGCCAGATAAAGCGAATTCATGCAGACTCTCCCTGTAGGACTCGATAACCAGGCAGAGCCTCGCAATCCATTCAATTGATTTTATAGCGACGACGTAACCCACGCAGGCCAAAACTGATCCAGGGCCACAGCAGCGCACTGACCAGCGCCGGCAATACCAACGCGAGCGTCGGCTGGCGGTTACCCGTCAGGGCACTGAGCCATAGCTGCACCAACTGCGCCAGGCCGAAGATCACCAGGATCACCAGGCACTGCTGCCACATCGGAAACATGCGCAAACGCTGCTGCAACGACAGCACCAGGAACGTAATCAGCGTCAGGATCAGCGCGTTCTGGCCCAGCAAGGTGCCATACAGCACGTCTTCCGCCAAGCCCAGGAACAGCGCGGTGACCATGCCGATCTTGTGCGGCAGGTTCAGCGACCAGAAGGCCAGCAGCAATGCCAGCCAGAGCGGACGCAGGATTTCCATGAATTGCGGCAACGGAGAAACGCTGAGCAGCAAGCCGACCGCGAAGGTCAACCAGACGATCCAGCCATTGCGCGAATGAGTACCGGCCATTATTCCTCCCTCTGCCGCGTGGTTGCCGGAGCCGTTGCCGCTGGACGGGCAGCCGGCGTTGCAGCAGGCGGTTTGGTCGCAGGCGTGGCAGTCGCGGGCGCCGAAGCAGGTGGTTTGGTGGCCGCCGGCTTCACCGCGTGCGCGTTGTGCGCAGCTGGCTTGACCGGCGTCGCGACCGGCGCGGCGGCAGCGGGAACGGCCGCAGGTGTGGCCGATGGCGCAGCGGCAGGCTTGGGCACCGTCGCAGGGACGATCGGCGTGGTGCCGTTCTGCTTGTCTTCGGCTTCCTGGGCTTGGGCGGCATCGTTGGCGCGTTCTTCCGGGGTGCGGTTGTCGCTGAACACCAGCAGCAGATAGCGGCTGCGGTTCAAGGCGGCAGTCGGCACGGCACGGACGATGGCGAATGGCTGGCCGGAGTCGTGGATCACTTCCTTGACCGTCGCCACCGGATAACCCGCCGGGAACCGTTGACCCAGGCCGGAGCTGACCAACAGGTCGCCTTCCTTGATGTCGGCGGTATCGGCTACATGACGCAATTCCAGGCGTTCCGGGTTGCCGGTGCCGCTGGCAATCGCACGCAGGCCGTTGCGGTTGACCTGCACCGGAATGCTATGGGTCGTGTCCGTCAGCAACAGTACGCGCGAGGTGTAGGGCATCAACTCGACCACCTGGCCCATCAAGCCACGGGCATCGAGCACCGGTTGACCGAGGACCACACCGTCGCGCTCACCTTTGTTGATGATGATGCGATGGGTGAAGGGGTTGGGGTCCATGCCGATCAACTCGGCGACTTCGACCTTCTCGTTGACCAGCGCGGAAGAGTTGAGCAACTCGCGCAGCCGAACGTTCTGCTCGGTGAGGGCCGCCAGCTTTTGCATGCGCCCCTGCAGCAGCAGGTTTTCAGTCTTGAGTTTTTCGTTCTCGGCGACCAGCTCGGTGCGGCTGCCAAATTGGCTGGCCACGCCCTGGAACAGCCGTTGCGGCAGGTCGGTGATCCAGTAAGTCTGCATCAACACCAGCGACATCTGGCTGCGCACGGGCTTGAGCAGTGCGAAACGGGCATCGACCACCATCAGCGCGACCGAAAGCACGACCAGCACCAACAAGCGCACGCCCAATGAGGGGCCTTTGGCGAAAAGCGGTTTAATAGGCCGCTCCTCCCAGGCAAATGTTCTCTTTACTCATACGGCATCTAACCGGCCTGGATGCAGGTTGAAGAAGATAAACGCCAACAGGCAGCACTGCAAAGTGCTGCCTGTTGGCGACGCATGAACCGACCAACGAAGCTTATTCGCTGGAGAGCAGGTCCATGGTGTGTTTATCCATCATTTCCAGTGCACGACCACCGCCACGGGCAACGCAGGTCAGCGGGTCTTCGGCAACGATCACCGGCAGGCCGGTTTCCTGGGCCAGCAACTTGTCCAGGTCGCGCAGCAAGGCGCCACCGCCGGTCAGCACCAGGCCACGCTCGGCGATGTCGGAAGCCAGTTCCGGCGGCGATTGCTCCAGGGCGCTCTTCACAGCCTGAACGATGGTGGCCAGGGACTCTTGCAGAGCTTCCAGCACTTCATTGGAGTTCAGGGTGAAGGCACGTGGAACACCTTCGGCCAGGTTGCGACCGCGAACATCGACTTCGCGCACTTCGCCGCCCGGGTAGGCGGTGCCGATTTCCTGCTTGATGCGCTCTGCGGTGGATTCACCGATCAGGCTGCCGTAGTTACGGCGCACATAGGTGATGATCGCTTCATCGAAGCGGTCGCCGCCGACGCGGACGGATTCGGCATACACCACACCGTTCAGGGAGATCAGGGCGATTTCGGTAGTACCACCACCGATATCCACCACCATCGAACCGCGGGCTTCTTCAACCGGCAGGCCGGCACCGATCGCAGCGGCCATTGGCTCTTCGATCAGGAAGACTTCGCGAGCACCGGCACCAAGGGCCGATTCACGGATGGCACGACGCTCCACCTGGGTGGACTTGCACGGAACGCAGATCAGCACACGCGGGCTGGGCTGCAGGAAACTGTTTTCGTGAACCTTGTTGATGAAGTACTGCAGCATCTTCTCGCAGACGCTGAAGTCGGCGATCACGCCGTCTTTCATCGGACGGATGGCGGCAATATTGCCTGGTGTACGGCCGAGCATGCGCTTGGCCTCGGTGCCGACGGCAACGACACTTTTCTGATTACCATGGGTCCGAATGGCCACAACCGATGGCTCATTCAGAACGATACCGCGCTCGCGCACGTAAATAAGGGTGTTGGCAGTGCCCAGGTCAATGGAAAGATCGCTGGAAAACATGCCACGCAGTTTCTTGAACATGGGGAAAGGACCCTAGGCAACGCGTGGGTAAAAAAGTGCGGCAAACTCTAACAACGACAGGGATTTTGGGCAAGGCGCCAATGTGCTAAATTGGCCGACTTTCTACGCACCAACCCCCACAATCGCGGCCATATGACCGTAGAAATGCGGTAGTGTTCCGACAATCTAACACACGGACGCCTTTCCACTGGAGAATCCCATGGCGCTTGAACGCTCCGACGTGGAAAAAATCGCTCACCTGGCCCACCTGGACCTGGTTGAAAGCGAAATTCCACAAACCACCGCAGCCCTGAACAGCATTCTCGGGCTGGTTGACCAAATGCAGGCCGTGAATACCGACGGCATCGAGCCCCTGGCTCACCCACTGGAAGCCAGCCAGCGCCTGCGCGCAGACGTCGTGACCGAACGTAATAATCGCGAGGCCTACCAGTCCATCGCACCAGCGGTCGAAAACGGCCTGTATCTGGTTCCGAAAGTCATCGACTAAAGGGAAAGAGCCTTTCATGCATCACATGACTCTGGCCGAGATCGCCCGCGGTCTCGCCGACAAAAAGTTTTCTTCCGAAGAGCTGACCAGGACCCTGCTGGCGCGTATCGCCGCACTGGACCCGCAGGTCAACAGCTTCATCAGCCTCACCGAAGAGCTGGCCCTGAGCCAGGCCAAGGCCGCCGACGCACGTCGCGCCAACGGTGAGAATGGCGCACTGCTGGGCGCTCCAATCGCCCACAAGGACTTGTTCTGCACCCAGGGTATCCGCACCAGCTGCGGCTCGAAGATGCTCGACAACTTCAAAGCGCCCTATGACGCCACCGTGGTGTCCAAGCTGGCTGCCGCCGGGGCCGTGACCCTGGGCAAGACCAACATGGATGAATTCGCCATGGGTTCGGCCAACGAATCGAGCTACTACGGCGCGGTGAAAAACCCGTGGAACCTGGAGCACGTGCCCGGCGGCTCGTCCGGCGGTTCGGCTGCAGCCGTTGCCGCGCGCTTCCTGCCGGCGGCCACCGCCACCGACACCGGCGGCTCGATCCGCCAGCCAGCGGCGTTCACCAACCTCACCGGCCTGAAGCCGACCTATGGTCGCGTTTCCCGCTGGGGCATGATCGCCTACGCCTCCAGCCTCGATCAGGGCGGCCCGTTGGCACGCACTGCCGAAGACTGCGCGATTTTGTTACAAGGCATGGCCGGGTTCGATCAACAGGACTCCACCAGCATCGATGAGCCAGTGCCGGACTACAGCGCCAGCCTCAACACGTCGATCAAGGGCCTGCGCATCGGCGTGCCGAAGGAGTACTTCAGCGCCGGTCTCGACCCACGCATCGCCGAACTGGTGCACAACAGCGTCAAGGAGCTGGAAAAGCTCGGCGCGGTGATCAAGGAAATCAGCCTGCCGAACAATCAGCACGCGATCCCTGCCTACTATGTGATCGCCCCGGCTGAAGCCTCTTCCAACCTGTCGCGTTTCGACGGCGTGCGCTTCGGCTATCGCTGCGAAAACCCGAAAGACCTGACCGACCTGTACAAACGCTCCCGTGGCGAAGGCTTCGGTGCCGAAGTACAACGCCGCATCATGGTCGGTGCCTACGCCCTGTCGGCCGGCTACTACGACGCGTACTACCTCAAGGCGCAAAAGATCCGTCGCCTGGTGAAGAACGACTTCATGGCGGCCTTTAATGAAGTCGACGTGATCCTCGGCCCAACCACGCCGAACCCGGCCTGGAAGCTCGGCGCCAAGAATGGCGACCCGGTGGCTGCGTACCTCGAAGACTTGTACACCATCACCGCCAACCTCGCGGGCCTGCCGGGCTTGTCCATGCCTGCCGGTTTCGTCGATGGCCTGCCGGTGGGCGTGCAATTGCTCGCCCCGTATTTCCAGGAAGGCCGCCTGCTCAATGTGGCGCACCAGTACCAGTTGCACACCGACTGGCACACCCGCACCCCTACCGGCTTCTGAGGAGAACACTATGCAATGGGAAGTCGTGATCGGGCTGGAGATTCATACCCAGCTCGCCACCCAATCGAAGATTTTCTCCGGTAGCGCCACCACGTTCGGCTCCGAGCCCAACACCCAGGCCAGCCTGGTCGACCTGGGCATGCCCGGTGTCTTGCCGGTGCTGAACCAGGAAGCGGTGCGCATGGCGGTGATGTTCGGCCTGGCGATTGACGCCGAGATCGGCCAGCACAACGTGTTCGCGCGCAAGAACTACTTCTACCCGGACCTGCCCAAGGGCTACCAGATCAGCCAGATGGAACTGCCGATTGTCGGCAAGGGCCACCTGGACATCCCTCTGGAAGACGGCACCATCAAGCGCGTCGGCGTGACCCGTGCGCACCTGGAAGAAGATGCCGGCAAGAGCCTGCACGAAGAATTCCCGGGCGCCACCGGCATCGACCTGAACCGTGCCGGCACGCCGCTGCTGGAGATCGTTTCCGAACCGGACATGCGCAGCGCCAAGGAAGCCGTGGCCTACGTCAAGACCATCCACGCACTGGTGCGTTACCTGGGCATCTGCGACGGCAACATGGCCGAAGGCTCGCTGCGTTGTGACTGCAACGTGTCGATCCGCCCGAAAGGCCAGGTTGAGTTCGGCACTCGCTGCGAGATCAAGAACGTCAACTCGTTCCGCTTCATCGAGAAAGCGATCAACAGTGAAGTGCGTCGCCAGATCGAGCTGATCGAAGACGGCGGCAAGGTCATCCAGCAGACCCGCCTGTACGACCCGAACAAAGACGAAACCCGCGCCATGCGCAGCAAGGAGGAAGCCAACGACTACCGTTACTTCCCCGATCCGGACCTGTTGCCGGTGGTCATCGAGGACGCGTTCCTCAATGACGTACGCGCCACCCTGCCGGAATTGCCGCAGCAGAAACGCGAGCGCTTCCAGGAGCAGTTCGGCCTGTCGGTCTACGATGCCAGCGTGCTGGCCTCCAGCCGTGAGCAAGCCAACTACTTCGAAAAAGTCGTGAGCATTGCCGGTGACGCCAAGCTGGCGGCCAACTGGGTGATGGTCGAGCTGGGCAGCCTGTTGAACAAGCAGGGCCTGGAAATCGACGAAGCCCCGGTCACTGCCGAGCAGTTGGGCGGCATGCTGCTGCGCATCAAGGACAACACCATCTCCGGCAAGATCGCCAAGACCGTGTTCGAAGCCATGGCCAGCGGTGAAGGCAGCGCCGACGAGATCATCGAGAACCGCGGCCTCAAGCAAGTCACCGACAGCGGCGCGATCTCGGCCGTGCTGGACGAAATGCTCGCGGCCAACGCCGAGCAGGTCGAACAGTACCGTGCGGCAGACGAAGCCAAGCGCGGCAAGATGTTCGGCTTCTTTGTGGGCCAGGCAATGAAAGCCTCCAAAGGCAAGGCCAACCCGCAACAGGTGAACGAATTGCTCAAAAGCAAGCTCGAAGGCTGATAGCGACGAATGGTCCGAGTGAGATCCCATGCTCAACTCGGACACTTTGTAGGAGCGGGCTTGCTCGCGAAGGCGGTTGATCAGTGAAGGAATACTTGGCTGACACACCGCCTTCGCGAGCAAGCCCGCTCCCACATTTGATAAGGGGGTATCCTTGAAAATGCAGCGTCTATTTGCCCTTCTGGCCCTGTTCTCGCTGTTGGCCGGCTGTGCCAGCGGCGTCATCAACCCCAACGGCTACGACGAAACCGGCACCGCCTCCTATTACGGCGCCAAGCACCACGGCAAAAAGACCGCCAGCGGTGAACCCTTCAACCAGAACGCCCTGACCGCCGCCCACCGGCAACTGCCGTTCGGCACCCAGGTCAAGGTCACCAACTTGAACAACGACAAATCCGTGGTGGTGCGCATCAATGATCGCGGCCCGCATACCCGTGGGCGCTTGATCGATCTTTCACGCAAGGCCGCCGAGCAGTTGGGCATGATCAGCAGCGGGACCGCACGCGTGCGGGTACAAGCCCTTGGCAACTGAGGAGCCCTGGCCATTTTCGGATTACTGACAGCCCTTTCCCCCTGGAGCCTGCTCGAACTAGTCGGCGGCCTGCTGCTGCTGATCACCGGCGCCGAAATCCTGGTGCGCGCGGCGGTGCGCCTGGCTGCCAGCCTCAAGGTGCGGCCACTGATCATTGGCCTGACGATCGTCGCCTTCGGCAGCAGCGCGCCGCAGATGAGCGTCAGCCTGCAAGCCACCCTGGCAGGCAACACCGACATCGCGGTGGGCAGCGTGATCGGCAGCAGCATCTTCAACATCCTCGTCACCCTGGGCCTGTCGGCGCTGATCATCCCGCTGCGGGTCTCGCGCCAGCTGGTACGTCTGGACATCCCGGTGATGATTCTCGCCGCGCTACTGGTGTTCACGCTGGCGGCCAATGAAGCACTCACACCGGCCGATGGCCTGTTGCTGCTGAGCGCGCTGATCGCCTACCTCGGCGTGCTGCACTACCAGACCCGCCACTCTCGCCGCCCACGCACCCTGGACACCGTGGCCCGCGCGCCCTGGCTGAGCAGCGTGCTGTTGATAGTCGGCGGGCTGCTGATCCTGCTGCTTGCCGGCCACCTGCTGCTCGCTGGGGCGGTGGATGTGGCGGCGGACCTGGGCTTGTCGGAGCGCATCATCGGCCTGACGCTGATCGGCGTCGGCACCTCCCTGCCGTGCCTGGCGACCTCGCTGATCGCCGCCCTGCGCGGCCAGCGGGAAATCGCTGTGGGCAACGTGATCGGCAGCAACCTGTTCAACCTGCTGGGTGTGCTGGGGTTCACCGCCCTGGTGGCGCCCACGCCGCTGTCGGTATCGCCCAATGCCTTGGATTTCGACCTGCCGGTGATGCTCGCCGCCGCGGCGCTGTGCCTGCCGGTGTTCTACAGCGGCTACCGCGTAACCCGCGCCGAAGGCCTGGTGCTGCTGGGCCTGTACCTGGCGTATGGGCTGCATGTGATGTCGTTCACCACTGGCATGCCGCTGGCCACCAAGCTTGAACACCTGATGCTGTATTACGTCCTGCCAGTGCTGGTGGCATTCCTGTTGTTCAGCACGCTGCGAGCCTGGCGCCGTCAACACAAGAGGGAATCGCAATGACCGATCAGAAGAAGTCCGGGGTTGAAATGCGTCGCCAGGTCATGGGCGACGTGTTCGTCGACCGTGCCTTGGGCAACGCCACCGAATTCACACAACCGTTGCAGGATTTCGTCAATGAACATGCATGGGGCGGTGTGTGGAATCGCGAAGGCTTGCCGCTGAAGACCCGCAGCCTGATCACCCTCGCCGCCCTCACCGCGCTCAAGTGCCCGCAGGAGCTCAAGGGTCACGTACGGGGCGCGTTGAACAATGGCTGTACGGTGGAAGAGATTCGCGAGGCACTGCTGCATTGCGCGGTGTATGCGGGTGTACCGGCGGCGATCGATGCGTTCAGGGCGGCGCAGGAAGTGATTGAGGCGTATCAGGCCGATCAGCAGTGACGGCTAGATAGCATTCGCGGGCAAGCCCGCTCCCACCGTTGGCCGAGCTTCAACCTGAGAACGCGGTCGAATGTGGGGCTTGCTCGCGAATGGCCCCCACAAAATTCAGATCCACCCACCCGCCTGCAACACGAAAATCCCGATATTCGTGGTCACCGCCGCCATCAGCGTGGTGATCACGATAATCGCCGCCGCCAGCTCGTGATTGCCCTCTGCTGCCCTGGCCATCACAAAACTGGCCGCTGCCGTCGGCGCGCCGAAATACAGGAACAGAATCCCCAACTCCGGGCCCCGGAAACCCAACAGCCAGGCGCCCAGCGTGGCCACCAGCGGCAACCCGATCATCTTCACCAGGCTCGCGCTCAAGGCCATGCTCCCGCTTTTACGCAGCGCCGCCAGCGACAGGGTGCCACCGATGCAGATCAGTGCCAGCGGCAAGGTCATGTCTGCCAGATAGCGGCCGGAAGACTCCAACCAACCCGGCAGGCCAATCTGGAACACCGCGAACGGCGTGGCCACGATCACGCTGATGATCAACGGGTTGGCCACCACACTCTTGCAGATGCTCCATGGGTCGGACTTGATCACCGGGCTGTACACCGCCAGCACAATGGTCGACAGCGTGTTGTAGAACAGGATCACCAGCGCGGCGAGGATCGCGCCGAGGGAGATGCCGTAATCGCCGTACATGCTGGCCGCCAACGCCAGGCCAATCACCCCGTTGTTGCCGCGAAAGGCGCCCTGGGTATAGATGCCGCGGTCTTCACGCGGGCAG
This sequence comes from Pseudomonas sp. GL_117, assembly GCF_057835125.1. Taxonomy (NCBI): domain Bacteria; kingdom Pseudomonadati; phylum Pseudomonadota; class Gammaproteobacteria; order Pseudomonadales; family Pseudomonadaceae; genus Pseudomonas; species Pseudomonas sp. GL_117. The sequence continues at coordinate 1,004,354 of NZ_CM174418.1, read as the reverse complement.
CGAAACAGCGCCCAGCCCCAGGCCAGGGCAAAGCTGAGCAGCGTGGCGACGGCAAAATAGATCAGCAAACCCGGCTTGAGTGCCGAGTGCAGGTCGGCATGCAGGATGCCAAGAAACAGCAGCGCCGGCATGGTGACGTTGAACACCAGGGACGACGCCGTGTGGATAAAGTTGTCATTGATCCAGTCGATGCGCTTGAGCAGCACACCGAGAAACAGCATGGCAAACACCGGCGCGGTGATGGACAGGGTGGTGAGGAAAATTGCCAGCATGCCGGGGAGAACCTTGGTGAGCGTCGTTAGGTGGCTAATGATAAGCCATGCAGCCCACTTCGTCCCGGCAACGCTGATCATATGTGGGAGCTGGCTTGCCAGCTCCCACAAGATCCGCGGCGGTCTCAGGTAATGGGTGCCGGGTTGAACAAGGTGATGTCGTTATGCAGCTTGTGATGCTCAGCCCACGTTTGCTTCTTGCCGCTGGCCACGTCCAGATAGAAGTGAAACAACTCCCAACCCAGCTCCTCGATGCTCGCCCGCCCAGTTGCAATACGCCCAGCGTCGATATCGATCAGGTCCGGCCAGCGCTGCGCCAACTCCGTACGCGTCGACACCTTCACCACCGGCGCCATCGCCAGCCCGTAAGGCGTGCCACGCCCTGTGGTGAACACATGCAGGTTCATCCCCGCCGCCAACTGCAAGGTGCCGCAAACAAAGTCACTGGCCGGCGTCGCGCAAAAAATCAGGCCCTTGCCCTTGAAGCGCTCGCCCGGACCCAGCACGCCATTGATCGCGCTACTGCCGGATTTGACGATCGAACCCAGGGACTTTTCGACAATATTCGACAACCCGCCCTTCTTGTTGCCCGGCGTGGTATTGGCACTGCGATCGGCCTCGCCCTTGGCCAGGTAGCGGTCGTACCAGTCCATTTCCCGGACCAGTTCCTCGGCGACTTCCTTGCTCTCGGCGCGCGAAGTCAGCAGGTAGATGGCATCGCGGACTTCAGTCACTTCGGAAAACATCACCGTCGCCCCGGCCCGCAGCAACAAATCCGAGGCATAACCCAGCGCCGGGTTGGCGGTGATCCCGGAAAACGCATCGCTGCCACCGCACTGCATGCCCAGGATCAGTTCCGAGGCTGGCACGGTTTCGCGGCGGCGTTGATCGAGTTTCTTCAAGCGCGTCTCAGCCAAGGCCATGATCTGCTCGATCATTTCGGTAAAGCCATGGCTGGAATCCTGGAGCCGATACAACCACGGCTCGCTCAAATCGACCGAGCTGTCGTTGTCGTGCATCACCTGCCCGGCCTGCAATTTCTCACAGCCCAGGCTGATCACCAGGGCTTCGCCCCCCAGGTTCGGGTTGCGGGCCAGGTTACGCACGGTGCGGATCGGGATGTAGGCATCCGTCGCGGTAATGGCCACGCCACACCCGTAACTGTGGGTCAGCGCCACCACGTCATCGACATGGGGGTACTTGGGCAGCAACTCGTCCTTGATGCGCTTGACCGCATGGTCCAGCACCCCGGTAACGCACTGCACCGTGGTGGTGATGCCGAGGATATTGCGCGTACCGACGGTACCGTCGGCGTTGCGATACCCTTCGAAGGTGAAACCCTCCAACGGTGCCTGGGTTTCAGGCACCTCGGTGGACAGTGGCAGGCTGTCCAACGGTGGCGCGGTGGGCATGCGCAGTTGATCTTCCTGGACCCAACTGCCACGGGGAATCGGCGCCAAGGCGTAACCGATGGTCTGGCCGTAGCGAATAATCTGACCGCCCTCGGGAATATCTTCCAGGGTCACCTTGTGGCTCTGGGGGATGAAATCCACGGTCACCAGGCCGTCCGGGAACTCGGTCCCGGCCGGTACGCCCTGGTCATTGACCACGATCACCACGTTGTCGCGCTCGTGCAAACGGATGGAGCGCGGCGAGTCGGCATGTTCAATCAACTGCATTACATCGCCCCTCAGGAATGCGCTTGGGAAAGATTGGTCAGCTCAGGGCCCTTGCTCGGCGGCTCCTTGAGCACTACGCGCTTGATCGGGCCGACGATGACCAGGTAACTGAACACCGCCACCAGCGCGTTGGCGCCGACAAACACCAGGGCCCATTTGAACGACCCAGTGGTGCTGATGATGTAGCCGATGACAATCGGCGTGGTGATCGACGCGAGGTTACCGAAGGTGTTGAACAAGCCGCCACTAAGGCCGGCGATCTGTTTCGGCGAGGTGTCGGACACCACCGCCCAACCCAGTGCGCCAACGCCTTTGCCAAAGAAGGCCAACGCCATGAAGCCCACCACCATCCATTCAATATCCACGTAGTTGCACGCCACGATGCTGCTGGAGATCAGCAGGCCACCAATGATCGGCGCCTTGCGGGCGAAGGTCAGGGAGTGGCCCTTGCGCAGCAGGTAGTCGGAAATCACCCCACCCAGCACACCACCGATAAACCCGCAGATCGCCGGCAACGAGGCGATGAAACCGGCCTTGAGGATAGTCATGCCACGGTCCTGCACCAGGTACACCGGGAACCAGGTCAGGAAGAAATACGTGATGCCGTTGATGCAGTACTGGCCCAGGTACACACCGAGCATCATGCGATTGGTCAGCAACTGACGAATGTAATCCCACTTCGGCCCGTCGGTTTTCTTACCTTTGCCCTTGTCCTGATCCATATCGACCATCGCGCCATTGGCGGCGATGTGATTGAACTCGGCTTCGTTGATCAGCGGATGCTGGCGCGGGCTGTGGATAACTTTCAGCCAGATCAGCGAGAACAGGATGCCAATCACCCCCATCACGATAAACACGTGCTGCCAACCGAAGCTGTAAACGATCCAGCCCATCAACGGCGCGAACAACACCGTGGCGAAGTACTGCGCCGAGTTGAAAATCGCCGAGGCCGTGCCGCGCTCCGCCGTAGGAAACCACGCCGCCACAATACGGGCGTTTCCGGGGAACGACGGCGCTTCGGCCAGGCCCACCATAAAGCGCAGCATAAACAGCGCGACCACGGCGGTGGAGACACCGAACTCACCCACATAGCCTTGCAGCACAGTGAACAGTGACCAGGTGAAGATGCTCAGGGCATAGACTTTTTTCGAGCCGAACCGGTCCAGCAGCCAGCCGCCAGGAATTTGCCCGGCCACGTAGGCCCAACCGAATGCAGAGAAGATGTAACCGAGGGTGACCGCGTCGATGCCGAGGTCTTTTTGCAGGCTGGAGCCCGCGATAGCGATGGTGGCCCGGTCGGCGTAGTTGATCGTGGTCACCAGAAAAAGCATGAGCAATATCAAATAGCGGACGTGGGTCGGCTTGGTCGCTTGCATGTAGAAGTACTCCCACTAATTATTTTTTTTGCGGGTAATGGTCTGGTTGTCTCTGAGGACCGCTTTTATGTGGGAGCCGGGCTTGCCCGCGATACAGGCACCTGGGTGTGTCAGGCACACACCGGTGATGCTATCGCAGGCAAGCCAGCTCCCACAGGAACCGGTGCCAACAGGTAGTGCGTGTTACGAACCGATGTAGCTGGTTTTTACGACGGTGTAGAACTCTTGCGCATAGCGACCTTGCTCACGCGAACCATAGGATGAGCCCTTACGGCCACCAAATGGAACGTGATAGTCCACACCGGCGGTCGGCAGGTTGACCATCACCATCCCGGCCTGGGAATGACGCTTGAAGTGGTTGGCGTACTTGAGCGAGGTGGTGGCGATACCCGCCGACAGACCGAACTCGGTGTCGTTGGCCATGGCCAGCGCCGCCTCGTAATCGGCTACGCGCACCACGTTGGCCACCGGGCCGAAAATCTCTTCACGGCTGATGCGCATCGCGGCTTCGCTGTCGGCAAACAGCGTCGGCGCGAGGAAGTAACCCTCGGTGTCGCACGTCACCAGGCCGCCACCGCTGACCAGCCGCGCGCCTTCGCTTTGACCGATGTCGATGTACTTCAAGTCCTGGTCCAACTGGGCCTGGGAAACCACCGGGCCGATGTCGGTCCCGCTTTTGAGGGCGTGGCCGACTTTGATCGACTTCATGCGTTCAGCCATGGCCGCGACGAACTGGTCGTGGATACCGGCGGTGACGATCAGGCGACTGGAGGCCGTGCAGCGTTGGCCGGTGGAGTAGAACGCGCTTTGCACCGCCAACTCGACGGCCTGCTTGAGGTCGGCGTCGTCGAGAATGATCTGCGGATTCTTGCCGCCCATTTCCAACTGCACCTTGGCCTGGCGCGACACACAACTGACCGCGATCTGGCGCCCGACACCCACGGAGCCGGTAAAGCTGATGCCATCGACTTTCGGGCTGTTGACCAATACATCGCCGACCACACGCCCGCTGCCCATCACCAGGTTGAACACGCCGGCGGGGAAACCGGCGCGGGAGATGATGTCCGCCAGGGCCCAGGCACAGCCCGGCACCAATTCAGCGGGCTTGATCACTACGCAGTTGCCGTAGGCCAGGGCCGGGGCGATTTTCCACGCAGGGATCGCGATCGGGAAGTTCCACGGGGTGATCAGGCCGACTACGCCGAGGGCTTCGCGGGTCACCTCAACGTTGACGCCCGGGCGCACCGACGGCACGTAGTCACCGGACAAACGCAGGCATTCACCGGCGAAGAATTTGAAGATGTTGCCGGCACGGGTCACCTCGCCAATGGCTTCGGGCAGGGTCTTGCCCTCTTCACGGGCCAGCAGCGTGCCGAGTTCTTCGCGGCGGGCGAGGATTTCACTGCCGACTTTATCCAGGGCATCGTGGCGCGCCTGAATCCCCGAGGTGGACCAGGCCGGAAAGGCGGCCCGTGCCGCATCGATGGCGGCGTTGACTTGGCTGACATCGGCCTTGGCGTATTCGCCAATCACATCGGACAAGTCCGACGGGTTGAGGTTGACGCAATAGTCGGCACCGGCCACCCATTGGCCGTTGATGTAGTTTTCAAAACGCTGGGCTTGGGACACAAATCTTCTCCTGACGCAAAAGGCCGCTGATCTCTCAGCGGCCTTGTAGATAAGTTATTGCGCGCCTTGCTTGTCGATCAGCGCGGCCAGGGCTTCATATTCTTCCGGCAACAGGTCGGTCAGCGGGGTGCGCACCGGGCCTGCGTCGTAGCCGGCGATCCTGGCGCCGGCCTTGACGATGCTCACGGCATACCCGGCCTTGCGGTTACGGATGTCCAGGTAAGGCAGGAAGAAGTCGTCGATGATCTTGGAGACCGTGGCGTGATCGTCCTTGGCAATCGCGTGGTAGAAGTCCATCGCGGTTTTCGGGATGAAGTTGAACACCGCCGAGGAGTACACCGGCACGCCCAGAGCCTTGTAGGCAGCGGCGTAAACCTCTGCAGTCGGCAAGCCGCCGAGGTAACTGAAACGATCACCGAGGCGACGGCGGATCGAGACCATCAACTCAATGTCGCCCAGGCCGTCTTTGTAGCCGATCAGGTTCGGGCAGCGTTCGGCCAGGCGTTCCAGCAGGGGTGCGGTCAGGCGGCAGACGTTGCGGTTGTACACCACCACGCCGATTTTTACCGATTTGCACACGGCTTCAACGTGGGCGGCAACCCCGTCCTGGCTGGCTTCGGTGAGGTAGTGCGGCAGCAGCAACAGGCCTTTGGCGCCGAGACGTTCGGCTTCTTGGGCGTACTCGATGGCCTGGCGGGTCGAACCGCCGACACCGGCAAGAATCGGCACGCTGGTGGCGCAGGTATCAACCGCGGTCTTCACCACTTGGGAATATTCGCTGGCGGCGAGGGAAAAAAACTCACCGGTGCCGCCGGCAGCGAAAAGCGCCGTGGCGCCGTAAGGGGCCAGCCATTCCAGACGTTTGATGTAACCCGCCTGGTGGAAATCACCCTGGGCGTTGAAATCGGTCACGGGAAAAGACAGCAGGCCGTGGGAGAGGATGGACTTCAGTTCTTGTGGATTCATTATTCGAACACCCTGGGCAAAGACTTTCTGGCGAAAGGTTGTTGTTGGTTTTGATGATGTCGTACGTCATCGTACAACTATAAAAAGATTCGTCAACTGCAATTCGTCGACGTTGATCCACGAGTGAGTGGTCTGCATCTGCGCTTGACGTAGGAAAGTATTCCTCTATGCTTGCAACAACTGTATATGCATACAGTTATTAAGGAAGATTCCTACGACATAGCAAGGAGCTAACATGTCAGGTCTTGAACTCGCAGCACCCGTAAAAAACCCTCCTGTCCTGCGCTTCGAAGGCGGTGAACACACTGCCATCGGCGACGATACCCTGTTGCGTTTCGCTAAGGACGCTGCGGCCATCCCAGCCCGACAAGTGCAGTTGCACCTGCCCAACGGGCTGGCACTGACCTACGGCCAGGTGATTGCGTTGGGCGGTGATTTCTATGGCATCCCCGGCCAGCCCATCAGCGATGGCGCCTCCCCTGCCGAACGCGTGCAACGCTTCACGGCCGCGTTTAACTCGCTGGCGGTATTGCCGGCCTCGCGAGAGGAAGCAGGCAAGATCCTCGCGGTGATGCAAAAGGAGATCAATGCGGTCAACCAGGCGATCAGGGACGGCAAGCAAGCCCATGAAGCCTACGACGCACTCGGTGATACGTTGTCCGAAGAGTGGAACCGCATCACCGGCGGCGGCAGCGTGGTTTCGGCCCTGGTGCCATTGGGGCGTTATTTGAAGCTGGCGGCCGACAATGCCGACCACTTCGGCGAGTGGGCGTTGTCGGCGTATCTGGCAGGGCACACGGCGGCCTTGCAGCAGGCGGTGGTGGCGCATCAGACCGGTACCGACCAGGCACTGGAACTGGCCTACGCCATGAACAGTTTTGCCGATCACTTTTTGACCGACCTGTTTTCCGCCGGGCACTTGCGCGTTCCACGCAAACAGCTGGCGGCCGTGGTCACGCCGGGTGAGCTGGGTTCGCTGATCAGCCGCTTTATGCACGACGAAGACAGCAAGTTCGGGCTCAAAGTGCGCAATGCGCTGGGGGATCAATGGCACGCGTATGGGGACAAACGCTACTTCGACGCCATCGATGCGGACAATCGGACGCAGGTCAAACGTGCGGTGCAGGCCTCAGCCGATGAAGTCTTCGAAACGTTTATCAGCGGCGTGGCGCCCTCCCCGGCCAATTTCAAGGCGCCGTTGTATGTGCCCGACTTGAACGCCGTACAGAACCCGGCGAACAACTTTTCGCCACTGTTCAAGATGGAGGGAGACAAGGTGCTGCGCCGCAAGGACGTGAATGACCTGAACGACAAGCACTGGACGGATGATTGGTGGGGGTGGAGTACGTATCTGTTGCTCAAGGACTACAAGCCCAACCAACCGGCCAGTTAAGTAAACACGCCATCCGAGACACTGGAGATCAAAATGTGGGAGCGGGCTTGCTCGCGAAGGCGGTGTGTCAGTCTGCACATGCATTAACTTAAAGGACGCATTCGCGAGCAAGCCCGCTCCCACACTTGGATTGCTTTACACCCGGCACAACTCGGTTGCCTGCTTTAACCGCGCTGCGCTTCTGCCTCTTCGTGGGCATGGCGCAGTCGCTCACGGCTGTTGGTCAGGTGCAGGCGCATCGCCGCACGTGCCGCATCCGAATCCTTACGGGCAATCGCCTCGTAGATCTCTTCGTGCTCACGACTCAGGCGCCCCATGTAGTGCTGCTGGTCATCATGGGCCAGGCGTGCCGAATTCAGCCGCGTGCGCGGAATAATGCTGGTGCCCAGATGGGTCATGATGTCGGTGAAGTAGCGGTTGCCGGTGGACAGGGCAATTTCCAAATGGAAAGCGAAGTCGGAGGCCACCGCGTCGCCGGCGTGGGCCGCGCTTTCATTCAGGGCATCGAGGGCTGCGCGCATGGTCGCCAGTTGCTCGTCGGTGCGGCGCAGGGCGGCCAGGCCGGCAGACTCGACTTCCAGGCTGATCCGCAGCTCGAGGATCGCCAGCACATCACGCAGGGTAACGACGGTGGCCGGGTCGATACGGAAACCGCTAGGGCTTGGGGTATCCAGCACAAAGGTGCCAATCCCGTGGCGGGTTTCGACTTGTCCGGCGGCCTGCAAGCGCGAGATCGCTTCACGCACCACGGTGCGACTGACGCCATGGGCTTCCATGATCGCCGACTCGGTGGGCAGCTTGTCGCCACGCTTGAGTTCGCCGTCGCGGATCTGCTCGGACAACACCGTGACCAATTCCTGGGCAAGGCTGCGGCGCTTGCGGGGGAGACGCGGGGCGGTGTTGGCGTTTTCCATGATGAATCATCTTTCTCGGTGAGCTTGAGGGAGCATCATAGCCCATGGCGGTTGTACGATCACCGTCCAGGCACGACTTTCATCTATATCCCGAGCGCAAAAAAATGCCCCGGCACAGGCCGAGGCATCCTTCATGGCTGGCCCGAAGGCGGCAGCCGTTTACTTCACCACTTTCAAGCTCGGCCGACCGCTTGGACGCGGTGGCTCGGTATCCGGTGGCAGATCATCGCCGTCTTCGCTGTCGATCGATTCGTCATCCTCGAAAGGCGACTCCAGATCAAACACCATGCCTTGGCCATTTTCCCGGGCATAGATGCCGAGGATGGCGCCAATCGGCACGAACAGCGTATGCGGCACACCGCCGAAACGCCCTTCGAAGCTCACCGCCTCGTTGTCCATGTGCAGGTGGCGCACGGCACTGGGCGATACGTTCAGCACAATCTGTCCGTCACTGGCAAAACCCTGCGGAACCTGAACCGCAGGAAATTCGGAATTGACCAGCATGTGCGGGGTGCAATCGTTGTCCACAATCCACTCATAGAGCGCGCGGACCAAGTAGGGTCGACTGGAGTTCATCAGCGGCTCCTTAAGCCTTAGCGCATGTCGCGTTCGACACCAGACAGACTCGCCTGGAAAGCCTCACGCGCAAACTGGCGCTCCATATAATCAAGCAGCGGCTTGGCCGGCCGCGGCAGTTCAATACCAAGAATCGGCAAACGCCAGAGTATCGGTAATAGGCAGCAATCGACCAAACTTTGTTCCTCACTGAGGAAAAAAGGTTTATCGGCGAACAACGGCGAAACGCCGGTCAGGCTTTCGCGCAATTCCTTACGCGCTTGCGTGCGAACAGCTTCTTTTGTGCGCGAATCCAGAATCACGTCCACCAGCCCGCACCAGTCACGCTGGATCCGATGGATCAGCAGGCGGCTGTTGGCACGTGCCACCGGATACACCGGCAGTAAAGGCGGATGCGGGTAACGCTCATCCAGGTATTCCATCACTACGGTCGACTCCCACAACGCCAGGTCACGATCGACCAGGGTGGGCAAGCTGCCGTACGGGTTCACTTCGATCAGTTTCGGCGGATGACGGCCCGCCTCCACACTGATGATCTCGGCGCTGACACCCTTCTCGGCGAGCACGATACGCACTCGGTGGGAATAGTGGTCGGCGGGGTCGGAGTAACAGGCCAACCGATTGGTCACGCCCATGGCGGTCCTCCTCGCTTGTTGAAATTATCGAAAGCTCAAAAACGAGCGCGCCCAGAGAGCATCTCTGTAACAACCTGTTCAACCGGGTCGCTACGTATTCAGAGATGCCGCTGGGCGCGCAAGATTAACAGCAATTGCTTACGGTTGGATCAATGCACATCCTTCCAGTATTCGCGTTTGAGCAGATAGGCGAATACGAAGAAGAAGGCCAGGTACAGCAACACATACGTACCGATGCGCTGGTGCTGCAGTTTGACCGGGTTGGCCGAGTAGGCCAGGAAGGTCACGAGGTTTTTTACTTTCTCGTCGAACTGCTCTTCATTCAGCGCTCCGGTCTTGGGCACGATGGTCAGCTGATCGCACGCTTCGTGAGTCAAAGGCGTGCCAGTCAACGGGTCATATTGCTTCTTGCCGTTTTCAACGACCTGAACCTGCTTGCATCCTACCACTTGGCGACCCTGCAGGCCGACCAGAACGTTCGGCATGCCGACGTTCGGGAAGACTTTGTTGTTCACGCCGTATGGGCGCGACGGGTCTTCATAGAACGACTTGAGGTAGCCGTAGAGCCAATCGGTGCCACGTACACGGGCGACCAGGGTCAGGTCGGGCGGTGCCGCACCGAACCACGTCTTGGCGTCAGCCGGCTGCATGCCGATGCTCATGTGGTCGCCGATCTTGGCGCCGCTGAACACCGCGTGACTGAGCATCACGTCATGGGGGATACCCAAGTCATCGGCGACACGCTCGTAACGCTGGAACTTGGCGCTGTGGCAGCCCATGCAGTAGTTGGTAAAGGTGCGCAGACCATCCTGCATGGCGGCCTTGTCGGACACGTCGATGTCGACCTTTTCCAGCTCAGGGCCACCGTGCTCGGCAGCGAAGGACAGCAGCGGCAGGGCCGCAAGCATCAATGCAACGAATAATTTTTTCATCAGCCAGTCACCCTTTCCGGAACCGGTTTGGTCTTCTCTAGCCGGGTATAGAACGGCATCAGAATGAAGTAGGCGAAATACAGGAAGGTGCAGACCTGCGACAGCAACGTACGCTCAGGGGTTGGCGCCAACACGCCGAGGACACCCAGGATCACGAAGGCAATGCAGAACACCCACAGCCAGATTTTGCTCAGCCAACCCTTGTAGCGCATGGACTTGACCGGGCTGCGGTCGAGCCAAGGCAACACGAACAGCACCGCGATGGCCGCGCCCATGGCGATCACGCCCATGAGTTTGTCGGGGATCGCACGCAAAATTGCGTAGAACGGCGTGAAGTACCAGACCGGGGCAATGTGCTCAGGGGTCTTGAAGGCGTTGGCCTGTTCGAAGTTAGGCTTCTCGAGGAAATAGCCGCCCATCTCCGGGAAGAAGAACACGATCGAGCAGAACACGAACAAGAACACCACTACGCCGACAATGTCTTTCACGGTGTAGTAAGGGTGGAACGGAATGCCATCCAGCGGGATGCCGTTCTCGTCCTTGTGCTTCTTGATGTCCACGCCGTCCGGGTTGTTCGAACCCACTTCGTGCAGTGCCAGGATGTGCAACACCACCAGGCCCAGGATCACGATCGGCAGGGCCACCACGTGCAAGGCGAAGAAGCGGTTCAGGGTAATCCCCGAGATCAGGTAGTCACCACGGATCCACTGGGTCAGGTCGTTGCCGATCACCGGGATCGCACCAAACAACGAGATGATCACCTGGGCGCCCCAGTACGACATCTGGCCCCAAGGCAGCAGGTAGCCCATGAAGGCTTCCGCCATCAGCGCCAGGTAGATCAGCATGCCGAACACCCATACCAGTTCGCGAGGCTTCTGGTACGAGCCGTAGAGCAAGCCGCGGAACATGTGAAGGTAGACGACGATAAAGAACGCCGACGCGCCGGTGGAGTGCAGCAGGCGCAGGATCGAGCCGTACTCGACGTCACGCATGATGTATTCGACGGAGGCGAACGCTTCTTCAGCCGACGGCGTGTAGCTCATCGTCAGCCAGACCCCGGTGACGATCTGGTTGACCAACACCAGCAGCGCCAGGGAACCGAAGAAGTAGAAGAAGTTGAAGTTCTTTGGTGCGTAATATTTGCTGAGATGGTCTTCCCACATTTTAGTGGCGGGGAAGCGCGCATCCACCCAATCCATGAACTTGCTCATCACGCGTTCTCCTTATCGAGGCCAATGACAATGAGGTCGTCAGTTTCGTAAGTATGCGGAGGCACGGGCAGGTTCAAAGGCGCGGGCTGAGACTTGTAGACGCGACCGGCGAGGTCGTAGTGCGAGCCGTGGCAGGGGCAGAAATAACCGCCAACCCAGTCTTTGCCCAGGTCGACCGGGGCGACTTCCGGGCGGAACGTCGGCGAGCATCCAAGGTGAGTACAAAGACCGACCAGCAGCAGAATCTCTGGCTTGATCGAACGCGCTTCGTTTTTGGCGTAGGCGGGTTGGTCGGACTTCTCGGATTTAGGGTCAGACAACTGGCCTTCGATCTTCTTGAGATTGCCCAGGATTTCCTCAGTACGACGAACAATGAAGACCGGCTGGCCGCGCCACTCAGCAATCATCTGCTGACCTGGTTCGATCTTGCTGATATTCACCTTCACCGGTGCACCTGCGGCTTTCGCCTTGGCACTGGGAAACCATGACCCCACGAACGGGACCGCAGCCCCCACCGCTCCTGCAGCACCCACCACGGATGTGGCTGCTACCAAGAAGCGACGCCGGCCTGCATTCACGCCGTCATTGCTCATTCAGTCCTCTCCCATCAGCTTTTTGGCCTGTTAAATCAGGCGTCTACTAAGTGTTGAATCTTTGCTTATAAAAATTTTGCCGAATGGTAATGAAAAGCCCCACGTATGACAAGGGAATTGCCCGGGGCTCAGCCTCCAGGCCCTGTAGTATAGGGGGTCTACGGATGTGGCAAGTTGTCACGCACAAATTTGTGCATAAATCGCAGGCAATAAAAAACGCCCAGCTCCGTAAGGAGGCTGGGCGCTTTTGTGGAACGTAAAGCGAATTAACGCTTCGAGTACTGCGGACGCTTACGCGCTTTACGCAGACCGACTTTCTTACGTTCAACTTCACGAGCATCGCGAGTCACGAAGCCAGCTTTGCGCAGAGCGCCACGCAGGGTTTCGTCGTACTGCATCAGAGCGCGAGTGATACCGTGGCGGATTGCGCCAGCTTGACCACTTACACCGCCACCGATAACGGTGACGTAGATGTCGAACTTTTCAACGGTCTCGGTCAGTTCCAGCGGCTGACGAACTACCATGCGGGCAGTTTCGCGGCCGAAGAAGTTGTCCAGGGAGCGGTTGTTGATCGAGATGTTACCAGTGCCCGGACGCAGGAAAACGCGTGCGGTTGCGGTTTTGCGACGGCCAGTGCCGTAATTTTGAGTCGCCGACATAATGAACTATTCCGTTAAAACTTCAGTTCTTGGGGCTGCTGAGCAGCATGAGGGTGTACAGCGCCCGCATAGACTTTCAGCTTGCGAAACATATCGCGACCCAGTGGGCCCTTGGGCAGCATGCCTTTTACCGCGATTTCGATCGGGGCTTCAGGCTTCTTGGAGATCAGGCCTGCGAAGTTTGCAGACTTGATGCCACCTGGGAAACCGGAGTGACGGTAGTACATTTTGTCTTGAGCTTTGTTGCCGGTAACAAGCACCAGCTCAGCGTTGATGATCACGATGTAGTCACCGGTATCAACGTGAGGGGTGTACTCAGGCTTGTGCTTGCCACGCAGACGGCTAGCGACTTCAGTGGCCAGACGACCCAGAGTCTGACCAGCGGCATCGACGACAAACCAGTCGCGCTCAACTGTTTCCGGTTTTGCAGTATAAGTAGACATTCTTTAATAGCCTCAGGGGCCGCCCTGTAAATTTAGACGGCGGATCTTACTGAATAGTGCGTACTTTGACAAGTCAAAGGCAGCCGGATACAGACGCTATCGGGGGCTCGGGTCGGCGCGTCCGTTCAACGGCAAGATTCTTCGGCAGGCGGCGCATCACTTCCACTGCAGAAAGAGGTGGGCAATTATGCAGATTGCGAAAAAAAATTCAACCTGCTTTTATGATTGTTTTCCCTGAAGGAGCACCCGATGGATTATCGACAGCTGGGCCGTACGGATCTGAACGTGAGCGCGATAGCCTTGGGCACCATGACCTGGGGCGAGCAGAACAGCGAAGCAGAGGCCTTCGCCCAGATCGAACGGGCCAAGGCCGCGGGGATCAACTTCCTCGACACGGCGGAAATGTACCCGGTGCCGCCCAAGGCCGACACCTATGCCACCACCGAGCGCTACATCGGTAATTACTTCAAAAGCCGTGGCGATCGTGCCGACTGGATCCTAGCCAGCAAGATCGCCGGCCCCGGCAACACCATCGACTACATCCGCGACGGCCACCTGCGCCACAACCGCAAGCACATCGCCGCCGCCCTGGACGCCAGCCTCAAGCGCTTGCAGACCGACTGGATCGACCTCTACCAACTGCACTGGCCGGAACGCAGCACCAACTTCTTCGGCCAACTGAGCTACAAGCACAAGGACGAAGACGACCTCACCCCGCTGGAGGAAACCCTCGAAGCGCTGGACGAACAGGTCAAGGCCGGCAAGATCCGCCACATCGGCCTGTCCAACGAAACCCCGTGGGGCACCATGAAATTCCTCGCCCTGGCCGAAGCCCGTGGCTGGAGCCGTGCGGTATCGATCCAGAACCCCTACAACCTGCTCAACCGCAGCTTTGAAGTGGGCCTGGCGGAAGTCGCGATTCGCGAGCAATGCGGCCTGCTGGCCTACTCGCCCCTGGCGTTCGGCATGCTCAGTGGCAAATACGAAAATGGCGCACGCCCGGCCAAGGCGCGGCTGACCGAATACAGCCGCTTCAGCCGCTACTTCAACCCGCAGTCGGAAGCGGCGTGCAGCCGTTATGTAGCGCTGGCCCGGGAACATGGCCTGGACCCGGCGCAGATGGCGTTGGCATTTGTGACGCAGCAGCCGTTTGTGACCAGCAACATCATTGGCGCCACGTCGCTTCAGCAACTGGATAGCAACATTGCCAGTGCCGATCTGAAACTGTCCAAAGAGGTGCTGGAGGGGATTGAGGCGATTCAGAAGGATCATCCGAACCCTGCGCCTTGATTGATCTGTAGACCGCCATCACAGGCAAGCTCCTACATTTTGACGAGTGAACACCGCCAAATGTGGGAGCTGGCTTGCCTGCGATGAGGCCCTCAAACACGCCACATCACTCAAAGCGCCCGCGCAATGATCTCCTTCATGATCTCATTGGTCCCCGCATAAATCCGCTGCACCCGCGCATCCGCCCAGGCCCGCGCAATCGGGTATTCCCACATGAAGCCGTAGCCACCGTGCAACTGCACGCACTCATCGAGCACCTTGCATTGCAGGTCGGTGGCCCAATACTTGGCCATTGCGGCAGTCGGCACGTCCAGCTTGCCCTCCAGATGCAACGCTATGCACTTGTCGACAAACACGCGGCCGATCTGAATCTCGGTGGCCATTTCCGCCAGCTTGAAGCGAGTGTTCTGAAAATCCGCAATTGCCTTGCCAAACGCCTTGCGCTCGCGAGTGTATTCCAGGGTCCATTGCAGTGCCGCCTCGGCAGATGACACGGCGCCGATTGCCACCGTCAAACGCTCCTGAGGCAACTCCTGCATCAGATACGCGAACCCCGCACCGGCCTGGCCCAGCAGGTTCTCCCTGGGCACGCGCACGTCCTGGAAGAACAGCTCCGAGGTGTCCTGGGCCTTCATGCCGACCTTCTCCAGGCGCTTGCCCTTGGCGAAGCCCGGTGTGTCGGCCTCCACCAGAAACAGGCTGGTGCCCTTGGCGCCCGCCTTGGGATCGGTCTTGGCCACCACGATCACCAACTCAGCCAGATAGCCGTTGGTGATAAAGGTCTTCGAACCGTTGATCACATATTCATCGCCATCCAGCACGGCGGTGGTCTTGACCCCTTGCAGGTCGGAACCGGCACCTGGCTCGGTCATCGCAATCGCCGTGACCATCTCACCGGAGATCAGTTTGGGCAGGTATTTGTGCTTCAACGCCTCGCTGCCGTAATGCAGGATGTACGGCGCGACAATGTCCGAATGCAGGGAAAAACCGATCCCGGTCAGCCCCAGTCGGGCAACCTCCTCGATCACCACTGCGCTGTACAGAAAGTCCGCACCCAACCCACCGTATGCCTCCGGCAGGTGGGAACACAACATCCCCGCCTCCCCCGCCTTGCTCCACAAGGCTCGGTCGATATAGCCCTGCTTCTCCCATTGCCCATGGAACGGCACCGCGTCTTTTTCGAGGAAGGTGCGCACGCTCTCGCGAAAGAGTTCGTGCTCCGGGCTGTACAAGGTTCTGGGAATCATGGGTCACCTGCGAGGATTGTCGGACAAAGACGAGCCCACAGAGACTATGCCGCGAAGGCAGCACGGGACACTGGACACATGCGACAAAAAATAAGACGATCCAGCCGTCTGGTGACCACTTTCCCCTATAAGAATAAATGAAATTATGTCTAACCAAATCTCCACGCCCTTGCGGCGCGTCAGCATTTTGGCCATTGATCGGGTATTCGCTTCAACCCTCATGCAAGCCAAGGATTTCTTCCACCTCGCCAGCCTGCGTTACGGCAAGCAACAAGGCCTGGGCCTGATCCCGGCGTTCGAAACGCGCCTGGTCAGCCCCGACGGGCAGTCGGTGCGCAGCTTCAGTGATGTGATCATGCCGGTGGATGGCGGCCTGGAAGACGCCGACATCATCGTGCTCCCGGCCTTCTGGGACGACTTCGACGCCCTCTGCAGCCGCTACCCGCAAGTGCTGCCGTGGCTGCGCGCGCAACACGCACGCGGCGCCGTGCTCTGCGGCGAAGCCACCGGGGTGTTCTGGCTGGCCGAAGCCGGCTTGCTCGATGGCAAGGAGGCAACCACCTATTGGCGCTTTTTCAACGCCTTCAGCGAACGCTTCCCACGGGTACAACTCAACCAGGACAAGCACCTCACCGACGCCGACAACCTGTACTGCGCCGGCGGCACCACCTCGGCGTGCGACCTCTACATCTACCTGATCGAACGCTTCTGCGGCGCCAACATCGCCCAGGCCGTAGCCCGCGACATTCTCTACGAAGTGCAACGCAACTATTCGCCGGGACGTATCGGTTTCGGTGGGCAGAAGCTGCACCAGGACGTGATCATCCTGCAGATCCAGCACTGGCTCGAAGAGCACTTCGCCGACAAGTTCCGCTTCGAAGACGTCGCCCGGGAACACGGCATGAGCATCCGCAACTTCATGCGCCGCTTCCAGACGGCGACGGGCGACAAGCCATTGCACTATCTGCAACGCCTGCGCATCGAGACGGCCAAGGGACTGCTGTCAGGCAGTCGCAAGAGCATCAAGACCATCAGTTACGAGGTGGGTTACGACGATGCGAGCTTCTTTGCACGGTTGTTCAGGCAGCACACGGAACTGTCGCCGAACCAATACCGCCAGCAGTTCCAGCAGGCGGCATAGGCAAGGCTGAACGCGGTAAAAAATGTGGGAGCGGGCTTGCTCGCGAATGCGGTGGGTCAGTCAACATCATCAGTGACTGACAGTCCGCATTCGCGAGCAAGCCCGCTCCCATATTTGATCTATAGCGTTCTCAGGGCTTATGGCCGCGCGCCAGGAACTCGTGGGATTGCATTTCCAGCAAGCGACTCAGGGTCCGCTGGAATTCAAAGGTCAATCGACCGCCGGTGTACAGATCCTTCAACTCCACTTCCGCCGAGATGATCAGCTTCACGTTACGGTCGTAGAACTCATCGACCATGTTGATAAACCGCCGCGCGATGTCGTCGGTGGTCACGCTCATCTGCTCCACACCGCTCAAGATCACCGCATGGAAGATCTTGCCCAGCTCGATGTAGTCGTTCTGGCTGCGCGGGCCGTCGCACAGGGCGCGGAAGTCGAACCACGCCACGTCATCGCAAGTACGCAACGCGATGATTTCGCGGTTTTCGATGATCAACTTGTCGTTTTCCACCGCCTGGGTGCATTCCGGCGTCAGGGCGCGAAAGCTCTTTTTCAGGCTTTCGTGCGCCGCTTCGTTGAGCGGAAAGTGGAACAGTTCCGCTTGCTCAAGGTGACGCAGGCGGTAGTCGACGCCACTGTCGACGTTGACGATTTCGGTGTTCTGCTTGATCAGCGCGATGGCCGGCAGGAAGCGCGCGCGTTGCAGGCCGTCCTTGTACAGGCCGTCGGGCACGATGTTCGAGGTGGCGACCAGGGTCACGCCGTTCTTGAACAACTCTTCCATCAGGGTGCCAAGGATCATGGCATCGGTGATGTCGGAGACGAAGAACTCATCGAAGCAGATCACCCGCGCTTCGTCGGAGAAGCGCTTGGCAATGATGGTCAGCGGGTTTTTCTCGCCCGGCAGGGTCTTCATTTCTTCGTGCACGCGCTTCATGAAGCGGTGGAAGTGCGTCCGGACCTTTTCCTTGAACGGCAGCGCTTCGAAGAAGGTGTCCACCAGATAGGTCTTGCCGCGGCCGACGCCGCCCCAGAAATACAGGCCTTTGACTGGCGTGCGGTCTTTCTTGCCGAACAGCTTGCCGAGCATCCCTGGCTTGCTTTGCGAGGCCGCGACGAGATCGTCGTACAGGCGCT
The DNA here is from genome assembly GCF_057835125.1 of Pseudomonas sp. GL_117. Taxonomy (NCBI): domain Bacteria; kingdom Pseudomonadati; phylum Pseudomonadota; class Gammaproteobacteria; order Pseudomonadales; family Pseudomonadaceae; genus Pseudomonas; species Pseudomonas sp. GL_117. The sequence continues at coordinate 986,261 of NZ_CM174418.1, read as the reverse complement.
GCAAATGACGCACCGCCGTTTCCTGGGCTGCGTCATGGAAGAATTCAGGGCGTTTCAGATCAGCTTGGTATCGTTCTAGGGGCGTCATAATTTCGTTAGCAAGGCAACAAAAACGGGCCGTCACTGTAACGACGGCCCTGATTAATGGCAATCAACCCTTGGTCGGGTCAATCCTCGATGGGGGTCAACGCAACGCGCAAGGCGGCGATGGCGGCGTCGCGGGAGGCGTCGTCAGCGAACTGCGCGCTGTCGGCCACGGCCGCGCCGTCCAGCCATACGCTGAAGCCCAGGGCTTCGGTGCGTAGGTCCAGTGCGTCGCCGTTTTGCAGCGCCTTGGTGACGGCGCCAGCGGCTTTACCGTCGGCAAAGTTGCGCGACAGCAACAATTGCTCGCCATCGGCGGCCAGCAGGCGGAAGCGGAAGCTGCCGTCATCCTCGCGGAAGCTCACGAAACGCGCCGCTTTCGCCGCTTTCTTCTTGGTCGCGACCGGTGCCGAGGCCTGCTCGACGAACGAACGCAGGCCCACCGCCTCACGCAACTCGGCGAGGAACGGTGCCGCCACGGCGCGGGCTTTCTTGGCGCCGACCAACAACAGGTCTTCCATGTCCGACGGGCGCGACATCAGTTGGTGATAACGCTCGCGGGCTTCGCCCAGTTGACCGTCCAGCAGTTGGAACAGACGGGCCTTGGCCTCGCCCCAACCCAGACCTTGCAGCAGCTCAGCGCGGAATTCTTCTTCCTGGGACTTGCTGGCAAACGCCTGGTACAGGGTGAACAGGTGGGAGTTGTCCGGGTCCTTGGCTTCGCCCGGCGCACGGGAGTCCGTGACGATCCGCGAGATCGCGTCCTTCATGTCCTTGGCGCTGGTGAACAACGGGATGGTGTTGTCGTAGCTCTTGGACATCTTGCGGCCATCCAGGCCCGGCAAGGTGGCGACGCTTTCTTCGATCAGCGCCTCGGGCATGGTGAAGAACTCCTTGCCCTTGCCGAACAGGTGGTTGAAGCGCTGGCCGATGTCACGGGCCATTTCCACGTGCTGGATCTGGTCGCGGCCGACCGGCACCTTGTGCGCGTTGAACATCAGGATGTCCGCCGCCATCAGCACCGGGTAGCTGTACAGGCCCATGGTGATGCCCGCATCCGGGTCTTCGCCGGCTTCCACGTTCTTGTCCACCGAGGCCTTGTACGCGTGGGCGCGGTTGAGCAGGCCCTTGGCGGCAACGCAGGTGAGCAGCCAGGTCAGCTCGGGGATTTCCGGGATGTCGGACTGGCGGTAGAAGGTCACCCGGTTCACATCCAGGCCACCGGCCAGCCAGGTCGCGGCGATTTCCATGCGCGAGCGCTGGATGCGCTGCGGGTCATCGCATTTGATCAGGGCGTGGTAGTCGGCCAGGAAGTAGAAGGAGTCGGCATTGGCATCCTGGCTGGCGAGGATCGCCGGGCGGATCGCACCGGCGTAGTTGCCCAGGTGCGGCGTGCCGGTGGTGGTGATGCCGGTGAGGATACGGGTACGAGTCGTCATGGGTAATCGCTTATCAGACTGCTATCAATTCGAGAGGCGCGGCAGCACCAGATCCTTGAGATCGGTGAGCTTGCCATGAAAAAAGTGCCCGCATTCTGCCACTTTCAGCAGCTCATGGGGGCGATTCAAGGCGGCGGACCAGTCGTAGACGGTCTGCGGATCGACCACTTCGTCGGTTTCCGGCTGGATCAGGGTCAGTGGGCAGCCCTGTGGCAACACATCGGTATCCCGCAGGCGCATCACTGCCGCGGCGACCATGAACAGGTGCGCGAGTTTTTCGCCCTTGGCTTCCAGACGCCCGCCAAGGCTGGCGGCGACATAACCGCCAAAGGAAAAACCGAGCAGGGTCAGCGGCAAACCGGGATGTTTTTCCCGCAGCCAGGTGGCGGCCGCTTCGGCATCGTCCACTTCGCCGGTGCTCATGTCGTGGCTGCCGGCGCTCGCGCCGACGCCACGATAGTTGAAACGCAAAGTGATCAAACCGGCATCGCGGGCGGTGCGTTGCAGGGTCGATACGACTTTATTGAGCATGGTCCCGCCCTGCACCGGGTTAGGGTGGCAGATCAGCGCCAGGCCACGTGGCTCGGGGTGATCCAGGTACAAGGCTTCCAATTGGCCTACCGGGCCATCGATCAAAACAGGGGTTTCACGCATGAGCAAGAGATGAACTCCGTGACCTCTCAAAGGGTCGACTCGTCTAGCTAAAAGTCTGTGCATGGCATCATTGCGAGGTTAATCGCGGTATACAGCGCAGGTTTGAGCCGTTAACGTAAAGCAAAGCCGTTTATAGAGGAAGGACTCGTGGAACACTCGCTCTTAGTTTGGTTGTTGCCGACTCTTGCCCTGGTTGCCGGTGTCGCCATTGGATTCCTGGTCGCTCGCCTGCTGCCGAATGCCGCGCCTAACCGCACGCAGCGTCAGCTGGATGACATTCAGGAACGTTTTGACAGTTATCAGAACGAGGTGGTTACCCACTTCAACAGCACCGCAAATCTGGTCAAGAAACTCACCCAGAGCTATCAGGAAGTACAGGATCACCTCGCGGACGGCGCCAACCGCCTCGCCCTCGACGACATCACCCGCCAGCGTCTGCTGGCCGCGCTGCATTCCGATGCCCCGCAAACCCCACGGGAGCGCCTGACCCCGCCACGGGAAAACCAGGAGCCACCACGGGACTACGCGCCAAAAACGCCGAACGCCCCAGGCATGCTGGATGAGCATTACGGCTTGAAGAAGTAAGTTTTCTTCAAGCACTAAAAAGCCCGGCTGATCGATGATCAGCCGGGCTTTTTGTTGGCTTCATTTTACAGAACAATGGAGACCCAATGTGGGAGCGGGCTTGCTCGCGAATGCGGTGTGTCAGTGACGGATGTGTTGACTGATCCAGCGCATTCGCGAGCAAGCCCGCTCCCACAGTTTTTGACCGGGTGCAGCCTCAAGCCGGTTGTTGTTCCTGCAACAACCCACCCTCAATCCGCACATGCCGCCCATGGAAGCGCTTGAGGCTGCTGCGATGGCCCACGCTGACGATGCTCAACCCCGGCAATTCATCGATCAACGCCTGGTACAACGTCGCCTCATCCTCTTCATCCATGGCCGAGGTCGCTTCGTCCATGTACAACCACTGCGGCGCAAACAATAGCGCGCGGGCAAACGCCAAACGCTGCTGCTCACCCGGCGAAAGCATGCGTTGCCAGTGGTTGGCTTCGTCCAGGCGCGCCACCAGATGGGGCAAGCGGCAGGTCTGCAGCACCTGTGCATAACGTTGCGCCGGGTAGGCGCTGTCGTCCTGTGGATAACTCAGCACGGTTTTCAAGGTGCCAATCGGCAGATAAGGCTTTTGCGGCAGGAACAGATAACGCGCCGCCGGCAGGCGAATGCTGCCGTGCCCCGCCGGCCACAAATGCCCCATCGCACGCAGCAAGGTACTTTTGCCGCTGCCGGAACGCCCGCTGAGCATCACACGCTGGCCGGGCTCGACACTCATGTCGGCATCGCTCAGCAAGTGGCGGCCATCGGCCAGGTCCATGCCCAAGCCCTGCACCACCAGGCGCTCGCCTTCCGAACGCACATCGATCGCCGGCGGGCGCTGCTCGTTGTCACTCATGGCCTGTTGAAAGCTCAGCAGACGATCACTGGTGGCACGCCACGACGCCAGGTCCGAGTACGCGTTGATAAACCAGCTGAAGTTCTCTTGCACGTTGCCGAACGCCGAGTTGATTTGCATCAGCTCGCCCAACTCGATCTTGCCGGCGAAGTAACGCGGCGCGGCGACGATAAACGGGAAGATGATCGCGATCTGGCTGTAGCCGGCAGTGAAAAACGTCAGGCGCTTGGACACTTTCATGATTTCCCAGAAGTTGTGCCAGACCTTGCTGAAACGTGCGCTCAAGCGCTGTTTTTCATTCGGCTCGCCGTTATACAGCGCGATGCTCTCAGCGTTCTCACGCACCCGCACCATGGAGAAACGCAAGTCCGCTTCAAAGCGTTGTTGTTGGTTGTTCAAGCCGATCAAGCGACGGCCGATCAGGTGAGTCAGCCAACTGCCCACGGCGGCGTACAACAACGCGCACCAGAACATGTAGCCGGGGATGGTGATGCCAAACACGTCGATACTGCCCGACACGCCCCACAGGATGATCGAGAACGACACCAGGCTGACCACATTGCGCAACAACCCCAGGCCCAGGCTCAAGGAACTGGAGGTGAAGTTATTGAGGTCTTCGGAAATCCGCTGGTCCGGGTTATCGGTGTAACCGCCCTGCTCCAGCTGGTAATAGTTCTTGTCGGCAAGCCAGCGGGCGAAGTGTTTTTCGGTAAGCCAGGCCCGCCAGCGGATGGTCAGCATCTGGGTCAGGTACAGGCGGTACACCGCCCCCAGGATCGCCACGGCGGCAATCGCGCAGAAATAGCCGATCAACTGCCAGAACGCGGCGGTGTCCTTGTGTTCAAGGGCGTTGTAGAAATCCTTGTACCAGTGGTTGATCCACACCGAAATCGCCACGCTGAACAGCGACAAGCCAATCACCGCCGCCAGCAGCAGCCACGCCTTGCCCTTCTCTTCACTGCGCCAATACGGCGTGATCATCGCCCAGGTTCGGCGCAGGAATTGCCCACGCACCGCGTCATTGACCGCGCAATACTCAGCGTTCTGATTCATCGTTCAGGCTCTGTAAGAAAATGTAACAGACGTTTGAACCGATCATAGACGATCGGTTCAGGGCTCCGTGCGGCCTGAAGCGGGTTGTTCAGACTTCGTTCAGCGGCGTACCGGACGCTTTTGCAGTTTGCGCTGCAAGGTCCGACGGTGCATGCCCAGGGCGCGGGCAGTGGCGGAGATGTTGCCTTCGTGCTCGGTCAACACCCGCTGGATGTGTTCCCACTGCAAGCGGTCCACCGACATCGGGTTTTCCGGCACCAGGGTGTCGAGGTCGGCATGCTCGGAAAGCAAGGCGGCCAGCACGTCGTCGGCGTCCGCCGGTTTGCACAGGTAGTTGCACGCGCCGCGCTTGATTGCCTCGACGGCGGTGGCAATGCTGGAGTAGCCGGTGAGGATCACCACGCGCATTTCCGGGTCAAGCTCCAGCAGCTTGGGCAACAGCACCAGGCCGGAATCGCCGTCCATTTTCAGGTCGAGCGCGGCGTAGTCCGGCAGGTCGGCCTGGGCGATGGTCAGGCCTTCTTCGGCGGAACCGGCGGTGCTCACGCGAAAGCCGCGACGGCTCATGGCGCGTGCCATCACGCGGGTAAAGGTGGCGTCGTCATCTACCAGCAACAGGTGCGGCAGTTCTTCGCCTTCGACTTGGATCTCGTCACTCATCGATATCTCCTCGTGCGACACGGGGCAGGCGCAGCTCGGTGAGCGTGCCACCTTCCTCATGACTATAGAGCTTCACTGAGCCGCCCGCGCGGGTCACGCTGGCCTTGCTCAAAAACAGGCCGAGGCCGAAGCCTTTGCCCTTGGTGGTAAAGAATGGTTTGCCGATCTGCTCGGCAATGGCCAACGGCACGCCCGCGCCGTGGTCACGAATATTGATGGTCACGTGTTCCGCATCCCAGTCCAGCTGCACGCCCAGGCCTTCGGGGCAGGCGTCGGCGGCATTGTTCAACAGGTTGAGCAACGCCTGGGTCAGGTCGGGCGGCGGCGCCATGCGCGGGACGGTGCCTTGCCCAAGCAGGTGGAAGCGGTAACTGGCTTCGGGGCGCATCAGGTGCCAGCGGTTCAAGGCTTCGTCGAGCCACTGGGTCACGTCCTGCATCTCCACCGCCAGGCGGCGATTGGCTTCGGCGGCGCGCACCAGTTGCTGCAAGGTCTGCTTGCATTGCTTGACCTGCTCCTGCAACACCCCGAGGTCTTCCTGCAGGGCCGGGTCGTGGTGGTCTTGAATGATTTCCTTGAGCAGTACGCTCATGGTCGCCAGCGGCGTACCCAACTCATGCGCCGCACCGGCGGCCTGGGTGGCCACGGCCAGCAGTTGCTGATCGCGCAGGCCTTCTTCCCGCCGAATGGCGCGCAGCTGTTCCTGGCGGCGCAACTCTTCGGCCATGCGCGCAGCGAAAAAGGTGATGACCGCGGCGGACAGGGCAAAACTCAACCACATCCCGTAGATCTGCAGGTTTTCCCGGGCAATGGGAAAGGTCTGCAGCGGATAGAAGCGCGCCAGCAACAAGGTGTAGAGGGTCAGGGCGATGCCCGACAGCACCACCGAATAGCGCCACGGCAACGTCACGGCGGCGATGGTCAACGGCACCAGGTAATACGAAACGAACGGATTGGTGGAACCGCCGGAGAAATACAGCAACACACTGTGGATAAACAGGTCGCAAGCCAATTGCAGCGCATATTCCAACTCGGTCACCGGCCACGTGGTGCGCAGGCGGATCGCGGTAAACACGCACAGCACGGTGGAAAAACCCAGGGTCACACCCAGTTGCAGCCACGGCAGTGGCAACAGGTCGAACCAATAGGCAAGCCCAACGGAGCCGGCCTGTGCGGCCAGGACCAGCGTGCGGATGAACGTCAGGCGCCAGAGGTTCTGGCGAGTGGCGGAAGTCAGTTTTACGGCGGCGAGCATGAGCTCTCCCGGTGAGCGCTGCAGGCGGATCGGCAGGAGTATAAACGATGCCGGCCGGCTGGCACGGCGCGTGTGGCTCTTTGCCGCAGGGCGGGCGAATGACCGTTCGTCGGCCCCACACAACTTGTAGCGAATGTGTAAACCCGAAGAACCCGATGCCACCGTCTACAGTCCTATCGAACACGACTATCCCAAGGAGCTCTCATGTCTCGTTTCACTCGCAGCGCAGCCGTCATCACCCTCAGCGTCGGCACCCTGGTCAGCGTGCCTGCATTGGCCGCCGACGCACTGAACTACAACCAGATTTCCCTGCGCGCCGAGGTCAGCCAGGAAGTTGCCCGCGACAAGATGATCGTGACCCTCTACACCGAATCCCAGAACAGCGACCCGGCCAAGCTCGCCGCTGAAATCACCACCACCATGAACAAGGCCCTGGGCCAGGCGCGCGCAGTCAAAGGCGTGACCCTGCGCCAGGGCAGCCGCAACAGCTACCCGATCTACGACAACAAGAACCAGAAGATCACCGGCTGGCGCGAGCGTGCCGAACTGCGCCTGGAAAGCGCGGACTTCCCGGCACTGTCCAAGCTCACCGGCGAACTGCTCAACACGCTGAAAATGGACAGCATGGATTTCGCCATCGCTGATGCCACGCGCAAGGCCAGCGAAGATTCATTGCTCAAGGACGCCGTCGCCGCCTTCAAGGCCCGTGCGCAACTGGCCACCGACGCGTTGGGTGGCAAGGGCTACAAGATCGTCAACCTGAACTTCAACACCAACGGCTATCCGCAGCCCTACGCACGCGGTGAAATGATGATGAAAGCGGCCGCGATGGACTCGGCGCCAACACCGGAGGTGGAAGCTGGCACCAGCAAGGTCGGCATGATTGCCGACGGGGTGATTGAAGTCTTGCAATAACTTCACGAACAGGCGGTAAAAACGGTGCATTCCTCACAGGTTTGCGCCTTTTTCTTGGGCGTCGTCATATGCCGCAGCATGTTCTCTGGAATCCCCGACAGGATTTCCCCGACACAGAGAGTGCCGCAGCGACAGGGAGTGCTGCGTAGGCATATTGTCTACCTCACGAGAACCCAGCTCATGTCTATCTCTGCAATTTACACCGCGCCTCTCCAACAACATTCCACCCATTTACCCACGCCCTCCCCCGTAGCGCCGGTGCCACAGGCCGGCGCCGGTACAACGGCGTCGCCCCACGAGACCGCTCTGCTCAACGCATACATTGCGGCGGTGCAACGCAAGGTGCTGCACAACGATGCCGGCCTGGTCAAAGTGCCGCCCCAGAGCACGCTGGGCCAATGGCTGGAGCTGTATCGGGCCCAAGTGGAGCACCCAGTCGTACAAGGCTGGATGCGCGATCAGAAGATCGATCCCTCTGCCGTGCTTTCAATCGACCCCTTCAAGGGCACGCTGACCGTCGGGGTCGACGCAAAGGCCAAAACCTTTTCTCTCTCGGACACATCCGGCTGGGGCCAGATCTCTGGCCCGTTGCTGGCCGCCGCAAAAGTGATCGCCCCCGAAAACAAAGGCGCCTTGCGCGTGCGGTTCGGTGATGGCTACACGCAGGTCAGCGCCAAAGTGGTGGCGAACTTCCAGGGCATTCCCCTTCCTGCAAGCCGTTCCCAGGCCAGTGACCAAATCAGGCATCTGGAGCAGCAAAAAGCCTTCGACCCCATCCCGGCGGACGACCCTGCGCGCCCGGCCAGTCACCGCTCAGCGGACGCCCTGGCAGTGCACAAAAAAAATGCAGCCACGTTCTACAGCAGCGCGCCTCAAGCGTTGGAGTACAAGCATCTGGCGGTCGATGTTGCCACTAACCTGCCTGACACACGGGCAGAAGCCAAGAAGTGGGCGGAGGCACTCATTTTCAAGTTGACCGGCAAACATGTCGACGCGGACACCCTCTATTTCAATCGCTTCGACAACTACAACACCCCGCTGAACGGAGCCACCGCCTCGGGCGCCGAACATATCAACGATGAGCCAAAATCGTCGTTGCGCCTGCCCGATGCGCTGCTGAAAAACTTCTCCGAACATGACGCAATTCCAGGTGAACTGGATACCCACGCCGGCATTTACACGGTTGGATACGGTGCAGGTGCGACAGGTGGATACGGCGCCCATAACGAATTCCCCTTGGCCCCGTCCAAACTCATGCACGAAAGCTGGAAAACCGATTTCCAAGTCCAGATGGACGAGAAAATCGACAAGTTCTGGAGCACGCATACCGACAACTACGCGGCAGCCATCAAAGGAGAGTTCACCTACCAGGCCCGCAAGCAATTGAAGGCGGCCGAGGCCAAGCCCGCGGCGGAACAAGCGGTGCAGGCTCCCGAGCATCGATTTACGCGTGACGACTACCGCTTGGTCATGGGCGCCGTGTCCAACCTGCCACTCGATGAAAACGCGCCGCTGAGCGTTGAGCAGCTCAAGACCAAGGCGCCGGTCAACGGCGTCGTGAAGGCGTACGCCCTCGACATCCACGGGATTACCTCCAGCGATATTGTGCGATTCAGTGCGGACGACGGGGGCCGGCAAGTCCTCTACATACCGGGAGCCGTGCCGGCGTTCCTGAGGTTTGATTCGCTCGACAAGTTGAACGAGTGGGTCACAAACCAAGCCGCTGACCCGCAAAAACGCGAGGCCTTGGCCGCTCATTTCCCGCTGGCATCTCGGCAAGACCATACCCATGAACCCAGCGTGAGCGAGAGCATTCTTGATGGCTTGATCCCAGGATTCGCGCTTGTGCGTTCAGGTTGGAAAACCAAAGGTCTGGACACCCTGCTCAGCGAAATGGCAAACGCAAGCCTGAAGGGGCCAGCCGTCAATGCCAGCCATGCACAGATCGAAGGCGATGTGTTTTCCACACTGACGGCGGCCAGCAAGAAGCGTATGAGCAGCGATGCAGACATCGTGATCAAATCCAACAGCGAAGTGAGCCGCGATACCTGGCTGAACGACATTACCGCGGCCGCAGGCTTGCTGGCCAAGCTTGCCCCCATCGCGGCACCTGTAGCGGCGGCCGCGGTCATCACAAGCTTGGCTGAGGTGGCGCTGGGAACAGAAAAGGCATCGTCCGGTGACACCGAGGCGGAACGCAAGGACGGTGCGTCCAAGGCCTTCGATGGGGTGCTCAATGTGTTGTTTTCGGCCGGCGCCAGCACCGTCCCCAAAGACCCTTTTGCTCTACCGCCCGAGAATGAAATAGTTCCGGGGGAGCCGATGTCTCCACCTGACATCAATGCCAGTGAAGAGCCACAACCGGGGCCATCCAACGGTAAGCCCGTTGTGCCCGCCCCTGAGGCGGGGCCTGCGGCCAGATCCAAATCGCTCATTCCCTTGGCTCAATACGCTGTTCCGGAAGGCGAAACGCTGATAAAGAACACCACCGCCGACGCGAAGGGGGTCTATCGAGTGAGCGACAGCGACGGGGGGCTGCATCAATACGTGCGCCTTACCGATGAAACAGGCACAAGTAAGGTATTTGAAATATCAGGTCGCTACAGGACGGGGAACTCATTCGCCAAAATCATTGATCCCAATAATGGCGCGGGTCTGATAGTGATAACACCCGGCCGCAATGGCGAGTGGGCGCGAGCTCCAGCCGATGGCGGTGCATGGTGGAAACGTACAACTTCGCCAACACCCAGCCCGGAACCCAAGGCACCGCCAAAACTATCGGATCAGTTCCTTGAAGTCGATGGCACAAAAATCAAGGGCTCCGAAAAACTGGACAGCTACTTCAATCTTGATGACAACGAGTACGTTTACGGCATTGCCGTGAGCGATGACGGTGAAGTCATCCCGCAAATTTCCTGGACATCTGAAGAAAATCCAGCATTAGCCACTCCACCGCCTACCGAATACACTTCGGTGTTTGGCACCAATGAATACACAGAACAGTTCATTAAAGATCTCAACCGCAGTAAGTTCACCATACAAGCCCCCGGTGGCAGCAAACTGGAAATTGATCTCGGTAAACAAATACGAGAGCTTGAATTGGAAAAGGGCAGACTCCTATCCACGGCCGAAATGGATGAGCTCAAACAAAAAGCTATCGAATCGATTGAGAAGCTCATTCCTGACCCCGCGCTGAGAAAACGCATATTTGAACTTGCCAATCAATGGGCACTCGGTGCGGCCCCGGATGAATTCAGAACGTCTCGATTCAAAGGTGAGGTTTTTGGAAGCGGACGTGACCCGCATTTTTACATCAACTATGATCCGGCAAACGATGCAACCACGGTCACGGCCAAGTCCGATTTTATAGTCACCAAACTAAATGAAGAGAATGGTGACCCAGAGCGCCTTACTGACCTGGATGTAAAAGCATCCAGAACACTCACCCTCCGTCGCAGCAATGAACTGGACAGTGACGGCTATGTCTTGGACCCCTCTTCGCCGACACGTATAGAGGTTAGACCTACGCAAGGCTGATAGCGCTCCTCCCTATCACGTCCTACTGAACGGCGGTAACCTCGGGGACCGCCGTTTTCGTTTGGGCAGCGAATCTATGCCTGCCATCTCAGGGGTCTCCATGGAAAGAATCACCTTCAAACCGCTCCTCCTCGCCGCCAGCCTATGGGCCTTCATGCCCATGGCCCACGCCGCCAGTACCCTGGTCTACTGCTCCGAAGCCAGCCCCGCCGGTTTCGACCCCAGCCAGTACACCAGCGGCACCGATTTCGACGCATCGGCCGAAACCGTGTTCAACCGCCTGACCCAGTTCAAGCGCGGCGGCACCGAGGTCGAACCCGGCCTGGCGACCCGCTGGGAGGTGTCCAAGGACGGCCTGACGTACACCTTCCACCTGCGCGAAGGCGTCAAGTTCCATACCACGGATTTCTTCACCCCGACCCGCGACTTCAACGCCGATGATGTGCTGTTCACCTTCAACCGCCTGCTCGATGGCGACAGCCCGTTCCGCAAGGCTTACCCATCCGAGTCGCCGTATTTCACCGACATGGGCTTGAACACTACGATCAAGAGCGTCGAAAAGCTCGACGAGCACAGCGTGCGCTTCAACCTCAACAACGTCGATGCCGCGTTCGTGCAGAACCTGGCCATGAGTTTCGCCTCGGTGCAGTCCGCCGAATATGCCGCGCAATTGTTGAACCAAGGCAAGGCCGAAGACATCAACAGGAACCCCGTGGGCACCGGGCCGTTCGTGTTCAAGCGCTACCAGAAAGACTCGCAGATTCGCTACGTGGCCAATAAACAGTATTGGAAACCCGAGGACGTGAAACTCGACAACCTGGTGTTCGCCATCACCCCCGATGCCGCCTCGCGCCTGCAAAAGCTCAAGGCCGGCGAATGCCAGGTCAGCGGCTACCCACGCCCGTCCGACATCGAAGTGATGAAGCAGGACCCCAACCTGCGCGTGCTGCAACAGGCGGGTTTCAACCTGGGCTTTCTGGCCTACAACGTGACCCATCCGCCGCTGGACCAACTCAAGGTGCGCCAGGCCCTGGACATGGCCATCGACAAGCCGGCGATCATCAAAGCCGTGTACCAGAGCGCCGGGCAATTGGCGCAGAACGCCCTGCCACCGGCGCAGTGGTCTTATGACCCGAATATCAAGGACGCGCCCTACGATCCCACCAAAGCCAAGGCGCTACTAAAAGAAGCAGGCATTGCGCCAGGCACCACCATCAACCTGTGGGCCATGACGGTCCAACGCGCGTCCAACCCGAATGCGCGTATGTCGGCACAAATGATCCAACAGGATTGGGACAAGGTCGGCATCAAGGCCAACATCGTCAGCTATGAGTGGGGCGAATACATCAAGCGCGCCAAAAACGGCGAACACGACGCGATGATTTATGGCTGGACCGGCGACAACGGCGACCCGGATAACTGGCTCGGCGTGCTCTACAGTTGTGCCGCAGTGAAGGGCAGCAACTACGCCAAATGGTGTAACCCGGCCTACGACAAGCTGGTGCAGCAGGCCAAGGTCAGCAGTGACCGCGAGCAGCGCATCAAGTGGTATCAACAGGCGCAAAAAATACTTAAAGAACAAGTACCTATAACACCTATTGCGAACTCGACGGTTTTCCAACCCCTGCGCAAGGAAGTGCGCGACTTCAAGATCAGCCCGTTTGGGCTCACGCCGTTCTACGGCGTCAGTCTAGATAAGTAACAGCAACGCCCCAAGCGGGTGCGCCAGACGCCTCGCCCGGTCTTTTTTGGTGCGCCTGGCGCACCGAAAAAACCCTCGAAATGTACGAAATTATGTACAAACTTTCATATTTGCGACATTCCTGTACGTTCGTACCACTCTTTTAACCTCGTATCGGTTCTGCGTCTTGCAATGGGTATGGCCCCTGCATAAGTATCCGCAGGTCGACTCACGAGGTCGCCCTCACTACCAAAAATGACAACAAATCATGAGGCCAACATGCTTAAACACGCAGTCCTTCCGCTTTTAGTTAGCGCTGGCCTTATGGCCGCAGCCCCTTTCGCCCAAGCGGCGACTAACCTGGTGTTCTGCTCCGAAGGGAGCCCGGCCGGTTTTGACCCAGGCCAGTACACCACCGGAACAGACTTCGATGCTTCGGCAGAGACCATGTTCAACCGCCTCAGCCAGTTCGAGCGCGGCGGCACCGCCGTTGTTCCTGGCCTGGCCACCAGCTGGGACGTGTCCCCGGACGGCCTGACCTACACCTTCCACCTGCGCGAAGGCGTCAAGTTCCACACCACCCCGTACTTCAAGCCAACTCGTGAATTTTCGGCTGACGACGTACTGTTCACCTTTAATCGGATGATCAACAAAGACGATCCTTTCCGTAAGGCCTACCCCACCGAGTTCCCGTACTTCACGGACATGGGGATGGACACCAACATCAAGAACATCGAGAAAGTCGATGACCACACCGTCAAGTTCTACCTTGGCACCGTGGATGCGGCTTTCATCCAGAACCTGGCCATGAGCTTCGCTTCGATCCAGTCCGCCGAATACGCCGCCCAGCTGTTGAAAAACGGCACGCCGCAGGACATCAACCAGAAGCCGGTCGGCACTGGCCCGTTCGTGTTCAAGAGCTACCAGAAAGACTCGAACATCCGTTACACCGGCAACAAGGACTACTGGAAACCTGAAGACGTGAAGATCGACAACCTGATCTTCGCCATCACCACCGACCCGTCGGTGCGTATCCAGAAGCTGAAGAAAAACGAATGCCAGGTCACCCTGTTCCCACGTCCGGCCGACCTCAAGGCGCTGGGCGAAGACAAGGACCTGAAACTGCCGCACCAGGCTGGCTTCAACCTGGGCTACATCGCCTACAACGTGATGCCGGTGCTCAAGGGCCAGACCGACGCCAACCCGCTGTCCGACCTGCGTGTACGCCAGGCACTGGACATGTCGGTGAACAAACAACAGATCATCGACTCCGTGTACCAGGGCGCCGGCCAACTGGCTGTCAACGCCATGCCGCCAACCCAGTGGTCCTACGACACGACGATCAAGGATGCGAAGTACGATCCTGACAAAGCCAAGGAATTGCTCAAGGAAGCCGGCGTCAAGGACGGCACCAAGATCACCCTGTGGGCCATGCCGGTCCAGCGCCCGTACAACCCGAACGCCAAGCTGATGGCCGAGATGCTGCAGAACGATTGGAAGAAAATCGGCCTGAACGTCAACATCGTCAGCTACGAGTGGGGCGAGTACATCAAGCGCTCCAAAGGCGGCGAGAACCAGGCCATGATCATTGGCTGGAGCGGCGACAATGGTGACCCGGACAACTGGCTGAACGTGCTGTTCGGCTGCGATTCGCTGTCCGGCAACAACTTCTCCAAATGGTGCGACAAGAAATTCGACGGCATCGTAAAAGAAGCCAAGGCTACGTCCGATGTCGCCAAACGCACCGAGCTGTACAAGCAGGCGCAACACATCCTCAAAGATGCTGTCCCGATGACACCTATCGCACACTCGACGGTGTATCAACCCATGCGCAACACCGTGCAGGACTTCAAGATCAGCCCGTTTGGCTTGAACTCCTTCTACGGCGTGAGCGTAAGCGGCAAGTAAAAATCAATAACGGCGACGTTTCATAACGTCGCCGTTATTGCATCCGCCATGACAGTAGGAAACAGACCACAGTCGCATTCGTTGCCGTCCTACAGCAATAAACTGCGATCCCTGTCTACGTTACCTACGAAGTCAGTCAGATTTTGCGCATTTACTGCGAAGTCCACGGCCCATAACGTCGTAGGACAGCAGAGGCTGCAATCTGATGGGCACTTGCTGCGTGGGGTCAGCCATGCATCCCGGCCGGTAAATGGCCGGGTGATTGCACGCTGACGACAACTACAAACAAGGATCGGGATCGTCATGCGCCATACCACCGTTCTATCCGCACTGTTTGCCACCAGCCTGCTGGCTGTGGCCACGATGGGCCAAGCCGCCGAGAAAAAGAGCCTGGTGTTCTGCTCTGAAGGCAGCCCCGCAGGCTTTGACACCGCGCAATACACCACCGCCACCGACAACGACGCGGCCGAGCCGCTGTACAACCGCCTGGTCGAATTTGAAAAAGGCGCGACCAACGTGGTACCGGGCCTGGCAACCAAGTGGGATATTTCCGAAGACGGTTTGACCTACACCTTCCATCTGCGTGAAGGGGTGAAATTCCACAGCAACAAGGAGTTCAAGCCGACGCGCGACTTCAACGCCGACGACGTGCTGTTCACCTTCAACCGCATGCTTGACCCCGACCAACCGTTCCGCAAGGCCTACCCCACCGAGTTTCCGTACTTCAACGGGATGAGCCTGAACAAGAACATCGCCAAGGTCGAGAAAACCGGCCCGCATACCGTGGTGATGACGCTGAACACGGTCGACGCCGCGTTTATCCAGAACATCGCCATGAGCTTCGCCGCGATCCTGTCGGCCGAATATGCCGAACAATTGCTCAAGTCCGGCAAGCCCAGCGACATCAACCAAAAGCCGATCGGCACCGGCCCCTTCGTGTTCCAGCGTTACCAGAAAGATTCGCAGATCCGCTATGTGGCCAACAAACAGTACTGGGACCCGAGCAAGGTCAAGCTCGACCAGCTGATTTTCGCCATCAACACTGACGCCTCGGTACGTGTACAAAAGCTCAAGGCCGGCGAATGCCAGGTAACCCTGCACCCACGTCCGGCCGACGTCGACGCCCTCAAGGCCGACCCGAACCTGCAATTGCTCACCAAGCCCGGCTTCAACCTCGGCTACATCGCCTATAACGTGCGCCACAAGCCGTTCGACCAGCTCGAAGTCCGCCAGGCGCTGGACATGGCGGTGAACAAGCAGAGCATTCTGAACGCCGTGTACCAGGGCGCGGGGCAACTGGCGGTCAACGCCATGCCGCCGACGCAATGGTCCTACGACGACAGCATCAAGGACGCCGCCTACAACCCGGAAAAAGCCAAGGAACTGCTCAAGGCTGCCGGCGTGAAGGAAGGCACCGAAATCACCCTGTGGGCGATGCCGGTGCAACGCCCCTACAACCCCAACGCCAAGCTGATGGCGGAAATGCTGCAGAACGATTGGGCCAAGATCGGCCTGAAAGTGAAGATCGTCAGCTACGAGTGGGGCGAATACATCAAGCGCACCAAGAACGGTGAGCACGATGTGAGCCTGATCGGCTGGACCGGCGACAACGGTGACCCGGACAACTGGCTGGGCACCCTGTACAGCTGCGACGCCATCGGCGGGAACAACTACTCCATGTGGTGTGACCCGGCGTACGACAAGCTGATCAAGCAAGCCAAGGTCGTGACCGACCGCGAACAACGGACTGTTCTGTACAAACAGGCGCAGCAACTGCTTAAAGCGCAGGTGCCGATCACGCCGGTCGCCCACTCGACGGTCAACCAGCCATTAAGCGCCAAAGTCGAAGGTTTCCAAGTGAGCCCCTTCGGCCGCAACGTGTTCTCGGGCGTCAGCATTACCCCATAAAAACATAACCGGATGATGGAGAGCCAAACTGGCTCTCCAGCAAACGTGCAGCCAATTTTCAGGAAATTTCCTACGGCAAACGTTTGCAACAGCTTGAACGAGTTACACCCAATAGCCGGTTCACCTGATAAGGCCGGCATAAAAAAGAGAACCAAAGGAGCTTCACACATGAAACTGAGCAGCAAAGCGCTTCTGGCCCTGGCCATCAGCAGCATCACGGCGACCGCCTACGCGGAACCCGCCAGCCAGGATTTCGTGCCGACCACACTGGCCGGCACCAGCGCCCAAAGCGAGGCCAAAGGCTTTATCGATGGTCAAAGCCTGGGCGGTACCACTCGCAACTGGTATGCGAACGAAATGAAGTTTCGCAACGACCGCTTCAGCTATCGCAAAGACGGCGTGAAGACGCCGATCTCGCGCCGTATCAACTGGGCCCAGGGCACCATCCTCAACTACACCTCGGGCTTCACCCAAGGCACTGTCGGGGTCAGCACTGAAGTCGCTGCCTACAACTTCATCGCCCTCGACCGCGACCGCAAAGATATCGCCGGCGGTTCCAACCGTACCCTGGCGGATTCCGGCGGCGACGCTGTAGGTCAGTGGAGCAAACTGGGCCTGGCCAACGTCAAGTTCCGTGTTTCCAACACCACCTTGACCGCCGGTCGCCAGAACTTCAGCACCGGTATCGTCGACACCATCGGCAACCGTGCGCTGCCTTCGAGCTTTGAAGGTGTGAGCTTCAACAGCGAAGAGTTCAGCAACCTGTCGTTCCAGGGCGGCATCTTCGACCGCGTTTCGCCGCGTACCGAGCAGAGCCTGTCGAAATTCCGCTCCGAATACGGCAATGGCCAGGAAACCGACAAGGTCAAGACCCTGGGCTTCAACTACCAGCCGTTCAAGAGCCTGAAAACCAGCGTGTTCGCCGCCAACGTCGAAGACTTCTGGAACCAGTACTACTTCGGCGCAACCCACGAACTGGGTGATGCTCAAACCCTGGCACTGACCACCGGTCTGAACTACTACAAGACCACCGACACCGGCAGCAAGAAGATGGGCAACATCGACAACGACACTTACTCGTTGTCCCTGGGCTTGACCCACCAGGCCCACAGCCTGACTTTCTCGTACCAGGAAGTGAACGGTGACGAGTACTTCGACTACCTGCACGAAACCAACGGCATCTACCTGGCAAACTCCCTGACTTCGGACTTCAACAGCCCGAACGAGAAGTCTTTCCAGATCGCCTATGCCATCAACATGGCCGAATACGGCGTGCCAGGCCTGAAGTTCAACGTGTACTCGGCTCGCGGTTGGGGCATCGACGGTACTCACTACAACGGCACCGCCTACGGCGAAGCCGGCGCATCGCGTAGCGACCTGCGCCTGATGGACGGCGAGAAACACCAGGAATACGGCGTTGGTACTTCCTACGCAATTCAGAGCGGCCCGCTCAAGGCCACTACGATCCGTGGCACCTACGTGACTCACCGAGCCAGCGCCCAACAAGCTGACGGCAACATCAAAGAGTTCCGCCTGGTCACCACCATCCCGTTCAACATTCTTTAATTAGCGCCAGGTAGACGGCAGGCTCAGGACGAGCCTGCCGTCTACGCTTGTCTGGTCCCACCGATTGCAGAGGGCTCTGAATGAAAATGCTCCCACTCCAAGCCGCCATGGCTGCCGCGTTGTTGAGCGTGGCCATCGGCATTTCGGCCAAACCGCTGGTGGTCTGCACCGAAGCCAGCCCGGAAGGTTTCGACCCGGTCCTGTACACCACGGCCGTGACCGCTGACGCCGCCGCCGAAACCATGTTCAACCGCCTGGTGGACTTCAAGCCCGGCACCACCGAAGTGATCCCCGCGCTGGCCAAGGCCCTGCCCGAGATCAGCGCCGATGGCCTGACCTACACCTTTCATCTGCGTGACGACATCAAGTTCCACACCACCGACTACTTCAAACCCACGCGCAACATGAACGCCGACGACGTGCTTTGGAGCTTCCAGCGCCAGCTGGACCCGAATCATCCGTGGCATAAAAAGTCCAACGTGGGCTACCCGTACTTCGAAAGCATGGGCTTCAAGGAACTGCTCAAGAGCGTAGAAAAGATCGACGATCATACTGTCGTCTTTACCCTGACCCGTCCTGAAGCCCCCTTTCTGGCCGACCTGGCCATGGCGTTCTCCTCGATTCACTCCGCCGAATACGCCGACCAGTTGCTCAAGTCCGGCAAGACCGATGACCTGAATGCCAAGCCGATCGGCACCGGCCCGTTTATCTTCACCCGCTATCAAAAAGACGCCCAGGTGCGCTTCAAGGCCAACCCGGACTACTTCCGTGGCAAGCCGCCGGCCGATCCGCTGATCCTGGCGATCACCACCGACAACAACGTGCGCCTGCAGAAGCTCAAGGCCAACGAGTGCCAGGTCGCGCTGTATCCGAAACCGGATGACGTGCCAAGCATGAAGGCCGACCCGAACCTGAAGGTGGCGGAGCTGGCGGCGATGACCACCGCCTACACCGCGCTGAACACCACCCACAAGTACATGAGCGACGCGCGGGTGCGTCATGCGATCAACATCGCGTTCGATAAGAAGGGCTACAACGAATCCCTGTATGGCAAAGGCAATGCCGTCGATGCCACCGGTCCGTATCCACCCACCCTGCTGGGTTTCAGCGACAAGCTGAAAAACCCACCCCGCGACCTGGACAAGGCACGTGCCCTGCTCAAGGAAGCCGGTGTGCCGGAAGGCACTGAGTTCACCCTGTTCACCCGTAACGGTGGCGGCCCGACCAACCCCAACCCGATGCTCGGCGCCCAGCGCATGCAGGCAGATCTCGCGCAGATTGGCCTGAAAGTGAATATCAAAGTTATGGAATGGGGCGAAATGCTCAAACGCGCTAAAAATGGCGAGCACGACATGGTGTCCGCCGGCTGGGCGGGGGATAACGGCGACCCGGATAACTTCCTCACGCCGAACCTGAGTTGCGATGCAGCCAAAAACGGCGAAAACTACGCCCGTTGGTGTAACAAAGAGTTTCAAGACTTGATCGACAAGGCCCGCGCCGATGCTGAACCGACCCAGCGCGCAGCACTCTATGAACAAGCACTGGACGTTTTCGGCAAGGACCAACCGTGGATTCCCATGGCTTACCCGAAAATGTTCACCGCCATGCGCAAGAACGTCGAGGGTTATATCCAAAGTCCTCTGACGACCAATAACTTCGCCACCACCCAGGTGAAGTAAATAAGAAAAACGCTCGGCGCCGTCGCTATTGACGGTGCCGGACCTGCCTAACCGGCTGATTGAGGTACACGACAAGATGTTTAGTTTTATTGCCCGCCGACTGGGGTTATTGATCCCCACGTTTTTCGGCATAACGTTGCTCACGTTTGCGTTGATTCGCATGATCCCTGGCGACCCCGTCGAAGTCATGATGGGCGAGCGGCGCGTCGACCCCGAGATGCACGCACAGGCAATGGAACGCCTCGGCCTTAACAAGCCGCTGTATGCGCAATACCTGGATTACGTTGGCAAGCTCGCCCAGGGCGACCTCGGCGAATCCCTGCGTACCCGCACCAGCGTGTGGACTGAATTCACCGCCCTCTTCCCGGCGACCCTGGAACTGTCCATGGCCGCCCTGCTGTTCGCCGGTATCCTGGGCCTGTTGGCCGGGGTGATCGCGGCCTTGAAGCGAGGATCGCTGTTCGACCACGGGGTGATGGGCATCTCCCTCGCGGGCTATTCGATGCCGATCTTCTGGTGGGGCCTGATCCTGATCATGTTCTTCTCGGTGAGCCTGGGCTGGACCCCGGTGTCCGGGCGGATCGACCTGCTCTACGACATCGAGCCGCGCACCGGCTTCATGCTGATCGACACCCTGCTGGCTGACGAGCCGGACGCTTTCTGGGACGCGCTGCACCACCTGATCCTGCCAGCCATCGTGCTTGGCACCATCCCGCTGGCGGTGATTGCGCGGATGACCCGTTCGTCGATGCTCGAAGTGCTGCGTGAAGACTACATCCGCACCGCCAAGGCCAAGGGCCTGTCGCCGGCGCGCGTGGTATTCGTCCACGGCTTGCGCAACGCGCTGATCCCGGTACTCACCGTGGTCGGCCTGCAAGTCGGCACGCTGCTGGCCGGTGCGGTCCTGACCGAAACCATCTTCTCGTGGCCCGGCATCGGCAAATGGCTGATCGAAGCCATTGGCGCACGGGACTACCCGGTGGTGCAAAACGGCATCCTGCTGATCGCCTGCCTGGTGATCCTGGTGAACTTCGTGGTGGACATCCTCTACGGCTTCGCCAACCCACGCATCCGTCACCAGCGCTGAGATCAAGACCATGACCACACCTACTCCCGTGTCAGCAGTCGATCAAAGCCTGCTGTATCCGTCCCCGTACAAAGAATTCTGGCAAGCCTTTTCCAAGAACAAAGGCGCGGTTGCCGGCCTGGCGTTCATGTTGCTGATCGTGTTCTGCGCGATCTTTGCCCCCTGGGTCGCGCCGCATAACCCGAGCGAGCAATACCGCGACTTCCTGCTGACCCCGCCGGCGTGGCTGGAAGGCGGGCAGATCCAGTTCCTGCTCGGCACCGACGAACTCGGCCGTGACCTGCTCTCGCGCCTGATCCAGGGCTCACGCCTGTCGTTGCTGATCGGTCTGTCGTCGGTGGTGATGTCGCTGATCCCGGGCATCCTGCTGGGCCTGTTCGCCGGGTTCTTCCCGCGCTTGCTCGGCCCGACCATCATGCGCTTGATGGACATCATGCTGGCCCTGCCGTCGCTGCTGCTGGCCGTGGCCATCGTCGCGATCCTCGGCCCTGGCCTGATCAACACCGTGATTGCCATCGCCATCGTCTCGCTGCCGTCCTATGTGCGTCTGACCCGCGCCGCGGTGATGGGCGAACTCAACCGTGACTACGTGACCGCTGCGCGCCTCGCTGGCGCCGGCCTGCCACGCCTGATGTTCATCACCGTGCTGCCCAACTGCATGGCGCCGCTGATCGTGCAGGCCACCTTGAGCTTCTCGTCGGCGATCCTCGACGCTGCGGCGCTGGGCTTCCTTGGCCTTGGCGTACAACCGCCAACCCCGGAGTGGGGCACCATGCTGGCTTCGGCCCGTGACTACATCGAACGCGCTTGGTGGGTGGTAAGCCTGCCGGGCCTGACCATTTTGCTCAGCGTGCTGGCAATCAACTTGATGGGCGACGGCCTGCGCGATGCGCTGGACCCGAAACTCAAGAACGCCGCCTGAGGAGATTCCCATGTCACTGTTAGAAATCAAGAATCTCAATGTGCGCTTCGGCGACAAGACCGCCGTGCCGGTGGTCGATGGCCTCGACATTTCCGTCGATAAAGGCGAGGTACTGGCCATCGTTGGCGAGTCGGGTTCGGGTAAATCCGTGACCATGATGGCGCTGATGGGCCTGATCGAGCACCCCGGCATCGTCACCGCCGACGCCCTGAACTTCGACGGCAAGGACATGCTCAAGCTGAGCAACCGCCAACGCCGCCAGATCGTCGGCAAAGACCTGGCGATGGTGTTCCAGGACCCGATGACCGCGCTGAACCCCAGCTACACCGTGGGTTTCCAGATCGAAGAAGTGCTGCGCCTGCACCTGAAAATGTCCGGCAAGCAAGCGCGCAAGCGTGCCATCGAGCTGTTGGAAAAGGTTGAAATCCCGGGTGCTGCCAGCCGTATGGATGCCTACCCGCACCAACTGTCCGGCGGTATGAGCCAGCGTGTGGCTATCGCCATGGCAATTGCCGGCGAGCCGAAACTGCTGATCGCGGACGAACCGACCACGGCGCTGGACGTAACGATCCAGGCACAGATCATGGAGCTGCTGCTGGCCCTGCAGAAAGAGCAGAACATGGGCCTGGTGCTGATCACCCACGACCTCGCGGTGGTGGCTGAAACCGCCCAGCGCGTGTGCGTGATGTACGCCGGCCAGGCTGTAGAGGTCGGCCAGGTGCCGCAGTTGTTCGACATCCCGGCGCACCCGTACAGCGAAGCGCTGCTCAAGGCGATCCCCGAGCACAGCCTCGGTGCCACGCGCCTGGCCACGCTGCCGGGTATCGTGCCCGGTCGTTATGACCGTCCGCAGGGCTGCCTGCTGTCGCCGCGCTGCCCGTATGTGCAGGACGCCTGCCGCGCCCAGCGACCTGGGCTGGACCCGAAAACCAACAGCCTTGCGCGCTGCTTCTACCCCTTGAACCAGGAGGTGGCGTAATGGCCGTCGTTCTTACCGCCCGCGACCTTACCCGTCACTACGAAGTGTCCCGTGGCCTGTTCAAGGGCCACGCGTTGGTGCGCGCACTCAATGGCGTGTCCTTCGAGCTGGAAGCCGGCAAGACCCTCGCCGTAGTGGGCGAGTCGGGTTGCGGCAAATCCACCCTGGCCCGTGCACTCACGCTGATTGAGGAACCGTCTTCAGGCTCGCTGAAAATCGCCGGCCAGGAAGTCGCCGGCGCCGACAAGGCCCAGCGCAAGCAATTGCGCAAAGACGTGCAGATGGTATTCCAGAGTCCGTACGCGTCGTTGAACCCACGGCAGAAAGTCGGCGATCAACTGGGCGAGCCGCTGCTGATCAACACCAACCTGTCCGCCGCCGAACACCGCGAAAAAGTGCAGGCGATGATGAAGCAAGTGGGCCTGCGCCCTGAGCACTATCAGCGCTACCCGCACATGTTCTCTGGCGGCCAGCGCCAGCGCATCGCCCTGGCCCGGGCGATGATGCTGCAACCGAAGGTGCTGGTGGCGGATGAACCGACTTCCGCACTGGACGTGTCGATCCAGGCCCAGGTGCTCAACCTGTTCATGGATCTGCAGCAGGAATTCAACACCGCCTACGTGTTCATTTCCCACAACCTCGCGGTGGTGCAGCACGTTGCCGATGACGTGATGGTGATGTACCTCGGCCGCCCGGTGGAAGTCGGCCCCAAGGAAGACATCTACGCGCGCCCCTTGCACCCCTACACCCAAGCGCTGCTGTCGGCCACCCCGACCATCCACCCGGACCCGAACAAGCCGAAGATCAAGATCGTCGGCGAACTGCCCAACCCGCTGAACCCGCCGCCGGGCTGCGCGTTCCACAAGCGTTGCCCGTACGCGACCGCACGCTGCAGCAGCGAGGAGCCGCAACTGCGGGCCTTGGATAACCGCCAGGTGGCCTGCCACTACGCGGAGCAATTCGTGGCGTGAGATCGCAACAAAAATGCCCTGGGCTGATTAAGCCCAGGGCATGACAGGAGTTCTACCGCCCCACCCGTCGGATTGCGCATCAGTCCGGCAGGTGGGGCTTTTTTTCGTCTCGACTCAGGTATCGCTGTCGCCTTCGCTGTCATCGTCATCCGGTGGGGCTTGTTGGTCGTCGTCATCCTCGGAGCCGCCTTGGCCTTTGTCACCGGCTTCCGATTCGCTCTGGGCCAGCTGCAAGTGCTTCGCCGCCACAAACCCGGGCGCCTGGCTTTGCACCGCGGTATTGGCCCATGCGGTGGTGGTACCCAGCGTTAACAGCACCAGCACTTTCAGCAGCAGCACTAAACGTTGAAAGGTAGTCATGGTCGATTTCCGTCCAGTCAGTGAGTCACGTGCGCCAGCGTTCAACTGGCGCTGTGATTCAAGCTAGTTGCGATCCGAGGTTTACGCCAATCGCCTGTCAGGTATCGCCGTCATCGTAGGTTTCGCTGTCTTCCCCTTCGTTATAGGGGTTTTCGGCGTCTTCCTTGGGCGCGGGCTGGGCCTGGGGCTGCCAGCTGCCGGAGTTGACCTCTTGTTGCTTGCGCTTGGTGACGGGGCCGGTGTCTTTCCACTGGGGCGTTCCGGCGTCGGCCTGGGCGTGTGCGGTGGGTAGCGCCAGGCCGGCGAGCAATATCAGAGGGATGGCGTGTTTAACACTAGGCACAGGGGTCACCTTCTCAATCTTTGGGTAGAAACTAGACCCGATGTACGGTTCTCGCCAATCCCAAGCCTTGTGAAGATCAAAACTGTGGGAGCGGGCTTGCTCGCGAAGACGGTGGATCAGCCAGCATATTCTGTGAATGGCACACCGCATTCGCGAGCAAGCCCGCTCCCACACAAGCCCATTCCCACCGTTGGTTTTGTGTGGGCATGAAAAAGGGTGAAGCCATCACAGCTTCACCCTTTTTTACCGCTCAGCCCTTAATGGTGCTCGCGGGTCGCGCGGAATTTCACATCCGGCCAGCGCTCTTCCATCAGCGCCAGGTTGACCCGGGTCGGGGCCAGGTAGGTCAGGTGCCCACCGCCGTCCACCGCGAGGTTTTCCACGGCCTTGTTGGAGAACTCTTCCAACTTCTTCTTATCGCTGCAATCGATCCAGCGCGCGGAGTACACGGTGATCGGCTCATACGAGCACTCAACCTTGTATTCCTCTTTCAAGCGGCTGGCCACCACATCGAACTGCAGCACACCGACGGCGCCAAGGATGATGTCGTTGCTGCGCTCCGGGAAGAACACCTGGGTGGCGCCCTCTTCCGCGAGCTGCTGCAGGCCCTGGCGCAGTTGCTTGGATTTGAGCGGGTCGCGCAGGCGTACGCGACGGAACAGTTCCGGGGCGAAGTGCGGGATACCGGTGAAGCCCAGCGCTTCGCCTTCGGTGAAGGTGTCGCCGATCTGGATGGTGCCGTGGTTGTGCAGGCCGATGATGTCGCCGGCGTAGGCTTCTTCGAGCTGTTCACGCTCGGAGGAGAAGAACGTCAGGGCGTCGCCGATGCGCACGTCCTTGCCGGTACGCACGTGGCGCATTTTCATGCCTTTTTCGTATTTGCCGGAGCAGATGCGCATAAAGGCGATGCGGTCGCGGTGCTTGGGGTCCATGTTCGCCTGGATCTTGAACACAAAGCCGGTGAACTTCTCTTCCACAGGCTCCACGGTGCGCTCGTTGGCAACACGGGCCAACGGCTTCGGCGCCCAGTCGACAACCGCGTCGAGTACGTGGTCGACACCGAAGTTGCCCAGGGCCGTACCGAAGAACACCGGGGTCAGCTGGCCGTCGAGGAATTCCTGCTGGTTGAACTCGTGGCAAGCGCCCTGCACCAGCTCCAACTGGTCGACAAAACGGTCGTACTCGTCACCCAGATGGGCGCGGGCTTCGTCCGAGTCGAGTTTCTCGATGATCTTGGTTTCGGTGCGCTCGTGACCGTGGCCGGCGGTGTAGACAATGATGTAGTCGTCGGCCAGGTGGTACACACCCTTGAAGTCGCGGTAGCAGCCAATCGGCCAGGTGATCGGCGCGGCCTTGATCTTCAGGACGGCTTCGATTTCATCCAACAGCTCGATCGGGTCGCGGATGTCGCGGTCGAGTTTGTTGATGAAGCTCACGATCGGCGTGTCACGCAGACGGCACACGTCCATCAGCGCGATGGTGCGCGGCTCGACGCCTTTACCGCCGTCGAGGACCATCAGCGCCGAGTCCACGGCGGTCAGGGTGCGGTAGGTGTCTTCGGAGAAGTCTTCGTGGCCCGGGGTGTCGAGCAGGTTGACCATGTGCTCGCGATACGGGAACTGCATGACCGACGTGGTAATGGAAATACCCCGTTGTTTTTCCATTTCCATCCAGTCGGAGGTGGCATGGCGGTCGGATTTGCGGGATTTCACCGTGCCGGCCACCGCGATTGCCTTGCCCATCAGCAAGAGCTTCTCGGTGATGGTGGTTTTACCGGCATCGGGGTGGGAAATAATGGCGAAAGTGCGGCGTTTCGCGACTTCGGCGGCCTGGTGGGTCATGGGAAATCGCCTGGCAGGTGAGTCAAAAAAGGGCGGCGAGTATAGCGCAAACCCCAGCCACCGGACCACCGTTCACCCGATTGGGGGTGGCTAAATGCTGCCAAGTATGGAACCTTTTAAAAGGTCGAGACGTCCACTCCCCTGCTACCGCACTCGGAACAGGGGCTGATAAATCAGCAAGTTAGCCTGACGAGGCTGCGCTCATGGCTCGGATTGATACCGCGTTGCCGGTATAGACGAGCTGCTTTTCGCGACCACATTCGCCGACAGCCAGGAATGGCATGCCACGAAGGAATGTGCTCGCCGACAGAAGAAAAAAAGGAGTCCGCCTGTGGCTATTCGCTATGGCAAAGGGCTGATAGGAGGTGCGGTTGTCGTCGCGCTCCTGGCCCTGCTGGTCCACTGGATCGGCATCAACACGATCGAACTGTACCGCGACGATTTGTTGTTTTACCTGCAAGCACACCTGATCCTCGTTCTAGTCTCCATGCTGGCCGCCCTTGTTGTGGGCATCCCCGCCGGTATCCTGCTCAGCCGACCGAACATGGTCGGGCGCGCAGAACGCTTCATGCAGATCTTCAACATCGGCAACACCGTCCCGCCCCTGGCCGTCCTGGCCATCGCCCTCGGCGTCCTCGGTATCGGCAGCGGCCCGGCGATCTTCGCGCTGTTCCTCGCCTCCCTCCTGCCCATCGTGCGCAACACGTACGAAGGCCTGAAAAACGTCCAGGGCTCCCTGAAAGAAGCTGCCACGGGCATCGGCATGACCCCGCGCCAGGTGCTGTTTCGCGTGGAATTGCCCAACGCCGTGCCCATCATCATCGGCGGCGTGCGCGTGGCCCTGGCGATCAACGTCGGTACCGCACCGCTGGCGTTCCTGATTGGCGCCAACAGCCTGGGCAGCCTGATCTTCCCTGGCATCGCCCTGAACAATCAGCCGCAATTGCTGCTTGGCGCCGCGTGCACCGCGTTGCTGGCATTGCTGCTTGACGGTCTGGTGACCATGGCCAGCCGCCTCTGGCTGGAACGCGGGTTGCGTCCGTCTTAAGGCTTGGCAAAGGAATCGACATGAAAAAACTTAGCTTGATATTAGGCTGCGTCCTGCTGCTCGCCGGCATTGCGCAAGCCGCTGAAAAACCGGTCATCCGCATCGGCGCCCGGGTGTTCACCGAACAGACCCTGCTTGCCGAAATCACCTCCCAGTACCTGCGCACCAAGGGTTACGACACCCGCGTGACCGGCGGCCTGGGCAGCAACCTGGCGCGCAGTGCCCAGGAAAGCGGACAACTGGACCTGATCTGGGAATACACCGGCGTGTCGCTGGTGGCCTACAACCACGTGGACGAGAAGCTCGACAGCGAACAGTCCTACGCCCGAGTGAAAGAACTCGACGCGAAAAAAGGCCTGGTCTGGCTCTCCCCATCGCGCTTCAGCAACACCTACGCCCTGGCACTGCCAGAAAAAGTGGCCGCCGAGCACCCCGAGATCAACAGCATCAGCGACCTCACCCAAGCCGTGGCGGCCGACGACCAGGCCCATCGCCTGGTGGCCCTGGACACTGAGTTCGCCAACCGCTCCGACGGCCTGGCCGGCATGGTCAAGCTGTACGACATGAACCTGACCCGCAGGAACACCCGGCAAATGGACGCCGGCCTGGTCTACACCGCGCTGCGTAACGGCCAGGTGTTTGCCGGTTTGGTCTACACCACCGACGGTCGCCTCAACGCGTTCAAATTGAAGCTGCTGGAGGACGACAAGCACTACTTCCCGGACTACACCGCAGCGCCCGTGGTACGTCAGGTTTATCTCGACGCCCACCCGCAACTGGCCGCCGACCTCAAACCGCTCGCTGCACTGTTCGACGATGAAACCATGCGCCAGTTGAATGCGCGGGTCGATGTCGACCACGAAAGCCCGTCCACTGTTGCCGCCGATTTCCTGCGCCAGCATCCGCTCAACTAAAGAGGAGAAGACATGGAATTCCTGAACGCCTTTTCCCATCTTGATTGGGCCCAAGTCCTGCATCTGACCTGGCAGCACATCACCCTGGTCGGCGTCGCCGTGATCCTCGCGATCCTGATCGGTGTGCCCCTGGGCATCCTGATGACGCGCTTTCCGAGCCTCGCAGGCCCCTTGCAAGCCAGCGCCACGGTGCTGCTGACCGTGCCGTCCATCGCCCTGTTCGGCCTGCTGCTGCCGTTCTACTCCAAATTCGGCCAGGGCCTGGGGCCAATGCCGGCGATCACCGCCGTGTTCCTCTATTCCCTGCTGCCGATCATGCGTAACACCTACCTGGCCCTGACGGGCGTGGAACCGGGCATTCGCGAGGCCGCCAAAGGCATCGGCATGACCTTCGGCCAGCGCCTGCGCATGGTCGAGTTGCCCATTGCCGTGCCGGTGATCCTCGCCGGTGTGCGCACCGCCGTGGTGATGAACATCGGTGTCATGACCATCGCCGCCACCATCGGCGCCGGTGGCCTGGGTGTACTTATTCTGGCTTCCATCAGCCGCAGCGACATGTCGATGCTGATCGTCGGCGCCGTGCTGGTCAGTCTCCTGGCCATCTTCGCCGACCTGCTTCTGCAATGGCTGCAACGCTCGCTGACTCCAAAAGGATTGCTCAAATGATCGAACTTCAAAACCTGTCCAAGACCTTCCAAAGCAACGGCAAGACTGTCACCGCCGTGAACGATGTAAGCCTGACCGTCAACGAAGGCGAAATTTGTGTATTCCTCGGCCCCTCGGGTTGCGGCAAGAGCACCACGCTGAAAATGATCAACCGCCTGATCAAGCCGACCTCGGGCAAGATCCTGATCAACGGCGAAGACACCACCGACCTCGACGAAGTGACCCTGCGTCGCAACATCGGCTATGTGATCCAGCAGATCGGCCTGTTCCCCAACATGACCATCGAGGAAAACATCGTGGTCGTGCCGAAACTGCTCGGCTGGGACAAACAGAAATGCCACGACCGCGCCCGCGAATTGATGAGCATGATCAAGCTGGAGCCCAAGCAGTACCTGCACCGCTACCCGCGTGAACTGTCGGGCGGCCAGCAACAGCGGATCGGCGTGATCCGTGCGCTGGCGGCCGATGCGCCGTTGCTGTTGATGGATGAGCCGTTCGGCGCAGTCGACCCGATCAACCGCGAGATGATCCAGAACGAGTTTTTCGAGATGCAGCGCGCGCTGAACAAGACCGTGATCATGGTCAGCCACGACATCGACGAAGCCATCAAGCTGGGCGACAAGATCGCCATCTTCCGCGCCGGCAAGCTGTTGCAGATCGACCACCCGGACACCCTGCTCGCCCACCCGGCCGACGAATTTGTCAGCAACTTCGTAGGCCAGGACAGCACTCTCAAGCGCCTGCTGCTGGTCAAAGCCGAGGACGCGGCGGACAACGCCCCGTCGGTGAGCCCGGAAACCCCAGTGGCCGACGCGCTGGAGCTGATGGACGAACACGACCGCCGCTACGTGGTGGTGACCTGTGCCGAGAACAAGGCACTGGGGTATGTACGACGTCGCGACCTGCACCGCCAGAGCGGTACTTGCGGCCAATACCTGCGCGAGTTCAACGCCACGGCGGCGTATGACGAACATTTGCGCATCCTGTTGTCGCGCATGTACGAGTTCAATCGCTCGTGGTTGCCGGTGATGGATGCGGAGCGGGTGTTCCTTGGGGAAGTGACCCAGGAGTCGATTGCCGAGTACTTGAGTTCCGGTAAGTCCCGGGGTGGCAAGACCAGTATCGTTTCGCCTGCCGAAACCGTACTGGCTTGACCTGACACCACTCGGTCAAAACTGTGGGAGCGGGCTTGCTCGCGAAAGCGGTCTGTCAGTTGTAGTTGCTGTGACTGACAGTCCGCTTTCGCGAGCAAGCCCGCTCCCACATTGGATCTCTATTGGGTCTGAAACACCCCAATTTGCCCCATCCGGGGAACATCATTCCGTCACACCTGTCGGTTACATAAGTAGCTGCACGGGTGCTCGCGACGAACGCGTGCAAAAACGCGACATTTTTAGTTGATCTCAAGCCCCTCACGCCCTAAAGTTCGCGCCGAACGTCCATGCTGGAAACGATCCATCCGGCTCAAGTACTGACGACGAGACAGCAAGGCCAAGGGAAGCGGTAGATCCCATGGCCTTTTTGCTTTCGGCGACATGCCTTGGGAAGTAGGCGAACCAAAGTGGGGATACGGAGGACGTTCATTTGCACCCATTGATCAATCTAGTTTGCCCTTAGGAGTTCCCAGCATGTCGATCCAGGTCGAAGATTATTTCGCGCGCGCTACATTTGACAAAATGAAGGCGTTCGCCGACAAGCAAGAAACCCCGTTCGTGGTGATCGACACCGCGATGATCAGCCAGGCCTACGACGACCTGCGCGCCGGTTTCGAATTCGCCAAAGTCTATTACGCGGTCAAGGCCAACCCGGCCGTCGAGATCATCGACCTGCTCAAAGAGAAAGGTTCGAGCTTCGACATCGCCTCGATCTACGAGCTGGATAAAGTGATGGACCGTGGCGTCAGCGCCGACCGTATCAGCTACGGCAACACCATCAAGAAATCCAAGGACATCCGCTACTTCTACGAGAAGGGCGTGCGCCTGTTCTCCACCGACTCCGAAGCCGACCTGCGCAACATCGCCAAGGCCGCGCCGGGCTCGAAAGTGTATGTGCGTATCCTCACCGAAGGCTCGACCACGGCTGACTGGCCTCTGTCGCGCAAATTCGGCTGCCAGACCGACATGGCCATGGACCTGCTGATCCTCGCCCGTGACCTGGGCCTGGTGCCTTACGGCATCTCGTTCCACGTCGGTTCGCAACAGCGCGACATCAGCGTGTGGGACGCCGCGATCGCCAAGGTCAAAGTGATCTTCGAGCGCCTGAAAGAAGAAGACGGCATTCACCTCAAGCTGATCAACATGGGCGGCGGCTTCCCGGCCAACTACATCACCCGCACCAACAGCCTGGAAACCTACGCCGAAGAAATCATCCGCTTCCTCAAGGAAGATTTCGGCGACGACCTGCCGGAAATCATCCTGGAGCCGGGCCGTTCGCTGATCGCCAACGCCGGTATCCTGGTCAGCGAAGTGGTCCTGGTTGCACGTAAATCCCGTACCGCCGTCGAGCGTTGGGTGTACACGGATGTGGGCAAGTTCTCCGGCCTGATCGAAACCATGGACGAAGCCATCAAGTTCCCGATCTGGACCGAGAAGAAAGGCGAGATGGAAGAAGTGGTCATCGCCGGTCCTACCTGCGACAGCGCCGACATCATGTACGAAAACTACAAGTACGGCCTGCCGCTGAACCTGGCGATCGGTGATCGTTTGTACTGGTTGTCGACCGGTGCGTACACCACCAGCTACAGCGCGGTTGAGTTCAATGGTTTCCCGCCACTGAAATCCTTCTACGTTTAAGAGCAGCGGTTAGTTTTTAGCCGCAAGCTGCAAGAAAAAAGCCCATGACGTGTCATGGGCTTTTTTGTTTCCGCTAAGCCGATAGCTCACGCAACGCCGCCGTCGCCAAAAAGCCTGATCGCGAGGCGTAGCGATGGTCCTTTTGCACGCGCTCATCGATGCGTTGTAACAGGTGTTCCGGTTATGCCTGCCTCGCCACAGCCGGTGTTTACAGAGTCAGCTGTGTAGCACGCGCCTCATATGCTTCGGCCATTGCGCGAATCTGCGCATCATCCGCCGCAGCCAATGCCTTGCACGCCGTGCGTAAAAACTTCAAATTGCCCCCCGCCAATGCCTTGCGCAACCACTCCAGCGCCGCATCGACCTGGCCGCTGTCCGCCAGCACCGCCGCGTAGCTGAACTGCCCGCGAAAATCTCCGCCTTCGGCTGAACGGCGATACCAATCCACGGCAGCCTCCAGATCCTGTGCGCAGAAGCGGCCGTCTTCCAGATAACGCCCCAGCAGGTTCATCGACTTGGCGTGGCCTTGCTCAGCTGCCCGGCGATAAAAGCTCAGCGCTTGCGATTGATCCTCTGCAACACCGCGCCCGGTCGCCAGCAGATTGGCGTAGTTGTATTGGGCCCAATCCAGCCCGGCCTCGGCGCCCTTGCGGTATTCCCGCGCAGCTGCCTCTTCATCCACCGCGCAGCCCCAACCATGTTCCAGACACCGCCCGGCCATATTGCGCGCCATCAGGTGCCCGCCCTGGGCCGCGATCCGGAACCAACACAGCGCCAGCGCTTCATCCCGCGCAATGCCACGGCCTTCCAGCAGGATTTGCCCGAGCAGCGCCTGGGCATCCACCACGCCTTCTTTCGCCGCCATCAGGATCGCCTGGGCGGCGCGTACCGGGGAATCGTCGAGCATCGATTGCAGTTGTTCGACGTTGAGCACTTCTTCGCGACGCAGCAAGAAGCCCATGTCAGACCTCGACCCAGCGGCGCAACAGGTTGTGATAAGTGCCGGTGAGCTGGATCAGCGCCGGATGGTCGGGCACATCGGCGGTCAATTGCTGGATCGCGCCGTCCATTTCAAACAGCAGGGTGCGCTGGCTGTCTTCGCGCACCAGGCTTTGGGTCCAGAAAAACGAGGCGTAGCGCGCGCCACGGGTCACGGCGTTGACTTTGTGCAGGCTGGAACCGGGGTACAGCACCATGTCGCCGGCCGGCAGTTTTACCCGTTGCAGGCCGAAAGTGTCCTGGATCTCCAGCTCGCCGCCGTCGTATTCCTCCGGGTCGCTGAAGAACAAGGTGGACGACAAGTCGGTACGCACCCGTTCAAAACTCCCCCGGGCCTGGCGCACGGCGTTGTCGATATGGAAATCGAAACTGCCGCCGGCGGTGTAGCAGTTGAACAGCGGCGGGAAGACCTTGTGCGGTAACGCCGCTGACATAAATAGCGGGTTTTTCCACAAGCGCTCAAGCATCGCCGCGCCGATTTCCTTGGCCAGCGGGTGGCCTTCGGGCAATTGCAGGTTGTGCTTGGCCTTGGCGGACTGGTGCCCGGCGGTGATTTTACCGTCGGCCCAATCGGTGCTTTCCAGGGCTTGGCGAATGCGCTGCACTTCCTCGCGAGAGAACAGGCCGGGGATGTGCAGCAACATGGGCAGTACCTGAATGCAGAGGGGCGCCAATGGTATTGATTCTTATCAAGCCTGTAAAACGCCGTGGACGGATGAGATCGTAAAAACCGTAAGCAAAAAGTGTAAAGAATGTAAATTCAGTGCAATTAGCAATATATCGCAATTGATAGAAAGTCGTGTTCACCCTATATTCCGCCGCCTCACATCCTTGGGGAAAGGACACGTCATGTCGCGCACTTCAATAAAAACACCTGCCAGTTCACCGCGCCTGCTGGCTTCGGCCATCGGCGTCGCGCTTACCGCCAGCTCTGCCGCCCAATTGGCGCAAGCGGCCGAAGACACTGAACAAAAAGGCGAGCGCAACACCATCTCCCTGGGCGCCACCAGCATCACCGGCGAAGAACAGGACCAGACCTCCTACCAGGTCGAAAAAGCCTCGTCGCAGAAGTACACCGCGCCGCTGGTAGACACCCCGCGTTCGGTCACCGTAGTGCCACAGCAAGTCCTCAAGGACACCGGCGCCACCTCGCTGCAAGATGCCTTGCGCACCGTACCGGGCATCACCTTCGGCGCGGGTGAGGGCGGCAACCCCCAGGGCGACCGTCCATTCATCCGTGGCTTCGACGCCCAGGGCGACACCTACCTCGACGGCGTGCGCGACACCGGCGGCCAGAGCCGTGAGATCTTCGACATTGAGTCGATTGAAGTCAGCAAAGGCCCGAACTCCTCGTTCGGCGGTCGCGGTTCGGCCGGTGGCA
Organism: Pseudomonas sp. GL_117; assembly: GCF_057835125.1. Taxonomy (NCBI): domain Bacteria; kingdom Pseudomonadati; phylum Pseudomonadota; class Gammaproteobacteria; order Pseudomonadales; family Pseudomonadaceae; genus Pseudomonas; species Pseudomonas sp. GL_117. The sequence goes on along the minus strand of NZ_CM174418.1, from coordinate 952,166 downwards.
GCCTCAATCTGGTCAGCAAGACCCCACAAGCGCGGGACTTCACCAACGGCGGCTTCACCTACGGCTCCGACCAGACCCGCCGCTATGTGCTTGACGTCAACCGCCAGTTCCTCGACGACAGCGCCGCGTTCCGCCTGAACCTGATGAGCCACGAACAAAACGTCGCCGGCCGCGACGCGGTCAACTACGACCGTTGGGGCGTGGCCCCGTCGCTGACCTTTGGCCTGGGCACCCCGACCCGCGTCAACCTCAGCTACTACCACATGGAAAGCAACGACCTGCCGGATTCGGGCATTCCGTACGGTTATGGCTCGGCAAGCGCCACCACCCATCGCCATGACAAACCCACCGACGGCGGCGACAGCAGCAACTTCTATGGCCTCAAGGATCGCGACTTCCGCAAGACCCGCGCCGACATCAGCACGATCTCCATCGAGCACGATCTGAGCGACAGCATGACGCTGAAAAACACCCTGCGTCATGGCAGCACCGGCCAGGACTACATCCTCACCCAGCCGGACGACAGCAAGCTCAACGTCAACAAATACGGCACCGTATGGCGTCGTGCCAACACCCGCGTCTCCACCACCACGACCACCACCAACCAGACCGACCTGTTCGGTAGCTTCCAGGCCCTGGGCTTCAAGCACAGCTACTCCACCGGCCTGGAGTTCACGGGTGAAGAAACCCGCGTCAGCGGTTACACCGTGACGCCGAACGCCAACCCGACGCCCAACGGTTGCACGCCTGGCATGGTCGGCAACAGCGGCGGCAGTTGCACCTCCCTGGGCAACCCGAACCCGGACGACGCCTGGACCGGCGCCACCGCTCGCAACTACATGGGCACCAACACCAAGGCCACCAGCCGCGCCGCCTACGTGTTCGACACCATCGAGCTGGACCCGAAATGGCTGCTGAACGTTGGCCTGCGCTACGACACCTTCGACACCGAAGCCAACACCAATGCCACCACCGGGCGTACCAAGGTCAAGGACGACAGCCAATTCTTCAACTGGCAGGCCGGCCTGGTCTGGAAACCGCTGGAAAACGGCAGCATCTACACCTCCTACGCCACCTCGGCATCGCCGGCCGGCGGCCTGGTCGGTGAAGGCGTCGACAGCAACGCGATCCCGACCGGCATCAACACCAGCGACATGAAGCCGGAAGAAACCGTCAACTACGAACTGGGCACCAAGTGGGACCTGTTCCACAACCGCCTGTCCCTGTCGGCGGCGGTGTTCCGTACCGAGAAGAAAAACACCCGCATCCTGGTGGACTCCAACACCTACCAAACCGCCGGTGAGTCTCGCGTCGACGGCCTGGAACTGACAGCCAGCGGCAAGATCACCGAGCAATGGCAAGTGTTCGCCGGCTACAGCTACCTGAAAGCCGAGCTGGTTGATCCTGGCAAGAACGGCAACCGTCAGGGCGTCGTCACCGCGGGTTCGAACAAAGGCAACCAGATGCCGAACACCCCGGAAAACTCGTTCAGCCTGTGGACCACCTACGCCATCACCCCAAAACTGACCGTCGGCGGCGGTGCGTTCTATGTCGACGATGTTTACGGCGACGCGGGCAACACGGTTTACGTACCGTCCTACACCCGCTACGACGCCATGGCCAGCTACAAGCTGACCAAGAACGTCGACCTGCAACTGAACGTGCAAAACCTGACCGACAAGACCTACTACGACAAGGCCTACGGTTCGCACTTCGCCAACCAGGCGGCGGGGCGCACGGCGTTGCTGTCCACCAACTTCCACTTCTAAGCAACAGCCTCACGCAGCACAAAGCCCCACGCATCGGATGCGTGGGGCTTTTGCGTGTTGAACAGAATGTTTCTCGACAAGCCACGGCATAATGCGCGCCGTGTCCTACATACCCAGATAGACGAGGCGGTCAGACGTGTTGAAGAAAACCCTGTTCCAGTTGCACTGGTTCTTCGGCATCAGCGCCGGGCTGGTGCTGGCCTTGATGGGGATCACCGGGGCTGCAGTGTCGTTCCAGGATGAAATCCTGCGCGCGCTCAACCCCACGGTACTGAGCGTGGAAAAACGCGAAGCCGGTGTGCTGCCGCCCGCCGAACTCGTGCGCAAACTCGAAGCCACCGAAGGCAAGACCGTCTCCATGCTTTGGGTGGAAAACGATAGCGGCAATGCCGCACGCGTGTTCTTCACCCCGCCACCGGGCGAGCGCCGCGGGCAGATGCGCTATTTCGATCCGTACACCGGCGCCTACATGGGCGACGCCGTCGGCCAGGACGTGTTCGGCTTCCTGCTGCAATTTCACCGTTTCCTCGTGATGGGCGACACCGGGCGCAACATCACCGGCGCGTGCACGCTGATCCTGGTGTTCTTCTGCCTGTCCGGGCTGTACCTGCGCTGGCCGCGCCAAGTGGCGAACTGGCGGGTATGGCTGACGCTGGACTGGCGCAAAAAGGGCCGCAGCTTCAACTGGGACCTGCACTCGGTATTTGGCACGTGGTGCCTGCTGGCCTACCTGCTGGCGGCGCTGACCGGCCTGTATTGGTCCTACGACTGGTACAACCAGGGCCTGACCAAACTGCTCTCCGACGCGCCGCAGAACGAACGCATGCGCAAGCGCGGCCCACCACCCGCTGGCCCGGCGCCAATCGCCAACTACGACGCGCTGTGGAGCAGCATCTACAGTCGCGCCGGTCCTGGCTTGAGCGCCTACAACATCCGCATGCCAGCCGTTGCCGGGCAACCGGCCACTGTCTACTACCTGCTGCAGGACTCGCCCCACGACCGCGCGCTGAACCAGATCAACCTGGACCCGGCCAGCGGCGAGGTCAAATCCCACGACCGCTACGCCAGCAAGACCCTCGGTTCCCAACTGCTGACCAGCGTTTACGCCCTGCATACCGGCAGCTATTTCGGCCTGGCAGGGCGGATTATTCTCACCGTCAGCTCGCTGCTGATGCCGTTGTTCTTTATCACCGGCTGGCTGCTGTACCTCGACCGTCGCCGCAAAAAACGCCAGGTGCGTGATGCGCGCAAAGACCTCGGCGCCAACAGCAGCGAGGCCCCGGCATGGCTGATCGGCTTTGCCAGCCAGAGCGGGTTCGCCGAGCAACTGGCCTGGCAGACCGCCGGCCAATTGCAGGCCGCCGGGCTGCCAGTGAAGGTGCAGCCCCTGGGCAGCGTCAGCCAGGACGACCTGCGTCAGTCCGAAAACGCGCTGTTCGTGGTCAGCACCTTCGGCGACGGTGAAGCGCCCGACAGCGCCCGTGGTTTCGAGCGCAGCGTGCTCGGCCAGGACCTGTCTCTCAAGGGCCTGAACTACTCGGTGCTGGCCCTGGGTGATCGGCAATACGAACACTTCTGCGGGTTCGCCCGGCGCCTGCATTTCTGGCTGACCAATCAGGGCGGCAACGCGCTGTTCGCCCCGGTTGAAGTCGACAGCGGCGACACCACCGCCCTGCGCCACTGGCACCAGCAACTCGGCGAACTGACCGGCCACACCCCCACCACCGCCTGGCCAACGGCGCAGTACGAAAACTGGACCCTGAGCCAACGCACCCTACTCAACCGCGACAGCGTCGGCGCCAGCGTCTACCTGCTGGGCCTCACCCCGCCGTCGCCGCAGACCTGGCAGGCAGGCGATCTGGTGGAAGTGCTGCCGCGCAATTGCCCGTGGGCCATCGAACACTTCCTCGAAGGCCTCGGCCTGAGCGGCAGCGACGGCGTGTTGATCGACGACCTCGCGCACACCCTCGATCAGGCCCTGGCCACCCGCCAACTGCCGACCCATCGCGCCCATCTGGTCGGCCTGCACGCCCAGGCACTGGTCAACGCGCTGGTGCCACTGGGCATGCGCGAATACTCCATTGCTTCGATTGCCAGCGATGGCGTGCTGGAGCTGATCGTGCGCCAGGAACGCCACCCCGACGGCAGCCTCGGTTTGGCGAGTGGCTGGCTCACCGAACACGCCGCCCTCGGCTCGGCCATCAGCCTGCGCCTGCGCCGCAACAGCGGCTTCCACCTGCCCGACGCGCCGGTGCCGCTGATCCTGCTGGGCAACGGCACCGGCCTCGCCGGCCTGCGCAGCCTGCTCAAGGCACGCATTGCCGACGGCCAGCAGCGCAACTGGCTGCTGTTCGGCGAGCGCAACATCGCCCACGACTACTTCTGCCAGGACGAGCTGCAAGGCTGGCTGGCGAGTGGGGATCTGGCGCTGCTGGACCTGGCGTTTTCCCGCGATCAAGCGGAAAAGATCTACGTGCAGGACCGCCTGCGCGAATCGGCGGATGTGCTGCGCAAGTGGCTGGCCGAGGGTGCGGCGATTTATGTGTGCGGCAGTTTGCAGGGCATGGCGGCCGGGGTGGATCAGGCGCTGGCGGATATTCTGGGCAGTGACGCCGTGGAGCGGTTGATCGAACAGGGCCGTTACCGTCGCGACGTGTACTGACCTCTGCCAGACACTAAAGATCAAAATGTGGGAGCTGGCTTGCCTGCGATAGCGGTGAGTCAGCTTGCATATCTGCTACTGATAGACCGCTATCGCAGGCAAGCCAGCTCCCACAGGTTTTGACTGCATTCCAAGTCAGACAGGTTGGAGTTTTTGCTGGAACACTGACACGCCATCCAGATCCCGCAAGATCACCGTCAACTCCGCCGTCTGCCCATCAATCTGCACCTCGCCAAAAAACTGGAACCCGGCAAACGGCGAAGTGTTCTGCGCCGGTGGTGCTTTCTCGAACACCACTTCTGGTCCAAAGGTTTTATCCAACGGATTGGGCCCAAAGCTGCCAGCATTCAGCGGCCCCGCAACAAACTCCCAGAACGGTTCGAAATCCTGGAACGCCGCCCGGTCCGGGTGGTAGTGATGCGCCGCGCAGTAGTGCACATCGGCGGTCAGCCACACATGGTTGCGCACCTTCTGCGCCCTTAAAAAACCGAGTAACTCGGCGATCTCCAGCTCACGCCCTTGCGGTGCGCCGGGGTCATTGTTGGCGATCGCCTCCCAGCGCGGCACGCCCGGGCTGACCTCACCATCCGGCACGCCCAGGCCAATCGGCATGTCGGCAGCGATGACTTTCCACTGCGCCGTGGACGCCTTGAGTTCGCGCTTGAGCCAGTCCAATTGCTCACGGCCCATGAAGGCTTTTTCGCCGCCCAGGTTGTCATCGTTGGGCCCGCGATAGCTGCGCATGTCCAGTACAAATACATCCAGCAACGGCCCGTAGCCGAGCTTGCGATAAATCCGCCCGCCGCCGTCGGCGCTCTGCCGGCGCATCGGCGAATATTCCAGCCAGGCCTGGCGGGCACGGCTCACCAAGGTGTTGATGTCCTTGGTCCGGTAGCGCTCATCGAGCTGCTTGCTCGGCGACCAGTTGTTCACCACCTCATGGTCGTCCCACTGCCAGATCTGCGGCACCTCGGCATTGAAGCGGCGCACGTTTTCATCCAGCAGGTTGTAGCGGTAATTGCCGCGATAGTCATCGAGGGTCTCGGCGACTTTGCTCTTGGCTTCGCTGGTGATGTTGCGCCACACGCGTCCGCCCTCCACCGCGAGCTGCGCGGGCACCGGGCCGTCGGCGTAGATGGTGTCGCCGCTGTGGATAAAGAAGTCCGGCAGGCGCAGGCGCATGGCTTCATAGATGCGCATGCCGCCGATGTCCGGGTTGATGCCGAAGCCTTGGCCAACGGTATCGCCGCTCCATACAAAACGGATGTCGCGCCGCTGTTGCGGCACGCTGCGCAGGTGGCCGAACCAGGGTTCGCTGGCGACACCGGTCTGGGCGTCTTCGAAGTGCACGCGGTAGAAGATCGCCTGGTCGGCGGGCAGCCCGGTGAGTTCGACGCGGGCGGTAAAGTCGCTGCGATGGTCGGCCAGGGGCGAGATGGATTTGCGCGGGTTGCCGAACGTGCTGCGGGTGTCCCACTCCACCACCATCCGTGCCGGGCGGTCGCTGCGGCTCCAGATCATCGCCCGGTCGCCAAGCAGGTCGCCGGACTGCACGCCATCGGTGAGTTGCGGGCGGTCCTTGACCGAAGCGATCACCGCCGGCGCCAGGCCCGGCAGCAATAACCCGGCGCCGACGGCTTGCATCACGCGGCGACGGCCGAGATCGAAGTGGCTCATACAGGTGCCCTCTTGAATATCAAAAGGGCAACTTAAACATGCAGGGATGAAGCGGATATGACACAGGCCTTGCGATCAATGAAGATCAAACGGTGGGAGCGGGCTTGCTCGCGAAGGCGGTGGGTCAGTTAGAACATCTTTGACTGACCCACCGCCTTCGCGAGCAAGCCCGCTCCCACCGTTTTAGACTGCGTCAGGCTTTAACAGGTGCGACCGACAACTCGACCACTTCCGGCCGCTTGATCACCGCATACACCAACCCAGTCAACACACTCCCCGCCACAATCGCCAGCAAATACAGCAACGCATGGTTCATCGCATTCGGGATGATCAACACAAACAACCCACCGTGGGGCGCCGCCAGTACGCAGCCGAAATACATCGACAACGCGCCGGTCAACGCGCCGCCGGCCATGCTCGCCGGGATCACGCGCAGCGGGTCCTTGGCGGCAAACGGGATCGCGCCTTCAGAGATAAAGCACATGCCCAGGATCATCGCCGCCTTGCCTGCCTCGCGTTCGGTCTGGGCAAACTTGCGCCGCGCCAGGAACGTAGCGATGCCCATGCCAATCGGCGGCACCATGCCGGCAGCCATGGTCGCGGCCATCGGTGCACCGCTGTGGGCGGCCAGCAGGCCGACGGAAAACGCATACGCCGCCTTGTTGATCGGCCCCCCCAAGTCGACACACATCATGCCGCCGAGCAGGATGCCCAGCAGCACCGCATTGGTAGTGCCCATGGTGCTGAGAAAATCGGTCAGGCCCACCAGCATGCGCGCCACGGGTGGGCCGACCAGGTAGATCATCGCCAGGCCGGTGAACAGGCTCGCCAGCAGCGGGATGATCAGGATCGGCTTGAGCGCCTCCAGGCTCTGGGGCAATTTCACCGCACGGGTGATCAGCTTGACGCAATACCCCGCGAGGAAACCGGCGAAAATCCCGCCGATAAAACCGGCGCCCAAGGTGCCTGCCAGCAGGCCGCCGATCATGCCGGGGGCGATGCCGGGACGGTCGGCAATCGAGTAGGCGATGTAGCCCGCGAGCAACGGCACCATCAGCATGAAGGCGCGGTCGCCGACGGTTTTCAGCGCGGCAGCCAGCGTGCCTTCCTGTTCAAACGCGTGGATACCGAACACAAACGACAACGCGATCAACAACCCGCCCGCCACCACCATCGGCAACATGAACGACACGCCGGTGAGCAGGTGCTTGTACACCCCGGTCTTTTCCGACTTGGCAACCGTCGCGCTGGCGCTGCTTTCCACCACGCCTTCGGCCAGGGCCTTGTTCAGAATCGACTCGGACTGCTTGAGGGCAATGCCGGTGCCGCAACGGTAGATCTTCTTGCCGGCGAAGCGCTCGGTGGCGACTTCGATGTCGGCGGCCAACAACACCACATCGGCATTGGCGATGGCCTCCGGGCTCAACGGCGTGCGGGCGCCCACCGAGCCTTGGGTCTCGACCTGCAGGTCATAACCCAGGCGCTTGGCGGTTTGCTGCAAGGCCTCGGCGGCCATGAACGTGTGGGCCACGCCGGTTGGGCACGCGGTGACCGCGACGATGCGCGGCGCATTCGGCGTGGCCTGTTCGGCGGCGACATACACCACCGCTTCTTCGGCACCCCGGCGCAACACCGCCTCGACATCCGCCAGCGCCTGGGCCGGCGTGCTCTGGAACACACGCTTGCCGACGAACCGTTGCATGTCCACCGGCGCGCTGCTGACCAGCAGCACCCACTCGGCATCGTCGATGATCGCCTGGGACAACTGGCGTTCCGGGCGCTGCACGTCGACCACTTCGACGCTGGTGCTCCAGCCCTGGCGTTGCGCGGCGGCGTCCAACAAGCGGGCGCACAGCACACTGGTGACCATGCCGTTGGGGCAGGCAGTAACAATGGCTAACTTCATGACAAACCCTCTTATTGTTCTGTCAGCGCGCGTACATCGACGCCGCTTTCGAGACGCGCCAGCTGCGCGTCATCGCTGATGCCAAAACCGATCTGTGTCACCGCCATCGCGGCAATCGCCGTGGCGCGGCGCAGGGTCTGCTCGGGTGTGTCGCCACTGAGCAAACCGTGGAGCATCCCGGCGAGCAGCGAGTCGCCCGCGCCCACGGTACTGGCGACAGTGACCTTGGGCGGCGTGGCATGCAGCGCGGTGCCAGGGCGGTACCAGTTCACACCGGCCGCACCATCGGACACCACCACGTGTTCCACGCCCAATCGATGCAATTGGCTGATGGCATCGCTGGCGTTGCCCAGCGCCTCGGCCAGTTCCTCGGTGTTGGGTTTGACCAACCACGGGCCCGCCTGCAAACCGGCGCGCAACGCTTCGCCGCTGGTGTCGAGGGCAACTTTCAAACCGAGGTTTTTCAGGGTTACCAGCAAACCGTGAAACCACTGTGGGCTGACACCGCGCGGCAAACTGCCAGCGACCACCACCGCATCGAATTCAGGGCCGATAATCTCGACCATCTTGAGCAGTTCCTTTTGCGCCCGCTCATCCACAAACGGCCCCGGTGCGTTGATGTCAGTGATCCGGCCGTCCTGTTCGGCGATCTTGATATTGCTGCGGGTTTCACCCGCCACGCGGATAAACGCATCACTAAAACCACGGCGGGCGATCAGGGCGTTGAATGCCTGGGGATTTGCCTCGCCGAGGAAACCGCCCACGCTCACCGAATGCCCCAGGTCGGCCAACACCTGCGCCACATTCACGCCCTTGCCAGCGGCGTGGGTCAGCACGTTGTCACTGCGATTGACTTCGCCCGGTTCCAGGCGCGCCAGGCGCACCGTCAGGTCCAACGCCGGGTTCAGCGTCAGGGTCAGAATCCTTGCCATTTACACGGCCTCCACAAGGGCACGCACTTCGGCGGGCGAACCCACCGCAAGCGCTTTTTGCGCCAGGCCCTGGGCCTCGCTCAGACTGAATTCACGCACCCGCGCCTTCACTTCGGCAATGCTGCGCGCCGAAACGCTCAACTCATCCACCCCCAGGCCGATCAGCACTGGCACCGCCAACGGGTCCGCCGCCAGCTCGCCGCACACGCCGACCCATTTGCCATGGGCATGGGCCGCACGCACGGTGATGTCGATCAGTTGCAGCACCGCCGGGTGCAGGCCATCGGCCTGGGCCGACAGGGTCGGGTGGCCGCGATCGATGGCCAGGGTGTATTGGGTCAGGTCATTGGTGCCGACGCTGAAGAAGTCGACTTCCTTGGCCAGCACCGGCGCGAGCAAGGCGGCGGACGGCACTTCGATCATGATCCCCAGTTGCAGGTCGGCCACCGGGATTTCCAGGCGCAGGCGCTCGGTCATGTCGCGGGCGGCGCGCCATTCGTCGACGCTGCCGACCATGGGGAACATGATGCGCAGTGGACGGTTGTCGGCCGAACGCAACAGTGCCCGGAGTTGCGCTTCCATGATCTGCGGACGTTGCAAGGTCAGGCGAATGCCGCGCACGCCGAGGAAAGGGTTTTCTTCTTCGGCAATCGGCCAGTACGGCAACGGTTTGTCGCCGCCCACATCAAGGGTGCGTACCACCAGCGGACGCCCGCCGAGGCCGTCGAGTACGCGGCGGTATTCGGCTTCCTGGGTGGCTTCGTCCGGTGCTTGCGGGTGAGCCATGAAGATCAATTCGGTGCGCAGCAGGCCAATGCCTTCGGCGCCCTGCTCCACCGCGCTGGCCACACCGGCGCTTTCGCCGATGTTGGCGAACACTTCCACGGCGTGGCCGTCGCGGGTCAGTGCCGGTTCATGGCGCTGGGCGGCGGCGGCTTGCAGGCGTTGTTCGCGGGTGTCGCGCTCGACGGTGGCACGTTGCAGGGTGGCGGCGTCGGCGTCCACATGCAGGCGACCACGCTGGCCATCCAACAGCAGCGGCGTGCCGGCGGCCAGCAGCAACACGCCAGCACCGGCGCCGACCAGCGCCGGAATCCCCAGGGCGCGGGCGACGATGGCGCTGTGGGCGGTCGCGCCGCCACGGGCAGTGAGGATGCCGGCGACGCGCGCCGGATCAAGCCGCGCCACATCGGAGGGGCCGACTTCGTCCATCACCAGAATGTAGGGCTCGTTCGGCTCCCTGGCGGTTTCGACGCCGCACAGTTGCGCCAGCACACGGCGGCCGATGTCACGCAGGTCGGCGGCGCGCTCGGCGAGCAAGGCGTCCTGCAGCGACTCCTGCTGTTTGGCGGCGGCTTCGATCACGCTCATCCACGCCGCTTCGGCGCTTTCGCCCTGCTTGAGGCGGGTGTCGACTTCATCGGTGAGTTCCGGGTCGTCGAGCATTTCCTGGTGGGTGATGAAAATCTCGCGGATGGCCTTGGATTGGCTGCGCTCGATCAAGCCTTGAATGTCGCGACGCACATCGGCCAGGGCATCTTGCAGGCGCTGGCGCTCGATGGCCGAAGATTCGCCGCGCAGCGGGTAGTCGAACACCTGCTGAACCTGGATATGCGCCGGGCCGATGGCAATGCCCGGCGCGGCGGCGATGGCCTGGATCTGACTGCCGCTGGACGGCGCACTGAGCACCGGTTCGACCTCGACAGCAGCCAGTGGCGCGCGCACGGTCGGCAGCGGCTCAACCTCTTCGCCGAGGCCCGCTTCGACCGCCGCCAGCAACGCCGGCAGCGCATCGCCGGCAATCGTCGGCTCGGCAACAAATTCCAGCACCTGGCCGCGACGAGCACCGAGGCTCAGCAGTTTGCTCAGGCTTTTGACCGACACCGCGCCGACGGGGCCATCAATGATGCGCACGCGGATGTCGCCTTCAAAACTTTTCGCCAGTTGCGCGAGGATCTTTGCCGGGCGGGCATGCAGGCCATGGGCGTTGGCCAGGGTGATGCGGGCGTTGGGCCAGTCTGGCGGCAGTTCACCGCCGAGGACTTCGAGGACGGCGCGGCTGCTGGTGGCACGGCCCAGCTCCTGGCCGCGACCTTCGATCAGCAAGGCGCACAGGCGCTCGAGCAAGGCTTGGTGGGCTTCGCCGAGGCTGGCCAGGCAGAACAGGCCGTTGAGCGGCTGGCCGAGGTAGCGCATCGGTTTGTCCGGGGTGACAAACGCCAGGCCCGGACGCTTGACCGTTTGCTCGCTGTGCAGCCACCACAGGCCGTCGCCCAGGGGCAGCGCATCGACCTGCTGCAACACCGCGGCGAAACCGTTGCTCACACAATCGGCCTGGCGCAACAGGCGTGCGCCGCGCCACACCAGCTCTTCAAAATCGTCGGCGGACACGCCCAGGCTGATCATCTGGGCGTCCAGCGCCAGTTCCTGGGGCGCGCCTTGCAGCAGTTTGAGCAAGGCTTGCGCCGTACCGGCACGGCGCAGTGCCTGGCCGAGGTCGGTCTCACCGAGGGCCCGGGTCAGCAGTTGCAACAGGCGCAGGTGTTCATCGGATTTGGCCGCGATGCCAATCGCCAGGTAGACGATCTGGCCGTCGCCCCAGTCCACCCCTTCGGGGAACTGCAGCAGGCGCACGCCGGTGGCGAACACCTGGTCGCGGGTTTCGGGGGTGCCGTGGGGGATCGCAATACCTTGGCCGAGAAAGGTCGAGCCTTGGGCTTCACGGGCTTGCAAGCCACTGAGATAACCCTCGGCGACCAGGCCGTCGGCCACCAGTTTTTCAGCGAGCAGGTGCAAGGCTGCAGATTTATCCACAGCCACCTGGCCCATGGAAATCTGCTCGTGGGTGAGCTCAAGCATGCCGTTCTCCTAGTTAGTGCGATGGACGCACTAGGTATTGTTTTGAATAAACAGGGTAATAGCGCTTCAAAATAGCTGACTGAGTAGTCAATTGGCAGTAGCCACTCAGTAGCGAAGATCGTAAAAATACGCCTGCTGAAACGTTTAATCTAGAATTTATGGCAGATTACGCGTTAATTGAGCATCCTTGAAGAACCACTCGGCACTTGAGCTTGGACATTGGTCGTGTGCAGTAATCGGTTACGATTGGACAAAATGTCGGGGCACGCTCCAAAAAACAAGGAAATCCCGGTTTGAAACTCAGTGATATTGCACGTCTCGCCGGTGTGTCCGTGACCACCGCCAGCTACGTCATCAATGGCAAGGCCGCACAACAACGGATCAGCAACGCCACCGTCGAGCGTGTGCGGGCCGTGGTTGACGCCCATGGCTTTACGCCCAACCCCCAGGCCGCCGGGTTGCGCAGTCGGCATACGCGCACCTTGGGTTTTATCCTGCCCGACCTGGAAAACCCCAGTTACGCACGCATCGCCAAGCTGCTGGAGCAAGGCGCACGGGCGCGTGGCTATCAACTGTTGATCGCCAGCTCCGACGATGATGCCGACAGCGAACGCCAGTTGCTGCAACTGTTTCGCGCCCGCCGTTGCGATGCGCTGTTTGTCGCCAGTTGCCTGCCAGCCGGCGACGACAGCTACCGCGAACTGCAAGCCAAGGGCCTACCCGTGATCGCCATCGACCGGGTGATGGACGCTGCGGATTTCTGCTCGGTGGTCAGCGACGACCGCCGGGCCTGCCAGCACCTGACCGGCAGCCTGCTGCAACCGCTGCCCAAGCAGATCGCACTGATCGGTGCGCGGCCCGAACTGAGCATCAGCCAGGAGCGGGCCGCCGGCTTCCGTGAAGCGCTGCAGGGTTTCAGCGGCGAGGTGATCGTCGAACACGGCGAGTCGTTCAGTCGTGACTGTGGCCGACAACTGATGGAGCAATTACTGCAACGCCTGGGGCATTTGCCTGACGCGCTGGTAACAACCTCCTACGTGCTGCTGCAAGGTGTGTTTGACGCGCTGCATGACTTCCCGTTGAAGTCGCGCCCGCTGCGCCTGGGCACCTTTGGCGATACGCAACTGCTGGACTTCCTGCCGCTGCCGGTCAACGCCATGGCCCAGCAACACCCATTGATCGCCGATACCGCGCTGAAACTGGCCCTGGCGGCGATTGAAGAGCAGCAGTACCAACCGGGCGTGCACGCCATCGGCCGCACGTTCAAGCAGCGTATCCGCGAGGCTTGAGCGTGGAGCTGATCGACACCCACACCCACCTGGACTTCGCGGAGTTCGACAACGATCGCCGCGCCGTCCTCGCCCACAGCCGTGCACTTGGCGTGCGGCGCATGGTGGTGCTGGGGGTGTATCAGCAGAATTGGCAGCGGTTGTGGGATCTGGTGCTGGAGGATGAAGGCCTGTTCGCAGCCTTTGGCCTGCATCCGGTGTATCTCGATGACCACCGCCCCGCCGACCTGACCGAACTGGGCGATTGGCTCACGCGCCTGCACGGCCATCGGCAACTGTGTGCGGTGGGCGAGATCGGCCTGGATTACTTCCTCGAACAACTGGATCGCGAGCGCCAGCAAAGCCTGTTTGAAGCCCAGCTCAAGCTGGCGGTGGACTTCCAGCTGCCGGCGCTTTTGCACGTACGTCGCAGCCATGCCGCGGTGATCGCCACCCTCAAGCGCATCCGCCTGCCACGGGGCGGCATCATCCATGCCTTCGCCGGCAGCCGGGAGGAAGCCCGCGAGTACATCAAGCTGGGCTTCAAACTGGGCCTGGGCGGCGCGGCCACCTGGCCCCAGGCGCTGCGCATGCATAAGGTACTGGCACAGTTGCCGCTGGACAGCGTGGTGCTGGAGACCGATGCCCCGGACATGGCGCCCGTGATGTATCCGGGCCAGCGCAACAGCCCGGAGCATCTACCCCAGATTTGCCACGCCCTGGCCGAGCGGATGGGCATCAGCCCCTTATTGCTGGCTGAGGCGAGCACACGCAATGCGTGCGAGTTGTTCCATTGGTAGCACCGGGCTGACCGCTTCCAGGCTAAGGGTCAACCGCTGCCGGTAGCGCGCATAACGCAATGCCAGGCCATGCACCAACACCACCACCAGCGAAACATTGAGCTGCCCGATCACGCTGACCAGCCCGACCCACTCCGCCACCAGTGCCACGATCAGCACCATGCAGGTCAGCACCATCATGCCCGGGTGGACCAGCGCCCAATGGTCCAGCGTCCTGAGCTTGCGCAACTGCCGTGGGCAGCTCAGGTGCAAGACCCGCTGGCAATACGGACAGTCGAAGGGTTCCTTGATGGCGATGGCATTCAACTGCCAAGGCTTGAGTTCAAACGTGATGTCACAATGGGCGCAGTGCCCTTTGATGCCGACTGCAGTGGTCATCGCCGTGCGTCCCCAAAACCTGAATGTGAGAGAGGTGAAGTTTCGCCCATTCACACACCACGGAAAGAGCCTCAGGCAAATTAGGACATACACCACACGCCAAAAAGAAAAACCCTACACCAAGACCTTACACACGAAACGCCCCGATCAGCTGCTTCAGCTCGATCACCTGCATCGACAGTTGCCGGCTCGCGGTTTCGGTCTGATAAGCGCCCTGGGCCGCGTGTTCACCGGCGCGATTGATTTCGACGATGTTCTGGTCGATGTCATGGGCGACGGCGGTCTGTTGCTCCACGGCGGCGGCAATCTGCTGGTTCTGATCAACGATCATTCCTACGGCGCCTAGGATATTTTCCAGCGCCTGCTGGACTTTTTCCGACTGCTCCACGGTGCCATTCGCCATTTCATGGCTGCTGCCCATGGCTTTCACCGCAGCGGCGACACCGCTGTGCAAGCGGCTGATCATCTGTTCGATTTCTTCGGTGGAATGCTGGGTACGCCGCGCCAGGGTGCGTACCTCATCGGCCACCACCGCAAAACCGCGCCCCTGTTCACCGGCCCGCGCCGCCTCGATGGCGGCATTGAGCGCCAGCAGGTTGGTTTGTTCGGCGATGCTTTTGATCACTTCCAGCACGCTGCTGATGGATTGGCTGTCGGTGGCCAGTTGGTTGATCACCCGCACCGACTGGTCGATCTCCGAGGCCAGGCGCGCGATGCTGCCCTGCTGGGACTGCACCAGGCCACGGCCGCTGACGGTTTCATCGTTGACACTATGGGCACTGCTGACCGCCGCCGCCGCACTGCGCGCCACTTCCTGGGCGGTGGACGACATCTGGTTCATCGCCGTCGCCACCTGTTCGATCTGGCTACGCTGGCCGGATACCGCCTGGTTGCTCTGGGCCGATACCGTTTCCACTTGCCCGGCCTGGTGCTCCACCTGGCTGACGGTGTGCCCGACGCGCTCGATCAGGTCATGGATTTTTGCCACGGTGCCGTTGAACACCTGGCCGAGGTCACCGAGTTCGTCGCGGCTGTGGGCAACGAAGGTGACGGTCATGTCACCGGCCGCCACCTTGTCCATCATCGCGCCGAGGCGTCGCAGGGTGGTGCGGGTGGAGGCGTAGAAGCCCGCATATAAATAGAAGATCAGCAAAAACACCGCCGTCAGCGCCGCGACCAGCACCACCATATGCGTGCGGTTTTGCGCCAGGCGTTGCTCCAATTGGTGCCCGAGGAACGTCAGGGTCGCCTCATCCAGCTGGTAGGTCTGGGCCATCAACTGGCTGACGCTGTCATAGAAGCCCTGCCACGGCGCGTCGAGGGTTTCGGCCATCACCACCTGCTCTTCAAACAACTCGCTGGCGTGCTTGAGGCTGGCGTTGCTGGCCGTGGCCAGGCTGTCGAGCGCGGCGTGGGCGGCCTTGCTGGAGCCCAGGGCATCTTGCAGCTTCAAGGCGTATTCGCCATGGAGTTTTTCCAACTGCTGTAGCAGTTCGTCGAAGCGCGTGCTCGAGGATGAATTGAGAAAGCCCTGGCCGAGGGAGTAGGCCCCCATCGCCCGACCTTCACCCAGGGTCTGGGTGACCTGTGGGGTGACACTGGTGATCAGCTCGCTGAGTTGGCGCAGATCGCCCTGGGGGTCGCGGCTCAAGCCGGATTGGCTGGCGATGATCTGGCTGAGCATCTGCGCTTTGTTGGGCAGTTTGCCGATCAGCGCGCTTTTGCTCAGCAGCGAGGTTTCCTGTTGCTGGGCCTTGAAGGCCGCGATCAGCTCGTCGCGCTTGCCGTCAAACGCGGCGATTTGTTCGGGATCGGTGGTCATTGCGTTGAGGCTTTGCAGGCGGCTCAGCACACTCTGCTCCAACGCGCTGATCTTGCCCTCCAGGTCACCGGCCTTGCCGGATTGGCCAAGGGTCGCGTTGATTTGCACCTGGTTGTTCAGGGTTTCCAGGTCGCGGCGCAGGGCCAGGCTGCTGCCGAGCAGATCCAGGCTTTGCAGTTCGATGCGGGTGCCCTGGAATTCGCGCCAGGAATCGCGCACCAGATAATAGTTGGTGGCCAACATAGGCAGCAGGAACAGCACGCTGATCAGGCTGAACTTCATGCCGAAGCTCAAGCGATTCATCAGCGCAACGGCGGGATAGAGCAAGCTCTTCACGGGTGAACTCCCTTTCTTTTATTTTTATTGAGGTCAGGGCGACGGCAGAACGCCAGCATCTGTATAGCTCAATTTGAAAGGAAGTTTTGTAACGTAAGGTTAACGAGCGTTTGGCGCGGCAAAAACAAATGTGGGAGCAAGCCGGCTCCCACAAGGGTTTATGGCAATACGGTCCAGATCGCGAAGCCGGCATACCACAGCACCGCCGCGCGCAGCAGCAGTTCCCACAAGCGGTCCAGGCTGTTGATGCCGTCGGCCCCCACCACCGGCGGTGGGATTTCAGCGGCCACCAGGCCGACTTTTTCCACCAGTTGCGCGGCGCTGATGTCCCAGCTCAGTAGTTCGTGGAGCATCACGCGGCTGACGGCAACGAAGTTGCCCACCAGGGCAAAGCTGGCCGCGAGCAAGCGCACCGGCAACCAGTCAAAAGCATGACGCAGTTGCCCGGCGCGCTCGGCCACCAGCGGGTTCTTGCTGTGTTCGTTGGCCAATGCCAACAGGCGGTAGGCCAACGCGGCGACCGGGCCCAGCAGGAAATACCAGAAAATCACCGCAAAAAAGCTCTGATAGGCCTGCCACAGCAGGTGGCCCTGCACGCGTTCAAGCAGTTGCTCGCCACTGTCGGCGCCCAGTTGCAGGTCACGTTCGGCCACGTGTTCGGCGGCTTGCAGATCACCGCGCCGCCAGGCATCACGAAACGGCCCGAGCCCGGCCAACAGATCGCCTCGCCCCAGGCTGTAAATCACCACCAGCAAGTGCACCGGCAGCGCCAACAGGCCGTAGGCCACTGGTTCCAGCACCAGCAGCAACAATGCCAGCAAGGCCACCGGCAACAGCACCAACGCGGCCAGGATCAGCCACGGCCGCTTGCCCATGCGCGGGCTCGATTCCAGCCTGGCCAGCTCGCGCAGCCAGCCGCCATCACGCTGCAATCGTTGGCGCAGGGCCGAGAACTTCTCGATCCACACCGCCAGCACCAATACCAGGAAACTCATTGTGCGTGTCCTCCATCCTGCAAAGCGCTGCGAAAGCGCGTCCAATCAAAAGCCGGGCCGGGATCGGTCTTGCGCCCCGGCGCTATATCGCTATGACCACAAATACGTTGGCGGGTGATGCCTGGATACGCTGCCAGCAATTGGCGGGTCAGGTCGATCAGCGACGCATATTGGGCGTCGGTGTACGGCAAGTCATCCGTGCCCTCCAACTCGATGCCAAGGGAAAAGTCATTGCACGTCTCACGCCCTTCGAACGACGAGACACCGGCATGCCAGGCCCGGTCGACGCACGCGACAAACTGCGTCACCGCGCCGTCGCGCTCAATCAGAAAATGCGCAGATACCCGCAGGTCGGCAATCCCTTCAAAGTAGGGATGTTCCGTGACATCCAGGCGATTCTGGAAAAACTCTTGCACCTTGCCGGTGGCAAACTGCGCAGGTGGCAGGCTGATGTTATGCACCACCAACAGCGAGATTTCGCCGACAGGGCGCTCGTTGAAGTTGGGCGAAGGGCAATGACGGATGCCCTTGCACCAACCGCTGAGGGGGTCCAACTGCATACAGGGTCCTTGAGCGTGACAAAGTGTGACCAGTATGCCGCGTTCAAGCCTATGGTTGCGATGCCTTGGCGCGATTGAGTTGACGCAGGTGGCCCAGCACCGAGGCCAGCGCCCGGTCGAACAGCAACCCGTCGTCAAGCCTGCGCAAGGTGCCACGCTTGAATCCAAGCGCCAATTGCCCCACACGCTGCTCCAGCACCTTGAGCCCGGTGCGGTTGATGAACACGTAGCGATTGGCCGGCGCGACGATCGTCGTCAGCTTGCAACGCTGCACGGTGTCCGCGCCGTCCTGGAACTCGATCCAGTCACCGATGCGCGTCTGGTAGGCGTTGATCAGGTCGGGATCGTCACTCGGCAAATCCTCGGCGGCGTCGGGCAACTCGGCACTAAATACAAAGGGCTCGCGCACAACGCTCAAGGTTTCGACGCCGTCCAGTGGCTGCACGTGCAACGCTTGGAGGCGGATGAAGAATTCACGGGTGCTGAACGGGTCGAACGCCGCGCTGGTCAGGCCGTCGCGCAGAGCCTTGAGCAATCCCGGCAGCCGCGCCAGCAGATGCCGCCCGGCCTCGGTGTCGTCCTGCAGGCCCACGCTCCAGATCAAATCGTCCATGGTGCGCAACGCTGCCAGCCACTGCACCGACTGCTCGCCATGCTTGAGGCTGGCCAGCAACAGCACCTGGCTCCAGGCCTGTTGCAGGAATTGCACCACGGCTTGCGGCAAGGTCTTGCCCAGCAGCCGACGATTAAGCACATCGGCCACCCGCTGGCGGGCGGCGTCGGTGCGTACGCGCGTGTCTTCGGCATCGCGGGTGTGTTGCTCGACCAGTTCGCTGCGACGTTGCTCATCGGCGGTAAACGCCGTGAACTCTACGAGCAGTTGGGAAAAAATCGCCGGGTCTTCCACAAAATCATTCAGCAGACGCTGCACTACCTGCTCGATACGCAGGTAGAGGTAGTCCCGCGAATAATCTTCGCGAGGGCTCCAGCCCAGGGCAACAGCAGCGATTTCATTGAGCAGCCGCCGCGCCGGATGGCTGGCGCGGCTGAAAAAGCTTTTATCCAGCACCGCGACTTTCAGCAGCGGGATCTGCAATCGCGCGATCAACGCCTTGAAGGGGTCCGGCAGATTGCAGTCCTTGCGAATGAACTCGAACAACATGGCGATCAGGTTGATCACGTCTTCGTCCGCAACTTCCACCACCCGGGACTTGCCACTCTTGACGCTGACCCGGGTCAGCAGTTGCCCAAGCTGGTTGCGCAGGTCGACATCATCTTCGGTTTCTGACGCAGGCACGTATTGCTGCAAATGGGACAGCAGCCGCAACAGGTCGCGGGTGGCGATCGGTTGTGGTTCGGCGCTGGCTTCCAGGGTGGGCGCCACGCCGCCACGCACGGCCTTGAGCAATGCCTGTAGGGCGGCAAACGCTTGCTGGCCGTTCTCATCGAGCGGCGGATCAGCGTTCGGTGCGCTGTCTTCACGCAAGCCCTCACGGGCCGTTCGCCCGCCGGGACGCCGCGACGGTGCGGCCTTGAGCTCAGGCAATACGCCGGTGGCAACCAGCAATCGGTTGGCTTCGCCGTACAGTTGGTCGGCGTCGCTGAGCACGTATTTTTCAAACAGCTTGAGCATGATCAGCTTGACGCGGATCTCCACCCCAAGGCTGCGCCCCGCACGCAGGAAGAACTCACATAACAGCGCAGGCCCCAGCGGGTTTTCGCGCTCATCCAGGCACTTGTCCAGCAAGGCGCTCAAGCGCGCCGTCAGTTGGCCCAGGGCCAGGCCGTCGCGGTGTCGCACCCGCCCCAGCATGGCCTCCAGTGCCACGGCTTTTTCCAACTCATCGCTGGACGTGCCCGGCACTGCGTCGTAGGACACCACCGGCACCAACTGCCGCTCCCCCTGCCCGGCCAGGCCCAGGTTGGCGAAGGCAGCGAACAGCTGCTCCATGAACACACGCTCGAAATTCTTGCGCTTGAGGCGCAGGTCGCGCATGGCTTCAAAGAAAATGTGGTGATCGAGGTTGTTGCGCGCCTTGTCGGCCATCTCGAACAGGGTGTCGTCGGCGTTATCGAACAACTCCTGCAAGCCCTGCTGCAACTGCTGCGCCGCCTTGTCGCGAACCTGCAGCAACACCACCGGCAAGCGCGCGAGCGGCGATGGCGTGGTGTGTGCTTTGCTAATGGGCACCACCTTTCCGTCATAGTGCATCCTGGCCTCCTGATACGGCGGTGTCTGTTGGGGAATGATGGGGCGGGCGCTGCGCGATTCCAGTCATCACCAAGACGTCAAAGCTATGACGCCAATTGCAAGGCGCGAGATTATCTTGCAAAGAGGGGCAGTTGCGCCAGCGAACTCTGTCATTTGGCAGCAATTGAGCGGTGGGTTCTGGGTTCGGGCGCACACTGCCCCTATAATCGGGACACTTTGTTTGTGGAGCCTGTTATGCCGAATCTCCGTCTTGCCGACCTCACCGCCGAAATCGAAGCCAACGTGCGCCGCGCGCTGCTCGAAGACATCGGCAGCGGCGACATCACCGCGCAGTTGATCCCGGCCGAGCGGCTGGCCAAGGCCACCATCATTACCCGTGATGCGGCGGTGATTGCCGGCACAGCCTGGGTAGATGCCGTGTTCCGCCAGCTGGACCCACGGGTTGCGGTGCACTGGCAGGTGGCCGACGGTGAGCGTGTCAGCCCCAACCAGACGCTGTTCCACCTCGAAGGCCCCGCACGCTCGCTGCTCAGCGGCGAACGCAGCGCACTGAATTTCTTGCAACTGCTGTCAGGCGTGGCGACGCGTGCCCGGTTCCTGGCGGATTTTGTCGCGAGCACCCAGGTCAAGCTGCTGGACACCCGCAAGACCCTGCCTGGCCTGCGCCTGGCGCAGAAATACGCAGTCACCTGTGGCGGCTGCCACAACCACCGCATCGGTTTGTATGACGCGTTCCTGATCAAGGAAAACCATATCGCCGCCTGTGGTGGCATCGCCCAGGCCATTACTGCCGCGCACAAGATCGCCCCGGGCAAACCGGTGGAAATCGAAGTGGAAAGCCTGGAAGAGTTGCGTGAAGCGCTGGCGGCAGGCGCCGACATCATCATGCTCGACGAACTGAGCCTGGACGATATGCGTGAAGCCGTTCGTCTGAATGCCGGCAAGGCCAAGCTGGAGGCCAGTGGCGGGATCAATGAAAGTACGTTGCTGCCTATCGCGCAAACCGGTGTGGACTACATCTCCATCGGCGCGATGACCAAGGACGTGAAGGCGGTGGATCTATCGATGCGCCTCAGTATCTGAGGCCAGGCACCAGCCTGCTGTTGTGGCGAGGAGGCTTGCCGCCTCGCCACAACACGCTCGGCTCAGACCACCAGATTATTCATCTCGCAGTATTCTTCCCATTCGACGCCCAACACTTCGGCCGCCTCCTTGTGCAATGCCAAGCGTGCCTCTTCGAACTCTTCCGGTGTCGAGGTGTACTTGAGGGTCAATTCCCAAGGCTGCAGGCCCTGGCTCTCGGCCTCATCCTCGAATGCCCACTGGATCTGATCACGCCGGTCATCAGCGCTCAAATCCTTGATCTCTTCTTTAAGCTGCGGCGACTCCTCGATGTATTTGTCGAGGGCTTTGGCGTGCCGAACTTCCTGGGTCATTTCAGTTGTGGTCATGTCGTTCTCTTAGATCGAGGAATGGGGATGCATCTGGGTCATCAAGGTCTCGCAGATACAAAAGAGCGGGCGTGAATACCGGCTCGTCTGGCCTTCAGAACCATTCTTGGGATCATCTGAAAACAGTGCTGCCTTTTTGCCCGAGACAGGAATCGAACCTGCGACCTTCGCGTTACGAGTGCGCTGCTCTACCAACTGAGCTACACGGGCGGTGGGCTAAAGCTAGCACCGCATCGGGTGTCCGGCAACTCACGGACGTGGCAGCGCGATTACCCCCTGGGCCCAGAAGCGTGGCTGCAGGTGGTTATGGGTCGCATCAATGTAGCGCTGCTGCGCCTGCGTGATGTGCGGTACATCACGTGCAGCAACAAATATCAGCAGACCAACGGCCACGACACTCAGCACCGTCCATACACCCGCGACCATCGGCAGCGCGGCACCGCCCGGCACTCGCGGATGCAGCGCCAGCAGCCAACCCACCACCAGTGCCAGCCACAGTTGCGAGATGGGCATCACGATTACCCCATCGACCATCGACTGCACCAGCGCAGCGACCAAGGCCGCGAACAGGCACAGACGCAACAAATCCACACGCTGGGTCGACAACCCACGTTCACGCAGTACGCCAAGCGTGGCCCAACCGCCACGCCAGGCCAGCGCAATGACAACCAGGGTTGATGGCACACCCCATTCGCTGGCCCATTGCAGAATCGCCTGATGGGGATGGGCCGCAATCACGTTGGGAATATCGGCAAACTGCATCGGCCCGAACCCCAGCCAAGGCCGCTCGACGATCATATGCCAGGCCTGCCACCAGATCGGCCCACGCCCAGACAGCGACGTGGTGAGACGATCGCCGGCACCGCTGGACAACTCGATCCCCAAGTAGCCCGCCAGCCCCGTGAACAGCAGCCAGTACAGCAGCAACCCGCCGCCCGCCGCCGCCAGTTGCCAGGCCACCCAGCGCCGCCCTCCTGGCCCCAGCGCCGCCAGCAGCACCCCTGCCGTGCCCAGGCCCAGCCAAGTACCGCGCGTACCGCCGCTGATTGCGATCAACCACCATACGCACAGCAACGCCAACACCGCAGCGCGCACTGGGCGAGAGAGCGTGGGCAACAGCAAGGGAAGCGCCAGCAACGGCAGCGTGAAGGTCTGAAATTGACCGTAGAAACGTTTGTTGGAGAAGCCTGACAGCAGCAGATCCGGGTCCAGCAGGCGCTGGCCACTGGTAAACGCCAGCATGCCGGCATACAGGTACTGGGCCGACTTGACCAGGCACAGCAGCACCACGATCAGGATCAGCACACGATCCAGGCGCTCCCCCCCCTCGCGGCGCACCGCGGCAAACGCCACGGCAATCAGGCCGCAACTGATAAACAGTGCCACCTCGGTGAACGCCCAGAGCGGTTGGTGCGCCAGCCCCGAGGAAATCATCCCCAGCGCGATCACCAGCGCCAGGCCTATGGCGGCGGGCCGATCCAGCCACGGCCCGTGGTTGACCGACAACCCATACAGCAGCGCGAGCAGCGCCAGGGCAATCTGGAGCGTGCGCTGAAGATCATGACCGCCGAACGGCACACAGATCCCCAGCACCAGCAGGCACACCGCCAGCACCAGGAAAACGTTACCGCGCTGCCGTATGGAAAAGGCCATCGTCCACCTCTACGTCCGTGTGGATGGTTGGGTCGTTAGGCGCCGTCGGCGCCACAGCCCTTGGCAACGTATTTTGCTTCAGCGCTGGTAACACACTTCCAGCCCTTGGTCGCATCACGGGTCAACGTGATGGTCTTGCCCAGCACCGGCGCCGGGGCGTCGAGGATTTCGCAACTGATGGAACCAGTGCCCGTGGCCACATCCCCCGCCACATCGATCTTGCAGTGGGCGGTCGGGCTAGTCCCACCGATCAGGGGGACGGTCGGCACGGTGCCTTGATTGAAGATGTCCTCGTAACCGGCTTTCAACGCGGTGATTTCCGCCAGCCCCGCCGTGAACTTGGCCTTGGCCTGGTGCGTGGTGTACATCGGCAGGCCGATGGTGGCCAAAATGCCAATGATTGCCACGACGATCAACAACTCGATCAGGGTAAAGCCTTTCTGACGCATCACATTCACTCTCCAGAATAGAACCTATGACAAGGCGCATCCTGCGCCCCGTAGTGTGCAGCCGCGCCAGTGTACTCACCCGCGAGCGGCCAATCGTATCCAAGACGCACATTCTGACATTTTATCGTGCACCACCCGCGTGCCCGAATCCGTCACCTGACTACGCTATAAATTCTCCACCACCGGCATGCGGAACAGTGACATGGACAACGCGTCAACGATCTACGCCTGGGAAGGCATCAACCGCAAAGGGCGCAGGGTGTCCGGGCAAACCGTCGGCCACAACCCTGCGCTGATCAAGGCGCAACTGCGCCAACAAGGCATCTGCCCCGAGCGTGTGCGCCAGCGCTCCCGTGTTTTTCCAGACCTCGCCCCACCGATCAAATCCGCCGACATCGCCCTCTTCACCCGACAGTTGGCGACGCTGCTGAAAGCCGGAATTGCGCTGCTGCAAGCCCTCGACATCCTCGCAGAGGGCTGCGAAAACCGGCGCATGCAGGCGCTGGTCAAAAGCTTGAAACAGGAGATCGCCGGCGGCAGCAACCTGGCCACGGCACTGCGTAAACAGCCGCGCCATTTCGATGCGTTGTACTGCAACCTGATTGCCGCGGGCGAGCAGGCAGGCGCCCTGGAAACCCTGTTGGAACGCGTGGCGCTGCACCTGGAAAAAACCCAGCAGCTCAAGGCGCGGATCAAAAAAGCCATGACCTACCCTGTGGCTGTGCTGGTGGTCGCCGGCGTAGTCAGCACGTTGCTGCTGGTGCACGTCGTGCCACAGTTCCAGACCCTGTTCGCCGGCAGCGGCAGCAAATTGCCCGGCTTTACCCAAGTGGTCATTGCCCTGTCGGAATTCCTGCGCAACGCCTGGTGGCTGCTCGCACTCGGCCTGGGCACGGCAGTGGCCGGGCTGCGCCGGGCCTATCGTGTATCCCCTGGGTTTCGTCACCGGCTGCAAGCCGGTTTGTTGAAAGCGCCCCTGGCAGGCACACTGTTGAAAAAGTCCGCCGTCGCCCGCTACGCTCGCACACTCTCGACTACGTTCAGTGCAGGCGTCCCCCTGGTGCAGGCATTGGACTCGGTCGCCTGCGCCGTCGGCAATGGGCCATTCAGACAAGCCATCGAGCGCCTGCGCGACGATGTATCCACAGGTATTCAGTTGAATCAATCCATGACCACCAGCGGCCTGTTTCCAGCCATGGCGATCCAGATGACCGTTATCGGCGAAGAGTCCGGCACGTTGGACCGCATGCTGGAAAAGGTGGCAAACCACTATGAGGCTGACGTGGACACACTGGTCGACCACCTCACCAGCCTGATGGAACCGCTGATCATGGTCATACTGGGAGGGATTGTCGGTGCGCTGGTGATCGCAATGTACCTGCCAGTCTTCCAGTTGGGGTCGGCATTTTGAGCTTGCTGCTGAGCGAACACCCTTGGGCCTTTATCGGCATGGCACTGGTGCTGGGCCTGATCGTCGGCAGCTTTCTCAACGTGCTGGTGTGGCGCCTGCCGAAAATGCTCGAACGCGAATGGCGCGCCCAGGCCCAGGAAGTCCTCGGCCTGCCGACCGAGCCACCCGGCCCGACCTACAACCTGATGCACCCCAACTCCTGCTGCCCGCATTGCAGTCAGCCGATTCGCCCCTGGGAAAATATCCCGCTGTTGAGCTTCCTGCTCCTCAGGGGGCGCTGCGCTCATTGCCGTGAGCCGATCAGTGCACGCTACCCCTGCACCGAACTGGCCTGCGCGCTGCTTTCGGCCGTGGTTGCCTGGCACTTCGGTTTTGGCTGGCCAGCGGCAGCGGTGATGCTGCTGACCTGGGGCCTGCTGGCCATGAGCCTGATCGATGCGGACCACCAACTACTGCCGGATGTGCTGGTACTGCCGCTGATGTGGATGGGGCTGGTCCTCAACAGTTTCGAGTTGCTGGTGACACTGCCCGATGCGCTGTGGGGTGCAGTGATCGGCTATATGAGCCTATGGACAGTGTTCTGGCTGTTCAAACTCGCCACCGGCAAGGACGGTATGGGTCATGGAGACTTCAAGTTACTGGCGCTGCTGGGTGCCTGGGGCGGCTGGCAGATCCTGCCGATGACCCTGCTGATGTCTTCATTGCTGGGGGTGTTTGTCGGGCTGATCCTGATGCGCCTGCGCAAGACCGAAGCGTCGACTCCGATGCCGTTCGGTCCTTATCTGGCAATTGCCGGCTGGATTGCATTGCTCTGGGGTGGTCAAATAACCGACTTCTATTTGCAGTCTGTCGGTTTCAGATGACCACTTCTGTTGCAACACCCTGGATTCTTGGCCTCACTGGCGGCATCGGCAGCGGCAAAAGCGCGGCGGCGCAACACTTTATCGACCTGGGTGTCGACCTGGTGGACGCCGACCACGCCGCCCGCTGGGTCGTCGAGCCTGGCCGGCCGGCACTGGCACGCATCGCCGAGCATTTTGGCGCAAGCGTGCTGCAGCCTGACGGCCAACTGGACCGCGCGGCGTTACGCAAGCTGATCTTTGAAATCCCCGAAGAGCGCCGCTGGCTGGAAGGCTTGCTGCACCCGTTGATTGGCGAAGAGATTCGCAGCCACCTGGCGCACGCGCAGTCGCCTTACGCGATCCTGGTGTCACCGCTGCTGATCGAGTCCGGCCAGCACAGCATGACCCAGCGCATCCTGGTGATCGACGTGCCGCAATCGCTGCAGATTCAGCGTACCCTGCAGCGCGATGGCATCAGCGAGCAGCAGGTGCAGGCGATCCTCAAGGCCCAATCGAGCCGCGAAGAGCGCCTGAGCCATGCCGATGACGTGCTGGTCAACGACAAGGACCTCGCCTGGCTGCACAGCGAGGTCGAGCGACTGCACCACTTTTACCTTACTTTGCGTGGAGGCCGATCATGAGCCAACCCTTGACCGTCGACTGCCCAACCTGCGGCGCACCCGTGGAATGGACAGCGACCAACCTCAACCGGCCGTTCTGCTCGGACCGTTGCAAACTCATCGACCTGGGCGCCTGGGCAGCTGAGGAACACAAGATTCCCGTGGCGCCGGATGCCGAGGACGAGCTGTTTTCCGAAGACCTGACGCCGCGCCACTAAGGCCGCATAAAGGCGTATTCCTGCTGGTCGTCGAGGTTTTCTGCAAGGTATTGCAGCTCGTCGGCCAGGTCTTCGAAACTGCGCACGCCCTTGCTCTGCTGCACCACCGCGCTGAGCATGGCGCGCAGGGTCAAGCCGGGGTCAAAACCGATTTCCTGCGCTGCGTCCTGGCTTCTGCGCAACTCCTGCCGTGCCCACTCATACACACTCATGATTCGTGCTCCTGGAAAATTTCGCAGAGCATGGGCCTGCGCGTGCCGATAGGATTTGATCTGGGTCAACGCCGCGAATCGTCGTCATTCCAGGGCGCCGAGAGGTAGCGGGTACGGTTGAAGGTCTCCAGCCATTCAGGGCAAAACACTACCAGGGCGCTGATGACCATGCCGTTGATAAAGGCTTCGGGAAAGATGATCAGCCATAGGTAACCGACAAAGTCTTCCAGCCATTCCGGCATGGCAAAACGTCCGTCGAACCACAGCAAGCCCAGCCCGAGCAGCAGACAGAGCAAGGCTGACAGGGCGGCGGCGAAAAAACCGGAGCAGAAGATATACACAAAGGGGTTGCGAGGCTGTGCGCGCTCCACCAGCAGCGCGCAGCCTTCAGTGACCAGCACCGGCAACACGATCAGCAGCAGGCCGTTGACGCCAAGCGCGGCCAGATCCTGGCGCCCCAGCAGCATCAAGCCGAGCTGGGCGGCAAAGCCACCGACAATGGCCAGGGGCCAATCCAGCAGCAGGGTCACGGCGGTCATGCCGATGAAATGGTAAGACACGCCGGTATCGAAATCCCTGCGTACCAACCAGAGCATGAACAGTGCGAACACCGTGCCGAACAGCAAATGCTGGCGCCGTCGGTCGGCGAACAGCTCGACCCACGGCGAACGCAAAATCGCCCACACCACCACAGGCACAAATAGCAGCCAGCCAAGGCCAAGGGTTTGTGGTGCGAGCACTGCAGCACTGATCACGGCGGCCCCCATGCTTGAATAACGGTCGAGTAGGCAGTCTACACCGAGCTTATGCAACGGGACTTCCTGCGGTCATCATTTGAACGCTAAGCTGCAAGCATGGATGACTCAGATTACTTGCGCCTGCTCACGGTAGCGGCCGAACAAGCCAACGCGTTTTTGTCCAATGCCCGCAAATGGGAGCGTGAGCGTTGGGTCTGCCAGCGCCTGCTGCAAGGCTTGAATGTGCCCTACCGCGTTGAAGAGTTCCACGCCGCCGGGCAAGAGCCGCCGGACGTGCTGTTTCGCGACGCCAGCTTCGAAGTATTTTTTGTACTGGATGAAGGCCGGCGCCTGAACGACGAATGGCGCGACGAGTTGCTGCGCCGACGCAGCGCGTTCTCCCTCAGCCAACTGGTGCGCCGTGAAGCCAAGCCGCGGCGGATCCCAGCCCATGAATTCCTGTTGCGCCTGGCGCCGACGCTGCGCAAAAAGGCGCACAACTATAAAGAACGCGGCATGGACCTGGGCGAGCTGGATCTCATCGCCTTCACCAGCCTCAAGCGCGAAGTGCTCGACCTCAACAGCCACTTCCCACCGCCGACGGAATACCTGCGCCAGGGCTGGCGCTCGCTGTCGCTGGTGGGGCCAACGTTTGCACGGGTGCTGTTCGCTCACCCCGACGCGCCGGATTTCTTGCGCAACAACCTGGGCCGCAGCATAGTGTTCGACGTGGGCATCAGCCTCTGAGCCCCCGGACTGTAACGTGGCGCCCTTTTGCAACGTCTACCTGACGAGGCCTTTATGACCAGCCGCCTGAACCCCGATGACCAACAGCATGTCGAAGAGTACCTGCAACTCTCCCAGAACCGAGTCGAGCGCAAGCCTTTCCGGCCGTGGCTGCTCCTCGGCGTGGTGCTGGTTGCAGTGATCGGCCTCGGTCTGTTGAGCCGCCTTTTGAGTTACCTGACGCTATGAGCTGCCTGGCGCTCGCGGGGGTAACTGCTCCGATTTCTTTTAGCCTTGCGAGATACCCCCATGACCCATCGTATTATTATCGTCGGCGGCGGCGCCGGCGGCCTGGAGTTGGCTACCCGCCTGGGTAAGACTCTGGGCAAGCGCGGCACCGCCAGCATCACGCTGGTGGACACCAACCTGACCCACATCTGGAAGCCACTGCTGCACGAAGTGGCCGCCGGCTCGCTGAACTCTTCGGAAGACGAACTCAATTATGTCGCCCAAGCCAAATGGAACCACTTCGAGTTCCAGCTGGGCCGCATGAGCGGGCTTGATCGTGAACAGAAGAAAATCCAGCTGGCCGCCACCCTCGATGAAGAAGGCCGCGAACTGGTGCCCGCGCGCGTACTGGACTATGACAGCCTGGTGATCGCCGTCGGCAGCACCACCAACGACTTCGGCACCGAAGGCGCAGCGCAGCACTGCCTGTTCCTCGACACACGCAAGCAGGCCGAGCGTTTCCACCAGCAATTGCTCAACCACTATCTGCGCGCGCATGCCGGGCAGACTGATGCTGTCGAGCAGATCAGCGTGGCTATCGTCGGTGCCGGCGCCACAGGCGTCGAGCTGGCGGCCGAACTGCATAACGCAGCCCATGAACTGGCGGCCTATGGCCTGGACCGGATCAAGCCGGAAAATATGCACATCACCCTGATCGAAGCCGGCCCACGGGTGTTGCCTGCCCTGCCGGAACGCATCGGTGGACCTGTGCATAAAACCCTGGAGAAGCTCGGCGTGACCGTGCTGACAAACTCGGCGGTCAGCGAAGTAACCGCCGACGCGCTGATTACCAGCAGCGGCCAGGTAATTCCTGCCAGCCTGAAAGTCTGGGCCGCCGGGATTCGCGCACCGGGTTTCCTCAAGGACATCGATGGCCTGGAAACCAACCGCATCAACCAGCTGCAAGTGCTGCCGACGCTGCAAACCACCCGTGACGAGAACATCTTTGCCTTTGGCGATTGCGCCGCCTGCCCGCAGCCGGGCACCGACCGCAACGTACCGCCACGGGCCCAGGCGGCTCACCAGCAGGCTTCATTGCTGGCCAAGTCGCTGAAATTGCGCATCGAAGGCAAGGCCCTGCCGAGCTACAAGTACACCGACTACGGCTCGCTGATTTCGCTGTCGCGTTTTTCCGCTGTGGGTAACTTGATGGGCAACCTCACTGGCAGCGTGATGCTGGAGGGCTGGTTGGCGCGGATGTTCTATGTGTCGCTGTACCGCATGCACCAGATGGCGCTGTATGGCTTCTTTCGCACGGCGATGTTGATGCTGGGTAGCAGGATTGGCCGCGGGACTGAGCCACGCCTCAAATTGCATTAACAACCGGGTCTGGAATGTGACCTGATAAATGTGGGAGCGGGCTTGCTCGCGAATGCGGTGGTTCAGTGCCAGATGTACTGACTGACACACCGCTTTCGCGAGCAAGCCCGCTCCCACATTTGCTTTGCGGTGAATTCAGGTTTTTGCAGGCAAAAAAAATCCCCGTATCTTTCGATACGAGGATTTTTAATATGGTCGGGGTAGGGGGATTCGAACTCCCGACATCCTGCTCCCAAAGCAGGCGCGCTACCGGACTGCGCTATACCCCGGTAATAAAAAGGCGACCTTTCAGTCGCCTTCTTCGATCAGCGCTTTTGGCCTCTGATCTTAAGATTTGATTCCAGCGTTAACTGGTTTCAAAAATGGTGGGTCGTGTGGGATTCGAACCTACGACCAATTGGTTAAAAGCCAACTGCTCTACCAACTGAGCTAACGACCCAAAAATGGTCGGGGTAGGGGGATTCGAACTCCCGACATCCTGCTCCCAAAGCAGGCGCGCTACCGGACTGCGCTATACCCCGATTTGAAATTGGCTCCGTGACCAGGACTCGAACCTGGGACCCAATGATTAACAGTCATTTGCTCTACCGACTGAGCTATCACGGAACAACATATTTCAACGTACAACTTCTACTGCGGTGTAACCTTCTCTTCGACGCTTCCGTATCGCTACGTTGTCGTGTCTGAGGCGCGCTATTCTACAATCTTAAAAACCCCTGTCAACCCTTTAAATTGCTTTTAAGACAATGATTTGCGCTTGTTTCTGATTTCTTCTTGGGGAGAAGAAACCCGTGGGCTGACGTTGCTGCGGGGCGCACTTTACAAGCCTTTTCCTTACAGTTCAACGCCCTATCGAAAAAAAAAGGCCCCGCGATGCGGGGCCTTCTTTTATTACGCCAGTGAAGAGGCTTAGTGGAAGACGATTTCGTCGTTTTCCACGGTCGCTTCGACGCTGGTGCCAGGCATGAAGCTGCCCGACAGGATCAGCTGCGCCAGCGGGTTCTCGATCCAGCGCTGGATCGCACGTTTCAGAGGCCGTGCGCCATACACCGGGTCGTAACCAACCGCGATCAACTTGTCCAACGCCTCGCTGCTCAGCACCAGGTCCAGCTCGCGCTCGGCGAGGCGGCTGCGCAGACGACCCAGCTGGATCTCCGTGATACCGGCGATCTGATCCCGCGCCAGAGGCTCGAAGATCACCACTTCATCGACCCGGTTGATAAATTCCGGGCGGAAGTGACTGGTCAGCGCATCCATCACCGCAGCACGCTGGCCTTCACGATCTCCGACCAACTCCTGGATCTGCGCAGAGCCCAGGTTGGAGGTCATCACGATCACCGTGTTGCGGAAGTCCACGGTACGTCCGTGGCTGTCCGTCAGCCGGCCATCTTCCAACACCTGCAGCAACACGTTGAACACGTCCGGGTGGGCCTTCTCGACCTCGTCCAGCAGGATCACCGAGTAAGGCTTACGCCGCACGGCTTCGGTCAGGTAGCCACCTTCCTCGTAGCCCACATAGCCTGGTGGCGCACCGATCAAACGAGCCACCGAGTGTTTCTCCATGAATTCGGACATATCGATCCGCACCATGGCCTCTTCAGTATCAAAGAGGAACTCGGCCAAGGCCTTGCACAACTCGGTCTTACCCACGCCGGTTGGGCCGAGGAACATGAACGAGCCGCTCGGACGGTTCGGGTCGGACAACCCGGCCCGCGAACGCCGTACCGCGTTGGACACAGCCACCACGGCTTCTTCCTGGCCAATCACACGCTGGTGCAACAGGCTTTCCATCTTCAGCAGCTTGTCGCGCTCGCCTTCGAGCATTTTCGACACTGGAATGCCGGTCCACTTCGAGACGACTTCGGCAATTTCTTCCTCGGTCACCTTGCTGCGCAGCAACTGGTTCTCGCTGTGGCCATGCTGGTCGACCATTTGCAGGCTGCGTTCCAGGTCCGGGATCACCCCGTACTGCAACTCGGCCATGCGGTTCAGGTCGCCTTTACGGCGCGCTGCTTCCAGCTCCTGGCGGGACTGCTCGATTTTCTGCTGGATCTGCGCAGAGCCCTGCACTTCGGCTTTTTCCGAAGTCCAGATTTCTTCCAGGTCCGAATACTCGCGTTCCAGACGGACGATTTCTTCCTGGAGTTTTTCCAGGCGTTTCTTCGCCGCGTCGTCCTCTTCTTTCTTCAGGGCCTGGGATTCAACTTTAAGTTGAATCAGACGCCGATCCAGACGGTCGAGCACTTCCGGCTTGGAGTCAATCTCCATGCGAATGCGGCTGGCCGCTTCGTCGATCAAGTCGATGGCCTTGTCGGGCAACTGCCGGTCGGTGATATAGCGATGGCTCAATTTCGCCGCCGCAATGATCGCGCCGTCAGTGATGGCCACTTTGTGGTGGACCTCATAACGCTCTTTCAGGCCACGCAGGATCGCGATGGTGTCTTCTTCGCTCGGCTCTTCCACCAGCACTTTCTGGAAGCGACGTTCAAGGGCCGCGTCCTTTTCAATGTACTGGCGATACTCGTTGAGCGTAGTGGCACCGACACAATGCAACTCACCCCGCGCCAACGCTGGCTTGAGCATGTTGCCCGCATCCATCGAGCCCTCGCCTTTACCAGCGCCGACCATGGTGTGCAGTTCGTCGATAAACAGAATGATCTGCCCTTCCTGCTTCGACAGTTCATTCAGCAGGGATTTGAGGCGCTCTTCGAACTCACCACGGAACTTGGCGCCAGCGATCAACGCCCCCATGTCCAGGGACAGCAGGCGCTTGCCTTTAAGGCCGTCCGGCACTTCACCATTGATGATGCGCTGGGCCAGACCTTCGGCAATCGCGGTTTTACCCACGCCAGGCTCACCGATCAGCACCGGGTTGTTCTTGGTGCGACGTTGCAGGACCTGGATGGTGCGACGGATTTCATCGTCACGCCCGATCACCGGGTCAAGCTTGCCGTCTTCGGCGCGCTTGGTCAGGTCGACGGTGTATTTGTCCAGGGCCTGGCGCGACTCCTCATGATTGGGGTCGTTCACCGCGTCGCCGCCACGCAGGTTGTTGATGGCGTTTTCCAGGGCTTTCTTGCTCACGCCCTGGCCCAGCAACAACTTGCCGAGTTTGCTGTTTTCGTCCATGGCGGCGAGCAGCACCAGTTCGCTGGAGATGAACTGGTCGCCCTTTTGCTGGGCCAGGCGGTCCGCTTGGTTAAGCAGGCGCGCCAAGTCCTGGGACATATTCACGTCGCCGGTCGGATTTTGGATTTTCGGCAATTGGTCGAGCTCTTTGCTCAACTCCTTGCGCAGGCTGTTGACGTCGAAGCCCACCTGCATCAGCAAGGGCTTGATAGAACCACCTTGCTGCTCCAGGAGCGCCTGCATCAAGTGCGCAGGCTCAATGGCCGGATGGTCGAGGCCCACCGCCAGGGATTGAGAGTCAGATAATGCCAACTGTAATTTGCTGGTTAAACGATCAATACGCATTAGTCACCTTCCTTTTGAGCAGGCCGGAGCTATAAAACATCCTGAATGAAGAAACCTGCCAGATACCCTTATAGATGGGGTGGATTCTGGGAGTTTCAAGCGTCGGACAGTTGACCTGGGTCAGAAGAGTCTAGCGTGCAAGCCAGATAAGGGAGGCAAACCGACCAGTGCGAGGACTGCGGCGGTAAGAAAAGAAGCGCGGATCGGTCACGGTGCAGAAACCGCCACCATAAACAGCGGTTACACCGCGTGCGGCAAGGCGCAGGCGCGCGAGCTTATAGATGTCGGCCATGAACTTGCCGGGGTTGCGACTGGGCACGAAAGCTTCAGCGGTGATCGGCAATTGCTGCATGAAGGCTTCCCGCACTTCCGGGCCGACTTCAAACGCTTGCGGACCAATGGCCGGGCCGAGCCAGACCAGAACCTCGCCGGGTTCGGCATCCAGGCTTTCAAAAGCGGCTTCCAGCACGCCAGCCGCGAGGCCACGCCAACCGGCATGGGCTGCGGCGACGCGAGTACCGGCACGGTTGCAGAACAACGCGGGCAGGCAATCGGCAGTCATGGACGTGCAGGCAATACCTGGGGTGCTGGTCCAACTGCCATCGGCTTCAGCGGTGCGGTCTGGGTCGGCTTCGACCACGGTCACACCATGAACCTGACGCAGCCAGGCCGGCCGGACATCGAACGCATCGCTCAGACGGCGGCGATTCTCGAGGACGGCCTCCAGGCTGTCCTCGACGTGATCGCCCAGGTTGAGGCTGTCGAACGGCGCCAGACTGACGCCGCCCGCACGGGTGGTGACGCAGGCCTTTACCCGAGCCGGCGCGGGCCAGTCAGGAATCAGCCAGTCACTCATCCGATAAACGCCTCGCGATCCTGCTTGAGCAACGACAACAACCAGACCAGATCGTCTGGTAGAGGCGATTCCCAGCTCATCCGCTTACCGCTCGTCGGATGATCCAGTTCCAGGAAGCGTGCATGCAGCGCCTGGCGCGGGAACGACTTCAGCGACTCAACCATGGTCTGACTTGCCGCTGGCGGAATGCGGAAGCGACCGCCGTAGGCCGGATCCCCGACCAACGGGAAGTTGATGTGGGCCATGTGCACACGAATCTGGTGGGTACGACCGGTTTCCAGCTTGACCCGCACGTGGGTGTGGGAACGGAAACGCTCCAGCACACGGTAGTGGCTGACGGCTTGCTTGCCGCCTTCCATCACCGCCATACGCTGGCGCTGCTGGCCGTGACGACCGATCGGCGCGTTGATCTTGCCACCGGCCACCACGACGCCGATCACGATGCATTCGTAGATACGGCTGACGCTGCGGCTCTGCAGTTGTGTGACCAGCTGCGTCTGCGCCTGAATGGTCTTGGCCACCACCATCAAGCCGGTGGTGTCTTTGTCCAGACGGTGCACGATACCGCAGCGCGGGACATTGATGATGTCCGGCACGTGGTGCAACAGGGCATTGAGCAAAGTGCCATCAGCGTGCCCAGCTGCCGGGTGAACCACCAGGCCTGCGGGTTTGTTGATGACCAGGATGTCGTCGTCTTCATAGACGATGTCCAGCTCGATGTCCTGGGCGACCCATTCTCCCTGGGCTTCCTGCTCGGCAGTCAGCTCAAGAATCGCACCGCCATGGACTATGTCTCGCGGGCGGATAACCGCTCCATCCACAGTCAGGCGGCCGTCTTTGATCCAGGCGGAAAGGCGCGAGCGCGAGTGCTCAGCGAATAATTGTGCGGCGACTTGATCGAGGCGTTGGCCGCCCAATTCGGACGGCACCTCTGCGCGAAGTTCAATTTTATCGGACATGCTCAGACTAGGCGTGGCACAGCCTTTGGTTTCGGCTGCGCGCTTGTGGTTAAATACGGCGTCTTTTGCCCCGAGGCTTTCAACGGGGCGCTCATCATAACAGGACGGCCCCGCCCAAGACAGCGGCCGTCATAGGGACGCAAGCCGCCATGCAAGTGAAACACCTGCTGCTGATCGCCATCCTCGCCATGACTGCTGCTTGCTCGTCAACAAAGGAAGTCGTCGACGAAAACCTGAGCGAAGTCGAGTTGTACCAACTGGCTCAGAAAGACTTGGACAATAATAGCTACACCAGCGCCACAGCGAAGCTGAAGGCACTGGAGTCGCGCTATCCGTTCGGGCGCTACGCCGACCAGGCCCAGCTTGAGTTGATCTACGCCAACTACAAGAACGCCGAGCCGGAAGCCGCCAAGTCCGCCGCCGAGCGTTTTATCCGCCTGCACCCACAGCACCCGAACGTTGACTACGCCTACTACCTCAAGGGCCTGACCTCGTTTGACCAGGACGTCGGCCTGCTGGCGCGCTTCCTGCCGCTGGACATGACCAAGCGTGACCCAGGCGCTGCCCGCGACTCCTACAACGAGTTCGCCCAGCTGACCAGCCGCTACCCGAACAGCCGCTACGCGCCGGACGCCAAGCAGCGCATGATCTACCTGCGCAACCTGCTGGCGTCCTACGAGATCCACGTGGCCCACTACTACCTGACCCGTCAGGCCTATGTCGCTGCCGCCAACCGTGGCCGCTATGTCGTGGAGAACTTCCAGGAAACCCCGTCCGTCGGTGACGGCCTGGCCGTGATGACCGAGGCTTACCAGCGCCTGCACCTGGACGCCCTGGCCACCACCAGCCTGGAAACCCTGAAGCTCAACTACCCGGATCACCCAAGCCTGAAAGACGGCCAGTTCGTACCCCAGGTCGCCGAAGCGGACAACCGCTCGTGGCTGAGCAAGTACACCCTGGGCCTGATCGAGTCCCGTCCACCACTGCCGCCGGGCGAAACCCGCGCCAACCAGGACGTGATGAAGCAGTTCCAGGATGCCAAGGAAGCGATTCCTTCGGAGCTCAAGCCCCACGACGAGAACGGCGACGTGATCGAAGAAGAAGCCCCGCAAGCCCTGGGCAACAATCAGGACCGCTCGTGGTTCAGCTACATGACCTTCGGTGTGTTCGACTGATCTGTTGACGCAACGCAAAAAGGGAGCCCTTGGGGGCTCCCTTTTTTGTGGGCAAGCATTATTGCGCTGTGCGCCTGCCATGTCCTTGGCTAAACTGGCGCATTCCTTGTCGAGAAGCTGCCCATCATGGTTCGTCTACTGTTCTGGATTGCCGTCATTGCCGCCGCAGTATGGTTCTGGCGTAAATTCAAAAGCCCGGCTGCCAAACAGCAGCGCTCCGCCGAGCCCGACGCGGCATTGATGGTGCGCTGCGCCCACTGCGGCGTGCACCTGCCGCAGGATCGCGCATTGAACTCACGCCAGGAGTGGTACTGCACCCAGGCGCATCTGGAGCAAGGGCCGAAGTCTATCCAGCGTTGATCCGACCGTCGGGAGCGTACGGCGCCGGGTCGATGATCGGCGCACGTCCCAGCAGCAGATCCACAAACAACTGGCAGGATGCCGGAGCAAGCACCAGGCCGTTGCGATAATGCCCGCAGTTGAGCCACAAACCGTTGAAACCCGGCACCTGGCCAATATATGGAATGCCTTCCGGCGACCCCGGACGCAAGCCGGCCCAATGCCCCACCACCTCGGCGTCGGCCAACGCGGGGATCAACTCCACCGCTGAAGCCTTGAGGCTTTCCAGTGCCGCTTCGGTTGGCGTCTTGTCGAAACCTTCATGCTCCAATGTGCTGCCAATCAAGATATGTCCATCACGCCGAGGGATCGCATAACGCCCCTTGGCCAGGACCATGCACGACAAAAAGTCCGACGCGCATTTGTACAGAATCATCTGCCCCTTGACCGGCTCTACCGGCAGCGACAGCCCCAGGGTGCCGAGCAACTCACCGCTCCACGCCCCCGCCGCCAGCACCACCTGATCACCCAGGACCGGGCCACTCGGTGTGTTCACGCCGATCACGCGCTCACCCTCCCGAACAAACCCGCTCACTTCGCACTGCTCATGGAGCGTCACGCCCGGCAGCGCCAACAGCGCCGCCTTGAGCGACTTGACCAGCCGAGGATTGCGCACGTTGGCCACGTTGGCCATGAACACCGCCTGGGAATATCCGCTGCCCAGCACCGGCACCGCGTCATGGGCGGCGCAGACATCCACCTTGCTCAAAGGACGACCTTCGCGTGCAGCCCAGGCAAGCGCCTCGGCCTCATCATCCAGGTCGAGCCAGTACAAGCCGGTGGTATGTACCTCCGGGTCAACACCAGTCGTAGCAAACAGGCGCTGCGCCAACTGTGGATAAAAATCCTGCGACCAATGGGCCAGCGCGGTGACCGCCGGGCTGTAGCGCCACGGGTACAACGGCGAAACAATACCGCCGCCGGCCCAGGACGACTCCTGCCCCACGCCCGCACGCTCCAGCAGCACCACCGCCTGCCCCTGAGAGGCCAGGTTGAACGCCGTCAACAAGCCGATTACGCCACCACCGACAACCACCACCTGCTGTTGCTTAGCCATCATTTGATCCAGCCGATAAATAGGGACAAGCGCACCCGGCGCCCAATCTTCCAGCACTCTCATCACTGCCCCCAGCACAGCTTGCGCGACATGTCCGGCGCTGCGCCAGGGTTGGCCCGGGCGCCGGTGCTGGTCAGGCTGAAGTCGCCGCAAGGGTCGCCGGCCATCACCGAGTCGACGGCAGGCGTAGCCACCAGGCGGAAATCCTGAGGGTTCAATGCAGCGGTGATTCTATAGCGATCATTGCCCGCACTGATGCCGCTGGCGTCAATAAAAGTACCGTTGCTCGTATAAAAACGTTCCAGATGCTGGGCCTGCTCGTTCAGCAGGGCGACGATTTCTGCGCGATAAACCTTTTTTATATGGCCGGTGTAGCTGGGGTAAACGATCCCGGCCAGCAACCCGATGATCGCCACGGCGATCAGTAATTCGATCAGGGTAAAACCCTGGCTATCCCTGCCCATCACACCACTCCTTATTGAACCTGCCGCCACGCTACCCGCCGAAACCGTGGGCCGCCCTCCTCCCTCAGCCGCGCATACACGCTCTCCAGCACCGTGCGTGATTGGCCGCTGAGCCCGACAGCCGTCACCCGATACACATTGGCCACAGCCTGTGGCGGCAAATGCGCCAGCCCCACCGCTTCCCCAAGGGACTGAATGCCGTAGAAACCACCCTTGAGCGCGATCCAGTCAACGCCAGAAACCGGGTTCGCCCCAGCGCCAATCAATAGAAGCGCTTCACCCGGGGGCGCACAGGTGGCAACCGACTGGCACACCGGCAAGGCGGCAAACGCCCGTTGCACGCTGGACTCCCCCAACCTCAGGCCACTCTCGGCGCTTTGCAGCGACTGATTGCGATGCCAGAGGCTGGCTGCCATCTTTTGCTGGGACACCGCGCCTTGCATCGAAGACAGGCCGATCAGCGACAACAGCAGCAGAAACACCAGGCTGATCAGCAGGACCATCCCCGCCTGCCGCACACCAATACGTTGAATCATTTCCATGCTCGCGCCCTACCCCAGACGGTTTCGTAGCGCGGCGACGACGCTGTAGGTTTGATCCTTTACCCGCCCGGAAGGGTCTTGCAGCGTCATCCGGATGCGCACACTGCGGATCAACGACTCGTCCCCGGGGCTGGTGTCGTAACGCACCACACCGGGCGACTCCGGCTTGGCGGCCAAACCAAAACTGATCTCGAAATTGCGCACGTTATCCACCAGCACGGCCTTGGCCGGTGCGGTGGGCGTACTGACCTTCAACTGGCCCGCCTCGAATGTGTAGGTGAGTTGGCGTATCGCAAAACGAATCTGCCCGGGAGCAGGCGCCGGTCCGTGCGCAGCGTAAGCCTGGGCCCTTGCGGTGCAGTCGGAAAGCACCGTCCAGTCCGGCGTGCCACCAGCGACATCAGCCGTCACCAACATCAGCGCCGTTGACCCGCTACCGGCACTCCAGCCCACTGGCCGATCAAAGGCCGGCGGGGCGTTGTCGATAAACGCCGTGGCCAGGCAGCCGAACATGCCGGCCTGGCGAATATCCTGAACCATCTTGCCCAGGACAAACCGCGCATCGTCCTGCAGCAGCATGGCTGCCTGCTGGCTGGCGTGTGTCATGCGAGCGCTGACCGCGACCTGGCGGGCCCCGAGCACCAGCACCAGACCAACGGCCAGTGCCAGCAGCAGTTCCACCAGGCTAAAACCTCGCACAGGACGCTTCATTGCGCCCCCGCCATACGGCTGGTCAGCGTGAATGTTTCACGGGCGCCCGGGGTATGGGTGCCCCGACTGTCGTCCCAAGTGATGCTGACGGTGACTTGATCATCGCTGACCACCACCGAGCCTTTGGCGCTCTCTCCGGCAAAGCCGCGGATATTGGCTTCGAAATCATGCAGGTCCAGGTCACGCACGCTGGAGGAAGGGCTGCTGAGCGGGGCGCGCTCGGCGCGTCCCCAGGTGTAGTCAGCGGTGGAATTGGCGCGGATCCGGTCAAGCATGTCGTACGCGATAAAACTCGCCTGGCTGGCCATCCTCGAGCTGTCGGTGTACTTGAGCGCATTGAGCTGGATAAGCGCCGCACCCAGCAGACCGATCGTGAGGATCGACAGCGCAACCAGCACTTCGATCAGTGTCGTGCCGGTTTGGCATCGACGTGAAGCATGGGAAAAAACATTGTTGGGGCAGGCGGGCATCACCATCGTCATCCGTGTCGAGGGCCAAAAAAAGCAGGCAAATCCTGCTGTGCGAACCAAGACTAGCGGCGGTTTTTACCGCGTGCCGCTGCCGGAACAAAGGGAAATACTTTGGACAAAAAGGCCATCATCCAGCGCCACGGACTGGGCGCTATACCTATCACTGCACCCAAATCCATGGAGGGATGACCGATGAAACAGCGAGGTTTCACCTTGATTGAATTGCTGCTCGCGCTGATCGTGAGCGGCATCCTGGCGCACCTGGCGGTCCCCAGCTTCAAGCATCTTCTGCAATCGCAACAACGACACAGCGCAGCACAGTCGCTAGTGGGAGGGCTGCGCTTTGCCCGCACCGAGGCCATTGCACACAACCGGGCGGTGGTGATTCACGCGCTGGGCGATGATTGGAGCCGGGGCTGGCGGGTGATATTGGATCTGAGCGGGCGCGGCCACCTGGACGAGGACAACCCGGTGCTGCTGGAGCACCAGGACAGCGGACAGGTGCCGATGGTCGGCAATGGGCCAGTGAAGAACCAAGTCCGCTTCAGCGGGCTGGGCGAACCGGTCTTTTCAGGCGGAGGGTTTCGGGCAGGGACGGTACACGTATGTACCACGGACCAGGCGGAGAGCCTTTACCAAGTGGTGCTGGCGCCCAGCGGGCGCATCAGCCTGCGCAGCGACAGGGCCGAGCAGGCGCTGTGCCGGAGCTACTCCGGCAGCCTGGCGCTCAGAGCAGCGAGCGAACCCGCAGCTCCTTGGGCATGGAGAAAGTGATGTTTTCTTCACGACCAGCCAACTCATCGGCGCCAGTGGCACCCCATGCGTGCAGTTGCTGGATCACACCACGCACCAATACTTCCGGAGCCGAGGCACCGGCGGTGATGCCGATACGCTCGACACCATCGAACCAGCTGCGCTGCATGTCTTCTGCGCCGTCGATCAGGTACGCCGGCGTGGCCATGCGTTCGGCCAACTCCCGCAGGCGGTTGGAGTTGGAGCTGTTGGGGCTGCCGACCACCAGGACCACATCGCACTCGTCGGCCAGTTGCTTGACCGCGTCCTGGCGGTTTTGCGTGGCGTAGCAGATGTCATCTTTACGCGGGCCACCGATGGCCGGGAAGCGGCTGCGCAGGGCGTCGATCACCCGGCTGGTGTCGTCCATGGACAAGGTCGTCTGGGTCACGAATGCCAGGCGCTCGGGGTTGCGCACCTGCAGGTTGGCGACGTCTTTTTCGTCCTCCACCAGGTAGATGGTGCCGCCATTGCTGGCATCGTACTGGCCCATGGTGCCTTCGACTTCCGGGTGCCCGGCGTGGCCGATCAGGATGCACTCACGGCCGTCACGGCTATAGCGCGCCACTTCGATATGCACCTTGGTCACCAGCGGGCAGGTGGCATCGAAGACTTTCAGGCCACGGCCTGCCGCTTCGGTACGCACTGCCTGGGAAACACCGTGGGCGCTGAAGATGACGATCACGTCGTCCGGCACCTGATCCAGCTCTTCGACAAAGATGGCGCCGCGTGCGCGCAGGTCTTCGACCACGAACTTGTTGTGGACAACTTCATGGCGCACGTAAATCGGCGGCCCGAAGACTTCCAGGGCGCGGTTGACGATTTCGATCGCACGGTCCACGCCGGCGCAGAAGCCACGGGGGTTGGCGAGTTTGATTTGCATGCTGTGCCTCGTGTCTTGCAGCCACTTGGGTTCAAGCTAGACGCCAACCCACCTGACAGTAGAGATCAAAGGTGGGAGCGGGCTTGCTCGCGAATGCGGTGGGTCAGTAAATACATCTGTTGACTGACACTCAGCATTCGCGAGCAAGCCCGCTCCCACATTTTTAACCGTGTCGTTGATCAGAGCGCTTTAACGTCGATGATTTCAACGTCAAAGGTCAAGGTTTTACCGGCCAACGGGTGGTTGAAGTCGATGGTTACTTGCGTGTCATCGAAGGTTTTCACCACGCCAGGCAATTCGGTGTTCGCCGCGTCATTGAAGATCACCAGCAAGCCTTCCGAAAGGTCCATGCCTTCGAACTGCGAACGCGGGATGATCTGTACGTTTTGCGGGTTGGGCTGGCCAAAGGCGTTTTCCGGCAGGATCTGCAGGTTGCGCTTGTCGCCAGCCTTGAAGCCGAACAGGGCCGCTTCGAAACCCGGCAGCAGGTTGCCGTCGCCGACCTTGAAGGTGGCCGGGGCTTTGTCGAACGTGCTGTCGACCGTGTCGCCATTCTCCAGGCGCAGTGCGAAATGCAAGGTGACTTCCGTGTTCTGGCCGATGCGTTGCTCAGCCAATACCTGATCAGTCATTGACGGTCTCTCCGGTTTTCTTACTTTTGAACATGTCCAACGCCAGCATGATTGCACCGACGGTGATGGCGCTGTCGGCAAAGTTGAACGCCGGGAAATACCAGCGGTTCTGCCAATGCACCAGAATGAAGTCGATCACATGGCCCAGGGCAATGCGGTCGTAAAGATTGCCCAGCGCGCCGCCCAGCACCAGAGCCAGGGCGACAGCCAGCCAGGTGTCATCGCGGCCCAGGCGCTTGAGCCACACCACCAGCACCGCACTGACCACAACGGCGATCAGGGCGAACAGCCAGCGCTGCCAGCCGCCACCATCAGCCAGGAAGCTGAAAGCAGCACCGGTGTTGTAGGCCAGGGTCCAGCTGAAGTAATCCGGGATGACCACGATCTGCTGGAACATCTGCAAGGAGCCTTCGAAATGAGCCTTGCTGACCTGGTCGATGACCAGGACCAGCACGCTCAGTACGAGCCAACCCAGACGTCCGAAACGACTGGCGTTAGGCATAGTGGCGAACCTCGCCAGCGCCCGAGATGTTGTCGACGCAACGACCACAGATCTCCGGATGCTCAGGGTTCACGCCGACGTCTTCACGGCAGTGCCAGCAACGGGCGCACTTGGCGAAGGCCGACTTGACCACTTTGAGCTTCAGGCCTGGAACTTCGGTAGCGACCGCATCCGTTGGAGCCTGGGCGAAGGGTGCCAGGCTCGCAGTGGAGGTGATCAGCACGAAACGCAGTTCGTTGCTCAGCTTGGCCAGGTCGGCGCTCAAGCCTTCCTCGGCGAACAGGGTGA
Source organism: Pseudomonas sp. GL_117 (assembly GCF_057835125.1). Taxonomy (NCBI): domain Bacteria; kingdom Pseudomonadati; phylum Pseudomonadota; class Gammaproteobacteria; order Pseudomonadales; family Pseudomonadaceae; genus Pseudomonas; species Pseudomonas sp. GL_117. Next base: position 908,859 of record NZ_CM174418.1, on the reverse strand, counting down.
CTTCGGCTTGCAGGTTGCCACCGACGGCCTTGGCCGCACGCTGCACTTCCAGCTCCTTGTTCACCGCGACCTTGACGGCCATCACGCCTTCCCAGTACTCGCGGCCCAGTTCGAAGTCGGCCGGCAGTTCGGTCAGGCCTTCGTACCAGGTGTTGAGCATCACGGACTCGTTACGCTCGCCCGGCAGGTATTCCCACAGTTCGTCGGCGGTGAAGGCCAGGATCGGCGCGATCCAGCGCACCAGTGCTTCGCTGATGTGGTACAGCGCGGTCTGCGCCGAGCGGCGCGCCTTGCTGTTGGCGCCGGTGGTGTACTGGCGGTCCTTGATGATGTCGAGGTAGAAACCACCCAGCTCCTGCACGCAGAAGTTGTGGATCTTCGAGTACACGTTCCAGAAGCGGTATTCACCGTAGCTTTCCTGCAACTCGCGCTGCAGCAACAGGGTACGGTCCACGGCCCAACGGTCCAGGGCGAGCATGTCCTCGGCCGGCAGGATGTCGGTGGCCGGGTTGAAGCCGGTCAGGTTCGACAGCAGGAAGCGTGCGGTATTACGGATGCGACGGTAGGCATCGGCGCTACGGGCCAGGATCTGGTCCGACACGGCGATTTCGCCCGAATAGTCGGTCGACGCTACCCAAAGACGCATGATGTCGGCGCCCAGGGTGTCATTGATCTTTTTCGGCTCGATCACGTTTTTCAGCGACTTGGACATCTTGCGACCCGTCTCGTCGACGGTGAAGCCGTGGGTCAGCAATTCGCGGTACGGGGCGTGGTCGTCGATGGCGCAACCGGTCAGCAGGGACGAGTGGAACCAGCCACGGTGCTGGTCCGAGCCTTCCAGGTACAGGTCGGCACGCGGGCCGGTCTCGTGACCCATCGGGTGCGAGCCGCGCAGGACGTGCCAGTGAGTGGTACCCGAGTCGAACCACACGTCGAGGGTGTCACTGATCTTGTCGTACTGCGGCGCTTCGTCGCCCAACAGTTCGGCCGCGTCCATCTTGAACCAGGCTTCGATGCCTTCCTGTTCAACACGCTGAGCAACGATTTCCATCAGCTCGACGGTGCGTGGGTGCAGTTCGCCGCTTTCCTTGTTCAGGAAGAACGGGATCGGCACGCCCCAGTTACGCTGGCGGGAGATGCACCAGTCCGGGCGGTTGGCGATCATCGAGTGCAGGCGCGCCTGGCCCCAGGCCGGGACAAACTTGGTGTCTTCGATGGCTTTGATTGCGCGGTTGCGCAGGGTGTCACCGCTGGCCGGCTCTTTGTCCATGCCGATGAACCACTGCGCGGTGGCGCGGTAGATCAGCGGGGTCTTGTGGCGCCAGCAGTGCATGTAGCTGTGCTGGATGGTCGCGGTTTGCATCAGCGCACCGACTTCACGCAGCTTCTCGATGATCGGCTGGTCGGCCTTGAAGATGAACTGGCCGCCGAAAAACTCCAGCGAAGTCGCGTAGACGCCGTTGCTCTGCACGGGGTTGATGATGTCATCGTTGACCAGGCCGTACTTCTTGCAGATCACAAAGTCGTCTACGCCGTAGGCTGGCGAGCAGTGAACCACGCCCGTGCCCGAACCCAGCTCAACATAGTCGGCCAGGTAAACCGGCGACAGACGGTCGTAGAACGGGTGACGGAAATTGATCAGTTCCAGCGCTGTGCCGGTGGTGGTCGCGATGACCGAACCCTGCAGCTCGTAACGGGCCAGGCAGGCCTCAACCATTTCCTCGGCCAGTACCAGCAGGCGATCACCGACGTCCACCAGGGCGTAGGTGAATTCCGGGTGCACGTTCAACGCCTGGTTGGCAGGGATGGTCCACGGGGTGGTGGTCCAGATCACGATGGCGGCGGGTTTGGCCAGCGATGCCAGGCCAAAGGCCTCGGCCAGCTTGGCGTCGTCGGCAATCGGGAAGGCCACGTCGATGGTCGAGGACTTCTTGTCTTCGTACTCGACTTCCGCTTCGGCCAGGGCCGAACCGCAGTCGAAGCACCAGTTCACGGGCTTGAGGCCCTTGAACACGAAACCGCCCTTGACGATTTCGGCCAAGGCGCGGATTTCACCGGCCTCGTTCTTGAAGTTCATGGTCTTGTAGGGGTTGTCCCACTCGCCCAGCACGCCCAGGCGGATGAATTCGGACTTCTGCCCTTCGATCTGCTCGGTGGCGTAGGCACGGCACAGTTCGCGGGTTTTATCCGCGCCCAGGTTCTTGCCGTGGGTCACTTCGACCTTGTGTTCGATCGGCAGGCCGTGGCAGTCCCAACCCGGCACATACGGCGCGTCGAAGCCCGACAGGGTTTTCGAGCGCAGGATCATGTCCTTGAGAATCTTGTTCAGCGCATGACCGATGTGAATCGTGCCGTTGGCATAAGGAGGGCCGTCGTGCAGGACGAATTTCGGACGATCCTTGCCAATCTCGCGCAACTTTCCGTACAGGCCAATACTGTCCCAGCGCTGCAGGATCTGCGGTTCGCGCTGTGGCAGGCCGGCCTTCATTGGGAAGGCGGTGTCCGGAAGGTTTAGCGTGGCTTTATAGTCGGTCATTTAAGGCTCTTCGGTTAGCGATGGGCGCTAGGTGCGGCTAGTGCACGGGCGGCGGCGACATCCGCATTGATCGCCGTTTTCAACGCCTCAAGGGAGGCGAAACGCTGCTCTTCACGCAGCTTCTGGTGGAAAACCACCGTCAAACGCCGGTCATACAGATCACCGGCAAAATCCAAAAGATGAACTTCCAGGTGGGCCTTGCCATCACCTGCAACCGTGGGCCTGACGCCTATGTTGGCGACTCCCGGCCACGGTTGGCCGTCGATGTCGACACTGACCAGGTATACCCCGGTGAGCGGCACACGACGGCGCTTGAGTTGCACGTTGGCGGTTGGCGTGCCCAGTTGGCGCGCCAGCTTCTGGCCGTGCAGTACCCGCCCGGCAATGCGGAACGGGCGACCGAGCAGACGCTCGGCCAAGGCGAAGTCGGCAGCGGCCAGGGCGTTACGCACCTGGGTGCTGCTCACGCGCAGGCCATCGAGTTCGACGGTTTGCGCGGCTTCGACGGTAAACCCCTGGTTGACGCCTGCGTGTTGCAGGAAATCGAAATCACCGACGCGGTCGCAACCAAAACGGAAGTCGTCGCCGACCTCCAGGTGCTGTACGCCCAGGCCATCGACCAGGATACGGTCGACGAACTCGGCGGCGCTGAGGCTCTGCAAACGCTGGTTGAAGGCCAGGCAGAGGACGCGGTCCACGCCTTCTTCGGCCAGCAGTTGCAGTTTGTCGCGCAGGCGCGCCAGACGCGCCGGAGCGGTCTCGGGAGTAAAGTATTCCCGCGGCTGTGGCTCAAAAATCACCACGCAGCTGGGTACGCCCAACTCGACCGCACGCTCGCGCAGCCTGGCCAGGATAGCCTGGTGGCCACGGTGAACACCGTCAAAGTTGCCAATAGTGGCGACGCAGCCCCGATGCCGGGGGCGCAGGTTGTGGAGACCTCGAACCAGCTGCATAACGCGCTTCTTGCTCATAAAGTGGTCGATTATAACCACACCCGGCCCCGGACGACAGGCAACAGAACAGGCCAAATGGATCGAATCGATAAAACAATGGTTTTATCGCCGCAAACGCTCTAACTGATCGACTTGCGATTGAAATCCCGCAGGCGGAAGCCTTGCAACAGCAACATCCCGAAGTACACCACCACCCCCGCGACCACCAGCACACCCAGGCGCATGAAGCGCTCCAGCATGTGGCCCTGGTCCCAGGCGGGCATGAAGTGCATCAGGCCCAGCAATACCGCCGACATCGCCGCGACCGCCACCAGCAGTTTCAGGGCAAACATGCCCCAGCCCGGCTGCGGCTGGAACATCTGCTGCTTGCGCAGTTGATAAAACAGCAGGCCGGCGTTGATGCATGCCCCCGCACTGATGGCCAGAGCCAGCCCGGCGTGGGCCAACGGGCCGATAAACACCAGGTTGAGCAGTTGCGTGACGATCAGCGTGAAGATCGCGATCTTCACCGGCGTGCGAATGTTCTGCTGGGCATAGAAGCCCGGTGCCAGCACCTTGATCACGATGATGCCAAGCAGGCCGACGGAGTAGGCGATCAACGCATGCTGGGTCATCAGGGCGTCATGGGCATCGAACTGCCCGTACTGGAACAGCGACACCGTCAGCGGCTCGGCCAGGATGCCAAGCGCCAGGGAGCATGGCAGCACCAGCACAAAGCACAGGCGCAGCCCCCAATCGAGGATACGTGAATATTCCTGACGATCCTTGCTGGCATAGGTGCGCGCCAGCGTCGGCAGCAAGATAGTGCCCAAGGCCACGCCGAGCACGCCGGACGGCAATTCCATCAGACGGTCGGCGTAGTACATCCACGACACCGACCCCGAGACCAGCAGCGAAGCAAATGCGGTGTTGATGATCAGGGAAATCTGACTGACCGATACGCCGAGGATCGCCGGCAACATATTGCGCATCACACGCCAGACGCCGGCGTCCTTGAGGTTGAGACGCGGCAGTACGAGCATGCCGATCTTTTTCAGGTGCGGCAGTTGGTAGAGCAATTGCGCCAGGCCACCAGCCAGTACGGCCCAGCCCAGGGCCATGACCGGCGGATCGAAGTACGGCGTCAGGAACAGCGCGAAGATGATCATGCTGACGTTCAGCAGGGTCGGCACGAACGCCGGCACCGAGAAGCGGTTCCAGGTGTTGAGGATTGCCCCGGCCAGGGATGACAGGGAAATCAGCAATATATAAGGAAAGGTCACCCGCAACAGGTCGGTGGTCAGCGTGAATTTTTCCGGGGTGTTGGCAAAACCGGGGGCCGTGGCCCAGATCACCCAGGGCGCAGCGAGCATGCCAAGGATGGTCACCAGCATCAGCACCAGGGTCAGCAGACCGGAGACGTAGGCAATGAAGGTGCGGGTCGCCTCCTCGCCTTGTTGGGTCTTGTATTCAGCCAGGATCGGCACGAACGCCTGGGAAAATGCGCCCTCGGCGAAGATCCGCCGCAGCAGGTTGGGCAGTTTGAAGGCAATAAAGAAGGCATCCGTGGCCATGCTTGCGCCAAAAATGCGGGCCAGCAGAGTGTCACGCACAAAGCCCAGAACCCGGGAAATCATGGTGATGGAGCTGACGGCGGCCAACGATTTGAGGAGGTTCATTGAAAGAGTTTGCGCCTATTAGATAAACAGCAGGCGAACAACGCGCCTACTTATGCGATACTGCGCGCCTGCAAAACAGCACAGAGCCAAAGCTCGCGAGTTTACAGGTCAAGCGCCGGAAATAAATCACCCGCCTCTTCAGATCGACCACTCAGCAGTTCGCATCAACCGCCCTTGACAACCAATCAACTCATCGGCATGATTCGCGGCCTATTTTGTTTGCTATTTCCTAAAAAGTCTTTCGAGGAGCTCGACGGTGGCCAACACACCTTCCGCCAAAAAACGTGCAAAACAGGCTGAGAAGCGTCGCAGCCACAACGCCAGCCTGCGTTCCATGGTTCGTACCTACATCAAGAATGTAGTTAAAGCCATCGACACCAAAGACGCTGAAAAAGCTCAAGCAGCTTACGTTCTGGCTGTGCCAGTTATCGACCGTATGGCCGATAAAGGCATCATCCACAAGAACAAGGCCGCTCGTCATAAGAGCCGTCTGAATGGCCACATCAAGGCTCTGAACGTCGCTGCAGCAGCCTAAGTGGTAACAACTGCCGCGTAACCCAGGTTACGCAACAGTTAAGAAATGCCCCGTACCGAAAGGTCCGGGGCATTTTTGTTTGCGCCCGAAAATACTTGTAGTAATGGAATGGACGCCCCCTTCCTAACGGCATCTATGTGCCAAAGTGAAAGTGTTACCCACACTTAACGGAAGGGAGCGTCCACATGAAGCTTACGACTGTTTCGATTGACTTGGCAAAAGCAGTGTTTCAACTTCACGCCATCGACGAACAAGGCAAGACGGCGCTGAAGAAACAGCTTAAACGTGAGCAGGTTGTGCCTTTTTTTGCCACGCTAGAACCGTGTTTGATTGGCATGGAGGCCTGCGGTGGCGCTCATTATTGGGCAAGAAAGCTGCATTCTCTTGGCCATACGGTCAAGCTGATGGCGCCGCAATTTGTGAAACCCTATGTGAAGTCGAACAAGAATGATGCGGCCGATGCAGAGGCAATCTGTGAAGCCGTCACTCGACCCAATATGCGCTTTGTGCCAGTTAAAACGGTTGAGCAACAAGCCATCCTTGCCGTACATCGTGCGCGCCAAGGTTTTGTAAAAGCCCGGACGGCGCAAGCTAATTCGATTCGCGGGCTTCTTGCTGAGTTTGGCGTGGTCTTGCCACAAGGAATCAGGCATATCAACGAGCGTTTGCCAGGCATTTTGGAAGATTATGAAAACGACCTTCCTGGATCTTTTCGTCAACTGATGCAGCGCTTGCACGAACATCTAAAAGAGCTGGACCGACAAGTCGTTGAGTTGGAGCGAGAGATCCAACAATGGCATCGCGCCAACGAGGCCAGTTGCCGCTTGGCAGAAATGCCAGGAGTGGGACCACTCACCGCGACAGCTCTGGTGGCGTCGGTGGGGGACGCAAAAAACTTCGCTAATGGCCGGCAAATGGCGGCCTGGCTCGGGTTGGTGCCGCGACAACACTCCAGCGGAGGAAAGCCCACATTATTGGGGATCAGCAAGCGGGGAGATGGCTATTTACGCACCTTGCTGGTTCATGGCGCTAGGTCAGTCGTTCGCGTGGTGGAAAGTAAGACAGACCCTTCAGCGGATTGGTTGAAGGGGTTATTGGCGCGTCGTAACACTAACGTCGCGGTTGTGGCACAGGCGAATAAAACGGTTCGAATAGCCTGGGCATTATTGGCCCACGGCAGCAGGTTCCGCCTCGACTACACCCCAGATGTAACAGGGGCGTAGTCGGGGCGGTTGAACAAAGGCAGTGATGCATTGGAAAGGAATACTTCCAAGGTTGCTCAGGCGATCATAACGTGATGGCAAGACAGGTAGGACCGGGATCGGGTAATTCTGCTCCGCTCACAGCGCTTCGAGCGCGTTGTAGTGATAAGAACCCGATCAGCGAATTCCATCAGGGACAGAGGTACAGCCTCACTTAAAGTCCGGATGTATGGCTGCAACCTTATCCCGTCTGCGTTTTCACGATTTGAGAGCTTGGCATACTGGGGGCGTCCATGTATGAGCGGGCTTGCCCGCGCTGGGTGGCGACGCCGCCCCAAACGGTCCGCCGCGGTGTTTCAGAGAGACCGAGGTGATTGGATTTGGGGCGGCTTCGCCACCCAGCGCGGGGCAAGCCCGCTCACTACAAAAGCCCGGCCGCCACAAAATACGGGCACAAAAAAAACGCCCCGAACAGGTCGGGGCGTTTTGCTAGCAGCTGATCAATACATCGATCAGTGCTGGTGACCGCCTTCACCGTGGACGTGGCCGTGAGCCACTTCTTCCTGGGAAGCGTCGCGGATGGCAACGATCTTCACTTGGAAGTTCAGGCGCTGGCCAGCCAGCGGGTGGTTGCCGTCAACGGTAACGTCGTCGCCGTCCAGATCACGGATGGTCACGATCTGCATTTGGCCGTCCGGCGCGGAAGCGTGGAACTGCATGCCCACTTCCAGCTCGTCAACGCCTTCGAACATGCTGCGGCTCAGGGTGCTGACCAGTTCGGCCGAGTACTCGCCATAAGCATCTTCAGGTTCTACGGCAACGGTCAGTTCGTCACCGACGCTCTTGCCTTCCAGAGCCTTTTCCAGGCCTGGGATGATGTTACCTGCGCCTTGCAGGTAGACCAGCGGCGCGCCGCCGGCGGAGCTGTCGATGACCTCACCAGCGTCGTTGGTCAGGGTATAGTCGATGGAGACAGCCTTGTTAGCGGCGATCGTCATGGGGCGAGACCTTTTGCATAAGAATGAAGAACGGACAAGTCTAAACAAGGATTTGCCCGAAAGCGAACACAACCCGGACAGACGGGGTCGCACACGCGACTCGACGGTCATCGGTTTTCATCTGGACGACGACCAACACTGGGTCGCCGAGCTCTCCTGCGGCCACACCCAACACCTGCGCCACCAGCCGCCCTGGCAAACCCGCGCCTGGGTCCTGGACCCCGCGCAACGCCTGGAAAAAATAGGCCAGCCCTTTGCCTGCGGCTGGTGTGCGCAAGCACGCGAATAACGATAACCTTGGCACCTGATTCGCGGTAGACGCTCAGCCATAGAGCGCCACCCAAGCCATGCACCTCCAGAGAATCCGCATGCAGACTTTTTTTATCGCGCCCACCGATTTTGGTGTGGGTCTGACCTCCATCAGCCTTGGGCTGGTGCGTACCCTTGAGCGGGCCGGGCTGAAAGTCGGGTTCTTCAAGCCGATTGCCCAGCCGCACCCCGGCGACACCGGCCCCGAGCGCTCCACCGAACTGGTGGCACGCACCCACGGCCTCAAACCGCCACAACCCTTGGGCCTGGCCCATGTCGAGCGCATGCTCGGCGACGGCCAACTCGACGAGTTGCTCGAAGAAATCATCACCCTCTACCAGCAGGCCGCAGTCGGCAAGGACGTACTGATCGTCGAAGGCATGGTGCCGACCCGCAGCGCCAGCTATGCGGCGCGGGTCAACCTGCACCTGGCCAAGAGCCTGGATGCCGAAGTGATCCTGGTCTCGGCCCCGGAAAACGAAGTGCTCACCGAACTTTCCGGCCGCGTGGAATTGCAGGCCCAACTGTTCGGCGGCCCGAAAGACCCGAAAGTCCTCGGCGTGATCCTCAACAAGGTGCGCACCGACGAAAGCATGGAAGCCTTCTCCGCCCGCCTGAAAGAACACTCACCGTTACTGCGCAGCGGCGACTTTCGCCTGCTCGGCTGCATTCCCTACCAACCGGAACTCAACGCCCCGCGCACCCGCGACGTGGCCGACCTGATGGGCGCACAGATCCTCAACGCCGGCGACTACGAAAGCCGGCGCATGACCAAGATCATCATCTGCGCGCGCACCATGCGTAACACCGTAGAACTGCTCAAGCCCGGCGTGCTGGTGGTGACTCCCGGCGACCGCGACGACATCATCCTCGCCGTCAGCCTGGCCGCGATCAACGGCGTGCCCCTGGCCGGCCTGCTGCTGACCAGCGACACCCTGCCCGACCCGCGCATCATGGATCTGTGCCGTGGCGCATTCCAGGCCGGGCTGCCAGTGTTGTCGGTGAGCACCGGCTCCTACGACACCGCCAACCAGCTCAATAGCCTCAACAAAGAAATCCCCATCGATGACCGCGAACGCGCGGAGATCATCACCGATTTCGTCGCCAGCCACCTTGATGCGCGCTGGCTGCACCAACGCTGCGGCACGCCACGGGAGATGCGCCTGTCGCCGGCGGTGTTCCGCTACCAACTGATCCAGCGCGCCCAGGCGGCCAACAAGCGCATCGTGCTGCCCGAAGGCAGCGAACCGCTGACCGTGCAGGCCGCCGCGATTTGCCAGGCCCGCGGGATTGCGCGCTGCGTGCTGCTGGCCAAACCGGCGGACGTGGAAGCCGTCGCCCGCGCCCAGGGCATCGAATTGCCCGAGGGCCTGGAGATCCTCGACCCGGACCTGATCCGCCAACGCTACGTCGAACCCATGGTGGCCCTGCGCAAGAGCAAGAGCCTCAATGCGCCGATGGCCGAGCAGCAACTGGAAGACACCGTGGTGATCGCCACCATGATGCTCGCGCTGGATGAAGTGGATGGCCTGGTCTCCGGCGTCATCCACTCCACCGCCAACACCATCCGCCCTGCCCTGCAACTGATCAAGACCGCGCCGGGCTGCACCCTGGTGTCGTCGGTGTTCTTCATGCTGTTCCCCGAGCAGGTGCTGGTGTACGGCGACTGCGTGATGAACCCGCACCCGAGTGCGGCGGAACTGGCGGAAATCGCCCTGCAAAGTGCCGACTCGGCCGCCGCGTTCGGGATTACGCCGCGCGTGGCGATGATCAGCTATTCCAGCGGTGATTCGGCCAGCGGTGAAGAAGTCGAAAAAGTCCGCGAAGCCACCCTGCTCGCCCACGAGCAGCAAAGCTCGCTGCTGATCGACGGCCCGCTGCAGTACGACGCCGCCGCCAACGAAAACGTTGCGCGGCAATTGGCCCCCAACAGCCAGGTCGCCGGCAAGGCCACGGTGTTCGTGTTCCCTGATCTCAACACCGGCAACACCACCCACAAGGCCGTGCAACGCAGCGCCGACTGCGTGAGCCTGGGGCCGATGCTCCAGGGCCTGCGCAAACCGGTCAACGACCTGCCACGTGGCGCCCAGGTGGACGACATCGTGTACACCATCGCACTGACTGCGATCCAAGCCGCCAACCGACCTATGGATATTTAAATGCTGGCTTTCCTACCTGCCGCCGTGCGCGGGGTGATCGCGTCGCTGTTGTTGGCGCTGAACACCATTCTGTTGTGTTCGTTCCTGTTTATCGTGGCCCTGTTCAAGGCGCTGCCGTTCGCCAAGCGCTTCAGCGAATGGCTGATGAACCACACCCACGAAGCCTGGGTCACCAACAACAAAGGCTGGATGAATCTGGTTCGTCGCACACGCTGGCACCTGAGCGGCCTGGAAGGCCTGGACTACCAGCACTCGTATTTGGTGACCAGCAATCACCAGAGCTGGGTCGACATCATGGTGTTGCAGTACGTGCTCAATCGGCGCATTCGCCCACTGAAGTTCTTCCTCAAGCAGGAGCTGATCTGGGTCCCGGTGATCGGTCTGGCGTGGTGGGCCTTGGGCTTTCCGTTCATGAAGCGCTACAGCAAGGCATACCTGGAGAAGCACCCGGAAAAGAAAGGCAAGGACCTGGAAACCACCCGCAAGACCTGTGCGAAGTTTCGCGACAACCCGGTGGGTATTTTCAACTTTGCTGAAGGCACGCGGTTTACCCCGGGCAAGCATGCGCAGCAGAAATCGCCGTTCCGCTATCTGCTCAAGCCCAAGGCCGGTGGCATTGCGTTTGTGCTGGATGCGATGGGGGAGCAGTTGAAGTCATTGGTCAATGTGACCATTCACTACCCGGCCGGGCGCCCTGGTTATTGGGATTTGCTGTGCGGGAATGTGCAGGACGTTGTGGTGCAGTTTGAAGAGGTGCAGATCCCGGCCGAGTTCATTGGCAAGAATTATGAGCAGGACGGGGAGTACCGGACGGCCTTCCAGGGCTGGATCAACCAGCTATGGGAAGAAAAAGACCAACTGCTGGAAAAACTGCACACACAATTCCCAGGCAAACACTGATCAAAATGTGGGAGCGGGCTTGCTCGCGAAAGCGGTGTATCAGAAACAGATGTGCTGGCTGACACACCGCTTTCGCGAGCAAGCCCGCTCCCACATTTGACCGAGTTGTTTTCAAGCCCTCCACAAAAAAGCCCGCCACCGATGACTCGGTGGCGGGCTTTTTTGTAGCGACGATCTTTAGATCGCGCCGCGCTGACGCAACAGCTCCAGCACTTGCTTGACGCTCTCATCCACCGACAACGCCTGGGTGTCGATCACCAGATCGGCATTCAACGGCACGTCGTACGGGAAAGATTCGCCCGGGATGTTATCCCCACCGGCAGCGTACAGGCCTTGCGGATCACGCTCGGCGCACGCCAGCGGCGACGCTTGCACATAGACGGTCAACAAACGGTCGGCGCCGATCAGCGCCTTGGCCGCCTCACGCCCTTCGGCATCCGGCGCAACGAACGCAGCCAGGGTCAACAGGCCGGCTTCGTTGAACTGACGCGCCACGTGAGCGGCACGACGCCAGTTCTCGGTGCGACCGGCACGGTCCTGCGGCAACCCCTTGTTCAGGTCGTGGCGCAGGTTCTGGCCATCCAGTACAAACACTGCACGGCCCATGTCGAACAGCTTGCGCTCAACCGCATAGGCCAGGGTGCTCTTGCCCGCACCCGACAGGCCGCTGAACAGCACGGTCGCCGGTTGCTGGCCAAAGCGCTGGGCGCGCTCTTCAGTGGCTACATGGGCCAGCTTGCCGTGCTGCGCCGAACTGCCGTGGCTCACTGGCGGCGCGATGATCATGCCCGCGGCCACAGTGCCGTTGGTCAGGCGGTCGATGACGATGAACGCACCGGTGGTGCGGTTGCTGTCGTAACCGTCCAGGGCGATGGCGGCATCGAGGCTGACCTTGACCCGGCCAATCTCGTTCAGTTGCAGCGAACTCGCCGGGCCTTCGGCCAGGGTGTTCACGTCCACGCGGTGCACGATGCTGGTGATGGAACCCGGCACGTAGCTGGTGGCGCGCTTGATGTCGTATTTCTTGCCCGGCAGCATCGGTTCTTCGGCCATCCACACCAGCATGGCGTCGAAGGCGTCGGTCACTTGCGGCACGTTGTCGGCATGCACCAGCAGGTCGCCACGGGAGATGTCGATCTCGTCTTCCATGGTCAGGGTCACGGCCTGGCCTGGGCCTGCGTGTTCCAGTTCACCTTCAAAGGTGACGATGGATTTGACGCGGCTGCTCTTGCCCGACGGCAGCACCACGACTTCGTCGCCCTTGTGCACGATGCCGCTGGCCAGGGTGCCGGCGAAACCGCGGAAATTCAGGTTCGGACGGTTGACGTACTGCACCGGGAAACGCAGGTCGGTGTAGTTGCGGTCGTTGGCGATCTCGACGGTCTCGAGGATCTCCATCAGCGACTGCCCGGTGTACCAAGGCGAACGCTCGCTCTTGTTCACCACGTTGTCGCCCTTGAGCGCCGACATCGGCACGAACGCCATGGTGCTCGGCTTGAACGCGATACCTTCGGCAAACTTCAGGTAATCGGCCTTGATCGACTCGAACACGCTTTGGTCAAAGCCATTGATGTCCATCTTGTTGACGGCAATCACGATGTGCTTGATGCCCAGCAGCGAAGCGATATAGCTGTGGCGACGGGTCTGGGTCTGCACGCCGTAGCGGGCGTCGATCAGGATGATCGCCAGGTCACAGGTGGACGCGCCAGTGGCCATGTTGCGGGTGTACTGCTCATGGCCAGGGGTGTCGGCAATGATGAATTTGCGCTTGGCGGTGGAGAAGTAGCGGTAGGCCACATCGATGGTGATGCCCTGCTCACGCTCGGCCTGCAGGCCGTCGACCAGCAACGCCAGGTCGATGTCGTCGCCGGTGGTGCCGACTTTCTTCGAATCGCGGGTGATGGCTTCCAGGTGATCTTCGTAGATCATCTTGGAGTCGTGCAGCAGGCGCCCGATCAGGGTGCTCTTGCCGTCATCGACGTTGCCGCAGGTCAGGAAGCGCAACATTTCCTTGCGCTCGTGCTGGCCCAGGTAGGCGAGGATGTCCTCGCTGATCAAATCAGATTGATGGCTCATTGGGTTCAAGCTCCAAGCTGTAAGCTTCAAGCGGCAAGCTTGTCGGCGTACAGCTAGTCAGAAATTTTGTTAATCAGACCGCAGAGCATTTTTGCCAGCTCGCGAGTTTCTGTAATCCAGTTATCAGCCAGCGGCTGGGCGATGTAGGCAATGTCACTACCGATGAGAATCTGTGTACGCAACTCTCCACAAGAAGCCTTCGCAATCCAAAGAAAACGGATCTTTTCTTTGGCACTGCAACGCTCCATGCCTTCAGCAATGTTGGAGGGCACTGAAAGCGCTGAGCGGGTAATCTGATCCTTGAAACCCAGATCCCGACACTGCGCAAATTCTCGATAGATTCCCACCGCTAAACTCTTGCTTCTCTGCCAAACAACCAACTTCTCGAAATCCATTACGAGTCACTCAATCGCGGCTCGCAACAACCGGCTGCAAGCACCAAGCTACAAAATTACGCATACCGCCCTTAACTTGCAGCTTGCCGCTTGTAACTCGAAGCTTAGAAGTACCCCTGACGTTTTTTGTCTTCCATCGAGCCTGCGCCATCGTGGTCGATGACACGGCCCTGGCGCTCGGAAGTTCGCGTCAGGAGCATTTCCTGAATGATGTCCGTCAGCGTCTCGGCTTCGGACTCCACCGCGCCCGTCAACGGGTAGCAGCCAAGGGTACGGAAACGTACTTTCTTTTTGACGATTCGGGCTTTGTCTTCGTCGGACAAGTGCTCGAGGATGCGGTCGTCGTCGATCATGATCAACGTACCGTTCTTCTCGATCACTTCACGCTCGGCGGCGAAGTACAGCGGCACGATCGGGATGCCTTCCAGGTAGATGTACTGCCAGATGTCCAGCTCGGTCCAGTTGGACAGCGGGAACACACGGATCGACTCACCCTTGTTGACGTTGCCGTTGTAGACGTTCCACAGCTCGGGGCGCTGGTTCTTCGGGTCCCAGCGGTGCTTGCTGTCGCGGAACGAGTACACGCGCTCTTTGGCACGGGATTTCTCTTCATCGCGACGGGCACCGCCGAACGCGGCGTCGAAACCATGCTTGTCCAGGGCTTGCTTGAGGCCCTCGGTCTTCATGATGTCGGTGTGCTTGGCGCTACCGTGGGTAAACGGGTTGATGCCCTGCGCCACGCCGTCCGGGTTGACGTGGGTGATCAACTCCAGGCCCAGCTCCTCGACCATCTTGTCGCGGAACTTGTACATCTCCTGGAATTTCCACTGGGTGTCGACGTGCATCACCGGGAACGGCAGCTTGCCCGGGAAGAATGCCTTGCGTGCCAGATGCAGCATCACGGCGGAGTCTTTACCGATCGAGTAGAGCATCACCGGGTTATCGAACTCGGCGGCGACCTCGCGGATGATGTGGATGCTTTCCGCCTCCAGCTGTTTCAGATGCGTCAGTTTGTCGACCATGGTTACTCACGGAAAAACGATCTTGTGGACGGCCAGCGGGCCGTGTTCGAGCGGGGCATGCTAGCACAGCACCTTCTTCTATTCAGGGCGCCGGCTAGATCGAAACGGTATATGAATATGCCCCCAGGTTTGGCTCATCACCCACTGCGAACACGGGACAGGTGGGAGCTGGCTTGCCTGCGATGCAGACACCTCGGTGTATCAGTTGCACCTCGGTGATGCTATCGCAGGCAAGCCAGCTCCCACATTTGTTCGGCGGTATTTGTCAGATCGGGTTCGGGCAATCGATAAACAGGTGCTCCAGCGCAAACCGCCGCGCCAGGTAATCCCCCAACGCCTGCACACCGTAACGCTCGGTGGCGTGATGGCCGGCGGCGATGAAGCTGATGTCGTTTTCCCGCGCACTGTGGAAGGTCTGCTCGGAGGCTTCGCCACTGAGGAACAGGTCCACGCCGGCCGCAATCCCATGGTCGATGTAACCCTGGCCACCCCCCGTGCACCAACCGACGCGACGGATCATTTCGCTGCCTTCGATCAGCAGCGGCTCACGGCCCATGACTTCCTGCACGCGGCGGGCAAAGTCGCGGGGCGACAGCGGTTCGGCGAGGGAGCCGACCAGGCCGACGACCTTGGCGTCGCTTGGGTCCAGCGGGCCTTCGACGGTGATGTCCAATTGCCGGGCAAGTTGCACGTTGTTGCCGACATCGGGATGCAGGTCCAGCGGCAGGTGATAAGCCAGCAGACTGATATCGTGCTTGAGCAGGGTTTTCAGGCGCCGCTGCTTCATGCCGGTAATGCAGGGGTTCTCGCCTTTCCAGAAATAACCGTGGTGCACCAGCACCAGGTCGGCCCCGGCCTCGACGGCCGCGTCCAGCAGGGCCTGGCTGGCGGTCACACCGCTGACGATGCGCATCACCTGCGGGCGCCCCTCGACTTGCAGGCCATTGGGGCAATAATCGGCAATTTTGGAGCTGTTCAGGTAGCGGTCAGCTTCGTCGACTAATGTGCTCAGGGCAACGGCCATAAAAGACTCCTAAATATCCCGTTCGAAGGCACTCACAGCCTCGTATAATGCGCGCCATTATGGGCGCTCTCCCGCCCCCTGCAACCTGTCAGGACTTACTTGATGCTCAAGGCACTGCGTTTTTTTGGATGGCCATTGTTGGCTGGCGTGCTGATCGCGATGCTGATCATTCAGCGTTATCCCCAATGGGTGGGCCTGCCCAGCCTGGATGTGAACATGCAACAGGCACCGCAAACCAGCGCGGTGGTGCAAGGCCCGGTGACCTATGCGGACGCGGTCGTCATCGCCGCGCCGGCGGTGGTCAACCTGTACACCACCAAGGTCATCAACAAACCGTCGCACCCGTTGTTTGAAGACCCGCAGTTTCGCCGCTATTTCGGCGACAACGGGCCCAAGCAACGCCGCATGGAATCCAGCCTGGGTTCCGGCGTGATCATGAGCCCGGAGGGCTACATCCTCACCAACAACCATGTGACCACCGGCGCCGACCAGATCGTGGTGGCCCTGCGTGACGGCCGCGAAACCCTGGCCCGCGTGGTCGGCAGCGACCCGGAAACCGACCTCGCCGTGTTGAAGATCGACCTCAAGAACCTGCCCTCCATCACCCTGGGCCGCTCCGACGGCCTGCGTGTAGGTGACGTGGCGCTGGCCATCGGCAACCCGTTCGGCGTGGGTCAAACGGTGACCATGGGCATCATCAGTGCCACCGGGCGCAATCAGTTGGGCCTGAACAGCTACGAGGACTTCATCCAGACCGACGCGGCGATCAACCCTGGCAACTCCGGCGGTGCGCTGGTGGATGCCAATGGCAATCTGACCGGTATCAACACGGCGATTTTCTCCAAGTCCGGCGGCTCCCAGGGCATCGGCTTTGCGATCCCGGTGAAGCTGGCGACGGAAGTGATGAAGTCGATCATCGAGCACGGCCAGGTGATTCGAGGCTGGCTGGGCATTGAAGTACAGCCGCTGACCAAGGACCTGGCCGAATCGTTTGGCCTGACCGGGCGGCCGGGCATCGTGGTCGCCGGGATCTTCCGTGACGGCCCGGCACAGAAAGCCGGCCTGCAACTGGGCGACGTGATCCTCAGCATCGACGGCGAACCGGCCGGCGATGGCCGCAAGTCGATGAACCAAGTGGCGCGAATCAAACCGACCGACAAGGTGACGATCCTGGTGATGCGCAACGGCAAGGAGATCAAGCTCTCAGCGGAAATCGGCCTGCGTCCACCACCGGCGCCGGTGAAAGAAGAGGAATAAACGCCCTCGGCGAGGTGCCTGTTCGCGGGCACCTGCAAGCCCACAATTCATAGCGATTCATTCTCATTAGGCATGTTATATTGTTTCAATATCGACATTGGAACGCTCTATCATGCCGTCTCGAAGAATTGCCCCCCTGGCTGGCCTGGCCTTGGGTCTATTGCTTGATCCCGCCTTCGCCGAAGACAACACCCTGGAACTCGATGCCATCAGCGTCACCACCGACGCTTACGAGTCCGCCACAGGCCCGGTCAACGGCTACAGAGCGACCCGTTCGGCCAGCGCGACCAAAACCGACACCGCCCTTCGCGACATCCCACAATCCATCAGCGTGATTCCGGCCACGGTGCTCAAGGACCTGGGCAGCACCAACGTCGAGCGCGCCCTGGAATTTGCCGGCGGCGTGTCCAAGCAGAACAACTTCGGCGGCCTGACGCTCTACGAATACAGCGTGCGCGGCTTCACCACGTCCGAGTTCTACCAGGACGGCTTCAGCGCCAACCGTGGCTACCCGAGCACCCCGGACACGGCCAATATCGAACGCATCGAAGTGCTCAAGGGCCCCGCCGCCAGCCTGTACGGGCGCGGCGATCCCGGCGGCACCGTGAATATCGTCACCAAAAAGCCCCAGCCTGAAGCCTTCACCACCCTGCAAACCAGCGCCGGCAGCTGGGACCGCTACCGCACCGCCCTCGACGTCAACACGCCGCTGGACAGCGAAGGCCACGTGCTGTCACGGGTCAACCTGGCGGTGGAGGACAACCACAGCTTCCGCGATCACGTGCAGAGCAAGCGCGTATTCGTCGCCCCTTCGTTCAGTTGGCAATTGGACCCGGATACCACGCTGCTCGTCGAAAGCGAATTCGTGCGCCACAGCTCCACCTTCGACCGCGGCATCGTCGTCGCCCCCGGCGTATCTCGCTCAACCTTCCTCGGCGAACCCAACGACGGCGACATCGACAACCACAACAATCGCATCCAGGCCGCCCTCGAACATCACCTCAACGACGCCTGGAGCCTGCGCCTGGCCAGCCATTACAAACAGGGCAGCCTGTGGGGCGACGCCTCGGAAAACCGCGCACTGAATGCCGATGGCCACACCCTCAACCGCCGCTACCGCGAACGCTCCATGGGCTGGCACGACAGCATCACCCAACTGGAACTGCGCGGCCTGTTCGACATCGGCAGTTGGCAACACGAACTGCTGGTCGGTACCGAATACGAGGACTACCGCAAGAACGAACGGGTCACCGCCATCGCCGGCAGCCCCTACGCCATCGACCTCTACAACCCGGTCTACGGCCAGACAAAACCCAACGGCACACGCAGCGGCACCGACTTCTTCGAACAGACCAAAAGCCACGCCCTGAACCTGCAAGACCAGATCGTCTTCACCGAGCGCCTGCGCGGCATGGTCGGCGCACGTTTCGAGCATTTCGAGCAACGCATTGACGATTTCACCCTCAACGCGCCGCCGGGCAAGCAGACCCACGACGCCCTTACCCAGCGCGCCGGCCTGCTCTACCAACTCACGCCAGAAGTCGGCGTGTTCGCCAACGCCTCCACCTCGTTCAAACCCAACAGCGGCCTGGACGCCAACAACAAAGGCTTCAAGCCGGAAGAAGGCGTGGGCTACGAAGTGGGGATCAAGAGCGAGCTGTTCGACGACCGCCTCAGCGCCACCCTCGCCGCCTTCCATATCGAGAAGGAAAACGTGCTCACCCTCGACCCGGCCACCAACCTCAACCGTGCCATGGGCAAGGCGCGCAGCCAGGGTTTTGACCTGCAGCTGACCGGGCAAGCGACGGACGCCGTACGGGTAATCGGGGCCTTTGCCTACATCGATGCCCAAGTCACCAAAGGCGACACAGCCATTCCTGCCGGCAGCCGCATCCTTGGCGTGGCCAAGCGCAGCGCCAGCCTGTTGGGCGTGTATGAATTCCAGGACGGCGTCTTGCGTGGATCAGACCTGGGGGCGGCGTTTACTTATGTGGGGGATCGTTCCGGTGAGGCGGGCACGAGCTTTGAGCTGCCGGCGTATCACACGGTGGATGTGTTGGCGCATTACAAGGCCACAGAGAATGTCACCGTAGGACTGAACCTCAATAACCTGTTTGATGAGAAGTACTACGAGCGGTCTTACAGCAACTATTGGGTCAACCCGGGTGAACCGCGCAATCTCAAGGTCAGCCTGACCCTCAATCTGTAACGCGGTAAAAACTGTGGGAGCGGGCTTGCTCGCGAATGCGGTATGTCAGTCACTTATTATTTGACTGATCCACCGCATTCGCGAGCAAGCCCGCTCCCACATTTAGACTGCGCCAGGTTCAGTTACAGCTCAACGGGTGCTTTTTCACACAAGGTATTCAACGCCTTCGCCCACTGCGGATCATCATTCAGGCACGGCACCAGCACCAACTCCTCGCCCCCCGCCTCGCGGAACTGCTCCAGCCCGCGATCACCAATCTCCTCCAGCGTCTCAATGCAGTCGGCCACGAACGCCGGGCACATCACCAGCAACTTCTTCACGCCTTGCCGGGCCAGGCTTTCCAGGCGGGCTTCGGTATAGGGTTCGATCCACTTGGCGCGGCCCAGGCGCGATTGGAACGCCACCGACCACTTGTCTTCGGGCAACCCCATGCGTGCGGCAAAGTCACGGGCAACGCTGAAGCACTGCGCGCGATAGCAGGTCTTGAGCACCTCGGCAGACGCGTTCTTGCAACAGTCGGCATCCTTGAAGCAATGCTGGCCGGTAGGGTCGAGCTTGGTCAGGTGGCGCTCAGGCAAGCCATGGAAACTCAGCAGCAGGTGGTCGTAATCCTGCTCCACGTACGGCCGCGCGCTGGCGACCAGGGCGTCGAGATATTCGGGCTGGTCGTAAAACGGTTGCAGAATCGAGAATTGCACGTCGAGTTTGTGGTCGCGCACCACACGCCTGGCTTCCTCGATCACCGTGGTCACGGTGCTGTCGGCAAACTGCGGATACAACGGCGCCAGCGTGACCTTGCGGATGCCCTGGCCGGCGAGGCGGGTCAGCACGCTTTCAATCGACGGCTCGCCGTAGCGCATCGCCAATTCCACCGGGCCTTGGCTCCATTGCGCAGTCATTTGTTGTTGCAGGCGGCGGCTGAGCACCACCAGCGGCGAGCCTTCGTCCCACCAGATCGAAGCGTAGGCGTGGGCCGACTGCTCGGGGCGCTTGATCAGGATCAGCGACACCAACAAGCGCCGCACCGGCCACGGCAGGTCGATCACGTAGGGGTCCATCAAAAACTGATTGAGGTAGCTGCGCACATCGGCCACCGAGGTGGACGCCGGTGAACCCAGGTTGACCAGTAACAACGCGTGATCCGTCATGCAACATCCTATCTTTAGAGGCGGCTGGACAAGTCATCCAGGGCCGCGCGCAACTCAGTGAACTGAAAAGTGAAACCGGCCGCCAGCAACCGCTCCGGAACGGCCTTCTGCCCGCCCAACAGCAACCCGGACAACTCGCCCAAACCGACCTTCAACGCAAAAGCCGGCATCGGCATGAACGCCGGGCGATGCAGCACCTGGCCCAGGGTCTTGGCGAACTCGCGGTTACGCACCGGGTGTGGCGCGCACGCATTATAAGGACCGCTGGCGTCGGCGTTGTGCAGAAGAAAATCAATCAGGCCGATTTGATCCTTGATATGCACCCACGGCATCCACTGCCGACCATTGCCGATCGGCCCGCCCAGCGCCAGCTTGAACGGCAGCAACAGGCGCGACAAAAAGCCGCCCTCGGCCGCCAGCACCAGGCCCGTGCGCACCAACACCACGCGTATGCCCAGGGCTTCGGCGCGCTGCGCGGTTTCTTCCCAGGCGATGCACAGTTGGCTGGGGAAATCGTCCTGCACCGGGCCGCTGGCTTCGCTCAACTCACGCTCGCCGCCGTCGCCGTACCAGCCCACGGCGGAACCGGAGATCAGCACCGCCGGTTTTTGCGTCAGCTCATCGAGCCACGCCAGCAGGGTTTCGGTCAGGCCGACCCGGCTGTTCCACAACAACGTCTTGCGCTTGTGGGTCCAAGGGCGATCCGCGATGGGCGCACCGGCGAGGTTAATGACCGCGTCCACCGGGCCGATAACCTGTTGTAGGCGGCCGACTCCCGACACCTGAGCGCCGCAGACCTTGGCAACCTGTTCCGGGTGACGGCTCCACACGGTCAGGCGATGGCCCTGGGCAAGCCAGTGTTGGCAGAGTTGGCGGCCGATCAAACCCGTACCGCCGGTCAGCAAAATATGCATGGGACACTCCTCATGTAACGTTCGCCGCCGATCACTGGTCTATTTTATAGGCAGGGATCATTTGCTATCGGGCGTAGCCTCAACGTTAACCATAGGCCACGCCGTAAGAACAGGCACGCCAAAACTTATACCAAAAAACAATATTGTACAGCTATTGGTGTCGGCGTAGTCTGTACCCAAAGGTAAAACGAGGCCTCCCATGACTGTTCCCATCGCGATCATCGGCACCGGCATTGCCGGTCTCTCCGCCGCCCAAGCGTTACGAGACGCGGGGCACGTTGTACAACTCTTCGATAAAAGCCGCGGCAGTGGTGGCCGCATGTCCAGCAAGCGCAGCGATGCCGGCTCACTGGACATGGGCGCGCAGTACTTCACCGCCCGCGACCGGCGCTTCGTCAACGAAGTGCAACGCTGGCAAAGCAACGGTTGGGCCGAGCAGTGGAAACCCCAGCTGTACAACTTCAAGTCCGGCCAACTCACACCCTCCCCCGATGAACAGGTGCGCTGGGTCGGCACGCCGCGCATGAGCGCGATCACCCGCGCCTTGCTCGACGACTTGCCGGTGCAATTCGGTTGCCGCATCACCGAAGTGTTCCAGGGCACACAGCACTGGAACCTGCTGGATGCCGACGGCGGCAGCCACGGCCCGTTCAGCCACGTGGTCATCGCCACGCCCGCGCCCCAGGCCACCGCCCTGCTCGCCGCCGCGCCGAAACTGGCCAGCGCCGCCGCCGGAGTGAAGATGGACCCGACCTGGGCCATCGCCCTGGCTTTCGACAAACCCCTGGATACACCGATGGAAGGCTGCTTCGTCCAAGACAGCCCCCTTGACTGGCTGGCGCGCAACCGCAGCAAACCAGGGCGTGACGCCAGCCAGGACACCTGGGTGCTGCACGCCACCAGCGCATGGAGCCGGGCGCACCTGGACCTGGCCAAGGAAGCGGTGATCGAACACCTGCACGGCGCCTTCGCCGAACTGCTGCACAGCGCCATGCCTGCGCCGTCGTTCAGCCTGGCGCACCGCTGGCTCTACGCACGACCGTCGAGCAGCCACGAGTTCGGCGTGCTGGCCGACGCCGACCTGGGCCTGTATGTGTGCGGTGACTGGTGCTTGTCCGGCCGCGTGGAAGGCGCCTGGCTCAGCGGCCAGGAAGCGGCGCGACGCTTGATCGAGCACCTGCAATGAACCGCATCAACCCCGCCAAGTTGCTGCTGTCGAAGTGGACAGCAGCCCAGCCTCGCCACAAAGAAAAACACTTCCTCGTCACCGAGCTGTTTCGCGACGAGGGAGGCACCGTGCTGGAAATCGAACTGCAAGCCGTGCTGACCCGCCGAGCCGAGCGCCTGGCGTGGCAAACCCTGCAAAACGCCGAGGACTGGAAGATCGGCTGGAAATAACTTGTACAAAAAGTTTGACTTGTACAGCATCGAACCTATGATGAGATTTAGTTGTACAAGAACATTATCTTGTACAGGAATCTTGCCGGGGTTCGCGTATGTCCAGCACCACCAAACCCAAGATCGCCATCAGCGCCTGTCTGCTCGGCGAAAACGTGCGCTTCAACGGCGGGCATAAACAATCCCTGCTGTGCAGCCAGACCCTCGCCGACTACTTCGACTTCGTGCCACTGTGCCCCGAAGTCGCCATCGGCCTGGGCATCCCCCGTGAACCGATCCGCCTGGTGGGCGACCCGGCCCATCCGCAAGCCGTCGGCACGGTGCACCGCGAACTCAACGTCACCCAGCCGCTGAACGACTACGGCCAACAGATGGCGCTGGAACACACCGACCTGTGCGGTTACATCTTCATGCAGAAATCCCCGTCGTGCGGCCTGGAGCGGGTCAAGGTCTACCGCGCCAACGGCACCCCGGTGGACGGCGGTGGGCGCGGCATCTACGCCCAGGCGTTCTGCTCACGCCATCCCAACCTGCCAGTGGAAGAAGACGGTCGGCTGAATGACCCGGTGCTGCGGGAAAACTTCCTGACCCGCGTGTTCGTCTACGCCAGCTGGCAACAGCTGCTGGCCGACGGCCTGACCCGCCACCGCCTGCTGGCCTTTCACTCGCGCTACAAATACCTGCTGATGGCCCATAGCCCGGCGCACTACAAACGCCTCGGCCACTTGCTCGGCAGCATGGGCAAAAGCACGCAACTGGAAGAATTGTCCGCCTGCTATTTCAGCGACCTGATGACCGGCCTGAGCCAGTGCGCCACCCGTGGCACTCACAGCAACGTGCTGCAACACATCAGCGGGCATCTGAAGCAGGCGATCAGCGCCGACGACAAACAGGAAATGCAAACCGTCATCGGCCAATACCGCCACGGCATCGTGCCGCTGGTAGTGCCGCTGACCCTGCTCAAGCATCACTTTCGCCAACATCCGGACCGCTACATCGCACAGCAGGCCTACCTGCAGCCGCACCCGGAAAACCTCAGCCTGCGTAATGCGATCTAACCCATGAAAGCTGCCCCACCCGAAGACCTCGCCCAAGCCGTCGAAGACGGCTGGCTGCCGATCCGCGAAGTGGCGCGCCAGACCGGAGTCAACGCCGTGACCCTGCGCGCCTGGGAACGCCGCTACGGGCTGATCGTGCCCCAGCGCACACCCAAGGGCCACCGACTGTTCAGCGCCGAACACGTGCAACGCATCCATACCATCCTCACCTGGCTCAACCGTGGCGTGCCGGTCGGCCAGGTGAAAACCTTGATCGACTCCGCCCAACCCGCCACCGACGTCGTAGAAAATGAATGGCACACCTTGCGCCAGACGCTGGTGCAAGCGATCAGCGAATTGGCCGAGCGTCGGGTCGACGATGCCTTCAACCAGGCCATGGCGCTGTACCCGCCGCGCACCCTGTGCGAGCAACTCTTGCTGCCCCTGCTCAAGGATCTGGAGTTGCGCTGGCAAGGCCAGTTCGGCGCGCAGATGGAGCGGGTGTTTTTCCTGTCGTGGCTGCGCAGCAAGTTTGGCGCACGCATCTACCACAACAACCGTCAGCTCCAGGGCGCGCCGCTGCTGCTGGTCAACCACTCGGACCTGCCGCTGGAACCGCACTTATGGCTCAGCGCCTGGCTGGCCAGCAGCGCCGACTGCCCGGTGGAAGTCTTCGACTGGCCGCTGCCGGCCGGCGAACTCGCGCTGGCGGTGGAACATCTGAAACCGCGCGCCGTGCTGCTGTATTCGAGCAAGGCCCTGCATGTGCCGGCCCTCGGCAAACTGCTGGGCGGTGTCGATTGCCCAACGCTGATTGCCGGACCAACGGTATGCATCCACCAAGCCGAGTTGGCCGTATTAAGCACTGACACCCCCCAACTGTGCGTGGCCGAAGACCCGTTGTCGGCCCACCAGCTACTGATCCAGCGTGGAATCGTTTAAATGCATTTGATCTGGTTGCGCACCGACCTGCGCCTGCACGACAACACCGCCCTGGCCGCCGCGAGCCAGCGTGGCCCGGTCGCCGCCGTGTACCTGATAACCGCCGAGCAGTGGCAGGCCCACGATGACGCACCGTGCAAGGTGGATTTCTGGCTGCGCAACCTGCGCGAACTGAGCAACGCCCTTGGGGAGCTGAACATTCCCCTGTTGATCCGCCACGCCGCCACCTGGGACCAGGCGCCAGGCGTCTTGAGTGAACTGTGCCGCGAACTGTCGGTGACGTCTGTGCACGTCAACGAGGAATACGGCATCCACGAGAGCCGCCGCGACGCTGCCGTGGCCACGGCGCTGGACGCCGACGGCGTGACGTTCCACAGCTACCTCGACCAACTGTTCTTCCAACCCGGCAGTGTGCTGACCAAGAGCGGCACGTATTTCCAAGTGTTCAGCCAGTTCCGCAAGGTCTGCTATACGCGCCTGCACAGCGCCCTGCCGCGCCTGGTGCCGACAGCCAAAGCCCAGGCGCCACTCGCCATCAAACGCGATCCGATCCCCCAGGCCGTCGACGGCTTCGAGCCCCCCAGCGACAGCCTGCGCGCGCTCTGGCCCGCCGGTGAAGACGAAGCCCGTCGGCGCCTGGACGCCTTCGCCGAGCAACAGATCAGCTACTACAAGGACGAGCGCGACTTCCCCGCCAAGCCCGGTACCAGCCAGCTTTCGGCGTACCTCGCGGCGGGCGTGGTGTCACCGCGCCAATGCCTGCACGCCGCGCTGCAAACCAACCGGGGCGAATTCGAAAGTGGCGACATCGGCGCCATCACCTGGATCAACGAACTGCTCTGGCGCGAGTTCTACAAACACATCCTGGTCGGCTACCCACGGGTGTCCCGTCACCGTGCGTTCCGTCCCGAGACCGAAGCCGTGGCCTGGCGCGATGCGCCCAAGGACCTGGCGGCGTGGCAAGAAGCGCGCACCGGCCTGCCGATCATCGACGCGGCCATGCGCCAACTGCTCGAAACCGGCTGGATGCACAACCGCCTGCGCATGGTGGTGGCGATGTTCCTGACCAAGAACCTGCTGATCGACTGGCGTGAAGGCGAGCGCTTCTTTATGCGCCACCTGATCGACGGCGACCTCGCCGCCAACAACGGCGGCTGGCAGTGGAGTTCGTCGACCGGCACCGACTCGGCGCCGTATTTCCGCATCTTCAGCCCGCTGAGCCAGTCGGAAAAATTCGACGGCGACGGCGTGTTCATCAAGCGCTGGCTGCCCGAGTTGGCCGCGCTGAATAAAAAGGAAGTGCATAACCCCGAGGCGGTCGGCGGCCTATTCGGCGTGGCGGATTACCCAAGGGCCATCGTCGACCTGAAAAAATCCCGCGAACGCGCCCTGGCGGCCTTCCGCAGCCTGCCGTCACGCGCGGCGATCGGGGGCGAGCATGAGTGACTTCCTGCGCCGCTTCGCCCAGGCCTTTGCCACGCTGGACAAGCACAACCTGCACCTGCTCGACAGCCTCTACAGCCAGGACATCGCCTTTGCCGACCCGCTGCATGAAGTCCACGGCCTGCCCGCGCTACGGCGTTACTTCGCCGAGCTGTACGGCAACGTGCGCCAGTTGCGCTTCGACTTTCACAGCTTCGACGAGGTGGCTGAAGGCGAAGGCTACCTGCGCTGGAAAATGAGCTTCTGCCACCCGCGCCTGGCCAACGGCAAGGTGATCCGCGTGGAAGGCTGCTCGCACCTGCAGTGGCGCGACGGCAAGGTGTATCGCCATCGCGACTATTTCGACGCCGGCGCCCTGCTTTACGAGCACCTGCCCGTGCTGGGCCGCGTGGTCCGCTGGCTGAAAAGGAGAATCGCATGAGCCAGACCCCCCCCCGCCGTTACTGGCTGACCGGCGCCAGCAGTGGCATCGGCGCAGCGCTGGCGATCGAGCTGTTGGAAAGCGGCGCCCAGGTCGCGCTCAGTTCGCGCACCACAGCCCCGCTGCAAACCCTGGCCGAACGCTATCCGGGGCAAGTGCTGCTGGTGCCCGGCGACTTGACCGACAGCCAGGCCGTGCGTGAGATCGGCGCACAGATCAGCGCCGCCTGGGGCGCGCTGGACACGGTGATCCTCAATGCCGGCACCTGTGAATACATCGATGCCCAGCACTTCGACGCCGCGATTGTCGAACAGGTGGTACGCACCAACCTGCTGGCCAGCAGTTATTGCATCGAGGCCGCGTTGCCGCTGTTGCGCGCCGGAATCCGCCCGCACCTGGTGGGCGTCGCGAGCGCCGTGACGTACTTGCCGATGCCGCGCGCCGAGGCCTATGGCGCGTCCAAGGCCGGCTTGCGCTACCTGTTGGAATCCTTGCGCATCGGCCTGTCGCCGGAACACATCGACGTCACAGTGATCAGCCCGGGCTTTGTCGACACGCCGCTGACCGAACGCAACGATTTCCCCATGCCCCTGAGCTGGCCGGCCGGCAAGGCCGCGCGCCATATCTTCGTAAAGCTTGCGAAACGTCCGCTGGAAATCGCCTTCCCGGCACTGTTTATCGCCACCCTCTGGCCGCTGTCGAAGCTGCCGGCGCGCGTGCAGTTGTTCATCGGCAGGCGCATGTTGCGCAGCCCGCTACCGCAGAAGGATCGCCTGTGAAAATCGCCATCATCGGCAGCGGCATCGCCGGGCTGAGCAGCGCCTACCTGCTCAGCCGCCGCCACGACATCACGCTGTTCGAAGCGGGCGACCGCATCGGCGGGCATACCCATACGGTCAACGTCAGCGTCGCCGGTGAAAGCCATGCGGTGGACACCGGTTTCATCGTGTTCAACGACTGGACCTACCCCAATTTCATCCAACTGCTGGGGCAGATCGGCGTCACGTTCAAACCCACCGAGATGAGCTTTTCGGTACACGACGAGAGCCAGCGCTTCGAGTACAACGGCAACAACCTCAACAGCCTGTTTGCCCAGCGTCGCAATATCTTGTCGCCGGGGTTCTGGGGCATGTTGCGCGACATCCTGCGCTTCAACCGCGAGGCCCCGCTGGACCTGCAAGAACAGCGCATCAGCGCCGAGATGACCCTGGGTGAGTACCTCAAGGCCGGCGGTTATGGCGAGCGGTTTATCCGACACTACATCGTGCCGATGGGCGCGGCGATCTGGTCGATGTCCCTGGCGGACATGCTCGGGTTTCCGTTGCAGTTCTTTGTGCGCTTCTTCAAAAACCACGGCTTGCTGTCGGTGAGCAATCGCCCGCAGTGGTGCGTGATCGAGGGTGGTTCGAGCAGCTATATCGAACCGCTGACCCGCAGCTTTCGCGAACAGATCCGCCTCGACTGCCCTGTGCATAACGTTGAGCGCACCGCCGACGGTGTGGTTATCCACAGCGCCGCCGGCCGCGAGACGTTCGACCGCGTGGTATTCGCCTGCCACAGCGACCAGGCCTTGGCGCTGCTGGCCGACCCAAGCCAGGCCGAACACGACATCCTCGGCGCCCTGCCCTACGCCGACAACGACGTGGTGCTGCACACCGACACCCGCCTGCTGCCGGATCGCAAACTCGCCTGGGCCAGCTGGAACTACCGGCTCAGCGGCGATGCGCAGACCCAGGCCGCCGTCACCTACGACATGAACATCCTGCAAGGCATCGACAGCGCCACCACCTTTTGCGTCAGCCTCAACCAGACGGCCATGATCAACCCGCTGAAGATCCTCGCCCGCTACACCTACGCGCACCCGCAATACAGCCTCGCGGCGGTGGCCGCCCAAGCGCGCTGGCAAGAGTTGTTCGGCATGCGCAACACCTATTATTGCGGCGCCTACTGGGCCAACGGCTTTCACGAAGACGGCGTGGTCAGCGCGCTGCGCGTAGCCAAGGCCTTTGGGGAAAGCCTGTGAACAGCGCCCTGTACAGCGGCTGGATCGCCCATCGCCGGTTTGCCCCCAAGGCCCACGCCTTTCGCTACCGCATCGGCTTGCTGTACCTGGATTTGAGTGAAGAACACACGGTGCTCGGGCTCTCGCCCTTGGCCGGGCGCAGCCGTTTTGCCGCGTTCGGTTTTCGCCAGCAGGACTACCTGCGTGAGTTCACGCGCACCGGCATGAGCTTGAGCGATGCCGTGCGCCATGAAGTCGGCAAGGCTCTGGGGCGTACACCCCAGGGCGTTATCTGCCTACTGACCCAGGCCCGCAGTTGGGGCCTGGCTTTTAACCCGGTGAGTTTCTTCTACTGCTTCGAGGCTGACGGACAATTGGCCGCGATCCTGTGTGAAGTGACCAACACGCCCTGGCGCGAGCGTTACCACTACGTGCTGCCGGCCCAGGCGCTGGACGCGGATGAACATCAGCATTTCGCCGTGGCCAAGGCGTTTCATGTGTCGCCGTTCCTGCCCCGCGACCTGGAATACCGCATGAGCTTCAGCCCGCCCGCCGCCAGGCTTGGCGTGCACATGGCCGATTGGCAGGGCACGCAAAAAGTCTTCGACGCCACCTTGAGCCTGGAAAAACATGCACTGAACCGCGCCAGCCTGCATCGCTACCTATGGCGCTTCCCCTGGATGACCGCCAAGACCTGCCTCGCGATTTACTGGCAGGCCCTGCGCTTGTTACTCAAACGCACACCGATTTTTTCCCACAGGGCTGCCGAAGGCACCTCTCGCACTGCAGTCGGGTATACCAAGGATCGCCGCCATGAAACCCCCTAGTTTATCGGTCAAGTCCCACCGTCTGAACGTCAACGGCATGACCAGCGCACTGCTGCGCAAGGCCGTGCTGCGTCAATTGAGCCAACTGCGCCACGGCCAGTTGGTGGTGATCGAGGACGGCGAACGCCAGGTGTTCGGCGCACGGGAAGCGCACCTGCTGGGGGAGATCCACATCCTCGATCCGGCGGTGTGGGGCCTGGTGGCGGCCAGTGGTTCCATCGGCGCGGGTGAGGCATTTATCCATGGTTACTGGAGCAGCCCGGACCTGACTGCCGTGGTGCGCGTGATGGTCAGCAACCTCGATGTGCTCGATGCGATGGAAGGCGGCCTCGCACGCCTGGCGCGTCCACTGACCCAGGGCTTGCACTGGCTCAACCGCAACACACGCAAGGGCTCGCAGAAAAACATTGCCGCCCACTACGACCTGGGCAATGACCTGTTCGAAGAATTCCTCGACCCGACCATGATGTACTCGGCGGCGCAATTCCTGAGCCCCGACGACAGCCTGGAACAGGCGCAATTGAACAAGCTGGAGCGCATCTGCCAGAAACTCGCGCTCAAGGCCACCGACCACCTGCTGGAAATCGGCACCGGCTGGGGCAGCATGGCGCTGTATGCCGCGCAACATTATGGCTGCAAGGTCACCACCACCACCTTGTCCAAAGAGCAGTTTGCCTACACCGAAAAACGCATCGCCGCACTGGGCCTGGGTGATCGGGTGACACTGCTGTTGCAGGACTACCGCGACCTGACCGGCGCGTACGACAAGCTGGTCTCCATTGAAATGATCGAAGCGGTGGGCCATCGCTTCCTGCCGACCTACTTCAAACAGTGCGCGCAACTGCTCAAGAGCGACGGCCTGATGTTGCTGCAAGCCATCACCATCCGCGACCAACGCTACGAACAGGCCAAGCGCAGCGTCGACTTTATCCAGCGTTACATCTTCCCCGGCGGCGCCCTGCCCTGTGTGCAGAAGATGCTGGAGATCGTCAGCCGCGATACCGACTTGAACCTGATGCACATGGAGGATTTCGGCCTGCACTACGCGCGAACCCTGCGCCTGTGGCATGAGAACTTTCGCCGCGCCCATGGCCGCCTCGCGGAGCTGGGCTACGATGAGTACTTCCTGCGGCTGTGGGAATTCTACTTGTGCTACTGCGAAGGGGGGTTCATGGAGCGCACGATCGGCACCGCACAACTGCTGCTGGCCAAGCCCGCTGCGATCAACCCGCCGTTGCTCGGGCGCTTCGATGCTTAAACCGCTGGTGAATGCCGTGCTGTTCCAGTGCGGCTGGTTTGCCTGCGTGCTGGGCGGCGACAGTCGGTGGCTACTGGTGGCGGTGGCGGCGCTGGCCGTGCACCTGCTGTGGATAAGTTCGTGGTCGCGCGAGGGCCAGGTGATTCTCGCCGTGACCTTGCTCGGCACGCTGATCGACACCTCGTTGCGCTCCTTTGGCGTGTTTCATTTCAGCCTGCCGGGGCCGCTGATTCCGCTGTGGCTGATGGTGTTGTGGGCGCTGCTGGGGACGACCTTGCGCCATTGCCTGGCCTGGAGCGCACGCCCCTGGTGGCGGGCCAGCCTGCTGGGAGCCGTGGGTGGGCCGCTGTCCTATTACGCAGGCAGCCAATTGGCCGGGGTGAGTTTCGGCTACGGCACGGCGCCGACCGTGATTGGCCTGGCGCTGCTCTGGGGACTATTGTTCCCTGTCTTGCATTGGGTCGCCCGAGAGCTGGGACACTGACGTCTGTCAGAGCATTCACACGCTCTTGATCGGCTTGCCTTACACTGCGCGCCTATGACCAACATCCCCCACACCCAAATCACCGAACCCGCCGTCACCTGCTCGACGTGCGCGGCCTGCTGCTGCCAGTTGGAAGTGATGCTGATCACCGATACCGGCGTGCCGGAGCGCTACATCGATACGGACGATTGGGGCGGCGAAGTGATGCTGCGCCTCGACGACGGCTGGTGCGCAGCGCTGGACCGGGACACGATGATGTGCACGATCTACGAGCGCCGGCCCTTGATCTGCCGGGAGTTCGAGATGGGCGCGCCGGAGTGCCTGGAAGAGCGGCAGGGGATTGCGACGGCCTATCGCTGAACCTGGGCCAATGGAGATCCAAATGTGGGAGCGGCCTCGTGTGGGAGCGGGCTTGCTCGCGAATGCGGTGGGTCAGCCAATGCATGTATCGGTGATCCACCGCATTCGCGAGCAAGCCCGCTCCCACATTGATTTGCGCTGTTTGGAAGAACTACAACGGCAGGGTGTAGTGCAACGAATAGCTCTCGACCCCATCGTTGTTGCTGCTCAGCCCGGCATTGGAATAGTGCGTGGCGCGAATCCCCACCTCATGCCCACCGGCAAAGCGCAGGCCGAATCCCAGCCGATCTTCGAACTGAAAAGCCTGGCCAATATTGTTGTCCTCGACCCGTGTGCGCGAGAACAGCGCCACGCCCACCCCCGCCTCGATGTACGGCTTGACCTTCTCCCCGGCAAACTCATACACAAACACTGGCGAGAACGACAGGCTGCTGACGCTGGCGTGCTTGTCACCATCCCAGTAGGTGTAGGCACCGCTCCAGTAGCCGGTCAAGCGCCCGGTATCGGTCTGCCACCAGCTTTTGTCCCACTGCGACGTCAGCCCCAGCCGATAGGTCAGTGTCGAATCACTGGTGCTCCCCACCCCCAATTCCAGGCCAGCGGCCTGGGCTGAAACGGTGTGCCCTACAACGACGGCCGCAATCGCGGCCAAACAGAACAAGCGCTTCATAAGAAACATCCTTTCCCGACGAAGTTATTTGGTTTTGTACAAGCTATCTCGCTATAGAAGCTGGCAAATAGACGGAAGTTCCAGCTTTTAACGCGGGCATTTCACGAATTTTTCACGCACCGAAGCTTCGCACAACGCCCGGATATTTCCATAGTGTTGGTAGGATATTTCTAAGATGAGACACATCGCCGCTGGTCCAGAACTGCGCTGGCGCGGGTTTGCCGTCGGCCAGCAGGTTGCGCTCGCCGAGCAAGCGCTTGAGCTGGCGGGCCACGGCGGCGCCGGTGTCGATGAGGATGATGCTGGGGGGCAGCATCTGCGCCAGCAGCGGCTTGAGGAAGGGATAGTGGGTGCAGCCGAGGATGATGGTGTCGCAGCCGGCGCCGAGCAGCGGGTCGATATACCCCTGCAACAACTGGCGCAGTGCCGGGCTGCTCAGGTCGCCGGTTTCGATCAGTTCCACCAGGCCCGGGCACGGCTGAGTAATCACGCGGACATCGGTGGCGAAGCGATCAAGCAGTGCCGCGAACTTGGCGCTTTGCAGGGTGCCCGTGGTGGCGAGCACGCCGACCACACCGCTGCGGGTCGCGGCGGCCGCAGGCTTGACGGCAGGTTCCATGCCCACCAACGGCCAATCCGGGAAGTCCTTGCGTAAATCGGCAACGGCCGCAACGGTCGCGGTGTTGCAGGCAATCACAAACGCCTTGGCCCCCTTCTCGCGCAGAAACCCGGCAACCTGCCGCGAGCGCTCAAGAATAAAGGCCGGGCTTTTCTCGCCGTAAGGGATATGCCCGCAGTCGGCCACGTACAGCAGCGATTCGTGGGGCAGCAGTTGCTGGATTTCCTCCAGCACCGACAGCCCGCCGACGCCGGAATCGAACACACCGATCGGCGCGTCCTTAACCATGGTGAGTCCCGCACACGCTGCAACCGGGGTCGCGCTTGACGCGCAACTCGCGGAAACGGCTGCTCAATGCATCGATCAGCAACAAGCGGCCCACCAGCGGCTCGCCGAAACCGGCCAGCAGCTTCAAGGCTTCCAGCGCTTGCAAGCTGCCGACCAGGCCCACCAGCGGCCCGACCACGCCGGCTTCGCTGCAGGTCAGTTCGGTGTCGCTGCCGTGCCCGTATAAACAGTGGTAGCACGGGCTGTCGGCGCGACGCGGGTCGAACACCGACAGTTGCCCTTCCAGGCGAATCGCCGCGCCGCTGATCAACGGCTTGGTCGCGGCGACGCAGGCGGCGTTGACCGCTTCGCGGGTGGAGAAGTTGTCGCTGCAATCGAGGACCACATCCACCGCCGCGACCGCCGCGGCGAGTGAGTCGGCGTCCAGCGCGCTGCGATGGGCGACCAGCGTGATTTCAGGATTGATCGCGCCCAGGCGACGCAGGGCCGAATCGACCTTGGTCTGCCCGACGCTGGCGGTGTCGTGGATGATCTGGCGTTGCAGGTTGGTCAGGTCGACGCTGTCGAAGTCCGCCACGTGCAACTCACCGACCCCCGCAGCAGCCAGGTACAACGCAACCGGCGCGCCCAGCCCGCCCAGGCCGATGATCAGGGCGCGGCTGTGTTTCAGGCGCAACTGGCCGTCGATGTCGACATGCTGCAACAGAATCTGTCGGCTGTAGCGCAGCAGTTCCTGGTCGGTCAGCACGGCCGGCGTCCCAGGGTAATGCGCTCGTGGCCGCCAAGGTCGATGCGGCTGTGCACGTTGTCAAAACCTTCGCCCAGCAATAGGTCACGCACGGCGCCAGCCTGGTCGTAACCGTGTTCGAGCAGCAGCCAGCCAGCGGCATTCAGGTGCTGGGGTGCCTGCTTGATGATGTGGCGCAAGTCGTCCAGGCCATCGCGGCCCGCCACCAGCGCACTGGCCGGTTCGAAGCGCACGTCACCGGCGACCAGGTGCGGGTCGTTGTCGGCAATGTACGGCGGGTTGCTGATGATCAGATCGTAGGTGTGGCCTTGCAGGGCGCTGAACCAGTGGCTGTTCAGCACGGTGACGTTATTCAGGTGCAGGCGCTGGCGATTGCGCTCGGCCAGGGCCACCGCTTCGAGCACGCGGTCGACGGCGGTGACGGTCCAGGCCGGGCGCTCGCTGGCCAGGGCCAGGGCAATCGCGCCGCTGCCGGTGCCGAGGTCGAGAACCTGGGTCGGCGTGGCCGGCAACAATTCCAGGGCGGTTTCCACCAGTAACTCGGTGTCCGGACGCGGGATCAGCGTGTGGGGCGCGACCTCCAGGTCCAGCTTCCAGAAGCCTTGCTGGCCGAGGATGTAGGCCACCGGCTCACCGCCGCGGCGGCGTTGCAGGTAGCCGGCAAAGGTCAGCGCATCTTCGCTGCTGACGATTTTCTCCGGCCAGGTGTGCAGGTAGCTGCGCGACTTGCCCAGGGCCGCGGCGAGCAATAACTCGGCGTCCAGGCGCGCGGTGGGCGAGTCGGGCAGGTCGGCAGCGCGCAGCAGGCTGGCGATAATGGTCATTTAGTCACCTATCGCTGCAAGTTGGTCGGCCTGGTATTCGGCGAGCAACGGCTCGATCACCGCATCGACGCCACCGGCGAGGATCTCGTCGAGGGAGTAGAGCGTGAGGTTGACCCGGTGGTCGGTGACCCGGCCCTGGGCAAAGTTGTAGGTGCGGATGCGTTCGGAGCGGTCGCCCGAGCCCACCAGCAACTTGCGCTCGCTGGCAATCGCATTGGCAGCGGCGCTGGTCTGCTGGTCGTTGAGCTTGGCCGACAGCCAGGACATGGCCCGCGCCCGGTTCTTGTGCTGGGAACGTTCTTCCTGACACTCCACCACAATGCCGGACGGCAAGTGGGTAATGCGGATCGCCGAGTCGGTCTTGTTGACGTGCTGGCCGCCGGCGCCCGACGAGCGGTAGGTGTCGACGCGCAGGTCGGCCGGGTTGATCTCGATGGCTTCCTGCTCGTCCGGCTCGGGCAACACGGCCACGGTGCAGGCCGAGGTGTGGATGCGGCCCTGGGACTCGGTGGCCGGCACGCGTTGTACCCGGTGTGCGCCAGACTCGAACTTGAGCTTGCCGTAGACGTTATCGCCTTCAACCCGTGCGATGACTTCTTTATAGCCGCCGTGCTCCCCCTCATTCTCCGAGAGGATCTCGACTCGCCAGCCGCGTCGCTCGGCATACCGCGAATACATGCGGAACAGGTCGCCGGAGAAGATCGCCGCCTCGTCGCCGCCGGTGCCGGCACGGATTTCGAGGAACACGTTGCGCCCGTCGTTGGGGTCTTTGGGCAGCAGCATGCGTTGCAGATCGCCTTCGAGCGCGACCAGTTTTTCCTTGGCTTCGCGGACTTCTTCCACGGCCATTTCGCGCATGTCCGGGTCGCTGTCCTTGAGCAGCGCCTGGGCGCCTTCGAGGTCGGCCTGGGTTTTCAGCCACTGGCCATAGGTGGTCACAATCGGCTCAACTTCCGCGTATTCCTTGGAATAGGTACGGAACTTGGTCTGATCGGAGATGACTTCGCCATCGCCGAGCAAGGCGGTCAGTTCTTCGAAACGGTCCTGGAGCACGTCCAGTTTATTGAGCAGTGACGCTTTCATTGCGGTTTTTTATCCGAAGAGCTATCTGACGCGCCCTCACCGAGGGCAAAGAGTTCTTGGGCCATGGCCAGCGCATCGAGGCGGCCTTCGGCAGTCAACTTTTTAAGCTGCACGCTGGGGGCGTGGAGCAGCTTGTTGGTCAGGCCACGGGCCAGTTGCATCAGCACCTCTTCGGCGTTGCTGCCGTTGGCCAGCAAACGCTGGGCCTTGCTCAGTTCCTCGTCGCGCAGGCGTTCGCCCTGCTGACGATACGCCTTGAGCACGTCCACTGCCGCCAGTTCACGCAAGCGCACCATGAAATCTTCGGCGCCGTCGCTGACCATCTCTTCGGCCGCCTGGGCTGCACCCTGGCGACTCTTGAGGTTCTCGGCGACCACTTCGTGCAGATCGTCGACGCTATAGAGGTAAACGTCGTCCAACTCGCCGACTTCGGGTTCGATGTCCCGAGGAACGGCGATGTCCACCATAAAGATCGGCTTGTGCTTGCGCAGCTTCAGCGCGCTTTCGACCGCGCCTTTGCCGAGGATCGGCAACTGGCTGGCGGTGGAGCTGATGACAATATCGCTGCGCACCAACTCGGCCGGGATGTCCGACAGCAACACCGCATGGGCGCCGAACTGCTCGGCGAGGATGCTCGCACGCTCAAGGGTGCGGTTGGCGACGACAATGCGTTTCACGCCCAGGTCGTGCAGGTGGCGGGCGACCAGGGTGATGGTCTCGCCAGCGCCGATCAGCAGGGCCTGGCTGCGCTGCAAGTCGCTGAAAATCTGTTTGGCCAGGCTGACGGCAGCAAATGCCACGGACACCGGGTTTTCGCCGATGGCGGTGTCGGTCCGCACCTGCTTGGCCGAGTTGAACGTGGCCTGGAACAGGCGGCCCAACAGCGGCCCCACCGTACCAGCCTCACGCGCCACGGCGTAGGCGGATTTCATCTGGCCAAGGATCTGCGGCTCGCCCAACACCAGCGAATCGAGACCGGCCGCCACACGCATCATGTGACGAACTGCCGCATCCTCTTCGTGCACATAAGCACACGCGCGCAGCTCATCGAGGCTTAAATGGTGGTAATCGGCCAGCCAGCGCAGTACCACATCCGCGGAAAGATGTTCCTGCTCTATATAAAGCTCGCTGCGATTGCAGGTTGAAAGGATTGCAGCTTCGCGGCTGTCGGTGAGCCGGCAGAGCTGTTGCAAGGCCTCAACCAACTGCTCTGGCGTAAACGCTACGCGCTCGCGCACGTCTACGGAGGCAGTCTTGTGGTTAATACCGAGTGCGAGGAAGGCCATTCAATATCGCTGATGATGTCGGGAAGCCGACAATTGTCCTACTTCGAAAGATTCAGAACAACCACCGTCGTCTATTGTCCCTATACCTTGTACCTATAAATACGCCAACTGAGTCTCGGTTATGTTTGGCCGAAGGCTTGTGTCATGATGATCCGACCGCAGGTTAGTCGTCCTCTTCCTATATGAATAGATCCTCCGCGTTGCTCCTTGCTTTTGTCTTCCTCAGCGGCTGCCAGGCCTTGGCCCCCGTGTCGCCGGACGGTACGCCGCCGGTGGAAGACAGCACCCCCGCCCCTGAAAAGCCCAAGGTTTATTCTTCATTCAGTGAAGAAACGGTGTTCAGCCTGCTGAGCGCGGAGCTGGCTGGCCAGCGCAATCGTTTCGACATTGCGTTGGATAACTACGTGACGCAGGCCATCAATACGCAGGACCCGGGGATTTCCGAGCGGGCGTTTCGTATCGCCGAGTACCTGGGCGCCGATCAGGCTGCGCTGGATACCTCGCTGATCTGGGCGAAAAACGCGCCGGACGACCTCGAGGCGCAGCGCGCCGCGGCGGTGCAACTGGCGCGTGCGGGGCGCTACGACGACTCCATGGTCTATATGGAGAAGGTCTTGCAGGGCAAGGGCGACACCCATTTCGACTTTCTTGCGCTGTCGGCTGCCGACACCGACCAGGACACGCGCAATGGTCTGATGAAGAGCTTCGACCGCCTGCTGCAAAAACATCCCAAGAACAGTCAGCTGATTTTCGGCAAGGCCTTGCTGTTGCAGCAAGACGACGAGGCCGATGCGGCGCTGAAACTGCTGGAGCAGAACCCACCGGAAGAGGGTGAGATCGCGCCGATCCTGCTGCGTGCGCGCCTGCTGCAAAACCTCAATCGCGGCAAGGAAGCGATTCCGCTGCTGGAAAAAAGCATCAAGAAGTACCCGGACGACAAGCGCCTGCGCCTGACCTACGCGCGCATGCTGGTGGAACAGGACCGCATGGAAGACGCCAAAGTGCAGTTCGCCAACCTGGTCCAGCAATACCCGGACGACGACGAACTGCGCTATTCCCTCGCACTGGTGTGCCTGGAAGCCAAGGCCTGGGATGAGGCCAAGGGTTACCTGCAAGAGCTGATCGAACGCGAAAGCCACGTGGATTCGGCGCACCTGAACCTGGGCCGCATCGCCGAGGAGCACAATGACCCACAGGCCGCCCTGCTTGAGTATGCCCAGGTCGGCCCTGGCAACGATTACCTGCCGGCGCAACTGCGCCAGGCCGACATATTGATGAGCAACGGTCGCACCGACGAGGCGGAAAAACGCCTGGCGGCTGCGCGTGATGCCGAGCCTGACTACGCGATCCAGCTGTACCTGATCCAGGCCGAAACCCTGTCGGCCAATAACCAGGGCGAGCGCGCCTGGAAACTGCTGCAACAAGCGTTGCTGCAATACCCTGACGACCTGAACCTGCTGTACACCCGCGCCATGCAGGCGGAAAAGCGCAACGACCTGGCGCAGATGGAAAAAGACCTGCGCCTGA
Organism: Pseudomonas sp. GL_117; assembly: GCF_057835125.1. Classification (NCBI taxonomy): domain Bacteria; kingdom Pseudomonadati; phylum Pseudomonadota; class Gammaproteobacteria; order Pseudomonadales; family Pseudomonadaceae; genus Pseudomonas; species Pseudomonas sp. GL_117. The sequence goes on along the minus strand of NZ_CM174418.1, from coordinate 870,347 downwards.
TCATCAAGCGTGATCCGGACAACGCCATGGCCCTCAACGCCCTGGGCTACACCTTGTCCGACCGGACCACGCGCTACGACGAAGCCAAGGCGCTGATCGAACAAGCGCACAAGCTCAACCCGGAAGACCCGGCCGTGCTCGATAGCCTGGGATGGGTGAATTACCGCCTGGGCAACCTGGATGAAGCCGAACGCTTGCTGCGCCAGGCACTGGAGCGCTTCCCCGACCAGGAAGTCGCCGCCCACCTGGGTGAAGTCCTGTGGGCCAATGGCAAACAACGCGAAGCGCGCCAGATCTGGGAAAAATTCCTCAAGGAACAACCCGAAAGCCCCATCCTGCGCGGCACCATCAAACGCCTGACCGGATCCGAGACCCTTTAAGCTTATGTTCTTGCGCCACGTTGCAGTCTTCAGTCTTATCGCCCTGCTCGCCGGTTGCGCGGGCGTCGGCACCCGCGAATCCGTTGAGGGCCAGGGCAACCCGGCGCAATGGCAACAGCACAAGGATCAGCTCGCCAGCATCGATGGCTGGCAGATCGAAGGGAAAGTCGGTGTTCGTGCGCCGAAAGATTCCGGGAGCGGTACGTTGTTCTGGCTGCAACGCCAGGATTACTACGACATCCGCCTGTCCGGCCCATTGGGCCGCGGCGCGGCACGCCTGACCGGCCGACCAGGGCAAGTCAGCCTGGAAGTGGCCAATCAGGGCCGCTATGAAGCGACATCGCCGGAAACATTGCTGGAAGAACAGATCGGCTGGAAGCTGCCAGTGTCGCATCTGGTGTGGTGGGTACGCGGCTTGCCCGCGCCTGAGAGCAAAAGCCGCTTGAGCCTTAACAGTGACAGCCGCCTGGCCACCCTGGAGCAGGATGGCTGGCAAGTCGAATATTTGAGCTACGTGCAGCAAAGCGGTTACTGGCTGCCTGAACGAATCAAGCTGCATGGCACCAACCTTGACGTCACGCTGGTGATCAAGGACTGGCAACCACGCAAACTGGGACAATAACGTGACCGTAGAACGCTTGACCCTGCCCTCCCCTGCAAAACTCAATTTGATGCTGCACATCCTGGGTCGTCGTGAAGACGGCTACCACGAGTTGCAGACGCTGTTTCAATTTCTCGACTACGGCGATGAGATGACGTTCGCCGTACGCGACGATGGCGTGATCCAGCTGCATACCGAATTCGAAGGCGTGCCCCACGACAGCAACCTGATCGTGAAGGCCGCAAAAAAACTTCAGGAACAATCTGGCTGCTCGCTCGGCATCGACATCTGGATCGATAAAATCTTGCCCATGGGCGGTGGTATCGGCGGCGGCAGTTCGAATGCGGCCACCACACTGCTGGGTCTGAATCACTTGTGGCAACTCGGCTGGGACCACGATCGCCTGGCGGCGCTGGGCCTTACGCTGGGCGCGGACGTCCCGGTTTTCGTGCGTGGACACGCCGCATTTGCTGAGGGTGTCGGGGAAAAACTCACCCCTGTAGAGCCCGAAGAACCGTGGTATGTCGTACTTGTGCCGCAAGTATCTGTAAGTACAGCAGAAATTTTTTCAGATCCGTTGTTGACACGTAACTCTTCTCCCATTAAAGTGCGCCCCGTTCCCAAGGGAAACAGTCGAAATGACTGCTTACCGGTTGTAGCAAGGCGTTATCCAGAGGTACGTAACGCTTTGAATTTGTTAGGTGATTTTACCGAAGCAAAATTAACCGGAACTGGAAGTTGTGTGTTTGGGGGCTTCCCAAACAAAGCTGAAGCTGATAAAGTCTCGGCCCTTCTTACAGAGACCCTTACAGGGTTTGTAGCAAAAGGAAGCAACGTTTCGATGTTGCATCGCAAGCTGCAAAGTCTGCTCTAAAAGGAACCGAGTGTTAGGCACTCGTTGCAACAGATACAGGGGCGTCGCCAAGCGGTAAGGCAGCAGGTTTTGATCCTGCCATGCGTTGGTTCGAATCCAGCCGCCCCTGCCATTTTCTAATACTCATCCAGGTTACCCTCAGCCTCTAGGTACTGCGCGTGTCCAAGATGATGGTCTTTACGGGGAACGCCAACCCCGATCTGGCTCGACGTGTCGTACGTCAGCTGCATATCCCTCTCGGTGACATCTCTGTCGGTAAGTTCTCCGACGGTGAAATTACAGCCGAGATCAATGAAAACGTCCGCGGTAAAGACGTCTTCATTATTCAGCCGACTTGCGCTCCGACCAACGATAACCTGATGGAACTCGTCGTGATGGCTGATGCCTTCCGCCGCTCCTCAGCGACTCGAATCACAGCTGTAATCCCTTACTTTGGTTATGCCCGTCAGGATCGCCGTCCGCGCTCCGCACGTGTGGCCATCAGCGCGAAAGTCGTCGCTGACATGCTGACCGTGGTAGGTATCGACCGTGTTCTCACGGTTGACCTGCACGCTGACCAAATCCAGGGGTTCTTCGATATTCCGGTAGATAACATCTACGGCTCCCCAGTACTGGTGGATGACATCGAAGACCAGCGCTTTGAAAACCTGATGATCGTATCCCCGGACATTGGTGGCGTCGTGCGTGCACGGGCTGTTGCCAAATCCTTGGGCGTGGACCTCGGGATCATCGACAAACGCCGTGAAAAAGCCAATCACTCTGAAGTGATGCATATCATCGGTGATGTCGAAGGGCGTACCTGTATTCTGGTTGATGACATGGTCGACACCGCCGGCACCCTGTGCCACGCGGCGAAAGCCTTGAAAGAGCACGGTGCCGCAAAAGTCTTCGCCTACTGCACACACCCTGTGCTGTCGGGCCGAGCGATCGAGAACATCGAGAACTCCATGCTGGACGAACTGGTGGTGACCAACACCATCCCGTTGTCCGCTGCAGCTCAAGCCTGTTCGCGTATCCGCCAACTGGATATTGCACCGGTAGTTGCCGAAGCGGTTCGCCGCATCAGCAATGAAGAATCGATCAGCGCGATGTTCCGTTAAGGGTCATACCTTCGGATCATTTCACTGACGAAAAGCGCCCCGCCCCGGCATTCTGTCGGGGCGGGGCTTTTTTGCCCATATCGAGAACGGCGCTGGTCGCAAACGCCACTCGATGATGGCTATTTTGGAGATACAAAATGACTGACTTTACTCTGAACGCTCAAGCGCGTACTGACCTGGGGAAAGGTGCGAGCCGCCGCCTGCGTCACGCCGCCAACGTCCCAGCCGTTGTATACGGTGGTAACAAGCCTGCTGAATCCGTGACCATCCTGGCCAAGGAAATCGCCAAGCTGTTCGAAAACGAAGCTGCCTACAGCCACGTTATCGAGCTGAACGTCGACGGCGCCAAGCAGAACGTCATCGTTAAAGCGATGCAGCGTCACCCGTCCAAGCAGTTCATCATGCACGCTGACTTCGTTCGCGTCGTAGCTGGCCAGAAACTGACCGCTGTCGTGCCTGTGCACTTCGTCGGCGAAGAAGCTCCGGTCAAGAAAGGCGGCGAGATTTCTCACGTTGTGAACGAAATCGAAGTGACCTGCCTGCCGAAAGACCTGCCTGAGTTCATCGAAGTCGACCTGTCGACCGCTGAAGTTGGCGCCATCATCCACCTGTCCGACCTCAAGGCCCCTAAAGGCGTTGAGTTTGTTGCACTGGCTCACGGTGATGACAAAGCTGTTGCAAACGTACACGCTCCACGCGTTGCTCCAGAAGCAGACGCTGCAGAGTAAATCACTCTGTAACGTCGGAGCTTGAGGAAACATCGCGGACCGAAACGTAGCGAGAAAGCGGGCGATAACGCGACGTTTACTCTTGAGTAAATGAGCTACTGTTGTCCACTTTCGCCGCACCTTGGTTTGGCGATGTTATCCACAACTCCAAAGGAAGGGCCCCTGTCGTGACTGCCATTAAACTGATCGTTGGCCTGGGAAATCCAGGCGCCGAATACGAACAGACCCGGCATAACGCGGGGGCCCTTTTTGTTGAGCGCATCGCCCACGCGCAAGGTGTGAACCTTGTGGCCGATCGCAAGTATTTTGGCCTGACCGGGCGCTTCTCGCACCAGGGTCAGGATGTTCGTCTGCTGATTCCCACCACCTACATGAACCGTAGCGGCCAAGCCGTGGCGGCGCTTGCGAACTTCTTCCGGATCAAACCCGAAGAAATCCTGGTGGCCCATGACGAACTGGACCTGCCACCCGGTGTTGCCAAGCTCAAGCTCGGCGGTGGGCATGGCGGGCACAATGGCCTGCGCGACATCATCGCGCAGCTGGGCAATCAGAATAATTTCTACCGTCTGCGGCTCGGCATTGGCCACCCAGGCGTTGCCAGTATGGTTTCAAATTTCGTCCTGGGTCGTGCGCCACGCGCCGAACAGGAAAAACTCGATGCCAGCATCGACTTTGCCCTCGGCGTGCTGCCGGATATCTTCGCCGGTGAATGGAACCGCGCGATGAAAAACCTGCACAGCCAGAAGGCCTGACTCTTTATCCGAGGGGAAACACCATGGGATTCAATTGCGGCATCGTCGGCCTGCCCAACGTCGGCAAATCCACCTTGTTCAACGCCCTGACCAAGTCCGGTATTGCGGCGGAGAACTTCCCCTTCTGCACCATCGAACCCAACAGCGGTATCGTGCCGATGCCGGACCCACGCCTGGACGCCCTCGCGGCCATCGTCAATCCAAAGCGCATCCTGCCGACCACCATGGAATTCGTCGACATCGCGGGCCTGGTGGCTGGCGCGTCGAAAGGTGAAGGCCTGGGTAACAAGTTCCTGGCCAACATCCGTGAAACCGATGCCATCGCCCACGTGGTCCGCTGCTTTGAAGACGAGAACGTGATTCACGTCTCCAACAGCGTCGACCCGAAACGCGACATCGAGATCATCGACCTGGAACTGATCTTCGCCGACCTCGACAGCTGCGAGAAGCAATTGCAGAAGGTCGCACGTAACGCCAAGGGCGGCGACAAAGACGCCGTGGTTCAAAAAGCGCTGCTGGAACAGCTGATCGCACACTTCACCGAAGGCAAGCCGGCACGCAGCCTGATGAAGAACATGGGCGCCGACGAGAAGGCCGTGATCAAAGGCTTCCACCTGCTGACCACCAAGCCGGTGATGTACATCGCCAACGTCGCCGAAGACGGTTTCGAGAACAACCCGCTGCTCGACGTGGTCAAGGCCATCGCCGACGAAGAAGGCGCGATCGTGGTGCCGGTGTGCAACAAGATCGAAGCCGAAATCGCCGAGCTGGATGACGGCGAAGAGAAGGACATGTTCCTCGAGGCCCTGGGCCTGGAAGAGCCTGGCCTGAACCGCGTGATCCGCGCCGGTTACGAAATGCTCAACCTGCAGACCTACTTCACCGCCGGTGTCGAAGAAGTCCGTGCATGGACCGTCAAGGTCGGCGCCACCGCGCCACAGGCCGCCGGCGTGATCCACACCGACTTCGAGAAAGGCTTTATCCGTGCCGAAGTAATCGCCTACAACGACTTTATCCAGTTCAAGGGTGAGGCCGGCGCCAAGGAAGCGGGTAAGTGGCGCCTGGAAGGCAAGGAATACATCGTGAAAGATGGCGATGTGATGCACTTCCGTTTCAACGTATAAGTTTCACGCTGCAGATAAAAAGCCGATGCAATGCATCGGCTTTTTTGTACCTGCCTGATTGTCATAGATAAACAAATTTAAGATTAATCTTACATATACAGTGCGCATCAAAACCACACAACCACCATAGGCCCTCCGTTTATCCTACAACACTTTAGCTGCTTACCCCTTTCAACCCTACCTCCCACCCTGATAAGTTTCGACCTGCTGGCGAGGCTAACAGGTCGTTCGCCCAGCCATAAAGCAATAGCGTTGGCGGAGCCTCTTTACGATGTCGGTCTTTATTCACAAGCACAATGAAGTAGATCCCCTCTTTATTGCAGGCTCGGAAATTGAAAGCACCCTCAATACGACCGCAACACTTAATATAGACATCCTATTACTAGGAGAAACCGGCACCGGCAAAGATACCTTGGCGCAACGGGTACATCGTTTGTCTGGCCGCCGTGGAAACCTGGTCGCCGTTAACTGTGCAGCCATCCCGGAAACTCTCGCCGAAGGCCAATTATTCGGGGTCAATAGTGGCGCCTATACCGGTGCAGTGCAGTCGAGGGCAGGCTTTATCGAAGCCGCACACCTGGGTACGTTGTACCTGGATGAAATCGACAGCATGCCGCTGCCCCTGCAGGCCAAACTGCTTCGAGTCTTGGAGTCGCGCGGTGTCGAGCGCTTGGGGTCGACCCGGTTCATCCCAGTGGACATGCGCGTCATCGCGTCCGCTCAGCAATCGCTGCATGACATGGTCGAACAAGGCACCTTTCGACGTGATCTTTACTTTCGCCTGAATGTCGTGAGCATCAACCTTGTGCCACTGCGTAACCGGCAAGAGCAAATCATTCCGCTGTTTATGGATATGGTGCAACAAGAAGCGCAATACTTCGACTGCCCCGCGCCTACACCAACCGATACGTTACTCCAACAATTGCTCTGCCACCGCTGGCTGGGTAATGTCCGCGAATTACGTTCGGCAGCCAAACGCTTTGTGTTGGGCATGCGGCCCCTCGATTCGCCGGTAAAAGATGCTCGGTTCATGCCGTTGAAAGAGCGCCTGCAGCAAATCGAAAAGTCATTGATCGAGGAGTCGTTGAAACGTCATGCGGACTGCGTGGAGCGTGTCGCCGCAGAACTGGGCGTTGCCAAGCGAACGCTGTATTACCGTTTGAAGCATTTGAACATATTGACCTAGGCATCCACCTAAACTCGACGAAAACATCTTTAGAAACACTTCAGAAATACTTTAGAAATATAATTCTGGAACGTTTTCTACCTCTTCTGCCACTCAATTGACGAGCCTAGGCTCTGAAGATTTTAGGCATGCTATATGTCTATTATTTAGGCACTGACTATATTGAAATCAGGTGATTAATATGGCTATTGACACTATTACCGGATACAACAGTAATAATATTTACACAAACGGATACGGAAGCGGAAACGATATCACCGGCGCATTCGGCGAGATAGACAACGACACCTTCACGGCGCTTCAACTACAAAATCAGCGCCGGAAAAATGGGCAGAACCACTACCAAACCGTAGAAGGCATGAAGGTCGACTTCAACAACAAACTTATGCAGCAGATTGGCCAATCAAAGGGTTAAGCATCAAACGACTTGTCTCCTCAGTTCATTGATGGAGGAGGCAAGTCCCCACCGATACACTTGGAGTGTCAAATGCTTTCGAAAACCGAGTGGGTCTCACAGCCTCAAACGCTTGTACAAAGAAACGACATGACAACGCCTGCCGACTCCACGCTCGACAGCCATTTTTTTGCCTCCGCGTTGATGAGCGATAGCAGTCCAAAGCCCTCGGCTCCGGCCATTGGCGCTCACTATCTGGCGGAGCAATCCACTGCCCTCAAGAGCAAGTCAGACCTGGTATCCAGAGGGTTGAAAGACTTCGCCAGCGGCAAGCACTCCCTAAAGGCAATGCAAGTGCCCCTGGCGTTGGTTGAAAGCAAGGAACTCCTGTCAGTTTCAGTGAAAGTCATCAAACACAGTATTGCAATGGTGGAAAAAACCACCAATCTGCAATAGGAAACCTATGCGCAGCCGTCTCATCACTTGTTTACTGTTAACACTGGCACTCCTCCTTGCCGGCTGTGGTGAACGCATCGAACTTCACCGCCAACTGTCCGAGCAGGAAGCCAACGATGTCATTGCCGAGCTGGCGGATAAACAAATCCGCGCCCAAAAGACATTGGAAAAGGACGGTGTGGTCGTTCGGGTGAAAACCAGCGACATCGCCCGCGCGGTGCGCACGCTGGAGGCCGCGGGGCTGCCCAGAACCGCGCGTTCCACGCTGGGAGAGATTTTCCGCAAGGAGGGTGTCATCTCCACCCCCCTGGAGGAACGGGCCCGTTACATCTACGCGTTATCACAGGAACTGGAGGCCACGTTATCCAACATCGACGGGGTCATCGTCGCGAGGGTGCATGTCGTGTTACCCGAACGCGTGGCCCCGGGCGAACCCGTTCAACCTGCATCGGCCTCGGTCTTTATCAAGCATGACCCGCGCCTGGACCCCGACAACATCAGACCACGTGTGCGCAGAATGGTCGCCAGCAGCATCCCAGGCATGACGACCACGGTGGACAACCCAGAAAAGCTCACCGTCACCTTCGTACCTGCAACCGCCTATGTCGAACAGGAACGCCTGACCTATTTCGGGGCTTTCTTGGTACCCGAGAAAGATCTGACGTTTTGGCAGACAGCGCTGGCAGCACTGCTGATTGCGTTGGCGCTATCGGCCGCAGGGTTGGCATTCTGGCTTCGGAAAAAACTAAGCCCGCAAATGGCACAGGTCAATGACCCACCAAGCACCGCACTCCATGAATGAGCTGTACCAATGGGCACGCTGGTGGACATCTCCCTGGAGCCATTCGCAACAGGACTGGTGGCCCTTCGACTTGGACTCACCTGCCGCCAAGACACTGTGCCGAAGCCGGCATGAACGCATAGGTGTCGCACTGGGCATTACCCCGTGCCTGCCGATTCACCCCTCCCCAGCCCTGTTGCACTTGGTGCTGGCACCGACCGCGCAACGGGAACTGATGCTGGCGCTGGTCGAGGGCATTTACCATCCACAGCACGACAGCGCCTTGAGCACGGATCAACGCGAATGGTGCGCGCGTCTGTCCATGGCGCTCCCCCCCGCGTCCCACAAACCCAGCGTCGACCCTCTGTATTACCTGCGTAGCTGGGTTGACCCTGCCATCTGGCAGCGCCTGCGGCTCAGCTTCTCCCGCCAGCGGGTGCAACTACTCGAGAGCGCACTTCAGATACCAGCCGCCAGCAAGCTCGACACTGTCTGGCAAGCCGTGATCTGGCGTGCCAGCGCCCTGGCCAACAATGTCACCCTACCCGCGGAGAACCTCAATCATGCTCTGCCGACGCAAGATTGAATTATTGACGTCTTCTGCCAGCCTGTCACAGCCCGTGATCTCAAGGGAACTGCTCGCCGACAACCAGCGCGCAGAACATGTGCTCGACAACGCCCAGGCGCAGGCCGAGACGCTGCTGCAGCAGGCGCAAGAGCAGAGCGCGCAAATACTCAAGCAGGCGCACGAAGAGTTCTGGCAGCGTGCCAACCACCAACTGCAGCGGTGGGAAGCCGAACGACAGACAATCGGCGACCAGTGTGAAAGATTCGCCACTACCATCACCCAACAGGCGCTAAGCAGCTTGCTGGAGATGACCCCTCCCGCTGAGCGCATCAGTGCCTTGCTCAACAAGTTGCTGGACCCACTGATCCCCCGCCCCAACGCCGCGCTGGCCTGCCATCCCGCCGATCAAGCACACGTGGAGCAGTGGCTGCATATCAACACCGAGGTGCGCTGGAGCCTGCGTCTGGACGACGCCCTCCCGCCCCAGACACTCATCCTGGAAACTGAAGAAGGCAGTTTCCACGTTGAATGGCAGCGCGCCGTCGAGAGCTTGTTTCTGCTGGACCCGCAGCCGCCGCGCAAGTAGGAAATATCCAGAAATGCCCGGACATTGCCACTGCATGATCGGCGCCTGGAACCGTTACCAAATTTGAACCACACACAGGGGCACGTCACTGGAGGATGCCCCTATGAACTTTGATTACCGGCAGCACCAACAGCAGTACCGAAAGCTGGACACCGTCACAAAACAAATGGATCAGATGAGAAAAACGCCCTACGAGGAACTGGATAGCGAAACATTCGCGGCGTTGTTGAATCAGACGCTGGACACAAAGATGAGTGCGAACCAGCTTCTGACTACCACTCAGGCCCTGACCAACTACCGGGCCGATCAGGGAAAAATCGTCTTCGATGGTATTCCCTGAGTATGGTTGAGTACAGGACGTGGGCACTCGCGAATCGAGGCCCCCCCTGCCAACACGCTGCAGTCCTCGTCCTCCCCGCAACCTCCGCTTCCGCCAAATTCAGAGACTTCCCATGAATAACAAGACTGACAAGCCTGACTGCTTGCGCAACGTTTCGCCTAATCACACGCAAAAACGTCGCTGTTGGCCCGGTCTGATCGTACTGCCTTGGCTGCTGAGCGCTTCACACAGCAGCTTCGCTGCCATCCCTCCCGAATGGAAAAACACGGCCTACGCCTACGAGGCCGAGCACAAACCGCTGCGCGAGGTGCTCGAAGACTTCGCACAGACCTTTGGTACCCAACTGCAAGTCGAAGGCCTGCTGGAAGGCATCGTCAACGGCAAGATACGCGCAAACACCCCACAATCGATGCTCGACAGGCTGGGCGTGGAACACCGCTTCCAGTGGTATCTGTACAACAACACGCTCTATATCAGCACCTTGGACCAGCAAGAGTCGACGCGACTGGAGGTTTCCTCCGAGACCATCGCCGATCTCAAGCAGGCACTGACTGATATAGGCTTGCTCGACAGCCGGTTCGGTTGGGGCGAGTTGCCCGAGGAAGGCGTCGTACTGGTTTCCGGCCCGCGGCGGTACATCGAGCAGATCAAGCAATTCAGCAGCCAGCGTCGCTCGCCGGACGAGAAGCAAAATGTGTTGAGCTACCCGTTGAAGTTCGCTAACGCGGCGGATCGTTTGGTGGATTATCGTGGAGAGAAGCTGAAAATCCCCGGGGTGGCCAGCATTTTGCGAGGGCTGCTGGAGCCACGTCCCTCGTCGGCTATCTCAGACATGAACTCACGTCCCGCGGCTACCCAGCCCTCCCCTTTGGTGCCGAATGTTCCGCGCCTGGGAAACCCGCTGCTAGGCCAGATGCTCGGCACCAACACCGGGCAACTGGAAACGGGCGCGACACTGACCCCACGCGCTCCTGCGAGCAGCAGCCGCATCCGCGTCGAAGCCGATGTGCGCAACAACGCTGTGCTGATCTACGACTTACCCGAGCGCCAGGTCATGTACCGCGAGTTGATCACCCAACTCGACGTCGCACGCAAGCTGGTGGAAATCGATGCCATTATCCTCGACATCGAGCGCACGCAACTGCGTGAGTTCGGGGTCAACTGGGGCTTCCAGAACAGCCGCTTCAGCGCGGGCTTCACGAATTTCGCACCCGGCACCACTTCCCAGCTATCAATTGAAAACCGCGATCGCTTCTACGCCGACATCCGCGCGCTGGAGGCCAAGGGGCTGGCAACCATGGTCTCCAACCCTTCTGTACTGACTCTGGAAAACCAGCCTGCGGTCATCGACTTCAACCGCACCCAGTACCTCACGCCCGGCCGCGACAACGTAACGATCATGCCGATCATCGTTGGCACCAGCTTTCGTGTCATACCGCGGGTCATCACCAGCCGCGGCAGCCATCAAGTGCATTTGGCGATCGATATCGAGGACGGTAATTTCGGTGCGCCCAACCCCGTGAACGGCAACCCCAATACCAGCCAGGGCAAGGTCAGCACCCAGGCGGTCATGGCGGAAAAACGCTCCTTGGTGGTCGGTGGCTTCCATGTCACCGAAAGCACAGACAAGCAAAACAAGGTCCCGCTGCTGGGGGATATTCCACTGCTGGGCAAGGCGCTGTTCTCCTCAACCGAACGGCAGAACAACCGGCGTGAACGCCTGTTCATCCTGACCCCACGGGTGATCGGCGACCAGTCCGACCCGTCGCGCTACCTGCCGCAGGCCGACCAGGCAGAACTGCAGACCGCCCTTGCGCCGCTGGCCAGGCGCACGGCCCCTCACGCGCCGGTGATCAAGCGCAGCGACATTATCAACACTATGGCGCGCCTGGTCAGTGGCGAAGTGCCCAAGACGTTCAAGGCGGCCCCCATGCCACTGAGCCTGAACACCTTGTGCGATACCCGAAAATTACTTGAGCTAAACACCGAACGCAGCCAGTGGTATGCCGGCCCGGAATACAACGTGGCCGTCGTGGTGCTGCGCAACACGTTCAACCGCAATGTGCGCATCGATGAGAAGGAGTGCAGCAATTCGCACACCCTGGCCGTCAGCGTCTGGCCACGTGCGTGGCTCAAGCCGGGTGAAGAAGCCGAGGTGTTTATCGCCATGCGCCCGGTGGTCAAGGATGAACATCTCGGTGTACCTCGCCCCTCATTGATCAGCCCAGCCCAGAAGGCCAAACCATGAAGCACAAAATGTTATACGCCTCCCTGATCGGCGCGGTGTTGCTTGTCGCCGGTTGCACCCCAACCTGCAAGGGCGACTCCTGCTCTCGCCCGCAATCGTCTCCGAACAAGCTGATCATCTGGTGGCCACCGCAGATGCGCGCCGAACCCGGCCCGGCGGGAGAACGTGCGGACTATCAAACGGTGTCGCTGGAGCGATGACTGCCCCCGAGCTGCCTGCTGCTCAACGCTGTTCAAGCTCAGGCAGCTCGAGGGTTTCACGCTTGGCTTCATCATCCAGCTCACGCAACGTGCGATAGATGATGGCTACGGCCTGCAAGGTTTCCCGAGGGATGCTGGCCCCCAGCTGTTGGGGGTAGAGGGTGCGGGCCAGCCAGACACACTGAATCACCGGAACCTCTGTGGCCTTCGCCCGCGCGATCAACTGGCGAGCATCGGCGTCCGTGCCTTTGTCCACCAATAGAGGCAGCGGGGTTTTTCCAGGGCGGTAATACAAGGCCACGGCAAAGTGTGTCGGGTTGACCACCAGCATGTCGGCCTCCTCCAGCTTGGGCAGCTTGACCTTGGGCTCCTCCTGGGCCAACTGGAAGGCGAGCGAGCGCCGTTGCCCTTTCACGTGGGGGTCGCCTTCCATGTCCTTGTATTCCTTGAGTACCTCCACCTGGGTCATGCGCATGCGCTTGGCAAAAAAGTGTTTTTGCATGGAAAAATCGATCAGCGCCAACACCAGCAGCAACCCCAGACAAGCGTGCAGCAAGTGGCGGAACAACGTGATCAATGCGAGGAGGTAACTTTGCAGGTCGCTATTGGCCAGGTTAATCAATGCACCCAGCGACGGCATGATCACCACGTACAACACCAGACCCAGCAGCAACGCTTTGGCGATACTCAACAACAGGTTGATCAACGACTGTGCGGAGAACATCTGCTTGAGTTGATTGAGCGGATTGAGGCGATTGAAATCGAGTTTCAGGACCTCTGGTGCAAACAGTAATCCGATTTGCATCCAACTGCTGATCAGCTTCATCGCAATCGCCACCCCGGCCATCAACAGGGCGAACGAAAAAAACAGCGCCAGCCCCTCGAACAACACTTCTTCCAGTGCTCGCATAAAGGGTTGGTTCATGCGCGATATCGGCAGCACTATCAACTGCTGGAAACGTTGCATGCTGGTCTCGGCCGTCATCAGCGCGATCTCGCTGATGGCCGTCAACACCAGCAACTTGCCCACATCCTGGCTTTGGGAGACCTGGCCTTTCTTACGCTGGTCCCGCAGTTTTTTGGCCGACGCGGGGTGCTTCTTTTCGCCTGAGTCACTCATGCTGAACCGACCTTGAACAGCAGCGCCAGTGAATGCTTGAGATCACCGAGCAGGCCCATGCGACCGACAATCAAGTCCTGTAACAACGCAAAATACAACAGCAGAATGCCGAGCCCCGCGAGGCATTTGAGCGGCGGCGCCAGCGTGCTCACCTGCAACTGCTGACTGTAAACCCCCAGCAACGCAATACCGAATTCCAGCAATAACAGCACCGCAATGAAGGGCGCGGCGTAGAGCATCATGTGCATGAAGGTGTCGCCGAGCAGATCCACAAACACCCCCATCCCGTTGGCCGACGGCAACGGGAACCAGACCGTGGGCGGCCATATCCGGTAACTGTCCCAGATCACCTGGGTCAGTGCCCCCAAGCCGACGCTGACCATCAACAGAAATATCGCCAGTTGCTTGAACATGTGCCCGCAGGGTGTCGCGTCCGGCCCCAGCGACGGGTTGAGCTGCCCACCGGCCAGGGCGCCGCGCTGGTTGTCCAGCAACGCCCCCACCGACTCGAACATCCAGAACGGCATCGACAGCAACACCCCCAGCACAAGCCCGAGGATGACCTCCTTGAGGACCAACCCGCCAAGCATCAGCATCGAATAGTCCTGACCCGCCAACAGCGCATGGATGCCCGGTGCCGGCAGCAAGGCCAGCACCATCACGATGGCATGCCGGGGCATACCGCGAATATGTTGAAAACAGAATGCCGCCACCAATATGGCGCACGGATAGATCCGCGCCATGGCGATGATCAGGCTCGGTAGATACTCCACATACGGCAGCACAGGCCAGGCCTCAGTTCAGGGCCGAACGGCCGATCATTTCAAAGGTCAGGTTGATCAACTGGATCAACTCAACACCGATCCAGCGGCCGGTAAGGATCAGCGTGATCCCCACCGCCACCAGCTTGATGCCAAAGGGCAGCGTCTGATCCTGAACCTGCATCAGCGCCTGCACCAGCGAGGTCATCACCCCTACCACCACGGCCACGATCAACGGCGGCGCCGACAACACCACCACCAGCAACATGCCCTGCTTGAACAGCACGATAGGTTCCATAAGCGACTCAGAGATAGGAAAGGAACAGGCTGTCGAGCAACCGTGACCAGCCGGAGACCAGCACGAACAGGAGCAATTTGAGCGGTAGGGAGATGGTCATCGGCGAGACCATCTGCATGCCCAGCGCCAAGAGCAGGTTGGAGACGATCAGGTCGATCACGATAAACGGGATGTAGATCAGAAAGCCGATCTCGAACCCGGCCTGCAACTGCGACAACACAAACGCCGGGACCAGCAGGATCAGGTCCTCACGCTGGACCTCCCGGGCCATTTCGGCAGGCCACAGGCGCGCCGTATTTTCCAGCAGATGGGTCAGCACATCCGGGTCAACATTGCGCAGCATGAATGTACGCAGCGGTTGGATGGCCTCCCGGCCGGTCTGCTGCATGCTTTGCACACTGCTGAGGTCCAGCGGCGAAACCTTGACCACCTCCGCTATCTGGTAGCCGACAGGCGCCATGATAAACAGCGTCGCCGCCAGTGCGATGCCGTTGATGGCCATGCTCGGCGGCACCTGCTGCACGCCGATGGCGTTGCGGGTAATCATCAGCACGATCACGATCTTGAGAAACGCCGTGCACACGATCAGCAGCATGGGCATCAATGACAACGCGCCCAGAAACAGCGCCAGAACGAGAGGATCGATTCCTTGCAAGCTCATCGGGAAAAATTCACACGAGACATCTGCAACCCGAGGCGCCCGTCCACCTCCACCAACTGCCCGAGGCCAATGGCTCTGTCACCGTAGTAGAGACCGGCCATGCCCGGTGCGAAACCACTGATGCCCAGCACCGAACCTGGCGCAAGGTTGCGCAGTTCGCCGAGGGTGAGATTCAGCGTTCCACAACGCACATTCAACGCCATGCTCAACTCATCGAATGGCTCGTGGCCAAATACATCCACCACGGGTTCATCCGCCTCAGGCCCGGCCACGCCAGGTACTGCAAAGTCCTCATCCACACCCACGTCCTCGATAGAAGTAACAGTAAGCCGCAACGGCCCGGCGTCATCGTCAATGCAACCGTGCAGTTGCTGCCTGCCGACCTGCAGATGGCCGGGCCCCTGCGCTTGAAAAAATGCTTGTTCGAACACCAGCACATCGCCGGCCTGCAGGCCGCGCACCTGTGCAAAGGGCAGTTGCACACGCCCGACGGTCACGGCGATCGCCAGTTGAAACGCTGCCGGCAGCGGTGCCGCAATGCCCCGCCAGGGGCCGGCCGCGCACAACGAGAGGAAACTCTGTGGCGTCAGCCACATATAGGCATCCACACGGGAGGCTCCCAATGTCACCACCAGACGACAGCCAAAGCCCTCAGGGCGGGCGGACTCGCTCAAGCGAACGTCGCCCAGCAGCCTGCTGATCTGCGGGCTCAAGTGATGTTGGAACAAGGCCCAGAACCACGAATCCGGGTCATTGCCGGACGGGGCCAACGTCACCGGGCACTCGCCCAGCAGGCTGAGTACCGGCCCCGGCTGGGCGAATGCCAGTACCCCGCAAACCGTTTCAAAACACAGCGATGGGGCACTGACGGGCGCAGGCCCAGGCTCCATCCGCAGCTCACCACGGGCTCCGGCCACCTCGAATGGCAAACTCAAGCCACGCCCCAGTCGGCGTCGCGCGGCAACGGTGTCCCCCGGGATCTGCGGCAGCACCAGACGCGAGAGCATCACGCCGGGCGAGCATCGGGCAAATGCAGGCTGACCGGCGAGCCCAGTGCCCCCGCCATACGCTCCTGGCACTGTTGCCGCACGCCGCAGAGCCAGCGCGACGTCGCCTCATGCTCTGCCTCCAATTCAATGCCCCAGACGTTCTGCTCTCGCCGCACACTGGCGTTGATCCGCCCCAGGCGCGGCATGTACAACGTCGCCTGCAACGGCCATTGCGCCGCACCCAACACCTGGGGTGCCAGTTGCTCGGCAAGCGCGTCGATCATTGCGACAGCGGCCGGCATCCCCGTGCCCGACTGGGCAGCGCCATACCCTGTGTGCGCAGCGTCATCACCAAACAACTGGGCAAATAACCGTCCTTGCTCCCAAGGCACCACACCAGCCATTGCCGGGTCGCGGTCCTCGCGCGATTCACGCGGCCGTGGACGTTCGTATGGCTTGCTTGAAACCTGGGTCATATCGGCTCCTGAGCCAACAAATTGGATAATTCCTGAAGTTTTTCCACCTGGCGCAGGCACGCGGTGACCTGCTTCTGGGCGGCACTGACGTGGATTTGTTTTTCTTCCTGCTGTCCCTGCAACGCGTACAGTTGCCCCTGCTCGTGACGGGTGCTGGCGCTCAGGGCCTGCTCTTGTACGGCCCAGGATTTCAGCGCCTGAAAACTCAGCACCTGGCCCTGATGCCGGCCGAGCAGCTCGGCACTTCGCTGAGCCTCATCCTGCCGGGTCTGCTCGAGACGTTCCTCGGCCTGGCGGATATGCACAAGCAGAGTCTGCTGGGCACGTTTTGCCTCACTCAGGGCACGCTCGGCACGGTCTGCCCGGTGCCGACGCAGGCGACGCAGGGTCTCGATCTCACCCAGCAATCCGTTAGAAAGGGACATGGCCGGTCAGCTCCTTAAGTTGTTCCAGCGTGGTCATCATCGGTGTGGGTTCGCGCAGATCCTGGCGCAGAAAACTGTCGACCGCCTGGCGACTGTCCACCGCCAGGTCGGTGAGAATGTCGCTGCCGGCCTGGTACTCTCCCAGCTTGAGCATCAACTCGATCTGCTGATACGCCGACAACAGGCGCCGCAACGCCGTGCCGGCGCGAATATCCTCGGGGTCGGCGACGTTGCTCAAGATCCGTGAAAGGCTGGCCAGCACATCCACCGCCGGGTAGTGCCCGCGCTCAGCGAGTTTGCGCGACAGCACGATGTGGCCATCAAGCAGCGAGCGAACCTCGTCTGCCACCGGATCACTCATCGAGTCCTGTTCGATCAGCACCGTATAGATCGCGGTAATCACGCCCTCGTTTGTCAGCCCGGCGCGCTCGACCAGGCGCGGCAACAGGCTGTAGACCGAAGGCGGCAAGCCGCCGCGGCCCAACGGCTCGCCGGCGGCCAGGCCGATTTCACGCTGGGCCCTGGCAAAACGCGTCAGCGAGTCGATCAGCAACAGCACCCGCTGGCCCTTGCTGCGGAAACCTTCGGCCAATGCCGTCGCCGTGAACGCCGCACGGGCACGTTCCATGCTGGAGCGGTCCGAAGTGGCACACACCAGCACCGCCTTGGCGCGCAACTGCTCATCCAGTTCATGATCGAGGAACTCGCGCAGTTCCCGGCCTCGCTCGCCGATCAGGCCGAACACAATCACATCGCACTCCACGTTCCGCGCGATCTCGGCCAGCAGCGTGGTCTTGCCGCAACCGGCCCCGGCGAACAAGCCGACGCGCTGCCCCTCGCCCAGGGTCAACAGGCCATCGATGGAGCGCACGCCGGTGGCCAGCGCCCGGTTGATGCGCGGCCGCTCCGTAGGTAGCGGTGCCTCGCACAATACGGCGCTGGTGTCCGGGCTATCGGACTCGACAAAAGCACTCGGCCCTTCCCCTGCGATCGGGCGTCCGAAGCCGTCCAGCACCTGGCCCAGCAACGCCTCGCTGACCTGCACCCGATGCGACACCCCGAGGCGCTCCACGCTGGCGCCCACGCGCACGCCTTCCAGGTTGCCCAATGCACTGAGCACCGCATCCTGCTGATCGAAACCGATGATTTCGGCCAGCATGTAATCGCCGGCCTTTTTTTCCACCTGGCACAGGTCGCCGATGCATGAATGGGGCAACCGGCATTGCAGCAACATGCCATTGACGCGTTGAATACGACCCCGCATCGTCACCGGCGCAAAGCCGGCCAGCGCTTGTGCCTGGCGCTGCTGCCAGGCGTCCAGCCGCGCTTGCAGATCCGCACTCACCAACGCACCTCGTAACGCTGCGCGCCATCGAACACCACCTTGTTGTTATCGATCAAGACCAGGCGCAGGCCTTCCACTTCATCACCGACAAACAGCCGGCTGCCCTCCTCCAGCACCACATGACCGTTCGACCCGCCGACGATCTGCACAATCTTGAATGGCAACGAGTTATCGTGCAGGCGCACGCGGCTGATCACGGGCACGCTGCTGTCGAACATCTCGCCGTAGCGATCGAGCATGCGCGTCACCAGGTCCATGTCCTCCTGTGACACATCCCCGCTGAGCGCGACCTGGTCATTGATCACTTGCACGGTGACCCGCTGGCCCAGTTCGCGCTCGTTGAGCATCTTCAGCAACTGCTTGCGCACGTCGAACGGCGAAGCGAGTTCGTCCTTCTGCACCGCGGGCGGCATCAAGGAGGCTTGAGCGTCTTTCTCTCCCGTGGAGACCAGGCCCACGAGCATAATGATGACTGCCCCCACCAGCGCCAGGCTGATCAAGCGCTTTTGCTGCACGTTTGAGATGGCGGATAACTTCAGCCCCCGCGCCGGTTCAACCGGCAGTGGCGCAGGTTCAACCGGCACCGCAGAGGACGCGCCAGGCCAGGGCTGATCAGCCAGGCTGACACACAATCGAGTGGAGCCCACCGAAAACGGCACTCCCAGCGCAAGGCTCGTGATCTGCGCCAGCACCTGCCCATCGTGCCCGTGCAGCAACCCCGCCTCGGCCTGCACCGACCAGTTCTGACCGGTCAGCCGCAACCGTGCGTGGTGCTCGGCAACCCCCGGGTCATCGAGTACCAGATCGGCGTCCGCGTGAGCACCGATGCTCCACTGTTCACCAAACAACGGCAGTGCCGCCCCTTGATGCAAACCGTCCAGGACACGCAGTTCGAACATCATCGAGCGCCTCTCTCTGCCCGTAGCAACAGCCTGTTCATGCCACGGCTCCGCGCATCAACTCTTCCTGCCCAAGGTCAAAGCGCCCCAGCACTTTGACTTTGGAGGTGCTGCCAAGCTCGGCAAAGGACAGCACCGGTACATGGTTGAATTCATCGATCAGCAAGGTCCGCAGCGGACTGCGCAGGTCTTGAGCCACCAGCATCACGCTGCGGGTTTTGGCGCGTACGCTGAATGCCTGGTTGAGCAGGTTGACCAGCGCCGTGCTGTGATCGTTTTCAAGGGCGAAGAACACACCGCTCTGGGTCTGGCGCAGCGCTTCGCGCAGGATATTTTCCGTCTGCGGCGACAGCAGCCAGGCATGCAGGCCATCGGCCTCGCTGTACTGGTGAAAGATCTGCGATTTGAGGGCGATACGCGCGTAATCGGCCAAAGCCTCGGGTTCACGCTCATGCTGCCCGTAATCGATCAATGACTCGACGATCAGCCGCACGGCACGCAGCGGAACGCCTTCGCTGGCCAGGCGCTGCAGTACCGACGAAAACCGCGAAAGCGGCATAATGCGTTGCAGTTCCTGCACCAGTTCTGGCTGGTTCTGCTCCAGCCAACTGAGAATCGACTTGCTCTCCTGAATGCCCAGGAACCGCGGCCCGCTGAGCATCATCGCGCGCGTCATGCGCTCGACGATCAATTGCTGGGCAGTGAACCGTTCGAGGTCGGGATCTTCCAGCAAAGGGTCATCCGGCGCGAGCCACAGCCAATCCTGCTCGTCGCGCTCGATGCGTCCGCGCTCACCCTGCTCAGGGGGCTGTGCAAACGCCGCATACTCGACAGCGATGCGGTCGCTCAGGGTCGCCACCATCACCGGAACTTCATGCACGCAAAAACGCATCTCATCGACTGCCAACGTGTCGCTGAACTCGGCGTCGAACGGTGGCAATGTCAGACCGATATTGGCCACCAGCGCATTCCTGGCCTGGCGGACTTTCCTGACGATGTCCAGGATCTCAGGCGTGTCGTAAAATACCGGATTGAACTGCAGCAAGTACGGCCGCGACGGGTCGAAGCCGCGCACGTCCTCATCGCCGTTCTCTTCCGGGCGAACCGGCTGCTGCGGTTCGGTTCGCGGCGCCTGCTCGCGCTGACGCTGGCGCATCAGGTAATAACCCAGGCCGCCGGTCTTTAGCGCGATCAGGATAAAGACCAGGGTCGGCATGCCAGGCACGATCGCAAATGCAAGCATGCCAACCGAGGCAATCACCCAACTCTTGGGCTCGCTGGTCATTTGCCGGGCAATTTCGGCGCCCATGTTACTGACCCCTTTGCGGCCATCCGGCGCTACGCGGGTGATGATCATGCCGGCCGTGAGCGAAATCAGCAGCGCGGGGATCTGCGCAATCAGGCCGTCACCGATGGTCAGCACGGAGTACAGCGAGATGGACTCTGCCGCGCTCAAGCCGTGCTGGAACATGCCGGTCGAGAAACCACCCAGCAGGTTGACCACTACGATGATCAGGCCTGCAATGGCATCGCCTTTGACGAATTTCATGGCGCCATCCATCGCGCCGAACAATTGGCTTTCGCGAGACAGCTGCTCGCGCTTGTCCCGCGCCTGCGTACCGTCGATCAGCCCGGCACGCAGGTCACTGTCGATGGACATCTGCTTGCCGGGCATTGCGTCCAGGCTGAAACGTGCCGACACCTCGGCCACACGCTCGGAGCCCTTGGTAATTACCAGAAAGTTCACCAGCGTCAGGATCAGGAAGATCACCATGCCCACCGCCAGGTTGCCCCCAACCACGAAATTACCGAAGGCCTCGACGATTTCACCGGCATCCTGTTCCAGCAGGATCAGGCGCGTGGTGGCAATCGACAGCGCCAGGCGGAACATGGTGGTCAGCAACAAAATCGACGGAAACGACGAAAACGCCAACGGCCCCGGCAGGTACAGGGCCAGTACGATCAACAGGCACGAGATGCAGATATTCACCGCAATGAGGATGTCCACCAGCCAAGTGGGCAGTGGCACGATAAAGATAAACACAATGGCCATGACCACCACGGCGCCCAGCACTTCGGCGCGCTGCGCAACCTTGAGCAGCAGCCCATTGATGCTCGACAGCGCAGTCACAGGCCCCTCCTCTGAGCAACCGGCCCCCCAGGCCCCCGCTCGACCCGGACACACTCATCCATCACCAACAAAAAGTTGTGCAGCGCGTCTCGGCGCGTCTGGCCGTCCAGCCAAATACCCAGGGGTATCTGTTGAATCACTGGGTACAGCGCATTGAGGGAGACCAGCGGGCTAGGCCGGCCAGGGGCCAACAGATCATCCGCCAGGCGCTGCACTTCAGAGGCCGCAACGCCCGTACCGGCATAGCCCAGCAGGCGCTGCAACAGGCTCACCGCATCCTGCTCAAGGTTCAGGCGCCGGATCAACGACTCGCAGTTGGACAACACGCCGCTCAGCTGTGAGCAGCTTTGCAGCCCCCGCAGCAACGAGCGCAACAAAGCGGTAGGCACCGACGGCACGTGAGCCGCGATGTCGTCCGACAAGGCGCCCCGCATGACCTTCAGGCCTTGCGAAAACCGTTCGGCACCGTACACGCGCAACAGCTCTTTCATCATCGTCGCCAGGGACTGACGAGTGACCACGCTGGCGTAATAGAGGTCGCGCACCGCCTGGCGTTCTTGCGGGTCGGCACCCGCGGCCTGCAAGGTCATGGCGATGTTCAGGCCGGCCTGGATTTCCCGTTTAAAGCGAATATTGAGCCTGGCAAGGGCATCCTGGGCCAACCTTGCCTCGTCTTTGTCCCTTGCGGCCTGCGCCTGGGCCATTACCTGGTGGAGCACCACAAACGTTCGCGCTGGATCGTTGCCGGTGATTTCCAGCAGTGTGTCGATACTTGGCTCGCGCATCAGATAGTGCCGCACCATGCGGGTGATCGCGGCAAGCTTCGCCTGAGCCGGGTGGCCCAACTGGTCGTAAAGCTGCGCCAGTTGCTCGATAGGCATAACGCTCTCACCCACCGCCTGCCGCTTCGGCACGTTGTTAAACATCAGGTCCTGATTGAAGGCAAGCTCATCGACACCCGGACTCCTCGTCTGCACCTGGGCGGCATCGACGTTGGGCGGATCCTGTTGCAGGACTTTTTGTACATCGCTGGGCGATTCAACTTTCATAAACAGATCAGGATTGGAAGAGTGTTTCCCTATGTGGCAAACCGTCTCCAAACAGTTCCATCAAAATCATCGACGCAGGCTTTTTGAAAAAGCCTGCACAACACCATCAAGGATATTTGCAAACTCTTGCGCAAACACACCTCGCACAAAGATATATATCCTTATAAATCATATATTTATGTAGTTTTTTAGTTTGGCACAGCCAGTGCTAAAGGGGTTCTCGTCGAAACCATTTCGGCAGCGTCTACCCTGAGGAAAAACAACATGAATATCCCAATTGAAGCTCTGGCTCACCTCGTTGGCAGCTCGCCTCAATTCATGCTCCAACTGACAGACGACCAGCAAAAGAAACTTCGGCGCTTCATTCACAAGCGTGTGCTCAACCCGGAAGATGCAGACGACATTCTGCAACTGACCTACCTGGAAGCCTGGCGCAACCGCGAGCGTTTCAGCGGCAACGCCACCCTCAGTACCTGGATGTGCGGCATTGCGCAAAACCTGATCCGCAATCACTTCAGGCGCCTGTACGCCAAGCCCGTGCATTGCGAGTTTGACGAGGCGCTCTGGCATGGACACGAAGACAATCACAACCTGGATTGGGAATTTGAGATCAACCGTCGCCTGGAGAAAACCTTGAGCGCCATCGACCACCTGCCGGCCGAGATGCGCAAGACGCTGTACGCGTCACTGGAAACCGACGGCAGCTACCAGGACACCGCCGACGTGCTGGATATTCCGATCGGCACAGTACGCTCACGCCTGTCGCGCGCCCGCGAACAACTCAAGCGTGTCACCCACAGCCCGATGCCCCGGTAAGCCAGACCCCGCGTTGGGCAGCAGGGATATCTGCCCAACCGAGTCGCACACCGGAAAATCGACGCAAAGCCCATGGGGGAACACCGACAGTGGCACGCCACTCGTCGCCGTTTCAGCCGATTTTGCTTAAACAGTTGAAAGCGCAGATAAAAATTCAAAATAAATACTTGACGCATTAGCGTTCTGAGCGAATAATGCGCGCCACTTGGCTACATAGCTCAGTTGGTTAGAGCATAGCATTCATAATGCTGGGGTCCGGGGTTCAAGTCCCTGTGTAGCCACCAAGTACTAAAAACGGCTTACCGAAAGGTAGGCCGTTTTTTTATGCCTGCAAGAAAGTGCAGCGCACATGCGCGCAAAAAAAACCACCATCTGTACGGCGACGCTCCCCTGGCCCACTGCTAGTGTCCAACCTCCCCACACGGAGTGCCTCCCCGATGAAACTGGATATCTACCAAGTCGACGCGTTCAGCTCCCACGTCTTCGGCGGTAATCCCGCAGCGGTCTGCCCACTGACCGAATGGCTGCCCAACGAACAACTGCATAACATCGCCGCCGAGAACAACCTCTCGGAGACCGCGTTTTTTGTACCGCGCGGCGAGGTCTATGAGTTGCGCTGGTTTACCCCGCAAGTCGAAGTGGACCTGTGCGGCCATGCCACGTTGGCCGCCGCCTGGGTGTTGATCCACAAACTGGCCGGTGCACCTGAGGTGCTGCGCTTTGCCACGCGCAGCGGCGAGCTTCGCGTGACGCGCAACGGCGACGAGCTGGCGATGGACTTTCCGGCCAAGCAGCCCCAGCCGTGCGAGCCTCCAGCAGGGATGTTGAGCGCGCTAGGCATCGAACACGCCGAGGTGTTCAGCACCGATGACTACATCGTGCTGGTGGACGATGAAGCCCAGGTCGCCGCACTGACCCCGGATTTCGCCAGCCTCAAGGGCTTGCCCAAACGCGGCATCGCGGTGACCGCCAAAAGCGCACGGTTCGACTTTATCTCGCGCTGGTTCGGACCGAACGTGGGCGTCAATGAAGACCCGGTCACCGGCTCCGCCCATACGTCGCTGACGCCGTTCTGGGCCGAACGCCTGGGCAAGTCGGTGTTGACCGCCGAGCAAGGCGGCACACGCCGTGGCCAGTTGCGCTGCGAGCTCAAGGGCGAGCGCGTGATCATCTCCGGCAGCGCAGTGCTTTACCTGCAAGGCACGATTTACCTGTAAAAAGCGCTCCCCCAAGGACAACAGATCATTCTCAAAATGAACGGAGTTCAACGCGTGCTTTCGATTTCCCGCCGGCAGTTGTCGGTCATGGTGGCAGCCCTCGCACTGGCGGCCTGCCATACCCCGGCCACCGATCAACCACCGGCACCGGAGCTGGGCTCGGGCTACCGTACCGACCTCGCCACCCGCCATGCCGAGCGCCATATGGCAGCGGCCGCCAACCCACTGGCCGCCGAAGCCGGGCGCCAGATGTTGCGCCAGGGCGGTTCGGCAATTGATGCGGCGATTGCGATGCAAGCCGTGTTGACCTTGGTGGAACCGCAGTCGTCGGGCATTGGCGGCGGTGCGTTCATCATGCTGTGGGATGGCAAGAACGTGCGCGCCTACGACGGCCGCGAAACCGCACCGGCCGGGGCGAGGGAGCGTTTGTTCCTGCGCCCCGACGGTACGCCGATGGGGTTTGCCGAGGCGCAGATCGGCGGGCGTTCGGTCGGCACGCCGGGGGTGCTGCGTGCGCTGGAACGGGCACACAAAGACAGCGGGCATTTGCCCTGGGCCACGCTGTTCGAACCGGCGATCCGCCTGTCGGAAGAGGGTTTCGCGATTTCCCCGCGCCTGCACGCGCTGATTGCCGCCGACCGTTATATCCCCCAGTCCCCCGACATGGCGGCTTACTTCTTGAATGCCGATGGCACGCCAAAGGCCACCGGCACACGCTTGAAAAATCCGGCGCTGGCCGCCGTATTCAAACGCATCGCCAACGAAGGGCCAGACGCGTTGTATCGCGGGCCGATTGCCGCTGAAATTGCCCGCAAGGTGCAAGGCCATCGCAACGCGGGAAGCCTGTCCCAGGCTGACCTCAAGGGCTACTCCGCCAAGGAACGTACGCCACTGTGTACCGACTACAAACAGTGGAGAGTCTGCGGCATGCCGCCACCGTCGTCGGGCGGGATTGCCATCGCGCAAATCCTGGGCACGCTGCAAGCCCTGGAAAGCCGCGACCCGCCACTGGCAATCGCATCGATGAAACCGCTGAAGAGCGCTTCCCCCGCTGGCCTGGAACCTGTGCCTGAAGCCGTGCACCTGCTCGCCGAAGCGGGCCGCCTGGCCTTCGCCGATCGCGGGCTGTACGTGGCCGATGCGGATTTCGTCCCCGTGCCGGTCGCCGGTCTCGTCGCCCCGGACTACCTGGCCAGGCGCGCCGCGCTGATCGGTGAGCGCAGCATGGGCATCGCCAAGCCGGGCCAGCCTGCGGGCATCCAGGTGGCGTACGCACCGGACCGCTCGCCATTGCGCATTTCCACGTCGCAAGTGGTGGCGGTGGATGACCACGGCGGCGCCGTGTCGATGACCACCACCGTCGAGGCGGCATTCGGTTCGCACCTGATGGTCCAGGGTTTTTTGCTCAACAACCAGATGACCGATTTCTCGTTCATCCCCGAAGAACACGGCCAGCCAGTCGCCAACCGCGTCGAACCAGGCAAACGCCCGCGCTCGGCGATGGCCCCGACGTTGGTGTTCGACCGCAACAGCGGCGAGTTGCTGGCCACGGTGGGTTCACCGGGCGGCTCGCAGATCATCGAGTACGTGAGCAAGTCCCTGGTGGCCATGCTCGACTGGAAACTCGACCCACAAGCCGCCATCAACCTGCCCAACTTCGGCAGTCGCAACGGCGCCACCGAGTTGGAAGCCGGCTTGTTCAGCCCGGCGTTGAAACAGGCGTTGAAGGACAAAGATCACACGCTGAATGAAATCGACATGACCAGCGGCATCCAGGCCATCGTGCGCACGCGGGATGCCCAGGGCAAGGTGTCATTGAGCGGCGGCGCCGACCCGCGGCGTGAAGGCCAAGCCCTGGGCGACTGAACATTCAATCGACGGAGAGCACCCCATGCAGCAAGCAGACAATCTCGGCGCCCTGCCCGGCGTCGATCACGGTTTTTGTACGATCAACGACCCACTGCGCCCGGATGACGTGTTCATCTGCAAGCAGGTGCACAGTGCAACGGTGATTGAGTGGGAGGCGGATCAGCAGAGCAACACGGTTCCGGCCGACGGGGTGTTCACCGGCGAGCGGCAACCGATCGCGGTGATCACCGCCGACTGCCTGCCGATTCTCATCGCCGCAAAAAACGCCGCAAGAGTGGCGGCGGTACATGGCGGCTGGAAGGGGCTGCAAGCGGGAATCATCGCCAATGCCGTGCAGCGCTTTGCCGAGGAAGGGATTGCCGCCAAGCAGTTGCTGGTGGCAATCGGGCCGTCGATCAAACCGTGCTGCTATGAAGTGAGCGAAGGGTTTATCGGGCAGCTCCAGGCTGATCAGGGACACCTGTGGTCGGACGCTCCGGCGCCGTGGAGCGTTGTGCAACCTGCGCCGCTGCTGCCAGCGCAAATTGCGCCGCCCCAGGCGCAACAAACGGGCAGCGCCTGGTTCGACCTCAGCGGGTACGGCGTGATGCTGTTGCAAGCAGCGGGCATTCGGCGCGAGCAGATCGAAGTCAGCGCGGTGTGCACCTACTGCACCTCGCCAGCGTTTGCCAGCTATCGGCGCAGGACGCACCACCCGGACGAGCCCAAGACCCTGCTGTATTCGTGGATTGCTCGTAGAGCGATCAGCGACTGATCTTCAACCCCCTGCGCCCCACATGCCGCTCCAACGCCAACTCAATCAACCGGCTCACCAACTCGCTGTAACTCATCCCCGTCGCCTGCCACAGCTTGGGATACATGCTGATGCGGGTGAAGCCGGGCAGTGAGTTGATTTCGTTGATCAGCACTTCGCCGTCGTCAGTCAGGAACACGTCGACGCGCGCCAGGCCGGAGCAGCCCAAGACTTCAAATGCCTCCAGGGCCAGGCGGCGAATGCGTTCGCTGGCCTCGGCGCTGATCGCCGCCGGCACTACGACCTGAGCGGCCTGGGCGTCGATGTATTTGCTGTCGTAGGAATAGAAACCACTGCTCACCACGATTTCACCGCAACCGCTGGCGATGGGATCGTCGTTGCCCAGCACGGCGCATTCGATTTCGCGCCCCCGCACCGCAGACTCCACCAACACTTTTTCATCAAAACCCAACGCCAGCTCAACGGCGGCGTGGTACTCGGCTTCGTCAGCGACTTTGCTCACGCCGATCGACGAGCCCTGGTTGGCCGGCTTGACGAACATCGGCAGGCCGAGCTTGCTCACGACCGCGTCAAAGCTTGTGCGGGCCGCGTTGCGCCGGGTCAGGGTGATGAACGGTGTGACAGCAATCCCGGCATCGCGCAGCAGGCGTTTGCTGATGTCCTTGTCCATGCACACCGCCGAGCCGAGCACGTCGGAGCCGACGAAAGGCAGGTCGGCCATACGCAGCAAGCCTTGCAGGCAGCCGTCTTCACCCAGGCTGCCGTGGACAATCGGGAATATCACATCGACATGAGCCAGCAGATCGCCGCCGGAGGTTTCCACCAGTTGTTGGCTGGCTTTGCCTGGCACCACCGCCAGCTCGCGGTTGGACTGGTTGAGCGCGATCAGCGCTGGGTCTTCCCCGTTGATCAGGAAGTTCGAGGTGTCGTTGAGGTGCCAGTGACCGGCCTTGTCGATGCCGATCAGCACCGGCTCGAAGCGCGTGCGGTCGAGGGCATCGACGATATTGCGCGCCGACTGCAGCGAGACCTCGTGCTCGGCCGAACGCCCACCAAAAATAATTCCTACACGCAGCTTGCTCATGACTCGGCCTCACGGTTGAAAGTAAGGCTTCTTACCACGGGCCGTCAGCGATTCGCTACCAGATGCGCGCCGAACAACAGGTAGCAACTGCCGGCAAAACGGTCCAGCCACTTGCGCGAACGGCTGTACAGGTTGGCCATACGCTGGCTGGAAAACACCAGAGCGACGCAGGAATACCAACTGAAGGACAAGGTGGCCATGGTCATCACCGCCAGGGTCAACAGCATCGGCGACGGCGAAGGTGGCATGGTGGAAGCGAAAATGGTGGCGACAAACAGCGCGGCCTTGGGATTGGACAGGTTACCCAGCAAACCCAGACGCCACGCGCAGAACAACGAGCGCCGCGGCTCATCCGCCAGCAAGCTCTGCGCCATGGTCGGCGCCGAGCGCTTGAACAGTTTCAGCCCAAGGTAGATGAGGTAGCAACCGCCGATAATCTTGAAGGCCAGGTACAGCATCGGTGCGGCAGTAAACAGCGACTTGATCCCCAGGCCACCGGCCAGCCCCCACATGATGGTGCCCGTGGCCACACCGGCCGATGCCACCACGCCATGGCGGCGCGAGCAACTGGCGGCCAACTGCGCGGCATTGAAGAAGTTGGGGCCTGGTGTCACCACGGCCACGGTCCACAACAGCGCCAGTGAGACCAGCGGTGCCGCATAGGCGGGGTTGAAAACGTCCATGGGAGGCAACTCCATCAGCGCAGGGTACGAACGGCGATCATAGACCTCGCCGTTACCCTGCACAATCGTACAAGACCTCGGCAGACAGGGAACGCAGACTCGGTTAACGTGTTTCCACCTCAATTTGTGACAAGCCACCATGGGCAATCCAACTTCCCCTCTCGACTGGATGCACCGCGCCCCTCACGCCAGCGGCATGGACCGTATCGAGGCGTACTTTGCCGGCTTCGCGTTCGACCCGCATCGCCATGACACTTACGCCATCGGCCGTACGTTGTTCGGCGTGCAGAGCTTTCACTATCGCGGCTGCATGACCCACAGCCTGCCCGGCACAACCATGGTGATTCATCCTGACGAAACCCACGACGGCCGCGCCAGCAGCGAGGAGGGCTTCAAGTACCGGATGATTTACGTGGAGCCGGCGCTGATCCAGCAGATCCTCGGCGGCAAGCCGTTGCCATTCATTCCCTTTGGCCATACCACCGACCCGCGCCTGTTCCGCGCCAGCGAAGTCCTGCTGCAAAGCCTGGACTGCCCGATTGATCCACTGCAGGAACAGGACGCGATGTATGACCTGGCGCAAGCCCTGAGCGAGGCGTCCGGGGTGATCACCAGCCGCAAGAGCTTCGACTACGTCGCCGCCGAACGCGCGCGGGAATTCATCCACAGCGCCCTGGGCCGCAGCATCACCCTGGATGAAATGGCCGAGCACGCCGGGCGTGACCGCTGGGCGTTGTCGCGAGATTTTCGCTTGTTGTTCGGCACCAGCCCCTACCGTTACCTGACCATGCGCCGCCTGGACCTGGTACGCAGCCTGCTGGCACAGGGGCAATCGCTGGTGAATGCGGCGATGACTGCCGGGTTCACCGACCAAAGCCATATGACCCGGCAATTTCGCAGCACCTACGGCATGCCGCCGTCGCGCTGGGTGAAGATGCTCGGGCGCTGGTAGGGCTTAAAGCTGGCGCCCGATAATCGGTTCGCCGATGCTCAGGAAGTTGCCGCCGGCAATGTGATGCAAGGTACGCAACGAATCCTGGCCGTCGAAGTGCCAGTGGCCGTCGCTGAACACCCGCGTATCGGCATACGCCGCAACCACTTCGCCAAGGAACAAATCGTAGGTGTCCTGGTTGTGCGGTTCAGGCAGCAGGCGGCATTCCAGCCAGGCGACACAACCTTCCAGCAACGGCGCCTCGGTATGTTCACCGCTGAACACCTGTAGGCCGTAGGTGGCGAATTTGTCTGTCTCGGTGCCAGTCGTGTTACCAACGGTCTGTACGAGATCGGCCTGGGCCACGCACGGTACTTGCAGCACGAAGGTGCCACTGGCCTCCAGCAACTGGCGGGTCCAGGTGGACTTATCCAGTACCACGGCGACTTTCGGCGGTTCGAAATCCAGCGGCATCGCCCAGGCGGCAGCCATGATGTTGCGCTGGCCGTTATGCGCCGCGCTGACCAGCACGGTCGGCCCGTGGTTGAGCAAGCGGTAGGCCTTGGACAGCGGAACGGGGCGACGGTGGGTCGGGCTCATGAAAGGTCGGCTCTTCAAACGAGAAAAAACCTACGATACCTCAAGCATGAACCCGACGGGTCAGTTGGTCAGCTGGTTGGCGAACTGGCCCACCGCACTGACGACCTTCTGCGCGCCGTCCTGGATCTCGACGATCACCGTGCCCGCTTCAGCCGCCAGGGCCAGGCCTTGCTCGGCTTGCAGGCGACCGTCGGTCATCAGCGCCACCGCGTCGCGGGCCATGTCCTGGTTCTGACGGACCACCCCGACGATTTCCTCGGTGGCCTTGCTGGTGCGTGACGCCAATTGCCGCACTTCATCGGCCACCACCGCAAACCCACGGCCTTGCTCACCGGCGCGCGCGGCTTCGATGGCCGCGTTGAGCGCCAGCAGGTTGGTCTGCTCGGCAATGCCACTGATGGTCTTGACGATACTGCCGATCACTTGGGACTGGGCATTCAGCGCCTCGATGCCTTCGCCGGCCTGTTGCATGTGCGTGGCCAGGTCACGCATCACGTCCACTGCCTGGGTCACGACCCTGGTACCACGCTGGGCGCTTTCATCGGTATGCAGCGAGGTGCCATAGGCGATGTTGGCCGCGTCGGACACCGCTTGCTCACGGTTGACCTGATCGGTGATCACCGTGGCGAACTTGACCACTTTGTACAAGCGATCGGTGGCGTCCATCACCGGGTTGTAGGTCGCCTCCAGCCACACCACGCGGCCATGGCTGTCGATCCGCTTGAAGCGCGCTGCCACAAACTCACCGTTGTTCAGGCGCTTCCAGAAGTTCTGGTACTCGGCACTGTTGTATTCCTCCGGTTCGCAGAACATGCGGTGATGCTTGCCCTTGATCTGCGCCAGGCTGTAACCCATGCCGCCCAGGAAGCGATCATTCGCGGTGAGCACATGGCCACTGAGGTCGAACTCGATCACCGCCGTGGAACGCACCAACGCGGCAATCAGGTTTTCATGCTCGCGCGACGCCTCGATGGTGCGCGTGAGGTCGCTGGAATAAATCGAAAAATGCTTGACGCGCCCGTCCGAACCGCGCACCGGTTGCACGATCGAGCGCAGCCAGGCTTCCTCGCCACTGCCGCGCATCAAGCGCACGGTGCCGGCGTAGTGTTCGCCACGCGTCAGGGCGTTGTTGAAGCGCTGCTGGAACTCGTCCCGGCGCACATGGGCCGGCACCAGCTCTTCAACAGGGCGCCCCAACAACTGCGTGCTCTGGTAACCCAACTCTTGCAGGAAGTTGCTATTGGCCCATTCAATACGGCCTTCGGCGTCCAGCGTCAGGCACAGCATCTCGCTTTCCAGGCTCTCCTTGACCTGCTCCAAGCTGGACAGTTCTTCGCGAAGAGCGGACAGCTCCTGCTTCAGGCGGGTGTTGAACATGGGGCACCGATGGTCAATGGGAGAGAAGGATCTGACCTGCATCGGCCCTGCCGGCGTTTTCTTAATAGGCCTTTAGCCCCGGGCCCAACTATATTTTTGCTCCCCTCAGCCGCCATTGCTGCGGCACGCGCCCATCACTTGATACTCAAGCGTCGTCAGCTTGCCGCTGGAGTCTTCATAGGTCATGCGCGACGGCACCGGGCGGCAGCCGCTGATCGGCGGCGTCACGCTGACCACCTTGGCAATATCCAGTGGCATGCCGTAGCGATACACCTGCACCTGGGGCGCGGGCTTGCCATTGCGCGCGGCGTAATCGGCCATGGCCTTTTCATTGCGCTCCATCATCAAGGCAAAGGTCCGGTCGCCGCCGCCTTCGGCCAAAGCACCGAACGACAAGACTGCCGCCAATACACCCAGGCCAAGTTTATAAAAGTTCATCACAAGTTCCTCGTTCAAAGTTGAGTGCCCAGAGTAACGAGCGAACCCTGACGCGACGTTCACCAGAACATTACTTATTTGTTAGGTAACCGTGAGATTCCAAAATTGTAATGTGCGTGCCACTTCGCTGTTATCTGTGATTTGCAACTATCAGCCCGGGCCAAATCAATAAGAACGCCCACCTCTATAAGAAGCTGATCACTGCCAATACCGAGGAGCGCAACATGCACAGTGCTTACTACACCCTTCCCTTTTCATTGATTGCGGCGCTGCCCCTGGCCGCCGTGGCCGTGGAAGACAAGCCCGAAGGTTTTATCGAAGGCAGCAGCGTGAACGTGCTGGCACGCAATTTCTACTTCAACCGCGATGACCGCAAGGGCCAGTCCAGCCCTACCGGCAATGGCTACTCCGAAGCCTGGGCGCAGGGGTTCATTGGCAAGTTCGAATCCGGCTTTACCCAGGGCACGCTCGGTTTTGGCCTGGACGCGTTTGCCATGTACGGCCTCAAGCTCGACTCGGGCACCGGCCGCAGCGGCGGCAAGGGCTCGTTTGGCGTGCTGCCGGTGGACAGCGGCAACCATCCAGAGTCCGACTACAGCAAATTCGGCGGCGCCGCAAAATTGCGCGTGCTGGACACCGTGATCAAGGCCGGTGACGTGTTCCCGCTCACGCCGGTGGTGGCGTACGGCGACTCGCGGCTGTTGCCGGAAAGCTTTCGTGGCGTGACCGCGCAAAACACCAGCCTGGAGGGCCTGAGCCTGCAAGGCGGACGTTTGAGCGGTATGAGCCAACCCACCGAGAGCGGCATGGACAAAGGCTTTGCGACGTTCTATGCGGGCAAGGTCGACTCACCGTGGATCGGCTATTTCGGCGGTGATTACCAACTCAACAAACACCTGAGCCTGAGCCTGTACAGCAGCCGCTTGAAGGACGCCTGGGACCAGTACTACTTCGGCAGCGCCGCCAACTACCCGCTGAACGATGAGGTTTCGCTGTTCGGCGACTTCAACTATTACAAGGCGGTGGATGAGGGCAAGAAACGGCTGGGTGAGTTCGACAACACCATCTGGAGCGCCAGGCTCGGCGTGAAGATGGGCGCCCACAGCGTGGCCGTGTCGCACCAGCGCAACAACGGTGATGACGACTTCGATTACCTGCGCCAGTCGGACTCGATCTTCCTCAACAACTCGATCCAATACAGCGACTTCAACTCCCCCAAGGAGCGTTCGTGGATGGTGCGCTACGACCTGGACATGCAGCCGTTCGGCATTCCCGGCCTGTCGTTCATGACCCGCTACGGCAAAGGCACCGGCGCCGACTACAGCAACGCCAACACGGTGTACATGCGCCGCGATGCAGCAGGCGACCCGCTGACCGATCAGCGCCGCTGGGAGCGCGACATCGAAGCCAAATATGTGGTGCAAAGTGGCAACTTGAAAGACCTGTCGCTGCGCTTGCGCCAAGCCACGGTGCGTTCCAGCGCATTCGAGTCGGACCTGGAAGAAGTGCGCTTGATTGCCGAATACCCACTGGCGATTCTCTGAATCATTACATTCGTTCGCGCTTGACTAACATCTGTTCACAACTAGCCAGTTATCAAAACTGTAATATTGGCCTCACCTTCTCGTTAAGTTGAACTTTATAGACTGGCTTCAACTTGCAACACCGAGCACATTCATCTCTGAAGCTTTTGTGTAGCTCCTTTGGAAAGAGATGGATTTTTAACGCCCCATTGGGGCGTTTTTTTTGCGTGCTCACTTAGTTGCGACAGAACGTCGCAGTTGACCCTGAAGTCACTTCACGGTTCAGAATTTTCCTACTCCCCCAACAACAGCCTCCATAAGGAAATGGACTCCCTTCTCTTTTCGAAAAAGGTAAATCCCCATGCGTATCCTTGTGGTTGAGGACGAGCAAAAAACCGCCGCTTATTTGCAGCAAGGCCTGACTGAAAGTGGCTACGTGGTCGATTGCGCCGCCAACGGTATCGACGGCCTGCACCTGGCCCGGCAGCATGCCTATGAACTGGTGATTCTCGACGTCAACCTGCCAGGCAAGGATGGCTGGGAAGTACTCGAACAACTGCGCCGCGACGGCAGCCAGCGCGTGATGATGCTCACCGCCCGTGGGCGCCTGGATGACAAGATCAAGGGCCTGGACATGGGGGCCGATGATTACCTGGTCAAACCCTTCGAGTTTCCCGAATTGCTCGCGCGGGTGCGTACGTTATTGCGACGCAGTGAACATATCCCACAGCCGGAAGTGTTCTGCGTGTCGGACCTGGAACTCGACCCGCGCCGCCATCGCGCCTATCGCGGCAACCGCAGGATCGACCTGACCACCAAAGAGTTCGCCCTGCTCCAGGTACTGATGCGCCAGACCGGCGAAGTGATGACCCGTACGCAGATTATTTCCCTGGTGTGGGACATGAATTTCGACTGCGACACCAATGTGGTGGAAGTCTCCATCAGCCGCCTGCGCGCCAAGGTGGATGACCAGAGCGAGGTCAAGTTGATCCACACCATTCGTGGCGTCGGCTACGTGCTGGAAGCGCGCCCATGAAGACCGGCAGCCTGTCGATGCGCCTCGGCCTGACGGTCAGCCTGATGGGTGCCGGCCTGGTGTTGCTGCTGGCCAGCCTGGCTTACCTGGCCCTGACCCATGAGCTGGAAAAACTTGCGCGCAAGGGCCTGGAAAGCAAGATGGAACAGATCCAGCACAGCCTCGCCCAGGGCCTGGACGCTCGCGACATCCGCGCGCGCCCGCACTCGCTGTTGGACTTGGTCGTCGGCCACGATAACTTCTACCTGAGCATCGTCGGCACCGCGCCCGACGAGCGTGTGCTGCTCAGCGTCGGTGACAAGCCCCAGGTGCCGCTGCTCACCGACTACCCGCACCGGGAAACCCTCGGCTACCTCAACTGGGAAGACAGCGACGGCAACCAGGTGCTCAGCGCATCCAGCCTGATGCGCCTGGCCAGTGGCGAACGCGTGCGCGTGCTGCTGTCCCTGGACCGCATGGACGACCAGGCCCTGCTCAGCGCCTACCTGCGCGCCACGGTGGTGGCATTGCCCTTGCTGTTGCTATTGATCGGCATGGGCGCCTGGTGGCTGGTGCAGCGCGGGTTGGCACCGTTGAAGCAGTTCAGCCACGTCGCCGCCCAAGTCACCACCCAGGACCTGACCCATCGCCTGGCCCTGGACAACCTGCCCCAGGAACTGCGCGAGCTGGCCCAGGGCTTCAACGTGATGCTCGACCGCCTGGACGCGGGCGTGCAGCAACTGTCGCAATTCTCCGACGACCTGGCCCACGAACTGCGCGCGCCCCTGACCAACCTGATGGGCAAAGCCCAGGTCACACTGTCACGCCAACGGCCGTCGGAGGAATACAAGGCCGCGCTGGAATCCGGCACCGAGGAGCTGGAGCGTTTGTCACGTATCGTGTCCGACATGCTGTTCCTGGCCCAAGTCAGCCACCCGGCGGCGCGTGCCTCGTTTGTGCCGGTGTCGTTGACCGATGAAGCCCGTCGGGTCATGGAATTGTTTGCCCTGAGCGCCGAAGACAAACAGCTCAACCTGACCCTCAGCGGCGATGCCCAGGTACAGGGTGATCGCCTGATGATCCAGCGCGCCCTCTCCAACCTGCTGTCCAACGCGATCCGCCACAGCCCACGCGGTGGGCACATTGCCCTGCTGGTGGAAACGTATGCGCAACAGGTGTCCGTGTCCGTCAGCAACCCCGGTGCGGGCATTGACGCCCGGCATTTGCCGCACCTGTTCGAGCGTTTCTACCGCGCCGACAACAGCCGCGCCCGCACCGAAGGCGGCACCGGCCTGGGGTTGGCCATCGTGCGCTCGATCATGACCCTGCACCAGGGCCAGGCCGAGGTACGCAGCCCACCGGGTGGCATCACCTCGTTCCGCCTGATATTCCCCCTCCCCCGCGACCAGCCTATGTAGTGAGCGGGCTTGCCCCGCGCCGGGCGGCGAAGCCGCCCCAATAAGACCGCCGCGATGTTTCAGGGAGACCGGGGTGCCTGGATTTGGGGCGGCTTCGCCGCCCGGCGCGGGGCAAGCCCGCTCACTACACGTCAGTCTTGTTCTTTGTGGTGTGCCCATTGGTACAACGCCGGCAGCACCAGCAAGGTCAGCAACGTCGAGGAAATAATCCCGCCGATCACCACGGTCGCCAGCGGCCGTTGCACTTCGGCGCCGGTGCCAGTGGCAAGTGCCATGGGGATAAACCCGAGGGACGCCACCAGCGCCGTCATCAACACCGGGCGCAAACGGGTCAACGCACCTTCGTTGATCGCCACCGACAGCGAGCGCCCTTCCTCGCGCAGGTTACGGATGAACGCAATCATCACCAGCCCGTTGAGCACCGCCACCCCGGACAACGCGATAAAGCCCACCCCCGCCGAGATCGACAGCGGAATATCCCGCAGCCATAGCGCCATGATCCCACCCGTCAGCGCGAACGGAATCCCGGTAAACACCAGCAGCCCGTCCTTGAGGTTGTTGAACATCATGAACAACAGCCCGAACACCAACAGCAGCGCCACCGGCACCACGATACGCAAGCGTTCGGAGGCTTCCTTCAACTGCTCGAACTGGCCGCCCCAGGTGGTCCAGTAACCCGCCGGCACCTTGACCTTGGCATTGATTGCCGCTTCGGCCGCGGCCACGAACGAGCCAATGTCACGCCCGCGTACGTTGGCGCTGACGATCACCAGGCGCTTGCCGTTTTCGCGACTGATCTGGTTGGGGCCGAGCACCAGATCCAGGCTGGCCACCTGGGACAAGGCGATAAAGCCCAACTGGCCGGATGCGTTTGCGGGCACCGGGATCAACAGTCGCGACAAGCCGTCAATATCAGTGCGCAGCGCGTCGGACAAACGTACGACCATGGCGAAACGCCGGTCGCCTTCGTACAAGGTTCCGGCCTGGCGTCCTCCGACGGCCACGGCGATGGTGTCCTGGACATCACCGACATTCAGGCCAAAACGTGCGGCCTTGTCGCGGTCGATATTGATGGTCAGCACCGGCAGGCCAGAGGTCTGTTCCACCTTCACTTCCGAAGCGCCATCAAGGCCCTTGAGCGTATCGGCGATGGCGTCGGCGGTCTGGTTGAGCACCGCCATATCATCCCCAAACACCTTCACCGCCACATCACTGCGCACTCCGGAAATCAGCTCGTTGAAGCGCAGCTGGATCGGTTGCGAAAGTTCGTACGCGCTGCCCGGCACAATCGCACTGGCGCGCTGGATGTCGGCAATCAGGGTTTCACGGGATTTGCTCGGGTCTGGCCATTGGTCCTTCGGCTTGAGCATCACGTAACTGTCGGAAATATTCGGCGGCATCGGGTCGGAAGCAATTTCCGCGGTGCCGGTGCGGGCAAACACCCGCTCGATTTCCGGCACCTGGGCCATCAAGGTGGTTTCCAGTTGCTGCTGCATGTGCACCGATTGCGTCAGGCTGGTGCCGGGCACGCGCAAGGCCTGCTGGGCAAAATCACCTTCGCTGAGGCTGGGGATAAATTCGCTGCCCATGCGGCTGGCCAGCACCCCGGAGCCGAGGATGCTCAGCAGCGCCAGGCCGAATACCAGCGGCCGCCGCGCCATCACCCCCTCCAACACCGGCGCATAGGCCCGACGTGCAGTGCGCATCACCAGGTTTTCTTCTTCCTTGACCTTGCCGGTGACAAACAGCGCAATGGCCGCCGGCACGAACGTCACCGACAGGATCATCGCGCCAAGCAAGGCGATCACCACGGTGAAGGCCATGGGATGGAACATTTTCCCAGCCACGCCGGTGAGGGCGAAGATCGGCAGGTACACCACCATGATGATCAGTTGCCCGAAAATCAGCGCCCGCCGTGCTTCCTTGGCGGCGGCGAACACTTCGTGCAGGCGCTCGCTGCGGGTCAACAAGCGGCCGTGACGCTGCTGCGCATGGGCCAGGCGACGGATCGCGTTCTCGACGATCACCACCGCGCCGTCGACGATGATGCCGAAGTCCAGCGCACCGAGGCTCATCAGGTTGGCGCTGACTTTGTTGGTGAACATGCCGGTAAAGGTGAACAGCATCGCCAGCGGGATCACCATCGCGGTGATCAGCGCCGCACGGATATTGCCGAGAAACAGGAACAACACCGCGACCACCAGCAGCGCGCCTTCGAAGAGGTTTTTCTTGACGGTGGCAATGGCTTTTTCGACCAGGTTGGTGCGGTCATACACCGTGACCGCCACCACGCCTTCGGGCAGTGATCGGTTGATCTGTGCGAGTTTTTCCGCCACGGCCTGGGACACGCTGCGGCTGTTTTCACCAATCAACATGAACACCGTGCCCAACACCACTTCACGGCCATTTTCGGTGGCGGCGCCGGTACGCATCTCACGGCCGATGTCGACCTCAGCGACGTTTCGCACACGAATCGGCGTACCGTCCGACGTGGTGATGACGATGTTGGCAATGTCGTCGATCGACGCCACCTGCCCCGGTGCGCGGATAAGCAGTTGCTCGCCGCTGCGCTCGATGTAACCGGCGCCGACGTTGGCGTTGTTGCGCTCAAGCGCGGTGACCAGGTCGTTCAAGGTCAAGCTGTAGGCGGCCAGGCGCTTGG
This sequence comes from Pseudomonas sp. GL_117, assembly GCF_057835125.1. NCBI lineage: Bacteria > Pseudomonadati > Pseudomonadota > Gammaproteobacteria > Pseudomonadales > Pseudomonadaceae > Pseudomonas > Pseudomonas sp. GL_117. Next base: position 831,488 of record NZ_CM174418.1, on the reverse strand, counting down.
GGTCGGGGGCGATCTGGTATTCCTTGGCAAAGCCGCCGATGGTGTTGATCTCGGCCACGCCCGGCACGTTGCGCAGTTGTGGCTTGATGATCCAGTCCTGGATCACGCGCAAGTCGGTTGGCGTGTAGGGCGTGCCGTCGTCCTTGAGTGCGCCGTCCTTGGCCTCCACGGTCCATAGGAAAATTTCCCCAAGGCCTGTGGAAATCGGCCCCATTGCAGTCTCGATGCCAACCGGCAATTGTTCTCGGGCGACTTGCAGGCGCTCGTTGACCAGTTGGCGGGCGAAGAACAAGTCGGTGCCGTCCTTGAAAATCACCGTTACCTGGGACAACCCGGAGCGCGACAGTGAACGGGTCTGCTGCAACCCCGGCAGGCCGGCCATGGCGGTTTCGATGGGAAAGGTAACGCGCTGTTCGGTCTCCAGCGGCGAGAAACCCGCCGCCGCCGAATTGATCTGCACCTGCACGTTGGTGATGTCAGGCACTGCGTCGATGGGTAGCTTCTGATAGCTGGCGATACCGACACCGGCCATCAACAGCACCGCCAACAGCACGATGATGCGCTGCTCGATGGCGAATTGGATAAGGCGCTCAAACATGGAGAATCACTCGCAGGATCAATGGGCGTGCTCGGCGGAGCCCTTGCCCAGCTCGGACTTGAGGATGAAGCTGCCAACCGTCGCCACTTGCGCACCGGCTTCCAGGCCTTTTCGCACTTCGACGTAGCCGTTTTCGCTTACACCAAGTTCAAGATGGCGGGTGACGAACCCGTGTTCGGTGCGCTCGAACACCGAGGGTTTGTCCTCGACGGTCTGGATCGCCGCCTCGGGCACGCTGACCGGCGCCTGGAAGCTCTCGGTGGCCAGTTGCACGCTGACAAACAAGCCGGGGCGCCAGGCATCGTCGGGGTTCGGCACGCTGACGCGAACGGTGGCGGTGCGCGTCTGTTCGCCGAGCAGATTACCGACGTAGGCCACGGTGCCACGGACTTCGGTGCCCATTTCGCTGGAGCTGACCTTGACGGGTTTGCCGACGCGGACCTTGTTCAGGTCTTTGGGAAACACTCCAAAGGTGACCCACACCTGGGACAGGTCCGACAGGGTGAAGGCGTTGCTGGTTTCGCTGACCACCTCGCCGACGCCGAGGTGTTTTTCCACCACCACACCGGCAAATGGCGCGCGCAATTCGTAGCGATTTCCTCCGACGAGTACGGCGCTGCCACTCAGGGCGCTCATCTTCTGACGGGCGTTGTTCAGGGCGATTTCGGCTTCCTGTAGGGTTTGGCGTGCCAGCAGGTAGTCCTGTTCGGCAGAGATTTTGTCCTGCCACAACTGACGCTCACGCTGGAAGGTGGTGCGGGCCAGTTCGACCCGGCGTTGGCTGGCGGCCAGTTCACTGCGCAGGTCGGAAATCTGCTGGCTGGCGATCACTGCCAACAGCTCACCCTTTTTTACCGACTGGCCGAGGTTGACCTGCACCGACTCCACCACGCCCGCCGTACGCGGGACGATGTGCGAGGTGCGGTCCTCGTCGAAACGCACCTCTGCCGGCACGGTCAGCAGCGTGCTGAGCGAGCGCGGTTGGGCCTGGGCCAGTTGAATGCCGGCGGCCTGGATCTGCTGCTCGGTGAGTTCAAGTTCGCCTTCTTCTTCAGCGGCCTTGGCAACACTGCACAGCAGCAGGCTCAAGGCGACGGCGAGCGCTACGCCATGTTTGTGGTTCATAGAAAGCTCCAGGAAAAATCAAAGACGGGTGAGGTCGCCGTAGATCCGTTCGATGCGCACCCAGGCCTCCGTGGCCTGGGCGGTGGCGGCGAGGTATTGGGTGCGAGCGGCAATCAGCGTGCGCTGGGCGTCGAGGACATCGAGGAAGTTGAACTTGCCCATCTCGAAACCACGGGTGGCGCTGTCCACCGCGCTTTGGGCGGCGGGCAGGATCTGCTGGTTGAACGTGCGCACTTCGCTATCGGCGGTTTGCCACAGGTCCAGGGCCTGGCGGGTTTCGGTGCGCAGGCGCAGTTCGGTGGCGTTGCGCAGGTCGCGGGCCTGGTCGGCGCGACGACTGGCGGCGAGCACGTTGCCCTGGTTGCGGTTGAACAGCGGGAGCGGCATCGACAGGCCGACCAGGTTGACCCGCTCACGCGCGCCAGCGTCGTATTGGCTGCCGATGGACACGTCGAGGTCGGGGATGCGCTGGGCTTTTTCCAGGCCGACGCTGGCTTCGCTGTGCAGGATCTGCAATTCGGCCAGGCGCAGTTCGGCCGTCTGTTCAAGGCGCGCCAGCAACTGGGCGGCGGGAGGCAACGGCAGTTTTTGCGTGGCGACGCCCTGGAAATCGACGACGGCGCTGCCAGTGCTGGCGGCCAGGCGGCGATAGGCATCGTTGAGGCCCATCTGTGCACGGTTGAATTCAAGGCGGATTTGCGACACTTGCACCTGGGCGCGGGTGGCTTCCACCGGCGAGGTTTTGCCCGCCGTCACGCGACCGTTGGCGACCACCAGGCCACGTTCGGCCAGCTTCAGGGAGCGCTGCGCGAGGTCAAGGCGCTCCTGGGCGCGCAGGGCGCCGTAGTAACTGTCGATCACGTCGGCGCGCAGGGTGTTGCGGCGCTGTTCCAGGGTCAGTGCGGCGGCGTCCTGAGCGCGAGTGGCCACATCGATACGCGCGCCGCGCTTGCCGCCCAACTCCAGGGTCTGGCTGAGTTTGACGCTGGTGGTGCGCGTGTCACGGCGGGTGTCTTCGGCATCCACGGAAAGCACGGGGTTGGGTATCAGCGCGGCCTGCTGGCGGCCGCCCTCGGCGATGTTGATGTCCCACTGCGCAGCGGCGAGGTCAGGGTGGTTGGCGAAGGCATTCTGCAAGGCGGAATCGAGGGTGAGGGTTTGCGCTTGGGCCGTATTGGCAGCCACCCACAACAACGTCGCCCCCAGCAGATGTTTAACGGAAATTGGCATAACGAGAGCTCCACGCCCATGAAGTACAAGCGGCTGGAATGTAGCGCTCACGACTTATCAGGGCGGTGGAGACAAGATTACAAATCCGACAGCAATGGCTCTGGGCTGGCACTTTGGGCGGGGGCAGCAGGTCGCACCAAAACGGCACATGAACACCCTGCGCAAAGCCCTCGCGCCCATCGCCGTATTGCTGCTGACCATCGGCGCCGGCGGCGGCCTCAAGCAAACCCTGCTGGATGCGGGCGTGAGCCAGACCATCAGCAAGGTCGCCGAAGGTGCGCAAATGCCGTACCTGCTGCTGGCCTGGCTGATCGCCGTGGCGTTGCGTCAGGCCACCGGCTCGGCGACGGTTGCCACGACCACCACGGCGGGAATTCTCGCGCCGATGATGGCGGGGTTGGCGGCGACACAGAGCTCACTGGTAGCGCTGGCGATTGGCGCGGGCTCGGTGTTCTTTTGTCATGTGAACGACGCCGGGTTCTGGATGGTGCGCGAGTATTTCGGGTTGCAGTTGAAACAGACGATTTGGGTGTGGTCGGTGTTGCAGACGATTGTGTCCGTTGTCGGTTTGATCGGTACGCTACTGCTCTGGCACTTTCTGACCTGATCCTCAGCTCGCCAAGGTGTGGCGCTTACCGAACAGCGCCACACTCCCCACGCCCACCGCCCCCATCACCACGCAATAGCCCACGCAAATCCACGGGCTCGTCGGCATCAGTGCAATCAACAGCAGCGGCGTGGTGCTTGCCCACAGCGCGTAGGCAATGTTGTAGGTAAAGGAGATCCCCGAGACCCGCACCGGCGCCGGAAACAAGCCGACCATCACCGACGGCACCGCGCCGACCACCCCGCAACTCAAGCCCGCCACGGCGTACGCAGCGCCGAGCCAGATGCCGCCGTTGATCAGGCTGGCATACAGCACGGCAATGCCCACTGGCAGCAGCAGGCTGTAGACCAGCACTGCGCGCCAGGCACCGATGCGGTCCACCAGCAGACCGGCGAGGACGCAGCCGATGTTGAGGAAGACGATGCCCAGCGCGCTCAATGCAAAGGTATGGCTGGGACTCATGCCGAAGGTTTTCTGCATCATGGTCGGGGTGATGACGACGAGGACGACCACGGCGGAGGTGAGCACGCAGGTGAGGATCATCGCCGGCAGCAGCACGGCGCGATGGTCACGCAGCACGGTACGCAGCGGCAGTTCGGCGGCGGCATGGCGGCGGGCCTGCATTTCGAGGAACACCGGGGTTTCGCTGAGCCAGCGGCGCAGCCACACCCCGATCACGCCGAACACGCCGCCGAGCAGGAAGGGGAAACGCCAGGCGTAGTCGAGGATCTCGGCAGGCGTGAATATTTGCGCCAGCAGTGTGGCGGTCAGCGCCCCAAGCAGGTAGCCGAAAGTCAGCCCGGCTTGCAGGAAACCCAACGCGTAGCCACGGTGATGGGGCGGCGCGTGTTCCGCGACGAAGGTCCAGGCACTGGGCACTTCGCCGCCCACGGCGGCACCTTGGAGCACCCGTAGAAACAGCAGGATCAGCGGTGCGAAATAACCGATTTGCGCGTAAGTCGGCATGATCCCGATCAGCAGGCACGGCAGCGCCATCATCAGGATGCTCAAGCTGAATACGCGCTTGCGTCCCAGGTGGTCGGCGAAATGTGCCATCAAGATGCCGCCCAGCGGACGCGCCAGGTAGCCGGTGACGAAAATTCCGAAACTTTGCAGCAGGCGCAGCCATTCGGGCATTTCTGGCGGGAAAAACAGTTGGCTGAGGGTCAGCGCGAAGAATACGAAGATGATGAAATCGTAGATCTCCAAGGCGCCGCCCAGGGCGGCCAGGCCCAGGGTTTTGTAGTCGGAGCGGGAAAAACGCTGCGCCTGGGAGGAAAGGATGGCAGTCATGGTGAGGCTCGGCAGACAAACAAAATGGCGTGCAGGTTATGAGCTGGGCGGGATGATGGCAATCGCGCAAGATGTATTTGTTTTCCCCATGGATCGATGGAGATAACTGCATTCCCTTGCCGATGGGCGCAGTCGCAAGGTTGGCAGCGCACTTCAAATGGCGGGCTTCTGGCTTGCGGCGTGACGCAACACCTTTCTGATTAGACGCGTGGGGTTGTCCTACTTCAGACGATGCCCTCCCCTGACTCCTTTCGCCAGCACCTTTGATTAACCTGACTCGGCTTCCCTCTCACGAACCACCAAGGAAAATCCGATGACGCCCCTGTCCAAATCACTGGAAGAGTTGATCAACGATATTTACAAGGACGACAACGTTTCGTTCGTCGAGTACAGGGCCCTGCGCGACGATGCTGATCGCCGCATGGCGGCCGTTATCAAGGAGTTTGGCCTGCACAACAACGTGACGGCCTTCCAGAAAGCGATGGACGTGACGATGCAGCTATTGCAGACCAGTGTCATCGACGCCAAAAAAGCCAAGCTGACCGACACCGGCGAGGCAATCGTCAAGGATGCACTGACGGCCCAGGTGGAGTATTTGCGCGCCGGCAGCCAACTGGCACTGCGCCTGCTGTGACCTTCTGACGTAACCCCCTGTCTTCGTTCCGTCACATTGCATTGCTACCGTCCTGCGAAATATCTTGCAACATCTCGCCAGCAAGGACTCCCGCAATGAGTGATGAGCACGAAGACCGCCCCTCCCCCGATTCCACCGCCCAAGCGCCAGTAGACAGCAGCCGTCGGCGCTTCCTGGGGGGCGCGGCGGTGCTGGGGGTTGGCGCGACCTTGAGTGCCTGCGGCAATCCCAGCGAGGCCCCGGGCAAGCCGACGGCGCGACCACTTACACCGCAGGAGCTGGACAAGGCCTTGCACGACCAGGTGAAAACCGTGGTGGTGATCTACGCCGAGAACCGCAGCTTCAACAACCTGTTTGCAGATTTCCCCGGCGTTGAGAAACCGCTGTCGGCGCTCAAGCCTGCCGACGCGCAGCAACGCGACCGCGACGGCAGCCTGCTGACCACCCTGCCTGCGGTCTGGGGCGGCGTGTTGCAAGTCGGCCCGCAAAGCGTCGACGGGGTGACGTACCCCAGCGAAGTGCAATTCCAGCAGGGCCTGCCCAATGCGCCGTTCGCCCTCAAGGGCCCGAACGCTGAAGACCTGCCCTTGGGCCTGGTGACCCGCGACTTGTGGCACGTGTTCTACCAGAACCAGATGCAGATCAATGGCGGCAAGAACGACAACTTTGTCGCCTGGGGCGATTCCGGCGGGCTGGTGATGGGGTATTACGCCCAGAGCCGTTATTCCCTGCGCCTGTGGGACGTGGCCAAGGAGTTTGTGCTCTGCGATAACTTCTTCCAGGGCGCGTTTGGTGGCTCGTTCCTCAACCACCAGTACCTGATCAGCGCCACCGCGCCGTTTTACCCGAACGCCGCGCAGTCGGTGGCCAAGGCACAGATCGCCACCCTGCAAAGCGATGACCCCACCGACACACGCCTCAAGCCCCTGGACAAGTCCCCGGCCAGCGCCATGACCGGCGCGCCGCAGTTCGGCCCCAGCGCACTGACCCCGGACGGTTATGGGGTCAACACCCTCGCCCCGCCCTACTGGCCGACCTGGATTCGCGACCCGCAAAACCCGGACTACGCCAAGGCCGACCTGCCCAACGTGCTGGTGCCGCAAACCCACGAACACATCGGCGACAAGCTGTCGAAAAAGAACGTCGACTGGGCCTGGTATGCCGGTGCATGGCAGGCGACGCTGGACCAGTTCAAGGACTCGGGGGGTATCCCCAAGATCCCGAACTTCCAGTATCACCACCAGCCGTTCAACTACTTCAAGCAACAAGGGCCGCAAAACCGTGCCGAACGGGACAAGCGCCTGCGTGATGGCGGTTTGGGCGATGAGTCGAGCACCAACAGGTTTTTCGCCGACGCCCAGGCCGGCAAGCTGCCTGCCGTGACCTTCTACAAACCCCAGGGCAACCTGAACATGCACGCCGGTTACGCCGACATAGCCTCCGGCGACCGCCATATCGCCCGCGCCTTGAAGGTGCTGCAAGAGAGCCCGCAGTGGAAAAACATGGTAGTGGTCGTCACCGTCGATGAAAACGGCGGCTGGTGGGACCACGTCGCGCCGCCCAAGGGTGACCGCTGGGGCCCTGGCACGCGGATTCCGGCGTTGGTGGTGTCGCCGTTTGCACGCAAGGGCACGGTGGATCACACGGTGTACGACACGGCGTCGATCCTGCGCCTGATCACCCGGGTGTTCCAGCTGGAAACCCTCGATGGCCTCAAGCAGCGTGATGACGCCATGATCGCCCGCGGCCAGAAGCCCATGGGTGACTTGAGCAACGCCTTGCAGTTCAACCTGTAGGTTTTCTTATCCAATAACGACATGCCCGGCGATTTAGCACGCGGTTTTCCTGGTCAGCCGCTACTGTGTGGGAGTGGGCTTTCATCCCGCGCAGACGGGCTTTCGCTGACAAGGAATCACACATGTTCAAACCGACCAGGTTGTCCCTCACCCTGGCCGCACTGATGGCCAGTGCGGTCGTACAGGCCGACGTCGAAGTACCGCTGGGCAGCACGCAACGTGTCACTCAGCTGTTCGCGTTCCCCAATAACTGCAACGTGATCTGTTTTCGGCCCTGGTCGCTGGAGCAGACGGCCGAGCATTATCTGAACCAGAGCCTGCAACGGGACGGTTACAGCAGGGCCAAGGTCAGCGTGAAGAACCACGACGGCCAGGTTGTCGCGACCTTCAGCGGTGTACCCGAAGATTACGGCCAGCCCCTAAAGACGTTACTCAACACCGCCGACCTGGCCTACCAAGGCGCCAGCAAGCTCAACAGCGACGGCAAGTGGGCCTACAACTGGTATTTGTTCCTGCCGCTGGGCATGGCCCTGGAAAACCGCAAGAGCATCGAGCTGCTGCACTTCCCGCCGGACTACTCGCTGACCCAGGCCCAGGATTACCTGGAATCCAGTACCACCGACCGCTGGGCCGCGCTGCTCACCGACAACGGTATCCCGGCCACCGAAACGCCGGCCTACCAGACCATCATCGACATCGCGCCGATCGCCGCGCCGTCCAATGCCGGCAAGGATCTGGAAGGCGTCTACAGCTACTTCACCGATTATCAGACGCGCATGGTCAAGGAACTGAGCCTGTCGCCCAAAGGGTCGTTGCCGATGGTGGCGTTCGGCGCTCCGGTGCGCAATTGGATCAAGCAACAATACGGGCAGAGCGTGGCCGTGCTGGGCCTGGCCCAGATCAGCCCGCAAGCCGGCGAAACCGTTGCGGTGCTGGGCGCCAACCACCCGAGCTACATCTGGTACGCGGCCGATCCTGCGACCTATGACGGCAACGAGCAGAAGGCCGACGAAGCGGGTTTGAAGGTCATGGGCCAGGACTTGAGCGCCGCCTGCTGGCAGGCGGGCATGGGGCAAAAGCCCGCGAGCGATCCGAATGTGTTGCTCAAGGCGTGCATGAACACCTGGCAGGTCACGCGCAAGGAGCAGACCTGCGAGTTGTTCTACACCTCCGTGCGCGGCTTGACCCCGGAAAAAGCCAACGCCCAATGCGCCACGCCGACGACCAAGGCGCAACTGCGCCTGCTCAAGAACCCCGCCCCAACGCCTACTATCACGGTGCCGGCGCTGTAAGTCGTACCGGCAACGGGGGATTTCTACTGTCAAAGTTGACAGTAGAAATCCGATCCAAGTTGAGCGAGGCTTGGAGCGCACCCATCCGCTGCAAGACTGGAAGTCAGCCACTACCCGCAGGTCGATGCAGCCGAACCCAGGAGAGTTATGAAAACTCGCGCCATGGATAAGGCTAAAACCGTTGCGAGCGACTGCCTTTACCCCTTCAAGTCCCACCTCGGCACGGGCTACCCCTCGACCGAGCTGTTCGAGGTGGTGCACGACGCAGATGGCACAGCGGCCGGGATCAAGGCTCGTGTGGCCTTTGACAGTCGTGTACGCATTGCCAAGCTCTCAGGCTACGCCCTGAGCGAACGACGCCTGCATACCTTGCAGCTGTCTTCACGCATCCACCTGTACGACTGCTGGTTTTGCGGGCTGATCTCGCACTCCTGCAAACCGAACGTATTCCTCGATTTGCATTACCTGGAAGTCTGGACCTTGCAGGAAATTGCGGCCGGCGAGTGCTTGACGATGGATTACGCCAACACCGAGGACGTGTTGTACCGGCAGTTCGCCTGCCAATGTGGCGAGTTGAACTGCCGCGGCTGGATCACCGGGCGCAATGAGCCGCTGAACGCCGAAGGCCAGGCGTTCATGGCCCAATGGCGCGAACGCAAGCGACCTTAGGCTTCGCCCAACGGACGCAGGCGATATTGCGGCGGCAACTGCTCGAAACCACTGATGGTGGTGTTCAAGCTCTTCCAGCGACCATCCTTGATGCCATAGATGCAGCCATGGATCGACAGGCTCTGCCCACGGTGCCAGGCGTTTTGCACGATGCTGGTGTGACCGACGTTGGCCACCTGCTGGATCACGTTCAGCTCGCACATGCGATCCACGCGCTCTTCCTCGGTGGGCAACTGGGCCAGCACGTCGCGGTTTTCGTAGTACAGGTCACGAATGGTGCGCAGCCAGCCGTCGATCAGGCCGAACTGGCGGTCTTGCATCGACGCCCGCACGCCGCCGCAGCCATAGTGGCCGGTGACGAGGATGTGTTTGACCTTGAGCACGTCCACCGCGTACTGGATCACCGACAGGCAGTTGAGGTCGGTGTGCAGCACCACGTTGGCCACGTTGCGGTGGACGAACAGGTCGCCCGGCAACATGCCGACAATCTCGTTGGCCGGCACGCGCGCGTCGGAGCAACCAATCCATAGGTATTCCGGGGTTTGCTGGCGGGCGAGCTTGGCGAAGAATTCGGGATCTTCCTGTTTGATCGCATCCGCCCAGCGTTCGTTGTTATCAAGCAGGTCTTGTAGTTCGTTCATCAGGGAAAGCCTCAGGAATGGTGCGCAGTTTTGTGACTGACAACCCCCCGTCCGGGTCACGCCTGGCGCAAATAAGCTTGAATCTTTGGGGTGGTGCGCCTGTCCACACACTATAAGCCCCACAGTATGAGGATTGGCCATGACTGAATCACGACGCCCTACAGAGCCTGTTGAAGATGACAAGGGCAATCTGGCGGATTACGACTTGAGCATTGTCGATGAGGACGGGATTGACGCGGGGAATCGGCTGGATGAGGCCGAACGCGAACCAATAGACGGTAATCGCTGACACACCGCAGTTACCCATGTGGGAGCGGGCTTGCTTGCGAAGAGGGAGTGTCAGTCAACCGATTCATCGACTGACCCGCCGCCTTCGCGAGCAAGCCCGCTTCCACATTGGAGGGTCGTGTTCAGTCGACCAGGGTGCAGGCCATGACAACGGCGTCCTCACGCCCACCCACTGCGGGGTAGTAATCGCGGCGACGGCCGATTTCGTTGAAGCCATAACGCTCGTACAGACGAAACGCGCCGGTATTGCTGTCGCGCACCTCCAGGAAACACTCCCGCGCACTGGCTGCATACGCCCGCGACATCAGGTGTTCCAGCAGCGCCAGGCCCAGGCCACGGCCCTGGTTTTCCGGCTTGACGGTGATATTCAGCAAATGCGCTTCATCAAGGATGATCTGCACCACGCCGTGCCCCACCTGCTGCTCGCCTTCGAACATCAACCAGATCTGGTACTTGCCCAGCCCGTCAAGAAAGATCCCACGGGTCCAGGGATGGCTGAACGCTGCGTATTCGATTTTCAGCACGGCGTCGAGGTCGGCCTCGGTCATCGGGCGGAAGGATAAAGCCTCACTCATCAGTTGTTTTCCAGCGCGCCATCAGCCGGCGCATGGCTTGCCAGACATCAGCCTTACGCTGTGGCTCTTCCATTAATAATTCCAGGCCCGGCAGGGCCCATACCGAGCCCAGGCCTTCGACCTGCAGCTCGCGATACCAGGCTTCGGCATTGGCTTCGCCGGCAAAACGCACGGCGGGCAGGCCGATCAGCCACAGGCACACACAGGGCTCGTCTTCCAGGCGCGCCGAGACAAAACCTTGCACAAAATCACGCGCGGCTTCCGGGCCCTGGTCCATGGTGCCGCGTACCAGCAGCGGCCAGCGTACCGGCTCGCCGACGATCTGCGGGCTGTCGGGCAGGCCGGCGGCGCGCAGCATGTCCTTGAGCAGCATGTAGGCCGGGTCGCGGGTCTGGAAACGTTCGCCGGTGGGCAGTTCCACCAGCAGCAGGCAGCGCCCGGCCCGCAGCAGTTGCAGGGCGAAACGCGGCGGCGGCGCTACCGGGGCCCTGACCACCGGTGCAGGCGCTTCGGCCGCCACCGCCTTGGTCACCGGCGACGGGCGCGGCACTTCGACCTTGGCACGCTCCACCGCAGGCCGCACGGGCGCTTCGGGCTTGACCAGCGCCACCGGCGCAGCCGCCTCCTCGCCCGAAGACTCGAATGCCTCGTAGGGCTCAAGCGCTTCCAGCAGCTCGGGCCGCGACGGCGCGGCAAACGGCAGTTCGGTGCGGGGCAGCCAGTTGACCACCTGCATGGCGGTCAAGTAAGCGCGACGTCGGGACTCGATAAGCACAGCTCGGCCACTTGTGGATAACTAAAGAGCGGCGATTCTACCGTTGTTCGGCAACAATCGCCCACTGCGTACTGACCGGCTGTGGATAAATCCCCGGCCTGATGCAGTACAATCGCGACTTTTCATCGCCAACCAGCCGGCCATTCCCATGATCGAACCCAAGCGCGTCCTGCGCGCCCTCGCCGAACACTGGGCCTTACTTGAGCCACTGTGCGAACACTTCGACCAAGGCACCCTGAGCCTTGCCGAGCTGCGCGCACAACTGGCCGCCCAACAACTGGACAGCACGCCACAGGACATCACCAGCCTGCTGGACGTGTGGATTCGCCTGGACATCCTGGTGCCTGTCGCCAAAAGCCCGAACCGTTTCGAGCTCAACGCGCAGATCCACGACTTCCTGGCTTATCTTCGCAAGGAGCACCGGCTTGGCCTGTGCCTGGAAATCGAAGCCTACCTGCGCCATCTCGAACGCCTGGCCGGGTACATCCAGGACGCTTTCGACATCCGTGATGGCCACGACCTCGCCCGCCAACTGCGCCTGCTGGATATGCGCGTGCGGGACGTGCTGAAAAAGCTCGCCAACGACGAACAGGCCCTCGCCGCCGTAGCCGATCGCGCCAAGACCAGCGACCGGCAGATTCCGTTGCGCCAGCGTTATGCCGAGGTCCTGGCGACCTGGGACGAATACGTCGAGCCGATGATCCAACTGGTGAACGCCGATGGCGCCTTCGAACAGGGCGTGCGCAAGGTCGAGAACGTGCTGTTGCGCCTGCTCACCGAGCAACAGCGTCTCGGCCACCTGGTGGACGACGACATGCTGCTGCGCACCCACGCACGCATCCTGGAAATGCAGACCAGCGCCCAACTGACCTTGCGCCATGCGCGCGAGCTGCTGCTGCCACTGCGCGAAGAAGCCCGTCGGCACAACGCCGTGACCCGCGGTGCGGCGCTGGCGCTGTCAGCGATCCGCCGCAAGGGCCTGGACGCCGTGCCGCAGGCGGCGATGCCGATGTTCACCCGCCCGCAAAGCACCTTCCTCGGCAGTGCCAGCCAGGTGGAGGCTTATGTGTACGCCCTGGCGAATTTCGAGCCGAAACCGGCGCGCTTCCCCAAGGCGCACAAATCCCACAAGGGCGACGCCCAACGTGCACCGCGCACGGTCAAGGAAATGCTCGAGCGCTGCGAAGACGCGTTGCCGATGCCGGACCTGATGACCTGGCTGCTGGAGCAGGAACCGGACGGCGCCACCGACGAATTGCTGTACTGGTTCTCGCGCCTGTCCCGCGAAAAACGCTTCAAGCGCGAACGCCTGGAACGCCGCGACTACCACACCACCGAGCACCAGGTCAGCCTGCGCTCCTTCGCCCTGCTCCCGGCCAGTACTGACGCCGCCGAGCATTCTGCGAGTACACCTCATGCATCTTGATCTATCCGAACTGTCCCAGCTGGCGCCGATCTTTCGCGAGCTGTTCAAGGGTTACCACGTCAGCCGCCGCGACCCGGAGCTGTACGCCCAACTGTCGAACTTCCAGGACCAGTACCGCACGCTGTTCAAGGCCCTGGGCTTTGAGCTGGTGTGCGACACGCGGGGCTTCTACTACTTCGTGCCAGACACCGCCGTGGCCGCCGCGCAGGTCAACAAGACCGCGCAGCGCCTGGCGTTGTTCACCTTCATCATCGTCGAACATTTGGCCGACCAGGGCCGCGACCCGATTGCCGTGCTCGACGGTGGCAGCCTGGGCCGCGATGAACTGCCGTCGCTGCTGGAGAAGTACCGTGACCTGTTTATCCAGGCCGAAGTGCAGACCCAGGAAGAACTCGAAGAAAAGATCATGCGCCGCATGACCCAGCTGGGTTTTGCCAGCGAAGACAACGGCATCTATCGCTTCCTGCCGCCGATGCACCGTTTCCTCGACGTGTGCCTGTCGGTGCAGCAGGACCGTGACCTCGCGGCCAGCATCCACAGCGTATTGCCACTGCCGGCGCCGGTGATCATCGATGAAGACAGCGACGAGAAATTGCTGAAAACCGATGACCCGCTGGACTTGAGCGACTTTGCCGAAGAAAGCGAAGAAGACGCGCTGGCCCGTGCCATTGCCGAAGAACAGGAGACCGACGCATGAGTAAGGAACGCTACGGCATCCGCCGCTTCGCCCTATTGAACACCGCCGGTTACAGCCTGGGATTGTTCCCGCTGGAAGAGCCGCTGTCGGTATACGGCGCGAACAACCTGGGTAAATCCGCGTCGATCAACGCCTTGCAGTTCCCGATTCTGGCGCGCATGTCAGACATGAGCTTCGGCAAGTACACCCTGGAACAATCGCGGCGCTTCTACTTCGCCACCGACACCAGCTACATCCTCGTGGAAGTGTCCCTGCCCCACGGCCCGCATGTGATCGGCGTGGTCGGTCGCGGCCCGGGCGGTGGTTTCGGGCACCAGTTCTTTGCCTACGCCGGCAAGCTGGACCTGGCGCACTACCAGAAAAACGACACCTGCCTGCGACAGAAAGAACTGTTCACCAACCTGGAGCGCGAAGGCCTGAAAGCCTACGAACTCAAGCCCGATGAACTACGCCGCTTGCTGGTGGGCGGCCACACGTCGATCCCCCTGGACCTGACCCTGATTCCGCTGCGCTCCACCAGCGAGCAGAGCCTGAAGACCTTCCGCGCGCTGTTTATCAACCTGCTGCACATGCGCGAAATCACCGCGGCCAAGCTCAAGCAATTGTTCCTCGATGCCTTCGAACACAGCCTGCGTTCCGGCAGCGTGGATTACATCGCCGCGTGCGAAGAAGCCTTCCGCGATGTGCGACGCATGGAGCAGGACTACAACTCGCTGGTCGCCGCCGGGCCGCTGGTCGAGGCGTTGTCCAATGGTGTTCGCCAACGCGATGTATTGCGCGGCAAGCTGCATCGCCTGTCACCGTTGCTGGACTCGTTGCTGGGCACTTGGTCGGACTACGCCAGTGCGCGCAAGGAAGAGCTGACCATCCAGGCCGAGCACTACCGCAGCGAACAGGACGCGTTGCAGAACGATCAGCGCGGCGGCACCCAGGAGCTGATGCGCCTGGAGCGGGAAATCAGTGGTATCCAGCGTTGGCTGGGCGAGCTGTCGGTGCTCAAGCATCGCTTTGCGCTGGTCGATGATGTGAAGGTGCTGGAGCAGCAATTGCTCGCGGCCAAGGATGCCCACGATGAACTGGCGGGCGCCCTGGCGCAGTCGCGGCAGTTCAGCGCCGAGGATCTGGACGAACGCCTGCGCGAGCTGGAAAAGCGCTTGAAGTCGGTCAAGCAGCAGCTCGATCACGCGGATAACAACAGCTACGCCAAGTTGCGCGAAGAATTCTCACAGCAAGATGTTGAGCGTCTGATGCGTCTGTTCAACAGTTCGTTGTTCAGCCTGCCATTGGGCGAGCATGGCATCACGCTGGACGAGGAGGGTCAGTGGGTCAAGTCCCTGGAGCAGATCCTCGATGGCTTCAAGGGTGAACGCTTTGAAGTGCCGGGGCTGTCCATCGACATCTCCCATATCGAACCGCCGGCATTGCAGGCCCTGGCGGATCGCGCCGCGTTGCGCGACCAGAAAGAGCGTCTGGAAAAAGAACTCAAGCAACTGAAAACCCAGCAGGCCGTGGCCTCCGACCGTGCGGCGAGCAAGACCCAGACCGAAGCGCTGTACCAGCAAGTACTGGATGCGCAGAAAGCCCTGGAAGACTTCCGCCGCGCACAGACCCTGAGCGCG
Source organism: Pseudomonas sp. GL_117 (assembly GCF_057835125.1). Lineage (NCBI taxonomy): Bacteria > Pseudomonadati > Pseudomonadota > Gammaproteobacteria > Pseudomonadales > Pseudomonadaceae > Pseudomonas > Pseudomonas sp. GL_117. The sequence goes on along the minus strand of NZ_CM174418.1, from coordinate 816,223 downwards.
GAAGAAGGCGAGAAGCTGGAAAACCTGGCGCAGATGGAAGCGGCGCAGGATGAGTTGAAACGCTCCAGCGATGCGTTTACCGAACGGGTACAGCAACTGTCGGCCAAGCTGCAATTGGTCGGTCGTCAGATCGGCGATATGGAAGCCAAGCAACGCACGCTGGATGACGCGCTGCGTCGTCGCCAGTTGTTGCCGGCGGACTTGCCGTTCGGCACTCCGTTCATGGACCCGGTCGACGATTCCATGGACAACCTGTTGCCGCTGCTCAATGACTATCAGGACAGCTGGCAAGGCTTGCTGCGCGCCGATGGCCAGATCGAGGCGCTGTATGCCCAGGTGCGCCTCAAGGGCGTCGCCAAGTTCGACAGTGAGGATGACGTCGAGCGTCGCCTGCAACTGCTGATCAACGCCTATGCGCACCGTACCGATGAAGCGCTGACCCTGGGCAAGGCGCGGCGTGCGGCGGTTACCGATATTGCGCGGACCCTGCGCAATATCCGCAGCGACTACGACAGCCTTGAGCATCAACTGGCGTTGTTCAACCGCGAGATCAACAAGCGTCAGGTCTCCAACCTGCAGAGCTTCCGCATCGTGCTGGCGCCGAACAAGGAAGCGCTCAAGCATATCGACCAGATCATCCACAGTGCCGGTCAGTATGAAGAAGGCGAAACCCTGTCGGTGTTCGACCTGAGCCAGAGCGCCGAGCAAGACAACAAGAACGAAGAGGCCAAGGAATACCTGGCCCGCCTCGTGGCCGCCAACCATAACCAGTTGGGCCTCAAGGATTTGTTCGAGCTGGCGTTCGAGATCACCAAGGTGCATGGCCAGCCGGTGATTCACACCGACATCGATGGCGCGGCGTCCAACGGCACCACCATGACCATCAAGGCGCTGACCAACATGTATTTGTTGCTGCACTTGATGGACCGCGACCAGGCCGGGCGCGTGCGTTTACCGTACTACCTCGACGAGGCGGCGGACATCGATGAGAAGAACCAGGCGGCGCTGCTGGAAACCAGTCTGCAGTTGGGCTTTGTGCCGATCCTGGCCAGTGTGAAGCCACAGGTTTCCGCCCAGGTGGCGATTGACCTGGAAGGTGGCAGCGGGCCGAACGGGATCTATATCGACGAGGCGGATTGGAAGTACATCCGTCGCCACGATGTGGTGAAGGCGACGCTGAATGTGCAGGCCGATGAGCCGGAGTTGGATGAGGTCTGATTTTTTCAGCTGAAATGAAAAGGCCCCTGGGTGTGAATCCAGGGGCCTTTTTTTGTATTGGCTGTGCGGGCCTCTTCGCGGGCAAGCCCGCTCCCACATTTGACCGAGTCCATCCTTTGGAAAGCGGTCGGGTGTAGGAGCGGGCTTGCTCGCGAAGACCGCGCCTCGGCCTACTTGCCGAGTGGAATCTTCGGTGCCCAGGTCAGCCATTCATCCTCGAACTTGTCGAACAGCGGGAAGGTCTGCCGTGCCAGCGCGGCATTGCCCATGCGCTCGCCGTCTGGCGTGGCGAAGGCGATACCACCGGCGACCAGGGTCTCCAGGGATTCGGTTCGCACCGTCGCGCCCTTGAACAGGCCGAAGTCCAGACCAAAGCCGCTGGTGTTCCAGAAACGGCTGCCGCTGCGCACCAGTGGCGCGTACTTGGGCTCGATCAGAATGTGGATCAGCACGCGGTCGGCGGTCTGGCCCAGTTCGTAACCGGTGACTTTACCCACCGTCACTTCACGGTACGTCACTGGCACGCCTTCCTTCAGCGAACCACGGCGGGCGGCGCTGAGGGTGAGGCTCAGGCCGGCCTCTTGATGAACGACTTCTGGCGGTTGGTCCAAGGCCACGAAGCTTTTTTGCGGGCCGGCGTTCTTCACTGCAGGCTGGACTTCGATGTATTGGCCGGTGACCAGGGTTTCCAGGTTGGAGGTTTTCATCAGGCCCAGCTCAGGTTTGACCACCCAGAACTGGCTGCCGACGCGCGCAATGCGATCCGCCACTTGGGTAATGCGCGCGCTGAGCAGCACCGACTGCATGTCTGCGCTGAGGTCGACGCTTTCGATCTTGCCCACATCCAGGCCTTTGAAACGCACTGGGGTGCCTGGGCGCATGCCATCGGCACGGTCGACCTTGATGGTTACCAAGGTGCCGTGTTGATTGGCCGCCTCACGGTCGGTGAACAGGCGGAAACGCGGAATGCGTTTTTTCAGCGGTACGTTCTGCTCCGGGGTTTCGAAGGCAATGCCACCGGCCATCAGGCTGGCCAGGGACTCACTCTTGACCTGGATTCCACCAGTGAGGCCGCCGGTCAGGGTAACGCCGCTGGCGTTCCAGAAACGCGTGGAACCGTTGACCAGGTTTTCGTATTCCTTCTCGATGTGTACGCCGATCACCAGTTGTTTGTTCTTGCGCGAGAACTGGTAGCTCTGCACCGAACCGACCTTGACCTGCTTGTATAGAATCGGACTGCCCACGTCCAGGGAGCCGAGGTTGTCGGTGAACAGCACCATGTGAAGGCCCGGTGAGCGCAGGTCCAGCGGCGGCGCCTTGGCACGCGCGACGAATTCGCGTTGCGGCGCGCTGCCTTTGTCGCCGGGGCGGATGGCGATGTAGTTGCCTTTGACCAAGGCTTCAAGGCCCGTGATACCGGCCAGGGAGATCGACGGTTTGACTACCCAGAATTGGGTGTCTTGCACCAGATAGTCTTCGGCCAGCGGGTCGAGGGTCAGTTCGGCGTTGGCACTGGACAGGGACGGGTCGATCTTCAGGGTCTTCAGGCTGCCGACCTGGATACCTTTGTACATCACCGGCGTGCGACCAGCCTGCAAGCCTTCGAAGTCGGTGAGCTTGACCTTGACCTTGATGCCGGCAGCGGCGGCGTCAAAATCTTCGTACAAACGGAAAGGCAGGCTCGGGTCGGTCGGCGGGCTGTCCTTGCGGTTCTCTGGGGTAGCGAAGGCAATGCCGCCGGCGACGATGCTGGAGAGCGACTCGCTACGCACCTTCACGCCGGAGAGGTTGGCGTCGATGCTGATGCCGCTGGCGTTCCAGAAACGCGTGTGTTTGCGCACCAGGCTGGCGTAGGTCGGTTCGATGTAGACCTTGATTTCGACGGTGCTCTGGTCCTCGGAGAGCAGGTAGCTTTTGACTTGGCCGACCTGGATCTGCTTGTAGAACACCGGGCTGCCTCGGTTCAATGAGCCGAGGCGGTCGGCTTTGATCGTCAGGTGCAGGCCGGGCTTGGCGTCCGATAGCGGTGGTTCTTCAGAGAGCGCCTTGAATTTGCGTGTGGGCTCACCGTCACCCGGGCTGGCGGCGATGTAGTTGCCCGAAACCAGGGTCTCCAGACCGGTGATACCGGCGAGGCTGACGCTTGGCTTGACCAGCCAGAAACGGGTGTTGGTCTTGAGGTACTGATCGACGTCCTTATTCATCTCGATGGTGGCGATCACCCCGCGATTACTGCCTTCGTCGTCCAAGGCCAAGGCCTTGACCTTGCCCACGGTCATACCTTTGTAGACCACTTCGGTTTTGTTGACCTGGATACCTTCGCCGCTTTCAAAGCGCACCTGGATGTCGATGCCCTGCTGGGTATAGGCGCGCCACCCCAGCCAGCCGCCGATGATCAGGGCAATCAGGGGAAGCACCCAAATGGCCGACCAGTTGGAGGCCGGGCGGGTTTTAGCTTTAGGCAAATCACTCATGGTCGTCGTCCGACTCCGTGTTATCCCAAATCAGTCGGGGATCAAAAGTTACTGCGGCAAGCATCGTCAAGATCACCACACTGGCGAACGCCGCAGCGCCGAGATTGGCCTCGACACTGGCAAGCCGCCCAAAGTTTACAACCGCCACCAGGATGGCGATCACGAAAATATCCAACATGGACCAACGGCCAATGAACTCGATAAAGCGGTACATCACAATGCGCTGTCGCGCGGACAGTGGCTGGTGACGCTGCACCGAGAACAGTAGCAGACCGATGCCGACCAGCTTGAACGTCGGCACCAGGATACTGGCGATGAACACCACGGCGGCAATGGGGAACATGCCGTGCTGCATCAGTTGGATCACGCCGGCCATGATGGTGCTCGGGTCGCCCTGGCCGAGGGAGTTGATGGTCATGATCGGCAACAGATTAGCGGGAATGTACAAGATAGCGGCCGTGATCAGCAGCGCCCACGTACGCGCGAGGCTGTTCGGGCGACGGGCGTGGATCAGCGCGCCGCAACGGGTGCAGATTTGTTCATCGGTGTCCGAGTCTTGTTTGTTCAACTCATGGCATTCGGTACAAATCAGAATGCCTGCATCAATCGCCCGCATGATCATCCTCTCCTGACAGCGCTTGCCAGATCTGGTGCGGCGACATCACCACCTCAAGTAGTACCTGAACCATTAATAGGCTGACGAAACAGACCAGTCCCAGGCCGACGGTGATGGAGGCCATGTCGGCGAGTTTTACAATCGCGACCAAGACACCCATCAGGTAGACCTCCAGCATTCCCCAGTCTTTCATGTGGTGATAGATACGGTAGAGCAGCAGTCCGTAGCTGCGACCGATGTTCCAGCGAATGCTGAGCAGGACTGCCAACTGGCAGAGCAGCTTGAGCAAGGGAATCCCCATGCTGCACAGGAAGACGACGACGGCGACGCCTTGCATGCCGGTATCGAACAGGCCGACGACGCCGCTCCAGACGGTATCTTCAGAGGTTTGCCCAAGTAGATTGAGCTGCATGATCGGTAAAAAGTTCGCCGGGATGTACAGCAACAGCGCGGCGAGCACCAAGGCGAGGCTGCGTTCAACGACATTATGGCGATGGGCGTACAACTCGTAGCCGCAGCGGGGGCATTGGGCTTTTTCGCCCAGGGCGAGTGCTGGCTTGCGCATCAGCAAGTCGCACTCATGGCATGCCACCAGGTCGTCCAGTGGTAAATCCGACACCTCAAGGGTATCAACCGGATCAGACATAGATAGGGCTCTGACTCTAAAAATGGTTAGGTGCCTATTCTAGTGGTCTGGTTCAGAAATAACTGTGCAAATTTGTCGGGGCTTAATTGCTTTTCGACCGCCCAAAACAAAACCCCATCTGCTTTCGCAAATGGGGTTTCGGAATTTAATCTTGACGATGACCTACTCTCACATGGGGAAACCCCACACTACCATCGGCGATGCATCGTTTCACTGCTGAGTTCGGGATGGGATCAGGTGGTTCCAATGCTCTATGGTCGTCAAGAAATTCGGGTACTGAGTCGTGGCTTGTGCCTCGCTTCAGCAAATTGGGTATGTGATAGCTTTCGGTGTTTTGTGAGCGTCGAACTTTCGGTTTATTTCGTCTTCACACACCGCAATCTGGCCTTTCGACGCAAATTGCTTGGGTGTTATATGGTCAAGCCTCACGGGCAATTAGTATTGGTTAGCTCAACGCCTCACAGCGCTTACACACCCAACCTATCAACGTCGTAGTCTTCGACGGCCCTTCAGGGAACTCAAGGTTCCAGTGAGATCTCATCTTGAGGCTAGTTTCCCGCTTAGATGCTTTCAGCGGTTATCTATTCCGAACATAGCTACCCGGCAATGCCACTGGCGTGACAACCGGAACACCAGAGGTTCGTCCACTCCGGTCCTCTCGTACTAGGAGCAGCCCCTCTCAAATCTCAAACGTCCACGGCAGATAGGGACCGAACTGTCTCACGACGTTCTAAACCCAGCTCGCGTACCACTTTAAATGGCGAACAGCCATACCCTTGGGACCGGCTTCAGCCCCAGGATGTGATGAGCCGACATCGAGGTGCCAAACACCGCCGTCGATATGAACTCTTGGGCGGTATCAGCCTGTTATCCCCGGAGTACCTTTTATCCGTTGAGCGATGGCCCTTCCATACAGAACCACCGGATCACTAAGACCTACTTTCGTACCTGCTCGACGTGTCTGTCTCGCAGTCAAGCGCGCTTTTGCCTTTATACTCTACGACCGATTTCCGACCGGTCTGAGCGCACCTTCGTACTCCTCCGTTACTCTTTAGGAGGAGACCGCCCCAGTCAAACTACCCACCATACACTGTCCTCGATCCGGATAACGGACCTGAGTTAGAACCTCAAAGTTGCCAGGGTGGTATTTCAAGGATGGCTCCACGCGAACTGGCGTCCACGCTTCAAAGCCTCCCACCTATCCTACACAAGCAAATTCAAAGTCCAGTGCAAAGCTATAGTAAAGGTTCACGGGGTCTTTCCGTCTAGCCGCGGATACACTGCATCTTCACAGCGATTTCAATTTCACTGAGTCTCGGGTGGAGACAGCGCCGCCATCGTTACGCCATTCGTGCAGGTCGGAACTTACCCGACAAGGAATTTCGCTACCTTAGGACCGTTATAGTTACGGCCGCCGTTTACCGGGGCTTCGATCAAGAGCTTCGCGTTAGCTAACCCCATCAATTAACCTTCCGGCACCGGGCAGGCGTCACACCCTATACGTCCACTTTCGTGTTTGCAGAGTGCTGTGTTTTTAATAAACAGTCGCAGCGGCCTGGTATCTTCGACCGGCATGAGCTTACGGAGCAAGTCCTTCACCCTCACCGGCGCACCTTCTCCCGAAGTTACGGTGCCATTTTGCCTAGTTCCTTCACCCGAGTTCTCTCAAGCGCCTTGGTATTCTCTACCCAACCACCTGTGTCGGTTTGGGGTACGGTTCCTGGTTACCTGAAGCTTAGAAGCTTTTCTTGGAAGCATGGCATCAACCACTTCGTTAACTAAAAGTTAACTCGTCATCAGCTCTCGGCCTTAAGATCCCGGATTTACCTAAGATCTCAGCCTACCACCTTAAACTTGGACAACCAACGCCAAGCTGGCCTAGCCTTCTCCGTCCCTCCATCGCAATAACCAGAAGTACAGGAATATTAACCTGTTTTCCATCGACTACGCTTTTCAGCCTCGCCTTAGGGACCGACTAACCCTGCGTCGATTAACGTTGCGCAGGAAACCTTGGTCTTTCGGCGTGGGTGTTTTTCACACCCATTGTCGTTACTCATGTCAGCATTCGCACTTCTGATACCTCCAGCAAGCTTCTCAACTCACCTTCACAGGCTTACAGAACGCTCCTCTACCGCATCACTTACGTGATACCCGTAGCTTCGGTGTATGGTTTGAGCCCCGTTACATCTTCCGCGCAGGCCGACTCGACTAGTGAGCTATTACGCTTTCTTTAAAGGGTGGCTGCTTCTAAGCCAACCTCCTAGCTGTCTAAGCCTTCCCACATCGTTTCCCACTTAACCATAACTTTGGGACCTTAGCTGACGGTCTGGGTTGTTTCCCTTTTCACGACGGACGTTAGCACCCGCCGTGTGTCTCCCATGCTCGGCACTTGTAGGTATTCGGAGTTTGCATCGGTTTGGTAAGTCGGGATGACCCCCTAGCCGAAACAGTGCTCTACCCCCTACAGTGATACATGAGGCGCTACCTAAATAGCTTTCGAGGAGAACCAGCTATCTCCGAGCTTGATTAGCCTTTCACTCCGATCCACAGGTCATCCGCTAACTTTTCAACGGTAGTCGGTTCGGTCCTCCAGTTAGTGTTACCCAACCTTCAACCTGCCCATGGATAGATCGCCCGGTTTCGGGTCTATTCCCAGCGACTAGACGCCCTATTAAGACTCGCTTTCGCTACGCCTCCCCTATTCGGTTAAGCTCGCCACTGAAAATAAGTCGCTGACCCATTATACAAAAGGTACGCAGTCACAGAACAAAGTCTGCTCCCACTGCTTGTACGCATACGGTTTCAGGATCTATTTCACTCCCCTCTCCGGGGTTCTTTTCGCCTTTCCCTCACGGTACTAGTTCACTATCGGTCAGTCAGTAGTATTTAGCCTTGGAGGATGGTCCCCCCATATTCAGACAAAGTTTCTCGTGCTCCGTCCTACTCGATTTCATGACTAAGAGATTTTCGCGTACAGGGCTATCACCCACTATGGCCGCACTTTCCAGAGCGTTCCGCTAATCTCAAAGCCACTTAAGGGCTAGTCCCCGTTCGCTCGCCACTACTAAGGGAATCTCGGTTGATTTCTTTTCCTCAGGGTACTTAGATGTTTCAGTTCCCCTGGTTCGCCTCTTGCACCTATGTATTCAGTACAAGATAACCATCTTATGATGGCTGGGTTCCCCCATTCAGACATCTCCGGATCAAAGTCTGTTTGCCGACTCCCCGAAGCTTTTCGCAGGCTACCACGTCTTTCATCGCCTCTGACTGCCAAGGCATCCACCGTATGCGCTTCTTCACTTGACCATATAACCCCAAGCAATCTGGTTATACTGTGAAGACAACATTCGCCGAAAATTCGAATTTCTCAACTAAGAGAACTCACAAATTTTACCTTAGCCTGATCCGTTACCAGTGAAAGTAACGTTCAGTCTATCTTTCTATCACATACCCAAATTTTTAAAGAACGATCTAATCAAAGACTAGAAATCAACATTCACCATCGTCACGATGGAATGCTCATTTCTAAGCTTTCAACAAACAGAAACAGTAGTGGTGGAGCCAAACGGGATCGAACCGTTGACCTCCTGCGTGCAAGGCAGGCGCTCTCCCAGCTGAGCTATGGCCCCGTATTTCTACAGGCGTTTCCCACACAAAATTGGTGGGTCTGGGCAGATTCGAACTGCCGACCTCACCCTTATCAGGGGTGCGCTCTAACCAACTGAGCTACAGACCCAATTTCGGGCTGCTTCTTTATCGTCTTCTTCAA